>NZ_CABGGS010000047.1 GCF_902158555.1 Klebsiella spallanzanii | reverse complement strand
CGCGTAGCAGTGGAAGCGGGCATCGCTGACTACTGGTTCAAATACGTGGGCCTGAACGGCGCGATTGTTGGTATGACCACCTTCGGTGAGTCTGCTCCGGCAGAGCTGCTGTTTGAAGAGTTTGGCTTCACCGTTGACAACGTCGTCGCGAAAGCGAAAGCGCTGCTGTAGTCCTTTCCCCCCTCCCGGGCTACAGGGCCTACGTGGTCGGGTAGCCCGGACAGGTGCGCAGCACCGCCTCCGGGAGCTTTTAATGCTGTTTCCCTTCACAAAAAAGTAACATTGTGACTAACGAGGCATTATCAAATATTCATTTATGGCATGTTCCTTAACTCAGGTAACAGAGAAGGAATATAACCATGGCCACTGAGTATGTTGACTACCTTATCCTCGGCGACGAACATCACGGTGAAACCTACCGCGATATCAAAACCCACTCTCTCCAGGTCCGTTCGAAATACTCAGCGCCGGTTCAGCGTTACGCCGCCAATACAGATTCCGCCTCCGCGCAGCCAAAAATGGTGAACTACAACGTACATGAATACCCGGCGCAAGATGGCCGATTTTATCTGGTGGCGACCAACTACCCGCTGGCGGATTTTGACGTTGAGGAAGCGCTGGTTAAATCAAGGATCCACCCGCTTAGAGCGTAACCCTACACTATAGCCACAGCTGGCTAAAATCGGGCCAGCCCAGGGTGCTCAAATCGCGCCAGGTAAACGAATTTTCGTTAGCGAACTCCATCCAGTGGTGCAATAGCGGAATAATCCACCGCTGATGAGTGAGCTGATGAAAGTGTTCGTTGATGCGCTGATGGGCAACGTCGTCGGCCTCATTGAGAATATGCTGGATAAGCGCCCGATGATCCTGCTGCGCTTTTTCCGGCAAATGGCGAAAGACGGGAGACGAGGCCAGCCAGTCCAGGAAAGCCGGGCTGGAAAGCGTATCCAGCATAAAATTAGTGAGCCAGATATCCGCGCTCTGCGCGTTCCCCATCGTAAATTCTTCAAAAGTGTAAACGTGCACGGTGCATTGAAAATGATGCCCACGCAGGATGTCGGCCATGGCCTGCGCAAGCTCGACAAGCTCTGGCTGGCCGAAAGTGGCAATCGACACCTGGCGGTGAGCAGTAAACGGTAGTGGAATATTGCCGAAATCGACCCGTCGGTGATTCCATTCTGGCAGTAACCCTTGCGCAATCGACAGGATGTTGGCGTACTCTTGTGGAAGATTAGTGCGATCGAGCAGCGCCATGGGTTGCAGCACGTGATTGAGAAAACGCCTGCCGACATCGTCAGCGAAAAGCCCTTCGTTATCCACCAGCACAAAGCAACTCCCTTTTTCCAGCTGCCGCTCGCTAAGCGGGCGGGTATCCAGTGCCTGCTCTCCGTGTAACACCGGGATAAAACTCATGCTAATGCTCTCCGGTGCCCAGGTGAAGATGTTGATTTCATTGAGCATTGGCCGGGCCTGATGATAATGCTCATTGCGATGGAGCGTCAGAAAGTTGCCCTGGTGCCGCTGAATGCGAAAGGGGCCGCTACAGCGCATTTCGCTGTCCCGCAGGTCGAAAATCAGAGCCGCCTGGGTCGCCAGCAGGCAGTCAAGCCGGTTCATTGAGACAGATGTTTCGACCACCAGCCGGTATTCATCGGCAGCGTAAATGGCGGATAAATCACTAAACAGGGCAGCAAACCAGGGGCTCTGGCTGGCGGCGTTCAGACAGCGCGCCAACAGAGGTGCGCTGAGCCGTTCGCCGTCGGAAAAATGGGCCGTTGATTTTATATAGAACTCCCAGCGGGTGGCCTGCTCGTTGTGAGTCCAGTAATGAGCGATATCCGGGACAATTTTTCCCTGAACGCCGTCATAGCGGGTCAGACCGCTTAAACACTGACGAACCAGATGTCGCTCCGTACGCCGCAGCGGGTGCAGGGGATTGAGCCGGTCAATATCGCGATAATAGGGAATGCGAACGCGGGTTTCGCTATTATTTTCCTGGGCACCGAAGCGATATTGAATAATTCGATTCAGGGCCTGTTTTTCATTGCCAATAAATTTCAGCACGTTGCCATAGTCAAAATGGGCAATCATCTGCTCAATATTCTGGTTGATTAACGTATCCGGTGCGATCAGCAGACGCAATATCGATTGCTTACCCCGACCGCGCTGGGGCTGCCACTCTATCCAGTTTTCCTGCTGCATCCGCGTGAGGGTAATACGCGCATTTCTTATTGAACAATCGAACAACTCGGCAATTTGTTGCACCTGGACCGGCATATCCTGGCCGACGCCGTAGCGTGCGTACAATTTGCGGAAGTGATCTTCGATATTCGCCATCAGTTTTCCGCTCCATAAAAGGATTTTTTTCCTATTTTATGCAGGAATGGCGGCTTTAAGTGTGATTGTGTTCAAAGTACTTCCTGTTTTTGGCTAAAACCGGAAGTAATAAGTGTGGCTTATTACAGTTTTTAAAAAGCATTCTACGGCAAATAATCAGTCTATTCGCAGCCTGGAGTAAACGCGTTAGTCAGAGTTGCGAAAGCAAAAAAATATTTCGGGCGAAATGACGTTCAACGATCATCAGGAGTTGCGGAATGGAAAAATTTAATTTATTGCAAAAGCTGCAAAGTATTGGTCGCTCGCTAATGATTCCTATTGCGATGTTACCGGCGGCAGGGATTTTATTGGCATTTGGTACCAGCTTACAGGATCCCAATATTGTGGCGCAGCTGCCTTTTCTTGGCGCAAATTGGCTAGTTCACACATTAAAACTTATGTCGGAGGCCGGGGGGATCATATTTGCCAATCTGCCGTTGTTATTTGCCGTCGGCGTAGCGGTGGGATTGTCAAACGATCAGGGTATTGCCGGGCTATCGGCGATAGTCGGATTTTTGATAATGAATGTCACCATCGGGCAGTTTTTAGGTATTACCGCCGAATCGGTATCTCAGGTGCGCGATTATACCTTTGTGCTGGGGATCCCATCGCTACAAACGGGGGTTTTTGGCGGGATTGTTATCGGTATTATCGCCGCATGGCTCTATAAGCGTTATTACCAGATAAGCTTGCCTTCCTGGCTGGAATTCTTTTCCGGCAAGCGCTTTGTGCCAATTATTACCTCCTTCGCGGCGCTGTTTGTTGGTTTGGTTATGGCAATCATCTGGCCTCCGGTGCAGCATGCGATTAATGGCCTGTCTAATACCATGATGAACTCCGGCCTTGGGTTCTCCGCTTTCCTGTTTGGTTTCGTAGAGCGCCTGCTGATTCCTTTTGGTTTAAACCATGTCTGGTGGCCGACCTTCTGGTTACAGTTTGGCGAATACGTTAATAAAGCCGGGCAGGTGGTTCACGGCGATCAGCTGATTTTCTTCGCGCAGTTAAAAGACCAGGTGCCGCTCACCGCCGGGACCTTTATGGCCGGCCTGACGCCAATCAAGATGTTCTGTATCCCGGCTATTGCCCTGGCGATTTATCGCTGCGCTGATGACGAAAATAAGGCGCGGGTAAAAGGCATTATGCTCTCCGGCGCGATTACTTCTATCGTCTGCGGCATTACTGAACCTGTGGAGTTCTCGTTCCTGTTCGTTGCACCGGTGCTCTACGGCATTCATGCCGTGCTTGCCGGGGTGGTGTTCCTGCTGATGGAATTGTTCAGCGTTCACATTGGCCTGTCGTTCTCCGGCGGTTTAATTGACTACCTATTTTTTGGCGTACTGCCGCGCGGCGGCAACTGGTACATGGTGATTCCGGTCGGTCTGGTGATGGGCGCGGTTTATTACTTCCTGTTTAGCTGGGCAATTAAACGCTGGAATTTACTCACTCCGGGGCGTGAAAAAATACCGGCAGAAAACGGTAATAGCGCGGATGTGAAATCGGATGCGCTAATCACCAACATTATTGCCGCCTACGGTGGATTAGAGAATATGCGCAGCATTGAAGCCTGTATGTCGCGACTGCGTATTGATGTTGTCGATAAAGCTATTGTGGATAAGAACAGGCTTAAACAATTAGGCGCATCGGGAATTGTTGAGGTTGGACAGAATATTCAAAGCGTTTTTGGCATGAAATCCGACCGTTTAAAAGAAGAAATTCGCGCCGTTAAGGCGCAGCAGGAAAAGGCTGTACTTCACACTGTTCACTCTTAAAGGAGGTTCTATGAAATTACTTACGCATAGCGGTATTCCCCTGTGGTTGGATACCGATGAGGTTATGGCTCTTAAGGCACCGTTGAATTATTTAGGCTATGGCCGAAAAAAAGCCGGGCAGATGGCGGGATTACTCTGGGAATTTAGCGAAGAGAAAAAAGATACCCTGGTTTATGATGTTTATCGGGGGATTGCCTTCCCTGAGGATGAAAAGCTACTGGAGGTTGATAAGTATCGCTACGATATTACGATTGTTCTCTCCGGGCTTATAGGCCAGGAGCGTAAGAAAACCAGCGGTCATTATCATGGCATTAATGAGAGCGGTAAGAATACGCACCCTGAGGTGTATGAAGTCATCAGCGGTACGGCGGCCTATGTTCTGCAAAAATCACCAGATTATTCCGTTGAACCACAAGATTTAGCGGTAGATGACATTATTATCGCCGTCGTTAAGGCCGGGCAAAGCATCATTGTGCCGCCAAATTATGGCCACTGCGCAATTAATATTGGTGACGGTCCGCTAGTATTCAGCAATCTGGCCTATGTCCCCTGTGCGATCCACTACGAACCCGTTCAGTATTATCACGGTATGAGCTGTTCGGTCTATGAAGAGAACGGTCAACTGACGGTGGTGAAAAATAAACATTATCCACAATTGCCGAAAATACGCTTTGCCACGGTAAAAGAGAATCCACGGCTGGGGATCGTCTTTAATAAACCGGTTTATCAGAGCTATCAAGAAGACCCGCAGCGTTTTCATTTTTTGGGCAACGTTGACAGCTATGTCGATGAAATTATGTCCATGCTGGATATTCATGATGAGTTATTGCCCGTTCGGGAGGGAAGATAATGAACTCAGTAAATAACGTCATTCAGGCCAGCTGCGATCTGCATCAGCTATTTAAAAAAGTGAATGCCGATGATGTACAGCATCTGGAGCAGCTAATTAGTGAAGCCCCTGCGGTATTTGTTTATGGGGCCGGGCGTTCGCTGTTGATGCTTAAAGCGTTTGCGATGCGGCTGATGCATATCGGTATAAGCGTGCATATTGTTGGTGACGTCGTAACCCCCGCGCTGCGGGAAGGCGATTTGCTGCTGCTTGCCAGCGCATCCGGTGAAACCGGTTCACTGATTCAGGTCGCCAAAAAGGCCCGTAGCCTGGGCGGTAAAATTGCGTTGTTAAGCATCTTTCCAGAATCAACCTTAGGCCAGCTGGCGAACGTCACGGTGAAGCTGCCGGCCTATACCGACAAGCTGCCGGACGGCCCGGATAACGTTAAAGGCGTGCTGCCCGGCGGCAGCATGTTTGAAGAGAGCGTATTGCTGCTCGGCGATACCCTGATTTTACGTCTGGCAGAAATGAACGGCCATCTATTAACCAAAGGTTTTGCGCTGCACGCCAATCTTGAATAATCACAGGGGAATTAACATGAAATTACAGCTGGCTATTGATGAAATGACCTTAAGCGAAGCGCTGGTTTTTATTGATAAAGTTGAGAAGGATATTGATATTATTGAGGTGGGGACACCCTTTTTAATTCGTGAAGGATGCCACGCGATAAAAGCCATTAAAGAAAAATATCCGCATAAAGAAGTTTTGGCTGACGCCAAAATTATGGATGGTGGCTATTTTGAATCTGAAATGGCATTTAACGCTGGCGCTGAATATGTCACGGTATTGGGCGTAACGGATATTCTGACCATTCAGTCCTGCATTATGGCGGCGAAAGATTTCGGTAAGCAGGTGGTGGTCGATATGATTTGCGTTGATGACCTTCCGGCGCGCGTGCGCCAGCTTGAAGATGCCGGCGCCAATATGCTGGCGGTCCACACCGGTACCGACCAGCAGGCCGCGGGGCGTAAACCGATTGACGACCTGGCGGTGATGATTGAGCACCGGCGCCATGCCAAAATCGCCGTCGCCGGGGGCATCAGCAGCAAAACGATTGCTTCCTACGCGGCATTAAAACCGGACGTGGTGATTGTGGGCTCTGCGATTACCCATGCGGAAGACCCGGCGAAAGAAGCGCGCTTAATTGCCGACGCTCTGCGCCAACACGCTTAAGTCAATATAAGAGCGGAGCCTGTCTGCTCTTATTACTCTGAAAAGGAACACTGAGATGCTGACAACAGCAATATTCCCCGGGCGCTATGTTCAGGGAGCGGGAGCGATTGAGCAGTGCCTGGCGGAAGAGTTGGGCCGACTTGGGCAGCGAGCGTTTATTTTGCAGGATCCCACCGTCGCTGCGCTGATTGGCGATGATGTTGCGCGGACGCTTGCCGGGAAAATTGACTATCACATTGAGATTTTTAATCGCGAGTGCTGTGATGAAGAAATTGCGCGGATTTCTGCGCTGACCGAAGAGTTTGGCGCACAGATGATTGTCGCCATGGGCGGCGGGAAAACGCTGGACACGGCGAAGGCCACCGGCGCGGCGCTGAAGCTGCCCATCGTGATAATCCCTACCCTGGCATCAACCGATGCGCCCTGCAGTTCTTTAGTGGTGATTTATACCCAGCAAGGGCAGTTCAAGCGCTATATGATGATCCCGCAGAATCCGACGCTGGTGCTGGTGGATACGCAGGTTATCGCCAATGCGCCGGTGCGTTTTCTGGTTTCAGGGATGGGCGATGCGCTGGCGACCTGGTTTGAGGCGGAGGATTGCCGAATTAAAGGGGCCGGGAATATGACCTCGCGCCCCGGTCCGATCACCGCGTATCAGCTGGCGCAATTTTGCTTCGACACGCTGTTGCGCTACGGCGTACTGGCTCGCTCGGCCTGCGAACAGCAGCAGGTCACGCCAGCGCTGGAGCACGTAGTGGAAGCCAACACGCTGCTGTCTGGATTGGGATTTGAAAGCGGCGGTCTGGCGGCGGCGCATGCGATCCACAACGGATTGACCGTGCTGCCCGCCACTCATGATTACTGGCATGGCGAGAAGGTCGCCTTTGGTACCCTGGCGATGCTGATGCTCACCGATCGCGATCCGGCGTTAATCGATCGAGTTTACGCTTTCTGCGAATCCATCGGCTTGCCGACTACGCTGGCGCAAATTGGCCTGGAGAAAGCGACCCATGCTGAATTGATGGCGGTAGCACAGGCGTCGTGTCAGGAGGGGGAGACCATGCATAATGAACCCTATCCTGTTACGCCGCAGCGCATCTGCGCCGCGCTGTATGCCGCCGATGCGCATGGTCGTCTGCGTCAGAAATAGCTGAAACAATACCGGATTTCAGTCAGCGTAAAACCGGTCCGCTGTGCTGAAATGCCGGTATTTCTACTTTTCGCGCCTTTTACGCGTCCATAGCCAGGTGGCCAGAAAAGTACAGAAGCCGATAAGCACCGCCCATAGCGGAGCAATTTTGTGCAGTGAGAAGCCGCTATGACTTAA
Source organism: Klebsiella spallanzanii (assembly GCF_902158555.1). Classification (GTDB taxonomy): domain Bacteria; phylum Pseudomonadota; class Gammaproteobacteria; order Enterobacterales; family Enterobacteriaceae; genus Klebsiella; species Klebsiella spallanzanii. Next base: position 317,449 of record NZ_CABGGS010000047.1, on the reverse strand, counting down.
GAACAGGCACAGGGCCTGATAAAAGAGATTGGCTATCGTCATGGCCAGCGTGAACTTCAGCGCATAGCGCCAGCGGGTGGTGAAGCGGAAGCACCATGTGAAGGCCATAAACGCCAGTATCCAGAAGAGGAAGCCGAGCGGATGGCCGGGCAAATCGTTCTTGTTGGGCGCATCCGACGAAGCATACCAGGTGAGCGGCGGCGTGGGCTGCTGTAATAGCGCCGCCTGTAATACGTCCAGCGCGGTATTGAGTCCCTGGAACCACAGACTATTCTGCCAGTAGGCGAGGGTGTGATTCTCAATGATTAAGGCCGCGTGACTGTCCCGTAGGCGTGACTGTACTTTCGGGTCGCCAATCAGTTCAATCTGGCGGCTGTCGGTAGTGATAATCAGCAGCAGGAAGCCCTGATTTTCGTCAGCCAATGGTTTTACTGACTGTAGCAGCAGGGCTTTATTTATCGACGTGATATCCTCTTGCGTCGTCAGCAGAATAAACGGCGCAATCCCGGTTTGCTGTTTGAACAGCTCAGCGCGCTGGATAATATCGCGCTTGCTGGAAAGTGTATGGGTGGTATCCGTAAGATACCCTTCAATTGCCGGCATCGGTGCGGCGAAGCCTGGATGAAAAATCGAAAGGCAGAACAACAGGATAATTAACGACCTCACTGAACTATCCTCTGCTTCTTTTTAACGCAAGGGCGAATAAGCTGGCTACCCGCAGTAAAAATGATGCCAATCAGACCTAAAAAACCCCATTTAAAAAAGTTCATCCACGGACTATGGATTCTGGCCTGATGCGGTTGTCCGGGTGGATAAATAACATCGACGGTTTCTCCCTCGCTGTTTTCATAAAGGGAATTTCCGCTCTTTGATTTAAAAATGAGCGTGTAATCCGGCGTCGGGCGAAAGGCGACAACGGGACGCCAGGTCGCCTTGTTGCGTTTCGTACCTTTTGCATTAGGGTTACCTCTGCGCCATTCGGTATCAACAATCACGCCGGTGGTATGGATAACGTTGCTGGTAGAGCGATATTGATAATAAAAAATAGCAGCGGAGATGAGCATCAGCACGATGCCAATGCTGAGGAAGATATAATAAAGGACTTTGCCGTCTTGTTTCATGTGTACTTATCCTTGTAACACATTAATACCCGTCATATTTCAAGCCGCATCTTTGTTGGCTGCCTGCACTTACCCCGGTCACGTACTGTTTGTACGCTCCCGGGGATGCGTTTAGTTGCCGCCGTGATGCAACTCGAACTATTTTGGGTATTAAACTTAACCGAAGCCCGGCAGGCTGGTGCGATTAACGACCCGCTTTCAGCTTCTGATAATACTCTTCATACAGGGTGCTGGCGCTGCCGACGTCGTTCTGCCACTCACCTTTTTGAATCGTATCGGCGTCCGGGTAGAGCGATTTATCGTTGGCGACTTCCGGGCTTAGCATCTTACGCGCGGCGAGGTTTGGCGTCGGGTAGCCGATAGTTTCCGCCACCTGTTTCGCCACTTCCGGGCGCAGCAGGAAATTGATCAGCTTCAGCGCGCCGTCGACGTTTTTGGCGTTTGCCGGGATCGACAGGCTATCCATCCAGAAGATGCCGCCTTCTTTCGGCCATACCACTTCCAGCGGCGTACCGGCCTGGCGCGCCACCCATGCAGAGCCGTTCCACACCATGCCGAGGTTGACTTCGCCTTCCATATACGGGTTCGCCGGGTTATCCGAGTTGAACGCCGCCACGTTTGGCATTAGCTTTTTCAGCTCGTTATAGGCTGCTTCAATCTCTTTCGGGTCGGTCGTATTGCCGGAGTAGCCCAGTTTACGCAACGCGACCTGGAACACTTCGCGCGCGTCGTCGGTCAGCAGCAAGCTGCTCTTATACTCGGGCTTCCACAGATCAGCCCAACTGGTGACGGTCTTCGGATCGATCTCGTCACTATTGATGCCAATCGCCGTCGCGCCCCAGATGTATGGGATCGAGTAGTCGTTATTTGGATCGAACGGTTTGTTCAGCATTTCAGGATCGAGATTGCCGAAGTTGGTCAGCTTGCTTTTGTCGATCTTCTGTAGCATGCCCTCTTTGCGCATTTTATCGACGAAATAGGTGGATGGCACCACCAGATCGTAGGCACCGTCTTTATAGGTTTTGAGCTTGGCGTACATGGTTTCATTTGACTCGTAGGTCGAATAGATAACCTTGATGCCGGTCTCTTTGGTGAACTGCTCCAGCAGGCCCGGTGGAACATACTCGGTCCAGTTGTAGAAATAGAGCGTTTTGCTATCGTCCGCGTGCGCGGCGCTCATACCTACTGCCAGAGCCCCCGCAGCGAGCAGGTGGCGTGACCATTTTTTCATTTTAACGTCCCCTGAGTTTTATCACGTGCAATTAACTGGCTGGCAATCACCATGACCAGCGACAGAACCAACAGAATGGTCGCCAGCGCATTGACCTCTGGCGATACCCCAACTTTGACCATCGAATAGATTTTCAACGGCAGGATTTCATAACCTGGACCGGTCACGAACGAAGAGACCACCACGTCATCCATCGACAGGGTGAAGCTCAGTAGCCAGCCTGCGGCCACCGCAGGCAGCGCCAGCGGTAAAATGATTTTCCGCAGAATAGTCAACTCACTGGCGCCGAGATCTTTCGCCGCTTCCAGCATCCGCACGTCGAAGCCCTTCAGGCGCGAGAATACCGTGACCACCACAAAGGGCAGGCAGAAGGTGATATGCGAAAACAGCAGCGACCAGAAGCCGAGCTGAATACCGATCAGCATAAACAGCACCAGCAGCGAAATCGCCATCACGATATCCGGCGACATCATCACCACAAACAGCATCCCGCTGACGAACGGCTTGCCGCGAAAGCGATAGCGATACAGCGCCACGGCGGTCAGCGAGCCGATAAGCGTCGCGAAGGTGGCCGAGAGTATCGCCATGGTCAGCGAGTGCTGCGCCGCCTGCAGCAGGCTGTCGTTGTTCATCAGCAGGCTATACCATTTAGTGGTGAACCCCTGCCAGTTAATGCCAAAGCGCGAACTGTTAAACGAGTTGACGATCAAAATAATAATGGGGATGTAGAGGTACGCGTAAATGGCGGTCATAAAGCCGCCGCGCAGCAGTCGACCGATCATTCCAGCTCCACCTTCTTGTTGAGCAGGCGCGCCGCGCGCCAGTAAATCAGCAGCATCAGGCCCATCACCAGCGTTAGCGTAATGCTGGTCGCCGCACCGAACGGCCAGTCGCGAATGTTGAGGAACTGGCTCTTAATGACGTTACCGATCAGCAGGTTCTTCGCGCCGCCCATCAGGTCAGAAACGTAGAACAGCCCCATCGCCGGGAGCATCACCAGCAGGCAGCCAGCGATAATGCCCGGCATGGTTAGCGGAATGATGATGCGGATAAAGGTTTGCAGCTTGCTGGCGCCGAGATCTTTCGCCGCTTCCAGCAGCGGGCGGTCGAGCTTCTCGATGCTGGAGTAGAGTGGCATCACCATAAACGGCAGCAGAATATAGACCAGGCCGATAATCACCGCCGAGGGGGTGTACATGATGCGCAGCGGCGTATCGATGATGCCCAACCACAGCAGAAATTCGTTGAGATAACCCTTGGTGCTGAGGAAAATTTTCAGCCCGTAGATACGAATTAGCGAGTTAGTCCAGAACGGTACGATCAGCAGAAACAGCATCAGTGGGCGTACTTTCTCCGGTAATCTTGCCAGAAACCAGGCGAAAGGATAGCCGAGCACCAGGCAGGCCAGCGTCGCCAGCAGCGCCATATTTAACGAGTGCAGCAGCACGTCATAGTAGAGCGGATCGAGCAGGCGCGCATAGTTATCCAGCGTAAAGACCAGCTTGACGAAGTTGGCATCGTCGCGAGTCAGGAAGCTGGTGCCAATAATCATCAGGTTGGGCAGAAAGACAAATAGCACAAGCCAGCCCACGATGGTGGCGATCACCACATTCTGGAATTTACTTGTGTTCTTCATCGGCCAGCACAACCTCCCAGCTTTCTACCCAGTTAATCGCCATTTTCTGGTCAAGAGAGTGGTCAAAGTCAGGGTCGTCTTCATTAAAGAATTCGCTGACCATCACCATCTTACCGTTTTCCAGTTCGACCACCGATTCCAGCGTCATGCCTTTATAGTTCCGTTCACGGATATAGCCTATCAGGCCATCGGCTTCATTACTGTGGTGGATCTCATCGACGCGCAGATCTTCCGGGCGCAGCAGGACGTTGAGGCGTTGGCCTTTTTCGACGGCGAAGCTGACGTAGATGTTGCATTCGCGACCTTCGACGCTGGCGCGTACCCGCTGCTCGTCAATCCGTTCAATGACCGTAGCGTTGAAGATGTTGATCTCGCCGATAAAGCTGGCGACAAACAGATTTTTCGGCTCTTCGTAGATTTCGCGCGGCGTGCCGTCCTGTTCAATTTTGCCATCACGCATCACCACGATGCGGTCGGACATGGTCAGCGCTTCTTCCTGATCGTGGGTCACGAAAACAAAGGTGATACCGAGTTTACGTTGGAGCGCTTTTAGCTCGTTTTGCATCTGCTTGCGCAGCTTATAATCGAGCGCGGAGAGAGATTCATCCAGCAGCAGCAGGCGCGGCTTATTGACTACCGCGCGGGCGATGGCGACGCGCTGCTGCTGCCCACCGGAGAGCTGATGCGGCTTACGTTGGGCGAACTCTTCAAGCTGCACCATCCGCAGGGCATCGTGGACGCGCGGGGTGATTTCCGCTGCCGGCGTTTTCTGCATGCGCAGGCCAAAGGCAACGTTCTCAAACACCGTCATATGCGGAAAGAGCGCATAGCTTTGAAAGACGGTGTTGACATGGCGGTTTTCCGCCGGAATATGGGTGATGTCGTGATCTTCGAGATGGATTCGGCCGTTATCGACGTTTTCCAGCCCGGCGATAAGCCGAAGAACGGTTGTTTTACCGCAGCCAGAGGGGCCAAGCAGGGTGAGAAACTCACCGTTGTTGATGGTCAGATTGAGGTCGGATATTACCGTTTTACCATCAAAGCTTTTGCGAATCCCAGCCAGTTGGACCAGCGGAGATCGCGAACGCGGTTGTATATTCAATTTTTGACTCTGTCCCATGTAGACGCAGCGGAAAGCTTACCGATGCGGGGTTTGTGGTTAACCACCTTTGGTTTTACACATAAAATAATAAGGGCACGCATTCTACGGCAAACGATTGTAATCGCCAATGATTGATGCGCCACGATGAACTACCTTTACAACATTATCGTTCGAAATGGATTAAATTCTCATTTGCCGGGCTAAAAATGACCTGACGCAATATTTGTCTTTTCCGGCTTATCAATAATGTTGTCACAAAAGAAGAGGGTGGCTACATGGATAAATTGCTTGAGCGTTTTTTGCAGTACGTTTCTTTGGACACGCAGTCGAAGCCTGGCGTGCGTCAGGTACCGAGTACGGAAGGGCAGTGGAAGCTGTTACGGCTGCTTCAGGCGCAGCTGGAAGAAATGGGACTGGTGAATGTGACGCTGAGTGACAAAGGAACGGTCATGGGCACCCTGCCGGCTAACGTCGCGGGCGATATTCCGCCCATTGGCTTTATTTCTCACGTTGATACGTCCCCTGACTTTAGCGGCAAGAACGTGAATCCGCAGATTGTAGAAAACTACCGCGGCGGCGATATCGCTCTCGGTATTGGTGATGAGGTGCTCTCGCCGGTGATGTTCCCGGTACTGCACCAGTTGCTCGGCCAGACGCTGATTACCACTGACGGTAAAACGCTGCTTGGCGCTGACGATAAAGCGGGCATCGCTGAGATTATGACCGCGCTGGCAACGTTAAAGGCGAAGGATATTCCCCACGGTGATATTCGCGTGGCCTTTACTCCGGACGAGGAGGTGGGCAAAGGGGCGAAGCATTTCGACGTTGCCGCGTTTGACGCGCGCTGGGCCTATACCGTCGATGGCGGCGGGGTGGGTGAGCTGGAGTTCGAGAACTTTAACGCCGCGTCGGTGACGATTAAGATCGTGGGTAATAACGTTCATCCAGGCACCGCGAAAGGGGTGATGGTTAACGCATTATCGCTGGCGACGCGCATTCATGCCGAAGTTCCGGCGGATGAAGCGCCGGAAACCACCGAAGGCTACGAGGGGTTCTACCATCTGGCAAGCATCAAAGGTACGGTCGATCGCGCGGATATGCACTACATCATCCGCGATTTTGACCGTAAGCAGTTTGAAGCCCGTAAGCGCAAAATGATGGAGATTGCCAAGAAGGTCGGCAAAGGGCTGCACCCGGATTGCTATATTGAGCTGGTGATTGAGGACAGCTATTACAATATGCATGAGCAGGTGATGGCCCATCCGCATGTGGTCGAGATTGCCCGTCAGGCAATGGTGGATTGCGAAATCGAGCCGGAAATGAAGCCGATTCGCGGCGGAACCGACGGCGCGCAGCTCTCTTTTATGGGCCTACCGTGCCCCAATCTGTTCACCGGCGGCTATAACTACCACGGTAAGCATGAGTTTGTGACTCTCGAAGGCATGGAGAAAGCGGTACAGGTGATTGTGCGTATCGCAGAGCTGACGGCAAAACGCTAAACCCGGAGTCCGGTCCTGTAGGCCCGGTAAGGCGCTAGCCGCCACCGGGCAAACTGACGACTCAGTCCTCAAAGAACCAGTAACCGCTGTTGACCAGCGCGGCCAGTAGGGCCAGGAAGGACGGGTCTTCCAGCGCATCGCCGAAGTGCTTCGCGTTCAGCGTCAGGTGGGTTGCCAGAGCATCGAGCGCCGGGCGATGCGGGGAGTTAATTTTCTCGCCGTTGACGAACACTTCGCCGTCAATACGCAGCACGCGCAGGCCACCGAGGCGCGACAGCTTATCGCCTTGCTGTAGGGCATCATAAATCTCATCCGGCTGATACGGCGGCTCCGGCGGCGCAACGTCCAGCTCGTGACGGGACTGGGTAATAAACTCGCCAAACCACTGCTTAAAGTGCTCCGGCTGGTTAATCAGCCCCAGCATCATCTCGCGCAGGCGATCCAGCTCGGCAGGCAAAATATCCGCCGGATGATTGCGTGATGGTACATCCGGATCGGCGTAGCGCTGGCTGCCCAGTTCGCGTTGCAAAATATAATCGGCAAAACCGCTGAACAGCTCGCGGGCGTTAGGCGCGCGATAGCCGACCGAATAGTTGAGCGAGTTTTCCAGCGAATAGCCCTCATGCGGGAATCCCGGTGGAATATAGAGAATATCGCCCGGTTCCATCTCTTCATCAATAATCGCGTCAAACGGGTCAACCTGCAGCAGGTCCGGATGCGGGCAGTGCTGCTTCATCGGCACTTTTTCACCCACCCGCCAGCGACGGCGACCGGTGCCCTGAATAATAAACACGTCGTATTGATCGAGATGCGGACCGACTCCGCCACCAGGGACGGAAAATGAGATCATCAGATCGTCGATGCGCCAGTCGGGCAGGGCGCGAAACGGATGCATCAGCGCCGCCGTCGGCTCATGCCAGTTATTGACCGCCTGTACCAGCAGCGACCAGTTGTTCTCGCTCAGATGATCGTAGCTCTCAAACGGGCCGTGGCTGACCTGCCATTTACCGTCTTGATGGCTGACGAGACGGCTGTCGACTTCGCTTTCCATCGCCAGTCCGGCCAGCTCGTCCGGGCTTAGCGGATCGACGAAATTAGCAAAGCCTCGTTTCAGAACTACCGGGCGTTTCTGCCAGTAGCGTTCAATAAAGTCGGGCCAGTTAAGCGTTAATTGATAATCCATATTTATATTCCACAGCAGGTGTCTGTCAGGGATTATAACGGATGCGGCACCGGCATGATGCAGGCGCCGTTAAAAAACTGACTGTTTAGCTCTCTTTATCTTCGGGGATCTGACGACCAAAAATGACTTCCATGCAGGCGCCGCCGAGTAAACTATCCTCAGTCAGGATACGACCATCGTACTGTTCAACGATATCGCGAGCGACGGAGAGGCCCACGCCCTGGCCGGGGCGCAGCGTATCGGCGCGCTGGCCGCGATCGAACACCGCGTTGCGCAGGCTTTGTGGGATCCCTGGACCATCATCTTCCACCAGAATATGCAGGTGGTTATCGTTAGTCTGGCGAACGGAGACTTCCACGAACTCCAGACAATATTTGCAGGCGTTATCGAGCACGTTGCCCATGACTTCCATAAAGTCATTTTTTTCGCCGACAAAGCTAATTTCCGGTGAGATATCAAGGGTGATGTTCACGCCTTTACGTTGGTAGACTTTATTCAGCGCCGAGGTCAGGCTGTCGAGTAGCGGAGCGATAGGGTGCAGTTCGCGGCTGAGCAGCGAACCGCCGCTGCGCATGCTGGCACGGTGCAGATAGTAGCCAATCTGCTGTGAGATACGGCTAATTTGTTCCAGCATCACCGGCTCTGCTTCGTTGACGCTCAGTTTCTCACCGCGCAAGGAGCGCAGAGTGCTTTGCATTACCGCCAGCGGTGTTTTCAGGCTATGGGTCAAATCGGTCAGCGTTGTACGGTACTTGTCATAGCGCTCGCGCTCGCTTTTCAGCAGGCGGTTGAGGTTACTGACCAGCCGCGTAAGTTCCCGGGTGGTGTTTGGGTTGAGCATTTCACGGTGATGCTCTTCCAGCTCGCGTACTTCTTTGGCCAACGATTCGATAGGGCGCAAGCTCCACCATGCCGCAACCCACAGTAGCGGGATCACCAGCAGGAGGTTAGCTGCCAGCACGTAGATAAACCAGCTCCACACCATATAGGAGCGCTTAAGCTCCACCGGGATCGTGTCGACAACCACGATACTTAGCTGCGGCATGGTGCTGGTGGCCGGATAGATATTGATCGCCACCGAGTGGGTCATCTCTGAGCCGTCGTCCTCTTCACGGATGGCGTCCAGTTGCTGCTGAATTTCAAGGTTGTTGTGTTGCAGCATGCTGCTGCTATCAACGTCGGCTTCAATCTCATGAAAACCGTTATTTTTAAGCCATTCCGGTTGAATGCGCTTTGCCAGCCACGGCACGTCGCGCTGTGCCCACAATAAATGGCCGTTAGCGTCATAAATCAGCGTTACCGTCGGGCTTTGCATATTGAGGTTTTCGGGGATATCGACGTCAATGGTATTGTTTTCCCACTTCGCCAGCATATAGAACAGGTTGCTCTCGCCGCGCAGCAGGCGGAAGGTGGTTTTATCGAAGCTCACGCTATAGCCGACCAGCGCGACCATGCCGTAAGATAGCGACAGCACCAGCACCACAGCGGCCGTCGCCAGCAGAAAGCGGATGCGTAACGACAGCGGCAAGATATGCCGTAGTAGCCCTTTCATCCGCGCAGTTCGAACAGATAGCCCTGGCCGCGAACGGTGGTAATCACATCCTGCGGATATTCGGCCTGGATTTTTTTGCGCAATCGACCCATCAGCACATCAATAGTGTGGCTTTCGCGGAGTTCGGCATCGGGATAGAGTTGCAGCATCAGCGAATCTTTGCTGACGACTTTACCCCGATTGCGGATCAGGGTTTCCATAATGGTGTATTCGAAAGCGGTAAGCTTGATCGGCTGGTCATTGACCGATAGCTCGCGGCGCGATAAATCCACCTGGAACGGCGGAATGGAGATAACCTGTGATGCCAGGCCGCTGTTACGTCGTAGCAGAGCCTGCATGCGGGCCGCAACTTCTTCGATATGGAACGGCTTAGTGACGTAATCATCTGCTCCGGCGCTGAGCACCTCGACTTTATCCTGCCAGCCTTCGCGCGCCGTCAGCACCAGCACCGGCACCGATACATCGTGACTACGCCAGCGACGGATCAGCGAGAGCCCGTCTTCATCCGGCAGGCCAAGATCAACGATAGCAATGTCCGGAATGTGTTCACCCAGATAGTAATCCGCTTCCTTTGCGTCTTCCGCCGCATCTACCTGATGGCCCAGTTCCTGCAGCTGAACTTTCAGGTGATGACGCAGCAGAGCGTTGTCCTCAACCACGAGTACGCGCATGCCAGTTCTCCATTTCATTTATGATTTGAATAATTTAGCTCTAATTATACGCCTTTTAGTATAAACGGCTGTTAAATAAAGAATTTTCACAACCTGATTATAAACGGCTGCTTCTGCTGCTCTTATCTGCGCTATCAGATTGCTGATATCACGCGGATCTTATTCATTTTATGCGCAATTTTGGCAAACGCCCAGTACCGGGATGAGTGCGGAGAGCTACTGGGTAATGTTAATTTTTTGTGTAATATAACTGATGTCGTTTTCAATACTGCCATAGGGGTGTAAATCATGTCACAACAGAAGCGTGGTGATTGGGTTCGATTGGCCCAGTCGCCAACCCAGATTGAGCGTATCGAGGCCTTCTTCGGCGGCCATGGTTATGAGCCTCATCGACATGATACTTACGCTATTGGGCAGACTCTCTCCGGTGTTCAACGCTTTCATTATCGTGGTGGCCTGCAGCATAACCTTCCAGGTGGAACGATGGTTTTGCATCCCGATGAGGTCCATGACGGCGATGCGGGGACCGAAGAGGGATTTCGCTATCGGATGGTTTATATTGAGCCTTCGCTGATTCAGAAGATCCTGGGTGGCAAGCCATTGCCATTTATTCCAGGAGGAATATCTAGCGATCCGAGACTGTTGCGCGCTGCGCTGCCGTTACTAAAAGACGTCAATGACGTGTTCGCCCCCTCGAGGAGGAGGACGCGCTTTACGATCTGGCGCAGACTCTGGCCGCTGTCGGTGGGCTGCGTTATCGGCGTCGGGCTTTTGACTATTCCGCCGCAGAGAAGGCGCGAGAGTATATCCATGCCTGTTTTGCGCAGGAGATCACGCTTGATACGCTGTCAAACGTGAGCGGCAAAGATCGCTGGAGCCTGAGCCGGGATTTCAGAGCGCTGTTTGGCACCAGCCCTTGGCGTTATGTGATGATGCGGCGGCTCGACTTTTGCCGCCAGCGGATGCTGGCGGGGGAAAATCTGGCTGATATCGCAGCGCATGCGGGCTTTGCCGATCAAAGCCATATGACCCGCCAGTTTATCAGCCGCTTTGGCCTCTCTCCTGGCCGTTGGCTGAAGTTTGTCCGCGCATAAATTGCTGCAAGTTGCACAATCGTTCAATCTCTGCAGGCAATATCCTATCTATGCTGGCTGCCTTTAACACAAGGAGTCTGCTTATGTACCAATCGATTAATATTGCGCAAAAATTTAGGCTGTTCACTGAGCAGTGGCAGCCGAAGGTAGTGGCTGAAATGAACGACTATCAGTTCAAAGTAGTCAGGATCCTTGGCGACTTTATCTGGCATAACCATCCAGAAACGGACGAGGCGTTGATCGTGCTGGAGGGAGTGTTGCGACTGGATTTCCGCGATAGTCATCTGCTGCTTCAGGCGGGAGAGATGATTGTGGTACCGCGGGGCGTCGAACATAAAACCTCGGCGCAAACGGAAACTAAACTCATGCTGATAGAGCCGCGCGGCGTGTTGAATACCGGGGAAGAAGGTGGAGAGCGCACCGCGGTGAACGACGTCTGGATTTAATGGACCGAACGGATATGAAACCCTCTTTCCCGCAGGAAAGAGGGGCGGAGGGCTTACTTCAGTTCGTCAACCATGGTGGTTGCGCGGCCGATGTAGTTGGCCGGGGTCATCGCCTTCAGGCGAACTTTTTCATCTTCCGGCAGCGCCAGGCTGTCGATGAACTGCTGCATACCTTCAGCGTCGACACGCTTACCGCGGGTCAGCTCTTTCAGCTTCTCGTAAGGCTTCTCGATGCCGTAACGGCGCATTACGGTCTGGATCGGTTCGGCCAGAACTTCCCAGTTGTGGTCCAGTTCATCCAGCAGACGGTCCTGATTCAGCTCCAGCTTGCTCACACCTTTCAGGGTGGACTGATAGGCAATCAGCGCGTAGCCGATACCTACGCCGAGGTTGCGCAGCACGGTGGAGTCGGTCAGGTCGCGCTGCCAGCGGGAAACCGGCAGTTTGCTCGCCAGATGCTGCATTACCGCGTTAGCCAGACCGAGGTTGCCTTCGGAGTTCTCGAAGTCAATCGGGTTAACTTTATGCGGCATAGTTGAGGAACCAATTTCGCCAGCAATCGTTTTCTGTTTGAAATGGTTAAGCGCGATATAGCCCCATACGTCACGATCGAAATCGATCAGGATCGTGTTGAAACGCGCGACGCAGTCGAACAGCTCAGCGATATAGTCGTGCGGTTCAATCTGAGTGGTATACGGGTTCCACTGGATACCCAACGAGGTCACGAATTCTTCACTGAACTGATGCCAGTCAACTTCCGGGTAGGCGGCGATGTGGGCGTTATAGTTGCCGACCGCGCCGTTGATTTTGCCGAGGATTTCAACCTGATTCAGCTGGCGATACTGGCGTTCCATACGGTAAGCGACGTTCGCCATCTCTTTGCCCATGGTGGACGGCGTTGCCGGCTGACCGTGGGTACGGGAGAGCAGCGGGATATCGCGATACTGTACCGCGAGGTCTTTGACTGCGTCGATAAGCTTACGCCAGTAGGGCAGGATCACTTCGTCGCGAGCGGTTTTCAGCATCAGCGCGTGGGACAGGTTATTGATGTCCTCAGAGGTGCAGGCGAAGTGAATAAACTCGGAAACCGCATGCAGTTCGGCGATATCGGCGACTTTTTCCTTGAGGAAATATTCAACCGCTTTGACATCGTGGTTGGTGGTGCGTTCGATAGTTTTGATGCGCTCTGCATCTTCTAAGCTGAAATCGGCGACGATTTTATCAAGGTAACCGTTTGCGTCGGCAGCAAAAGCAGGAACTTCCTTGATCGCTGCGTGCGCGGCCAGTTTTTGCAGCCAACGTACTTCTACCTGAACACGGAATTTCAGCAAACCGAATTCGCTGAAGATACCGCGCAGCGCGCTGACTTTGTCGCCGTAGCGGCCGTCGACTGGGGACACGGCGGTCAGTGAGGATAATTCCATAGATCACAACTCCGGGGTTAAATGAGCAAGAATTTGTTTTGCCTGGTTAACCAGACGATGACGAGAAAACATCAGCTGCAGGCGTCCGCCGCCCACCTGGTGCCAGAGCACGGCGGAGCGAATACCTGCCAGTAGGGCAGAGCGAACTTTCGCCTGTACCTGAGGACTTTGCAGTACGGCTGGAGAGCCGGTTACCTGAATACGCGGGCCCAGCGGGCTAATCACATCAACATAGATGCCCGCCATCGCGCTGAGCAGGGTTTCAGATTGCAGATCGAAATGTTCCAGCTGACGGCGCAGGCCACCAATACGGTTGCCGAGGGTATCCATTGCCCCTTTGCTGGCGGCAAGCTTACGTTCCAGCACCATCAGGCTTAAAGTATAGCGGGTGAGTTCGGCGTTCAGTCCCTGGCGACTGCTGGTATTCAGCACGCCAATGAGGGTTTCCAGCCCGAGGCGAAGATTGGCTTCACTGCCACCGAACACCGCCAGCGTTGAATCCGGGTCGAGGTCGATGATGCTGTTCAGCGACACATGCAGGGCATCGCCATCGCAATGCCCCTGGTGCGCCAGTTCCTGAACCAGACGCGCGGCCTGGCAAACTCCGGCCAGCGCCAGCGTAATGTCATAATAATTCTTCGCCACACATTCTCCTTGTAAACCACCGGATGCCAGATTGGTGCATTCGGCGGCAAAAACGTCTGTCAGGCCTGCAGCGGCAAGCGCTGTTCAATAATACCGCCGCCGAGGCAGATTTCGCCGCTGTAGAAGACCGCTGACTGACCCGGCGTAACGGCCGCAACCGGTTCATCGAAGATAACTTCGATGCGGTCGTCATCCAGCGCTTTAACGGTGCAGGGGATGTCAGTCTGGCGGTAACGGGTTTTGACCGTACAGCGCAGCGTGCCGGTTACCGGCTCGCGGTCAACCCAGTGCAGCTGTTGGGCAATAAGCCCCACCGACATCAGACGCGGATGGTCATGGCCCTGAGCCACGATCAAAATATTGTTTTCGACGTCTTTATCGACCACATACCACGGGTCTTCGCCGCCGTCTTTGATGCCGCCGATGCCCAGGCCTTTACGCTGCCCAAGCGTATGGTACATCAGGCCCTGGTGCTCGCCGACTTCATCGCCGTCAACGCTGATAATTTTACCCGGCTGAGCAGGCAGGTAGCGGCCAAGGAACTCGCGGAACTTACGCTCGCCGATAAAGCAGATACCGGTAGAGTCTTTTTTCTTCGCGGTGATGAGGTCCAGCTCTTCGGCAATTTTACGCACCTGCGGCTTTTCCAGTTCCCCCACCGGGAACAGGCTTTGCGCGATCTGTTCGTGGCCCAGGGTATAAAGGAAGTAGCTCTGGTCTTTATTACCGTCGAGGCCGCGCAGCAGCTGGCTCTTACCGTTAACGTCAGCGCGGCGCACATAGTGGCCGGTGGCAATATAGTCGGCGCCGAGGTCCTCTGCGGCAAACTCGAGGAAGGCTTTAAACTTAATTTCTTTATTACACAGAATATCCGGGTTCGGCGTGCGTCCGGCTTTATATTCTTCAAGGAACAGTTCGAACACGTTGTCCCAATATTCTGCGGCAAAGTTGACGGTATGAAGTTCAATCCCGAGCTTATCGCAGACGGCTTGCGCATCCGCCAAATCTGCCGCTGCGGTACAATATTCCTCGCCGTCGTCTTCTTCCCAGTTCTTCATGAACAGGCCTTCCACCTTATACCCTTGCTGGAGAAGCAGGTAAGCGGAAACTGAGGAATCAACCCCGCCGGACATGCCGACGATCACTTTTTTCTGGCTTTCTGACATTGGAATACTCACTACATTGAACTTCGAGGCGGCGTATTCTAGCACGCGTCAACCGTTGAGGCACCCCCTGTGAACGGCCAGTTAAATTCACCAATTAACGACAGAGGGTAGCGGGGATCCTGCTGATAGCTGCGGATGCTCTCGGCAACTAATTGAGAACGCAGGTTTGCTGCGTTAAGAATTTCCTCAGCACTAAGCCACAGGCAGCGGTCAATATCGCTGTCATGAGGTTCAGTGGCGCACGTATCGTTAAGCTCAATGGCGAATAAGAAACGCAAAAAAGGCGTACGATCCGGGGCTATCCACTGGTGCATGCGGATGAAGTGCTGCGGCGTCGCGCGAATGCCGGTCTCTTCCCACAGTTCGCGTTCTGCGGCCTGCACCAGCGTTTCATCGGCCTCCAGATGCCCCGCAGGCTGGTTCCATAACGCTTTGCCATTGATGGTTTCTTCAACGACCAGAAATTTGCCTTTTGCGTGAACCACGCAGGCGACGGTGACGTGCGGTTTAAACATATTGCATCCTTATTATGGTTCGAACCCTTCTGCGACATCCGGCCAGCGAATTTCGCCGCTGAGTTTGTTAAGGCTAATGTAAGCGATAACAGGCGATGTTTCCGGGTCGCCTGCGCCGCGACACTGCGAGGACTGGTGATCTTCACGCACCATCATTTGAATCTCTTTTTCCGCATTCCAGCTTTCATAAAATATACAGCTATAGTCGTGACGTAAATTAAGCGTTACCAGACGCGATGCTTTGTCCGTTGATAAGGGATTGATATCCTCACGGTAGCTATCGCCGTGGTTTAGCGGCGTGAGCCGTGATTTTTTCAACCAGCCGCGCACGATATGGCGATCGGCGGTGTAATAAACGGCTTCGATAAAATCATCGTTGGATTGCTCCTGGGTGGAAACGGTATCCCCTGGGACCAGAAAAATGGTGTGGCTGCGACACTGTTCGTCAGGCATTGCGTAGAATTCCGCTCGGCCTGATCCTTGTATTTGATAGTGGTTATCCTGAGCCGGAGCGAGACTTTCGCGCTGTCGCATCGCTTTATTTGCCCATTTCTGACACTGGCTGCTGACGGTTAGGGGATTATTCTCCGGTGCCAATCCGGCAGCATTCACCCAGCCGGTGGCGAATTGCCCTTTGGCATCGCGGAAACGTACGTATCGATACTGTTGGCTAAGAGAGTCACCCAGCACCATGCTGCGGAGCACCTCGACGTTATCGCCTGCAATCAGAAATGCCGGTAGTTGGCATTGAGCCGCGGGGGCGGAGTAAAAATGCAGCCTGCTAGTCGTTTTTACCTGGGCTGACTGATAGGTGTAATCTGCCTCCCCTGCTGCTATGCCGGCTAGAGTTTCACAGTTCTCCTCTGCGAAACAAAATGATGAGATGCAGCAGAGACCCAATATACCAGGTATGACTAAACGCATATTTTTTCTTCCCTGAAACGGCAGTAAGCCGCTTTATTAAGTTATTCGACCTTTCGCCATTCGCCGTTGGTCAGTCCATCCAGCGTATAGCCACCCATCGCATAGCGAATAAGGCGTAGAGTTGGGTATCCGACGTGCGCGGTCATGCGTCTGACCTGGCGGTTGCGACCTTCATAAAGGGTGATTTTGAGCCAACTGGTGGGAATCGATTTGCGCTCGCGAATTGGCGGATTACGTGGCCACAGCCACTCAGGTTCCGTGACCAGCTCAGCGCCAGCGGGCAGGGTTGGACCATCGTTCAGCGTGACGCCGTCGCGCAGCGCGGCCAGCGCATCGGCTGTTGGTTCACCCTCTACCTGAACATAATAAATTTTACCCGTGCGCTTGCCCGGTTGGGTGAGCGCCGCCTGCAGCGCGCCGTCGTTAGTTAGCACCATCAGGCCTTCGCTATCGCGGTCCAACCGACCCGCAGCGTAAACTCCGGCAACCAGAATAAAATCTTTTAGCGTGCTGCGCCCGGATTCATCAGTAAATTGTGGCAACACATCATATGGTTTATTGAACAAGATCACAGTTTTTGGTTGGTGTTCTTTACGTTGTCTGGTGACTTGTTGCTTGCTGAATCGCTCAACGCGATGTTTTCTAAATGAAGTTTTTTGCATGGTATTTTCAGACTCAATCAATTGCCGCATTATAGCCTAATTACGAATGCCTTTCATGGACGCAAACATTCAGGTAGTATTGACATGCTCATTACAACTTATTAACAAAAAGGTTGCTCAAACCGATTCGCATTACAGGAAGGCGACACGGACGCGAAATCTCCGGTTAGCGGGATATTCCGATGACGGGAGTGGGCGAATAAAGCCAACGCCCGGCTAGCGTGAAGAGGGAAGAGCAGAACCAGAAGCGCTCGAAGGAGAGGTTAATGGAAAGCAAAGTAGTAGTTCCGGCGGAAGGTCAAAAAATCACCCTGCAAAACGGCAAGCTGAACGTCCCTAATAATCCGATTATCCCGTTCATCGAAGGCGATGGTATCGGTGTTGACGTAACCCCAGCAATGCTGAAAGTGGTTGATGCTGCCGTTGAGAAAGCCTATAAGGGCGAGCGTAAAATTTCCTGGATGGAAGTTTACACCGGCGAAAAATCGACCCAGGTTTATGGCCAGGATGTCTGGCTGCCTGCCGAAACTCTTGATCTGATTCGTGAATATCGTGTTGCCATCAAAGGCCCTCTGACCACGCCAGTTGGCGGTGGTATTCGTTCTCTGAACGTTGCCCTGCGTCAGGAACTGGACCTCTACGTTTGCCTGCGCCCGGTACGTTACTACCAGGGTACGCCGAGCCCGGTTAAACATCCTGAACTGACCGACATGGTTATCTTCCGCGAAAACTCAGAAGACATCTATGCTGGTATCGAGTGGAAAGCTGACTCAGCCGAAGCTGATAAAGTGATTAAATTCCTGCGTGATGAAATGGGCGTGAAGAAAATTCGCTTCCCGGAACATTGCGGTATCGGTATCAAACCGTGCTCTGAAGAAGGCACCAAACGCCTGGTTCGCGCCGCTATCGAATACGCCATCACCAACGATCGCGATTCCCTGACCCTGGTGCACAAGGGCAACATCATGAAGTTCACCGAAGGTGCGTTCAAAGACTGGGGTTACCAGCTGGCACGCGAAGAGTTCGGCGGTGAACTGATTGACGGCGGCCCGTGGCTGAAGATCAAAAACCCGAACACCGGGAAAGAGATCGTAGTTAAAGACGTGATCGCCGACGCCTTCCTGCAGCAGATCCTGCTGCGTCCGGCGGAATACGACGTTATCGCCTGTATGAACCTGAACGGTGACTACATCTCTGATGCCCTGGCGGCGCAGGTTGGCGGTATCGGTATCGCTCCGGGCGCCAACATCGGCGACGAGTGTGCACTGTTCGAAGCGACCCACGGTACTGCACCGAAATATGCAGGCCAGGATAAAGTGAACCCAGGTTCTATTATTCTGTCCGCTGAGATGATGCTGCGCCACATGCAGTGGTTCGAAGCCGCAGACTTAATCGTTAAGGGCACTGAAGGCGCAATCGCTGCCAAGACCGTGACCTATGACTTTGAACGTCTGATGGAAGGCGCTAAGCTGCTGAAATGTTCCGAGTTTGGCGACGCGATTATCGCGAACATGTAATCCAGAATTTGGGTTAAATAAGAACGGGAGCTTAACAGTTCCCGTTTTTTTATGCGTGTTTCGCAACTTATGGATGAGGAAAACCGCCTGTAAAGGCGGCGCTTGCGCAAGTAGAGGACTACGCGTGTCGTTTGAAGGATTGGGATTGGCTGATCATCACTTTGCCATAGATATAGAAGCGATGTTCATTGCTCTTATCCACTGACCATTCACGATATTTAGGATTATCTGATATGACGAGTAATTGGTCTGGTATCATCTGAAGTCGTTTAACGTAAATTTTATCATCAAAACCAAATACATAGATTCCATCGCCATCAAAGTCATGTACAGATATATCAACGAAGATCAGATCTCCAGGTTCGATGGTCTCAGCCATGCTGTCACCGCGAACGTTGATTACCTTGACCTGGTCTGACGAACGTCCGCCAAACATAGCAATTGCGCGCTCGCTGTTATATTCGATAGAACGAATTACATCTATAACGTCACTTCCTTGAATAAAGCCACCACCTGCGCTGGCGTTGACATCAAGAATCTCCACTCTATACACAGAGCTATCTCCAGTTTGATGCTGCTTTTTACTGTTTTTATATACAGTAATTGCATTTTCACCTGGAGTAAATAGCTCCGCCACGCTAACACCCAGTGCATTAGCATATTTCTTAAGTGATTGTTCAGTAAATGACTTCTGCTTACCGGTTTCCACGCGAGAGATGTTCGCACCGTCAATACCGACAGCATCAGCAAGATCTGCAATCTTGAGTCCCTTCGCTAAGCGAAGTTCTCTAATACGATTTCCTATGTTCATGCGTTTATTACATGTTTAATTTGCGTGATATGCAAATTAACTTGCGCAAATCAAATGTCAAGATTAATATGCGTGTAACGCAATTAAAGGGTGTGATATGCAATCAAGATCAAGAAATTTGCGCAAATCGCATGTGTCTCTTGCGTACGCTGTAAAAGTGGGGACTGCGGACGCAGGTAATCATATTTCGTGTGCGATTCAGGAGGCTAAATAAGTGAGCATCATTTCTATGCTCACATCCAGTGCAGTACTGGATAGTGGTGGAGATGTGTGAAGCCATGCATCAAGGGAGCCTGACGGCAGGTGAAATCAGAAAGCGGATCCTTGGGCACCTTGTTTCATGGACGAAGGAACTGGCGAACATGACGAGTTCATCCTGCGAGTTTACTCGCCCCATCCTTTGAAAGGCGTTGGCGCTCGAAAACTCACAGGCGATCGGCGTAATTATTAAAGATTAGTGTATGGAGAATGAATATGCGCGACCTTAAAAAAGTTTTAGGTTTGTGGGGAGGATGGGCAGCAGCAGACCATTCCGGGCTTGATTACTCGCATATAGCAGCGGGTTTCAAGGGACTTTTACCCCATTCAGGAAAATCACGTTTGTGCTGCACTGATGATGATGCGTTGATTATTGAAGGGTGCCTGGCACGGCTTCGCGATAAAAAACCATATGAACATAGTCTTCTTGTCGCTCATTATCTGTACGGAATATCTAAACGTAAGATAGCGAAGAAGCTTAAAAAAGATGAAAAAATGGTTCGCGTCGAGATTCAGATGGCAGAGGGATTCATTGATGGGTGCTTATCCATGATTAATGTTACGCTGGATATGGATACTTAATGTATCTCCCCGTGCAACTTCAAATTGCATGTGCGTTCACTTCGCTCACTTGCCGCGTGATTCGCCCCTACGGGACTCACCCTTTCAGGGCCAACGCTGCCGCTGTTCAAAACGGTTAACCGTTTTGTCCTGCAACTCGAATTATTTAGGGTATAAGCAGTGTCCCTAAAGCCGTGGAGGCATCCTTTAAATTTAAATACACACGGGATTTATTTACGTCAAATACTGGAGGTGAAAAACGCCTCTGGTGCGGTCTGCTTTATCAAGCTCGCGGTAATTATTTATCTTAGAAAGAGTGACTCAGTGCCTCTTGATTGCTACATATCCCCGGGAATGAAATAAACAGAAAATAATACTAACGCGGTCCGTGTTTTGTTGTGTAGAGTGTTAAGAGTGCTTACTTCAATGCACAACTTAAACGCTAAAAACCCTGCCTGAAATGGCGGGGTTTTGTCGTTTATGGGGCACGCAATCTGCCAATCGGAAATATCAGTTTATCAAGGCCAGTATTTGCATGGTCTTTTCTATACCAGACTGCAAAATCAATCGTAATGTACTTCGTTGAAAATCGTGGTCTGTTCAATTCTATCAATTAAACCCAAAGGAGTATTTATGTCTATTGTCAATGCACCAATTGAAGGGGCTGTTCTGATCGGTGGCACTGTAGGTAATGGTGGTGTGGCGTTCTCAGATGGTTTTCATCATGTTGTAGGGAAATCATCCCCGGTGCGAATTACCCATTGTGGAGATAGTTCTACAGTCTATGATGATGTAGTACTTTCCAGTGGTGAGCAGGGGGCCAGCGAAGGTTTCTATATGCCAGGAATGGACGGCGTCATCAGCGTCATTGGGGAACAAAGCAAAATCTGGGGCGGTAATTATTCACGAACCAGTGCTCTAGGTAACAATTCTGAGATTGAGTTAAATTATATGACTCCACCATCAACACCTGACTTCCCGCTAGAAGCTGCGCGGGCATTTGTTGCCGGGTACAGTTCGCGAATTAATGCCAGAGACGTGGTGAAGGACAGTGTTCTTATTGCCGCGGGTGAAAATTGCCAGATTAATGATGAAGGTCGTGACAATACAATCATCTGTGCCGGCAATGACGGTGATATTATCGCGGGTGAACATTCGCTTGTTATTGTAACGAATAGCAAATGCAGTTTTAATTTGTCAATCGGAGCTGTTGCGGTCTTTTGCTGGAATGATGGTGCGGCAAAACATGTGAAGATTGTGCGTGAAGGTGAAGATGGAATTTTAGCTGGCACAGCCTACACGTTTGATAACGGCGTTATTGCGTAATCACTAATAAATATTTTGCAAAAGGCACCCATAGGGTGCCTTTTACCGGGCATATTCTCTTCAAATGTTGGGTTCTTATTTAATAAATGCCAGCAGGCATTGCTTCGACTGGATATCTGCTTCTTCGGAAAGATAAATCTACTTATCCGGAGATTAAATGGCGAAATTAATGCACGATAGAGAGAGTATTGCTGAATTATCCTGGACTGTCGTCCTTGTGATAAAGTCGGTGGTAAAACCTGACATGGTTAGTCCACCAATATGAAGTAAACCATTAATTTATTTATAAAGGATAAAATATGAAATCCATAGATTTAGAATGGAGTACAACTCAGGCTATCTACAAAGCTAAAGATGGTGAAGTTATTGAGGGGAAGTATGTACGGATTTCTGGCAGTTTCACTAATCTAAGGGATCCCTCTACGTTTAATACCGATCGAGTAGAAATGATTCCGATTTTTCAGGTAGTGTTTCGCAACCTTGCTGATGATACCCTTTATTTCATCTCTCGCGTAATGCTGTTGGATACAGAAAAATCTAAAGATTCTGTTCCAGTATTTCATCATCCATTCGAGCAAACAGCAAGTTCGGCAGATGTGTTTTCTGCGTATGCAGTAGAGCGGACACAACGTCTGGCTGGAACATTTTATTCTGGTTCTGTGCCAAACTAATATCTTTAATCCGGTTTATGGACTGACCTCATAAAGTTGGACAGTTCATGCTACGCGGCTTTCAGGGCCTGGGTTTGGTATTGTATCGGACTCAGGCCTTTTAATTATTCAGCAACGATGAGCTGCAATGTAGGATAGCGCTCCATCCATCGTTTTGCGGCGACACGTTGCTTAAAAATATCCAATTTTTCACGTTCGAATGACGGCGTCGGTCTAAGACGCCGTTCAAACAGATCATCAAGCCCATAGGGCGCAATAATCTCAATAAGATCTCCATCTCCCATTCTGATGGCGACGGCCGTAGCCGTTTCAGGCCAGTACAGCAGAGCATTTTCTGTTGAGTGGTAGGGACGGTGACCATTACGTTGATGCATTCTGGCCTGATTCTTTACCGACCAGTTGAAGGTAGAAAGCTGTAGGCTGAGCCTCTCTTCAAGGCTGCTATCGTGAGTCGGATTGCAGTATTCAGCGTCGAACCAGACAACATCCACGTCGCCAGAAACCGGTTGTTGCCCATATCCATGTAAATGATCCCAGACCGCATCACGCACGAATCCTGCCCCAATCCAGCCATCACTGAGCTTTAATGCCCGAACGGCGTAAAGAGCCTTCATTCTTACAGGGTCATCTAACAATAATTCCTGCAATACCTGTTGATACTTCATAGCCTTCCCTGGTAAAAATTATTGAATATGTTGGTATCTGTCTGATGTTATAAATATTATCCGCACCCCGCTAACGATTTTTGCCTCCTTCAGCTACCTTGAATAACCAACGGCGTCTTTGTAACACTCACTCTGCCTTCAACATCCCAAAGCTCACAATCCTTGAACGCCCCAGCTCTTTTGCCCGGTAGAGCGCCGCATCCGCCGCGCGCAGCAGGCTATCGCTTTGGGTATGCTGCGGGTAGCTGGCGATACCGATGGAGACATCAACCTGACCCATCTCAGCCAGTCCATAGCGTAAGGTCAGCAGATGTACGCTGTTATAAATATCGGTAGCACAGGCCATAGCGGTTTCTTCGTTGGTGCCGGCCATCAGCACCAGGAACTCTTCGCCGCCGTAGCGGAAGGCCATCCCGATATCACGCACTGCACGCTGGATGATAGCGGCGACGCTTTTAATCACCAGATCGCCCGCCTCGTGGCCGTAATTATCATTGATTGCCTTAAAGTGATCGATATCGATCATCAGACAGCTTAGCGGCGTACCGTTACGCACGGCCAGATTCATCTGCGTGTGCAGAGCATCGTCCAGATGATGGCGATTACGCAGTCCGGTGAGCGAATCGAACAGCGCTTTTTCCAGCAGCGCATTACGTAAACGCTGGTTAGACAGCGCCAGGCCCAGCGCTTCGGCCATCAGTTCGAGATAGGCGCGAGAGGGAGCGGTGGCGGAAGTGACGTTGCTGAAAGAGAGTAGACCTATGGCTTCCCCCTGGGCAATCAGCGGCACGCACAGCGACTGATGAGCTTGTGATTCTGACAGATGATAACAGGCGATATCCGGTTCACCATTAACCGGAGGATGGCTCAGCCCGCGCCGTACGGCCCAGCAGTTATCCGGATGAAAAACGTCGGCTTCTTCCGGTGGAGAAAGCCACTGCGCAACACAGCGCATTTGCCACGGATCGGTATCGAGAATATAGAGCCGACCGGGGATCTCTGGGGCGATATTCGGCGCGAACAGCTCAGCCACCTTAATCACATCCTCGAAGGACTCGCAGCCTTGTAGCCGTTGGGTCATCCGCGCCAGTAGCTCCCGAATTGCCCAGTCGGCATCCCGCTCTTGCTCAAGTCGCTGCCGTGCAAGACCGTTCTCGCGAAAGATACGAATCGCCTGGGCCATATCGCCAATTTCATCAATCTGGGTAAACTGCGGCGTCTCAACGGCATAATCCTGTGAGGCCAGACGCTGCACCACGTCGCTCAGACGGACAACGGGATAAAGCACCCGACGTTTAAGAATAAAACCGAGGACAAACAGGAACATTAGTGCCGTCAGCCCAACCATCACTTCTGACAGCGTGCGCCACAGGCGTGATTTCTCAGTGGCCTCTGCAATGGTTTTATTCACCCGGCCTTCAAGCATCAGACGAAAATGGTCAAGCTGCGTCTGAACTCGTTCAAGTTCCTGTTCGTAGGGAACGCCGTAAAGCAGGCTGACAGCCTCTTTTTCTCCTCCTCTGGCAATATTCGCCAGCGCCGTTTTCTGTTCATCCTGAAGCTCTTCGGCAATCTGCAAACCATCACGCAGCAGCGCCAGCTCTTCACCAGTTGCTCCATTGTCTTTGAGCTTTTCCAGCCGCTGTTCAATAGCGGTTATCGTTTGAGATTGTTGTCGGTATTCCCGTAAAACATCTGGATTTTTTTGGATGACGTACAGCCGCGCGAGGTCTGAAAGCTCCCAGGCGCCGCTTTCAACTTCTTCAGTTAGCCTATCGAACACCTGCCGTTGTTCGACGGCTCTTCGTTCTGCGTTGTCCGCACTAGAGGCCATCAGCATAGCGATGCCAGAGGCGATAGTCAGGGCGACGGTGATCCCGTAGGCCCAGTTGGTCATGGTGGCGATTCTCACCGGATATATCCTTGCGTGCAGATGAATTAATTATACCCGTCATACTTCAAGTTGCTTATGTGTTGGCTACGTGCGCTCACCCCAGTCACATAGTTATCTATGCTCCTGGGGATTAATGAGAGGCTCCTGCCTCTCACCGGAGGCCAGCCTTCGGCTGGTCAAATTCGTTCCCGACGAATTTGTCCCTCCCTTGCCGCCTTTAAGCAACTCGAATTATTTAGGGTATATTTTTATTTATGACTGCACCCTTGGTTTACCCGTACAGGCCCGACTCTCAAGAGTGCAGTGTGTTAGTAATCATAGCGTGGAGCGCTTTGGCATGCTGATGCAAAACGCGATACACGTCTTTATCTAACGCGCCATTTATCACATCAGTCTCTATCAGCTGTAACGCCTGCTGGCGGCTCATGCCGTGGCGGTAGGGTCGGTCTTCGGTAAGGGCGGTAAAAATATCAGCGATAGCGATAATTCGGTCCTCCAGCTGCAGATAATCCTGATTAAGGTGAAGGGGATAACCGCTGCCGTCCAGTTTTTCATGATGGTTTGCCGCCCAGTTGATTATTTCGCCGAGCTCACTAAAGGCGCTAAGGATTTCGCCGGTCATATAGCTATGTTCGCGAACCTGAAGCAGCTCTTCGGCATTTAGCTCACCCTGTTTCTCGAGTATTTTCAGCGGAATGTACACTTTACCGATATCGTGCAAATAACCAGCAATCTCAATCTTCTTACACTCAGGCTCCGGCAGATTCATCCTGGCGGCAAGGGTTCGCGATATTTTACCGACCATCAGGCTATGGCTGGCGGTAAAGCTACTATAGGTATCGACAATTTTGGCAATTAATAAGCAGATGTCTTTCAGACCGTCGATATTGATATAAACGTCGTTTATTGGGCCGATAATCTCCAGCATCCGCTGAATATGCCCGGGGTTAAGATGCAGCCAAAAATGCTCCTTTTTCGCGAGCTGGCATAAGGTCTGGCACAGCGGCGGGTCGATCTCCTGATATAGCGCGCGGAATTGATTAATCATATCGCTTTGATACGTCGGTGCGCTCTTGTCGCCAGAAAGCAGCCGTTCAAAAACGTCGGCAAAATAAACAATATGCTGTTCGAGGCTGCCTCTGTGGCTCGGGCTAAAATGGTGGTCGCGGATAATCGGCAGAATAGGGGCCAGAGTGGCTAACCCATCTAGCATTTCGGCTCCCCGATGCTGATGCGGGTCGTCGAGATTATCTATCGCGTTGAGTGAAGCGATAACCCTTTTGTCGCCCAGCACGCCGATGTCGTGCAGCAGAGCGGCGCAAAAAATGGTCTGCTGTTGCTGACGAGACAAACCGACCGCGAGCGCAAGCTCCAGCGCGATCAGCGCCGTTCTTTGCATATGAAGATGTAATTCAGGGTTAATAATTTGTATGACGCGGGTGGTAAGCATCAATGCCGATTTTAAGGCAATACGCATCGTTTTTCTCCATCGCGTTACCCGTATCGTTTTGGTCCATTTCGCTCATCACAATGCCGATTATGTAACCATCACGCGCTTTATGCCTGTATTACAGAATTTGTTGAATAAGTTGATTCTGATTCTAAATTTTATGGTGCCCATTTTTAGCGCGTCTCTGCACCAAGGTGGCGCCAGGGGTGAATAAAAAATCCTTTTTTGTCTGATAGTTAATCATTTTGATGTTTAAAAGAAAATAAATCCTGGCAAGCTGTTTGCATTAACTCTGCGCGAGTTTGATTAATATCTATTTGGGATGAGTGATTATGAATTTTAGAGCATTACTGGCCATTGCGTTACTGACAGTGAGTACTTTTGCATTGAGTGAGACGCGACTGCCGCACATTGTGATCCTGGCGACCGGAGGAACCATTGCCGGTTCGGCGGCCAGCAACACCCAGACGACCGGGTATAAAGCCGGCGCGATTGGCGTACAGACGCTGATTAATGCCGTGCCTGAGATGAGCAAAGTCGCGCGCGTTGACGGTGAGCAGGTAGCCAATATTGGCAGCGAAAATATGACCAGCGATATTATTCTCAAGTTGTCAAAACGCGTTAATGAGCTGCTGTCCCGCGATGACGTAGACGGCGTCGTGATTACTCACGGAACCGACACGCTGGATGAAACGCCTTATTTCCTCAACCTGACGGTAAAAAGCAATAAGCCGGTGGTCTTCACTGCGGCAATGCGCCCGGCGACAGCCATCAGCGCCGATGGTCCAATGAACCTGCTGGAGGCGGTGACCGTGGCGGCTGACCCACAAGCGAAAGGTCGCGGCGTGATGGTAGTCCTCAATGACCGTATCGGCGCTGCGCGTTTCGTGACCAAAACTAATGCGACGACGCTGGATACCTTCAAGGCGCCGGAAGAGGGCTACCTTGGTGTTATCGTCAGCGGCAAGCCGCAGTTTGAAACCCGGGTGGATAAAATTCACACCGTGCGTTCTGTTTTTGACGTGCGTAACCTTAAGGCACTGCCAGAAGTGGTCATTATTTATGGCTATCAGGACGATCCGGAATATATGTATGACGCGGCGATTGCGCACCATGCCGACGGCATTATCTATGCGGGTACCGGAGCGGGCTCTGTTTCCGTACGTAGCGCGGCAGGGATCGAAAAAGCGGAAAAAGCCGGTATCGTGGTGGTTCGCGCCTCGCGTACCGGTAGCGGCGTGGTACCTATTGATGATGGCCAGCCGGGGCTGGTATCCGATTCGCTCAATCCGGCTAAAGCGCGCATTCTGCTGATGACGGCGCTGACGCAAACTAAAAATCCTCAGGTGATTCAGCAATATTTCCACACCTACTGATTATCCTCAGGTATGGCGCGTTCTGCGCCATACCTCGTATTATTTCACCACGCACATCGGGCGCTGCGATATCGGCTCCGGATGAATCTCTGCCTCCAGACTGAAGACCTCGCGCAACATTTCTGGCGTCAGCACCGTTTCCGCTGGGCCCTGAGCCTGCACCTGGCCCCCGGCAAGTACCACCAAATGATCGCAGTAGCGGCTGGCCTGATTAAGATCGTGCAGCACAGTGACCACGGTTTTTCCCATTAGCTGTAGCTCGCGCATCAGCTTCATTAACTCCACCTGGTGATTGATATCCAGCCAGGTTGTTGGCTCATCAAGCAGTACCAGTGGCGTATCCTGAGCCAGCAAGAGCGCCAGAAATGCCCGCTGCCGCTGGCCGCCGGAAAGGGTGCTTAGCGGTTGTTCAGCCAGCGCGGCGATGCCTGTTCGTTCAAGCGTGCGCTCAACGCGCGCTCTGTCCTGTGCCGAAAGCCGCCCCCACATTGGCAACCACGGGCTGCGGCCGTAGCCGACAAGCTCGCGCACGGTCACGCCTTCCGGTACGTGATGTTGTTGCGGAAGGAGCGCCAGCCGCCGCGCCAGTTGACGGGTCGAGATACCGTTTAAGATCTGATTACCGAGCCAAATCTCCCCAGCGTCCGGCGTCAGAAGGCGAGAAAAGCACTTCAGCAGAGTGGATTTACCGCAGCCGTTCGGCCCCAACAGCGCGGTGATTTTCCCGCCAGGTAGCGTCAGGTTGAGATCGTTGATAATGCGCTTGCCGTCATAGCCAGCGGTCAGGTTTTCCGTTCGCAGTTCCATTTAACGCATTCTCACAAGTAGCCAGATGAACCAGGGCGCGCCAATAATCGCCGTTAACACGCCTGCCGGGAGCTCCAGCGGCGGATGGAGAGTTCTTGCCAATAAATCGGCCAGTAGCAGAACCAGCCCGCCCGCCAGGGCTGAAATGGGTAATAAATAGCGATGGCGACCGCCAAACAGGCGGCGTACAAGATGCGGCACGACGAGGCTGATAAAAGCGATAGGGCCGCAGACCGCGACGCTGACCGAGGCGAGAGCGACTGCCAGAGTGAGGCCGTAGCCGTTAAGCCAGCGCGTGTTGACGCCGAGCGTTCCGGCGCGGTCGCTGCCTAAGGCCAGCAGGTCGAGATCGCGGCTGAGAGTAAAGCTCAGGGGCAGCAAAATCGCGAGCAGGGGCAGGGCGATGATGACAAATGAGCTATCTCTGGCCCACAGACTACCGGTTAGCCACAGCAGCGCGTTATTGATTTCCTGAGGACGCGACAGTAACAGGTAATCGGTCACGCTGGCCCAGCAGGCCGACAGCGCCACGCCGGTCAGCGCCAGGCGCATTGGGCGGGAAAAACCGGCAAGGGCAATCAGGATGACCATCGCCGCCATCCCGCCGATAAAGGCCAGTAGCGGCAACCACAGCGGGGACAGGGACGGCATAAACCACAATGCGCTTACCGACGCCAGGCTCGCCGCGTGGTTAATGCCCAGAATATCCGGCGAGGCCAGCGGATTGCGCACAATTCCCTGAACCAGCACGCCGGAAACCGCCAGCGCAGCGCCAATAATTAATGCCAGTATTATGCGCGGCAGGCGATATTGCATAAGCACGTAGTGATGCTCGCTGCCCGAAGCCCATCCGTCGAGCAGCGCCCGCCACGGTAGCGGAACCGCACCCATCCGCAGAGAAAACGCGGTTAATAGCGCCAGCGCAAGCAACAAAAAAAGGGTGCTGCGTAGTCTCATCCGCGCCTCCTGACCAGCCAGACGAAACAGGGCGCGCCGACCAGCGCCAGCACCGCGCCCGCCGGCAGTTCACCCGGCCCAGCCAGCGCTCTGGCGAGAATATCCGCCAGCAGCATAAATAACGCGCCCATGACGGCGCTCATGGGCAGTAGTGCGCGATGATCGTGACCCACCCAAAGCCGTGCCAGATGCGGGATCAGCAGGCCAATAAAAGCCACCGGACCGGCGACGCTGACGCAGGCGCCGGTAAGTAGCAAAACGGCAGCGTTAATCAGCAGGCGCAGGCGAGGCAAATTCACGCCCAGTGAATGGGCGGCGGTATCGCTGACGTTCAGCAAATTAAGCGCATTGGTCAGCAGAAATACGCCGGGAACAATGAGCGCGGTAAAAGGGAAAAGCTGCCAGAACTCGGCCCAGCGTACGTGGGAAACGCCGCCCGCAAGCCAGGTGAGAATGCCGTAAGCGTGATCTTCTGCCAGCAGCAGGGTTATGCGAGTCGACGCCATACATAGCGCCGAAAGAGCGATACCGGCGAGAATGAGCCGATTGCGATCCAGCTCATGGCGCCAGCCGCCACCAGCGGCCATCACCAGCAGCCAGCTTATTCCCCCACCGCAGGCGGCAATCAACGCCAGTGAAAACCCGGATAACGGAGCCGGGCTGAAGGCGCTGGTCAACGCCATTGCCAGCGCCGCGCCGCTATTGATGCCCAGCAAAGAGGGAGAGGCCAGTGGGTTATGGGTGAGCGTTTGCAGCAGCGTACCCGATACCGCGAGGCTGGCGCCGAGCATCATTGCTACCAGGCTGCGGGGCAGGCGCAGATTAAGCACTAATGCCTCCGCAAGGGGAGGCGTTTTAGGGGCGGTCAACGCGTGAAGCGCGTTGAATGGCGAAATCGGGATTGCCGAATAGCAAAACAGACTCAACCAGAACAGGCCGGTGAGCGTCAGCAGCGGCAATCCCCAGATAAAAAACGAACGACGGAACGGTCTCATGGTGCGCTATCAACCGCCTGGTGGTGGACGATTTTCACCATATCGCTGGCAATACGCTCGGCGGCAAAGAGACCGCGCATCCGCGCCCAACTGTTGCTATCAACGGCCGCAATTTGCTGCTTTTGCTGAGCCTGTAGCATTGGCCATAACGAATCCTGCTGCCATTTTTTCACGATGCTTTCATTACGATAGTGGGCCACCAGCAGCCATTGCGGATTAATGGCCAGCAGTTGTTCAAGATTAATCGCCGTCATCGGTGCGCCGTTGATCGGCTGCGGAACCTTCAGGCCCAGCGCCGTCAGTACGCTGCCGGTATACGATTGCGTCGAATGAAGATTGAACTGCTGCTCGCGCGAGGTACCAAATAGCACGCTGGCACCCGCTGGTAGCTGGCGGGCAAACGCCGCCATGCTTTGCCGATGCTGCGCAAGACGCTGCTGCATCTCCCCGTCCTTACCGACCACTTTGCCGATAATCGCCGCTGACTGCAGATTTTCCTCCCAGGTTTCATTGCGCGATTTCAACAGCAGCACCGGGGCAATCTGCTCAAGGGCGGTGTAGATTCCGGCATGGCGACTGCTATCGGCGATGATCAGGTCCGGATGCAGCGCGCTAATTGCCTCCAGAGAGGGCTGGGCGCGGGTACCTACTGACTGCCATGCCTTCAGGCGTGCCCGTACCTCGGACAAAATGCGCGACGGGTCGCTATCATCGGCCACGCCAATCGGGCTGACGTTGACCGCCGCCAGCGCGTCGACAAAGGAGAGCTCGAGCACCACGATGCGCTGCGGCGTTTTCTCGAGGGTAAAAGCGCCGTGTTCATCCTGAACGGTGACGGCGAACGCGGGGCCTGTCAGGAATAGCAGGCCAAAAATAAACATGCGAACAATGCTAAACATAGTCAACTCCAGCTTGCCGGACAGGGCGCTCACGCCTCTATCCGGCAGCAAACCATCATCAGAACTTCATTGACCCTTGCAGGTACAGCGTGCGCGGCTGACCGGCGTAAAGCCCTTTGTTGTTATCGTCGTATGAGCGGGTGTAATACTCATGATCGAAGATATTTTTCACCCCCAGTGCGAGATTGAGATTCGCCATCTGTGGGCCAAAGTCGTAGGCCACGCGCGCGCCCCACAGCATATAGCCAGGGATACGCCCGGTGCTGCCGTCGGCGCTCTCCTCCACGGTGTTGGCGTTATCCGCAAACTGGCTGGACTGGAAGTCGCTATTGAGGTTAAACGTCCAACTGCCGGGTTTGTAATCGACGCCAAAGGTACCTTTGTGCTTCGGCGAGAAGGGAACCTGGTTACCGTAGGTATCGCCTTTTTCACGGATTTCGGCGTTGACGTACGCATAGCTGGCGTAGACAGAGAGGTTATCCAGAGCCGGGGAAAACTCGCCGAGGTTGTAACGGGTTTGTGCTTCCAGACCGCTATGACGGGTTTTACCGCGTGCGGTAACCGTGTCATTGGTCTGGTTGGAGTCGTACTGATTATTGAAGTTAATCAGGAACAGCCCCATCTCGGCGCTTAACGCGCCGTCGTCGTAGCGGGTGCCGAGTTCCCAGGTGCGTGCTTTTTCCGGTTCCACATTGCCGCTTTGCACAGCCTTGCCAATTTGGCTGTACTGTACGGTGCCGAATGAGCCTTCTGTGTTGGCATAAAGATTCCAGCTGTCGGTGAGGTGATAAAGAACATTCAGCGCCGGGAGCGGGGCGTTATAGCTGACCTGTTCGTGGGTACCTTTTATATTGTTGTCCTGATAAGACTCGATGTGCTCAAAGCGCATACCCGGCGTAATCGTCCAGTTGCCGATATCAATACGATCGTCGATATACCAGGCGTGGGCTTCGGTGCCGGAGCGGGTATCGCGATCGTACGGGCTGGCGGTGCTGGGCAGTTCGCCGCTGGTGGTTGCGGTGTAATAACGCATCTCGTGGGTCGATTCGTTTACATAGCGATAGCCAACGCCGACTTCATGGGCAGAGGGGCCAATCATAAAGCTCTGGCTATAGCGCGGTTCGATGCCGCGGACCCAGTATTCGCGCGGAGAGAGGGTAATACGCTTGCCCTGTTCCAGATAACCGCTGCGCAGGGTGTGGGTATAGAACCCCTGAATATTAAATTTATGCTGCGCGTCCGGTTGATATTGGTAGCCAAGACTGGCGAGCTGGCGGCGTCCCCAGAAGCGGTCGTAAGGGCGGGTGGATTGCCAGCGGTCGGCGTTATAGTCGGCGCGGGAGAGGCCGCCGGGCATATCGGCTTCGCCGTCGTAGTATTGCAGCAGGCTGTTAAAGGTATGCACTTCGTTGGGCGCATATTTGCTTTTCAGCATCACATCGTCGATGCGTGTCGCGCTGTGTTCGCGCCAGTCGCTGCCGCGGGTGCCGGAGTAGAGCAGGGCGGAGCCGAAACCGTTATCCGCCGTGCCGCCGATCATTAAGTTATGCGTTTCTTTCGGATTGTTTTGCGAAGAGGTAGGGCTGAGTTGCCCCTCAATGCCGCCCTCTATACCGAAATCCTGAGGAATGGCGCGGGTCACGAAGTTCACCACGCCGCCAACGCTTTGCGGCCCATAGCGCACCGCACCGGCACCGCGTACCACATCCACCGCATCCATATTGCCGAGCGAGACCGGTGCCAGCGAAAGCTGCGGCTGGCCGTAAGGCGCAAAAGGCACTGGGATGCCGTCCATCAATACCGTGGAACGGCTGGCAAGGCGCGGATTGAGGCCGCGAATACCAAAGTTCATCGCCAGATCGTGACTGCCGGTACCGGTATTTTCCGGTGCATTCACGCCGGGAATTCGGTTCAGAACTTCGCGCATGGTGGTCGCGCCGGTTTTGGCGAAATCTTCCCGGCGGATAACATCACGGGCACCTGCGTGCTCAAAGACATCGTTTTCCCGGGCATCGCCGAGCCAGTCGCCCACTACGGTTAAGGTAGATTCGCTACTGATGGGCGCGGGTTCCAGCGTCCAGACGTTATTACCCAGCGCTTTTAACTGTAATCCGCTACCGTCCAGCAGCGTGTGTAATCCCTGCTCGGTTTCAAAACTGCCGTGCAGGCCGGGGCTGAGCTTACCGCGCGTCAGGCTGGCATCGGCGGAGAGCGTGATGCCGCTGCGGGCGGCATATTGGTTAAGTACGTTGTCTAAATCCCCGGCTGCAATATCAAACTGCGTGGCGGCAAATACCGGCACGGCAGTCAACCCCACTAACGGCAGCAGACTGATACGGATTGCCATCACCAGAGGCAGCGGTTTGCGTAAAACGCGTAAAGGCGTCATGAGTTCTCCATGATCGTTTTTGGTTGTATTCACCTAATAAGTCGAACGAGCAGGGGAAAAGGGACAATGGAGAATGAGAATTTTTTTGATTTTTTTTCTCAAGCCGGAATCACGGTGATCCAATAGCGGGTGACAAACTGCAATTTTATCGGCAGGGTTTGTGCGATGACCTTAAGGATGGCGTCAGGATCCCCTAACGGGAAGGTTCCGCTGAGGCGTAAATCAGCCACGGCGGGATCGCAGCGCAGTACGCCGGAGCGATAGCGGGCTACGCTGGCGACCACCTCGCTCAGTGGGGTATTACGGAAGGTTAATATTCCTTGCGTCCAGCTATCTTCACCGCCGTTAAGTGCGACCAGGGCGGCGAAGCTATCGCGGGTGAACCACAGGCTTTCTCCGGCGTTGACTCTTTGCTTGCTGCCTGATGCTAAAACCGCCTCTACGGCATGTTGCTGTACCGCGAGCTGCGTTCCGCCAGCAAACTGGCGTACGGTAAATTCGGTGCCCAGTGCCGTCATCATGCCTTCACGCGTTTGTACCCGGAACGGTCGCTGCTGGCTGTCGTGCGCGGTCTGAATGGCGATTTCGCCATAGCGCAGATGGACGAGGCGCTGATGAGCGTCAAAACGGACATCAGCAGCGCTTTCGGTGTTAAGTGTGAGCAGCGTGCCATCGGCAAGCCGCTGCTGGCGCGGCAGGCCCTTTGCCGTGCGGTAGTCGGCGCGTAGCCCATCAGCCAGTTCGGAATCCCATAGCTGCCAGCCGCCACCGGCAACCAGCAAAAGCAGCAGCCCTTTCAGCACCTGGCGGCGAGCCAGACGGCTATCGTGCAGCGCCCGGCTGGCCAGTCCGCCGGGCAATTGCCCCATCTGCTGACGCAGGTTTTCCACCTGTTGCCAGGCCCACTGGTGATCATTGTTCTGCTCATACCACTGTTGCCAGCGGGCTTCCTGCGTTGGGCTGACGTGACCTTCGCTCAGAACGGCGTACCAGTGCGAAGCCGAACGCAACGCCTGACGACGGGAGTCGCTCAACGCCGGGTTCACAGGCCGTTCTCCAGGCGAAAAAGCAGGCAGTGCTCGGTAGCTCTCGCCATATATTTTTTGACAGAGCTGACGGATACCGACAGACGGCTGGCGATTTCGGCGTAGGTCAGGCCTTCGAGCTGCGAGAATAAAAATGCCTCCCGGGTTTTTACATTGAGCCCATCCAGCATGGCGTCAATTTGCTGTAACAGTTCAAGCTGGCTTTGCCGCAGCTCGGGCGAGGGGACCAGCTCTTCCGGTAGCTGCGAGAGCATGTCCAGCCATGCGCGCTCCAGCGCATTGCGGCGGAACAGGTCGATCATCACTCGTTTGGCAATAGTGCAAAGGAAAGACTTTGGATCGCGAATCGTTGCCAGCGGCTCGCCGCCCATAATTCGCACGAAGGTATCCTGCGCGACGTCATCGGCGTCAAAGGAAGATTGCAGTTTATGGGTAAGCCAGTTTTTCAGCCAGCCGTGATGGTCGCTATAGAGCGAGGCAAGCGTCAGCGAAGAAGCGGTGGCGGAAGGTTGGGACATGGGCAGGTTCAAAGCAATTCATCAATATTTTGCATATTAATATGAGAATGGTTCTCATTTTCAATTAAAAGCCGATCGTTACAGCGCGGCACAGAACAATAGTCACAGTAAGTAATTGTTAAATATTGAATAGATTTTTTTGACCTGGGCACTACATTTTCTGCACCTGGAGCTTAATGCAAATGAAATTCATTATCGTTATTCCCTCTATGATTTTAATGTTGTATTTATAATGCATCTTAAGGTGATGGTAAGGGGATTATGATGAACGCAAGCGAAAAAGCCGGACATACGTTTTTGGCAAGCTTGGGGAAAACGCGCTTACGCCCAGGCGGCATAGAGGCCACGGAGTGGTTGTTTCAGCAGGCAGGTTTTACTGCACAGAGCAAAGTTCTGGAAGTGGCCTGTAATATGGGTACGACCTCAATCGAGCTGGCGCAACGTTTTCGCTGCAGCGTCTACGCCATCGATATGGATAAAGACGCGCTGGCGAAAGCGCGGCAAAAT
The DNA here is from genome assembly GCF_902158555.1 of Klebsiella spallanzanii. Lineage (GTDB taxonomy): Bacteria > Pseudomonadota > Gammaproteobacteria > Enterobacterales > Enterobacteriaceae > Klebsiella > Klebsiella spallanzanii. The sequence continues at coordinate 281,931 of NZ_CABGGS010000047.1, read as the reverse complement.
ATTGTCCGCGAAGGGGTGGATAATCGGGTGATAGTGATGGAGGCTAATGCCAATCGGTTGCCATTTCCCGATGGAACATTTGATGTGGTGATAAATGAAGCGATGCTCACCATGTACGCCGATAAAGCGAAAGAGAAGCTGGTGGCAGAATATTTCCGCGTTCTTAAGCCCGGCGGTTGTTTGCTGACGCACGATATTATGTATACACAGGATGCGTTGGAAGAGGGGGCGCGACTTCAACTGCAGGGGGTGGTGAAATCCAACGTAAGCCCGCTGAGCGGTGCCGCCTGGCAGGCGCTTTTTCAACGGACAGGTTTTGATTCCGTTCGTTTTCATCATGGACCGATGTCGTTGATGTCGCCGCGTGGATTGATTAAAGATGAAGGATTTAAACAGGCGGTAAAAATTGCCTGCAATGGTTTACTGAAGAGCGAGAATCGTCCGAGATTTTTATCTATGATGCGTTTCTTTCAAAGCCAGAAAAAACGCCTGAACTTTATTGCCTGCTGCTCTATTAAGGGAATGGAGGTAAAAAGTCCGAAATAACGATAGCGATATGAATAACTGTCGATAAATATTAATTATTGTCAGGGAATTAAAATAAGGTGATTCTTATTTTGGCAATAATTTATAGTCTGTCCTTTCATATCAGCGCAGCCTGTAACCAATAGAAGAATATCGTGTCCTGAGCGTTGCTTATAAGATACCCGTAAGGAGAGGCTTCCCCGGTTTCCGGTGGTCGCATACCCATCCCGACACGTTGCTGGCCGCGGTGTGCAGGGTACCGCAGCGGCAGATTGGCTTGAAAACACACTGCTGCATCATGAATGATTAGCGTGTTAATCATTCTTGTTGTGGATGTCTGTAATTATTTATTCATTTTTATTTTACATTTTGTTACAGGTGTGCTGATAATGTGTTTTTTCCTTCTGGCGTAGTTTTTTACTTGCCGGAGGGAATTTACCAGGATTATTATTGTCCGAATTGCTACACGTACCGCCTAATGACAGATGAAGGGACTCGTTTTTTCCTTAAGCGTTACCTCATGTTCTAATGTTTACAGGAAAAAACATGTCTTGCGCTTTTAATAAACGTCTTCTCCATCCCCGCAATTGGGGGACCTGGTTTGGCCTGGGCATACTCTGGCTCATCGTTCAGCTCCCTTATCCTGTTTTGCACCTTATCGGCACCAGCGCCGGTCGCGCCTCACGACGCTTTCTGAAGCGCCGGGAGCATATCGCCAGACGCAACCTCGAACTTTGCTTCCCGGATATGTCGCCAGCGGCGCGTGAAAAGCTTATCGAGCAGAACTTTATGTCACTAGGGATGGGCCTGATTGAAACGGGTATGGCATGGTTCTGGAGCGATGAGCGGGTTAAAAAATGGTTTGATGTCGAAGGCATGGTCAATCTCAACAATGCCCTGAGCGCAGGAAAAGGCGTGATGGTAGTTGGCGTCCACTTTATGTCCCTTGAACTGGGTGGTCGCACTATGGGCCTGTGTCGCCCGATGATGGCAACCTACCGTCCGCACAATAGCCCGTTAATGGAATGGGTGCAGACCCGAGGACGTTTGCGTTCGAACAAGGCGATGATTGATCGCCGTAATTTATCCGGTCTGGTCCATGCGCTGAAATCCGGAGAAGCGGTATGGTTTGCTCCTGATCAGGACTACGGCCCGAAAGGCAGCGTATTTGCCCCGTTTTTCTCAGTACAGCAAGCGGCAACGACCAACGGTACCTATGTGCTTTCTCGTTTGTCTGGTGCGAAGATGCTCACTATCAGCATGGTGCGTAAAGCAGACCGCAAGGGCTACAGCCTGCACATCAGTGACGTGATGAGCGATTATCCGGGCGAAGATAAACAGGATGCGGCCAGCTATATCAATAAGGTTATTGAGAAAGAGATCCTGCGTGCTCCGGAACAATATCTATGGGTTCATCGCCGCTTCAAGACTCGCCCGCTGGGTGAAACCTCGCTGTATTAAGACATCCGCACTCTCAGTACTTTCAAAATGGTCCCGGTTGCGTTAACGTGCGCGGGATCATATTTTTTGTTGTAAGCGAAGGAGTGCGTTGTGTTCGCTGAGTTCGGTGTTTTGAATTACCTGACCTATCTGGTTGGGGCTATCTTTATCATCCTGGTGCCTGGTCCAAATACCTTTTTTGTCCTCAAAACTGGCGTCGCTCACGGCGTTAAGAAAGGGTATCTGGCGGCGGCTGGCGTGTTTATCGGTGATGCGGTGCTGATGTTTCTGGCTTTTGCTGGTGTCGCGACGCTCATCAAGACCACGCCGGTGTTGTTCAATATCGTTCGCTATCTGGGGGCAATTTACCTGCTGTGGATGGGCGGTAAGATGCTCTATGCGGTGTTAACCCAGCGCGATGGTCATTCGTCTTCTGATTCAGAACCGGGAAGCGCGATTCTGAAACGTTCGCTGACGCTCAGCCTGACCAATCCCAAAGCGATTCTTTTTTATGTCTCATTCTTTGTGCAGTTTATCGACGTCAATGCGAAAACGCCCGGACTGGCGTTCTTTATTCTGGCGCTGACCCTGGAAGCGATTAGCTTTATCTATATGAGCTTCCTGATCCTCTCAGGCTCTTTCGTGACGCGCTACGTGAAAACGAAAAAGAAACTGGCGAAAATTGGCAACAGCCTGATTGGTCTGGTTTTTGTCGGTTTTGCTGCTCGTCTGGCGACGCTTCAGTCGTAATCGTTGGGCCGGTACGCGCGACCGGCCCGATAGTGACCGTCACTGTTTCGTAACAAAATCCCTTCAATTTTGATTGCATTGGTGTTACATATACAGCCGATTATCGCTCAGAAAAAAGGGAACCCGGATGATTCTGCAGAAACTCACCAGCAATAAAAACAGCAAGAAGTTCTTCTTGTCGATAGCAACCATATTTGCCATCGCGCTTTTCGTGGTTGGACGGGCGACCTTTGGCGGCGTGGTAAGCGAATACAATATGCCGTACTCTGAATGGACGACCTCAATGTTCTTCCTGCAAGGGGCGATGGTCACGGTTTATAGCATTGTGTTTACGCTGTTGTTTTCTATCCCGCTGGGTTTTCTCTTTTTAGGTTCCGATCGTCGGGATTAGCCTAATGCAATAAGGCGAACCGAAGTTCGCCTTATTCCGCGTTCTGCCACCCGCCTTACCACCAGCCGAATTGCGTACCAGCCACCACCACAACGGCGACGATAAGCATAATAATGGTACTTTTTTTCATTATGCCCCGCCCGGTGACGCATAGCCGCCGACAAAAAACCAACCCAGAAAAACAACGGCGACGATAAAAATAGCCACCGGAAATAAAATACCCAGTCTCATTATTGAGCCCCTGTAGGTGCGAGTCGTGCTTAATATCATACGGTATTTCACCGTACATTAGTCAATATGAAAGAATGTCTCCTGACGGCGGGACTTCTTGTCCTGATACATCGCATCGTCGGCAGCCCGTAGCGCCTGTTCGACGCCCATCTGCTGCGGGTCAGCCTCAATCACGCCAAAGCTGGCGCCGGGATAGTTAATTCGGTGTCCGGCGAGGAAATAGGTCCCCATTAGCTCTTGGCGTAAAGCTGCGATATATTCCTGCTGCTCTGCCAGTTCAAGGCCTGGACCGACAATTAAAAACTCATCGCCGCCGAGACGACCAATGACATCGCCGCTGCGTACGCTGGCATTCAGTCTTTCGCCAACCTGAATCAGAAAACTGTCGCCGCACGGATGGCCGAACCGATCGTTTATCGCTTTGAAATCATCGAGATCGATAAAAATGAGCAACACGCTGCGCTGTCGTTTACGGGCCAGCGGAAACTGCGCGGCAAGATGCTTAAACAACGAGCGGCGATTTGGCAAGCCGGTCAGCTCATCGGTGTAAGAGTGCATCTCAAGCGCGACGTTGGCGGCGCGAAGCTGCTGCACCAGCGTCTCTTTCTCAACGTAGTGGGAGATGAGTTTGGCAAACAGATTCATGACCTGCTCGCCCTCAAGGTTATAGGGCTGTCTTTCCCGGCTGGTCGCGCATAGCGTACCGAATAATGAGCCGTCGGTCAGATGCACAGGAATGCTGAAAAAGGTGGCAATACCCAAATCTTGAGCGGCGATACAGGAACGCCAGCGCTCGGCGACATCGTTGCTGAAAAGGCAATGATCGTCCAGCGCACGCTTGCACAGGGAATCGTTCCACGGGACGGAGAAACCTTCCGGGATCTGCATTTCGCTGCTGTTGTGCGCATACATAATCAGCTGTCGCTGCGCTTCGAAGTCGATACGCGTCAGGTAGGTGGATTCCATTCTGGTGACCAGCTCCAGCATCTCAAGCAGCTGCCGCACCAATGTTTCCAGAGAGTGCTCATTGGCGAGCGTTTGAGAAACGCGGGCGAGAATAAAATCGGACATGAATAATACGGCTCCCGAACGCTAATCGTGACTACCAGCAAACTATGCGAAAAACGACAATCAGCGCAGAATAAACAGAGATACACAAAATTTAACACATCTGTCGGGAGAATACCTGCATTCGCGGCGGGAAAAAAAGCCCCGTCGGGTGCGTTGGAAACACCCGGAACAAGGGGCTTTCAACGGTACAATGCGGGGTTGCGCGGCACGCAAGACCATTGAAAGCCATAACTAATTACCCATCTGTGGACATTATGTGGACGTTTCACACATCAGCGCTACCTCTCAGCGGGTTAAGCGAGATCGCGTCCTGAAGATATTCCGGTGCAAAGTGAGCGTAGGCCATAGTTTGCTCAATTCGCGCATGTCCTAAGATCCTCTGTAATGTAATTATGCTCCCCCCATTAATCATAAAATGCGTCGCGAAACTGTGGCGTAGTGCATGCGTCGCCTGGCCGGTCGGAAGATCAGGTTTTACCTCCCTGAGTATCTGCCTGAAGTCAGAATATGACGCCTTACCAAATAACAACCCTCGCTTACCATCCGCTATGAGTTTTGCCACTTCCGCTGAAACTGGAACAGTCCGCTGCTTGTTACTCTTGGTTTTAACGAACGTCACACGGTTCTGTATGATATGTTCCGCCTTGAGTCGAGCCGCTTCTCCCCAGCGAGCACCAGTGCTTAAACAGAGAACAGCTATCTTCTTGTTGTCACCATCCAGTTTAAAGAGCAAGTGCTTGATTTCGTCCTCTGTCAGATAGCCAGTTTCGGGGACTTCTTCTTTCAACTTCTTCCGCCCTCTGATCGGATGTTCACCCGAAAACAACTCGGCCTCGATAAGCGCTGTGAACATACCACTGATGCTGTTGAGATCGCGGTTAATGGTGGAAGCTTTAATGCCCAGGCTTCTTCTTGCCGCGTAATACTGACTAATCAGTGCTTTTGTAATCTGAAAAGCACAAGGATCGTCGGTAATCCTGCAAAAAATATCTAACTTGTTGCGGTTTATCCGACCGTGCTCCTCATGCTTGCCTTTCAAATTCCACCAAAGCTGTATCAGTTCAGACAGATGCCGCTTATCCGTCGGCTTTGATAACCATTCTTTGGTGTGGTGGTTGAACTGCGTGTGCTTCTCGAAAGCTACCGCTTCACTTTTCTTATCAAACTTCCTGCGGATACGCTTTCCATTGCGACCAGCAGGCCTGATGTCCACTTCATATCGACCATCATCGAGTTTCTTAATAGTCATAAGAAAACCCTCCGATGGGTGCGTTTGCCTTTAGGCCTTAACGAGTTGCAATTATGTGATGAATACTTTTCGACCAATAATAGACATTTGAAATGTATGTAAGCCTGGTTAATTGTTAACCAGTCTTTTGGTCTGAGTGCTGCGAGGTTGTTAAGTCTTGCCCAAAGTGTGCGAGTGCCGGTGCGATTTGACCGGCTTCAGGCGAAACCTGATCGGTCATAAACCACAGTGTGTATTTCACAAATCTAGGGTGTTGGAAGATTTTCATGATTGGTTCAAGGCTCGCACTTTTTGTACCAGCCTCATAGCCAGAAAGTGTGCTGTAAATTACTCCTGTTAACTCGCTGAATTGCCTACGATTAAGCCGTTCTGACTCCCTGATAAGCTTCAACTTCTCTGAAATAGGGATTGACATAAAAACCTCTTTGGGAAAATATTACGCGTATGGATAATAAGTTTTCATTTGAGTAAGTGTCTTAACGGGCAATTAAAACCCATTAAGAGCAATTAATTACCTTAAAGGAGAATGTAACAGATGAGCAAACAGCTTGTAAGTAGCACGGATGCTGTGCCTTATCAGGAGTTCGCCAGACTCATCGGGAAAACCCCTGCTGCGGTGAAGGGCATGATCGAAAAAGGTAAGCTACCTGTAATCGAGATGACCGATCCCCAGTCTACTTCTGGCCGTGCGGGCGAGTACTGGGTTTACCTTCCAGCCTGGAACAACGGCATGAAACTGGCCTACGAAAGTCGTCCAAAGGAGATCAGGGAAGGGTGGTTGATGTGGCTTGGTCTCGGTGAGCCAGGTCGATAGCCGGTTTCAGGAGAGGAAACATGAAGAACGGTAGCCGCGGATCAGTATTACAGCTCAATAGCAAAACCAGCCTCTACTGTGGTTTTACTATTCTGAAACTCCCACGCAAAAAACCGTACAACCGCCAGCGCTATCAAATTACGCACACAGGCCATTATTACGGCATTGACTTTGCTTTATCAGAAGCATGCCGAACGATTGACAGAATCATGAGTAAAAAGCGGTTTATTGCTTTTTAATCTCTGGGGGCGAAAAATGAAACTCGAATATGCAGACAAAATTAACTCGCTTTTACAATGCTTCCATTTCAATAAAGAGTTTCTGGAATGGAATCATGATTACTCTCTCCAGCTTTTACGTCATGGCGTATCCCACCTTTATCATTTCGCAATGCTTCAAGGCGAGAATGATGAATGCACCCTTGAAGAACTCCGCAACATCATTATTTCCGTCACCGATGGTGAGATCCCTAAACCATATGACCTGCTATCTCTTGGCGCTGAGCAACTGAAGAGGGCTATGACGTTTGTTCAGCCGCAAGCGGTAACCGTAGAGGTTACACCGGAGATCCTGGAACACCTGAAACTGGGAGCTAGAGCCTCCTGGCGGCTGGAGCCCCCTCGCTTTAACTGATCATCGGAGTACGCCATGTTCACCGAAGAAAAAACATCTTGGGAACAGGAAATGCTGATACGCGAGGCGATAGAAAATGCTGAGCAGGGTTTCACTGTCCACCTGAGAAATGGTGCGCGTATTACAGTCAGCTCTAACAGCCCATCAATTGATATAATTATTTACGGTCTGGAGAGAGCAATTCGCGGTAATCACGATCGCGCGCGAATGACCTTTATTGATTTCATGTATTACTGGCATGAAAGGATATTTAAGCAGATTAAAAGAAAGCCGCGCCCTAACCACTAATTAACCAGCATTAAAAACAACGGCATTCATTTTGCCGGGGATTCGTTTTGCCTTTTTTAGGAGGTTGCATGTCGGTTACGTCAATAAAGCCGGAAGGCGGAATAAGCGATCCAGAGTTTATGGGTATCAGCACCAATGCGCGCAAAGGCGAGCGCGCCCACTTACTAGGATTGCTGCGCATCCGTATGGGCCTGCTGAAAGAGCAAGACCTTACCCCCGAAGAGATTTATTCAGCACTTGAGCAGTGGATAGCCAACCACGAAACAATCACCAGCGAGGGCAGTAGACCATGAATCACGTAATGATCGATTTGATTAACGTTAGTAAGAAACCGTCATCACCTCTGTGTGCCATTGAAGCTGTGTTTTTTGAACCCTCAACAGGGCAGATCGGAAAGGTTTTTTATTCTTCGATAGACATTCGTAAATCTGAAAGCTTGAAGGGCCGTATCAGCATTAGTACGGCATTCGATTGGATGAAAAAAGACTCTCACTGGCGCGCCGAAGTAATGAGCGCAACCGAAGCTGAAGAAGATGCACTTTGCAGCCTTGCTGCTTTCATCGCCGACAACACCTGTCCCCGGAACGCGGCGTTAGTCGTATGGTTCAAAGATGCCCCGGAAAAACTGGTTTCACTTCGTTATGCCGTGGATCGCTTAGAGGTGTCAGGCATTTTACCTGATGGCACAAAATACCGCTGCATTCGTTCACTTCTCGACCTTGCTGCTGCCACAGACTATGCGCCTCATGCGAGAAGCGCACTGGCACGTTACACGCTCACTGACGCGCGATATCACGCGGAGCAAGTCTGCGAAATCTGGCAGCGCTTGACCTCTCCACACATTGGAGCGCTGTGAGGGCCGCCATGCATTCGCATCTGTCTGTTGTTTGTAACGCGCCGTTGCCGGTTTGTAAGAGGGCGCTTGCCGCCCTGAATTGCTTTGCTCGTGGACAGCGTAATTACACCCGCGTCAAGCCACACGCCTATCTCGTGATCCGCATTGGCCTCCGTTGGCGTTTGCTCAGCAAAAACGGTGGTAAGCAGTGGCGACTGATGACCCATGAAACCTATAACCAGGAATGCCGCAAATGATTAAGTCACCTCTTAAGTGGGCTGGCGGTAAAACCCGCGTGTTGCCGGAGCTGCTGAAGCACTTACCTAAAGCCGATTGCTTGATTGAGCCCTTTGTAGGCAGTGGCACAGTCTTTATGAATACGGAATACCGCCGCTATGTGCTTTGTGACAGCAATCGCGCATTGATCAATTTCTTCCTCGCGCTCAGGGAAGACCCTGAAAGATTGATACTGATCGCCAAGAACGTATTCAGAAATGGCAATAACGAAGATAGCTATTACGAAGAGCGCAAGTTGTTCAACCACCTGTCGTGGGATGACGAGTGTGCAGATGATTACGTTGTACGGTGGGCTGCATCATTTTTATACCTGAACCGCCACTGCTTTAACGGGCTTTATCGCACCAACAGGGATGGCGGTTTCAATGTTCCATTTGGCAGCTATAAGGCGCCTTATTTTCCAGAAGCAGAAATGCGCCTATTTGCCGAAAAGGCGCGGGATACTCACGCGCTCTTTCTTTGTAATGATTTTCGTACTTCCATTCCGTACGTCGCCAGGAATCGCCTGGACTCCGTGATTTACTGCGATCCACCGTACATCCCGACTAGCAAAACAGCCAATTTTACCGCTTACGGCAAGCCATTTACCCTGGATGATCACCGCGCTTTGGTTACGGCGTTGCTGGACGTTAATCGCCAGCATGGAACGCGATCGGCCATCTCGAATAGCGACACACCAGAAACACGCCAGATCTACTCCGCTTTCAATCTCCACGCCTTCAGAGTTCGACGTTCCGTTAGCGCCAAAACCCGCGATATGGCCAGTGAAGTGATTGGCGTTCTTCGCGTGTGTGGTGGTTGCGGTCGTTCTGGTGGTGGAGGTTGCCCGGACTGTGGGGCGGTGATGGGTGATGCGACATATGCCGAAATGTTTGGCGCGCCGGCTTGTTAAAGCGTTGGCTTTGCAAAATAAGATTCGAAGGTGAGTTATGCCTGACTCCACATCCCTGGCATGGAGCTGGAATGCCAGAAAGCAGCCAGTAAACCCTTATGCTGTTGATGTGCCTGCACGGAAACCCTCTGCGCTGGCCGTCTGGATTGCGCTTTATGAGCAGGATAAAAGCGATCAACGCGAGCAGGCTGAAGCAATGAGTCGTGCAGCAGAAGAGTACCTCTTTTCTGTTGCACATTGCGATCCCTGGCACTATGACGAATTGAATGATGCGCTGATTGAGAAGGCTAAGCGACATGCAGAACTCCATCGTGTTGATCCTCTTACCCTGATTCGTGATGACGTCGCCAGCTTGCCTGGTTTCCTGCGCAAGCCGCTGGAAACCAGGATTAAGTATTTGGAAAAATCAGAAGATCCGCGCCATTTGCCTACCTATCTGAATGAGGTCATCACTCCCTCATTAGTGAGAATTGACAAGGTCCGTGCTAACCAGGCGTCGCTGTCATTCCAGGCTATGGCTGGCAGGGATAGCCTTGATCAACTCCTTCGACTTGCTGAACTGAATCAGCGGGAGGTTAAGCGGCTTTCAACGCTGGTCGCAGCGCACATTGATATGATTTTTATCCAGCTTTGCGGTGAGATGCTGACCGATGAATTAGATTCTCCCATCGTAATACTGGAGCTCTATCGTCGTGTGGCGGCCGAAGTGTCACGCCTTGATGTTATCCCGCCGGGTTATGAAGCGCTCCGCAGCAAACATAATCGCCGCAACCCGATTAATTACGAGCTGATACCGGGCGCGCTTGCCCGTATGCGTTGTGCTGACTGGTGGCAACGTAAGCTGTGGCAACTCCGCAACGAATGGCGGGAAGAGTTACTTCGGGCTGCGTGCCTTGTTCATCGGCACGCATCACCTTATGTCAGCCATGACATTCTGTTGCAGAAGCGGGAACAACGCCGTAAGGCGATGGATTTTTTCCGCAACCATGATCTGATTAACGAAGATGGCGACACGCTCAGCATGGAGGATGTGGTGCTTGCAAGTGCCAGCAATCCAGCGCACCGTCGTAATGAGATGATGGCCTGTGTCAAAGGCCTGGAATTGATAGCTGAAATGCGTGGCGACTGTGCCATGTTCTATACCATCACCTGTCCTTCTAAGTACCACGCCACACTGATGAACGGGAAGCCTAACCCTACATGGGATCACTCGACAGTTAGGAAAAGCAGCGACTATCTGGTTGATACGTTTGCGGCATTCCGTAAGGCAATGCACAAAAAAGAGCTGCGCTGGTACGGCGTCCGCGTAGCCGAACCACATCACGATGGCACTGTGCACTGGCATTTATTGTGTTTTATGCGCAAAAAACATCGACGTGCAATCACGGAGCTGCTGCGTCGTTTCGCTATCCGAGAAGATCGCGCCGAACTTGGCAATAACACTGGCGCTCGTTTCAAGTCAAAGCTGATAGACCCGCGAAAAGGGACTCCGGCCAGTTATATTGCAAAGTACGTCAGTAAAAACATCGATGGGCGTGGGCTGGGTGACACCGTCAGCAAGGAGACGGGTAAATCACTACGTGATAGTGCCGAGCACGTCACTGCGTGGGCATCGTTGCACCGTGTTCAACAATTTCGTTTTTTTGGGATTCCAGGCCGCCAGGCGTACCGCGAGTTACGATTGTTCGCATCGCAGGCAACTCGTGCAATGAAAACCAGCAAACCGGGTGCTCCGGTACTTATGGATCCAAAACTGGACGCTGTGCTCGCTGCTGCTGATGTTGGCTGTTTTGCCACTTACATCATGAAGCAGGGCGGTGTACTTGTTCCCCGCAAAAATTACCTCATTCATACCGCCTACGAGCCGACAGTCGAACCAGGAACCTATGGCGATCACGGGATTCGTATTTATGGCATTTGGTCGCCCATCACCGGTAAGGAAAACAAAATATGCACGCATGTCCATACCTGGAAGATGGTGAAGAAGGCTCCCGCTAACCCAGGCGCTGAAAGCGCCGCCCAGGGCGACCCCGTCGCCCCTTGGACTCGTGGCAATAACTGTCCCTTAAATTTAAAAAAAGGGGACGGAAGGGGAGCAATTGACACCATGGGATGGGGGCAACTAGAACAGGATGAAGAGTCGGGGCCGTTAGATGTGAGCTCTCTACCAACCAAAGAAAGAAAAGCCATTCTTCGACGTCTACGAGAAGTTTGTAGGGCGAAGAATTCGCCAATGAATAATACAAAAATGAGAGATACTTCAAGTGATTGTGTTTCCTTGCGCGAGTTTGCTCTTTCAATAGGGCTTGAGCTCTGCGAGTCTCAGGCTGAGCATTTACTTCAAGGAAAGCAATTACGAATAAACGATCGCATGATTTATCACACTAGTGATGGTGCGCTAAGCAGTACAAATGTTGGTAACTATGACATAACCTTAAGAAAATTAAGGTCATTTTTGATGGTAAAAAATAGGAGCTATGCCGAGAGCATAACTAGAAATCCTGTCGCTTTTTACAAAAACATGCTTAAGACATTGAAATCCAAAGCCTAGATTATGAACTTGCACTCTTTGCTAGTAGCCGTAGCAACAAATGTGTGGAAAAATCACGTCCAGATATTAACTTCAGATTGAGGGGGCGTTATGTCTGGTTTGCAGGAATGGCTACTTGATAAGGCTGGCAGGAATTTTTACCTTTATATAAAACGTCTTTCGGCAAACGATACCGGAGCTACGGGAGGGCATCAGGTTGGTTTATATATTCCTTCTGTTATTGTTGCCGAGCTTTTTCCGTCTATAGATCATATCTTGGAAAAAAATCCTTCAGTACTGCTACACGCAACATATTCTTCACATGCATGCGCAGATAGTGAGGCTCGTGCGATATATTATAACAATAAATATTTTGGTCAAACTAGGAATGAAAAACGTATAACCCGATGGGGTCGTGGAAGTCCTCTTCAAGATCCAGAGAATACAGGCGCCTTGACTATCCTCGCATTTGAGCATGAGCCAGGAAATGACAGTAGAAGTGTTGATGTTTGGGTTTGCTCGAATCCTGACGAAGAAGATGTTCTTGAATCAGTCCTTGGCGAGGTTATACCAGGTACATTTGTTTTTGGTCCTGCAAATGAAATGCTTGGAATATTGTTATCAGTTAGCCATACAAGGCGCAGAGAATATAAAATCCCTGAAAGTTGGGTAAGTCAATTTCCTACTGGTAGTGAGATTATTCAGTACGCAGCAGACTATTATAAAATTGGAACTTCTAACCCAGATGAACAACTTTTAGAGCGACGGAGTGTTGAATTCGATCTTTTCCTAAAAGTTGAGGAAATACACGTTCTCGATATTATCCGTAAGGGTTTCGGGTCCGTTGATGAGTTTATTGCGATGGCAAATTCAGTTAGTAACAGAAGAAAATCCCGTGCCGGAAAGTCGCTTGAACTTCATCTGGAGCAGCTTTTTCTTGAGCATGGTCTTAAAAGTTTTGAAACACAATGTATAACCGAAGGGAAAAAGAAACCTGATTTTATATTCCCCTCTTCAGAAGCTTATCATAACGATAAGTTTCCCGATGAGAAACTGCGAATGCTCGCAGTTAAAACAACATGTAAAGATAGATGGCGTCAGGTTCTAAACGAGGCGAATAGAATTACCTGTATTCATCTATTCACTCTTCAAGAAGGTGTATCTCTTACTCAGTTTAAAGAGATGCAAGAGGAGGGTATTAGGTTGGTTGTGCCCTCGCCTTTACATTCTAAATATCCCGAATCAATTAGAGGTGAGTTAATAACTTTAGGAGGCTTCATTGCTGAGTTAATCGGGATTTACCAAGGCTAACCATATAATCTCCGGCGAAAATACCGGAGATTATCTGTTAACTGGCTATCTTATTTTTACGTGCTACTACAGCTTTGAGAATGTATGGCTCTGTAAGACGAGCAACGGCTTCGAAGACCGGAACAACAACAGAGTTTCCAAACTGTCTGTAGGACTGTGTATCTGATACTGGAATTCTGAAAGGTTTTTCACCGGGTTTTTCGAATCCCATTAAACGAGCGCATTCTCGTGGAGTTAATCGTCTTGGACGTCGCTCTAAATTATCCTGATTAGCAAAATCAGTCTCCCCAACAGCTTTATCCCAACCGCGATCAATTAATATCTCTGACCCATCCTTGTGGTAACGCGCTGAAAGCGTGCGAGCAACACTATCAGGATTTTTGGGGTCAACTAGACCAAAACCAAAGCCATTTCCTTTAGCTGCATGCTTTTTGGCATAGTTATAAAGGTACTCCCATAACCTTGGTGTCAGAATGTACTTGCTGTCTACGACAGGCTCTAATAACTCACCAAATGTAGGCCTTTTCTGGGGATAAAAGCGATTAATGTCCCGTAATGAAAATCCTTCGTGGATGTTAAGATCTCTTCTAAATCCGACCAAAACAATACGCTCTCGGTGCTGCGGCAGAAAATGCTTACCGTCGATAATCTTCGGATCGTCTGAACCCGATGCCATCGAATCAGCAACTTCGTATCCCAGCTCATCAAGAGTTTCCATGATAACCTTAAAAGTCTTACCTTTATCATGACTTTTCAGGTTTTTGACATTCTCGAGAACAAAAATGGCTGGCCTTTTGGACTTGATAATCCTCGCAACATCGAAGAAAAGTGTTCCTTGAGCCTCACATTCAAAACCGTGGGCGCGCCCAAGGGAGTTTTTCTTACTAACACCAGCAAGGCTGAAAGGCTGACAGGGGAAACCTGCTAGAAGCACATCGTGGTCTGGAATGTTGTTGTCGATATGCTGATAGGCTTCAACTTCAGAAACATCGCTCTTATCACTGAGGGTTATCTCGCGAATATCAAGGTTAAATCGATGCTCATGTTCATCGTTATACCAGTTAGCTTTGTAGGTTTTAACTGCTTCTTTGTTCCATTCACTGGTAAAGACACATTGCCCGCCTATAGCTTCAAAGCCCTTACGTATACCACCGATGCCAGCAAACAAATCGATAAAACGAAAAGCATAGTTAGGGTGATGTTTAGGGGGTTCTGGAAGCATCTTTTTGAGTAAAAGCTCTTCTACAGATGTTAGTGATTTGGGACTGCATTTACCGTTTACCCAGCGGTTCAGTGTTTCTCTACTCCATTCACTTTTGCCGACTTTTCTTAACAATTCTGCAACGGTTTTTTGATCGTAAATTTCCAGAACCTTAGTAATCAGTTCCTTATCTTTCTCTTGCCGCTTTTTCTCATCTTCTTCTGATTGTTGAAGAAGACCTTGCGCGATTAATTCAAATTCTGACATAGCGCCTCCATTGGGTCTTGTTGGTGACACTCTATCACTCATTTGACCCAGATTAAATCATTTTTATCTGTTTATTTAAACAGTGGTTGTTGTTTGTTCACTAAACATGTGACAAGGAAGATCTGCGACAGATATCTTTAGGTGCGGGCGGGAGTATCCCGAAACATGATGCAGTCACGTACTGATCTGATAGTCAAAGTGTGATATTAGGTGGCTATCCGAGTGCCAGCTTCCGAAAGTTTCTACGGTTTTAATATTAATTAACGAAGTGATCAACATGATGAATTATAGTAACCAAGAATTTAAAAGTTAGCATGATTTATAATCTGCATTTTTACTTGCGAAACGATTGATTTTCAATTATATAATGTCAATAAATCAATTAACAAGAGACATATAGATGGTACAGCAGGCATGGTCATTTAAAACTATACGACAGGATGAATTAAGGTATTGGGGAAATGATGGTTACCATGATGACTCCTCCACATTTTATCGCTATGACAGTTTTGTAGCTAATCATAAAAATGTCAAAGCTGGAGATATCGTAATAATCACAAGCAGAGATAAAGTATTGGGTATTTCCATTGTTAAAGCAGTTTCTGAGAAGAATATAAATAAAAAACGTAACAAGTGTATTCATTTAGATTGTAATGCAAAGAAAATACTTCATCGGAAGACAATAAAACCCGAGTGGCGATGTGACAATGGCCATGAATTTATTGAGCCTCGGGTTATATATGAACCTGCTATAGAGTTTGTGGCAAATTATGGTGAAAGCTATAAGGAAATAGAAAATGTTTCTATGGATGAGCTTATGCATCAAACCCCACGCTATAATGGGCAAATGTCAATTCAAGAGGTTAATCTTGCTTGGGCAATGGGAATACTTAATTATCAGTCTAATATGGTAATAAGTATTGAGAGTAGAGCTGCTGATGAAGACACACCAATTTTGTCTGCTGAAGATCAGAGAAAAATAGTTGAGAGACAAATTAAACAGCGCCGAGGACAGCAGAGGTTTCGAAACCAACTTTTAGATTTAAATCCTGTCTGTGCTGTTACTGAGTGCAGCTTGGTTGATATACTTGAAGCAGCTCATATTGAAGCTTATCGAAATGATAGTCATAATCATATTAGTAATGGGTTATTATTGCGTAGTGATATTCATACATTATTTGATTTAAACTTATGCGCTGTAAATCCTGACACTAAATGTATTCACTTCTCGCAAGGCCCTTTGGAACATGGTTATCAACAGTTTGAGGGGGGCTCCATAAACGTAACACATAAAATATCGCTAGAGGCATTGAAGAAAAGATGGGGGGAGTTCAGTAAGTTATTTAATCATGCAGAATGCTGAAACAGTGGAAAGATTGAATAGAGAGAATTGCATATGCATAAACCTGCGCAAATCCGCACAATCTTGTCTTGTACCTCATCTTACAGTGTCACTCATAATTGAAGGCTTTAACGACTTTTGTTCATGCACGAAAAACGACATGATCGTTGCGCGCAGGTGACGGGGGGCAAGCCCCCGCAAACGGGTCTGGGTAGGGAAGGCGGCAGAATACGCATGTTCCTCTTTCCAGCGCCGGATGAACCAGTATTGATCGAGATCTGTGCTCCCACGCCGGGTGTACTTCGCAAGAGAGTGTTTGAAGGGAAGCGGGCCGCCCAGGCGATTACGCGGCAATTCGAGATAGGCATTGCCAAACGTGAACCAGTCCAGCGCAAACGCGGAAAAGGTCTGGCGATTGAGCAGTTTGTGCGGGATAAAACAGCCGGTGAGCACATTACGTTTGAAATACAACGCCGACTCATGCCAGGCGCTCTGACGCGGAGCTTTAGCCAGTCCGTAAAAGTCTACTGGCGTCTCATAGTATCGCCCGTTGTCCATGCAATAGAGATTGTCCAGCAAATCGGCCATATCCCGCACGGGATAAGGGCCGTCAAAGCTGAACGCTGTCAACGCGGGATCGGCCTTCAGTGACTCCACAATGTCAGGGCCGGCGGTGGTGGCTATCGGCTTTTTACCGTATTTCTTTTTCAAAGTTACCATCCCATTGCGAAACCACCGCCGCCACTTTCCTGGCCCAACGGTTCATTAATAATCGAAAGCATGGTTGCCCACGCCATATCACCATGGCTTACGCCGCGCGATCGGTCCGTTTCGTAAGTGATGAAACCGCCGGGCGTAACAACTTTGCGAACAGCGTTGAAGGCTCTGACCAGACCCTGCTCGCTGCGGTCATATTCCCAGCGGCCGGCGCGTATGACCTGCAACATTTTGAGGACAAGGGCGCGCTTGGAAGAGAGGCTCATCTGGTAGCAAATAGCCGCCGGGAACCAGTTTTTAACAATCTGCCAGACCGCCTCCCCGACGCCTTGACCGTCAATGGCGATGTGAGTGACGTTGTAGCGCTCGGCAGCCTCTTTGATGACCGCCGCCTGCTGTTCAAACTCAAGCCCTCGCAGTTGCTTCAATTCAACCGTGCGAAACCGGCCGCCGGCCACAAGGGGAGGGACCGTCACGGACAGAGCACCGGCATCACCATTGCCACTGCCGCCGTTGGCGTCGTAGCCCAGCCACACCTCGCGTTGCCCCATAGGGCGACTGGCGAACGGTTTCCAGTCGGGCCAGTCGTCATACCCGTCAGCGCCGCACCCCAGTAACTGGCTAAGATTGAACGCGCTTTCGCCGCCTTTGACGAACTCGCACATGTACAGGTTTTCAAATTCATCAGGGCTGTTTTCGTCCCGGATTTCATCAATGTCGGTGTAGTCCCAGCCGTTATTGATAGCGTCCTGAATAGTGACGATCTGCCGCCACGTTTTATCCGGGTAAAGCACGCCGCTATGGGTTTTCTTCCATGAAACGTCAAAGTCAACGCGCTGCGCTTTAGGCCGTTTCGCATTCCATCGATCGCCGGTCCAGAACTGATAGGCTTCATGGCTTTCGCTGGATGGCGTGGAGAAGTACGTGCGTGTTAAGCCTTTGAGCGTTGCCATGGCGCCGGCAACTTTGCGCAGGTTGATAAAGTTTCCTGTCCAGAAAAACTCATCAAATCGCAGGTGGCCGGTGTACGACTGCGCCGTCGCCGCCGACGTCCCGAGAAAATGCAGCTCCGCGCCGTTTGACAACGTGATTTGCTCACCGCCTTTAAGTTCGACGTCCACCTCTTCAGCCGCTTTACGGATGAAGTTGCGGAACTGGAGCGCCTGCTTGCGGGACGCCGACAGAAAAATTTGGTTGCGCTGATAGTCGTGCTTAACGTCCGTTCTCAGTGCGCCCAGTAATGCCTCGCGGGCAAAGTACCAGGTTGCCCCGATCTGCCGCGATTTGAGGATCATCCGGTTACGCTGATCTCGTTGTTCATACCAGCCGCGCTGGTGCCATGCGAGAGAGTCGAGAATTTTTAAGCGCAACGCCTCGATCTGCTCCTCGGAGAAGTGATTTTTCTTCTTGCGACGACTGGTTTTTTTTACGCCGGTGATAGTGGAAGCCTGCCCGGTATCTAGCTTTTTCAACTGCCGGGTTAACAGGTCAATCTCTTTGAAATCGCCACTGGTTTTATTGTCTTTCGCGCTCAGCTGGCAGAGACGGGTGTCAATGGATTGCGCCACCCGTTTGATGGGCGTTGTGTCATCCCATGCGTCGCGCTTTTTCCACGAATAAACCGTGTTTGAGTTGATGCCCATGAGTCGCGAAATTTCGGCGGGCGGGTAACCCTGCCAGTAGAGCTGTTTTGCCCTTAATCGAATAAACGCATCCTGAATCATCACTTCCCCCTTTTGAGCAGGGAGATTACCTGCGCGCGATCCCCGCGGCTCGGGCTTTCAGGTCTGGCCGTTCTCCGACAACAAAACCGCGTGGCGCCGGGCTTTCAGGCTCTGCGATGATGCAGCGACTGACATAAATCAACAGGATAAAACGACATGGCCAGCACGACTAAACCCGCCCGCAAAAAGTTTCGCGTTGCGGTTTCCGGCGCCACCGTTGACGGGCGCGAGATCCAGCCGCAGCACCTCCGCGATGCGGCGGCGAGCTACAACCCGGCCGTTTACGGCGCCCGCGTGAACGTGGAGCACTATCTCTCCATGCTTCCTGACAGCAATTTTGGCGCCATGGGGGATGTTGTTGCTTTAAGCGCGGAGGATATCACCGAAGGGCCGCTGGCCGGTCGTACGGCGCTCTATGCCGAGATCGACGCTTCGGCACGAATGAAGCAGCTCACCGATGAAGGAAAAAAAATCTATTCCAGTATTGAGCTGCATCCGCAGTTTGCCCTTAACGGTAAGGCGTATGTGGTCGGCCTGGCGATGACGGACACCCCAGCAAGTCTGGGGACTGAGCGCCTTAAATTCGCCGCCCAGCAGCGCGCGAAGGTGATGGCGTTCAATAACCAGCAGATCGAGGCGCCGTTGTTCTCCGATGCGCTTGAAGCTGAAGTGATCGAACTGGCCGCCCAGCGCAGCGAGGAGGGTGTCAACTGGTTCAACCGCGTGATGGGCATCCTTGGTAAAGGCCAGAAAACCGACGATCAGCGTTTCAGTCAGCTACATCAGGTTGTTGAAGCTGTTGCTCAATCTCAGGCAGACCAGATTGACCGGTTCAGTGCCCTGGAACAGGACCGCCAACAGGATAAAGCCACCATTCAGCAACTGACCAGCGAACTTAACGAGCTGCGCGGTCAGCTTCAGCTCCAGCCCGCAGAAAATTACAGCGCACGACCGGCGGCAACTGGCAACAGCAGCGCGCAGCTTGCAGACTTTTAAGAGGTAACCATGGAAAACCAGACCCGCGAACTATTTGATAATTACATTGTGCGACAGGCGCAGCTGAACGGCGTTTCACCTTCTGCCGTTGCGAACCGCTTTAGCGTTGATCCGACAATCCAGCAAAAACTGGAACAGGCCGCCATGGAGTCGGATGACTTCATGAGGCAGGTTAACCACTTTGGGGTTAAAGAGCAGGAAGGGCAGAAAGTAAAAATCGGCAGTAAAGGGCCGATGGCGAGCACCAATAACAGCTCGGACGGCACCAACCGCCGTAACCCTGCACCGAACCATAACAAAGAACCGCAGAACTACCATTGCCGCAAAACCAACTATGACTATGCGCTTTCGTATGCGGAGCTGGACGCGTGGGCCGGTCACCCTGAATTTCAGTCATTAATCAGTAATGCGATGGCTCGTCAGCTGGGGCTGGATCGCCAGATGATTGGCTTTAATGGCACGCATTACTCTGAAAACTCCGACCGCACGACCTACCCGTTATTGCAGGATTGCGGCGTCGGCTGGCTGCAAAAAATCCGCAATGAAGCGCCGCAGCGCATTATGCCGGGTATCACGCTGACCTCCCGTGATGAGAATAACGCGGTAATTGCGTCAGGCACCTACGGCAATATTGATGCCGCCGTGCTTGATGCGCGTCACAGCCTTATGGATCCCTGGTTCCGCCGCGCTCCCGGCCTGGTGACTGTGCTCTCGTCCGATCTGCTGCTGAAAGTGAACCTGCCAAAAGTGAACGCGCTCAGCCAGACCAATCCGAATACCGAACTGCTGGCCGCGCAGCTCATTGTCAGCCAGGAAAAGATCGGCGGTCTGCCGACGGTCTTTGTCCCGGGTATTCCTGAAGATGTCGTGCTCATCACCAACTTGAAAAATCTCTCTGTGTACTACCAGAAAGGCTCCCTGCGTCGCTCTATCCGGGAAGAGCCGCACTACAACCGCGTGGCGACTTACCAGTCCAGCAATGATGACTATGTCATTGAAGAGTACGGCATGATTGCCATGATCGACGGCGTGACATTCGCCTGATAATCCCCATCACATGGCGGGCAGCAAGCCCGCCCAGGAGAATGAACCCATGCTGACACCGGCACAAAGACACTTTCAGAAGGTCATGGCAGAGAGGCGAGGCTCCAGTGATGAGCGTGACGCGGAGACGCGCACCGCGCATGAGCAGATCCTCTTTCGCCTGCATATGCATAAATCCTCGCTGAGCCAGATCCAGTCCCGCCAGGCGAAGGCCGCTGTAAAGGCCAGCATCCTTCCTGAGTTTCAGGGATGGATTGACGGAACTATCGAGGGCGACAGCGGACGCGCCGATCCGGTTATCACTACGCTGATGGTTTGGGCGGTGGACTGCTCCGACTATGCACTGGCGCTGCGCATCGGGCGCTATGTCGTTAAGCATGGCCTGAGCATGCCGGATGACAACTATCGCCGCCCAGCACCCACGGTGCTGACCGAGGAAATCTGCAATCCCATTCTTAACCTCGCCACCACGGACGCCGGAGCCGATTTGTCAGTCTATATCCCCATGCTGGACGAGCTGGCCGAAATTGTGGCTGACAGTGATATGCCGGATGAGGTCCGCGCGAAGCTGTGCAAGGTGAGGGCGTTTTGCCGTCGCGACACGGAAGACGCGGAAACCAAAGGCGAAGCGCTGAAACTGTTCCGGGAAGCCATGAGCCTGAACCCGGGCGCAGGCGTGAAACGGGAGATCGCCTCTCTGGTCAGCGCGCTGAAGAAGGCGCCGCAGACCAGCACGGCGAGTGGTGATGCGGAAGATGAGCCTTCATCCAGTGATACAGCGGCAACCGAAACACCCGCAGCAGAAAAAACAACACGAACGCGCAAGCAGACGAAAACGGCGGCCGGCACTCAAAAAGCCACCCGCAAAACGGCGGCAAAAAAGACAACGAAAACCGCCACAAAGTAAACGCCTGAGCGTAATGAACTGGCCCCGCGCCACAGGCGGCGCGCCCGGCGATCTGCCCGTAATGCGGTCTTTTTACCGGACGCCCACCGCCTGACCTACCGGAGAAACGACGATGAGTTTTATCGCACAGCGCCCCGTCAGACCTGCTGAAAGTGATGTGACAGACGTGGACGACGGCGGCGCACAGATTGCCATCGGCACTTTCTGGCCGACAGTAAAACTCCACGATCTGCGCCTGGCTGCCCGCATCGCCGGTGACATTACAACATCCCGATTAATGCATATGGCAACGGAGGCCGCGCTGCATGTCGCGGATCAATTGAAGGACTGGCGCAAGCAAAGGGAAGCGGAAGGCGCGGAGTCACTGGTTTCTGTACTGCTGACTTCCGCCGGTGAACCTGTCGAGCAGATTAACGGCGAAAGCGCAAAAGTTTATCGCTTCCGACGCGCGGTCTACTCCTTCACGCGCGCCAGCGTACTGGAAGGTTACAGGGACGTCGGCACCACGCCAAAGGGCGACAAGGATGCGGAGGCCCTGGACAGGCAGATCGACGATCTATGGCGGGACGGGCGCTGGAGTATCGCTGACATTCGGGAAGAAGCCCGTATCTATGCGGAGCTGTTCTGATGAAAGTCAGGGCGTTGCAAAACGACACGGTTGATCAGCTCTGCTGGCGTCATTACGGCAAAACCGCAGGTGTCACGGAGAAGGTGCTCGAAGCCAATCCGGGACTGAGCAACCAGATATTTTTGAATGCCGGGCAGGAGATCGAAATGCCCGTGATAACCAGCGAGGTGGAACGGGTAACCGTCCAGTTATGGGAATGACTCTGGATCGTATTAACGAATATTTTGCGTTTGCAACATCCGCCCTGGTGACCGGCGTGGGCGTGATGACCGTCAGCGAAAAGCTGGCGCTGGCTGGACTTCTTCTGGGGATTGTTTCCGCCGTCCGTCTGGCTATTCACCGCCGCCGCATTGAGCAGGCCAGCCAGCGCCGCAACGATTTGATAGAGCAGATTCTCCGCCAGGCGGAAACCCGCAACCTGTCGGACCGCGAACGGCAACTGCTGGAGCAACTGCACGGGGATAACCCGACATGAAGAACATCATCAAAAAATGTTCGATTGCGGTGATTGTGGCCCTGGGCATTTCACTGGCACCCGGAAGCGTCAGAACGACGAAAGAAGGGCAGCAGAAAATTGCCGGTTGGGAAGACTGCCGCAGCACGCCTTATTACTGCACGGCGGGTGCTCTGACCATTGGTATCGGCTCCACGGGCGGCGTGGAAAACCGCGAATACAGCAACCAGGAAATAGCGCGGCGCTGGATCAACGATCTGCAACGGGCAGAAAACTGCATCAATAACAATTTCCACGGCGCCGACATGCCGCAGCTCACCTTTGAGGCCATGACGGATGCCGCCCTGAATCTGGGCTGCACCGGGCTGATGTGGTTCACCGATAAAAACGGACGCAAGCAGAGAACCACGATCTGGAAGCATGCTCAGGTCAGGCAATGGCCGCAGATGTGCAACAGGCTGACTGATTTTGTCAATGCGGGCGGTAAGCGCTCCCCCGGACTGGTTAACCGGCGCAACGATTTTAAAGCCTGGTGCCTGCTGGGCCTGAGTACGCCGTCATGAGGGCGGGCAGTGTGATTGTGATGCTTGTCCTTCTAGCTGCTGTCTGGTGGCAGACCGACCAGCTGAGCGAGGCCAGGACCCGCAACAAGTTGCTGACCGAAACGGCGACCGGCTACGACCAGGTTATCAAGGAAGTGAAGGCGACCGCCATACAAACCCATAAGTTACTGGCAGAGGTAAAAGTCCGTGAGCAACAGCGTAATGCAGAAGGGGAGCGCCGACGTGAAGCCATGCAGGCCGCGATCAATGGTGACACGTGCGCTGCTGCTCCTGTGCCTGACGTTATCAGCCGCAGCCTGCAAAAACGCACCGCCCGCGACGGTCATTCAGCTGAACCGTGAACCCGTCCCGGAGAGCCTGACCGAAGAGACGCCGCGCCCGGCGCTGGATGAGCCGGTGACCTGGGGCGCGGTGGCAATATTCAGCGACAGGCTGATGGATGCACTTGATGCCTGCAATGCTGACAAAGCGGCGATCCGCCAGTGGGACAGCCTGCGCCAGAACACCCGAAAGGAGCCATAAATGCTGAAGATAAACACACTCCGCGCCGCCATTGAGAAAGCAAACACCTGGTGCCGGGCGAACCCGGAGGCCTGGACGGTGTTTGTTGAAGAGGGTGGCATTGAAACCACCGGTGAAACGCCGTCATTCATGTACCGCTATTCTCTGGTTCTGTTCGTCATGAACTACGCCGGGAGTATTGACGACTTCACGCTGCCGCTGATGGCCTGGCTCTGGTTTAATCAGCCCGATCTGCTGCTGAACCCCGATAAAAACCAGCAGATTAAATTCACCACGCTGATTAACAACGACGACACCGCCGATCTGATGTTTGAGCTGCCGGTGCGTCAGCGGGTACTGGTGCAGCTGGATGAAAACGGCGTGCCGTATGCTGAGCATTTGCCGGAGCCGCGCCCGCGCGTGCTGGTCCCTCACGCCTCTGGCTGGGGACTGGTATTTGAAGGCATGCTTCAGGAGGCCAGAGCGTGAGCGATCGCATGTTCAGCGAGCTGGATCAAATCTTTCAGGACATTCTCGACGGCGTCAGCCCGGCGGGGCGCACCCGTACCGCGCGCAAAATTGGCCTGGCAGTGCGCCGCAGTCAGCAGCGCCGTATCGCGTCACAGAAAAACCCGGACGGCAGCGGCTATGCCGTGCGCCGCCGCAAAGTTTACCGCACCCAGCAGGGGATCAAGTTCTTCTGGAATAACGAGGTGCGGGCGCTGAAAAACTGGCGGGGCGGGCGCGGTAAATATGGCCGGACGATCACGGGATTTGATGAGAAGCGCCGTGATATACGTACCTTCTACCGGGCCGATATCGAGCGGTATCTGGAAATCAAAACGCAATCAGCGACGCAGACGGAGACAAAAAAAGCGCCGATGTTTACCCGCCTGCGCACCCTGCGTTTTATGAAGGTCAGACCGGACGCGGGCGGCGTCACTGTTGGATTTGACGGCATCGCTGCGCGCATTGCTCGTATTCACCAGTACGGCCTCAAAGACGAAGTTGGTCCGGGCGCTTACGCACAGTACCCGGTGCGCGAACTGCTGGGCATGACTCCGGCAGACCTGATCGCTACGGAAAACGCCGCTATCAGCAGTCTGGGCGGCGCGTCATGAATGCCGAGCTGATGCGCCTGCTGGAAAACATTCTGCGCCAGGGTGTGGTGGAGCAAATCAGCGCGGACAAGAAAGCGGTGCGCGTTCGCTCCGGCAGGCTGCTGACCACCTGGATCCGCTGGAATGTCACCCGCGCCGGGGCGTTCAGCATCTGGCTGCCGCCCTCCATAGGGGAGCAGGTCTGGATCGGTTGCCCGGGCGGCAACCCTGAAAACGCGTTTGTGATTGGCTCTGCATACAGCGCAGATAATCCGCCAACGGGCAGCAGCCTGCTGGAAATCATCATCACCGCACCGGATGGCGCTCGCCTGTATTACGACGCAGCCGACGATGCCGGAGCGCTGGCCGTGACCGGCATTAAAACCGCGCATATCCAGGCAGAAACCCGCGTCACGCTGGACGCGCCCGAGGTGGTATGCACAGAAAAACTTAAAGCGCGCACTTTCGAACTGACCCACGGCGGCACGATGGCCGGTGATGTGACTCACAGCAACGGTGCGTTAACGTCCAACGGTGTCCAGGTTGACAGCCACGGTCATGGCAGGGTTCAGACCGGCGGAAGCTGGACGGAGGGCACGCGATGACAGCCAGTTACACCGGGATGAACCCGGAAGGCACCGGCGCGCTGACCGATCACGATCAGCTCTGGCAGTCCGTGACAAAAATCCTGACCACGCCAACCGGCTCCCGTGTGATGCGCCGGGACTTTGGCAGCGCGATCCCTGATTTGCTCGATGCGCCGCAGAACGCCGTCACCCGCATGCAGCTGATGGGCGCCGCCGCCATTGCGCTGGCGCAGTGGGAGCCGCGGATCAGTCTGACCACCGTCAACGTGGTGTTTTCGGAAACAGGCGCAGTGACCGCCGAGCTGAGCGGCACCATCACGGAAACCATGACAGAAACCAGCAACACCATCAGGTTAAGGAGCTAGTGTGCAAACGTCCGTCGATTTATCTCAGATCCCGCAACCTGATATCGTCGAGGTGCCCGATTTTGAAACGGTGCTGACTGATATCCGGGCGCTTATCGTGGCGGCCATGCCTGCGGAACTTCAGGCTTCTGTGTCTGCTGCGCTGTTGCTGGAATCTGAACCGATGGCGGCACTGGCTCAGGCATTCACCTATCGCGAGATCCATCTGCTGCAACGTATCAATGAAGCCGTGCGCGCGGTGCTGCTTTCCAGCGCCCTGGGGGCGGATCTCGATCAGGTCTCGGGTAATTTTGACACTGAACGTCTGCTGATTACTGAAGCCACCGACGAGGCGGACGCCGTATACGAAAGCGACGAAGAGCTGCGCGCCCGCACGCTGCTCTCATGGGCGCGCTTGAGCACGGCGGGCGCCCGTAATGCCTATCACTACTTTGCGCGCGGCGCTGATGCGGATGTGCTCGACGTGCGCGCCTATGGCCCGGAGACGCATGATCAGGAGGGCCGCGTTTTCCTTTACGTGCTGTCACGCACCGGGGATGGATCCGCCTCGCAGGCGCTGCTCGATAAAGTCCTGTCGGCGGTAAACCCGGAAGACGTGCGCCCGATTACGGATTATGTGGCTGATTACGTCCGTTCCGCTGTGATTGTGAATTATCAGGTGGTTGCTGACATTTACGTCCCTTACGGCGTGGACACCGCCACGGTGCTGGAAAAAGCCACCGCAGCACTGAACGAATACACCGCCTCTGTGCATCTCATCAACGCCACCGCTGCGCGGTCGGGCATCGACGGGGCGCTGCATCAGGACGGCGTTGTCACTGTCGATTTGCATTCACCGGCAGCCGACGTCGTGGCGACGATGGGCGAAGCGCCTCATTGCACCTCTGTGAAAATCAATCTTGTGGTGATGGACTATGACCGCTAATTATCCCGCCAGCATTCTGCCACCCAACGCCACCGCCGTGGAGCGGGCCATCGACAGGGCCAGCGCCGCCGCGCTGGAGAGGTTGCCGGTATATCTGATCCGTTGGGTGAAAGATCCTGACAGCTGCCCGCTGGCGCTCCTGCCATGGCTGGCGTGGGAATATCAGGTTGATACCTGGAATATTAACTGGTCAGAGCAAAAAAAACGCGATGCGATCAAGCGCGCCCACTACATCCACCGCCATCGCGGCACGGTCGCCGCCGTCCGTCATGCCCTGGTGGACAGTCCTTTTGGGACGGATATTGTTGAATGGTTCAATCAGAACCCGAAAGGGGATCCGTATACCTTTCGTTTGAACGTTTATCAGAACGATTTGCCGGTGACGGAATACGACCAGCAGGATCTGAAACTGGCGGTGCTGCGCGCCAGGAACCTGCGCAGCTGGTTTTCCGTTCATGTATTTGGCCGACTTCAGGGAACCTCATATGCGGCCGGTTACATGTACGCAACGGAGAAAATCACGCCGCGCTTTGTCCCGTTGCAGGTGGTTTTATCCCGCTACGAGCTGAATCTGGCCCCCGGGGACGCAGAAACGGTCACGGTGACAATTCTCCCCGAATACGCGGAAGATAAAACCTTTACGGTAACCACGTCGGATAAAACAATTGCGACCGCCAGAATAGTCAACGGCGCTATTCTGGTTACGGGCGTAAAGCGGGGCACCTGTTCGGTCACCGTCACGACGACTAATGGCGTCAGCGCGGTGATCAACGTGAAAGTGGTCGCGGTGATGAAGTTCATCACCCGCATCGACAATGCAAGCCGTCCGTTGTTCTACGTGCGCATGGATGAGGATTTCACGATTGATTATGGCGACGGAACAGACAGCCGGGAATACCGTTTTGATGCTGCCAGTGCTGTGTACGGCTGGGTTATTCCGACGCGTGACGTTGTAGAGGGAGAAGAGTACACAATAACGGTTAAGAACACAGAAACCGCCAGTTTCCAGCGCACGTCGGGTAACGTTTCAGTCACGTTGAACCCTGTGCAGGAAATCATTCTCCTGACAGGAGAAAGGGATAATCTTGTTTCTTTCGCGAGTGGCGCAACCGGTCTTAACAAGGTCCATGCAGGGGCTTTTGACGATCTGCCAAATATCCAGAAATGTACCTCTGTTTTCCGGGGCTGCACGTCGCTGACTGAACTACCTGAGGGTTTATTCGCGCGGTTTACTGGTGTCACAGATTTCTCAGCGGCGTTTTATGGCTGCACGGCACTGGCTGCTGTTCCTGATGGGCTGTTCAGCGAATTATCTCAGGTGACGCTATTCACCTCAGTGTTTGAGAACTGCACGCGGCTGCTGAGTGCTGGCAAAAACACATTCCGGAGCTGTGCTGCTGCGACGAATTTCACCAGTGCGTTTTCGGGATGTATATCCCTTATCGATACCGGGACGGGCATTTTTGACGGGTGTGTCAGTGGAAATGGCTTCGGTTATACCTTCGATGGATGCCGCGCGCTGACAACATTGTCACCAGATTTATTCAGCGATGTGCCTGGTGGCGTCTTTACGGCGATTTTCAGGAGTTGCACGGCGCTGACGCAGCTACCGCCGCGCCTGTTCCGCAACTGCCTGAAAGCCACGCATTTCGGCGGGGCATTCAGTGGATGCACACAACTGCTTTCTGTGCCCGATGAGTTCTTTAAGGATTTACCTCTGGCTAACTATTTTGGAACGGTTTTTTCCGGCTGCTCTTCACTGGTAAAAGCGGGAAAAGCCGTGTTTTCTGGCTGTGCACTTGCGCAGACATTTTCCTCCGCTTTTTACTATTGCCGTGTTCTGGAAGAAGTGGGCGATGATATTTTTGAGGGGTGTGTCAGTGCAACTACCTTTGCCAGCGTCTTCCATAGTTGCACAGCATTAAAAGCGCTACCGTCGTTTGTGGACTGCAACAAGGTAACGAGCTTTGACCGGGCTTTTTATGCCTGCTCTTCCCTGACGACCGTCAGAGCAGAGGCCTTTGCAGGTAAATCACTGGTCACGACGTTCTATTATGCATTCACCCAATGTACATCCCTGAAAAGCATCGGGGCCGGGGCATTCCGTGACTGTAGTTCACTGACTAACCTGACCTATACATTTACGGGCTGTACGGCGCTGGTATCGCTGGCCGGGGATATGTTTGCAGGATGCAGCAAAGTGACGAATGTCACCGGCCTGTTTAACCAGTGCTCCAGCCTTGCCGTACTGCCTGAAAAGCTGTTCAGCGATCTGACTGCTCTGACGGCAATGGGGAGCACCTTCCAGGACTGTACCGCGCTGGCCGCGCTGCCGTCCGATCTGTTTGCGGGTTGTGTCAACCTGACTTCCCTGACGCTGACGTTCTCCGGCTGTACTGCGCTGGCGGTATTGCCTGCTGATTTACTGAAATATAACACCCTGCTGATCAGTGCCGGTTCTACGTTCTACGGCTGCGCGGCACTGGTGAACATTCCGCCGTCGCTGTTTGCATCGTGCCCGCTTATCACCGCATTTGGCGCAACGTTCCAGAATACCGGCGTGGTGGAAATACCGGAAAATCTGTTCAGTGGTAACCCGCTGGTGACGGCATACGGCCAGACCTTCAGGGGATGTAAAAACCTGCGCTCAGTGCCTGCCGGTCTTTTTGTCGCCAGTATCAACGCCACGACATTCACTAATGTGTTTGCCGAGTGCGTCGCACTGGAAGAGGTCGGGGCCGGTCTAATGAATAACTTACCGGCCACGACAATCGGCTATCTGTTTGATGGCTGCGTGCAGCTGAGAACCAACGTCAGCACGATATTCAACCTCAGCAGTTATTCGACGATTGTCACCACGACGGCCACATTCAGGGGATGCTCTGCCCTCACAGGTAAGGGCCAGGTATTTATGGACAAAGTGCCAAATGTCACAGCGCATTATTACGCGTTCTACAACTGCACAAGCCTGGACGATTTCACAGATTTACCCGGTAACTGGATAACGAATAAGTTATGAAAACATTCAATCAAATTAAAAGCCTTATCGGATTTTGCCAGACCGATGAGTTTTTCCTGGAATACCTGCAAATGCTCCAGGCTGCGGGAGTTATTCATCCCGTTGAAAGTGATATTGATGCCGACAGCAAAACTGTCAGTGAAGATTTTTATGATCGTCTTGCTAGCGTGTATGGCATTGAAGCAGAGGAAAGACTATGGCAACAGGACTGACACTAACCACGGCAGGCGCCGCCGAAATTGAAGCTGCATATCAGGCGGGAGAAGTCGTGGATATTACCGCCGTGCTGATCGGTGATGGTGGCGGCGTGATTTTACCAAACGATCCCGACGACCTAGCGGCGGTGACGGCGCTTTTTGGTCAGTTTGGCCGTGAAACCTTTGATTCTGATTCAAGCTATGAGGGGTTTATCAGCGGTCAGATTGTTATCAACTGCCGGGATTATCCGGGTAAGACGCTCAGAGAGGCGGGGCTGGTCAGTGCGAAGGGAACGCTCATTGCTTACGGCGCTTATCCGGCGACATACCTCCCGGCGCAATCGGATTCAATCATCAAAGAGATCATTTTGACGCTGGTGCTGACACTGACGCACAGCTCAAGTGTGCAGCTCATTATCGATCCGGCGCTTGCCACTCTCACGCAGGAAACGGGTGATAAACGCTATCTCCGCCGTGCCCTGAACCTGTTAGATTTAGCCGACATTGGCGAGGCGCGGGAAAATCTGGAACTGGGAAACTCAGCCACGCGGGACGTTGGAACAGAGGTGGGAACGGTAGCCGCAGGAAATGACTCGCGCATCACCGGCGCACTTCTGAAAGAAAATAATCTTTCCGATCTGAGCGATACATCCGAAGCCCTCAAGGTGCTGGGACTCAACAGCGACGGAGCAGCCTACAGAGCTATTGTTGACGCCATTTTTTACGTTGGGATCGTTATCTCAGGTGAGCAAAGTCCGGCTGTGCGGTTTCCCTGGCAGACATGGACTGACTTAAGCGAAACCTTTGCGAATAGGGTTGTTAGGATTGGCTCTCATTATGGTGTGACCGGCGGCAGTAATAAGGTCAAAATTGAAGCCAATAATCTCCCGCCGCACTGGCATCGGTCTGGCGACCGATCGCCGGGGGCTACATGGGATCCAAACACGACACACGGCACAGATAACCAGAAAAGCGGTCCGCTAGCCCTCACTGATGGGACTTACACTGATATGAAGGGCTTAACGGAATCCACAAATGAGTCGATTGATGTGACTAACGAATATGTTAGCCTCTGCATGTGGATACGCTCAGCATAACAAAACACGGTCAGTAATGACCGTGTTTGCCGATATCTGCTAGTATCAGACATGTATCCTTACAAACTTAACCTGAAAGTTTTCACATATAGCACACAATAGAAAGTGACATTCTATGTTTTTTAATTGGT
Organism: Klebsiella spallanzanii; assembly: GCF_902158555.1. GTDB lineage: Bacteria > Pseudomonadota > Gammaproteobacteria > Enterobacterales > Enterobacteriaceae > Klebsiella > Klebsiella spallanzanii. The sequence continues at coordinate 250,909 of NZ_CABGGS010000047.1, read as the reverse complement.
ATAATAATATAATTCAGCTAATATTATGCTTGTGGTTATCGAGTGATTTTTTAATAATCAATATTATAAAATAAGATAGGCGCTCAATTGAGCGCCTATGATTTAAGCAAGATAAGGTCGATCTTTATTAACATCAAATAAGTTCAAAAAAAACGAATCTTCTATCCGAGTATTAGAGCCAATCTTCACATTTGTTGAATTATTACAGAAGAAATCGAAATGATATCTTGGATGTATTTTACCATTAACCCTTATTGGATCATCATCAAACCTAAAATATCCATGGTCTAATAATAGTAAGGCTGAAATTGCATCAGAGTAATGTATAGCTTGTTGCATGTCTCCATCAAAGTTATCACATAAATCAACAGCTATTGCCTCGTGAGAAAAGAATCCATTATCGCAAGTTGTAATAACATTCCTGCATCTAGAAATGAACTCGGCATTAACTGCTAATCCATAGGCGTCATAATTAAAGCTGATGTTTTCTTCAAACTCTATTACCTGAAAGGGAAGGTTCATTGTAAAAAAACCATCTGGTTTTCTTATAAGTATTCTTTTGTGAGTGCCAGTTGTTATTAGTAAATCAAAATCATTTGTTTTTTTATTCCATGAACTATGGCAAGTGTTCACGATTTCCGCAATCACAAGAAGGTTTTCTAAATTAGAAAACACATCTCTAACAGGGCGAAATTTATCAAAATATTCGCCGGGTATGTTATTGAATAGATATTGGCTCATTTTTTTCTATTCCTTTCATATTCTAGTCCAATCAGGCTCTTAATGTATTCTCCATCAACGTCATCATCATCTTCTGAAATCATTCTTTCAACCTTGTCAATTATTTTGGCAATTAATAAAGGTGATGCTCTCTTGTCTGAGCAATAGGCTTTTACTAGTTTAGGTATAGAAATAGACTCATCCAACACAATGAAATCTTTTTGATTTCTTATTTCTTCTTCAGAGGGTAGTCTTACATTCATGTAATTATTGTTATTTAGGAAATGTAAGCCTTCAAGAATAGTTGGCATCGATGGATTTTCTTTATCATCATTTAAAACTAGATGGCTTTCGAGAAATGACCGTGCCATCATAGTATAGAGTGCATTTCGGAAGTTTGATCTTTTAACCAGTTTCATGGCAAAACAAACTACAAAAGGGAACTCTAGACCTTTAGCGTTATTAATGTTCGAAATGAACAATTTACCATCTTGTTTGGCTTTTGTTTCATGTGAGATATTAGAATCCCAGCCAAGTTGTTGCTTAATTTTAAATTTTAGAGATTGAATGTAATCATATATATATCCACTGGAATCAAGGAATATAACAGCTATGTCGCCTTCTGCTAAGGTAGGATTGCGGTGTTTAATATCTTTTATTATTTCAATTATTTTATCTGGTCCATTATCGGTCCTCTCCATCAAATGTAGAGTTGTGCTTTTATAATCTTTTGGAATATCTTCAAAGCGCCTTAGCGGATCTCTTGACAATTCAACTCTATTGCCTATTTTGTTATATTTATAGCCACAAGAATCCCACTCAGCCTCTTTTAACCATCGTAGAACAGGCTCTTCATAAAGACCCATTCCCAAAGCATGTGAAAACATTAAATTTTTTGGATCTGTGCGATAACATTTTTTAAGAACGATATCGGCCCGATTTACATTATCATTTATTGGCATGAAAATATTTTGAAAAACATCTCCGGCAACGTACAGCTTTTTAGATGTTACCATTTCACAGAGATCAATGAAACTTTGCGGGAAGTCTTGACTTTCATCGATAAAGATATAATCAAGAGCCTTTTTATCTGAGCGTCCGCTATTATTTATATCTGCAATGGCTTTCTTGCAAAGGAAGTCAAAGTCTCCGTTTCCAAAACCACCAAATGGGATTTCATAAAAATGGCAAATGTATCTATACATTCCAGAGAGAGGATCTTTAGTCAAACCCCAAGAGTTGAAGCAAAAAAGTTTTGTGCCCCATTCAATCTGTTTTTCAACTCGCATAAAATCGAAAAATTCAGGAATCCTTGTTCTCATTGTCGATGCGAGGATTTTATTGAAACATGTAAAGGCAATTTTAGAATCCGGATTTTTAGAATAGATTTCTTTCAACTTATGTAATAATAACTCTGTTTTACCAGAGCCAGCTAATCCCTGAATTACACTTTTTTTCCCAAATCCACTTTGGAAAACAAATCTCGTTTGATCGGTGTCAAATAAGATAATTTTAGACTTAATTGTATCTAACAGGTTACTCGCTTCCAGATTTATTCTAGAGGTGTCATTAATACTTCCAACGATGAGTGAAATTATTAGGTCAATCACTCGACTTTCTTTAGTTTCAACTTCTAATTTACTGAAGTCAAGATCATCTATGGGAAGTGAAACGAATAAGCTTTGCCATGATTTTTTCCTACCAATTTTTTCTCTATATTTGAATTTCTCAGCTAAGAATGAAACATCCTCAAGAAAATCTTCCTGATATTCTTCAAATAATTCTAAATTGTTGCCAATATCTATGAAAAAAGGTTTTATGCCAGACGAAAATACAGCTATTGCCTTATCGTAATCATATATTACATCCTCATTAGATAATGGTCTGCAAAGAATGTATGTTTGTTTTTTGTGCTGCTCTGCATAATCATTGATAAGCACATCGATCCCAGAACTTTGAGCGAGTGCTAATGCATCTTGAGAGTAAAAGCAGTAGCTGGACATAAAATTTCCTTTTGAGTGATTTATATACGCATCATTGATAGGATTATAGGTATGCTGTGTTGTAAAATCATACCTTACGTATAGTGAAAAAAAAACATTAGATTCAATGCTACCTACTGAGTCCTTGAGTTTGATTCCTCTCGAAAGGACTTTCCAGGCTAACTATTTTTAACATTAGTTGCATTTATCCAACTTTTTTAGTTTTTCACCCCGCTTGGGTATGGAACTGTTGTAAGATTATGTTTGGCTTAGTGTTATACCTCTTTGCTATGGATGTATTAGGCCGAATCTTATCTAAGGCATGCATAAATGTTCTTGCTGCTGCTTAAGACGTTTGGCCATCAAGCTTCACCTGGGCTTAATTCAACGCAGTTTCAACCCCATCCTTTATGGTTGCCATCAGCTCGCTGACAGAGGAACTTTGCAGCCGCTCCCGGATATCCTCATCAACCCTCTGCAACGAAAGCGTGAACTCAATTTTTTTCGCCTTACCATAGCGATCAAACTCCTGATGCGTTTCCTGCAACCCCGTAATGACATACATCCCGTAAATTGAGCCGACGCCATCAATCAGCGGCCAGGCCAGTCCGGTGTAAGCCATTGTCGAGACCGCACCCAATGACAGGTTGCCTCCAGTGATTTCAGGATACAGTAGTCCGCCAAGCGTCAGCTGGTTCTCACCAGCGCCAACGTACTGCCATTTTGCACTACGGCCCACACGATCATTTTTAACGTGCCGCCAGTTACGAGACAGCTGCAATTGCTGATAGGGCAGCGTCCTGAGTTCAAATACAAAAAGTCCGAACACCATCATCATAGCTATAACTCCTGTTAATCATGGTCCCGGAACGAACCCCGGGCAGCGCGTAGCTGTTTGTCAATTTCTGCGCGGACCGCTTCGCCAACAAGTCGCGCCAGTTCGCGCGGATTGCTGTTCTGAATGCCATGCAGATGAACATGAATATCACCGGAAAAACTATAACCTGAAGCCGCAGCCGCCGTATGGGTGCTTTGATTTCGGCGTACCGGTTGCCATGCCTGCGTCTGTTTTATCAATGGTTCGCCAGCGGCAATAACCGGGCGAGCACTGACAGACTGGCGGACAAGCTTCGACTCCTGCCATTCACCACGTACTGCAAGGGCTGGAGGGAGATTTTTAAATACAATGTCACCCGGCCCGATACGTTTGCGCTTTTCCTCATCTAAAAGGCCTTTGGTGTTATCCGCGATTTGGCCCAGCCGCCGCTCTGTTCCAGAGTTGCCCCCGAGCACATTGGGCGGCGGGGCGCTGCCTTTGCTTGCAGGCTTTTCAGACGACCATTGCCACTCCCTTTTAACCATGCGTCCGGATTTTTCATCCCATTCCCACATAACCGGAATAGCCCTGAGTCTGGCTGCTTCCAGCCTGGCTCTTTCAATGCCATCGGGGATGAGATCGAGCTTCTCCAGTAACCAGCCAACACCTTCCATTAACTTCTGAAGCGGCCAAAGCAGTACGCTAAGTGCAGTCCCCAGGACCTCTCCAAATATCTGCCCGGCGCTGGCGCATTTGTTTAGTGCCTCGCGACTCTCCTCAACGGGCGTTAATACTTTTTTAAACCAGTTCCAGACGTTTTTGACGCCATCCCCAATGACCCCGAAAACGGGCGCCAGCCGGGAAAATGCGTTATAAACTGGCGCTAACCCCTGGATGACGCCTGTAAAAAAACCGCTAAAGAAGGCCTTAATTGGTCCCCAGTATTTCCAGATCAGTACTCCCGCAGCTACAAACGCAGCACCCACTAAACCGATTGGGCTCAACAGCATTGATAATCCGCCGCCCAGCGCCGCAATTCCGCCTTTTACAATGCTGAAGAGAGCAGGGATCCCCGTTAGTCGGATCGCCAGCCCGCCAATGCTTTTTGACAGGGCGCTGATAGCAGTCCCCGGAGAGGTAAAGGCGCCAAGTAACACGCCGCGCAGTGGTACCATCAATCTGGTTAATACGCCGAGGCGTCCGACCAGGCCGCTGAGTAAAGAGCCCCATCCACTCATTTTTACCAGTGAGCTACCGCCCGCAGCACTCAATATGCGGAACGCTGATACCGTACCTCCGATTCCACTCCCGCCGGACAGCAGCGCAAACCCCAGCCTGAGCTTTGCAAGCGGCCCCATCAGCAGACCAGCAGCTAATGACAGACCGCCAATTACTGCGGTTAATGCCAGTGCAGTACCACTGGCGAGTAACAACGTTCGTGAAAGTCTGGGGTTTTCTTCTACCCAGCTTTGAACAGTGCCAATAACCCGGCTAAGCCCCTGTGTCAGTCTGCGCAATGGGCCGTCCACTGTCTCAGCTACAGAAATGCGGAACGCCTCCCACGCGCTGTCCAGCTCCTTCAAATCGCCGCCCAGGTTGTCTTTCTTCTTGTTAGCGACGGCGAAGGCCTCCTGATTTTTATGTGCTTCAGCAATTTGTTCATAGAGTGACAGGAGGTAGCCATCCCCTGCGCCGTTGACCAAGGACTGGAGGCTTGTAAAACCCTCTTCTCCGGCGATATCTTTGAAAAATGAAACCTGATCCACCTCGCCAAAGCGGGAAACGCGTTTTTGTAGATCGAGAAGAATATCGAACGGACGTCGCATTTTTCCGCTCGCGTCGGCAGTTTCCACTCCCAGCTCTCTGAGTGCCTTTTTGGCTGCCGTAGTAGGGGAGGCCAGGCGGGAGAGTGAGCGACGCATTGCCGTACCGGCCTCGCCACCGCGAATACCCACGCGCGCCAGCGTGCCGGTCATGGCTGCGGCTTCTTCCAGGCTAATCCCAAGCCCCGCCGCTACCGGCCCGACAACTTTCATTGTCTCGCCGAGGCTGCTAAGCGTGGTGTTGGTACGGGTAAATGTACCTGTCAGCACATCGCTAACGCGGTCCATTTCTCCGGCATCAAGGGAAAACTGAGAAAGAATATTTGAGCCGATGTCTGCCGTTTCACCCAAGTCCATACTGCCTGCCAGCGCCATATTGAGCACGCCAGGTAGTGCGGCACGGATAGCTTCTGGCGTGAAGCCAGCCATTGCCAGAAAGGCCTGGCCGCTGGCGGCGTCACGTGTGGTGAAGGCGGTTTCAGCACCGAGTTTTTTTGCCTGAGTACGCAAGGCTGCCAGCTGCGAATCGCTTTTATCGAGCCGCGTCAACGCCTGGACGTTTGACATTTCCTCATCAAAACCAACCGCAGGCGACAGGAAGCGTCCGGCGCCATACCCGGTAGCGGTTGCTGTACCTAATGCTATGGCACCGCCAGAGCGCAACTTCCCGGCCATCTGCTGTGCACCCTCGTAACGTTTACGAGCTTGAGTGACCGCAGCAAGTTGCCGTTTTTCCCGTTCAAGGGATTGGTTGTATTGTTCTGTGCGGCGTATCGCGTTACCGATGGTGGCGCTACTACCGGAAAGCATGACGCCATGCTGGCGCAGGGCTGATGCACTCTCACGGAGGCGGGCCACTTCCGTCACGCGTTTTGCGGTCAACCGATCAAGCCGCTCACCCAGTCGTGACATCAGTATTTGCTGTTTTTCCGTCAGCGTTCCGTTTTTACGTTGCGCTTCTGACAAACCATCAAAGCGGGCGCGGGCACGTGAGATGGAACGATCGGTTTTGCCGACGGCCGCGGTCATTCGCTGAAAAGTGGCACTGCTCTTATCGAGCCCTTTCAGGGTGGATTGTGTTTTTCTGAGGGAGTCGGAAAGGCCGCCCGCACTCTGGCGGGCAGCATTAACGGGGCGGGTAAATCTGTCGATAGCGCTGAAAGCAACACGTATATCAAGACTCTTCATCACTGGCACCACTTCGAAGCGCCGCCCGCTTGCGCCAGGCTATCACCTCGCCAAGATCCATGCCGAAAACTTCAGAGGGCGGCCAGTTAAAAATAACGGCAATATCAGCAACCAGATCATCGATCTGGTCAAACGCGACGGTGATTACTCGCTCTCCGTCTCCGCCACGTTCGACGCTCCAGGCTCCGGCGGATTCAAGAAAGGGACCAGAAGCTCTGCCAGCCCGATAAAGTCCAGAGTGTGCATTTCGTTGATTTCTTTTTGTGTCAGCGCAGGCGCGGTGACTCGCGTCAACAGCGTGGCAATTGAGTCTGCATCCATATTGGCAACGCGGATAAGATTCAGGCCGCGCAACGATCCGGCCTGACTGATAGCGCCGGTGATTTCCACCTGACCGATCTCACTGTCTTTACGAACTACCGGCTGCATCAGCGTGAACAGGTTTTTAGTTTTTTTAGCCATGTTTAAAATCTCCGGGCGGCATCTTTGCCACCCTCTGAAAGGTTATCAATTGCCCATGCCAAGGGCAGAGGTGATGCGGTCCGGGAACATGTTCTGACCGTTCTTTTTGTAGATGAAATTCAGCAGATCGATTTCGATAATGGGATGATCATCTATGGAGAATTTGTAGTAGGTGGATTTAAAGGTGTAGCTTTCCTCGGTGTCTTCTCCCTGTTTTGAATCTCCACCGTCAAGTTCAGTAAATCGCCCGCGCAGCTCCACCTCGACAAGCTGGCTTTCGCCATCAGTGAAATATTCACCCGCAAAGCGCAGCCGCGTGCCGTCAATTTCTGCTCCGTATTCGAGAAACAGAGCCTTAATGACGCCGCCAAAAACAATGGTGGAATCCAGCGCGCCGGCCTCAAGGCCGAGATCAACCCCGACCGCACCCAGCATGCCACCGCCCTGATAGTCCTCTACCTTTCGTGACAGTTTGGGGCGAGTGAAAGAGGTCACTTTTCCCAGATAGTTGTCGCCGTTAACAAAGCAGCTAAAAAGCCGCAGTTTGTGAGGAATAGCCATTATTCACCCCCGAGCGACGCGAACGCCGGTTCGTAAAAATCATCAGTAAAGGTCTGGTATAGCGTCAGATCTTCAAGCGGTGGGACCGGGCTGTAGCTATAGCGCACAATCAGTTTTCCCTGGCGCAAATCCGTGGTGCCGTTGTCCTGCGTGTCATACCAGCAGTCAGCGCCGATAAGCTGGCCGGCAGTGACTTTTTTGCTGAGAGCAGAGCGGATGCCGCTTACCACATCTTTCACGTTGGCCGGAGTTAGCGGGCTGTCAACAGAGGTAAATTGCGCCTCCGCAATACTGTCCGCCAGGATCTGCGCGGTACGGGTGAAAACCTCGAAAGTGTAGGTTTCGGTGTCCGTGGTGCGGTTACCCCAGAAGCGGAAACCGTCACGCTTGATAAGCGTTGTGATTTCGTTGTTGTTCAGCTCGTTGGCGTCGCTGTCTTCTGCCTGCAATGCCCAGAACACATCTTTCGAAATACCCAGAACGTTATTCACTACAACGTTGGACAGTGATTTGTGCCAGCCCTGGCTGTTATCAATAGCGGCGCGCAGGCCGCAGGCGTATGCCGGGGCAGGAAACGTTTCGTTATCATCCGTCAGGGGGTTGTAAGCGATGAAGTCCGGCCAGATCAGCATCAGCTCGCGGTAAGCGAAGGTTTTGCGATAAGCAATAGCCTCCGCCATGGTCGCGCAGCCGTTACAACCGGCATAAACAAAAGCCCGAAGATTCTGGGCAATCACGCAAAGCTGTGACGTTACCTCCTCGGTGTCGTAGTCCGGTACCGCCAGGATGCGCGGACGATAGCCGGTTTTGGCTTCCGCCGTCAGCAGGGCATACATTCCCGTATAGCTGTCGCCATCTGTTCCGCCAATAACGGCCTGGGACTGGCTGGCGCCGTTACCGGAAGCCTCTTTCACTCGGACAATCACAACGCGCGGGCTGCACTGATCGGAAATGGCTTTGAGGGTTTTGTAAAGTGACCCGGTTTTACCTGCCTTACCGAGGACGTTACGCACCCGTGTCAGCAGTACCGGCGTATTGAGCGGGAAGGTTTCCGGATCGGCGTCATCAGCAACCGCAATAATACCGATTACGCTGGAATCAATGTCATTGATTGCCTGCTGTAGGTCGGTATTTTCGCGAGAGCGGACGCCGTGAAAACGAGTTTCAGACATAAGTTCACCATCATGTTGCTCTTTGAGTTCAGGGCAATATTCAACGTTAAGTCTGCTGGCGTCGCCTGGTTGCCGGTCTGCCAGTTCGCTGACAACAAAAAGGGATTCAGCCCCGCGCGCGGGCATGGAATCATCAGCAAAAAACGGGGGAGTTATGTCGATAGCAGACACGCTGACAACAGCAGCCGAAGCGTATGTAGATAAATTAAGTGAGGTCGTAAAGACACCGGATTTTAGCATCACGCTGGGTGGGGTTGCCCTGACCGAACTGGCCGACCGCATCACCTCGCTATCTGTTACAGATAACAACGGTTTTGATGCTGACCAGCTAACCCTGTCAGTAGATGACTCTGACGGGGTAACAGATTTACCCCCACGTGGTGCGGAGCTGGCGGTGTCCATCGGCTGGCTGGGTGAGGCGTTGATCTACAAAGGTCTCTACACCGTTGACGAGGTGGGGCATAGCGGGCCGCCGGATGTTATCGACATCACCGCGCACAGCGCTGATTTTCGCGAAGAGATGAACGTCAGGCGGGAGGTGTCCTGGCATGATGTGACGGTAGAGCGGGTGGTATCGGCCATAGCCCGGCGCTATGACCTGAAGCCGATGATTAGCGAGGCCCTGATCGACATTGAGATCGACCATGCGGATCAGACCGAAGAGAGTGACATGTCATTTTTAACGCGCATGGCGGAGATGTTGGGGGCCATTGCCACCGTGAAAAATGGCTGTCTGCTGTTTATCCTGCCTGGGGGCGGTGTCAGTGCATCTGGTAGGGCGCTGCCATCGGCTGAGATAACCCGTGCCAGTGGAGATCGCCACAGGTTCCGCATTGCCGATCGCGATGCTTACACCGGCGTGCGGGCGTACTGGCTGGATCTTAATTTCGGTAAGAAAAAACCGGTCAAGGTCACTAAGCGCAAAACAAATACTGCCAGAAGAAAGGCTGAGGAGAAAAGCAGCCGCCCGGAAGGGGATTACATGGAGGGCGCTGAAGGTAACGTGTATGTTTTGCGTAAAACCTATCAGAACGAAACGGCGGCCAGGCGCGCAGCTGCGGCAAAATGGATACAGCTCCAGAAAGGCGCAGCACAGTTTTCGATAACCCTGGCGCGCGGCCGCGCCGATTTATATCCGGGTATGCATCTGAACGTGTCGGGCTTTAAGCCTGAAATCGATACTCAGGATTGGATCATTGCCAGAGCGGAACATGTGATCGGTGATAGCGGATTTACCACGAAAATGGAGCTTGAGGCGAAAATAAGCGACTGGATTGCAGAAACTGAACAGTAGCGGCCATAATAGGCGTGAGTTCAACTCCCTATGGGAGATCATCATGTTTGTTTGTCCCTACTGCGGCGCAAACGCCCGCACTCGCACCAGCCGCCGGTTAAGCGAGTTTACCATCCGGCAATACCATCAATGCCAGAATCTTGAATGCAGCGAGTCATTCACGACACTTAACACCGTAGAGCGCAGAGTAACGAAGCGCTCAACCAGCGCAGATCCTTTGCCGCCAGGATTTATCCCCGGCGATGCTTTCCCGGCTTCTCATTACGGGAACAGTCAACTTAGTCTTGCAGTATAAAAATAGCCCCCTGGAAAGGGGGCTATTCTTGTCAATGTGGTCGATATGTGGACATTTTTGAAATAAATCCTTTTATTTCAATTTATTAAATCCCAAAAAAAAGCCCCGTCGGGGGCGACGGGGAAAACTCATTGATTATGGAATGATCTGTTCTCTGGTCAGTTCGAGAACAGGGGCTACTCTACGATGCAAAAGTGCAGCTAAAATGGAGAAACCGTGGAGATTCAGGGCGAAAGAGCGATTTGATCAACTAAGGAGTAGAAATGAAGTGGATGACTATCATGCTGCCTCTGGCGCTAGCCGGATGCGTGCAGACTCAACCAACACAACCTGCGCATCCTGTGGGGATGGCTAACCCGGCTTCGGTTTATTGCGAACAGTTGGGAGGCACGCAGGTTCCCATCCAAAGCCCGCAGGGCGTCCGTACTGACTGCAAACTGCCCGGTGGCGAAACGATAGACGAATGGGAGCTCTGGCGACGCGATCATCCGGCTAAATCGTAGCGCTTATTCCAGCGCTTCCAGCCAGGCGGCAAGCACCTGAGCATGGTTTTGCCGGGTGTTTTTCGCCCCATAGAGCAGCGTCAGCGGCTGCTGACGGGCCAGGGCCGCGAGGCGCGCACCTTCATCGCGGTGGGCATCCAGCTCCTGACGATAGAGCTGGCTAAAGTGGGCAAAATCGATAGTCTCGCTATGAAACGCTTTACGTAAATCGGTGGACGGCGTCAGCGTTTTACACCACTCATCGTAGTTCAGCGCCTCTTTTTTGATCCCGCGCGGCCACAGACGGTCTACCAGAACGCGATAGCCGTCGCTCTCTTCTTGTGGATCATAAACGCGTTTACATTGAATCATCGTCATACTCCCTTTGTTCCATCCAGACCAGCAGTTGCGAAAGCTGTTGATCGGAAAATACCGTTATTCCGTGCTCGCGAAGCAGGGCTGCTGCAACGCCAGCCCCAGCTTTGCGCTGCCCGTTAAAGGTTCCATCATAGATAAACTGGCTACCGCAGGTTGGGCTACCATCGGTGAGCAGCGCTGCGGTACAACCTTCTTCCTGCGCAGCTTTTAGCGCCAGCCACGCGGCTAACTGATAGTGCGCGGTGACGTCCTGGCCGTCACTCTCGACGATTTGCGCACGATTTTTCATGACGTCGGCTCCCTGCGCGTTGAGGATCTCCGCCGGTAGCCTGGGAATGGGTAATCCGGCGGCCAGTTCTGGACAGTGGATGACCAGCCGCCCCTCACGCTGCCAGCGCGCCAGGGCATCAGCCAGCTGCGCTTTGTTACTGCCGTTATAGCGAACCTGAAAGCCCATCAGGCAGGCGCTAACCAGAATCTTGTCCTTCATCATGCATCCATCGCCATTCATCTGTCCTATACCATAGCGCCAGTCGAAGCAAATTGCCCGTCTTCAGGCGCAGAGAAAATAAGGATTGTGTTCCATCGCTGAGATCGCTAACCTGAGGCTCCTTGTGTTGCCTGATAATCGCTCTGACATAAGGATCCTGCTATGAACTCCTCCCCCTTGCGTATTGCCCTGGTTGGTGACTACAACCCTGATGTAATTGCCCATAAAGCGATTCCGCTGGCGATTGATGATGCCGCTGCCGTACTGGAGCTTCCGTTGCGCTACGACTGGCTGGCAACCCGCGAGATACGCTCCGCCGACGATCTGGCCGACTACGATGCTATCTGGGTCGTTCCCGCCAGTCCTTATCAAAATGCCGAAGGCGCGTTTATCGCCATTCGCCACGCGCGTGAAAACAGCATTCCGTTCCTTGGCACCTGTGGTGGGTTCCAGCACGCGATTATTGAATACGCACGTAACGTCATGGGCTGGCAGGATGCTGCGCATGCCGAAACCGATACTGAAGGCCGGATGGTGATTGCGCCGCTAAGCTGCTCGCTGGTGGAAAAGACTGATGGCATTGAACTGCGTGCCAATACCCTGATCGCTCGCGCCTATGGGCGTGACAACATTGAAGAGGGTTACCACTGCAACTATGGGATTGCTGAAGATTTTGCCCGCGAACTGGAGCAGGGCGATCTGCGGGTGACCGGCTGGGATGATGATGGCGAGATTCGGGCGGTGGAGCTGATAACGCATCCGTTCTTTGTCGCCACGCTATTCCAGCACGAGCGCAATGCGCTGGAAGGGCGGCCTGCACCGCTGGTTCATGCGTTTTTACGCGCCGCAAGCCAGTAATTAAGCGCCCGGCAGTGAAGGTTGCCGGGCGTTGATAGGGTTAGCTGTTGATCTCCCGATCGCGACCGGCCAGCGCGCCACACACTGCCATGGCAATAGAAATCAGCGCTACGGCGATCAGCGGAATATGCCAGTCGCCGTTGGCATCATGAATTTTCCCCATCACTGGCGGTCCGCAGGCAGCCAGCAGATAACCCACTGCTTGCGCCATTCCCGACAGCGCGGCGGCCTGGTGTGCTGAACTGGCCCGCAGGCCGATAAAGGTCAGCCCCAGAATCATGGTTGCGCCGGATCCGAAGCCGAAGATAAGCGTCCACAGCACCGCCTGACCAGGTAAAAACCATAATCCGAGCGCGCTGACGGCACACATCAGGGCGACCAGAACGGCAATACCACGCTGATCTTTCAGCCGATGAAGTATTAACGGGATAGCCAGCCCCGGCGCGGCGGTTGCCAGTTGAAGCAGCCCGTGCAGGGAGCCCGCCTGCGCTTCGCTGTAGCCAATGCTTTGCAAAATAGCGGGCAGCCAGCCGATGATAACGTAATAGACCAGCGAGTTAATCCCGAGAAACAGCGTCACCTGCCAGGCCAGTGCCGAGCGCCAGATCCCGCGGTTATGGATCGCGCCTGAACCCGTCAGCGGCGCGGTGGCCTGTCGGCGCGACTGCGGCAGCCAGACAAACAGCGCCAGTAACGGAAAAACCATTAACATCAGCAGCGCACCGCGCCAGCCCAATCCGGCAAGCGCCAGCGGAACCACCATGGCCGAACCCAGCGCCGCTGCACCGCCCATTGTCAGAGAGTAAGCGCCGGTCATTTTGGCAACATGCTGCGAGAAATCGCGCTTGATTAACCCCGGCAGCAGAACGTTTCCCAGGGCAATACCGCAGCCGATAATTGCGGTGCCTATAAACAGTAGCGCGACGGAGGGCAGGGAACGCAGACCAATACCCAGGCAAATCAGGAGCATGGCCAGAAGCAGGCTGCGTTCAATGCCGAAGCGACGCGCGATGCCCGCAGCCAGCGGTGAAACCAAGCCAAAGGCCAGCAGCGGCAGGGTGGTTAGCAGACCGGTTTGCGCGGTAGTGAGACCATATTCGCTGCGAATGGCGTCAAGCAGCGGCGCGGCGCCGGTAAAGGCCACGCGTAAAGTGGTGGCTATCAGCAGAATACCGGCAATCAATAACAGATTGCGTTGACCGGCAGAAGGTGAAACAGAATTCATGGCTATCTCAAACAAGAATACGAGGCGTTTACAATAGCCTGTTTGCCGCCTGTTTAAATCAAGCTAAAATGACAGATTATCGCTAAAATCGGACAATATTATGATCGGACTCGGTCTGGATGGCTACGACCCGGACAGCGGGCATGAGGCGGCGCTGGCTTTTTGTATTCAGGTTGTCGCGGACGAGCAGTACATTCCGCGCCATCAGCACCGCAAAGGGCAACTGATCCTGGCGCTGCACGGGGCGCTGACCTGCGAGGTGGAAAATGCCATGTTGATGGTGCCGCCGCAGTACGCGGTGTGGGTGCCGGGACAGGTGGATCACAGCAACCGGGCAACGCCGGGAGCGCAGATCTGCTTTTTGTTTATTGAACCCGGCGCGGCCCCGATACCAGATTTCTGCTGTACGTTAAAGATTTCACCGCTGGTGCGCGAGCTTATTCTCACCATGGCTCAGCGCGGCAGGGCGGAGCTGGAATCAGCGGCGATGCATCGGCTGGTTCAGGTACTGTTCGATGAGTTACCGCAGCAGCCACAGGAGCATCTGCAGCTACCGGTGTCAGGGCATCCTAAAATTCGTCAAATGGCGGAAATGATGGCCGTCGACCCGGCCCGCTGGCAAACGCTGTCGCAGTGGGCAGCGGAGTTCGCCATGAGCGAGCGCAATCTGGCGCGGCTGGTGGTGCGCGAGACGGGGTTGAGCTTTCGCCGTTGGCGCCACCAGCTGCAATTAATCCTCTCCCTGCAGATGCTGATTCGCGGGCAGACGGTGCAGCAGACGGCGCAGAGTCTGGGCTATGACTCCACCACCGCCTTTATTACCATGTTTAAAAAGGGCTTAGGACAAACTCCGGGGCGTTATCTTGCCAGCCTGACTACGACTTCCCAATAAACAGCGAGATGATCCCGGCGGCGATCAGCGGGCCGACCGGTACTCCGCGGAAGAGGGCGACGCCGAGTACGGTGCCGACCAGCAGTCCGGCAACCAGCTGCGGCTGCGAGCCCATCAGCGCCACGCCGCGGCCGCCAAGCCAGGAAACAAAAACGCCGACGGCAATCGCCAGCAGTGACTTCCAGTTGACGAAAGAGTGAAGCAGCGTTGACGGCGGCAGCGTGCCGCTGGCGATGGGCGCCATTACGCCAATGGTGAGAATAATAATACCGATGGTCAGGCCCTGCTTTTCAATCCACGGAAAGAAAGCATTGAGCGGGGTGACGCGGACGATAATTAAAACCAGGATCGAAATAGCAACGGTGGTGTTATGGCTAATAAAGCCGAGCGCCGCCAGGCCCAGCAGTATTAACAGGGTGGTGTCGAGCATGTGCAGAGGTCCTTGCCAGAATACAAAAAAGAGAAGCCTGTTTACTCTACGCATAATCGCGTGAGTAAACAGGCTTTTTTTATCGTATGTTTGCTATTTCAGGCATCTGCCTGATGGGTATTGTTTGTGGATAGTGTCTTGTCAGCACGACTTCAGGCTTCGCGATGAAAAGCTGTCAGTTCCGGATGGGCAATGCGCAGGTAGTCGGCGGTATCGAGGATGATTGATTTATCAAGCTGCCCGGCATTAAAGGCGATTTCCGGAAAACGCTCAAACAGCAGTGGGTCGGCGACCAGCCGTAATGCCGGATGGAAACTAAAAGGGGGAATAGCGCCAAACACGCAGGCGGTGAGGGTATCGACTTCTGCCGGGCTGGCCAGCGAGGCTTTGCTGCCGCCGATATATTCAGCCAGACGGACTAAATCAGCCTGCAGGTCGGCAGCGAGAATAGCCAGAACATGTTGATTAACGCCATGGCCTTTGACTTTACACACCAGCGCTTTTGCGCCCTGCCCGAGCGCGGTACCGCGGATCTCCGATACCGCCTCGCATTTGCCGACGGCCTCATGCTCCATTACCCGGTAGCGCGCCTGGTGGGTGTCAAGCAGATCGAGTAGCCGCTGGTGGGTATTTTGCCTTGCCGGTGTGTTCATCTTAAACTTTTCCTCGTACATAAAACCGTGAGTTTAGTCCTCTCAAGGTCAGATGAAAACCCGAAGTCACGATCTGTTTTTTGTATAAAACTATGAGTAAATTCTGATACCTGGCATCTGATTAGTCTCTCTGTCTTTGATGAATATGCTCACTCTGTATATGGTTAGTGCTGTTAAATTCTCCACATTAACTCCTTGTTTAACTCATTTTGTCTTCAATGAGATATGCTCGAATGTCAAAAAGCATTACTATTCTGTCCGTGCCAATAAAATGATTTTATATATCAAGAGAACTTTTCTTATTTTTATTAGTCATTAGGATGGCTAACAGAGGTGTTATTGATTGTGGTAACGAGGTTATGATGATGGAGAACGCAGCGGTGCAGGTATCCCCCCGGAAGTTCAAAAAAATAAGGGAACTGAACAGACGCCGTAATTATTTTATTAAGAAAGTCCGTAACGTTGTGCGGGTTCATATCGCGAAAGCGTTTTGGGATAACCGGACTCGTTGCGAGGCGGATCTATCGTCAGCAAAAACGGTGTTGCTGATGCGCAATGAAGGTGCTATCGGCGATGTTGTTGTGGATTCGGCGCTGGTTAAATGCCTCCATGAGGCGGGAATGACCGTTGACTTTTTGTTGACGAAGTCGAATAGCCAGGTGATGCGACATAATCCGTGCATCCGCCATATCTACGAAGCGGAGAATGTCGACTCGGCAGATTACCTGCGTAAATTCACTCATAACGTTCCCAAGTCCGTCATTAATGAGCTTGCGAATAATAAGTACGATATTGTTATTGATCCTTCGCTGTTTGATATACCGGTGCACAGAATGCTGCTGTTGCGCCAGATAAAAGCGAAATCGGTGCTGGGGTTCAATAAATGGCCTTCGATTAATCACTATACCAGGTCTTTTGATTTTGATTGTGAAAACTGGCACGTCAGCAAGACGTTCGCCTTTATCGCTGATTATCTGAAGCTGGATAAAAGATATCTGCAGTCTTATGACCTGCATATCCCCCAGGATGTGTATGAGCAGGTTCGCGATTATCTGGCTACGCTGGACGGGGTTAAGGTGGTCATTAATATTTTTGCCGGGCATCAGGACCGCAGCATGTCACAGGAGCAACTGGCAACGCTTATCAACAGGCTGCGTACAGATCATCCTGATGTGAACATCATTTTGCTCGATCATCGCAACGAAATCCGAATTCCCCTGGCGGAAAAAGTCAGCGTGAATCCATTTAAAACGTTGCACCACTGCATGGCGTTAATTGCGCAAGCTGATTTAATTATTTCGCCGGATACCTCCGTGGTACATATGGCGGCCGCATGGAAAAAACCGCTTGTCGCAGTCTATAAAGATGTGCGCATGAACAATCGGCTTTGGGCTCCGGGGTACGAGAACGCGCAACAAATCATCGTCAAATGCGGCAAGGTGCATCAAATGGGCAATTTGCCCGACCTTATTATGTCTGCGATTCCCCCTGAAGTGCTACAGGAACCGGCTCTGGAGCAGGTGGCTAGCTAAGAGAAAAGCCAGCGATGGGTCATCGCTGGCTGTGGTATTTCGGTTAGGCTTCAGATTTTGATGTTTGCTTGTGAAATAGTTCGCGGAATACCGGATAGATATCTTCCGGATCGCGAATATGCTGCATGGCAAAGTTTTCGAACGTTGACTGCAGGTGCTCATACTCCCGCCACAGCGTCTGGTGCGCCCGACGGGTTATCTCGATATAGCTGTAGTAGCGCACCACCGGCAGAATTTTCTTCGCCAGTAGCTCGTGGCATAGCGGTGAGTCGTCCGCCCAGTTATCTCCATCCGATGCTTGCGCGGCATAGATATTCCACTGTGCAGGGTCATAACGCTCTTTGACCACTTCATCCATTAATTTCAGGGCGCTGGAGACAATCGTGCCGCCGGTTTCCTGCGAATAAAAGAATTCGTGTTCATCGACCTCTTTAGCCTGCGTATGGTGGCGTATATAAACGACATCAACGTTTTTATAGGTCCGGCTGAGAAACAGATACAGCAGGATGTAAAAGCGTTTCGCCATATCTTTTGTTGCCTGGTCCATGGAGCCGGAAACGTCCATCAGGCAGAACATGACCGCCTGACTTGAAGGCTCCGGCCGCTTTTCGTAGTTCTTGTAGCGCAGATCGAAAGTATCAATAAACGGTACGCGGTCGATTTTTGCCCGTAGCTCAGCTATCTCTTTACGCAGCCGCTCCTCTTCCAGCAGCTGTGCCGGTTCGCTTTTGCTAATGATATCCAGATCTTCTTCCAGCGCATGGAGTTCACGCCGTTTACCTGCGGTCATCGCCGTGCGTCGAGCCAGCGAGTTTTGCAGCGAGCGAACGACGCTGATATTGGCCGGAACCCCGTTGGCGGTGTAGCCTGCACGGTGAGTTTTGAACTCCGTTAGCTGACGCTGCTGGTTTTTCTTCAGATTCGGTAGGGCGAGATCTTCGAATAGCAGATCGAGATATTCGTCTTTTGAAATCTGGAAGACAAACTCATCTTGTCCCTCACCGTCGGCGCTGGCTTGCCCCTGACCGCTGCCTCCGCCGCCGCCTCCACCCTGCGGGCGTTCAATACGGTCGTTTTGTACAAAGTGGTCGTTACCGGGGTGTACGCGGTTGCGTAGGCCGCCGCGACCCTGATGAAACATCGGTTCGTTAATATCGTCCGTTGGGATGGAGACGGACTCTCCGCTCTGAATATCGGTCACCGAACGCTTGTTTATGGCCTCGGAGATCGACTGTTTTATCTGCGCTTTATAACGGCGCAGAAAGCGCTGCCGGTTGACTGCGCTTTTGTTTTTCCCGTTCAGGCGTCGGTCTATGAACCAGGTCATATGCCCTCCTGTACTGCATTTGCCAACAATACCCGTCATAATTCAAGTTGCATGTGCGTTGGCTGCACTCGCTCACACCGGTCACTTACTTTAGTAAGCTCCCGGTGATTCACTCCCTTGCCGCCTGCCTGAAACTTGAATTATTTAGGGTAATACCCTTAATTATTCGGGCTTCAGTACTATCTTTTCCCGCAACCCGAGTTAACGGAGTCCGCGCAGTTATTATTAGCCCGGCAGTTATCGCCTGCCGGGCTGGTCTATCAGGATGATTTACGGACTCGCAGATACCATTCGCACAGCAGACGAACCTGCTTGCGGGTATAGCCTTTCTCCATCATGCGGTCGACAAAGTCATCGTGTTTTTTCTGCTCATCGGTTGACGTTTTGGTATTGAAGGAAATCACCGGCAACAGCTCTTCGGTATTGGAGAACATTTTCTTCTCAATAACCGTGCGCAGTTTCTCGTAGCTGGTCCAGTTTGGATTACGCCCGCTGTTGTGCGCTCTGGCGCGCAGCACAAAGTTCACTATTTCATTACGGAAATCTTTCGGGTTACTGATCCCGGCAGGCTTCTCGATTTTTTCCAGCTCGGCATTCAGCGACTCGCGGTCAAACAGCTGTCCGGTATCCGGGTCGCGGTACTCCTGATCCTGAATCCAGAAGTCGGCGTAGGTGACATAACGGTCGAAAATGTTCTGCCCATACTCCGAGTAGGATTCGAGATAGGCGGTCTGGATCTCTTTACCAATAAATTCGGCATATTTCGGGATCAGATAGCCTTTCAGGAACTCAAGGTAGCGTTCTGACTGCTCCTGCGGGAACTGTTCACGCTCGATTTGCTGCTCCAGAACGTAGAACAGATGCACTGGGTTGGCGGCGACTTCCGCATGATCAAAGTTAAACACCCGAGACAGGATCTTAAAGGCGAAGCGGGTAGACAAGCCGTTCATTCCTTCGTCGACGCCAGCATAATCGCGATACTCCTGATAGGATTTCGCTTTCGGGTCGGTGTCTTTCAGGCTTTCACCGTCATAAACGCGCATTTTTGAGTAAATGCTCGAGTTTTCTGGTTCTTTCAGGCGCGACAGAATCGAGAAACGGGACAGCGTTTCCAGCGTTCCTGGCGCGCAAGGGGCATGAGTCAGCTCGCTGTTATTGAGCAGTTTTTCATAGATGCGGATCTCTTCCGAGATGCGCAGGCAATAAGGCACCTTAACGATATATACGCGGTCGAGGAACGCCTCATTGTTTTTATTATTGCGGAAGGTGACCCATTCCGATTCGTTGGAGTGGGCGAGGATGATTCCGTTGAACGGCAGGGCAGAGATCCCCTCGGTGCCGTTATAGTTGCCTTCCTGGGTTGCGGTCAGCAGCGGATGCAGCACCTTAATCGGCGCTTTAAACATCTCCACAAACTCCATCAGCCCCTGGTTGGCCCGGCACAGGGCACCGGAATAGCCGTAGGCATCCGGGTCATTCTGCGCATAGTGTTCCAGTTTACGAATATCTACTTTACCCACCAGCGCGGAGATGTCCTGGTTGTTCTCATCACCCGGCTCGGTTTTAGCGATGGCAATCTGTGCCAGAATTGACGGCCACACTTTCACCACGCGGAATTTAGTAATGTCGCCGCCGAACTCGTGCAGACGCTTCGCAGCCCACGGTGACATGATCGTACCCAGATAGCGGTTTGGGATGCCGTACTCTTTATCGAGGATTTGCGCATCCTCTTGCGGATTGAACAAACACAGCGGGTGGTCGTTGACCGGGCTGCGCTCTCCGTTTGCGCTAAGCACATAAATAGGCACGCGCTGCATTAAGGATTTCAGGCGTTCGGCAAGCGATGATTTACCGCCGCCCACGGGGCCCAGCAGATACAGAATCTGTTTCTTCTCTTCCAGCCCCTGAGCGGCGTGTTTTAAGTAAGAAACAATTTGCTCGATGGCATCTTCCATACCGTAAAACTCTTCAAATGCCGGATAGCGCGCAACGACCCGGTTTGAAAAGAGACGGGATAGCCTGGGTTCCAGGGCCGTATCGACCATGACCGGCTCACCGATGGCCATCAGCAATCTTTCTGCTGCGTTAGCATAAGCACTGCGATCTTGCCGACAAATGGTAAGAAACTCCTGCAGTGTGAACTCTTCGTCCTTGGCAGCTTCATAGCGCTGGCGATAGTGATCGAATATATTCATGGCATGCCGTCCTTTCGTTTTTAGCACAGGTTGAGAGCCGTTCATATGAATAGTGGGAGCCCCCGGAAGAGGTAAGCCGTACAGCGCTCTCTGATTCCACAGCAACCCTTATGCCAGGTTGGCGAAGTCTCTGGATAACGTGCCCTGCAATTACTTCTTCTAAATTAAAGCGTAGATGCATTTGGAAAACTTGCATGGCGCAGAAAATCAATTTCAATGACATATCAATAACTCATCCAGAAAAACGACCTCTTTTTCGCATCGGGTGTTCCTCGGCGTCATGGCGTTGTCATTAAGTTGTCAGTTTGTGGTCATCTGATGATGAGAGATTGGCGAGTTTAGTGTAATGACAGGTAAAGAATTTGAGGCGTAGCGTATACAACGTTAAACTGCCTGCGCTGATAATTTGACAACAGGAATATGGATCGTGACTAAAATCAAACTTCTGGCACTAGGTGTGTTGATTGCGACTTCAGCATCCGCTGTACACGCTGAAGGGAAGTTCACTTTGGGGGCGGGTGTGGGTGTCGTCGAACATCCATATAAGCAATATGATGCTGACGTTTACCCGGTGCCTGTTATTAATTATGAGAGCGATAACTTTTGGTTTCGCGGTTTAGGTGGTGGTTACTACCTGTGGAATGATACCAACGATAAGCTCTCTGTGACCGCATACTGGTCGCCGATGTACTTTAAGCCAGGCGATAGCGACAGCCAGCAAATGCGTCGTCTGGACAAGCGTAAATCCACGGTGATGGCGGGGCTTTCGTACGTTCACAATACGCAGTACGGTTTCCTGCGCACTACGCTTGCAGGCGACACGCTGGATAACAGCAACGGTATTGTGTGGGATCTGGCCTGGCTGTATCGCTACACCAACGGCAACCTGACGCTTACGCCGGGCATTGGCGTTGAGTGGAACAGCGATAACCAGAATGAGTACTACTATGGTGTTTCGAAGCATGAGTCGAATCGCAGCGGCATGCGCAGCTACGATCCGGACAGCAGCTGGAATCCGTACCTGGAGCTGTCGGCAAACTATCGTTTCCTTGGCGACTGGAGCGTATACGGTGTTGCCCGCTATACGCGTCTGTCCGATGAAATCACCGATAGCCCGATGGTGGACAAATCCTGGAGCGGTGTGATTTCTACTGGGGTCACTTACTCCTTCTGATTGTGCTTCATTACAAGGCAATTCGTGCATCTAAACAGGGCGTAATGCCCTGTTTTGCATTACGGTGGTGCAATCAAATAACAGGAGGTATCAATGGCAGAAAGGACAATCCGTTTTGGCGAGCATCCGGCGGTTCCCGTCATCGGGCAGGGAACCTGGTATATGGGCGAAAACCAGGCGCTGCGCGCTCAGGAGGCCGCTGCACTACGTGCGGGCATCGATCTTGGCCTGACGGTTATCGATACGGCGGAAATGTATGCTGATGGCGGCGCTGAAGAGGTGGTCAGTGAGGCAATTCGCGGGCAGCGCGATCGTGTGGTGCTGGTCTCCAAAGTCTATCCGTGGAATGCTGGTGGACGAAAAATAGCCAGCGCCTGCGAGGCCAGCCTGCGCCGCCTGAATACAGACTATCTTGATCTGTATTTGCTGCACTGGCGCGGTGATTATTCATTGCAGGAAACGGTTGAAGGTATGGAAGCGCTGGTTGCGCAGGGCAAAATTCGCCGTTGGGGTGTGTCGAATCTCGATTTCGATGATATGCAGCAGCTCTGGCAGGCGGACGGTGGCGATCAGTGCGCGACCAATCAGGTGCTCTATCACCTGGCTTCCCGCGGTATTGAGTATGACCTGCTGCCATGGTGTCAGCAGCAGCGGCTGCCGGTGATGGCCTACTGCCCGCTTGCTCAGGCCGGACGCCTGCGTAATGGACTTTTAAATCATACCGTTGTGAAAAATATCGCTGAAGCCCGGGGCGTCACCGCCGCACAAGTGCTGCTGGCGTGGGTGATTAGCCATCAGGGTGTGCTGGCTATCCCAAAAGCCGCAAGTATTGAGCACGTAGAGCAAAACGCCGCGGCGCTGGATGTCGTACTGACCGCTGAGGAGTTGGCGCTACTGGATAAAGCCTACCCGGCGCCGGGAAGAAAAACGACGCTGGATATGGTTTAAAGAAAAAACCGACTCAGCGGGGCTTAAGTACCGTAGGCCGGGCAAGGCGTTAGCCGCTGCCCGGCACAAATACAAGACTATCCAATCTGGATCTTAGCGTTTTACCACGCGAATGGTTTGCGCCAGGCGTGAAGGTTTCTCTTCACTAGCCTTCTGCGGTTCGACAGCACAGCAGCTTTCTACGCAAACGAAGGTTTTGTAACCATCATCCGGCATATCGCCCATACTGACAGAAAGCGCCGGTCCCGGATTCCAGCCAACCACATTGCTATTATGGTGATGGATAACGTCGATATTGCGGTTCAGCGCATCATCGTGAATCACGCTGCAGGTTTCGGCATTCAGATACACGCGGTCGGTACGATCAGGGAAAGTCTGTACGCCGTTGCTTAATACGCCTTCTTCTGCATTATTGACTTTATCAATATAACGGTCGCCCAGACCGCTCACTTTCACTGCCGCAATATCACCGACGTTGAAGTAGGTGTGCAGAGCGGAAGTGGTTTCAAATTCGCCGTGCGCTTCCAGTTCAATCTCACAGGTTTTGCCCAGTTTGAAACGCGCTAACAGCGTGAAATCGTGCGGCCAGTACTGACGAGTTGCATCGCTGCTCTTTAGTTCAAAGGTCAGCACCGCGCCGTTGTCATCTTCATCGTGTCCTTTCAACGTCCACGGCAGATTACGGGCGAAGCCGTGTGACGGCAGACCCTGCTGAGCCGCAGGACCAAACCATGGCCAGCAAATCGGCACGCCGCCGCGCAGGGCAACGCCATTTTTAAACGGGGTATTGTCGCTGAGCCACAGAACTTCCTCTTCACCTGCGGGCTTCCAGGAGAGCAGGTGAGCGCCCTGGAGGGCAAATGAGGCTTTAACCTGAGGATGGTCAACAACGATCAGTTCCAGGTCATCAAGCTGGCGGCGGGAGAGAACAGGGGTAAGCTGTTCGATAACCGGAAGAGCAAAAATTTTATTAATCATTATGCAATCCTTTAATGCTCAGATAAAAAAAAGAGCGACCGAAGTCGCCCTTACAGATTACTGTCTCATCTCAACTTATTTGGAGATGTGAGCAATCAGGTCCAGAACTTTGTTGGAATAACCAGTTTCGTTGTCGTACCAGGAAACCAGTTTCACAAAGTTGTCGTTCAGAGCGATACCTGCTTTAGCATCGAACACGGAAGTGCAAACTTCGCCGTTGAAATCGGTAGATACAACGTCGTCTTCGGTGTAACCCAGAACGCCTTTCATTGCGCCTTCGGAAGCAGCTTTGATTGCTTTCTTAATTTCTTCATAAGAAGCAGCTTTTTCCAGACGAACGGTCAGGTCAACTACGGATACGTTCGGAGTAGGAACGCGGAACGCCATACCGGTCAGTTTGCCATTCAGTTCTGGCAGTACTTTACCTACAGCTTTAGCAGCACCGGTAGAGGACGGGATAATGTTCTGAGCTGCGCCACGACCGCCACGCCAGTCTTTGTGAGACGGGCCATCAACGGTTTTCTGAGTTGCGGTGGTTGCGTGAACGGTAGTCATCAGACCTTCGATGATACCGAAGTTGTCGTTGATAACTTTAGCCAGCGGAGCCAGGCAGTTGGTGGTGCAGGATGCGTTAGAAACGATGTCCTGGCCTTCGTATTTGTCAAAGTTAGCGCCTTTAACAAACATCGGAGTGTTGTCTTTGGATGGGCCAGTCAGAACGACTTTTTTCGCGCCAGCGGTGATGTGTTTACGAGCAGTCTCGTCAGTCAGGAACAGACCCGTTGCTTCTGCAACTACGTCAACGCCTGCTTCGTTCCACTTCAGGTTAGCCGGGTCACGCTCAGCGGTAACACGGATTTTTTTACCGTTAACGATCAGATGACCGTCTTTCACTTCAACGGTACCGTTGAAACGGCCGTGAGTGGAGTCATACTTCAGCATGTAAGCCATGTAGTCAGCGTCTAACAGGTCGTTGATTGCAACGATCTCGATGTCAGAACGTTCCTGAGCAGCACGGAAAACAATGCGACCGATACGGCCAAAACCGTTGATACCTACTTTGATAGTCATATATTCCACCAGCTATTTGTTAGTGAATAAAAGGTTGCCTGTAAAATTACAAAAACCTTACGCAGCGTCAAGCGGAATCGTGTCAATCATTGCGACAAATCAATCCAGCACATACCTTTGCGAGGTCGATTTATCCCACTTTCCCTTTGAGCCCAATTCCATATGGGGGCTGCGCCCGGAATTTTAAAGGTCATTTAAGATAAAAATGTGATATTCATCACAATTGTGTGGCTGCCTTTTGCCATCGCCTAAGTTTAGAACAAAAGTCTACGCTTCATTGTTAATATTTTGTTAGAATCGACGTGAAAAAGTTGTCCTTTCACAGCGAGAAGCAAGCCAATGTCGAATAAACCCTCTTCGGACGAACTCAAAAAAAATTTGAGTGAGATGCAGTTTTACGTGACGCAGAATCACGGTACTGAACCGCCGTTCACCGGACGGTTGCTCCACAACAAGCGCGATGGCGTCTACCACTGCCTGGTGTGCGATGCCGCGCTGTTTCACTCGCAAACCAAGTATGATTCAGGTTGTGGCTGGCCGAGCTTTTATGAACCGGTAAGCGATGACGCGATCCGTTATCTCAATGACTACTCCCACGGTATGCAGCGCACGGAAATTCGCTGCGGAAACTGCGATGCTCACCTTGGGCACGTATTCCCGGATGGTCCACAGCCAACCGGCGAACGTTTTTGTGTTAATTCGGCCTCTTTAAGCTTCACCAACGATGAAAACGGTGAGCAAATTAAAGGTTGAAAAAACGATTCAGCAAATTATTCCAAACGGGGTTGGCGGAAGATGGAAATTGATCAGATTATCGACAGCATGACGCCGGAAGTTTATCAGCGTCTGGCGACGGCGGTGGAGCTGGGGAAATGGCCGGATGGCGTAGCATTGACTGCGGAACAGAAAGAGAACAGCCTACAGCTGGTTATGCTCTGGCAGGCCCGACACAACGTTGAGGCGCAGCACATGACCATCGACACCAATGGACAGATGGTGATGAAGAGCAAACAGCAGCTGAAAGTTGACTTCGGCATTACGCCGCAACCTATTGCGACGTTTAAATCCTGAGTGCGCGTGCCCGGCTAACCGAGCGCCGGGCCCTGTTGCACAACTGCGTTATTTTTTGTTCATCATCGCCTTAAGATCGGCGAAAGGGTTATATTTCGCTTCGCCGATATCTTTCTGCGCATCTTCACCTGCGACCACCGTTGAGCCGTACTGGTCCGCTTCGGTGTATTTGGAATGCTCGTGATCGTGGCAGTACAGGCACAGCATCTCCCAGTTGCTACCATCTTCCGGATTATTGGAGTGGTCGTGGTCGATGTGGTGTACCGTCAGTTCGCGCAGGTTTGAATAGACAAACTCGCGGGAGCAGCGTCCGCAGACCCAGGGGAAGATTTTCAGCGCTTTTTCGCGATAACCGACTTCCAGACGGGCGTAGTTTTTTGGGATATAAGCCATAATACCCATACCTTCTGTTGCAAATGAAAAGCTGCGCCGGGGTTGGCGCAGCGGAATACGGTTATCATAACCTATAGTGTATCCGGTGACACAGGGCAGATCAGTGTTTGATCCCTAATGATTCAGCCAGCTGTTTCGCTAGCTGGTTTTGGTCATCTGCGCCATACTCCCAGAACATCGCGCCTCCCAGACCCTTGCTCTTGATATAATCGGCCTTAATCGCCACCGAACGCGGGTTTTCATAGGAGAGGGCAAAAAGCGCTTTGCCATCGGTGGACTGCACCGACAACCACGGCACTTTCGCTTCATCATCCCAGTGCTGGGTAAAACGCTTCTGCGGATCGTTGATGAGCTTAGCCACGATATCGTTGTATTTCACATAGGTGTCTTTTGTCAGGTCAAAGCCCAGTGCTTTAAACAGTTCAACCTGCTGTGCCTCGAAGTAAGGCTGCGTTGCCGGATTTTTCTGCGCGTCTGGTTTGCTCCAGTCAATGCCCGGCTCGACGGCGCGTTTTGGTACCCGGCCATAGAAACCAATCCCCAGATTCATCTGGCTCGGTTTTAGACCAGCGGCAAGATAGTTATTGACTACAAAATCGGCGCTGTATTTATCCGCCGCTGCCACCGTCGGCCACTGCGTCGAGTCATACAGGTTGGAGTTGAAGTACTGGGTGCCGTACGCCATGTCGTAAGTCATCAGGTTGATGTAATCAAGCGACGGGGCAATCGCTTTCACATCCACCCAGCTTTTAGGACTCTCTGCGTTAGCACCCACGGCAATGGTGACCAGTTTTTTAGTACCAAACGCTGCGCGCAGCTCTTTTAACAGCGCAGTAAAGTTATCGCGATCGGCCGGTTGGCTGGCGACCAGGCCCCATGCACCGTTGACCGGGTACTCCCAATCAAGATCAATCCCATCCAGACCATATTTTTCAACAATCTCCTGTGCCGACTGAATAAACACCTCACGGGTTTCTTTGGTTGCCGCCGCGCCGGAGAATCCGCGCGCTCCCCAACCGCCGACGGAAAGCAGAACTTTCAGGTTCGGATTCTGCTGGCGCAATGTGGGGATTTTCTGCAAATCAGCCTGCACTTTTGGCGATAGCCAAATCTGGTGCAGTTTGCTTGGATCTTTTAACGCGTCGTTGGTTTCGTCTTTTTCGTCGTTATAGACCAGACCAAATGAGTAGTTGAGATGGGTAATCTGGCGTACGTCCAGCTTGTCGATATCGCCGCCAGGACCGGCAGTGACGTCGCCGCCGCCGTTAAAGTAGCCGACGGACATCAGTGAGTTAGCGGAAACAACGCTCGCGCAGAGCAGGGGTAAAGCTGCCAGTAAAGGCAAAAGTTTCATATCGAATCCTCTTTGACTTAAAAAGTAACATTGCAAAACAAACACGCCACGGAAATGGCGTGGCGAAAAAACAACCCTGGCAGGCTAGCATCTTCCGCTACGTAAAACTGCGAGGGTGTTCACGGCTACACCAGCGCAGCGGCACAGGATCCTCTCTCCTGCATTCGATCTGTCTTCAGGCGTATTTGTGATCTGAGTTGTGAAATGCAGATCAATATCTGTGTTTTAAAGATTTTTTGTTGACCTTAAAGATTTTGTGGTTAAGTATTGCTTCCACTGATGCAAAATCGATAAACAAAGGAAGACGCAATGAAAGCACTGGCAAGATTTGGCAAGGCCTTTGGCGGCTATAAGATGATTGATGTACCGGAACCGGTTTGTGGCCCGGATGACATCGTGATTGAAATCATAGCGGCGGCTATCTGCGGCGCGGACATGAAACACTACAATGTTGATAGCGGATCCGATCAGTTTAACTCCATCCGCGGCCATGAGTTCGCCGGTAAAATTGTCCGCGTTGGCGACAAAGTTAAGGACTGGAAAGTTGGTCAGCGGGTGGTTTCTGACAATAGTGGACATGTCTGCGGCGTTTGCCCAGCCTGCGAACAAGGCGATTTTCTGTGTTGTACAGAAAAAGTGAACTTAGGTCTCGACAACAACACATGGGGCGGAGGGTTCTCGAAATATTGCCTGGTGCCGGGGGAAATCCTCAAAATTCACCGCCATGCGCTGTGGGAAATCCCACAAGGCGTTGATTATGAAGAAGCGGCGGTGCTGGATCCTATCTGTAACGCCTACAAATCTATCGCTCAGCAATCCAAATTCCTTCCCGGCCAGGACGTTGTGGTTTTCGGCACCGGCCCATTAGGGCTCTTTTCCGTGCAAATGGCGCGCATCATGGGGGCCGTCAATATCGTGATGGTCGGGCTGGAAGAGGACGTCGCCGTACGCTTCCCGATCGCCAAAGAGCTGGGGGCGACAGCGGTTGTCAACGGTTCCACCGAAGATGTGGTCGCGCGCTGCCAGGAAATCTGCGGTAAAGACAACCTGGGGCTGGTTATCGAATGCTCCGGCGCCAATATCGCCCTTAAACAATCGATCGAAATGCTGCGTCCCAACGGGGAAGTGGTTCGTGTGGGTATGGGCTTTAAACCTCTTGATTTCTCCATCAACGATATCACCGCGTGGAACAAAAGCATCATTGGTCATATGGCCTACGACTCCACGTCCTGGCGCAACGCCATCCGCCTGCTGGCCAGCGGCGCGATCAAAGTTAAACCGATGATCACTCACCGTATCGGCCTGTCGCAATGGCGCGAAGGCTTTGACGCCATGGTCGATAAAACTGCGATTAAAGTGATCATGACTTACGACTTTGATGAATAACTCCATTTATTAAAGGAAGGTTCCCGGATGGAACAGATAGCAAAACCGCACTGCGGCGCCAGGCTGGACAGGCTGCCTGACTGTCGCTGGCACTCATCGATGTTTACCATGGTCGCCTTTGGATTACTGGTGTGCTGGAGTAATGCCGTCGGCGGATTAATTCTCGCGCAGTTAAAAGAACTTGGCTGGACCGATAATTCCACCACCGCTACGTTTTCCGCCATTACGACGGCGGGAATGTTTCTCGGCGCGCTTGCCGGGGGAATTATCGGGGATAAAACCGGGCGCAAAAATGCCTTTATCCTGTATGAGGCGATTCATATTATCGCCATGGTCGTGGGGGCGTTTTCGCCAAATATGACCTTCCTGATTGCCTGCCGTTTTGTCATGGGGGTGGGATTAGGTGCGCTGCTGGTGACTCTGTTTGCCGGGTTCACCGAATATATGCCCGGCAGGAATCGCGGTACCTGGTCAAGCCGGGTCTCGTTTATCGGCAACTGGTCTTATCCGCTCTGTTCGCTGATCGCGATGGGATTGACGCCGTTAATCAGCGCCGAATGGAACTGGCGCGTGCAGTTGCTGATCCCGGCCGTACTGTCGCTGGTGGCGACCGTTATTGCCTGGCGCTGGTTCCCGGAGTCGCCTCGTTGGCTGGAATCCCGCGGACGCTACGCTGAAGCTGAGAAGGTAATGCGGGCCATTGAAGAAGGGGTTGTTCAGCAGACCGGCAAGCTGCTGCCGCCTGTGGTAATTGAAGATGATGGCAAAGCCCCGCGCACGGTACCTTATTCGGCCTTATTAACGGGTGTGTTACTGAAGCGCGTTATTTTAGGTTCCTTTGTCCTGATTGCCATGAACGTTGTGCAGTACACCTTAATTAACTGGCTGCCGACCATATTTATGACTCAGGGTATTAACCTGAAAGATTCCATTGTTTTAAATACCATGAGTATGTTCGGTGCGCCGTTTGGGATTTTTATCGCCATGCTGGTGATGGATAAAATTCCCAGAAAGACCATGGGAGTGGGCTTATTAGTATTAATCGCCGTGCTGGGATATATCTACTCGCTGCAAACCAGCATGCTGCTGATTACGCTAATTGGCTTCTTCCTGATTACTTTTGTCTATATGTACGTTTGCTACGCTTCGGCGGTGTATGTACCGGAAATATGGCCGACCGAAGCGAAACTTCGCGGTTCTGGTCTGGCGAATGCGGTAGGGCGTATCAGCGGTATCGCCGCGCCTTATGCGGTCGCGGTATTGCTTAACGGTTATGGCGTAACGGGGGTGTTTGTCCTGCTGGGTGCGGTCTCCATTATTGTCGCTGTCGCCATTGCTACCATCGGAATTGAAACCAAAGGCGTCTCTGTTGAAAGTCTCGGTATTGATGCAGTTACCAGCAAATAATATTGATGGGGAAATAAAATGAAAAATTCAAAAGCGATATTAAAAACGCCGGGCACGATGAAAATTATTGCCGCCGATATCCCGGTACCCAAAGAGCATGAAGTACTGATCAAAATTGAATATGTAGGTATTTGCGGTTCAGATGTTCACGGTTTCGAATCAGGTCCCTTTATTCCGCCAAAAGACCCAAACCAGGAAATTGGCCTCGGACATGAATGTGCCGGTACGGTGGTGGCGGTAGGAAATCGCGTCAGTAAATTTAAACCGGGCGACCGGGTGAACATTGAACCCGGCGTGCCGTGCGGTCACTGCCGCTACTGTCTGGAGGGCAAATACAACATCTGTCCTGATGTCGACTTTATGGCCACGCAGCCTAATTATCGCGGCGCGCTAACCCACTATCTGTGCCATCCGGAGAGCTTCACTTACAAGCTGCCCGATAACATGGACACCATGGAAGGCGCGCTGGTAGAGCCTGCGGCGGTAGGGATGCATGCCGCAATGCTGGCAGACGTTAAACCGGGCAAGAAAATCGTCATTCTGGGGGCGGGCTGTATTGGTTTAATGACCCTGCAAGCCTGTAAATGTTTGGGAGCTACCGACATCGCCGTTGTTGATGTTCTGGAAAAACGTCTGGCCATGGCCGAGCAGCTTGGTGCGACGACGGTGATCAACGGAGCGAAAGAGGACACTGTTGCCTGCTGTCAGCAGTTCTCCGGCGATATGGGGGCTGACATTGTTTTTGAAACTGCCGGCTCGGCGATCACCGTCAAGCAGGCTCCGTACCTGGTGATGCGCGGCGGCAAAATCATGATCGTTGGGACGGTTCCCGGTGATTCGGCGATTAATTTCCTCAAAATTAACCGTGAAGTCTCCATTCAGACCGTTTTTCGCTACGCCAACCGCTATCCGGTCACTATTGAGGCCATTTCCTCCGGGCGTTTCGATGTCAAGTCGATGGTGACGCATATTTATGATTATGAAGATGTTCAGCGCGCGTTTGATGAGTCAGTCAACAACAAACGCGAAATTATCAAAGGTGTTATTAAAGTTAACCATTAATTTATTGAAAAGGGAGAGACAACCATGCTGGCAGATATTAAATATTGGGAAAATGATGCCCAGAATAAACATTATGCGATTGCCCACTTTAACGTGTGGAATGCGGAAATGTTAATGGGGGTTATCGATGCGGCGGAAGAGTCTAAATCGCCGGTGATTATTTCATTCGGCACCGGCTTTGTGGGTAATACCTCGTTTGAAGACTTTTCGCATATGATGGTTTCGATGGCGAAAAAAGCCTCGGTGCCGGTTATTACCCATTGGGACCACGGGCGCAGCATGGAAATTATCCATAACGCCTGGACCCACGGCATGAATTCGCTGATGCGCGATGCCTCCGCCTTTGATTTCGAAGAGAATATTCGCCTGACTAAAGAGGCAGTGGATTTCTTCCATCCGTTGGGTATTCCGGTCGAGGCGGAGCTGGGCCACGTGGGGAATGAAACGGTTTATGAAGAAGCGCTGGCGGGCTATCACTATACCGACCCGAGCCAGGCGGCGGAATTTGTCGAGCGTACCGGCTGCGATTCTCTGGCGGTAGCGATTGGTAACCAGCACGGTGTCTATACTTCAGAGCCGAAACTGAATTTCGACGTGGTCAAACGCGTGCGCGAGGCGGTATCCGTTCCGCTGGTGCTGCACGGCGCGTCCGGCATTAGCGATGCGGATATCAAAAAGGCCATTTCATTAGGTATTTCGAAAATCAATATTCATACCGAACTGTGCCAGGCGGCAATGGCGGCGGTGCAGGAGAACCAGAATCAGCCGTTCCTGCACGTTGAGCGTGAAGTTCGCAAAGCGGTAAAAGAGCGCGCGCTGGAGAAAATTAAACTGTTTGGTTCTGACGGTAAAGCGGAATGACAATATGGATAATATCGAGGTTATTTGTATCGGGGCGGCTATTGTTGATATTCCCTTGCAGCCAGTAAGTAAAAATATCTTTGATGTAGATTCTTATCCTTTAGAACGTATTGCGATGACGACGGGAGGCGATGCGATTAATGAAGCGACGATTATTTCTCGTCTCGGACATCGTACTGCATTAATAAGCCGGGTCGGTGACGATGCTGCGGGACATTTTATTGTCGATCATTGTCGTCGGGAGAATATTGATATTCAGAGCCTGAAACAGGATGCCGATATTGATACTTCTATTAACGTGGGTTTAGTCACCGCCGATGGTGAGCGCACCTTTGTCACCAACCGCAACGGCAGCCTGTGGAAACTGAATATTAACGATGTTGATTTTGACCGTTTCTCGCAGGCAAAGCTGCTGTCGCTGGCGAGTATTTTTAACAGTCCGCTGCTTGATGGTCAGGCGTTAACGGCCATTTTCACGCAGGCGAAAGCGCATAAGCTCATTATCTGCGCGGATATGATTAAACCGCGGCTGAATGAAACGCTGGACGATATCCGTGAAGCGCTGAGCTACGTGGATTATCTGTTTCCCAATTTTGAGGAGGCAAAACTGCTAACCGGGAAAGAGACGCTGGATGAAATAGCCGATAGTTTTCTGGGCTGCGGCGTGAAAACGGTAGTCATTAAGACCGGCAAGAGAGGCTGTTTTATCAAAAGTGTCGATATGAAAATGGAGGTCCCGGCGGTGTCAGGAATTACCGCCATCGACACCATCGGCGCAGGGGATAACTTTGCTTCAGGATTTATCTCCGCGCTGCTTGAAGGCAAACCGCTTCGCGACTGCGCGCTGTTTGCTAACGCCACGGCGGCGATATCGGTACTGAGCGTGGGCGCGACGACCGGCGTGAAGAACAGAAAGCTGGTGAAACAACTTCTCGATGAATACGAAGGGTAATAACGGCAGATGAAAATGATTCCTTTAGGCAGTACGGATATTACGCTTTCCCGCATGGGATTAGGGACATGGGCCATTGGCGGCGGCCCGGCATGGAACGGCGATCTCGATCTGCAGATTTGCATCGACACCATTGTTGAAGCACACCGCTGCGGTATTAATCTCATTGATACCGCGCCTGGCTACAACTTTGGCAACAGCGAAGTGATTGTCGGGCAGGCGCTGAAAAAGCTGCCGCGCAGCGAGATCGTTGTTGAAACCAAATGCGGCATCGTCTGGGAGAGAACAGGCAGCCTGTTCAACAAAGTAGGCGATCGTCAACTGTATAAAAACCTCACGCCTGAGTCGATTCGCGAAGAGGTGGACGCCAGTCTGCAAAGATTGGGCATCGATAGCATTGATATTTATATGACCCACTGGCAGTCGGTTGAGCCCTGTTTTACGCCGATTGCGGAAACCGTAGACACGCTGAACGCACTGAAAAAAGAGGGGAAAATCCGTTCGATTGGGGCGGCGAACGTCGATGCCGGGCATATCAGGGAGTATCTCAAACACGGTGAGCTGGATATCGTTCAGGCCAAGTACAGCATCCTTGACCGGGCGCTGGAAGCTGAACTGCTACCGCTATGCCAGCAGAATGGCATCATCGTGCAGGTCTATTCACCGCTTGAGCAGGGGTTGTTAACCGGTACTATCGCCCGGGATTATGTACCCGGCGGCGCGCGGGCCAACAAAGTCTGGTTTCAGCGGGAAAATATGCTGCGGGTGATTGATATGCTCGAGCAGTGGCAGCCACTGTGCGATAAATATCGTTGCTCGATCCCGGCGCTGGCGCTGGCGTGGATTTTAAAGCAGAGTGATTTAATCACCCTGTTAAGCGGGGCGACGGCACCTGAGCAGGTACGTGAAAATGTCGAGGCGCTGACCATCACCCTGACGGATGACGATTCATTATTGATGAGACGAATGGCGGAAGCGTTAGATACAAAATAAGAGAGAAGCTATCAACCTCTGTTTCTGTGTAAAAGAGTATTAAAATCTGTGATTCAGACATGTTCTTTTGAAAATAAACATAGCCTGTGAGATACTACGGTCTTATTATTACTTTGCAGGAAACAGAGGTGTTATTGTGGCGGCAAAAGACAGGATTCAGGCTATCAAGCAAATGGTGGCTAATGATAAGAAAGTGGCGGTTTCTCATTTAAGCTCAATTTTTCAGGTCACGGAGGAAACTATTCGCCGCGATCTGGAAAAGCTCGAAGATGAAGGTTTTTTGACCCGTACGTATGGCGGCGCGGTATTAAATACCACCGCATTGTCCGATAACATTCATTTTTATAAACGCGCAAAGTCTTTCTTTGAAGAGAAGCAGACCATTGCCCGTAACGCATTACCATTTATTAAGAATAAAACCACCATGGCTGCTGATTCCAGCAGTACGGCGATGGAATTATTAAAACTGCTGAAGGAAAGAAACGACCTCACGCTGTTAACCAACTCGGCGGAAGCTTTTCATGAGCTGGCGCAGTCGGAAATTAACGTTGTTTCTACCGGCGGCGAGCTGAATAAGAATACGCTGTCGCTGCAGGGAAGGATCACTAAGGAAATTATCAGCCGTTATCACGTAGATATTATGGTGATGAGCTGTAAAGGGCTGGATATGCAGAGCGGGGCGCTTGACTCTAACGAAGCCGAAGCGGAAATCAAGAAAACCATGATCCGCCAGGCGACGGAAGTGGCGCTGCTGGTCGATCACTCCAAGTTCGATCGTAAAGCTTTTGTCCAGTTGGTGGATTTTAGCCATATTAATTACCTTATAACCAATAAGGCGCCAGGTGCGGAATGGATAGCATTTTGTAAAGAAAATAATATTCAACTTGTTTATTAACTTTAATGCTGTTCGTATCAATATTATTTAGTTTGCACCTGGGCAATGCCATAAAAATTTAATGATGATGGATGGCGCGGCAAAAATGACTCTGCCGCGGTCGCCATACTTTATATTTTAGCTGAATTTGAGGCATCCAGATGGAACAATGTGACCCTATCGGCGCAAGATTAGACCGCTTACCCTTATCTCGATTTCATTTTCGTATTTTCGGTATTATCAGTTTTAGCTTATTAGTCACCGGTTTCCTCAGCTATTCCGGGAATGTGGTGCTGGCAAAATTAGTCAGCAACGGTTGGTCAAATAATTATCTCAATGCGGCATTTACCTCAGCGCTGATGTTTGGCTATTTTATTGGCTCGCTGACCGGCGGTTTTATTGGCGATTATCTCGGCCGACGCAAAGCGTTTCGCATGAATTTACTGATTGTCGGGATTTCCGCCTGTGCGGCAACGTTTGTGCCCAACATGTACTGGCTTATCTTCTTCCGCTGTCTGATGGGCACGGGAATGGGCGCGTTGATTATGGTGGGCTATGCTTCATTTACCGAATTTATCCCGCCCGCGGTGCGCGGGAAATGGTCAGCTCGTCTGTCGTTTGTCGGCAACTGGTCGCCCATGCTGTCGGCGGCCATTGGCGTTGTAGTCATTGCTTTTTTAAGCTGGCGGATGATGTTTCTGCTCGGCGGCGCGGCAATGCTGCTGGCCTGGTATCTGTCGGGGAAATATTTCATTGAATCGCCCCGTTGGCTGGCGGGTAAGGGGCAGCGAAATGCGGCTGAAAAGCATCTTTTGCAGGTGGAATCGCAAATTGAGAAAGAGAAAAATATCACCTTGCCTCCTTGCCAGAGCGCCGGTCTGACGGCTGACCTGTGCGCGGAAAGCGGTTCATTCTGGCTCTTGTTTAAAGGTCAAATGCTGCGGCGTACCCTGGTGGCAATCACGGTGCTTATCGCGATGAACATTTCGCTCTATACCATTACGGTGTGGATCCCGACGATTTTTGTTAACTCGGGGATCGATGTGACGAAATCTATTTTTATGACCGCGATTATTATGATTGGCGCACCGGTAGGAATATTTATCGCCGCGCTGATTATTGACCGTTTTCCACGACGATTGTTTGGCTCATCGCTGCTGATTATTATTGCGCTGCTCGGTTATTTCTATTCGATTCAAACCGAAGAGTGGGCCATTTTAAGCTATGGCCTGGTGATGATCTTTTTCCTGTATATGTACGTCTGTTTTGCCTCTGCGGTGTATGTGCCGGAGCTGTGGCCTACGCATCTCAGATTACGTGGTTCGGGCTTTGTTAACGCGGTGGGGAGGATCGTCGCGGTATTTACTCCCTATGGTGTGGCCGTATTGCTGACCCGCTATGGTTCGATTACGGTCTTTATCGTTCTCGGCGTGATGCTGGTGCTCTGCGCGCTGATTCTGTTTTGCTTTGGCATCGAAACGCGCAAAGTGTCGCTGGAGGAGATTTCGAGCCTCGGGTGATGCTTTGCTGGTGTCCCGGAGGCATCTGTCCGGGCGACCAAACCATGCGGACCGGTAGCCCGGGCAAGGCGCTTTGCGCCGCCCCCGGGAGGAAGATCGCACGGTGTTAATATTGAGGTCTGACGCCGACAGAGTTACTTACGCCTGAGTTTCTTCCCAGTCTGCCAGCGTATACAGCGTTGCCCCTGCGGCTGCCATCTCCATAAACGCCAGATTGCTGTCCTGCGGCTGAATATTTACCCCGCGACAGCCGTCGGTAATCACGTTGACGGAATAGCCCAGGTTCAGCGCATCAAGCACGGTAAACTTCACGCAGTAGTCGGTTGCCAGGCCAAGTACGGTTAGCTCGTCAATCCCACGCTCGCGCAACCATGCGTCAAGCTGTGTTTTCTGTCGATGACCGTTGTCGAAAAAGGCGCTATAGCTATCAATGCCAGGGTTTTCGCCCTTATAGAACACGGCAGCAATATCCTGCTGTTTGAGCAGCGGATGCAGCGCAGCACCTTCGCTATTTTGCACGCAATGATCTGGCCAGAAGGTTTGCGCGAGGCCGTCAAGTTCACCCTGAGTATAGGGTTCAACCTGATGCTGGCTGGCAAAGCTGCCGTGATTCGCCGGGTGCCAGTCCTGGCTGGCAACTACCGTTTCGCCCCGTGCCAGGCTCCAGTTGATAAGCTGGTTGGCGACGTCCACCGTGCTATCGCCCTGCGGGACGGCAAGTGCGCCACCGGCGCAAAAATCATTTTGTAAATCGACCAGTAGCAGCGCGCGCTGGGTCATGTGCTTCTCCTTACTCATCGGGTGTCAGTTCGCCGCGCAGATTTTCCTGCATTGCGCTACGGATAGCCGCAACGTCAAGATTCTGGCTCAGCAAATAGTGTAGCTTGGTCAGCGTGGCTTCAACGGTCATATCAAAACCACTAATTACGCCTGCCTGCGCAAGGGCGTTTCCGGTGGCGTAACCGCCCATATTGACCTTGCCGGACATACACTGGGTCAAATTAATGACCACAATTCCACGCTGGCTGGCTTCGGTCAGTACCTGAATAAACTCGCCGTTCTGCGGTGCATTACCGACGCCATAAGAGCGCAGAATCAGCGCTTTGACCGGCTGGCGCAGGAAGTTGCGCACCACGTCGGCGGAAATTCCTGGATAAATCGTCACCACGCCAATCGGCTGCGGTGTGATGGGGTGCACCACCAGTTCGCCGCTGCCCTGCGGCGCGGGAGGCGTGCCGAGGCGGCGAATATGAATACCCGCTTCCAGCAGCGGCGCCAGGTTCGGGGAGGCAAAAGCGTTAAAGCCATCAGCATGGGCTTTGGTTGTACGGTTACCGCGATAGAGGCGATTGTTGAAGAACAACGACACTTCGTTAATTGGATAGTTAGCGGCGACATACAGGGCGTTGAGCAGATTAATCTGTCCGTCAGAGCGCAGCTCGGCGAGAGGAATTTGTGACCCTGTCACTATAACCGGTTTCCCGAGATTCTCCAGCATGAAGGAGAGCGCCGAGGCGGTGAACGCCATAGTATCCGTGCCGTGAAGGATCACGAAACCATCGTACTGGTCATAATTGTCGCGAATATCGTCGGCGATATGCTGCCAGTCTTGCGGCGTCATATCGGAAGAGTCCATCAGCGGGGCGTATTCATGGATGGTAAAGTCCGGCATCTCCGGGCGGTGGAACTCGGGCATTAACGCCAGCTGGCGCTGTAAATGACCGGAAACGGGAATGTAGCCGTGTTCAGAACGCTGCATACCAATGGTGCCGCCGGTATAGGCAACGTAAATAGATTTCTTCTGCATAGCATCGCTTAGGTTATACATGGACCGGCGAAGTATATACCTGACATGCTGCAAGTTGCATGTGCGTTGGCTGCTTTCGTGTGTAATGAATGAAGTGTAAAAATGCCGCCCCGTGACTGGGGCGGCAGAGGATTAACGAATATTGGCGCAGGTTAAGCAGAAAGCGTAACGGTTTTGCGGATCGTTGAACGCCGCCAGCTTGTCGCTCTCGGTTTTCACCGCGTTAGCCGCGGCGGCTACCGGCGCAGGCAGATACGCCTGTACCGCTGCCGGCAGCGCTGCGCGGACCGAACCGGTCAGGCTATCTACCATCATCGAGAAGAAGGTGGGTTCTTCCTGATAATAGTTGATATGCCACTGCTTCAGCTTCGCCAGTTCTGCGGCTTTCGCCACCGCGTCGTCAAAGTCGCCAAGGCTGTCGACCAGGCCGTTAGCCTTCGCATCTTCACCCGTCCAGACGTGGCCCTGAGCGATTTGGTCGATTTTCTCCGGCGTGCTCTTACGCGCGTTTGCCACCAGGGTGATAAAGCGCTTGTAGCCGTTTTCGATGCTCAACTGCATTAATTGCTGAACTTCCGGCGGTAGCGCTTTAGTGGTGGAGACATCAGCCAACGGCGAGGTTGCCACGCCGTCGGTATGCACGCCAATCGAGCCGAGCGTATTTTCGACGGTATTAATTACCCCAAAGATACCGATAGAGCCGGTAAGGGTGCTTGGGTTAGCGACAATATAATCCGCTGGCGTTGAGATCCAGTAACCGCCAGAAGCAGCCATACCGCCCATCGACACAACGACGGGTTTACCTGCCGCTTTTGCCGCAGCCAGCTCTTCGCGAATCACCTCTGAGGCGCTGACGCTACCACCAGGGCTGTTGACCCGCAGCACGATAGCTTTAACTTTCGGATCCAGACGCGCGTCGCGGATCTGCGCGGCGGTCGTATCGCCACCAACGTTACCCGGCGTTTCTTCGCCATCCATTATCGCGCCGTTAGCAAAGACTACCGCAATCGCGGAACCCTGATCAGCAGGCGTTTTCACCGTGTAGTCGTAGTAGCTGATCGCGCTGTAGTTATTATCCGCTTTACTCCAGCCAAACTGCTTAGTCAGCGCTTTTTCCACATCCGTGGAGGTGCCCAGCTCATCAACCAGCTTGTTATCCAGCGCGTATTTTGCCGTGTCGCCATCGACTTTACGCAGTCCGTCAATCACGCCCTGAGCGCCGGGGAACAGCTGCTGAGCAGTGATCTGGCGGTTAGCGGCGATGGTGTTGAGGTAGTTTTGCCATAGCTCGCCAATCCAGCGGCTATCCGCTTCGCGCGCTGCCGGAGACATGTCGTCGCGGATAAACGGTTCTACCGCTGACTTATAGGTGCCGACGCGGAAAACGTGGGTCGAGACTTTGAGCTTGTCGAGCAGCGATTTATAGTACAGGCCGTTGGTGGCAAAACCGTGCAGATCCACTTCGCCCTGCGGTGAGAGCCAGATTTTATTGGCGAAGCTGGCCAGATAGTATTGACCCTGGCTATAGCTGCTGCCGATAGCGTAAACCGGTTTGCCGCTATCGCGGAATTCGCGCAGCGCTTTACCGATATACTGCATCGACGGCTGATCGCCACCGGCAAAATTCTTCAGATCCAGCACGATCCCCGTGATGTTCCGGTCATCTTTCGCCTGACGAATGGTTTGCACGATATCGAACAGCGAGTTTTCCTGCAGGCGGTCAGAGCTGGCGCCAAACAGCTGACGGCCAATTACCCCAAGTTTGCTGCTGGCCGATGGTTTATCGACCACCACGCCGGTGATATCCATCAACAGCGCGCCGCGCGTTGTGTGTTCTGTCGTTGAGCTGCTGAACTGGGCCCAGATGCCGACGCAGGCCAGCACCAACACCAGGAAAACCACGTTCAGTGCGAGCTGGCGAATGAAGTTGAGCACTCGCCATGTCCATTTAAAAATTCCGGCGAGCAATCGCCAAAGAGTCCGCATGTATTCTCCCTAACCATTATCAAAAATGGGCGAGCCGCAAAGGGCCGCCGCGTCTGGCTATCCTAAAGAGAGTGCCGACGGTTGTCAGCAGGAATCACCCATTGGGCTGTAACAAAATCCTTGCGCATGTTAATTTTATGAAAAATAACATCACAGGAGTTACACCGATGGATGCTCTCGAACTACTGGTTAATCGCCGCAGCGCTTCACGTCTGACCGACCCGGCTCCGGCTGGCGAACAGCTGGAAAATATTCTCCGTGCAGGCCTGCGCGCGCCGGACCACGGGACGCTGCAGCCGTGGCGCTTCTTTATTATTACCGACGAAGGCCGTGAGCGCTTCAGCCAGCTACTGGAAAAAGGTGCGGTAGCGGCAGGCGCAGACGAGAAAGCCATTGAGAAAGCACGCAGTGCGCCGTTTCGTGCGCCGCTGATTATCACCGTGGTGGCGCGCTGTGAAGATCACCCCAAAGTGCCGAAGTGGGAGCAGGAGATGTCGGCGGGCTGCGCGGTGATGGCCATGCAGATGGCGGCAGTCGCACAGGGCTTTAACGGCATCTGGCGCAGCGGTGCGTTAACCGAGAGTCCGGTAGTACGTGAAGGCTTTGCCTGTCGTGAGCAGGATAAAATTGTTGGTTTTCTCTATCTGGGGACGCCGCAGCTCAAAGCCTCAACCAGCTTCGCGCTGCCGGATACCGCGCCTTTCGTCACGCGCTTTTGAGTCAGCGCTTGTTATGCCGGGTGGCGGCTAGCGCCTGACCCGGCCTGTGCTTCGAATACGTAGCCCGGAAAAGGCGCGTTAAGCG
This sequence comes from Klebsiella spallanzanii, assembly GCF_902158555.1. GTDB lineage: Bacteria > Pseudomonadota > Gammaproteobacteria > Enterobacterales > Enterobacteriaceae > Klebsiella > Klebsiella spallanzanii. The sequence continues at coordinate 209,492 of NZ_CABGGS010000047.1, read as the reverse complement.
CCGCCTCCGGGGATCCAACGGCGACGAAGTTACTTCTGTTGTTTAGCGAATTCGTCTTTTGCTTTCTGTAGCTGCTGCTGGAATGCCGGATTGGTATGCAATGTGGCGACAACGGCTGATCCGACGATCCGCGCCGCGTCTACGTCGCTCTGCCAGTGATAGCCGCAGATAACCCGACTTTCACCAAGCTCAAATCCGCGCTTGAGGATCTCATTTTGCCGCTGGGGGTTAATCTCAGCCAGCACCAGCGCCGTGGCCCAGCCGATAGAGGTGTGGCCGGAAGGATAGGAGCCGTTTTTCGACAGCGCATCCTGTTCCGTGGTGTTACAGGTGGCGACGCCGTAAAACGCAAATGGGCGAATACGCATATACTTCTCTTTCGCCCCGCGCGTCGCCAGATCGCCGGCATCTTCAATCATATTCGTGAGCAGCTTGTGCAACTCCGGCGTGTCTTTGGCCGTGATGGGCGAACCGAAGGCACCAGAGAAGGCATTGGCCACGCCGCCGCCGCTCAGGTTCGCGTCTTCCACAGCTAACTTGCCGCGCTCGGTGCCGCGCAGCAGACGTCCTTTCTCATACATCGCCTGATCGTTTAAAAACGCGATGCTGCCGACTTCCGGTGGCGGCGGAAGTAACGCCAGACTGTCGATGGCCTGTGCGTTAGTCAGATAGTAGAGATCGGGCTTCGTGGTGACGTCGTTACCGGTGGGAACAAGGGCAAAGGCGTTGAGAGAGAAGAAACTGGCCAGGCAAAGGGCGAGAACGCGCTTTTTCATTTAAATTTCCTTACGTTGTTATATGTCCAGAGAACTCAGAATTATTTTTGTCACATTTTTGTCATCTTTTAGTAAAGATTAAACAGCCGTTGAAAAATTGGGTCCACATCGCAAAATCGGCTTTTTGTCTGCTTAATGAGCAACCATACGCGATTTCGGACTGTCACACTTACCACTCCGGCATTTGGGCGCTACCATAGCGGGATTGCAATGACAGGAGATGTCCATGAGCGAGCAAGCCATTCGTTTAACGCAATACAGCCACGGAGCCGGTTGCGGGTGTAAAATTTCCCCTAAAGTGCTGGAAACTATCCTGCAAAGCGACCAGGCCAAATTTATCGACCCGAATCTGCTGGTGGGCAATGAAACCAGCGACGATGCCGCCGTTTATGACCTCGGCAACGGCACGTCGATTGTCAGCACCACCGACTTTTTTATGCCGATCGTCGATAGCCCGTTCGACTTCGGGCGCATCGCCGCCACCAACGCCATCAGTGATATTTTTGCCATGGGCGGTAAACCGATTATGGCGATCGCTATCCTCGGCTGGCCTATCAATACGCTGGCGCCGGAGATCGCTCGTCAGGTCGTCGATGGCGGGCGCTTTGCTTGCCAGCAGGCGGGCATTGCTCTTGCGGGCGGCCACTCTATTGACGCCCCGGAGCCTATCTTCGGCCTCGCGGTGACCGGCGTGGTACCGACCGAGAGGGTGAAGAAAAACAGCACCGCTCAGGCTGGCTGCAAACTGTATCTCACTAAACCGCTGGGTATTGGCGTGCTGACCACCGCTGAGAAAAAATCGCTATTGAAGCCTGAGCACCAGGGGCTGGCGACGGAAACCATGTGTCAGATGAACCTCGTTGGTTCAGCGTTTGCCAATATTGAAGGCGTAAAAGCGATGACCGACGTCACCGGCTTTGGGCTGCTTGGTCACCTGAGCGAAGTATGCCGTGGCGCGGGCGTGCAGGCGCAGCTAACTTACGCCGATATCCCGAAATTGCCTGGGGTGGAAGCGTATATTGCGGCGGGCGCGGTGCCCGGCGGTACCGGGCGTAACTTTGCCAGCTACGGCCATCTGATGGGCGAAATGCCGCCAGAGTGGCGCGATCTGCTGTGCGATCCGCAAACCTCCGGCGGTCTATTGCTGGCGGTGACGCCGGAAGCCGAGGCCGAAGTGCAGGCGGCTGCCGCTGAGTTTGGTATCACGCTTACCGCGATCGGCGAGCTCGTCACCGCCCGCGGTGGACGCCCAATGATCGAGATTCGTTGATTTCATGCGGCTGTTTATTGCAGAAAAACCGAGTCTCGGCCGCGCCATTGCCGATGTGCTGCCAAAGCCGCATCGCAAAGGCGACGGCTACATTGAGTGCGGTAATGGACAGGTGGTCACCTGGTGTATCGGCCACCTGCTGGAGCAGGCCCAGCCTGACGTTTATGACGGACGCTATGCGCGCTGGAACCTGCTCGATCTCCCCATCGTGCCTGAGAAGTGGCAGCTTCAACCCAAACCGTCTGTGACCAAACAGCTTAATGTGATTAAGCGCCTGCTCGGCGACGCCCAGGAAGTGATTCACGCGGGTGACCCGGACAGGGAAGGTCAACTGCTGGTGGATGAGGTGCTGGATTATCTGCAGCTGGCGCCGGAAAAGCGCCAGCAGGTGCAACGCTGCCTGATTAACGACCTTAACCCGCAGGCGGTGGAGCGGGCGATAAATCGTCTGCGCGCGAACAGTGAGTTTATCCCGCTGTGCGTGTCGGCGCTGGCCCGCGCCCGCGCCGACTGGCTATATGGGATCAATATGACCCGCGCCTACACCATCCTCGGTCGTAATGCGGGCTATCAGGGGGTGTTATCGGTCGGTCGCGTGCAGACGCCGGTGCTTGGTCTGGTCGTGCGCCGTGATGAAGAGATTGAGAACTTTGTCGCCAAAGATTTCTACGACGTGAAGGCGCATATCGTCACGCCGAAGGATGAGCGTTTTGTGGCGACATGGGTGCCCAGCGAGGCCTGCGAACCTTACCAGGATGAAGAAGGGCGCTTGCTGCATCGCTCGCTCGCTGAGCACGTTGTTAAGCGGATCGAGGGCCAGCCGGCGACGGTGACCGCCTATAACGACAAGCGGGATTCCGAGTCTGCGCCGCTGCCGTTCTCGCTTTCGGCGCTACAGATTGAAGCCGCGAAACGTTTTGGCTTTAGTGCGCAGAACGTGCTGGATATCTGCCAGAAGCTGTATGAATCCCACAAGTTGATTACCTACCCGCGTTCGGATAGTCGCTATCTGCCGGAGGAGCATTTTGCCGGACGTCATGCGGTGCTTAACGCCATCAGCGTGCACGCGGCAGACTTGCTACCGCAGCCGGTAGTGGATCCGGAGATTCGTAACCGCTGCTGGGACGATAAAAAGGTTGATGCTCACCACGCCATCATTCCGACGGCCCGCAGCTCACAGGTGAAACTCAGCGACAACGAAGAAAAGGTTTACGGCCTGATCGCCCGTCAGTACCTGATGCAGTTTTGTCCGGATGCGGTGTTCCGCAAATGTCAGATCGATCTCGATATTGCCAACGGTAAGTTCGTTGCGAAAGCGCGTTTTCTGGCGGAGGCCGGCTGGCGAACGCTGCTGGGCAATAAAGAGCGTGATGAAGAGAACGACGGCATGCCTCTGCCGGTAGTGGCAAAAGACGATGAGCTGTTGTGCGAAAAGGGCGAAGTGGTGGAGCGCCAGACTCAGCCGCCGCGTCATTTTACCGACGCCACGCTACTGTCGGCGATGACCGGTATTGCCCGCTTCGTGCAGGATAAAGACCTGAAGAAGATCCTGCGCGCAACGGATGGCCTCGGAACCGAAGCGACCCGCGCCGGGATTATCGAACTATTGTTTAAACGCGGTTTTTTGACCAAGAAAGGGCGCTATATCCACTCCACCGACGCCGGGAAAGCGCTTTTCCATTCGCTGCCCGAAATGGCAACCCGGCCGGATATGACCGCCCACTGGGAGTCGATTCTTACGCAAATCAGCGAAAAACAGTGCCGCTATCAGGACTTTATGCAGCCGCTGGTAGGCACGCTGTTCCAGCTTATCGACCAGGCCCGGAGCACGCCGGTACGTCGGTTCCGCGGGATTGTCGCGCCGGGCGACGGCAAGAAAAAGAGTGCGCCGCGCAAGCGTACGGCGAAGAAATCCCGGCCAGCGGATGAGGCGGGCGGAGAGGCGACAGCATGAGTTTTCTGCCCCGGCGGTTGGCATCGCCGGGGCAGAAAAAGGATGTCAGGAGCGTAATTCCACTCGTGAAATTTTACCGACAACCAGCAGATAGCAGAGCATTGCTGCTACCGCAGATGCGCTGACAAAAACCAATGCGCTATTGAACGAGTGCAATTCTTTAACTAAATAGCCGATCACCAAAGGCGTGACGATAGATGCGACGTTACCGAAGGCGTTAAACATTCCTCCGCACATCCCTGCGGCTTCTTTCGGTGCCATATCGGAAATCACCGTCCAGCCCAGCGCGCCGAATCCTTTGCCGAAAAAGGCCAACGCCATAAGGATGATGACCAGTATTTCGTTATCCGTGTAGTTACAGAGTATCAGTGAAGTTGCGAGTAGCATCCCGGCAACAATAGGAATTTTACGCGCTGCGGTCAGGCTGAGGCCTTTCTTTAATAGCCAGTCGGAACAAATGCCACCGGAAATGCCGCCTATGAAGCCGCAAATTGCAGGGATCGAGGCAATAAAGCCTACTTTAAGAATAGACATTCCTCGCTCTTGTACCAGATAAACGGGAAACCAGGTCAGAAAGAACCACGTAATAGTATTAATAAAGTACTGACCAAAAAATACCCCCATCAGCATGCGGCTGGAGAGCATTTGTTTCATCGCCCTCCAGCCAGCACGCGGTACTTTGGGACGGGCGCTTTTCATATCCATATCGATAATTGCGCCACCCTGGGTGATATAATCCAGCTCCTTTTGGGAAATATACGGATGTTCTGTCGGGTTATAGACAAATTTTGACCAGATAATGGTCAGGATAAAACCAATCACGCCCATTACCGTAAAAACATGCTGCCAACCCCATGCGTAGGTCAGCCAGCCTAATAGCGGTGAGAATAACGCGAGAGCGAAATATTGACCGGCGTTAAAACAGGCTGACGCGGTGGCGCGCTCATGTGTCGGAAACCAGGCGGCGACGATGCGAGCATTGGCCGGAAAAGAGGGTGCTTCAGAGAATCCAAGCATAAACCGGAGCAGAAATAGCGTCGTGACCATGGAAACGGCAGGTACAAATTCAACAAAGCCCTGTAAAAAGGTGAACAGCGACCAGAAAAACAGGCTCCATGTATAAACCTTTTTCGAGCCGTATTTATCCAGTAGCCAGCCACCGGGGAGCTGCATCAGAAGATAAGCCCAGCCGAAGGCGGAAAAAATGAGTCCCATATCACCGGGATCCAGACCCAGCTCACTGGCAACGGAACTCCCGGCAATAGATAATGTTGCGCGGTCCGCGTAGTTAACGGTCGTAATTAAAAAAACGATAATTAATATAATATATCGGGTATGACTTTTTTGTTTTGCTATCGGCGTTGTAGAGTCGCTCATTGGGTACCTCGGATAAAGGTCAGTATTTGGTTTTAATATTCTGTGCCATTGTTTTTAATAAAAGGATGGGGCGTATTCAGACCTTCCCCATCAAGGAAAATAAAAAGAGAAAAATTAAAATTGCCAGTACTTATGCTGAGATTCAGGGTGACAGAATTTTTCTATTTACCTCCTCGGATTCGTTTCAAAGCGGGCAACGGTCCAGGCCGTCGTTTGCTCGTGCAGCGTTAGCCCAAGACCATGGCGGTCAGGAACGATCATATGACCGTCGCGTATTTCCAGACGCTCGTTGAATACCGGTTCCAGCCATTCGAAATGTTCGACCCAGGTTTCATGCGCGTATGCTGCGGCCAGGTGTAGATGAATTTCCATAACAAAATGCGGAGCCATCATCAGACCATAATCTTCCGCCATATTCTGGACTTTCAGGAATGGCGTGATGCCGCCGATGCGTGGCGCATCGTGCATCACAAGGTCGACGGCGTTGCTGCGGATATAGTCGGCCACTTCTCTGGCGCTGGTCAGCATTTCCCCGGAGCCAATCGGCGTATCAAGCTGCGAAGAGAGCATTTTGTGGCCTTCGATATCCCAGGCATCGAGCGGCTCTTCAATCCATTGCAGGTTGAACTGCTCCATTGACCGCCCCATTCGTAATGCCGTTGTTCGATCCCACTGTTGGTTAACGTCGACCATCAGAGGAGTATCATCGCCCAGATGCTGACGAATCGCCGCAACGCGAGCCAGGTCGATACGCCGGTCGGGATGCCCGACTTTCATTTTGATGCCACCGATGCCCCGGGCGAGAGATTGGGCGGATTTATCCAGAATCTCGTCAACGGAGGCTTGCAGATAGCCACCTGAAGTGTTGTAGCAGCGTACCGCATTGCGCTGCGCGCCGAGCAGTTTGGCCAGAGGTAATCTGGCTCGTTTGGCCTTGAGATCCCACAAAGCGGTATCAAAAGCGGCAATCGCCTGCGGGCCCAGGCCGCTACGGCCAATGGAGGCTCCGGCCCACAGCAGTTTGTTCCATAAGCGAGCGATATCGTTAGGGTCTTCCCCCACCAGCAGAGGGGCGATTTCCCGCGCGTGGGCAAACTGTGCCGGGCCGCCGGTACGTAGCGTATAGGTGAAGCCAAGACCCTTCAGGCCTTCCTCCGTTTCAATCTCAGCAATTAACAAGGCGACATCTTGCAGCGCATTTTGCCTGCCGGTGAGCACTTTTGCGTCACTGACGGCGGTCGTCAGCGGGACGGTGACGGAGGAGAGTTTGACATTGCAGATCGGGTCTGCCGGGGTAGAAACAGGGTTTTGTAATCCAGACATAGATAAACCTTTTTATGGTGTGAATCAGGGCTTTACCAGAGTGCAACGAACGGTTCATACTGTCTAATCCAATTAGAGGATTGATTTATACCGGGTTTGTATAAATGTTTGAGTTGAGCCAGCTACGTTTCTTTATGGCGGTAGCCACCGAGTTGAACTTCTCGCGCGCAGCACGGCGCTTAAATATGACCCAGCCGCCGCTCAGCAGGCAGATCCAGCTTCTTGAGCATCAGTTGGGTGTTGAGCTGTTTGAGCGTTCGACGCGCTCGGTTGTATTGACTGCCGCAGGAAGGCGTTTTTTGGTCGAAGCGCAGGACTTGCTACAGCGGGCGCATACCGCGACTTTGACGGCGCAAAAAGTATCCAGGGGCGAGGTTGGAGCGCTAACGATAAGCTTTGTTTCAAGCGCGGTTTATGCGTTTCTGCCGCGGACGATTGCCGAAGTAAAACGGCGATTCCCGCAAATAGACATCGCGCTCAAAGAAATGACGACTAGCGAACAGTTCGAGGCTCTGCGTCTGCGACAATCTGATATTGGCATTGTTCGTGCGCCGTTGGCGCTGCCCGGCGTGAAGACCGAGTTGTTAATCAAGGAGCCGTTTGTCCTGGCGCTTCCTCGCGATAATATTCTGGCGCAGTGTGAATCTCTTGTATTGGCCGACCTTGAGAAACAGCCGCTCATTATGTATGCCATGACCTCCTGGCAGCCTTTTTATGAGCTATTAACGGGGATGTTTCGCTCTGCGGAGATCCAGCCAGAATATGTGCAGTATCTGGAGTCGACGCTGACAATTTTGTCGCTGGTTAATGCCGGAATTGGCTGTGCGCTGGTACCAAAGAGTGCGACGAGTATTATGTTTTCAGAGATGGTTTATCGACCTGTTGCTCTTCCCGCAGGGATCGAAAGTCGGCTCTGGCTGGCGTGGCGGGAGGATAATGATAACCCGGCATTTAAAGTGGTTCTGGATGCGATACGTGAGGCTGTAAGATAATTACGCTCTGAGCGCAATGCTTAAAATATTCACGTTATTAATTGTTTGTGTCTTTAACTCACCCATCCTTAATGAGTCGGCGCTTATTGCTACCCGTCTCATTTGATAATAATTAAATTTATGAATGCACTACGGTAATATTTATAAAAGCGGCATTTGGTTCTGTCTGGAAAAGTGATAACACAGGGATGAAAAAATGATTATAGGAATAGATTTAGGGACAACAAACAGTCTGGTTGCGGTCTGGCTGGAGGGAAACGCGGTATTAATTCCCAATGCCTTGGGTAAATTGCTCACCCCGAGTGTGGTTAGCGTTGACGACGACGGCATGGTGCTGGTAGGCGAAGCGGCCCGCGACCTGCAACTGGTGCGTCCGGCCAACTGCGCGGCGAACTTCAAGCGGATTATGGGCACTTCGCAGACCATTATGCTCGGCAAGCAGGCATTTCGCCCGGAAGAGCTTTCCTCACTGGTACTGCGTCAGCTAAAAGAAGACGCTGAAAATTTCCTTGGCGAACCGGTGACGGAGGCGGTGATCAGTGTTCCCGCATATTTTAGCGACGTACAGCGTAAAGCGACCAAAATCGCCGCCAGCATGGCCGGACTGACCGTTGAGCGCTTAATTAACGAACCGACCGCCGCCGCGCTGGCCTATGGTTTACACAATCAGGAAGATGAACATCAGTTTTTAGTCTTCGACCTTGGCGGCGGTACGTTTGATGTCTCTATTCTGGAATTATTCGACAATATTATGGAAGTGCGCGCCAGCGCCGGGGATAACTTCCTCGGTGGTGAGGATATCGTGGATATTCTGGTCGAGGCCTTTCGCCATCAGCAGGAATTCCCGGAAGAGATCGAATGGCGAGAGCCGACCCTACAACGGCAGCTGCGAGTAGAAGCTGAGCGGGTTAAGCGGGCATTAAGCCTGCGTGAAACGGCCATTTTCAGCGTGGAAATCGAGAGTGAGCGTTATCAGTGGGAAATCACCGAGGCGGATTTTGAACTGCTGCTGGAATCATTTTTCGCCCGCATTCGGGAACCGCTGGAAATGGCGATTCGCGATGCCCGGCTGGATATCTCGCAGCTCGATCAGGTGGTTCTGGTGGGGGGAACCACGCGGATGCCGCTAATTCGTAAGCTGGTGGCGCAGCTCTTTGGCCGCCTGCCGGCAATGCATCTGAATCCGGATGAGGTGATAGCGCAAGGGGCGGCGATTCAGGCAGCGCTCAAGATGCGCGACAGTGAACTTGAGGATGTGGTAGTCACCGATGTTTGCCCTTACACCCTGGGCGTCGATACCTCAAGGTCGCTGGGCCACACGCGAGAGTCGGGTTATTTTGCGCCGATAATTGAGCGCAACCGCAGTATCCCCTGTAGCCGGGTGCGGAATTTTTATACCGTTAATGACGACCAGACCAACGTTGATTTTAAAATCTACCAGGGCGAGAGCCGGATGGTGGAGGACAATATCTTTCTGGCCGAAATGTCTATTGCCGTGCCGCCAAAACCGGCGGGGCAGGTCGAAATACAAGTGCGTTTTACCTACGATATTAACGGGCTGCTCGATGTTGATATTCATGTACCGTTAACCGGCAACCGCAGCAGCCTGCTGATTGAGCAGCATCCGGGCACATTGACGGAAGAGCAGATCCAACTGTCGCTGGCTAAGCTCAGCGAACTGAAAATCCACCCGCGCGACGAGCAGGCGAACCGGGCGCTGATGGCCCGTCTCGATCATCTCTATCAGTTGAGCCTTGGCGATGCCCGTGAATGGGTTAGCGAGTGCTCGCGGAAGTTCAGCTATCTGCTGGAAATGCAGGAAAGCGATCGGATCGCTGCCTTTCGTGAACAGGTTAATCACATTCTCGACGGCATAGATACGGACCGGCTGCTATGAGTTGCTGGGAAATATTAGGCCTGGAGCCGGGCGCCGAGCAGCGCGAAATTAAGCGGCGGTTTGCTCAGTTAGTGAAGGTCAATCGTCCAGAGGAGGATCCGCAGGCGTATCAGCGGCTACGTGATGCCTATGAGCAGGCGCTGGCTTCTACGGATGATCACCGCTCGCAGCCAAACGTTGAGCCTTGCGCTAGCGCGGGCGTCAGGCCGCTTGTTTTGCCGTGCGTTACGCCCGTTAGCCCGCCGCCTCCGGTTATCCGGGAGAATGGCTGGGCTGAGGTGCTGGAGACTCTGTTGGTGGAAAATAAGCGCCTCCCGGAAGCTGCCGACTGGCAGCTGGAGCGGGCGCTGGTGGATCTTGTCGCGTTTGATCTGCAATCGCGTTTGCAGTTTGAAACCACGCTGATGGCAAAGCTGGCGCGGGACCATCGTCCTTTGTTGATGCTGGCGGCGGCGGAAAAGTTTAAATGGCATCTGGTGACGGATAAGGATGATACTGGCGCGCGAAGCACCATTAACGACCATTGCCTGATCTATCGGCGCATTGAGCGGGATATTGCGCCGCTTTTCTTTAACGGCATGAGCTGTATTGACGAAATAGAATGCGGCGAAAAGCTTAGCGATATTTATGCCGCATTGCAGCACGATGCGCAAAGCCTGCAATGGTTTGATACCGCTGTACTATTGAAAATAGCCGGTTTTTCTCTTTCCCCTACTTTCTTGGGTTTTTTAAGTGAAAAGATAGAGTGGGCGGTTCCGGTTGAGCAAACGGCATCGACCTGGTCGTTAAGCGAACGGTTTTATTCTTTATCGCTTATTCATCATCTGGCTTATGAAAAAGTACTCGGCTCGATGGGGTTAGAATCTGGTCATTATCACGTCTCAAAAGTGGTAGCAGGTTATATCAAAGAAGTTGAACGTGAGTATATCGTCTCATGCTATGGGCAGGAGACAACAGAGGGTTGGGGTAGAAACAGCAACAGTATGGCTTCGGGGCACCCTTATCGTCATATTCGTTCCTGGCTTACGCATTCCGCAGAGCAAGGTGATGCGCATGCTCAACATCACCTCGGATGGATTTGTGAACGAATGCGTAATAACTACGCTGCGGTACTCTGGTACGCCAAAGCGGCGGAACAAGGATTTACGCTTTCGCAAAGCGCCCTGGCGCGATTGTATATTGCCGGAAGCGGTATATCTCAAGATTATCCGCTGGCTATAATGTTGTTTACCCGGGCGGCTGAGCAAAACTGTGATATCGCCAAATATAACCTGGCGATCCTCCATCGTGATGGCATAGAGGTCAATCAGGATAAGAAGCTGGCGTTTGATCTGTTCCATCAGGCTGCGTTGCAGGGTAATTGGGGGGCACAGAACGAAGTGGCGAAAGTGTATGACCAGGGAGATGCTGCTGCGCAAAATTATCAGCAGGCGTTGCACTGGTATAATAAAGCTGCCGAACAAGGTCATCGCAACGCACAATATCGCTTAGGAAAAATCTACAGCGAAGGGATAATGATGTCTCCGGATTATCAGCGAGCGCTTTCCTGGTACAGCAAAGCGGCTGAACAGGGATCCGCCGATGCGATGTTCGAGCTGGGATATCTTTATTATACCGGAGAATATATTGCCGCTGATATTGAGCAGGCGGTTCACTGGTTTTCGGAATCGGGTCAGCGGGGCGTGGCGCAAGCAGCATTTATCCTCGCAGAGATTTATGCCACGGGTAAAGATGGCGTAAAAAAAGATGAAAGCAATGCCTGCTACTGGTATGAAAAAGCCGCCAGATTAGGTTCCGTCGAAGCGCAGGGCAAATTCGCGGCGATGTATGCCCTCGGGACGGGTAAAGAACAGAACTATCTTGAGGCCTGGGCGTGGATCATTATTGCCGGAGGCGATAATCCGCATATCGATAAAGAAACCGTACGGCAAAAACTATCCGCTGAGGAGATGGCGGAAGCGCAAGCGATGGCTGCAAGGTATCGGCGGATATTTCAGCTTAAATAAAGGTGAAAGAAGAAAAGGAGTTCTGAGATGACGTGCTGGGAAATATTAGGTCTGACGCCGGGCGCCGAGCAGCGCGAAATTAAGCGGCGGTTTGCGCAGTTAGTGAAGGTCAATCGTCCGGAGGACGATCCTCAGGCGTATCAGCGGCTACGTAACGCCTATGAAGCGGCGCTGAACTGGGAAGAGGAGGACGATGTCTTTCCTGATGAAGAAGAACACACCGAACGGGATAATATCAATATTCGTCAAGATCTTGCTGATATCCCTCAGCCGCAAATACGAACCCACCGTCGAGCGCCGGGCGCGGTGAGCGCGTCTTTGACCTGGCAAAATGTTCTGGAGCGCCTGTTTCTGGCGAATGAAAAGCTCCCGGAAAATGCGCAGAAGCAGCTAGAAAGCGCTTTGTATGAACTCGAGCTTCTGGACCTCAAATCGCGCATACGTTTTGAGGAGGCGCTGCTGGTCAACCTGCACCAGATATCGCGCCCGTTACTGGTATTAGCCGCGGCAAAAACCTTTCGCTGGCATCTGGTTGCGGGAGGCGCTCAGGCCAGTATCCAGACGGCGATAAACGAAGGCTGTATTCTGTATCGTAAAATTGAAACAGAAATAGCGCCTTATTTATTTGCCGGGATGTCGGCTAGTGATGAAGTTGAATGCGGCGATAAAATTAAAGATAGCTATTATTCCTTGCGGGATAACGAGAAAAGTAAGAAGTGGTTCAATTTTGCGCTGCTGATGCAGATTGATCAGCTTCCGTTGTCGGCACCATTTTTACGTCAGCTCACAGAATTGGTTGAATGGTCATATAAGCCGGAAAAAGAACGTCGCGCGTGGTCTTTGTCCGACCGTTTTCATGCCCTGGCTGCCGTGCATAAACAAAGTTATCGCAAGCTAATTAACGCGCTGAACGTACAGAATAATGGTTACGCCTCATCAATGGTGGTTAGCAGCTATTTAAGCGCCGCAGAACAAGGCCATGTTTTTTCATATAACAAGCTCGCACAAAAATATTTTATTGGCGCGGATGTCGAAAAAGACGATACCCAGGCGGCGTACTGGTTTACCCGCGCGGCGGAGTCAGGGCATATTTCTGCCCAGCACAACCTTGGGACCCTGTATCGCGATGGCGTTGGCGTTGAGGCAAATGCGCAAGAAGCGTTTAAATGGTTTATGCAGGCCGCGCTGCAGGGCGATGACAAGTCGCAATATGCCGTGGGGTTTATGTATAAGTCAGGTTCCGGTATCGAGCAGAATCTGACGTTGGCGTTTGAGTGGTACCTGAAGTCCGCTGAGCAGGGACATAACTGGTCACAGCTTGAAGTGGCAAAGATGTTACGTAGCGGAACGGGCGTTGAAGCGGATCTGGCTAAGGCTTTTGCCTGGTGCGTTAAAAGCGCAGGGAGTGGGTATGACGCCGCGCAAAGTCAATTGGGGATTATGTACTTTCACGGCTGGGGCGTCGCGCAGGATTATCACCAGGCCAGGAAGTGGTATCTCAAGGCGGCAGATCAGGGGGAAAATACTGCGCAACATAATCTGAGTATTCTCTACCGGGACGGGCTGGGGGTGGAAAAAGATCTCCAAAAATCGTTTGAATGGTGTTATCAATCGGCCATCCAGGGCTTTGTTAATGCGCAAAATGAACTTGGGCATAAATATTATTACGGGCAGGGCATCCCGCAGAATTACACCCTGGCCTATGAATGGTTTAGTAAAGCCGCTGAACAAAATGATTCTTGTGCGCAATTTTATCTTGGTGATATGCATCGGCTCGGGAAAATTACCAACAGCGATGCGAAACAGGCGTTTTATTGGCTAAGTCTCGCGGTCGAACAGAACTACAGCCATGCGCAATTTGCCCTCGGGATGCTCTACCTTTACGGTGTTGGTGTGGAGCAAAACAGTCGGATAGCTTTTCATTATATCCATGCCGCTGCCTTGCAAGGGATCGCAACAGCACAAAATAGAGTGGCCATTATGTTTGAGGATGGAAATGGTGTGAATCAGGATTTCCATCAGGCATGCAAATGGTACACGCTCGCGGCAGAACGGGGCGATAAGGACAGCCAGTTTAACCTTGCGCAGTTGTATAAAAAACACCTTTCTGATTGTCGTCAGGCTGTTTACTGGTTTACGCAGGCCTTTGAGCAAGGTCAGGATACCGATGCGGCATTTATGCTGCATAAGATCTATCTGGAAGGCGGCGAGGGCGTGGAGAAGGATGAGGAACAGGGCTTTACCTGGTGCGCGCGGGCGGCGCTCAGGGGCCACAAACAAGCTCAGGATGCGCTTTCTACGCTGTATCACCGTGGATGCGGGACCGAGAAAAGTAACGTCGATGCCTGGGCATGGGCGCTTATTTATGGCCCGGCAGGGATGAAGTTGAGAATAAAACGAGCGATGTCACCGGAGGAAATTGCAGAGGCGCAAGCGCTGGCAAAACAATTAATCATTCAGTGTGAGCTGGAAAGCAGCTATCATCCATTGCCATAAAAATAACGCCTCACCCATCAGGTGAGGCGTTACCGGTGCCTTAAATCACACCCTGAGCCAGCATAGCATCTGCCACTTTCACGAAACCGGCGATATTCGCGCCGCGAACGTAGTTAGTCTGTTTCGCTTCACCGCCGTATTCTACGCAGGCGTGGTGGATATCCAGCATGATGTGATGCAGACGGGCGTCCACTTTCTCCGCTTTCCAGCCCATGCGCGCGGCGTTCTGCGCCATTTCCAGGCCAGAGGTGGCTACGCCGCCGGCGTTAGCCGCTTTACCCGGTGCGAACAGTACGCCCGCTTCGAGGAACAGATCGGTTGCCGCGATAGTGGTTGGCATGTTTGCGCCTTCCGCGACGGCCTTAACGCCGTTGGCAATCAGCTGACGAGCCGCATCGACATCCAGTTCGTTCTGGGTAGCACACGGCAGAGCGATATCCGCCTGTACGCCCCACGGCTGTTTGCCTTCAAGATAGGTCAGGCCGAACTCGCGGGCGTAATCGGCTACGCGACCGTGGCAACGCTCTTTAATATCGATCAGGCGGGCCAGTTTTTCTTTGGTGAAGCCAGCTTCGTCAACCACGGTGCCGTTGGAGTCGGAAGCCGTAATCACGCGCGCGCCAAGTTCCATCGCTTTTTCAATAGCGTATTGCGCGACGTTGCCCGAGCCGGACACCGCGACGCGAGCGCCTTCAAAGCCTAAACCGTGGCGCTTAAGCATCGCTTCGGTGAAGTAGATCAGGCCGTAACCGGTTGCTTCCGGACGAATCAGGCTGCCGCCGAAGGAGAGCCCTTTCCCGGTGAACACGCAGGCGCTGTTGTTGGAGAGCTTACGCATCATCCCGGCCATAAAGCCCACTTCACGACCGCCTACGCCAATATCACCTGCCGGAACGTCGGTATCCGGGCCAAGATGACGATACAGTTCGGTCATCAGCGCCTGGCAGAAACGCATCACTTCGCCATCGCTCTTGCCTTTAGGATCGAAGTCGCTACCGCCTTTCCCGCCGCCCATAGGCAGGGTGGTCAGGGCGTTTTTGAAGGTTTGTTCAAAGCCAAGAAATTTCAGAATCGACAGGTTTACAGAGGGGTGGAAACGCATACCGCCTTTGTACGGGCCGATGGCGGAGTTGAACTGTACGCGCCATGCGCGGTTAACCTGAACCTGATTACGGTCATCAACCCAAACAACGCGGAACTGGATAGCACGCTCTGGTTCAACCAGACGTTCAAGCAAATTCAGCTGACGATAGCGCGGATTTTCCTCAAGGAAAGGCCACAGGGTGGTCATCACCTCGCGGACTGCCTGAGCAAATTCAGTTTGGTTTGGATCGCGCTGTTGAACGCGGGCAAGAAAACCTTCCAGAGTGCACGTCTGATCCATTGATATAAGTTCCCCTTATGATTGTGATTGCATTTATTTATTATGATTCGGCTCTTGAAAAGGCCGATTTTCCGACTATACCACCGGGAATCGTTAGTTAAGCAAGGAAAAATTGTTCAGAAAGCAAAATTTATAATCAGGCATTGGTCATAATCAAAAACGATGACAGTAGCCTGACAAAATTAGCGGGAAAGGAGAGATGCGCGTTGTGCGATAAAGGCTTCCAGCAGGGGGATATCGGCTGGCGCAAGGTTGAAGGTCAAGGCCTCCTGCGGTGAGCACCAGCATAGCTGGCTGTGGTAGTGGGCAGTAGGCTCACCGCTAAACTGCGCAACCCACCAGGCGTGAAGGTGTATCAGACGGGCGGAGACTTCACGCTGATGGCTGGCGATATAGCATTGCGGTTGGGCGACGATCCCGAGTTCTTCCTGAAGCTCCCGCGTTAGCGCCTGTGCCTGAGTTTCGCCTGGTTCAACTTTACCCCCGGCAAACTCCCACATTCCCGGTTGATCCGCGTGGGGGGGCCGCTTTGCCAGCAAAATTTGCCCGTTGCGTTCGATAATGGCGGCAACAACATCAATAGTTTTTAGCATGTGAATCATCGTTCTGTGCGGGATAATGGCCTATTATCACCGCCTTCGTGCCGTTCAATCAATTCTAAACCCGCTGGAGAGACTTTGTGCTTGACCGTCATCTGCACCCTCGACTGAAACCTGTGCTCAATGCGACCGCAGCCCTGCTGGATCGTCCCGCGGTCTCTCCCGATGGCCTGACGCTATTTGGCTTTGCGATAGGCGTGCTGGCGCTGCCGTTTTTAGCCCTGGGCTGGTATCAGGCAGCGCTGGTGGCGATTGTTCTTAACCGCCTGCTGGATGGTTTAGACGGCGCGCTGGCCCGCAGGCGCGGGCTAACCGATGCAGGTGGTTTTCTGGATATTTCGCTCGATTTCCTGTTTTACGCTCTGGTGCCGTTCGGGTTTATTCTTGCCGACCCGGCGCACAATGCGCTGGCGGGCGGCTGGCTGCTGTTTGCTTTTATCGGTACCGGCAGCAGCTTTCTGGCTTTTGCCGCGCTGGCGGCGAAGCATCAAATTGATAATCCAGGCTATG
Organism: Klebsiella spallanzanii; assembly: GCF_902158555.1. Classification (GTDB taxonomy): domain Bacteria; phylum Pseudomonadota; class Gammaproteobacteria; order Enterobacterales; family Enterobacteriaceae; genus Klebsiella; species Klebsiella spallanzanii. Next base: position 192,908 of record NZ_CABGGS010000047.1, on the reverse strand, counting down.
CCCATAAATCGTTTTATTATATTGGCGGGCTAACGGAAGGGACGGAGACCATTGCGCTGTTTGTGCTGGGCTGCCTGTTCCCTGAATGGTTTGCCTGGCTGGCATGGATTTTTGGCGCGCTGTGTTGGCTGACGACCTTTACGCGGGTGTGGAGTGGTTATGTCACACTTAAACAGGTGGGAGTTTAGTGAGCATATTTGATGCCGGGCGGCGGCTGACGGGTTCACAGTCGTCTGCGGTCCGGTAGCCCGGACAGATGCGTAGCATCGCCTCCGGGAAGCAGCACGTAGCAAAGCTGTTTCCCGGCGGCGCATGTTGCCAATAAGCGAATTACTTACTGCTATCCGGACCGCGCTCCCCGTGAGTAACCGGGTTTTTCGGATTACTGCTCCATTCGTACCAGCCGCCATCGTACACCGAGACGTTTTGCCAGCCCATTGCCCAGGCGTACATAAACGTTTCTGAGGCGCGCCAGCCGGTACCGCAGTAGAAAGAGACCTGCTGGTTCGGCAGAATATTCCATGATTTCCACATGGCGGCGATATCATCGGCGCTGCGCATGGTGCCGTCCGGATTATGGAAATCCTCCATATGGGTGGAGTCGCTTCCGGCATGGCCCCAGCGGGCCCCGGCAATCTCCCCCATCGGCTTGATGTAGCTGTAGCCGCTGGTGGCGCCAATAAACTCTGGCCAGGAACGAATGCTCACCAGAGAAGCGTCCTGGCGGTGCAGCAGGGCGCGGGCCTGCTCGGTATTAAGCATCAGCTGCGGCTGACCGGGAATCGTCGCGCCGAAGTCCGGCTCAGGTTGTTGTTTCGGCGGCGTACCACGTTCAACCGGCAGCCCGGCGTCGGACCAGGTTTTCCATCCGCCGTCGAGCAGACGCACATCTTTCACTCCGGCGTAGAGCATAATCTGCGCCACGCGGGCGGCGGCATACACATCACGACCGTACAGGATCACCGTGGTGTCATGGCGAATACCATGTTTTGCCAGCATTGTTTTAAGCTGCTCGTCGGAAACTTTGTTCCACAGCGGCTCGCTCTCCACCTCGTTGGTGTCGATATAACCCGCGCCCGGAATATGGTTAAGCAGATAAAACTTCGGCGCGCCCCAGGCGGCTTCAAACACCTTCCACTGTCCGGCAGGGGCTGCGGTGACCTGTTTACCCTGCTGGAGGTCGTGCAGCCACTGCGGATAAATCAGTTGCTCAAAATGCGGCAGCTTCTGCAGGCGGTCCGTCTGATTCAGGGCATCGCCGAGTGCGCTGAGATGAGTGAACCCGGCTGCTTTAAGGCGTGCGGCAACTTTTGCGTTGTCGTCTGTATCTCCGTACAACGCAATTGGCGTGGATGCCTGCAGATTATGCTGCTTAGCCCAGGCGCTCATCTGCTCATCGTTCATGGCGCCAAGCCAGCTGGCGGAAAGATTCAGCGCCTGCGGTTCATGGCCCTGTGGGCCGTTGGCGTTTTGCGGCCAACCGTTATAGAAAGCGCTGAGACGCGTATCAATGGCGACGCCGTTCTGCTGTTGCAGCGTGGAAAGCGTTAGCGTTGGCATGGTTTCAGCGGCGAAGGTGGAAGTAGCAGCAAGCCCCATCAGCAGGGCGAGTGCGGTCAATTGAGAAACACGTTTCATCGAAATGCCCGACAGTAGAAAATTGAGCGGCAATTCTCCGCGTTATCAGCGGAGAATTCTTTGCGATAGCGCAGGCTTTCAATGCCAGAGGCTCATATGCAAACAGCGCCCACCGGCAGGCTTATCCTGATTGTCATGGGTCACCAACACGGCAGGAATCGCCTGTCGTGTCAGTTCGCTGAACACCCACTGACGAAAATCAGCGCGCAGATCAACGTCGAGACGATTAAACGGTTCATCCAGCAGCAGCGCTCGCGGCTGGGCCAGCAGGGCGCGTAGCAGGCTGACACGTGCACGCTGACCGCCGGAAAGCGTCGCCGGATCGCGGGTGTAGAAACCGGGTAGCCCGGCCCGTTCGAGGGCCTGCTCCACCTGAACTTTGCGCTGTGTTCCCTTAATTTGCGCTGGAAGCGCCAGCAGCAGGTTCTGCCCGACGCTGAAATGGTCGAACAGCAGCGCGTCCTGGAACAAAATGCCAATGCGCCGCCGTTCAGTTGGTAAATTATCGCCGCGCTGGTTATCCAGCCACAACTCGCCTGAAGCGCGGAAATTCTCCGCCAGCGCGCCCACCATCCAGGCGAACAGGGTGGATTTGCCGCTACCGGACGGGCCCATTAGCGTCAGTACTTCGCCGGGGGCAACCGAAAAATCCACGTTGTGCAGCAGCGTCTGTTTTTTAAGGCACAGAGTGAAGTTTTTGACGGTCAACATTAGCGTAACCCTTGTCGATAGCGGCCCGTCAGCCAGGCCAGCAACGCGGTGAAGGCAAAGAAAACTGCCGGTAAAAGAAGCTGCCATAACGCCTGGGCGGCGAGGATTTGCGTATCGCCGCCGCTGCTCAGGGCCACGGCTTCGCTGGTGAGCGTTGGAATACGTCCACCGCCTAACCACAGGGTCGGTAAATATTGCGCGATGCTCACCGAAAATCCGACCGCCAGCGCCGTCAGCAGCGGGCGCGTCAGCGAAGGGAGCGTGACCCGCCAGAAGATACGCCCTTGCTGCCAGCCGAGAGTCCGCGCCACCAGCATCGCGCGCGGATCTCGCCCGCGCCACGCTGGTTGCAGAATAAACAGCATCCACGGTACCACCCACAGTAGATGTCCCCATAAAACGGTGATCCACTCGCCGTCCAGCCATGCATACAGCGCCAGCTGGTACTGGCCATCCGCCAGCGGCAGCGCGGGTAAAATCAGCGGCAGCCAGATCCCTCCGCCGAAGCGGGAAGGGCCAAGTTCCAGCCACAGCAGGCAAATGACCGCGCCGATAAACGCTGAGCATAGCCCAAGCCACAGGCTGTTGCCGACGCTCTCGCTGACCGGCGGGCTGCTCTGCGCCAGCGCGGCAAGCAGCAGGGCGCAGGCCACCCCGCACAGCGGCAGGAGTATGGCGAAACTTTTCCCGGCGAGGGCTTGCGGCTGCGGGTGACGGATTCCCTGAACCCGCGGTATTCGCCGTCGCCAGGCACGCCAGATCCCCCACGCCGCCAGCGCCATCATGACCAGAATTAGCAGTAATACCAGGCTGGCGAGCGCCCCTTTATTCTGCTGTAGTTCATCGCCCTGGTTTAACCATTGCCAGGTCAGAACTGCCAGCGTCGGCGGGTTGCCTGGCCCAATCACCAGCGCGACGTCCACCGCCGAAAGGCTCCAGGCGGTGGTCGCCAGCAATACTATCGACAGCGCCGGAAGCAGCGCGGGTAACACTAACCACTTCAGGCACTGCCAGCGGCCGTAACCGAGGCTTTTTAATACCGTGGCCTGCCCGGCCAGGCGTTTCTCCCCCAGCAGGCCATAAACCACCCACAGCAGAAACGCGCTCTCTTTAACCGCCATCGTCAGGCCCAGACCGATACCGTAGCGGTCGACAGCCGGGGATAAAAAGGGGAGCAAGCGATAGAGCCAGCCGCCCTCGGCGAACAACAGCAGGGCGGCGGTAGCGAAGGCCACGTGAGGCACCGCCAGCAGCAGCGGGAGCCTTCTCACCAGCCGTTGCCAGCCAGTCGATGGCCAAAGTGCGGCAACAACAGTGGCGGTGATAAGCAGCGCACCGCCAACCGACAGCAGGGTAGAGACGAGGGTCGCCACCAGCGCCTGAGTGAACTGTGGATCGGCAAACAGCGCCTGCCAGCAGGAGAGGCGCAGTGCTGGCAGCGCCATCAGTGAAGCCGCCGGGAGCAGCGGCAAATAGATCAGCGCTACCAATCCCCAGGTTAGCAGCGTTAGTGCGTACCGTAACGGCGCAGCCATTCCTGCTCCAGCGCATCAACCCAGGCAGCGTGCGGTTCGCCCAGCATTGGCGGCATATTCTGCGGCACAACGGCGTTAAAGGCCTGGCGCTGAGTATCCGTTAAACTCGCCGGATCCAGCACGCTGGGGTCGCCCCATATTGCCGGGTCAGCTTTGCGCAGTTGCGCTTCGGGCGAGAGCAGGAAATTGGCGACCACTTTTGCGCCCGCCGCTGCGCGGGCGTTGGCTGGGATCGCCACAAAGTGGACGTTACCGAGCATGCCCTCGCTGAAGCCGAAGCCGTAACTGTCTTTCGGCAATTCTCCGCTCGCTGCTTTTTGCTGCGCGTGAAGCGGGTTGAAGGTCAATGAAAGCTTAAGCGTGCCGCTCGTCAACATCGCATCCATACGAGCGGGCGAGGCCGGGAAGTCGCGACCCTGACGCCACAGTAAAGGGTGGAGCTGGTCAAGGTATTGCCACAGCGGCGCGGTTACGGCGGCGAAGGTGGCCTCCTGCGGCGGCTGGCGCAGGGCATCGGGTTGTTGGGTCAGCGTCAGCAGCAGTTGTTCGAGAAAAGCGGTGCCGGTGAAATCTGGCGGGCGCGGATAGGTGACGCTGCCGGGATGGGCGGCGGCGAACGTCAGCAGTTCCTGCGGGTTTTTGGGCACGTCGGGCGTTTGTGAACGGCGGGCGATAAAAGTGAGCTGCGCGCCGCCCCACGGTGATTCTGCGCCGTCGGTCGGGATAGAGAAATCCTCGCGCACCGGTTTTTGCGTATCAACAAAGCGCCAGTTGGGCAAGGTTTCTGCCCACTGGGTTTGCAGCAAATTTGCGCTTTTCAGGGTACGGAAGTTCTCGCCGTTCACCCACAGCAGATCGATTGAACCGCCTTGACTGCGTCCGGCACGGGCTTCGGTCTGGATACGCTTTACCGCATCGGCGGCATCGGCGATATGCACGATGCGCAGATCGATGGCGTAGTCGCGTTTGACCTCACCGCTGACCCAATCAAGATAGCGGTTGACCGCCGGATCTCCACCCCAGGCGTTAAACCATACCGTCTGACCGCGGGCTTCTTGTTGCGTGGATTGCCAGCTGGCGCTGGCGGTCAGCGGGGAGAGCAATAGTAAAGCGAAGACCAGCAAACTGCGCATAACCACTCCTTATGGTTTTGAATCGGTTGGGATCTGGCATAGCCCCTGTGCGGGGATCGCCATCGCCGAATTAAAGCGCGCCGACAGGTTCTGTAAACCGATAAGCGCCGTGAGTTCGGTCAGCGCCTGGGCATCAAATTGCGCGGCCATTTTACTGCGCAGCGCATCGTCGACGACCGGCGGCGTCATGCTGGCGGCTTCGGCATATTCCAGCGCCAGCCGCTCGCGTTCACTGAATAAGGTGCTGTCTCGCCACCCGGCGACCGCCAGCAGTTTATCGCTGCCGCCGGTACGTTCCGCCAGTTTCATATTGGTAATATCAATGCAAAATTCGCACAAGCACAGTTGCGCAACCCGAGCGCTGACCAGCGAACGCAGCACCGGGTCAAGGGGAGAGCGTTTACGCTCCAGGTAGCCGACAAACATCGACACCAGGTAAAATACCAGCGGAATGCGCCCCCACCAGCGGATAGGGCTGAGCACTTCGCCGTAGTGGCGGCGGTGCAGCCATGCCTGCGGGCGAAGAATCAGGGGAATTGACTTAAGGGGCGGTAAGCTCAACGTGAACTCCTCTTTTGCTGTTCAAGATAGAGTGCTTTCGCGACGGCCACCACAATCGCCAGCGCAAACAGGACTGATAAACCTGTCACCAGCCAGAAGGTGCCGCCGGTCAGCAGGCTGCTGGTCCATGAATAGACTATCGTTGCGGGCAACTGGCCAAGGCCGGTGGCCAGCATAAAGTGGCGAAAGCGCATTGACGTTAACCCGGCGGCATAGCTCACAGGATCAAAAGGCACGAAGGGCAGCAGGCGGCAAATTAAGATGGTGTGTTTACCGTAGCGGGTAAAAAAGCCATCCATACTCTGCAATACGCTTTTGCCGGTAAGCTTTTCCACCACTTCGCGACCGAGAACTCTGGCGATGAAAAAGCACAGCGCCGCCCCGGCCATGGAACTTACCCACGACAGCACGCCGCCCCAGAAGGCACCGAACAGGGAGGCGTTGGCGAAGGTTATCAGGAAGGCGGGCAGCGGGGCGATAATCGCCTGCAGAATCATCAGCGCGAAGGAGACCAGCGCGGCCTGCGGCCCCCAGGAGTCGATAAAGCGCTCAATCGCCTGCTGATCGAGTGTGGCAAAAGTCGCGAGGCTATGCTGCATAAACGCATTGACATCGGGTATGAGCCACCATGCCAACAGAGCCGCAAGCAGCATAAGGCCAATGGTTATCCGGTAGAGCGCTTTGCTATTTTTCATTATTAGCCTGCAATTGTTCGGTATCGATTCGCCGGTAGCGGGCATATCTTTTCGCCGCCTGGAGCAGGGCAAATAAGGCCAGTCCCGCGAGCGTCAGTTTAAGCACAAAGAGAAGCGTGATACCGTCGCGGATAAGCTCGCTGGCCATCAGCGTATAAATAAATATGCCGGGTAAGGTGGTGATAGCGGAAATAAAGGTGAATGACCAGAATGGAATAGCCGTCAGACCATAGGCATAATTCTGGATATTATAAGGAAATAGCGGGATGAGGCGGGTCAGAATTAAAAAATCAGTTCCGCTGCGGGAGATACCTCTTTCGATTGCCTGAAATATCGCCGTCTGACCGACGTATTTTAGCAGCAGCTCACGGCCCAGCCAGCGGGCGAACAGAAACGATAGCGAAGAGGCGACGGTCGCGGCCAGCAGCGATAGCACGGTGCCTGGCAGCGGGCCAAAAATAATCCCTCCAGCAATCACTAAAATACTGCCAGGGATCAGGCATAGGGTGGCGATAATAAACAGCAGAATATAGAGCGTATAGCCGAAGGTACCGCTTTGGCGAATAATCTCACGCAGGTACTGAAAATTGGTGACCAGCTCGGTAAAACCAGACTGCTGGATAATAAAGGCCACAATGCTCAATACGACCACAACAGAAAGCAGCTTATACTCTGCTTTATGACGGCTTCTTTTGCATTGGGTTCTCCTCTACTACGCGGGCGGTCAAAAGTGCGCGCGACAGTATAATAGTTTGCCGCCGTTCACAATCTATTACGTTAGCTTTTTTGATATGGCTCAGGCTCTCCGGGATGGAGAACCTGTCATTGCGGATATTTACGGCTTGAAGGTCGCCCATACCGGCGCGTGGTCGGATGGTTTTTCCATCCCACGGATTTCGTAGTCGATACCGGTTTCGACGCAGCGCTGCGCCAGCGGATTGCTCGCCAGCAGCAGGTCGATACGCAGCCCACGGTTATCATCAAAGCCTTTTGAACGGTAGTCGAACCACGAGAAGTGCTCGTTGTCCTGCGGATTGGCGTGGCGGTATGTATCGACCAGACCCCAGCCCAGCAGGCGCTCCATCCATTCACGCTCTTCCGGCAGGAACGAACATTTGCCGGTACGCAGCCAGCGCTTGCGGTTCTCTTCGCCGATACCGATATCCAAATCGGTTGGGCTGATATTCATATCGCCCATGATGAGAACCGGATTATCTTTATTCAGCTCAGTATCCAGATAGTTTTGCAGATTCTGGTAAAACGCTGCTTTCGCGGGGAATTTGGTTTCGTGATCGCGGCTTTCTCCCTGCGGGAAGTAACCGTTAATCACCGTCACGTTGCCAAACGGGGAAGGGACTTCCGCCATGATGATGCGGCGCTGGGCTTCTTCTCCATCGTTTGGAAACCCGCGACGCACGGAGACTGGCGTTTCTTTGGTCAGCAGCGCGACGCCGTAGTGGCCCTTCTGCCCGTGATAAAAGACATTGTAGCCAAGCTTCGCCACGTCTTCGAGCGGAAACATATCGTCATGAACTTTCGTTTCCTGTAGTCCGATGACGTCCGGCTGGTGTTTTTCGATGATGGCGGCCAGCTGATGCGGGCGGGCACGCAGGCCGTTGATATTAAAAGAGACAAATTTCATAGTCGCTGCCACTGTGCAAGGTGAATAGTGCAGGGATGGTAGCAGAAATTCGCCGGGCTGGCTGCGTTGAGGCGGTTTATTCTGCCAATTGCAGTGGTTGGTAGCCTGTTTGCACAAACTGTGCACCATTGTGGAACGCGATGCGCCAAAAAAGGGCGAATATTACCGATAAATTTCGTCAAGGATCACAATTACAGAATTATATTTTACCTCTGCATAATCTTTCTTTTTATTCCACTACAAAAGGCTCTCGTGACATTTTTATTCACTTTTTATGCATTTAATGTGAATAAGTGTATTTTATAACTTATTGATATTTCGTTGTTGACTTCAATTTATGCACTTTCCCCTCTGGCTGGCACGAACCGTGCAATCTACATTTACAGCGTAATAACCATGTTTATTAACATTATTTAAACTTTTTATTTACCGGAAGAGGTCGATATGTCTCAGTCAATTACGCGTAGCCACTTTGATGAATGGATGATGCCTGTATACGCGCCAGCGGCTTTTATTCCGGTACGCGGCGAAGGTTCACGCCTGTGGGATCAGCAGGGAAAAGAGTATATCGATTTTGCGGGCGGCATTGCGGTGAACGCCCTCGGTCATGCGAATCCGCAACTGGTGCAGGCACTGACCGAACAGGCGGGGAAATTCTGGCATACCGGCAACGGTTATACCAATGAGCCGGTATTGCGCCTGGCTAAACAGCTGATTGACGCCACCTTTGCCGACCGGGTCTTTTTCTGTAACTCCGGGGCTGAAGCCAACGAAGCGGCGCTCAAACTGGCGCGTAAATATGCTCACGACCATTTTGGTAGCCAGAAGAGCGGCATTGTGGCTTTCAAAAACGCCTTCCATGGCCGAACGCTGTTTACCGTTTCCGCTGGCGGCCAGCCCGCCTATTCGCAGGATTTCGCGCCGCTGCCGCCGCAAATTCAGCACGCTATCTATAACGATCTTGATTCGGCAAAAGCGCTGATTAATGACGATACCTGTGCGGTGATCGTCGAGCCGATGCAGGGTGAAGGGGGCGTAGTGCCCGCTGATCCCCATTTCCTGCGCGGTCTGCGCGAGCTGTGCGATGCGCATAACGCACTGCTGATTTTCGATGAAGTGCAGACTGGCGTCGGGCGCACCGGTGAGCTGTACGCCTATATGCACTATGGCGTCACGCCGGACGTGCTTTCGACCGCTAAAGCGCTGGGCGGCGGTTTCCCCATTGGCGCGCTGCTGGCAACCGAGCGCTGCGCCAGCGTAATGACCGTTGGCACTCACGGCACAACCTACGGCGGCAACCCATTGGCCTGCGCGGTGGCGGGGGAAGTACTGTCGATCGTCAATACCCCAGCCGTGCTCAACGGCGTTAAGCAGCGCCATCAGTGGTTCAGTGAACGACTCAACGCCATTAACGCGCGTTACGGCCTGTTTAAAGAGATCCGTGGTCTGGGGCTGCTGATCGGCTGCGTGCTGAAAGAGGAATATGCCGGGAAGGCAAAGGCTATCAGCAACCAGGCGGCGGAAGATGGGCTGATGATCCTGATTGCTGGTGCGAACGTGGTGCGCTTTGCGCCCGCGCTGATTGTCAGTGAAGAAGAGGTCAACAACGGGCTGGATCGCTTTGAGCTGGCCTGCAAACACTTTCTTGCGGGGGTCTCATCATGATGGTGATCCGTCCTGTTGAAAAAGGCGATCTGCCGGGGTTGATGACCCTGGCGGGCGAGACCGGCGGCGGCCTGACGTCGCTTCCGGCTGATGAGGCGACGCTCGCTGCGCGAATTGAGCGCTCGCAGATGACCTGGCGCGGTGAGCTGCCGAAAAGCGAACAGGGCTATGTGTTCGTCCTTGAGGATTGTACCAGCGGCGCGGTCGCGGGGATTTGCGCTATCGAGGTTGCCGTTGGGCTGAACGATCCCTGGTACAACTACCGCGTCGGGACCCAGGTCCATGCTTCGAAAGAGCTTAACGTCTATAACGCCTTGCCGACGCTGTTTCTCAGTAACGACCACACCGGCAGCAGCGAACTGTGTACGTTGTTTCTTGACCCGAAATGGCGCAAAGAGGGCAACGGCTACCTGCTGTCGAAATCGCGCTTTTTGTTTATGGCCGCGTTCCGCGAGCGCTTCAACGAAAAAGTGGTGGCGGAGATGCGTGGGGTTATTGATGAGCATGGCTATTCGCCGTTTTGGGAAAGCCTCGGCAAGCGTTTCTTTGCGATGGAATTTTCCCGCGCTGATTACCTGTGCGGCACTGGACAAAAGGCATTTATTGCCGCGCTGATGCCGAAGCATCCGCTGTACATCGACTTTCTATCCGATGAGGCGCGCGCGGTGATCGGCGAGGTCCATCCGCAAACGGCCCCGGCCCGCGCGGTGCTGGAGAAAGAGGGTTTCCGCTATCTTAATTACGTCGACATCTTCGACGGTGGTCCGACGCTGGAGTGTGAAATTAACCGCGTCAGGGCTATCCGCAAAAGTCGGCTAGTCACCGTCGCAGAAGGAGAGCCCGCGCCTGGAGAGTGGCCAGTGTGTCTGGTCGCCAATGAGCAATATCAGCAGTTTCGCGCCATGTTAATTCACGCAGATCCGGAAACCGATCGCTTAATGTTAAGCGCGCGCGAACTCGATGCCCTGAAATGCCACGTCGGCGACCTGGTCAGACTGGTTCGCCTGTGCCCCGAGGAGAAAAAATCATGAGTCTATGGATTAACGGCGACTGGCAAAGCGGTCGCGGTCCGACCCGCAGTAAAACTAACCCGGTGAGCCAGGCGCTGCTGTGGCAGGGTAATGATGCTGATGCCGAACAGGTTATGCTGGCGGTGAACGCTGCCCGTCAGGCGTTTCCGGCCTGGGCGCGTCAGCCTTTTTCTGCCCGCAAAGCGATCGCGGAAAAGTTCGCTACGCTACTGGAAGCGAACAAAACGGAATTAACTGCGGTTATTGCGCAGGAAACCGGCAAGCCGCGCTGGGAGGCGGCAACGGAAATTACCGCGATGATCAACAAAATCGCGATTTCGGTGAATGCTTATCATAGCCGTACGGGTGAAGCGCAGACCGCGATGGCTGACGGCGCCGCGACGCTGCGTCACCGGCCTCACGGCGTGCTGGCGGTGTTTGGTCCCTATAATTTCCCCGGACATCTTCCCAACGGGCATATCGTTCCGGCGCTGCTGGCGGGTAATACCGTGGTGTTCAAACCCAGCGAGCTGACCCCGCAGAGTGGCGAGGCGGTGGTCAAGCTGTGGGCCGAAGCGGGCTTGCCGCCCGGCGTGCTGAATCTGCTTCAGGGCGGGCGTGAAACCGGCGAGGCCCTGAGCGGGCAGGCGGATATCGACGGCCTGCTGTTTACCGGGAGTTCTACCACCGGTTTTCAACTCCATCGGCAGTTGGCCGGGCAGCCGGAAAAAATTCTCGCTCTCGAGATGGGGGGCAATAACCCGCTGATTGTCGATGAATCAGTGGACATTGATGCCGCCGTGCATCTGACCATTCAGTCCGCGTTTATCACCGCCGGACAGCGCTGTACCTGTGCGCGAAGGCTACTGGTTAAGCGTGGTGAGGCGGGGGACGCCTTTCTTCGGCGCTTCGTGACAGTGTCACAAAAATTGATTCCCGCTGCCTGGGATGCCGATCCCCAGCCTTTTCTTGGCGGGTTGATTTCAGCGCAGGCAGCGCAAAAGGTGCATCAGGCGTGGCTGACCCACGTTGCCAACGGTGGCAAGACGCTGCTGGAGCCGCGCTTGCTGCAGGCCGGAACGTCCCTGCTGACGCCGGGCATCATCGAGATGAGCGAGGTGGCGCAGGTAGCCGATGAAGAGGTCTTCGGCCCGCTGCTCTGCGTCTGGCGCTATGACGACTTTGACGAGGCGATTACCCTTGCCAACGCGACCCGCTTTGGGCTCTCGTGCGGGTTAATCTCTGCCGAGCGCGAGAAGTTCGATCGCCTGCTGCTGGAGGCGCGTGCCGGTATCGTTAACTGGAACAAGCCCCTGACCGGGGCCGCCAGCACCGCACCGTTCGGCGGTACCGGCGCATCCGGTAATCATCGCCCGGGAGCCTGGTATGCCGCAGACTATTGCGCCTGGCCGATGGCTAGCCTGGAATCGCCGGATCTGTCGCTACCGGCAACGCTCAGCCCGGGGCTGGATTTCCAGCAGGAGTCAGCCCAATGAAAGCCTGGGAAGTGAATTTTGACGGGCTGCCGGGCCTGACCCACCACTACGCCGGATTGTCCTTCGGCAACGAGGCCTCCACCAAACATCGCTATCGGGTATCGAATCCGCAGTTGGCGGCCAGGCAGGGGCTGAAAAAAATGAAAGCCCTGGCGGACGCGGGCTATCAACAGGCGCTGATCCCGCCGCAGGAGCGGCCAAACATCCCGCTATTACGCCAGATTGGCTTTAACGGTAGCGATGAGCAGGTGCTGGAAAAAGCGGCGCGACAGGCACCGGACCTGCTATCGGCGGTTAGCTCCGCGTCATCGATGTGGGTGGCAAATGCCGCCACCGTCTCCCCTTCTGCTGATTCGCTGGATGGTCGGGTACACCTGACCGTCGCTAATCTGAACGATAAATTCCATCGCGCCAGCGAAGCGCCGACCACCGAAGCGCTGCTGCGGGCTATTTTCCCTGATGAACAGCACTTTGCGGTACACGGCGCGCTGCCTCAGGTCTCGCTGTTCGGCGACGAGGGGGCGGCAAACCATAACCGCCTCGGCGACGAATATGGCGCGCCGGGCGTGCAGCTGTTTATTTATGGTCGCCAGCAAGGGGGCGAAAGCCACCCGCAGCGCTACCCGGCGCGGCAGACGCTGGAGGCCAGCCAGGCTGTTGCCCGCCTGAACCTGGTTAATCCCCGGCAGGTGATTTTCGCCCGACAAAATCCGGCGGCGATCGATAAAGGCGTTTTTCATAATGACGTCATCGCGGTGAGCAATCAGCAGGTGTTGTTCTGCCACGAGCAGGCGTTTGTTGATCAGCCGCAGTTGCTGCAACAGCTGGCGCAGCAGGTTCCCGGATTTACGCCGCTGGTGGTACCGGCAAATCAGGTCTCGGTTGAAGACGCGGTGGCAACCTATCTGTTCAACAGTCAGTTGCTCAGTAAACCGGAAGGCGGGATGCGGCTGATTCTGCCGCTGGAAGCGCAGGAGCATCCGGGTGCCTGGCGCTATCTGAATCGGCTGGTGGAGGGTGATAACCCAATAGATGAGCTGCAGGTTTACGATCTGCGCGAAAGCATGGCGAACGGCGGCGGCCCGGCCTGCCTGCGCTTGCGGGTGGTGCTGAACGAAAGCGAGCTGAAGGCCATCAATCCGGCGGTCATGATGAACGACGGGCTGTTCGTGACGCTTAATGACTGGGTGGACCGCTACTACCGCGATCGTCTGACTCAGGCGGATCTTGCCGACCCGCAGTTGCTGCGAGAAGGGCGTGAGGCGCTGGATCGCTTAACGCAAATCCTGCGCCTTGGCTCCGTGTATCCGTTCCAGCAATAAAGGAGGCGTCGTGGACGACTTTCTGACATTAACTCTGGCGGGGCGCTTGCCCCACCATTTCCATGGCCAAACCGCGCACTTTCGCTGGCACTGGATTGATTGCGGCATTCTGCAGCTCATCCCCCATGAACCTTGCGATCGGTCGCTGGTTTTATCATCGGGGCTCCACGGTAATGAAACCGCGCCGGTAGAAATCACCGATTTACTGCTGCGTCAGCTGTTTTGCGGGGAGCTGCTGCTACGCTGGCGGCTGCTGGTGGTCTTCGGCAATCCTCCGGCGCTGCGGGCCAACAAGCGCTATGTGCATAGCGACATCAACCGTATGTTTGGCGAGCGCTGGCGGACCTGGAGCGCCTGTGACGAGACCGACCGCGCACGACAGCTGGAGCATGCGCTGACGCGGTTTTATGCCTCAGGCTCCGGCGAACGCTGGCACCTGGATTTACATACCGCCATTCGCGGCTCGCTTCATCCTCGATTTGGCGTGCTTCCGGCGCGGGATAAACCCAGGGATGAACGTTTCCTGCGCTGGCTGGGGGCGGCAGGCCTGGAGGCGCTGGTATTTCATCAGCAACCGGGCGGCACCTTTACCCATTTCTGCTGTGAACGTTTTGGTGCGCTTTCCTGCACGCTGGAGTTAGGCAAGGCGTTACCGTTTGGCGACAACGATCTGAGCCTGTTTGCCGCTACCCAACATGCATTGGCACGTCTGCTGGCGGGGGATATGACGCTGGAGGAGGGGCAAACGCCGCTGCGCTACCGGGTGATACAGCAAATCACCCGCAGCAGCGAACTGTTTCGACTGCATATGTCGGCGCAGACGCTCAACTTCACGTCGTTCGCCGCCGGTACGCTGCTGGCCGAAGATGGTGATACCCGCTACGTGGTGGAAAGCGCGCAGGAATATGTGCTGTTTCCCAACCCCAACGTTGCTTTTGGTCAGCGAGCTGGACTAATGCTGGAGCGGTTCTAGATATTCCGTCGTCCGATCGGGCGGCGGTTTTTCTGTTGCCGTTTTATTTTTTCGTGCTTTGAGTTTTGATTACAGATTATTCCTGGTTAAATGCTTTGTTTTTAATCTTCTCTGTTTTATAATCTCCATAATTTCTCTATAAAACAGATTGTTAATTATTTTTACTTGCACTTCCTCCCTCATATTCCTTATTTTCTCCACAATTGGCGAGAAAATGTTTTTTACACTTTCAATGTTTTACGCTTGCTCTGACTAATTGACGATAAACGTCGTAAAGTTAATCTCGTCAACACGGCAACGCGCCGTAAGAATAACGCAAAGTAAGGATTGAACGATGAAAAAGATTACTGCACTGTTTGTTGCCTCTACTCTGGCTCTGGGCGCGGCTAACCTGGCTCACGCGGCAGATGCTACCGCCACCCCAACCGACAGCAAGCCGATGATGCACCATAAAGGCGGACCTGGTGGCCCGCACGACATGATGTTCAAAGGTCTGAACCTGACCGATGCGCAGAAAACGCAAATTCGCGACATCATGAAGAGCCAGCGTGAGAACATGAAGCGTCCATCCCTGGATGAACGCCGCGCGATGCATGAGCTGGTTGCCAGCGATACCTTTGATAAGGCAAAAGCGGAAGCGCAAATTGATAAGATGGAAGCCCAGCACAAAGAGATGGCGCTGGCTCGTCTGGAAACCCAGAACAAGATTTACAACATTCTGACGCCAGAACAGAAAAAACAGTTCAATGCTAATTTTGAGAAGCATCTGACAGATCGTAAAGCGCCTGAAGGTAAAATGCCTGCACCAGCTGAATAACTCAGCGCGCTGACTTAAGACCGCCGGTCTTGCCCAATAACGCCAACAGGCTTTGGGCAGGGCCGGCGGTTTTTCTTTATGTGAAGTCATCATCTGTAGAGAAACCTGATTTACCCGGCGGGGGCGAGTATGCCAGTATTGAGGCCTCTATTGTCACCACGGGCGCAGGCACCCTGATTCTGCTGCCCGCTATCTCTATGGATTTTGCATATGGAAATGTATATCGGCCTCGCCGTCATCGCTCTCGTCCTGGTTTGGGTCGTGATGACCTATAACCGCTTTATCTCTCTACGTCGTTTCAAAGACGAAGCCTGGAGCGGCATCGCCGTGCAGCTTAAGCGCCGTCACGATCTGGCGCCCAATCTGCTGAGCCTGGTGAAACGCTACGCGCAGCACGAAAAAGAACTGCTGGAAGAGATATCCCGCCAGCGTAGCGAGCTGGTCGGCAGCACCCGACAAATCGCCGACAGCGAACGACAATATTCCGGCACGCTGGGGCGTATTTTCGCGCTGGGTGAAGCCTATCCGGAACTCAGGGCCAGCGAAAACTTTCTCTCTTTACAGCAATCCCTCAGCGAAATAGAAGAGCAACTGCAAATGGCCCGCCGCTACTTCAATGGTACGGTGCGCGATTTCAATATTCTGGTTGAGTCTTTCCCGAGCCTGCTGCTGGCGCGGTTGTTTAATTTTAAAGCTGACGTTTTCTTCGAACTGGACTCCCCTGAAGAAGCCAAATCACCACGGATGGAGTGATTTAATGTCGCATTTACCTCTTCGGGCGCTTCGGGCGTTCGTACTGCTATTGCTGGCGGTAGCAAGCACGGCTTTCGCCGATAGCAAGATGATTATTGTCAAAGATGCCTCGCAGCTTCCCGCTGGCGCTATCCCGGCGTATGAGCATATTCTCTCTTTCAACTCACGGGCGCGCTTTAACGCAGACGGTAGCATGGAGATACGGGAAAATATCAAAGTGCTTGCGCTGGGAAAAGAGATCCGTAGAGGGATTTTCCGCACGCTACCGCTGACCTGGAATCGTCAGGACGGAAAGATTTTTCGCGTCGATTATGAGATTAAATCGGTTTCGCGTGATGGTGAATATGAGCTCTATAGCCTTGATAAAGAGGCAAAAACGTTGACATTACGCATCGGGAGCGCACAACAAACCCTCAGGCCGGGGATCTACAATTATGAGATTCGCTATCAGGTCAGTAACCATTTCAGCCGCTTCCCCGAATGGGATGAGCTGTACTGGAACGTGACGGGTAATGACTGGGCCTGGCCCATCACTAAGGCCAGCTTTCGTCTTGAATTACCGGACGCTGCCGCGAACCTCAACGCTGACGCTAAAGATGGCAGGCTGCGCTCCATTGATGTATATACCGGAACCGCAGGGGCAAAAGAGCATAATGCGGAGGTTCTTCCCGATGGCAGCGTGCGCACGTTGCGGCCCCTGGCAAAAGGTGAGGGGCTGACCGTAGTTTATACCTGGCCACGGGCGATTCTGGCCGGTGCGCCGACACCTGAAGCCGCTTTGCCGCTGGTGCATCTGCTTGTCCCGACGCTGAAAACCTCGGTGATATGGTTACCCCTGTTGCTGATGACCGGTTATTATCTGCGCTGGTGGCGGAAAAACGTAACCCAAGCTGGATTAAAGATGCCGCCGGTGGTACCGCTCTATTCGCTGCCTTCTTCAATGTCGCCCGGTTATCTGCGCTTTATTACGCGACGTAAATATGATGACGTTGCTTTTAGTAGCGATCTATTAGCGCTGGTGGCAAAGCGCGGGATGGCGGTGACCGGCGACAAAAATCAAGCCCACAGTCCGTGGCTATCGGATTCCGGCGCAAAACAGCGGCTAACCCGTTTGCCCGTCGAAGGAAACCGGCGCTTAAACAGCGATGACCTGCAGCTGTTAAGTACGCTTTTTAAGGGTAAACAAAAGAATATCGATCTCAGTAAGGCCCACCAGCGATCTATGCAGAATGCGCGTCAACAGCAGGAGAAACGCTGTGAAATCCAGCGAGCGAAACTGTTTCGTAAATGGGCGCAGCCGCTGCGGCGCACCATTTATATTGCGCTGCTGGTGCCGATAGTCTGCGGCATTTGGATTAACGCTGAGGTCGCTCTGCTCACCATCCCGGCCGCGCTCTTTATGCTGATTGGCGGGGCGATGTTGACTTTTCTGCTGCGGTTTTTATGCCGCCCACGGGAAATGTGGCGTTCCTGGGGGCCGGTCCCACTATTTTTTGCTGTTGTTTTTGGGCCGTTCGCAACGCTGGGCGGCGGGCTTTTTCTCTTCGGAATGCTGCCCATCACTCAGCTTCCGGCCGGATATATTGGCGCGTTGCTGGCGGCGATTGCGCTATGCGTTTTTGTCGGCTGGAAAACGCCTCGCTATACGCAGCATGGGCTGGACGAGCTGGCGGTCGCCAAAGGGTTGACGCTGTATCTAGGCACCGCAGAGAAGCACCGCTATCAGATTATCTACCCGCCCGCGCAGATGATTTCTCATTTTGAAGAGCTGCTGCCCGTGGCGCTGGCCCTTGGCGTGGGGAAAACCTGGGCCAATACCTTTGCTCACTATCTGAGTACCACTGGAGCCATGTCGGAAGCGTTTGCCAGCGCCGACTGGGGGAGCGTAAGCCACTTCAGTGAGTCCTGCCGTACATCCTCTATGGCAAAGCCAGATGATAGCTCAGGCAGCGGATCGTCTTCAGGTTCAGGCTACAGCGGTTCGGGATCATCAGGCGGCGGATCGTCCGGCGGTGGCTCAGGTGGCGGCGGTGGGGGTGGCTGGTAATCATTCGACCTACAGCGGATGAAGCTTATAGCTGCCGCTGAGCAGCGGTTTACACAATATTTTATAACCGTCCTGGTCAAACTTTGCCGACAGGCGCGTAAGTGATGACGCCTGCGAAAGGGAGTCTACGGCGCCTAACCACAGCCAGTTATGAATAATGTGGTATTGCGTCATATCATTGCTGCTCTCTTCCAGCGCGACTGCGCCTGCCCATGGCCAGCACACCAGCTGCATCTTTTGCAGGTTTGCCAGCAGCCGATCATAATGCGCCTCGACGCTCTCTTTCCCGCAGCAGGCACCTGCGCAGCGGCCCAGCGCGGAACGAAAGCAGGCGCGACCGCGGCTTAGCGGCTCCAGTCCCATTAACCCGTAGCACAGGCGATGCTCGTCGGCGATTTTTTGCAGCGCCTGGAGCGCTGCGCGGCGATTTGCAAACAGACCATAGAGATCGTTTTGCTGTGAGAAATCCAGTTCGCTGGCGTAGACCACCTGCGGGCGGGAGTCCGTCAGGCGTAACGAACATAGCTGGCGGTTTTGCCGCAGACGTTTATTGAACAGTGGCTGTTGCTCTTTAATCAGCTGCGCTTCTAATAATAGTGCGCCGAGTTCACCGGCCGTTCGTTGCCAGGTAATGCGCCGGGCCTGGCGAAGCATTGCCGCTTCGTCCGGCGTGCGCAGATGCGACAATACCCGGCTGCGGATATTCACGCTTTTGCCGATATAGAGCGGGAGAGTTTCGCTTTCTCCGTGGAACAGATACACGCCTGGCTGCTTTGGTAACGCCTCAAGCCACGGGCGAAGGTGTTCGGGATATTCGTAAATTGCCGCCGCTTCAAATTCGAGACGCGGGGCGGATTGCCGTCTTGCCACTATTGCTCCTGGTGCTGTTTATTTATCCAGTATAGCAGTGGAATGAAAAGCCGAAAAGGGTAAAAAATAACCCCGACCTGAGTCGGGGTGAGGAGAACGGAAGATTACTTTTTCCAGAAGTCGTCGAAGACGGTAATTGGCGGTCGTCGTTTATGCTCGGTTTTCAGGTACCAGCCTTCAATGGTTTTAGCGATTTTCTCGTCCAGCGTTTTGCCTTCCAGATAGTCGTCAATATTCTCGTAGGTCACGCCCAGCGCAACTTCATCCGGCAGGGACGGGCGGTCGTCTTCGAGGTCGGCGGTCGGCAATTTTTTATACAGATGCTCTGGGCAGCCTAGCTGGGCCAGCAGCTGTTTGCCCTGACGCTTGTTGAGGCGGAAGATGGGGTTAATGTCCGTACCGCCGTCACCGTATTTGGTGAAGAACCCGGTAATCGCTTCTGCCGCATGGTCGGTACCCACCACCACGCCGTGGGTCATTCCGGCGATGCTGTACTGTGCCTTCATGCGTTCGCGCGCTTTTTCGTTGCCGCGAACAAAGTCGCTAAGCTCAATTCCTGCCTCGCGCAGTGCCTGCTCGCTGGCCAGCACGGCACCTTTAATATTGACCGTTAAGACACGATCCGGCTGGATAAAGGCGATGGCGTCCTGGCAGTCCTGTTCATCGGCCTGTACGCCGTATGGCAGGCGAACGGCGATAAACTGCAGACTGCTATCCCCCGTTTCCGCCCGCAGCTCGTTGATGGCCTGCTGGCAGAGCTTACCGGTTAGCGTTGAATCCTGGCCGCCGCTGATGCCAAGGACCAGTGATTTAATAAAAGGATATCTTTGCAGATAGGACTTCAGAAAATTTACGCTGCGGCGTATCTCGCCTTCGACATCGATCTGGGGTTTTGCGCCCAGCGCCTGAATAATCTCTTGTTGTAGCGTCATCGCGCCCTCCGGGAAGTGAATCTGTTTGGCAATCAGCAAGGGATTAAGCTACCTCTTTGACGGTAAAACGACAAGGATCACAGTTTTGAGTGACGCAAAAGCATGCGATCTCAAGGACATCGCTTTTATTATTGGAAAGCTCTTAATTTTGGTTCATTTTTACCTTCGGCTTGAAAAATAACGATATTTATTCCAGGCTTATTAACACGCCAAAAAAAAGAGGATGGAATATGAACAAGAATTTTGCGGGATTTCTGGGCGCAGCAGCAGTATTGACCCTGCTGGCAGGGTGTACGGCCTATGACCGTACCAAAGACCAGTTCACCCAGCCGGTGGTTAAAGACGTTAAAAAAGGTATGACCCGGGCGCAGGTCGCGCAAATTGCTGGTAAACCTTCGTCAGAAGTGACCATGATCCACGCGCGCGGAACCTGCCAGACGTACATCCTGGGTCAACGCGATGGTAAAATTGAAACCTACTTTGTCGCTCTGGATGATACCGGACACGTTATGAATTCTGGGTATCAGACCTGCGCCGAGTACGACACCGACCCGCGCAACAGCAAGTAATACCCCGCCATATTGCTGATTCATACGTAAGCCCGACCATTGGTCGGGCTTTTTTATGATTCGTCATGCTTATTTAATTGCGCGAATTATTTGAGGGAAATGTGAGGGCAGTCAAAACGCGAGGTCAATGAGAGACAATTCAGTTCAAGGAGGAATTATCCGCGAGCTGAACGATGCCGTATACTCAATGCATAAACAATACTAATTCAAAGAAACACGTCTTACCGCCTCTCTGACATCAAGGATGCTGAGAGGATAAGGTCACACACATTGAGGAAGCGTTCATGGAAAAGAAACATATCTACCTGTTCTGTTCTGCTGGGATGTCTACATCACTACTGGTGTCTAAAATGCGCGCCCAGGCTGAGAAATACGAAGTGCCGGTTATTATTGAAGCATTTCCGGAAACCCTGGCGGGTGAAAAAGGCCCTGATGCCGATGTCGTATTATTAGGCCCACAAATTTCCTATATGCTGCCGGATATTCAGCGTCTGCTGCCAAACAAGCCAGTAGAAGTGATTGACTCTGTATTATACGGCAAAATCGATGGTTTAGGTGTACTGAAAGCGGCCGTTGCGGCCATTAAGAAAGCTGCTGCGCAATAATTTTATTTTAAAACTCGACATGTTCTGGATGGTTATTGCTAATAGCTTCGTGAGGGTGGGTTTTAGTATTTTACTGTCCGGAATATCGAGAGTTTATTTTCCCGTCAAAGAGTAATTTCATCTATCATTGCCGCAATGATTATATTGCGGCCTTAAAGGGTATTTATTATGAGTAAAGTGATTGATTCGCTTGAAAAGGTACTCCTTCCTTTTGCTGTCAGAATAGGAAGACAACCTCACGTCAACGCAATTAAAAATGGCTTTATTAAGCTAATGCCGTTGACGTTAGCCGGGGCAATGTTTGTTTTAATTAACAACGTATTTTTGAGCTTCGGCGACGGTTCTTTCTTTTATTCAATGGGCATTCGTCTGGATGCTTCTACAATTGAAACCCTCAACGGTTTTAAAGCTATCGGCGGTAACGTTTACAACGGTACGCTCGGTATTATGTCGCTGATGGCGCCTTTCTTTATTGGTTCTGCTTTAGCTGAAGAACGTAAAGTGGACCCGATGGCCGCAGGTTTATTAGCCGTCGCGGCATTTATGACCGTCACGCCTTATAGCGTGGGTGAAGCTTACGCCGTTGGCGCTAACTGGTTAGGCGGCGCCAACATTATTTCGGGTATTGTGATCGGTTTGGTGGTTGCTGAGATGTTCACCTTCATCGTTCATCGCAATTGGGTGATTACGCTGCCGTCCAGCGTACCGGCTTCGGTTTCACGCTCGTTCTCTGCGGTTATCCCGGCCTTTATCATCCTCTCTATTATGGGGATTATCTCCTGGGCGCTGACCCACTGGGGGACTAACTTCCACCAGATCATCATGGACACCATCTCCACGCCGCTGGCCTCAATGGGCGCCGTCGTAGGCTGGGCATACGTGATTTTCACTTCGCTGCTGTGGTTCTTCGGCGTACACGGTTCGCTGGCGCTGTCGGCGCTGGATAGCGGGATCATGACACCGTGGGCGCTGGAAAATATCGCAACCTACCAGCAGTACGGTTCTGTCGAAGCCGCGCTGGCCGCAGGTAAGAGCTTCCACATGTGGGCCAAGCCGATGCTTGATTCCTACATCTTCCTCGGTGGTACCGGTGCGACCCTGGGCTTAATCATCGCTATCTTTATCGCTTCTCGCCGTGAGGATCATCGTCAGGTCGCTAAACTGGCTCTGCCGTCAGGCATCTTCCAGATTAACGAGCCAATCCTGTTTGGTCTGCCGATTATCATGAATCCGGTGATGTTTATCCCGTTTATTCTGATTCAGCCTCTGCTGGCGGCTATCACCATGACGGCCTACACCCTGGGCATCATTCCGCCAATTACCAACATTGCACCGTGGACCATGCCGACCGGCTTAGGCGCTTTCTTTAACACCAATGGGAGCGTCGCAGCCCTGTTACTGGCCCTGTTCAACCTTGCTGTATCAACGCTGGTCTACCTGCCGTTTGTAGTGATTTCCAACAAAGCGCAGGGCGTCATTGAGCAGGAAGAGAGTGAAGAAGATATCGCTAACGCACTGAAATTCTAATATTGCGCGGTACGGGAGTTTTCCCGTACCGTCTGAGAAATAAGGGAGTCATTATGTTTGATCTGGATAACATTGCGGCAGAAGAGACCGCAGTAAACGACCTCGAAGAGGTGGTGATGGGGCTGATTATCAACTCCGGGCAAGCGCGCAGCCTGGCGTATGGCGCGCTGAAGCAGGCAAAGCAGGGGGATTTTGACGCCGCCAAAGCCATGATGGAACAGTCGCGGATGGCCCTGAGCGAAGCGCACCTGGTGCAAACTCAACTGATTGAGAGCGATGAGGGTGAAGGCAAAATGAAGGTGAGCCTGGTGCTGGTTCATGCGCAGGATCATCTGATGACCTCAATGCTGGCTCGCGAACTGGTTGCCGAATTGATTGAACTGCACGAGAAGGTACAATAGGTCATCGACGCGATGAGGCAGCCAAAGATGATGACCACTGAAATCAGTACCGCAAGGGAGCAACAACTCTTTAACGGCAAGAACTTTCACGTGGTCATTTATAACAAAACGGAGAGCGTAAGCGGGCTTCACCAGCATGATTACTACGAATACACTATCGTTTTAACCGGCCGCTACTATCAGGTTATCAATGGTAAGCGGGTGCTGCTGGAGCGCGGGGATTTTGTTTTTATCCCGATGGGGTCGCATCACCAGAGTTTTTATGAATTTGGTGCGACGCGCATTCTTAACGTCGGTATCAGCAGAAGTTTCTTTGAGAAACACTACCTGCCGCTGCTGCCGTTTGGTCTGGTTGCCTCTCAGGTCTATGCCGTTAAAAGTACTTTTCTCAGTTATATTGAATCGGTTATTGCATCACTGAATTTTCGCGAAACTGAATTTGACGAATTTATCGAACTGGTTTCTTTCTACACCCTAAATCGTTTGCGGCATTATCGTGAAGAGCCTGTGGAAGATGTTATTCCACAATGGTTGAAAAATACCGTTGAGTGTATGCACGATAAACTCAAATTTGGCGAATGTGCGCTGGAGAATATGGTTGAGCTTTCCGGAAAAACGCAGGAATACTTAACCCGGGCAACCCAGCGCTATTATGCCAAAACGCCGATGCAGATGATTAACGATATTCGCATCAACTTCGCCAAGAAACAGTTAGAGATAACCAACTACTCGGTGACCGATATTGCTTATGAGTCGGGGTACAGTAGCCCAAGTCTGTTTATTAAAACATTCAAGAAGCTGACTTCATTCACCCCCAGCAGCTATCGGAAACACCTCACCAGTATTAATTAAGCGGGCGCGGAATATTCCGCGCGGTCTAAATATTCAAATTAACTGTCCGTATTTAAACGGAGAGTGGGTGACGTACAGGCGTTATCCACAAGGGAGAAAATTATGAGCCAGAAATTGAAAGTTGTGACTATCGGCGGCGGCAGCAGCTATACCCCGGAATTACTGGAAGGGTTCCTGAAGCGTTATCATGAACTGCCGATTACAGAACTGTGGCTGGTGGACGTCGCGGAAGGGCAGGAAAAGCTCGATATTATTCACGCCTTGTGCCAGCGCATGGTGGAAAAAGCTGGCGTACCGATGAAAGTCTATAAGACTCTCGATCGTCGCGCGGCGCTGGAAGGGGCCGATTTTGTCACCACTCAGCTGCGCGTCGGCCAGCTGAAGGCGCGCGAGAAAGATGAGCGGATTCCTCTGAGTCATGGTTATTTAGGTCAGGAAACCAACGGCGCGGGCGGCTTGTTTAAAGGTCTGCGTACCATCCCGGTGATTTTTGATATCGTAAAAGACGTCCATGAAGTCTGCCCGAACGCCTGGGTGATTAACTTTACCAACCCGGCGGGCATGGTGACCGAAGCGGTTTATCGTCATACCGGCTTTAAGCGCTTTATCGGCGTGTGCAATATTCCTATCGGCATGAAAATGTTTATCACCGACGTGCTGAAGCTGAGCCCGAGCGATGAGCTGAACATCGATCTGTTTGGTCTGAACCACCTGGTGTTTGTTCGTGATGTCCTGGTTAACGGCGTGTCGCGCTTTGATGAGCTGCTGGACGGCGTGGCGTCAGGTCGTTTGAGCGCCAACTCGGTAAAAAATATCTTCGATCTGCCGTTTAGCGAAGGGCTGCTCCGTTCACTACGCTTGATCCCTTGCTCCTATCTGCTCTACTACTTCAAGCCAAAAGAGATGCTGGCGATTGAAATGGGTGAGTACTACAAAGGCGGCGCGCGTGCGCAGGTGGTGCAAAAAGTTGAGAAACAGCTGTTCGAGCTGTACAAAAATCCGGATCTGAACGTGAAACCGAAAGAGCTGGAGCAGCGCGGCGGGGCATATTATTCAGATGCGGCCTGCGAAGTGATTAACGCTATCTACAATGACAAGCAGGCCGAGCACTACGTCAACGTGCCGCACCATGGTCACATCGATAATATCCCGGCCGACTGGGCGGTCGAGATGACCTGTACGCTGGGTCGCGATGGTGCGAAACCAACGCCGCGTATCACGCACTTCGATGAGAAAGTGCTGGGGCTGATTTATACCATCAAAGGCTTTGAGGTGGCGGCCAGCGAAGCGGCTATCAGCGGTAAACTGGATGATGTGCTGCTGGCGCTTAACCTGAGCCCGCTGATCCACTCCGATCGCGATGCCGAGAAGCTGGCGCGTGAGATGATCCTCGCGCACGAGCAGTGGCTGCCCAACTTTGCGGCGACTATCGAAAAACTGAAACAGTAACGGGAGCGGCTCATGGAACGCGTGTTAATCGTCAATGCCGATGATTTTGGCCTCAGCAAAGGGCAAAACTACGGCATTATCGAAGCTTGCAAAAATGGTCTGGTGACCTCCACGACGGCGCTGGTCAACGGTGCGGCGATCGGTCACGCGGCTCAGTTAAGCCGCTGCGCGCCCGAGCTGGCGGTGGGGATGCACTTTGTCCTGACGCTGGGCGAGCCGCTATCGGCGATGTCGGGCTTAACCCGCGAAGGGCGTCTTGGTAAGTGGATTTGGCAGATGGCGGAAGAGGATAGCTTGCCGCTGGACGAAATCGCCCACGAACTGGCGTGCCAGTATCAGCGATTTGTCGAGCTGTTTGGCTATGAACCGACCCATATCGACAGCCATCACCATGTACATATGATTGCGCAGATCTACCCCATCGTCGCGGCATTTGCCCGCGAGAAGGGCGTGGCGCTGCGTATCGACCGCCAGCTGGCGACACTTTCTGGTTTGGCGCAGGATGCGGCGCGTAGCAGCGAAGGATTCGCCAGCGAGTTTTATGGTGAAGCGGTTTCCGAAGCGCTGTTTCTGCAAACTTTGGATGCCTCAATCCAGCGCGATGAAAAATCGCTGGAGGTGATGTGTCATCCGGCATTTGTTGATAACACGATCATGGGCAGCGCCTATTGCTACCCGCGCTTGACCGAACTGGATGTGCTGACCTCGGAATCGCTGAAGTACGCCATCGCCGAGCGCGGTTACCGGCTCGGAACCTATCGCGACGTGTGACAGGTAAAGTGGCCCGGCATTTCTGCCGGGCCCTGTTTTTATGCAGGGATCGCGGCGATTTTGGCGCTCCTTGACCACACCCGATGCGCCGCCATCAGAGTCATTAGTTCATCCATAGATTTATCATCTATTGCGTCCGTCTCAACAATCCCTTCTTCACCCTTGCTGGCAACCTGAAGCGACGTTTTGCACTGCCGGGCATCGCCTGCCAGTAAAATTGGCTTCAGGTGTTTGTAAGCTTCCAGCAGATAATAGTGGAAATCACCGTTGTTGTTCAGGCTTTGCAGATCGCCGCCGGAAACGATGACGGCATCTATGGTTAACGACGGCGAACCGGCAAAGGTGCCGGCAACCGGCAGAGCGGTACCATCATCAGCCTTCACCTCACCCATGCGAGAATAGAGCAGTTTGGCATGTACTCCCTTTGCTTTGAGCGCCTTCAGCAGCGCTAAGAGCTCTTTGGCGATGGGACGATCGTTAAGCAATACCGCGACAACCCGTCCTTTGACGTCGCCACCGGGAATAGCATAGAGGCTTAGCGTAGGGTCTTTTTTCAGGCCGTTAACATCCGCTGGCGGCGTGATGCTGCGCTGCTCGTCAGTGAGTTCGATACCGAGATTTTTGCCTACGGCCTGGGCGAGCTGCAGGTCGATATGTGCCAGTTGATCGACAACCCTCTCGCGGATCCACTCTCTGACGACTTTGCTCAGTTCGAAGCTAAAACCGTCGATAATATGCTGCTGCTCAATGGGCGTCTGGCTGCGCCAGAATAGCAGGGGCTGAGAGTAGTATTCGCCAAAGGAGGGGCTGCGCTGACGAATTTTTTCGCCGTCTACCCGCTCGGCATAAGACTCAAAACCTCCACCTTTGGCTGCCGGTGGCGTTTCCCGTGGCCAGTTATTATTAATGGAGTTCGGCTCATAGTTTGCCGGATTAGTATCAATATCCATCCGATGCATGCCGTCGCGCTGGAAATTATGGTACGGACAGGTGGGTTTATTGATAGGGATCTCATGGAAATTGGGCCCGCCAAGACGGCTAATCTGCGTATCGGTATAGGAGAATAAGCGGCCCTGCAGCAGCGGGTCGTTGCTGAAATCTATTCCTGGAACGATATGACCCGGATGGAATGCTACCTGTTCGTTTTCGGCAAAGAAATTATCCGGATTACGATTGAGGACCATTTTCCCAACTCGCTGAACAGGAACCAGCGCTTCTGGAATCAGTTTAGTGGGATCCAGCAGGTCGAAATCAAAAGCAAACTCGTCTTCTTCTGGGATCAGCTGTAATCCCAGCTCGTACTCGGGATAATCCCCGACTTCAATCGCTTCCCAAAGATCGCGGCGGTGGAAATCGGGGTCCCGCCCGGTCAACTTTTGTGATTCATCCCACACCAGAGACGCCTTACCCGCGACCGGCTTCCAGTGGAAACGTACAAACGTTGCTTTACCTTCGGCGTTAATCAGGCGGAAGGTGTGGATGCCGAAACCTTCCATCGTGCGGTAACTGAGGGGCAGTCCGCGGTCGGACATTGCCCACATGACATTGTGCAGGGTTTCCGGTTGCAGTGAGACATAATCCCAGAAGGAGTCGTGCGCGCTCTGCCCCTGCGGAACGGCCCAATGCGGTTCTGGTTTTACCGCGTGGACGAAATCAGGGAATTTGATGGCATCCTGGATAAAAAAGACCGGGGTGTTGTTACCGACCAGGTCAAAAATCCCCTCATCGGTGTAAAATTTGGTGGCAAAACCGCGAATATCCCGCACCGTATCGGCGGAGCCTGCGCCACCCTGAACGGTTGAGAAACGGACAAATACCGGCGTTTTCTTCTTCGGGTCAGTGAGGAACGCCGCTTTGGTGATGTCGCTTAAATCGCTATAGGGCTGAAAGTACCCGTGCGCAGCCGATCCGCGGGCGTGAACGATCCTTTCCGGAATGCGTTCATGGTCAAAATGGGTGATTTTTTCGCGCAGGATAAAATCTTCCAGCAGCGTTGGGCCGCGTTTACCTGCGCGCAGTGAGTTTTGATCGTCAGCGATACGAACACCCTGGTTGGTAGTGAGCGCATGGTCCTCGCCGCCTTTGCGATTCTTTTCCAGCGCGTCCAGTTTATCGCTGTGCGTATCTGGTGCTTTCATACTGCCGGGTGCGCCAGGCTCTTCTCCAGGTGCGGTCGGATGTGGCGTTGGACGCCAGTCCTGGTCATCGGGTGCCAGAGAGCCGAGCCCTGGTTTCGCCGCCCGGTCGTCGCGAACCGGGGATTGATGGGTTAGTGGTTTGTGGTGTTTATCAGACATTGCTTACTCCTGTTTTCATTGCTGAAAATGGTCGTTGCTGAACCAAAACCCTTCTAACTATAGAACATCTGTTCCAGCAGAATTTTTTCCAGGACTTTTACCCTTTCAGGAAACATGCAGGGGGCGACGAAAGGGGGCGCTTTCAGCTATGATAGGGGTTTATATTTCCCGCTTTGTTTAGTGAATCTATTTGTGATGAAACCACTTCGCCAACAAAATCGTCAGGTCATTAGCTACGTGCCTCGAGTGGAGCCCGCGCCGCCGGAACACGCCGTCAAAATGGACGGGTTTCGCGATGTCTGGATTCTGCGGGGTAAGTACGTTGCTTTTGTGTTGATGGATGAGCATTTTCGTCGTTCACCGCCGTTTAACGTGCCGGAAGCGGCGCAGCGCTGGGCGATACAAATGAGGCAGGAAGGTGAAATTGATGTCTGAGGGCGCTGTATAAAATGAAAAACCGCTGAATGTATCAGCGGTTTTTTTGTCTCTGAAGGCTTTGCGGCCCTCTCAGATTAGCGATGGGCCAGTTCGGCGTCCTCTTCACTATCAAGAATGGTTTTGTCGGTTTGACGCAGCCACTGGCTGGTCAGCGTACCGGCGGTCATTGAACCGCTAACGTTCAGCGCAGTACGGCCCATATCAATCAGCGGCTCAACCGAAATTAACAGCGCCACCAGAGTTACCGGCAGGCCCATTGCCGGCAGGACGATCAGGGCGGCAAACGTTGCACCGCCGCCAACGCCCGCGACGCCCGCGGAACTGACGGTAACGATGCCCACCAGCGTGGCAATCCACAGCGGATCGAACGGGTTAATGCCGACGGTCGGTGCGACCATTACGGCCAGCATCGCCGGGTAGAGACCTGCACAGCCGTTCTGGCCTATAGTGGCGCCGAACGAAGCGGAGAAGCTGGCGATAGATTCCGGTACGCCCAGACGACGAGTTTGCGCTTCCACATTCAGCGGAATAGACGCGGCGCTGGAGCGGCTGGTAAATGCAAAGGTCAGCACCGGCCAGACTTTACGGAAGTATTTCAGCGGGCTCACGCCATTTACCGCCAGCAGCAGGCCGTGCACCACAAACATGATGCCCAGACCGATATAGGAGGCGATAACGAAGCTGCCGAGCTTGATGATGTCCTGCAGGTTAGAGCCTGCAACCACCTTGGTCATCAGCGCCAGCACGCCGTACGGCGTTAACTGCATGACCAGACGTACCAGCTTCATCACCCAGCTTTGCAGCGTGTCGATAGCAGTGAGGACGCGCTGGCCTTTGGCGACGTCATCTTTCAGCAGCTTCAGCGCTGCAACGCCGAGGAAGGCCGCGAAGATAACCACGCTGATAATCGATGTTGGGTTCGCGCCGGTCAGATCGGCAAACGGGTTTTTCGGCACAAAAGAGAGGATCAGCTGCGGGACGCTCAGGTCTGCGACTTTACCGGCATAGTTGCTTTGAATGGCGTTGAGGCGGGCGGTTTCCGCGCTGCCCTGCACCAGACCTTCGGCGGTCAGGCCAAACATATTGGTGACTAACACCCCGACCAGCGCCGCAATCAGCGTCGTAAACAACAGAGTGCCGATGCTAAGGAAGCTGATTTTACCCAGCTGCGAGGCATTGTGCAGACGGGCGACCGCGCTCAGGATAGAGGCGAAAACCAGCGGCATGACAATCATCTGCAGTAGCTGAACATAGCCGTTACCGACAATATTAAACCACTGGATAGAATCCTTCAGCACCGGGCTATCGGAACCGTAGATAAACTGCAGCGCCAGACCGAATATCACGCCGATAACCAGACCGACCAGCACTTTTTTAGCAAGGCTCCACTGTTTATGGCGGGTTTGGGCCAGCGCCAACAGTAAAACCGCGAACACGACAACGTTCGCTATTAATGGAAAATTCATCCCCGTTCTCCTGATATCTTTTGCAACCGGGTTGGTCAATAACCAACTCTTATGACGGCAAGGGTAGCAGAAGGCGTAATTCGTTACTTATATTCAAATGGAATGGGTTATAACTAATTTGATCTTTCGGTGGTTTATCGCGCTATCTGGTGATTAATAAAGCGATTAAACGTGGTTTGCAGTGAATTAATCATATCTGAAGACCAGCGAACGGCGCTGTTTTCGGCAACGTTCTGCGGCATCCACACCGCATAAATGAAGAGCGCCATACACAGCGCGCGTTCCAGCTGATTGCCTTTGCGCGGCGCGAGGATTGGCAAACGGAAACGCCAACGGCAGGGCCAGAGTAATGGAACGCCCGCCGGGGTGAGCATATCGGCGAGAATGTGGCTGAGATAACCGAGCACCAGCCCCTGAACCGCATCCGCCGGGACTATCCAGCTCTCAGGGACTTTCAGCGAGAAAACCGCCATCGCGCCAAAAACCACCAGCAGACTATGAGTGAAGCCTCGATGGCCGAAGGCGCGCGCTATCGGTTTTGATATCCAGCTTAATCGCTGCCCGAGAAATGATTTAGGGTGATCGATATCTGGCAGCAGGCAGGTCAGGATGGCGGAAGGGATAATATGCCACCAGTCACCCTGAGCCAGCACGGGCGTTAATTCCGCGTTTTTCGCAAATACCGCACAGGCGATAGAAAAGAGGAGGTGGCCTTCCGCCGTCATGATAAACACCCTAAACTGTCAATTCATACAGTATAGGGTTTTTATACAGTGTGCGGAAGAGGTGACGGTGTAACTCTTTGTCACAAAATCGTCAGCGGGCCAGCCATCCGCCATCCACCGCCAGGGTGTAGCCGCTAATGTAATCTGCCGCCGCGGAAGCCAGAAATACCACTGGACCCTGCAGGTCATCAGGAATGCCCCAGCGCCCGGCGGGGATGCGGTCAAGGATCTCTTTGCTGCGCTCGGCATCATCACGCAGCTGCTGGGTATTGTTGGTCGCCATATAACCCGGTGCGATAGCGTTAACGTTGATGCGATGTCCTGCCCATTCGTTAGCCATCAGGCGAGTAATGCCCAGCACACCGCTCTTTGAGGCGGTGTAGGAAGGCACCCGAATGCCGCCCTGGAAAGAGAGCATCGAGGCAATGTTAACAATTTTTCCGCCTTCACCCTGTTGAATAAACTGTCTGGCAACCGCTTGTGAAAGAAAGAATACTGATTTCAGATTCAGGTTGAGAACGTCGTCCCAGTCTTTTTCACTAAATGAGAGCGCATCGGCGCGGCGTATCGTTCCGGCGTTATTGACCAGAATATCGATGCGGCCCATGGCGGCAACGGCCTGAGTCACAATAGTTTCAATCTCATCCTGACGGCTCAGATCGGCCTGAATTGCGGTAAAGCGGCGGCCCAGCGCCTGAACCTTCTCTGCCGTTTCGTGGGGGATCCGGCGATTCACGCCGACGATATCGCATCCGGCCTGCGCAAGGCCCAGCGTCATTCCCTGACCCAACCCGGTATCACAACCCGTCACGATAGCGACCTTACCCGTAAGGTCAAAGGCGTTCAGTACCATATGCACCTCTGTATGCTGATTTCATGCGTCAAATAACGCTGTTGAGACAAGCATAGAGGGCGAGAGAAGAAAAAACAATTAAAAATGAAACGCTGTTTTAATTTTGTGATGATAAGATAGGGTTACTATCCCATCATCACCGGATGGCTTAACCGAGCAGGTCGGTCAGGGTGAGGGATTTCAGGCTTGTCAGCTTCACATCGGCCAGCACGAAGCGCGGGTCACGGCTGTTTTCTGCTTCAGGTACGACAATCGAGCGCATACGTGCCGCTTTGCTGGCAATCATGCCATTCACAGAGTCTTCCAGCGCCACGCAGTTCATGGGGCTGATGCCGAGTTTTTCGGCACAGTTTAGATAAACCTGCGGGTGCGGTTTGCTGAATGGCAGCAATTCGGCAGACGAGAGGGCGTCAAACTGGTCGCGCAGCTCAAACATGGTGAGGACTTTTTCCAGCATTCTCAGCGGCGACGCTGACGCCAGACCGATTTTCAGCCCCTGGGCTTTACACATCGCGACGGCTTCCCGCGCACCGGGCAGGATTGGGCGCGCTTCTTCAACCAGTTGAATGGCGCGGTTGATGATTCGCGCGGTGACTTCCGCGCGATCCGGGCCTGTCCACGGCTGTTGAGCAAACCACAGGTCGACGACTAAATCGATGCGTAGCCCCAGAATATCGGGCATTTCATTGCGGCGGCTGATATCCACCCCAAGGCTTGCAATCACTTCCAGCTCGGCTTTATCCCACAGCGGCTCGGAATCAATCAGTAATCCATCCATATCAAAAATCGCGGCATCAATCTGTCGCCTGGCTGACATAAGTCCCTCTCCTGTAGCGTAAGTAGATAACGAATCGGCCCTCATGGTATATCATACCGCGCATTATTGGGCGAAATTCGCCGACGAAGGTAGACTTAGAATGAATCAGGCGTCTTAACAAGGGGAACCCATGACGTATCAACAAGCTGGACGCATTGCAGTACTTAAACGTATTTTGGGGTGGGTGGTATTTATCCCGGCGGTGCTCTCGACGCTGATTTCCGTGCTGAAATTTATGTACGAGCACAGCGAGAAAAAACCGGGCATCGATGCAGTGATGATGGACTTTGCCCACGTAATGATCGAGATGATGCGCTTTAATACGCCGTTCCTGAATTTCTTTTGGTACAACTCGCCGCTGCCGGATTTTAAGCACGGGATGAATATTGGTTTCTGGATTATCTATATCCTGATCTTTGTCGGGATGGCGCTACAGGCATCCGGCGCGCGGATGGGGCGCCAGGCGAAGTTTCTACGTGAGGGGGTTGAGGATCAGCTGATTCTGGAGCAGGCCAAAGGGGCGGAAGGGCTGACGCGTGAGCAAATCGCTGAACGTGTCGTGGTACCGCGTCATACTATTCTGGTGCAGTATTTCTCGCTGTACGTCCTGCCGGTGATGGTGATTGTGCTGGGTTACTTCTTCTTTTCTTTACTCGGTTTTCTGTAAGGGGTTAGCCCGGCGGGTTTACCGGGCTAACCCATTTATAGGGCAGGCAGCGCGCGCGGTTTGCCCTGATTATCCACTGCGACGTAGATAAATAGCGCTTCGGTTGCCTTGTAGCGTTGCCCGATGGGTTCAGACGACACTTTTTTCACCCACACTTCCATATTAATGGTTATCGACGTATTGCCGCGCTTCACGCAGTTCGCGTAGCAGCACACCACGTCGCCCACCGCGACCGGACGTAGAAAGGTCATGCCGTCGACGCGCACGGTGACCACGCGCCCGTGGGCGATTTCTTTCGCCATAATGGCCCCGCCAATATCCATCTGCGACATCAGCCAGCCGCCAAAAATATCGCCGTTGGCGTTGGTGTCCGCTGGCATCGCCAGGGTGCGTAAAACCAATTCGCCCTTCGGCGCGAGATCTGTTGTTGTCATTCTATACTCTGTACTAGTCAAAGATGATCAGGCGCGATGCTACTATGAAAATGGCGTGGAGAGAATAGGGGGAATACGCCCGCCAGCGCGGGCGCAAGGGTTTAGAAGGAGAGCGTGACGCCAGCGTAGTAAGCACGGCCCGGTTCGTTATAGGTCGAAGCACCTGAGTTTTCGCGATAAATTTGCTTATCGAACAGGTTGCTAATACCCGCATTCAGGCGCAGATCTTTCATTAGCTGGTAGTTACCGCCAATACCAACCACGGAATAGGCGCCGACTTCGTTGGTGGCTAACGAGTTAATCTCGTTACGAATTTCCGCGTATTCGCGCGGTTTCTGCCGACCGTACATCGTCCAGTTGACGTTCGCCGACAGTTTGCTGGTCACCTGCCAATCGAGCGAAGTATTGATGGTATATTTCGGAATAACGGACAGCGGATTGCCGGTATCTTTATTTTCCGATTTGATCATATAGGTAGCGTTAGTGCGCCAGCTGAGCGTATCGGCAATCACCGGAACCAGCAGCGTTCCTTCGAGACCTTCAACGACCGCTTTACCGCCGTTCTGCCACTGGAGAATATAATTCCCATCAGAGGTATAGCCCATCACGTCGGTACCGGAAACGATTTTATTTTTGTAATCGTTACGGAACCAGGTAATACCGGCATTGTAGCCATTTAAGTTAAATTCAAGGCCAACCTCTTTGTTGACGCTGATTTCCGGATCAAGATTTGGGTTACCCAGCAGATAACAACCATTCCCGGTGAGGTCGGTTGGGCAGCCGTTACCGTTCGTGCGCAGCAAATAGCCCTCGCTGGACTGATACAGGTTCGGTGCTTTAAACACCCGGGCAATACCCGCTTTGACCTTAAACATATCGCCCAGATCCTGCGACAGGTTCAGACTTGGGCTCCAGTTGCTGCCGAAGTCGTTGTGATAGTCAAAGCGCAGGCCGGGGATAATATTGGTGCCCGGCGTCGCTTCAATATTGTCTTCGAGATAGATACCGGTCAGGGTGGCGCTATTTTTGGGGCTGCGCTGAGACGGATCGCCGGAAGAACCGGGGACTTCTTCCGTTACGCTAGTGGCCTGCATCGACGCCGGGTCATTCAGCTCATCGCGATTCCACTCCATACCCAATGTCAGGGTCTGTTCAGCCAGCCAGTTGAAGGGAATATTCAACTCGCCGGTTGAGCGCCACGATTCCAGGCGACTGGTGGCATATTCATCGCTGTTGATCATTCCTTCTACGCGGCCGGTGGAACCCTCCTGCAGGCGGGTGTTGTTGGTTTTTTCGTAGTAGACGCCCGCTTTCGACTGGCCCCAGTCCCAGATGCCGTTATAGGTCAGGCCCCAGGTCTGACGATACATCCGGTTTGTTTCCTGGCCGTAAAGCGAATCCACCAGCC
This sequence comes from Klebsiella spallanzanii, assembly GCF_902158555.1. Lineage (GTDB taxonomy): Bacteria > Pseudomonadota > Gammaproteobacteria > Enterobacterales > Enterobacteriaceae > Klebsiella > Klebsiella spallanzanii. Next base: position 157,829 of record NZ_CABGGS010000047.1, on the reverse strand, counting down.
CGTTTGGACTGACGTTGCCGTTGCTGTACTGAGTATCTCCGGCATAAATATTGCCCTGGCGGCTATAGGCGTAGCTGAAATCGACAATCTGCTGCGGCGTCACTTTCCATGACAGCAGGGCGTTAATATCTTTGTTGCGCACGCCTTCGCGGCCTGCGGCATAAGAGCCATTTTGAGCGTGGTTGATATCCCAGGCATCGGGTTCCGTTTTGTTGATGTTGCCGTACAGGCGCATGGTGAGGGCATCGCCGGCCAGCGGTCCGTTAAGGTTAAAGTTAGCCCGGTTGGTGGAGCCTTCTTTATTATTTTCCGGCTGATTAGTATAGAGCGAGAGCGAGCCGTGCCAGTCGTTGGTCGGACGTTTAGTAATAATATTCACCACGCCGCCCGCGGCGCCTGAGCCGTAGCGCGCCGCCGCAGGGCCGCGCAGAACCTCGATACGCTCGACCATTTCCGGCGGCACCCAGTTGCTGTCGCCGCGGGTATCACGCTCACCGCGCCAGCTGTAGCGTACCGAGTTACGAGAGGTGACGGGTACGCCATCAATAAGAATCAGCGTATTTTCCGGCCCCATGCCGCGAATATCGATTTGTCGGTTGTTACCGCGGCTACCGCTGGCGCTGTTGCCGGTCAGATTGACACCGGGCATTTTACGAATGATTTCTGACAGATCGTTAACCGGAGGATCTTTAGCGATATCTTCTGCGGTGATGATCGAAACGCCCGGCTGCTGTTTGAGCGCTTCTTCAGCGGTTCCCCGAACGACCATCGTTTCGGTATCCTGCTCTACCTCTTCGGCGAAAACACCCGGGCTAAGTAAGCCTGCGATGGCCAGGGCAAGAGGCGTTGCTATGTGATTTTTCTGCGGTCTCATTATGAATATCCATATCAAATCATGAAAAATTGAGATCGAGAATATCAATGATAATTATTATCATTACAATTGATTGGCGTTAATCTCCATCAAATCCTCACAATTGCCGCAACTTTCCAGCATGTGGTAGATATCGTGAAGAAACCGCCAGGCCACCACGCAGGCTAGCGCAGCATAAATTCCGATTTCAGAACCAAACAGCTCAATGGCCATCAGGGTAGAAGCTATAGGGGTATTGGCTGCAGCGGCAAAAACGGCGACAAAGCCAATTCCGGCTAAAAAGCTCAACGGCATATGAAGCAGGGGGACCAGCGCGTTGCCCAGCGTCGCGCCGACATAAAACAGCGGGGTTTCAGCTGAAGCGCTTTATGCCGGCGGGAAGCAATGAAAAACGGCACGCAGGACTGCGTGCCGGGGGAATAGTCGTTTAGTGGTTGTCATCCTGCGGCATATGGCGATAGATGTAAACGCCGCTCAGCAGGGTGAACACCAGCGTCAGAGCCGTCAGGCCGAAGACTTTGAAGTTGACCCAAATATTCTGCGGTAGCCAGAAAGCGATGTAGATATTCGCCAGCCCGCAGAGGATGAAAAACACCGCCCAGGCCAGATTCAGACGCGACCACACCTGCTGCGGCAACGTTAACTCTTTACCCAACATGCGCTGGATAAGCGGCTTTTTCATCACCCACTGGCTAAACAGCAGCGCGCTGGCAAACAGAACGTAGATAACCGTCACTTTCCATTTAATAAATTCGTCGTTATGGAAGAAGATGGTCAGTCCGCCAAATACGGCGACCAGTACAAAAGTAATCAGCGCCATTTTCTCGACTTTGCGATAGCGCACCCAGCTGTAGATCAACACAATGGCTGTGGCGATAATTAGCGCGGTCGTCGCGGCGTAGATATCGTAAAGCTTGTAGAATGCGAAGAAGACTACCAGCGGTAAAAAATCCAAAAACTGCTTCATACATCGATTCCGTCGTTCAGAAAGGGCCGGGAGGATCCGGCCCGAATTAAGTTAGTTACGAATAAGCATATACAAGCGGAATAAATAGATCAGCAACAATGCGGAGATCAGATTGCTGAGAGTATTTATTACCACAGCGCCAACGTTTGGCGTCAGTACCGCGAAGCTGGAGGCAAACAGCAGCAGCAGGGTTTTCGCCAGCAGCCAGCCGATGATAGCCGGAGCCACCAGGCGTACATTGGCCCACGCCAGGCGCATGCTGCTACGCATGGCGCTGAAGATACCGATTTTATCCTGTACCAGCATCACCGGCGCGAAAGAGAGCACGATAGCCAGCAGGACGCCCGGCACCACCACCAGCATCATCCCCATCTGGACCACAAAGGTCGTCAGCAGGATCAGCAGCAGCAGCTTTGGCAATACCGGTGCGGAAGCGCCGATCGCCCGTAGAGCGCTGACGCGCTGACCGGCAGAGATCATCTGAATCATCAGCAGAACGCCGCCAGCAAGAATGGCATTACCCACCAGACCGGAGAACGTGGAGGCGGCGGAAGCGCGCAGCAGGATCTGCTGTTGCTCCGGCGTCATGCTCTGGACCAGCTCGAACAGCCCACCGCTACCCGCCAGGCTATCGCCCTGGCTCAAGATCGATAGCTGCTCTTCACTGGGTGAAAAGGCATGGCCAAGTACTACCGTTATGAACGCGCATAGCAGCGCAATCAGCAGGATAGTAACGAACTGATTGCGGAAAAAGTTTCCGGTGTCACGGTAGACGGACTTCGCCGTGATAGACATGCATTCTCCTTGAGTATTGCAGGTGTTAACTAGCGGGCGATTGTACCGCAAATCGCGGCTGGGTAGCAGTCTCTGCTCCTGCGCGCTAAGTATATCTTTGTAAATAGAAGAGGAAACCAGCGATGCGCTGCCTTGAGTAGCGCAAAAGCAGAATTTTGATGTTGCGCGCTTATCACTGATTGCATTGAAAAAGTGAAAATTAATCTGGATCAATAAATGTTAAATTTGCCTTTTTAATGTGATCTATGTTGGATCAAACATACTTCATTGTAGGTATATTCTTGCGCTGAATAACCATAATGAGGAAGTGGGTATGAAAAAGTTAGCAGCGGCGTTTGTTATTCTGAGCACTCTCACCAGCGGCAGCGTCTGGGCGCATGAAGCGGGGGAATTTTTTATTCGTGCAGGTTCGGCAACCGTCAGGCCAACAGAAGGGGCGGGCGGTACGTTAGGCAGCCTGGGAGGCTTTAACGTTAGCAACAATACACAGCTGGGCCTGACGTTCACCTATATGGCAACGGATAATATCGGTGTTGAACTGCTGGCCGCGACGCCGTTCCGCCATAAAGTCGGGACTGCAGCAACCGGCAATATTGCTACCGTTCATCATTTACCCCCGACGTTAATGGCTCAGTGGTACTTTGGCGACTCCAGCAGCAAACTGCGTCCGTATGTGGGTGTGGGTATTAACTACACCACCTTCTTTGACGAAAGCGTAAACGATACGGGTAAAAAAACCGGAATATCCGATCTGAGCCTGAAAGATTCCTGGGGAGCGGCAGGGCAAGTCGGTATGGATTATCTGATTAACCGCGACTGGTTGATTAACATGTCAGTGTGGTACATGGATATCGACACCACCGCGAGCTATAAACTGGGCGAGGCTCGCCAGCACGACAGCGTGCGCCTGGATCCGTGGGTGTTTATGTTCTCTGCGGGATACCGGTTCTAATCTCTTCGCGCAAGCTGGCCGTCACATGGCCAGCTTGACCCACGAGTTGGGCGCTATCAAAGTCACTCTGCGTAGGATCATACGCCATCACCAGGGTTGCGGTATTCGTTGGCTTCAATACCGTAACGCTTCAGTTTATTGTAAAGCGCGCCACGCGAGAGTTTGAGTGCTATAGCGACCTGGCGCAGGTTACCTTTCTTTTCCGCCAGACAGCATTCGATAAGCGTCTTTTCACTCTCTTTCAAACTATAATTCTGAATGTTCCCACCATGAATAGCCAAATTCATGTCGGTGGGCAGGTACATTTCCTCGGGCAGATCTTTGTCCCTGATTTCCTCTACCTCTGTGAGATTTATAGTGCGTTCGACGATGTTCTCCAGTTCTCTAACGTTGCCCGGCCAGTCGTAGCTTTCCATCAATTTCAGAGCGGAATCAGAAAATAACGCACGATTTCGACCAAGCGCCCGGCAAATTTTTCCACAGAACCAGTCTGTCAGCTCTTTGATATCTTCTTTTCTCGCCCGTAATGGTGGAATTGGCAGACTGATGACGTTCAGACGGAAGTAGAGGTCACGGCGGAATGAACCATGTTCAATATCTTTTTTCAGGTCCCGGTTGGTCGCTGCGATAATCCGCACGTTAACCTTCAACGGACGCTTGCCGCCAATGCGCATGACTTCGCCTTCCTGTAAAACTCTCAGCAGGCTAGCCTGTGCTTCAAGCGGCATATCGCCGATTTCATCAAGAAATAACGTTCCGCCATCAGCCAGTTCAAATTTACCTGCGGCACCACCGCGTCTTGAACCAGTAAAGGCCCCATCTTCATAGCCAAATAATTCACTCTGAACCAGATCGCGCGGAATGGCACCGCAGTTAACAGCGAGAAACGGTCCCGCATTACGATGACTAGCATTATGAATAGATTGAGCAAAAAGCTCCTTTCCTGTTCCGCTTTCACCCGTCAGCAGTACGGTACTATCGCTACGTCCGACGCTGCGCGCTTTATTACGCGTATCCTGCATGACACGTGACTGGCCAAGAATCATATCGAAGTTATAGCTGGCGCTGCTGCCAATAACACGGTGAGTCATATCACGCACGCGTCGGTTATCACGCATTGAGATCACGCGGCCACCTTCAGGAGTGGTGACAACAGAGATCACACATGAAATACGTGAATCGGCGGCGGGACAGAACGTGATATTACGATCTTTGCAGGCCGGCAGTTCTTTAAGAGAACAGCCGTCCGGTCGCAATACTTCATCAGCGTCACGAAAACGGACATCTTCCTGAATACCCAGAACCTGGCGGGCATAACAATTTAGCTGGCGAATAGAACCTTGCTCGCTGATGACCAACACGCCCTCATTAAGCAATTCCATTACAGATTCCTGCTCGTTCACTAAACGACGCAAAATCAATTGCTGAGATATAGCTTCAGCGGCTGCCTGAACCGTACCCAGCGTGTGGTAGTGGAAACAGCCGGGATTAGCCGTAAGCGTTAATACACCCAGCATTACACCGTTTTCATCTCGTATCGGGGCTGCCGCACAGTGTTTACCACGTACGCGCAGCGCTTCTTTGTAGTTCTCTGCGCTCAATAAATAAACGAGCTTGTTCTCTTTCAGGCAACGTCCGGTACAGTTCGTCCCTTGTACAGATTCGCTAAGTACGCTACCGATTGGCGTCAAATCCTGGCCACAAAAATGCACGATCACGCCGTTGGCATCCGTCAGGTTGATATGCCCGTCAGGGTTATAGGCCAACAGGTTGCGCATGATGTCGCGGGCAATGGCGATCAGCAGCGAATTACGCGCCATTATTCTGCGCAGCTCGCTCTGTTCGCAAAATTGATACTCGAATTGGTAAGCATCAATACCGTCGGTGTGGCTGCGTAGCCATGACGCGTGGATAGCAGATCGCAAGCCTTTTGGGGCTTCCCCTTGTTCGAATGCTTTCCAGGCCAGGCCCAGTTCACCAGTGTATTGGGTAAAGCTTTGCTCGTAGTTAAGCCTCGCAATCAGCTCCCATTCTTCATCCCAGATGTCGCTATGATTTTGATTCATAAATTTCATTATTTTCTGGTTTGGAAATGTTCATTCTATGAACATGTTGTGATCGTATGTCTTTTTTATAAACACTTTGTGATCGCTGTCTTTTTTTATTTCCTTATAAAACATAGAAATGTGATTTGGCACGCCTGTTGCTATTTAAAAGATGTCTTCCCTACAAAGACAAAAACTAAAAAAACCAACGTGGAGAAATAACGAAATGTCTACACGAAAACGCAACGTGCCTTACCTGATATTTATATGTGCCATCGCATCCGTTAGCGGGATCATTCTTGGTTACGACGCCTCCGTCATTTCAGGCGTCATCGATCCGCTTACCGAACATCTTTCACTCACGCCAGCAGAAAGCGGCTGGGCGGTTTCTAACGTTATTTTGGGATGCATCGTGGGAGCCTGGGGTGTCGGGCGCTTTACCGATCGTTTTGGTCGTAAAGCTACCCTAATTATCACGGCCATCCTTTTCGCTATTTCCGCTATCGGATCTGCGTTAGCCAACGATCTGACCTGGTTTGTTGTTTATCGTATGATTGGCGGCCTGGCCGTGGGCATGGCATCGGCTGTCACCCCGCTCTATATCGCAGAGGTCTCGCCTAAAGATCTGCGCGGGCGGATGCTGGGCATGCAGCAGATGCTGATGGTTGGCGGCCAGTTAGTGGTTTATATCGTGAATTACCTGATCGCCAGGGGCATGGCGCATGAGTGGGTAGTGTCTATGGGCTGGCGGTGGATGCTGGCATCTGCGCTTATTCCCTGCGTGTTGTTCCTGGTGATGGTTTTCTTTATGCCGGAATCACCGCGCTGGTATGCGATGCGCAACCAGAAGGAAAAGTCACTCAAAGTACTGACTTCTCTTTCTAACCCAGGACATGCTGAACGCTTATACGCTGAAATTCGTACCTCCATCGCCGCAGATTCTGCTTTGCTGAGTACGCCAGCGCCGCGTGGCATTCTGAAGGATAAAAAATCGTCTTACATTCTGTGGATCGGTTGTGCCATCGCCGTATTACAGCAGGTTTCCGGCATCAATATCCTGATGTACTTTGCGCCTTCACTTCTGCAAAACGTGACTGGAAACACACAGGATTCCCTGTTTCAAAGTATTTTCCTCGGCCTCGCGCTATTGGCTGGTGTAGGCATCGCACTGGTTGCCTTCGATCGTATCGGACGACTTCCATTGTTGCGTTGGGGGTCATTGGGCTGTGCCGCCTTTCTGTTATTCACCTCCTGGGCCTTTATGAATGAAGTTAAAGGCTACCTCCCCATTGTCGGTTTGGTGGGATTTATCTTTGTGTTCGGCATGTCCTGGAGTCTTGGTGCCTGGCTGCTGATTTCTGAAATCTTCCCGAACCGTATGCGTGCTGTTGCTATGGGCTATGCGTTTTGCTCCATGTGGGTTTCGAACTTTATGGTCACCCAGAGCTTTCCGATGATGAACCGTAACCCTGTGTTGATGGAGCACTTCCATGGGGCCTTCCCTCTGCTGTTATGCAGCGGATTCAGCCTTATCGCTTTTTGGTTTGTTGGACGTTTCCTGCCGGAAACCAAGGGCGTTTCGCTGGAACATATCGAACCGCTAATGCTTTCAAAATCCCGTCGTTTTGGTCGCGAGCGGCAGCCGCTCGTTACGCCAGAATCTGTTTCGCAAAATAAGTAATCAATACCCTACATCTAAGGAGAATTTTATGTCAGTACAAAACGTTGTCCGCGTTGGTCTTATTGGCGCTGGTCGCATGGGCACCTTTCACGGTGAGACCGTTGCTCAGCGTATACCGGGCGCAACGCTGATTGCTGTTGCCGATCCGGTTCCGGGCGCAGCCGAGAAGCTGGCCGCCAGGCTGGGGGCGAAAAAATCGTATACCGATCCGCAGGCGCTGTTGAATGATGCTGAAATCGATGCCGTTGTGATCGCTTCTCCGGCGCGTACTCACGCAGAACTGGTTGTCGCTGCAGCCAAAGCGGGTAAAGGCGTTTTTTGTGAGAAACCAATGGCGATCACTCTGGAAGAGGCAGATAAAGCCATTAATGCGGCTAAAAAAGCCGGGGTTGCTCTACAGGTAGGCTTCAATCGTCGATTCGTGAGCGGTTTTGTTGCGGCTTATGAAGAGATTAAGGCAGGTAAGATTGGCGTGCCGCAGCTGTTGCGTTCAACGACTCGTGACCCCGGTTTGGGTGATCCAACGCCAATTCCGCACTGGACTATTTTTCTTGAAACGCTGATCCACGATTTTGACATCCTGCTGCACCTGAATCCTGGGGCTAAACCCACCCGCGTTTATGCGGTTGCTGATGCATTAGTGCGCCCCGATTTTAAAGACCGTGGCCTGCTGGATACCGCAGTCGTGAATATTTGTTTCGACAATGGCGCGTTCGCCACGGCTGAAGCTAACTTCCAGGCAGTGTACGGCTATGACGTTCGCGGTGAGGTCTTCGGTAGTAAAGGCATGCTGCAGGCAGGCAACATCAATGTGAATAACTGCGTGCGTTATACCGCTGACGGTATCTCTATTGACACCGCGCGTCGTGATACCGATCTGCTGCATGATGCCTATGTCGCAGAAGTGACCGACTTCATACGTTGCGTGGCGACGGGCGACACGCCGAAAGCGACCGGTGAAGATGCACGTAATGCGCTGGAAGTCGCTCTGACATGTATCGCATCTGTTCAACAGTCCCAACCGATTAAGCTTTAAGGATAAGAATATGGCTACTTACTCACTGTCCGTCTGCGCTGAAATGGTCTTCCTTGATCTGCCATTCATCGAGCGCGTTGAACGTATTCACGCCATGGGCTTCGGCGTTGAAATTTGGGACTGGACCCAAAAAGATATTGATGCGCTGGCGAAAACCGGTGCCCGCTTTACCTCAATGACGGGTTACATCTCGGGCAACCTGACCGATGATGATGAAATAGATCACCTGCTTTCCAGCGCCAGTCAGTCACTTGAAGCCGCTCGCCGCCTCGGCTGCCCGTCTCTCAACCTGCACGGCACAGGGTTGAACAATGTTGGTCTGCCGGTGAAGCCTGTTGAAATCGTAACGGGTGAGATGTGGCTCAAGGCGAAGAAGACGCTGGATGCTCTTGCGGGTATGGGGGAGAAGGCGGGCAAAGTATTCACTCTGGAAAACCTGAACACCGCAGTGGATCATCCGGGCACACCTTTCGCTAAAGCAGAGGAAACGATGGCCCTGGTGAGCGCGGTGAACAGCCCATACCTGAAAATGAACCTGGATATTTATCATGCGCAGATCGGTGAAGGTAACCTTGTCGAGCTTATCCGCAAAAGTGAGAAGCATATCGGTGAAATTCAGGTTGCCGATGTTCCGGGCCGTAAAGAGCCGGGTACCGGTGAGATCAACTACAAGGCTGTAGCCCGCGCATTGAAAGGAATTAACTATCAAGGTGTGGTCGCGATGGAAGGTTGGGCATCCGGTGATTCAGTCGTCGCCCTGGAAGCTTTCCGCGAAGCGTTCACGCTGTAAGAGCTGGCATCCTTAGAGGCTCATTTTGCATCGCTTCTCAGATGATCGGGAAGCGATGCATTTATTGTGAAGGATAGAACGATGAGCGTATCAACACGTATTCATGTTGGCGTTAGCCCTCTCTCCTGGACTAACGATGTACTGGAAGATCTCGGTGGCGACATCCCACTGGAAACCTGTCTGGCTGAAGCGGCGGAGGCAGGCTATGAAGGAATTGAACTTGGTCGAAAGTTTCCACGAACCATCGAGACTCTTGCGCCAGTACTGAATCAGGCAAAGCTTAAGCTTGCGTCCGGTTGGTATAATGGCCTGATGGCTGAACGAAGTTTTGAGGATGAGTTAGCAGCGTTACACGATCATGCCATGTTGTTGAAATCACTGGGGGCAAAAGTCATGGTCTATGGTGAGTGCGGCGCGATGCCCGGACTCACACCACTGGATGAGCCTCTGTCGAAATCTCCTGCCTTAGGACATATTGATCTGCCCCAATACGCAGAAAAAGTGAATAATTTGGCCCTGTCTTTATTGAAGAACTATGGTTTACGTCTGGCTTATCATCACCATCTGATGATGGTTGTTGAAACCGACAATGAGCTGAAAGCCTTCCTGAAAGCGACCAATGATTCAGTCGGTATCGTTCTGGACTGCGGGCATGCAACCGTGGCAGGTGTGGATATTCACTGGGTACTGGAAAATTACGGCCACCGCGTGGTGCATGTCCATCTGAAAGATGTGCGCGGCGAAGTGCTCGATAAGGTCATTAATAATGACCTGAGCTTCAATGATGCAGTAAGAGCTGGTCTGTTTACTGTGCCTGGCGAGGGGATAGTTAATTACGCTCCGGTTATTCATTTCCTTAAAAACTCAATCTATAAGGGCTGGGTTATCATTGAAGCCGAACAGGATCCAGAAAAAGCACCACCTTTGGCGACAGTAAAAAAGGCACGCGCATGGGTTAAAAGCGAGGTGGGCATTTAGCATTTGAACCGGTTTGCTGTAGGACTTTGGCGCTCATTGAGCGCCTTTTTTGACCTTTGTGCATGCACCTGCATTTCTTTCTTACAGGCTACGGCAACGCTCAACATTGCCAAATAATAAAGGCAGTTGCCCAGGATAGCGGTATTGATCCAGAGTGCGATGCTAATCCGTTTTTTGCTTGATAAGATGTACTATCAGCAAGCATGTACTGTGACAGTGAGCCTCTGTGGTATAGAATTGATGAATATCGCTATAACACGTTAAAACATAGAGGTTTTGATGTCAGTATCTAAAGAGTTTCTACTGTCCGTATATGAACGATGCAATGAACACTTAAAAGAACAATCGACGAAAAGAGATCAGACCATCGCTTTTTATCTGGTTGTTATATCGTTTTACTTTGGCTCATATTCCGCTATGAGCAAACTACTGGTAAGCCCATATTCTCCTGTGTTTTTTAATGTGGTTATATGCTTGATTAGTGGAATGACAATCAGAACTTTATCTGGTCTTCGTTCATGGCATTTACAATACGCCAATTCTGCCTTGGTTCTCAATAAAGTTATTTCTAAAAATATTTTTGAGTTGAATGAAATTAACAAAGAAATTAATTCTTTCTTCACTGAAAAAAGTAAGAAATATAATGAAACAAAAATAGTTAAGATGTTTTCTGGCGTTGAAAATAGAGTTATTCTTGGTATGACGCTGATTTCGGGTTTCCCCGTTGTTATGTTAGTAAAAGAGTTTATGTCTGTTTTTAAAATCAGTAATAAAGAAATTATTGTTTTGTTTGAAGTTGTCTTTTACCTGGCATATGTTGTGTATTATTTCTATAATACTATAAAAATAATACGTGAATCAGCTAATCAAACAACCTGGATTGTGAATTTTGAATAATAATATTTTTGAAAATCAGTATGTAACGGTGTTCATCAATGAGGCGGGGCATCTACGGATAAGCCAAAAACATGGTGGTGTCGTCGTTATCCCAGAATTTAAAGGAAAATATGCATTGATTCAACACTCCAGAAATGGTGAAGTGCTTGTTGAGTTTCCAAGAGGTTTTATTGAAAAAGGTGAATCGCATATTGCTGGTGGCGAGCGAGAACTCAAAGAAGAACTGAATTTTCTGTCAGTAAGGAGTTATGTACTAGGCGAATTGGTTACTGATTCAGGGTTGATTACTGACAATATTCGAACGATTGTGTGTGAAGTACAGGACCCCTCTCAGTTATTATTACAATCCAGCGAAGGTGTCGTTGGTTGTGATTTTTATACTTATGATGAAATCATTACGTTTATCAAAGAGGATAAGATTAAGGACAATTTTACTCTGGCATCCATAATGCTGTTAAAAGTAAAACGATAATCTTCATTCAGATTAACGACTCATCTGGTTTTTACGTTTCCATCTTCGACATGGCCCCCCGTGCAGGACGATGATGATTGCGACCAGCAGATTCGGAGAATTTACAGAAGAGTACAGGGTGCCAATTTTCCTGCTTACTTTGTGGTCATAAACAGTTTGCTTATCTGGATTCTCTGCATGGCTGGTCATATTACGACCAGCCTTCTCGTTCTTCCATGCATAAAACGCTGTAGAAAAGGTGATTGATGTAAAAGTCACCGTACGCTGTGTATAGGGATACGCTCCCATTGCAGCATGGCGCATCAAGCGCTATTCATTACCCCATTTATTGAGAAACTCGGCGATATCATCAATGCGTTGTTGATTAATACCGGCTTGAATGGCCATCTCTCCCTGCGCCTCCTCGCTGATTTCCTCGTTATTCATCAGGCGAGTAATCAGCAACTGAAAATAGCGGGCCAGAGGTTCACGTTCTGCTTCGTTGACGGGCGTAGCGGATTCCGTCGAATACTCATCCGCAATATCATAATATTTCAAAGGTACTTCATCGTTCATAGATTGCCCTCGCGGTTAACGCTGATGTTAGCTGATGCCTGCGTTTTCTGACCGGGATAGTAACACTCTTCCGTCGTTTCCACGCATCGATTCCGAAACCCGGCAGGAGAGGGATGAAGTTCTGCGCGGCTTACCTGGCAGGTTACTGCAACATCTTTAATCCTCACTCGGCGGCAATAAAAAAAGCCCGCACAAGTGCGGGCAAAAATACTGGAAGCAATGTGAGCAATGTCGTACCGAATACCTGAGTTGTTTACTCAACTATTCGGTAATGAGAAAGATAATATTTCTCATTTAAGATATCAACCCCAACTTTTGTGCGGAAGCGATTTTTTTTAGTCAACGATAAAAACGGTGCGTTTCTGGCTGTTATCCTGCGACCAGGCCGTAGCAATGTCACGAAGCGGCTGCACAGTGGTGGCGATGGTAAATCCGCCTGCGACGGCAGCCTGCAGCATCTCTCCCGTAGCGGCCAATAGCTGCGGCATAGAAAGGCTGCCAATACCGCTGCCCATCAGCTGCAGCGGGGCGGAGCGCAGTACCGCGCCGCTCAGAGCGATCTCAGCACCTGAGAGGGAACCGACCTGCACAAAACGTATCGGTGTGTCCCCCGGACTCTGCTTTGCCAGTACGGGCAACAGAAGTTCGGCGCTATAGCCCCACAGATAATCGACAACAACATCAATTTGCTGTGCCGCCAGCTCGGCAAACTGTGCCCTTATGGTTGTATCATCTTCGCTTAAATTGACGATTGCATCGGCCCCAAGCGTCGCCAGTTTCTGCGGGTTACGCCCGGTGGCGATGATTTTTTTTGCGCCCAGAAAGCGGGCGATTTGCACCGCCAGCTGCCCGGCGCTGCCGGTGGCCCCGTTGATCAATACCGTTTCTCCGACCTTGAGACCGGCGCGTTTAACCAGCGCCGCCCATGCGGACATACCCGGATTCGCCATGGCAGCAGCGGTGACATCGTCCAGCCCATCCGGCAACGGCAGGCAATGGTTTAATGCAACGGGCGCCCATTGCGCCATGCTGCCCCACGGCGCGGTAGGGAAGGCAAAATAAACGCGCTGTCCATCAGGTAATGTTCCGGTGCCATCAATCCCTACGCCGAAAGGCAGGCGGCCATCGAAACTGTAGTGCTTTCCTGAGGCCCGGCCCTTCACCACATGGCTGATAGCGCTTGCGCGCACGTTGACTAACACCTCCTGCTCAGCGGCGTGCGGATCGCTAAAGTCGGCCCAAACTGGCCCCTGTTGCAGGTCAAAAACGACGGCTGCTTTCATAGTCTTCTCCACCTTTGGAATAATTATGTGTAAAATGCACGTATTAGATAACGGCACTATACTCGGTTAAAAAATACATGCAAGATGCACATAATAATTACGATATCACCGGCTTCCATGGCGCGCTGCTCGACATTATCAGCGTGATGAACCAGCCGGTGCGCGATGAGCAAATACTGCAGGCTGCTGGCGTTCAGCTTGATCAGATCCTTTTTCCGTTGCTGGTAGCAATAGGGCGCAGGGGGCCTGTCGGGGTTGTCGAGCTGGCGGATAGCCTCGGGCGCGATTACACCACCGTCAGCAGGCAGGTGAAGAAACTGGAAGCGCAGGGACTGGCGCTAAAGCAGCCAAACGCCAAAGACCGGCGGATTAGCGAAGTGAGCCTCAGCGAAACGGGACAGGCGATGATTGATCGTATCTCGGTGGCAAGAACGCGGTTAATGAATCAGGTGTTGGCCGGGTGGACGCATGAGGATGTGATGGCGCTGTTTCGTCTGACGCGACAGTATGCGGACAGCCTGCAGCAGAAATAACCGCCCGGCGGCAGGGCCGGGCGGCAGTCGCGCTTAGGCCGCTTTGGTGGCGGCTTTCAGGCTCTGCACAAAGGCTTTCAGCTCAGCCAGCATAGCCTGCGGATCGTTAACGTTGCGTTCGATGATTTTGACAATCGCGGAACCGGAAATTGCGCCGGCTGCGCCTGCGTCAATCGCCGCCGTCACCTGCTCCGGCGCGGAGATACCAAAACCCTGCAGCGGCGGCGCGGCATTGTACTCGGCCAGCTTCTCAATCAGATGGTGCAGCGGCAGCGCGGCGCGATTTTCTGCGCCGGTCACGCCAGCGCGCGATAGCAGATAGGTGTAGCCGCGACCGTGAGAGGCAATCTGGCGCAGCAGATCGTTATCGGCATTCGGCGGGCAGATGAAAATTGGCGCGATATTATGACGCAGCGCGGCCTGGCGAAACGGAGCCGATTCTTCCACCGGTATATCGGCTACCAGCACTGAATCAACGCCCGCGCGCTCGCATGCGGCGTAAAATTCATCAATGCCTGGGCTAAACACCAGGTTAGCGTACATCAGCAGGCCGATAGGGATGGTTGGGTGTTTCTGACGAATCGCCGCCAGCATTTCAAAGCACTGCGCGGGGGTGACGCCTGCGGCAAATGCGCGCAGAGTCGCATCCTGAATCGTCGGGCCATCCGCCAGCGGGTCGGAGAACGGAATACCCAGCTCCAGCGCGTCGGCGCCTGCTTCAATTAGGGTGTCGATAATTTTCAGCGACTGCTCAGGATTCGGGTCGCCAAGAGTCACGAAGGGAACAAACGCGCCTTCCTTGCGGGCTTTCAGTTGTGCAAACAGCGTCTCATAACGTTCCATCAGATTTCCCCTCGCGCTTTCAAAATATCGTGTACGGTGAAGATGTCTTTATCGCCGCGGCCAGAGAGGTTAACCACCAGCAGCTGCTCTTTTTCCGGGTTTTCGCGCATCATTTTCAGCGCGTGCGCCAGGGCGTGAGAAGATTCCAGCGCCAGGATAATCCCTTCATGACGGGAAAGCGCTTTAAAGGCATCCAGCGCTTCATCATCGGTAATCGATACGTAATCGGCGCGACCAATGCTATTCAGATACGCGTGCTGCGGGCCGACGGACGGAAAGTCCAGCCCGGCGGAAATGGAGTAGGACTCCTCAATTTGCCCGTCATCGGTCTGCATCATCGGCGATTTCATCCCGAAGTAAATGCCCACTCGACCGTGTTTGAGCGGCGCACCGTGCTCGCCGGATTCGATTCCATGACCCGCCGGCTCAACGCCAATCAGGCCAACCTTCGTTTCATCGATAAAGTCGGCGAACATGCCGATGGCGTTAGAGCCGCCGCCGACGCAGGCGATAACCGCATCCGGCAGGCGACCTTCTTTCTCAAGAATCTGCGCCTTGGTCTCTTCGCCAATCATGCGCTGGAATTCGCGCACGATGGTCGGGAACGGGTGCGGGCCAGCGGCGGTGCCGAGCATATAGTGGGCTTTTTCATAGCTTCCGGACCAGTCGCGCAGGGCCTCGTTACAGGCATCTTTCAACGTAGAAGAACCACTATGTACCGGGATGACTTCCGCTCCCATCAGGCGCATACGGAAGACGTTCGGCGACTGACGTTCGATATCTTTGGCGCCCATGTAGATGCGGCATTTCAGGCCGAGCAGGGCGCTGGCGAGGGCAGAGGCTACACCATGCTGACCTGCGCCGGTTTCGGCGATGATTTCTGTTTTGCCCATCCGTTTTGCCAACAGCGCCTGGCCGAGCACCTGGTTAGTTTTATGCGCGCCGCCGTGCAGCAGGTCTTCACGCTTCAGATACAGCGTGGTGCGGGTACCTTCGGTGAGGTTGCGGCATTTGGTCAGCGCGGTTGGGCGGCCAGCGTAGTTTTTCAGCAGGTCAGTAAATTCGGCCTGAAATGCCGGGTCTTTCTGCGCGCTCACGAACGCTTCTTCCAGCTGGCGCAGGGCGGGCATCAGGATCTGCGGGACATACATCCCGCCGAATTCACCAAAATAGGGGTTCAGTAAAGTACTCATTGTTGCTCCTTAATATGCGCGCAGCGTTTGAAACACCGAGGCCAGTTTGCTGGCATCTTTAATACCCGGCTGCGACTCAACGCCTGAATTAAAATCGAGTCCAGCACAACCGCTTTTGGCGGCTTCCACACAGTTATCGGCACCGAGGCCGCCTGCCAGCAGAACGTTACGCAGGTCCTGACCTTGCAGCAGAGACCAGTCGAAACGCTGGCCGGTGCCGCCCTGACCGTTATCGAAAACGTATTTGTCGATATGATTCAGGTTGCGCGGCGGTAAGGTTTCGCCAACGCTGAGGGCTTTCCAGATTTGCACTTTGGCCGGTAATTCGGCACGCAGAACGTCGATATAGGCCTGGTCTTCGCTACCGTGCAACTGTACGGCGGCTAAATTCAGATTTTTCACGCGGGCAACCACTTCTGCCATCGGCGTATTGCGGAATACGCCGACGTAGAGCAGGGGCGCGCTATTAATGACCGCCTTCGCCTGGGTCTCGTTGACCGCTCGCGGTGACGTTGGGACGAAAATCAGCCCCCCATAGATTGCACCGGACTCATACGCGACCTGGGCATCCTGGGGGCGGGTCAGGCCGCAGACCTTATTTTCACCAAGCAGTACGCGTTTTACCGCGGCGTTCAGATCGTCATGTTCCATCAGCGCTGAACCAATCAGGAAACCATTGGCAAAGTGACTCAGTTCACGCACTTCGGCATAGGTATGAATGCCGGATTCGCTGATCACCGTGACGTCATGGCCGAGTCGAGGCGCCAGCGTGCGGGTGCGGTTAAGGTCAATCGACATATCGCGCAGATCGCGGTTGTTGATACCCACCACTTTGGCCTTCAGCGCGATGGCGCGTTCCAGCTCTTCTTCGTTGCTCACCTCGGTCAGTACGCCCATATTCAGGCTGTGCGCGACGGCGGCGAGCTGGCGATATTGTTCATCATCAAGCACCGAGAGCATCAGCAGGCAGGCGTCTGCCTGGTAATAGCGCGCCAGGTAAATCTGGTAAGGATCGATGGTGAAATCCTTACACAGAATCGGCTGCGGCGCGACCTTGCTGACAATTGGCAGAAAGTCGAAGCTGCCCTGGAAATACTTCTCATCGCACAGCACCGAGATAGCCGAGGCGTAGTGTTTGTAGACTCCGGCGATAGTCGCCGGGTCAAAATCTTCGCGAATCAGCCCCTTGGATGGCGAGGCCTTTTTGCACTCGAGAATAAACGCGGTGCGGGTACCCGCGAGGGCATCGTAAAAATTGCGCTGCGTTGGTACGACGTCGTTCTGAAAACTGGCTAACGGTTGTTGTTGTTTGCGGGCTTCTACCCAAATCGCTTTGTCGGCAACGATTTTTGCTAAAACGGTCTGCATTATTTACCCTCTTGCCGCTAATGCGGTCACTCTGTCATAGGCCGCTCCGCTGTGCAGCACATCGATGACTTGCTGCGCGTTGGCTTTCAGGTCCTCGTGCCCATGTAAACGCATTAACATGGCGACGTTGGCGGCAACGGCGGCTTCGTGAGCGGCTTCACCTTTACCTTGTAGCAAGCGCGTAAGAATGTCACGGTTTTCTTCCGGCGTGCCGCCCGCCAACTGCTCTTGATGGTAAGGCGTCAGGCCAAAGTCGGCGGCGGTCAGTTGATAACTTTTGATTTCGCCATTGTTCAGCTCTGCGACCACCGTTGGTGCGTGCAGCGATACCTCATCCATGCCGCCGCTATGCACCACCGCAGCACGCTGGTATCCCAGCACGCGCAGGGTTTCCGCAATCGGCAGTACCAGCTCAGGGCTGTAAACGCCAATCAGCGCCAGCGGCGGGTGTGCCGGGTTGATCAGCGGTCCGAGCACGTTAAACAGGGTGCGGGTTTTGAGCTGCTGACGGACCGGCATCGCGTGGCGGAAACCGGTGTGGTACTTCGGCGCGAACAGGAAGCACACGCCCAGTTCATCCAGCGCCTGGCGAGATTTATCGGCATTCATATCCAGATTGATACCGAATGCTGCCAGCAGATCGGAAGAGCCCGATTTACTGGAGACGCTGCGGTTGCCGTGTTTCGCCACTTTCAGGCCGCAGGCGGCGGCAACGAAGGCGCTGGCGGTCGAAATGTTGATACTGTTGCTGCCGTCGCCGCCGGTACCAACGATATCGGCAAACAGATAATCAGGGCGCGGGAACGGCGCGGCGTTTTCCAGCAGCGCGGTGGCGGCGCCGGCGATTTCCTGCGGATGCTCGCCGCGTACCTTCATGCTCACCAACGCAGCGGCCAACTGCTCAGGTTTGACTTCGCCGCGCACCACTGCGGAGAAGAGCTGATGGCTTTCCTGCTGGCTCAGGGTCTCAGCCTGATAGAGTTTTTCCAGAATTGGCTGGATAGTGTTGGTCTGCTCCAGCTTCTGCAACGCCCAGGCCAGCGTTTGTTCCAGCAGGCGTGCGCCCTGGGTGGTCAGAATCGACTCAGGATGGAACTGGAAACCGCAGACGCGATCCGCATCGTGGCGCACCGCCATGACCATGCCGTTAAAGTGGGCGTTGATGGTTAACCCCGCAGGAATATTGCTGCCCACCAGCGAGTGGTAGCGGGCGACCGGTAGCGGGTTGTTCAGACCGGCAAACATCGCCTGGCCGTCGTGTTCAATACTGGAAGCCTTACCGTGAAGGATTTCACCGGCCTGCCCGACGTAGCCGCCGTAGGCTTCTACAATCGCCTGGTGGCCAAGGCAGATACCGATGATCGGCAGCTTACCGCGCATACGGGTCAGCAGCTCTGGCATGCAGCCTGCCTCGCTTGGCGTACCTGGACCCGGAGAGAGCATTAATACCGGGTTTTTCATGGTGCCAATGCGCTCAATCAGCGCCTGCGCCGGGACGGAGTTGCGGTAGATCACCACGTTATGGCCGTTCGCCCGCAGCTGGTCTGCCAGGTTGTAAGTAAAAGAATCGATATTATCGAGCAGCAGAATGTCGGCCATTAGAAAGTCTCCTTCGCGTGATGGGCCTGGGCGATAGCGCGCAGCACAGCGCGAGCTTTATTACGGGTTTCATCCGCTTCAGACTGGGGAACAGAGTCGAGAACAATACCGGCGCCGGCCTGGACCGTGGCGATACCTTCCTGCACGTAGGCAGAACGGATAACGATACAGGTATCGAGGTCGCCATGGGCGGTAAAGTAGCCCACTGCACCGCCGTAGCTGCCGCGACGTTTGCCCTCAGCTGCAGCGATAAGCTGCATGGCGCGTACTTTTGGCGCGCCGCTGAGGGTGCCCATATTCATACACGCGCGGTAGGCGTGCAGGACATCGAGATCGTTGCGCAGTTCGCCAACCACGCGGGAAACGAGGTGCATAACAAAGGAGTAGCGGTCGACTTTGGTTAAATCGGCAACGTAGCGGCTGCCCGGCGTACAGATGCGCGCGAGGTCGTTACGCGCCAGGTCAACCAGCATCAGATGTTCGGAAAGCTCTTTATGGTCAGTGCGCATCTCCAGCTCAATGCGGCTGTCGAGATCGCGATCCAGCGAGCCATCTGCTCGGCGACCGCGCGGACGAGTACCGGCAATCGGGTAGATCTCAATCTGGCGGTTGGTGGCATCGTATTTCAGGGAGCTCTCCGGTGAAGCGCCGAACAGGGTGAAATCGTTATCCTGCATAAAGAACATGTACGGGCTTGGGTTGCTTTTCTTCAGCACATCATA
The DNA here is from genome assembly GCF_902158555.1 of Klebsiella spallanzanii. GTDB lineage: Bacteria > Pseudomonadota > Gammaproteobacteria > Enterobacterales > Enterobacteriaceae > Klebsiella > Klebsiella spallanzanii. The sequence goes on along the minus strand of NZ_CABGGS010000047.1, from coordinate 138,246 downwards.
AGCGGCCAGCGGTGACGGGCAGGGTAGCGAAAAGCGGCGCGATGGAACGACCTGGAAAATTTCGCCCGCGCGGATGGCGCGCTGCATTTTGCGTACCACGGCACCGTATTCTTCGTCGCTTTGATCGCAGTCGCAGCGCATCTCGGCTACCGTCGTTACCGGCAGCGGCGCTGGTGGTTCGTTTAACTGCTGACGAAGTTGAGCAATACGCTGTAACAGACGTTGTTTTTCACTTTCCAGCGGGGTGAACAGGCTCGCCTGGATGCGGGTGTTTTTGGTCTGATGGTCAATAACCAGCAGCGTTTCCGCCAGATAGAAGCAGTAGTCCGGGCAGGCGGTGTCGCTTTCCAGCGGCGGCAGGTCTTCAAAACCGGCAACCAGGTCATAGGCAAACAAGCCGCCGAAGAACATGGCTTCGCGCTCGTCCTGCGGTACGGTAATCAGCTCCTGTAGCAAGCGAAAAGCATCGAATACGGATAATGAGCATAAGCGGGCGTCTTCATCTAACAGCGCGCTGACCGGCGGGAAGGTTAAAACCCGGCTATTCGGCTGGCGATGATTATCGATGCCGGAAGGTAGCGTGCCATCCAGTAGATCCAGCAGCGCCGTGCCGTTGGCAGAAAGTGACTGGATGGTGACAGTGTCACCTAATGCGGTAATGCGCAGCGCACTATCAACCAGCAGCAAGCTTTTTAAATCATCCTTACTGTCGATATCAGCGGATTCCAGAAGCAGAGTGGCTGGACGCGCGCCGCATATCTGATGGAATAGCGCCGTCGGGTTTTCCCGATAGATGGCGTCGCTGGTGAGAAGCTCGAGTGCCGGTTTTGATGTTTGCATTATTGTTCTCGCCTGTTCGGTATAATAATTTGTCCAATAAAAAGCCCGCTCATTGGCGGGCCGGGTATCTGTATGCTGAGTGCAAAACGCGATCACGCCGCCCGATAACAGGAGGTGCGCCACCAGCCGTGCAGAGTGATAAATTGCGTTTTCATTATTGATACCCCTCATGTGAACTTGCGTACTAGTTAACTAGTCCGGAGGATTAAAGTCAACCCCTGTTTGCAGATTTTCTCTCTCAGTCGGTATGATGATGCGCTTATTGATATCCTTAATCACTTAAGCTGCAGAACCACAGTCAATCTGCCTGTGACTTAAAGTATGACGGGTACAGGTTCATGTCCAGCAGGAGTCATCTTGAGCAACACCAATTACGCAGTGATTTACGACCTGCACAGCCATACCATCGCCTCTGACGGGCGACTGACTCCAGAAGAACTTGTTCATCGCGCCCATCAGATGCGCATCGGCACCCTGGCAATTACCGACCACGATACCGTGACGGCAATCCCCTCGGCCCAGGCTGAGATCGAACGCGCCGGTTTGCCGTTGACGTTGATTAGCGGGGTGGAAATTTCCACGCTGTGGGAAAACCACGAGATTCATATTGTCGGACTGAATATTGATATTGCTCACCCGACGATGACCGCGCTGCTTGATGAACAGAAAGCGCGTCGCCAGGACCGGGGGCGGCAGATTGCCGAACGGCTGGAAAAGGCGCGGATCCCAGGCGCCTGGGAAGGGGCACTAAAGCTGGCAGACGGTGGGGCGGTGACGCGCGGTCATTTCGCCCGTTTTCTGGTGGAGGCCGGTTATGCCAACAACATTGCCGACGTCTTTAAGAAATATCTCGCGCGCGGGAAAACCGGTTACGTTCCGCCCCAGTGGTGTACAATAAAACAAGCGATTGATGTCATTCATCATTCTGGCGGTAAAGCGGTTATTGCCCATCCCGGGCGTTATGATCTCTCCGCCAAGTGGTTAAAAAGACTGTTGGCCCACTTTAGCGAACAAGGGGGCGATGCGATGGAGGTAGCGCAGTGTCAGCAGGCTCCGCACGAGCGTGCTCAGCTTGCCGCTTACGCCGTGCAGTATGGCCTTCTTGCCTCGCAGGGGTCTGATTTCCATCAGCCCTGTCCGTGGATCGAACTGGGCCGCAAACTTTGGCTACCCGCGGGCGTGGAAGGGATCTGGCGCAGTTGGGAAGTGGCCGTAGAGCAAAATTGAGAGGGAAGTATGAGCCAGTTTTTTTATATCCATCCGGAAAACCCACAGGCGCGGTTAATTAACCAGGCGGTGGACATCGTGCGCAAAGGCGGGGTTATCGTCTACCCGACCGACTCCGGCTACGCGTTAGGTTGCAAAATTGAAGATAAAGGCGCGATGGAGCGGATTTGCCGAATCCGTAATCTGCCAAACGGCCACAACTTTACCCTGATGTGCCGCGATTTGTCCGAACTGTCGACCTACTCATTCGTCGATAACGTGGCCTTTCGTCTGATTAAAAATAACACGCCGGGCAACTACACCTTTATCCTCAAAGGGACCAAAGAGGTGCCGCGTCGGTTGTTGCAGGATAAGCGTAAGACCATCGGTATGCGCGTTCCGTCGAACCCTATTGCGCAGATGCTGCTGGAAACCCTTGGCGAACCGATGCTCTCTACGTCGCTAATGCTGCCGGGAAGCGACTTCACCGAATCCGACCCGGAAGAGATCAAAGACCGTCTGGAGAAGCAGGTGGACCTGATTATTCACGGCGGCTACCTGGGCCAGCAGCCGACCACCGTTATCGATCTTACCGAAGACGCGCCGGTTGTCGTGCGTGAGGGCGTTGGGGACGTGAAGCCGTTCCTGTAATTGCTTTGTTATTCCATGGAAGGAATAGTCATGAAATGGACATATGCTTGTCGGCTTTTTCTTTTGCTATGGCTGTTCAACGTTCCGTTCAGCCACGCGCGTTCCGATGTTTTACCCCCAACAGAAGAAGCTATTGCGCTGTTTGATGTCGAGGCCACCATGCGCGCCGATGGAGTGCTGGATGTGCGTGAGAACCTTCACTTTCAGGCGCGTGGCAGCCAGATCAAACACGGTTTTTTCCGCGATCTTCCACGCATGTGGGTACGGCCGGACGGTAGCGCGGCTTTGCTGAGCTTCCGCGTCGTGGGCGTGACTCGAGACGGTAAGCCTGAACCCTGGCAGCTTCGCTGGCGTAAGGGAACAATGAGGATAGTGGTTGGCGATGAGCATATTTTTCTGCCTGCAGGCGACTATCGCTATCAGGTGCACTATCAGGTCAGCAATGCGTTTATTCGCGATGGCGATGATGACGTGCTTATCTGGAACGTCACTGGCGATAGCTGGTCGTTCAACATATTTCAGGTTCGTTTCGCATTACAGCTGGCGGGTGTTCAGGGAAATCCGTTCAGGCAGATAGACTTTTTTACCGGCGATTATGGTGAAAGGTTAAAAAATGGCCGCGCGCTGCCGGACGGGCGCATTGAATCCCGCGAGCCATTTTATCGGCAGGATTTTACCGTGCTTTATCGCTGGCCACGGTCGCTGTTGCCTGATACCGCAGAGCCTCAGACGACAAATCTGCTTACCCATCTTTTTATCCCAACGCTATCGTCGTTGACCGTTTGGATCCCGTGTGGATTGATGATCGGTTACTTTCTGTTTTTGTGGCTACGCAGGCCGCGCTACACCCCGCTTGACGTGCCGGAGCTGACGTCAATGTCCAGGGAGTTTTCGCCCGGCTATCTGCGGATGGCCGCAAAGCAGACCTACGACGATAAAGGTTTCTGCGCCGATGTGACCAACCTGATTGTGAAGGGGCGGGTGGCGCTGGAGAGCGTGCCTGATAATAAAACGCAGCGATGCCTGGTGAAGGTCCACTCGGGGGCGATCAGAAAAAGCGACATGCCGACCCAGGAAGAGCAGCAGTTAATGGATCTGCTGTTCCGCAAGGGCGAGAAGGTGGTGCTTAAGGGGGGTTACAACAGAACGCTGCGTAGGGCTTTTAAGCGCATGGAGAAGCATTATCGTCAGTTGCATGAAGGGGCCGGATATCGACCCGTGAGCTTCTTGTGGTGTGGTATTGCCGCACTGCTTGCCACTCTGGTCCTGGCTAATGTGCAGAGCCCCGGATGGACGTCCATGACGCTGATGACCGATGGATTTATTGGCTTTTTCTATTTTATCCCGCTTCTGTTTAGCGGCGTGTTTTTACTGGATGCGCGTGATGGCGGCAAGGCGATTAGCAGGAGTTTATTGGCAACGCTGATTTTACCGCTTATCGGCGGCGGTCTGATTTTTCTCTTTTTATGGGCGAAAATGGGCTATTCGCTTTTTCACTGGTATATGCCCTCCGGATATTTCAGCGCCTGGTGCCTGACAGGCTACATCACCGCGCTGGGCTTTAGCTTTCTGCCGCAGCTTACGCAATCAGGGCAACAGCGCTTTGCCCTGGCCGAGGGCGTGATCCACTATCTGCAAAGACTGGAAGCGGCGACGCACAGTGGTCGGCGACGCAAAGGCGAATCGCGTTGTCTGGATATTTCGTTACTGAGCTGGGCGGTGGCCGCAGGGTTGGGTAGCGAGTGGGCTGACCGCCTGACCCCGTCTCTGGCTGCAGCGATTGAGGCCCCGGAAATTGCCAGGACCGGGGCGCTGCTCTCCTTGCAGACGCACCTGAGTTCCGGGGCCTATACCAGCGCTTTTCGCAACAGCAGCAGCGGTGGGGGATTTTCCGGTGGCGGTGCGGGCGGCGGCGGCGGGGGCGGATGGTAAGTTGTGCTATGCTCATTAACGCAAAGAAGCATTCATCGCAAAGTTCGTGTACCATGTTCGCCCACGCGAGAAGGCGTGCCGCTATTGCGGCAGTTTTGACTGTGCAGATAACGACACGTTTTAATGCAAAAATCATTTACAGAACAGGGTGTTAGGTTGCTATTTATGCTGTCCTGTTTTTCGAAGTATACCAGACGCCTGGGAAGGCGACACCTTAAGGAAGCTCCATGAGCGAGAAATTACAAAAAGTGCTGGCCCGTGCTGGCCACGGCTCCCGTCGTGAAATCGAAGCCAAAATCGAGGCTGGCCGCGTCAGCGTCGATGGCAAAATCGCCACCCTTGGCGATCGCGTTGAAATTGTCCCTGGTTTAAAAATCCGTATCGACGGCCACCTGATTTCGGTGAAAGAATCTGCGGAACAGATTTGTCGCGTGCTGGCTTACTACAAGCCGGAAGGCGAGCTCTGTACTCGTAACGACCCTGAAGGACGCCCGACGGTGTTCGATCGTTTGCCAAAACTGCGCGGTGCGCGCTGGATCGCCGTTGGTCGTCTGGACGTAAACACCTGCGGCCTGTTGTTGTTTACCACCGATGGTGAACTGGCAAACCGCCTGATGCACCCGAGCCGCGAAGTTGAACGCGAATACGCGGTGCGCGTATTTGGTCAGATTGATGATGACAAACTTCGCCAACTGTCTCGCGGCGTGCAGCTGGAAGATGGCCCGGCGGCCTTTAAAACCATCAAGTTTACCGGTGGTGAAGGTATTAACCAGTGGTACAACGTGACGCTGACCGAAGGCCGTAATCGTGAAGTCCGCCGCCTGTGGGAAGCCGTTGGCGTGCAGGTCAGTCGTCTGATCCGCGTGCGCTATGGTGATATTCCGCTGCCGAAAGGCCTGCCGCGTGGTGGCTATACCGAGCTGGATCTGGCGCAAACCAACTACCTGCGCGAGCTGGTGGAGTTAACGCCGGAAACCACCTCGAAAGTCGCCGTCGAAAAAGATCGTCGTCGCATGAAGGCAAATCAGATTCGCCGCGCGGTCAAGCGCCACAGCCAGGTGAGCAATAACAATAACCGTCGCTCCAGCAGCCGTAATAACGGTAACGGTTAATTATTTTCATTCCGGCGGGCCACCGCCGGAATTCATTTCTCTGTGATACCTTTCACATTTCTGAATAAAGACAAAAAAAAGGAAATCTCCGGACAAATAACGCAAAGCGGTGCGCCAGGCAACGCCATATACTGACGCCACTGATTACATAAACAGGTAGCCTAAAATGGATACAGCAGGAAAACTATCGGCAAGCTATGTGGTTATCGGCGTTAAAGAAAAAATAGGCTATGGTTTTGGTGACTTTGCCTCTAATTTATCCTTCGGTTTTGTATCTCTATTTTTGCTCTTCTTTTATACCAACATTTACGGTATTAGTGCAGTACAGGCGAGTTTAATCTTTGTTATCGCGCGGGTTATTGATGCTGTTTTTAATATCCTGATTGGCTTTGCTATTGATAAAACCCACAGCCGTTACGGTAAATTACGTCCGTGGTTGTTATATGGTTCCATTCCGCTCGGTTTCTTAACGGTTCTTTGTTTTGTGCCGTTTGGCGGTGAGGCAAAATTCTATTTTGCGCTGCTCTCCTACACCATCTATTGTCTGGCATATACGGCGGTGAATACACCGTATTCTGCGCTGACCAACCGTTTAACGCAGCACGAAGCCTCCCGCTCGTCGCTATCGGTATACCGATTTGTGCTGGCGATTGTCGGCTATCTGATTGTTTCAACGACTGCGGATATGCTGATCTCGCCATTTAGTGATAAGCAGCTGGGTTACGTCTTCGCGGTTTCCTGCTTTGCGCTGCTGGCGACTTTTTTGTTCCTTGCCTGTTTTGGTATGACCAGAGAGCGGGTGGGTGAAGAAGAAGAGACTCCGGCTCCAACCTTGCGGGAAATGCTGCGGGCAGTGGCAGGCAATGCGCCGTTAATTAACCTCTCGTTGTTTACCATTTTCTTCTATATTGCCTATACCGTCTGGATGGCGATTGCGATTTACTTTATTAAATATATTATCGGCAGTGAAGGTTTTACCTCGACATTTTTTATGATTCAGTCCGCCGCGTATATTGTGGGTACCGTTATTTCGGAAAAGGTTATTACGCTAATAGGCAAAAAGAAGATGACGCTGGTTGCGCTATTGATTGGCGTACTGGGTGTGCTAATGCAATATTTTATCGCCGGTGACAATATCTGGCTCATCATGACCGGAGTATGCTTGTACAGTATTACGCTGGGGATGGGGTTTGTTGCTATGTGGTCAATGATTGCCGATACCGTGGAGTACGCAGAATGGCATCATGGCGTGCGCACTGAAGGGGCAATTTATGGTTTCTTTAACTTTATTACCAAAATAGCGATGGCCATCGGCGGCGGCTGCGCAGGCTGGATGTTGGATTATTATCACTACGATGCAGGCAACATTACCGCCAGCGCGATTAACGGCATTAACGTCCTGATGACGCTATTTCCCGGTGCGATGTTTGCGCTCAGCGCCATATTTGTTGCCTGTTATTCGCTGGATGAAAAAACCTATCGCGATATTGTACAAAAAATCAGCCTGCGTAAACAGAACGCGCTTTAACCTCAGGGAGCCAGAGAAATGAATAACGATGTTAACACCACCCTTGCCGCGATGAGCGCGGAAGATAAAGTGGCTCTATTGACCGGCAGCGGCCTGTGGCGCACGGCCTCGCTGCCGCAGTATGGTATCGAAGATATCATCATGACCGACGGGACCTACGGCGTTCGCTATAGTAGCGCGCAAATTGATGGCCGCGAAAAGTGGAGTATGGATGACTTTATTTCTGTCATCACCCAAACCGCAGACCAGGCCAGCGCAGAAGAATCTGCAGCGAAGGGGGGCAGTGAAGCGCTTTTCAGCGCCTCGCTTCCGGCAACCTGCTTTCCGAATGGCTCCAGCCTGGCCTGTAGTTGGGATGTGGAGCTGGTTCATCAGATGGGACAAGCGCTGGGGACAGAGTGCCAGCAGATGGGCGTTGGGATCCTGCTTGGACCCGGCATTAATATTCGCCGTACGCCTCTGGCCGGGCGCGGCTATGAATATTACGCCGAAGACCCGATAGTCAGCGGCGACATTGCGGCAGCGCTGATTAACGGCCTGCAGCAGGAGGGCGTCGGTGCCAGCCTGAAGCACTTTGCGGCGAATAACTCGGAGTACCGCCGCACGGAAATGGACTCTATTATTGAAGAGCGGGCGCTGCGCGAAATCTATCTGGCGGGTTTCCAGCGTGCGATTGCGAAATCCCAGCCTTGGACGGTGATGTCCTCCTACAATCGTCTGAATGGCGTACAAACTTCTCAGGATCCGTTTTTGCTCACGCAAGTTTTGCGCGATGAGTGGGGATATAGCGGGCTGGTCATGTCCGACTGGTACGGCATTAAAGATCGTCCAGCCTCGCTGATGGCGGGCAACGACCTGGCGATGCCGGAAACCCGGCGTGATAAACAAACCCTGCTGGCCGCCATTGAGGCCGGAGACGTACCGATGGCGGTAGTGGACCGCGCCTGCCTGCGAATGCTGGAACTGCTGAATAAAGTCCAGTGCCATCGTCGCCCGCAAACGCGAGCCGATTTTCCGGCGCACCACGCGCTGGCGCAACGTCTTGCCGGTGAGTCAATCGTCCTGCTGAAAAACGAAAATGACCTGCTGCCGCTGCGCCCGGAGAAAACCCCGCGCATTGCGGTGCTGGGTAAACCAGCGCAGGAGCCGGTGATTCAGGGATCCGGTTGCGCCACTACGGTGCCCTATCTGCTGGACCGTCCGCTGGATGAAATTTTTGACCTCGCCGGGGATGATTTTAGCGTCTCCTGGGCGGTGGGGGCCCCGGACGATCTGCGCTGTGATGAACAGGCGCTGGTCCAGGCTTGCAGCGTTGCGCAAGAGGCCGACGTAGCGGTGCTCTTTGTCAGTACCGCCGTAGGGGAAGATGGCGAGAACGGCGATCGTCAGGACCTGAATATTCTGCCGGTTCATGAGCGGCTGATCCGGGAAGTGGCGGCGGTCCAGCCAAATGTGGTGGTGGTGCTGGCCAACAGCGATGCGGTCGTTATGCCGTGGCTGGGCGAATGTAAAGCGCTGCTGGAAACGTTCTTTGCCGGACAAGGAATGGGGAGAGCGGTGGCGGAAATTCTCTTCGGCCAGCGTAACCCCTGCGGTAAATTAACGGTGACGGTTCCCAATACTCTGGAAGAAACGCCGGCCTGGCTGCACTATCCGGGTGAAAATCTGCGCCATCACTACGGGGAGGGGCTTTTTGTCGGCTACCGCTATTACGACAAACGCCGCCTGACGCCGCTGTTTCCGTTCGGCTTTGGCTTAAGCTATACCCGGTTTGCTTACGATAATATCGCGCTTTCCACCTCCCGATTAGGGGAAAACGATACGCTTACCGTTTCATTTGATCTCACCAACTGTGGGGAATTTGCAGGTAAAGAGGTTGTTCAGCTATACGTTAGCGCGCCGGAGGGGGAGTTGATCCGCGAAGTGCAGGCGTTAAAGGCGTTCAGCAAAGTGGCGCTGTCTGCCGGAGAGTCCCGTCGCGTGAGCCTGCAGCTGCCTGTTGCCGAGCTGGCCTGCTACCATCCGGGTCTCGGCGATTGGGTGGTGATGCCGGGAATCTGGCAGATTCGCGTCGGCGGCTCGTCGCGCGATCTGCCGCTGACTGCGGAAATTGAAATCGATTGTCCTCCCCGCTACGTACCGTTACGCGATGATAATTCCCTACAGCAGCTGATCCAGCAGCCGGAAGTTTTTGCCCGCGTCGTTAAGCTGATCGCAGATAAGAGCCAGTTGCCGCCGGAGCAGGTACGGGAAAAACTGATTCGTCTGGCTCCGGATCTGTTCTGTGGACTGTTGATCGCGTTGACTGAATTCCTTGCGCTGGATATCGATCGCGACGAGCTTAACGCGGTGCTGGCAGGTACCGATCGTTGCCAATAACAGGAGATTGCGCATGTTCCCTTTTTCAGTGACTCACCCGCATTCGGCCACGCAGGCAGGGCGACAGACGGTAAACAGCGGCTATGAGCTGATTGCTTTTGATGCGGAGAAGCTGAATGTATTTGCTGCGGAGGTGCGTTACTGCGAGCCTCACTGGCATCCGGCGCCGGAGCTGATTACCGTGCTGGCGGGGCGCTTTACGGTCACCGTCGGCCAACAAAGCCTGGAGCTGGCGCAGGGGGACATGCTGTACATCAATGCAGAGGAGGTGCATTCGCTTAGCGCGGAGGAGGTGGGCAGCCAGCTGGTGACCGTACAGTTTTCACCGGGTCTGTTTGACGAGCTGCATCCCTCGCCGCAGCTGGACTGGAGTACGTATGGACGCCCGTATTCTGCGGCGGACAATCATGTGCATCAACGGCTGGCGGGGCTGCTGGAACAGCTTATAGATAATCACGCTCCGTTTCAGCGCATTGCGGCGATTTATCTGTTATTAGATGCCCTTGTCGCCGCCGGGAAGCCGACGCATCGCGCCGAAAGCTCACTTCGTGAAGAAGCGATGATCAAAAAAGGGATCGATTTTATTAATCAACACTTTGACCAGCCGCTGACCCTGAGCGAGGTCGCCTGTCAGAGCGGGATGAGCTACTCCTGGTTTTCGCGGCTGTTTAAAAAGGTGAGTCGGTATAATTTTAAAGAGTACCTGACGCTGGTTCGGCTGAATAAAGCCCGCACGCTGCTGCGCGACACCCGCACGCCGATTACTGAGATTAGCCACAGCTGCGGCTTTCAGGAACATAAATACCTGATTGCCGCCTTTAATAAATACTGTGGCGTTACGCCAACCGAATACCGCAAGCGTTTCGTCTCTCGGCAAAATATCCTTGAAAGCGAGCTGGCATTGGGCGAGGACTGTCTATGTCTGCCGCTTAACCATGCTCTGCTCGAAAGGCTGGTGCTTAGTAGTCGATTCCCATCTGCGCCTTGATGCCGGCATCAAATGCATGCTTAACCGGACGTAGTTCGCTGACGGTATCGGCCAGTTCGGTAATCTCGCGGTGGCAGCCGCGGCCGGTAATAATGACCGTTTGATGCGCCGGACGGTTGCGCAGAGCGGTAAGCACGTCTTCCAGCGGCAAATAGTCATAGGCCACCATGTAGGTCAGCTCATCCAGTAACACAAGATCGAGGCTTTCATCGGCCAGCATTCTGCGCCCATGTTCCCAGACGGAGAGGCAGGCGGCAGTGTCGCTTTCGCGATCCTGAGTATTCCAGGTAAAACCGGTGGCCATCACCTGAAACTCGACGCCGTGAGGCTCGAGCAGGTTGCGCTCGCCGTTCGGCCAGGTCCCTTTAATAAACTGCACGACACCCGCCTTCATACCATGCCCGACGGCGCGGGTAACGGTACCAAAAGCGGCGGTAGTTTTGCCTTTACCGTTGCCGGTAAAGACGATAACAATACCGCGTTCTTCCTGCGCGGCTGCCACGCGGGCATCGACCTTATCCTTTACCCGCTGCTGGCGTTCACGGTGGCGTTCATCACTCATTGTGCGATTCCTGGTTTGCGGCCCGGCTGGGCGTCAAAAGTCATGCCCGTCTTGCGACGGCTGTCGTCGCCCATCAGCCACAAATAAACCGGCATGATATCAGCGGGCGTTTTCAATTTTTGCGGATCTTCCGTCGGGAAAGCATTGGCGCGCATTTTGGTACGCGTGCCGCCAGGATTGATGCAGTTAACCCGCAGATGGCGGCTCTGGTACTCTTCAGCCAGCACCTGCATCATGCCTTCGGTGGCGAACTTAGAGGCAGCATAAGCTCCCCAATTGGCGCGCCCTTGACGACCGACGCTGGAAGAGGTAAAGACCAGCGAACCCGATTCAGATTTAAGTAATAAAGGAAGCAGCGCCTGGGTGAGCATAAAGGTACCGTTAACGTTCACCTGCATAACCTGCTGCCATATTTCCGGCTTTTGTTGATCCATCGGACAAACGTCGCCCAGAAGACCCGCGTTGTGCAGTACGCCATCAAGACGCGGGTAGTGAATGGCTATTTTCTGCGCCAGCTGCTGGCACTCCTGCGGCGTGCAGGTTAATAGATCCAGAGTGAACCACGGAGCAGGGATGCCTCCTGCTTGCTGAATCTCTTGCGCGACGCCGCGCAGCTTCTCTTCATTACGGCCGACCAGGATAACGCTGGCGCTATAACGGGAATAGGTCAGTGCGGCTTCACGGCCAATGCCGTCGCTGGCGCCGGTAACCAGGATGATGCGGTCCTGTAACAGGTGACGTTGCGGTTGGTAGTGCACGGCGACTCCTCGGGCGATCTGCTGGCGATCGCGCTTGCTTTTCGGTATCTCACTTTTGCGCTTTATGCCTGAAAGCGCCCGCCATTGCAATCGGCGAAGTAGAAACTCTTCGCGGAATTAATATCTTGCAACGATTTCATCGTCGCTGAAAAAAACAGGAATGCGACTCGCACGCGACACAAAGCACAAAGACTTCTCGCTGACCGCTGATGTACACTGTGCGCCAACGTCAGTGGTTTACACAAGGTGAAAACGTGGAATTACTTGCTCAATATGGCCTGTTTTTGGCCAAAATCGCGACCATTGTTGTCGCAATTGCGGTTATCGTCGCCATTATTGTTAACCTGACTCAGCGCAAAAAACAGCGCGGTGAGCTGCGGGTGACCAATCTTAGCGAGCAATATAAGGAGATGAAGGAAGAGCTGGCGGTTTCATTGCTCGATGGCCCGCAGCAGAAGCTGTGGCACAAAGCGCAAAAGAAAAAGCTCAAGCAGGAAGCAAAAGCGTCAAAGGCGCGGGCAAAGCTGGGAACCCCAGAACCTGACGTCAAACCCCGCGTTTGGGTGCTGGATTTCAAGGGCAGCATGGATGCTCATGAAGTCAGCAGCCTGCGCGAGGAAATCACCGCCGTTCTGGCGGCGGCAAAAGCGCGCGACCAGGTGGTGATTCGTCTCGAAAGCCCTGGCGGGGTGGTGCACGGCTACGGCCTTGCGGCTTCGCAGCTGCAGCGTCTGCGTGACAAACAGATCCCGTTAACGATAGCGGTAGATAAAGTAGCGGCCAGCGGCGGCTATATGATGGCCTGTGTGGCAAACAGAATCGTCTGCGCGCCGTTCGCTATCCTTGGCTCTATTGGCGTTGTGGCGCAGATCCCGAACATTAATCGCTTCCTGAAGAACAAGGACATCGATATTGAACTGCATACGGCCGGGCAGTACAAACGTACCCTGACGATGCTGGGCGAAAATACCGAAGAAGGGCGACAAAAATTCCGTGAAGACCTGAACGATACCCATCGGTTGTTCAAAGATTTTGTTCATCAGATGCGCCCAACGCTGGATATCGAGCAGGTCGCCACTGGTGAACACTGGTACGGCGTTCAGGCGCTGGAAAAAGGTCTTGTAGATGCGGTAGAAACCAGCGATGAACTACTGTTGGGGCTGATGGATAAGCACGAGGTTATTAGCGTGCGTTATCAGCAGCGTAAGAAAATGCTCGATCGTTTTACCGGCAGTGCGGCGGAAAGTGCCGATAAACTGCTGCTGCGCTGGTGGCAGCGCGGGCAAAAGCCGCTGATGTAAACAAAACAACGCGAGGCTTTGGCCTCGCGTTGTCGTATTAGCCCGGCAGGTAATGGTTAATCTGCCAGGTGATACTTATCAGACAGCTCGTGCGCGAGGTATTTAAACATGTTAAATACCGCCGTACTCTTCGCCGTTGGCAGACCCTGCTCATCAAGATAGAACTCGCCGCTGAACACCAGTACGCCGTTGCGTTGAACGACGTCGGTGGCCTCGATCCCGGCTAACGTATCTTCATGTTCGCGAATGAGTTTGTTGGCTTTTTCCAGAAGCGTCTGGCGATCGATGGGTTGGGTTGTACCTTGCATAAATGCCTCCTGTAGTTCTTCGCGGCTAGTCTACGCCGCGCCGCGGCGAGGGGCAAATTTTCCATTGATCTTACAGGGGTAATCGCAGAAGCCTAATAAACATCAGTTTAGTGGCAGGATTTGCTTTTGCATGCTAATAAAGTTGCGTAACGAATTTTATCAGGTACAGTGTGACGCTTTCAGCGATCTGGCAACAGATTTGCTTGACATTCGGCCAAAAATTATTCGTGCTATGTCGCCTGGCAAGAAAAAGCCAGCAAACTCAGCTATCTGGTTTTATGGATGTGAAACCAGTGCAAAGGGTTGATATCCATCGACAACGACGCAACATAGGTTGTGACGTGTCGCCAGTGGATGGTGAATCAATGTGCGATGTATTCCTGGATGAATCAAATTAGGTAAAGGTGAATATGGGTAAAGCTCTCGTTATCGTTGAGTCCCCGGCAAAAGCCAAAACGATCAATAAGTATCTGGGTAATGACTACGTGGTTAAGTCCAGCGTCGGTCATATCCGCGATTTGCCGACCAGTGGCTCAGCTTCCAAAAAGAGCGCCGACTCTACCTCCACCAAAGGGGCTAAAAAGCCTAAGAAGGATGAACGCGGCGCTCTGGTCAACCGTATGGGTGTGGACCCGTGGCATGACTGGAATGCGCACTATGAAATACTTCCGGGTAAAGAAAAGGTCGTTTCTGAACTCAAACAACTGGCGGAAAAAGCCGACCACATCTATCTCGCAACCGACCTTGACCGCGAAGGGGAGGCCATTGCATGGCACCTGCGGGAAGTTATCGGTGGTGATGAGCAGCGCTATAGCCGCGTGGTGTTCAACGAGATCACCAAAAATGCTATTCGTCAGGCTTTTGAAAAGCCGGGCGAACTGAATATTGACCGTGTTAACGCTCAGCAGGCGCGTCGTTTTATGGACCGCGTGGTGGGCTATATGGTATCTCCACTGCTGTGGAAAAAAATTGCCCGCGGTCTGTCCGCAGGCCGCGTTCAGTCGGTTGCGGTACGTCTGGTTGTTGAGCGTGAACGCGAAATTAAAGCGTTTGTTCCGGAAGAGTTCTGGGAAATTGATGCCAGCACGACGACGCCAGGCGGTGACGCGTTACCGCTGCAGGTGACGCATAACGGTGACAAGCCGTTCCGCCCGGTTAACCGTGATGAAACCATGGCGGCAGTCGCGCTGCTCGAAAAAGCCAGCTATAGCGTGCTGGAGCGTGAAGATAAGCCGACCAGCAGCAAGCCGGGCGCGCCGTTTATCACCTCCACGTTACAGCAGGCCGCCAGCACTCGTCTTGGCTTCGGCGTGAAGAAAACCATGATGATGGCGCAGCGTCTCTACGAAGCGGGCCACATTACCTATATGCGTACCGACTCGACGAACCTGAGCCAGGACGCGCTGAACATGGTGCGTGGCTATATTGGTGATAACTTCGGTAAGAAATATCTACCGGAGAGCGCTAACCAATACGCCAGCAAAGAGAACTCGCAGGAAGCGCACGAAGCAATTCGTCCTTCCGATGTTAACGTGCTGGCCGAAACGTTAAAAGATATGGAATCTGATGCGCAGAAGCTGTATCAGCTGATCTGGCGTCAATTCGTTGCCTGTCAGATGACGCCAGCGCAGTACGACTCCACCACGCTGACGGTGAAAGCCGGGGATTTCAAACTCAAAGCTCGCGGCCGTACGCTGCGCTTTGATGGCTGGACCAAAGTGATGCCAGCTCTGCGTAAGGGCGATGAAGATCGTACTTTACCGATGGTTAATAAAGGCGAAAGCCTGAGCCTGGTCGAACTGACGCCAGCGCAGCACTTTACCAAGCCGCCTGCACGTTTTAGTGAAGCATCGCTGGTTAAAGAACTGGAAAAACGCGGTATTGGTCGCCCGTCCACCTATGCGTCGATCATTTCGACCATTCAGGATCGCGGCTATGTGCGGGTGGAAAACCGTCGTTTCTATGCGGAAAAAATGGGTGAGATCGTCACCGATCGTCTGGAAGAGAACTTCCGCGATCTGATGAATTACGATTTCACCGCGCAAATGGAAGACCGCCTCGATCAGGTGGCTAACCATCAGGCGGAGTGGAAACAGGTTCTCGATCACTTCTTCGGTGATTTTACCTCGCAGTTGCAAACTGCGGAGAAAGATCCGGAAGAGGGCGGCATGCAGCCGAACCCCATGGTTATCACCAGCATCGACTGCCCAACCTGTGGGCGTAAGATGGGGATCCGTACCGCCAGTACCGGGGTATTCCTGGGCTGCTCGGGCTACGCGCTGTCGCCGAAAGAGCGCTGCAAAACCACCATTAACCTGGTGCCGGAAAATGAAGTCCTCAACGTGCTGGAAGGCGATGATGCTGAAACCAATGCGTTGCGCGCCAAACGTCGTTGTAAAAAATGCGGCACGGCAATGGACAGCTACCTCATCGATCCGAAGCGTAAGCTGCACGTCTGCGGTAATAACCCGACCTGTGACGGCTATGAAATTGAAGAGGGCGAGTTCCGCATTAAGGGCTATGACGGTCCGATCGTTGAGTGCGAAAAATGTGGTTCCGAGATGCACCTGAAAATGGGGCGTTTTGGTAAGTACATGGCCTGTACTAACGACGAATGCAAGAACACGCGTAAAATTCTGCGTAACGGGGAAGTGGCTCCGCCGAAAGAAGATCCGGTTCCGCTGCCGGAGCTGCCGTGTGAGAAATCGGACGCCTATTTCGTACTGCGCGATGGTGCAGCAGGGGTATTCCTGGCCGCGAACACCTTCCCTAAATCGCGAGAAACCCGCGCGCCGTTAGTGGAAGAGCTGTACCGTTTCCGCGATCGTCTGGCCGAGAAACTGCGCTATCTGGCCGATGCGCCGCAGCAGGATCCGGAAGGTAACAAAACGATGGTACGCTTTAGCCGTAAGACCAAGCAGCAGTACGTTGCATCTGAGAAAGAAGGTAAAGCGACCGGCTGGTCGGCCTTCTATATCGATGGCAAATGGACTGAAGCGAAGAAGTAAACGCTGTTACCTCTGATAAGGGCCGCATCGCGGCCCTTTTTTAACATCACAGGTGACTGATCTCCAACATTAAATCCTGTTTTACGCCCGCCTTATAACCGGCTTATTATTTTTCGTTAGTATCTATACACTGTAGATATAAATGATATAGTGGTTATAGTTAATCTCTTTTTTATTATCAAATCGTCTTATACATCATCGTCTTCAGGATGCGTTGTGGCGCCAGCATGGCGGATCGCAGGGATGGTTGGGCCAAACTCCCCGCCAGATCGTCGCCTGAACGTAAAATGTATTAAGCGGGTTCATTTTACGCGCTATCGGATATCAGCCATGAAACTACAGCAGCTCCGCTATATCGTTGAGGTTGTTAACCATAATCTGAACGTCTCTTCTACTGCCGAAGGTCTGTACACCTCACAACCGGGCATCAGCAAGCAGGTTCGTATGCTGGAAGATGAGCTGGGGATTCAGATTTTCGCCCGCAGCGGCAAGCATTTGACGCAGGTCACTCCAGCAGGTCAGGAGATCATACGCATCGCTCGTGAAGTTTTATCGAAGGTCGATGCGATAAAATCGGTGGCAGGCGAGCATACCTGGCCTGACAAAGGTTCACTGTACGTCGCGACCACTCATACCCAGGCCCGCTACGCGCTACCGGGCGTCATCAAAGGATTTATTGAACGCTATCCTCGCGTTTCGCTGCATATGCATCAGGGCTCGCCAACGCAAATTGCCGAGGCGGTTTCCAAAGGCAATGCCGACTTTGCAATTGCGACCGAAGCGCTTCATCTCTACGATGATTTGGTGATGCTACCTTGTTATCACTGGAACCGCTCCGTGGTTGTCACTCCTGAGCACCCGCTGGCATCGCGAGAATCGGTATCGATTGAAGAACTGGCGCAATATCCATTGGTGACTTACACCTTCGGGTTTACTGGTCGCTCTGAGCTGGATACGGCCTTTAATCGCGCCGGGTTAACGCCGCGCATCGTCTTTACCGCCACCGACGCTGATGTCATTAAAACTTATGTTCGTCTTGGCCTTGGAGTAGGGGTGATTGCCAGTATGGCGGTGGACCCGGTTTCTGACCCGGATCTGGTCAAGCTTGATGCTAACGGTATCTTCAGCCACAGCACCACAAAAATAGGTTTCCGGCGCAGTACCTTCTTGCGAAGCTATATGTATGATTTTATTCAGCGTTTTGCACCACACCTGACTCGTGATGTGGTTGATACGGCCGTTGCTTTGCGTTCAAATGAAGATATTGAAGCGATGTTCAAGGATATTAAATTACCGGAAAAATAGCCGTAGAAAAAATAATGGCATCCTCAAGGGGATGCCAAAATTTATAATGGCCTGAAATTGAAAGTCTAAATGTCGTTTGAATCACAATTTTCGTTAACTCCTCCTGGCACATTTGCAAATATACCCGTCGCGATCAAAATATTGATGGAATTTAGATTCTGAGAAGCAAATTCACTGGATTAATACGGCAACCATAATTAAGATTTATCTGTACTTAGTTGTTTTAAACGATTGGTGGTGAAAAAATGATTAGTGATATCGATTATATGAAGTTAGCGATGTCACAGGAACGTGACAAGACTGAGATAGATCCGGTTTTGAGAAGTAAGGCCTGGAGCGCCGTTATCCTTGGGCTTGCGATGTTCTGGAGCGTCATTGCTCTGGTTGTCTGCAACGTTTGGTTTCTGAACTAGAGCACATTTCCAGTCAGAATGCTGATGTCATTTTTATGACAAATGAAATGTTGAGAATTATTTCCATTTGATAAAGCAACAGCAATAAGGAGGATATATTTTTTGCCTTTTGGGACTCTCTCGATAAATTTACTCTATTGAACTAATCGTCAAAAATATGGCGATTAGTTCTTCTTTGTACTCGTGTACTAATACGACACCGAAGTGGAAACAAACCAACCTTCTTCAATCCTTCTCAATATATTAGCCCTCATTATTCAAATTCCCTGTCGTGATGCATTTTATCGATTTTAGCAATTTGAGTTGTTATCAAAGTGTTACATCAAAGATGTGTTATCTTTAATAATGACCCTGAGGAGGATCAGGGGATGCTATCCCTAAGGTAAAGGAGGAGCTATGTCGTCAACCCTACGAGCAGCCAGCAAGGATACGTTACAGGTTAAAGATAAAACCTGGCACTACTACAGCTTACCGCTGGCCGCCAAAGAACTGGGCGATCTCTCGCGCTTGCCCAAATCCCTCAAAGTACTACTGGAAAACCTCCTGCGCTGGCAGGATGGTGATTCAGTGACCGCTGAAGATATTCACGCCCTGGCCGGATGGCTTAAGCATGCCCATGCCGACAGGGAAATCGCTTATCGCCCGGCGCGCGTTCTGATGCAGGATTTTACCGGTGTTCCCGCCGTAGTGGATTTGGCGGCGATGCGCGAAGCGGTAAAACGCCTTGGAGGTGACACCGCCAAAGTTAACCCGCTTTCTCCCGTTGATCTGGTGATTGACCACTCCGTCACGGTAGACCGTTTTGGCGATGATGATGCTTTTGAAGAGAACGTCCGTCTTGAGATGGAACGAAACCATGAACGCTACGTCTTTTTGCGCTGGGGGCAGCAGGCGTTCAGCCGCTTTAGCGTTGTGCCGCCGGGCACCGGGATTTGCCACCAGGTTAACCTTGAATATCTTGGTCGGGCAGTGTGGAGCGAGCAGAAAAACGGCGAGTGGGTCGCTTTTCCGGATACGCTGGTTGGGACCGATTCGCACACCACTATGATTAACGGCCTCGGCGTATTGGGCTGGGGCGTCGGCGGTATTGAAGCGGAAGCTGCTATGTTGGGGCAGCCAGTATCCATGCTGATCCCGGACGTTGTCGGCTTCAAGCTGAGCGGCAAGTTGCGAGAGGGTATTACCGCGACGGACCTGGTGTTAACCGTTACCCAGATGCTGCGTAAACACGGTGTAGTGGGTAAATTCGTTGAATTCTATGGCGACGGACTTGATTCACTGCCGCTGGCGGATCGCGCAACGATCGCGAACATGTCCCCTGAATATGGCGCAACCTGCGGTTTCTTCCCAATTGATGCCGTTACCCTTGATTATATGCGCCTGACCGGTCGCAGCGAAGAGCAGGTGTTGCTGGTGGAAGCCTATGCGAAAGCGCAGGGGATGTGGCGTCAGCCAGGCGATGAACCCGTATTTACCAGCATGCTGGCATTGGATATGGGGACCGTTGAAGCCAGTCTGGCCGGGCCGAAGCGTCCGCAGGACCGTGTCGCCCTTGGCGATGTCCCGAAAGCCTTTGCCGCCAGCACTGAGCTGGAAGTTAATCACGCGCAGAAAGACAAACGGCCAATCGATTATACCCTGAACGGACAGCAATATTCGCTACCGGACGGTGCGGTGGTGATTGCCGCCATTACCTCCTGTACTAATACTTCAAACCCTAGCGTCCTGATGGCCGCAGGCTTGCTGGCGAAGAAAGCCGTTGAGCTGGGCCTGAAACCGCAGCCGTGGGTAAAAGCCTCGCTGGCACCGGGGTCGAAAGTGGTTTCTGACTATCTGGCCCATGCGAAGTTGACGCCGTATCTTGATGAGCTCGGCTTTAACCTGGTTGGCTATGGTTGCACGACCTGTATCGGCAACTCCGGACCACTGCCGGACCCCATCGAGCGCGCCATCAAGCAGGGTGATTTGACCGTCGGAGCCGTGCTGTCCGGAAACCGAAACTTTGAAGGCCGAATTCATCCGCTGGTGAAAACTAACTGGCTGGCTTCACCGCCGCTGGTGGTGGCCTACGCCCTGGCGGGCAACATGAACCTTGATCTGACGCTCGACCCGCTAGGAACAGGTAAAGAGGGGCAACCAGTGTATCTGAAAGATATCTGGCCGAGCGGAGCGGAAGTCGCGAAGGCGGTTGAGCAGGTTTCGACGGAGATGTTCCATAAGGAGTATGCCGAGGTGTTTGAAGGGACGCCCGAGTGGCAGTCGATAAAAGTGGACCGATCCGACACCTACGGCTGGCAGGATGATTCCACCTATATTCGCTTGTCGCCATTCTTTGATGAGATGGGCGTTGAGCCGAAAGCGGTGGAGGATATTCATGGCGCGCGCATTCTGGCGATGCTGGGTGACTCGGTTACCACCGACCATATCTCCCCGGCGGGAAGCATTAAGGCCGATAGTCCTGCGGGACGTTATCTACAAAATCATGGCGTCGAACGCACCGATTTTAACTCCTACGGATCCCGCCGCGGGAACCATGAAGTGATGATGCGCGGTACGTTTGCCAATATCCGTATTCGCAATGAAATGGTGCCCGGGGTGGAAGGGGGGATGACGCGACACCTTCCGGATAGCGAACCTGTCGCTATTTACGATGCGGCCATGCTCTACAAGGACGAAGGAACGCCTCTGGCGGTTATCGCCGGCAAGGAGTACGGTTCCGGTTCCAGCCGCGACTGGGCGGCGAAAGGTCCGCGTCTGCTTGGGGTCAGGGTCGTTATCGCTGAGTCCTTCGAGCGAATTCACCGCTCTAACTTGATTGGGATGGGGATACTGCCGTTAGAATTTCCACAAGGCGTGACGCGCAAAACGCTGGGACTCAGCGGGGAGGAGCGGGTTGATATCAGCAATTTGCAGGCCTTGCGGCCCGGTATGACGGTGCCGGTAACCCTGACGCGTGCGGATGGCAAGCAGGATGTTATTGATTGCCGCTGCCGTATCGATACCGCGACCGAGCTGACCTATTATCAGAATGACGGTATTTTGCACTATGTCATTCGCAATATGCTGTAAATAAAAAAGGGCCAGCATCTGCTGGCCCGCAATTTTTCGACTGGATTATTGATTCAGCAGGTGCCCCATTTTGGCAGCCTTAGTATCCAGATAGTGGGCATTTTTCGGGTTGCGCCCGACAATCAGCGGCACTCGCTCAACGATATTGATTCCCGCTTCGGTGAGGATTTCGACCTTCTTCGGATTGTTGGTTAGCAGACGAACCTGGTCGACGTTAAGCAGCTTAAACATATCTGCGCACAGCGTGAAATCACGCTCATCGGCGGCAAAACCCAGTTGATGGTTGGCTTCGACCGTATCGTAGCCTTGATCCTGTAATGCGTAGGCGCGAATTTTGTTCAGCAGGCCAATATTGCGCCCTTCCTGGCGGTGATACAGTAGAATGCCACGCCCCTCTTCGGCAATATGCGATAATGCTGCTTCCAACTGAAACCCGCAATCACAACGCAGGCTAAAAAGGGCATCACCCGTTAAACACTCAGAATGTACGCGAGCCAGTACCGGGGATTGTCCCGAAATATCGCCAAAGACCAGCGCGACGTGATCCTGCCCGGTTGCCAGTTCTTCAAAACCCACCATGAGAAAATCGCCCCATGGGGTTGGCAGTTTGGCTTCTGCCACACGTTTAAGCTGCATGTGATTCTCCAGATTCTATCTGCACCTGACTGTGCTTCTGTTTGCCGCTATTTTGCCACAATGGCGCGACGTTCTCCTAATTGCGTACGGTTACTCGCGCGCAAAGCGCACAAACGAACTACTTTCCGTTATGATATCGAGGTCAATGATAAGGAGACGAGATGCTGTTGATTGCCAGACGAACCGCCGTTGGCGCGGCCCTGTTATTAATCATGCCCGCAGTGGTTTGGATTTCCGGTTGGAAATGGCATCCGGGACTCTCGGAAGGCGTCATGAAGTTGCTCTACTGGGTGACCGAGACGGTGACTCAGCCCTGGGGCATCATTACCCACGTTATTCTCTGCGCCTGGTTTCTGTGGTGCCTGCGTTTTCGCCTGCGGGCGGCGATAATGTTGTTTTTGATTCTGGCGGCGGCGATCCTGATCGGGCAGGGGATGAAATCCTGGATCAAAGACCGTGCTCAGGAGCCTCGTCCTTTTGTCATCTGGCTGGAGCGGACGCAGCAGGTGCCGGTAAATCAATTCTACGCGTTGAAACGCAAAGATCGCGCTAAACTGGTGCATGAGCAGCTGGCGCAAGAGCAGCAAATTCCTAAATTTTTGCGCAAGCACTGGCAAAAAGAGACCGGCTTCGCTTTCCCTTCTGGCCACACGATGTTTGCTGCCAGTTGGGCGCTGCTCGGCGTGGGTTTGCTGTGGCCACGGCGTCGTTGGACAACTATGGCGCTGTTGCTGATATGGGCCACAGCAGTGATGGGGAGTCGTCTGGCGCTGGGAATGCACTGGCCGCAGGACCTGATCGTCGCGACGCTTATCTCCTGGCTTTTAGTGACGCTGGCGACCTGGCTTGCCCAGCGGTTTTGCGGCCCGCTATCGCCGCCGGGAGAAGAGGCGCAGGATATTAAAAAAAGGGCGGCAGCGCAGGAATAATGTTGATATTACCAGTATCAGGCCGCATATCCTGTACTGGTGTCATGCTTTTCCATTTCACCGCTGCGGCGAAAATGATACTTTATAGGGCTGAACGCGGGATTCTTTCGCGCAACCCACATAACGGGAAGTCATGTGAAATATTTACTTATTTTCTTACTGGTGTTAGCCATCTTCGTCATTTCAGTGACGCTGGGCGCGCAGAATGACCAGGTGGTCACGTTCAACTATTTACTCGCGCAGGGTGAATTCCGCATCTCAACGCTGCTGGCCGTGCTGTTTGCTGCCGGTTTTGCCATCGGCTGGCTGATTTGCGGCCTTTTCTGGCTGCGCGTTCGCGTCTCTCTGGCGCGTGCCGAGCGTAAAATTAAGCGCCTGGAGCATCAGATTGCCCCGGCCAACGCTGCGCCTGCTCAAGCTGGTGTTCCTGCGGTGAAGGAATAATCATTTATGCTGGAGTTGTTGTTTCTGCTTTTGCCCGTTGCCGCAGCCTATGGTTGGTATATGGGGCGCAGAAGTGCACAACAGTCCAAACAGGACGATGCGAGCCGTCTGTCGCGTGATTACGTAGCGGGGGTCAACTTCCTGCTGAGTAATCAGCAGGATAAAGCTGTCGACCTGTTCCTCGATATGCTGAAAGAAGATACCGGCACCGTCGAGGCCCACCTTACGCTTGGCAACCTGTTTCGCTCGCGTGGTGAGGTTGATCGGGCTATCCGTATTCACCAAAGCTTAATGGAAAGCGCCTCGTTAACGTACGACCAGCGCCTGCTGGCCGTACAGCAGCTGGGGCGTGACTATATGGCGGCCGGGCTCTATGACCGGGCTGAAGGCATGTTTAAACAGCTGGTGGATGAAACGGATTTTCGACTTGGCGCTTTGCAGCAGTTACTGCAAATTTATCAGGCAACCAGCGACTGGCAGTCCGCGATTGAAGTGGCCGAACGTCTGGTTAAGCTGGGGAAAGAGAAGCATCGCGGTGAAATCGCCAATTTCTGGTGTGAACTGGCGCTGCAGCAAATGGCCGGCAACGACCTGGACAAGGCCATGACGCTGCTGAAAAAAGGTGTGGCAGCGGATCGTAATAGCGCTCGTGTCTCCATCATGATGGGGCGAGTATGGATGGAAAAGGGCGACTATGCGAAAGCCGTAGAGAGCCTTGAGCGGGTGATTGAGCAGGACAAAGAGCTGGTGGGTGAAACGCTGGAGATGCTGCAAACCTGTTACCAGCAATTGGGGAAAACCGACGAGTGGGAAGCGTTTTTACGCCGCTGCGCGGAGGAAAATATCGGGGCGACCGCCGATCTTATGCTGGCGCAGATCATCGAGCAGCGAGAAGGGGTTGAATCCGCGCAAAACTATGTGACTCGCCAGCTGGAGCGCCATCCAACGATGCGAGTGTTCCATAAGCTTATTGATTACCACATCAATGAAGCTGAAGAAGGGCGCGCGAAAGAGAGCCTGGGCGTCCTGCGCCATATGGTGGGTGAGCAGGTCCGTAGCAAACCGCGTTACCGTTGCCAGAAATGTGGCTTTACCGCCCATACGCTGTACTGGCACTGCCCGTCCTGCCGCTCATGGTCAACAATCAAGCCAATTCGCGGCCTTGACGGACAGTAAATTAAAAAAAACGCCATTTTAGTTACAACATACTTAATGCGTTTTTCTCTTCTCCTCGCCGGCTCCTGCGATTAAATCGCCTGGCAGGGAGGGGAAATGCAGCCTGTTATTTTCGCTTTATCACAGGTAGAATGCTGCCCGTTTACCTTTTTTGCGCCGCACCGGCGCTCATTAACAATTAAGGTCCGGTCATGACGTCTACAGCTACATCTTCTTCTCGTGTTGTCACATCCTCTCCCATCGTCGTTGCTCTCGATTATGATAACCGTGATAAAGCGCTGGCATTTGTCGACCGCATCGATCCACGCGACTGCCGCCTGAAGGTTGGCAAAGAGATGTTTACTCTGTTTGGCCCACAGCTTGTTCGCGACCTGCACCAGCGCGGTTTTGAGGTCTTTCTCGATCTTAAGTTTCACGATATCCCAAATACTACGGCACATGCGGTCGCCGCGGCGGCTGACCTGGGCGTCTGGATGGTCAATGTCCACGCATCCGGCGGTGCGCGTATGATGACCGCCGCACGTGAAGCCCTGCTGCCGTTTGGTAAGGATGCGCCTTTGCTGATTGCGGTCACCGTATTAACCAGTATGGAAGCCAGCGACCTGCAGGATCTGGGCATTACGCTTTCTCCGGCCGACCACGCCGCGAAGTTGGCGGCGCTGACTCAGCGCTGCGGCCTGGATGGAGTTGTCTGTTCAGCGCAGGAAGCGGTGCGCTTCAAACAGGAACTCGGTCAGGCGTTTAAACTGGTGACGCCAGGTATTCGTCCGCAAGGCAGTGATGCAGGCGATCAGCGGAGGATCATGACGCCGGAACAGGCGCAGGCCGCAGGCGTTGATTATATGGTTATTGGTCGTCCGGTTACGCAGTCTGCCGATCCTGCCGCCACGTTACTTAGCATTAATGTATCGTTGAACAAGGGGGCATGATGAGCGATTCCAACAGTCGTCTGGTGTATTCGACGGACAGCGGCCGTATCGATGAACCTGAACAGGTACAAGATCGCCCTAAAGGGGATGGAATTGTGCGTATCCAGCGTCAGACCAGCGGTCGTAAGGGTAAGGGCGTGTGCCTGATTAGCGGAATTGATGAAAATGACGAGGCGCTGGCTAAGCTAGCTGCCGAGCTGAAAAAGAAATGCGGCTGCGGCGGGTCGGTTAAAGATGGCGTGATAGAGATTCAGGGCGATAAACGTGATTTGCTGAAATCACTTCTTGAAGCCAAAGGAATGAAAGTAAAGCTTGCTGGCGGTTAATCAATAAATAAGGCCACGATGAATATCGCGGCCTTGAATTTTTGCTGCTGTACTAGTCAGCTAATATATTTTTATTCTCTTTATTCCGATAAGTATTATTTACCGACCTGGTGGCCAATAATACCGCCGACTGCTGCGCCGCCCAAGGTACCCAGGGTGCTGCCGTCGGTTAATACCGCACCACCAATCGCACCGGCACCCGCGCCGATAGCCGTGTTACGATCGCGTTTAGACCAGTTAGAACAAGCGCTCAGAGACATTGCAACAGTGACGGCCAGGACCACAGCGGCCATTTTTTTGTTCATTGAAGTCATCATTTTTTTCTCCTGAATAATCTATTCATGGATACAACTTCCTTTAAGCATAGCTTGTTACTCCTGCCCAGGGGTTATTCCATGAAGCTTAAGTTGCGCAGGTGTTACTTTAATCACGCAGGTGATAGTCACTTCCTGTTATATCGCTAACATTAATTCTACTTTCTATAAATTTTTCAGGGAGGTAAAAAGTCTGAATTCAGGCGTCAGAAAAGTCTCAGACGAAGCCTGTGCCGGGCATCACCCGGCACAATAAACGGAATGGCGATAATAAATATCAGGGCTGGTTAACGATATCAACGGCTAAGCCGCACTGGGTTAATTGGTTGCGAACGGCATCGCTAAGATTGTCATCGGTAATAATGCGATTGAATCGACCGACGGGGCCGAGCGGATAGGGGTGAATTGCGTTGAATTTTGAGCTGTCGCTAAGAACAATTGCTTCACAGCCTTTTTCCAGCACCGCGTTGACCACATCGGCGCGCATCATATCGCGCCCAGTAAATCCGGTTTCACCCTGCCAGCCGTCAATGCCGATAAAAGCCTTACTGAAGTGGACCTGCTGAATAAACTGTCGCGTCAGTGGACCCACCATACTCTCGCTACGCTTTTGATAGATTCCGCCCAGCAGGATCACTTCTCCGGGCGTCTCTTTCAGCAGATGCGCAATATAGCTGCTGACGGTGATGATCGTGATATCGCCACGCTCGGCAAGCGTACGGGCAAGCAGGGCGTTGCAGCTCCCGTTTTCGATAAACACTGTCTCACCGGACGAAACGAGCGTAGCGGCCCGCGCAGCCAGCTCTCGCTTGATGGCGAAATTGGTCATCATGCGGGTTTCCACATCTTCGCTATCCAGAGGAACGGCGAAACCGTGAGTACGACGCAGGTAGCTCTGCTTCTCTAATGAATTCAGATCCTGACGAATAGTGACTTCAGAGACACCGGTCATCTTCGCGAGGTCGGTCACGCTCATACGGCCTTTATCGATGACCATTTGCAAAATACTTTGTTGTCGGGCGTTCATAGCAACATCACGGTTAAGGGCTATTTGGGCTAACAATCGGCCTTGCCTGGTCGATTGCGGCGATGAAGATTATCAGATTTCCCACGGCGCTTTAGGCTGACCGGGTTTACCTTCCTGCTCGTCGCTGGAGAGCGCCTGCAGTTCGGCTTTCAGAATTTCCAGGTTATGGATCGCAGAGTGATAATCCCCGGCAACCAGGATATCCAGTACGGTATCGATACGTTGGGCGAGCAGGCGGGCATTCAGATCTGACATGGCGTTATCCTGGTTACAAATGTGAATAAAATCAATGATGCTAAAAACGGATGAAAAAGAGAAGCGAAAAAAACGCACAACCTAACTCATCTACGATGATTAGCGGCAACGCACAGAAAAATAACGGGAAGGACCTGAATGCGGCTCCGTATAGGGGAGCCGCACGGGAAAGTCTATCAGGCGGCAGGACGCGCAATCACGCTGCGAGTTTCCATGCGAACTTCGGCAATCGTCACATCGATAACGTCGGTCACTTTATAGACGACTTCGCCTTTAATCTGCACGGTACCGTTTTCCTGGCTGCAAACCAGCTCATCGCGCACGGCGTGCAGGAACGGTGCGGGTATAAAGGCAACCGCGCCGTTATCCACCAGACGCACACGCATACCGCCACGGCTGACATCAATAATTTCAGCCGCAAAACGGGTATCGGTACCCGCTTTCGGACTCAGATAGCGGGCGTATAGCCAGTCTCCGACATCGCGCTCCGCCATGCGGTTGAGGCGACGACGCTCAGCCATTTGCACCGCAACGTCATCCTGCGGACGAGCGATAGATTCCCCCTTAACAATCGCTTTCAGCAGGCGATGGTTGATCATATCGCCGTACTTACGAATCGGGGAGGTCCAGGTTGCATAGGCCTCAAGACCCAAACCAAAGTGCGGGCCTGGCTCGGTGCTAATTTCGGCAAACGACTGGAAGCGGCGAATACGGCTGTCGAGGAAGCCGGACGGTTGTGCATCCAGTTCGCGACGAAGCTTGCAGAAACCTTCGAGCGTCAGTACTTCCACCGGGTCAACGTGCACATCGTGAGTTTTCAGCAACGCAGCGAGCTGCTCGGTATTGGCCGGATCGAACCCGGTGTGGACGTTATAAACGCCGAAGCCAAGCTTATCGCGCAGCACGCGTGCAGCGCAGATGTTTGCCGCGATCATTGACTCTTCAACGATGCGGTTGGCGATGCGGCGCGGCTCGGCAACGATATCCAGCACTTCGCCTTTCTCACCCAGCACAAAGCGATAGTCCGGGCGATCTTTGAACACCAGCGCGTGGTTTTTACGCCATTCGCTACGACGCAAGCAGACATCCTGCAGCAGCTTAATTTGCTGTGCGATAGTCTCGTTGTCAGGCTGCCAGCTACCGTTATTTTCCAGCCAGTCAGAAACATCATCGTAGGCCAGCTTCGCTTTAGACTCGATGGTGGCGGCGAAGAACTCAATATCGCCCTCGATGGCGCCATCATCAGCCAGAATCATACGGCAGGCCAGAACCGGACGAACTTCGTTAGGGCGCAGAGAACAGAGGTCATCGGACAGTTCGCGCGGCAGCATGGGAATATTGAAGCCCGGCAGGTAGTTGGTAAAGGCGCGAATCTTCGCCGTATTATCCAGCTTGCTGCCTTCAGCAATCCAGGCCGTCGGGTCGGCGATAGCGACGGTCAGATGCAGTTTACCGTCTGCGGCAAGCTCTGCGTACAGCGCATCGTCCATATCTTCGGTGCTGGCGCTGTCGATAGTCACGAAAGCCAGCGCGGTTAAATCGCGGCGTTCCAGACCTTCATCCAGCATTTCAGTCGCTGCACCGTCCGGTGCTTCTTTTTCCAGATTGTGACGCGCCAGGGTGACCCACCACGGCACGAAATGGTCATCGCCATAGGTGATGTACTGAGTGAGTTCAGCATAGAAACCGCGGTCACCTTTCAGCGGATGACGACGCATTTCAGCAACGGCCCAGTCACCCTCTTTAAAATCATGCTCTACGCCGCGAGCGGCGCGGCAGGGGATAGCATCTTTCAGCAGCGGATGATCAGGAACGATGGAAAGACGATCGTCTTTCTTATGAACTTTACCGACAAAACGCGTCAGGAACGGCTCAACCAGTTCTTCCGGCTCAGCGCTTTCGCGTTCTTTTTCCGTATTGACCACAGCGATAATACGATCGCCATGCATCACTTTTTTCATTTGCGGCGGCGGAATGAAATAGCTTTTCTGCGAGTCGACCTCGAGGAAGCCAAACCCTTTTTCCGTCCCCTTAACGACCCCTTCAACGCGCGGAGTCTGGGAATGCAGTTGCTGTTTAAGCTGCGCTAGCAGCGGGTTGTCCTGAAACATAATTTCGTATTTTCGTGGCTAAAAGAGCGGCTGACATTTTTACGCGAATATGCCTGCCGCAGCAAGCGCTGTTTCAGCATTTTACGTCTGCTGACGCACATTCCCGAGGGCGATTTTCAGACGATTCATCCAGCCGCACAGCCCGCACCAGACAAGAAGATCGATAGCGGAGGTGCGGGAAAGCCCGTATTCAGTCAGGGGAGTTAGCTGGGCGGCGCTGAAGCGGTCAGGTGAGCGGGTTAAAAGCTGTGCGGATTGTAAAAGCAACCGCTCAATGGAATGGTTTTTTCCCCATGCCTGAGCGCCAGATTCGTGACGAGATAACGTCTCTGCGAGTTCGGCTAAATCTGGACATCGCGAGGCCCAGGCGTCAAAACAGCTTGTGCTGCCATTAATACGCGCGGCTATCAGCGCCACCTGTGCGGCCAATGGCTGCTGTGCGCTGAGGTGGCTCAGAAGTTGCTCCAGTATCTCAAGCGGTGGTTCCTGAGCGGCCAGCAGGGGGGCCAGTTCAAACAGGCCGGGATGCTTTTGCCAGTTTGTCAGCAGAGACTGACGTTCGTCATCAGCATAGCGTAAATCTGAATCGTCCAGGCCCGGCTGCCAGTCAAGATCGCTCACGGCAAAAAGCGCTTCTGGCGCATCTTCCTGCTGTGGCATGCCGGGTATCCAGCGAACCGGATAGGCTAATGCTGCCTGGAATGCGGCGATAGCGCGGGCCTGAAAGCCGACAAAACCAATGATCTGATTGATAAGAATAATATCGCGACTGGTCAGGCCGACTTCGTCCAGTTGGCTGCGGGACTGCGCGTTAATCACTGAAGGGGAGCTGGCGAGCTGGCGGGCATACTGGGTCATTTGCGCCAGGCGGCGGTTGCTCTCACGCGAGGAGTCCGGGCCAGGAAGCGGAGCCAGCCGTGCCGCGTAGTGGTTACAAAGACGCTGTACGCCATAAACCTGGGCGACGGTCAGCGCCGTGCTCAGCCGATCGTAGGCGTTAAATGTTTGCAGACGATTAACCGTCACTGACGCCGGGAAGAGCGCATCAGCCAGCCGACGGGCGGGCGTAAGCCAGCGCGCATGCGCCTGGTGCAGGTCTTCGGGCAGAGTCAGATCGAGTAGAAAGCGATCTTCGACATGGGCGGCTTCAGGGACGAGCGGCAATACATCCACCGGGCAGATTGTTGACTGGGTCTCATGATACCAGTGGTTTTTGCCGTAAATGCGGCGTTGCTCCATGGGCGTTCCTTGTTCGGTATGTGGCAAACCGCCGTTTCGCGGTCATGCTATGCGGAACTATCCTGGCTTAACCCTGGGGTGGGAGAAAATATTGATACGTGCTAACAAATAGCGGATTGGAATAACAAAAGGAAGGCGCGGGGGGAAAGTCCCCTCCTCACGGTCGCGAGGAGGGTAAAGAACTTATTTCAGTTCCAGCTCGTTCATTGCGGCGATGCTGAAACCGCCGTCAACGTGAACAACTTCACCGGAGATACCGGCAGACAGGTCGGAACACAGGAATGCCGCGCTGTTACCCACGTCTTCGGTGGTGACGGTGCGACGGATCGGGGTGACCGCTTCGCAGTGTGCCAGCATTTTACGGAAATCTTTAATACCGGATGCCGCCAGAGTACGGATCGGGCCAGCAGAGATGGCGTTAACGCGAACGCCTTCCGGACCCATGGCGTTAGCCATGTAACGAACGTTAGCTTCGAGAGAGGCTTTAGCCAGACCCATCACGTTATAGTTCGGGATGGCGCGCTCAGCGCCCAGGTAGGACAGCGTCAGCAGGGCGGAGCCCGGGTTCAGCATCCCGCGGCAGGCTTTCGCCATCGCCACAAAACTGTAGGCGCTGATATCGTGAGCGATTTTGAAGCCTTCACGCGTGACCGCATTTACATAGTCGCCGTCTAACTGGTCTGCCGGGGCGAATCCAATGGAGTGCACGAAACCGTCGAACTTCGGCCAAACTTTGCTCAGTTCGGTGAACAGAGACGCAATGCTCTCATCTTCAGCCACGTCGCACGGCAGGACGATATTAGAGCCCAGCGCGGCAGCAAATTCTTCCACACGACCTTTCAGTTTTTCGTTCTGATAGGTGAACGCCAGTTCAGCCCCTTCACGGTGCATGGCTTGCGCGATGCCGTAGGCGATGGACAGTTTGCTGGCAAGGCCAGTCAACAGAATGCGCTTACCGGAAAGAAAACCCATAGCTTTTAATCCTTATCGTTATTGCTTATTTTTACTTTAACAATCATTTGGTTAGCATTGCTATTTCAAAATAACTCAAATTTAGCCGGGAATTATATCCCACTGACGACCCCTTGTGTCACGATATTTTTCTGCCATTCGCCACCTCATACCGCGCGTTGGCTACCGTGTATACAAGAGTATACCATCTGATGCTACAGGCATCTGGCGCTAGCGGCGTTCGATCTCCGCCAGTAAAAGCCGGGCATCGGGAGAGTTCGGAATCAGTTCGCCAGGCGACTCGTCCTGCCACCAAATCCCGGAACTGGCCTCATAAATCCTGTCAGCCAGTAGCCAACTGCCCTGGAGCACCCATGCGATGCCCTCCGTGCCCGGTCGCTGTGGCTCAGAGACGACGCTGACCCGCGAGGCGGCACGCGAGCGCTGGGTCATAATATTGAAGTCCAGGCCGCGCCCGGAGATCCCTTCGCTGGCAAGAGACCATTCGCCAGCAAACCCCCACGGCTGCCAGAGTTCAAGCCGCTGGGCGATATTGTCGCCGCGCAGCCACAATGGCTGCCCCTCAAGAAGGATGATGACCCTGTCGACACCGGGGAAGGGGGAAAAAGGACCATCGTTTTCCAGCGTGGCGATACTGGCGCGCCAGGTAAACGGTGCATCTGGCGATGCAACGCAGACGATTTCACGCGTTTCGCCGCCACCGTTTTTCCACGGCGTCACCGGGAGGGAAGAAAAGTGAACCGGGACGATCATTGTAATTTGCGCCTCAATTATTTGCCGTCTTTACGCCACGCATCGGCGGTAAGCGCCTCGCCAAAATGACCGGCAATAAGACGTTTAGTCAGATCGTGCAGTGGAGAAGCCAGAACGTCGGCGGTGCTGCCGCGCTCAACCACTTCCCCCTGGTGCATCACCAGCACCTGATCGCTGATGTGCTTCATCATGCCCAGATGCTGCGTCACGTAAATATACGAGATCCCCTGTTTTTCCTGCAGCTCCAGCATCAGGTTAATCAGCTGCGAGCGCATCGACATATCCAGCGACGCCAGCGCTTCATCGCAGACGATCACTTTTGGCCGCAGGATCAGCGCTCGCGCCAGACCCAGACGCTGCTTTTGCCCTGGTGCCAGCATATGCGGGTAGTAGCTGACGTGATCCGGCAGCAGGCCGACCATACGCAATGTTTCGATAATCTGCTTCTGCCGGGCTTCGGGCTCAAGGTCGGTATTCAGGCGCAGCGGAAAATCGAGAATTTGCGAAATCCGTTGTCGGGGGTTAAGCGAAGTCGATGGATCCTGGAAGATCATGCGAATTTTCTGGCTGCGGAATGAGTAATCGCCAAACTCCAGCGGATGGTCATCAATCAGCAGTTCGCCGGTGCTCGGTTCAACCATCCCGGCGAGCATTTTCGCCAGCGTGGATTTCCCCGAGCCGTTTTCGCCAATAATCGCCAGCGTCTGGCGTTCACGCAGGGTGAAACTGAGCGGCTTTACCGCTTCCACTGTTTGCCGATGGAACCAGCCGGTACGATAGCGAAAGGTCTTACTCAGATTGCGTACTTCAAGCAACGTTTCGACCATTTCACTCTTTCTCCATGTTCAGCGGGAAATGACAGGCGTAGAGATGATTACGCACGCCCACCAGGCGAGGCGTTTCGATGCATTCCCGCTGGGCGTAGGGACAACGCGGCCCGAGACGACAGCCGATGGGCAGTTGTTCAAGTAGCGGGATGGCCCCTGGCATAGTATTGAGTCGGCTTTTATGCGGCATGGCGCTACCGAAATCCGGAATTGCCCGAATCAGCGCCTGGGTATACGGATGATGGGGGATCGTCACCAGCTCTTCGCTCGGCGCGCTTTCCACCGTCTGTCCGCAGTACATCACGTTAATTTTGTCCGCCCATTTGCTCAGCATCTGCATATCGTGGCTGATCAGCAAAATCGTGGTGTTGTTGTTTTGGTTGAGGCGCGTCAGCAGACGGATGATTTGTGCCTGGGTAGTGGGTTCCATGGCGTTGGTCGGCTCATCGGCAATCAGCAGCCGCGGCTGGTTAGCCAGCGCGATGGCAATCATTACCTTCTGGCACTCTCCGTCCGTCAACTCATAGGGGAAGCTGCGCATTGCATCTTTATGATCTTTGATCCCTACGCGGTGCAACAGTTCGATTGCGCGCCGTTTGCGCCAGCCTGGACGCTGCCACCAGCGACCTTTAAAGGTCCAGCCGGGGATATTCTGCGTCAGCTGCTGGCCGATGCGTTCGGAAGGATCGAGACAGGATTGCGGCTCCTGAAAAATCATCGAGACGTTGTGGCCCACCAGCTTACGGCGCTCGCGAACCGAGAGACGCAGCAGATCGATGTCGTCGAAGCGCATACGGTCGGCGGTGACCCGCCAGTTGTCTTTAGTGACGCCGCAAATAGCCTTGGCGATTAAGCTCTTACCCGAGCCAGACTCCCCAACCAGGCCGCGAATTTCCCCTTCGGCAAGGGTCAGGCTGACGCGATCGACGGCTTTAACCCAGCCTTCGTTAGTCTTGAATTCGATGGTTAAATTACGGATATCGAGTAACGGCATTATTCCACCCCTGCGATAATTGCGCGGCGGATCCCGTCGCCCAGCAGGTTAACCAGCAGGACGCTTAGCATAATTGCTCCGCCTGGCAGCATGACCGTCCACGGCGCGACGTAAATCAGCTCCAGCGCGTCGCCGAGCATCGCTCCCCACTCCGGCGAGGGGAGCTGAGCGCCGAGGTCAAGGAATCCCAGCGCGGCAATATCCAGAATCGCCATCGACAGCGCCCGGGTGATTTCGGTGACCAGGCCGGAGGTAATATTCGGCAGCACTGCAAACCATAAAATATTCAGCGTTGATGCTCCGTCGAGGCGCGCGGCAATAACGTACTCTTTTTCCAGCTCATCATGCACCATGCTGTAAACAGACCGCACCATACGCGGCAGCAGCGCCAGCCAGACCGCGAACATCGCGTGGCTGAGATGTGGGCCGGCGAAGGCGACAACGATAATCGCCAGCAGCAGGGATGGGATCGACAGCAGAGTATCGAGAATATGATTCATCACCGCCGAACGCAGGCCGTGAGTCGAGCCGGCAATCACGCCAAGCACCAGACCCAGCAGCGTCGCGGCGAGTGTGACCACAAATGCGCCGCCGACCGTGGGCGCCGCGCCGCTTAGCAGGCGGCTGAGGACGTCACGGCCAAGATCGTCAGTGCCGAGAAAGAACGACACTTCACCGTAGCGCGACCATGATGGCGGCAACAGCTGATAGCCAAGAAACTGCTGGTCGATGCCGTATGGAGCAAACCAGCCGCCGAAAACGCACAACAACACCAGCGCTCCACAGCCGTACAGGCCCACCATCGCGGTGGTATCACCGTAGAATTTTCGCCATACGGTGCGCAGCGCACCCGGCGGGCGCTTCTCCAGATAAACGCTATCGTAGGGCATACCATTCCTTATGTTTCAGTGGGTTAGCCATGGCACCCAGAATATCTGATATCACGTTAACAATAATCACCAGCGCGCCGATGACCATCACGCCCGCAGAGATAGCGGCGTAGTCCTGTTGGCGAATCGCATTGATTAGCCAGCGGCCCAGGCCAGGCCAGCTAAAGACCATTTCGGTAATCATCGCCAGCGTCAGCATGGTGGAAAACTGCAGCCCCAGACGCGGGATCACTGGCGGCAGCGCATTGTGCAGCACGTGGCGATGCAAAATCGTGCGCCGGGATACGCCGCGGGTGGCGGCAGCTTTGACATAGTTGGTGTCGTACACTTCGCTGGTGCTGATTCGCATCAGGCGGATAACTTCTGTCGTCGGCGCAACCGCCAGAGTAAGTACCGGCAGTACCATATGGCGCGCGGCGCTGACGATCATTTCATGGCGCCACGGCGAATCAGAGAGCCAGGCGTCGATCAGCGCAAAGCCGGTGACCGATTTCACTTCGTATAACAGGTCAAAGCGTCCAGATACCGGAAACCAGCCCAGGGTGAGGGAGAAGAACAGGGTCAGCAGCAGCGCCAGCCAGAATACCGGAATGGAGAAGCCCAGCAGCGCCAGTGCGCTGATCAGGGTATCTGGCCATTTATTGCGCATAATACCTGCTAGCATGCCGACGGGGATCCCGATGACCAACGCAAAGCCGAAGGCGAGGATACAGAGCTCCATCGTGGCGGGAAAGACCTCTTTAAGCTGCTCAGAGATCAACTGCCCATTGATACTGGAGACGCCAAAATCCCAGCGCAGTACGCCTTCAAACCAGAACAGCCAGGCGTTCCATAGCGAGGCCCCCTGTAGCGGCGCGTGGGGCGTAAAGTAGCTCAGGCTAAAACCGACAAAGGTCAGCAGGAAGAGGGTAATCAGCAGCAGCAGCAGGCGGCGCAGGGTAAAAATAATCATGGTTCTTTCACCTCATTTTCTTTTTCCCGCGAGACGCCGGCAAAAGAGGCGTTGCCAAACGGACTCAGCACCAGGCCTTTCATATCGTAGCGATAGGCCTGTAAACGCAGTGAAGAGGCCAGCGGCAGTACCGGCAGTTCAGCAGCAAGGATGTGCTGGGCCTCTTTATAAGCCTCAATGCGTGAGGCCAGCTGCTGTGACGTCAGCGCTTTTTGCAACACTTCGTCGAACTCACGATTACACCAGTGGGCGTAGTTGGTTTGCGAGGCAATCGCCGCGCAGCTCAGCAGTGGACGGAAAAAACTGTCCGGGTCATTGCTGTCCGTTGCCCAGCCGGAAAGCGTCAGATCGTGGTTCATATCCATCAACCTGGCTTCCTGGAAACGGCCCTCAACCGGCACAATGATCACCCTCACGCCAATTTGCGCCATATCTGCCTGAATAAGCTCGGCGGTTTTGAGCGGACTGGGATTCCAGGCCTGCGAGCTGGTTGGCACCCACAACTTAAGCGTTAGCTTTTCCAGCCCGAGCGCTTTAAGCCGGGCGCGGGCTTCCGTTGGATTATATTCAGTAATCCTGGCGTCGTTATCATAAGCCCAGGACGCTCGGGGCAGCATTGATGCCGCGGTTTCCGCTGTCCCATAGTAAATCGACTGCATCAGCCGCTGGTTATTAATAGCCAGCGCCAGCGCGTGGCGAACTTCAGGGTTATCGAGCGGCGGTTTCGCGGTGTTAAATGCCAGCCAGGCGATGTTCATTCCCGGACGCAAGGTCAAACGTAAACGCGGATCGTCGCGCAGAATAGAGAGCTGGCTGGCGGCGGGCCAGGCCAGCACGTCGCATTCGCCGGTTAGCAGTTTAGATAAGCGCCCGGTGCCGCCGGAACCAAGATCGACAACCACTTGCGGCATCAATGGCTTACCGCGCCAGTAAGCAGGATGGCGCTGCAAGCGGATGTACTGACCGCTGCGGTACTCTGACAACAGGAAAGGGCCGGTGCCGACGGGTTGACGGTCAATGAGTTCCTGACGATCGCCCTGGGCCAGCTTTGCGGCATATTCTGCGGACATTACCGAAGCGTAGTGGGTTGCCAGGTGCCACAGGAACGAGGCGTCCGGGCGCTTGAGACGAAACTCAACGGTCTGATTATCCAGCTTACGCACGCTTTCTACGCTATCGGCAAACTGTAAGCTGTCGAAATAGGGGAAGCTGCTGCCGTTGACGTTATGCCACGGATGGTCGCGGTTAAAAATGCGGCCAAAGGTGAAGATAACGTCATCGGCATTAAAATTACGCGTCGGTTTGAACCAGGACGTGGTCTGAAATGGCACGTTGTTGCGCAGATGGAAGCGGTAAGTTGCGCCGTTGTCCAGCACCTCCCAGCTTTCGGCCAGTTCGGGGACCAGACGGTAGGTATAGGGGTCAACATCGAGCAGTCGGTCGTAGAGCTGAGCGGCCAGGGTATCGACAATCAGGCCACTGCTGACTTTTTGCGGGTTGAAGGTGTTGACCTGGCCGCTTACGCAATACACAAAGCCGCTGTCACGAATATCCGCGTGCGCAGGCAGGGCGGGCGCGGCAAAAGCTTGCCCGCACAGCATAGATACGGCTGCCAGGAGAGAAGACAGTTTCAGGCGCATAGTTTCTTTTTGATTATAGAGCAAGGCTCTATCTTATTAATATTAAATAACATTTACCACCACCTTAATTGCTTATGGAGATAATGTAAGCGATGGTTGCGTTGGTTATTTGGCCAACTGAATCAAATTTAAACCGCTTATTAACTTCGAGTATACCTCTTAAATCACCCTGCGTTTGGCGGCAGGCAAGCGAAGGTATTATGAAAAGGATTCATATGCGCCACGGGTTGCGGGCACTATACGTACTGAGCACGGCGCTTTTCTGCACCGTAGGCACCCTGTTTTTGGCCACATGGTATCTTTTTATTAGCGGTTTCTCCAGTTAGCCGTGTTGGCACGGCCGCTGGATTGTGAAGGCGTTATAGCGGAAGGAGTCGGTTATAACGGGCGATATAGTCTTTGGGGGTTATTTCCAGCTCGCCGCCATCCTGGTGGATGGCAACGTAAGTACGCAGTACCAGGCCGCTTTTTCGCGGCGTAATTTCCCAGCCTTGTTCACGATACGAATCCTCGGTCGAGCGAATCAGCAGGTCGGAAAAGATCATCATCACCGAGAGCGCGGGGCCTTTGTGGCCTTTCATGGTATGGACCAGGCTGACGTGCGCCGCATAACGGCCAAGCGTTGAAGAATTAACCGGAATCATCTGTATTTTCAGTCCGTTGAGTCATTATGCGCAGATGATAATTCACATTGACTTATCTTACCAGTTACAAATATTTAACTGCGGGTCTCGATCATTGAATCAGCCTCAGCTCATCAATAATAAATAAAATACCGCTTGGTGACAGTGTCACTTTTTTCGTTATCGTCAAAGCTGATGCTTTTTCAGCAGCGCCCGCAGCTGGTGGTAGGTCAACCCTAACAGGTCAGCCGCTTGCTTTTGATTGTACTTAGCCTGTCCGAGACTCATCTCGAGCAGGCTTTTTTCTTGCTCCTGCTGGAAGGCGCGTAAATCGAGCGGCAGCGTTGGCCCGGCGCGCTTTTCCGCCACCGCAAGCGGCGTCGTTTGCTGCTGGCGGAAAGGATTAATAATGATGTTATCCAGCTCGCTGTCGCTGCTGCCGTGGCGGTAGACCGAACGTTCAACCACGTTTTTTAATTCACGAATATTGCCCGGCCAGCGGTAGCTTTGCAGCGTCTCAATGGCGCGTTCGCTAAAGCCGGGAAACAGGGGCAGCCCAAGCTCGCGGCACATCTGGATGGCAAACTGCGTGGCGAGTAGCATGATATCACTCTGACGCTCGCGTAGCGGCGGCAACTGCACCACATCAAAGGCCAGGCGGTCGAGAAGGTCCGCGCGAAAGAGTCCTTCCTCCACCATTTGCGGCAGGTCGGCGTTGGTTGCGCACACCAGACGGACGTTCACCTGCAGCGGCTGGCTGCCGCCGACGCGCTCCAGTTCACCATACTCAATCACCCGTAGCAGCTTTTCCTGCACCAGCATCGGCGCGGTGGCCAGCTCATCAAGAAACAGGGTACCGCCGTCGGCGCGTTCGAAACGCCCCGGATGACGTTTGCTGGCGCCGGTAAACGCCCCGGCTTCGTGTCCGAAGAGTTCAGAGTCGAGCAGGTTTTCATTCAGCGCTGCGCAGTTCAGCGAGATAAACGGTCCCTGCCAGCGGGAAGAGAGGAAGTGCAGGCGACTGGCGATCAGCTCCTTGCCGGTTCCGCGCTCGCCGATCACCAGCACCGGTTTATCCAGCGGCGCCAGTCTTGATACCTGCTCCAGCACTTCAAGAAAGCTATTAGCCTCGCCGAGCAGGTTGTCCTTGTAATCCGCCATGATGAATTTCGCCATTTAGTAGTGTGATTCACCAAATCACTTTAGCAATCCACTGTGCAGATAACAACCTCATCTTTTAAAATCAATAAGATAAAAAGTTGGCACGCCATTTGTATTAGTCATTACACAGGCCGATGCCTGATACCAGAACTATGAGGATTGAAATTATGGGTATTTTTTCTCGTTTTGCCGACATCGTGAACGCCAACATCAACTCCCTGCTGGAGAAAGCGGAAGATCCGCAGAAGCTGGTTCGACTGATGATTCAGGAGATGGAAGACACGCTGGTTGAAGTGCGTTCCACCTCGGCGCGGGCGCTGGCGGAAAAGAAACAACTGAGCCGTCGTATTGATCAGGCCGTTGCCCAACAGGCGGAATGGCAGGACAAAGCCGAACTGGCGCTGCGTAAAGAGAAAGAGGATCTGGCGCGTGCAGCGCTGATCGAAAAGCAGAAGCTGACCGATCTTATCGGTAGTCTGGAGCACGAAGCGCAGCTGGTTGATGAAACCCTGTCGCGGATGAAAAAAGAGATTGGCGAGCTGGAAAACAAACTCAGCGAAACCCGTGCTCGTCAGCAGGCGCTGATGCTGCGTCATCAAGCAGCAAGCTCTTCCCGCGACGTTCGCCGTCAGCTGGATAGCGGCAAAATTGATGAGGCGATGGCGCGTTTTGAATCGTTCGAGCGCCGTATTGACCATATGGAAGCAGAAGCGGAGAGCCACCGTTTCGGTAAAGATAAATCGTTGGATCAGCAGTTCGCCGACCTGAAAGCGGACGATGAAATCAGCGAGCAGCTGGCGGCGTTAAAAGCCAAAATGAATCAAAATAACCAGTAATTGTATTCGGGCGGCACCGAGACGTGCCGCCGCCATCTGCAAGGAGTTGATATGAGCATGCTTTTTCTCGCCATCCCTTTAACGTTGTTTGTGCTGTTTGTTTTGCCGGTCTGGCTCTGGCTGCATTACAACAACCGTACCGCCAACGGTAGCTTATCGCAGAACGAACAGCAGCGTCTGCTGCAGCTGACCGATGACGCTAAGCGGATGCGCGAGCGTATTCAGGCGCTGGAAGCCATCCTTGATGCTGAGCACCCGAACTGGAGAGAGAAATAATGGGCGGACTGGATCTGAGTAAAAAACTGTGGCGCATTCCGCAGCAGGGCATGGTGAAAGGCGTTTGCGCCGGTATCGCGCAGTATCTCGACGTGCCGGTTAAGCTGGTGCGCCTGATTACCGTACTGGCAATGATTTTTGGTCTGTTCCTGTTTGTGGTTGTGGCCTACATCATTCTCTCGTTTGCGCTGGATCCGATGCCGGAAAGCGAGCTGTATGGTGAAAAAAAGCCGAGCAGCGGAGAGCTGTTAGCGGCTGCGGATAAAGAGCTGGCGGCCGGCGAGCGTCGTTTGCGTGAAATGGAACGTTATGTCACCTCCGACACCTTCTCGCTGCGCAGTCGTTTTCGCCAGCTATAACTGAAAGTTGAGGTTAATGATGAACATGAAATGGCAGCAGGCCGGGCAAAAAGTGAAACCGGGTCTGAAAATCGTAGGCAAGCTGGTGTTGCTCACCGCGCTACGCTATGGCCCGGCGGGCGTCGCTGGCTGGGCGGTAAAATCCGTCGCCCGTCGGCCGCTGAAAATGCTGCTGATGCTTGTTCTGGAACCGATGCTCAGCCGGGCAGCGCTGCGGTTTTCTAAACGTCGCGGATGGCGTATGTTATGAGTGCCTAATAACTCACTCTATCAGGATGATAAAATGCTACGAAAATTGCTCTTGGGTTTAGCGCTGGCGGTTGTCTTACCCGCATCCGCAGCGGAGCACTGGATTGATGTTCGCGTTGCGCAGCAGTATCAAAAAGAACACGTTAACGGCGCGGTGAATATCCCGCTGGCGGATTTAAAAACGCGGATTGCAGCTGAAGTACCGGATAAAAACGACACGATTAAAGTCTACTGCAACGTTGGACGGCAGTCGGGCCAGGCTCAGCAGATGCTGACCGAGATGGGCTATACACAGGTGGTTAACGCGGGCGGCCTCAGTCAGATTGATATGCCGAAAAGCGCCAGCAAATAATCTTCAGCCCCGTTGCTGCGGGGCTATTGCATTTCATTGATAATTAGCAAGTTAGCCCTCATGTTTATTTCCCCCGTTCTTCAGGCACAACAGGATGGCGATGAAGCGACTCAAAACTGAATTTAATGCGCTGGTTAATCGTGGGGTTGACCGGCATCTCCGTCTGGCCGTTACCGGCCTTAGCCGCAGCGGCAAGACCGCCTTTATCACCGCGCTGGTCAATCAGCTCCTGAACATTCACGCCGGGGCGCGATTACCGTTGCTCAGCGCGGCGAGAGAAGAACGCCTGCTGGGCGTCAAGCGCGTACCGCAGCGGGATTTTGGTATTCCGCGCTTTACCTATGACGAAGGGCTGGCTCAGCTATATGGTCAGCCGCCGGTCTGGCCAACGCCCACCCGCGGCGTCAGCGAAATCCGCCTGGCGCTGCGCTATCGCTCTAACGATTCGCTGCTACGTCACTTTAAAAATACTTCGACCCTGTATCTGGAGATTGTTGATTACCCCGGCGAGTGGCTGCTGGATCTGCCGATGCTGGCGCAGGACTACCTGACCTGGTCACGACAGATGACCGGGTTGTTGCAAGGGCTGCGGGCGGAATGGTCGACGCGTTGGCGGCAGCTTTGTGAAGGGTTGGACCCGCTGGCTCCGGCCGATGAAACCCGCCTGGCAGAGATTGCCAGCGCATGGACCGATTATCTGCATACCTGTAAACGCGAAGGGATGCACTTTATTCAGCCAGGGCGTTTTGTGCTGCCCGGCGAAATGGCCGGCGCGCCTGCGCTGCAATTTTTCCCCTGGCCGGACGTTGATGCCGCCGGTGAAGCTAAGCTGGCGCAGGCGGATAAGCATACCAATGCCGGAATGCTGCGTGAGCGTTTTAAATACTACTGCGAGAAAGTGGTTAAGGGTTTTTACAAAGAGCATTTCCTGCGTTTTGACCGACAAATCGTGCTGGTGGACTGCCTTCAGCCGCTCAATAGCGGGCCGCAGGCGTTCAACGATATGCGCCTGGCGCTGACGCAGCTAATGCAAAGTTTTCACTATGGTCAGCGCACGCTGTTTCGCCGTCTGTTTTCGCCGGTTATCGATAAGCTGCTGTTTGCCGCAACCAAAGCGGATCACGTGACCGTCGATCAGCACAGCAATATGGTGTCGCTGCTGCAACAGCTGATTCAGGACGCCTGGCAGAATGCGGCATTTGAAGGGATCAGTATGGATTGCCTGGGGCTGGCGTCGATTCAGGCGACCCAGGGCGGGCTTATCGAGGTGAACGGCGAGAAGATCCCTGCGCTGCGGGGCAACCGGTTGAGCGATGGCCAACCGTTGACCGTTTATCCCGGCGAAGTTCCTGCCCGTCTGCCGGGTCAGGCATTCTGGGAACAACAGGGGTTCCAGTTTGAAAACTTCCGTCCGCAGGTGATGGACGTTGATAAGCCGCTGCCGCATATTCGCCTCGACGCGGCGCTGGAATTTTTAATAGGAGACAAGCTGCGATGACCGAACCGTTAAAACCGCGTATCGATTTCGACGGCCCGCTGGAGGCGGAAAAGGCGCAAATTTTGAAATCCGCGCGCGCTTTTGCTGGCGCGGACGCGGAGAAGTTCGCTCCGGCGCGCCTTGATGTCGTGGAAGAAGAAGAGGGGGCGGCGGAAGCGGTTGTTGAATCAGTTCTGCGGCCCAAACGTAGCCTGTGGCGAAAAATGGTTAGCGCCGGTCTGACTATTTTCGGCGTGAGCGTAGTCGCGCAGGGCGTGCAGTGGACAATGACCGCCTGGCAGACACAGGACTGGATCGCGCTTGGCGGCTGCGCTGCCGGGGCGCTGATTATTGGCGCTGGCGTCGGGTCAGTAGCGACTGAATGGCGGCGGCTGCGACGGCTGCGTCAACGAGCGCACGAACGCGATGAGGCGCGAGAT
Organism: Klebsiella spallanzanii; assembly: GCF_902158555.1. Taxonomy (GTDB): domain Bacteria; phylum Pseudomonadota; class Gammaproteobacteria; order Enterobacterales; family Enterobacteriaceae; genus Klebsiella; species Klebsiella spallanzanii. The sequence goes on along the minus strand of NZ_CABGGS010000047.1, from coordinate 94,699 downwards.
CTGATGCACAGCCACGCGGTCGGCAAAGGGCGGGCTTTTTGCGAGAAGCTGGCGCAGCAGGCCGGGCTGGATCAATCGCATCCGGCGCTACAGCGCTGGTATGCGGCGATCCATGAAACGCAGAATGACCGTGAAGTGGTGAGCCTGTATGCGCAGATCGTCCAGCCAGTCCTTGATGCTCAGGCGCGGCGTGAAATCAGCCGCTCGGCGGCGGAATCGACGCTGATGATTGCCGTCAGTCCGCTGGCGCTGGTGGATATGGCGTTTATCGCCTGGCGTAACTTACGCCTGATCAACCGTATTGCCACGCTGTACGGCATTGAGCTGGGCTATTACAGCCGTCTGCGCCTGTTCCGTCTGGTGCTGCTGAATATCGCCTTTGCCGGAGCCAGCGAGCTGGTGCGGGAAGTGGGTATGGACTGGATGTCGCAGGATCTGGCGGCCAGGCTGTCGGCGCGCGCGGCGCAGGGCATCGGTGCCGGGCTGCTGACCGCGCGGTTGGGGATTAAAGCGATGGAACTCTGTCGCCCGCTGCCGTGGATCGCCGATGATAAACCGCGGCTGAGGGATTTTCGCCGCGAGCTGATTGGTCAACTGAAAGATACCTTACAGAAGAGTAAAAACAGTCCGGAGAAATAGGCGTTTTGCGCATTCCCGGCCTGCAGATATCTGTGAATCCGTAGCCCCGGTAAGGCGCTAGCCGCCACCGGGGAAAGAATCAGAAGCTGCATTGCGCGTTGTTTCCCGGAGGCGGTGCTGGCGCACCTGTCCGGGCTACCGGCCCGCAGACGGCTGTTGACTTGTAGCCCGGTCAGCGTAGCGCCACCGGGGATTTATCCTGACCACACTCCTCCTTTAACCACTCGCTGAAGGCGAGAAAACGCGGGCGCGATCGGTTCTCTTGCGGGCAAATCAGGTCATATCCAAACGGCGAGGGCACCGTTTCCTCACTCAATGCCACCAGCTTACCGCTGTCGAGCAGAGGTTGAATTAGCGTCTGGCGGCCCATCATCACGCCTACACCGTTCTCGGCCATCTGAATAGCGAGAGAGTGGTTGTTCACGGCGTAATAACGCCCCTCGAAAGGTAAATTCCTCTCGGTTTGCTGACACCAGAGTCGCCACTCGGCAAATTGATCCTGCACATCCGTTGATTCCGAAGCATGGATCCAGAGGACTCCTGACGATGCGCCTGCGTTCAGCGGCTGATGCTGGCGCTGATACTCCGGCGAACACACCGGGAGCAGGCTTTCATTCATTAATCGCTCCTGATACAGGTCAGGATATTGGGTTGCGCCGTAGTAAATAGCCAGGTCCACACGCTCTTCGTTAAAGTCCATCACGCCGGCCCGCACGCGAAACTGTAAGTTCAACCCCGGCCACTGCGCCTGAAAATCCGGCAGGCGCGGCATTAACCAAAGATGAGCCAGCGTCGGCGCGATGCCAACATGAAGCGTACCGCGCAGGTCCTGCTCACGAATATCCTCGATTTCATCATTAATGGCGCGCAGAGAATGGCTGAGGGTGGTCAGCAGGCGTTTGCCTTCTTCGGTCAGCGCCAGCCTGCGCGTCAGGCGAATAAACAAGCGAAAGCCAATGTGCATCTCCAGCTTGCGGATCCGGTGGCTCACTGCTCCCTGGGTCAGATTCATCTCGTGCGCTGCGAGGGTAAAACTGAGGTGCCTTGCCGTTACCTCAAACGTTTGCAGCAGCGCAAGAATACTTTGTTGCTCCAGCATGGTCGTTCTCCATTATGCATTACTCACATTCATGCATGGGTCGTTTTATTTCGTTTGTTCCGCTGATTATGGCGGTTTTAAATAGTTATACCCTATATCAAATGGAGACATACCATGTCAGGACTTAAAATTGTGGTGATTGGCGGCGGTTCCAGCTATACCCCGGAACTGATTGAAGGCCTGCTGACTCGCCATACAGAAATGCCGGTAACATCGCTATGGCTGGTTGATATCGAAGACGGCAAAGAAAAGGTGGAAATTATCGCCGGATTGGCGCGGCGCATGATCGCTAAAGCAGGCTTATCGATTGAGGTGGTGGCAACGCTTGACCGGGAAAGCGCCCTGGCAGGGGCGGATTTTGTCTGTTCGCAGTTTCGTGCGGGTTGTCTCGATGCGCGTATTAGCGATGAACGCATCTCGCTAAAATATGGCCTGATCGGCCAGGAGACCAACGGGCTGGGCGGCTTTGCCAACGCCTGCAGGACTATCCCAATCGCTCTGGAGATTGCGGCGGATATGGAGCGTCTGTGTCCGGACGCCTGGCTGCTGAACTTTACCAACCCGTCGGGCATGGTGACGGAAGCGGTACTGCGTCATAGTAAAATTAAAGCCGTGGGCCTGTGTAACGTACCGGTGATTATGCAAAAGGGTGTCGCGCAGCTGCTTAATTGCGCTAACGAAAATGATTTCATCATGCAGGTGGCTGGCCTGAATCACTTTATTTTTGTACGGCAGATTTTGCACAAAGGTAAAGAGTGGCTACCGGAAGCGATCGCCCAGATTGCCGCAGGCAACGATCCTCTGGTACCGCGTAATATTCCGCCGTTCCGTTGGCCGCAGCATCTGCTGGAAGGACTCGGGATGATCCCTTGCCCGTATCTGCGCTACTACTACATGAAAGACGACATGCTGCGTCAGGAACTGGAAGAAGCCGACGGCGAAGGAACTCGCGGCGAGGTCGTGAAGCGACTGGAAAAAGAGCTTTTTGCACAATACAGCGATCCGAATCTGGCAGTAAAACCGAAGGCCCTGGAAGGGCGCGGCGGACAATACTATTCCGAAGCCGCCTGCGAGCTGATGAACGCTATCCACAACGACAAGCGCATTATTATGCACGTTAATACGCGCAACAACGGCGCGATTAACGGTCTGCCCGATGATTGCGCCGTTGAGGTGAGTTCGCTGATTACCGCCTCCGGTCCGCAGCCGCTGAACGTGGCGTCCTTCCCGGAAGGTACGCTGCGTCTGCTGCAACTGATGAAGTCCTTCGAACGGCTAACTATTGAAGCGGCGATAACCGGTAATCGTCATACGGCATGGAGCGCATTGGTGCTTAACCCGTTGATTGTCAGCGGAGAGAAGCTTGAACAGGCGCTGGACGAGGTTATCGAACATAACCGGAAGCTGATGCCCGCATTTCATCCGTAGTAATTATGAGGGGGCGATGATGCCCCCAAACTGCTCATTGTAATCCCTTAACGAAGCGTCTATTGTGCGGAAATGTTAAACAAGGACATGATGACAACCGCACGTTATGGAAAAACGTAATCCTCCCTGGCTGCGATTCACGCCGGGCAGAGCGTTGCCGCGCTGGTATCGCTTTATCGCCAGGCTATTGAGCCATTTCTACTACGCTTCGATCGATTTTATTGACGAGCGTGGCCACCGTGTTTTACCGCTGGACGACGCTATTCCCACAATTCTGCTTGTTAGCCACCGTAATGGGGCGACCGACGGGTGGGTGGTTAGCCCACTGTTGCCGCATGGCCAGTTTCTTGCCTCCGTTCAACTGCTGCGATCGCGTTTTTTGCGCCTGTTATTTACCGGCATTCCGGTTGTGCGTGAGAAAGATCGCATTCGCTACGGTTTTAGCCGGACGCAGGCGGGAAACCCTGTGCTGCACGCTATTGCCCATATAAAGCAGGGCGGCAGTCTGGTTATCTTTCCGGAAGGCACCAGCGAATGGAGCTATGCACCACAGCCTTATCAGCCGGGAACCGTGAAAATCATTCGCCGACTGTTGCAGGAAGGCCAGCGCTTTCGGGTGATCCCGGTAGGGAGTTTCTACCAGGCTCCGGATCGCTTTGGTTCGCGGGTCGAGCTGCTGGTTGGCGAAGCGCTGGTATTTCCCGCGCGGGAAGATAAGTCCCAGGAAGCCTGGGAAACGGAAATCTCTGAATGTGTGAACAATGCGTTGAATCAGGTTTCGGTCAACTGTGCCAGCGAGGCGGCCATGGTGGACGCCGAACGCTATGCCCAACGGCGGCAGCTTCATGGCGAGTCCTGGGCGTTGGCTTTTAAACGAGCCGCAAGCGGAGTGCATGCTGAGAAACAATCGGATAAGCGGCAGCGGCGAAGAAACATTTGGGCCTGCGTGCTGCAATTGCCGTTTGTGCTGGCGCTTTTTCCGGTACTGCTTTGTGCCTGGTGGGTCGGTAGACAGGCCGACGGGCGCAACACGGTAACGTTTTTTCGTCTGGCGAGCGGCTTTGCCGCCTCGCTGCTGTGGCTGCCCTGTTTGGTAGTGCTGGGTATCCTCTTTCCCTGGCTGTGGCTGCTTTACGCTGCGGCTTACCTGGGGTGGCGGCAACGTTCGGTTTGGGGAGAGGTGAAAGCTTGAGTCTGATAAAGAACGCTCATTTTATCGGTTTGGCAGACCAGAACCGTCCGGGGTATGGGATCTACTTAGCCCTGATCGCCTTGATTTCCGGGTTGGGGATTTTTTCCGCCTGGCAACTGCGTGACCCCCAATTTATTGCGCCGGTAATCGCCAGCGTGGTGGTTTGGCTGCTGTTGCTGCAATCAATGCGTTCGTCGTCGTCGCGCTGGCGCAGCTGGATTGGTGTACTGCAGTTTGCCGCCAGCTGGCTGGTTTTCCCTCTGTTTAAGGCGATTCAGCTGGCAATGCCGCGCTCAATGGACGCCAGGCTGCTGGCGGGCGATCGTTGGCTGTTCGGCAGCGGATTAACAGAACGGCTACTCGGCTGGGAGAGGGGCTGGTTAAGTGAGGTAATGAGCCTGTGCTACCTCTCGTTCTATTTTATTATTCTGCTGCCGGTGCTGATTTGCGCTTTCCGCCGTCATGAACTTGCCAGCCGTGGTTTCTTCTACGGCCTGATGCTGATGTACCTCTTTGGATTTATCGGCTATCTGCTGGTACCCGCCGCCGGGCCTTATCTTGCCTTTCCGGACGTTTTCACCTACCCGCCGCAAGGCGGTGCGCTGACTGCGTTGCTGGTTTCGCTGGTGGCGAATGGCGGAACGGGTATGGACGTTTTTCCCAGCCTGCACTGCGGGATTAGCCTCTATGTATTTGGTTATCTGCTTTTACAGCGTCGCTATCTTTGCGCGCTGTTGCTGTCGCCGCTGGTGGCGGGGCTGATCCTGGCGACGCTCTATCTACGCTATCACTACGGTATCGATCTGATTTTTGGTGCTCTGCTGGCGTTTCTGGTGCTGGTATGGCTGCGCCGCTGCGGCTTCTCCAGCCGTAACAACATGATAAGGAAAGCATAATGCTAACGGAAGACTCGATGATTTTTACCTTTCACGATCCGCACGCCAGCGAACTGGCGCTGAGCGGGGGGAAGGGCGCCAACCTCGCGCGTCTGACCGCAGGGGGCCTGCCGGTGCCGCCCGGTCTGATTGTGTCGGCTTCTGCTTATCAGCTGTTTCTGGCGCCGCTAAGAGAGCAAATCCAGACTCTACTGCAACAATATGACGATTTCGGCATATGCAGTCGCGAAATTCAGGCGCTCATTCGTCGACAAGCTTTGCCGGAAGCGCTATGCGCGGCGGTAACGCAACGGCTGGACGCGCTTGGGGCGAAGGACTGGAACGTTGCTGTGCGCTCTTCAGCGACGTTTGAAGATTTGCCCGGCGCGGCTTTCGCCGGACAGCACGATACCTTGCTCAATATGCGCGGTGCTGATGCGATCCTCAATGCGGTGCGCGAATGCTACGTTTCGTTATGGCATGAACACGCCATGCGCTATCGCGCGCATCTACAACTCGTTCACCTCGACGCCGCGATGGCGGTGGTGATCCAGCAGATGGTGGAGATGACGGAAAGCGATGCGGCCGGTGTAGCCTTTTCCATCGATCCGGTACGCGGGGAGCTGGAGCAAGTGTTGATTAACGCTTGCTTTGGATTAGGCGAGAGCGTTGTCGGCGGCGAGAGGGAGGTGGATGAATACCGCGTTGCCATGCCGCAGGGAGAAGTCACGGAACGTAGTATCGGACAAAAAAAGACGATTTTGCTCAAAGACAGCCAGGGCGTACACGATGTAGTCCTGCCCGCATCCCGGCAATCGCAGAGTTCCCTTAGCGATGAACAGTGTCTGACGGTGGCGAGCGTCGCCCGGCAGGCGCAGGCGTTCTTTGGTTTTCCCCAGGATATTGAATGGGCATTTTCCGGCGCTTCGTTCTATCTGCTGCAATCCCGTCCGGTCACGTTCGTGCCGGAACGCTGGACGCGCGATGAATCCGCTGAACGCTTTCCTAATGCGGTAACGCCGTTGACCTGGGATCTGGTAGAGGAAGGTTTCCATGAATCGCTCAACTTCTCTTTTTCCCTGATGGGACTGCCTGGTTTTGGGGGGAAATGGTTCGCGGTAAAAGAGTGCTATGTCTATGGCAACCAGAATGCGGTGGAGCTGTATGCTGGCAGAATGCCCGGCGGAATCAGTTCGCTGGAGCAGCTGCGAGCGGCTCTGCCGACGCTGGCAAAGCGCTATGCCTGGGTGCAGGAGTTGCCGATCCGCTGGATGCGCGATCTGGATACCTATCTGCTGGAAATCGGCGCGCTGATGCGCGAGCCGTTGGCTAGCTACACGCTGGCACAGTGCTGGGATTATCTGCTGCGGGTACGCGATGCGGGTAAACGCTATTTCCTGCCAAATATTGCTATTTCCCTGACCCAGCGCACCTTGTATGCCGTGCTCTACCAGATCCTGCAAATGTCGATGCCTGCGGCAGAGGCCAAATCGATGTTCGATCTGTTGCTGTCGGTCGCCGAGACTAAAACCGGGCAAGTTAACGCTGAGCTGTGGGCGCTATCGCGGCAGGTTCGCTGCGATCCTGAGCTGCTGCGGGAGTTCGCCGACACCCCGTCGCTGGCGCTTGTTTCACGTCTTAGCGCATATCCTGCGTTTGATACTGACTTCAACCAGTTCCTGCAACGCCACGGCCATCGTGAGCTGGATTTCGACGCTTATTATCCGACCTGGCTTGAAGCGCCGCATATTGTATTGGATCAGCTGAAAATGCTGGTGGAGCTGCCGGACGATGATTTGGCGGCGCAGGCGCTTAACGGCAAGCTGACGGCTTCAGCGGCGCAGCACGCCTGGCTGGCTCAGGTGCCGGAAGATCTGCGCTACTTTGTTGAAGAGGTGACTCGCCTGGCGCGCGTTTATACCTGGCTGGACGACCTTGAGCATTATCAGACCACGCGCCTGACGCTGCCGTTCCGCAGCGGCGTGCGCGAGATGGGGGAGCGGCTGACTGCGGCGGGTATTCTGCAAGAAGCGGATGATCTCTATTTCGCGTCATTCGCCGATCTTGATGCTGCGGTGGCACAGAACGCTTTCGAAGATCTGGCCGCGCAGGTGCACGCCAATAAGTCTGCCTGGCAGGCGGCGAAACAGCGCAGTCCGTCATGGAATCTTGGCGAAGATGATGCGATCCCAGAATTGCCGCAGGGTGAGGGATTACAGGGGATGGCTGGCAGCCCTGGCGAGGTGGAAGGTGAGGTCTTTCTGGTTCATGGACCGGAGGAGTTTGCCGCGTTTCCCAAAGGCGCGATTCTGGTGGCGCGAACGACTAATCCAGCATGGACCTCGCTGTTTTACCGCGCGAGCGGGGTGATCACCGAAAGCGGCGGACCGTTGTCACACGGGGCGGTCACTGCACGTGAGCTGCAGCTACCGGCGGTGATGAGCGTGCGTGGGGTGATGACGCTGCTGGAGAACGGGATGCGGGTCAGGGTGAACGGAAGAACGGGAGTGGTCGATATTTTGCGTTAACGGAGCGGTTCGATGATGATGCCCTCAAACCAGCATAAGGTACCTTGCCGGTTTGAGGGCTGATGACTCGTCTGAACGATTCTGGTCATGTGTCCGCGTTGACCGTATAACTTTACGGCAGAAAGGCCATTTTTCCGCCATACTGTCAATAATTGTTGACAGCTATCTTCACGCCAGCAAGTAACTGTCCTATTATTCATCCGTCATTGGCCTCTTTAGGGTGAAAACTCCTATGCGTCTTGAAGTCTTTTGTGAAGACCGTCTTGGTCTGACCCGTGAATTACTCGATTTATTGGTGCTGCGGGGTATCGACCTGCGCGGCATCGATATTGACCCTATTGGCCGAATTTACCTCAATTTCGCCGAGCTGGAGTTTGCCAACTTCAGCAGCCTGATGGCGGAGATCCGCCGCATTTCGGGGGTAACCGACGTACGCACCGTATCGTGGATGCCGTCAGAGCGTGAGCATCTGGCGCTCAGCGCGCTGCTGGTGGCGATGCCGGAACCGGTACTGTCTCTTGATACTAAAGGTAAAGTTGAACTGGCTAACCCGGCCAGCTGTCAGCTGTTTGGCCAGAGCCAGGATAAGCTGCGTAGCCACCCGGTCGCGCAGCTGATTACCGATTTTAACGTTCAGCGCTGGCTGGAGAATAGCCCACAAGAGTCGCATGCTGAACATGTCGTGGTTAACGGCCAGAACTTCTTGCTGGAGATCACGCCGGTTTATCTGGAAAGTGAGCATGGCGAAAGGGTATTAACCGGCGCGGTAGCGATGTTGCGTTCGACGGTTCGTATGGGGCGTCAGTTGCAAACGATGACTATCCAGGATACCAGCGCCTTTAGCCAGATCCTCGCCGTGGGTCCGAAAATGCGTCACGTTGTTGAGCAGGCTCGCAAGCTGGCCATGCTCAGCGCACCGCTGCTGATCGTCGGCGATACCGGCACCGGTAAAGATTTGCTAGCCCACGCCTGCCATCTGGCCAGCCCGCGTGCGGGTAAGCCTTATCTGGCGCTGAACTGCGGCTCTATCCCGGAGGACGCGGTGGAAAGCGAGCTATTTGGCGACGCCATCCAGGGGAAAAAAGGCTTTTTCGAGCAGGCTAACGGCGGCTCGGTTCTGCTGGATGAAATTGGCGAAATGTCCCCACGGATGCAAACCAAACTGCTGCGCTTCCTCAATGATGGTACTTTCCGGCGGGTGAGTGAAGATCATGAAGTGCACGTGGATGTTCGGGTTATCTGCGCTACGCAGAAAAACCTGGTGGAGCTGGTGCAGAAGGGGCTGTTCCGTGAAGACCTTTATTATCGCCTTAACGTTCTGACGCTATCCCTGCCGCCGCTACGCGACTGTCCGCAGGATATCATGCCCCTGACCGAACTGTTCGTGGCGCGTTTTGCCGATGAACAAGGGATCCCGCGGCCGAAACTCTCAGCTGATTTAAATACCGTTCTGACGCGCTATAGCTGGCCAGGTAACGTACGTCAGCTTAAGAACGCTATCTATCGTGCGCTGACCCAACTGGATGGTTTTGAACTGCGCCCTCAGGATATTCTGTTACCGGATCACGACGTTGCTTCGCTGGCGGTGGGCGAAGAGGCGATGGAAGGCTCTCTGGATGATATTACCCGCCGCTTCGAGCGCTCAGTGCTCACCCAGCTTTATCGTAGCTTCCCCAGCACGCGCAAACTGGCCAAGCGTCTTGGCGTTTCGCACACCGCGATAGCGAATAAGCTACGCGAATATGGTTTAAGCCAGAAAAAAGGCGACGAGTAACTCCCCTGGCCGGCTGCCTGTGCCGCCGGCTGGCATTTCCAGAAAAGGGCGGGGTCCTTCCGTAGAAGGATTCTGTATATACTCCATTTTTACTCTTCTTTTTGCAGGAATACGCATGTGGATCTGGCGTAGTCGTTTTTTTCAGTGGATGAAATTACTGGCGCTTTCCAGCGCGCTCTCTTTTGTGCTGTTCTGGTTTCATCTTCCCGCCGCGCTGCTGCTGGGGCCGATGATTGCCGGAATTACTCTTAGCCTTTGCGGCGCAGAAATCTGCGTTCCCCGTCCTTTTTTTGTTGCCGCTCAGGCGATTATCGGCTGCATGATTGCCCGCAGCCTGACCCCCTCCATCTTCGGCGTTCTGCTGGCTAATTGGGCGCTAGTACTGTTGATCCTCTTTTCCACCCTTGCTATCAGCGCGCTGGCGGGGTGGCTGCTGGTGCGCTATAGCGCATTGCCGGGCGCGACCGGCGCGTGGGGAAGTTCACCAGGCGGCGCTTCAGCGATGGTGATTATGGCTCAGGAGTACGGAGCCGACGTTCGGCTGGTGGCGTTGATGCAGTATCTGCGGGTGTTATTCGTTGCCGGAGCCGCGGCGCTCGTCGTTCGCGTCGCCCTTGGTGGCGATGCCCAGGGAATGACTCAACAGGTTATCTGGTTTCCTTCGATAAGCTGGCAGTTGCCGCTCACGCTATTATTGACCGCGGTGGCGGGGTGGTTGGGACTACGACTGCGTTTCCCTTCCGGCGCAATGCTTTTCCCTATGCTGTTCGGCGCCCTGGTGCAGGGAGAAGGTTGGCTACAGCTCGAACTTCCTGAGTGGCTGCTGGCGTTAGCTTATGCCGCCATAGGCTGGAGCGTTGGTCTAAAGTTTAATAAACAGATTTTCCTGCTGGCGCTCAAAACCCTGCCGCAGATCCTGGCATCAATCATTGGCTTGATTCTGCTCTGTGCGCTGATGGCTTTTGGGTTGACGCAGGTTTTGCCGCTGGACTTTATGACCGCCTATCTGGCGACCAGCCCAGGCGGGTTGGATACGGTAGCGATTATCGCTGCCGGTACGCGGGCGGATATGTCGTTTATTATGGCGATGCAGACGCTGCGGCTGTTCACCATCTTATTGACCGGCCCGGCGATTGCACGTTTTATCTCTCGCTATGCGGAGCGGGAATAAAAAAAGCCCCCGATAAACGAGGGCTTACATAGCTTAGCTGCGAGATTACGCTTTCAGCGCGGCCAGAGCTGCGTCGTAGTCCGGCTCTTCGGTGATTTCATTCACTAGTTGGCTGTAAACAACCTGGTCGTTTTCATCAATGACGACTACAGCGCGCGCCGCCAGACCGGCCAGCGGGCCTGCGGAGATGGCCACACCGTAGTCGGCCAGGAACTGCGCGCCGCGCAGGGTGGACAGCGTGACAACGTTGTTCAGGCCTTCCGCGCCGCAGAAGCGAGACTGCGCGAACGGCAGGTCGGCGGAAATGCACAGCACCACGGTGTTGTCCAGTTCTAACGCCAGTTGGTTAAATTTACGTACCGATGCCGCGCAAACGCCGGTATCGATGCTCGGGAAAATGTTCAGCACTTTACGTTTGCCGGCGAACTGGCTCAGCGCGACGTCAGAGAGATCTTTGGCGACCAGCGTAAACGGCTGCGCTTTAGCGCCTGCCTGCGGAATGGTGCCTTGAACAGAAACGGGGTTGCCCTGGAAATGCACGGTTTGTGACATGGTTATCTTCCTGTTTACATATAGTTAACGTCACGGCTAGTGTATGACATCAGTCATCAGCACGGCAAATCCTTTTAATACTTACCTGCGAGGTTCAGGGAATGCGAAATCTGCGAGTCTATGAAGAAGCCTGGCCGTTACATACTCCTTTTGTGATCGCCCGCGGCAGCCGTAGCGAGGCAAAAGTCGTGGTGGTGGAAATTGAAGAGAACGGCGTCAAGGGGGTCGGGGAATGCACGCCTTACCCACGCTATGGTGAGAGCATTGCTTCCGTGATGGCGCAGATTATGACCATTGGTGAAGAGATTGAGCGGGGTGCCTCTCGCGAGCAGATTCAGCATCTGCTGCCGCCTGGGGCAGCCCGCAACGCGGTGGATTGCGCACTTTGGGATTGGCAGGCGCGAAGCCTAGGTAAGAGCATCGCGCAGCTATTGGGCGTGACGCTACCTAACCGGGTGGTCACGGCGCAAACGGTGGTGATTGGCACGCCGGAGCAGATGGCGGCCAGCGCAGCGGCGCTGTGGGAGAAAGGAGCCACTTTGCTGAAAGTGAAGCTTGATGATCATCTGATTAGCGAACGGTTGATAGCGATTCGCGAGGCGGTGCCCCAGGCGACGCTGATTGTCGATGCCAATGAAGCCTGGCGCAGCGATGGTCTGGCCGAGCGCTGTCAGCTGTTGGCGGATATCGGCGTCGCGATGCTGGAGCAGCCGCTTGCGGCGGGAGCCGATGACGCGCTGGAGAATTTTATCCATCCGCTGCCCATTTGTGCTGATGAGAGCTGCCATACTCGAGAGGATCTGGCTGAATTACGCGGCCGCTACGAGATGGTCAATATCAAACTTGATAAGAGCGGCGGCCTGACCGAAGCGCTATTGCTGGCAGAGGAGGCGGAACGGTTGGGATTTGCGCGGATGCTCGGCTGTATGCTGTGTACCTCAAGGGCCATTAGCGCGGCTTTGCCGCTGACGCCGCTGGCCCGTTTTGCCGATCTTGATGGCCCGACCTGGCTGGCGGTGGATGTTGAACCGGCGCTGCATTTCAGCACCGGCGTACTTCATCTCTGAGGGTGCCAGTGCAGCAGATCGGTCATTGCCTGAAGGTATTTATCCGTGGCTTCGTCGGCGGATATCGGCGGGAATTCAGCGGTTATGCAGGGCAGACTGATATCTGCACACCAGCTGCCAAAGGAGCCGGGGGTTTCATAGCCGACGCTCCCCACCAGCGGCAGGCTAAACGCATCAGCAAGCCAGTGCCCCAGCTCGCTGTGGCCGGAATCTTCAATGCAGGCCAGCGGATCGTGAAATGAAACTACCCACGCCGGGTGGATCTGGTGGATCAGCTGGCACAGCGCCTGAGTTTCTGGTTCTGAGCCCGGTTTTTCACCGGTTAGCAGTACGACATCGCGCTGTTCCGCCGCGCTATTCCAGCGATAAACCGTTTCGCCTTCCTTCCAGTTTGCCGCGGGAAAATTGCGGTTCAAGTCGATGCCGCGCGCGTTGGCGCGCAGCCCCAGCTGGCAGCCATCAGGGTTCACTGCCAGCACCACGTGGTGGCGTCGTAGTTCCGGCTTGAGCGTGCGTAACGCGCAGGAAAGCGTGACGATGGATGAGTTTTCATCGCCGTGGGTACCGGCAAGAATCAGGCCGCTGCGGCTATCTGCCAGCGGCGCAGGGAACCACAACAGCGGCGCGCCCAGTTGGGACTGGCCGTAGCGTTGGGTTCCCGGCGGAAAATCACCGCGCTGGGGGCGGGGACGAGAAACGGGCATAGGGCATCCTGTTATCAGGTTATTTTTCAGCAGTGTTGTGTAAAACCGTCCCGGAATCAAATAGTTTCCAGCGATGGTGAAATCAGCACATATGTCAATTTTCTTTCACAAGCCGTTTGCAATTTCAGGTGATGAAACAAATAATTATCGCACTGCCAGCTGTGGTTTTTTTATTTTAAAGGGGATCTTATGAAGTATCCTGTCACATTGACATGCGGCGCGCTGTGGTTAGCCAGCGTTTCCTCTCTTGCCAGGGCGGCGGATGTCCCGCCTGGCACCGTATTAGCCGAAAAACAGGTGCTGGTGCGGCACATTAAAGATGAGCCTGCCACCTTAGATCCCGCTAAAGCCGTTGGCCTGCCTGAAATTCAGGTAATCCGCGATCTTTTTGAAGGTTTAGTCAATCAGGACGCGAAAGGCAACCTTATTCCAGGCGTGGCGACTCGCTGGCAGAGCAATGATAACCGCGTCTGGACCTTTACCCTGCGCGACCACGCGCGCTGGTCCGACGGAACGCCGGTGACGGCAGAGGATTTTGTTTATAGCTGGCGGCGGCTGGTTGACCCCAAAACCACGTCGCCATTTGCCTGGTTTGCCGCGCTGGCCGGTATCACTAATGCGCAAAATATTATTGATGGTAAAGCCGCTCCGGATAGCCTCGGCGTTACCGCTGTAGATGCGCGAACGTTGCGGGTACAGCTGGATAAACCGCTGCCGTGGTTCAGTAATTTGACCGCCAGTTTTGCTTTCTATCCGGTACAAAAGGCCAATGTAGAGAGCGGCGATAACTGGACCCGACCAGGAAGTCTGATTGGTAACGGTGCATATGTTTTAAAAGATCGCGTGGTAAATGAAAAGCTGGTGGTGGTTCCCAATACGCACTACTGGGATAACGGAAAAACGGTGATCCAGCAGGTCACGTTTACACCAATCAATCAGGAGTCGGCGGCGACTAAACGCTACCTTGCTGGCGATATCGATATCACCGAGTCGTTTCCGAAAAACCTGTATCAGAAGCTGCTGAAGGACATCCCGGGACAGGTCTATACCCCGCCGCAGCTGGGCACTTATTACTATGCGTTTAACACGCAGAAGGGGCCAACTGCCGATGAGCGCGTGCGCCTGGCGCTGAGCATGACGATTGACCGTCGTCTGATGGCAGAGAAAATTCTGGGAACCGGCGAGAAACCGGCCTGGCGCTTTACCCCGGATGTCACCGCAGGCTTCACTCCGCAGCCGGTGCAAATTGAGAGCATGAGTCAGGCCGAGCTGAATGCTCAGGCGAAAGCGCTGCTGCAGGCTGCGGGCTACGGTCCGAGCCGTCCGCTGAAGCTGACTTTGCTGTATAACACCTCGGAAAATCATCAGAAAATCGCTATCGCGGTGGCGTCGATGTGGAAGAAAAACCTTGGCGTTGATGTGAAGCTGCAAAATCAGGAGTGGAAGACCTATATCGACAGCCGTAATACCGGGAATTTTGATGTGATCCGCGCTTCGTGGGTCGGAGATTACAACGAGCCGTCGACTTTCCTGTCGCTGCTGACCTCAACCCATAGCGGCAATATCTCCCGTTTCAACGATCCGGCCTACGACAAAATTCTCGCCCAGGCGGCGCTGGAGACCTCAGAAAAAGCGCGCAACGATGATTACAACGCGGCGGAAAAAATCATTATGTCGAAAGCGCCCATTGCGCCAATTTATCAGTACACCAACGGGCGTCTGATTAAACCGTGGCTGAAAGGGTACCCGATAACCAACCCGGAAGACGTCGCCTATAGCCGCACGATGTATATCGTGAAGCACTGATCGGTACTGGTTTCCTGATAACGCAAGGTAACCACGGATAAACCCAGAGCTGGCGCGGCTTGCAGCGCCAGTTTCTCCTTCTGATTATCTCCCGCCTTTTTAGGCTGCACGTTCCGAATGTAGCCGTGTAACCCTATTGATGAATTTTATGCATAAGCCAAATCAGGAATGACAGATTAATTGTGACAGCGTTTATGGCATAAAATCGTGTTTTAACGTGATGAGGGCTTTGCCGTGGAATATTCAGTATTAAGTAACAACCTCAAAATGCCGATGATGGGTTTTGGTGTTTTTAAGGTCACTGATAAAGAAGAATGCAAGCAGTCGGTGTTAAGCGCTATTCGCACCGGTTATCGCCTCATCGATACCGCGGCGGTATACAGCAATGAAGATGCCGTGGGTGAGGCGGTCCATGAAGCCATCGCTGAAGGTCTGTGTACCCGCGAAGAGTTATTTATCACTTCTAAGCTGTGGGTTCAGGATATGGCCAACTATGATATGGCTAAAGCCGGTATTGAGGCGTCGCTGAAAAAGTCAGGGCTGGAATACGTTGATCTCTATTTACTGCATCAGGCCATGGGCGATTATTTCAGCGCCTGGCGCGCGCTGGAAGAGGCTTATGAAGCGGGTAAACTGAAGGCCATTGGCGTATCTAATTTCTATGCGCATGTGTTAGCCAACTTCTGCGAAACCGTCAGAATTAAGCCCATGGTGAACCAGGTCGAATTGCATCCTTACTTTGCGCAACCTGTAGCTATTGAAACCATGAAGTACTATAACGTTCAACCTGAAGCCTGGGCACCATTGGGTGGTGGGAGACATAAACCGTATGAAGATGAAATGCTTCAGGGAATCGCTGATGCCCATCAAAAAACCATTGCTCAGGTTGTCCTGCGCTGGAACGTGCAGCGTGGCGTCACGGTCATTCCTAAATCTACCCGGCAGGAGCGTATTGCAGAGAACTTTGCCATTTGGGATTTCTCGCTGACCGATAGCGAAATGGCCCAAATCAGCGGGCTGGATTTAGGCTATGTTGGTGAGGCCGTGAAGCATTTTAACCCTGAATTTGTTCGCGGCTGTCTTGGCGTTAAAATCCACGGCTGATCGCGCTGGTTACATGGTGAGTACATAATCAGGCACTAGAGATACGTATTGTTGCTTACTGATTATGGCGTTTTTTTGTACCATAATCAGTTGCCTGGCCTCATTTTACTGGCGGATCGCAGTGAGTATAAAATAAAGCTTGCTATCAATCGTCATCTGTGTGATTAATAGCAAGTCGATTGGCTGCACAGGTGTATTAATAAAACGGTTTAGTGAAGCAGTTCTCATCTCAAGCGTTATCCATAGATAATCCTTCTTTAGAATCTTCTTATCGTCTTAATAAAAAATCTGTGAAGCAAAAATATTTGCAATTTTTTTGAACCTGCGACAACGATGACGGTCTAAACCCGAGTAGTCAGGTTCAGAATCTGGCGTTAAAGGTGATACTGAAGGTGGTAGTTTTAGTATCCCGTTTAGCGTGAAGAAAAGTGCAGGAGAGATATCGCTATCCCAACCGCACAGTGCTGTTTTTGGTAGTGAAATTTACCGAACGTTACGTGCCCTGAGGGCAAATTAAAAAAATTAACAACATTAAAAGATCGCTGGTGCAGTAATAGAGTTCAATCTGAAGTGAGCTTCAGATTCATCTATAAGTAGTAATGACAATGAGGTCATTGTTATTCTCAACCATTCAGAACAGCGTTTTCCACGCTGTCACTGAAAACCCGGGAAGGCGTTTTTAGTGAAATATGGCTAAATGTCCCTGCGGTAGTGAATGTTGTAGCAAAGAGAGGCTAACATCATGACTGACCACATTCATTTCAGATGCCCATGCTGTCATGGGTCCCAGTACAGAACATCAACGTATGATGTTTCTGAAAAAAATCCGTTTGGTGCGAAATGTATTTTTTGTAAATCCGCAATGATTACATTTGATAATATCGTACCGCATATTTCCAGAAACTCGGCATCGCTGGAGCTACGGAAGTAACATATCGGCCCTGAGAAGGGCCTTTTGACATCTAAACAGTAAGATGTTTTTAGCATTTTTGACAAGGCTGCCCGTAGGCAGCTTTTTCATTTGTTTAAATTTAAATCGTGTTGTGATTTTTTTGTGTGCTCACATATGAGTAAATGCGGAGTTACGCAATTTTTACGGAAATCTGGTTGCGTTCTATAATAGTTTAAACCGGAACCCATCAGGTCTTTCTATGCATATTTTACCGCCCGTTCGCCCGGAAGAGAGTATCCAGCGCTTGACGGCTCTTCTGGAGCCAATTGCCGAAAAAATGAAAGTAGTGCCGCGAAAACGTATAACCTGGACGCACAAAAACCAACCGCAGCTGTACCTTTTTCAGGAAGGTGAGCTTTCCATACTCAGAGCCTCAGACGGCCTGCTGATTGTCACCGTTTATCACCCTCATCTGTTTGGCATTGCCGAGATGATCCAGCCGGTGCGCGGCCACCAACTGCGGGCGGAAACAGAGTCGACGATACTGCGCGTTGATGCGCAAAAAGCGATGGAAACCTTCCGCCAGCACGGCGTATGGGAAGACGTCGCCTCATTATTATCGTACCACACGGCTTATCTTTTTTATCGCGACGCCCTGGTTGTTCAGCAGCGAACTTACGCCGTTATTCGCAACCACCTGCTGGAAATGGGCCAGCTCCCGGAAGAGACTCGAATGCGGGTATCTATTCTGGATTATATTCAGGAACGTACGCATTTATCACGCAGCAGTGTATTAAATGTGTTATCTGCGTTAAAAAGTGGTAACTATATTACGTTTAAACGGGGGGGCTATTTGATTGAATTAAATAATTTACCCGAGCGTTTTTAGGGGTGCCTGTTTGTCCAAAATTAAATAATAAAGCGGTTATCAGCGTAGCATTAATGTTTTATTGTAGGCCCACTTAATTCTTAAGTATTTCATTTATTCGACAACGGGTCGACAACAGGATTATTATGAAAAAGACGCTTATTACGTTAATTATTGCTAATGCTTTTACGGCTACCGCTGCTTTCGCTGCGGCGCAGGAGGGGACCTGGTATGCGGGGTCTAAATTTGGATGGTCGCATTACGGCGATTCCAGTACCAACCAACAAGTTGACGTTGATCGCGATAACGTTGGCGGCGGTATATTTACCGGCTATCAGATTAACCCGTGGCTGGCGGTCGAAGGTGGATATGACTATTTAGGTAACATGGGGATCAACGGTCGTCATGGCGCATCCGGGTCACAGATGAAAAGCCAGGGGCTACAGCTTTCATTGAAAGCCAGCTACAGCCTGGGTAGTGACTGGGATCTGTACGGTCGCGCAGGAGTGATGGGCTATCGTGCGGAGTCCGATGTTAATGGCAAAAATCGGTTTGATACCGGCGTGCGCCCGGTGTTGGCTATCGGTACCGAATATGCCTTTAACGACAACTGGTCGGGGCGTCTGGAATATCAGTGGGTCAACAATGTGGGTAACGAAAACCAGATTGGCGTGAGCAGCGATGTTAGCTCTGTGATGGCCGGGGTTAGCTACCGTTTCGGGCAATAAGGAAAGGGCCGTTTTTGGGCCATACTGGGGCTCTTTCTCCGATGCTCATCGTGTGCTTCTGGGGGTGCCTGTACAGATAATCCCTTACGAAAGAACCCATGGTTTCGTGGGTTCTTTCGTCTCAGCCATACAGGCTATGACAGAGATTGGGGCATTGTATTCAGCGCGAAGCTAAGGATTTTTTCGCCATCAAATGAAGCATAGGGCAAGCTTTCAATAACGGCAATTTCTTGTCTGGAATTCAGTGAGTTAATAAATTCTTCAATTTTATACTGGATATGGGGAGCGACCAATACGCCATCATAGGCGGGGGCGATACTAAAGAAGTTCTCCACACCAACGGCGCTGATTAATAGATCCAGTTTCCGAATATCGGCAATTTTTTGCATTTTCCGGGCGAGAATTCCCGCCGTTTCGCCGAACAGGCAACATATTAATAATTTTTTCACGATTTAACCCTCGGTGAGATACCGGTGGCTACATTATTCTCCTCTCATTAATGAAAATGAGCGATGTATCAATTTTTTAGATTAATTTATTCCGCTATTTTTATTCTCATGGAGGGCATCACAGAAGCCAGAACCGACAGCTTCTGTGATACTGTGAATGGCAGGGTAAAACTATCAGACTACTTTTTCTTTCGTGAAATAACGAAGCGCTCGCCGACTCGCGTGAGCTTCGCTCCATTGGTACAATACTCAATGGCAAAATTAAAAAACTCATCAGAGTCGAGCTCGAAATCCAGTTCGATTTTAATGGCGTCGCCGGACTGCAGAAGCTGCTTTGCCTGTTCCAGATTGCTGGCTTTTACTGTTCCCATCTCTTCACCTCGATTTAGCGCTGGTGGCGTCCGGGCTCTATCTTACAACCTTTATTTTACGATCGCGTGACACGGCTTTTTTGTCTTAACTTTCTACTGTCCACAGGTGACCACCATCGCTATGAAACGTCAATAGCGATGGTATTAAGTACAATCTTAATCAACGTTAGTGAAGTAGTCCCGCGCCGCCGCCTCAACGTTCTTCGCATCAATGCCGGTTTTCTCGGTGATTGAGGCAATAAACGGCTTGAACTTCTCCGTCATCACATGACCACCGTCCCAATGAGCGACGTAAAAGCGGCACTGATAACGATAAAAGTGGAGAGTCTTGTCTCCTAACGTGTAATACATATGAATCTCCAGTTCAGTATGTCGGGTTGACAACGGCCAACAACGAGTGATGAGCAAAGAGCACATCAGTTGATTCTATCCTCCTCCCAATTGGCGGAAATTTCCAGCGTGCAGTAAAAAACCATCTGGAATACGTACGAGGGGGCATTCGCCACTTCAGCGATTCGCAAGCCAATACGCTAAATTCACCGCAACTTCAAAGCCTTCACGCTAATGTTTGAGAGATGGCTTGATAAACGTCGATGAAGTATTAATACTGTATATAAATACAGTATTGTCGTGGGTAAGTTTATTATGATGTTCTACAAACCGGTTGAATTGCGTCAGGTCATGTCAATTCCGCTATTTAGCGACTTTGTTCAATGTGGGTTTCCCAGCCCGGCACAGGATTACATTGAGAAGGGGATAGATCTCAATGAGCTTTGCGTCAGCCATCCAGCGGCTACCTTTTTTGTCATGGCGACAGGCCTGTCGATGGTTGATGCCGGCATTTATGAAGGCACGCTGCTGGTGGTGGATCGCAGCCTGAAAGCGAAGCATGGCGATATTATCATTGCTTCACTGGCCGGTGAGTACACGGTTAAACGCCTTTGTATGCACCCCACGATGCAATTGTTGCCGATGAACCCTGATTTCCCGCCAATAGTGCTGCACCATGACGGCGAAGATCTGGAGATCTTTGGGGTTGTCACTTTCAGTCTCAACAGGCTTCGTTAATGTTTGCCCTGGTGGATGTGAATTCATTTTATGCCAGCTGTGAAATGGCTTTTCGCCCCGATTTACGCGGGCGTCCGGTAGTGGTGCTAAGCAACAACGACGGCTGCGTGATTGCCAGAAACAATGAGGCTAAACTGCTGGAAATCCCAATGGGGGCGCCGTATTTCAAAATGAAATCACAGTTTGAGCGTCATCAGGTGGCGGTTTTCAGCAGTAATTATGCGCTTTATGGCGATATGTCCAATCGGGTCATGACTCTTCTCGAAGAGCTGGCGCCTGCGGTTTATCAATATTCCATTGATGAAGCGTTCGTGAGTCTTTGTGGAATTCATCGTTCTGATGAGCTTGAGGCGTTTGGTCGCCACGTGCGAAGCACATTGCTTCAGTGTACGGGCTTGACGGTGGGAGTGGGGATTGGGCCGACGAAAACGCTGGCCAAGTTGGCCAATTATGCGGCAAAGAGGTGGCCAACATTTGAGGGCGTTGTCGATCTCTCCCTGCCGGCCAGACAGAAGAAACTGCTGGCAAGGGTTGGCGTTGGTGAAATCTGGGGAGTGGGTCGACGAATCGCGAAAAAGCTTAATGATATGGGGATTAAAACGGCTCTTGAACTTGCCGGGACGCCTGCTTCGCTTATCAGAAAACATTTCAGCGTTGTGCTGGAGCGCACCGTACGGGAACTATGCGGTGAGTCCTGCCTTGAGCAGGAAGAGTACATGCCGACGAAACAGCAAATTATCTGCTCGCGGTCATTTAGTCAGAAGGTGAATGAATATGGGCCGATGCGCGAAGCAATATGCAGCCATGCGGCTCGCGCCGCTGAGAAGCTGCGCGCGGAGCACCAGTACTGCCGCTATGTTTCCGTCTTTGTTAAAACCAGTCCGTTTGCGGGTAATGAGGTTTATTATGGCAAAGATGCCGGAACGACAATCCAGATCCCGACTCAGGATACCCGGGATATTGTTGCTGCGGCGATAAAATGCCTGGATACCATCTGGCGAGAGGGATGCCGGTATCAAAAGTGTGGCGTGATGCTAGGGGACTTCTTTAGCCAGGGCGTGGCTCAATTGGGCCTGTTTGATGACTATCGTCCGCGGGCTAATAGTGAACAGCTTATGACGGTGCTCGACTTCGTTAACAAGCGAGAAAAAGGGCAACTCTGGTTTGCCGGACAGGGGATAGAGCGTAGCTGGGAAATGAAGCGGCATATGTTATCGCCCGCCTACACCACCCGGTTCAGCGATTTGCTACGGGTGAAACTGTAGACGGGTAATAAAGGACTCCGTCATCCGCAGTGGCGCTGACGTAAAACTGTCCGCGCCTTTGTTTACCGTTTACTTCAGACCCGCCAGTTCATCAGCGGTCAGTGCTAAAGTTTGCGACGTTCCGCTCTCGGCGGATTGCACTGCGGCTTCCAGCACCGCCATCACAGCGAGCGCTTCTAATGGTGATACCGGATTGTTGATTTTACCCGTTAGCGCGTCGCGGACCTGAACATAGTACTGGCGCTGATCGCCGCGCAGCGTGCCGATCTCCCGGGATTGCAGGTTTGTATCAAACACCACCAGGCTATCGTCGTCATGGCCCCAGCTTTCACTGCCCGGAACCACGCCCGCCAGCAGTTGGCTCTCCTGCTGGTCGGCTCGTTGTTTGACTACGCTGCCTTTATCGCCATGAACAGTAAAGCGCGATACGCCACCCGCCACCAGCATGCTGCAGTGCAGAATCACTTTATGCTGCGGATAGTTCAGGACCACATGTGCCCAGTCGTTGATTTCCGCGCCTTCACGCAGGGTCGCGATATTGCCCTGTACCGACTGCGGCAGGCCGAACAGTTGCAGGGTTTGGTCAATCAGATGTGGACCTAAATCGAACCACAGACCGCTGCCAGGTACGTTCTGCTCGCGCCAGCGGACGCGTACCTCGGGGCGGAAGCGATCGATATGTGATTCAAAGTGTTTAATCTTTCCGATAACCCCTTGTTCAATAACCTGCTTTACTCCCAGATAATCACTGTCCCAGCGGCGGTTGTGGAATACTGACAGCACTCGTTGTTTCTCTTCTGCAAGCGCAATCAGCTCGCGGGCTTCCTGCATATCGAGCGTAAACGGTTTGTCGACCACCACGTGCTTACCAGAATTTAAGGCCAGACGGGCAAGCGGAGCATGAGTCGCGTTAGGGGAGGCGATGACCACCAGATCGACATCCGGATGCTGAATAGCCTCTTCAGGCGACGCGATGACGGTAACATCCGGCAGATCGCGCTTCACTTTCTCTTCATCGCGGGAAGCGACAATCGCCAGATTTAGCCCGTCGACAGATTGGATCAGCGGCGCATGAAAAGTTTTGCCGACGAAGCCGTAGCCAATCAAGGCAATGTTAATGTTCTTACCGTTAGTCATAAGCATCTCCGCGTTATTAAGCATCAGCGATATTGAGTTGTGTTGAGCCGTTATCCTTCAACTCTTCCCATGGGCGGTCGAGAAAGAGCTGATGGATGTCGGCGAGTCCGGCAACCAGCCAGGGCTCGCAGTGATTCAGTTTCATATGATCGGCGACCAGCCAATGTTCGGCACTGGCCGTCAGCATGGCGCGCTTGACTTCAGCATCCGCTTCCTGGCTGGCGCTGAGACCAAGTTCGGCATGGAGCGCGCAGGCGCCGAGAATAGCGATATCCGCTCGATAGCGTTCCAGCAGCGACACCGTGGCGCTACCGGCAAACAGGCGCTGCTGCATATCCCACTTGCCACCCAGCAAAATAAGCTGAATATCAGGGCGATCGCTAAAGTGCTGGGCAATATCCAACGAGGTGGTAATGACCGTCATCGGTCCCTGTATCTGGGTGGCGACGGCTAATACAGTGCTGCCCGCGTCAAGAAACAGCGTCGAACCGCAGGGGATCTTCTCCGCCACCATTTTGCCTAAGCGCTGCTTGGTATCGGGGAGCAGCGCGTTTCGGCTCTGGCGGTTCATGACTGAGAGATTGAGCGCGATAGCGCCGCCGTGGTTTTTCTGGGCCAACCCCTGCTTTTCGAGATCGCTAAGGTCGCGGCGTAGTGTATCCGCAGAAACCTGCAGTTTATCTACCAGTTCGCTGATAGTGATTTGACCTCTTTCACTAAGAATATCAATCAGATATTTTTGTCTGGCTTTTTTGTGCATGCTTTAAATTCCGCAAAATACTGCAATAACTTGCATAATACAGCATTTTTCCGGGAAAGATATCACAGAACGATATGCTTCTCAGGATGGCGGGTTTCTGTAAAATTTTTCCTGGGGGTTTGTTTATGAAACGTTTAATGACGGTGGGGAATAGTTGCTGAAATGCTCAATGTAATCGTCTGTTTTAAAGATCAGTGTTTGCATGATGCGATGACTGAGAGCCTGGTTTCCAGAGGAAAGATGGATGATGAAGAGTCTAAAATGATACCCAAAAAAACTTGAGTTAATGAGCGAGTTTATATGAAAATTCACTTCAGCAGAAATAGTGTTGTTGTTGATATATTTCATAGCCAGCAGGACTTTTCGGCGGTGGCCCGACTGGCAGAAATCTAATTCATATAGATGTTATAACGTGTTCTCAATATGACGTTTTTTGGATGGTGGTAGCGGATATTAATATAGGGTGGGTATGTCGGGTTTAATCAGTTGGAGATGATTTGCCTCGGTAGATAGTTATTTTTCTTAAATTTCGTTGTGTGTCATTTTTCAGGTCAAAAAATGTTTTTTTATATCGTGTTTTGTAAAACGACGATAGCTGTACTGTGCGTATCGTTAGCAGTCTGGATACTCCTTGATTTACTTTCGTCAGCAGGCTAAGTCGATGTTGAATATAGTTATCAAAATAATAATCAGTTCTTTAATTTAGGATTTCATTTTTTATTGCAAAAATTTTTCCCCGAATATCTATTCTCTACACAATTTGCTGCATCGCTTAATGAACGGGCCGTGCGCGATGCTGATGTGGTTGTGCTGGATTTATGTCGTGGAGAGGAATTCGTGTGTCATCCAGAGTTGTTAAATCGAAAACAAGGATTACTGATCGGTCTGATTGCCAGGCAAAACCAACGCGGGAGAGGCGCTTTACCGCTTTGTCTGAAGGATATGGTCTTTATTGGGCGCGATGAAAACCTGGCTCAGGTTATGGACAAAATTAAACTCTCATGGATTTTGACATCGCCATCAGCGAAAGAAAAACTGACGTACAGATGCGATAGTTGCCCGCACAGAAAACTTTCCCCGCAACAGAGAATAATCGCGGCAGAAATTTATCAAGGGTTAACGGTGAATACGATTGCCAGAAAGCTGTCGCTTTGTAATAAAACGGTTTTTGCACACAAACGGCTCATTATGTCGAAATTTCAACTACGCAACGATTTAGATCTGGTGCTATTGCTGCGATATATGGATAACGCACGCTGCGTTGATAGACGGTAGTCATTAAACTTGCAAACCGGTAATATCTCTCTATTCTTATTTTGCTTACAACAATGGAGGATTAAAGCATGTGCACTCATTTGCACGACAACGCGCGTCAATACGCAGAAGAGAAAAAATGAACGACTCCCGCTAATCTGCCTTCCCGCCAGCCTGATTTCTGGCGGCGGATGATAACGCAGGTTAGACGCTGTATGGCAAAGTCTATCCACAACCCGCCGTCGGCGGGTTCTTTGTTTCTGCTTTCTCCCTTTTCACCAGTGAATTCAGCAGCATGCCCTGATTAACTCTTGCGTAACCGTCGTGTAAGGCTAGACTACGGAAATGTGCATGAGTTAACGGAGGTCCAGTGGACGCTATTAAGGGAACGGAACTGAACGTGCCGGATGCCGTTTTTGCATGGGTGTTCGACGGGGAGGGCGGCGTGAAGCCGTTAGCCGACAGTGACACCATTGATAAAGAGCATCCTTGCTGGCTACATCTTAACTATACCCACGTTGATAGCGCGGAATGGATAGCATCGACGCCGCTGTTGCCCAATAACGTGCGCGATGCGCTGTCCGGGGAGAGTACGCGTCCTCGGGTGACGCGGATTGGCGATGGGGCGTTAATCACTCTGCGCTGTATTAACGGCAGCACCGATGAGCGACCGGATCAACTGGTGGCGATGCGTCTTTATATGGACGAGCGTTTAATCGTTTCTACCCGTCAGCGTAAGGTCCTGGCACTGGACGATGTGCTTGGCGATTTGCGTGAAGGTAACGGTCCGGTTGATGGCGGTGGCTGGCTGGTGGAGGTCTGCGATGCGCTGACCGATCACTCCAGCGAATTTATTGAGCAACTCCACGACCGGATTATCGATCTGGAAGATGATTTATTGGATCAACAGGTGCCACCGCGTGGTTTCCTGGCGCTGCTGCGTAAACAGCTTATCGTCATGCGACGCTATATGGCACCGCAGCGCGATGTCTATGCCCGACTGGCCAGCGAACGTCTGCCGTGGATGACGGACGACCATCGTCGACGGATGCAGGATATTGCCGAGCGTCTGGGGCGCGGTCTGGATGAAATTGATAGCTGCATCGCCCGCACGGCTATTATGAGCGATGAGATAGCGCAGATTATGCAGGAGTCGCTATCGCGCAGAACTTACACCATGTCGCTGATGGCGATGGTCTTTCTGCCGAGCACCTTTTTAACCGGGCTGTTTGGCGTCAACCTTGGCGGCATTCCTGGCAACAGCTGGCATATGGGCTTCTCTATTTTCTGCATAATGTTAGTCGTTCTCATTGGGGGTGTTACATGGTGGTTGCATCGTAGTAAATGGTTGTAAAGAATCGCCTTTTTTCACGATGATGGCAGCGAAAACCCGGCAATGTTTGAGCGAAATCAATAAACCATCTACCCATTCAGGGCAATATCTCTCTCGCAGGTGAATGCAACGTCAAGCGATGGGCGTTGCGCTCCATATTGTCTTACTTCCTTTTTTGAATTACTGCATAGCACAATTGATTCGTACGACGCCGACTTTAATGAGTCGGCTTTTTTTTGCGCTCTGATTGCCAGCTTCTACGCTTAATGGGTGTACCCGTCCATAACCGGGAGTCAATATGCGTTATCAGCCGCTAAACTCAATACCCATTCCACCTGAGCCCAACGAGCCGGTTCCTGTACCGGATCCAAGACCTCGCCCGCATCCGCTGCCTGACCCGCCGCCTGACGATGAACCGATTAAATTGTCGCATCGGGAGCGGAGATCTGCGAGGATACGCGCCAGCAGATTGTCCGCCCTTTAATGTAATGCGAGAAATTATTGTGACCGCTTTTTCAACTCTGAATGTTTTGCCTGCCGCCCAGCTAGATAACCTGAATGAACTGGGATATCTCTCTATGACCCCGGTTCAGGCGGCGGCTTTGCCCGCTATCCTTGCGGGTAAAGATGTGCGCGTGCAGGCGAAAACCGGCAGCGGTAAAACGGCGGCGTTTGGCCTCGGATTACTTCAGCATGTAGATGCTTCACTTTTCCAGACGCAGTCGCTGGTGCTGTGTCCAACGCGTGAGCTGGCGGATCAGGTCGCCGGCGAACTGCGTCGCCTGGCGCGATTCCTGCCGAATATTAAAATTTTAACTCTCTGCGGTGGTCAGCCCTTTGGCGCGCAGCGTGATTCACTTCAGCATGCGCCGCATATTATCGTCGCCACGCCGGGGCGTTTGCTCGATCACCTGCAAAAGGGCACCGTATCGCTGGATGCGCTGCAAACGCTAGTGATGGACGAAGCAGACCGTATGCTGGATATGGGATTTAGCGACGCCATTGATGAAGTGATCCGCTTTGCACCGGCTTCGCGCCAGACGCTGTTGTTTTCTGCTACCTGGCCAGAAGCCATCGCGGCGATCAGCGGTCGCGTACAGAACAACCCGCAGACCATTGAAATTGATGCCGTTGATGCCATTCCGGCTATCGAACAACAGTTCTTTGAAACTTCGCAACACGGTAAAATCGCGCTGCTGCAAAAGCTACTGAGTCAGCATCAGCCCGCCTCGTGCGTGGTGTTCTGCAACACTAAAAAAGATTGTCAGGCCGTTTGTGATTCGCTGAATGCCGCCGGACAAAGTGCACTGTCGCTACATGGCGATCTTGAACAGCGCGATCGCGACCAGACGCTGGTACGGTTTGCTAACGGCAGCTCGCGTGTGCTGGTGGCGACCGATGTCGCGGCTCGCGGGCTGGATATTAAGTCGCTGGAGCTGGTGGTGAACTATGAACTGGCCTGGGACCCGGAAGTTCACGTGCACCGTATCGGTCGTACCGCTCGCGCTGGAGAAAGCGGTCTGGCGATCAGCCTTTGTGCGCCGGAGGAGGCGCAGCGTGCGAATATTCTTGCCGAAATGCTGCAAATAAAGCTGAACTGGATGAACGGCCCGACGAATAACAGTATTGTGCCGCTGCAGGCAGAAATGGCGACGCTATGTATTGATGGCGGCAAAAAAGCCAAGATGCGCGCGGGCGATGTGCTGGGAGCGCTAACGGGTGATATCGGCCTTGATGGTGCGGACATCGGCAAGATCAACGTCTATCCGGCGCATGTCTACGTTGCCGTGCGTCAAAACGTGGCGCATAAGGCGTTTAAACAGCTGCAAAACGGAAAAATTAAAGGCAAAACCTGCCGGGTTCGTTTGCTGAAATAAGCGCGGAAAGTGCGTCTCAGGCAGAGGTCTGAGACGCGAGAGCATTATTTTACTTCTACCACGTTCAGGCGCAGTTCATCCAACTGCGCTTCATCTTCTTCCGGCTGCCATCCCGCTGGCTGCATCGGGATCTCTTCGCGATCGAACGCCAGGTCGCCGCCGTCAACCACCGCAGAACCGTGGTGAATCCCTTTAAAATCGAACAGGTTAACGTCGCTAAGGTGGGAAGGCACCACGTTCTGCATCGCGCTAAACATGGTTTCGAGGCGTCCCGGATAGCGTTTATCCCAGTCGCGCAGCATATCGCCAATCACCTGACGCTGGAGATTCGGCTGTGAACCGCACAGGTTGCACGGAATGATTGGGAACCCTTTTGCCTGAGAAAAGCGCTCGATATCTTTTTCGCGGCAGTAGGCCAGCGGGCGAATGACAATGTGTTTACCGTCGTCGCTCATCAGCTTCGGCGGCATACCTTTCATCTTCCCGCCGTAGAACATATTGAGGAACAGCGTTTGTAAGATGTCGTCGCGGTGGTGGCCCAGGGCGATTTTGGTCGCGCCCAGCTCCGCGGCGGTACGATAAAGAATGCCACGACGCAGGCGCGAGCAAAGCGAGCAGGTGGTTTTACCTTCCGGGATTTTCTCTTTAACTATACCGTAAGTGTTCTCTTCAACAATCTTGTATTCAACGCCCAATTGCTCAAGATATTCCGGCAGAATATGCTCCGGGAAACCCGGCTGCTTTTGGTCGAGGTTTACCGCTACCAGCGAGAAAGAGATCGGCGCGCTTTTTTGCAGATTGCGCAAAATCTCCAGCATGGTGTAGCTGTCTTTACCGCCGGAGAGGCAAACCATAATGCGGTCGCCTTCTTCAATCATATTAAAATCGGCGATCGCTTCGCCGACGTTACGGCGCAGGCGCTTCTGCAATTTGTCGATGTTGTATTTTTCTTTCTTACTAATTTCTTGATTTTGCAGCATTT
Organism: Klebsiella spallanzanii; assembly: GCF_902158555.1. Lineage (GTDB taxonomy): Bacteria > Pseudomonadota > Gammaproteobacteria > Enterobacterales > Enterobacteriaceae > Klebsiella > Klebsiella spallanzanii. The sequence continues at coordinate 65,776 of NZ_CABGGS010000047.1, read as the reverse complement.
AATAGTGGCTCAATTCATAGTGTGGCATCAGAAGAGCACGCGTTCTGCCAGCATTCTATCGGTTTTTTGCTGGTGCGTAGCATGTGGCGTGTATGGTACGGATTAGCGAGGGGAATGTCAGCACATTTAAGGTTAAATACCCCTGAGGGGGAAAGACAAAAAGCCCGCGCAACGGCGGGCTGAGGGGATTAGCGCACTACCAGCACCGAGCATTCGGCGTGACGCACAACGGCGGCGGCGTTAGAGCCCAGCAGATAGGTGGTAATATCGGGACGATGTGAAGAGATAATGACCAGGTCTGCCGGTAGAGACTTCGCCATCGCCAGAATTTTATCTTTTGGCGAACCCTCTGAAACGTGAAAGTGGATACGGTCTTCAGGGATATTAAACTTACTCACAATTTCCTTCAGCCGCGCTTCTGATTCCGCTTTCAGGTCATCCATCGCCGGTAGCTCAGCGGTGTAGGCCATTCCCAGCGAGGCGTAATAGGGCAGGGAGGGAATGACGGTCAGGAAATGCACCTCGGCATCATCGATTCTGGCTTCTGCTTCAACATGCTTGATAACGCGGTCAGTTAATTCTGTATCGGAAATATCGATGGGCACAAGAATCATTCTGTTCATAAAACCTCCTGTTTAAGTAACCACTAAAAGTGTAGGCCATCCAGGCGATTATTGTACATTGACCACAATCACACTTTTACTATCAGGCGCAGCGGCGTTCGGTAAATTTACCTTTGATGACGCCATCGTAAAAACGACCTTTAGAAACAACTTGCAGGAAATTACGGTAAATACGCGGCGGGACACCGATATACTGCAGCGTTTGGTTATCGCGAAAGCGTATTTCAAGAATGCCAGAGGACTCGTCGTAGGCGACGGAGGTGATTCGGGAAGATTTTACGGGCTGATGATTCATAACGGGCGTCCTCTACGGCTACGGCAGTTCTTGATAGCAATATATCATTCATCGGACGACTATTTTAAGGCATTAGATATATTGTTTTGATTTGACTGTGGCTGTTGGAGGGGGAAGAGAAGGAGAGAGCCCGCCGTTGCCAGCGGGCCTTAACATTAGAACTGGTAAACCAGGCCCAATGCTACAACGTCATCAGTAGAGATGCCTCTGTTAGAATAGAAGCTGTCGTCTTCGTCCAGCAGGTTGATTTTGTAATCAACGTAGGTAGACATATTACGGTTGAAGTAATAGGTTGCGCCGACATCAGCATATTTCACCAGGTCTTTGTCGCCATCGGTATTGCTCAGGTCTTTACCTTTAGACATCAGGAAAGAAACTGCCGGGCGCAGACCGAAGTCGAACTGATACTGAGCGGTCACTTCAAAGTTCTGCGTTTTGTTCGCGACGCCGTTACCGTTGCCGTACGGAGTCATGTTGCGGGTTTCTGAATACATGGTTGCCAGATAGATGTTGTTGGCATCATATTTCAGGCCAGTCGTCCATGCTTCAGCTTTGTCGCCGCCGGCAGTGGTCTGGGTCATCTGATCGTTGGTACGGTCAGAAGAGGTGTAAGCGGCAGCGGCGCTAATACCCATACCGAAATCATAAGAAGTAGACAGACCAAAGCCGTCGCCATTCGCGTTGCGCACGCTGCGGTCGCCGTTGTTGGTGCCTTCGCCGCTACCGGCGTTTTCATTTTTACCCTGATACTGCAGGGCGAAGTTCAGACCGTTAACCAGACCGAAGAAGTCGTTGTTACGATAGGTCGCGACGCCGTTAGCGCGGCCGGTCATGTAGTTATCTGCTTTGGTATAGGAGTCGCCGCCGAACTCTGGCAGCATATCGGTCCAGCCTTCTACATCGTACAGTACGCCGTAGTTACGACCATAGTCGAATGAACCATAGTTAGCGAATTTCAGGCCAGCAAACGCCAGACGTGTCCACGCCTGATCGCTTGAACTTTCAGTATTATTTGCCTGAACGTTATATTCCCACTGACCGTAACCGGTCAGCTGATCGTTAATCTGGGTTTCACCTTTGAAGCCAAAGCGAACATAAGTCTGATCGCCATCAGAATTATTATCATCAGAGAAATAATGCAGACCGTCTACCTTGCCATAGAGGTCCAGTTTATTTCCGTCTTTATTATAAATCTCAGCGGAGTGAGCAGCGCCGGCAGCTAATAATGCCGGGATAACGAGGGCCAGTACTTTTCTTTTCATTTAGACAATCCTTTAACTGTTTTTGTTTTAGCTTCCTCCAGGGAAGTGAACTCATGCTAAAGGAGCAAATTAAGATATGGTAAGTATCAATTGTTACGATATAAGTAAAATCTAAAACAAATAATACTAATGAAATGGTAATAATTGACGTGAATGGTTTAATGAAATGCATATAAAATAAAAATTATACATATCCGTTTTAATGCCGTACTATTCGCCCGTTATATGCCTTTTATTGTCATCCAAAAATTTACGTTGCCGTCCGTTCCTGAGAATGGTTTTTTATTGGTCGGTAAAATGACAAGCCCGAATTGATATTCGGGCTTTTTTTGTGTGCTTAAAAAAACATCTGTGAATTAGCTTTCGGTTGCCGGTTTTTCCACCTTGCCGGCCAGCTGCGCGAGGAAGTTATAGCGTTTCTGCAGATCCGCCGTTGCGTCCTTCCACAGCTGTTCCGCTACTTCCGGCTGCTGGGCATTCAGGCGACGGAATCGTTGCTCATTAAGAAGCGTCTCGGCCAGCGCATCTGACGGCGGACGGGAATCCAGCGCCAGCGGAAGTTTACCCTCATCAGCACGACGCGGATCAAAGCGATACAGCGGCCAGAATCCGGTTGCGGTCAGCTGGCGCATTTGGTCGTGACTTAGGGCCAGATCGTAACCGTGCTCTTCGCAAGGGCTGTAGGCGATAATCAGCGACGGTCCCGGATAAGCCTCTGCTTCCTGAATCGCTTTCACCGTCTGGTTAAGCTGAGCGCCCAGTGAAATCTGCGCGACGTACACATGGCCGTACATCATCATGCTGACGCCGAGATCTTTGCGCGCTTTGCGCTTGCCGTGTTCGCCAAACTTAGTGACCGCGCCCAGCGGCGTAGCCTTCGACGCCTGGCCGCCGGTGTTGGAATAGCACTGGGTATCGAGCACCAGAATATTGACGTTTTCGGTCAGGCTCAGGACATGGTCGAGACCGCCGAAGCCGATATCATAGGCCCATCCGTCGCCGCCGATCAGCCAGATAGATTTCTCTACCAGCGCATCGGCGTCTGTTAACAGTTCCTTCGCACCCTCTTCATTTGCCAGAACCTTACGCAGTTCGGCAACCTGTTCACGGCGCACCTCAGGCGTCGCTTCTGCATGCAGCGCGTCGTTCAGCTCCGCCGGAAGCTTACCTGCAAACTCTGACAGCAGGCGCATAACGCGCTGACGATGCTGATCGACGGTAAGGCGGAAGCCCAAACCAAATTCGGCGTTATCCTCAAACAGCGAGTTCGCCCATGCCGGGCCGCGACCGTTAGCATCCGTGGTATATGGCGTAGAGGGCAGGTTACCGCCGTAGATTGATGAACAACCCGTAGCGTTGGCGATCAGCATCCGGTCGCCGTAAAGCTGGGTCAGAAGTTTGATATAAGGCGTTTCGCCGCAGCCGGAGCAGGCCCCGGAGTATTCGAACAGCGGGCTGATCAGCTGCGAGGTGCGGATATCAATACGTTCCAGCTTGCTGCGGTCAATTTCCGGCAGGTTGAGGAAGTAGTCATAATTCACTTTCTCTTCTTCAACGTGCTCAAGGCGCGACATCATATTGATGGCCTTGATTTCCGGGTTCTGTCGGTCTTTTGCCGGGCACACTTCGACGCACAGATTACAGCCGGTGCAATCTTCCGGCGCGACCTGCAATACGTATTTCTGTCCGCGCATATCGCGGGATTTCACATCCAGAGAGTGCAGGCTGGTCGGGGCGTTTTCCATCGCTTCCGGGGAGACCACTTTAGCGCGGATCGCCGAGTGCGGGCAGGCGGCGACGCAATGGTTACACTGGGTGCAGAGTTCTTCCTTCCAGATTGGGATCTCTTCGGCAATATTGCGTTTTTCCCAACGAGTGGTGCCCATTGGCCAGGTGCCGTCCGGCGGCAGAGCGGAAACCGGCAGCGCGTCGCCTAGCCCTGCCAGCATGGCGGCGGTCACGGTTTTGACGAAATCCGGCGCGGCATCGGATACTACCGGCGGACGGTTCGGGCTATTGGCATCGACCTGCTGCAGCGGTACTTCCGCCAGCGATTCGCGGGCCATCGCCAGCGCCTGCCAGTTACGTTCCACCAGTTCCTGACCTTTGCTGCTATAGCTTTTGGCAATAGCGCCCTGCAGCTCCGCCAGGGCGTTATCGCCCGGCAGGATTTGCGTCAGGTGGAAAAATGCCATCTGCATAACGGTATTAATACGCGCGCCGAGGCTGCATTCGCGGGCGATTTTTGCCGCGTTGACGACATAGAAGCGTGCTTTTTTCTGATTCAGCGTTGCCTGCACTTCCTGCGGCAGACGCGACCAGACTTCATCAGCGCTATAAGGCGTGTTGAGCAGGAAAATACCGCCGGGCTTCAGCCGCTCGACCATCTGATACTTGTCGATAAACTGCAACTGATGGCAGCCGACGAAATCCGCCTGCGAAATCAGATAAGAAGAACGAATCGGCTTCTCGCTGACGCGCAGGTGCGAAACCGTCAGGCCGCCGGCTTTTTTCGAGTCATAGACGAAATAGCCCTGCGAGAACCACGGCGTTGAGTTACCGATAATCTTGATGTTGTTTTTGGTCGCCGAAACGCTGCCGTCGCTGCCGAGACCGTAGAACAACGCTTCCAGCTTCGCTTCCGAGGGCAGGGTATTTTCCACCAGCGGCAGGGAAAGGTTGGTCACGTCGTCGTAGATGCCAACGGTAAAGCGCGGCTTAGGTTTGGCGGCGCTCAGTTCGTTGAAGATCGCCAGCACGCACTCCGGGCCGAACTCTTTGGACGACAGTCCATAACGACCGCCGATGGTGCGTGGCAGAGTTTCGCGCTCGCCGCGATTGAAGGCTTCCGCGAGGGCGGTCATCACGTCGAGATACAGCGGTTCCGCCTGAGCCCCTGGTTCCTTAGTGCGGTCCAGAACCGCGACGGCGCGGGTGCTTTCCGGCAGGACTTCCAACAGATGAGCGGCGGAGAAGGGGCGGTAAAGACGAACTTTCAGCACGCCGACTTTTTCGCCGCGGCTCAGCAGTTCTTCAACCACTTCTTCACAGGTGCCAATTGCAGAGCCCATGATCACAATGACGCGTTCTGCCTGCGGATGACCGTAGAACTCAAACGGCTTGTACTGGCGCCCGGTGGCAGCGGCGAAATCGTCCATCGCGGTTTCAACGTGCTCGTAGACCGCGTCGTACCACGGGTTAGTTGCTTCGCGGGACTGGAAGTAAGTGTCCGGGTTAGCCGAGGTGCCGCGGATCACCGGATGTTCCGGATTCAGCGCGCGCTGGCGATGTTCATCGATTTTGTCCTGCGGCAGCAGGCTGCGGAGGGTATCGTCGGCCAGCGGAGCGATTTTGTTGATCTCGTGCGAAGTGCGGAAACCATCAAAGAAATGAATAAATGGTACCCGGCTTTGCAGCGTCGCGATGTGCGAAATCAGGGCAAAATCCTGCGCTTCCTGGACGCTGCTGGCGCAGAGCATCGCGCAGCCGGTCTGACGCACGGCCATCACGTCTGAGTGATCGCCAAAGATAGAGAGCGCGTGGGTGGCCACGGTACGCGCAGCGACGTGCAGAACAAACGGCATTAGTTGGCCAGCCAGTTTGTACAGCGTCGGGATCATCAGCAGTAAGCCCTGCGATGAAGTAAAAGAAGTCGAGAGGGCGCCGGTTTGCAGCGCGCCGTGTACGGCGCCAATGGCCCCGGCTTCCGACTGCATTTCGACGACGCGGGGAACGTCGCCCCAGACGTTTTTCAGCCCGTTGCCAGCCCAGGCGTCCGCTTGCTCTGCCATCGTTGAGCTGGGCGTAATCGGGTAGATGGCGATAACTTCACTGGTGCGAAACGCGACTGAAGCGACCGCGCCATTACCGTCGATAGTGATCATATCAATACTCACATTGCTTAATGTTTGATAAAAAATATTTTTATGTTCAGAGACGCAATCTGAACACTTGTTCATGCGTTCTCCGGAACTCGCCTGTCGTGATTCCATGACACCTTAGACGTTCATTTTTCGCTTGCCATATGGTCAGTGGTACGCTGCCCGCTTGGTTTCTGACAGGGTTACTTTGTTTGCGGCTAACAGCTTAAGTATAGACGCCACAGGAACATGATTTTTTGATCTCCGGTGGCTACAAAATCCATAGTTTAGATAAATTAATTCAACTTATTGCATAGGTGTTCATGTATGAACGACACCCTACACCAAAATCGAAGGCTTCATTTTTCCATAAGTAGCAATGTTGCCGATCTCCGTTCGGCACCAGGAAGATGATGAAGCGTGGACATTGATGATAATTACCTGTAGGTAATTTTATGAGCGTTTGCTATATTTTGCCCATCTGAGGGTAAATGACGTTAAAATCGCTCCTATGGACAAATACGAAATCCGGCGGCAACGCCTGCTCTATATCCGCGATAATTTATGTGGCGGAAAAGCCGTTGATGTGGCCCGAACTATTGGTCGGGAGCCTTCTTATGTCTCACGGATGCTCTACCCCGAAGGTAAGAAGCAAAAGAAAAGGATAGCTGACGAGATGGTCGAACTTATTGAATCTTCATTCAATCTGCCGCGTGGATGGATGGACGGTATTACCGGGAGTATTGATAGCGTGGGCGAACGAGTGGAAAATTCACCACAGATACAATACGTTATTGAAGTTCTGGATGCACAAGCCAGCGCCGGATCCGGTTGTATTGTCTCAAGTGAAGTTGATGAAACCGTCAGCAGTATCACCTATGACTCCGTCGGCGCGCTCAGGCTTTTTGGTAACCGGCCCGCAGAGCATATCAAAGTGATCACGGTATCCGGCGATAGCATGTCAGGCACGATTGAAACTGGCGACTATATCTTTATTGATGTCTCGAAAGACTACTTCGAGGGTGACGGCATCTATGTCTTCTCATTTAAAGGCGCGGTTCTGGTGAAGCGTCTTCAGTTCACGGCGGAAGGGCTGCTGGTTCATTCAGATAACAGCAAATATGCCGACTGGACGATTGGCGAAAGCCATGAACAGTATCTGAAGATTATCGGCCGCGTTATCTATAGCCACAGCGTTAAACGCTTTGTTTGAGTGTAGTTGTCTGCACGCTCAGGCGTGCAGATGCGTTATGTTAGTGCCTTGTTGAGAAGGCTCCACGGACTCCGCTATCAGGGTTGCTTATGGCATCGCATGGGCAACACTTGTACTCTTCCATCCCCTTTGCGACTCTCCTGTCAAATGAGTTACATGTAAAAATCCTTTTTTTTTCATGTGATTACAAGTTTTAACAGAAAAATATACCCACAGGTATTTATTTTTGAATAACCTTTAGGTATCTTTATTTCATCAACACGATTTACCTCAATCATCCTGATGATGAGATACAACGATTCAGTAATGAATCTACGTGGCTGAAAAGCCAGTTTCCTCAAATAATGAACTTTGGGATGGGGTTTTCAATAAGGCTCGTTTAAGCGAATGTCTCCGCTATGACCGTACCACCAAAGATCATTAAGGAGGCCGCTATGTCCCGTCGAACCGCGTTTAAAGGTTCTGCAGCGGGCCGACGCCGTGAACGTCGCTCGCACTTGCAAAATCCTGAAACCCTCACTGCAGACGTTCTGCATCGACCGACGCCTGGTCGCGCTCAGATTCAGGCCAAAGGAGTACATCATACGCCGGACTCTATTGATAACGCTGTGCCAATAAAATTTATTGCTCAGGATGCTATCTGGCAACGTGAAGAATACAAACGCCAAATTGAGCGAGCGGCAATTATTTATCAACAAGAGTTCGGGCATAAATATATAGAATCCGCTGACTATCTTTGCCATCGGGCGATCTATGCACTTGGTTTACAAAAAAGAAAGAAAATTACGGCGAGGTAACCATAGTGTAAGTATGAAAAATTACTCTGCACTTCGGTATTCACCATCATCACTCACAGTGAAAGAAGGGAGGATAAATGTCTGATCCTGTTTCCGGTACATCGCTAGTTGTTGCTGGTGGATTAATGGGAGCTGGTATGTTTGGGTTGGTAACAGGTATTGATTATGGCGTTGTTTTTGGGGCTTTTGCTGGTGCGGTATTTTATGTGGCAACTGCGGTAAATATTACCCGCTTTCGATTGGCCGCTTATTTCATGACTTCCTTTATTGTTGGTGTCCTGGGAGCCGGGTTAATCGGGACGAAACTGGCATCCTGGACAGGGTATAGTGAAAGGCCATTAGACGCGCTGGGCGCGGTGCTGATATCTGCACTTATTATTAAGATCCTCACGTTTCTGAATAATCAAGAGCTAACCGATTTATACAAAATATTAACCCGGCATAATAATGAGCGTCCGAATGGAAAATAACCTTCCCGCGTTGGTTAATTCAGTTCTCTGTGCTTTTATTACCCTGAATTTGATGCTATATCGCCGTTCTCAGTACAGAAGATATCGGCCATGGGTATCATGTACAGCCTATTTACTGGTGGTTACTTACGCAAGTATACCGTTTCGCTATTTATTCGGCTTGTATGAGTCGACCCACTGGTTGGTTGTTGTGGTCAATTTTTTTGTTTTTATTACTGTATTTCGTGCGAAAGGGAATATTGCACATTTAATCGACATACCCTAAATAATTCGAGTTGCAGGAAGGCGGTGACGCAGGGAATCCCCAGGAGCTTACTCAGGTAAGTGACTGGGGTGAGCGAGGAAAGCCAACGCACATGCAACTTGAAGTATGACGGGTATAAATGAGGCATGTATGAACAAAGATGACATTTTTAATACCATTTTGGATAAGGAGGGCGGTTATGTAAATCATCCGGATGATAAAGGCGGTCCGACAAACTGGGGAATTACTCAGGTGACCGCCCGGGCCCATGGCTATGATGGCGATATGCGAAAGCTGACGCGCCAGCGAGCGCTGGATATTCTCAATGCTGACTACTGGATTGCGCCCCGGTTCGATCAGGTTGCTGACATATCTGCCACTATCGCTGAAAAGTTGTGTGATGCCGGTGTCAATATGGGACCGTCATTACCGAGCAAGTGGCTTCAACGATGGCTAAATGCTTTTAATCATCGAGGAATGCTCTATCCGGATCTCATCTCTGATGGAGTTATTGGCCCCAGAACCTTAAATGCGTTGAGTCTTTATCTTATCCGCAGAGGGAAAGAGGGAGAGAACGTATTACTTCGAGCACTGAATTGTAGCCAGGGACAGTATTATCTGGAGCTGGTTGAAAAGTATGATTCCAATGAATCATTTGTATATGGCTGGATGAAAGCGAGAATAGCTATTTAATATTTAATGACGAATCTCTGAATGCGATTAATTCAAACGTTATACTACTATGATTAGTACCGTAACTGTCACCTGGAGAAAATAAATGTATACATCTAATGATTTAACTCTTTCAATGTTTTACTCATCCACTGTTGCCGAGGAAACAGGGAATAAAATTGTAACGCTCACTGTTCAAACTGTTGGGCCATCGGCGGAGGTTCTACAAATCAGTAAGCTGCATTGCATTACTGATGAAAATAAAACGAAGCATTATAGTATTGGCGAGCAGTTCGTTGCTAATGGCTCCGACCCTCTTCTGACTTCGATCGAAAGTTGGTGCCGTGATAACTCAGCAACTTTAATTCAAGAGTTAATGCTTGAAGTTATGGAGTTTATTTTTAGTAATATTAATCAAAATGCGACGTGGATTGGTCAGTATGGCATGAAGATTTTTGAAAATGAACCATTAACAAAACGCATCCCTGATAGCGTATTGCATAATGGCAGCTCAGAAAATTCATAATAAATTAAAATGCTTTTGGTTTTAAACGTAATAATTATGATGCATAACAATAAGTCATAATTAAACAAACTGATTTTTATAAAGTGTATTCTAAAATTTAAATATTAATAATGGAGATATTATTATGGCTTTTGCTCTGCCTAATGGCTCGACCGTTTTTGTTGGCTCCGGTCTGAGTAATCCAGTTTCAGTCAGCGCGGTTTCCAATGGCGAAGGGGCTATTTTTACCGTTGCTGAAAATCATAACCTTAAGGTCGATGATGTCGTGCTTATTTCTTCGGGATGGGGACTTATCGATGGTTTAGTTGCCAGAATCACCGCGCAAACAACAAATAGCGTGACCATTTCGGTTGTTAACTCTAGCGATAGGAATTTTTTCCCTGTTCATGCCGGTAGCGGGAAATTACAGAAAATCACTGAATGGACTGAGATTCCACAGATTACGGAAGTCGCGCAATCAGGTGGTGAACAACAGTATGCGCAGGTACAGTTTCTGGCAGACGATCGCCAGCGTAATATTGGCACCTTTAAGGCGGCAAAGAATCAAACCTTCACGTTAGCCCATGATGCTTCTTTACCGATCTACAATGTGTTGAGTATGGCGGATCGTTATGGTCAGGTTTTACCGCTACGCATGTATGTTCCTAATGCGAAAGAATATCGCTATTGGTCCGGTGTTCCGTCATTTGATCCGCAACCGGTAACGGCCGTGAATAGTGTTGAAACCGTACAAGTCGCGTTTTCCATTCATTCGCGGGATATTACCTTTTACAAATCGGAAGATTAATACTTCTCCTTGTAATTAAATTTAACCGGGCTCCTGCGGGAGCCTTTTTAAGGGTACTTATGAGCGCTATCTTCAAATTACAACCTGAACCTGTTTTTAAAGCGGATGTCATTATTCCCCGAGCTGGTGAAGACGACGGAGTACTGAATTTTACATTTAAGCATCGGCCAATAAAAGAGCTGGCAGAACTTGAAAATATTGACGAGAAAACCGCCAGTGATTATTTACTGGAGATCGTCGATGACTGGGCATTATCTGAACCCTGTACGCGAGAGAATATGGGAACACTGATAGATAACTATCCGGGGGCGGTTAAAGCAATAATGACCACCTATTATCAGGAGCTGACAGGGAATCGCGAAAAAAACTGATTGCGGTTGCTTCTGCATTCTATACGCCTGAACCATCAGCGGATGAGCTGAGCGCATTTGGTCTGACAGCCGAAGACTATGACGATGTTGTTATCAACGTCTGGCCTGATATCTGGCCTGCATTTGTAGTCTTTCGCGCGGCCAGTACGCAGTGGCGCACCAGCCCGGGAGGGGTCATCGGTCTGGATTATAATGTCCTTGCATGGCTCATGAGGGTTTATGATGTAGCTGACGAGGTAACCGCAATAAACGATCTTCAGATAATGGAACGGGTGGCGTTGAATATCCTGAATAAACTACAGAACTAGTCAGGATTTTTATCGGAAGGATGTTCTATTTATTCATCAACTTAAACCAGGCTATCGTCTGGTTTATTCTTTCAGGAGAAATTCAATGGCGGGTGATACAACAATAACACTGCGCATGAATAACAGTGAGCTGGAAAAAAGCAACCGACTTCTGGATCAATATCAACAGAAAGTCACTGTTGCCAGCCGGAAAAGTGAAGAGTTTAATAAGACTTTTCGTGCCGCAACAGATATCCAGAAAAAACATACGGATGGCCTGAAAAGGCTAATGCAGACGTTACCTCTTCCTCCGGCCAGAATGGGGTCAATACTTCAGGATATGGCAAAGAAGTCGGAGAATGAGGCCTACAATATAACGACAGGTCCTAAGAGTTACTGGGATTCAATAACAGGGATGGGCAGTATTTCAAACGTCGCGGTGGGTAATACGTTAATACCTTTCCTACCTGGCACAGAGAGAGAAGATAATTCCGGCAATAGTAAGAAAGATGTGGATAAGAGTGATTGGCTCGGCGGTTTAATGGCTGGAGCCAAAGAGGCGTGGGACAAATTCCTCGCGGATGGTACAAATGTTCACGGAAAGTTAAAGGAATTAGCCAAAGACGCTTTTAGCTCAATGGGGAACTCGCTGGTGGAATATATAACCACAGGAAAGGCGAACTTTAACGATTTCCTGATGACCTTTCTGAAGGGAACGTTGAAGATGCTTAGCCAATTATTGTTGGTAAAAGCCATGCAGGCTTCCTTTAACGCGATGTCGAATTCCGGCATTGGTTGGGTAGCATCCATCGGTAAAGTTTTCACTGGCCATTCCGGAGGCGGATATACCGGAGACGGTGGTAAATATGAGCCAAGAGGGATTGTTCATGGCGGTGAATTTGTTTTTACCAAAGAGGCGACCTCGGCGATAGGGATTGGCAATCTTTACGCCATGATGCGCGGCGCACAAGGGTATGCGGGTGGCGGTTATGTGGGAACGGCATCGATGCAGGGACTGGGTTCTTTTGGCGCAGGGCCACTTACCGTTCAGACCTCAGTACTTATTCAGAATCAGAGTTCAGAAGCGCAATCGACCGACAATAATGGTGCGGTGAATCGCGCCTGGCAGCAGACTATCGATCGTTCAGTGCGTGCTGGCGTGGCGAATGAATTGAGGCCGGGTGGCCTTATTTGGAATGCAAACCACGCGCGTTAATTTTTTGATTCCCGGAGATGATATGGCAATAGAAACTTTTACCTGGCGAACACAAATACAAGCGGGTTTGCAAGGCGATTTTAATTTTAACGTCCGTGAGGCCAGTTTTGGTGATGGCTACCAGCAGATCGTGGGTGATGGCATTCATTCTGAAAAACAAACCTGGCCGGTAACATTGACCGGCGAAAAGGAAGAGATATTAGCGGTGCTCGAGTTTATGCGCCGCCATGTCACGAAGTCGTTTATCTGGGATTCACCAACGGGTGAATCTGGACTTTATCGCGTCAGCCCCGACTCATTAAAGCTTTCACCATTATCAAGTCAGGTCATGACGGTAACCGCCACATTTAACCAGGCATATGCACCATGATTACAGCTGATTATCAAAAACTTGAACCAGGGAGTGAAATACGCTTGCTGGAGATTGATGGCAGCGTCTTTGGAATGGATGACGTCTTATATTTCCACGGACATAGCATCGCTCATAGCGAGGCCGAGATTCTGGCTGCGGGCGGCGATGAGACTCGTTTACCTGCCAAACCCATTTGGTGGCAAGGAAATGAATATATGCCATGGCCTTGTATTATTGAAGGTATTGAATCTACTACCGGTGGTCGGGACGCGCAGCCATCGCTTAAGGTGGCAAATATTGACGCTTCGATTACTGCTCTATGCCTGTATTACGATGATCTGGTACAGGCGAAGGTGACAATCCACGATACTCTGGCAAAATATCTTGATGCACGTAATTTTCCTGAGGGGAATGCGGCTGCCGATCCCACGCAGGAAAAAAGAAAGGTCTTTTTTATTGATGCCAAAAGTGAAGAAACGAATGAAGCGATTGAGTTTACTCTTGCCAGCCCAATGGATTTGCAAGGGGTCATGATCCCAACTCGCCAGCTACATTCTATCTGTACCTGGTGTATCAGAAATAAATACCGCAGTGGTGATGGCTGTGATTATGCCGGTCAGCGATATTTTGATAAAAATAATATATCTGTTACCGATCCGGCGATGGATGTCTGCAACGGTACTTTATCAGCCTGTAAATTACGCTTTGGTGAAGACAACGAGTTACCTTTTGGTGGTTTCCCCGGCACGTCTTTAATTCGGAGCTAATATGCGCCAGAAGGTTATCAGGGCTATTCAGGAGCATGCCCGGCAGGAGTATCCTCGTGAGTGCTGCGGTGCGATTGCGCAAAGAGGAAGGGTAGAACGCTATTTTCCCTGCCGTAACATTGCTGACGATCCACAAGAGCATTTTGTCCTTGCGCCGGAGGATTACGCTCAGATAGAGGATTGGGGCACCGTCACGGGGATTGTGCACAGCCACCCTGATGCTACGACCCAGCCAAGCGAATTGGATAAGGCTCAGTGTGACGCGATGTTGCTACCCTGGCATATCTTTAGCTGGCCGGAAGGTGATCTCCGTACGATTTATCCTCGAGGGGAGCTGCCGCTATTGGAGCGCCCGTTTGTTCTTGGCCACTATGATTGCTGGGGATTGGTAATGAGTTATTTTCGCCAGCAGCATGGTGTTGAGTTGACGGACTACCGGGTGGATTATCCGTGGTGGGAAAATGACTATCCTGATAACTTTTATCATGATTGCTGGTATGAATGCGGATTTCGCGAGTTTTCTGGCCCGCCGCAGCCCGGTGATATGATTATCATGCAGGTGCAGGCGAATAAATGGAATCACGCAGGTATTCTCCTGGAGGGAAATATGCTACTACATCATCTGTATGGTCATTTGAGTCAGCGGGTACCTTACGGTGGATACTGGCAGGAAAGAACGGTGAAGATATTGCGTTATAACAGCTTGGGTTGAATGCTTGAATAGCGACGATGAGTTGTGAATGTCTTTTTATCTTAAGCCATAGCATGTCTATTTATTAATTATTATCTTCCTCTTAAACCAAGAGGTTTGAGATGATTTTCACGCTTAACGCTAGTGTCTATACATTGTATATCTAAGGTTTTTTATTCATGGTGAAATGGAATTATATTTTCTTATTATCGCCAAAATAAAACCACAGACAGAGAGAGTATCTATCTATGCAAGAACGTATGGTCAGGATCGAGCTGGGTGGTATTTTGGGTAAACAGTTCGGTAAATCGCATTGTCGGATGGTAGCGACAACTTCCGAAGCGATACGCGCCTTATGTTGTACTATAAATGGATTTGAAAAATTCATGAACAACAGCAAGGCAATGGGTTTAACATATGCAGTATTTAAAGGAAAGGAAAATATTAGAGAAGATGATATACCTTTCCCAATAAATGATAACGTAGTACGAATTGTTCCTGTTGTCATCGGTAGTAAAAAGGCTGGCGTCTTACAAACGATATTAGGTGTGGCTTTGATTGCGATTGCTTCAATCGCGACAATGGGGGCAGGAGGCGTATTGGCCGCTATGGCAGCTGGCTCTGGTTGGGGGAGTGTTGCAATGCTGGGCGCCTCAATGGCGCTTGGCGGCGTGCTTCAGATGCTTTCCCCTCAGGTTCCAGGGTTAGCCAGCCAACAATCCCCTGAAAATAAAGCATCTTATGCCTTCGGTGGTGTGACAAATACAACTGCTCAGGGATATCCGGTGCCGCTGTTATACGGCAAGCGGCGAATCGGTGGCGCAATTATTACCGCTGGAATTTATGTAGAAGACCAGCAGTAAAATATCTGGTCCCTCTCTTTTTCTGGCCACCTTCGGGTGGTTTTTTTATGGACATAATATCTATGACACAGCACCTCATTAAAGGGCGCAAGGGCGGGAGTTCGAGTCCGCGTACCCCAACGGAACAGCCAGATGATTTGCAATCTGTAGCAAAAGCCAAAATTCTTCTTGCTTTGGGCGAAGGTGAATTTGCCGGTGCGCTCACCGCTAAAGATATTTATCTTGACGGTACGCCGCTGGAAAATTCCGATGGTTCACAAAATTTTAGTGGTGTAGCCTGGGAGTTTCGTCCAGGAACGCAGGCACAGAATTATATTCAGGGGATCCCAGGTTCAGAAAATGAAATTAACGTAGGTACGGAAATTTCCAGTAAAACGGCCTGGACCCATTCTTTTAGTAATACTCAGCTTTCCGCCGTGCGCCTGCGCTTAAAATGGCCATCTTTATTTAAACAAGAAGATAACGGCGATCTGATGGGTAACTCCGTGAGCTACGCTGTCGATTTGCAAACCGACGGAGGTAGCTGGCAGACGGTGCTGGAAAGCGCGGTTACTGGTAAAACCTCTTCCGGTTATGAACGATGCCATCGAATTGATTTACCTCGGGCTAATACGGGCTGGGTTTTGCGCCTGCGTAAGGTCACAGAAGACGTCAGCACCTCAAAAATTGGCGATGCCATGACGTTGCAAAGTTATGCTGAGATTCTCGATGCAAAGCTACGTTACCCCAATACGGCCTTGCTGTACGTGGAGTTTGACTCCCGTCAGTTTAATGGTTCAATCCCCAAAATCGCCTGTAGTCCTCGCGGGCGCGTTATTCGCGTTCCTGACAATTATGACCCCGAAACCCGACAATATTCGGGTATCTGGACGGGAGTGTTTAAATGGGCATGGACGGATAACCCAGCATGGATATTTTACGATCTGATCGTTACCGATCGTTTTGGTCTGGGAAACCGTCTTACCTCAGAAAATATCGATAAATGGACGTTGTATCAGGTTGCCCGTTATTGCGATGAAACTGTGCCTGACGGTAAGGGCGGTGATGGCACCGAGCCGCGCTATCTTTGTAACGTCTATATTCAGGATCGCAATGATGCCTATACGGTGTTACGAGATTTTGCCGCTATTTTCCGCGGCATGACCTGCTGGAGTGGCGATCAGGTGATAGCGCTGGCGGATATGCCTCGCGATATTGACTACACCTACACCAGGGCTAACGTGATTAATGGTCGTTTTCAATATGCCAGCAGCAGTAGCAAAACGCGCTATACCAACGCGCTGGTTTCCTGGTCCGATCCTGAGAACGAATATGCTGATGCGATGGAACCGGTTTTTGAGCAGCCGCTGGTGGCTCGCTATGGCTTCAATCAGCTTGAACTGACGGCGATTGGCTGTACCCGCCAGTCGGAGGCTAACCGTAAAGGGCGTTGGGGGATCCTGACTAACAATAAAGACCGCGTAGTCACTTTTTCCGTCGGACTCGACGGTAATATTCCGCAACCCGGTTATGTCATTGCGGTGGCAGACGAGATGCTGGCGGGAAAAGTCAACGGTGGCCGCACCAGTAAAGTGGACGGTTGCGTGATTACGCTCGATCGCCAGACGGAAGCGAAAGCCGGAGATCGGTTGTTGCTGAACCTGCCATCGGGCGTGACGCAAAGCCGAACCATAGAGAGCGTCGATGGACATGTTGTTACCGTTACTACCGAATATACTGAAGTACCGGAAACAGAATGCGTGTGGGCTGTAGAATCTGATTCTCTCAAGGTTCAGCAATATCGTGTCGTGAGCGTTAAAGATAATAACGATAGCACATTCACTATTTCCGCAGCCGCTCACGATCCTGATAAATATGCGAGGATTGATACTGGCGCAATTATCGACAGTCGACCAGTCAGCGTTATTCCCCCGGTAAATCAAAGTGCGCCAGCTAATATCGTCGTTGAGTCCTATGCGGTGGTTAATCAGGGCATTAGCGTTGAAACACTACAGGTTCACTGGGCGACAGTAAAAAATGCCATTGCTTATGAAGCACAGTGGCGTCGCAATGAAGGTAACTGGGTAAATGTTCCTCGCAGTTCTGTCACATCGTTTGATGTCGGCGGAATTTATTCCGGGCGATATACGGTAAGAGTGCGCGCTATCAATGCCGCAGAGGTCTCCAGCGGTTGGGCGTATTCAGCCGAGAAAACGCTGAGCGGAAAAACCGGCCTGCCATCGGCACCATTGGCGCTGACCACCACACCGCTCCTGCACGGTGTACAACTGAGCTGGGCGTTCCAGGAAGGGAGCGGGGATACGCAGAAAACCGAGCTGCAGTACAGCCCAAATCAGACAGGCAATGGAGCGATGACGCTGGCTGACGTGGCGTTTCCAGGGAAATCGTATCAGCAGATGGGCCTGCAGATTGCTGCAGCGTTCTGGTACCGGGCGCGTATTGTCGATCGCCTTGGCAATGAAAGCCCGTGGACAAGTTGGGTTCAGGGGCAGGCCAGCGATGACATTAGCGAATATTACGACCAGTTGACGGATGCAATTAAGGATACGTCTGCCTGGCAGGAAGTTCAGAGCGATGTTGAAGAGACGCATAACGCGCTGACGGGAACCGCCGATGCTATTCGTCAAGAGGTCGCGCAGCAGGTTGCTGATATTAACCAGAGTATTGATGAGACCGTCGCGGAGATCGGTAAACAGGTTGACGGGCAGATAGACTCGGTCAACAAGTCGATCACGGAGAATATCGACCTCGTCAATCAAACGCTCAGTGACAATATCACGGCGGTGAACAAGAGCATCACCGATGCTGTGAGCGACATTAATGCCTCCGTTGACCAGCAGATAACCGACGTCAACAAAACCCTGACCGAGGGGGATACCGCATTAAAATCCCAGTTGCAGACGGTTGAAAACAGTCTGAAACAGTCCATCGCTCAGGCGAATACGGGCTGGGACAAAGCGGTAAAACAGGAGACCGCCGACCGTATAGCAGACGTCAACGCGAAAGCTGCGCAGGCGGCAGACCAACTGCTGAATGAAAAAAATGAGCGCGTCGCCGCCATTGATACCCTGCAGACGATTATTCAGGATGGCGATGAATCGCTGGCTCGTCAGATTTCTGAAATTTCCGCCGGTAGCGGGCAGCAGTTCGACTCACATAGCATCTGGTATTTCAGCGACAGTAATGAAGGCTGGACCGAGGACGATTCCAGCCAGATCCCGATGCAAATCACGGGTGACGGCTGGCTGAAAGCGTCGAACAGTAACTCATCCTGCCGCTCGCCCAACGGGCAGAAAATCCCGGCCTCTTCCTATCGCACTATCATGCTGCGTATCAAGCGTGTAGGTAATCCTGTGTGGAAAGGGCGACTCTACTGGATCGGTGTGGATGAGCAGGGCTGGAGTGATGCTCGCTCTGTGAATATCACCGAGCAGGAGTTTGATGGTGACGGTATCAGCGTGGTGGCCATCGCAGATGTGAACTGGAATGCGTCTGGCGCGGTCCGCCGCTTTCGCCTCGATCTGGCCCTGGGGCAGAACGCTGACAACTATTTCCTGATCCACTGGATATCCGTCGGGCGTCCGGCACCGGCGGCGAGCACTTCAGCATTACGCAATGAGGAGATGGCCCGCACCCAGTCCGACGAAGCGGAGGTGCTGAAACGCTCCACGCTGGCGGCGCAGATCAGGGGGACCAGTGACAGTAACAGCTTGAGCGATTTACGCTCCGGCCTGCTGTATCAGGAAATGAACGCGCGTATCACTGCCGATCGTGCGGAGGTCGTGGCGCGGGAATCTCTCCAGACGCAGTTCAACGAAAATAAATCCTCCGTGGCGGAGGAACTGAGTTCCCTGTCGACCGCACAGGGCGCACAGGCCAGCAAAATCAGCGGGCTGGAAACCACGCTCGGGAAAAAAGCCGATGCCAGCGCCCTGCAGTCACTGACACAAAAAGTCGAACAGCAGGGCACCACGCTCACGTCTCAGGGCAGTTCGCTGACCTCACTGACGAACCGTGTAGGAAAAGCCGAATCGAGTGTGTCTGCAAACAGCAGCGCTATAACTGGTTTGCAGTCCACTGTTACCCAGCAGGGCAAAACATTGACCAGTCAGGGCTCCGCGGTAACAAAGCTGCAGAACGACCTGACCACGACGAATGCCAGCGTCAGTAAAAAGGCCGATGCGAGCGCACTCTCCGCCCTAACTAACCGGGTAACCGCGACGGAAGGAAGCCTGACCACTCAGTCTGGTCAGCTGACGATGCTGAAAAACTCCATGGCTGAAGGGAGTCTGATTAGCAACGGCGGAATGGATGTGGATCTGTCGTTCTGGGAGAACTCCGGGACCGGTTCGGCATTCACTCACGATTCAGGTGAAAAAGCCCTGAGAACGACCACCGGTTCCATTCGTGTTGCCAACGTGACGCGTATCCCCGTCGAGGCCGATACCATTCTGACCGTGTCTTTTGAGTACAGGACATCGGAAACGGTTAACAGCATATCGTCTGATACCGTCGGCGTGATAATAGATTTAGGTAATCCGATTGGCTGGTTGTCTTCTGTGTCGCCCTGGTTGAGTGGGGTGACGACCAGTTGGCAGACGAAAACCGTGGAACTGACCATTCCGGCCAGTTTTACCGGAAATTATGTTTATCTGCGATTTGCCGTTGGCGGCTGGGCACCGGCTACCAGTGCGCGTCTCTATATCCGTAAAGTCGATGTTTTCTCATCGACCGGCGTGTCGAAGAAGGCAAATGCTTCAGCAGTGACTGACCTGACCAGCCGGGTTGATACGGCGGAAGGCAAGCTGACCAGCCAGAGCAGCGCGATCACTAAGCTGCAGAATGACCTGACAACGACTAACACGAATGTGAGCAAGAAGGCGGAACAGAGCGCCCTGACGTCACTGACCGGGCGGGTGGAGAAGACGGAAAGCGGCCTGACGGCGGCAAACAGCAATATCACCGGCTTAACTTCGGCTATCAGAGCAGTGGGTGCTGCTGGGGATGACTTAATCCCTAACCCCACGTTTGATTCTGACTATGACCGCATGGGTTTACCCGTGGTGGAGTCGTCGGCATCCGGCGTTCCTGCGAACTGCCCTTATGCGTATGTTGCCAAACTGACCTCACGCGACCATATTCCAAAGATGAACAACATTCCGGCGACTGCCGGTGATGTGATTGAAATATCGGCGCTGGTTGCCTGTGGCGCTGGTACGGCTGCATTCAATTTGTATGTGGCCTCAGCGTCTTCTCCCTCGGGTGGTATTGCTGCCGCAAACTCGGGAGGTTCGGTTTCTGCAACAGCAGGAAAAACCTGGGTACGTACCACATGGCGCTATACGGTTACCGCTGCGGTTGCGGCGAAGGGCTACTTCAGACCGTTCCTGCAGATTAACCAGAGTTCACCCTTTGGTACCATCTGGTATGCGACCGACTGGCACTGCCGGAACATCACGGCGGCAGCGAAGGCTCAGAGTACAGCTGATGCCACGGCGTCTGCTGTTGATTCTATGACGACGACAGTGACTCAGCAGGGAAATACGCTCACCAGCATCGGGACCCGGACCACAACGCTGGAGAACGGGCTGAAGACAACGGATACCAACGTCAGCAAGAAAGCGGATGCAGCTGCGCTGCAGACGTTGCAGAACAAGGTAACGGAACAGGGTAAAACGCTGGCAAGCCAGAGCAGCAGCCTGACGACGCTCAATAACACCCTCAGTACAACGCAAAATGATGTTGCTGCTATGCAGGATGATGCTGTGGCCAGCGTCGCCGTTGTGGGTAACATGCTCGTTAATAGTGGTTTTGAATTAGGGAGCAACTGCTGGACAGTCTCTGGCGCGGCGACATTTACCACGGCATCGGCTCCGCATAGCGGTAGCAGGATAGTGCGTTGTGTCGAAGGTAAAGCGGCGATTTCTCAAC
Source organism: Klebsiella spallanzanii (assembly GCF_902158555.1). Taxonomy (GTDB): domain Bacteria; phylum Pseudomonadota; class Gammaproteobacteria; order Enterobacterales; family Enterobacteriaceae; genus Klebsiella; species Klebsiella spallanzanii. The sequence goes on along the minus strand of NZ_CABGGS010000047.1, from coordinate 44,549 downwards.
GCATCAATGTAAAAGCTGACCGGACCTACAGGATCGGTGTATTCACCCGTCGTAATGGGGCAGCAGTCACGGCAGACCAGTCGTATCACAAGCTGAGAATTGGTGATACCAGCGGTTCGATTCTTTCTGCGGTGAATTTTATTACGCCGGACCTACCGACGGGATCTACCTGGACAGACATTAGCGGTTCCTGGAAAGCGTCTTCAGATATGATTGTTGAGGCTGCGATCTGGTCGTCATTGTCTGCCGGTGAAATATACTTTGATGATTTTTATGTCGTTGATATTACGGACGAGAGCAGCATTGCGGCTAATGCGGGCGCAATCAGTAATCTGACAAGCCGGGTCAGCAATGCCGAAGGGACACTGACCAGCCAGAGCAGCAGTATCACCAGTCTTCAGAACGGACTTTCTACCGCCAACCAGAACATCACGAAGAAGGCCGACGCGTCAGCCGTCACCTCGTTAAGTAACCGGGTTACCGAAGCTGAAGGGAAGCTGACCAGCCAGAGCAACAGCATCACACAGCTTCAGGCATCGCTGATATCCGGCAGTCTGATTGCTAACGGGGGGATGGAATCTGACCTCTCGCTATGGGTGGACTCCGGCACTGGCTCCGCGTTTACGTATGATGCCGGGGAAAAGGCGCTGAGAACGACGACAGGCTCCATTCGTGTGGCCAACCAGACCCGCATCCCGGTTGAGCCTGATACGAAATTAACCGTTACGTTTGAGTTTAAATCCTCTGAAGCGATGTCGAATATTTCCGCTGATACCGTTGGTGTGATTTCTGACCTGAATAACCCGGTCGGCTGGCTGGCATCCACTACGGCATGGCTAAAAGGAGTCACGACAGCCTGGCAGACAAAGAGCGTTGAGCTGACCATTCCGGCAGATTTCGCCAGTAATTTTGCCTATCTCCGGTTCGCTGCGGGTAGCTGGGCACCGGCCACCAGTGCGCGACTGTTTGTCCGTCGCGTTGTTGTGTTTTCCTCAAATGGTGTAGCCGGTAAAGCGGACGCCAGTGTAGTAAACGACCTGTCGTCAAAAGTCACTCAGCAAGGCAATACGCTGACCAGCCAGGGCAGCGCGATCACTAAACTGCAAAACGACCTGACAACGACCAACGCAAATGTGACGAAGAAGGCTGACGCCACTGCCTTAAACGCGTTATCTAATCGGGTAACGCAGACGGAAAAGGATATCAGCAGCCATGCAGAAAGCATTACCAGCCTGAACAGCTCGCTGAATATTAATGCCCGCAAAGGCTCAAACCCGTGGCTGGACGGAACGTTTGAAACCTACGATGCAAACCACAATCTGGGCGGGTCAGCGCGGGTGGTTAGCGGAATTAGTTACTCTGGTGGCAAATGCATGCGTGTTACGCGCGCCCCGAACACAAACGGCAATAGCGACGACATGATCGGTTCGCGTCTGGCCATTCGCGACACAGCAGTATTCAGGGTTGAATTCTGGGCGATGATGCCTTCCAGTGAAAACCCGTCAAGTGGGTGGATCACGGCGGTCGGCCTCAATGTGCAAAATGATGCGGGCGCTAACTCATGGCTGGTAGCTGCCAATGTCAGCGAGTCCGCGCTGGGCGGTCGTGACCGATGGGTTAAATTTTCCGGTTATGCAAAAGCCACAGCGAAAGGCGCGACCCGTGCCGCAGTATGGGTCTCGACCCGTGGGGCTAACGGCAGCAACACGCCGGGTTATAATCTGTATATCGACGACATGGTTATCACAGATGTCACCGACGCATACAATGCACAGGTCACATCTGACGCCACGGCCTCTGCAGTGGATTCCCTGACGACGAAAGTCACTCAGCAGGGCGATACGCTGTCCAGCATTGGAACCCGGACCACGGCGCTGGAGAACGGGCTGAAGACAACGGATACCAACGTCAGTAAAAAGGCGGATGCGAGTGCCGTGCAGACCCTGCAGAACACGGTCACGCAGCAAGGGAAAGGTATCACGGCGGCGAACAGCGCTATTACAAAGCTGACCAGTGACCTGTCGACAACGAACGCCAATGTCAACAAGAAGGCGGATGCGACCGCGCTGCAGTCACTGCAGAGCACGGTAACTGAGCAGGGTAAGACCCTGACCAGCCAGGGCAGTAGCCTGACGCAGTTGAATAATTCTCTGAGTGATACCACGACCAGCCTGGCTGCGGATGGTAAGATTCCCGGTAACCTGATTTCCAACGGCTCATTTGAGCGCGGTCAGGATGCATTCACCGGGTGGAGCAGCATCACCTCGGTTATCAGCGCCCAGTCACCGAACTATGGCGGTAAGATTTTAATGTGTAGCACGGGGCTGGCGGGCATTTATCAGCAGGTCCCGGTCGTCAAAGGCAACACCTATAAAATCGGTGTGTTTGCCCGCGCTCAGGGCGGTTCGGTGATGAATGACCAGGGCAATAATAAACTGCGTATTGGCCAGGCATCTCTGCTTTACGACCGCCAGTTCAATACAGCGAACCTGCCCACTAATGCCTCATGGATTGAGCTGACCGGCACGTGGAAGGCGACGGTAGATGGTATGGTGAACGTTTCTGTCAACTCGTCACTGAAGTCCGGTGCGCAGTATTTTGACGACTTCTACTTTGTTGATATCACCGGTGAGGTGGATATTGCGGCTAACGCGGGAGCCATCAGCGGTCTGACGACGAGAGTGACTAGCGCAGAAGGCACGCTGACAAGCCAGGGCAGCAGCATCACAAAGCTGACGAACGACTTGGCAACCACCAATGGCAACGTTAATAAGAAAGCGGATGCGACAGCGTTGACCGCGCTGACCAACAGGGTGACGAGCGCCGAAGGGAAGCTGGACAGTCAGAGCAGTAGCGTCACGTCCCTGAATAACAGCATTGTGACCACCCAGCAGGATGCCGACGCAGCAAAATCAATGCCGGGCAACATGCTGGCGAACAACTCGTTCGAGCGCGGTTTTGACGGCTGGAGTAACTCGGGCTGGAGTACGCTGGCGGCGCAGAACCCGAAATCCGGGAAGTACATTATCCAGGCAACGAAGACATCCAGCGGCTCCACGGCCTGTGACCAGACGGTGAAGCTTACCGGCGGCCAGACGTACCGCATCGGTGCCTGGGTGCGTAAGTCTGGTGACATGGCCATCAGCAATACCAATAATACCAAAATCAGCATCCGTAATAGCTCGGGACCGCTGAAAGACATTACGATTCCGGCCAGCGTCGGTATTGCATGGACTTATATCAGCGGCGACTATAAGCCGACGGCAGACGCAGAGTTGACAATCTCACTGCGCTCCAGCCTTTCGGCGGGTTATCTGTATGTGGACGACGCGTTCTGCATCAATGTCAGCGATGAAGTGGCGAATACTGCTAACTCTTCGGCTCTTACCGCCCTGAATACCCTGGTTGAAAAAAATGGGGATCTAATTAAGGCCCAGAGTAAGAAAGTCGATGGACTTGAGGTTGATTTAGGGAAAAAAGCAAGTGCCAAGGCGTTGGACTCACTCACTGCCACAGTGATAGAAACGAATAAATTGCTCTCAGTTAAAGCTGACGAGCTGAAAACCTTGGATGCTACGGTAGATACACTGGATGGGAAGGTAAGCAGTTCAGTACAGGAGCAAAAAACGGCCCTCGCCGAAACAAATGACAAAGTTAACTCACTGTATTCGATTAAGGTTGAGACGAATAACGGGAAGAAAGTGAGTGCCGGGATTGTGCTCGGGAGTGATGGTTCAACTAGCGACATGATCCTCTATGCCGATCGTTTCTCGCTATTTAACCGCAACAACGCGACGGCCGTACCAGTGATGATTGCTGAGGGAAATGAGCTTTATATTGATTCTACGCGGATTAAAAACGGCTCTATCACGACTGCGAAAATTGCAGACCGTATTTCTTCTACCAACTATTCAGCAGGAAAGAGCGGTTGGAGTATTGCGAAAAACGGCGAGAGTGAGTTTAACAATGTGACTGTCAGGGGCAACATTGAGGCGGATTCTGGTCGGTTGAAAAACGTCACTATTGATGAGAGTTGTGATGTTAAAGGAACGATTTATGCGGAGCGAATTGTTGGTGATATTGCAACAATGACTGAGCATGTCGAGAAAAAATGGGGTAATGAGAATGGAACAAAATCAGACATAAGATACTCAATTGCGACAATTGATGGCGTTCCCTTCAGAAGACGGATGGTTTTTTGGGGAAGTACAAGGATTACCAATTCATGGCGTCAGAAAATTACAATCAGATTAAATGAAGATATCCTTTGGCAATATGATACTGGTAATAATCGACATGAACTAACTTCGGATAGCTTTACTCTTGATATACCGGCAACAGAATGGGGTAATAAACAGATATTAACTATTCATTGGCCTAATCGAAATGATTCTGGAACTTTTAGTTTCACTGGAGTAATCATGCTATATCGTGCCTCTAATTCTATTAAGTTGGCGTAAAGTTAGTTCTGATCTTCCCGCTCAGCAAGCGGGAAGATCCAGCTTCTGCTGATTTCCATAGGAACATATAGAGGTCTCGAATCATTGTTTTTAACAAAAAAATTGCTAGAAAATGTTAATACGGCGCATAAATACGTACTTCGCCTCTCGACGCCGGACGCTGCGCTGCCTATTATTCTTGGGTTTGTTCATTTTCAGATGTATCTGAGGGGAGAGAAGATGCGAGCAGCTTTTTTAGTAGGATGTGCCGCGTTGTTACTGTCGGCGTGCAGCAGCAATGATGAACCTGTTCAGCAGGCAACGGCGGCGCATGTGTCGCCAGGGATGCGTGCCGCGATGAGCAGCAGCGGTGAGGCAAACTGCGCGATGGTTGGCGGCTCGTTATCGGTGGCCCGCCAGCTTGATGGCTCAGCTATCGGCATGTGCGCATTGCCAAACGGCAAGCGCTGCAGCGAGCAGGCGCTGGCAGGCGGAAGCTGCGGTAACTATTAATTCACCAGGTCGGCGAGTTTGTAGACCAGCGTTTGATCGGCGGTGGCCAGCGTGAGCTGATTTTCCGTCAGGTCGACCTGCGCGCCTTCGCGCAGCATTTTACCCAGCGTAGCGTCCAGGGCGTTGAGCTGCGAGTCGGTACAGAGCATGCGGGTCATTGCCAGCTCTTCAACCTTCAGCGCACCGTCAGAGACTTTGCCCGTGCCGCTGAAACGGTTGCACATATTACCTGAAACGAACATCTTGCCAGTTACCGGCATCTTTTCGCCGAAGCTCAGTTCCAGCGGCTTATCACCGTTATTTAGCGGTTGCCCATTGACGCTGGTCAGCACAAAACGGTGGTGCTGAAGCTGTTCCGCTCCGGTCGACACCTTACTGTTATAGACGCAGCCCGATAGCAACATTCCCGCCGCCAGCAGCGCAGCAAATTTGTTCATTTAATCTCCAAAAATATTTATCACATCAATAAATGAAGGGGATTGTAACTTTATCGCAGGCGATTTCTGTGGGGATTATCTGAATGTGCCCCCCGCAGAGGGGGAGCACAAAAGGGAAAGGAATATCAGACCAGCGCGTTAGGGCAGGTTTCTCCAGCATCCACCTGACGCAGGTTGTCGAGAGTGGTTTGCGAAATACTGATCAACGCTTCCGCGGTCAGAAACGCCTGGTGACCGGTAAACAATACGTTATGGCAGGCGGAGAGACGGCGGAACACATCGTCCTGGATAACATCATTCGACTTATCTTCAAAGAACAGATCGCGTTCGTTCTCATATACGTCCATTCCCAGTGCGCCAATCTTCTGGTGCTTCAGGGCGTCAATCGCTGCCTGAGAGTCGATCAGCGCACCACGGCTGGTATTGATGATCATCACGCCGTCTTTCATCTGTTCGAAAGCGGCATGGTTCAGCAAATGATAGTTTTCATCGGTCAGCGGGCAGTGCAGGGAGATAACATCTGACTCTCTGTACAGCGTTTCCAGGTCGACATACTCCACCCCAAGATCTAACGCCGCAGCGCTTGGATACGGGTCAAATGCCAGTAGACGCATACCGAAGCCTTTAAGAATGCGCAGCGCGGCGACGCCGATTTTACCGGTGCCGATAACCCCCGCGGTTTTACCGTGCATGGTGAAACCGGTCAGCCCTTCCAGAGAGAAGTTAGCGTCGCGGGTACGCTGATAGGCGCGGTGAATGCGGCGGTTCAGCGACATCATCATGCCGATAGCATGCTCTGCGACCGCTTCCGGCGAGTAGGCCGGAACGCGCACCACGCGCAGGCCCAGCTCTTTGGCGGCATCGAGGTCAACGTTGTTGAAACCGGCGCAGCGCAGCGCGATGTACTTCACTCCGTGGGCCTTCAGTTCTTCAAGCACCGGGCGGCTACCGTCATCGTTAACGAAGATGCACACCGCTTCACAGCCGTTGGCGGTTTTCGCGGTTTTCTCGTTTAGCAGGAAGTCAAAAAATTCGAGTTCAAAGCCGTATGCATCATTAACATGCTGCAGATACTTCTTGTCGTACTGCTTCGTACTATACACAGCGATTTTCATAAGACTTTTCTCCAGTGATAATACCGTCACGGTAGCATAATTAAAATAATCTTACAAATATTAAAAATTAGTTTAATCATCAGGTTATAGTAATAATTCTAGAGCATATCGCCGGGTTAAGAAATCTGTTTAAAAGACAATACGTTTCACCACAAATTGAGGCTTAAAGCCCCCGGGGCCAGCAGCATTAGCGGCCAGAGCAAACCGGAACTGACGTTAGCGAGCTGAAAATGCCAGTGAGAAGTGCCGCTGGCGCCGGTCACCAGCGGGACGGTGGCGCGCAACGGGGAGAGAAAACGGCCAAAAAAGACCGCCCATGCGCCGTGACGACGCAGAAACAGCTGGCCACGGGCCAGACGCTCGGCATTAAGCCAGCGAATGCGATGCAGATGGTGTCGGTAGCGGCGTCCTGCCAGCCACGATAGCCAGAATCCGCCGATTGCGCCGAGGCTGGCGCTAAGCCACATTAGCAAGAAATGCCCGACGCTGGTGGAGGCCAGGGTACCAAACAGCAGCAGCCCCGAGGTGCCCGGTATCAGCAGCGAGATAACGGCGCAGGATTTAGTGAACGTCAGCAGGAAAACCATCAGCAATACCAATGAATAATGGCGCTGAGCGTGCTCCACCAGCGAGATAATCAACTCCACAGGATCGCCCGTTTGTGATTGCAGATGTTAATCAGTGTCGCAGGGGAAAACTAAACATCGTCTCAATAGCTTGCTGGAGAATCACGCGACGGCGACTACGCTTAAACGGGACGGAAACTTTAACTCGCAGGTCGAACGTGCCACAATAACGGCCTCTCGGCTTTTACTTATTTTGAATCAGGATATTAGCTGCCCATGAAGGGTAAATATAAAGCCGCCATCGCGCTATTATTAGCACTAGTGTTGCTACCGCTGGCTTTGTTGTTGACGCTCACCCATTGGGTCCCCACGCTGGCGGGGATCTGGCTGCCGGCGGGGACCCGAATCTCTCTTGATGAAAGCCCGCGCCTGACGCGCACCTCGCTGCGTATCCCCGATCTGCGCTATCTGGTGGGCGACTGCGAAATTGCGCACGTCACTAATGCCGAGCTGTCCCGTCCCAGTCGCTGGCGTTTACATATCACTGAACTGGATATTAACAGCGCCTGTCTGAACAAGCTGCCGGAGAGCGAAGCCGCTCCCGGTGCGCCGAAAACCCTCGCCGAATGGCAATCGATGCTTCCTTATAGCTGGCTGACCATTGAAAATCTGCGTCTGTCGCCGTGGGAAAAATGGCAAGGGCGGCTGGTGATGTCGCTCACGCCAGAGCAGCAGGATATTGGCTATGCCGGAAAAGAGGTTTCTGTTCAGGCGCGGCTGCGCGGCCAGGCGTTGACGGTCAGCGACTTTTCCGCGCGTTTAGTGGAAGATCAGGCCCCGGTGACGTTGGTGGGTGAGTTTCATATGCCGCTGGTGCCGGACGGCTTCCCGGTCGATGGCCACCTGTTCAGCACCTTCGAGTTTCCACAAACGCCCGGCCTGGTTGATGCCGAACTCGAGTGGCAGGAGAACCGTGGACAACTGCTGGTTACGCCGCGTGGTGAGGTGGAGCCGATGCTTGATCTGCCGTGGGAAATTACTCCGGATCGTATTGTTATCAGCGATGGCCGCTGGCACACCGAATACGAAGGTAATGCGTTAAGCGGTCGCGTCGCGCTGTCGGTGGGCAACTGGCAGCAGGGCACCGAGCAGATGCAGGTGAGCGGGCGGCTGAACGTACTAACTCAGGGGCAGGCCGGTAAGGGCAACGCTGTGCTGAATATCGGCCCCGGTAAGCTGAGCATGGACAGCAGCGACATGCCGCTCCAGTTGACCGGTGAAGCCAAGCTTGGCGATCTGATTTTTTACGCCAGACTGCCCGCGCAACTGAGTGGGCCGCTCACCGCGCCGGTACTTAATTTTCATCCCGGCGCGCTGCTGCGTTCGCGCGGGCGAGTGATTGATTCGCTCAATATTGATGAGATCCGCTGGCCGCTGGCGGGCGTTAAAGTGACCCAACAGGGCGTCGATGGCCGCCTGCAGGCCATTCTGCGCGCCCACGAGCAGGAGATGGGCGATTTTACCCTGCATCTTGACGGTCAGGCCGACAACTTTATGCCCGACCGCGGTCGCTGGCAGTGGCGCTATTGGGGCGAAGGCCATTTCACCCCGATGCAGGCGCGCTGGGATGTCAAAGGCGCGGGCGAATGGACCGACAGCGCCATCGTGCTTAACAGCTTGTCTACGGGCTTTGATAAGCTGCAATACGGCTCCATGCTGGTCAGCACGCCGCGTTTGACGCTGGAAGAGCCGATTCACTGGCTGCGCGATGAACAGCATCCTAAGCTGACCGGCGCGCTGTCGCTGGACGCCGGAAAAACCACCTTTAGCGGCGGCAGCGAACTACCGCCCTCGACGCTCAAATTTAACGTCGATGGGCGCGACCCGACCTGGTTTCAGTTCAACGGTTCATTGCATGCGCAAAACATTGGTCCGGTGCGCGTTACCGGGCGCTGGGACGGTGAACGCCTGCGTGGTCAGGCGTGGTGGCCAAAACAGTCTTTAACCGTGTTCCAGCCGCTGGTGCCGCCGGAGTGGAAGATGAATCTACGCGAAGGCGAGTTGTACGCTCAGGTGGCGTTCTCTGCCGCCGCCGATCAGGGTTTTGAAGCGGGCGGGCACGGCGTCCTGAAAGGCGGCAGCGCCTGGATGCCGGATAACCAGATTAACGGCGTCGATTTTGTGCTGCCGTTCCGCTTTAGCGAAGGGACCTGGCAGCTTGGCACTCGCCACCCGGTATCGCTACGCATTGGGGAAATCGTCAACCAGTTCACTTCGCGTAATCTGACGGCAGATCTCCAGGGCTCCTACCCGTGGAGCGAAGACGCCCCGTTGCAGCTCAGCAACGTCAGCGTCGATATACTCGGCGGCAAGCTGACCATGCAGCAGTTGCGGATGCCGCAGCATGATCCGGCGCTGCTGCGTTTGCAAAACATCTCCAGCAGCGAACTGGTGAGTGCTATCAAAGTGAAGCAGTTTGCGGTTTCCGGACCGTTTAACGGTGCGCTGCCGCTGTGGCTGACTAACGATAAATGGATAATCAAGGACGGCTGGTTCAATAATCCGGGGCCGATGACAATGCGCCTGGATAAAGACACAGCGGACGCGCTGGTGGCCGACAACGTCTCCGCCGGGGCGGCGATAAACTGGCTGCGCTATATGGAAGTCGCCACCTCGTGGACGCGCATCAACCTCGATAACCTTGGCGTACTGACGCTGAAGGCGACGATTAGCGGTACCAGCCGGGTAGAGGGCAAAAGCAACACGGTGCACTTAAACTATTCCCATGAAGAGAATATTTTTGACCTGTGGCGCAGCTTGCGTTTTGGCGACAATTTGCAAGCGTGGCTTGAACAAAATGCCAGGCTGCCCGCGCAGCGCTGTCAGGACAGTAACACCTGTAAGGAACAACAATAATGATCAAACTACTCACCGCCTTTCTGGCGACCATGCTGCTGGCGGGCTGCACGCCGCGCATTGAGATTGCGGCGTCAAAGGAGCCGATCACCATCAATATGAATGTCAAAATTGAGCATGAAATTCATATCAAGGTGGATAAAGATGTTGAGAATCTGCTCAAATCGCGTAGCGATCTGTTCTGAGGCGATGATGAGAAAACGACTGTTAACTGCGACGCTGGCGCTCGTGTTATTCAGCACTCAGGCACTGGCTTTAACCTTGAACGAAGCTCGCCAGCAGGGGCGGGTAGGCGAAACCCTCAACGGCTATCTTGAACCGCTGCGACAGGATAAAGAAACCCTGGCGTTGGTTAAACAGATTAATGCTGCCCGCAGCGAAAGCTATCAGCAACTGGCGGATGACAACAATCTGCCGGTGGATCAGGTAGCGAAAATGGCCGGGCAGAAGCTGGTCGCCAGGGCGCAACCGGGGGAATATGTGCAGGGCCTTAACGGCAAATGGCTGAAAAAATAGCTAACGGCAGCGCTTGCGATACTCTCCCGGCGAGATGCCGAAGCGTTGCTTAAAGGCGGTAGAAAAGTGGCTATGATCGCTGAACCCCCAGCTGTAGCCAATCCCCGCCAGCTTTTCGTCATCATGTGCGCTTTGCAGCGCGCGGGCGCACAGATCGAGCCGACGATTCTTAATGTACTGCGCGACCACCAGCCCCTTTTCAGCAAACAGCCGATACAGACTGCGAACCGACATCCCGGTTTCGCTGGCCAGCCACTCCGGGCGCAGGTGTTCCGCCTGTATTGACTCATCAATTAACGCCATAATTTTCTGAAACTGTTTATCGCGCCGGGATGGCCGAGTCTCCTGATGGTGCAGCATCGGGCGCAGCAGGCAGGCTATGGCCTCCAGCGCCGCTTTGCTTTCGCTCGCCGACAGCTCCGGGCTGTTCATACTTTCATGCAGCAGGCGTTGGCTTAGCTGGACCATCGGCAGGCTTTTCGTCAGCCGGGTGGCAATGCTGATTTCACTGCCGCGCAGTTGCTGTTCCAGCAGCGTTCTTGGCAGAAGTAAGGAGGCCTGGCGTGAGGTTTGCTGCCAGACAATCGAGCACGGACGGGAAGCATCAATCAGGGTGATATCGCCGCTCTCCAGCATCGCCTGGCGACCGTCCTGCTCGATTGTCGCCTGTCCTGAGAGCTGGAAGACGGTATAAAACCAGGCGTCGTTATCGCGCTGGATCTCCTGCCGGGTACGGTAGAGGTTGATGCCGCGAGCGGTCACCGTGCTGACTTTCAGGTCGCCAGCATAGCTGGCGTCTATCTCACCGTGAAAATTATCATCCAGCGGGCGAGCGGCGAACTGCCCGCAGACCTGATTGATTTTTGCTAACCAATGCTGGTAATCCTGCCCACGATTTGCCGTACTCATCGTGCATCCCTTGTAATAATAATGTTTTTGCATTGTTGCATTTATGATGCTTCTGGCAAGGGCTGGTGGCGGAGTATATGAAAGAACTATTACCTGCGGCACATTTTTTGTCCGCGAAATCGACTTAATTGCGGTGCCTGTCACAGCGGCACAAGCGAATGTCACAGAGAAAAAAGCGTGAACCGCGACCCCGGCATAGACTGAAACCACTATCCGCGAACAATAAGGAAGGGGTATGTCCACATCACAGGTCGCGCGACTTGCCAGCGTGCAGCAGTTTTTAGACAGACAGCATGGTTTGTACCTCGATGGTGCGCAGCAGGCGGCAGAGAGTGAAAAGCGCTTAACCGTCTGGAACCCGGCCACCGGGCAGGCCATCGCCAGCACGGTGGATGCCAATGCCGCAGACGTTGATCGCGCGGTGATGTCTGCGTGGCGTGCGTTTGTCTCCCGCAGTTGGTCAGGGCGGACGCCCGCAGACCGAGAGCGTATTTTGCTGCGCTTTGCCGATCTGGTTGAGCAGCACGGCGAGGAGCTGGCGCAACTGGAGACCCTGGAGCAGGGGAAATCGATTAATATTTCCCGCGCCTTTGAAGTGGGCTGCACCCTGAACTGGATGCGCTATACCGCCGGGCTGACCACTAAAATCAGCGGTCGAACTCTGGATGTGTCTATTCCCTTCCCGCAGGGCGCGCGCTATCAGGCGTGGACCAAAAAAGAGCCGATTGGCGTCGTGGCCGGGATCGTGCCGTGGAACTTCCCGCTGATGATTGGCATGTGGAAAGTGATGCCCGCGCTGGCGGCTGGCTGCTCTATTGTCATTAAACCGTCGGAAACCACGCCGCTTACATTGCTACGCGTGGCAGAGCTGGCAAGCGAAGCAGGCGTACCGGACGGCGTGTTCAACGTGGTCACCGGCAGCGGTGCCGAGTGCGGCGCGGCGTTAACCTCGCACCCGCAGGTGGCGAAGGTGAGCTTTACCGGCTCGACTGCCACCGGTAAACAGATTGCCCGCGTGGCGGCTGACCGCCTGACCCGCGTAACCCTGGAATTAGGCGGTAAAAACCCGGCTATCGTGCTGAAAGATGCCGATCCCCAATGGGTGATCGAAGGGTTGATGACCGGCAGCTTCCTTAATCAGGGGCAAGTTTGTGCTGCCAGTTCGCGTATCTATATTGAAGCGCCGCTGTTCGATACGTTGGTAAGCGGCTTTGAGCAAGCGGTGAAATCGATGCTGGTGGGGCCAGGGATGCAGGAAACCACCCAGATCAACCCGGTGGTGTCGAAGGCGCACTGCGCCAAAGTGGCGGCGTATCTCGACGAAGCCCGCCAGCAGAAGGCGGAGTTGATTAGCGGTCACGGCGGGCCGGATGCGCAGGGGTACTATATTGCCCCAACGCTGGTGATAAACCCGGATGCTAACCTGCGCCTGACTCGCGAAGAAGTGTTTGGCCCGGTGGTCAACCTGGTGCGCGTTGCCGATGGCGAAGAAGCACTGCGTCTGGCCAACGACAGCGATTTTGGCCTGACCGCCAGCGTGTGGACGCGTGATTTGACGCAGGCGTTGAATTACACCGACCGCCTGCAGGCGGGTACGGTGTGGGTTAACAGCCATACGCTGATCGACGCCAACCTGCCGTTCGGCGGCATGAAGCAGTCCGGCACCGGCCGCGATTTCGGTCCCGACTGGCTGGACGACTGGTGCGAAACGAAATCGGTTTGCGTGCGGTATTAGCGGTATTTTCCCCGGTGGTGGCTAACGCCTTACCGGGGCAACCTGTAGCCAGGACAGGCGCGATCATCAGGATAGTCGCCGTATCTCGCTCTGCGACGCCATCACCATGACATAATAATATTAATGCCTGGTATAAAATCGATAATTTCAGTTATGTCTTAATTCTCCGTATTTTTATCGCCTCTTCATTTTCCGGAGGCGATTATGCCGCTTGTTATTTATATCTTCACCCTCAGCGCGTTTGCGCTGGGTTTAGCTGAATTTGTACCCATCGGCCTGACTGACGTGATGGCAAACGGATTAGGCGTGAGCATTGAACAGAGCGGTGGTGCGGTGACGGCCTATGCGCTGGGTGCCACCGTGGCCGCACCGGTTCTCACCGCGCTTACCGCGTCCTGGAGTCGCAAAAATGTGATGCTGGTGACCGCTGTGGTCTTCACGCTGGGAAGTTTCGCCGCGGCCTTTGCCGCTAATCTGACGCTGCTGTTGGCGGCGCGATTTATCGCCGGGCTAGGTCATGGACTGTTTCTCGCCGTCGCGTCAAGCACTGCTGCACGTCTGGCGGGCCCGAAAAAGGCCGGTAGCGCCGTGGCGGTAGTGTTCGGCGGATTCACTCTTGCCATGGCGATTGGCGTACCGGCCAGCACCGTTCTGGCGGGCGTGATGCCCTGGCGTTATGTGATGGCAGCGATTGGCCTCTTTGGTGCGATTGGCTTCTTTGGGCTGCTGTTTGGTATGAAAGATGCGCTGGCTACGCCAAAAAATGCGCAAGGCAATTCTGCGCTCAGTCATCTTTCCACGATGCTTAATCCCACCTTGCTGGCCGGGGCGCTGGTAACAGTATTGGCCTACGGCGGCTCGTTTACCGCCTATACCTATATTGCGCCACTTCTGACGACGAAAACCGGCGTGACGACGGCAACGGTCAGTATATTCATGCTGGTCTACGGTGTGATGGCGGCGTTGGGTAATATCCTCGGCGGCAAAATGACTGATGCGCTTGGCGTTAATCGCGCCTCGGTACTGATTGTGCTGGGGATCATTATCGTCACAGCGGGAATGTGGCTATTCAGTGGTTCGCTCTGGCCCATGGCAATTCTGGTTGCCCTGTTAGGGATGCTGACTTTTGCCGCCGTACCTGCGCTACAAGCTCGCCTTATTAGCATTGCCCAGACTCATGCGCCGCACGCTCACGGCGTGGCTGCAGGGCTCAATATCGCTGGTTTTAACTCGGGTATCGCCCTGGGTTCGGTGCTGGGGGGGATAACAATCGTTCACGCGGGTATTGTGTGGGTAGGGCTTGCTGGTGCGCTGCTCTCATTACTGGGTTTGGGATTATTGTGGTGGCAAATTACACGTCGTCTTGCCGCTGGCGCAGAGGGTGCGGTAGCCTGATAAGCAAATTAAACGAAGAGTAACCCTGAATGAGCCATCTGACCCACCTGCGAACCTTTCTTGAAGCATACAGAACTGGCTCATTTTCCCGTGCTGCGGAGCAACTTGGGATCACCCAGCCCGCAGCCTCGCAGCATATTCAGGCGCTGGAGTCGCTGGTGGGTAAACCGCTATTCGTCCGCCAGGCTCGTGGGGTCAAGGCCACGGACGCGGCGGAAGAGCTGGCTCGGGCCGTTGCACCGTTTATTGACGGTGTGGAGGCGAAAATTGCCAGCTATCGTCCACAAGTAGATGCGGGTGGAACGGTCTATTTTGTCGGCTCCTCGGATTTTGTTTATTACCGTTTTACCCCAACCCTCGCAAAATTAATGAATGCCGGATATCGGGTGCGCTTTCACGTGGGCGATCGGGCGAGAATTTATGCCATGCTGGAGGATGACAGCGTCGACTTTGCCATTACCGCCAGCGTGCCGGATGAAAAAAATTACCACTACTGCTTGCTGCATACGGAAAGAATGCTGCTGGTGCATAGTCCTGCGTTGACTGACGCCATCGGTATGACGCCTGACATGATTACCCTCAGCCAACTGCCGCTGATCGCGTTTGACGAAGATCTACCGCTGATTCGAACGTTGTGGCAGGCGATGTTCCATAGCGCACCGCCGTTGCAGGCGGCATTGACGATCCCGGATATGCGGATTATCCGCCAGATGGTGATCGACGGGCAGGGCTGGAGCGTGCTGCCGGATTATCATTGCGCCGATGCTTTGGCGCAGGGCAGGTTAGTCTCACCGACGCCAGTCGAGATCTCACCGACCAGTTATCTTTACCTGGTGTGGCATAAAAAGCGGGAAAACCCGCGCTTAAACCGTATCCGCGAGATCATTACAGCCGACTTTGCTTCGTAGAGGGATATCCCCGGACGCGGTTGTCCGGGGAAACCGGCTAATCCAGCAACGACGGATCGGCGTCGATCATTATCTGCTTCATCTCTTCGAAATGCTGACGTGAAAAGTCGGCGATCCCCTCCCAATCCTGCGCGGTTTTCTCCGCCACCGCATCGGAGAGCACTTTCAGCGGCTGCCCCGTTGACCAGGCGGTCACCAGAATCTGGCAGGCGCGCTCCAGCGTCCAGATATCATCGAATGCCTCGCCAATAGACGGGGCGGTTACCAGCACGCCGTGGTTGCCCATCAGCAGTCGGCGCTTATCGGCCAGCAGCGATGCCAGTCGGGCGCCTTCCGCCGTGGTGTCTGCCATGCCGCCATAAAGCGTATCGACGGCAACGCGGTTAAAATAGCGCGCTGTATTCTGATCGACCGGCGGGATATGCGGTGTCTCCAGGCAAGCCACGCTGGTGGTGTAAACCGGATGCAGGTGCAGCACCACCCGCACCTCCGGTAGACGCTGGTGGATTTGCCCGTGAATCGCCCACGCCGTGGCGTCTACGTCCGTCCGATGGGCGCAGGTTTCATCATCAGCATCCAGCAGCAGTAGATCGCTGGCGCGGATCCGCGAAAAGTGTTTCCACTTCGGGTTCAGCAGGAACTTTTTGCCGTCCGCCGAGATGGCCGCGCTAAAGTGGTTGGCCACCGCCTCGTGCATCCCAAGATGGGCGATGATGCGAAAGGTTGCCGCCAGGTCGATACGCGTCTGTTCTTCATAAGACCGGGCCATATAATTACTCCGCTTTTGGCATCAGGGTTTGCAAATCCTCTTGCGTCGGCGCCTGGAAGTTGTATTTCTTCAGTAACGCAGCGTATTCCGGCGTGGCGCTGTATTTCTTCAGGCCTTCCTCCAGTGCGGTTTTCACCTCACTGTTGCCTTTTTTCACCCCAAAACCGTTCAGCACCGGGTAAATCAGGGTTTCCGATGAGATAACCACCCGATCGCCAAGCTTATCAATGACGCCGCGCGCCACCGCCGCATCGGTGATTTGCGCCTCTACCGCCCGCGACAGCAGCGCCTGAGTGGTTTGCGGGTCGGTGGTGTATTCACTGAGCGCAATCGGCTTCAGGCCCTTTTTCACGCAGTAATCGGTAGAGAGCTTTTGCAATTGCGCCAGCCATGAGGTGGCTCCCATGGAACCAATTTTGTGGCCGCAAAACTCTTCCGGCGTTTTCGGCTGATAATCGCTGCCTTTCAGCGCGAGGATCGCTTCGCCGCTCTTCAGATAGGGCACCATATCGATAACTTTCAGACGTTCGGCGGTGATGTACATCGACGAGTTGGTGATATCAAAACGCCCGCCCTGTAAGCCCGGAATTAAATTCGGAAAACGGGTATCAATATTCACCGCCTCGCGGCCCATGGTTTTCGCCAGTCCGGCAAGGAACTCGATGTCGAATCCGGCGGGTTTGTTGTTTTCCATATATTCATACGGGAAAAAGGTCATATCCGAACCCGCGGTGATTTTTCCCGGCTGCTGGAAGGCCAGCGTGCTAAAGGACGTCAGGGCTCCGGTGACGCAAAGGAGCAGGGCAGCAGGGCGCAAAGCATTAATACATTTCATACAACCTCCAGGGAGTGGGCAAATTACATGCTGGCGCGATCGGTACCGGCCTGCTGGACGAAAAAGGATGCGCCGCGCGGTTTTTGCGGCAGGCGTAAATGATTAACGGTACTGCGCACCAGGCCGCTCTCTTCACCGGCAACCATCTGCCCGGCATGAATGCTGGGCAGCGGATTTTCGCCATACGGCAGGGCGTCCTCCGCTGCATACACACTGATAAACAGCGTACGTGGCAGGTCGGTTTCATTCGGGCTGGAGGCGTGGAGCAGGCGAGTGTGCATAAAACATACCGATCCTGATGGCCCAAAACAGGCTTGCGGCCGTTGGCAGTGGGCCGCTTCAACCTGCGGGTCCACCGAGCCGGTAAAGCGCGCGTTTTGCCAGTGGGACCACAGCGGTCCCTGATGGCTGCCCGGCACCACGTTGAGCGGGCCATTTTCCGGCGTCACTTCACTGACCATTAGCAGGGCGGTGATGATGTCGTCGTTACTGTGCGGGGTAAACAGAAAATCCTGATGCCATTTTACCTGCGTTGCGGTGTGCGGCAGTTTGGAGTTAATTTTGCTGTGATGAAAACGCGTTCCGCTGCCGCCGATAAGCTGACCGGCAATCGCCGCCATCTTTGAATCTAGCGCGGCGTGGCGGTAGGCGGCGGAAATCTCGGTGGGCGAACTTACCCGACGCAGCGAAGGGTGGTGGGCCGCGTGATCGCTTTCCAGATCGAAACGCGGTCGACCGTCGAGAGTTTCCCCCCAGACTTCACTATGCTGCCGACTCTCTTCTACCCAGGCGTCGAAATCGGCTTGCAACAGGGCGACTTCCTCTGCGTTAAGCACCTCTTCGACGACCAGAAAACCCTGCTGATGAAACTGTTCGATTTGCCACTGCGCAATCATAATCTTCTCCTTTGAGGAACGGAGGCGTTAAGCCAAAGAGACATCTTTCAGGAAGGCATCCACGCGCGGGTGTTGTCCGTCGCGCATTGCCGCAGGCGTGTCGTCGCAGACCACGCGACCTTTTTCCATAAACACAATTCGGTCGGAAACCTTGAAGGCAAAGTTCATCTCATGGGTGACGATCACCATGGTGATGCCTTCATGAGCCAGCGATTCGATAACCTGTAGCACCTCGTTAACTTTTTCCGGATCCAGCGCCGAGGTGGGTTCATCAAACAGCATAATTTGTGGGCGCATCATCAGCGCGCGGGCAATCGCTACCCGCTGCTGCTGGCCGCCAGAAAGCTGATGCGGATACTTCCACGCGTGTTCCAGCATGCCCACTTTATGCAGCAGTTCGCAGGCGTGCTGTTTCAGCTCGCCTTCGCTGGCCAGATGGTGATAGCGCGGCGCCAGCAGCAGGTTGCCGAGAACGGTCAGGTGGGGGAACAGATTGAAGCTCTGGAATACCATGCCGATATTCTGGCGATGTTCGCTGTTCTCCATAAAACGCGGCTTCTGTTGTCCCTGCCGATCCAGGTGAATAAAAGGTTGTCCGTTGATTTTGATCTCACCGTTATCGATCTGCTCAAGACCGTTTAGCAGGCGAATCAGCGTCGTTTTACCGGAACCCGACGGGCCGATAACGGAAACCACCTCACCGGGCTGAATTTGCAGGCTGACCGCGCCCAGCACTTCGACATTGTTATAGGCTTTATGCAGCTTTGAGGCCTGTAGCGCGGGTTCCTGCGCCACGCTGACGCTGCGGGCCATCGCCGGACGCCGGACCGTCGCCAGTCGCTGCATTTCCTCATCCACTGGGCGCGTGATTTTGCGCTGAGTGACATCGAGCCAGGTCTCCAGGCGTTTGAGCAGGAAATCAAAGACCGTGACGATCAGGATGTAATAAAACGCGACCGCCGCCATGGTCTCCATCACCAGGAAATTCTGCGAATAGAGGCGCTGGCCGACCATTAAGATTTCGGTCAGAGAGATGACCGATACCAGCGAGCTGAGCTTGACGATGGCAATATACTCATTGGCCAATGCAGGCAGGGCGACGCGCAGCGCCTGCGGGATCACCACCCGCCACTGGGTTCCGGCATAGCGCAGCCCGAGCGCGCGAGCGGCTTCGCTTTGCCCTTTAGGGATCGACAGCAGCCCGCCGCGATGGATTTCAGCGATGTAGGCGGCCTCGCTAAGCACCATCGCCAGCAGCCCGGCCCAGAACGGGTCGTTCAGCACCGGAGCAAATGACGGCAGCGCCTGGGGCATGTTGTAGACAAAAATCAGCAACACCAGCAGCGGCATACTGCGAAACAGCCAGATATAGAGGCGGGCAGGCACATTAAACAGCTTGCGCGGCGACTGCTTTGCCAGCGCCAGAATAAATCCCAGCACAATACTGAAAGCCCAGGTCAGCAAACTTAATTTGATGACGGTCCAGGTGGCCTGCCAAAAGTCGACATCGCTGAGCAGGCTTAACATATAGTTCCAGTTAAACGTCATGGGCTATTTCACTCGCCATCATTAACGGAAATTAAGGCGATTCCAATGTTCTAAAATGGGGAGTCGCCAGCGTTCATATTGCAATGACACTATGCTGGCAGTATTCCATTGGAGGCAATTAGTAAATTTTGGGCCTTTAAGTTTAAAAAAACTATACAGCAATATTAACCTTAAGTAATTCAACGTAA
This sequence comes from Klebsiella spallanzanii, assembly GCF_902158555.1. Lineage (GTDB taxonomy): Bacteria > Pseudomonadota > Gammaproteobacteria > Enterobacterales > Enterobacteriaceae > Klebsiella > Klebsiella spallanzanii. The sequence goes on along the minus strand of NZ_CABGGS010000047.1, from coordinate 24,864 downwards.
TTAATGCGAAACAGTATTGAAACAACTTAAAAACAATCACTGTTATTTTTAAACTGAATTTCCACTGAAATGAGAGTTTGCGCAATATTGGGGCGTATTGTGAGCTAATAAGGTGCAGTGCGAGACGTTATGGTGCAATCCGGTAAATATCGCCCGAGAAATAAGAAACGAAGAAATAGAGTTAGCGACTGGCCAATCAATATTTTAATCAAAATCGGTATGGCACGAGGCTTGCAAGTTGCATATCGGAAAACTAAGCCTGATTGCAGTAAGACAATATTTTATCAATGGTGACGCTATGAACCGATTTACCCTCAAACAGCTAAAGTATTTCGTGACGGTGGTGGAAACGGAGAGTATTGCCGAGGCCTCCCGGCAGCTGCACATTGCCCAGCCATCAATCTCGATTGCGATTAAAAACCTTGAAAGCACTTTCGACCAGCAGTTGTTTATCCGCCATCATGCGCAGGGCGTTTCCCTGACCTCTGGCGGACGGCGTTTCTACGATAAAGCCAAAGAGCTACTGCGGCTGTCGTATGAGTTTGAACAGAATTCGCGGGCGGATAAGGAGCTGGTTTCCGGGACTATTTCTGTGGGTTGCTTTGAATCCGTTGCGCCGTTGTATATGCCAAAGCTGGTGGCCGGGTTTAAAAAAATGTATCCCGAAATCACCCTCCAGCTCTACGATGGCGAACAGCACGAACTGATGCATGGCCTACACCGTGGGCGATTCGATCTGGCGCTGGTCTACGATCTGGAATTAGGGCACTCCATTCATAAAGAGCTGCTGAATGCGCCGCATAAACCCTATGCTTTGTTGCCTGCATCTCATCCGCTGGCGCAGAAAAAATGCGTCACGCTTCAGGAGTTAAGCCGGGAACCGATGATTTTGCTCGATGCGGTTCCCAGCAAAAACTATTTTGTCTCGATATTTAAAGAGAAAGGTTATCACCCGGAAGTTGCCTACAGTTCGCCATCTATTGAAATGGTGCGCTGCATGGTCGGGCAGGGATTGGGCTTTTCGGTACTGGTTACCCGCCCGCTTTGCGATATAACCTATGATGGTGAAAAACTGGTGCAGCTGGATATTGCCGATGAAATGCCGGCATCCACATTAATTATGGCGCATCTGACAAATAATGAACCCACGCGCCCGACGCAGCTCTTTATGGATTATTGTCGCAGCATTGAGTTAACGCCGCATCAGGTCTGATTATTTTATTTGGCTAACAGGAAGCATTATTTTTTATTGTTTATATAGCCTCGTAAATTTCTATTCAGAGGAACGTTTTATAATATTTTACCATTTCATCACACTTACTTAACCTGAGCTCTGTCAATTCCGGCAAATAGCCGGACAACCGTGCTTGAAGGACACAGAAATGACAGAGCAGATTACAGAAATCGATACCCTGGTGGTTGGCGCGGGACAGGCAGGCGTCGCGATGAGCGAGCATCTGACCCATCACGGCGTCCCCCATCTGGTACTGGAAAAAAAACGCATCGCTGAGGCCTGGCGCAGCGGCCGTTGGGATTCGCTGGTCGCCAACGGACCCGCCTGGCACGATCGGTTTCCCGGCATGATGTTTTCCGGCTGCGATGCCGATAGTTTTGTCGCCAAAGAGCAGATCGCCGACTACTTCACCGCTTATGCCAAAACGTTTAATGCTCCGATACGCACCGGCGTTGAGGTGTTCAGCGCTGAACGTTTAGACGGGCGTCCGGGCTTTCGCGTCGAGACATCGCAGGGAATCATCGAGGCTCAGCGCATCGTCGTCGCCACCGGGCCATTCCAGCGCCCGACGATCCCGGCTATCGCGCCGCAGGATAGTGCAGTTCATCAGATTCATTCTGCGCAATATTACAATCCGCAGCAGCTTCCGGAAGGTGGCGTGCTGGTGGTTGGTGCAGGCTCTTCCGGCGTGCAAATCGCTGATGAGTTACGCCGGGCAGGGCGCGCGGTGTGGTTGTCCGTCGGCGCACACGATCGCCCGCCGCGCCGCTACCGTCAGCGTGATTTTTGCTGGTGGCTGGGCGTATTAGGACTGTGGGATGCGCCAGCCAACCAGCCTGGAAAAGAGCACGTGACGATTGCCGTCAGCGGCGCCCAGGGCGGAAATACCGTCGATTTCCGCCAGCTAGCGCACCAGGGCATTACCCTGGTTGGCCAAACCCAATCCTTTACCGAGGGGAAAGCCTTCTTCCGCGACGATCTGGCGGACAATATTCGCCTTGGTGACGCCTCCTATCTGGCGCTGCTCGATGCCGCCGATGACTATATTGCCCGCAACGGATTGACGCTGCCAGAAGAGCCGGAGGCACGCTTCTTTCTGCCCGACCCTGATTGCCTGACCCAACCGCTCGCTGAACTCGACCTGCAAAAAGCGGGCGTGCGCAGCATTATTTGGGCCACCGGATATACCACCGATTACCGCTGGCTGAAGGTGAACGCCTTTAATGAACAGCAGCGCCCGCAGCATCATCGCGGTGTCTCCAGCGAACCCGGCGTCTATTTCCTTGGCTTGCCCTGGCTTTCTCGTCGTGGCTCAACCTTTATCTGGGGCGTCTGGCATGATGCGAAATATATCGCCGATCAGATTGCCATTCAGCGCCAGTATCAACACTACCAACCCTCCTGCTAACGCCTGATTTGAGGACGCTAATATGCCAACACATACCCGCATTCGGATGTTTAACACCAAAGAGACCTACCCGAATCAGACGCTCAACAACGATCTGTGCCAGGCGGTACGCGCAGGCAATACCGTTTACGTTCGTGGTCAGGTCGGAACCGATTTTGACGGCAACCTGATAGGTCTTGGCGACCCGCGCGCTCAGGCGGAGCAGGCGATGAAAAACGTTAAGCAGCTGCTGGAAGAGGCCGGAAGCGATCTGACGCATATCGTCAAAACGACGACCTACCTGATCGACCCGCGCTATCGCGAGCCGGTGTATCAGGAAGTGGGTAAATGGCTGAAAGGCGTGTTTCCGATTTCGACCGGCGTGGTGGTGTCGGCTCTCGCGCAGCCGCAGTGGCTGATGGAAATTGATGTCACGGCGGTGATACCTGATGACTGGAATGAGCAGGGGGCGTTATGACCATTTCTATTTCCGCCTTGTGCCCGGAGTCAGGTCAGCTAGGGATCGCGATTAGCTCGTCGAGCATTGCCGTCGGCGCTCGCTGCCCGTGGCTGCTACCTGGCGTTGGCGCGGTAGCCAGCCAGAATATTACGCTGCCCGCGCTTGGGCCGCAGATCCTTGCCGGACTGGAAGCGGGGCTCCCTCCGGAGCAGGCCCTGAAGCAGGCGCTGGGCGAAGACCGGTTTAGTGATTATCGCCAGGTGGTGGTGATCGACGCCAGCGGTGAAAGCGCCGTTTTCAGCGGCGAGCATACGCTGGGTATCTGGCAGGTGGCGCAGGGCGAGAACTGCGTGGCGGCGGGAAATATGCTCGCCAACCCGCAGGTCATTATCGCTATGACGGCGGCGTTCGAAGGCGCTACCGGTGAACTGGCCAGCCGTTTGATTACGGCTCTGCAGGCGGGAATTGACGCGGGCGGCGAAGCGGGGCCGGAGCACTCGGCGGCGCTTAAAGTGGTGGAAGATTACGCCTGGCCAGTCGTTGATTTACGCGTGGACTGGGCGGAAGAGAACCCAGTGGCGGCGCTGGAAGCCTTGTGGCTGGCCTATGAGCCGCAAATGGAAGCGTACATCACCCGCGCGCTGGATCCGCGTGAAGCGCCGACCTACGGGGTGCCGGGCGATGAGTAATCGCCTGCGGGAGATCCTCGGAGAGCTGCTGGCGTTTGATACCACCAGCCGCGAGTCGAATCTGGCACTGATTACCTGGGTCGCCGACTTTTTGCACGCGCGCGGCATAACGTCGCAGCTGTTTTATGATGACGAAGGGCGCAAAGCGAACTTGTATGCCCGAATCGGCCCGTCGGGTCCCGGCGGCGTGATGCTCTCCGGCCATACCGACGTGGTGCCGGTGGATGGCCAGGCGTGGACGGTGCCGCCGTTTGCGCTGACCGAACGCGACGAGCGCTATTACGGTCGCGGCAGCGCGGATATGAAAGGTTTTATCGCCTGCGTGCTGGCATCGCTGGAGGCGTTTCTTGCAGCGCCGCTGCGAATGCCGCTGCATCTGGCGTTTTCTTATGATGAAGAGGTCGGCTGTCTGGGCGTGCGCAGCCTGGTGGATTTTCTCCGCGCGTCGGCTGAGAAACCGGCGCTGTGCATTATCGGCGAGCCGACAGAAATGCGTCCGGTCTATGGGCACAAAGGCAAACTCGCCATGCGCTGCTGCGTGGAGGGGCACGCCTGTCACTCAGCTTATGCTCCGCAAGGGGTTAATGCGATCAGCTATGCGGCGAAGCTGATTAACCGCCTGGATACGCTGGGCGAAAGCTTCGCGCAGCAACAGGACAGCCGGTTTTCCCCGCCATCGGGCACGCTGCAGGTGGGAACCCTCCACGGCGGCGCTGCGCTGAATATCGTCCCGCAATCCTGTTGGTTTGATTTTGAAATCCGCTATTTACCCGGTACGCGACCACATTCGGTGACCGACGCCCTGGACGACTATGCCCGCGAGCAACTTCTCCCGGCGATGCGCAAGGTGGCGCAGAGTTGCGATATCCGTTTCCAGCCGCTGAGCCACTATCCGGGACTGTTGAGCGATCCGCAGTCGGACTTTGCCCGCTGGCTGGCGCAGTGGTGCGGCAACGACAGTTTAACAACGGTTGCCTACGGTACCGAAGGCGGCCTGTTTGATGAGGCGGGCATTGCGACGCTCATTTGCGGGCCGGGCAGCATGGAGCAGGGCCATAAGGCGGACGAGTATATCAGCATCTCCCAGACCGAACGCTGTATGGCGATGTTGAAAAACCTTTGCGCGTGGATGCGCGCCGATACCCCCGATTCTCTCACCTGATTTATCAACACAGGATGGCGACTATGCAAAACCAGCACTCCCCGCGTATTGATCAACAGACCATCGACCGCTGGCAGGCGGATGGCGTGGTGCTACTCAAGGGTGTATTTACACCGTGGATCGAGAGCCTGTCGGGCGGCGTCGCCGCGCTGATGGCAAACCCCAGCGAGTATGGCCATGCGCGAACCGTGATCCCAAAGGATGGTTCCGCGCCGTTTTTTCAGGACTACTGCAACTGGGCGCGGATCCCGGAATTTACGGATTTTGTGTTTCAGTCTCCGGCGGCGGAAATCGCCGCGGCGCTGATGGGCTCGCAGACGGCGAAGTTTTTCCACGAACACACGCTAGTGAAACAGCCAGGCGGCAGTACCGTTACGCCATGGCATCACGATCAGCCCTATTACTGCGTGGAAGGGCGGCAGAACGTGAGCTTATGGATCCCGCTGGATCCGGTGGCGGAGGAGATTTCGCTGCGCTGCATTCGCGGTTCACATCTGTGGGATGATGAATTTAGCCCAACGCGGTTTAACGGTTCAAAGCTTTACGCACACACGCGCTATAAGGAGCTGCCGGATATTGATGCCCATGAGGAGGATTATGACATTGTGAGCTGGGCGCTGGAGCCGGGCGATGCGGTGGCGTTTCATTTCCGCACGCTGCATGGCGCAAAGGGGAATACAACCGCTCGTTCGCGCCGGGTTTTTTCCGCCCGCTGGGTGGGGGACGATGCGACTTTCGCCGATCGTGGTGGGGTGACATCGCCGCCGTTTCCAGGGCTGAAGCTGCGCGACGGCGAGCCGCTGGTCGCCGACGAATTTCCGCAGGTATGGCCACGGTAGCGATGATAAGGCCGGCTGGGCAATGGGCGAGAAGCGAACATTCCTCGCGCGGCTCTTGTGGCCAGGTTGATAGGTAAACCTGGCTGCAGTAAGGCAATTTATTACGTTTAAATCTGGCGTATTAAATAATCAATAATACAAATAGAAATATACGCCATTTTTAATAAATGCAAGTATTCAGTGGATGACTGCCACAAAAATAAGATAATTCCAGAGAGGTTAAGAGTGTTTGCCTATAATGGACATTATCGCGGCAAATTCACCTTCAAATATATTCTCATTATTTACAGTTACTTACACTTGTAATGTGATATTTTGGGCGATAAAAAATGGTTAAAATAATATCTTCTACTAATATCAAATTGTTGATTAAATTCATGCATCGTTAATTCGTATTAATTTAGATGGTTGGCTTTATATCGATTCGCCCGCAATTCAAGCGGTGGTGATAGCTGCTTCGTTTATTACCCAATTCGATGTTGCCATAGATCTGGCAGGTAAACTTCTGCTGTGGACGTTTGTGCAATACGGCTTCGGGACTAAAGAGTTATTTTAAAGGACAACGTAAATGACGAATATCTACGAATCTACCCATTTAGGCAATCAGGAACCCGCCAGGCACTTGCCTGCCGCCGCTGTAAACAGCGCTAGCGCGGTATCATGGGGGGCAATATTTGCAGGCGCAGCTGCAGCGGCTTCGCTGGCGCTGATGTTGCTTATGCTTGGCGCAGGATTAGGCCTTACCTCCATTTCCCCTTGGGAAAATCACGGCCTTGCGGCCGGTACCGTAGGCATTGCCGCTATCGCATGGCTGACATTTACACAAATCGTGGCATCAGGAATGGGGGGATACCTGGCCGGACGCCTTCGTACGAAATGGGTTGATACTCACACCAATGAAGTTTATTTTCGCGATACTGCGCATGGTTTTTTGACGTGGGCCGTTGCATTGCTTGTATCCGCAGTCCTTTTGACCACAACCATCAGTTCCCTCATCGGCGGTAGCGCAAAAGTGGTGGGCTCCGTTGCCGGGGGCGCGACAGCAACCGCCATGAATAATGCGGGAGACAAATCCTCTGTGCTGTCGAAGTCATCGATGGAATATTTTACCCGCTCACTTTTTAGGGCGACCGGTCCCACCCCGACAGAAAACAGCGGGCTTCCTGCAAATTCATCAGGTAATGACGTCATGGCAATGAATCAGCCCGCGCCGCCAAGAGCCGAGTCACCAGCGCAATTAGCAGAGGTTACGGGTATTTTTGCTAACAGTATTTATTCTGGCGCGCTTCCCCCGGATGACCTGACTTATGTGGCGCAGTTAGTTTCTCAAAATACCGGCATCAGTCAGAAAGAGGCCGAGCAACGTGTTCAGTCTGTTTATGATAAAGCGCAGGCCAATTTGAAAGAGGCAAAAAATAAAGCGCAGCAGGCCGCAGATACTGCCAGAAAAACCACTAGCTATGTCACCCTGTGGTCATTTATTTCTCTGTTAATCGGTGCGTTTGTCGCCAGCCTCTGCGCAACCTATGGCGGCCGTCAGCGTGATTTATAGCTTTCAATATTCATTATGAAGGAGGAACCTATGCGTTCAATATTGCTTTTCTTTCTGGGTGTGCCTATTCCTATCATTATTTTGATCGCGTTATTTGTGCACTAAATATTTTCCAGCACGACAGGAATACCTGATCAGAAAATATTTGCATTCCGCACATTGCCGTAAAAGCATAAATGCCCCTAGAAGGCATTTATGCTTTTTAGATTGAGTGCGAGAGCAGGGGGTTAGCGTTCACGCCTTGCCATCATCAGCGCCAGGTCGACGAGGCGGTTTGAGAATCCCCATTCGTTGTCGTACCACGCCAGTATTTTGACCATATTGCCGCCAATCACCAGCGTTGACAGACCGTCGATAATGGAAGAGCGCGGGTCACCCTGGTAGTCGCTTGAGACGAGCGGTTCATCGCTATAGCCGAGGATCCCTTGCAGTGGTCCCGTCGCGGCGGCGTCACGAAACGCATTATTGACCTCTTCTGCAGTTACATCCCGCTCAAGCGTGACGGTCAGGTCGACAATGGACACTACCGGAACCGGGACGCGCAGCGAGTAACCGGTTAAGCGGCCATCCAGCTCAGGGATGACCTTGCCCAGCGCCTTTGCGGCGCCGCTGGAATAAGGCACTATCGACAGTGCAGCGGCGCGGGCACCACGCAGGTCTTTTTCCGGCTGGTCGTGCAGCGCCTGGCTGTTGGTGTAGGCGTGGGTGGTGTTCATCAGACCATGCTTAATACCAAAATGCTGGTGCAGAACCTGTGCGGCGGGTGCCAGGCCGTTAGTCGTACAGCTCCCGTTGCTGACAACAAAGTGTTTATCCGGGGAGTAGAGCCCATCGTTAACGCCCATCACGATGGTTAAATCGTCGTTTTTACCGGGAGCGGAGATAATCACGCGCTTTGCGCCACCGCTGTGAATATGCACCGCCGCCTTATCACGGTCAGTGAAGAAGCCGGTAGCTTCAATAACGATATCGACTTCACGCTCACGCCACGGGATATTGGCCGGGTCGCGTTCGCTGAACACGGTAATGGGTTTACCGTCAACCACCAGTTGCCCCTCACCGGCGGTAACGTCGGCGTCGAGTTTTCCGAGCAGCGAGTCGTATTTCAGCAGATGCGCCAGCGTTTTACTGTCTGTCAGATCGTTGATTGCCACAATCTGAATGTCCGGATTGCCCTGTGCAGCACGCAGTACGTTACGTCCGATACGGCCAAAACCGTTAATACCGACCTTTACCATGATCAACTCCTTATCTGTTGTCTCTGGAGCTAATGTAGGCCGGTCATGGATTGGCGTAAATGACAAAAAAGGATCACTTTACGCCATTTTACGACAGTGAAAGCGCTGGCGATATTCACCCGGTGTGAGGTGGAGCTGTTTTTCAAACAGCCGCCGTAGGTTGATGCTGCTGCCAAATCCCGTTTGTTCGGCGATACGCTCCAGCGTCTCGTGAGTTTGCTCCAGACGCTGCCGGGCAGCGGCGAGACGGGCTTCGGCGACGTAGCGCGCCGGAGATGCGCCGGTTTCACGGGTAAATACGCGGGTGAAATTTCGCGGACTCATGGCGACTTTTTCCGCCAGTTTGTCCACGCTAAGGTCGGCGGTGAGGTTCTCAAGCAACCAGGCCAGCAGATCGTTAATAGGGCCCAGAGTGCTGGTTTGTTGAAGGTTGTAGCGGCTAAATTGCAGCTGGCCGCCGGGACGGCGCAGATACATGACGAAGTCCTGAGCGATGTCGCGCGCCAGGCTGAAGCCGTAATCCTCTTCAACCAGCGCTAGCGTCAGGTCGAAGCCGGAGCTGACCCCGCCTGAGGTCCAGATGTGTTCGTCCTGAATATAGAGCGGACCGCCTTCCACGCGCACCTGAGGATATTCCGCCTGCATGGTTTCCAGTAGCTTCCAGTGGGTGGTGGCGCGCCTGCCGTCCAGCAGCCCGGTTTGCGCCAGCAGCATCGCACCGCCGCAAATGGAGGCAATGCGGCGGGCATGGGGAGCGGCAAGGCGCAGCCAGTCAACCACCGCAATCCCTTCCTGCGGATTTTGACCTCTGCCGGTAATCATGATGGTATCGAGAGGCTCGCGCGGGTCTATCTCGTGCAGGCGATGATCGGCCAGCAGATTTAAACCAGACTGACCATGGATCACCTGATGCGGCTGGGTTGTCGCGAGTTGGACCTGATAACAGCTGTCCGTAGCGCCTTCCGGATGCAGACGGTTGGCCTGCATCAGAATGTCGGCAATACCTGCGGATTCAAACAACATGCCGCCATCGGGGACAATAATGAGTATTTTCTTCATGTCCTGAAAAGTAATCTTTTTACAGAATAAGTCAACAGGGCATATGCAGAGGGCATCTTTCCTGCTGCGGTGAGGGGGCTTGTGCTGGTTGTTTGATATTGAGTGGACGGGGTCGTCGGCTGATGTGCGTTGCTGGCACAAACTTGTCTGTGGTAACGGCTAAGGGCTGCTTTGAGCGAAGCGGACTTTGCATTGTATTTAACTCACATTAATGAGCTGTACTCATAATCGCTATAAATTTATGCGCATTATCGAATTAATGCTCCACTGCTAAGATTATCCCTGTTCAGGAACGTGTCACTGAAGTCTGAAGAATCTCAGTCTGATAGTGATGACAACAGCCTTTCCCCTATTCAGGAATAGTAAAAATGACAGATAACATCATAGGAAAAGTAATTGTAATTACTGGCGCATCAAGCGGTATGGGTGAGGCGGCTGCACGTCATCTTGCTGAAAAAGGAGCAAAGGTTGTGATGGCAGCGCGAAGAATAGACCGCATAGAGGCTATTGCGAGTGAGCTCCAAAAGCAGAATAAAGAAGCAATTGCCGTCGCAACCGATGTGACGAAACTTGATGACGTAAACAACCTCATTGAGACAACAGTCAACAAATTCGGTCGTGTAGATGTGCTTATCAATAATGCCGGCCTGATGCCACTTTCCCGCCTTGATCAGGGAAATGTTGATGAATGGAATCAGATGATTGATGTCAATCTGCGCGGGGTTCTACACGGGATTGCTGCGGTGCTGCCTTATATGAAATCACAAAAAACAGGTCATATCATTAACACCGCATCTGTTGCTGCACACCTTGTCTTCCAGAGTTCTGCTGTCTATTCAGCGACAAAATTTGCTGTCCGTGCTTTAACAGAGGGTTTGCGCCAGGAAATGGCGGCACATAATATCCGTGTCACGTTAGTCTCTCCCGGTGCAGTTAAAACAGAACTGCTGGAGCATATAACAGATGAAGACGTGAAGGCGGCAAATCAGGATTACGTTGAAAATGTCGGTGTGCCAGCAGAAACCTATGCACGCATGGTAGCCTTCGCTATTAATGAACCAGAAGATGTTGGTGTGAGTGAAATTATTTTCAGACCAACGGCTCAGGAATTGTAATTAGGTTTAGTGGCGGCGACTGGAGAAAAACAACCAGAGTTTAGGCTTTCAAGTTCGGCATACCCCGTATGCCTTTTCCGTAGCCTAAAAACATGATTTTTCTTGCTCCTGACTACGCGAAATGTCCGCTCCCAGCACGAAGCAGACCCTATGTGAGGGAGTTCATTTGCCGAGAGCAGAGCAGCTGTTACTTTTCGGGAAAAGGTGAGTTGTGGTTCAGGAAATGCTCAATCGAGTCGATTAAACCGGGAGCTAAGGGGAGCGCGGGTTCAGCGTATGAGGCGATATTCGCCTTGCGATCGTCCGAAGCCACCTCTTTCATAACATGGTTCATATTGGGCAGTATAACCAGGGACACTTGAGGATTCGCGGCCTTAAGCAGTCTTGCATCCGTTTCTTCCACCTGGAGATCACGTTGCCCTTGTAGCACTAACACGGGTTTGGAAATCCTCGAAATGAGATGACCCGGATTATATGAAAACGCATTGATCAAAAAACCCTGAACCGCAGGATTAAAGAGACTTTGTAGTGCTGGGTGCATATTCGTAATATCGACTCGCCGCCGATGCTCCAGAGCATCAATTATCGGCAGTGCCTGCTTTAATAGTATTTCGTTTTCCGGATTAGCGTTAAGTTGCCCCCTCAACACCTCGCCCATCCGCCTCCCGGGCGTTGCGATAAGAACCACGCCGCACACATCCTCTTCTTGAGCCGAGGCAAGTGCGACTACGCCCCCTTCGCTGTGTCCTAAAACCCAAATACAGGGAGTGTGCATGTGACGTTTAAGCACGTCTACCCAGGATCGAACGTCGTCAACATAGTCAGCAATCGTCACCGCATTGGCATCCTCTACGGCCATTGCGCTAGCGAACATTCCACGTTTGTCGATACGAAGCGTCGCAAAGCCTTTGGCAGCCAGGCCTTCAGCAAGAAGTCGGTAAGGCGATGCATTCACACCAAGCGGGTTGTTTCCATCCTGATCGGTCGGTCCGGAGCCAGGAACGATAAGAACAACGGCTGTTGGTTTTGAATTCGGGGTAAGTAACGTGCCTTTCAAAGGGCCTTTTGGTCCAGCGGCATCCAGGACAGTTTCGGAGAAGGTCACCGGTACTGCTGCCAGACTCACAAATGGGCAAGCGCTCAAAAGGGCAATGGAGGCGGCAATATTCATCGGAGAGGTTCCTGTAAAATTCAGCGTACCCGTCAATTTATATTATAAATATGGCCTGCTCTCCATTGATTAATACATCAGCGGCATTAGAAAAGTCCGCTGCTGGCACGGAACGGAAAGAAGCAAGGTCGCAATGCCCGTGTTCGCAGTGAGTGCATGGTTGGCCTAACCTTTACGATGCTAGTGCCGCGGCTCTAGCACCCAATGATGCTCAAAGAGTTCGAAGACTGCAGGTTGGTGGCTGATGGCCAGTACTATCGTCTGTGGTAATGCCTCTTGCAACAGCCCGAGTAGGTCAATAGCAGCCGCGTCGTCCAGATGGCTGGTTGCCTCGTCCAGACACAACAACGCAGGCTGCAATAACAGGGCGCGGGCCAACGCCAGACGTTGTTGCTCGCCGCCCGACAATACGCGCCCCCAGTCACATACCTCATCCAACCGACGGCAGAGTGATGGCAGGCCAACTTGGGTTAACACATGTCGTAGTTGCGGCGTATCCGGTGTTTGCGTCAGCGGATAGCTCAACACGCGACGTAGCGTCTCCTGCGGCAGATAGGTTTTTTGCGGCAGGCACAGCATACCTCCTGCCGGAAGACTCCATTGTCCCGATGCGGCGGGGCATAGACCAGCCAACGCGCGCAGTAGCGTCGTCTTGCCGCTACCGCTGGGTGCTGAAAGTACGGCCCATTCACCCGGTAAGAGCGTAGCTGTAAAGGGGAAAAACAAAGCTGTACCGTCGGCGTGGCGCACGGTCAGCCCGAAGATGTTCAGGGCTGTGCCTGCGCAGGGTATTGCCGGCGATATCGGTAAATACTGCAGGCTGCTCTGGAATTCCCACAGCCGCTCTACGGTGGCGGACCATCGCGCCAGCTGGCGATAGGAGTCGATAAACCAACCAAAGGCGTCCAGCACGTAGCCGAAGGCGGCTCGGGCCTGCATGATTGCTCCCAGCGAGACCAGACGCGTCAGGTATAGTGGCAACACGGCAAATACCGGGATCATCAGGCTAAAGCGGAAGTAGAGAGTGGTAAACGTCTCCAGCCTGAACTCCTGGCCCATCAGGTGGCGCCAGTTTTTTGTGATGGTCAGAAAACGTTGCTGCATTCGCACATGCTCAGCCTCTTCCCCGCGGTAAAACGCGATCTGCTCGCCATGTTCCCGTATGCGCAACAGAGTGGCTCGGTAGTCCGCTTCAGCGTGCTGTTGTGCCACGTTGAGTCCATGCAAATGACGGCCGAACAGATGAGCCAGTACGCTGCTCAACGCAGCATAGCCCAGAGCGGTCCACACCAGATATCCGTGGATGGTTATGGTGTAGCCATCGCTGAGGTGCAGTGTGTGTACGCCGGACAGCTGCCAGAGAATGGCGATGAATGAAAACAGACGGGCGATATTTTTTACCAGCGAAAGCAACATCTCCAGACTCTGTGTAATCAACAGGTTGATGTCTTCGGCAATTCGCTGGTCCGGATTGTCCGGCTCGCTGGTCATACTGAGCCGATAGTGGGCGCCGCCTGCCAACCACATCTGCTCGAAACGCTGCGTCATTTCACGGCGGCAACGTATGATCAGCAATTTTTTAAGCCAGTTACCGCAGACGATAGTCAACACAAACAGCATGGTATAACCCGTATAGCGCAGTGCTAAAGCCGCAATAGAGGCGTGCTGGAAATAATCGGCCAACGCATCATAAAAATCTTTGCTCCAGTTGTTATACAACACGCTGATGGCTACCACCGATAACGTCAGGCCGATGATTGTCAATAGTAAAAGCCAGTGCAGGGCTGCACTGCGGGCACACCAGAAAGGGGACATCAGGTGATAAAAGCGTTTAAGTGTTTGCATCGTGTCAAGCCAGCGACCTGCCAGTGGCAGGCCGCGTTCCATTGAGAGGGAGGTCCGGCAATCAAAACGTGTATTTTGCCGTCAGCATAAAGTTGCGTGGATCGCCGTAAAAGTTGTTGCCGCCAAGGTGGCGGTTGACCAGATTGCGGTAGTAGACCTTGTCAGTCAGGTTGTTGCCCACCAGGTTAAAGCTCAGGTTATCGCTGTAGCGGTAGCTCACGTTGGCGTTCAGCAGAGTGTAACCCCCCTGATACAGTCCGTAGGTCCGGTTAATGTAGGTTGCTGTGGCGGTCTGCGCCGTCAGGCCTGCGCCGATAGTCCACTGGTTTAACTCGCCAGGCAACGTGTAGCTGCTGTACAGCTTGAACATGTGCTTCGGCGTACGCGGGCTGAATCCAGCGGCCTTTTGACTCTCCGTGGCCTCGAGGTATTTGCTGTTGGTCAGCGTGTAGCCTGCCTGAATCTGCCAGCCTTCGGTGAGCTTACCGGCTATTTCCAGCTCGACGCCCTGACTGCGCACCTTTCCCTCAGCACTGTAGCAACCGCTGTCAGCATCGACACAGACAGAGCTGTCCGGCTCGGAAAGCGCACGGTTGGACTGGATGATGCGGAACAGCGCCAGTGAGGCGTTCAGATCGCCATTCAGGAATTCGCCTTTCACACCTGTTTCATAGTTGACGCCGGTGATGGCGGGCAGAATGTTATTGCTGCTGTCCCGCTCGCTTTGCGGCTTGTAGATGTCCGCGTAGCTGAGATACCAGGTATAGTGAGTGGCAAAATCCCACAGCAGGCCGCCGTAGGGGACGAATTTATCGCGCACGTGCAGGCTGCTATGCTCGTTGGAGGAGCTATTACGGTGGTTGTCATAGTAGTAGTCATAGCTGTAAGCACTATATCGACCACCGAGGATCAACTTCCAGTCATCCGCCAGTTCCAGTCGTGTTGTGGCGAACAGTCCGCGCTGATAAACGTTGTAACGATCGTTGTAGCGGCTGTTGTAAAGATCGAGATTCGACCAGTCAGGTTCAGCCACGGATTCTGGCTGCCAGTTGTAGATATCGACCGTAGCGGTGTTGGCGATCCTGCCAAACTCGTTGTCGAAATTTTCTTTCTGGTAATCACCGCCGAACACCAGTTCGTGGCTGCGCCCCAGCCATTCAAACGGGCCGCTCATGCTCAGGTTGTAACCCCACTGTTCGCCTTTGTTGTCGTAGCGCAGATTGTTGTTGAGTCTGCCCGTGCCCACGGCTGGATCGACCCCTGTCGTACTGTTGCCCCATGCACTGATATACCTGCCGTCGGAGCGGGAGTGGGTGTAGTTGAGGGCACTTTTCAACATCCAGTCGTTGGCAAAAATATGTTCAAGCTCAACGAACGGATTGATTTTTTCAAAACTGACGCGGTTCCAGCTAGCGCCCAGATAGGTTGAACGAGGCAGATTCAGACTGCTTTTGTCGGTGGCGAACGGAACACCATAGATGTCAGGTACCGAGCGAGTCTTCTGCCAGTTGATGCCTCCCGTCGCAATGGTATCGGGGGTAAGGTCGTAGGCCAGCACGCCGTACAGCACATTGCGTTCGCTATGAATATAATCCACAAAGCTTTGTTTATTCTGATATACGCCTACCACGCGGCCGCGCAGAGTAGCATCATCATTTAACGGCCCTGAAATATCCATTTCGCCGCGGTAGTTGTCCCAACTGCCTGCACTGACACTGCTATATCCCTGGAATTGATAAGTGGGTTTTTTACGCACCAGATTCACCGTGCCTCCAGGTTCGCCGCTCCCTTGGGTCAGGCCAGAGGCACCTCGCAGGATCTCCACCCGATCATAAATTGCCATATCGGGCGATTCGCTTGATGCCTGAAAAGCGTTCATCACGCTGTTTTGGGTGGAGGCGTTGACGCCATCCTCCTTGATGTTGTCCATCACGAACCCACGTGATTCGTATTTCACCTGAAAGCCATTCTGATTAACGACGTTAACCCCGGTACTTTGTCCCATCGCTTCGTCCAGCGAGATGATGCTCTGGTCGTTCATGCGCTGGCGCGTCATCACGCTTACCGACTGCGGCGTTTCGCGTGGCGACAGGTTCAGCGCCGTGGCGGTATTCATACTGCGCGTGGTGTAGGATCCTGATCCCTCCGTGACGCCATTCTGATTGACGCTTGCCAACACCAGCATCTTATCGTCCGAGGAGATTTTTTCTAACACATAGGATCCGTTGGACTGTCGTACCGCCTGCAGGCCGCTGCCGACAAGTAAAATGCCAAATCCCTCTTCTACGCCATAGTTCCCCGTCAACGCTGTACCGCTCCCGGTCGCCAGACTGGCGTCGCCTGCCAGATACACCCCTGACTGAGCGGCAAACTGGCTAAGCTGCTGGTTCAACTGCCCGGCAGGAATAGCGTAGACGCGCGATGGTTGAACTGTCGCCTGTGCAAAACCAGGCGCGATCAGCAGCGGGGTACCACAGAGTAATAACCGAATGACAACCGCTAGCGGGGTGGGGGTTCGGCTTGCGCCGGATGATGAGATCAATGATGTAAGCGACATACCGATTTACCTTCTACCCAGAGTGAAAAACAAAGAGGTTTTCTAGTGAATCGAAGGAGAACGGTAAAAAGGGAACCGGAAAGATCAAAAAATTGGGGGTCAACGCTTTTCCACCGTCACCCACCAGGAAAAACGTCGGTGGATGCGCACAGGGAAAATTTGTGCCAGCATCGCCAGCGACTTGTCCGTGTCTGCCAGCGGGAACGCGCCCATCACCCGCAGATCGGCAACATTCGGGTCGCAGGCCAGATAGCCGTGTCGGTAGCGAGCCAGCTGCTTAATAATTTCGCCAAGCGGGGTGTTATTCGCCTGCAATACGCCTTGCGACCAACCAGCGTCAACATGTGCATTAGGGGATAACGCCCCCTTGCCGTAGCGATCAAAATCCAGCTGCTGGCCCGCATTGACCCGGCGTACAACGTGTCCACGCTGCGCAGAAACTTCAACGGTACCGCTGTAAACTGCCAGGTGAGTAGAGCCATCATGTTGTTCCACGCTGAAACGGGTACCCAATGCCTGCATCTGGCCTTGTTCACTTGAGACAAAAAATGGCCGCGTATCGCGAGCGGTGTCGATTAACAGATCGCCCGATATCAGGACAATTTGCCGGAGCTGCCTATTGTAGCGCACATCAACAGCGCTGGCGGTGTTCAGCCACAGGCGCGTGCCATCCTGCAGGGTCAGCTGTTTTATTTCGCCCGTGGCGCTGTGGTAGTCAGCGGTGACGGCAAGCAGCGATTCACGCAGCGGCGTGTGGCGGTAAGTTAGCCATGAGAGCAAGGTGCCGGAAGCGAACAGCACGCTCAGTTTTAGGGCCCGCCGGCGCCCCATGACCGTAGAAGGTAACAGTAGGGTATCTGCCGCGGCTGAAGCAAGCCCACCACTCAGCGGTTGGAAACGCTGGCTGACGGTTTGCACATAACGCCAGGCGTGGCGATTCTCTTCACACGCGTCAAGCCAGGCACGCCAGCGTTGATGGATTTCAGCCTGCGGTTCGGCCTCAAGCAGTTGTGCATACCACTCTGCGGCTTGCTGCAGCGCCAGATAATCAGGTTTGTGGGGGAGGGAGTCTGTCATCGCGGCGTTAACGAGAGCCCGCAGACGGGACATCCGCTGTGGCGTCTGACAGTTCCGCTTCCAGCAATATGCAGTGAAGCATTGCTTTTGCCATGTATTTTTTCACCATTCTTTCGGAAACCTGTAAGGCCAAAGCTATTTGCGCGTAAGTCATCCCCTGAATCTGCGACATAATGAACGTGGTGCGCACTTTTTCCGGCAGGCTGCGCAGCATGGTGTCAACCTCATACAATGTTTCCAGTATCAACACTTGATGTTCAGTGGAAATCACGATGGTGTTGGCGCGGAGTTGCATCGTGTTAAGCCATGCTTTTTCTAACTCTTTGCGTCGCCACAGATCGACGCACATACCATGCGCCATTACGCTCAAATAGGCCCTCGCACCTTCGTTGCTGTCAAAACATCGGGGCTTTAGCAGTAGCTGGATAAAAACATCGTGGGCCAGGTCGGCGGCATCGCTGAGGTTACCTAATCGTTTACGCAGGATCCCTCGCAACCAGCTGTGATGATGCAGGTACAGTTGATGGATTTCTGATGGAGATGAGGCATCAATGGCGGACATATCAGGTTCTCAGGTTTTCAAGTTGAGTGACTTCCATCACATTTTAATTGAGAACGATTTTCATTACAATTATGAGCAAGTAAAACCCACCTCATCAGGCGCTTTTAGTGAGCAGCGGCAGACTCGTGGCATGACTTCGGGTCTTTAGATAATTGGCGCCTTTTATGAAGCCACATGGGGTGATCTTATTAATCCACTCCGATGCATCCCCATTAATGGCAATGCCGTCTAAACATTGAATAGAGACAAATCGCGCGTTTTACGTTCCAGTTCAAGCCTGATTCGGATCTCCCAGATATGAGATATCTGAAGTGGTCATTTTGGCCAATAACACGATCTTTGTTCCACGGTGACATATTCATACTCAAACCTCCTGTGATGTGGGAGATTTGAGTATGATTGTCCCTCATGAGCGAGAAACTGCCTCCTGGAGACTTGCGTATGGGCAGCCTGGTGCGGCAGATATTGTCGCGCGGAGTAATTGTTGTAAATTCGTGTGTATGAAGCGTGATGGGCGTCAGAGTGCCTCGGGTAAAAGGATGTGAATACCGTTCAGATATGCTGAAAACATACCCCCCAGCCAACAGGCGGCTGGGGGGAATAATAATGCCGTTATTTTTGGGCGGTGATTTTCGTCACTGAGCCTGTCTGAACTTTATCCCCGGTCGTACCATACATAGATACCAGATAAACGGCGCCATCAGGCCCGGCGGTAAGGTTGTTTGGAGTATTATCCATCGGGATATTAGCGACCAGTTTACCATCCTTATTCAGCACAGCTACGCTGCCGCCTGCGCGTGTGGCCGCGAAAACTTGCGACGTCAGCGGATCCCAGACGACAGATACGCCCCCAGCACCAATATAGGTATCCGCAAGTACCTTACCGTCCGCGTCAAGAACCACGACATTGTTCGTCTCCTGGGACGCGACATAAAGACGGCCAGTCTGCGGATCGCGAGCGATGTCGGTTGCGCCCTGCGCCTGAGGTACTTTCACCGTTGTACTCTTGCCGGTTTTGAGATCAATCCAGCCTACCCATGGCGTATCGCGGCTAACGCCGTAGAGTTTGCCGCCAGCGCTATCGAGGGTAAGATCGGTACTGTTAAACAGTTTTTTGCCACGCTCCACCACAAACTCCAACTGACCGATGTGCTCTAGCGTTTTGGTGTCATACACTTCGACAAAACCGGTCAGAGCCGCGCTGACATAGGCCCGATTGTTGGCTTCATCAATAACCACATCGCGTGGATGCGAGACCGATCCCTCCGGGAAAACCTTCACGACGGAAAGCGTTTTTGCGTCATAGACGGTCACCGTCTCGGCAAGAGTGTTCGTCGTCCAGACCTGATTATGGACGTTATCAACACCGACGCCGAAGACACCAATCTGCTCACCTTTTTTGTCTTTAGGTAGAGTTGCCTCTGCTTCGATAGCCAGGGTTCCGGCGTTCAGTCTCATTAGGCGGCTACCATCCTTCGGGCCGCGTGCAGAGGTCACGAACAGCTTCCCGTCAGCCGACACTGCCGACTGGTAAGCTCGCTCACCGACGGACGTTGTTTGTAGCCTGAAAGCCTCCGTGTTTTTTGGCGGGACAATCTGGGACAATTTCAACATGACCTGCGAAACGCTCGCGGGATTTTGCGTAATAACAGTGAGTGGATGAAGGCCTGTAGCGGCATCGGCCGGAACGGTCAGCGGAATATTGAGATTTCCTTTTTCATCGGCAGTCAGTGGTTTTGGTGTCAGCACTTCAGTGCCATTGAGCATGGTGACGGTCGTGCCCGCCTGCAGGTTCTTAATGGCTACAACCGTTTTATCTCCAGGCTTGACGGGAACTTCCCGTGACCCGGCACGGATATTACCAGGGAAGGTAGTGGTGGCGGCTGCCCATTGGCTATCGGCGTATGCCGTTGTGGCGGTTGACATCGCAATAGTGGAGGCCAACAGCACTGACCAGACTGAAATTCTTCTCATCTTATCTCCATAAATTGTATTGATGCTGCATCTCAACGCAGCCACAGTTTATCCCCACGCGATGAGTCTTATCTTCCGCCATGAGAACCAAGTCTTGTTTTAAGCGTGTTTAACATAGCACATTGATGCAAATAGTTATCATTACTGTTTGAGTGGTATCATAAATGCGGGGCCTTGGCTGTATAGTGGGAAAACGGGTGGCGGTTTTTGGTTGGGGGCATGCTACTGGTGGACAATAGGAGAGTTCAGACATACCAACGAAATAATCTTTCCACTCGATTTGATCATCAACATACTTGAAGGCAAGTTAACCGTTAACGGTTCGAAATGACCTTAATTTCCGTATTTGGCAGGAAACGGACGAGCTGGTTGAGCTGAAGGTCTGCTATGAGCTGTGAGTTCAATGGGTCGATGCAACGCTATCCTTAATCAAGGGGGACGTTGCCATGAAACGAAGAACTCGAATTAACTACACGCCAGAGCAGAAGGCGATTATCTGGGACAGATATAAGCAAGGTGATTCCCTGCTTGATATCGCCAGAATGTTCGACAGATTTCATTTTTCTATCATGCCCACAATCCACCAGACAGGTGGCTACCGTCCTCCCGTGCGAAAGCGGCACCGATTAGCGCTTTCGCTTGATGAAAGAGAGGAGATATCCAGAGGACTGGTAGCAAAACTCAGTATCAGGGACATCGCTGCCAAATTATCAAGAGCGCCCTCAACGATTAGCCGCGAGGTCAGGAGGCACGGAGGTGCCAAACAATACCGTGCAGCAAAAGCCGATGCTGCTGCGTGGGAAAATGCTCTGAGACCAAAACCTTGCAAGCTAATTAAAAGCCCCACATTGTGTAAAATCATTGTAGAGAAGATGTATCAGGACTGGTCGCCGGAACAGATCGCCGGTTGGCTGAAACGCTGTTATCCGGATAATCAGGAAATGCATGTGTCACACGAAACGATTTATAAAACGCTTTTTATACAAACCCGGGGGCATTAAAAAAAGAGCTGCAGCAATGCCTCAGAAGCGGAAGAGCGGTTCGTAGATCCAGAACGTCATCGCTTAAAGGGAAAGGATTACAAGAAGAATTAGTAGGCAGAGCAATCATTGAAATGGCTCGAACATTGGTGGCTAAACCAGACGGGTTAGAACGACCGATTCATCGATACTGGCGCATCTTTCAATGCTCCCGCTAGCCCACCATTGAGATGGTGACTGTGCATACGACATGAAATTGCGTTGACTCGCTTTTATGTCGTCGATGAAGTTAGTTCAGGGTTCCAATCCCGGCACCTGATTTTGCAAGTACAACAATAGGATACTGCGCTTAACGGGGCTGAGCAATACGGGCTACTGGAAGGACGCTCGCAAAACTGAATGAAAATAATGATGCGGCGTTTAGCCCAGCAACCCCGCGCCAACGTTCACCGACAGTCCCAGAATCGCCAGATTGAACACAAAAGAGATAACCGAATGAAGCAATGTAATTTGCCGCATTTCGGTGGTTCCCGTCGCCACATCGGCGGTTTGCGACGCGACGGCGATGGTGAAGGAAAAATAGAGAAAGTCCCAGTAACCCGGTTCCCCGGGCTTTTCCGGAAAAATCATCGGCGTGACCTCTTCACTTCGGTGCAGGTAGTGGTGGTGAGCGTAATGCATGGCAAATGAGGTGGGAAGTAAAGCCCAGGATACCGTCAGCGTGGCACCGGTTAGCAGCAGGTGCAGCACGCGCGGGGTTCCGGAAAGGTGCTTAAGCGAGGTGAGCTCAATCAGGATCGCCAGTATGCTGACCAGACAGCCAAGGATCACCATACCCAGCACCAACCCCGCGCTCTCGTCCTGTATTCTGGCGATACGCGGAATATCCCGAACATCGGTACGTAACATCAGAAACCACATAAAGAACAGATACAGCCATGCCAGCATATCCCAGCTAATCAACAGCCGTTGTAGATAACCCAGCCCGGGAGGAACGGTGAAAAAGCAGATTACCCCGGCAAGAATAGCAACCAATAAACGAAGGCGCGCACGAAAGTAAGTTCCGAGAGAAAGGGTCATGATGTTCGTGGCTTAGAAAAGGGACGATAGACTAACTGTAGACCCAGATTCAGCCCTATTCTTGCAAATCTTCGCGAGTTGGCCTTGAAAGTAGATGCTACCGATGTGGCAACGGCGAGGTTGGATCAGCACAAAACGAATCGTTTCCCAGATCAGGTGTTGGCTCACTTTTAGAAATAAGAAGCATCAGCTTTAGCACGAAGCGGACGAGTTGACTAAGCTGAAGGCCCGTTTTGAGCGATGAGCGGACGTTGGTTATTCAAAACTGTAAATGCCAAAATAGTACGTTTGCAGTACGATAACCATCAAGGCTGGATAATCATAAAGTCTGACCTAACCCTTCGCACATTTTACAGTTGTTTGTTTTATAAGACGAATATGTTACTTTGGCTAAGCTAAAAAAATATAGCAAGGAAGTCATATGGTTAATCCTGGATTCGTTACCCGTAAAGCGCTTGCTGGCTGGTATGATGTCCCCGCTTTCTTGCCTCAGTTCCAGTTTTATGAGAAGCACAGTGCCATCATTGAGACGAACTCGCCTGAAAAAATTCTGCCGCTGGTTACAGAATTCGATATTCAGCAAGATCCCGTCATCCGGTTATTAATGTTTGTGCGACAGCTCCCACAGAAATTACGGCACAGTCAGCAAAATCAGGCGGTTAATAGCTTTGGCCTGCACAGCTTTACTCTTCTGGAAAAGTCATCGTCTGAACTTTGCTACGGCTTACGAGGAAAATTCTGGCGTGCAGATTTCGGTCTGGAAAACGTGCCAGATGCCAACGATTATCAGACATCTGCAATGGCGGGTAGCGCGAAACTTTTACTGCGCTATCGGGTAGCGGAACTGAAAAAAGGTCAGTATGAGCTATGTACTGAAACGTTCATCTACTGCTCGGATAGAATCACTCAGCTAAAAATGGCCGCGTACTGGCTGGCGATACGTGCAGGAAGCGGCTGGATTCGAATACGGACGCTCAAGGCTGTTCAGTCGAATCTGTAAGAGCCAGTCAGCGCGCCATGTATTAACGCACCTGATAATTTGCAACGTCTCTCCTGGCACTGAGCGGACTAACTGACTGATTTGAGGTTCCGCTGTGAGGAGTGATCGATGCTATCTTTGTCTATCTGAACATTCTACAAGGGCTTGATAGATATGAAATTGTCAGGTGGATGTTTATGTGGGTTCATCAGATTCACAGCGATAAATCCTTCTTCCCCTCATTCCTGTTCCTGCGATATGTGCCAGAAACATACTGGCTGTCAGACCGCAGTATGGATTGAATTTGACTCCGCAGATGTTGAATGGACTGCCGAAGGGGGGGAACCATCGCTGTTCCGCTCATCAGCAGCTTCATCCAGGGCATTTTGCGCCCGGTGTGGGACCTCGGTCGGTGCTATTGATGACTCTCAGGTAACTGCTTTGCTGAGCGGTATATTTGACCACAACCAACGCGACTTATTTTCGCCATCATCCCATGCATTTCAAGATATGAAACCTCATTGGTGGAGAATAATTATGCCTGATATTGCTGAATAAACACTGAAGCCCTTACATGTATAGCCGTCATGATGTCACTTAAATTTGAAGGCGAGTATTAATTATGGTCTTTAGCTGTTCGTAAGGAGCGAACTACGGATGTTTTTTGCGACAGAAAATTTACAAATTATCAGGCATTGCGTTTCTTAAATGAAAATTGTACTAAACTCTGTTTGATTCATTTAAATTTTTAACCAGAGTATACATATGATAAATAGAGAAAAACGTACCGTTAGCAGAGGCATAAATCATGTGGGTCTAACGGTTCCAAACCTGCAGCAGGCAACTGAATTTTTGCAAAAGGCATTGGATGCCAGGTTTGTTTATGACGGCCTGACCGATAGCGATTCCCCAAGAGAAGGGGCTGATACCGAAAGGCAGTTGGGCCTGACAGAAGGCTCAATGATTATCAAACAGCGGTTGCTGAGAATTGGTAATGGTCCAAATCTGGAGCTTTTTGAGATAGTAAGCAGAGAACAGGCGCAGCCGGTAGGGCTACAGGACTTTGGCTGGAACCACATTTCACTTTATGTGGACGATATACAATACGCGTTGGAAAGAGTCAGGGCAGCGGGAGGGCAGTTCCTTTCGGAAATTCATGAAAATTCGCGTCATGAAGATACTGATGGTAATGCCAGCGTATACTTTAAGGCTCCATGGGGCAGCCTGATAGAACTACAATCAATACCTAATGGTTATTATTATCCTGAAGACAGCGAAGCAGACACATGGATACCTGAGCGATAAATGATATGTTGCTGTTTTAGGACGACGCCGCACTATGATGGAGTTCCCCACAGTTCAAATTTCAGTATCAGGATTGTCCGCTTTTGGCTCACAGCGGACAAGCTCCTGGAGCTGAAGGTCTGTGGAGAGCGAATAGCGGTCTTTAGAATTTGTCATGATTACCCGGATGCAGGACTATCATTGGTGTCTGATAATCAATAGAGAGCTGGTCAGGATGACCAGTTCCCTTCTTATTCATATATTACGGGCAGGCGTGCATACGTATTTACTTAATGCTCGCTCATTTTAAGGCATTGTCTTTACCATGATACCAGGTTTCAAAAACATCGGGGGTCATTGGTTTGGCAAAAAAATAGCCCTGAACTTCATCGCAGCCCAGCTTTCTTAAAATATCAACAGTACTGGCTTCCTCGACTCCTTCGGCCAGAACGATATAGTCGAGTTGCTTGAGGAGGGTGATAATGTTGCGAACAATGATGCGGCTTGCCTTGTCGTGAGCAACCTTACTCACAATAGAGCGGTCAAGCTTGATGATGTCCATCGGGATTTGTCGCAGGTAATTAATGTTGCTGTATCCCGATCCAAAGTCATCCAGAGAA
>NZ_CABGGS010000046.1 GCF_902158555.1 Klebsiella spallanzanii | reverse complement strand
CAGTTGTAATAGCTGGCTTCCGAAATAGCGGCCTCACGGCACACATCCTTGACGGTACGTCCGGCTTCGACGGACTTCAGAACGGCGATGATCTGGTGTTCAGTGAATCGGATCTTACGCATAGCGATCTCCTCAGGGGACATTATCAGTATGTCGGAAGATCTCTAAAAGTGAATGGTTCGTTTTGCCGGGATACTTACAAGCCTGAATAAGCTCCCCGCTAAGTTCTGAGACAAATGCATACCAAACCTCGTGAATGAGTAGTTATGCCGGCACAGATGTAAACATCCCGGTAAAACGGCCCCTTCACTTCACGAATCTGTTATTAATAACCTAAGGCAATAACTCAAAAGTAATTGAGATCAGCGTATCGGGGTTAATCTCTGCCGGTGTATTGCTGTACAGCGAACCGGCCTGACCATACAGTGTGACCATCCCCCCTTTAAAACCTGACGACAACACTTTTTCCATAAGAGGGTCAATTTGTTTATCGTACACCATCTTTGAATTCATGGTATTCAATATAGGCGTACCATCAAATTTCTTCTCCAGTATATTCATAGATAAAGATTCATTCAGCTTGTATTTTTCCTTCCCTTTTTTATCAACAACAAAATAGACACCATTAGGCAAAACTTCATATTTTTTGTTTTTGATTTTTGCCATAATTCTTTTTTCGATATTAACATACTTTGACGACAACTGAGCGTTAAGAGTATTGACGATACTCTCTATTTCCCCCTCTTTAATTTTAAGCTTTTTATTGTAGGCATCATTAAACCCTGAAACCAATGCCGAAGGTGTCAACTTGACATCATTATCAGCCATTTTATTGACATCTGATAGCGCCTGGGTAAGGTAGAACACGCCTAGTGCATAGGCATTTTTATTACTCTTATCTACAAGATTTAAATCATCTTTTTTTATGTTCAGGCTATCGAGCGTTGACTGGAGTTTTTTATTTCTATCATTTAATACGAGCACTGAGGCATCATATTTTTTCTGTGCCATTTCTGCAGCAGTAATCTGCGCCGACAGCATCCGGGTGGTATCATCCAGCGTTTTCTGCGCAGCCGCAGCGGCGACGGTCAGCTCCGCGTTCTTTTTCGTCAGTGCGTCAAGAGTCGTTTTATGCTGGCTTTCACCCTGAGCGTTCTGCGTTTTCAGTTCAGCGATTTGCGCCGACAGCGTGCGGGTAGTCTCATCCAGCTTTTTCTGCGCGGCCGCAGCGGCGGTCGTCAGCTCCGCATTCTTTTTCGTCAGCGAGGTGACGGCGGCCTTCTCTCCGCCGTCTTGTGGCCTGCCCTGCGTTTTCAGCGCCGACAGCACACGTGTCGTTTCATCCAGTTTTTTCTCAGCGGCTTTAGCCGCGACACTCAACTCAAGGTTCTTTCTCGTCAGGGTCTCGATCGTGGCTTTCTGGACGTCTTCACTCTGCCCCTTCTGCGTTTTGAGCGCGGCAATTTGCACTGACAGCGTGCGGGTGGTGTCATCCAGTTTTTTCTGCGCGGCCTCCACTGCCGCCGTCAGCTCCGCATTCTTTTTCGTCAGCGCGCTAACATCGGCAGGATCGCCGCTCTCTTTCTGTCCGCTCTGCGCCTTCAGCGCGGCAATCTGCGCCAACAGCGTGCGGGTGGTATCATCCAGCTTTTTCTCTGCCGCTTTGACCGCAGCGCTCAGTTCAGCATTCTGTTTGCGAAGAGTATTAATGGTACTTTCAGTTTTATTATTCTGGCTTACTTTCTTCCTGACGGCGTCTTGCTTCTGAGGTGCTTTTTTACTGTTGCTATCTTTTTCTTGATTAACCGACGTCGACTCTCCGGATCCTGCCTCTGAGGATACCGGATTATTTATTTCGAGTTTCGATATACTATCAAGGAAATCTCCCCCCTCAGAACGAGCAGGGAGCGTAACAAAAAGGGTAGAGAGAGCAAATACAATCGCAAGGCCTCTAAGATCGTATATATTCAGTTTCCCCTTACGGCACATCATCTGGCTAACCCATCACTGAGATCGGCTTTTCTTGCCCGAGTTTCAAATTCTTTAATTAATTTCTGAGAAATACTATTACACTTATCATTGATCTTATATTCAAAAAGTGGAGTAATCGTTGACTTTACGCTTGCCGACGTTTGGCCCGAAACGGAAGCATAGAACTTAGCGTCGTTGATTAAACCATACAGCTCGCTTGAGTCCTTCTGAAACTTCTTATCAAGCTTAACCAAAGCATCAGCATCCTGGATACACTGCTGTAAAGCAGGGACCTGAGCGGGCTGTTCGTTTTGACTCACTTCCTTTTTGATTAATGCACTATCTGTTCTTTTTATATTAGTACACCCCTGTAAAAAACCAACAGAAACGCAAACTAATGCCAATAAGCTATTTCTTATCATTTTCCCATCCATTAGAAAAAATAGTTCAAAAATTATATCTATCGATTCCAGCAGAAAAAATTTTAACAAACAACGTTATCAGTTGGATTTAACATTAATTCGGAAAAAACACACAAAAAGGTCATTTTTTAACCAGATTATTAATGGGAATTATCCTGGCAAAAGGCGACATTTTTATCTAATGTTTTTCTTAAGTACCTATTTGATAGGGTTAATCTTCATTCTTACACCTGGTACAAATCGGCCTTTATTGTAAATAAAATCAGGCATAAGCTCTTTCCTAAGCAAAACCAAAATCTCACTCACTCCACTTCGGTCTGGCCACCGTATTCTTCTTCAGGAGATTACGGAACTCTTTCAGCCAGAGTTCGTTGCTGCGCCCACGTTTGCATATCGCCGAGAAAGGGGATTGAAAGCCAAATTCATTGGGCAACAGTACTCGCAGACGGTTCTCTTTAATCCATGGCCAGGCGTAGTGCTCAGGAAGATAGCCGATATATTTTCCGGACAAAATCAGCAGCAGCTGCGCATCAACGGTCTCAACCGTGGCGCTCCCCTTGCTAAACCCGCGCCGCCGCAGGTCGCTGGTGTTCCAGTAGCTACGCGTCACCAGTGGACACTGGCTAATCTGGTCTTTGTCCAATTGCCGGCTGAAGAACATCGGATGCAGATCGCTGCAGTAGAGCCAGTGCTGCTCCCGGTAAAGCGGTTCGCTGATGATGTTATGTACCCGCGAGTTGTAGCTGCCGATAGCGAGATCGATATGGTTATTCAGTACCCCGTTAAGCTGTTCTGCGGGGGTACGGATAATCAGCTTGATATGCACATTAGGGAACTTATCACTAAAGCTGCGCAGCACCACCGGTAGCGACAGCGCGGTTTCAGTTTCGATGGAGTCGAGCGTTGAGATGCAAATCGTCCCACTATGTTCACCCTTCAGCAGGGCCGACTGGCGCTCAAGCTCGTTCAGTTCGCTCAATACGCGGATCGCTTGCTGTAAAAAATGCTGCCCTTTCTCAGTCAGAGCAAAGCCGCCACGCCCACGCTGGCACAAGCTAAAGCCAAGCTGGCCTTCAAGCTGCGACATCGAATTGCTGATTGCAGAGACGGAAATCCCCAACTCCTGCTGGGCGTGGTTATAGCTCTCAAGACGGGCCACCGCCTCAAAAACCTGTAGCTGACGAATATTAAGCGTGGTGTCGTTAGGCATTGTATTTAGTTCACGAATAAATGAACTAAGTATTTGCGGTAGACGATTTAAAGTCCAGCACATCTTTCGCACTATCCCTCCTGTTGAGTTTTGTTTGTCAGATTCAGGAGCTGAAATGGATAACGTCTTTCATCAACCGCAGGGTGGCAACGAGATGCCGCGTTTCGGCGGCCGCGCAACAATGATGCGTCTGCCATTTATCGAAGATTTACAGGGACTTGATGCAGCATTTGTCGGCATCCCATTGGATATAGGCACTTCCCAACGCTCCGGGACGCGCTACGGGCCGCGCTATATTCGTACCGAGTCGGTCATGATTCGTCCGTACAACATGGCTACCGGCGCGGCACCTTTTGAGTCGCTATCGGTGGCAGATATCGGCGATGTACCGATTAACACCTATAGCCTGCTTAAATCAGTGCAGATCATCGAAGATTACTACACCGGTTTAAATAGTTTCCCGCTGATTCCCCTGACCCTGGGGGGAGACCACACCATTACGCTGCCAATTCTGCGCGCCCTGACCAAAAAGCATGGTCCGGTGGGGCTGATTCATGTCGATGCCCATACCGATACCAACGATGAAATGTTCGGCGAGAAAATCGCCCATGGCACCACCTTTCGTCGCGCCGTCGAAGAGGGACTGCTGGACCTCAAGCGCGTAGTACAGATTGGCCAGCGCGCTCAGGGCTACGCCGCCGGTGACTTCCAGTGGGGCGTCGATCAGGGCTTTCGTCTGGTTCAGGCGGAGCAATGCTGGCACAAGTCTCTGGCTCCGTTGATGGCCGAAGTTCGTCAGCAAATGGGCGATGGCCCGGTTTATCTCAGCTTTGATATCGATAGCCTCGACCCGATCTGGGCCCCTGGAACCGGGACCCCGGAAGTGGGCGGCCTGACGTCAATTCAGGCGCTGGAGATTGTCCGCGGTTGCCGTGGCCTGAACCTGATTGGCTGTGACCTGGTCGAGGTCTCCCCACCTTATGACGTCAGCGGTAACACCTCGCAGCTGGCTGCCAACCTGCTGTACGAGATGCTCTGCGTTCTCCCCGGCGTGAAATACGAATAGAGGATAAACCATGCAGCTCAACGTCTTTCGCACGCTATGGGGCGTCACCTCCCCGTGGCAGCAAACGGTTAGCGAACTCAAAAGCGTCGGCTGCTGCGGCATTGAAGCGCGGGTGCCGCTCACAGTAGAAGATCAGCAGACGCTGGCCCGGCGCCTCGAAGAGTCAGCGCTGCAGTATATCGCCATCGTATTTAGCGGCGGCGGCGTCATTCCGGCCCAGGCCGAAACGCCAGCCCAGCATCTGGAACGGTTAAAAGAACGCTTTACAGCTGCAAAAGCGCTCAATCCGCGCTTCGTCAACCTGCTGGCCGGTAACGATCGCTGGCCGCTGGCGCAGCAGGTCGATTTTCTCGGTAAAGCTCATGAGCTGGCTGCCGATTATGAGCTGACCTGCAGTTTCGAAACCCATCGGGCCACGTCGCTGTATAGCCCGTGGCTAACGCTGGAGATCATTCAGCAGCTGCCGCAGCTGCGCTTTACCGCCGATATCAGCCACTGGATTGTGGTGAGCGAACGCCTGCTGGATGACCCCTGCGATGACTTCAGCACGTTTATCGACCGGGTACACCATATTCAGGCTCGCGCCGGATATGACCAGGGCCCGCAGGTACCGCATCCGGCAGCGCCGGAATATCAGGCGGCCCTGCAGTTCCAACAGCGTTTCTGGCAGCAAATCTGGCAGTCGCAGCGCCAGCGCGGCTACCAGCACACCACGCTCACACCGGAATTTGGCCCTGATGGCTACCTGCACCATCTGCCGTTTACCAACGTTCCGGTAGCTGACTTGTGGTCGCTGAACGCGTGGATGGCGCAGCATGAACAGCAGCATTTTGTTGAATTCACTTCCTCACTCAATAAGGAACGGTAGAAATGACCGCCGCAAAAAGTTCTTTCACTGAATTACCGACTATCGATATCAGCGACCTGACCTGCGACGATCTCGCTAAGCGCCAGGCGGTGGCCGACATCATCGGCCAGGCCGCCCGCGAGGTCGGTTTTTTCTACATTACCGGCCACGGCATTGCGCCCGAACTGATCGCCGGGATCCGTGACGCGGCAAAACAGATTTTCGCCCTGCCGATGGAACGCAAAATGGCGTACTACATCGGTCAGTCGAAAAGTCATAAAGGCTACGTCCCCGAGGGGGAAGAGATCTACGGATCCGGCAAGCCCGATCATAAAGAAGCATTCGATATCGGCTTTCAGGCCGCTGACGATCACCCTTTCGTTATCGCCAAAACGCCGTTGATTGGCGCCAACGAATGGCCGGATATCCCGGAGTTTAAATCCCGAGTACTGGCCTACTATGAAGCGGTTTTCGCCCTCGGACATCGCCTGTTTGACGCCTTTGCCCTCGCCCTTGGCCTGCCGGAAGGCTATTTCCAGTCGATGGTCACCTGCCCGCCCTCGAAGCTGCGCCTGATCCACTACCCCTTTGACGCCAGCGCCGAAGATGTTCCCGGTATTGGTGCACATACCGACTACGAGTGCTTCACCCTGCTGCTCGCCGACCAGCCGGGCCTTGAAGTGCTGAATGAAGATAGCGACTGGATCGACGCTCCACCGCTGAAGAACGCGACCGGGGAAGAGGCTTTCGTGATTAATATCGGCGACATGCTGGAAGTCCTGAGCGCTGGCACATTTGTTGCAACAGCACACCGCGTACGCAAGGTACCGCAGGAACGCTACTCGTTCCCGCTGTTTTTCGCCTGCGATTATCACACGCTGATCCGCCCGCTGCCGGGTTTCCTTGAGGCAGGTGAAGCCAGCGAGTACCAGGAACTGAGCATTGGTGAGCATATGTGGAGCCAGGCGTTGCAGACCTATCGCTACCTGCGCGAAAAAGTCACCCGAGGCGAGCTCCAGCTCCCTGAACGCGCCCGCGGTACCAACACCTTTGGTCATCTGAAAAAACAAGCACAGCAAAAAACCGTTAACAACCCGTGAGGATAAATGATGAAAAAAACGCTAAAAAAACTCTCGCGCCGTGTGGCTTTATCCATCGCCGTCACCGCTTGTTTTTCACCGCTAACTCAGGCCGCAGAGCTGCTGACCGATGGCGTATTTAAAGTCGGGATGGAGGTGACCTATCCACCTTTTGAGTCTTACGACAGTAATAACAATATCGTGGGGATCGACCCGGAATTTGCGGCGCTGATCGCCGAACAGCTGAAAGCCAAACCGCAGCTTATCGACACGAAGTTCACCAGCCTGATTTTAGGCATTGGTAAAAAATACGATGCGGTGATTTCCGGCATGTACGTGACCCCTGAGCGGCAGAAACAGGCGGATGCCATCCCTTACGCATTATCCGGCGCGTCAATTATTGCGCTGAAAAACAGCCCTATTCAGCCAAAAACAGAAGATGAATTATGCGGCGTGAAGGTTGGTCTGCAGGCGGGTACCGCCTGGGTTTCCAGTCTGAAAACCCACTCCGACGAGTATTGTCTGAAAAACGGCAAACCGGCGATTAGCATTCAGGAATTCCCGACGGCGCCAGAAGCCTCACAGGCACTGATGTCGAAAAACATCAATGCCCAGTTAGAAATCGCCCCGGCGGCGCAAATTATCGTTGAGAAAAGCCGCGGTCGCCTGGCAATCAGCTCCAGCCGTCTGGTTTATCCGTTACCGCTGGGGATTTACGTCGCCAAAGGCAACACCGAACTGGCCGAGGCCATTAAATCAACGTTAGCCACCCTTAAAGCCAACGGCAAATATGACGCCATCATCAAGAAATACAACTTAGAAAGCATCAATTAATACAATAAAGAAACGGGAGTCGGTATGGAGTTCGATTGGGGATACTTTTTCTCATTATTTAGCGTTGGGGCATTCTGGCAAGCATGTGTCACCGTTGTTGTCGTCAGTTCATTGTCCTGGTTTATTGGCCTGATATTAGGTTTTCTTTTAGCCTGCGCCAAGCTCTCCGGCCCGCGCTGGCTAAAGGTTCCCGTCGAACTCTATATTTGGTTTTTCCGCAGCGTACCGCTGATGGTATTACTGGTCTTTGTTTATAACTTACCGCAGCTATTTCCGGCTACCCAACCGCTGCTCGGCATTCCGTTTATTGCCGGACTGGTGTCGATGACGGTAACCGAAGCGGCTTATATGGCGGAGATCCATCGCGGCGGCCTGCTTTCCGTCGCCAAAGGGCAAAGCGAAGCCGGGCACGCATTAAGCTTTAGCTTTATTGGTATTCAGCGCTTAATTATTATCCCGCAAGCATTTCGCATTTCGCTGCCTACGCTAATAAACGAATATATCACCATCATTAAACTTAGCTCGATTCTGTCGGTTATTTCACTGCCGGAACTGCTGTTGACTGGCCAGCGCCTGTACGCGCAGAACTTCCTCGTCATGGAGACGCTGCTGGCGGTCGCCGTCTATTACGTCATGGTGGTCACGGTCTTTACCTGGCTGTTCCGGGCGCTGGAAAACCTGCTGGATATTCAGCGCAAGCGCCCGCAAACGCTCAATGAAAACGAATGCGAAACCCTGCGCCAGAATCTGACACACCCGGTGCAGGCGCAAAAATCGCAGCCCACCAGCGGCAACCCGCCGGCACTGGATTTACGCGCCATCGAAAAATCCTGGGGCCAGCACCACGTGCTAAAAGGCATCGATCTGAAGGTCGAAAACGGCGAGGTGATCAGCATCATCGGCCCATCCGGATCCGGTAAAACCACTCTCATTCGCACCATTAATGCCCTTGAAAGCATCGATGCCGGAGAAATCATTCTTTACGGCGAGGATTATCTGAAAGGCGCATCCATTGTTGATAAACAGCAAATGCGCGCGGGCGTGCGCCGCATCGGCATGGTGTTCCAGGGCTTCAACCTGTTTCCCCATCGTACGGTGCTCGATAACGTGATGCTTGCCCCGCTCTATCACAAGCTGCTCGACCGCCCCGTCGCCCGGGAACAGGCGCTGTGGCTGCTGGACCGCGTCGGTCTGCTGGCTCACGCCGAAAAATACCCGTACCAGCTCTCCGGCGGCCAGCAGCAGCGCGTGGCCATCGCCCGCGCCCTGGCGCTTAAACCGGATATCATGCTGTTTGATGAACCCACATCAGCGCTGGATCCTGAACTGGTTGGCGAAGTGCTGAAAGTCATTCAGTCCCTGGCCCGTGAAGGGATGACGATGATTATCGTGACCCACGAGATGGACTTTGCCTTATCGATTTCTGACCGGGTAGTGATGATGGAAAACGGCGTGGTGCAGAGCGATATGCCGCCGCAGCGCATTCGCAACGATGTCGCCGATCCGTCCCTGACCCGCATTCGTGAATTTATGGGAGTGCAATAAATGGCAACTGAACTGGAGCTACGCCAGCAGCTGGCCGCCGCCTATCGTCTGGCGGCGCTATTCGGCTGGGAAGACACGCTGTATACCCACTTCTCCGTCCGCCTGCCCGGCGACGGCGAGCCGCGTTTTTTGATTAACCCCTTCGGGATGATGTTCGATGAAGTGACCGCCAGCAACTTAATCGTGGTCGATATGCAGGGCAAAGTTGTCGAGGGCAGCGCCCCGGCAAACTCGGCAGGCTTTACCATTCACAGTGCGGTTCATATGGCGCGCGAAGATGCCCACTGCGTGATCCACACCCACACCCTGCCGGGAATGGCGGTCGCCGCCTGTGAAGATGGGCTGCTGCAACTTAACCAGATCAGCACCGAGTTTTATCGGCGCGTCGGCTACCACCCTTATGAAGGCGTAGCGTTCGATCTCGATGAACGTGTACGGATCCAGCAGTCGCTCGGCAATAACATCGCCATGATCCTGCAAAGTCACGGCCTGTTGTCGGTCGGTCGGACCGTCGCCGATGCGTTTTACATCATGTATTACCTCAACCGCGCCTGCGAGATCCAGATGGCCACCGCGCAGCTGGCGCCACTCAGCCCCATTCATACGATCCCTGAGCATTTAAGCCAGCACGCCTGTGAGCAGCTGATGGGGGTTGAACATGAACGCCAGCTGGTGTGGCAGGCGTGGCTACGCCGCCTCGATCGTCTTGATACTTCTTATAAAAGCTAATGCCTATGACTCAGTTAACCATCGTCGTGGATTGTAATGATCCTCAGTACACCCAGGAAATTTGCGCCGCGTTCGCGCTGTTTCCGGAAGTAAAAGTGGTTCTGCCAGAGGACCCCGCCGCCCGCGAGGCGCAATATGCCAGCTGCTGGTTTCCTGACCCGCAGCTGCTGATCCGCTCGCCTGAGCTGAAACTGATCCAGGCCGCGTCTGCTGGCGTCGACCATTTACCCGCCAGCGTTTTTGCCAGCGACGTTCCGCTCTGCCGGGTGGTTGACGAAGATTTTCGCCACGGCATGTTTGAATACGCCTTGTGGGGCGTACTTTGGTTTCAGCGCGGTTTTGACCGGGCGCTGGCCCATCAGCGCGAACGCATCTGGAAGATGTATCCGCAGCGAGCGGCGGCCGATTATCACGTTGGCGTCATGGGTCTCGGGGAAATTGGCGGCTATATCGCCGCGCAGCTTGCCGGATTGGGATATAAGGTTTCCGGTTGGGCGCGGAGCGAAAAATCCCTTGCTGGCGTGCGTTGTTATCACGGAGATGCTCAGGCTGGCGAATTTCTCGGCCAACTGGATGCGCTGATCAACATCCTGCCGTTAACGGAGCAGACGCGGGGCATCCTCGCCCGCCCTTTACTGGAGCAGTTACCTGACGGTGCAGCGCTGATTAACTGCGGACGCGGCGAGCATATGGTGAATCAGGACGTGCTTGAAGCACTGGAGAACGGCAAGTTGTCCGGTGCGGTGCTGGACGTGTTCCCTGTAGAACCCCTGCCGCAGGACGACCCGCTGTGGCAGCATCCGCAGGTGGTTATCACGCCGCATATGGCCTCTATCGCGCAAACGGACGTGATTGCTCGCCAGCTACTGGACAACATCCAACGGCTGCACCAGGCGCTGCCGCTGAAAAATCTTGTTAACAAACAGAACGGTTATTAAGCCCGAAAACGTCAATAGACTTATGTCCGCTGCGCGTTAGTGGCAGCGCGGTGAAGGGTATCGTGAAAAGTCGCGCCCGCCGCAGGTTAGCGGTCGGGCGTTTTAGCTGGCTCTTTTACGCTGGTCATTTCGTACTTGCCTTCCGGATCCATGGCGTTCACCGCTTTTTGCAGCTCCGCCAGAGCAAACTTAAGCGAAGCGACCTCTTCACGTAGCGCCTGCACTTCTTGCTCCTGAGTCACCGCACGGTTGGTTTTCGGAAAAGCTTCGAAGACATCCTCTTCGAGGAACATACGAACCTGACGATTATCCACATTCACCAACTGATATTTCAGCCGGCCACTGTTGATTGCGTTATAGATAGTTTTACGACTGACCATCGCTAACTCTATGACGTCGCTGATTCGTAACATCTTGTCCCTCGTCGGTTGCGGCTTCACCGTATTGAGCTCATCATTTTATCTTACTGCGTGACGACGGCATCGGTGAACACTTTTGCAATCTCCTCCGGCGTCATTTTCACGATATCGTTAACTCGATCGCGATCGGCCAATAATGCGAACAAGGATTGAATAATTGCCACTTTTTCGCAAGTTTTATCAATCGCCATCATCACGACTATCTGCGGCACAACGCTTTCTTCAGGCTCGTCGGTACGCTGAAATTCAACCCCCGCCAGGTTAATGCCGATAGCAAAACCGGTCTGGTTAACATGCTCAAACTCGGTATGCGGAATGGCGACGCTATGGGTCTCCATAAATATCCCGGTTGGATAAACTTTTTCCCGTTCAAGAACTCCATCGGCAAAACCTGGCTTAACCAGCCCGTCGGCCTGCAGGCTATCGGCCAGTCGGGTTAACAAAATCGTCCGACTCACGTTCCCGGTAAACTTCACCATCCGCTGTGCGCTAAACATCATTTTCCGGCCTCCACGCTCACTTCTGCTGCGGCTTGCTCATTCTCCTGCGCCAGCTTACGGCGGTTCCACAGCACCAGCACGATGGTGCACAGCGTCAGGATACCTACGCCAATCTCTTTCAGATGGAAACTCTGGATAATCGCCCACGGCAGCATCGCCCCGGCGTAATCCACGCTGCTAATACTGGTGGTCCCCTGCGGCAGCGAGAAGCCGGTACTGACTGCGGTACTGGTGACAATTGGCGCCAGGCTGGTACCAATTAACAGCGCCAGACTTAAGGTTAACAGTCCGGTCAGCAGCGTACGGAACATATCACCGCGACAAACCGCCGTCACCAGCACGAAGGCGAACGGTAGGCCGGTCAAGGAAGCGAACGGCAGGAATTGGTTGCCGGGAATAATCGCCGCCAGTACCAGCATCACCGGGATCATCAGCATCGACACGGACAACGTCACCGGGTGCCCAACGCTCACGGCTGAATCCAGGCCGATAGCGATTTTGCCGAATGAGCCGGCACGCGACTGAGCTATCTCCTGAATACGTTCGCTAATCGGATAAACCCCTTCCATCAGCATTTTCGCCATCCGCGGAATAATGGTCATCACCGCCGCCATGGTAATTGCGGTTTGCAGAATAGCTTTCACTTCGATACCCGCGATTATACCCAACAGCGCGCCGATAATTGCCCCCAGAGAGGCCGGATCGCCGAGAATAGATAACCGTTTCTGGATAACTTCGGTATCAATTTTGATATCGCGAATAACCGGGATGCGGTCAACAATGGCATTCACCAACCACGCGGCCGGTACAAACGACGCGGAAAAACCGTGCGGTACCGAAATAGACGGTAGGTTCAGGTATTTCTCGACATCACCACTGGTACGGTCAGCGATCACCATCGTAATAATACAGTTGATCCCGGCAGCAAATATCCCCAGCCACAGGCTGTCGGTAATAATCGTCACCAGGGAACCGGTAAAGGCATGATGCCACAGGTTCCAGATATCGACGTTCAGTACCCGCGTGGTTTTGGTGTACAGCATCAGAACGTTAATCGCGACGCACACCGGAATCACCAGCGCGCCGACCCGGGTCCCCATCGCTACCGCTGCAGCGGCAGGCCAGCCCACGTCCAGTACGTTGAGATTCAGACCAAAACGCTCCACCAGCGCATGGCTCACCGGGGTCAGGGAATCGATCATCAGATTAACGGTAATGCTTAAGCCGATAAAACCAATACCGACCATTAAACCGGCTTTTAATGCTTTGCTCAGCGACAGGCGTAATATCAAACCGAGGAGCATAAATATTAGCGGCATCATGACCGATGCCCCTAAACCTACAATGTAATCAACAATAAACATGGCTTAACCCTCGGCGAGAATTAATTCTTTGACGCTGCTGAAAACTTTATCAGTACCCATACCGGTTAATAGCGGTAGAGCGTTAACAACGGGAATAGAAAGCGCAACCGGCGAAGTAGAAACAATAAAATCTACATCGTCGCGGGTTTTGGCTTCAGCCACGGTTCCCTGGGAAATACGGACTTTATCGAGAATATTCTCTTTCTTCAGGAAATCCTGCAGTTTATTTAAAGCAACGGTGCTGGTCGCTACACCGGCGCCGCAGCAAATCATCATGTGTTTCATGAGCAATCCTCTCTGTTTTGGTGAGAGGAATTAAAGCATGCAGGAAAAATATGAATTGTGATCAGTGTGTAATTTTACACACTGATCACAATGAATTGTAGGATTAGAAATAAGATATTGATAAATAATGTTTTTAAATCATACCTGACTGTGTAATCACGCTAAAAATGTGATATGCATCCCATTACAGTGTCTCTTCATCTGTATATTTTAGATTTTTTACACACTACTGCACCGTGTCATCGGTGATGCCGTATGCCGCATACTTTTTCAGCAAGGCGCTGTACTCACCATTTTCACGCAGGGTTTTCAGTGCAGAGGCCAACTGTTGCGCCAGCGCCTGGTTGCCCTTCTTGATGTAAATACCCAGCGTTTGCGGATATATCGTCTGCGGAGAACTGACCTTCAGACGGCCTTTGCTGCGCTGGGTGAACAGGCTTACCACACCCGCAATATCTACCTGAGCCTGAATATTGCCGGAGAGCAGTGCCTGTAGCGTCTCCGGCGCGGTCGGGAACTCTTTAATCTCAATCGCCCCTTTACCCTGCGCCTGGCAATAGCTCGCCGAAAGCTCATGCAGCTTTTTCACCCACGATGTACCCTGCTGTAGCCCAATGGTTAAACCACAAAGCTCGTTTTCCGTTTGCGGCGCAACTTTGCTATCGCTGCGCACCATGATATAGGCCCCCGTTTTAGCATAAGGGATCGCATCCGCCTGCTGGGTACGCTCCGCAGTGATATAGAGCGCGGAGATCACCGCATCCTGGCGTCCCCCGCTCAGGCCGAGGATCAAGCTGCTAAATTTTGTATCCACCAGCTGTAGCGTCAGGCCCGCTTTTTGGCTTAATAACGCCGCCAGTTCAGCATCAAAACCGACGATTTTGTCATCCTGCCAGGATTCAAAAGGCGGATAGGCCACTTCCATCGCTATCTTCAGCTTTCCCGGCGTCAGGGTGGCGTCCGCCGCATTGGCCGCCGTAACAAGGCCTGATGCCAGAACCAACGCGGTGGCGAGATAGCGCAATGAGAGATTTCTTTTCATCATAATTCTCCGCTGTTATTGAGAAATACGCCGATGATGGGCATCGGCAAGCTGGCACAGGAGTTCAAACATCATGGTCGCGCCGGTCAGGCTGGTGAGATTGCCCTGGTCAAAGGGCGGCGAGACTTCCACCACGTCGGCACCAATCAGATTCAATCCAGCAAGCTGACGAACGCAGCGCTGAGCCTGCAACGTAGTCATACCGCCAATTTCCGGCGTTCCGGTACCGGGCGCATAGACCGGATCCAGCACATCGATATCGAAGCTGATATAGGTAGGCTGCTCACCAACAATCTCACGCGCCCTCTGCATCACCTTGTCGATACCCAGCTCGTCCACCTGCTCCATACGGATGATGGTGATACCGTTCTCCTCCGCCCAGCGGTGCTCATCGGCGGAAAACAGCGCGCCGCGAATACCAATTTGCACCGTACGCCGTGGATCGAGAACGCCCTCTTCTACCGCACGACGAAACGGGGTGCCGTGAGTAAAGCGCTCGCCGCCGAAATAGCTGTCGTTAGTATCCGAGTGGGCATCGAAATGGATCATTCCCAGCGGTTTATCACGCCCGAGCGCCCGCAAAATCGGCAGCGTAGTGAGATGGTCGCCACCCGCGGTTAGAGGCATCACCTGCTGCTCATCAAGGGCGCGATACCATGCTTCAATGCGCGCCAGGCTATCCTGCATATCTACCGGATTGATACGCACATCCCCCAGATCGCCAACGCGGGCGTAATCATAGGGAGAACGGCGGGTGGTCTGGTGGACTCGACGCACCAGGCTTGAAGCATTGCGTAGCTCGCGTGGCCCGTGGCGAGTCCCCGCGCGGTTGGTGGTTCCACCATCCCACGGCACCCCTACCACGCCGATATCCAGGTCGGCGGCCTGTGGCGCAAAAGGGAGACGGAAAAAGGTCGGTAATCCACTAAAACGTGGAATTTCGCCATCCTGCGGCTGCGGGTAGTTATTTTCTGTTGCGGTAGTCATTGCGTGTCTCCAGGGCTTATCGGGCGATGAAGACATACTGCTGAACGAGAGATAGAGAAAAAATAGTCAAAAGCAAAAAATTAGTTTAGAAAAATATAAACAAACCCCGGGGCTTACAGCGGAGCATCCCCTTTATGTCAGTTGGAAAATTTCCGAATCTGCGGCTGTTACACGTTTTTATTACCGTGGCGAAATATCAGGGCTTTGCCAATGCGCAGCAGGAACTTAACCTGACGGTTTCGGCTATCAGCAACTATATGAGTGAACTGGAAGAGAAGCTCGGCATCACCCTATGTCGTCGCGGTAGAGGCGGTTTTTCTCTGACCGAAAAAGGGGAAACCGTGCTCCAGCAAAGCATCGACCTGCTGAATTCGATGGAGGATTTTGAGCGCAATACGGCGACGCTGCGCGGCGAGCAGACCGGGATTTTTAATCTTGGCGTAATTGACTCGACGATTACCGACCCGATGCTGCCGATGAGCGAAATCATCGCCACGTTTAGCGAGCGCTTCCCGCTGGTGCATATTAATTTACAGGTCAGAAGCCCGAACGCGCTTTTGCAGGGCGTACTGAATAATGAACTGGATCTCGCCGTGGGCACCTTCTCTTTACAAGCCAATAGCGTGGT
Organism: Klebsiella spallanzanii; assembly: GCF_902158555.1. Lineage (GTDB taxonomy): Bacteria > Pseudomonadota > Gammaproteobacteria > Enterobacterales > Enterobacteriaceae > Klebsiella > Klebsiella spallanzanii. Next base: position 355,348 of record NZ_CABGGS010000046.1, on the reverse strand, counting down.
GTCTCACCCACTTTATCGCGAACAAAACTGGCTCTATTGCGGTGACAAACACGCTCTATTTACCGTTAAGCACCCGACGGAAGCGCTTATTTCCGAGATGCGAATGGTCACCCGCAGCTACTGGAGCAGCAGCGATTTAGGGCGCAAAGGCTTTAAGCAAAGCGTAGCGAGCGCAGAAAGTATGGAAGCACAGCTGATGCTGATTTTGTCCGGCAAATACGTCGGCTATCTGCCGGAACACTACGCTTTGCCTTGGGTACAATCGCAAAAGCTGCGCGCCCTGCTGCCGACGGAATATGGCTATCAGGCCCCCTTCTCGCTGATTTTCCGCCGGGGTCGCAGCAAAGAAACCTTAATTCGCTCAATGCGAGACGCCGTGCGAACTGGTGTTAAATCACGCAAAAGTTAGGCCCTTTGCGCAGACCTTCCACCAACCAATAGCGCCGCCAGTGCGACCACAATCGGCACCAGCGAGCCCCACAGTACGGCATTCCAGCCAAAGAGGTTCATTAACGCACCCGAGGAAAATGAGCCAATCATCATGACGCCGAAAACAATAAAATCATTCAGCGACTGCACCTGGGTTTTCTCTTCCGGACGATGGAAATCCATAATCTGCGCCGACGCGCCGGTAAAGCCGAAGTTCCAGCCTAAGCCCAGCAGGATAAGCGACAGCCAATAGTGCATCACGTCGATACCCGCCAGGCCGACCATCACCGAAAGCACCAGCAGAATTAACCCAGCCGCGTTAATACGCCGGGCTCCGAATCGATTGATTAATTTACCGGTGAAAAAACCGGGGCCATACATGGCGATAACGTGCCACTGGATCCCCAGATTCGACGCCTGCTGCGAGATGCCGTGCATATGCATGGAAAGCGGCGCGGCGGTCATCAGAAAGTTCATCACCATATAGGAGATTGCGCCGCTGAACACCGTGCGGCCAAAGCCCGGCTGGCGCACAATTTCGCCCAGCAGACGGCCACCGGATTTTGCCTGCGCCACCGGCTCGGCGGTTTTTACCCCCAGCAATACCAGCGCCGATACTGCAGCCACCAGCCCCTGCGCGATAAAGGTCATCGCAAAGGTGTGCGGCGGCCACAGATTCATGGTGCCGGTGACCAACATCGGCCCGATGACCCCGGCGGCTACCCCGCCCCCCATCACCAGGGAGAGCGCGCGCGCGCGGCGCTCGCCGCTGACGCCATCTGTCGCAGCAAAGCGGAACGACACCGCCACTGCGGCGTAGGCTCCGCCGAAAAAGGCCGCGATACAGAATAGCCAGAATGAGCTGATAACCACCGCCAGCGCCGCCAGTAGCCCGGTCAAAACACCGGCCCCGGTGCCGGTCATAAAGACGGTTTTGCGCCCGCGCCTTCTGGCCAGCGCACCAAACGGCAAAATACAGGCCGCCATGCCCAGCACAAAAATGGTGATGGGTAGCGTCGCCAGCGTGGGATTCGGCGCAATGCCGTTACCCACAATTGCCCCGGTGGCGTAAAATACCACCGAGTTTGCCCCCGCCAGCGCCTGCGCCGTGGCCAGACGAACAATATTCTGGTTTTGCTGCCTGACGGGCAGCGTTGTCTCAGCACTCATTGATTTTCGTTACCCTGAATTCGTTTTTATTTATGCCAACAGTCTTGATGACATAATGAACGTAATCAGGCATTCCGACCAGCCATCACGCCACCATCAATATCCCATACCGCACCGGTCACCCAACCGGTACTATCGCTGAGCAGGAACGCCACGGTTTGCGCGATATCCTCAGGCGTGCCAACGCGGCCAATCGGATGGAAGCTGTCAAAGCTGTTCATCACCGCCGTCACCTCCTCTTTCGCGATAAAGCCTTCATAAATCGGCGTATGTACCACCGCCGGGGATACCGCGTTTACGCGAATACCGCTGCTACCCAGCTCAATCGCCAGATTTTTGGTTAGCGCATGCAGCCCGGCCTTCGCCATTGAGTAGGCCGATGACGGCGTCGCGCCGATAGCCTGCTGCGCCCACATTGAGCCAATATTCACAATCGCGCCTTTGATACCGGCGGCCAGCATATTACGCACCACCTCGCGAGTGATAAAAAAGGTCGCCCGATTGAGATTCATATACAAATCATAATCCGTCACTTCATGTTCAATAAACGGTTTCGGGAAGAAGACGCCAGCGGCGTTAACCAGCAGGCTGATATCCCGATGCTCGGCATTGATAGCCGTCATGACCTGCTGCATACCCGCTTCGGTCATCAGATCGGCAACGATAATATCCACCTTGCCGTAGGCCGCCAGCGCCTGACGCGCCTGCTCCGCTTTCTCCTGACGATTGCCCACCAGCACCACGCTGCCGCCGTTCTCAATCACCCGTTTGGCCGTCGCCAGCCCCATGCCGCTGGTCCCACCGACCACTAACAGTTTTTTCCCAGTAAATACGGTGTTCATCATTAACCTCTTCACGCTTGATTTGTGTGGCCTAAGCATGCCTGTCTTAAGCCAGGCTGACGAATGAGAAGAAATAGCGGCACAACAAAGAAAATCTATCTTGATGGGGTATACTGAGGCGAAAAATGACTGAGGGATACCGCTATGCGCTCGCTTAACCGACTGAAATGGCTGCACGCTTTTGAAGCCGCTGCCCGTCACGGCAGCTTTACCGGTGCGGCGCGCGAGCTGGGCGTGACGCCCGCCGCCGTCGGACAGTTAGTCAGGGCGCTGGAGGATTGGGTCGGCCATCCGCTGCTGCACCGTACGCGCGCGGGTAAAGAACGCCTTACCCTGGTGAGCGAGGCGCAGGAAGCGCTGCAGGATATTACCCTGGGGCTGGATAAGCTCGAGAGCGGGCTGAATAAGCTCCGCGGCCGCCGGGCGCGCTCCGTGGTGGTGATCACCGCCTCACAGGTTCTGATGATGAACTGGCTGATGGAGCGCTTGAACCGCTTCTCTGAGGCTTATGAAAATATCGACCTGCGCCTCAACGTCACGGAAAAGCTGATGGATGTCTCCCACGGCGAAGCAGATCTGGGGGTTCGCTGCGGGCGCGGAGACTGGTCCGGCGTTGATAAAACCTGGCTGATGGATGAAGAGGCGGTGCTGGTGTGCAGCCCGCTAATTGTTCCGCCGGGGAAAATCGCCTGCGGCGACTGGCTGGCGGAGCAAAAGCTGATTCATGATGATACGCCGCATCCCGGCGCCAGCTTCCCTTCGTGGGAGGATGTGCTGACGGCAGCTCAGGCCCCGGCCCCTCGCGATAGCGGTCTACATATTAATTCAACCTCGGCAGTCATTCTCGCCGCCCTTAGCGGGCGCGGCGTTGCTATTGTGCGCCATGCGCTGGTTAAGCAACTGCTCGCCACCGGCCAGCTGGTTCAACTACATCCTGATAACCGCTGGCCGCTAACGTGGTCTTATTATATCGTCACGCCGCAGCACGCGGTGATGCGCCCGGAAGTGAAGGTATTTTATGAATGGCTGCTCGCCGACGTACGGGCAGAAAATCAGAGCCGCTGATTTTCTGCCTCGGGCACCACATAGAAAACCTTTAGTGCCTCAGGGTTTTAGCTGGTCATGAATCCGCCACTTCTGTTTGAGCACGTTTTTGTCCTGGCTCTCCAGCCACTGGTTAACTTTCTCCAGCAGCTGCGGGTTATCTTTATTCATCATATAGACTTTGAAACTGGCGGTTCCGGCGAACGGCGTCTCGTTGGCCACGCAAAAAACGCCCGGCTCATTGCTTTGGTAATAGACCCCTTCAATCAGGTCAGTCACCATCATATCCGCCGTTTTCTGCCGCAGCGCTTCGAGGTTATCGATATTGTTTTTCACCCGAATAATCTGCGCATGCTTGATATGTTCATCAACAAAGCTTTGGTTGGTGCCGCCCGGATTCACAATCACCTTCACATTCGGCTGGTCAATTTTCTCCAGGCTGCCGAGCGCAGGGGCCGCCGCGCAGTTAGCCAGCGCAATTTTGCCATTCGGCACCACCGGCTGGCTTAGGGCAAACTCTTTTGCCCGCGCCGGGGTTTGTGTCACCCCACCCATAGCGATATCAAACTTATCGGCCTTCAGGTCAGCGGACAACGTCGGCCAACTGGTCTGCACGAAGCTCACCTTTAGACCCAGCCGCTTGCCGAGATCCTTTGCCATATCTACGTCGTAGCCCAGTAGCTCCCCTGCTTTATTGTGAAACGCCAGCGGCGCGTAGTCTCCCGGCACACCAACTTTCAGCTCGCCGCTTTGTTGAATGCTGTTCATATCGCGCGCCTGAGCGGAACATGTTATCGCCGCTAAAATGAACACCAGGCTGGCCTTTAACTTCATGGAGTTATCCTTTTATACGTAGGGTAGCCCTCACCTATAGCACATTTCACCTGGCCCGTGTTTTATTCATGAGTCTAATAAAACCATTTCTATCGCCAATCGCATCGTTAGTTATATTCCAGTGCGAAAGTCACCATGCTGTTTGCCGTTCCGGCGGTTACCGCGTCATCGGTCTGCACATACTGGGCGCTGAAGTTGATATTTTCAGCACTGCCGGCGCTATTGCCGTTGACTCGTTTTAATATCGGTAAGTTGCTGGCCTCATTGATTTTTATGCTCGTCCCTTCCGCGGGCGCCGGGGCGCTATTATTGCCATAGGTCAACTTAACGCCCACCCCGCTGGCGGAGGCGCTTCCTTTGCTTAGCGCCAGGGTATCCGTTGCCCCGCTTTGCGTTGTCACGCCAAAAAAGCCAATGCGGATATCGGTGGGCGTTGTGCAAAACACCGGGATCGAGAAGCGCTTTGCGCTACCGCCAGTGGTATTTTTACCTTTGAACTCTGCTTTATTGACCGTGCCAAGGCTAACGTGAATATTTGAGGTCGAGACCTGGCAGCTGCCGCTGCTGCCGATATCGACGTTCAGCGCGGCCATATCAAGCGTGACCGGCGAGCTGGCGACAAACCCGGCGCTACTGTCGGCCTGCTGCTGAATGGTCAGTTCGCCTATCTGCGGCTGTGCCGGTACGTTAGCGTGGTTACCGCTGACCAGCGCCACTTCCCCGGTCTTGTAAAACGTGACAAACACTTTCACCACAATCTGCTGTTGCGCCAGCAGGTTAGATATTTCATTGCTGTCGCAAACCGTCACTGATTCTGCAGCTCCCGCAGCGTGACTGCCATCAATAAAGCGGATCGCGCCGCCGTTGCACTGGAAGCCCAACGAGTAGCCCATTCCGTCCAGAGCAGAGGGAAACACATGCTGACCGTTAATCGACAGCGGTGATGAGGCCGTTTTTAGCTGCCGATAAACCAGGTGCTTAGCCACGGCTTTCGGCACCTGAAGATCGCAGGAGAAGTGAATCCCGCCGCCGTTATCCGCCATCATGCTGGTCATCTGCGTATTCAGCGGTAGCGTGGGCAGGTATTTGATATTCTGGACGTTGATAGTCATCTGTCCGATATCCCCCTTGCAGGTTTCCGCCCACCCACTGTGGCTATAGACCCCCACCACCAGCAGCAATAAAAACGTGACTATGCGCAAAATAACCTCTGAGCAAAACTACTGGCAGATGCCAGATACGGCTTTTACCGGATTCTGGCCCTGCGGTTCGTTATCGGTGAGATGGAAATGCAGGGTGCATTTCCGCGAAATATTGTCGGCGTTCCACGCCACATCCAGAGTTCCCTCTTGCGGCACGCCGCTCAGATAGACCTGCCCCTGGTCCGCCACCATACCGCTCGATGTCGTTCCGTCATCGTCCTCACTCTTACGAAGGCTGACGCTGGCGCCAAACGGCAGCGATCCGTGGCTATCGCTGAGCGTAAACAGCACGCGGCTGCCGATATGCGTCTGATAATTAGCCTGCACCACCGCCCCGCCGCCGGGGATCACCGTCTGTCCTTCGAGGTCCACATCGGCATCATCGGCCAGTGATTCGGTATCGAGGGTAATGGTATTTTTGCGATACGCCGTCAGCGATGGCACCACCGCGTAGCCCCGCCAGTCGGTATGCACGTTGCTGCCGTTCTGAATCGCCACATCGGCAGCCCCCGGCGCACGCACGATGGCAAAACTCTCGCCGACGGTCTGTCCAAGCGTCACGCCGTGAGGATGAGCAACGATTGACCCCGACGCTCCCCATGTCAGCTGATTGCTTGCGCTATCGTGGCGATAGCCGAGCTGTGCACTGCCGTAGCCGCCGTGGTAATCCAGCGATGCGCTACTGTTGCTACCCTGTCCACCGTTAACGTAGCCCTGCTGAAGGGAATAATAGAGATTAGGATTGTGCGGAACTGAACCGTACAGCGACGCCTGCTGCGAGGTGCGTCCGTTATTGTCGGAAGTGGCGCTGTAGCTCACCGCGCTCCCGGAGAACGGGCCGCCAAGCGGAATACTCAGGTTAAAGGACCACGAGCGATCGGCTTTATCGCGATCCGAGGACTGAGTGTAGTAATAGCCGACGCCCCACGAGACGCCCCGCCAGGCGCTGTAAAAACCGAGATGGAGCGTTTCATCGCGGCTTTGGCGGTGCCAGTACTCTTGTGAATAAGCGGAAATCGCCAGGCTGCTCATGCCGCCGAACGCCTGAGAAATGGACACCTCTTCGCGGCTACGCTTGTTATCCAGCAGCCCGTTGCGGCTTTCGAGCGCATTCGCCTCGCTGAAGTCATAGTAACCGCTGGAGGAGTAGCGGTAGCTGGCAAGGCTAAATGAAGTACCGGTTCCGGCGAAATCCTTCTGATACTGCACGCGAAGGGAGTGCCCCGCCGAGCGCTTTCCAGAAGGCGTCGTCGTGCTGGCCCAGGTCGCGTCCCCCCCAAGCGAACCCAGTTCGCCAAAACCGCGCCCGACGCCGAGCGCCCATGACTGATAATCCTGCGCCAGCTGGCTGCCGCCGTAGAGTGTGAACTCCGCGGGTAACCCATAAAACAGCGTCCCCTGCAAAAACGTCGGCGCTCGGGTTTCGCTTTGCCCGGAATGGTAGCGTCCGGCGCTCAGGCTGAATTTAACTCGCCCTTCGCGCAGCATAAAAGGCACCGCCGAAAAGGGCTGCGTAAAGGTGCGAACCGAGCCATCGCTCTCTTTGACCTGCACTTCGAGGTCGCCGCTTTGCGCCGTTGGGTAAAGATCGTTAATCGCAAACGCCCCCGGCGAAACAAAGGTTTCATAGATAACGTAACCATGCTGGGAGATAGTGACTTTGGCGTTGCTGTGCGCCATTCCACGGATCGTTGGCGCAAAGCCGCGCTGGCTATCCGGCAGCATTTCATCATCGGACATCAGCTGTACGCCGCGAAACTGCACGCTGTCGAAGACTTCACCGGAGGTAAAGGTATCGCCCATTCGCAGCAGGCTTTTCAGTGATTTCACATCACGCTGTAGCCAGGTGCTCTGCGAATTCCAGCGTCGGGTCCGGTCATATTCCATCGACGAAACGTTACGTAGACGCCAGGCGCCGAGGTTAACCCCGCTGCGTAAATTCAGGTAGCTGGAACGGCTGTTGTCTTCCGACTGTCGGGTCTGTGACCCGGTCAGGTTATAGTTAACAAACGCCGCTGGGATACCGTCATCCCAGCGCGCCGGATCAACGTATCCGCGGCTCTGAACGTTCATTGCCGCCTGAGGAATACTCAAATTAAGGCGCTGGGTGGCGAAATCAAAACGGCTACTGGCGTCAGGAATATAGCGCTCAATGTGGGTAAACGCGTCCCCCTCGTGCAGCGTATTAAAGGCCGGGAAAGCGCTGACGTTAACGCCATATTCCGCCAGCTGCGCCGGGGTTAATTGCGGCTGCAGCGCGCCGTTGCTGTCAACAAAAGTCACTTCACTTTGGGCTATCTCCTGGTTATTCACCCAAATGCTGACCGGATACGTCCCCGGTTGTTGGCCGCCTGATTTGGCGAAATAGTGTAAATCAGCGGTCTTTTGCTGCGGATTGGCAAACTCCAATGCCGCTGGATCAAAGTACTCATCAGCCCATACCATCGTGCTTTGGCACAGAAGAAAAAGCACTGTCGGCACCGTTGCCAATAAAAATATTCCACCGTTTGGCGCAACGATCGCCGAATAACCGGATGTAATACTAGGAGTGTTATTTTTCACAATGTTCTGCCCAGGCGAAGCAAAAAATTACTGTTGCGCGTAATCCGTAATACCACCGAAATCATTAATAGCGCGCCACTTAACCACTCCGGAGCTATTAACCGACCACTCTTTATGGGTTAAAGGCCCGATCATGCCGGGTTCGGTAATTGTTTTACCGCCTACTGTAATAGTAAAAAAGGAGACAAAATAAGGCGTTGGGTTTTGCGCAATCAGCCTGGAGCCTTCGAGTTTAAATGTGAGCTTACGCCATGCGTCGGTGGCGTCGCCCGGTAGACCATTCGGACGATAAAAAATCTTAAATTTCGATTTAATATTAACCTGAAGTTTATTTGTTTCATCTTTTTGCGTTGGCGCAATGCTTTTCACATTCAGCCAAAATATAGATTCACGATCCGTCGGCAGCGTTCCGCCGATGTAATTAATACGCAATACGTTTTGCTGTTCAGGATCAAGACGGAATAATGGCGGCGTAACGATAAAAGGCACCCGACTTTTATTATTTTCCTCATAATTCTCTACCCACGACTGCACCAGATAAGGAGCATGGGTATCCGCATTGGTCACCGACAGCGCAGCTTCGCGTTTCCCTTCCAGATAAACAACACGGGTCCCACCCATGACAATACCGGCCTGTGCCGCAGTGGATAACAGTAATAAGGTTATCGCGGCGATCGTTCGTTTCATAATCACTACCATCAGGAAATAATAAAGAGCAGGGATGAATACCTGAGACAGGTAACAAACCGCTATTAAATCAAGCAGAACTGTGTTGCGCCCTGTTTCCCGGAGGCGATGCTGCGCATCTGTCCGGGCTACTGAACCCGTAGCCCGGTCAGCGCAGCGCCACCGGGAAGGCAGACATCCACAGTATCTACAAAATCTTCAATACCAACAGGCGATAAGAGCCCCGCTTTTTCAGCCGTCTGACCTGCTCTTTCTTATTAGTTGTAAATCATATTGAAGTTGGCTGTGCCATCGGCAGAACCGGCGGAAACCGCGCTGGTTGAGACGTAGTCAGCGAAGAACTCCAGATCGGCGGTACCGGTCGTGGTGCCGGTGGCACCCGCGGTTACACTCTGTCCACGCGAGACGGAACCCAGGTCAATCGGGGTCGATTTGTCATCTTCATACAGCTTAATCGCCACCCCTTTTGCAGTACCGTTAATCGCCAACAGGTTGGTTTTGTTGGTATCACGCGTACCATCAAACAGCACGGAGACGGTGGTGACGGTAGAAGGGCAATCTTTAACCTTGATATGGAAGGAAGTTTTGGTGGTTTCAGAACCTGCGCCGGTAAAATAGCTGCTCGCCCATTTCCCCAGATCGACGCTTTGATTTGCGCTGGTACTATCAACATTACAGGAGGAGTCGGTAATGGAGCCGGTAAATTCTACCTGACCACCCGTCCCCTGGGTTCCCGCATTAGAACCGGGATTAATAGTCACTGCGGCCCTTGCTGGTTGTGAAATACTTGATAATGCAGTACCGGACACCAGAGCACCGACAAACATTGCCATAATACGAAATTGCGTTTTCATTATTTATCTCATCTCTAACTTATATTTTAGACAGATTAAGCCCATCGCCAATAAGGCCTGAGGTAATCTGCATTCCGATCCTCCTTGTTAATAATATTCGCGTTCCGTCCGCAGGATATCAGGCGCAGAAGCCTGTCCCGCTTATTTACTGCTTTAATAATCAGCAAGATTTTTCAGCGAAATTGATAAAACATACATTCAGAGTACAAATTAATACTATTCCTCAAAATAACAAATCGCAATATTTTGTTATGTTAATGAAATGATGTTTTATTTTACATATAAAAATAATCTTAAAAATAACCAAGTGATTGTTAATTAATGCAACCAAAAATCCCGATATGAAAACATAAAAAACCAACAACAAGCCACGTAAATTAACAAAGACAATCATTTCCACGATGATTTTTCGTCATTATTTGTGCGTTCTGATAATGAGTGCATAAATTATTAGGATAATTCTTAGGGTGAATTATCATCTTATTTTAATCACCAAAAAAACGATAATCACGCTAAGGAATAATCAGATTAGGTATGGAGGTAAAGAATATTTCGAATGAAGCCACCCAACGGAATTATAATCAATAAACCACAATTCCCGCATGGAATAATAAACCCGCAATCTTACTCAAAGATTGCGGGTCGCATTAATTCATGGCTGATTAACCGCTTTCCGTCAGAACAGACCCAGCGGCGCAGTGCCGTAGCTCACCAGCAGGTTTTTTGTCTGCTGATAGGCATTGAGCGCCATCTTGTGCGTTTCGCGTCCTACGCCAGACTGCTTATAACCGCCAAAGGCCGCGTGCGCCGGGTAGATATGATAGCAGTTAGTCCACACCCGTCCGGCCTTGATGCCACGCCCCATGCGATAGGCCAGATTGGTATCCCGCGTCCATACGCCAGCCCCGAGACCAAACTGAGTCTGGTTAGCAATAGACAACGCTTCCGCCTCATCTTTAAAGGTAGTGACACCGATAACCGGGCCGAAGATCTCCTCCTGGAAGCTGCGCATGTCGTTACGGCCCTGAATCAACGTCGGCTGAATATAGAAACCGTTATCCAGCTCAGCGGAGATACTGGCGCGGTCGCCGCCGGTCAGGATTTTGCCGCCTTCATCGCGAGCGATCTTAATATAAGAAAGGATCTTATCGAACTGCTGGCGCGACGCCTGCGCGCCGATCATGGTGTCGGTATCAAAGGGATCGCCGCGGCGAATCTGCGCCACCTTAGCCATAACCCGCGCCATAAAGGGTTCGTAAATAGACTCCTGAATCAGCGCGCGGGACGGACAGGTGCAAACCTCGCCCTGATTAAAGAAGCCGAGCACCAGGCCTTCAACCGCTTTCTCGATAAACTCCTCTTCGCCTTCCATCACGTCGGCAAAGTAGATATTTGGTGATTTACCGCCCAGCTCGACGGTACAAGGAATAATATTTTCCGCCGCGCAGGCCATGATATGACGTCCAACTGGCGTTGAGCCGGTAAAGGCTATCTTGGCAATGCGTTTGCTGGTAGCCAGCGCTTCACCCGCCTCTTTACCAAAACCCTGCACAACGTTAAGCACGCCTGCCGGGAACAGATCGCCAATAATCTCCAGCAGCAGGGTGATGCTAAGCGGCGTCTGCTCTGCCGGTTTCAGCACTACGCAGTTGCCTGCCGCCAGCGCCGGAGCCAGCTTCCAGGCGGCCATCAGCAGCGGGAAGTTCCACGGGATAATTTGCCCGACCACGCCTAGCGGTTCATGGAAGTGGTAGGCCACCGTCGTCTCATCAATCTCCGCCGTACTCCCTTCCTGCGCGCGCAGGCAGCCGGCAAAATAGCGGAAGTGATCAACCGCCAGCGGCAGATCGGCATTAAGGGTTTCGCGGATCGGTTTGCCGTTATCCCAGCTCTCCGCTACCGCCAGATATTCCAGATTGGCCTCAATACGGTCGGCAACCTGCAACAGCAGGTTCGCGCGATGCTGGGCTGAAGTTTTGCCCCAGGCATCGGCGGCCCGATGTGCCGCATCAAGGGCGAAGTCGATATCTTTGGCATCTGAACGCGGAAACTGCCCAATATTGCTCCCATCGACCGGGGAGGTGTTCATAAAATATTCACCGCCGATCGGTTCAATAAATTTACCGTCAATAAAGTTACCGTAGGCGGACTTCAGTGAAACCAAAGCGCCCGGCGTGCCAGGATGTGCATAACGCATCGCGAATCTCCTTCATGTAGGGTTGAGGCGCAGCGGCGTATTAGTTTTGTACGATCGCTCGCTGCACCTGAACGCTATTGCAGGGGTTATGCCACTTTTCCTTTTTCTTAAAACTTATTTATATTCAATAAATTAAATACTCACTCCATTTTTCTGTTGCGCCGATTTTTTCTTATGTGTTGCAAATCGCAACACACACCAAACTATGTAGCTACAATATTGCAACACAAATAAAACAATGAGGTGTCCCGTGCCAGGAAATCCGTTTGCCCTGACGCCAGAGGTCAAAGCGAATCCGCTACTGAGCGATTCCTGGTGCCGCAGCCAGCGCTATGGCCTCGACCCTACCACGGATGACTTCCCTCGCCTGCACGCCAGCGAACTGGCCGACAGGCTTGCCAGCCATAGCCGTCTGCGGGAACTGACCCAGCCGGTCGTTAATGCGCTATCCGATAAAGTGAACAGCCTGCAGTCCGTGGTGATTCTCTCCGATGCCAGCGGTCTGGTACTGCAAACCTTCGGTAATACGCATGCTATGCAGAAGGCGCAGCGTTTCGCTTTAGCACCGGGAAATCTGTGGAGCGAGAGCGGGCGCGGGACCAACGCCATTGGCACCGCGCTGGCGATTGACGATAGTTGCGAAATTGATGGCCGACAGCATTTCCTGACCAGCAATCAGGGCCTTTATTGCGCTGCTGTACCGCTGCAAAGCCCCGATGGAAAAATAGCCGGAGTGCTGGATATTTCCGGCCCGGCGCAATACCCGCACGCCCGGACGCTGGCATGGGTAAAGGGAGCCGCAAAACAGATAGAGTACCTGTGGGTTAAACAGAGTCTGCACCCGCAGCAGTGGCTGATGAGTCTGCATTCTCAGCCGGAAAAGCTCGACAGCGTCGACGAACTGCTGCTGGTCTTCACAGATAACGTTCTGACGGCAGGCAACCGGCTGGCGATGCGCGAGTTCGCCCTCAGCGCCGACCAGTTTGGCCATCTCACTTTCCAGCAGCTTTTTCCCCAGCTGCGGCAAACCGCCGTCAGCGTACCGCTACCGCTCGCCACCGGAAACCGAAACTACTATTACTGCCTGCGTGCCCCCGCTCCCGGTAGCGTGGCGACCACCGTACGATCAACTCTCTCCCTGCCTTTCTCCAGCCAGCGCGAAGGGGAAAAGCTGCTCCGCCTGCTAAACGCCGGGATCGGTTTGTGTATCGAAGGGGAGACAGGCTGCGGTAAAGAGTACGTCAGCCGCACGCTGTACCGACATAGCCGCTGGAGTCGCGGTAAATTCGTCGCCATCAACTGCGCCGCCATTCCGGAATCGCTGATTGAATCAGAGCTGTTTGGTTACCAACCCGGCGCTTTTACCGGTGCCAACAAAAACGGCTATATCGGCAAGATCCGTGAGGCGGACGGCGGGGTGCTCTTTCTTGATGAGATTGGCGATATGCCGCTAGCCTTACAAACCCGGCTACTCAGGATTTTACAGGAGAAAGAGGTCACGCCGCTTGGCGCCAGCCAGAGCGCGCCAGTTAACTTCGCGGTGATTTGCGCCACCCACCGCAATCTGGCGCAGCGCGTCGCCGAAGGGACCTTTCGTGAGGATCTACTCTACCGTCTGCGTGAATTTGCTTTGGCGCTGCCGCCGCTGCGCGAGTGGCCTGAACTACCCGCGTTTATACAGCGGTTATGGCAGGAACTGGGCGGGAATAAACGGGGGGTCACGCTGGCCCCAGAGCTTCTGCAACACCTGGCAGCGCAATCCTGGCCAGGCAACGTCCGCCAGCTGCAAAGCCTGATGAGGGTACTGCTGGCGCTCGCCGAGGATGGCGAAACGCTAGGGGTGGATGACCTGCCCCATGAGTATCGTACCCAGCCTGTCGCCCACGTACCGCGTGGACTTGAGCAGCACGATGCGCAGCTGATTGCCGATACGCTGGCAAGCTATAACGGCAATATCAGCAAAGCCGCGCAGGCTTTAGGCGTTGCGCGCAGCACGCTATATCGGCGCGCCGCCCGTCGTAGCAATTAACCTTTCGAGACTTTCCCCATTATGGGACTGGTGCATGGTTTATTTTTATTTTAGAATATTCTAAATTTAGAAAAAACTAAAATAAATGAATACACCAAAACAGCTACAGACCAGCGCCGGAGAAGCCACCGCGCTACTGAAAGCCATGAGTCATCCCAGCAGGCTATTAATTCTGTGCATGCTGTGCGACTCACCGGGCACCAGCGCTGGCGAACTGGCGCGGCTCACCGGACTCAGCCCCTCTGCAACATCGCAGCATCTGGCGCGCATGCGCGATGAAGGGCTGATCGGCTGCGAACGTCAGGCGCAGCGAATCCACTACTTCATCACCCAACCCGCGGTTCGGCAAATCGTCGCCACGCTGAAGTCAATCTATTGCCCTTAAGGAGCGCCTATGACTATCGCCACTCTTTCTCCCGCTGAAGCTCAGGCGCTCATTGCTCGTGGTGCCCGGCTGGTGGATATCCGCGATGCGGATGAGTACGCCCGCGAACACATTCCTGGCGCTGAACTGATCCCGTTGGACACGCTGAAGAATGGCGTAACGCTGCACGCGGGTCCTGAGGAGACGATCGTTTTTCACTGTCAGGCGGGTTCACGTACCCAGAATAATGCCGCCCGCCTGGCCGAGGCTGCCGCACCGGCGAAGGTCATGCTGCTGGCTGGCGGGATTCAGGCCTGGAAAGCGGCTGGACTGCCGGTGAAAGAGGACAAGTCTCAGCCGCTACCGCTGATGCGCCAGGTACAAATCGCCGCTGGCGTGCTGATTTTGCTCGGCGTCGCTTTAGGTTACGCGTTCAGTAGCGGCTTTTTCCTGCTTAGCGCATTCGTCGGCGCCGGATTAACCTTCGCTGGAATGACCGGTTTTTGCGGTATGGCACGTTTGCTGGCGGTGATGCCGTGGAATCATCGTTAACGACTACCTCTTTCGGCCAGTTGTTTAACGCGCTTTTGCTAAGCTATGGTTATTAGCAGCAATCCGTTTATCAGCACAAAGGAGAAGAAGCATGTATTCAGTTGGCGATCTGGTACAGCCGCGTACGGGCGGACCAAAGCTAAAAATTGTTGAAGTCCATGACGATCGGATTATTGCCGTTCAGGCAAGTAACGAACAGGGTGAGAAATATACGCTGATGGCGGCCGACGTGACGGCTTATAAAGAAGACGGTGATTTTGGCGTGTGCTGATTAAGAGCCTGCACTGCCCAGGTCCAAAATGGCAAGTAAAATAGTCCGAATGGGATAGGCTCTAAGCCAGGTAAAGATAACGGTGGGTTTCCCCACCGTTTTAAACCTTAGATCAAGAAACTTTCAAGGGGTTTGCCCTCGGCGACGGCTTGAGCCAGCGGCTTCGGCATGCGTCCCTGCCCGGTCCAGGTTTTCTCTGCGCCGGTATGATCGGTAAAACGATATTTAGCCGGACGCGGCTGGCGCTTTTTCGCACCTTTAGAAGTGACGGTAGTTTGTGTGACTAATTGTTCAGGCGTAATACCATCGGCCATCATCAATTCCAGCCAGGTGTTTATTTTTTCCTGATACTCCGCCCGCTGCGCCTGAGCTGCCTGCTCTTCAGCACGTTTTTCTTCAGTGACGGTCCTTAGCTTTTCCAGCATATCTTCAAGCACGTCAATGGAGAATTCGCGGGACATTGCGCGAAGTGTTCGGATATTATTCAGTTTCTCTAATACTAATGACATATAATTCAAAAAATTCCCAAATAGCAAATAAAACAAAGATTGCGGCGATAGTTTAATTGATGATGTTATTTATTTCCAGCCTTTAGACAATCCCAAATATATCGTCAACGGCGCTCTACGAAAAACGCCAAAAACAAACCAATAACGTCAAGATCCCTTGGTTGAATAAATTAAATAATGCCGATTAAATATGATTAAGCGAAATCTATCGTGCTATTACCTGTGTGCTCAAGAGGTTATCGGCATATCGCTGGCAGAGAATCAAAAAATAAATACACATAAGGAGAATAGTAATGCATAAAATATGAATATTCACCCAACCACTAATACAGAATTTCATGCTGATAAATTAGCATAATAGTTATTAAAAACCCTAAAGGTGACACAACTCACATCAGACCGCGATCTTATCGCAAAATCATACCATCACTAAAAGATGCTGGCCTCATCTATACTACGTAGAATCAAGGCATCTATTTGATAAATAAAACAAAAATAAACATTAAGAACAAAAGTAGCGTAACGAACAAAAAACAAGCTGCGGCAGAGTGTTTTATCGACAAAAAGCCTTTAAATAAAAATTTATAGCTAGTTGCCACTTTCAATGCAGCGATATAATCTACGCACATCAAAACAGGCAACCCAAAACGCTGATCATCGGCGAATACTTTGGCATTATCGACTTCATTTTCGAGGAGCATACTGATGTTCTCTGCGCAGTCCCGCTTGCGTCATGCGGTAGCAGACACCTTTGCGATGGTGGTTTACTGCACCGTTGTGAACATGATGATCGAAATCTTTCTCTCCGGAATGACCTTCCAGCAGTCGTTATCTTCAAGACTGGTGGCCATCCCGGTGAACATTATTATTGCCGTACCTTACGGTTTTTACCGCGACTTCGCTATGCGCCAGGCGCGCCGCATCAGCGCATCAGGCTGGATGAAGAATATTGCGGATGTGGTTGCTTATGTTACGTTCCAGTCACCCGTATACGTAGCGATTCTCCTGGTTGTCGGCGCTGACTGGCATCAGATCGCTGCTGCGGTAAGCTCAAACATCGTGGTATCAATGATGATGGGCGCAGCATACGGTTATTTCCTCGACTACTGCCGTCGACTGTTCCGCGTCAGTCCCTATCAGCAGGCTAAAGCCTGAGCCATTCAAAAAAGCGACTGGTTACACCAGCCGCTTTTTTCAACTATATTGCACCTCGCCAAACAAACCACTCAGAAAACGCTCAAGGGCCATGCGCGAACTGAACCCGTGTGGAATACCATAATGCTGCTGAGCATCGCCCGCTAAATACAGCGGAAACTGCTCGTAATGATCGCAGGTTTTGATATCCGACGCGGGCTCCGCAAGCGTCGTGCTGCGTTCTTTTAAAGCCGGATGAATAATTAACGCGGTACGCCCCATACGAGCTTCACGGTTCACATAAACATAATTATCGCCACGGCGATAGCCATACGCTTTTTGCGTCACAACATCCATGGTGAAGCCGGCTTTTTCAAGAACTCGCGCCACCTCATCGGGTCTTAAATACATACTCATTCCTCATTATCTTTTACCGCACGTTAACCTTACCTTATTCATTAAAGACAACGCTTTCGGAATATTCCATAAACGACGATGCGCAGCATAATTCAAAATCTTGTCCTACACTTAATGACTCTACCGGGTAATTCAGGGGCGGAAGCCAAACTTGCATACCTCCTGAAGTATGACGGGTATCAATGGAATTAAGGGAGAAACCAATGGCCAACCGAGCAAACCGCAACAACGTAGAAGACAGCGCTGAAGATATCCATAACGATGTCAGCCAATTAGCGGATACGCTGGAAGAGGTGCTGAAATCATGGGGCAGCGACGCAAAAGATGAAGCGGAGACCGCGCGTAAAAAAGCGCAGGCGCTGCTGAAAGAGACCCGCGCCCGGCTTAACGGAAATAATCGCGTTCAGCAGGCGGCGCGTGATGCCGTGGGCTGCGCCCGTGATGTCGCCGGTAGCGCGGACAGCTACGTGCGCGATAAACCGTGGCAAAGCGTCGGTGCCGCTGCTGCCGTTGGGGTATTTATTGGCGTCTTGCTGAATTTACGTCGATAATAAAAATCGCCAGACCAACGAAGATAACAAATACGCGTCTCCCCCTGCATACCCCGGTATACAGGGGGTTTTTGTTATGTCTGATATTGACTGCTCCCCGCCCTGTCGGGCGAGGATTCCCACTTCACGGAGCCGAACCTAAGCCGCTTTATGCGATTCAGGATTTACAGGCTCTCCGTGGGCTAACACTGCCAGCCCGGCAGCTTTGATATTACGGGCCGCATTAACGTCACGATCATGGTCTACCCCACATTCCGGGCAGTGCCATTTACGAACATCAAGAGGCATTTTTTGCATGATATATCCGCAACAGCTACAGCGTTTTGAGGACGGAAAAAACTGGTCAATGGCGACCACTGACCGCCCTGCCCATTCGCCTTTGTACTGGAGCTGGCGCGCGAACTCACCCCAGCCTGCGTCTGCTATCGCTCTGGACAGCGACGGGTTGCGGATCATGTTCTTCACCTTGAGGGATTCGACGCAAACAACTTGGTTCTCGTTAATGAGTTTGCGGGTGGCCTTATGCAAGGCATCCGTGCGGCAATCGGCAATTTTCGCGTGGAGTCGGGCCACCTTTAAGCGGGCTTTGGCGCGGTTCTTCGAGCCTTTGACCTTTTTGCTTAATCGGCGCTGGAGTAGCGCCTGGCGGGCCGCATATTTAGCTGTATGGCGGGGATTGCCGGACTTGAATCCGGTATCGGTGACGAACAAATCTTTTAAACCTACATCAATGCCGACCGTGGAAGCAGTGATCGGCAGTGATACAGGCTCAAACTCGCAAAGGCACGAAACAAAATACCGCCCTACGGCATCGCGGGTGATGTTTATGGAGGATGGCGAAGACGGCAGCGGGCGGCTCCAGCGCACATTCAGCGGAGTGGTACTCTTTGCCATATATAATGCGCCGTCGCGGTATTTGAACGCCGTATTCATGAAGGTAGCAGCCTGTTTATGGCGTTTGCTCTTGAATGCCGGATACCCGGCACGTCCGGCAAAGAAGTTTTTAAACGCCTCTTGCTGGTGACGTATGGCTTGCTGTAGTGGCACGGCGGACACATCACGCAGGAAAGCATATTCCGGCATGGCTTTCAGGGCTGTCAGTTGCTTATCGGCTTGAGGATACCCAATTTTTTCCTGACGTTCGTAGTACGCATCAGTGCGCCAGCGAAGGATTGAGTTATAGACAAAACGCACGCACCCGAACGTTTGAGCCAGAAGCTCAACCTGATCGGGTGTTGGATAGAATCGAAATTTATAGGCGCGTTTCATATGGATTACAAAATACGTTGAAATTTGTAATCCATATTGACGAAGGTCAACGAATGTTACGCAAATACCGCGCTTATATCCCCGCCCGACTGGGCGAGGCTTTACGCGCATCAACGGTAAAGCGCTAAACGAAGCTTACGTACCACTTCGCGGGCCATTTCTGCTGAGGTCAAATTAGTGAAACTCATCAACAGCCCCCCTTCTCCACGGCTATTGATTCGCCAGTCGCTCAGCGCCTGCACCGCCAGACCGGCTTGCCTGCCACGCAGGGCCAACTGGCGATCGTCATCTTTCACCCTGACCACCATCTGAATGCCGCCCGCTTGAGGCACCACCGTAAAACCCTGCTCCCACAGCGCTGATTCCAACCATTGACGGCGCTGCGCGTAGCTGGCGCGCATTTTCTTCAGATGACGCCAGAAATGGCCCTCGCGGATAAAATCAGCCAGCGTCTGCTGCCACAGCGTTGGTACGCTACAGCTCATCAGCGCGCTCTTTTCACGAAACAGCGCCACCAACGGCTCCGGCACCACCAGCCAGGCGACGCGTAATGCCGGGAAGAAAGATTTACTGAATGCCCCGGCGTAAATGACCCGCTGTGGAGCATCAAGGCTTTTTAACGGCGGTAGCGGCTTACCGTGATAGCGAAACTCACTATCGTAGTCATCCTCAATAATCCATGCGTCCTTTTGCGCCGCCCATAGCAGCAGTTGTCTGCGCCTGGCCAGCGATAGCGCAACGCCTAGCGGGCTTTGATGAGCTGGCGTCAGCAGCGCAAAATGCGCATCCGGGAAATGCTGCTGCGCCCATGTAACATCCATTCCGTCTCCGTCAACCGGAACAGGGTTTATCACTACCCCTTCGCCGCTTACGATGGGCCGGATCAGTGGAAATCCCGGATCTTCCATCCACATTTGCTGACCCGGCCTTGCCAGGGTGCGCAGTATCAGGCTCATTGACGCGGCATAGCTACCGGTTACCATTACTTGTTCAGGCCGACACTCAATGCTGCGCGACAGGCGCATATAGTCGACGATCGCCCGCCGAAGAATCAATTCACCACAAGGATCGCCAGGAGCGAGGTCAAAACGCGTTTGCGTGCGCAACCGCCGCCCCATCACCCGCGCCCACAGGCCGCGCGGGAACAGATCCAGCGCAGGCAGACCCAGTTGAAACGGTAGCGGCGCCACTGGTTCGTCTCCCGCCATAGGCTGCACAGGGGCGCTTTGCTGCGGGCTGAGGCGTTCGCTGACAAAGGTCCCGGCCTGCCCGCGCCGCTCCAGCCAGCCCTGCGCCACCAGCTCACCCCAGGCGTTTTCTATCGTCGCCCGCGACACACCAAGTTCTTGCGCATACACCCGACTCGCCGGCAGCCTGCTGCCTGGCATCAGTTCGCCACTCTCAATGGCCGACTTAAGCTGTCGGGCAATACGCTGATAGTGCGGGAGTTCTTTGGCATGCATTATGGTCTGCTTTTTTCATCACAATATGGCTATCTTATGCAGTCCATTATAGTGCTATTTTGCTGACGTCTTAATGAGGAGAGTAAAATGACCACACTACGTCAGCCGTACAATGAACTGAGCCCGGAAGTCTATAATGCCCTGGTGCAGGCGAGCATTGCGCTGGAAAAAAGCGAACTGGGCAACACGTTGATAGAGCTGGTTTATTTGCGGGTGTCGCAAATCAACGGCTGCGCCTTCTGCCTGGAGATGCATAGCAAAGCGCTGCGCAAGTCCGGCGTGGCACAGAACAAATTAGACGCCCTGGCAGGCTGGCGAGTCAGCGCGCATTTCAGCGATGCCGAGCGCGCGGCGCTGGCGTGGGCCGAATCGGTCACCCATATCGCCGAAAGCCATGCTGAAGATGATGTTTATCTGCCGCTGCTGGCGCATTTTAGCGCCCGACAGATTAGCGATTTGACTTTCGCCATCAGCCTGATGAACGCCTTTAACCGCCTTGCAGTAAGCATGCGCCTGTAATTCCACGACAAAGAAACCTGCCCCCGCCGATTCCGTTAGCGGGGGTTATTTTTTGCAAAAACCATATATATTGAGTTGTTGAACTTTTAAATAACTACATCTAGTATTTCCCTCAACGATAACCCATAACGCCCGACGTCATTTTTTGCGCCGTGCTGTTATCTTAAATGGAAATACGAATCATGCGCATTACTATTTACACTAAAAACGACTGCGTGCAATGCCATGCCACTAAACGGGCCATGGAAACCCGCGGGTTTGAATTCGACATGGTCAACATCGACCACCATCCTGAAGCCGTCGATATGCTGCGCGAGCAGGGCTTCCGCCAGCTGCCGGTAGTGATTGCCGGGGAAACCCGCTGGTCCGGTTTCCGCCCGGACATGATTAACCGCCTGCGCCCGGCAACCTCAGCGGCCAGCGTATGAGCCTGATCGTCTACTTTTCCAGCAGTTCCGAAAACACGCACCGGTTCGTCCAGCGTCTGGGGCTGCCCGCGGTGCGTATTCCGCTTAACGAACGGGAGCGCATCCAGGTAGACGAACCCTACATTCTCATCGTCCCCAGCTACGGTGGCGGCGGCACGGCGGGCGCGGTTCCGCGACAGGCGATCCGTTTTCTTAACGATCCGCATAATCGCCAGTTGATTCGCGGCGTGATTGCCGCGGGTAACCGTAACTTCGGCGACGCCTATGGCCGCGCTGGCGACGTTATCAAGCAAAAATGCGGCGTACCGTATCTCTATCGCTTTGAGCTGATGGGCACCCCACAAGACGTCGACAACGTGCGTAAAGGAGTAAGCGAATTTTGGCAACGACAACCGCAGAACGTATAGCCACCGAGGTGCCTGATTTTCACGCCCTCAACGCGATGCTGAATTTATACGACAGCAACGGTCGCATCCCGTTTGAAAAGGACCATCAGGCGGTAGAGGCGTTTATGGCCAGCCACGTTGAGCCGAATACCGTGCCTTTCGCCAGCCAGGACGACAAGCTGACGTGGCTGGTCGCCGAAGGCTATTACGATGCAAAAGTGCTGGCCCGCTACGACAGGCAGTTTATTCTTGAGCTGTTCGCCCATGCGCAGAGCTACGGTTTTCGCTTCCAGACGTTTCTCGGCGCATGGAAGTTCTACACCAGCTACACGCTGAAAACTTTCGATGGCAAGCGCTATCTTGAAGACTTTGCCGACCGTACCTGCATGGTGGCCCTGAGTCTGGCGCAGGGCAACGAGGTGCTGGCGCATCAGTTGACCGATGAGATCCTCTCCGGGCGCTTTCAGCCCGCCACGCCAACGTTTCTTAACGCTGGTAAACAGCAGCGCGGCGAGCTGGTCTCCTGTTTCCTGCTACGCATTGAAGACAACATGGAATCTATCGGGCGCGCGGTCAACTCGGCGCTACAGTTGTCAAAACGCGGCGGCGGCGTAGCGTTTCTGCTCTCTAACCTGCGCGAAGCTGGTGCGCCGATCAAGCGTATCGAGAACCAGTCCTCCGGTGTGGTGCCGGTGATGAAAATGCTGGAAGATGCCTTCTCCTACGCTAACCAGCTTGGCGCGCGCCAGGGGGCCGGAGCGGTCTATCTGCATGCCCATCATCCGGATATCCTGCGTTTTCTTGATACCAAACGCGAAAATGCCGATGAGAAAATCCGCATTAAAACGCTCTCCCTCGGGGTGGTCATCGCGGATATCACCTTCCAGCTCGCGAAAGAAGATGCGCAGATGGCGCTGTTCTCGCCCTACGACGTCGAGCGTCTGTACGGTAAACCGTTCGGTGATATCGCGGTGAGCGAAATGTATGCTGAACTGGTTGCCGATGAGCGGGTAAGCAAACGCTGGATCCGTGCCCGCGAGCTGTTCCAGCGGCTGGCGGAAATTCAGTTTGAATCCGGCTATCCGTACATCATGTTTGAAGATACGGTCAATCGCGCGAACCCAATTGCCGGGCGCATCAATATGAGCAACCTGTGCTCGGAGATATTGCAGGTCAATACCCCCTCTACGTTTGATGAAAATCTGGATTACGCCAGCATCGGCCGGGATATCTCCTGCAACCTCGGTTCGCTGAATATCGCCCACACCATGGACTCCCCTGACTTCGCCCGCACGGTAGAGGTGGCGGTGCGCGGTCTGACGGCGGTGTCCGACATGAGCGATATCCGCTCTGTGCCGTCGGTAGCGGATGGCAATGCCGCGTCTCATGCCATCGGTCTGGGGCAGATGAATCTGCACGGTTATCTGGCGCGGGAAGGCATTGCCTACGGCAGCGAAGAGGGATTGGATTTTACCAACCTCTATTTCTATACCATCACCTGGCACGCGCTGCGCACCTCGATGCTGATGGCCCGCGAACGGGGTGAGCATTTTGCCGGGTTCGAGCAGTCGCGTTACGCCAGCGGCGACTATTTCCAGCAATATCTTGAGGGTGACTGGCAGCCGAAAACGGCAAAAATTCGCGAGCTGTTCGTCCGTTCGGGTATTAGCCTGCCCGACCGCGATATGTGGCGGCAGCTGCGCGATGACGTGATGCGATACGGTATCTACAATCGCAACCTGCAGGCGGTGCCGCCGACGGGGTCCATTTCATACATTAACCACGCGACCTCCAGCATCCACCCAATCGTGTCGAAAATAGAGATCCGCAAAGAGGGGAAAACCGGACGCGTTTACTATCCCGCGCCGTTTATGACCAACGACAATCTGGCGCTGTACCAGGATGCCTATGAAATTGGGCCGCAGAAAATCATCGATACCTACGCCGAGGCGACGCGCCATGTCGATCAGGGGCTGTCGCTGACCCTGTTCTTCCCCGATACCGCCACCACTCGCGATATCAACAAAGCGCAAATTTATGCGTGGAAGAAGGGTATCAAAACGCTGTATTACATCCGTCTGCGCCAGTTGGCGCTGGAAGGTACCGAAATCGAAGGCTGCGTGTCCTGCGCGCTGTAAGGAGAACAGGATGACCCATTTATCGCGTATCAGCGCTATCAACTGGAACAAAATTGAGGACGATAAGGATCTGGAGGTCTGGAACCGATTGACCAGCAACTTCTGGCTGCCGGAGAAGGTGCCGCTGTCCAACGATATCCCGGCCTGGCAAACGCTTACTCCGGCAGAGCAACAGCTGACGATTCGCGTATTCACCGGACTAACGCTGCTGGATACCATTCAAAACACCGTCGGCGCTCCGGCACTGATGGCCGATGCCCTCACCCCGCACGAAGAAGCGGTGCTGTCGAACGTTAGCTTTATGGAGGCGGTGCACGCCCGCTCCTACAGTTCGATTTTTTCCACCCTTTGCCAGACCAAAGACGTGGATGCCGCTTACGCGTGGAGCGAACAAAACGCGCCGTTGCAGCGCAAAGCGCAGTTGATGCTGGAGTTCTATCAGGACAATGAACCTCTGAAGAAGAAAATCGCCAGCGTATTTCTTGAATCCTTCCTCTTCTATTCTGGCTTCTGGCTACCGATGTATTTCTCCAGCCGGGGAAAAATGACCAACACCGCCGATCTTATTCGCCTGATTATCCGCGATGAAGCGGTACATGGTTACTATATCGGCTACAAATTCCAGAAAGGGCTGGAGATTGTCAGTACCGAAAAGCGCGAAGAGCTAAAAAACTTCGCCCTCGACCTGCTGATGGATCTGTATGACAACGAGCTGGCCTACACTCGTGAACTGTATGCCGACAGCGACTGGATTGAGGAGGTCAACGCCTTCCTGTGCTACAACGCCAATAAAGCGCTGATGAACCTCGGCTATGAAGCGCTGTTTCCGGCGGAAATGGCCGCCGTCAACCCGGCCATCCTCGCCGCGCTCTCGCCGAATGCCGACGAAAATCACGACTTTTTCTCCGGTTCAGGATCGTCGTATGTGATGGGAAAAGCAGAAGAAACCGTCGACGACGATTGGGACTTTTGACCTTACTTTCACCAGGAATATATCAACATATTTCCTGGTGATTTATTTCACATTATTCACTTTCATCTCACTCAATATCTTTCCTTCATCACCGCGTCATATTCAACAGAATTTTGTCGATTTCAGGCGAAATTATCGCAACATAACCAAAAAATATTAGTTGTCAGCAACTCACGCTCAGCCCTTATATCACGGGGGATGCGCTGACATTCTCTCGTTCGAATTTCCGCCGTAAATCAACATAAAGGGTTGTCTCAGATTCTCAGTATGTTAGGGTGTAAAAAAGCAATTATCTCCACCAGGTACTATATCGATATAAATAAATTACAGGAAACTTTCTATTGCATGGCAATTAAATTAGAAATCAAGAATCTCTATAAAATATTTGGCGAGCACCCACAGCGGGCTTTCAAATATATCGAAAAAGGACTATCGAAAGAGCAAATACTGGAAAAAACGGGACTTTCGCTTGGCGTAAAAAACGCCAGTCTGACCATTGAAGAAGGCGAGATATTCGTCATCATGGGGCTCTCCGGCTCGGGGAAATCTACCATGGTTCGCCTTCTCAATCGCCTGATTGAACCCACCCGCGGCCAAGTGCTGATCGATGGCGTCGATATCGCCAAAATCTCAGAGGCCGAGCTTCGCGAGGTGCGCAGAAAAAAGATTGCAATGGTTTTTCAATCATTTGCACTGATGCCGCATATGACCGTGCTCGACAATGCCGCCTTCGGTATGGAGCTGGCTGGCGTACCCACTCAGGAACGTCAGGAGAAAGCGCTGGAGGCGCTGCGTCAGGTTGGCCTGGAAAACTATGCTCACGCTTACCCGGACGAACTCTCCGGCGGAATGCGTCAACGCGTAGGCCTGGCCCGCGCGCTGGCTATTAACCCCGATATCCTGTTAATGGATGAAGCCTTCTCGGCGCTCGATCCCTTAATTCGTACCGAAATGCAGGATGAGCTGACAAAATTACAGGCCAGGCATCAGCGCACCGTCGTATTTATTTCCCACGACCTCGACGAAGCAATGCGCATTGGCGATCGTATTGCCATCATGCAAAACGGAGAAGTGGTTCAGGTCGGTACACCGGATGAAATACTGAATAACCCGGCCAATGATTATGTCCGCACATTCTTCCGCGGTGTCGATATTAGCCAGGTCTTCAGCGCTAAAGATATTGCCCGCCGTAGCCCGGTTGGTTTGATTCGTAAAACGCCGGGATTCGGCCCGCGTTCTGCGCTGAAATTATTACAGGATGAAGACCGCGAATATGGCTACGTCATTGAACGCGGTAATAAGTTTGTTGGCATTGTCTCCATTGATTCACTGAAGGTCGCGCTGAGCGAAGGCCAGGGAATCGATGCGGCGTTAATTGACTCCCCGCTCGCGGTGGATGCGCAAACGCCGCTCAGCGAACTGCTTTCTCACGTCGGCCATGCACCGTGCGCGGTGCCGGTTGTCGATGAAGGGCACCAGTACATCGGCATCATTTCAAAACGCATGCTGCTACAGGCTTTAGATCGCGAGGGGGTAAACAATGGCTGATCAATCTAACCCGTGGGACACCGCACCGGCGGCGGATAGCGTGTCGCAATCCGCTGATGCCTGGGGTACATCCACGCCCGCACCGTCCGATGGCGGCGGTGCAGACTGGCTAAGCAGCGCACCCGCGCCCCAGCCAGAGCACTTCAACATTATGGACCCGTTCCATAAAACGCTTATTCCGCTTGATAGCTGGGTCACCCAAGCCATTGACTGGATAGTGATGCACTTTCGCCCGGTATTTCAGGGGATCCGCGTACCGGTGGATTATATCCTGAGCGCTTTCCAGCAGTTGCTGCTGGGAATGCCTGCGCCGGTGGCGATTATCATTTTCTCGCTGATTGCCTGGCAGATTTCCAGCGTCGGCATGGGCGCGGCGACGCTGATCTCGCTTATCGCCATCGGCGCTATCGGGGCCTGGTCGCAGGCGATGGTAACTCTGGCGCTGGTGCTGACCGCGCTGCTGTTTTGTATGCTGATCGGCCTGCCGCTCGGAATATGGCTGGCCCGTAGCCCGCGGGCGGCGAAAATTATCCGTCCATTGCTCGATGCGATGCAAACCACTCCGGCGTTTGTCTATCTGGTGCCGATCGTGATGCTCTTCGGTATTGGCAACGTACCGGGGGTAGTGGTAACCATTATCTTCGCCCTACCGCCGATTGTTCGTCTGACGATCCTGGGGATTAACCAGGTGCCTGCGGATCTGATTGAGGCTTCACGCTCCTTCGGCGCCAGCCCGCGTCAGTTGCTGTTTAAGGTTCAGCTACCGCTGGCGATGCCGACCATTATGGCCGGGGTTAACCAGACGCTGATGCTGGCGCTGTCAATGGTGGTTATTGCTTCGATGATTGCCGTTGGCGGTCTTGGCCAGATGGTACTGCGCGGCATTGGTCGCCTGGATATGGGTCTGGCCACCGTCGGCGGCGTCGGGATTGTTATCCTCGCCATTATTCTCGACCGTCTGACACAGGCCGTAGGACGTGACTCGCGCAGCCGCGGCAACCGCCGCTGGTATGCAACCGGCCCACTGGGGCTTATCACTCGCCCTTTCTGTAAATAAAAGCACATCTCCCCGGCAGCCGCGCTGTCGGGGGATGGACTTCCCTTCTGATTAATAAAAGGAACAACGATGCGACATACAGCGATTCTTGCCACAGCGTTTACCGCCCTCATTTCCACTACCGCCTTCGCGGCGGACCTGCCCGGCAAAGGCATTACCGTGAAGCCGGCGCAGAGCACCATTTCTGAAGAAACCTTCCAGACCCTGCTGGTCAGCCGCGCGCTGGAAAAGCTAGGCTATACCGTCGAGAAACCCAGTGAAGTCGACTATAACGTCGCCTACACCTCTATCGCCGCAGGTGATACCACCTACATCGCCACCAACTGGAAGCCGCTGCATGATGATATGTACGCCGCCGCCGGTGGTGATAAGAAATTCTACCGTGAAGGCGTTTTCGTTACCGGTGCCGCTCAGGGCTACCTGATCGATAAGAAAACCGCCGAGCAGTACCACATTAAATCGATCGATCAGCTAAAAGATCCGAAAATCGCCAAACTGTTTGATACCAACGGCGATGGCAAAGCCGATATGACCGGCTGTACGCCAGGCTGGGGCTGCGAAGCGGTCATTAATCACCAGATTGATGCTTACGGTCTGAGCAATACGGTCGTGCATAACCAGGGCAACTACGCCGCGATGATGGCCGATACTATTGCGCGTTATAAAGAAGGCAAACCGGTGCTTTATTACACCTGGACGCCTTACTGGGTCAGCGATGTGCTGAAGCCGGGTAAAGATGTCGTGTGGCTGCAGGTTCCGTTCTCCTCCCTGCCGGGTGAACAGAAAAATATCGACACTAAACTGCCGAACGGTGTGAACTATGGCTTCCCGGTAAACACGATGCATATTGTCGCCAACAAAGCCTGGGCCGAGAAAAACCCGGCGGCGGCAAAACTGTTTAGCATCATGAAGCTGCCGATTGCCGACATCAACGCCGAGAATGCAATGATGCACGCAGGCCATGGTTCAGAAGCGGATATTCAGGGTCACGTCGATGGCTGGATCAAAGCCCACCAGCAGCAGTTTGACGGCTGGGTGAATGAAGCGCTGGCCGCGCAGAAATAATCCCCCGCTTTTTTAGGACATTCCCGGAGGCGATGCTGCGCATCTGTTCGGGCTACAAAACCGCACGACCCGTAGCCCGAGGAAGGTGCTCTGCGCCGCCCCCGGGGAAAGCTGCATCCTGCACAACACGACATTTTTTGTCCTAAATGATGGGTTGATATGCAAATAAATTGCATAACTTTAGCCATCAGCCTGCTAGATACTGTTAAGCTACGCCGCTCTCTGCTAAGGTAAATCCACCTGTTTAATCATGTGATTTTCACGTGAGTTATTAATAAGCAATTCCTATGGAAAACCCTGGCGCATTGACGCACACTTCTGCTGCTGACGAAGCCACGCTGGCTGAAGGCATCAAAGACAGCCTACCCATTGTCATTAGCTATATTCCCGTCGCCTTCGCCTTTGGCCTGAATGCCACAAAGCTCGGCTTCTCTCCGCTGGAAAGCCTGTTCTTCTCCTGCATTATTTACGCGGGTGCCAGCCAGTTCGTGATCACCGCGATGCTGGCCGCAGGCAGCTCGCTGTGGGTCGCGGCGCTTACCGTCATGGCAATGGACGTTCGCCACGTGCTGTACGGCCCTTCCCTGCGCAGCCGTATTCAGCGCTTGCTGAGCAAGAAAAAAACCGCCGTCTGGGCGTTCGGCCTGACCGACGAAGTTTTTGCCGCCGCCACCGCTAAACTGGTACGCGATAACCGCCGCTGGAGCGAGAACTGGATGATCGGCATCGCTTTTATGTCCTGGGCTTCGTGGGTCTTCGGTACGTTGGTAGGCGCTTACTCAGGCAGTGGCCTGTTGACCGGTTTTCCGGCAGTAGAGGCTGCGCTTAGCTTTATGCTTCCGGCGCTGTTTATGAGTTTTTTACTGGCATCGTTCCAACGCAAACAGTCGCTTAGCGTTACCGCTGCGCTGGCAGGCGCTCTGGGAGGAATTATCCTGTTTTCCATACCCGCCGCGATCCTTGCCGGAATTGTCTGCGGCTGTCTGACCGCTCTGGTACAAGCCAGTATTCAGGGGATGCCCGATGAACAGTGATGTCCTTATTATCGGAGCCGTGGTCGGTTGCGTAAATTATCTGTTCCGCTATCTGCCGCTGCGCCTGCGCGCCGGGAACTCCCGTCCCACTCGTCGCGGCCCGGTCAGCGTCCTGCTCGATACCATCGGCATCGCCTCTATCTGCGCGCTGCTGGTTGTCTCCAGCGTGCCGGAAATTCTCCACGATACCCGCCGTTTTCTGCCGACACTGGCTGGCTTCGCGGTGCTGGGTCTGGTCTTTTGGAAAACGCGCAGCATTATTATTCCTACGCTTTTAAGCGCGCTAACCTATGGTGTTGTCTGGAAAATCGGCACATGGCTATAAGCTTAAAGTATCAATTTTAGTCAATAATTCATTTGATTTATTTGTCACAATAGTTATTATATCGGCTGTAATTAATGAGGTCATAACCAAAATGGATAGTTCGTTTACTCCCATTGAGCAAATGCTCAAGTTCCGCGCCAGCCGTCACGAAGACTTCCCTTTTCAGGAAATTCTGCTTACTCGTCTTTGCATGCATATGCAGGGGAAACTGCTGGAAAACCGTAACAAGATGCTGAAAGCGCAAGGGATTAACGAGACATTATTTATGGCGCTGATCACGCTTGAGTCTCAGGAAAACCACAGCATTCAGCCTTCTGAATTGAGCTGTGCGCTGGGCTCTTCACGTACCAACGCTACGCGCATTGCCGATGAACTGGAAAAGCGCGGCTGGATTGAGCGCCGCGAAAGCGATAACGATCGTCGCTGCCTGCATTTACAACTTACCGACAAAGGTCATCAGTTCCTGCGCGAAGTGTTACCGCCGCAGCACAACTGCCTGCATCAGCTCTGGTCTTCTTTAAGCACCAGCGAAAAAGATCAGCTCGAGCACATCACCCGTAAGCTACTTGGTCGCCTTGACCAAATGGAAGAGGATGGCGTGCTTGCGGAGTCTCTGCGCTAAGCGCGGAATCAACCGCTCAACAATTTTTCTGGATTGACAAGGAAAACGGACAGGCCAGCAGATCTTCTGCTGGCCTTTCTGATAAACAGGTCGGCTCAGCCGATGTGAAATAATAAGATCGTGGAGAATAACATGAGCGCAAATGCGGAGAGCCAAACCCCGCAGCAACCGGGCAGCAAGAAAGGTAAGCGTAAAGGCGCCCTTTTGCTGCTGACCTTGCTCTTTATTATTGTTGCCGTGGCATACGGGATTTATTGGTTTTTGGTACTGCGTCACTTCGAAGAGACGGACGACGCATACGTGGCGGGGAACCAGGTACAAATTATGGCTCAGGTGTCCGGCAGCGTGACGAAAGTCTGGGCTGACAACACCGACTACGTGCAAAAAGGCGATCCGCTGGTCACCCTCGACCAGACCGATGCTCAGCAGGCGTTTGAAAAAGCACAAACCCAGCTCGCCTCCAGCGTACGCCAAACTCGCCAGCAGATGATCAACAGCAAACAACTGCAGGCCAGTATCGACGTCAAAAAAACCGCCCTTTCCCAGGCGCAAACCGACCTCAACCGCCGAATTCCGCTAGGGGCCGCCAACCTGATTGGCCGTGAAGAGCTGCAGCACGCTCGCGACACGGTTGCCAGCGCGCAAGCTGAACTGGACGTGGCTATTCAGCAATATAACGCAAACCAGGCGATCGTTCTGGGAACGAAGCTGGAACAACAGCCTGCGGTGCTGCAAGCGGCGACCGAAGTCCGTAACGCCTGGCTGGCCCTGCAGCGGACGAAAATCGTCAGCCCGATTAGCGGCTACGTTTCACGCCGTTCCGTACAGCCTGGCGCGCAAATCAGCACGACGACTCCGCTGATGGCCGTGGTTCCGGCCACCAATCTGTGGATTGACGCCAACTTTAAAGAGACTCAGCTAGCGCATATGCGTATCGGTCAACCGGCGACCGTCATCAGCGATATTTACGGCGATGATGTGAAATACAGCGGTAAAGTCGTCGGCCTCGATATGGGCACAGGTAGCGCCTTCTCGCTGCTGCCTGCGCAGAACGCCACCGGTAACTGGATCAAAGTGGTTCAGCGTCTACCAGTACGTATTGAGCTGGATGAAAAACAGCTGGCGGAGCACCCGCTGCGCATCGGCCTTTCAACGTTGGTTGAGGTGAACACCACCGACCGCGGCGGCGAAATGCTGGCAAGC
The DNA here is from genome assembly GCF_902158555.1 of Klebsiella spallanzanii. Taxonomy (GTDB): domain Bacteria; phylum Pseudomonadota; class Gammaproteobacteria; order Enterobacterales; family Enterobacteriaceae; genus Klebsiella; species Klebsiella spallanzanii. The sequence continues at coordinate 323,670 of NZ_CABGGS010000046.1, read as the reverse complement.
CAGGTACGTAGTTCCCCGGTTTACGAAAGCAATGCCCGCGAAATCGGTCTTGAGCCGGTCAACAAGCTGATAAACGACATCATCCAGGCTAACGCCGGATAATTCGGGGTGAGCGTAATGCAACAGCAAAAACCGCTGGAAGGCGCGCAGCTGGTCATTATGACCATTGCGCTGTCGCTCGCGACCTTCATGCAGGTGCTGGACTCCACTATCGCCAACGTGGCCATCCCCACCATCGCCGGTAACCTTGGTTCATCATTGAGTCAGGGAACCTGGGTTATTACCTCGTTTGGGGTAGCGAACGCTATCTCCATTCCGATAACCGGCTGGCTGGCAAAGCGCGTTGGCGAAGTGAAGCTGTTCCTCTGGTCGACGGTGGCGTTCGCTATCGCCTCCTGGGCCTGCGGCATGTCAAACAGCCTGACGATGCTGATTTTCTTCCGCGTGATTCAGGGGATCGTCGCCGGTCCGCTGATCCCGCTGTCGCAAAGTCTGCTGCTCAGCAACTACCCACCCGCCAAGCGCTCTATTGCGCTGGCGCTGTGGTCGATGACGGTGATCGTCGCGCCAATCTGCGGCCCGATTCTTGGTGGCTATATCAGCGACAACTACCACTGGGGCTGGATCTTTTTTATCAACGTGCCGATTGGCATCGCCGTCGTAGTCATGACGCTGCAAACCCTGCGCAACCGTGAAACCCGCACCGAGCAGCGGCGAATTGACGGCGTGGGTCTGGCGCTGCTGGTTATCGGTATCGGCAGCCTGCAGGTGATGCTCGACCGGGGTAAAGAGCTCGACTGGTTTGCCTCTAACGAGATAATCATTCTGACGATCGTCGCCGTGGTAGCGATAAGCTTCCTGATTGTCTGGGAGCTGACCGACGACAACCCGATAGTCGACCTGTCGCTGTTTAAGTCGCGAAACTTCACCATCGGCTGCCTGTGTATAAGCCTCGCCTATATGCTTTACTTCGGCGCTATCGTGCTGTTGCCGCAGCTATTGCAGGAGGTCTACGGCTACACCGCGACCTGGGCCGGCCTGGCCTCAGCGCCGGTTGGGGTGATCCCGGTTATCCTGTCGCCGATTATCGGACGCTTCGCGCATAAGCTTGATATGCGCCGGCTGGTCACCTTCAGCTTTATTATGTATGCGGTCTGCTTCTACTGGCGCGCGTGGACATTCGAACCGGGTATGGACTTCGGCGCCTCGGCGTGGCCGCAGTTTATTCAAGGCTTCGCGGTGGCCTGCTTCTTTATGCCGCTGACCACCATAACGCTTTCCGGCCTGCCGCCGGAACGGCTGGCGGCGGCATCGAGCCTGTCGAACTTCACGCGTACCCTGGCGGGGTCAATAGGGACCTCAATTACCACCACTATGTGGACCAACCGTGAGGCGCTGCACCATGCGCAGCTTACCGAGTCGGTGACGCCGTATAATCCCAACGCCCAGCAGATGTACGATCAGCTGCAGGGCCTGGGAATGACCCAGCAGCAGGCATCCGGCTGGATAGCGCAGCAGATAACCAATCAGGGACTGATTATCTCCGCCAACGAAATTTTCTGGTTCTCGGCGGCGATATTTATCCTTCTGCTCGGGCTGGTGTGGTTTGCCAGACCGCCGTTCAGCGCCGGAGGCGGCGGTGGCGGTGCACACTAAGGTTTGATGTAAAGGGATCCGCGGATCCCTTTTTATTGCCTGAAAATGCAGGTGGTTGTTTTATCATCATAAGAGGTGTATCTTTACGCCGCCCCAAATACTTCCATTCACAACTAGCCGGTTCTGAGCGCTTCGCTCAGGTTGTCAATCCTCTTTATCTACACCCTCGCCTTGCTGGGTGAAATCCACACTATCCCTTGAAACCCATTAACCTCACAACTCGCATCCCCGCGGGCGTAACTTTATAACAACATAAATAATGGATTATCATGAATACGCAACGAAAATACGGGAGAACCTGGCACTATCCTTTCTCCCCCGGCACCACCAGCGATGACCGTATCAACGCCGACTATTGGCGAGATTTGCAGGTTATTCCTCAACTGGTGCACACCGAAAAGCTGGACGGTGAAAATAACTGCCTGAATCGCCACGGGGTTTTTGCCCGCTCTCATGCAGCCCCAACGCAATCCGCCTGGACGCATAAAATTCGCCAGCGCTGGCAATTGCTAAAAAACGATCTTGGCGATTTAGAGCTTTTCGGCGAAAACCTCTATGCCGTCCACTCGATTGAATATCACGCGCTGGAGCAGGATTTTTTCCTGTTTGCCATCCGCTGCCAGGATATGTGGCTAAGCTGGGAAGAAGTGCTGTTCTACGCCGCACTGTTTGATTTTCCCTGCGTCCCGGAAATCCCAGGGCCGCAGCCTGGTCAGGATGAAAAAGCGTGGCAGCGAGAATTTCTTGCGCTAACCAACGGACGAGGCGCGTTCGACCCATGGGATGTCCAGACCGCTCAGCCCTGCACCCTCGAAGGCATCGTGAGCCGCAATCGCAACGAATTCCCTGTGGATGATTTCGCCCACCAAGTGCTTAAGTTTGTCCGTAAGAATCATGTCAAAACAACGGAACACTGGAAACGCAACTGGCGACGGGCTCATCTGGCCCATGAATTTGCCTTTGGAGAGCGCTCATGATCTGGCAGCTTACTGGTGACAAAGGCTGGTCGGCGCTGCGGCAACAATTCCGCTGGGTAGAAGAGATGCACGATGTACCACAGGATCCCGTCCATCATGCCGAAGGCGACGTTGGCATTCATACCGAAATGGTGCTCAACGCGCTATCAACTATACCCGACTTTCAGCGATGCTCACCGCAACAGCAAGAGCTGCTGTGGGCTGCGGCGCTGCTGCACGATGTGGAAAAGCGCAGCACCACGCAGCGTGATGAACACGGTCGCATCCAGTCACCGGGCCATGCGCGCAAAGGTGAACTCACAGCGCGGCAGATCCTGTGGCGAGATATTCCGACACCCTTTATTCTGCGTGAGCAAATCGCGGCACTGGTTCGCCTGCACGGACTGCCGTTGTGGCTACTCGAACGTCCCGCCCCTGAGCGCCTGCTGCTCAGCGCGGCGATGCGGATTGATACGCGTCTGCTTACATTGCTTGCCCGTGCCGATATAGAAGGTCGCCGCTGTCAGGATAAACAGGAAATGCTCGACCGAATCGCCCTATTTGAGCTTTTCTGTCAGGAACAACAGTGCTGGGGACATGCCCGTCACTTCGCTTCCGATGCGGCTCGCTGGCATTATCTGACGCATTTGAACAGTTCAGCCGATTTCATCCCCTGGGAAACAGAAAGATTTGAAGTGATTATAATGAGCGCGCTGCCTGGAATGGGTAAGGATCGCTATATCAGCGAACACAGTCCCGGCATGCCGATAGTGAGTCTTGATGATATCCGCCGTCGGCTTGGCATCAGCCCGGAAGACAGGGCGGCAACCGGGCGCGTCGTCCAGCAGGCAAAAGAAGATGCACGGGTTTTACTGCGACAAAAAACGGCTTTTGTCTGGAATGCGACCAATATTACCCGACAGCTACGAAGCCAGCTCATCGACCTTTTTACTGCCTACGGTGCGCGGGTAAAAATTGTCTACATTGAAGTTCCATGGGCGCAATGGAAGCAGCAAAATGCAAACCGCCAATATGCGGTTCCGGACGCGGTAATAATGCGAATGGCGTCAAAGCTGGAAGTGCCTCAGCCTGATGAAGCGCACTGCGTGGAATATCAGGTAAGAGATGAGTGAACAAGCCGGGCAGAGCCTCCTCTGTCCGGCTACAGCACTAACTAAATGTGCAGTTCTTGCAGTTTTTCTTTCGGCAGCGCCAGCTCGTCGTTGCTATTGACGCGAACATCACGATCAATGATATGGCGAGCAATTTCCTGGGCTTCTTCCAGCGAGTGCATGGTATAGGTTCCGCACTGGTAAACGTTCAGCTCCGGGATCTGGTTCTGATCTTTCACCTTCAGCACGTCGGCCATCGCCGCTTTCCAGGCATCCGCTACGCGCTGCTCGTCCGGCGTACCGATAAGGCTCATATAGAACCCGGTGCGGCAACCCATCGGAGATATATCGATAATTTCCACACCATTGCCGTTCAGGTGATCGCGCATGAAACCGGCAAACAGATGCTCAAGAGTGTGAATGCCTCTTTCCGGCATCACTTCCTGGTTTGGCACGCAGAATCGCAGATCGAAAACGGTGATTTCATCGCCATGAGGCGTGTTCATTTTCTTCGCGACACGCACCGCAGGCGCTTCCATTCGGGTATGGTCGACTGTGAAACTATCTAACAACGGCATTCTTCACCTCCGATAGTGATTTTTTTAAAAATAAAATGAACTCTTTTTAAGGCAGCGAGTCTGAGTATATGAAAGACGCGCATTTATTATCATCATCATCCCTGAATCAGAGATGAAGGTTTGGCCACAGTGATGTGGCCGTTTTCTTTTTTACGGCTTGTAAAGCTACGCGTGCCTTGCCAGCAGCGCTTCAAACGGCTCGCTATCTGCCGCTTCCACCTTCTTCTGACGCTCTATTGACGCTTCGCGCTCGGTAACAAAATCCTCTTCGCGTAAAATTTCCAGCGGCTCTTCACGCAGCATCGTACGATATTGATCGGCCAGTCCTCTGCCGGTACCGCCAATCCCCTCTTCAAGCATAGAACGCAGAATGCGCGCCGAGAAGGTTAACTCCGGATTATCGAAACAGGCGACAAGCTCATCGCAGGCCTGCTGATAGGCCTGGCATCCGTGGATGCTATCCAGCGTTTGCGCCACGCGGCGTAAATCACGGAACAGATCTTTCCCTACCTGAGCCAGCGGGAACTGGGCGGTTTCGCAGCCGATGCCTAGCGTCAGACCCGGCTTACGGCCTTCGAGAATCACCCGATTCCAGTTGGTACGCGTACACAGCAGTTCATCGCTGCTCATCTCCGGCGCATCGGCCAGCACGCACCAGACCATAAACAGATCGAGGAAGCGGACCTGCTGCTCGTCAACGCCAATTGGCGAGAACGGGTTGATATCCAGTGAACGGACTTCAATGTATTCGATGCCGCCACGCAGCAGCGCGTCGGAAGGGGATTCTCCGCTACGCGTTACGCGTTTAGGACGGATTGGCGCATACAGTTCGTTTTCGATTTGCAGTACATTGCTGTTGATTTGCAGACGCTTACCGTCTTTCTCAAGCCCGATGTTTTCGTACTCTTCAGAAGGCGTTTTAATCGCCCGCTTCAATCCTGCCACATACTCATACAGATCGTTAAACGTAATTCCGAGATTGCTTTGCGACTTATTGGTATAGCCCAGATCACTCAGACGCAGTGAAGTCGCGTAAGGCAGGTAATACATGCCGTTGCTGGCTTCCTCAAACGGCAGCGTCGTCGGTTTCCCCTGCAGGAACGAAGAGCAAATTGCCGGAGATGCGCCGAACAGGTACGGAATCACCCAACCAAAACGGTAATAGTTGCGAATGGAACGGAAATAACCTGCTGAAATGGCCTCTTTGCCGCTTTCAACATCCTCAACGCCACACTTGGCTTTCCAGAAAGCCATCGGCAGAGAGAAGTTATAGTGCACACCGGAGATGGTTTGCATTAGCGCGCCATAGCGGTTCTTCAGCCCTTCGCGATAAAGCGTTTTCAGACGACCAATATTAGAGGTGCCGTACTGCGCCAGTTCAATATCCTGACCGGGCGCGATATAGCAAGGCATGCTCAGCGGCCACATCCGTTCATCACCAATATGGCGCGCGGTATAGCGATGAACATCGCGCATAAAGGTGAGCATATGCTGAATATCGCCATCAACCGGCGTAATAAATTCCAGCAAAGCTTCGGCAAAATCGGTGGTAATCCATTTGTGAGTCAGCGCTGACCCCAATGTTTCCGGATGACCGGTAGTGGCCAGCGTGCCGTCAGCGTTGACGCGCAGCGTTTCGCGCTCAAGACCACGTTGAATACCCTGCAGCGCCTGCGGATTTTTTTCCAGCCAGGCCAGCGCCTGTGATACGTCCGGGATCAATTTGACCTCCCGCCTGTCGAAATCGTTTGAATTAGCATAATTGTAATGGTTGAACAATCAGTCCAATTAGTGCCACCACGTCATGCCCTGAAGCGTTATCGCCGCAACGACGATATAGCGTAATGCTTTGCCAAGGCATAAGAAAAAGAGCACTGGTCCCCAGGAAATGCGCATCCATCCCGCCAGTAAACACAGCAAATCGCCTATAACAGGCGCCCAGCTTAATAATAGCGTGGCCGCGCCGTAGCGCTTCAGCCAACCGGACGCCTTATCCTGCCAGCGCGATGTTTTACGCAGCGGAAACAGGCGCCCCAGAATAACGTTAGTTACCCCTCCAAGGCTATTACCGATTATTGCTATTAAAACCAGTAACCACGGCTGGCTAACCCCTGCCAGTAGCATAGCAATCAACACGACTTCCGAATTACCGGGAAGCAGCGTTGCGCTCAAGAAGCTGCTGGCAAACAGCGATATCAGCGACAGCGCGTCGCTCACAACAATCGCACGTCCACGGCATCCATACCGGCGCGCTTCGCCGCCTGCAGCCCAAAGTCCGCATCTTCAAAGACAACGCATTTCTCTGCCGCAACGCCCATGCGCTCGGCGCAAAGTAAGAAAGTATCGGGCGCGGGTTTATGGTTTGCGACATGATCGGCGGCAACAACCGCCGAGAAGTAGTGACGCAGGCCCAAATGAGCCAGCAGCGCTTCAGCAACGGCGCTTTCGCTACCGGTACCGACGGACATCGGGCGACGCCCGTGCCATGCCTTAACCACCTCAATCAGCGGCAAAGGGCGGACGCTATCAAGAAGCATCGCTTTCACGGCGTCCGTTTTTTCTCGTGCCAGATGGTGAGGATCTAAATCAGCCTGGTTTAATTCGATAATAGCCTGGGCAATCCGCCAGGTTGGAGAACCATTAAGCGCGACCATAGCCTGCATATCGAAACGCATACCGTAACGTCCGAGAACCTCGTTCCATGCCTTACGATGCGTCGGCTCGGTATCGAGGATCGTGCCATCCATATCAAAAATCAGTCCTGCGTAACGTTCGTACATCGTCTTCTCACCAACCGGTTAAGGAGGAGTTACTGTAACGCAAAAGGCAAGTTTTGTCGCTGCCAGCGGCAGATGCAATAAAGGCGCCCGATGGCGCCTTTATCTATGTGGATGCAGTTTGATGGGTTTATTTGACTCTTAAATCATTCTCAACCACACGAACGCCCTGCACTTTGCGCGTCACTTCTACCGCGCGTTTAGCGCTATCGGCAGATGAGACAAAGCCGCTCAGCTGTACACGACCTTTAAAAGTCTGGACGCTAATTTCCGAAGACTTAATCTCTTTATCATTGAAGAGCGCGGTTTTTACTTTAGTCGTCACGACGGTGTCGTCAATATACCCGCCGGTACTTTCCTTCGTGGATGAACCTGCACAGCCCGCAAGCGTGGCGGCTACCAGAAGCGACGCGCAAAACGCAGATATTGCTTTGAACCATTTCATGGATTTCTCTCCTTGCACTTATATCACCCAAAATCAGGCTGGTATACAGGGATAAATTATAGTGGAAAGAGCGACTTGCCAATGAAAAAAGTGCTGAAGAAGATTGTGAATTATTGCGCTGGAGATGACTTGAGGAGAATATGGTGCATCCGGGAGGATTCGAACCTCCGACCGCTCGGTTCGTAGCCGAGTACTCTATCCAGCTGAGCTACGGATGCATTGGGAAACTTGCTTTACTGCCGACATTGATGCTGCTGCTAAAGCCGTATCAAGTAAGATGGTGCATCCGGGAGGATGACTCGGCTGCGCCTCACCCTTCGGGCCGTTGCTGAAGCAACGTTATCCTCCCTGGTGCTGGCGATTATCTCGCAGACCATGCAACAACGACACCGCTGTTACTGAGGAGAATATGGTGCATCCGGGAGGATTCGAACCTCCGACCGCTCGGTTCGTAGCCGAGTACTCTATCCAGCTGAGCTACGGATGCATCGGGAAACTTGCTTTACTGCCGATGTTGATACTGCTGCTAAAGCTGTATCAAGTAAGATGGTGCATCCGGGAGGATTCGAACCTCCGACCGCTCGGTTCGTAGCCGAGTACTCTATCCAGCTGAGCTACGGATGCATCGGGAAACTTACTTTACTACGCATCAGTGTCACACCTAACACTTGCCACACTGAGTAAGATGGTGCATCCGGGAGGATTCGAACCTCCGACCGCTCGGTTCGTAGCCGAGTACTCTATCCAGCTGAGCTACGGATGCAAAATGGCGGTGAGGCGGGGATTCGAACCCCGGATGCAGCTTTTGACCGCATACTCCCTTAGCAGGGGAGCGCCTTCAGCCTCTCGGCCACCTCACCACACGCCTCTTTCGAGTGCTTCAAAGAACTTGTTTCTGCTCTTCGTCGCTGCGATGGCGCACATATTACTTTCTGGTACTTATAAGTCAAACCTTTTTTCGAGACCTTTTTTTCGTTTGCACACTTCCCGCGCAATTAGCCTGTGAAAACGGCAAAAAGAGTATTTTATCAACAAGAAATTGGTGATTACGTCGTTGCTAACGCAAAAGATAACTGTAGCGGATGCTGGGCTTTAGATAAAAAAGAGAGGCTGTCAGAGAAGAAAAGTAAGGAAAAACGCCATGTGGAGGGATGCGCCTCACAAAATAGCGAGGCGCGAAAACCTTAGTAACTGGACTGCTGGGATTTTTCAGCCTGGATACGCTGGTAGATCTCTTCACGATGCACTGAGACTTCTTTAGGGGCGTTTACGCCAATACGTACCTGGTTACCCTTAACCCCTAAAACTGTCACAGTGACCTCATCTCCAATCATGAGGGTCTCACCAACTCGACGAGTCAGAATCAGCATTCTTTGCTCCTTGAAAGATTAAAAGAGTCGGGTCTCTCGTATCCCGGCATTATCCATCATATAACGCCAAAAAGTAAGCGATGACAAACACCCTACGGTGTAAGCAGTCACGGCATCACATTCTGTTAAACCTAAGTTTAGCCGATATACACAACTTCAACCCGACTTTATCGTTATCAGTGCTTCTCGCGCAAGATGCTGTAATCCGAGAATCACAGCATCTATGCGATTATAGTTATTACAATTTCGCGCTTACCCAGCCTTTCACACTGGCCAACGCAGCAGGGAGAGCAGACGCATCGGTACCACCAGCTTGCGCCATATCCGGACGACCGCCCCCTTTACCGCCCACCTGCTGGGCGACCATACCAACCAGCTCCCCTGCTTTCACGCGGTCTGTCACATCCTTAGACACACCTGCAATCAGAGAAACCTTACCTTCTGCGACCGTGGCTAATACGACAACCGTTGAACCCAGTTGGTTCTTCAGATCGTCAACCATAGTACGCAGCATTTTCGGCTCAACGCCGGCCAGCTCGCTGACCAGTAGTTTAACGCCGTTAATCTCTTCCGCTTTGCTGGAAAGGTTTGCACTCTCCTGCACTGCTGCCTGCTCTTTCAGCTGCTGCAGCTCTTTTTCCAGCTGGCGGCTGCGCTCTAACGCGGCGCGCACTTTTTCGCCGAGGCTATGAGTATCACCCTTCAGCAACTGAGCGATATCGCCCAGCAGATCGCTTTGTGCATGCAGCAGCGCAATCGCACCTTCACCAGTGACAGCCTCAATACGGCGCACGCCTGCTGCGGTGCCGGATTCAGACGTAATACGGAACAGGCCGATATCACCAGTACGCGAGGCGTGAGTACCGCCGCATAGCTCGGTGGAGAAATCCCCCATGCTCAGCACGCGAACGCGATCGTCATACTTCTCGCCAAACAGCGCCATCGCGCCGGATTCTCGAGCAGCGTCAATATCCATGATATTGGTTTCGATTGGCAGGTTGCGACGAATTTGCGCATTCACCAGATCTTCTACCGCACGGATCTCCTCCGGCTTCATCGCTTCAAAATGCGAGAAGTCAAAGCGTAATGCTTTATCGTTGACCAGAGAACCTTTCTGCGCAACGTGCGTACCGAGAACCTGACGCAGCGCCGCATGCATCAGGTGCGTTGCGGAGTGATTCAAACGGATACGCTGACGGCGAGCCTGATCAACATCAGCCTGTACGGCGTCACCCACTTTCAGTGAACCGCTGGTCAGTTTACCAATATGACCAATTGCCTGACCGTATTTCTGTGCGTCGTTAACCTGGAAGGTGAAACCGGCGCCCTTCAGTTCACCTTTATCACCCACCTGACCGCCAGATTCCGCGTAGAACGGCGTCTGATCCAGAATAACAACAGCGTCCTGGCCCGCGTTCACGGCATCAACCGCTTTACCGTCGATAAACAGCGCGGTCACTTTGCCATTCAGCTCCAGGCTGTCATAGCCTTTAAACTCTGAGGCGCTATCAACGCGGATCATCGCGTTGTAGTCCGCGCCAAAGCCGCTGGATTCGCGAGCGCGACGGCGCTGCTCTTCCATCGCCGCTTCAAAGCCAGCTTCATCAACTTTGATGTTACGCTCGCGACAAACATCTGCGGTAAGGTCAACCGGGAAGCCATAGGTATCATACAGACGGAAAGCGGTTTCGCCGTCCAGCGTGTCACCTTTCAGTTTTGCCAGCTCTTCATCCAGCAGCGCCAGTCCACGCTCCAGAGTACGGGCAAACTGCTCTTCTTCGGTTTTCAGCACCTGCTCAACCTGAGCCTGCTGCTGTTTCAGCTCTTCACCGGCAGAACCCATCACGTCAATCAGTGGGGCAACCAGTTTCCAGAAGAAGGTATCCTTCGCGCCAAGCATGTTGCCATGACGAATAGCGCGACGAATGATGCGGCGAAGCACGTAGCCACGGTTTTCATTCGACGGGATAACGCCATCGGCAATCAGGAACGCACAAGAGCGAATGTGGTCAGCAATAACGCGCAGAGACTTGTTAGACAGGTCGGTCGCGCCGGTCACATCGGCCACGCTCTTAATCAGATCGCGGAACAGATCGATATCGTAGTTAGAGTTCACGTGCTGCAGAACGGCAGCGATACGCTCCAGGCCCATACCGGTATCAACGGACGGCTTCGGCAGTGGCTCCATCGTCCCGTCAGCCTGACGGTTAAACTGCATAAAGACGATGTTCCAGATCTCAATATAGCGATCGCCGTCTTCTTCTGGCGTTCCCGGAGGACCACCCCAGATATGGTCGCCGTGATCGAAGAAGATTTCTGTGCATGGACCACATGGACCGGTATCGCCCATCTGCCAGAAGTTATCGGAAGCAAAAGGCGCACCCTTGTTGTCACCAATGCGAATAATACGCTCGCGCGGTACGCCGACTTCATTCGCCCAGATATCGAACGCTTCATCATCGGTTTCGTAGACAGTCACCCACAGTTTTTCTTTCGGCAGCGCAAACCAGTTTTCACCGGTCAACAGTTCCCATGCGTATTTGATGGCATCCTGCTTGAAGTAATCGCCAAAGCTGAAGTTGCCCAGCATTTCAAAGAAGGTGTGGTGACGCGCGGTGTAACCGACGTTTTCCAGATCGTTGTGCTTACCACCCGCACGAACGCAACGCTGTGCAGTGGTCGCACGCGAATAATTACGTTTGTCGAGACCAAGGAAAACATCCTTGAACTGGTTCATCCCGGCGTTGGTAAACAGCAGGGTCGGGTCGTTATGCGGCACCAGGGAGCTGCTCGCAACTACCTGATGTCCTTTACTATGGAAAAAGTCGAGAAACGCCTGACGGATCTCAGCGGTGCTCTTGCTCATAATTATCCTGAAATCAAGCTAACGAAATGTCGCTGGCAGCCACTACCCAGTATCGACCGGCAGGCTACTCACGAAAATAAAGTGGGAATAAGATAAGTTTTCTTTACGGGGAAGTAAAATCCCGGATGGGTCAATCTGCAAAATTTCGCCAGATTTCCTGGATATCTTCCATCAGATAGCCACGATAGAGCAAAAAGCGCTGAATTTTGACTTTTTCTGCAAACGCAGTGGGTAAGGGTTCGCCATATTTTCGTTGCGCCTGCTCTTTGGCAAGCAGCGCCCAGTCGATTTCGCACTCACGCATAGAGGACTCTATCGTCTCGCGGGATATCCCCTTCTGGTTTAGCTCCTGACGGACGCGCGCCGGGCCGTATCCCTTGCGGCTGCGGCTGGCAATAAATTGGCTAACAAAGCGGGCATCGTCCAGGTAGCGGTTATCAATGCACCACTCAACAACTTTATCGACCTCTTCCGGCGTAACATCAAGCGTTTCCGGACCGTTTTTACTCATTACCGGAGCAGCCAGTTTGCGTCTTAGCTCCTGCTCGCTGTGGTCGCGCATGGCCAGAATGCGAATAGCGCGATCCAGCAGCCGGGCGTAGCCAGAGCGGCGGGATGAAGTTTCAGTCACGGGCAACCTCGCTCATCAAAAAAAGCAAAAGGGCCGCATAAGCGGCCCCTTGTTAGTCTGTTCAGACGATATCAGAAATCTTGTTCAGTTTCTGCTTCGCTGTTGCCATCAACCGCGAAGTCCGGCGTAGAATCCTGATTGCTCAGCAGCAGTTCACGAACTTTCTTCTCGATCTCTTTTGCGGCTGCCGGGTTCTCCTTCAGCCAGGAGATGGCGTTCGCTTTACCCTGACCAATTTTGTCGCCGTTATAGCTGTACCAGGCACCGGCTTTCTCGATCAGCTTCTCTTTCACGCCAAGATCAACCAGCTCACCGAAGAAGTTAATACCTTCTCCGTAGAGGATCTGGAATTCAGCCTGCTTAAACGGCGCAGCAATTTTGTTTTTCACTACTTTAACGCGGGTTTCGCTGCCGACAACGTTATCCCCTTCTTTCACCGCGCCAATACGGCGGATATCCAGACGAACGGAGGCGTAGAATTTCAGTGCATTACCGCCGGTGGTGGTTTCCGGGTTACCGAACATCACGCCAATTTTCATACGAATCTGGTTGATGAAGATCAGCAGGGTGTTGGACTGCTTCAGGTTCCCCGCCAGCTTACGCATTGCCTGGCTCATCATACGCGCCGCGAGGCCCATGTGGGAGTCGCCGATTTCGCCTTCGATTTCCGCTTTCGGCGTCAGTGCCGCCACGGAGTCAACGACGATAACGTCTACCGCACCAGAACGCGCCAGAGCGTCACAGATTTCCAGAGCCTGTTCGCCGGTATCCGGCTGGGAGCACAGCAGGTTGTCGATATCGACGCCGAGCTTGCGAGCATAAACCGGGTCCAGCGCGTGTTCTGCATCGATAAACGCACAGGTTTTGCCTTCGCGCTGTGCCGCGGCGATAACCTGCAGGGTCAGCGTCGTTTTACCAGAAGATTCAGGTCCGTAGATCTCGACGATACGGCCCATCGGCAGACCGCCTGCGCCCAGGGCGATATCCAGGGAAAGCGAGCCGGTAGAGATAGTTTCCACATCCATGGAACGGTCTTCACCCAGGCGCATGATGGAGCCTTTACCGAATTGTTTTTCGATCTGGCCCAGTGCTGCCGCCAACGCTTTCTGTTTGTTTTCGTCGATAGCCATTATTACTCCTCTCATGCCGGGTGTAACCGGGTGGTGAATTCTGTTCTGTTGAAGCAATTATACTGTATAGTCATACAGTATCAAGTGTTTTGTAGAAATTGTTGCCAGAGGAGATTTAGCGCATAGGCCGTTGCCTGGCGGCGCACAGACTCCCGGTCTCCGGCAAAACATTCGCGTCGGGTTACGCCCTGTCCGCTGGCGCTGGCCACGCCAAACCAAACGGTACCAACCGGCTTTTCCGCGCTGCCGCCATCCGGCCCGGCAATGCCGCTGACCGATATCGCATAATCCGCACGGGCCGCACGAAGCGCGCCAATCGCCATCTCCACCACCACCGGTTCACTCACCGCGCCATGGTCAAGCAGGGTCACCTCGCTGACGCCAATCATTTGCGATTTCGCTTCATTGCTGTAGGTCACGAAACCGCGTTCAAACCATGCCGAGCTGCCCGCGATATCGGTAAGCATTTTGGCGACCCAGCCGCCAGTGCAGGATTCCGCCGTGGTTACCGTCGCGCCGCGCGCTTTCAGCGCCAACCCCACCTGCTCGCTCAGCTGCATTAATTCCGAATCTGTCATTCGTCGCCCCACGTAAGCCGTATAAAGAGGCCATCAAAGATAGCACTTTCAGCAGAGATATGGGGATGGACTGGCGAATTTACGAGGAGGCTTCCGAAAAACATTACCTGTACTGGCGCAGAATTTTCGGATAGCTGCCAGGTGTCACCAGTGCCACAATTTACCGTACTGCTGCATATTTTCACCCGCCCATTTAATCTACTGTATGAAGGTGTGCAAATCTTGCTGGGCGTAGGTTGCATTATTTACGGGTTCACATTGACTAAAAAAATCAGTCAGATACAAGAAGAACAATGAAACAGAATAACCGGCCTATAGAAGGCCGGGTTTAGTTATTTCATACTCGCCGCAATCAGCTCTACGTTGTGACGCAGCATTTTCACGTAGCTGTCCGCTACGCCGCCCGGTTTAGAGAGCGCTTCAGGATAGAGTTCACCACCCGGCTGCGCGCCCGTTGCGCTGGCAATCTGCTTGACCAGCCTTGGATCAAGCTGGTTTTCCATAAACCAGGTATGCACGTCATCGGCTTTAATTTGTTTGATTAATGCCGCTACCTGCGCCGCGCTGGCTTCACTTTCCGAAGACAATCCTTGCGGCGCGAGGAACGTCACGCCGTATGCACGGCCAAAATAGCCGAAAGCATCATGGCTGGTCAGCACCTTGCGTTTGGCCTGTGGAATAGTGCTGAACTGACCTTTTGCCCAGCGATCAATTTCGTTGAGCTGGCTGATATAACGCTTACCAGAGGCCTCCAGCGCCGCCTTATCTTCCGGGTCTGCTTTTACCAGACCGTTAAGGATATTTTGCGCATACAGGGCGCCGTTTGCGGCGCTGTTCCAGGCGTGCGGATCGGTGACCGTCTCACCATCTTCTTCAAGCGTATGGGTTTTCACCCCAGTGGAAGCAACAACCAGTTCACCTTTAAACCCGGAGGCTTTAATCAATCTGTCCAGCCAGCCTTCCAGTCCAAGGCCGTTAACCACCACCACATCGGCTTTGCTAAGTAGCGCGCTATCTTTCGGTGACGGTTCAAAAGTATGCGGGTCTCCGTCAGGCCCCACCAGCGTATCCACATGCACATGTTCGCCGCCAACCTGCTGCACCATGTCGCCTAAAACAGAAAAACTACTCACCACGTTCAGCGTTTTTGCCATCACCCCTTGTGACGCCATGCTCAACGCCAGCGCCAGCAGTATCCCGGTACGTTTCATCATGTTCCTTACCCCATTAATTTACGCCAGCCGACAACCAGCCGACTGCGCGTGCCAAAAAACACGGAAATAAAAAAGATGCCGCTGGCGGTCAGCACAATGGCGGGCCCGGCAGGCAAATTCGCCGCCCACGACAAGCTCAGCCCCATCCATGCGCAGACGCCACCAATCAGCGCAGCCAATAGCAAAATCCCCGGCAGCGTCCGCGCCCAGCAGCGAGCCGCTACCGCAGGCAGCATCATGACGCCCACCGCCATCAGCGTGCCAAGTACCTGAAATCCAGCGACCAGATTGAGCACCAGCAGCGCGAGAAACAGGCCGTGCAGCAGAGCAGGCAATCTTCGCGAATTCACCTGTAGCCACACGCTGTCGAAGGCTTCGCTGACCAGGCCGCGATAAAAAAGAGCAATGCAAACCAACGTCAGGCTGGCGACGCCCGCAACGAACAACGCAGAATCGCTGTCTACCGCCAGAATCGAACCAAACAGCAGATGCAGCAGGTCGACGTTAGAACCGCGTAGCGATACCAGCGTGACGCCCAGCGCCAGGGAGCCAAGATAAAATCCAGCAAAGCTGGCGTCCTCTTTTAAAGGCGTTCGCCGACTGACCCACCCCGCTACCAGCGCAACCGCTATCCCGGCGATAAAACCACCAACGGTCATCGCCAGTAGCGACATTCCGTTAAACAGATAACCTGCCGCCACGCCGGGCAAAATCGCATGCGAGAGCGCATCGCCCATCAGGCTCATACGCCGTAACAGTAAGAAGACGCCGAGCATGGTGGTGCTGAGGGATAGCGCCAGACACACCACCAGCGCGCGGCGCATAAAACCAAATTCAATAAAGGGCTGAATGAAGGTGTGCCAGATCATGCCAGCCTCGCAGAGTGAAAGGCGGGTAGCACGTCGGCCGTGTTCCCCCAACGAGCACGCTGCGACGTCAACAGCAACGTTTCCGGGAAATAGTCGGCGACCCGTTGGTTATCGTGCAGCACCGCCAGAATCGTTTGCCCCTGCTGATGCATTTCCAGGATCAGCGTCATCAGCTCGCGACAGGTCGCTTCATCGATGCCGGTAAAGGGCTCGTCGAGCATCACCAGCGGCGCACGTTGTACCATTACCCGGGCGAACAACATGCGTTGAAACTGTCCGCCCGAAAGTTCCTCAATCGGCGTTTTCGCCATCGCTAACAGACCCACCCGCTCCAGAGACGCAACAATGCGCTGAAGAACTTCTCCCTTTAGCCCGCGCAGTAACGACACGCGCGGCCAGGATCCCTGGCTAACCACGTCCTGCACCGTAAGCGGAAACTGCGACTCCAACGCATGCCGCTGCGCCAGCCAACCGATAACGGGTCGTCTACCGCGCCAGTTCAGGTAACCGCTCACCGGTGGAATAAACCCGGCCAGCGTCTTTAGCAGCGTCGATTTACCGCAGCCGTTCAGGCCGACGATAGCCGTCATGCTGCCCGTTTCGATCGTGCCGCTAAGCGATGGCGTAATGGCAAGGCCTTCATAGCCAGCCACCAGATGATCGAGCTCTATCATGGCAACGACACCGCCCACCAGGTTGCCAGCCACAACACGGCCAGCAGAAAACAGGCGATAATCAGCCGCGTAACGCCGGAAGCCATCAATATGGAAGTCAATTCTCACACCTCAATAAAACGTTATAACATAACAATATTGAAAGATGCGTAGAATGTAAATTGGTGTCAACGAAAGGAAATGCTGCAAAATGTAACAGGCACCTCCCCGAACGGAGAGGTGCACAAAGGGCAAGATTACTGCATACGAGCCTGAGAAACCGCCAGCCCCAGTTGCCAGACGGCCATCGCGTAATGGGTGCTGTGGTTGTAGCGAGTAATGGTGTAGAAGTTCGGCAGGCCGTACCAGTACTGGTATCCGGTGCCTATATCCAGCCGCAGCAGGCTCGCCTGCTGATGGTTACCCAGCGACTGAGTCGGGGTTAATCCCGCCGCAGCCAGCTGCGAGACGCTGTATTTGGTTTTGAAACCGTTATCCAGACCTGGTGCCTGGCCCATCGCCTGCACCGCAACCACATCGCCGCTCACCCAACCATGCTGCTTAAAGTAATTAGCCACGCTGCCGATGGCATCGACCGGATCCCACAGGTTGATATGCCCGTCGCCGTTAAAGTCCACGGCATACTGCTTATAGGAAGACGGCATAAACTGACCGTAGCCCATTGCCCCGGCGAAGGAGCCTTTCAGATCGAGCGGGTCATCCTGTTCACTGCGCGCCATCAGCAGGAACGTTTCCAGCTCGCCGGAGAAGTATTCGGCGCGGCGCGGGTAGTTGAACGACAGCGTCGCCAGCGCATCAAGGATGCGGGTTTTGCCCATCACCCGGCCCCAGCGGGTCTCGACGCCAATAATCCCGACGATAATTTCCGGCGGCACGCCGTAGACCTGATACGCACGGTTGAGCGCGTCCTGATACTGATTCCAGAATGCGACGCCGTTCTGCACGTTATCCGGGGTAATAAACTGTTTTTTGTAGCGCAGCCAGGCGCCGTTTGGCCCTGACGGCGGCAGCCCGGTCGGCGCCTGACGGTCCATCAGACGCAAAACATAGTCCAGACGTTTGGCCTGCGAGAGGATTTCATGCAGCTGCTGGCGGTCGAAGCCGTGCTTGCTCACCATTTTATCGATGAACTGCTCCGCCGCCGGGTTATTGGCGAAATCACCGCTCATCTGCATCACGTTATGCTGCGGCTCCAGCAAAAAACCGCCCGTGCCGCCCGCCATTTCCGTTTCCGCAGGGGTTTGAGGTTTGCTGCTGCAGGCAGCGAGAAGGACACACAGGGGGAGTAAAGCCAGATAACGACGCTTCAACATGGGACATCCATTTAACAAATCGGCAAGGGGTAATTATGGTAAAGCATGCGCCCGCTCACAAGGAAGCGACGGCGATGTAAATTCTTTTTTATTGTCATTTTTCGCTCATTCACCGCCTCTCTCATCTTTCATTTTAGCCGCAAACTTTCAAAATAAAATATTTATCTTTCATTTTGCGATCAAATTAACACTTTTAAATCTTTCAAAGTGATTAAAATTAGCCGCCAGTTAGCAAGAAAAATAACATGCTGAAGGAGAGAACAATGATTGAAGTCGTTACCCATGGTGCCGAATGGTTTATCGGCCTGTTTCAGAAGGGAGGTGAGGTGTTTACCGGTATGGTCACCGGGATCCTGCCTTTGCTGATCAGTCTGCTGGTGATCATGAACGCGCTGATCAACTTTATTGGTCAGCAGCGGATCGAAAAACTGGCGCAACGCTGCGCCGGTAATCCGATCTCCCGCTACCTGCTGCTGCCCTGCATCGGTACCTTCGTTTTTTGCAACCCGATGACCCTGAGCCTTGGGCGCTTTATGCCCGAAAAATACAAACCAAGCTATTACGCGGCGGCCTCCTACAGCTGCCACTCAATGAACGGTCTGTTTCCGCACATTAACCCCGGTGAACTGTTCGTCTATCTCGGGATAGCCAACGGGCTGACCACCCTCGGTCTGCCTCTGGGACCGCTGGCGGTGAGCTATCTGCTGGTGGGTCTGGTAACTAACTTCTTCCGCGGCTGGGTAACCGACCTGACCACCTCGATTTTTGAGAAAAAAATGGCCATCCAGCTTGAGCAGAAAGTTCATCTGTCAGGAGCAACATCATGACGCGTATTCGTATTGAAAGAGGCACCGGCGGCTGGGGCGGCCCGCTTGAACTGGACGCCGTTGCCGGTAAAAAGATTGTCTATATCACCGCAGGTACCCGCCCGGCTATCGTCGATAAAATCGCGAGCCTCACCGGCTGGCAGGCGGTCGATGGCTTCAAAGAGGGCGAACCGCCGGAAGCGGAAATCGGCGTGGCGATTATCGACTGCGGCGGCACTCTGCGCTGCGGCATCTATCCGAAACGCCGCATCCCGACCATTAATATCCACGCCACCGGTAAATCCGGCCCGCTGGCGCAGTACATCGTCGAGGATATTTACGTATCCGGCGTCAAAGAAGAGAACATTTTCGCTTTGGAAGGTAGCCACTCTCCGGCCCCACAGGCCGCGCCTGCCCAACCAGCTGCCCGCGACTATGACACCAGCAAGAAGATAACCGAGCAGAGCGACGGCCTGCTGGCGAAGGTCGGTATGGGAATGGGGTCCGTCGTAGCGGTGCTGTTCCAGGCCGGTCGTGACACCATCGATACGGTGCTGAAAACCATTCTGCCGTTTATGGCCTTCGTCTCGGCGCTGATCGGCATCATCATGGCCTCTGGCGTCGGCGACTGGATTGCCCACGGCCTGGCGCCGCTTGCCAGCCATCCGCTGGGCCTCGTTACCCTGGCGCTGATCTGCTCCTTCCCGCTGCTGTCGCCGTTCCTCGGCCCAGGCGCGGTCATCGCCCAGGTTATCGGCGTACTGATTGGCGTACAGATTGGCCTTGGCAATATTCCGCCGCACCTCGCCCTGCCCGCACTGTTTGCCATTAACGCCCAGGCCGCCTGCGACTTTATTCCGGTTGGTCTGTCTTTGGCCGAAGCGCGCCAGGACACCGTGCGCGTCGGCGTCCCGTCGGTGCTGGTGAGCCGCTTCCTGACCGGCGCGCCAACGGTGCTAATCGCCTGGTTCGTTTCCGGATTTATTTACCAATAAGAGGTTCCTGAAGATGACCGTGATTTACCAGACCACCATTACGCACATCGGCGCCAGCGCGACGATGGCGCTGGAAGACCAGATGCTGATCACTTTCCGCGAAGGCGCCCCGGCCGATATCGAAGAGTATTGCTTTATTCACAACCACGGCGAGCTGTCCGGCCAGCTGGTACCGGGCGCTGAGCTGCAGCTTGGCGAGCAGCGCTATCCGGTGACTGCCGTCGGCGAGGTCGCCGAGCAAAATCTGCGCGAGCTGGGCCATATCACGCTGCGTTTTGATGGCCACCGCGAAGCGGAATTCCCCGGAACCGTCCACGTAGCGGGCCCGGTGCCGGAAGCCATCACCACCGGCTGCGTACTGAAATTTGTTGCTTAAGTTGTAAGGAGAAAATTATGAATCAGGTTGCTGTTGTCATCGGTGGGGGACAAACCTTAGGGGAGTTTCTGTGTCGTGGCCTTGCCGCAGAGGGCTATCGAGTAGCGGTTGTCGACATCCAGAGCGATAAAGCGACTCGCGTCGCACAGGCCATTAATGCTGAATACGGCGAAGGAACGGCCTACGGCTTCGGCGCAGACGCCACCAGCGAAGCCAGCGTTGTCGCCCTTGCCCGCGGCGTTGACGAAATATTTTCCCGCGCAGACCTGCTGGTCTACAGCGCCGGGATCGCCAAAGCGGCCTTTATCAGCGACTTTGCCTTGGGCGATTTCGACCGCTCGCTGCAGGTTAATCTGGTGGGCTACTTCCTCTGCGCCCGCGAGTTTTCCCGCCTGATGATCCGCGACGGTATTAAAGGACGCATCATCCAGATCAACTCGAAATCCGGCAAAGTGGGCAGCAAGCACAACTCCGGCTATAGCGCGGCGAAGTTTGGCGGCGTGGGGCTGACGCAGTCTCTGGCATTAGATCTCGCGGAGTACGGTATCACCGTCCATTCGCTGATGCTGGGCAACCTGCTGAAGTCGCCGATGTTCCAGTCGCTACTGCCGCAGTACGCCACCAAATTGGGGATTGCCGAGAACGAAGTTGAACAGTATTACGTCGATAAAGTTCCGCTCAAGCGCGGTTGCGATTATCAGGATGTGCTCAATGTGCTGATGTTTTACGCCAGCCCGCAGGCTTCGTACTGCACCGGGCAGTCCATCAACGTCACCGGCGGGCAGGTGATGTTTTAAAACGTTGCGCGCTGTTTTCCCGGAGGCGATGCTGCGCATCTGTCCGGGCTACCGATTATGCAGCTGTCTGGTAGCCCGGACAGGCGCAACGCGCCGCCTCCGGGGGAATATCGCACGCACCTTAAGGAGATTTTATGGTTACCGCACTCATCACCGTCGCCGCCATCGCCTGGATAACCCAGCTCGCCTTTGGCGGCTGGCAAATCCGCCAGTTCAACCGCGCCTTCGACCAGCTATGCCAGCAGGGCCGGGTTGGCGTGGGTCGCTCCTCGGGCCGCTTCAAACCGCGCGCCGTCGTCGCCATCGCCGTCGACGAGCACGATCGCATTCGCGATACGCTGTTAATGAAAGGCCTCACCGTCTTCGCCAGACCACAAAAAATTCCCGCTCTCAACGGCAAACATCTCGAGGAATTGCAACCTGATGTGATCTTTCCCAATGATCCGCTCTGTCAGAATGCACTATTATTAGCGCTTAATCCGAAACATGGATAATTTCGTTGTGAAAGTTAATATCTTGCGAAATTATCATTTCGAAACTTTAAACGCAGGATACAACGCCTATGAAACCACGTCAGCGCCAGGCAGCCATTCTCGAGCACCTGCAATCGCAGGGTAAATGTTCGGTCGAAGAGCTGGCGCAACACTTCGACACCACCGGTACCACCATCCGCAAGGATCTGGTCATCCTTGAGAATGCCGGTACCGTTATCCGCACCTACGGCGGCGTGGTGTTAAATAAAGACGAGGCCGACCCACCCATCGACCACAAGACGCTGATCAACACCCATAAAAAAGAGCGAATTGCCGAAGTTGCGGTGGGCTTTATTCACGATGGCGACTCGATCATTCTTGACGCCGGCAGTACGGTGCTGCAAATGGTGCCAATGCTCAGCCGCTTCAATAACATCACCGTGATGACCAACAGCCTGCATATCGTCAACGCCCTCTCCGAGCTGGATAATGAACAAACTATCCTGATGCCGGGCGGTACCTTCCGTAAAAAATCGGCCTCCTTTCATGGCCAGCTGGCGGAAAACGCCTTCGAGCACTTCAGCTTCGATAAACTGTTTATGGGAACCGACGGGATTGATTTAATCGCCGGCGTCACCACCTTTAATGAGGTTTATACGGTCAGCAAAGCGATGTGCAATGCCGCCCGCGAAGTTATCCTGATGGCCGACTCATCGAAGTTTGGCCGCAAAAGTCCCAATATCGTCTGCGGTCTGGAGAGCGTGGACAAACTGATTACCGATGCCGATATCAGCCCGGAATTCAAGCAAGCGCTGGAAGAAAAAGGCATCGAGGTCATTATTACTGGAGAACATCATGAGTAACTTTCTGTTAGAAGCCGGACGTCAGACCCTGATGCTGGAGCTTCAGGAGGCGAGTCGCCTGCCTGAACGCCTGGGCGACGACTTCATCCGCGCGGCGGAAATCATCATTCACTGCGAGGGAAAACTGGTGGTCTCCGGTATCGGCAAATCAGGTCATATTGGCAAAAAGCTGGCCGCCACCTTCGCCAGCACCGGCACTCCGGCATTTTTCGTTCATCCGGCGGAGGCGCTGCACGGCGACCTCGGGATGCTCGATAGCCGCGACGTGATGCTGTTTATCTCCTACTCCGGCAGCGCTAAAGAGCTGGATCTCATTGTCCCGCGCCTGGAAGAAAAATCCATTCCGCTGTTGGCAATGACCGGAAAATCCAAATCTCCGTTGGCATTGGCGGCTAAAGCGGTGCTTGATATCGCCGTAGAACGCGAAGCCTGCCCGATGCATCTCGCGCCGACCTCCAGCACCGTTAACACCCTGATGCTCGGCGACGCGCTGGCGATGGCGGTGATGCAGGCTCGCGGCTTTAATGAAGAAGATTTTGCCCGCTCGCACCCGGCTGGCGCGCTGGGCGCACGACTGCTGAACAAAGTTCACCATCTCATGCGCCGCGATGGCGACGTGCCGCGCGTGGATGTTGATACCAGCGTGATGGACGCGATGCTCGAACTCAGCCGCACCGGCCTGGGGCTGGTGGCGGTCTGCGATGAGCACAATCACGTCCAGGGCGTGTTCACCGACGGCGACCTGCGCCGCTGGCTGGTAGGCGGCGGCAGTTTGCAAGATGTCGTCAGCCAGGCGATGACCCGCAACGGCGTAACCCTGCAAGCAGAAAGCCGCGCGGTAGAAGCCAAAGAGCGCCTGATGAAGCACAAAATCAGCGCCGCGCCGGTGGTGGATGACAACGGTCAACTGGTCGGCGCGATTAACCTGCAGAACTTTTATCAGGCCGGGATCCTTTAAGCCCGAGACGCTTCGCCAGCCGGTGCAGGTTGGCGACGTCGAGATCCAGCGCGCGGGCGGCAGCGGCCCAGTTGCGATTGTTATCCGCCAGCGCTCTGGCAATCGCTTCGCGCTGGAAGGCTTCCGTCGCCTCGCGTAAATTCACCACCTCCGCCACCGGCTGCGGGCTTACGTCAGGCAGACCCGGCGCTTGCGCGGCAAACTGAAAATGCGGCGGCTCCAGTACGACTTCGTTACCCGCCTGAGTTGCCCGCGCCAGCACCACCGCCCGATGAATAGCATGCTCCAGCTCGCGCACGTTACCCGGCCATGACCACGCCAGCAGCCTGGCGCACGTCGCGTCGCTTAAAATCACCTGCGACAGCCCCATACGTAAACGACACTGCTCACAAAAATAGCCCGCCAGCAGCACGACGTCATTTTCCCGCTCGCGCAGCGCCGGAACCGACAGCGGGAACACGCTCAGACGATGATAAAGATCGGCACGAAAACGCCCTTCCACCACCTCCTGACGCAGGTCGCGGTTGGTCGCTGCCAGCACCCGTACATCGACCCGCAGGCTGCGGTCATCGCCGACGCGCTGAATATCGCCATATTGCAGCACCCGCAGTAGCTTGGCCTGTAGCGCCAGCGACAGCTCGCCAATTTCATCGAGGAACAGCGTCCCGTTATCCGCCATTTCAAACTTGCCGCTACGGTTACTTATCGCCCCGGTAAATGCCCCTTTAACGTGACCAAACAGCTCGCTTTCCGCCACGCTCTCCGGTAGCGCTGCGCAGTTGAGATACACCAGCGGGTTGGCTGCACGCGGCGACCCCTGATGCACCGCCTTCGCCACCAGCTCCTTGCCGGTGCCGGTTTCACCGCTAATCAGGACGTTCAGATCGGAAGCCGCGACGATATCGATCTCTTTTTTCAGCTGTAAAATCGGTGCCGACAGGCCGATTATCTCCTGACGCTCGGACGCCGGGTAAGCGATAGCCTGCTCCGGTAGCACGTTTTGATTCTCCAGCCGGGCAATCAGCAGCGCGTTATTCAGCGCCCCGGCCACCAGAGCGGCAATCAGGCGCAGCTCCTCATCGCTAAAGCTGTCGAAACGGTCCGCATCCATGCCGTCGAGGGTGAGCGCGCCAATCAGGGTTTGCCCGGCAAATAGCGGCAGCCCGACGCAGGCATGTACCTTCAGGCTCTCCTGTCCGGGAATTAATCCGTTGTAAGGGTCCGGCAGGTCGCTGTCTGCCGGGAACCGCACCACGTCCCCGGCACGAGCAATCGCCTCCAGCCGTGGATGCCCCTCAAGGGCGAAGCGCCGCCCAAGTACATCCTGGGCCAGGCCATCAATCGCCAGCGGCACAAACTGATGCGCTTCGTAGCGCAGCAGCGCCGAAGCATCGCAGCCGAGAATCTGCCGCAGGGTGGTAATCAGGCGCGAGAAACGGTCGGCATGACCGAGATCGCTTTGTAAATCAATGGCAATTTTCGCCAGGGCCTCGACGGAGAAACTCATTGTCGCCTCATAGTCATTCTGACAATAAAGATAGTCATAACGACTATTTTAACCATTGTCATTTTGACATCAACAAATTTAGCCAGAAATATTAAAACCTTTAAATTCAATTAATTAAAAAGTTGGCACGCAACTTGATATAAGCAAAACATCTTATTTGAACAATGCTGAATTAATTGAGGTTGCTATGTCTATTCTGGTTAAAAATAACATTCATTGGGTTGGCCAACGTGACTGGGAAGTGCGTGATTTCCATGGAACAGAATATAAAACGCTGCGCGGCAGCAGCTACAACAGCTATCTTATCCGGGAAGAAAAAAACGTGCTGATCGATACCGTCGATCATAAATTCAGTCGTGAATTCGTGCAAAATCTGCGCGGCGAAATCGACCTCGCCGATATCGACTACATCATTATTAACCACGCCGAAGAGGATCATGCTGGCGCGCTGACCGAACTGATGGCGCAGATCCCGGACACCCCGATCTACTGCACCGCCAACGCCATCGACTCCATCACCGGCCACCACCATCACCCGGAGTGGAACTTTAACGTAGTGAAAACCGGCGACAGCCTGGATATCGGTAACGGCAAACAGCTGATTTTTGTGGAAACCCCGATGCTGCACTGGCCGGACAGCATGATGACCTACATGACCGGCGATGCGGTGCTGTTCAGTAACGATGCCTTTGGCCAGCACTACTGCGATGAACGTCTGTTCAACGACGAAGTTGACCAGACCGAACTGTTCGAGCAGTGCCAGCGCTACTACGCCAACATCCTGACCCCGTTCAGTCGCCTGGTGACGCCGAAAATCACCGAGATCCTCGGCTTCAATCTGCCGGTCGACATGATTGCCACCTCCCACGGCGTGGTATGGCGTGAAAATCCAACCCAGATCGTTGAGCTGTACCTGAAATGGGCGGCGGACTATCAGGAAGACCGTATCACCATTTTCTACGACACCATGTCCAATAACACCCGCATGATGGCCGACGCCATCGCCCAGGGCATCAACGAAGTTGACCCGAACGTGGCGGTGAAAATCTTTAACGTCGCCCGCAGCGATAAAAACGAAATCCTGACCAACGTGTTCCGCTCCAAAGGCGTGCTGGTCGGCACCTCCACCATGAACAACGTGATGATGCCGAAAATCGCCGGGCTGGTGGAAGAGATGACCGGCCTGCGTTTTCGCAACAAGCACGCCAGCGCCTTTGGCTCCCACGGCTGGAGCGGCGGCGCGGTTGATCGTCTCTCTACCCGTTTACAGGATGCCGGTTTTGAAATGTCCCTGAGTCTGAAGGCCAAATGGCGTCCAGACCTCGACGCGCTGGAAATTTGTCGTCAGCACGGTCGCGAAATTGCTCGTCAGTGGGCGCTGAATCCGCTGCCGGTGCGCCAGGAGAAAAAAGCCGCGCCGGAAGCAACGCCATGTGCAGCAGCGGCCACCGCAGTCGACCTCGGCCCTAAAATGCAGTGCAGCGTTTGCCAGTGGATTTACGATCCAGAAACAGGCGAGCCGAACCAGGACATCCAGCCGGGTACGCCGTGGAGCGAAGTCCCGGATAACTTCCTCTGCCCTGAGTGTTCGCT
Organism: Klebsiella spallanzanii; assembly: GCF_902158555.1. Classification (GTDB taxonomy): domain Bacteria; phylum Pseudomonadota; class Gammaproteobacteria; order Enterobacterales; family Enterobacteriaceae; genus Klebsiella; species Klebsiella spallanzanii. The sequence goes on along the minus strand of NZ_CABGGS010000046.1, from coordinate 297,133 downwards.
GGGTAAAGACGTGTTTGATGTTCTGGCATCGGAGGCAAAATGAGTGATGGCATCGTCATCATCGGTTCGGGCTTCGCGGCCCGTCAGCTGGTGAAAAATATCCGCAAGCAGGACCCGCAAATCCCGCTGACCCTGATCGCCGCCGACAGTATGGATGAGTACAACAAACCGGACCTCAGCCATGTGGTCAGCCGTGGTCAGAAGGCCGACGACCTGACTCTGCAAACGGCGGGAGAGTTTGCCGAGCAGTACAATCTGCGCCTGTTCCCGCATACCTGGGTGAGCGATATCGACACCAGGAATCAGGTAGTGAAAAGCCAGGACCGCGAATGGCGCTATGACAAACTGGTGCTGGCTACCGGCGCGACGCCGTTTATTCCGCCGGTGCCGGGACGCGAGCTGATGCTAACCCTCAACAGCCAGCGTGAGTACGGCGCAGCGCAGAGTCAGCTGCACGACGCCAGACGCGTACTGATCGTTGGCGGCGGGCTGATTGGCTGCGAGCTGGCAATGGATTTCTGCCGCGCCGGGAAAGCGGTGACGGTGGTGGATAACTCCGCCAGCGTGCTGTCGGCGCTGATGCCGCCGGAGGCCAGCAGCCGCCTGCAGCATCGTCTGACCGATATGGGCGTGCACCTGATGCTGAAATCTCAACTGGAAAGCCTGGAGCAAAGCGCCGACGGCATTCGCGTCACCCTTGACCGTCAGCGCACGGTGACCGTTGATGCGGTGGTCGCTGCCGCCGGCCTGCGCCCGGAAACGGCGCTGGCGCGGCATGCGGGTCTGGAGATTAATCGCGGCGTGGTGGTAAACAGCCAGCTGCAAACCAGCCATCCGGCGATTTACGCCCTCGGCGACTGCGCAGAAATCAACGGCATAGTATTGCCGTTCCTGCAACCGATTCTGCTGAGCGCCATGTGCCTGGGTAAAAATCTGCTGACCCAGCAGGGCGAGCTGAAGCTGCCGCCGATGCTGGTGAAGGTCAAAACACCGGATTTACCGCTGCATCTGGCGGGCGATACCCGACGCGAGGATCTGACGTGGAATATCGTTGCCGCCAAAGACGGCCTGGTGGCGAAAGGCGTGGATGCCGAAAACCAGCTGCGCGCCTTTGTGGTTAGCGAGGATCGAATGAAAGACGCCTTTGCGCTGCTCAAGCAGTTGGTGAGTTAGCCTGTATGGACTGACGTTATCCCCGGAGGCGGCGCGTTGCGCCTGTCCGGGCTACCAGACAGCCACATAATCTGTAGCCCGGACAGATGCGCAGCATCGCCTCCGGGATGATCTCCCCAACTTACCGCGCCAGATTATCGTATCCGCGCCAGCGGTAGTTAAGCACCGACAGCACCCAGCAGGCAACAAACAGCCCTACCACCACAAAACCAGCGTTGCCAAGATTGTCGTTCAATGCGCCAACCCAGCGCCAGACCCCGCCGCTCAGGGAAAACTTATCCATCAACAGCCCCAGTGCTTCCAGCCCGCCAATGAACAGCGCCACCACCACCGACGTCCCGGTAATGGTCATATTGTAATAGAGCTTGCGCTGCGGCTTGCTGAACGCCCAACCGTAAGCACCCACCATCAGCACATTATCAAGCGTATCCACCAGCGCCATGCCGCTGGCGAACAGCGCCGGGAAAACCATAATCGACCAGATTGACATCCCGCTCGAGGCGCTGGCGGCGGAAATGCCCAGCACGCCGATTTCCGTTGCCGTATCAAAGCCGAGGCCAAACAGAAAGCCCACCAGATACATCTGCCAGCTACGGCTAATCAGGCGGAAGGTCTTACCAAACAGCCAGCTCATCATGCCGCCGCCGCTCATTATCTCATCACTCACCTTTTCGCCCTGCTTCCACGCCTGAAAGCTGCGCCAGACGCTGCGCAAAATCACCAGGTTGATAAACGCCATCGCCAGCAAAAATAACGCCGACACGGCGGTGCCGATCACGCTGCCGGTATCGTGAAACCAGCTCATCTGTTGACCAAACGCGGTGGCGGTCGCGGCAATCGCCGCCGAAGCCAGCACCACAATTGACGAGTGGCCCAGCGAAAACCACGCGCCAACGCCGAAAGGCCGCCGCCCCTGCTGCATCATTTTGCGGGTCACGTTATCAATTGCTGCAATATGATCGGCATCCACCGCATGGCGCAGGCCGTAGCCCCAGGCCAGCAGGCTGGCGGCCATTAGCGCGCCGCTGCCGCCGAATGCAGCAAACGCCCAGCCCCAGGCCAGCAAATTGGCCGCAATTAATGCCACCACCAGCGCCGCTGCGCGCGGCTGCTGGCGCAAAATCATCATTATCATGTTGGTGTCCTTTAAGCCTGAAGGCGGGCCGCAGCGATAACCGCCTGGCCGAGGGCTATCGCGCCATCGCCAGCGGGCAGTTGCTGCGGAAAGAGCAGAGTAAAATCGGCCAGATAAAAGGTCAATCGCGCCGCCAGCAGCCGGTTATGCAGCACCCCGCCGCCAAAAGTCAGGGTATGAATATCCCGCGCGCTCGCGCAATCACGCATCATCGCCGCCAGCCCGCAGGCCAGCGCATCGTGAAAAGCCCAAGATTTTTGCGCCGGATTGGCCTGCCAGCCGAGCCACAGTCGCCAGAACGTCGCCAGGTCCAGCTCGCCATCGCGCCACGGTAACGTCACCGGATGATCAACGCTTTCGCAGGTTGCCGCCAGCGCCTCCAGTCGACAGGCCGCCTCACCCTCATAGCTCAGGGTCCGCGGCGCACAGCCTAATGCGCAGGCGACGGCGTCAAACAGACGTCCGCACGACGACGCTTTAGGCGCGTTAATACCGCGATCAATGGCCCGCGCCAGCAGCGGCCAGTTTTGCTGACGCAGCGCGGCGGTTTCGGCATAGCTCTGCCAGTCAGGCACAAACGCCAGGCACTGAGCGAGCAGATTGCGCCACGGCTGACGGGCGGCGAGGTCACCGCCGGGCAGCGCCACCGCGGGCAAGCCGCCAAGCCGTTCACATTCGCGATAGTTGACCCGCAGGCATTCGCCGCCCCATAGCTCGCCATTTTCCCCCATTCCAATGCCGTCGAGCGTCAGGGCGATGACGTCGCCGCCGTCCAGCGGCCAGCGATGTTCAGCCAGGCAGGCGGCTGCGTGGGCATGATGGTGCAAAACGCGCGCCACCGGTAGCGCCAGCGACGCCGCCCACTGCGAGGCGCGATAGCCGGGATGGGCATCAACCACCACCTGCTGCGGCATAAAAGCGTAGATTTCCTGCATCAAATGCAGCGCCTGTCGCCACTGCCCTTCTACGCCTTCCTCACCGAGGTCGCCAAAATGCTGACTGAGCACCGCTTCATCGCCGCGCAGCAGGCAGAAGGTATTTTTCATATCCGCGCCGAGGGCCAGCAGCGGCGGTACGTCGTGGAATCCCGGCGGCAGCGGCAGCGCGTCCGGCACATAGCCGCGAGCACGGCGCAGCATCTCGCCGCTTTGCCGCACCACGGAATCATCCATCCGCTGCACAATCTCGCGGTTATGCAGCAGAAAACCGTCGGCAATCCCGGCAAGATCTGCCAGCGCCTGATCGTTAGTAAGCGCAGGCGGGCGGCCGCTAAGATTGCCGGAGGTCATCACTAAGGGGCGCGCCAGCGCCTGCGCAAGTAAATGCTGCAATGGATTAGACGGCAGCATCCCCCCTACTTCCGCAAGCCCTGGCGCAATTTGGTCGCACAGGCCAGCAACCAGCGTTTTGTCCAGCAGCACGATCGGCGCGGCGGGAGAGGTCAGAAGCTTAAGCGCCTGTTCGGGCAGTCCTGTTGCCGTCGGCAGCATTACCGCCAGCGGTTTTGCCGGGCGATGCTTGCGCTCCCGTAGCGTCGCCACGGCCTCGCGGTTCCCGGCATCGCATACCAGATGGAAACCGCCCAGCCCCTTCACCGCCACAATATCACCCGCCAGCAGCCGGGCAATCGCCGCCTGTAACGCCGCTTCGCCAAACAGATTAGTCGCCTCCCCACGCCATTCCAGCTGCGGCCCGCACTCAGCGCAGGCCACCGGCTGAGCATGAAAGCGGCGATCGGCAGGATTGCGATACTCCGCCGCACAGGACGGACAAAGAGGAAACGGAGACATGGAAGTCAGCGGGCGGTCATAAGGCATGGCGCGAATAATGGTAAAACGCGGCCCGCAGTGGGTGCAATTGATAAACGGGTAGCGATAGCGGCGCTCCTGCGGGTCATTCATCTCCGCAAGACATGCCGGACAGGTGGCGGCATCAGGCACAATCTGCGTACGCATACTCCCGGCTCCGCTTTGTCGGATGGTGAAACCCGACGGCGCGATGGCCCAGGCAAACGGCTGAGCTTGCGTGCTGTCGACCCGCGCCAGCGGCGGGCAACGCTGGGTTAAAGCGGCGAGGAATACCGCATCACCGCCACCAAGCCGCACCAGTACGCCATCGCCGTCGTTGCATACGTCGCCGCGCAACCCAAGCTCCTGCGCCAGCTGCCAGACAAAGGGGCGGAATCCCACCCCCTGCACTTTACCGCGAATGCGAATTTGCACCCCGTTCATTGCGTGACCAGATTACCAGGCCAGCGCCGTACGGCGGCGTTTTTCGATATTCATCTGTTCGAGCTTGTTACGATCGACGCACACCAGCGCGTGGGTCGGGCAGGCATCCATACAGGCCGGCCCCGCTTCGCGATGGTGGCAGAGGTCGCACTTGTTGGCTTCCGCTTTTTCCGCCATCACGTTCAGGCCCGCTCCGCTGTGGCGGATAACCGGGCGCACCACCACTTCCATCGCGCCATATGGGCAGGCCACTACGCAGGTTTTGCAGCCGATGCAGCGCTCCTGCATCACGTGAACAAAACCTTTGTCACGGCTGATGGCGCCGTTCGGGCAGACGTTGGCGCACGGCGCGTCTTCACACTGACGACAGGCCGTGGCCGTCGACACATTGACGCCTTTAATCACGTGAATGCGCGGTAAAAAGTTTTTTGGCGTCAGCGCGGCGCAGTCCTGATTCTCCTGATGAGAGACCACGCAGGCCACTTCACAGGTGCGGCAGCCGATGCATTTGCTCGCGTCGGCGATAATGAAACGGTTCATCCATTTCTCCAGCTGTAAGAAGGTGATGCGCCGGAGTATGCATAATACGTTCCAATTTTTATTACATTGATAATAAAGGGAATAAATAACCGGAACACTGTCATCGTCACAACTGACGATGACAGATGACGACGTCAGGCATGCGGACCGGGAACCATTGAGTCGCGTTCAATCAGCTCGCCGGGGAAGGTTTGCTGATATTTTAAATCACCGCCGTCGAGCATAAAAATCAGCCGGTTGATACTCTCTTTAATCATCTCCGTGACCGGCACTTTGACGCTGGAGAGCGCCGGAACCATATAGGGCGCCAGCACGATATCGTCAAAACCGACTACCGATACCTGCTCTGGCACTTTTACGCCAAGCTGATGCAGCTGCTTCATCGCACCGATCGCCATATCGTCGTTACTCGCCACCAGCGCGCTGTAGCGGGCGTTACGCTGGCGCAGCGTCTCCACCCCGGCGGCACCGGTTTCCGGTGTCCACCTTCCTTCAACAATCAAATCGTTATTCAGGCCGATGCCGTGGCGAGACAACGCATCTTTATAGCCAGAGAGACGCTCAACGCCGGTTGGCGAATCCAGCGAGCCGGTAATAAAGGCGATATCGCGATGGCCCAGCGCGATGAGCTTTTCCACAGCCATCATCGCCGAGGCCTTTTGATCGGACCAGACGCAGTGGCTGGCGTTGCGGCGCAGGCGACGGTTAAGCACCATAATCGGCTGCTCATGGCTCTCGATAATCTCATCCATCTCATCAACGCTAAGGAAGCGCGGATAGATGATAATCGCGTCGCAACGCAGGTCGAGCAGATACTGAATCGCCTCGCGCTCTTCCTCCGCGCTGTGCTTGCCGTCGGCGAGGATCAGTTGCCGCCCTTTATCTTCGGTCATCCGCGCCACGTGATAGAGCAACTCGCTGAAGTAGACGCCGTGATAAAGGGTGTTGGTCACCACCAGCCCGAGGGTCTGCGTCTTTTTGGTCGCCAGGTTGCGCGCCAGCAGATTCGGCCGATAGCCGCTTTCAGCCACCGCCTGGAACACGCGGTCTTTGGTCTCCTGACTGACATAGCCGTTCCCCGACAGCACCCGCGAAACGGTGGCTTTCGATACCCCCGCGCGCTTCGCGACCTCCAGCATTGTTGCCATGTGGTTATTCCTGTTGCCAATGTTGCCCGCAGTGTACTGCACGCGCGACGGTTTTTCAGCATTTGCGCGCATCCCGCCCCTCGCTTACAAAGCGATCAAAATCACAAAATTTGGATATTAATTTTTTAATCCTTGTAACTATAAGTGAAACTATTGATGATTATGTGGAACCGGTTTCCTATGCATGCATGATACCGCTCCGTTTACGGCGCGATGACAAGCCAGTACCCCATTGATAAACAGGATAAAATCCGATGTCTAAAAATTATGCAGCCCTGGCGCAGCAGATCATCACAGCGATAGGTGGCGTAGATAACGTCGCCGCCGTTACTCACTGTATGACGCGCCTGCGTTTCGTGGTCAAAGACAGCGAGCAGGTTGATAGCACCATCTTGAAAGGGCTGAAAGGCGTACTCGGCGTGGTGCGTAGCGACAACCAGTGTCAGGTGATCATCGGTAATACCGTCTCCCAGGCGTATCGCGAAGTCGTCGCCCTGCTGCCGGGGGATCTGCGCCCTGCCGAACCGCAGGGGAAACCGCCTGTCACCTTAAAACGCATCGGTGCCGGGATCCTTGATGCGCTGATCGGCACCATGTCGCCGCTGATCCCGGCGATTATCGGCGGATCGATGGTTAAGCTGCTGGCGATGATCCTGGAGATGACAGGCGTGCTGCCCAAAGGCGCGCCAACGCTGACCATTCTGACGGTGATCGGCGATGGCGCGTTCTTCTTCCTGCCGCTGATGGTAGCAGCTTCCGCGGCGGTGAAATTCAAAACCAATATGTCGCTGGCGATTGCCATTGCCGGGGTGCTGGTGCATCCGAGCTTTATCGAGCTGATGGCGAAAGCCGCCCAGGGCGAGCACGTTGAGTTCGCCTTTATTCCGGTGACGGCGGTGAAATACACCTACACCGTGATCCCGGCGCTGGTGATGACCTGGTGCCTCTCTTATATCGAACGCTGGGTCGACCGTATTACCCCGGCGGTCACCAAAAACTTCCTTAAACCCATGCTGATCGTGCTGATTGCCGCCCCGCTGTCGATTCTGCTGATTGGCCCGCTCGGTATCTGGATCGGTAGCGCCATTTCCGCGCTGGTTTATACCATTCATAGCTATCTGGGCTGGCTGTCGGTGGCGATTATGGGCGCCCTGTGGCCGCTACTGGTGATGACCGGGATGCACCGCGTCTTTACCCCAACGATCATTCAGACCATTGCCGAAACCGGCAAAGAGGGCATGGTCATGCCGTCTGAAATCGGCGCCAACCTGTCGCTGGGCGGATCATCGCTGGCTGTAGCGTGGAAAACCAAAAACCCGGAATTGCGCCAGACGGCGCTGGCGGCCGCGGCTTCCGCCATTCTGGCGGGGATTTCCGAACCCGCGCTGTACGGCGTGGCGGTGCGCCTGAAGCGCCCGTTAATCGCCAGCCTGATCAGCGGCTTTATCTGCGGCGCGGTGGCCGGAATTGCCGGGCTCGCCAGCCACTCGATGGCGGCGCCGGGACTCTTTACCAGCGTGCAGTTTTTCGACCCGGCCAATCCGATGACTATCGTCTGGGTCTTTGGCGTCATGGCGCTGGCGGTCGTACTGTCGTTTATCCTGACGCTGTTGCTCGGCTTTGAAGATATTCCGGTTGAAGAGGCCGCTGCTGACGCCAGACAGCGCCAGGCCAGCGCGCAGGCTTCACACGCCTGAACACAATTTTGCTAACGAGGTAACGCATGGCGACTTTTCCACAGGGATTTTTATGGGGCGGCGCACTGGCCGCCAACCAGTCTGAAGGAGCATATCTGGAGGGCGGCAAAGGGCTGACCACCGTCGATACCATTCCCCACGGCGCTCACCGCCTGCCGGTCAAGCTGGGGCTGGAGAAGCGCTTCGAACTGCGCGACGATGAGTTCTACCCGAGCCACGAGGCCATCGATTTTTATCATCGTTATAAAGAAGATATCGCTCTGATGGCGGAGATGGGTTTTAGCGTGTTTCGCACCTCTATCGCCTGGAGCCGCCTGTTTCCGAATGGGGATGAGCTGGAACCCAATCAGGAAGGGATCGCCTTCTACCGTTCGCTGTTTGAAGAGTGCAAAAAGCACCATATCGAGCCGCTGGTCACGCTGTGCCATTTCGACGTGCCGATGCATCTGGTGACGGAATACGGCTCCTGGCGCAATCGTAAAATGGTGGAATTTTTCACCCGCTACGCCCGCACCTGCTTTGAAGCTTTTGATGGTTTAGTGAAGTACTGGCTCACCTTTAATGAAATCAACATTATGCTGCATAGCCCGTTCTCCGGAGCCGGGCTGGTGTTTGAAGAGGGAGAGAATCAGGATCAGGTGAAATACCAGGCCGCGCATCATGAACTGATAGCCAGCGCCTTAGCCACCAAAATCGCCCATGAGGTAAACCCGCAAAATCAGGTCGGCTGTATGCTGGCGGGCGGCAATTTCTACCCTTATTCCTGTAAGCCAGAAGACGTGTGGATGGCGCTGGAGAAAGATCGCGAAAATCTGTTCTTTATCGACGTCCAGGCGCGCGGCGCATACCCGGTATGGGCAGCGCGGGTATTCCGTGAGAAAGGCGTGACGGTTGTGAAAGAAGCGGGTGATGATGAAATCCTGCGCAATACCGTCGATTTCGTCTCTTTTAGCTACTACGCCTCGCGCTGCGCGTCGGCGGAGATGAACGCCAACAACACCAACGCGGCGAACATTGTGAAATCGCTGAAAAACCCGTACATCGAGGCCAGCGAATGGGGCTGGGGTATCGACCCGCTTGGCCTGCGCATTACCATGAACATGATGTACGACCGCTACCAGAAACCGCTATTCCTGGTGGAGAACGGCCTCGGCGCGCGCGATGAGATTGACGCCAACGGCGAGATTAACGACGACTATCGCATTAGCTATCTGCGCGAGCATATTAAAGCGATGGGCGACGCCATCGAAGACGGCATTCCGGTAATGGGTTACACCAGCTGGGGCTGCATCGACCTGGTATCCGCTTCTACCGGCGAGATGAGTAAGCGCTACGGCTTTGTCTACGTTGACCGCGACGACGCAGGCCACGGCACTCTGGCGCGCAAACGCAAAAAATCGTTCTGGTGGTATAAAAAGGTGATCGCCAGCAACGGAGAAGATTTGGCGTAGTTTGCCCCACAGGCTGAGGGTTCCTCAGCCTCACCAACACCTGCAGCACGGAAATTTTCCCGGCTCGCGCTGCGCTTGTTCATCAACGCCTGCGGGCCGGTAGCCTGGACAGATGCGCCAAGCATCGCCTCCGGGAATGGCGCGCAACGCAGCTTCCGCTTTTCTCCCGGCTCACGCTGCGCTTAGCCGGACTACAACTTAATCAACACCTGCGGATCGGTAGCCCGGACAGATGCGCAGCATCGCCTCCGGGAATGGCACCCGGCAGCCCCAATATTCCATACAGAATATTTTACACGACCTATTTCACGCCACTATTATTACCCTGAATAAAATAGCCTGAAAAATCTTATTCGAGTTAGTCATAACCTAATATTTCCAGTTTCATTTTTTGCATTTTATTTTGTCGAGCTTGCTTCCAGTTTCAGGTTTGCCATTCTGTTTTTTTACTGGCATTTTATTCAGTAGTTTTTAAACACAAAATAGAGTTTCACCACATTCCCTTGCACAATGGAAAATAAATAAAATATGGAGAAGACTATGATAGAAGAAAAAAACAAACCGGAATCACCTGTTTCCAAACCGTTTCGTCATTTAAAAGTGGGTTATATCAGGCGCAAAACCCGGAAAAGCCAGCGCGGCCTACAGCATTCATCTTTAAATCTAAACGGCGACTGGCTGGAAGCGGCAGGATTTCCTATAGGTACAACGGTAAAAGTATTGGTGATGCAAGGAAAGTTAATTATCCAGGCTGAAGGTTGAATTGAATAATTGCGGCGCTCTGGCTTTGCTGAGGCCAGGCGCATTGCTGATTATGTCAATTAAAGATGTGTATTATTTTTACATCTGGCTTATGTTTGATAACGCTAATGTCTTCTCTATGGAAAGAACAATAATCTCCTTTCAGGTTCCGATAATAAACTATTTTTATTCCGCAAAATGCGGTCCCGGATCGCGAGCCATATGTAATACGCGCTCTATTCTCACTTCATCTTGCTTATTGCTAAACACAGTAAGATAACGACCATAGGGGCACCCCCTCACGCCTTTTCCCAACTCATCTCGCCGTCGATACAGTTTCGGCGTTTCCCCAATCCGACGACATTGTTGATAAAGCTCTTCAATGAAGCTCAGTGCACGCGCTGGATTATCCAACGCGATATAATCGCCGATTTCTTCTATGTCTTGCTCTGCCATTGGCGATATAACAAGCCTCATACTCACTTCCCATTTTCACCCATCAGATGATATTTCCTACTCAGGCGATCAAACACATCTTTTACATCCCGCCCCTCCCCGCTGTTAATCCCCGCGTTGACTGCGGCCTGCAGCATTTCCAGTTGCTGATTATGCTCCCGCTCTTCGAGAGCTCTTAGCCCGGCGCGGATCACCTCACTGACGTTGTTATAGCGACCGCTCTCTATCTGCTCACGGATAAAGCTTTCAAAGTGCGGGCTTAGCGAGATACTGGTTGGCATGTTTGTGTCCTCTTGTAGAATTACTATCTATTAGTATTAGATAGTATTATTGCGGTGCGTTTTTTCGTCAACTAGCTTTACTCTTCTTTCCGTTTGGTTAGCTCTGCAGCTAACGCACATACACTACAAACAGCGCTGCCCATCGGCCAGATCTTCCGTTTCCGGGTGCCGCCCGGCGATCGGTTTAATAACCAGCTTGCGGTTCTCTCTATGGGTAAAACGGCTCAGCGCCGGGTATTTAAGTTTGCCAAACCATCCCTCGACGCGCCGCCAGCGGGCGTCCGTCACCTGATATAAATCCGTCACCCAGTAACCCTCGCTGAACTGCATATCCAGTAGCTGCGTACGCCCGTTGCCTTGCAGGTCGAGCAAATCGTCAACGCCAGCGCCGCTGGTGGTGTAAAACCCCCATGGCTCAAACACGCACGGCCGCCCGTTTTCCCTGAAGGTAATCAGCGCTAAATTCACCGCAGGCGCCAGCCCAACGCCTGGATTTACGCGCCAGACGACAACATCCTGCACGCCATTACGATCAAAATCAGCACGGTAAAATTCCGCCTGCCCGCCCGCGTTATACAGTATGCCCAACGGAATGGACCACGGCTTACCCGCCTTGTCTTTGCCGATGAGTTGCCACTCCTCATCCTCGATTTTCCCGTCGGGAATAAGCGTTGCTCCGGATACCCCAATCTGGCGAAAATGCCAGCTTTGGCCTGGCGTCATCTCGCCCGACGCGGGCATGGTCAGCAGATGCCGCTGGGCGAGTTTTTTGCCATATTCCGCATCGCTCATCGGCAGATAGCCAACAAAGCTGGTCGCCAGCGCATTGGCGGCGTAGCCCAGTAGCAATAAGCCTACCCATATTATCTCTTTCACTTCCCTGTTCCCTTAAATGTGCTATCTATGGCCTATTGCGGATCGTGCAAATCCATATCCATCGTGTCTGGAAATATATTATAGCGAACTAGCATAATAAGAACACGCTGAACTTCCGGGAATGAATGCATTCCAGTGTGTTTATTATTTTATTTTTCCAGTTTCATTGTTTGCATTTTATTTTGTGGAGCGTCGTTCCAGTTTTCGGTTGGCCTTTTTTATTTTTTACTGGTAGTTTGTTCAGTAGTTTCTGTCGCGAAGTAAGAGTGTCATCAGCACCCTGACTTCGCTAACCACAAGCAACTAGACAGGAGTTTCCTATGGCTGTGAAGAATTGTAAGTCAGGTCAGGTTATTGCCAAGCCTTTTCGTCATTTAAAGGTAGGTTATTTTAGAAAACGGCATCAGGCTCGCAAAACGATGCAAACATTGCGCTATAGCCAGCATGCGTCTTTGAATTTAAATGGCGACTGGCTGGAAGAAGCGGGGTTCCCCACCGGTACGAGGGTTAAAGTTTCCGTTATGCAAGGAAAGTTAATTATCGAGCAGGTTAATGAATAATACATTCTGCGACGCTTTTTTTATTAAGATAAAGCGTCAGCGTATTAATGTTAGTTTCACATAAATAAAAATAACGATGTATTTCTGTTTCCAAAACAAACCAGCCATGGCGGTTTCATTAATATTTACCAGCCATGCCTTTTGAAGCGAATCTTGCCGGAGAGTCTCACGCTCTCCGACATTAATCTTACTCTTCCACCGCCTCCAGTTGCGCAAATCCGCCGTTCCCCTGCCAGCCGTTAAGCTTCTGATACACCACCTCGACAGCGTCCTTAATCGGCTGGGTCATCGGGTAATAGAAGCCGACGATATCCGGCTGAATGCCCAGGAAGATCACCTCGCCGATATCCTCTTTCAGCTGATCGATAAGATAGTTAAGCGGCATATTGTGGGTGGTCATCATAAACATCTCGGCGATATCGTCCGGGTCGACGATGCGAATCTCGCCGGGGTTCAGGCCCATATCGGTGGCATCGACGATCAGCAGGCGCTCGGGGCGCAGCTCGCGAATAGCGACGATATCGTTTTCCGGCGCGCTGCCCCCGTCAATCACCACCCACTCGCCGACGGGATTAGCCGCGCACATTTCCGCCAGCAGTGGGCCTGCGCCATCGTCGCCCATCATGCTATTGCCAACACAGAGTAAAACGTCAGTCACGGAGCCTCCTCACCATCAGGTAGATGGCGCTTTCCTGGTGAATATCATGCAGCATGCTGAGCATCGTTTTGCTCCACGCCTGTTGCTCAGGGGTTTGCCCGGCCTGCGCTTTATCGAAGGCGTTGGCGAGCATCGTCACGTGATTGCTGTCGATAACTATCTCGCCGTACTTCGGAACACCTTCCATTTTTCGCCGCGCGGTGCTGCCCTCTTCGAGAGTGGCAATCCACGCCAGATACGCCTCCCACGGGCAGCTCAGCGCCGCCTCCAGGCAGTCGATCACGCCGAGGTGGTGGCCAATCGCCAGGCTGTAATAGACCACCTGCTGCGCCTGATCGGGCGTGGCATCGTTCTCATCAATAAATTTACGGCTCAGCTGACTGAACACCACCGTTTCGCTCATCGGATACGCGCTCCCTCTACCACCTGGTTAAGATGGGTGACGATCTCGGTCAGACGCGGATCTTTCTCCGCCTCCAGCCAGCGCACCACCTGGCTGTCGCCCTGCCCGAGCAGGCGCATATAGTCGTCGGCAATCTGGCGACCGTAGCGGTAGCCCGCCAAACGACGCGCTTCGCGGTCGATACGCACACGCAGCGGCTGCACCATATCCGGGTGCAGGATCTCGGTTGGCTGTTCGTCCTGTTCGCCCGGCAGGCGAGCGTGGATTTTTTGCTCCAGCAGGCCCAGCGCCATGGCAAAACCGTACAACGTCGCGGCAGGCGTCGGCGGGCAGCCGGGAATATAGACATCTACCGGCACAATTTTGTCGGTCCCGCCCCACACGCAGTAAAGATCGTGGAAGATGCCGCCGCTGTTGCCGCAGGCACCGTAGGAGATACAAATTTTCGGGTCCGGCGCGGACTGCCAGGCGCGTAATGCAGGCGAACGCATCGCGCGGGTCACCGCCCCGGTAAACAGCAGAATATCGGCGTGGCGCGGTGACGGTACCACTTTGATACCAAAACGCTCGGCGTCAAACAGCGGCGACAGGGTGGCAAAAATCTCAATTTCGCAGCCGTTGCAGCCGCCGCAGTCCACGCGGTAGACGTAGGCGGAACGTTTAATTTTCTTCAGCAACGCGGTTTTCATGCTGGCGATGGACTCATCCACCGTCATCGGCAACGGAATGCCGTTTTCATCGCGCGGGCCCAATAAATTGCTCATCAGCTGGCCTCTCTCATATGGCGAGTCAGTTCAATACGGTCGGACGGCACCAGACATTTCTGGCGTTTGCACTCCGGGCAGGTCTCAAAGCTTTCGCGATGCAGCTCGGCGCGGGTGTCGCCGTTGTGCTTAAGCAGCGCGATGGCGTAGTCGATCTCTTTCTGCACGGCGAACGGGCGTTCGCACACCCGGCAGTGGCAGATATCAAAGCGCGACTGCTGGAGGAAATCCTCTTTCTTCCATACCGCCAGCTCGTACTCCTGAGAGAGCTTAATCGCCGCCGTCGGACAGACCTCTTCGCAGCGCCCGCAAAAGATGCAGCGCCCAAGGTTGAACTGCCACGCCAGCTGGTTGGTGCTCAGATCGGTCTCTACCGTCAGGGCGTTCGACGGGCAGGCGTTAACGCAGGCGGCACAGCCGATACACTGCTGCGGATTATGCTCCGGTTTGCCGCGGAAATTTTTATCCACCGGCATCGGCTCCAGCGGGTATGAGTGCGTCGCGGTGCCGGTCTTAATGACTTTTTTAATAAAGGTAAACATGGCGATTCCTTATTTCAGCGGCGAGTTCTTACGCTCGATGCTGTAGCGCTCCAGCTCTTTGTACGGCACCACTTTGCTCTTCTTCTTGCGCACATCGACCACGGTCATGCGATCGGTACAGGAGTAGCAAGGGTCTAGGCTACCGATAATCAGCGGCGCATCGGACACGGTGTTGCCGCGCAGCATATAGCGCAGGGTCGGCCAGTTGGCGTAGGTTGCCGCCCGGCAGCGCCAGCGGTACAGCTTCTGGTTGTCGCCGGTCATACTCCAGTGGATATCATCTCCGCGCGGCGCTTCCGAGAACCCAAGCGCGAAGCGGTGCGGAATATAGGTGAAGCCTTCCACCATCAGCGGGCCGCCCGGCAGGTTATCGAGGCCGAAGTCGATCATGTTCAGCGCGGTATAGACTTCGTTGATGCGCACCTTCAGGCGCGAAATCACGTCGCAGCCCTGCTCGCTGTGCACTTCCATCGGCAGCAGGCCGTAGCCGACAAACGGGTGATCGGCGCGGGTGTCGCGGGCGTGACCGCTGGCGCGCACCATCGGGCCGACGTTGCTGAAGTCGCGGGCGATCTGCGGGTCGAGACGACCAATGCCCACGGTGCGCTGCTCCATATTCGGCGTACTGAGCAGCATATCCACCAGCTCCTGCACGTCGCGGCGCATCTGCTGCGCCAGCTGACGGGTCTGGATCATGTCCTCTTTCAGCAGGTCGCGACGGATGCCGCCAATCAGGTTCAGGCCGTAGGTTTTACGCGCCCCGGTGAGAATTTCCGCCATCTTCATCGACGTTTCACGCACACGGAAGAACTGCATAAACCCGGAGTCGAAGCCGGTGAAGTGGCAGGCGAGGCCGAGATTGAGCAGGTGCGAGTGCAGGCGCTCCACCTCCAGCAGAATGGCGCGGATCATCTGCGCGCGCTCCGGTACCACGATGCCCATCGCATTCTCGACGGAGGTGGTGTAGGCGGTGCTGTGGGCGAAGCCGCAGATGCCGCACACGCGGTCCGACAGGAAGGTCACTTCGTTGTAGCCCATGCGGGTTTCCGCCAGCTTTTCCATGCCGCGATGGACGTAGAACAGGCGATAGTCGGCGTCGATAATGTTCTCACCGTCAACGAACAGGCGGAAGTGGCCCGGTTCATCGGAAGTCACGTGCAGCGGGCCAATCGGCACCACGTTGTTCTTTTTTGTACCCAGTTCATTTATGAATTCATAGGTTTCAGCATCGGTGGTCGGCGCCGGACGCTGACGGTAATCCATGCTGTCTTTACGCAGCGGATAGAGTTCATCCGGCCAATCGTCCGGCAGCACCAGGCGACGTTCGTCCGGCAGCCCTACCGGCACCAGGCCGTACATATCGCGCACTTCGCGCTCGCCCCAGACCGCCGCAGGCACCCGTGGCGTCACCGACGGATACTCCGGTTTATTGGCATCCACTTCCACGCGCACGGTGATCCAGCATTTCGTCCCCTGCTCCATCGACAGCACATAGTAGACGGCGTAGTGGCCGTTCAGCTTGCGCTCATCGTTGCCGAACAGCACCGACAGCCAGCCGCCCTGCTTGTAGTAGAGGAACTCGACCACTTCCGGTAAATAGTTGACCTTCACCGTCACGGTAAGCTGGTCTTTGGTCTGCCAGGCTTCATCCAGCACCACGCCCGGAAAGGCCTGGTGCAGTGCGGCGAGATAGTGTTGACCGATTTTTTCTTCAGACATGCTCAAACTCTCTTAAATCACGCCACCAGCAAGGAGACGAAGGCTAAAAAGGCTAAACCGAACCCGGTCCAGGTAATGCGCCCGGTGATATCCAGGCGCAGACGCGCCATGCTGTTTTCGAACAGGGCGATAATCAGTACGCCAACCACCAGCTTGACGACGGCAACCACCAGCGCCAGTAGCAGACCGCCGACGCTAAAACTGGTCATCTGCCCCCACGGGATAAACACGCCGACAAACATCTGCAACACCACCAGCTGTTTAAGGCTGATGCCCCACTTCAGCACGCCGAAGCCGCTTCCGCTGTATTCTGAGAGCGGGCCTTCCTGAAGCTCCTGCTCCGCTTCTGCCAGGTCGAACGGCAGCTTGCCCATTTCGATAAAGGTGGCGAAGGCGCAGGCGCACAGCGCCAGAATCAGCGGAATACTGCGCGCGGCAGGCCAGTGGTAAATGGTGTCGGTGATGCTGCTGATATGGGTGGAACCCGCGACCTGCGCCGCAACCCACAGACCGAGCAGCAGAATCGGCTCCACCAGCACGCCGAGCATCGCCTCGCGGCTGGCCCCGATCGCGGTAAACGGGCTGCCGGTATCCAGGCCGGAAATGGCAAAGAAGAAGCGGGCGATGGCGAACAGGTAGATCAGGGTAATCAGATCACCCAACCCCGTCATTGGCGACTCAACGGTGACCACCGGCAGCGCGGTGGCGATGGTCAGCATCACACCGACCATCACGTACGGCGTCAGGCGGAACACCCAGCCGGAGGCATCAGGGCCGACGCTCTGACGACCCAGCAGTTTGATGATGTCGCGATACTCCTGCAACACGCCGGGACCACGGCGGTTATGCAGACGCGCGCGCGCAACGCGAGTAATCCCGGACAACAGCGGCGCGGCGGCAAACAACACCAGCGCCTGCAACAATGCAATTAATACGCTCATTCTCAGGCTCCTCGCGAAATCACAATCACCATCAGTACCGCCAGCTCAACCAGCGCCACGCCGCGAAACAGCGCGGGCGCAGAGGCGCTCTGCCAGCCGGGGACCAGGCGCACCGGATTCAGCCAGTGGCGCAGCTTCAGCATCGGCGCAAAAGCTTCTTTCACCGGCATAGCGAAACCGTGGGCGGTCACCACCATTGATTTTTCATGGTCGTAGCCGCAGACCCAGGCCGCGCCGCGAGAGCGCGCAGGCAGGCGGTCGCCTTTGAAGAAGATCATCAGCAGCAGCGGCAGCAGCGGGCAGGCAATCAGCAGAATGGCGATCAGCGGCTGGGACACGACGCTGGAGACTTCCGCCTGAACCGGGAACGCCCCGCTCACCAGCGGCAGCAACCACGGCGCGGCAATCCCGCCAATCACGCAGCAAACGGCAGAAAGCACCACGCTAAAGGTCATCAGCCACGGCGCGCAGGTGGCGTTTTCCGCCTCTTTGCTGCGCGGTGCGCCAAGGAAGGTAACGCCATAGACTTTCGCCATGCACATCACCGCCAGCGCGCCGGTAATCGCCAGCCCCACCGCCAGCAGCGGCCCCAGCAGACGACCAATAAAGGCATCGCCAGTACTTAGCTTGAAAAAGGATTGATAGATAACCCACTCCCCGGCAAAACCGTTCAGCGGCGGCAGCGCGGCCATCGCCATCAGCCCCACCAGCATGGAGAGCGAAATCAGCGGCATTCTCTTACCTATTCCGCCGAGCTTCTCGATATCGCGATGACCGGTGCGGAACCACACCGCCCCCGCGCCGAGAAACAGCGTAGTTTTAAACAAGCTATGGTTGATCAGGTGATACATGCCGCCGATAAAGCCCAGCACCATCAGGGTCGGGTTATGAGTAGCGACGCCGGAGACGAACGCCCCGAGGCCGAGCAGAATAATGCCGATGTTTTCCAGGGTGTGGTACGCCAGCAGGCGCTGAATATTATGCTCCATCAGCGCGTACAATCCGCCGATAAACGCGGTGATCATCCCCAGCACCAGCAGCATTACGCCCCACCACAGCGGCGGTACGCTCCCGGCCAGCGACACCGTCAGGATGCCGTAGAGACCGACCTTCATTACCACCGTCGAGAACAGCGCGGCAGCCGGAGCGCTCGCGCCCGCGTGAGCCTGCGGTGCCCAGCCGTGCAGCGGGATAACCCCAGCCAGCAGCGCAAAACCCACCAGACCCGGGAACCACAGCAGCGCGTTTTGTGGCGCAGCCATCGCCAGTTGGGTGATCTGCGCCAGTTCAAGGGTGCCGTAGAACGACCACACCAGCCAGCAGCTCCATGCCATCAGAAGCGTACCGAGTCGACCCAGCGCAAACCACAGCTTGCCGGACTGCGCGCAGCCGGTAAGAAACGCCGCGCAGAGCGCCATAATCTCCGCCATCACCACCAGCGCGCCGAAGTTCGTCACCACCACCGCGCAGGTCGCAGCGGCCAGCAACAGGTTCACCAGCAGACCGTTAGACTTCACCTGCGGATGGCGATGCCAGGAGATATTGAACAGTGAAATTGGCAGCGCCGACAGGCCAATCGCCAGCAGCCACAGCGCGTTGACGCCGCCAACCCGCATGGTCAAATGCAGCATCGGCAGCATCCCGCCGCTGATGCGTTCCGGCGTCAGCAGCGCCGTTCCGCCCGCCAGCACCAGCATCACGCTGGCGACCGCGCCGCCAATCCCGGCAATCGCCCCGCTCAGCGGTTTACGCATGGTGAACAGAAACGCCAGCACCGCGCTGACGGCGTACCAGGCCACCGCCTGATTCACTAATGAAATCACACTCATTTCACGTCCCCTTGTTGCGCCTGGAACAGCGACAGATCGCCGAGGTCGGTATTAAAGGTCAGCTGCCGTTTCCGCTTGCTGGCCAGGGCGATATCGCGGATATCCACCAGCAGCAGCGCTTTAGTCGGGCAGGTGCGTACGCACGCCGGGCCCTGCTCATCGAAATGGCACAGGTCGCATTTGACGGCGATGGCGCGCACGCCAGGTACCCAGTCAAGCAGCGAGCTGACGCGGGCCGGTGCTGGTGGCGCAGCGGGTGCCATTGGCGTGTTGGCGTTAGCCGGAATATCCAGCGGACGGCTGCCGGAAAATTCAATGGCACCGAACGGGCAGGCAATGCCGCACAGCTTGCAGCTTACGCACAGGCTCTCGTTGAGCTGTACCGCGCCATCGACGCGATTAATGGCGTTTACCGGGCAGACGGCGGCGCAGGGCGCATCTTCACAGTGATGGCACATCTGCGGCGCGGATTCTTTCTCATTGCGCATTAACCGCAGGCGGGGCATGGCTTGCAGGCCCTGTTGGCGGTGAGTCTCAGCGCAGGCGGCTTCGCAGGTGCGGCAGCCGATACAGACGGTGGAGTCAGCAATTACAAAACGGTTCACCGGGTCATCCTCAGGTGAAAGTCATTTTTGACGAAAACAGGTTGCGCAGGTGTCAGCTTCGACACTTGTCGACACCTGACGATTAACGGGCCAGCGTCAGGTGGCTTAAATCCACCGGCTGGTCTTGTTCCATAGCTTCATAGAGACGGTCATAAACGCTGGCGATCGTCGCCAGATAGTGCTCCAGAACCTGCTCGCGGGAGCGGTTGCTGATCCGACCATCAATGGTACCGTCGGTGGCCAGCGTGGCCTGCGCAATCAGACGTCTGTCGTCACCGTCTTTGCTTTCTACGTAGTATTCGATGGTGTGGCTGTTAAAGCCCTCCGCCAGCGCCACGTAGACCTGAAAATGGCCAAACAGAACAAAGCACAGTTCTTTATCCGGCGCGCAGCTCATGGCGTGATGCAGACGCGCTTTCGACAGGGTTATCCCCTGAACCAGCGAGTTGCAGTAGGTATGCCACTGCTCCTGATGCTGGCGGTGACGATCGGCGATGTAATCCGCCTTTTCACTTAATTCCCAAATAGTCATCCCGGATCCCCCGTTGTATGAGATGCACCGGTAAAGCATTTTCCATGCCAATATTTAATTAATTGATTTTTAATGAGTTTAATAAATCGATAAAGCGGAAAAGACATGTCGATGACGATGTCTGAAGGGTGTCATCGACATTTTGATGACATTAGCTATGACCTGGCATCGTTATTGCATTTAATGGGCCATCGCGATACGGAGGCACCATGCACGAAATCACTCTAAGCCAGCGGGCGCTGGAAATTATCGAACAGCAGGCGCAGCAGGCCGGCGCGCGTCGGGTGACCGGCGTGTGGCTGAAGGTCGGGGCTTTCTCCTGCGTGGAAGCCAGCGCGCTGACCTTCTGCTTTGAGCTGGTGTGCCGCGGCACGCTGGCGGAAGGCTGCGAACTGCATATCGCCGAACAACAGGCTGAATGCTGGTGTGAAACCTGCCAACAGTACGTGCATCTCATCTCGCAGCACGTGCGCCGCTGCCCGCAGTGCCAGAACGACCAGCTGCAAATTGTGGCAGACGACGGCTTACAGATTCAGCGAATAGAAGTAGATCAGGAGTAAATTATGTGTACAACCTGCGGCTGCGGCGAAGGCAACCTCTATATAGAAGGCGACGAACATAACCCGCATTCGGCGTTTCGCAGCGCCCCCTTCGCACCCGCCCCGCGCCAGACAATGAACATTACCGGCGTCAAAACCGATAACTTCTCCCCAACCCGCTCGGATGCGGGCGACCTGCACTACGGTCACGGCGAGGCGGGTACTCATGCGCCGGGCCAGAGCCAGCGGCGGATGCTGGAAGTGGAAATCGACGTGCTGGATAAAAACAACCGTCTGGCCGCCCGCAACCGCGCTCGCTTCGCCGCTAAAAACCAACTGGTGCTCAACCTCGTCTCCAGCCCCGGTTCCGGCAAAACCACCCTGTTAACCGAAACCCTGCTGCGGCTGAAAGAGAAAACCGCCTGCGCGGTGATTGAAGGCGATCAGCAGACGGTGAACGACGCCGCGCGCATCCGCGCCACCGGCACCCCGGCAATTCAGGTCAACACCGGCAAAGGCTGCCATCTCGACGCGCAGATGATTGCCGACGCCGCCCCGCGCCTGCCGCTGGCTGACAATGGGATCCTGTTTATCGAAAACGTCGGCAACCTGGTGTGCCCGGCGAGCTTCGACCTCGGCGAACGCCATAAAGTGGCAGTGCTGTCGGTGACCGAAGGCGAGGACAAACCGCTGAAGTACCCGCATATGTTTGCCGCCGCCAGCCTGATGCTGCTCAACAAGGTCGACCTGCTGCCCTATCTCAACTTTGACGTGGAAAAATGCCTGGCCTGCGCCCGCGAAGTGAACCCAAATATTGAAATCATTCTGCTCTCCGCCACCAGCGGCGAGGGCATGGACCAGTGGCTTAACTGGCTGGAGACGCAGCAATGTGCATAGGCATTCCGGGACAAATCTGCGCCATTGACGGCAATCTGGCGAAGGTCGAAGTGTGCGGCATTCAGCGCGAAGTCGATCTGACCCTGGTGGGCGCGGTTGACGATCGCGGCCAGCCGCGTCTCGGCCAGTGGGTGCTGGTACACGTCGGCTTCGCCATGAGCGTGATAAACGAGGCCGAAGCCCGCGACACCCTGGAAGCGCTGCAAAATATGTTTGAAGTGGAGCCGGACGTCGGCGCGCTGCTGTACGGTGAGGAGCGGTAAATGCGTTTTGTTGATGAATACCGCGCCCCGGAGCAAGTGATGCAGCTGGTGGAACATCTCCAGCAGCGCGCGCGCCTGCTGCCGCATACCGCCGAACGTCCGCTGCGCATAATGGAAGTGTGCGGCGGCCATACTCACGCCATCTTTAAATTTGGCCTCGACCAGCTGCTGCCGGAAAACATCGAGTTTATTCACGGCCCCGGCTGCCCGGTGTGCGTCTTGCCGATGGGGCGCATCGACGCCTGTATCGATATCGCCAGCCGTCCGGGGGTGATTTTCTGCACCTTCGGCGATGCCATGCGCGTGCCGGGAAAAAGCGGTTCGCTGCTGCAGGCAAAATCGCGCGGGGCCGACGTGCGGATTGTCTATTCGCCAATGGACGCCCTGAAGCTGGCACAGCAGAACCCTGAGCGTGAAGTGGTGTTCTTTGGTCTCGGCTTCGAAACCACCATGCCCGCCACCGCCCTGACCTTGCGTCAGGCCCGCGAGCGCGGCGTATCCAACTTCTACTTTTTCTGCCAGCACATCACCCTGCTGCCGACCCTGCGCAGCCTGCTCGATCAGCCGGATAACGGGATCGACGCCTTTCTCGCCCCCGGTCACGTCAGCATGGTCATCGGTACAGACGCTTACGGATTTATCGCCAGCGACTATCATCGTCCATTAGTGGTGGCAGGATTCGAACCGCTTGATCTACTGCAAGGCGCGGTGATGCTGGTTGAGCAGACAATAACGCGGCACAGCGAAGTGGAAAACCAGTACCGCCGGGTGGTGCCTGATGAAGGCAACCCGCTGGCGCAATCGGCCATCGCCGACGTTTTCTGCCTCAGCGGCGACAGCGAGTGGCGCGGTCTGGGGGTGATTAACGACTCCGGCGTGCATCTGACGCCCGCTTATCAACGCTTTGACGCCGAGGCGCATTTCCGCCCGGCGCCGCAGCGCGTTTGCGACGATCCGCGCGCCCGCTGCGGCGAGGTGCTGACCGGCCGCTGTAAACCGCACCAGTGCCCGCTGTTCGGCAATACCTGCAACCCGCAAAGCGCGTTCGGCGCGCTGATGGTCTCATCGGAA
Organism: Klebsiella spallanzanii; assembly: GCF_902158555.1. GTDB lineage: Bacteria > Pseudomonadota > Gammaproteobacteria > Enterobacterales > Enterobacteriaceae > Klebsiella > Klebsiella spallanzanii. Next base: position 274,081 of record NZ_CABGGS010000046.1, on the reverse strand, counting down.
GGCGCCTGCGCCGCCTGGTATCAATATCGCAGTCAGGAAGTAGAAGCATGAAAAGCGTCCAGTTAGCCCACGGTAGCGGCGGTCAGGCGATGCAGCAGCTGATCGGATCCCTGTTTATGCAGGCTTTCGCCAACCCCTGGCTGGCGGAGCAGGAGGATCAGGCGCGGATCGATCTCGCCGATCTTATGGCCCAGGGCGATCGCCTGGCTTTTTCCACCGACAGCTACGTTATCGATCCGCTGTTTTTCCCCGGCGGCAATATTGGCAAGCTGGCGGTCTGCGGCACGGCCAATGATGTGGCGGTGAGCGGCGCGATCCCGCGCTACCTCTCCTGCGGGTTTATTCTCGAAGAGGGTCTGGAGATGGCCACTCTCGAAGCCGTGGTGAGCAGCATGGCGCAGACCGCGCGGGAAGCCGGTATCGCCATTGTCACCGGCGATACCAAAGTGGTGCCGCGCGGGGCAGCGGATAAGCTATTTATTAATACCGCCGGGATCGGCGTCATCCCCACCGCTATTCGCTGGGGCGCACAGCAGATTAGCGCCGGCGATGTCCTGCTGGTCAGCGGCACGCTTGGCGATCATGGTGCGACGATCCTCAATCTGCGCGAGCAAATGGGTCTGGACGGCGCGCTGTCCAGCGACTGCGCGGTGTTGACGCCATTGATTCAGATCCTGCGCGACGTTGCTGGCGTCAAAGCGCTGCGCGATGCGACCCGCGGCGGCGTAAACGCGGTGGCCCACGAGTTCGCCGCCGCCAGCGGCTGCGGGATCGAGCTGCATGAGCAGAAGCTGCCGGTGAACGATACCGTACGCGGCGTGTGCGAGCTGCTGGGGCTGGATGCGCTTAATTTCGCCAATGAAGGGAAGCTGGTGATTGCCGTCGCCCGCGAGGCGGCAGAAAACGTACTTGCGCATTTACGGTCTCACCCGCTAGGACGAGATGCGGCGATAATCGGCGACGTTGTAGAACGCCGGGGAGTGCGATCCATTGGCCTGTACGGCGTGAAGCGCACGCTCGACCTTCCCCACGCCGAGCCGCTGCCGCGCATTTGTTAACGGCAAGAGTTCCCGGAGGCGGCGCGTTGCGCCTGTCCGGGCTACAAACCCCAGACCGGTAGCCCGGACAGATGCGCAGCATCGCCTCCGGGGAAAACATCGGGCCACTACGGATGGCTAACAGCGGCAACAACCGCTTTATTAACATACTATTATTTGTGTCATCACTTTCTTCTGCACTGCTTTGCAGTGCTTTTTGGACTTAAGCAATGTCGTATACACCGATGGGCGATCTTGGGCAGCAAGGTCTGTTTGATATCACCCGTATTTTATTACAGCAGCCGGACCTGGCCGCGCTGAGCGAAACGCTGACCCGCCTGGTGCAGCAGTCCGCGCTCGCCGACCGGGCGGCGATTATTCTGTGGCATTCAGGCAACCACCGCGCGGTCCGCCACGCCTGCGACGCCGCCGGGCATCCGGTCAGCTACGAAGATGAAACCGTCCTCGCCAACGGCCCGGTTCGACGCCTGCTGTCGCGCCCGGACGCGCTGCATTGCGATAGCACCACCTTTGCCGAAACCTGGCCACAGCTCTCCGTCAGCGGACTCTATCCCGCGTTTGGCTACTACTGCCTGCTGCCGCTGGCGGCAGAAGGCCGCATCTTCGGCGGCTGCGAGTTTATTCGCGACGACAACCGTCCGTGGACGGAAAAAGAGTACCAGCGGCTGCATACCTTTACGCAAATTGTTGCCGTGGTGACCGAGCAGATCCAGAGCCGGGTCAGCAATAACGTCGATTACGATCTGCTGTGCCACGAGCGCGATAATTTCCGCATTCTGGTCGCCATCACCAACGCCGTACTCTCGCGGCTGGATATTGACGAGCTGGTCAGCGAAGTGGCAAAAGAGATCCACCGCTACTTCCGCATTGACGCCATCAGCGTGGTGCTGCGCAGCAACCGCAAGGGCAAGCTCAATATCTACTCCACCCACTATCTCGACGCCAGCCATCCGGTGCACGACCAGAGCGAAGTGGACGAAGCTGGAACCCTGACCGAGCGGGTGTTTAAGAGCAAAGAGATGCTGCTGCTCAACCTGCACGAACACGACCCGCTGGCGCCGTACGAAAAAATGCTCTTCGAGATGTGGGATAACAAAATTCAGACCCTGTGCCTGCTGCCGTTGATGTCCGGCAATACCCTGCTTGGCGTGCTGAAGCTGGCGCAGTGCGATGAAAAGGTTTTCACCACCACCAACCTTAAGCTGCTGCGGCAAATTGCCGAGCGCGTGTCGATTGCCGTCGATAACGCCCTCGCTTATCGCGAAATCCAGCGTCTGAAGGAGCGTCTGGTCGATGAAAACCTCGCCCTGACCGAACAGCTTAATAACGTTGAAAGCGAGTTTGGTGAAATCATCGGACGCAGCGAAGCAATGAACAGCGTGCTCAAGCAGGTCGAAATGGTGGCGCACAGCGACAGTACGGTGCTGATCCTCGGCGAAACCGGCACCGGCAAAGAACTAATTGCCCGCGCCATTCATAACCTCAGCGGGCGCAACAGCCGCCGGATGGTCAAAATGAACTGCGCAGCGATGCCAGCCGGGCTGCTGGAAAGCGACCTCTTTGGTCACGAACGCGGTGCCTTCACCGGTGCCAGCGCCCAGCGTATCGGCCGCTTCGAACTGGCGGATAAAAGCTCGCTGTTCCTTGATGAAGTGGGCGACATGCCGGTAGAGCTGCAGCCGAAGCTGCTGCGCGTGTTGCAGGAGCAGGAGTTCGAGCGCCTCGGCAGCAATAAGCTGATTCACACCGACGTGCGCCTGATCGCCGCGACCAACCGCGATCTTAAGCAGATGGTCGCCGATCGCGAATTCCGTAGCGATCTCTATTACCGACTGAACGTCTTCCCGATCCACCTGCCGCCGCTGCGCGAGCGCCCGGACGATATTCCGCTGCTGGTAAAAGCCTTCACCTTTAAAATCGCCCGTCGCCTGGGACGTAATATTGACAGCATTCCGGCAGAAACCCTGCGTACCCTCAGCCGCATGGAGTGGCCGGGTAACGTACGCGAACTGGAGAACGTCATTGAGCGTGCGGTGCTGCTGACCCGCGGCAGTGTGCTGCAACTATCACTGCCGGAAATGAGTATCGAGCAGGAACCGCTGGCCGCAGAAGTGCTGCCGGAAGAAGGCGAAGATGAATACCAGCTGATTATCCGGGTACTGAAAGAGAGCAATGGCGTGGTCGCCGGACCGAAAGGCGCGGCTCAGCGGCTGGGGTTAAAGCGCACAACATTGCTTTCAAGAATGAAACGGCTGGGCATCAACAAAGACGATCTGCTATAACCATTGGGGTCATTAATAACACATTGAATGGAGGCATTATGGCGGTATCAGCACGTAACCAACTCACCGGCACGATCAGCGCAGTCGCAACCGGCGCGGTCAACGATGAAATCGAACTGACGTTAGCGGGCGGCGCAAAGCTGGTGGCAATCGTTACCCACAGCAGTAAGGAAGCTCTGGGGCTGGCGACCGGTAAAGAAGCCATTGCGCTGATTAAAGCGCCGTGGGTCACGCTGGCGACGGAAGATTGCGGTCTGAAGTTCTCCGCCCGCAACCAGTTTGCCGGTAGCGTGACCCGAGTAACTGAAGGCGCGGTTAACGCCACCGTGCATATTCAGGCCGACGCGGGCTTTGAAATCATTGCCGTCGTCACCAATGAAAGCCAGGAAGAGATGAAGCTGGCACAGGGCAGCCGCGTGATTGCGCTCGTTAAGGCTTCCGCCATTCTTATCGCCACCCGCGCTTAAGCGATGTGCCACGCAGCTCGCGTGGGATGTGACTTCCCGGAGGCGATGCTGCGCATCTGTCCGGGCTACAAGTTCGTGCTGTTTGGTAGCCCGGACAGGCGCGTCAAGCGCCGCCTCCGGGGGATTTTGCGAAGCTATTTATCAGAACTGAAGCCGTTGCTGGTCGCCAGTTCGGCAAACCACAGCGCGTTGCGTTTTATCTGCCGCTCGCCGGTTTGCAGGTTGAGCCGCCAGAAACCGTAGCGCCGCTTGAACGAGTTAATCCACGACCAGTTATCGATAAAGGTCCACTGGTGTACGCCAAAGCAGTTGGCACCGTCGGCAATGGCGCGATGCAGCTGCACTAAATGCTCTTCCATCAGGCTGATACGGAACGAATCATCAATCACTCCGTCTTCACCCGGTTCGCCTTCCGACTCAATATCCATCGCGATACCAATCTCGGCGAGGAACCACTTTATATTGCCGTAGTTATCGCGAATATTGGCGGCAATGTCGTAAATCGCCTGCGGCAGAATTTCATTATTATCGCGATACGGGTTAAAGCGCCCTTCTGGATTCACGTAGTTTTCGAAGTAAAACTCCGGCGTGAAATAGTCCAGCGCATAGTCGCTTTCGCGCGCCTTCACCCGCCGCGGCACGTAGTAGTTGACGCCAAGAAAATCGACGTGCGAGCCGGTAATGAGCTCAACATCAGCTTTCGTCACCACCGGCAGGCAATCGTGAAAGGCCAGAATTTCGCACAGCTCTTTCGGGAACTGATGCTTCACCAGCGGGTCGAGGAAGCTGCGGTTAAAGAATAGATCCGCATACCACGCCGCCTTTTTGTCCTCCGCGCTGTCGTTGCGGGTATAGGACGGCGTCAGGTTCAGCACCACGCCAATCTCGCTCTCCAGCGCCAACTCGCGAAACTCGCGGACGGCTTTGGCGTGGGCCAGCATAATGTTGAACGCCACCTGCGCCGCCAGCTTGCCGTCTTTTTTACACGGGTAGTGGAAATCATACAGATAGCCGCCCTCAACCGGCACAATCGGCTCGTTGAAGGTAATCCAGTATTTCACCTTGTGGCCAAATAGCTCAAAAGCGGTGCGGGCGAAACGGGCGAAAAGATCCGTCACATGCGCCGACTCAAAGCCGCCGTACTGCTTTTGCAGGGCTTCCGGCATGTCGAAATGATAGAGGTTGATCATCGGCTCAATGCCGTTTTCAATCATTTCATCCAGGTAATCGTTATAGAAACGCACCGCGTCCGCGTTGGGCGCGCCGGTTTCGAAGTCGTCAATGAGCCGCGACCATTGAATCGATGTCCGAAAGGAGTTGAAGCCGGTCTGCTTCATCAACGCCACGTCCTGCGGATATTGATGATAAGTGTCGCAGACGGTTTGTGGCCCAATCTGCTGATAAAAACGCTCCGGCTGCTCGGCAAACCAGCTATCCCAAATAGAACGGTGCGGCTTGTTGCTTATGCCCTCCGTTTGCGGGCCTGATGCCGCCGCGCCCCAAAAAAAGCCTTCCGGAAACTGATACCGGGTCATAACGCCTCCTGTAAGTTAAAAAAGGCTGCACCCAACGAGCGCAGCCAATAAGCACTACTCTGCAACCACTTCAATTGACTTGATAAACATATAGCCCCAGTCACCGGCGAATTTACCGAAGTCGACGCGGTTATCACCGGCCTTCAGCTCAACGGGCACCAGCAGCTGCTGGCCCTGTTCGTCAGTCTGCGGGAATTCCACCGCGATTGGCGTGCCGCCGTTAACGATAAACGAGTTTTTCTTACCGCCCCATTTGCCGTTGAACGTCACCCGCAGCTGATACTTTCCGGCCCACGGCGCGGCAACCTGCCAGCTCACCTTATCGCCATCGTTGGCGAACGGTCCGAGGAAACCATCGCTGCCCAACGTCAGCGCATCTTTCTCGCTTTTAGCCGCCTCAATCTTGCCCTGGCTAACGTTAAACACCCCACCGCCAAAACGGCAGTAATCGGCAGGCGCTTTACCAACAGCTTGCGTCACCGTCACCTTGACGGTTTTGCTGCTTTTGAGCAGGCCGTCATCGGCTGTAAAGGTCAGGTCATATTCACCGGGCGCGCTAAACCAGGCGCGGGTTTCGGCTTTATCCGTGGCACAAAAATGGGCCTGCGCGTTGCCGCCATTGCTCCAGCCCACCTTCACGTTACGGTCCGGTAGCGCGTCATCGTGCCAGCTCGCGGTTAATTGCACGCCCTGATCCTGAGTCGTGGTGAGCTTATCGACCAGCGTTACCACCGGGGCCTGATTCTGCTGGGTGTGCTTGATGCTAATCACGTTCGAAGGCACCGAACTACCGCTCTCGTTTTTGGCGATGGCGCGATAATAGTACGTATTCCCCAGCCGCAGACTGCGATAGTCATCGCGGAACAGATCCATCGTCTGCGGGTTCCACTCGTTAACGCCGTCTGAAATATCGCGCCCCACCACTTTCCACGGCCCTTTTGCAGAATCAGCGCGCTCCACGTCATAGGCGCGTCCTACCGCCGCCCCCAGCCAGTTGATGGCAAACGGTGAATCCGTCGCCCGCAGCTTCGGCGCGTCCGGCTTCGGCAGCGGCGGCGCTTTCTCCTGCCCGCTCATCTGCGCCGCCGCGGTCCGCACCAGATCAACCACGTCTATTTCCTGGTTGGCTTTCCCCTCTACCGGGAAGCCCGGCAAGTGGTAGCTGTAGTGACCCGTGGACTCTTTATGCCAGTAGAAACCACCCTCGTGACGATGGCCACGAAAGCCCCAAATCAGCCCGCCTGCCGCCTGCGCGCCGTTGACCTCGCTATGCACAATCGACTGCATAATGGCGTTGAGCTGCTTCGCGTCCAGCAGACCGAATTCGCCCACCATGTACACTTTCTTACCCGCAGTCGCCGTCAGATCTTTTTTTACCTGATCGGGATGGTTGTTATCAGCATTGGTGTAGTAGTGGTTGCTGACGATATCGACGTTCGGATCGTTGAGCGCAAACGCATTGATTTTCTTATAGGTGCCGTCAATCACCAGCTGATGCGGCGCCCACTTTTTGATCCACGCGGCGGTCTGCAGAAGGAACGCGGCATTGGTGTCTTCCAGCTCGTTGCCGGTCTCCCAAGCCATAATCGCTTTTTCGTCATAATACGGGCGACCGGTCACGCTGTTGGTGCGGGTGATCACCTGGCGAATCACGTCAAGATAGGCCTTGAAGGTTTTGCTGTCGGTCCGATAAAAATCCTCCGGCTTTTCATGATAGAACGCCGCCAGCTGCTCGCGGCCGCCCCACCACCACCAGTGATCGATAAACGGTAGGATCAGGCGCAGTCCCTGTTTGTCCGCCTCGGCGATCATATTGTCGTAAACCCGCATCGCCTTTTCGTTGAGGCGCGGCATGCCGTCGGCGCTTTCCGGGGCCAAAATATGGGTTTCGCGACCGCAGGCCTGGTCAAACTCCTGCTGCACCGAGAGCACATACACTCGCTGCGCTTTGGCTCCGGTTTGCACCTGCGCCTTAATCCAGTTTTCCTGTTCGTCCGCCGTCGGCCAGCGGAAGTATTGCCCCCAGCCGCGCGAGTCGGCTTTACAGGTGCCGCGCGCATCGTCTTCAATACGGTGCAGCTCCGGCGCGTGGATGCCCGCAAAGCGGAAGACCTTGTCGCCGTCTTTTAGCGTTGCGCCGTCGCGGGTAATAAAGTGTTCAAAGTGCGACTGCTCTGCGGCCATCGCCCCTGCGCTTCCCAGCGCCGAAAGCAGCGCCACGAGCATCAGTTTTTTTACCGGCTTGATCATTGTTATCTCTCCTTAGAACCAGACTTCGGCCTGCACGCCAAAGTTCAGCGTGTCTGTGTCGCCACTGCGCGAGTAGCCGCCAGCGGAAATGGTGTTGGTGCTCCAGTCGTAGTTGCCGTCCAGCGCATCGGAGACACCTTTGTCCCACTTGGCGTAGGTCACGAAGAAGCGCAGTTGCGGGCGAGTCCAGAAGCCGGAGTCAAAGGTCAGGGTCGGCGCAACGGTGATTTTGGTCAGACCGCCTTTGCCTTTGCCGTCCACGCCTTTGTAGTTTTTATCGTCGAGATATTCGTAGCCCAGCTCATACTGCATGGCGAAGTTTTTGGTGATCTGCTGGTACGGGCGGATCCCGGCAACCCAGCTGGTGCGTCCCCAGCCGTCGGCATCTTCCGTCCACCAGCGGTAGTTTTTATCTTTCTGATAGTAGGCAAAAGTCGAGATTTCCCAGTCGCCCAGAGAGGCCATATTATCCAGCACCACGCGCCAGGATTGGGTGTCTTCGAGGTTAGCCCAGCCCCAGCCGTTTTTACCCAGCGAGTCCCCTGCCGCCAGGCCGCGCCCGTACTGGAAGACCACGCGAGAGTAGCCGCCGGTCAGGCCGTAAAAACCGTCAAAGTTGTAGACCCCGGTCACGCCGTAGCCCTTTTCCGCCGAGGTCGGGTGATTCTCGTTGCGGTTCATGTGGTGACCAATCAGCTCCAGGTCGAAGCCGGTGCCGCCGATCTTTTTCAGCCACAGGTTGAGCGAGTAGTCATCCGGATAACCCTGATCGCCTTTATCGACCGGGTAGGCTTTGGTTTCGTCCGTCGGCGAGAAAGCGTAAACCCCGGCGTCAAAGCGGGCGAAGCCGAGATCCATGTTGTCGAAGCCGCCGCCGGTACCGTTGTACTGAATGTACTCCCAGTCGAACTGATGGCTGGAGGTGTTGGAGCTGCTGTAGCGCTTACCGGCCCAGAAGGTCATTTCCGGGGCGAAGTCGAGGTTCGACAGCTCGGCAAAGCCTTCGCGGAACTGAACATCATGCCCGTCATCATCCTGACAGTTCCAGTCGGAGGTACATTTTGACTGGTGGGTAATGTTGGCCTGGACTTTCGCCACCACGCCGCTGTCCGACGTTAACGTCACCGTCGGGATCAGTTCGATCTTGGTATCTTCTTCGTTGCCCAGACGCCATTTGCCGTCCGGCATCAGGCCAACGGAGTCGGCGCGGTTGCCATCTGAGTTAGCGAGGATCCCCGAACGGATATAGCCATGGAGCATAAAATCGTACTTCTGCTCGGCGCTGGCGCAGTCGCTCATCACCATGAGGGCGAGTAAAGACAGAGGTATTGAATGATTTAGCCTGATCATTTTTTTTCCTTGGTTATTTTTTATTAACACTGCCTGAGAACGGAAGGAAATTTACGGATCAAAAATGGAAATGTACATCCATTAACGGAAAGCGCTTTCCGTAATTGCCGGATGAGTTCACAAATTTGACGATAGAGGGCAAATATTCGTGATGAAGTTCACATAATTAGGCGGAAATAAAAAAGCCCGCACGCGGCGGGCCGATTCAGGCAGGGGAAAAGCTTAGCGTTCGGCGTCGGCGAGCTGGCGTTCGTAGACTTTGAAGAACGGGCGATAGAGCATCCACGCGTTAAAAATAGCGAACAGGCACATACATAAATTTTTCCAGCTACCGTTGGCTGACCAGGCCGCACCGAGCGGCGACGGCATCGACCACGGCAGCATCGCCACCGCCCGGTCGAGAATCCCAAGCTGAGTTAAATACCAGGCGATACAGGCATTTATCAGCGGAACAAAAATAAACGGCAGCAGAAAAACCGGGTTCATGATGATGGGGAAGCCAAATAATATCGGCTCGTTGATATTAAAAAGCGAAGGCAGCAGGCCGATTTTGCCAACGCTTTTCAACTGCCGCGAACGACTGCGCATCGCCATAAAGACCAGCGGCAGGGTGGAGCCGATACCACCAATCAGCAAGTAAAAATCCCAGAATCCCTGGAGGTAAATATGCGGTAGCGTGGCGGAACCGGCGGCCAGCGCCTGCTGGTTTTCAAACAGATAGGTCATCCAGAACGGGTTCATAATCCCGGTGATAATCAGCGCGCCGTGAATACCGACAAACCAAAGTAAGTTACAGATAAATAACGAGATTAACACCGCAGTTAGCGTATCAGAGGCTACCACCAACGGGCGTACCGCTTCGCTAATCAGCTCCGGTAAAATGCGCCCGGTGCTCTGTAGCAGTAACGCATTGATAACGCTGATAGAGAGCATTACCACCAGCAGCGGGATCAGCAGTTGAAAACCATTGCGGGTCATCACCGGCACCTCTTCCGGCAGACGGATACACCAGCCTTTCTTGTAGAAAAAACGGATAATTTCAATCGAGTAGGTGCTTGAAATCAGCGCGGTAAAAATCCCCATCCCGCCGAGAAAAATATTGGTCGCCCCATTATCGCGAAAGCCGATAAACAGCAAAAACGCCAGACAGCCGGTTAGCCCGCAGAGCCGCTCCGGCAGCCGGTACTGCTTGGCGAGGCTGGCACTGGCGCCGAAGGCCACAATCAGCGCCACCAGCCCGATGGTGAGTTCAAAGGTCGGCAGCAGAATGGGCCGCAGCTGGAGATAGAACTGGCCGAAAGCCGATGCGCCGTCAATGGAAACGGGCGGAAACAAAATTGGCACCAGCAAACTTCCGACAATCACAAACGGCATCGCCAGCGCAAAGCTGTCGCGCATCGCCGTAATGTGGTTGTTGCGCGTCAGAACGTTGGCCAGCGGCGCCAGCCGCTGCTCGATGATATCGACGACAACATTCATCAACTGAATGTTCATAGTCCTGCCTTATAGGAATAGTTTTATCGCCGGGATGATCGCGCACTCCTGAGTAAAGTAAAAGCCCGCTATAGGTGATCGTGGTCACAATAAATAAATCCACAAACGGAAAGCGCTTTCCGTTTTATATCCATTATGACTATAGTCGGCACATCCAACTCATCAGGAGCGGTTTATGAAAAAGATAATGTTGTGTTGTTCTGCGGGCATGTCCACCAGCCTGCTGGTGAAAAAAATGGTCGCCGAAGCCGAGCAGCGCAGGCTACCGGTAGAGATCAATGCCTTCGGCGTCGCGGAATTCGATCAGCAGGTAGGAAATTACCAGGTGGTGCTGCTGGGACCGCAGGTGAAATACATGCAGAAAGACCTGCAAAAACAAGCTGATAAATACGGGATCCGCGTGGAACCCATCAACATGATGGACTACGGCATGCAAAAAGGCGGCGCCGTACTGGATTTCGCGCTTTCCCTTATCGATAACAAAAACTAAGGAAAGATCATGAGCTCTCTGTACGCTAAGTTGATCACCGTGATTGAACAGAAGATCACCCCCATGGCGGGTGCGATCGGCCAGCAAAAATATGTCACTTCGATCCGCGACGGCTTTATTACCGCCCTGCCCTTTATGATCGTCGGCTCGTTTTTGCTGGTGTTTATCTTCCCGCCGTTTTCCCCGGATACCACCTGGGGCTTTGCCCGCGCCTGGCTGCAATTTTCTCTCGATCATCGCGACGCGCTGATGCTGCCGTTTAACTTCAGCATGGGGGTGATGACGCTGTTTATCGCCGTCGGGATCGCCGCGAGCCTGGCGAAGCACCACAATCTGGACTCGCTAACCGCCGGAATGCTGTCGCTGATGTCGTTTCTGCTGGTGGCCGCGCCGCTGAAGGATGGTCAGATCTCCACCGCCTATTTCTCCGGTCAGGGGATCTTCACCGCCATTCTGGTGGCGATTTATTCCACCGAACTGTACGCCTTTCTCAAGCGTCACAACATTACCATTCGTCTGCCGCCGGAAGTGCCGGCTGGCGTGGCGCGCTCGTTTGAAATCCTGATCCCGGTGTTGGCGATCGTACTGACGCTGCACCCGCTGAACCTGTTTATTGAAGCGCAACTGGGGATGATCATTCCGGAAGCGATCATGTCGCTGGTGAAACCGCTGGTGGCGGCCTCCGATACCTTACCAGCGATCCTGCTGTCGGTACTGGTGTGCCAGGTACTGTGGTTTGCCGGGATCCACGGAGCGCTGATCGTGACCGGGATTATGAACCCGTTCTGGATGGCCAACCTGTCGATCAACCAGGCGGCGATGGCCGCAGGGACCGCGATCCCGCATATCTACGTGCAGGGTTTCTGGGATCACTATCTGCTGATCGGCGGCGTTGGCTCCACGCTGCCGCTGGCGCTGATGCTGATGCGCAGCAAGGCCATTCACCTGCGTACTATTGGCCGTATGGGCGTGGTACCGGGCGTATTTAACATCAACGAACCGATTCTGTTCGGCGCGCCAATCATTATGAATCCGCTGTTCTTCCTGCCTTTTGTGCTGGTACCGATGATCAATGCAACGCTGGCGTACTTCGCGCTGAAGCTGGACCTGGTGAGCCGCGTGGTGTCGATGACGCCGTGGACGACTCCGGCCCCTATCGGTGCCTCATGGGCGGCGAACTGGAGCTTTAGCCCGGTGATCATGTGCCTGATTTGTATGGCGACAGCGATGGTGATGTATCTGCCATTCCTCAAAGCCTACGAAAAACAGCTGCTGGAGCAAGAACACGCTAACGCCGTTGCGCAGGCCGAAGGCGCGCCGCAATCCGCATAATTCATACTATTCAGAGGTTTGTCATGGAATTAGAAGAACAGGTGATGGGTATCATCATCAACGCTGGGCAGTCACGTAGCCTGTGCTACGAAGCGCTGAGCTGCGCTAAAGAGGGCGATTTTGCCGCCGCCGACGAGAAGATGAAAGAAGCGGCGCATTTTGCCCGCGAGGCGCATCTGGTGCAGACGCAGCTGATTGAAGCCGACGAAGGCGAGGGAAAGACCAAAATGACGCTGGTGATGGTTCACGCCCAGGATCATTTGATGACTTCAATTCTGGCGAAAGAGCTGATCGGCGAGCTGATTGCGATTTACCGCTCGCGACCGCTGCACGCGTAGAGTTCCTCCTCTTCAGGGAGAGTATCCCGGGTAAGGCGTTTACGCCACAACCCGGGAAAACGGTAAATTCTCATGTCACCTGGCTGACTTCCCGGCTCGCGCTGCGCTTAGCCAGCCTACCTGGACTGCACGCGGCTGGCCCCAGGAAACAGTCCACCATTACTAAGGACAACCATGCTACATCTGGGTTTAGACATCGGCGGCACCAAAATGGAAGCCGTCCTGCTCAACGCGGCGGGTGAATGCGTCTATCGTCAACGCCGCCCGACGCACAAAGAGAGCTACGACGCGTTTATGCAACAACTGCTCGGGCTGATTGCGACCGTCCGCGGCTGGAGCGAGCGTCCATTTACCATCGGTATCGGCCTGCCGGGCGCTATCGACCCGCAAAGCGGCCTGATTAAAAACTGCAACTGTCTGGTGCTTAACGGCCACGACCTGCGGCATGACCTGATGCGGGAACTCGGCCAGCCGGTCTGGATAGCGAATGATGCCGACTGCTTCACCCTCTCTGAAGCCGTGGATGGCGCAGGCGCGGGCGCAGCAACCGTATTCGGCGTTATCATCGGCACCGGCTGCGGCGGCGGCATCGCGGTGAATCAACAACTGCTCAGCGGCCCTAATGCCATCGTTGGCGAATGGGGGCATAACCCACTGCCGGGATACTGCGTCGAACGTGACGGCCCGGCGCAACCCTGCTACTGCGGAAAAGAGAACTGCATTGAAAGCTTTATCTCCGGTACCGGCTTTGCCCGTCGTTATGGTGCTCAGGCGCAGTCGGAAGCGATAATTGCCGCTGCGCAAAACGGTGAGCCTCGGGCGCTGGCCCACTGGCAGCATTTTATTGACGCTTTCGCCCGCAGCCTGGCCTCGGTCATTAATATCCTCGACCCGCAGGTGATTGTGCTGGGCGGTGGGTTATCCAACGTCGGGCAAATTTATGAACAGCTGCCTTCCGCAATCGTTCCGTATCTCTTCTCCGACAACTGCCGAACGCAACTCAAGCAGGCCCGCTTCGGCGACGCCAGCGGCGTACGCGGCGCGGCCTGGCTGCCGGTTCTGCCCAGCGCCGAGGGCCGTCGGCGGTAGACACTTTTTTCAGCAGGTATGCTAAGCTAGGCGAAAATATTCAGACAGAAAATGCCATGCCAACCATTGATGATGTTTCAAGATTAGCGAATGTCTCCAGAGCGACGGTATCCCGCGTGCTGACCGGCACCAGGGGCGTGCGTGAAGAGAGCCGGGAAGCGGTTTTGCGCGCGGTAGAGGAACTCAACTACCGCCCGAGCTTTGCCGCGCAAAACCTCGCCAGTCAGACATCCAATCACGTGGGGCTGGTGATCCCGGCGAACGATGAAAGCAGCGGCGCGCGCCTGCTGCCAATGTTGTCATTCGCGCTGAAGGGGCTGAATAAAAACCTGATTGTGCAGTACGTGACGGATGCGGCTGAACAAGCAGCGGTGGTTGACGATTTGCAACGCCAGTGCGTGGCGGTGGTGGTGCTCGGCGCGGTACCGGCAGATGCGCCGCGCAACGTTATCTCCTTTGACCGATTCAGTATCGCCGGGGTCAGTAATCAGGGCTACGACTACGCTTTTGCCACCGAAAGCGCCTGCCGCTACGTGATTGGCAAAGGCCACCGTAATATCGCCCTTCTGACCGATAACGACAGCGATGACGCCAGCCGCCAGATGCTCGAAGGCTACCGCAACGTCCTGCAAAACTACTCCATCCCCTTTAACCGTCAGCTGATGCTGGCGGCCAACGATAACGTTGAGCAGGCGCTGCTGACGTTGATTAACAGCTTTAGCAAATACTCGGTGATTATCGTTAAACGCGATCGCTACGCTGCGGAAGCGATGCGCCTGCTGCGCGAATTCAACATCGCCGTACCGCAGGAAGTCTCACTGCTGAGCCTTGAGGATTCTCCTCTCGCCTCGTTGCTGAACCCACCGCTGACCTGTATATCCTGGCCGCTGGAGCAGTTGATGGAAAACTGCATTCAGCGCATCCGCAGCCTGATTGACGAGCGTCCCGCCTTCTCCCCCGAAGGGCGCACACTGGCGGGCCGCCTGATCCCTCGTCAGTCGGTGGCCGATCTCTCCTGATTTCATACCCGGTCTCCCTTCTGACCGGGTTCTTCTTCTCACCTTGCTTTATTCCCACGCTAATCATTCGCCTCACATCTAAATAAGAATTATTTTCATTTATAATTAGCTTGTGCTATATAACATAGCAATGGCTATAAATGATGATTAATTAATCGCAACGTTGTGAGGGACCTTATGCTGCACCTGCCGTCTTTGAAGCATCTGATGTTTGCCGCGACTCTGGCTCTGCTTGCCGTCGCTCCCGCCCAGGCAAAAGAAAAATTTAAAGTGATTACCACCTTCACGGTGATCGCCGATATGGCGCAAAACGTCGCGGGCGATGCCGCCGACGTCAGTTCAATCACCAAACCAGGGGCCGAGATCCACGAATATCAGCCGACGCCCGGGGATATCAAACGCGCGCAGGGAGCACAGTTGATCCTCGCCAACGGCCTGAACCTTGAACTATGGTTCGCCCGCTTTTATCAGCACCTGAAAGGCGTACCGGAAGTGGTGGTCAGTAACGGCATACAGCCGATGGGTATCAGCGAAGGGCCGTATAACGGCAAACCCAATCCGCACGCGTGGATGTCAGCAGATAACGCGCTGATCTATGTTGATAATATTCGCGACGCGCTGGCGAAATACGATCCTGAGAATGCCGATACCTATCGCCAGAACGCCGAAGCCTACAAAGAGAAGATTCGCCAGACCATGGCGCCGCTGAAGGCGGAACTGGCAAAGCTGCCGCAGGATAAACGCTGGCTGGTCACCAGCGAAGGCGCGTTCTCCTACCTGGCACGCGATAATGGCCTGCAGGAACGCTATCTGTGGCCAATCAACGCTGACCAACAGGGCACGCCGCAGCAGGTGCGTAAAACCATCGATACCATGAAGAAAGAGCGCATCCCGACTATCTTTAGCGAAAGCACCATCTCCGATAAACCCGCGCGTCAGGTGGCGCGGGAAGCGGGCGCTCACTATGGCGGCGTCCTGTACGTCGACTCTCTAAGCGCTGCCGATGGCCCGGTGCCGACCTACCTCGACCTGCTGCGCGTCACTACCGAAACCATCGTCCAGGGTATCAACGACGGACTAAGGAAACAGGCATGAGTCACGAGCTGCCGGGCCTCGCGGTCAACAACGTTAGCGTCACCTATCGCAACGGCCATACCGCTCTGCGCGATGCCTCGTTCAGCGTCCCGCGCAGCTCCATTGCTGCGCTGGTCGGGGTGAACGGCTCAGGCAAATCGACGCTGTTTAAAGCGCTGATGGGCTTTGTGCGCGTGGGACACGGCGGGATCTCCATACTCGGTCAGCCAGTTAACCGCGCTCTGCGCCAGAACCTCGTCGCCTACGTTCCACAGGCTGAAGAGGTGGACTGGTCCTTCCCGGTGCTGGTGGAAGATGTGGTGATGATGGGCCGCTACGGCCATATGGGCTGGCTGCGGCGGGCTAAACCACGTGACCATGAGATTGTCGACGCCGCGCTGGCACGGGTCGGCATGAGCGAGTACCGACATCGCCAGATAGGCGAACTCTCCGGTGGGCAGAAAAAGCGCGTATTTCTCGCCCGCGCTATCGCCCAGCAGGGGAAAGTCATTCTGCTGGATGAACCCTTTACCGGCGTCGACGTGCAGACCGAAGCGCGCATTATCGAACTGCTACGGGAGCTGCGAGATGAAGGCTGCACCATGCTGGTTTCCACCCATAACCTCGGCTCGGTAAGCGAGTTCTGCGACTACACGGTGATGGTAAAAGGCACCGTGCTGGCCAGCGGCCCGACGGAAACCACCTTTACCGCCGAAAACCTTGAGCTCGCGTTTAGCGGCGTGCTGCGCCACGTGGTGCTGAGCGGCGCGGAAGAGCGGATCATTACCGACGATGAACGACCGTTTATCAGCCGTCGGGCGGCGGGAGGCGAAAGATGAGCTGGCTGCTGGAGCCGTTTGGTTATCAATACATGCTCAACGCGATGTGGGTTTCGGCGCTGGTGGGCGGGGTGTGCGCGTTTCTCTCCTGCTATCTGATGCTCAAGGGCTGGTCGCTGATTGGCGATGCCCTCTCCCACTCCATCGTACCCGGCGTGGCGGGCGCTTATATGCTCGGCCTGCCCTTCGCACTGGGAGCGTTTCTTTCCGGCGGGCTGGCGGCGGGTAGCATGCTGTTTCTCAATCAGCGTTCAAAGCTGAAAGAAGATGCGATTATCGGCCTGATCTTCTCCTCTTTTTTCGGCATCGGCCTGTTTATGGTGTCGCTGAATCCCACTTCGGTGAATATCCAGACCATTATTCTCGGCAATATTCTGGCCATTGCGCCGGAGGATATTATTCAGCTGGCGGCGATTGGTTTTGTTTCGATGGCGATTCTGTTGCTGAAGTGGAAAGACCTGATGGTCACCTTTTTCGATGAGAACCACGCCCGCTCGATTGGCCTGAATACCACCGGGCTGAAGCTGCTGTTTTTTACCCTGCTGGCAGCCTGTACCGTTGCGGCGCTACAAACCGTCGGCGCATTTCTGGTGATTTGCCTGGTCGTCACGCCCGGTGCCACCGCCTGGCTGCTGACCGACCGCTTCCCGCGCCTGCTGGCGATTGCCGTAGCTATCGGTAGCCTGACCAGCTTTTTCGGCGCGTGGCTGAGCTACTATCTGGACGGCGCGACCGGCGGGATTATCGTCGTGGCCCAGACGCTGCTGTTTTTAGTCGCTTTCATTTTCGCGCCGAAGCACGGGCTGCTCGCCAGCCGTCGTCGCGCCAGGGAGGCCTCATGCTGACCGTTCTGCTCGAACCATTCCAGTTCTCTTTTATGATTAACGCCATGCTGGTGGCGGTTATCGTCGCCGTACCCTGCGCGTTGTTGTCGGTATTTTTGGTGTTAAAAGGCTGGGCGCTGATGGGCGACGCCATGAGTCACGCGGTTTTTCCGGGCGTGGTGGTGGCGTATATCATCGGCATCCCGTTCGCTATCGGCGCGTTTATCGCCGGGTTATTCTGTGCCATCGCCACCGGTTATCTCGACGATAACAGCCGCATCAAGCGCGATACGATTATGGGAATTGTGTTTTCCGGGATGTTTGGCGCAGGGCTGGTGCTGTACGTGTCGATTCAGTCGGAGGTGCATCTCGACCATATTCTGTTTGGCGATATGCTGGGTATTTCCACCAGCGATATTGTGCAAACGTCGCTGATTGCGCTGGCGATTGCGTTAATTATCGGCCTGAAGTGGCGCGATTTTCTGCTGCACGCCTTCGACCCGCAGCAGGCTAAGGCCAGTGGACTGCGCTGCGGACTGCTGCACTATGGGCTGCTGTGCATGATTGCGCTGACCATCGTGGCGACGCTAAAAGCGGTGGGGATTATTCTGTCGATTTCGCTGCTGATAGCGCCGGGGGCGATAGCCCTGCTGCTGACGCGGCGTTTTGTCAGCGCCCTGCTGCTGGCGGTGGCAATTGCGGTCTGCTGTTCGCTGGGCGGCGTATGGGTGTCGTTTTATCTCGATAGCGCCCCGGCACCGACCATCGTAGTGTTGTTTACCCTGTTGTTTATTATCGCGTTTGTCTGTACATCGGTTCGCGATAGTCAAACCCAAGCCGATTCCGGCGAGGCCCCGGGTCGCGGCTAGCGCCTTACCCGGGCTACCTGTCTGGCATTCTTCCCGGAGGCGGCGCGTTGCGCCTGTCCGGGCTACCTCTACCCCAGGACGTAGCCCGGACAGATGCGCAGCATCGCCTCCGGGGAAAAGTCGCTATTTTTTGGGTCGGTATTTTTCCGGTAACTCCGGCACCGGGCGCCTGTCATCAATCAAATGGCGAATGGTCAAAATCGGGTGCCGCCAGAGCATCCTCGGCCCCGCCCAGCGCATAATCTGCTTCATTTCTTCGCGTTTAGCAGGCTGATAGCAGTGCACCGGACACTGCTTACAGGCCGGTTTTTCTTCACCAAATACGCACTTATCCAGACGCTTGTCGGCATAGGCGTTGAGCGCCTGATAATGTTCCGCATCTTCATGGGCATCCGGGCAGCGGCGCTGATAGAGCGTAATCATGCTGCTAATGGTCTTTTTTTCCCGCGCAATACGTTTGCCCGCCATTGCCTGTTCCTCACCAATAAAGATGCATTAATAATACACATTTAAAGGAGACGATGCAGCCCGATACTCCTTGAGGATTATGCCGGCTTGTCCACGTGCCCCAGCGGTTTCTCCGGGAAGCAAACGTCGCGAACCCGACGCTTCAGCTCAGCCGCATCGGGGAAACCACCATCCTGCTTGCGCTCCCAAATTTGCACATCATCAACGGTCACCACGAAGATCCCCCCGGTTCCCGGCACCAGGGTCACTGAGCCAATATCGGTGCTGAAACTATGCAGTAGTTCCTGGGCCATCCAGCTGGCGCGCAGCATCCAGTTGCACTGCGAACAGTAGGTAATGGTAATAGCGGCTTTGTGACTCATCGGTTTCTCGCTGTCAGTAAAAGGATGAATTGTAAACAACTTGCAGATTAATTGAGGAATAAATGATTATTTTGTTGCAAACGATAATACCTATCATTACCATTCTCAATCAATAAATGCGACATATACATATGGATTATCGATCGTCCGCAAAGGAATAACGGGACACACCTGCACTCTGGAAGTAACGCGTGAGCCGATACTAATAATGATTAAGGCGTGGCTACTATGTATAACTCCACTCAATCAACAGCATGGTTTAAGAAAAGCCTGCTGGTGACTTCTTTGCTTGCAGCAATCTATCAGACCTCCGCCGGGGCGGCTGATACCACCAACAATTCATCATCCGACGATAGTTCAGAACAGATGACCGTGACCGCGCCAGCCCCCGTGCTGAAAGCGGGCAGCGAGCATTCCATCAGCGCCCAGGAGCTGCAGGATAAAGGGGCCAACGACTTTGGCTCCATTATGCGCTACGAACCGTTGATTGGCGCGACCGGCGCCAGCGGCGGTTCCGGCAACGGCAAAAGCGGCTTCGACCGCGGCGGCTATACCGGCTACAACATTCGCGGCATGGAGAGCAACCGCGTCGGTATCGACGTCGACGGCATCGCTCAGCCGAACGCCACCGGGCGCAGCTACGCCAGCCGCGCGGGCCTCAATACTTTCGGTATGGGCCGCGACTATATTGACCCGTACATGTATGGCAGCATCGATATTCAGTCCGGGGCCACCTCAACCGAGACCGCCAACAGTTCCATCGGCGGCAATGTCTCCTTCCGCCCAAAATCGGCAGATGACTATCTGCATCCGGGCAAAACCAGCGCCTTCGGTTACCGCAGCGGCTATGATTCCTCGAACCGCAGCTGGCACAACGGCGTCACCGTCGCCGGCGGCGACGAAACCCTGCGCGGGATCTTCGTCTACAGCCGCCGTGACGGCCAGGAAACGGAAAATAACAGCGGGACCGTCGATTCCTACCCGGCTAACTGGCACTCCGACGCCTTTCTGGCCTCCGGGATCTGGCAGCCGAATGACGAACATAAGCTGACCAGCACCTTCGATTATTACCATAAAACTAATCACACCCATTACGACGCCTGGGACACCAGCGGCAACAGCGTTATCGGCACCTCTAACCAGACCAGCCAGACCCGCCGCTGGGGCCTGAGCCTGAAAGATGACTGGACGCCGATGAACAACTATATCGACAGCGTGTCGACCAAAGTCTACTACCAGCACACTGAGTCCCATGACTGGACGTATATGCCGGACAGCATCACCCGCGCGATGCAAACGGTAAGCTCCGACTACGATACCGATACCTGGGGGATTCAGAGCGCGCTGGCGAAATCCATTGGCCGCCACGACCTGAGCGCCGGTTTTAACGCCAGCACCACCAAAACCCAACGGCCATTAACTCAGTCGCCAACCCCGAGCGCTTACAGCCTCATTATGCAGCCGGACTCCGACAGTCGTAGCTATACCGTTGCCGGTTTTGTGCAGGACAAAATTAACTTTGACCTCGACAGCCATAACTTCGCCGTCATCCCGGGCATTCGCGTGGTGCATCAGTCGACTAAGCCGGAGAATCTCTCCGACCTGGCGAATAACAGCAGCGTGCTGACCGGCTCTGCCGTCTCTAATCTGTACGGTAAGAACTCTGATACCCAGGCGCTGCCGTCGCTGGCCTTCCAGTACGACATCACCCCGCGCCTGATGACCTACCTGCAGTACCAGCGCGGGGCGCAGTTCCCGAACGCCAGCCAGCTGTATGGCTCCTGGAACCTAGGCTCCAGCTATGCTGGCCCCGGACAATATGCGCTGATCGGCAACACCGATCTGAAAACCGAAACCAGCGATAACTTCGAATGGGGGATGAAAGGCGAAGTCACGGAAGGCATCACTATGCGCACCGCCCTGTTCTACAACAGCTACAAGAACTTTATCGCCTATACCCGCTACACCCGCGCCAACAACCCGGCTCAGTTCGCCAACGTGCCGTCGAACATCTATACCATTTACCAGGCGGAGAACCGCGATAAAGCTTATATCTACGGCGGCGAAATCAGCGCCAGAATCAATTTTGGCACCTGGTTTGAAGAGGTGAACGGCCTGAGCGCCACCCTCGCCTACGGCTATAGCGAAGGGCAGTCAAAATCCAGCTACAGCGGCGACAAGTACGTCGACCTCGATAGCGTTGCGCCAATGAAGGCTATCGTCGGCGTGGCATGGGACGATCCGGCCAAAGTGTACGGTACCGCGCTGACCGCGACCTTTGTTAAGGGCAAACGCGCAACCACCACTAACCGCGAAAGCTACACCAACACCGGCTCGGCGATTACCGATTCTACCAGCGAATATATGCGCGTTCCGGGCTACGGCATGCTGGACTGGACCGCTTACTGGCAGGTGGCGAAGAACGTGCGTGTGAACGGCGGCGTGTACAACATCACCGACCGTAAATACTGGGATTATCTGAGCAGCCGCAATATCGAAACGGCAACTAATCAGGATGCTAACGATAAAGCGCTGTCAGTGATGCCTGGGCGTACCTGGCAATTAGGCGTTAACGTCGATTTCTGATAGGCCAAATAATAAGAAACCTGCTCCCCGGCCGCGCGCCGGGGATACTCATCGTCGAGAAGGATGTGAATTATGCAAAACACCCAACTGCAACATGCTCCGCTGTGGCAACGCTATCTGACCACAAAAGCGCAATCTTCCGCAAAATACGCCCGCGATATCGCCGCCGAAATGGGGATTAGCGAAGCTGAGCTGACCGAAGCTCGCCTCGGCCACGATGCCGTACGTCTGATTGACGATGCGCGCGCCATTCTGGCGGCGCTGGAAGCCGTGGGCGAAACCAAATGCATCTGCCGCAACGAATACGCGGTGCATGAGCAGGTCGGCGAATTTACCCACCAGCATCTGAGCGGCCACGCCGGGCTGGTACTCAACCCGCGCGCCCTCGACCTGCGCCTGTTCCTCAGCCAGTGGGCCAGCGCTTTCCGTCTGACCGATAACGGCCGCCAGAGCATTCAGTTCTTCGACCCGCACGGCGATGCCCTGCTTAAGGTTTACACCACCGGGAACACGGACATGGCGGCCTGGGACGCGCTGATCGCCGAACATACGCAAGAGACCCCCGCGCCGCTGGTCATTCGCCCGGCCGATCCGGTGAAATATGCCGATTCTGCCGACGGCGTGACGCTGGAAAACGAATGGCGCGCCATGACCGACGTCCACCAGTTCTTTGGCCTGTTACGAAAATATAACCTGTCGCGCCAGCAGGCGTTCCGCCTGGTCAGCGACGACCTCGCCTGCCGTATCGAGAAAGAGGCGCTGCCGGGCCTGCTGGATACCATTCATCAGGATGGCAACGAGATCATGATTTTCGTCGGCAACCGCGGCTGCGTGCAGATCTTCACCGGCGTGCTGGAAAAAGTTGCGCCGATGCGCGGCTGGCTGAATATCTTCAACACCGCCTTTACCCTGCATCTGCGCGAGGACAGCGTGGATGAGATTTGGGTCACCCGTAAACCGACCTCAGACGGTCACGTCACCAGCGTCGAGCTGTTTGCCAAAGACGGCACGCAGATTGCCCAGCTGTACGGTCAACGCACCGAAGGCCACCCGGAGCAGGCGCAGTGGCGCGCGCAGGTCGACCGTTTGACCACCGAAGGGCTGACAGCATGAAACGTTGGCTGATGTTACTCATGGCGTTTCCGCTGTTTGCCAGCGCCGCCGCCGAGCGGATTGTCTCTCTCGGCGGCGACGTCACGGAAGTGGTTTATGCGCTTGATGCCCAGCAGCAACTGGTGGCGAAAGACAGCACCAGTACCTGGCCTGCCGCCGCGCAGAGCCTGCCGGATGTCGGCTATATCCGCCAGCTAAACGCGGAGGGGATCCTTTCTCTACGCCCGACGCTGGTGCTGGCCAGCGCCCAGGCGCAGCCTTCGCTGGTGCTGAAAAAGGTCGAAGAGAACAAAGTTAAGGTGGTCAACGTTCCGGGCGGCTACGACTTTCCGGCCATCGAGAAAAAGATTGGCGTGATTGCCGCTGCCCTCGGCAAACAGAGTGAAGGTGAAGCCCTGCGCCAGAAGCTCCACCAGCAGATCGCGCAAATCCCTTCGCAGCCCGTTAACAAGCGGGTGCTGTTTATCCTCAGCCACGGCGGTATGAACACCATGGTGGCCGGTAAGCAAACGGCGGCGGATGGAGCCATCCGAGCCGCCGGATTGCAGAATGCGATGCAGGACTTCGACCATTATCGCAGCATGTCCCAGGAAGGCGTTATCGCGAGCCGACCGGACCTGGTGGTGATCTCCGCCGATGGTCTGAAAGGTATGGGTGGTGAAGCCGGACTGTGGAAGCTACCGGGACTGGCGCAGACGCCCGCAGGGCGCAATAAGCAGGTGCAGGTTATTGATGATATGGCTCTGCTCGGCTTTGGCCCACGCACGCCGCAGGCGGTGCTCGCGCTACGGCAAAAAGCGGAGTTACTGCCCTGATGCGTTGCCACCTTACTCGTCATCTGTGGTTAATGACGCTACTGTTAGTCATCCTGACGCTACTTGCCACTACCCTTGGGGCGATGCGCCTGCCGCTGACCAGCCTGCTGCCTTCCGGCGATGAGATCCTGAGAAACATCTGGCTGACCATTCGCCTGCCGCGGGTGCTGCTGGCGCTGCTGGTCGGCGCTGCTCTGGCGCTCTCCGGCTGCGTGATGCAGGGGCTGTTCCGCAATCCGCTCGCTGACCCAGGGCTTTTAGGTATCAGCAGCGGCGCAGCGTTGGCGGTAGCCTGCTGGCTGGTGCTGCCGCTGTCAGTACCGGTTCTTGTGGCGCTGTACGCTCCGATGCTGGCGGCGTTTATCGGTAGTATGGCGGTGATGGTGGTGATTTTTATCCTCAGCCGGGCGGGAGACGCTTCGCTCTCGCGCCTGCTGCTGGTCGGCATCGCGATTAACGCCCTTTGCAGCGCGCTGGTCGGGGTGCTGGCGTGGATAAGCAACGATGCCCAATTGCGCCAGCTTTCCCTGTGGGGCATGGGCAGCCTCGGTCAGGCGGAGTGGTCCACTCTGCTGGTGGCGGCCACGCTGATAATCCCGGCGTCTATCTTGATATGGGCGATGGCTTCACGCCTTAATCTGCTGCAATTGGGTGATGAAGAGGCGCATTACCTCGGCGTTAACGTTCGTGCGCTGCAGCGGCTATTGCTGCTGTGCAGCGCCCTGCTGGTGGCGTCGGCGGTGGCGATCAGCGGCATTATTGGTTTTATCGGCCTGGTGGTACCACATCTGATGCGAATGTGGCTGGGGCCGGACCATCGCGGTCTGATCCCCGGTTCGCTGCTGTGTGGCGCAATTTTGCTGCTGCTGGCCGATACGCTGGCGCGCACCGTCGCCGCGCCCGCCGAGATGCCGGTTGGTCTGTTGACCAGCGTCCTCGGTGCGCCGTGGTTCCTGTGGTTGATTTTCCGTCGGGAGAGAGAAACGCATGGATAACCGCTATAGCGCGCGTTCGCTTTCGCTGCGCATGGGCAAGCGCCAGATTATTAATGATGTCTCTCTCCAGCTGCGCGGCGGTGAGATGACGGCGCTGATTGGCCCCAACGGCGCGGGTAAATCGACCCTGTTGCGCCTGTTAACCGGTTTTTTAACGCCGGATAGCGGCGAACGTTTGGTGGAAGGCCGTCCGCTGGAGAGCTGGTCGGCAGAAGCACTTTCACGCCGCCGGGCGGTGATGCTGCAACGCACCCAGCTTCATGCCGACTGGCCGATTGAAACGGTGATCGCCATGGGCCGTTCGCCATGGGGCAGCATGCCGCACGCGGAGATGATCCGTCAGGTCATGGAGGAGACCGGCTGCGATCATCTGGCCGGGAGACGCTACCCTTCCCTCTCCGGCGGCGAACAGCAGCGGGTGCAATTGGCCCGCTGTCTGGCGCAGCTATGGCGCGACGGTGCGCCTGAGGGCTGGCTGTTTCTCGATGAGCCTACGTCGGCGCTGGATCTCTATTACCAGCAGCACCTTCTGCGCCTGCTCAAGCGCCTGACCCGCAGCAGCCAGCTGCACGTCTGCGTGGTGCTGCATGACCTGAACCTCGCAGCGCTGTGGGCCGATCACATTCTGCTGTTGCATCAGGGGAAGCTAGTGGCGCAGGGCACGCCGCAGGAGGTGGTTCAGCAGCCGATTATTAGCCGCTGGTACGGCGCGGAGGTAAGAATGGGCGAGCACCCGGATACCGCCGTTCCGCAGGTGTATTTGGTGCCATAATTCGTGCGGTCTGACGATTTCCCCGGAGGCGATGCTGCGCATCTGTCCGGGCTACCGGTTCATCCGATCGCGTAGCCCGGACAGGCGCAACGCGCCGCCTCCGGGAATAATGCCCGTCAAGGTAGCCCGGGGATTACAGGCGGGCGCTCGTAGTCAGCAAGACGTCACGCCCTTTTAGTGGGTATTAACCACTTACGGTCTTGAAGCGGTGCCGTCCGGTGTTCTTGCCATGGTCCAGGATGGGATCCCTCCTTCGCACGGATACTTCGCCGCTTTGGCTTCATCGATATCAATACCCAACCCTGGCTTATCGTTCAGATACGCATAGCCGTGGTCTATTTCCGGGCAACCTGGGAAGACGTCGCGCAGTGCGTCATTCATCGGCGTGTACTCCTGAATACCGAAGTTTGGCGAACTCAGGTCAAGATGCATATTCGCGCAGACGCCGACCGGTGAGATATCGCCAGGCCCGTGCCATGCGGTGCGCACGCCGTTTAGCTCGCTGTAAACCGCCAGTTTCTTCGCGGGCGTAATACCGCCGATGGTGCTGACGTGGCAGCGGATGTAATCGATAAGCTTATTGTCGATTAACGGTTTCCACTCATTCACGTTCACAAACAGCTCCCCCATGGAGATCGGCGTGGAAGATTGTTGGCGAAGCATTTTAAGCCAGTCGATATTTTCCGGAGCCACCGGATCTTCAAGATAAAAGAGCTGATATTGCTCAAGCGTTTTCGCCAGGTTAATCGCGGTAACCGGAGTGACGCGTTCATGCACGTCATGAATGAACTCAATACCAAATCCCAGCTTGTTGCGAAGATGGTCAAACAGACGAGGAACGCTTTTCGCATAAGCGTCCGGGTCAAAATAGATCCCCGGCGTTTTGCTCCGAGGAGAACGTTTGGGCTGGATATTCTTCGCCCGCGCCAGCTGAGTCGCGATCAGTTTGAGATCATCAGTACCCGCGCCGCCATACATGCCCATCTGACAGCGTACGTACTGATATCCCTCCTCCATTCGGGCGCGGATATTGTCCTCAACTTCCACTTCGTCGCCACCATCGGTATGGCAATACAAAGGAATACCGTCGCGGCATTTACCGCCCAGTAAATCATAAACCGGCATCCCTGCCAGCTTACCTTTGATATCCCATAGCGCCATATCAACGCCCGATAGCGCGTTGTTCATAATCGGTCCGTTGCGCCAGTAGCCGCTGACCGCGCCAGACTGCCAGATGTCTTCAATACGCGTAGGATCTTTGCCAATGAGAAAAGGTGCCATGTACTCATCGATAGCGCTTTTTACCGCGAAGATCCGCTGGGTAAACGTCGCGCAGCCCAGGCCATACAGCCCGGGTTCATTGGTTTCGACCTTTACCACGGCCAGATCAATGCCACCGGGTGCCGTCAGAATCGTTTTCACATTGGTGATTTTCAGGTTACTCACTTTAACTCCTCAGTTCAGCGAATTAACTGCCTGTCATGCTGCAAGAGAATGACAACGCATAATTTGTAAGTTGTCCTACAACTTATCGCTGTTATAACACGCATATTCCATGATCGTTATGTGAATGTTTGGTTCTGTGACGACGATCGAGATATCACATCAAAAACAACATAATATCAATGCATTAAATACTACAAAAAGATTATAACGCTCTACATATGTGATCCGTATTGCAAATTTATTTTTAGAGCGTTGCTTTTATTCGCTCAAAAAACCAACCTTCAATAAGGCAGTCGTCATACAACTTAAGGATGCAAAATGAGCGCACTATTTGATTTGACAGGGAAAACGGCACTGGTTACAGGCTCGGCTCGCGGGCTAGGTTTTTCCTACGCGGAAGGACTCGCTGTTGCCGGGGCCAAAGTGGTTCTAAACGATATTCGCGACACGCTGCTAGCGGAGTCCGTCAATATGTTGACCAGTAAAGGATATAGCGCGTACGGCGTGGCGTTTGACGTAACAAACGAAGAGGCGATTGAAAAAGCCTTTGCTGAACTGGATGCGCAGGATATCCACGTGGATATTTTGATAAATAACGCCGGGATTCAATACCGCAAGGCGATGGTGGAGCTGGAGCTGGAAAACTGGCAAAAAGTGATTGATACCAACCTGACCAGCGCTTTCCTCGTTTCTCGTGCTGCCGCAAAACGAATGATTGCGCGCAAATCCGGGGGCAAAATTATCAATATCGGTTCACTCACCAGCCAGGCAGCCCGGCCTACCGTGGCCCCCTACACGGCGGCAAAAGGCGGGATCAAAATGCTCACCTGCTCCATGGCGGCTGAATGGGCGCAATTTAATATCCAAAGCAACGCCATTGGGCCTGGCTATATATTGACCGACATGAATGCCGCGCTTATTGAAAACAAAGAGTTCGACAACTGGGTGAAAAACAGCAATCCATCACAGCGCTGGGGCCACCCGGACGAACTAATTGGTACCGCTGTTTTCTTGTCATCGAAAGCCTCTGACTATATCAACGGGCAGATTATTTACGTCGATGGCGGCTGGCTGGCAGTGCTGTAACACGATAACGGCTATTTCTTTCTATTTTTTAACATCACCATGCTCACCACGGTATCAAGATGACCGACAAAATAAAGGAGCGAATAATGAAATCAAGAAAGGGTAAGAATACTATTCGGGTAAGTACACTCAGTCTGGCATTACTTATCGGCATTTCTTCAGCTAATGCCGCCGAAATAAAACCCGCTAAGCTTGGCCACTCTTTTTCCGATTCCCACCCCAGAGCCCAGGCCATGAATAAATTTGTGGCGGATGTTGAAGCGGCTACCGGCGGGGCGGTAAAAATTACGCTATAAGGCAACAGCGTTCTGGGCTCGGAGCAGCAGATGCTGTAGGCCACCCGCAGCAACGTCCAGCAGCTCTATATGGGCGCGGTTTCTCCATTAGCAGGCTTCCAGAAGCAATTTCAGATTTTTGATTTCCCTTTCCTCTTTTCAACCAATCAGGAAGCGGCTGCAATTCTGGACAGCGAATTCGGCCAAAAAATGCTCGGCGACCTGAACGCCATTAATTTAACCGGGCTGAACTGGGCCGGCGGCGCTTTCCGCAACATCGCCAACATCAAGCGCGATATCTCCACGCTGGACGGTTTCCGCGGCCTCAAAATTCGGGTTATGCCAACCCAGGTGGCCATCGACAGCTTTAAAAGTATGGGCATTAACCCGGTACCAATGGCCTACTCCGAAGTTTTCACCGCCCTTGAAACCGGCGCCCTGGATGGTCATGAACACCCGTCGGTCGATATCCTGCAGAACAAAATGTATGAAGTGGAAAAGCATCTGACGCTGACGGGGCATGTTTATACGCCGGTGGCCCTGATTGCCTCTAAAAAATGGTTTGAATCGCTCACCCCGGAGCAGCAGGCCATTGTGCAGAAAGTGGCCTCTGAAAATAAAATGTTCCAGCGCGGTCTGGAAATTGAGCAGGAAAAGAGCGCGATTGCTGAGCTGGAAAAAAACGGCATGAAGGTTTCCACATTACAGGATGGCGAGCTGGATAAAATCCGCGAAGCGGTGAAGCCGGTTATCGAAAAGCATAAAAAGACGGTGGGTGAAGAAACTATTAATGCCTTTTATCAGGCCCGACAGGCTGCAAATCAATAATTAAAATATGTCGGCAGCGCTGTTTCTGCCGGCATATACCCAAAATAATTCGAGTTGCAGGAAGGCGGCGACGCAGTGAATCCCCAGGAGCTTACTCAAGTAAGTGACTGGGGTGAGCGAGGACAAATTCGTCAGGAACGAATTTGAACGCTGTCCACAGCGCCCGTGAGGGCGAGGCCCAGGGATGGGCCGAGTATTGCCAACGCACAAGCAACTTGAAGTATGAAGGGTATAAAAAAGGATGGTTATCATGCGAACCGTGGATGGTCTCAGCCAGCTATTTTGTCGGGTGCTGGAAGTTATAATGGTGATATGTATATCAGGAATGTTCCTGCTGGTCCTGGTCAACGTTTTACTGCGATTTATATTTAACAGTGGTATCGATGTGGCGGAAGAACTTCCGCGATTTCTGTTTGTCTGGATGATTTTTATTGGGGCGATTGTCGCCATCCGCGATAAAAGCCATATCAGCGTCGGGATGTTTGTTGAACGGATGCCGGTGGCTGGGAAAAAAGTCTGCTATTTCTTATGCCAGATTTTAATGGGGGTATGCAGTCTGGCCCTGTTCTGGGGGACATGGGTTGAATCTGACATTCTGGCCACCACCTATTCCGCCGTCCTGAATGTGAATATGCTGATGATATTCGGCGTATCCTGGCTTACCGGAGGATGTATTTTCCTGTCATCTGTATTTAATATTTTTCGCCTTTTTCTGGCCTGCCCGGATGATATGTTCCTCGTTACAGACAGCAAGGATGAATAAATTATGGCGTTATTAATATTCGCCGGCTCGCTGCTGGCGTCAATGTTCATTGGTTTACCCATCGCATTTTCGCTGATGATTTGCGCCATTTCTTTAATGTGTTATCTGGACATCACCGATGTCCAGATTATTACGCAAAATATGTGGAACGGGGCCAATAACTTCCCTCTGCTGGCGGTGCCATTTTTTATGATGGCCGGTGAATTTATGAATGCCGGAGGGATGACAAAAAGGATCATCAGTATTGCCATGGCCTGGGTCGGCCACGTCCGGGGAGGAATGGGCTATGTCGCCGTATTCGCCGCCATTATTATGGCCTCCCTGTCCGGTTCGGCCGCGGCAGATACCGCTGCGCTGGCGGCTATCCTGCTGCCGATGATGCGTGAAGCAGGATATCGCCTTAACCGTACCGGCGGCCTGATTGGCGCAGGCGGTATTATTGCGCCAGTCATTCCGCCATCCGTTGCGATGATCCTGTACGGCGTAACGGGGCAAATCTCCATTACCAAACTGTTCCTGGCGGGAATATTTCCGGGCATTATGATGGGGGCGGTATTATTACTGACCTGGCGGTTCCTGGCCAAAAAAGAAAATGTCACAACCACGGCGAAAGTGTCGTTCCGCGAACGCGGTAAAAAAACGCTGGAAGGGTTCTGGGCGCTGCTGTTACCGATCGTTATCGTCGGCGGACTGCGTATTGGCCTGTTTACCCCGACAGAAGCCGCAGTCATTGCCGCCGGATATTCGCTGTTTGTTGGTGTGTTTATTTATAAAGGGATCCGCCTGAGTGATTTGTACGGGCTGATGCTGAATGCCGCCAAAACAACGGCAGTCATTATGTTCCTGGTGGCAGCCGCCTCGGTTTCAGCATGGCTGATTGCCGCAGCAAATATACCGGCACAGCTGAGCGAACTCCTGGCGCCGGTCATGCATAATCAGACGCTTTTAATTCTTACACTTATGTTATTGATTTTTATCATCGGTACGGCGATGGATCTGACGCCGACCATTCTGGTGATGACGCCGGTGCTGGTTCCGATTATTAAAATAGCGGGAATTGATCCGGTTTATTTTGGCGTGCTGTTTGTGATGAATACCTCTATTGGTCTAATTACGCCGCCGGTGGGCACTGTGCTGAACGTTATCTGCGGCATCGGGAAAATGAGCATGGATCAGCTGGTGAAAGGGATTTGGCCATTCTTACTGGCATGTATTTCGGTACTGTTATTATTAGCGATCTTCCCACAGCTGGTGCTATTTCCGCTGTCGTTGATGAGCTGATTAATTTAAACCCGGCCAAATAGGGTCGGGGATTTTGTTTAAATAACCAGCTATACCCTTCATACTTCAAGTTGCATGTGCGTTGGCTTTCCTCGCTCACCCCAGTCACTTACTAGAGTAAGCTCCTGGGGATTCACTGCGTCGCCTCCTTCCTGCAACTCGAATTATTTTGGGTATATATCATAATATTGATGGTGCGTGAGTTATCACGCCTCTCCCAACAGCTTTGTTCTAAATAGGAATTACTATAGAATAGAGCACTTTGTGATACTAACCTGGATGTCCATCTTGAGCATAAAATCCATTCAAAAACAGAATGTTGTAAATGAAATTTATGATCAGATAAGCGCAAAGCTGCTGGATGGCAGTTGGCCTCCGGGTAGCCGACTCCCTTCAGAAGCGGAGCTTACAACTTCCTTTAACGTCAGTCGGGTCAGCGTGCGCAGCGCAGTCCAGCGTTTTCGCGATCTCGGCATTGTCGTCACCAGACAGGGAAGCGGCAGCTATGTTAGCGATCACTTTATACCGCAGATGCTGAACAACGATCCTCGCCCAATCATGCATCTTAGCCGCGAAGAGTTTCACGACATGATGATCTTCCGTCAAACCGTGGAGTTCAAATGCGTGGAGCTGGCCGTCACCCATGCCACTGAGGAAGATATTCTCCAGCTTGAGCAAGCGCTCAACGATATGCTCATCAACAAAGGCGATTATAAAAAATATTCTGCTGCGGACTACGCGTTCCACCTGGCGATAGTCAGAGCATCGCATAATAGCGTTTTCTATAACGTAATGAATTCCATTAAAGATATTTATTACTACTACCTTGAAGAGCTTAACCGCGCGCTGGGCATTACCCTTGAGAGCGTGGAAGCCCATATCAAAGTTTATATGTCGATTAAAAATCGCGATGCCAGCACGGCGGTGAAAGTCCTTAATGAAGCAATGTCAGAGAACGTCACCGCGATTGATAAGATTAAGTCTTTGACAAACGGCAACGATTGAGTAACCGCCTTTCCCACTAACTACGTCACTCCGTTGCCGGTATTGTAACCGGCAACGGCTGGCTTATTTCGTTAGAAAATTGCCCGATACAGCGCTTTAATCTCTTCCAGATTCGTATCACGCGGGTTACCGCCGGTACAGACGTCCGCCAGAGCTGCTGCGGCAAGTGCATCAATGTCTTCTTCTTTCATACCCACATCGCGCAGACGCGCCGGGATATTCACGTCGCGGTTTAGCTGCGCCACGGCCTCTATCGCCGCCTTGCGCGCTTCGGCAATCGGCATGGTTACTGCCTGTTTATTTCCTAAAGCCACCGCGATATCACGATATTTCTCGCCGGTAAATTCGGCGTTATAAGCCATAATATGCGGCAGCAGCACCGCGTTAGCGACGCCATGTGGCGTACCGTAGAAAGCGCCCAGCGGGTGCGCCATCCCATGTACTAATCCCAGCCCGACGTTAGAGAAGCCCATCCCGGCAATATATTGCCCCAGAGCCATACCCTCTGCCCCCTGCGCGTCTCCCTGTACCGAAGCGCGTAATGAACGACCAATGACCTCAATCGCTTTAAGGTGCATCATGTCCGTCAGCTCCCACGCACCCTTAGTAATATACCCTTCAATAGCGTGAGTCAGGGCATCCACGCCGGTCGCTGCTTTCAGGCTGGCAGGCATGCTGGCCATCATTTCGGCATCAATAATTGCCACCACCGGAATATCGTGCGGATCGTAGCAAACAAACTTGCGGCGATTTTGCACATCGGTAATCACGTAGTTGATGGTGACCTCCGCAGCCGTACCGGCGGTAGTTGGAATCGCAATCATCGGCACGGCGGCATTTTTAGTATCGGCCCCGCCTTCCAGGCTGCGGACATCTGCAAATTCAGGGTTATTAATGATGATCCCCACCGCCTTGCTGGTATCCTGCGGCGATCCGCCGCCGATAGCGATCAGGTAGTCAGCACCAGATTGTTTAAATGCTTCAACGCCCTGCTGCACAACTTCAATGGTTGGGTTTGGGACCACTTTATCAAAGACGCTATAAGCTAATCCGGCGCTCTCAAGGATATCAAATACTTTAGTCGCAACCTTAAAACGAATCAGATCCTCGTCAGTCACAACCAATGCTTTTTTGAAACCACGCTTTTTGACTTCATCGACAATGCAGCTAATCGAGCCCGCGCCAAAATAAGAGGTTTCGTTTAAAATCATTCTGTAGGCCATCTTGTACTCCTTTTAAGCTGAATGTTTGATAACAATAATCTTTAGCCATA
Source organism: Klebsiella spallanzanii (assembly GCF_902158555.1). Taxonomy (GTDB): domain Bacteria; phylum Pseudomonadota; class Gammaproteobacteria; order Enterobacterales; family Enterobacteriaceae; genus Klebsiella; species Klebsiella spallanzanii. The sequence continues at coordinate 240,703 of NZ_CABGGS010000046.1, read as the reverse complement.
CAGTAACGTGATTAGCGCTGCGTTTTTATTATTCAATATCAAATAAGGGCTCAATTGACGCTCTCCGTCGTATTGTTAATTATTTTTCGACAACATCACGTTAAATTTGTCCAACATATTGGAATTGATAACATCAATTGGCTTTGAGTATTCCTGAGATGATGACGGGTAATCGTATAAATTCGGAGTGAAGATTCATTTGCTTTGAGAAAAATTGAACCCGATCACATTATTTCTTTGACAAATAGACGCCACATCACATTATTAATGTGATGTCATAGAATGATAACCTTAGCCATTAGTTAAATGATGAGTCCCCAGAATCGAAACAAGCATAATTAAAATCGCACAGAGCATTAATTTATGAGCACACGCACCAATAAACAAAATCAAAACATTCAATGTAAAATACAAACAATTAAAACAAATATCAAACAACTACAGAACCAACACACAACAAAACCGTTCTATTAGACTCTAGCTTCCTTTAGGGATAAACCTCTCTACAATAGCTATATACCCTAAATAATTCGAGTTGCTTAAAGGCGGCAAGGGAGTGACAAATTCGTCGGGAACGAATTTGACCAGCCGAAGGCTGGCCTCCGGTGAGAGGCAGGAGCCTCTCATTAATCCCCAGGAGCATAGATAACTATGTGACTGGGGTGAGCGACAAATCTGCCAGGAGCAGATTTGAACATCGCTTGCGACGGCCCGTCAGGGCGAGGCCCATGGATGGGCCGAGTAATTCGTAGCCAACACATAAGCAACTTGAAGTATGACGGGTATATCTGCCCAGCAATACTATCAACTGATACATAAATGACAAAACGACATCTATTTCAGAAGTGAATAAAACCAGATCTAAGAATATTCTCTGTTATCTGCGAGGTTTTAACCACTTCTGAATATTAGAATAGTATAAAAGTATCTAAAAACACCGCCTTTATTGCAAACATTCTTACCTCTTGTTAGTATAAGTCTCAATATCAATTATGCTTATTATAAAAATACCATTTATGATGTTTTTTAACTTTTATTCTGGCTACCTGACCACACTGCTCCAGCGGCAGTAATAAATGTCTTGTTTTATATATTGACATTTTACATTTGTCAGCTAATTCACGAGTAAACAACCCCTCAGGCTCATGCTCTTTTAATACACTGAGAATATATTCCTGTTCAGGTACACTCACTCCGATGAATTTATTAATGCCCATGTCGGTCATCAATAATCTTATGCTTTCAACAACGGTACCAGAATCATGGTGTAAATCAGGGGTACAGGATGAGATGTCAATTTTCATGCGTCAGTTCCTTCTGCCACTTAAAAAATGACAGTATGGCTTCGCAACATTAACGCAGCAACATTAGCTTTAAATTTCAATTTAATCGGTATTTTTATCTAAAATTAATGCATTTTTACACTAAAAACTCTAAGGTAGCGAGTAAACTTTTAAATCCGTATGGAGGTAAAAATGAGGTTCGATATAGAGGGTTTTATCACTTTTGATACTGAAGAGGCCTCTCTGGTCAACCTGTTGACCGGCGATTGTATAGAACTATCGGCCACATCGGCTCGCCTTCTTACCACTTTGTTACAATACCGGGGGGATATTATCTCTCGTGTAGATATTTTTCAGACAGTGTTTGAGAAATATGGGGCCAGACCTTCCAATAGCAATCTAAATCAGTATATCTCAACGCTCCGCCGCAGCCTTTCCGATCTTGGCATTGAGAAAAACGTGATCGTTACCGTACCGCGAATCGGCTTTAAGGTTTCCGATGATATTATTGTCACTACCGATAGTGATTATCACCCTTCCTTCACTCTCCCCGAGGGAACCCCTGAACCTCCTGAGCGTACGTTTATCTGGATACAACGTAAAACCTATACAATTCTTTTATTTTTTATAATTATCTTAATACTATTTCCTTACTATTTATCTAACAAAAAAAAGCCAACCGAATTTATTGCCACTCAGGATAAGTGTACTATTTACACATCAAACGATCTTCCTGCATCGGAAATCCTCGACACTATCAAAAATAACAAACTATTTCTTTCAGACATTGATTGTTCCATCGCTAAGAAACTCTACTTTTTTAAACATAAAATTAATGACAGTGCTGAATTGGGCATTTATAAGGATATATTCATTCTTGAGTGCGATACTAAAAAAAACCAATGCCATAGTTACTATTATAAGGAAATAAAAAATGCGTAAATATCTTTTACCGTTTGGCATTAGCATTTTTATAATGATGACATTTTTAATCTGGCATGTTCTTGCAAATCGCCAACCGTCTGTTTCCTGTGAGTCTCAGTACGATCTCACACTACATATCAATGAGAGTGGTATTCACTCGCAAGGTTTACTATCCGCAGACTTTTCAAACAATAGTTTGTTCATCACCTTTGATGGTTTACTTGTCAGTAATGATAAAAAATATATCATCTCACGTAGTATCGTCCTTACATTAGAAAAATATAATGACAGCCGTCATCTATCCCATATCTCTGGAACAAAAATCATTCGCCATAATACCGATAATGTACCAGACGACATTGCACAGCAAACCCTCTTTAGCACTTCAGATGATGATAAAATCATCTATATAAATTTCGTCAATGATGATACTATTTTATTCGGTAACCAAACGCGACCGCAATATGGCTGCCGATATAAATAATCAATCACTAATTGAGATTGTTCTCATTAATTATACATTATAACGATATCATGACGATACATTTACTTCCTACGTTAGCCAGTATCGCAAATACCATCGATATGATTAATCCGAAGCTGAGTCTGCATCATGTCAGAACGGCATTTATTGCATCTCACCTGGCTAATCTGGTTGATTTATCTCCAGCCCAGCGGCGCAAAACCGTTCTTGCTGCGCTGCTCCATGATATTGGCGGGTTAAATGAACAATCTCGTCTGCAACCACTGAAATACATCGATGATGAATGTAATAACCATGCACTCGTTGGTAGTGAATTGCTTACCCGGATCCCACTTTTCCGGCCTCTAAGTAGGATAGTACGTTACCATCATACCCACTGGCGCAGTGGGTTAGGGCATTACATCGAAGGCGAACTGGTTCCCGAAGAGAGTCATCTGTTATTTTTTGCCGATCGGCTTGATGTGCTTTATTGCCAGCACCGCACGCAACATCTTGTTTTATTAAATAAAAAACTCTTTGAAATTGTTAATGCCGGAGCAAACATTCTCTATAAAGAAGAATATATTCAAGCTTTCAGGATACTCTCTTCTAATGAGCGTTTCTGGTCAGTTATGGCCTCCTCCGACTATCGCGATTACATCAAAGAAATATCAGGAATTCATAACGATACCCTCTCATTGCATAATCTTCGCGATATCGCTGAACTACTCTCGTTTATCATCGATCAATTTGGCCAGCAGACTCCATGGTATTCCGCAGCCGTTGGCCGTATTGCTGGTTATTTGGCGACTAAAATAGAAATGAGCACAACGCAGACGTTGAAAATCGAGATTGGAGGGTTATTGCATAATATCTCTAGCCTAAATCACAGTCCGCCACAAAAGCGTTTATCTGCGGCAAATAAAATAAAGAGAACGCACTATCTCATTGAAGGAATTGATGATATTTCTGAGTGGGTGATGATGCAAAATAGCCCTAATCCGTATAAATTTAGCGATAAAACCCTTGAACCAGAAGCGATGCTTATCGCAATTAGCCGCCAGATTGTTCATATTTTAACCATCTCACACTCAGGGGAAAAATCGCTAGCTCAGCTGGTTAAAAATAATCATGGTGGTGATGAAATGTCTCAATTTATTATGTCGTTGGCCGCACAATATTCCTCGCAGATAATACAAATTTATCAGACTACCGCTGAAGAGATAAGTGGGTTTATGAGCCACATAGAGCAACTCACAACCCCATTTAAATCCTGAAACAGCCTGACTTACTCAGGCGCTCAATCCACCGTCCAGCACCAGGGTTTGCCCGGTCATATATTGACTCCCTTCGCCAATTAAAAAAGCAACCGCCTGCAGCACATCATCGGTTTCACCAAGCCTACGTAACGGAATTGACTGACGCATCTCTTTTAATTTTTGAGCGGGTATCTCTTCAAGCATCTCTGTGCGAATCAGCCCCGGCGCAAGGCAGTTCACCCGAATACCAAAGCGTCCAACCTCCAGGGCCAGCGAACGCGCGATACCGCTCATTGCCGCTTTACTCGCGGCATAAGCCGTTTGCCCGACGTTGCCCTTTAGCGCGCTGACCGACGACATCAGCACGATGGAGCCATGCCGCTGCATCAGCATTGCCGGGAGGAGAATGCGATTCCAGTTAATCATGGAGATCACGTTGGTTTCCAGCACCTCGCGCCAGAGCGCAGCATCCTGATGAATATGCAGGCCATCGCGAGCAATCCCCGCATTGTGGATGATCGCCGCAGGCGCGCCATGCTCGGCCAGCAACTTCTGTGCAAGCTGCTCAACCTGCGACTCATCGTTACCGTCGCAGGCGTACCCCTGCACCCAATGGGGTGAATTTTCGCATTGCCCCTGAGTCGCGTTTATCGCCGCCTCATTACGACCGGTAAACACCACGTTCCAGCCTTGCGCCAGGCCGATGACCAGCGCCCGACCAATGCCGCGACTGCCGCCGGTAACCAGTATCCATTGTTGCGCCATATCAGTTGCCTGACTCTTTGCTGATATGCTGGCACAGTTCGCCAAGGGTTATTCCCGGATTGTGAATAAACCAGTCCGCTTCCAGGGTAATGTTAAATTCACGTTTGGCCAGCACCATCAGCTCGACGTAATCCAGGCTATCTAACTTCAGCCGAACAAGGGGCGTGTTTTCATCAACTTCATCCGGCTCCAGATCTTTGGCGTCACAAATCATTTCACAGACTTTTTGCAGAACTTCATCATACGGAATCATAGAATTATCCTTAATTATCATTTGGTCACTGGGCCAACTTTTAGCGTAATCACGTTCGTCATAACCAGATCGTCCAGCTGCGCCGCCGCCGCAATACGCACCACAGCCCCCAGCTCAATGTCTCCAACCACCAGCGAAGGCAGTAGCCAAAGCGACAGGGATTCGGGCGAGACTGGCGACCCTTTGCCCGCGAGACGATCATCAAAAACCACTTCCTGATGGGTTTGCAGCACCGGGTAGCGGGTAAAAATTTGCTGCAACGAGGTTTCTCGTTGCCCGAGCAGGGCCGCAATGTTCTCCTGGCGCAATAGCGCTTGATCGCCAATTAGCTGACGAAAGAGCAACGCGTCAAGAAACTGCCACTGCGCCAGATCGGGCCAGGTGTTGTTGAAGTGGGATTGCAGGGCGAGTAGCGTGTTTGGCGCGAGTATGCTGGGCTGCTTTCCCGCCAGCGATTCCGGCTCTGTGGCCTGGCTCATCTGACAGGCCAAACAGACTTCGTCATTCTGCGGGTTGATGACCGATGCGGCGGATAACACGCGATTTTTTACCGCCCCGGGCGTTAACAGCCAGTCGGTATCACACCACAGCGGTCGGCGCAGGCGAACCTGACACTTCAAATAACGTGCTGCACTTGAGGTTGGATATATTAATCGTGCCTGGACATCGCGCTTCACATCGAGTAGCGCGCGCATCCCGTGCACGCTCAGTTGGCTCCCGCCCATTGCCCGCGCGGCCGCGAGCTCGAAGTGAATCGGGTTGTCATCGCCAGAAAACGCCGCCCATTGATGCGCATCGGCCAGGGTGTAGTGCAGGCGCGTCACGCGTGTTTCTCCAGCACCAGCGCGGCGTTGGCTCCGCCGAAACCGAAACTCAGATTCAGCGCCCGGCGAATCTCCCCCTGGCGATGCCCTTCGGCAATATAGTCAAGATCGCACTGTGGGTCGGGCTGGGTTAGATGCGCCGTCGCCGGCATAATCCCCGCAGCCATCGCCTGTAAGCAGACGATGGTTTCGAAGCTTCCCGCAGCGGCAATAAGATGCCCGGAGTATGCTTTGGTGCTGGATATCGGGATCCGGTACGCCTCATCACCCAGCGCCTTTTTCAGCGACTGCGTTTCATTAATATCGTTAAGCGGCGTAGAAGTGCCATGGGCATTGATATAGTCGAGGTCGGCGGGCTGAAGACCCGCACTGCGCAACGCCCAGAGGATAGTCTGTTCGCGGGCCACGCAGTCTTCCGCCGGAGAGGTGAAATCCACCGCGTCGGAGAAATTGGCATAGCCGGTGACTTCCGCGAGGATCGTCGCCCCGCGCGCGATGGCGCTCTCGCGCTCTTCCAGGCACAGCACTGCCCCCCCTTCCGAAAGCACGAACCCGCTGCGCTGCTGGCTGAACGGGCAGCTGGCTCGCTCCGGCGATTCCGTTTCCCGACTCAGCGCGCCGAGCACATCAATATTCCAGATGGCGCAAACGCTGTTTAACGCCTCCCCGGCGCCGGCAAGCATCATACTGGCGCGGCCAAAGCGAATCGCATCATAAGCCTCGCCAATGGCGATGGTACCGGTGGCGCAGGCGGCGACCGGGGTATTTTGATAACCGCGCAAATTCCACAGCTGGCTACAGGCGGCGGTAGTCACGTTCGGCATAGAGAAAAAGCAGCTAAAGGGGGATGAAACACCTTTTTTCTCAAACTCCGGTACCGCCTCGTAGCTTTCATCCAGCCCGGCCCAACCGGTGCCGATTATCGCGCCGCACATCAGCGGATCGTAAAACGCGGCGGGCGATTCCTCCGCAAAGGCCATCGCCATCGCTTCCCGCGCGGCAGCTAACGCCAGGCGCGCGTGGCGCGGTAGACGCCGACGGATCGCGGCAGGGACTCCCTTCAGGCTCGGTTCGTGCTCCACCTGTCCAATAAAGTGAGTGTGAATACCGTGGGATGATAAGTCCACGTAGCGGTAGCCGCGACGGTAATCCATGATCGCCTGCCAGCTTTCGGCAGCGCTATCGCCAAGGGGAGTCACCGCACCATAGCCGGTTATCACCACGCGATAAGGGGATTTACTGTGACTCATTCTGGGATGTCCTCTGTTGCGGGTTATTGCCCCCCTGCGCCAGCCAAAGCTGCAAAGTGGCATAAAGATAGTCGTACTGGTTTTGCACGAGGCTATTCTGTACATCAAGCAGCGCGTCCTGCGCGTTCAGCAGGGTCTGATAGTCCACCGCGCCTGCGCGATAGCGGCTTTCGGTGAGCGTCAGGCGCTGCTGGCCCAGCAGCAGCGATTGCAGCAGGCGCTCGCGCTGCTCTTCGGCGTTAAGCCGCTTCTCCATGGCGTTGTCCACTTCCGACAGCGCGGTATAGGCCGTCCGGCGGAAGTTCACCGCCTCCTGCTGCACCTTCACGCTGGCCTGCTCCACGGTGAGCTGTACCGTGTTCCACTGGATAAAGGGCGCGGCGACGCTGCCGCCGACGGTGCGCAGCGGGTCGTTAAACCATTGGTGAAAAATCTGGCTACCGGCGCTGAGCGTCCCCTGCAGCGAGAGCGTGGGATAAAAGCTCAGCCGCGCGGCATCTGAACCCGCCAGCGCCGCGCGCAGGCGCGATTCTGCTGCCTGCAGGTCCGGTCGGCTGGCGAGTGCGGCCAGCGGTGTCGAACTGTCGATGGCAACCTGCTGACGAACGTCCAGTTCCGAGGCCTCATCGGTATGCTGGGCAGGCGGCCTGTTGAGCAGTAGCGCCAACGCGTTACGGGAAATCGCCCGCTGCTGCTTCAGGCTCAGCAGTTGGTTCTGACGGCTAATGACCGTCTGTCGGGACTGCAGCACATCGAGTAGCCCCACCTTCCCGGCTCGCTGCCAGGACTCAATTTGCGCCAGCGTCTGCCTGGCAATATCCAGACTTACCGCCTGATAAGCCATTTGCTGATTCAATAGAGCAATGTTCCAGTAAAGCTGCGCGGTGGTGTCAATCGTCGACAGGATAGTCGCCCGATAGTCCTGTTCGCTGGCAATGGCTTCCCACTCGCTTTGTTCGCGGATCCGCGCCAGCTTGCCCCACAGATCCAGCTCATAGCTCAGAGATAATGAGGCGCTGTAGCTCTCCTGCGAGCCTCCGCTATTGAGCGGCTTTGCGTTACTGCCGGTACCGTTGAGCGTCGCATCGGGGCTGATATTGGTCCGGGTTAATCCGGCGGAAATGCGCGCCTGCTTGAGAGTGAGAGCGGCAGCGGCCAGATCGTTATTGCTTTCCAGCACCTGACCCATCACCCGCGACAGGCGCTCGTCGCCGAAGCGGTCCCACCAGCGCCCCCCTTTCTCCTGCGAATAAGCGACGCTCTGCTCTTCCGTTCGTTGCCAGCTTTCCGGCACCGACAGCAACGGGCGCTGATAGTCGCTGCGGGTCAAATTGCCGCAGCCCGTCAGTAATAGAAGAATTAACGGTAATAAAGTCAGCGGTCTCATTCGCGGGCCAGCGCCTCCGTCGGGTTGAGCCGCGCCGCCCGGCGCGCCGGAAAATAGCCGAACGTCAGGCCAATCAGGGCGGAAAAACCGCAGGCCATCGCCACCGGCAGCCAGGTGAAGACCATGGAAAATTCCTGTGTCAACAGGGCAAACAAATTACCGGCGGCCCAGGAGCCCAAAACCCCCGTGAGTCCGCCGAGCGCGCAAATCATCACCGCCTCAATTAAAAACTGATGCATGATGTCAGTGGGGCGTGCGCCAACCGAGAGCCGGATCCCAATCTCGTGAGTACGTTCGGTAACGGAAACCAGCATGATGTTCATCACCCCCACGCCGCCGACCAGCAGGGAAATCGCGGCAATCGCGGTAATCAAAAGCGACATGGAGTCAGAGGTTTTTTGCAGCGCTTTGGCGAGCTGCTCGTCGGTCTGGACAAAGAAATCTTTTTTGCCGTGCTCGCGAATGAGGTGCCTTTCCGCGCGCTGAGCTGCCTGCTGCGGGGAAAAGGTTTCCTGAAAGCGCAGCGTCAGCGCCTCCAGCGGCTTATCGCCGGAAATCCGCTGCAACAGCGAGGTATAGGGGATCCACGCCGACATAAATCCGCTGACCACCTTCGGCCCCGGCTTACTGGCGACACCGATCACCCGCCACGGCGCACCGGCGATCTGCACAATTTTCCCCAGCGGATCTTCATTGCCGGGAAACAGCGTCTCTTTGCTGGTTTCATCCAGCACCAGCACCGGCTCCCGGTCGTCGACATCCCGGCGGGTAAAACCGTTGCCGTGGATAAAGCGGATCCCCTGCAATGAGAAATAGTCGGCGGAAACCCCGGAGAGAATGATCGAGGAATCAAAACCCTGACGCACCGCGGTGGTCATGCTGGAGACAATCGGCGACACGCCCAGCACCCAGGACTGCTTGCTGAGACTGGTGATATCGTCCAGCGACAGCGCCCGCTCCATATCCGGACGCTTGCTGCCCCAGCCGGTGCCGGGACGGATTTCAAGCGTGGTGTTACCCAGCTTGCCGATTTCATTCATGATGGTTTGCCGGGCGCCTTCCCCCACCGCCATTGAGGAAACCACAGACGAAATACCGATGATGATCCCCAGCATTGATAAAAAAGCGCGCATCCGATGGCCGAGCAGCGAACGCCAGGCCATCCGTACCGACTCCCCCACGCTGCGCGACAGCGAGGCGCGCCCATTATCCTGTACTGCGGGCAGCCGCTGAATGTCATGATTATGACGAGCGCCGTGGGCGTTGTCGGCGACAATCTGCCCATCGCTGATCTCCACGATCCGCTGCGCTTGCTGCGCCACCTCACGATCGTGAGTCACGATGATCACCGTATGGCCATCAGCATTAAGCTGGTGCAGCACGTCCATCAGCGCCCGACCGCTGACGCTGTCCAGCGCGCCGGTGGGTTCATCGGCGAGAATGATCTGCGCACCGTTGATCAAGGCCCTGCACACGCTGACCCGCTGCTGCTGCCCGCCGGAAAGCTGCGCAGGTTTATGCTGTAAGCGCGCATCAATGCCCAGCTTTTCGGCCAGCAGCGCAATGCGCGTCTGGCGTTCGGCGGCGGGCATCGCGGTATAAAGCGCCGGGATGGCAATATTCTCTTCTGCCGTCAAATAAGGCATCAGATGGTAGCGCTGAAAAATAAACCCCAGCCAGCGGCTGCGCAGCTCCGCCAGCGCCGCGCTATCGGCCAGATGAGTGGCAATGCCGTTGATATAAACCTCGCCGCTGCTGGGTTTGTCCAGGCAGCCGATAATGTTCATCAACGTCGATTTACCCGAGCCGGAAGCGCCCATAATCGCCACCATCTCGCCGGGCATAATGGTCAGGGAAACTGACTTCAGCACCGGAATAGTCTGCGTCCCGGCGACAAAATGGCGAGTGACGTTATTCAGCACGATCAACGGCTTAGTCATCAGAGAGACCCCGCATCCTGCGGGATCACCACCCGCTCGCCGGGCTGCAACCCTTCCAGAACCTGCGCGTACTGGCGGTCGTTAATGCCGATGCGCACGGTCCGTTGCTCACTGCCGTTCTCCTTTTGCACCATCACCAGGTAGCGTTCATCGCCCAGAGAGCGCCCCAGCGCGGCGACCGGTACGCGCAGCGCCTCTTTCGCCTGGGCGATGCGGATAAACACCTGGGCGGTCATTGAGGTTTTCAGCAATCGCTGGCGGTTATCCACTTCAAAGGTACCGTTGTAGTAAATCGCGCTGCTCTGCTGATTACCGGCGGAAGCGCCGCCGTTTTGTTCTTCCAGCGCTTCTTGAGGCGCAGGCTGGACGTAGCCAAGCTCCCCTTCATAACGCGTTTGCGGATCGGCGATAACATAGAACCACAGCGGCTGTCCCGGGTGGATTTTCTGGATATCGGCTTCGGAAATGCGCGTTTGCACCTGCATTTTATCGAGGTCGGCGAGCACCAGAATGGTCGGCGCAATTTGTGAAGAGACGATGGTTTGCCCTTCGCGGGTGACAATGCCCAGCACTTCACCATCCATCGGTGCGAGAATGCGGGTATAGCCGAGGTTGGCATTGGCGGTCTGCACGCTCATTTCCGCCTGCACTATCTGCGCTTCGTTAACCGCAATTTGCTGAACCTGCGCGGCGTACTGCGCCTGCGCCTGTTCAAGATCGCTATTCACCCCGGAACCGTCGCGGTTCATCGCCTGTTCGCGCGCCAGCGCTTTGCGGTACTGCACCAGCGTCGCCTCAGAGGCCAGTTTTTGCGCTCTGGCGCTGGCCAGCTGCGCGCTCGCGTTGCGTAGGTCGGAAAGCTGCAGCGTCGGATCGATTTCTGCCAGCAGCTGTCCTTTTTGTACCCGCTCGCCCTGACGCACGTACAGCTTACGTAGCTGACCGCTAACCTGAGCGCCGACGCTCACCTGGACAGCGGGTTTGATAATCCCGCTCGCCAGCACCACTTTTTCGATATCTCCACGATCGAGCGCGACGGTATAGAGCGATTCGGCCTGTGCCGGACGCGATTGCTGGTAGAAAACGGCAGCGATAATGGCCGCCATCGCGGCCAGCGCAAACAGCAACATTTTAGGACGGCAGAAAAATGCTCGCGTCATTGGACCGGCACTCCCTGCGCAATATCGTGCAGTTCACCTGCGTTCAGGCGATAAACCCGCGAGAAATGATGCAAAATCGGCGCGCTGTGGGTCACGACAATCAGCGTCTTGCCATGTTCGCGGCAGTGCTGGCACAGCGCGGCAATCACCGTTTCCGCCGTATCATCATCCAGGTTGGCGGTCGGCTCATCGAACAGCAAAATAGGTCGGGTGCTGTAAAGCGCCCTCGCCAGCATCAGCCGCTGGCGCTGGCCTAAAGAGAGCGCGGAGTGGCTCTCACGGATCAACGCCTCCATTCCTCCCGGCAGCGCCTGCACCACCGGACCCAGCGCCATTTTATTGACCAGAGCCTCCACTCGTCCACGCTCGCTGTCGCTGTACCACGGGTCAAACAGGGTGATGTTTTGCAGCACCGAAGCGTTAAACAGAATATCTTCCTGGCTCTGTAGCCATACCTGCGACGCCAGTTGCTGGGCATTTGCTTCATTGTTATTCAGCAAAATTCGCCCATCCTGCGCGGAGAAAAGCCCGGCCATCAGCCGCAGCAAGGTGCTTTTCCCCGCGCCGGAATCACCGACGATCGCCAGCTGATCGCCAGGCTCCAGGATAAGATCAACAGCATTTAGCACCGGGCTTTGCGGGCTGTAATGAAAGCTCACCTGCTCGAACGCCAGTCGCGGAACCGCCTCTCCGCTGAGGGGAGAAAACAGGGGCGCAGACAGCTCATGCTTCGTAAACAGGCCCTGTGCCCGGGTATCAATCACATGCAGCTGCGATTTGCGGATCACGGCATAAAATATCCGCGTCACGTAGGAGGTAAAAATTTGCCGCAAAAAGCTGTAGGCAAAAAAGTCGCCAAGCGAGATAAGCTTTGCGTGTACCAGCGGCAGCACCACCAGCATAAAGACCACCATCTCAAGGCTGCCGGTCAGTTGATACAATCCCTCTTTTACCTGCTGGTAGACTTTCTGGCGCTGGAGGCAGGTGAAAAGGTCATGAGACAAACGAGCAAACTGCGCTTTGCGCTGGGTCTCCAGCCCGGCGGTTTTTATGGTTAACACCCCTTGCAGGGTCTCCATAAAAAAGTCATTGAGCGTTGCGCTTTTCAGCTGCAGCTGTTGCGTATACCAGCGGTCGCGGAATATCGCCCAGACGCTAATCAGCCCCATCACCACAATGCCCACGGCGGAAATCAGCGCCAGCACCGGGGAGATCCAGAACATAATACCGATGGCAATAACGCAGATTATCCAGTCCGAGCGAAGTCCATTATCCAACTCAATTTTTTGCAACATCCCGCCTTGCCAGGCGATAAAACGACTGAAAACATCCCCCGGCGCGCGTTTTTCAAAAAAGCGTAGCGGGTTATTCAGCAACCGGGAAAAACCAATATCGCTCTTAAGCAGGACAAAACGACGGATAAACCGCTCGCTAATGACCCTGACGCCCAGCGCCAGCAGCGTGGAGACGACAAAGGCGAGGATGAACCACAGATAAGGAAACTGCGTATTCTGAACGTCAGAAAAGGCCTGATTAATCGCCCGGCTGACCATCGTCGGCATTAAAAACAGCGTCAGCGATACCAGGAAGGTCAATAACATCAGTTTATATATGCCCGGTACCGCCGCGGTTTCCTTCAGGCTCATCGCCTTAGGCATCTCCTGCTGCGCGTCGGCAACCACAGGATCCTGATTGGCAATAACGCCGGGATCCTCTTCGAGGATCAGCGCATAGCCGCTAATCTCTTTTTTTAATGCTGAAAACGGCAGCCACTGCTGACCCATTGCCGGGTTCATTACGCAGACGTAATCGCCTTTACGCCAGGCCAGCAGGACATAGTGGCTCGCGCCGTAGTGCAAAATGGACGGGAACGGCAGCGCATGGAGTTCATCGTGATCGAACAGTACTGGCGCAGTGGCAATGCCAATCTGTTGCAGAATAACGGATAAATCACTCAACGATGTCCCATGATCGGACGCCGGGAATATTTCCCGCAATGCCGGGAGAGAGCACTGAATATTCTGGGTTTGCGCCAGCATCGCAATACAGGAAAGACCGCACTCATTGGTCTCTTCCTGAAAAACCATATCAGGGATAATCTTTTTCATGATGATGCATCAGTGATTAATAAAGTAGAGCGAATGGCTGTGCCATAAAAGCCAATCCTGTGGATAATCCCGCAGAGTGTTTTCAATAATCGTCGGCAGCTTTGCCGCAACCTCTTTTGGCGACAGCGGGGAGTAGATTTTTATTTTTATCCCTTGCTGATAATAGAGGTGATAAAAAACCACCTGCGCTGCCACGATGCGCGAGAAGCGCTGTACGCCGCTATGTAATTTTGCCGGGCGGTCAAATAGCCGACAGCGGATTTTCCCGGACTGCGCCTCATGGGTCTGCACGGTATAGTCGGCGGGAATATCCGGAAAAATAATCATATTTTCCCGCCCTTCCGAGACGTTAGTCATTAACGCCATCAGCTCGCTGGCCAGCGCAGTATTATCCTGATGAATGGAGCAGTAAGAGAGCGCGACGCCGCCCATTTTGCGGCTGGCGGCGGTATAGCTTTCCGCGCTGGAAGAGACCACCACGCTGGCTTTCCCAGGCGTTACCCCGGCACCGACCATCGCCGCCAGAATATCGGACACGCAGTGCAACGGTGCGAGGACAACCGGTGTCTTTTGCGCCACCAGTGGAGCGACAACGGCATCAAGTTCCTGCGTGCACGCCTGTATCTGCGACAACGTGATCGGGTGCTGTCCCCAGGTCGCCCCCATCTCCAGCAGTTGGCGGCGCATGGCAATCCATGCGGCATCAATATGGCCATCGGCGCCCGTCAGGCAGCGGTAGTTTTGCGTCGCCACGGCGGTGCGTCCGCGATATTGCCTGCCCAGCAGACGCAGCCAGCACAACGCACGGGCTATTGTCAGCAGCAGGGGCATGGGGATGTAACGCATTAGCGTGCGCACCGCCTTTTGACCGTGACCGATAAAAGGCCGGTAGCGCCAGCTCAGCTGCGCGGACCATTTTCTTACGCTGAAGACGCTCCAGACGATCAGAAAGCGCGTCACGCTTACTCCTTGCCCTGAGTTAACAGCTGGCGCATATAGTCGGCAAACTCAGGAAACTGACGATCTTTCGCTACCACGTATTTTTTATTCACAATAAACAGCGGTGTCGCATTAATGTCATAAAGTTCAGTGATTTTCGCCATATATTCCAGACGGTCAGCAACGGCTTTGCTTTGGCGTATTTGGTGATATTTCACGACATCGATGTCGTTTTTCTTCAACCAAACGTCAAGTAATTCAGAATCAGCTAAATTAATACCGCGGGTCATTACCGAATTATAAGCCTGGTCACGCAGTTGACGTTCAATGCCCATAACTTCAAGGGTCGCAAAAACCGGGGCATAAACCGCCAGACCATTTCTTTCAGCAGTAATATGGATAACTTCAAAGGTGCTATTGGCCGGTAACGTGGCGGCCAATTTTTCGATATCTTCCTCGTTCGACGCGCAGTAGTGACAGCCATAGGACATCACTTCAATAATGCTGTTTTCATGTTTGATTGGGCTAACAGCCACCGTTGCGCGGTCAATTTCCCGTAACGCCGACGGTTTACTGCTGTCCAGTGAGAAGGTGTTAAACACAAAAAGGTGATAGCACAGGACGGTAATCAGCGACGAAATTAGCGCCACCAGAAACGTGTAGCCAACAGCGGTAATAGGTTTAATCTTCATTTGATACCAGGCTCGCGAAAATGGCGTAGAAATATATGGAGGGTTTCCCCTCCATATACCACAGCAGAAATTAATGGCGGATGCTATTCGGCACAACGCACATGCCATCGGCAGCATCTTTCATCGTCACGGTTGAGTTACCGTGTTTATCGGTACAGGTAGTCACTTCTTTACAGGTAGAGACACCGCCAACAACCACTGTCTCATAAGAGCTGGTGCAGGTTTCCTTGCAGGTTCCGCCAATAATAGCTGATGCTTCAATCATGCTTAATTTTTGCATTTATAAAATCCTTGAATGTTAATATTGAAATACATTTACTACGTTTATCTACCGACTTTTATTACTGCCAGCAGTTCTGTGAATGTTCGAATAAGTACGGAATTACACGCACGGTGTCGCAACGATGCACCTGAAAATATGAAATAGCTCAACGTTATTTTTCGCGTTTAGCTTTTTCATCAGGCCCCGTTTGCAACGACTCAATCGACGAACATCAATCCTTTGCTCAGAAGAAATTTGCGATAACGATTTCCCTTTGAAGATCTCTTCCATTAACCACCAGTCATCACTGGAGATGCTGTTGTTAAAATCCCTTGTCAACCATTGTTGACGTGTATAGTTAATCAGAGAGCGGCTAAAGAATATCTTCTTTGTCGCGGCAAATTGCGAGTCTCTGATAAAGCGCGAGAAATCGTCTAGAGACTCTTTCTTTAATAACCAACTGGCGCTGGGTAGAATCGAATGGAGCGCAAAAAAAAGAGCTACATTGCTTTCGCTCAACAATATCACCAGATTTTGATTTTCTCTACAATAATATTCTTTAATCGTATGTAGAGCGTCAAAACGCTCATCCGGCAAACTGTCAACATCACACAAAATCCAGTTCAGTTCATCCTTCTTCTTTGGTAACTGCAGAGTCCCAACCAGCTGAGAAAAACTCTCAAGTCTTGAGAAAGAACAATCGGAATCACAAGCAGTAAGATGGGTAACCGCTGAGCGAATACCCTCCGAAAAAAAGATATTTTTATCGTAAAGAAAAAAATTGCAGCTCATATTTCAATCATCCCTGATCGGTACTACTGGTAATTGAGGGTATAGTAAGCCGTCGCCTGAAACGCTCCAGCCTGTAATGTTTTGTTGTTCAAGGCATCCTGTTCCCCCTCAACAAAAGCGTTAAAACTTAACTGTATAGTGGATTCAGAAAGTGCTACTGCGGTTGTCGGCGATTCCAATGAAATAGGCGTGCCATCACTTTCTTCAAAACCAATGCCAATACCACTGACGGTACTGGAAGCCACCGGTGTAATTGCCAGGCGGTCAATCATATTGACATTTTTTTGGCCGTTAAAGGTCACTGAGACCGTATTAAAAACAGCCGTACTGCAGTCCTGTAGCTCAATCACAAATGATTTTAGCTGGGATTTCCCTTGCATGTATAAGGTTCGGGTTGATATCTCGCCAAAATCTACAGCCACACTTTGGGATGAGGGTACAATACTACAGCCCTGTGCGACAACTGTTCCTTTAAAATTTAAATCACCGCCGATCAGTTCCCCGATGGCATGTGCAGGGGATGTTGTCGATAATGAAAATATAAGTATTATTGATGCGATAAATTGACGCATGCTCCCCCCTTCCCCTTTACTGGAATTCAGCAACCACGGTGGCTGATGCCTGAAAGTCCCCTTCTGCAACGTTTGTTCCATCCTGCGCAATCGGTGCAGCAGTTAAATTCCACGTCCCTTGGTTATTCGCAAACCCTTGAATATCATAAAATTTATTTGCAGAAACCAACGTGTTTCCGTCTTTAATAATAATACCAAGATTAGAACGATCAACGGGACCAGTCGTACCCAGGTAATCGCTATTAAAACTGGCCGTATTAGCCTGCTGAATACCCAGTTTAATATTCAGACTACCATTAGCAAAACTCCCGCCTTCACATTTAACCTTAATCGGCAAAGACTGACTGTAATTAATACCATTAAGTGATGAACCTGAACTGGGGATCGTGCCAAAATCTACCGTAATTGGGGAACCTGAGTTAATTATACATTTGTCCGGAACGGTGATAACTCCAGAGTTAATAGAAACAATCGACATCGGCGTCATTCCCATTACGCTGGAGAAATTCCCCATACGCCCATAAAGTTTGGCAACTTCAGTTCCTAAAAGATTAAGACCATTAATAATGGGTTTGGTAATCATAAATGTTACACGCCCCCTACCACCGGACTCAAAGTTGTTAATTTGTGTTGTTGGGGGAACACATGTATTTTGATTGGCCTCGTTCGATTCATTATAAAATGGCACAGCAATATCTTCCCCACGTCGCCCACCGATATAGATTTCTATTTTAACATCCATATAATCGTTGAGTTTTAAATAACCAGTAGTCATTCCCTGCTCAAGCAGCGATGCGGTAGCCGTGTAATAAATAGGTTGTTTAGTCATTGTGGTACTACAACTAACCACGCCAGAATATTGACCACCTAACGAGAAGTCATAAGGAATTGTCGAGCCAATGCTATTATTCGTTACGTCCTGGTTGGCAACGTTAATATTATACATTTTAGAACCACCAACTGGCGTAATCTCCCCTTCAATCGCGGCATTAGCTTCCCAGGACAGCAGGCTGATATAAAGCAAAATAGCAACACGAGTTTTTAACCTGATTGTCATTGTCGCCATTAGAAATACTCCATTTTTAAACGCAGCAATCCACTAAAATCACCTGCAATAACATTTGTTCCGGTAGATTCCAGCGCCGCCATAAACGTCAGGCTGCTATCACCGGTTTTAACAATGAGCAACGGCTGGGTCTGATTAATATCCAACGCGCGTGCTTTGGTATCCAGCAGGCGAATACCAGCACCTGAAATACCGCCGGTCAGACGCAATAATTGACGATTATTCATATCCGACTCGCCGATAAACGTTAGCTGTACCGCCTGCTCACCGGTGGTATAGAGATGCTTGTCAATTCCGGTGGTCTTCGAAGCAAGGCTATCGCGAGCCTGCGACGCGCCTTTCAGGCAATCTTTCAAATCAATGCGAATAAGCACCGGCTGGCTACGATCGCCCGCCTGATGAAAACGGCGGGCGCTAATTTCACCCATTTCAATAATCTGCAAGCGGCTCTGCGGTGCAAGAACGCAAGGCGAAGCATATACGGAACCATGAAATATGACTTTGCCGCCATCTTCCCCCTGATGATCCTGGTTATAGTGCTGCGGCTGTAGCGGAATATCAGCCTCAGCCTGAGCCGATGTGCTAATACCAAATATAAACAGTGCTAATAGCGATAAACGCATTTTCATCATCAGGTTCCTCTTCTGTTACCCTTGCTGTGATGGCGGCAGCGCCTTACAGGTATTTCCTTCACAGCGATATTTCAGTTCCGGATGACCGCCATAATCATTCACGTACATCATCGAGAACTCTCTGATCCCGCCGTCAGTTACACTGAATTCCAGGTTGGATTTTGGCGCAATCATTACCCCTGGAAATTTGGTTATTTTTTCGCCACCCGCACGCATCAAGCTAATGATGGTGATGTGATAGGGTGTCGGGTTTTGCGCGCTGATCTTGTTGCCATTCTTTTGAAAGACAACCTGGTCCTGCCAAATCTCGCTTTTACTTTTGGGAATAATGGCTGTCGGGCGGTAAAACAATTTAATCCGCGATTGCATAGCCAATTGCAGGACATTCGCCTTATCTGGCTTGGGCGGAATTTCACGCACGTTCAAATAAAAGAGGCTTTCGCGATCTTGTGGAAGCTGGTTGATGCCGTCAGTTTTAGTAACGCGCGCCACACCTTTTTGCCCGCCGTTAATACGTTGCAACGGTGGCAACACCACTAAAGGAGAAGTAATTTTGTTGCCTTTACTGTCTTCAACCCACGATTGCGCCAGGAACGGAATATCCGGGCTGGTATTGGTTAGATTTGCGCTCGCCGAACTGTCTTTACCGGTGATGATTAATCGGGTGCGATCGACTGAAACGCCCGCCTGAGCGGTACCGCTTACCGCAGCCAGCATCAGGACACCCATCCAGTAGCATTTATTGCTTGTTCTACTCATTTTTGGCCTTTTCATACGGTGACTGTTATTTACCTACAAATCGATCACTTACACGGCAATAGCGCAGAGGTCGAACGGTGTTCTATGGTTGGTGGAATGGTTATCTGACATTGTGTTTTCCCACTCCATATCACATTGAGCTGCTCCTGCGGATTCACCCCTGCCAGCCATCCCTGTCCGCCTTCCATGATCATCGAAACGCTCACGCCATCGTCGTTGATAACCTCTGCGCCAAAGGGCGGATAGGAACCATCAGCCAGGCGAATAATGCCCATCATTTTCTCGCCTTTCGCCATACCAAAGGCCTGATAGCCAATAGCGCCTTCCGTCATCGTTGTCGTGCTGATAGCTTTTGCCGCCTCAATAGATTCCGACATCGCATCAACATCAACCCTGGTATCGAAACTGTTGTAGCTCACGATGTCCGGGATAACAGCAATACCGAAACCGTTGGTTCTTGATCTACCGTCATTCAGCGGCACATCGCCGATGCCGTTGGTATTGACCATCATGCGTGCGGTATTGAGCGTTGCGCCGCTGTTATGGATAGCCGCACCATGACGAGTCGCGGTAAAACCGCCACGTAAGGTGCTGCTCAGGGATAAATAGCTATTTTGCTGGTAACTGGCGTTACTATTAATTTCGGCATATTGAGAGCGTCTTTGATAATAACCATCGATATCGGCAGAGCCGTTCTGGCTAGCCCCTGCGCGTAATCGCCACAGGTTGTTGTAATCACTATTATCGGTATACGAAAGCATGGGGCTGGTTTTACCGTTATTGGTCTGTACATCCAGGCCGCTCCATCGACTATCGCCAATGGGAATAGAGAGTGAGAAAGCTATCGAATCATCCCTGCGCCCCTCATAGTCAGAACGATATGCTGAAATATTGGTCGTGATCCCGCGAATACTGCCGACATTAAATGAGCGACCTAAAGAAATCCCGTAGCGATCCTGGCTACTACGGTTCCAGTAGTTCTGATGGGTATAGGTGAGAAATACAGTCGTCGCTTTGCCCGGCTCATTGGCCCAGAAGGTTTTGTTCCCGGTAATGGTATAAACTTCTTTCTCGCGGCCCAGGCTGTCATAACCTTCGTAGCGTTCGTTGAGATATTGCGAGAAAGAGCGGAAGTCCTCCTGAGAAAAGCGATATCCAGCGAAGGTAATTGAACTGTTATATTCGTCGAAGGTTTTCGCATAGCTCAGCTTAAACGACGTACCTTTCAGTCTTTTTTGATTTGACTGCTGACTGTAAGATTCGGTGGCATCCACCGAGAGCGCACCAAATATACTAAGATCGCGACCAATACCGGCGGATACCGCAGTATATCCCGCGCCAGCACTTTGTAGTCCACCATAAAGCGACCATGCGTTGGTTATCCCCCAGGAGAAGTCACCGGATGCAAATCCCGGCCCCTGGATTTTATGGCTATAACGGGATGGCACTCCCATCGCCACGTTATAGCGAACGTAGCCTGGACGCGTGAGATAAGGGATGTTGGCGGTATTAACCTGGAAAGTAGAGATTGAACCATCCTGCTCCTCCACCTGAACATCCAGCGTTCCGCGTACCGAACTGCGCAGATCCTGAATATTAAATGGTCCGGCTGGAACGGTTGTTTCATAAAGGATACGTCCACTCTGCTTGACCGTAACCTTGGCGTTGGTCTTTGCCAGTCCGCGAATTTCCGGCGCATAGCCCTGCAAATTTGGCGGTAGCTGGCGCTCGTCGCTGACGAGATTAAGTCCGGTAAAACGTACGGTATCAAAAACCTGAGAATCGAGATAGATCTCCCCTGCCGTCAGCTTTGCCGCCATCAGCGGTAACGGGCGGTAGGCGTAGATCTGATTCATATCAAAGTCGAATTGGTGCATCGAGCTGTAATAGCTGGTCTGATACTCGCCGCGTAAACGCCATCCGCCCAGATTAGCTCCGGCCTGGCCGTATCCGCTTAAGGTGGTGTACTCTTTATGTATATCAAGCTGGCGGGTATATTGCCCGGTCAGGCTATAGTCGAACAGGAATCCACCGATCCCCTGATCCCAACGCTCAGGCGGCGTCCAGTTTGGATCGTTGTATTTCATCCACGCCTGCGGGACCGTGATATCCAGCACTCCGGCATAGTTAGCCAGGCTGGCTCCGGGAATGCTCAACACGTCATAACAATCTTCAAATAACGGTGTAACTTTTTTCTGTGCTTCTTCTTTCAGCGCTAAACGGGATAATATTTCCCCGTTAACACAGGCTTGGGTATGTTTCTGGTCTTCGGACGCCAGATAGCGGACCTTGTGCTGCCCTACCGCTTGACCATTAATTTTAATATCTAATAGGTATTCACCGGCGGGAACGTAGTTGTCGGTCGCAAACCGCGTTAAATCGATATTATCGCGGTCAGCAGCATCCAGCACGTCAGTATTGAATTCCACATCTGCCGAAGCGAAAACCACAGAATTGCAGCAGAAAATAAATATCTGAGAGAGGATTAGATTTATTTTTAGTTGCGATGGCATCACAATTCATCCCGAATCATTCATTAAAATAGAACATGTGACAAACAAGCTGACAACTATGCCTGGCCAGTTTGCTTCTAGTTGTAATCCATAAAGAAACGGGTTACGGCATAAAAATCCCCGGCTTTAATATGCTGCTGCACTGGGACCAACGAAGCCGTGAATTTCAGCGTATTACTTTCATCGCTTAACAGCTCCCCTGAAGAAGGTTCCCCAAAGGTTAGAATTTCCCCATACCTGTCACGAATTTGTATGCCAAACCCTTTACCCTCACCTTCGGGAATTAAGACGGTGGAATCTTCCACACTGACATTACCCATAAAGGTTATCGTGGCATAGGCGATCGAACCATGCTGCTTACCAATAAAAGATTCGCAACCAATTAAGCGGACGGAAAAAGGTCGGCTAAGATTAGCAGCTTGATCCATATTGATATCGCGAGCCGATATGTTGCCAAAATCCACCCATAATTCTCGTGAATCAGGGTCAATATCACATGCAGCAACCACCAGTTCGCCGGATAAGGCCAACTGTCCGGGAGTAAAATTAGTACTGAAGGCCTGTCCGGGAAAGAGCAATATGGATACGAATAATACCAACGGCCATATTTTGTTTGTATCCTTTGCCATATTCAGAATTCCATTTTATCTGGCATTCTCTTAATTTCGCGGAGGGGATCTCCCTCCGCGAACGATAACTTAAAATCGATTATTGATAATCGATAGTGAAGTTGATCGTGGACTGGAAGGCGCCAGGAGTAACGACCGGAGCCGTAGTCACGCCTGCCGCCTGGGCTTCCGCCTTCAGAACAGCAACGAACGGAATGGTATTTGCGCCGTCAACTAAGGTTACCGGAGTCGTCTGAGCACCCCAGGTTACAGTCTGGCTGGCGCTGTCTTTCAGGCTGATGCCCGCGCCGCTTGCAGAACCAGAAGTGAATGCAGCCAGAGTAGCGTCGTTCGGGTTAACCGAAGTCGGGGTGTAGGTAACGATGGCAGAGCTGGCAATGGTGGTATCACAGTACTGCAGTTCAATATTTTTAGTTTCAGTCGCCTGACCACCGCCAACCAGCAGAGAAACAGGAACTTCACCAAAATCCACGGTTACCGGGCTGGAAGATGGAGCCAAACCACATGCGGTGTTTACCAGCACACCTTCAAGCTCAATCTGTCCGTGAGTTGAATCGGCAAGAGCAGACATCGAACCAAGTGCAGCAGTTAATGCTACAGCCATAGCAACTTTATTCAGTTTCATAAACAATTCCTGCGTTATAAATTTTATCCTAAGAGAGTAAAGAGCAATTAGTCGTAATGGTATATTTACATCATGACTCCAGCCCTCTGCATCACCAAAAAATCCGTTACAATAATTAAATTACCATTAAATATATTTAATTACGCCAAATCCTCTGGGCACCAGGAATATTATCAAATCATTTTTTGAGCAAAAAGAAATACATTAACCAGGTAATTAAAAAAACATTTAACCTCGCGAATGTTATTACTTTAGAGAATTAACTCGCACGATATTGCGATAGTTCCTAAAAACAAATTACTTCCAGTAATTAATAGGTGGAGAATATACCAAATGGCTTGTTATTAAAATGTAATTGTTATCAATATCATTAACAAATAAGCGCCCTACCATCATCGAAACTGTTAAATCAATTGAAATAACAGCCTATTTAATTCCTCACAAACACAGATAACATCATCACTTAGGTTGAGCATTTATCGACAGAAAACCGCTGGCAAAAATGCATTCGCACTCCCGTAAGCGCGCCATTTTTCGTCTTTGCCACTGTCATTCCCCCTGCTCTGACTCACTATCCCTTCCTTCTTGTTTTCCTGACCTGAAGACTCCGTTATCATGCGCCTATGTGCAAATGAAAGAAATGCAGAATTTCACAGGAACCAATGAGCCATAGCGTAACGTAATGAAAACAACAAACTCCGCTAACTCATTAAAACTTAAGAAAATGGACATCAAAAACAGATGAGTACACTAGAGAATCTTGACGCCCATACGCCGATGATGCAGCAGTATCTCAAGCTAAAAGCTCAGCACCCGGAGATCCTGCTGTTTTACCGGATGGGAGACTTCTACGAGCTGTTTTATGACGACGCAAAGCGCGCGTCTCAGCTGCTTGATATCTCGCTAACCAAACGCGGGGCTTCCGCAGGCGAACCGATTCCCATGGCCGGGATCCCGCATCATGCGGTGGAGAACTATCTGGCCAAACTGGTTAATCAGGGTGAGTCTGTCGCGATTTGCGAGCAAATTGGCGATCCGGCGACCACTAAAGGGCCGGTTGAGCGCAAAGTCGTGCGCATCGTGACTCCCGGCACCATCAGCGATGAAGCGCTGCTGCAGGAGCGCCAGGATAACCTGCTGGCCGCCATCTGGCAGGACAGCAAGGGCTTTGGTTATGCCACTCTGGATATCAGCTCCGGACGTTTTCGCCTGAGCGAACCCGCTGACCGCGAGACGATGGCGGCAGAATTGCAGCGCACCAATCCCGCTGAATTACTGTACGCCGAAGATTTCACTGAGCCGTCACTGATTGAAGGCCGTCGCGGCCTGCGCCGCCGACCGCTGTGGGAGTTTGAAATCGACACCGCGCGCCAGCAGCTTAACCTCCAGTTTGGTACGCGCGATCTGGTTGGTTTCGGTGTTGAAAACGCCCCACGCGGCCTGTGCGCCGCTGGCTGCCTGTTGCAATATGTCAAAGACACTCAACGCACCTCGCTGCCTCACATTCGTTCCATCACCATGGAGCGCCAGCAGGACAGCATTATTATGGATGCCGCCACCCGCCGGAATCTGGAGATAACCCAGAATCTGGCCGGAGGCATAGAAAATACGCTGGCCTCGGTACTCGACTGCACCGTCACGCCAATGGGCAGCCGTATGCTTAAGCGCTGGTTGCATATGCCGGCGCGCGACACCGCTGTGCTGGTAGACCGTCAGCAGACCATCGGCGCGCTGCAGGAACACTATACCGAGCTGCAGCCGATATTGCGTCAGGTCGGCGATCTCGAGCGCATTCTGGCGCGTCTGGCGCTGCGTACCGCCCGCCCGCGCGACCTGGCACGCATGCGTCACGCTTTCCAGCAGTTGCCGGAACTGCGCACCATGCTGGCCGATGTCGGCTGTGCGCCTGTACAGCAGCTACGCGAGAAGATGGGCGAATTTAGCGAACTCCGTGAACTACTGGAGCGGGCGATTATCGACGCGCCGCCGGTGCTGGTTCGCGATGGCGGCGTTATCGCCCCCGGCTATAATGCAGAACTGGATGAGTGGCGCGGCCTGGCCGATGGCGCTACCGATTATCTCGATAGACTGGAAATTCGCGAACGTGAACGCCTGGGGCTGGATACGTTGAAGGTAGGCTACAACGCCGTTCACGGCTATTACATCCAGATTAGCCGTGGACAGAGCCAGCATGCGCCGATTCACTACGTTCGCCGCCAGACCCTTAAAAACGCCGAACGCTACATCATTCCTGAACTTAAGGAATATGAAGACAAAGTACTGACCTCGAAAGGGAAAGCGCTGGCGTTGGAAAAACAGCTATACGACGAGCTGTTCGATATGCTGCTGCCGCATCTTGGCGATCTGCAACAAAGCGCCAGCGCGCTGGCGGAGCTTGATGTGCTGGTGAACCTCGCCGAGCGGGCAGAAACGCTCAATTACTGCCGCCCAACCTTTAGCGATAAACCGGGCATTCGTATCAGCGAAGGTCGTCATCCTGTGGTTGAGCAGGTACTGAAAGAGCCGTTCATCGCCAACCCGCTGCACCTCGCCCCGCAGCGGCGGATGCTGATTATCACCGGTCCAAATATGGGCGGTAAAAGTACCTATATGCGTCAGACCGCGCTGATCGCGCTGCTGGCCTATATCGGCAGCTACGTTCCGGCGGAAAAAGTGGAAATCGGCCCTATTGACCGCATCTTCACCCGCGTCGGCGCAGCAGATGACCTGGCGAGCGGCCGTTCGACCTTTATGGTGGAAATGACCGAAACCGCCAATATTCTGCATAACGCCACCGAACACAGCCTGGTGCTAATGGATGAAATTGGCCGCGGAACCTCAACCTATGATGGCCTGTCGCTGGCCTGGGCCTGCGCGGAAAATCTGGCGAATAAGATTAAAGCGCTGACGCTCTTCGCCACTCACTATTTCGAGCTAACCCAGTTACCGGAGAAAATGGAAGGCGTGGCCAACGTCCATCTTGATGCTCTGGAACACGGCGACACCATCGCCTTTATGCACAGCGTGCAGGATGGCGCGGCCAGCAAGAGCTACGGCCTGGCGGTCGCGGCGCTGGCCGGGGTGCCAAAAGAGGTGATTAAGCGCGCACGGCAGAAGCTGCGCGAGCTGGAAAGCATCGCGCCGAGCGCAGCCGCCACTCAGGTGGACGGCACGCAGATGTCGCTGCTCTCCGCCCCGGAAGAAACCTCGCCTGCGGTTGAAGCGCTGGAGAATCTTGACCCGGATTCATTAACGCCGCGCCAGGCGCTGGAATGGATCTATCGCCTGAAGAGTCTGGTGTAATATTAAAGACGGGCAGCTTGCGTTGCCCGTTTTCTCTTGTCAAACAAAGCTAAAGTTACCCCATAATATCATCAGACGTGACAGTTAATTTCCGCTACTCTATATGGATATAGTGAATAATATGGTCCTGACAAAAAAGAAACTCTTATACATATTAGCCACAGGTATCGTGACTGCAATTATGTATAACACTCAGTCAGCAGAAACCACCCGCCGAGATAAAGACACGCTAAATTATTTTGTTAATTTAATTAAATCCCCACCTAATACTAAAGGGGAAAATACGCCTGGCATGTTCCTGGAAATCTCCGCGATTCGCGGCAATCCCAAATCACAATATAAACTTGGCGCATATTATCTGGAACAGAAACCAGGGAATATTTACGACCCGTTAAAAGGAGAGAAATGGATGCGCTTTGCTGCCGGGAAAAACTATGCTCCCGCGCAGCTCTGGTTAGGCAATATGTACCACCTGGGCCATGGCGTGGCAAAAGATACCCGGCAGGCGGCTGTTTGGTATTTGAAAGCGGCGAATAACGGCAACTCTACCGCGCAAAGCAATCTTGGCGTCTTATATATGACCGGAGACGGCGTCAAGCAAGACGTACAGCAGGCGGTCACCTGGTATAAGAAATCCGCAGCGCAGGGTGATGCCGCAGGCCAGCAAAATTTAGGCCGCAGCTATGAAAGAGGCATCGGTATCGCCCCTGATATCGAGCGGGCCATCTATTGGTATAAAAAGTCGGCTGCACAACATTCCGCTTCCGCCCAGTTCGCTCTGGGGCAGCTTTATTATTTTGGCCAATACGTTCCACAAAATTATGCTCTGGCCTGGGAATGGTTTATGAAGGCGGCAAAACAGAACGATGTTAACGCCCTGTTCAATCTGGGCGTCATGTACAACGACGGGAACGGCGTAACAAAAAGCAAAGCGCAGGCTCTATCCTGGTTTCGTAAAGCCGCCGAACAAAATGACGCCGAATCACAGTATATTGTCGGGGAGATATACGACGAAGGCGATGGCGTTCCGGTAGATAAAAAACAGGCGGCATACTGGTATCAGCTTGCCGCAAATAATGGCCACCCGGAAGCGAAAAAGGCGCTGGAGAAACAGCGCCAGTGAAACCTGAAGGGCAAAAAATGGGTGCGAGAGGATGCTTCCTGACAACCAATACGCGGGGTTACCCCCGCGCTGATGCTACTTCTTCGATTCGTAAGCGAGAACAGCTTTAAACTCCATACTACGCTCTTTGATGCTTAGCTCACACAGCGAGCTGCGCACCATCAGCGTAAATCCCAGCACCGTGATACACAGTACGATGATTGCCACAAGGGCATATTTTGTCAGCATGTCTTGCCTCCCTGCAAAGAAGAGACTAACATCCGAATTGTCGATGTTCATTCGTTAGCCTCAGTTGATAGAAATATCTCCTGGGGCTTTCGTCTATCTGAATTATTGCAAATGCTCCAAGCCAGATAGCCTCAAGCACCCGCAGCTATTT
This sequence comes from Klebsiella spallanzanii, assembly GCF_902158555.1. Lineage (GTDB taxonomy): Bacteria > Pseudomonadota > Gammaproteobacteria > Enterobacterales > Enterobacteriaceae > Klebsiella > Klebsiella spallanzanii. The sequence goes on along the minus strand of NZ_CABGGS010000046.1, from coordinate 212,801 downwards.
TATACCCGACTAATAGGGTATTGATAAATGAGAAGGCAGCTTTACGTATACTTATCATAATTTGCGAGCAAGTTCGTAGAGAAAATATTATCTTGCAGAGATAATTACATCTAAAAAATAAAACACGCAACCAGGCTCAACCTCTAACGGGACCGAAGTAAAAATGGCAATAGCACGCTATGAAAAAATACAATCTCATTATTATAATCACATATGGGTGGTTGGAGATATTCATGGGTGTTACACCTTGCTCAATCACCGACTCAGAGAGCTTGCCTTCAATAAGGAGACGGACCTGTTAATCTCCGTTGGAGATAATATTGATCGCGGTACAGAAAATCTTGATGTCTTACGTTTGTTGGATGAACCTTGGTTTATTTCTGTCATCGGTAATCATGAAGCGATGGCGTTAGAGGCTTTTGAAACGCAGGATGGGAATAGATGGCTAGCGAGTGGCGGTGACTGGTTCTTCTCATTGACCGAGCAAGACAGGCAGGAGGCCATTACATTTTTACTTCGATTTCAAAAGATTCCTCATATTCTTGAAGTAGAAAGCAATGATAAAAAATATGTTATTGCCCATGCTGATTATCCGGGCCAGACCTATCACTCAAATAAGGTCGTGGATGCCAACGCTATCTTATGGCCCATCGATCGCATTATGCGCTCTCTGGAGGGGCGAACGAACCCCATCAGCGGGGCCGATTTTTTTATCTTCGGGCACATGACCGTAAGCAACGTACAAACTTATGCGAATCAGATTTATATCGATACCGGTTCGGCGACAACGGGCAAACTTTCGTTCTTCCGTATACGGTGATTCACCGCGGTGGAGATAAAATGGGTGCGAGAGGATGCTTCCTGACAACCAGTACGCGGGGTTACCCCCGCGTTGTTGCTACTTCTTCGATTCGTAAGCGAGAACAGCTTTAAACTCCATACTACGCTCTTTGATGCTCAACTCGCATAACGAATCGCGCACCATCAACGTAAACCCCAGCGCCGTGATACACAGCACAATGATTGCCACAAGGGCATATTTTGTCAGCATGTCTTGCCTCCTTGCAAAGAAGAGACTAACATTTGAGTTGTTGATGTTCATCCGTTAGCCTCAGTTGATAGAAATATCTCCTGGGGCTTTCGTCTATCTGGAACCTCAAAAATGCTCAAAGCCAGATAGCCTCAAGCACCCGCGTTTATTCTATACCCGCTGATGACGAAAATTACCTTGAGTAAGTTGAATTCCATCTTTTTATTGCAGGTTGCGATAACACTCGCAAGATTTTATATCTATTAGTCCCGGCTTTAATTTATAAATTAAATATAAAACGGGCCCGACTTAGCGGGCCCGTTTATTTTAGCGTTTATCTTCCGCCAACAGCGGCGGAATATGCGGCACCATCGGCGATTCATCAATATCCTTCTGCGTCATGCGAAACGCTTCCGGATAATGTTCACGGCTGGTGCGGCGTAGCGGCTCGGTATCGCGCCAGGTATAGAAACAGTGCTGGCACTGAAATACCGTCCAGACATCTTTTACCGGCGATTTCGCCAGCACTTCAATATGTTCATCGGCACAACGTGGACAAATCATCTTTTCCTCCTTATTTACGGTTGGCCAGCATGACGGTCAGTTTTTCAGCCCAGGCTTTGGTTTCAGGAAGATCCTGTACCGGCTGGCTATAGTGACCGCGAAGATCCGGCGCAACCGGCGTGGTGGCGTCGATAATCAGTTTGTCGGTAATACCCGCCGGGCTGGAGCCGGGATCAAGCTCAAGCACCGACATATTTGGTAACTGCACCAGGTCCCCTGCCGGGTTGACCTTCGACGATAGCGCCCACATCACCTGCGGCAGGTTGAACGGGTCAACGTCTTCATCAACCATAATGACCATCTTCACGTAGCCCAGGCCGTGCGGCGTAGTCATCGCCCGCAGGCCAACCGCACGGGCAAAGCCGCCGTAGCGTTTTTTGGTAGAGATAATCGCCAACAGGCCGTGAGTGTACATCGCATTGACGGCCTGCACTTCCGGGAATTCAGCTTTCAGTTGCTGATACAGCGGCACGCAGGTTGCCGGTCCCATCAGGTAGTCGATTTCAGTCCACGGCATACCGAGGTACAGAGATTCAAAAATCGGTTTTGTGCGATAAGAAACTTTATCGATACGCACCACCGTCATATTACGGCCGCCGGAGTAGTGACCGGTGAATTCACCAAACGGCCCTTCGATCTCGCGCTTGCGGCTCTCAATAACGCCCTCAAGAATCACTTCCGAGCCCCACGGCACGTCAAATCCGGTCAGCGGTGCGGTGGAAATCGGGTACGGGCTCTCGCGCAGCGCGCCCGCCATCTCATATTCCGACTGATCGTACTTCAGCGGCGTGGCGCCCATCAGGGTGATAACCGGGTCGTTACCGAGAGTGATAGCGATCGGCAGGTCTTCACCGCGCTCTTCGGCTTTGTGCAGATGCAGGGCAATGTCATGCATTGGGATAGGTTGCAGGCCTAACTTACGCTTGCCCTTCACCTCCATGCGATAGATACCGACGTTCTGCTTGCCAAAATTGTCCGGGTCCTGCGGATCGCGAGAAACCACGCAGGCTTTGTCGAGATAAAAGCCGCCATCGCCATCGTTCAGACGAAACAGCGGCAGAATATCAAACAGATTAATGTCTTCACCATCGACGGTATTTTCTGCCCACGCCGGGTTTGCCCGACGCTCCGGCGTCACCGGAAATTTATCCCAGCGACGAATAAACTCATCAATCTGTTTTCTCACCGGCGTGTTCGGCGGCAGCCCCATCGAAATAGCATGGTTTTGCCACGAACCGATGGTGTTCATCGCCACGCGAGCATCGGTAAAACCGCGGATGTTGTCAAACCACAGCGCGGGCGCACCGTCACCAATGCGCCCGGTGGCATTTGCCGCCGCCGCCAGATCCGGCTCCGCGTTAACTTCTTCGCTAATTTTCAGCAGTTGCCCCTGGTCGTCCAGCGCCTGCAAAAAGCTGCGCAAATCATCAAAAGCCATTATTCATTCTCCTGTGAAAAATTCTCTACCGCCCGTAACCCGCTCCAGCGGCGCGCTTTGTGATACTCCAGACCAAACTGATCCAACACTCGCGCGACAACATGATCGGTGACGTCTGCAATGGTTTCGGGATGGTTGTAATAAGCAGGCATAGGCGGCACCATCGCCACCCCCATGCGGGACAGCGCCAGCATGTTTTCCAGATGGATAGTGCTCAACGGCATTTCACGCGGCACCAGCACCAACTTGCGCCCCTCTTTCAGCACTACATCCGCAGCCCGCCCCACCAGCCCTTCGGCGTAACCGGCACGGATCCCCGCCAGCGTTTTCATACTGCAGGGGATGACAATCATGCCGTCGGTACGAAATGAACCTGATGAGATGATGGCGGCCTGATCCGCCGGGCTGTGTGAGAAATCGGCCAGTTCAGCCACTTCGCGAGCGGTATAAGGCGTTTCCAGTTCAATGGTGGTTTTGGCCCACTTTGACATAACCAGATGCGTTTCCACTTCCGGCATCTCACGAAGCGCCTTAAGCAGCGCCACACCCAACGGAGCACCCGTTGCTCCGGTCATCCCAACAATCAGCTTCATCGTTACCTCATACATTGTTCGTATACGAACATTTTTATTAAAGCTACGCTTGATAAGCGGTCTACGCAAGTTCGTTCGTATACGGCCGCATTTTTAATCAAAACTGGAAATGTGCTAAAACGTTATCCGAACGGCTATCATAGAACCGACGGTTTTATTACGGAGTTGTCATGGAGTTAAGAAACGAGGCGTTCCACCTGCTGCGCCAGCTTTTTCAGCAGCATACCGCCCGCTGGCAGCACGAACTGCCGGATCTCACCAAACCGCAGTATGCAGTGATGCGCTCAATCGCGGAGCATCCCGGCATCGAACAGGTCGCACTGACGGAAGCGGCGGTCAGCACCAAGGCGACGCTGGCGGAAATGCTGAGCCGTATGGAGAACCGCGGGTTGGTCCATCGTGAACACGATCCGGCGGACAAACGTCGTCGTTTTGTCTATTTAACCGCAGAAGGCGAGGCGTTGCTGGCAAGCTCAATGCCGCTGGGTAACGCTGTTGATGAAGAGTTTTTGGGCCGACTGAGCGACGAAGAACGTCAGCTATTTTCTGGCCTCACCCGGAAAATGATGGCGAAGGAACAGATAGATTAGCGCGGTCAGGTCCTCAAAAAGAAAAAGGCCCAATCGAACGATTGAGCCTTTTTTGAGAAAGGTATCTTACTCGCGGAACAGCGCTTCGATGTTTAGCCCCTGGCCTTGCAGAATTTCCCGCAGACGGCGCAAGCCTTCAACCTGGATCTGACGCACGCGTTCGCGGGTCAGACCAATTTCACGGCCCACATCCTCAAGCGTGGCGGCTTCATAGCCCAACAGGCCGAAGCGACGAGCCAGCACTTCACGCTGCTTGGCGTTCAATTCGAACAGCCATTTGACGATGCTTTGTTTCATATCATCGTCCTGCGTGGTGTCTTCCGGACCGTTGTCTTTCTCATCGGCCAGAATATCCAGCAGCGCTTTTTCCGAGTCGCCGCCCAGCGGCGTATCCACCGAGGTAATGCGCTCGTTCAGACGCAGCATCCGGCTCACGTCATCAACCGGCTTATCCAGCTGTTCAGCAATCTCTTCCGCGCTCGGTTCGTGATCCAGCTTATGGGACAACTCGCGTGCGGTACGCAGATAGACGTTCAGCTCTTTAACAATATGGATAGGCAAGCGAATGGTACGGGTTTGGTTCATTATCGCCCGTTCAATCGTTTGACGAATCCACCAGGTCGCGTAAGTCGAAAAACGGAACCCACGTTCCGGATCAAACTTCTCAACTGCGCGAATCAGCCCCAGGTTACCTTCTTCAATCAGATCCAGCAAAGCCAGACCACGATTGCCGTAACGACGGGCTATCTTGACGACCAGACGCAGGTTACTTTCAATCATCCGGCGGCGTGACGCAACGTCACCACGCAGCGCGCGACGAGCAAAATACACCTCTTCTTCGGCGGTCAGCAGTGGGGAATAACCAATCTCTCCAAGATAAAGCTGCGTCGCATCAAGCACCCGTTGGGTTGCTCCCTGCGAAAGAAGCTCTTCTTCAGCCAGATCGCTATCACTGGGTTCCTCTTCAACTAAGGCTTTCTCGTCAAAAACCTCGACTCCGTTCTCATCAAATTCCGCGTCTTCATTTAAATCATGAACTTTCAGCGTATTCTGACTCATAAAGATGGCTCCTACCCGTGATCCCTGAGCAAAGCACCTTCACTAAACATCACTCAAAAGACGCCCGGACGATAACCTTTTATGCCCCTGATAAAGAAGGCATTGCGGCCGCCCTGGCGCCTTTCTTCGTGATACTGAGCTTATCCGTACTTTGCCAAATTATCGCTGCGGTAAATACTGCAGCGGGTTGACGGATTTCCCCTTGTAACGAATTTCAAAATGTAAACGTGTCGAACTTGTACCTGTGCTACCCATGGTAGCGATTTTCTGCCCCGCTTTGATATCTTGTTGCTCTTTTACGAGCATCGTATCGTTATGAGCGTAGGCGCTCAGGTAATCATCGTTGTGTTTGATGATAATAAGATTACCGTAACCGCGCAGTGCGTTACCGGCATAGACGACGCGTCCATCTGCGGTCGCGACAATAGCCTGTCCTTTACTGCCTGCAATATCAATACCTTTATTGCCGCCTTCGGCACCACTAAAGTTCTCGATAACCTTGCCATCAGTCGGCCAGCGCCATGAAGAGATCGGCGAACTGGTTGACGTACTGCTTGCAGTCGATTGGGTTGTGCTGACAGCTGGAGCCGTAACTGGCGCGACGGTGGTCGTAGTCGCAGGCTTGTTATTCGGCAACATCTTATTAGCACTCTGTTCACCTGAAGATTCAGAATACGTAATAGTTGGTTGTGACGCAACCACCGCGGTGGATTTTTGTGCAGAATTTGCGGTCAGCATCCCACCGCTACTGGCCTTCACGCTGGCCTGGGCGACGGCGTTGTCACCGGTGATAGGCTGACCGGCAGCGTTGCCAACCTGCAGCGTCTGACCGACGTTCAGGCCATACGGTGCCGGGATATTATTGCGCTGCGCCAGGTCACGGAAGTCGTTCCCGGTAACCCATGCGATATAGAACAGTGTGTCACCGCGTTTAACGGTATAGGTGCTGCCGCCGGTATAGCTACCTTTCGGAATATCGCCATACTTACGGTTGTAAACAATTTTGCCGTTCACCGTTTGCACCGGCTCCTGGGCCATCGGCTGAATCTGGGTAGGCTGCGCCTGTACCGGTTGAGTTTGTACCGGGCGCGCCTGCGGAACGGTAGAGGTACCGGTTTTGGACGGCGGCGTAATCAGCATCCCGGAATTGGTGCTGGAAGATGAAGCCCCGCCAGCCGAACTAACCGGCGCAGGTGGATTGTTGGAACTGCTACAGCCTGCCAGCCAGAGTGACACCAGTGACAAAGCCGCAATGCGGCTTAAGGTAAATTTTGGGCTTCCCGCGCTCATTTATCCCCCAGGAATATGTTAACTGCCAATATCTTGCTCACCGGACGGTGCCCGGCCAGGACACGAAAAATGCGTCCACCCTATGCCTAAATACAGGCAAAAAAACCTGGAATAATCCGGGTTCAGGCCAACTCCCCTTTGACAAGGGGAACAAAGCGCACGGCTTCGACAGTATCAATCATAAACTCGTTGCCGTGTCGACGGATCCGCTTGAGAAACTGATGCTCCTCGCCTACCGGCAGCACCAGCACGCCGCCATCGTCCAGTTGCGCCAACAGTGCGACCGGAATTTCCGGCGGCGCTGCGGTGACGATAATCGCGTCGAACGGCGCGCGTGCCTGCCAACCCTGCCATCCATCGCCGTGACGGGTTGAAACATTATGTAAATCAAGTTGTTTCAGGCGGCGACGCGCATGCCATTGTAAACTCTTAATTCGCTCTACCGAGCAAACGTGATGCACCAGGTGCGCCAGAATCGCCGTCTGATAACCAGACCCGGTGCCTATTTCCAGCACCCTTGAGTCTGGCGTCAGCGTCAAAAGCTCGGTCATCCGCGCCACCATATAGGGCTGCGAGATGGTTTGCCCCTGGCCAATGGGCAATGCGGTGTTTTCCCAAGCCTTATGTTCAAAGGCTTCATCAACAAACTTTTCTCGCGGCACCTGCGCGATAGCGTTCAGCACGCGCTCGTCAACAATGCCCTGAGTGCGAAGCTGATTGAGAAGACTTTCAACACGTTTACTTACCATTGTGTATCGACTCCGACGCGATCCAACCAGCCACTAACGACCTCATGCGCGCTGTGGGCGGTTAAATCGACATGCAGCGGAGTGACGGAAACGTAGCCTTCATCCACGGCCGCAAAGTCGGTATCCGGCCCGGCATCGTACTTTTCGCCTGGCGGACCAATCCAGTACAACGTATTGCCGCGCGGATCTTTCTGCGGGATCACCTGATCGGAAGGATGGCGGCTACCGCAGCGAGTCACGCGGATACCTTTGATCTGCTCAAGAGGCAGATCCGGTACGTTGATATTGAGAATGCGCCCGGTGCGCAGCGGCTCGCGGCTTAAAGCTCGCAGAATCGAACAGGTGACCGCAGCGGCGGTGTCATAGTGCTGATAGCCGTTTAGCGAGACGGCCAGCGCCGGAAAGCCCAGGTGACGGCCTTCCATCGCGGCGGCAACGGTACCGGAATAGATAACGTCGTCACCGAGGTTGGGCCCGGCGTTAATACCGGAGACCACGATATCCGGTCGCGGGCGCATCAGGGCGTTGACGCCGAGATAAACGCAGTCCGTCGGCGTACCCATCTGCACGGCGATATCGCCATTATCGAAGGTAAAAGTGCGTAGCGAAGACTCCAGCGTCAGGGAATTTGACGCTCCGCTGCGGTTACGATCGGGTGCAACTATCTGAACCTCAGCGAATTCCCGTAAGGCTTTCGCCAGGGTCTGAATACCCGGCGCATGAATCCCGTCATCGTTACTCAGCAATATTCGCATAGTCACCCGTTGTATTGATAAGCTCCCTTACTACGCTGGTGGCGAAGCTGCCCGCTGGCAGCCAGAAACGCAGTTCAACGGTAACATCATCCCACCAGTTCCAGCTCATCTGCTGCGGGTAGAGCAGCATCGCCCGGCGAGCAGCCTCTACTTTTTCCCGCACCAGCAGCGCCTGTAGCTGCGTCTCTTCGGCCACAGCCGCCTGTTCGGCGGCCAGAGCATCCCGCTGGCTACCCCAGTCGCCGCTGCCCACAAGCGCAGCGGTGATCATCAGCTCGCGGCTATCAACCCGCGCCTGGAGATCCGTCAGTTCTTCAGCGGTCGCAACGAACCAGCTTCCGCGCCCCGCTAATTGTAGCGCATCGCCATCAACAACCTGATTAAATTCCGGTTTTTTTAATCTAATACCAACCTGTTGATTAAACAATGCGCTGCGGGCCGCAGACAACCAAAAACTACGTTTATTGCGATCGCGCACCGGCGCACCGCTCTCTGCCCAGCGCAGGGCACCTTGCAAATTGCTACCGCCGATACCAAAGCGCTGAGCGCCAAAATAGTTCGGAACGCCCTGATCAGCAATCGCCTGCAGGCGCTTTTCGACATCATCACGGGCGCTAACTTCGCGCAGCACCAGAGTGAACTGATTACCTTTCAGCGCCCCAAGGCGCAGCTTGCGTTTATGGCGCGCGTACTCCAGTACCTGGCAACCCTCGAGCTGAAATTTGCTCAGGTCAGGCATCTCTTTACCCGGCACTCTGGCGCACAGCCACTGTTCAGTCACCGCATGTTTATCTTTCTGCCCGGCAAAGCTCACTTCACGCGCATGAATTTTAAGGAATTTTGCCAGAGCTTCAGCAACAAAACGCGTATTACAGCCGTTTTTCAGAATCCGCACCAGCACGTGCTCGCCTTCACCGTCAGGCTCAAAGCCGAGATCCTCAACCACCACAAAGTCTTCCGGGTTCGCTTTTAGCAGCCCCTGAGCCAGTGGTTTTCCATGCAGATAAGTGAGTTCGTCAAACGCAATCATTTGTCAGCCTTACGCAATAGCGCCACCGCTTCACAAGCGATGCCTTCGCCGCGCCCGGTAAAGCCCAGCTTTTCGGTCGTCGTGGCTTTGACGTTAACGTCGTCCATATGGCAGCCGAGGTCTTCTGCAATAAAGACGCGCATCTGCGGGATGTGCGGCAGCATTTTCGGCGCCTGGGCAATGATAGTCACGTCGACGTTGCCCAGGGTATAACCTTTAGCCTGAATCCTACGCCACGCTTCGCGCAGCAGTTCGCGGCTATCGGCACCTTTAAAGGCCGGGTCAGTATCCGGGAACAGCTTGCCGATGTCGCCCAGAGCCGCTGCACCCAGCAGCGCATCGGTCAATGCATGCAGGGCGACGTCGCCGTCGGAATGCGCCAGCAGTCCTTTTTCATAAGGAACGCGTACGCCGCCAATAATAATTGGGCCTTCACCGCCAAAAGCGTGTACGTCAAAACCGTGTCCAATTCGCATTAAGCCTTCTCCTGGTGTCGGGAACGGGTAAGGTAAAATTCGGCCAGCGCCAGGTCTTCCGGGCGCGTCACTTTTATATTATCAGCTCGTCCGGCAACCAGTTCAGGATGGAAACCGCAGTACTCCAGCGCCGAGGCTTCATCGGTGATAGTCGCCCCTTCATTAAGCGCCCGCGTCAGACAGTCGACAAGCAGTTCACGAGGGAAAAATTGCGGCGTTAGCGCATGCCATAAATCGTTGCGCTCAACGGTATGGGCGATCGCCACTTTTCCCGGCTCCGCGCGCTTCATGGTATCGCGAACCGGAGCGGCCAGAATACCGCCCGTACGGCTGGTTTCACATAATTGAAGCAGGCGGCTGAGATCGTCCTGATGCAGACAGGGGCGCGCGGCATCGTGCACCAGCACCCAGTCGGCCTCACCAAGAACCTTCAGGCCCGCGAGGACGGAATCCGCGCGTTCCGTACCGCCATCAACGACGGTAATTTGGGGATGATTCGCCAGCGGCAGCTGGCTAAAGCGCACGTCGCCGGGGCTGACGGCAATCACCACTCGCTGAATACGCGAGTTCGCCAACAGCGCGGCAACCGCGTGTTCGAGAATCGTTTTGTTACCGATTGAGAGATATTGTTTTGGGCATTCCGTTTGCATGCGGCGGCCAAAACCGGCTGCCGGCACCACGGCGCAAACGCCCGGAAAAGTGGCTGCCATGTTGTAATCCTGGGCCTGTTTATCGATTATTCTGCTGTTGCCCCGCGGCCTGGTTGCGTTTTGACGCATCCGGCACCAGACGATAAAACGTTTCGCCCGGGCGGGTCATACTGAGTTCATTGCGCGCGCGCTCTTCGATAGCTTCCTGACCGCCGTTGAGGTCGTCAATTTCGGCGAACAGCTGATCGTTGCGTGCTTTTAATTTAGCGTTCGTTGCCTGCTGCGCGGAGACATCGTCATTAACCCGGCTATAGTCGTGAAGACCATTTTTGCCGAACCACAGCGAGTACTGTAGCCAGACCAGCAAAGCCAATAATAGCAGCGTTAATTTACCCATCCTGCCCCCTGAAAAACGGCATCATCATCCCATAACTCGCCTGAGTTCTCCACTCTGGCGCGCGGACGACGCCGCGTAACGCGGGGACTGTACCACATTTTTACCGTTGATACCCAGGCTAGATTCATTCGTAAAAGGACTACCCCAGTAGCCAGAGGAATAGCAGACCAAACATCAACCCGACGGTCAAAATCGTCGCACAGACGCTGTACTGAAGTTTGCCGTCCAACAGCGAATGCAGCGCGATGCCAACCACGACGGCAACCGGCATTAATGCCAGGAAGAATGGCCAGGTATAGAGGAGAAAAAATAGCGTGTTACTGCCATAGATCAGGAAGGGAATACCCAGCGCCAGCAGCCATGAAATAAAGCCCACGGCAGCGCCCGACAGAGACCAGGTGGTCTCGTCGCTGACTGCCGGTGGCGGTTCTGAACGAATAATACTGATGTTCTGGGTATTGCGCATATCGAATCCTGTTGACCTGGCGATCGGCATCCTTCGATGATGCCGCTGCCGTTTCAGGATCTGATAATATCGCTCTGTCGTAGCAGGTCTAATAGTTGGTGCACCAAATTTGTTACCAATTGTTCACCATCGAGGTGAATTTCAGGTGTCTCAGGGGATTCATACACTGAATCAATCCCGGTAAAGTTCCGCAATTCCCCGGCCCGCGCCTTCTTGTACAGACCTTTCGGATCCCGCGCTTCGCAGATGGCCAACGGCGTATCGACAAAGGCTTCGATAAAACGCCCTTCACCGACAAGCTCGCGCACCATTTGCCGCTCTGCACGATGCGGAGATATAAACGCCGTCAATACAACCAGCCCAGCATCGACCATCAGCTTCGCCACTTCCCCTACGCGGCGAATGTTTTCTTTGCGATCGTCATCGCTGAATCCCAGATCGCTGCACAGGCCGTGACGCACGTTATCGCCATCCAGCAACCAGGTGCTGACGCCGAGCCGATGCAGGGCCTCTTCCAGCGCGCCTGCAATCGTTGATTTTCCCGAACCGGAAAGTCCCGTAAACCAGACCACGGCACCTTTATGCCCATGCAGCGCTTCACGATCTTCACGTGTTACCGTATGGGCATGCCAGACGACGTTTTCATCATGACGAGCCATTACTGACCTCCCAGCAGATCGCGAGCGCCCCAGTGCGGGAAGTGCTTGCGAACAAGCTGGTTCAGCTCAAGCTCAAACGCGCCGTACTGCGAAGCGCCCGCCTGCGCCTGTTCATTAGGCTCGCGCACCAGCCCGGCACCTACGGTAACGTTGGTCAGACGGTCGATAAAGATAAGGCCCCCGGTCACCGGGTTATCCTGGTATTTATCCAGCACCAGCGGTTCGTCAAAAGTCAGATCCACCAGGCCAATACCGTTCAGCGGCAGCGCGTCCACTTCACGCTGGGTCAGGTTGTTGATATCCACCTGATAGCGAACGCCATCAACGCGGGCGCGGGTTTTCTTACCGGCGATTTTAATGTCGTAGCTTTGGCCTGGGGTCAGCGCCTGCTCCGCCATCCACACCACATCAACGCTAGCGCTTTGTACCGCAGGCAGGGAAACGGCTGCATCAACCAGCAGGTCACCGCGGCTGATATCAATTTCGTCCTTCAGCACAATCGTAATCGCTTCTCCGGCCGCCGCTTCCGGCAGGTCGCCATCAAAGGTAACGATGCGCGCAACGGTGGACTCTACGCCCGACGGCAGCACCTTAAGACGTTGCCCAACGGTCACGCTGCCGGAGGCTACCGTACCGGAAAAACCGCGGAAATCGAGGTTCGGGCGGTTGACGTACTGCACCGGGAAGCGCAGCGGCTGGCTTTCCACCACGCGCTGAATTTCAACGGTTTCCAGCACTTCGAGCAGCGTCGGGCCGCTATACCACGGCATTTTATCGCTCTGGCTGGCAACGTTATCCCCTTCCAGCGCTGAAAGCGGTACAAAGCGAATATCCAGATCGCCAGGCAACTGTTGCGCGAAAGTCAGGTACTCTTCACGAATAGTGTTAAAAGTCTCTTCGCTAAAATCAACGAGATCCATTTTGTTCACCGCCACCACCAGGTGCTTGATCCCCAGCAGCGTCGAGATAAAGCTGTGGCGGCGAGTCTGATCCAGGACGCCTTTACGCGCGTCGATCAGCAGGATCGCCAGTTCACAGGTAGATGCGCCGGTCGCCATATTACGGGTGTACTGCTCGTGCCCCGGGGTATCGGCGATGATGAACTTGCGCTTCTCGGTAGAGAAATAGCGATAGGCGACATCGATAGTGATGCCCTGTTCGCGCTCGGCCTGCAGACCATCCACCAGCAGCGCCAGATCCAGCTTCTCGCCCTGGGTACCGTGACGTTTGCTGTCGTTATGCAATGAGGAGAGCTGGTCTTCATAAATCTGACGAGTATCGTGCAGCAGTCGGCCAATCAGGGTACTTTTGCCGTCATCGACGCTACCGCAGGTCAGAAAGCGCAGCAGGCTTTTGTGCTGCTGGGCGTGCAGGTACGCTTCTACGCCGCCTTCATCGGCAATTTGTTGTGCAATAGTGGTATTCATGGCGGCTCCTTAGAAATAACCCTGACGTTTCTTCAGCTCCATGGAGCCTGCCTGGTCGCGGTCAATAACGCGCCCTTGTCGTTCGCTGGTCGTCGAAACCAGCATCTCTTCAATGATCTCTGGCAGCGTTTGCGCGTTGGATTCTACCGCGCCGGTCAGCGGCCAGCAGCCGAGGGTACGGAAGCGCACCATCTGTTTCTTGATCATCTCGCCTGGCTGTAAATTAATGCGATCGTCGTCGATCATCATCAGCATACCGTCGCGCTCCAGCACCGGGCGCTCAGCCGCCAGGTACAGCGGAACGATTTCAATATTTTCCAGGTAGATGTACTGCCAGATGTCCAGCTCGGTCCAGTTGGAGAGCGGGAATACGCGGATGCTTTCGCCTTTGTTAATCTGGCCGTTATAGTTGTGCCACAGCTCCGGGCGCTGGTTTTTCGGATCCCAGCGGTGGAAGCGGTCGCGGAAGGAGTAGATACGCTCTTTGGCGCGGGATTTCTCTTCATCACGACGCGCGCCGCCGAACGCGGCATCAAAGCCGTATTTGTTCAGCGCCTGCTTAAGGCCTTCGGTTTTCATGATATCGGTATGCTTGGCGCTGCCGTGCACGAACGGGTTAATACCCATCGCCACCCCTTCCGGGTTTTTATGCACCAGCAGTTCGCAACCGTAGGCTTTGGCGGTACGATCGCGGAACTCATACATCTCGCGGAATTTCCAGCCGGTATCAACGTGCAGCAGCGGGAACGGCAGGGTTCCGGGATAAAACGCTTTACGCGCCAGATGCAGCATCACGCTGGAGTCTTTACCGATGGAGTACATCATCACCGGGTTAGAAAATTCGGCGGCCACCTCACGAATGATATGGATGCTTTCCGCCTCCAGTTGCCGCAGGTGAGTGAGTCGTTTTTGGTCCATAACCGTTCCTTAAGCCAGATTTACCACAGAAGAGTTAAACCCCTCTGCTGTCGTTGTGTGTTGAAACCAGGCGAGCTGTTGATGTAATTGCACCACTTCGCCCACCACCAGCAGTGCGGGCATCGGGGCGTCTTTCGCCAGATTTTCGAGTTGTTGTAATGTGCCGGTCCTGGTGTGCTGATCGGCACGAGTACCGCGCGAGATCACCGCCACCGGAGTATCGCGGTCACGACCATTGGCGATCAGCTGAGCGCTAATTTCCGCCGCCTTCAGGCTGCCCATATAAATCGCCAGGGTCTGACCGCTTTGCGCCAGCCGTGCCCAGTCGAGCGGAGAGTTTTCCGCGCCGAAGTGCCCGGTAATAAAGGTTACGCTCTGGGCATAATCGCGATGCGTGAGCGGGATACCGGCGTAAGCCGTGGCGCCAGCCGCTGCCGTAACGCCCGGGACTACCTGAAAGGGAATGCCCGCTTCAGCTGCGGCCTGCAGCTCTTCACCGCCGCGGCCAAAAATGAACGGGTCGCCGCCTTTGAGACGAACCACCGTGTTGCCCGCTTTTGCCGCTTCGATCAGCAAGCGGTTGATTTCCTGCTGCGGTACGGATACCCCAGCGGCGCTTTTGCCAACGCAGACGGTCTGCGCATCGCGGCGTACCAGCTCGCGCACTTCCGGGGTGACCAGGTTGTCGTAAAACACCACGTCCGCCTGCTGAAGCGCCTGTAAGCCGCGCAAAGTCAGCAGTCCAGCATCGCCCGGCCCTGCCCCAACAAGAATAATTTCACCAGGACGTTTTTCCGGCTGCTTGAGTTCATCTTCCAGCGCCCTTTCCGCCTCGGCTTTGTTGCCTGCCAGCATCAGGCTGGCAAAACGCCCGGTAAACACGCGCTCCCAAAAGCGGCGGCGTTCGGCAGTGGTTTTCAGATGGGTTTTAATATGGTGACGCCAGTAGCTCGCCGTTTCAGCCAGCCGCCCCAGGTTGGTTGGCAGAAGCGCCTCAATTTTTTCCCGTAAAATACGCGACAGCACCGGCGCTTTGCCGCTGGACGAGATAGCCACCAGCAGCGGAGAGCGGTCGACGATTGAGGGAAAGACAAACGAGCACAACGCTTGATTATCAACAACATTGACTAGCCGATAGCGCGCGTTTGCTGCGGCAAAAACGCGCTGATTGAGTTCATCATCTTCAGTCGCGGCAATCACCAGGAAAACGTCATCGAGCTGCCGCTCTTCAAACATGCTGGCGCGCCACTGAACTTCCTGACGCTCAACCTTCTCAGCAAGTTCTGGAATCAGCGCGTCGGCAACAATCTGCACCTTTGCTTCAGCGCGCAGCAAAAATGTAATCTTGCGAGCGGCAATCTCACCGCCGCCGATAACCAGTACGGGTCTGTCTTTCAATTCGGCAAATATCGGCAAGTAGTCCACTACGCAACAACTCTCTTACAATCAGCAATAGAGCGACTATAGGGTGCGGTTTAGAGCAAATGAAATTACGAAATGGAATGAGTTGTTACTCAAAAGAATAACGCCATGGGAAAGCTAATATCAAAAAGTGCTTAACACGCGGTTTTTCCGCCATTTAAGAGCGATTGAAATTGTTTAACCAGGGTCACAGTTTCATACTGTGCGGGTAAAATTGTTTTTAAGTGCTTAAGGACCCCCTATGTTTTCCGCATTGTGCCATCGCCTGCTTCCCCTGGCGTTGGGCGCAGGTTTGATCTTCTCCGCTGCCCCAGCAATGAGCGCCCTGGGCGACACCGCCAATGTGCAAGCTCGTCATATCGCCACCTTTTTTCCCGGAAGAATGACCGGTTCGCCCGCCGAAATGCTGTCGGCTGATTATCTGCGCCAGCAGTTCACGCAAATGGGCTATAAGAGCGATATCCGCAGTTTTAATACGCGTTATATTTATACCAACAACGATAAACGCAAAAACTGGCAAAACGTCACCGGTAGCACGGTTATCGCCGCGCATGAGGGGAAAAACCGCCAGCAGATTATTATTATGGCCCATCTCGATACCTATGCGCCGCAAACCGATACCGATGTGGAGAATAGCCTCGGCGGCCTTACCCTGCAGGGTATCGATGACAACGCTCTCGGTCTGGGAGTGATGCTGGAACTTGCTGAGCAGTTAAAGAACGTGCCTACCCATTATGGTATTCGCTTTGTTGCTACCAGCGGCGAAGAAGAAGGTCGCCTTGGCGCGCAGAATATGCTCAAACGGATGAGCGATGCAGAAAAGAAAAACACCCTGCTGGTGATTAATCTCGATAACCTGGTGGTGGGCGATAAGCTCTACTTTAATAGCGGGCGCAGCACGCCTGCTTCGGTGCGCAAGCTCACTCGTGACCGCGCGCTTGCTATCGCCCGCAGCAAAGGCATTATTGCCTCCAGCAACCCCGGTCTGAATCCTGATTACCCAAAAGGGACCAGCTGCTGCAATGATGCCAGCGTGTTTGATGAAGCCGGGATCCCGGTATTATCCGTCGAAGCCACTAACTGGTCGCTGGGGCGCAAAGATGGCTACCAGCAACGGGCTAAATCCCGTTCGTTCCCGGAAGGTACCAGTTGGCACAACGTTCAACTGGATAACCAACAGTATATTGATAAAGCCCTGCCGGGCCGCATTGCCCAGCGCAGCCGCGATGTCATGAAAATTATGCTGCCGCTGGTCAAAGAACTGGCGAAGGCGGAGAAGAAGCCCATCTCAAAATAGGCTAACGATAAAGCCCGGCCACAAGGACTGTCGCCATGATGCACTTTCGTTTTTTAATACTGTTGTTTCTGTTACTGGCTGCCAGCGCAGGCTCCATCGCCGACAGTCAGGTGTATATCTGGCAGCGCGTCTGGAACGATGGGCATAAAGCGGCGCTACGCCAGAGCCACGGGCTGTTTTCCACCCTCCGCGTGCTGGGTCTACAAATTCACCCGCGTGAGGGAGCGCGTATTGCTCGTGTCGATACGCTCTTGTTGCAACAGGATGGTCGCCCGGTATGGCTGGTTGTCCGTCTGGACGGCAGCCTGGCGCAGCTTGATGCGGCGGCGATTTTGCCACAAATTCAAAGCATCATCGCCCGCTGGCGCAGCGCTGGCGTTAACCTCACGGCAATAGAAATTGATTACGATGCACCTACTTCGCGGCTCGCAGACTACCAGCACCTGCTGACGTCATTACGCCAGGCGCTGCCTTCTGACGTGACGCTCAGTATCACCGCGCTGCCAACCTGGCTCTCTTCACCTCAGCTTCCTGCCCTGCTGGCCGCGGTCGATAGCTCCGTGCTACAGCTGCACAGCGTACTGTCGCCGCAGCAGGGGTTGTTTGACCCGACGCTGGCCCTGCGCTGGAGCAGGCTATATGCGCAGATCTCTGCGCATCCGTTTTACCTGGCGCTACCGGCCTATGGTTCCGCGCTGATTTCCGCTCCCGGACAATCTGCCCTGGTGGAAAGCGAGTCGCCGCTGGGCATCGTGGGTGAGAAGCAGGAGCTTAGCGTCGCGCCGCAGCAAATCGACGCCTTTACCCGCGCACTCGAAGAACTACCGCCTGTAAATTTTGCCGGGATCGTCTGGTTCCGCCTGCCGCTGGATAGCGATAGTCGCGCCTGGTCGCTCGGTACGCTGGAAGCGGTCATTCGCCATCAGCCATTAACCACAAGCTGGCAATGGCTGGCGCTTCCCGATAAAGCCAGCGCCAACACTGAGTCCACACTCTACGAACTGGCGATTAAAAATTCGGGCCATATTGACACCCCGCTCCCGGAAAAAATCACGCTACAGGCGGAAGATTGCCTGGCCGCCGACGGTGCGGGCAGCTATCGCTTTGCTGAACAGACATTTTATCTGACCTCCCCGGCGTTGCTACGCGCCGGGAAAGCACGCACCATCGGCTGGGCAAGATGCCCGTCACCACCACAAGGAGAGTTTCATGTTAGCCCGTAAATTACCGCTGGCCACCTTCCTGACGGTCGCGCTGGTCGCCGCTGACAGCTATGCCTGCGGGCCGTTTTTCCCCAACTATTTGCTGGAAAACCGTAACGCTAATCTGCTTTATTTGCCGGAAGGAAGTTTTGATTTAGAGAGCAGCCGCCTGGTGCCAACCGACCCGCGCCTTCCACAATGGCGCGATACGTCTGACGATAAGCCTTCCGCCCCCTCAGCACAGGACGTTCTGCTTAAGGAAATCCGCGCCAGCGGCTCGGTTGAAGCAGCGGAAAAGATGGCAGCCGACCTGCCAATCGCGAGCCGCCTGTACGTACTCGGCGCCGTTGCATTTTCCACTTACGATAGCCGGGCGCGTGATTATTTTCGCCAGGTTCTCGCGCTGCCCGCAGAACAGCAGGGCCGATGGGGGCTAAAGTCGCGCTACTCGCTGGCCCGCGATTTAATGGGGGATTATCCTGCGCCTCGCTCTGAGAGCGGATATCCGCTGTCCAGCAAAGATAATTCTCACGGTAACGAGCAGGAGCTGCGTGAAGCTTTCGAGCTTTATCAGCAAATTATCGACGCTGTACGCAATGGACAAGAAGACCCGGAACAGCTCTCGCTGGCAAGCCTCGGTCAGCAAGGACGCATCAAACACTGGCAGAGCGAACCGCTTGCCGCAGCCCACCTCTACGCCCAGCAGGCGGCTCAGGGTTCGCCCACCGGCAGCCTCTCTTTACGTTACACCGCCGACATTCTGAGCCATCCTGAAAACGAGAATTTCCTGCAGCCAGGCATTGATGATCCGGTTATTCAGCAACTGCTTATTGCCAGTTTTTTCACTCGCTCTTCCAACTCTTTATACGAGCCAGAACCCAGGCCCTATGATGAGAAAGAGATCAAAAATTACCATGATGCGCTGATAGCGAAGCTGGCGCAGAAGGTCAATCACGACATGCCCGGCAGCGATCGTCTTATCGCCCTCGCCTACCGTAATGGTCAGTACCCTCTGGTGACGCTAATGCTGAAAAATGCCAAAGAGAATGGGCTGACCTCGTGGGTACAAGCCAAAATGGCGCTGCGGGCTGGCGATGTTAAAGCGGCAACGGCATGGTATGCAAAAGCCGCCGCGTCTTTCCCGGCAAACGAAGCGTGGGGTTCACCACAGCCGGATAATAATGAAATTGTCGGCGATGAGTTTGTTATTCCGTCCTGCCGGATTAATGCCGAACAGGCGATACTGGCGCTGGATCGCAACGATTATCTGGAAGCAATGCGTCTGATGTACAAGGCCAAAGAGAGCTACTGGCCGGATTTAGCGCACATTGCCGAACAGGTGCTAACGCTTAAAGAGCTCACCGCGTTCGTGGATAAATATGTCCCCGCCCCCGCGCCTTCTTTGCTCAGTCAGCAGGAAAATGCTGAACGCTA
Organism: Klebsiella spallanzanii; assembly: GCF_902158555.1. Classification (GTDB taxonomy): domain Bacteria; phylum Pseudomonadota; class Gammaproteobacteria; order Enterobacterales; family Enterobacteriaceae; genus Klebsiella; species Klebsiella spallanzanii. The sequence continues at coordinate 193,355 of NZ_CABGGS010000046.1, read as the reverse complement.
TAGCGCTGACGCCAGGTTACGCACCCTTCTCGCTCGCCGCCTGATGCGCGCAGGCCAGTATCAAAAGGCGCTGACTTATTTTGCCCTTGCGGAGAATCGTGATGCCGCGCAGGCGTTTATCAATACCCTGGCGAAAAACGGGCCAAAAACAGCTCAGGCGAAGGCATGGTGGCAGGCCGCACAAATCCTGCGTTATCAGGGGATGGAATTGACGGGCTATGAGATGGCGCCGGATTTTGCGCTCTATGAGGGCTGGTATTCATGGCCGTATTACAGCTGGGGTCCGGAAGCTGATCCAACCATCAAATCATGGATTAGCGCCGGTGAGCGCCATCGCGTGCTGTTATCCCAGCCAAAGAAGTATAATTTCTTTATGCATTATCGCTGGCAGGCGGTAAAACTTGCTGAAAAATCCGCCGATCTGTTGCCACGTAAATCACAGGCCTATGCCGCCGTGCTGTGCAATGCGACGAGCTGGATATGGGCTCAGGACCCGGCATCGGTAAAACGCCTTTATAAGCGTTATGTTAAAAACGGCGCGCCGTTCCCATGGGCGGAAAACTTTGGTCAAAATTGCCCGGAGCCGAACTTTGCCACACTGGGAGGCGTAATAAATTAAAAAAAACGGTGCTTGATAACCTGGGACAGTTCACATTTTTGGACATTCATCAAGCACCATTATCCCTCAGAAAAATCGATATTTATCTGTTTTTACAACATTATCCCACTCAGCCTGTTACGGATATAGGTTTATTCTATACATCCATTTAATAATTCAATTATCAGCGGAATGATCCCCCGGAGATACTGTGGTTTATAAGGAAATAACCGCAGAGGAAAAAATGAAAAGATGAAAAAACTCAGAACAGCAGATCGTCTCGCTTATGCGATTGGCGGCGGATTCTCATCGAATTTAGGTTTTTACGTAATGCTTATTTTTTTCATTACGTTTGCCACTGATATTTATGGCATTAACCCAGTGACTGTAGGGGTTATTACGCTAGTATCTCGTCTTATCGATACATTTACTGATCCGCTAATGGGTGCTATTGGTGACCGAACCAAAACACGCTTTGGAAAGTATCGATTCTGGGTGATGATGAGCGCCCCTTTTGTTGGCATCACTACCTGGATGGTTTTTGCATCCCCCGAACTGAGCGGTATAACAAAAATCATCTATATGTATGCTGCTTACATTTTATATTCGATTATATCTACTGCCGCAAATATCCCTTATCACTCTCTGACCGCGTATTTAACGAATGACGTAAAGGAACGTTCAAATATTGTTCTCATTAAGCAGTTCACCGGTTTGCTGACGCAGTTTATTGTTAGCGCTGGCGGCGTGTATATTCTTGAAAGCTACAGCCGAACCCATGACAGCGCCGGACGTGTGATCATTGATACATCCGGCTATCAGGTACTGGGGATAGTATTTGGCCTGTTGATTACATTTGGCTTTTGGGTTTGCGCATGGGGAGCCAGGAATAACGATACCCGGGAACGGCTTGTGCAGGAAGAGACAGCAGAATCGTTCTCCTCGAAAGGGGTATTCAGCCAGATGGCGCTGGCATTTAAGAGCCGCTCCCTTATTTCACTTGCCGTGATGTCGGTCGCCAATACCCTGGTGCTGGCCATGTCATCCGGGATTACCGTTCAATTTTTCACCTATGTACTTGGTGACGCCAGCTATGTCAAAACCAGCGCGCTATTTAATGTGTGCTTTGGGGCCGCCGCCTACTTACTGGTCAAAATACTGGTGACGCTGTATGGCAATAAAAGAAGTTTCATTTATATGTGCATACTGACGATCTTGTCCTCGGTGGTGTTATATATCACCTTCAGTACCTCAGCCCCTCTCTATGTCATGATCATGCTGGGATTGATTATGTGCTTCACGCAAGGAGCGTCGCTATTAACCTGGATGATGGTGACAGATTGTGCGGATGAAATTCAGTGGCAAACTAAGAAAAATGCGGCAGGCATTGCCTCATCCACGTTAACTTTTTCCAATAAATTTGGCTCGGCCATTGGAGCATTTATCCTTGGTTATACGCTTAACGCCATCGATTACGCCCCTGGTGCTATATCCCAGAGTGCTGAAACAATTAGCGGTCTGGCTTTTTTAATGATTGTGACGCCGATCATCGGCAAGGTAATAGCCTTACTGAGCATGTATTTTTACCCGCTTAATAACCGTTATCACCAGCAGATTGTATTAGAGCTGAACAAGGAAATAAAATGAAAGCTGTTGTCCTGATGTTTGATACGCTGAGCAGAAATAAACTACCGAATTATAATCCGAATATCAGCGGGCTGCCTAATTTTCGCCGATTGGGGGAGCATACCGTCAGATTCGATAATTTTTACGTTGGCTCCATGCCCTGTATGCCTGCACGCCGCGACCTGCATACCGGCAGACTGAATTTTCTGCATCGCAGCTGGGGGCCACTGGAGCCTTTTGATGATTCTGTATTTGAAATACTGAAGAAAAACGGTATCTATTCCCATTTAATTACCGATCATCAGCATTACTGGGAAGACGGCGGCGCGACATACCATAACCGCTATAATAGCTATGAATTTATTCGTGGTCAGGAAGGTGACTTGTGGAAAGCGAAACTGGGGTTTCGCGGAGAAGAACACCTGGATTCGTGGCAAAAGGCAGAGCCTCTGCGCCGCAATATGATCCGCCACGATCGGATAAACCGCAGTTATATGGTAGAAGAACAAGATTATCCTCAGGCACGGTGCTACCAGGCGGGTCTGGAATTTCTTGCAGAAAACCATGAGCAGGACAACTGGTTGTTACAGCTCGAAAGCTTCGATCCTCATGAACCCTTTTTTGTTCCCGAGCGGTTTAAACGCATGGTGGATCCAGATCTGGTGAACAATCCTGATGACTGGCCGGAATATAGCTCAACGGAGAGGATCAATAATCCAAATAAGATAATCGCCGGGGAAAAACACTATCAGGCCCTGATGATGATGTGTGATGAATATTTGGGTAAGGTGCTGGATTTCTTTGATAAACACGACATGTGGCGAGACACTCTGCTCATTGTAAATACCGATCATGGCTTTATGTTCGGAGAGAAAGAATGGTCAGGTAAAAGCGTTATGCCCGTCTATAACGAAATTGCACATGTGCCTTTTTTCATCTGGGATCCCCACAGCCAGCGGGCCAATGAAAGCCATAATACGCTCGCCCAAATGCACGATGTCACTGTGACGCTACTTGATGCATTCGGAATTGAAAAAACGCCGCAGATGACAGGCCAGTCGCTGCTACCTGCGCTGGCGCATAATACAACGATCAAAACAGAAGCCATATTTGGCTATTTTGGCGCGCACGTCTCCATCACCGATGGAAGATATGTATATATGCGCGGCAGCCATACACCGGAAAATACCCCGCTGTATGAATATACGCTGATGCCAACACGTATGCGTCGCATGTTTAATGATACTGAATTGCAGGATGCCGCCCTGCACCCAGGTTTTGCATTTACGCGCAATATACCGCTGTTGAAATTGCCAGGCTCTGCCGGATTTTACAGTTCATATGCTCATGGCAACCTGCTGTTTGATTTATGGCAGGATAAAGATCAGGAGCATCCGCTGTACAACCCCGAACTGGAAGCCGCCTTTATCCGCAAGCTATCACAGGCGCTTTCCGAGGCTGAGGCCCCTAATGATGAATGGCTTCGTCTGGGGATCCCAACGGATATGGCCCGGATAACCGAAGCATGGGTTATAAATGAACAGCAGCAACGAACGCAATGCATGGAGCACATTCTGGGGCCGCTTCACCGTGTGAAGATGCACCCTGATACCAGAACATTGTTGCTGGAAATCGCCGCCAGCCCGCATGGAAAGGATTTTATTCAAATGCTGGCTGAGTCCTGCGAAAGCGAGTACCTCAGCCGCCAGTATGTCGTCAAATTTTATGAAAATGGCGCGTTCAACACTGCGCTGCGCGCGCTGTTTAATAAACCTTACTGATATAGCCTGCCCCCTTACTCTGCTTACGATAAGGGGGTTTTACTGACGGAAGACGAATAACCCCCGGCACTCCGGTTCGCTCTCGCCCAAAGCATATATTTACATCTCGCAACCGTTAAATGCTATTTGCTGTGACAATACAAAGTATGCTGAATGGAGAGAATATTACATGAAAATAGATAAAAATTATGCATTTACATAAGTTAATTCACCAGTTCAAGGTGCTGGTCGATAAAAAAACGTTTACGTCTGCCGCCGAAGCCCTGTGCATTTCGCAACCCACTTTGACGCAGAATATACAGCGGCTTGAATCCGCACTGGAAGTCTCTTTGCTGGTCAGGGAAGGGAAAAATCTATCATTGACGGTGTATGGCGAACATCTTTATCAACATGGCTGTGTGCTGGATAGAAGTTACCGGCAGGCCATGATGGATCTCGACGCACTAAAGCGTAGTCGTCGTTATACTCTGGTACTGGAATGCGGCCACGCGTGGAGCCACGGGGTACTGTTCAGCCTGATGCAGAGCTATATGCAGGCTTATCCTGATGTAAGAATAGCGATCAGAAATAGTAACAGCATGCTGGGTCAACAGCATTTGCTGAAAGGAGAGTGCGACCTGGCGTTAGGTGCCATCCCGTCACCAAAAGCGCGGATATCCTCTATTCATTATTTACCTATATTTTCCACTCGTTTCATGCTTTTTTGCGCGCCGGAACATCCTCTGACCGGGGCCCTACGCATCGGTACCGCGCAACTAAATGAGTACAACTGGATTGTGCTGAAGCATGAATATGAAGAAGGAGGAACCGATGACCCCCTACTATGTACTATCGCGCCTGAGCGGGTTCGATTTGAGGTGTATTCGGTTTCTACCGCGATTACGCTTGCGAAGCAAAACTGCTGTTTACTGGCGCTTCCCCTGCAGTTGAAACAGGAAGCCCAGGGACGAGGATTAGTCGCGCTGGATATCACCGAGGCTTTTACAACATTTCAAACAGGCATAATGTATATCGATGACGTATTGAAATATCCGCATAAAAAAGCCTTTATCGACACGCTTATCTCATCCCAGGATCGTTTTTAATTGGCTCAAAAATTGAACTTACAAATTCACGACAGTCATTAGATTGAGGGTTTTGAGTCAGGATTGTCCTCGTTGCACGGGGAACACATATTGCCAGGCATCTCACGTGTTATTAGTATACTGAACGGCAGACGCTGGTACGTTTAACGGTAAAATCGGTGCCTCAGGGCATATATGTGGGTTCGACCCCCACCCGGCGTCTGTTTTTTAGATTGCCCTCTCTGTTTATCCCCGCTGGCGCGGGGAACACTCGATAATCGAGTCAGGGTTCTCGCGTATGAGCGGTTTATCCCCGCTAGCGCGGGGAATACGCTGACAGGTCGATGAAATCACCGATTTTTGACGGTTTATCCCCGCTAGCGCGGGGAACACGCTTTACTCGTCTGCGAGTCGCACCATTCCGCCGGTTTATCCCCGCTGGCGCGGGGAACACTTGACGCAAACCAGGCGTGGACAATCGGCATTCGGTTTATCCCCGCTGGCGCGGGGAACACGTTGGGGGTTCGACGCGCAGGCTCTGGTGCTGGCGGTTTATCCCCGCTGGTGCGGGGAACACGCGCCGACGATTCGTAAGCGGTTCTTTATGGTCGGTTTATCCCCGCTGGCGCGGGGAACACCCCGGTTATCGAGGTCAACGAGCCCTACGAAGCGGTTTATCCCCGCTGGCGCGGGGAACACTTGTATGAATCAATGAAAGACTCGGCAGAGGACGGTTTATCCCCGCTGGCGCGGGGAACACACCAGCATCAATGCGCACTTTCGTAGCGATGCCGGTTTATCCCCGCTGGCGCGGGGAACACATATCCGACAGAAGGTGATTACATCATGAAATCGGTTTATCCCCGCTGGCGCGGGGAACACTATTTAGGGTATTTAGTAATGTACCCTGAGAGCGGTTTATCCCCGCTGGCGCGGGGAACACGTAACGCTGATAGCGTCGTATTTGTGATAGTCCGGTTTATCCCCGCTGGCGCGGGGAACACTATCGAGGCGCAATAGCAATCGAGCAATTTCGCGGTTTATCCCCGCTGGCGCGGGGAACACGGCGATCCGGTTGGGCTGGCGGTTCGCGGTGGCGGTTTATCCCCGCTGGCGCGGGGAACACGCAAAGGCGACCGGCGGCGACGTGTTGACCACCGGTTTATCCCCGCTGGCGCGGGGAACACACTAAACATATCTATCTGTTTTATATTACAATTTTTAGCAAGAAACAATCTACCAACTTATAACCAACAATTCCTCTTTATTAAAGAACGTGTAACTTACTGATTTTCAACGGGAAGAAAAGAAACCAATCGCAGTCCATCCAAATCTACCGGAATACGTCGATTTTCACCCCAAGTTTGGAATTCAAAACCGGACTCTGTATTCGTAGCCCAAGCCATCACAGCGTTTCCGACGCCTGCCAATTGTGTAATTTGCTGCCAGATCATCTCCCGTACACGTTTTGAGATATCACCAACATACACACCAGCTCGAATCTCCAGTAACCAGACGGCAAGGCGGCCCCGCAGACGCGGCGGTACATTTTCCGTAACTACAACCACCATACTCATTAGCCATGCCCCCGATGACCGCTATCCCCCAGTGATTCAGGCTCCGGTATCGCTGGCGGCAGCATATCCGGCGCAGGCTGAGGCGGTTCAATCTCTCCGGCTGCAAGCACCTCTTCAATAAGTGGGATAAGTTTTCCGGTCAATTTTGAACTGCGAAAAATATCACGGCAGGCCAGGCGCACTTCTTTATCCGGCTCCGCAGGGTGACGAGCGGCGATCTCAAATGCTTTGGGCACCACAGATTCAAATTTGATGATATCGGCAATGTCGTAAACAAAAGAAAGTGGTTTACCACTATGGATAAAACCAATAGCAGGCGCATAGCCCGCCGCCAGAACAGCCGCTTCTGAAATCCCGTACAGGCACGATGTCGCCGCACTAATACATCGGTTGACAACATCCCCCTTCTCCCAGTCTTTCGGATCGTAGTTACGGCCGTGCCACTTCACACCATACTGTTTCGCTAGCAATGCATAAGTCGCCCGCACACGAGAACCTTCAATACCGCGCAGTTGCTCAATGGAACGGCGAGCTGGCGGTGGCTCTCGAAAACGCAACTCATACATTTTACGTACTACTTTCAGCCGCAAATCATCATCCAACGCCAGCTTTGCCTGGTAGAGCAGCTTATCGGCCCGTGCGCCGCCGGGCTGCCCGGAGGAATAAACCCGCACTCCCGCTTCGCCTACCCACACCAGCAGCGTTCCTACCGTCGATGCCAGACGCACCGCGGCATGAGAAACGCGCGTTCCCGGCTCAAACATAATGCAGGCGACTGAGCCAATCGGGATATGAGTCCGGATCCCGGTTTTATCGATCAACACAAATGCTCCATCCAGCACGTCAATTTGACCGTACTGGAGGAAGATCATCGACGTTCGATCTTTTAACGGGATAGGATTGAGCGGTACAAACGTCACTCACCATCTCCAGGTTTAATCAACATCAATCCACAGCCGAAAGCCCGACTTTTACCGTATCCCTGGGCCAGACGTTGCAGGAACAACCCGGGATCGTTAACCACCAGCACGCCAGAAAAATCCACGCTGCTGAACTGGATTAGCTGGCGAGATTTTGCACGCACAACCTGCTGCTGGCGATAGGCATCCACATTCACTTCACGCAGTGAAAACCCATTTTGCTCACCCTGACGCACCAGCCAGTCCTGCGCCACCTGCTGCTGATGCTGCCAGATATCCGGGCCATTAACCTGGCCCCTAACCTGGCGCTTCGCTTCCATCAACAGATCGTGACGTTTACCGGCCTTACATATGGTTGGATTAGCGCGCAGGCTAAAACGCAAGGTCTGCCCTGTGCTCAGGGTTGGTGCAAACGGTCGGTATTGAATATCAAAAATCTCACTTTCAGCAGGAGGCTCAAGGGAAAGAACAAAAAAACGAAACGCCCCCTGAAGCTCCTCCCGGCGATAAAGAAACTGCCGCTCCTGCCCACCGGGAAATAACTCCCAGAGCCACTGGTGCATCACATATTCACCGCGATCCACCAGTTGTAATAGCTGTGATGGTGAAAGCTGACTGGTATGCAGCGTTATTTTTGCGAGGTACACGGTTCCTCCTTGATGAGCAGCGGTCCTTGATTAACGGTACGCTCGCCAAACGTCCACTGCCGACGGCTTATCGGCCTATCGCGACGACGTAAGACTTTATGAGCATTCAGACCGTCATGCTCGCCTTCCCACCAGCACTCAGGTTGCAGTTCCGCCAGTCGGATATTTATCTTGTTGAACTTCTCCCGATACTGTCGATACGACTCGTTCAGCACATCCGGTGCAGTACCCTCCAGCAACAACGGCGCAAGTGGCAAAGCCAGCGGGTGACTTTTTCGCCCCAGATACAGAGGAAAAACAGGGCGCAGTAATGCATCTCGCAGTTGCTCCAACGAATAAGGCGCATCCATCGTTTGCGTAAGCGCCACCATCCACCAGGCATCGGTGTAATAGTCCCGCCGGGAGATCAGCGCGCTGAGCAGTTCTGGATCGCTCAGCTCTTCTCGACGGCTGAAGTAACGCGCTTTACGCACCTCTTTCGGCATCTGGACCGTATGATAATCTCGCGCCCAGCGCGGGTCCTGACTGGCGCACAGCAGAAAAGAGTAATGCTGATTGAACTCGTTCAAGCGCGCTTCTTCATCACGCCGGATACCCAGCGCTGCGGCCAGGAAACCCAGCAGAGCCGAACGCGAGGGTAGCTCATGGCTATGGCGCACTTCGCCGGGCGCATCTACGCCCCAGGAGGCCATCGGCCCGTGAAGCTGAAAAACCAGATATTGGCTCATAGCCGCCCCTTACGCGCAGATAAAGTCCAGCACGTTCTTCATGCTTCCCTTCCCGCTCACAACATCAAAATCAACGGATTGCGTTTGCTGTTCATAAACCTTATTCATATTTTCACGCAGCTCAGTGATACGTTTTACGGCAACATCAAGCTGGTTAGTGCCGTTGATCGGATTGTAAAATGCTGCCGCCAGCGAACGCGGTTGGTCGGTGCCTTTTTCCGCCAGCGTCCAGGACGCATAGGCTCGGCTGGCGAAGCTGTTTTGCTTGCCGGTTGGCGAGACTTTCAGCGCTGCTTCGGTGAAGGCGCGCAGCGTTTTATTCGCCAGCTCCTCATTACCACCCAGATTTTTCACCAGCAGGTCTTTGTCGATGCAGATATAGGTGTAAAACAGCGCAGAGCCGAATCCGGCTTCGCCGAGGTGTCCGGCACCGGCATCTTCTAGCGAAGTCTTACGAAGATCATCAACAGCGGTAAAGAAATCGTCTTCTACGATCGTTTCGCTAACACCAAACGCATGCGCGACCTGGCAGGCAGCTTCAACGTTGAAATCCGGCTTATTGGCCAGCATGCGGCCAAACATGGCGATATCGACGGCCATACGGTCGCGACGTAATAAAGCGAGTTCTTCTTCTTTCGGCGCGCGTTTTTCTTCCGCCAGACGCTGCGCCAGCACTTTTACCGCCTCGAACTCTGCCGGGCTGATATGTACCAGTTGTTCAGTTTCAGCGTTGGTCAGCACATCTTTCGCTTTCTTATCCGCTTTTACTTTACCAAAGCAATTGGCGATGCTTTCTACCCACTCAACCGCTTTTTTCGGTTCAATACCTTTTTCGATCAGAATATTCGCCGCCTCACGAGCAATACGTCCGCTACGGATACCAATATTTCCCGCCAGAGCCTGTTCAAAAAGTTCAGAAGTGCGCCATGCGCGCTTCAGGCTTTGCGAAGAAACGCGCAAACGCGTCGCGCCGCCGAGCACAACGGTTTTCGGCGAGCCGGTGTCGTCGCGGTTCAGGTTAGCGGCCGGATAAGCGGTCAGTAAATGCAGCTGAATAAATGTGGTCATCGGATAGTCCCTTATTGATTGTCGTTGTTGGCTTCACCGGCCTGGTAATATTCCAGCGCCCAGCGGATACGGATAAATTCTTCAGGCCGCTGCAGGCGGCGAATATGATTAAGCAGCTCGTCGTGTTCACGGCACCAGCGGAAGACGTCGTCTGCCAGAGAAGGAAGATTCACCGCGCCATTAAGCAACCGAATGGCGCGCAGCAGCTGGCGCAGCAGTTCGTCAGGCGTTTTCACCGCTGACAGTCTGGAAAAGCGCAGTTCGGACATAACCTGGTTATTGCCGGTCATTTGGCCTAGCTGGGCAGCAAACTTCTGTCGTTCATCAATAGATTTAACGTGTGCGGCCAGAGCCGCCGTGATCGCGAGGGCGGTAAAACGCCACTCCTCGTTTTTACTTTTCCATAAGGTGTGAGTCTGCATCAGCAGGGAACGAAATCCCTCCGACAGGCAGGCTTCATTCACCGTTTTGCTACGCCGCAGGCTGGCGCGCAGGCCGCGTTTTTCCTGCAACTCTTCATGCCATCGACGCAGCGTCGCCTTATGGTCGTCCTTTACAATATTCATTCAGCAGCCTCCTGCTTTTTCGCTTTGGCGGCTTTTGCGCTCTGCTTCTCCGCCGATTTGGTGAAATATTTTTTACGCGCCAGCATGATGCGTTTGAGATCGACGCCCTCATAAGGGTTGGTAAAAACGTGGTCATCAAAGTAGCTGCGAGTAAACAGCCAGATGTTCGTTTGCCACTGGTTCAGCCTTTCGTCTGCGTTCTGGCCGTTTTCAAGATCGCGAATAAGCTTAAGAAAGCGTCCCTGCGTCAGATGCCAGAAATCGATATCAATAAAGCTGAAGTCGCCGCGCGCGCCTTTGGCATCGAAAAACCAGGCCTCTTTTAACGCGCTGCGCAGCAGGCTGAGGTTGCGCGATGCCGTTAGTGCCGCCGTGCGTAGTTCGGGGATAATATTTTCGGTTAATAGCAGCGGAAAATGATGCTCATACCAGCAGCGGGCTTTCATATTGTCGAAATCGTAGCCAAAGCCCCACAGCCCAACTTTTACCTCCTTAAGGCTGCGCGCACCGGCCGTTTGGACGACTAACGCCGGATATTCGGTGTTATTTTCCGAAGCGCCTTTCTGATTTAAACCCAGCCAGTCGCGCCAGATAAGGCCACCGGGCTGCGGCTTAACTGAATAACGCTCGCTGCCCTCCTTCAGAGGCAGACGGTAAGGCGTTAACGGATGCATCCAGCCCTCATAGTTGACGCCGTAGTTCTTCACGGTCATTCCGCTAAGTAGCTCATCACTTTCGCTTTCACAGAGATCGCAGCGGCCTGAATGAGTCACGTCAAAATCGATGCGAACGCGTCGCGGCATCCCCCAATAGGCCTGAAGTGGATTCACCTGCTCTGGTGTAGTGATGGCATTTGCAAGCTCGCTGGTGCGCGTAGGGGCCAGCCACGGGAAAATCGTTTGATCATACCTTTCTGGCACAGGCATTCCGGCGCTATCCTGCGGCATAACGTTGAGCCACAGCTTGCGCCACAGCGGCGTTTGCCGGTTGCCCTGGTATTCCTGCAATTCAATAAGCGTGGTCATCGGCCCGCCGCCGCGCAGTCCAGTGCGGTAACCTTTGCCGCCCGATGGAGCATTAAGCTGCAACGAAAATAACGCCAACGCCGCGCAGTGCGGGCAAAACCGCTCCGTGACGCCACGCTTAACAAAATGATCTTTATTAAACTTAGTGGTTTGCGCGCCGGGGATTTCTGGTAGCAGAGAGGCGATAGAAACCTTCTCTCCGCTTAGCTGCTCGAAATCCTGCATAAAAGAAGGCGTATCTGCGCCAAACTGGAAAGCAGGTTCCAACGGTTCCAACACTCGCTGAAGCGCATCTGCATCCAATCCCTCCACCCAGATATCATCCCAGCGAGAATGGTTTTTCGGCGCAATACTGCATTGCAACAGACCCAGCAGAAACTGCCAGGCTGCGCCCTGCAAATCTGCCCGTGCGGCGGCGATATCTACCACGTTTTCATCCGCCAGGTTGACGGGGGCCAGCTTGCCCGTGGAACCGTCTTTAAAACGCACGGGGAGCCAGGGGGTAGTCAGTAAATTTATCGGAAACATACCTTTTCCTTGTCTGATGCACCATCCCTGGCGCAAAAGTGTTCCTTTCAGCGTTAACGAACTGACAGTTGAAAACTCACTGACAGTTTATTGCCTAACCGAATCATCAACCGACAGAACAAGCGTTTGTACCGGTTTGGTTTTTCTTCCATACAGCGTCCTTACTCTTGATAACTGTTGAGCCCTGGAAGTATGATCAAGCTGCGAAACGTGATTAGGCTTCAGGGCATATCTTCTTATGGAGAGGCCTTGTTGCCCTAATCCACATGAATTAAGTGGAATAGTACTCTCCTAATTTCATAAATAAATGGTAATAAAGGCTCATAAACATAAAATCAAAACTTCACTCCTCAAGACGCCTTAAACAGCAAAGTCTGTTAAACTACTAATGTTCTCCTTTACTGGGGTTCAACCAGTAATTAAGGCCGATAACGGTATTATGATATGGTGTTCCCCGCGTCAGCGGGGATAAGCCCCGGGGCCATCCGGCCCCGGGCACTCTAGTCCACAGTTCCAATCAACCCTTCATGCGCTGAATATCCACACGGCTCAACCTCCGATACCACAATCACCACGGCAAACTCCTGATTCTGATGCTGTTCAAAGCACCACTGCCGAAGCATTTCACCCTCAAGCCTTGCAAACTCGTCTTTGTGTTTTTTCCACCAGCCCTCACGGACCCGCAGCACACTCATTTCCCAGGCATGTTCGCCTGGCGCATAAGGTTTAACCGCCCCATCAACAATTTTCGCCAGCCACAGCGTGATGGATTCTTCAGCGAGTCGCGTCGAAAGCTTTTCCGGCAAAAAATCGCTGCTTTCAGGACTGTAGCCCGGCGCGAAGTTGATAATATTTTGCTTAGCAAATGCCCGGTCGCAGTAGTATTTCCCTTCCTGCAACTGTTCCGTCTTCGCGAACCCCTCAGGCATATCAACCTCTTCGCCGTAGACAGACTCGATCAGCAATCGGGCAGACTGCGGCATCCTAATTTCACCCTGTTCGCGCAGCACACGCTGGGTCAGCCACAAGCGACCATGATCGGGGTAAACGTAGGCGCTGTTGCGCATTGCACCTGAGAACCAATCTTCTCGCGGTGCGCCATCCCATTCAGGCGCAAAGATCAGTAACTCGGGAGCAGTTCGTTCGTCTTGTCCGGTGGCTTTTACCAAACCGTTGTGATCGCGGATATGACGCTGTAATCGGCCAGCTCGCTGAATCAACAGATCCACCGGGGCTAAATCAGAGATCATTTCATCAACGTCAATATCCACAGAACTTTCAATGACTTGGGTACAGACAAGAACTTTCCCGGCACGTTGAGAACTGTCTTTTTTACCAAACTGCGCCAGCGCCTGGTTTTCAATGCGCTGACGATCGTAAAAAGCAAAGCGGCTGTGGAATAACAAGAGACTTTCGGGAGGTACAACGCCTCTGGCAAGAAGCTGACGATAAATACCAATCGCGTCATCAACGGAGTTGCGTATCCATGCAATGCATTTTCCCTGACTTACGGCCTGTTCAATGCGTGCAATACACACCTGTTCGCTGTGCATCCAGCCAACTTTAACGCTGCGTTCAACTTCTTTACGCGTCGCCACATACTCAGAAACGACCGCCAACCCCGTCACCTGCGTTAACCATGGATAGTCGTCATAGCCCAATAATGGCGCTTCCACTCGACTCTTCGCTCCCTTCGCAAAGGCGGCAACCAGCTTGTCTCTCTGCTGCTGTGATAGCGTGGCGGAAAGTAAAATCGTGGTATTGCCGTCGCTGGCCTGTTTTTCAATCAGACTTTCCAGAATCCGCGACATATAGGCGTCATAGGCATGAATTTCATCCGCCAGCAGGACTTTATTATTCAGCCCTAACATCCGCAGGTTATTGTGCTTAAACGGCATCACCGCCATCATCGCCTGATCGAGCGTGCCGACGCCCACTTCAGCCAGCAATGCTTTCTTATTACTGTCGGTAAACCAGGCGGCACAGCCCTGGCTTAACGACTGCTTATCATCCGGCTCTTCCGAACCCGATAAATCTCCCGACCAGATTGATTGATTAAACCGGTCCATTAAACCGCGCGCGCTGTGCGCCAGCACCAGGCTGGGGCGTGAACCTGGTTGATACAACGCCAGCCAACTCTCCGACATCCGATCGAACATAGCATTAGCAGTCGCCATCGTCGGCAAGCCAAAATAGAGCCCCTGGGCCTTGCCAGCAGCCATCAGGCGATGCGTTAAAATCAACGCGGCCTCTGTTTTTCCAGCACCCGTCACATCTTCAAGAATAAATAATTGCGGACCTTCTTTATCAATATCCAGCTCAAGCGCTTTTTGCTGCAATGGGGTTGGATGTTGAATAAAGGGAAACAGTGTTGTTATGCCGGAAAAAGGGGCAACGTTAGAAGATGAAGGGAAAACAGATACAGCCAATTTTGCTTTAACCAACGCATGCTGCTGCCAGTACTCATCAACATCCATCGACCTGGCAATACGAGGGAAATATTGCGTTGAAGAACCTACCCAATCAGCTAGCACAATAGCGGCAGAAATAGACCATGACAGCTGTTTAAAGAGAGCAATACCGTCATCATCATCCCAAAACTCAGGAATCTCAATCAGTGGAAATAACGATTTAATCCTGGCAAGAAAATCACGAGCCGCTTCTTTATCTTGCTGACGGAAATTTTTCAAATCCGTCATTGAAGAAGGCGGTCGCCCATGATGTCCTGTCGTAAGTGGCATCCAAAGCGCAATAACGCGCCTTAACTTACGCTCAGAAAGAGATGACACGGGAAAAAGATCAGGACACTCATTTAAATAATTATTCCACAGCCAATACCCCAAACTCGCATGCGGTATGGCTTCATAATTTTTTATGTATTCATCCTGCGAATTTAAATCATTGTGAATATAAAGCTGCTGAAAAGAATGGGCAAACTTTCCTGTATCATGCCAGCAGAGTAGCCAGGCAAAAAACTGCGCAGCCTGAGTCTTATCATGTAGCCCTATTTTTTTAAGGTAATCCGCAATACCACAGATATTATACTGCACCATCCAATAACCAACCGCAGCAACATCCAGAGAATGCCAGCACAACAGGTGATAATCATCACCGCCTTCGTTTTCTCCGCAACGGGACTTCCCCCAATAATTAAATATTGTCAAAATCGTTCCAATTAACAGGAGTGTTTATTTAAGTATTATCACACTGAAAAATAAGATGCATGACTTACATCAAAAAGAATTTATCTTTGTTAAAGCACGAAAACAATATCAAGTTGAATTATTAGAAAGGTACCGAATGGTTATTAGCCCTTCAGGTAAAAAAAATCCCGGCAGCGCCGGGACTCTTATATTAACCTTCGTGCAATCCGCACTCTCTTTTTAAACCAAAGAATCGCGTCTCTTCTTCCGCCATTCCCGGCTCCCATTTGCGGGTGGTATGAGTATCCCCCACCGACAAATAGCCCTGGTCCCACAGCGGGTGGTATTTCAGGCCGTGTTTTTGCAGATACTGGTAAACCGTGCGGTTGTCCCAATCGATGATTGGCAGAATCTTAAATACGCCGCGCTGAATAGCCAGTACCGGTAAATGGGCGCGACTGCCGGACTGCTCGCGGCGCAGGCCCGCAAACCAGGTTTGCGCATTCAACTCTTCCAGCGCCCGGTTCATCGGCTCAACTTTGTTGATGTCATTGTATTTCTCAATGCCCTCAACGCCCTGCTCCCACAGCTTGCCGTAGCGCGCTTCCTGCCAGGCCGCGCTCTCTTTCGCCCGATAGACCTTCAGGTTCAGATTGAGTTTGTCCGTTAACTCGTCGATAAACTGGTAGGTTTCGGGGAACAGATAGCCGGTATCGGTCAGAATGACCGGAATATCCGGGCGAACCTGATTGACCAGATGCAGGCTCACCGCCGCCTGAATACCAAAGCTCGAAGAGAGCACGTATTCGCCCGGCAGGTTTTCCAGCGCCCACGCGACGCGCTCTTCCGCGCTCAGCTTTTCCAGCTGGCTGTTGGTTTCCGCCAGTTGCAAAACGCGATCGACCTTCGGTAATGCATTAAGCGCTTTTAGATCGAGTACGGACATAAAAACCTCATTTGCCTGTTTCGCCGGGCGGCACTACGCTTGCCCGGCCTACAAAACCCGTAAGCAAAGCGCCGCCGGGCGTTATTCCCAGAAATCCCGGGCTGGGTCGAGCACCGGGCGAATAATGCCCGCACGCACCGTAAAGTCGCCGAAGCCTTCACCCGCTTCGCGCTCTTTCGCCCAGCGCCCTACCAGTTCGTCAATCGAGTCGAGAATTTCCGACTCGGTGATATTTTCCCGATACATACGCGGAATACGCGTCCCGCTGCGGTTGCCGCCAAGGTGCAGGTTGTAGCGCCCCGGCGCTTTACCCACCAGGCCCACTTCCGCCAGCATCGCACGGCCGCAGCCGTTCGGGCAGCCGGTCACGCGGGTAACAATATGTTCATCGCCAACGCCGTGCTTGCTCATCACCGCCTCGACTTTATCGATAAACGACGGCAGGAAACGCTCGGCTTCGGCCATCGCCAGCGGGCAGGTCGGGAACGACACGCAGGCCATCGAGTTTTCACGCTGCGGCGTGACGGCGTTCATCAGACCATGATCGCGGGCCAGCTTCTCGATCTTCGCTTTCTGATCGTCAGGAACGCTGGCAATGATCAGGTTCTGGTTGGCCGTAATGCGAAATTCCCCTTTGTGGATCTTCGCAATTTTCAGCAGGCCGGTTTTCAGCGGACGTCCCGGATAATCCAGAATACGACCATTCTCAATAAACAGCGTCAGATGCCAGTTATTGTCGATCCCTTTCACCCAGCCGATGCGATCGCCGCGGCCGGTAAATTCGTACGGGCGAATCGGCTCAAACTTGATCCCTGCCCGGCGCTCTACTTCCGCCTTGAAGGTCTCGACGCCAACGCGTTCCAGGGTGTATTTGGTTTTGGCATTTTTACGGTCGGTACGGTTACCCCAATCGCGCTGGGTGGTCACCACCGCTTCCGCCACCGCCAGAGTATGCTCCAGCGGCAGGTAGCCAAACTCGCTCGCCGTACGAGCGTAGGTTTTCTTATTGCCGTGCTCGATGGATAACCCGCCGCCAACCAGCAGGTTAAAGCCCACCAGCTTGCCGTTTTCAGCAATCGCCACGAAGTTCATATCGTTAGCGTGCAGATCGATATCGTTCTGCGGCGGGATCACCACGGTGGTTTTGAACTTACGCGGCAGATAGGTCTGGCCGAGGATCGGTTCCTCATCCGTAGTGGCGACCTTCTTCTGATCCAACCAGATCTCGGCATAAGCGCGGGTGCGCGGCAGCAGATGCTCGGAGATCTTCTTCGCCCATTCGTAGGCTTCAGCATGCAGCTGAGACTCGTTCGGGTTAGAGGTACACAGCACGTTACGGTTCATATCGTTGGCGGTCGCCAGCGCGTCCAGCCCGACCGAATGCAGCATCTGGTGCACCGGTTTGACGTTTTTCTTCAGAATACCGTGGAACTGAAACGTTTGACGGTTCGTCAAACGGATACTGCCGTAAATGGTGTTATCGGCGGCGAATTTATCGATCGCCTGCCACTGTTTAGTGGTGATCACCCCGCCCGGCAGGCGGCAGCGCAGCAGCATCGCGTGACGCGGCTCCAGCTTCTGCGCCGCACGCTCGGCGCGAATATCACGGTCATCCTGCTGATACATGCCGTGAAAGCGGATCAACAGAAAGTTATCGCCTTTAAAACCGCCGGTCAGGCCGTCGTTCAAATCTTCCGCAATGGTGCCGCGCAGGTAGTTGCTTTCCAGCTTCATGCGCTCGGCATCGACCAGTTTACCTTCGACCACCAGCGGGCCTGGATGTTTTTCGCTCATTAGTAGACATCTCGCTGATAACGGCGCTCTACGCGCAGCTCACTTAAAAATTCGTCCGCCGCCTCGGCGTCCATCGCGCCGTATTCGGCAATCACTTCCAGCAACGTCTGCTCAACGTCTTTTGCCATACGATTGGCATCGCCGCAGACATAAATATGGGCGCCGTCGTTAATCCAGCGCCACAGTTCAACCCCCTGCTCGCGCAGTTTGTCTTGTACGTATACTTTTTCTTTTTGGTCGCGAGACCAGGCCAGGTCGATGCGGCTCAGTACGCCCTCTTTGACGTAGCTTTGCCACTCCACCTGGTAGAGGAAATCTTCAGTAAAGTGCGGGTTGCCGAAAAACAGCCAGTTCTTGCCTTCAGCCCCTTCCGCCGCGCGCTGCTGCATAAAGGCGCGGAACGGCGCGATGCCGGTGCCCGGACCAATCATGATAACCGGCGTTTGCGGGTTGGCTGGCAGACGGAAGTTATCGTTATGCTCAATAAAGACGCGAACTTCGCCATCCTCTTCAACGCGGTCAGCAAGGAAGCCGGAGGCTCCACCAGCACGGGCGCGGCCCTCGATATCATAGCGAACCACGCCAACGGTGACGTGCACTTCGTTTTCAGTTTCCGCCTGCGAAGAGGCGATAGAGTACAGGCGCGGCGTCAGCGGACGCAGCAGATCGATTAGCGCCTGAGCATCCAGCTGTGCCGGAGAGAAACGCACCATGTCAACGATCGGCGTGGTCGCGGCGTAATGTTGCAGCTGCGCCTTATCGCCCACCAGCGGCAGCAGAGACTCGCTGCGGGTTAAGGTGGCATAGTTTTCGACGATATTTCCGGTGTTGACCGTCAGTTCGAAGTGCCACTCCAGCGCTTCGGCAAGCGGCAGGGTTTTGCCATCAACCGTCACTGGTTCATCACCCTTCAGCCACAGCAGCTCCACCAGCTCTTTAATCAGAGCCGGATCGTTCTGGTACCAGACGCCCAGCGCATCGCCCGGCTGGTAGCGCAGGCCGGAGTCACCGAGGTCGATTTCAATATGGCGCACATCTTTTTCTGAATCGCGACCGGTGATTTTTTGATTCGCGGCGAGCGTCGCGGTCAGCGGCGCTTCTTTGGTATACGGGCTGGTGTGAATCTCATTCACCGCCCCGCTGGCCACCTGTTGGGACGGCGCGGCAGCAGGTGCGCGGGCTTTCAGCACGTCAACCACGCGGGCGCGCCATTCGGCGGCGGCGGCCTGGTATTCCACATCAGAGTCAACCCGATCGAGCAGGCGTTCACCGCCCAGTTCGGCCAGCTTGTTATCAAAATCCTTGCCGGACTGGCAGAAGAATTCATAGGAAGTATCGCCAAGGCCAAATACGGCAAACGCGGTATCGGTCAGCTTCGGCGCTTTCTTCGAAAACAGGAACTTATGCAGCGCGACGGCTTCTTCCGGCGGCTCACCTTCGCCTTGAGTAGACGTCACCACAACCAGCAGTTTTTCGGCGGCAATTTGTTTGAATTTATAGTCGCCGGCGTTAACCAGCTTCACGTTCAACTGCGCGGCCTGCAGATCGTCACGCAGCGCTTCAGCGACGCGGCGGGCGTTGCCGGTTTGCGATGCCGAAATCAGGGTGATGGACGGAACTTCTGCCGCCTGAACGGGGGCGTTCACCGCCGCGCCGGGCTGCTGGTTCAGCACGCCCCAAAAATAGCCGGAAACCCAGGCCAGCTGGGTGGGCGTGAAGTCAGTCGTGGCCGCCTGAAGGCGCGCCATTTGCTCCGGACTCAGCGGTAGCAAATTGGAAGGTGGGGCCTGTGTCGTCATGCGTCGTTATGTTCCAGTAAGCAAAGCTGTTTTTCGCGCCTAAATCGCGCCAAACAAAAGAGATGAAAATACTCTAAATAATTCGAGTTGCAGGAAGGCGGCAAGTGAACGAACCCCAGGAGCTTACTCAGGTAAGTGACTGGGGTGAGCGAGTGAAGCCAACGCACATGCGGCTCGAAGTATGACGAGTATTAGGGTAACGGTGCAAATAGTAACAATTAAAGAAGGGATGGAAATAACAAATAACCAAATGGACTAACCTGTTTTAGTTATAGTTATTAACAACAAAATCGATTAAATAACTCTATGATATATAATAATTTATTTTCAATAAACCAGATGAATGTGTCCATTTTCTGTTCAGGGCCGTTTTAGTTAATGCGAAAAAATATGCTTTCCGGTACCCTACGGCGGTTTTTTTGCCATATTGAGAATAAAAGATGTCCACCACGTTATTTAAAGATTTCACCTTCGAAGCCGCTCACCATCTGCCGCACGTACCGGAAGGCCATAAGTGCGGACGCCTGCACGGTCACTCTTTTATGGTGCGCCTGGAGATTACCGGTGAAGTCGATCCCCATACCGGGTGGATCATGGATTTTGCCGAGCTGAAAGCCGCGTTTAAACCGACCTACGATCGTTTAGATCATTATTACCTGAACGATATTCCAGGACTGGAGAACCCGACCAGCGAAGTGCTGGCCAAATGGATTTGGGATCAGATGAAACCTCTGGTTCCGCTGCTGAGCGCGGTGATGATTAAAGAGACCTGCACGGCGGGCTGCGTCTATCGCGGCGAGTGATTAAAGCGTTTGTGTCGGCGGTCAATATTCCTTAAATAACGTCATGTTAGCTTATGCGCTCTGGATATCTGGGGCACAATATGGCTGACGATTTTGATATTATTATCATCGGTGCAGGGATAGCCGGCACCGCTTGTGCTTTACGCTGCGCGCGGGCAGGACTTTCGGTCCTGTTGCTTGAACGCGGCGAACTTCCCGGTAGTAAAAATCTTTCCGGCGGGCGGCTGTATTGCCATGCGCTTGCCGAACTTCTTCCTCATTTTCAGCAATCCGCTCCGCTTGAACGCCGCATCACCCAGGAAAGCCTGGCTCTGCTGACTGCCGACGGCGCAACGACATATTCCAGCCTCCAGCCCGGCGGCGACTCATGGAGCCTGCTGCGCGCCCGCTTTGACCCGTGGTTTGTGAGCCAGGCCGAAGCCGAAGGCGTCCAGTGTATTACCGGGGCGACTGTCGAGGCGCTGTATCGCGAAAATGGTCGGATCTGCGGCGTTATTTGCGATAACGAAACCCTGCGCGCCCGCTACGTCGTGCTGGCGGAAGGGGCTAACAGTGAGCTGGCGGAGCGGCATGGTTTAGTGCCTCGCCCTTCCCCATCGTCAATGGCGTTAGGGATTAAAGCGGTGCTGGCGCTGGAGCAAAAAACGCTGGAAGATCGCTTTCGCCTGGAAGGTAACGAAGGCGCCGCGATGCTCTTCACCGGCGGCGTCTGCGGGGATTTGCCCGGCGGCGCGTTTCTTTATACCAATCAGGATACGCTCTCATTCGGCATTGTTTGCCCGCTCTCCTCGCTGGGAAAAGGCGCGGCTCCGGCCTCTGAACTGCTGGAGAATCTCAAATCACACCCGGCCCTGCGCCCTTTGCTACGTGGGAGTGAAACGCTGGAGTATGGTGCGCATCTGGTGCCCGAAGGCGGTCTGCATAGCATGCCCGTGCAGTACGGCGGAGACGGCTGGCTACTGGTTGGCGATGCGCTGCGCACCTGTATCAATACCGGCTTTACCGTGCGCGGGATGGATATGGCGCTCATCGGTGCTCAGGCGGCGGCGCAAACCTTGATTCGCGCCTGTCAGCAAAGCGCGCCGCAGAACCTGTTTCCGCAGTATCATCGGGATATTGAGCGCAGCGTGCTGTGGGAGGTTCTCCAGCGCTACCAGCACGTGCCCGCACTGTTGCAGCGTCCCGGCTGGTATCGCCAGTGGCCTGCGCTGATGGAGGATATCTCTCGCGAGCTTTGGCTACAGGGCGAGCGCCCCGTTCCGCCGCTGCGCCAGATAGTCTGGCGTCATCTTCGTCGTCACGGCCTGCGCCATCTTGCAGGCGATCTGCTCAGGAGTTTACGATGTCTGTAGCCCGCAACGTCTGGCGTCCCGCCGACAGCCCGCATATTATTCCGTCTGCTTCACCGACTCCGGAAATCGCCGAATTACTGATTCAATCCTGCCCCGCCGGGCTTTTCTCACGCACAGCGGAAGGCGAGCTGCGCGTTGACTACCGGGGCTGTCTGGAGTGCGGCACCTG
The DNA here is from genome assembly GCF_902158555.1 of Klebsiella spallanzanii. Lineage (GTDB taxonomy): Bacteria > Pseudomonadota > Gammaproteobacteria > Enterobacterales > Enterobacteriaceae > Klebsiella > Klebsiella spallanzanii. The sequence goes on along the minus strand of NZ_CABGGS010000046.1, from coordinate 171,221 downwards.
CCGACTGCTCTGCGATGAGGCAACTATCAAAGAATGGCGCTATCCTGACTCAGGTTTTGGAATTACATTCCGTTTTGGGTAATAAATCTACAAGGGAAACATCATGCCCCTGCTACACCTGCTACGACAAAATCCGGTCATTGCCGCCGTTAAAGATAACGCCAGCCTGCAATTGGCCATTGATTCCGAGTGCCAGTTTATCTCCGTGCTGTACGGCAATATCTGCACCATCAGCAACATCGTCAAGAAAATCAAAAACGCCGGTAAATATGCGTTTGTTCACGTCGACCTGCTGGAGGGAGCGTCCAATAAAGAAGTGGTGATTCAGTTTTTGAAGCTGGTTACCGAAGCGGACGGTATCATCAGTACCAAAGCGCCGATGCTAAAAGCGGCCAGAGCGGAAGGTTTTTTCTGTATTCATCGCCTGTTTATCGTCGACTCCATCTCCTTTCACAATATTGATAAGCAGGTGGCGCAGTCTAATCCTGATTGCATTGAAATCCTGCCGGGCTGTATGCCGAAAGTCCTGGGGTGGGTGACGGAGAAAATCCGCCAGCCGCTGATAGCCGGCGGGCTGGTCTGCGATGAGGAAGATGCGCGTAATGCGATGAAGGCTGGCGTCGCGGCCCTGTCAACCACCAATACCACGGTCTGGAAATTAGCGAAGCAGCTTAATTAATTTATCGGCTTTGTTCCCGGGTCGCGGCGTAAACGCCTAACCCGGGCTACCTGAACGACAAACCGCACAAATCCGTAGGCCGGATAAGGCGTTAGCCGCCATCCGGCAAAAGGTCAGCGCAGACCTCCAGCGCTTCAAGTACCTCGGGCCAATCATCCACAATGCCGACATCCGCCTGGGTAAATACCGGAGCGCTGGGGTCACGATTGACAGCCACGATAAACCGGCTATCTCTGACTCCTGCCATCAGCGCCGCCGCCCCCGATGCGCCCGCGACAATACAAACATCCGCAGCCAGCAAATGGCCGGAGATACCAATCAGCCGTTCGGCATCGTAGCCGCCGTTCATCACCCGCGCGCGGCTGTAGCCCGCTTCCGCCCCCAGACCGTGCGCCAGCGCCGCAATGCTATCGGCATCGACGCCCTCGCCACCCTGCCCAACCACCAGCACCCGCTTCGCCTCCTGCAAGGGATGGGTGCCCGAACGCTCGACGCTTTCAACGCTGATTAGCCAGCCAGGTAACGCCGCTGGCGTAATATGACGAGTCGTTATATCGGCAGGAAAATCGATAGACGTATGAACGCCGGGCCGGCGCGCCAGCGACAGGCAAAGCGGCTTGGCCGCCACCTCCAGCGTCGCAATCAGCGCATTGCCCCAGTGAGACTTCGTCACTCGCCCCTCTGGCGTATTCACTGCCAGCACCTGACACACGCAGCCGCCCTGTAAACGCCAGGCCAGCCTGGTTGCCAGCGCATCGCCCAGCATACCCGCCGGGAATATCAACATATCGACCGGCGTCTGCCGCCACTGGGCGACCAGCGCAGCAAGAAGCTGTTCAGCCACCTCCGGTTCGGCATCAATAATCCAGCGTTCCAGCTCTGCCTCGCCGAGGCCGGCGGTCGCCAGCCAGTGACTCATCGCGGCGCTCTCACCGTCAGTCATCACCATAGCTATCTTCATGGCTGCATCCTCTGGCGTAGATAGTTCTCCCATAGGCTCCTGGCTTTCTCCTGTGCCGTTGCCCCTTCGATAATCTCCGCGCAGCGCCGCTGTTCCGGGCGAATCAGGCGCAAACACTGAATTGCAGGCGTCGCCTCAACGGTCACCACCTGGCGCGCAACCTCCGCCTTTGCCGCCGCCAGGCGCTGGCGCATACCGGGAACCGGCAGCGCCACTTCGCCGCACTGCCTGACGGCAATCACCGCAGGCAGGCGCACCTGACAGCGGCGAATACCGGATGTCGTTCGCTGCTCGATGACGATAAAAGGTGGCTCAAGCGTAAAGCGTTCAACCTGGGTAAAACAGGGCCAGTTGAGCATTTCCGCCAGAAGAAACGGCGTTTGCCCATTCTGCCCCTCGCTGCTCTGACAGCCGGTGACAATCAGTTCCGAAGCATGGCTGCGCTGCCAGTCAGCAAGCTGCCCGGCAATAAACGACGGCGCAAATCGCAGGTCTCCAGCCTCCTCAAGCAGCACCTGCCGCTCAAAGCCTAACGCGGCAAAATAGCGTAGCCAGTGCAGCGCGCGCTCATCGCCAATGCTTAATGCAGTCAGGGTCATCTCGCAGCCCGCACCGCGCTGGGCCAGCAGCAGCGCGGCGGCGGCCTGTTCATCGGCGCCGATCGCGCTACGCAATAGCGAAACATCCGGCCCGCAGGTACCCAGCGCGGCAGCCTGCCAGTCCTTTTCTGCCAGCATGCTGGCATCAGGCTCCGGCTTAAACGCCAATAGAATGTTCATTTTTACCTCCTTGTCGTTGGTCGCCGATTCCAGCCGCCACCAGCGGCAGCGCTTTGGTCTCCGGTGCCCATAGCCAGGTCACCACAAAGCCAATAAGCAATACCCCGGCTAATAGCAGCAGCGTCACCGTCATCCCCCATTGCGCCAGAGTCCAGGGCAGCAGGCCGGTGCTGATTGCGGCGCCGAGTCGGCTCATGGCGGTGGCGAATCCCACGCCCAGCGAGCGAATGTCGGTGGGAAAGCTTTCCGCCGGTAAAATCCCCACCAGATTACTGACCGCCGAAATCGTGGTACTGAATAAGACAAAAAGCAGCAGCGTCCAGTGGCTGCCGGTCGGTAAGCAGGCCATCACAATTAATGTCGCCGCCAGCAGCAAAAAGCTGCCGAGCAGGAAATGGCGATGGGCCAGCAGATGAGTTAATACCAGGCCCAGCAGCGCACCAACGATCAGTAGCGCATTCAGCAACAGGCTGGCAGTTAACGCATCTTCAAGGCCAATGGTTTCCGCAATCGTCGGCAGCCAGGTGTAGATAACGAACCAGGGGATCACCAGGCAAACAAAGAAGATGCTATTAAAGGCCGTGCGCCGCCAGTAGCGCGATGAGAACAGGGTCCTGATATGTTTATTGGTCTCTTTCGTCACCTCATCGCCCAGTTGTACGTGCATACCAAAACAGCGGTGCACCACGGCGTGCGCTTCAGCGAACCGCCCCTGACGCATCAGCCAGCGCGGCGATTCCGGCGTTCCCCAGCGCAGCAGCGTGATGACTAGCGCCGGTAGAGCAGACGATGCCAGCAGCCAGCGCCAGGCATCAGGGTTTTCCGTAATAAAGTGGTGCCCAGCCAGGCTTGCCAGAACGTAGCCGACGGTCCATACCACGCTAAATGCGCCGAGCAAAATTCCCCGGTGCCGACGCGGCGAGAATTCGGCCAACAGCGTGTGGCCCACGGAGTAATCCCCACCGAGGCCGAATCCTATCAGGATGCGCAAGCCAATAAGCTGCTCTGGCGTGGTGGCGAAAAACTGCAGAAAGGAAGCGACGGTAATCAGCACAAAGCTGAAGTTGAAAATTTTCTGGCGACCAATGTGATCCGAAACCCATCCCAGAATCAGGCTGCCGATAAAAAGCCCCAATAGCGCGGCACCGCCGATCATGCCGGCCATAAAAGGCGTCAGCTGCATGGCGGGGGTGAGCTGAATAATGGCGTAACCGATGACGCCGAGGACATAGCCATCAACAAGATGTGCGCCAAAAGTCAGCGCGGCAATGCGGCAGTGGAAGCCGTTTAGCGGTAAATCATCCATTCGCACCGGTGAAGTGTTCATTTCTACCCCTTCATGGTCCGGTAAAAGAGTGGCTTCCCAATTGAGAAGCCGCTTATACGCGTCATCCTTCACGCTGCCTCTTCGTTGGCTACGTTCATAAGCCCCAGTCACGTACTTTTGTACGCTCCTGGAGACTTATTCACTTGCCGCCTTGATGCAACGCGAATGATTTTGCGTATAACTAGCTACTTCTCAATCGGGTAAATCGTTCCGGTATTCATGATACCGTTGGGATCAAACTGCTTTTTCAGCCCTTCCAGCAGCGGCCATGCGCTGCCGTGCTCCAGCTTGCTCCAGTGAACGCGATGTTTGCCAATGCCGTGGTGATGCACCATAGAGCCGCCAAGGCGAATCGTCTCTTCGCAGATAATCTTGTTCAGCGGATTGTGGTACTTATCGATCTCCTCTTCCGGCTTGCAGTCCACCACGTTGTAGTCATAAACGAAGTACATGTTGGTACCGTTCATATAGCTATGAGATGAGTGGCCGCCCAGCATAGTGATATCGTCGGCGTGCGGGAATTCGGTACGAATACGGTGGATCACGCTTTCATAGATCTCGTGGATACAGCTCCAGCAGCCTGAAACTTCAGTGGTGAAGCCCATATTGCCGGTTTTCAGGATCTGCACGCGCTCGGCGGCCACTTTTTCCGGACCCCAGTTCAGGTGATTAAACCAGTTTTCGATAAGCTTACTGTCCACGCGCTGGCACTGCGGATAGCGCGCAACGACTTCCGCGATCCCTTCCCCGGTCGCTTTCGCCATCAGCGGGTTACCCTCCGCCATAAAGATCAGTACGCATTTGCCGTCGGCAAAGTGAGTAAAATGCTGGGTACCATCTTCCGCATCGTACAGGCGAGCAATTGACGGGCGATATCCTTCCACCATCACTTCACGCAGGATGTTGAACCCGACCTTCATGTCGTCGAGGATATAGCCGTAAAACAGGTTATTTTCCGGGGTGAACTTGAAGATTTTCACCGTCACTTCAGTGATATAGCACAGCGCGCCTTCGTTACCGATAATGATGTGCCGAATGTCCGGGCCGGCGGCGCGGCGCGGGACGTTTTTGATGCGGGTGACGGTACCGTCCGCCAGCACGGCCTCAAGGCCGACCACCATATCTTCAATTGCGCCATACAGCGTGGAGAATTGACCAATGCTGCGGGTGGCCACCAGGCCGCCCATCTGCGCCAGCGGTTTAGACTGCGGTGAGTGCCCGGTGGTGTAGCCTTTGGCGCGCAGCGCATTTTCCAGTACTTCTAACGGTACCCCGCACTGCGCGGTCGCCTGCATATTTTCAATATCGACATTGAGGATTTGGTTCATCCCGGCGCCGTCCAGCACCACAGAATTCTCCACCACGGTTTCCAGTCCGCCTTCGGTCGCAGATGCGCCGGTACGCGGAACACCGTTGATCTTATGCTGGTTCATAAACGCCAGCACGTTGGAAACCTGTTCGGTCGAGCCTAACTTAACCACTGCGGCAGGCAGCGGCAGGGTAAAGACGCCATGGATGTCCGCATATTTACGAAAGCGGTCAATACTGTTTCGTTTTAAAACGCTTTCATCAGTAATAACGCGATCGGAGCCGACAATTTCTTTTAATTGGTCAACAATCGCTTCACGGGATAAAGACATAGTAATTCCTTCCTGATAATTAATTCGGAATATACACGCCACCCTTCAAGCTGCATCTTGAATGATATTGTGTAATATAATAAATAGAAACAGAAACCACCGGTTACAAATTAACGTACCAGGTAACCACCATCGACAACTAACAAGTGACCGTTAACATAATTTGATGCCTGACTGGCTAAAAATACGGCTGCCCCCATTAAGTCCTGAGTATCACCCCAACGATTTGCCGGAATATGATCCAGCACACGCTGGTTAGTTTCAGGATTGCTGCGGGTAGCTAATGTAATATCGGTTGCATAATAACCAGGGGCGATGCCGTTAACCTGAATATTATATTGACCTAGCTCATCACAATATGCCTTAGTGAAGCCAGCAAGCGCATGTTTGGTTGCAGAATAAGCCGGTGACCATTGGCCGCCAAGATAAGAGAATAAAGAACAAATGTTAATAATTTTCCCGCTATTTTGCGGGATCATTATTTTGGCCGCTTCATAGCTCAGTTCAAAAGCCGCCGTCAGGTTAACATCAATCATCGGATCCCAGTCCGCACGGCCGAAGTCCAGCACCTTATTCAGCTTACAAATCCCGGCGTTGTTGACCAGAATATCGACCGTGCCGAAGCGCTCGCAGCAGGCGGCGATAATCTTCTCAGGCGCGCCTTTCGCGGTGATATCCACCTGCATGAACTCAACCTCAACACCCTGTTTTTCAATGATTTCTTTCGTCTCGCCGTTATCTTTCACAAAGCTTGGGATAAACAGGTTTGCCCCGGCTTTCGCTAGCGCCATGGCAAAGGCCTGGCCCAGCCCGCTGTTGCCGCCGGTGACAATCGCCGTTTTACCTTTCAGAGAGAAGAAATCCATTGAGAATGCATTAAGAGATTCGATCGACATAGTTTGGCTCCAAATTCTTTTAGGCAAAAAAAAAGAAAGGCAACTTCCCCCCGCTAGAGGGAAGTCACCTTTCTCATTATCTCTGGTAACTGGGATAAATTTTTAGCACAACGCTTAAGCATCTAATGTGATCGTAATCACAGATGAATGTTTCGTATCACGATTAAGCGTAAAACTGCGAAGCGTGATTATTCTCACACTAAAACCCACGCTGACATGTTATTTATAATCGCAATTACTAGAGACCTGAGAAAAGTAATCCACCTGAACAAGGCGGGTTTACTTTTCTCTTTTTTTCGTCTATACCAAAAATAATTCGAGTTGCAGGAAGGCGGCAAGTTAACGAATCCCGATGAGCTTACTGTAGTAAGTGATTCGGGTGAGTGAACGCAGCCAACGCATCAGCAACTTGAAGTATGAAGGGTATATTTAAAATGAGATCACGATATGCAACAGACTTCATATCGCCGTTGGATAACGCTTGCCATTATTAGTTTTAGCGGCGGCGTCAGCTTTGACCTTGCCTATTTGCGATATATTTACCAAATCCCTATGGCAAAATTTATGGGATTCAGCAATACCGAAATAGGCTTAATTATGAGCACATTTGGTATCGCTGCGATTATTCTTTACGCACCCAGCGGGGTTATTGCCGATAAATTCTCCCATCGCAAAATGATTACTTCAGCAATGATTATTACCGGCCTGCTGGGTTTATTAATGGCCACTTATCCGCCGCTGTGGGTCATGCTTTGTATTCAGGTCGCCTTTGCTATCACCACGATTCTGATGCTGTGGTCGGTGTCAATTAAAGCCGCTTCTCTGCTTGGCGACCATAGCGAGCAGGGAAAAATCATGGGCTGGATGGAGGGGCTACGCGGCGTGGGCGTGATGTCGCTGGCGGTATTTACCATGTGGGCATTTTCCCGCTTCGAACCTGATGACAGCAACAGCCTGAAGACGGTAATCATTATCTACAGCGTGGTTTATATCCTGTTGGGAATACTGTGCTGGTTCTTTGTCAGCGATGCCCCTCAGCACAGCAACGCCGCGAAAGAAGAGAAAAAATCGTTCCAGCTAAGCGATATTCTCGCCGTTCTGCGTATTAGTACCACCTGGTACTGCAGCATGGTAATTTTTGGCGTCTTTACTATCTACGCCATCCTCAGCTACTCCACCAACTACCTGACCGAAATGTACGGTATGTCGCTGGTGGCCGCGAGCTATATGGGGATCGTGATCAACAAAATCTTCCGCGCCATCTGCGGCCCGCTGGGCGGCATTATTACCACGTATAGCAAGGTGAAATCGCCAACCCGCGTCATTCAACTGCTGTCGATCGTTGGGGTGCTGGCGCTTATCGCGCTGCTGGCAACCAACTCAAATCCGCAGTCCGTCGCCATGGGGATCGGCCTGATTCTGCTGCTGGGCTTTACCTGCTACGCCTCTCGCGGGCTCTACTGGGCCTGCCCCGGCGAAGCCAGAACGCCCAACTACATCATGGGAACCACCGTCGGGATCTGCTCGGTGATCGGCTTCCTGCCCGACGTTTTTGTCTATCCGATTGTCGGCCACTGGCAGGACACCCTTCCTGCCGAAGAAGCCTATCGCAATATGTGGCTGATGGGCTTAGCCGCGCTGTGCATGGTGATCCTCTTTACCTTCCTGCTGTTCAGGAAAATACGCAGTGCCGACGCCACACCAGAAAACGAGACATCGCTGGCCGCTGAAACAACCGGCGAGTGATGATGAAAATTTAAAGGAGAATAATAATGTCAAAGAAATACATCATTGGAATCGATGGCGGGAGCCAGAGCACCAAAGTCGTGATGTACGACCTGCAAGGAAACGTGGTCTGTGAAGGGAAAGGGCTTCTGCAGCCGATGCACACCCCGGATGCCGATACCGCAGAACATCCCGACGATGATTTATGGACCTCTTTATGCTTCGCCGGAAAAGATCTGATGAGTCAGTTTGCGGGCCGTATCGAAGATATCGTCGGTATCGGACTCGGCTCCATCCGCTGCTGTCGCGCGCTGCTTAAAGCCGACGGCACGCCAGCGGAGCCGCTAATCAGCTGGCAGGACGCCCGCGTTACCCGGCCTTATGAACATACCAATCCTGATGTGGCCTGGGTCACCTCATTTTCCGGTTATCTGTCGCACCGATTAACCGGCGAGTTCAAAGACAATATCGCCAACTACTTTGGTCAATGGCCAGTGGATTATAAAACCTGGTCGTGGAGCGATGATGACGAGGTGATGAAGAAGTTTAACATCCCGCGCCACATGCTCTTTGACGTGCAGATGCCGGGGACAATCTTAGGTCATCTTACTGAACAGGCCGCTCTTGCCACCGGCTTCCCGGCGGGTTTGCCCGTTGTCTGCACCACCAGCGATAAGCCAGTCGAAGCGCTTGGCGCAGGGCTGCTGGATGATGAAACAGCGGTGATCTCATTAGGTACCTATATCGCTCTGATGATGAATGGTAAGCAATTGCCGAAGGATCCTGTGGCGTATTGGCCAATTATGTCCTCTATTCCTGAAACGCTGCTATATGAAGGCTACGGCATTCGTAAGGGGATGTGGACGGTCAGTTGGCTGCGGGACATGCTGGGCGAATCCTTGATTCAGGACGCCAAAGCGCAGGGACTTTCGCCAGAGGATCTGCTCAATAAAAAAGCCTCAGTCGTCCCTCCAGGCTGTAACGGCCTGATGACCGTGCTGGACTGGCTGACTAACCCATGGGAGCCTTACAAACGCGGCATTATGATCGGCTTTGACTCCAGCATGGACTATGCGTGGATTTACCGCTCGATTCTGGAGAGCGTTGCGCTGACGTTGAAAAATAACTACGACAACATGTGCAATGAAATGAACCATTTCGCTAAACACATCATCATTACCGGCGGGGGTTCGAACAGCGACCTGTTTATGCAAATCTTTGCCGATGTGTTCAACCTGCCGGCTCGACGCAACGCCATTAACGGCTGCGCCAGCCTCGGCGCCGCAATCAACACGGCGGTAGGATTAGGCCTGTATCCTTCCTACGAGGCGGCCATCGAAAATATGGTTCGGGTAAAAGATGTGTTTATGCCGGTTGAACAAAACGCCAGTCGTTATGAGGCGTTAAATAAAGGGATTTTCAGGGAGTTAACGCAGCATACCGATGTGATTTTGAAAAAATCGTATCAGGTGACTCACGGAAACCTGGATGACGTTGACGCGATTCAAAGCTGGTCAAACGCATAGCGGATACACCGGGCGGCGATGACCCGCCCGGTGAAATATTCAGGCAATATTCAGATACTTATGCGTCTGCATAGAGAGACGCCAGTTGCGGGCGATGCAGGTATCAATGCACAGCCGCGTCGCGTCATCCTTCTGGCTGATAGGCTGTAGGGCAATGATCCGTGGCTTATCATCGCTTAACGTCGCCAGCAGTTCATCCAGCGCTTCTATGTCGCGCACGCGCCCCACCGGATGCTTGATTTCATTAGCGCGCTCCAGCGCCTGAGACAACACGTCATAGCCGCCACGCATGTTCACCTTTGGCGATACCGTCACCCAGGTATGGGGCGTACAGCGTACTTCATGGGTGCCGCTGGTTTCTATCTGGCAGCTAAATCCGTTTTGTTCCAGCAGAGAGGTCAACGACGTTAAATCATGGATGCAGGGCTCGCCGCCGGTAATCACCACGTGGCGGGCTGTCCAGCCCTGACGGCCGATAATTGCCAGCAAATCTTCGCTGCTTGCCGGACCCCATTTATCGCTCTCTTTGGTTTTCGCCAGAATGCTGAACAGCGATACTTCCCGATCGGCAAGCTTATCCCAGGTATGTTTGGTATCGCACCAGGCGCAACCAACCGGGCATCCCTGTAAACGAATAAAAATGGCGGGAACGCCGGTAAAGTAACCTTCGCCTTGCAAGGTCTGGAACATCTCGTTAATCGGGTACTGCATAATCATCTCTGCTTGGGGTTATGAGCGCGTATTATTGCAGATCGCGGATAGTCAGGCAAAACTGCTTTACTTTCCCTCTGATACGACGAATTGCGTTATGGATATATTTATTCCAATAATTACTCGCTAAAATTCAGAAATTAATTAGATAATTTTATCAGCAAGCACGTTTAATATAGTTTTACGGAGAAATAACTCAAAAGGATATGACATGCTCAGAATATTCATTGTTTTTATATTTATAGTAAATTTATCCGGATGCGGCTATAACGACATTCAAGCTTATGATGAACAAACCAACTCAGCCTGGTCAGAAGTTCTTAACCAGTATCAGCGCCGCGCAGATCTGATCCCTAACCTTGTCGCCAGCGTGAAGGGCTACGCCAGCCATGAAAAAGAGGTGCTGGAAGCGGTGACGCTGGCTCGTGCTCAGGCTAATCTTGCCAGTGGTAAATTGCGACAAGCCCCTGACGATGCTCAGCAATTAGAGGCCTGGCAGAAGGCGCAAATGCAGTTAACCCGCTCACTTGGGCCATTACTGATTCTCAGCGAGCGTTATCCTGAATTAACATCGCAAGCCTTATATCAGGATCTAATTACTCAACTTGAAGGCAGCGAAAACCGCATTGCTGTCGCCCGTGGACGTTACATTAAAGCAGTTGAAAAATATAACGTCACCATCCGCCAGTTTCCGGCAGTCATGACGGCAAAAGTCATGGATTACCAGCCGAAGAAGAATTACCTACCGGATGATGTCGCCTCCATCAGCAAAGCGCCAGCTGTTGATTTCAGCCAACGCTAACGGGAGGTTAAGTCGTGCGCGTCATCGTATTTTTATTGATTTTCTTTAGCTTTCAATCACTCGCCGAACCTGTTCCTGTTCCGGAACTGCGCTATCAGGTGACGGATTTAACCCACACTCTCAGCGAGGCGCAGACCAACGCTCTGACACAAGAGGTTCGTACCATACCCGGCCAGGTGGCCATTCTGGTGGTCCCGACCAGCGGCGAAGAGACCATTGAGCAATATGCCACCCGGGTTTTTGACGCCTGGAAACTGGGCGACCAGAAGCGCGATGACGGCATTTTACTGCTGGTCGCCTGGCAGGATCATACGGTGCGTATCGAAGTGGGATACGGGCTGGAAGGCACCCTGACCGACGCGCAGGCCGGGCAGATTATCCGCCAGAAAATTATTCCGGCATTTAAAAACGGCGATCTGATGACGGGCCTGCAGCAAGGGGTTGTCGCTATTGGCGCGCTTCTTGCCAGTGGCGAACAGCCGCCGGTATCAACAAGTGCGCCAATGCCGTTCAGCGGGGGCTGGGCGCTGCTCATTTGGGCGGTAGCGCTGTTATCCATCGCCATCAGAAGTTGGCTCAAAACGCTGGGCGTCATTTGTATTGTTGCCATTATCCTGGCATTTACGCTGCCCATTTCCGGTCATACCGCTGGCTGGGGAAAACTATTCGCCCTGCTAGGATTTTCCACGCCGTTTATCGTGTTTTTGATTCTTATGCTGACGCCAACCGCCGCCGGAAGAGCCTTCAGGAGAATTATCCGGGCATCAAACGCGACTACTGAACAAAAAAACGGTCGCTCATCGGAGCGTAATCACGTTCATTCAAGCCGTACATCGCGCAATAGGTTTCGCGGCGGCGGCGGATCTTCAGGCGGTGGCGGCGCGTCCGGGCACTGGTAAAATGACTCCACGGAAGGGAATCAGAATGCGCATTTTTCTTTTATTGTTGATGCTGTGCGGATTGCCTGCGTTTGCTGACCAGACGCAGCCCGTTATCGATACATTAACCGCAGTGGAACAAAAGGTGGTAGAAGGCTCTTCAATTCAACAGCCTGACGCCAAAGAGGACCTCTTTGAGGCATTAGCGGATCACCTACTCGCCGATCTGAATCTGACTCTCCCCTGCTTCATCTTTACGCTGCTGATGATGGCCATCATCATCGCCTTGTATCGGTTTGGCGGCAGCATAAAGATTATCGGCGTGATTTCACTGGCCACAATAAGCATATGGTCATTCGTTCTGCGGGAAGACGTTATCATTCACCAGGTCGGGAACATTAGCTTATGTCTGTTGATAACCTTGCCATTGTGGTCCCGACTGAAGAATATTGTCGTTAGCGGCCGCATGTTAATCACATCAATCACCGGCGGCGCAAAGGGCAAAAAGAAGAAGGCATCATCCAAAGCAGGAAAAAAACATCACAAATCGTCATCGGGTCTGGACTCACCTGAAGTCTCCAAAAACAGGAAAAAGACAGTGCTTATCGTATTGGCTTTCTCCGTCGTTGCTGCATTAATCGTCCTGCTCATTTACCTGGATATCGAATGGCTGAAAAATGCCGCAAGCCGCTTCGCAGAATTTCTTCTCACCGTCGTGGTCATTGTCATTATTGTCCTCAGCGGCGGATTTAAGTCTGGCGGGGGCGGAGGTTCTTCGGGCTCATCGTCCGGCGGCGGTTTTCGCGGCGGCGGCGGCTCTTCAGGGGGAGGCGGCGCATCCGGGCGTTGGTAGTGATACCGGTTTATCCCCGCTCGCGCGGGGAACACTACTTCAAACACGACTGTGTCTGCATCGTAGACGGTTTATCCCCGCTGGCGCGGGGAACACCCCTCATTGCATGGCATGGCGGAGACCTGCTGCGGTTTATCCCTGCTGGCGCGGGGAACACATGCAGAACAACGCGTCGAAGATATCCGTAAACGGTTTATCCCCGCTGGCGCGGGGAACACGTAGCCACCAGCTGATGATGCGGATGTTCAAGCGGTTTATCCCCGCTGGCGCGGGGAACACTGCAGCCGGAAAGGTAATATAAGAACCAGGTGCGGTTTATCCCCGCTGGCGCGGGGAACACACCGCCAGAAGTCAGAACAAACAGCGATCCGACGGTTTATCCCCGCTGGCGCGGGGAACACCAGTACGGCGAGCGCAGACGAGGCGAAAATGCCGGTTTATCCCCGCTGGCGCGGGGAACACAAGGCTATTAATATTTAATGATAAAGGTGAGGCGGTTTATCCCCGCTGGCGCGGGGAACACGAACACATTGTGATCGTTCCGGTGCTGGTCGCCGGTTTATCCCCGCTGGCGCGGGGAACACATACCTGACGTCACACTAATTTTGTCATCCGCCGGTTTATCCCCGCTGGCGCGGGGAACACCCGCGTTCTCTGAACTCGCAGACCTCGCGAGCCGGTTTATCCCCGCTGGCGCGGGGAACACGTACGGACGATGCCCGCAAATTTGAAAGTGAACGGTTTATCCCCGCTGGCGCGGGGAACACATGACTGGTTAGAGGCCTCCGGACTCATGGACCGGTTTATCCCCGCTGGCGCGGGGAACACTCAAGGGCGGTATTTGATGAGGCGGCAGACAACGGTTTATCCCCGCTGGCGCGGGGAACACCATCACAAATTCCAGGCCCGCCGCAATCTGGTCGGTTTATCCCCGCTGGCGCGGGGAACACTGCGGTGATGTTCCGCCAGTGCCAATCCGTGGCGGTTTATCCCCGCTGGCGCGGGGAACACAATTCGGATCAATTCATTGGGCCACGTCTGGCCGGTTTATCCCCGCTGGCGCGGGGAACACATCGTCTGAGCCTCCACAATGCCTCCTGTCAGCGGTTTATCCCCGCTGGCGCGGGGAACACAAAGAGATCGCATGGATTGACCAGTTGAACGCCGGTTTATCCCCGCTGGCGCGGGGAACACGGAATTTCGAGCATTCCATCCTCGTACAACGCCGGTTTATCCCCGCTGGCGCGGGGAACACTCATTATTCCGCGTGACTGACGGCCAGTTGCGCGGTTTATCCCCGCTGGCGCGGGGAACACTCTAAACATATCTATATGTTTATAAAAAACTTTTTCTCATAACAACATTCTACCAACGTAATCATTACAAATACGCATTATTAAAGAACATCTAACCAGTTGATTTTAAATCATAAAAAGTAAGCTAACTATTCTTTCTTGAATTCTACCAAATTAGTGTGATTTCTACTCCACTGTTAAAAATTTCTACCCATAGACATACACAACACAACGTATGCGACAGATTATCAATAAACAGAAGCCACAAAAAAACCCGCCGAAGCGGGTTTTGATATCAGAACGAAAGTTCAGGCTTATGCCTGGCCTTTGATCTCTTTACGACCGTTGTACGGTGCTTTTTCGCCCAGAGCTTCTTCGATACGAATCAGCTGGTTGTATTTAGCAACGCGGTCAGAACGGCTCATAGAACCGGTTTTGATCTGGCCTGCAGCGGTACCAACAGCCAGGTCAGCGATGGTAGCATCTTCAGTTTCGCCTGAACGATGAGAGATAACGGCAGTGTAGCCAGCGTCTTTCGCCATTTTGATCGCAGCCAGAGTTTCGGTCAGAGAACCGATCTGGTTGAATTTGATCAGGATGGAGTTAACGATACCTTTCTCGATACCTTCTTTCAGGATCTTGGTGTTGGTTACGAACAGATCGTCACCAACCAGCTGGATTTTGTCGCCCAGTACTTTAGTCTGGTATGCAAAACCATCCCAGTCAGATTCGTCCAGACCGTCTTCGATAGAAACGATCGGGTACTGTTTGGTCAGCTCTTCCAGGAAGTGAGTGAATTCTTCAGAGGTGAACGCTTTGTTGCCTTCGCCAGCCAGAACGTATTTACCGTCTTTGTAGAATTCAGAAGCCGCGCAGTCCATCGCCAGAGTGATGTCTTTGCCCAGCTCGTAGCCAGCTGCTTTAACCGCTTCAGCGATAACAGCCAGAGCTTCAGCGTTGGAACCCAGGTTCGGCGCGTAGCCGCCTTCGTCACCAACTGCAGTGTTCATGCCTTTAGCTTTCAGAACTTTAGCCAGGTTGTGGAACACTTCAGAACCCATACGTACGGCTTCTTTCAGGGATTTAGCGCCAACTGGCTGAATCATAAATTCCTGGATGTCGACGTTGTTGTCAGCGTGCTCACCACCGTTGATGATGTTCATCATCGGAACCGGCATGGAGTATTTGCCCGGGGTGCCGTTCAGTTCAGCAATGTGCTCATACAGCGGCTGACCTTTAGAAGCAGCAGCAGCTTTGGCGTTAGCCAGAGATACGGCCAGGATAGCGTTCGCACCGAAGTTAGATTTGTTTTCAGTACCGTCCAGGTCGATCATGATTTTGTCGATACCAGCCTGATCTTTGGCGTCTTTGCCAAGGATTGCCTGAGCGATCGGGCCGTTAACCGCGCCAACAGCTTTCAGTACGCCTTTACCCATGAAACGGGATTTGTCGCCATCGCGCAGTTCCAGCGCTTCGCGGGAACCAGTAGAAGCACCTGACGGAGCAGCTGCCATACCGACGAAACCACCTTCCAGGTGTACTTCGGCTTCAACAGTCGGGTTACCACGGGAGTCGATGATTTCACGACCGATGACTTTAACGATTTTGGACATTAGGTTTTCCTCAGTACAAGTTAAACTAAAACTCCAGACAAACAATGCACCCGGATGGGTGCATTGCCGTTCTAACTCTTTTACTTCGCCTGACGCTTCTGGTACTCGCCGGCGGCTTTCACAAAGCCAGCAAACAGCGGGTGACCATCACGCGGCGTCGAAGTAAACTCCGGATGGAACTGACAGGCAACAAACCATGGATGATTCGGCACCTCGATGATCTCGACCAACTGATCATCCCCGGAACGTCCCGCAATACGCAGGCCCGCATTTTCAATCGGTTTCAACAACATGTTGTTGACTTCATAGCGGTGACGATGGCGTTCGGTAATGGTTGGCTCACCGTACAGCTGGCGCACCAGGCTATCGTCGCTCAGTTGGCACTGCTGCGCGCCAAGGCGCATTGTACCGCCGAGGTCGCTCTTATCAGAACGCACTTCGACATTACCTTCTTCATCACGCCATTCGGTAATGAGGGCCACAACCGGGTACTTACAGTCTGGCACAAATTCCGTAGAGTTGGCGTTTTCCATCCCCGCTACGTTGCGCGCAAACTCAATCAGCGCAACCTGCATACCCAGGCAAATACCCAGATATGGAATGTTATTTTCACGCGCATAGCGCGCAGTAGCAATCTTACCTTCAACCCCGCGATAGCCGAAGCCACCAGGAATCAGGATAGCGTCTAAATTTTTCAGAATTTCGACGCCACGCGTTTCGACATCCTGCGAATCGATCAGCTTGATGTTGACGGTTACGCGGTTTTTCAGACCACCGTGTTTCAGCGCTTCAATCACCGATTTGTAGGCATCCGGCAGCTCAATGTACTTGCCGACCATACCGATGGTGACCTCACCTGCCGGATTCGCTTCTTCGTAGATAACCTGTTCCCATTCGGCCAGGTTCGCTTCCGGGCAGTTTAAGCTGAATCGTTTACAAATATAATCGTCCAGCCCCTGGGATTTCAACAGGCCTGGAATTTTATAAATGGAATCGACATCTTTCATCGAAATAACGGCTTTTTCTGGCACATTGCAGAACAATGCAATTTTGGCACGTTCGTTCGCCGGAATAGCGCGATCGGAGCGGCAGACCAGAATGTCAGGCTGAATACCGATGGAGAGCAGCTCTTTAACGGAGTGCTGAGTGGGTTTGGTTTTGACTTCACCCGCAGCGGCCAGGTACGGCACCAGAGTCAAATGCATAAACAGCGCGTTTTCACGACCGATATCCACCGCCAGCTGGCGAATCGCTTCGAGGAACGGCAGCGACTCGATATCGCCGACGGTGCCGCCGATTTCAACCAGCACCACATCATGGCCTTCGCCGCCGGCCAGTACGCGCTCTTTGATAGCGTTGGTGATATGCGGAATAACCTGTACGGTTGCGCCCAGATAATCACCACGGCGCTCTTTGCGCAGGACATCAGAGTAGATACGGCCAGTAGTGAAGTTGTTGCGACGAGTCATCTTGGTGCGAATGAAGCGCTCGTAGTGACCTAAGTCCAGATCGGTTTCAGCGCCGTCTTCAGTAACGAACACTTCCCCGTGTTGGATTGGGCTCATGGTACCCGGATCGACGTTGATGTACGGATCCAGTTTCATCATGGTCACGTTAAGCCCACGGGCTTCAAGAATGGCTGCGAGGGAAGCTGCGGCAATGCCTTTACCCAGAGAGGATACGACCCCGCCGGTCACAAAAATATAGTTCGTTGTCATGCTGAACCTGAGAAGTTAGGTTTAAAAGACGATGGAATAACCAGGACGGGAAAGCAGTATACCCGATCATGACTGACGCCACAAACTTTCATTATCCCTCCTTTTCATCAGGCCCACACAAACGCGGGGAGTGAGAAAATAGCCGCTTTTGGCGAAATGTTTTTGACGTAAATCAAGCGCTTGTTATTTAAAAAATCACACAAATAGCGCTTGATCACGAAAACTCTTTAGAGATCAGTTTCCTGGCGTTTTACTTCCTGCCACACCTGCTCCATGGTATCAAGGTCAACGCCGGTCATTTCCAGGCCGCGCGCGGCGACAATACGCTCAACCTCGCGGAATCGGCGCTCAAACTTCAGGTTGGCTTTTTGTAGCGCAACTTCGGCTTTCACTCCTAAATGGCGGGATAAATTAACCGTCGCAAAGAGTAAATCACCCACTTCCTCCTCCAGTTTAGCTTCATCCACCACGGCCTGCTGAGCTTCGTGCATCACTTCATCTATCTCTTCGTGCACTTTATCCAGCACCGGCCCCAGAGAGGTCCAGTCGAAGCCTACCGCCGAGCAGCGTCGTTGGATTTTATGCGCACGCATCAGCGCAGGCAGGCTATGTGGAATGTCGTCAAGCGCAGAATGCTGAGACTTTTCGGCTCTCTCCGCGCTCTTAATTTGTTCCCAACGCGCCAGTACTTCGCTGCTATTACCGGCGGATGCATCGCCGAATATATGCGGGTGACGGCGCTCCAGCTTGTCGCTGATGGCAGCGCAGATATCGTTGAAATTAAAGCGGCCTTCTTCCTGCGCCATCTGCGCATAGAAGACTACCTGGAACAGCAGGTCGCCTAACTCACCGCGCAGATCGTCAAAATCTTCGCGGGAAATAGCGTCAAGCACTTCATAGGTTTCTTCGAGGGTATAGGGGGCAATGGTGGCAAAAGTTTGCTCTTTGTCCCACGGACAGCCGTTTTCCGGGTCGCGCAGGCGCCGCATAATGCCGAGCAGCCTTGTCATTTCATGGTTTTCTATCGTCTTCATTCGTCACAAACTCTTCATCGTATCAGTCGCGCCATTCGCGCCTGGGTTTCGGCAAGCCGCCGTATATCAGAAAAACATAAACTACGCCGTGCAGCACGACAAACACCAACGCCAGCATACGTACCAGGTCGTCAATATAGCGGATTTGCGACGAGAGGATCCTGAAAGGAAACTCTCCTTTGACCACCAGGCAAAGCTGAACAAATATCGCGATGGCATTTCCAGCGCGGCAAATCAGATGAGAAATCAATGACCCGGCTGGCGAATAAACGATAAAAAACAGCCAAATTTGCACGGCGATCAGCGTCAGGGAAGAGAGAATATAAAGAACGAAAAAGCTAAAGCTCAGGTTCATCAATGAACGTCCTGCTCACAGCATAGGAAAGGAAAGCAACGGAAGCCATGATAAAAAAACGCAGGCGAAATTGCACCCGCGCTTTTTTACCTGCTATGCCAACCCTGTCATTGATGTTCTACAACAATCGTTGCCGTGGCGGAAAGCGACCCCGAGCGACTCTTGTCGGGATCGAAAACAAAATACTTCGCCCGGAGAGGAATTTGCAGCGTCGCCGCCAGATTCTTTTCCATATTCTTCGGAATGGTCGCTAATTTACTCACCGTATCATCGACGGTATCTCCGGCACGAGCGAGCACGATACGCTGCCCCGAACCGTTTTCCAGAATAAACCCGACGCCATTATTGGCGCTGGCCTGCAGTACCGAAGGATCGCTGGCCAGTAAGGAGCTGCTTTTCAGATAGACAATCGCCGTGCGGTTCGCTTTTTGATTCGTCTGGCTAACGTTGCAGTTCAGGGTAATATTACCTGCGGCGCTACCTTCGTTAACCACGCCGTAGGTGCGGATCTTCCCGATGGGGATCGCCGGTAAATCAAGCTGTAGATTTTCTGGTTTACAGGTCGTAGCAATGCGGTTGTAGGTCACGACTAAATCGGCGGAAAACGTGCCGCCGGCTTTGTATAACGCCTGCATAAACGCTTCGCGGCAGGTCCCCCAACGCGCAGGGTTAATTGCACACCAGAAAAAGGCGGTCCAGGCGCTATTGTAATCCGAATTAGAGGCCGTTGAGGCCAGCATGGCTCCCGGTATCGTCACGGTATTACCGCTACTGGTGTAGGTAGCAGTTCCCGTCTCCCGGCTTGCCGAAACCGAGAAGCCGATATTAATAGCGCTACTGGATGATGACAGAGTCGTGGGATTGCTTTGCCAGGTAAATTTGAGTTTAAATTTCTCCTCACCGTCGTAAAACCCAATCACTACATCACTAAAATTAGGGTAATTAACCGTCGTATTGTTGGTGCACGACAGTCCGGAAAAGTTAGTCTGAATCACCGTCTGCGTCGTAGAACCATCGGCATTAATCGTGAAATGTCTGGTTTGCGCAGCAGGCGAATTACAGGTAGCAAAAGACATCCCCGAAAATAAAAGCAGAGTGCTGCCGAGTATGGCGCTTAAGCATCTCATCATTTCCTTACCCTCTTATCGGCAGATATAAACACGGCCATCTTCCAGATGCTTCTCAAGAGCGATGGTGCAAAACTGCTGCTGCGCTTTGTCCAGCTCAACCCGAATCTGCGACGGAAATTCATTCGCGCGTATAAACAGCAGACTCCCCTGACCTACCAGGCCAATATATTCCCCAGCGTCATTAGCCACTTCGTGGCCAAAAGGCAGCGGATCGCCGTTAGCCTGCTCTGCATGCAAATACCATGGCTTACGAATATCCGTTTCAAACTCCGTCAGTACGACCGCGCCGCGATAAGGCGCCAGTGAACGCCGGTTACCCAACAACGCCACATCGCTCTCGATGTGCGAAAGATCAAGCGTCAGCGAGTTTTCACGGTAAGGCGTTAAGCCGCTGTATATCGCTTTACCCTGATTATCGGTGGTCAGATACCGATGCCCCTGCACCGCTGCGCCTTTTAATCCAGGCGCGCGGACAATTGCAAAGGTATCGGAAAGCTGGTTACTCAGCTCAAGCCCACCTGACCAGGCAACGATCCCACCCTGCAAACTAGCGCTGGCCTGATTATATTTATTCGACTGGCTAAGGCTGCCATTAAGCGTGGTAAATGGCGTATGCCATCCCAGGTTGCCGCCGATTGCCGTCTCGTTTCCCTGCCGTTGCTGGCTAAAATTAACGCCGTAGCTGAACTGATCGCGGTTGCCGACAATCCCGCTGAGGCTGGTATTGTTTGATTGATAACCACCATCAAAGGTCGTTGAATTTGTTAATGATAAATGGCGATGCGGTGTTGTAATGCCATCGCCCCACGTGAATGGAATTGAGAAAAACAGATTTATACGATTGTCATTATTACCATCATCATTCTGCGTACGGCTGGCCGAAAGCGTATAGCTTATCTGCCGCCAGCTATTGCTATAGCTAAACTGATAATCTTTACCCGTACCGCTGCGCTGCCAGTAATCGCGCCATAGGCCGCTCAGCGCCAGAGATCCCCAGGTATCCGGCAGCGTCTGGCTGATGTTGACCGAAAAACTGTTTTTACGGCCAAAATCCTCAGAGTAATAATCGCCAATATCATAGATATCGTTGTTATCACGACGGTAATCCTGCTTATTATTCGCCCAGATATAGTCATTAAACGTACGGAAACCTCGCGAAGAGTAACGCCAGGCCGCCAGAGAAAAATGGGTACCAGTAGCCTGCATATATTTATTCCAGGCGATTTGGTAGCTCTGACCATCAAACACATCACCATTGTCCTGCTTACTGTGGGAAAAGGTGGCATCAAAGGACACTGCGCCAATCGGCGTATTCCACCCTGTTCCAACGACTTCAGAATGGTAGCGCTCACCTGCCATCACCCCGCCGTACAAGGTCAGCAAGTTATTCAAACCGTACTGATAGCTGGCTTGTAAAAAATCAGCCTGATTACTGGCACCTTCAACATGGCTGCGACCGGCAACAAAGTCATACTTCGCCACCCCTGGCTGCATCATATTCGGCACGGAAGAGTACGGGACCAGATAATGGCTGGTTGAGCCATCAGCTTCTTTTACCGTAACGTCAAGATCGGCTCCGCCGCCGGACAAATACAAATCCTGAATCGCAAAAGGACCGGGCGGAACTTCTTTCTGATAAACAACAAATCCATTCTGCTCAACGGTGACCAGGGCATTACTCTGCGCAATACCGCGCACTATCGGGGTAAAATTTTGTTGTGAATCCGGGAGCATCTGCATATCACGAAACCAGCGTACGCCGCGAAAACGTAGCGAATCAAACATATCTGAGGAGGTATACATATCCCCCGCCCGAAACGTGCCGAGCACATCCGCAATCCCGCGCTCCAGATATACCGTATTGCTATGCCACTGCCCGCCTCCGTCATTGACCTGGGTAAAGCTGGTCGTCGCCCGCAGTTGCCAGCCCAATACATTCAGCCCGCTGTTGAAATTAAGGTAACTGTTCTTACTGTAGCCGCCATTTTTATAATCGCTGTAATACTGGCTGGCATAATAGGAAGTAAACAGCGCGTTAACTCCCCGGTCCCAACTTTCCGGCGGCATATAGCCAGCCTCATATTCGCGGACATAGATTTGCGGTACGCTAAGAAAAAGGTTGAACTGAGCAATATCATAATGGACCGCCCCCCCCTGCACCGCTGTACTTAACGGTAAGCAATCTTTTCGCTTATCAGTCGGGATATTTTTAGTAATAATCCCCATCGCCTCTATTTGTGCCAGGGATAAGCAGGTTGCATCCACATCCTCTTTAATATGAATATCATAGCGGCCACGAAAGTTATCGTTTAAGTAAATATCCAGTTCATAATCACCAGGTAAAGGTTTACTGTCATCAAACCAGAACTCATCAACCTTTTCGCCGTTAAATCCACCGACCATAAAATTGGTGTCATAACTTTCTTTCTCAGCATTAGCCGGTCCGACTGCAAGTGCGATAAGAATAGCCATAGCGAGGACATTTATCTTCAACATAATCATTCCTTGAGCTATTTTATTACATCAATTTTCTCACTCAAATAATTTCCATGATCGTCAATCAGCGTTACGGTATAGCGGCTGGCATAATTTTTCACGGCAACTAATTGTTCAGCACGCGGAGCCAGCAATAACGTTTTATTATTTACTTTTCCGCTATTTTCAATGGCAGGAATAACTATCCAGTTGGCTGTCTCGTTTTTGACATTTATACCACCAGTAGTCACTTTCAGCTTTATGCGGGAAAAGGCTTTTTTATCTACTCCGCTAATCCCCTGTGGGCGATAAATGAATTTAATTCGATTTTGCATCGCAAATTTAATGCGATTATTATCCTTGTTGCCGTCCGCTGAGTTTGGCGGTATATCAAGCACGTTAAGATAGAACAGGCTTTCCCGATCGGTCGGCAGATGGTTGGGCAGTCCTTTGATTTTCAGCTGTTGTCCAGCGCCGCCAGCCACCCGGACAACCGGAGGCGTTAGCATAAAGGGCACTTTAATCTTTTCAGGCGGGATACTGATATCGCCATCATCAATCCATGCCTGCACCAATGAACTACGAGAATCGTCATTTAAAAGCTGAACCGTAATATCCTTTTTTTGTGCGGGATAAATAACCCGAGTGCCATAAATAATAATGCCACCCCAGGCAGGCATTACCATACTTGCCAGTAATAATACTATTAGACGTTTCATGGCGAAATCCCGTTGGGGGAAATAGCCGACGGACAGCGCCGTCGGCTATTTATTTTAATCGGTGTTAACCTGCATAACAACAGTAGAGTGGACGTCACCGGCCTGAATATTACCCGGCGCCGTGGTAATCGCATATTGCGCGGAGAAGTTAAGGTCATATTCTCCAGAAGCATTAGGCACTAATGCAAAACCCTCTCGTGGAATCACCGGAGTTCCATTCAGCGTCAGCTTATAGCCCACTCCGCTTGCCGCCCCCGTCGCGGTGGTAATCGTTGGATAATTGCTATCAAATCCGGTGGTCACGAAAGAAATGGTCGGCGTTTTATTTGCTTCACATTTCAGCTTTAACGGAGCATCGGCGTCATTTGAATATCCAGTATAGGTTTGCCCTGCTGAAGCTAATCCGGCTAATTGTGCCTTACCTACCGGAGCCATAGTAATGGTTGCACTGGAGTTACCATCAGTAAATTTACAAGTCGTTGGTAAAACAACGCCGTTAATTTGTAATGTACCCTCTTCGGTATCAGCGGCCAGAGCATATTGCGCAGAAAACAGGGATGACAGGACAATAGCCGCAATCATTGACTTTTTCATAAGACATTCCTTTTTATAAATATTTCTGGATGTGTACTGGTGTTAGTCATTTCATACAAATGAAAATACATCAGCAAAAACGTTGTCACAATGTAATAAAATAGTTTTATTGATTTAACTCAATTTAAAACAATTAACATAATATCAGCAGATCTTTTATTTATAATTCATTCATCGCAAAGATCAATTGAGCGGTAATTTTCACCACATCAATTTAATTAATGTATATTTATTTATAAATGATCGAAATTTTATATAAAAAAGAGAACGATGAAATGTTAAAACAGGACTTTTTGTTACAGTACGAAAATAACTGCGGTTGAACATGTAAAAAACCGTCGCGCTGGAACCCAGCGCGGCGGTTTCTCTGGTGACAGAAAGGAGAATTTACCCGCCGTGCAGACGGCGGGCGTCGATCACATCGGGTACCTGATTCAGTTTACCGAGCACACGGCCCAACACCTGCAGGTTGTAGATTTCAATGGTCATATCGATAGTTGCCATCTGCTGTTTAGTATCACTGCGGCTGGCAACCCCCAGTACATTAACCTTCTCATTAGCCAGAATGGTGGTGATATCGCGCAACAAGCCGCTACGATCGTTCGCCTGAACGCGCACCACCAGCGAGTAACCCGCCGAGTAGCTCTCTCCCCATACCGCGTCAACAATGCGCTCAGGCGCATGCGATTGCAGCTCTGCAAGCTGATCGCAGTCCGCACGATGCACCGAGATCCCGCGCCCCTGGGTAATAAAGCCGACAATCTCATCGCCGGGAATTGGCTGGCAGCAGCGCGCAATGTGATGCATCAGATTACCAACACCTTCCACCACCACCCGGCCATTATCTTTGCTGCGATTATTCTGCGGCGTATAGGTTTTCTGCTGCAGCTGTTTCAGCGCCGCCGCATCCTGCTCCGCCGCGCTGGGCTTATTAAACTGCGCCTGCAGGAAGTTAACCATCTGATTGAGGCGAATATCGCCACCGCCAATCGCCGCCAGTAGTTCATCCTGCTCGTTAAAGTTGTAGCGCGGCAGCAGATGCTTTTCCGCATCCTTCAGGCTAATTCCCAGATGTTCCAGCTCGTCGTCAAGGATCTGCCGCCCGGCAAGAATATTCTTGTCACGATCCTGTTTGCGGAACCAGGCATGAATTTTGGAACGCCCGCGGCTGGTGGTGACGTACCCCAGGTTGGGGTTCAGCCAGTCGCGGCTTGGGTTTGGCTGCTTCTGGGTGATAATTTCAATCTGGTCGCCCATCTGCAATTGATAGGTAAACGGCACAATACGCCCGCTGATTTTCGCCCCAATGCAGCGGTGACCGACATCGCTGTGAATATGGTAGGCGAAATCAAGCGGCGTCGAGCCTGCGGGTAAATCGACAACATCGCCCTTCGGCGTAAAAACATACACCCGATCGTCAAAGACCTGACTACGCACCTCATCCAGCATCTCGCCGGAATCGGCCATCTCTTCCTGCCAGGCAATCAGTTTACGCAGCCATGCGATACGATCCTCATATCCGCGTGCGCCGCTGGCACCCGCGCTGGCTCCCTCTTTGTACTTCCAGTGAGCAGCTACGCCCAGTTCCGCATCTTCGTGCATCTGGCGGGTACGGATTTGTATTTCAATCGTTTTGCCGCTCGGGCCAAGCACGACGGTATGAATCGACTGGTAGCCATTTGGCTTCGGATTCGCAACATAATCATCAAACTCATCCGGCAGATGGCGGTAGTGAGTGTGCACTATCCCCAGCGCCGCATAGCAGTCCTGCAGACGTTCGGCGACAATGCGCACCGCGCGCACATCAAACAGCTCGTCAAAGGCGAGATGCTTTTTCTGCATTTTGCGCCAGATGCTGTAAATATGTTTTGGTCGCCCGTAGACCTCGGCCTTAACGCCTTCGGCCTTCATTTCCGCCCGCAGGTGGCCAACGAACTCTTCAATATAGTGTTCGCGGTCGATACGGCGCTCGTGCAACAGCCTGGCGATGCGTTTGTATTCCGCCGGGTGCAGATAGCGGAAGCAGTAATCTTCCAGTTCCCACTTAAGCTGGCCAATCCCCAGGCGATTAGCCAGAGGCGCGTAGATATTGGTACATTCTTTCGCCGCCAGCACGCGCTCATCTTCCGGCGCATCTTTCACTTCACGCAGATGGGCAATACGTTCAGCAAGCTTAATGACCACGCAGCGGAAATCATCGACCATCGCCAGCAGCATGCGGCGAATGTTGTCTACCTGCTCGGAGGAAACGGAGTCGGTATGAGTGGCTTTAAGCTGGCGGATAGCGGCCATATCCCGCACGCCATGAATGAGAGCCACCACGGACTTACCCATGCTTTCCTGAATGACATCTTCACTCACCACGTTACCGTCTGCCAGCGGGAAAAGCATTGCAGCACGCAGCGTGTCGATATCCATGCTCAACATGGAGAGGATTTCGACCATCTCCACGCCGCGCCACAGCAGCAGATCGGCCTGCGGGTGTCCCTGCGTTTTCTCTCGACAATAATCCCAGGTTTCGGCTAAGCGTTCACACGACTGCTGGCTGGAAATTCCCAGACTCGCGATCCATTTCTTCGGGTCAAATTCACCAGCTTTATTTAAATGTGCACTTCTTACCGCAACCATTGTCCTCTCCTTAAGGGACCAGCCTGCCGAAGTCGGCAAGCCTTAACTTTACACTTCATTCTTCAAACCGCACCAGTGTTGGCTTCCTTCGCTCACCTCAGTCACTTACTTGAGTATGCGCCTGAGGATTCACTCTGTTGCCGCCTCGATGCGATCCGAATGATTTTGTGTATGCTTGTGCTCAAACAACACCATTGATTCCAGATGGCCGGTATGCGGGAACATATCCAGCATCGCCAGGCGTTGAATGGTATATCCCGCCTGCAATAAAACATCGCTATCGCGTGCCAGCGTCGCCGGGTTACAAGAAACATACACCACCCGACGCGGCGCTAACTTTATAATATGTAACATTACGCCCGGCGCACCGGCTCGCGCCGGGTCGAGCAATACTTTATCAAAGCCGTGCTTCGCCCATGCCTGCCGGGTGACGTCTTCCTCCAGATTCTCATGAAAGAACGTTACATTGTGCAATCCGTTGAGCGCTGCGTTCTCGCGCCCCTTTTCCACCAGAGCAGGAACCCCTTCTACGCCGACGACCTGTGCCGCACGCTTTGCCAGCGGTAGGGTAAAATTACCCATTCCACAGAACAGATCCAGCACCCGGTCCTCGGGTTGAATATCCAGCCACTCCAGCGCCGTGCGCACCATAAGTTGGTTTACGCCATCGTTCACTTGGATAAAATCGCGCGGGCTGAACACTAAGCGTAGACCGTCCGATGTATACCAGGGCGCTTCCCCGCGAATATGTTCCAGTATCTCGCTTTGCGGAGCGAGGTACAGGGAAAGACCGTGAGATTGCGAAAAACGTTCCAGTTTTTCTTTATCTGCCGCAGGCAACGCTGCGGTGTGGCGCAAAACCATCAGCGGACCGTTATCCGCCTGCACCAGCTCGACGTGCCCAAGCTGACGAACCGACTTCAACCCGGAAAGACATTCCCGCACCGCAGGCAGCAACGCACCAAGAGCGGGCACCAAAACGGGGCATTGCACCACATCGACAATTTCGTTTGAATTAGCCTTCCGGAAGCCTACCTGTAATTGTTGGGTCTTTGGCTGATAATTCAAGCTCAGACGCGCCCGGCGACGGTAGCCCCACGGCGAAGCGGCTATAATGTCATCAACATCGCGCTTCATTAGCCTGGCGAGCGCGGCGCGTTTGCTCCGCTGCTGTAGTTCAATGCTGGCATGCTGCTGTTGGCATCCGCCGCAAACGCCAAAATGCGGGCAGCGCGGAGTCTGCCGCTGTGGGCTATCGCTAAGACGCCGTTTGACCTGTGCGCGGGCGTACTGTTTTTTATCTTCGACCAGGACAACTTCAGCCTGCTCTTGTGGTAATAACCCGCCGACAAATAGCGCCTTACCCTGGTGACGCGCAACGCCCTGGCCGAAGGGGTCAAGGTCATTTACTGTAACGGTTATGATCTGGCGCGTCGTCACACGCCGTTTTGCAGAGTAGAATTGCGCCATCGTAGAGATTTGTCTCAATTAAATATACTGACTCTATACACGAGTTCTTTCAGGGTGAGCCAGCGTAACCAATGCCTCAGCAGCCTGTAAGGATGATGTATATATTCTCCCATAATGGAACCGCATGACCAACTACAGCCTTCGTGCTCGCATGATGATTCTTATTCTGGCGCCAACCGTTCTGATTGGTTTGCTGCTCAGTATTTTCTTTGTTGCACACCGCTATAACGACTTACAGCGCCAGCTGGAAGATGCAGGGGCCAGTATTATCGAACCGCTGGCGGTCTCCAGTGAATATGGCATGAATTTGCAAAACCGCGAGTCAATCGGGCAGCTTATCAGCGTACTACATCGTCGCCATTCCGATATTGTACGAGCCATTTCCATCTACGACTCGCACAACAAGCTGTTTGTTACTTCTAACTTTCAGCTCGATCCCGGTGAACTTCAGTTACCGAAAGGCACCCCCTTCCCCCGCCGTTTAAGCGTTATTCGTCATGGCGATTTGATGATTTTGCGTACCCCGATAGTCTCGGAAAGCTATTCACCGGATGAATCACCGGGGAGTGATGCCAAGATGCCGGACAATATGCTCGGCTACGTGGCGCTTGAGCTGGACCTCAAATCGGTACGATTACAGCAATATAAGGAGATATTCATCTCCAGCGTGATGATGCTGTTCTGTATCGGCATTGCGCTCATCTTTGGCTGGCGACTGATGCGCGACGTCACTGGCCCGATTCGCAATATGGTCAATACCGTTGACCGCATTCGCCGCGGCCAGCTTGATAGCCGGGTTGAAGGCTTTATGCTCGGCGAGCTGGATATGCTAAAAAACGGCATCAACTCGATGGCGATGTCGCTGGCTGCCTACCATGAGGAGATGCAGCATAACGTCGACCAGGCCACTTCCGATCTGCGTGAAACGCTTGAACAGATGGAGATCCAGAACGTTGAGCTGGACCTGGCGAAAAAACGAGCCCAGGAAGCGGCGCGCATAAAATCTGAATTCCTCGCCAATAGGTCACACGAGCTGCGCACCCCGCTCAACGGCGTCATCGGCTTTACGCGCCTGACGCTGAAAACCGACCTGAATACCACCCAGCGCGATCACCTCACCACGATTGAGCGCTCAGCCAACAATCTGCTGGCCATCATTAACGATGTGCTGGACTTCTCTAAGCTTGAAGCCGGTAAGCTCATTCTGGAGAGCATTCCGTTCCTGCTGCGTAATTCGCTGGACGAGGTGGTCACGCTGCTGGCGCACTCGGCGCACGATAAGGGGCTGGAGCTGACGCTGAACATCAAAAATGATGTGCCGGATAACGTGATTGGCGACCCGTTGCGCCTACAGCAAATTATTACCAACCTGATGGGCAATGCCATCAAGTTTACCGAACATGGCAATATTGACGTACTGGTGGAGCAGCGCGCAATCAGTAACTCAAGGGTACAAATCGAAGTCCAAATCCACGATACCGGCATCGGTATTCCCGAGCGCGATCAATCGCGGCTGTTCCAGGCTTTCCGTCAGGCCGATGCCAGTATTTCCCGTCGTCACGGCGGGACCGGGCTGGGGCTGGTTATCACCCAGCGTCTGGTGAAGGAGATGGGCGGCGATATTTCCTTCCATAGCCAGCCTAATCGCGGCTCAACGTTCTGGTTCCATATCAGCCTCGATCTCAATCCCAACGCGGTGCCCGATAGCGTATCGACCCACTGTCTGGCAGGCAAAAGGCTGGCTTATATTGAGGCGAATGCGGCAGCGGCGCAGTGTACGATGGAGCTGCTGGCAACAACGCCGTTGGAGGTGGTCTACAGTCCGACGATGTCTGCCCTGCCGGATGCCCATTACGATATTCTGCTGGCGGGTATTCCCGTATCAATACGCGACCTTAGCCAACATCGCGATAAGCTGGCAAGAGCCCGTACGCTTGCCGATCACCTGATGCTGGCGCTACCGTGCCACGCCCAGGTCAGCGCCGAAGCGCTGAAACACGACGGTATTGCGGCCTGTTTACTTAAGCCGCTGACGTCAACGCGCTTGCTTCCGGCGCTGACCGCTTCATGCCAGACGTCTCCCACAATTTTGCCAGCGCATTCTGACAGTAAGAAGCTGCCAATGACGGTAATGGCGGTAGATGATAACCCGGCGAATCTGAAGCTCATCGGCGCGCTGCTGGAAGATCTGGTTCAGAACGTCATCCTGTGCGATAGCGGCCAGCATGCCGTTGACCAGGCGAGAGAAACGCAGCAGGATCTGATCCTGATGGATATTCAGATGCCGAATATGGACGGTATTCGCGCCTGCGAGCTGATTCACCAGCTTCCTCATCAACAGCAAACGCCGGTCATCGCCGTCACGGCACACGCGCTGGAAGGGCAGCGGGAGAAATTGCTGAGCGCGGGCATGAACGATTATCTGGCGAAGCCTATTGAGGAAGATAAACTCCACAGCCTGCTGCTTCGCTACCAGCCGGGAAAGCATATCGCACCACAAGTGGTTGCTGAACCTATTGAAATCCCCATCGACCATAACGTCACACTGGACTGGCAGCTGGCGCTACGCCAGGCGGCAATGAAGCCAGATCTGGCGCGGGAAATGCTGCAAATGCTGATCGCCTTTATGCCGGAAGTCCGTAATAAGGTTGAAGAGCAGCTGGTCGGCGAACAGCCGGAAGGGTTACTGGATTTGATTCATAAGCTGCACGGCAGCTGTAGCTACAGCGGCGTCCCAAGGCTTAAGAAACTATGTCAGACCATCGAGAGTCAGCTTCGCGCGGGCACCGTCGCTGAGGAGCTGGAGCCAGAGTTTCTGGAGCTGCTGGACGAGATGGATAACGTCGCGCGGGAAGCGTGCAAACTGCTGGGGATGTAAACCTATGGCCCCGGTCAGCCCGACCGGGGAAAATTTATAGCACCTGCCCCACTTTCAGCACTGCGGCGACGTTTCTCGCCGTCATGCGCACGTTTTCGGCTGCATTTGCGAGCGCCTCATCAAGCGTGCAGATGGAATAAATCACGCTGAATACCGCGTCCAGACCGTGCTGATGCACGACCCCAACGTCCGCCGTCAGGCTCCCGGCAATGCCAATCACCGGAAGGTTATAACGTTTAGCCACCCTCGCCACGCCAACCGGCACTTTACCGTGAATAGTCTGGCTATCAATACGCCCTTCGCCGGTAATCACCAGGTCCGCATCCGCTACAATATCGGCAAGATGCAACGCGTCGGTGACAATCTCGATGCCCGGACGCAACTTCGCGCCGCAAAAGGCGTACAAGCCGGCCCCCATACCGCCCGCCGCGCCGCCGCCTTCGAGAGTCAGCACATCGAGATCTAAATCGCGATGAATAATTTCTGCAAAATGAGCCAGCGCCTGATCCAGGCGGGCGATCATCTCCGCTGTTGCCCCTTTCTGCGGACCAAATACCGCCGTAGCTCCATGCGGACCCGTCAGCGGATTGGTGACATCGCAGGCCACATCAATACGACAACCGACCAGGCGTTTATCAAGTTTGCTAACATCAATGCGCGCCAGGCTATCTAACGCGCCGCCGCCGGGCGCAATTTGCTGATTGTCTTTAGTCAGCAGCTTTGCACCAAGCGCCTGCACCATTCCAGCACCGCCATCGTTAGTGGCGCTGCCGCCGATACCGATAATAATCTGCGTTACGCCCGCATCCAGCGCGTGACGTATTAATTCGCCGGTTCCCCACGAAGTGGTCAGCAGGGGGTTCCGTTGCGCCGTGGGTACGCTCTCCAGGCCGCTTGCCGCCGCCATTTCAATAAACGCGCACTGCTCATCGCCCGACAGGCCGTAAAAAGCCTCTACCGGTTCACCGAGCGGACCGGTGACGGTGACCTCAATCCGGCATCCCTGAGTCGCCGCAACCATGGCTTCAACGGTGCCTTCACCACCGTCGGCGACCGGCAGTTTGACATATTCTGCATCGGGATAAACCTCCCGAAAACCTTGCTCTATCGCGGTTGCAACATCCAGCGCACTCAGGCTCTCCTTGTATGAATCCGGTGCGATCACTATCTTCATATGCTGTCCTTAAAATGAGCGTTTACCCGATACCGTGCAAGAAACCGGCCCCCGCAGGGACCGGTGTTTTCTTAGCGCACCATGCAAGGACGCTTATTATCAAACGTCCAGTTCGGGATCAAATACTGCATCCCCATGGCGTCATCGCGCGCGCCCAGACCGTGTTTCTGATACAGCTCGTGAGCTTTCATCACCTGATCCATATCGAGCTCTACGCCCAGCCCTGGTTTCGCCGGTACCTGCACCATCCCGCCTTTAATTTCAAACGGCTCTTTGGTCAGACGCTGGTTGCCTTCCTGCCAGATCCAGTGGGTATCGATGGCGGTGATCTTGCCCGGTGCCGCAGCCGCGACGTGAGTGAACATCGCCAGCGAAATATCAAAGTGGTTGTTAGAGTGCGAGCCCCAGGTCAGGCCGAACTCATGGCACATCTGCGCCACGCGTACCGAGCCCTGCATGGTCCAGAAATGCGGATCCGCTAGCGGGATATCCACGGACTGCAGCGACAAGGTATGCCCCATCTGACGCCAGTCGGTAGCAATCATGTTGGTGGCGGTCGGCAGACCGGTGGCGCGGCGGAATTCCGCCATCACTTCACGCCCGGAGAAGCCCTGCTCCGCACCACACGGATCTTCCGCATAAGCCAGAGAGCCTTTCAGGTACTTACCTATTTTGATCGCTTCATTCAGCGACCACGCACCGTTCGGATCCAGCGTCACACGCGCCTGTGGGAAGCGTTTCGCCAGCGCAACAATGGATTCCGCTTCTTCTTCTCCGGCCAATACGCCGCCTTTCAGTTTAAAGTCATTAAAGCCATATTTCTCATACGCCGCTTCCGCCAGGCGCACCACCGCATCCGGCGTCATCGCTTCATCGTGGCGCAGACGATACCAGTCGCACTTCTCATCCGGCTGGCTCTGATACGGCAGCGGCGTTGCTTTGCGGTTACCGACAAAGAACAGGTAACCCAGCATTTCGACTTCGCTACGCTGCTGACCATCGCCCAGCAGGGAAGCCACGTTAACGCCCAGATGCTGTCCTAACAGATCCAACATGGCCGCTTCAATCCCGGTAACCACGTGAATTGTGGTACGCAGATCGAAGGTCTGCAAACCGCGTCCACCGGCATCACGATCGGCGAACGTATTACGCACGGCGTTGAGTACATTTTTGTACTCGCCCAGGGCCTTGCCAACCACTAGCGGAATCGCGTCTTCCAGCGTTTTACGGATTTTTTCGCCGCCGGGAATTTCACCGACTCCGGTATGACCGGAATTATCTTTAATCACCACAATATTACGCGTAAAAAACGGAGCGTGCGCACCGCTCAGGTTCATCAGCATGCTGTCGTGGCCTGCCACCGGGATAACCTGCATGGAAGTCACGACGGGAGTAGTAAATTGTACGCTCATAATTAAGTCCTTATTCAGAATTAGTGGCGGCCGAAAACGGGGCGTTTACGGTCAAAAGTCCATCCAGGGATCAGATACTGCATCGGGCCTGCGTCATTACGCGCACCGCCTGGCAGCTTTTTATAGGCCTCATGTGCCTTCTGTACCTGATCCCAGTCCAGTTCGACGCCTAAACCAGGCGCGTCCGGGACCGCAATTTGTCCGTTTTTAATCTCCAGAGGATTTTGGGTCAGGCGGCAATCGCCCTCTTGCCAGATCCAGTGGGTGTCGATAGCCGTCGGGTTGCCCGGCGCTGCCGCACCGACGTGGGTAAACATGGCCAGCGAAATATCAAAGTGGTTATTAGAGTGGCAGCCCCAGGTCAGTCCCCAGTCATCGCACAACTGTGCCACGCGCACCGCGCCGGAAAGGGTCCAGAAGTGCGGATCGGCCAGCGGAATATCCACGGAATTGAGCATCACCGCATGGCCCATCTCGCGCCAGTTAGTGGCAATCATATTGGTTGCCACGGGAAGGCCGGTCGCGCGGCGGAACTCTGCCATCACTTCGCGGCCTGAAAACCCCTGCTCAGCACCGCAAGGATCTTCGGCGTAGGTCAGCACATCGTTCAACCCTTTACACAGCGCGATGGCTTCATCCAGCAGCCAGGCACCGTTGGGGTCAACCGTAATACGCGCATCCGGGAAGCGTTTTTTCAGCGCTCGGGCGGTTTCAATCTCCTGCTCGCCGGGCAGCACGCCGCCCTTGAGTTTAAAATCTTTAAAACCGTAACGATCCTGTGAGGCTTCCGCCAGACGCACCACCGCGTCGCTGTTCAGCGCTTCCTGGTGACGCAGGTGATACCACTCATGGTTGCCCGGCGTGCTTTCCAGATAAGGCAGATCGGTCTTCGTGCGATCGCCCACATAGAACAGATAGCCCAGCACGGTTACCGCATCACGCTGCTTGCCTGGACCTAACAGTTCGCAAACCGGCACGTTGAGCGCCTTGCCCAGCAGGTCGAGCAGCGCGGCTTCCAGCGCCGCCACCGCGTTAACCCGCAGCTCAAATGTCCAAGCGCCTTTGCCAAAAGTATCAAAGTCTGCGGCCTGGTTGCCTTTATGCACCTGTTGCACCACCTTATTCAGGCGGGCGACTTCCTGGCCTAATACCATCGGGATAGCATCGACCAGCGTCTGATAAATCACTTCACCGCCCGGCGCTTCGCCGACGCCGGTATTCCCGGCGTTGTCGGTAAGCACGACGATATTGCGGGTAAAGTACGCGTTATGAGCACCACCAATGTTGAGCAACATGCTGTCATGACCGGCCACCGGGATGACCTTCATATCCGTGATAACGGGACTCGATTGTGTTGTCATGATGATTGTCCTGCGACGGGTTTCAGTTCGATACGTTTAATATCGCCCACCAACACCAGATAGCTCAGTACCGCAACCAGCGCATGGACGCCCACGTAAATCAGCGCGCCGTTGAACGAGCCGGTGGTACCAACGATGTAGCCAATCGCAATCGGCGTCACGATACCGGAGATGTTGCCAAACATATTGAACAGACCGCCGCTCAGGCCGCTGATCTCTTTCGGCGCAGTATCCGCCATTACCGCCCAGCCCAGCGCACCGATACCTTTACCAAAGAAGGCCAGCGCCATAAAGCCAATGATCATCCACTCCACGTTCACGTAGTTACAGAACACCATCACCATCGACAGCAGCATACCCATGACGATTGGCGTTTTACGCGCGATATTCAGCGAGCCGGTACGACGCATCAGCCAGTCGGAAATGATGCCGCCCAGCACGCCGCCCGCAAAGCCGCAGATGGCCGGAACCGAGGCAACAAAACCGGCTTTCAAAATGGACATACCGCGCGCCTGTACCAGATAAACCGGGAACCAGGTGATAAAGAAGTACGTTAAGGCGTTAATGCAGTACTGGCCGATGTACACGCCGATCATCATGCGTGAACCCAGTAGCTGCTTGATCTGACCCCATTTGACGCTAAACGGCACTTTGGCTTTGGCTGCCGCCTGATCCATATTGATCAACGCACCGCCTGCGGCGATATAATCCAGCTCTTTTTGGTTGACGCCAGGATGCTGGTTAGGTTCATGAATCACCTTCAACCAAACGAAGCTGATAATAATCCCGAGACCGCCCATAAAGAAAAACACGTGTGACCAACCCACCTCATGGGTCAACCACCCCATAATTGGCGCGAAGATAACGGTTGCAAAGTACTGCGCAGAGTTAAAGATAGCGACCGCCGTGCCCCTTTCCTGCGCCGGGAACCACGCCGCGACGATGCGACTGTTGCCAGGGAAGGAAGGAGCTTCAGCCAGGCCCACGAGGAAGCGCAGGGTAAACAGCGCAATGATAATGCCGAAGCCGCTAAAGATATCGACGAAGCCCTGCAGCAGGGTAAACATGGACCAAATAAAGATGGACCAGAAGTAGACGCGCTTTGAACCAAAGCGGTCAAGCAACCAGCCGCCGGGGATCTGGCCGATAACATAGGCCCATGAAAACGCGGAGAAAACATAACCCATGCCAACAGCATCAAGGCCAATATCTTTGGCCATCTCCGAACCGGCAATGGATAAAGTGGCGCGATCGCCGTAGTTGAAGGATGTGACGATAAACAGCATCACCACTATCCAGTAGCGAGCATTAGTGCGCTTTTCAGCGCCGCTCGCTGCCTGACTTAATGAACTCATTGTTGCACTCCTGAATCATAGCGTTAGCTACGTTCATTCTGAACAGCACAACCTGTAGGGTACTCAGAATGACGTGTTAGTGTTTTTTCATTGTTTTCGTTATATCTGGCACTGCATTTGTAACTGGCATGAAAAGTATAAAAAGAGGGAGAAACTGGCTCACCGTGCAAATACACAGCTTTCTCGGCAACCACAAATCTGATTTATGGCTTCTGCCTAATGTGATGGGGGATGGTTCACGGAAATGAAAAGCAAAGGCGGTTCCGAGGGGAAAATGACGACGCAAAAGACAGGAGTGTGAATCAACTCTCTTGATCCCGTGAAATAGCCTGGTAAAGCCACTGGTATGGTACGGCTTTTAAGGCAAATGCCCGAAGCCCGAATGACGGAGAATTGTTACGATCTTTTTGACCGTTTATCCGGCCACTGGCATTGAAAATAAGTAAAAAGGGACGCCCTCTAAGTAGGGAGAGGGCGAAACTTTTAGAACCTACGATGGGATCAGATCTTAATCCAGCAGCGCCGCCCACCGCTCAACCCAAGGGTTAGAAACGCTTTCAGGTTCCGGATCTTCGCTGGCGTCAATCATCAGCATGTCGCCAACACGAGCCCCGCCCTGCTCTTGTAGTAACGTATCAAACTTCAAACCACCGCCGCAAAAGTTGGCATAGGTGCTATCGCCAAGCGCGATAATTCCATAGCGTAAATGCGGCTGATACATGTCTTTGATGCCTTCGTACAATTGCACAATATTATCCGGTAAATCACCCTGTCCGGTGGTCGATGTCACAACCAGCGCGTATTTCCCGGTGTACGACTCCCAGTCTTTGACTTCTGGATCTTCAAAGACTTTCGCCTGATGCCCCAGACCGCTCAAAATAGCCTGCGCCTCTTCGGCCACCAGGAGCGAATTTCCATACATCGTGCCGACAAAAATCCCGACTTCTGCCATAGTGATTATCTCCCTGGATTATCCTCAATACCTTCATCCTGACCGCAGTCGTCGGCAAACTCAACCCTTTCATTTAACGGGAGAAGGCCGCGCCAGCCAAACTGCGACAGCGCCCGCATCCAGACGTCGTCCAGACCGGCGCGAATCACCAGCGGTTCACCGGTGAAGGGATGCGTTAATGATAGCTGGCTGGCATGCAGCATCAGCCGATCGCAGCCAAAATGTTCCGCCGCGCTGCGATTCTGGCGCAAATCACCATGTTTGCTATCGCCGATAATCGGATGGCGAAGATGGGCCAAGTGACGGCGTAGCTGATGTTTGCGCCCGGTTTTCGGCTCCAGCTCCACCAGACTATAGCGGGTCGTAGGGTAACGCCCGGTCGCCACCGGCATTTCTACCGTCGCCAGGCCGCGATAATGCGTCACTGCTGGCTGCGGATCTTTGTTTTCACGGGCAAATTTATCGGCGATTTTATCCAGTTCCTCAACCAACGGATAATCAAGCACCGCTTCTTCGTTCAGCCAGCCGCGCGCTATCGCGTGATAGCGTTTCTGCATTTGATGCTGCTCGAACTGCTGCGCCAGCAACCTTCCCGCTTCGCTCGACAGCCCCATCAACAGCACGCCGGAAGTCGGCCTGTCGAGGCGATGGGCGGTGAACACGTGCTGACCAATCTGGTCGCGCACGGTCTGCATCACCACTACTTTTTCATCGCGATCCAGCCAACTGCGATGCACCAGCCAGCCTGAAGGTTTGTTCACCGCCACCAGCCACGGGTCCTGATACAGAATTTCCAGCATCAGGATCCGCCGCCAGCAAATAGCGCATCCAGCAGGGCCAGTTCCGCCAGTACCTGCTCGCGAACAGGATGAGTATTATCCAGAGCCATCTCATAATAAGGCGCTACGGCGAAGTTCTGCGGCAGCGGCATTCTGCTTTCAAGAAGCTGATGCATACGCGGAATTAATACCCACTGCAGCCATTCAAGCGGTTCCATAGTGTCGAGGCAGAACGGCTGATCGCTTTCGAACGCACGGCTATCAGGAGCACGATCCTGCCAGTGTTCCGTTTCGCGCAGCAGCGCTTCAATGGCGAGAAGACGCTCACGCACGCTATGGTCAAGAGTCATGGGAAACCTCAATGAGTTGAAAACCGGCGCAGAATAGCAAATTCGGGCGAGAAATAAAAAAAGGGAGCACTGTATAAACAGTGCTCCCGGTTCGTTTTGCAGCAGTCCAGCTACATTGGTGCTCCCTGCTCGTCCATGAAAACTTTTCCTGAGGTCTCCTGACCATGTTCATCCATAAACGTGTGCATCCTGCTTTCACACCACCCCGATGTGAAATCACTCATCCGTAAGTCTATCCTGATCTTCCTGATCCACCGGGCATCCTGACCGGCTCTCGTTCTCCCTCCTGGAGGTGTCCTTTTGCGCTATCCTGCGCTATCCTGTGCTTCATCCTGAAGCCTGTCCTTGCTACGCCATCCCGGCGGGTCCTGCAGAAGTGTCATCATCCTGATGTTCACTTCATATCGCGACTCCCTGTCGACGTGTATAGAATCCCTGATTCCGCCTCGTCTTACAACCCTTGTTGAGACAATATCTTAAGATTTATCGTCTACAGGACAAATCATAAAATCTATAATCACTTGAATAATATTGTTTTTCTTAAAATATGGGCTGTGGAGGATCGGCTTGAATGATGACGATCTCTTACAGGTGTTGTAAGAGATCTCTCACAAAGTTTTGGGTACTTTGGATTACAGAACAGGCTTAAGACTATTAAGGAAACTCGCAAGTGAGGGAGAAAGCGTCGTTCTTTTGCGGGTACCGAGCGTTTCTTTGATGACTTCACCGCTCATATTACAGACCGAAATGACGTCCAGTTCGCTCTCCAGCGTGGCGATAAACAGCGTAGGCGGCAGCTTCAAACGCTTTTGCACCAGCAGATGGCCAATTAAGTTCTCCTGCACCCGCTGAAAATCATCCGGGCTCCAGGTTTGCAGCAGCGTCATGGTTTCATCGACAAAACGCGCCTGCATATCACCCGCAAACTGAGTGGTATAATAAGCATGAAGCGGCTGTTGTACCACAATCTCCAGCGCCCGTTCAACCGCGTTAATATTTTGTTCTAAAGAAAACGGCTGCGGCTGCCAGAAAACGGCGTCATCATCCGTTGCGCTAATGCACGGCGACGGTATGCCGTAAAGCTCTTCGCTACGCGGCAGGCTGGAGTATTGCTGTTGCCATGCATCGCAATAACGTTGGGTAAATGCTTGTAGCGCTTCTACGGTTTGCTGGTCCACCGGTTTCTCTCTTCACGTTAGACAGGATACACTTGGCATATAGTGTAACCGCTTTAACCATGGTGAAACATGTCTTCTTACGATAATCATCAGGCGCTGGCTGGCCTGACGCTCGGTAAATCAACAAATTACCGCGATACTTACGACGCCAGCTTGCTTCAGGGCGTACCGCGCAGCCTGAACCGCGACCCGCTGGGTCTGCACGCCGATAACCTGCCGTTTCACGGTGCCGATATCTGGACGCTGTACGAGCTCTCCTGGCTGAATGCCAGAGGCCTGCCACAGGTCGCCGTTGGCCACGTTGAGCTTAGCGACACCACCATCAATTTAGTGGAATCAAAAAGCTTTAAGCTCTATCTCAATAGCTTTAACCAGACGCGCTTCGCCGACTGGCAGGAGGTCGAGGCGACGCTGGCGCGCGACCTCAGCGCCTGTGCAGAGGGGGAAGTAAAGGTGTCGCTATATCGCCTCGATGAGCTCGAAGGCCAACCAGTGGCGCATCTACACGGCACCTGCATCGACGATCAGGATATTGAAATCGATAACTATCAGTTCAGCGCCGAGTACCTGCAGAATGCCGCGAGCGGCAAAGTGGTCGAAGAGACGCTGGTCAGCCACCTGCTGAAGTCCAACTGCCTGATTACCCATCAGCCGGACTGGGGCTCGGTGCAAATCCAGTATCGTGGAGCGAAAATCGATCGCGAAAAGCTACTGCGCTATCTGGTGTCGTTCCGCCATCACAACGAGTTTCACGAACAGTGCGTGGAGCGCATCTTTAACGATATTCAGCGTTTCTGCCAACCGGAATCCCTTTCCGTTTATGCGCGCTACACGCGACGCGGCGGTCTGGATATCAACCCATGGCGCAGCAATACCGAATTTGTTCCGGCCATCGGCCGTCTCGCCCGTCAATAGTCAACATTTTCACAATTTGCGTGCGTTAACCCGCGCGCAAGGTTGTGAAAACGCCGTCAGCAGGGCTATTGTAATCACAGGAAGACGATAATCGTCCTGTAAGGAGTTCACTTGATTACACATGTTAGCCCGCTTGGTTCAATGGATATGCTGTCGCAGCTGGAAGTGGATATGCTTAAACGCACCGCCAGCAGTGACCTCTATCAACTTTTTCGCAACTGCTCGCTTGCTGTGCTCAACTCGGGGAGCCTGACCGATAACAGCAAGGAGCTTCTGTCTCGTTTTGAAAACTTCGATATTAACGTGCTGCGTCGCGAACGCGGCGTGAAGCTGGAACTGATCAACCCGCCGGAAGACGCTTTCGTTGACGGGCGTATTATTCGTTCCCTGCAGGCCAACCTGTTTGCCGTTCTGCGCGATATCCTGTTCGTCTACGGCCAGATCCACAACACCGTTCGCTTCCCCAATCTTGATCTGGAAAGTTCGGTGCATATCACTAACCTCGTTTTCTCTATTTTACGCAACGCCCGCGCCCTGCACGTCGGTGAAGCGCCCAATATGATTGTCTGCTGGGGCGGCCACTCAATTAACGAAAACGAATACTTGTACGCGCGCCGGGTCGGCACTCAGTTGGGTCTGCGTGAGCTGAATATCTGCACCGGCTGCGGACCTGGCGCGATGGAAGCGCCAATGAAAGGCGCCGCCGTCGGTCACGCACAGCAGCGTTACAGAGACAGCCGCTTTATCGGTATGACCGAGCCGTCAATTATCGCCGCCGAGCCGCCGAATCCGCTGGTGAACGAACTGATCATCATGCCGGATATCGAAAAGCGTCTCGAGGCGTTCGTACGTATCGCTCACGGTATCATCATCTTTCCTGGCGGCGTGGGGACGGCGGAAGAGCTACTCTATCTGTTGGGCATTTTGATGCACCCGTCGAACAAGTCGCAGGTCCTGCCGTTGATCCTTACCGGACCAAAAGAGAGCGCCGATTATTTCCGCGTGCTGGATGAGTTTATCGTGCATACGCTGGGTGAATCCGCCCGTCGCCACTACCGCATTATTGTCGACGACGCCGCAGAAGTGGCGCGGCAGATGAAAAAAGCCATGCCGCTGGTGAAAGAGAACCGTCGTGAGACAGGAGACGCCTACAGCTTCAACTGGTCGATGCGTATTGCCCCGGATCTGCAAATGCCGTTCGACCCAACCCATGAGAATATGGCCAATCTCAAACTCTATCCGGACCAGCCTGTGGAAGTGCTGGCTGCCGATCTTCGCCGCGCCTTCTCCGGCATCGTCGCGGGTAACGTGAAAGAGGTCGGTATCCAGGCGATTGAGAAATTTGGTCCGTATAAAATTCATGGCGATCCGGAGATGATGCGCCGCATGGATGACCTGCTGCAGGGCTTTGTTGCTCAGCATCGTATGAAGCTGCCTGGCGGCACTGCCTATATCCCCTGCTACGAAATCTGCTCCTGAGTTCTTTTCTCCCGGAGGCGATGCTGCGCATCTGTCCGGGCTACAGACGCTGATGCACCTGTAGCCCGGGCAGGCGCATCGCGCCGCCCCCGGGAGCAGAGCGCAGAGGGGCTGAATTTCCCGAAGGTATCCGGGCTACCCTTCCTCATAAACCGGTAAAACCTCACTCTGCACAAAGGCCCAGCGCCCTCGTCCATTAATCAGTCTGCATACTTTCCAATAAATTCGATTCTTTTATGAATCTTTTAAAACTTTTTTGCACAGCCAATCGTTTGCGTTTCCTGAAAATGCAATGAATATCACTAAGAAAAATACATTTAAGCGTAAAAACATCGAGAGAATCGCAATTTTACAGTAAAAACCTCGTTATTAAGCAAGCCCTCTATTATCTCATATCCTGAAAATGATAGCCTCCGCGCCACAAATATCTGGTTGATCACCATAAACAGACTGTTGAACTAAAAATAAGCGCATTAAAAGTGAATTATTGCATTTGAGATCATGATCACTGATGCATTCACGATATAAATGTATCTTCCCGCACCAATTGTTACGGAGAAAATTTCCTAAAAACCGTAAACAAACGAATTTCATATTATTTAGTCGTTTTTCTTCATTAGATTTTGTTGCTTCTTCCAGGAGATACAGATGGAAACCACTCAAACCAGCACCATCGTTTCGGATGCTACCCGTAGCGGGTGGCGTAAAACGGACACCATGTGGATGCTGGGCCTGTACGGCACAGCTATCGGCGCAGGCGTACTGTTCCTGCCGATCAATGCTGGCGTTGGCGGTATGATCCCGCTGATCATCATGGCCATTTTGGCCTTCCCGATGACCTTCTTCGCCCACCGCGGCATGACCCGCTTCGTGCTGTCCGGTAAGAACCCGGGTGAAGACATCACCGAAGTCGTCGAAGAGCACTTCGGCGTCGGCGCGGGTAAGGTGATTACTCTGCTTTACTTCTTCGCCATCTACCCGATTCTGCTGGTATATAGCGTGGCTATCACCAATACCGTCGAAACCTTTATGACGCACCAGTTGCACATGACGCCGCCGCCGCGCGCCATTCTCTCTCTGATTCTGATTGTCGGCATGATGACCATCGTGCGCTTCGGCGAGCAGATGATTGTGAAAGCGATGAGCGTGCTGGTGTTCCCGTTTGTGGTCGCGCTAATGATTCTGGCTCTGTACCTGATCCCACAGTGGAACAGTGCCGCCCTGGAAACCTTGTCGTTGAGCAGCGCGACTGTAACCGGAAACGGTCTGTGGATGACCCTGTGGCTGGCGATTCCGGTGATGGTGTTCTCCTTTAACCACTCGCCGATTATCTCTTCCTTCGCCGTGGCGAAACGCGAAGAGTACGGCCAGGGCGCAGAGAAAAAATGTTCCAGCATTCTGGCGCGCGCGCACATCATGATGGTGCTGACCGTCATGTTCTTCGTCTTCAGCTGCGTGCTGAGCCTCTCTCCGGCAGATCTCGCGGCAGCGAAAGATCAGAACATCTCGATTCTCTCTTACCTGGCGAACCACTTTAACGCGCCGGTTATCGCCTGGATGGCCCCGATCATTGCGATGATTGCTATCACCAAATCCTTCCTCGGCCACTATCTGGGCGCTCGTGAAGGCTTTAACGGTATGGTGATTAAATCCCTGCGCGGTAAAGGCAAGTCCATCGAAATCAATAAACTGAACAAAATCACGGCGCTGTTCATGCTGGTCACCACCTGGATTGTGGCGACGCTGAACCCAAGCATCCTCGGGATGATCGAAACCCTGGGCGGCCCGATTATCGCGATGATTCTGTTCCTGATGCCGATGTACGCCATTCAGAAAGTCCCGGCGATGCGCAAATATAGCGGCCACATCAGCAACGCTTTCGTGGTGATTATGGGCCTGATTGCTATCTCCGCAATTTTCTACTCTCTGTACACCATGTTCCTCTAATCTCCCTGCGCCGCCTGACGGCGGCGCGCCTTCCGACAGCACTGGATGCATCATGATCAGCGTATTCGATATTTTTAAAATCGGCATTGGCCCTTCCAGCTCTCATACCGTTGGACCGATGAAAGCGGGCAAACAATTCACGGACGATCTTATTGAACGCGGGCTGCTTCACGAGGTGACGAAGGTCGTCGTCGACGTCTACGGCTCTCTTTCCCTGACCGGCAAAGGCCACCATACCGACATCGCGATTATTATGGGCCTGGCGGGCAACCTGCCGGATACCGTCGACATTGACGCTATCCCCGGCTTTATCCAGGACGTCAATACCCATGGTCGCCTGATGCTGGCAAACGGCCAGCAGGAAGTCGCGTTCCCGGTCGACCAGTGCATGAATTTCCATGCCGATAACCTGTCGCTGCATGAGAACGGCATGCGCATCACCGCACTGGGCGGCGACAAGGTTCTCTACAGCCAGACTTATTACTCCATTGGCGGTGGTTTTATCGTTGACGAAGCGCATTTCGGCGTGACCCGCGAAGCGCCGGTGGCCGTACCTTATCCATATAAAAATGCCGCTGACCTGCAGCGTCACTGCCGCGAAAGCGGGTTATCGCTTTCCGGTCTGATGATGCAAAACGAGCTGGCTCTGCATAGCAAAGAAGCGCTGGAACAGCACTTTGCCGCTGTCTGGAAAGTGATGAGTAGCGGCATTGAGCGCGGCATCACCACCGAGGGCGTTCTGCCGGGCAAGCTGCGTGTTCCCCGCCGCGCCGCCGCCCTGCGCCGCATGCTGGTGAGCCAGGACAACACCAATAGCGATCCGATGGCGGTGGTGGACTGGATTAACATGTTCGCCCTGGCGGTCAACGAAGAGAACGCCGCCGGTGGTCGCGTGGTGACCGCACCGACGAATGGCGCATGCG
Organism: Klebsiella spallanzanii; assembly: GCF_902158555.1. Lineage (GTDB taxonomy): Bacteria > Pseudomonadota > Gammaproteobacteria > Enterobacterales > Enterobacteriaceae > Klebsiella > Klebsiella spallanzanii. The sequence goes on along the minus strand of NZ_CABGGS010000046.1, from coordinate 126,710 downwards.
GCATCGTACCGGCGGTGCTGGCCTACTACGACAAGTTCATCCGTAAAGTGAACACCAACTCTCTGGCCCGCTATATGCTGGTAGCCAGCGCCATTGGATCGCTCTATAAGATGAACGCCTCAATATCCGGTGCCGAAGTGGGCTGCCAGGGCGAAGTCGGCGTCGCCTGCTCAATGGCAGCAGCCGGTCTGGCTGAGCTGCTGGGCGGTAGCCCCGGTCAGGTATGCATCGCCGCGGAAATCGGCATGGAACATAACCTCGGACTCACCTGCGATCCGGTCGCCGGTCAGGTACAGGTGCCATGCATCGAGCGTAACGCTATCGCTGCGGTCAAAGCCGTCAACGCCGCGCGTATGGCACTGCGCCGCACCAGCGAACCACGGGTATGCCTCGATAAAGTCATCGAAACCATGTATGAAACGGGCAAAGATATGAACGCCAAATACCGTGAAACCTCGCGCGGTGGCCTGGCAATGAAGATCGTCGCCTGCGATTAACGCCTGCTCCCGGTGTGCTGCGGCATACCGGGGATCTTATCCTTCATTTATGTTATATAAATTAAAATTTAGTTATTTATTGGTTATAAAGACGATTTGTTACCTTACGGGAAACCGCTTAAGGAGAACAAATCATGCTCAGACTATCCCGCCCGGCGCTGCTGCTCATACTGGCTGGCGTATCCGCTTCCGCGCTGGCGAAAACGCCGGAAACCGTCAATATCGGCTATCAGAAAGCCAATATCTTCGCGCTGCTGAAATATCGCGGCACTCTTGATGAGAACTTTAAAAAGCAGGGGATCGCCGTACGCTGGATTGAATTCCCCGCCGGACCACAGATGCTGGAAGGGCTGAACGTTGGCAGTATCGACCTCGCCGCGACCGGCGATGCGCCACCGGCCTTTGCCCAGGCCGCGCAGGCGGATCTGGTCTATTTAGCCCACTCACCGGCAAACCCAAAAACCGAAGCTATAGTGGTGGCGGAAAACTCAACGATTAAAAGCGTCGCCGACCTTAAAGGTAAGCGCGTGGGGTTAAACAAAGGCTCCGACGTCAACTACCTGCTGGTGGCCGCGCTGGAAAAAGCCGGGCTAAGCTATAAAGATATTACTCCAGTCTATCTGCCACCTGCCGACGCCCGCGCCGCCTTCCAGCGCGGAGCAATTGACGCGTGGGTTATCTGGGATCCGTTCCTGGCGGAAGTGGAAACCAATGCCAAAGCCCGACAAATTCGCAACGCCGAAGGGCTGGTGCCGCACTACACCTTCTATCTGGCAAGCCGAAAATTTGCCGATACTTATCCGGATACTGCGAAGCAGGTGGTTGATGAACTGGGTAAACTCAGCGAGTGGGCCAATAGCCATCAGGACGATGCCGCCGGGATCCTTTCCACCTCAACCGGGCTGGATAAGGCCATCTGGCTGAAGACCCTGGCGCGCCTCCCCTACGGCGCCGAGCGCATGACGCCAGCGGTCTATAACGAACAGCAGGCGCTGGCGGATACCTTTACCCGCATTGGCCTGCTGCCGGTGAAAGTCGATGTGCGCAGCGCTACCTGGTCGCTGGATAAGCAGTAATTCGCCTTCCCCTCCCGGAGGCGATGCTACGCATCTGTCCGGGCTACAGAACATCACGGATCGGTAGCCCGGACAGGCGCGTCAAGCGCCGCCTCCGGGAAAAACCTACCGCCCCTCTCCCCCTCACCCTTCGGGGAGAGGGGCGCCGGCAAAATTAACCCACCTTCTCTTCGCTCCCGACCTCGACCTGCGCGCCGTGGCGATAGCTGGCTCCCGGATGCGGCACAGCCAGCCGGGGACCCGCACCAAACAGCTTTTCACGCAAGGTTCCTTCGCGATACTCCTGCTTGAACACACCGCGCTTTTGCAGTTCAGGGATCAGCAGGTCGACCACGTCGCGGAAGGTTTCGTGCGTCACCGCATAGGCGAGGTTGAAGCCATCGACATCGGTCTCCTCCACCCAGGACTGCAATTCATCGGCAACCGTCTGTGGGCTCCCCACCACTAGCGGGCCGAAGCCGCCGATCCCGGCCCAATCCGCCAGCTTCTGCACCGTCCACTGGCTGTTCGGGTCAGCGGTTGAAAACGCCTCCACCATCGACTGAATCGCATTGGTATGCAGATACTCCAGCACCTGATCCGGCTGATACTGACCGAGGTCGATTCCGGTCCAGCCCGAGAGCAGCGCCAGCGCCCCTTCGTAGCTGACGTACGGTTTATACTCCTGCCATTTCTCCTGCGCTTCGCTGTCGGTCTCACCGACGATGACCGTCTGCATATTGAAGATCAGGATGCTGCGCGGATCGCGTCCGGCCTCTTCGGCACGACGGCGAATATCCGCCACCGTCTTTTTCAGCAGCACTTTCGACGGCGCGCCAACGAACACGCACTCCGCGTGCCCGGCGGCAAACTGCTTGCCGCGGCTGGAAGCCCCCGCCTGATAAAGCACCGGCGTGCGCTGCGGTGACGGTTCACATAAATGGATCCCCGGTACCGAAAAAAAGTTGCCTTGATGGTTGATCGGGTGAATTTTTCGCGGATCGCTGAAGATCTTACGCTCCCTGTCGCGCAGCACCGCGCCATCTTCCCAGCTCCCCTCCAGCAGCTTATAGACCACCTCCAGATACTCATCGGCATAGTCGTAGCGGGCGTCGTGATCGGTCTGTGCTTTCTGGCCAATATTGCGCGCGCCGCTCTCAAGATATGAGGTCACAATATTCCAGCCGACTCGTCCTTTCGTCAGATGGTCGAGGGTCGACAGACGGCGGGCAAACGGATACGGGTGTTCAAAGGAGAGCGAAGCGGTCAGGCCGAACCCCAGATGCTCCGTCACCAGCGCCATCGGCGTAATCAGCGCCAACGGATCGTTAACCGGTACCTGCGCCGCCTGGCGAAGCGCCGCATCACCATTGCCGTTCAGCACATCATAGACGCCGAGCACATCGGCAATAAACAGGCCGTCAAACTTGCCACGCTCCAGCAGACGCGCCAGATCAACCCAATACTCAAGGTCCTTGTACTGCCAGGAGCGGTCGCGCGGATGGGCCCACAGCCCCGGCGACTGGTGGCCGACGCAGTTCATATCAAAAGCATTCAGACGAATTTCACGTTGTGATGACATAGCACTCTCCACGACGCGCCCCGGTAGCGGGACGCGCACATAATCATTTAAGGGAATCAGGGGAAAAAGGCGTTCAGAACGCCGGACATCGGACGGACGGTTTGATACCCAGCGTCAGCAGAGCTTCGGCGGCGACGGCGGCTGCATGGTCAGCCACCTGCGGCAGCCCCATTAGCTCACCAAAAAAGGCCCGTGCGGCAGGCCCGGACACCAGTAGCCTGGGCGTGACCCGACCTTCCCGACCAATCGCCCGCGAATGCCGATCAACGTCCAGACCCAGGCCAAACGCATCGGCGCGAATCAACCCATCCTGGCTCAGTTGACGCAGCAGCGGCTGACTGTCGGTCAGCGCCCCGTGCGCCGGGCCGGTGGTTAAAATCAAATGGTCAACGCTCACCCGCTGCGCTTCACCGTGCCGGGGCGACAAAGTTAGCGTTAACTTTTGCGCATCGCCTTCAAGGGCCGTAAGCCTGGCCGCCAGCACCCTCAGGCTGCCGTCGCGCTGCCGTTGTTCAATAACTCCGGAGACCTGCGGAGCGATGCGGTAGCGATGAACATCCCAGTAGCTGCGTAAATGGCGCAGGAAGCGCTGACGATCGGCAAGCGTCAGCCCCTGCCAGATGCTTTGCCCCTGGTTACGCACCGCGTCCAGTACCACCTGCCAGGCCACTCCCTGCTCCGCTGCGCAGTCGATATCCTTGCGGATCTTCCGCAGCCGCTGGCGCAGCGAACCCTCGCCGTATTCAGCGGGCCAGCTCGCGCTGTTGCCGCTCAGGTTGCTGCGGGATAACAGCCCACGGCGTGAAAACGCGGTAATCGGCCCCCGATGACCCAGGCGCGTTAGGGTGGCAACGGTGTCCGCCATCGTCAGACCGGTCCCCATTACCGCCACGCTGGCCTCCGGCGCGATACCTTCCAGAGCGCCCGCTTGCCAGGGGTTGGCAATTAATGCCGGATGTTTTTCAAACGATCTCGCCAGGGACGGTAGAGAGGGCGGCGGATGGCTGATTGCCAGCACCAGCAGATCGGCTGACAGTCGACGACCAACGTCGGTGATAACGTCGCCATCACTAAGGCTCAGCGCTTGTTCACGCAGATGGATAAGCCGCCCGGGGCTGGCGTGCGCTGCCTCGGCAAAACGCTGAGCCACGTAGAGACCAAACTGCCCGCGCTGCGGATAAACCACGCCGTCTGCAAGCTGGGCCAGCGGATCGTCAACAAAAGCAGGCTGGTTGCGGTACCAGCTATCGAACGCCCCCTCCTCTTCACCCGCAAGCTGCATCCGCACGGCAGGAACGTTGATCCGATGGCTCGGCTCCGTGGTGGAATACGCCACGCCAGCGCCGGGAGTCTCGCGCGGTTCCAGTAGCGTCACCCGCACGTCAACCGGGGCCAGGCGCAGGAGATGAATCGCCACCGCCGCGCCGCTGAATCCGCCGCCGACAATCACTACATGGGGTTCAGTATGCATACATCTGACCTCCCCCTCAGCTTGCGCTAACCTGTTTTACCGGACGCTTGTCGCCGCCGATAGTTTCACCGAACGGGCCGGTATTCACGCTACGCGCCTTCGGCTGGTCATGACCTGCCAGCGGCAGCAGCGGCATCACCAGATCGGCGAAGCGATGCGCCTCTTCCAGGTGCGGATAGCCGGAGAAGATAAAGTTGGTGATACCGAGCGCCTGATATTCACGAATGCGTTCCGCCACCTGCTGCGGGTTGCCAACCAGCGCCGTCCCTGCCCCGCCGCGTACCAACCCCACGCCAGCCCACAGGTTTGGCGCAATGCGCAGATTGTCGCGCGAACCTTTGTGCAGCGCGCTCATCCGCGACTGTCCGGTGGAATCCATACGGGCAAAAATTTTCTGCGCCTGGGCAATAGTCTCATCATCGAGATGAGAAATCAGGCGATCGGCGGCGGCCCACGCTTCCTCTTCGGTTTCACGAACAATCACGTGCAGACGAATACCGTATTGCAGCGTGCGTCCACGGGCGGCTGCGCGCTCGCGCACTACGGTCAGCTTTTCGGCCACCAGCGCGGGCGGCTCACCCCAGGTCAGGTAAGTATCGATTTGGCCAGCGGCAACTTCGATGGCATCTTCAGAAGAACCGCCAAAATAGAGCGGCGGGCCGTTTTCCTGCACCGGGGGAAACAGTACTTCCGCGCCCTCAACATGGATATGCTCGCCGTGATAGTCCACCTTTTCACCTTTCAGTAGGCGCGAGTAAACGTCGAGAAATTCGCGAGTGACCTGATAGCGTTCGCCGTGGCTGAGGAATATACCGTCGCCTTTGTTCTCCACCGGGTCACCGCCGGTAACGACGTTAATCAGCAGACGACCACCCGACAGGCGATCGAGGGTTGCCGCCATTCTTGCCGCCAGCGTCGGCGGTTGTAGGCCTGGACGGACGGCGACCAGGTAGCGCAGACGGCGGGTCAGCGGCGCCAGCGCCGAGGCCACCAGCCAGGAATCTTCACAGCTTTTCCCGGTGGGGATCAGCACGCCGTAGTAGCCAAGGCTATCGGCCGCCAGCGCCACCTGCTGCAGGTAAGGCAAATCAACCGGGCGTCCCCCCTCTGCGGTGCCCAGGTAGCGGCCATCACCGTGGGTGGGCAGGAACCAGAATACATTGATTTTATCGTCGGTTTTTTGCGTCATTATCTCTTTCCTATATAACCATATCCGATATTTATCGAAGCATTGTTTTAATTTGGTTATATGAGTGTTAGCGATAATCATGCCAATGGTAAATAAAAAATTACCAAAATAAATTCAATAAGTTACCTTGAATTGAATTTCACTCCGCTGTTGCAAATGCGCCAGACAGTGCGTTCAGGTTGTCGTTTTTGCAACAGTACGGCAGGTTTGCCCTCTGGTTTCCATCGTCAGCACAGGATAAGTTCAGGTCATCAAATACCGGAGGTCAACCATGCTGAATCCTGAATCCCCATCCGCCACGCCTGCGCTGATCGACCCGGCGTCAAAAGCGTTTCAGAGTCTGCTGGATAAACTGGCCCCCACCGATGCGACGGTGCTTATCGTCGGCGAAACCGGCACAGGAAAAGAGGTCGTTGCCCGCTATTTACATCATCATAGCTCACGCCGCCATGGCCCCTTCCTGGCCGTCAACTGCGGCGCGCTCAGCGAAAGCCTGGCGGAAGCGGAGCTGTTTGGTCATGAAAAAGGGGCTTTTACCGGCGCGATACAAAGCCATCCTGGCTGGTTTGAGGCAGCGCAAGGCGGCACGCTGCTGCTCGATGAAATCGGCGAGCTGAGCCTGTCGCTACAGGTCAAGCTGCTGCGCGTCCTGCAAGAGCGTGAAATCACTCGCGTCGGCTCGCGCAAAGCGATTAAGGTCAATGTGCGGGTGATCGCCGCCACCCACGTGGACCTGATGCAGGCTATCCGCGAGCGTCGTTTCCGCGAAGATCTTTACTATCGGCTAAATATCGCCATTGTTCCGCTGCCGCCGCTGCGCCAGCGCCGTCAGGATATTCCCGTTCTGGCGGACCATTTTCTGTCGCTCTACGCCCGCCGTCTGGGCCGCCCGGTTCGCCGTCTGGCCCCGGAAACGCTGGCAAAGCTGATGGAATACCCCTGGCCGGGCAACATTCGCGAGCTGGAAAATACCCTGCATAACGCAGTTCTGTTGAGTAAAGAAGAGGAAATTAGCCCTGCCCAGCTCCGGCTGACGACCCTCAGCAACGAACCTGCGGCCACCAGCAACAGTGAGCTGGATGACTTCATTCACCACCAGCTCTCCTTACCGGGCGAGCCGCTGTGGGAACGGGTCACCGGGGCGTTGGTTCGCGGCGCAATGGCCCGCTGCGATGACAATCAAAGCCAGGCCGCAGCGCTGCTGGGCATTAGCCGCCACACACTACGCACGCAGCTGGCGAATTTTGGCATCATTAAAAACCGTCGTCGTCAGGAACCGGCCTGCGGCGCTGCGGTAAATCACGCCTCTCGCGAGCGGGAATTGCGCATTGGCTTCCAGCGCTTCGGTAGCCTCGGCATTGTCAAAGCCCGGCAAAGCCTGGAGAAGGCCTTTGCCAATCGCGGCGTCAGCGTGTTGTGGAGCGAGTTTCCCGCCGGTCCGCAGCTGCTGCACGCACTGGCCTGCGATGAAATCGATTTTGGCACCACAGGCGAAGCGCCGCCAGTTTTCGCTCAGGCCAATAACAGCGAGCTGGTGTACGTCGCCTGGGAGCCGCCCGCGCCGCAAAGCGTAGCGATGGTCGTCCCGCAGCACAGCGATATCCATACCATCGCCGATCTGCGCGGCAAGCGCATCGCACTGAATAAAGGCTCAAACGTCCACTGGCTGCTGCTGCATATTCTGGAAGAGGCCGGGCTGGGACTCAATGACGTCAAAGTGGTCTACATTCCGCCAAAGTATCCGCTAACCGCCAGCGATTATCTGGCGGTAGATGCCTGGATGATGTGGGATCCATTGCTTAGCGACGCGGAAGATAGCGGTGAATTACGGATTGTCGCCAGCGGTGAAGGGCGCGTCAATAACCATCAGTTCTACCTGTCGCGCCGCGACTATGTCACCCGCAATAGCGATATTATGCAGCGCCTGCTGGGGGAGCTGGCGCAGACCGGACAGTTTATCAACCATCACCGGGATGATGCCGCAAACCTGCTTTGCGCTGAGCTGGGGCTTAACGCCGCGTCTCTGACGCGAGCCCTGGCGCGCCGTAGCCATCACGCGCGGCCGATGGATCTGAAAGTCATTCGCGCCCAGCAGGCCATTGCCGATCGTTTTTACGCGCTGGGGCTTATCCACAAACCGGTTTCGGTGCGGGAAGCGGTGTGGTACGGCGAAGCCACCAATCGCGATCTTAGCCCGCTGATGCACGTCGATCAGGCCGAAACTGCGAGTCATCTTCCTGATTTTTCTGGTGCCAATAGCCTCATCCACGCGGCGATGTTACCCTAAAAGGCGCTGAGAATAAGAGCCTGTTTATGAGGATATCCGTGGCCGTTCATCTGTTAATCGTCGATGCACTTAATCTGATTCGCCGCATCCACGCGGTGCAAGGGTCGCCCTGCGCCGACACCTGCCTGCATGCGCTTGAACAGTTGGTGGTCCATAGCCAGCCGACTCACGTCGTAGCGGTATTTGATGACGAAGAGCGCGGTCATGGCTGGCGGCACCAGCGCCTGCCGGACTATAAAGCCGGGCGCGCGCCGATGCCGGAAACCCTCGAAGCCGAAATGCCGGCCCTGCGGGCGGCGTTTGAGCAATACGGGTTCCGCTGCTGGGCGCTCAGCGGCAGCGAAGCTGATGACCTTGCCGCAACGCTGGCGGTAAAAGTGGCGCAGGCCGGACATCAGGCAACCATCGTTTCGACCGATAAAGGCTACTGCCAGCTGCTGTCGCCCACTATCCGCATCCGCGACTATTTCCAGAAACGCTGGCTCGATGCACCTTTTATCGCCAAAGAGTTCGGCGTCACGCCGCAACAGCTGCCAGACTACTGGGGACTGGCGGGCATCAGCAGCTCAAAGGTTCCCGGCGTCGCGGGAATTGGGCCAAAAAGCGCCGCCCAGCTGTTAACCGATTTTCAGGATCTGGAAGGGATCTATGCGCAGCTGGCGGACGTGCCGGAGAAGTGGCGCAAGAAGCTGGAAGAACATAAAGAAATGGCGTTTACCTGCCGTGAGATAGCACGCCTGCAAACCGATTTGCAGCTGGATGGCAACCTCCAGCAGCTTCGGCTGGCACGATAGCGCTATCCTGCCCGCAGACGGCGGTAAACCCGTTGCCCGGGCAGGCGCTTTGCACCGCCCCCGGGAGCAAAGTGCAGAGGGGCAGAATTTCCCGGAGGCGATGCTGCGCATCTGTCCGGGCTACCATCCCGCAGACGGCGGTAAACCCGTTGCCCAATGGCGCATCCTGTCCACAGACGGCTGCAAACCCGTAGCCCGGGCAGGCGCTTTGCGCCGCCCCCGGGAGCAAAGCGCAGAGGAAGGCGGCCGGAAGAAAACCTTCTCTTACAGCTTTATTCTTCGATACGTAACCCGTAGGTTTTGAATTTCTCCAGCACAATGGCAATGGCCTCGTCATCAAGCACCGGAACCGGATCGACAATAGCCAGCGTGCTGAGATACAGCTGCGCCAGCACTTCCACTTCATGCGCCAGCCACAGAGCTTTTTCCAGGTTCTCTTCACAGGCAATCAGGCCATGGTGCTGCAATAGCGTCGCTTTGCGGTTTTTAAGAGCCACAGCTACATATTCTGACAGCTCGCGGGTACCAAAAGTGGCGTATGGCGCGCAAGGAATAGAATTGCCGCCCGCCGCCGCAATCATATAGTGAATAGCCGGAATCGGGCGGTTAAGGATAGAAACAGCCGTACAGTGAACCGCATGGTTATGCACCACCGCGTTAGCGTCAGGGCGTGTTTGATAAGCCGCCATATGAAAGCGCCACTCGCTGGACGGCAGTTTGCCCTGTTCATGCTGACCTTCGGCATCGATATAAACAATGTGCGCTTCGGTCAGCTTTTCATAAGGAATCCCCGTTGGCGTGATCAGCATTCCTCCCTGATAACGCACGCTCACGTTGCCTGCGGTTCCCTGATTTAACCCCAGCCGGGTCATTTCCAGGCAGGTATCAATAATCTGCCGGGCCAGTCTATTTCGTTCCATTGTTTACCTCTCTTTATGATGCTCAATACGACAACAGGCGGCTCGCCGGATATGACGTTCGGACGCTGTTGATTAACTCAGATAATTGACCATCATCATTGTCCCGAATAATCAGAAAGGAATTTACATCCACTGGTTCTGTGATACCCCTCACTTATTTGAGCTAAAAAAAACAGACTATGGATTTTTTAATTTATGAAAAATGCCCGTTATCAACAATACATTTAAAAACGGGCATTTTAGCGATAATTGTAACAATTGCCCGTTTTCCACATTATAAAATAAATCGGTCATCTATCCTGTGGGTTTCAGAATTAAATATCTCAAACGGTCATGCTTTCCTGATTATTAAAGTGATGATAATCACACAAAATCACTTAGAGGATGCTAAATGTGACCACCATCATATTAAAAGGCGTTTTTTATTTGAAAATGCATTCATGAGTTCATTCCGTGATGTTTATTTCACTGCTTGCATCGCCACAGGAACTCACCTGATTTTTGCGGTCTGGTGGGCATAGCCAGCCACACTCTCATGCTGCTGCACACGCTTCTGAACCAATGAGGATGCTATGGGAAATACAACAATACAAACGCAGAGTTTTCGCGCGGTGGATACAGGACAAAGCAAACGTTACATTATTCCCTTTGCTCTGCTGTGCTCGCTATTTTTTCTATGGGCGGTAGCCAATAACCTGAACGACATTTTATTACCACAATTCCAGCAAGCGTTTACCTTAACTAACTTTCAGGCTGGTCTGATTCAATCGGCTTTTTACTTTGGCTATTTCGTCATTCCTATTCCGGCCGGGATTTTGATGAAAAAATTGAGTTACAAAGCAGGTATTATTACCGGATTGTTCTTATATGCTTTTGGCGCTGCATTATTCTGGCCAGCCGCTGAAGTCATGAATTATACCCTATTCTTGATAGGCTTATTTATTATTGCCGCAGGCTTAGGTTGTTTAGAAACCGCAGCAAACCCTTTTGTCACCGTTTTAGGGCCAGAAAGCGGTGGACACTTCCGCCTGAATCTGGCGCAAACTTTTAACTCTTTTGGCGCCATTATTGCCGTGGTCTTTGGGCAAAGCCTTATTTTGTCTAACGTGCCGCATCAATCGCAGGATGTGCTCGATAAAATGGCCCCCGAGCAGCTTAGCGCCTATAAGCACAGCCTGGTGCTCTCGGTGCAAACCCCTTACATGATCATCGTCGCGGTAGTCTTACTGGTCGCACTGCTGATTATGTTGACCAAATTTCCAGCCCTGCAGAGTGACGATCATAGTGATGCCAGCCAGAGTTCCTTCTCTGCTTCCCTTGCTCGTCTGGCGCGCGTTCGCCACTGGCGCTGGGCGGTGCTGGCGCAATTCTGCTACGTCGGCGCGCAAACCGCCTGCTGGAGCTACCTGATTCGCTACGCGATCGAAGAGATCCCCGGCATGACGCCCGGATTCGCCGCCAACTACCTGACCGGCACCATGGTGTGCTTCTTTATTGGCCGCTTCTCCGGTACCTGGCTTATCAGCCGCTTCGCGCCGCACAAAGTGCTGGCGGCCTATGCCCTGCTCGCCATGATCTTGTGCCTGATTTCGGCTTTCGCTGGCGGTCATATTGGTCTTCTGGCCCTGACGCTGTGCAGCGCATTTATGTCGATTCAGTATCCGACCATCTTCTCATTGGGCATTAAAAACCTGGGACAAGATACCAAATACGGCTCCTCTTTCATTGTCATGACCATTATTGGCGGCGGCATCGTCACCCCGGTTATGGGCTTTGTCAGCGATGCCGCGGGCAATATCCCAACGGCTGAGCTCATCCCGGCGCTGTGCTTTGCCATCATCTTCATTTTTGCCCGTTTCCGTTCACAAACGGCAGCTAACTAAACATTTATCCGAATAACGTGAGGAATCTGTAATGAAAAAAATCAGCTTACCGAAAATAGGTATTCGCCCGGTTATTGATGGACGCCGCATGGGGGTACGCGAGTCGCTCGAAGAACAAACCATGAATATGGCGAAGGCCACCGCCGCGCTTATCACCGAGAAACTCCGCCACGCCTGCGGCGCACAAATTGAATGCGTGATCGCCGATAGCTGTATCGCGGGAATGGCCGAATCCGCCGCCTGCGAGGAGAAATTCAGCAGCCAGAACGTCGGCGTCACCATCACCGTCACGCCATGCTGGTGCTACGGCAGCGAGACTATCGATATGGATCCGCTGCGACCGAAAGCCATCTGGGGCTTTAACGGCACCGAACGCCCCGGCGCGGTTTACCTTGCCGCCGCGCTGGCCGCCCATAGCCAAAAGGGTATTCCGGCGTTCTCTATTTACGGCCACGACGTGCAGGATGCCGATGACACCTCCATCCCTGCGGACGTTGAAGAAAAACTGCTGCGCTTTGCGCGCGCTGGCTTAGCGGTCGCCAGCATGAAGGGCAAAAGCTATCTTTCCGTCGGTGGCGTGTCGATGGGGATCGCCGGTTCTATCGTCGATCATAACTTCTTCGAATCCTGGCTGGGCATGAAGGTGCAGGCGGTGGATATGACCGAACTGCGCCGCCGTATCGACCAGAAAATCTATGACGAAACCGAGCTGGAAATGGCGCTGGCATGGGCGGACAACAACTTCCGCTACGGCGAAGACCAGAACGCGCAGCAGTATAAGCGTAATGAAGCGCAGAGCCGCGAGGTGCTGAAAGAGAGCTTGCTGATGGCGATGTGTATTCGCGACATGATGCAGGGCAACAACAAGCTGGCGGAAAAAGGGCTGGTGGAAGAGTCGCTGGGCTACAACGCCATTGCCGCGGGCTTCCAGGGCCAGCGTCACTGGACCGATCAATACCCCAACGGCGATACCGCCGAAGCGCTGCTCAATAGTTCATTCGACTGGAACGGCGTACGCGAACCCTTTATCGTCGCCACCGAAAACGACAGCCTCAACGGCGTGGCCATGCTGATGGGACATCAGCTGACCGGTACCGCCCAGGTGTTTGCCGACGTGCGCACCTACTGGTCGCCGGAAGCGGTCGAACGCGTTACCGGCCAACCGCTGACCGGGCTGGCGGAACACGGCATTATCCACCTGATCAACTCCGGCTCGGCGGCGCTGGATGGATCTTGTAAGCAGCGAGATGACAACGGTAAACCGACCATGAAACCGCACTGGGAAATCAGCCAGCAGGAAGCCGACACCTGCCTGGCCGCCACCGAGTGGTGCCCGGCGATTCATGAATATTTCCGCGGCGGCGGCTTCTCTTCCCGCTTCCTGACCGAAGGCGGCGTACCGTTCACTATGACCCGCGTGAATATCATCAAAGGTCTTGGCCCGGTGCTGCAAATCGCCGAAGGCTGGAGCGTGGAGCTGCCGAAAGCGATGCATGACCAGCTTGATGCCCGCACCAACTCCACCTGGCCTACCACGTGGTTTGCGCCGCGCCTGACCGGTAAAGGCCCGTTCTCCGACGTCTATTCAGTGATGGCGAACTGGGGCGCTAACCACGGCGTGCTGACCATCGGCCACGTCGGCGCCGACTTTATCACCCTGGCGTCTATGCTGCGTATTCCGGTGTGCATGCATAACGTCGAAGAGGCGAAAATTTATCGCCCTTCCAGCTGGTCTGCGCACGGCATGGATACCGAAGGCCAGGATTACCGCGCCTGCCAGAACTATGGCCCGCTGTATAAACGTTAATGCGGCTTTGCCCGGTGGCGCAAGCTTACCGGGCCTACGGGCGCGTGAACCGTAGGCCGGATAAGCGCAGCGCCATCCGGCGACGTTTATGGAGTTATTTATGAAGAATGAAGTCATTCTGGTCCTCGACTGCGGCGCCACCAACGTACGGGCGATTGCCGTTGACCGGCAGGGGAAAATTATCGCCCGCGCCGCAACGGCCAACGCCAGCGATGTCGCCGTGGAGAACAGCGCCTGGCACCAGTGGTCGCTGGATGCCATCCTGCTTCGCTTCGCGGAGTGCTGTCGGCAGATCCGCGACGAACTCTCATCCTGCACGGTTCGCGGTATCACGGTCACCACCTTTGGCGTCGATGGCGCGCTGGTCGATGAACACGGCGAGCTGCTCTATCCGGTGATCAGCTGGAAATGCCCGCGCACCGCCGCAGTAATGGAAAATATTAGCCGCTTTATGCCTGCGCAGCAGCTCCAGCAGATCTCCGGCGTCGGCGCGTTTAGCTTCAACACCTTGTACAAGCTGATATGGCTGAAAGAGAACCACCCGCAGCTGCTGGAGCAGGCCCACGCCTGGCTGTTTATTTCCTCGCTCATCAACCACCGCCTGACCGGGGAATTCACCACCGATATCACTATGGCAGGCACCGGCCAGATGCTGGATATCCACCAGCGGGATTTTAGCGAGCAGATTCTGCAGGCGACGGGGTTGCCGCGCCGCCTGTTCCCGCGACTCGTTGAAGCAGGCCAGAAAATTGGTACGCTGCAAAGCGATGCCGCGAATATGCTGGGTTTACCCGGCGGAATTCCGGTTATCTCCGCCGGTCACGATACCCAGTTTGCGCTATTTGGCGCCGGCGCAGAACAGGATGAACCGGTGCTCTCATCCGGCACCTGGGAAATCCTGATGGTGCGCAGCATCCAGGTCAACACGTCGCTGCTTAGTCACTACGCTGGCTCCACCTGCGAGCTGGATAGCCAGGCCGGGTTGTATAACCCCGGCATGCAGTGGCTGGCCTCCGGCGTCCTGGAATGGGTGAGAAAACTGCTATGGACGCCGGAAACGCCGTGGCAAACGCTGATTGAAGAAGCGCGCATCATTCCCGCTGGCGCACAGGGCGTAAAGATGCGCTGCGACCTGCTGTCCTGTCAGGATGCAGGCTGGCAGGGCGTCACGCTCAACACCACTCGCGGTCATTTCTATCGCGCCGCGCTGGAAGGGTTAACCGAACAGCTTGCGCGCAATCTGCAAACGTTACAAAAAATAGGCCACTTCAACGCAACTGAACTGCTACTGGTTGGCGGCGGCAGCCGCAACGCGCTATGGAATCAGATTAAAGCCAATATGCTCGATATCCCGGTAAAAGTGCTGGATGACGCTGAAACCACCGTGGCCGGTGCCGCCATGTTTGGCTGGTACGGTGTAGGTGAATTTAGCTCTCCGGAGCTGGCCAGAGCGCAGGTGAACTACCAATACCGTTATTTCTATCCGCAAACCGAACCCGAACTGATTGAGGGAGTTTGAGATGCTTAAAACGATTTCCCCGTTAATATCACCGGATCTACTGAAGGTACTGGCGGAAATGGGTCATGGAGATGAGATTATTTTTTCCGATGCCCACTTCCCGGCGCACAGCATGGGACCACAGGTCATTCGCGCCGACGGATTGCTGGTGAGCGAGCTACTACAGGCGATTATTCCGCTGTTCGAGCTGGACAGCTACGCTCCGCCGCTGGTGATGATGGCCGCCGTGGAAGGCGATACCCTCGACCCGCAGGTGGAAACGCGCTATCGAGAGGCGCTTTCCGGCCCCGCGCCCTGCCCGGAGATCGCCCGCATCGACCGCTTTGCTTTCTACGAGCGGGCGCAAAAAGCCTTTGCGATCGTTATCACAGGTGAGCGCGCCAAGTACGGGAATATTCTTTTAAAAAAAGGAGTAACGCCGTAATCTCATGCCGCAGCGCCCGTCTGATGCGGGCGCTCAGCGAACGCCAGGGTGAGAAAAATGAAAGCGGCACGACAGCAAGCAATACTAGACCTGCTCATTAACCACAACAGCCTGACCACCGAAGCCTTATCCGTACAGCTTAACGTCAGCAGAGAAACCATTCGCCGCGACCTCAGCGAGCTTCAGTCTCAGGGGAAAGTGCTGCGTAACCACGGACGAGCAAAAGTCATTCACCGGCAAAGCCGGGACAGCGGCGACCCTTTTCACATCCGCCTGAAAAGCCACTACGCGCACAAAGCGGACATTGCCCGCGAAGCGCTCGCCTGGATAGAGGAAGGGATGGTTATCGCCCTTGATGCCAGCTCAACCTGCTGGTACCTGGCCCGCCAGTTGCCCGATATCGACCTTCATGTCTTTACCAACAGCCAGCCGATTTGCCAGGAGTTGAGCAAGCGCGAGAACATTCAGCTCACCTGCTCCGGCGGTACGCTCCAGCGTAAATACGGCTGCTACGTCAGCGCATCGCTCATCTCCCAGCTCAAAGGGCTGGAGATCGATCTGTTCATTTTTTCTTGCGAAGGCATCGACGGCGACGGCGCGCTCTGGGATTCAAATACGGTGAATGCCGAGTTCAAATCGCTGCTGCTGAAGCGGGCTTCGCAATCATTGTTATTGATTGATAAGAGTAAGTTTAATCGTTCGGGAGAGGCGCGGATCGGCCATCTGGACGATGTGACGCATATTGTATCGGACGTGTCGCAGTCATAACGACAATTTGCAGTGCCGGATAGCGGCTATCCGGCCTGCAATATGCATACTAGCGTTCGTCGCGGCGACCGCCGACGGCAGCCCACAGGCGACGGACGTGAACCGTCACCTCTTCGCGATCGTGATACAGCTGACGCGCCTGGATTTGCGCGTTGATCCCGTGCTCATCCAGCTGTTCCTGAATATAGGCCAGGTTGCGCGAAAGCTCTTCATAGCGCTTTTTCATCGGCAGCTTGAGGTTAAAGATGGTTTCACGGCACCAGCCGTTCACCAGCCACTGCGCCATCAGCGCAGCCACTTTCGCCGGCTTCTCCACCATATCGCACACCATCCACGAGATGTTGTTACGCGTTGGGCGGTACTTGAAGCCATCTTCGCGCAGCCAGGTCACCTGCCCAGTGTCCATCAGGCTCTGCGCCATAGGGCCATTATCCACCGAGGAGACCCACATATTGCGTTTCACCAACTGATAGGTCCAGCCGCCGGGGCAAGCACCGAGGTCCACCGCATACATCCCGTTCGCCAGGCGCTCGTCCCACTCATCCGCCGGAATAAAAACGTGAAACGCTTCTTCCAGCTTCAGGGTTGAGCGGCTTGGCGCATCGGACGGGAATTTAAGACGCGGAATGCCCATATAAAACGGCGAATTATTGTTCGACAACGAGTAGCCGGTATAGCAACAGCCGGGGGCAATAAAGAACACGTGCACCACCGGGCGCTTTGGCGTTTCATAGTTGGTCAGCACGCCCGCCTCGCGCAGCGCAGCGCGCAGCGGTACCGTAAACTTACGGCAGAACTTCATCAGCTCTTTGCTTTCGTTAGTGTCTGCCACCTCAACGCGCAGCTCGCCGCCCTTCTCCACCACGCCCTGTAGCATACCAACAATGGGCGAAATCCGGTCTTCCGGCGGCAGGTCGCGCAGCAGTTCGCCAACCACAAACATCTGGCGGGCGAACACCAGCGAGCTGAACGGCAGCTCGCGCACCAGCTTCTCACCATCCCCGGCCTGATAGCACTCAAAAATCACATAGCCGGAGTCATCTTTGACTCGGGCAAAACCAAACACCTCAAGGCGCGAGGCCTTATCGGTAATTTCTGCTGCGCACTCTTTCTCAAACCCAGGGCGACAATAGAGGACAACTTTATTCATGAACAACGCCCTTACGTTTCAGACGAATTGCACCAATTAGCATTAATACCCAACCGGCGAGGAAGCAGACGCCCCCGACCGGCGTAACGAACGCCCACAGGCGTAAATGCGACAGCGCCAGACAGTACAGGCTGCCGCTGAAGAGAACGGTACCGAGCGCCATAAAGACGCTGCTCCAGTAAAACCAGATGCTGATGCGGCGCTGCATCGCCACCGCCAGGCCAAAAATCGCCAGCGTATGGAAAGCCTGATACTGCAGGCCGGTGTGGATCCAGCCCATTTCCGCAACGCCCATCGTTTTACTTAAAACATGCGCGCCAAAAGCGCCCAAAGCCACAAAGATAAAACCGCTTATCGCGGCGAATATCAGCATAAAACGGCTGGTCATGTGATTACCCTACAATGATTTATTGTTCATAACGAAAGCGAAATTTTTCTTGTTCATTAGCCGCTTTTGCCAGAATCCACTGGCGGAAGGCGGCTATTTTACCCAGTTCAGCCTGACTGTCATGACAAACGAGATAAAACGCATTCTTGCTGACCAGAACATCATTAAACGGGCAGACCAAACGGCCTGCCTCAATCTCGGACTGCGCCATCACGTTGTTGGCCAGAGCGACACCTTGTCCATGGATTGCGGCCTGCAGCACCATTGCGCTGTGGCTGAAAATCGGTCCCTGTTGAACATTAATATGATTAAGACCCAACTGACGGGTATAAGTTTGCCAGTCGCGGCGGGAAGCATCATGCAACAGAGTATGTTGCGCCAGATCGGCAGGGGTTTTCAACGCTTTATCGCCCGTAAGCAATAAAGGCGAACAAACCGGGAGTAAATATTCAGCGTACAGTTTTTCCACGCGCAGCCCCGGCCAGTTACCGCGGCCGTAAAAAATCGCCACGTCAACATCATCGGCCAGCTTATCTTCCTGACGGTCCACCGCCTGGATTCTGACATCGATCCCCGGATAAGCTGAGTTAAAGCTTGTGAGCCTCGGCACCAGCCACTGAATAGCAAAACTGGGTAACATACTGACGGTTAAAGCCCCTTTTGCACTTCGGGCCTGAAGCTTGCGGGTTGCCTCAGTGAGCTGGGAAAAAATCTCTTTAATATCCTGAAAATAACTCTGCCCCTCTTCCGTCAGAAGAAGAGAACGATTGCGTCGACGGAACAGCTTGAGGCCGAGGAAATCCTCCAGGGACTTGATTTGGTGGCTTACTGCGGCCTGCGTCACAAAAAGCTCATCGGCGGCGCGAGTGAAGCTGAGATGACGTGCGGCTGCATCAAAAACACGTAATGCATTCAGAGGTGGCAAACGCTTAGACATAGTTATTCTGGCTTAGATGTTAAGGCAATTTAACAAACAGGAAACAACAGTTAACCTATTAGTTTTTTTTATCTGAGCTATTATAATTTGTCCGTTGAGCTTCTACCAGCAAATACCTATAGTGGCGGCACTTCCTGAGCCGGAACGAAGAGCTTTTTTTGGAATGCGTGTTCCAACAAGCTTTTGGCTTACGGTTGTGATGTTGTGTTGTTGTGTTTGCAATTGGTCCGGGTTTGCGGACCATGGTAGCTAAGCTACCCCTTTTCACTTCCTGTACATTTACCCTGTCTGTCCATAGTGATTTAATGTAGCACCGCACTGCGCGGTGCTTTTTTTTGCCTCAAAATCATCATTCTCTCCCTGACCCCCAATCGCTATCCTTGCCCTGAAAGGGAAATTGCGCGACGATCCTGGCATCGATACGAGGAATTCCATGAACGCATTCAACCCTGTGCATTTTCGCGCCCAGTTCCCGGCGCTGGCCGATGCTGGCGTCTATCTTGATAGCGCAGCGACGACGCTTAAGCCGCTGGCGGTCATTGAGGCCAGCGACCAGTTCTATCGCCTCAGCGCCGGTAACGTCCACCGCAGCCAGTTCGCCGCGGCCCAGCAGCTCACCGAACGCTATGAAAACGCGCGCGAACGTGTGGCGGCGCTGCTCAATGCCTCTTCCGCCAAAGATATCGTCTGGACGCGCGGCACAACCGAAGCCATTAACATGGTGGCACAAAGCTACGTTCGTCCGCGCCTGAAGCCGGGTGATGAGATTATCGTCAGCGAAGCGGAGCATCATGCCAATCTGGTTCCGTGGCTAATGGTCGCGGAGCAAACCGGCGCGCGGGTAGTGAAGCTACCACTGGCAAGCAATCGCCTGCCGGACGTAGCGGCTCTGGGCGCGCTCATCACCCCACGTAGCCGGGTGCTGGCAATCGGCCAGATGTCCAACGTCACCGGAGGCTGTCCGGATCTGGCGTTGGCGATTGGTCTGGCCCACGCTGCCGGAATGGTGGTAATGGTTGACGGCGCGCAGGGCGTGGTGCATTTCCCGGCGGACGTACAGGCGCTGAACATCGATTTTTATGCTTTCTCTGGCCATAAGCTCTACGGGCCTACCGGCATCGGCGCGCTATATGGCAAAGGCGAACTGCTGGCCGAGATGTCACCCTGGCTCGGCGGCGGAAAAATGATTACGGAAGTCACCTTCGACGGTTTCAAAACTCAGCCTGCGCCCTGGCGCTTCGAAGCCGGAACGCCAAATATTGCCGGGGTGATTGGCCTGAGCGCGGCGCTGGAGTGGCTAGAAGAGACGGATATCGCGCAGGCGGAAAACTGGAGCCGCTGGCTGGCGACGCTGGCAGAAGACGAACTGGCGAAACGCCTGGGCTTTCGGTCTTTCCGCTGCCAGGACTCCAGTCTGCTGGCGTTTGATTTTGCCGGCGTTCACCATAGCGATATGGTCACGCTGCTGGCGGAATCGGGCATCGCGCTGCGCGCTGGTCAGCACTGCGCCCAGCCGCTACTGGCGGCGCTTGGCGTCAGCGGTACCCTGCGAGCCTCGTTCGCACCTTATAATACGCAAGACGATGTTTACGCGCTGGTGCACGCCGTTGACCGCGCTCTGCAAATACTGGTGGAATAATGACGACTTCTCACCCTTTTGGTACCCGCATCACCGAAGAGGCCTTACGTCAGACCTTTACCCCGCTCAGCCAGTGGGAAGATAAATACCGCCAGCTGATTTTACTGGGTAAGCAGCTTCCTGCACTGCCTGATGACCTGAAAGCACAGGCAAAAGAGATTGCCGGGTGTGAAAACCGCGTCTGGCTCGGCTATGCCGTTGATGATGACAACAAGCTGCATTTCTTCGGCGATAGCGAAGGCCGCATCGTGCGCGGCATGCTGGCGGTGTTATTAACCGCCATTGAGGGGAAAAACGCCGGGGAACTGCTGGCACGGGACCCGCTGACGCTGTTTGATGAGCTGGGACTGCGCGGCCAGCTGAGCGCCTCGCGCAGCCAGGGGCTCAGCGCCCTGAGTGAGGCGGTGCTCGCCGCCGCCCGCGAGAGTTAAGCTCACCCCGGGGGCGGCGCTTGACGCGCCTTGCCCGGGCTACGGGTTGGTGCGATTTTGTAGCCCGGACAGGTGCGCAGCACCGCCTCCGAGGAATTGTCTTGTAGCCCGGGTAAGGCGCCTGCGCCGCGACCCGGGAATTTACGCCGCCAGCCGCGTCGCCTT
This sequence comes from Klebsiella spallanzanii, assembly GCF_902158555.1. Classification (GTDB taxonomy): domain Bacteria; phylum Pseudomonadota; class Gammaproteobacteria; order Enterobacterales; family Enterobacteriaceae; genus Klebsiella; species Klebsiella spallanzanii. Next base: position 105,804 of record NZ_CABGGS010000046.1, on the reverse strand, counting down.
CGCCAGCATTTTCTTCAATGCATGGGACACAGCGACAAAACCAAAGGTCGCGGTCACCATCGTCGCCGCACCAAATCCGGATGCGCAATCCATCCGTTTTGGACCCTCGGCGGTGCTTTTCATCGCACATACGCTGCCGTCTGCCTGCGGATAAACCAGCGCCTCGGTGGAAAATACGCAATCCACGCCCAGTTTACCTTTACTGTTCTTCACCACCCCAAACTGGCTTTTTAGCCGCTCGCGCAGCTTGGCTGCAAGCGGGTCCTGGATGGTTTTCGCCAGATCGGCGACCTGAATTTGCGTCGGGTCAATTTGCCCGCCCGCGCCGCCGGTGGTCACCAGCGGAACCTTATTGCGACGACAGTAAGCGATTAACGCCGCTTTCGGGCGCACGCTGTCGATAGCGTCAATCACGTAGCTAAAGCCGACGCCAAGGTACTCCGCGACGTTTTCCGGGGTGACAAAATCATCCACCACCGTCACCCGGCACTCGGGGTTGATCAGGCGAATGCGCTCTGCCATCACCTCGGCTTTCGCCAGCCCGACGTTGCCGCCGAGCGCGTGAACCTGGCGATTGGTGTTGGTCACGCAGACATCATCCATATCGATAAGGGTAATCGCGCCAATCCCGGTTCTTGCCAGCGCTTCCGCCGCCCAGGAACCTACGCCGCCGATACCGACCACGCAGACATGTGCGTCGGCAAAACATTGCAGCGCCTTTTCACCATATAAACGCGCCGTGCCGCCAAAACGCTGGCGCCAGGCATCGCTGATTACAACAGACATAGAACCTCAGAATAAGTGGGCATTCCCGGGTCGCGGCGCAAGCGCCTTACCCGGGCTACAAAATATCGGCCTGGAGCGCGTTAACCGCTAAAGACGTTACCCGCACCCGGCGCGTTTTTCAGCACCCACACGCGGCCATAGTGGTTATACCAACCGGCACGATGTCCAGCATCCGGGCCAATGCCCTGGTAAATATCAAAGTGCTGGCCCTTAATCGCCCCGCCGACGTCCAGGGCAACCATTAAGCGCAGCTCGTACTGGCCGTTAAACTTACCGTTATTATCCAGCAATGGCACTTCCGCCAGCAGCGTGGTGCCCGGTGGAATAATCGAACGATCGGAGGCGACCGAGGCGCGGCCAATCAACGGCACCGCGCTGGCGCCTTTCACTGGTGCGAAAGACTGCGGCTTAAAGAAGACGAACGACGGGTTCTGCTCCAGCAGTTCACGAACTTCCGCCTCGCTGTGCTTTTCACCCCATTCGCGGATCGCCTGCATCGACATATCTTCCCGCTTCACTTCGCCGCGATCGATTAGCACTTTACCGATGCTGTAATACGACCAGCCGTTTTTCCCGGCATAGCTAAAGAAGTTCAGCGGCGAGCCGTCGCCAAAGTCGATATAGCCGCTGCCCTGCACGTCCATGATAAAGTTGTCCATCAGCGAGTTGCTGTAGGCGAGGATGTAGTTGTCGCTCAGAGCGCCCGCGTAAATGCTGGCGCGGGAGGGCAGCTTGCCACGCTTGGGCGGCATACGGTAAATCGGATACTGGAACTCGCCCTGGCGAGTATGGCGCGCCTGCACCACCGGCGTGTAGTAGCCGGTAAACTGGACGTTACCGTAATTATCCGTGCCCTGCATCTGCCAGGCATCAAGACCAAACTGACTCAGCGTGCGGGTGTCTCCACCTGAGCGCAGCCACTCCTGAATCGCATTATAAACGTTGCTCTGGCTGGTATAGAGGCGCGGAGAGGCGCTGCGAATCTGACTCACCTGTTCGGAGAAATCGCCAGCGTTAATCGGCGAGCCTACCGCATCAGGTTGGTTAACCAATGAAAACGGCTGGGTGAGTTTACCTTCATTATACTGCTGACCGCGATCGGTCGGTTTTGAGGAACAGGCGGCCAGCATTGCCAGCATCGCGCCTGTTACTGCGTATTTTGCCCAACGTCCTTTCATGGTATCTCTTCTTTATGCTGCTAAGCCCGGGTGCGTGATGAAGATAACAAACCCCCAGGGCTAATGAAATGCGCTTACACACCGCAAAAGCAGTTTTGCGCAAAAAACAGACGGGAAGCGCTTATATATACACCACCTTTTACAAAATTGACGATTTATGTCAAAAAGGGTTGCATCAAAACGTTAGCGGAGTATAGTGCGCATCCACGGACGCGGGGTGGAGCAGCCTGGTAGCTCGTCGGGCTCATAACCCGAAGGTCGTCAGTTCAAATCTGGCCCCCGCAACCAATTAAAATTTGATGAAGTACAAGCAGTACGGTGACGCGGGGTGGAGCAGCCTGGTAGCTCGTCGGGCTCATAACCCGAAGGTCGTCGGTTCAAATCCGGCCCCCGCAACCAATCAAAATTTAATACAATATAAGTAGTACGGTGACGCGGGGTGGAGCAGCCTGGTAGCTCGTCGGGCTCATAACCCGAAGGTCGTCGGTTCAAATCCGGCCCCCGCAACCAACATTTTAAACACCCTCAAGGGTGTTTTTTTGTTTCTGCGATCCGCAAAATCTTATGCCTGATTCAGGGAACGGCGCTGCGCCGCCCCCCTCCGCCTTCTCAACTGTTCGGCAAAACAATATTGCTCGCCGCCAGCATGCCCATATCGTGGTACATCGCACAGGCCGCTTCGACAATTGGCATGGCCAGCGCCGCGCCGCTGCCCTCGCCCAAACGCATACCCATATTGAGATACGGATCCAGCTCCAGATGCATCAGCGCCGTGCGCGCGCCCTTCTCTGCCGAATAGTGCGACGGTATCAGGTAGGGTTTCACTTCCGGCGCAATGCGGCACGCCGCCAGCGCCGCCGCATACGAGAGGAAACCATCGAGTAGTACCGGCAATCCACAGGAAGCCGCGCCCAGCATCACGCCCGCCATCCCCAATAAATCAAAACCGCCTACTTTCGCCAGCACGTCCAGACCATCATTCGCGTCAGGCTGGTTAACGGCGATAGCTCGACGCACCACTTCCACTTTGTTACCGACTTTGGTCAGCGGTAAATTCGCGCCAATCCCCACCACTTCTTGCGCATCGCTACCGGTCAGAACGCTGACAATCGCCGCCGCCGGGGTGGTATTCGCCATCCCCAACTCACCAACGCCAAACAGCGTGACGCCATCTTCCGCCAGCCCACGGGTATAGCGAATCACCTCCAACAGCAGCTCTTCGGCCTGACCACGGCTCATTGCCGGGCCGACGGCGATATTTCCGCAACCACGCGCCACGCGCATATTGATAACGCCAGGAATCAGCTCGGCATCAATCCCGACGTCAATCACATGCATTTCCGCCCCTGCCTGCGCCGCCAGCACGCAAACGCCGGTCTTGCCCAGAGTCATATTCGCCGCCTGAATCGCGGTCACCACTTTGGGCGAAATCGCCACCCCTTCATCCCACACGCCGTGGTCGGCGCACATCACCAGCAGCGCTTTCTTTTTCACCTGAGGCACACCTTCAAGACCGGGCATTCCCGCGAGCTGAACGGCCAGGTCTTCAAGGCGTCCAAGGCTTCCCGGCGGCTTGAGCAGGCCGTCAATATGAAGCCGGGCGCGCGCCATCGCGCTTTCATCAGGCGCAGGGATCGCGCCCAGTAGAGAGGTTAAGCTTTGCATAGAGGTTCTCGTTATATTGGCTGGCTCACTGCAGAACCAGCAGGAAGAATAACTCCCGGTACGGAGCGCCTGTTTATTTAATTTTCACACCGATGCCCGATACCACCAGCCAGACGTCGTCCGCCGCCGCCGCAAGGCGCTGGTTGACTCGCCCGGCGATATCGCGGAAATGGCGGGCCAGACGGTTCTCCGGCACAATCCCCATCCCCACTTCGTTGGTCACCAGTACCACCTGAGCCGGGCAGCGCTGGCAGGCGGCAATCAGGACAGCGATTTCGGCGTCAATCGCCCGCTCCATCGCCGCGTAATCCCAGCCGTCCGGCGAGCTGTCGCCCCCCAGCGCAAACAGTAGATTGGTGACCATGGTGGTGATGCATTCCAGCAAAATCGCTTCTTCGGGATGGTTATCCGGCGTTATCAGCTCATCAAGCTGCTGCCAGCGCTCAGCCGTGCGCCAGTGCGCAGGCCTGCCGTCGCGGTGGTGCTGGATCCGCGCCGCCATCTCATCATCAAAAATCTGTGACGTGGCGATATACAGCACCTGCGGCGAGTGGGCGATCAGCGCTTCGGCATGGCGACTTTTACCGCTGCGCGCCCCGCCGGTGACTAAAGTCAGCATACGGGCTCCTGATGTTGACGCATGATGGCGTAGATTTTTCCGATATCGATATGCTGACGCATCGCGTCGGCCAGCAGATCGAACTGCTGGGATTTGTACTGCGCATACTCGAAATCGCTATCCAGCGCCGCCAGTCCTTTACGCTGACGCAGGCCGTTAACCAGCGCGCGGGTGAATTCATCGCTATCAAACAGGCCATGAAGATAGGTGCCAAACGCCAGGCCATCGTCGCTCACCGCGCCGTCCGCCACGCTCAGCCCGTTTTTATGTAATTGCATCAGCGAGCGGCAGCCGTCGTGCAGCTCGGTCTCGCCCATATGAATTTCATAGCCACGTACGGCAAGTCCTGCCGTTGCCGCCAGCCACGCCGGTAGCGCCGGAGCCATCGTCGCCGTGACCTGAGTCGTGGTTTTATGCTGTGCGAAATAAGTTACGGTATTGAGCAAACCCAGCCCCGGCTGCGTGCCAAGCCCCGATTCCACCTCATCAATAATGGTTTCGCCGAGCATCTGATAGCCACCGCAGATCCCCAGCACCGGCACGCCCTGACGCTGGGCCTGCAGCACCGCGTGCGCCATCCCGCTTTCGCGCAGCCAGAGCAGATCGCCGAGCGTATTTTTGCTGCCCGGCAGGATCACCATATCAACCCCCGCCAGCTCCTGCGGCTGGCGAACATAGCGCACGCGAACGTCCGGCTGCGCCGCCAGCGCGTTGAAGTCGGTAAAGTTGGAAATATGCGGCACCTGAACCACGGCAATCTCAATATCGCGCCTGTCGGTACGCAGGTATTTACCCTTTTGCAGCGCTACACCGTCCTCGTCTTCGAGATCAACATCCAGCCACGGCATCACGCCGAGCACCGGGACGTTGGTCAGCGCTTCTATCTGCTCGATACCCGAGTAAAGCAGCGTCACGTCGCCGCGAAATTTGTTAATGATCACCCCTTTGACCCGCGCACGTTCATGGTCGTGCAGAAGCGCGAGGGTGCCGTAAATGGAGGCGAAGACGCCGCCGCGGTCGATATCCGCCACGAGGATCACCGGGCACTGCGCCATTTCGGCCATGCCCATATTGACGATGTCGCGGTCGCGCAGGTTGATCTCCGCCGGGCTGCCCGCCCCTTCCAGCACCAGCACATCATGCTCAGCGGCCAGGCTGTTATAGACCGAAAGGATCTGCTCGCGCAGGCGCGGCTTGTATTCGTGATAGCTCACCGCGTCCATATCGGTCGCCACCTTACCCATCAGCACCACCTGTGCTTTACGGTCGCTGGTCGGTTTAAGCAGCACCGGGTTCATGCGCACATCCGGCGTAATTCCCGCCGCTTCGGCCTGGAAAATCTGCGCGCGCCCCATCTCTTTGCCATCCGGCGTGATACCAGAATTGAGCGCCATATTCTGCGATTTAAACGGCGCGGTACGCTGCCCGTCCTGATAAAAAATACGGCACAGGCCCGCCACCAGCACGCTTTTACCGACGTCGGAAGCGGTGCCCTGTAACATAATTGCCAGCGTCATGACGCCTCCTTCATTGCATGATTTCGCATCCGCTCAAAAAACTCGCCTTCGGTTTTGCACAGCGGCAGTCCCAGCTGCGCATGCAGTTTCACCAGCCACGGCTGAGTGAGTCCGGCTTGCGTCATGAGTTCGCTGCGGGAAAATACCTCGCCGGGTTCACCGTGCGCCAGCACTTCGCCGCGACGCAAAACGTAAACCGCATCGCTGACTTCATAAATCAGATCGATATCGTGGCTGGAGATCACCACGTGGTTGCCTTGATCGACAATGCGCTTGATGACGTCAATCATCTGCGCGCGCCCGGAGGGATCGAGGCCCGCCGTGGGCTCATCAAGCAGTAAATAGCGTGCCTGCAGCACCAGCGCTCCGGCGATCGCCACGCGCTTTTTCTGCCCGTGGCTCAGGCACTGAATCGGCTGTTGACGAAAAGACTGCGCATCAACCAGGGTCAGCGCATCGTCCACCCGGCGGGCGACTTCATCTTCCGCAACGCCCAGGTTGCGCAGGCTGAAGGCGATATCGCTGTCGATATCGGTATAAAAGATCTGCTGGTCAGGGTCCTGAAAAACGGTCGCCACCTGTTGACGCAGCGCCAGCAGGCCGCGCTTGCCATAATCCAGCGGCTTCCCTTGCCACAACACCGCCCCTTTTTGCGGGCGCAGCAGGCCGCTCAGGTTCATAAAAAGCGTGGATTTTCCGCAGCCGTTTGCCCCCACCAGCCCGGTCACGGAATGGTGAGAAAAATCCAGCGTCAGCCCCTTCAGCACCGGCTCATCCTGATAGCGAAACCAGAGATCGGTCGTGGCAAGCATACTTATCCTTAGAGGTGAAAATCACCCTGGTACAGTTTGATATCCAGCGTGGTGCTCATTTGTTGGTAGCGGATCATCACGCGGGTAAACAGCAACCCCACCAACATCGCCAGCGAGCGATAGCCTTTCGGCACGCTACGGTAGCCAAAACGCAAAGTTTGCGCACGGTGAATCGCCAGCGCTTCGTCCAACAGAATAAAAATAAAGCGCCAGGTCAGCAGGATTTGCTCGGTCAACAGTCGTGGTACCCGACCGCGCTTAAGCAGCAAAATCAGCTGCGGGAACGGCAGGTTCAGCACTAGCCAGAAGGTTGACGCCAGCGCCGCCAGGCTGCGCCAGAAGGTCTCATTAGCGGTGTTCAGCCCCGCTGACGTGATGCCCAGCCAGTAGCTTCCCAGCGGAACGCTCACCAGCAGAGCATGCGGATCGCGGCTGATGCTAAACAGAATGGTCAGCACGCCGATCAGCAGGAAGCCGAACGGTAGCGCCATCCAGCGGCACCAGCGCCATAATGAAACCCGCAACAGCCAACAAGTTAAGGCGGCAATCAGCACCATTTCAATCCCCTGCCCCAGCGGGGGCAGGGTAAAGGCCAGCACCATCAGCAGCAGCCAGAACAGAAACTTGCGCTCTGGCGCGACGTGAAACCAGCGGCTCTGATAGCTTAGTCTGTCAAACCCGGTCATCACGGCGTTGTCTGCCTTTGCTGTAACCCAAAATATAGAAAATCACCGCCGCGCCAAGAGAGCCCTGGAGGGTAAACAGCAGACTTTCAATCTCCCCGCTCGCCGGTTCGTACAGCGGCTGGAACCATGGCTCATAGTGCGGTGCAACCACCTGAATCTGGCTCTCAGCCTCGCCGTCCGAACCGCCATATTCCCCGCCGTGATTAATAAAGAACGGCAGGATCACCAGCGCCACCACCATCGCTAACAATATCAGCGTCTTTTTCATGTTAATGCCCCTGTGCGGTCTGTGCGGTGATCAGCTGACGTTTGGTCAACTGGTCGTAGATCATGACGGTTAACAACCCTTCAGCGATGGCGATCGGGATCTGCGTCAGGCAGAAGATCCCCATAAATTTGACGATCGAGCCGGTTGCGCCCGCAGTCGGATCCGGGAAGGCCACGCCAAGCTGCACGGAGGTGACAAAGTAGGTCACCAGATCTGCCAGCATCGCGCAGAGGAAGACCCCAACGTCGCGGCGAATCCCCGCCCGGCAGGCCATTTTCCACACCATATAGCCGACTATCGGCCCGATTACCGCCATCGACATGCCGTTCGCGCCGAGCGTTGTCAGCCCGCCATGCGCCAGCAACAGCGCCTGGAACAGCAGCACGATAGCGCCAAGGATCGCCACCACGCCCGGCCCGAACAGAATGACCGCCAGGCCAACGCCGGTCGGGTGCGAACAGCTTCCGGTGACGGAAGGTATTTTCAGCGCCGAGAGCACAAAAATAAACGCTCCGCACAGCGCCAGCAGCACCTTCTGATTGTTATCTTCCTGCACGATACGGCGCAGGCGCACCAGCCCGTACCACAGACAAGGCAGAAACAGCAGCCACCATGCCAGGGCCCACATCGGCGGTAAAAATCCCTCCATGATGTGCATCGCGAAGGCCTTTTCGGGAACCACTATCAGCAATAGCGCCGCAGCTAACCCGCTGAAAGACAGCTGTTTTAGCTGTTGTTCAAGTTTCATTCTGCATACTCCCACTGTTTATTCACCAGGATGGTCGAAAAATAGGGCAGCGGCTGTTCGTCGCTGACATCATTCAGATGACGCCAGCACTGTTCGCCGGGCAGCGTGGCCTCGGACATCATCAGCGCGGCATCGAGCAGGCCGTTTTTGGCCAGCAGGGCTTTGATACGCGCAAAGCGGCCATACACTTTCATCAGCACCAGGCTTTCATGCTGGCGCAGCGCCTGTTCAATTTCTTCTTCCGGCGCGGTGCAGGAGACCACCGCCAGCGACTGTTGCTCCATGGCCAGCGGCGTTTTTGAACGCGCGGCAATGGCGGCGAAAGAGGTGACGCCAGGAACAATCTCCAGCCAGTCCGCACAGCCGATACGCTGGAGTAGGAACACCCAGGTGCTGAACAGCATGGCGTCGCCGAGGGTAATAAACCCAACCTGCTTGCCTGCCTCTACTTCATGCACCAGCGCGGCGGCGACCTCGTCCCAGACCGCCTCTTTTTCCGCGCTGTCGGCGCTCATCGGGAAATGGCAGCAGCGCACTTCGGTCTGTTCGCCGATATATTCACGCACGATGGAGAGCGCCAGGCTGTCGCCGCCTTTGCGCCCGGCGGGGGCGTAGAGAATATCCAGCTTGCCAAGAATGCGCGCCGCGCGAACGGTAATCAGGTCGGACGCGCCCGGCCCGGTGCTCAGGGCATACAGTTTGCCGCTCATGCTGCTTCCTCCATTGCCAGATTCAGCGCCTGCTGCAGGTGGGCGACAAACATCGCGCGCACCGCCGGATTTTCTCCCAGCCCGCTAAGCCACGGCGTCGCCGGAATACCGGCAGCGTTGAACAACGTTTTCCAGGAGTCCTCTTCATCGGAGGCCATGTCGTTGATGGCATGATCGCCCGCCACCAGCATCAACGGCATCAGGTGAACACCCGTCACCCCCTGCTGACCCAGGCTGTCGATAAGAATGTCGACTTCCGGATAGCTCTCGACCGCGCCCACTCGCGCCGGAAAGCGCTGGGCGGTCATCATATGGTCCAGGCAGGCGTAGGCGGCGAAAGCGTGATGACTGGCACCGTGCCCCATAAAGACCACCGTTTCTTTCTCAGCAAGCGGCGGCATTTGCTGGCGCAGCGCCTGCATCAGTTGGACATAATCGTCATGGCTGCTCAGCAGCGGCGCGCCCAGCGTCAAGCGGGCGAACAGCGGGCGCATGCTCTGCACTTCGCGGACGATCTTTTCGTATTCATCGCCGTTAATGATGTGCAGCGACTGAATCGCCACATCCTGATAGCCCTGTTCGGCGAGCTTCTGCAAAGCCTGCAGCGGCGTATCAATCTCGATACCATCACGCTGCTTGAGCTTGCGAATAATCATCCCGGAGGTAAAGGCGCGAAACGTGTCGCGGTCAGGACAGCTGGCCGCCAGCTCACGCTCGCAGGCGACAATGTTCTTTTCACAGGTGTCGGGATAGCTGGTGCCAAAACTGATCACCAGAAGCGCTTTTTTCATTTCTGACTCCTTAAGCAGCGGCCAGCCAGCGCGCTAAGCGTTGGGCGAAGGCAGCCTGACTTTCCAGTAACTCTTCACCCGTTACCAGCGGTGCCGGGCGCGTAATCACAATGCAGGGGATACCGGCATCGAGACAGGGTTGTACTTTTTCCTGATAACCGCCTTCCGCGCCGGAGGCCTTGGTGATCACCACGTCGGCGCGGCACTGGCGGTAAAAAGCGGCGTTAAACTCGGCGCTGAACGGCCCGCATAGCGCGAAGATCTCGCCGACGCCAAAGCCAAGTTCGGCGCACTGGGCAATCACATCGGCTACCGGTAGCACGCGAGCTAGCAGCGTTTTTTCACCTAATCCTGCCCGCCAGCGCGCCAGATCTTTGCTTCCCGTGGTGAGCAGCACGCGCTGACCAAAGCCCCGCGCCACATCGCAGGCTTCTTCGATGCTCTGCACGGTATAAAGCTGTGGATGCGTCAGGTCGCTAAGCTGTTCCGGGCGCTGATAGCGGCTGAGCAACACGCCAGCGGTTTCACAGGCGCGGATGATGTTGCGGCTCACCACTTCGGCGTAGGGATGCGAAGCGTCAATGACCCAGCGGGTACGGTTGGCCTTTAGCCAGGCAATCATCTCCTCCAGCTCAAGTCGCCCGCAGCGAACCTGTCCCTGAATATCGCCCGCCAGCTGCTGGCCGGTCGGCGTTGCCACCGACAGGGTGTATTTGACCTGCGCCGCGTCCAGCTGTTGGCATAGCGCCCGCGCGTCGCTGGTTCCGCCCATGACCAGCACCTCGCCGTAGCTCACAGCACATAGCCTCGCGGAGTGATCATCAGGCCATCCTGTATATAGGTCGCTTTATTGCCTACGATCACCAGGCTGGTCATATCGACGGGTTCAAAATCCATCTCCCCCAGGGTGGTCAGCCATTTTTCCTGCTTTTTGCGCCCGGCTGATTTCACTACACCCACCGGCGTTTGTGCGCTTTTACTGGCAGACAGCAGTTCAAAGGCACGGGCCAGATGCCCTTCGCGGCCGCGGCTGCGCGGGTTGTAAAAACAGATAACGAAGTCGGCTTCTCCGGCAGCGATAATGCGTTTTTCAATCACCGGCCACGGCGTCAGCAGGTCGCTGAGGCTGATATGACAGAAGTCGTGCATCAGCGGCGCGCCCAGCAGCGAGGCGGCGGCGATGCTGGCAGTCATCCCTGGAATAAGGCGGACTTCTACGTCGAGTTTCTGTTTGCTCACCAGCTCCAGCACCAGTCCCGCCATGCCGTAAATACCGGCGTCGCCGCTGCTAATCAGCGCCACGTTATGCCCGGCCTGCGCCAGCTCAATCGCCGCCTGGCAGCGTTCAATCTCTTTGCACATCCCGGTTTTGATCACCTGCTTATCACCGGTAAAGGCTTTCACCAGGTGGGCGTAGGTTTTATAACCGACGACGATTTCCGCCGCCTGTAACGCCTCAATCGCTTCCATAGTCATCATTGACTGTGAGCCAGGGCCAATTCCGATTACGCTTAACATCAGTGTGAAACTCCCAAAGTAATAGTGACGCCCTGTTCGCGCAGGGTTTCGCCCAACAGTTGCCCATGGCTCAGCAGCCACGCCGCCGGACCCGATACGCTCCCAACCCCCACCGTTTGGCGAACAAACGAGGACGCAGGGAAGTGGTGTTCATGCTCACGCAGCGCGTCAGCGGTAAAGGTTTCAAACGGCACGCGGCAGCAGGAGGCCAGCTGGATCAGCCCCTGCTCGTGTTTCTTCAGCGTGACGCTACCGATGGCTTTCAGCGCCAGAGGATCGAGTCGCTGTGCCTCAAGCTGACGCGCCAGCAGCGCCGCTAACAGCGGGAACGGCGTATCGCGCCGGCAGCCGATGCCCGCAACGACGCGCTGCGGCACCAGCTTCCAGTGCGGTATGGCGATCTCCGGCAGTTCGTTGCGCAAGGTGATACAGATAAGCGCATCCAATTCGGGAAGCTGATTCAGGTCAGAGACGGTAATAAACCCACGCCGGTCGCAGTGATTAACGTCTTCATCCAGCTCTTCATCCCACCACAGGCCGACGCGCTGATGGCTGACCAGCATCTGGTTGACGATTTTCACCGCCGCGCGGAAGTCGGTCATTCGCGCATTAAGCTGGAATGCCAGGGTATCGAGGGCCGCCATATCGTTAACGTCGGTGGCGGTGGTGATCACCGGGTCCGCACCGAGCATTCCCGCCAGATAGCGGCTCAACGCATTCGCACCGCCCGCGTGGCCGGAGAGCAAGCTGATGACGTGCTGCCCGCGTTCATCAATCACTACCACCGCCGGGTCGCTGAACTTGTCATTAACCAGCGGCGCCAGCACGCGCACCGCGATACCGGTCGCGCCGATGAAAATCAGCGCCGAATAGCTGCTGAAGGCCTCGCGCGCGGCGTTGGCGAAACCGTTTTCAAAGGGCAGAAACCCCTCCTCCAGCAGCTTCTCGCTGGTAAAACAGGTTAACGGCAGCATCGCCGCCAGCCGTTTCGCCAGCGTTACGCCACCGGGGGTCAGACAGAAAAGAGCGATAGATTCAGGCTTTACGGTATTCATGGCTAAAGTCCGCCGCGTAGAGTTTTGAGTAGTGATACTCATCCCCAAGGAAATTCCCAACCAGAATGAGCGCCGTTTTACGGATCCCCGCATCGCGGACCTTGTCGCCGATATCGGCCAACGTGCCGCGCACGGTCTGGCTTTCCGGCCAGGTCGCTTTATAGATAACCGCCACCGGCGTGGTGGCCGGATAGCCGCCTTCTATCAGGCGTTCCGCCACCCGATGAATGCGCTGCACCGAGAGATAAATCGCCATCGAGGTCTGGTGGCTGGCAAAGGATTCAAGCTGCTCGCGTTCCGGCACCGGCGTGCGCCCTTCGAGGCGGGTGATAATCAGGCTCTGAGAGACTTCAGGAACGGTGTACTCGACGCCCAGCTCCGCCGCCGCGCCCAAAAATGCGCTGACGCCCGGCACCACCTGCCAGTCGATGCCGCGTTTGGTCAGCTCTTCGCCCTGCTCGCGGACCGAGCCGTATAGCGAGACGTCTCCGGTCTGTAAACGCACCACCGTTTTCCCGGCTTTTACGCCCGCCTCCATCAGGTCGAGAATTTGCTCCAGATGCAGTTCGGCGCTGTCGTGGCACTCAGCTCCTGCCGGGCAATACTCCAGCAACTCGGTGTTAATCAGCGACCCGGCGTAGATAACCACCTCAGCCTGCTGTAGCAATCGGTAGCCCTTGAGGGTAATCAGCTCACGATCGCCCGGCCCTGCGCCAACGAACCACACACTACGGGGATCAAATGTCTCAGCCATGGTTTTCTTCCTTCTGACAGGCGATAACAAAAACGGGATTATTCGGTTTGAAATAGTGGCCGCTGCCAAGCCGGGTCAGCGACGAAACGTTAAGCTGGAGGCAATCGACCTGTTCGATCCCCCGTTGTTGCAAGTAGTCGAGGGCGGCGTTCAGGTTCTCTTGCAGAATAAAGGTCATCACCAGACGACCGCCGGGATAGAGCTGCTGCCAGGACCAGTCAATCAGTTCTCCAAGATGGCCGCCGCTGCCGCCCATAAAAATGGCATCGGCCCGTTCGGTTATCACCATCGGCGCTTCGCCGGGCAGGATCTCAATGTTGCCGCAGGCGAAATGCTGGCGATTTTCGTCCAGCAATTGCAGCGCCGCCGGGTTGCGCTCAACCGCCGTCACCTGTAGCGAGGGGTATTGCAGCGCCGCCTCAATCGACACGCTGCCAGTACCGGCGCCGATATCAATCAGGTGGCTTGCCCGGTGCAGTTCAAGTTTGGCCAGCGCCAGCGCGCGAACCGCCTCTTTGGTCATCGGCACTTTCTCGCCGCGCAGAAAAAGTTCATCTTTCATCGAGGATCACCACCGCATTCATCTCATATTCGCCGTCGACCTCACTGACCGGTAGCCAGTGGATCCGCTCGTTATCCATCGCCAGGTTTTCGCCAATCACCATCCAGCGATACCCTTTTCCCCGCGCCGTCAGCTGGGCGGCAATTTCACGCGGCCCGCAGCGCCCGTCGGTCACCATCGCCACTTTGCTGTGGCGAGCCAGCTCATCGAAAGAGACCTCTCGCCCGTGGCTGCTGGTCAGCCAGATATTGTTCATGTCGATTCCGGCGCGGGCGCACAGGTATTGCACCGCGCTGATACCGGGGATAATGCGCACGCGTTCGATGCCAAAGTGGGCAATCAGCCGCGTGCCGATGCCGTAAAACAGCGGGTCGCCGGAGGCCAGCACGACAACTTGCTGCGCTTCGCGCTCGCTGAGCCACTCCAGCAGCTCGGCAATATTGGCGCCCAGCGCAAACTGCTCGCCGTGAAATTCAGGGAACTGCTGCAAATGCCGCCTGCCGCCAACCAGGGCATCTGCTGCCGCCACCGCCTCACGCGCCGCGGGCGTCATCAGATGCAGGCCCGACGGCCCCATGCCGACCACCGTTAACATGACATCTCCCGTGCGATCTCTTCGACCGGGCGATTGCTGCCGAGAACCTTGTTATCAAAGGAGAACATGATGGCGTCGCAGGTGGGCGGCGTTTTGGTAAAACGCAGCATCTGCATCACCCGCAGGCAGATGCGCTCGGCAAGATGGTCGTAGATATGCTGAAAACCGTACGCGTCGATATGCTCCATCGCCGCTTCGGTGGTATCGCATTCGCTGACCAGCCGCAGAAGCTCCAGCGGCGCGCCGAGCAGCGCCAGGTGCGCGACGAGCGTTTCCATCCGCGCATCGGCAATATGGCTGTGGGTGTGGAAAATACCGGCGGCAATTTTAATCAGCTTGCCGGGATGGCCGATCAGCACAATCTGGCGGAACCCGAGGCGCACGGCTTCTTCAATCATGTAGCCGACAAAGTTGCTCATGGTGACCACCACCTGAGAATCAATCCCCATCTGCTCGCGAACGAAGCGTTCACCATGGTTGCCCGGCACCAGCACCACCCGCTCCAGCCCCGCCGCGCGTTTGATCTCCAGCTCCAGCGACAGCGAACGCTTCCAGCTCTCCTCCGACATCGGCGTGACGATCCCGGTGGTGCCGATAATCGAGATGCCGCCCAAAATTCCGAGCCGCGAGTTGTAGGTTTTCTGCGCCCGCTCTTCGCCTTCCGGTGCGAAAATTTCTACCTCAGCCCCGCGAGACGGGCCAATCGCTTCACGCACCGCTGACTCAATGGTGTGGCGCGGAGTACGGTTAATCGCCGGGCTGCCGATGGGCAGGCCAATCCCTTTGCGCGTTATCGTGCCGACGCCCTCGCCGCCGCGCAGCGTAATCTCAGCAGAATCATTAAGCGTCACGCGGGCAAAAATCAGCATCCCGTGAGTGGCATCAACATCGTCTCCGCCGTCTTTACGGATTGCGGCAATCGCCTGCTGCCCTTCGACGTGCGGCGACTCGACGTTAAGACACAGCGTTACGCCGGACGGCGTAATAATGGAGACCTGATGAATCAAATGTTGGCGCATCACCATCAGCGCCGCGACCTTTGCCGCCGCCGTCGCGCAGGAGCCGGTGGTATAGCCTTTACGCAACGCCTTGCCGTTGTGCCACACCGGGTCATCAAAGGATTGCTCGCTCATCGCGCCCCCTGCAGGTGATACAGAATGGCGTTGACGATGGCAGCGGCGACGTTGCTGCCGCCTTTACGTCCCAACGCAGCGATACCCGGCAGGCCGCTCTGCGTCAGAGCCTCTTTTGATTCCGCCGCGCCGACGAAGCCAACCGGCACGCCAATCACACCGTTCACCACGACATCATGCTCAAGCAGACGAAACAGCGCGGTGGGGGCATTGCCAAACACAAACATCTTCTCGCCCTCTTCGGCCACTGCGATATCCACCGCCGCCATTGAGCGAGTCATCCCCTGCGCTTTCGCCTCCGCCACCACGCGCGGATCGCTGATATAACAGCGGCACTCGCCGCCGAATTTCGCCAGCAGAGTTTTATTGATCCCGGAGAGCGCCATGGTGGTGTCGGTATACAGAATGCAGGGCTGACTTAATGCAGCGCTGAGACGCTCAAGGACGTCGGGCGAAAACCACAAAATATCCAGCCAGTCAAAATCGGCGGTAGTGTGGATAACCCGCTTAATAATGGCTTCATGCAGCGGGCTGGCAAAGCGGTAGTCCGGGCGAGTCTCTGCAATGATTTCGCCAATAATGTCGAAGCTTTTTGCCTCAATTGCCTGTGGTTGCTGGATATAGTGCATTTATTTGTCCTCAGGCCACGCCGACCAGCCAGTACCGTGCTGCCATAAACAGCACCAGCGCCAGGGTCGAAGCTACCCACATCAGTCGAATCGTTCGGGAAATATCGTCTACGTCAATGTCGCGCGTCGCGTCGCCAATCCACGGCTTCTCCACGCGCTGGCCAAAATAATCGTTTGGGCCGCCAAGCCAGATGCCGAGCGCTCCGGCCACGGGGGCTTCCGACCAGCCGCAGTTCGGGCTGCTGTGGTTGTATCGATCGCGCCAGCCGATGCGCAGCGCGCGGTCGCCCGCTTCACGGCAGAGGAAAGCGGCCAGGCTGATAAGCAGCCAGCTCAGGCGGGCGGGGATATAGTTGGCGACATCATCAAGGCGGGCGCTGACCATACCGATGGCGCGATATTTTTCATGCTTGTAACCGACCATCGAGTCGAGAGTGTTGACCGCTTTATAAGCCATCGCCAGCGGCGCACCGCCCAGCAGTAGAAAGAAGAGCGGCGCGATAATGCCGTCAACGGTGTTTTCCGCCACCGTCTCGACCACCGCGCGGTTAATCTGCTGCGGCTCGAGCTGCGACGTATCGCGCCCGACAATCCATGAGAGTTTGAGGCGGCTTTCCGCCAGATCGCCCGCGCGCAGCGGACGCTCGACGTCCCGCGCCGACTGCGCCAGGCAACGCCCGGCCAGTACGGTGAAAATCATCCACACCTCAACCACCCAGCCAAACCACGGATGAATCATCTGCGCCAGCGTCAGCACGCCCCAGGAGATACCCCATGTGAGGCCGACCACGATGACCCACATCACCCCGCCGCCGACGCGTAAAGCAAAGTCGCTGTGGCAATAGCGGCGCACGCTGCGCTGGACGGCGGCGATCAGGTTGCCTATCCAGCGCACCGGATGCGGCCAGCTCTGCGGGTCGCCGATGATAAAATCGAGGACCCAGGCCACGCACCAGGCCAGCAGCGTCATAGGGCGCTCCTTGCCGCAGCCAGCCAATAGCTGAGCATCGTGGGTCGCTGGGCAAAATGCAGGTGCAGATAGCTGGCGAAGGTATTACCCACCTGCCAGCCGCCCGACCACTGCTGGAGCGTTATGCCATCGCGGACTTTACGACAGGCCAGCACCGCCGGGGTTTCCGGGGTGAAATCCGAGTAGTGGAATTCATGCCCGCGTAGGGTTTCACTGGGGGCTGCCAGCAGCGTTTGCCGCATCGCCCGCGCCTCGCAGTAGCCAAAGCGGGTAAGCCGTTTGCCCATCTTGCTATGGCCGGGAATAAGATTGGCCATCGGGTAAATTTCACCGCTGGCGTCTTCCAGGGTGCTACCGAGATACATCAGACCACCGCATTCGGCGTAAATCGCCACACCGCGCCGGTGCGCCTCCTGCAACTGCGCCAGCATTGGCGTATTGGCCGCCAGCGCGGCGGCGTGAATTTCGGGATAGCCACCGCCGAGCCAAATCATCTGACATGGCGGCAATGCGCTATCGTGCAGCGGGCTGAAACGCACAATATTCACCCCACAGCGTTCAAGCAGGGTGAGGTTATCCGGGTAGTAAAAGTTGAAGGCCTCGTCGTCGGCCAGCGCCAGAGTCAAGCCTGCTCCGGCGTCAGGCGACGGTAGCGCAGGCCACTCCCCGGCGGGTAAAGCAGCAAGCTGGCTGAGGGTAAGAAGTTGTTCAATATCCAGAGTTTGCGCCAGCGTTTGGGCAAAATCACGCCACGGCTGCTGGTTCACCAGCGATTCACGGGCAGTCACCAGGCCCAAATGCCGTTCGGGCAGGGCAACACCTTCCACTCGCGGTACGTAGCCGAGAACCGGCAACCCGCAGTAGCGCTCAATGGCGCTTTTGAGTAGCTGATAGTGAGTATCGCTGTTGACGCGATTGACGATAACGCCAGCGATATTCAGGCTGGGGTCGAAGTGCTGAAATCCCATCACCGTGGCGGCGATGGAGGTGGAAACCGCTTTACCATCCACCAGTAGAATGACCGGGCAGCCAAGCTGTTTGGCCATCGCGGCGGTGCTGCAATAATTCGGGTCGGTGCCATAGCCGTCATAAAGCCCCATGACGCCTTCGATCACCGCGATATCCGCCCGCTGCATCTGTTCGCAAAACAGCGCATTGAGAACCGGTTCCGGGAGCATAAAGCTGTCGAGGTTGCGGGAAGCGACGCCGCTGACGGCGGTATGCCAGCCGGTATCGAGATAATCCGGGCCGACTTTGCAGGGCTGAACCCGCATACCGCGCTGCTTCAACAGGCTGAGCAAACCAAGCGTAACGGTGGTTTTACCACAACCGCTACCGGTACCTGCGAGAATAAATGCGTGCTGCCTGGCTGCCATACCCCGATCCTGTGCCGGGTGGTAGGGCTGCGAGCATTCCCAGTCTTTCGACTGTACGCATCTAAGCAACCCACTTCCCACCGAAGTTGTTGGTAGTCACCGACAGGCAGGTCTTCTGGCTTAGCGTCGTCCTTCCCCATCCTTCCCAATCCGGTAAGCAGATCAGTGGTCATACCCGTCATACTTCACGTTGTATGTGCGTTGGCTTTACTTGTTCACCCCAGTCACTTACCTGTGTAAGCTCCTGGGGATTCACTCGCTTGCCGCCTTCCTACAACGCGAATTATTTAGCGTATATATGGGTTCGTCAGCATCACAGCAGCGGGGGCTGCGGGGGATTCACACCCCCTTCCCTGGCACCTGTCGGTTTTCTCGAGCGGGATGAGTCCTCACTCGAATAATTTCTAGAACACCTTACGGAGGCTGGATGGCTTCCGTCGTCTCTAATATCTAATTGCAAAATCTTTTCATTACGCCTGCGGCGGCCTGAAAGCAATTTCAGATGTCACTCTATCCCATCAAATAAATAAAAACTGGTGCAGCTTATCGTTCCCTCATTATTATTTTGTTGCGCTATGACAATTTATTGCTCTGAATGAGATTTTTTCATTTTATAATGAGCCAGATACAGGGGGATATCAAAAATCGGCAATAACAAAATATTGTCATTTAAAATGGTTCAGTTTGTGATCTGGCGTTAATTTGCTGACGATAAGCCTGCGGAGTCACCTGATAGGCCTGGCGAAAAACTTTGCAAAAATAGCTGGTTTGCGAAAATCCTAAATTTCGTGCAATGCTGGCAATACTCCAGTCGCTGTGGCAAAGCAGCTCTTTAGCGCTCACCATCCGCTGATGATTTACCCAGGCGTTAAAGCCGATCCCCTGATATTTTTTGAACAGCTTACTGAAATAGTAAGGGCTGAGATAAACGTGGGCGGCAACATCTTCCAGGCGTAGCTCATCGGATAAATGGGCATCGATATAGCGCAGCGCTTTCTTCATTTTACTGTCGTGAGGGCTGGCAACCCGGCTGGCGCGCGCAGGTTCAGGCTGCTGCGGGTTATCTTTAATCACCACAAAGTTGAGCTGTTTTTTAAGGCAGTTTTCGACGATTAGCTTCAGTAAATCGGCGGAAGCGATCACTCTGGAGTAGTCCATTTCCGGCACGTCGCGGAACGCCTTTACCAGCTCAGGATCGGCCTGCCAGCGGTCGTCAACGTTGAGAATATCGACCAGCTCAACATCATTGCTTAAGCGCACCTGCCCGCACAGCACGAAACCCACAAGGTGTCCGGCAATAACTAAAGGGATGGAAAAATCGGTTAACCCGGCGTGGCAGCGGTAGATACAGAGCTGATCGGTTTTTGAAGCTTCCAGGCCACCGCAGCGGTCGCTCATCCGACAGCGGGTGCTGTGCTGGGGGTGTTGACGCATAAGCTGGCAGAAAGGCGTGAAATTAAACAGTTCAGAAATTTCATCACCGTGAATATTGACAACCACAACGGCCAGACTGGTGGCCTGCGCAAAATCCTGTGCGATTTTATTGATGAGTTCTGAGTTCAGTGTACTCGCAGAAATCATGATAAAACCTCTCAGTTAATTTTTTGTTATAAATAAAACATTTCTTTAATATTCACTTCCTTTCATCATCATTTGCCGCCAACGATAAAAGAATAATACGATAGCAAAAGTCTCCCATCCGTGGGAGACATTTTGGGCGACTTCGTGATACCGGTTCATGAAAAATTTCAGCTATTTCAGCAAATGCATTAATCCTCTAATTTACAGGTATTGCACGGTAAGTTATTACCAATCAGATAACGATAGATTGCCGCCCCCAGACAGGCCCCGATTAACGGTGCAACAATCGGTACAATAAAGTACGGAATATCTCTGCCGCCGGTCATCGCGATATCGCCCCAACCCGCCATCCATGTAAACAGCTTCGGCCCAAAATCACGTGCCGGATTCATCGCAAAACCAGTCAGCGGTCCGGTGGATGCACCAATAACCGCAACCAGCAGACCAATCAGCAGAGGAGCCAGCGGCCCTTTTGGCACACCGTTGCCATCGTCGGTCAGCGCCATAATCATGCCCATCAACATGGAGGTAATCACCACTTCAACCAGCGCCGCATGCCAGATGCTCAGCGATGCCGCCGGGTAGGTGCTGAAAATACTCGCTAGCTGCAGACTCTCTACGCTACCGCGAGCGATATGGTGTGCGGCCTCAAACTCGGTAAACATCGTGCTGTAAAGCACATAGGCCAGCACTGCGCCGCCGAAGGCACCCGCGACCTGTGCAACAATGTAGGGGAACACTTTTCGACCTGGAAAACAGGCAAATAGCCATAAAGCGACGGTCACGGCCGGGTTGAGGTGCCCGCCGGATATCCCCGAAGTCAGATACACAGCAAGCGAGATCCCCAGCCCCCAGATAATGCAAATTTCCCACAATCCGAGGCTTGCTCCCGCTACCTTTAACGCGCTCAGGCAGCCGATACCGAAAAACAAAAACAGCCCGGTGCCCAGAAACTCGGCGGTACATTGCGCTTTTAACGAATCATTCATTATGACACCTTCTTAGCAGAGTTCGTGTCCTGACCAGCCAACATCCTGCTGGCAGTAGAGTACAACGGTCATCACTATATGAACTCCCTTCCGAAAATTGTTGGCAACCTGCTGGCGGTATTGCCGGAAAATTCGGGCATCAATAACAAATTATTGCCATTAAATAAGCGAAGATGGCACTTGTCACGCGTAGCTTTTACAATTATCAAGCCCTCACAACATGCAAAAATATTGCTAAAACCAACTCATCGTTTTCCAACAAACATCACAAATCAGTTTTTTTTCGCATAGCAGACAAAATTAAAAACGTCATGAACAATTTTGTAAATATGGAATATACAAAACAAAATAATCACATTAATTTAAATTAAAAAACACATATAAATCAGCAAATTAAAACTCAATATGACAATTTTATATTATTGAATACCCACTATTTTTTCACCATCAAATCCAAGTCAGCCATTCTTTTTCCTCGCATCTTCTTATAGTCCCAACTATCGGAACACTCCATGCGAGGTCTTTATGCAACAAGAAGCACTAGGAATGGTAGAAACCAAAGGCTTAACCGCAGCCATAGAGGCCGCTGATGCAATGGTTAAATCGGCCAATGTGATGTTAGTGGGCTATGAAAAGATTGGCTCCGGGCTGGTAACCGTCATTGTGCGCGGCGATGTTGGCGCGGTAAAAGCGGCCACCGATGCTGGGGCTGCGGCCGCACGCAACGTGGGTGAAGTGAAAGCCGTACACGTCATCCCACGCCCTCACACCGATGTAGAAAAAATCTTACCGAAGGGAATTAGCTAATGAGCAGCAATGAGCTGGTTGAACAGATCATGGCGCAGGTGATTGCCCGTGTGGCAACGCCGGAACAGCAGGCCATCCCTACTGAAAACCACCCAATACGAGAGACGGCTATGGCAGAAAAAAGCTGCAGTTTAACGGAATTTGTCGGGACCGCCATTGGCGACACCCTTGGCCTGGTTATCGCTAACGTCGATACCGCCCTGCTGGATGCGATGAAGCTTGAGAAGCGCTATCGCTCCATCGGCATTCTCGGCGCCCGCACCGGCGCAGGCCCACACATTATGGCGGCGGACGAAGCGGTGAAAGCCACCAATACCGAAGTGGTCAGCATTGAGTTGCCGCGCGATACCAAAGGCGGCGCGGGCCACGGTTCGCTGATTATTTTAGGCGGCAACGACGTTTCCGACGTCAAACGCGGTATCGAAGTCGCGCTGAAAGAGCTAGACCGCACCTTCGGTGATGTTTACGGCAACGAAGCCGGACATATCGAGCTGCAGTACACCGCTCGCGCCAGCTACGCGCTGGAAAAAGCGTTCGGCGCGCCGATTGGCCGCGCCTGCGGCATTATCGTCGGCGCTCCGGCTTCCGTAGGCGTACTGATGGCCGATACCGCGCTGAAGTCAGCCAACGTTGAAGTCGTGGCGTACAGCTCTCCGGCGCACGGCACCAGCTTTAGTAACGAAGCTATTCTGGTGATTTCCGGCGACTCCGGCGCGGTCCGCCAGGCGGTGACCTCCGCCCGCGAAATCGGCAAAACCGTCCTTGCGACCCTCGGTTCTGAACCGAAAAACGATCGCCCGTCCTACATCTGATACCCACGAGGCTGATTCATGAGATCGAAAAGATTTGAAGCACTGGCGAAACGCCCTGTGAATCAGGACGGCTTCGTTAAGGAGTGGATCGAAGAAGGCTTTATCGCGATGGAAAGCCCGAACGATCCAAAACCGTCGATTAAAATCGTTAACGGCGCGGTGACCGAGTTGGACGGAAAACCGGTTAGCGAATTCGACCTGATCGACCACTTTATTGCCCGCTACGGTATCAACCTGAACCGCGCCGAAGAAGTGATGGCGATGGATTCGGTCAAGCTGGCCAATATGCTGTGCGATCCTAACGTCAAGCGCAGCGAAATCGTTCCGCTGACCACCGCCATGACCCCGGCGAAAATTGTTGAAGTGGTTTCGCATATGAACGTCGTCGAAATGATGATGTCGATGCAAAAAATGCGCGCTCGCCGCACGCCGTCTCAGCAGGCGCACGTCACCAACGTCAAGGATAACCCAGTGCAAATCGCCGCCGACGCCGCCGAAGGCGCATGGCGCGGGTTTGACGAACAAGAAACCACGGTTGCGGTAGCACGCTACGCGCCGTTCAACGCCATCGCGCTGTTGGTCGGCTCTCAGGTTGGTCGTCCGGGCGTACTGACGCAGTGCTCCCTGGAAGAAGCCACCGAGCTGAAGCTCGGTATGTTGGGCCACACCTGCTACGCCGAAACCATCTCCGTTTACGGCACCGAGCCGGTCTTCACCGATGGTGACGATACGCCATGGTCGAAAGGCTTCTTAGCCTCTTCCTACGCCTCTCGCGGCCTGAAAATGCGCTTCACCTCCGGCTCCGGATCCGAAGTGCAGATGGGCTACGCCGAAGGCAAATCCATGCTGTATCTGGAAGCGCGCTGCATCTATATCACCAAAGCGGCTGGCGTTCAGGGGCTGCAAAACGGCTCCGTAAGCTGTATCGGCGTACCGTCTGCCGTGCCGTCAGGCATTCGTGCCGTGCTGGCGGAAAACCTGATCTGCTCGTCACTGGATCTGGAATGCGCCTCCAGTAACGACCAGACCTTCACTCACTCCGATATGCGTCGTACCGCGCGCCTGCTGATGCAGTTCCTGCCGGGTACCGACTTTATCTCCTCTGGTTATTCCGCGGTGCCGAACTACGACAACATGTTCGCCGGTTCCAACGAAGATGCGGAAGACTTTGACGACTACAACGTTATCCAGCGTGACCTGAAAGTGGACGGCGGTCTGCGCCCGGTTCGCGAAGAGGACGTTATCGCCATCCGTAACAAAGCCGCCCGCGCGCTGCAGGCCGT
Source organism: Klebsiella spallanzanii (assembly GCF_902158555.1). Classification (GTDB taxonomy): domain Bacteria; phylum Pseudomonadota; class Gammaproteobacteria; order Enterobacterales; family Enterobacteriaceae; genus Klebsiella; species Klebsiella spallanzanii. Next base: position 81,960 of record NZ_CABGGS010000046.1, on the reverse strand, counting down.
GTTTGCCGGAATGGGACTACCGCCGATTACCGATGAAGAAGTTGAAGCCGCGACCTATGCCCACGGTTCGAAAGATATGCCGGAGCGTAACATCGTCGAAGACATCAAGTTCGCCCAGGAAATCATCAATAAAAACCGCAACGGTCTGGAAGTCGTTAAAGCGCTGGCGCAGGGCGGGTTTACCGACGTGGCCCAGGACATGCTCAACATCCAGAAAGCCAAGCTAACCGGCGACTATTTGCACACCTCCGCCATTATCGTCGGCGACGGACAAGTGCTCTCTGCGGTTAATGACGTCAATGACTATGCCGGTCCGGCAACAGGTTATCGCCTGCAGGGAGAACGCTGGGAAGAGATTAAAAACATCCCTGGCGCTCTTGATCCCAACGAGATTGATTAAGGGGTGAGAAATGGAAATTAATGAAAAATTGCTGCGCCAGATAATTGAAGACGTGCTCCGCGATATGAAGGGCAGCGATAAACCCGTCTCGTTTAATGCGCCTGCGGCATCCACAGCACCACAGACCGCTGCGCCTGCGGGCGACGGCTTTCTGACCGAAGTGGGCGAAGCGCGCCAGGGCACTCAGCAGGACGAAGTCATTATCGCCGTCGGCCCGGCATTTGGCCTGGCGCAAACCGTCAATATCGTGGGCTTACCGCATAAGAGCATTCTGCGCGAAGTCATTGCCGGTATTGAAGAAGAAGGCATCAAGGCGCGCGTGATTCGCTGCTTTAAATCTTCCGACGTGGCGTTCGTCGCCGTTGAAGGTAACCGCCTGAGCGGCTCCGGCATCTCCATCGGCATCCAGTCGAAAGGCACTACGGTTATCCACCAGCAGGGGCTACCGCCGCTCTCCAACCTGGAGCTGTTCCCGCAGGCACCGCTGCTGACGCTGGAAACCTACCGTCAGATTGGTAAAAACGCCGCCCGCTATGCGAAACGCGAATCACCGCAGCCGGTCCCTACGCTGAATGACCAGATGGCACGCCCGAAGTACCAGGCAAAGTCGGCCATTTTGCACATTAAAGAGACCAAGTACGTCGTGACGGGCAAAAACCCGCAGGAACTGCGCGTGGCGCTTTGATAAAGGATAACTCCATGAATACCGACGCAATTGAATCGATGGTCCGGGACGTATTGAGCCGCATGAACAGTCTGCAGGGCGATGCGCCAGCAGCGGCTCCTGCGGCAGGCGGCACGTCCCGCAGCGCAAAGGTCAGCGACTACCCGCTGGCGAACAAACACCCGGAATGGGTGAAAACCGCCACCAATAAAACGCTGGACGACTTTACGCTGGAAAACGTGCTGAGCAATAAAGTCACCGCTCAGGATATGCGTATTACCCCGGAAACCCTGCGCTTACAGGCTTCTATCGCCAAGGACGCAGGCCGCGACCGGCTGGCGATGAACTTTGAACGCGCCGCCGAACTGACCGCGGTACCGGACGATCGCATTCTGGAAATCTACAACGCCCTTCGTCCGTATCGTTCAACGAAAGAAGAGCTGCTCGCTATCGCCGACGATCTCGAAAACCGTTATCAGGCAAAGATTTGCGCAGCTTTCGTTCGTGAAGCGGCAGGGCTGTACGTTGAGCGTAAAAAACTCAAAGGCGACGATTAATTACAGGGGTATGTGATGCGATATATAGCTGGCATTGATATCGGCAACTCATCGACGGAAGTCGCCCTGGCGACTCTGAATGAGGCTGGCGCGCTGACAATCACCCACAGCGCGCTGGCGGAAACCACCGGAATCAAAGGCACGTTGCGTAACGTGTTCGGGATTCAGGAAGCACTTTCCCTCGTTGCAAAACGCGCGGGGATCAATGTCAGCGATATTTCGCTCATTCGCATTAACGAAGCCACGCCGGTCATTGGCGATGTGGCGATGGAGACAATTACCGAAACCATCATCACCGAATCGACAATGATTGGCCATAACCCAAAAACGCCGGGCGGAGTAGGCCTTGGTGTGGGTATCACGATTACGCCGGAGGAGCTGTTAACCCGCCCGGCGGACTCGTCCTATATTCTGGTGGTATCGTCAGCCTTTGATTTTGCCGATATCGCCAATGTTATCAACGCCTCAATGCGCGCCGGATACCAGATTACCGGCGTCATTTTGCAGCGCGACGATGGCGTACTGGTCAGCAACCGGCTGGAAAAATCGCTACCGATTGTCGATGAAGTTCTGTACATCGACCGCATTCCGCTGGGGATGCTGGCGGCGATTGAAGTCGCCGTGCCGGGAAAGGTTATCGAAACCCTCTCTAACCCTTACGGCATCGCCACCGTATTTAATCTCAACGCCGATGAGACGAAAAACATCGTTCCGATGGCGCGCGCGCTGATCGGCAACCGTTCCGCCGTGGTGGTTAAAACGCCATCCGGCGACGTCAAAGCTCGTGCGATACCCGCCGGTAACCTGGAACTGCAGGCGCAGGGCCGAACCGTGCGCGTGGATGTCGCCGCCGGTGCCGAAGCCATCATGAAAGCAGTGGACGGCAGCGGTAAGCTCGACAACGTCACCGGCGAGGCCGGGACCAATATCGGCGGCATGCTGGAGCACGTGCGCCAGACCATGGCCGAACTGACCAACAAGCCCAGCAGTGAGATTTTCATTCAGGATCTACTGGCCGTTGACACCTCGGTTCCGGTGAGCGTCACCGGCGGTCTGGCCGGGGAGTTCTCGCTGGAGCAGGCCGTCGGCATCGCCTCGATGGTGAAATCAGACCGTCTGCAAATGGCGATGATTGCCCGTGAAATTGAGCAGAAGCTTAATATCGACGTGCAGATCGGCGGCGCTGAGGCTGAAGCCGCCATTCTGGGCGCGCTAACCACGCCGGGCACCACCCGACCACTGGCGATCCTTGACCTCGGCGCGGGCTCCACCGATGCCTCCATCATCAACCCTAAAGGCGAAATCATCGCCACCCATCTCGCCGGGGCAGGCGACATGGTCACGATGATTATTGCCCGCGAGCTGGGGCTGGAAGACCGCTATCTGGCGGAAGAGATCAAAAAATACCCGCTGGCTAAGGTCGAAAGTCTGTTCCACTTACGCCACGAGGACGGCAGCGTCCAGTTCTTCCCGACGCCGCTGCCTCCCGCCGTGTTCGCCCGCGTCTGCGTGGTGAAACCGGACGAACTGGTGCCGCTTCCCGGCGATTTAGCGCTGGAGAAGGTGCGCGCCATTCGCCGCAGCGCTAAAGAACGCGTCTTCGTCACCAACGCCCTGCGTGCGCTGCGTCAGGTCAGTCCAACCGGCAACATTCGCGATATTCCGTTCGTGGTGCTGGTCGGCGGCTCGTCGCTGGATTTCGAAGTTCCGCAGCTGGTCACCGATGCGCTGGCGCACTACCGCCTGGTCGCCGGGCGAGGAAATATTCGTGGTAGCGAAGGCCCAAGAAACGCGGTGGCCACCGGCCTGATTCTCTCCTGGCACAAGGAATTTGCATATGGACAGTAATCACAGCGCCCCGGCTATCGTCATTACCGTTATCAGCGACTGCGCCAGCCTCTGGCACGAAGTGCTGCTGGGTATCGAAGAGGAAGGCATCCCTTTCCTGCTTCAGCATCACCCGGCTGGAGATGTCGTTGACAGCGCCTGGCAGGCGGCGCGCAGCTCGCCGCTGCTGGTTGGCATTGCCTGCGATCGACACTCGCTGGTCGTGCATTACAAGAATTTACCCGCATCGGCGCCGCTTTTTACGCTGATGCATCATCAGGACAGTCAGGCCCATCGCAATACCGGTAATAACGCGGCACGGCTGGTCAAAGGGATCCCTTTTCGGGATCTCCATGCTTAATCACAGGAGAACGGCAGTATGAATAACGCACTGGGACTGGTTGAAACAAAAGGGCTGGTCGGCGCCATTGAAGCCGCCGATGCAATGGTTAAATCCGCCAACGTACAGCTGGTGGGCTACGAAAAAATTGGTTCTGGCCTGGTTACCGTCATGGTTCGCGGCGATGTCGGCGCGGTTAAAGCAGCCGTAGATGCAGGCAGCGCGGCGGCAAGCGTCGTGGGTGAAGTGAAATCCTGCCACGTTATCCCGCGTCCGCACAGCGATGTTGAGGCCATTTTACCGAAATCAGCCTAATCGATGGCAAATAAGGAGCACCGCGTGAAGCAATCACTGGGATTACTTGAAGTTTGTGGTCTGGCACTGGCTATCAGCTGCGCCGATATCATGGCGAAATCCGCTTCTATCACGCTGCTCGCCCTCGAAAAGACCAATGGTTCAGGCTGGATGGTGATTAAAATTACCGGTGATGTGGCCTCCGTTCAGGCGGCTATCACCACCGGTGCGCATTTCGCCGAACAGCGGAATGGCCTGGTGGCCCACAAGGTTATCGCCAGGCCCGGAGAAGGGATCCTGCTCGCAGAGACGCCCCCACCCTCCGTCATTGAACCTGAGCCTGAAGAGTCAGAGATAGCTGATGTCGTTTCTGAGGTGCCAGCAGAAGAGGCCCCGCAGGAATCAGAACTGGTCAGTTGCAACCTGTGTCTGGATCCAAAATGTCCTCGCCAGAAGGGCGAACCTCGCACGCTTTGCATTCATCCCGGTAAGCGAGGTGAAGCGTAATGGATAAAGAGCTTCTGCAATCAACGGTCAGTAAAGTTCTTGATGAGATGCGCCTGCGGCCTATCCCGCTGGGCGTCTCAAACCGTCATATCCACCTGTCCGCACAGGATTATGAGCGGCTGTTTCCCGGCCATCCCATCAGCGAGAAAAAAGCGCTGCTGCAGCCGGGACAATACGCCGCGGAGCAAACCGTCACCCTGGTGGGACCGAAAGGGCAGCTCAAAAATGTGCGCCTGCTCGGTCCACTGCGCTCGGTAAGCCAGGTGGAAATTTCGCGTACCGATGCGAGAACGCTGGGGATTGCCGCGCCTCTGAAAATGTCCGGCAACCTGAAGGGGACGCCGGGCATCCGCCTGGTCAGCCCCTTTGCCGAACTGGAGCTACCTTCCGGGGTTATCGTCGCGCAGCGGCATATCCATATGTCGCCGCTTGATGCGCTGATCCTGCGGGTTTCCCACGGCGATATGGTTTCAGTGGCGATTGAAGGCGACGATCGCGGGCTGATTTTCAACAACGTGGCGATTCGCGTTTCACCGGACATGCGCCTCGAAATGCACATTGATACCGATGAAGCCAACGCCGCTGGTGCCGATAACCCGCAGGCCTTTGCCCGACTGGTGGGCCCGCGATGAACGGCGAAACTCTGCAGCGCATTGTCGAGGAGATTGTCTCCCGGCTGCAGCGCCGTGCCCAGAGCACGGCGACGCTGAGCGTTACGCAACTTCGCGATGCCGACTGTCCAGCACTGTTCTGTCAGCACGCGTCGCTGCGCATCCTGCTCGTCGACCTGCCGCTGCTGGGTCAGCTTGCGGATGCAGAAACCGACGATGCCGCAGCCCGGAAAATTCACGACGCGCTGGCGTTTGGCATCCGCGTACAGCTCAGCCTGCACAACCAGCTGCTGCCGGGTATCCCGGTAAAAAAACTGGCTCGTCTGCCGCTGGTATTCACCGACGAGCACGGACTGCCGCTGGTTCTGCATGCGGGTTCGGTGCTGAGCTATCGCGATGTCGCGCTGCTAAGCCGGGGGCGTGTGGTTGTCCACCGCAAATGCATCGTGACCGCCATGGCGCGTGACGCGGCAAATGCGCGGAATATTCAATTAATTAAGCAGGAGTAAATCATGCATCTGGCACGAGTCACGGGCGCGGTTGTCTCCACGCAAAAATCACCTTCTTTGATTGGGAAAAAGCTGCTGCTGGTGCGTCGGGTCAGCGCCGATGGCGAACTCCCCGCCTCGCCTACCTCCGGCGATGAAGTGGCCGTGGACTCCGTCGGCGCGGGCGTCGGCGAACTGGTTTTGCTCAGCGGCGGCTCCAGCGCCAGGCACGTTTTTTCCGGGCCAAATGAGGCCATCGACCTCGCCGTTGTCGGCATTGTAGATACGCTTTCGCGTTAAGGGGCGGTTATGGCGATTTATACCCGAACAGGTGACGCTGGCACCACATCACTGTTTACCGGCCAGCGGGTGAGCAAAACCCACCCGCGGGTTGAAGCCTACGGCACGCTGGATGAGCTGAACGCCGCGCTGAGCCTGTGCGCCTGCGCCGCTGCGGATGAAAATCACCGCACCTTACTCGAGGCCATCCAGCAGCAACTTTTTTGGTTTAGCGCAGAGCTGGCCAGCGACAGCGAGCAGCCGTCGCCCAAACAGCGCTACATCAGCAGCGAAGAGATTTCGGCCCTGGAAGCCGCTATCGATCGGGCAATGGCCCGCGTCGAACCGCTGCACAGCTTTATTTTACCCGGACGCTGCGAAGCCGCGAGCCGATTACATTTTGCCCGCACGCTGGCGCGCCGCGCCGAACGCCGTCTGGTTGAACTGGCAACTGAAGTCAACGTACGCCAGGTGCTGATGCGCTACATCAACCGCTTATCGGACTGCCTGTACGCCCTGGCCCGCGCGGAAGATAGCGATGCGCACCAGGCCAACATCATCCGTGAAGTTAGCAAGCGCTATCTGGCTGCCAGCCAGCCGACCCGCAGCAAGGAGACAACGCCCGTGGCCCTCTCATTCCACGATCTGCACCAGCTCACCCGCGCCGCCGTTGAACGCGCGCAGCAACTGCAGGTTCCGGTAGTCGTCAGCATCGTTGACGCGCACGGCACGGAAACTGTGACCTGGCGGATGCCGAACGCCCTGCTGGTCAGCAGCGAACTGGCGCCGAAAAAGGCCTGGACCGCAGTGGCGATGAAAACGGCGACCCATGAGCTGAGCGATGTCGTTCAGCCGGGCGCGGCGCTTTATGGCCTGGAAAGTCATTTACAGGGAAAAGTAGTCACCTTTGGCGGCGGTTACGCCCTATGGCGCGACGGCTTATTAATTGGGGGTCTTGGCATCAGCGGCGGCAGCGTTGAGCAGGACATGGATATAGCACAGACCGCCATCGCGGCCATTAACGTGGGAACTCATCAATGAATACTTCTGAACTCGAAACCCTGATTCGCACCATTCTTAGTGAACAATTAACACCAGCGCAAACGCCGAGCCAGCCTCAGAGCAAAGGGATTTTCCAGTCCGTGAGCGAGGCCATCGACGCCGCGCATCAGGCGTTCTTACGTTATCAGCAGTGTCCGCTGAAAACCCGCAGCGCTATCATCAGCGCGATGCGTCAGGAGCTGACGCCGCTGCTGGCTGCTCTGGCAGAGGAGAGCGCCAATGAAACGGGAATGGGCAACAAAGAAGATAAATTCCTCAAGAACAAGGCTGCGCTGGACAACACGCCGGGCGTAGAAGACCTCACCACCACCGCGCTGACCGGTGACGGCGGCATGGTGCTCTTTGAATACTCGCCGTTTGGCGTCATCGGTTCGGTCGCCCCAAGCACCAACCCGACGGAAACCATCATCAATAACAGCATCAGCATGTTGGCGGCGGGCAATAGTATTTACTTTAGCCCGCATCCGGGCGCGAAAAAGGTCTCTCTGAAGCTGATTAGCCTGATTGAAGAGATTGCCTTCCGCTGCTGCGGCATCCGCAATCTGGTGGTGACTGTAGCTGAACCCACCTTCGAAGCGACCCAGCAGATGATGGCCCACCCGCGCATCGCAGTACTGGCGATTACCGGTGGTCCGGGCATTGTGGCAATGGGCATGAAGAGCGGTAAGAAGGTGATTGGCGCGGGCGCGGGTAACCCACCCTGCATAGTCGATGAAACGGCAGACCTGGTGAAAGCGGCGGAAGATATCATTAACGGCGCGTCATTCGATTACAACCTGCCCTGCATTGCCGAGAAGAGCCTGATCGTAGTGGAGAGCGTCGCCGAGCGTCTGGTGCAGCAAATGCAAACCTTCGGTGCGCTGCTGCTAAGCCCTGCCGATACCGACAAACTCCGCGCCGCCTGCCTGCCAGAAGGCCAGGCGAATAAAAAACTGGTCGGCAAGAGCCCATCGGCCATGCTGGAAGCCGCCGGGATCGCTGTCCCTGCAAAAGCGCCGCGTCTGCTGATTGCGCTGGTTAACGCTGACGATCCGTGGGTCACCAGCGAACAATTGATGCCGATGCTGCCGGTGGTGAAAGTCAGCGATTTCGATAGCGCGCTGGCGCTGGCCCTGAAGGTTGAAGAGGGGTTGCATCACACCGCGATCATGCACTCGCAGAACGTGTCACGCCTGAACCTCGCGGCCCGCACGCTGCAAACCTCGATATTCGTCAAAAACGGCCCCTCTTATGCCGGGATCGGCGTCGGCGGCGAAGGCTTTACCACCTTCACTATCGCCACGCCAACCGGTGAAGGGACCACGTCAGCGCGTACTTTTGCCCGCTCCCGGCGCTGCGTGCTGACCAACGGCTTTTCTATTCGCTAACCGAGGTCGCGATGAATACCTTCTCACTACAAACGCGGTTGTACAGCGGTCAGGGCAGCCTGGCGGTGCTCAAGCGCTTTACCAATAAGCACATCTGGATAATCTGCGATGGTTTTCTGGCGCGCTCTCCGCTGCTGGATACCCTGCGTAACGCGCTGCCCGCAGATAACCGCATCAGCGTCTTTAGCGAGATAACGCCGGACCCCACCATCCACACAGTGGTTCAGGGCATTGCGCAAATGCAGGCTCTGCAACCGCAGGTGGTGATCGGTTTTGGCGGCGGCTCGGCAATGGACGCGGCGAAAGCGATTGTCTGGTTTAGCCAGCAGAGCGGGATCAACATCGAAACCTGCGTGGCGATCCCGACCACCAGCGGCACCGGTTCGGAAGTCACCAGCGCCTGCGTAATTAGCGACCCGGATAAAGGCATCAAGTACCCGCTGTTCAACAATGCGCTGTATCCGGATATGGCGATCCTTGACCCGGAGCTGGTGGTCAGCGTTCCGCCGCAGATTACCGCCAACACCGGTATGGACGTGCTGACCCACGCCCTGGAGGCCTGGGTGTCACCGCACGCCAGCGATTTTACCGACGCGCTGGCGGAAAAAGCCGCCAAACTGGTGTTCCAGTATCTGCCCACGGCGGTGGAAAAAGGCGACTGCGTAGCGACGCGCGGGAAAATGCACAATGCTTCAACGCTGGCGGGGATGGCATTCAGCCAGGCGGGACTGGGTCTTAACCACGCGATAGCCCACCAGCTTGGCGGACAGTTTCATCTGCCGCACGGGCTGGCCAATGCGCTGCTGCTCACGACGGTGATCCGCTTTAACGCGGGTGACCCGCGCGCCGCCAAACGCTACGCGCGAATGGCCAAAGCCTGCGGTTTTTGCCCGGCAGAAGCCAATGACGTTGCGGCGATCAATGCGCTGATTCAGCAAATCGAACTGCTTAAGCAACGCTGCGCCCTTCCCTCACTGGCCGTTGCGCTTAAAGAAGGAAGATCCGACTTTTCCGCACGCATTCCAGCGATGGTGCAGGCTGCGCTGGCTGACGTTACGCTGCGCACTAACCCGCGCCCGGCCAGCGCCGAGGAAATTCGTGAACTGCTGGAGGAACTGCTATGAGTACCGCCGTCAACGCCGTTGAAATGTCTCATAGCGCTGATGAAATTCGCGAGCGCGTTCGCGCAGCGGGCGTTGTGGGTGCGGGCGGCGCAGGTTTTCCCGCTCACGTCAAACTACAGGCGCAGGTAGAGATTTTTCTGGTGAACGCCGCCGAGTGTGAACCGATGCTCAAAGTTGACCAGCAACTGATGTGGCAGCAGGCCGCGCGTCTTGTCCGCGGCGTGCAGTACGCGATGACGGCAACCGGCGCGCGCGAAGGGGTGATAGCCCTGAAAGAAAAATACCGCCGGGCCATCGACGCGCTCACCCCGCAGCTGCCAGCCGGTATCCGCCTGCATATCCTGCCGGATGTTTATCCTGCGGGCGATGAGGTGCTGACTATCTGGATGGCAACCGGCCGCCGGGTCGCCCCGGCTGCGCTACCGGCCAGCGTCGGCGTGGTCGTCAATAACGTGCAAACGGTGCTGAATATTGCCCGGGCGGTCGAGCAGCAGTTTCCGGTCACTCGTCGCACGTTGACCGTGAACGGCGCGGTCGCCAGACCGTTGACCGTTACCGTTCCTATCGGCATGTCACTGCATGAAGTGCTGGCGCTGGCGGGCGGCGCAACGGTCGACGACCCTGGTTTTATTAACGGCGGCCCGATGATGGGGGGCCTGATTACCTCTCTTGATAATCCGGTGACGAAAACTACCGGCGGCCTGCTGGTGCTCCCCAAAAGCCATCCGCTTATCCAGCGGAGAATGCAGGACGAGCGCACGGTGCTTTCCGTCGCGCGCACCGTCTGCGAACAGTGCCGACTGTGTACCGATCTCTGTCCGCGACACCTGATCGGCCACGAACTCTCTCCGCACCTGCTGGTGCGGGCGGTGAACTTTCATCAGGCGGCCACGCCGCAGCTGCTGCTGAGCGCCCTTACCTGCTCGGAATGCAACGTTTGTGAAAGCGTGGCCTGCCCGGTGGGGATCTCGCCGATGCGCATCAACCGCATGTTAAAACGCGAGCTGCGGGCGCAAAATCAGCGCTACGAAGGGCCACTGAATCCAGCCGACGAAATGGCGAAATATCGCCTGGTGCCGGTGAAGCGGCTGATCGCCAAACTGGGACTAAGCCCCTGGTACCAGGAAGCGCCGCTGGTTGAAGAAGAACCGTCAGTAGAAAAAGTCACTTTGCAGCTGCGCCAGCATATTGGTGCCAGCGCAGTACCGACTGTTGCCGTCGGCGAGCGCGTGACGCGCGGACAGTGCGTTGCCGATGTCCCGCCTGGCGCGCTCGGCGCACCCGTTCACGCCAGCATCGACGGCATTGTTTCGGCCATCAGCGAACAGGCCATCACGGTTGTAAGAGGTTAACCATGTCTCAGGCTATAGGAATTTTAGAACTCACCAGCATCGCCAAAGGCATGGAGCTTGGTGATGCAATGCTGAAAAGCGCCAACGTCGATCTACTGGTCAGCAAGACCATCTGCCCAGGTAAGTTTTTACTGATGCTGGGCGGCGATATCGGCGCGCTCCAGCAGGCCATTGAAACCGGCACGTCGCTGGCCGGCGAGATGCTCGTCGACAGCATGGTGCTGGCGAACATCCATCCCAGCATTCTCCCGGCTATGAGCGGCCTGAACAGCGTCGAAAAACGCCAGGCGGTCGGCATCGTCGAAACCTGGAGCGTGGCGGCCTGTATCAGCGCCGCGGACCGGGCGGTGAAAGCCTCAAACGTCACCCTGGTAAGAGTGCATATGGCCTTCGGCATCGGCGGTAAGTGCTACATGGTGGTGGCGGGCGACGTTTCTGACGTCAATAACGCCGTGACGGTTGCCAGCGAAAGTGCGGGCGAAAAAGGGCTGCTGGTTTACCGTTCGGTGATCCCGCGCCCGCATGAAGCCATGTGGCGACAGATGGTGGAGGGATAATGGAAAGACAACCGACAACGGATCGCATGATTCAGGAATACGTGCCGGGGAAACAGGTCACCCTCGCGCACCTGATTGCTAATCCTGGGAAAGATCTCTTTAAGAAGCTGGGCCTGCCGGATGCGGTTTCCGCCATTGGCATCCTTACCATCACGCCGAGCGAAGCGTCGATTATCGCCTGCGATATCGCCACTAAATCCGGCGCGGTGGAAATTGGTTTTCTCGATCGCTTTACCGGTGCGGTGGTGCTGACCGGCGACGTTTCTGCTGTGGAATATGCCCTCAAGCAGGTGACGCGCACGCTGGGCGAGATGATGCAATTCACCACCTGTTCGATTACCCGGACGTAAGCCAATGAAGCGTTTGATGTTTATCGGCCCCAGCCAGTGCGGGAAAACCTCGCTGACCCAAAGCCTACGCGGCGAAGCGCTCCATTATAAGAAAACCCAGGCCATTGAATGGTCGCCGATGGCCATCGACACGCCGGGCGAGTACCTGGAGAACCGCTGCCTGTACAGCGCCCTGCTAACCAGCGCCTGCGAGGCCGACGTTATCGCCCTGGTGCTGAATGCCGACGCCCAGTGGTCGCCCTTTTCTCCGGGTTTTACCGCCCCGATGAACCGACCGACGATTGGCCTGGTCACCAAGGCCGATCTGGCCGAGCCGCAGCGTATTTCGCTGGTTGCGGAATGGCTTACGCAGGCTGGCGCACAGCAGATTTTTATTACCAGCGCGCTGAATAACTCGGGTCTCGACGCCGTGCTGGATTTTCTGAATTCGAAGGAACCTTTATGTCTTACAAAATAATGGCCATTAACGCCGGCAGCTCATCGTTAAAATTCCAGTTGCTGGAAATGCCGCAGGGCGAGACGCTCTGCCAGGGACTGATTGAACGTATCGGTATGGCAAACGCCCAGGTCACTATCAAAACCCCGGAGCAGAAATGGCAGGAGTCGGCGCCGATCGCCGATCATCGCGAAGCCGTTACTCTGCTGCTGGAAAAGCTTCTTGGCTATCGCATTATTAACAGTTTGCAGGATATCGACGGCGTCGGTCACCGCGTGGCGCACGGCGGGGAACGTTTTAAAGATTCGACACCGGTCACCGATGAAACCTTAGCGGAAATTGAACGCCTGGCGGAACTCGCTCCGCTACATAACCCGGTTAACGCGCTGGGCATTAAAGTCTTCCGCCAGCTGTTGCCCGATGCACCGTCGGTGGCGGTGTTTGATACCGCTTTTCACCAGACGCTGGATGAGCGCGCGTTTATCTATCCGCTGCCCTGGCGTTACTACAGCGAGCTGGGCATTCGCCGCTACGGCTTCCACGGCACCAGCCATAAGTACGTGAGCGCGACGCTGGCTGAGAAGCTGGGCGTGCCGCTGAGCGCGCTGCGCGTAGTGTGCTGCCATCTCGGTAACGGCAGCAGCGTTTGCGCGATCAAAGGCGGGCGTTCGGTGAATACCTCGATGGGCTTTACGCCGCAGTCCGGCGTGATGATGGGCACCCGCAGCGGCGATATCGACCCGTCGATTTTACCGTGGCTGGCGCTGCATGAAGGTAAAACCCCGGAGCAGCTCAACCAGCTACTGAATAACGAATCTGGCCTGCTTGGCGTTTCCGGCGTCTCGCACGATTATCGCGATGTCGAACAAGCCTCTGATGGCGGTAATCAACGGGCAACCCTGGCGCTGACGCTGTTTGCCGAGCGCATTCGCGCCACCATCGGCAGCTATATCATGCAGATGGGCGGCCTGGACGCGCTGATTTTTACCGGCGGTATAGGTGAAAACTCGGCCCGCGCCAGAAGTGCAATCTGCCACAACCTGAATTTTCTCGGGCTGTCGGTCGATGAAGAGAAAAACCAGCACAACGCCACCTTTATTCAGACCGAAAATGCGGTAGTCAAAGTGGCGGTCATTAATACCAATGAAGAGCTGATGATTGCCCGTGACGTTATGCGCCTCGCGCTGCCTGAAGCGCAGACGTTAACCGTTTCAGCCTGAGTTCGCCGCCCGGCAAATTGCGGTGAATCATGGAAATAGCGGGATCGGCATGACACTATGCGCCCTGGCAATCTGAGCAAAGGGTAATAAACGTGGCTGTTGCGCAATGCCCCGCCTCCTGCGGCGAACTCATCCAGGGCTGGATCCTCGGCAGCGAAAAGCTGGTCTCCTGCCCCGTTGACTGGTACAGCACCGTCGAGGTGGACTACGGTTCACCTCGCACGGATGAGCGTCCGCTTTCACGGGCAATGGTCGACAGGTTGCTAAACTACTGGCGCTATCCGGCAGAGCTGAGCAAAGAGATTCGTATCGACATTTGCTCCACCATTCCGGTCGCCAAAGGTATGGCCAGCAGCACTGCGGATATCGCCGCAACGGCGGTAGCTACCGCGCATCATCTTGGTCACCCGCTGGATGAAACTACCCTCGCCCAGCTTTGTGTTTCACTGGAGCCCACCGACAGCACCCTGTTCCGTCAGCTTACATTGTTTGACCACAACACCGCCGAAACGCAAATTGCCTGTTGTTCTCAGCCTAAACTCGATCTGCTGGTGCTTGAAAGCCCGGAAACGCTACTGACCACCGATTATCACCGTCTTCCCCGGCTTGAAAAACTGCACGCTCATTCTGCCGCCCTGCAACAGGCATGGGGAAAAATTCAACAGGCCTGTGAGACGGATAATCCGCGACGGATGGGTGAGGCTGCGACGCTCAGCGCCATCGCCAGCCAGCACCTGCTGCCAAAACCGGGATTTGATGCGCTGTTGGCGCTGGTAGAAGAGTGCGATTTATACGGCCTGAACGTGGCGCACAGCGGCAGCGTGGTCGGCCTGATGCTCGACCGCGAACGTCACAATATTGAGTATTTGCAGCGGCGGCTGGAAGAGAAGCGGCTTACCGAATCCTGGCCTGAGCAGCACCTGCTGCGCATGGTGCAGGGCGGCGTCAAATTGCGCTAGCGCCAGCACTCTCCTGTTGCCCTATTTCCCGGAGGTGGCGCTCGACGCGCCTGTCCGGGCTACCTGTCCGTAGACGGCTGTAAAATCGTAGCCGGGGAGCACATTCCCCGGATTGCGGCGTAAACGCCTTACCCGGGCTACCGACTGTAAAACCGTAGCCTGGTCAGCGCAGCGCCACCGGGAAACCCACAGATCTTAGAGTTTCTACCCGCTAAATACCTGCCTGAAAGCCGCCAGAAGCTGCGTATTTTCCTGCTGGCTGCGAATGGCAACGCGGAAGTAGCGCCCGTCGAGCCCCGGATAGTTGGCGCAGTTGCGGATCAGTATATGCTGTTGCAGCATAGCGTATTGCAGATCAAGGTCCGGCACGTCGCAGCGTAAAAACAGATAGTTTGCCTGACCTGGATAGACCGTCAGGCCGGGAATATGGCGCAGTTGATGGTAAAAGCGCTTCCCCTCTTCCTCCAGCCACCGCCAGGTTTTCTGCTGATAAGCGCTATCCTGAAGAATAATCTCCCCCGCCAGCGCGGCAAAGGCGTTAATCGACCACGGCATCTGACGCTCGCGCATTCGCGCGACCGCCCGTTCATCACTATTCACCAGATACCCCAGACGCAGACCGGGAATAGCATAAAACTTAGTGAGCGAACGCAGCACCCATACGTGCGGGTTATCGCGCAGAAGCGGAATAAACCCCGACTCGTCGGGAATAAAATCGATAAACGCTTCATCAAGAATCAGCGAGATTTCCAGCAACCTACAACGCTCAGCAATTAACGCCAGAAGACGGCTATCGGGTAGCAGGCCGGTAGGGTTGTTCGGCGTACAGAGGAATAAACAGTCCAGATCCGGCGTCAGGGCGTCGAGGATGGCCCCGGTGAGCTGCCAGCCATCCTCCTCACGCAGCAGAAACTCCCGTACCTCGCAGTCAACCGACTGCAGCGCGCGGCGATACTCGGCGAAACCGGGAGTAACGATCATCGCCTGACGGGGCTTCAGACCCTGGACGAGCGTAAAGATCGCTTCGGTTTCGCCGTTTCCGGCAAGGATCCATGAGGCAGGGATACGGTGGTGTTCCGCCAGCGCAAGATGCAGTTGCTGGTACTCAACGTCAGGGTAGCGCTCGGCACAGGCCATATTGTCAATGATGCCGCGTTTTAAGCTTTCCGGCATCCCCAGCGGATTAATATTGGCGCTAAAATCCAATAGCTGTTCCGCAGAGATACCCAATAGCGCAGCGGCCTCGCGGATGTTGCCGCCGTGCGCGCTCTTCAGTAGAGCCATTTACCTTTCCTGTTGCGTTACCCTCGCCTTGCCAGCGTCGCGCCGTCGGCGAAGTAGGCTTTTATCCCTGCCAGAATCGACTCTGCAACTTCCTGCTGGAATTTCGCCGTTTTCAATTTACGCTCTTCTTCGATGTTACTGATAAACGCGGTTTCCACCAGAATCGATGGAATATCCGGCGCTTTCAGCACCGCGAAGCCCGCCTGCTCAACACGGTTCTTGTGCAGGTTATTAATATTACCCATTTTTTCCAGCACCGCCTTACCGAATTTCAGGCTGTCGGCGATGGTAAGCGACTGCACCATGTCAAACATCGTATGGTCGACGTAGCGATCGCCGCTTTTGCTTACGCCGCCAATCAGATCCGAGGCATTCTGGGTCTGCGCCAGATATTTAGCTGCGGTACTGGTGGCCCCTTTGGTTGACAGGGCAAACACCGACGAGCCGCTGGGCTGACGGCTGGTAAATGCATCGGCGTGAATGGAAACGAACAGGTCAGCGCGCTGCTTTTGCGCTTTGGCGACGCGAACCTTCAACGGGATAAAGACATCCTCGTTGCGGGTCATATAGACCTTCATATTGCCCTCTTTCTCGATCAGCGCACGCAGCCGTCGGGCAATCTGTAGCACCACGTCTTTCTCGCGGGTGTGATATTTCCCCACCGCGCCGGAGTCTTCACCGCCATGGCCGGGATCGAGCATGATAACAATTGGCCGATCGCGCCCGGCTTTACCCGGTTTCGGCCCGCTCTCCGCAGGCGGTACCTGCCGCTGCAGATCGCCTTTATTGTAATCTTCCAGCAGCGCCAGCAGCGGATCCTGCACATCGGTGGCGTTGGAGGGGTAGAGATCCATGACCAGACGCTCTTTAAAACCAGCAACCGGGGCAAGAGCAAACAGCTGCGGTTTCACATTCTGTTTTAACTCGAACACCATACGCACGGTCTGCGGATCGAACTGACCCACGCGGGCGGATTGAATATAAGGATCGTCGCCACGAATCTGGCTTCCCATGCCTTTGAGCACGGAATTGAGGTTAACCCCTTCCAGATCAACAACCAGTCGTTCGGGATTGCTGAGCGCAAACTGCCGATATTTCAGGATATGGTTGGACTCCACGGTGACGCGCGTGTAGGTCGACGATGGCCAGACGCGTACGGCAACCACCTGCGCCGCAGCCGCCAGCCCAACCGGACTCACACTCATTAACCACATGGCGCCCGCCCCTTGTAAAAAACGGCGGCGGCTTAATCCTGACTTGTATCCCGACATGCCACTCCCAAGCAATAAAAACGCATTCGTATTTAAAACAAACAGATTGACCAGAAACTTTAACGAAAGGCGTATAACCTGTCATCTATAAAAGGGTAAACAATCTTTGACACCCTGATTTAGCTCACACTGCTTTCTCGGCTCACCGGCAAATTGGGGCTTGCGTTTGCCGACGAAACAGAATAAAAATACAGTAATTACGAATAATCATGCATTGAGGTTGTGTCATGGTGAAGGAACGTCGCACCGAACTGGTAGAGGGATTCCGCCATTCTGTTCCCTATATTAACGCCCATCGGGGTAAAACGTTTGTCATCATGCTGGGCGGAGAAGCCATCGAGCATGATAATTTCTCAAGTATTGTCAATGATATAGGTTTGCTTCACAGCCTGGGCATTCGCCTGGTCGTCGTCTATGGCGCGCGCCCGCAGATTGACGCCAATCTGGCGGAACATCACCACGAGCCGGTTTATCACAAACAAACCCGAGTGACTGACGCCAAAACTCTCGAACTGGTTAAGCAGGCTGCGGGTATGCTGCAGCTGGAAATTACGGCTCGCCTGTCAATGAGCCTCAACAACACGCCGTTGCAGGGTGCCCACATCAACGTGGTCAGCGGCAACTTCCTGATCGCGCAGCCGCTAGGGGTTGATGACGGCGTAGATTACTGCCACAGCGGGCGTATTCGACGCATTGATGAAGAAGCCATTCACCGCCAGCTGGATAACGGTGCGATTGTGCTGATGGGCCCGGTTGCGGTGTCGGTCACCGGCGAAAGCTTTAACCTGACCTCCGAAGAGATTGCCACCCAGCTGGCGATTAAGCTCAAAGCCGAGAAGATGATCGGCTTCTGCTCGTCGCAAGGGGTCTTCAACCAGAATGGCGATATCGTCTCCGAACTGTTCCCCAACGAAGCCCAGGCGCGAGTGGAGGAGATGGAAGCGGATGAAGACTACAGCTCCGGTACGGTTCGCTTCCTGCGCGGTGCGGTAAAAGCCTGCCGCAGCGGCGTACGTCGCTGTCATTTGATCAGCTATCAGGAAAACGGCACCCTGCTGCAGGAGCTGTTCTCTCGAGACGGTATCGGTACCCAAATTGTGATGGAGAGCGCCGAGCAGATCCGTCGCGCTACCATCAACGATATCGGTGGGATCCTTGAGCTGATAAGCCCGCTCGAACAGCAGGGTATTCTGGTGCGTCGTTCACGCGAACAGCTGGAGATGGAAATCGACAAGTTCACCATTATTCAGCGCGATAACACCACCATCGCCTGCGCCGCGCTCTATCCGTTCCCGGAAGAGAAGATTGGTGAAATGGCCTGCGTAGCGGTGCATCCGGATTATCGTAGCTCATCACGCGGTGAAGTGCTGCTCGAGCGCATTGCGGCTCAGGCGAGACAAATGGGCCTGAGCAAACTGTTTGTACTGACGACCCGCAGCATTCACTGGTTCCAGGAGCGCGGCTTTACCCCGGTGGATGTCGACCTGCTACCGGAGAGCAAAAAAGAGATGTATAACTATCAGCGTCGCTCCAAAGTGTTGATGGCAGACCTGGCCTGATAAATTTATCCCCGGAAGCGCCTGCGTGACCGGGGAATATTATCCCGCGCTCAATACCCCCACTTATTTTTAATCACTTCCCCTGAAGGCTAGCCTCACTTATATTTAGGCATAACGGAATTAAAAATATAAGTACGGAGAGCGCCATTAATGAATCCCTCTGAAAACGGGTTTTCCCGCTACAGACGAAAAATTACCTTAATACTCTCTTTATATCCCTGGATACTCATGCTATCGGTCTTTCTCGATATCAGAGATAAGCCTGCGGGAGGATTTTTTAGCGCAGGAGCTACGGTTGCCCTGACGCTGGCTGGGCTGTCATTTATAAATTTTATCATTTCAATTATCTTTATCATTCTGATAAATGCATTTATCGCAACAAATGAAAAAGGGACCGCTGGTTATTTCTGGGCAATAAACTCTATTTCTTTATTATGGATGATTTTACCCATATTCAATCTCTGACCTTTTGATATCAATACAAAACACAAAGGATGTGAATTCATTATGAAGCAATCAGCAAACTGGTTTGTAAGAAATATAAAATTAATCGTCACCGTCATTTCACTTTATCCCTGGCTACTTGTTCTGCTGATGATGATCGGGAGCGGAGGCGCTTCTGGCAGCGCCTATGGCGCTGGGCTGTTTATTTTCTTTGTTTTCATGATGCTATCCGTCATTAACCTGGTGATTTCTTCCATTGTTATCGTGGTAGTCAACGTCTCAAACCCTCCCCTTCCAAAGGGTTCGGCGAAGTATTTCTTCGCCATGAATTCCATATCCCTGCTGTGGGTTATGCCTTTAGTTGCCCCCTATTAGCGCCGGGTACTGAGCCCGGCAGGTCAGGTTTCACTGAGCGGCAAAAATATCCGCCAGACCGCTACGTCGCTCGGTACGCGCGACAACCGACTGGGCCAACACCTGCTCATCGGCATAGATCGACAACTGCTGCTTCGCACGGGTTATCGCGGTATAAACCAGCTCGCGAGTCACCAGCGGCACGCTGCGCGAAGGGAGGATCAGCGCAGCATGATCGAATTCCGAGCCCTGCGATTTATGCACCGTCATCGCCCATGCGGTATCGTGTTCCGGCAGGCGGCTTGGCTGTACAGACTTGACGCTGCCATCGGGCATCGGGAACCAGACGCGAAGGCCATCGCCTCTTTCCAGCGCAATACCGATATCACCATTAAACAGCCCTAGCGCGCTGTCATTGCGGGAGATCATCACCGGACGTCCTTCATACCAACGAGAATGACGTGGTAAAGCAATCACCCGCTTACGATTTAACACCTGCTCAAGCTGTTCGTTCACCCCGCTAACGCCATAGGGGCCATCGCGCAGCGCGCACAGCAACTGGAACTCGCCAAAGGCGGCAATCAGCGCTTCTGGCTCAGCCCGTTCGCGCAGCAATTGCAGGAAGCGACCATAGCCCGCCTGTGCCTGAACAAGCATCGCTTCATACTCTTCAGTCGTACTAAGCGGGTAGAGCGCGATATCGTCAAACGACTGGCGCAGCGTCGCGCGAACCGCGCTGCGCTCGCCGCTATTCACGGCCCAGGCCAGATGACCAATGCCGGAATGGCGACCAAAACGGTAGCTTTTTTGCAGCAGACACAGACTGTCGCGCAGGGCGCCTGCGATCTCGCCCTCGCCTGCAGGCACCGGCTGACCGGTCAATCGACCGAGCTGCGCCGCCCGCTCCGGAGTATATCCCGCGTTAACCCATGCGCAGATATCACCAAGAACCGCACCGGCCTCTACCGAAGCAAGCTGATCGCGGTCACCAAGGAAAATAACCCGTCCGTGTTCCGGCAGGGCATCAATCAGGCGCGACATCATTGGCAGGTCAATCATCGAGGCTTCATCCACCACCAGCACGTCAAGATGCAGCGGGTTGCCGGCGTGATAGCGCAGCCGCTGGCTCCCCGGCTGAGCGCCCAGCAGACGATGGAGAGTACTTGCTTCCGTCGGTACCAGCACCTTTTGCGCTTCCGTTAGCGGCAGGCGGCGCAGCGCAGCGCCAAGGGACTCGGTCAGACGTGCGGCGGCTTTACCGGTCGGTGCCGCCAGGCGAATACGGCAACGCGGGCTGGCGTTGGTCTGAATCAGCGCTGCCAATAGTTTGGCAACGGTCGTGGTTTTCCCCGTACCGGGGCCGCCGGAAATCACCGAGATACGGCGGGTCAAGGCAACCGCCGCCGCCACTTTTTGCCAGTCAATTTCATCGCCGGGCGGAAACAGCGCATCGAGCGTCGAAGTCAACAGGCTTTCATCAACTTCCAGCACCTGATTGGCTTCGTTAAAAAAGCGAGCGACGGTGAGTTCGTTGCGCCACATGCGATTGAGATAGAGCCGCTCGCCACAGAGGATTATGGGCGTCGGACGATCACCGCGGCTGACGGCTTCAGAGCCAAGCAGCAGCGTTGACCAGTCGTCCGGGATGCCTGTCAGCTCAAGAATTTGCTCGCGCAGGCCCGCCGTTTTTCCGCCCAACAGCTCATCATCTTTGAGACGAGAAATGGGCAGGCAGACGTGCCCCTCACCGGCATCGCGGCTCAGGATCGCGGCGGCCAGCTTGACCGCAGGGTGCGCCTCTTGCGCTACCATCAGCGCAAACTGGACATCCAGCGGGCGCAGCAGCCGCTGTTCAGCCGCTTCCAGTAACAGTTCATCCATAGTCATAGCCCCACCTCCTGCGTTTCCCCAGCAAACAGGGCATCAAGGCCGTCAATCAGCGGCTGCACCGGGCGGGTGGTAAAGATCCCCTGACCACCTTCCTGCCCATCCATACCGCGTAAAAAGAGATAAATGACCCCACCGAAATGACGCTCATAATCATAATCGGCAATCCGGTGACGTAAATAGCGGTGCAGCGCCAGGCTGTAGAGCTGATACTGCAAATCGTAGCGATGCGAGCGCATCGCCTGCATCATAGCGTCCTGGGTATAGGCCACGCGGTTTTCACCTAACCAGTTGGATTTGTAATCCAGCAGGTAATAACGGCCATTGTGGCGGAACACCAGGTCGATAAAGCCTTTCAGCATGCCGCGCACCTGGCGGAAGTCGAGCGTAGGGGTATCGACGGAGAGCGGATCGTACTGACGAATCAGCGCATCCAGATGCAGCGGATCCAGCGGCTGCTCAATGGGCAGATAAAAAGCCATTTCCACCTGTTTATCGCGTTCGCTGAGCTGATTCAGGGCAATCTCCGCTCCCGGCAGACGAGTGGACAGCACGCCGTCGAGCCAATCGGTCAGCACCGGCGTCCATTTCTCCTCAAACCCACTCAGTTTTAGCTTTTCCGCCATCCAGTCAGCGGGAACCGGCTGGGTAAAATCAATATCTTCAAACAGGCTGTGCAAGAATGTCCCCGGCGACGCGCCGCGAGGAAACTGGTGCGGCGTAAGCTGTGGCTCTTCCGCTACCTCGCCGACGCCTGCGGCATCGACATCCAGACGCGGCAAAAGATCCTGCGCCGCGCTGTGCCCATTTTGCTGCAAGCCAGAGTAGCTGGTAACCCGCCAGTCGTCAGCCAGCGAGCGTTCAAGCATGCGGGCAGAGAGCGGTGGCAGCTCCTCCTGTGGAGCCTGCCAGGGAGTCTGCGCCGTCAGCGTCGGGAGTTGCAAAGCGATGTTATCGCAGCAGAACGCCTGCAAGCGTGCCATCAGTCCAGCAGCATCCATCGCTTCTCCACCCTGTAGCAGACGGCCCAGGGCGCTGTGGTGAAAATCGCTGACGCCGGGTTTGTCACTGCGACGGGTGCTGAGCGGCGCAACGCCAAGACTGCAGTGCCAGACCGCACGGGTCAGCGCAACATACAGCAGACGTAAATCTTCGGCCAGACGCTCGGCCTCCGCCAGCTCCATGCTGCCCTCATCCTCGCCAAGGTCGAGGACGGCGGCAAAGGAACTTCTGTCGTGATAAAACGCCTGGTCCTGCTTACGAAAACGCGCGATAAACGGCAGCCAAACCAGCGGATACTCCAGCCCTTTCGATTTGTGGATGGTGACAATCTGCACCAGATGTTTGTCGCTCTCCAGGCGCATCTGCTGGCTGGAAGCGTTGCTGTCCGGCTCAGCGATGTGCTGAGCTAACCAGCGCACCAGCGCGTGTTCGCTCTCCAGCTGATTCGCCGCCTCCTGAAGCAGCTCGCTGATATGCAGGACATCGGTCAGACGCCGCTCGCCGCCGCGGGTCGCCAGCAAATTTTCTGCGATGCGCCTCGCGGTCATCAGCGCGCGCAGCATCGGCATAACACCGCGCTGGCGCCAGATTTGCCGGTAGCCGCTAAACTCCTCTACCAACTCATCCCACGCCCGTTCGTCGTGATTGAAGTTTTCGATATCCTGCGCGTTAAGGCCAAACATTGAGGTCGCCAGCGCGCTGCGCAGGGTGTTTTCACGCTCCGGAGCCAGCACCGCCTGCAGCAACCATAGCAGCTCCTGCGCCTCCGGCGTTTCAAACACGCTATCGCGGTTGGAAAGATACACAGAGGGAATCGACAGCAGTTGGAGAGCATCGCGAATTAACGATGCCTCCTGGCGATTACGCACCAGCACCGTGATATCCGAAGCCCGCACCGGCTCAGCTTTTTCGCCACGCCATAGCAGCGCCCTGCCCTGCTGGCCCGCGCTAAGCCAGTCGCGAATTTGCGCCGCGCATAGCTGGGCCATAAACGTCTGGTAATCACCCGCGCCCACGGCTTCGCCTGACATTAGCCAGATATTCATCGCCGGAACCGCATCATCATCGACGGTAAAGCGCAGCCCCTGATTTTTACCTGCCGATTTCACCGGCAAGAACGGGATTTCGCGGAACATAAAAGGATTATCGCTCAGGCTAAACAGGCGATTGACGCTTTCAACCATTCCCGGCGCGGAACGCCAGTTCGTGTCCAGCGTATAATGGGCGGCGACATCCCCGCGCGCCTTCATGTAGGTAAAGATATCCGCGCCGCGGAAGGCGTAGATGGCCTGTTTAGGATCGCCAATCAGCAATAGTGCGGTGTCTGCCTGTTGCCGCCAGATTCGACGAAAAATACGGTACTGCTGCGGGTCGGTATCCTGGAATTCATCAATCATCGCCACTGGAAAGCGCTGACGGATCGCGCTGGCCAGCGCTTCTCCGCTCTCTCCGCGCAGAGCGTCATCCAGGCGGCTGAGCATATCGTCGAAGCCCAGTTCGCCGCGACGACGTTTCTCACGTGCTACTGCTTCACGGATTTCGACCATGGCCCTGGCGATAACCAGATCGGTCAAGGTTCGCGGTGACGCCAGCAGCGCCTCAACCGCGCTGAACAACGGATGTACCGGCGGCGCACCGTCCGCTTTGGTACGCTCAATTAAGAAGGATTGAGAGAACTTTTCCAGGGCTTCCGGAAGCTGATAGCTCAGGGTCTCTTCCTGCGCCCAGGCATTCACTTTCTCCAGCCATTTTCCCTGATTGCCGCGATTGAATTTGCGCCGGTCAAGGCCAGAGCTTTCCAGCACGGCTTCAATCTCACCCGCCTGCTGCATCCACTGCTGCTTAAGCGCATTAATGCGCCCAACGATTTGCTGATGGCGCTCGGCCAGCGTTTCTTCAGCGGGCGGCGGTGATTTAAGCTGCGGCGCTTCCCCCTGCAGCCAGCGGTCGATTGACTTCAGCAGGTCGCGGGGGCCTTTCCACGCCTCGTGGATAACCGCAGCGATATCGCGCGGCAGCGGGTAGCAGTGGCGACGCCAGAAGTCGGCGCAGGCCTGATAGCGCAGGCGGGATTCATCTTCAATCAGCTGCTGTTCAAACAGCATGCCGGATTCAAAAGCGTTGAGGCTCAGCATCCGTTGGCAGAAACCGTGAATGGTAAACACCGCGGCCTCATCCATCTGGCGTTCAGCGAGCAGCAGCGTTTGCGCCGCCTGGTTTTTATCGGTAATTTCCGCCAGTAGCCCGGCGTAGAGAGGATTGTCGGTGCTGTCGCGCAGACAGGCGATGCGCAGCTCGTGGATATTGCTACGAATACGCCCGCGCAGCTCTTCGGTCGCCGCCTCGGTAAAGGTCACCACCAGCAGCTCTTCTACGCTGACCTGCCGGGGGAAGGCGAATTCACCGCCCAGCCCCAGCAGCAGCCGCAGATAGAGCGCGGCGATAGTAAAGGTTTTTCCGGTGCCCGCAGAGGCTTCTATCAGACGCTCGCCCGTCAGGGGCAAGCGCAGGGGGTCAAGAGACTCGGCGGTATCGGTCATTCATTCTCTCGCATCAGGGGTAAGGATTTCTGCAATGCGCTGACGTTTTCCCAGACTTTGCCATCCTGCGGATGAGCGTATTCAACCTTGCCGTTCTGGCTGCCGGAAATCTGTGACAGTATCGCCATGCCTTGCGGATCCACCACCGTCTGATGGAAGAAGTCGGCAAGTTTTTGCGGCGTCAGCAGTTTAATCTGAGCCACTACTTTATCACGTGAATCGAAGCGCATATTACCGCGATCGAAATCTTTGCTCAGCTTCGACGCTTCATCGCTCAGGGTTTGCGGCGCTTGCTGCATCTGGCTGATAACCGCCTGCTGAATTTGCGCAAACTCCTCCGGCTTCATTGCCCGCAGTTTGGCTTCCGCCGTCGGAAAGAAGGCCTGGAAGCGTTGCCAGAGGAATTCAGGCTGCTTATCGCTGCTTTGCAGCAGGAAGCCCATTCCCCACTGGCGACCAACGTTCATCGAGAAAGCAAAGACCGCATAGCCCAGCTGTTCTTCGGTACGCAATTGGTTATAGAACCACGGCTGCACAATTTGCCCGAGAAGAGAACTCGCAGCAGAGCTGGTATATTCGTCCACGTTCGGCGGTGCGAAGACCGCAGCCAGCGCGGAATCGGTGCTGTTACCCGCTTTTTCAAAAATCGCCAGCTGTTTGCTGTTTACCAGCACGTCTTTGTTACGACACCATTCGTTACCGTCTGCGCCCAGCTGTTTTTGAATCTGCCGCGCCATGGCAGTTGATTGATCGGCGGTGAGATTACCAATCACCAAAAGCTCCGGACGCCCTTTCGCTTTGAGATTATCGCGGTACTCCAGCACCTCTTTGAGCGTAATTGACGGCAGCAGCGCACGACGCTCTTCGCGCTGGAAGTACGGCACCTGAGAAACCATCTGAATCGGCATAATCGCCTGATCGTAGGCTTTGCCTTTATCCGCCGAATCCATCATCTGAGCATACCAGGATTTGGCCTGATCCAACTGTTCTTCGGTAGGCGTGTAGCTGAAGTAACCGTCCAGCAGGGCGTTAAACAGCTCCGGCAGATGCTGCGTGTAGCCGTTAGCGTTAACCATCAGCCCGTTATTTGCACCGGTAGAGAAGCTGATGCCCCCAACCGCTGCCTGGTTGCTGAGCTGATCGAGCGCGATACCCGCCAGATAATCATTGAGGGCAAACATCACCTGACGGCGGGCGCTGTCCATGCCCTGCGGGTTACGCAGAACCAGCGAAATATCCGCTTTGGGTTCACTGGCGAAGTACTGGCTCGGCGCATAAATCACCCGCAGCGTCGGTTCATCAACAATCAACTGCGGATGCGAATAGGCCTTGTCGCTTTTGATTAAGGTGAAATCGTCTGGAATATAGGGGTTCAGCACCGGCAGCTTGAGATCGATAGCGCTGGATTTCTGCTGCCAGTCGGCGAAAGTTTGCTCGCCGATTTTATCTACCTGATAGGGCGCGTTAACAAAGTAGGCCGTCTTGTTATGCGGTTCCTTCGGACTGATATACCAGATACGGGCATTTTGCGGCGTCATCATCGCCAGACGGTCTTTGATCGCCTGCGGATCGTAGCGATCGGCGATATTGACGACATCCAGCGTATGCTCAACCGGCACGCGGATCATGGTGTCGGCCAGCCATTCGACGTAATCCATATTACGGTTGATGGACGGGTAGCGGAAGTCGAGCGCCAGCACATGGGCCAGTTCGTCAAAATAGCGTTTATCGATCCCCTGACTGCGCAGCAGATTGAGGTAGCTGAAAATGGCCGCAGTGACTTCATCACGGTGCGCCAGCCCTTTGTCCGTAAGGGTGGCAGAGATAGCCAGCACCCCACTATTACCGTTAACGACCGGGTCAGAGTCCGCCCGAATGCCTTCAACCAGCCCTTGTTTTTGCAGCCAGTCAGAAAGCGTGCCCGGGCTACGGTTGCCGATCATATAGGTCACCAGCTCGTCGGTTTTACTGCGGAACTGGTCGCTATTGTTATCAATGCGGAATTCCACGCGCAGCACTTTGCGCGGCATCGCCGGGACGTAATGAATGATGATGCCCTTTTGCGCATCGGTCACTACCGGGACGGTGATTTCCGGTTTGCTGATATCGTGGTTCGGCACGCGACCATAGGTAGCTGCGGCGATGCTCGCCAGCTCCGGCAAAGGTTTATTGCTGTAGATCACCGCTTTCATCAGGTTGGCGGAATACCAGCTATCGCGGAAAGCGTGCAGCGCGTCAAGAACCGGTTTACCGGGCTTGTCGCTTAGCGTTTCAAGGTTACCGCCCGAAAATTGCGATCCGGGGTGCGCCGGGTTAATGGTTTCTGCACTAACCTGCGCCATGCGCATACCATCGCGGGTCCGCGCCATCGTTAGCTCGGCATTAACCGCATTACGCTCGCGGTCGGCATATTTTTTATCCAGCAACGGTGCGGCAATCGCGTCAGCCAGGCGATCCACTGCGCCGTTGAGCGCATCGTTTTCTACTTCAAGATAGAACGCGGTGCGATACGGCGCGGTACTGGCGTTGTGGCTGCCGCCGTGCATCTTGAGGAACTCGGCGAGGCTGTCAGGCTGGGGATACTTTTTCGAGCCCATCAGCGTCATATGTTCCAGGAAGTGGGCCAGCCCCTGATGCTCGACGGGATCCTGCAGCGAACCCACGGGAACAACCAGCGCCGACAGCGATTTCACTGCCTGCGGATCGGAAACCAGCAACACCACCATGCCGTTATCGAGGCGAATCGCCTGATACTGGCGGGTATCTTTTTCGCTTTTACGGATGGTTTCCTGAATCGGTTGCCATCCGGTGTCTGCCTGACTTAACGGCGCCCAAAGGGCGGCCAGTACAACAATAACCTTGAACCATAAACTGCGGGGCATTCACGGACCTCATCATTAACAAACCTGGCGCTGCACAATATGCAGCCTTTATAAAACATCAGTCCGTGATTCGCTGCGCATCATAAATGAACTGCCATCCATTGCGCAATTTTTATACTATTACAATGTTATTCGGACTGATGGAAACGAAATACCGGCAGCAAATAGCGCTGCGTTTGCGCAACGATCTCTTCAAAGTATTCCGGCTCCAGAGTACGCCACAGGCGCTGGTACCAGACATCGGCACCTTCGCCGCTGACCACCATGTTGCCTTCATAAGCCTGAAGAAATTTACTGCGCGCTTTTTGCTGCGTTTCTTCGTCCATTAACATGACATCCTTTTCAGCGTCATAACAGACTTTTAGCCATGCGCCACCGCTTTCTGGTAGCAGCAGCAGAGGTTTTGACATCCCTTGCAGGTAGCCCTCAACAAGCTCATTCAGATATTCCTGAGCCTGTTCCTGCGCCAGCGGGGGAAAGCGCCACTCTCCTTCTTTGCGCACAAACAGTCGACTTTCGCCATTACCGCCGCTAGCACAATAGACAAGATGCTCCAGCCAAAGTTGCATTCCTTGCGTCACGCTCAGTAACGATGGTCGCCAGCGCAGCAAACCGTCGGATTGTACCTGCTGTAGCCAGCCCGTAATGTTGACTCCGTTACATTGCAGATCGATTTCCATACTTTGCCCCGGCTGGCGACAGGCTATCACCCGTTCGGCCAGATTTTGCATCTCCTGCCGCTGGCTCTCCCAGGCCAGTTCGCCGAAAGCGCCGTAAGGTAATTCCCCGGCGGCGCGGAAACGACGATACATCGCCGAGGCATCATGCTGTTCAATCAGCGTATTGAGCAACTGCTGGTTGAGCTGATAGCGGCTCAGCCCTTCGAGGGTAAAAGGTTCGTCATCAGGGATCTCACTCTCCTCTGAGCGGAAATTCACCCGCAGCCGCTGCTGAAAGAAAGCGCGAACAGGGTGCTGCCAGAAACGCAACAGCTGTTCTAACGGTAAGTGATCAATTTCAGGTGCCGGTAAAGGCTGGATAAAGTCGCCGTGCGCCTCACCCTGCTGGCTGGCTGCGGCCAGCCATTCCCGGGCATAGCTTTGATCTTCGTCGGTCAGAAAATTTGCGGCATCAAAGGGCATTCGGGTATGCAGATGAGTGATGTGTTCTTTGACGCGACGCTCACTGGCATCGCAATCCAGTGCTTCATCGCCCGCCAGGCAGTGGCTCTGGCCGATATAGTCCGCCAGCTCCTGAACAAGAACGGAGGGATAGCGCTCGCTGTTATCCTGAATTGAACGGCCAATATAGCTGATATACAGCTTCTGCTCGGCCGACATCAGCGCTTCGAGGAACAGATAGCGGTCATCATCGCGACGGCTGCGGTCGCCGCGCTGCGGCTTCTGGCTCATCAGGTCAAAGCCCAGCGGCGCGAGGGTGCGAGGATAAACACCGTCGTTCATCCCCAGCAGACAGACCACTTTGAAAGGAATTGAACGCATAGGCATCAGGGTGCAAATATTTACCGGCCCTGCGAGGAAGCGCTGGCTGATTCGCTGCTGATCGAGCCGCTGAGCCAGCTCATCGCGGAGTAGCGACAGCGGAACCGCTTCGCCATATTGCGCTTCTACGCCGCCGTCAATCACCGCCTGCCACTGTTGTTCAATCAGCGTCAGGGCCGCTTCCGTTTCGCTGTCCGGAAGGAAAAAGTCGTTAAGCAGGTCACGGCATACCGGCAGCCACTCGGCTAACGGGCGATCCTGAGCCAGCCCGCGACGCCAGAGATTAAGCTGCATCAGCAGCGATGCCAGATTGCCCACCAGCTCGGCGATGAGCCCGCTCGACTCATCATACGGCAGCACCGAGCGCCACTCCCCTTCGCTGCTGTCCATAGCGTAGCCCAATAGCATCCGCGTCAGGCCAAAGCGCCAGGTGTGCTGGCCGGTTGCCGGGAGGTCGAGTTCGCGCACGTTGTCGTCATCCATTCCCCAGCGTACGCCAGATTCGTTAACCCACTGGCGCAGATAGCGCAGCCCTTCTTCGTCAATGTTAAACCGCGCGGCCAGTACCGGAACATCCAGCAGCGCCAGAACATCTTCGCTGGCAAAGCGGCTATCGGGAAGCGAAAGAAGCGTGATAAATGCCTGTAATGCAGGGTGGGATTCACGTGCGCGGCGGTCGGAAATCGCCCACGGCAGCCAGCGTTCACCGCTGGCGCTGCCGAAGACGGCCTGGATATAGGGACTGTAGCTATCGATATCCGCCACCATAACGATAATATCGCGCGGCGTCAGTTCGGGGTTCTCTTCAAGCATCGCCAGCAGCCGGTCGTGCAGCACCTCGACTTCGCGCTGCGGGCTGTGGCAAACATGAATCGTCAGGCTGCGGTCATCCACAGCGAGCGCCCGTTTGCTGCGGCTGTTGGCGAACTCTTCGGCACTGCGCCCGGCCACCGCCTCATTGCGCAATTCGAGAATATCCGCCTGAAGATTATGCAGCAGGTTATCCGGCGCAATATCGACAAAGGCATCCAGTTCTTCATAGCGCTCAAGGCCCGCCAGCAGATAAATATAATCTCGCCCCAGCTTGCCCCAGGAAGCCAGAAGCGGGTTACCAACGTCCTGCTCCCCGGCGTCGTTAAACAAGCCCGGAGCCTGCTCAGCATCACGAAACAACGGCAACTCTCGGGTCGTTTCACGGTGGTGGCGGCGCTGGCGGGACATCAGTTTTGCCAGAAATCCCGGATCTTTGATGTCACCCCAGTAGTAGCGACACGGGTTAGTGAAAAGGACGTAAACATCAACATGTTTACCCAGCGCCTGTAGCGCCTGCAGGTACACCGGCGGCAGCGCCGAAATCCCGCAAATAAATACCCGCGACGGCAGCCCGGCGGGCGGCTCTTCAGCTGCTTCAAGCGCGCTGATAAAACGTTGATATAAATTGGCGCGATGCCACAGCGGCTGCCCCAGTTCTGCAGTGTACTCCACCAGCGCTTTCCACAAAGGCGCCTGCCACTCCTGCGCTTCACCAAGGCCGTCAACGCGTCCGTCAGCCTCCCAGCGCATTAGCCATTCAGGGCGATAAACCAAATACTGGTCATAGAGATCCGCTACCCTTGTCGCCAGCTGAAACAGTTTACGCTTGTCACTGTCATCGTTCAGATAGTGGCGCAGCAGCGTGAAGGCCTCATCGTCAAGACGCTGCGGCAGCAGGGTCATCAGCTTCCAGCTCATGCTTTGTTTGCTGAACGCGCTTTCACCGGGAATGTCTTTCAGCACTCGTACGAACATGTCCCAGATAAAACTGGCGGGAAGCGGGAAATCAATATTGGCCGCAATCCCGAATCGCTTTGCCAGCGTCATCTGTAGCCATTGCGCCATCCCGGTACTTTGCACCAGCACCATTTCAGGCATGAAGGGGTCGTCCAGCCGCTGGCGCTCGACGATAAATTCCATCAACGCTTCAAGGACATCCAGACGGTTTGAGTGGTACACCCTTAACATATTCGCTCCTGGCTACTGACTGACCGGGCAATGCAGCCGGGTCATCTGCGCCCGCCTGGCTGCGGGCATGGTGATCGTTACCGTGATGCTGACACATCTTTGCACTGATGTCTGCATGCGGGATACCTGGCGATTGTCAGCAACCGCTGGCGGATGCAACTGACTAAACCGCCACGCATCACGCCACAGCTGACGATATTGATTAAGCTGCATGAAGCCGTTGGCCAGCCCGCGCTGATAGCCTGCCAGCGCGGTAATGGTCATGATCAGCAGCACCAAAGCCAACAGAGTTTCCGGCAGGCTGAACCCGCGCTGTCGCCTCAGGGCATCCGACATAAGCTGACCTCCTTTAGCGGGCAGAAATCGCTCCAGCCATGGGGAGAAAAGCGCAGGCTGTTTTGTTCCACCGTGCCGGATTGCCACAGCTGCATAGTGCCGCTGCCGCCAATCAGCAATACTGAGTCGTCGCTGAAGAGACGCAGGCAGGCGCGCCAGCCGAGCGACTCATCCTGCTGACAGCTCACCGCATCCTCTGGCGGCCAGGAGAGTCCCTTTCCCCACTGCAGCGCGGAGTGTGCGCCAGCAGTATCGCGAAGCGCCTGCGTCTCACTGGCCGTCTGCGCAAACAAAGAGCGCTGCTGCTGGTTCAGCCCTTGAAGCAGCAAACTGCCGAGCGCCAGAAGCAGGAGCACCATTAACAGCGAAGAGAGACCGCGCTGGCGATTCACAGGTTATATCCCGTTACGCTGTATTCCGCCCGCGCGTGAATTTGCAGATCGGCAGCGGATTGCGCCGCCAGCGTTATCGAGAATTCAGGTGAGAACTCCGCTTTATTCTGCCGGGTAACCTGAAACGTAGTGACCTTAATCGCCGCCGGGTTGGTCATTTTCTCCCAGCCTTTTCCACTACAGTCAGTGGCCCCTCGCAGGGTTTCCAGCGCGCCGTCGCGCAGCCGAAACCCCGTGGTGTCGGATTCAGACGGCGGAGAAGTATTCCAGACCCCATCGCTGTTGCTATCCCAGCGAACAAGCAGGCAATCACCGCTGCCTGCGATATAGAGCGCCGCTCCGCTACATTGACCACGACAATAACCGGCGCGCTGCAAATGCTTCGCCACGGTATAGATTCGCTGCCAGAGCTCATTTTCCAGGGACTGCTGCCGGGTCTGGCGAAGCGCAGCCCACTGCAGCGCCGGAAGAAAACGCGCGCTTCCGAGTAATAACACGGAGCTGATAGCCATCGCGATTAACGTTTCTGGTAGTGAAAAACCGCTGCATTTTACAGGCATGATGCCGTCTCCTCGCTGCGGCAGAGGCGGATTCGCCCCCAGTTAGAGACAATAATATTCCAGCCGCCCGCCGCGCTTTGCAGCCGGATATGCCCGGCCCAGGCGGTATTGCGCAGGCCGTAAAAACCCAGCCCCGGCGTCATTGTGCTGAGCGAAACCTCCGGCCACATCGGCTGCAGGGTAAAAGCGTTCCTGATGCTACAATCAGTCATCGCATCGCCGGCGCTCAGGCACCATCCCTCCACGCTCTGACCGACGTTTAATACCCGATCACGGTTGTGCCAGTTGGCGTCATCGCGTAACAACACCAGATAGTCGCGGACCTGGCAGGCGGTTTGCCACAGGCGCTGCTGCTGTTGCCAGCTCTGCCAGCCATAAAGCCCGCTGGCGCTCAGAATCACGACCAGCGTCATCGTGACCAGGGTTTCTATCAGGGTATAGCCAAGTTCTCTGTTCATGGGCCGAGTATGCCTGGCGGTGATGTTTGATACGAACGGTAAAATGCTGGTTTGCGTCGCGCGTCGGAGAGGATTTAAGGCGTTGCAATGGGTTACAAATCTGCGGGAAACCGGCTCGCAAAAATGCGCTTTGGCGGCGGTTTAATAGCTAGCGTTTAGCGTAGTTGGCGCATAAAAAAACCGGCGCTCGCAGGCACCGGTTTTGCATCATCACTTACAGATTAAATCGCCACTGGCGCTTTAATTCCAGGGTGCGGGTCGTAGCCTTCGATTTCGAAGTCTTCAAAGCGGTAGTCAAATATCGACGCCGGTTTACGTTTGATGATCAGCTTCGGCAGCGCACGAGGTTCACGGCTCAGCTGCAGGTGCGTCTGCTCCATGTGGTTGCTGTACAGGTGCGTATCGCCGCCGGTCCAGACAAAATCGCCTACTTCGAGTTCGCACTGCTGCGCCACCATATGCACCAGCAGCGCGTAGCTGGCGATATTGAACGGCAGGCCGAGGAACACATCACAAGAACGCTGATAGAGCTGGCAGGAAAGCTTGCCGTCCGCCACGTAGAACTGGAAGAACGCGTGGCACGGGGCCAGCGCCATTTTATTCAGCTCACCGACGTTCCAGGCCGAGACGATGATACGGCGTGAGTCCGGGTCGTTTTTCAGCTGTTCCATCACGGTAGTGATCTGGTCGATATGACGACCATCCGGCGCGGGCCAGGAACGCCACTGCTTGCCGTAGACCGGCCCCAGATCGCCGTTTTCATCCGCCCACTCGTCCCAGATGGTCACGTTGTTTTCGTGCAAATACGCTACGTTGGTGTCACCCTGCAGGAACCACAGCAGTTCATGGATGATGGAGCGTAAATGACAGCGCTTGGTCGTCACCAACGGGAATCCTTCCTGCAGGTTAAAACGCATCTGGTGGCCGAAAATAGAGACGGTGCCGGTACCGGTGCGGTCATTTTTTTGCGTGCCCTCGTCGAGCACTTTCTGCATCAAATCAAGATACTGTTTCATGGTTCCTCAAGAGTTTTGTTGCTGCGGACGACAACGGTACGCCCAGACCATCATTATGATACCCGCAAGCACCATCGGAATCGAAAGAATCTGCCCCATACTGATGTACTGTACCCAGCCGCCGGTAAACTGCGCATCAGGCTGGCGGAAGAATTCCACGATGATACGGAACAGTCCATAGCCAATCAGGAACAAACCGGAAACCGAACCCGCCGGACGCGGTTTGCGGATAAACAGGTTCAGGATCAGGAACAGCACCACGCCTTCCAGCGCCAGTTCATACAGCTGCGAGGCATGACGCGGCAGCGCGCCGTAGGTGTCAAATAGCGATTGCCACTCGGGATGCGACGGCAGCAGCGCCATATCTTCCGCACGAGAGCCAGGGAAAATCATCGTATAGTGGAAGCTCGGATCGACGCGGCCCCATAGTTCACCGTTGATAAAGTTGCCCAGACGCCCGGCACCGAGACCAAACGGAATCAGCGGTGCAATAAAGTCGGATACCTGGAAAAAGGTGCGCTTGGTGCGTTTAGCAAAGATGATCATCACCAGAATCACGCCGATCAGACCACCGTGGAAGGACATGCCGCCGTCCCAGACGCGGAACAGATAGAGCGGATCGTCAAGGAAGACCGGCAGATTGTAGAAAAAGACATAGCCGAGACGCCCGCCGAGGAAGACGCCGAGAAATCCGGCGTACAGCAGGTTTTCAACTTCGTTTTTTGTCCAGCCGCTGCCTGGACGATTGGCCCGACGGGTGGCCAACCACATCGCAAAAACAAACCCGACCAGGTACATCAGGCCGTACCAGTGGAGGGAGACCGGTCCAATGGAAAATATTACCGGATCAAACTCCGGAAAATGCAGGTAGCCACTATTCATCTGTCACCATAAAGACTTGTTATTCCGCCGAAAGTGGACAGCGGGGATCGTTCGCGTCCGCCAGAAACGGACGCTCCAAAGGCTGCGAATGATAGCATAAGCGCCAGGAGCGATCCGCGTCGGACATGTAAAAGATATGTATACGAATGCGAATGAGCGTTGATGCATTTCCCGGAGGCGGCGCGTTGCGCCTGTCCGGGCTACCAAACTTGTAGCCCGTTCAATAACAACCGCTAACGGCCGCCGCGGATCAGGCCGCCGAGGCCGCGTCGCTCCATGAAAGCCGCAACCTGATGGCGTACTTCGGCGGTCATCTGCGCTTCCAGACTGCGGTGGGAAAGCTCCTGAGCTTCATTGATATCAATGCGGCGCAGCAGATATTTCACCCTCGCCACCGAGCGGCCGTTCATCGACAGATGGCGATAACCCAGGCCTATCAGGATCGTGACACACATCGGATCGCCCGCCATCTCCCCGCAAAGGCGCAGGTCGATACCAAAACGCTCGGCGTCGCGGGCAATCATTGCCAGCGCCCTGAGGACACCCGGATGCAGACTGTCATACATACTGGCGACGCGGGTATTGTTCCGATCCACGGCTAAAATGTATTGCGTCAGGTCGTTGGTGCCAACGGAGATAAAATCGACGCGGTTAGCCAGCTGCGGCAGCATAAAGACCATCGACGGCACTTCCAGCATCACGCCAAGACGCGGGCGTGGGATGGCATAACCGATCATCTCTTCCACTTCACGGCTGGCACGGTCGATAAGGCGTCGGGCTTCATCTACTTCATCCAGACTGGTCACCATCGGCAGCAGGATACTGAGGTTTCCGGTCGCCGCGTTGGCACGCAGCATCGCGCGGACCTGCACCAGGAAGATCTCCGGCTGATCGAGCGTGATCCGAATACCGCGCCAGCCAAGACACGGGTTCTCTTCGCTGATTGGCATATACGGCAGCTGTTTATCCGCACCGATATCCAGCGTACGCAGGGTCACCGATTTGTCGTTGAACATCTGCAGCATGCCCTGATACTGGGCGACCTGCTCCTCTTCAGAGGGGAAGCCGCTTTGCAGCATAAAGGGGATTTCGGTACGGTACAGGCCAATGCCGTCGACAAAATTGCCCAGTTTTTCTTCGTGCTCAGGGCTTAGCCCCGCGTTGAGCATCACTTTTACCCGCTCACCGCTTTTCAGCTCGGAAGCGCGTTCAAGATCGTCCTCCGCCAGGCGGCTAAGCTCGTTTTCTTCGCTGATCAGGCGCTGATACTCTTGCAACAGTACCGGCTCAGGGTCCACCAGCAGCTCGCCGCGATAGCCGTCGACGATCAGGGTATGACCGTGCAGCAGAGAAGGCTGAATATCCGCCCCCATTACCGTCGGAATACCCAGCGCACGGACCATAATCGCAGCGTGCGAGTTAGCCGCACCATCGCGGACCACCACGCCCGCTAAACGATCCTGAGGGACCTCAGCCAGAGTCGTGGCCGACAGCTCGTCCGCTACCAGCACGATGCGCTCCGGCCAGGTATTTGGACCCTGAATACTGTCATCGAGATGGAAAAGCAGCCGCTGACCCAGCGTGCGCAAATCGCCCGCGCGCTCTTTCAGATAGCCGTCGCTAAGCGCGGCAAACTGCTCAGCAAACTTCTCGATGATCTTCTTCACCGCCCATTCAGCCACCGCGCCTTTATCCACTTCGGCAAACAGCTCGCGGCGCAGGCGCGCGTCGGAAAGCAGGTGTGAATAGAGGTCAAAGATTGCCGCCGTCTCTTTCTGCGCTCCGGCAGAGTAGCGCTTGCTGTAGCGACGAAACTCGTTGGCCGCCTCTTCCAGCGCGCCGGTCAACCTTTCCCGCTCAGAAGCAGTATCAAGCGTGGAAGCTTCATAAACCTGCTCCATCAGCGGCAGGCTGACGTCCATCCAGCCTTCGGCTATCGCGACGCCTGATGAAGCGGGCAGCGCGCGGATGCGGGTCTGGCGGTATTGACCAAACAGCGCATTTAGTTGGGATTGAGAAAGAATGCCGGCGATTTGCGTGGCCAGGGTGACAAGGAAAGACTCCTCGCTTTCATCAAACTGACGCAGCTCACGCTGCTGCACCACCAGCACACCGAGCAGCTGACGCCGCTGGATAATCGGTACACCGAGGAAGGCGCGAAAGCGACCCTCTTTTACTGCGGGAATATATTTAAAACTGGGGTGCTTTTGCGCATCGGCGAGGTTAATGGGCTCCGCCAGGCGACCAACCAGGCCGACCAGTCCTTCATCAAAAGCGAGCGCAACGATACGCCCGCGGGGCTTTTTCAACCCGCGAGTCGCCATCAGGTAATAACAGCGTCGGTCATTGTCAGCCAGATAAACCGAACAGACTTCCGTCTCCATCGCGGCGCAGACATCGGTTACCAGGATATCCAGCGCCTCGTTTAAACGCGGCGCACTCGCGACCTTCTCGACTATTTCTCGCAACCGAGTGAGCATAATGTGCGTGGCTTAACCTCTTTTACGTCGATATGCAGGCGCGCTTTGCGGCTTAGGTGTGCTTTCTGTCAGAGCCATAGTGACGCTGGCAAACTCTTTCATCACCCTGCGGTATACGTCGCGCTTAAACGACACCACCTGACGCACCGGGTACCAATAGCTTACCCATCGCCAGCCATCAAACTCAGGTGTACTGCTGGTTTGCATATTGACGTCCGCATCACTGCCGATCAATTGCAGGAGAAACCACTTCTGTTTCTGGCCGATACATACCGGCTTTGTGTCCCAACGCACCAAACGTTTAGGCAATTTGTAACGCAACCAGTTACGGGTTGAAGCCAGGATCCGCACATCTTTGCGGCTTAACCCAACTTCTTCGAACAATTCCCGATACATCGCCTGCTCTGCTGATTCTCCTGGGTTAATGCCCCCTTGCGGGAACTGCCACGAGTGCTGACCATAGCGCCTGGCCCACATAACCTGGCCCTGGCGATTACAGATTACAATACCGACATTTGGGCGGTAGCCATCGTCATCAATCACCGGACTACCTCAAAATAAGCTTCAATGTGAATGATTGTTTCACACTCGCTGGAAACGGTAAACCACTCTGTGAGCGCGATGAGATCGAATAACATTTGAATAACTCACAGTAATACCCGGAGTTATAAACAGCGAAAGCCCTCTCCGGACGATTTTATTCACTTTTTCTGTGGATAGAGTTGTGAAGAAGTACGGAATTAACCAGGGAAAACCCGGAGTAATCCGAACAACGTAGTAATGACACACGATAATAATGACCTAATTTTCATTAAGTTAGCATGTTAAAATTTCATAATTCACAGCGTAACGTGACGATCGTCACATATGCGATCCTGGAACTGATGAAAGATCGAGCAATGTTGGTTTTATCCACAGATTACGCAAGCGCACTGGGCATATTTTGTCTAAAAACTCGATTTTCCTCTCACGTCAAGGCTGTAAATGAAAACAGTAGTGGGGCTTTTCCCCAGTTATCCCATTTTTCTGTGGATAACATGGTGTAAGATCCTGTTCATTGTCGGTGACCAGTTCTGGAAAACCCGGGATGACTCTTTTTACGGCGGCAAAAAACTGCAAAAAAACCCATACGAATCATCAAATTGTCATACTTACCCAAGAAAAGGTAAACTCTATCCACAACGGATGAAATTACCGCTCATTTTTTAGCCAGAGGTTTTACACTATGTCGACCGTCGCGCCGCTCTTATCGCCACCGCAAAGTCAGGAGCAACTTCTGGCTCAGGCGCAGCAGCTGGCGGGCTATTCGCTGGGTGAATTGGCCGCGCTTGCTGGAATCCCAATTCCACGTGATTTAAAACGTGATAAAGGCTGGATCGGCATCCTGCTGGAAATCTGGCTCGGCGCCAGCGCAGGCAGCAAGCCCGAACAGGATTTCGCCGCCCTTGGCGTCGAGCTAAAAACTATCCCTGTTGATTCTTCAGGTCGCCCGCTGGAGACCACTTTCGTCTGCGTCGCGCCTCTGACCGGTAACAGTGGCGTCACCTGGGAGAGCAGCCATGTGCGCCATAAGCTCAAGCGCGTGCTGTGGGTACCGGTAGAAGGAGAGCGAACGATTCCACTTGCCGATCGCCGCGTGGGCGCGCCGCTGCTATGGAGCCCCAGCGAAGAAGAAGATCGCCAGCTACGCATGGATTGGGAAGAGCTAATGGACCTGATCGTTCTTGGGCAAGTTGAGCGCATCACAGCCCGCCACGGCGAGGTGCTGCAACTGCGTCCGAAAGCGGCAAACAGTAAAGCGCTAACCGAAGCCGTAGGCGCCCACGGCGAACCGATTCTCACCTTACCGCGTGGTTTCTATCTGAAGAAAAACTTTACCGCCGCCCTGCTGGCCCGCCATTTCCTTCTCTCCTCGAAATAACGGCCTGGAGATGATTAATTTTTTGTTCTGCCATGACGCTTGCATATAATTGCTTCTTTCTATTTTGCAGGACTTTGAACGATGTTATTTGCATGGGTAACCGATCCTAACGCCTGGCTGGCGCTTGGTACGCTGACGCTGCTGGAGATAGTGCTCGGGATCGATAATATTATTTTCCTCTCTCTGGTTGTGGCGAAACTGCCCACTGCGCAACGGGCGCACGCCCGCCGCATCGGGCTAATGGGTGCGATGATCATGCGTCTGGCGCTGCTGGCGTCAATTGCGTGGGTCGTTAAACTCACCAATCCATTGTTTACCGTGCTTGGTCAGGAGATCTCTTTTCGCGATCTGATCTTACTGCTCGGCGGACTGTTTCTGATCTGGAAAGCAAGTAAAGAGATTCACGAATCCATTGAAGGGGAAGAAGAAGGGCTGAAAACTAACGTTCATTCATTTATGGGCGCTATCGTGCAGATTATGCTGCTGGATATCATTTTCAGCCTCGATTCGGTGATCACCGCCGTCGGGCTATCAGATCATCTGTTCATTATGATGGCGGCAGTGGTTATCGCTGTGCTGGTGATGATGGTTGCCGCCCGTTCGATAGGCGATTTTGTTGATCGCCATCCTTCGGTGAAAATGCTGGCGCTGTCGTTTTTGATCCTCGTCGGCTTCACGCTGATGCTTGAAAGTTTCGACGTGCACGTACCGAAAGGCTACATCTATTTCGCCATGTTCTTTTCCATTGCGGTTGAGAGCCTCAACCTGCTGCGAAATAAAAAAAATCCGCTGTAGCCCGCTAAAATGCAGCCCTGAAACGGGCTGCAATCCTTTTTTAAGACTTAACTGCTTTTTATGTCTCACAAATCAGGCTATTAATATACTGGTACGAGGTGCGGCCATAATAGGGGTGATAACGATGAAAAAATGGGCAGTATTAATTTCCGCCGTAGGACTGGCGTTCTCGGTTTCCGGTTGCAGCAGCGATTACGTTATGGCAACTAAAGACGGTCGCATGATTCTGACCGATGGCAAACCTGCAATAGACGACGACACCGGTCTTATCAGTTACGAAGATCAGCAGGGTAATAAAATGCAGATTAACCGTGACGACGTTTCCCAGATTATTAAGCGTTAAGTCTTTGCGCCTGGTGGCGATTAGTCATTTATCGCATAGTCAGGCCGCTTTTCATCATTCTTCAGCATTAAGAAAAGAGTCGGGATAAACCCGATATATCCGCCAGGATAAATCAGGCCAGATTCCGCCGGCCCGGCTTTTTTGATCTTTTTACTTCCCCTTTTTCTCCCCCTCTGCCATTTTTATATTCCTTTGTCGGGGAAAGCCTGACCTTGTTGATAAAAAAAGGAAGCCGGCTATGCAGTATCACCGTATCCCACACAGTTCTCTTGAAATCAGCACGCTGGGGCTGGGCACAATGACGTTTGGTGAGCAGAATAGCGAGGCAGACGCGCACGAGCAGCTCGATTACGCTGTGAGTCAGGGCATTAACCTGATTGATGTCGCTGAAATGTATCCTGTCCCGCCGCGCCCGGAAACCCAAGGCCTGACGGAAACCTACGTCGGTAACTGGCTGGCTAAGCGCGGCAATCGCGAGAAGCTAGTTATCGCCTCCAAAGTGAGCGGCCCTGCCCGCAACAACGACAGTAGCATCCGTCCCAACCACAAGCTGGATCGTAAAAATATCCGCGAGGCGCTGCATGACAGCCTGAAGCGCCTGCAGACCGATTATCTCGACCTCTATCAGGTCCACTGGCCGCAGCGGCCAACCAACTGTTTCGGTAAGCTGGGCTACGCCTGGGCCGATTCCGCGCCGGTTGTTACGCTGTTGGATACCCTGGAAGCACTCGCTGAGTTCCAGCGCGCCGGGAAGATTCGCTATATCGGCGTTTCTAACGAAACGGCGTTTGGCGTGATGCGCTATCTCCATCTGGCGGACAAGCACGATCTGCCGCGCATTGTCACTATCCAGAACCCATACAGTCTGGTAAACCGCAGCTATGAAGTGGGTCTGGCGGAAGTGAGCCAATACGAGGGCGTGGAGCTGCTGGCCTATTCCTGTCTGGCGTTCGGTACGCTGACCGGGAAATACCTCAACGGCGCGAAGCCAGCAGGGGCGCGCAATACGCTGTTCAGCCGCTTTACTCGCTATAGCGGAGAGCAGACGCAGAAAGCGGTGGCAGCCTATGTCGATATCGCTAAGCGTCACAATATTGACCCGGCTCAGATGGCGCTGGCCTTCGTGCGCCGTCAGCCGTTTGTCGCCAGCACCCTTCTCGGGGCAACGACCATGGAGCAACTCAAGACTAACGTTGAGAGCCTGCACCTGGAGCTGAGCGAAGAGGTATTAGCGGAGATTGAAGCGGTGCATCAGGTTTATACCTACCCGGCACCGTAAGACAGGAAAGCCCGGGTCGCGGCGTAAACGCCTTACCCGGGCTACACGTTCGTGCGGTTTTGTAGCCCGGACAGGCGCAACGCGCCGCCTCCGGGAGATTATTTGCGCCGTCCCCAAATCCACAGGGCGGCGATCGCCAGAGCAAACACCGCGCCAAAGCCAATCCCTACACCAACCACCGGAATACCGATGCTCACCGCTAGCGAATAGAGGCCCAGCATCAGCAGCATCGCCACGTTCTCGCCGAGATTCTGCACCGCGATAGCGTTACCCGCGCCAACCGTATGCTTCCCTCGCTCCTGGAGCAGCGCATTCAACGGTACGATAAAGAAACCACCGAACGCGCCGAGCAGCAGCAGCAGAGCAAACGCCGGCAGCAGCGCCTGCTGGATGGCGAAAAAGATAACCGCCACGCCAATCAATATCCCGGCTGGCATACAGCGGGACACCGTTTCCAGCGTGACCAGCTTCGCCGCCGCGCCGGCTCCCAACACAATCCCCACCGCCACCATGGCGTTAAGATAGGTCGGCATGGCGTTACTGGTAATGCCCAGCGCCACCGGCACCCACAGCACCAACAGAAAACGCAGCGTCACGCCCGCTCCCCAGAACAGGCTCGTACCGACTAACGAAAAGCGGGTCTCACCGTTACGCCAGAGCGTGGTGCAGGCGCTAAAGAAACTGTGAGTCATCGGCTTAAAGCGCCATGACTGCCCCGGACGCGCCGCGGGCAGCTTCGGGATCCACAGGTTGGCTACCACCGCTCCGGCATACACCACCGCGCAGACGCTGAGCGCCGCAACAACATGCCAATCAGCCAGAACACCGCCAGCCATTGAGCCAAGCAGTATCGCCGCAATGGTTGAAGACTCCATCAAGCCGTTAGCTTTCACTAACTTATCACCGGTCGTCAGCTCGCCGAGGATACCGTATTTGGCTGGAGAATAGGCGGCTGCGCCAATGCCCACTAACGTGTAGCCAATAAACGGGTTCACGCCGAAGCAGATGCAGCCTGCGCCGATAAGCTTCAGCCCATTAGCGACCATCATCACCCGCCCTTTAGCGAAGCTATCGGCAAACTGCCCGACAAATGGCGCGAAAAGAATGTAAGCGCCCACAAACAGCATCTGCAATACCGGCTGACTCCACTCCGGGTAAAACAGCTGCTTCATCAGCGCCAGAGTGGCGAACAGCAGCGCGTTATCGCCAAATGCCGAAAGAAATTGGGCGCAAATAACCGCCATCATCCCTTTCGAGTACAGCGAATTGTTAGTGTGTACTGACTCACTCATGCGAATATTCCGTCTGTTCAACCATGCCTTTAAGGGTGACAAAATCCGGCTTGCCGCTGCCCAGCAGAGGGAGCTGCTTCAGCCAGCGAATGTCGCGCGGTACCGCCAGCTCCGGTACGCCATGCTCACGGGCATAGCGCAGCAGTTTTTCACGATTCAGTTCATTATCGGTAGTAAACAGCACCAGCGCCTCACCTTTGCTGGCATCCTGTTTAATGGCCGTGGCGTGCATTTTGTCCGGGGAAACCGCCAGCGCCACCTGCTCAACCATCTCCAGTGACACCATCTCACCGGCGATTTTGGCAAAACGCTTCGCGCGGCCCTGAATCCGCACATAGCCCTGCTCGTCAAAGGTGACAATATCCCCGGTGTCATACCAGCCGATTCCCACTTCACCGTGCTGATTTTCAGCCGATGGCGCTTCCAGTACGCCGGGATTTTCCACTCGCAGATAGCCGTTCATGATATTCGGCCCTTTCAGCTGCAAGCGGCCCCCTTCTTCAATTCCGGGCATTGCCAGCAGACGAGCGTCCATCCCCGGCAGAATGCGGCCAACGGTGCCCACTTTCGCCGCCATGGGGACGTTAATGGAGACCACCGGCGCGCATTCGGTGACGCCGTAGCCTTCAAGAATGCGCAGACCAAACTTGTCCTGCCAGATTTGCTTTGTACTCTCCTGCAGCTTCTCCGCCCCGGCGACAACGTAACGCAAGCGATAAAAGTCATACGGATTGGCGAAGCGAGCGTAGTTGGCAAGGAAGGTTGAAGTACCGAACAGCACGGTACAGTTACGGTCATACACCAGCTCCGGCACCACGCGATAATGCAGCGGGCTGGGATAGAGAAAGACTTCTGCACCGGTAAACAATGGCGTCAGCAGGCCGACCGTCAGACCAAAGGAGTGAAACAGCGGCAGCGCCGACATAAAGCGGTCATTGGCGGTAAAGTCAGCGATGGTTTTAATCTGCTCGACGTTAGCCAACAGGCTTTTATGGCTATGTACTACGCCTTTCGGGTTGCCTTCCGAGCCAGAGGTAAACAGGATCATCGCCGCATCTTCCGGCTGTTGTTTAACCTGCGCCAGCTTCGGCATCAGCAAA
Organism: Klebsiella spallanzanii; assembly: GCF_902158555.1. Lineage (GTDB taxonomy): Bacteria > Pseudomonadota > Gammaproteobacteria > Enterobacterales > Enterobacteriaceae > Klebsiella > Klebsiella spallanzanii. The sequence goes on along the minus strand of NZ_CABGGS010000046.1, from coordinate 37,986 downwards.
TGACCAAAGATCCACAGCTTATCGGCAGCGGTGACGTCGCCTTTTAAATCTTCGAGAAACACCCAGCGCACCTGGGTCAATTGCTCCGGCAGATGCCAGAGTTTACCTTTATCCAGGAAGGTACGAGAGGTAAATATGGTTTTGATTTCTGCGGCGGTAATGGCGCTGCTCAGACCTTTGACCCCGGCGGTATAGTTCATCATCGCCGGGATCCGCCCGCGGGCAATCGCGCCAAAAATCACCGCCGCGCTGATCCCGGCATTCGGCAGCATCAGGCCGATTTTCTCGCCCTGGGCGCTGTATTTTTCCAGAATACGCGCCACAAACAGGGTTTTGGTCAGCAGCTTACGGTAGGTATCCGGCTGAAAATTGATATCTTCCACGCAGTTTTTGCCCGCGCCGAAGCGGTTCTGGGCCGCCAGCAGCGCCTCATACAGCGTTTCACGGGGACGTACCGCCATCCGCGCTTCCATCATAATTTGATGCAGCATTTCACCGGCAATTTTACGCCGGTCGCGGGCGCGCGGCGCATCCGGCATCGCCAGAAGCGTCGGCGGCAGCACATGCAGCTGAATACGCGGGAACAGGCGGCGCTTGACCAGCCCCTTCAGGCGGCTAAAGGGCGTGAGTTCTGCGCCTTCGATTCGCAGCGGTACAATGGTCGCCTGCGACTTCGCCGCCACAAAGGCCGCGCCGTCATAAATTTTCATCAGCGAACCGCTCACCGTAATTCGCCCTTCCGGGAAAATCACTACCGGACGCCCCTGCTCAATCAGGCGTACCAGATGCTTAATCGACATCGGTTTGGTTGGATCCAGCGGGACAAAATCAATAATCGGCTTTAGCGCGCGCATAAACCAGCGATCGGTAATCGAGGAGTACACCGCAAAGACAGGACGCACCGGCAAGAAGAGCGCCAGCAGTACGCCATCAATAAATGAGACATGGTTTGGCGTAATCAGTACCTTTTGCTGGTACAGTGCCTGCGTGTCACCGGTTAGCTTTACCCGGTACAATCCTTTGAAAAGCAGTCTAAAAAATCCCAAAAGCATAACAACTCCGTTTGACCGGTTAATCAGTCAAAGCAGGTTACACGAGAAGGCGCGGGAAATGCAGTATGGAGGGCGGAATTCAGAGCAAAAAAAACCTGCGCATCCGCGCAGGTCGGTGCAAGATAATCAGTACGAAGAGCGTACTTAAGAAACTCACCAATCAATACCTCTGGGATCCTGATTGTCTCGTTTTTTCACCCGCCGCTACCAGCCATAAAACGCAAGGGAATGAGCCTAAGTGCAACCAGTTATTGCTATTTTCGGTAACTGTAACAATGGCTAACGATGGGCAAAAAAAAACCTGCGCATCTGCGCAGGCTGGTGTAATTAGAGTGGTCAACCTGAAGTCGACTCCACCTATCAATACCTCTGGGATAGCCAGAATATCAATGCATTGAATGGGTAAACCAGCGAACATTCGCAACAGCTAATCGCAAAGTGTAAGCAAAGGTGTGAATTATCCATTCCCGGAATCATTCACGGGTTGCCTGTGGGTAACTATTTCACCCACAAGGCTAATCTGTATCACAATTGCGTCAACCCAAGGTCGCCCGACCTTGAATCTGCCGCACTTTCCCGTAACATAAACAGTATGTAAACGCTTACCCTAAAAAAGGCATGGTATGGCGACAATTAAGGATGTAGCCCGACTCGCAGGAGTTTCCGTCGCTACCGTTTCTCGCGTTATTAACAATTCCCCGAAAGCCAGCGAAGCCTCGCGCCAGTCGGTGGGTGAGGCGATGGAAGCGCTAAATTATCATCCCAACGCCAACGCCCGCGCGCTGGCGCAACAATCAACGGAAACCGTCGGCCTGGTGGTGGGCGATGTCTCTGACCCGTTCTTCGGTGCAATGGTCAAAGCCGTCGAGCAGGTAGCCTACAATACTGGCAATTTTTTGCTGATCGGCAACGGTTATCACAGCATTCATAAAGAGCGTCAGGCGATTGAACAGCTGATTCGCCACCGCTGCGCCGCTCTGGTGGTCCACGCAAAAATCATCCCCGATGACGAACTGGCCTCGCTGATGAAGCAAATCCCCGGCATGGTATTGATTAACCGCATCCTGCCGGGCTTCGAGCAGCGCTGCGTGGCGCTGGATGACCGCTACGGCGCATGGCTGGCGACTCGCCATCTGATTCAGCAAGGGCACACGCGTATTGGCTATCTCTGCTCAAACCACGTTATTTCCGATGCCGAAGACCGCCTGCAGGGTTATTACGCAGCGTTAAAAGAGAGCAATCTGCCATGCAACGATCGGCTGGTAACCTTTGCCGAGCCCGATGAGAGCGGCGGGGAACAGGCGATGACCGAGCTACTCGGGCGCGGAAGAAACTTTACCGCTGTTGCCTGCTATAACGACTCAATGGCCGCCGGTGCGATGGGCGTACTAAACGATAACGGTATTGATGTGCCGCGCGAGATTTCGCTGATCGGCTTTGATGATGTGCTGATTTCACGCTACGTGCGCCCGCGCCTGACCACCGTACGCTATCCGATTGTGACCATGGCGACTCAGGCCGCCGAGCTGGCGTTAGCGCTGGCGGAACACCGCCCTGCGCCCGAAATAACCCACCTTTTCAGCCCGACGCTGGTCCGCCGTCACTCGGTGATCGCCCCCCTCGATGGCGATAAATCGTAGCGGTATAAACTGACGGCGGTGGCCGGGTAATCCAGGCCTTCGCCGATATACTGCCAGCCGTAACGCTCATAAAAATCGCGACAAGCGGAGTAGAGAAACAGCTCGCAATAACCTAGCGTCCGGGCATATTCGATAACGTGCTGCTGTAGTTTTCCTGCCAACCCCTTCCCCCGCGCTTCTGGCGCAACGTAGAGCGCCGCCATCCACGGATACAAGTCCTGACGGCTGATTAAATCGCAGCGCCACAGGCCAACGGTTCCCAGCAGCGTTTCATTCTCAACGGCAATGAAGGTCACCGGAAGCGCCCCCGCCGTCTGGCTATGTTCAACAATACTGGCGAAGAACGCCTGCGGTAACGCGTCGCCGCCAAACGCCTGCCATAGCCATTCTGTCACCTTTGAAGCGTGCTGCGGCGCGGCGTAGAGCGGCTGAATAATCACACCAGCTTCCCCTGAAAAATAGGAACTGATTCAAATAGATAGCCGTCAAAGTCCGGCGCGTCTTCATCGGACAGCTCCAGCAGGCTGTTTTTCACATTTTCGAGATGCTGCCACATCGCCTGCCAGGCCCCCATTACGTCGCGGCGGCGCAGGGCGGCGAGGAGCGTTTGCCGGTCGCCGAGCCACTTCAGACGATACGCCCGACTGGCAATATGCACGTTGAACTGCTGCCACAGCGGGCTGCTGTCCATCTGCAGCCAGATGCGCTCGACCGTCGCCAGCAGCATCTGATTTTGCGTTGCCCCGGCCAGCACCAGGTGAAACAACCGGGCGTTATCCTGGCTGGTATCGTTGGCGGCAATAGCCCGCTGCTCCTGTTCAATAATACGCTTCAGATTATCAATATCGGCGCGGGTAGCCATTTTTGCGGCAAAGGCGGCGATATTGCTCTCCAGCAACTGGCGGGCCTGCAGAATTTCGAACGGCCCAACGTCGCTGCTCAGCATCTGCTCTTCCTCACTATCGTCCTCGTGCGGGATGCGCATAACGTACACCCCGGATCCCTGGCGAATATCGACAGTCCCCTGCAGCTCCAGCATCAGCAGCGCTTCACGCACGATGGTCCGGCTCACACCGTAGGTCTCGGCGATATTGCGTTCCGGCGGCAGGCGCGACCCGATGGGATAGCGCCCCTGCGCAATCTGTGCGCGTAAATCATCACCAATTTCCTGGTAGGGTTTCTTTTCCGGCGGAATGATAGCCTTCTCCACAATATCACCTGTGCGTTATGAGCCTGCGAGTCAATATCGGCCGCTATCTTAGCAAAATTTCCGCCCGGCTAGCGCCACTCATCGTCAATATCCAGCGTCAGTTCGCGACTTTCGCCAAGCTTACGGAACCAGCTGGCGGAAGCCTTAGGCCGCCGCGCACGGTTGTTTTGCAGATCGATTTCAATCAACCCGTAGCGATTTTTAAAGGCGTTCATTGGCGAAACGTTGTCGGTAAACGCCCACAGCATATAGCCGTGGCAGTTAGCCCCTGCTTCCCGCGCGCGCAGGGTTTGCCACAGATGCTCGCGAATAAAACGAATACGGTAGTCGTCAACGATAGTGCCTTCACTATTGCGAAACTGCCCTTCGTTCTCCACGCCCATACCACTTTCCGCCACAAACCACGGGATGTTGCGATAATCCTGTTTGATGCGCATCGCCATATCAAAAACGATTTGCGGATAAATCTCCCAGCCGCGAGAGTTATTCATCCGCCGTCCCGGTAGCTCAAAAGGTTCATAATAGTAAGCAGGATGGAACGGCGTCTGCGGGTGCCAGGCGCGCGATGGGGCCTTAACACGATGCGGGTAGTAGAGGTTAATCCCCAACTCATCGACGGTGTTTTCACGGATAATCGCTAATTCTTCCGCGCAATAACCCCAGGCAACATCATGCTGTTCGAGCAGGGTAAACAGCTCCGGCGGGTATTCGCCGTGAACCAGCGGATCAAGGAATACCCGGTTATAAAACAGATCGTAGATTTCGGCGGCGCGCACGTCATGGGGCGCACTGGAACGCGGATAAGTGACCTCCGGGTTGAGAATACAACCTACCGTGCCGCGATAGCCCTTCTCGCGAAATAGCCTGACCACTTTCGCCGTCGCCAGCACTTTGTGGTGATTCCACTGCATCCAGGTGCCGGTGTTCTGTTCGTAGGGCCAGCGCAGCGCGTCCAGGTAAACCCGGGTCTGCACCACAATCGGCTCATTGAAGGTAAACCAGCGCGTCACCTTGTGGTGGTAACGGGCAAAAACCTTCTCCGCATACTGCACAAACAGCTCAACCACCTTTTTCGACGCCCAGCCGCCGTACTGCTCCAGCAAATAGCCCGGGAGTTCATAGTGCTCAAGGCAGATCATCGGCTCAATGCCGTTCGCCAGCAGCTCATCAAACAACTGGTCGTAGTACGCCGCATACGCTTCATCAACGGTGACATTTTCATAGTCGGTGAGAAAACGCGACCAGTTGATCGACGTACGATAGTGGGTGAGGCCCGCCAGCTTCATCAACTGCACATCTTCACGAAAGCGGTTGATAAAATCAGTCGCCACCGCCGGGCCGTAGCCGTTATGCCAGACGTGACGGTCGTTCTTGTACCAGAGATCGGGCCAGGAATCCTGCCCCTCTTTCTTGCCGCTCCAGCCTTCGGTTTGCCACGCCGAAGCGGCAGCGCCAAGGATAAAGTCGTGGGGAATCGTCATCTTTACTGTGCTCATTATGCCCTCATGCGTTTTGGCTGGCTTGCGCGTTTTCCGCCTGACGCTGAGCATTCTCTGCACGGCGCGAAGCAATTTTGACGAACGGCAGGTAGATAAGCACTGCGGTTACGATGCAAATAAGCTGAGTAATCACCGCGCCCATCGAGCCCGCCGTAGAGAGCCAGGCGTTTATCAACGGCGGCGTGGTCCACGGCACCATCACCACCGCTTTACCAGCAAAACCGGCGGCCGTCGCAAAGTAGCCGATGCTGCCGGTCACCAGCGGAGTGATAATAAAGGGGATCGCCAGGATCGGGTTGAGCATGATCGGCATACCGAAAATGACCGGCTCGTTGATGTTAAACAGCCCTGGTCCAATCGACAGTTTGGCGATCTCTTTCATCTCTTTGCGTTTGGTGGCGATCATCACCGCAATCAGCAGGCCAATCGTCAGCCCCGATCCACCAATGCTCATATAGACATCCCAGAACGGCATGGTGATGATATTTGGCACCTCTTTGCCCTGCTCAAAGGCGCTCATATTGACGGTGATCGCCCCCAGCAGCAGCGGCTCGCGGATCGGTTTGATCATCTGGTTGCCGTGAATGCCGATAACCCAGAACAGCTGCGCGACAAACATCAGCAGCAAGATCCCAGGCAGGCTTTGTACGACGCGCTCCAGCGGCTGCTGCACCACCTGATAGACCGCATCATAGAGGTACATACCGGTGGCCTGATGAAAAATAAAGCCAAAGGTGGCAATCACCGTGGTGGTGATAATTGACGGGATCAGCGCGGAAAATGATGCCGATACGTTGGGCGGTACGGTGTCCGGCATCTTGATCTTCAGTCCTTTTCGCCCTTCCAGCCAGCAGTAGATCTCCACCGACAGAATGGCGATAAACATGCCGAGGAACAGGCTGCGGGTATCGGAGAACTGGCGCAGCAGCACATCTTTCACTTCATGCATTTGCCCGTCGACCATCATCTCGACGGTGGTCGGCGTCACGCAGATAAAACAGATCACCGCCAGCAGGCCGGGGAACAGGCTCTTGATGCCGTTAATTCGCCCAAGCTCGATGCCGATAAGAAAGACGGCGCCAATATTGAGAAAGTTAAGCGTCGCGTAGTTGATCGCGCTGGTAATAGGTTTAAGCGCCGCCAGAAAAGAGAGTGACTGAAAGCTGGCGAGTCCGTTTTTAGGATCCAGCACCATATTGGAGATCAGCACCGAAAAGGCGCCAACGATGATCACCGGCATCAGGGTAATAAAAGCGGATTTTATCGCCATGATGTAGCGGTAGCTGTTGAATTTCGTGGCGAAACTCCCCAGTGAGTCGATCAGTTTGTCCTGCAATGCCATAGAGGATACCTCAGGTTTAAGGGCTTATAGCGCACCAGGTGTACAGCCAAACACCTATTGGCATACCAAAAAATAATCACTGATGAGAAAAAGTTCTGTGATTAAGCTCGCAACCCGCTTATTGGCATTCCAGACAGATTTAAATTGGCATACCGCATTTGCCATTTCATTTTTCAGAGGATCAATTCCTGTAAAAGCGTGATCGCGATAGTTTTTTGCGCCGCCATGAAGCCATATCCCCCTGAATGTCTGTGATAAACTACGCGTTACCACGTGATATCAGGAATCGGATGAATGGCTACAATGCTGGATGTCTCAATTCGCGCAGGCGTCTCTAAAGCGACGGTTTCCCGCGTGTTGAACGGCACGGGTCAGGTGAAAGAGAGCACCCGCCAACAGGTTTTTAAGGCGATGGAAGAGCTGGGCTATCGGCCTAACTTTCTCGCCCGCTCGCTGGCGAACCGCACGAGCAACAGCATCGGTCTGGTGGTCTCCACCTTTGATGGCTTCTATTTTGGCCGTTTGTTACAGCAGGCCTCCCGACAAACGGAAGCCTGGGGTAAACAGCTGATCGTTACCGACGGTCACGATGCGCCGGAGCGTGAAGAAGAGGCGGTGCAAATGTTAGCTGACCGCCAGTGCGACGCCATCGTGCTCTACACCCGCCATATGAGCGAAAAGAAAATCATGTCGCTGATTGAGTCCATCGACATGCCGCTGGTGGTGATTAACCGTGACGTTAGCCAGGCGCGAGAGATCTGCGTGTTCTTCGAACAGCAGGATGCGGCGTTTCAGGCGGTAGAATATCTGATTACCCAGGGTCACCGCGATATCGCCTGTATTACCGTGCCGATGCACACGCCGACGGGTAAGGCTCGCCTGGAAGGTTATCGTAATGCGCTGAAAAAACACGGTATCAAATGGGATCCGGCCAAAGTGAAGTACGGTGACTCCACCATGACCCGCGGCTATGAGCTGTGCCGTGAACTGCTGGAAGAGAAAACGACCTTTAGCGCGCTGTTTTCCTGTAACGATGATATGGCGCTGGGCGCTTCGAAAGCGCTGCATCAGGCGGGGCTGCGGATCCCGCAGGATATTTCGCTGTTTGGCTTTGATGACGCGCCGAGCGCTAAATGGCTGGAACCGGGGCTATCCACGGTCTATCTGCCGATCGATAACATGATTACCACCGCTATCGATCAGGCCATCAAGCTGGCAAACGATCAGCCAATTGAGACGATCCCGCCGTTTACCGGTACGCTGGTGCTGCGCGAATCGGTGACAACGGGGCCGTATTACAAATAATTAGCTGGAATCGCCCGGTGGCGGCAGAAACGCAGGCACAATGTTCAAAACTTCGCGTAGGTCGGGTAAGGCGCTAGCCGCCACCCGACAGAAACGCGGACACTATCGGCAAAACGCCTTCACATCAACTCACAGCAGCTCAAGCGCCAGCAGCTCTTCAATCGTCTGGCGACGGCGGATCAAACGCGCTTTACCGTTATCGAACAATACTTCCGGCAACAGCGGACGGCTGTTGTAGTTTGAAGACATCGACGCGCCGTAAGCGCCGGTATCGTGCAGCACCAGATAATCGCCCGGCACCACCGCAGGCAGCAGGCGAGTTTCTACCTTCCCCCCTTCCTGCTGAGTAAAGACATCGCCCGATTCGCACAGCGGCCCGGCCACCACGGTTTCAATTTCAGCCGCCGCGCTCAGGTTGCGACCATCTGCCGCGAGGGCAGTAATATGGTGATAGCTGCCGTACATCGCCGGACGCATCAAATCATTAAAACCGGCATCAATCAGCACAAAGTGACGGCTGCCCATCTCTTTCACGCTGCGCACCTGAGAAACCAGCACCCCGGATTCCGCCACCAGAAAGCGACCCGGCTCGATTTCAAGCGCGACCGGATGGCCCAGATGTTTGGCGACCTGCTCGCGCGCCGCATTCCACAGACCAAAATAGTGATCGGTATCGATCGCCTCTTCATCCTCGTGGTAAGGGATCGACAGGCCGCCGCCAGCGGAGATCGCCTGCAGATCCTGACCAAACTCAATAACCTGACGCACCATCGCGCCGCAAACCTGTTCCAGGTGGCCATAGTCGACCCCGGAACCAATATGCATATGAATGCCCACCAGCTGTAGCTGGTAGCGGCGCATCACTTCCAGCGCCGCCGTTAAGTGGCTGTGCCAGATACCGTGCTTGCTGTTTTCACCGCCGGTATTGGTTTTTTGACTATGGCCATGACCGAAGCCCGGATTGACGCGCAGCCAGACGCGGTGGCCCGGTGAAACTTCACCCAGTTGGCTTAGCATATCGATAGAACCGGCGTTGACCGGGATCTGCAATTCTTTCACCCGCGCCAGCGTCGCGTCATCGATCAGGTCAGCGGTAAACACGATATCTTCCGGGTGCTGATGCGGATCGTACCCGGCGGCCAGCGCACGCTCGATCTCGCCCAACGACACCGAGTCCACCTTTACCCCCTGCTCGCGCATCAGGCGCAGAATATGGATATTGGAGCAGGCCTTCTGGGCAAAACGTACCACGTCGAACTGACTCAGTTGGGCAATCTGGCGGCGGATTATCTGCGCGTCATAAACCCAAACCGGGCAGCCGAATTCGGCAGGCAAGCGCAGCAGATTTTCTGCGCTCAGATCGGTATCAGTAGCGTAAAGCGAGTGCGGCATAAAGAACTCCGGTGCTGTGTGTGCGTTATTTGTGTTTTTTTACGATTACGCCACAGCCCGTAGGGAATAAAAAATATCGTTTTATTGCCAGTCTATGCAAAAATGATATAGCCCGAACCATGTGAGGATCGCCCATGCCCGCCGTCAACCTGCGCCATATTGAAATTTTCCATGCTGTGATGACCACCGGCAATCTGACCGAGGCTGCGCAAATGCTACATACTTCGCAGCCCACCGTCAGTCGCGAGCTGGCGCGTTTTGAAAAAGTACTGGGATTAAAGCTATTTGCCCGCGCTCGCGGTCGTCTACAGCCAACGGTTCAGGGATTACGCCTGTTTGAAGAGGTTCAGCGCTCGTGGTACGGCCTCGACAGAATCGTTAGCGCCGCCGAAAGCCTGCGCGAATTTCGCCAGGGCGAGCTGTCGGTCGCCTGTCTGCCGGTATTCTCGCAATCTTTTTTGCCGCTGCTGCTGGAGCCGTTTTTAACGCGCTACCCGGACGTTAGCCTGCAAATCGTCCCTCAGGAATCACCGCTACTGGAAGAGTGGCTTTCGGCTCAGCGTCACGATCTGGGGTTAACCGAAACACTACACGCTCCCGCCGGAACCGAGCGTACGCCGCTGCTGACCCTGAATGAAGTGTGCGTGCTGCCGCAGGGCCACCCGTTAGCCGCTAAACAAGCGCTAACGCCTGCGGATTTTCACGGGGAAAACTACATTAGCCTGTCGCGCACCGACAGCTATCGCCAGCTGCTCGACGCCCTGTTTCTCGAACATCAGGTCAAACGGCGGATGGTGGTGGAGACGCACAGCGCCTCCTCAATTTGCGCCATGGTGCGCGCCGGGGTCGGTATCTCGGTAGTTAACCCGCTTACCGCGCTCGATTACGCCGGAAATGGCGTGGTGGTTCGGCGCTTTAGCGTTGAGGTGCCGTTTACCATTAGCCTGGTTCGCCCCCTCCACCGCCCCGGTTCCGCGCTGGTCGATGCTTTCGCTCTGCATCTGCAAAACAGCCTGCCGCGCATCCTGACTCCGCTCGAAGCGGTACTTACGAAAGCATAAACTCAACCGCGTCCGCCGCGTGAATCGCCGCGGTATCAAACACTGGCAGCGGGCTGCTTTCTGCGGGTACCAGCAGACCGATTTCGGTACAACCGAAAATCACGCCTTCAGCCCCCTGCTCCGCCAGCGCGTCAATGACCTGCAGATAGTAGTCACGTGATTCTGCGCTGAAGGTGCCCAGGCACAGTTCATCAAAGATAATCTGGTTGATACGTTCACGGTCTTCAGCTTCAGGAATCAGCGTGTCGATGGCGAACTGCTGCTGTAAGCGGCCGCGATAAAAATCCTGCTCCATGGTATAGCGCGTTCCCAGCAGGGCGACACGGCGTTGGCCTTTTGCGGTAATCGCCCGCCCGGTGGCATCGGCAATATGCAGAAACGGCACCTCGCAGCGCGTTTCAATGGCTTCGGCGACCTTATGCATGGTGTTAGTACACAGCACGATGCCTTCGGCCCCTGCTTGCTGTAGCCCGAAAGCCGCCTGTGCCAGGATCTCGCCCGCACGGTCCCAATCCCCCAAGGACTGGCAGGCCTCGATTTCATGAAAATCCACGCTGTGCAGCAGCAGGCTGGCGGAGTGCAGACCGCCCAAGCGCGCTTTGATACCTTCGTTAATCAGGCGATAGTAGGGAATCGTCGATTCCCAGCTCATCCCACCCAACAGGCCAATCGTTTTCATCATTCGCTCCTTATGTGAAGTCCTTCAGTGAACCAAACTTGTGATCAACTTTCCACCTTCTCCTGACGATCGTTTCCTTTTATAAGATTGTGGGATAAATTAAGTGAAACATTGTTTCATTTAACCACAGGACGACCGGATGTTTATTTTTCATAAAGAGACCACCCTTGAAGATTTGGGCAATGGCGTAACCCGTCGCATCCTTGCGCACGATGGCAAAATGATGGCGGTCGAAGTGAACTTCGAAGCAGGTGCCATCGGGCCAATGCATAACCATCCTCACGAGCAGCTCACCTATGTGCTATCCGGTGAATTTGAGTTCACCATCGGCGATGAAAAGCACGTCGTCAGCGCAGGCGATACGCTCTACAAGAAGCCGGAAATTATGCACGGTTGCATCTGTCTGAAGCCGGGAACGCTGCTTGATACCTTTACTCCCATCCGCCAGGATTTTCTGCAAAAGTAATTTCTCATCTCAGGGCATGCCGTGCATGCCCACCATTTTCTGAACTTCTCCGCTAAAAATAATTGTCATAAAGTATGTCTTGTCGCAATGATTAGCAGAGCAATTAATCCCGCCTGATTAGCCTCATTACGCTGGCCTCTCATCCTTTTTTCCTGGCCCATCAATACTGCAAAATGCGCGCTCCAGCACCTTTTTGAAACATCGTTTCGACTTTGATCACATTTCCGCGATCAACTGAATGACTCCGTAATAAATCGCAATAAAATAAAATTAAAACGGCGTTTTACAAAATCAGGACGTCGGGTAAGACAAAATCAAAAAACACATGCTCTACAGGGATGATTAGAGCAAAAAGATCTAAATAAACAAAAAATTAACAAGGAAGGTTTCACCACTGACATACCAGGAACGCATTAACTTTCCGGCAGCGCTGGCCGCGGGAAAGGCAGTAACCCCGAATCCGTATTACAAACTCGTAAGCCAGGTAGGTATGTATGAATGAAAACAAAATGCTGGGATTGGCATGGATATCACCCTATATCATTGGGTTGATAGTCTTTACCGCCTTTCCCTTTGTTTCATCTTTCTTCCTCAGTTTCACTGAGTACGATTTGATGAGTCCACCGGTGTTTAACGGCATCGAAAACTATCGCTACATGCTGACCGAAGATGGCCTCTTCTGGAAATCCATGGGCGTGACGTTCGCGTATGTCTTTTTAACCATCCCATTAAAACTGGCTTTCGCGCTGGGGATTGCTTTCGTCCTCAACTTTAAACTGCGCGGCATCGGTTTTTTCCGTACCGCCTACTATATCCCGTCCATTCTCGGTAGCTCCGTGGCGATTGCCGTTCTATGGCGTGCGCTGTTTGCTATCGATGGCCTGCTGAACAGCTTTATCGGCGTGCTCGGCTTTGACCCGGTCAACTGGCTCGGCGAGCCTTCTCTGGCGCTGATGTCCGTCACTCTGCTGCGCGTCTGGCAGTTCGGTTCAGCGATGGTTATCTTCCTCGCGGCGCTGCAGAACGTTCCACAATCACAATATGAAGCGGCGATGATCGATGGCGCTTCAAAATGGCAGATGTTTATGAAGGTCACGGTGCCGCTGATCACACCGGTGATTTTCTTCAACTTCATCATGCAGACCACCCAGGCATTCCAGGAGTTTACCGGCCCGTACGTTATTACCGGCGGCGGCCCAACCTACTCCACCTATCTGTTCTCACTCTACATCTACGACACCGCATTTAAGTACTTCGATATGGGTTACGGCGCGGCGCTGGCGTGGGTGCTGTTCCTGGTCGTCGCGGTCTTTGCCGCTATTGCGTTTAAGTCTTCGAAATATTGGGTGTTCTACTCCGCCGATAAGGGAGGCAAAAATGGCTGATATCCAACAAATCTCTGAAGCAAGGGACATCGCCGAACGTGAAGTCGCGCGGACTCTGCGTCGTGAAAAAATTAGCCGCTCGATTCGCTATGTGATCCTGCTGTTCGTCGGCCTGCTGATGCTCTACCCGCTGGTCTGGATGTTCTCGGCGTCGTTCAAACCGAACCACGAGATCTTCACCACCCTGAGCCTGTGGCCTGCCCACGCGACCTGGGACGGCTTTATCAACGGCTGGAAAACCGGTACCGAGTACAACTTCGGTCACTACATGCTGAATACCTTCAAGTATGTGATCCCGAAAGTGCTGCTGACCATTATCTCCTCCACCATCGTAGCGTACGGCTTTGCCCGCTTCGAGATCCCGTGGAAGAAGTTCTGGTTCGCCACGCTTATCACCACCATGCTCCTGCCGAGCACCGTACTGCTGATACCGCAGTACCTGATGTTCCGTGAAATGGGCATGCTGAACAGCTATCTGCCGCTGTACCTGCCGCTGGCCTTCGCCACTCAAGGGTTCTTCGTCTTTATGCTGATTCAGTTCCTGCGCGGCGTTCCGCGCGATATGGAAGAAGCGGCGCAGATTGACGGCTGTAACTCCATTCAGGTGCTGTGGTACGTCGTCGTACCGATTCTGAAACCGGCGATTATCTCGGTGGCGCTGTTCCAGTTTATGTGGTCCATGAACGACTTTATCGGCCCGCTGATTTACGTCTACAGCGTTGATAAGTATCCGATCGCGCTGGCGCTGAAAATGTCCATCGACGTCACGGAAGGCGCTCCGTGGAACGAAATTCTGGCAATGGCGAGCATCTCCATTCTGCCGTCCATCATCGTGTTCTTCCTGGCACAACGCTACTTTGTACAGGGCGTTACCAGCAGCGGAATTAAAGGTTAAGAGGGAAATATCATGGCTGAAGTTATTTTCAACAAACTGGAAAAGGTCTACTCCAACGGCTTCAAAGCGGTACATGGTATCGATCTGAAAATCGCTGACGGCGAGTTTATGGTCATCGTTGGACCATCGGGCTGCGCTAAATCCACTACCCTGCGTATGCTGGCCGGTCTGGAAACCATCAGCGGCGGCGAAGTGCGTATCGGGGAGAAAATCGTGAATAATCTCGCGCCAAAAGCGCGCGGTATCGCGATGGTATTCCAGAACTACGCGCTCTATCCGCATATGACGGTGCGCGAAAACCTCGCCTTCGGTCTCAAGCTGAGCAAGCTGCCAAAAGATCAGATTGAAGCCCAGGTGAACGAAGCGGCAAAAATCCTCGAACTGGAAGAGCTGCTGGACCGTCTGCCGCGCCAGCTTTCCGGCGGCCAGGCGCAGCGCGTGGCGGTTGGCCGCGCGATTGTGAAGAAACCGGACGTGTTCCTGTTCGATGAACCGCTCTCTAACCTTGACGCCAAGCTGCGCGCCTCAATGCGTATCCGTATTTCGGATCTGCACAAGCAGCTGAAGAAATCCGGCAAACCGGCGACCACCGTTTACGTTACCCACGATCAGACCGAAGCGATGACCATGGGCGACCGCATTTGCGTGATGAAGCTGGGCCATATCATGCAGGTTGATACTCCGGACAACCTCTATCACAAGCCGAAAAATATGTTTGTGGCCGGCTTTATCGGCGCACCGGAGATGAATATTCGTCCCAGCCAGCTGGTTGAGCAAGCGGGCCGCCTGCACCTGACCGTTGGCGATGGGCTGCTACCGCTCAACGATAAGCTGCAAAGTAAGGTCGATACCCATAAGAACCAGCAGGTGTTCTTTGGCGTGCGTCCGGAGTTCGTCTCTATCTCCGATGAACCTTTTGCTGAAGGTTCATGTACCGGCGAAATGGTACGCGTGGAAAACATGGGACATGAATTCTTCGTCTACCTGAAGGTCGCCGATTATGAACTGACTGCCCGCGTTCCGTCAGATGAAGCGAAACCCATGATTGAGAAAGGGCTTCATCGCAAGGTGCATTTCAAATTCGATCTCAACAAGTGTCATATCTTTGACGCCAAAACTGAACAGAACATCTCTCTGTGAACACTGGAGTATTAAAATGAAAAAAGTGCTTTTAAGCGCCGCAATCTCCGCAACTCTGGGCCTTACCGCGTTACCGTCAATGGCGAAGGATGTCGACCTGCGTATGTCATGGTGGGGCGGCAACGGCCGCCACCAGGTAACCCTGAAGGCGCTGGAAGAGTTCCATAAGCAAAACCCGGATATTAACGTGAAAGCGGAATATACCGGCTGGGACGGTCACCTTTCACGCCTGACCACACAAATCGCAGGCGGCACCGAGCCGGACGTGATGCAGACCAACTGGAACTGGCTGCCGATCTTCTCGAAAAATGGCGAAGGCTTCTACGATCTGAACAAAATGAAGGACGTTATCGACCTGAGCCAGTTTGATGCCAAAGAGCTGCAAACCACCACGGTGGACGGCAAGCTTAACGGTATTCCCATTTCCGTCACCGCGCGCGTGTTCTACTTCAACGATGAAACCTGGAAAAAAGCAGGCGTTGAGTACCCGAAAACCTGGGACGAGCTGATGGCGGCGGGTAAAACCTTCGAGAGCAAGCTGGGTAAACAGTATTACCCGGTGGTGCTGGAGCACCAGGACACCCTGGCGCTGCTGAATTCATATATGATTCAGAAGTACAACCAGCCGGCTATCGACGAAAAAACCAAGAAGTTCTCCTACAGCAAAGAGCAGTGGGTTGAGTTCTTCCAGATGTATAAAAAGCTGATCGACAGCCACGTAATGCCGGACACCAAATACTATGCATCATTTGGTAAGAGCAACATGTACGAAATGAAGCCGTGGATTCAGGGCGAGTGGGCGGGGACCTATATGTGGAACTCTACCATTAACAAATACTCCGACAACCTGAAGCCGCCAGCGAAGCTGGATCTGGGCAGCTATCCGATGCTGCCGGGCGCTACCGATGCGGGTCTGTTCTTTAAACCTGCGCAGATGCTCTCCATTGGTAAATCCACTAAAAACCCGGAAGCGGCGGCGAAGGTCATCAACTTCCTGCTGAACAGCAAAGAAGGGGTTGAGACGCTGGGCCTGGAGCGCGGCGTGCCGCTGAGCAAAGTGGCGGTGCAATATCTGACCGAAAACGGCGCGATCAAAGAAGACGATCCGGCGGTATCCGGCCTGCGTCTGGCCCAGTCCCTGCCGGCAAAACTCTCCGTGTCGCCATACTTTGATGACCCGCAGATCGTCGCCCAGTTCGGCACTTCTCTGCAGTACATCGATTACGGACAGAAAACCGTAGAAGAGACGGCAATTGACTTCCAGCGTCAGTCTGACCGTATCCTGCGCCGCGCGATGCGCTAACTGCTCGTTATCAATACCTACCCCGCAGCTCCGGCTGCGGGGTATTTTTTTAGCAAGGAGTGAAGAATGAAAGGCAAAATCATCCCGCTGAGCTTTCTGCATACGCAAGACAGCGAAACCGGTCACCAGGTGATCCGGATGACGCCACCGCATGTTATCTGCCACCGTAACTACTTCTATCAAAAATGCTTTACCCGGGATGGCAGCAAACTTATTTTCGGCGGCGCGTTTGAGGGCCACTGGAACTACTATTTGCTCGATATCGCCGCGCAGCAGGCCACCCAGCTCACCGACGGGCCGGGCGATAATACCTTTGGCGGTTTCCTTTCTGACGATGACCAGACGCTGTGGTATGTGAAAAACAACCAGCAGCTGCGCCGCGTAGATTTGGCGACGCTGGAGGAACAGGTCGTTTATCAGGTCGATGACCAATGGGTGGCTTACGGTACCTGGGTTGCCAATAGCGATTGCAGCCAACTGGTGGGAATTGAAATTAAAAAAAGCGACTGGCAGCCGCTGACCGACTGGGGCAAGTTCCGCGCCTTTTACTTCACCGAGCCGGAATGTCGGCTAATTAATATCGACCTGCGCAGCGGTGAACAGCGGGTGGTATTGCAGGAAAAACGCTGGCTTGGGCATCCGATTTACCGCCCGTTTGATAACAACACCGTTGCGTTTTGCCACGAAGGCCCGCGCGATGCTATCGATGCCAGAATGTGGCTTATCAACGCAGACGGCAGCCATATGCGCAAGGTTCGCCAGCACCAGCCGGGAGAGAGCTTTACGCACGAGTTCTGGGTGCCGGACGGCTCCGCGCTTTATTATGTCGCGCATCAGGAAAACGATCCGCATCGTTATCTGTATAGCGCCGACCCGGCAACGCTGAAAAATCGCCAGCTGATGGCAATTCCCCCGTGTTCACACCTGATGAGCAACCACGACGGTTCTCTGGTCGTCGGCGACGGCGCGCCGCATAACACCGGCGACATTAGCCTGAACGATCCGTTTATCTGGGTGTTTGATATTGCCGCCGATAAACAGACCGCCGTGTGCCGCCACGACTCGACGTGGAAAGTGATCGATGGCGATCGCCAGGTCACGCATCCGCATCCATCTTTTTCACCGGATAACCGTTGGGTGCTGTTTACCTCCGATAAAGAAGGCATGCCCGCGCTGTATCTGGCGGAGGTGTAGTCGCTCGGTAACGCCCCCGGCGGTGGGCCGGTAGCCCGGACAGATGCGCAGCATCGCCTCCGTGACATTCAGCTACTCTGCATTCTGATCCGGGGGCGGCGCAAAGCGCCTGCCCGGGCTACGGGTCCACCGCAAGCTGGTGATGGGGTAGCCCGGTAAGGCGTTACGCCGCAACCCGGGAAAACCGGTCAGAAGAAATATTTAAACCGCACCCGCGCGCCGTAGCGCTCGTCGGTATTGCCGGTTTTCGCTGCTGACGAATCCAGCCACGACGCATAGGCTCCGAGATAAATATTAAAGTTCGGCATATCCATAATATTCGGCAGTTGCCACGAAGTATGAATGGTATGGATGTCGTAGCGTCCTGGAGCCAGAATCGCGCAATCGCCATCACACTCTGCGCTCACACCGGACATATTAAACTGGTCGATTTTATTATGTGCATAGATATAGCCCAGCTCTACGCGGTGCCATAACGCATTGATCCCGGCGCTGAAATCTTTTTCATCCGCCGCATCCAGATACGCAGTACTCACATTCACCACCGCCCCGTTTTCGGCATCGGTTTTCAGCGTATTCCAGCTCATCGTCATACCATATCCGGTACGACTGGACTGATCGACCCAGCGACCATACTGGTTCTGATAACCGTAGGCGTTATTCACAAGGTTGCTCTCCATCGCCGCAGCCACCGACCATGGACCAGATTGCCAGGCCGCGACAGGGCGCACGTAAACCACGTTTTTACGGTTATCCAGCGCGTTGCCGTGATAGCTCTGATCCACAAACAGCGAACTGCCGTCCTCCACCAGCGTATTGACCTCAAAATACCAGTTATCAAGGTTTTTACTGAGCAGGAAGTTGCCGCCGCTGCTGCTGCGCCCGCGCCCTTCTTTCATCATGTAAATATAGCCGTAGCCGTCGCTATACAGATCGTTGGCGGTGTTGCCGGAATACTCAATAAAGGTATCCTGATTAAGCGGGAACATATCGTAAGCTTCAAAGCGGCCAATTTTAATTTTCCAGTCATCCTCCTGACCGAAGAAAAATGCCGCGTCATCAAGATTCATTTTACCATTCATATCTGCCAGCGGCTGGACGCTAAACCCAGCATACTTACCGTTAGCGCCTTTACGCATGCCATCAAAACCCAAAAGAATACGCCCGTTAATATCCCAGCGTTCTTTATCTCCCGGCGCCCAGTTTTTATTGGCGCTGGTTTTCACTGACGTTAAGCTACCGGTTCGGCTGGCTCCATCCATATTAAACTCAACGTCGCCATAGAATTTTAATTCGCCATAATCATTAAGCTGCAAAGTGGGTTTGGCTGGTGCGGCATTGACCATCGCCGCTGGCGCCTCCTGGCCTTTCAGCGCACGGATTTCCGCCTCCGCGCTGGCCGCCCGCTGTTCGGTCGCCTTTAGCCGTTGTTCCATTTGCGCCAGCCGTTCCTCAAGGGATAACGACGACTGCGCATTAGCCAGAGGGGTAAATAAAGACGTCAGAAAACACCCGACCCAGATTTTATTCATCGGCAAACCCTTTTATTAAATTAAGTTTTTATTTATAGGCAAAACGCGACGATGATGACAATAATAACCCGCCCATCGTCAAGGACGGGTTATTAACAACAATAAAAGAATGATTATTCTAGCTGCCAGGCTCCTGCTTCAGTTAAAAACGCCGAACCGCTCCAGGCAAATAAAGATAATTCACGATTGTCTGCATCCGGATATATACGGCTGCTGAGGCAAGCCTCGCCATCATTAACAAACACTTCTACGGAAGAGCTATCGAAGAATACCCTTAGTTTCAGGTCTGCCTCGGTAGTCAACGGAACGCTGCGGGTGCCGCACAGGCCATACTGCGGATAATGACGCTCCAGCACCAGGCGCTGCATCTGCGCATCCACGTATACACGCAGACCATCGCCAAAGCTCATACCATACTGCTCGGCGCTGCTGCTGGCGCAATCCCAGTGCAGGATCACTTCCATCGCCTCGCAGTTTTCCACCATCGTGGTCTGCTGGTTTTTCAGGGTCGTCACCGGCCACGGGAACCAGGCGCCGCGCATGCTCTCCACCTCTTTAGCCGGACGCATCTGCAGGCGGTTATCCTCGCTCAGGCTCAACTCGCGCGGTAGCGAAAGCATACCTGACCAGCCATCCCGCTGCTCCGGCTGTGGCGATTCCCACATATCCAGCCAGCCAATGACGATGCGGCGGCCATCAGGGGTGAGAAAGCTCTGCGGGGCATAAAAATCGTGCCCGTGATCCATTTCAACAAACGCCCCCTCGCGCACAAACGCCTGCCCCGGTCGCCAGTCGCCGAGCAGATAGCCACTCTGGAACAGGTTACGATTCTGATAGCCTTTTGCCGCCAGCCCCTGCGGAGAGAACATCAGAACATGCTTACCGTTGAGGGCGAAGAAGTCCGGGCATTCCCACATGTAGCCCATCTCTTTTTCCGCCTCATCAAGAACGCCCGCATCCTGCCACTGGCGCAGGTCGCTTGAACGATACAGCCGAACCTGACCGGTATCGCCATCGCGAGCGCCGACGATCATGTACCAGCAATCCCCTTCTCGCCACACTTTCGGGTCGCGGAAATGGTGCATACCCGGCGGAGTGTCCACGACGATCCCCTGGCGCTCAAAATGAATGCCGTCGCGGCTGGTTGCCAGACACTGCACCTGGTAAAGGTTGGCTTCGTCGCTGGGATCGCCGTGGAATTTATGCCCGGTGTAAATCAGCGCCAGCGTATCACCATCCACCACCGCGGAACCGGAGAAGCAGCCGTCTTTATCCTCGGGCCCTTCTGGGGCCAGCGCTACCGGCAGGTGTTCCCAATGCACCAGATCTTTACTGCGCGCATGCCCCCAGTGCATCGGCCCCCACTGGGTTGAGTACGGGTGATGTTGATAAAACGCGTGATACCAGCCGTCAAACCACACCAGACCATTCGGGTCGTTGATCCAGCCCGCGCGAGCGGCCAGGTGATAGCGTGGATACCAGCGCAGGTTCAGCTCTTCATGTTTAGCTTGCAGTTCTTGCTCAGCCCGGGAAATTGAATACGTCATATTCATTACTCTTTTGATTCAGATAGCGGAAGTTTGCGGCACCAGCGGGTCCGAAGAGGACTTACTGGAACGCAACAAGAAGATAGAGATAAAGGTGGTACAGAAAACCAGTAGCCCCATAATCAGATAGGACTGGGCGAAGCCATACTTCTCATAGCTGTAGCCCGCCAGCGGCGACAGCACCGTAGCGATAACCGAGCTGGTGCAGGCAAAGCCAACCAGGTACAGCGTGGACGAAAGACGCTTGTCGAAGTTTAAGCTGTTGTATTTAAAGATAGAGACCAGCAATACCGGCAGTTCAACCGCATGCAGCAGTTTGGTAATAGAGATGAGCAGCGGCCCTTCCACCAGCCCGGAAGCGACCATACGCATCGCCATCACCATCCCGGCGAAGATCAGGCCGTTTTTCGCGCCGACGCGGTTAACCAGCCACGGCGCGCAGAACATACCGGCGGCTTCAAGAAACACCTGGAACGAGTTCAGGTAGCCGTACATCTCGTTGCCTTCCTGCAAGGTCGGGAACTGGGAAGAGAAGTAGACCGGGAATTGCTGGTCGTAAACGCCATAGATACAGGTGCCGATGACGAAGAAAACCAGCGCCCAAAAGCGCGGCAGGGTCAGCAGACGCAGAGCATCCTCCAGCGTGACTTTACCGCCCGATACCGCTTCCTGCATGGCATGCGGCGCGGAAGAGACCCGCAGCCGCGCCAGTAGCATAAAAAAGACCAGTCCGGAGCAGCTGGCCACCGCGAAGTTTAAGTGCGGGTTAATGTTAAACAACAAACCGGCGAAGAACGTCGCCACAGCCCAACCCAGCGATCCCCACATCCGCGCCCTGCCGAATTCAAACTGGCTCTGGCGCGCCACGCGCTCGGTGTAGGACTCCAGTACGCCGATACCGCCGTTGAAGGTTAAGCCGATATAAATTCCACCGAAAATACTGCCGAGTAATACGTTAATTTTCAGCAAGTAGCCAAACAGCATATAGGCCGGGCCGGAGAGGATCAGCAGTACGGTGATGTACCAGAGCAAATTTTTACGCAGCCCTAGTTTGTCCTGGATAAAGCCATAGCAAACCTGGGCAAACAGCGCGGAGACGGAAAGCACCGCGTAAATAATGCCGGTGTCCCCCGCTTTCAAACCTACTTCCTGGTGCAGCCAAATAGAAAGCAGCGAACCGGAAGAGGACCAGGTTACGAAAAAGAAAAACAGTAATGCACTGAGTAACGGATAGCTGTGAGAGTGATGCGCTTTCATCATGACATTCTCATGTTGGAGTAATGCTGATATGGTAACGTTAACAAAAAACAGAACTCATGTCGTTTTGCTGAGATTCATGATGTTAATCACAAAAGTTAACGTTAACATAACAGGAGTGCGATCGCGATCAAATATTCATCGCCTGCGCACGCGCTACGTGTACGATAGAATATCGTATGATCCTTTTACATCAGTAACTTAGTAAAAACCCGTTGCCGACGGCGAGGGTGGAGCACTCAATATGGCATCCCTGAAAGATGTGGCAAAGCTAGCGAATGTGTCGTTGATGACGGTATCGCGGGCGCTGAATAACCCGGAAAGGCTGAAACCGGAGACCCTGGTTCGCGTTCAGGCCGCGATTGAACAGACCAATTATGTCCCCGACCTGTCAGCGAAAAAAATCCGCGGCGCTCACGCCACGCCAAATACCATTGGGGTGCTGGCGCTGGATACCGTCACTACGCCCTTCTCGGTGGAGATCACGCTGTCTATCGAAGAAACCGCTCGGGCACACGGCTGGAACAGCTTTGTGGTTAACATGTTTTCCGATGATAGCCCGGAAACCATTGTCGATTTGCTGCTTTCCCACCGCCCGGACGGGATTATCTACACCACCATGGGCCTGCGGCAGGTACCGCTTCCGGCCAAGCTGTTAACCCTTCCCTGCGTACTGGCCAACTGTGAAAGTCTGCACGATCCGGTCGCCAGCTATATCCCGGATGATGAGCAAGGTCAGTACGCTGCGGTACAGGCACTGCTGACCGCTGGCTATCGTCGCCCACTTTGTCTGCACCTCCCGGCCAATCATCTGGCGACCGTTCGCCGCCGTCAGGGGCTGGAGCGCGCCTGTCGGGAGGCGAATATCGATCCTGACACGCTCGATCACTGCTATATGGCGTACGGCGATGAGCACTATCGCGATATTCCCGCTGTCGTGCTGGCGCATATCCGGCAGCAGAAACCGCTGTTTGACTCAGTCATTTGCGGCAATGACCGCATCGCGTTTATGGTTTACCAGACGTTGCTGGCGCAGGGGCTGCGCATCCCACAGGATGTGGCGGTAGTGGGTTACGACAATATGGTGGGGATTGGCGATCTGTTTTTACCGCCGCTTTCAACGGTACAGTTGCCGCACTATGAAATCGGGCGCCTGAGCGCCCTGCATATTATTAACGGCGACAGCCATCGGGAGACGGTACGGGTTTCCAGCCCGTGGCTGCCGCGCGAGTCGTTATAGTTAATTACCGATGTTGCGCAGCTTCTCGCCGGACATCAGCTTACGTTCGATATGCTCCAGGGTGACGTTTTTGGTTTCCGGTATCAGCCAGAACGTCACGCCGATAAAGGCGACATTCAGCGCGGTGTAAAGCCAGAAGGTTCCCGCCGCGCCAATCGCATCCAGCAGGGTCAGGAAGGTCGCGCCGATAATCATGTTCGATACCCAGTTGGTGGTGGTTGAACAGGTAATGCCGAAGTCGCGGCATTTCAGCGGCTGAATTTCCGAACACAGGATCCACACCACCGGCGCGGCGCTCATCGCATAGCCTGCGATGCACATCATGGTCATCCCCACCGACAGCCAGGAAAGTCCGCTGGATGCGGTGCCGTTATCAAACTGCATCAGGCAGTAACCCAGCACCAGCGTGCCGATAGCCATAACGCTAAAACCGATTTTCAGCGCCGGTTTACGCCCGGCCTTATCGACGGTAAAGACGGCGATAAAGGTGGCGAACATAAAGGTCAGGCCGACCACCAGGGTTGCCACCATCTGCTGCTCGGTGGTGGTGAAACCGGCCATTTTGAAAATGCGCGGCGCGTAGTACATGATGATGTTCATGCCGGTAAACTGCTGCATCGCCTGCAATAGCATGCCGAGGAATACCGCCCTACGCACGTTGCGGTTGACCTTAAACAGCGCCCAGCCGCCCTGCTTCAGCTTCAGGCTTTCGCGGATCTCATTGAGTTCATCGCGGGCTTTCTCTGACGTATCGCGCAGCATCCGCAGTACCTCTTCCGCCTCGACGTGACGCCCTTTTTCCGCCAGCCAACGTGGGCTGTTAGGCAGGAAGACCACCAGCACAATCAGCACCACTGCCGGTAATGCCAGCACGCCCAGCATCGCCCGCCAGTTGCCGCTGTAGCTAAACGCGGTATCGGAGAGGAACGCCATCACGATCCCCAGCGTCACCATCAGTTGATACATACTGATCATCTTGCCGCGCACGTTTTCACTCGCCATTTCAGACAGATACAGCGGTGCGGTATAGGAGGCGATGCCCACGGCAACGCCGAGAATAACCCTTGCCACCAGCAGCATTTCAACGCTGGCGGCAAAAGCGGAACCGATAGAACCAGCAACAAACAGTACGGCGCCAACCATCAGACTGTATTTACGCCCGAGACGGAACGAGAGCCAACCGTTAAATAACGCGCCGATCGCGGCACCCAGCATCATGCTGCTCACCACCCACTCCTGCAGGCGGCTGGATAACACAAAATGATCGGTAATAAAGGGCAGCGCCCCGGCAATCACCCCAATATCGAGGCCAAATAATAATCCCGCCACCGCTGCGGCAATCGAGACAAACTGATTCATGCGCCGGGTATCGCGCTGCGTACGCGGCATTGTTGCAGCGTCGTTACTAATTGAAGTCATTTTTTTCCTGCCAGACAGAGTAAGACATACGATGAAAGTACGGGATCGACGGGCTAAGGTGTCAGGCAGGACAAGCCAAAGATATGGATTAATTTGCTACGAACAATCATTTTGTGATGGACATTCAACTTTCAAAAGTACAGAAAATAATCATCTCATTATCGAAATATCCCATCACACATAGCTACTCAGCGGAAAAATAAATAAACCATATGGACTATTCTAATTTCATGATATGGACAATTATTGTTAAGGCATAAAAAAACCTGCCGAAGCAGGGTGAGATTGCTGACAGACGCGCTTGAAAGTGAAGAGGGTTCGTTTTTTTCCCTCACCCTCTCCACACAGGGGAGAGGGGATCGTCCATACTCTTTGATAACGCGGCGAAAATTAGCGCGCCAGCCAGCCGCCATCAACCGCCACGGTGTAGCCATTGATGTAGTCAGAAGCGCTGGAAGCCAGGAATACCACCGGCCCCATCAGGTCGCTCGGCAGACCCCAACGTCCCGCCGGGATACGGTCGAGGATTTCGCTGCTGCGCTGTTCGTCGGCGCGCAGCTGCTGGGTATTGTTGGTTGCCATATAGCCCGGCGCAAGCGCATTCACGTTGATACCATGCTTCGCCCACTCGTTGGCCAGCAGACGGGTTACGCCCATCACCGCGCTTTTGGACGCGGTGTAAGACGGCACGCGGATCCCGCCCTGGAAGGAGAGCATGGACGCGATGTTAATGATCTTGCCGCCGTTGCCCTGAGCGATAAAGTGCTTCGCCGCCGCCTGAGACATAAAGAACACGCTCTTAATGTTCAGGTTCATCACGTCGTCCCAGTTTTTCTCGCTAAATTCAATCGCGTCTTCACGACGAATCAGGCCAGCGTTGTTCACCAGAATGTCGATATGGCCGAATTCAGCCACCGCACGCTCCAGCAGCTGCGGAATGCCGTCAATCTGGCGCAGATCGGCGGTCAGGCTAAGAAAACGACGGCCCAGCGCCGTTACGCGCTCGATGGTTTCCGACGGTTCAACAATATTGATACCCACGATGTCGCAACCAGCTTCCGCCAGGCCAACGGCCATACCCTGGCCCAGACCGGTGTCACAACCGCTCACTACGGCCACTTTGCCCTGCAGGGAGAATGCATCGAGAATCATACTTGGTTCCTTAATCTTTCAGAGCCTGTGCAGGCACAGGCAAGGTTCTGATAGTTCAGCCTGCTGCTTGCGCAGACCCTTATGGTTTGAAGAACTCGCTGGGATTTACCCATCATAAAAATAAAACAGAGTTCCGTTTTGCAGTGAGCACATATTAGCCCCACCTAAAGTCATTTTCAATTATTATTAAAACGTTGTTTCAATTTTAAGATAAGTAAATGTTAAAAATGCAAAACAGATCACGAAGCTCTGCGTAAACGATCGCTAAAAACGCCAACAATACAATTAAATACAATAAGTTAATCCGTCTTTGAAAAAAGACAATGAATTGGAAAAAGCCAGCAGAAAAACAAAGCTCGCCTTCACGACTGTCGGGCTGGCGACAAAAAAATGCGATCCAGAGCAAGGAGTTGTTGCGAATTGCGCCCGCCATCACAAATAATGAAACGATGTTTTGATAAATTAACACCTATCTTTTAAATCAACTTCCACAGGCTGGCCGACGCAGGCTGGCGACATATCGGGAAGGAAAAGGAGTACATCATGGCTAAAGGCATGCGGGTTAAATTGAATTATGAAGTCAGCCGCGATCCGGACACCGGCGCGGAGATCACCCGCTTAACCCCACCGGAAGTGACCTGTCATCGTAACTATTTCTATCAGAAGTGTTTTTTCAATGATGGCAGCCATTTGCTGTTTGCCGGCGAGTTCGACGGCAACTGGAACTACTATCTGCTGGATCTGGCGAAAGCCGAGGCGGTTCAGCTAACGGAAGGTGCCGGTGATAATACTTTTGGCGGTTTCCTTTCCCCGGATGATAAATCCCTCTATTACGTGAAGAATGACCGTACGCTGCTGGAAGTTAATCTCACCACCCTGCAAGAGCGTGAAGTTTATCGCGTTGCCGATGAGTGGGTTGGTTACGGTACCTGGGTCGCTAACAGCGATTGCACCAAACTGGTTGGTATCGAGATCGCCAAAAGCGACTGGACGCCCCTCAATGACTGGCAGATTTTCCACGATTTCTTCCATAAAGGCCCTCACTGCCGCCTGCTGCGCGTCGATCTGCAAACCGGCGAAAGCAGCGTGATCCACGAAGAGAAAAAATGGCTGGGCCACCCGATTTATCGTCCTTTCGATGACAACACGGTCGCTTTCTGTCATGAAGGTCCGCACGACCTGGTGGATGCGCGGATGTGGATGGTGAATGAAGACGGCAGCAACGTGCGCAAAGTCAAAGAGCATGCCGAAGGCGAGAGCTGCACCCACGAATTCTGGGTACCAAACGGCTCCGCGCTGGTATACGTCTCTTATCTGAAGGGGCAGCAGGGCCGCACAATTTATAGCTTCAATCCGGATACCGGCGTCAATGAAGCGGTGATGCAGATGCCAGCCTGTTCGCATCTGATGAGTAACTTCGACGGCACCATGTTGGTGGGCGATGGTTCCGGTACCCCGGTGGATGTAAAAGACACCAGTGGCTATACCATTGATAACGATCCGTATCTGTACGCTTTTGACGTCGCGAAGCAGGCATATTTCCGTATCGCGCGTCACGATACCTCATGGGCAACGGTGGCCAATAGTCGCCAGGTGACCCACCCGCATCCGTCCTTTACGCCGGACGATAGCGCCATTTTGTTCAGTTCCGATAAAGACGGCAAACCTGCCGTTTATATTGCGAAGCTGCCATCGCATCCTGAGATGCTGAAGGCATAGCGTTAGCCACTGTTTGAGTTAGTGTTTCTGTAACTGGCCTTGCCCTCCTTTCGGAGGGCTTTTTTATGCCCGGCGTTTTCCCCCGGGTCGCGGCGTAAACGCCTTACCCGGACTACCCCATTAGCACGTAATGTAGCCCGGACAGGTGCGCAGCACCGCCTCCGGGAAGATGGGTTAATACAAACAGAAAACCCCGGCTGACTGCTCCGGGGAAAACGATGAGGACGTTTTTTATTTTAGAATGAGTAAGCAACACCCACGCGGAAGCGGGTCTGACGGTCGCTACGGTCGTTGACGCCGACGTTGCCGAGTTCGCCGTACGGCGCCCAGTTTTTATCCAGCTTATACGCGACCTTGAGGTTGTATTCCTGAGAGTACGGTTTATTGTCGTTACGTTTAACCCCTTCGGTACTGCGCGCATAAACGTAGTTCAGCTCAGCACGCCAGTCGCCCAGGACGTAACCGGCCCACGCATCGCCACGGTTTACCTTATCATCGTCTTTGCCTGCATTCGCCGGATAACGGGTGTAGTCATAACGATAGCGGGCAGCAACGTAGAAGCCGTTATCGAAGCTGTACTGTACGCGCAGGTTCGGTTTATAGATTGAGCGGCTATCGTTACTTTCAATCGCAAACCCGGGCGTTACTGAGAAGTTTTTATCCGCCTTCCACTGCCAGCTAATGGTCTCTTCATGACCATTACCGACGAAATCAGAATAAGGCTGGCTGGTGTTTTCACCGCCCGACTTCCACTTAGCCTCAACGGAGAAGCCAAAGCCGTTAGCGAAACGATGGGAGACGGAAACGCGGTCAGCGTTGCTCTTGTCCGATTTCCCACCATCAATGAATTCGTGACGTAAATCCACCGTGACTGCTGAAGCCGCGAAAGACATGCCACAGAGTGCAGCAAGGGCCAGAGATCTTGCAAACATAAAATACCCCTTATAATTAAAATATCGTTTCGTTTTTATGAAACTGCATTTTATTTTTTAGGCAATGATGTTTTAGTGATCGAGATCGTAATTATTTGTTTCAAAAAAGGTGGCACATAAAGACGTGACAAAGCTCAACAAAATAGAGCGTTATGAAGGGATTTTGCGAAGGAAAAAAGCTTGCTGATAAAAAACAAAAAAGCCTCCATAAGGAGGCTCAGAAAAATCACATCAGAAAGGGCTTATTCGCGTTCAACCGCCAATGCCACCCCCTGACCGCCGCCGATACATAAGGTAGCCAGTCCCTTACGGGAATCGCGCTTAATCATCTCATGAACCAGGGAAACCAATATACGACAGCCGGAAGCACCTATCGGGTGGCCCAGCGCAATCGCACCACCATTCACGTTCACCCGCCGTTCATCCCACTCCAGCACCCTTCCCACCGAAATGGCCTGGGCCGCAAAAGCTTCGTTGGCTTCGATAAGATCGACTTCGTCCAGCCTCCAGCCCGCCCTTTCCAGACAGCGACGGGTGGCGTGTACCGGTGCGATACCCATCAGCGCCGGATCGACGCCTACGCTTGCAAACGCGCGGATCCGCGCCAGAACCGGCAG
Source organism: Klebsiella spallanzanii (assembly GCF_902158555.1). Lineage (GTDB taxonomy): Bacteria > Pseudomonadota > Gammaproteobacteria > Enterobacterales > Enterobacteriaceae > Klebsiella > Klebsiella spallanzanii. The sequence goes on along the minus strand of NZ_CABGGS010000046.1, from coordinate 9,008 downwards.
CCCCAACTCTTGAGCCTTAGATTCGCTCATCATCATCACCGCCGCTGCGCCATCATTAATGCTTGAGGCATTACCTGCGGTAACCGAACCCAGTCGGTCGAAGGTCGGAAGCAAGCTGGCCAGCGCTTCAGCACTGGCGTCAACTCGCGGCTGTTCATCGGTATCCACCAGCCGAGGAATTCCGTTAAGCTCAGTGCTCACCGGAACTATCTCATCGCGAAAACGGCCGGAATCAATCGCCCGCCGCGCTTTATGCTGCGAACTGAGCGCCCAGGCATCCTGCAGCTCGCGGCTGATACCATACTCTCGGGCCAGGTTCTCCGCCGTCACGCCCATATGATAATCATTGAACGCATCCCACAGACCATCGTGAACCAGGCTATCAATAAGCTGACTGTTGCCCAACTGCGCGCCGGTCCGGCTATCGGTAAGCACGTGCGGGGCGCGGCTCATATTCTCCTGACCTCCGGCGATCACCACGTCCGCTTCGCCGCACTGGATAGCCTGAGTCGCCAGGTGCAGCGCTTTCAACCCGGAGCCGCAGACGTCATTAATGGTAATCGCAGAAACGGTATTGGGCAGCCCGCCGCGGATCGCCGACTGACGCGCCGGATTTTGTCCGGTTCCTGCGGTCAGGACCTGGCCGAGGATCACCTCATCAATACTTTGGGGGTCAACGCCGCTACGCTCGATTAAAGCCTTCACCACTACGCTGCCCAGTTCCACCGCCGAATGACGCGACAACGTACCCTGAAAACAGCCTATTGGCGTTCGCAACGCGCCGACGATTACGACATCTTTCATCCTCTACCCCTGCTCTGCCTCTGCGCAAAGAAACAGCATCATAGTAGTGAATTGTTATCAAAAATTTTCGCAATTGTTTAAAAAAAGTGAGGGAAATCACAAAGATTATGGGCGATTTTAGCGCCCGTGACCTTGTAGATGCTGGCGTAGCCAGCTTCCCGCTTCTCCCGGCGGCGCTTTTTTATTCCACAGTAAATCAGTGGAAATCACCCGCGGCCAACCGGCAATATCCAGCGCCACCAGGCTGCCGCTACCGGCAAACTCCTGCACCAGCGCGCTGGGCAAAATACACCATCCCAGTCCCTGAGCCGCCATGCTGAACAGCAGCAGATAGTTAGGCGCTGACCATACCAGTCCGCGCGCCGGTTCTGCGCTATTTTCCAGATAGGTGCTCAGGCGCAGCTCGCGCCAGCTGAGTAGCTCATCCCGGGTCACCCTGCCCTGAGTCGCCAGCGGGTGTCGGGGAGCAACAAAGATGGCCATTTCGGTTTGCATCGGCAGCCGGATACTGCCGATGTCCGTCGGGTAGCTATCCCTGGCTTCTATCAGCCCGACCTGCGCCCGCTCCTTTTGCAACAGGTCGATAACGTCATCATCTTCGCCAATCAGGCACTCAAATTCGGTATGCGGAAAACGGCGGTCAAACTGCGCCAGCAAATCTTCAAGCACATCGGGATGCAGCGTATCGGAGAGCACAAAAGTCAGCCGCGCTTCCGTCTTGCCGGATAACGAAATAGCCAGCTCATCCAGCCTGTCGCTGGCTGCCAGAATCGCTTTCACATAGCTCAGAACCTGTTCGCCCTGCGGCGTGAGCGTCGGTTGCCGGGAGCTGCGATCGAAGAGCGTCACGCCAAGATCGGCTTCCAGGTTGGCGATCGCGGTGCTGATGGTGGACTGACTTTTGCGCAGCCGCCGCGCCGCGGCAGAAAAAGAACCGCAGGCCACGGTTTCGACAAATGCAGTGAGAGCTTCGGGAGAATAGCGCATAAACTATCTACTTTATCGATGGATACTATCTTTTGTTTATCATATTTATCCATAAAATGCCGGGTAATTTCTTTTGAAGGCCGGAGGTAACAAGCCATGCAACAGCTTAACGCGCAGCGCAAAACGCTGACGGAACGCATCATTCACGCCATCAGCTTTGAAGGTCTCGCCACGCTGATCCTCGCCCCGACCGCCGCATGGTTGATGCAGCGGTCGGTGGTCGAAATGGGTGGACTCAGCATTCTGCTCGCGACGCTGGCGATGGTCTGGAACATTATCTATAACGCGATCTTTGACCGCCTGTGGCCGGTGTCCCGGGTCGTACGAAACCTGCGGGTCCGCGCGCTGCACGCTATCGGCTTTGAAACAGGCTTTATCGTTATCGGCGTGACGATGGTCGCGCTGGTGCTTGGCGTTTCACTGATGCAGGCGTTTATGCTGGAAATCGGCTTTATGCTGTTCTTCCTGCCCTACACCATGGCCTTTAACTGGGCGTGGGATACGCTGCGCGAGCGCGCGATCAAAGTTCGCCAGCGGCGAATCGCCGCCCGCCAGTAGGCTTTCGCGGATCGCCCGACCAATAACGGGCGATCTATCGCTTCATTTATCCGCCAGAAACTATCGCCGCAGCAAATTCATTAATGTGATAAATTGCACTCCTTTTTGTTAGTTTTTTGGTTGATAAAGTCGCAAAATGTCTAAAATTTGGTCTAAAGAAGAGACTCTTTGGAGTTTCGCCTTATATGGCACTGCTGTAGGCGCTGGCACGTTATTTTTGCCGATCCAACTGGGATCCGCTGGCGCCATCGTCCTGTTCATCACCGCGCTGGTCGCCTGGCCGCTCACCTACTGGCCGCATAAAGCGCTGAGCCAGTTTATCCTTTCCGCCAAAATCGCCCCGAGCGCGGGGATCACCGGCGCCGTTAATCACTATTATGGTAAAAAGATTGGTAATCTGATTACCGGCCTCTATTTCCTCGCTTTTTTCGTGGTGGTGCTGATTTATGCCGTCGCCATTACCAATTCACTTGCCGAGCAGTTATCCAGGCATGTGCCCATCACTGCTGGCGTGCGGGCACTGCTTAGCCTGGGCGTAGTACTGGTACTAAACCTGATCTTTTTAATGGGTCGCCACATCACCATTAAAGTGATGGGCTTTTTAGTCTTCCCGCTGATCGCCTGCTTCCTGTTCCTCTCCATCTATTTAATGGGCAGTTGGCAGCCGGAGCATCTGACCAGCCAAATGCAGCTGACCTCGCACACGTTCCACCAAATCTGGATCTCCATTCCCGTGATGGTTTTCGCTTTTAGCCATACGCCGATCATTTCGACTTTTGCTATCGATCAGCAGGAGAAATACGGCGAGCAGGCCATGGGTAAATGCAAAAAAATCATGAAGGTGGCCTACACCCTCATCTGCGCCAGCGTACTGTTTTTCGTTTTTAGCTGCCTGCTATCGATACCGACAACCTATATTGAAACCGCACGTAACGAAGGGGTTACCATTCTTTCCGCACTGTCGATGATGCCGGGTTCACCGGCGTGGCTATCGGTTACCGGGATTATTGTGGCGGTAGTGGCGATGTCAAAATCGTTCCTTGGCACTTATTTTGGGGTGATTGAAGGGGCCAGCGAAATCGTCAAAACGTCCCTCGCCCAGGCAGGTATTCGCAAGAGTCGCGCGTTTAACCGGGCGATGTCGATTCTGCTGGTGTCGACGCTGACCTTTGTGGTCTGCTTTATCAATCCCAACGCTATCTCAATGATTTACGCCATCAGCGGTCCGCTTATTGCGATGATTCTGTTTATCATGCCGACCCTGTCGACCTACCTTATCCCAGCGCTAAAGCCTTACCGCTCAGTGGGCAACTTTATTACCCTGGTCATCGGTTTGCTGTGCGTTTCGGTGATGTTCTTCAGTTGATCCCCCGTGCGGCGAAGGCTCTCTTTCGCCGCACTTTCTGCCAATATTCTTATCCCCCCAATCCTTCTGACGGGCATACACTTAGAGCCTGCACACCATCAGGGGGAGTTTCTATGTCCAGCGTAAAATTATCCGGTACCGCCACGTTAGGCGATCGTCAGGTTTATCGTTTGGGATACGGGGCGATGCAGCTTGCAGGGCCCGGCGTCTTCGGCCCGCCAAAAGATCCTGAGACGGCTATCCGCGTACTGCAAGAAGCCGTCGAGTCGGGAGTTAATCATATCGACACCTCCGATTTTTACGGCCCGCACATCACCAACCAGCTCATCCGCAAAGCCCTGCATCCCTATTCCGACGAACTGTGCATCGTGACGAAAGTCAGCGCCCGGCGTGATGAAAAGGGTAACTGGCTGCCTGCGATGTCACCCGCAGAACTGACCCAGGCGGTAGAAGATAACCTGCGCAATCTGGGCCTTGACGTTCTGGAGGTGGTGAATCTGCGCAGTATGCTCAGCGCTCATGGCCCGGTTGAAGGTTCGCTGGAAGGGCCATTAACCACGCTGCTGGAGCTTAAAGAGCGCGGGTTAATTCGCCATATCGGGCTAAGTAACGTCACCGCCAAACAGGTGGCGGATGCACAAAAACTCACGCCCATCGTCTGCGTGCAGAACCAATATAATGTGGCGAATCGTCAGGATGACCCGCTGATTGACGACCTGGCGGCGCAGAACATCGCCTGGGTTCCGTTTTTCCCGCTTGGCGGCTTTACACCGCTTCAGGCCCAGGAACTTAACGATGTTGCCGCGTCGCTAGACGCTACGCCAATGCAAGTGGCGCTGGCCTGGCTGCTACAGCGCTCACCAAATATCCTGCTCATTCCAGGCACCTCTTCGCTGCAGCATCTGCACGAAAACCTTGCCGCTGCAGAATTAACCCTACCGGCTGACGCATTAGCCATTCTGGATAACCTCCAGCCTCAATCCTGATTTCCGGGCTTCTGCAAATGAAATGTTGCAGGAGCCTGCTCCTTAATATTTGCCTGGAATTACCTCAAAGCCGCTGGCACTATACATCCTACAAATTAGGCTCTTTCCGCATAATTCTCTGACGGATAACCCTATACAAAGCATAGTTTTATACTCTTTCGACTGGCCTCCTTATTGGAGGCTTCTGTCGTTTTTGTCTCGCCAAATTTTTTTGAACTCTTGATTACAGGAAAAACAATATCTCATTCAAAGTTTATACAAATCAATTTAGCTGCAAAGATAGCTAACAACATCAAATGCTCATAAAAACATCTGATTAACACAATCAGAATGTTTGTATTGCTATATAAAAAATTAACCATACACAATAACAATTCACAAGGATTTCACATGACAGAGGGAACGATAAAGACCAGTAAGTATGAAATTATTGCTATTTTCAGGGAGGAACTGCGAAAGCAGGCGGAGATAGAAGTTTTTGTTAATAACAAAGGCACCATTACCCAGCTCACGCGTGTAGATTTTGCTGAATTCCATATCTCCACTACCAGCAAAATCCCCGCTGGGCATAAAGTTAAATTTATTCTGCATAGCGATTCAGGGAAAATCGAGTTTTGCTCAACGCTAAAGAAAAACTATGCTCATGGTGAAGGCAAATGCAATAAGGTCGCATTTACCTTGCCTGAATGTATCCAGGTGGTACAACGACGGCGCGATCCGCGATTCCGTCTACGCCACGAGCACGAATTTTTCTGCCACGGCCGGCATAAGAACGGAGAAAACTATCTATTCGAAATCAAAGACATTTCGGACGGCGGTTGTGCTCTGATGACCAAAAGCCCCAATCTGAAATTCCTCAGTCATAACGCAACCCTCAAGAATGCCATTCTGGCCCTCGCTGAATATGGTGAAATCACCGTAGATTTAGTTATAAAAAATGTTGTCATGGTGACTTTAGATGATAACGAAAAATCAGATAGCTACTACCAGATTTCCTGTCAATTTAAATTTCGCCATCTTGATAACAAGAAGAGAATCGAGAAAGTGCTGCTCGACTTGATTATGGAAGCCAAGAGAAAAAAGAGAGTCTGAAGACATTGGACAGTATATTACTTTACACCGATGACAATATCATTGGGCAATCAATCCATGATTATATGATTGATAACAAAAAAAACATCACCGCCCTTAACTTTCAGGATATTGTTAAGGGGACCAGCGCGCCATCAACCGCGACCATTGTTATCAATATCATCCATAAGGATATCTCAGCAGCCACAACGGTCGCATTGCTTAACACCCTGCGCAAGCGTCTTACGCACTGCGCTTTGCTGGTTTTAATTGTAAAAAGTGACCTCTCCAGACTGTTCCGGGAACTGCTTGATATTGATAATTTATTGATTTTGACTGAAAAATCTTCTTTATCAGATTTCTCAGCCATCATCAACAGACCTTTGACCGCCGATGGCTGCCAGGGGTTATGTACCCGGCGTAAGCTAACCGCCAGGGAACTTCAGGTTCTGGAGCTAATCATTGCCTGTAACAACAATAAAAGAATCGCATTACTCCTCGATATTGATCACAAAACGGTACACAGTCATAAGGTACATATTATGAAGAAACTGGGGATGAATAACTCACGGATAATGAATAAAAGGATAGTCAATATGTATCGGTGCTAAAGCCAAAAATATGTGGGTGACCAATCAAAAGTCGATAATTCATTGGTAATCTGCCTTTAATAATCATTCCCATCGGCAGAAAGGTCACCTATAATAATATCATCCTCTCCTTACCTCTGACCTTATTTTTGACGAGAGATAATGAACGCGACTCTGTTTTCCAACCATAATTTATCACGTAGCGATATATCCGTTCGTTATGTCTTTCAAAAGATGTTTTCCCCAAAAGGTACGCTCGTCGCCGTTGAGTGCCTGAGTCGTTTCGATAGCCTGTCTATCTCTCCAGAAAACTTCTTCCGCTATGCCAATACGGGATTGCGCGAGAGCATATTCATGGAGCAGCTGGCGCTTATTGAAAAACATAAACAGTGGTTTAATAAAAACGGCATCTCTGCAACAATCAATGTTGATGACCATATACTCAACATATTGCTAAGACCAGAGATTAAAAACCTCGTTGATCACATTGGCTGCGTTCACTTTGAGGTAACAGAAAACTCGAATAAATTATTGAACAATGCTCTTGCAACCTGGAGCGATCCGCAAAGTACGACGCTCTGGCTCGATGATTTTGGCTCAGGTAATGCGGGTATTAGCGCGATTCGAGGCTACCATTTTGATTATGTCAAAATCGATAAAGACTTCTTCTGGCATTTAATGCAAAAAGATTCTGGCCGACCATTGATGGACGCGCTGATCACCTTTCTTTCCCGTAACCACCATAATGTGATTATTGAAGGCGTAGAAAGTGAAGCGCACAAGAAATGGTTACAGGGCATGGAATGGTTTGCTATTCAGGGACACTACTGGAAGGAAGTCAGTATTGAACAACTGGTCAAAGAAGATATCAAGGTTTAAAAAAATGCCGGAGCATTCCGGCATCAATATTAACATTCGCGCAATAAAGTCAATCAATCACTCAATTATAAACTAACTCCCAGGTCGCCCAGCTGGTCAACGGACCGCTGGTCGCTTTTTCCGGCGCTGGCGTAACGTAGCCAATGTAATAAGTAAATATCCCGCCATCCACCGCCTTTTCGACCAGAGGCACCCGGTTTTGCTGCGGGTCAGCCGGGACAATTTTATTGCTCTTGTCCAGCGTATTATTGTCGTTAGTCGACAGGGCCAGGAAAATATGGCTGGCCCCGTCCGCGCGCGTATTAGCCAGATAACCGGCGTTTTCATTACTGACGGAATTGACCATAAACCCATCAATCCAGCGTACGCTCACCATCCGAACTTCATCTTTATCCGCCGCGCCGCCATCATGGCGAAGCTGGCAGTTTGAGAGTTCCAGCGTGAAAGGTTGTGGTTTCATAAATGCCCCCGCCCCGCGATCGTGTACTTCTGCCAGGCTGACCGGCGCCAGCCAGACGCTTCCACTCCCTGCATTATTGCCGCCGTTAAGCGCCACGCTACAGGAGATGTCGGTCACTCGTCCGGCAAAATCAACCCGCCCACGATCGTAATTCGTCTCGAATCCCCACGCCGAGGAGGCAATAAGCGTCCCGCTCATCAAGGCCAACTGAATGAGTCGTGTGCTATTTTTATACTTTGCTGAATCACTCATACCCGCCTCCCGCATTAATCGTACGTCAGGTTAAAGATCATGTGCGACTCCACTTCACCGGTACTGGTAGTCGGCGCATATTGATAGAAGCGCGCATGGAGAGGCAGGGTGATAAAGCGGGTTTCCTGCGTGCGCAAGCTCCCGATGCTGTATTTTTTGTTAAATTCCAGCGGCGTGCCTTCTCTCAAAACCTGAATACCAATGCCTTTCGCCAGCGAGGTTCCTGCTTTTTCGTTCAGCAACGCCCCGCGAGTCAAGGCCGTCCCCGTCGCCAACGTGCCGGAGAAAGAAGTCTGAATATTGGCGTACCCCGACTCGCTTAACCCGCCGCTGCACTGTAGCTCAATATTAAAATCCTTACCCCCGGCGGTGGTTCCCACGCCGTTGAGATCGCTGCGCTTGATGGTACCGACATCAACGTTCATATTTTTGCCGCTCAGGATGGTACACGAGGGTGAAACCACGGTTATCGCATTGGCGCTCAGGAGCGTCACCAGGATCGGGTTATTACCGTTCTCCCAGTCATAAGAGGTATATTTACCCGCCGCCAGGGTGCCGCTGCCGGTTACCGCTGCGGTCTTTATGATTTCCAGCGTAAAACGCGACCCTTCAAGCGAAAAATTACCGCCTCCTGTCGTAAACGACCCCGGATAGATAATATTGACCGTTGAACCGCCGCGGCTAAAACGCATACCAATACCCGGCACATTGGTAGAATAAACTTTATTTCCCAGGTCGGTGACGCCTGAAGCCACAATGCTAGCTTTAAAAACGGTGGTACCGGTGCATCGATAGTTAATGCCGGAACCTGCGGGCATGGTCCAGTTTTGTGTGGCAATGACCGCTCCTACGGGTAAGTCGGGGTTTACAACCACCCTGCCCATTGCCATATCCAATTGCACGGTTGGTGCGGGGCCGCGCGTACAGGCAGCCCATGCCGACGTTGTCCCCAGCGCCATTAAGCCAATAAAAAGCGTCAGTTTTTTACTTAGCGACATAGCGTTTCCTTTGTTTTTGCCTGACTTAAATCCACCGAACACTGTCCGCCGCTCCAC
>NZ_CABGGS010000045.1 GCF_902158555.1 Klebsiella spallanzanii | reverse complement strand
CTTTAGGTCTCCTGAAGGAACGTTGAAGACGACGACGTTGATAGGCCGGGTGTGTAAGCGCAGCGATGCGTTGAGCTAACCGGTACTAATGAACCGTGAGGCTTAACCTTACAACGCCGAAGATGTTTTGGCGGATTGAGAGAAATTCAGCTTGATACAGATAAACAGAATTTGCCTGGCGGCTGTAGCGCGGTGGTCCCACCTGATCCCATGCCGAACTCAGAAGTGAAACGCCGTAGCGCCGATGGTAGTGTGGGGTCTCCCCATGTGAGAGTAGGGAACTGCCAGGCATCAAATTAAGTAGTAAGCCGGTGCATAAATCCGGTGGTTACAGAAGTATTCGGTGGAGCGGTAGTTCAGTCGGTTAGAATACCTGCCTGTCACGCAGGGGGTCGCGGGTTCGAGTCCCGTCCGTTCCGCCACTTATTGAAAGCCCTGAGCATTCGCTCAGGGCTTTTTTTGCCTGTCGTTTGATTATTGCAGTTTTAGCAAAAATCCTCTGCGTTTAACGATCTTTTTCTCGATCTTTTCGTTCGCCATAATTGCCCTCGTTAACCGATATTGATAAATAAAGAGGAAAATCATGGCAATCCCTGCATTTGGTCTTGGGACCTTTCGCCTGAAGGATGATGTTGTTATCGCTTCAGTGAAGACCGCTCTGGAACTGGGCTATCGCACCATTGATACCGCGCAAATTTATGATAATGAGGCTGCTGTAGGCCAGGCTATCGAAGAAAGCGGCGTGCCGCGTGATGAACTGTTCATCAGCACCAAAATCTGGATCGAAAACCTGAGCAAAGATAAGCTGATCGCCAGCCTCAAAGAGAGCCTGCAGAAGCTGCGTACTGATTATGTGGATCTGACTCTGATCCATTGGCCGTCACCAAACGATGCGGTTGCAGTTGAAGAGTTTATGGTTGCGTTGATGGAAGCGAAGGAACAGGGGCTGACGCGTCAGATTGGTATCTCAAACTTTACCATTCCGCTGATGAAGCGCGCGATTGCTGCCGTTGGCGCTGAAAATATCGCGACCAACCAGATTGAGCTGTCTCCGTACCTGCAGAACCATAAAGTGGTTGATTGGGCACGCGAGCACGGTATCCATATCACCTCATACATGACGCTGGCCTATGGTAAGGCGCTGAAAGATGAAGTGATTGCACGTATCGCTGCTAAACATAATGCGACCCCGGCTCAGGTTATTCTGGCATGGGCGGTGGGCGAAGGCTATGCGGTTATCCCATCTTCCACCAGGCGTGAAAACCTGGCAAGCAACCTGAAAGCGCTGGATCTGAAACTGGATGATGAAGATTGTAAAGCGATCGCCGCGCTGGATTGCAACGACCGTCTGGTAAGTCCGGAAGGTCTGGCTCCTGAATGGGACTAATTTAACCCCCTTTCTGTACTCTAAAACCCTCTTACAGCTTCTTCGGGAGCTGTTGTACATGTTCGCTAAGAAAGTCGATAAATGCTCTGATTCGCGTACTGACGGCTCTGTCGCTGTAGTACACGGCGCTAAAAGGCATTTCAACCGGTAGTCGTTTGTCAGCCAGTAGCTCAACAAATGCCCCTTCAGCAATTTCTTTATCTACCATATAGTCTGACAGACAGGCGATACCATTACCGGCCAGGCACAGTTGCTTAATGGTTTCCCCGCTATTTGATGATATCTCGCTCTCGATTTCCAGTAGTTGCCCATCGCAGCAGGAAACTGGCCATGTATTCAATGAGACGGGTTCACTAAAGCCCAGACACTGATGATTTTTTAGTTCTGCGACGCTTTGTGGCGTACCGTGGCGAGCAAGATAGTCCGGAGAGGCGATAATTTTGCGGTAGCTATTGAACAATGGCCTGGCGCGCAGACTGGAATCGGTCAGCGTACCGGCGCGGATGGCGACATCCACTTTCCGTTCAATCAGATTGATAAAGGTTTCGGACGAAACGAGCGTAAGACTCATTTCCGGGTAGCGTTCACGGAAGGGCCTTATTAAAGGCATCAGAAAATGCAATATGACTGGTGTGGCGGCATCGACCCGTAATAATCCTCTTGGCGTCGTCCGGCTCTCCAGGAGCTCATTCTCGGCAGCTGCCATCTCCTGAAGTACTATCTGCACTCGTCGAAAGTAACGCTCTCCCTCTTCGGTCAGGCTTAGTTGACGAGTTGTACGGTTAAGTAAGCTTACGCCAAGTTTTGATTCCAGTTTTTTCACCGCCCGACTGACGGCGGAGTTGGCTTGCCCTAGCTGTTCGGCCGCGCGGCTAAAACTGCCGCTCTCGACCACGGCGACAAAGATAGCGATTTCTTCTGAGGTAGCTCTCATTATTGCACCTAAGGCAAAATTATATTGATATTTTGACTATTTTTGTTATTAAAACATCCCTTCATACTACGTGTCATCTTAATCCTGATGATACGGAGATAATTATGCCACTGGCGCTACTTGCCTTAACGATCGGTGCTTTTGCCATCGGAACGACCGAATTTGTGATAGTGGGCCTGGTACCCACCATTGCTGAACAACTCTCTATTTCTCTGCCCTCTGCGGGACTGCTGGTTTCTATCTATGCATTAGGTGTGGCGATTGGAGCCCCCGTGTTAACCGCGCTGACCGGGCGTATGGCGCGTAAGCAGCTACTGTTGGCGTTGATGGTGCTGTTTACTGCAGGTAACGTACTGGCCTGGCAGGCGCCTGGTTATGAAACGCTTATTCTGGCGCGTCTTCTGACTGGCCTTGCACACGGAGTCTTTTTTTCTATTGGCTCGACAATTGCGACCAGCCTGGTGCCAAAAGAGAAAGCGGCTTCGGCGATTGCGATTATGTTTGGTGGTTTGACCGTTGCACTGGTGACTGGCGTACCCCTGGGCACCTTTATTGGTCAACACTTCGGCTGGCGTGAGACATTCCTGGCCGTGTCGTTCCTTGGTGTGATCGCGTTAATCAGTAGTTTTATTCTGGTGCCGAATAATATTCCAGGCCGCGCCAGTGCCGGCCTACGCGATCAGCTTAAGGTTTTGACTCATCCACGTTTACTGATTATCTATGCTATCACTGCTTTGGGATATGGCGGCGTATTTACCGCATTTACCTTCCTAGCCCCGATGATGCAGGATCTTGCAGGTTTTAGCCCATCAGCCGTAAGCTGGATCCTACTGGGTTATGGCGTTTCCGTTGCCGTTGGCAACGTATGGGGTGGCAAGCTAGCGGATAAACGTGGTGCCGTTCCTGCATTGAAGCTGATCTTTGCTGCGTTAGTTGTTCTGCTTTTAGTATTCCAGTTTATGGCAAATATGCAGTATGCCGCCTTGGCGACGGTTCTGGTCATGGGGGTTTTTGCGTTTGGCAATGTTCCGGGACTGCAGGTTTACGTTGTACAGAAAGCGGAGCAGTACACCCCAGGCGCGGTTGATGTTGCCTCAGGCCTGAATATTGCGGCATTTAACATTGGTATTGCGTTAGGCTCAGTGATCGGCGGGCAGACGGTGGAACATTATGGTCTGGCTCAGACGCCCTGGATTGGTGCACTGATTGTGCTGGTTGCGTTATTATTAGTGGCGATCAGCGGCTGGCTTGATAAGCCTCAGCGGTGTGCAGCAGGCCTTTCCGTAGAAGGATAAAGGTTTCTGGCAAATTGCATTGAAAGTGCATACAAAAATCCCTATAACAGAAGAACCAGCTGCAGTTGGGCTGGTTTCCTGTTATCGAGGTTTGATGCCTAAATTGCGAAAGAATACTTATGCCATGCGCTATGTCGCCGGACAGCCTGCGGAGAGAATTTTACCTCCGGGGTCGTTTGCAGGCATGACTCCGGCTTTTCCGGCGGGAGTACCGTTAAGTTCGGATGAGAAAATCCGCGTGCTGGTGTGGAATATCTTCAAACAGCAGCGTGCCGAGTGGAAATCCGTGCTTAATAATTTCGGCAAAGATGCGCATCTGGTATTGCTACAGGAAGCGCAAACCACTCCTGAGTTAGTGAAATTCGCCACGTCTAATTATCTGGCTGCTGACCAGGTTCCAGCTCTGGTGCTTCCTCAGCATCCATCCGGCGTGATGACGCTAGCCTCTGCGCATCCCATATACTGCTGCCCTCTGCGTGAGCGCGAGCCGATTCTGCGGCTGGCTAAGTCGGCATTAGTCACTGTTTATCCGTTACCAGACTCCCGCCTGCTGATGGTGGTGAATATCCATGCGGTCAACTTTAGTCTGGGCGTCGATGTCTACAGCAAGCAGTTGTTACCGATTGGCGATCAGATAGCCCACCACAGCGGACCGGTGATTATGGCTGGCGACTTTAATGCCTGGAGCCGTCCGCGAATGAACGCTTTATACCGCTTTGCGCGGGAAATGTCGCTGCGTGAAGTCCGTTTCTCTGACGATCAGCGCCGCCGAGCTTTTGGTCGTCCGCTTGATTTTGTGTTCTATCGGGGATTAAGCGTACACGACGCTTCCGTGCTGGTAACGCGCGCCTCCGACCACAATCCTCTACTAGTGGAATTCAGTCCCGGCAAGCCTGATTAATTAAGGTGTGTCAGGCCTGCCATGGGCAGGCCTGCGTATGCATGGTGCTGCCTTTATTACTCAAAAAACCGAAGGACAATGCAATGACAATACGCTCTCATCATGACAACGTTGAAAAACAGTTTGGCTCACAGGCCAGCGCTTATCTGACCAGCGCCGTACATGCCTCCGGTCGCGATCTGCAACGTCTGGCCGAAAGGTTGGCAGATTTCCCTCTGGCACATGTACTGGATATGGGGTGCGGCGCCGGGCACGCCAGCTTTGCCGCAGCAGGACAAGTTACAAAGGTGACCGCGTATGATTTATCCAGCCAGATGCTGGATGTAGTGGCCCAGGCTGCAAAGGATAAAGGCTTTGCTAATATTGCCACTCAACAGGGTTATGCCGAATCTTTGCCTTTCACTGATGCCAGTTTTGATGTGGTGATCAGCCGTTATTCTGCACATCATTGGCACGACGTCGGCCAGGCATTGCGTGAAGTTAAACGAGTACTGAAGCCGGGTGGGGTGATGATTATTATGGACGTGATGTCACCAGGGCATCCGGTTCGAGACGTCTGGCTGCAGACCGTTGAGGCTCTGCGCGATACGTCTCATGTTCGCAATTATTCCAGCGGCGAATGGCTGGCAATGGCGAGTGAAGCGGGTTTGGTGATTAATCATCTGTTAACCGATCGATTGCCTCTGGAATTCAGTTCATGGGTTGCGCGGATGCGAACGCCAGCGCCTTTGACGGAAGCGATTCGCTTATATCAGGAGAGCGCATCGGCGGAAGTTAAGGCTTATTTTGCATTACAGCAGGATGGTTCGTTCACCAGCGATACGATTATGTTTGAGGCCCACAAGGCGCTCTAAAGCTGAGAAAAACAAAAGGCACCGCGTGGGTGCCTTTTTAAACTCACTGAATCATCAGGATTCTGGTCTGTCGCTGTTTTTCACATACAGCGTCAACTGATCGCCGGGCTTCAGGTTGCCGGTATCGCTATTCCAGCGCATGACATCACGAATGTTGACGCCATGGCGCTTCGCAATACTCGACAGCGAGTCGCCTTTGCGCACGCGATAGGTAATGCTACCACTGTTGTTTGCCAGACGCTCTGCGCTAGTACCTGCGCCAATCACGAGGTTTTGACCCACCTTCAGGTTCGAACCACGAATACCGTTCCACTGCTGCAGATCTTTTGTCGATACGCCGAGACGTGATGCAATGCCGGAAATGGTATCACCGGAACGCACTTTGTAACTACGGCTGGTCAACGGCCTGTTGTCCGCAAGTTGAGTCGGCTGCACGGCAGCAATGTCACCGGAAGCCAGAGACTCTCGCAGCTGAGCTGCATGTTTCTGCGGCACCAGTACGTAATTCGGACCATTCTCACCCAAAGTTGATCCCTTGACGCCTGCATTGAACGTTTTCAGCTTGCTAACAGGCATTCCTGCCATATCGGCTAGCTGTGAAATCTCAACCGGATTATCAAGACGTACACGAGCCAGCGCACGGCTTTCATCTGCTGTGGGCAGCCTTACGCCATAACGCTTGCTGTTTTTGAGAATGTCGCTCAAAGCCAGCATTTTCGGTACGTATACTTTGGTTTCCTGGGGTAACGACAGTGACCAAAAATCGGTGGGTTTACCACGCGCTTTGTTCGCTTTGATCGCCTTCATGACCCGACCCTCACCGCTGTTATACGCCGCAACGGTTAACAACCAGTCGCCGTCGAACATTTTGTTCAGACGTTGCATCATGTTTAACGCTGCCGTGGTTGAGGCAACGATGTCACGACGCGCATCGTAACTGCGGGTCTGTTTTAAACCATAATTGCGCCCAGTGCTCGGAATGATCTGCCAAATGCCTGCGGCATTGGCGCCAGACGTTGCATGCGGGTCAAAAGCGCTCTCCACTATGGGTAGTAATACCAGCTCCATAGGCATGTTACGTTTCTTAACTTGCCCGGCTATCCAGTACATATACGGCTCTGCCCGTAAAGTTACATCGTGGAGATAGCTCTTATTTCTTAAGTACTTCTGTTTTTGTTCGCGAATCCGGACATTTTCCGGAATTCCCATCTTTAGCTCGTCGCCTATAGAAGTCCACAGATCCTGGTCTTGCGCGTAGAAGGTTCCATCATCTAACCAGCGCGCTTGACTTGTGAACTTGCTTGCTTCCCCTTGACTCGCTGCAGAAAGGCTCTGTGCATGCTGTTGTACGGTGCCATCGTTCTTAGACGCCTGGCACCCCACCAGCAGGACAGAGACGAGTAAAATCGCTCGTGCCTTCATGTGTGTGTCAATAGTTGCTTAAAAGACGAGCAAGGATAACGGCGAAGTCGACTGAAGACAAGAATTAAATATCAGAAGTCGTCTTTCTTTGACCTTAACCAGGCAAATCTCTGAGCAGAGTGTTGCAAATTTGTTTCTTTAGATATTTCTTTAATTAAATCATTATCATCCGTACGTAAAAATAAATTTATACGACGCTCATTTTTCAGATTTACGGGTAGTGTTTTTTGTTTTTTTGCACGTAACTCGTTAACTTTGTGATAGTAATCATTTATATCCCTGTCATGAGGTAAGATACTCAATGCAAACTTCATATTTGCTAAAGTGTACTCATGTGCGCAACATATCAATGTTTCATCAGGTAGGGCGTTAATCTTCTTAAATGATTGATACATTTGATTGGCGGTTCCTTCAAAGAGCCTGCCGCAACCACCGGAAAACATTGTATCGCCACAAAATAGATAAGGTTCACTGAAGAAACAGATGTGTCCTAAAGTGTGACCTGGAGTAGCAAAAATAGAAAATTCGCGACCCAAAACGGAGAGGCTTTCTCCGTCTTTCACAATGTGAGTGGTTCCCTTATCTTGGGTTTCTGCCGGTCCGTAAACCTCTATGGTCGGAAATTTTTCGCGCAGTTGTTTTACGCCGCCAACGTGGTCGTTGTGGTGATGTGTTAAGAAGATAGCTTCGGGCTGCCAGTGGTTTTGTTCTATCGCGGCCAGTACAGGGGCTGCTTCTCCCGGATCGACTATCAGACAGCGGCCGCTATCTTCACTAAGAACCCAGATGTAGTTGTCCTGAAATGCGGGAATACTGATAAGATTCATAAATTACCTCTAAAGCGTAGCGGAAGGTTGCGATGAAGCCGGCAAGGATACCTCATACAGTTACAGCGCCAGAGCACTGGTCCAGCATGCCGTGGGGCGAATACTACCGCGAGTCGCTGGAACGGCAGATGAAACCGTGGCTGGCTAAATTATATGGCTTTCATTTACTTAAGATTGGCAATCTGAGCGCGGAAATCAATACTGAGTCCTGTGCGATTTCCCATCAGGTGAATGTCTCTTTACAGGGGCATCCTGTGCAGGTAAAGGCCGATCCGCTGCATTTGCCTTTTGCTGAAAAATCGGTAGACGCCTGCCTGCTGGCGCATACCTTGCCGTGGTGTAGCGATCCGCATCGACTGCTGCGGGAAGCGGACAGGGTATTGATTGACGATGGCTGGATAATAATGACCAGTTTTAACCCCGTGAGCCTGATGGGATTACGTAAGCTGGTGCCCGTGCTGCGCAATAAACCTCCCTATAACAGCCGCATGTTTACGCTTATGCGTCAGTTGGATTGGCTGTCGTTGCTGAATTTTGAGGTTTTGCACTATAGCCGCCACCAGGTTCTGCCGTGGTCCCGTCATGGGGGGAAAATGCTCAGTACGCATTTACCGGCTCTGGGATGTTTACAGCTGATTATCGCTCGCAAACGTACCATTCCTCTGACGCTAAACCCGATGAAATCGGGGAAAGCAAAAAAACGGATCCCACAGGCGGTTGGCGCCACGAGGCAGTGGCGCAAGGGGCCGGATTAATTTTCGGCCAGATAACCGGTGTCATCCCGAGTTGGGTTCGATGCGGCAGCGCGGGCCAGTTCGTCGCAGCGTTCGTTTTCCGGATGCCCGGCGTGGCCTTTGACCCATTCCCACTTGATTTTGTGTTGGCCCAGCGCGGCGTCCAGTCGTTTCCAGAGGTCGACATTTTTAACCGGTTTTTTGTCCGCCGTTTTCCAACCGCGTTTTTTCCAGTTGTGGATCCACTGGGTAATTCCCTGGCGCACATATTGGCTATCGGTGCTGAGAATAACCTCGCACTGTTCTTTCAGTGCTTCCAGGGCGACAATTGCCGCCATCATTTCCATACGGTTATTGGTCGTAAGGTTAAAGCCTTCGCTAAAGGTTTTTTCTTTTCCCCGATAGCGTAAAATTGCACCGTAGCCGCCGGGACCTGGATTGCCCAGGCAAGAACCATCGGTGAAAATTTCTACCTGTTTGAGCATCTCTGGTAGACTTCCTGTAATTGAAATCGATATGTAAAACGGTAAGTCTGACATAAATGACCGCTATGAGCACAGCAATTACACGACAGATCGTTCTCGATACTGAAACCACCGGTATGAATCAGATTGGTGCCCACTATGAAGGGCACAAGATCATCGAGATCGGCGCGGTGGAGGTGATCAACCGCCGCCTGACCGGGAACAACTTCCACGTCTATTTAAAACCCGACCGGCTGGTGGATCCTGAAGCATTTGGCGTCCACGGTATTGCGGATGAATTCCTGATGGATAAGCCCATGTTTGGCGATGTTGTCGATGAGTTTCTCGACTACATACGCGGCGCGGAGCTGGTCATCCATAATGCATCGTTCGATATCGGTTTTATGGACTATGAGTTCGGTAAGCTGAATCGCGGGATTCCGAAGACAGATACGTTTTGTAAGGTTACCGATAGCCTGGCCCTGGCGCGTAAAATGTTTCCGGGTAAGCGTAATAGCCTTGATGCCCTTTGCTCGCGTTATGAAATAGATAACAGCAAGCGAACGCTGCACGGGGCGTTGCTCGATGCCCAGATTCTGGCTGACGTTTATCTGATGATGACCGGTGGCCAGACAACGATGGCTTTCTCAATGGAAGGGGAAGGGCAGCAGCAAGCTGGAGAAATGGGAATACAGCGCGTTGTGCGTGCTGCCAGCAAATTACGCGTGGTTTATGCTTCCGATGAGGAGCTAATGAACCATGAATCGCGGCTCGACCTGGTTCAAAAGAAAGGCGGTAGCTGCTTGTGGCGGGCCTGATTTACGGGTAAACGCGTTAAAAATAGTCTGATGGGCGATTTTTGCAGCAAGCGATTCAAAAATGAAGAAAAAGCGTTGACGGAGTAGAGGGGAAACCGTAATATTCGCCTCGTTCCCAACGGAACAGTAAGTGGAGCGGTAGTTCAGTCGGTTAGAATACCTGCCTGTCACGCAGGGGGTCGCGGGTTCGAGTCCCGTCCGTTCCGCCACTATTCAGAAAACCTGAATCAGCAATGATTCAGGTTTTCGTCGTTTCAGGCCTCTGTTGAATCAGCTTTTCAGGCACTCTTCCATACACTCGACAAAGATCTGCATCGCCGGGCTGACAACTTTTCCTGCGTGATGTCCGCAAACCGCATTGATAGCCAGCGGGCTTTTGCTGAAAGGCAGTTCCACCAGCTTGCCTTTGCGTAACTCTTGTTCAACGGCAAAACGCGGCAGGTAGCTTACGCCGAGGTTGCCCGCCACGCATTGTTTGATGCTTTCGATACTCCATAGCTCAATGGTATTTTCCAGGGTAATACCGCGCTGGCGCAGCTCGCTTTCAAATATCTGCCGGAAAATACACTGCGGCTCGTTGATGATAAAACTCAGCGGAATATGTTGCTCCGGGCGCATAAAGTCGACCGGATCGTGTTCCGGTGAAGCGACCAGCACCAGTTGCTGTTCGCCGAAGGGGTGAATTTTCAACGCCTCATCATTCCCTACGCGATAAAACACGCCGAGATCGACCTCATCATCCAGCAGAGCATCGCGAATCGAATAGCAATTTAAGGATTGCAGGGATAAACGAACTTTTGGCGCCCGCTGCTTAAAACGCTGCAAAACGGCGGGGATTTTATACGCCAGCAGCGTTTCCCCGGTGGCAACGCGGAGTTCTCCGCCCGGTTCCGCGTCTTGCCTGGCGGCCTGCCGAATCGACTCCATCACCTTTGTCAGATCGTGGATATGGGGAAGAATGTTTTTCCCGGCCGTAGTCAGGCACATCCGACGGCCGATTTTTTCAAACAGCTGGACAGACAGCTCCTGTTCAAGTTGCTGAATGTGAAATGTCACTGTTGATTGCGTACAGCATAGTTTCTGCGAAGCGCGTAAAAAGGATCCCTCTTCTACAACTGTTTTGAGCGTGACAAAGCGACGTAAGTCCATCATGGCCTCAATGTATCGAAGTTATCGAACTTAGAATTAAATAACATTCATTTTTTTAAATAATTCACATCGGGTACTGTCGGCTAAAAAACAGGAGAAGACAAGTGACCCCAACTCTGATTAGCGCATTTTTAACTTATACCCTGATAACCGCTCTGACCCCCGGCCCGAATAACATCCTTGCGCTAAGCAGCGTAGCGTCACATGGCCTGCGCCAAAGCATGTTCGTGCTGGCCGGGATGAGTGTGGGGTTTATCATTACGATGCTGATTTGTGCTGGCCTGACCCTTTCGTTGGTCACGCTCGATGGGGGGTTATCTCGGGCGTTAGGTTGGGTTGGCGCTGCCTATATTCTTTGGTTAGCGTGGCAGATAGCGAAAAGCAAGCCTACAAATAGTGAGCTCAGCGACAGGCCGCTAAGCTTTTGGATGAGCCTCGGCCTGCAGTTTGTGAATGTAAAAATTATCCTTTATGGCGTGACGGCCCTATCGACCTTTGTGCTGCCGGTAACGCGCGAACCGGTGTGGCTGGTCAGCGTCAGTTTACTGCTGGCAGCCATTGGCACTTTTGGCAATGTTTGCTGGGCGCTGGCGGGCCATTTGTTTCAGCGCCTGTTCCTGCACTATGGGCGTCAGGTGAACTGGTTTTTGGCTGTGCTATTGGTTTACTGCGCGGGACGAATCTTGTTTGAGTAATGGAAAAAGGGAGCCTCGGGCTCCCCCGGTTTTTGCTCTAGTTGAGCGTGAAAGGGTCTGCATCCTGCCAGGCTGGAAATTTCTCGCGGTACTCCTTCAGTGCCGTTAACGACAGTTCCGCGTCAAGCCGGGTCGCCTGATGCGGCTCGGCGGTCGCGATAATCTCCCCTTGCGGAGTAATTATCCGGCTATCGCCCCGGTAGTGGTGGCCGTTGCCATCGGTGCCAACGCGGTTGCATCCGGCAACATAGGCCTGATTTTCGATAGCTCTGGCAACCAGTAACGACTGCCAGTGCATTGAGCGTGGCGCGGGCCAGTTGGCAACATAAAGAGCTAAATCATAGTCGTTATGGTTACGTGACCACACCGGGAAGCGCAGGTCGTAGCACACCAGCGGCAGGATCCTCCAGCCGCGCCATTCAAAAATCACGCGTTCATTACCCGCCTCGTAATGATGATGCTCATCCGCCATCCGGAACAGGTGTCGTTTATCATAGAAATGGATTTTACCGTTGGGTTCAACCAGTAAAAAACGGTTAACGGGACCGCGTTCCGTTTGCAGCGCCGCACTGCCGGCGATTAAGGCATGAGTTTGTGCGGCTTTTGCCTCCATCCAGGCAACGACTTCTTCTTGAGAAAGCGACCGTTTTGCCGCCTCCATGGCGAAACCTGTTGTGAACATTTCGGGTAAAACAATGAGATCACGCCCGGTAATCCCTTCCAGTTGACGATCGAAATGGCGCAGGTTGGCGGGACCGTCCATCCATACCAGCGGTTGTTGTAAAAGGGTGATTTTCAGTCCGGGCACAGTGGTGAACTCCAGTATTATGAGCGGAATTATAATGACTTTAATACCATATCAGCCGGCGGATGGTCCGCGGAATATTTTGTAAAAAAAAGATAAGTGTGGAAATGCTTTACGGCCATGACCATAAAAAGAGAGGCGGGGAAATGCCCGCCTCGGTCGTGATGTTGTTATGTTTTAGTTTTTATGCCGCCTCAATCTTGCGTACTTTCTCCGGCAGCTTTACCGGGCGGGTCGCCAGCTCGTCAGGCGCGAAATCGTCAACGTTAATACTGCGCAGGCGGCTGGTTTCAGCACGGACCAGGATATCCGCCTCGTCCTGATTGATTAAGCCTTTTGCCAGCGCGTTACGGGCCAGTTCATCAAGACGGGTAAACGACAGATTCTTGCCCAGCTCTTTGCAAATACGCTGGTGGATAGGATCAGCGGCCATAACATCAAGCAGCGCCTCTTCCAGCAGACCAACCGGGTTGTGTTCGCTCGGCGTCAGATACTGACCGCGGCCAATTCTGGAACGGGTTGCGCTCGGAACCTGCAGAATTTTCGCCACTTTATGATCCAGCTTATCTGACGGTGCCAGGTAGTGACGGCCTGTTGGGAAGATAGCCACGCGAAGCGCCCCTGCGACCAGCCGATTCGGGAAGTTGACCAGCAGATCATCAATCGCCTGTTCCGCCTGATACAGCGCATCCTGTACGCCCCAGTGGACCAGCGGTAAATCCGCTTCGTTACGTCCTTCATCGTCATAACGTTTCAAAACCGCCGAGGCCAGATAGAGCTGGCTTAGCACGTCGCCCAGCCGGGCTGAAATCCGCTCGCGACGCTTCAGGCTACCGCCCAGAACCGCCATTGAAACATCGGATAGCAGGGCCAGGTTAGCGCTCAGGCGATTCATATGCTGATAGTAGCGACGAGTGGCGTCGCGGGTCGGCGAGCTGCTGGTGAGACCGCGAGTCAAGCCCAACCAGAAACTGCGCACCTTGTTACTCCCAACATGACCGATGTGCTTGAACAGCAGCTTATCGAAAGCGTTGACGTCGTTATTCTGCGCCGCCGCCATTTCATCCAGCACGTACGGATGGCAACGAATCGCTCCCTGGCCGAAGATCATCATGCTGCGGGTGAGGATGTTCGCGCCTTCTACGGTGATAGCGATCGGCGCGCCCTGATAGGCTCTCGCCAGGAAGTTACCCGTGCCGAGCATAATGCCTTTACCGCCAGTAATATCCATTGCGTCAATGATGGAGCGCTGCCCGCGGTGGGTACAGTGATACTTCACAATGGCCGACAGTACCGCTGGTTTTTCACCGAGCATAATGCCGTAGGTAATCAGCGAGGCTGCAGCATCCATCACATAGGCATTGCCTGCAATACGCGCCAGTGGTTCTTCAATCCCTTCCATTTTACCGATCGATATTTTGAACTGGCGGCGAATATGCGCGTAGGCACCGGTGGCCATGGCGACGGATTTCAGGCCGCCTGTAGCATTGGATGGCAACGTGATGCCGCGACCAACGGACAAACACTCAACCAACATCCGCCAGCCCTGACCGGCCATCGATGGTCCACCGATAATGTAGTCGATAGGAACGAAGATATCTTTCCCTTGAGTCGGACCGTTCTGGAACGGAACGTTCAGCGGGAAATGGCGACGGCCGATTTCAACACCGGGGGTCGTGGTTGGAATGAGGGCACAGGTGATACCCAGCTCTTCTTCACCGCCCAACAGACGGTCCGGGTCGGAGAGTTTAAACGCCAGACCCAAAACGGTGGCGATGGGGGCCAGCGTGATATAGCGTTTATTCCAGGTCAGGCGCATACCCAGTACCTGCTGGCCCTGCCATTCGCCCATGCAGACGACGCCGGTATCCGGAATTGCCCCGGCATCTGAACCTGCTTCCGGGCTGGTCAACGCGAAACATGGAATTTCCTGACCGCGCGCCAGACGCGGTAAATAGTGGTTTTTCTGTTCTTCAGTACCGTAATGCTGCAACAGTTCGCCTGGGCCTAATGAGTTAGGCACGCCGACGGTAATCGCCAGAATACCAGAGACACCCGACAGCTTTTGCAGCACGCGAGCCTGGGCATAAGCGGAGAACTCCAGGCCGCCGTACTCTTTCTTGATGATCATTGCGAAGAAACGATGTTCTTTCAGATAAGCCCACAGCTCCGGCGGCAGATCGGCCATCTCATGGGTAATTTCGAAGTCGTTCGCCATGCGGCAAGCTTCTTCTACCGGGCCATCAATAAAAGCCTGTTCTTCAGCGGTCAGCCGCGGCTGTGGATAGTTGTGCAGTTTCTGCCAGTCGGGGTTACCGCGAAACAGGTCGCCTTCCCACCAGGTCGTACCGGCATCGATAGCTTCTTTCTCAGTACGTGACATCGGCGGCATGACTTTACGGAAAGCGCGGAATGCCGGGACTGAAATCATCGACTTGCGCATCGGAGCGAAGTTGAACGGCAGCAAAATGATAGCCAGCGGAACCAGCAGCCAGATATTCCACAGCCCCGCAACGCCGAGCGCCGCGGTCCAGATAAGCAAAATCGCGCTGCTGAGCAGCAAATTGATTCGGTGATAGAAGAGCGCACCGAGTAAAACAACGGTTGCAACAATACTCAAAATCATCATAGAGAAATGCTCCCTGTCTTGTAGGAGGTCTGACCACTTGTGATGATATGGTTGTAGTGGATGTAATTTGTTTTAGCAATGTGTTTACAAAATAATTACAACCTTGCTCACATTGTTGTACGGAAATGCGGCACTTAAAATCAAAACCACAGGGGATAACATCGCCTGCTGCTTCTCGCTTCGACGGCTATCCGGTAAACTGCCTGAGTTATCCCACAAATACTGAAGGATTATCCTCATGTACCAGGATCTTATTCGTAACGAACTGAACGAAGCCGCTGAAACACTGGCTAATTTTCTGCAGGACGAAGCCAACATTCATGCGGTTCAGCGCGCAGCGGTGCTGCTGGCGGATAGCTTTAAGGCTGGCGGTAAAGTACTTTCCTGCGGTAACGGCGGTTCTCACTGCGATGCGATGCACTTTGCAGAAGAGTTGACCGGGCGCTATCGCGAAAACCGCCCAGGCTATCCGGCAATTGCGATTTCAGACGTGAGCCACCTTTCTTGCGTCAGTAATGATTTTGGCTATGAATATGTTTTCTCTCGTTATGTTGAATCTGTGGGGCGTGCAGGCGACGTGCTACTGGGGATCTCCACTTCCGGTAACTCCGGCAACGTTATTAAAGCGATTGAAGCTGCTCGCGCTCAGGGGATGAAAGTCATTACTCTGACCGGGAAAGATGGCGGTAAAATGGCGGGCTCTGCGGATGTTGAAATTCGCGTGCCGCATTTTGGCTATGCCGATCGCATTCAGGAAATCCATATTAAAGTGATTCATATCCTGATTATGTTGATTGAAAAAGAGATGGTTAAAGCCTGATAAATCGCGGGGGACAGCCCCCGAATTGTGGTATGAGGTGACCTATGTGCGAACTGCTCGGGATGAGCGCGAATGTGCCAACTGATATTTGCTTCAGCTTTACCGGGCTGGTTCAGCGCGGTGGCGGAACCGGGCCGCATAAAGACGGCTGGGGCATTACTTTTTATGAAGGTAAAGGCTGTCGCACATTTAAAGATCCGCAACCGAGCTTTCAGTCGCCAATCGCTAAGCTGGTGCAGGAGTATCCCATTAAATCCTGCTCGGTCATCGCCCATATTCGTCAGGCTAACCGCGGTATTGTTGCGCTGGAAAATACTCATCCTTTTACCCGCGAACTGTGGGGGCGCAACTGGACCTATGCGCACAACGGCCAACTGGAAGGGTATGAGTCACTGGAAACGGGAAATCTGCATCCGGTTGGTGAGACGGATAGCGAAAAAGCATTCTGCTGGCTGCTGCACAGTATAACCGAGCGCTATCCCGAAACGCCGGGCGACATGGTTGAGGTCTTCAGGTTTATTGCTATGCTTGCCGGCAAACTGCGCGAAAAAGGCGTGTTTAACATGCTGCTTTCCGATGGGCGCTACGTGATGGCGTTTTGCTCGACTAACCTGTACTGGATTACGCGGCGGGCACCGTTTGGCGTAGCGACATTGCTGGATCAGGATGTCGAAATTGACTTTCAGCGCGAGACCACACCAAATGATGTGGTCTCCGTTATCGCCACCCAGCCGCTTACCGGCAATGAAACCTGGAATAAAATTATGCCAGGCGAGTGGGCGTTATTTTGCCTCGGGGACCGTGTAGTTTGAGGCGAGCTGCGGCTGAACAACTTCGTGACTGAGCGGTTTGCTCACCACATAGCGCCCATCTACCACTGAAACGACCGGCGGTTTATGGGTCTGCTGGAAGTAGTCATAACCGGGTTTCAGCTGTTTCCAGAAATCGGCAAAATAGGAATACTTGTGACGTGCCATGTTGGCATCGGTCATGCGGAAAGGGTAAATGCTCACCTGAACGCTCGACTGGCCGAAGACTAACGCGCCGGTAACGAACTGGAAAATCTCATCAATACCGGTATCGGTCATGGCATAGCAACCGACGGATACGCAGGCACCATGGATCATCAGGTACTTACCTTCATAACCATGTGCGCGATCGTATGCGTTCGGGAAGCCGATATTGATAGCTTTGTAGAAACGGCTATCCGGTTTTAGCTGATTGCGGGAAACGTTGTAAAAACCTTCCGGGCTCTTGAAATCGCCCTGGCGCTGTTTTGGCCCAAGTCCGCCGGAGTAATTACAGATTCGGTAGCTGTCGAGAAGCTGCCAGGTTTCGCCCATCTTGACGTAAAGATCGAGCATGCGCTCTTCTTTAAAGATCTCAATGTAGACCGGTGAGCCCATTAATTGCTGCTTATACTCTTTGCTCATCGGCGTTGTCGAGCTGTTACTGCTGAGTAGCCCTGCGAATGACACGCATGGCAACAGAAGCATCGCAATAAATAATGCGATTTTGCGCATACTACTTGTTCCTTGATAAAACAAATAACCACATTGCCAGGACGGCAAGAGAGACCTGAAATCAGAGTTTTCTGGTTTTAGAGCGCTCACATTAGCATCACGGCAGTTTTTCGCAAGCACGATATGCTGCGTTTACATTTTAGTTTTCCGTTATAGCGAATCTTGCAGCAAAGCGCAGTCAGAACTTTGCGTAATAGCTCGCATTTTAGAACGAGTTAATGGCGGTTTGTCTACAGGCGCAGCTCACGAAATGTTACACTTACACCGTTAAACTATCAGGGTAAGAAAGGATGCTTCTCTCCCGTCTTGCGAACCACTAGGACCATGGTGCTCCTTTCTTTCTCTCATTTTCCATTAATGATGCTGGCCCTGGCCTGATGCCGGGGTTTAAGTAACGGATACCTGCTAACGATATGATTAAAATCACGAAAGGGCTGAATTTGCCCATAGCTGGCATGCCATCACAGCAGATTTCCTCGAAGACTGCGGTCAAGCGCGTTGCGCTGCTAGGGGAAGAGTACATCGGTATGCGCCCCTCGATGGCGGTTCGTGAGGGAGACCGAGTGCAAAAAGGCCAGCTCCTGTTCGAAGATAAAAAGAACCCCGGCGTGCGTTTTACCGCCCCCGCAAGCGGTATCGTCAGCGCCATTCATCGCGGCGAACGTCGCGTTTTGCAATCGGTCGTTATCGATGTGGATGGTGATGATGCCGTTCATTTTTCCCGCTATGAATTAGCCGAGCTTGCCGGGTTGCCGCGTGAAGACGTGCAGCAACAGCTGCTGGCGTCCGGGCTGTGGACGGCGTTTCGCACCCGTCCTTTTAGCAAAATACCTGCACCGGGTAGCTTACCTGCGGCCATTTTTGTGACCGCTATAGATACTAACCCGCTGGCGGCGGATCCTCAGCCAATCATACTGGCCCAGCGCGAGGCTTTCGACGCCGGTTTGACGCTGCTGACGCGGTTGACCGACGGCAGGGTTCACGTGTGTCAGGCCAGCGGCGGCAAGCTTGGTGGGCATTCTGTAGGCCAGGTTACCTTCAACCAGTTTACCGGGCCGCACCCGGCCGGGCTGGCGGGAACTCACATCCATTTTCTCGAACCCGTGAGCCTGAAAAAACAGGTCTGGCATCTTAACTATCAGGACGTCATCGCTATTGGCACGTTATTCCTCGAAGGGGAACTGGATTGCGAACGCATCATTGCTCTCGGCGGTCCGCAGGTGAAAGAACCTCGCCTGTTAAAAACGTGTTTAGGCGCCAGCCTTGACGAACTGCTTGTAGATGAACTGCTGGACGATGAGAACCGCGTTATTTCAGGTTCTGTCCTCAGCGGAACTCATGCCTGTGGGCCGTATGCATTCCTTGGGCGTTACCATTTACAGGTCAGCGTAGTGAAGGAAGGGCGCGAGAAAGAGCTGTTTGGCTGGGTGATGCCAGGGAAAGATAAATTCTCCATTACCCGAACCACGCTCGGTCATTTTCTCAAGCATAAGCTGTTCAATTTCTCGACGGATACCCACGGCGGCGAGCGGGCCATGGTGCCAATCGGCAACTATGAGCGCGTGATGCCGCTGGATATTCTGCCTACGATGTTGCTGCGCGATTTGCTGGCGGGTGATACCGATAGCGCGCAGGCGCTGGGCTGTCTGGAGCTGGATGAAGAAGACCTGGCGCTTTGCACCTACGTATGCCCCGGCAAGTACGAATATGGCCCGGCATTGCGCAGTGTGTTAACCCAGATTGAGCAGGAAGGATAAGTGATGGGCTTAAAGCAACTGTTTGAAAAACTTGAGCCGCACTTTACGCACGGCGGCAAGCTGGAGAAGTATTACCCACTATTTGAAGCGACGGCGACGCTGTTCTACACCCCTGGGCAGGTAACGCGCGGCGCAGCGCACGTCAGAGACGCCATCGACCTTAAGCGGATGATGATTCTGGTGTGGTTCGCGGTTTTCCCGGCGATGTTCTGGGGAATGTATAACGTTGGCCAGGAGACCATTCCGGCACTGCATAAATTATACGGTGCGGAACAGCTGCAGCAGGTTATCGCCGGGAACTGGCACTACAGCATCGCGCAATGGCTGGGCGTTAACTTCACTGCTGATGCCGGTTGGCTCAGCATGATGACGCTGGGGGCGGTTTTCTTTCTCCCTATCTATATCACCGTGTTTCTTGTTGGCGGGTTCTGGGAAGTTCTGTTTGCTATCGTGCGTAAGCATGAGGTTAACGAAGGTTTCTTCGTCACCTCCATTCTCTTCGCACTGATCGTGCCGCCCACTCTGCCGCTGTGGCAGGCCGCGCTGGGGATCTCCTTTGGTGTTGTTATTGCCAAAGAGATTTTCGGCGGGACCGGGCGTAACTTCCTTAATCCAGCTCTGGCGGGGCGCGCCTTTCTGTTCTTCGCCTACCCGGCGCAAATTTCTGGCGATCTGGTCTGGACCGCGGCCGATGGTTTCTCCGGCGCGACGCCGCTATCCCAGTGGGCAAGCGGCGGCGGTGAATCGCTGGTTAACGTTACAACCGGCCTGCCGGTTAGCTGGATGGATGCCTTTCTCGGCCATATTCCTGGTTCGATTGGCGAAGTTTCGACGCTAATGATTCTCATCGGTGGCGCCATCATCATCTTCGGTCGCGTGGCTTCCTGGCGCATTGTCGCTGGGGTTTTCATCGGCATGGTGGCTACCGCGACGCTGTTTAATTTTATTGGTTCAGATACCAATCCGATGTTTGCTATGCCGTGGTACTGGCATCTGGTGCTCGGTGGTTTCGCTTTCGGCATGATGTTTATGGCGACGGACCCGGTATCCGCATCGTTTACGGATAAAGGTAAATGGAGTTATGGCCTGCTGATCGGCGTGATGTGCGTGCTGATTCGCGTGGTCAACCCAGCCTATCCGGAAGGGATGATGCTGGCGATCCTCTTCGCCAACCTCTTTGCGCCGCTGTTTGATTACCTGGTGGTGCGGGCCAATATTAAGCGGAGGAAGTCGCGTGGCTGAGAATAAAAGTAACGATAGCATCGGCAAAACGCTGCTGGTGGTGCTGGTGCTTTGCCTGGTCTGCTCAATCGTGGTTGCCGGTTCTGCCGTGGGGCTAAAATCGCGCCAGCAGGAGCAGCGTGCTCTGGATAAACAGCGCAATATTCTGGCGGTTGCCGGTCTGATGAAGCAGGGGATGAGCGCAGATGAAGTGGCTGATATTTTTAAGGCCCGCATCTCTCCACGATTAGTCGATTTAGCCAGCGGTGAGCTGCTGGATAAAGACCCTGGCAAGTTTAATCAGTCCCAGGCGCTGAAAGACTCACAGCAGAGTATTCAGCTGGAAGCCAGCCAGGATCCTGCGGGAATCAAACGTCGTAGTAACATCGCTGAGATTTATCTGGTGCGCGATGATAAGCAGCAGGTTCAGGAAGTTGTACTGCCCATTTACGGCAACGGCTTGTGGTCGGTGATGTATGCTTTCGTCGCGCTGGAAACCGATGGCCGTACTGTCAAAGGCATCACCTACTACGATCACGGCGAAACGCCGGGGCTGGGCGGGGAAATTGAAAATCCTAACTGGCGTCAGCAGTTTGTCGGCAAACAGGTGCTGGACGATAAAGGCATGCCAGCGTTGAGAATTGTGAAAGGTGGCGCGCGCCCGGGAGACGTTCATGCCGTTGACGGGCTGTCGGGTGCAACGCTGACGTCAAACGGTGTGCAGCATAGCTTTGATTTCTGGATGGGTGAACTGGGTTTTGGTCCATTCCTGCATAAGGTGCGAGAAGGGGAGCTGAATAATGGCTGATTTGGGCGACATGAAAGAAATGAAGCGCGTGCTGGTGGGGCCGCTGATCGCTAATAACCCTATCACTCTGCAGGTTCTGGGCGTCTGTTCCGCTCTGGCTGTGACCACTAAGCTCGAAACGGCTTTTGTTATGACCATTGCGGTGACGCTGGTTACGGCGTTCTCCAGCATGTTTATCTCGATGATTCGCCACCATATCCCCAACAGCGTGCGCATTATTGTGCAGATGGCGATTATCGCTTCGTTGGTTATTGTGGTTGACCAACTGCTGCGAGCCTTTGCTTATGAAACCTCCAAACAGCTATCGGTCTTTGTCGGGCTTATCATCACCAACTGTATTGTGATGGGGCGTGCAGAAGCGTATGCCATGAAGTCGCCGCCGCTGGCGAGCTTTATGGACGGTATTGGCAACGGTCTGGGATATGGCGCGATTCTGCTGATTGTCGGTTTTCTGCGTGAGCTTATTGGTAGCGGAAAACTGTTTGGTATCACGGTACTGGAAACGGTGCAGAACGGCGGCTGGTATCAGCCAAATGGCCTGTTTCTACTGGCGCCGAGCGCATTCTTCATTATCGGTCTGCTGATTTGGGCCGTGCGCAGCTGGAAGCCTGAACAGCAGGAAAAGGAGTAACCGATGATGGCTCATTACATTAGCCTGTTTGTCCGCGCCGTGTTTGTAGAAAACATGGCGCTGGCTTTCTTCCTGGGGATGTGTACCTTCCTCGCGGTATCAAAAAAGGTCTCGACCGCTTTTGGGCTTGGCGTGGCGGTAACGGTGGTGCTGGGACTGGCGGTGCCAATCAACAACCTGGTCTATAACCTGGTCCTGCGAGACGGCGCACTGGTGGAAGGCGTTGACCTAAGCTTTCTTAACTTTATTACCTTCATCGGCGTGATTGCCGCGCTGGTGCAGATCCTGGAAATGATCCTCGATAAGTACTTCCCGGCGCTCTACAACGCTTTGGGGATCTTCTTACCGCTGATTGCCGTGAACTGCGCGATTTTTGGCGGCGTTTCTTTCATGGTGCAGCGTGACTATAACTTCACCGAATCCATCGTTTACGGCTTTGGCTCCGGCATTGGCTGGCTGCTGGCGATTGTGGCGATGGCTGGCATCCGTGAAAAAATGAAATACGCAAACGTGCCTGCGGGTCTGCGCGGGTTAGGGATCACCTTTATTACCACGGGTCTGATGGCGATGGGCTTTATGTCATTCTCCGGTGTGCAGCTATAAGGGCGGAAAGTATGGAAATTATTCTTGGCGTAGTGATGTTCACGCTGATCGTCCTGGTGCTGTCGGGACTGATACTGGCCGCGCGTTCAAAGCTGGTGAATGCGGGTGATGTGGTTATTGAAATCAACAATGAGGCAGATAAACAGATTCGTACTCCGGCGGGCGATAAGCTACTGAATACGCTCTCCAGCAACGGTATATTCGTCTCATCCGCCTGCGGCGGCGGCGGTTCCTGCGGCCAATGCCGGGTGACGGTAAAAGAGGGAGGCGGCGATATTCTGCCAACCGAACTTTCGCATATCACTAAACGTGAGGCGAAAGAAGGCTGCCGCCTGGCCTGTCAGGTCGCAGTGAAGCAAAACATGAAAATTGAGCTGCCGGAAGAAATCTTCGGAGTTAAGAAGTGGGAATGCGAAGTTATCTCTAACGATAATAAAGCCACTTTTATCAAAGAGCTGAAGCTGCGCGTGCCGGATGGCGACGAGGTTCCATTCCGCGCAGGCGGGTATATCCAGATTGAATGCCCGTCGCACAAAGTGGCCTATGCCGACTTTGACGTACCTGACGAGTATCGTAGTGACTGGGACAAATTTAACCTCTTCCGCTACGTCTCAGATGTGAAAGAGCCAACGTTACGCGCCTACTCCATGGCTAACTATCCGGAAGAGAAGGGCATCATTATGCTCAACGTGCGTATTGCGACGCCGCCGCCGAAGGTGCCTGATGCGCCGCCGGGTATTATGTCCTCATATATCTGGTCGCTGAAGGCAGGCGATAAAGTGACGATTTCCGGGCCGTTTGGTGAATTCTTTGCCAAAGAGACCGACGCTGAGATGGTATTTATTGGCGGTGGGGCAGGGATGGCACCGATGCGCTCGCATATTTTCGACCAGCTCAAGCGACTGCACAGTAAACGCAAAATTAGCTTCTGGTACGGTGCGCGCTCCCTGCGAGAGATGTTCTACGACGATGAATTCGAACAGCTGGCGCGGGATAATCCTAATTTTACCTTCCATGTGGCGCTCTCCGATCCGTTGCCGGAAGATAACTGGACTGGACATACCGGCTTTATTCACAATGTCCTGTATGAAAACTACCTGCGCGATCACCCGGCTCCGGAAGATTGTGAATTTTACATGTGCGGCCCACCGGTGATGAACGCTGCGGTGATTAAGATGCTTAAAGATCTCGGCGTAGAGGATGAAAACATCATGCTGGATGACTTTGGAGGCTGATGATGCTGACGGTATTTGTGGCGACCTTTATTATTTTCGCGCTGGTTATTCTGGGGATGTCGCTGGG
Source organism: Klebsiella spallanzanii (assembly GCF_902158555.1). Taxonomy (GTDB): domain Bacteria; phylum Pseudomonadota; class Gammaproteobacteria; order Enterobacterales; family Enterobacteriaceae; genus Klebsiella; species Klebsiella spallanzanii. Next base: position 365,281 of record NZ_CABGGS010000045.1, on the reverse strand, counting down.
ATACTTGATCAAACGTAAAAGTATTCAGGGCAGCTGCGGTGGGATCTCCTCGCTGGGGCTGGAAAAGGTCTGCGACTGCCCTGAACCCTGCGATGCGCGTAAAAAGCGCATGGCCCGCGAGGCGCAGCGCCAGCAGAACCGAATCTTCTAGTTCCTTGCATTCCATTAACCCGGCTGAGCGTAGCGACGCCGGGTTATAACCGCTGACGATATTCATCGCAGCTGACAGCACCTCTCTTCTCAATAACCTATTTTTTGCTGTATACTTATCCAGTTGTGAGTGAGGGCTAACTATGCGCAAAATCATCCATGTTGATATGGACTGCTTCTTCGCGGCGGTTGAAATGCGTGACAACCCAGCGCTGCGCGACATCCCTATCGCTATTGGCGGCAGCCGGGTGCAACGTGGTGTTATCAGTACGGCCAACTATCCGGCGCGTAAATTCGGCGTGCGCAGCGCCATGCCGACCGCCACAGCCCTCAAGCTTTGCCCGCATTTGACTCTGCTGCCCGGCCGCTTTGATGCTTACAAAGAGGCCTCAAATCATATCCGGGAGATTTTTTCACGCTATACCTCGTTAATTGAACCGCTATCGCTGGATGAAGCCTATCTCGACGTTAGCGACAGCGTTCATTGCCAGGGGTCAGCGACGCTGATGGCGCAGGAGATCCGTGAGACTATCCAGCGTGAGCTAAATCTGACCGCTTCCGCCGGCATTGCGCCGGTAAAATTTCTCGCCAAAATCGCCTCGGATCTGAACAAACCCAACGGTCAGTTTGTCATTGCGCCGCACCAGGTCGCTGAGTTTGTTAAAACGTTGCCGCTGTCGAAGATCCCGGGCGTCGGCAAAGTCTCTGCCGCGAAGCTGGAAAACATGGGGTTGCGAACCTGTGAAGATGTGCAAAAGAGCGATCTGGCAATGCTACTCAAACGCTTTGGTAAATTCGGTCGGATATTATGGGAGCGCAGCCAGGGCATTGATGAACGAGAAATTAGCAGCGAACGGCAGCGTAAATCGGTTGGCGTGGAGCGAACTCTGGTAGAGGATATTCATGAGTGGGAGCAGTGCCAGTCAATTATTGAGAATCTCTATCCTGAACTGGAACGGCGTCTGGCGAAGGTAAAACCGGATTTGCTGATTGCCCGTCAGGGGGTCAAGCTGAAGTTTAATGATTTCCAGCTCACCACGCAGGAACATGTCTGGCCACGGCTAAATAAAGCTGACTTGATCACCACCGCGCATAAAACCTGGCACGAGCGGCGCGGAGGCCGGGGCGTCAGGCTGGTTGGGCTGCACGTGACGCTGCTCGACCCGCAGCTGGAAAGGCAATTAGTTTTGGGGCTATAGCGATGTTGAAAATACGATCGTACGAAGAGCGTGATTTTCCTGTGCTCTGCACAATATTTTTACGGGCAGTTAAAGAGACGGCAAGCGCCGATTATTCTCCCCGGCAAATTGCCGCATGGGCGCAGGTTGATGAAGTTCGTTGGCGGCAAAAAATAGCTGCCTCGCGGGTGCTGGTGGCGGTAAAAGAGACTTCGCCGGTTGGTTTTATTACCGCCGTTGGCGACTATATCGACTTACTGTTTATTTCGCCCGATTATAACCGTCAGGGAATGGCCAGCGCGTTGCTTAATGCATTGTTGATACAGCTACCTGAACGCGTTTTAACGGTAGAGGCCAGTATTACGGCAATGCCTTTTTTTGCCCGCCATGGCTTTTGCGTGGTAGAGGAACAGCTGGTGGAGGCGCGCGGTGAACAATTTCTTAATTATCGGATGCAGCGACAAATCGGCTTGCAATAACTATTTTGCCTGATTACTATACCCGCGCTTTCATCTAATTTATTAACTGCAAAGGAGGTTCATCATGAAAATAAATTCTCAGAACGCACTTTGCAGGCCTTTCCAGGAATAACGCTCTTTTTTGCCCTGGTAACGTCTGCCACATCCTTTATTTATTTTTATACCCAAATAATTCGAGTTACACGTCATTAACGCGTATGTAGCTTGAAGTATGACGGTTATATATGGATTGGTATATGGGCAATAATGTTCATTATACGTCTGAAGGTATTTCTTATATTACGTCAGACGATCTGTGGATCGAAGGTTTAGCGATCCAGCAATTACACACCACGGCAAATTTACCCCACATGCAGCGCGTGGTGGGCATGCCTGATTTACATCCCGGGCGCGGCTACCCGATCGGTGCGGCTTTTTTTTCGCTTGGTCATCTCTACCCGGCGCTGGTTGGCAACGATATTGGCTGCGGCATGGCGCTGTGGCAAACGGATATCCTCGGGCGAAAATACAATGCGGATAAGTTTGAGAAAAAGCTGTCCGCCATGGATGACATTGCGCAAGAAAGCTGGCTGGATGAACACCTGCCGGAAAATCTGTTAACGCATCCCTGGCGTAGCGCGCTGGGCTCTATTGGCGGCGGTAATCACTTCGCCGAACTGCAGCAGGTGGATCGGATTGTTGATGACGCGCGTTTTCAGCGCGCCGGCTTTGATGCTCAGCATCTGCTGCTGCTGACGCACAGCGGTTCGCGCGGCCTGGGGCAGGCTATTCTGCAACGTCATATTACGGCTTTTTCTCACGATGGTCTGGCTGAAGGCAGCGCTGCGGCTGTGGAATATCTGGCGGAACATAATGATGCCCTGTCTTTTGCTCGAGTCAATCGCGAACTGATTGCTACCCGTATTTTGCAGCAGGTTCGCGCGACCGGGCAGCGCGTACTGGATGTCGCGCATAACTTTGTCGAGCCATGTTCTGTTAACGGGCAACAAGGTTGGCTGCATCGCAAAGGTGCGACGCCGGACGGCTGTGGCCTGGTGATTATCCCGGGTTCTCGCGGCGACTATAGCTGGCTGGTGCAGCCCCTGGTCAACGAGGAAGCGCTTTATTCGCTGGCCCATGGCGCAGGGCGTAAATGGATGCGCACTGAGTGCAAGGGACGTTTATCTGGTAAATACAGTCCGGCACTGCTGTCCCGAACTGAGCTGGGAAGTCGGGTGATCTGTCGCGATCGTCAGCTGATCTATGAAGAAGCGCCGCAGGCGTACAAATCGGTAGAGAGCGTGCTTGAATGCCTGGTGCACGCCAGACTGGTTGAGCCGGTCGCCCGCCTGCGACCGCTGCTGACGCTGAAAACCAGTGGAGGGAAAGGCGCATGATTTTATTGCAACTCTCCTCCGCGCAGGGGCCAGAAGAGTGCTGTCTGGCGGTGAAACTATCGTTGGATCGACTGATTAAAGAAGCCGCACAGCAACAGGTTTCTATCACGCTTCTGGAGAGCGAAGCGGGGCGGCATTCTGGTACTCTTCGTTCCGCTTTGCTATCCCTTGATGGCGATAATGCTCCTGCCCTGAGCGAAAGCTGGTGCGGTACGCTGCTGTGGATTTTCCCCAGCCCATACCGACCGAATCACCGACGTAAAAACTGGTACGTTGGCGTAGGCCGCTTTTCCGGTGACGAGCAGGAGCAGTCTGGAGAGATCCACTTTGAAACGCTGCGTTCTTCCGGCCCTGGCGGTCAGCATGTGAACAAGACCGACTCAGCGGTGCGCGCCACGCATCTGGCGAGCGGGATCAGCGTGAAGGTGCAATCGGAGCGGAGTCAGCATGCCAATAAACGGCTGGCGCGTTTATTGATTGCATGGAAGCTGGAACAGCAGCGGCAGGATAATAGTGCAGCGTTGAAGTCTGAGCGGCGAATGTTCCACCATCAGATTGAACGCGGCAATCCAGTGCGGACGTTTAGCGGGCGGTAATTAGCTAATCAGTATGAACAAAAAAGGTCCACACCCTGCGGTGTGGACTTTTTTTTGACTTATTTCGCCGGAATCGATTTCAGCAGTTCAGTCAGCAGCGTCCAGTACTGGCCAACGCTCTCAATATGCACTTGTTCATCCGGGGAGTGTGGACCGGTAATGGTTGGCCCGATAGAAACCATGTCCATTTCCGGATACGGTTTTTTGAACAGACCGCACTCCAGACCCGCGTGGATAATCTGGATGTTCGGCGTCTTGTTGAACAGACGCTGATAGGTCTCGCGCACCAGATGCATCACCGGAGAGTTGGCGTCCGGTTGCCAGCCAGGGTATGCGCCTTTGGCTTCGGTTTTTGCACCCGCCAGCTTGCCCAGAGAGTCCAGCATGCTCACGACGTAGTCTTTACCGCTGTCGATCAGCGAGCGAATCAGGCAGTGAATCTGCACATTGTCGTCGGTCATGGTGACAACGCCGACGTTCAGGGAGGTTTCCACCACGCCTTTCGCCACGTCAGAGTTGCGGATGACGCCGTTCGGCGTCGCGTTCAGCAGGCGCACAAAGCTATCGCGGGATTGTGCAGTCAGCGCCGCCTGGTCGTTAGCAATGGATTCCAGCAGCACAGCCAGGTTTTTCTCTTTGGCTGCCAGCTCGTTTTGCAGGATTTCCTGGTACTCATTGGCCAACGCTTTCAGCGCATCCGTTTTGTCTGCGGCAACGGCCACAGTCGCGAACGCTTCACGTGGGATAGCGTTACGCAGCGTACCGCCGTTGAAGTCGACCAGACGCAGATCCAGTTCTTCAGCATGACCCGCCAGGAAGCGCGCCAGCAGTTTGTTGGCGTTACCTAAACCAACGTGGATTTCGCCGCCGGAGTGACCGCCTTTCAGCCCTTTTAGCGTCAGCTTAAAGGCCTGGAAACCGGCGGGAACGGCTTCACGGCTTAGCGCCAGATCGGAGGTGAAGTCGATCCCCCCCGCGCAGCCCATGTAGATTTCACCTTCTTCTTCTGAGTCGGTGTTGATCAGGATATCCGCCTGCAGCCAGTTGGCCTGTAGACCAAACGCGCCGTCCATGCCGGCTTCTTCCGTCATGGTCAGCAGCACTTCCAGCGGGCCGTGGACCACACTGTCGTCAGCCAGCACCGCCAGCGCGGAGGCCATACCAATACCGTTATCTGCGCCCAGCGTGGTGCCGCGCGCTTTGACCCATTCGCCGTCGATATACGGCTGAATCGGATCTTTAGTAAAGTCGTGAACGGTATCGTTGTTTTTTTGCGGCACCATATCGAGGTGCGCCTGCAGCACAACCGGTTTGCGGTTTTCCATACCGGCAGTAGCGCCTTTACGAATCAGAATGTTGCCAACCTGGTCGCGTTCCGCGTGTAAGCCTTTTTCTTTTGCCCAGCCCATAATGTGCTCAGCGAGCTGTTCTTCGTGATAGGACGGATGGGGAATAGAGCAAATTTTGGCAAAAATATCCCACAGCGGCTGCGGGGATAATTGAGACAGTTCAGACACGATGAGTCTCCTTACAATCACCTGCAAAAGTTGTTTGCAGATCGGGGGTTAGCAATCAAATACACTACAAGCCCGGGCTTGCGCGATGGGGTTGAGAATACCACTTTCCGTGTACTCTGGTAGTGTAAACCACGTAAAAAGAGTCGCCGTAGCCGCTTAACGCTGGTTTTTAGCGCGTCAGATCTCTATAATCTCGCGCAACCATTTTCCCCCTCGAACATTATTTAAGCCGTATTACACAGGCTGGGACACTTCACATGAGCGAAAAATACGTCGTCACCTGGGACATGTTGCAGATTCACGCCCGCAAACTGGCAACCCGTCTTCTGCCTGTTGAACAGTGGAAAGGCATTATTGCCGTTAGCCGTGGCGGTCTGGTACCGGGAGCGCTGCTGGCGCGTGAACTGGGTATTCGTCATGTTGATACCGTTTGCATCTCAAGCTATGACCACGATAACCAGCGCGAACTGACCGTACTGAAGCGTGCGGAAGGTGATGGCGAAGGCTTCATTGTTATTGATGACCTGGTCGATACCGGCGGTACCGCTGTTGCCATCCGCGAAATGTATCCTAAAGCACATTTTGTCACCATCTTCGCCAAACCGGCAGGTCGTCCGCTGGTTGATGATTATGTTGTTGATATCCCGCAGGATACCTGGATTGAACAGCCCTGGGATATGGGCGTTGTGTTCGTTCCGCCTATCGCAGGCCGTTAATCTCCGGCATAAATGCTAATTACCACGCCCGGTTTTGCCGGGCGTGGTTTTTTTTACCCTTGTGCAGGTTACAATAGCTTTAGTGGCAACATGATGGAGGCTGCACATGTCCCAGGCTAACCTTAGCGAAACGCTGTTTAAACCCCGATTCAAACATCCGGAAACGTCCACGTTAGTGCGTCGATTTAATACCGGAGCGCAACAACCGATCCAGTCCGCGCTGAGCGGAAATAATGTTGATCATTGGTATCGATTGATTAATCGCCTGATGTGGATCTGGCGTGGCGTGACGCCGCAGGAGCTCCTCGACGTGCAGGCGCGCATCGTGATGAGCGACGCTGAGCGCACCGACCCGGAGCTTTACGATACGGTAGTCGGTTATCGCGGAGGCAACTGGATCTTTGAATGGGCTAAGCAGGCAATGGACTGGCAGCAAAAGGCGGGTCAGGAAGAGGATCTTCTGGTTAGCGGCCGCCACTGGCTCCATGCGGCAAATCTGTACAGTATTGCTGCCTATCCGCATATTAAAGGCGATGAGCTGGCAGAGCAGGCGCAGGTGCTGGCATATCGGGCTTACGAAGAAGCGGCCCAGCGGCTGCCGGGTAAGCTGCGCGAGCTGGAATTCTCCATCCCCGGCGGTGCGCCGATCACTGGTTTCCTGCATATGCCGCCAGGCGATGGTCCGTTCCCGACGGTGTTGATGTGCGGTGGGCTTGATGCGCTGCAGACCGATTATTACAACCTGTATGAGAACTATTTTGCACCATTGGGCATCGCTATGCTGACCGTGGACATGCCGTCAATTGGCTTCTCATCAAAATGTAAACTGACTCAGGACACCAGTTTGCTGCACCAGTATGTACTGCAACATCTGTCCAATGTCCCGTGGGTTGATCATACCCGGGTTGCTGCATTTGGTTTCCGCTTCGGTGCGAATATTGCCGTCCGACTGGGTTACCTTGAATCCCAGCGCCTGAAAGCCGTAGCCTGTCTTGGTCCGGTAGTGCATGGTCTGCTGGTGGATCCGCTACATCAGGGACGCGTTCCGGAAATGTATCTTGATGTCCTGGCCTCGCGTCTGGGGATGCACGATGCCTCTGACGAAGCGTTGCGCGTTGAGCTGAACCGTTATTCATTAAAGGTTCAGGGATTATTGGGCCGCCGCTGTCCGACGCCGATGCTTTCAGGTTTCTGGAAAGACGATCCGTTTAGTCCGGAAGAGGAGTCGCGTTTAATCACCTCATCATCGGCTGATGGCAAGCTGCTGGAAATTCCTTTCAACCCGGTCTACCGCAATTTCGATCACGCCCTGCGGCAAATCGCCCGCTGGATTAGTCATAGATTTAGTTAATATATTGCTAAATTCTATTGATTTGGTAACGTCAGTGCATCACTAAAGGAGATCGCAATGACGTTACCGAGTGGACACCTGAAGAGTAAGCTGATTAAGAAATTCACGGCTCTTGGCCCCTACATCCGTGAGGAGCAGTGTGAAGATAACCGCTTCTTTTTCGATTGCCTGGCAGTTTGCGTCAACGTAAAACCGGCGCCGGAAAAACGCGAGTTCTGGGGATGGTGGATGGAGATGGAAGCGCAGGCATCGCGCTTCACTTACAGCTATCAGTTTGGATTATTCGATAAAGAGGGAGTCTGGTGCCCGGTCGCTATCGACGATCCTGAAGTTACAGAGAAACTCGAAAAGACGCTACGCGATTTTCATGAACGAGCTGAGGCGCTGCTGGCAACATTCAGCCTGAAGCTGGAACCCGCCGATGATTTTAGCGAGCCGGTTAAGCTCCGGGCTTAATCTGCATCGCTATACTCGCGTTTGCAAAAATCCACGCCTTAGCTGCGTGGATTTTTAAACCTATCATATAGTTACAACATCCTTTAGGTTAAATGGTATTGCTGTGAATTAAACCGGCTAAATTCCAATACACATATATTTGATTTCTAAGTAATCCTCTATACCGTACTTCGAACCTTCGCGGCCCAATCCGGAGGATTTTACGCCGCCAAAGGGGGCCACTTCGGTCGAGATAATTCCGGTATTGATACCGATGATGCCGTACTCCAGCGCTTCGCCAACGCGAAAGACGCGGCTCAGATCGCGGGCGTAGAAATAGGCCGCCAGGCCGAACTCGGTATCGTTGGCCTGAGCAATCACATCGGCTTCATCTTTAAAACGGAACAGCGGGGCGAGGGGGCCAAAGGTCTCTTCTTTCGCCACTTTCGCATCGCTGGGTACGTCCACCAGAATCGTCGGCTGAAAGAAATTCCCGCCCAACTCATGGGCTTTCCCGCCGGTCACCGTCCGTGCGCCTTTGTCGATAGCATCGGCAATGTGCTCCTGCACTTTGGCAATGGCCTTCTCGTCAATCAATGGCCCGATGGTGATATTGGGCTGTAGGCCGTCGCCAATTTGCAGTTTGCTTACCGCTTGCTGAAGCTTTTCGGCGAAGCGATCGTAGACGCCGTCCTGGACGTACAGGCGATTGGCGCAGACGCAGGTCTGCCCGGCGTTGCGAAACTTAGAAGCCATTGCGCCTTCGACGGCTTTATCTAAATCGGCATCGTCAAAAACGATAAACGGCGCGTTGCCGCCTAACTCCAGCGAAACCTTCTTGATATCTTTCGCGCACTGCTCCATCAGCTGGCGGCCAATTTCCGTCGAGCCGGTAAAGGAGAGTTTACGCACCAGGGGGTTGCTGGTTAGCTCATTACCGACCGCGCTTGCGGAACCCGTAACCACGTTAAATACGCCCTCAGGGATCCCGGCGCGATTAGCCAGCTCCGCCAGCGCCAGCGCGGAAAACGGCGTCTGGCTGGCGGGCTTGAGCACCATCGTACAGCCTGCGGCCAGCGCTGGACCTGCTTTACGGGTGATCATCGCCGAGGGAAAATTCCACGGGGTGATGGCGGCGGTCACGCCAATCGGCTGCTTAATTACCAGCAGCCGCTTATCGGCCTGATGGCCGGGAATGGTGTCGCCGTAGACGCGTTTGCCCTCTTCGGCAAACCACTCAATAAAAGAGGCGGCGTAGCTGATTTCACCTTTTGCTTCCGCCAGTGGCTTACCCTGTTCCAGGGTCATCAGGCGCGCTAAATCGTCCTGATGCTCCATCATTAAATCGAACCAGCGGCGCAGAATATTGGCCCGTTCTTTGGCGGTAAGGGCACGCCAGGCGGGTAGGGCCCTGCTGGCGGCGTTGATAGCCTCGCGGGTTTCCTCGGCGCCCATTTTGGGCACGCTGCCCAGCTGTTGGCCGTTGGCGGGATTCGTCACCGCGATGGTCTCTCCGCTGCTGGCATCGCGCCAGCATCCGTTAATCAATGCCTGTTGGCGAAAAAGAGTAGAGTCGTTAAGTTGCATAGTTGCGTCCTGTCTTATCGGTAAAAGCTGTGAATGCGTCCGGTCTGCGGCGTCAAACACCTGTCCCTGTTTAGTGTAGACGAACATGCTCAAGGGACCGGGCACAGCACTGGCTGATGTGATAATAGCCAGCTTAAATTTGTGGTTTTTTGGGCTGGCGGGACGTTAAAGCAGAGGATTTACATGCGCCGGCGCGGTTAAAGCGCCGGGCATTTTTCGCGGGATCAGAACTTCCAGGAGACGCTGCCGACGATGCTGCGTTCTGCGCCGAAGTAGCAGTAGGAGAGCGAGTTACAGGCAGCGATGTAGCTCTTATCGGTCAGGTTATTGACGTTCAGCTGCGCGCTGAGGCCTTTAATCCCTACCTTCGACAGGTCATAGCCAATCGTCATATCCACTAAGGTATAGGACGGTAGGGTATGCGTATTCAGGCGATCGCTGGTAATGCCATTAACGTAGCGCACGCCGGAGCCGAGCGTCAGACCATCCAGCGGGCCGCTTTTCACATCGTAGCTTAGCCACGCGCTGGCCTGGTTGCGTGGGGCGTAAACGGCACGCTTGCCTTGCTCTTCCGGGCTGCTTTTCTTATAGCGGATATCGGTGTAGGTATAGGCGGCCTGCAGGCGGAAGCTGTCCGTTAGCTGACTGATGGCTTCCAGCTCTACCCCTTTCGATTCAATTTCACCAATCGAGCGGTACGGGTCGGTCGGCTCTTCTTTGGTGGCGATATTGGTCTGGTTGATGCGGAATACCGAGGCGCTGAACTGGCTGTTCATCCCCTCCGGCTCATACTTCAACCCGGCTTCCCACTGCTTGCCTTTCATCGGATCCAGTATGTTGCCGCTTTCATCGGCGAAGCTGGTCGGCGTAAAGGCGGTGGAGTAGCTGATGTATGGCGCAAAACCACTATCGAACAGATACATTAGCGCGGCGCGGCTACTGAAGTTGTTCTTATCCAGATCGCTACGCGAATTGTTGAGCTTGCTGATATTGGACACGCTCACCTGATCGTAGCGCCCGCCGAGCGTGAAGCGCCAGCGGTCCCAGGACATCTGATCCTGCAGATAGTAGCCAGTCTGGCGCAGCTTGTGTTTTTCGCGGCTGTACATGGTGATGTAATCCGGCTTCGCGCCATAGACCGGATTAAAGGCGTCGATAGCCGGGAACTCGCCGTAATAACCGGTAGTGTCGTTGCTGCGGTCCTGATAATCGATCCCCAGCAGCAGGCGATGGTTGACGGCCCAGGTGTCGACGCTACCGTCGAGTTGGTTATCCAGCGTGATAGCGTTCATCTTTTCGTCCGAGCCGGAATAACCGCGGTTCAGCTCGGTTTCGTTCAGCCAGCCTGCGGCATAGACCTGGTTCAGCTCAACTTTGGTATGCAGATAGCGCAGCTTTTGTCGCACCGACCAGCCGCTATCAAACATGTGTTCGAAGTTGTAGCCGACCATATTTTCACGACGGTCATACTTGTCGTAATCATCTTCCCCTTCGAAGAAGGTGTTAGCGATTTTCTTGCCATAGTGCGGAACCACGGTGCCTTCATAGGGGAGACCTGAGTGGCTGCCGCCCTCCGGGTCGCGATGCAGGTAGGCCATTAAATCAAGGCGCGTCTGGTCGGTAATGCGCCAGGTCAGGCTGGGCATAATCGCGTAGCGCTGCTCTTTTAAGGTATCGAACTGGGAGTCCGCGTAGCGGGTCATTCCACTTAAGCGTGCCGCCACCCGATCGTTATCGTCCAGCGCGCCGGTGACGTCAAACGCCGCGCCGCGCTGGTTGTTATTACCGGCAAATAGTTTGATTTCACCGCCGGGATCGAATGAGGGTTTACGCGAAGTGAGGGCGACGATGCCGCCGGGCGAAGAGCGGCCATAAAGCACCGAGGCCGGGCCGCGCACAACTTCGATATTCTCCAGGAACCAAGGATCGACCACCAGCGAGCTGTGCGAATTGGTGTCTCCCATCATTTTAAGGCCGTCGAGGTAGACGTTATCCAGACTGCCATCGGAGAAGCCGCGCAGGACGATGTAGTCAAAGCGGTTGGAGGCGCCAATCTGGTTGCTATATACGCCAGGCGTGTAGCTAACGGCCTGACGGACGCTGATCGCGCCCTGTTCTTCAAACTGCTCGCGGGTAATGATAGACACCGACTGCGGGGTCTCAATATCCGGGGTGGCAATTTTGGTCGCGCCGCTCTGCATCTGCGAAGTGACCACGATGGTTTCGTTTTTAGCGGTTTCCTGAGCCAGCAGCGGGAAAGTGACGCTGCCGGTCACCCATCCTACCAGTAGCGCCAGGCGAGTTTTCGCAAACATGAACATCTCCAAAGGCATTTCTAATTGTTAATAAGAATTATTACCTTTTTGATGCTTTCTATAGCTATGCGGAATGCCAGGATGCGTATGCGCGCTGCCAAAGCGTCTAAGTATTCTTCGCGAAAATGTAAAAAATGCATTAGCCCGGCTTTTGTACGTCACAGGGCGAGATACCGTAGCGCCGACGAAAGGCGGTCGAGAAGTTGGTGGCGTGCTGGTAGCCCGACATCCACGCGGCCTGCTGTACGCTATAGCCCTCAAGTAAGTAGCCTCTTGCCCGCTCCAGACGGCAGTCCCGCAGATAGTCGAACACAGAGCAGCCGTAAGCGTGGCGAAATTTGCTGCGCAGGCTGCTGGAACTCATTGCTGCCCGCTGCGCCAGCTCATTGAGGGTGTAGTCGTTTTCCGGCGATTGCTCCAGCAGGCGGCGGACTCTCTCCAGCCGCTGCTGCTCGCCACCTGTCGGGACGACCTGTTTCGCGCTTTCATCCTGACATACGCTCAATCCGTGGCCAAACAGTTGCAGGATAAGTCCTTCCAGCATTAGCTGCCGGGAAACGCGCCCAAGCGCACCCCGTTGCGCGTATTGTAATCCGCTCAGCAGAAAACCCGGTATCTGCCAGATAAGCGTTGGCGTCTGGCATCTTTCCCATTCGCGCATCAATGAGTCGAGCAGGCCGTCGCGCCATGCGCCATCCGGGTAGAGTCCGAGTGAGAGCGTCCGCAGCCGGCTGTCCGCATCGTGGCGGGCGCTCATCGCCTGGTGTTCGCTAAGCCGCGAGGTGAACGCCATCCCGGAGCGTACGAGATGCTGTTCTCCGTTCAGGGTCAGGTCGACGCAGCCCTCCAGCACCACCAGCATATAGAGAGGACTGCTATGGCGGGAGGTCGTCTCATAAGGTTGCAGAACATGAACATCAGAATGAGTGACGCACATGCCGCAGGGCAGCGTCATCTCTTCGACTTCTCCTCGTAAAACGGGACTGGCGTACGATGGCTGCGGATTTTGCGGCAGCATCGGGAAACGGTAATCGATACCGTAACGTTCGCCAAAATCCATAAACTCGCTGACGGAGAAGGTTTTTCTCAGCGCCGGGCGGGCGGGTTCGTTTTGCGGAGTCGTATTGTTCATGCGGTTTTCTGCACTGGAAATGGGGCGTCATCGGATGAGGCAACTTTATCATCGCGCGGTCAGTGCGACAATAAAGATGAGAATCATTATCAACGTTTACATGACATGATGGTGTTACAGCAGAAAGGAGCGCGTGGACAGGTAATAGCCACGCGTTGACATAATGGATCAGGCGTCAGCGTTGTCCAGAGGCCAGGAGTCAAACAGGTAGCCGTCAAAGTAAATATCGTCGACGTTGGAGAACTCCAGCAGGCGACGTTTGACGTTTTCCAGGTGCTGCCACATGGCGAGTTTTGCCGCGCGGGCATCTTTTTTGATAAGAGCCGCAAGGATCCGCTTATGATCGACCAGCCACTCCTGGCGGTAGTGAGTATCGCCGAGATGGCGGTGTAGCTGGATCCACATGGGATTATTTTCCCGCCACTGCCATGACTGGCGAAACAGCTCCACCAGCATACTGTTGTGCGTCGCTTCAGCGATGGCCAGGTGAAACTGCATATCGCCGCTTTCAGAGCCGCCCGGCGCGCTGCTGGCCAGTTCGCGTTCTTCCAACTGCAAGGCCTGGCGCATTTTGATGATATCTTCCCGGGTCGCCTGTAGGGCGGCGAATTCGGCGATGTTGCTTTCCAGCAACTGGCGGGCCTGCAGCAGTTCAAATGGGCCTGCGTCGTTGCAATGATTGATGTCCGTATTCTCTGCGCTACCTTCACCGGCGGCATTATCGAGCACGTAGATCCCGGCGCCGCGGCGTACTTCCACCAGCCCTTTAATTTCCAACATGATCAGCGCTTCACGCACCACGGTACGGGTCACGTCCAGCATCTCGGCGATTTCTCGCTCCGGCGGTAAGCGATCGCCAGGGCTATACGGTGTTTGTACGATCAGATCGCGAATTAACGCGCCGACTTCCTGGTAGGGTCTGTGCTGAGATGTTTGTGATTTCATGATGTTATGCTGTGAGATGCGATGGCCTGGGGGCTGACTATAGCATTTGACCGAAGGGTTGACACCTCTCTCGGTGTGGATACGGGAAACGGGTCAACCAAATTTCTGCTCAGTTGACCCGTGATACGAGAAGATTACCGACTGGCGTTGGCCGCCGCAACGCACTCTCGTGCGCCCCATTGACACAGTCGGCGATAAGCCTGTGTTACTGCCTCGACAAAATCGCCATTATCCGGCAGATCGTGGGCAAAAATTCCGCTTATGGCCAGCAGCGCGGCGACGCGTTCTGTCCCCTGGAAACGCTGGTTGATCTGTTGGATCTCCGCCAGCAGCGGGTCGACGACATCAATCGGCTGCCCTTGTTCATCGATCCCCTGGGTATAGCGCATCCAGCCCGCCACGCCGAGCGCCAGATGACGCCAGTCGCTACCGTTTTGTAAATGCAGACGGACGGGATCCAGCAGGCGCTGTGGCAGCTTCTGGCTACCGTCCATGGCGATCTGCCAGGTGCGGTGGCGCAGGGACGGATTGCTGAAGCGGGCGATCAGTAGCGTGGCATAGGCCTGCAAATCGGTACCTTCCGGCATCGATAAAGTAGGCGCTTGCTCTTGCATCATCAGGGCGAAAGCGGCTTTGCGGTATGCCGGGTTAGTCATGGTGTCAGCGATGGTTTCATATCCGCCGAGATAGCCAAGATACGCCAGGAAAGAGTGGCTGCCGTTGAGCATCCGCAGCTTCATCATTTCAAACGGCACCACGTCTTCAACAAACTGCGCGCCGACTTTGTCCCACTTCGGGCGACCGTTGACGAAGTTGTCTTCAATCACCCATTGACGAAACGGTTCACAGGCGATGGCGCACGGATCGTAGACCCCAAGCTGGTCGGCTATCTCCTGCAGCGTTTCGGGCGTTGCCGCCGGTACGATACGGTCAACCATCGTACACGGGAAGGTGGCATGGTCTTCAATCCACGCCGCCAGCTCCGGGTCTCTGGCCTGCGCCAGCCCAAGCACCGCCACTTTAGCCACGTGGCCATTTTCGCGAACGTTATCGCAGGACATCACCGTAAACGCCGTTAGCCCCTGTTCGCGGCGCAGTCGCAGCGCTTCGACAATGTAGCCGATGGCGGATTTCGGCGTTGCCGGGTTGGCAAGGTCGTGTTGAATCAGCGGATTATTGCGATCGAGCTGGCCGCTGGCCGCATCGGTGCAGTAGCCTTTTTCCGTCACCGTCAGGGAGACGATTGCCGTTTCTGCACGCGTCATCGCACGCAGTATACCGTCGCAGCCGTCGATTTCCGGGTGCAGCGCTTCTTTCATCGAACCGATAATTTTCAGGACGGTGTTGTCGGCCCCTTTTTCCGCTACGGTGTAGAGCAATTGCTGATTTTTAAGATTCTCAATCAGTATGCGGTCGTTGCCCGGCATCAGGTTGACTTCGCAGATGCCCCAGTCGCTATCGCTGGTTTCCAGCAGATGGTGGGTGTAAAGCGCTTGATGCGCGCGGTGAAATGCGCCGCAGCCCAGGTGAACGATACGGGATTCCAGGCGAGAACGATCCCACGCAGGGCGTGTCACCGGCAGGTTGCTGTCGGCAATGGTTGCAGTCATAGCAAACTCCAGAGTAGGCCGCAAAACGCGACCGAAGGGAAAAGGCGGAACGTACTGCCCCGCCAGTCAGGGTTAGCGGCTAAAAAAAGCGCGCTGAATCGCCAGCTCGACGCCGCGGACTTCAGCCAGCCCTTTCAGGCGACCAATTGCGGAGTAGCCGGGATTGGTTTTCTTTTTCAGGTCGTCGAGCATCTGATGACCGTGGTCAGGACGCATCGGGATGAGGTCCTCTTTGCCTTCTGCTTTGCGACGATGTTCTTCTTCCACGATGGCCTTCACTACTTCGTACATATCTACGTCGCCGTGCAGGTGCGCCGCTTCATGGAAGGTTTTTGGGTTATCTTCCCGCTGAGTGGATCGCAGGTGGGTGAAGTAAATACGCGGGCCGAACTGTTTAATCATATCAACCAGATCGTTGTCGGCGCGTACGCCGTAGGAGCCGGTACACATGGTAAAGCCGTTAGCCATGCTGTTAACCGTATCGACCATCCACTGCATGTCTTCCACGGTAGAGACAATACGCGGCAGGCCGAGAATCGGGCGCGGTGGATCGTCCGGATGCACAGCCATACGAACGCCAGCCTCTTCGGCGACGGGAATAATCGCTTTCAGGAAGACGGCGAAATTCTCACGCAGCGCGGCTTTATCAATATCTTTATAGGTCGCAAGGTGTTGGCGGAACTGATCAAGGGTATATCCCTCTTCCGCGCCCGGCAGGCCAGCGATGATGTTGCGGGTCAGGCGCGCTTTATCTTCGTCGCTCATGGTGGCGAAACGCTGATTCGCCTGGGTGACTTCTTCGGCGCTGTAATCCGCTTCTGCGCCAGGACGCTTAAGGATGTGCAGCTCAAAGGCGGCGAATTCTATCTGATCGAAACGCAGGGCTTTGGAGCCATCCGGCAGGACGTATTCCAGATCGGTACGGGTCCAGTCGAGAACCGGCATAAAGTTGTAGCACACGGTACGAATGCCGCACTGCGCCAGGTTACGCAGAGATTGCTGGTAGTTGGCGATCCACTGAAGGTAGTTGCCGGAACGGGTTTTTATCTCTTCGTGAATCGGCACGCTCTCAACGACCGACCAGACCAGACCGGCTGCTTCCACGATGGCTTTACGCTTGAGGATCTCTTCAACTGACCACACTTCGCCGTTCGGGATATGGTGCAGGGCGGTGACTACCCCGGTCGCGCCCGCCTGGCGGACGTCAGCTAAAGTGACCGGATCGTTAGGGCCATACCAGCGCCATGTCTGTTCCATACTGAACCTCTTTCACGTTGTTGGTCTGCTTCAGACCATTGTGTTGATTGGAATGTCGGTTTTGGTCAACCATTGTTAGGGAGAGAAACCTGACAATATGGCGTATAAATTCCTCTAATTGGTCAAGCATGTCAACCATAAAAGATAAATTGGTAAACCAAAATGTGACGGAGATTAGTGATAAAGATGGCGAGTTAAACGAAAAGGTATTGAAATTTATCAAGCGGTTTTTATTTAATCTATTGATTTTTAATGTTTTACTGTTTTTCATATTGTCGTTTTTAAGCGTAAGCGGCTGATTCCAGTGAATCCGAAGTAATAAATATTGGTGTGGCGGATGAGTGCTTATTGTGATATTGATCTCATAAATGGTTAACCAATGATCGTAACATGTCGACCAAAATAACAATGGTTAAACCAAAGAAGGGTCGACGTTTTATGCACATTCTCAATATTCTGTGGGTTGTATTCGGCATCGGTCTGATGCTGGTGCTTAATCTAAGGTTCCGAATAAACTCGATGGTGGCGCTGCTGCTGGCGGCGCTCTCCGTTGGGATGCTGGCGGGTATGGATCTAATGGAACTGCTGCATACCATGAAATCCGGCTTTGGCAGCACATTGGGCGAGCTGGCGATTATTGTTGTCTTCGGCGCGGTCATTGGCAAGCTGATGGTTGACTCCGGCGCGGCGCATCAGATAGCCCATACGCTGTTGGCGCGCTTTGGGCTACGCTACGTCCAGCTTTCGGTCATTATCATTGGCCTGATATTTGGCCTGGCAATGTTCTACGAAGTCGCTTTTATCATGCTCGCACCGCTGGTTATCGTTATTGCTGCCGAAGCGAAGATCCCCTTTCTTAAGCTGGCGATCCCGGCGGTGGCAGCGGCGACAACCGCCCACTCACTGTTCCCGCCGCAGCCAGGCCCGGTCGCGTTGGTTAACGCCTACGGCGCGGATATGGGGATGGTCTATATCTACGGCGTTCTGGTCACCATCCCCAGCGTGATTTGCGCGGGGCTGATTCTGCCCAGGTTCCTTGGTAATCTTGAGCGTCCGACGCCTGCTTTTCTCAAAGCCGATGTGCCGGTTGACCAGAATAATCTGCCGTCCTTTGGCGTGTCGATTCTCGTCCCGTTGATCCCGGCGATAATCATGATCTCCACTACGATTGCGAATATCTGGCTGGTGAAAGGAACGACCGCGTGGGAGGTGGTTAACTTTATCGGTTCTTCGCCCATTGCCATGTTTATCGCGATGATTGTGGCGTTCGTACTGTTTGGCACCGCCCGCGGCCACGATATGCAATGGGTCATGAACGCGTTTGAAAATGCGGTGAAAAGCATTGCTATGGTGATTCTGATTATCGGTGCTGGCGGCGTACTGAAGCAGACCATCATTGATACCGGTATTGGCGACACCATCGGGATGCTGATGTCGCACGGTAATATTTCCCCTTACATCATGGCGTGGCTGATTACCGTTCTTATCCGTCTGGCGACAGGGCAGGGGGTTGTTTCCGCGATGACGGCTGCCGGGATTATCAGCGCTGCAATCCTCGATCCGGCGACCGGTCAATTGGTGGGGGTTAATCCTGCTCTGTTAGTGCTGGCGACGGCGGCAGGTTCCAATACCCTGACCCATATTAACGATGCTTCATTCTGGC
Organism: Klebsiella spallanzanii; assembly: GCF_902158555.1. Classification (GTDB taxonomy): domain Bacteria; phylum Pseudomonadota; class Gammaproteobacteria; order Enterobacterales; family Enterobacteriaceae; genus Klebsiella; species Klebsiella spallanzanii. The sequence goes on along the minus strand of NZ_CABGGS010000045.1, from coordinate 346,974 downwards.
TGTTTAAAGGCTATTTCGATCTCTCGGTAAAGGATACCCTGAAGACCTGGGGACTTCTGGAGCTGGTTAACTCCATTGTCGGACTGATTATTGTGTTAATTATCAGTATCTTTGCCTGATATTCTTTTGTAGATATCCGCAGTTTTATCCAGGCCTGTCATCGACAGGCCTGTTTAAGATCACACTTTTTAATTATAACGATGTCCATATAAAAACTACGTGTTATCATTTCGCTGGTAAATACCTTTTCAACTCTCACCGAGGCTTTGATGCTGGAGAATGTAATCATTAGATAATCAGCTTCCCGACCTTCTCAGGCCGGACTGGTTATCGCTGCGCTTAAACCTTACGCGAACACCTGCGGGTGTTGGCTCGTTTTTACGCATGATGATTAACAGGTTTCTTCAGTATGAATCTATCCCGTCAGGAACAACGGACCTTACACGTTCTCGCTAAAGGCGGCCGGATCGCGCATATTCGCGATGCATCAGGCCGCGTGACCTCTGTTGAATGCTATAGCCGCGAAGGGCTCCTGCTCAGCGACTGTACGCTCGCCGTTTTCAAAAAACTCAAAACCAAAAAACTCATTAAGTCCGTCAATGGGCAGCCCTACCGTATCAATACCACCGGACTGAACAACGTTCGCGCTCAGCTGGACAACCGCTAAGGAGCAACTGATGACAAACCATAACTTCACCTTTCACATCACCTCAGAGCGTGATGCTGATGATATTCGCGAAGTTGAAACCCGGGCCTTCGGCTTTAGCAAAGAGGCCGACCTGGTTGCCGATTTGCTCAACGATGAAAGTGCTCACCCGAGATTATCTCTGCTGGCCAAACATAATGGAAAAGCAGTTGGGCATATTTTGTTCACCCTGGCGACGTTCAAAGGGGAGTCTGACTCTCCGATGATGCATATCCTTGCCCCCCTGGCGGTGGTGCCGGAATACCAGGGCATGGGTGTTGGCGGATTACTTATCCAAAGCGGTATTGAGCATCTGAAGGCAATGGGGAGCCTGGCGGTATTCGTTCTGGGACATGCCGCTTATTACCCGCGGCATGGCTTTGAACCCTGTGCCGGAGATAAAGGCTATCCGGCTCCTTATCCCATTCCCGAGGAGCACAAAGCCTGCTGGATGCTGCAACTGCTTTCGGCCCAACCGCTGGGGAGAACGGGTCAGATACAGTGCGCTCGCGCGTTGATGAAACCCGAGCACTGGCGCGAGTGATCAATAAGGAAATAATAATGACTATTGGCACGATTATTACCGGTTCCAGACACGTAGCGTTGTTATCCGGGGAGCGCAAAATCCCCTGGGATGAACCCGCTTTTAGCCAGCGTATGCTGGAGAACCACCTGTCGCAGGAGCACGACTGGGCCAGCCGCAGGCTGGCGGTTATCGAACAACAGGTGGCGTGGGTTGCCGGGCAATTGCCTGATAACGCCCGCATTCTGGACCTTGGCTGCGGGCCGGGCTTTTACACCCGTCTGCTGGCGGAACGCGGCTTTCGCTGTACGGGCGTGGACTTTTCTCCTGCTTCGATCGCCTGGGCCCGGCAGCAGGCGCAGACCGCCGAGCTGAATATTGATTATCAGCAGCAGGATGTACGCGCCTACGAGCCGGGAGAACAGTTTGATTTCATCATGATGACCTTTGGTGAACTGAACGTGTTCAGCGCGGCAGATGCCCGCTCGCTGATTAACCGCTGTGCGCAGTGGCTGACCCCGGGGGGAAAACTGCTTATTGAGGTTCATACTTTTGATGAAGTTAAACGTCAGGGAATGGCGGAACCCGGTTGGCAGCGCTGTCCGCAGGGGCTGTTTCTTGCCACGCCGCATCTGCTGCTGACGGAGCACGCCTGGGAGTCGGCAGCGCAAACCAGCTCAACGCTGTTTATGGCAATCGAAGAGAACGGCAACGTGACGCGCTTCGGCAGCCAAATGACGGCCTGGCAGGATGAAGAGTACCTCGACCTGCTGCGCACGGCAGGTTTTACCACGATTATCCGCCCGGATAGGGCGGAATGGCCGGTTAGCGAGACCTTTGAAGGCAAGCTATATGCGCTGCTGGCGGAAAAAAATGAACCCAATTCTCTTACTTCAAACTCAATGAAAGGAATTCCAACATTGGATATCCCACGTATTTTTACCATCAGTGAAAGTGCTCACCGCATCCATAATCCATTTACGCCGGAAAAATATGCCACGCTGGGCCGCGTGTTACGTATGAAGCCAGGGGCCCGGATACTCGACCTCGGCAGCGGTTCGGGAGAAATGCTCTGTACCTGGGCTCGCGACCACGGTATTAGCGGTATGGGTGTCGATATGAGCGCGCTATTTAGCCAGCAGGCCAAACAGCGGGCGCAAGAACTTGGCGTTGCCGACAGCGTTGATTTTATCCATCAGGATGCTGCCGGTTATGTCGCCGATGAAAAATGCGATATCGCAGCCTGCGTGGGCGCGACCTGGATTGGCGGCGGCGTGGCCGGGACTGTTGAGCTGCTGAGTAAAAGCCTCAACCCTGGCGGCATGCTGCTGATCGGCGAGCCGTACTGGCGTCAGGTTCCGGCAACAGAAGAGATAGCGCAAGCCTGTGGAGCCTCTTCGCTCGCGGATTTTCTCACGCTTCCCGAACTGGTTTCCTCTTTCGATAAGCTTGGCTACGACCTTGTGGAGATGGTGCTGGCGGATCAGGAGGGCTGGGACCGTTACGAAGCGGCTAAATGGCTCACCATGCGCCGTTGGTTAGAGGAAAATCCTGGCGACGACTTTGCGCCAGAAGTCCGGGCGGAGCTGACGATTGCGCCAAAACGCCATACCACGTATACGCGTGAATATTTTGGCTGGGGCGTGTTTGCGTTGATCAAGAGGTAGTATGAAATACCCGGCATAGCGGAAAGGCTATGCCGGGTTCAGAATATCTCAAATCCGTAGAAGGCGAGTAAAAGTTAATCGTCTTCTGATTCTGGTAGGTTAACCTATTCAGTTTTATGGGGCCATGTAGAACCCGGAATATGAGCCGTTTAAAAATATTCCAATGGAATTTTATTCAAGTAAATACAATGTGGTTATGATTTTCATCATATGGAATACAATGAGGCGCTTGATATATGGGCGATAAAGTACAGGCTTAAGCTTACATCCTCTATATAAATTTACTTGATATTAATTGATATTATTATATTTAGATCTATTTTCTAATATACACGATGGTATATATGAGTCCCAACCATTGCATTGTATAAATTTTTTAAGTTGTCTGGTGTTTAGACAATCGGTTTTTTCCAGACATCGTGATATTCTTTTTTCAATTGCCTTTAGTGACACATTTTCTATGCTGGCGATTTCTTTTTGCGTCTTATTACAACTGAGTAAAAATATAGTTCTCCATTCAACATCGCTAAATAATGATGTAGGTGAGGATGATGTAACCATCAACTCGTTGAGTGAAAATTCGTTGTTGCTAAACACATGTGAATGAACATCATTTATAAATGCCGGTGTTATTTGTAGTAAAACCAGATTTACTTTGTCTGTTTCCACTGATAATGGGTGGAAATGAAAAAGAGATATATTCCAGTTCCCCTCCACGACATAAGCTTCTGCTTTGACAATTCTTTTCTTTAGTTCAATAGCCTGAGATACCGAACTTAATAAATTGATGCCATTTGATTCATTAAGATATGAAAACATATCATGTTTGGTAATGTTTATATTCTCAATGTTAAAGAGTCCTTTAAAAGCTTCATTATAAGAACTTAATGTAGTCTTTCCACTTACATCAACAACTGCCCACGGATCGCTACTATTATTCAGCAAGTCAGATAATTTGAAACGATGCATAGTATAGCCTCATCAATCTGGATTTTGGTGAAGCAAACCTACAACGTTCAAATCATAAAATTAACACTTAACGCTAAATATATAAATTATACAGAATTAATGACTGATTATTATAAATAAAATAGATTTAAATGTCGATAAAACACTATGTGTTACAGCCTGGTACGTCATGATTTTAACCTACTACAAATAAACAGAGGCGAGAAGTTATTGATGAATAGCATCTGTTGTTTGTCGATTTGCTCAATTTTTATAAGAAAAACATTTCCGGGTGAAGATAAAAAAAGTGGTTGAAAGTCTCCAGGGATGGCGTCCCTCGAGTTCATTGTTTTGATTAAGTTAAATCTAAATATAGAAGTGGCTTTATTATATCTGAATAAATAAATTTGAGATATGTCAAGAATTTTTGCTTTCGAGTGTATCTTTCCATTTATTGCAAAGGAGACTTCATCAGATGATACTGGAGAAACATGTATAAATAATTTGCCGATATAATCGTCATTGTATACGTTTAAAATACCACTACACTCAGGGATCTCTCTTTTGTGAAAATAAAGATAGGCCGATAAGATAAAAAATAAAGTTGCTAGTGATGTAAGTGCTACACTAATTTTATGATATTTAAGTCTAATTTTTTTGAACATAGAAATTATTGCAATTTGTTGTTGGTTGTTTAGTGTGGTTATTATTACAAATATAATAAAAAGATGTTCTGGTGCCCCATTGTACAACGGGGCTTAAAGCATAATTATCATAATAATAAATAATGTGTGGAGTAGTGCAAATTTTATGAAGGTTAATTTTGCTAATGCTTAAGAGGTATGATACATCGATATCATCCTCATCGACTTCATAGTATGAGCTAATAAATTCAATTTTGCAACTTCCAACTAATCCAATAGTGGTTGTATTGGTATTGTTAAGATAATAATTGTTCTTATAAAAATATACGGAAGATATGATTGAACATAGCAAAAGAAAACCAGAGGAAAACAAAAAAATTAATGATGTAGACGGTTTTTTTTCTAATTTTATATCTGATGTAGCGCTGTTGCTTAATGAATTTGCTTTATTTATTTCCGTTACATCAGCATTGAAGATAATGCCTTCTCTGACTTTAGTTTCAATGATGCTCTCAATGCCATAGTTAAAGAAAGATTTCCTCAAAAATGAAATGACATTGTTTAAGTTATGCATCGACGGTGTCAACCCGTGTTTGCCCCAGACTTCATCCAGAATCAACTCCTTGGGTACTAGAATATTTTTGTTTTTCACTAAAAAAAACAAAGTGCGATTTTGTACTGGTGAAAGAGACATTTTTTCAATTAAATCGTAAGCATGTTCCAATGAAGCATCTTCTGGATTGTAAATTAATGACGAGTTAATTATAAACACTTCGCTTCCTTATGACGACTATAAAGAAAGATGGCATGCTGTGAAAAATAAAATCAGATACCGATTTAACAATGCTGATTATCACATGTCCATACAGCACTTTCAATGTCTCAAAAATAATAAATTGTAAATTAACTCTATAAAGGCAGGTGTGGAAAAAGTAGGGTTTTACCCCATTTTAATAAAGGGATTTTATGAACATAATTCTTAACGCTGGCCGTATGACTGGTGAGTATAGGGAGGAGTAGAATATCTATCAAGGTTATCACTCAAATTAATCTCGTTAATACCTTAGTTAGAAATAACGATCTACCGCTTTTTCAATCAATATCGAATTAACTATTCGTAAACAGAAAAACCAAGGAAATTTTATGAAATTCAAATCACTGGCATTAGTTATGACTTCTGCACTGGCTCTGACTTCTGCTGCAGCATTCGCGGCGACCACCACCGTGAACGGCGGCACAGTACACTTCAAAGGTGAACTGGTCAACGCCGCCTGCGCGGTTGATGCGGGTTCTGTGGATCAGACTGTTCAACTGGGTCAGTACCGTACTGCCAAACTTGCTGCTGCCGGTGACGTTAGCCAGAACGTCGGCTTCAACATCCAGCTGAATGACTGTGACACTACCGTAGCGACAACTGCAAAAGTGGCATTTGCTGGTGTAGCGGCTAACGCAGCTAACCCAACCGTGCTTTCTGTTGCTTCTTCTGCAGCAGGCGGCGCCACTAACGTGGGTATCCAGATCCTGGACTCCAAAAGCGTACCGCTGGGTCTTGATGGCGCAACCTTCAGCACCGCTGTGACTCTGAAAGACGGTGTGAATATTCTGCCGTTCCAGGCGCGTTACTACGCTCTGGGTGCAACCACTGCGGGTGTCGCTAACGCCGATGCCACTTTTGCTGTTCAGTACGAATAATTACCACACCACGGTAATGACAGGATGTCATACAGGGCCACGGAAGGCCTGTCCTTAAACGGAATGACAGGGTGAGATAATGCGTTCGCTGATAGTGAGTCTGCTGTTTCTTCTGCCTCCGGCGCTGGAAGCCGGCGAACACTGGGAGACCATGCTACCCGGAGGAGCCATGAGATTTCAAGGGGAGCTGCTCGCGGAAGCCTGCAGCGTGGAAATTTCTGACCGTTCCCTCACCGTGAATATGGGGCAAATCCGGACAAATATGCTGCATGCTCCGGGTGAAGATACCGACCCGGTTGAGTTTGATATTCATCTTCGGGACTGTAACCGGAACGTCAGCCAGTATGTCGGGGTGGCTTTCAACGGTGTTGCTGACGGTAAAAATCCTGATGTTATTTCGGTCGGTGAAGGTCCTGGCATTGCACAGGATATTGGTGTGGCTATTTTTGATGCCTCCAATACGCTTATTCCGCTCAACAGCCCGCCAAGGCGTGTTGCGTCTGTTGTGAACGGAGAAACCATATTGCATTTTGTCGCGAAGTATCGGGCAACAGGACATCATGTTATGGGAGGAAAAGCGGATGCACAGGCGTGGTTTTCTCTGACATACGAATAACAAAAATAGCATGTACTGCAAGTTTATATATTTTTAGCCATAAAGAGGGTCTGAGGTGAAGAAGAAAACTGGAATATCCCGCAGGTTGCTGGCTGGAGTGATGCTGCTGACTTGTGCAGGCCTCTCATTGCAAGCAGAAGCGGCTGTGGCACTTGGCGCCACCAGAGTCATATATCCTGCAGGTCAGAAACAGGTTCAGCTCGCAGTAACAAATAACGATGAAAAGAGCACATTCCTGATTCAGTCCTGGGTGGAAAATTCAGCGGGGCAGAAAGATGGCCGTTTTGTTATTACGCCACCTCTGTTTTCAATGCAGGGGAAAAAAGAAAATACTCTTCGGATTATCGATGCGACAAGTAATCAGCTTCCACGCGACAGGGAAAGTTTATTCTGGCTGAGTGTGAAAGCTATCCCGGCAATGGATAAATCAAAGACGAATGATAATGTCCTGCAGTTGGCTATTATCAGTCGGATCAAACTTTATTACCGCCCCTCCGGTCTTTCAGTCGCGCCAGAAAAAGTGGCGGAGTCCCTGCGCTTCAGACGCCAGGCAGGAAAGTTGACCATCAGTAACCCCACGCCTTATTACGCCACAGTGACGGAATTGAATGCCGGTACGCGCAAACTGAATAATGCACTGGTTCCACCTCTGAGCGAGGCTTCAGTGGATCTGCCTGCGGATGCCGGCAGTCAGATTACCTACAGGACGATTAATGACTACGGTGCGCTTACGCCCAAAATGACTGCCCAGAACTAGTAAGGGCCACAAGTCTGTTCTGCATCACGGATTAACTACGGATCCTCTGTCAGCTGATTACCGGCGAATATATTCGAGCCGGAGGGAATATGTCACATCTGATATCTGAAAAAGGGTTAAAAACCCCGGGAAAAAGGACGCTCTCCGGATATAAATCTGGCTGCTGTTTTACCTTTATTCCACTTGCCTTACTGATTGCGGCAAATATTCCGTCAGCCCGGGGCGAGCTTTATTTTAATCCCCGGTTTCTGGCTGATGACCCGGCCGCAGTGGCGGATCTTTCAGCTTTTGAAAAAGGCCAGGAGGCTCCAGCAGGAACCTACCGGGTAGATATCTATCTCAATGATGGTTATATGACTACGCGTGATATCCGGTTTATGGCCAGTGAGAAGGACCACAGTTTGTCTCCCTGCCTGACCCGGGGGCAACTTAGTGGAATGGGGGTCAACACCCTGTCCATTCCCGGCATGTCTGTGCTGGCAGTAGATGCCTGTACTCCGCTTTCCACTTTGATACCAGATGCAACCGTTCGCTTTGATGTTGGACTGCAGCGCCTGTATATGACCATTCCGCAGGTATACATGGATAGCCGGGCTCGCGGCTATATATCACCTGAATTATGGGATCCGGGCATTAATGCCGGGATACTGAATTATAGCCTGACGGGAAATAATGCTCGCAGCAAAAACGGCGTCACCAGTAATTATACTTATCTGAATCTGCAGAGCGGTCTGAATTTTGGAGCCTGGCGCCTGCGAGATAACACCACATGGAGCTATAGTTCTGGCACGGTTCATGAGAATCGTTGGGAGCATGTTAATACTTATGCTGAGCGTGACATCGTGGCGTTACGTTCGCGCCTTACGCTCGGCGACCGGTATACTGACGGTGATATCTTTGACAGCATAAACTTCCGCGGCGCACGGGTTGCCTCGGACGATAATATGTTGCCGGACAGCCAGAAAGGTTTTGCCCCTGTTATCCGGGGTATCGCCCGCGGCACGGCGTCAGTGTCAATTAAACAGAACGGGTATGAAATTTACCGGAGTACCGTTCCACCCGGTCCCTTTGTGATTAATGACCTGTATGCGAATGGCAGCAGCGGTGACCTGCAGGTCACCGTGAAAGAAGCGGACGGCACCACACAAGTTTTCAGTGTGCCTTACTCTTCAGTGCCATTGCTCCAGCGTGAAGGCCATACCCGCTATGCGCTGACCGCAGGGGATTATCGCTCCGGTAACCGACTGCAGGAGCATCCGGGTTTTTTCCAGGGAACCGCGATGCGGGGTCTGGCAGGCGGATGGACCGTATATGGCGGAACGCAACTGGCTGCCCGCTACCGGGCATTTAACGTCGGTGTCGGGAAAAATATGGGGGTGCTGGGGGCGGTGTCGCTTGACATCACTCAGGCAAATTCGCAGCTTCCTGATGATACTGACCACCAGGGACAATCTCTGCGTTTTTTGTATAACAAGTCGCTGAATGAACTGGGCACAAATATTCAACTGGTGGGGTACCGGTATTCCACGGAAGGATTTTTTACCCTTGCAGACACGGCATACAAACGGATGTCCGGCTATAACGTTGTCACGCAGGATGGGATTATTCAGGTCAAACCCAAATTTACTGACTACTACAACCTGTCCTATAACAAGCGAGGGAAAGTCCAGCTCAGCGTGACCCAGCAGTTGGGAAGACAGTCCACTCTTTATATTAACGGTAGTCATCAGACGTACTGGGATACGAATAAATCAGACCAGCAATTACAGATTGGCCTGAATACTGTGGTGCAGGATATCACCTGGGGGCTCAGCTACAGCCTGAATAAAAATGCCTGGCAGGATAACAATGACCAGATGCTGGCGCTGAATGTCAATATTCCTTTCAGTCATTGGATGCGTTCTGATAGTCAGTCAGTCTGGCGACACGCCAGCGCCAGTTATAACGCGTCGCATGACCTGCGCGGGCGGGCAACCAATACTGCCGGTCTCTACGGTACGTTACTGGAAGATAATAATCTGAGCTACAGCGTTCAGACTGGCTACGCCGGGGGCGGGCAGGGGGCATCTTCCGGCACGGGTTATGCCGCGCTGAACTATCGCGGTGCCTATGGCAATACAAATGTGGGCTATAGCCATACCGATGGTTATCGCCAGCTTTATTACGGCCTCAGCGGCGGTGTGCTGGCTCATGCTAACGGACTCACGCTGAGCCAGCCAATGAACGATACCGTTGTTCTGGTCAAAGCACCGGGTGCCGGTAATGTGAACATTCAGAACCAGACCGGGGTAAAAACGGACTGGCGTGGTTATGCCGTACTACCCTATGCCTCAGATTACCGCGAAAACCGTGTTGCACTGGATACCAACACGCTCGCCGATAATGTTGATTTAGATGAAGCCGTGGTGAGCGTTGTTCCGACGCACGGGGCGGTTGTACGCGCCAGTTTTGAGCCCAGAGTGGGGCTGAAGGTACTGATGACTCTGTTGTTTAAAGGTAAACCGGTCCCCTTTGGTGCGGTTGTGACATCCGAAAAAAATAACAGCGGAAGTATCGTTGCTGATGGTGGTCAGGTTTATCTCACCGGTTTACCGCTTACCGGCCGACTCCTGGCAAGCTGGGGGGATACACCGGATGCACAGTGTCGCGTGGACTATACATTGCCTGAGGAAAGCCGGAACAAGGCGCTCAGTGAATATCGTGCGGAATGCCGCTGAGGAGATAATATGGCTGGTAAATTTAACCGGTTGTCTGCCGTTGTGCTGATATTAATGACGATGATCCCGGGCACTCTTCTGGCGGCAGACAGCACTATAACTATCAAGGGTAATATAAAAGATAATACCTGTGCTGTTGCTCCTTCATCCCAGTATATAACTGTTGACTTAATGAATAATGCGGTAAAGCAACTTTATGCTGTTGGAAAAGTTACTACACCGGAAATTCCTTTCAGTATTGAACTGGCTCCATGTGGCGCATCCGTTATTGCCGTTAAGGTCGGTTTTGTTGGAATAGCTAATGCATATAATTCCAGCTTGCTGGCGATAGATGCCGGAGGCACGGCGGCTTCAGGTGTTGGAATTCAAATCCTGGACAGTGATAAAAATCAGATTGCAATAAATGCGGAGAGCAGCGCCCTAAGCTGGACCCCGCTAACGGCAAGTACATCGAATACGCTTAATTTTTATGCGCGATTAAAGGCGTCAAATATGCCTGTCGTTGCAGGATTAACGAACAGTACAGCAACATTTACTCTGGAGTACCAGTAAACTGAGGTAATTATGCAGAGTGTGAAAATATACAATAATCTTTTAGTTGCATTTCTTTTTACATTCGTTAGCCCTGTATTTTCTGCTGATGTAACTATTACGGTCAACGGTAGCGTCGTGGCTAAACCCTGCACGGTGTCAACATCGGATGTCACTGTCTATTTAGGGGACTTGTATACGTTTAATTTATTATCAGCAGGTTCGTCTTCAGCGTGGCATGAAGTTTCACTTAACCTGACAAATTGCCCTGTTGGAACATCCGCAGTAACCGCAACTTTTTCAGGTAATGCTGATGCTACGGGATATTATAAAAATTTGGGGACCGCGACCAATATCCAGCTACAGCTGCAAGATTCTTCAGGTAATGATTTGAATAATGGTACGAAAACACAAGTGTCAGTTGATGATTCAACTTTATCTGCCAGCTTTCCTCTGCAGGTGAGGGCTCTATCCGTGAATGGTGGAGCTACGCAGGGAAGTATTGAATCTGTAATCAGTGTGACTTATACATATCAGTGAGGGGAAAATGCATTTAATATATTTCATGAGAGTCTTTATTATTGCATCAGTAGCCCAGCTGACATGGATTAATTGTGCCAGTGCATTTACCTGTTATGATGCTACAGGAAATACACTTAACAGTGGTGCAGTGACGGCTACAGCGAATGTGTATGTAAACCTTCAGCCGAGTGTAGCGGTAGGGCAAAACTTGGTTGTCGACCTTTCGTCTTCTATTTTTTGTCGTAATGATAATCCGAATACACGAAATGATAATGTCAGCATGCTGAAGGGATCGGCATATGGTGGAGTATTAACAAACTTTACCGGTACCATGAGATATTATGGTTCGAGCTATCCTTTTCCTCTAAATTCAGCTACCGGTACACATAATTTTACATCGGGAAGTTATACTCCGTGGAACACTCAGCTTTACTTGACACCTCTGACCTCAGCCGCCTCGGCTGCTGGAGGGATAGCGATCGAAAGCGGGACGATGTTTGCCTCTCTTGTCATGTATCAAGTAGGCTCTGATAAAACCAATGGTGGCAATGTCAGAACAGCAACTTTTACCTGGAATCTGTACGCCAATAACAGCGTTGTAGTTCCAACGGGCGGCTGCGATGTATCAGCACGCAACGTTGCAGTGACTCTCCCTGAGTATCCTGGAAGTGCGGTTGCTGTACCTCTGACAGTTCACTGTGGTTCTAACCAGAGTCTTTCTTTTTATCTATCTGGCAATACCGCAACCAGCAACGATATATTTCTCAATACCTATTCTGGAACCAGTACTGCTTCTGGGGTTGGTATACAATTGCTCCGCAATGGAAGCGCCATACCAGCAAACCAGAACGTCTCTTTGGGGACTGTTGGCACCTCATCGGTAAGTTTGGGACTGACGGCAAATTATGCTCGTACATCTGGTCAGGTTACAGCCGGTGGTGTTCAGTCAATTATTGGCGTAAATTTTGTTTATGATTAAGCAAACAAAAGTAGAATATTCGGTTGCTTATATTGTTTCCCCTTGCGCTATGGCGGCGGCTGGCCTGAAGGAATTGATAAATAATCAAGGGGTTGCGACTAAAATTATACTACTTAACGATGCGAGTATTGATACTACCCATTCTGAGGATGATGATGTAATTGATACTTCTGGTTTGTATGTATTTTATATACCTAAGGAATCTTTTTATTTCCTTTTGATGTTGATCTACATAGCTGAGAGAATAAAAAAAGTTCATCCAGATACTGATTTCGTTTTCATTAGTGGTGTGTCATGTTCCTGGCTTCATCAAAATATACTGCAAATGGCTGGTGGGGAAAAATTTGTTTTTAGTGCAAAGATTATCTCCTCAAAATTGAGTGTAAAACGTCTGGAACAATATTTTACTCGAGTGAGAGAGAACCTACCTTTCACCTCAAGAGATCGTTTCACTGTTAACAAAAGAGGAATGAGTAATGAAGGACTAACCCCACGCGAAACTGAAGTCCTTCTTGACCTGTTCAGCGGTACTGATACCGCGCTTTTTGAAAGAAACAGAAATGTAGCATCTAAAACTTTATACAATCAGAGAAAATCAGGGCTTAGGAAAATGGTTGAGAATTCTGCTGAACTTGCCGGGAAACTTCCGGGGGCATCAAAAAGATGGAAGGCAAGATTGGCTCAAACGGAAATGTCTTCTTATGAAAAAGACTTCGTAACCGGTATTGAGATGCAGGAGGTTTATCAGGTTTATCAACCAATTATAAATACCTTACGGGAAATTTGTGGCTTCGAAATACTCACTCGCTGGCGTCAAAAAGGATATGTAATCCCCCCGAATGAATTTATTCCAGATCTTAAGTCTGAAAGCGTCCTGTTGCTACTTACTGCTATGAGCCTCAAAAATGCCATCGATGGAATAAACAGGTATGAGGGAAAGTATTTTTTCTCTATTAATATACATCCAGATTTGATTGATTGCCCAGGTCTGGTTAAAATGTGTATAGAAGCTTGTCGTCAGCTAAAAGATACTCGATGGAAAAGTCAGCTTGTACTTGAGTTTTCTGAAAAATCAGATTTTTATATATCACGTGATGTAGTGAATAATCTTAATATACTAAGTGGAATGGGCATGATTCTTTTTTTAGATGACTGTTTTTCCGAAGGGAGTGTTTTTTTTCCTGTCAGAAAATTCTCTTTTAAAGGGTATAAACTGGATAAAAGTATCATTGATGATGTTTTAACGAGTAAAGATGATATAGCATTAATTACATCTCTATCAGGATATTGCTCGATGACAGGAAGGCAATGCATTGCTGAAGGTGTGGAAGATATTTTTACTTTCGAAAAGTTGAAGCGGCTTGGTGTCGAACTTTTTCAGGGGTATTTCTTTCATCAGCCAGCGAGCGAAGAGGAATTGGCTGCTCTTGTATTGAAATCTAACCAATTTAAATAATATTATAATGAACAGAATTCATTTATAATAAATGTTGACATAATTTAAAATGATAAAATTAACGGACTACTCCGGTAAAGTTGTGATAGTCAGAATAACTGAAATAAGAATGGTTCACAGCCATGGCGACAAATCACTTGTTTTTATAAAAGATATTCATGAACCTATAAAAGTTAATCATAGACTTGAAGAGATTGAAGGATTGATTCAGACGCAGAATGCAATAATGAATCTGGATGATAAATTCTGAAAATTAGTGCCAGATAACTGGCACTAATTTTTTATATAGCGAATGGAGGCGTTATTTCTAGAATCTATACTTATTTATTCAGTTCGCTTTGTGCTTCAAGAAGCTCACTTTTAGCCTCTTGAAGTTTTTTCTCTTTTTTATTTATCTTATCAGCGTTACCAGTTTCTTTAGCTTGATTAAGTTCAGTTATTCTTTCGGTAACTTTTTGTTCTTTTTCAGAAATTTTGTTTTTTCTTTCTTGGGTTAGTTTTTCATCAGTGCAGTTTTGACGTAATTCGCTCAATGCTTTTTCCAGACCTGATATCCGGTGATTATTGCCATGTTTAGTTGCATAGTCAATTTGCTGCTGAATTTGTTGTTCTTTAGCTGCACAACCTTTTAACTCATTGGCCGCGTATGCGCCGAAAGATGAAAAGGCGCTGATGATTGTTAAGTAGGTTAGTGCTGTTTTTATCTTTTTCATGATATGTCCTTAATTTAATTGATGAACACTGAAGTCTTTTTCAGAGATTATATTTAAATATAAATCCCCACATATTTCAATGCGTTGATTAGTCGTTTTGTTAAAATAGGATGAATCTGATGGGGCTGTTTTATGACGTTTAAAAATTGAATGCTGCTGATAATCAATACCACTTAAGTAGTGCATGGGGGATTTTATATGTACAGACACTCAACAACCATCATGTTATAATTGTGACTCTTCGTAAAGGATTACAATATGCAAGCTTTGCTTTCATCATGTGCACTAGTCGCGATATCTTTTTCGGTGCTTCTGTTTTTTTATGCATTCTGGATTTTTCTTACAGAAGAGGATGTTCCTTTTGTAAATATCCTCGTTGCTCTCGCCCTAATCATTATCGCTTTTTATTGTCTTGTCTGGTATACGCTTATCACACTTAAAAGTGATGGTATTGATTTTTCGATTTTTTAGAATTCTTCTTAGTTCGTAATTACTCAATGTAAAAATATTAATCACATTGTAATATAACCTTGAATAAACACTCATAAACAAGAGCTTTAATTACAATGAGATTTATGTTGAAGCTATAGGGGAGTCTTTAAGAATTATCAGCAACGCTAAATAGATGTAAATAGACTCATCATGTAGTTGGTAGTGTTTTTTTTATTTCTTCAATTTCGCCCTTATCATTAATAAGTTTAAATATTATAGAACCAGAGGTTTTGATCGGCTCAACTGAAATAGGTATAAGTGAAAAGAAACTCTCTGAAAACGGTTTTATCATCAGGTCCAGATCGGCCGATGCTTTATAATATTTTCCTTGGATGTTGACTATAATATCATTATAGGATAAGACGTAACCGCTGTTATTACGGCAAGTCAGGGATAAATGATTATCCTGCTTAAGTGAGCATGATACTGAATTTCCTGCATCATTAACGTTACCAGTAAGATTTTTGGGGCGATAAATAAGCTTTAGTTGAGTTTTCATTGACATTAGTAAGTATTTATCTATCCCTGGTGCCTCTTTGATGGCTGGAACTTCATAAATATTTATCCAATAGAGGCTTTCTCTATCTGTTGGTAATTTTTGGCCATTAAAAATAACTCTAACTGATTTTATTTCATTAGGGCGTAAATTAAATATTGGAGGGATCAGAACAAATGGTGATGAAGCGCTCTGCTTGAAATTGTTAACCTCGCCTAAATCCACCCATGTTTGGACAAATGTGGGATACGGATTAACATTCATGATATTAACGCTTTGTGTGACTTCACCTTCATGATAAATCACTCTGGTTTTTTCAATCAGCATTCCAGCATAGCTAATTGGCGTAAGCAGCATAAGTATTATTAATATTGTTTTACCCATCACTGAACCCTCACCCATACGTAAGCTTTAGCGCTTACTTTTCCCGCGGTTACCGTTTGGCCGGGTATTTTCTTTAATGTAGCAGTGAATACAGAATTATAACTGGTGTACCCTGACGCCGCACTACCAATAGATGATGCACCGTTTAAAACAGAATACCAACCCACATCATTACCGCTTGGACAACCGAGTGAAGTACACACTCCCCATCCTAAGAAATTCATCGCTGTGCCGGTTGAAGTATTGCTTAAAGCAATACCCACGCCGGTTGCAATTGTGGAGTTGGTACCATAGCCGTCTGAAAGCAGATAACTGACACCGCCTGATGCATTTACCAGTCCAAGTTCCTTTGCCGTTAAATAACTTTCATAGGGCACTTGCAATCCTAATGCAGTGCTACCGGAGGAAATTCCGGAGACCGCGGCATTATCACACTCAATAGACACAGTGAAATTTGACTGTGATGTTCCGCCGTTATTAAGTGATTGGATGCTAATTGTAGGCAGCAGTACTAAAGGAGTTACGTTGCGGGCCACACAGGTAGATGTATGGGTCAGCGTTGATATAGGTGACGTTCCCATTCCCATTGCGATCCAACGTCCTGTCCCCCATGTGGCGTAGTTATCTGCAGAATCGGAACCGATAGGATCGGTAGTAATACCCGGGCCTTTGAAAGTGACATAGCCATTTGGTTGTATGCAGGTGTAGCTGGAGGTGCCCGTTGGCGACGCCATTCCTGAATAAGGGGAGCTGGCAACATAACCACCGCAGTAGTTGCTTTTTCCTTGTCCTGGCAGTGTGCTTATTCTGATAAGGTCTGCTCGAATAGCGCTAAAATCTTTAACACGAATTTGTATTTTGTTACCCACTGTAGCGTAGCTGGTAATAGGATATTGTTGCCAGTAGCGAGTAAATGGAAGCCCGGAATTAATATGTGTTAACTTTATACCTACGTAGGGGAAATAGGTGGCAAAATAGTTCTGATGGGAATCATCTTTACCCAGGTCGAAGTATCCTCCGACACGATCGTCACCGTTTGTTGCAAAAACTTCATAGATATTTCCCACGTCAGTTGCGTCGCATTCATATAAAACAAGATCTCCGGCTCCACTGCTGCTATACCTGACAGCCGTATTAATACTGAATACTGTACTTGCTAATGGTGTGCCAACCGGTTGAAGGTAACTGCTGGTAATGTTGACATTGCCCAGCCCAATCCCTACACCACAACTATCGCAACCAGCATCAATAGACGACTTTCGCGTGCAGGTTGCATGAGCCTGATTGAATGAAACTAACCCGAGCAGCACCAATAAGGTCAATATAAATGATTTTGAACTAATCATTATTTACATTCTCCCTGTGTTTTTATTATTGGATCATCTTTTTGTGTATCTGAAATACGGTAATGTAAATTGCAGGATGAGTTATTTCCCCATTTCACGCTTAAATTATCTTCTAGTTTATCATTACGTACCCATGCTTGATTATTTTGTCCGACTGTCCCGACAGGATTGTCTTTGTTATTATAAACAGTGGCGCCTAACGGCAGTGGTTTATTGTAGTTGATATTTATTAACATCGGATAACCATGCAAGACACTGAACTTGACTCTAACCATGGCACCGACCATTGGTGCGATACGTTGGCTTCCTGAAACGATCTCTGCATTTTTATTGATTTCAGATGAATCAAGAGCAACGTTATTATACTGATAAGGGGCAACAGAGGGACTCAGTGCAAAGCCAAATCTGTCGACGGTCGTATTCTGGCTACCAACAACCTTCGCACCCTGAGCACCTTTTGCTTCAATTAAAGCAAATGTCTCTCCCAGGTAGGGGCCAAGAGTTGCTCCATCTTTGTGAAGAACGATTGCACCTTGCAGTCCTGCTGAGCCTTGAGAATAACTTTTCGCGTGAGAAAGCGTTCCCTGAACCGAACCGAAGGAGGTTGAGGTTTGCAATGTTCCGCCCAAGGATTGATTATTAGCATAATCATGCGCGTAGGTCAGACCATAATTAATCGGTTGGCTAGTGTCCATTAAACCTGATAATGTGGATTGCAATGTGGATCCTACTCCGTTTTGTTGGGTGTAAGTGCTACTAAGAGTATTTTGTTGATTACGTCCAAGAGGGATAGAAACAGAAACTGAACTCAACGTTTGCTGAGTGGATGAATAATAGTTATTGATATAGTTATCGTAGCCAATGCCACCATCAATGTAATTATTTCGAGCTTCGCTGTAGCGGGTTCGTGCAATAGAAGCATTGAAAGAAATACCATTGGCGAATTGTTTGTTGTATCCAAACTGGTATTGTCTGTCATTGCTTCGGCCATCCCGATACGCTTGTGTCGATCCTGATACCCATAGACTTCCCAATATATCCATATCCTGAGTTACGGAGATTTCAAATCGGGAGGATTGGTTTAAAGTTGTTGATGTCCAGTTGAGATTATTCTCGGTCCAGGCTTTACGCAGGCCTAAAACATCGGACAGATCTCGATAGCCTGCTGTTGAGTAGCGGTAACCGGCAATAGCAATTGTTGTATTGGTTGGCACAATCCGTTTGCTGTAACTTGCATGGAACATCCAGCCTGTTTGATCGCCATCTGGCAAGTTTGCTTGCGAAAAGGTGGTATCAAGCCCGAATGCACCTAATTCAGAGGAGTACACGCCTCCCATCACCCCGGAGAGATAACCTTCAGCGATACGACTACCAAAATTCGTCGTAATATTGTTGCTAAGACCGTACTGTACGGTTAATTCAGCAAATGGATCACTATCGCCAACGTAGCGAGAATGACCGGCGATGGCGGAATATTTATACATTCCTTCTCGCACAGATTCTGGTCCTGCTGCATAGGGGACCGTAAATACATTCACTGAACCATCAGCTTCTTTTATCGTGACGGATAGATCGCCTGAGTATGACACGGGATAAAGATCGTTAATCTCGAAGTTACCAGGTGGTACGGTGCTTTCATAGATTATAGCCTTCCCCTGACTAATAGTGACTTTGGCATTACTTTTGGCAACTCCCCTGATAATCGGTGCATAGCCTTGTTGTGACTGTGGCAGCATGCGGTCATCGGAGGATAGAGATATTCCCCTAAAGGCAAAGCCTGAGAAAAAACTACCGCTGGTGTAGTTATCACCGACAATCAAATTACTTTTTATTGGTAAAATTGCGCGCTGCAGGTATGCGCGGTTTGTTGACCACTGCGTTGTACCGGGATCGCTGTGTGACCATGTTCCTTGTTGATGTAGCTGCCATCTACCAAAGTTTATAGCGTTATTTAAGCCTACCCAAGTAGATTTGTAACTACCGGAACCCGCTCCAGTGAAACGAGAATAATATTGATTGATGCTGTAGTTAGATAGCAGCATAGTTTCACCGTCATCTAAATCATCAGGTGAAACGTAGCCCTTGGGCTCTTTTGCCAGATCAATTTCTGGCAGACCGATCTCGACCAACATTTTTCGCATATCAGTGTTGATAGATACGTTGGGAACAATGTCAGGTAAAAAGTTACATTCACCGAGTTCTTGTTTTATCTTGTTTTTCAATGGAATGAGCTGTATCTGTTTTCTTGAAAAACAGGGTTGCGTTGAACCATTGTGTATCTTAAAAACAATATTATCATGAAATAAAAAAAGACCATTTAGCTGCACATCTACCGAATAATTACCGGGTTTGATTTTATCAGTAGATACGTAGTTGATAACGTCATCAACAGGCAGGCCACTTCCTTTCAGAAGGGTTGTATCGAATACATAGCCACTGCTATTATCATTAGAATTTGCCATACTTGAATCAGCATAGGCAAAGATTGGCAATGTTAAAAATACCAATATTGATGCTTTTTTACCCGGCATGTATTTCATAAATAAATTATTATTCTTTAAGTTTATGTTTTTGAACAACGCCGTAGTCATTGATATAACTAACGCTGATGCTTTTCTGTACCTGGGTGTTATTACAGTTAGTCGGCAACGAAAATGTTGAGTTTGGTGCAATCATTTGCATCGGTATCTCTTTATTTGCCGAGCCAAAGGTTGTAGTTAGCGAGATACTATTTAAATAATATGGAGACTGGTTGCTAATAATCAAACTACATCCGCGAGAGTCGTTCGTGATTTTATAATTAACAAAATCGAACATCTGCTCATAGGAGATTGGCAAGTTGTCGGGACGCAAGAAAATCTTGACAACACTGTTAACAATAAGTACCAGTTTATTCTTGTTACGTTCATCTTCAAGTATAGAAGGTACTTGGGTAAAATGCAGGTAGAAAATTTGTTCTTTCGACAGTTTCTTCTGTGCGTTTGTGTAGATAAGACTAATAATTTGATCTTGATGAGAGTTTATTTTGAATACTGCCGGAGAAATAGCAAAAGGACTCTCTCCAGCTTCTGATGCCGTAGTATTTTCGGCCGCGGATACCCACGTCTGAACAATATATGGAAAGCTATCGTTGTTGGTAAAGGTTACCGTTTTTTGAGATTTTGATGCATCATAGATGACACGGTTTCCTTGCATGACAACACTTGCTTCAACTGAGAAGCAAAAGGTACATATGAATGGAAGCAGGTATTTTATCATCATAGTCCTCTTTAAAGGCACACGTTATGTGTGCCTTTTTTATTTATTATTGGTATGAAATGGAGTACTGCGCAGATGCAACAACTTTACCAGCAGTAACACCCGTTGATTCGGCGTAGTATCTGGCCGTCAGTTCCTGAGAACCCGTCGTACTACTTTCCGCTTTGGTAAACTCACTTGTCGTTACCGTAGAACCGTTGACAAATGAAAGCGGGGTGGAACCATCACTATCGACAATTTGGATGGATACATTGTTTGCGGCAGGTGAAGTTGCTGTGTTACCTAAATTTCCAGCTGCTGTCACGTTATTGCCAGCAAAGACGGTTTTGATGGTGGCCGCACTTGAGGCACAACCCGTCACGTTCACCGTAAATTTTGTATCACCAGCTGTTTTTGCCGCAGTGTCAAGATCTGCGGTTGATACCGTTGGTAACAACACGATAGGTGCCGTTGAGTTGCCATTTATATTAACCGTACAGGTCTGCGCATTAACTTCGCCCTGAAACTGAACGGTGTTATTGGATGCAGCTAAAGCTGATGTGGTTAATATCGCTAGTGGGATAGCTAACAGTTTGACTTTCATAGAATTTCCTTTTGTTTTCCTGACAGGTGTACTTCGCAGTTATTTACAGTGCGAGCATTATTAAAAAGTGAGTGAAATAATATTGAGTGAGTGCGGTTAGTCTATGGAAAACCTGAATAACATATGATATTTGGTCCTTCTATAGCCTGCGGTACTGATATTTAAATTATTAAAATCATCATGGTGATTAAAGTCTTTTAAATCAATTGCTTACAATGATGTTTATGACTGTGAATCTACATGAAAAATTGGCTTTTTCCCTTATGAATTGAAAGGCTAAAATTAATCTCTATAAATACTGCGGTCCATTATATGTTGCAAAATTGGTTACTTTAATTTTTTTGATGTTTTTTTTATAAAATCAGATTCTTCCCAAAAGAATCAACAAAACGCTCTTCTTTGGGAAGAATCCTAAAAAACGTGAATGTCACTATAAAGTTTGTTATTTTTATTTTGTTGCACATAATGGTCAGAGGTTGTGCGATTGAGTGCAAATAACTAACAATGTTGTGATTCTTGTATTCTCCTTGTTTTCCTCTTGTTTTGTCGGTCAGGAATGTAATGAAAATTACACTCATTCGTGACGCGATGAATATCCTTGTATTCCAGAGAGGTAATCCCCACCTAGACAGGGATGGATCTTTTTTGCATTTTGATGGCTGGCCTGGATTTCTATAATTAATGTAAAGGAGGGTTTATTATCTTTTTCGTAAGTAAATAAAATGAAATAAAATGTTAATTTTTTTTATTTTGAGTGACATCGAAATCATCATTAATTTAGAATTTTTGATGAATCTAATCCCGATGGGAATATTATCTGTAAATTAATTTTTCGTAATGTCTCACTTGTGTTTTCCTTGGGGGAAGCCAATGGAATATTATGTTTTTATTTTTGTCATGATATTTTCATTTAAATGTACCGATTCAGTTACGAAATATTTATTTTGATATGACTAATTTTTATAGGAATGTTTTTTATAAAGCAAATTATGAGGCAAGGATGTGTGCTAAAGATATAAAATATGTCCGGAATAGACATTTTGATTATATTTTATCCCCTTGTGTAATGACTACCTGCGGGTTGCTTGGTATGCTTGATAATCCGAGGGATGTTACTATATTAGATGTAGAAAACCAGAGTGATGCACAATTATTAGAAATTGGTAAGCATGAGCGCATAGTCGTATTTATTCCTGATGAACCCTATTTGATGCTATCAACTTTAAAGTATTTAGTGTCTCTAATGAATAACTCCAGGTATATGTTTTGGGTTCTGATTCTTAGCCGGATTCCATCATTCTGGATTTGGAATGTGATCAAATCGCAAGTGGTGAAAAGTAAAATATCACATTCTTCTATCCATATTGCACCATCGGATCTCTCATGTGAAAACCTCTCTGAGCTTTTACTGCCAGAAAGGACTCTGTGTCCACTCATACAAGATGTGGCCGTTTTCGAAGACATTTTTCTTGGAAAAGAGGAGGGGATATTAAATCAAAGTAAGAAAGATGGATTATCTAAAAAAGAGTTACAAGTTATGTCTAGTGCTTTTAATGGTGATAGCATTACCTCACAGGCTGATTTTCTTGGAGTAAGTAAAAAAACAGTCTATAACCAGAGATTATCTGGGATAAAGAAAATGGTGGGGATAGTCCCCTTTCTGTTTTGGAGTTTTCGTGAAAAAGCTGAGATGCAGATTGAGAGGATAAATATGTTGAACGCACTGACGCCATTTGAGCGAGAGTTTGCGCATGCATTATATTGTAATGAGTTATTTGTTGTTTTACAGCCTGTAACTAAGGGGACTGATGAATTAGAGGGGTTTGAGCTCCTGATAAGATGGTATAGTAACGGTCAGGTTCTGATGCCAGCCAATTTTCTCCCAAAATTGCACTCTACTTATGTCTGGATAATACTTACAGCTTTTTTAATACAAAAAACGGTGAGCTACATTAACTTTTATGAAGGAAAATATTTTTTCTCCATTAATGTTGCATCCAGTACCATTGATAATGAGGGGCTCGTGCGCATGCTGGAAAAGGCAAAAAAGAAGTTGCTCTCTCCGGACTGGGCAGCAAAGTTCGTATTGGAAATTAACGAGAAGAACGATTTATACCAAAATGAACAAGCTATTAAAAACCTGTCTTATTTACAACAACTAGGATTTTGCATTGTCCTTGATGATTGTTTTTCAAGTAATAGCGTTATTTTTCCGATACGGAAATTTCAATTTAATGGCTACAAACTGGATATGAGTGTTGTTGATGCTTTAAATCAGGATGTGGAAGCTCTTGCCTTAGTGAAAAGTCTTTCATACTACTGCAAATTGACTAACCGGTATTGCGTTGCAGAAGGAGTTGACGAGACGGAGAAGATTACAATTCTGAGTGATGCCGGGATATTCTACTATCAGGGTAATCTGATATCTGAACCTATTACTGAAAACTACTTATCGGAATTCATTAGCAAATTTAATATATAAACATCATTTTTTTTATTACCGCACAAAGGGTCCATGCAACTGCAAGGATCCTTTGTCTTCTGAATTATGTCGCCCGCATGCAAGTTGTTTGAGCGACAATATCGATGTTATTAGTATTAAGTTTTCTCAAGCCCGTTTGCTATATGTACGGGTAACCGAATCTGTGTGGTTAAGAGCAAGTTCTGCGACATACCATGATGAATAAATATCAGAAGTAACTAACGGAGATTTTATAAAAAAATGTACTAATGAGAAATGATTTAACCAATTCTTATAGATAAGCGGAAAGCAGGGTTTTAGTCTAACTTATTGATTTTTAATTATTTAAATGTGTGGTGCGATAATAGGAGTCGAACCTACGACCTTCGCATTACGAATGCGCTGCTCTACCAACTGAGCTATATCGGCTTTCAGGACGCGTAACCATAAAGCATTAATCAATGATGAAATCGCATTGTAGGACAGTTTTGTAGGAGAGCCAATGTCCTCTACAGAGCACTAAAAAGCACATGACGTAAAATAGCCTAAAATGGAAATCATTATAAAACAATATGTTATATTACCGTTTAAAAATAGCCAACCAGAAGCATTGAAAAGCCTAAGTTCACAAAATAATGTCCCGCTTATTCAACTAAGGAGTGGGAATTATGTCATCAGAAACTAGTTTACGTAGCCAGCTTGAGCTTCCAAATGATCAGCAAATTGATGTCCTTGCTGCGATTCTCGACAATGAGAACGAACAGGCGACATCAGCCCGTAGTATGTCTACCGAACCTCATGAAGTTCTTGAGAAACACCCCGGTATTACTCCTTTTAGAGATCTCGTTTCAAAAGCATCAGAGATCGTTTTGACAAGAAATGGTAATGAGATAGCGCAATGTCTACGCTCTATCCTTGAAAACAAAAATGATTACCTAAACCATCGAGATGAAGCAGTGTCATTGTCAATTGCGTTGAATATTTCACAATACATAGCTCCGAGATTTCGTGCGCTTCCTCCATCACCTAAAAGAACGTCTGATGATGAACCAAACCAATTAAGCATTGACCGCCAAGTCATTGATATGCACTGGACATGGATACAAGGACAGAAAAAAGCGGTAGGTGCAGAAGAGTTTGAGCACCTATTTCAGCGTGAAGAATTTGACTGGATCTTGGCAGAAAAATTTGCGCGTCTAAATTGGACAACTGACGTAAAAATCAGGGCATTACAGATCAACGTAAACCTTCAATGGGAGTTAGCACAGTATCAATCTAAAAAACACCGTGATTCATGGCGGAAACTTCAACAAGGAGATGTCCGAGGTGGCAAGTTGCATTCATTGGGGATTGCACAAGTTACGGAGAGACTTGAGGTTTCAGTAACAAAACGGAGAAATCTAGCAAAACATATTCCTCATTGGGTTAATGTTTGGCTTGCTTCACGCATATACGATAAATCATGCATGAGTTTAGCGCAGATAATGAGATTTATGACAGGGGAAAGCCACGATGAGAAGAGGCTTAAATCATCATTAAAAGCTGTTTTACAACGTTTAGATTCATATGAGAAAAAGATGTGAACTCAAAATTTGAATGAAACGATAGCCATGAAAAACAATTTACCGGGTTTATGCGCGATTAGTTTACCCAGTATGGGAGCTATCTCTTTTGCCATAAAACCCGCGTAAATCATAGTTCTTTGTATGACTAGGGTATTGCTTAGCTTTCTAACTTTTGTAACTAATTACCCAATAACAGGGTCGCGACTTTGTCGCGACGGGCTGCTTACGCAGCCTGAGTTATCATAGAAGAACAACTCTCGGGAAGGGTGAAGATTCGGAGCAAAATAAAACTTACAAAAACTCACGGAGTGAGTTTATTTTTTGAATCCATCACCAAAATCATAACGACTTGAATTTAATAATAAAAAACATTAAAAGCGATACGTAACGCCTCTGTAACGCACCCGTATTTCATGATTATCTATATACAGCCGAAAGAATCAAAAGTCTTAGGGTGGACAGCATCCATTATGGGGATGCAATGTATAAATCCTGTTTGCCAAATTTATATCCTTATACTGGCACTACTTCCTAAGCTTATCCCATTTAACAGCAGACACAATTCCCCAATTGCCCGCAGAATTCGGCCTACGCCACTTTGCCGTCTCCATGCTACGGAGATACTCAAGAGCTTCGATAAACGAGCCAAAACGCTTCTGAGCGGCTTTATCTCCCACTGCAAATGAACCATCGCGACTACTCGCTAGTTCGGGATTAAAGCACGTCCCATCCGCCGCATAGGGAACCAGTAGTTCTGGGTCGTTTTCTTCGGATGAGTCGAATACTAACAACTGCCACGGTTCAACACTGAGAGCGCTAGCCAGCACCTCAATGGCATCGAGAGATGCATTAGAACCGCCACGTTCAATGCGGCTCATATAGCTACGTGCAAACCCACACCGATCCGCAAACGCTTCCTGGCTCATTCCGGTGGCAACGCGCAACTCTTTTACCCGCTCGCCAAACTGTATTCTCAGGGATTTTTTCATGCACTGAATGTGCAATTTTGACCACTGTAAGGCCACGCTCCATATGAGACATTTCGAATCTAACGTTCCCTATTGTGAGCACAATCACCCTCACGAGAAGTCTGTATCGCTACAATCAAAGATTCAAAATGAATACCATTAGTGACAAATCAAGCCAATATCGTATGATGGCTGTCACAGGTTGGGTGTCTTCGGCGCTCACTATGAGATGTGATGTTGTTTGGCAAATGAGGAAATCATGGCGGGATCAGATTTTATATTACCTATGATAGTGGGAGCCGTGCTCAGTTGGGCCAGTTACAGCATGGTCGCGCACGTTACATCAAAACGGCAGATCAGCACTCTACGAGCAATCTCATGGGGTGTTCTGGGAACGCTCTCACTAGTGCTGGGAGTAAGTGCATTCGCAGCTGTTGGCGCTGAACTCCCGGGAGAAAAACAAAATGCCTTGTGCTTGATTAATGAGCCAGAATGCTATGCAAAAGCACATCATAACCCCGTCAAAAAGTGCAAACAGGTAATGGATGAGAAAGCGACGTTTCGCCATGTGTGGCTAGATAGCGAAGAGCAACCAGTTTTCAGCACCTACCTCTGGCACGACAAGAACAAACAAACCATTCAAATATTCGGGCAACAAGCTAAGGCGATTAATAGCCTTGGGATGCAAACACCACTCCAATATTTTTGTGTATTCAACGCCAACACAGGGGAAGTCATCGCGGCTTCATTTGAGTAACCACTATAAGCCCCCCGAACTTATAAGTGGGGGCATTCAACCTTGTCGATCTTCTTTGCTGCTCTAACCGGAAACGGTGTCACAATCTTTCTTTCGTTTTGAATCTCTCACGCTAACTAACCCAAAACTCGGGGTTGCAATGAAAGTTTAGAAGCATTTAAAGCAGCGCGGCTATAGTCGCTCTGGAAACACCGTATTCACGCGCTAACGCACTGATACTGGTCCCGCTATTCTTTTTCTCTATAATCGCCCTACGGGCTTCTGGTGCGATTTTCGACGGTCTGCCCAGCTTCTTTCCTTCAGCTTTTGCTCGTGACAACCCCGCCTGGGTGCGTTCAATAAGTAGGTCACGCTCCATTTCCGCAACGGCTGCCAGCATAGACAACAGAAGCTTACCGGCAGCAGAAGTGAGGTCAGTAGTTCCAAGCTGGTGGACGATCACCTTGATATTACGCTCTGCCAGTGCCCTGACCGTCTGGAGAACATCAATCGCATCACGTCCCAGACGGTCTAGTTTTGCAACTACCAACGTTTCACCATCGCGAATTTTGCTAAGCATTTCAGAAAACGCTTTACGTTGCATAGCCGGAACCTTCCCACTGACAATATCGGCAAACCAATAGTCAATTTGCCACCCAGCTTGCTCAAGCTCTAGTCGCTGGTTCTCAGTATCCTGCTGCGTTGTTGAAACACGTCCGTAGCCAAAAGTAGCCATTGTTATCTCCCCATCTGACCCCTGCCAGAAAACGAGGCCAACATTAGGATAGCCTGTCAGAAAAGCCAAGGCTATTTTTCCAACAGTGTGAAAGTGTGCGATTGGGAGGTGCCAGAAAACGGTCGATTTCTTACATCATGGTTTCTATTGACTACACAATCAAAGTGGCTATGTTCTAATCGAAACGCAAAAATTTCTTTAGCACAGCAAAATAATTTCACAAGGATATTATTAATATGAGAATAAATTTCATTGAAATTAAGAATTTCAGAAAGTTGAAGTCTGTCCGCATAGATATTGCAGAAAAAACCACTCTCTTTGTTGGTGCTAACAATAGCGGTAAAACGGCTGCAATGGAGGCCTTAGGACATTTCCTCGTTGATGCCTCGCGGTTTAGCGTAAATGATTTGACACTTTGCAATTGGGCAAAAATAAAAGATATTACTGAACAATGGTTAACTGAGGAAAATATAGATCTTGATAAATCACAGGAAGCTTTATCAGATCTCTTTCCTTTCATGGATATTTGGATCGAAGCGAAAGAAAATGAGCTCCAATATGTTAACCATATACTACCAACGTTAGAGTGGAATGGAGGTTTAATTGGAGTAAGACTGAGATATGAACCCAAGAAATTTGATGTTTTCTTTGAGGATTTCATATCTTCCCGCCAAAATTCATTAGATATACACGACCGAATTTCTGAGCGGATTGATAAAGAAAATTACACAATAGCATTGTGGCCTAAAGATATTTATGAATATCTTTCAAGAAAGTTGAATTCACTATTTACAATCAAGTGTTATAGCTTAGATCCTTCAAAACTAGAATTATCTGATAATGGAATAGCCAAACCCCAAAGAATAGACAGTAAGCAAACATTACTTGATGGCATACCTCTCAAAGATCTAATAAGAATTGATGAGATCAATGCACAACGTGGCTTTGGAAGCCCCTCAGCTGCCGACAAAGAGAATAGCAAATTAAACACACAGTTAAGAGATTATTATTCTAAACATCTCAACCCAATAGAAAGCCCTGAATTATCAGATATTGAAGCTCTACAAGCCATTCGTGATGCTCAGGATACATTTGATGAAAGATTAAAAAACTGTTTCTCCCAAGCCATAAAAGAAGTTGAAGGCCTCAACTATCCAGGAGTAACTGATCCTAAATTAAAAATCTCCACAAAAATAGAACCAATTGATGGCTTAAATCACGATTCAGCAGTTCAATATGAGTTAACTAATGCTTTAAGCAATGTATCTTTAGACTATCTAAGATTGCCAGAGAGTTATAATGGGCTAGGTTATCAAAACTTAATCTCAATTGCATTTAGACTAATGGGGTTCAGAGATAGTTGGATGAAAGTTGGCAAAGCTACAAATAAAAAATTAGCAGACGACAATCAAGAGGATTTTCCAGCTCCCCTGCATTTGGTTTTGATTGAGGAACCTGAAGCTCACTTGCATGCACAAGTGCAACAAATCTTCATTAGGAAAGCATATGATATATTGAGGAATCATAACAATTTAGGCGATAAAGAAGAGCTTCATACACAACTCATTATAAGCACACATTCGAGCCATATTGCCCACGAGTGTAAATTTTCTTCTTTACGATACTTTAGAAGAATTCCTGCTTGTAAAGAACATGAGATCCCTGTATCAACAGTAATCAATCTTTCCAATGTTTTTGGTGTAAATGATGATACAGAAAAATTTGTAATAAGATACCTAAAGGCAACACATTGTGATTTATTCTTTGCAGATGCAGTAATTCTTGTTGAAGGTCCTGCCGAGAGGATTTTAGTTCCTCACTTAATTAGAAGACACTACCCTTTCTTAAATCAAAGCTACATTACCTTATTAGAGATTGGTGGTAGCCATGCACATCGGCTAAAGAATCTGATTGTTAGTTTGAATCTTTTAACTCTAATTATTACGGATTTAGACCCTAAGGATTCACAAGATGGCAAGGTTAAACCCTCTAAGAAAGGCAGCGGTTTCGTTACAAGTAATACAACACTTGCAAGTTGGGTTCCAGAAGTTACCGGTGTCGATGAATTGTATAAACTCACGGAAGATAAGAAAGAAAAGAAATATAATGAATTCTTTTATGTTTACTCAGCTTTTCAGATTCCTGTTTTGGCTGAATTCAAAGGTGTTAACCAAGAGTTTTTACCAAACACTTTCGAAGACTCTTTAGTCTACAATAATCTAGATTTTTTCAGTAATCTTACTGGTAATGGTTTAGTGAAGAAATTTAAAGCATCAATTACTAATTGCAAAAATGCAGAGGAATTTGGAGAGGAATCATTTTCACATTTATCTAAAGGTAATAAAGCTGAATTTGCATTAGATATACTTTACCATGACGAAAGCGATAAATTAAACACACCTAATTATATAAGTAATGGTCTAAAGTGGCTCGAAGAAAAGATAAAAATAAAACAATTAGAGCTTGTTTCTGATTTAGCCAGTGATGGAGAAACCAAATGACTATCAAGCAAACTGAGGAAATATTAGATTCTAATATATATAATTATTTAACGGGCACTCAAAAGCATAGTTTCCTTCTTTATGCTGGAGCTGGCTCTGGTAAAACCAGAACTTTAGTTAATGTTCTGGAAATGATTTTGAAGAGTCACTCAGAAGAGTTCAGGCTAAGAGGAAAAAGAATAGCCGTGATAACATACACCAATGCGGCTTGTGATGAAATAAAAAGAAGAGTTAAATTCAACAAATTAATAGATGTGTCTACAATTCATAGTTTCCTATGGGAGCTAATTAGATATCACTCCAGTGATATAAAATCTTGGTTAATGGAAAACATTTCTGCGGAGATAGCTGATTTAAGGGACAAACAAAGCAGAACAACTAGAGTTTCTCAAGCTTCTTTAGAAAGAGAAAGAAAAATAGTTTCCAAAGAAAAACGTCTGCAAAACTTATCAGACGTATATAAATTCACATATAACCCTACCGGAGATAATAGAACTAAAGACTCTCTAAATCATTCAGAAGTCATTAAACTCGGATCTTATTTTCTAGATAGAAAATATACTATGCAGAAAATATTGGTTAATCGCCATCCAATTCTTTTAATTGATGAAAGCCAAGATACTAACAAACTGCTAATGAATGCATTACTCGAAGTTGAAAAAAATAACAGAGATACATTCTCGGTGGGTCTGTTAGGGGACATGATGCAAAGGATATACTCTGATGGTAAAAGTGATTTAGAGGCATGCCTTGACGAACACTGGAAAAAACCTGAAAAAAGCATTAACTATCGTTCTCCAAAAAGAGTGGTCGCTTTAATTAATTTAATTAGAAGCCAAGTGGATAATCATAAGCAAAAGGCCAAAGAAGATGCCGAGGAAGGATATGTAAGAATTTTTATAAAAGAATGTCATTCTGATAATAAAGATAGAGATGAATCTTTTGTAAAGCGAAGAATGAGAGAAATTACTTTAGATGATGATTGGGAAAACCATGATTCATTAGTAAACACCCTAATATTAGAACATCATATGGCCGCAACACGTATGGGCTTTATAGACATGTTCACTCCTCTCTATCAAATTGAGCGATTAAAAACTGGGCTTTTAGAGGGCTCTCTGGGTAATATAAGTTTCATTTGTGGAATTGTTTCCCCCTTAATATCCGCCTGCATTAAAAATGATACTTTTACTATCACTAACATTTTACGAACAAATGCCCCCTTATTAAAAAGAGAACATCTTTTAAAAAATACAAATAATACCTCACCACTTACACAGATCAGAAGCTCTCTTGATATGTTAAAGAGTTTTATTTCTAAAAACCCCGAGCTCATCACAATTAATTTACTGCATAAGATAAATGAAATAAAATTACTTGACGTCCCAGATTCTATACAAGAAATACTAGAAAGTAATGATAACTCACAAGATGATATCATTGAAGCTTGGCAGAAATCTTTTAGCTCTCCTTTATGTCAATTTGATAAATATTATAATTATGTCAAAGGGAAGACAAACATCGATACTCATCAAGGAGTTAAAGGTCTAGAATTCCCTCGTGTTCTAGTTTTAATTGATGATTCTGAGGCTAAAGGTTTTATGTTTAGTTATGACAAACTTTTCGGTATTAAAGAAAAAACCAAAACTGATTTAGATAATGAGAAAGAAGGTAAAGATACTAGTGAAGACAGAACTAGAAGACTATTTTACGTCACATGTAGCCGAGCACAAAAAAGCCTCGCCATTCTTGCTTATACAGATAATACAGAAATGCTAAGAAAAAACCTATTACATAAAGGATGGTTTGATTCGAGTGAAATAGAAATAATTTAATTAAAAGCAGTAATAGGATATTTTAAAGTGAACTGACATCATAAAAATGTTGGTTCACTTAATACGAACCATCGGTAAGAAAAAAAGTTGGTGTTGAATAATATGTCCACTTATACATCTTGTTATTTTATGCACATAGCCGAGCATTAATGGAGAATAAAATTGAGAACCGTCGAGATACTGCAATACACCTTACGCAAAGGCAGCGGCGCCACTTTTCATGCCATCATGCAGGAAATCAGCGTTCCCCTACACCAGCGCCACGGGATCGATGTCGTGTCGTTTGGTAACTCGCTTCATGCCCCAGATTGCTACTATCTGATTCGCGCCTTTGACAGTGCTGAAAGCATGGCTACGATTCTTGAAACTTTTTACGCAAGCGATGACTGGCGTAGCGGCCCACGTGAAGACATCATTGGCAGCATAGAAACCAGCATTAAAACAGTGATGAATCTACCGCCGGAAAGCGTGGAAGGTCTGCGGGTGCAATCATAGGTCATCAAGTCTCACCAAACGCGTTTTGAGCGTCTCCAAATTCAGCACTATGAAATCCACCACCCTTAATAAAAAACGCGCCAGAAACATTCTGAGCGCGTTAGAGTAAGAGAAAAAGTCAGGCTATTGCGGTTCTTTCCGCGATTTATTGCTCTGCTTAATCCGTAGCGCATCAGCTACCGCATCGACACCATCTTCACAAACGAATGGTGCAACTTCTGGTAGCCCTAACGTAACGCTCTCAAGCACAGCATAGAGGGCCGCTGGTGGATGATCTTTGCTATATCGGTTCTCCGTCTCGCCAGAACCGCGGATATGTCCAACAAACTGCGCACGCGTCTCGCTGTCGATTCCTGCTTGTTTGAGCCTGGTAGAAAACGTGTGACGGAATGAATGGAAAGATTTTTTGCTGTCTTTTTCAAAGCCTAACCGTTTTTTGAGCAACGAGCGATTAAACCAGTCCGAAGCTTTATCGCCATATCCTTTTACAGGGTGGTAAGGAAGCTCTGGAAATAAACGCTCGTGACCAGCTTTCTTCAATGCTTCGCAATAGCGGATTAATCCAAGTTTTATCAATGTCGGATGCAACGGTATTTTTCTTCGTGAATTAATCGTTTTCAGTGACTGATCGGCCCGATCGTTGCTGATTTCAAAGAAATAAAACCCGGTCGCATCCTGCTTAATATCATCTAGATAAAGTTGGCATAACTCATTAATCCTTGCTCCGGTAAAGAATCCGATGAGTGGCAACCAGTAATGAAATGCACGATAATGATGGAAGCGTCCCTCGCTATTTCTATCCACAGTCCCACGTTTAAACCAAGGGCAGTTAAAAATAGCGCGCAAATCCTCATCAGTGAAATCAGCTTTGAAGTCCTGATCCATCTTTTCATTTTCTACAGGTGCGAAGAATTGATTCGCTGGGGACTTAATAAAAATACCTTCTCCATCAGCCCACCTGAAAGCTTCGAAGATAATCCGCATATATTTACGAACGGTGTTATCGCTCATTAGAGAGTCGCCATTCTCTTTTGCTTTAACCACCAGCTCATGAATGTCATTGATTTTATATCGGATTTTAGCCAAATCACGCCGTGCAGGTATCGACCTTAGTAAGCTCTCATACTCACGGAGATAGTCACGATCTACTTTTATAAGCTTTGGATCACCCATGACTTCAACCAATAGGCTAAAACCTTCCCGAACTCGATTCTCTGCCTTTTCCGTGAATTTCCCCCCGCGCTTGTAGCGAATATATTTTTCACATAGCTCGCTCATTT
Organism: Klebsiella spallanzanii; assembly: GCF_902158555.1. Classification (GTDB taxonomy): domain Bacteria; phylum Pseudomonadota; class Gammaproteobacteria; order Enterobacterales; family Enterobacteriaceae; genus Klebsiella; species Klebsiella spallanzanii. The sequence continues at coordinate 313,388 of NZ_CABGGS010000045.1, read as the reverse complement.
TCACTGAGTAGTATTTACGATTTACATATTCATTATCCGGTATTAATGAAGGCGATAATACAGGGGTAATTGCTTTTGGTCTCTCAGGCATGATTGGAGAAACTGCGGTGCTATGTGACAGCCAAAATAATCGTAAGCGCTCTGCTTGCACGCGATGGATCATTAATGAAGTAGGCGAGATTTCGACACCGGGAAAGTCAACGAACCAAGCGGCTTTGGATGAAGCCTCTGAGGATTTAAATGCGGTTTCTGCATCCAGCGTCTCGCCAGCGATCATCTGACGTAATATACGTGAGGCAACCAAGGGCTGGATATAACCGCTCAGAGAACCTCTGATCCCAATGTTAATAGCACTATCGATAATATACCCAGAAGTCTCTGGATCATCCTTATCAACGAGTGAAAGATCTTCTACATAGTAAGCAGGACGCCCATCAGCAAGCCAAAAAAGCGGGATATTCGTATCAAGTAGTCGCTGCGCCACTTGTTGCAGGGAAGCGCTCGTTAAACCGCAAAATTCAGCGAGGCTGATCATTCCTTCGCCCGCCAAAGCAGGTGCACCGCTTACCAACTTTTCTCTATCCAATTTTTGATACTCACCCAAACATCGCTGCCAGACAACCAATAGGCCTGCGGCAATCGCTCGCGCTTTTCTGATGTCGTTTGTTTCTGTTGAAGCGTGAATCTCACGCTGTCCCGTGTAGAGACGGTATCGGGTGGGAACTGCAATACGGACAACATAAATACCGCTGCTACGGCGATACAGATTATCACGTTGAGCCATCGGCTGTATGACCTCTATGTAGGAGAGGCTACGCGATTTCACTCTGAATGAATTTAAAGTTAATTAAATTAATAAGATAGAAGTAACTGGTGCCGATAATAGGAGTCGAACCTACGACCTTCGCATTACGAATGCGCTGCTCTACCAACTGAGCTATATCGGCCCTGCAAGACGTGCTTACGAGCGTAAACACGGGTTAGAAGGTTAAAACTAACTGGGTGATGCGTCAATGCCCTTGCGAATCAAACGGCTACTTTTGCATCACCCTTTCAGCATTAAGCACGAATGGTATCGTCGCCGAAACCAATCCACTTATAGGTCGTCAGCGCTTCCAGACCCATCGGGCCGCGCGCGTGCAGCTTCTGGGTGCTGACCGCCACTTCAGCGCCGAGGCCGAACTGGCCGCCGTCGGTAAAGCGGGTAGAGGCGTTGACGTACACCGCGGAGGAATCCACTTCGTTAATAAAGCGGTTCGCATTGCCCAGCGTGCGCGTCAGGATAGCATCTGAATGCTGAGTACCGTGCTCGCGAATGTGGGCCACGGCCTCGTCCTGGTCGGCAACCACCTTCACGTTCAGGTCCAGGGACAGATATTCATTGTCATACTGCTCCGCTTTCACTGGCTCCACGCTCGCCGGGCCATTTTGCAGTGCGGGCAGGGAGGTCGCATCGGCGTGCAGGCTGACGCCGCTTTCCGCCATTTGCTTGCTCAGCGCGGGCAGAAAGCGCTGAGCGATATCGTGATGCACCAGCAGCGTTTCGACCGAGTTACAGGCGCTGGGGCGCTGAACCTTAGCGTTGACAATAACTTTCAGCGCTTCGGCAACGTCGGCGGAGTGGTCGATATAGATATGACACACGCCGATCCCACCGGTGATCACCGGGATCGTCGACTGCTCGCGGCACAGCTTGTGCAGACCTGCGCCGCCGCGCGGGATCAGCATATCGATATACTTATCCATCTTCAGCATCTCGCCGACCAGCGCGCGATCCGGGCTTTCAATCGCCTGGACGGTAGCCGCCGGCAAACCGCACTCTTGCAGCGCCTGCTGAATCACTCTCACCGTGGCGGCGTTAGTGCGCCAGGTCTCTTTGCCGCCGCGCAGGATCGCCGCGTTGCCGGTCTTCAGGCACAGAGAGGCAACGTCGACGGTGACGTTCGGACGTGCTTCGTAAATCACGCCGACCACGCCCAGCGGCACCCGGCGTCGTTCAATGCGCAGTCCGCTGTCGAGCAGACCGCCGTCGATCACCTGACCGACCGGGTCAGCCAGGTTGCAGACCTGACGAACATCGTTAGCGATTCCGCCGAGGCGCACTGGGTTAAGCGCCAGGCGGTCGAGCAGCGCTTCGCTTAAACCGTTGGCACGTGCTTCCGCCAGGTCTTCAGCGTTAGCGCGCAGAATCTCTTCGGTCTGCGCTTCAAGATAATCGGCGATCTTTTCCAGCACCTGGTTCTTTTCGCGGCTGGAAAGCTGCGCGAGTTTGTATGAGGCCGCTTTGGCAGCAATGCCCATTTGTTCCAGCATTTTCAGCTCCTTAACGGATAATCATGTCGTCACGGTGGACGGCGACCGGGCCATATTCATAGCCCAGAATGGCATCAATCTGTTGCGAGTGGTGCCCGGCGATACGGCGCAGAGCATCGCTGTTATAGCGGCTGACGCCGTGGGCGATATCGCGGCCTTCAAGGCTACGAATGCGGATCACTTCGCCGCGCGAGAAGTTGCCGGTGATGGTTTTAATCCCTTTCGGCAGCAGAGAACTGCCGCGCTCGAGAATTGCCTGAGTCGCTCCGGCGTCAACGGTAATTTCACCCGCTGGCGGCGCGCCGAAAATCCAGCGTTTACGGTTTTCCAGCGGCGATTCCTGCGCGTGGAAGCGGGTTCCGACGGAAATGCCTTCCATCACATCGGCAATGACGCCCGGACGGCTACCGGCGGCAATGATGGTATCGATGCCCGCGCGGCAAGCGACGTCGGCGGCTTGCAATTTGGTGCCCATCCCGCCGGTACCTAAGCCAGAAACGCTATCACCTGCGACGGCGCGCAGGGCGTCATCAATACCGTAAACGTCTTTAATCAGCTCGGCCTGCGGGTTGTTACGCGGGTCGGCGGTAAACAGGCCCTGCTGATCGGTCAGCAGCAGCAGTTTGTCGGCGCCTGCGAGAATAGCCGCCAGCGCCGAAAGATTATCGTTATCGCCGACTTTAATTTCGGCGGTTGCCACGGCGTCATTTTCATTAATGACCGGCACGATGTTGTTATCCAGCAGCGCGCGCAGGGTGTCGCGGGCATTGAGGAAACGCTCGCGGTCTTCCATATCGGCGCGGGTCAACAGCATCTGACCAATGTGAATGCCGTAAATAGAAAACAGCTGTTCCCATAGTTGGATAAGACGGCTCTGGCCTACCGCCGCCAGCAGCTGTTTAGAGGCGATGGTCGCGGGCAGTTCCGGGTAGCCGAGGTGCTCACGTCCGGCGGCGATTGCCCCGGAGGTCACTATCACAATTCGATGGCCCATCGCGTGTAGCTGTGCGCACTGGCGCACTAATTCAACGATATGGGCGCGGTTCAGGCGGCGGGATCCGCCCGTTAAAACACTGGTGCCCAGTTTTACCACCAGCGTCTGGCTATCACTCATGATTCTCTGCCGTTCAAAAAGGAGTTTCGATATCGAATTGATGTTGTAACAGGAGTCAGCCCGCTTGCCAACACCTGGCGTCATGGACAAGCCACTTCATTGCGCGGATCGGGCATTCTGGCGGGGAAGTGTGACACATTCATGACGGAAATAATTAAATACCCTTTTTTATAAAAAGTTCCATGTTGTCATAAATTTTTAATATTAGAGCGTTAAAAAACCTGCAGTTTTTGACAGGGCTTCCGCCCGGAATTGATTAGCGCGTATAAATAAATCACCAGGACTGAATAATGAAAAAGAGCTCACTGGCATTAATGATGATGGGTCTTATCGCTTCTTCGGCTACACAGGCAGCAGAAGTTTATAATAAAAACGGTAATAAACTGGACGTCTACGGCAAAGTCAGAGCGATGCACTATCTGAGCGACTATGACAGCAAAGATGGCGACCAGACTTACGTTCGTTTCGGTATCAAAGGTGAAACGCAGATTAACGATGAACTGACCGGCTACGGTCGTTGGGAATCTGAGTTCTCCGGTAACAAAACCGAAAGCGACTCTTCGCAGAAAACGCGTCTGGCATTCGCTGGCGTAAAATTAAAGAACTACGGTTCATTCGACTATGGTCGTAACCTCGGCGCGCTGTACGACGTTGAAGCCTGGACCGATATGTTCCCGGAATTCGGCGGCGACTCTTCCGCGCAGACCGATAACTTTATGACCAAGCGCTCCAGCGGTCTGGCAACTTATCGCAATACTGACTTCTTTGGCGTGGTAGATGGCCTGGACCTGACCCTGCAATATCAGGGTAAAAACGAAGGCGATCGCGATGCCAAAAAACAGAACGGCGACGGTTTCGGTACCGCGTTAAGCTATGACTTCGGCGGCAGCGATTTCGCCATCAGCGCAGCGTACACTAGCTCTGACCGTACCGATGACCAGAACCTGCTGGCTCGCGGCGTCGGTAAAAAAGCGGAAGCCTGGGCAACCGGCCTGAAATATGATGCCAACAATATCTACCTGGCGACCATGTATTCAGAAACCCGCAAAATGACGCCAATCAGCGGTGGCTTTGCGACCAAAGCACAGAACTTTGAAGCCGTGGCTCAGTACCAGTTCGATTTCGGTCTGCGTCCGTCTCTGGGCTACGTGCTGTCAAAAGGCAAGGATATCGAGGGCGTGGGTAGCGAAGATCTGGTCAACTACATTGATGTTGGCGTGACTTATTACTTCAACAAAAACATGAACGCCTTTGTTGACTACAAAATCAACCAGCTGAAGAGTGATAACAAACTCGGCATCAACGATGACGATATCGTCGCTGTCGGTATGACCTACCAGTTCTAATAAATTCACTGGTAAGAGACAACAAAGCCGCCATGGTGACAGGGCGGCTTTGTTATTTATGATTAACGATTTTTGGCCAGATGCAGATTATCGTTGTTCATTGTTATCTGGGCGTTATATTCCTTCGGCAGGCGGCGCGCCTGGTAGAATACCGATTGCCAGTACGGATTATCCAGCGAGGATCGCATGACGCCCTGGCTGGTAGAGGCATGAAGGAAATTACGATCGGTATCGTAGAAGCCGACGTGCATCCCGCCTTTAATACGGAAGAAAACTAAATCTCCCGGACGCAGCTGCCGCGGACTCACGCGTTCTCCCATATGCAGCAATTCACGAGTGGTGATGCGCTCCATCGGCAGATTGAAGCGATCTTTCAGCGTGCGCCAGACGAACCCGGAGCAGTCGACGCCGCTTTGCTCCGTCCCGCCCCACTCGTAGGGCGTTCCTTCCCAGGTATGCATCTGATCGTGCAGAGCAGCGATCACTGGGATCAGATCGTCAGAACCACCGTCGATTGTCGAATGGTTAGTCTGGGCAGCTTTATGCGGTTTCGATGAGGACGAACATCCTGCCAAAATCAAAAAAGGAACAAATAATAGCGCGTGAGAAAGTTTAGGCTTCATATCATTGTTTTTCGTCACTGGAGAACGGGCCGTGGTCTTTTATAGCCGATTCGCTACAGCGTCAGAATGACCAAAAGCAAAATTTACGAAACCTTACGTAGATAATATAGGTCGGATCGCGAAGTTAAATTTAGCGGGAGCTATTGGTGTTAAAAAAGAGTTATCACGCATACATAAATAAATTCATTTTGAAATAATATTTCACAGTTAACCGTTGTGATGTGCTTAGGTGGGTCAGCGCCGCGTAGCCAACAAAATGATCCGGGCGCTTTGTCCGGGTCATTCTCCTGTCATTTTATTTACGCATGCTCTCGCGAGACTCTGTTGCTGATTAGGGAAAACAAACCATGGGCAAAACGCTGACGATTTTCGATCTGGATAATACGTTAATTAAGGGCGATAGCAGCACGGTGTGGAGCCGCTTTATGGTGCGCGAAGGCTGGGTGAACGATCCGGGCTATCTGGTGCGTGAGGCGATGCTGATGGACGATTACGATCGTGGCGAAATGAATATCGCTGATTATGTGGCTCTGATCCAGGCGCCGTTGATTGGCGTATCAAAGCAGGAAGTGGACGCACTGCTGGCTCGCTGTGTACGCGAAGAGATAGTGCCGCGGGTTTATCCACAGGCATGGGATCTGATTCGCACTCTACAGGCTAGGGGCGAGCAGATGCTGGTTATCTCGGCGTCGGTTAGCCTGCTGGTGCAGGCCGTCGCGGCGGAGTTGGGTATCGAACAGGCGTTAGGAATTGATGTGGAGATGGCTGACGGCGGCTATAGCGGGGTGATTGCCGGTACGCCGAGCTATCAGCAGGGGAAGGTGGTGCGTCTGGCGCAGTGGCGACAGGCGCACCCTGAATATTCGGGCCAGGTAACGTTCTACACCGATTCGATTAACGATCTGCCGCTGTGCCTGCATGCCGACCACGTACGGCTGGTTAATCCTTGCCCGCAGCTGACAGCAGCAAATGCACAGCACCAGTGGCCGGTGCTCGAGTGGCGACTTTGAGTTTTCCCCGGGTCACGGCGTAAACGCCTTACCCGGGCTACTTTTTCGTGCTGTTTGGTAGCCCGGGTAAGCGTCAGCGCGACCCGGGGAAAAGCTAATCAGCTTTAAACAGCGGCACCACGCTGCCGCCGATATAGCGGCGGCGTAGCCAGGCGGAAAGCGTATCCATCGCCATCACCACTGCTACCAGCAGAAGCGTAATAAACATCACCACGTCCCAGTTCCACAGACGCATATTTTCCGCATAAATCAGACCAATCCCTCCCGCGCCGACAAAACCCAGTACTGCCGCTGAGCGGGTATTAGACTCAATCTGATACAGGCTCAGCGCCAGAAACGTCGGGAAAGACTGGGTAAAAATGCTAAAACGGTGCTTCTGTAAACCGTTAGCGCCCACTGCCGTTAATCCACGTCCCGGTGCGCGATCGACCGCTTCATGCCCTTCGGCATAGAGACGGCCCAGCAGCCCGGTATCCTGCATGATAATCGCCAGTACCCCGGCCAGCGGACCAAGCCCAACGGCGCGCACAAAAATCAGGCCCCAGATAGCCATATCGATTCCGCGCAGCACGTCAAATAACCGACGCATCAGCAGGGCAATCATCCCCGGAACTAAGCCGCGCATAATATTGCGCGCCGCCAGAAACGAGAGTAGCAGGGCGATAACCGTCGCCGTAATAGTCCCGGCGAAAACGATCGCCAGGGTAATACCGATTTGGGTGAAGTAATAGCCGAACGGCCAGTTGAAGAAGTCGTGCCAGACGAACATCCGCAGCAAATAGCGACTGATTTGCTGAAGCCCGGTGGTGAGCTGCTCTCCGCTGATGCCGAACTGCATAAAGAACCAAACATAATAAAGCACGCTGACCAGCGCCAGCAGGCCGACATAGCGCAGATAGCGTCCCTGGGCCTTGTACAAATTTTGATGTTGGCGACGGCTGGCGGCGATATCCGGTTGGTTTTGCCACTGACTCATTTTTTCCCCTCCAGAACCCACTGTCGCAGGCGGCCGGACAGCATATCCAGCAGCGATACCACGATAATAATCAGCAGCAGCGTGATGCTAACCTGATCGTAACGGTCCAGTTTGATATTGGTCATCAGCTCCTGGCCGATGCCGCCCGCGCCCACCAGCCCAAGGATGGTTGAGGAGCGGAAGTTAATCTCCAGGCGCATAAAGCCGTAGGAGAGAAAAATCGGTTTTACCTGCGGCCACAGGGCAAAGCGAATGCGTTGCAGCCGCGAAGCGCCACAGGCGGCCAGCCCGCGCACCGGTTTATCCTGCGCGCTCTCTACCGCTTCATAAAACAGTTTGGTCAGGCTGCCGATGGTGTGCAGCATTAATGCCAGAAAGCCGGGGATCGCGCCGATACCGAAGGCCATAACGAAAATCACCGCCCACGCCAGCTCCGGCATGGTGCGCAGAAAAGCCACCAGCACGCGAACGGCAAAGCGCAGCGGGGCAGGGGACCAGGCGTTATTGGCGGCAATAAACGCCAGCAAGGTGGCGATAACTACCGCAACCAGCGTGGACGCCAGAGCCAGCTGCAGCGTTTCCCAGATAAGCGGCAGCTGTATCGGCAGACGGTAACCCCAGTAGGCCAGCGAGCCTTTGGTATGCGAATCGGCAAACAGATCGGCGACATGCAGAGTCGGCAAGGTCTCAAACATGTAATCAAGAAAATTGGGCAGCGAGTGCCAGATAGTAAAGAGATTAAACTCGGCCATGCTGCCTGCGGCGAAATAGAGAACCAGCAGCAAAAGAGACCAGCTAAAGGTATCGCGCTTTTGCCGCGCACGAACCTGCTGATAATAGCGCTCAAATTCGGTATGGGTGTTATTCATGCGTCGCTGTGTCTTCAACGAGTCGCCGCCGCCCGCGATATTGCCAGGCGGCGGCGTCAGGGCGGGATTAACGCGCGCTAACCAGTTCGCGTTTCATATCGATGATCTGCTGGAAATCAGCCACGCTGCCCGGGCCGATATGCTGAGTACCGCCCATTGCTTTGATAAAGCAGGCGTGATCCTCGGTATCCAGCTTTTTAATCGCGCTGACGACTTTGGCCTTAAAGTCCGCAGGCAGAGCGTTGCTGACCAGGATCGGGCCGTTCGGGATCAGCGGCGATTGCCAGATAATACGGATTTGTTTCATCAGGTCCGGGTGATCCATACGAATCAGGCGATTGAAAGCACCGACGCTGTAGCCGGTATTATAATCGCCGACCATTGAGGTCCAGGTTACCGCGCCGGCAAACTGACCATTCAGCACGCCCAGAATGTCCTGTTCGTGGCCGCCGGAGAAGGTCACGCTGGAAAAGAAGTTATTATATTTATTATCCGAGGTACCGCCGAACTGCTGTTTAAAGGCGTGGTTCGGAATTAAAAATCCGGAAGTGGAATCCGGGTCGGCGAAGCCAAATGCTTTGCCCTTCAGGTCTTCTAACTTTTTATACGGACTATCTGCTTTGACAATAACCACCGAGTGGTAGCCGCGGGACTGATCTTTATCGTCAACAGCAATACCGACAATATCAACGGCCTTAGGGTTGTTAATATAAACCGAGGCGTAAGATGACGGTGACATACTTAATACCACGTCAACTTTACCGCCCAGCAGGCCCTGAATAACGCCAGAATAGTCTGAAGAGTTACGTAATTTAGTATCAACGTTCAGCTCTTTATCAAGGAACTGTTTAACGCACTGGTTATCACCAATTTGCTGCGTTGCGTTCTGACCGCCAAGGATACCCAGATTTAATTCCTTCGGTTGTTCAGCAGCGCTTGCCTGCCACGCCATCATAATGCCTGCAACCGCTGCGGATAAACGAACTGCGCCAGTGATGTACTTTTTCATTATTTTGCCCGTGTGAGTGAAATTTAATGCAATTGGCTAATTTCATCGCCATACAGCCGATGCAGAATATCCTGATTTAGCTGCGTGGGATGGTCGTCAAAAATAATCTTGCCTTTGGCTACGCCGATAACCCGGGTGCAGTATTCACGCACCAGTTCCACCGAATGCAGGTTTACCATCACGCTGATGCCCTGTTCGCTAATTTCACGAAGGACATTCATGATTCGCTGCGTATTTTTCGGATCCAGAGAAGCGACCGGTTCATCGGCCAGCAGAATGCCGGGGTTTTGCATTAGCGCCCGGCAAATAGCGACTCGCTGCATCTGACCGCCGGAGAGGTTTTCCGCCCGCTGAAGCGCGTGTGGCAGCATATTCATCCACTCCAGCAGGGAGATAGCGCGGGCCCGATCGGCATCGGGGAAAACTTTGAATAATGATTTCAGCGTTGAGGTTTGGCTCAGGCGTCCCAACAGCACGTTGGTCAAAACGTCAAGACGCGGAACCAGGCAGAAGTCCTGAAAGATCATTCCGCACTGGCTACGCCAGGCGTTTAGCGCGCGGCCTGAAAGTTTTGATACATCCTGCGGCGTACCCACTTCCGGATAACTCAGGAGCTCGCCACCGCTGGCGCTATGGGTCCCGTTAATAACGTGCAGGAGCGTCGATTTTCCGGCACCGGAACGGCCAATCACGCCAACCAGCTCGCCCGCATGAAGATCGAAACTGATGCTATCCAGTACGGTTTGCTGTGCGCTATAGGATTTGCTCAGGTTGCGTACGCTCAGGACCTTCCGCTGCCGGTCGGTAGACGGTGGCGTAAACTGTTGATAATCGGTTTCCGCAACCGCAGCCAGAGAACTGTTCATAAATGCGTCCAGGTTCGTCAGTAAACTGGGCACTATTAATGGTGTTTTATATGACTGCCAGATGACAGTAAGGCGAACAAATAGTGAACGGATATGAGAATTTACGTACTTAGTAGCGAAAAAGCATGTAGAAGATCACACTTTTTCCTCAAAAATCGGGAGACTGAGAATGCTCTGCTACCTTTAATACGCGATTGCGTACGAGATGTATAATGATACGTATTTCCTCTGATGAAGATACCTCGTTTTATGCGACATTTATTGGATGATGTTATCGCTTTTAGCGCAAAGATATGGTTTCGGATGTTTGTGCCAGGCTTCTTTCTGAGTCGGTTTAACCGAATAGTTAATAGATTCTGGATTGATTACGATTTTGGACGACAAATTTTAGTTGGCAAGCATACCTTTTGTGCGGAATGTAACTCTATTGTTAAGCTTAATTAATGGTGTTAAATTCCGTTTAATTTTGTTTTAATGGATTTATGTTCTGTTTTTTACATTTTTAATGGTTTTTTTGCTTTTTTGAATGAAGGCATCATTAAGAATAGTCTTAACATCTAATAGCTAAGATCCTGGTTGATATAATAATCACTTAAGAATTTACGTATGCGTGCCAAATAACCATATGAAAATAAATGGTTTTTGTGTTTAACTCAAAATGCTTATTTTTATTCTTTCTGCTTAAATTGACCTGGTCGGTAATTAGCCCTTAGCGCACTTATTGACACTCATCGAGAAAAATCCTAAATTTGGAAACACAAGAAACAAGCAAATCATTTAGTGTTCTTTGTCTCAAGCCATACTACTTTGGGATTTTATATTGGATATATGTAAAAGAGGGAATTTGCTGACTTAGACTTTGCAGGCCTGGGCTATCAGCAGTGTTGTGATACGTTCGAGATTTCCAGGACTATGGGGTTTAACTTTATATGGAATATAAATATTCTTTAGATCAGTGTATCTGGCCCGCACGTGACAGCTATTTTATGAAAGGGCTATCTGAACTTATTTTGGATATTGATAGTTTAATCTATTTGCCTCTTGAAAAAGTACGTCGGGAATTTGTTTTTATTAATCTTAGTGCTAGCTCTCTAAATTATTTTATTCGATGCGATAGTGAATGGTTAGCGGAAATGAAAGGGAAGCAGATAGTGCTTATCGCCGCAAGGCGTTCTGAAGCCCTGGCTAACTATTGGTATTACAATGGTTCAATTCGTGGCGTGGTCTACGCTGATTTGACCAAAGACATTCGTCAAGAACTGGCTTATGTGATTAATGGTCGTTTTTTGCGTAAAGATATAAAGAAAGAGAAAATCACCAACAGGGAAATGCAAATAATTCGCATGACGGCGCAGGGAATGCATCCGAAATCCATTGCCAAAATTGAAAATTGTAGTGTCAAAACGGTTTATACCCATCGGAGAAATGCCGAAGCGAAACTGTATTCAAAGATATATAAGTTAGCGCTCTAACTAATCGTAAGGGTTATTTAGGAAATCGCGCACCAGGCTGTTTTACCCAAAAGAGTTTATGCCACAGCATATCTATGTGGCCTGAATTATGGCGGGAAATGCGCACAGAAGTGGGACATCAGGTCTCTAATTAAACTCAGGAAGAAAATGCTATGAAAAAAAAGGTTCTTGCAATTGCTCTGGTAACCGCGTTTGCCGGTATGGGTGTCGCTCAGGCAACTGACGTTACTGCTCAGGCAGTCGCGACCTGGTCCGCAACCGCCAAAAAGGATACTACCAGCAAGCTGGTCGTCACTCCGCTGGGCAGCCTGGCTTTCCAGTATGCTGAAGGGATTAAAGGTTTTAACTCTCAGAAAGGTCTGTTTGATGTAGCAATCGAAGGTGATACCACCGCGACTGGCTTCAAACTGACTTCTCGTCTGATCACTAACACCCTGACTCAGTTGGATACCTCAGGTTCCACCCTGAACGTAGGCGTTGACTACAACGGTGTAGCTGTCGAAAAAGGTGCCGACACTCCTATGATCGACACCGCTGCTGGCACACTGGGTGGTAACCTCAGCGCGCTGTCTACCGGCTATAACGTTGCTGGTCGCACCACTGCGCAGGACGGTTTCACGTTCTCCATCATCAGCGGTACCACCAATGGTACTACGAACGTGACTGATTACAGCTCACTGCCGGAAGGTATCTGGAGCGGTGACGTCAGCGTTCAGTTTGACGCAACCTGGACCAGCTGATCCTCGCGTAGCATCAGGCAGGGGGGCCTCCCCTGCCTGCTTTCAAGGACTGAATTCATATGAAAAAACACATTCTGGCCATCGGCCTGTTGCTTAGCGGTATGACGCCAGCCCTGGCGCTGGATGTGGGCGATATCTCTTCATTTATGAACAGCGACAGCAGCACGCTGAGTAAAGAGATCAAGAATACGACCGACAGCGGTCGCTTAATTAACATACATCTGGAACGCCTCACCTCTCCCCTGGATGGCGGCAAAGTGATCCCGATGGATAAGCAAGACGAGGTTTTACTGACCCCGGCCAGCCTGCTGCTGCCCGCGAAGGCCAGCGACGTGATCCGCTTTTTCTATAAAGGTCCGGCGGATGACAAAGAGCGCTATTACCGCATCGTCTGGTTTGATCAGGCGTTAAGCGATGCCCAGCGCAACGGAGCGACTCGTAGTGCGGTGGCGACGGCTTCAGCGCGCATTGGCACCATCCTGGTTGTGGCCCCGAGAAAGGCGAACTTCCGCTACCAGTATGCGGACGGGAAGCTGGTGAATACCGGCAACGCCACGCTGCGTATTCTTGCCTACGGCCCGTGCCTGAAAGCGGCGGATGGCAAGGAATGCAAAGAAAACTACTTTCTGATGCCGGGGAAAGAACGCCGTTTTACGCGCGTCAATGTGGCTGACAAAAAAGGACGGGTCGCGCTCTGGCAGGGCGAGCAGTTTGTTCCCGTGAAATAGACATTTGTGCTGACGGATCAAGACTATGCCTCTACCAGGGATCTCCCCAGGATTAAAAAAACTCCTTGCCTCCGGCATGGTCATTTTGCTGGTTCCGCTCAGCGCTACCGCCGCGGCCGATAAAGTACAACAAATCGGCGGCGTGATTATTCCCCAGGCCTTCAGTCAGGCTCTACAGGACGGGATGAGCATCCCGCTGTTTATCCACCTTGAAAGTAGCACCGGTACTCAGGACGATCAGCGGATCGGCAACGCCTTTATCTGGCTTGATGACGGTACGTTGCGCGTGCGGCAGATTCAGCTGGAGGAAAATGATAATAACGCCACGGTGAGCGAGCAGACTCGCAAACAGCTGACCGCGCTGGCCAATGAAGCCTTCAGCAAAGACCTCAAAATCAACCTGACCGAAGATGCCCTGCTGCAGCTTAGTCTGCGTCAGCTGCTGCTGCAGCTGGTGGTGAAAAAAGCGGCGCTGGGTACCGTGCTGCGCTCGCGCAGCGAAGATATCGGCCAGTCCAGCGTCGACAAAATAAGCAGTACCCTGAACTATAACCTCGGTGTCTATAACAATCAGATGCGCAACGGCGGCAATAACACCTCCAGTTATCTGTCGCTGAACAATGTCACCGCACTGCGCGAACATCACGTTGTGCTGGACGGCTCGCTGTACGGCATTGGCTCCAGCAACCAGGACAGCGAAGTTTACAAGGCGATGTACGAGCGGGATTTCGCCGGTCACCGTTTTGCCGGCGGGATGCTGGATACCTGGAATTTACAGTCTCTTGGCCCGATGACCGCCATTTCTGCGGGGAAAATCTACGGCGCCTCCTGGGGGAACCAGGCCAGCTCAACGGTCTTCGATAACACTCAATCGGCCACGCCAGTAGTGGCTTTTTTACCGGCAGCCGGGGAGGTTCATTTGACCCGTGACGGGAGGCTGATGAGCGTACAGAACTTCGCCATGGGTAACCACGAAGTGGATACCCGCGGCCTGCCGTACGGGATTTACGATGTTGAAGTTGAAGTGATTGTGAACGGCCGGGTGGTCAGTAAACGTACCCAGCGCGTGAACAAATTATTTAGCCGTGGGCGCGGGGCCGGGGCACCGCTGGCATGGCAGTTGTGGGGCGGCAGCTTTCATATGGATCGCTGGTCTGCGGACGGGAAGAAGACGCAGCCGGCGAAAGACAGCTGGCTGGCTGGCGCGTCGGCCTCCGGTTCACTCAGTACCTTCAGCTGGGCCGCGACCGGTTACGGCTACGACAATAACGCCGTGGGTGAGACGCGCCTGACGCTGCCGCTGACGGAATCCATCAACGTTAACCTGCAAAATATGCTGGCCAGCGACAGCTCCTGGAGCAGCGTCGGCAACATCAGCGCCATGCTGCCCGGCGGCTTTAGTTCCATCTGGGTCAACCAGGAAAAAACGCAGATTGGTGACAAAATCCGCCGTAGCAACGCCGATAACCGGGCGATTGGCGGCACCCTGAATATGAATGCGCTGTGGTCGAAGCTGGGTACCCTTAGCATCAGCTATAACGACGATCGTCGTAATAACAGCCACTACTACACGGCCGACTACTACCAGACGCTCTATACCGGAGCGTGGGGATCAATGGGGCTGCGCGCGGGGATCCAGCGTTTTAATAACGGCAACAGTAGCGCGAACACGGGAAAATATATCGCTCTCGACTTCTCGCTGCCGCTCGGAAACTGGTTCAGCGCCGGGATGACCCACCAGAACGGCTATACCATGGCCAACCTGTCGGCGCGTAAGCAGTTTAATGAAGGCAGCATTCGCACTATTGGGGCGAATATTTCGCGGGCGATTTCTGGCGATACCGGCGATGACAAAACCCTCAGCGGCGGGGCGTATGCGCAGTTTGATACCCGTTACTCGACCGGCACTTTAAACGTGAACAGCGGCGCGGACGGTTATGTGAACACTAACCTGACCGCCAACGGCAGCGTGGGCTGGCAGGGGAAAAACATTGCCGCCAGCGGGCGCACCGATGGCAACGCGGGGGTGATTTTCAATACCGGTCTTGAGGATGACGGCAAGCTGAGTGCCAAAGTGAACGGTCGCATCGTGCAGCTCTCCGGTAAACGTAATTACCTTCCGCTGTCGCCGTACAGCCGTTATGAGATTGAATTACAGAACAGCAAAAACTCGCTCGACAGCTACGACATCGTGACCGGGCGCAAGAGCCGGATGACCCTGTATCCGGGCAACGTGGCGGTCATTGAACCGGAAGTGAAGCAAATGGTGACGGTGTCCGGGCGTATCCGCGCCGAAGACGGCACGCTGCTGGCCAATGCGCGCATTAATAACCATATCGGTCGAACCCGTACCGATGAGAAGGGTGAATTTGTGATGGATGTGGATAAAAAATACCCGACCATCGATTTCAGTTACGGCAAAAACCAGAGCTGTGAAGTGGCGCTGGAGCTGAGCCAGGCGCGCGGCGCGGTGTGGGTGGGCGATGTGGTCTGCAGCGGCCTTGCGACCTATGCCAGCGTGCAGCCGACAGGAGAAGGTAATGAGAGCTAAGTGGTTAGCATGTTTAGTGATGTTGACGGCGGCGCTGTGCGTGTCGCGGGTTCATGCAGCGGTGACGAAAACCGTCTGGAGCGATGCACCTGCCATGCAGTTCGTGTTCGTTGAAAACAACTCGGATGATAACTTTTTTGTGACCCCCGGCGGTGCGAGGGATCCGCGAATGACCGGGGCGAACCGCTGGACCGGGCTAAAATATACTGGTTCAGGGACCATTTACCAGCAGAGCCTGGGCTATATTGATAACGGATATAACACACCGCTCTATGCTAACTGGAAGTTTGATATGTGGCTGGAAAACTCCCCTGCATCCGGCCCGCTGAGCGGTCTGCGCTGTATTAACTGGTATTCGGGTTGCGATATGGTGACCAGCCTGATCTTGCCGCAAACCACCGATGCCAGCGGTTTTTATGGTGTAACGGTGCCAACCGGTGCACAAAAGTGGATGCACGGCATGATGACCGATGCCTTCTATCAGTATCTTCAGCAGATGTCGGTGGGCAGCAGCTTCTCGATGACCATCAACGCTTGCCAGACCTCGGTGAACTATGACGCCAGCAGCGGTGCTCGCTGCAAAGATCAGGCATCAGGAAGCTGGTACGTGCGTAAGGTGACCCATACCAAAGCGGCAAATCTGAAATTGATTAACACGAATGCTCTGGCGGAGGTCTTTATTAACAGTGATGGAGTACCTACGTTAGGTGAGGGCAATGCTGATTGCCGGACGCAGACTATCGGAACCCGTTCCGGGCTGGCTTGTAAAATGGTGAACTATAATCTGCAGCATAATGGCCTGAGCAACATATACATTCATATTTTCCCGGCGATCAGCAATTCAGCGCTGGCCTCTGCGGTAGGGATTTATGATATGCAGTTCAGCCTGGATGGTAGTTCATGGAAACCCGTTAACGGCATAGCCCAGTACTATACATTCAATGAGATGAAGTCCTCTGACTCAATCTACGTTTTCTTCTCAAGTAACTTTTTTAAGCAGATGGTGGCGCTGGGGATTAGCGATGTTAACACCAAAGATCTGTTTAATTTCCGTTTCTATAATACCGATGTGCCAGAATCGGGGTGGTATGAGTTTTCTACCTCTAACACGCTGATTATCAAACCGCGTGATTTCAGTATCAGCATTATTTCTGATGAATACACAACCACACCAACGCGTGAAGGGTATGTGGGCAGCGGTGAGCCATCACTGGACTTCGGCTATATTGTTACCACCAGCGGTAAAACCGCCGCTGATGAAGTGCTGATTAAGGTGACGGGGCCGACGCAGGCTATTGGCGGACGTTCATACTGTATTTTCAGCTCACCGGACGGGGTCACAAAGGTACCTTTCCCGGCGATGCTGGCGTTTACCACCCAGTCCGGGACAACCAAAACTTATGATGCCGGCTGCGATGATACCTGGCGCGATATGACCGACGCATTGTGGCTGAGTACGCCGTGGACCGATATTTCCGGGGAGACCGGGGTGATGGACAAAACGACGGTGAAGTTTTCCATTCCGATGGATGATGCGATATCACTGCGTACGGTGGATGATAACGGCTGGTTTGGTGAGGTGAGCGCTTCAGGAGAAATTCATGTTCAGGCGACATGGCGTAACATTAATTAATTTACTGCGGATGCTCGTCTGCCTACTGTCGCTGGGGGCCGCGTCTGTGGCCCAGGCGATTTCCGTCGGCAATTTAACCTTTTCGCTGGCGGCGGAAGATAATTTCGCATCTAAACGGGTCATTAATAACAATAAGAGCGCACGCCTGTATCGGGTCTCTATTGTCGGTATCGACCGACCGGGCGGCAAAGAGGTGCGTTCGCGTCCGGCGGACGGTGAGCTGCTGTTTGCCCCGCGCCAGCTAACTTTACAGGCCGGCGAGAGCGAATATTTTAAGTTTTATTATCACGGCCCGAAGGATAATCGCGAGCGCTACTACCGGGTTTCATTTCGTGAAATCCCGACCCGAAATTACGTGATGCGCAATAACAGTGGGACCGAGGTGAGTATGGACCCGGTGGTGGTGATGGACACCATTCTGGTCGTTCGTCCGCGCCAGGTTAATTTCAAATGGGCCTACGATCGCGCCGCCGGTACCGTCAGCAATACCGGGAATACCTGGTTTAAGCTGTTGATCAAGCCTGGGTGCGATACGACGGAAGAGGAAGGAGATGCATGGTATTTACGGCCCGGCGACGTTGTCCGCCAGGCTACGCTGCGCCAGCCAGGGAACCACTACATTATCTATAACGATAAATTTATCAAAATGACCAAAGATTGCCCGGTAAAGTAGCCGGGCAATCTTCGGTGAAAGTTATTTTTTTCCTCAATAATCATTATCTCCTCGCCGTTTTAGAGTGATGTTGGCTCTTTATTTCTCTATTTGTGATATAAACACTGTTGTCCGTTTGTTAATGGAATGAAATTGTGTTTTCATATTCGTGATTTATATTCTATATCATGCCCGAATAATTCATGGTAATTGTGTTTTTGTTTTGTTTTATTTGTTTGGATTATTTGTTTGGGTTATTTGTTTGTTTTTACAGGAAAAATCTTAATATGTTAGGGTAATAATCCTGGGTTATATAGGATATAAGATGATTTCATTTTTTATAATACATTTAACGTTTTGATTTTTATGGTTTTATTTGCCTTTTTCCATTTGCGTTCTTTTAGTTTTTCTAAATGATACTGTTATTTTAATTTAGCTGTCCTAAGTTAAAGTATGTGAATTCACATTTAGCTCTTTATCATATTGACTCATGTTAATTAAGAACATACCTTCTTAAAGGTCGAGTTTATATTGTATTAAGCTATTTTTACTTTTGGTGGATATTATACGTTACATCTATATTTTATTTCTCTTTTAAGTCGTTGAGATTTCCCAGTATACGTCATATTTCCATTGGCAAAATGGAAGTGTCATGGACGAGGGGTGCTTGATTTATGGACTATCAAATTGATTTGCGGCCATGCATTTGGCCAAAGGATGACTGCTATTTTGTTGATGGATTGTCTGAAATTATTTTTGAGATCAAAGATCTGATTTATCCTTCTCTTGAGAAAGTACGAGAGGATTTTGTTTTTATTAATGTTAGCCATAAGTTTATGAACCACTTTATCAGCGAGGAATGTCATTGGTTGAGGCGAGTAGAAAAAAAACAGGTTGTATTAGTCGCCGCTACCAGACTGGAAGCTCTGGCTAATTATTGGTATTTCAATAGCCAGGCCTTGGGTGTGGTCTACACCGGTTCATCGCAGAGTATCCGCTATGAATTAGCACGGGTAATAAATGGTCGGTTTTTACGTGCTGATATAAAAAAAGGCTGGATAACAAAAAAAGAGATGCAGGTTGTTGGCCTGTTAGCAAAAGGGATGCAGCCAAAATTAATTGCCAAGATACAGAACTGTAGTGTTAAAACTGTTTATACCCATCAGCATAATGCTGAGATGAAACTGTATTCCAAGATAAATCGAATGGCCATTTAACATTTTCACTATTGATTTGACCGTTGTTATTGAATTTGCGCATTAATGAATAATGCGCATGGACGTGGGGCATTGTGCCCTTAATTTTACTCAGGATGAAATATTATGAATAAAAAGATTATTGCCGTTGCTCTGGTAGCAGCATTCTCTGGTATGGGCGCAGCACACGCGGTTGATACGACTGCGCAGGCAGTTGCAACCTGGTCCGCCACGGCGAAAAAAGACACAACCAGCAAGCTGGTTGTCACTCCGCTGGGCAGCCTGGCATTCAACTACTCAGAGGGCGTCAAGGGCTTTAACACTCAAAAAGGCCTGTTTGATGTCACCATCGCTGGCGATACCGCTGCAACGGGTGGCTTTAAGCTGACTTCCCGTCTGGTCAGTAACACTCTGACCCAATTGGATACTTCAGGTTCAACTCTGGACGTTGGCGTGGCTTATAACGGCGTTGCCGTTGAGAAAAATGCCGATACCAAAATGATCGATACTGCGGCTGGCATTCTGGGCGGTAACCTCAGCGCACTCTCGACTGGCTATAACCAAACTACCCGCACCAGCGCGCAGGATCTCTTCACTTTCTCCATCATCAAAGGTACCACTGACGGTTCAACAGCTGTGTCTGACTACAGCACGCTGCCGGAAGGGATCTGGAGTGGTGACGTCAGCGTTCAGTTTGATGCGACCTGGACGACTGCCGCAGTTACTCCGTAAGTTAAATTTACCTATTACACCAGGCCGGGGGATATTTCCCCCGCCTTTTTCACGGATGGAATTCTTATGAAACATCGCATTCTGGCCCTCGGCCTGTTTCTCTGCGTAATTCCGCCGACCCAGGCGCTTGATGTTGGTGATATCTCCTCGTTTATCAACAGCGAAGCCAGCGTGCTGAGCAAAGAAATTAAAAATACCACCGACAGCGGACGGCTGATCAATATTCACGTTGAACGCCTGACCTCGCCGCTGGAAGGAGGAAAAGTTATCCCAATGGAGAGCAAAGAAGAGCTTTTGCTGACGCCTGCCAGCCTGCTGCTGCCGGCACAATCCAGCGAATCGATTCGCTTTTTCTATAAAGGTCCGATGGATGAAAAAGAGCGCTATTACCGCATCGTCTGGTTCGATCAGGCCTTAAGCGATGCCCAGCGCAATGGCGGTACTCGCACCGCAGTGGCCACGGCATCTGCCCGTATCGGCACCATTCTGGTTGTTGCGCCTCGCAAGGTGAATTTCCGCTACGAGTACAGCGACGGAAAGCTGGTGAATAACGGTAACGCCACGCTACGCATTCTTGCCTACGGCCCGTGCCTGAAGGCAACTGACGGCAAAGAGTGTAAAGAGAGCTACTTCCTGATGCCTGGAGATAATCGTCGTTTTACCCGCGTCAATGTCGCGGATAAAAAAGGGCGGGTTGCGCTCTGGCAGGGCGAGCAGTTCGTGCCCGTAAAGTAACTGTCTAATATAAGCGGATAAGGATATGCCCTCATTTTGGAACGCCTCTACCCAGCGAACGATCCTTGCCTCCGGTTTGGTTATTTTTTTCGTTCCTTTTAGCGTTAAAGCAGATCACGAACCGGTACGACAGATTGGCGGCGTGATTATTCCCCAGGCCTTTGGTCTGGCGCTGCGTGACGGAATGAGTATCCCGCTGTTTACCCACCTCGAAGGTAGCTCTGGCACCCAGGATGATCAGCGTCTCGGTAGCGCTTTTATCTGGCTGGATAATGGCTCATTGCGGATCCGTCAGATCCAACTGGAAGAAAAAGAAGAGAATGCGGCGCTCAATGCGGCGACCCGTCAGCTGCTGACGGAGGTGGCGAATGCTCCCTTTAGCAACGAGTTGCGTATTCCCCTGACGCCGGATGCCCGGCTACAGTTCGACCTACGACGCCTGTTGTTGCAGCTGGTAGTGAAAAAAGAAGCGTTGGGCACCGTACTGCGTTCGCGCAGTGAAGATATCGGTCAGTCCAGCGTCAACAAAATCAGCAGCACCCTGAACTATAACCTCGGGGTGTATAACAATCAGATGCGTGGCGGCGGCAACAATACGTCCAGCTATTTGTCCTTGAATAGCGTTAGCGCCCTGTGCGAACACCATATTGCGCTTGATGGATCGGTTTACGGTGTCGGTACCAGCAACCAAAACAATCAGCTGTATAAAGCAATGTATGAACGAGATTTTTCTGGCCACCGCTTCGCCGCCGGAATGCTGGATACCTGGAATCTACAATCGCTGGGGCCGATGACCGCTGTTTCGGCAGGGAAAATTTACGGTGCCTCGTGGGGTAATCAGGCCAGTTCGACGGTGTTTGATAACACCCAGTCGGCGACGCCGGTAGTGGCTTTTTTATCTGCTGCGGGGGAAGTGCACCTATCGCGTGATGGGCGGCTGTTGAGCGTACAGAACTTCGCCATGGGTAACCATGAAGTGGATACCCGCGGGCTACCGTACGGGATTTACGATATTGAAGTGGAAGTGATAGTCAACGGCCGTTCGGTCAGTAAACGCACTCAGCGAGTCAACAAATTGTTCAGCCGGGGACGCGGAGCCGGTGCGCCGCTGGCCTGGCAGTTCTGGGGCGGCAGCTTCCATATGGACCGCTGGTCGCAGAGCGGCAGAAAAACGCAGCCCGCGAAAGATAGCTGGCTGGCGGGCGTTTCGGCATCGGGATCGTTGAATACCCTCACCTGGGCGGGGTCGTTCTACGGTTATGATACCAGCGCCGTGGGGGAAACGCGTTTTAGTCTGCCGCTTGCGAGCGCGGTTAGCATCAATATACAGAACATGTTTGCCAACGATGGTTCCTGGAGCAGCATCGGTAGCGTCAGCGCCACGCTCCCCGGCGGTTTTAGTTCCATTTGGGTTAACCAGGAAAAAACGTCGATCGGCGATACGTTGCGGCGCAGCGATGCCGATAACCGGGCGATTGGTGGATCGCTAAACCTGGGTTCTCTGTGGTCAAAGCTGGGCACTTTCAGCCTCAGCTACAACGACGACCGTCAGAACAACAGCCACTATTACACTGCCGATTATTACCAGACGATTTACAGCGGCGCTTTCGGCTCGCTGGGGCTGCGTGCGGGGATCCAGCGCTTTAATAATTCAGGTAATAACAACAATACTGGCAAATATATCGCGCTTGACCTCTCTCTGCCGCTCGGCAACTGGCTCAGTGGCGGGATGTCGCATCAAAACGGTTACACAACGGCCAACCTGTCAGCGCGTAAACGCTTTAATGAAGGAACGATCCGCACCATCGGCGCCAACGTGTCACGGGCGGTCTCTGGTAATACCGGGGATGATAAAACCCTGAGTGGTGGGGCGTATGCGCAGTTTGAGACGAGTTATGCCAACGGCACGCTGAACGTGAACAGTGGGGCGGACGGCTATGTGAACACCAACCTGAATGCCAGCGGCAGCGTAGGCTGGCAGGGGAAAAACATTGCCGCCAGCGGCATGAGCGAAGGCAATGCGGGGCTGATTCTGAACACCGGTCTGGAGGATGACGGCAAGCTAAGCGCAAAGGTCAACGGGCGGATTTTCCCGCTCTCCGGCAAGCGCAACTATCTGCCGTTGTCGCCGTATAGCCGGTATGAAGTGGAACTCCAAAACAGTAAAAACTCGCTGGATAGCTACGACATCGTGAGCGGGCGTAAAAGCCGCCTGACGCTCTATCCGGGCAATGTGGCGGTGATTGAGCCGGAAGTGAAGCAGATGGTGACGGTGTCCGGGCGTATCCGCGCCGAAGACGGCACGCTGCTGGCCAACGCCAGCATCAGTAACCACATTGGCCGTACCCGCACGGATGAAAAAGGCGAATTCATTATGGATATAGATAAGAAATTCCCGACAATCGACTTCAGCTACGGCTCAGACCAGCGCTGTGAAGTGGAGCTGGAGCTGAGTATGGCGCGTGGCGCTGTTTGGGTCGGTGACGTGGTGTGTAACGGGTTAAAAACGTATGTAGGCGTATCGTCAACTGGAGAACGAAATGAAAGCTAACTGGTTGATGCTGTTATTGGTGGTGAATGTTATACAGGGAATATCCAGAGGAGAAGCTGCAGTCAAATTAGTTCAATCTGACAGAACAGGGGAATTTATCTTTATTGAAAATAATATCGATAATAGCTTCTTTGTGACCACCCGAAGTGAAACCTATCCTGTCATGGGGGGCGCTAATCGCTGGAGTAGTAACTTACTAGCAGCAGATCAAAAGATTTTAGGTTATATAGCCTCTCGTGATTCTTGGGTGAGTTCGTCTTTAGCGATGACAGATATGTGGTTGGAAGAGTCTCCGGTTTTATCCCCGTTACTTGGTCTTCCCTGTAATATCGGATCATCAGGTTGTAATAGCTCGACCTCGACTATACCTGGAGCAGTCACTGATGCGAAAGGTTATTATGGGATTAAATATTCCAGGAATGATGGCCGAATGTTGCGCATAGGCGGAACCATGTCGGATCCTTTTTACCTGTATTTGCAACAAATGCCGGTAGGAAGCAATTTCTCGATGAAAATTAATGAATGCTCATCGACGAATTCTTATAATGTGACTGCGGGGGAACGCTGTTCGGGTAAAGGCTGGCGTTGGATTGAAACCAATTTTACTTATACTAAAGGCGCTCATTTAACGCTGATCAACACCGGTAACGTCGATGATGTACTTATTAATACCGACGGTGTTCCGGAACCTGGAGAGGGGAATTTTAACTGTCATACACAGACTATTGGCTCAAAGTCAGGTCTTGCCTGCAAGGTGGTTAGCTATAATCTACAGACTAATGGTTTGAGTAATTCATTAATCCGTTTTCATCCTGTATTTAAATCATCGATATATGGTGACGTTTATTGGAGTGACATGTATTTTAGCTTGGATAAGGTTACGTGGAAGCAAGCGAGCAGAGCTGAGTCGACAACTTATTATACCTTTGATGAGATGAAGGAATCTAATTCGATTTATGTTTTCTTTGCTGATGGCTTTTTCAAGAAAATGCTGAATTCAGGTATTAGAGATATTAATAGTCGCGAGCTTTTTTATTTTAAGATTATCAATAACCTCATTCAGGAAACTGCCACAAGCCCCGGCGGTGGCAAAATATATGATTTTTCCACCTCCAACACAATTATGATTAAACCTCGAGAGTTCAGCCTCAGTATTACTTCTGATGAGGGGAGTAGCGCCTTATCGAATGAAGGCCGCGTGGGTAGCGGGGAACCTTCGCTGGATTTTAATTATATTGTCACCACCACAGGGAAAACCGCCGCCGATATTGTATTGATTAAGGTAAAGGGGCCGACGATAGCCATCGATGGGCGTTCGTACTGTATTTTCAGTTCATCAGATAATTCGATAAAGGTACCTTTCCCGGCTACTCTGGAATTTACCACCAGAGACGGGATGCCCAAAATCTACGATGTCGGGTGTGATAATGACTGGCGGGTTATGAGTGATGCATTGTGGGTCAGTTCTGCCTGGAACGATCCTTTCGGGAGCACAGGGGTAATGAATAAGACCAGAGTAAAGTTTTCTATTCTAATGAATGAGGCTATTTCAAGGAAAAAGCTGACAAGTTTGGAAGACTGGTATGGCGATGTCAGTGCTTCAGGAGAGGTTTATGTTCAGGCGATATGGCGTGATGTTAATTAATCGACTTCTGGTTGTCTGTGCATTAGTACTGTGTCTGCCATCAGTGAGCCAGGCGATTTCGGTTGGTAATCTGACCTTTTCGCTGGCGGCGGAAGATGAGTTCGCCGCTAAGCGGGCAGTGAATAACAATAAAAGCGCGCGACTGTACCGGGTCTCTATTGTCGGTATCGATCGACCGGGCGGTAAAGAGGTGCGTTCACGTCCGGCGGACGGCGAGCTGCTGTTTGCGCCGCGCCAGTTAACCTTGCAGGCGGGAGAGAGCGAATATTTTAAGTTTTACTACCATGGCCCGAAGGATAATCGCGAGCGCTATTACCGGGTCTCTTTTCGTGAAATTCCTACTCGTAACCATATTATGCGGAATGCTTCCGGCGCGGCGATCAGTATGGACCCGGTGGTGGTGATGGACACTATTCTGGTCGTTCGTCCACGCCAGGTTAATTTCAAATGGGCTTACGATCGCGCGGAGGGCACCGTCAGCAATACCGGCAACACCTGGTTTAAGTTGCTAATAAAACCAGGCTGCGACACGACGGAAGAGGAGGGAGATGCATGGTATTTACGGCCCGGTGACGTTGTCCGTCAGGCTACTCTGCGCCAGACAGGGAACCACTACATCATCTATAACGAGAAATTTATTAAAATGACGAACGATTGCCCGTCGAAATAGCCGGGAGATATCAGGAAAGTGAGTCAACTTTAGCTAAAACGGTCTGTTTCTATCATTAATAATTAATACGCATGGAAGTAGGGTGATGCGCCCTTAATATTTACTCAGGACGAAATATTATGAATAAAAAAATGATGGCAGTTGCTCTGGTCGCTGCGTTGTCTGGTATGGAGGCTACCCAGGCTGCTGACGTTAGCGATCAGGCTATTGCCACCTGGTCAGCCACGGCGAAAAAAAATACTACCAGTAAGCTTGTTGTTACCCCGTTGGGCAGTCTGTCGTTTAAGTACGCAGAAGGTACCAAAGGTTTTAACACTCAAAATGGGCTTTTTGATGTCAGTATCAAGGGCGACATGCTTGCCACAAGCTTTAAGCTGACTTCCCGTCTGGTCTCCAATACTCTGACTCAGTTGGACTCCTCGGGCTCAACTCTAAGCGTGGGGGTCGCTTATAACGGTGTTGGCGTTGAGAAAACAACGGATACTCTGATGATCGACACTGAGTCTGGCATGATGGGCGGTAACCTTAGCGCGCTGTCTGCCACATACGATCGACCCGGTCGCACGAGTGCGCAGGATTCCTTTACCTTCTCCATCATCGCGGGTACGACTGACGGCTCCACGCCGGTGAATGACTACAGCGAACTGCCGGAAGGAGTCTGGAGCGGTGATGTCAGCGTACAGTTCAACGCGACCTGGACTCTCTACACTCTACCTGCGGGAAACATATTTTAATCCGTTAATTTTTTCGGTCACGCCTGGTCGGGGGGAGTTTCCCCCGACTTTTGTCCCGGTGGGATTTTTATAAAAATACATTTCCGATCATCGACCAATTCCTCTGCGTAATCCAGTATATCGATACAGGTTTGGCGGTTGTAAAAGAGCGTAGCGATTTACCCGCCAGCTTTCGCATACCGACGATTGGCCAGCAGACTCAGGCTGCAGCACAGCAAATAATAAACCGCGCCGGTAAAAACAAAAATCGCCAGCGGGTAGATCTGCACCCGGTTATTGACCTGCCCGGCGACGGTGGTCAGCTCCGGCACGTTGACGATAAAGGCCAGCGAGGTGTCTTTGAGCAGGCCGATAAATATCCCGACCAGCGACGGCTGCACGTTGCGTAAAGCCTGCGGCAGTAAGATCAGGCGCAGCGTCTGTCCGGGTGCAAACCCCTGCGTCAGCGCGGCTTCATACTGCCCGTGAGGCAACGATTGCAGTCCCGCCAGCACCGAGTGCATCACCGAGGCGGCGGTAAACCACGCCAGCGCTACCGTGACGGTCACCGCCCCCGGCAGGTCGCTGCCGGTGAGCATCGGCAGCAGATACCACAGCCAGAAAATCACGAAAATCAGCGGGATGCCGCGAATAATCTCCGCCCACAGAAATAATAAGCGCCGCACGATCCCGCCGTAGCGCCAGGCGATACCCGCCAACAGCACCCCGCCGGGCAGCGCCAGCGCGGCGGCGCCGATAGCCATCAGCAGCGTCAGCACCACGCCGCCGGGAATACCGTCCGCCAGCCGTCCCCACAGCAGATAGTCGAGGTTATCGACAATCACCGCCAGATTAGCGTTCATACCCGGCTCTCCTTTGCTGATGTCTTCCCGGACCAAGGCGCGTCAGCGCCATTCCCATGACTACGCCAAGCGCCAGATACAGCACGGTGCCGACGGCAAAGGCCTCCAGCGCATGGGCGTTGTAGCTCTCGATTTGCCGTACCTGATAGGTGAGTTCGGCAAAACCGATGCCGCTTGCCAGCGAAGAGAGCTTCATCAGGTTCAAATACTGGCCAATAATCGGCTGCCAGGCGTTAGCCAGCCCCTGCGGCAGCAGAATGTGGCGCAGCTCCTGCCAGGGCGTGAACCCCTGCGACAGCGCCGCCTCCCGCTGACCGTGGCTGACGGCGCGCATCCCGGAGGCGATCTCCTCAATCAGAAACGCCGAGGTAAAGACCCCAAGCCCCCACATCGAGCAGAGAAACTCCGGCGTCAGCCACCACACGTTGCCTGGCAGAATCGACCAGCTATGATCATCGTTGATAAAATCCCGTGCCCCCAGCGGTAGCAGATTCCAGGCAGCGAAATACCAGAACAGTAGTTGGACCAGCAGCGGCGTATTGCGAAACAGCGAAACCCAGGCCGCCACCAGCCACCGTCCCGGTCGACCACCGCCGAGGCGCAGCGCCAGCAGCACGATAGCCAGCGCGGTTGCCAGAATCATCCCGGCGACGCTCACCCAGACGGTGGTGAGAAAACCGGAGATTATCCACTGCAGCGGCTGCCCGCTCAGCACGCCATGCCAGTCGAGATGCGGGATCACGCTTCACTCTCCTGGTGCAGCGGGTCGAGCACCTTTTGCAGAAAACGGCGGGTGCGGGCGTGCTGCGGTCGGGCGAAGAACTCGGCCGGCGGCGCGACTTCGAGAATATCGCCGCCGTCGATAAACACCACCCGGTCGGCAATCTCGCGGGCGAACTGCATTTCGTGCGTCACCACCACCATGGTGATCCCGCTATGGGCGAGGTTTTTCATGACCTGTAGTACTTCGCCGATCATCTCCGGATCGAGCGCCGACGTGGGTTCATCGAACAGGATGATCTGCGGCGAGGAGGCGAGGGCGCGGGCGATAGCTACCCGCTGCTGCTGACCGCCGGAGAGCTGCGCGGGCATCTGCTGCGCCTTATCTTCGAGACCAACCTGGCTGAGCAGCGCTAACGAGCGCTCGCGGGCGGCGCTTTTACCCCAGCCGTGCACCCGCTCCAGCGCGAGGGTAATATTCTCCTGCGCCGTCAGGTGGGCGTAGAGATTAAACTGCTGAAAAACAAAACCGACCCGGCTGCGCAGCTGGCGCAGGGCGCTGCCGGTGAGCTGGCGCGTCGGTTTGCCGTCGATCAAGATCTCGCCACCGCTGAGGGATTCAAGCTGGTTGATCAGGCGGATCAGGGTTGATTTGCCCGATCCTGAAGGGCCGAGGATTGCCACCACTTCGCCGGGGTCGACCTGTAAATTAACGCCGTTCAGTACCCGATGATCGCCATAGCTTTTGGCGACATCGCGGAACTCAATACTGGCGTGCTGCAGATGCGAAAAATCCGCGGACGATGCCGCGGAGCGTGAAAATAGAGCCGATAACATAATGGATTTTCTGCTTATTTAGCTTCGATAGTAAAGGCGCGCGGCTGCGGGGTTTTGGTGCTCGGGCCAAACCAGACGTCGTAAATTTTGGCCGCTTCGCCGGATTTCTCCAGGTTTACCAGCTCGTCGTTCACGGCTTTCAGCAGGGCCGGTTCGCCTTTCTTCACGCCAACGCCTATCTCTTCTTTGCTCAGCAGGTCGGGGATGATTTTGAAATTAGCTTTATCCGGCGCTTCCGCCAGCAGCCCGGCGAGAATGGTGCTGTCCTGGGTGATGGCCTGCACGTTACCGTTGCGCAGGGCGGTCAGCGCCAGCGGAATATCGTCATAAGAGAGCACGCGAGATTGCGGGAAACGCTGATGCAGCGCCTGCTCGCCGGTGGTGCCTTTTACCGCGCCGATGCGTGCTTTGCTGTAGTCGTCGAGTTTATCCGCTGATTTTGCCGGAACGAGGAACTGCTGGCCGGTCACAAAGTAAGGTGTTGAGAAATCAATGACCTGTGCACGTTCCGGAGTGATGGTGATGTCGGCGACGATCAGATCGGCTTTACCGGATTGCAGCAGCGGAATGCGGTTGGCCGGGTTAGTGGCGACCAGCTCCAGCTTAACGCCGAGAGATTTGGCCAGCGCTTCGGCGAAGTCCACGTCGTAGCCGACGATTTTATGCGTTTTCGGATCTACCGAGCCAAACGGCGGGTTGGCGTCGAAGGTGGCGACTTTGACCACCCCGGCGGCTTTGATATCGGCTAATTGATCGGCCTGAGCCTGCGCGGCGAGCACCAGAATGCCCAGCGCCAGCGCGATTTTTGTTTTTGCAATGCGCATAATTTATCCCCTGAATCCCTGTTTTGTTTTGTGTTAATCACGCTCCCACAAATTGACCGTCTGCGGCAAAGAAGAAAAAGTTCTTATCTATAACGAAAAAGAACTTAACAAAATTGTGGATATTGTTTATCCGGCTCTGTGCTACCAAACTGGGGACAAGTAGCCCGGACAGGTGCATAGCACCGCCTCCGGGAGATATTCCGTTAGCTATTGGTATCTTTCTGAAACCATAAGACTCGCAGCGATGCCCTGGAACCCGCTGAAATCGGCGAACCGGAGGTCGGAAGACAAGGGCTGGCCGCCAGGGATGGCGGACAGAGGCGAATCGAGACAGGCCGTCGAGTTGAGCCGACCGCAGGCTGAGGACCGGGAGGTGAGCGCAGTGCGCAGCACCGATTTCTTTGCGGGGCCGCGGGGATTGTAAAGGGGGAGGCGGTTTTCTCCCCCCTTTACCCGTTCACGTTCCACGGTGATGCATTTTCTGCTGATTGAGGATGAACGGAACTCTTGCGCATAGTCCCGGAGGCGGCGCTTGACGCGCCTGTCCGGGCTACTCAGCTGGGGACAAGTAGCCCGCACCGCCTCCGGGGAGATCCCCTCACCCCTAATATGCGTCCCACAGAATTACAAATCAGGAATTGATATTTCCCGCTCGCCGTCAACTGTGGTTGAAATAGACACAAGCAAAACGCTTCCCGACGGAGGAGAAAAATGAAAGTGGCACTATGGCAACGCATCACGGGCTGGCTGGCTTCTTTATCCAGCAGTGAAGCCGGGCAGCAGGATAGCCAACGGATCATGGAGGCAATATTACCGGTCGCCAGTCTCTACGGAATTGACCTCGGTAACGTGGAAACAAGGTGGTTTCGTCATGATAAAACATACTGAGCGGCGCAGGACGCGTGAAGCCTACTGGAATGAGGTGTGCTTTGTGTAGCGCGAGGCTGTTTGCGGTTGCGGCGACGCAGGAAGCGATGCCGCAGCCCTGAACAGCTTTATCCCCCCAGATACATCCGCTTAATTTCCGGATTCGCCAGCACCTCCGGGGCCGGGCCGGAGAGCATAATCTTCCCATTCTCCAGCACATAGGCGCGATCGGCGATAGTCAACGCCGCCGTGGCGTTCTGCTCTACCAGCAGCACGGTAATATTCTCCTCCCGCAGCTGCTTTATCGTCGCGAACAGCTCGCCGACAATTTTCGGCGCCAGCCCGAGGCTTGGTTCATCAAGCATCAGTAAAACCGGTTCGCTCATTAACGCTCTGGCGATAGCCAGCATCTGCTGTTCGCCGCCGCTCATGGTGCCCGCCATCTGATTACGCCGCTCTTTGAGGCGGGGAAACAGGCTGTACATGCGATCGCGCAGGCGGGTAAATCCGGCGAGATTGTTGTAAGCCCCCATGCGCAGATTTTCTTCGATGGTCAGATTGGTGAAGATGCGCCGCCCTTCGGGGACCAGCGCCAGCCCCTTGCGTACAATTTGATGTGTCTGGCTGCGGGAGATATCCTCGTTGAGAAAATTAACGCGCCCCGTGGAGCGCACGAGGTTGACGATGCCGTTGAGGGTTGAGGTTTTCCCCGCGCCATTGCTGCCGATTAAGGTTACGATCTCCCGGTCGTTGATATCAATATCAACGCCTTTCAGCCCCTGAATCACACCGTAAAACACTTTTAATTCGCGCGCGCTAAGCATAACGGACGTCCCCCAGGTAAGCGGAAATCACCTCCGGATCCTCAATGGCTTCGGACATCAGGCCGCTGAACAGCGGTTTGCCGTACTCCAGCACCATCACCCGCTCGCACAGCTTGTTGACGAACGGCATGTCGTGCTCAATCAGCAGCACGCTGAGCTGGTAGTCGTCACGCATACGGAAGATCAGGTCCGCCAGATCTTCCGTCTCTTTCGGGTTCATCCCGGCGGCGGGTTCGTCCAGCAGCAATAATTTAGGCGACGTCGCCAGCGCGCGGGCGATCTCGACCTTACGCTGGTTGCCGTAACTGAGGTTAGTGGCCTGCATCTCGGCGAAATGGGCGATGCCGATATCGTCCAGAATCGCCATTGCCCTGGCTTTCGCCGCTCGTTCAGCGGGGAAATAGCGGCCAATATGCAGCGCCGCTTCCAGCAGCGAATAGCGGCTGGCGCTATCAAGGCCGACCATCACGTTTTCTAATACCGTCATCGAGTTAAACAGGCGGATATTCTGAAAGGTGCGGGCGATCCCGGCGTTGACCACCCGGTTCGGCTTCAGCCCTTTCAACGACTTCCCCGCCAGGGTCACGCTGCCGCTGGTCGGTTTATAGTTGGCGGTGATGACGTTGAACATGGTGGTTTTCCCCGCGCCGTTGGGGCCAATCAGGCCAAAAATTTCCGCCTCGTCGACGTGGAAACTGACGTTGTCGATAGCCCGCAGGCCGCCGAACTGCATGGTGATGTCCTGCACCTGCAAAATGACCTTATTTTGCGCCATAGCTGCGGCTCCTTTTGCCCACCTGCCAAATCTCTTTTTTGCCTAGCAGACCTTCGCGGGCGAACAGCATGATGATCAGCAGCAGCAGCGAGAACACCACCATTCGCAGTCCCGGATACGCCCCGAGATCGTGACCGAAGAACTGGAGCGGCTGGTCGAGAAAGCGCAGCCACTCGCCGCTGCCGACTACCAGCACGGTACCGAGCAGCGCGCCGGTGGTGCTGCCCAGACCGCCGAGCACGATAATAATCAGCAACTGGAAGGTGAGCATAAAGTCGAACAGGTTCGGCGATATGGTGGTCAGCAACGATGCCAGCAGGCCGCCGCCGATCCCTTCAAAGAAGGCGCTGGTGGCAAAAGCACAGGTTTTAATCCGAAATGTATTTACGCCCATGGCGATGGCGGCGTCTTCATCGTCGCGCACGGCTTTCATCATTCGCCCGTATTTTGACCACACCAGCTGCAAAATCATCCCGGTCGCCAGCAGAGCGAACAGCCCGCACCAGAACAGCAGATGCGGCTGTTGGGGGATATCGTTGAGGCCAATCGCGCCGTTGGTGATCTGCGGATTATTAATGGCGAGGATTTTAATAATAAAGCCGAAGCCGAGGGTGACGATCGCCAGGTAGTCGCCGCGTACGCGGAATACCGGGAAGGCAAGGCACACCGCCAGCGCCGCCGCGCACAGGCCGCTGATAAGCAACGCGGGCAGGAAACTGGCGTGCAGCACGAGGATCCACGGGCTGGGGGCGGCCATCTCAAACATATCCAGTTTGCTGTCACTGGAAAGGATCAGCAGAGCGGTGACGTAAGCGCCAACCGCCACAAAGCCGTTGGGCTCCAGCGACAGCTGGCCGGTGACGCCGTTGATCAGGTTGTAGCTGACCGCGAGGATCATAAAGACAAAAATGGTGCTGATGACGCGAATAATATAGTCGTTGAAGACCACGTTGATCCCGGCCAGCAGCGCAATGCAGATAACAATAATGACCAGGTTGCGCAGCTGCGCCCCGGCGGTCGTTGTCGCGTTGAGCATCAGAAACGGCTCCTTTCCAGACGTTCATCGCCCATAATGCCAACCGGGCGGAATAAGAGGACCAGAATCAAGAACATAAAGGCGAAGGCGTCTTTGTAGCCGCCCAGTTCGGGGAATAGCGCAACCGCGACCACTTCGGTAAAACCGAGAATAAAACCACCTAATACCGCGCCGGTGACGCTGCCTATTCCGCCAAGCACCGCGGCGGCGAAGGCTTTCAGGCCAATCAGCACGCCCATCAGCGGGTCGATGGTCGGATAGCTAATCGAGTAGAACACCCCGCCCAGCGCCGCGAGGCTGCTGCCGAGAGCGAACACCAGTGAGATAATACGGTTGGCGTCGATGCCCATCAGACGCACGGTATTGACGTCGAAAGCCACCGCGCGGATCGCCATTCCGTAGCGAGTGCGGTACAGCAGCCAGAGGATCGCCAGCAGCAGCAGAACGGTAATCAGCGGTACGATCCACGCCACGTTGGTGATAATAACGTCGCCAAAGGCGCGAGTGTTGTTGAAGAATTCCGGCGCAGCGAAGAAGCGCGAGCTGCCGCCAAACAGCACGTTGAACAGGTTTTCGAGGAAGAAGCTGACGCCGATGGCGGTGATCAGCATCGAGATTTTTGATGCCTGGCGCAGCGGACGGTAGGCCACCCGGTCGATAAGCATCCCGAACAGGCCGCACAGCGCGAGGGTCAGGAAAACGGCTACCCCGAAGGGTAGCCCAATAGAAGAAAATAAAAACAGGGTGGTAAACGCCCCGACCATCATGACGTCCGCATGGGCGAAGTTGATCAGGCGCAGCACCCCATAAACCATCGTATAGCCGATGGCAATCAGGGCGTACATGCCCCCAAGGCTCATTCCGTTGACCACTTGCTGGAGAAAAATGGCACCATCCATCTGATATCCCTTATAAAAACTTAAGGATTGACTACGGTACGGAACGCCAGCTTGCCATCTTTCACTTCGTTGATGACCGCGCTGCGGATAGCGTCGCCGTTTTGCAACGTCAGGGTGCCGGTCACGCCCTGGAAGTCCTTGGTGGCGCGAATTTTTTCGTTAACACAAACCCGGTCATGCGGGTCGCTGCACTGGTTCATGGCGTTGATAATGACGTTATACGCATCCGCCGCCATTGCGCCCCAGGTATGGGTCGGCTGCTGGTATTTCGCTTCCCAGGCTTTGATAAACACCTCGCCCGCTGGCGTTTGCTCTTTGGCGTTCGGCGAGTAGTAATCGGTGGTCATATAGCCGTTGACCGCATCTTTGCCGACGTCAAAAAAGACCTGATCCGCCGCCAGACCGTCGCCGCCGACCACCGGTTTGCTCAGCCCCAGCTGTTTCGCCTGCACGGCGATAAGCGCCCCTTCGGTGTAGTAAATCGGCATATAAATCATGTCGACGTTCTTCGCCTTCACGCTGGCCAACTGGGCTTTAAAGTCTTTGCTGCCGCCGGGAGCCTGAACTTCGATAGGAATGGTGCCGCCGTTTTTCAGGAACTGAGTGCGGAAGGCCTTCGCCAGGCCGACGGAGTAGTCGTTGCTGCTGTCGAAGACGATGGCGGCGGTTTTGGCTTTCAGGTCGCGGGAGGCGAGGTTTGCGCCAACCACGCCCTGGAAGCTGTCGGAGAAACAGACCCGGCTAACGTAAGGGTGGTTGCGGGTGACGCGGTCGTTGGTGGCGGTCGAGGAGACCAGCGGCGTCTTGCTGTCGTCGGCGATTTTGGTCATCGCCAGGGTATTGGAGGAGGTGACTTCGCCGATCACCGCGTCGACTTTATCGCTGGAAACCAGGCGCTGCATGGCGTTAGCGGCTTCGACCTTGTCGCTCTTATCGTCAATCACGATAAGTTTGACGGTATCGCCATTTTTTAATGTCGGGGTAATGCTCTGAATAATATCCAGCCCTTTTTGTGATGGCTGCCCGTAGCCGCTCAGCGCGCCGCTCAGCGGTAATACCACGCCGATTTTAATTTCAGCCGCCTGTGCGCTATTCGCCCCGATCAACGCGGCAACCAGCGTGGCCATTAAAGACGCTTTCCCGGAAAACTTGTTCATTGTTACCTCACCGTCGGTCGATTATTTATACCCTTCATACTTCAAGTTGCATGTGCGTTGGCTTTCCTCGCTCACCCCAGTCACTTACTAGAGTAAGCTCCTGGGGATTCACTGCGTCGCCGCCTTCCTGCAACTCGAATTATTTTGGGTATATCTTTAACTATCAATGACTGCATAACATTGAGAAATAATTCGCCACATGAGTTGGCGAATTATTGGCTGTTATTTTGAATAGATAACGAGATATATTTGGTATGCAGATTTACCTTACAACGTTCGTTTCATTTTTACTCATGCAATATTCTTATTACCTACAGGGGAAGGATATGAGATTGATGACAAAACTATTTTGGCTACGGTGCTCGCATTTTGCCGGGTGGCGGCTGACGCCTTACCCGGCCTACAAAATTCGCAATTTCAGCACGTTCCATAATTTAATATTCAGCTGCGCCAGGAATATTAAAAATCTATTCTTCTGCTCGCGTGGCCAATTATTTTAATTGGCTCAAAGGTTTTATTTTTCCATGCAGCGCCGGGTTATCGCTTTCATCTTTCAGGCGCACCCCGGTTAGTCGCCGCAAAAATGCCTGCTCCAGTAGCCAGGCCAGCTTAAAGGCGGCGGCGTCATAGCTCAGCCCCTCCGGGCGAATATTGGAAATACAGTTGCGCTCCGACTCCAGCCGCTGACGATGTGGCTGCCAGGTCAAATAAACGCCAAGGCTATCCGGCGAAGAGAGCCCCGGCCGCTCGCCAATCAGAATCGCTACCGCTCTGGCCTTCAGCGTTTCGCCAATATCATCGCCCAGCGCGACCCGCGACTGGTGCGCGAGCACCACCGGAGCAAGGCTCAACCCAAGCGTTTCCAGATAGGGGAGAAGGGCGCGAATCAGCGGCAGCGCCTGGCGCTGCACGGCGTATGACGACAGTCCGTCGCCAATCACTATCAGCAAGTCGGCGGGACGCACGCCGCTGGCGTCCAGATCAGCGCGGCTCGCATCGTTCAGGCGTCGTCCCAGATCCGGGCGATTTAGATAAACATGCCGATCGCTGGCGGCGCTGTGGACGGTCAGCGAAGAGAGGCCCAAATCCGCCAGCGGTTGTTCTAGCTGGTCGCTGGCGAAAGGCTGGTGGATGGCGTCGCGCGCCCTGGCGTGGGCGAGGCCAAAATTGAGCACTTCTCGGGTCGGCAGGCTCGCGCCGCTACGGCCCAGCGCAATCCGCGCATCGGTAAATTCACGCAGCGGGTTCCAGGCGTCGGGAGGATTCATACCGGTTCTCCTTGCGGCAGGACGGAAAGTAGCGGATGGCGGGCATCGGTCAGACGCAGCGCGCCGTGGCGGTCAATAATCTGCATCTTCGCCAGCCAGTCGGCAAACTCCGGCGCATGTTTTAAACCCAGCAGACGGCGGGCGTAGAGGGCATCGTGAAACGAGGTGCTTTGATAGTTGAGCATAATATCGTCAGCCCCCGGTACGCCGATCAGGAAGGTCAGTCCGGCGGTGCACAACAGCGTCAGCAGGGTATCCATATCGTCCTGATCCGCTTCGGCATGGTTGGTGTAGCAGACGTCGCAGCCGATAGGTAGCCCCATCAGCTTGCCGCAGAAATGGTCTTCCAGCCCGGCGCGGATAATCTGCTTGCCATCGTAGAGATATTCCGGGCCGATAAAGCCCACTACCGTATTGACCAGCAGCGGCTCAAAATGGCGGGCAACGGCATAGGCGCGGGCTTCGCAGGTCTGCTGGTCAACGCCGTGATGGGCATTGGCGGAAAGACAGCTGCCCTGGCCGGTTTCAAAATACATCACGTTGTTGCCGAGCGTGCCGCGATTAAGGCTGAGCGCCGCTTCCCGGGCCTCCTGCAGCAGCGCCAGATTAATGCCGAAACCGCTATTGGCGGCCTCGGTCCCGGCCACCGACTGAAACACCAGATCCACCGGCGCGCCGCGTTCGATCAGCTGTAAGGTGTTGGTGACGTGGGTCAAAATGCACGACTGGGTGGGGATAGCGAAGCGCTGAATAATATCGTCGAGCATATGGTTAAGCTGCGCCAGAACCGGCAGGCTGTCGCTGGCCGGATTAATACCGATCACCGCATCCCCCGCGCCGTACAGCAGGCCGTCGAGCATACTGGCGGCGATCCCTTTCATATCATCGGTGGGGTGATTCGGCTGCAGGCGCACGCTGAGATGCCCCGGCAGGCCAATCGTGTTGCGAAAACGCGTGACGACCCGGCATTTGCTGGCGGCGAGGATCAGATCCTGGTTACGCATCAACTTGCTGACCGCCGCTGCCATCTCCGGGGTGATCGCCCTTGCGACCTGGCGCAGCGCTGCCTCGTCGGTGGCGTCGTCGAGCAGCCAGTCGCGAAAATCGCCGACCGTCAGATGGCGAATCGCCGCGAAGCCCAGGCTGTCGTGGGTATCGAGTATCAGTCGGGTCACTTCATCCTGCTCGTAGGGAATCAGCGGATTAGCGAGAATTTCCGTCAATGGCACCTCCGCCAGCGCCATTTTAGCCGCCATCCGCTCTTCGGCGGACTCGGCGATGACCCCTGCCAGCGCGTCACCGGAACGCGCCGGGGAGGCTTTCGCCATCAGTGTCTTCAGACTATCAAAACGCCATACCTGGCCCGATAGCGTGGTTTTATACATGTGTCGACTCCTCAGGAGACCGTGCGCAGTTGCGGATCCATCGCCGCGCGTTGGCGGGCACCTGCGGTCTTGCGAAACCACAGATAGCCGCCGAGCATCATGGCGGCGAAAATCAGCGCCAGCAGCGGGTTGTACCAGACCATCGCCACCAGGCAGAGTACCGCCATCGCCAGGGCAAAGGCGGGTGCCAAGGGATAGAGCGGCGCGCGGAACGGGCGAATCAGCTTCGGCTCGCTGCGGCGCAGTTTAAACAGCGCCGCCATCGAGGTGATATACATAACAATAGCGCCAAATACCGACATCGTGACGATACAAGCGGTCAGCGGCATCCCGCTAATGGTGATCAGCGAATCAGAGAAGATGGCGGCGATACCGACCACGCCGCCAGCGAGGATCGCCAGATGCGGGGTGCGGGTACGGCGGTTCAGCGTCGCCAGGCTGGCGGGAAGATAGCCCGCACGCGCCAGGGAGTAAATCTGCCGTGAGTAGCCCATGATAATCCCGTGGAACGACGCCACCAGGCCGAACAGCCCCAGCCACACCAGCATATGTAGCCAACCGCTGCTGTTGCCAACCACCATTTTCATCGCCTGCGGCAGCGGGTCGTTGATATTGGACAGCGTCCGCCAGTCGCCGACGCCCCCGGCAAAGACCATCACGCCAATCGCCAGTACGGTCAGGGTCAGAATGCCGCCACCCAGCGCCCGGGGAATGGTGCGCTGCGGGTCTTTAGCCTCTTCGGCGGCCATCGATGCGCCTTCAATCGCCAGAAAGAACCAGATAGCAAACGGGATCGCGGCAAACATGCCCGGCAGCGCCAGGCCGCTGAAGCTCTCCGCGCCCGCCCAGCCGTTAGCGGTAAAGTGGCTCCAGGAGAAGCCCGGCGCAACCACGCCCATAAACACCAGCAGCTCGAAGATGGCCAGCAGGGTGACCACCAGCTCAAAGGTGGCGGCAATGCCGACGCCGAGAATATTCAGCGTCATAAATATGAGGTAAGCGCCGCAGGCTACCCATTTCGGGTCCAGCGCCGGAAACTGCACGTTAAGGTAGGCGCCGATGGCCATGGCAATGGCGGGCGGGGCAAAGACAAACTCAATCAGGGTCGCAAAACCGGCAATAAAGCCGCCGGTCGGGCCAAAAGCGCGGTAGGCGTAGGCAAAAGGCCCGCCTGCATGTGGAATAGCGGTGGTCAGCTCGGTAAAGCTAAAAATAAAGGCGCAGTACATGGCGGCAATCGCCAGCGCGACAATCATAAAGCCCAGCGTCCCGGCCTGGGACCAGCCGTAGCTCCAGCCGAAATACTCCCCGGAAATAACCAGCCCAACGGCAATCCCCCATAAGCGGAAACTGCCGAGCGTTCTTTTTAGCGTTGTGGTTTGCTCTGTCATTGTCGATGCCTCGCCAGATAATGTTATCCAGATGACTGCAAAGAGAGTGCCAGGTCATACCACTTATAAACGCTGTGGTTTAAGAACCTATCCCATTAGGGCTATCTTATTTGCCAGTTTGGCCCTGGGCAGTGCTCAGACAACACTCACAGAGTGTTGAACGCCCTTCAGGGCGGCCCGCAGGGGGAGCGTAGCGAATCATCCTCACGTACTACGTGTACGCTCCGGTTCTTGCGCGCTGTCCGTGTCCAAACTGCCTGCAACGATTACGCCTACTGGGATAGGCTCTAAGCCAGTGACGATCAAAAAAAGGGCAGACCACACCCGGCGGGAGAGTCGCCGTGGTGCAGCTGCCCGCAAATGTGGCGTTACTGGTGAACGATGGCCCCCGCGTCTTTTTGAATCGCCGGGCCTTCTTTCACCTGCAGATTAAGCCCTTTGGTCTCCAGCTCGGCATTACGAATGCGCAGGCCGTGGGCGGCTTCGATATTGACGTTGGTAAAATGGAAACCGCTCAGCGGCGCTTCCGGGGTGCCGATAATGTAGGCTGCCGCTTTGCTGGCACCAGT
Organism: Klebsiella spallanzanii; assembly: GCF_902158555.1. Lineage (GTDB taxonomy): Bacteria > Pseudomonadota > Gammaproteobacteria > Enterobacterales > Enterobacteriaceae > Klebsiella > Klebsiella spallanzanii. Next base: position 273,829 of record NZ_CABGGS010000045.1, on the reverse strand, counting down.
CGAAGTTAAGTTCTCAACGGTGATATTGCTGAAGTGCGGGGTCTTGTATTTGTCGAACGGCTGTTTCGGATCGCTGTCCGGCGGATAGATCTGCTCGCCGAGGGTAAAACCGCCCGCCTGCAGCAGCTTATCGACTTCAGCCTGCACAATCGGCGCGGCTTTGTAATAGGCGGAGAAGACCAGCGGGACTTCGACGTTATGCATTTTGGTATTGCGATATACGATGTTTTTCACCTCGCCGCCCTTACCGCGCGGGCTTTTAATGCGGATGCCGTACATCGAACCTTCAAAGGTATTATTTTCCACCAGCACGTTGTTCACGCCACCGGCGCTCTCGCTGCCGATGGAGATCCCTCGCCCCTGCTTCAGGGTGTTATTGGCGATATAGATATTATCCACCACGCCGTTCGGGAAGCGTGAGTCGGCTTTCTCGGCCTTAATGGCGATATGGTCGTCGTTGCAGTCGATATAGTTATTGGTAATGCGGATATTCTGGCTATCGATAGGGTCGATGGCGTCGGTATTCGGCGCATGCCACGGTGAGAGTATGCGCGTTCCGTTGATATCGACATCGTGCGCGTAGCGGGTGACTACGTGGAAGCTGGGTGAATGGGTGAGGGTCACGCCGTCAATCAGCACGTTGCTGGAACGGGTGATGTAAATCAGCCGTGGCCGATCGGTGCCGCCTTTTTTGCCTGTCGCGCGGATATTCTCACGCCAGCGCTCCCACCACACCGCACCCTGACCGTCGATGGTACCTTCGCCGACGATAGCCACGTTTTGCGCATCAGCAATGCTGATAAACGGTAGCCAGCCGTTTTCCGCTTCGGCGTATTTAGTTTTGTCATCGCCACGGTAAGCGGTCACTTCGGTTGAGGCCACCAGGGTGGCGTCTTTCTCCAGCTTGAGCTGAATATTGCTCTTCAGGAACAGCGGGTTGGTCAGAAAGTTACCTTTCGGCACCAGTACCGTCCCGCCTCCGGCGGCGGCGCAGTCATCAATCGCCTTTTGAATCGCGTCGGTATTGAGCGCGATTTGTAGCCGATGGCCTTCAGCGCCGTACTGAGTAATGTTGCAGACTTTATCGGGAAACTTAACCGAGGTGGCGGCCTGCGCGGCGTGCAGCGGCAAAATGCCGACAGCTACAGCAGCGGCCCACAGAGGTAAGGTGCGGGTTGACATAGAATTATCCTTTTATGGTTTGTTGTTTTGTAAAATTAGCACCATTGTTTTGATTTTGTGGGTGCGGCGATCACGGTTTGCAATTTGTCGGTATTCTGCCCATACGCGGCATTGATGATTTGGGCGGATGCATAGATGGTGAATGAGGTCGCTTTGCAATTTGACGGTGGGCACGGTATAACGAACCTTCATTTGGATGTTTAGATGTCCATACGCTTAGAAGGTAATATGCAGACAACACAACAACAAGGTGGGCAGCTCAAGCGCACCATGAAGACTCGTCACCTGATTATGCTGTCGCTGGGTGGCGTTATTGGCACAGGGCTATTTTTTAATACCGGCTATATCATCTCCACCACCGGCGCGGCGGGGACGCTGCTGGCCTACCTGATTGGCGCGCTGGTGGTCTGGCTGGTGATGCAGTGTCTGGGCGAGCTCTCCGTAGCGATGCCGGAAACCGGCGCGTTTCACGTCTACGCTGCGCGTTATCTTGGCCCGGCAACGGGATATACCGTGGCGTGGCTGTACTGGCTAACGTGGACGGTGGCGCTGGGTTCCAGCTTTACCGCCGCCGGATTCTGTATGCAGTACTGGTTCCCGCAGGTGCCGGTATGGATCTGGTGCGTAGTGTTCTGCGTGGTGATTTTCGCCCTCAACGTGATTTCTACCCGCTTCTTTGCCGAAGGTGAATTCTGGTTCTCGCTGGTGAAAGTGGTCACCATCATCGCTTTTATTATTCTTGGTGGGGCGGCTATCTTCGGCATTATTCCGATGCAGGATGGTTCGCCTGCGCCTGGGCTTTCGAATATTACCGCCGAGGGCTGGTTCCCGCACGGCGGTCTGCCGATCCTGATGACCATGGTGGCGGTAAACTTTGCCTTCTCCGGCACCGAGCTTATCGGCATCGCGGCGGGGGAAACGGAAAATCCGCATAAAGTCATTCCGGTGGCTATTCGTACCACTATCGCCCGACTGATTATCTTTTTTATCGGCACCGTCTTCGTGCTGGCGGCGCTGATCCCGATGCAGCAGGCGGGAGTGGAGAAAAGCCCGTTTGTGCTGGTGTTTGAAAAAGTCGGCATTCCTTACGCCGCAGATATTTTTAACTTCGTGATCCTGACGGCGATTCTGTCGGCGGCTAACTCCGGGCTTTACGCCTCCGGGCGGATGCTGTGGTCGCTGTCTAATGAAAAAACGCTACCGGCCTGTTTTACCAAATTAACCAAAAACGGCGTACCGCTGACGGCGATTTCGGTGAGCATGCTCGGTGGAGTACTGGCACTGTTCTCCAGCGTCGTGGCCCCGGACACGGTGTTTGTCGCGCTGTCGGCGATCTCCGGTTTTGCGGTGGTGGCGGTATGGCTGAGCATCTGCGCCTCGCATTTTATGTTCCGCCGTCGCCACATTCAGCAGGGGAAAGCGCTAAGCGAGTTGCACTATCGCGCGCCGTGGTATCCGTTGGTGCCGGTGCTGGGATTTGTTCTGTGTCTGGTGGCCTGCGTGGGGCTGGCGTTTGACCCGAGTCAGAGGATTGCGCTGTGGTGCGGGATCCCGTTCGTGGCACTGTGTTATGGTGCGTATTATCTGACTCGTTCACGGAAACTCACCCAGGAGCCTCAACATGTCGCAGAATAATCCGTTAACCGCCATCCTTGACGTACAGCCCTTTGTCCTGCTGGACGGCGCAATGGCGACGGAGCTGGAAGCGCGCGGCTGTAACCTTGCCGATAGCCTGTGGTCGGCGAAAGTGCTGGTCGACAATCCGGAGCTTATCCGTGAGGTCCACCTCGACTACTTCCGCGCTGGCGCGCAGGTGGCGATCACCGCCAGCTATCAGGCCACTCCGGCGGGGTTTGCCGCCCGTGGGCTGGATGAAGCGCAGTCGAAAGCGCTGATTGGTAAAAGCGTAGAGCTGGCCCGCAAAGCACGTGAAGCGTATCTTGCCGAAAACCCGCTGGCGGGCACGCTGCTGGTGGCCGGTTCTGTTGGGCCGTACGGCGCATATCTGGCGGATGGTTCGGAGTATCGCGGCGATTACGTCCGCAGTCACGAAGCGTTTCAGGCGTTCCACCGTCCGCGCGTAGAAGCGCTGCTTGACGCCGGGGCCGATCTGCTGGCCTGTGAAACCCTGCCGAATTTTGCCGAAATCAAGGCGCTGGCTGAACTGCTAACCGCGTATCCACGCGCGCGGGCGTGGTTCTCGTTTACCCTGCGCGATGCGCAGCATCTCAGCGACGGCACGCCGCTGCGGGAAGTGGTTGCCGTGTTGGCAGACTACCCGCAGGTGGTGGCGATGGGAATTAACTGTATCGCCCTGGAAAATACCACCGCCGCGCTGGAGCATCTGCATAGCCTGACGGCGCTGCCGCTGGTGGTTTATCCGAACTCCGGCGAGCACTATGACCCAGAAACCAAGACCTGGCACCATCACGGCGAAGCGTGCGCCACGCTGGCGGGGTATTTACCCCAGTGGCTGGCGGCGGGCGCGAAGCTGATTGGCGGCTGCTGTCGGACGACGCCGAAGGATATTGCTGAACTGAACGCGCAGCGCTGAGGATTAACTCCCTCGCCCATTAGGAAGAGGGAGAAAACCGGCCTACCCAGCGCAGAGGAGCGATCCCCTCGCCCCTTTGGGGAGAGGGTCAGGGTGAGGGGAGTATGTGCGGCCTGATGCCCTCACCCCGGCCCTCTCCCACAGGGAGAGGGAGAAAACCGGCCTACCCAGCGCAGAGGAGCGATCCCCTCGCCCCTTTGGGGAGAGGGTTAGGGTGAGGGGAGCATGTGCGGGCTGATGCCCTCACCCCGGCCCTCTCCCACAGGGAGAGGGAGAAAACTGACCTGCCCAGCGCAGAGGATTGATCCCTTCGCCCTTTGGGGAGAGGGTTAGGGTGAGAGGGGAATGTGCGGGCTGATGCCCTCACCCCGGCCCTCTCCCACAGGGAGAGGGAGAAAACCGGCCTACCCAGCGCAAAGGATTGATCCCCTAGCCCCTTTGGGGAGAGGGAGCAAACACTAAAAAAGGCAGCTGAGCTGCCTTTTTGCTTTTACCTTACTTTTACCTAGGATAAAACAAACATCCCGTACGGGTGGATTTCGAGGTAATACTGCTCGCCGACATCCGGTTGCAGCCGCGTCGCATTCACCTGCAATAAGATTTCCTGTTCGTGCCACTCCACTGTCACCTCATACTGCGGCCCCATATAGGCCACGTGGCGAATCACGCAGCGCTGGCTCTCCTCGCCGCGATCGCTGAGCGTGATCGCCTCCGGACGTACGCCGACGGTGCCTTCGCCCTGGACGGCGAAATGCAGCGGTCTTGGCAGCCGATAGCCATAAATATCGACAAAATCCTCGCTGAAGGCGGCCGGGAACAGGTTGGCATCGCCCATAAAGCTCGCCATAAAGCGCGAGGCGGGCTGACGGTAAAGATCCTGCGGCGAGCCGATCTGCATGATATGCCCCTTGTTCATTACCAGCACGGTATCGGAAACCGCAAAGGCTTCGCTCTGATCGTGGGTGACGTACAGCGAGGTGATATCAAACTGCTTTTGCAGCTCGCGGATCTTATCGCGCATGCTACGCCGCAGGTTGGCGTCGAGGTTACTTAGCGGCTCATCAAACAGCAGCACCTTCGGCTTGAGGATCAGGGCGCGCGCCAGCGCCACGCGCTGCTGCTGGCCACCGGAGATCTGATCGACATAGCGGTCCTCGAATCCTTCCAGATCCACCATTGCCAGCGCTTCTTTCACCCGTGTCTTCACGTCGCTGCGCGACACGCCAAGCATCTTCAGGCCGTAGCCGACGTTGTCCCCCAGCGACATATGCGGGAACAGGGCGTAAGACTGAAACACCATGCAGATATCGCGCTGTTGAATAGAGCGATGAGTGACGTCTTCGCCATCAATGAAAATCTGTCCTTCGCTCGGTTTTTCCAGTCCGGCCACCAGGCGCAGAATGGTCGTCTTGCCGCAACCGGAAGGGCCGAGCAGGGTCACCATTTGCCCCTGCGGGATGGTGAGATTGATATTATCGATAACCGTATTGCTGCCGAATCGCTTAGTGACGTTGCGCAGCTCAACAAAATTTTTCTGGCTCATAGTGCGCTCCATTACGCCTGGTTTTTGGCTTTTGAACGGGAGATACGTGCTTCCCCGATCAGCCAGTCAAAGATGAAAATAATCGCCAGCATCACCACGATCAGAATCGAACCGTAGGCGATCGCCACGCCGTATTCGCCGTCTTCCACGCGGTTGAGGATGTAGGCCGTCGCTACGCGAGTATCCGGCGTGACGAGGAACACAATGGCGCTGACGGTGGTAATGGCGCGCACAAAGCTGTAGATCAGCGCCGAGAGGATCGCCGGGCGCAGCAGCGGCAGCAGAATATGCGTAATGGTGCGTAAGCTTCCGGCGCGCAGGCTGAGCGACGCTTCGTCCAGCGACTTGTCGATCTGCCCCAGACCGGCGATCCCGGCGCGAATGCCCACCGGTACGTTACGCATCACCATCGAGATAATGACGATGGCGGCGGTGCCGGTGAGGTACACCGGCGCGCTATTAAAGGCGAGGATGTACGACACGCCCGCCACGGTGCCCGGTACCGCGAAGCACAGCATGGTGGTGAACTCGATGGTCTTTTTACCTTTAAACTGCTGGCGCACCACGATCCACGCGATCAGTAGTCCGAACGCGGCGGTGATCGGCGCGGCAATCCCGGCGTACAGCAGGGTGTCGAGCAGCGAAGGCCACGCCCCGTCGCTCATTCCCTGGCCGAACAGCTTGATAAAGTTATCCAGCGTCAGGGTGTAATCCACGCCCCAGTTGACGGTGAAGCTGCCGTAGAAAATGCTGCCGTAGAGCAGGGCGTTAAAGGCGATCCACACCGCCAGAATAGCGATCACGCTCCATACCAGGGTCACCGGCAGCGGCTGGACGTCGCCGCGATAGGACTTACCGGAAACGGTGACGTAAGAGCGCTTGCCGATCCACATATACTGAATGCAGAACACCAGCAGCGAGAACAGCAGCAGGAACGCGCCGAGCGTGCTCGCCGCCTGATAATCGAGTTGCGAACCGGTGATGTAGAAGTAGATCTGCGTCGCCAGCACGTCAAAGTTGCCGCCGAGCACCAGCGGGTTGCTGAAGTCGGCCAGCGACTGGACGATGACGATTAAAAACGCGTTCGCCAGCGCGGGTTTCAGCAGCGGAACGAAGACGCCGTTAAAGGTCTGCCAGCGGCTGGCGCGCAGGGTGTACGATGCCTCTTCCAGCGACGGGTGAATAGTTTTGATCGCCCCGTCGAGGATCATAAACGCCATCGGGGTGAATGCCAGCACCTGCGCCAGCCAGATACCGGTAAACCCGTACAGCCAGTTGGTGTTGGTCAGCCCGAACCAGTCGACCATCAGTTCGGTAATGTAGCCGGAGCGCCCCATCATCAGCGTCACGCCCAGACCGACGACAAACGGCGGGGTCACAATCGGCAGAATGGAGAAGATGCGGCCAATAATCGCGCTGCGTTTAGCGATGCGGGTGGTGTAAATCGCCAGTACCAGACCAAAGAAGGTGCAGCCAACGCCCACCGCCATCGACAGGGCGATGGAGTTGAGGATCACCTGGACGATATGCGCCTGCGACAGCACGGCCATAAACGCCAGCGGGGCAAACTCGCCGGCGTCGTTGGTGAACATCGGGATGAAAATAGCGATGCTCGGCCAGACGATAAATACGCCGATTAACGCCACGATGGTGACCAGCGAACCAATGACAAAGCGGTCGCCGCCCAGCCATTCCAGGCGGGTGAGCGCCAGGGTCATGATGGCCCCCAGCGCCACAAATAGCACGATGGTGGCGTAGCCTAACCCGCGGCCTTCCACGGTGGCGCTGATGACGATAAACGCCATACACAAAAACGCCCAGCCAGCGTCGAGATAATGGCGGCTGCGCTGCTCGCGCCTGGCTTCCTGCCATGGACGAATCAGCAGCAGGCTCGGCAGCAAATACCACAACCAACTGATGTTGAACTGTGACCAGCCGTAGGCCGCGAGAATTTCATCGCTCGTGGACTCCAGCAGACCGTAATCAAGGCTCCAGCTCGGCAGCAGGGCGAATGCCAGCCAGCCGAACAAAACCCAAAGGAATATCGCATCCCGTTTTTTCACGGGATGGAGTGCAAGTGTGTGTGACATAGCGGTTCCGGTATTGTAGGCCGGGTAAGGCGTTGATGCCGCCACCCGGCAAATGAACGCAATGTGGGCTTATTTACCCATCTTCACTTCGCTAACCCATTTATTGATTAGCGCTTTACGCACATCGGTAGAGCCGTATTTATCCATGTCGTAATTGATGAGCTTCAGGTCGTCGAGCTTCAGCGAGTTCGGCGAGGTTTCGGCGGTGGTGTTAGTCAGGATCTGATAGGACTTGCCTTTCTTCCACGCCAGCTCCTGGGCATCTTTCGACAGCACCCAGTCGACAAACAGTTTGGCGTTGTCGAGGTTGCGTGCGCCTTTCAGGATGCTGACGCCGCCAATTTCATAGCCGGTGCCTTCGCACGGCGAGATCAGCTCCAGCGGCGCGCCCTGTTCTTTTTCCAGCGAGTAGTCGTGCAGGAAGCCGATACCAATAGCCGTTTCACCGCGCGCGGCGTTACGCGCCGGAGCGATGCCGGATTTGGTGTACTGGGAGACGTTAGCGTTGAGCTGCTTCAGATAATCAAAGGCCTGATCGTCCCCCCACAGCTGGGCGAAGGTGGCCAGCGCGGTGTAGGCGGTGCCGGAACTTTGCGGATCGGCAATCTGGATTTCGCCTTTATATTCCGGTTTGGTCAGATCTTTCCAGCATTTTGGCACCGGCAGATTCTTCTCTTTCAGGCGCTGGGTGTTCACGCCAAAGCCGAGGATGCCGACGTACACCGCCGAGGAGTAGTTGCCTTTCAGCTTCGCTGGATCGCGGAACTGCTCCATTACCTGCTCAAGGTTCGGTGATTTATAGGGTTGCAGCAGGCCCATTTCACCGGCCTGGGATTGCGGGTCGAGGGTACCGCCGTACCAGACGTCCGCCTGCGGGTTTTTCTTCTCCGCATCGACCTTCGCCAGCGTGCTGCCGGAGCCGTTGCGAATAAACGACGTTTTCACGTCATATTTTTCGCCGAAGGCTTTGGTTTCGGCTTCACACATTTCGTTGGTGGCGCTGCAGTAGACCACCAGTCGACCTTTGGCCTGCGCCGCGCCGCTTAACGTCGCCAGCGCAATGCCGGAAGCAATCAGGGTAGTGACCAGAGTTTTTTTCATTATTTGATCCTTTGAGCAGGAGAGGTAGTAATGCTCGCCATCAGCAGCGGCATCAGCAATAAACCCATCAGGACTGCGGCGACCGAGAGCAAACTGAACATACCCGACCAGCCGTAGCGTTCAATGACCAGCGACAGAGGCCAGCCCGCCAGCGCGGCCCCCAGATAGGCGAACAGGCCGAGAAAACCGGTGATTGAGCCCGCCGCCGCTTTGTGTCCGCACTCCACCGCCGCGAGGCCAATCAGCATTTGCGGGCCAAAAACGAAGAAGCCCACCGTAAAGAAACAGACCGCCAGTAGCGCGTAGTGATGCACCGGAGCGAGCCAGAGCGCGGCGACGGAAACCATCAGCCCTAGCGTGAACAGCAAAATCATCGGCGCCCGCTGGCCGCTGAACAGCAGATCCGAACCCCAACCGGCGAACAGCGCGCCGAGCAGGCCGCCCGCTTCAAATAGCATCACCGTGGCGTTGGCGCTGAGCAGATTCACGCCGTGGCTCTCCGTCAGCCAGATGTTGCCCCAGTCGTTAAGTGCGATGCGGATCAGATAGACCAGCACGTAAGAGATGGCCAGCAGCCAAATCATCGGGTTCTTCAGCATCGTGGTGCGTAGCATCTGCCACAGCCCCATCGGTGGGCTTTGCTGCTCCTGACGCAGCTCCAGCGGGTCGTTACGCCATGTGCCCACCGACGGCAATCCCTCTTCCTGGGGCGTTCCTTTCAGCTGTAGCGTTAACCAGATGCCTAATGCCATGCTGATAATCCCCGGTGCCAGCATCGCCGCCTGCCAGCCCCACCAGTGGGCGGCAAAGGCGCTAATCAGCGGGATAATCGCTCCGCCGATATTGATAGACATATTCCAGCAGCCCCACCAGAAGCCGCGTTCGTTGCGCGAATACCAATGGGTTAGCAACCGGGCGCAGGGAGGCCATCCCCAGCCCTGAAAAAATCCGTTCAGCGCCCAGACCGCCAGCAGCAGCGTCAGCGATTCGCCGAAGGCGAACACCACGTTTAACAGGCCGGTGGCGAACAGGCCAACGCCCATAAACCAGCGCTGTCCGTGGCTGTCGTGCCACAGTCCGGCAGTAAACTTCGACAGACCGTAGGTGAGGTAAAACAGCGACCCCAGCAGGCCGATATCGCCTTTATCCAGACCGAGATCCGTTTGCAGCGCTGGCAGCACGTAGTTGACGCTTTTGCGCGTCAGGTAAAACGCGGCATACCCGATGATCATGCACATCAGCAGTTGTGGACGTAGCGTCCGGTATTGTTGATTGATGTCGGTTGCTGAGCGTGCGTGCATAGCCGTCTCCGTTTTGCTGACTATAAGAAAGTGAAATCGAAAGGGGATGAGAGAAAGTCCGTAGTGGCTAAGACTTTTTCCTGGTTAGCAGGTTGTTTGTTGCAAATTTGTGGGCAGGTTAACAATTACCCGCGTCCCATGCTGCGACTCCAGCGTTAGCTCGCCGCCCAGGGCGCTGACGCGTTCGCGCATCCCCTGGATGCCAAATCCGGCAATTTTGTCGGCGCTGATACCGACGCCGTTATCCCTGACTTCCAGGCGCAACGACTTTCCCTGCTCAAGCAAGGTAATGGCAACCTCGCTGGCCTCGGCGTGCTTGCAAACGTTATTGAGCAGCTCCTGCAGCAGCCGATAGAGGGTAAAGCGTACCGTTTCGCTCTCCGGGGTGGCGCTAAGCTGATAGTCAAAGCGGCAGCAGATACCGCGCTCGGCGAAGGCAAATTCATTAAGCAGATGGTGCAGCGCCTCTTTAAACGACAGTTCATCGAGGGCCGGAGGGCGCAGCTGGCGCAGAAGCTGGCGGGTAGAGTGGTGAATACGGCGGGCGAGATCGTTAATCTGGCTGGCGGCGGCCTGGGTTTGCGCCGGATCGCGTGCGCGTTTTACTAACTGCGACTGGATCTGGATGGCGGTGATGTTCTGACCGATTTCATCATGCAGTTCGCGGGCGAGGCTTTTGCGCGTGTCCTCTTCGGTATGGATCAGCTTTTCGGTCAGCGCCCGACGCGCCGCCAGCTCCGCCTCCAGCCGCTGGCGATAGTGGTGCAGGTTTTGCGCCAGATGCTGCTGGCGGCTGATGGCAATCCCCAGACCGATGCCGAGCAGCGCCTGAGTTGCCAGAAAGATCTCCAGTTCAACCAGATTGTTGAACCCCACACCCACCTGGCGGGCAATAGTGATCATCATGCTACCCAGCAGGCCGGAGAGCACGCCGCCCTGCCAGCCAAACTTCCATGCCATCACCACGTTGGGCAGAAAGACGACGATCAGCAGCAGGCGTTCAATTTCCGGCGACAACACCATCTGGGTGCCGATACCGATAATAAAAAACAGGCTGCACCAGATAATTAGCGAGGTGCGCAGCGGCGGATTGGTCGTATCCAGACCCAGCAGATGATAGCGGTGCTGCTGGCGCAGGAATTCAAAAATCAGATAGACAAACGGCGTCAGCAGCACGCCGCCGGTAAACGAGGCCAGGCCGAGCATCATTGCCGGGCTTTTCACAAACGGCGAGAGCAGCGCGGTGTTGAGTAATGCGCTGACGCTGACCGTGGCCAGCAGCAGCGTCAGCCGCTGCCAGTAAAGAGGAAAACGGTGCCAGAACTGTTGCGCCAGACCGGCGGGGAGCAGGCTAATCAGCGGCGCGGCCAGCAAGGTATAACCGTTCAGCAACTGTTCGCTGTGCAGCCAGAACAGCATCAGCATGGGGGGGAGCACCAGCGCGGGCCAGTAGCGGCGGGAAAGCAGGATCAGCAGCGCCAGATAGACGCCGTGCGGCAGAAACAGCGCCGCCTGCTGGCCGTTATGGGTCAGGTAAAACCCAAGCGTCCACAGCATCAGCCAGCCGCTTCCCCAGGCCAGCACGATGAACAGCGAAATGACCCAATGACGAAGGCTGCGCGACATTAATGCCCTGCCAGCAGCTGGTGGTCGAGAGCGAAGTGCACCAGCTCAATCGTGCTCTGGCATTGCAGCTTGCCCAACACGTTGGCGCGATGGACGTGTACCGTCTTGTGGCTGAGGTCGAGCTTGAAGGCGATTTCCTTGACGCTGTCGCCTTTGACCAGCAAATCAAACACTTCGCGTTCACGCGGGGTGAGCACTTCCAGCACCTGCGCCGGTTTTGCGCCGCCGCGCAGCGCCCGTAGCGCATCGGCGCACAGGTAGTGTCCGCCCATCCCGACGGAACGTACCGCCTGCACCAGCTCTTCCGGGCCGCAGCGTTTAGTGAGATAACCGCTGGCCCCGGCATCGAGCGCGCTCTGCACAAAGGTGGGTGCGTCATAAATGCTCAGAATAATGGCGCGAAATTGCGGCTTTTGCGCGCGCAGGCGCTTGAGCAGGCTCAGGCCGTTTTCATCCGGCATGGCGATATCCATCACCGCCACGTTGACGTCATCGTGCAATAGCGTCGGCCAGGCTTCCGCCGCGCTGCTAAACTGGCCAACGACGTTGAGGTCTTCTTCGAGGCTGAGCAACTGTGCAAAACCGGAACGCACCACCACATGGTCATCGACCAGCACCACTCGAATCATGTTTCTACTCTCTTCGCGGATCATGGCCCTATGATGCCTGCCGCCGCTGCGCTGGCAATCGTTGGGGTGTGGATATGTAACGAATGTAACGAAATTGCAATAAAAGTGCGGTGGTGGTTTTTGTGAAGATTAACTAACTATTGCCGCTTTTTATCTAAAAACACTTTGTTCTTAGCAAGATGTTTTAATTCCTTTATCAAATTCAGGCGCAACGAAATACTGCCCCCATAACAAGACAGGGGAGCAGACAACATGGTTTTTTCATCGCGTATCACACTTATTGCCGCGCTGGCATTCACTGCATTCCAGGCGCAGGCGGTTAACGTCACCGTGGCATATCAGACCTCCGCTGAACCGGCGAAAGTCGCCCAGGCGGACAACACCTTTGCCAAAGAGAGCGGGGCCACCGTCGACTGGCGCAAGTTTGACAGCGGCGCGAGCATCGTGCGGGCGCTGGCTTCCGGTGACGTACAAATCGGCAACCTCGGCTCCAGCCCGCTGGCGGTCGCCGCCACTCAACAGGTACCGATTGAAGTCTTCCTGCTGGCCTCAAAACTCGGTAACTCCGAAGCGCTGGTGGTGAAGAAGAACATCACCAAACCAGAGGACCTGATCGGCAAACGTATCGCCGTCCCCTTTATCTCCACGACCCACTACAGCCTGCTGTCGGCGCTCAAGCACTGGGGTATCAAGCCGGGGCAGGTGCAGATCCTCAACCTGCAACCACCAGCGATCATTGCCGCCTGGCAGCGCGGCGATATTGACGGTGCCTACGTCTGGGCTCCGGCGGTTAACGCGCTGGAGAAAGACGGTACGGTGCTGACCGACTCGTCGCAGGTGGGGGAGTGGGGTGCGCCGACGCTGGATGTCTGGGTGGTACGTAAAGATTTTGCCGAAAAGCATCCTGACATTGTCAAAGCCTTCGCCAAAAGCGCCATCGACGCCCAGCAGCCCTATATCGCCAACCCTGACGAGTGGCTGAAGCAGCCGGAAAACATCAGCAAGCTGGCGCGCTTAAGCGGCGTACCGGAAGCCGACGTACCGGGTCTGGTCAAGGGCAATACCTACCTGACCGCTGCCCAGCAGGCGCAGGAGCTGAACGGTCCGGTCAATAAAGCCATTATCGATACCGCGAAGTTCCTGAAAGAGCAGGGCAAAGTACCTGCCGCCGGCAGCGACTATAGCCAGTATGTGACCGACCGTTTTGTGAAATAAGGAGGTCATGATGCTGCACATCTCGCACCTTTCTGCCGACTACGGCGGCAAACCGGCGCTGGCGGATATCAACCTGACGCTGGACAGCGGCGAACTGCTGGTGGTTCTTGGCCCTTCCGGCTGCGGTAAAACCACGCTGCTGAACCTGATTGCCGGATTCGTGCCTTATCAGCACGGCAGCATCACCCTTGAAGGACAGCGGGTTGAAGGGCCGGGGGCCGATCGCGGTGTGGTATTTCAGCACGAAGGGCTGCTGCCGTGGCGCAACGTGCAGGATAACGTCGCGCTCGGGTTGCAACTGGCGGGCGTCGACAAAACGCAGCGCCGGGCAACCGCTGCGCAGATGTTGAAAAAAGTCGGCCTTGAAGGAGCGGAAAAGCGCTTTATCTGGCAGCTCTCCGGCGGTCAGCGGCAGCGGGTAGGGATTGCCCGCGCGCTGGCGGCCAATCCGCAGCTGCTGCTTCTCGACGAGCCGTTTGGTGCGCTGGATGCCTTTACCCGCGAGCAGATGCAAACCCTGCTGCTCAATCTGTGGCATGAGAGCGGCAAGAAGGTGCTGCTGATTACTCACGATATCGAAGAAGCGGTGTTTATGGCCACCGAACTGGTGCTGCTCTCGCCGGGGCCTGGCCGCGTTCTTGAACGTCTGCCGCTCGATTTTGGCCGCCGCTTTGTTGCCGGAGAATCCTGCCGCAGCATCAAATCGGACCCGAAATTTATCGAACAGCGTGAATACGTCCTCAGCCGGGTATTTGAACAACGGGAGGCTTTCTCATGAGTATCGTCATTAACGACAAACCGCGTCAGCGGGCGCTGAAGTGGCGCTGGCCGTTCTCGCGCCAGTTCACCCTGAGCGTGGCAACCCTGGCGGTGCTGCTGGTTATCTGGTGGGCCGTCGCTGCTTTACAGCTGATTAGCCCGCTGTTTCTGCCGCCACCGGGGCAAGTATTGCAGAAGCTGATTACCATCGCCGGGCCGCAGGGCTTTATGGATGCCACTCTCTGGCAGCATCTGGCGGCGAGCCTGACGCGTATCGTGATCGCGCTGCTGGCGGCGGTGCTGCTCGGCGTGCCGGTAGGGATCGCCATGGGGCTGAGCCCAACGGTACGTGGGATCCTCGATCCGCTGATCGAGCTTTATCGTCCGGTACCGCCGCTGGCTTATTTACCGCTGATGGTTATCTGGTTTGGCATCGGCGAGACCTCAAAGATCCTGCTGATCTACCTGGCGATATTCGCGCCGGTGGCGATGTCGGCGCTGGCGGGTGTCAAAAGCGCCCAGCAGGTACGCATTCGCGCCGCGCAATCCTTAGGGGCCAGCAAAGCACAGGTGCTGTGGCTGGTGATCCTGCCCGGCGCGCTGCCGGAAATTCTGACCGGCCTGCGCATCGGGCTTGGCGTCGGCTGGTCAACGCTGGTGGCCGCAGAGCTGATTGCCGCTACCCGCGGCTTAGGTTTTATGGTGCAGTCCGCCGGTGAATTCCTCGCCACCGATGTGGTGCTGGCCGGGATCGCGGTGATTGCGATCATCGCCTTTTTACTGGAACTGGGCCTGCGCGCGCTGCAGCGTCGCCTGACCCCCTGGCATGGAGAAGTACAATGAGTGAACGTTTAAGCATTACCCCGCTGGGGCCATACATTGGCGCGCAGGTATCCGGCGTCGACATGACCCGCCCGCTGAGCGATAACCAGTTCGAGCAGCTGTATCACGCGGTGCTGCGCCATCAGGTGGTGTTCCTGCGCGAGCAGAATATTACCCCCGAGCAGCAGCGCAATCTCGCCCTGCGCTTTGGCGACCTGCATATTCACCCGGTCTATCCGCACGCTCCCGGCGTTGATGAAATTATCGTTCTTGATACCCACGACGATAATCCGCCGGATAACGATAACTGGCACACCGATGTTACCTTTATTGAAACGCCGCCCGCCGGGGCGATTCTGGCGGCAAAAGAGCTGCCGTCTACCGGCGGCGATACCCTGTGGACCAGCGGCATTGCCGCGTATGAGGCGCTCTCCGAACCTTTTCGTCAGTTGCTAAGCGGCCTGCGCGCGGAGCATGATTTTCGTAAATCGTTCCAGGAGTATAAATATCGCAAAACCGCAGAGGAGCATCAGCGCTGGCTTGAGGCGGTGGCGAAGAACCCACCGCTGCTGCATCCGGTGGTGCGAACCCATCCGGTAACCGGCAAGCAGGCGCTGTTTGTCAACGAGGGTTTTACCACCCGTATCGTCGATGTGACGGAGAAGGAGAGCGAGGCGCTGCTGAGCTTCCTGTTTGCCCACGTCACCAAACCGGAATTCCAGGTGCGCTGGCGCTGGCAGCCTAACGATGTGGCGATTTGGGATAACCGCGTTACCCAGCATTACGCCAACGCCGATTATCTGCCGCAGCGGCGAATTATGCACCGCGCAACGATCCTCGGGGATAAGCCGTATTACCGGGCGGGGTAATTCCTGTCGCCTGGCTAAGGCATCCGCCGCGAGCCGTAGAGAAAATCGGAAGCTGCATTGCGCGCGGCTTCCCGGAGGCGATGCTGCGCATCTGTCCGGGCTACCGGCCCGCAGAAAGCTGTAAACCCGTAGCCCGGACAGGCGCAGCGCGCCGCCTCCGGGAAAAGGTTTTTATGCCGATTTTTGCACGTCCAGATGCACGCCAATATAGCGCTGATATCGATTCGCCTTCAGATAGGTCAAATCTACCAGCACCAGACCATCGACGCAGTTATTGAAATCCGGGTCGCTGCCGAAATCGATAAACTGTACGCCGCCCGGTTCGCACACTTCCGAGTACTGCTTATACAGCGGCGGGATCGCGCAGCCGAGATTGCCAAGCAGGGACTTCAGTCGGGCCAGATCGTCGTTGTAATCCTCGCCGCCAAACTGCGCCAATACGTCCGGCAGCGAGGCCGGATAAGGACGACGCGACTCCGCCAGCGGATGCGTCGCCGGGAACCACAGCCGGTAAAATGCCACCAGCAGATCCCGCGCGGCAGGTGGTAACCCGCCGGAAATGGATACCGGACCGAACAGATAGCGATAGTGCGGATAGCGCGCCAGATACGCGCCGATGCCGGACCACAAATAGTCCAGACCGCGACGGCCCCAGTAGCGCGGCTGGATAAAGCTGCGCCCCAGCTCAATGCCGTGCTGAAGAATATCGTCCATGCGTTCGTCGTAATGGAACAGGCTGGAGCTGTAAATCCCTTCCAGTCCACGTTTTTCCAGCTGTATTGCCGTCGGCATAAAGCGGTATGCACCGACGATCTCGAGATCTTCTTCATCCCACAAAATCAGGTGCAGATAGTCATCGTCGTAACCGTCTACGTCGCGACGTTTACCGCTACCTTCACCGACCGCGCGAAAGGCAATTTCCCGCAGACGACCCAGTTCGCGCAGTACCGGGGCATCTTCCTGACCGTGGCGCTGCCAGAGATAAATCACTTTACCATCCGCCGTGCGCCCCAGCGTTTCTGCCTTGCTGAGCTCGCGCTTGAGCAGGGCGCGGTCTTCGGGGCGTGCGATAGCGCTTTCGGTTTTGAACACGCCCGGAAGTCCTTTTCCTAGCTGTTCCAGGTGATGGTAGCAGCGCTCGGTCAGCTCACGCGAAGAGCTTTGTGGATCGCACCAGGTTGACCAGGCTATCTGTTGGCCGATATTCACCGGCAGGCTGCTGTTGCGGCGGCGGAACATTTGCTGCATTAGCAGGAGCAGCGGAAGGTTGTCCGAAACCAGCGTGCTGGCGTAAAACAGCGCGCTGTTGTGTGCGCGGATCCATGCCGGGAGCAGCGGGGCGCGGTATTTGGCCGCTAGTTTAATAAATCCAGAGTGCCATTTTTTATCGCGGATCCCGCGGCGGGTCAGGCGTGACACCTCGCCCGCCGGGAAGAAAATCAGCACGCCGCCGTTTTGCAACTGCTGATCCATCTGCTGTAGGGCTGCTTTGGCGGTGCGGCCATTAATGTTATCGACCGGAATAAACAGCGAGCTCAGCGGCTCAAGGTGGGTCAGCATACGGTTGGTGACCACTTTGACATCGCGGCGCACGCGGGAGACGGCGTAGAGCAGCGCCAGACCGTCAAGCGTACCGGTAGGGTGGTTGGCAATAATGACCAGCGGGCCATGTTCGGGGATCTGTTCGAGATCGTGCGCCGGGATGGCACAGCGGATATTGAGATGTTCGAGCACCTGTTCGACCGTATCCAGTCCTTTCAGGTGATGATGACGTGCTGCAAACTGTTGAAACTCTTCCTCATGCAGGAGCTTTTTCAGCACCTTTTTCTGCCAGGGAGCTGGCTTTGCCTGAGGCCACAGGTCATCGAGTACATTATCGAGACTAAACATGGTGGCACCTCCTCCGTCCTGCCCAGACAGTAGAAGGCGCAGATGTCGCTCAGATTACAGTTGAGTGAAGATTTGGGGGGGGGCGAGCTGCGGGGGGCAGGAGCAGGTAGCCCGGACAGGCGCGCAGCGCCGCCTCCGGGAAGGCTATATGTGAAAAAGTTGCGAGCGCTTTTCCAGATTGATGTCCAGTTCATTGCCTTCTAACCTCGCCCTCTTTTAACCTGGTGGAACAGGCAAAAAATCTTTGGCAGGGGGCATCCGATGGTCGATTATCGTCGTCATTACATTAATGGAGGGACTTGGTTTTTCACCGTCAATTTACGCGACAGAGAGAGTCGGTTTCTGGTTCAGCGTATTGATGCATTACGCCAGGCGGTGGCAATAGTCCGCAAACAGAAACCTTTTCATATTGATGCCTGGGTTGTGCTCCCCGAACACCTTCATTGCGTCTGGACCTTACCTGGCAACGACAGCGATTTTCCATCGCGCTGGCGATCAATTAAAAAGCATTTTTCAGGTTTAACAGGCGCGCAAAACGTGTGGCAACCAAGGTATTGGGAACACGCCATTCGTAACCAAGAGGACTATCGTAGCCATGTTGATTACATTTATATCAATCCGGTTAAGCACGGGTGGGTAAGGCAGGTACGGGATTGGCCCTATTCAACCTTTCATCGCGATGTAAGTCGTAGTTTGTATCCTGTTGATTGGGGTGGGGAGGTGAAGGAATTATTATGCGGCGAGCGTCGTTAAGGTGACTTTCCCGGAGGCGGTGCTGCGCACCTGTCCGGGCTACGGGCTCACAGATAGCTGTGAGCCCGTAGCCCGGGGACCTGAATTAACGCAGGATTTTCTTTTCGGCCAGATCGAGAGCGAAGTAGCTGAAGATCAGATCCGCACCGGCGCGTTTGATAGCGCCAAGGCTTTCCAGCACTACTTTCTCTTCATCGATAGCACCGGCCTGGGCAGCGAATTTAATCATCGCATATTCACCACTCACCTGGTAAGCGCCCAGCGGCAAGTTGGTGCGCTCGCGCAGGTCGCGCAGAATATCGAGGTACGGACCGGCCGGTTTGACCATCAGGCAGTCGGCGCCCTGGGCTTCGTCCAGCAGCGATTCGCGAATCGCTTCACGGCGGTTCATCGGGCTCATCTGATAGGTTTTACGGTCGCCTTTCAGCGCGGTACCCGCGGCTTCACGGAACGGACCGTAGAACGAAGAAGCGAACTTGGTGGAGTAGGACATAATCGCCGTATCGGTAAATCCGGCAGCGTCCAGCGCCTGGCGAATCGCCTGTACCTGGCCGTCCATTGCGGCGGAAGGGGCGATAAAATCCGCGCCTGCGGCAGCGGCAACCACCGCCTGCTTGCCGAGGTTTTCCAGGGTTTTGTCGTTATCAACGCCGTGATCGCAAAGCACGCCGCAGTGGCCGTGTGAGGTGTATTCGCAGAAGCAGGTATCGGACATCACGATCATCTCCGGCACCGCTTGTTTGCAGATGCGGGACATGCGCGCCACCAGACCGTTTTCGTTCCAGGTATCGCTACCAACGGCATCGGTGTGATGAGAAATGCCGAAGGTCATCACCGAACGGATGCCGGCGTTGGCAATGCGCTCAATCTCGCGCGCCAGGTGTCTTTCCGGAATACGCATCACGCCGGGCATGGCTTCGATGGCTTTGTAATCGTCGATTTCTTCTTCAACAAAGATCGGCAACACCAGGTCGTTCAAACTCAGTGTTGTCTCTTCAAACATGGCACGTAGCGAAGCGGACTTGCGCAGGCGGCGTGGGCGAGTGATTAAATCTGTCATGGTTTGCCTGATTTTGTGAAATGAAAAAAGCTAGTTTACCTGAATTGGCGGCGGGATGTTTCGCCAAAACGATCCTTATCTATCATCGGCAAAACACCCCAAAAGCTTACTGGCTGGCGGTCTCAATCGCGGGACGAACGCCGCTTAATTCGCTGACCAGCTCGTTAATCCCATCGCTCATATTGTTGAAACGCGTCAACGGCGAGCGGGTCACCACCACAAAGGCGCCGACGTTAGCCTGCGGGTTCATCGCCATATAGGTGATAAAACCGCCGCCGCCGCCGGTCTTCTGAATAATACCCGGCTGGCCGTTTTTCGGCTTCATGTAGACCCAACCGAGGCCCAGCGCATCGGCTTTGCCCGGCACGTCCATCCCGATCACCTTCGTTAGCTGACTGCGCTGATAAATCAGCGTCTGCATCCGGTCCGCCTGCTGCCCGCGAGTGAAGAAATCGGAGGAGAGGAACTGCTGCATCCAGCGCATCATATCGCCTGGCGTTGAATACACGCCGCCGCTGCCGATAGCCGCGAGGGTATTGTTGCACGGGCTGGCCCCTTTCTCCGGGATCATCAGCCGTCGGCATTGATCGGGGGAAGGCGTAAAGGTGGTGTCTTTCATTCCCAGAGGACGGGTAATTTGCTCTTCAAACAGTTGCGGATAAGGCTTACCTGCAGCGGTAGAGAGGGCATCGGCCAGCAAATCGAACGCCAGATTAGAATAGGCTGCTTGCGAACCCGGTGCGGTTTTTAACGTCGCCGTGGATAGCCAGTTCCAGCGCTGCTGGCGCGTTGGCCAGACGAACACCGGACGATGCGCCGCGCCGCCGGGCTGTTCACGCGGCAGGGCGCTGGTATGGGTCGCCAGATTCACCAACGTGATGGGCGCCCCCTGGTAAGTGGGAACTCGAGCGCCCGGCGGGGCATATTTGCTCAGCGGGTCGTTAAGCTTAACGACGCCCTGGTCGAGAAGTTTTACCAGCATTTCGCTGGTCATCAGCTTGCTCAGGGAGGCAATACGAATCACCGAGTCGAGCTGCGGATGCTCATTATTGCCAGGGCGCGTTTCGCCGAAGCTGCGGAACACGCGCTGGTTACCATCGATAACCACTAGCGCCATGCCGGTCGCGCCGCTGCCATAGAAAATATGATTGGCGTAACGGTCGACAACATCAGCAGCAAATTCCGGGTCGACGCTCGGCTGCGCGGCCTGGACTGATGACCACGACGCTGCGCACAGCGCAGCAAAAATGAGCAGACTACGTTTCAACGGGGGCATCCATCATTGTGAAGAAAAATATAGAGCGTATTTATACTACGAAGCGACGCTGAGCAAAGCGGGAATAACGCGAATCTGTGCGGAAAAACGTAACCTGGCGTAAAAAATCCTTTTTTTGCTTTCGGATAGCGGCATTCGCCTGCGGGCGCGTATGATGATCGTTTTGGCTAATAGTGGGTAGTAAGAGACGATGGCAGCGAAACGTGTGGTCATGGTAGTGGATATGCAAAACGGCGTTTTCGCGACGCCGCGAATTGAGCGCGAGCGCTGCGCGGCGCAAATTAACCGCCTGATAAACGCTGCGGATACCGTAATCTTCATCCAGCACTGCGAAGCGGGCGGTCTGGAAGAGGGAAGCGAAGGTTTTGATTTGCTACCTGAACTTGAGCAACCCGCTGGCGCGCTGTACGTAACCAAGACCGCTTGCGATGCCTTTTACCACACTCGTCTGGAAGAGGTGCTGCGCGAACATCACATCACCCAGTTTGTAATTTGCGGCTGCGCTACCGACTACTGTGTCGATACCACCATTAAAAACGGCGCCAGCCGTGGCTATGCCATTACCGTCGCGGAAGATGCCCACACTACCGCCAACCGTCCAGCGGCACCGGCCGCCACGCTGATCGCCCACTACAACGATGTGTGGCGTACGCTGACGGTTCCCGGCAATCCTTTACACGTGAAACTCACAGAAACAATTCTTAGCGGATGGCAGGCGAACTAAGCTGCTGATATCCGGTCTCATCATCCGCCCACTTTGCTTCGCTGCGACGGCTTTGCGGCGGGCGTTTTTGTGGTACACAGCACAGCAAAATGAAAAAGAAGTTAGCAGGAGAGCATGATGTTTAAATCCTTTTTCCCCAAACCGGGGCCGTTTTTTATTTCTGCCTTTATCTGGTCGCTGCTGGCGGTGATCTTTTGGCAGGCGGGCGGCGGCGACTGGCTGCTGCGGATAACCGGCGCATCGCAGGATGTTGCCATCAGCGCGGCGCGTTTCTGGTCGCTCAACTATCTGGTGTTCTACGCCTACTATGCTCTATGCGTTGGCGTTTTCGCCGTGTTCTGGTTTATTTACAGCCCGCACCGCTGGCAGTACTGGTCGATCCTCGGCACCTCGCTGATTATTTTCGTGACCTGGTTTCTGGTGGAAGTGGGGGTCGCAATTAACGCCTGGTATGCGCCGTTTTACGATCTGATTCAGACCGCGCTGGCGACGCCGCATAAAGTCAGTATTAATCAGTTTTATCAGGAAATTGGCGTTTTCCTCGGTATCGCCATTATCGCGGTGCTGATCGGCGTGATGAACAATTTCTTTGTCAGCCATTATGTCTTCCGCTGGCGTACTGCGATGAACGAACACTATATGGCGCACTGGCAGCACCTGCGCCATATCGAAGGCGCCGCCCAGCGTGTGCAGGAAGATACCATGCGCTTTGCTTCAACGCTGGAGAGTATGGGGGTCAGCTTCCTCAACGCGGTGATGACGCTTATTGCTTTCCTGCCGGTGCTGGTGACGCTCTCCGCGCACGTACCTGATTTGCCGATTGTCGGTCATCTGCCGTATGGACTGGTGATTGCCGCAATCGTCTGGTCGTTAATGGGCACCGGCCTGCTGGCGGTGGTGGGGATTAAGCTGCCGGGGCTGGAGTTCAAAAACCAGCGCGTTGAGGCGGCCTATCGTAAGGAGCTGGTTTACGGCGAGGATGATGCTAACCGCGCCACGCCGCCGACGGTACGAGAGCTGTTCAGCGCCGTGCGCCGCAACTATTTCCGCCTCTATTTCCATTACATGTATTTCAACATCGCCCGAATTCTTTATCTGCAGGTGGATAACGTTTTCGGTTTGTTCCTGCTGTTTCCGTCGATTGTTGCCGGTACGATTACGCTGGGCCTGATGACCCAGATAACCAACGTCTTTAGCCAGGTTCGCGGGTCGTTCCAGTATCTGATTAGCTCCTGGACGACACTGGTTGAGCTTATGTCCATCTACAAACGTCTGCGCAGCTTTGAGCGCGAACTGGATGGCAAAGAGCTGTTGGAAGTTACCCAAACGCTAAGTTAACGATCGCAAGGAAGAAATATGGCTGTAGCATCATCCCGTTTTGTTTCGCTCTCCCTGATGCTGCTGGCCGGGATAGTCCTTAGCGCCTGTTCTAGCAAACCGGAACCGGTGCTGAAAGAGGGCGAAAAACCGATTGATGTTGCGGCCGTAGTGCGGCAGAAAATGCCCGCCAGCGTTAAAGACCGCGAAGCCTGGGCACAGGCTATTGCAAAAACCTTTGAAAGCCAGAAGCTGGCGCCGACGGAGGAGAATGTCTGTTCGGTGCTGGCGGTGGCGCAGCAGGAGTCCAACTATCAGGCGGACCCTGCGGTGCCTGGGCTGAACAAAATCGCCTGGCAGGAGATCGACCGCCGGGCGGAGAAAATGCACATTCCGGTTTTCCTGGTCCACACTGCGCTAAAAATCAAATCCCCCAACGGCAAAAGCTATAGCGAACGCCTGGATAGCGTAAAAACTGAGAAGCAGCTAAGCGCTATTTTCGATGACTTTATCGGCATGGTGCCGATGGGGCAGAAGCTTTTTGGCTCTCTGAATCCGGTGCATACCGGCGGTCCGATGCAGGTCAGCATTGCTTTTGCCGAGCAGCACACCGACGGCTATCCGTGGAAAATCGATGGTACCGTGCGCCAGGAGGTGTTCAGCCTGCGCGGCGGACTGTGGTTTGGCACGTATCACCTGCTGAACTACCCGGCGAACTACAGCGTACCGCTATATCGTTTTGCCGACTTCAACGCCGGATGGTACGCCAGCCGCAATGCAGCCTTCCAGAGTGCGGTTTCTAAGGCAACGGGCGTGAAGCTGGCGCTGGACGGCGATTTAATTCGCTACGATAGCGATGAGCCCGGAACCACCGAATTGGCAGTACGCCGTCTATCTTCCCAACTGGCAATGAGCGATGACGATATCCATCGTCAGTTGAAAAAGGGAGATACGTTGGCTTTTGAAAAGAGCGATCTCTACCAAAAGGTATTTCGCATTGCTGATAAGAAGACTGGTAAAACGCTACCGCGAGAAGTGCTGCCGGGAATTCAGCTTGAGAGCCCGAAAATTACTCGTAATCTGACCACCGCCTGGTTTGCTAAACGCGTCGACGACAGGCGCGCCAGCTGCATGGCGCGACGTTAGTGATGACGACGCCAGCGGAAAATCAGCCCTAATATTCCAATTAACACGCAGCCCGCCAGAAAGGGAATCAGGCCAAACAGGGTTCCGACCATCAGGCCAATCTCGACCCGCGGGTGGCTACTGTCCTGCATTTGAATCAGATGCTCAAAAACGCCGGGAGCGTGGATCAGCATGCTTAGCATTTGCGCGCCGGCCCAGAAGCAAAACAGCACAAACAGGGCGTAAGCGATGTTGCTGCTGGTGATAGAGAGCCTCTTTTTACCGCTGCTGGCGGACTTTGCAAAGGTGAACTCTGCCATATTTACCTCCGATACTTCGCTTTCCTGCCGATTTTTCAGCGATTTACATATACACAAAATCATTCAAGATGCATCGAGGCGGCAAGTCTGTGAATCCCCGGGAGCTTACTCAAGTAAGTGACTGGGGTGAGAAGACGTAGCCAACAAAGAGGCAGTTTGAAGGATGATGTGTATAGAGGCTATTCTGGCAACGAGGGGCGGTTTTCAATATAAGATTGCTGGTAATTTCCGTCCAGGAATGTTCCTGATTTCACCCGTTTGTGAGTTTGCTACAAATTTGTGAAATTTAGACCGATATCGCAATGTACGACAATTCTCAGCGTGGCTACAGACCCGCGATGGCGGCTATGCGAAGATGTTTTTTTTGTTGTCGGGGTGGTTATGAAGCTCACTGAAAAAATTCGGCGCGACTGGCACTACTATGCGGTTGCGCTGGGGTTAATTTTTATTATGAATGGCGTGGTCGGGCTGCTTGGCTTTGAAACCCAAGGCTGGCGCTCTTACGCGGTGGGGCTGGTAACGTGGGTGATTAGCTTCTGGATTGCTGGGTTTATTATCCGTCGCCGCCCGGTAGAGGAAGCGTGAGCCGCGTTGGATGTGGTTTCCCGGAGGCGATGCTGCGCATCTGTCCGGGCTACTGGCCCGCAGACGGCGGTAAGCACGTAGGCCCGGTAAGGCGCTAGCCGCCACCGGGCGATACCTTGATTAATTCATCGATGTCTTCAGCGCCCGATCGGCGGCGTGACGTTCCAGCGCCAGCTCAATCAGGCGGCTAATCAGGCTGGTGTAGTCCAGACCGCTGGCCTGCCACAGCTTCGGATACATACTGATATTGGTGAAGCCCGGCAGGGTGTTGATTTCGTTGATCACCACGTCGTTATCGGCGGTCAGGAAGACATCGACGCGCGCCATACCGCTGCATCCGAGGGTCTGATAAGCGCGAACGGCGATATCGCGAATTTTATCGTTCACCGCGCTGTCAATGGCTGCCGGGACCACAACCTTCGCGCCCTGATCGTCAATGTACTTGGTGTCATAGGCGTAGAATTCGCTATTGAGGACAATTTCGCCGCAGGTGCTGGCCCGCGGGTGATCGTTGCCCAGCACCGCACACTCTATTTCACGCCCTTTAATTCCCTGTTCCACCACGACTTTATGGTCAAATTCAAAGGCCAGCGCGACAGCCTGCTGATACTGCTCTTCGCTGTTCACTTTGCTGACGCCTACTGAGGAGCCCTGGTTCGCCGGTTTGACGAACAGCGGCAGGCCCAGCTTCGCCTGTACATCGGCAAAGCTCACCTGATTGCGGTTGGCGCGAGTCAGCGTGATAAAAGGCGCAATCGACAGCCCGGCATCGCGCAACAAGCGTTTGGTGACGTCTTTATCCATGCAGGCAGCGGAGCCGAGGACGTCGGAACCGACAAACGGCAGGTTGGCCATCCGCAGCATGCCCTGCAATGAACCATCTTCCCCGAGGGTGCCGTGGACGATCGGGAAGATAACGTCGATGGCCGCCAGCGGCTGGCCGCTATCGGCGTTAATCAGCTGCTGTGCTTCGCGCCCGGGAATTTGTGCCAGCGTAACATCGGATGGACGCAGGGCGATATGGGCGGGATCCTGCGGGTTTAGCAGATAGTTGCTGGCGTCGTTGATATGCCATTGCCCCTGCTTATCAATCCCCAGCAGAACCACGTCGAAGCGCGTTTTATCGATCGCTTCCACGATATTTTTCGCTGACTGTAGCGACACTTCATGTTCTGCCGACTTACCGCCAAAAACGATCCCAACCCTCATCTTAGCCATTTCAACTTCCATCATGATTACATCAAAGCGCATAACATAGCATGTCAAAGAGCCGCCTGGCTGCCATAATCTTTCATTGATACGGTAGGGGGATAAAAGCTGTTCGACCCGCTAAGTTTGTATGCTAAAAGGGAAACGCCGTGGACGTACTTCAGTGTGATAACCAGCACAATTCGCTGACGGTCAGGCAATTCATTCCTGGACTGCGTTGTAAAGCTTTAACTCATGAGATAAAACACCAAACTCGCCGTTAGCGCATCTCTGGTACTACGTCGGATAAGGGAAATTGCTAAGCTAGTTAATAATTGCCAAAAAATTAATGAATACGCGTAGTTATGGAATCCTGGAAGGTTAATCTTATCTCCGTCTGGTTTGGCTGTTTTTTTACCGGACTGGCTATCAGCCAAATTCTCCCCTTTTTGCCGCTGTACGTTTCCCAACTGGGCGTGACTTCGCACGAAGCGTTATCCATGTGGTCGGGACTGACCTTCAGCGTCACTTTCCTGGTCTCGGCGATTGTCTCGCCGATGTGGGGGAGCCTCGCCGACCGTAAAGGGCGAAAGCTGATGCTGTTGCGCGCCTCGCTGGGAATGGCTATCGCCATTTTATTACAGGCGTTTGCCACTAACGTCTGGCAGCTGTTTATCCTGCGCGCGGTGATGGGCCTGACTTCCGGCTATATTCCCAACGCCATGGCGCTGGTGGCGTCCCAGGTCCCGCGCGAACGCAGCGGCTGGGCGCTGAGTACGCTTTCGACGGCACAAATCAGCGGGGTCATCGGCGGCCCGCTGCTCGGCGGTTTTCTCGCTGACCATGTCGGTTTGCGGGCGGTATTTATCATCACCGCGGTTCTGCTGATGATGAGCTTTCTGGTGACGCTGTTTCTGATAAAAGAGGGGGTTCGCCCGCAGGTCAGCAAAGCGGAGCGGCTCAGCGGCAAGGCGGTGTTTGCGTCGCTACCCTATCCGGGGCTGGTAATTAGCCTGTTTTTCACTACCCTGGTGATTCAGCTCTGCAACGGCTCAATTGGCCCGATTCTGGCGCTGTTTATCAAGTCGATGGCACCGGATAGCAATAACATTGCTTTCCTGGCCGGGATGATTGCCGCCGTGCCGGGCGTTTCTGCGCTTATCTCGGCTCCCCGTCTGGGTAAACTTGGCGACAGGATTGGTACTTCGCGGATCCTGCTGGCAACGCTGTGCTGCGCGGTCGTCATGTTTTTTGCCATGTCATTCGTCACGACCCCATTCCAGCTTGGCGTGCTGCGCTTTCTGCTCGGTTTTGCCGATGGCGCGATGCTGCCAGCGGTCCAGACGTTATTGCTGAAATACTGCAGCGACAGCGTCACAGGGAGGATCTTTGGTTATAACCAGTCGTTTATGTATCTTGGTAACGTAGCCGGGCCGCTGATTGGCGCGTCAGTCTCGGCGATGGCCGGTTTCCGCTGGGTGTTTATCGCCACTGCGGTTATCGTCCTTATCAATATCTGGCAGCTGGCTATCATGCTGCGTCGTAGCCGCCGTACCGCCGCCTGACCCCTTTCTTTCTCTTAGACCGGCATTGACGTCACTACGTCAATGCCGGTTTTTGATCTTCCTCATCTGTAAATGCATCACCGATCACAAAACGATCATTTTCACCTCTTACCCCCTTCTATTTGTAACTGTTACGCGTATACAGTTACGCGTAACAGTTATGGAAAAAGAGGTTTTATGAGAAATTTATTCGATTTATCAGGGAAACGTGCGCTCATCACCGGTTCTGCTCAGGGGATTGGCAATCTGCTGGCCGGTGGCCTTGCAGAGTATGGCGCAGAGATAATCATTAACGACCGTACTCAGGAACGAGCGGACCAGGCGGCACAGGCGCTGGTGGCTCAGGGCCACCGCGCAGTAGGTTATGCGTTTGACGTGACTCAGGCGGCGGAGGTTGAGCAGGCGATTGCCCGTATCGAAGAGGAATTCGGTGCAATTGATATTTTAATTAATAACGCCGGGATCCAGCGCCGCTACCCTTTCACTGAATTCCCCGAAGAGGAGTGGGATCGGGTTATTGAAGTTAACCAGAAAGGCGTTTTCCTTGTCTCGCAGCAGGTGGCGAAATATATGATGACGCGCCGTGCGGGAAAAATAATTAATATTTGTTCAATGCAAAGTGAATTAGGTCGCAAAACCATTACTCCGTACGCCGCATCGAAAGGGGCAGTTAAAATGCTGACCCGCGGAATGTGCGTGGAGCTGGCGGAATATAATATCCAGGTCAACGGGATTGCGCCGGGCTATTTTGCCACCGAGATGACGACCGCGCTGGTGAACGACGAGGCGTTTTCCGCCTGGCTATATCAGCGCACCCCGGCAGCGCGCTGGGGAAAACCGGAAGAGTTGATTGGCGCGGCTGTGTATCTGGCTTCGCCTGCGGCAAACTTCGTTAACGGTCATTTATTGTTTGTGGATGGCGGGATGCTTGCTGCCGTTTAAATAACTTTGCGTCTTTCGGGAAACTGGCACGCTCGCGATACCTGAAAGACGATATATTAAACCCGTGTGATAATATTCATTATCTGAGGATTGCTTATGCAAATGCTCGCGAAATTACCAGCGCGTCGCTGGTGGTATTTAATGCCGATTATTTTTATTACCTATAGTCTGGCGTACCTTGACCGCGCGAATTATGGTTTTGCCGCTGCGGCGGGAATTGAAAGCGATTTGGGCATTACCAAAGGAACTGCATCGCTTATTGGTGCACTATTTTTTCTGGGTTATTTCTTTTTCCAGGTCCCTGGTGCTATCTACGCCGTTAAACGTAGCGTGCGCAAGATGATTTTCTTCAGCCTGATATTATGGGGTTTCTGCGCGGCGGCCACTGGGTTCGTCAGCAATATTCCGATGTTGATGGCGATTCGCTTTATTCTTGGCGTCGTGGAGGCGGCGGTGATGCCGGCGATGCTGATTTATATCAGCAACTGGTTTACTAAAACCGAACGTTCACGCGCTAACACTTTCCTGATCCTCGGTAACCCGGTCACCGTATTGTGGATGTCCATCGTTTCCGGCTACCTGATTCAGGCCTGGGGCTGGCGCGAAATGTTTATTATCGAAGGCATCCCGGCGGTACTGTGGGCGGTTTGCTGGTGGATTCTGGTGCGCGATAAACCCTCTGAGGTTTCCTGGCTCAACGACCAGGAAAAACAGGCTCTGCAACAGGCAATGGACCGTGAGCAGAGTAATATCAAGCCGGTTCGCAACTACGGCGAAGCGCTGCGCTCCCGCAATGTGATTATGCTCTGCGCCGTACATGCGCTGTGGAGTATCGGGGTGTATGGCTTCATGATGTGGATGCCGTCGATTTTGAAAAACGCCGCGCAGATGGATATCGTGGCGGTGGGCTGGCTGGCGGCGGTGCCTTATCTGGCGGCCATCTGCCTGATGCTGACGGTCTCCTGGCTATCGGATAAGTTTCAGAACCGCAAACTGTTCATTTGGCCGTTATTGCTGATTGCCGCTATCGCTTTCTTTGGTTCATGGATGGTGGGTAACCAGGCTTTCTGGTTCTCTTACGCGCTGCTGGTGATTGCTGCGGCCTGTATGTATGCCCCTTACGGTCCGTTCTTTGCGCTCATACCTGAATTGCTGCCGCGTAACGTTTCCGGCGTGTCGATGGGGCTGATTAACAGCTTTGGCGCGCTCGGTGCGTTCCTTGGCGCGTGGCTGGTGGGGTATCTGAACGGTATTACCGGAGGACCAGGGGTATCGTATACCTTTATGGCCATCGCGCTGCTGGCCTCGGTAGTGCTGATGTATAACGTTCGTGCCAATAACGAGCCTTCAGCGTCTTCAGTGACGGCAAAAAAGGTCACGGGTTAACATAAACCGCCGTCGCTGTGGTAAGGTTCTCTGCGAGCACATAAGTCGTATTTCGTAGAGAACCTGATGAAAAACAACCGGATGACATTGCAGGATATCGCCAACCTGGCGGGGTTAAATAAAATGACGGTGAGCCGTTATTTACGTGACCCCGGCCAGGTTTCTCAGCGCAGCCGTGAACTGATTTCAAAGGTCATGGAAGAGAACAACTATATCCCTAATCGGGCGCCGGAAATCCTGCTTAACGCCCGCAGTAAAACAATAGGCGTGCTTATCCCATCCTTTCGCAACCAGATTTTTGCCGACGTATTGGCCGGAATTGAATCGGTCACCTCCGCCCATCAGTATCAGACCCTGATTGCCAACTATGAATATGATCCGCAGCGCGAAGAGCGCGAAGTGCTCAATCTGCTCTCCTATAATATCGACGGGCTTATTTTAACCGGTAAGCAGCATAGCGATCGCATGGTGCAGTACGTGCGCGCCAGCGGCATTCCCGTCGCTGAACTGATGGATTTTGGCGGCCAGCAGCTGGATATCCAGGTTGGATTCGATAACGAAAAAGCAGCCTGGGACATGACCAATGCTTTCCTGGAGAGCGGCAAACGGGCGATTGCTTTTTTTGGTTCAATGGACGATCCCCGCGATTTGAGCCGTTTTCACGGTACTGAACTGGCGCTGGCAGTGCACGGCCTGAAGGCATATCACATGGCACCGCGGACAATCTCCTCAGTGGCTCTTGGTCGGCAGATGTTCTTGCAGATGCAGCAATCGCGCCCGGATATCGACGCGATTTTTTGTACTAACGACGATCTGGCCGTTGGCGTGCTGCTGGAGTGTCAGGCTCAGGGGAAAGATGTACCGCAAGAGATGGCGATTGCCGGTTTTCACGGCCTGGAAATTGGCCGCGCCAGACTACAAAAAATAGCCAGCGTCATTACCCCACGTTATGACATTGGGAAAACGGCAAGCGAAATACTTATTGCGCGGTTGGCCGGTAAAGACGCGCCGGACAGCGTTAATCTGGCCTATCAGATATATTACGGCGATACGTTATAGTTATCGATGGAATAGCAATATTCCATTTTATTCTTATCTATTAAATTTGGTTATGAGGCTTATTAATCAGTTGTTGAGTAAATTCCATCGTGGAAATACTCAAGGAGCAAAACGTTTCGCTTATTATTCATTGATGTCCGCCGCCACTTTTAAAAAAATAATTCTGGTATCCGACGGCTAATGTATGACATAAATAACAGTCTACGGACCTCGCATAAGGATAAAGCGCTGTGAAGAATCTCATTGCCGAGCTACTGGTAAAACTCGCCCAAAAGGAAGAAGAAGCAAAGGAACTGACAGCACAGGTTGAGGCGCTGGAGGTGGTGGTCACCGCGCTTCTGCGCAATATGGCGCAGGATGCCCAGCAGGCGCTAATCAATGATATTGAACAGGCAATCAATGAGGCTAGCCCCGGACCGCTGGTGGATGACCGGGACACACAGTTATTGCAGCAATATATAAAGAAGCTGTTACGGCATCCTCGTAGTTAGTTCTGTGACAAGGTATGGATGCTGTCATTTTACTGTCACATCGCTTTTATACAGTCTCCCTCGTTTTGTTTTTTAAAGTATTTTTTACATGGAGACGATAAAAGTGAAATTAAGCGCCCTGTTTATTGCCCTGATACCTCTGTTGGGCTCCCCGGTTATTCACGCAGAAACAACAACCGCATCGGTTCTGGAAAATCGTGCCGCTCAGGGCGATATCACCACGCCGGGCGGCGCGCGTCGTTTAAGCGGCGATCAGACCGAGGCGCTGCGCGCTTCGTTAATCAATAAGCCGGCCAAAAATATTATTTTACTGATTGGCGACGGGATGGGTGATTCTGAAATTACCGCCGCGCGAAATTATGCGGAAGGCGCAGGCGGTTTCTTTAAAGGGATTGACGCGCTGCCGCTGACCGGTCAATACACTCATTATTCTCTGAATAAGAAAACCGGCAAGCCGGATTATGTCACCGACTCCGCCGCTTCCGCGACGGCCTGGACCACCGGCGTGAAAAGCTACAACGGTGCGCTGGGCGTCGATATTCATGAAAAAGATCATCAGACCATCCTTGAGCTGGCAAAAGCGGCGGGTTTAGCGACCGGTAACGTTTCAACGGCGGAGCTACAGGATGCGACCCCGGCTGCGCTGGTGGCGCACGTCACTTCGCGTAAATGCTATGGCCCGAGCGTGACCAGCGAAAAATGCGCCAGCAACGCGCTGGAAAAGGGTGGTAAAGGTTCCATTACCGAACAACTGCTGAATGCCCGCGCCGACGTTACGCTGGGCGGCGGGGCGAAAACCTTCGCTGAAAGCGCGACTGCCGGTGAGTGGCAGGGTAAAACCTTACACGATCAGGCCGTTGCTCGCGGCTACCAGATTGTCACCGACGCCAGCTCTCTGGCTGCCGTTAACCAAGCAAATCAGGACAAACCGCTACTGGGCCTCTTCTCCGAAGGGAATATGCCGGTTCGTTGGGAAGGGCCGAAAGCGTCTTACCATGGCAATATCGATAAGGCGGCGGTGACCTGTACTCCGAATCCGAAACGTGACGCTTCGGTGCCGACGCTGGCGCAGATGACCGAAAAAGCTATTGATCTGTTGAGCAGCAATGAGAAAGGCTTCTTCCTGCAGGTGGAAGGTGCTTCCATCGATAAGCAGGATCACGCAGCGAATCCGTGCGGTCAGATTGGCGAAACCGTCGATCTGGACGAAGCGGTGCAGAAGGCGCTGGAATTTGCCAAAAAAGACGGCAATACCCTGGTTATCGTGACTGCCGACCACGCGCACTCCAGTCAGATTATCCCGGCTGACACCAAAGCTCCAGGCCTGACGCAAGCGCTGAACACCAAAGACGGTTCGGTGATGGTGATGAGCTACGGCAACTCTGAAGAAGAGTCGATGGAGCATACCGGCACTCAACTGCGTATTGCCGCCTACGGCCCGCACGCGGCCAACGTGGTCGGCTTAACCGACCAGACTGACCTGTTCTACACCATGAAGGCTGCACTTAATCTGAAATAAACCGCCGCCGGTAGCGAATTTACGTTACCGGCTGGTTTTTTCTCCATCAGCGACCAGACTTACAGAGATCCACTCAGAGAAGGATGGTGTGATGAAAATAACATTACTTGTGACCCTACTTTTTGGCCTGGTATTTATGACGGCGGTGAGTGCCGCGGAAAAAGAGTTGACCCCACAGCAGCAGAAGATGAGCGTCTGTAATAAAGAGGCATCATCGAAGTCGCTAAAAGGGGATGAGCGTAAAACGTTTATGAGTAACTGCCTGAAAAAAGATGGCACGACGCAGGATGGCAAGGGGCTGACGCCTCAGCAGCAAAAAATGCGCGAGTGCAACGCTCAGGCGACCCAGCAGTCTCTGAAAGGGGACGATCGCAGTAAATTTATGAGCGCCTGCCTGAAAAAACAGGTGTAAGAAATAAGCGGGTGAGGGAAACCTCACCCGCTATTCGGTATTAAAATCAGGAGCGGCTTAGCTTTTCTGATTTCTCCATGCATTTCACCATTGCTTCGATAACGGCGGAGCGGAAACCTTTCTCTTCCAGAACGCGCACGGCTTCGATGGTGGTACCGCCGGGCGAGCACACCATATCTTTCAGCGCCCCCGGATGCTCGCCGCTTTCGAGCACCATTTTGGCCGAGCCCATTACCGCCTGCGCCGCGAATTTATAAGCCTGAGCGCGCGGCATTCCACCGAGCACGGCAGCGTCGGCCATGGCCTCGATAAACATAAAGACATAGGCTGGCGCGGAGCCGCTGACGCCTACGACCGGGTGAATCATTGGCTCAGCAATAATTTCTGCCTGGCCAAAGCAGCGGAAAATGGTCAAGATGTCCGCTGTTTCTTCGGGGCTGACCAGCGCATTTGGCGTGACTGAGGTCATGCCCGCGTTGACCAGCGATGGCGTGTTGGGCATTGCGCGAACGATTTTACGATCGTGGCCTAGCGCGCGCGCCAGCTGGTCGAGCGTCACGCCAGCGGCAATCGAAACGACCAGCGAGTCTTTATTCAGGCTGGAGGCGACGTCGCTGAGGACTTTAACCATCACGCCAGGTTTGACGGCGCCGAAAACGATATCCGCCACCTGAGCAACTTCCTGCGCGCTTTGCGCCGCGTTAATGCCGTACTGGTCATGCAGGGCCGCGACTTTGTCCGGCGACGGGGTGTAGACCCAGATTTGCCCCGGCTGTACCTGTCCGCTGGCGATCAGGCCGCCCAGAATGGCCTTGCCCATGTTGCCGCAGCCGATAAAGCCGATTTTCTTCTCCATCACCAATCCCCTTTGTTTGTTCTATCGTTAGCTACATAGCTTATCATCTTGTCGCTTTCGCGAAAGGCCAAAGCAGGTGACAATACGCCATCTCTTTTTTCGTCGACAGGAGCCGCAATGGCTATTTGGGTTGATGCGGACGCATGTCCGAACGTTATCAAAGATATTTTGTTCCGCGCCGCCGAACGCACGCAAATTTCGCTCACGCTGGTGGCTAATCAGCCGCTGCGTGTCCCGCCGTCGCGCTTTATCCGCACGCTGCGCGTGGCGCAGGGCTTTGATGTGGCGGATAACGAAATCGTGCGTTTATGTGAGCCGGGGGATCTGGTGATTACCGCAGATATCCCGCTGGCGGCGGAAGTGCTGGCGAAAGGCGGGGCCGCGTTGAATCCGCGTGGTGAACGTTATAGCGAGGCGACCATCCGCGAGCGCCTGACGATGCGCGATTTTATGGAGACAATGCGGGCCAGCGGCGTACAAACCGGCGGCCCGGATAGCTTATCCCAGCGCGACCGACAGCAATTTGCCGCCGCGCTGGAGAAGTGGCTGTTAGATATGAAACGTCAGCAGGGTTAAACCCAGCTGTCGTCGTCGCTGCCGAAATCATCATTACCGAAACCGGCGTCAAAGTCGGAATCGTAGTCGTTGTTGTCGGCAAGGAACTGACCGTCATCCTGATGGAAGGTCTCGTCGGCTACGTTATTGTCCTGCGGCTGGCTCAGGTCCGGCTGCGGCTTCTCTTCGATAATATTGACGATCTCCTGCGGGTGCGAGCCGCTAAACATGTTGGTCAACATATTTCCCAGCACCACCCCACCCGCTACGCCCGCCGCCGTTTGTAATGCTCCAGCCATAAAGCCGCCGCCGCTGCGTGCCGCCTGAGGGGCATAATTCTGCTGCTGTGCCTGCGGGGTATACTGCGGCTGGGCGCTGGCCTGCGGTCTGCCATACTGCTCTGCGCCGGGAATGGGGTCGGAGCCGCGGGACTGGCCGCCGCCAAACAGTCCTGAGAGAAAACCACCGCTGCTCGGTTTTGCGGCCCGAAGCTGCGTGGCCTGATTTTCCAGCGCCTGAATGCGGTCGTTGAGCTGTTTGATAGCCGCTTCCTGAATCAGAATGGTTTGCGCCATATAGTAAGGGGCGAACGGCTGCTCTTTAACGTGCCCGGCAATCCGCTCCTCGGCGCTGGAATCGCGTGATGCGCTGCGGGTCTCGGCCTCTTTTAGCCGGGAAAACAGTCCATCAATAAGGCGTTGCTCTTCAGATTGCATACTACATTCCTCTGTCATACTGATTAATGAGCATCAGATTGGCTCTGAACCACTCGTGTTGTAAATATGTTGCTGCGTAAAGCTATGCGGAAATGTGTTACTGTTTACGCCAGACTGCGAACAAAAAATAACTTTTGTATAAAAGTAAAGCTGGCATAACACCAGATGCAATGATAAGTTTACATGTAAAGTCCTTTCGAATACTAAGGTGAAAGGGTTTGCAGATGGTGTGTAACGTTTATTTTACGGTTATCGTTGAGTAAGTTTGCGGTACCATTGTTTCTCTTTTCGCTTTCATTTATCCGCAAAACGCGGAACCAAGGGGTCTTCGGTAATGACACAGCTAATATTTCTTGTCGGGCCTCGCGGCTGCGGTAAAACAACGATTGGTCATGCGCTGGCGAAGGTGCGCAGTTTTGAGTTTGCCGACACCGACCATGAGCTTCAGGAGCATGAACAACGCACGGTAGCCGCTATCGTCCAGCAGGAAGGCTGGGAGCGTTTTCGCGCTCTGGAAACGCAGGCTTTAGAAAGAGTCGCGCAGCCAGCAACAATCATCGCCACCGGCGGCGGCATTATTCTCAGCGAATACAACCGTCAATTTATGCGTGAAAACGGCGTAGTGATTTATCTTGAGGCCTCGGTTTCAGCGCTGATTGATCGTCTTGAAGCCTATCCGAAGGCTGAGCAACGCCCGACGTTAACTGGCAAGCCTATCCGCGATGAAGTCGGTGAGGTGTTGGCGCAAAGGGAAGCGCTGTATCGTGCGGCTGCGCATCATATTATTAATGCCACCGTATCGCCGGATGAAGTCGTTGAGCAGATTATGGCGACAGTCTGCGGTGTGACCTACACCAGTTAAGATTTTACTTAAGGTAAACGGATCGGCAGCACCTATACTTTTAACTTCTTAAAGTAAAAAAGGAAATGCTATGCCGACCAGACCTCCATATCCAAGGGAAGCGCGTATTGTCGCCGTTGAAAAAGGTCCACAGGGCCAAACGGTGACCTGGTATGAACTACGCGCTGACCACCCGGCCCCGAATTCCCTCATCAGTGAACACCCCTCTGAGCAGGAAGCGTTGGACGCTAAACGGCGCTACGAAGATCCTGACAAATCATAATTCCCCTATTAATGTCCGGGACTGGCTCTGAAAAGGTCGTTACCGGGCATCTATCACATTTTTAATCTATTAACAGTACTAATGATTACCTAAGTTACGGATTTTCAGGAGCGTTTTTAATCCTTCTGGAATCTTTACATTCCATAATGGCCGTAACCTGCTACGCTTCTCGACGGTTGATTTTTAGCCACCAGGGGCAGAAGGCGTAAATAAAAGCCTGTTTTGAAACAGCGGTAGTGAAAAGGTACACGATATGAGTAGTGCAACGATGGCAATTTTGACCATTGGGGTGGTACCGGTGGCGGAGATGTTGCCGCTTTTAACCGAACATATCAGGGAAGAACAGATCGCCCACATTAGCCTGTTAGGCAAAATGACACGCGAAGATGTTATGCAGGAGTATGGTGTTGAGTCCGGCGATGAGATGCTGCTGACCCTGCTCAGCGATAATCATATCGCCCAGGTCTCACGGCAGAAAGTTGAGCGTGATTTACGTAGCGTTATTACCATGCTCGACAAACAAAATTACGACCTTATTTTATTGATGAGCACTCATCCATTTAGCGGTTTTACGGCGAATAATGCGATTCTGCTTGAACCGCAAAGGATTATCCCACCGTTGGTCGCCTCGATTGTTGACGGTCATCAGGTCGGCGTGATTGTTCCTGTTGAAGAGATTTTGCCTGCGCAGCGGGAGAAATGGCGGGCGTTAGAGAATACGCCGCTATACGCCATCTCTAACCCGGTTAGCGGTAGCGATGGAGATCTGCTCGCCGCAGGCAGGGCGTTGATGGAGCAAGGGGCTGACGTACTGATGCTGGATTGTCTTTGTTACCACCAACAGCATCGCGACGTGTTACAAAAGGCGCTGGATATCCCGGTTCTGTTGTCAAATGTGCTGGTATCAAGGCTGGCGGCAGAACTATTAGTCTAACCTGATGTAACGCGTTAATTTTGCGTGACAGGGGCAAGGAGCGCCCCCTATATTGTGCCTTCAACACAAGATCATAAGGGCGAGTTTATGCTTCAAAGCAATGAATACTTTGACGGAAAAGTAAAATCTATTGGCTTCACCAGCAGCAGCACCGGTCGTGCAAGCGTGGGCGTGATGGCGGAAGGGGAATATACCTTTGGCACCGGGCAGCCAGAAGAGATGACCGTAGTCAGCGGCGCGCTGAACGTACTTCTGCCGGGTGAAACCGAGTGGAAAGTCTATGCCGCCGGTGAAGTATTCAACGTTCCGGGGAATAGCGAGTTTAATTTGCAGGTGGCCGAGCCAACGTCTTATCTGTGCCGCTATCTGTAACGCAAATTTCCTTCCTGCTTTAGCAGGAAGGAATTCAATAGATTAGCGCTGCGCTTCGCCGCCTAACCCTTCAACCAGATTCTGAATCAGCGCGGCCAGTTCGCCGGTCATCAGAATAAAGTCCGCATCAAAGCGCTGAGCGAAATCTTCCCGGTCGATATCTTCGTTCTGATCGCGCAGTTCATCACTGAACTTCAGGCGTTTAATCGAACCATCATCGCACATCAAGAACTGAATACGCTGCTGCCAGTCGAGCGCCAGCTTGGTCACGACCTTACCGGCTTCAATGTGCACGGCGATCTCATCGCTGACCAGATCCTGTTTTTTCGCGCGGATCACGCCGCCATCTTCCAGCATCGCTTTCAGCTCGGCTTCGTCCAGCAGCTGGAAGCCCTGAGCGACGGTACCTGAACGAACCCATTCGGTCAGCGTCAGCTCAATCGGGTTTTCCATTGCCAGCGGGACGACCGGCAGCGAGCCCAGGGTTTTACGCAACAGCGCCAGCGTATCTTCCGCTTTTTTGGCGCTGGCGCAGTCCACCATGATCAACCCGTTGACGGTATCGATCCACATCATGGTCTGGCTGAAACGGCTGAAAGCGCGCGGCAGCAGAGAGTGCAGCACTTCGTCTTTCAGCGAGTCTTTTTCGGTTTTCTTCAGCTTGCGGCCCTGCTCGGCTTCCAGCTTGAAGATCTTCGCTTCCAGCGCCTGTTTGATGACCGGAGACGGCAGGATCTTCTCTTCTTTACGCGCGCAGATAACGATCTGGCCATTTGCCGTATGCGTCAGCGCATCGCTGTGCGATCCCATCGGCGAAACCCAACCGGTTTTGGCCATATCCTGGCTGCCGCAAGGGGTAAATGTCAGCTCGGCCAGCTGTTTTTCCATCTCCTCGGCGCGCAGGGAAATGTCGCGGCTGAGACGATAAACCATTAAATTTTTGAACCACAGCATGATAATTTCCACGGCTTTGTCGTTAAATCCAGCGGGCATGATAGCGAATTGTCGCTATGCTTGCATTGTTAATCGGGAGAGGAATTCACAGTGCGCATTGGGATTGATTTGGGTGGGACAAAAACGGAAGTCATCGCGTTGAGCGGCCAGGGAGAGCAGCTATTTCGCCATCGCCTGCCTACGCCAGGGGGAGATTATCATCAGACGATAGAGACCATTGCCGCGCTGGTAGAGATGGCTGAGCGGGCTACCGGACAGAGCGGTACGGTCGGCATCGGCATTCCAGGTTCGATCTCGCCCTACACCGGCGTGGTCAAAAACGCCAACTCGACCTGGCTCAACGGCCAGCCCTTTGATAAAGATCTCAGTCAGCGCCTGAATCGGGAAGTGCGTCTGGCAAATGACGCCAACTGCCTTGCGGTATCGGAAGCGGTAGACGGCGCGGCCGCCGGGGCGCAAACGGTATTTGCGGTCATCATCGGCACCGGTTGCGGTTCCGGCGTGGCCCTTAACGGTCGCGCCCATATTGGCGGCAACGGTACGGCGGGCGAATGGGGGCACAATCCGCTGCCGTGGATGGATGAAGACGAACTGCGCTATCGCGCTGAAGTGCCGTGCTACTGCGGAAAGCAGGGTTGTATTGAGACCTTTATTTCCGGCACCGGCTTTGCGACTGATTACCAACGATTGAGCGGTCATCCGCTGGAAGGTAGCGAGATTATGCAGCGCGTCGGTGAGCGGGATCCGGTAGCGGAACTGGCGCTGGGCCGCTATGAAATGCGGTTGGCGAAGTCTTTGGCCCATGTGGTGAATATTCTCGATCCGGACGTGATTGTGCTGGGCGGGGGAATGAGCAATGTTGACAGGTTATATCAAACGATACCAAATCTGCTGAAACCGTGGGTATTCGGCGGCGAATGCGAAACGCCGATTCGTAAGGCCGCGCACGGTGATTCCAGCGGCGTACGCGGCGCGGCCTGGCTTTGGCCGCTGTAAATCATGAACCCGCTGCGCGGTCGGCGCTGCGCAGCGGGTGCTGGTTGATTACAGGTCCGGGATATCTTCCAGACTATAGTAAATCGTGAGCCCCAGTTTTTTCCCTTCCTCAATATCCAGATCCGCTCCCCGGGATTCGCCCGGCATCCGTAAAATGGCGTCACAGCGGCTAATTAAACGATGGGCGACGGGGTAGAGATACTCTTCGCTAATCGGATCGCCAATTTCCTTTGAGCCCGCGGCTTTGGCTACAGGTAAAGCCAGCCATTCGCCAACGACCGGAACATGACCTTTTCGGTAAATGCTAAGTGCAACCTGGGCCATGTTGTCCAGGTTGGCCTCGATGAGTTCCGGGCGGTTATTGGTGCCGCTGCGTACCGGACCGGCGATCAGAATAAGAGAACTTTTCATGTTTAATGCCTTCTTGATGCGTGAGAGGGAATGCTGTTGAAGGTTTCCTTTCCTGTGGCACTTTCCATCAGTGAAAACTGTTGATGCACGAATTTGCATGAAATGCATGATTAACAGTCTTTATTGAGCTCTCAGATAAAATAACATGCATATTCGTGCGGTATCAAGATTAATCGTGAATGGAATGGTTGTGAGTAATGCGCCGAACGGCAATATGCGGCCTCTGCCAGGAGAGAGGCCTTCAGTGAGGGAATTGGCGGGGAGAATTACTCGACGGAAAAAGTTTTATCCAGGCGGCTATAGCCCAGTCCGTTGATTTTTTTTACTTTAATTTGTACTGGAATGCGTTCTTTCATTGCTTCGACGTGACTGATGACGCCGATAATTTTGCCGCTGGCGTTAAGCGCATCCAGCGCATCCAGCGCGGTATCCAGGGTTTCGCTGTCCAGAGTACCGAATCCCTCATCAAGAAATAGCGAATCAATCCGCGTTTTATGGCTCACCAGGTCGGACAGCGCCAGCGCCAGCGCGAGGCTAACGAGGAAGCTCTCGCCACCGGAAAGGGTTCGCGTGTCGCGCACCGCGTCTGCCTGCCAGGTATCGACCACTTCCAGCTCCAGCGCTTCGCTGGCTTTGCGTTGCAACAGATAGCGGCCATGCAGGCGGTTGAGCTGATGGTTGGCCAGCCACACCAGATTATCCAGTGTCAGACCCTGCGCAAATTTACGAAATTTATCGCCCTCTTTGGAACCAATAAGCGAATTCAGCCACGCCCAGTCTTCCACCTCCTGAGCGGCGCGTTCCATCTGCTGGCGTAACGACTGCTGACGCTGCTGGTTTTCGGCGTTTTGCTTCAGCTGCTGACGAATCTCTCCCTGACGAGCGCTGTTTTCCCGCAGCAGCGACGTTAGTTGCTGGAGTTTTTCCTGCACCAGTTCAAGCGGTTGGCTGATGTCCGTTTCTGCTGGCGGCTGCTGGCTGTGAATCTCCAGCGCTTCACGAGCGCGCAGCGCCAGCGCCTGATTTTGCTGTAGCGTATTTTCCAGCGTCTGCTTCAGATGTTCGAGGCGCAGGCGCGTCTCTTCATCGAGCAGAGCAGCGAGGAACGCCTGCTGGTCGGCGAACGGGCTGGCGGCCAGCGCGGCGCTGAACTGGGCTTCGGTTTCCGATAACAGGGTCTGCTGCTGGCTTTCCTGTTGCCCCAGCGTTTGCCACTGGCTCTGCAGCGCCAGACAGTCGTCGTGCACCTGACGCCATCCGTCCAGCGGCGCGGGCTGTGCCTGAAGTTCTGTCTCCGGCAAGGATTCGAGTAGCGGAATCAGCTGCTGGATCTGTTCCTGCAGGGCGGTCAGTTCGCTCTGTTTGCTGTGCCAGCTGCGGGTTTCGGCTTCCCGCTGCGCCAGCCAACTGGTGGCCTCATCAGCAGTGGGTAAACTCAGCGCGAATGCGGCCAGTTCGCTCTTCAGCGCGGCGCTACGCTGTTCCTGTTCCAACTGGAACTGCTGGATCTGCTGCTGGCCTTCCTGCTGCTGAGCCTGCCAGGCTAAGCGCTGTTGATGCTGATAAAGCCGCTGTTCATGCTCCTGCTGCGCGTTTAGCCAGCCGGGAATATCATCATCTGGTTTCAGGTCAATATTTAAGCCGGTGATCGTCTCTTGCCAGCGTGAGGTAAGCGCTTGCTCCTGCTGGAGAAGCGATGCTTTCTCGGCCGCTTCTTTTTGCTGCTGTTTCAGGAGTGCGTCCAGCTCGCCGCGCACTTGCGCGCCAGCTTCCGCCAGCTGTTTGACTTCGCGCTCAAGCGCATCGCGCCGCGCCTGATTCACGCCGGGAACCAGCGCCTGATACTCGGCGATGGCCGGATGCTGTTCAGAACCGCAGAGCGGGCAGGGGGAGCCTGGCTGCAGCCGGGATCGCTCCGCCTCAAGACCAGCAATGCGCGCTTCCATTTCGCACAGGGCTTTGACATCGCTGAACTGTTGATTCTTCTCTTTATACGCCTGGCGGCGCTGTGCCAGGGTTGCTTCCAGCTTCTCCTGCTCCTGCTTATTGGTCAGCTCGGCAGCATTGAGCTGCAAAAGGCGCTGGCCGACGGGTTGGAGCTGACTGTGCAGGGCCGAAATCTGCTGGCGCAGGGAGCGAGTCGCGGCGTGCTGGGCGAGCCCGGCGCTAACCTGGTCAGCATCCAGCGCTAGCTCGGCGGGCGGCAATTCGGCCAGCCTGCGGCTGGTTTCCGCCAGGCGTTGCTGCAAAACGGATTGCTGCTGTGCATCGCGAGCCTGCTGTTGGAAAGCCGCCCGCCATCCCGCCAGCGCATTTCCCCACTGCTGATAACTGTCGTGCTCTTTAAGCCATGCAGAGATCGCTTGCAACTGGCCATGCAGACGCTCTGACTGCTGCGCCGCCGCGAGGCGAATGCCTGCCCGCAGCCGTAGCCGTTCATGTAAGCGAGTGTTTACTTCTTCTCTCTGGCGGCGAGTTTGCGCCAGCGCAGCGGTTTGTTCCTGCTGACGCATCCACTGCGGGCGCAAATGTTCTGCGGGCTGCGCATTCAGCAGCGCGCTAAGCTGCGGCTGAGCCTGTTCAAGCGCTAGTTGGGCTTCCTGCAGAGCCGTTTGGGCTTTTTGGTCTTCCACCGTCAGCTCCTGGCGGCGTATCAGCCACTGACGAGTATTTTGCAGGCGGGTTTGTTCGCTAACCTGCTGTTTTTCTTCATCAGTAAGCGCTTGCAAACTTTGCTGGAGCGTCTGCTGCTGCTCGTCGCTCAACAGCAGGACGCCGGAAGCCTGGGCCTGAAGTTTTTCCAGCTCAATGCGGGCAAGCTTATGCTTTTCAAAGACCTGTGCTGAAATCTGGCCGTAAATTTCGGTACCGGTTAGCTCTTCCAACAGCTCGGCGCGCTCTTTGGGTTTGGCATTGAGGAAGGCGGCGAACTGCCCCTGCGACAGCAGCATTGAGCGGGTGAAGCGGCCATAGTCCAGACCGGTGAGTGATGCGGTCATCTCCAGCTTATCTTTGACCTTATCGGCGAGGATCTTGCCGTCGTCGCAACGTGCCAGTTCGACGCGCGGAGCCTGTAGATTACCATCCGGCTGGTTTCTCGCCCGGTTCTGACTCCAGAACGCGCGATAGGCCGTGCCTTTTACTTCGAATTCCACTTCCGCCAGGCATTCGGCAGTGTCGCGGGTCATCAGATCGTTCTGCGACTGCGATACGCTGCTCAGACGCGGGGTTTCGTGATACAGCGCAAGACAGATGGCATCCAGCAGGGTCGTTTTCCCGGCACCGGTTGGCCCGGTAATGGCGAACAGCCCGTTGCTGGCGAACGGCTCGGCGGTGAAATCGATTTTCCATTCGCCTTTCAGCGAGTTGAGGTTCTTCAGGCGTAAACTCAGGATTTTCACAGGCGATCCTCACCGTTCAGGCTATGCAGCGTTTCATTAAATAACTGTTGCAGGCGCTGCTGCTGCGCCTCTTCCAGGGTTTCCAGCGCCAGACGACGTGCGAATACGTCCTCGACCTGCAGTTCGCTGAGCGTTTCCCGCCGTTCTCCCGCCAGTATGCGCTCGCGCTGGGCGCGGCTGCGGCGTACCAGCAGCACTTCTACCGGTAGCGTTTCGGTCTGTGCCTGAATTTTGCGCTGAATATCATGTAAATACTCATCGCTGGTGATTTCAATATCCAGCCAGACGGTGGGCTGCTGGGGATTATTTTGCCATTGATTTAGCTGTTCGCTAATGCTGGCAAAATCGCCCTTTAGTACTGCCAGCGGCTGGGTTATGGGGACGACCAGCGGCGTGACGTCCGTCAGACGACCATTGCTAAAGGTCACCAGGTTGACGCTTTTGTTTTTTCCGGTTTCGTCAAAACTGAGTGGGATTGGGGAACCGCTATAGCGAATATGTTCGCAGCCGCCCACCACCTGCGCCCGGTGAATATGACCAAGCGCGATATAATCGGCAGGGGGAAAGTGGCTTGCCGGGAAGGCATCAAGGGTCCCGATATAGATGTCGCGAACTGCATCGCTTTTGCTGGCGCCGACGGTGGTTAGATGGCCGCTGGCAATAATCGGCAGCGGTCGGT
This sequence comes from Klebsiella spallanzanii, assembly GCF_902158555.1. Classification (GTDB taxonomy): domain Bacteria; phylum Pseudomonadota; class Gammaproteobacteria; order Enterobacterales; family Enterobacteriaceae; genus Klebsiella; species Klebsiella spallanzanii. Next base: position 229,528 of record NZ_CABGGS010000045.1, on the reverse strand, counting down.
CGCCGCGCAGTTCGCAAGCCTGCTGATACTGCTGCTGGTAGTAGTCGCTGATGGCGGAGAGAAGCTGCTGCTGCTTTTCGCCGCTGGAGTGTCCCGCCTGGCTGGTCACCAGCTCGCGCGGGCGCAGGAACGGCACCGGGCAAAAAATCGCCCCCGCTGAACCATCACGTAAGGGCAGAATAAAAGGAGCGTGACCGGCATTGGCGACTACCGTGGTTTTCAGGAAGGCGAGAATATCCCGCGACTCGTTGAGGGTCGCCACCGAATCGTGGTTTCCCGCCAGTACCACCAGCTGGCAGCCGGTCTGCTGTAGCTGAACGACAAAGCGGTTATACAGCTCGCGCGCATAGCTCGGCGGAGATCCTGTATCAAAAATATCGCCCGAGACAATAATGGCATCAACGTCATGCTCCTGCGCGCTGGCCAGCAGCCAGTCGAGAAACGCCTGATGTTCGGCGGCGCGACTTTTGCTGTAAAAATTCTGGCCAAGATGCCAGTCAGACGTGTGAAGGATGCGCATAGTAGTTCCATAGCGAAAAAGCGTAAGCGGCATTATAGCACTGCACTCCGGTGAGTTAAGTCCGTGTCACAATTCAAAATCCACGTTCATCAGGCCGTCATTTTTTTCATAAATCTGTCATAAATCTGACGCATAATGGCCGCGCACTTCTATACTGATGGCTAAAAAATACAGGGTAAATAATGGCGAGAAGAATTCTGGTCGTTGAAGATGAAGCTCCAATCCGCGAAATGGTCTGCTTTGTTCTGGAGCAAAATGGCTTTCAGCCCGTCGAGGCGGAAGATTTTGACAGTGCGGTGAATCAACTCAATGAACCCTGGCCTGATTTGATCCTCCTTGACTGGATGCTGCCGGGTGGGTCGGGTCTGCAGTTTATTAAACAGCTCAAGCGTGAAGCGATGACCCGCGATATCCCTGTGGTGATGCTGACTGCGCGCGGCGAAGAGGAAGATCGCGTTCGCGGCCTGGAGACCGGTGCGGATGATTACATCACTAAGCCATTTTCTCCGAAAGAGCTGGTGGCGCGAATTAAAGCCGTGATGCGGCGTATTTCGCCGATGGCGGTGGAAGAGGTGATTGAGATGCAGGGGCTGAGCCTCGACCCATCCTCTCACCGCGTGATGACCGGCGAAAATCCGCTGGATATGGGGCCGACGGAGTTTAAATTATTACACTTCTTCATGACGCACCCGGAGCGTGTCTATAGCCGCGAACAGCTGCTCAATCACGTCTGGGGAACCAACGTTTATGTCGAAGACAGAACGGTAGACGTGCATATCCGCCGTCTGCGTAAAGCGCTGGAACATAGCGGCCATGACCGGATGGTACAAACGGTTCGCGGTACGGGATATCGTTTCTCCGCCCGATTCTGAATGTTGACAGGAGTGTGAACCGTGCTGGAACGGCTGTCATGGAAAAGGCTGGCGCTTGAGCTTTTCTTGTGTTGTATTCCGGCCCTGATCCTTGGGGCGATTTTGGGTCACCTGCCGTGGTTTTTGCTGGCGGCGGTAACGGGCCTGCTTATCTGGCATTTCTGGAATCTTATGCGCTTGTCGTGGTGGCTGTGGGTTGACCGCAGCATGACGCCGCCGCCGGGTAGCGGCAGCTGGGAACCGCTGCTATATGGCCTGCATCAGATGCAGATGCGTAATAAAAAGCGCCGACGCGAGCTGGGCAGCCTGATCAAACGCTTTCGCAGCGGTGCGGAATCATTGCCCGATGCGGTGGTGCTGACGACCGAAGAAGGCGTCATGTTCTGGTGTAACGGCCTGGCCCAGCAGACGCTTAATTTGCGCTGGCCGGACGATAACGGACAGAATATCCTTAACCTGCTGCGCTACCCAGAATTTGCCAACTACCTGAAATATCGTGATTTCTCGAAGCCGTTGAATCTGGTGTTGAATAACGCCAGGCATCTGGAAATTCGCGTGATGCCTTACAGCGACAAACAGCTACTGATGGTGGCGCGCGATGTCACGCAGATGCACCAGCTTGAAGGGGCGCGGCGTAACTTTTTCGCTAATGTCAGTCATGAACTGCGAACCCCACTGACGGTGCTGCAGGGTTACCTGGAGATGATGCAGGAGGCTGTGCTGGAAGGCGCGACGCGCGAAAAAGCGTTGCACACCATGCGCGAACAAACCCAGCGTATGGAAGGCCTCGTTAAGCAGTTGCTGACGCTTTCACGAATTGAAGCCGCGCCGGTACTGGTGATGAACGACAAAATCGATGTTCCGATGATGCTACGGGTCGTCGAGCGCGAAGCGCAAACGCTGAGCCAGCAGAAGCATGTTCTGCATTTTTCGGTTGATGAGTCGCTAAAAGTGCTGGGTAACGAAGAACAGCTGCGCAGCGCGATTTCCAATCTCGTGTATAACTCGGTTAATCATACCCCGGCGGGAACGGAAATTACCGTGAGCTGGCAGCGTGCGCCGCACGGCGCGTTGTTCAGCGTCGAGGATAACGGGCCGGGAATCGCTCCGGAACATATTCCGCGCCTGACCGAGCGTTTCTATCGGGTTGATAAAGCGCGTTCAAGGCAAACCGGCGGCAGCGGTCTGGGGCTGGCGATTGTTAAACACGCCGTGAGCCATCACGACAGCCGCCTGGAAATTGAGAGTACGCCGGGTAAAGGCACGCGTTTTAGCTTCCTGTTACCGGAACGTTTGATTGCCAAAAATTGAACCCGACGGCCAGGGTGTCAGCATTACTTGCCAATGACCAGCTTCGGCTGGTCATTTTCGTTTGCAGCGAAATCGAAGCTGCGTAATTAACGAACGTTAGCTGCTTTTTTGTTCGCATGATTAGCCGTATGTTTTCCATATACCCGGTCAATAATTCTACTTATAAAAATAGAGTTAGCATAATCATCTACTTTCACGATCCCTCCTTGCTTTAAAACGTTATAAGCGTTTAAATTGCCCCCCTACAGTCGCAGACAGACTGTTTTTGCGTGGTAATTCAAAAAACAATTCTTTTCCACGCCGCTTTGGGAGCATATCCCGCTGAGTTTACTGACAATGGCCGCTGTATCATCCCCGAAGGGAAGGCGCGGTATTTAACCGTTTGTACAACACCACATCCACAGGCAGTAATGAATTTATGACCCATCAGTTAAAATCTCGCGACATCATTGCGTTGGGCTTTATGACCTTCGCGCTGTTCGTTGGCGCAGGCAATATTATCTTTCCGCCAATGGTTGGTTTACAGGCTGGCGAACACGTCTGGACCGCTGCCATTGGCTTTCTGATTACCGCCGTGGGTTTGCCGGTGCTAACGGTCGTGGCGCTGGCGAAAGTCGGCGGCGGCGTCGAGAGCCTGAGCACGCCGATTGGTAAAGTCGCCGGTATTCTGCTGGCCGTGGTCTGCTATCTGGCCGTTGGGCCGCTGTTCGCCACTCCGCGTACCGCGACCGTCTCTTTTGAAGTAGGGATTGCCCCGCTGACCGGCGATGGTCCGCTGCCGTTGTTGATTTACAGCGTTATCTATTTTGCGCTGGTGATCCTTGTTTCGCTCTATCCGGGCAAGCTGCTGGACACCGTGGGGAATTTCCTTGCACCGCTGAAAATCATTGCGCTGATTATTCTTTCCGTTGCGGCAATCGTCTGGCCTGCCGGCCCGCTGAGCCATGCGATGGAAGCCTATCGTACCGCACCGTTTTCTAACGGCTTCGTCAATGGCTACCTGACCATGGATACCCTCGGGGCGATGGTCTTTGGCATCGTGATTGTCAACGCCGCGCGTTCCCGTGGCGTAACCGAAGCCCGTCTGCTGACCCGCTACACCGTCTGGGCTGGCCTGATGGCCGGCGTGGGCCTGACGCTACTGTACCTGGCGCTGTTCCGCTTAGGCTCAGACAGCGGTACGCTGGTTGAACAATCCGCTAACGGCGCGGCAATTCTGCATGCTTACGTACAGCACACCTTCGGCGGCGCGGGAAGCTTCCTGCTGGCGGCGCTGATCTTTATCGCCTGCCTGGTGACCGCGGTGGGCCTGACCTGCGCCTGTGCGGAGTTCTTTGCTCAGTACCTGCCGTTCTCCTATCGTACGCTGGTCTTTATCCTTGGCCTGTTCTCAATGGCGGTCTCTAACCTCGGTTTGAGTCACCTGATTCAGATCTCGATTCCGGTGCTGACAGCTATCTATCCGCCGTGTATCGCACTGGTTGTATTAAGCTTTACCCGCGGTTGGTGGCATAATTCGTCCCGCGTTATCGCCCCGGCAATGTTTATCAGCCTGATGTTTGGTATCATTGACGGGATTAAAGCGTCGGCGTTTGCAGAGATTATGCCGTCCTGGACCGCGCGTCTGCCGCTGGCAGAGCAGGGTCTGGCCTGGCTGATGCCAACCGCCGTGATGGTGATTCTGGCCGTTATCTGGGATCGCGCAGCAGGACGTCAGGTGACATCCAGCGCGCATTAACCGACGCTTCACGCAGGCGTTTAACCACGGGACTTCAGGTCCCGTGGTTTTTTGTTTTTTTGGTCATGCTCCTTTGAATTTTGCCCCCGCGAAGGCCAGAGGAGAAAAACGGCATGGAACACGATGGAAAGTAGTAACAAGCTTAAGCGCGGGCTAAGTACCCGGCATATTCGCTTTATGGCGCTGGGGTCGGCAATCGGTACCGGCCTTTTCTATGGTTCGGCTGACGCGATTAAAATGGCGGGCCCGAGCGTTCTGCTGGCCTATATTATCGGCGGCGTCGCGGCCTATATTATTATGCGCGCGCTGGGCGAGATGTCGGTGCATAACCCGGCCGCCAGCTCGTTTTCACGCTATGCGCAGGATTACCTTGGCCCGCTGGCAGGCTATATCACCGGCTGGACATACTGTTTTGAAATCCTGATTGTCGCTATCGCCGACGTGACGGCCTTCGGTATCTATATGGGCGTCTGGTTCCCGGCGGTGCCGCACTGGATTTGGGTACTCAGCGTGGTGCTGATTATCTGTGCCGTCAACCTGATGAGCGTCAAGGTTTTCGGTGAGCTGGAGTTCTGGTTCTCCTTCTTCAAAGTCGCCACCATTATCCTCATGATTCTGGCTGGTTTCGGCATCATTATTTGGGGTATTGGCAACGGTGGTCAGCCGACAGGGATTCACAACCTGTGGAGCAACGGCGGCTTTTTCAGCAACGGCTGGCTGGGGATGGTGATGTCGTTGCAGATGGTGATGTTCGCCTACGGCGGGATTGAAATCATCGGTATTACCGCCGGTGAAGCGAAAGATCCGGAGAAATCCATTCCGCGCGCCATTAACTCGGTGCCGATGCGTATTCTGGTGTTTTACGTGGGTACGCTGTTTGTGATTATGTCTATCTATCCGTGGAACCAGGTCGGGACCAACGGTAGCCCATTTGTTTTAACCTTCCAGCATCTTGGCATTACCTTTGCCGCCAGCATCCTCAACTTTGTGGTGCTGACTGCCTCGCTGTCGGCGATTAACTCTGACGTCTTTGGCGTGGGCCGCATGCTGCATGGTATGGCGGAGCAGGGCAGCGCGCCGAAAATGTTCGCCAAGACGTCGCGCCGTGGGGTGCCGTGGGTGACGGTAATGGTGATGACTATTGCGCTGCTGTTTGCGGTCTATCTTAACTATATCATGCCGGAGAACGTTTTCCTGGTGATTGCCTCGCTGGCCACCTTCGCTACCGTCTGGGTGTGGATTATGATCCTGCTGTCGCAGATTGCCTTCCGCCGCCGTCTGCCGCCGGAAGAGGCGAAGGCGCTGAAGTTTAAGGTACCAGGCGGGGTAACGACGACGGTTATCGGTCTGCTGTTCCTGGTTTTTATTATTGGTCTGATTGGCTACCATCCGGATACCCGCATCTCGCTATACGTCGGTTTTGCGTGGATTATTCTGCTGCTGGTGGGCTGGCAGTTTAAAATCCGTCGCGAGCGTAAGCTGGTGAAAGCGTAGTCATTGCGTTCTTTTCTTGCCGGATACGCTCAGGCTATCCGGCAAGCGATCCCTCCACCCCCGCCATCCTCCCCCAATAATTCTGCCGATGATGAGTCATACGTCTGTACGCTATGGCAAGGTGTGCCCATTCTGCAAAGAGAGGAATAACGATGTTGAAGGCATGGCACCTCCCGGTTGCTCCATTTATTAAGGAACAGCAGGAACGACTGTTTATTACGTTATGGCTAAGCGGCGACGATCTGCCGCAGCGGGTGACGCTGCGGGCAGAAGAAGATAATGAAGAACTGTCGCTGCCGATGCACCGTCTGCGGCAGGAGCCGCATTCGGGCGTGGTGGCATGGCGCGGGGAAATCAACCTGGCCAACGGACAGCCGCGTCGCCGCTACAGCTTCAAGCTACTGTGGGCCGACCGTCAGCTGTGGTTCACGCCGCAGGGTTTTAACCGATTTCCACCGGCGAGGCTGGAGCAGTTTGCGGTTGATTTGCCGGACAGCGGGCCGCAGTGGGTTGCCGATCAGGTGTTTTATCAAATTTTCCCTGACCGTTTCGCCCGCAGCCAGTCACACGAGGCTGAACAGGACAAGGTTTACTATCATCATGCTGCCGGTCACGATATCGTGCGCAAAGAGTGGGATGAACCGCTCACCGGCGAGGCGGGCGGCTCTACTTTTTACGGTGGAGATCTTGACGGTATTAGCGAAAAGCTACCGTACCTGAAGCAGCTTGGCGTCACGGCGCTGTATCTGAACCCGGTCTTTGTCGCCCCCAGCGTACATAAATATGATACCGAAGATTATCGCCGCGTTGACCCGCAGTTTGGCGGCGATGCGGCGCTGCTGCGCCTGCGCCACAACACGCAAAAAGAGGGAATGCGTCTGATCCTTGATGGCGTGTTCAACCACAGCGGTGATTCGCACGCCTGGTTCGATCGCCATCAGCGCGGCAGCGGTGGTGCCTGCCATAATGTCGATTCGCCGTGGCGTGACTGGTATAACTTCTCCCCGGAGGGCGTGGCCCACGATTGGTTGGGATACGCCAGCTTGCCGAAGCTGGATTATCGGTCAGAAACCCTGGTCAATGAAATCTATGGCGGGGAAGATAGCGTGGTGCGCCACTGGCTGAAAGCGCCGTGGAGTATGGACGGCTGGCGGCTCGACGTAGTGCATATGCTGGGCGAAGGCGGCGGGGCGCGTAATAACCTGCGTCATATTGCCGGCATCACCCATGCGGCGAAGCAAGAGCAGCCGGAATCCTTTGTGTTTGGTGAGCATTTCGGCGATGCGCGCCAGTGGCTACAGGCCGACGTTGAAGATTCGGCGATGAACTATCGTGGGTTTACCTTCCCGCTGTGGGGCTTCCTTGCCAATACCGATATTTCCTACGATCCGCAGAAAATCGATGCGCAGACCTGCATGGCGTGGATGGATAACTATCGCGCCGGGCTATCGCACCAGCAGCAACTGCGGATGTTCAATCAGCTCGATAGTCACGATACTGCCCGCTTTAAGTCCCTGCTGGGCAAAGATGTCGCGCGTTTGCCGCTGGCGGTGGTATGGCTGTTTAGCTGGCCGGGTGTACCGTGCATTTACTACGGGGATGAAGTCGGCGTGGATGGTAATAACGATCCGTTCTGCCGTAAGCCGTTCCCGTGGGATCCGGCATTGCAGGATGGCGAGCTGCTCGGCTTGTACAAGCGCATGAGCAAGTTGCGTAAGGCTAATCAGGCGCTGCGCTACGGCGGTTGCCAGGTGATCTATGCCGAAGACAACGTGGTGGTGTTTGTGCGCGTCTATAAGCAACAGCGCGTGCTGGTGGCGATTAACCGCGGCGAAGCCTGCGAGGTCGTGGTTGAGGATTCACCGCTGCTTGACGTTAACGACTGGCAGTTGAAAGAAGGAGCCGGTGCGCTACACGACGGTGTGCTGACGCTACCCGCTATCTCCGCCAACGTGTGGTTTAGCCGTTAGTCATAGAGCTGGTTCAGATGTTCACTCTGGAGAATGGCCTCGCGCCACCAGCGCTGAGCCAGCCCATCATTACCGCTACGCCAGGCCATATAGGTAATATCTTTCTCGCGGCAAGAGATAACGGCTTTTTCTACCAGCTCGCCGCGTTCCAGCCACGGGCGGGCAATATGGCGCGGTAAAAAGCCGCAGCCCAGCCCGGCGCGCAACAGCTCAACTTTACTGGCGAAATCATCAACGCGAATTTGCGGCTGCTCGTCGAGCAGGTTGCTGTTGAGTGGGTGACAGTAGCGAGCGCTATCGCTGATGACCACCGCGCGATGCAGGCTTAGCTGCTTGTTGGTGAGCGGTTGGGTGGTTTCCGCCAGCGGATGCCCCGGTGCGATGACGAAAACATTGTCCATGGCGCCAAGCATTTTCCACGACCATTCGGCGGAGGTCGGCGGTTCATTAATTGCCCCGAGAATAATATCCGCCCCGTTGTGGGTGAGTTCTTCCCATGAACCCGCGAGAGTGTGGTGGGTAAAATTAAGCCGTGTTTGCGGGTGCCGGGCGTAGAATGCGTCGATCAGCGGTAGCAGCGCATTAAAAGGAAAAGAGTCATCCAGCGCGATAGCCAGATCCCGCTCCCAGCCGGCGCTGAGCTGGACCGCTTGTTTTTCCAGATCTTTGGCGGCATTAAGCAGCAATCGCCCCTTTTCCAGCATCATTCTGCCGGTATCGGTAAATTTAGCCCGGTGTCCGGAGCGATCCAGCAAGGTGATGTTCAGATCGCTTTCCAGCTTTTGAATCATATAGCTCAGCGCGGCGGGTGTTTTAAATAGCGATTCGGCGGCGGTAGCAAAAGAGCCATGCTTGTCCAGCGCGTCGAGAATCAACAGGACATCAAGGTTTAAGCGCATGAGTTAACTTCCGGTAAAAAATCGTGCCTATTTTTTACCGAAGAGCGATGTTCAATACCAGTGAATAATTTAGAACGGTTAACCGCAAAATTTTGATAAACATAATTTCATTAATATTGTGATGGGTAATTGATTGGTCATAAAATTTTGCTTTAGAAATAAATTAGAAAAAAATCTTTAATAACTCGTTAGAAATTACTGACTATACTCACCATGCTTTATCAGTCAGGATCCAGACAGCACAACGGTAACGGTAGTATCTTCTTAACTCATTGATTAACAGGATATGTTATGTCTATTCGTGAACTGATCGATCCCTCTAACTCTGCTCTTATTTTTATTGATCACCAGCCGCAAATGTCTTTTGGCGTGGCTAATATTGACCGCCAGACCCTGAAAAATAATACGGTGGCTTTAGCCAAGGCAGGGAAAATTTTTAATGTTCCGGTGATTTATACTTCAGTAGAAACCAAAAGCTTCAGCGGCTATATCTGGCCGGAATTGCTGGCTGTGCATCCAGATGTGAAGCCCATTGAACGCACGTCGATGAACTCCTGGGAAGATGCGGCATTTGTGGCTGCGGTAAAAGCAACCGGGCGTAAGAAATTGATTATTTCCGCACTGTGGACGGAAGTGTGCCTAACTTTCCCGGCGCTGATGGCGCTGGATGAAGGATATGAAGTGTATGTGGTGACCGATACCTCCGGCGGCACCTCGGTTGATGCTCACGAGCGTTCCATTGACCGCATGGTACAGGCCGGTGCGGTACCGGTGACCTGGCAACAGGTGCTGCTGGAGTATCAGCGCGACTGGTCGCGTAAAGAGACTTATGACGCGGTGATGGACCTGGTCCGTGAGCACAGCGGCGCTTACGGAATGGGCGTGGATTACGCGTATACCATGGTGCATGGCGCGCCGGAGCGTCAAGCCTAAATACACTTCATCCTTCAAGCTGCCTCTTTGTTGGCTTCGTTTGCCCGCCCCGGCGCAGCATGAATGATTTTGTGTATTGTCATTTATGGCTGATGGCGGGGTAAATCCCGTCATTACCCTGAAGCAAGGAACTCTTAATGGCGCAGCAGAAATCGGTGACCCTGGTTATCAGTCATGTACTCGACCCCGAACATGGCCAACGTTATGAAGAGTGGCTGGGTAAAATTATGCCGATTGCGGCGGAGTTTCCCGGACATCTTGGCGCCAACGTGATTCGTCCGGCCGTCGGGCAGAATTTATGGAGCGTAATCATTCGCTTCGACACCATTGAGCATCTTTACGCCTGGACGCAGTCAGAAACGCGTCGCGAGCTGGTGGCGGAAATCGCACCGCTGCTGAGCGAAGGCGACCGGACCGAAGTTCGCACCGAACCGGCCTTTTGGTTTACGCCACCGACTGCCAACGTGCGCCAGCCGCTGCGCTGGAAGCAATTTTTAATCACCCTGCTGGTGATTTTCCCCAGTACCAATCTGGTGCCCACGGTAACCGGAATGCTATTGCCCTCGCTGAAGGGAAGTCTGTTACTGCATTTGATCAATGATGCCTGTGTGGTCGCGCTGGTGGTCTGGTTCTGGATGCCCATCGTGACCCGTTTGTTTGCTGGCTGGTTAAAGAAAAGCTGAGCCAGCCTCCTGAAGGAGAGCGTTATGTCGCAAACTGCCACACTGATCCTGACCCATGGTCGGGTTCATACTCTCGATCGTCAAAATCCGCTCGCTGATGCGCTGGCGATCGCCGATGGTAAAATTCTCGCCGCCGGTAGCCACGATCGGATCATGAGCTTTGCTGCTGAAGGGACGCAAATTATCGATCTTAAAGGGCATACGGTGATCCCCGGACTGAACGACTCCCACCTGCACCTGATCCGTGGTGGCTTGAATTATAATCTGGAGCTGCGCTGGGAGGGCGTTCCCTCGCTTGCGGACGCGCTGCGGATGCTTAAAGATCAGGCCGACCGCACGCCGTCGCCACAGTGGGTGCGGGTGGTGGGGGGCTGGAGTGAATTCCAGTTTGCTGAACGGCGGATGCCAACCCTTGAAGAGCTTAACGATGCCGCGCCGGATACTCCGGTGTTCGTCCTGCATTTGTACGATCGCGCGCTGCTTAACCGCGCGGCGCTGAAGGCGGTGGGCTACACCAAAGAGACCCCGGATCCGGCGGGCGGCGAGATTGTTCGCGATGGCAACGGTAATCCGACCGGAATGCTGATCGCCAAGCCCAATGCGATGATCCTCTATTCGACGCTGGCGAAAGGGCCGAAGCTGCCGCTGGAGCTGCAGATCAACTCAACGCGCCAGTTTATGCGCGAATTAAACCGTTTAGGGTTAACCAGCGCCATTGATGCCGGGGGCGGTTTCCAGAACTACCCGGAAGATTACGAAATTATTGAGCAGTTACACGCCAAAGAGCAGATGACCGTGCGTATCGCCTATAACTTGTTTACCCAGCGGCCGAAGCAGGAGCTGGAAGATTTTGAGCGCTGGACCGATATGCTGAAGCCGGGTCAGGGGACCGATTTTTACCGCGCTAACGGTGCCGGGGAGATGCTGGTCTTTTCGGCGGCGGATTTTGAAGACTTCCTCCAGCCGCGCCCGGATCTGTCGGAAGGGATGGAAGATGAGCTGGAGCGGGTGGTGCGTCATCTTGTCGAGCACCGCTGGCCGTTCCGCCTGCATGCGACCTATGATGAGTCCATAAGCCGGATGCTCGACGTCTTCGAGAAGGTTAACCGCGATATTCCGTTCAACGGCCTGCACTGGTTTTTCGACCATGCGGAAACCATTACCGAGCGCAATATCGAACGCGTCAAAGCGCTGGGCGGCGGTATTGCGGTACAGCACCGGATGGCTTTCCAGGGCGAATATTTTGTCGATCGCTATGGTAAAGAGGCGGTTAAACACACCCCGCCGGTAGCGAAGATGCTTGAGCTGGACGTGCCGGTAGGATTGGGCACAGATGCCACCCGCGTGGCGAGCTACAATCCGTGGACCGCGCTGTACTGGCTGGTTTCCGGGCGCACCGTTGGTGGGATGGCGATGTATGACGAAAGCAATCGCCTGCCGCGCGACGTAGCGCTGGAATTGTGGACGGCGGGAAGCGCGTGGTTCTCCAGCGAGCAGGGTAAGAAAGGGCGAATTGAACAGGGACAGCTTGCTGACCTGGTGGTGCTGTCCAAAGACTACTTCAGCGTAGCGGAAGAGGACATTAAGGGAATTGAGTCGGTATTAACGGTGGTTGACGGTAAGGTAGTATACGCTGCCGGACACTTCTCGCCGCTGGCGCCGCCGCCAATCCCGGTATTGCCGGAGTGGTCGCCGCTGGTCAAGGTTCCGGGCCATTACCGCTCTGCGCCGACGGCGGCGAAAATTGGCGCGATAGTTCAGATGCACCAGTGCTGCGGTAGCTGCGGGGTACACGGTCACCAGCATGATATTGCGCGCAAGTCGTCGATTCCGGTGGCTGATGAGCAGGCGTTCTGGGGCGTGCTGGGCTGCTCTTGCTTTGCATTTTAGTTCACGATTAACCCGCCCCGGTGTTGTCCGGCGGCGGGTTTCTCCCTGGGATGACGTCAGTCTATAAAGCCAAAATTTTCTAATAGCGGTTTTGCGAGCCAAAAAGCTCGATACGGCGTGCAATCATTTCTCGTACCGGTTTTAGCCCCTGATTGATCACTTTGCGCGGGTCGTTGACATCGTGGCCGGTATCGGCGGCAAAAATTGCTTTTACTTCCTGACACCAGGCGTACATATTTTCTGTATTGACGTTAATCTTGGCCGTACCGCAGGCGATTGCCTTACGCATGTCTTCATCGGCAATACCCGTACCTCCGTGCAGAACCAGCGGAACATTCACCAGCTCGGAAATGGCCTTCATCTCCGTAAACCCCAGTTTGGCTTTGCCTTTGTACAGCCCGTGGGTTGACCCCAGCGCCGCTGCCAGGCAATCAACCTGTGTCTCTTTGACCAGGGTATAGCACTCCTGCGGGTCAGCATATATTACTTGGGAATTGACGATCCCGTCTTCGCTGCCGGCGATGGTCCCCAACTCTGCCTCAACTGAAACGCCTTTACTGTGCGCCAGTTCGACCAGGTGGCGGGTGATAGCCAGGTTTTCGTTAAACGGCAGGTGCGAACCATCAAACATAATGGAGCTGAATCCTGCTTCAATAGCCGCCTCGCAGGCTTCCCGAGTGGTCCCATGATCCAGGTGCAGCGATACCGGAGTATCAATATGTAAATAATCCATCGCGTTAACCACGATGTCATGGATACATTTTAATCCCAGCATATGTTTAACCGTACCGCCGGAAACGCCCAAAATAACGGGAGAGCGTAGCTGTTGCCCGGTGCTTAATACAGCACCGACCCATTCCAGATTATTGATATTGAATTGCCCTACGGCATAACCGTCCCGTAGGGCATGCTGAAGCATGTCCTTCATCGAAACTAACATAATCACCTCTGAAGTTTAATTAACAGCAATTATTCGCCAAAATATTGCTTTAAGTTTCTTTCGTAACTATTTAACGAGTTATGAACTACCGCAAGATCCGGCATGGATTCGCGTACACCTTTCTTCTCAATAGAGATAGCCGCAGTCAGACTGGCAAATAAAATAATATTATCGATATGCCACGAATAATGGACGCCGTAGGTAAATGCACCGTGAAATACATCCCCTGCGCCGGTGGTATCCACGGCATTACACAGCCAGGCGGGGACAATTTGCAGCATCCCGTTCTTTAAGAACGCACATCCTTTTTCTCCGAGGGTAATAAATGCTTCGCCACGGCAAATTTTATTTAACTCGATAAGCGCTGTTTTAATTTCAGCCTCGGTGCTGAGAGCGCGATATCCCATATAGTCTCGGGCAAAGTGTTCACTGACGACAAAATAATCGGTCCAGGCCGCTAATTTAATATTGCTGGCGCGTAATGAGCCACCGTCCATAACCACTTTCGCCGTGGGCAGTTTTTTGATTAAATACTCGCTAATTTCTGCTTCATGACCATCAACTAATAGCGTTACCGGTTCTTCTGATGCAATAAGCCGTTCAGCCAAATCATCGAGTTTGAGCTTCTGGTCATAAGTCAGCGAAGGTGGCGTCTGCATTTTACGGGTAATAATCGTCCGCGAGCCCGTCAAGCGATTGACCAGTACTGATGCCAGCGGGGTGATCATTTCATCGGAGAAGACCACATGGCTGGTATCGACGCCCGCTTCGGCAAATTCATCGATAATGCGCTGACCGTAAAGATCTTTATTCAAATGACCGATGTAATAAACATCTTCACCCCATAGTCCCAGCAGCCACGCCGCATTTGCTGCCGGGCCGCCACCGCTCTCGATAAAGTCATGGCAGAAATTTTTGGTATTCTCCTGCGGCCACTCGTTAAGAAAAAAGAACTGATCAAAACATGAAAATCCAATGGACAAGATAGCCATAACAACTCCTGATTATTTTGTCAGCTGCGGGAAGAAATCCCTTCCCGCAGGGAAAAATGAAACCACTTATTCATTTTTCTTATCCGCAGTGAGCTCCTCATAGCTGAGCGTGTCACCGACTACACGAACTGAACGGAAGCAGAATGGCACCAGCAGCGCAACAATGAGCGCCAGGCAAATCAGATAGATAGTTATCTGACCAAACTGGGTGAAAGCATTCCCGATGATGATGCCCCAGACGGCGAAATCGAAGTCGGCAAATGTGCTGTTTTCAAAGCCAAGGTTGCCCAGCGCCGGGAGTAGCATCGCCGGGAGGAAAGCGAGGAATATCCCGCCGATGAACGAGGCAATCACACAGCCGCGCTTGCCGCCAAGTTTGTCGGCAAAGACTCCGGAAGTCCCGCCGCAGAAGAAGTGCGGTACCATGCCAGGAATAATCAGCGCCATACCAAATGCGCCCAGGAACAGCATACCGACCAGACCGCCAATGAACGAGCTGATGAACCCCACGACCACGGCGGTTGGACTAAAGGTGAAGAACACCGCGCAATCAACGGCCGGGATAGAGTTCGGTATCAGCTTCTGACTGATCCCCTGGAAGGCCGGGACCAGATCGCCGAGGATCAGCCGCACGCCGTTGTAGACGATGGCGACGCCGACGGCAAACTGCAGACCGGTCAGGATGGAGAAGATCAGCATGTTCTGATCCGTTATCGTACGCAGGTACTCTGTGCCTGCGACGGCGCTACACACAAAGTAGATGATGAACATCACGATGCCTGTGGTGACCGTAGTATCGCGCAGAAAGCCCCATTTCTCTGATATTTCGGTATCGGCGAAAGAATTGGCCGGGTTGCCGGTTTTGGTCGCAATCCAGGCTGAGATGTAATAGCCGAGGGAACCGAAGTGCCCCATCGCAATGCCGCCGTCTTCGGTGACCTGCTTGGTATAGCGTTGACCAATGGCAGGAGAAATGGCTGACCATGAGCCCAGCAGGAATCCCCCGATCAGAACCAGCATCCAGCCGCGGAATTCTGCCGCCTGTAGCACCGCCGAGAACAGACAGGCCAGGAAGAAAGAGTGGTGGCCGGTCAGAAAGATATATTTGTACTTGGTGAAACGGGCAATCACCAGGTTGAAAATAAATCCGAGCAGCAAAATACTCATGGTTTCCACACCCAGCACTTTCTGCGCGACGGAAACAATGGCCTCGTTGTTAGGGATAACGCCGCGAATATTAAACCCGGCTTCGATAATGCCGCCAAGCGGGTTCAGGTTGGCAACGATAACCCCTGCACCCGCGCTTAACATCAAGTAGCCTAAAATAGGCTTCAAGGTACCGGTGAGTAATTTATTTCCGGGGGATCGCAGTGCCACTAAACCGACAAATGCGATAATCCCCATCAGAAATGCGGGTTGACTAAATATTTCCGATAAGAAACTAAGAATAGCCTGCATGATCGTTCCCTCAATAATGATTAAGAGTGAGTCGCAGCAACTTTGGTGAGTGCTTCAGTAATATCTTCAGCGATTTTCGCTTTATGCACATAGCTGCGAATAATGGCAACGTTACAGTGCGCAGGAAATTGGTTTGCCAATTCTTTTATCGTGACATAAAGATCGGCTTTTTCACCTACGGCATTGGCAAAATCAACGGAGGCGACGTCAGCTTTGATACCTAATTCATCACATATTTTTTTGACATTATTAGCAGCCATTAATGAACTGCCAATACCGTTACCACAAACTGTTCTGATAACTAACATAATGACTACTCCATTTGCTTTTGGATGAAATGTAATACTGAATTGATGTCATTCTCCTGTTGGAGAAAACTGACAATATCTGACTCAACCAGTGAGGCTATAAGTTGGATCATTTTTATATGACTATCGGCATCCGCCCCAGCGATGGCGATGATGACGTTAACCGGATCAAACTCCTCATGACCAAAGGCGATTGGTTGTTGGGTGGTAACTAATGAAAACCCTGTTCGTAATGCGCCTTTTTCTGGTCGTGCATGCGGCATCGCCAGACCGTAGTCGATAACAATGGCTGGACCAAAATCGCGATAGACTTCGAGCATTTCGCCGATATATTCCACCCGACAAATATTTTTCCGGACAAGCAGCGAGCCAGCGAATTCGATAGCCTGCTCGGCGGTTGAAATATTCTGCTTAAGCGCAATCAATGTAGGGTCAAAAATAATTTCCATCATCCGATCCTTAATGCGTTCATATTCCTGAACTAGATCATGGACAAATATATCAACAAAAATGATGGTTCAGATCACATATGGATTTTTAAATATTGAAGTTGATCACACTGGAGTAATGTTTGAATTATTTTTTATGTAAAAAATAGATTTATTATGTTGTTTAATATCAGTTAGTTACAATTATTCTCTTTGTGCGGAAGAAAAAGACAGGACGAATGAATGGTCGAACATCTGAATTTTAAATGAAGATGTGGGATGTTTATCACAAATATAGGGGTGTTTTTTTTACAAAGTTTGAACGGAGTATCAAAAAACGTGCAGAGGGACGATTTTAATCATTTGCGATATCAATGTTTGTATTGCGATGAGTTGAAAAAGGCGAAATCGGGGCACAAAAAAGGCCCGCAGCTGCGAGCCTTTTTCTGAAACGTCTGCCGATTACAGGCTGGAAACGTTCTCGGTCAGGTATTTAGCAACGCCTTCCGGAGAAGCGGCCATACCTTCTTTTCCTTTTTCCCACTGCGCCGGGCAAACTTCGCCGTGCTCTTCGTGGAACTGCAGCGCGTCAACCATGCGCAGCATTTCGTCGATGTTACGGCCCAGCGGCAGGTCGTTAACCACCTGGTGGCGAACAACGCCGTTAGCATCGATCAGGAAAGAGCCGCGCAGGGCAACGCCTTCGTCCGGATGCTCGATACCGTACGCTTTCTGGATTTCGCGTTTGATGTCAGCAACCATTGCGTATTTAACCGGACCGATACCACCCTGGTCGACTGGGGTGTTACGCCATGCGTTGTGCACGAATTCGGAGTCAAAAGAAACGCCAACGACTTCTACGCCGCGTTTCTGGAATTCTTCGTAGCGTTTGTCAAAAGCAATCAGTTCTGACGGGCAAACGAAGGTGAAGTCCATCGGCCAGAAAAACAGAACGGTGGCTTTACCGTTGGTGTGCTGTTTGAAATTGAATTTCTCAACGATTTCGCCGTTACCTAATACTGCCGCCGCGGTGAAGTCCGGAGCCTGACGAGTAACCAGAACCATATGATTCTCCTGTTAATACTAAGGTTAATTGGAACGCAACGCGGGCAAGTATAGGGAGAGGGGCGGGGGAACTCAACGTGACGCTGACAATCGATGAGATAGGTTTTGTCTATCAATCGTTATTTAAAAGCGCTTTTCAGGATAGTCTTTTGCGGGAAAAGAGCAATCATTTATAGCTCACGTTTTTTTGCCTGCGCCATCATCTGCGGATAGAAGCGCCAGAACTGCTGCTCAAGTCGATCGTAGTGCGTATCCAGATCCTGCCAGGAGTCGCGCAGGGCATCAAGGCGCGGGCGGCGGCTGGCCATACCGTTGAGCACGCGCTGAATAAAATCCATGTCCTGGTAGCGTTCAAGCCAGCGCTCTGACCAGAGGTATTCGTTGAGATTCACAAAGCGCGGCGGAGAATCGGGCAGGATCTGCGCTACCTGAGTATGCGCATAGCGAACGAACTCGGTCAGCGGCATCTCAGGAGAAATGCGTTCCCAGTGGTGCGACAGAAAGTGATCCCACATTACGTCGAGAGTAATCGGCGCGACGCGGCGGGTCTGCGGGCGGAACCACTCGCGGGCTTCTTTCACTTCTGCCAGGTTGTCGGTCATCACATCGATACGCCGATGCATAAAAATGCCGTCAACGATATCGGCGGGGTAATCCTGTTGCGGATTGCCGCGAACAAAGTCGGCCAGCAGGTTGCCGGGTAGCGAACTGTCGGCGAGATGGGCTAAGTGCAGGTGTGCAAGAAAATTCATCGTTTAATCTTTGTCCTGAGGTGGTAACGGTTGCAGGGAGAACCTCCCGGCACTAGACTACCCGCCTCTTTATTAGTCTGAGTTACCGTCATGCGCGTTGCCGATTTTTCCTTTGAATTACCCGAATCCCTGATTGCCCACTATCCCATGCCTGAGCGCAGTAGCTGCCGCTTGCTGTCATTAGACGGGCCGACGGGCGCGCTGACGCACGGTACTTTCACCGATTTACTCGATAAGCTCAACCCTGGAGATCTGCTGGTCTTTAATAATACCCGCGTGATCCCGGCGCGCCTGTTTGGCCGTAAAGCCAGCGGCGGCAAGATTGAAGTGCTGGTCGAGCGTATGCTTGATGATAAACGTATTCTGGCACATATTCGCGCTTCCAAAGCGCCGAAGCCGGGCGCCGAACTGCTGCTCGGTGATGATGAAAGCATTAACGCCACCATGCTGGCGCGTCACGGTGCGCTGTTTGAAGTTGAATTCAACGACTCGCGTCCGGTGCTGGATATCCTTAACGCCATCGGTCATATGCCGTTGCCGCCGTATATCGACCGCCCGGACGAAGATGCCGACCGCGAGCTATATCAAACGGTCTATAGCACTAAGCCTGGCGCCGTCGCCGCGCCGACCGCGGGTCTGCACTTTGACGATCCACTGCTGGCGGCACTGCGCGAAAAAGGTATTGAGACGGCGTTCGTTACGCTACACGTGGGCGCAGGGACGTTCCAGCCGGTGCGCGTAGATTCAATCGAAGACCACATTATGCATTCCGAATATGCGGAAGTGCCGCAGGATGTGGTCGACGCGGTGCTGGCGGCAAAAGCGCGCGGCAACCGGGTGATTGCCGTCGGGACGACGTCGGTACGCTCGCTGGAGAGCGCCGCGCAGGCGGCAAAAGACGCGCTGATTGCGCCGTTCTTCGGTGATACGCAAATCTTTATTTTCCCAGGTTATCAATATCAGGTTATTGATGCGCTGGTGACCAACTTCCACCTGCCGGAATCGACGCTGATCATGCTGGTTTCCGCATTTGCGGGCTATCAGCACACCATGAACGCCTATAAGGCTGCTGTAGAACAAGAATATCGCTTTTTTAGTTACGGTGATGCCATGTTTATCACGTACAATCCGCAGGCTATTTCTGAGCGTGTCGGGGAATAAGTTCCCGGCATGAGTGTTTAAAACGTCGGACTGTTTTTCTGACGCAGGAGTGATAATGAAATTTGAGTTAGATACCACCGATGGTCGCGCGCGTCGCGGCCGCCTGGTGTTTGAGCGCGGCGTGGTTGAAACGCCAGCATTTATGCCCGTTGGCACCTACGGCACCGTCAAAGGGATGACGCCGGAGGAAGTTGAAGCCACTGGCGCGCAAATCATTCTCGGTAATACCTTCCACCTGTGGCTGCGTCCGGGCCAGGAGATCATGAAGCTGCACGGCGACCTGCACGACTTCATGCAGTGGAAAGGGCCGATTCTCACCGATTCGGGCGGTTTCCAGGTCTTCAGCCTCGGCGATATTCGTAAGATCACCGAGCAGGGGGTGCACTTCCGTAATCCAATCAACGGTGATCCGATTTTCCTCGATCCGGAAAAATCGATGGAGATTCAGTACGATCTCGGTTCTGACATCGTGATGATCTTCGACGAATGTACGCCATACCCGGCGGACTGGGATTATGCTAAGCGCTCGATGGAGATGTCTCTGCGCTGGGCGAAGCGTAGCCGCGACCGTTTTGATGGTCTGGGTAACAAAAATGCGCTGTTTGGCATTATTCAGGGCAGCGTTTACGAAGATTTACGTGATATCTCTGTTAAAGGTCTGGTAGAGATTGGCTTTGATGGCTACGCTGTCGGCGGTTTGGCTGTTGGCGAGCCGAAGGAAGATATGCACCGTATTCTGGAGCACGTCTGTCCGCAGATCCCAGCCGACAAACCGCGATACCTGATGGGCGTCGGTAAGCCGGAAGATCTGGTCGAAGGGGTGCGCCGCGGGATCGATATGTTCGACTGCGTCATGCCGACGCGCAACGCGCGCAACGGCCACCTGTTCGTCACCGATGGCGTGGTGAAAATCCGCAACGCGAAGCACAAGAGCGATACTTCGCCGCTGGATGCAGAGTGTGATTGCTACACTTGTCGCAACTATTCACGCGCTTATTTGCATCATCTTGACCGTTGCAACGAAATATTGGGCGCGCGTCTCAATACCATTCATAACCTGCGATACTATCAGCGCTTAATGGCTGGTTTACGCAAGGCTATCGAAGAGGGTAAATTAGAGAGCTTCGTGACCGATTTTTACCAACGTCAGGGTCGAACCGTTCCACCTTTGAACGTTGACTAATTTTAATAATGAGGGAATTTCAATGAGCTTTTTTATTTCTGATGCGGTAGCAGCAACCGGTGGCGCGGCGCAGGGCAGTCCGATGTCTCTGATCCTGATGCTGGTGGTGTTTGGTCTGATTTTTTACTTCATGATCCTGCGTCCACAGCAGAAACGCACCAAAGAACATAAAAACCTGATGAACTCCATCGCTAAAGGCGATGAAGTGCTGACCAACGGTGGCCTGGTTGGGCGTGTGACTAAAGTTGCGGAAAGCGGATACATCGCTATTGCGCTGAACGATACCACCGAAGTGGTTATCAAACGTGACTTCGTAGCTGCCGTTCTGCCGAAAGGCACCATGAAGGCGCTGTAATTACTCATTTTCCCTAAGGGAACTGCCGTGTTAAACCGTTATCCTTTGTGGAAGTACATCATGCTGATCGTCGTTATCGTCGTCGGCTTAGTGTATGCGCTTCCCAACCTGTATGGTGAGGATCCGGCCGTTCAAATCACTGGCGCGCGCGGCGTCGCCGCCAGTGAGCAAACGCTGATCCAGGTCCAGAAAACACTACAAGAAGAAAAAATTACCGCTAAGTCTGTGGCACTGGAAGAGGGCGCAATTCTTGCGCGCTTCGACACCACTGATATCCAGCTGCGCGCGCGTGAAGCGTTGATGGGCGTGCTGGGTGACAAATACGTCGTGGCGCTTAACCTTGCTCCGGCAACCCCGCGCTGGCTGGCGGCAATGTATGCCGAGCCGATGAAGCTGGGTCTTGACCTGCGCGGCGGTGTCCACTTCCTGATGGAAGTCGACATGGACACCGCGTTGGGCAAACTGCAGGAACAAAACATCGACAGCCTGCGCAGCGAGCTGCGTGATAAAGGCATTCCTTACGCGACCGTGCGTAAAGAAGATAACTATGGTCTGAGCATCGCCTTCCGCGATAGCGCGGCCCGCGACCAGGCTATTTCATACCTTAGCCCTCGTCACCGCGATTTGGTTATCTCCACTCAGGGCAGCACTGGCCTGAAGGCCGTGATGACTGATGACCGCCTGAAAGAAGCTCGTGAATATGCGGTTCAGCAGAACATCAACATCCTGCGTAACCGTGTCAACCAACTGGGCGTTGCCGAACCTCTGGTTCAGCGTCAGGGTGCCGATCGTATTGTGGTTGAACTGCCGGGTATCCAGGACACCGCGCGCGCGAAAGAGATTCTGGGCGCGACCGCGACGCTGGAATTCCGTCTGGTTAATACCAACGTTGACAGCTCTGCAGCGGCTTCCGGCCGTGTACCGGGCGACTCTGAAGTGAAGTTTACCCGTGAAGGACAGCCGGTTGTGCTGTACAAGCGCGTGATCCTCACCGGTGACCATATCACCGACTCGACGTCGAGCATGGATGAGTACAACCAGGCGCAGGTTAACATCTCTCTGGATAGCGCTGGCGGCAACATCATGTCTAACTTCACCAAGGACAACATCGGTAAACCGATGGCGACCCTGTTTGTGGAGTACAAAGACAGCGGTAAGAAAGATGCCAACGGCCGTGCGATTCTGGCGAAAGAGGAAGAGGTGATTAACATCGCCAATATCCAGTCTCGTCTGGGCAACAGCTTCCGTATTACCGGTATCAGTAACGCGACAGAAGCGCGTCAGCTCTCTCTGCTGCTGCGTGCGGGCGCGCTGATTGCGCCGATTCAGATTGTCGAGGAACGTACCATTGGTCCAACTCTGGGTATGCAGAATATTCAGCAGGGCCTGGAAGCGTGTCTGGCCGGTCTGGTGGTCTCTATCTTGTTCATGATCTTCTTCTACAAGAAGTTCGGCCTGATTGCGACCTCAGCGCTGATTGCCAACCTGGTGCTGATTGTTGGCATTATGTCCCTGATTCCGGGGGCGACGCTGACCATGCCGGGGATTGCGGGTATCGTGTTAACCCTTGCGGTTGCGGTCGATGCGAACGTTCTGATTAACGAACGTATTAAAGAAGAGCTGAGCAACGGGCGTTCCGTGCAGCAGGCGATTCATGAAGGCTATGCTGGTGCGTTCAGTTCCATCTTTGATGCCAACATTACGACGCTTATCAAGGTCATTATCCTGTACGCGGTCGGTACCGGTGCCATTAAAGGGTTTGCAATTACCACCGGTATCGGTGTTGCGACCTCAATGTTTACCGCTATCGTCGGCACCCGTGCCATCGTGAACCTGCTGTACGGCGGCAAGCGCGTTAAAAAGCTGTCTATCTGAGGAGTGCGTTGTGGCACAGGAATATACTGTTGAACAATTGAACCACGGCCGTAAAGTCTGGGACTTTATGCGCTGGGACTACTGGGCCTTCGGCATTTCAGGTTTTTTGCTGATTTTGTCCATTATTATCATTGGCGTGCGCGGGTTTAACTGGGGTCTGGATTTCACCGGTGGTACGGTGATTGAAATTACCCTCGAAAAACCTGTTGATATGGATCAGGTGCGCTTGTCGCTGCAGCAGGCTGGCTTTGAGGAGCCGCAGTTGCAGAACTTTGGCAGCAGCCGCGACATCATGGTCCGTATGCCGCCGGTGCATGACGCCAACGGTAGTCAGGAGCTGGGCAGTAAGGTCGTTACCGTAATAAACGAGTCGACCAGCCAGAACGCAGCGGTTAAGCGTATTGAGTTTGTCGGACCGAGCGTCGGGGCAGATCTTGCGCAGACCGGCGCGCTGGCGCTTATCGCAGCGCTGGTGTGTATCCTGATCTACGTCGGTATTCGCTTTGAATGGCGTCTGGCAGCGGGGGTCGTTATCGCGCTGGCGCACGACGTGGTGATAACCATGGGCGTGCTGTCGCTGCTGCACATCGAGATTGACCTGACTATCGTGGCATCGTTGATGTCGGTTATCGGTTACTCGTTGAACGACAGCATCGTGGTATCTGACCGTATTCGTGAAAACTTCCGCAAGATTCGCCGCGGTACGCCGTACGAAATCTTTAACGTGTCGTTGACGCAGACGCTGCACCGTACCTTGATCACCTCCGGGACGACCTTGATGGTTATCCTGATGCTGTATCTCTTCGGTGGCCCGATTCTGGCTGGCTTCTCGCTGACGATGCTTATTGGTGTCTCTATCGGTACGGCGTCTTCTATCTACGTCGCCTCCGCGCTGGCGCTGAAGCTGGGCATGAAGCGTGAGCACATGCTGCAGCAGAAGGTCGAGAAAGAAGGGGCGGATCAGCCGTCAATTCTGCCGTAAGATCGGTTTTGTTGAACGTTCTGAATCAACCGCAGCACTGGTGCTGCGGTTTTTTTATTTAATGGTTTATGTCAGATGTTTTACTGGTGTCATCCCGCATCAGCGACAAGAGCTGAAAAATCACCTTTTTTAAGTGCGTCTTTATCGATGAAGAGCATTAACTTGTCTCCATCGTGCCATTCCCATACAAGCTTTTCGTCAGAGTCCAGCGTCAATAGCGCAACATAGTTTTCCCCTGGAGTAGGATCGTAGCCGAGCGAATAGTGGGAGGGGTAGCCCAGCAGGTAATTCTGGCTATGCAGTAGATCGCGCAACTGTGTATGGTAAGCATCTTCTTGTTCATGACTGAATGAAGGCCACTGTGGCGTCTGGTATTCATCGTAAGGAATATCCATACACGGGGTGAACTGGATGCGGCGAGCGTGGCGGGATATCCGTTTAGCTTCAGAAGGAAGAAGTGGAGTAAGCTCTTCTGTCGATGATGTATAGATTGCCAGAATATAGTCCTCATCCCGCCAGAAAACCTCACCCTCACCTTCATCTTCTGCGTAAAACAAACTCAGTAAACCTTTGGTTGGGAGGTCGGTTCCAGAGACGTTTATCTCAGCAAAGTTAATCTGTGCAATAAAGCGATAATACGCTTTAGGATGTTCAGGCCAGAGGGTCCCGGGCGGCAGATCCGGAGCGCCGCCAAACTTACTGCAACCGGGATTAATAGGTTGCGTAGAGGACGTGATATCTATTGCCGGGCGTACCGTTTGCGTGAAGAAGTCCTGAAATTGGGCCAGCGGGGAGTTTTTGATCTGTTCTAAAAACAATGGATTATGGGAATTCATAATATGTTCCATTTAAGGTTAAAGAGAAATTCCATCTTGCTCTGTAAATACTATCTGCCGAATAATGGTTTTGTTCGCGCGTTTTAAAAGTATATCTCAGTAGGGTATTGGCATGTTCTGAAACGTAGGACGATGGTTACTGACACAATGCTGTCAGTAGCCCTGTCATACACTCCTCCTGAACCCAAACAATGGACAGGAGGATATATGAGAAACGTAATTAACTGGTTTGAGATCCCGGTTGCGGATATGGATCGTGCCGTGGCGTTTTACGAACCGGTGATGCAGGTAACGCTGAAGCGGGAGAATATGGACTGTGCTGAAATGGCCGTATTTCCTTATCAGGATCCGGCTCCCGGCGGTGCGCTGGCAAAATTCGACGGCGTTAAACCTTCCGATCAGGGATGTATTATCTATCTGCATACTGACAACCTGGCGGCTGCGCTCGAACGCGTGAGTTCAGCGGGCGGAAGCTGCGTTTTTGGCCCGCTTGAGCTGGCGGACGATATTGGCACAATTGCCTTGTTTATTGATAGCGAGGGTAATCGGATTGGCCTTCACCAACCCGCGTAAATGAGATAACAAAAATGAGCCGACGCGCCGACCGCCTTTTTCAAATCGTCCAGATCCTGCGCGGTAGAAGGTTAACCACTGCCGGGCTGCTGGCCGAGCGGCTTGGCGTGTCCGAGCGTACGATTTACCGTGATATTCGCGATCTGTCGCTCTCTGGCGTGCCGGTGGAGGGGGAGGCGGGAAGCGGCTACCGGCTGCTGGCGGGTTATGATTTACCGCCGCTGATGCTGACGACGCAGGAGTCGGAGGCGCTGGTGGCTGCTATTCGGTTGTTGCAAACCTGGGGCGGCGCGTCGCTATCCCAGGCGCTGGAGTCGGCACAGGAAAAAGTGCTGGCGATATTACCGGCGGAGAGCCGACGCAAGGCGGAGCAGTCGCGCCTGTTTGCGCCCGACTTTGGTTCGCAGGGTTACACCAAAGATCAATTTGATTTAGTGCATCGGGCCGTCTCCGTACAGCAGGCGCTGGCGTTGCATTATCGTGATGAAGCTGGAAACGTGTCGCAGCGTGAAGTGCTGCCGCTGGGGCTTTTCTTCTGGGGTGAGCGCTGGCTGCTGGTGACCTGGTGCGAACTGCGGGAAGACTATCGCTGTTTTCGTCTCGATCGCTGCCTGGATATTGTCGTGACCGGGCGTCATTTCAGCGAGCGAGCCGATCGTTCATTGAGTGATTTTATGCGCAAGGTGAGATGCGAAGAGCGTTAAGGATGAGCGATCCCCGACGCGGACGCCGGGGACATTCACAGCGGATTAGAAGTTGTAACCGACCACGAGGTAACCACCCCAGCCGGTAGAGCGGACGTTAAAGTCGCCGCTGCCGAAGTTCAGCTTAGCGTCGTCCGCCCACTGGCCGCCGTTGTGCCAGTAACGGGCTACCACGGAGTAGTGCCAGTGATCGTAGTTCAGCGCCAGGATGTGGCTGGAGGCGATGGAGTTACTGGTACGCGCATGCTTGCCGTTCATGTCGTAGAAGTTGTCATCGCCCAGATCGGAACCCCAGTCAAAGTTGGTAAAGCCGATATAGCTCAGTGAACCGCCCCACAGATCGGTCAGCGGAACAAAGTATTTCACTTTGAAACGGTAACCGTCCCATTCGTTTTCGTTCGATGCTTCGTAGTTCTGCCACTGGTATTTAGCGTACACGTTCAGGGAGAGGCTCATCGGCAGACCGGTGTCGATATCGGTACCCAGACCCATATACCAGGTGCTCTGACGACCGGACTTATTGCGGCCCATATCGTAGATGTAGTTGTTAGCGAAATACCACTCTTTGAACGGACCGAAGCTGAGATCGGTTCCGGTCAGTTTATCGATAGAAAAGCGCGGCTCAATCTCCATAAACAGCGGAGAACCGTGGTTCCAGATACCTTTCGCGTTGGTGTTACCACCGAAGAAGACCGGCGCATCCATATAGCCATAGAAATCAAACCAATCTTTCTTGGCAAACGCTTCATATTCCAGGTAGGTATCGTTGCGGATCTGCGGCCCAAAACGAGTGTGGTAGCTACCGACCACGTTCACACTCTGGTGCCACCAATCAGACAGATATTGCGGTTTGTCGTTTTCTGCCGCGCTGGCAGAGAAAGATGCGGAGAGCGCCAGAGCTGCGCCGGCTGCCAGTAATGTTTTTTTCATAATGATGCCACTGTTTAAATTAAGCCTGAAGGCGTTAAAAGAATCGCCGAAGCGTTTCTAAATATTTCGTATTTCTGTGGCGTCTATTATAGGAATCCTTGCTCACAAAAATATGTGTTGTTTCACATAACGAACATGCACGTAATCGATTGCGTTCACGATTTTATGCATTTCTTGACAAAATGCCACCGAAATTCATAAACACAGTCAATTTTTAGTGAACTGAATGGGAAATCTGTAAATGGATTTGCGCGGCGGCAAAACGCCGGATGTTTGTGGCATCCGGCTGAGAGAATTACTGCATATCTGCGGGCTGGATATCGTGGATGCGAACGAAGCCGACCTGCTCTGGCGTAACGCCATTCAGGCGCAGCGGAATATCGACGTCGCTCGGTGCCAGAATGCTGGCCGGAGCGCTAATGAGCTGATTTTGTACATTAACTTCCTGGTAGCTATCGGTTGTGCCGCTAATCTGCCCTGAGGCTACCGTGGCGCTAAAAGCGGGGAGCGGATCGTTTGACTCGCCCTGGATGCGCAACGTCAGTCGGGTACCATCGCCATCTGGGGTGATGTTGAGTAACGACATGCGTAGGGTGCCAATCTGGCTTTTCAGCCGAGCCGGTGTTTTCGCGCCCGGTAGCAGGTACACGCCGCTGCTCGATTTCGCATTAAGAACGTTTTGCTGGGTGATTTTTACCGTTTGCTGATTGAGCTGAGTCATCTCTTTGCTCAGCGTGCTCACGCTCTGGTTCATCTGGCGGACTTCGCTTTGCTGTGCGCAGGCGCTGAGGGTGAAGAGGCTACCCATAATGGCCAGTTTTAGATAACGTCTTGTCATGGTCGGGATTCCGTTAACAGAGGATGCTTAATGGTAGATCGTTCAGGTAAACGCACTATAGATCCTTTGTCTCAAAAGCTCTTTCTTTGTTGTCGGGTCACTTCGCGGTAAACTACCCGTTAGTTTAACTACCTGTCAGGACGCGCTATGCATTGCCCTTTCTGTTTCGCCGTAGATACCAAAGTTATCGACTCTCGTCTGGTGGGCGAGGGCTCTTCCGTACGCCGTCGCCGCCAGTGTCTGGTCTGTAATGAACGCTTTACGACGTTTGAAGTGGCGGAGCTGGTGATGCCGCGGGTCGTGAAAAGCAACGATGTGCGCGAACCTTTTAATGAAGATAAACTGCGCAGCGGAATGCTGAAAGCGCTGGAGAAGCGCCCGGTGAGCGCCGATGACGTGGAAATGGCGGTTAACCATATTAAAACCCACCTGCGCGGGACCGGCGAGCGTGAAGTGCCGAGCAAAATGATCGGCAATCTGGTGATGGAGCAGCTGAAAAAGCTCGATAAAGTGGCCTATATCCGCTTTGCCTCTGTCTATCGCAGTTTTGAAGATATTAAAGAGTTCGGCGAAGAGATCGCCCGCTTACAGGACTAAGCCATGCAGGACGAAATATACATGGCGCGAGCCCTTAAGCTGGCCGCGCGTGGACGCTTCACCACTCATCCAAACCCGAATGTTGGCTGCGTGATCGTCAAAGATGGCGAGATCGTTGGCGAAGGTTTCCACTATCGCGCTGGCGAACCGCATGCGGAAGTGCACGCGCTGCGCATGGCGGGCGAAAAAGCGAAAGGCGCGACGGCTTACGTGACCCTTGAACCCTGTAGCCATCATGGCCGTACGCCGCCGTGCTGCGAAGCGCTGATTGCCGCAGGCGTGACCCGCGTCGTTGCCGCGATGCAGGACCCGAATCCGCAGGTTGCAGGGCGCGGCCTGTACCGTTTGCAACAGGAAGGCGTTGACGTGAGCCACGGGCTGATGATGAACGCGGCCGAAGCGCTGAATAAAGGCTTCCTGAAGCGGATGCGTACCGGTTTCCCTTATATCCAGCTTAAAATGGGCGCATCTTTGGATGGCCGCACGGCGATGGCCAGCGGAGAGAGCCAGTGGATAACTTCACCGCAGGCGCGACGCGACGTGCAGCGTCTGCGTGCGCAGAGCCACGCTATTCTTACCAGCAGCGCGACGGTGCTGGCGGACGATCCTCAGCTTACCGTGCGCTGGAACGAACTCAACGCCGACACCCAGGCGTTGTACCCGCAGGAAAACCTGCGTCAACCTTTGCGCATCGTTATTGATAGTCAGAACCGCGTCACTCCACAGCATCGTATTGTTCAGCAGACGGGAGAAACGCTGTTTGCCCGCA
This sequence comes from Klebsiella spallanzanii, assembly GCF_902158555.1. Taxonomy (GTDB): domain Bacteria; phylum Pseudomonadota; class Gammaproteobacteria; order Enterobacterales; family Enterobacteriaceae; genus Klebsiella; species Klebsiella spallanzanii. The sequence goes on along the minus strand of NZ_CABGGS010000045.1, from coordinate 200,472 downwards.
CCCGTGAAGATGAACGGCAGTGGCCGGAGAGCGTACGTACGCTGTTAGTACCGGAACATAACGGTCAACTGGATCTGGTTTTACTGATGATGCAGCTGGGTAAGCAGCAAATTAACACGATTTGGGTGGAAGCCGGGCCAACGCTTGCCGGTGCCCTGTTACAGGCCGGATTGGTGGACGAGCTTATCGTCTATATTGCGCCTAAACTGTTAGGCAACGATGCGCGCGGTTTATGCGCGCTGCCGGGGCTTGAGAAACTGAATCAGGCACCCCATTTCAAATTCAACGAGATACGTCATGTAGGCCCGGATATTTGCCTGCATTTAGTGAACGCTTGATTTCCCCGGTCAAAAGGGAAAGCAGTGCGCCGATTATTATGATAGAATCCGCCCCCCTTGCGGGGCCAAATGAACCCGAAGGAAGAGTATGAACATTATTGAAGCTAACGTTGCTACCCCGGACGCTCGCGTCGCCATCACCATTGCGCGTTTCAACAACTTTATCAATGACAGCCTGCTGGAAGGTGCGATTGACGCCCTGAAACGTATTGGCCAGGTAAAAGATGAAAACATTACCGTTGTTTGGGTTCCGGGCGCGTATGAACTGCCGCTGGCGGCTGACGCACTGGCAAAAACCGGTAAATATGATGCGGTGATTGCACTGGGTACCGTTATCCGTGGCGGCACTGCGCACTTTGAATATGTGGCTGGCGGTGCAAGCAATGGCCTGGCGCACGTCGCTCAGGACAGCGGGATCCCGGTAGCCTTCGGTGTTCTGACCACAGAAAGTATTGAACAAGCCATCGAACGCGCTGGCACCAAAGCCGGTAACAAAGGCGCTGAAGCAGCGCTGACCGCGCTGGAAATGATTAACGTATTGAAAGCCATCAAGGCCTGATTTTTTGTAAGGGGAATTCCGTGAAACCTGCTGCTCGTCGCCGCGCCCGTGAGTGTGCTGTCCAGGCGCTTTACTCCTGGCAGTTGTCCCAGAACGACATCGCTGATGTTGAATACCAGTTCCTGGCGGAACAGGATGTGAAAGATGTCGACGTTCTGTATTTCCGCGAACTGCTGTCCGGAGTGGCGACTAACAGCGCGTACCTCGACGGCCTGATGAAGCCGTATCTTTCTCGTCTGCTGGACGAGCTGGGTCAGGTGGAAAAAGCGGTGCTGCGTATCGCGCTGTTTGAGCTGTCAAAGCGTAGCGATGTTCCGTACAAAGTTGCGATTAACGAAGCCATTGAGCTCGCGAAAACCTTTGGCGCTGAAGATAGCCACAAGTTTGTCAACGGCGTGCTGGACAAAGCTGCCCCGGTAATTCGTCCCAACAAAAAGTAAACTCCAGGGCCGGATTTGCAGAATTTCACTTCTGTAAGCCCGGCCTTATTCTTTTCTTTTGCTGAGGCATAACGTATGGCATGCGGCGAATTTTCCCTGATTGCCCGTTATTTTGATCGCGTAAAAAGCGCTCGTCTTGATGTTGAAACCGGCATTGGCGACGACTGCGCGCTCCTGAACATCCCCGAGAAAAAAACGCTGGCAATCAGCACCGACACCCTGGTGGCGGGAAACCATTTTTTACCCGATATTGACCCTGCCGACCTCGCTTATAAAGCGCTGGCGGTGAATCTGAGCGACCTCGCCGCGATGGGCGCGGAACCAGCGTGGCTAACGCTGGCTCTGACGCTACCGGAAGCAGACGAAGCCTGGCTTGAAGCCTTTAGCGACAGCCTGTTTGTTCAGCTCAACTATTACGATATGCAGCTCATTGGCGGCGATACTACTCGCGGACCGCTATCGATGACGCTGGGAATCCACGGATTTGTGCCAACGGGACGCGGTCTGAAGCGCTCCGGGGCGAAGCATGGCGACTGGATTTACGTCACCGGCACGCCGGGAGACAGCGCCGCAGGGCTGGCGATTTTGCAGGACAGGCTACAGGTGGAAGATGCCACCGACGCGGATTACCTCCTGGCACGTCATTTGCGTCCTCTACCGCGTGTTTTGCAGGGACAGGCGCTGCGCGATCTGGCGAATTCCGCCATCGATCTCTCCGACGGCCTGATTTCCGATCTGGGCCATATTCTCAAAGCCAGCGGCTGTGGCGCGCGCGTCGACCTTGATGCGATGCCGTTCTCGGATGCTATGCTGCGTCAGGTTGAGACGGAACAGGCGCTACGCTGGGCGCTCTCCGGCGGCGAAGATTATGAACTGTGCTTTACCGTGCCGGAACTTAATCGCGGGGCGCTTGACGTCGCCCTCGCCAATCTCGGCGCACGTTTCACCTGTATTGGCCAGATTCTCCCGGAATCGGAAGGCCTGCAATTTATCCGCGAAGGCAAGCCTGTCACGCTCGATTTTAAGGGATACGATCATTTTGGCGCGTAGTAGAGATGTGGCGAAAAGTCGCCTGAAGATGAGCAACCCCTGGCATCTTCTGGCGACTGGCTTCGGTAGCGGGCTAAGCCCCGTGGTGCCGGGAACAATGGGATCGCTGGCGTCGATCCCCTTCTGGTATCTGCTGACCTTACTCCCCTGGCAGCTCTATTCGCTGGTAGTGATGATGAGCATCTGCATTGGCGTCTATATCTGTCACCGTACGGCGAAAGATATGGGCACCCACGATCACGGTAGCATCGTCTGGGACGAGTTTGTCGGGATGTGGATAACCCTGATGGCGTTACCGACGATGGACTGGCAGTGGGTTGCCGCCGGCTTTGTGATTTTCCGCATCTTTGATATGTGGAAGCCGTGGCCTATCCGCTGGTTTGACCGCAATATCCACGGCGGGATGGGGATTATGGTAGACGATATCGTCGCCGGGGTGATTTCTGCCGGGGTGCTGTACGTGATTGGTCACCACTGGCCGATTGGTCTTCTCTAAGCACAGTAGACTCCAGGTCAGCAACTTTCCGGAGGCGGTGCTGCGCACCTGTCCGGGCTACAAAACCTGCAATTCACGCCGATCCCGTAGCCCGGGCAAGGCGCCGCCCCCGGGGAGCAAAGAGCGCAGAGTAGCCCTGTAGAAGTAGAACGTTACTTGAACCCGACAATCGGGTGCGGTTTGTACGGCGTCTCCAGCTTTTCAATCTGCTCTGGCGTTAGCGTTAAATCGACCGCATGTAGCAGTTCATCCATTTGCTCTTGCCTTGAGGCGCCGATAATCGGCGCGGCTACGCCGGGTTTGCTCAACAGCCAGGCCAGCGCCACCTGAGCGCGGTTGGCATCAAGCTCTTCCGCGACCTCGGCGAGGTTGTTGGCAATCAGTTCATCATTCTCATCTGCGGCATTGTAGAGCGCCTTACCGACCTCATCTGAGACCAGACGGGCGGTGGTTTCCCCCCACGGGCGGGTCAGGCGGCCGCGCGCCAGCGGGCTCCATGGCATTACCGCGACGCCTTCTCGGCTGCACAGCGGCAGCATCTCATTTTCTTCTTCACGATAAATCAGATTGTAGTGATCCTGCATGGTCACAAAGCGCGCCCAGTTATTCTGCTGTTGCAACGCCAGCGCCTGGGCGAACTGCCGCGCATGCATCGACGACGCGCCGATATAGCGAGCTTTACCCGCCTTAACCACATCGTTTAGCGCCTCCAGGGTCTCTTCAATGGGCGTGGTGTAATCCCAGCGATGGATTTGCAGCAGATCGACATACTCCATACCGAGACGGCGCAGGCTATCGTCAATAGAACGCAGAATTTGCGCGCGCGATAGCCCCTGTGAAAGATCGCCCACCTGGTGATAAACCTTAGTGGCGACGATAACGGCGTCGCGGCGGGCATACTCACGCAGCGCGCGGCCAAGGATCTCTTCGCTGCTGCCGTCTGAATAGTTGTTCGAGGTGTCGAAAAAGTTAATGCCGCCTTCGAGGGCGTATTTTATCAGCGGGCGACTGCTCTCTTCGGGTAAGGTCCAGGCATGGTTACCGCGGTCCGGTTCGCCGAAGGTCATACAGCCAAGGCAAAGCCGGGAAACGCGCAGATCGGTATCGCCAAGGGGAATGTAATGCATAATACGCTCCTGCTACTGTAAAGGTTATCCCTTAAGCATAGCAGGAGCGGTCACCGGAATTATGCTAGCCAGGCGTGGATTTTGGCTTCAATACCGGCGGCGTCGAGGCCGAGGTCGGCATAAACTTCTTCCTGGGTGCCCTGCGGGATGAAGAAATCAGGCAGGCCGAGATTCAGCACCGGAACCGCACGGCGGCGCGACATCAGCAGCTCGTTCACGCCGCTGCCTGCTCCGCCCATGATGGCGTTTTCTTCCAGAGTGACCAGCACGTCGTGTTCTGCAGCCAACTGCAGCACCAGAGGCTCATCCAGTGGCTTGGCAAAGCGCATGTCCACCAGAGTGGCATTGAGCTTTTCCGCCACTTTTGCGGCCTGCGGCAGCAGGGTACCGAAGTTCAGAATCGCGATTTTTTCGCCTTCACGTTTCACTACGCCTTTACCGATAGGCAGCGAGGCCAGCGGCTCAAACGCCGCGCCGGTACCAGCGCCGCGCGGATAGCGCACCGCGCTTGGTCCGTCGTTGTAGTGATAACCGGTATACAGCATCTGGCGGCATTCGTTCTCATCGCTCGGGGTCATGATGACCATATCCGGGATGCAGCGCAGGAAGGAGATATCGAATGCGCCCTGATGGGTCTGACCATCAGCGCCAACGATACCCGCACGATCGATAGCGAACAGCACCGGCAGTTTCTGGATAGCGACATCGTGAATCACCTGGTCGTAGGCGCGTTGCAGGAACGTAGAGTAAATCGCCACCACCGGTTTATAGCCGCCAATCGCCAGCCCGGCAGCAAAGGTCACCGCGTGCTGTTCGGCAATAGCGACATCGAAATACTGATCAGGGTATTTTTTCGAGAACTCGACCATCCCTGAACCTTCGCGCATTGCTGGCGTGACGGCCATCAGCTTGTCATCTTTCGCGGCAGTTTCGCACAGCCAGTCGCCGAAGATTTTCGAGTAAGAGGGTAGGCCGCCGCTGCTTTTTGGCAGTACGCCGCTGGTGTGGTCGAATTTAGGTACTGCGTGGAAGGTAATTGGGTCTTTTTCGGCGGGCTCGTAGCCGCGGCCTTTCTTGGTCATAATATGCAGGAACTGCGGCCCTTTCAGATCGCGCATGTTCTTCAGCGTATTAACCAACCCGATAACATCGTGGCCGTCCACCGGCCCAATGTAGTTAAAGCCCAGCTCTTCAAACAGCGTCCCCGGAACCACCATCCCTTTGATGTGTTCCTCGGTGCGTTTGAGCAGCTCTTTAATCGGCGGTACGCCAGAGAAGACTTTTTTGCCGCCTTCGCGCAGCGTGGAGTAGAGCTTGCCGGAAAGCAGCTGCGCCAGATGATTGTTTAGCGCGCCGACATTTTCGGAGATCGACATTTCATTATCGTTGAGCACCACCAGCAGGTCGGGTTTGATATCGCCAGCGTGATTCATCGCTTCAAACGCCATTCCGGCGGTTATCGCCCCGTCGCCGATCACGCAGACCGCGCGCCGCTGCTTATCTTCTTTGGCTGCGGCGATAGCGATGCCGATCCCGGCAGAGATGGAGGTCGAAGAGTGACCGACGCTCAGGACGTCATACTCGCTCTCTCCGCGCCACGGGAAGGGATGCAGGCCGCCTTTCTGGCGGATAGTGCCGATTTTGTCACGGCGTCCGGTCAGAATTTTATGCGGGTAAGCCTGGTGGCCGACGTCCCAGATCAGGCGGTCGAACGGTGTGTTATAGACGTAGTGCAGCGCCACGGTTAGTTCAACCGTGCCAAGGCCGGAGGCAAAGTGCCCGCTGGAGCGGCTGACGCTGTCCAGCAGGTAACGCCGCAGTTCGTCACACAGTTTCGGCAGGCTGTCTTTCGGCAACAAACGCAACTCCTGGGTGGAGTCCACCAGCGCCAGGGTCGGGTATTTGGCAATATCAAAACTCATCAGAGACTCATTTATTGTTTATTTATCACGCTGAATTATGTAATTCGCGAGCGCTTCCAGTGCCGTGGTATCCAGAGATTGCGCGGCCAGCTCATTTAGCGACTGGCGGGCGTCGGTAATCAGGTCATGGGCCTTTTTCCGGGCTTGCTCAAGTCCCAGAAGGGCGGGGTAGGTACTTTTGCCCAACTGTTGGTCGGCTCCCTGACGTTTGCCAAGGGTCGCAGTATCCCCTACCACGTCGAGAATGTCATCCTGCACCTGGAAGGCAAGACCGATATTTTCTGCATATCGATCGAGCGCGGGTAGCGCTCTGCGTCCTGCTTCACCGGCACTTAACGCGCCCATTCGTACCGCTGCGCGAATCAACGCGCCGGTCTTATGCCGATGAATGCGTTCCAGCGCCTGCAGATCGACCTGATGGCCTTCCGCTTCCAGATCCAGCGCCTGACCACCGCACATACCGGCAATGCCGCTGGCCTGAGCCAGCTCAGAAATCATGGCCAGACGATCGCGATCCGGCACTTCTGCCATTGGTGCATCGCTTAGTATAGAAAACGCCAGCGTTTGAAGGGCATCTCCGGCAAGAATTGCGTTCGCTTCGCCAAATTTAATATGGCAGGTTGGCTGGCCGCGGCGTAAATCATCGTCGTCCATCGCCGGGAGATCGTCGTGCATCAGCGAATAGGCATGAATGCACTCGACGGCGGCGGCAGGGGCGTCCAGCGTCGCGCGGCTAACGCCAAACATGTCGCCAGTGGCATAAACCAGGAACGGGCGCAGGCGTTTGCCGCCTAATAATGCGCCGTACTGCATGGCTTCGACCAGCGGAGTGTTCTGAAAGGGTTGCGGCGCGATAAAACGACGCAGCGCTTCATTGGCCTGCTCAACGCATGCCTGTAGCTGTTGCGGGAAGTCCATTTATTCAGCGTCCGGCGTAAAAGGCGTCAACGGCGCATCTTCGCTATCCGCCAGCAGAATTTGTACGCGCTGCTCGGCCTGCTGCAGTTTTGCCTGCCCCTGGCGCGCCAGCTGTATTCCGCGCTCAAATTCGCCGAGCGCTTCTTCTAACGGCAGCGAGCCGCTTTCCAGACGATTAACGATCTGCTCCAGCTCGCCCAGGGCGGTTTCAAAGCTGGCCGGGGCCTCATTTTTCTTTGGCATAGTGAATATAGACTCTTGTTATGTCTCGATGGCTATTAATATGGTAACGAAGTCGCGCGGTTAATCAAATAACGCGCAATGCCAGGTGAAAAGCGTCCAATAGTGGTATACTCCGCGCCCTGGATGCAGACGCTGGTTGCGCCTGTACAACTTTTTATGCTTAAAGCCCCGTCGGGCTTGCCAACGAACTATTGTCGCCATGAAGTTTATCATTAAATTGTTCCCGGAAATCACCATCAAAAGCCAATCTGTGCGATTGCGCTTCATTAAAATTTTAACCGGGAACATTCGTAACGTTCTCAAAAACTATGATGAGACGCTTGCCGTCGTTCGTCACTGGGATCATATCGAAGTTCGGGCCAAAGATGAAAATCAGCGCCCGGCTATTCGCGATGCCCTGACCCGTATTCCCGGCATCCACCATATTCTGGAAGTCGAAGACGTTCCTTTTACCTCTCTGCACGATATTTTCGAACAGACGCTGCCGCTGTGGCGTGAAGCGCTGGAAGGTAAAACCTTCTGTGTGCGCGTAAAGCGTCGCGGCAAGCATGAGTTTACCTCTATCGAAGTGGAGCGCTACGTCGGCGGCGGTTTGAATCAGCACATTGAAACCGCACGCGTGAAGCTGACCGACCCGGATGTGACGGTGAACCTCGAGATCGAAAACGATCGCCTGCTGCTGGTAAAAGGGCGCTATGAAGGTATCGGCGGTTTCCCTATCGGTACTCAGGAGGACGTGTTGTCGCTGATTTCCGGCGGCTTCGACTCCGGCGTCTCCAGCTATATGCTGATGCGTCGCGGTTGCCGAGTCCATTACTGCTTCTTTAACCTCGGCGGCGCGGCGCATGAAATCGGTGTACGTCAGGTAGCGCATTATCTGTGGAACCGCTTCGGCAGCTCCCACCGCGTGCGTTTTGTGGCGATTAACTTCGAACCGGTGGTGGGAGAAATTCTCGAGAAAGTCGACGATGGCCAGATGGGCGTGGTGCTCAAGCGTATGATGGTGCGCGCGGCGTCGAAAGTTGCCGAGCGCTATGGCGTGCAGGCGCTGGTCACCGGTGAAGCATTGGGCCAGGTTTCCAGCCAGACGCTGACCAACCTGCGCCTGATTGACAACGTCTCGGATACGCTGATTCTGCGTCCGCTGATTTCGCACGATAAAGAGCACATTATTAATCTGGCGCGTGAAATCGGTACCGAAGATTTTGCTCGCACCATGCCGGAATACTGCGGCGTTATTTCGAAAAGTCCGACCGTGAAAGCGGTGAAGGCGAAGATCGAAGCGGAAGAAGAAAACTTCGATTTCAGCATCCTTGAAAAAGTGGTGGCGGAAGCAAATAACATTGATATCCGCGATATCGCCCAGCAGACCCAGCAGGATGTGGTAGAAGTGGAAACCGTCAGCGGTTTTGGCCCTAACGACGTTATCCTCGATATCCGTTCTATCGACGAGCAGGACGATAAACCGTTGAAGGTAGAAGGCGTGGACGTGGTTTCTCTGCCGTTCTATAAGCTGAGCACCAAATTCGGCGATCTTGACCAGAGAAAAACCTGGCTGCTGTGGTGTGAACGCGGAGTGATGAGCCGCCTGCAGGCGCTGTATCTGCGCGAACAGGGCTTTGAGAACGTGAAAGTGTATCGCCCGTAGTTTCCCAGGGTAAGGGCGTCAACATTGCAAACGGCAACCCTGGGTTGCCGTTTTGCGTTTACTCGTAGTAGTTATATATTCCCGCCGCCATCACCAGCTGCGACGCGACTTCATAAGCTTTCTCACGCCCTGACAGCAGATCGATAATCTTCAAAGCGAAATCAATTGATGTCCCCGGCCCCTGGCTGGTGAGCAGGTTAACCCGCGGGTCCCAGACAACGCGTTTGTCTTGCCATTGCTCAGTGGGAATTTGCTCTTTCAGCGCCGGAAACCCGGTCATATTACCGATGGGGAACAGGTTATGCGGTACCAGAACAGTGGCCGCCGCAGCGCAAATAGCTGCGACGATACGCCCGGAAAGATGGAACTGACGTACCGTTTCAACCAGCAGCGGGCTGTCGCGGAAGCACTCCGCGCCCTTAATTCCGCCGGGCAAAACGATGATATCGAAATCGCCATCGGCTACTTCAACCAGCGGTGCATCGGCTAACAGTTTGACGCCACGCGAGCAAACAATAGTCAGATTGCCATCGCTGGCGACGCTGGCGGTAGTGACCTTTATGCCGCCGCGAACGAGTAAATCAATGGTGGTGACCGCTTCGGTCTCTTCGCTACCAGGGGCGAGGCAAATCAGTGCCGACGCGCTCATATTCATTCTCCTTACGCTTTACCAGTTCAAACAGGCGGGTATTTTCCGGTACGGCGATACCGTGGGCTCGGGCGCGCTTTAATAGAAAACCGGTGATATAGTCGATTTCCGTATGGCGCTGAGCGAGAATATCCTGCAGCATTGAGGATGTGTTTTCTGCCGTACTTTCAATAACCTGATGAACATAGAATAACAGGTTTTCCGGAGAGGTATGCATACCCTCGCGCTCCATAACCGCCGCAACTTCATAGCAAATAGCGGCGACCTCCTGCGGATATTCGCGCAAGTCGCCGTTCTGGCAATTCTTGAGCGCCGTCAGCGGATTAATCACACAGTTTACCGCCAGCTTGCTCCAGGTGGCGGGGTAGATATTATTATGCCAGGCGACATCGGGCAGTACGCCCTGCAGCACATCGGCAAGATAGCTGTAGTCCTGGGGATAATCTTTCGCCGGACCAATATGACTGGTGCCGCTGGCGACGTGGACGATAACGTTGCCGTCGCGGCGGGCCGCCTGGGTCGTCGAAGCCATCAGCAGCGGTTGCTTGATGGCTTTAAGCTCATCCACGGTACCCATGCCGTTATGCATTAACAAAATGGGCGCTGATGGGGGCAGAATAGTGCTCAGGTTTTTGACCGCATTAGAAACCTGCCAGGCTTTTAGCGTGACCAGCAACAGGTCGCTGCTGGCGAGAAAATCAGGATCGTTGGCAGTGAATGATTCATTGAACACGCTGCCGTCGGTTTCAATCACATTGACGCTACAGAATGGCTGTGGGACGCGTAACCAGCCCTGGACCTCATGTCCGTGTTTGTACAGCGCAGTTAGCCATAACTGTCCCAGTGCACCGCATCCGAGTACGGTTACTTTCATTATTCCTCCTCACCTGTAGTGCTGCATCAGGTGCTCATGGCTAAAGTATAGCGTTATCAGTTATCCTTTCGGGATAACAAGTTGAGTTATGTCGCGTTGCGGGTATTATGCAACGCAAAAGAAACTGAAGGAGAGGAAAAGATGCCATCTTTCGATATTGTCTCTGAAGTCGATCTTCAGGAAGTTCGAAACGCCGTAGAGAACGCGACCCGTGAAGTTGAATCGCGTTTTGATTTTCGTAACGTCGAAGCGAGCTTTGAGCTGAACGAAAAAAACGAGACCATCAAGGTCCTCAGCGAATCTGATTTCCAGATTAACCAACTGTTGGATATTCTGCGCGCCAAGCTGCTGAAACGCGGAATTGAAGGCAGTTCTATCGAGGTGCCGGATGAGTTCGTGCACAGCGGTAAAACCTGGTTTGTTGATGCTAAGCTAAAGCAGGGGATTGAGAGCGCGACGCAGAAGAAAATCGTCACGCTTATTAAAGACAGCAAGCTGAAAGTACAGGCGCAGATCCAGGGTGAAGAAATTCGCGTTACCGGGAAATCTCGCGACGACCTGCAGGCGGTGATGGCGCTGGTGCGCGGCGGTGATTTAGGCCAGCCGTTCCAGTTCAAAAATTTCCGCGATTAATATTGCTGGTTTATGTTCGCCGGGCCGGTCGCTAGCCGCCGCCCGGCAGAATATCTGAAACAGGTTGGTTAACTGTCTGAAAGCGGGTTATCCCGCTTTTTTTACGCCCCTTTGATCGCCTGCTCAATCTCAAAGCGGTTAGTTATCTTACTGTCGATTTTGATATATACCGAGCGCTCTTCGGCGATGACCAGAACCTCTTTTACGCCCTCTTTCGCCTGTAAGCGTTCCTGTAGCGCCTTATCCGCCACAACATTGTCGGGGATCTCTACCCGCAGGCTGCTGACGTACGGCGGCTCGCTCATGGTACCTGCTACCAGCAGCCACAGCATCGCCAGCAGCGCCCCGAGCAGGAAGACGGTTTGCGAGTCAAAGAAGCCGTCCACCCAGCCGCCTAGCGCCCCGCCAATAGCCACGCCGAGGAACTGGCTGGTGGAATAAATGCCCATGGCAGTGCCTTTGTATCCGGCCGGCGATTCTTTGCTGATCAACGATGGCAGTAGTGCTTCCAGTAGGTTAAATGCGAGGAAGAATAGTTGTACGCCAGCCACCAGCTCCCAGAAGTACCCTCCCGCGCCCCAGAGTACGATTTCCGCAATCAGCAGGATAGCGACGCACAGCAGGAAGACGCGCTTCATTTTACGCTTCACTTCGGCGTAGATAATAAACGGCACCACGGCGATAAATGAAACCAGCATGGTGACCAGATAGATTTTCCAGTGCTCGGCGGCCGGGAAACCGGCGGCCTCAAGCTGGCCTGGGAGGGCGACGAAGGTGGACATCAGCATGATGTGCAGGCACATAATGCCGAAATTAAGCTTCAGCAGTTTTGGCTCAGCAAGCACTTTGCTAAAGCAGCCTTTTACCATCCCGGACTCACGATTCAGCACGTGATTCTGGCTATTTGGCACTACCCACAGCGTGAGCAGAATGCCGAGCGTTGCCAGGAGGGCAATCATCCAGAACAGGGCGTGCAGGCCAAGCTGATGAGTAACAATGGGCCCGAGCACCATCGCGATAGCAAAGGTGATGCCGAAGCTGACGCCGATAAAGGCCATGGCTTTGGTGCGGTTCTGTTCGCGGGTTAAATCGGAAAGCAACGCCATTACCGCGGCGGCAATCGCTCCGGAGCCCTGGAGCGCGCGACCAAGAATAATGCCCCAGATGGAGTCAGAGAGAGCGGCGATAATACTGCCAATAACGAAAATTAACAGGCCGCCGACGATCAGCGGTTTACGACCAATGCGGTCGGAAAGCAGGCCGAAAGGTACCTGAAATACCGCCTGGGCCAGCCCATAGATACCGATTGCCAGCCCGATAAGGGCTTCACTTGCGCCCTGTAACGCCATGCCATAAGTGGTCAGAACCGGCAGGACCATAAACATGCCGAGCATGCGCAGAGAGAATACGGTCCCCAAACCCCAGGTCGCGCGCAGTTCGCCCGGCGTCATTTTGTTATCGTTCATTACCACCTCAATATAAAAACTGCGCCTAGTGTAGTGGGGGGAACCAAAAGCGTAAATAAATGTTTGTTTAACAGATATTACGGCTGTGTTGCATGATGAGGTGAGTGCGGTAGACAGAAAGAAACCAGTGGAGTGGCCCCCACTGGCGCTTAGCGATTATTGGCAGTTGAAGTCAACCCATTGGCCGCCTGCATCGGCGGATTTAACGCACTGTTCGACCCAGTAGACGCCGTGGAGCCCGGCTTCGACGTTTGGATACCAGAAGGTCTCCAGGAATGCATGGTCGCCGCGATCCATTGCGTCCATGGCAATAGCGTAGCGGCGGTAAAGGTTGGCCCATGCCTCGAATAACCCTTCGGGATGGCCACCGCCGATGCGGTCGTCCGCCAGCGCCTGCTGGCTCAGATAGGGCATCCCGCGTTCAAGAACGCGCGCCGGCTCGCCCTGTACCTCGTAGCTGAGCTGATTCGGGCGTTCATCCCACCACTCGATACTGGCTTTTTCGCCAATAACGCGGACTTTTTGCGAGTGCATCGCGCCGCTGTTGACTGCGCTGGTCCACAGCGAACCGACGGCGCCGTTGTTATATTCCATCAGCACAAAGGCATTATCTTCCAGCGGAGCGCGGGATTTGACGAAGCTTTGACGTGCGCACATTAACCGGGTGATGTTGAGGTCTGGCACCATCGTTTCCGCAATAAATAGCGGGTGGGTTGCCAGATCTCCCAGAACATAGCTAGGGCCGGCATATTTGGGAGTGACGCGCCAGCGGGTGGATTCAGCCTGCAGTTCGACGGCTTCGTTATGAAAACCGTGGGCAAACTGCATATTGATAATGCGGATCTCGCCGAGCATCCCCTCGGCAATCATCTGCCGTGCCTGTTGGATCATCTGATGCCCGGCGTATCCGTAGGTGACGCCAATGATTTTATTCTGTTTTTTGCTCAGCGCTAGCAGTTCGCGGGCTTCATCGGCGGTAAAGCACAGCGGTTTTTCGCAGACAACGTGCAGCCCGGCCTCCAGTGCCGCTTTGGTAATGGCAAAGTGGGTGTTGTTCGGCGTCGTCACCGATACGGCTTCAATACCGTCAGGACGTTTGGCCTCTTCTGCAAACAGCGTTTGATAATCGGCATAGCAACGCTCAGGTGCGATTCCGAGCTGCTCGCCGAATTGACGGCCGCGTTCGGCATCTATATCGAGCGCACCGGCCAGCAGAGTAAAGACGTTGTCGCGCAGCGCCGCACAGCGGTGGCTATAGCCAATCTGGCTGGTACCGCCACCACCGACCATTCCCCAGCGCAGGGAGCGAGATAAGGGTTTCATGCCGTTTAACATGATAGTGCTCTCCTTTATATAGATACTACGGATTTCAGATGTTCTTCTGTATACCCACGCTCGACGAGCGCGGGTGTGATTTTGCGGTTTTACATTTCTCCGCGGGCTTCGCGTTCTTTCAGCTCTTGCATAATCTGCGGGTATTGCTTGTCCAGCCGGTAAAACAGCAGGGTGATGATGACCACAATCCACAGGAAGAAAGAACCATAGAGATAAACATTGTTAATCATGTCGATAGCGCTCTGCGGCTGAACGCCGGAGCCGCTGCTGGAGCTGACGTAGCCCGCTATGCTTAACAGGCCAGAGATAACTGCGGCAGCAACGCCCGCGCCGAGTTTCGTCCCGACGGAACCTGCGGAAAATATCATCCCTTCCTGTCTGACGCGGGTTTTCCATTGACCGAATTCGACGGCATCGCCGCAGAAGCCGAACAGCACGGCATTTAGCGGAGCGAAGCCGATTCCGCGAATAATCGCGTTTGCCAGCGCCCAGTGGTAGTCGTTGGAATTGAACATGAACAGCACCTGACCAATGGTCGCCAGAACAATGCCGCAGAGGGCAACGTTGCGCTTACCGTACTTGCGGATGGGGACAGAGCTGAGGAAGGTGAAAATAATGATGCAGGCGGTTTCAGCAACGAAAATAGAGCTGTAGAAAGTGTCGTCGCCGAGCACGTAGCGGCAGTAATAAGGCAGAGCGATACCGACTACGGTGTAATAAACGCTCTGAGCGGTCCACAGAATTGCGCTGGCCCAGAAGTACTGGTTCCTGAAGAGTGCGGAAAGCTGGGTTTTTACCGGCACGTTACCCTGCTTTTCGCGCGCTTTGATAACGACTTTCTCTTCGCATTTATAGAAGCAAAACAGTAACAGCAGCAGGGCCAGAAAAGCCCAGATAGCCATGGTTTTGATCCATGCAGCCTGATCGTCGCCGAAGTATTTCACCAGCGGCAACGTGCAGGCCACGGCGAGAATACGACCAAATGGCGACATCGACATGCGGGTGATACTCAGCATATCGCGTTCCCAGGATGAGCGGGTCATCATGGCGGAAAGGCTGCCGTAGGGGAGGTTGATTGCGGTGTAGCACACGGTGGTACAGAAGTTATAGGCCACCAGAAGATAGAGGAACTGCAGGGTGCCTGTGGTCTGTGGCACGGTAAACAGCAGAATCGCCGATACAGCATAGGGGATGCTCATCCACAGCAGCCAGGGGCGTGATTTACCCCAGCGGGAGTTTGTGCGTTCAACCATCAGCCCCATTATCACGTCGGACACGCCGTCGAACATACGCGAGATCAGCATTACCAGGCCAACGGTGGCGATGCTGATACCGACATAATCGGTATAGAACAGGGTTAGTACAGTACCAATCATGCCAAAAACAACGTTACAGGCGGTATCGCCGCCGCCATAAGCAATGCGGGTCGTCCAGGTTAGCTTATCGCCGCGTACTGCAGCGGGAGAGAGAATGATCTGCTGTTCACTCATGGTCTATTCCTTTGTCGGGGGGACAAGTTAAGGACCTCAGCGCCAGCTCCGCCGGCACAACCTTAATCCTGAATGTTGGCTAGAACATATGGAAATAATTATTTCATTTCAATGGTTGTGTGAAATTTAATTTCTGAATATGGGAGGGGGATCGAAAAATGAAAAAGATTGTGCTGTGGTTTGTAAATCCTCAACCATCAAATTGAATTGATTGATAAGGTCATTAATTAGTTTATTGATACTTTAAGTATTTTTCATGCTGATTGAATATGGTGCTTTTATGCAAGAAATTGTGAAGTGAATCGATAATGCATTAGGTTTTAATTTTTCATTTAATAATTTAATGAAATTTATTTTCTTTTTTTGTGCGGAAGAACTCGAGTCTGCCCAATGAAAACCACCGAGTAGATAACCCGGTGGTATCAGCCACTTTCAGGCGGAGTTGATGTTACGGTGTACTTCTGATTACCGTCGTTGAGGATGATGATTTTGGCGACGGATCGGCAGCAAATATCCCTTTGGCTGCCAGACCGGCAACGGTAATTGCGGCAGGAATACCAAGGATCAGGAAAACGCTTTCGAAGCTGAGATTCAATGCCAGCATTTCAGCACCGGCAAAAGCGCTGAGAATAGCGCCCATACGGCCAACGCCGTGCATCCAACTGGAGCCGGTGGCTCGCGCTTCTGTAGGGTAATAGCGGGCGGAGAGCGCGTTCATACCGGTATTCGCTCCGTTCAGGCAGGCTCCGCTGATAAACGCCAGCAGGCAGATGAGCGCAAAGCTTGCCGCCGCATAGCCCATCGCCATCGTAAACAGGCCGCCAACCGCGTAAATTAGCCCAAGTGCCCGATGCGGGTTGATCCGATCCATTAGCCAGCCTGCAAACAGCGAACCAATGGTTCCGCCCGCCTGGTACATAGCCGTCATCACCGCCGCCTGGCTGACCGTTAATCCCACCTCTTTCACCAACGTCGGTAGCCAGCTGCCAAGGAGATAGACCAAAAAAAGCCCCATAAAGTAGACCAGCCATAGCATCATCGAGCCGAAGCGATACTGGCGAGAGAGCACAATACGCATTGCATTTGTCTGGACGGGCTGCGTCGGGAGGCTGAACTCAGCATCATCGGCGATTTTCCCGGGATAGAGCCGTTGCAAAATTGTGCGAATGCGTTCGGCTGGCGCACGCTTAACCACCAGAAAACGCACCGATTCCGGTAACAGCCAGATCAGTACCGGAGCAAAGAGCAGCGGAAGGATACCGCCGAGCAGCATCAGGGAGTGCCAACCAAACTGTGGGATAAGCCAGGATGCGGAAAAACCGCCCGCCGCTGCGCCAAAGGTGAAGCCGCAAAAAATTATAGTAATCAGAAACGAGCGCTGGCGCTCTGGCGCATATTCCGACACCAGGGTACCTATGTTTGGCATTGCGGCGCCTAATCCCAGTCCGGTCATAAAGCGAAAGAACACCATCTGTTCGATATTTTGTGAAAGGGCAGTGGCGATGGTCCAGAAGCCGAAGAAGAAAACGCTATTAATGATGATTTTCTTCCGCCCAAGACAGTCGGCGAGCGGCCCGGAAAAAATAGCGCCCAGTGCCAGGCCTATCAGCGCGGCGCTAATGACGAAGCCGAGTTCATGGTTGCTGACTCCCCACTCCTGCTTGAGCGTTGGGGCGATAAATCCCATGATGGCGATATCAAAACCGTCCAGCGCAATCACGCAAAAGCCTAAAAATACCACCAGCTTCTGAAAGCGGCTGAGCGGATTGGCGTTAATTAATTCCCTGACGTCCAGGCGTTGAGTCTGTGTCATGGGACGCTCCTTATGCGCAAGGGCGCAGGTAGGACTGCGCGGCGTTAAACAGCAACTGGGCACGAGCGAGCGCAGGTAATGCGCCGCGGTCGCCGCTGAGTGGAACTTCAAGAGAAACCGGTAGCGTAGCCGGCAGCGCTGCCATCAGACCGTGCAGGTCGAGCCCTCCTTCGCCGGGCACCTGGCGCGCGGCGCGGGCCTGGTAAATCAGCTCTTGCTCATCAATAGGTATCTGCGGTGAGGCATCGCAAAGCTGCATGTAGTTGAGGCAATTTTGCGGCAGCGTGGCAAGCGTAGAAAGGGACTCGCCCGCCCGCCAGAAGTGAATTGCGTCAATCAAAATACCGATATCCGAGCGGCCGCTGGCGTTAATCAGCGCCTGCGCCTCGGCGATGGTGCGCAGGTGGGTCCAGGGCATCGGTTCCAGGTTCATGGTTAAGCCATACTCCTGACCGGCTTCGGCAAGGCGGGCGAGATTTTCCGCGCTGCGCGCCCGGTTATCATCGTTGCCGGCGACCAGAACCTGTTTTGCGCCAAGGCGTGCGGCGGTATTAAGGAAACGCTGCAAACGAGCGTCCAATGAAAAGTCTGGCGTCAGACGGACTATCTCAACGTCTGAGACGCGGATGCCGGTTTCCATCAGTGCCGCCAGGGTGTCGCGGACGGCGGTGGTATCGCCGAGCATGTCGTAATCCGGATCGGAAGGCGTTGCGGGAAGCAGGCGCAGGCCAACGTGGGTGAATCCGGTTTGTGCCGCAATCCGCACCTGTTCCGGTGGCGGGACGTCGAGTAAGGTAAGCGCGGCGAGTGACAGGGTTCGCATGTTCATAAAGGACTCCAGTACAGTTGCAGGTGGTTGTTGTTATGTGTATTGCCGTCCCTGGTAAGATGTTTTACTGCATTGTTTTATTTATGTTTTCGGCTAGATTTTTACCGACCAGATAGCCGAAGGTCATGGCCGGTCCAAGCGTGATACCGCCGCTGGGATAGAATCCCTGCATCACGCTCGACATATCGTTACCGATAGCGTAAAGACCCGAAATAGGCTGCTGTCGGGCATCCAGAACCCGTGCGTGTTCATCGGTTTTTAATCCACTAAAAGAGCCCAATGAGCCTGGGAGAATGCGTACCGCATAAAAAGGTGCGTGGTTGAGTTTTCCAAGCGTTGGGTGGGGAGAGTGGCTGGCATCACCTTGCGCACGGTTGTATGCCGACGCGCCGCGATGAAAATCCTCGTCTTCTCCTTTGCTGGCGAAGCCGTTAAAGCGGGCCACCGTTTCCGTTAACTGCCGTGGATCGATTGCACATTGTTGTGCCAGCGCCTCCAGCGTTTCGCCGCTTTGCAGGTAGCCGGTTCGTAACCAGGCTGCCGGTGAAAAGGGGAAGGGGCGCGCGTGGCCTAACCCATAGCGGTGCAGCGCACGACTGTCTGCGATCAGCCAGGCCTGCGGCGTTTCGCCAGGCGGTGTTGCTTCCAGTAGGGCGGCAATAAAATCGTGATAGGAGTTGGCCTCATTGGTGAAGCGCTCGCCACTGGGCAAAACGGCTATAAAGCCGGGTTTGGCACGTTCAACCAGATGTGGGAATACCAGTTGCAGGCCGCTGGCAAGCGTCACGCGCGAGACCGGAGCCCAGGCCATAGCATGCCTGAGCGAGCCATCAAACTGCCCTCCAGCTGATTCGCCGAGCCGAATGCCATCGCCCTGATTACCCGGCGGCGCGGCGGAGAAGTGACCATAGCCGCTGGCGGCGTGCGGCACATTTTGCGCCAGACGCTGCCTGTCGTGAGGAAAACCGCCGCAGGCGAGGATTACCGCCCCGGCGCGAACGTCTATTTCACCGCTGTCGCTGCGCAATACCGCGCCTTCAACGCTGCTACCGGCGGTGAGAAGCCGTTCTACCGGTGCATTCAGTTGAAAGTGAACGCCCGCGTCCAGCGCCGAGCGTAGCAGGCGAGCAACCAGCGCATTGCCGTTAACCAGGTGCTGACCACGCCCGGCGCGAAGCCGCTGCCAGCCGTGGCGTAACAGGCGACGGGTTGCATATAGCGCCGAGCGTGGCGATCGGGTCGCGTTAAAAAAGTGCGCCATATCCGTGCCGCCGGCAATCCCCATCCCGGCAAGACTGATGATCTCCAGCGGCGGGCGCAGACGATGTAGCCAGTCGCCGAGCAGGCGGCCATCAAAAGGCTGCGCCGTAACCGAGCGGCCGCCCTGCGCATAACCGGGCGAGTTATGAAAGTCGGGCATTTTGCTGCCGGAAAGAAATTGCACCGCGGTGTGGCGGCGGAAAAAGTCGATCATCTCCGGTCCGTGCTGCAAGAAGGTAAGCAGGCGAGCGTCGGCAGGTTGCCCATCCATTTCATGCCGAAGATAGGTGAGCGGTGCATCTGGTTCTTCTTCAATACCTTCCTCGCGCGCCAGCGGATTGTGCGGGATCCACAGCCATCCGCCGGACCACGCGCTGGTGCCGCCAATCACCGACTCTTTTTCCGCAACCAGCACGCTGGCGCCGCCCAGCGCGGCGGTGACGGCGGCAGAGAGCCCTGCCGCGCCGGAGCCGACCACCAGAACATCCACGTTCATCTGCCCGCTCATGTCTGGCTCCTTATTGCAGTGGTGAAAAATCAGTGGGGCGCATGAGAACCGATTCCAGGCGTTCAACGGCGGCCAGTTCGCGGTTTTTACGCGAGAAAGTCAGCCAGCGCTCGTCTTGTGCCATCCGTGTGCGGCGCACCAGACGATCGTCGAGGCTTTCGTAGGCCCAGATGTGCACTACCTGATTGACCACCCCAATTTCGGTAAAGAAAAAGCCGATGAGTTTGCCGAGGTGTTCGGTCTGAACGGCATAGGCATCGCTTTTATATAGCGCCAGCCAGTCAGCCATTTTCAGCGGATTGATGGTGTAGGTGCGTTTTTCATAGATCATGGTGTTCTCCTGTTTACAGTGCGTGTTGTTGCGCCATATGGCTGGCTGAGAGATAGCCGAAGGTCAGCGCCGGGCCGAGGGTGATTCCGGGGCCGGGATAGGTTCCGGCCATTATCGAATCCATATCGTTGCCGACGGCATAGAGGCCTTTAATCGGTTGGCCCTGCTGATTGATGACCTGGGCATCGGCGGTAGTGACCAGCCCGCGCGAAGTACCGAGATCGCCGGTATAGAGCGTAACGGCATAAAATGGCGCGTTCGTTAGCGGTGCGTTACAGGCGTTTGGCTGGTGGCCGGGGTCGCCCATTGCGCGGTTATAGCTGTTGCCGCCTTTGGCGAACTCTGGATCAACTCCCGCTGCGGCATCGCGGTTATAGCGTGCCACCGTCTCGCCGAGCGTTTGCGGATCCAGCCCAAGCTGCTGCGCAAGTTCCGCCAGGGTATTGGCTTTGTGCAGATAGCCAGCTTTTACCAGGGCATCGTTATTTACCGGGGCAGGGCGCGCCAGGCCAAGGCCGTAGCGTTTCATGGCCTGCGCATCGCAAAGCAAAAAGCAAGGCGCGTTTTCTGCCCGGCTTTGCATGGCGCTGGCAAAGTGGTGATAAGAGTTTGATTCATTGACGAAGCGCACCGCGCGCTGGTTGACGGCGATAATGCCGGGTTTGGCGCGGTCAGTGACAAGATGCGGGAAGCGCTCCTGCGTGCCGTCCGGTCGATGTAAAATCGAGACTGGCGCCCAGAAAAAGTTAGACGGCAGGTCAGCGCCTTCACGGGCATTTACCGCGCTACCAAGACGCAGCGCAGCACCGTCGTTGGTGGCTGGCGACATGGTGTAATGCTCGTGAGTATTGGGGCGGTAGCGTTCTGCCAGCTTGCCTGCGGCAAAACCACCTGCAGCCAGAACTACGCCGCAGCGCGCTTCAAAAGTCTGCTTTTGCCCATCATGTTCAATTTCAACGCCCGTCACTTCGCCATCGCGTTCGGTCAGCGCAAGCACGTTAACGTTAAGCTTTAGCACCATGCCTTTGCGAAAGGCGAGCGTTGCCATGCGGGCAACCAGCGCGTTGCCCATTGCCAAACGGGTACCGCGATGGTGCTTGAGGCGGTCGCGGCCGAAGCGCAGCAGCAGCTTGCTACAGTGCGATAACGAGCGTAGAGATCGGCGTATATCAAGAAAGTGCTGGATATCAACGCGATTAACCATCATCCCGCCAAACAGCATCATTCCCGGCGGGGGAGAGCGGAGGTCGCGAAAATGTTCCCCCAGCTCACGCCCGTCATACTCCACTACCTCCAGCGCCCGCCCGGCATCAACGGCACCGGGCTCGTCCGGATAATAATCCGGGGAGAGCGGACGCAGGCTGTATTTCACCGCTCCCTCTTTTTCAAGAAACGCCAGCGCTTCGCGGCCAGAGTGGATAAAAGCATCGACCAGATCCTGACGATAATTTGCCTCGCCGATAATCGTTTGCAGATAGGTTTCGATCTTCTGTGGGCTGCCGCTTCTGGCCATTTTGCGCGCCTGATCGCTATCGTGGATCCATACCGCTCCGCCGGAAATCGCCGATGTGCCGCCAAACTGCGGTGCTTTTTCCAGCATTAGCACCGACAGCCCCTTACAGCAGGCGGTCACCGCAGCGGCAAAGCCCGCCGCACCGCTGCCGATAACGATGACATCCCAGCTTTTCATGCCGTCGCTCCTGGTTCATGCGGGATTGCGCCAATGAACTGCCCCATCAGTTTCATTTGCGCCAGCGCCATTTCAGGGCCGGTCTGGGTGATGCAGCCGCGATGTTGAGCAAAGGTGAGTAATGGTGTTATTACCGGTGCGGTTACTACGTCCGCGACGTGAGTAGATGGCTGGAGCGTTTCCAGTAGCGTCTGCGGTAGCGGTAAGGGATCAAAACCGGCCATTCCCGCCGGGGAGCCGTTGACCACTAAATCAAGTCCCGCGAGCGTTGCGGGCAGGTCAGTGAGATGAACCTGTGGAAAATGGGTGGCCAGCCGGTTGTGCAAAAGCTGAAGCGTGGCGGGATTCTGATCAAAAAGGGCCAACTGACTAATGCCCGCTTCGCACAGCCCCCATGCGATTGCGCTGCCGACGCCGCCGCAGCCAGATAGCAGCCCTTTTTTACCCCTGGCGCTAAATCCATGTGCCTCTGCGGCCAGCTGGAAACCGACGCCATCAAGCATATCGCCCTGCAAGCGGCCATCGTCCAGCTTGCGGATCACATTGACGGCATTCAGGTGCTGAGCTCGCGGGGTTAACTCATCCACCAGCGCTGCTGCGCGCTGTTTATGCGGAACGGTGACCAGCACACCGCTCATGTTGTGCCATCCGCGTAGCGTCTTCAGATAATCAGCCACGGCGTCGGGGGCGATATCGACCGGGATCATGATGCTGTCCATCTGCTGGCCAGCGAAGTAGCGGTTGAAGTTCTCCGGCGATTTAACCTGGGTAATCGGGTGGCCGATAACGGCGACGACCTGAGTGAATCCACTGACCATTTCAAACCTCATTTTGTTAAATGAATGTTGTGAAAGTATTTCAGTGGAAGCTGAGAGCGACAACGCAGAATTCGGCCATACTGGTTGTTAATCGCACCATCACTGCGATAATCGCACTAAACCAATTATTTTGTTGCGAAAGTGTGAACAACTATGCAAAACCAGATTCACTCCCGCGATCTGATCGTCGGCTTGCAAAAAGGATTGGCGCTGATCCAGTTATTCTCAAAAGAGTTTCCGCGGCTCACGGTACCGCAGGCGGCGAAAATGAGCGGACTGACGCAAAGCGCTGCGCGGCGCTTTTTCCTCACGCTGCTGCACGAACGCTATTTACAGACTGACGGGCGCTATTACTGGCTGACGGCTAAAGCATTACGACTGGGGCAGGCGTATGTTGATTCGGCGCAGTTTCCGCGCATGGTGCGGCCTATTGTGGAGTATATCGCCAGCCGGACGGAAGAGCATGCTTCGGTCGGGGTGATTGATGATGATGAACTGGTTTATATCGCCCGTAGTAAACACACACCATTTAACTCGACTTCAGTGCGGCTAGGGGAGAGGGTGCCGATTTACTGTACTGCGGGAGGGCGGCTGTGGTTGGCTTCGCTGCCGGAAGCTGAATGTGAAGCTGTGCTGCAGCGAATCCGTCGCGAACAGCGCACGCCTTATACGATAACGGATGTTGCGGCGCTGATGGATAAAATCGCTCAGGTTCGCCGCCAGGGTTATGCGGCGATTGAGCAGGAGTTTGAAATAGGCATGTTGGTACTGGCGGTACCGTTGTCAGACCGGGAGGGGACTTACTGGGGAGCGCTGAGCTTAACCAGCCATCTATCGCGCACTTCGCTTGAGGCATTATGTCGTGCGCATCTCGATCTACTTTATAGCGCCCAGGCGATGCTGGTGGGGTAATGACTGCGAGGTGAGTTGGGCAGGTTTCAGTACCTGCCCGTTGTACTATTACGCGTTCGCGCCGTCGATAAAGCTGTTCCAGTCAGCTCCTGCGTTATTGACGAAATTCGACCAGCTGTTTGCCGCGGTATTCACGAAGCCGTTCCAGTTGTTCAGTCCGGCAGAAACAAAGGTGTTCCAGTTTGACTGACCGGTGACGAACTTGCCAAATTCCGCCGTGCTGTCAATCACGAAGTTAGCAAAGGCAGCACCTGAGGTGGCGACAAAAGATCCGAAGCCAAGGCCGGAGTTGACGACAAAGTTTGTAAAGCCAGTTGCAGCGTTCAGCAGATTAAACCCACCTGAAACGTATTCCATTTTGTTAAAAGTTAATTCTTTCATTTTATTCCCTTATTAAACGGATTGTTATCAGTGAGCAATAGGCTCACTGCGAAAGGCTAACACCGCAAAAGAATGGTAAACCAGATAAAGGCATGGCCCAGATGCTGATTTTTCTATCATTTTTTTATGAATCTTATCGGCGAAAAATGAATGGAAATATCTAGTGAATATGAACTGATACCAGTTTTTGTTTTGTCAGAAGTGAATTTGAGGGGGGGAGGGCGTTATGCTTACTGATAAAAAACGGCCCCCGGTCTTGCGAGCGGGGGCCGTTGAGCGATTGCTGAATATGGTCTTATCTGACCATCGTCAGCAGGTTATGTGAATCTGGCACCATGAAGTCAACGGACATCATCACTGATAGTGCGGTAATGGCAACGATGGAAAAGACGAACAGCTTGCGCGCCCAGACTTTATCATCTACCACTTTATAACCGCGCAGCGCCATCCCAAGCCACCAGACGCTCACTGCCGCAGCGACAACCAGATATTTATATCCAGCGTAGCCGCCCAGAGAGAGCATCAGCGTCGCGACGGCGAAAGCGATGATGTAAACGGTGATATGGTTTTTAGCCACTGAAATGCCTTTCACTACCGGCAGAACCGGAATATTCGCCGCTTGATAATCCTTGAAGCGGAAAATCGCGATGGCGTAAGAGTGAGGCATCTGCCACAGGCTGAAAATCGCCAGCAGAATGGCGGCACCGCTGTCAAAGTCACCGGTCACCGCACAGTAGCCAATCACCGGCGGCGCAGCGCCGGAGAGAGAACCTATCAGCGTGCCGTAGACGGAGTGGCGCTTCATGTACAGGCTGTAAACGCCGACATAAACCACGAACCCCATCACTCCCAGCCAGCAGGCCAGGGGATTAGCGCCAAACCACAGGAGCATGAAGCCAGCAATACCCAGCAGGGTGGCGTATACCAGCGAAGCTTCTGGCGAGATCAGCCCTTTGACCAGCACCCGGTTTTTCGTCCGTTCCATCTTTCTGTCGATATCACGGTCGATGTAGTTGTTGAAAACACAACCCGAGGCGACCACCAGGGAGACTCCGAGGAGCGTCCAGATGAACAGCGGATAGTCGATGTGGCCCTTGGAGGCCAGCAGGAAACCGCCGATCACGGAGATCAGGTTGCCAAAAATAATGCCTGGTTTCGTTACTTGCAGGTATTGCTTAAACATACTCGCCGCTCTTAGTGCATCATCATGTTGTAGTTCAGGTTCCACATAATCCAGATGGAGCCGACGACAACGATAGCAATGATGATTACGGTGAAGATAAATGCGGTCAGGTTCCAACCTTCGTCCGATTTACTGTTCATGTGCAGGAAGTACACCAGGTGCACCACAATTTGCACAACCGCAGTTACCAGGATGGTTCCCAGAATAACCGCATGCGATGCGGAGCCACTCATCACCATTGCAAACGGGATAGCCGTCAGAATGATAGACAGGATGAAACCTGTCATGTAGCTCTTCACGCTGCCGTGAGAAGCGCCGCTATGATCGGTAGAATGACTCATTACATCGCCCCCATCAGATAAACAACAGAGAACACGCAGATCCACACCACGTCCAGGAAGTGCCAGAACAGGCTCAGGCACATGATACGGGTGCGGTTAGTGCTGGTCAGGCCACGACGAGAAACCTGTACCATCAGCACCGCCATCCAGATCAGACCGGAAGTCACGTGCAGACCGTGGGTGCCGACCAGCGCGAAGAACGCTGACAGGAAGCCGCTGCGATCCGGGCCCATACCTTCAACAATCAGATGATGGAATTCATAGAGTTCCATCGCGATGAACCCTGCCCCGAAGAGGAAGGTCAGCGCCAGCCAGGAAACCACCTGGCTCTTGTTGTTTTTGTACATGGCGATAGCCGCCATGCCATAGGTGATGGAGCTGAACAGCAGCAACGCGGTTTCAACCAGAACGAACGGCAGTTCGAAAATATCTTTACCCGTCGGACCGCCCGCCGTGCCGTTCACCAGAACGGCGTAGGTCGCGAACAGAGTGGCGAAGATAATGCAGTCGCTCATCAGGTAGATCCAGAAACCGAATACCTTCATCGGTCCTGTATCATGGTGCCCGTGTTCGTGCGCGTGGGCGTTGTGCGCAAGAGTATCAGTTGCCATTTTTCAGCCCTGCTTTGTTAATCTCATCGAAATGCTGATTTTCCAGTTTTTCGACTACTGCAACCGGCACGTAGTAATCCACGTCCTCGTCAAAGCTCTTAATAATCCAGGTCACCAGGATGCCGAGGAAGCTGGCAATCGCCATCCACCAGATATGCCAGATCATTGCGAAACCAAACACCGTTGCGAAAGCAGCAATAACGATGCCCGCGCCGCTGTTTTTCGGCATATGAATCTCTTCATAGCCAGCCGGTTTCTTATACGCTTCGCCTTTTTCTTTCATTTCCCAGAACGCGTCACGCTCGTGAACGTTAGGGACGATAGCGAAGTTGTAGAACGGAGGTGGAGAAGAGGTAGCCCACTCCAGAGTACGGCCGCCCCATGGGTCACCGGTCAGGTCACGGTTCTGCTCGCGATCGCGGATAGAAACGTAGAACTGAATCAGCTGGCAAAGAATACCGCAGGCGATCAGCGCTGCACCGCAAGCTGCAACAACCAGCATTGGGTGGAACTGCGGGTCAATCTGCTGGCTCAGGCGACGGGTCATACCCATGAAGCCCAGCACGTACAGCGGCATAAATGCGACGAAGAAGCCGATGATCCACAGCCAGAAAGCGCGTTTGCCCCAGGTTTCGTTCAGGGTGAAGCCAAAGGCTTTCGGCCACCAGTAGGTCAGGCCTGCGAAGCAACCGAACACCACGCCGCCGATGATGACGTTATGGAAGTGCGCGATCAGGAACAGGCTGTTGTGCAGAACGAAGTCTGCGCCCGGTACCGCCAGCAGAACGCCGGTCATACCACCTACAGAGAAGGTCACGATAAAGCCAATCGTCCACAGCATTGCAGAGTTGAAGACGATGCGGCCCTGATACATGGTAAACAGCCAGTTGAAGATCTTAACCCCGGTCGGGATGGCGATAATCATGGTGGTAATACCGAAGAAAGCGTTTACGTTCGCGCCCGCACCCATAGTAAAGAAGTGGTGCAGCCAAACGATGAACGACAGAACGGTAATACACACTGTTGCCCATACCAGCGAGGTATAGCCAAACAGACGCTTACGCGAGAAGGTTGCCGCGATTTCGGAGAAGACGCCGAATACCGGCAGAACCAGAATGTACACTTCCGGGTGGCCCCAGGCCCAAATCAGGTTGATGTACATCATCATGTTGCCACCCATATCGTTGGTAAAGAAATGGGTGCCCAGGTAGCGGTCCAGGGTCAGCAGCGCGACGGTGACGGTCAGAATTGGGAAGGAGGCGATAATCAGGATGTTGGCGCACAGAGATGCCCAGCTAAATACCGGCATCTTGAACATCGTCATGCCAGGGGCACGCATCTTGATAATCGTCACGAAGAAGTTAATACCGGTTAACGTTGTACCAATACCGGAGAGCTGAAGCGCCCAGATCCAGTAATCGACCCCGACTCCCGGACTGTACTCGATTCCCGATAGCGGCGGATAGGCCAGCCAACCAGTCTGCGCGAATTCACCGACGCCCAGAGAGAGGTTAACCAGAATCACGCCCACAACGGTGAACCAGAAGCTCAGGTTGTTAAGGAATGGAAAGGCAACGTCACGTGCGCCGAGCTGCAGCGGAACCACCAGGTTCATCAGACCGATAACAAACGGCATCGCTACGAAGAAGATCATGATAACGCCGTGGGCGGTAAAGATCTGATCGTAGTGGTGAGGCGGCAGGAAGCCTGCTTCCCCGGCCGAGGCCAGCACCTGCTGGCTACGCATCATAACGGCGTCAGCAAAGCCACGCAGCAACATGACGATTGCTACGATAACGTACATGATGCCGAGACGTTTGTGGTCAACCGAAGTTAGCCACTCGTTCCAAAGGTAGGACCACTTACCGAAGTAAGTGATGGCAGCCAAAAGCGCCAGTCCCCCAATGATAATTGCAGCCACCGTAACCACAATAATGGGTTCATGGTAGGGCACTGCATCCAGTGTAAGTTTTCCGAACATCGTTTTCTTCCTCGGCCCCTTAGTGAGCGGTTTCCGCGTGGCTCATGTCCATGCCTTCCATTCCTTCATGCGCTGCGTGCTCGCCTTCTGGTTGGGACATATCCATGCTCTTACCGTGAGACATAAATTTGTTAACAACATCTTTAAACAAATCAGGTTTCACGTCAGAGAAGTATTCCACTTTGTTGTATTCGCTAGGCGCAGCCAGTTTGTCGAATGTTTCCATGGAATCCATGGCATTCGCAGACTGTTTGGCTTTCGCTACCCACTGATCGAAGGTTGCGCGATCCGGCGTGGCGATAGCTTTGAACTTCATTCCTGAGAAGCCCGGGCCGCTATAGCTGGCGGAGATACCGTCGTAAGTACCAGGTTCATTCGCGATGAGGTGCAGCTGAGTCTGCATCCCGGCCATGGCGTAAATCTGGCTACCTAAACGTGGGATAAAGAACGAGTTCATCACGGAATTGGAGGTCACTTTGAAGTGTACCGGTACGTTCGCCGGGAAGGCGATTTCGTTGACGGTAGCAATACCTTGTTCCGGATAGATGAAGAACCACTTCCAGTCCATCGAAACAACTTCGATAGTGATCGGTTTTTCATCGTGAGCAAGCGGTTTGCTTGGCTCTAATGCGTGAGTTGTTTTCCAGGTCAGAACGGCCAGGAACAGGATGATCAGAATAGGAACCGTCCAGACCACTGCTTCAACTTTGTTGGAGTGTGACCAGTTCGGGCTATACTTCGCATCTTTATTGCTCGCACGATACTTCCAGGCAAATCCTACTGCCATCAAGACGGCTGGAATAACGACAATCATCATCAGGCCAAAGGCCGTCAGAATCAGAGAACGTTGCTCCAGTCCAATCTGTCCTTTTGGGTCGAGGAGCGCAGAATCGCAACCACTGAGTAATACAGTACCTGCGATTAATGACATCCATCCCAAACTTTTATTGTATTTCCTAAGTCTCATTGAACGACCTCAATTCCACGGAATCTGGTGGCGCTTAAAGTGTACGGGCATTTTACGGGAAGGTTGCATTACTGTAAACATCGTTGGAGCTGTGTCTTTTCTGTGTTAGCGGCTTCTGCTTGGTTTGTCACATATGTTACTGAGTGTGACATAATAGCTTGCAAACCTTGATTTGCGCGGGATCGATAACGAAAGGGATTAGAACGAAAGGATTTATAAGGGAATGGACATAACCACTCGCAAAACAAAACAAAAAATTAACAATTAATTATCAAATAAAAGACATCATAAAAACGAAAAATAAAATCACTTGAGCTGAATCGGTTAAATTATTTATAGATTCGAATAAAAATTGTCAATAATTTCCAGAAATCTAAAGCGCACAAAACAACAAATTAAGGATGAGGAATATAAGATCGTTAATAAGACGTTATAATTACGTTTCGTAATTACAACGCCTACTAACTTTTTTGCGATGATTTAAATTAGCTCAGTTTTGCGTAATGCCAGATAGTCAAGGATAGCGCCGAGTAAAATACCGCCCACGGCGGTGAGTACGGCGATTTCCAGCAGACCGGTCAGGAAGGAAAAAGCGGTGTAATCCAGCGCGTTCAGCACCAGCAGCAGCAGCCATATCGCCAGCAACAGGCAACCTACGGCAAGGATAAGTAACGCCAGGGCATAGGCCTGAGGAAAAAGCGTGCGCGGCATAAAGCTTTCTGATTGCTGGGTATGTTCCAGCGTGCGCCGACAAATTAACAGCAGCGCAATACCCGGAACTGCGGCAAAGACAGAGAAAAGGTAGAAGGTAGGCCAGCCGTGTGCTTCAACAAACCAACCGGCGATGGGGCCAACATAAACACGTCCAACGGCGGAAAGAGCGGAGAGCAGAGCAAACTGTGTCGCTGAAAATGATTTATTGCACAGCGTCATCAACAGCGCGACGAACGCCGCAGTACCCATCCCGCCGCACAGGTTTTCAAAAAAGACCGCCGTTGCCATGGAGATAAGGTGCTTATCAGTAATCGATAGCAGCCAATATCCTGCATTGGAAACGCCCTGCAATAAACCGAAAATAAACAACGCGCGGAACAGCGTCAGCCGCTGCATTAATACGCCGCCGTAAAGTGCGCCAACGATGGTGGCGAAGAGGCCCAGCGTTTTGTTGACCATACCCACTTCGCCTGCGTCAAAGCCGACGCCACGAATCAGAAATGTGGTGGTCAGGCTCATGGCAAAAGCGTCGCCAAGCTTATAAAGGACGATCAGCAGCAGGATTAGCCAGGCGTTGTTACGACCGAAGAAATCGCGTAACGGTGCGGCAACGGCCTGCTCCAGCGTTTTCGGTACCGGGATAACGTCGCTGGGTTCCGGGGCCAACAACGTGGCGATAATACAAGGGATCAGCAGCGCGGCCATCAGCCAGTACATTCCCTGCCATCCCAGCCAGCGGTCTGCCAGCCATAGCGCTAATCCGCCGGAAACCAGCATCCCCAGGCGATAGCCCAGCACGCTGATTGCCGCGCCGGTACCGCGCTCTTCCGCCGCCAGAACATCCGTTTTCCACGCGTCAAAGACGATATCCTGAGACGCGGAACAAAAGGCGATAACCACCGCCAGCGCTGCCATCCAGCGTAATTGCGTAGAAGGTTCAAGGAACCCCATCGCCGCAATGGCGATAAGCAACAGAAACTGGGTGGCCAGCAGCCAGCCGCGACGACGGCCAAGAAACGGCGGCGTGTAGCGGTCCATCAGCGGTGACCACAGGAACTTAAAGACGTAAGCCTGGCCAACGAGCGAGAAAAAACCGATTGTTTTTAAATCGATATTTTCCACGGTCATCCACGCCTGTAGCGTGCCAGATGTCAGGGCAAGCGGTAACCCCGACGCAAAACCGAGGATCAGCAGAATGGCTGATTTGGGCTGCGTAAAAATGCGTAAGTAATGATTGGACATGGCGTATAGCACAGACCCGGCGTGAAGCCGGGTCTGTGATTAATTAACGAGCGTTTTGCTTGATGAAATCGTGAATGCTGGTGTCCTGCGCCATATCGCTAATGGTATCGGTCATGACGCTATTAACCGCATCGGCGATATTTTTGTTCGAGGCCTGGAAAGCACCTTCGACAGAGTAGCTGGCACGATAGTTTTTGGTCATCTTATTACCGTTTGCGGCGGTTGCGATGATAGCAATATCGGCTTTGGTTGAGATGTTGTAACGCACGTTGCCCTGAGAAACGTCGGCGTACAGTTTGTTCACAATGATTTGCAGGTCAACAGCGCCGTTAGGGCCAATCATATAGCCACGCGCGGTCATCTGTTTCTCCAGCACTTCCTGCAGCAGGAAACGCAGGTCGCGGGAGGCGGTTAGCGTAACCTGCTGATTGTCGCGAGTCACTTTCGCCAGCGCCTGATCCGGACGCTGATCGGCACCGTTAATGCTGACGGTCACGCCCATCAGGCTAGGGTCCTGCTGCGGCAGCGTAATTTTCGGTGAAACATCAATGGTGGTCGGCGGAGTGGCGCATCCGGCCAGCATAAACAGCGCGACCAAAGGAAAAAGAATTTTCTTAAACATGTTCAGGGTCTCAACGCATGGGGGTGGTAATGAGGAAAATTCCCGCCATCATAACATCGCCATCGGCAAGGGGAAGTGGCAACGCATGTAAATTCATCGTCTTGTGCGTTTTCTGTCCTTGCCTCATTTATTCTTGCGATCCTGGCGGGGCTTTCAGGTCGTAGAATCAGTAAACCCGATACCTTTGTATGAAAATATCAGAGAAATGCTAATTTTTTGTTGTTTTCGCCTAATGGAAGCGGTAAAAGCGGCTAACATTTAAAGGGAATGGCGGCAATACAGCGTTGTCGGAGGAGAAAATTCATGATGATACGTGAACAGATCGAAGCAAAACTTAGGGCAGCGTTCGACCCGGTGTATCTTGAAGTCGTGGATGAAAGTTATCGCCACAACGTTCCAGCGGGCTCTGAAAGTCATTTTAAAGTGGTGTTGGTGAGCGATCGCTTCCTTGGCGAGCGTTTTCTTAATCGTCACCGTATGATTTACGGAACGTTGACTGAGGAGCTATCAAGCACCGTGCATGCTCTGGCGCTACACACCTACACCATTAAAGAGTGGGAAGGGCTACAGGATACCGTCTTTGCTTCTCCTCCTTGTCGCGGGGCGGGTAGCATCGCGTAGAAATCGTATTTGCAACTGCTGGAGCTTTTCCAGTATGTTGCGTGAAGATTTATGAGAAAACGGCCTGCGGGCCGTTTTGTTTTGCCTGGAAAATGAGCTGTTCGCGCGTTTTTACAGGCTAATTTGCTCGGGAAATGTGAAAAAAGCCGCAGCAGTGGGCGACAACCGTTCTCGACTCGCAAAAGTGATGCCGCTATAATGCCGCGTCTTTTATTATGAATGTCTTCGGGATGATTCTGACGACAGGGAATGTGTTTCTGATTTGAAGAGGGCATCCCGGTTCTGCGAAGCAACCTGTTACGCGCTTCCAGAGTTGACCGAGCACTGTGATTTTTTTGAGGTAACAAGATGCAAGTTTCAGTTGAAACCACTCAGGGCCTTGGGCGCCGTGTAACGATTACTATCGCCGCTGACAGCATCGAGAATGCTGTCAAAAGCGAGCTGGTCAACGTAGCGAAAAAAGTTCGCATTGACGGCTTCCGTAAAGGCAAAGTGCCGATGAATGTTGTTGCTCAGCGTTATGGCGCATCTGTTCGCCAGGACGTGCTGGGTGACCTGATGAGCCGTAACTTCGTTGACGCGATCATCAAAGAAAAAATTAATCCGGCTGGCGCGCCGAACTATGTTCCGGGCGAATACAAGCTGGGTGAAGACTTCACCTACGCGGTAGAGTTCGAAGTGTATCCGGAAGTTGAGCTGCAGGGTCTGGAAGCAATCGAAGTTGAAAAACCGGTTGTTGAAGTGACTGACGCTGATGTCGACACTATGCTGGATACTCTGCGTAAGCAGCAGGCTAACTGGAAAGATAAAGACGGCGCTGTAGATGCAGAAGATCGCGTTACCGTTGATTTCACCGGTTCCGTTGATGGCGAAGAGTTTGAAGGCGGCAAAGCGTCTGACTTCGTACTGGCTATGGGCCAGGGTCGTATGATCCCGGGCTTTGAAGACGGTATTAAAGGCCACAAAGCTGGCGAAGAGTTCACCATCGACGTGACCTTCCCGGAAGAGTACCACGCTGAAAACCTGAAAGGTAAAGCGGCTAAGTTCGTTATCAACCTGAAGAAAGTTGAAGAGCGTGAACTGCCAGAACTGACTGAAGAATTCATCAAACGTTTCGGCGTTGAAGATGGTTCTGTAGCCGGTCTGCGCGCTGAAGTGCGTAAAAACATGGAGCGCGAACTGAAAGGCGCCGTGCGTAACCGCGTTAAGTCTCAGGCTATCGAAGGTCTGGTAAAAGCTAACGACATCGACGTTCCGGCTGCGCTGATCGACAGCGAAATCGACGTTCTGCGTCGTCAGGCTGCTCAGCGCTTCGGTGGTAACGAGAAACAGGCTCTGGAGCTGCCGCGTGAGCTGTTCGAAGAGCAGGCTAAACGCCGCGTTGTTGTCGGCCTGCTGCTGGGCGAAGTGATTCGCACCCACGAGCTGAAAGCTGACGAAGATCGCGTGAAAGGCCTGATCGAAGAGATGGCTTCCGCTTACGAAGATCCGAAAGAAGTGGTCGAGTTCTACAGCAAGAACAAAGAGCTGATGGACAACATGCGCAACGTCGCGCTGGAAGAGCAGGCTGTTGAAGCCGTGCTGGCGAAAGCTAAAGTGTCTGAAAAAGCAACTACCTTCAGCGAACTGATGAACCAGCAGGCGTAATTCCGCCCCAAGGTTTAAGGTTTGAGCAAAAACCCGTTGCCGAAAGGCTGCGGGTTTTTTTATTGCAATGATAGCCTTAGGATGGGTGCGAAAAGGCGATTTCAGTGATAGCGTTACGGCAAAAGGTTGTTATGCTTGAATTATGGCAACGTCATCCCCATAACCGGGAGACGTAACTGCATCAGCATAACCATGCACCGTAATGAAGCATGTATATATGCACTTCTGCCAGGGGGCAGAAATTCTGGCTGATAATCCGTCCGTAAGGTTACAATCAGTGCAGCGGTTTTTTTCAAATTAATCCAGGAGACGGAAATGTCATACAGTGGCGAACGAGACAACTTTGCACCCCATATGGCCCTGGTGCCGATGGTCATTGAACAGACCTCACGCGGCGAACGTTCATTTGATATTTACTCCCGTCTGCTTAAGGAGCGCGTCATTTTTCTGACCGGCCAGGTAGAAGACCACATGGCTAACCTGATCGTGGCGCAGATGCTGTTTCTGGAAGCGGAAAACCCGGAAAAAGATATCTATCTGTACATTAACTCTCCGGGCGGGGTGATTACCGCCGGGATGTCTATCTACGACACCATGCAGTTCATTAAGCCTGATGTGAGCACCATTTGTATGGGCCAGGCAGCGTCTATGGGCGCATTCCTGTTGACCGCTGGGGCGAAGGGCAAGCGTTTCTGCCTGCCGAACTCCCGCGTGATGATTCACCAGCCGCTGGGCGGCTATCAGGGGCAGGCGACGGATATCGAAATTCACGCCCGCGAAATTCTGAAGGTGAAAGGCCGCATGAATGAACTGATGGCACATCATACGGGTCAATCTCTTGAGCAGATTGAGCGTGACACCGAGCGTGACCGTTTCCTGTCTGCCTCTGAAGCAGTGGAATACGGCCTCGTCGACTCCATTTTGACTCATCGTAATTGATGCCCCTGGCGCAAGGGTGCCGCTATACTTGTTTGTAAGAGGGCGGCACAACGCTTATCAGCGATTTGCGCCTGAGAATGGCATTTGCGTCGTCGTGTGCGGCACAAAGAACTTAATAAGAGGTTTGGACTCATGACAGATAAACGCAAAGATGGTTCGGGCAAACTGTTGTACTGCTCTTTTTGCGGCAAAAGCCAGCATGAAGTGCGTAAGCTAATCGCCGGGCCATCCGTGTATATCTGCGACGAATGCGTTGATTTATGTAACGACATCATTCGCGAAGAAATCAAAGAAGTCGCGCCGCATCGCGAGCGCAGTGCATTGCCGACTCCGCACGAAATTCGCCACCATCTGGACGATTACGTTATCGGCCAGGAGCCGGCGAAAAAAGTGCTGGCGGTGGCGGTATATAATCACTACAAACGCCTGCGCAACGGCGACACCAGCAACGGCGTTGAACTGGGCAAAAGTAACATTCTGCTGATCGGGCCAACCGGCTCGGGTAAAACGCTGCTGGCAGAAACGCTGGCGCGTCTGCTGGATGTTCCTTTCACCATGGCAGATGCAACCACGCTGACTGAAGCCGGTTACGTGGGTGAAGACGTCGAAAACATTATTCAGAAATTGCTGCAGAAGTGCGACTACGACGTACAGAAAGCCCAGCGCGGTATCGTTTACATCGATGAGATCGACAAAATTTCCCGTAAATCGGATAACCCGTCGATCACCCGCGATGTTTCCGGTGAAGGCGTGCAGCAGGCGCTGCTGAAGCTGATTGAAGGTACCGTGGCGGCCGTTCCGCCGCAGGGTGGCCGTAAACATCCGCAGCAGGAGTTCCTGCAGGTTGATACCTCGAAAATCCTGTTTATCTGCGGCGGCGCGTTTGCCGGTCTGGATAAGGTCATTTCCCACCGTGTAGAAACCGGCTCTGGTATTGGTTTCGGCGCGACGGTTAAGGCTAAGTCAGACAAAGCCAGCGAAGGCGAGCTGCTATCTCAGGTTGAGCCAGAAGATCTGATCAAGTTTGGTCTGATTCCTGAGTTCATCGGTCGTCTGCCGGTGGTGGCGACCCTGAGCGAGCTGAGCGAAGAAGCATTGATTCAGATCCTTAAGGAGCCGAAAAACGCCCTGACCAAGCAGTATCAGGCGTTATTCAGTCTGGAAGGCGCTGAGCTGGAGTTCCGTGACGAAGCGTTGGACGCTATTGCTAAGAAAGCGATGGCGCGTAAAACCGGTGCGCGTGGTCTGCGTTCCATCGTTGAAGCAGCGCTGCTCGATACCATGTACGATCTCCCTTCAATGGAAGACGTTGAAAAAGTGGTCATCGATGCCTCGGTTATCGATGGTCAAAGCAAGCCGCTGCTGATTTACGGCAAACCGGAAGCACAGCAGGCATCTGGTGAATAATTAACCAGTTTGCTCAAGCAGTTAACAAAAAGGGGGGATTTTATCTCCCCTTTTATTTTTCCTGCATTCCCGCCGTTGAATGTATGGAATACATCCCCATATACTGGTTTACATATTAACGGCGACGCGTCGTTGAGTTGCGTCGTCGGCTACCTGGCGGACTTTAAACTAAGAGAGAGCTCTATGAATCCTGAGCGTTCTGAACGCATTGAAATCCCCGTATTGCCGTTGCGCGATGTGGTGGTTTATCCGCACATGGTCATACCCCTGTTTGTAGGGCGGGAAAAATCTATCCGTTGTCTCGAAGCGGCCATGGACCATGATAAAAAAATCATGCTGGTTGCGCAGAAAGAAGCCTCGACGGATGAGCCGGGTGTAAACGATCTTTTCACCGTCGGGACCGTGGCGTCTATTTTGCAAATGCTGAAGCTGCCGGACGGTACTGTCAAAGTGCTGGTCGAAGGTTTACAGCGTGCGCGCATTTCTGCGTTGTCTGATAACGGCGAGCATTTTTCGGCGAAAGCGGAATATCTTGAATCGCCAGCGATTGACGAACGCGAGCAGGAAGTGCTGGTTCGTACCGCTATTAGCCAGTTTGAAGGCTACATCAAGCTGAACAAGAAAATCCCTCCTGAAGTGCTGACGTCGCTCAATAGCATTGACGATCCGGCGCGCCTGGCGGATACCATCGCTGCCCACATGCCGCTTAAGCTGGCGGACAAACAGTCCGTGCTGGAGATGTCCGACGTTAACGAACGTCTGGAATATCTGATGGCGATGATGGAGTCAGAAATCGATCTGCTGCAGGTTGAAAAGCGTATTCGCAACCGCGTGAAAAAGCAGATGGAGAAATCTCAGCGTGAGTACTATCTGAATGAGCAAATGAAAGCCATTCAAAAAGAGCTCGGCGAGATGGATGATGCCCCGGACGAGAACGAAGCGCTGAAGCGTAAGATCGACGCGGCGAAAATGCCGAAAGAGGCGAAAGAAAAAACCGAAGCGGAACTGCAAAAACTTAAAATGATGTCCCCGATGTCGGCGGAAGCGACCGTCGTTCGTGGCTACATCGACTGGATGGTGCAGGTGCCGTGGAATGCCCGCAGCAAGGTCAAAAAAGATCTGCGTCAGGCTCAGGAAATCCTCGATACCGACCACTACGGTCTGGAGCGCGTGAAGGATCGAATTCTTGAGTATCTCGCGGTGCAGAGTCGCGTTAACAAGCTCAAAGGGCCGATCCTGTGCCTGGTTGGGCCTCCGGGGGTGGGTAAAACCTCTCTGGGTCAATCCATCGCCAAAGCAACCGGACGTAAATACGTGCGTATGGCGCTGGGCGGTGTGCGTGATGAAGCGGAAATCCGCGGTCACCGTCGTACCTATATTGGCTCTATGCCGGGCAAGCTGATCCAGAAAATGGCGAAGGTGGGCGTTAAAAACCCGCTATTCCTGCTTGATGAGATCGATAAAATGTCTTCGGACATGCGCGGCGATCCGGCATCGGCGCTGCTGGAAGTATTGGATCCAGAGCAGAACGTGGCCTTTAACGACCACTATCTGGAAGTGGATTACGATCTCAGCGACGTGATGTTTGTGGCGACCTCTAACTCCATGAACATTCCGGCACCGCTGCTGGATCGTATGGAAGTGATCCGCCTCTCCGGTTACACCGAAGATGAGAAGCTGAACATCGCTAAACGCCACCTGCTGTCAAAACAGATTGAGCGTAACGCGCTCAAAAAAGGTGAGCTGACGGTTGATGACAGCGCGATTATCGGCATTATCCGTTACTACACTCGCGAAGCGGGCGTGCGTGGTCTGGAGCGTGAAATTTCGAAACTGTGCCGTAAGGCGGTTAAACAGCTGCTGTTGGATAAATCGCTGAAACACATCGAGATTAACGGCGACAACCTGCATGATTTCCTTGGCGTACAGCGCTATGACTATGGCCGTGCGGATAGTGAAAATCGTGTAGGCCAGGTCACCGGTCTGGCGTGGACAGAAGTGGGTGGCGATCTGCTCACCATCGAAACTGCCTGCGTCCCGGGCAAAGGCAAACTGACCTATACCGGTTCACTGGGCGAGGTGATGCAGGAGTCAATTCAGGCAGCGCTGACCGTGGTACGTTCGCGTGCGGACAAGCTGGGCATTAATTCAGACTTTTACGAAAAACGCGATATTCACGTTCACGTGCCGGAAGGGGCTACGCCGAAAGATGGCCCAAGTGCGGGTATCGCGATGTGTACCGCGCTGGTTTCCTGTCTGACAGGTAATCCGGTGCGCGCTGATGTGGCGATGACAGGGGAAATCACCCTGCGTGGTCAGGTATTGCCGATTGGCGGTCTGAAGGAAAAATTGCTGGCCGCACACCGCGGCGGCATTAAGACTGTTCTGATTCCTGATGAAAATAAACGTGACCTTGAAGAAATTCCAGATAACGTTATCGCCGATTTAGATATCCATCCGGTGAAACGAATCGAGGAAGTTCTGGCACTTGCGCTGCAGAACGAACCGTTTGGCATGCAGGTCGTCACGGCCAAATAGTGATTTCGCGCAAATAGCGCTAAGAAAAATAGGGCTGGTAAGTAAATTCGCACTTGCCAGCCTTTTTTTGTGTAGCTAACTTAGAACGCTGGCAGGGGGGTCATTTACAACTCTGTTGTAAGGGCATGACAGTCCTGATATAACTGCTGCGCGGTCGCACTACGAAGGATTCTGGTGCGATATAAATTATAAAGAGAGGAAGAGAACAGTGAATAAATCTCAACTGATTGACAAAATTGCTGCCGGTGCGGACATTTCTAAAGCCGCAGCTGGACGTGCGTTAGATGCTTTAATTGCTTCTGTTACTGAATCTCTGCAGGCTGGGGATGACGTTGCGCTGGTAGGGTTTGGTACTTTTGCTGTTAAAGAGCGCGCTGCCCGTACCGGTCGCAATCCGCAAACAGGTAAAGAAATCACCATCGCTGCTGCTAAAGTACCGGGTTTCCGTGCAGGTAAAGCGCTGAAAGACGCGGTAAACTGATCGACTTCCCCATTGGGGTCTGTGACGAAGTACAAGGGCGCATCGCGAGATGTGCCTTTTTTATTTGCCAGAATGAGACTTAATGTGACTTTATACGCACTTGTGGGCTGACAATCACCCCGTTTTCTTGTCAAAATACGTCCTCACGCGCGGCGGCCATCACATGCTATGCTGCGCGAGCAAAAGTCATCTACAGCGGAGCGTTGTTACACCATGATGGACAACCTACGCACGGCCGCCAACAGCGTCGTGCTCAAGATTATTTTCGGTATCATTATCGTCTCGTTCATTTTGACCGGGGTGAGTGGTTACCTGATTGGCGGTGGTAACAACTATGCCGCAAAAGTTAATGACCAGGAGATTGGTCGCGCACAGTTTGAAAATGCCGTTGCCAGCGAGCGTAATCGCATGCAGCAGCAGCTTGGCGACCAGTTCTCTGAACTGGCGGCCAATGAAAATTACATGAAGACCATGCGTCAGCAGGTGTTGAACCGTCTGATTGACGAGGCGCTGCTTGACCAGTATGCCCGTGAGCTGGGCCTTAATATCAGCGACGACCAGGTTAAGCAGGCTATCTTCAAGACCCAGGCTTTCCAGGCGGATGGCAAATTTGATAACGAGCGCTTTAGCCGTATCGTTAATCAAATGGGGATGACGACGGACCAGTACGCTCAGGCGCTACGCAACCAGTTAACGACGCAGCAGTTGATTAACGCCGTTGCTGGCACCGACTTTATGCTGCCAGGCGAATCCGATCAGCTGGCTGCGCTGGTTTCTCAGCAGCGCGTGGTGCGTGAAGCAACCATCGACGTGAATGCGCTGGCGGCGAAGCAAACGGCAACCGACGAAGAAATCAACGCGTTCTGGCAGCAGAACCAGGCGCGCTTTATGGCCCCTGAGCAGTTTCGTGTGAGCTACATCCAGATGGATGCCGCGAGCATGCAGGAAAACGTCTCTGACGAAGAAATTCAGTCATGGTACGACCAGCATCAGGATCAGTTCACTCAGCCGCAGCGTAACCGCTACAGCATCATTCAGACCAAAACTGAAGCAGATGCTCAGGCTGTGCTTGATGAGCTGAAAAAAGGTGCCGACTTCGCCACTCTGGCTAAAGAAAAATCAACCGATATCATCTCTGCCCGCAACGGTGGCGATATGGGCTGGCTGGAAGACGCGGCGACCGTGCCTGAGCTGAAAGATGCCGGTCTGAAGGAAAAAGGCCAGCTCTCCGGCGTGATCAAATCTTCCGTCGGCTTCCTGGTCGCACGTCTTGATGACATTCAGGCTGCGCAGGTAAAACCGCTGGCTGACGTTCGCGATGATATCGCGGCGAAAGTGAAGCAGGAAAAAGCGCTGGATGCGTACTACGCGCTGCAGCAAAAAGTGAGCGACGCGGCGAGCAACGACAACGAGTCGCTGGCAGGCGCAGCGCAGGTTGCGGGTCTGAAAGTGGTTGAAACCGGCTGGTTTGGTCGCGATAACCTGCCGCAAGAGCTGAACTTCAAACCGGTTTCTGACGCTATCTTCAACGGCGGTCTGGTTGGCGAAAACGGTACGCCGGGCAGCAACTCCGATATCATCACCGTTGACGGCGATCGCGCGTTTGTTCTGCGCATCAGCGAGCATAAACCGGAAGCGGTGAAACCGCTGGCGGACGTGAAAGCACAGGTGAGCGATATCGTTAAGCGCAATAAAGCGGAACAGCAGGCGAAGCTGGATGCTGATAAGCTGCTGACGGCTTTGAAAGAAGGCAAAGGTGATGAAGCGATGAAAGCCGCAGGCCTGAGCTTCGGCGCGCCGCAGACGCTGTCACGTACCGGCCAGGAAGCGCTGAGCCAGGCTGCTTTTGCTCTGCCGCTGCCGCAGTCGGGTAAACCGAGCTACGGTGTGGGTTCTGATATGCAGGGCAATGTGGTTCTGCTGGCGCTGGATGAAGTGAAAGCGGGTACGATGCCGGAAGAGCAGAAAAAAGCGATGATTCAGGGGATCACCCAGAATAACGCTCAGATCGCTTTCGAGGCTCTGATGAGCAACCTGCGTAAGGCCGCGAAAATTAAGCTCGGTGACATCATCGATCAGCAACAATAATTTCGTGCTGCTTCGCAAAAG
Organism: Klebsiella spallanzanii; assembly: GCF_902158555.1. GTDB lineage: Bacteria > Pseudomonadota > Gammaproteobacteria > Enterobacterales > Enterobacteriaceae > Klebsiella > Klebsiella spallanzanii. Next base: position 159,339 of record NZ_CABGGS010000045.1, on the reverse strand, counting down.
CAAGTAACGTGATGTAATCCTCAAAGGCCGCTTTCGCGGCCTTTTCCATTTCTGATTTTTGCCTTTTGTACTCTTTTTCCCTCATCGTTATCGTGGCCTTGCTGTCAACAAACAAGGAGATAACAGCATGAAACGAGGAATGAGAACGCTTATTGCCGCCGCCGTACTGGTTTGCGCGGCGGGAAGTCAGACCGCACTGGCAGCCCCTTCAAGCGGGAAAACGTCGGCGACGGCGAAGGAGAGCGTACAGACGCCGCAGGCGAAAGCGCCTGAAGCGTTAAATGCGACTGATAGTGAAGGAACCAGGGTCAGTATCAATAACGCCAGCGCAGAAGAATTGGCCCAGGCTTTGAACGGCGTCGGCCTCAAGAAAGCACAGGCCATCGTCAGCTATCGCGAAGAGTACGGGCCGTTTAAAACCGTTGATGACCTTAAACAGGTTCCAGGAATGGGCAATTCTCTGGTGGAGAGAAATCTGTCACATCTGAAGCTGTAAATTTTCAGCGGAAGTTTGCACAGTCGTAAATATTTGCCAGACTGAAGAGGTCGCACAAGTGGTGTGACCTCTGACCTCAAAACAACAATGAAAGATAAGGCATTTGCGCTATGCAGACACAAATCAAGGTTCGTGGCTATCATCTGGACGTTTACCAGCACGTGAATAATGCGCGCTATCTGGAGTTTCTCGAAGAGGCGCGTTGGGATGGTCTGGAAAGCAGTCCGGCCTTCCACTGGATGACCACACACAACATCGCCTTTGTGGTGGTGAATATCAATATCAACTATCGTCGACCGGCAGTATTAGGCGATGTACTCACCGTCACCAGCAAACTGGAGCAGTTGAACGGTAAAAGTGGAACGTTAAGCCAGGTGGTGACTTTGAATCCTGGCGGTGAGGTGGTCGCCGATGCGCTCATCACCTTTGTTTGCATCGACCTGAAAACACAGAAAGCGCTGCCGCTGGAAGGCGAACTGCGTGAAAAGCTCGATCAAATGAATTTACGCTAACATAGCTTCCGCTTTCTTCCCGGTGGCGCTGCGTTGACCGGGCTACGGGTTCACAGTCGCCAGCAGGCCGGTAGCCCGGACAAGGCGCGTCGAGCGCCGCATCGGGGAAATAGCTGATTACTTCAGCCCGGTTTTCTGCTTCATAACCGCCATAATGCCAGGCTTATCAGCCTGGTACTGGTTTAGCCCGTTGGCGCGCAGGTTACAGGCCGCACATTGGCCACAACCATCGCCTTTAATGCCGTTATAGCAGGTCAGAGTTTCGCGGCGTACCAGATCCAACTGGCCCCAATAATCGGCTAAGGCCCAGGTCTCGGCTTTGTTTAGCCACATCAACGGTGTCTCGAAGCGAATATCTTTAGCCATTCCGAGGCTGACGGCATGGTGCAGCGCCTTTACGAACTCGTCGCGACAGTCCGGGTAGCCCGAAAAGTCGGTCTCGCAAACGCCGGTAATTATTGCTTCTGCCTTAACCTGATACGCGTAAATCGCCGTCAGGGTTAAAAACAGAATGTTGCGACCGGGCACGAAGGTATTGGGAATACCGCTGGCGTCCGGCTCGTAATCCGGAACCGGAATGCTATCGCGAGTCAGGCTGCTAACCGCCAGTTCGTTAAGCAGCGTGACATCAAGGACTTTGTGGGCGACGGCCCCTAGCTTTAGCGCCAGTTCGCGAGCAACGTCAATTTCCGCGCGATGGCGTTGGCCATAATCAAAAGTGACGCAATGCACTTCATCATACTGTTGCAGAGCCTGCACCAGGCAGGTCGTCGAATCTTGTCCTCCGCTGAAGACAACTACGGCGCGTTTCATGGTAATTCCTGACTATCGAAGTGAAGCGCATATGGTAGCGCCTGATGAGCGTGACCACCAGCTCCGTCACGGCGTTGACGCTGGCAGCCAGGCGCTGGCGAAATCAAACCAACCGCGTGCGTTAAGGCGTAGTCCGTTGACGCCAGGCGGCGCGCTGATTCGATAATTATAATTAAACAGCGGCGTCATGATGGCATCACCCATCAGGCTGTTAAACACGTTGTGTAACGCCTCGTTGCGGCTGCGTTCGTCCGGCAGTGTCTGCACGGCATCCAGCGTGGTCTGGAGATGGGCATATTGCGCCCCGGTCAACAAATTAGGCCACAGCGTGTCGCAGCGCAACCATTGTTCCAGCGCGTACTCGGGCGCCTCGCCAATCAGGCGGTCACCCATCATCAAATCTGCCTTCGAAAACTGCTGGCAGCCATCCCAATTTTTCGCGTCGTGGAAAATAATCGTCAGCTCGCAGCCTAATTTCGCGAGGTGTTGCCGAAGCTGTTCTGCCATGGCGTGTAGCTCTACCGGGAGATGATAGAGCAGGGTAAGTCGTGCAGGCAGCGGTACGTCGAGATTTTCGGGCCACTGCGGAATTGACCACCCCGGCAATATCTCATTGCTCGGGGTAATGAGATCTTCATCCAGTGGCAGGGTTTCTAACAGGGTGGAGCGATGAATCAGCGATACCAGCCTTTGCGCCTGCGCTTTATTGAGGCGGGGACTTTGGCGTAGCGTCAGGTAACAAAAGCCGAGGCTAATGCTATTACTGACCTGGCGCAGTCTGGTCAGTTCATCGGGATCGCCGATGGTTATCTGTACCGGGTGGCGGCAACTGGTGCCCAGATCCTGCTCGAACAGCTGCGGCGTGATCCAGAATTCAACGGCCTGCAATAGCGGGTGAGAGAGATGATAACGCTGATGATTTTCCAGCCGCACCAGTTCCGGAGTAAATAACTTCAGGCGGAATGGCCCGCTGCCGATTGATGAATCATCCGGATGCGCCAGCACGCTGCAGTAGCTGGCAAGACGAAACGGTAGCCAGTAATCTGCGCGATGCAGAGTGATTGTCAGACATTGAGAGTGGGTGACGTTAATCTCGCTGATACTCGTAAACAGCGTGCGTAGTGCGGGCAGCTTCAGCAGCATCAGAAGCCGCTGCTGAAGTTGTGAGGTTTCAATCGGATCGCCGTTATGCCAGAACAGGGTTGAACGGATATAAAAGTGCCAGCGCAGACCGTCAGGTGACACTTCCCAGTGATGCGCTAAATCCCCCATCGGACAAGTGCTCTGCGCATCAAATCGGGTCAGACCGGAAAAGATCTCTCCGGCCAGGTGCTGTTCCGCTCGTCCGGGCATGAAACCAGGGCGCAGCGGCTCCAGGGGGCGATAGTAAGGGATACGCAGCGTTGGTGTATTGTTTTGCCATTGTCCGCCAAGAAAAGGCGAGAGCAGCGCTTTGAGCTCCACTGGCGCAAGCTGGGCCAGCTCGAGAGCATTCTGCTGCTGCCCTTTATTCAGCGCCAGTTCCATCATTTCATTGCGCAGCGTCTCCGGGGCTTTATAAAACTGGAGTAATCCGCGCTTTCCGCGCCCGGAGCTGGCCTGCCAGCTTAACCAACCGGCGTCCTGCGCCTGGCGCAGCAGGGTACGGACATGCCGTTCGCTGCAAAAGCAGCGCTCCGCCAGTTCGCCGACGGTCACCTGCTGCGGCTCGCCGGAGGAGGGCTGCCACAGTCGCTGGTACTGATTCAGACGGTTTAAGAGCCTCATATTCCTTTAACTCTACTATTTTGCGAAAACCCGGAACAATAAAATTTATCTATTCACTATTACTTCCGTATATCTCAGGAGATACTGCAACACAAGCAAAATCCACCACGGTTTGGGGAAGAGGGTATGGCAAGACTGGCTGCATTTGATATGGACGGTACGTTACTGATGCCGGACCATCGTTTGGGAGACAAAACGCTTTCGACGCTCAAACGTCTGCGCGATCGTGATATCACCCTGGCGTTCGCGACCGGCCGCCATGCCCTGGAGATGCGCCATATTGTGGGTGAAATTTCGCTCGATGCGTTTTTAATCACCGGTAACGGGACGCGCATTCACTCACTGGAAGGAGAAGAACTGGATCGTCGCGATCTGGCACCCGATGTTGCGGAGGAAGTGCTGCACAGCGCCTGGGAAACAACATCCAGCATGCATTTTTTCAACGATGGTGGCTGGTATACCGGGCAAGAGATCCCTGAAATGCTGAAAGCGCATGTCTTTAGCGGTTTTCGCTACCAGCTTTACGATCCAAAACGGATCCCGGCGCATCAGGTGACCAAAATCTGCTTCTGTGGCGATCATGACGACTTACGGCGGTTGCGGATCCAACTAAACGAAGCGCTGGGCGATCGCGCTGACCTGTGTTTTTCGGCAGTGCATTGTCTTGAAGTTCTGCCGACCGGATGTAACAAAGGTTCGGCGCTGGCGGTGCTGAGCCAGCACCTGGGACTGACGCTGCAGGATTGCATGGCCTTCGGCGATGCGATGAATGACCGGGAAATGCTCGGCAGCGTTGGGCGAGGTGTGATTATGGGCAATGCCATGGCTCAGCTGAAAACTGAACTTCCGCACCTACCGATTATTGGCGACTGCCGCCATCAGGCAGTCTCCCACTTTTTAACGCATTGGCTGGATAATCCTGATCTTCCTTATTCCCCCGAATAGAGAGACCCTGCCAGCAAGCCAGATACCCTTTGTGATATCTGGCTTTTTTCATTTAGTCTGTATTATTTCCGCGATTTGCGCCTGCCATGGGGAGACATCGCCAATATTGGCCGCCACCCACTGCGGGTTATAGTAACTTTCCAGATAGCGTTCACCGCTGTCGCACAGCAACGTGACGATAGAGCCGGTGCGGCCCTCTTCGCGCATGCGGGCGGCCAGCTGCAGTACGCCCCACATATTGGTGCCGGTTGATGCGCCAACCTTCCGCCCGAGCAGCGTTTCCAGCCACAGAGCGGTAGCAACGCTGGCGGCATCCGGTACTCGCAGCATCTCATCGACCACATCAGGAATAAACGAAGGTTCGACGCGCGGGCGGCCGATGCCCTCAATTTTGCTACCGACCGGGCTGCGCAGGCTGGCGTTGCGGCTCTGCCAGTAGTCCATAAACACAGAGTTTTGCGGGTCAACCACCATTAGCTGCGTATCGTAACCCTGACTGCGAATGTAGCGCCCAATGGTTGCGGAGGTTCCACCAGTGCCCGCGCTCATGACGATATATGAAGGTTGAGGGTGCGGTTCATGGTTCATCTGACGGAAGATACTGTCGGCGATATTATTGTTTCCCCGCCAGTCGGTCGCCCGCTCGGCAAAGGTAAACTGATCCATATAATGACCATTCAGCTCGCGAACCAGTGTTTCAGAGGCGGCATAGATTTCGCAGGCGCTTTCGACAAAATGGCAGCGGCCGCCGTAGAACTCAATTTGTTCAATTTTACGTTTTGCCGTACAGGAGGGCATAACGGCAATAAACGGTAGGCCTAAAAGGCGGGCGAAATAGGCTTCAGAGACGGCGGTCGAACCGGAAGAGGATTCGATAATCGTCGTCCCTTCTTTTATCCAGCCGTTGCACAGACCATAGAGAAACAGCGAGCGGGCAAGCCGATGCTTCAGGCTACCGGTTGGATGGGTGCTTTCATCTTTCAGATAGAGCTGAATACCGGGGAACCCCGGTAGCGCCAGACGAATAAGGTGCGTGTCGGCGGAACGCTGATAATCGGCATTAATTTCACTAATCGCGTGTTTTACCCAGGCGCTGTTCATCTCAATTTCCTGTTTGTCATTTTGTGCCCAGCTTAGCGGAAATCGAAGGAAAAATTGTTGCCATTTAGCCTTTCAATTACAATGAATGGAGTAAATTTTTCTCCTGAGGTGAGCAATGTTAGATAAAATTGACCGTAAGCTGCTTTCTTTGCTGCAAACCGACTGTACCCTCTCTTTGCAGGCGCTGGCTGATGCCGTTAATCTGACCACCACGCCCTGCTGGAAGCGGCTGAAGCGGCTGGAAGACGAAGGTATTCTCCGCGGGCGAGTCGCTTTGCTGGATGCGGAAAAGGTCGGGCTTGGGCTGACGGCGTTTGTGCTGATTAAGACTCAGCATCACAGTAGCGACTGGTATTGCCGCTTTGTCAGCGAGGTCACGCAGATGGCGGAGGTCCTCGGCTTCTGGCGTATGGCCGGCGAGTATGACTATCTGCTGCGGGTCCAGGTGGCGGATATGAAGAACTATGATGATTTTTATAAACGCCTGGTCAACAGCGTGCCGGGGCTCTCGGATGTCACTTCGAGTTTTGCCATGGAACAGATAAAATACACCACAGCCTTGCCTATTGATTAACGGCCTCTGCCGCTACGAATTACATACTCGGGATTTAACTGCTTGCGATTATTTGTTCAACTTAGCTGGTATTTCCGCCGGGAGTGGCGTCGTTACCTCGGCGCTATTGCTCTGCTGATTATCATTGCCATCCTGCAACTGGTGCCGCCGAAAGTGGTGGGCATCGTGGTTGACGGCGTCACGAAGCAACATTACACCGCTGAAAAGGTGTGGATGTGGATCGGCCTGCTGGTCGTTATTGCGGTGATGGTCTACCTGCTGCGCTACGTCTGGCGCGTACTGCTGTTTGGCGCATCTTATCAACTGGCCGTAGAGCTACGGGAAGATTTCTATCGCCAGCTCAGCCGCCAGCATCCTGCCTTTTACCTGCGTCACCGTACCGGCGATCTGATTGCTCGCGCCACCAACGACGTTGACCGGGTGGTTTTCGCCGCCGGTGAAGGGGTGTTAACGCTGGTGGACTCCCTGGTCATGGGCTGCGCCGTGCTGATTGTGATGTCGACGCAAATCAGCTGGCAGTTAACCCTGCTGGCGCTGCTGCCAATGCCGATTATGGCGCTGGCGATTAAGCGTAACGGCGATGCGCTGCACGAGCGTTTTCGCGTGGCGCAGGCGGCATTCTCCAGCCTGAATGACCGTACCCAGGAGAGCCTGACCAGTATTCGCATGATCAAAGCCTTTGGCCTTGAAGATCGGCAATCGGCGCAGTTCGCCGCTGATGCCGCGGATACCGGGGCGAAAAACATGCGCGTGGCGCGTATTGATGCTCGCTTCGATCCGACGATTTATATCGCTATCGGTACTGCTAACCTGTTGGCAATCGGCGGCGGCAGCTGGATGGTTATCCAGGGCAGCCTGACCCTTGGCCAGCTTACCAGTTTTGTTATGTATCTTGGCCTGATGATTTGGCCTATGTTAGCGCTGGCATGGATGTTCAATATCGTCGAGCGCGGCAGCGCGGCCTATGCACGTATTCGCACCATGCTGGAAGAGGCGCCGGTGGTGAACGACGGCAGCGAGCCGGTGCCGGAAGGCCGCGGTACGCTTAGCGTCGCCGTGCGCGAATTTATCTATCCTCAGGCGAATAAAACCTCTCTGGAAAAGGTCAACTTTACGCTACAACCCGGGCAGATGCTGGGGATTTGCGGGCCGACCGGATCCGGAAAGAGCACTATTCTGGCGCTGATTCAGCGTCATTTTGACGTGACCGAAGGCGATATTCGCTTCCACGACGTTCCCCTGACCCGGCTACAGCTGGATAGCTGGCGTGCCCGGCTGGCAGTGGTTAATCAGACGCCGTTCCTGTTTTCTGATACCGTCGCCAGCAACATTGCGCTCGGTAGGCCTGACGCTACTCAGGAGCAGATCGAGCACGTCGCGCGACTTGCCAGCGTGCATGAGGATATCCTGCGTTTGCCGCAGGGATACCGCACCGAAGTCGGCGAACGCGGCGTGATGCTTTCCGGCGGGCAAAAACAGCGTATTTCCATTGCCCGCGCGCTGTTGCTGGAGGCGGAGATCCTGATTCTTGACGATGCGCTTTCGGCGGTGGATGGTCGTACGGAGCATCAGATTTTGCATAACCTGCGGCAGTGGGGGGAGGGGCGAACGGTGATCATTAGCGCCCATCGCCTGTCGGCGTTGACTGAAGCCAGCGAGATTCTGGTGATGCAGCATGGGCATATTGCTCAACGTGGTCGCCATGAGGCCCTGGCGGCGCAGCCGGGCTGGTATCGCGATATGTATCGCTATCAGCAACTGGAAGCGGCGCTGGATGAGGTCCCGCTGGAAGATGAGGAGATCGCCAGTGCGTAGTTTTACTGAACTCTGGCCGACGTTAAAACGCCTTCTGGCCTACGGCTCCCCGTGGCGTAAACCGTTGATGGTCGCGGTTGCCATTATGTGGGTTGCGGCAGTGGCGGAAGTCAGCGGCCCGCTGCTGATTAGCTACTTTATCGACAATATGGTGGCGAAGAATTCGCTGCCGCTGAAGTTGGTCTGCGGCCTGGCTGCAGCTTATATTGGCTTGCAAATTCTTGCTGCTGGCCTGCATTACTGCCAGTCGTTGCTGTTTAACCGTGCGGCGGTCGGCGTCGTGCAGCAACTGCGTAGTGATGTGATGGATGCCGCGCTGCGTCAGCCGCTTAGCGAGTTTGATACTCAGCCAGTGGGTCAGCTTATTTCACGGGTGACCAACGATACTGAAGTGATTCGCGATCTGTACGTCACCGTTGTGGCAACCGTGCTGCGAAGCGCCGCCCTGATTGGCGCGATGCTGGTGGCGATGTTCAGCCTTGACTGGCGAATGGCGCTGGTGGCGATTGCTATCTTCCCGGCAGTGCTGATCGTGATGATGATTTATCAACGTTACAGTACGCCAATCGTCAGACGCGTTCGCGCCTGGCTGGCGGATATCAACGACGGCTTCAACGAAGTGATTAACGGCATGGGCGTTATCCAGCAGTTTCGCCAGCAGGCGCGATTCGGCGAGCGGATGCGCGAAGCCAGCTATGCGCACTACCTGGCGCGAATGCAAACCTTGCGCCTCGATGGCTTCCTGCTGCGCCCGCTGCTAAGCCTGTTCTCTTCGTTAATTCTCTGCGGCCTGCTGATGCTGTTTGGCTTTAGCAGCGGTGGAACGATTGAGGTTGGGGTTTTGTACGCTTTTATTAGCTATCTTGGCCGACTGAATGAGCCGCTCATTGAGCTGACGACCCAGCAGTCAATGCTGCAGCAGGCGGTCGTTGCGGGCGAGCGCGTCTTCGAGCTGATGGACAAGCCGCGCCAGGCGTGGGGAGAGGATAGCGAGCCGCTGCGCAGCGGTGCGATTAGTATTGAGAATCTCTCTTTTGCTTACCGCGACGATAATCTGGTATTGCAGGATATCAATCTTGATATTCCGTCGCGCAGCTTTGTGGCGCTGGTCGGCCATACCGGCAGCGGTAAAAGTACTCTGGCCAGCCTGATGATGGGCTACTACCCGGTGACTCAGGGTGAAATTCGTATTGATGGTCGCCCGCTTTCCTCCTTGAGCCACAGTGCGCTGCGTCAGGGAATTGCGATGGTGCAGCAGGATCCGGTGGTGCTGGCCGATACCTTCTACGCCAACGTGACGCTCGGTCGTGATATCAGCGAAGAGCAGGTTTGGGACGCGCTGGAGGCGGTACAGTTGGCAGCGCTGGCTCGCGAAATGGAAAACGGTATTTATACACAGCTGGGCGAACAGGGAAATAACCTTTCCGTAGGGCAGAAACAGCTGCTGGCGCTGGCGCGGGTGCTGGTCGAGACTCCGCAGGTGCTGATTCTTGATGAGGCGACGGCCAATATCGACTCCGGTACCGAGCAGGCAATTCAGCAGGCGCTGGCTCGGGTGCGCGAGCATACAACGCTGGTGGTGATTGCGCACCGCTTATCGACCATCGTTGAGGCTGATACGATTCTGGTGTTGCACCGGGGGCAGGCTGTAGAGCGCGGCAATCACCAGCAGCTGCTGGCCGCCAAAGGCCGCTACTGGCAAATGTATCAGCTGCAGCTGGCGGGAGAAGAGCTGGCTGCGAGCGCGCAGGAAGAGTCGCTTATCGCCTGATGCACCATAAACAGGCAGCCGCTGTTTTGCGGTTTGATGTGGTGCAAAAGCGTCACATATCACGCACCGGAATGGTGCAATTTTAGGCGAAAGGGGCCATTCGCCGCTCCGTTTCCGCTGAATTATTGTTTTTCCTCCTCATAAAGGGCCGCTTCGCGGTCCTTTTTCATTTCTGGCATAGCCCTTGCTTTATTAGATTCGTGTTAGCTGCGGCCATTACCGAATTCTGACTGGAGGGGACTTATGAAGCTGGTTACCGTGGTAATCAAACCATTCAAACTGGAAGACGTGCGTGAAGCATTATCTTCAATGGGTATTCAGGGCCTGACGGTCACTGAAGTTAAAGGGTTCGGCCGTCAGAAGGGCCACGCGGAGCTCTATCGCGGTGCCGAATACAGCGTCAATTTTCTGCCTAAAGTGAAGATTGACGTCGCGATTGCCGACGATCAGCTGGATGAAGTCGTCGATGTCATTAGTAAAGCGGCTTATACCGGAAAGATTGGCGACGGCAAAATCTTTGTCGCCGAGCTGCAGCGCGTCATTCGCATCCGTACCGGCGAATCTGACGAAGCGGCTCTGTAACTTTCAGACCACACAGTGATGGGGAACGAAACAATGAAGATAGCAACAATGAAAACAGGTCTGGGAGCGCTGGCACTTCTTCCGGGGCTGGCGATGGCTGCACCGGCGGTAGCGGATAAAGCCGACAACGCTTTTATGATGATTTGCACCGCGCTGGTGCTGTTTATGACCATTCCGGGCATCGCGCTGTTCTACGGCGGCCTGATCCGCGGTAAAAACGTTCTTTCCATGCTGACTCAGGTCATCGTGACCTTTGCTCTGGTCTGCGTACTGTGGGTGGTTTATGGCTACACGCTGGCCTTCGGTACCGGCGGCAGCTTCTTCGGCAACTTTGACTGGGTACTGCTGAAGAATATTGAACTGAAAGCGCTGATGGGCAGCTTCTATCAGTATATCCACGTTGCCTTCCAGGGTTCATTTGCCTGTATTACCGTCGGCCTGATCGTCGGTGCGCTGGCGGAACGCATTCGTTTCTCTGCGGTACTGATTTTCGTGGTGGTATGGATGACGCTTTCTTATATCCCGATTGCGCACATGGTCTGGGGCGGCGGTCTGCTGGCCACCCACGGCGCGCTGGATTTCGCTGGGGGTACGGTCGTACACATCAACGCTGCGGTTGCCGGTTTGGTGGGTGCCTACATGATGGGTAAACGCGTCGGCTTTGGCAAAGAAGCGTTCAAACCGCATAACCTGCCGATGGTCTTCACCGGTACCGCTATTCTCTACGTTGGTTGGTTTGGCTTTAACGCGGGTTCAGCAAGCGCAGCGAACGAAATTGCCGGTCTGGCTTTCGTCAACACCGTGGTGGCAACGGCGGCGGCTATCCTCGCATGGACCTTCGGTGAGTGGGCAACCCGTGGTAAGCCGTCTCTGCTGGGCGCATGTTCTGGGGCAATTGCGGGTCTGGTCGGTATCACTCCGGCGTGTGGTTTCATCGGCGTCGGCGGCTCTCTGATTGTGGGTATCGCTGCGGGCCTGGCGGGCCTGTGGGGCGTCACCGTACTGAAACGCTGGCTGCGCGTTGATGACCCGTGCGATGTGTTTGGTGTTCACGGCGTCTGCGGTATCGTAGGGTGTATCCTGACCGGTATCTTTGCCGCGACCTCTCTGGGCGGTGTCGGTTACGCAGAAGGTGTGACCATGGGCCATCAGGTTCTGGTACAGCTGGAGAGTATCGCCATCACTATCGTCTGGTCTGGCATCGTTGCCTTCATCGGCTACAAAGTTGCTGATATGACCGTAGGTCTGCGCGTACCGGAAGATCAGGAACGTGAAGGTCTGGACGTCAACAGCCATGGCGAAAACGCCTACAACGCCTGATTCATCGTTATCTTGTTCATCGTAAAAAGCGGAGCTTGGCTCCGCTTTTTACATGGTTAGCTAATCGATTGGATCCAGGGCAATAGCGTTGACACCCATAGCCAGGAGAGGGGCATGACGATGATCAGACCCGGCAGTAAGTTAGCTACCGGAAATGATTTAATACCGCAGATTCTCAAGCCCGTCACAAACATAATAAAGCCGCCCAGCCCGGAGAAATCAGCAACCATCTCAGGCGTTAGCATTGGCATTATTGATTGCCCGATAAAAAGCAGAATCATTTGGACGATAAATTGCGGGATGGCGATAGTGGCGACCGAAAGACCGAGCAGGGTGGCAAAAATACCCGCCGTCAGGATATCGAGGAATGATTTAGTCAACAGGATAGATATGTCGCCGGTTATCCCTTCCCGCATCGCGCCAAAGATGCCCGTTCCTGAAGCCACAAAGAGCACCAGAATCCCAACGAATTTGTCGAGATACTCCTCTTGCGATAACGTGCTGCCGCTTTTTTGCGGCGCAACTTTGTCGATGACAAAACGCAATTTTGATGCGCCACGGCCAATGTTTTTCTCGATAGAAAATATTTCGCCGATAATTGCGCCAAAGAGTAATGAGGCGACGACGACGGGTAGAGCATGTAATTTGATAATTACCGTTATCCCCATTCCCATGGAAGCTGCACCAAAAGTCAGAGGTAGCGCGGTACGGAATTTCTCACTTAATCGATCGCCAATTAAGCCGCCGACGATCCCGCCTATAAGCGTTGAAGTGGAGTTAATGATTGGCCCAATCATTGTTTTTCCTTGTTAGTATTTGCGAAATATCGATTTCTGTTGTCGGACCGCAAATGCACTCACTATCCGGCAGGTTCTGCGGATTGCGAACCTGCCGAAAGTGAACGACTATTTTTTGAAGCCAGGAATAAAGCGATTGACATCCACTTCAAGGAATTTGCTGCGCTGAAAATGCGCTTTCAGGTTCCAGGGAATGGTACAGTCAAAAATCGTTTTACAGGCAATTCCGTGGCCGAGTATTGACGGGCTGAATGCTGGGTCGGATGAAGGATCGAGTGGGTGACAGCGTACTCCAGGAATAAATATAGTACTGACATCCCCCTGATATCGCGTCGTCATTGCCCACATCACATCGTTAATATCAAATACATCAACATCCTCATCAACCAACATGACATGTTTCAACTCTGAGAAGGCTGAAAATGCGAGAAGCGCTGCCTGGCGCTGCCTGCCTTCATCCGCTGGCGTGCGTTTTTTAACTTGCAAGACGGCCAGGTATTTACCCGTACCCGGCGATGGGCAATGGACGTTCTGAACGAAGCCGGGCAAGGCTTTTTCAACCATTTGTAAAATACTGGCTTCTGTCGGGATCCCCGCCAAATTGGTGTGCTCATCGCTGGCCCCAATACAGGTTTGCAGAATGGGATGGCGGCGGTGAGTAATGGCTTTCACTTTGATGACGGGAACCTGAGCCTGGGCGCTGCCGGTATAGCCGGGAAACTCCGGCATGGCTTTACCGGTATCGCTGTTCTGATCTTCACGGACCCTCACGTTGGGCAGGAGCTCGCCCTCAATAACGACTTCGGCATTAGCGATAGCCAGCGCATTCACGCTAACGCAATCGGTGAGTTCTACCGCCTGGTTGCGTAAGCTACCGGCAATCGATAGCTCGTCAAAACCTAAGGGCGTGGTCGGTGGCTCGAAGCAGGCACCGATTTCAATTGCCGGATCGACGCCAATACTAATGGAGATAGGTAGCGCTTTCCCTGCGGCCTCCGCTTTCTGGCGGAAAGTGTCAAGGTGGCGTCCCGGCACGAAATACATTGAGATTTCGTCTTTGCTCTGAACGCATAAACGGTGGATCGTGACGTCATGTTCGCCGGTTTCCGGATCGGCGGCGTAGCACATACCCATCGTAAAGTAGGGACCGGCATCTTCCGGAGTGTTCGTTGGCGCAGGCAATATTTTCAGGATATCGAAATCAGGATCGGTCGCCAGGTGGATAACTTCCTGACATACGGCCTGTTCACGTGGAATCACTATCGGCGCAATGGGATTGGCAACGGAATCTTTAAGCATAAACGCCAGGTTTTCAGGCGTGGTGCCAAACAGATGGGCGACGCGCTTGCGCGAGCAAAGCAAACCAATCAGGACTTTTACATCATCGTACCCTTTGACTTTGTTAAAGATCATGGCCGGGCCAACCCGGGTGGGGCGCTGGACGGTGCCGTGCGCGCCGACGTAGCGGTATACGCCAGATAATTCCGCGATAGGGTCAACGGGTTCATCGGTATAGATCAATTCATCATCGTAGTGGCTTAATACAGCCAATGCGGAACGCAGATCGGTCACTTTTTGCTGTTCCTTGAACATTAAAATCTCCTTTAAGTTTTACTTAACGATGACATGGCAGCTATATAGCGCAGACCCTGATTTTTAATCATCGTGGTGAATTTAATTTTCGCTAAATAGAAATAAGAGTCCAATAACATTGCCCCGGATTTTAATAAGGATTTATTATTAGTGACTTCCTGGAGGTTGTTATGGATTATCGGCAATTGCATGCCTTTGTAGTATTGGCAGAAGAGCTGCATTTTGGCCGGGCGGCGCAGAGGCTCAACGTTACGCAGCCTGCGCTAACTCAGCAGATTAAAAACCTTGAAAATGCGCTGGATCTGATGCTGTTTGTTCGCGATCGGCGTCATGTGTCATTGACCGCTGAAGGGCTCTTTTTGATTGACGAGGCGCGAGCTATTCTTGGCCACTGTGATAAATTTCTCGAAAATGCAAACAGCTTACGGCTGGGGCATAAGGGGCAGTTGAAAGTTGGCTATGTGGGGTCATCAATTCTCGATCCGGCATTAACATTGTTAATAAAAAATTACCGACATAAAAAATCAGAGGCCGATCTGATTATAGAAGAACATAACGCTCATAATTTATTAACATTTTTATTGGATAAACGAATTGATCTTGCTTTTGTTCGTTCGCCAATACCGCAATATGAACCGCTGGAGTATATGAATATTGCAACTCGTTCACTTATCGCGGTCTTGCCGCGCAACCATAGGCTGGGCCATTGCCGGAGGATTTCTTTATCATCGCTGGCCGACGAGCAATTTTTTATACAGAAAGATCCGTATGGCGTGGGGCTAGGATGGTCGGCGATAAGCGCTTGTCAGCAGGCAGGATTTACGCCTCAGCGAATTCAGTATACGCGTGATGTATCGGTCGCTATCGGCCTGGTGTCAATGGGGATGGGCGTCGCACTGGTGCCTGAAACGCAAAGTTCGATGCTAATGTCGGATGTGAGCTACTGCCTGCTGGAGGAAACATTTGCTACGACTACGCTAACCCTCTGTTGGCGGCGGCATACTAAAAATAACCTCTTGCGTGATTTTATAAACTATACCCGTGAACTCACTGGCCGCCAGCAGCATCTGGTTACTCAGGGCGTGGCGGCACAACGTTCTGGCGGTTTACAGTGAACTCATTATTGGCGAGCGTAAGCACCTATTTTCCTGGAAAGAGGCTCCGGTTTCGCATGACGCCTTCTTGTACCGTAGAAGCTACCAGGGTGCCGTCCTGAGTGTAGAACTCGCCGCGTACAAATCCACGAGCGCTGGAAGCAGAGGTACTTTCAACGCTGTAAAGCAGCCATTCGTTGATGTTGAACGGGCGGTGGAACCACATTGAGTGATCGATAGTAGCGACCTGCATTCCTGGCTCCAGGAAGCCGATGCCATGCGGCTGTAGCGCTACAGGCAGGAAGTTAAAGTCAGAGGCGTAGCCCAGCAGATACTGGTGGATGCGGAGATCTTCCGGCACTGCGCCGTTGGCGCGGATCCAGACCTGGCGAGTCGGCTCTGCAACATGGCCTTTCAGCGGGTTATGGAATTCGACAGGGCGAATTTCCAGCGGTTTATCGCAAAGAAACTTATCTTTGACCTGCGGCGGCAGCAGATGGGCCAGCTTGCGGGCGATGTCCGTTTCAGAGGGCAAAGCATCAGGATCAGCTGCAGCAGGCATGGTTTTCTGATGTTCGTAGCCAGGTTCCGGGGCCTGAAAAGACGCGGTCATATAGAAAATCGGTTTACCGTTCTGGATAGCCGCGACCCTGCGGGCGCTGAAACTATTGCCATCGCGCAGGACTTCAACATCGTAGATGATCGGTTTTTGGCTGTCGCCGGGACGCAGGAAGTAGCTGTGAAAAGAGTGGATCAGGCGCTCAGCGGGAACCGTCTCTTTTGCGGCATACAGCGCCTGACCAACTACCTGGCCGCCAAAAACCTGACGCAATCCCAGATCTTCGCTCTGCCCGCGGAACAACCCCTCTTCAATTTTTTCCAGATTTAACAATGCCAGCAGATTGGTTAATGCCTGACTCATAGTGACCCTCAATCAATGATGACTGCCTTGCGCAGCGCGTATTGAGGCAAAGTATAACCTGGAATCGCAAGTGGTCCGATGGGTGCAATAATCTGAATATGGGCTCTTTTCCAGGAAGAGATCTGAGATCTGTGCCACACTTATTCATGATACTAATGTCCTGTCCCCGATATCGGCAGGATGTACTCCTGCTAAAGAAGGGATGAAAAGGAGAAAAGAATGAAATTTGCCTATATGTTAAGTGCCTTGGCCGTAGCGGCTACGTTGTCAGCCTGTGCGAATAATCACAGCAACAATGCAGCGAATCAGACGGCAGCGCCCGATCCTTATGGCATTGCCTCACTAAGCTCCTCGCAGCAGCAGCCTAATGTTTCCGGGACAATCAATATTCGCCAGCGCGTGGCATTACCGCCGGATGCAGTATTGACCGTGACCCTCTCCGATGCATCTCTGGCCGATGCGCCAGCGCACGTGCTGTCGCAAAAAGCGGTCAGGACGGAAGGGAAACAGGCGCCATTTAACTTTGTGCTGCCCTATAATCAGGCACAAATCCAGCCTAATGCCCGCATTCTGCTTAGCGCGGCAATCACCGTTAACGGTCAGTTAATGTTTATCACTGATACTGTACAGACGGTGATTAACCAGGGGGGGAATCGCGCGGATCTACTTCTGGTGCCGGTCCAGCAAACGGCGGTACCGGTGGCAAATACCAATGTCCCCGCTGCGCAGTAATCTCACCGATGCCCCTCCTTCAGGGGCATTTTTTTGCCTTTAATAAACCCAGCGATAATGCTGCAGGTCGATGTGACCGCTACCTGAAACCTGTACACCCTCTGCCAGTAGCGCCTGACGCTGGCGCTGTAAATCGGGCCCAGTAAGGGAGATATCGCCATGGCGATTAACCACTCGATGCCAGGGAAGAGTGGAGCCTTCCGGTAGACGCTTTAACACGCCGCCAACCTGGCGCGCCGCGCGCGGTGAGCCCGCCAATTGCGCAATGTCGCCGTAGGTGGCAACGTATCCTTCAGGAATCGAGGCGACTATCTGCCAGACTCGCTGCGGAAAAGTATCGTGAGAATCCATGGTACGCCCTGTTGCCGGGAAAGGTTCAGGATAAGCGTTACGTGTCAGGCTGTACAGATAGCGGTTTAAGCCGATTTAATGACGGTAAACTCGAGGGCCAGACCCAGAATCTGCATGCCATGGACATTTTCGTTCGGCGTATTGGTTAGCAGACTTTCAAGAAACTTCAGGCGTTTTGATTGAGCATTAATAATCAGTTTGGCGTGCATTGCCGGGAGCTTAAGCGTTGATATCGGGTACACTACTCGGCCGCTGACTTCGATGGGAATTTTACGTAATTCAATGTGCTGAAGTACGCCAACGGTAGAGTAGAGCAGCGCAACCGGGGTGACGGCCAGCAATTGATGACTGCTAATCGTTATAAAATCCAGCAACACTTCCGGGCGTAGAAAGTGTAACCCGTGGAAGGGGACGGTCACTTCGTCGATAGGTGGCATCGCTAGTGTGGTGATTAAACGTGGTGATTCACTCATTCAGATACCATTAACATAACTTATTGATTAAAAATGATTCATTGCGTAATTCACAGTATGAATGATGCCAGGGAATTGTGCTGAGAGTACGCTCTCAATCTCTTGATATAGTCGTAAGAGTTTATGGTAAAAAGCATCTTTACAGCGCTTATTGAGCGACTTTGCGCAATAAACCAGCACCCAATCGGCGACGGCTTGCAATTCACGGGTTCAGCAGGGATAATGCGCCAGCGCGTTAGGTAACTAACGCTCTCAATGGGGGCTCTGTTGGTTCTCCCGCAACGCTACTCTGTTTACCAGGTCAGGTCCGGAAGGAAGCAGCCAGAGCAGACGACGTGTGTGCCGGGATGTAGCTGGTAGGGCCCCCACCCATTTCCGGGTAGCAAAAGTCATATCCATAATAAAAAAGCGGTTTAAAATTCCCCTTTATATTTAATACCCACAAAATCATTGTGTATTTTATTTGGTTTCTAAAACACGCCTTTCTTATACTAAAAAATGGCTATGTCATAAATGTGAAATTTAATTGAAATATTAATGTCATCTTTATGTCATATACAACGTGCAGATTATTCATGGGAAAATGTTGTTGGAAATAAGTCCAAAAATATATCTCTGGATCAGCATGTTAACTTCGTGTATTAATTATATGATAATTTTATTTCACGGGAAGCGTGACTATGACCACTGTGGTTCTGAACGTAAAAATTGATGGCGAGTTAAAAGAAAAACTGCGTCAGTATGCGGAAGAAAATAACGAAAATTTGGGAACAGCTACGGAGAAACTGCTGCTGCTGGCCTTTCAGGTAGCGGAATCAGCAGACGAGGCGGGGGTTTCGGAAGAAGATATCGATAGTCAGCATACCGAAGAAGAAACGTCTCCATTAACCCCTAAAGAAATCAAAGCATTACGTAAAATCCTGAAGAAGAAAAAATGAAACAACAACTCTCTACAGCCAGCAACTATAGCGAAGCCTGCGACATGCTGCGTTCTGGGTACGTTAAGCACGTGCGCCTGAACTGGAATATCGGTAGCGATGAGTTCTTTCGCATTGCCTCCGATTGGTGTGACACGGGTGCAAAAATTAAAAAAGATGAAGATGGTTTTATTATTTCCCTAAAAGGGTTCCCGATTCCACGTCAACATTAATGAATTTATTTCATTTTTGTCATCGGATTGACATGCAGCGATGACAAGATTGAAGCGCAATTTTATAACAACATCTCATATGCATCACGGATGATGGTTTTTGACGGGCTGGCTCCAGCCCGTCGATATTTTATTAGATGATTTTCCTCGGGCGGAAATTCTCTTTCTGTTCCGTAAGGCTGTGCCATAACGGCTGTAATGTATTAAACGCCCTGCGCAGTTCGTCATCCGAAAGGGTGAAAGGCAAACGCAAATAGCGGTCAAAAGCACCCGCCAGACCAAACCTTGTGCCTGTTCCTATGTGAATCCCTCTGCTTTCTGCCCGCACGGAAAAAAGCGTCGCCAGCATTCCGGGTAATTCAACCCAAAAAGAGAGCCCACCTTCCGGTGGTGAAAATCGCCAGTGGGGGAAATACTCTTCCATGAGCGCGCCGCACATATCCCGGCGAGCCGCCAGCATAGCGCGTCTCGACGGTAATAGTGCTTTCTCATTGTCCAGTAGCCAGCAGCAGGCCAACTGTTCCAGCAGCGGAGAGCCGAGATCGAGAGAGTCGCGCGCCTGAACCAGCGATGCAATGGTTCGCGAAGACGCGCGTATCCAGCCAATGCGCAAGCCTCCCCAGAAACTTTTTCCCGCAGAGCCGATGGTTATTACCGGAGCGTCAGGGTTAAACGTTGCTAGCGGCGGCGGCGGCGGGGCGTCGTACCATAAATCGACCATCGTCTCATCGACCACCAGAGTGGTGCGGGTTTGCGCAGCGAGATCGGCAACCCGTTGGCGCGTGGCGCTATCCATACAGCGACCGGTTGGGTTATGAAAGTCCGGCATCAACCATGCGAGTCGAGGAGCCGTTTGCGCAATTGTCGCTGCCAGGCCATCGCAATCCCAACCCTGCTGCGGTAATGCAACACCAACCGGGCGGCATGATGCGCCCTGAATCGCGCTAATGGCCATGGGATACGTTGGTGCATCCACCACCACGCGATCGCCGGGCCCGGTTAACAAACGCAACACCAGGGCAAAACCGCTCAGCGCGCCATTGACGATCATCACTTCATCGCGACGGGTTGGCAATCCGCGTTCGCTATAGCGGCGGGCAATCGCTTCACGCAGCAGCGGTAGCCCCTGTTGATCGTAACCGGTATTGGATAAATGCTGTGGCATGATCTTCAGGGCCTGACTGTACGCTTGATGGATCTCTGGTCCGGCGCTAAGTGCGGCAACGGCCAAATTCACCGATTGCGGATCCGGATTTTTGGCCGTCATATTAACAGGACGCTCCGGTAGAGCGATGCGCGAACCGCTTCCCTGGCGGCTGTAGAGATAGCCTTCCTCCCGTAGCAGCCCGAGCGCGCTGGCAACCGTGGTACGGCTGATATTCAGGGCTGTCGCCAGTTCACGCTCGCCGGGCAGGCGGGTTTCCAGCGCCAGGCGACCGTCAAGGATCAGCAGGCGCAGCGCTTCCGCCAGTTGACGCCAGATCGGCGTGCGAGAGGTGGACTCCTGCCAGTTGCCCAGCAGGCGTACCAGCGACTGTGAACCAAAGCGACGAGGTGACATAGCAATCCACTTTTTTAAAACTGGCCATTAATTATCAATCCATTTTTACTGATGATAGGCGATATCGCAATTGTTCTGAGGTGAAAAATGGTACGTCGCTTGCTACAACTTTACATAGGTCTGGTCCTGTATGGCGTGTCGACCGCGTTATTTGTGCATGCCAACCTGGGGGCCGATCCGTGGGATGTTTTTCATCTGGGGGTGGGTAAGCAGTTCAATCTGGATTTCGGCACGGTTATGATCCTGACGGGAGCGGCAGTACTCTTGTTGTGGATCCCGCTGCGGCAAATGCCCGGGCTGGGTACGGTCAGTAACGTGATTGTGCTGGGGCTGGCGGCAAATGCGACCCTGGCAGTGCTGCCGCCGCTGGAATCGCTGGTGGCACGCAGCCTATTGTTAGTAGGGGCGATAGTGCTGAATGCGCTGGCGACAGGGATGTATATTGGCGCAGGTTTTGGCCCAGGACCGCGTGATGGTCTAATGACTGGCCTGCATGCGCGTACCGGTTGGTCGCTGCGGGGGATTCGTACCGCGATTGAAGTTTCAGTCCTGATCATTGGCTGGCTGATGGGGGGTAAATTTGGCGTCGGGACCGTGTTCTATGCGTTAACGATTGGGCCGCTGATCCAGCTATGTCTGCCGTGGTTTCGCCAGCCGATAGCGCCCATCGCCGTAACCAGGGATACTGCCAAAACGGTAAACGAAGGAACCGGTGTATAGCGGCTTATAGCAGACTCTCATGACAGAGGGTGATGAATACTGTTATCGCCCCATCCTCATCCGCTTGAGGATGGGGATGTTGTTACAAGTTACTCCAGCCGTGCAGCATCATATATAAACCCACCACAATAATGAGCCCACCGGAAATCCACGGTGCTTTACGTGACAGCTCGTTCAGCCCCGGCCAGCGGTTAGCGACATGCTTCACACTCAAGGCGGCGATCGCTCCGGAGGCGACTAAGGTGAGCGCAAGCCCGACGCTAAAACCCAGCACTAACGTTGCTCCTAGCGAGAACTTCTTCAACTGCAGGCAGATGAGCAATACGGTAATTGATGCGGGGCAAGGGATTAATCCGCCCGTTAGCCCAAACAATACGATCTGTCCGGTGGTGACCTGCTGCCCGTTAAAGCGGCGATTGATCTCTTCCGCGTGCGCTCGCTGGTGGGCGTCCTGCCAGTTATCGGCGGCGACCAGCGGATGTTGATGAACATGAGATTTGTGTTCATGCGGGTGGCCATGATTATGGGGTTCATGTTCATGTTCATGTTCATGTGAGTGCGATTCGTGCCAGGTACGCCAGAGCATCCAGCAGGCAATCAGCACAATAAGAATCCCGGAAATCAGCTGAAACCAGGGTTCTGACGTTTGAGCGTCCCAGCCGCGACCAAACCACAGACCTGCCATTGCCACCAGCCAGACCACTGCTGTATGCGATACCGTCGCTGCTAACCCCAGCAATACTGCCTGCTTAAGCGTTCCACGTACCGCCACAATAAATGCCGCCATCATGGTTTTCGAGTGTCCGGGCTCAAGCCCGTGCAGCGCGCCCAGCAGAATGGCGCTGGGAATAAAGAGCCAGGCATTGCCCTGTTGCAGCAGCGAAGTGAAGTCGTTCATAACATGATCCATTATCAGAAGTTGTTGTATGTTACTCCCCCCCAGTACATTAATACTACCCCCCAGTAGAAAAATACTCCGGGGGAGTAGGGCATGTTATGCTGTTCTTATTGTGTACTGTGGTCGTCCGTGGAAATGACCAATCAATCAAATAGTGGATCGCGTAATGTCACATACCGTTCGTCACAAGAAGATGTTATTGACTCGATTAAAGAAAATTCAGGGGCAAAGTACCGCATTAGAAAAAATGCTTAATCGCGATCATGAATGCGCTGAGGTTTTACAGCAGCTGGCGGCGATTCGCGGTGCGGTAAACGGCATGATGTTGCAGGTTATCCAGGGACACTTAACGGATCACGTCGTTAAAGAGCCGGAGGAAGGCCAACGTGAAGCTGACCTTGACGTGGTCATGCAGGTGATAAAATCTTATCTGAAGTAGATTCAGGAGAGATTTTTCTCGGGCTGTTGTGAATGCGCTTTAAGGTTGTTCTCAGCCCACAGGATAAATTTCTCCTTTGGCAGCGCCTTGCTATAAAGCCAACCCTGGGCGTACAGCACCCCATGACTGCGTAGCCAGTCGCGCTGGCTTTGAGTTTCGATGCCTTCCGCGACGGTTGTCAGGTTGAGCGCTTTCGCCATTTCAATAATGTGTGGCGTTAGCGGTTTGTATTCCAACGTATCGACAAACGATTTATCGATTTTCAGGGTATCGACGTCCAGCTTTTGTAAATAGCTTAGACTGGAGTAGCCGGTACCAAAGTCATCAATGGAAATACGGTGTCCGGCCTGACGATAGCCGGCGATGACGGGTAAAGTGGTTTGCGGATCGACAAAACCGCGTTCGGTAATTTCCAAAGTGATCTGCTGAGCGCTGATACCCCAGCGCTGAAGCTGTTCGCGCAAAAGTATTGGCAGCTTTGGCGAACGCAAATCATCCACCGACAGATTGATCGAGATGTGTACCTCCGGACGCTGGCGCAGCCATGCACCCAGGTCGGCAAAAATCTTCCTCACAATATCTTCGGTTAAATGGGTAATGAGTCCCGTCTGTTCGGCAAGAGGGATAAAAATATCCGGCGATAAGAAGCTTCCGTCGGGCTGCTTCCAGCGAGCAAGCGCTTCCGCGCCCGCGATTTTTCCACTCTGCAACGAAATAATAGGCTGGTAGTAGACCTGAATAGCATTGGAATTCAGGGCATCCAGCATCCCATAACGCGGTGAACGCAATCTTCGCAGCAGGCGAATAAGCAGGAATGAGGCCAGAATACTGGTGAACAGGCCAATCGGCAGCCAAAATATCAGCTGCTGGTGGAGTTTTTTCTGTAATGGCAGCGTGGATGACCAGGTGGCGATAGCCAGACCCAGCTCGGGTATACGGTGGAGGCGATAAACGGTGTTATTGAGAGTTAACGTTTCGGCATCCAGATGTTTAATTTGCGCCCAGACGGCAGCCTCGAGGGGTTTACTGCTGATAATGATTTGGTCGCGCTTTGTTCCGAACAGGAGAGTGTGAATTTCTTCCTGACCTAACGGAATCACATCGATAAATGAAACGGGGTCGATCATCACCACGTGATGCTCGCTGCCCATTGCCGTCATTTTATGTTTCAGTCCCAGATCGCTAACCGATGTGAGCCAGGTGCGATAGCCATCGGCAGTAATATGGTCGGGAGATGGAAAGATGACTGAAACTTGATGATCTTCGAGGGAAGAGCATTGCGGAATACCATCGTGTAACCACAGAACTTCCTGTACGTAGCGGTGGGTGTAGGCAATCTGCCGCATATTGAGCAGATGCTGCGGACTGCAGGTCGCGGCGGTATGAGCATCTGCTTCCTTAAGCGCTTCTCTTGCCTGATCGGCAACCTGCTGAACGCGGGCCAGTACGCGGACAGAAAAATTATCCAGCTCGGTGTAAAACTGTGCTTTAGCTTGCTGAGTTGCCAGCCAGATGCTCAGTACGACCGGCAAAATAATGGCGAGAATCAGTACCCCTGTAACCAGACTCACCTGATGCCGGGTTGTCATGAGTATTTCCTTATTTTATCGAGGGGTTCGATGAGTATACGCGAAAGATAAAAAGAGGATTCAGCAAGCGGGATAAAAAAGGCCCGAACCGCAAGATACTCACGAATTCGGGCTAACAGTGGATGAACCGCGTCGTCCAAAGTTTGAACGACGCGGAGAAAACGAGGGCTGGCATGCTGACAGTAAGGGTTATCAGCATAGGTTCACATCCTAACGCGCAATCATGACAATCAGATGTTGCGCTTAATGGGCATCAGGCGCGGTGATGTCAGCGCTAATACGCAGGTCATTTTCGTCGAAGACCATGCAGTAGCGATCGTCGAACGCAACGCTGATTTTCTGCCAGGGACGGAAATGAACGTCGCCTGGTAGCAGGATTTTGACGTTATCATGACCATAGCACTGGCCGAACAGATAGGTGTTATTGCCCAGTCTCTCAACCACTTCACATTGAAACTCAACAACGGTTCCGATATTCACATCGGTTGAGAGATGCTCAGGACGAATACCAAGGGTAACGCAAGCGCCCGGCTGCAGCGGCGATGTGGTGATATTGAGCGTCAGGTTGTGGTCTTGCGCCATCTTTACGCTAAGCTGCCCCGGCTGCCATGCGGTTACCGTCGCGGGCAGGAAGTTCATTTTGGGTGAGCCGATAAACCCCGCGACGAATTTATTCACCGGGTTGTAATACAGCGACATCGGCGAGCCCATCTGTTCCACTTTGCCATAGTTCATCACCACGATTTTGTCGGCCAGGGTCATCGCTTCAACCTGATCGTGGGTGACATAGACCATTGTGGTCTTGAGTTCATGGTGCAGCTTCGCGATGTGCAGGCGCATTTCAACGCGTAGCTCGGCATCGAGGTTAGAAAGGGGCTCATCAAACATAAACACCCGTGGATTACGCACGATTGCGCGGCCGATTGCCACGCGCTGACGCTGGCCTCCGGAAAGTTGTTTAGGTTTACGATCCAGTAGATGAGAGAGCTGCAGCGTTTTCGCGACCATTTCAACCTGACGGCGAATTTCATCTTTTGGGACTTTATTGACCTTCAGGCCATAACCCATATTTTCCGCCACCGTCATATGTGGATAGAGCGCATAGGACTGGAATACCATGGCGACGCCGCGGTGGGCGGGGACGACATCATTCATCACTTCATCGCCAATCAGTACTTCACCATCGCTGACCTCTTCCAGGCCGGCAATCATCCGCAGTAGCGTCGATTTACCGCAGCCGGATGGGCCAACGAAAACTGCAAATTCGCCATCTTCAATATCAAGATTCACCTGATGCAGCGTCACTGTACTGCCGAACCGCTTGGTGACATTCCTCAGTCGTATATTGGACATCAACATTCCCCGGGTTAGTAGCGTTTCCTGCCGTTGGGATTTGGGCTGTGACGTATAATTTGTATAACGTGTAACAATTCAGCCAAACGATGCTCAACGACACTAAAATCATGCAGTGACTATAACTTCCAGCGTTTTAGCGCCATACATTGATGTTTCATTTCTGCAATCATGATCACACAACTGGCAGCTTTCAGTAGTTTTATCGGCATTCAAAGCGTAGCGTATAACAAATCAAGAATGACGGATGTTTTGTTTATGAACCGCCGTTTATCAATTGACTAAGGAATTGCCGGAAGTCAAATTGCTCAATAAAAACCATTAAATTGTTATACCTTCACATGAGGTTGATAATGAAAAAGAACACTCTTGCTGCACTGATCCTTACCACTCTGGCTGCCGGGCAGCTAGTGAGCCTGCAAGCGCACGCGGCCGGACAGCTCAACGTCTGGGAAGACATCAAAAAATCCGACGGCATTAAAGCTGCGGTAAATGATTTTGAAAAGCAGTTCGACGTTAAGGTTAACGTGCAGGAGATGCCGTACGCCCAGCAGTTGGAAAAGCTGCGACTTGATGGCCCGGCGGGCATCGGCCCGGATGTACTGGTTATCCCTAATGATCAGTTGGGTGGTGCGGTCGTCCAGGGGCTACTGTCTCCTCTGACTATGGATCAGGCGAAGCAGGAGGCCTTTACGCCTGCGTCAATCAACGCTTTCCATATGGATAACGTGCTTTATGGCGTGCCGAAAGCGGTGGAAACCCTGGTACTGATTTACAACAAAGACCTGATCGACAAGCCGCTGGATAGCCTGCAGGCGTGGTTCGACTATTCGAAAAAGCAGCGCGAAGAGGGCAAGTATGGTCTGTTGGCGAAGTTTGATCAGATCTATTACAGCTGGGGCGCTATTGGTCCGATGGGCGGCTATATCTTTGGCAAAAACGACAAGGGTGGCTTCAACCCGCAGGATGTCGGTCTGAACAAACCCGGCGCGGTGGAAGCGGTTACCTTCCTGAAAAAATTCTATACCGATAAGGTCTTCCCGGCGGGGATCCTTGGCGACAACGGGCTGAACGCCATTGATTCCCTGTTCACAGAGAAAAAAGCGGCGGCGGTGATTAACGGTCCGTGGGCTTTCCAGCCGTATGAAGCGGCAGGCATAAATTATGGCGTTGCGCCACTACCGATGCTGCCTGATGGCAAACCGATGAGCTCTTTCCTCGGCGTGAAGGGTTATGTGGTCTCGACGTGGAGTAAAGATAAGGCGCTGGCACAGCAGTTCATCGAATTCATCAACCAGCCCCAGTATGTGAAAGCGCGCTATGTTGCGACCGGTGAAATCCCGCCGCTGAAGTCAATGATTGACGATCCGGTGATTAAGAATGATGAAAAGGCCAGCGCGGTGGCGGTGCAGTCAGCGCGTGCGACGGCGATGCCTGGCATTCCGGAAATGGGCGAAGTCTGGGGCCCGGCTAATGCCGCGCTGGAGCTTAGCCTGACCGGCAAACAAGAGCCTAAAGCGGCGCTCGATAACGCAGAGAAGCAGATCAAAATGCAAATCGAAGCGATGCAGGCCAGCAATCAGTAATCAGGTGATGTAACAGAACGGGAGGAGGCCCTCCCGTTTTCAGAAGGAGTCGTGTGTGATTATCAATCCCAGCGAAAATATTGCCGAAGCGCGTGGCGCAGGACGCCATGCGTGGTGCGGCCTGTTGCTGGCTATCGTGCCGGGTTTTGGGCAGTTTTATCATCGCCAGTGGCTGAAGGGGATTGTTTTCCTGGTGCTGCTGAGCAGTTTTATGAGCATTTTTTATGACTTTCTCAGCGAAGGCCTGTGGGGGTTATATACCCTGGGCGAGGAAGTTCCGCGGGATAACTCGATCTTCCTGCTGGCGGAAGGGATTATCAGCGTGCTGATTATCGCTTTTGGCCTGCTGGTCTATTTCCTCTCGTTACGCGATGCCTGGGTTAACGGCAAAAAGCGCGATGAGGGCATGGCGCTGAATAGCGTACGTAAGCAGTATCAGATGCTGCTTAGCGATGGTTTTCCTTATTTGATGATCACCCCTGGCTTTATTCTGCTGGTGTTTGTCGTTATCTTCCCGATTTTGTTTGGTTTTGCCATTGCCTTTACCAACTACAACCTTTACCACACGCCGCCGGCGAAGCTGGTGGATTGGGTCGGGTTCAAAAACTTCATCAACATCTTCACATTGTCCATCTGGCGCTCAACCTTCTTTGATGTGCTGCAGTGGACGGTGGTGTGGACTTTACTGGCGACGACGTTGCAATGTACCGTTGGCGTGCTGCTGGCGATTCTGGTCAACCAGAAAGACCTGCGCTTTAAGCCGATGATTCGTACTATTTTTATTCTGCCGTGGGCGGTGCCTGGATTCGTGACGATTCTGGTTTTTGCCGGGATGTTTAACGATTCATTCGGGGTAATTAACAACGCTATTTTGTCCTTCTTCGGCATCAGCCCGAAGGCGTGGTTGACCGACCCGTTCTGGACTAAGACTGCATTGATCATGATGCAAACCTGGCTGGGCTTCCCGTTTGTTTTCGCCATGACTACCGGCGTACTGCAGGCGATTCCGGACGATCTTTATGAAGCGGCCACGATGGATGGTGCCAGCGCGTTTACCCGCCTGCGGACGATTACTCTGCCGCTGGTGTTGTACTCCATTGCGCCGATCATCATCACCCAGTACACCTTCAACTTTAACAATTTCAACATCATCTATCTGTTCAACAACGGTGGACCGGCGGTGGCGGGGTCTAATGCTGGCGGTACGGATATCCTGGTGTCGTGGATCTACAAATTGACGATGTCGTCTTCGCAATACGCCATCGCGGCCACCATTACGATCCTGCTGTCGATTTTTGTCGTTGGTCTGGCGTTGTGGCAGTTCCGCGCCACGAAATCCTTCAAAAATGACGATATGGCGTAAGGGAAGCAACATGGCTAAATCACCGAGTATTAAACGCGAAAAGTGGATTCGCCTGTCACTGACCTGGCTGGTGGTCATCCTGGTATCAACGATCATTATTTATCCGCTGGTCTGGACGGTAGGGGCGTCGCTGAATGCCGGGAATAGTCTGCTGAGTACGTCGATTATTCCTGAGAACCTGTCATTTCAGCACTATGCAGACCTGTTCAATGGCAATGTGAACTACCTGACCTGGTACTGGAACTCGATGAAAATCAGTTTCATGACCATGGTGCTGACCCTCATTAGCGTGAGCTTTACTGCCTATGCGTTCTCCCGTTTTCGTTTTAAAGGACGGCAGAACGGGCTGATGCTGTTCCTGCTGCTGCAGATGATCCCGCAGTTCTCAGCGCTGATTGCGATCTTTGTTCTTTCGCAGCTGTTGGGGCTGATCAATAGTCATCTGGCGCTGGTGCTGATCTACGTTGGCGGCATGATCCCGATGAATACCTGGCTTATGAAGGGGTATCTGGATGCGATCCCGAAAGATCTGGATGAATCGGCGAGAATGGATGGGGCCAGCAGTTTCCGCATCTTTATCGAAATCATTATGCCGCTGTCGAAACCGATTCTGGCGGTGGTTGCGTTATTTTCATTTACCGGTCCATTGGGGGATTTCATTCTCTCCAGCACCATCCTGCGCACTCCGGATAAGTACACGCTACCGATTGGCCTGTACAACCTGGTGGCGCAGAAAATGGGTGCCAGCTACACCACCTACGCGGCGGGCGCGGTACTGATTGCCGTCCCGGTAGCGATTCTTTACCTGGCGCTGCAAAAGTACTTTGTTTCCGGCCTCACCTCTGGCAGTACAAAAGGATAACTTCATGAAAAGATTAACACCCGCGTGGCTTGCTGTTTCTCTGGCATGCTGTTTTTCAGCCAGTACGCTGGCGGCAGACGCGCTGCAAACAAAAGCTTTTAACAATATGCCCGCTGATTTTATTAAAGGGGCGGATATTTCCACGTTGCTGGATGCTGAAAAGCACGGCGCAAAGTTTTTTAACCACAACAACCAGCAGCAGGATCCTATCGCGATTCTGAAGTCCGACGGCGTGAACTATGTTCGCCTGCGTCTGTGGGTTGATCCTACAGATGCTCAGGGTCAGGGCTACGGCGGCGGTGATAACGATCTGGCGGCAACGCTGGCGCTGGCAAAGCGTGCAAAAGCACAGGGCATGAAGCTGCTGCTGGATTTCCATTACAGTGACTTCTGGACCGATCCGGGTAAGCAGTTCAAGCCTAAAGCCTGGGAGAAAATGGACTATCCACAGCTGAAAACCACCATTCACGACTACACTCGCGACACGATTGCCCGCTTTAAACAGGAGGGCGTGCTGCCGGATATGGTGCAGATCGGCAACGAGATTAACGGCGGTATGCTGTGGCCGGAAGGCAAAAGCTGGGGGCAGGGCGGCGGCGAATTCGATCGCCTGGCGGGGCTGCTTAATGCTGCCATTGACGGCCTGAAGGAAAACCTCACCGGCGGCGAGCAAGTCAAAATCATGCTTCATCTGGCCGAAGGCACGAAAAACGACACCTTCCGCTGGTGGTTTGATGAAATCAGCAAGCACAACGTGCCTTACGACATCATTGGCCTGTCGATGTATACCTACTGGAATGGCCCAATTAGCGCGTTGAAAGCCAATATGGACGATATCAGCAAGCGTTATAACAAAGACGTGATTGTAGTTGAAGCCGCTTACGCTTATACCCTGGATAACTGCGATAATGCCGAAAATAGTTTTCAGGCAAAAGAGGAAAAGGATGGCGGTTATCCTGCTACCGTGCAGGGGCAATATAATTATATTCACGATTTAATGCAGGCCGTGGCTGACGTTCCTGAACATCGTGGTAAAGGTATTTTTTATTGGGAGCCGACATGGATTGCCGTACCGGGAAATACCTGGGCGACGCCTGCCGGAATGAAATATATCCATGATGAGTGGAAAGAAGGTAATGCCCGGGAAAATCAGGCTCTATTTGATTGTCAGGGGAAAGCATTGCCGTCAATGAAAGTATTTAATTAATTATTCGGCTTTAAACTTCAGGATGTTTATTATGAAAAAATTTGCGCCTTTGAGTCCTAAGGTTAATGCGCTATTGCATGGCGCTGACTATAACCCGGAGCAGTGGGAGAATTATCCCGATATTATCGACAAAGATATTGCCATGATGCAGCAGGCAAAATGTAATGTGATGTCGGTGGGGATATTTAGCTGGGCGAAGCTTGAACCTCAGGAAGGCGTATTTGAGTTTGGCTGGCTGGACAGTATTCTCGATAAACTGTATGCCGCTGGAATTCATGTCTATCTCGCCACCCCAAGCGGCGCGCGTCCGGCGTGGATGTCGCAGAAGTATCCTCAGGTGCTACGCGTTGGTCGCGATCGGGTGCCTGCGCTGCACGGTGGACGCCATAACCACTGCATGTCATCACCGGTTTATCGTGAGAAAACCCTGAAAATCAACACGCTGCTGGCTGAACGTTATTCGCAGCACCCGGCGGTGCTGGGCTGGCATATCTCCAACGAATACGGCGGTGAGTGCCACTGTAGCCTGTGCCAGGAGCGTTTCCGAGACTGGTTGAAAGCGCGTTATGAAACGCTGGATAACCTCAATCATGCCTGGTGGAGCGCCTTCTGGAGCCACACCTATAGCGACTGGTCGCAGATTGAATCTCCGGCACCGCAGGGAGAAGTCTCAATTCATGGTCTGAACCTTGACTGGCATCGTTTCAATACCGCGCAGGTGACTGACTTCTGCCACCATGAAGTTGCCCCTCTGAAAGCAGCAAATGCTGAACTACCGGTGACAACCAACTTCATGGAATATTTTTACGATTACGACTACTGGCAGTTGGCGCAGGCACTGGACTTCATCTCATGGGATAGTTACCCCATGTGGCACCGCGACAAAGATGAAACCACGCTGGCTTGCTATACCGCCATGTATCACGACATGATGCGCAGCCTGAAGGGCGGCAAGCCATTCGTCCTGATGGAATCCACGCCGAGTGCGACCAACTGGCAGCCGACCAGCAAGCTGAAGAAACCGGGAATGCATATCCTTTCTTCTATGCAGGCGGTGGCGCACGGCGCTGATTCGGTACAGTACTTCCAATGGCGTAAAAGCCGTGGCTCAGTAGAGAAGTTCCATGGCGCGATTATCGATCATGTGGGCCATCTGGATACGCGCGTAGGTCGTGAAGTGACCCGGCTCGGCGAGATGTTAAGCAAGCTGCCGGGTGTGGTGGGCTGCCGGACGGATGCGAAAGTGGCGATTATCTTCGACCAGCAAAACCGCTGGGCGTTGGATGATGCCCAGGGACCGCGTAATCTCGGAATGGAGTATGAAAATACCGTCAATGAGCACTATCGTCCATTCTGGGAGCAGGGGATTGCAGTTGATATTATTGATGCCGACGTTGACCTGAGTGCTTACCAACTGGTTATTGCGCCAATGCTGTATATGGTACGCGAGGGATTCGCCGAGCGCGCCGAGGCGTTTGTGGCCAATGGAGGTTATTTAGTTACAACATACTGGACAGGTATCGTTAACGAGTCAGATCTCTGCCACTTGGGTGGTTTCCCTGGCCCTCTGCGTAAACTGCTGGGTATTTGGGCGGAAGAGATCGACTGCCTGAACGATGGTGAACATAACCTGGTGCAAGGACTGGCGGGGAATAAAGGCGGATTGCAGGGGCCGTATCAGGTACGCCACCTGTGTGAACTGATTCATACTGAAGCCGCGCAGCCGCTGGCGACATACCGCGATGATTTTTATGCCGGAAGACCAGCGGTTACCGTCAATCACTTCGGTAAAGGTAAGGCCTGGCACGTTGCCTCACGTAACGATCTTGCCTTCCAGCGCGATTTCTTCGCTACCATAAGCAAAGAGTTGGCGCTGCCGCGTGCGGTTGAGGCTGATTTGCCGCCGGGGGTCGTGGCAACTGCGCGAACTGATGGTGAAACCACGTATGTATTCCTGCAAAACTACAGCGCGCAACAGCATAGCGTAACCCTGCCGCAAGGCTATCAGGATAGCCTCACCGGCACGGTTCTGAATGCGCCGTTGGCCTTAAATGCATGGGACTGCCGTATCCTTAGTCGTCACGCGTAATTTCTCTCTATCCGCGCCTGCTCCTGCGAGCAGGCGTTTTTTTATCTGCTTATCAGGAGTCTATTATGGTGAGTTTAAAATCCTTTCTGAGTTACTTCTCCCAGCCTCGTCCGGCGGTACCTTTGAATCAGGTGGAACAACAGCAAATTGAGCATTTAATTCAGGCTTTCGGCGGCGAGGCCAATATTATTAATGTCGATGCTTGTATTACCCGCCTACGCGTCACGGTGAATAATCTGGCGGTTGTTGATTCTCAGGCATTACAGCAGCAGGGAGCGCTTGGAGTTATTATTCTTGGGCAGCAGGTGCATGCTATTTTTGGTAAACAGTCGGATGCATTGCGACAATTACTAGATGAACACTTTGCTATCCGTAAATAAAATAAAAACGGGATAACGCAATAATGGGTTATCCCGAAAATTTAACAAGTTATTCAATGGCAATAATCATTACCGGAGGGTAATTAACGACCTTACAGTTGGAGATAAAACACGTTTAAATATCATTACCACCAGGCTTCTACCTGTACGCCAAAGTTCCAGGTATTGTTGGCAGTCTGATCTTCGAACGGTTTACCATTTTCAGAATCATTCAAATATGAAGCGAAAATACGCAGTTCAGGACGTGACATAAAGTCAGGGCCATCAGCCAGGCCCAGCGCAATGGTGTATTTTTCACCGGCCTGCTTGTACTCAGTATTGTTTTTGTAGCTATCTTTTTGGTAGAAACCGCCCACTTCGCCAATCAGGCGTACGTATTCGGTGAACTGGTATTGTCCGCGGGCGACCAGCGACAGCATACGCGTTTTATCCGTGTACTCAGTTATGTTGTCTGCAGAGCCCCATGTCAGGACATGGTTAATCGAGAACTTGTCGGTAATCGGGATTAAACCGGTGTTAATAACGCGGTAGCCGGTGGCATCGTTGACATTGTTCCACATGTCGTACCAACCGCCGCCCTGGGAGACCATATTCTGCGCCAGGCCTTTGTTCGCGTATTGCAGCACCGTTTTGTTGTAACCACCCAGCATATCCTGGCTGATCTCACCGGTTAGCATGACGCCATTTTCAGCATCATACAGCCCGCCGTAGGTGTCCTGCTTTTTGGTGGTATTCGGCATCGCGTAGTCGATACCAAATTCAGTCCACGATCCGGACCACGGCTTCCAGCCTGCGTAGCGCAGATCGAGGTAGTTAATATTAACGTTGCTATCACCATCGACGCGGTAATCGACGTCGTTAGCATCGCCGCGGATCCAGGCAAATGAGACGGCGCCCGGGCCGAGAGTATAGTTTTCGATTCCCGCACCGGACCCGGAAATATTCCAGTATTTGGTATCGATGATGTGCAGATCGTGGCGTTGATAGTAGCGTTTACCGCCCCAAATCACCGCGTTTGGATCGCCGGGAACCAGGCCTTTGATCTGCAGGTTTAGCTGGCGCAGGCCGAACTGCGCGTCGTCATCAAGCGTGGTTTCGTTATCATTGGATCCGTCAGAAACCATGCTGACCATGCTATCAAGGTAGAAGCTAACATCATTCTTCTTGTAGACCTCTGAACCTAACTCCAGCTCGCCATAGGTATCGGACTCGTTACCCAGACGACCAATTTTATTCTTTTGCCATTCGGCCTGGCTACCGTCACCGGAGACCCCAACCCCGGCGCGCATATAACCATGAAAATCGATACCCGGAAGGGTGGCGGAAGCAGCAAACACGGATGGTGAAATCAGCGCAGCGGCCAACGCAACGGAGAGTGTGCGCAGCGTAGTGTTCATGTCTATCCTCTTATTGTTTTGTATTACGTTCACATAACTTGTGTCATAAAATGCCTAAACCAGAATTCAGGCAATTTAATGATCGTCATAGTGTGATTAACTGCAAATAAATAAGCGGGTTTTGTTACGAGTAGTGAGTCTATTCACAATTTGTTGTATTGTGAGCGTCATACTTTTATTGGTGGTTGTTGCTCAGGGGATGCGGCAATGAGCGTTTTTTCAAATTGCCCCTGTTACAATCCAGGGATAACAACATAAGGAACCGGACCATGAAGTCTAAAAGCGCGACCTTAGAAGACGTTGCTCGCCATGCGGGCGTCTCCTATCAGACCGTGTCCAGGGTACTCAACAAGTCTGCTAATGTATCCAAAGCCACGCGCAGCAAGGTGGAGAAATCCATTGAAGAGCTACGCTATGTCCCTAACCGTCTGGCGCAACAGCTGGTAGGTAAGCAAAGCCATACCGTGGGGCTGGTCACAATTTCCCTCGCATTGCACGCACCTTCCCAGGTAGCCGCAGCGGTAAAACGCTACGCTAATGTTGAGGGCTATCAGGTACTCATCTCAATGATTGATGAGAGCGTCAACCAAAGTATTCAAGAATCTATTAACGAGCTGAAGTCTCAGCTGGTGGACAAGGTTATTATTAACGTGCCTCTGGAGACCGAACAGGCCCAGAAAATCGCTACTGACAATGATGATATTGTCTGTCTTTTTTTAGATGTCGATCCCTACAGTTCCGTGTTTAACGTTTCGTTTAACCCGGCTGATGGCACCCGAGCGAGCGTCAAATATCTCTATGAAATGGGGCATCGGGACATCGCGCTGCTGGCCGGGCCGGAAAGCTCGGTATCGGCAAAGCTACGTTTGAAAAGCTGGATGGAAACTCTGGAGGGGTATGGGTTACAGCCAGTAACGGTCATTCGTGGTAACTGGGATGCACAGAGCGGATATGCCGGCGCACTGCAAATGCTACGTGAGACGCCAAATTTTACCGCTGTTCTGGTGGGTAACGATCAGATGGCATTAGGCGTGCTGAGCGCGTTTCATCAGCATCAGGTACCGATCCCGGGTGAAAAATCGGTCATTGGCTATGATGATACTTATGAGAGCTCGTTCTTTTATCCTGCGCTCACGACCGTGTCATTGGATCTTGATTTACAAGGAAAAGAAGCCGTTCGCCGCATTCTCGATAGCGGCGATAATGAGAAATCCCACACTTCTTCCATATTGCCTGCACGTCTGGTCGTCCGTCATTCCACTGGGCCGAAAACGGAGCCGGGCAAAAATCTGCAATCTATAGCTGAACAGCTCAGATCGTTGGCGCATCAGCTAAATCCCTAAATAAATGGGCGGCAGGGTCGCCCATTTATTCCTCCCTTCATCAGGGTTGATCTTTGGATTTCTCCAGCGTACGATATTGTTATGTTATAACATAATCATTGAGGCTATGATGAAACCCAATATTCATCCGCACTACCGTACGGTGGTCTTTCACGACACCAGCGCCAACGAATTCTTTAAAGTCGGTTCAACGATTAAAACCGAGCGTGAGATTGAGCTGGAGGGAGAGACATATCCCTACGTGACGCTTGATGTGTCATCCAAATCGCATCCGTATTACACCGGTAAACAGAAGGCTTTCAATAATGAAGGCAGCACCGCGCGCTTCCGCCAGCGTTTCGGTGGTTTTATTGATGCGAAAAGGAGCAAATAATGCAGGTACTCAACTCGTTACGTAGTGCGAAACAGCGCCACCCGGATTGCCAAATAGTGAAGCGCAAAGGGCGGCTGTACGTGATTTGCAAAAGCAATCCCCGCTTTAAAGCCGTGCAGGGACGCAAGAAAAGGCGTTAACGGAAGCTCTCCAGCGGACGTAGCTGTTGGCCGTCGGCACTAAAGTTGCCGTCGGCCAGCCATTGCTGCATTGCCTTGTCAATCCGCGGCCACTCGGAATCGATAATGGAAAACCAGTCGGTATCGCGGTTATGACCCTTTATCACCAACGCCTGACGAAAGCGTCCCTCGTACTGAAATCCTAACCGCAGCGCCGCCCGGCGTGAAGGCTCATTCAGACTGTTGCATTTCCACTCGTAGCGGCGATAGCCAAGAGTATCAAATACATAACTCATCAGCAGCCAGTGGGCCTCTGTAGCCATCGCTGTCCGGCTCAATAAAGGTGAAAAGTGAACGTGGCCGACTTCAACAACGCCGTTTTTGGCATCGATTCTCATCAGCGCCAGTGAGCCAACGGGCTTATTGGTCTGCTTATCCATTACCGCAAAGTGAATAGGATCGGCCTGTTCCGAAACGCTCTCTATCCATGCGCTGTATTCCTCCACGCTACTGTCTGGCTCACGCAGCAGCCATGTCCAGCTTCGGGTATCCGGGGCTAAGCGGTGTGCTGCAAACAGCGCGCTGGCGTGCTTTGTGCTCAAGGGTTCCAGGCAGCAAAAGCGCCCCTGCAGGTTCAGCCTCTCGGGATGCGAGCGGGGCTGCCAGTCGGGTAGGGCAGTACCAACAGGTTGATCAAACTGATTAAGATGGCTCATGGGCTTTCCTTATATGGACGAATACCGTGAGATTAAGAACTTATTGGTTCCATAAAAAGTACCATCAGAGTATGTTTTTATGGTGCCACGAGGAGCCATGATGAATATTCCGGATGATGCTTTTTTTGCGTTGTTGGAACGGGGGTTGCGCGACAGAGGGAGTGAAACCCTGCAGCGTACGCTCTACCAGATGCTACGTGAGGCCATTTTGCAGGGGACGCTGGCGGGTGGTAGCCGTCTACCTGGTTCACGCGCTATGGCGCAGAGGCTGGAGCTTTCGCGTAATACTATCAACAGTGCGCTGGAGCAACTGGCGATAGAAGGATATTTACTGCGTAGCCGTCAGGGGACGCACGTAGCGCCTTTGGGAGCGCAAGGAGAGAGTGATGTTGAGGAACGCATCATTGTACTGCCTGACCGCTTACAGGGATTGCCAACAGGAACACGTCGTGATTCACCCACGTTGCTCTTTACGCCGGGGATGCCCGCGGTTAACTATTTCCCTCTTTCCATCTGGCGTCGGCTCCTTGACAAGGTATTGCGTGAAGAGGGAAGTGCCCTGCTGGGATATGGCGATGCTCAGGGGGAACCAGGGCTGCGAAAAGCGATTGCCCGCCACCTTGCGCTATCGCGAGGGATCCGCTGTGAAGCAAAGCAAATTGTGATTACGGAAGGCGCGCTGGAAGGCATCGATTTATGTACGCATCTGCTCAGCGTGGCGGGTGATACGGCATGGGTAGAAGAACCTGGCTACCTGGGCGCAAAAAGTATGTTTCTCAAAGCCGGACTTCATATGAAGGGCATTCCGGTTGATCATGAAGGTATGTATTTTGACATCCATGCTGGAAGTGAAGCGCCGCGGTTAATTTTCACGTCTCCTTCGCATCAATATCCTTGTGGGGCGGTGATGAGCGCAGGACGACGACTGGCGCTACTTGAGTATGCCCGGCAGCATGATGCCTGGATTATCGAGGATGATTACGATAGTGAATTTCGCTACAGCGGCGAGCCTGTTCCGGCGATGCTGGGGATGGCAAAGCAGGCGCCTGTGGTTTATTTGGGAACATTTAGCAAGACGTTGTTTCCAGCGCTACGTATTGGTTTTATGGTGATGCCGTCTGCGTTAGCAGATGCGGCGCAGGGGGCAATTGGTTCGCTATTGCGCGGTGGGCATCGGGCAGAGCAGAGAGCGCTGGCGTTGTTTATTGAAGAGGGATACTACGCGCGTCATCTGGCCGCAATGCGTCGTTTGTATCGCAAACGCCAGCAGCAGCTGCGGGAAACCCTGGCTGGATACCTCACTCATCCTTATGAGTTATTTGGCGGCGGGGGAGGGTTGCACCTGACGGTCGCTATTGAAAACATTGATGATGACGCTGTTGTTCAGCAGGCCCGACGATTTCAGCTTGCGCCTGCGGCATTAAGCCGTTTTTATCTCAATGCAAAAACGGCGAAAAGCGGCTTTGTTCTGGGCTACGGTAATACGTCCGCCTCGCATTTTACTTCAGCGGTGAGAACGCTAGATCGCCTTATTGCGCTGCACCGACGCGAGTAAGAGAAAATACGTCGTAAAATGAAAGCTCACCTTTAGTATCGATCATTTTCTGCAGTTGAGCTTTCTGTTCACCACCGACGCGAGGCGATTGC
Organism: Klebsiella spallanzanii; assembly: GCF_902158555.1. Classification (GTDB taxonomy): domain Bacteria; phylum Pseudomonadota; class Gammaproteobacteria; order Enterobacterales; family Enterobacteriaceae; genus Klebsiella; species Klebsiella spallanzanii. Next base: position 120,889 of record NZ_CABGGS010000045.1, on the reverse strand, counting down.
AGAATGCGCTCGATCAGCTGACCGGGGACAAATCGGGTGTTGTACCATTCGCCGTTGTAGCAAACGCGGAAATCCAGAACGTCAATATCTTCATAACGATAGCGTGGGTAGACATCAAAGAAGAAGAAACCGTTCAACAGCACAAACAATACAATTAATAGCCAGACAGAATCTACCAGCGTTTCTGAACGTAGCATCACAATAAGCGTTGCGAGGAAGGCTGCGTACATCGCGACAAATAGCCATGGATGATTGCGAATAAAGCTAATGCTAAAGCGTGGGCGGTTGTCGCGTTTTTCTTTTACATTAAGTTCATCAATCGTGTTCTTCAGCAGCAGCTGTATTTCTGTCATCTTATTCCCCAAATTCCGCTACGAGCCCGGATACCAGACTAACATGGTACGGCCTGGGCTCAGCCTGAAAGCTATTTTATGTTGCGTAAATCAGTGGGGAAAGTAACAGATTGGTTGCGGAAAAGCATAACAGTTACCGTTTTTCACTCTCCAGCATTTTTATGATTTGTGCTGGATTCCCGCCAACGACGGCATTTGCTGGCACATTTTTTACGACTACTGAACCTGAAGCAATAACAGCATTATCGCCTATGGTTACGCCAGGGTTAATAACCGCCCGGCCGCCGATCCACACATTGTGGCCGATGACGACAGGTTTGCCGTACTCTTTGCCGCTGTTACGTTCGACGGCATCCAGGGGGTGAGTTGCAGTGTAAATATGTACACCGGGCGCCAGCATACAGTTATCGCCAATATGGATTGGACAAACGTCCAGCATGACGCAATCAAAGTTGGCGTAGAAATTTTTGCCGAGGAAAATATTGTAACCATAGTCACAGCGGAAAGTGGGTTCGATATACGCATCGCCAGCGTCCCCCAACAGCTCTGCAAGCAGTGTTTTCCTTAATTCGCGCTCTTCCGGGGTCGAATGGTTATAGCGGTGCAGCAGCTGTCTGGCGCGCAGACGGTCGGTTTTCAGCGTAGGATCACCTGCCAGATATAGCTCACCGGCGATCATTTTGCGTTTTTCTTCACTCATGGGTACGTTCCTTTATTACCTTATGGTTTATGCCGCCACAGTATAAAAAAGAAACCGGTTTCACATTCGCACGCAGCTAACATATGTGACTGATATCACATTTGTTATCATTGCGAGAGAGGGATTACAGGCATCAATCATTCACTTTCATTTGAAATAAATTAACGGATGAATTTCCAGACTGAAGGTGGGATTTTGTCGTACAGTTTATTCATCGTCAATTCAGCAAGACGATGATCTGCTGCTGAGTAAAATACCGCCAGTTCATTATCGGAAAGTTCATATTTATTTTTTTCAATTACGCGTTCCAGCGTATCAATTGTCTGACAGCGTCGTAAACGCATCAAATAATCTATTTTGGTTAATGTTTTATCAGACATAAATTCACCTTTTGATTGTAATTATACTAACAAGAAAGACTGGCCGGGTTTTCCCGGCTGGCGTTCACAAAGCAGCGGAATAGCCGATTGCCTGATTTGCGCCATTTTTGTAGTTCTGCCGTGTTAATGCCGTAGTTGCTGAACAACACAAAGGTGTCATCCAGGTATTCGTCGAGCTGAGTAATCAGTTTATTATCCTCAGCATACTTAATTTTATAATTAAGTGCGAATGCGGCAATGTGCTCGATCAATTCATTTAGTTGAAGATTTACAGCCGAAGTAGGGTCATTAACCCAGCCATGGTTGCTCTCTTCAAGGTTTGCAAGACAGTCATGATACAGGGTTTCGCAGAGAAATTTAAGCTGCGCGATATCATGTCTTTTTGGCGAGTATTCGTCCATAACACATCCCCTTTTAAGTGGTTTAAACGACGACTAACAGCACCGTTATGGGATGAACACGACTAACAGACCTGACACATACTATGTAATCTTGCTGTTATAACTATAATCCACTCTCAAAAAGATTTCACCGTGCTATTACGAAAAATTACAATTATCACGGATACATTATCTTAAACGCCCCAGACCTTATTATATCGCAACATTGATGGTCATGGGGGAGGTTAAAGCAAGCCTTGTATATCATTGGGTTAGCTGAGTGTTTTCGTCATTATTAGCGTACAACCATACATAATGTCGGTGATTGAGAATATTCTGATTTGAGGTAAATGAGTGAACGGGTTGATCAAAAAAGCAGAGATAAATCTCATAACTCATCATCAAATATTATATATCAGGCTATAAAATAAACAATAACAATGAGTGCGTTTTAAATAGATGGGAAAGAAAAGGGCCGCAAATGCGGCCCTCAGAAGCAGAGATTAATGATGCTCAACCGTATGGCTGTGCTCAATATCCTCATTTTTCTTACTAAAGCGGCGGCGAACCACGACAAAGAATACTGGCACAAAGAAAATAGCCAGAACCGTCGCAGTCACCATCCCGCCCATTACGCCAGTACCTACGGCGTTCTGTGCACCGGAGCCTGCCCCGGAGCTAATAACCAACGGCATTACCCCAAGGATAAAGGCTAGGGAGGTCATCAGGATCGGACGCAGACGCATACGTACTGCTTCCAGCGTCGCTTCAATCAGACCTTTTCCTTCTTTATCCATCAGGTCTTTGGCGAACTCGACGATAAGTATTGCGTTCTTCGCCGACAGACCAATGGTGGTCAGCAGGCCCACCTGGAAGTAAACGTCGTTGGTTAGCCCGCGGAAGGTTGCTGCCAGCAGTGCGCCGACAACGCCGAGCGGAACGACCAGCATAACTGAGAACGGGATAGACCAGCTTTCATACAGCGCAGCCAGACACAGGAAGACGACAATCAGTGAGATAGCGTACAGTGCTGGCGCCTGGTTACCGGATAAACGTTCCTGATAGGACATACCGGTCCAGTCGTAGCCGATACCCGCAGGCAGTTTACCCGCCAGCTCTTCCATCAGGTTCATGGCTTCACCGGTACTCTTACCCGGTGTCGCCTGGCCGAGGATTTCCATGGAAGGCAGACCGTTGTAACGTTCCAGACGCGGTGAGCCGTATTCCCAACGTGAAGTTGAGAAGGCGGAGAACGGTACCATCTGCCCATCGCTGCCGCGTACATACCAGTTGCCAATATCTTCCGGCAGCATGCGGTATTTCGCTTCAGACATGATGTACACTTTCTTCACGCGACCGCGGTCGATGAAGTCGTTGACATAGCTACCACCCCATGCTGCTCCAAGCGTGGTGTTAATGTCGCTGATAGAAACACCGAGTGCCTGCGCTTTTTCCTGATCGATATCCACTTTGAACTGCGGAGTATCTTCCAGGCCATTTGGACGAACGCCGCTCAGTACATCAGGGTGCTGAGCGACCATGCCAAAGAGCTGGTTACGCGCCTGAGTCAGTTTTTCATGTCCCAGACCGGCCTGGTCAATCAGCTGGAAGTCAAAGCCCGTTGCGGTACCCAGTTCGACGATAGCCGGCAGGTTAAAGGCGAACACCATCGCGTCTTTAATCTGCGAGAAGTAGCCCATCGCGCGGCCGGTAATCGCTTCAACCTTGTTCTCTTCTCCTGGACGCTGGCTCCAGTCTTTCAGAGAGACGAACGCGATGCCGGTGTTCTGCCCGCGACCCGCAAAGCCAAAGCCGTTTACGGCAAATACCGATTCAACGTTGTTTTTTTCTTTGGTGAGATAGTAGTCGGTCATCTCATCAAGGACTTTCTGCGTACGCTCCTGTGTCGCACCAGCAGGTAGCTGCGCCATGCTCAAGAATACGCCCTGATCTTCGTCCGGCAGGAACGAGCTCGGCAGACGAACGAACAGCCAGGCCATCCCGACAACGATGATCAGATACAGCACCAGATAACGACCAGTACTACGCAGGATATTTCCTACGCTATCGGTGTAGTGGTGCGTGCTCTTATCAAACATGCGGTTAAACCAACCAAAGAAGCCAGTGGTTGCGCCATGGCTGCCTTTTTGGATAGGTTTCAGCATTGTGGCGCAAAGCGCCGGAGTCAGAATCAAAGCTACCAGTACCGACAGCGCCATCGCCGAAACGATAGTGATAGAGAACTGGCGGTAAATCGCACCGGTAGAGCCACCGAAGAAGGCCATTGGGATAAATACCGCAGAAAGCACCATCGCAATACCTACCAGCGCGCCCTGAATCTGGCCCATTGATTTACGCGTGGCTTCTTTTGGCGGTAGCCCCTCTTCCGCCATCACACGCTCGACGTTTTCCACCACCACGATGGCGTCATCCACAAGCAAGCCGATGGCGAGCACCATACCAAACATGGTGAGGGTGTTTATCGAGAAACCAAACAGTGCGAGGACGGCGAATGTCCCCAACAGTACAACCGGCACCGCGATAGTAGGAATCAACGTTGCGCGGAAGTTCTGCAGGAACAGGTACATCACCAGGAACACCAGAATGATCGCTTCAACCAGCGTTTTAACCACTTCGTGAATTGAGATTTGCACGAATGGAGTGGTGTCATACGGGTAAACAATTTTCAGGCCGGAAGGGAAGAACGGTTCCATTTTCTTCAGTTCGGCACGAATGGCGTTCGCAGTATCCAGGGCGTTAGCACCGGTTGCCAGCTTAATACCCAGACCGGATGCTGGCTGACCGTTAAACTTCGCGATAACGTCATAGTTTTCACCACCCAGCTCAATGCGCGCGACATCGCGCAGACGAACCTGGGAGCCATCCTGGTTAACCTTCAGCAGAATGTTGCCAAACTCTTCAGTATTGGTCAGACGAGTCTGCGCCACGATGGAGGCATTCAGCTGCTGGCCTTTCACCGGGGGCGTACCGCCTAACTGTCCTGCTGCAACCTGGGCGTTCTGCGCTTTCAGGGCGCTGATAACGTCAACCGGCGTCAACTGGAAGTTATTAAGTTTGTTTGGGTCCATCCAGATACGCATAGCGTACTGGGAACCAAACAACTGCACGTCACCAACGCCGCTGGTACGGCTAATCGCATCTTTCATGTTGGCGGCAACATAGTCAGAAATGTCATCCTGATTCATGGTGCCGTTAGTATTAATAACGCCGACAACCATCAGGAAGCTGCTGGATGCCTTTTCAACGCTAATACCCTGCTGCTGTACTTCCTGCGGCAGCAGCGGTGTCGCCAGCGCCAGTTTGTTTTGAACCTGTACCTGAGCAATATCCGGATCGGTACCGGATTCAAAGGTCAGAGTGATGGTTGCTGTACCGGTGGAGTCGCCATTTGAAGACATGTACATCAGGTGATCGATACCGTTCATGTTCTGTTCGATAACCTGAGTCACGGTGTTCTGCACGGTTTCTGCGTCGGCACCGGGGTACATGGCCGTGATGGAAATTGCCGGCGGCGCAATCGTCGGATATTGCGCTATTGGCAACTTGAGGATCGAGAGCCCCCCAGCCAGCATAATGATGATGGCGATCACCCAGGCAAATATGGGGCGATCGATAAAGAAATTAGGCATGTCTTAACGGCTCCTGTTTAAGTTAAGACTTGGTTTGTTCTGACTGAGCGTTGCCTGCGGCTTGCTGTTTTTCATCAGAAACGACTTCCTGCGCTTTTACCTGTACGCCTGGTTTGACTTTCTGCAGACCGCTAATAATGACGCGATCGCCAGTTTTCAGCCCTTCGGTGACCAGCCATTTATCGCCAATCGCCTGAGTGGCGGTAATCTGGCGAACTTCGACTTTGTCACCTTCACCAACCAACATCACGCTCGCATCGCCGCGCGGCGTACGGGTTACGCCTTGCTGAGGAACCAGCATCGCATCAGGGTTAACGCCTTCTTCCAGACGTGCTCGGACGAACATTCCTGGCAGCAGGGTGTGATCCGGGTTCGGGAAGATAGCGCGTAACGTGATAGAACCGGTGGTCTGGTCAACGGTGACGTCAGAGAACTCCAGCGTACCGCCCTGCGGGTATTTGAGACCGTCGTTAGTCACCAGTTCAACCTTCGCTTTACCGTTCTCCTGCTGCAGTTTACCGTTAGCCAGCTCTTGTTTCAGGCGAAGGAAATCGTTGCTTGACTGAGTTACGTCAACGTAGATTGGATCCAACTGCTGCACGGTGGCCAGCGCAGTGGTTTGTCCATTTTGTACCAGAGCGCCTTCCGTCACGGTAGATTTACCGATACGACCGCTAATAGGGGAGGTCACCTTGGTGTAGGCCAGATTAATGCGCGCGGTTTCAACCGCTGCTTTAGCAGCGACCACGGCGGCATTGCTCTGCTGAGCGGTCGCCACGGCAGTATCGTAATCCTGTTGACTAATGTACTTAGTGCCTAACAGTTTCTGATAACGTTTCACCGTTAACTGATCCATATTTGCCGCAGCTTGCGCTTTCGCTAAGTCGCCCTTCGCGCTTTCATAGGTGGCCTGATAGGTCGCCGGATCAATTTGATAAAGAGACACTCCTGCCTGAATATCACTACCTTCGGTGAAGTTGCGTTTCAGAATAATGCCACTGACCTGAGGACGAACTTCCGCAACGCGATAGGCGCTGGTGCGGCCTGGCAGTTCGGTAGTTATTTGTAGAGGAGCGGATTTGAGCGTCACAATGCCGACTTCCGGCATCTGCTGGGCCCCTTGCTGAGCCGGTTTGTCGTCACATCCTGTTAGCGCTAAGCTGCCTGAGAGCATCAGAACGACCGCCAGAGGCGTTAACCCTCTGTTTTTGTTCATATGTAAACCTCGAGTGTCCAATTTCAAATTGTTCAGTGGCTCAATCGACCACAAACCCACTACTGCGTTTCTATTATGGTCATGCTATGGTACATACATTCACAAATGTATGTAAACGTAACCTCTGTAAACTCATCGACCTATGGCACGAAAAACCAAACAACAGGCGCTTGAGACCCGGCAACAGATTCTGGATGTTGCTCTGCGTTTGTTTTCGCAGCAAGGCGTATCATCCACTTCGTTGGCCGCAATTGCAAAAGCCGCTGGCGTGACAAGGGGCGCTATCTACTGGCATTTCAAAAATAAATCAGATTTATTTAATGAAATATGGGTACTTTCGGAAGCCAATATTAGCGATCTCGAAGTTGAGTATCGGGCAAAATTCCCTAACGATCCACTGTCAGTTGTGCGTGAGATCTTAGTCTATGTTCTTGAAGCAACAGTGACAGAGAAACGCAGGCGGTTGATGATGGAAATCATCTTCCATAAATGTGAATTCGTTGGTGAAATGGTCACGCTTCAACAGGCGCAGCGTAGCATATGTCTTGAAAGTTACGATCGTATCGAACAAACGCTAAAAGAGTGCATTGCGGCGAAAATGTTGCCTGCCAATTTGCTCACCCGGCGAGCGGCAATATTAATGCGCAGCTACCTTTCGGGCCTGATGGAAAACTGGCTATTGGCGCCGAACGCCTTCGATTTGCAAAAAGAAGCGCGAGAATATGTCGCAACGTTGCTTGAAATGTATCAATTTTGCCCCTCGCTGCGCTGTTCTGAAGGACTAGAGGCTTAAGCATTTTTGCGGACAAAAGGTGAGTATTTCCTGCTGTCCGCCGCTATTCGAGTGATAACAGAAGTGCTATTCTTCGCGCTGCGACGATCCCCGGTATTCTCCGGCTTTTGCAATCACTCATGTTAACACTATGCTGCATACAATCCGTTGGCGAAACGCCATATCCGCTTTTGTTATTACCCTGATTCTTTTTATCGGCTGTATCAGCGCGAACTCAGCGCTTGCGGCTGATTTACCCGAACGCTCCGAGGTACAGAGCCAGCTCACTACGCTGAATAAGCAAAAAGAGCTGACCCCGCAGGACAAGTTGGTTCAGCAGGATTTGGCTCAGACCCTGGAAACCCTCGATAAAATTGAACGAATTAAATCGGAAACGGCACAGCTGCGCCAGCAGGTGGCTCAGGCGCCAGCGAAAATGAATCAGGCTGTAGATAACCTGAACGCATTGAGCGATGTTCCTGATGATGAAGCGACGCGTAAAACGTTGAGCACGTTATCGCTGCGCCAGCTGGAATCGCGCGTCTCTCAGACGCTGGACGATTTGCAGAATGCTCAGAACGATCTGGCAACGTATAACAGCCAGTTAGTTTCTCTACAGACGCAGCCTGAACGTGTGCAAAATGCGATGTATTCCGCTTCGCAGCAGTTGCAGCAGATTCGTAATCGTTTAAACGGAACCTCGACAGGTGATGAGGCGTTACGTCCGACTCAACAGAATTTATTGCTGGTACAGCAGGCTTTACTGAATGCGCAGATAGACCAACAGCGCAAAAGCCTTGAAGGTAACACGGTGCTGCAGGACACTCTGCAAAAGCAGCGTGATTATGTTACTGCCAATAGTAACCGCCTGCAGCACCAGCTTCAGTTATTACAGGAGGCCGTCAACAGTAAGCGCTTAACGCTCACTGAGAAGACCGCTCAGGAAGCGGTCTCGCCGGATGAAGCGGCGCGGATTCAAACTAACCCGCTGGTAAAACAAGAGCTGGATATTAACCATCAGCTTAGTGAAAAACTCATCTCGGCGACGGAAAATGGCAATCAGCTGGTTCAGCGCAATATCAAAGTGAAGACCTGGCTCGATCGCGCTTTGCAATCTGAGCGTGATATAAAAGAACAGATCTCCGTGCTAAAAGGCAGCTTGCTGCTGTCGCGTATCCTTTATCAACAACAACAAACGCTACCCTCGGCGGATGAACTGAGCGATATGACTAACCGTATCGCTGACCTGCGTCTTGAGCAGTTTGAGGTTAATCAGCAGCGCGATGCGTTGTTCCAGAGCGATGCTTATGTTGCGAAGCTGGAGGAGGGGCATAGCAGCGATGTGAATCCTGAGGTGCATGATGCGCTTCTGGAGATCGTTGATATGCGCCGGGAACTGCTCGATCAGTTTAACAAACAGCTGGGTAACCAGTTGATGATGGCGATTAACCTGCAAATCAACCAGCAGCAGTTAATGAGCGTTTCGACCAACCTGAAAGCTATTCTGACGCAGCAGATTTTCTGGGTAAACAGCAACCGCCCGATGGACTGGGAGTGGATTAAAGCCTTCCCGGAAGCGCTTAAGGGGCAGTTTAAGGCGATGAAAATTACCGTAAACTGGGAAAAGGCCTGGCCTGCGGTATTTATCGCTTTTCTTGCTGGCTTACCATTACTGCTGATTGCCGGGCTTATTCGCTGGCGCCTGCAGTGGCTAAAAGCGTATCAGGCGAAGTTAGCATCGCAGGTAGGCCAACTGCGCAATGATACTCAACTCCATACGCCGAAAGCGATTCTTATCGATCTTATTCGGGCGTTACCGGTAGTGCTGTTGATTCTGGCCGTTGGCCTGATTCTACTGACGATGCAACTGAATATCAGCGATTTGCTATGGGCCTATAGTAAGAAGCTGGCGATGTTCTGGCTGGTGTTTGGTCTGTGCTGGAAGGTGCTGGAAAAAGACGGTGTGGCGGTGAATCACTTTAATATGCCATCCCAGTTGACCAGCCACTGGCGGCGGCAGATTGTCCGCGTCAGCCTTGCGTTATTGCCGCTAAACTTCTGGTCCGTGGTGTCGGAACTGTCGCCACTGCATCTGATGGATGACGTCCTCGGACAATTCGTTATTTTCCTCAACCTGTTGTTGATTGCGGTGCTTGTCTGGCCGATGTGTCGTGAAGGCTGGCGCGATAAAGAGTCTCACAGTCTGCGTCTTGTCACCGTTACCGTGCTGTCGATTGTTCCCATAGCGCTGATGGTGCTAACGGCAACGGGCTATTTCTACACGACGCTGCGTCTGGCAGGCCGTTGGATTGAAACCGTATATCTGGTGATGCTGTGGAACCTTCTGTACCAGACCGTACTGCGCGGCCTGAGCGTCGCAGCCCGACGCATAGCGTGGCGTCGGGCGCTGGCGCGCCGTCAGCATCTGGTTAAAGAGGGCGCTGAAGGAGCCGAGCCGCAGGAAGAACCAACGATCGCGCTGGAGCAGGTTAACCAGCAGACTCTACGTATTACGATGTTGGTGATGATCGCGCTGTTTGGCGTGCTGTTCTGGGCGATTTGGTCCGATCTGATCACCGTTTTTGCCTATCTCGACAGTATTACGCTATGGCACTACAACGGCACTGAAGCCGGTGTCAGCGCGGTTAAAAGCGTGACAATGGGAAGCCTGCTGTTTGCCATTGTGGCTTCCATGGTGGCATGGGCGCTAATACGTAACTTGCCAGGACTGCTGGAAGTTCTGGTACTGTCTCGGTTGAACATGCGCCAGGGGGCGTCATACGCGATTACCACGATTCTGAACTACGCCATTATTGTTATTGGCGCGATGACGGTATTTGGTTCGCTGGGGGTCTCGTGGGACAAACTGCAGTGGCTGGCGGCAGCATTATCGGTTGGTTTAGGTTTCGGCCTGCAGGAAATCTTTGGTAACTTTGTTTCCGGCTTGATTATTCTTTTCGAACGCCCGGTGCGTATTGGCGATACGGTGACTATCGGTACCTTCTCAGGAACCGTTAGCAAGATTCGTATCCGTGCTACCACGATTACCGATTTTGACCGCAAAGAGGTCATTATTCCGAACAAGGCCTTCGTTACGGAACGTCTCATTAACTGGTCGCTTTCCGACACCGTGACACGCGTGGTGATCCGCCTCGGCGTGGCCTATGGTTCCGACCTTGATAAGGTAAAAGAGGTACTACTGAAGGCCGCGCACGATCATCCTAAAGTGATGCAAGAGCCTGCACCATCGGTCTTCTTTACTACCTTTGGGGCCAGTACGCTCGATCATGAACTGCGTCTGTACGTGCGTGAACTGCGCGACCGCAGCTACGCGGTGGATGAGCTCAACCGTGCTATCGATCGTTTATGCCGGGAAAACAATATCGATATTGCCTTTAACCAACTGGAGGTTCATCTGCGCAATGAGAAGGGGGATGAAGTGACAGAGGTGAAGCGCGATGCTAAAGGGGACGATACTTCCCCAGCGATTGGCTAAGCATACCGGGGCGGTGGATATCCGCCCCGCAGATTTTAATGGCTGAGCGAGGAGAGTTCTTCCTGGCTCAGGCCTGTTATCTCCATCACCATATTCGGCTCCAGCCCGCTGGCGGATATGTTTTTGCAGCAGTTCCAGCATCGTTGTACATTGCAAACGATGACTCTGGCACCTTCCGCTGTCCGCCAACAGACTACTCTTCCTCATTATTTACTTTGTTTTCATAGTCACGGCGAACAATCTCCAGCGCAGCTAGCACGGTTTGCGCGGGGACGTTACTCTCTTCAAGCAGCACAATTAAATCGACGGCCAGTTTGACCTCGTCAGGCGCATTTTCCAGCGACATACTTCTTCCTCATGTTATCGTGTTAAGCGGGCTAGCTTGTTTTCAATTTTTTCCAGCGCATCGCGACAGCGGGCTAAGCGCGCGGCGTACGCCTCAACTTCTTTTGCCAGCCGCTGCTGTTCATCAAGGCTTGTGGCCTGCGCCAGCTGTCTCTGGCGATCGTTGCGCATTGCCAGAAGACGACGTTCGTATTCCTGATGCTGGATTCGTCGGCGCTGCCAGCGGTTAAGCGTTGGTGAGGCGCTGTCCCATGCGCGTAATGACCAGGTTGCCGCTTCTCGGCTGATGGCGGCGATTTGAGCCACGAGACGCTCCGCCAGCCAGGTAACCTGCGGTAGCTGCTGGCGTTCGACCGCCTGCTGTAGCTCAGAGAAGTGCTCCTTGGTTTCGTCGAGATAAGCCTGCATTTGTGTACTGCGGGTACGGAATAGCTGACGATCGAAACGCGGGCTGATTGTGGCGTGATTCGCCAGCGGTGCAACCTGCGAGTCCAGCTCTGCGAGCTGATTTTTCAGCGAGTGTAAAAGCCGGGTCGTTTTCAAATAACTCCTCCATCCCCCGTTAAACAACTGTGCTACATTAACGTTATCTTTTTGATAACGATTCGCATTATGCCACGTATTATTTTGATCATCATTGGCTGGCTCGCGGTAGCGCTGGGAACGCTGGGCGTGTTTTTGCCGCTACTGCCGACGACGCCGTTTATCCTGCTTGCCGCATGGTGTTTTGCCCGTTCATCGCCGCGCTTTCACCACTGGCTTTTGTACCGTTCATGGTTTGGCGGCTATCTACGTCACTGGCAGAAATACCGTGCTATGCCGCCGGGTGCTAAACCGCGGGCGGTGGTGATGATTTTGCTGACCTTTGCTATTTCCCTTTGGCTGGTTAATCTTACCTGGGTGCGCATCCTGCTGCTGGTGATTTTGACCTGTCTGCTGATATTTATGTGGCGCATTCCGGTGGTTGATGCAAAGCAACAAAAGCACTGATGCGCAATAATGATGGTTGCAATTGTCGCTGACAGACAGTAAATTCTGGCGTTTTCGAGCGCGGGTAAGCCTGGTCAAAGGTTAAACAAATGTTTCTTTGACCCATTTGGCATGCCCGCGAGTAACACCGTTTTAATCAGGCATAAACTTATGACCGCAACAGCACAGCAGCTTGAATATCTGAAGAACAGCATCCAAAGCATCCAGGACTATCCGAAACCTGGCATCCTTTTCCGTGATGTCACCAGCTTGCTGGAAGACCCGAAAGCCTATGCGCTCAGTATTGAGCTGCTGGCGGCGCGTTATAAAGACGCGGGTATTACCAAAGTGGTGGGCACCGAAGCGCGTGGTTTCTTGTTTGGCGCACCGGTTGCGCTGGCGCTGGGCGTAGGCTTTGTTCCGGTACGCAAGCCGCGTAAGCTGCCACGTGAAACTATCGCAGAAAGCTATGAGCTTGAATATGGCACCGATCAGCTGGAAATCCACGTTGATGCCATTAAAGAAGGCGATAAGGTTCTGGTGGTTGACGATCTGCTGGCGACCGGCGGTACCATCGACGCAACCGTCAAACTGATTCGTCGTTTGGGCGGCGAAGTGCATGATGCGGCCTTTATTATCAATCTGTTTGATCTGGGCGGCGAACAGCGTCTGGAAAAACAGGGAATCAATTGCTATAGCCTGGTGCCTTTCCCGGGCCACTAAGCATTTCCCTCCACATAGCCTCGCTGATTGGGCGGGGCTGTGATAGCATGACCCCCTCGTGATTTCACCTTCCAGCGTTTCAGAGCCAGCCCATGAGTTATCAGGTCTTAGCCCGTAAATGGCGCCCACAAACCTTTGCTGACGTCGTCGGCCAGGAACATGTGCTGACCGCACTGGCGAACGGCTTGTCGTTAGGGCGCATTCATCACGCATATCTCTTTTCCGGCACCCGCGGAGTGGGGAAAACCTCCATCGCGCGCCTGCTGGCAAAAGGACTAAACTGCGAAACCGGCATTACCGCTACCCCTTGCGGCGTTTGCGATAACTGCCGCGAAATAGAGCAGGGGCGCTTTGTCGATCTGATTGAGATCGATGCCGCCTCACGAACTAAAGTCGAAGATACCCGCGATCTGCTGGATAACGTTCAATACGCGCCGGCCCGTGGTCGCTTCAAGGTCTATCTGATCGATGAAGTCCATATGCTATCGCGCCACAGCTTCAATGCGTTGTTAAAAACGCTGGAGGAGCCGCCTGCGCACGTTAAATTCCTGCTGGCGACGACCGATCCGCAAAAGCTGCCGGTGACGATTCTTTCCCGCTGCCTGCAGTTCCATCTCAAGGCGCTGGACGTTGAACAGATTCGCCATCAGCTAGAGCATATTCTCGGCGCGGAGCAAATTTCCTTTGAACCGCGCGCGCTGCAGCTGCTGTCGCGCGCGGCGGATGGTAGCCTGCGCGATGCTTTGAGCCTGACCGATCAGGCGATTGCCAGCGGCGATGGTCGCTTAACGACTGAATCGGTTAGCTCCATGCTTGGCACTCTTGACGACGATCAGGCGCTTTCGCTGATTGAAGCGCTGGTGGCCGCCGACGGCGAACGCGTGATGGCGGGCGTCAATGAAGCGGCCGCGCGCGGCGTGGAGTGGGAAGCTTTACTGGTTGAGATGCAGAGTCTGCTGCACCGCATTGCGATGGTGCAACTCTCTCCGTCGGCGTTAGGAACGGATATGGCGGCGATAGAGCTGCGTATGCGCGAGCTGGCGCGGACGGTGCCGCCAACCGACGTTCAACTGTACTATCAAACGTTGTTGATTGGCCGCAAAGAGCTGCCGTATGCCCCAGACAGACGCATGGGCGTCGAAATGACGCTGCTGCGGGCGCTGGCGTTCCATCCGCGCATGCCGTTACCGGAGCCCGAAGCGCCGCCGGTACAGGCTGCTCAGGCCGTACCTGTACAGCAGTCTGTCCCGGTATCTGCTCCGCCGCCGCCGCAGAATTTGCCGCAGACCACCAGCCAGGTGCTGGCGGCCCGCAGCCAGCTGCAGCGTAGTCAGGGAGCACCCACCCCAAAAAAGAGTGAACCGGCAGCCGCTTCCCGCGCGCGGCCGGTGAATAATGCCGCGCTGGAACGTCTGAGTTCGATTACCGAGCGCGTACAGGCACGTCCGGCTGCTGCTGCGCTGGAGCAGGCTCCGGCGAAGAAAGAGGCCTATCGCTGGAAATCGACGACCCCGGTTGAAGAGGTCAAAGTCGAAGTCGCTACGCCGAAGGCGCTGAAAAAAGCGCTGGAGCATGAAAAAACGCCAGAACTGGCGGCTAAGCTGGCCATCGAAGCGGTCGAGCGGGATAGCTGGGCGGCGGAAGTCAGCCAGCTCGCGGTACCCAAACTGGTGGAACAGGTGGCTCTCAACGCATGGAAAGAGCAAGAGGGTAACCGTGTCTGCCTGCACTTACGGCCAAGCCAGCGCCATCTGAACTCGGCAGGCGCTCAGCAAAAGCTGGCGGAAGCGTTGGGTATTTTGTACGGTACGCCGGTTGAATTGACCATCGTGGAAGATGATAATCCCGCGATGCGCACGCCGCTTGAGTGGCGGCAGGCAATTTATGAAGAAAAGCTCGCGCAGGCGCGCGAAGCGATTATCGCGGATAATAACATTCAGACGCTGCGTCGATTCTTCGACGCAGATTTGGATGAAGAGAGTATTCGCCCCATTTGATTGCAAGCCTGGCTTGCGGTCAGCATCCTTAACGACGACATACTGAGAGAGTAGCCTATGTTTGGTGGAAAAGGCGGTCTGGGTAACCTGATGAAACAGGCCCAGCAGATGCAAGAAAAAATGCAGCAGATGCAGGAAGAAGTGGCCCGACTGGAAGTGACCGGTGAATCCGGTGCCGGTCTGGTTAAGGTCACCATCAACGGCGCGCATAACTGCCGCCGCGTTGAGATCGACCCGAGCCTGCTGGAAGACGACAAAGAGATGCTGGAAGATCTGGTTGCCGCCGCGTTTAACGACGCTGCCCGCCGCATCGAAGAAACCCAGAAAGAAAAAATGGCGTCTGTTTCTGCCGGTATGCAGTTGCCGCCAGGCTTTAAGATGCCGTTCTGATGCAGACCAGCCCGCTGTTAACGCAGCTGATGGAAGCACTGCGCTGCCTGCCGGGCGTTGGCCCGAAGTCGGCGCAGCGTATGGCGTTTACCCTGCTGCAGCGTGACCGCAGCGGCGGAATGCGTCTGGCGCAGGCGCTCACGCGCGCGATGTCGGAAATCGGCCACTGCGCTGATTGCCGCACCTTCACCGAGCAGGAAGTGTGCAATATTTGCAGCAACCCGCGACGTAAAGAAAACGGCCAGATCTGCGTTGTAGAGAGCCCGGCGGATATCTACGCCATCGAGCAGACCGGGCAATTTTCCGGTCGCTACTTTGTGCTGATGGGCCATCTGTCGCCGCTCGACGGTATTGGGCCGGATGATATTGGGCTCGATCGTCTGGAACAGCGTCTGCGTGACGAATCGATGCAGGAAGTGATCCTCGCCACCAACCCTACGGTTGAAGGCGAGGCCACTGCGAACTATATTGCCGAGCTTTGCGCGCAGTATGGCGTAGACGCGAGCCGTATTGCCCATGGCGTACCGGTTGGCGGCGAGCTGGAAATGGTAGACGGCACTACGCTGTCCCACTCTCTCGCCGGGCGGCATAAGATTCGTTTTTAATCAAACGGAGGCGCTTTTCAGGGCCTCCGCTTGAAAATTTCCCTCTCTGTCCCCATCTCACACTCAACGGTTTTTTTACCATTAACAATGGCATTGTTGAGGTTGATTTAGATGAAAGGACAAGAAACTCGTGGTTTTCAGTCAGAGGTAAAACAGCTTCTGCACCTGATGATCCATTCTCTTTATTCCAATAAAGAAATTTTCCTGCGTGAGCTGATTTCCAACGCCTCCGATGCGGCCGACAAGCTGCGCTTCCGCGCGCTGTCCCAGCCGGATCTGTACGAAGGCGACGGCGAGCTGCGCGTGCGTGTTTCATTTGATAAAGACAACCGCACCCTGACCATTGCCGATAACGGCATTGGTATGAACCGCGATGAAGTAATTGACCATCTCGGCACCATCGCGAAGTCCGGCACCAAAGCATTCCTTGAGTCTATGGGCTCTGACCAGGCAAAAGACAGCCAACTGATCGGCCAGTTCGGTGTGGGCTTCTATTCGGCGTTTATTGTTGCCGATAAAGTCACCGTTCGTACCCGCGCGGCGGGCGACAGCGCTGAAAACGGTGTGTTCTGGGAATCCGCTGGCGAAGGTGAATATACCGTTGCCGACATCAACAAAGCCGATCGCGGAACCGAGATCACTCTGCACCTGCGTGAAGGTGAGGACGATTTCCTCAATGACTGGCGCGTGCGTTCGATCATCAGCAAGTACTCCGATCATATCGCGCTGCCGGTTGAGATTGAAAAACGTGAAGAAGTTGACGGTGAAACCGTTATCTCCTGGGAGAAAATTAACAAAGCCCAGGCGCTGTGGACCCGCAATAAGTCGGAAATTAAAGACGACGAGTACAACGAATTCTACAAGCACATTGCTCACGACTACAGCGATCCGCTGACCTGGAGCCATAACCGCGTTGAAGGTAAGCAGGAGTACACCAGCCTGCTATATATCCCGTCGCAGGCGCCGTGGGATATGTGGAATCGCGATCATAAACATGGTCTGAAGCTGTACGTACAGCGCGTCTTCATCATGGATGACGCTGAGCAGTTTATGCCGAACTACCTGCGCTTCGTACGCGGCCTCGTGGATTCTAACGATCTGCCGCTGAACGTCTCGCGTGAAATCCTCCAGGACAGCAGCGTCACCCGCAATCTGCGCACCGCGCTGAGCAAACGCGCCCTGCAAATGCTGGAAAAACTGGCAAAAGACGACGCGGAAAAATATCAGACCTTCTGGCAGCAGTTTGGCCTGGTGTTGAAAGAAGGCCCGGCGGAAGACAATGCTAACCAGCAGACCATCGCTAAACTGCTGCGCTTTGCCAGCACCCATACTGATTCTGCTGCGCAGACCGTGTCGCTGGAAGAGTACGTCTCCCGCATGAAAGAAGGGCAGGAGAAGATTTACTACATCACCGCCGACAGCTATGCCGCCGCGAAGAGCAGCCCGCATCTGGAACTGCTGCGTAAGAAAGGTATTGAAGTTCTGCTGCTTTCCGACCGCATCGACGAGTGGATGATGAGCTATCTGACCGAGTTCGACGGTAAGCCGTTCCAGTCGGTCGCGAAAGCCGATGAGTCGCTGGATAAGCTGACCGACGAAGTGGATGAAACCACGAAAGAGGCCGAGAAGGCGCTGGAGCCGTTCGTTGAGCGTGCCAAAACCCTGCTGGGCGACCGGGTGAAAGAGGTTCGTCTGACCCATCGTCTGACCGATACTCCGGCCATCGTCACCACCGATGCGGATGAAATGAGCACCCAGATGGCGAAACTGTTTGCCGCTGCGGGCCAGGCCGCGCCGGAAGTGAAGTACATTTTTGAACTGAACCCGGTTCATCCGTTGGTGAAACGCGCTGCCGATACTCAGGACGATGCGCAGTTCGGCGAGTGGGTTGAGCTGCTTCTCGATCAGGCGCTGCTGGCCGAGCGCGGGACGCTGGAAGATCCGAACCAGTTTATCCGCCGCATGAATCAGCTGCTGGCGTCGTAATTTTACTCTCACCCTAACCCCTCACCCGGTGCTGTTTTTCTCCCTCTCCCTGTGGGAGAGGGCCGGGGTGAGGGCATCCAACCGCACTCTACGTAAAATATCTCACCATTAACCGTTTCAGCCGCCCCGCCTTCCTTGAGCCATCCGCGTTCTGGTGGTATGGTTTAGCGTTTTTTGAAAAATTGAATCAACTTTTGAGGGGATTTTCGTAATGCGTATTATTCTGCTTGGCGCTCCGGGCGCGGGTAAAGGAACTCAGGCTCAGTTCATCATGGAGAAATACGGTATTCCGCAAATCTCCACCGGTGACATGCTGCGTGCCGCGGTGAAGTCAGGCTCCGAGCTGGGCAAACAAGCAAAAGATATTATGGACGCCGGTAAGCTGGTGACCGACGAACTGGTTATCGCGCTGGTGAAAGAGCGTATTACTCAGGAAGATTGCCGCAACGGTTTCCTGCTGGACGGTTTCCCGCGTACCATTCCGCAGGCTGACGCGATGAAAGAAGCGGGCATTGCCGTGGATTACGTGCTGGAATTCGACGTTCCTGACGAACTGATCGTTGATCGCATCATCGGTCGTCGCGTTCACGCCGCTTCCGGTCGTGTTTATCACATCAAATTTAATCCGCCGAAAGTTGAAGGCAAAGACGACGTGACCGGCGAAGAGCTGACCACCCGTAAAGACGATCAGGAAGAGACCGTACGTAAGCGTCTGGTTGAGTATCATCAGATGACGGCTCCGCTGATCGGCTACTATCAGAAAGAAGCTGAAGCGGGCAATACCCAATACGCGAAAGTCGATGGCACCAAAGCGGTTGCTGACGTTCGCGTAGAGCTGGAAAAAATCCTCGGTTAATTCCGTCGGTTCTCATCCTGCAGCTGCGGGATGAGAACTTCTCTCATATTACCTTTTTCTATGATTGGTTCCGTTTAGCGCCATTTAAGCTACAATTGTCAGCGATTCAAATGGTTAAGAGGCGGTAATGCATCAGACGAAAACAGGTATTTTATTAGCCAATTTAGGCACTCCCGATGCGCCCACGCCCGATGCGGTGAAGCGCTATCTGCGACAATTTCTCAGCGACAAGCGCGTGGTGGATACCTCCCGTCTGCTGTGGTGGCCGCTGCTGCGCGGTGTGATCCTGCCTCTGCGCGCGCCGCGAGTGGCTAAGCTATACCAGTCCATCTGGATGGAAGAAGGTTCGCCGCTGATGGTCTACAGCCGCCAGCAGCAGCAGGCGTTGGCCGACCGCCTGCCGGATACGCCAGTTGCGCTGGGAATGAGCTACGGCTCGCCCTCTCTGGACCGCGCGGTCGATGAACTGCTGGATCAGGACGTTGACCATATCGTGGTGCTACCGCTTTATCCGCAATACTCCTGCTCCACTGTGGCTGCAGTTTGGGATGAACTGGCGCGTATTCTTGCCAAAAAGCGCGCAATCCCTGGCATCTCCTTTATTCGCGATTATGCCGATGATGTGGACTATATTCACGCGCTGGCCGCCAGCGTGCGCGCTTCGTTTGCGGTGCATGGTGAGCCTGATTTACTTCTGCTCTCTTATCATGGGATCCCGCAGCGTTATGCTCAGCAAGGGGATACCTATCCTCAGCGTTGTCGGGATACCACCCGCGAGCTGGTTTCGGCTCTGGGGCTATCGCATGACCGGGTGATGATGACTTTCCAGTCGCGCTTTGGCCGTGAACCCTGGCTGACGCCCTATACTGACGAAACGCTGAAAATGCTCGGTGAGAAGGGCGTGAAGCATATCCAGGTTATCTGCCCTGGTTTTGCCGCCGATTGCCTGGAGACGCTCGAGGAGATCGCCGTGCAAAACCGGGAAATATTCCTTGAAGCCGGTGGCCAGCAATATGAGTACATTCCTGCACTTAATGCGGACGCCGCGCATATTGAAATGATGGTTAACCTGACGGCGAAATATCGCTGATCGCGCGCGCAGCGGGGAGTATGCTACTATTCCCCGCTTGTTCACTGCCAATAAATCACCACTATGAAATTTCCCGGTAAACGCAAATCCAAACACTACTTTCCTGTCAACGCTCGCGATCCGCTGCTGCAACAAATTCAGCCGGACAATGAGTCCAACGTCGCCTGGGTGGTCGGCATCGATCAAACGCTGGTAGATATCGAAGCGAAAGTGGATGAGGCGTTTATCGTACGCTACGGCCTGAGCGCTGGGCATTCGTTGGTGATTGAAGATGATGTCGCCGAAGCGCTATATCAGGAACTGGTGCGCAACGATCTGATTACCCACCAGTTTGCGGGCGGTACGATTGGCAACACCATGCATAACTACTCTGTACTGGCGGACGATCGTTCCGTCCTGCTTGGCGTCATGTGCCGCAATATTGAAATTGGCGGCTACGCATACCGCTATCTGTGCAATACCTCCAGCCGTACTGACCTTAACTATCTGCAAGGGGTTGATGGTGCGATTGGACGCTGCTTTACGCTGATTAGCGATTCCGGCGAGCGTACTTTCGCCATTAGCCCCGGTCATATGAATAAGCTGCGCGCGGAAAGCATCCCGGAAAGCGTAATCGCCGGAGCCTCCGCGCTGGTGCTGACTTCCTACCTTGTACGCTGCAAGCCGGGCGAGCCGATGCCGGACGCGACGATGAAAGCAATCGAATATGCGAAAAAGCATGATGTGCCGGTGGTCCTGACGTTGGGAACCAAATACGTCATCGCTGATAACCCGCAGTGGTGGCAGACGTTCCTTAAGGAGCACGTCTCTATTCTGGCGATGAACGAAGAGGAAGCGGAAGCGCTGACGGGCATTGGCGATCCGCTGCTGGCTTCGGATAAGGCGCTGGAGTGGGTTGACCTCGTGCTGTGCACCGCCGGCCCTGCCGGGCTTTATATGGCGAGTTTTACTGAGGAAGAGGCTAAGCGTAAAACCCAGCATCCACTGCTGCCGGGAGCGATTGCCGAGTTTAACCAGTTTGAGTTCAGCCGCGCGATGCGCCATCAGGATTGCGTGAATCCGCTGCGTATTTATTCACATATCGCACCCTATATGGGCGGGCCGGAGAAGATCATGAATACCAATGGCGCGGGCGACGGTGCGCTGGCGGCGCTGCTGCATGATATCACCGCCAACAACTATCATCGCAATAACGTGCCGAACTCCAGCAAGCATAAGTGCAAGTGGCTGACCTATTCATCCCTGGCGCAGGTATGTAAATACGCCAACCGCGTGAGCTACCAGGTGCTGAATCAGCATTCGCCGCGTCTGACCCGAGGTCTGCCTGAGCGCGAAGATAGCCTGGAAGAGGCCTACTGGGATCGTTAACTCCCGATCGATAATATGTATCCCGGAAAAGGTGGTTTATCGCTGATTCCGGGGTATTAAAAATATTCGACTTCATAGCTAATGATACCGAGAATCGGTCCGACCTTCGTAGGCTGACCATCGGTTTTCCATATCCTGAAGATGTAGTGCATATCCATTTTTTCTGGGGATAACGGCAGAGGGTAGCTCTTTCCAGTGCTCTGGTTAAAACCGATCATGTCGGCGGGATAACCCACATCCTGGTTGCTATAGATATACATTGAAAAGTTCTGCGGACCATTTTTATCCATATTGATTAACCTGCCGCCGCTATCCAGGGTTCCGGAGGTCAGAAAGCGTGGGCGGACATTTTGCATTTCCGCTGTGGCCTGACAATGGGCAAGCCGGATGAAAAAACGGACGTCACCTGTCTGGTTGGTGCTTTGCGTGTCACCATCAATAAAAACGTTGGAGGCAAATTCAAAGTCAATATTCGGGCTGGGAACACCGCTGCCGCCTTCATCAGGGTCTATAACGACGCCTTCAACTTTACAGGTTCCATTAATAATATGACCTTCAATATTAAGACTGCCGTCGGTAGCCCATACGGCGGCGGATAATAGCGTGAATACCATCATCGTTATTCGTATAACGCTTAACATAATGTCGTCCTTTTATTCATTCGTATCCGCTGGTATCAAAAGTAGATAACTTCATAATTCAGTACGCTCTGTACGGGGCCGGGGGTGACGGCCTGAGAGGGATCCAGTTTTTGATAGGAAGCGCTATATTTCATTGTCAGATAACTTCCGTGGACATTCCATGTTGTGCCGGTTCTGTAGCGCGGTGTTGCACTGCTGCTCTCGGCGGGACCGTTCACTTTTATCGGGGCCCCTGAATCATGGCGGATCAGGATCCCGACGTTGGTGGCGCCGTTTTTTGCGGTATTTAACAATACGCCATCGCTGCTGGTTGCATCTGAAGTCATACTGACTTTCACGTTGTCGAGATTAACTAACTCTGTCCATTGGCATGAGATAGAGATATTAAACTGTACGCTACCGCTTAGGTCCATAGTCGACACGACGGGCAACGGAATTGTGAGGTCGCGTAGTCCTTTATATACATCTGGAGTATCCGCGCTAATCATACAGGCTCCCGCTCTTAGCGTGGACCTGAATATCATTGTGCCATCAACGGCGTGGGAATTTGGGGACGTTACGAGAATAGCTAATAATAGCGCCCATGGTTGATATCTGTTACCCATTATTACGCAACCCTCTTATATATGGACGGTTTCTTGAAGTTCACAGGATAGATAATATTATCCTGAGGGTAAATAAAATGGCGGGATATTAATGATGAATAATGCTAAGTCTATGCTATTTTTGATGATTTAAAATGAGATGAAGATAATATGAAATGTTTTTTTTCAATGATGGCAGCTGATTAATTAATTCTATAAATTGGCTGTTTGCGTAATAACCTATAATAAAGAACGTGCGGAGCCGACGTTTTTTGCGATCGGCCCCGCTATCTATCTTAGCCTGTGGTCACTTCCAGCGGCGCTGGCGGCGTTTCCAGCAGGTTTATCATTGCGCGAGCGATTTCCCGCTCACCCATGACGACCTGATTAGCGCCGCGTTCAACGATGTATTCCACTTCATCGTCATAATGGGCGCGCGCGATGATTTCGATATTCGGGCACTTCTCACGCGCCGAAGCGACAATTTCCCCGGCTTCATAGCCGTTAGGTATGGTCAGCAGCAGCCAGCGGGCGCAGTCCAGATGCGCCAGGTTCATAATTTCTTCGTTGGCGGCATTACCTAATACCGCGCGAATGCCCCGCGCACGCAGCTCGTCTACGCGGGTACGCGACGTTTCGATGACCACCAGAGGTACGCCCTGAGCCATCAGTTTTTCACCGAGCAGGCTGCCGACGCGACCGAAACCCACCAGCAGCGCATGGTTGCAAATATCGACGGGGATCTGTTTCTCTTCTTCAAGCACCTCTTCCAGCGTCTGATCGTCCAGCGTCTCCGTTTTATCGAGGTATTTTTCCAGCAGGGTAAACAGCACCGGGTTGAGCATGATTGAGATTATCGCCCCGGCGAGCACCAGATTTTGCCCGGCCTGCGGCAGCAGATTCAGCGCCATTCCCAGACCCGCAAGGATAAAGGCGAATTCGCCGATTTGCGCCAGGCTGGCGGCAATCGTTAGCGCGGTGCGCGGTGAGTGCCCAAACATCCTTACCAGGAAGAAAGCGGCAGCCGATTTACCGAAAATAATGATTGCCAGCGTAGCCAGTACCGCCAGCGGCTGCTCCAGCAGGATCATCGGGTCAAACAGCATACCCACAGAAACGAAGAACAGAACGGCGAACGCATCGCGCAGCGGCAGCGTATCGTGGGCTGCGCGATGGCTCAGTTCGGATTCATTCAGCACCATACCGGCGAAGAACGCGCCCAGGGCGAAGGAGACGTCAAACAGCTCAACTGCGCCGAAGGCGATACCGAGCGCCAGCGCCAGTACCGACAGCGTAAACAGCTCGCGTGAACCGGTGGCGGCGCTGCGTGACATAATCCACGGCACCAGGCGGCGGCCGACCAGCATCATAATGGCAATAAAAGCGACGACTTTACCGATGGTAATGCCCATATCGAGGGCCAGGGAGGCCAGACCAACGTCGCCTTTCTCCGCCATACCAGCGACGGCCGGCAGCAGAACCAGCGTCAGCACCATCACCAGATCTTCAACAATCAGCCAGCCGATGGCGATTTGCCCCCGCTGGCTATCAATAAGCTGTCGTTCTTCCAACGCGCGCAGCAGCACCACGGTACTGGCGGTAGAAAGACACAAACCAAAAACGATGCCGGTCATCAGCGACCAGCCTAACATTGCAGAGAGCGCCATACCCAATAGCGTCGCCACGGCTATCTGGGCGATTGCGCCAGGGATGGCAATGGCCTTTACCGCCATCAGATCTTTTAAAGAGAAGTGCAGACCCACGCCGAACATCAGCAGGATCACGCCAAGCTCAGCCAGTTCCGGCGCCAGCTTGGTATCAGCAACGAAACCAGGGGTAAAAGGTCCGGCCAGCACGCCCGCTAATAAATATCCCACCAGAGGAGAAATACGTAGCTTATTGGCAATCATGCCGAGAATAAAGGCGAGCACAAGGCCGCCGACAATGGTGGTGATTAGCGGTGTTGCGTGGTGCATTCCGTCTCCTTGCAGTGGTGAGCTGATCCATTTTCGGTATAAAAACCAAAAAACCGAATAATAGTTTATGACAATTTCAGTGGTTTTGTTTATGAATAATTGTTGAATTTTGCAAAAAAATGGAATTGACACGCAAAAAAGCACGGACCGCAAAATGGCAGCAGGTTATGCGGGGTAATGCTGGTGGTATAAGGGATTGTGGCAGCCAAAGTTACACTTTGGCTGCCGGATAATCATGACTTTTGGTGGTTGTTAGGGAGAAATATCGTCAGGATGCCGAGAAGCGGCAGGAAAGCACAGATTTTATAGACCAGTTCAATACTGGTATGGTCAGCTAAAAGCCCTAGTACCGCGGCTCCGAGGCCACCCATACCAAAAGCAAATCCGAAGAACAAACCAGAAACCATGCCAATACGGCCCGGCAGCAGCTCCTGAGCGTAGACCAGAATGGCAGAAAAGGCCGATGCGAGGATAAAACCAATGATCACCGTTAAAATACCGGTCCATTCCAGCGTTGCATAGGGTAAAATAAGGGTAAATGGCGCTACGCCAAGGATAGAGCCCCAAATAACATATTTACGCCCAATCTTATCGCCAACAGGCCCGCCAATCACCGTCCCTGCCGCTACCGCAAAAAGGAAAGCAAACAGGTGGAATTGCGCATTTTGCACCGATAAACCGAATTTTTGCATCAGATAAAAGGTGTAATAGCTGCTGATGCTCGCCATATAGAAGTATTTAGAGAAAATTAGCAGTAAAAGGATGCTAACGGCAAGGATGACCTTGTTTTTTGGCAGCGGATTAACAATTACCGCTTTTGGTTTACCTTTATTCATCCGATGCTGGGCGGCATACCAGCGGCTGATCTGCGCCAGCACGACGATAGCCAGCAGCGCTGCCAGCACAAACCAGGCAACGTTACCTTTGCCATATGGCGCGATAATAATGGCGGCAAGCAGCGGGCCTAACGAGCTGCCAAAGTTACCGCCAACCTGGAATATCGACTGCGCCAGACCGTGGCGTCCGCCTGAGGCCATACGCGCCACGCGCGAAGATTCCGGGTGAAAGACTGAAGATCCGGTACCCACCAGCGCAGCGGCCAGCAGAACCATTTCGAAGCTGCCGGACATTGCCAGCAGCACCAGGCCGCTCAACGTAAAACACATGCCAATGGGTAGCGACCACGGCATTGGATGTTTATCCGTCAGATAACCGACAACGGGCTGCAGCAGCGACGAAGCCAGCTGGAAGGTGAGGGTGATCAAACCGATCTGTACGAAGGTCAGGGAAAACTCGGCCTGTAGCAGCGGGTAAATCGCCAGAATAAGCGACTGGATCATATCGTTGAGCAAATGGGAGAGGCTAATCGCTCCGAGAATGCCAAACGAAGTGCGTGCTTTTTGCGGCGCAGCAGCGGGGCCGGATAAGGGTTGTGCGGTCTGATTCATTGCCATAGGTTCACTTAAGTGTTTTTTATAGAGGATGCAGGTGGAATTATTATCTGCCTAACATACCTGCCCCTAAGGTTTGAAGGAAGTCGCAATTCTGAAAACATACTTGTCTAATCTGCTAACTCGCTATACTTTCGGCACTTGTTACTTCGTCAGGGAGAGAAATATGCACTTTATGAAGCGGGGCGTTGCGCTGGCGCTGTTTACTGCGTTATCGCTGGGGAGCTTGTCAGCACAGGCTTATGAACAGGATAAAACCTACAAAATTACCATCCTGCATACTAACGACCATCATGGCCACTTCTGGCGCAGCGATTATGGTGAATACGGGTTGTCAGCACAAAAAACGCTGGTGGACGGTATTCGTAAAGAGGTCGCCGCAGAAGGCGGCAGCGTGCTGCTGTTATCCGGTGGTGATATTAACACCGGCGTACCGGAATCAGATTTACAGGACGCGGAACCTGATTTTCGCGGCATGAATCTGATTGGCTACGATGCGATGGCGGTGGGCAATCATGAATTTGATAACCCGCTGAGCGTGCTGCGTCAGCAGGAAAAATGGGCGAAGTTTCCATTCCTCTCCGCCAATATTTACCAGAAAAGCACCGGTGAGCGTTTGTTTAAGCCGTGGGCGCTGTTTAAACGCGGTGGGCTGAATATTGCGGTTATCGGCCTGACGACGGACGATACGGCTAAAATTGGCAATCCTGAGTACTTTACGGATATCGAATTCCGTAAACCGGCTGAAGAAGCCAAATTAGTGATCCAGGAGCTGCAGCAGAACGAAAAGCCGGACGTGATTCTGGCGACCACCCATATGGGACATTATGACAACGGCGCGCACGGTTCTAATGCGCCGGGCGACGTTGAGATGGCGCGTAGCTTGCCGGCAGGATCGCTGGCGATGATTGTCGGTGGTCACTCTCAGGACCCGGTATGTATGGCGTCTGAGAATAAAAAGCAGGTGGATTATGTGCCGGGCACCCCGTGCGCGCCGGATAAACAGAATGGAATCTGGATAGTCCAGGCCCATGAGTGGGGTAAATATGTTGGCCGCGCCGACTTTGAATTCCGCAATGGTGAAATGAAGCTGGTGCACTATCAGCTGATCCCGGTCAACCTGAAGAAAAAGGTGACTTACGATAACGGTGACAGCGAGCGCGTGCTCTATACGCCGCAAATCGCCGAAAACCCGCAGATGCTCTCTCTGCTGACGCCGTTTCAGAATAAAGGCAAAGCGCAGCTCCAGGTAAAAATCGGTAGCGTAAACGGGCATCTGGAAGGCGATCGCAGCAAGGTGCGTTTCGTGCAAACCAATATGGGCCGCCTGCTGCTGGCGGCGCAAATGGCGCGCAGCAATGCCGATTTCGCGGTGATGAGCGGCGGCGGGGTGCGTGATTCAATTGAAGCGGGCGATATCACCTATAAAGACGTGATGAAGGTGCAACCCTTCGGCAACGTGCTGGTGTATGTCGATATGAGCGGCAAGGAAGTCACGGAGTATCTGACCGCCGTGGCGCAGATGAAGCCGGATTCCGGTGCTTATCCGCAGTTTGCCAACGTTGGTTTTGTGGCTAAAGACGGCAAGCTTAACGATTTGACCATCAAGGGCGAGCCGGTAGACCCTGCGAAAACCTACCGAATGGCGACGCTGAGCTTTAACGCTACCGGCGGCGATGGCTATCCGCATATCGATACCAAACCGGGCTATGTCAATACCGGTTTTATCGACGCCGAGGTGCTGAAAGAGTATATCCAGCAGAACTCGCCGCTGGATGTTGGCGCGTTTGAGCCGAAAGGCGAGGTGAGCTGGCAGTAACGTCTGAGCAATTCCCCGGTGGCGCTTACGCTTACCGGGGCTACAGGCCTGTGCGGTTTGGGTTTTGTAGCCCGGGTAAGGCGCATCAAGCGCCGCCTCCGGGATTGCCCTCTGACGGATAAACCGGGAGCTAATCGCGCCGCGCGATATCGGCGAATTCCGCCTCAAGGATCTTCGCCAGATCGCTGGCCGCCAGTTCAATATCCAGCCCGCGTTTGCCGCCTGAAATATAAATGGCGGCAAACGCCTGGGCCGGAGCGTCAATTACCGTCGGCAGGCGCTTTTTCTGCCCAAGTGGGCTGATACCGCCCACCAGGTAACCGGTGACGCGCTGAGCGACCATCGGATCGGCCATATCCACTTTCTTCGCGCCTAAGGCTTTCGCTACCTTTTTCAAATCCAGCTGACCCGCCACCGGAGTTACCGCGACGGCAAGGTGTTTCATATCGCCGTTGATGGCGACCAGCAGCGTCTTATAGACTTGGTCAGCGTTCAGCCCCAGCTTTCGCACGACCTCATCGCCAAAATTGGTTTCGTTCGGATCGTGATCGTAGCTGTGGATCTTAAAAGGGATTTTGTTTTTTTCGAGTAATTTTACGGCGGGAGTCATCGTTATCCTTCTTACCAACCGATTTCATGTGACTTAAGCATACGCCCGACGGCTGTCTAAAAAATAGTATCATCTTGCGCAATAGTATTGGCAGTGATGGTCACTTTGAGCGACAATCAGACGATCCGGGGCGTGAACCCCGGAATAATAATAATGATGAAATTCCTCTTTGACGGGCCAATAGAGATATTGGCCATTTTTTTATGTCAGCATATCCGGCAGATTCCCTTCCCCGTACAAATGTAACGCCCCTACGGCAACCACGTAGTGCCCCGGCGGCAGCCCCTGCAGCGTTTCTCGCCAGGCCAGGTTGCGCTGATGCATCAGCACATCATATAGCGACTGACTAAAGGTCGTTGGCAGCACGGTTGCACCTTTTGACGGCGGCTGCTCCAGCCACCAGCCGATCATCACCTGCAGTAGACGCGCATTCGTGTGCCAGTGGGTTAGCGTATCCTCCAGCAGAGCCAATCCGCCGTCAGGAAGGTTGCGCAACAGGTCAATTTGGCTATCGGCACCCTCCAGCTCCATCACGCGGATCTTGCTCTCACGTGCCGCCATCAGTAGCTGATAATCAATACCGTAATCCGCCCTTAGCCCGAGCTTTTGCGCCTGGGTGGCCTGCAACACCATCGCGACCTGCCACAGCGGCTGACTATCAAATAGCGCAACAGACAGGCCCATTTCTCCCGCTCGCTCTTCCAGTTCAGCGAGCTGGGATGCGCTCAGGCGTTCCGCCAGCGGCGCACAGGAGGGGAGGTTGCTGAACGGCGTTTCGCTGCCGGTAATATCGGCCTCAACAATGAGCGCATCGGCCTGGCGAATCTTTTTCAACAGCCTGGCGGGCGGAGGCGACATATCGCGGGTGCCCATATGAATACTGCCAACCAGGTGCAAATAGCGTTCGCCGGGAAGAGTGACATCCAGCGCGGGCCAGGAATAAGACGAACCGACGGCGGTTTGCCACAGCATTTTTATTCGGTTTAACAGGCCCATACGTGCTCCGTAGTGTGAGGAACCCATGCTAGCGCGCGGGGAACAGAGGCGCAAGAGGGCGGATGGGGCGCGATGGAGCAGGCCTTTTACAATGTCACAAAACTAACAAAAAAATTTGATGTTCTTGTTTTTTGTAATTTTCGCAATGGCGTTTTTATAGTAATTATCCAATAAAATAAAATTGATATGTTTTATTATGCAAGTCGTAGGTGGTGCTTTTTTCTCAAAAATGGGTGAATTGTGATAATTAAATAAAAAATCTGTAACGAAAAATAAACAAAGCGCTTCTATATTGGCCCCTTCAATTTTTGGGGGGAGTGTCATGCGTAACTGGAGTGAGCCTAAAAAGAATAAAGCCCATATCGAACTGATCCCGATGATCGATGTGATGATGTTTTTACTGGTCTTCTTTGTCCTGATTAGCCTGAATGTGATCCCGGCTCTGGGCTTGAAAACCCAGCTGCCGTCAGCCAGCAGCGCCCAACAGCTTAAGCCGCAAAAAAAAGCCATTATCACCCTCGGCGCCGGTGATCAGCTGCAGCTGGATGGCCAGCCGCTGGTGCTTGATGCGCTGGTTAATACCCTGAAGCAACAACAGCAGGAAAACCAAACCACCACCATTATCGTCAACAGCGATAAAGAGGTTGCGGTGGAACGCCTGGTCGCAGTGATGGATACCTTGCGTCAGGGCGGTTTCTTCTCCATTTCCATCGCCACACGGAAGCAGTGATATGTATCTGCTTTATCGCTCACGTCACGTTGTTAGCTGGTTACCCGCGATAGTCATCGCCGGATGCTTGCTGTTTGTCAGCCAGCAGGCCGTCCTGCAGGTGAAACCGCATTATGACGATACGGTGATGGAACTGTCGCTGGCCGAACCCGAGCCACCGCAGCCAGAACCTGTCCCGGAACCGCAGCCAGAGCCGCCGCCGGAACCCCAACCTGAGCCGGAACCGATTGCCGAGCCCGTCGTTCCTGCCCCGGAACCGATTATCCAGGCTAAACCGGTTGTTAAACCCAAACCTAAGCCGAAGTCAAAACCGGTTCAGGAGAAAGCAGCGAAGCCGCAGGAGCGCGTGGCTCCGCAGCCCGCCGTCGTGCGCAGCCCGGTGGTGAGTAAACCCGCTGCGCCGCCTTCTCCTCCGACACCGAAGGTGAACGCACAAGCGGTGGAAAACGGCTATCTGCAGGTGCTGCGCCGCGAGCTGGAGCAGCGCAAACGCTACCCGAGCGGTCGTCAGGCTTCGCTGGAGCGCCCGCAGGGCAACGTCGAGGTGTGGCTGGAGGTCGACCGCAGCGGCAGAGTGCTGGCTTCCGGTATTGCCAGCAAGGCCCCGAGCATGCTGCTCAATCGCGCCGCGCTGAGCTCTTTACAAAGTATTAGCCAGCTGAAGCCCTTTCCTGAAGAGGCTTTTGCCGGACAAAGAAGCAAAAGATTTACCGCAACGTTTAATTATCAGGCGCCATAAAGCCTAATTAATCATTTGTTTTTTATAGGAAAAGAAATGAAGAACTTTCATTATTCTGGGATTGCGTTAGCTGTGGTGTCGGCATTGTTATCGGGTTCCTCGCTGGCGGCGGAAAGTAGCGATGTGGGGGAGATTAACGTCAAAGGGCAGTCGCTCGGCGGCGGTCTGATGGTGCAGGAGGACAGCAGCAAAGCGCGCTCCACTTTGACCAAAGAAGCGATGGATAAAGCGCCGGGTGCCAGCAATGCCATCGACATGCTGAAATATACGCCGGGTATGAACGTCAACAGTAATGACGCCAGTGGCCTGAGCGGTATCGATTACACCATGCGCGGGATGAACTCCGATCAAATCGGCCTGTCAATGGACGGCATCCCGATTAACGATTCGGGCAACTACGCGGTCTATCCGAACCTGTTAGGCGATGCGGAAAACCTTGAGCAGATCTTTGTTACTCAGGGATCTTCTGAAGCCGACGGCCCGCATATTGGATCCAGCGGCGGCAACATTGGTCTCGTTACCAGGCGCCCCTCCAAAGAGTTCGGCGGCTTCGTCAAGCAAACGCTGGGCAGCAATAACCTCAGCAAAACTTTCGCCCGCCTGGAGACCGGCGAGTACAACGGTTTCAGCAACTGGCTCTCTTACTCGCACACTGAAGCCAAAAAATGGCGCGGGGAAGGACGCCTCTATTCCGATAAGTTCGAGATGAACTCGCTGTATGAGGACGGGAACGGCAACAGCAGTAACCTGATCATGAAGTATAACCGTCAGGATAACAGCAACTACAACACCCTAAGCAAAGCCCAGTTTGACGAAGACCCGCGTCAGGACTACTCGACCTCGCCGGTCTATAACAACAAAGGCCAGTTGAGTAAATATTACAAGCTCAACCGTAACCCGTTTGAAACCTTTACTCTCTCTTTCTCACAAAGATTGCAGCTGCGCGACAATCTTGCATTGACCGTTCAGCCCTATTACTACTGGGGTAACGGCGGCAGCTTTACCGGGCAAACGGCCTCGGTACTGTCGAATACTTCTGATAAAGCCGGGCAGTACGACCTGAGCAATTTAAGTTCCAATACTTACTACCGACCTTCGTGGACCCAGACCTGGCGACCGGGTGTCACCACTAAGCTTAAGTGGGACATTAACGACGAGCACAGCCTGGATATCGGCTACTGGTATGAGCGAGCGCGCCAGTCGCAGACCCAGCCGTTTATCAGCATTCAGGATGACGGCAACCCGGCGAACGTCTCCGGTAAACCGGGCGGTTCCGATCAGGTGAAAGACGCCAACGGCAACACGGTACAGGGCCGTAACCAGTACACCGTCACTCCGGCGCAAAAAGTATGGCTTCAGGATACCTGGTTTGTGACGCCGGACTGGACGCTGGTGGGCGGGCTGGCGTACCAGTACGTCGAACGTAAAGGCGATAACAAAGGCAGCCTGTATAACGCTCCGGAAAAACGTAATGCGACCTACCATGAATTCCTGCCGAACTTTAGCATTAGCTATAAGCCGGATATGGAAAACCAGCTGTTCTATAACCTGACGCGCAACATGCGTACGCCGCCAAACTACGTGCTCTACAACGTCGGCGATTCAATTAACACCAAGCCGGAGCTGAGCTGGAACCACGAGCTGGGCTGGCGTTTCCAGCGTGAAGATATGCTGCTGAGCGCCACGCTTTTCTACATGCGCTATACCGACCGTCAGATTTCGACCACCAATGCGGACGGCGACTACGAAATGATGAATATCGGTAGCGTCGAAAGTAAAGGCGTGGAGCTGGAGTGGAGCGGTAAGCTGCCGCACAACTTCAACTACTACACCTCTTACACCTATACCCATTCCGAGCAAAAGGATGACATTGTCAGTAACGGCGGTCATCCGCTGCCAACGGCAGGAAAAACGGTGCCTAACGTACCGAAAAACATGCTCAACGCATCGCTGGGTTATGACGATGGTCTCTATTACGGCAGCTTCGGCGGCAAATACGTCAGCGCGTTCTATGGCGATTTGACCAACGATGAAAAAATCGGCGGGCGCACGGTGTTTGATGTCTCCGCAGGCGTTCATCTGCCGGTGGATAAAAAGATTGTCAAAAATGCCACCCTGCGTTTTGGCATCGATAACCTGTTCGATAAACAGTACCTGACCTCCGTACGCTCGACGACCTTTAACGCGGCACCTTACGACGGCGTGAGGGCCAGCACCCCGTATTACAACGTCGGCGAAGAGCGCACCTTTAGCGTTTCGCTGGAAGCTACCTTTTAATTAACCGGAGGGCACTTTGATGGATGCCAACCTGATTCACGACATTATTTTCTACGTTATGTATGCCGCGCTGGCGATCGCCGTGGTGATTCTGGTGGAACGCGGGCTCTATTTTTCATGGGCCCAGCGTCAGGCGCAGCGCTTTGAGAAGGCGCTGACGCCGGAGGTCCGCCGTGTGTCGGACCTGCCGGAATCGCTGACCAGTCGTAGCAGTCTTCCGCTGACCCTTATTCTGCCAGTGCTGGAGAAAAAGCAGACGGCGGAAGACCGGGAAGCGATGAGCGATCTGATTGATGCTCAGTACTTGCTGAGTAAACCGCAGATGTCGCGCGGGCTATGGATGCTCGAAACCGTCGTCACCGCCGCGCCGCTGCTTGGCCTGCTGGGTACGATTCTGGGGATTATGGATACCTTTAAGGCGCTCTCCGCCTCGGGCGTCTCTGATGCCAGCATGGTTTCCGCCGGGATGGGCACTGCGCTGTACGCCACCGGCCTGGGGATTGCGATAGCGCTGCTGTGCCTGGTGGGTAATAACTACCTGCAAAGCCGCATGGAACGCATTAACGAACTGCTGAAGGTGCTGCTGATCCGCGCCGGAAGTCCGGCTAGTCGTCCGGAGCAGGACAGCAACCGCTGGGAAGGTCGTGAGGCGCAGCGCTATGCCTGATTATCGTCGATGCGGGTGGCCGGGAGGCCGCCTGATGAGCCTGGTCGCGGGTGCCTGGATACTGCTAAGTCTGCCCGCACAGGCGGCGTTTTCGATACCGGGTTATGAGCTGGTGTATAACGCACCGCAGGAAACCACGCTACAGGATAGTGATTTGCGCAATGCTGCCGAAGTCTGGCAGCAGATGTTTGATGCGGCGCACAACCATATCGATGTGGCGCAGTTTTACGTGGCAAATGAAAAAGGCTCTCTGCTGGACGGCGTGCTGAATCATCTGCGGGCAGCCGGTGAACGCGGGGTGAAAATTCGTTTTCTGATGGAGGAGAAGGGCATTGGCCTGTCGACGCCGGAAACGCTGGCGGCGCTGAAAACGATCCCGAATCTGGAGCTGCGAATTATTCCGTTCCATCGGCTGACCGGCGGGATTGTCCACGCCAAGTATCTGTTGGTGGATGGTAAAGAAGCCTTTGTCGGCAGCCAGAATTTTGACTGGCGCGCGCTGGAGCAGATTCAGGAAACCGGTCTGCGCATCAGCGATGCGCAAGCGGTACGGCAGATTCAGGCTATTTTCGATCAGGACTGGCAGGCGCAGGCCCTGCTTGCAGAAAATAAACCGGTGCCGAAGCTGGCATGGCAGGCTCCGGAATCAGCCCCGCAGGGCAATTATCTGGTTGCCAGCCCGCGTGATTACAACCCGAGCGGGGTGATCGATTCGCAGGCTGAACTGCCGCGTCTGCTGGCTAATGCGAAGACGCGGATCCGGGTGCAGGTGATGGACTACGCGCCGCTCTCATGGGGTGAGAAGGGAAACCGACCTTTCTATGCCCCCATTGATAACGCCCTGCGCAGCGCGGCGGCTCGCGGCGTGCAGGTTGAGCTGATGGTTGCCAGCTGGAATCTGAAAAAGCCGGAGTTGTTCTGGTTAAAAAGCCTGTCGCTGGTGCCTAACGTTCAGCTAAAGGTAGTGACTATTCCTCCCGCCAGCCGGGGATTTATCCCGTTTGCGAGGGTGGTTCACAGTAAACTGATGACTATCGACGGTTCGACGGCGTGGGTGGGAACCAGCAACTGGAGCGGGGGCTATTTTGATAACTCACGCAACCTTGAGCTGGTGCTGAACAGCGTGCCGATGGCAGAGCGCGTGGACGCGCTTTACAGTCAGCTATGGAACAGCCGCTACGCGGAGCCGATCAACGTTGACTTTGATTATCCGATCCCGCATCCAGGTCGCGAGCACGAATAGAAAATCGGGGCGGTTTTCTCCTTCTCCCGGTGGGAGAGGGCGGGGTGAGGGCATCAGCGTGCACATTTTCCCCTCACCCTAACCCTCTCCCCAAAGGGGCGAGGGGATCATCCTCCGCGGGATGATGGTGAACGGAATCTGCCTTATGACTTCGGTTTAAAGCGCAGCAACCGGTTAGCATTACTCACGACCGTAATTGAGGAGAGCGCCATTGCCGCTCCGGCGACAACCGGGTTAAGCAGAGTACCGGTCAGCGGCCAGAGGATCCCGGCGGCAATCGGAATACCCAGCGAGTTGTAAACAAACGCTCCCAGCAGGTTCTGCTTCATATTACGCAGCGTCGCTTTTGAAATTTCCAGCGCATCGGCGACGCCGTTCAGGCTATGGCGCATCAGGGTGATAGCCGCCGTTTCAATGGCCACATCGCTGCCGCCGCCCATGGCGATACCGACATCGGCCTGCGCCAACGCGGGCGCATCGTTGATGCCATCGCCAACCATCGCCACCTGATGCCCCTGGCTTTGCAGACGCTTAATGGCATCGGCTTTGCCGTCCGGCAGCACCCCGGCGATCACCTCATCAATGCCTGCCTCTTTGGCAATGGCGTTGGCCGTGGTCGGGTTATCTCCAGTCAACATCACCAGGCGATAGCCCTGACGATGCAGTCTGGCGAGTGCAGCCACGCTATCTTCACGCAGCGGATCGCGAATAGCGAACAGCGCTGCGACCTGGCCATCCACCGCCAGCAGCACCGGCGTCGCACCCTGTGAAGCCTGGGCGGTCATTTCGCTTTCTATTTCGGCGGTTGCCACATGGTTCTCATTGAGTAACGCCTGATTGCCAAGCAGCAGGCTGCGGCCTTCGGCTTCACCGCTGACGCCCAGCCCACGCAGAGTGCGGAAGTTATTGACCGTCGGCAGTCGATCGTCTGCGGCTTTATCAAGGATGGCTCGCGCCAACGGGTGGCTCGAACCTTGTTCCAGAGATGCAGCCAGACGCAGAGCGGTCGTTTCATCAATGGCGGCAAAGGTTTTTATCGCCACCACCTGCGGCTTACCTTCGGTCAGAGTGCCGGTTTTATCAAAGACCAGCGTATCCAGGGTGCTGGCGCGCTGCAGCGCATCGGCATCGCGAACCAGCACGCCATATTCTGCCGCGCGACCCACGCCGGAAATAATCGACATCGGCGTCGCCAGCCCCAGCGCACAAGGACAGGCAATAATCAGCACCGTGGTGGCGATCACCAGGGTATAAACAATTTGCGGCGCCGGGCCGAAAAAGTACCAGATAGCGGCGCTGAACAGGGCAATCGCTACCACCGCCGGGACGAATACGGCGGAGATTTTGTCCGCCAGTTGGCCAATTTCCGGTTTGCTGCTTTGCGCCTGGCGCACCATACGGATGATTCGCGCCAGAGTGGTCTGGCTGCCGACGGCGCTGGCGGTAAACAGCACGCTGCCGTCCTGCACCACGGTCCCGGCGTGAATGGCGTCAGCGTTGCCTTTTTGCTGCGGTATTGGTTCACCGGTCAACATAGCTTCATCAAACCACGCTTCGCCCTGGCTAATCACGCCGTCGACCGGAACGCGATCGCCGGTGGTCAGGCGCAGGGTCATTCCTGCCTGAACCTCCGCCAGCGGCAGATCTTTTTCGCCTTCATCGGTGACCACCCGCGCAGTCGGCGGGGTTAAGTCGAGGAGTTTCTCCAGTGCCTTTGAAGAACGCTGGCGCGCGCGGGCTTCCAGCATATGGCCGAGGTTAATCAGGCCGATAATCATCGCGCTGGCTTCATAATAGAGGTGGCGGGCTTCCATCGGGAACCACTGCGGCCACAGATTGACGCTCATTGAGTAGAGCCAGGCGACCCCGGTACCCAGCGCCACCAGGGTATCCATGGTGGCGGTGCCGTTCTTCAGGCTTTTCCATGCGCTGCGGTAGAAATGACCGCCAGCAAAGACCATCACCGCCAGGGTAATAAGGCCGATAACCAGCCACAGCGAACGGTTGTCATCGCTGACCATCATGTTGTCGCCGATCATCCCCCAGCCCATCACCGGGATACCGACCAGCAGGGCGACAATGGCCTGCCAGCGGAAGCGTTTCATGGTGGCGACGGCGGTCTCCTGCTGGCGCTCGCGACGTTCGAGATCATCTTCGATAGCCTCCGCGCCGTAGCCTGCTTTCTCCACCGCCTGCACTAATTCTGCTGCGGACGCGCTGCCCATCACCAGCGCAGTGCGTTCCGCAAGGTTGACCCGCGCCTGCGAGACGCCCGGTACCGCGGCAAGCGCGTTTTGTACCCGGGAGACGCAGCTGGCGCAGCTCATGCCGTTGATTAACAGTTGTTGGCTGTCATCCTCGTCACGGGCTGCCGGAAGCTCAGAGGTGGCCGCTGTCAGCGCTTCCGACGGGATTGATGATTCTGCCAGCGGTTTAGCCTTTGGGTGGCTGAGCTCCGCGCCGTATCCGGCCTGTTTAATGGTTTCAATCAGCGCTTCTGCGCTGGCGCTGCCCGTAACGTGAGCTTCGGTAACGGTAACGTCCGCCAGCTCAACATCAGGACGTTGCTCCAGACTTTCTTTCACGCGTTTGACGCAGTGGCCGCAGGAGAGGCCATCAAGCGCCAGGTCAATAGTATGAGACATGGTTTTGACTCCTTGGTTTAACAACTGTGCTTAAGCTTAAACCTTCCAGCAACTGGAAGGTCAAGCGTTAATCCCGGTAATTTTTATCGTTCGTCCCCCACGTTAAATAAGGAATAGCGGATAAAAGCGCGCGCGGCGTAAAATGGAAGACTTGCTCTCTGATAATTATCTCCAGGCTGATCTTAGAACGCTAAAATATGAGTGCGTGGCTTCTGTGTTTTTTGATTTCAGAAAGAGCTTATTTTTGCAGGGCGAGCCGGATGCCGACCCTGATTAAGGCAAGGGAAGGTGTTTCACGCTGCATCCCGGGAGAAGAGAAGTGCAAACTTATTATGATAATCTTAAAGTCCCTCGCACCGCGTCGCTGGAGGAGATTAAGAAAGCGTACAAACGACTTATTTTTATTCATCATCCTGATCGTCATCCACCTGAATTAAAAGATGAAAAAACTAAAATCATCCAGCTATTAAATGAGGCCTGGCGAACTCTTTCCGACCCGGTGCTGCGAGCCCGCCACGATGAGTGGATCGCCCAGCAGGAAAGCCAGAAGAATAGCGCATTCTCAGGTGCCAGCACTCGGCAAGATCGCGAACGTGAACGCCAGCAGGAAGAGCGTGCCTATCGCGATTTCTGGCAGAAGATGGAAGCCGAATGGGAAGAAGAATATCAGTTACAAAAGCGCAAAGATGAGTGGATGAATCAGCGCCGCAAGCAGGATCCTGATTACTCTTATCAGGCAAAAGCCAGCGAAGCTTTTACCGCAGCGGAAGAGATGTTTGGCAAAGGGAAAGAGTTTGTCAAACAGAAGGGGGCTCCAGTGGTTAGCGCTGGGAAAAGAATGGTTGTGCGAATTTTCAAATTCACTCTTGGCCTGGTGGTGCTGCTTATCGTCATTGGAGTAATTAGAGTCATTGGCCGTGAAGTCAGTAAAACGGCGGTCGAAAGCGTGGTTAACGCGCCTGTATCGGTCACTGACCAGGAAACGGCCAGCAATAATTTTATGCGCTCATTAATGAGCAATGAAGCTGATGCCAGGCAAAAGTCGGCTCCTTCTTATAAAAATAAAGGCCTTAACTTAGGCGATATCTTTATTGATGGTCACTCGCTGGTGTATGACATTCATTACTATTCTCAAAGCGCAAATATCACGTTAAACCCTGCGACATTTGTAGCGAAGACCATTGTCGATAGTAGCCCTGCCTATAATGGCAGAAACCCGTGGAGCATTATGTGCCCGCATATTGGCGACTATATGGACGCCAGTACATTTTTCCCGGCCGATGGTGCCATGATTTATCGCTATATCAATGATTACAATAACGATGTTCGCATTCTGTCTGTTCCCTTCTCTCTGATATGCCAGCAGACTCCGCTGTAGTTTTTACGCTGATTGGCGCTAGAATGACGGCGTAGCACCGTTGTCTGTTCCGTCAGGAGGAAACATGAATATTAGCGATGTGGCGAAAAAAACTGGCTTAACCAGTAAAGCGATTCGTTTTTACGAAGAGAAGGGGCTGGTGACACCGCCGCTGCGTAGCGAGAACGGCTACCGTAGCTACAGCCAGCAGCATCTGGATGAGCTGACCCTGCTGCGCCAGGCCCGCCAGGTGGGGTTTAATCTGGAAGAGTGCCGCGAGCTGGTATTTCTGTTTAACGATCCGTCACGACACAGCGCCGACGTTAAACGCCGGACGCTGGAAAAAGTGGCGGAAATTGAACGCCATATCAGTGAGCTGCAAAGCATGCGCGCGCAGTTGCTGGCGCTGGCGGAATCCTGCCCCGGCGATGACAGCGCCGATTGTCCGATAATCGATAACCTCTCGGGTTGCTGTCATCGTAAGGCGCAGGCTTAGCGACCTGCGGGAATCTCTCTGACTCGCAGCGTAATTCCCTCGACGGCGATCACTTCAACCTTGCAGCCCGCCTCGAGGTCGTCCTCGGCAATCACCGGCCATGAGCTATCGCCAACGCGCACGTGCCCGCGACCGTTGACCAGCGTGGTTTCCAGGATGAAGCGACGGCCAATCAGCTGCTGCCCGCGCTGATTTAGCTGGGCGTCTGCCGGTTTCTGGCGCTTTACGCGGTTACGCAACCAGCGTGACCATAGCCAGGCCGCCAGCAGCGTCAGCACGGCGAACAGCGTTCCCTGCCACTCCCAGCTAAACGGCAGTATCCAGATTAATACCCCGGTGACTACGCCTGCGATGCCGCTCCACAGCAGATAACCACTACCGCCGAGCATTTCCGCTGCCAGCAGCAGCCCGCCAAGGCTGAGCCAGAAAATATGCGGGTGGGCGATAATCATCTCAATCATGATTTTTTCCGGTCGCCGGCACCTTCTTTGATCAGTTCGCTAATCCCGGCGATAGAACCCATCAGGCTGCTGGCATCCAGCGGCATCAGCACCACTTTACTGTTATTAGCCGCGCCAATTTGCTGCAGCGCGTCGGTATATTTCTGCGCCACGAAGTAGTTAATCGCCTGAATGTCGCCGGACGCGATCGCTGAAGAAACCATCTGCGTTGCGCGAGCTTCCGCTTCCGCAGAACGTTCGCGGGCCTCCGCCTGTAAAAACGCTGACTGACGCTCACCTTCAGCCTTGAGGATCTGCGACTGTTTCTCACCCTCTGCTTTGAGAATTTCCGCCTGGCGCACACCTTCGGCCTCAAGGATATAGGCACGTTTGGTTCGTTCGGCCTTCATCTGGGCGTTCATTGAGGCAATCAGCTCTGCCGGTGGGCGCACGTCGCGGATCTCAACGCGGGTGATTTTGATCCCCCACGGGTTAGTCGCTTCATCGACAATATGCAGCAGGCGGGTATTGATACTGTCGCGCTGGGAGAGCATTTCGTCCAGTTCCATGGAGCCCAGTACGGTACGAATGTTGGTCATGGTCAGGTTGATAATCGCCAGCTCAAGGTTGCTAACCTCATAGGCGGCTTTTGGCGCGTCAATAACCTGAATAAAGCACACTGCATCGATGGTGACGTTGGCGTTATCCCGCGAAATAACCTCCTGCGAAGGGATATCGAGAACTTGTTCCATCATATTGATCTTGCGACCAACGCGGTCCATAAACGGCACGACAAGGTTTAAGCCGGGTTGTAGCGTTTTTGTATAACGCCCAAAGCGTTCGACGGTCCACTGGAAGCCCTGGGGAACAATTTTCACACCGGCAACAACGATAACCAGCGCGACAAAAATAAGTATGGGGATAAAAATCAGCATCAAAAACCTCCTGTCTTGTTGCTTGTTGACGCGTCGGGAGAGTGACGCATGTTTAATCAGAGTATATCTTTCTGCGCATCCAGGTGAAAGAAAACTGGAGTAAACTAGCGTCGTTGTGGAAAAAATGGGAAAAGTAATGACGGAAAGTAACGCTATTTTGCGGTTAGAGGACGTGGGGTTTCAGCCCGAAGATATAGTTATCCTTAACGGGATTAATTTTCAGCTTAGGGCAGGGGAATTTAAGCTGATTACCGGGCCTTCCGGCTGTGGGAAAAGTACCTTATTAAAAATTATCGCTTCGCTGCTTAGCCCCACTTCCGGGAAGATTTTTTTCGCCGGTAAAGACGTCAACGCTTTATCGCCGGAAACCTATCGTCAGCAGGTTTCTTACTGTGCGCAAACTCCGGCGCTGTTCGGCGATTCGGTGTATGACAATCTGGTTTTTCCGTGGCAAATCCGTAATAAACAACCGGATCCTAAAGCGCTGGTGGCCGACCTTCAGCGTTTTGGGCTGGCGGAAAATACGCTGGAAAAATCAGTTAACGAACTCTCGGGCGGGGAAAAGCAGCGCGTTTCGTTGATTCGTAATCTGCAATTTTTACCGCAGGTCCTGTTGCTTGATGAAATTACCAGCGCGCTGGATGAGAGCAATAAAAACAATGTGAATGAGATTATTCATCGCTATGTGACGGAAAAAAATATTGCCGTGCTGTGGGTGACTCACGATCAAAGTGAAATAGCCCATGCGGATGAAGTGATTAGGCTACAGCCTGCTGGCGGGAAAGCGCAGGAGGTGACAAATGAACGGGCATAATATTACTAACGAATCGCTGGCGTTATCCATGGTTCTGGTGCTGGTGGCGATTGTGGTGAGCTACCGGGAAAAGCTGGCGCTGGAAAAAGATATTATCTGGAGTATTTGCCGGGCGATTGTGCAACTGATTATCGTCGGCTACGTACTGAAATATATCTTTAACGTCAATCATGCCGTACTGACCCTACTGATGGTGCTGTTTATCTGTTTTAACGCGGCATGGAATGCGAAAAAGCGCAGTAAATATATCGATAAAGCCTTTGTCTCCTCGTTTATCGCGATAACTACCGGTGCCGGGTTAACGCTGGCGGTGCTGGTCTTTTCCGGGTCGATTGCTTTTGTGCCGATGCAGGTGATCCCGATAGCCGGGATGGTCGCCGGAAATGCGATGGTGGCGGTAGGGCTGTGCTACAACAATATGGGCCAGCGTTTTAGCAGCGAGCAGCAGCAGATTCAGGAGAAACTGAGCCTGGGTGCGACGCCGAAGATGGCCTCGGCAAGGCTGATTCGCGATAGCATTCGCGCCGCGCTGATCCCAACGGTCGATTCCGCAAAAACGGTTGGATTAGTGAGTTTGCCGGGGATGATGTCGGGGCTGATTTTTGCCGGGATTGACCCGGTAAAGGCGATTAAGTATCAGATTATGGTGACGTTTATGCTGCTATCGACCGCCAGCCTGTCGACGATTATCGCCGGATATCTGACCTATCGGAAGTTCTTTAACGCGCGCCATCAGCTGGTGGTAACGCAGTTGAAAAAGCGCCCGTAGCTTTCCCCGGGTTGCGGCGTAAACGCCTTACCCGGGCTACCGGCCCGCAGACAGCGGTGAACTCGTAGCCCGGTCAGCGCAGCGCCACCGGGAAAATGCCACGCCTGGGTATCAGACCCGGCACATTTCCCGGAGGCGATGCTGCGCATCTGTCCGGGTTGCCGGCCCGCAGACAACGGTGAACTCGTAGCCCGGTCAGCGCAGCGCCACCGGGAAGATGCCACGCCTGGGTATCAGACCCGGCACATTTCCCGGAGGCGATGCTGCGCATCTGTCCGGGCTGCCGGCCCGCAGACAACGGTGAACCCGTAGCCCGGTCAGCGCCACCGGGGTTTTTACGATTAATAAAGCAGTGAATAGAGCTGGCGGCGGTACTTCGCGGCCAGCACGTCACCAGTGCCAAGCGCGGAGAGGATCTCCTGAAGCATCTTACGTACTTCGCCGTTGCCAGCGCCTAAATCTTTTTGCAGATGGCTGAACAGCAGCGCCAGCGCCTCTTCATTACGCCCAACCTGATGCAGCTGCAATGCTAACTGGGAAGCCAGCGCCGCATCTTCCGGGTTCTGCTCTACCTGCTGCTGCAACTGCTGAATTTCCGGCGTGTCGGCGGCTTTTTTCAGCAGCTCGATCTGCGCCACCAGACCCTGATAGCGGGTATCCTGATCCTGTAGCGGGACGGTTTTCAGTACGGCTTCTGCTTCGTCTGAACGGTGCAGCGCGATCAGCGTTTCTGCCAGCAGCAGGCCAATCTGGCTCTCCTGGTTTGACAGCTGCCAGGCATCTTTCAGCAGCGGCAGCGCCTCGGCGTAGTTCTCTTCCTGCATCAGCGCCATGGCCTGCTGCGCCTTCAGCTCCTCTTCGCGCGGCAGGAATTTATCCAGCAGCGCACGAACCGCTTCTTCCGGCTGCGGGCCTTCGAATCCGTCCACCGGCTGACCGTTCTGGAACAGGTATACCGTAGGAATTGCGCGCAGGCCAAACTGTGAAGCCAGCATTTGCTCGGCGTCGCAGTCAACTTTCGCGAGGGTAAACAGACCGTTGTACTGAGCGGCCAGGATTTCCAGCACCGGAGTCAGCTGTTCGCAGTGTTGGCTGCGCGCGGACCAGAAATAGAACAGCACTGGCGTTGCAGCGGATTGCTGCAGCGTCTGGTGTAGGTTGGCTTCGGTAATATTAACGATATTCTGTGCGGACATGAGCAAGTCTCTTTAATCGATATTTGTATAGATATATGGGGACGGCGGCAGGTGCTTCAACTCAGCCCTGGATAATTTTGTCCATCGCGCGGGTCGGCAGCAGGCGTTTAAGCAGGGCTACCGCGTGCGTCACCAGAGTCACCGGGTAGCGCAGTTTCGGTTTATCGCTGACAAATGCATGGCGCACTTTTTCCACTACCGCTTCCGGCCCTAAGGTAAAGCGGGCGGCGATACCCGGGTTTTCCACCGGTTTATCGGCCTGAGTCTGGTTAACGTTGGTGGTAAATTGGGTGCGGATAGGGCCAGGCTCAATCAGGCTGACCTTAATC
Source organism: Klebsiella spallanzanii (assembly GCF_902158555.1). Taxonomy (GTDB): domain Bacteria; phylum Pseudomonadota; class Gammaproteobacteria; order Enterobacterales; family Enterobacteriaceae; genus Klebsiella; species Klebsiella spallanzanii. Next base: position 76,899 of record NZ_CABGGS010000045.1, on the reverse strand, counting down.
CCGCTATGGCGCAGTTCCATACGCAGGGCATCGGACCAGGCTTCCAGCGCATATTTACTGGCGGCATAGGCGCCGCGACCCGGGCTGGAGATAATCCCCATTACCGATGACGTCATGACAATACGCCCTTCGCCGTGCGGCTCCATCGCCGGAAGCAGCAGCATCGTTAACTGATGCGCGCCGAAAAAATTGGCGGAAAACTGCTGCTCCATCTGCTGACGACTGATAGTTGGCAGCGGGCCGTAGACGCCATATCCCGCGTTATTAAACAGGCCATACAGGCGATTGTCTGTCAGGGCGATAACCTCTGCGGCGGCGCGTTCAACGCTCTGCGGATCGTCAAGATCCAGCAAAACACCGGTCAGACCAAGCGCCTGCATCCGCGCGACGTCATCCGCTTTGCGGCAGGCGGCCAGCACATTAAAGCCCTGGCGCTTTAAATCCAGCGCGCTTTCGAGGCCAATTCCGCTGGAACATCCTGTAACTAAAACCGATTTTTGCATAACTTTACCTGCAAATGACCCCTTGCTATCAGGAGTCATGATTAACTAAGGGTGCCAAACGCGTGGCCATCCAGTCGGCGATAAACGGCTGGGCGTCGCGATTAGGGTGAATTCCATCGTCCTGCATCCACTGCGGTTTCAGATAAACCTCTTCCATAAAAAAGGGCAGCAGAGGAATATCAAACTCTTTGGCCAGTGCCGGATAGATTGCGCTAAAGGCTTCATTATAACGGCGACCATAGTTAGCGGGCAGGCGAATTTGCATCAGCAAAGGCTCGGCGTTCGCCGCCTTGATATCCTGAATAATGGTACGCAGGGTCTGCTCCGTCTGCTGCGGCGGGAAGCCGCGCAGCCCATCGTTGCCACCCAGCTCAACCAGCACCCAGCGCGGCTGATGCTGTTTGAGCAACGTCGGAAGCCTTGCCAGCCCCTGCTGCGAAGTATCGCCGCTGATGCTGGCGTTAACCACTGGCGTTTTGGTCTGCCACTTATCGTTAAGCAGCGCAGGCCAGGCGGTATTGCCCGCCATTCGATAACCGGCGCTCAGACTGTCGCCGAGAACCAACAGCGTGTCGGCCGCCATTGCGCGGCAGGTAAACAGGACCAGAAACAGGAAAGGCAAATGCCAGCGGAAAACATACTTGAAGTTCATCATCTTAAGAAGTCCGTCGGTCAGGGTGAGCATCAGCTTTCCATCCTTACCGGAGTTGAGCTGGTTGTCAAACAGGGGCAGACCATCGCCCTGATTGGCGAGTCGGGTTCCGGTAAATCGACGCTGCTGGCGATCCTCGCTGGTCTGGATGACGGCACGAGCGGAGAAGTCTCGCTGATCGGGCAGCCGCTGCATCAGATGGACGAAGAGGCGCGGGCAAAGCTGCGCGCTAAGCACGTCGGCTTTGTTTTTCAATCTTTTATGCTGATACCGACGCTGAATGCGCTGGAAAACGTCGAGCTTCCGGCGCTGCTGCGCGGCGAAAGCGACAGCCAGAGCCGCGGTAGCGCCCGCGCGTTGCTGGAACAGCTGGGGCTGGGAAAACGTTTGCATCATCTACCGGTACAGCTTTCCGGCGGCGAACAGCAGCGTGTCGCGCTGGCCCGTGCGTTTAACGGTCGTCCGGAACTGCTGTTCGCCGATGAACCCACCGGTAACCTCGACAGGCAGACCGGGGATAAAATTGCCGACCTGCTGTTTTCACTGAACCGCGAGCACGGCACTACGCTAATTCTGGTGACCCACGACCCGCTGCTGGCGGGGCGCTGCGACCGACGGCTGCGGCTGGTTGATGGCCAGCTGCAGGAGGAAGCATGATTGCCCGCTGGTTTTGGCGCGAATGGCGCTCACCGTCGCTGCTGATTGTTTGGCTGGCGCTGAGCCTGGCGGTGGCCTGCGTGCTGGCGCTGGGGTCGATAAGCGACCGCATGGAGAAAGGGCTTAGCCAACAGAGTCGCGAATTTATGGCCGGAGACCGCACGCTGCGTAGCTCGCGCGAGGTCCCAGCCGCATGGATTGACGAAGCGCGTCGGCTCGGCTTAACCGTTGGTGAGCAACTGAACTTCGCCACTATGACCTTTTCCGGCGATACGCCGCAGCTGGCGGAGGTGAAAGCAGTTGACGACACCTATCCGCTATATGGTCAGCTGCAAACCCAGCCGCCGGGGCTGAAGCCGCAGGCTGGCACCGTGCTGCTGGCGCCGCGATTGATGGCTCTGCTGAACCTGAAAACCGGCGACACCATTGACGTAGGCGACGCTACGCTGCGCATTGCCGGGGAGGTCATTCAGGAGCCGGACGCCGGATTTAACCCCTTCCAGATGGCGCCGCGGCTGATGATGAACACCGCCGATGTGGCGAAAACCGGCGCGGTGCAGCCCGGCAGCCGCGTCTCCTGGCGCTATAAATATGCCGGAACTCCGCAGCAGCTGGCGGACTATGAAAAGTGGCTGCTGCCGAAGCTGGGGCCGGAACATCGCTGGATCGGGCTCGAGCAGGACGATAGCGCGTTAGGTAAATCGCTGGAGCGCTCGCAGCAGTTTTTACTGCTGTCGGCGCTGTTAACGCTGCTGTTGGCGGTTGCAGCAGTGGCGGTGGCGATGAGCCATTATTGCCGCAGCCGTTACGATCTGGTGGCGATCCTTAAAACCCTCGGTGCCGGGCGGACGCAGCTGCGCAAGCTGATCGTCGGCCAGTGGCTGATGCTGCTGACGCTGGCGGTGATTGCCGGTGGGGCGATGGGCGTCGGGCTGGAAAATATTCTGCTGGTGATGCTAAAACCGGTGCTCCCCTCGGCGCTGCCGGCGGCGAGCGGCTGGCCGTGGCTGTGGGCGATTGGCGCGATGGTGGTGATTTCCCTGCTGGTCGGGCTGCGTCCCTATCGGCTGCTGCTGGCGACGCTGCCGCTGCGGGTATTGCGCCAGGATGTTGTCGCTAACGTCTGGCCGCTGAAGTTCTATATTCCGCTGGTGTGCGCGGTGGTGGTCGCGCTGTTGGCGCTGCTGATGGGCGGCAGCCCTCTACTCTGGGCGGTACTGGCGGGGGCGGTGGTGCTGGCGCTGCTGTGCGGCCTGGCGGGTTGGGGCGTCCTGTGGCTACTGAAACGCGTGACGCTAAAAGCGCTGCCGCTGCGCCTGGCGGTAAATCGCCTGCTACGTCAGCCGTGGTCGACGCTAAGCCAACTGGCGGCCTTCTCGCTGTCATTTATGCTGCTGGCCCTGCTGCTGGTGCTGCGCGGCGATCTGCTTGACCGCTGGCAGCAACAGCTGCCGCCGGAAAGCCCCAACTATTTCCTGATTAACATCGCGCCAGAGCAGGTGGTGCCGGTGAAAACCTTCCTCGCTGAACATCAGACCCGCGCGACCGAGTTCTATCCGATCGTTCGCGCTCGCCTGACGCAAATTAATGGTCAGGCAGCGGAGGGCAATAAAGATGAAGCGCTGAATCGGGAGCTGAATCTCACCTGGAGCAACGAGCGGCCGGATCATAACCCGTTGGTGGCCGGAAGCTGGCCGCCGAAAGCGGGTGAAGTCTCGATTGAAGAGGGGCTGGCGCAGCGGCTGGGGGTGAAGCTCGGCGATAGCGTGACCTTTACCGGAGATACCCAGGACTTTAGCGCCAAAGTGACCAGCGTACGTAAAGTGGACTGGGAGAGCCTGCGACCAAACTTTTTCTTTATCTTCCCGCAGGGAGCGCTCGATGGACAGCCGCAAAGCTGGCTGACCAGCTTCCGCTGGGATAACGGCAACGGGATGCTGACGCAGCTCAACCGCGAGTTCCCGACCGTCAGTCTGCTGGATATCGGCGCGATTTTGCAGCAGATTGGTCAGGTGCTGACTCAGGTAAGCCGTGCGCTGGAGGTGATGGTGATTCTGGTGACGGCCTGCGGTGTCTTGCTTCTACTGGCTCAGGTGCAGGTGGGGATGCGTCAGCGCTATCAGGAGCTGGTGGTCTGGCGCACGCTGGGGGCAGGGAAGTCTCTGCTGCGCACCACGCTGTGGGCCGAATTTGCCCTGCTGGGCGTGGTTTCCGGCGTGGTGGCGGCGATTGGCGCAGAGGTGGCGCTGGCGCTGCTGCAAACCAAAATCTTTGATTTCCCATGGTCTCCGGACTGGCGGCTATGGGTAATGCTGCCGCTCTGCGGGGCGATACTGCTGTCGCTGTGCGGCGGTTGGCTGGGGTTGCGTTTGCTAAAAGGCAAAGCGCTATTCCGCCAGTTTAGCCAGGGATAGGGTTAACGCCCCAGTAAGTTATGCCATCATGTAGCCCGGGTAAGGCGCTAGCCGCAACCCGGGGGTTTTTTACTCGATACGGATGCGAGTTGCTATTGCAGATGACCATGGTTCAGCGCAGTCAGCGGCTCATTAACGTCAAAAACTTTACAGGTAACCTCATCCACGCCGAGAGATTTCAGGCGCGCGGTATGTTTGTTGAGGTAAGCAAGCGCGGTTGCTTCATCCTCGAAAAGATAGATTCCGCCCGCTTCCTGATTCTTTTCGCTCTCCGTCCAGACCTTCCAGATAAACCCCGGCTCCTGATTAATTGACTCGGCCAGCTCCACAAGCTGACGGGACATGTCACTACCGAAGGGGCCGTTAAAGGCAAAGTGCAGCTGTAGCAATTTTTTCGACATAATTCCTCCTTGGATGATGTAGAGCGGCAATGCTTCATTTTAATGACAAAGCGATGAAATTATAACCACGGATATTTTAACGGCACAAAATGATAAGTCACTGATTTTTAACCGCACGAAACATTAAAAAACCAACAACACGGCATACTGAATCGCAGTTAATATTCAACTGGCAAATATAAGGTTGCTTATTAATCAAGGAAAAAGTATGGCACATAAAATAAAAGCGCTGGCGATATCGATCGGCGCAGCCCTGGCGTTAACCTCTTTTGCATCCCAGGCTGAGATTACGCTGTTAAAACAAGATCCGCAGGCGGGCGATCCGTTAAGCCGTCTTAACTTCACCGTCGGCGGGAGTATCCGTCCCCAGTTCAACATGATGTCCGGCGATGGCGACAAAGGCTCTTATAAACGCAACGGTTTTGACGGCGGCACCCGTTTCCGTTTCGCTGCCGATTACTATCTGTTTGATGATATTAGCTGGATAAGCTACTACGAGCTGGGCGTCAATATTCCGGCCCTCTTCGACTGGGATAACCACTATGCGGAAGGCGCGAATAATACCAGCCGCCGTATGCTCTATACCGGTCTGAAAAGCGATACCTGGGGCACCTTAACCTACGGTCAGCAAAACAGCGTTTATTACGATGTCGTCGGGGTGAAAACCGATATCTGGGATTATGACATGGTCGGCCAGGCGCCGGGCAACGGGATCAACGGTGATTACGATGGATCCTACCGTTCACGTAATATGCTGAAATATAAGAAAACCGTTGGCGATGTCGATCTCTACGCTTCTTATTTGTTTGAAGACAGCGAATACCTGCCGGGCAACGGTCTGCGCTACAAGCGCAAAGGCGGCGGCTCTATTGGTGCGGATTACCACATCATGAAGGACCTGACCTGGGGTACCGCGTGGAACTATACCCGCGCCGATATGCGTAACCCGTCAAATTCAGACAGCAAATCTTACGATCAGAACATCGTTGGTACCGCGCTGAGCTGGACGCCGGATAACTGGACCTTCTCCTTCGGCGGCGGCTGGTATCAGAACTTCCTGACCACCAAGAAAACTGATGTACATAACTACTTCGCGGGCGATGCGTGGGGTATTGAGTACTTCGCCGGTTATAAATTCCCGATTGGTCAGTATGCGGTGAAATCTATTCAGCCGTACTTTATGGGCGACCGCCTGCAGTACGTGAATGGCCGCAACTACCAGCGTATTGATAACGGCGTCGGCGTAAGCTTCCAGCTGGATTACGGCTTCCGCGTTGATTACGAACACGTCTTCACGTCCAGCACCGACAACCTGGGCGATATGAACCTGGTGCGTCTGCGCTACGACTTCTAAGCGGTCAAAACTCCCCGGTCGCGCTGTGCTTACCGGGGCTACAAGTCACACCGACCGGTAGCCCGGCTAAGGCGCTTACGCCGCAAGCCGGGGCTCCAGGAATACAATTACCGCGCCAGCCAGGCGGCGACTTCCTGCCAGTTGCCGCGAAAAACAATCTTCTCCGCTTTTTTGCCCAGTTGATAACGGTACATCGGATCGTAATATTCGTTCAGCAGGGGAACCAGCCAGCTGAAATGCGCTTCGGTGCTGGCGGTACGCTGCTGTGCAAGGAGCGCCTCATCAAGGTGGGCGGTGAGCTGGGCAAAACGCTGTAACCCCAGGCGACGACGAATGGCAAACAGGCCATGATGCAGATACTCGCTATACGCTTGCCAGCCCTGTTCTTCGCCACAGGCGGCAATAAAGTCGCGATGCATCCGCGTAAAATACTCTTCGCGCAGGCGTTCAAGGCGAAGCTCGAACGGGTCTTCCACTACCGCCAGCGGCGACTGCGCCATGCGCAGACGCATGCACTCCGGGAGATGATTCGCGCCAATCATATGCCCTTCATCTTCCAGCACCCAGCGCGTCTGCTGCACGGACTTTTTAAGCATCGCCACGGCCAGATGATTTTCAAAGGTGGCCTGCTGATGCTGCTCCTGCAACGTCCGGCCAAACGAAGAGCCGCGATGATGAGCGAGGCCCTCGAGATCGATACCGTCCGGTTGTGCGCACACCAACTGGGTTTTTCCGTTACCGGTACAGCCGCCGATCAGTACGATTGGGCGCTGCACCAGCTCTTCGGTAAGCTGTATAGCCGCCTGACGCAACGCTTTATAACCGCCAATGATTAGCGGGTAATCCACTCCCGCTTCCTTTAGCCACTGCTGCACAATATGTGAACGCTGGCCGCCGCGAGCACAGCACAGGTAGCCATCGGGATGGCGCGCACAGGCCTCTTTCCAGGCGGCAAGGCGGCTGGCGCGAACCTCGCCGTTGACCAACTGATGTCCCAGCGCGAGCGCAGCTTCCGGCCCCTGACGCTTATAGCAGGTGCCGACGGCAGCGCGTTCGTCATCGTTCATCAGCGGCAGATTGACCGCCGCGGGCATGGCGCTTTGCCTGAACTCAATCGGGGCGCGTACGTCAATCAGCGGCGTATCGCTGGCGAGAATCTGCCGAATATTCTGTGATACTAATTCCATCATCCAAACCGTTAATCAATCCAGACGCGTCGCTCGACGCGATAATCTGCCTATTGTACGCGGTGGGCGGCAGACTGGATTGATTTTTCACGGTGTATCGCTGAATAGCGTCAGGAATCCCTGAATTTCCGGGGCGGAATGGCTGAACAGCGAAGCGATATCCTGCACCGCTTTGCCGGGATGATCTTTGCGCCAGGCGAGACTGAGAGGCGAAGGCGGGCGCATGGCCGGAATTTGTCGGGCAATCAGCTCGCCGCGGGCGATAAGGGGCTGGCACAGCGGCTCCGGCAAAAAGCCGATGCCGACACCGGCAATGTGCGCTGCGACTTTGGTTTCGATATCGGGAACCACAATCTCTTTTTGTCCAGGCAGGCGCCAGGCGACGCGCTTGGTCAACCGGCGGGCGCTGTCTTCAATGTTGACCGCCGGGTAGCGACGCAACTGGGCTTCCGATAGCGGATCGGCTTGCTGACTTAAGGGGTGATTCGGCGACATCACGAACAGCCAGGTCACTTCGCCCAGCGGGTTGACCGCAATATTTTCTGATAGCGGTTCGGTACCGGTGACGCCAATGGCCAGCGAGAAATCATCGTGAAGAAGCGTATCCCAGACGCCCATATAAATTTGGCGCGAAAAATGAAATTGTGTAAAAGGATAGCGCTGAGTGAGCCAGGCCAGCAGTCGTGCAATGGCCTGAGGGTGATACATCAGGTTATTCACGACGATATTGACCTGACGCTCAACGCCGTCGTTTATCTGCTGTAGCTCACCGGGCATACTGTCAATCCAGCCCAGCCACTCTCTGGCCTGCGCCAGAAGGTGCATTCCTGCCGGGGTAAGCAGGACGCTACGGGTGGTACGGCTAAACAGCGCCACGCCGGTATTATCCTCCAGCAGCTTGATGCGATAGCTAATAGTGGCGGTGGTTTTGTACAGTTTTTCCGCCGCTCTGGAGAAACTGCCGGTCTCCGCGACGCTAACAAAGGTACGTAGTGTTTCGGGATCTAGCATCGCTAATTTCCTCGTTATTTAATAATTCACCCCTGATTTTTAAGTATTTTTTCACAATATCCTTTTCAATTATGTGGCTTAAATCAGGTTTTGGAAAATTATTCCAACTTACAGTTGATGTCACTTTTAGATAACTCTAGATTGACCGACATAGACACCGACTTCCTCTTTGGATGAGGATGGTGGAACGGCTCTTAATGACTAAGGAATATGCAATGAAGCTTGAAGTATTGCCGCTGACGTACGAAGCATTCCGCCCCTACGGGGATGTTATCGAAACGGAAGGCCAGGATTTTTTCCATATTAATGATGGCAAAGTGCAGCGTTTTCACGACCTGGCCAAGGTTGAGACGCTGCAGCAGGATCGGACGCTTATCAGCATCAACCGCGCCCAGCCAGCGGTGCTGCCGATTGTGGTGACGGAGTTGGAACGCCATCCGTTAGGCACCCAGGCGTTCATGCCGATGAACGGCGAAGCCTTTGTGGTGGTAGTGGCGGCAGGAGGTGATGAGCCGGATATGAACACGCTGCGGGCATTTATCTCTAATGGTCGTCAGGGGGTGAATTACCACCGCAATGTCTGGCATCACCCGCTGTTTGCCTGGCAGGTCGAAACCGATTTTTTGACCGTTGATCGCGGCGGAAAAGATAACTGTGATGTCGTGGAGATCCCGACCGTGGAGTTGAGCTTTGCGTGAGGTTGCACGTGACGCTACCGATTATCTTGCATAACATGTGGGCGCTTACACACTATTTATGCTCAGGTTTTGAGCCGGAGATAATCGAGGTATGACAGAAGTAAGAAGGCGTGGAAGGCCGGGCCAGCAGGAGCCTTCCGCGCAAAAAGGCGCTCAGGCGCTGGAGAGAGGGATCGCGATACTGCAATACCTTGAAAAGAGCGGCGGCAGCTCGTCGGTTAGCGATATTTCCCTGAATCTGGACTTACCGTTATCGACCACCTTTCGCCTGCTTAAAGTGCTGGAAGGCGCAGATTTTGTTTATCAGGACAGTCAGTTAGGTTGGTGGCATATCGGTCTTGGCGCGTTCAATATCGGGTCGGCGTATATCCACAACCGGGATGTCTTGTCCGTTGGCGGCCCCTTTATGCGGCGGCTAATGCTGATGTCCGGAGAGACGGTTAATGTGGCGATTCGCAACGGCAACGAAGCGGTGCTGATTGGCCAGCAGGAGTGCAAGTCGATGGTGCGAATGTGCGCCCCGCTGGGAAGCAGACTGCCGCTGCACGCGTCGGGAGCCGGGAAAGCGTTGTTGTACCCGCTCTCGTCGGAAGAGCTGGTCGATGTGATTGTGAAGACCGGGCTGCAGCGGTTTACGCCGACGACGATCGTGGATTTGCCGGTCCTGCAGCGAAATCTGGATGAGGCGCGAGCCTGTGGCTACAGCATTGACCAGGAGGAGCATGTGACAGGATTAAACTGCATTGCTTCAGCGGTTTACGATGATGTGGGTTCCGTGGTGGCGGCCATTTCGATTTCCGGACCCGCGTCCCGATTAACCCCGGACCGTTTTGTCAGCCAGGGAGAGCTGGTGAGGGAGACGGCAAGGAATATCAGCACCGCGCTGGGACTCAAGCCCCAGGCAGATTGATAGCCGATCCGACCCGCTCGCAGGAGCGGGACTTTTTTGGCTTTGTTTAAATTTGGAAAAATTTTCCAATATAGCGAGGTAGTAAAAAATGGCAAAAATGAGAGCCGTTGACGCGGCAATGTATGTACTGGAAAAAGAAGGGATTACCACCGCATTCGGCGTGCCCGGCGCGGCAATTAACCCGTTCTATTCGGCGATGCGTAAACACGGCGGGATCCGTCATATCCTGGCCCGTCACGTAGAGGGTGCGTCGCATATGGCGGAAGGCTATACGCGCGCCACTGCCGGTAACATCGGCGTATGCCTGGGAACATCCGGCCCGGCGGGTACGGATATGATTACTGCCCTTTACTCTGCCTCCGCCGATTCCATTCCCATTCTGTGCATTACCGGTCAGGCACCGCGCGCTCGTCTGCATAAAGAGGATTTCCAGGCGGTGGATATTGAGTCTATCGCCAAGCCGGTCACCAAGATGGCGGTGACCGTGCGCGAAGCTGCGCTGGTGCCGGGCGTGCTGCAGCAGGCTTTCCACCTGATGCGTTCCGGCAGACCGGGTCCGGTGCTGATCGACCTGCCTTATGATGTCCAGGTGGCGGAAATCGAGTTCGATCCTGAGCTGTATTCGCCGCTCCCGGCTTATAAACCTGTTGCCACGCGTCCACAAATTGAACGTGCGCTGGCGATGTTACTGATGGCGGAGCGCCCGGTGATTGTCGCCGGTGGCGGGGTGATTAACGCCGACGCCGCGGCGCTGTTGCAGCAATTTGCGGAAATCACTCATGTGCCGGTGATCCCGACGCTCATGGGCTGGGGCTGTATCCCGGATGATCACGAGCTGATGGCCGGGATGGTTGGTTTACAAACCGCCCATCGCTACGGCAACGCCACGCTGCTGGCCTCCGACCTGGTGTTCGGTATCGGCAACCGCTTTGCTAACCGCCATACCGGTTCGGTCGAGAAGTACACCGCAGGCCGCAAAATTATCCATATCGATATTGAACCGACGCAGATTGGCCGCGTGCTGTGCCCGGATTTAGGCATCGTTTCCGATGCGAAAGCCGCGTTGACCCAACTGGTGGAGATCGCCCAGCAGATGCAAAAAGAGGGCCGCCTGCCGCGCCGCGAGAGCTGGGTGAACGAGTGTCAGGAGCGTAAGCGCACGCTGCTGCGTAAAACGCACTTCGATAACGTGCCGGTTAAACCGCAGCGCGTCTACGAAGAGATGAACAAGTCCTTTGGCCGCGACGTGTGTTACGTCACCACTATCGGTTTGTCGCAAATCGCCGCCGCGCAGATGCTGCACGTATTTAAAGACCGCCACTGGATCAACTGCGGTCAGGCGGGCCCGCTAGGCTGGACGCTGCCTGCTGCGCTGGGCGTCTGCGCCGCTGACCCGGAACGTAACGTGGTGGCGATTTCCGGTGACTTCGACTTCCAGTTCCTGATTGAAGAGCTGGCGGTGGGCGCGCAGTTCAATATTCCTTACGTCCACGTACTGGTGAACAACGCTTATCTGGGCTTAATCCGCCAGTCCCAGCGCGCGTTCGATATGGATTACTGCGTCCAGCTGGCGTTCGAAAATATTAACTCCAGCGAAGTGAACGGCTACGGCGTCGATCACGTGAAAGTTGCCGAAGGCCTCGGCTGTAAGGCGATTCGCGTCTTCAAACCTGAGGATATTGCGCCCGCATTTGAGCAGGCGAAAGCGTGGATGAAAGAGTATCGCGTGCCGGTCGTTGTGGAAGTGATCCTTGAGCGCGTAACCAATATTTCGATGGGTAGCGAGCTGGATAACGTGATGGAGTTCGAAGACGTTGCCGATAGCGCCATCGATGCGCCAACCGAAACCTGCTTTATGAAATATGAATAAATGAGGTGAACCTATGTTGCGCTTTTCTGCCAACCTTTCGATGTTATTTCAGGAATATGATTTTCTGGATCGTTTTGAGAAAGCGGCGGCCTGCGGTTTTCGCGCCGTTGAATTTATGTTCCCGTATGACTATGCGCCCGAGGTATTAAAGCAAAAGCTGAGCGACAACCAGCTGGAGCATACCTTACACAATTTACCCGCTGGCGACTGGGCGGCAGGGGAGCGCGGCATAGCCTGTATTCCCGGTCGCGAAGCGGAGTTTCGTGAGGGCGTTGACGCCGCGGTTCGCTATGCCAAAGCGCTGGGCAATCGAAAAATTAACTGCCTGGTCGGCAAAACGCCGGCGGGCTACCGCGAAGAACATATTCGCTCAACGCTGGTGGCGAATTTACGTTTTGCCGCCGCCGCGTTGGCCCAGGAAGGCATTCTTCTGCTGATTGAGCCGATTAATTATTTCGATATGCCGGGCTTTTATCTGAATACCACCCATCAGGCGCTGGCGCTGATTGACGAGGTCGGCAGCGATAATCTGAAAATCCAGTACGATATTTACCATATGCAGCGCATGGAGGGAGAGTTAACCCATACGATGCAAACTTATGCTAATCGTATTGGCCATTTACAGATTGCCGATAATCCAAACCGCGGCGAGCCGGGAACCGGTGAAATTAATTATGATTATCTTTTTAAATTTATCGATAAATCTAATTATGACGGCTGGGTCGGCTGTGAATATAAACCGTTGAGCACCACTGAAGCGGGACTGATATGGTTTAATCACTACCGTTAATTTTTAATTTACCCGTCATACTTCAAGTTGCTTGTGCGTTGGCTGCGTTCACTCACCCCAGTCACTTACTTCTGTAAGCTCCAGGGGATTCGCTCTCTTGCCGCCTTCATGCAACTCGAATTATTTAGGGTATATACCTTTGGGCAGTATTTATTATTCCATTTCCAGGAAGGGATAACTATTGCCCAGGTAAATCAAAACAGAAATTCTAAGAGGATACTTATGAAACTGGGATTTATTGGTCTGGGTATTATGGGCACCCCGATGGCGGTCCGGCTCGCGAAAGCGGGCCACGCTCTGCATGTCACCACCATTGGCCCGGTTGCCGACGAGCTGCTTTTGCAGGGCGCACAGCATCTGGCAACCGCAGAACAGGTCGCGGAGCAGTCCGAGATTATTTTTATCATGGTACCGGATACCCCGCAGGTTGCCGAAGTGCTGTTTGGTGAACACGGCTGCGCGAAAGCGGCGCTGAAAGGGAAAACCATCGTTGATATGAGCTCCATCTCGCCGATTGAAACCAAACGTTTTGCCCAGCAGGTGCGGGATTTGGGCGCTGATTATCTGGATGCGCCGGTATCCGGTGGGGAAATCGGCGCGCGTGAAGGGACGCTCTCGATTATGGTTGGCGGTGAAGAAAGCGTATTTAATCGCGTTAAACCGCTGTTTGATATTCTGGGGAAAAACATCACTCTCGTTGGCGGTAACGGCGACGGGCAGACCTGTAAAGTCGCCAATCAGATTATCGTGGCGCTGAATATTGAAGCGGTCTCCGAAGCACTGGTTTTTGCTTCTAAAGCCGGTGCGGATCCGGCTCGCGTACGTCAGGCGCTGATGGGCGGCTTCGCGTCTTCGCGTATTCTGGAAGTACACGGTGAAAGAATGCTGAACCGGACGTTTAATCCTGGCTTTAAAATTTCTCTGCACCAGAAGGATCTTAATCTGGCGCTGCAGAGCGCGAAAGCGCTGGCGCTTAATTTACCGAATACGGCAACCTGTCAAGAGCTATTTAATACCTGCGCAGCCAACGGTGGTAGTGAATTAGACCATTCATCTTTAGTTCAGGCCCTGGAACTAATGGCGAATCATAAAATATCTTAATAATAAAATGCTGCCGGTTGCGGCAGCATTTCTAAACCTCTGTGGTGAGTTTATGGATAAAATCAATAAAACGGGTATCGACTATTGGAAGAAAATAGTCGTCGTAATGAGTCTGGGTTGGGTGGCGATATGGATTTACCGAACCGTATTAACACCTATTTATCCGGAAATTCAGGCCTCGCTGGGCAACGTCAGCAATGCTGAAATTGGCGCAATTGCCAGCTTCTATTTTCTGGCCTACTGCGGAATGCAAATTCCCTGCGGCATTCTGGTTGATAAGCTGGGCCAGAAAATTATGCTGATGTGCGGTTTTTCGCTATTTATTATCGGTACGTTGAGTATCGCTAATGCGGGAAATCTGACGCTGATTTATATCGGTTCATTACTGGCCGGTGCGGGCTGCGCCTCCTTCTTTAGCTCTGCCTATTCGCTCTCGTCAGCTAACGTACCGCAGGAGCGCCGGGCGCTGGCTAACGCTATCATCAACAGCGGCTCCGCTATCGGGATGGGGATTGGCCTGATCGGCTCTAGTATTCTCGTGAAGAGCATGAACATGGCCTGGCAAAACGTGTTGTTTATCGTCGCTGCGATTCTGGTCGTTATGCTCTGCGTATTTACCCTTGTGATTCGCCGTAAGCTGAAAGAGCCTGTTGCTGCGGAGAACAAAAATAGCGCGGCGGCGTCAGCGCCGGTCGCTGAAGAGAAATCAGCACCGCTGTTTTCGCCACTGCTGTGCAGCGTGTACTTCCTCTATTTTTGCACCTGCTACGGCTACTATCTGATTGTGACCTGGCTGCCTTCATACCTACAGACCGAACGCGGGTTTGACGGCGGCGCCATTGGTCTTGCTTCAGCGCTGGTGGCAGTGGTCGGGGTTCCGGGCGCGCTGTTCTTTAGCCATCTCTCGGATAAATTCCGCGACAGCAAAGTTAAAGTTATTCTCGGGCTGGAGATCGTCGCTGCAGCAATGCTGATGTTTACCGTTCTGTCGCCGAATACCACCATGCTGATGATTAGCTTGGTGCTCTACGGCCTGCTGGGCAAAATGGCCGTTGACCCGATTCTGATCTCGTTTGTCTCCGAACAGGCGTCAGCGAAAACATTAGGTCGCGCCTTCAGCTTATTTAATTTCTTTGGTATGAGCTCAGCAGTGGTTGCACCGACGCTCACCGGTTTTATTTCCGACCTGACCGGTTCAAAAGAAATTAGTTTTGTGATGTCTGCCGGATTAGTGATTACCGGAACAATACTGTTTGCGCTCATTACTTTGCGTAAGAACAAAATACAGCCTAAGACAATCCCAGTATAATAAAAATAATAATCATAATAATAAGTTTTTTGTTCCACATAGCTAAACCTATTTACAAACGTAATCCGATGCGTATTAAGAGGGAATTATGGAACAAGCTCAAGATGTATATAAAGCCAGAGGTTACAGTGACGATCTATTACCCAAAGTAGAATCGCAGCGTAACTGGAAAACATTTAACTACTTTACTTTATGGATGGGCTCCGTACACAACGTACCTAATTATGTGATGGTTGGCGGTTTTTTTATTCTAGGTTTGTCGACGTTTAGTATTATGATGGCAATAATATTGAGCGCTTTTATTATTGCACTGGTGATGGTGTTTAACGGTGCCGCCGGGAGTAAATATGGCGTACCCTTCGCCATGATATTACGAGCCTCTTATGGCGTGCGTGGGGCATTATTACCCGGACTGCTCAGGGGCGGCATTGCGGCGATTATGTGGTTTGGTTTGCAATGCTACGCAGGATCGCTGGCCTTTCTGATCTTATTAGGAAAACTGTGGCCGTCGTTTCTGACGCTCGGCGGTGATTTCAAGCTGCTGGGGTTGTCGCTACCGGGGCTGATCGCATTTCTGGTTTTCTGGTTGATTAACGTTGGTATTGGTTTTGGTGGCGGAAAAGTTCTCAATAAATTCACCGCGATACTGAATCCCTGTATCTATATTGTCTTCGGCGGCATGGCAATCTGGGCTATCTCGTTGGTAGGGATCGGCCCGATCCTCGACTACCTGCCGACCGGGGTGGCAAAAGCGGAACATACTGGCTTCTTGTTCCTGGTGGTGATTAACGCGGTGGTTGCCGTATGGGCGGCGCCAGCGGTGAGCGCGTCTGACTTTACCCAGAACGCGCGCTCGTTTCGCGATCAGGCTCTTGGCCAAACGCTTGGCTTAGTGGTGGCTTATATTCTGTTTGCAGTCGCCGGGGTGTGCATTATCGCCGGAGCCAGTATCCATTACGGCATGGATACCTGGAACGTGCTGGATATTGTGCAGAAATGGGACAGCCTGTTTGCCTCCTTTTTTGCGGTGCTGGTGATATTGATGACCACGATTTCGACCAACGCCACCGGTAATATTATTCCGGCGGGCTATCAAATCGCGGCGATTGCCCCCACGAAACTGACGTATAAAAATGGCGTACTGATCGCCAGTATTATTAGTCTGCTGATTTGTCCGTGGAAATTAATGGAGAACCAGGACAGCATTTATCTCTTCCTCGATATTATCGGCGGTATGCTTGGCCCGGTTATTGGGGTGATGATGGCGCACTATTTTGTGGTCATGCGTGGGCAAATTAATCTTGATGAATTGTATACCGCACCCGGTGATTATAAATATTTTGATAATGGATTTAACGTCACTGCATTTGTTGTAACGATTGTGGCGGTTATTTTGTCTCTCGGTGGGAAGTTTATTCCGCTGTTGGAGCCATTCTCCCGCGTGTCATGGTTTGTTGGCGTTATTGTTGCTTTTGCCGCCTACGCGTTACTGAAGAAACGGACTCAGCCAAATAATCTGCCGCGTCCGAATGCTGTTAGCTGATTTTATTATATCGAGAAAGTTTTATAGCCTAAATTATCTGTACACATACAAGGAGTTTTATATGTCTTTTGATTTAATTATTAAAAACGGCACCGTTATTCTGGAAAACGAATCTCGGGTGGTGGATATCGCGGTGACCGACGGCAAAATCGCCGCTATCGGTGAAAACCTCGGCGAAGCAAAGCAGGTGATGGATGCTTCGGGCCTGATCGTTTCTCCGGGGATGGTCGATGCGCATACGCATATTTCTGAACCGGGCCGTACCCATTGGGAAGGTTACGAGACCGGCACCCGCGCGGCGGCAAAAGGCGGCATCACCACGATGATTGAAATGCCGTTGAACCAGCTGCCAGCTACCGTCGATCGTGAAACTATCGAGCTGAAATTTGACGCCGCGAAGGGCAAGCTGACCATTGACGCCGCGCAGCTTGGCGGACTGGTCTCCTATAACCTGGACCGTCTGCACGAACTGGATGAAGTGGGCGTTGTGGGCTTCAAATGCTTCGTTGCCACCTGCGGTGACCGTGGAATCGACAATGACTTCCGCGATGTTAACGACTGGCAGTTCTTCAAAGGCGTGCAAAAGCTGGCCGAGATGAAGCAAACCGTGCTGGTGCACTGCGAAAATGCGCTGATCTGCGATGAACTGGGCGAAGAGGCGAAAAGGGAAGGCCGCGTGACTGCCCATGATTACGTCGCGTCGCGTCCGGTATTTACTGAAGTAGAAGCTATTCGCCGCATTCTGTACCTGGCGAAAGTCGCCGGTTGCCGCCTGCATGTGTGCCACGTCAGCAGCCCGGAAGGGGTTGCCGAAGTAACGCGCGCCCGTCAGGAAGGGCAGGACGTTACCTGCGAATCTTGCCCACACTACTTTGTGCTGGATACCGATCAGTTCGAAGAGATTGGCACCCTGGCGAAGTGTTCTCCGCCGATCCGCGATGCGGAAAACCAAAAAGGTCTGTGGGAAAAACTGTTCAACGGCGAAATCGACTGCCTGGTCTCCGACCACTCTCCGTGCCCGCCGGAAATGAAGGCGGGCAATATCATGCAGGCCTGGGGCGGGATTGCCGGTCTGCAAAGCTGCATGGACGTGATGTTCGATGAAGCGGTACAGAAGCGCGGTATGTCCCTGCCGCAGTTTGCTCGCCTGATGGCGACTAACGCTGCCGATATTTTCGGCCTTAAGCATAAAGGCCGCATCGCCCCGGGCAAAGATGCCGACCTGGTGTTTATTCAGCCGAACAGCAGCTACGTTCTGCAGGCGGAAGATCTTGAGTATCGCCATAAAGTCAGCCCGTACGTGGGTCGTAAGATTGGCGCGCGTATCACCAAAACCATCCTGCGCGGCGATGTAATTTATGACATCGAGCAGGGCTTCCCGCACGCGCCGAAAGGGAAATTTATCCTTAAGCATCAGCAGTAACGGGCGAATAAAAAGTGGGGACGGTTTTCTCCCTCTCCCTTTGGGAGAGGGCCGGGGTGAGGGCATTTGTGGGCATATTTCCCCTCACCCTAACCCTCTCCCCAAAAGGGGAGAGGGGACCGTTCCTCGCCCCATTCTATATTTAGCGCCTGTTTAACGGCAGGCGCTGTTTCAGGATTTCATCATGATGGTATTGCCGCTATATAAACGAAACACCCTGGCGGGATTTCAATGGTTCTTCTTTATATTCTGCAACACCGTTGTGGTACCGCCGACACTACAGTCCGCTTTTCAGCTTCCGGCCAGCGCGCTTATCACGCTCACTCAGTACGGTTTTATCACCACCGGGCTGGCCTGCCTGGCGCAGGCGCTACTGGGCCACCGCCGCGCGATTATGGAAGGGCCGACGGGACTCTGGTGGAGCACGATCCTCACCGTTACCGTCGGCGAGGCGGCACGCGGCACCCCGTTCGACAGCATTGCGACCAGCCTGGCGGTCGGTATATTTCTTTCTGCTGTTCTGACCATCATCATTGGCGTCAGCGGCATCGGCCATCGCCTGGCGAAGCTCTTCAGCCCGACGGTGATGGTCTTTTTTATGCTGCTGCTCGGCGCGCAGCTCACCACTATTTTTTTCAAAGGTATGCTCGGACTGCCCTTTAGTTCGACGCAGGCCAACGTGGCGATTCAGCTGGCCCCGTTTAGCCTGGCGCTGGCGGTGATGATTTTGGTGTTGGGGATGATTATATTCCTCCCGGACGGCATCGCCCGCTACGCTCTGCTGATTGGAACCCTTGTGGGATGGGCAGGCTGGTATCTACTATTCCGTACTCCGCCCGACACGGCGGCATCCGGGCCGATTCACTGGCAGTGGTTTCCGCTCGGCTACGGCGGCGAACTACGCTCGGGCATTATTTTGACGGCATTGCTGGCGGGGCTGGTGAATATTACTAACACCTACGGCGCGATTCGCGGCACCGACGTTTTTTATCCTGAACAGGGCGCCAGCAATACCCGTTATCGACGGAGTTTTATTATCTCCGGATTAATGACGTTAATTACGGTTCCGCTCAGCGTGGTGCCGTTTTCGCCTTTTGTTTCGTCGATAGGATTATTAACCCAAACCGGAGAAACTTCGCGCCAGCCGTTTATTATCGGCTGCCTGTGCTGTCTGCTGGTTGGGTTATTTACGCCGTTAACTCATTTTTTTACCACATTACCGTTGCCAATTAGCAGCGCAGTCATGCTGGTCTCATATCTTCCGTTGTTATATTCGAGCTTATCTTTCAGTAAGCAAATTACCTTCACTGCACGAAATATCTACCGGCTGGCGCTGCCGCTATTTGTCGGCATCTTTTTAATGGGGCTGCCGCCGGTCTATCTCCAGACGCTCCCTCTGACAATTCGACCGCTATTGGGCAACGGCTTATTAATCGGCGTACTGCTGGCGGTGGTCATGGAAAATCTCATTCCCTGGGAGCGTATTAAGTAATGACAGCAAAAAAGGACGAACAATGAAAATTATTATTGCACCGGACTCTTTCAAAGAAAGCGTGAGCGCTAGCCGCTGCGCACAAGCAATTAAAGCGGGCTTTGTCTCTATTTTCCCGCAGGCGGAGTGCATCTGCCTGCCAATAGCCGACGGCGGTGAGGGGACGGTTGAGGCGATGGTTGAGGCCACCGAGGGCAAAATGGTGATGCTGCCGGTAATGGGGCCGATGGGGGACTTTGTTGGTGCCTTCTATGGCCTGAGCGGTGATGGGCAAACCGCGTTTATTGAAATGGCGGCGGCCAGCGGGCTGATGCTGGTTCCTGCCGGTGAGCGTAATCCCGTGCGGGCCACCAGCTACGGTACCGGAGAGCTGATTCGCCACGCGCTGGACGCGGGCGTTCGCCATATCATTCTCGGCATTGGCGGTAGCGCCACGGTGGACGGCGGAATGGGTATGGCTCAGGCTCTGGGGGCGCGTTTTCTTGATGAGCGTGGCGAGAGCGTCGGCCTCGGCGGCGGTGCGTTAGAGCGGCTGGCCAGCATTGATTTGCGCGAACTCGATCCGCGCCTGAAAGAGTGCCGGGTTGACGTGGCCTGCGATGTTGATAACCCGTTGCTTGGCGAGCGCGGCGCAGCGGCGGTTTTTGGCCCGCAAAAAGGGGCCAGCAGGGAAATGGTTGTCGCCCTGGAGCGTGGTTTACAAAATTATGCTCAGGTACTGATGGCGGCAACCGGTCAGGATGTGACGGCGATGGTCGGCGGTGGCGCTGCGGGTGGCATGGGGGTTGCGGCTCGCGTATTTCTTAACGCGGCGCTGAAGCCGGGCATCGATATCGTGATTGAGGCAGTGCATCTGGAGGAGGCGCTGCGCGATGCGGATCTGGTGATCACCGGCGAAGGGCGGATTGATTCGCAAACCGTCGGCGGTAAAGCGCCCATCGGCGTGGCGCGAATCGCTAAAAAATACGGTATACCGGTTATCGGTATCGCCGGTGTGCTGGGCGATGGCGTGGAAGCAGTGCATCAGCATGGTATTGATGCGGTATTCAGCATTCTCCCCGCGCTTGCGCCGCTGGACGAAGTATTGGATCGCGGAGAGCAGAACCTTTACGCCAGCGCACGCAATATTGCCTGCGTAATCAAACTCGGCCAGAACATCCCCGCCTGAATAAAAAATGCCACGGTTTTCACCGTGGCAAAATCCAACATAGCTAAACAAAAACAAATTCAACGATCGGACATTTCAGCGACAATCAAATCTCAACGTCGCGGTTGCAATCTTTCGAGTAGATATAGCTAAACGCCTCGCGACCGACGCCGTATCCTGCCTGCAGTGAATAAGCGCCCATAAAGATATAATCGCCTTTTTTCACCGGTACCCAGTTATTGTCGAGGTTATAAACGCCCTGGCCGGAAAGAATATAGGCACCGTGCTCCTGCACGTGGGTTTCGATATAGCCGTGGCTGGCACCCGGCTCGAAGGAGAGAATGTGCATATTCATATCGAAGCCCAGCTCTTTCGGCAGGAAATCGATCAGGATAACGTCTTCCATCCCTTCATAATGAATCCGCTCAAGCTGGCTGACGTTACCGGTGACCAGATACGGCGCATGGCCTTCTGCCGGAATATAGCGGCGCTTGTAGAGGAATAGCTGGCTATCGCCTGAATGGCTATTGGTGAAGATGACCTTTTCGCCCGGCGGGCAATAAATATAGCCACCTTTGGTCAACGGGAAGGTTTTGCCTTGCGCCTGGGCGATGATTTCACCCTCAATCACATACAGGAAGGTTTCAATTCCTTCGCCGCCGAAACCGCTCTGATTACCGCCGTTTTCATGCAGCGTGACCAGATAGTCAACAAAGGTTGCGCCTAATTTCGGCGTCGACAGAATCGTCACATCACAATTATCAAAGCCAGGAATAATATTTTTGACCAGGCCATCCGGTGTCAGCAGCGCGTAATTACCGTGGCGCACGATGGAACGGCTGGCCAGTAAATCGTCGCGATAGCCCACTACATTATTTAAATATCCCATTATTTTTTCCTTATTCAGTCCAGGCCAGTTGATGCAACATTAATGCGAGGGTTTTCACGCCTTCCGCCAGATCGTCAATATGCGTGCTTTCCGCTGGGTTATGGCTGATGCCTTTAATACTCGGCATAAAGATCATGCAGGTCGGGAAGCAGGGGGCAAAAATCTGCGCGTCATGCCCCGCGCCGCTGTGCATCACGCGGAAATTCACCTTCTCTTTTTCGCAAAGCGCGGTGAGCTGAGCCACCAGATTCTTATCCATTGGAACCGGGGCTTCATCCATCCACAGGTCAATCTCAATGCCGATCTCCATTTCCTGGCAGATCCGCCGCATATCGGCTTCAATCACTTCAGTAAATGCAGTTAATTCAAGGGCATCGGTATGGCGGCAGTCCATGGTGAAGACCGTTTTACCCGGCACCACGTTGACGGTGTTCGGCTGCGGGTCGACCTTACCGAAGGTTAGAACCAGCGGGTCGCCGTGGGCCTTTGCTTTGGCGATAGATTCACAGCAGATGCGGCTGAAGGCATGAACGGTGTCGCGGCGGTAGCCCATTGGGGTCGTGCCGGCATGGTTGGATTCGCCGTTGAGGGTAATGGTGTAACGGCGCTGCCCAACGATGGCGTTGACCACGCCGATGGACTGCTTATTGGTTTCCAGTACGCGGCCCTGTTCGATATGCAGCTCAACGAAGGCTTTTATATCGCGGCGCGGCGCCAGCGGTGCGGCGGGTAGCGTGAAGCCGCACTGCTTCATGGCATCAACAAAAGCCACGCCTTTGGTGTCTTTGATATCGCAAACGTCTGCCGGGTTGGCGATGCCGACGATATTTTTGCTGCCCCAGAACACATAAGGAAAGCGGCTACCTTCTTCTTCCGCTAACGCCAGCACTTCGACGGTACGCAGCGGTTCGCCGTAGGTCTCTTTCAGCCAGTGAACCGCCAGCCATGCCGCCAGCGCGCCGAACTGGCCGTCAAGATTACCGCCGTTGACCACGCTATCAATATGCGAGCCGCTAAGGATAACTTCGTCGGGAAAGCGCGAACCTGGCAGGCGACCATACAAGTTGCCGACTTCATCAAAGCGCGTCTCCAGCCCACTTTCGCTCATCTTTTGCTTGAACGCCTGCTGCGCCTGTAGCCATTCCGGCGAGTAGAGCAGGCGGGTTATGCCTCCGGTAGGGTCAGCGCCGAAGGAGGAAAGCCAGGGCAGTGTCTCTTCAATTGCCTGTCGAAAGTAATTAGCCATACGCAACTCCTGTATTTTAATTTATTGAGCAAAAGGGGAATTGGTTTCATAAGAGCGGTTGTATAAAGCGTCCGAAACCAGATAGTCATAAATCTCATCAACGATCTCGATACCGTCGACGGCGCTGTTTTTCTCATTGATATCCAGGTTCTGCCCAGGGTAATAAACCTGGTTAAATCCAGGGGCTGGCGTAATGGCGTTTAATTCGCGCATGGTGTCGCTGATATGCTGGCGGAATAACGCGCTGGAGGAGAAAAACTCCGGGTTGATGACGATATGTAGCTGCCCCAGCTCGCGCCCCTTGCTCAGGTTGTCGTACATCGAGCTGACCTGGCGGCCAAAGGGAAGGTTGAGCAAAATGCCGGAGAGAACGTCGATCATCATCATCAGGCCGTAGCCTTTTGGTCCCGCAGCCGGCAGCAGGGCGTGAACGGCAAACGGGTCGCTGGTCGGCGCGCCGTTTTTATCCACCGCCCAGCTATCGGGGATGGTTTCATGACGCGAGCGGGCATCGAGAATTTTCCCCCAGGCTTGCACGGTGGTCGCCATATCGAAGGTGATGATATCGTCGCCCTCGCCGGGTGCGGCAAAGGCCAGCGGGTTGGTGCCGTAATAGATTTCCGCGCCGCCAAATGGCACGACCATCGGGTCTGACTGACACAGCGAAAGTCCGATAAACCCGGCCCGGGCCGCCTGCTGCGCGAAGTAGGAGATCGCGCCGCTATGTCCCATGCGCCGAATGCCGACCACGGCCACGCCGTTTTCCCGGGCGATTTCTATCGCCTGTTCCATACCCATTTTGGCGGCAACCTGACCGGCGGCGTTATCGGCATGCAAAATCCCGCTGCAGGGGCCGCTCTTTTCAAAGGTGAAGGTGGGGTTACGATTGGTTCCGCCTTTTGAAATACGCTCCGCATAATATTCAACGCGAACCGCGCCGTGCGAATGAATTCCCCTGGCATCGGCATAAACCAGCACGTCGGCAATAATATCCGCGTGATCATGAGTAAGCCCTGCTGTGTTCAGCTTATTGGCAATAAGCTGATGAAGTGTTTCCCGACTGACTTTCATCTGTCTTCCTTTTAACGACGGTGTAGAGCCTGACTGCCGACTAAAATACGGGGAAAATAAACTTAAATTGTGATCTGTATTGGTAAAAATAGTTAGTTAGATTTTATTTGATAATCACCGCCGATTTATCAGAAGGGACCCGGTTAATCTATACCCAAAATAATTCGAGTTGCTTAAAGGCGGCAAGGGAGTGAGTCCCCAGGAGCATAGATAACTATGTGACTGGGGTGAACGAATGCAGCCAACACATAAGCAACTTGAAGTATGAAGGGTATATTCATTGAAAATTACGAGATAATGTTATGGCGTTTATTTGAAAGCATCTTGTAATAATTCCCATGTGATATTGGTCACGCCGACAATAAATTTATCTCGTTAGCCTGATGGCAGATTAACCATGCTCATTCAATTGCAATGGGTGCAATTATTGGGGAGTTATTATGATCCATGCCTTTATTAAAAAGGGCTGTTTTCAGGATTCAGTCAGTTTAATGATTATTTCAAGAAAACTGAGTGAGTCAGAAAATGTCGACGATGTTTCGGTCATGATGGGAACACCGGCCAATAAATCGCTGCTGGAAACCACCGGTTTCTGGCACGACGATTTTGCCACGGCGACGCCGAACGATATTTGCGTGGCGATCCGCACCGATTGCGCGGATGCGTCGGTGACGGAAATGGTTATTGCTGGTCTTGATGAAGCTCTCAGCGCCCTGGCGCAGGGGAGCGGGCAGAGTCAGAGCCTCAGCGTGGTTCGTCGCTGGCAAAGCGCCACGCAAAAGTTGCTTCAGGCCAATATGACCTTGATTTCCGTTGCTGGAGAGTATGCTGCGGAGTTAGCCCACCAGGCGCTCAGCAGTGAGAAAAACGTGATGATTTTCTCCGACAACGTCACGCTGGAGGACGAAATCGCCCTCAAAAAACGTGCTCGCGATAAAGGGCTGCTGGTGATGGGGCCGGACTGCGGCACCGCCATGATTGCCGGAACGCCGCTGGCTTTTGCCAACGTCACGCCGGACGGCAATATCGGCGTGATTGGCGCATCCGGTACCGGCATTCAGGAACTGGTCTCGCAAATTGTCCTCGGCGGCGAAGGAATCAGCCATGCGATTGGTCTTGGCGGACGTGACCTGAGCGCTGAAGTGGGCGGTATTAGCGCGCAAACGGCGCTGGAAATGCTGACGCAGGACGGGCAGAGCCAGGTGCTGGCCTTTGTTTCTAAGCCGCCCGCCGAGGCGGTGCGCCTGAAGATCGTTAGCGCCATGAAGCGCAGCGGTAAACCGGTAGTGGCGCTGTTTCTTGGCTATGCGCCGAAAGCTACCCGCGATGAGAACGTCTGGTTTGCCCGCACGCTGGATGAAGCCGGGCGTCTGGCCTGCCTGCTGGCGCGGGTGGTGCGCCATCAGGAAACCCTGACCGCGGTGGCGGGAAAACAGATTCGCGGTTTGTACACCGGCGGCACGCTGGCCGCGGAATCCGCCGGGCTGCTCGCTGAACGGCTGGGTATCACTCCTGACGAACATCATCCACAGGGCATGATGCTCAATGCGCAGGGCCACCAGATAGTCGACCTCGGCGATGATTTTTACACCGTAGGCCGCCCGCATCCGATGATCGACCCTTCGCTGCGCAACCAGCTGATTGCTGAACTGGGTGAGCAAACTCAGGTTGGCGTACTGCTGCTGGACGTGGTGATTGGTTACGGCGCGACTGCCGATCCTGCTGAATCGCTGGTGGCAGCTTGCCAGCGGGCCTGGGCGCTCAGGGATGATAGTCATCCGCTGCACGTTATTGCGACGGTGACCGGCACCGAAACCGATCCGCAGTGCCGTTCCCGCCAGATAGCCGTTCTTGAAGATGCGGGGATTGTGGTGGTCGACAGCCTTCCCGAAGCCACCCTGCTCGCCAGCGCGCTGATTAGCCCGCAACGGATGGCCGAACTGGCCCCGCGCGCCACCCTGCTGGACGGCGTGGCGGTGATCAACGCTGGCCTGCGCAGCTTCGCGCTCGATTTACAGTCCGCCGGAACGCCGGTTGTCCACTATCAGTGGGCGCCGATCGCCGGGGGGAATAAGAAACTGGCTCGTTTATTAGAACGTTTGCAATAAGAGGTCTCTATGTTTACATCAGTGGCGCAGGCCAATGACGCAGTAATAGAACGAATTCGTAATGCACGTCCGCACTGGCTGGATGTGAAGCCGGCGGGTTCTTTAATCGGGGCGTTGAATCAGAATAAAACCTTGCTTCATGCCGGGCCGCCGATGCGCTGGCAGGAGATGACCGGCCCGATGAAAGGGGCCTGTATTGGCGCATGTCTGTTTGAAGGCTGGGCGCAGGATGAAAAAACGGCCCATGCGATGCTGGAAAGCGGCGAGATTACCTTTATTCCCTGCCATCACGTTAACGCCGTGGGGCCGATGGGCGGCATTACTTCGCCAAATATGCCGATGCTGGTGGTGGAGAACATCGCCGAAGGCAACCGCGCGTATTGCAATCTGAATGAAGGGATTGGCAAGGTGATGCGTTTCGGCGCTTACGGCGAAGACGTCCAGCAGCGCCTGCGCTGGATGCGCGATGTGCTGATGCCGGTTCTCAGCGCGGCGCTGAAACAGATGGAGCGCGGCATCGACCTCACCGCGATGATGGCGCAGGGCATCACTATGGGGGATGAGTTCCACCAGCGCAACATCGCCACCTCCGCGCTGCTGATGCGCACGCTGGCGCCGCATCTGGCGCGCCTCAACCATGACAAACAGCAGATTGCTGAAGTGATGGACTTCCTTGCCATTACCGATCAGTTCTTCCTTAACCTGGCGATGGCCTACTGCAAAGCGGCGATGGATAGCGGGGCGCAAATTCGTGCGGGCAGTATCGTCACCGCGATGACCCGCAACGGCGATATGTTCGGTATCCGCGTCAGCGGGCTGGGCGACCGTTGGTTTACCGCGCCGGTCAATACGCCGCAGGGGCTGTTTTTCACCGGCTTTTCTCAGGAGCAGGCCAACCCGGATATGGGCGATAGCGCCATTACCGAAACCTTCGGTATTGGCGGCGCGGCAATGATCGCGGCCCCAGGCGTGACGCGCTTTGTCGGCGCGGGCGGAATGGAGGCGGCGAAATCCGTTTCCGAGGAGATGGCGGAAATCTTCCTTGAGCGCAATATGCAGCTGCAAATTCCGGGATGGGATTTCCAGGGGGCCTGTCTGGGCCTGGATATTCGTCGGGTGGTTGAAACCGGCATTACTCCGCTTATCAACACCGGCATTGCCCACAAAGAGGCGGGGATCGGCCAGATTGGCGCCGGGACCGTCAGAGCGCCGTTGGCCTGTTTCGAACTGGCGCTGGAAGCGCTGGCGGACGAGCTGGGCGTGAGCTGAGGAGGCGCGATGGAGACTATTCGTCCGCTGATAGGCAGCGTCGATGCGCCGGACCATCGCCAGCCCTGGCGAACCGGCGGCCTCTGGCAACGCACTATCAATCTCTATGTTGAAGGCGGCGCGCTGCTGACGCTTCATCATCAGGGGCAGGGGGTGAGCCCTGGCGGATGGGTATTACGCCATCGCGATTTTATCCGCTTACACGCGGCGCTGCGGGCGGGAGCGCTGCCGCTCGCGCGGGATAACGGCATTCAGGTCGATAGCCTTTTGCTGTCGCCACCGCGCCGGCGCTGCTCCCTACGGCCTTGTTATCAGCCTAATGGTGCTTATCTGCCAGCAACGTTAATGAATCGCCCGGAAGAGACCGGGCTGTTCGGGCCGCTGTCGCAGGCGATTCATCTGCCGCAGCATCCTGAGCTGCGGCAATTACGCCACTGTTTTGCCTCGGCGCTGACCGGCAATGCTATCGACTGGCGATTATGGCTGGGTAAAGGGCCGGGCCTGACGCCGAGTCTGGACGATATGCTGATCGGCATGATGCTGGCGGCGTGGTGCGCGGGGCAAATGTCCCGTTACGGTGGGCGGACTTTCTTTCGCGCTTCCGGCGATCTGCATGCGACGACGACCCAGGTGAGCGTCAACTATTTACGCTACGCCAGCGAGGGGCGTTTTGCCTCGCCGCTAATGCATTTTGCTCATGCTCTGCAACGCCGACGACGTATTGAACCCGCCATCGAAGCTCTGCTGGCGATGGGCCATACCTCCGGCGCCGATACCTTGCTGGGATTCTGGTTAGCGCAACACATTATCTAAGGAAAAATCATGAAAACGCTGGTGGTTGCCCTCGGCGGCAACGCTTTATTACAGCGCGGGGAAGCGCTGACCGTTGAAAATCAGTATCGCAATATTGAGAGCGCGGTTCCGGCGCTGGCGCGCCTGGTGCAGAACTATCGGCTGGCGATTGTTCACGGTAACGGACCGCAGGTGGGCCTGCTGGCGCTGCAAAATCTGGCCTATCGCGATGTTGAACCTTATCCGCTGGACGTGCTGGTGGCGGAGAGCCAGGGCATGATTGGCTATATGCTGGCCCAGCGTCTGGCGCAGGAGCCAGAGATGCCGCCGGTGTCGACGGTGATGACGCGCATTGCGGTAGCCTCGAACGATCCGGCTTTTTCATCGCCGGAGAAGTTTATTGGCCCGGTTTACGATCCGGAGTTGCAGAAACAGCTTGAAGCGGAGTACGGCTGGACGATGAAGCGCGATGGCAAGTACCTGCGCCGGGTGGTTCCTTCGCCGACGCCGGTGCGGATTGAGGAGAGCGAGTCGATTGAGCGCCTGCTGGGCGTAGGTCACGCGGTGATTTGCTGCGGCGGCGGGGGAATTCCGGTGCTGGAGAGCGGGCAGGGTGCGGAGGCGGTGATTGATAAAGACCTCGCCGCCGCGCTGCTGGCAGAGCAGATTAATGCTGATGGCCTGGTGATCCTCACCGACGCGGATGCGGTCTATGAACATTGGGGGACTCCGATGCAGCGACCGATCCGCGAAGCAACGCCGGAAGAGCTGGCCCCGTTTGCCCGTGATGACGGCGCAATGGGGCCGAAAATCGCGGCGGTAAGCGGCTACGTGCGCCGCCGGGGCAAGCGAGCGTGGATAGGTGCGCTATCGCGCATCGATGACACTCTGGCCGGGTTGGCGGGAACCTGCATCAAGCCCTGATGGGTGGCTATTGTGCGCGCTTTTCCCGGGGCGGCGCAAAGCGCCTGCCCGGGCTACAAGATTGTGCGATCGGGTAGCCCGGACAGGTGCGCAGCACCGCCTCCGGGAAAATACCCGAAGAATCCGTGCGCATAGAGGGTTTTATAGCCCGGCTAAGGCGCAGCGCGCCGCAAGCCGGGATGACGGGCAGGATTATGCGAGCTGCGCCTGCGCCCAGAAGATACCGCTGGTGTATTCCGGCGGCAGCAGCGGCTTCAGCGCTTCCAGCGTCGCGCTCAGGCGGTCGGTATCGCTGTCGGTCAGGTTCAGGTGCCCAACTTTACGACCCGGACGCACCTCTTTATCGTACCAATGCAGATGCACCAGCGGCAGCTTCAGCCAGTCGTAGTTCAGGTCGGTACCGATCAGGTTGATCATCACCGACGGGCTGTTCACTACCGGCGGCGGCAGTGGCAGGCTGGTAATCGCCCGCAAATGCAGTTCGAACTGACTAATAGACGCTCCGTTCTGCGTCCAGTGGCCGCTGTTATGCACGCGCGGCGCCAGCTCGTTAATCAGCAACCCTTCCGGAGTGATAAAGCACTCCATCGCCATCACGCCGACATAGCCTAGCTCATGCATAACCGCCGACAGCATTTGCTCCGCCTGCGCTTGCTGGCGGGCATTGGCCTGCGGAAAAGCGACGCTGGCACGTAAAATACCGTCCTGATGCAGGTTGCGGGTCAACGGGTAGAAGACCGTGCTACCATCCTGAGCGCGTGCGCCGACCAGCGACACTTCGCCAGAGAAGTTAATCCCCTGCTCGACGATACACTCGCCGTAGTTTTCATCCGGCAGTTGCGCGGTTTCATTTTCCCGCAAACGCCACTGGCCGCGACCATCGTAGCCGCCGACGCGGCGCTTAACGATAGCCAGTTCGCCAAGGCGAGCAAATACCGCAGGCCACTCGCTTTTATCCGCCAGAAGCTGCCACGGGGCGGTGGCGAGTTCCAGCTTGTCGAACAGCTGCTTTTGTGTCAGACGATCGGCGATAATCGGGAAGACATCGCGGTTGACGAAGGCAGAATGACGCGCCAGTTCGCGGGTCAGGGCGGTCTCCGGCCAGCGTTCAATCTCTGCGGTGATCACGCTCTGCTGAAACGGCACCGCTTCCGGGTCGGCTTCCAGACCGACCGGCCAGACCGCAATACCCAGCGGCTCGCCGGCCTGGCGCAGCATCCGGCCTAGCTGGCCGTTACCGAGAACGCAAACCTGCTTCATGCCGCACCCCGCGGGTCCGGGTTATCCAGCACTTCATCGGTTTGCGCCTGACGCCAGGCGCTCAGGCGCTGGTGCAGTTCAGCATCATGCTGCGCGAGGATCTGCGCGGCCAGCAGGGCGGCGTTGGCGGCCCCGGCTTTACCGATCGCCAGAGTGCCAACCGGAATGCCGCGCGGCATCTGGACAATGGAGTAGAGACTGTCAACGCCGCTTAATGCTGCGCTTTGCACCGGTACGCCTAAAACCGGCACCAGCGTTTTCGCCGCAATCATGCCCGGCAGATGCGCCGCGCCGCCCGCACCGGCAATAATCACCTGAAAACCGTTCTCTTCTGCGCTTTCGGCGAAGCTAAACAGTTTATCGGGAGTGCGGTGTGCGGAGACCACGTCGACATGGTACGGAACGTTCAGGGCATCAAGGATTTCTGCGGTAAATTGCATGGTAGCCCAGTCGCTTTTGGACCCCATCACGATGGCGATACGCGCCGAATTATTGCGGGAAGACATGCGTCTTAAAACTCCTGTGGGTGTGTTTCACACTGCTTTAGAGGCCACAGAGAATAGCATGAACTCCCGGTAAGGAAAACGGTTGCGTATGCATGGTCAGGCGTCTTTTGTCTCATCGGTATCTGATGAAACTCGCTGGTTGTGGGCTTTGGTCGCGCTGGCGAAAAAGGTAAAAACCAGCACCAGTCCCCAGGGCAGCATAAGAATACTCATAATCAGCATGTATATTTGCACGAAGCGGTCATCATGGGGACGCGTGCAGAGCAGATAAATCGCGTAAAAATAGAGGATCCAGAGTAAAACCGCGATTCCCACTACGCTGAGCGAACCGAGATAGATAAACGCCAGACCGAAAAAACTTACCGTAATCGGGGCGATGATGGCGATAACCATTCCCCAAATCAGGGGCTGACTCCACTTTTGCATGCTCGTTCCTTGAGAGTGATTTGGCTGAAAACTAACCTGGCGGTTAAGCGTAAAGACAGCAATTCTGTTGCCAGGAGGGGCTTTTTCAGAATTGTGCTTGCAGGGCGCTAGAAAGGGAAATGAATCAGCTCGACGTCTTCTGGCGTGACTTTGACCATTGAACCTTCGCTATGCCACGCGCCAAGAACCACGCGATAAGCGGTCTGGTCGTTGGCTTGTAGCTGATGAACGGCAGGACGGTGCGTATGCCCGTGAATCAGCCACTGGACGTGATGCTTCTCCATGACGTCAATCACT
This sequence comes from Klebsiella spallanzanii, assembly GCF_902158555.1. GTDB lineage: Bacteria > Pseudomonadota > Gammaproteobacteria > Enterobacterales > Enterobacteriaceae > Klebsiella > Klebsiella spallanzanii. The sequence continues at coordinate 45,649 of NZ_CABGGS010000045.1, read as the reverse complement.
GCCTGCGGGTTCACGTCCATGATTTCCATCGACTTGCTGCTGTTGGCGGCTTTGCTGTTGGCGCGCATTTTGGCGGCAATACGGCGGCGGATAAACAGCGGCAGGGCCAGAAACAGGCGCTGGATCCAGGGGGAATGAACCTTGGCGCGAAACGCCAGATAGCCAGCGTCGTCGGTGCAAAGGGTATCGCCGTGCATAATCAGCACCTTGCGCCCGTAGAGATCGAGAAGCTGCTCTTCCGGCAGCAGAGTCATCGCGCTTTGGCGGGCAAATCGCTTGCCGACGAGAAAATCGCGGTTGCCGTGGATGAAGTAGCAGGGGACGCCGGAGTCGGTTAATGCTTTGATCGCTGAGGCAATTTGCTGATGCAGCGGGTTCGGATCGTCATCACCGATCCACGCTTCAAACAGGTCCCCAAGAATATACAGGGCGTCTGCCTTGCGGGCTTCACCCTGTAAAAAGTGCAGAAAACCGGCGGTAATCGCCGGTTCTTCCGTTTGCAGATGCAAATCCGCAATAAAAAGTGTCGCCACGAATTACTCGCTGACGGTGACGCTTTTGATCACAACATCTTCTTTCGGCACATCCTGGTGCATGCCGCTGCGGCCAGTGGAGACCGATTTGATTTTGTCGACCACGTCCATACCTTCAACCACTTCTGCGAATACGCAGTAGCCCCAACCCTGCAGGCTTTCGCCAGAGAAGTTCAGGAAGTCGTTATCGGCGACGTTGATGAAGAACTGCGCGGTGGCGGAGTGAGGGGCCTGAGTACGAGCCATTGCCAGGGTACCACGGGTGTTTTTCAGACCGTTGTTCGCTTCGTTCTGAATCGGGGATTTGGTGGTTTTCTGATTCATGCCGGGTTCAAAACCGCCGCCCTGAATCATAAAGCCGTTGATAACACGGTGGAAAATGGTGTTGTCGTAGAAACCTTCACGACAGTAGTCCAGGAAGTTTTTAACTGTTTCCGGCGCCTTGTCGTCAAACGTCTTGATTACGATATCGCCATGATTGGTGTGGAAAGTTACCATTTTTGCATCCTGTTCCGATGATTGTGGTGCCTGCACCCGGAGTCGGGTGAGATATAGGGGGCTGTTATAGCATAACCTCGGGGTTGGATCACCTTGCAATGTGTGCTGCTTCGGGGTTGAATTAAGGTTAGAATACGCGACTTATACCCACACACGTTTACACGGAATCTTCGATGTTAAAAATTTTTAATACACTAACGCGCCAAAAAGAAGAATTTAAACCTATCCATGCCGGGGAAGTTGGCATGTACGTGTGTGGTATTACCGTTTACGACCTCTGTCATATCGGCCATGGCCGTACGTTTGTCTCATTCGACGTGGTTTCCCGCTACCTGCGCTTTCTCGGCTTCAAGCTGAAGTATGTGCGCAACATCACCGACATTGACGACAAAATCATTAAGCGTGCTAATGAAAACGGTGAAAGCTTCGTTGCGCTGGTGGATCGTATGATTGCCGAGATGCACAAAGATTTCGACGCGCTGAATATCCTGCGCCCGGATCAGGAACCACGTGCAACTCACCATATTGCCGAGATTATTGAGATCACCGAACAGCTGATCGCCAAGGGCCACGCCTACGTTGCCGACAACGGCGACGTGATGTTCGACGTGCCGACCGACCCGAACTACGGCCAGCTGTCGCGCCAGGATCTCGACCAGCTGCAGGCCGGTGCGCGCGTTGATGTGGTTGACGTCAAGCATAACCCGATGGACTTTGTGCTGTGGAAGATGTCGAAAGAGGGCGAGCCGAGTTGGCCGTCGCCATGGGGCGCGGGCCGTCCAGGCTGGCACATTGAATGTTCAGCGATGAACTGCAAACAGCTGGGCAACCATTTTGATATTCACGGTGGCGGTTCGGATCTGATGTTCCCGCACCATGAAAACGAAATCGCCCAGTCCACCTGTGCCCACGACGGCGAGTACGTTAATTACTGGATGCACTCCGGAATGGTGATGGTTGACCGCGAGAAGATGTCAAAATCGCTGGGCAACTTCTTTACCGTGCGCGATGTGCTCAAGTACTACGACGCGGAGACCATTCGCTACTTTCTGATGTCCGGCCACTATCGTAGCCAACTGAACTATAGCGAAGAGAACCTCAAACAGGCGCGCTCAGCGCTGGAGCGCCTGTACACCGCGCTGCGCGGGACCGACAAAACCGCAGAGCCTGCCGGTGGCGAGGCGTTTGAGGCGCGCTTTATCGAAGCGATGGACGACGATTTCAACACTCCGGAAGCCTATTCCGTACTGTTCGATATGGCGCGTGAAGTGAACCGCCTGAAGAGCGAAGATGCCGCCGCAGCCAACGCAATGGCCGCGCATATGCGTAAGCTCTCTTCGGTTCTGGGCCTGCTGGAGCAGGAGCCGGATGCCTTCCTGCAAAGTGGTGCGCAGGCGGACGACGGAGAGGTGGCTGAAATTGAGTCTTTGATCCAACAGCGTCTGGATGCGCGTAAAGCGAAAGACTGGGCGGCGGCGGATGCTGCGCGTGACCGTCTCAACGAGATGGGCATTGTGCTGGAAGATGGCCCGCAGGGCACTACCTGGCGGCGTAAGTAATCTCTTATTGAAGTTAAGGCCGCTTTACTGCGGCCTTATCATTTATAATAAACCCCGATAAGCACAAATTCTCTGAATTCAATTCCTTACAGTTTTTTTCCGGCTTCTGTATGCCCACAAACACAGCGTCAGAGCGGCTCCCGGCAGCCAGACCCACTGTAGTTCTGAAATAATAACCTGATGGCCGGATGGCGTAGTGTATTGCGCTAAGGCAAAAGGAGCGACTTTGATGACCTGCCAGGGCGCAAAAAAACGCTCATCCAGCCAAGGCCACAGCCAGCCTACGCCTTTCCCTCCTGTGGTAACTGAATCCAGCAGGCTATGCGATAACAGCGAAACCGTTAGAAAGAGCCAACTACGCACAAGGCCGACGCGGAACCACCGCTGCGCGACCAGCACGCACAGCAGAGGAACAATAAACGCAAACAGTAGGGAATGCGTAAAACCGCGATGGCCGAAGACATTGCCGTAGGCGATGCCGAACTTGAATGACAGCACATCGGCATCCGGCAACATGGCAAGTATGACGCCAGTCAGCAACAGACGTGGCGGGATAATACGCAGCCCCAGCCCGGCTCCAAGGCACAAAGGCACGGCGGCGTGGGTGATGATGGTAGGCATATCCCGTTATCCTGAGTAAATAATTGCCATTATCGCCTTTACACCTGGTAAAGACATTCCCTCCAGATTCTGATTTTGGGCAAATGAATGGATTACCGCACTGATTTTCTGCGTTGCGACTATTCCTGTTCGAACATTAACGCGCTAGCGTGAAGCTAAATATCATAAGGGAGAAGATGTATGCAGAAGGTGGCGCTGGTTACCGGGGGCAGTAAAGGCATTGGTTATGCGGCGGCGAAAGCGCTGTATCAGATGGGCTATGGGGTTATTGTTGTGGCGCGTAACGAGCAGCAGCTTATCGAGTGCGCTCAGGGGCTGGACGCGGAGCGGTTTATTCCGATTGCCGCAGACGTCACTGACCCGCGGCAGGTTGAGGCGCTTTTTCAGCGTGTCCGCGAGCAGTTTGGTCGTCTGGATCTGTTGTTTAACAATGCGGGTAATAACAGCCCGGCAAAATCAATTGAAGAGATCCCATTTGAGGAGTGGCAGCGGGTGTTCAATCTTAACGTACACGCCAGTTTCCTCTGCGCCAAAGAAGCTATCAAGATAATGAAACAGCAGCAGCCGATGGGCGGACGCATTATAAACAACGCTTCCATCTCGGCGACTACACCACGCCTGTATAGTGCTCCGTATACCGCCTCGAAGCATGCGATTACCGGGCTGACGAAATCTATCGCGCTTGACTGTCGGCAGTACAATATCGCCTGCGGGCAGATTAACGTCGGTAACGCCGAGACGCAGCTCTCTGCGCGGATGCGTAAAGGCGTTTATCAGGCTGACGGCACGATTGCGCCAGAGGCGATGATGGACGTGGCCGACGTTGCGGCGGCGATCCAGATGATTGCGGCGTTGCCGCCAACGACGAATGTGCTTGAGCTGACGATTATGGCTAACGAGATGCCTTTCGTCGGGCGGGGATAAAATTCAGGCGCCGGTTGTGGCGCCTGTGCTCTTTACTCGGTAACGGTAATGCTCTGACCTTCAAAGCTGACCGTTTGACCGGCGACGATTTTGCAGCGTTTGCGGGTTTCGACCGCGCCGTCGACTTTGACCAGACCGTCGGCAATGGCGATTTTCGCCTGTGCGCCGCTTTCGCTCCAGCCTTCCAGCTTCAGCAGGTCGCAGAGTTCAACGTGCGGGTGTTTGCCTAAAGAAAAATTCGCCATCTCAGGCCTCCTGAATATCGTGATACTCTTCGCACGCTTGCAGCGTGTTCTGAATAAGGGTGGCGACGGTCATCGGGCCGACGCCGCCGGGAACCGGCGTGATGTAAGACGCGCGCGCGGCGGCATCTTCATAGACCACATCGCCAACCACTTTGCCGCTTTCCAGGCGGTTAATGCCGACATCGACGACGATTGCGCCTTCTTTAATCCACTCGCCTGGAATAAAGCCCGGCTTGCCGACTGCGACGATCAGCAGGTCGGCATTTTCGACGTGGTGACGCAGGTTTTTGGTAAAGCGATGGGTGACGGTGGTAGTGCAACCCGCCAGCAGCAGCTCCATACTCATCGGGCGTCCGACAATATTGGATGCGCCAATGACCACCGCGTTCAGGCCGTAGGTATCGATGTTGTAACGTTCAAGCAGCGTGACGATACCGCGCGGGGTGCACGGACGCAGGCGCGGCGCGCGCTGGCACAGGCGACCCACGTTATACGGGTGGAAACCGTCGACGTCTTTGTCCGGCGAAATGCGCTCGAGAACTTTTACATTATCAATACCGGCGGGCAGCGGCAGCTGGACCAGAATACCGTCAATAGCGTTATCGGCATTCAGCGTGTCGATAAGTTCCAGCAGCTCCGCTTCGCTGGTGGTTTCTGGGAGATCGTACGAGCGGGAGACGAAGCCTACCTCTTCACACGCTTTGCGCTTGCTGCCGACATAAATCTGCGAGGCCGGGTTGCTGCCGACCAGCACGACGGCTAGCCCTGGCGCGCGCTTTCCTGCCTCAACGCGAGCCTTCACTTTTTCCGCAACCTCAGAGCGTACCTGCTGCGCAATCGTTTTACCGTCAATAATTTTTGCTGCCATCAGAGAGAGGATTCCATCTGTATCTTTACGAAAGGGGGATGACGATATTTTGTCAGAAGCCAGCCCCGCTGTCAGTCTTCGTTTGAGATTTTATCTTTCTTTAGTCATCGTCAGGCAAGATATACGGATAGATTTGCTTAATTTTCAGGCAAAGCGAGTAATGGTTGCCGTCAACTCCATTTCTTTCACCGGAGGTGAGATAAAATAGCCCTGAAAGTGGTTAACTCCCATCTTTAATAATGAATTGAGTTTCTTCTGGCTGTCTATGCCTTCGGCAATGCATTGACTGCCTGTGAGCTTACTATAGTAAATCAGGCTCTTAATTAACGCGCTAGCATGCGGGTCGTGCTGGAAATCGTCAATGATGCTTTTATCCAGTTTGTAGTCGCTGAACTGAACAGCCCTGACCGGAAAGATGACGCTGCTTTGCGAAAAACAATCATCCAGCATAATGCGAAAACCTTGCTCTTTGAGTCGTGCTAGATACTTTCCGCTTTGCGCGTACGGATTAAAGTCTATCGTTTCGGAAAATTCCAGTACCAGCTTTTCCGTCCAATCAGAACGACGCAGTTGGCGACGAGCCGCCATCACCATTTGCACCAGACTGGAGCTACTCGCAATGCAGGGGGGAACATTGATGGAGAAATAATAGCGACCTGCGCAGGTGTTTATATGCTGCACGGCTTCCTTTAGGACCGATGCGGTCAGCAGCAGCCAAGCGTAGTAAGTACGTATTTGCGGCAGGAATTCGCCTGGAGAGAGAATTAGACCATCCCGATACCAGCGTACCAGAATTTCAAACCCTTGCAGGCGCATTTGTCCATCGACGATCGGTTGAAACACTGGATAGACCTGACGGCAGTGGATGGCCTGGATGAATTCGCGTTCTAGAGCGGAAAGGCTTGCGCTGGCTTCTTCTGTTTGCCATTTTTGCCGTGCGCCGGGGATGTTTGCCGCTAGTAGGGGAATATGTTTGGCCATCTTTCTCAATCCCGATTTTCTTTGGCAATAAAGGGTCTTGTTACTGCGGCTTTTGACCTGGGACTGACGGTTTATGCTGTACCCGCCAAAAAGATCTGTCAGCACTGATACCTCTTTTAGCGTCAGGCCGCTTTTCTTATGTCCCCATACCTGTTCTTCCATCATCGCTTGTTGCTCCAGACAGAGGCATTCGTGATATCCGCCGTGCAGCAGAGTAGCTAACTGGCTGCAGGGAAGGTCGGAGCTGATGGCCCGGATGCCGACAAGCTTTTGAGGATGAGTGACTAATTTTTGTAAGGTTTGCCATAGCCAGGCCGCAGAGACGCGGCTCAGAATCAGCATTGATATCGGCTCGCAGGTGCGGTTGAGCAGCAGGGCGGTCTCCTGCAACGTTGTTAGCAACCAGTACGGATTATCAGGAAGATAGACCACCACTCTTTTAATCATCCCGGTGCTGGGAATAGACGGCATATTTTCCGACTGAGGATGTAGAACGGTTATTTGCTGACACTCTACACTCATCAACCCGACCAGGCCTTCAGCGGTCATGGTACAGGGGGACAAAATATAGTCCATCTGGCCGTAGAGGTCGAAATCAGGGCTATTGATAGACAAAGGTCACCCCAATAATCGATTGCACATTGCCTGCGCTAACCTGTCCGTTGGTGCGGGCGTATTGGGCGCTTAGCCCCAGATCCACTGGCGAGGTGCCGACTATGCCCATTGCTACCGTGTCGTTCGCTGCTAAGCTGCTGCCTTTACGCGTAATTTGTACCCCAACCCCCTGCGCAGGTTGCGTGCTGGCGGTATTGGTAAAGATGATATTGCCAGAGTCCTCCGTTGCTCCTGAAAGATAGAAGCCCAGGTTTTGGTTTTGCGCGCAGCGTACCGTTAATGGGATTGGCGTGGAACCAGGGTAATCAGGCAGCATCACTGTGACATCGCGGGCGGAAACATCGCAACCGCCGGTGGGTACAACCACATCATTGTTAGAGTAGATATTCCACACGAACTGGAAATCATCGGCATCTTTGTTATTGGTCTGATGCAGGATCAGGACCGCAATAAGCGAACCAGCGCTAATAGCCACGCCGCCTGCGGTGCTCACCGGCGTCAGATAAAGAATGGCAGGCCACGGTTTATCTGTTTTGGAGTTATAAATCACCCGTGAGGTTTCGCTGGTGGTCGGAAATGGGTAAGTGGTGCCGTTATATTTTACGGTTCCAGTAAAGTTTTTCAGGACGCCGCCATAGGCTGACCCGCGCTGTAGGGTGACGTAATCGGTAATCGACGTTGGATAATCGTTATGACAAAAAATCTGCGTCGAGAGATCAACTACCAGGTTCTGCCCAACGTTGACCGCCGGGGCCATGGTGACGTAAACATTTGCCGAACCGCCACCGATAGGAATCGCCACGCCAGCAGCAGTCTGGCAGGCAAAGGACCAGGCGTTAAACGAGCAGCCCAGAAGTAATAACGTGATAAAAAAACTACTGACTTTCTTCATTTTTCCTCCGGTGTCAGGCCCAGGTGTAAGTGACATTAATGACGGCCTGAATCGTTCCCTGCGTTACGCCGCCGTTCACCGACAACGCTCTGACCTGTAACGGAAAGCGTGTTGACTGGGTTACGTCATCTATACGCATCGTTTTGCTCGAACCGTTGTTTAGCGTTTTGCCGTCATTATCCTGTAGTTCTAGTTGGATATTGGTGGCGGTACCCTGGTTCTGGTAATAGCCGGTGCTATCGGCGGTGCCACTAAAGCTTGCAGTCACTCGTGAGGTGCCTACCGGGCAGTTAGTCAGATTGAGGTTCACGTCGTGCCACTCGGAAGCAGCGCCTGCCGAGACCATATTGAAGGTGTAGAGATCCTCCAGGGTGACGTTCTCGGTGGTGGTCGTGATAGTGCAGGGTTTTGCTATCACCTTGCCCTTCACGGTGATGGTAACGTCCGCCGCCTGTGCCACAGAAACGGTAGCTGCCAGCAGTCCCGCGGCTAACCCGCGGGAATAAATCCATTTCATGTCAGCCTCCAGTTATTGAAATTCAAGGGTGAATGTCGCCATGGCGTTAACCTGCCCGGCGGTCACCGGGACGCGGGTGGACATGAGGCGAGCATGGAAATTCAGCGTATTGGTCTGCCCTGGCGTCAGAGGGATCCAGGCAAGCGATGCCGAGCTGGCGTTGAGTGGCAAAGCTACGCGCTTACTGTTAAGGATTTGTACGCCAATACCGGCGGCAGTTGACGGACCGGCAAACAGCTTCAGCAGGTCGGGATTATCGTTATCGGCCTGACCGTTAAAGCCAACTTTTACCGCCGTTACCGCGCCACCGCAGGGGGAGAGCACTATGTTGAAAGGGACCGGGGGTGTCGTCGCGCCCACAATATGAAACTGCTTATCTGCTTCGCTGCCCATGACCACGGTAAACTCTTTCGACTCTGCTGCCACCGCACAGCCGTTGTCACGGACGTATCCGCTAATGGAGATTGTGCTGTCTGCCGCGAAGGCCAGACTGGCGTAGCCATAGAGCAGGAGGACGCAGAGATAGCGTTGGGTTGTCATCATGATTGTTTCCTCAGTGACAAGTGAGCGTCAGTTGGCTTAGCGCCTGCTGTTGGCTCTCTTTTGGCAGGTGATAATCCGCCATGCAGTTTGCGCCAGCGCCGTCGCCCCACTTCGCCAGGACCTGGCCTGTCAGCGGCATTCCGCTGAGATAAACCTGACCGTTATCCGCAACGATGCTGCTACTGCGGTTGCTCTCAGAAGTGACTATTGCGCCGAAGGGCAGTGGTCTGCCGTTGCGCATCAGCGTTAACAACAGCTTCATTCCCACCTGTGCGCGAAATTCCGCTCGCACGATGGCCCCGTGGGTCGGCACTACGCTTGCCACGGCTTCATTCAGGTCTACGTTATCTGCCAGCGAGTTGGTATCCAGTGCCACCCGGTTTTCACGATATTCCGTGGCGTAGGGGATGACGGCATATCCTCGCCAGTCGGTGGTCACGCCGGTTTGGTTTTCAACTTTGACATTGTTCGCGCCCGGCGCTTTAATCAGGACCGTGGTGTCGTTCAGCGGTTGGCTGAAGGTGATGCCGTTAGCATGCGCCAGCACGCCGCCGCTTATGCCGTAGTAAAGCTGCCTGAACCCATCGCTACGGCTGTAACCAAGATTGGCGTTGCCGTAGCCGCCGCGATAGTTAAGGGCCGTATAGCCGGTGCCGCCGCTGGATCCCATGCCGCCGCCTGCGTATCCGGTCTGCATGCTGTAACTTAGGTTGTTGTCTTCAAGCAGCGTACCGTACAAGCCCGCGAGATTGCTCATTCGTCCGTTGAGATCTTGCGACATGCTGTAGCTGGCGCTCGCGTGCCGCCAGACGGATCGGCTGTCAGAGCGTATCCAGTGGCTGAATGGAATATTGACGTTGAGGGCCAGTATTTGGTCCCGCCCCTCCATCCAGGCATTCCTGGTCAGGCTATAGCTCAGGGTCAAGTTGATATCGTCAACCACGCCATTCAAACCGGTCTGGAGCTGTTGGTCCGCGCTGCCAGTGCCCCAGTAAGTCTGATGGCTGCCGCTCAGATAGAGCGTCGCCGTTCGGCCCAGTTGTTGGGTGATGCTGACTTGAGCCTTGCCGCGCTTATTCCATGCGAGGTTGTAGTAGTCGGTAAATTTGGGTTTCATCTCGATAATCCCGTCTTGGGTATCAATGTTGTAACCACTCATCCGGTTATAGGTCGTATCGGCGAAGTTAAAATAGCCGCGCGTTGAGTAGCGATAGCCGACAAGCTGAAAATTGGTTCCCGTTTCGGTTAGTGATTTGTTGTAGAGAAAACGCAGAGATTGCCCCTGATGTTCGCTGTCGTCAGCAAGCTTTGCGTTGGCCTGGGTGATATCCAGCGATAGCGCGCCGAAATCGCCCATGTTTTTGCCAAAACCGAGGTTGAAGGCGCGATAGCGGTCCGCTAGTTGGGTGCCACCATACAGCGTCCATCCGTCAGGAAAACCGCGTAATACACTGCTTTGGAAGAACTTTGGTTTTTGCTGCTGCCCATTACCGCTGCGATATTCCCCGACCGTCATGGCATAACGTGTATGACCTTCACGCTGTAAAACCGGCACCGACGACCAGGGGACGCTATAGACCTGGCTGCTGCCATCGGTTTCTTTAATGGTGACCTGTAGGTCACCGCCATTGCCCGCAGAGTAGAGATCGCTAATGGTAAACGGGCCTGGTGGCACTGTACTTTGATAGATTTCGTAGCCGTTTTGTTTGACCGAAACTTGTGCCGTGCCGCGGGCGATACCGTGAATGACAGGCGCAAAACCTTTCTGGCTGTCCGGGAGCATATTGTCATCGGAAGCTAGCTGTGCGCCGCGGAAGTTAATGCCGTCGAAAATATCGCCATCGGTAAAGCCATCGCCGAGCGTCATCCGCGAGCGTAGCGGCGTGATATCGCGCTCAAGCCAGGTGTTGACGTGTTGCCACTTATTTTCATGACTGGAGGAATCGTCACCGCCGCTATAGCTCCAGTTAGTGTTGTCGCGCAGACGCCATGCGCCAATGTTCAGCCCACTTTGTAGATTCAGCCAGGCGTAGTGGCTGGTGTCGCCGGTCGCGGTACGCACATTGTTTCCAGTCAGGCTGTAATTGAGCAGGGCTGCGTTAATCCCATCATCCCAAAGTTCAGGAGGGATATATCCGCGTGCGCGATTACCCATAAATGCCTGCGGGATCGTCAGGTAAAGGCGCTGCTGGCCGACATCAAAGCGTGTGGTCGCCTCTTTTATCATAGCGACAAGCGGTACGCAGGCATCAACCTCCAGAGCGTTCATTTTGGCCACTGCGGCTGGATTGACTCCCATACTCGCCAACTGTCCACGAGTCAGGCAGGGCGCCAGCCCGATGGTATTTTCTGCCACATTAAATTCGACATCGCGTGTGGTCATAAAACCATCATTCAGATATATATCGACGCGATATAAACCGGGCGGCACTTCCTGACCTTTTTCAAACCCAGATAAATCAGCAACGGATGACGGATCGTCGGATAAAAAGCGTGGGTTAAAGTAGAGTTCCCCCCGCGCGGAAAAAGTTTGCGCGGCAATCAGCAGAGCAAGCGGTATCTGGATAAAAAGGTGTCCCGGTCGCAGACGATGGCCTGTGGTGATCCGGGAGCCGAAATGGCGCGATCCATTTTTCAGATGTGACATGGTCCCTCCGGCTCGAAGTCGTCCGGCGATAATTTCTGATGCGTTAATTCAGCGGTTGTGCGGTGAAAAGCGTCCTGCTGAGGCTATTGCGCGAGGCCTTGCATTCTTGCCGTCAAAGCGCCGTAATCATTGATAGTCCGGTAAGTAATTGTGCTACCAGCGTCAGGCGGAAGCGAAACCGATGCTTCGCCCATTGGTGGTACTAGCGCGTTTTCCAGCACCCGTGTACCGGCATTTAATTCAGTTACCGTCAGGTAATACGGGGTCGGGTTGCTGAGCGTCAGGCTGGAGGCGCTGCGGCGAAAGCGCAGCTTTTCCGGGGCTTGATCGGGAGGAAAAGCCAGTTTCGTCGGTCGGTAGTAGAGCTTGATGCGGCTAATAATCGCCAACTGGAGCGTGTTATCTTTGAGCTTCGCTTTATCCATTGAAGGAATCGCTTTCACGTTGATCCAGAACAGGCTTTCGCGATCTTTCGGCAGCAGATTGTTGGTCGCATCAATAATGCGCAGCGTGTTCTCTTTCTTGCCCTGCATGGCGAACAGCGGCGGGGTAATAACAAAGCGGCTCTCTTTCTGCCCGTCGTTGTTTTCTACCCAGGATTGAATCAGATAGGTGCTGTTTTCGGCATTGTTGGTTACCGGTAGTTGAACCTGTTTCTGCCCGGCAGGGTAGATAACGCGGGTTGTACCCAGCGCGACACCGGCTTCGGCGCGAAGCGCGGCTATCATTAGTAAACCCGCCAGTAGGCAGCGAGCCATCACGGTGGTCTTTTTCACGTATTCCTCTTTATTAATCAACGTCATTTCCTGTCCCTACGTGTTGGCTATGTCTTATTGGTAGGTCAAGGTGAATCCAGCCTGAGCGTTAGCGATGCCCCCGGTGACCTGCCGGCCAGTAGCACGATATTTGGCGACAAAATGCAGTGTTACCGGCCCGTTATACAGTGGCGTCCAGGCGAGTGGTGGGCTATTGAGCGGGATTTGACGATCCTCCTCGTCGAATAGCGCAACGCCGATGCCGCTAGCGATGCCTGGGCCTTCGCCAACCGACAGTACGTCCGAATTTTTACCGTCAGCCACGCCGAGAAAAGCGATACCGACGCGCTGGCTGACTGCCGTTGTGCAATCCTGTAAATGAATATCAAAAGAGACGGGATTGGTATCTTCCCCTGCCGCGTGCAGGCGGTTGCTGCTGATGCGTCCCATGTTGACTGTCATCTGCTGGTCTCCAGTCTCTACGCGGCAGGATTCGGCAATAATGACACCCTGAAAGCGCATATTTCCTTCCGGCAAGGTGATATCCCAGCGGTTGGAGGCTAGCGCGAGCGATGGCAGCAGAAACATCAACAGCCCTGATTTCATCCCTTGCATCGTAGTTACCTTAAGCACGTTAAAGAAGGTGGGCCGTCCTGGCCCTTAACGCTTCCCTGCAACTCTTTGGAATTACTCGTATTGAACTTTGAAAGTGGCGTCAGCGTTGGCGGTACCGGCCGTTGCTGTGCCAGTGGCGTAGTAACGAGCCTGGAACGGGATGATATTGGTGCCATCGATCAACGTTACAGCGGAGCTGAAGGATGTGCCATCAAGCGCCAGCGGGGTGCCGGTTTTATCGAGGATCTGTACGCCGACATTGGATGCACCACCTGCGGCAGAGCTTTGCAGAGCCAGAACGTTGGCATTAGTGCTGTTGATCGCTGTACCGGCGAATGCGACGGAAGCTTTGGTTGCGACGCTGGTGTCACAATCGTTTAGCTGGATGTTGAAGCCAACGGCGGTGCTGGTGCTGCCTGCGCTGGCGAGTTTAGCTGTGCGCACCTGGCCCATTTGTACCGTTTGCTCTACTGAATCGGCGTCGACTGCGCAGGCGGCGTTGACCACTTCCCCTTTAAAATGCACTGTGCCGCCGTTGACCGCGGTGGTATCTGCATAAGCTGCCGCTGAACTCAGGGACATGGCTGACAGTACAGCAATCGCCAGGGTTTTGATTTTCATACAATGTTCCTTTTTATTTAGATAGAGATATTACGAATCGAATAGATGGTCGTCCTGGCCTCCAGGGTTTCTCTATTTAGAGAATGATCCGGTCGCCGAACCTGCACATTTTCATCCTATTCAACGTCACTATTTAGCGTGGGTTAGGATGTATTCGGCACAGTGCTTTGCCGATATATAATGTCGCTCCCTTGGTGATTAATTAATTCCATCACAATCATTAGAATTTGACTGTGGAAAGCAGTTTTTCTAAAAGTGGTGAACATCATTAAAATTGAGTTTTGTTTTCTATTTTTCACGATTTTTTCCTTGCTGAAAATATGCAGATGATTCCTTTACTCTCCTATCCCAATGGCGGCATAAGAAACTGAATTAGTCACTTGCGTTATTACTAATTTAAGAGCGGGCAAGTTGTAGTAGCACTTTCATATGCAACAAAATGTACCTGCTAAGCGTGTGGTGTTACCACTCATGTATTTATGAGATTAATGAATTATTTATTTGTATGATGATTTTAAGGTTGTGATTTTGTTGTGATTTATGAAGTTTTTTAGAAAACCTGACAATTATTTTAAGAAAGTAAATGTTTATTTTATTTGAGTGGAGTTATCGATTTTAATATAATCCATATCAATTAGTCAGTTGAGAAAGAAAGCTTTTGCAGCGACACATTTTGCTGCTGTGTGACCGTGCCTGACATTATCTTATCGGAGGTGGTTTGAGTGGCTGTACTTTATATTATAAATGAATCGCTTATATATGATTCTGAGGCACACCTTATTAGCTATGTTGACGGGGATAAAATGGTGTCATTGCCTATCCCTGCTAGTAACTGTTTTAAAATATTGCTTGAAAATCAGGGCGAAATCATCACTCAGGAAGCATTGTTAACGCGGGTCTGGAATGAGCGGGGTATGAATGTTAATGCGAATACATTGCATCAAAACATCTCATTGTTGAGAAAGGCGTTAGCGCGAATAGACGGTGGCAGGGAAGTGATCAAAACGATCCCCAAGCGTGGATTTACTATCCCTTCCAGTATCGCCATCGAACGCAAGGAGAGCATTATAGATGCTAAGGAAGAACTTCATGAGATTTTAGAAATAAATCACACTGTAGTTGAAGTGAATAAAAATCATGTAGAAAAGAGTGTTGATGGTAAAAAAAAAGGGCTGATTGTTTTTTATGCCATAGGGATTTTTTCTCTAATGCTCCTGGGATTGTATTTTTTCATTTCGCCGCAGAAGGATTACTTTTCTTCTTACGTAGAAAGCAATCCCGTTGATAAGTGCCGGATTTTTGCCAACGTTACCACTGATGATGACGGTGTTTTTGAGAATTTAATCAGTAAGTCAGCGGTAGATTGTCGTACCGATCGCTGGGTTTATATCACCGGAAATCATGTGGCTGAATATCCGTCATTAATTGCCTGTCGTAATAGGTCCGGTTCAGGCGCCTATGCAAAGTGTCAATCATTTTATTTTTTAAATTGATAGGTTAGTGAACCATGTGGAAGTTGAATGACAATGTTAGCTATGTTATGGCGTTTAGTTCTTTGATTATATTGATTATTTGTGTTTATCTCATTAGTCATTTCAGGTCGCAGGCGGAAGCCATAGCCTGTGATGCGAACCTGAGTATTCTTGATAAAGACCGTACCATTGATTTTCATATGAATATCTCTTTTGACAATGGGGATGGGTTTATCACTATCGCCGGCCGTGATTCGGCAAGCGATGCCATATTGAGAATACGCAAGACTTTTAGCTATCTGATGAAAAAGAATAACGTTATGGTTATGTATAATGACGCCAGCATTATGAATTACAGTAACGGCGAGGAGTTCGGCTACTTTAAAAAGTATCTACCGGCATTTTTCTTTTCAACCCGGCCTGAGCAAAAAATGTTGACCAGAGTGATCAGGGTTAGAGACGATACGCTAGTTTTCATGATTGTCGATACACCGCTGTTTGTGTGCGAAGTGAAACGATGATCGATGAACTGACGCTTGTGCAGGCGCTTTAGCGGCTTTACGCAAGCCGTAGCAGTCTTGCAGACTTTACGTGCTGTAAAAGTCTGAATTGTATGCAATTTGAGCGTGTGAGATGGGTAATTCAATAAGTTAGCCGCACAACCGCAGTTTCACGGCAAAATACATTGACTCGTCAGGCGTGCACCGTATAATTCTCGGCGATTGCACATCATGAAGTTCTCACTTCTCAGTGCGCCCTTAGCTCAGTTGGATAGAGCAACGGCCTTCTAAGCCGTAGGTCACAGGTTCGAGCCCTGTAGGGCGTACCATTTTCAAGTCAACACACCTCTACTGAATTCTCTTTTTATCCTTTATACTCCCTGATATTACTGGATTTTTCTGTCACGAGTTCTATCGAAGTCAACTCAGTTCTACCTAAATCAAGTGGTAGCTGGGGGCCTTTGAGGGGGCTCATCTCGTTCAATGGAAATTAGGGGCCCCATATGCCACTAAATGCACGACAGATAGACACTGCAAAACCAAAGGAGAAGGAATACAAACTTACTGATGGTGGTGGGTTGTATTTGCTGGTAAAACCTAACGGCGCAAAGTATTGGCGTTTGAAGTACCGATTTTTTGGGAAAGAGAAAAAGCTTTCTATCGGTGTTTACCCAGATATCTCTTTGGCTGATGCTCGCCTGAAGCGAGAAGAAGCACGGAAGGTTATTGCTTTGGGTGGTGACCCAGGAGAAGAAAAGAAAGCAGAAAAATTGGCTAAAAAAGCCAGTGTTGAAAATACCTTCAAAGCGATTGCGCTGGAATGGCATGAATACAAGCGTCCTAACTGGTCGAAAGGCTACGCTGAAGATCTGATGGAAGCGTTTGAGAACGATATTTTTCCTGATATCGGTAAACGACCCATTGCTGAGATTACGCCGCTAGAAGTGCTCAATTCGCTCCGTAAATTAGAAAAGCGAGGCGTCCTCGATAAGTTGCGTAAAATTCGTCAGGCCTGCAATCAGGTGTTTCGCTATGCCATTGTCACTGGCAGGGCTGAAACAAACCCAGCCTCTGAACTAGCCAGCGCACTGACTGCGCCTAAGTCTACCAATTATCCCCACCTGCTAGCTGGTGAATTACCTGATTTCTTACAAGCTCTTGCTGCGTATTCAGGTAGCCCGATAACTCGGCTTGCCACACGCATTTTGATGCTGACTGGCGTTCGCACTATCGAGCTTCGTCAGGCAGAGTGGAAGGAGTTTGATTTCGGTAAGCGAGTGTGGGAGGTGCCAGTAGAAAGGATGAAGATGCGCCGCCCGCATTTGGTCCCCTTATCTGATCAAGTTGTGGCGTCACTTCGTGAAATTCAGGCAGTTACTGGTCGTTACAATCTGGTTTTCCCTGGTCGTAACGACATCACAAAACCAATGAGTGAAGCGAGCATCAATCAAGTACTAAAAAGAGTTGGTTATCACGGAAGGGCTACCGGGCATGGTTTCAGGCATACGATGAGTACGATCTTGCACGAAAAGGGCTATAACACGGCGTGGATCGAGTTACAGCTTGCACATGTTGATAAGAACACTATCCGTGGTACTTACAACCATGCTCAATATCTAGAGCAGCGTAGGGAGATGTTGCAGTGGTATGCAAATTATATTGACTCTTTAGCAAACAGGACTGTGATGCAAGGAGTGTTTGATAAAACAGCGTGAAAACCCAATTGATTATTTAATTACTAAATAACCATTAACGATAAAATTACCTATGAGAAGGCATCCGTTCAGTAACGTTCGGATGCCTTTTTGCTTTTAACAACTATAAATCAGGAGAATAAGAAATGACTACGATATGCCCGGAATGTGGTTCTGACCGTGTAAGTGAACGTAATATTGGGAGGAAGGCAGGAAGTATTGCTGGAGGTGTGGCTGGAGCCCTTAGTGGAGCAAGCTCGGGGGCTGCAATTGGCTCTGTTGTGCCAGTTCTGGGGACTGCGACCGGGGCTGTTATTGGTGCTGTTTTAGGGAGGTTTGTGGCTGGTGCAACTGCGGGAGCGGTTACCGGCTCAGCCCTTGATGGACTCCTGTTTGACAGATATGAGTGTGGCGATTGTGGTCATACCTTTGACTAGAAGGTTATGAGAAATGTCATATCCTTATGTTTTTAATGAATAAAAAATACCCACTATTTGCCTCATCAATTTTAATACACAACACCCCCCACCTAAACTGATCTGCAAAAACGATCGATATCATTATAATGATAGTTATAAGCTATCAAATTAATTAAATTGATCGTTTATACAGATAGATTGTACAGATCAATTATTGAAATTCGATCGGTAATAACAATTTTACCTGCACTCATAACCTCCCTATCTTAGAGAGGATTTAATTAGAATCAGGCCAGGATTCTTACCGGGTGACAATAAGGAGATGCACCATGCGCCTATAGCAAGGATGTTTCAATGCGGCAGATATAAGTCTGCCCATCTATTCAACATGTTTACCGGACAAAGTGACGGCATTAAACCACCACTTCAGTCATTTATTGCTATTTTTCAAGGAGCCAACGATGGCATTTATTCTTTTACTTTTGTGGATCGGAGCATCGATAGTTATTGGTAAATTAGCTCAGGCCAGTGGCCGTTCGTTCTTCATATGGTTTGTTATCAGTATGCTTATAGACCCCATATTTGGTGCTATTCTTTTTGCTGTAGTCGTGAGGTCAAAATGAAACCAGAAAGAATTAAGAGGCTTTTTAAAGCCTATCTTGGCTTTGGCGCTTTATTCATGTTGCTTGTCTGTATAGGGATTGTTGTTTTGTTAGGTCAATAAGGGAAATGATTACGTATTTTAATAATTATTTTATATTTACCGCCATACTCTCCTCCTGTTCAATACTCTTGAAGTATACCAGTTTAACGTTCTCTGTAATATTTCGGCTATTATGTAAAGATAAGGAATTATCATGATAAACTATTATGAATATCTTGAGCTGGATATGAATGCCAGCGTTGATGAATTAAACCATGCGATACAAAAAGTAAGTGAGCGTGATGATGCAGATTTAAAATTCATCCGTGAAATGAAATCAATTTTGTTAAACGATGAAGCCAGGGTACTGTATAATAATAAATTGATTTCTTTTATTGTTGGCGATCGTAAACAGTCTGATTTGGTAAGCGCTGAGAGTATCCGTAAATTATTAAATATAGACAACTCGTCGTTACATGAAAAATATATCTGGATTGCAACGGGATTGTTTTTTATCGGCGTTTTATCCGCATGTTTGTTTAGTTTAGCTGTCAACTATACGGTTAATCTGTTCGTTATGATTGCCCTGATTATCTTGTTCTATATGGACTGGAAGCTACTGGATAAACATGGTAAGGCAAGTTTTTCAAAATGGTGGATTCTTTTTTCGCCAGTTTATATTGCTAAACGTTGTAAAGCCGTTGGCCAGGGGAAAATGCTGTTGCTGGTCTGGCTTGGGATCTGGATTGTATATGGCATCGGGAACTTTGCGTTCAACGGAAGCAAAGCGATGCTGGAACGTACAGCATGCGAGGTGGTAACGGATATCTATCATAAACAGTTACGTCAATACTCACAGCAATGTGAGAACGTAACGTTAACTGAAAGTGAAGGGAAACAGCACTATGGATTTGCTCAACTTAGTGATGGTACAACTAAAGATATTACCGTGACAGAACAATCAGATGGTAAGATTGTTGTATATATTGAATAGGCATTTTTGATGCAAAGCGCTTACCTTTGGGGTAAGCGCTTTTTATATATTATTTATTTTTAGAGAAAAATAGCATGGAATTTTTAAAGAAGCTGGAATATATGATAACCTTAGGGTTAATTTCCATCTCCTGTTCAGTAATGGCATCACCTTATGGAGGTTTAGATGTCTTGTTCGGGTGTATAATAAAAGGAAAAACTACTAGAGAGGTGGCTGTGTTAAGGAATAATAATAAGGTCACTTATTTATTTGGTAAATCGGACATTACCGGAGGTGGCGGAGTTATTCCTGAAATTACTCTGGTAAAAAATGTGAGCCAGTTAAGTCAGTCATGGAATTACAGTAGGGCTGAAGGCGTGTCGATACATACATTAAATATACCTGAGAATGATTATACTTACTCTGTTTCCTATATCGATGATGGAAAAAATACTGATGGGGAAATAACTGTTTTAAAACAGGGGAAAGAAATCAGTACGATAAAATGCGATGACGTCTGGGAGCAACATTTGGGTGACAGCAATATGATGCATGGTATCCCCGATGAGTCAGATTGATGTATCTGGTTTGTACCAGTTCACATGAATGTGAACTGGTACAAAAGATAGAAAGATTGACCTTGTCGGTAAATAATCCTTTATAACTTCTCTAAATAAGCGTTCCAAATAGTAGATCACTTTAGGGGAACTCAGCCCGGATTGTGCGATCTGATCAATCGCCAAAAAGAAACAAACCACCAACCGGACTGAGCGATGCCGATCATAGCACCCCATCCCCCGCGCTGAACGACGCCTGATGCAGAAAACTATCCATAAAACGCGTGACAAAAATCATGCACGCAGACTCACTGCTCTGCTGATGTTGCACTGGGGCGATCGTGTCAGTGACGTAGCCAGAACACTCTGTTGCGCCTGTTCATCCGTCGGCCGCTGGATTAACTGGTTCACGCTGTCGGGAGTTGAAGGCCTGAAATCATTGTATAGGGAATTGCTTTAATTGATAAAGGAAACCAGCACTGAATTCGCCTCCACTGATCATTCAACTTGACATATTCTAATGAAGGCCAGTCACATCATTTCAAAACGCTGAGTAAGTTTAGGTAATCAACGATTCCGGCTAACTTGAAGTAATCGCATGGACTCACGAACTGTTGAAAAATATGACTGAAGATAAACGTCTGCTAATGACTTTAAAATCTGAAATCATGATGTGCGTGTTTTGCAATGAGTCATTGTCCTGGAATCATGCCGTATTGGCCATGATGTCTATCCCATTCTTTTCAAATCTTATTTCAAAATTCCTGCATATTTGAATTTTTGTAGTTTTTCTCTCCTAAGTTGCAAGAGAAAATCTCATGGATTGTAGGCTGGATTGCTGTAATTATAATCAATAGTTGGCTGGAACTGATTTGTACTAATTGAGTTGATTGGAAAAAAACAAAACATAACTAGAATATAAACCTATAATATATGATTATTGAAAAACAAAAAACTATATATTAGTTTATTTCTGTTTTTATTTGCTGTAGTGGAGGATTTCTAGTTTCATATGATTCGAAGAGTCGGTCTGCACTGAAAGGAGCGGTGAGATGAAAGTTTAGGTATGAGAAAAGCAAGGAGTGATAGCTTTTATTAAAGCAATCTAGTCGATAAATACGCCATCTTTATATTTTATTCTACGTGGAAAGATTGGCATCATAACATGTAAATTTTATGGGATTTCCTTAACCTTTAAACTGCAATGAGAATATTCTAAAAGATGAAGACAAAAAATTGGTATGGCTTTACAACTTTAATGATTTATTCAATTACATCAATTTTGTTTGTAATAGCCATCAATCTCAATTGATTATATGTTTTGTGATGCTACGGAAGCAACTTTTACCGAAATTCGTTTTTTTTTATAAATATGTAACAAGGTTTTGTCACAAGTAATTTATCTGAGCATGCAGAAACTTTGTGGTATGATGTAAAGAACTGCAAAGATGTTGGAGTGCTATCATCATGATTTTTATTATCGGGGAAGTAATCAAATTCAACTCTGAGGATGGTTCGATAACGCATGATGAAACGCATGAATCAATTGTGCTTACATTAACGGCAAGTCGATTACTTGAGGCCTTATTAAAATCACCGCATGAAATATATTATCGAGATCAGTTATTGAGTCGCGTTTGGGATGACTATGGTTTGCAGGGATCGAATAGTAGTCTCAATCAGTATATTAGTATACTACGTCGTTCGTTAGCCACTTTCGGTTGCGAAAATTTTATTATTACTGTTCCTAAAATGGGATTCAGGTTAAATCCGGACATAGCATTACACTTACCTATCGATTCTTCTCATTGTGAGCAAAAACAAGATAAATTTAAGAAAAAATCACTATTAAGTAAAGGTTTTTTTATATTATTCGCTTTTGTCTCTCTTTTAATATATATTCTTTTTTCTTACTCTGACCATTTAAGAATGAAAGATTCAAATCATTATTCATTGTATTATGATAGATTGGATAACGGTTGTGATGTCGTTTTCATAAAGAACTTAACAAAAGAAAGAAAAGATAAAGCAAAAAAATATATAGAAAAAATTATTTCCGATAATGCCATTATCTGTGGGAGTGATAAGAAAATAATCTTTGATCAAAATGGATTATTCACCTCTGACAGAATGCAGCGTACTTTATTTTCTATATGTATTAAAGATATTAATCAACAGATAGTTTCATGTGATAATGTATACTATCATAACTGGAAACCATTATGAATAAAAAATTGAAGTACGTTGCTAGTTTCTTTTTGATGATTGTTTTGATTCTCTCGGCCACAATATTTCAGAGAAAAAGGAATGAGATAGATAATTTTAAATGTACTAATCAATCCAGATATTATATTTTTAATAACGATGTTGAATATGATTTTTACGTTGTTCAAACACTACAGTTGTATAATGATAATACAGGTTTTATATCTTTTAATGGTAAAGTAATTCGTGAGGGTATAACTCAAAGTGTTAGTCGTAAAATTCTTTTGAATGATGGAAAAAAAATAGATGGTCATACATTTAAGTATCGAAATGGTGGCATCAGAAAATTATCAGTTGATTATGTTGATGATAAAGTATTTCGTCTTTTATTATCTGAGGTAAGCATTGACGATTCAATCATAATATTCGAACGACAGAAAGTTGATAGTAAAGCCTGGCTAATAGGTAACCCAGATGCATGGGTGCTCACTTGTGTGGAATACTGATTTTATAAAATATATAATTAATGGGATCTTAATAATATCTATCAAATATTTAGTATTTTTTGCAAGAGGTATTCGTGTTTTTTCTTGATCGCCAACTCTCATTCCATTGAATGTACAAGTCTAATTGATTTCTTCCTGTCTGTTGATCCTGGTTTAAGACTGTATTAGGTCAATAAAGCATTGGCTTAACTAAGTTAATAACTTTATTCTGTTCTTTTATTCGTCAGGATAGCTGGCATTATTCTTCTTTTCTATACTAAGAAACCTTCTTTAACAAGTACTTCACTATCAGTCCTGACCTGTGGTTTTCTTTTTTAAAGAATGTTTGGCTAAAGATATAGTTGTCTGCCTGTCGATGATCCATTACAGATTGAGATTTTTCTCCTTTTTTAGTTAGGTATCTTTGTGTGCTGAACTTAGGGATGTCAGTCTGTCACGCCTGGTGATCTAAAATTGACTCAAGTAGCCTGATTTTAAATTCAATTAAGAAGTTTTTTAGATTACTAAATTATAATCTTGTGTTTTTTGACTCTACTACTGATTAGAGGGTGTGAGGTTGTTCGTTTATTTTCTGGGTGTATATTTTTAACGCTATTTCATTTTTTACCAAACCTAACTTTAATTATATTTTGTTCTAGATCATATATATTTTATGTCATTGATTTATATGAATATTTATTATTTAATGAATGTTGTTTTCTCCTTAGAAAAGTAACGATATGTAACGGAAAGATTTTTTAAAAATAGCGTTGTAAGTTCATTAAAACAACGTGCTGAGACTATTCCTATTTCATCAGAAAGTATTTATATTTGTTCTATCAGATGCTGACTGATTAACCCTATGTAAAAAATGGTTATCTCTCCACTCATCAAGATAAAATCCTTTATGTGTCAATATTAAAGGATTTTTCTCTGTATTGTTTTTTTGTTTTTCTAAAGTTATTTTTATGTAAGGAAGGTGTATTTGTTGATTTTTAATCTTTTCATTTTTCTTTTGTTTGGGTTTTTATGCTGATTTATTTTAATTTTTGGTTTTTTATTCGTATAAAACATTCCCATTGTGTGGGGGGGAGGGTATTACTAATATGCCGATCCGTTGCCAGGGGTATCAGGAAAAGATATGCAGAATATGCGCCACCATCTGTTGTACGGATATAACTTGAACCGGAGTGTAGAATTCCGGGTGACATCCGGGCTTCTGATAAATATCCGTGATGCCCGCGTAAAAAAATTATCCGACACCAGTGCCCGGTTACTGCGCGTCTTTATTGAAGGGACGCAGAATGGCCTGGTCAGCGATGATGATATTGCCCGGGATGTTTTTGAAAGTGCAGGTCTCAAAAGCTCTTCCTCCCGGATTCGCGGTGTGATCCGTGATCTAAAGGATGCATTCAGAGATTTAGGTTTTCATCCGGACTTTATCAGCCGTCATATCCGACAGGGGTATTATGTGCACTTTGACAAGGTTGAATTTTTAATCGCCCTGGATAATAGCATGGAGTGGCCCCATGATTCTGGTTTTTACACGGAATGTGATGACTGCGGCGGCAATCAGGTCGTTATCCGCAAACTCTGACCACCGGCAGGTATTTGTCTTCGACAACCGGATGGCATTTCTGGTCTGCGCCACAGTGTGCCGCCAGGCAGTTACCATTATTGATACCCTTGACCGGGAAACCTTCAGTGACGTGAAGTGGCTGGTCAATAAAATGGAAGCGCGGGGGCTGGATAATATCCGCTACCTTGCCCGGCATTCTGTTTACAGCGCTTATATTAATGTGCGGCGTTTTATTTTCACCCTGGCGCAGCTTAAACGCATCGTCAGTAAAAAAAAGAAACGACCTGCGGGGCGTAATAACATGCTGCCCGGTGAGGCATTATCTCTGGCTGAGCACATCAGGGAGAGCCTGCAGGATAGTCTGCTCCCGGGCGTGTACACCTTTCTGCTGGCCGACACCCCGGCAGCAGAAGGCGATGCCCGGGAGCGCAAGCGCCGGCTGAATATCCGCTACCGGATACGCCATAAATTAAATCTGGGAAGCCGTCTGGAATATTCGATGCTGCTGTCGCTTATTCAGGCCGGATAAAGAACGGAACACGGTTTACATTCTCCGCGGACTTTACGGCGGAGGCATATTCACGCCGGCATATTTTTCCGGGATCAGTAAAAAGTATTAAGGAATGCCGTCTGCGGTATTCCGGGGTTTTATTCGCGGGGTATTCCGGCGAATAAATTAACATGCCGGCCATTTGCTCCGGCATACATTCAAAAAATGGAGTTTGACTTAATATGAAACACGTTCTTTCCGCTATGACCGTTACCGCCCTGATGCTGTCCTCTTCTGCTGCCCTGGCGGCGTCCACCGGCACCATCACCTTTAACGGTGAGCTGACGGACACCACCTGTGAAGTGGACATCAACGGCCAGGGCTCTGACGCCACCGTGATCCTGCCGACCGTGGGTGTTAACCAGTTGACGCAGAGCGGTGACACTTCCGGCCGTACATCCTTCAACATGAACATCTCGGACTGCGTTATTGGCACCGAAGGTGGCCACTCCAAAGTCTCCACCTTCTTCCAGGCCGGCAACACCGTTGACCTGAGCACCGGTCGTCTGAAGAACATGACCGGCGGCGCCACTAACGTTGACCTGCGCCTGCTGGACGCGTCCAACAGCTATGCCCCGATTAACGCCGGTAACACCGACCAGGTGAACGACACTGCGTATGTTGACATCAGCGCAGACGGTACCGCCTTAGTGCCGTACGCGGTGGAGTACTACGCAAATGCCCAGACCACGCCGGGTACCGTGGTCAGCAGCATCGTTTACAACCTGCAGTACAAGTAAGCCTGACCTCTGCAGTCGGTAAATAAGTCATAAAGGACCACAGGAGGGGCGGGGGACCCGCGCCTCCTGTTATTCAGGAGCACGCCATGACACACGCCATGACCTCTTCATCCTTTTTCCGCACCCTGGCACAGGCGGCCTGCCTCACCGCGGCGGCGCTGTCCTTCCCGGCGGCGGCCAGCGTCATCATCAACGGCACGCGCGTGATTTACAACGGCGCGGAGAAAGAAGTCTCGGTCCGCCTCACCAACACCGGCACGCAGCCCGTGCTGGTCCAGAGCTGGACCGACGAGGGCGACGCGAACGCGACGCCGGACCGGATCCGCACCCCGTTCACCCTGTCGCCGCCGATTAACCGCATCAACGCCGGCAAGGCCCAGACGGTCCGCCTCAGCTACACCGGCGTCCCGGCGCTGCCCCAGGACCGGGAGTCCGTCTACTGGCTCAACGTGCTGGAAGTCCCGGCCGCGAAGCAGGACGAGACCCTGAGCAGGCTGCAGGTCGCCTTCCGCTCCCGCATCAAGCTGTTCTACCGTCCCGCGGCCCTGGCTAACCGGGAGCAGGTCCGGGCAGGGGCCGAAGGCCTGACGTGGACGGTCTCCGGGCAGACCCTGACGGCGTCAAACGCCTCACCCTATTTTGTCTCCCTGGTCTCGGTGTCGCTGAAGGGCGCCGGTAAGGGCGGCTCCGTCGAGGGCGAGATGGTGCCCCCGAAAGGAAAACAGACCTTCACCCTGCCGAAAACCGCCCGGGCGGGCGCGGGCACCGTGCTGGTCTACGAGTATGTGAACGACTGGGGCGCACTCAGAAAAGTCGAATACACCTTATAAATTTGTTCAGCCACCAGGAAGCAATGTTATGCGTTTTCAGTCCGGATATTCATTAATTGCCCTTGCGGTGATGACGGCCATAGCCCTTTCACGGGGAGCGGCGGCCGCGCCGTTATCCCCGTCGTCTGCCGGCGATGACCGGATAACCTTTGACCCCATTTTTCTGAATACCTCCGGTGCTGACAAAATCGACTTATCCCGGTTTGAAAACGGCGGCTCGGCGACGCCGGGCACCTGGTCGACGGACATCTTTGTCAACGGCATCTCCGTGGCCCGGGAAAAGGTCCTGTTTAAAGAACAGGCGGACAAAAAGGTCCGTCCGTGCATCACGCCTGAGCTGATTAAGCAGCTCAACTTCAATTTTGACCGGCTGCCGGCGGGCTTCACCGCCGCGCTGCGGGAGAACCGGGCGTGCTATGACCTGGAGGCGATGCTGCCGGACGTCAGCGTGGTCTATGACTCCTCGTCCCAGCGCCTGGATGTTGATATTCCCCAGGCCCTGCTGCGCAACACCGCCCGGGGGTACGTGAGCCCGGCGCTGTGGGACACCGGTATCCCGGCGGCGATGCTGGGGTACAACGCCAGCACCTACACCACCCGCTCGCACGGCCGGGACTTCACCTCCTCCTATGTCGGGCTCAACGGCGGCGTGAACGTCGGGGGCTGGTACTTCCGCCACGACGGGAACTACACCTGGCAGCAGGGGGACGGGGGAAAGTACCAGTCGGTCAACAACTACGTGCAGCGTGACATCACCTCCATCCTCGGGCGGGTCCTGGTGGGGGAGACCTCCACCGGCGGCCAGCTGTTCGACACCCTGCCGTTCCGCGGGGTGGCGCTGGTCAGCGACGACCGGATGCTGCCGCAGTCCCGCCGGGGGTATGCGCCGGAAATCCGCGGTATCGCGCGGACCAATGCCCGGGTGACGGTGCGCCAGAACGCGCGGACCATCTATGAGACCACGGTGCCGCCGGGGGCCTTCGTCATCGAGGATCTGTACCCGACCGGGTACGGCGGCAACCTGGACGTCACGGTGACGGAAGCGGACGGCAGCGTGCAGACCTTCCAGGTGCCCTTTGCCTCGGTGACGCAGCTCCTGCGCCCGGGGGCGCACCGCTATAACGTGGTGGCGGGGCGGCTGAACGACCCGAGCCTGTCCATTAACCCGACGCTGTACCAGGCGACGTACCAGCGGGGGCTGTCGAACATCCTCACCGGGTACGCGGGTATCCAGGGGAGCGGGGCCAGCTACTACGCGATACAGCTGGGGATGGCCATCAGTACGGCCATCGGGGCGTTCTCGGCGGACGTGACGCAGGCGCGGGTGCACCTGCAGACCGCGGAGAAGACGGCGAACAGCGGGCAGAGCTTCCAGGTGAGCTACAGCAAGTTCCTGCCGGAGACCAACAGTAACCTGACCATCGCGGCATACCGCTTCTCGACGTCAGGGTATTACGACTACCAGACGGCGATGCGTGCCATCGACGAGGAAACCCGCGGGGGCGTGGCGTCGAATATCTGGCGGCCGAAGAACCGGCTGAACGTGACCATGAACCAGGGGCTGCCGGCGGGCTGGGGCCAGGTGTACGTGACCGGCTACACCCAGGACTACTGGAACAACAGCAAGTCGGATATCCAGTACCAGATGGGGTACAGCAACAGCCTGGGGCGGATGAACTACAACCTGAGTGCAGGACGCGTGAGGAACAGCGGCGGGAAGATGGAGAACAACTTCCTGCTGAACATCACCACCCCGCTGGGCGGGTATGACCAGAAACATGTGCCGATGCTGACGGCAAGCCTGAACAAAAGCGGCAGCGGGCGCATGGGTGAGCAGGTGGGCGTGTCGGGGTCGTACGGAGCGGACAACCAGTTCAACTACGGGATGACGGCGGCGAACTACAACCAGGGCACCGGGAGCAGCATGACGGCGAACGGGGGATGGCGGACGCCTTACACCCACCTGACGGCGAGCTACGGGGCGGGTAAACACTACCAGAGCGCGAGCGTGGCGGCGAGCGGGACGGCGATAGCGTGGCAGAACGGGGTGGTGGCGACACCGTACACGGGTGACACGTTCGCGGTGGTGGAAGCGAAGGATGCGAAAGGGGCGAAGGTGGGCGGCTACCCGGGCCTGAAGGTGGACGGGTTCGGGCACGCGGCAGTGCCGAACCTGACGCCGTATGAGATGAACGAAGTGACGATAGATCCGAAAGGGCTGTCGCAGGAGATAGAGCTGAGCAACACCACGGAGAAGGTGGCGCCTCACTGGGGGGCGGTGAGCCGGGTGGTGTTCGGGACGCGTAAGGGCTTCCCGCTGCTGGTCAGCGCGAAGAATGCGAAAGGCGAGCCGCTGCCGTTCGGGGCGGAGGTGCTGGACGCGTCAGGCGCGGTAGTGGGCAACGTGGGGCAGATGGGACAAATCTATGCGCTGACGGAAGCGGCGGCGGGGGTGCTGACGGTGAAGTGGGGCAGCCAGAAAAGCGAGCAGTGCAGCATCAGCTACCAGGTGAAGGACGAGAAGCAGAGCGGGTTCCGCAAGCTGTCGGCGGTGTGCCGGTGACGGGGGGTAAGGTGGAGGTGCGTATCCTCACGGCGAACCGGTACCTGGCGCAAGGGCTGCAGTCGTTAATCGGGGGATGCCCGGAGCTGAGCGGGATGCTGAGCACGAAGGCGGCGACGGACACTACGGGGCTCCGGCTGGCCCTGGTGGATGTGGACGGGATACTGGCCGGGAAAGCGGACTGGCAGCGGATATCGGAGGGGATGGCGGAATCGGATGTGTGCGTGTTCATGTCGCTGCGGGGCATGCGGGTGCAGGGACTGCCGTGGCTGTCGGTGGACACGCCGGTGGCGGTGCTGAGGCGGGCGCTGGCGTCCACGGTGCGTTACGGGCTGAGCCGGCGGGAGGGGCTGAGCCGGTCGGCACTGCTGGCGCCGCTGTCACAGGCTGAGCGGGAGGTGTTCCTGTTCCTGCTGTGCGGTTATGAGCTGACAGAGATACACGAGTCCGTCGGGGTGAGCCGGAAAACGATGTACTCCATCAAGTCGAAAATCCTGCGCAGGCTGGGTCTGGAGAGCACGCGTGAGCTGTGTGCGGTGTTGCGGTTGTGTGAGTTCGCGGAGTTCCATGAGCACAGCGTGTACCAGAGTGCGGACCGGGGGGGGCGGGCGGTAAGTGCGGGAGAGTACGCGTCACTGGCCGGGCGGGCGGGGTGAGGCGGATATCTTCCGTCCCCGGAAACAGAAGTCGTTGTCCCGTGAGCGGAAAGCACGTTCCGTCCACGGGTTTTAAACAGAGACAGAGGTTGAACAATGAAACAGATAATGCGCATGGCGGAGCGGAGCGGGCGGCGGATGAAGGGGGGGCTGAGCCTGCTTGCGGCACTGGCGGGACTGCTGGCCGCTCAGGTTCAGGCGGTGACTCCGACCTGCGAGCTGGCTCCTATTTTTACTGAGACCGTCTCTATCCCTGTCGTTGGTCCGGGATTATCCACCGCAGGTGAGGATGCTCCTGTCGGAACGGTTCTGTATAAGGGCCAGTATAGCGGGATGTCAAATAAAACCACGAAGTATAGTTGTGGTGGCGGCGAGAACGAAGTAACAGACGTGGATTTTATAATGACGATACTGACTAAAGCTGAGGTCGTGACAACGCCTTCAGGCGCTGCCATTACATCAGGTGGAAAGGATATATTTCCAACAAATGTGGAAGGGATTGGCGCCATTTTTTACTTCAGCGCATACACTGCGACACAGTGGTCGCAGTTCCCTGCGAGCAGGTCAGTCAGCACCTCAGTTACTGCAGGCAGTTTGGGCATTGTGGGCCTCAGCAACGCTATATTTAATGGCGTAACCGTTGAGCTGGTAAAAACGGGCCCGATTGCCTCAGGCACCCATCAGGTGCTGGGGTCATCATTTCCTGTCTTTCAGTTTTCGGTAGATGCAACAGGCCCGGATTCATTTTCTAATGTCTTTTTCATTGTTAATTTCACCGGGGCCACGACGATGTACACGAAAACATGCCAGCTCGCCAGCTCAAATATTGACGTCTATCTGGGTAGACATGACATCAGTAGCTTTGACGGGGCAGGAGCAACATCAGACTGGCAGGATTTTGATATCACCCTGAAGGACTGCCCGCCCTTCTATGGTTACGGTAATTACAGGCTGTCAGCGAGTACTGGAAACCTGACAGACTCCAGCTCAGCGAACAGCGTGGCGCTCTCTTTCAACAGCGTCAATGGAGTAGTCGACGGTAATCCTGCGATAGCCAGCCTGGACAGCAGCGATGACGCCGCCACCGGGGTCGGGATTGAACTGTCCCGGCGGGACGTCTCCGGGAACATTCCTCTGGACGGCACAGGCGGATTTGAGCTGGATAACCTGACCACTGATGACAATGCCACTTACGTTATTCCCCTGAAGGCGAGATATGTCCAGACAGAATCAAATGTGACCGCCGGGATTGCCAATGGCGCGGTTGTCTTCACTATCGTTTACCAGTGAGCCATGATTTAGCCGCTGCACGGTGATACCGACGTGCAGCGTGGCCGTTTTTTCCGGATGATACGGATTTGATTATGCACAACAGAACGTTCTTTCATGCTGCGGCGATGCTGGCGCTGTCTTTGTTTTCTGCCGTGCCCGCGCAGGCGGGGATTGTGATTACCGGAACGCGTGTCATTTACCCTGCCGGAGAGCAGGAGGTGACCGTTAAAATTGATAATGACGGCGAAAGGCCAGTTCTGGTGCAGAGCTGGATAGATGAAGGTGACGCAAACGCCTCTCCCGAAACAGCCAGCGTCCCTTTTACCCTCACCCCGCCGGTCAGCCGAATCAATAAGGGTAAAGGTCAGATGCTGCGCCTGATTTACACCGGGGCAACCTTACCCGCAGATAAGGAATCCCTGTTCTGGCTGAATGTCCTGGAAATCCCCGCAACCAGTCAGGAGAAACAGAATAAACTGAAGATGGCTTTTCGCTCGCGGCTGAAAATCTTCTACCGCCCCGCAGGATTACCGGGGAGTGCAAATGAAGCCGGGCAGTCAGTCACCTGGAAAAAAGTCCCGGGCGGCATCGAGGGAACCAATCCCACACCGTATTTCGTCTCGATGGCGAACGTGACCGGGGATAAGGAAGGAAAGGTGGTGGTCGCGAAGGGCGGAATGATTGAGCCCCGGGGCCGGATATTTTTCCCGGGGAAGAAAAAACTGTCGGTAATTTACCCTTCCTATATTGATGACTACGGCGGGATTAAGCAGGTCTCTCAGCCGGTCAGTTGATACACCAGGCAGAGCGTTTCATGCTCTGCCTGGAAAGACAGCCCGTCAGTGGCGTATCTGCGCCAGGTCTTCTTCGCTCAGGCCGGTCATTTTCATGACGGTACTGCGGTCAATACCGTTCTGCAGCATAGTCCGGGCAATTTTCAAAGTAGCCTGCCGTTCACCCTCTGAGCGACCTTTTTCAATTCCACGCTGTTTACCGAGCTGAATCCCCTTCTCGATGCCCTTCTGTTCAAGCTGCTGTGCGATGGTCATAAGTGCGTCCCCGTGTTGCGGCACACGCAGTGCCAGTTCGCGTACAAAGGCTTCGGCGTCCGCTGTTTCGCCTGCCTGCACGATATAGTGTACCAGCGAAATCACCTGGGATGAAGACAGATATCCGGCCAGCAGAATGGGCGCCAGCCGGTCAACCAGCTCTGCCAGATCCCGCTGATGGATGTGTTTCTGCAGCAAGGTGAGGGCGGCCATACTGCGATGACCGGCGATATCATCATCCGGAATGACGGTCACATCAACCAGCGGAAAGGCGCTGCTGTAGAGTGTGCCAGCCAGACAGGGGTCGTCGAATTCATCCAGCCAGCGGGTGGAGTAGGGATAGGGGCTGCGCTTACCGGTATAGAACAGGACCGGTATCACCAGGGGCAGTTTTTTATGCCCGGCTTCAAGATGGCGCTGCATGGCGACCACGGCATAGCGTATCAGGCGAAAAGCCATATGCTTATTATGGGCTATTGCGTCAGACTCATCCCCGCACAACACGTAAAAGCTTTTGTCCGTAGCCAGAAAAATGATGCCAATGATGCGTTGGCAATTTGTGAGACAGCATTTCGCCCAGGTATTCACTTTGTTTCTGTAAAAACCACAGAACAGCAGGATATCAAGGCGCTTCGGAATACACGTCAACTGATGGTTGAGCAGAGAACGGCGCTGGCCAACCAGCTTCGTTCTCTGCTCGCTGAATATGGTTTCACTATTCCTGTCGGGATCCTGCGTCTCCAGCAACAGCTACCGGAGCTGATTGAAGATGCCTCAACCAGTTACAGAAAGAAAGCGATACCCTTACCGGTCGGGTGGATGACCCGGCCGTGCAGCGCCCGCTGCGGCAGACCCGTACCCGCAAACCGACTATTATCAGCCGACTGAGCACCATCCTTGAAAATAATAATTTACCTCTGTATCTCAGTAAGTTATTGCAGAAACTACAGCAACATTACCATTATCTTCTTGAGAAAATAAAGGATCTGGAAGCTCAGCTAAAGAAAAAGTTAAACGAGGATGAAGTTGGACAACGTTTACTAACCATTCCCTGTGTGGGAACGCTGACGGCCAGTACTATTTCCACTGAGTTTGGCGATGGGAAACACTGCGCCGCCGTGATTTCGCAGCGGCAACGGGATTGGTTCCACGTCAGTACAGCACCGGTGGTCGAACAACGCTGTTGGGGAGCAGCAAACGAGGCAACAAAAAGATCCGAACATTGCTGGTCCAGTGCGCGAGAGTTTTCATACAAAAACTGGAACACCAGAAAGGCAAACTGGCGGACTGGGTCAGGGGATTACTGTGCAGAAAAAGCAACTTTGTTGTGACCTGCGCACTGGCAAACAAGCTGGCCAGGATAGCCTAGGCGCTTACGATGCGACAACAGACGTTTGCGTCGTAAGTCTCTACAACAATAAATTGTTTAAACAATCACTTATCTGGTTTTGCGAATACTGATCATTGATGATACAAACGGCCGACCGGCCTGTTGAAGAACCTGTATATCGGAATGGCTCATCTGAAGCCGTATAATTTTTCTGAGGTTCATCAGGCGCGGAACTCATCGTGGCGTGATTCAGACGCCGGATAGATTTAAGCAAGCCAATGATATCGTCGAAAATCAGTGTTGCAAAAACGGGAGTGACCATAGATTCGATATCCAAACTGACCCTTTATGGGCGCATCAGAAAAACCTCCGGCTATGCCGGAGGATATTTATTACTCGTTACGACGCCTTTTCGTTCTCCTGCTGCTCAGCGGCTTCAAATTCACGGTACCAGCGCGGATGATGTTTCTTCGCCCAGCGGCGGCTGACCTTACCTTCAATCATTCCGCTAATCGATCCTTTCACCCAGAACGCCATATAAATATGAATCAGAATGGCGTGGACCAGCACGATCGCTGCCGTCGCATGAACCAATAAACTCCAACGAACCACCACAATCGGGAAATAGTGGGCAAAGTATGGCCGCCAGATAATGATGCCGGTGGCCAGCAGAACAAAGATCAGGCTCATGATGCTCCAAAACATCATTTTCTGACCGGCATTATATTTGCCAACATCCGCCACTTTATGCTCGTTGCCCTTCAGCACTTCAACAATCCCTTTGATCCAGGGGAGGTCTTGTTTATCGGGAATATTGTGGTGCACGAAACGGACGAACATAAGCATCAACACGACGAAAATCATCACCCCGAAAAACGGATGTAAAATCCGCCCCATCTGCGGCGTGCCGAAGGTTTCGGTCAGCCATTGCAGCGTCGGGAAGAACAGCGCAATCCCCGAAAGCGACACCAGGAAAAAGCTGATCACCACAGTCCAGTGGCAGGCTCGGTCGATAAATTTGGTGCGTAAAATCATCTTGCTCTTACTCATGACCGTTTTCCTCTTCGTCATCATCATCCGTCTCTTTGTTTGGCCCCACGCCCACGTAGTGGTAAATCAGCCCGGCAAAGGTGACGATAAATCCGGCCGCGGAGAGCGGCTTGAGAATGCCTTTCCACAGATTTACCGGCGCGGCGATTTTCGGATCGTCCGGTAAATTGTGGTACAGCGAAGGCTGGTCCGCGTGGCGCAGCACGTACATCACGTGCGTCCCGCCGACGCCTTCAGGGTTGTAAACTCCCGCGTTAGCATAGCCGTTTTTTTTCAACTGCATAACGCGGTTTTCGGCGACGTTGAGCATCTCCTTTTTAGTGCCAAACTGGATGGCCCCGGTCGGGCAGGTTTTCACGCAGGCCGGTTCCTGGCCGACGCTAACGCGATCGACGCACAGCGTGCATTTGTAGACGCGATTGTCTTCAGGATTGAGGCGCGGAATGTTGAATGGGCAGCCGGCAATGCAGTAGCCGCAGCCAATGCAGTGTTCGGACTGGAAATCCACGATTCCGTTGGCGTATTGGATAATCGCCCCGGCGGACGGGCAGGCTTTCAGGCAGCCCGGGTC
This sequence comes from Klebsiella spallanzanii, assembly GCF_902158555.1. Classification (GTDB taxonomy): domain Bacteria; phylum Pseudomonadota; class Gammaproteobacteria; order Enterobacterales; family Enterobacteriaceae; genus Klebsiella; species Klebsiella spallanzanii. The sequence continues at coordinate 11,077 of NZ_CABGGS010000045.1, read as the reverse complement.
AGCGCAGTGCATACAACCGTCTTTGCGAATCAACCATTCCAGCTTGTCATTCTGGATGATTTCACTAAAACGCATCACCGTCCAGGCTTTGGCGCTGAGATCTGTGGGGTTATCGTACACGCCGTGGCAGTAGCCCACCTCATCGCGAATATCGTTCCACTCGGAACAGGCCACCTGACAGCCCTTACAACCGATGCAGGTGGTCACGTCGATAAGTTTTGCCACTTCGGCACGGTAGTCGCGCGCCTGCGGCGGCGGCGTCATGCCGTTGGTCGCCGAACGCTTGATAATATCTTGTGATTGCATAGCCATGAGTTCTCTCCCTTATGCCCGCTCAACATTAACCAGAAATGCTTTGTATTCCGGCGTTTGTGAGTTGGCATCGCCGACCGACGGCGTCAGCGTGTTGGCAAGAAAACCCTTGCGCGTTGCCCCTTCAAAGCCCCAGTGACAAGGGATGCCTATGGTATCAACCTGCTTACCGTCAATGGTCAGTGTTTGCAGGCGTTTGGTGACCACCGCTTTGGCTTTGATAAAGCCGCGCTTCGACATCACTTTCACCGTATCGCCTGCCGCAATCCCTTTTTTGCTCGCCAGCGCTTCGCCGATTTCGATGAACTGGTCAGGCTGCGCAATCGCATTCAGCAACGCATGTTTGGTCCAGTGGCGGAACAGTTCGGTAATCGAGTAGGTCGTCGCGACGTAGGGGAAATCATCCGCTTTGCCCATGTTGGCGATATCGTCATGGTAAATACGGGCAACCGGGCTGGAGACAACTGCCGGATGCAGCGGATTGGTGCCGATCGGCGATTCAATCGGTTCGTAATGTTCCGGGAACGGCCCGTCGTTCATTTTGTCGATGGAGAACAGCCGCGCCACCCCTTCCTGGTTCATGATGAATGGCCCGATGTTACTGCCCGGCGCAGCCTGACCGTAGTCGGCGACATCCATGCCCCCCCATTTCTGACCGTTCCAGTGCAGCAACGCGCGCTTAGCATCCCACGGTTTTCCCGCCGGGTCAGCGGACGCGCGGTTATAGAGAATGCGGCGGTTTGCCGGCCAGGACCACGCCCAGCCTGGCGTACAGCCAAGGCCATACGGATCGCTATTATCGCGATTGGCCATCTGGTTGCCCTGCTCCGTCCAGCTACCGCAGTACACCCAGCAGAAACTGCTGGTCGAACCGTCATCACGAAGTTCGGCAAAGCTGCTGAGCTGCTGACCTTTTTTGGCGATAAGTTGCCCTTTATTATCATAAAGATCCGCCAGAGCCATTCCGTTCGCCTCGCAGGCAACTTCTTCAGGCTGCGGAGCGTACGGATCTTTATAGTCCCAGCTCATGTTCAGCAGCGGTTCGGGGTTAGCTCCGCCCTCCTGCTGATACAGTTCACGCAGGCGCATGTACAGGCGGCCAAGAATTTTGGCATCGTGCAGCGCTTCTCCCGGCGGTTCGGCGGCAGCCCAGTGCCACTGCAACCAGCGCCCGGAGTTGGCAATTGAACCATCTTCTTCAGCAAAGCAGGATGACGGCAGGCGGAAGATTTCAGTCTGGATATCTTCCGGTTTCACGTCGTTCATTTCGCCATGATGCTGCCAGAAGTTTGAAGATTCGGTCGCCAGTGGGTCGATGACCACCATGTACTTCAGTTTTGCCAGCGCGCGCGAGGATTTGTTTTTATCCGGGAACGCCGCCAGCGGGTTGAAGCCCTGCACGATGTAACCGTTAATTTTTCCTTCCAGCATCAGCTCGGCCTGGGTCATCACATCGTACAGACGGTCCCATTTCGGCAGCCAGTCGTAGCCCCAATGATTTTCCGCTGTGGCGTGGTCACCCCAGAAACTTTTCATCATGCTGACGAAGAATTTTGGCGTATTTTGCCAGTAGTTCACTTCGTTTACGCCAAGCGATGGCGGGGTGATTTGGGAGATATAGGTCTGGTAGTCAGGCTGTTTTTCAGAAGGCAGCGGCATATAGCCGGGGAGATTGGTCGATAGCAAGCCAAGGTCGGTATAGCCCTGAATATTCGAGTGGCCACGCAGCGCATTCACGCCGCCGCCCGCCATACCGATATTGCCCAACAGCAGCTGGAGCATCGCGGCGGCGCGGATAATCTGTGCCCCGGCGGAGTGGTGCGTCCAGCCCAGCGCATAGAGAATGGTCGCGGTGCGGTCAGGCACACAGGTGCTGGCGAGGATGTCGCAGATGCGTTTGAAATCTGCCACCGAGGTGCCGCACAGGCGGTTAACCATTTCCGGCGTGTAGCGTTCGACGTGGGTTTTTAACAGATTCCACACGCATCGCGGGTGACTTAAGGTTTCATCACGCAGCGCGTTGCCCTGTTCATCCAGCTGATAGTACCAGCTTGATTTATCATACTGGTGTTTTTTCGCGTCGTAGCCGCTGAACAGGCCGTCGTTAAACTGATAGTCATCGCGAATAATCAGGCTGGCATTGGTGTAGTGGCGCACATATTCGTGCTGCACACAGTCATTTTCCAACAAGTAGCGAATCACACCGAGCAGGAATGCGGTGTCGGAGCCTGCGCGGATTGGTGCATAGAGATCAGCCACCGCGGCGCTGCGGTTAAAACGTGGGTCAACCACCACCACGGTGGCGTCATTTTTGGTTTGTGCTTCAATCACCCACTTGAAGCCCACCGGATGTGCTTCCGCCGCGTTGCCTCCCATGATCAGCACAACGTTGGCGTTTTTGATATCCACCCAGTTGTTGGTCATTGCGCCGCGGCCGAAGGTTGGTGCCAGCGCCGAAACGGTCGGCCCGTGGCACAGCCGCGCCTGGCAGTCGATGGCCACCATCCCCAGGCTGCGGGTAAATTTACCGTCAAGAATCCCGGTTTCATTACTGGCGGCAGAGGAACAGAGCATGCCGGTCGTGGTCCAGCGGTTGACGGTCACCCCTTCGGCGTTCTTCTCAATAAAGTTCGCGTCGCGGTCATCTTTCATTAACCGTGCAATCCGATTAATCGCCTCGTTCCAGCTAATACGCTGCCATTTATCCGAACCCGGCGCACGGTATTCGGGATACTGCAGACGGTTTTCGCTGTGAATATAATCCAGTACGCCAGCACCTTTCGGGCACAGTGAACCGCGACTCACCGGATGATCCGGATCGCCTTCAATATGATAAATACTTTCTTTGACGTTTTTGGCGTTATCGCCAAGGCTGTACATCAGCATGCCACAGCCTACAGAGCAGTAGGTACAGTTATTACGCGTCTCTTTTGCTTTTAACAGTTTGTATTGACGGGTTTCCGCATGAACGGAAAAAGATGATAAAAATCCGAGAGATGCAACAGTGGTTCCTGCCATACCGCCCGCGCAGATTCGAAAGAACTGCCTCCGGCTGAGCTCCATGTATCCTCCAGCTTAAACTTAAGACATGAAAAGGTATGGCGATTATAAGGTTATTTCCGGCGGGAAACCATTACTCTTATATGGTTATTGATAGAGCTCAATAATGAGAATATTGCTGACATCAGATAAATTGATCGTAATTGAGACGAACAGTTTAATTGCAGGCGAAGGAGCCTCTTACTGATTTAGGGTATCGTAAGTACAGCCAATTTCGGGGGCAATGGAGAGAAGAGTTTCCCGTTCGGATTTGTATTCACAGCAGTGCCCCAGAACCATTCTGATGGCTCGTTCACGCAGTTCAGGTGAGTATCTGCCTTGGATGTTCAGAAAGATGACTGCAGGTATTCAGAAAAAGCGCAGCTATTGCATCGGTAGTGCCACGGTGCAGGAAGTGATCGCCGACCACGGCAATGCACGGAAACAGTTCAAGCGTTCCCGGTTGCGCTGGCGCGTCAGTGGTGGTGTTCGCCGCTCGCTGGGCTGGGTGCCGTTTAAATCGCGGGCTGCACAATGGCAGAACGGCTGCGTTAAGTTTGCCGGGCACTACTTTAAGGTCTGGGATAGCTACGGCCTGGCGGGCTTTAAATTCCGCGCAGGCAGCTTTTCCGAAGATAGTAGGGGCCGTTGGTACTTCAATATCTGCGTAGAGGTCGAAACCGTCCCGACCGCTGGCACAACTGCCGTGGGAGTTGATCTGGGGTTGAAGGACTACGCCAGAAAAGCTGGTTGCAGGACGTTTCTATCGTGATCTGGAGCCAGCATGAGGTAAGGCGCAGCGTGCAAGCAAAAAAAACCGTGTACGCGCCATCCACGCCAAAATTAAGAACCGCCGCAAAGATGTCCTGCATAAATACAGCACGGCACTGGTAAACAGCCATGCGGCAATATACGTGGGTGACGTGAGCAGCAGCAAATTAGCCAAAACAAAAATGGCTAAAAGCGAGTTAGACGCTGGCTGGGCGATGCTCAAAACACAACTGGAATATAAAGTGATTGCGCGGTCAGTGGTGTTTGAAGTGGTCAACGAAAGGTATTCCACCCAGGCGTGTTCGTGTTGCGGATCAATATCCGATAACAGTCCGAAAGGTAGAGCAGACCTGCGAATAAGAGAATGGACTTGTTGTTAGTGCGGAACAACTCATGACCGCGACGTAAACGCCGCAAAGAATATTCTCGCGGCAGGACATTGCCGTCTAAATAGCTGCGCGGAATAGTAGATCACTTTGAGGGAACTCAGCCCGGATTGTGCGATCTGATCAATCGCCAAAAAGAAACAAATCACTAACCGGACTGAGCGATGCCGATCATAGCACCTATACCACGTACCGAACGACGCCTGATGCAGAAAACTATTCATAAAACGCGTGATAAAAATCATGCCCGCAGGCTGACCGCCATGCTGATGTTGCATCGGGGCGAGCGCGTCAGTGACGTTGCCAGAACGCTCTGCTGCGCCCGTTCATCTGTTGGACGCTGGATTAACTGGTTCACTCTCTCGGGTGTTGAAGGCCTGAAATCGTTACCCGCAGGCCGTTCCCGGCGCTGGCCCTTTGAGCATATCTGCACGTTGTTACGTGAACTGATAAAGCATTCACCCGTCGATTTTGGTTATCAGCGTTCTCGCTGGAGCACAGAGCTGTTGGCAGTTAAAATCAAAGACATAACCGGATGCACGCTACATGCCGGCACTGTTCGCCGCTGGTTGCCATTAGCGGGGCTGGTCTGGCGCAGGACTGCACCGACCCTGCGTATCCGTGACCCGTATAAAGATGAAAAGATGGCAGCCATCCGCAAAGCGCTGAATGAGTGCAGCATAGAGCACCCGGTATTTTATGAAGACGAAGTCGATATCCATCTCAATCCTAAAATCGGTGCGGACTGGCAGGTTCGTGGGCAGCAAAAACGTATCGTTACGCCGGGTCAAAATGAAAAATATTATCTGGCCGGTGCGCTGCACAGCGGAACGGGCAAAGTCAGCTACGTTGGGGGCAGCAGCAAAAGTTCCGACTTATTTATTAGTCTGTTGAAGCGCCTGAAATCGACGTACAAACGGGCGAAAACTGTCACACTCATCGTGGACAACTACATTATTCATAAAAGTCAGGAAACACAGCGCTGGCTGAAAGAAAATCCGAAGTTCAGGGTGATTTATCAGCCGGTTTACTCGCCATGGGTGAATCACGTTGAGCGGCTATGGCAGGCGCTTCAAGATAGGATAACGCGTAATCATCAGTGCCGCTCAATGTGGCAACTGCTGAAAAAGGTTCGTCATTTTATGGAAACCGTAAGCCCCTTCCCCGGAGGTCAACATGGGCTGGGAAAAGTGTAGCGGTATTTGGCGCAGCTATTTAGGGGGCTATCGTAAATACTTTAAATTTAGCGGGCGTTCAGGGCGAAAAGAGTTTGGAGTGTTCTTCGTTATAACTCAGGTTATCGGTGCAATACTTGTTGCCTTAGTTTTTGAGCTTGGATTCCCCCCCATAATTACAACAATATTTGCAGTGTATGTTTTTTTTTACTGTAATTCCAGCTATAGCTGTTAAAGTTAGACGACTACATGATTTAAACTTATCAGGATGGTGGTACTTCGGTTGTTTAATTTATGGCAATGTAACAACCGGAATAATTGTAAAGCAAATCGAATCTGTTAATAACATCGCCGGATTGATAATGCTATGCATTGTCGGAATATTGATAGTGTATGCCGTTGATCTTTATCTAATTTTTACCAAGGGTACTTCGGGTGTTAATCGATTCGATGTAGATAAAAAAACTAATAAGCTGTCCCCATGGGAGTGATTTTATTATCTATCTTACTAAAAGTTCTGTTGTATCTGAATAGTATCGGAGCCATCAAGGCAAGTAAAAACGATAGTTATTGCTCTTTCCACACAAGATTATTTACATAAACAGTCGCAATTTAGTCATTTTTTGCCTCTAACTGCGTGCCACAGTCATCTCGGCGGCGTCAGTCCGGAGGCCTTCGAACAGGCCACGTCGTGAGGACAGGAAATGTCTACTGTCGCGGGGTCAGTCCACGTTGAGCATTATCTAGTGGTCGCGATGCACCTTACGGCCCGTTGAATCACGTCCCATGACTTACTTCATAATATCCTTTGTAATCAATACTCTGCTTTACAATTGCATGTTCCACTCTGGCGACTTTTTATTGCCACAGCCGTCATGGCTATTCTTTTCTGATCTGGCTTATCTCCATTTTCCCGAATATGAACGTAAACGTGACGGACTGTGAGTGGATGCATAATCTGCACGAAAAATATTACGAGACATGAAGTAATCTATTTCTGCCTGAGCGCTGAATTAACGAAAGAGTATCCTTTGTGTTTGGGTAGGCTATAACGATTTTTCGATGGGAACGTAAAGAATCGTGACGGGAATTGGTTCACGTCTTGAACGGCCTTAACTGGTAATTATTTACCAGCCTGAAGGTTCAATATGACCAGATTAGAAATCATCCGAGCTATCGCCGTGGATAAACGCGATGGGATAGGCATAATCCAAGGAAGCGGCCATTGTGGTGAGTCAAAAAAGAAATGACGTGTGGTAAATACACGTTCTTCGTTTCATGGCAACATCCCCTTGATTTCTGCCAACGAAGGAGATCGCTATGCGTAAATCCCGTTTTACTAAGCATCAAATCATCACTGTAATTAAGTTGGTTGAAGCCGGACGTACCGTTAAAGATGTCTGCCGGGAGGCCGCTATTTCTGAAGCCACCCACTACAGTTTCAAAAAATTCATAGAACTAAAACAGGTCTATTTATATTAACTCATGGTATTTTCTTTTGATACTCAGAGATAATTGACCCAATCTTCCTGCACCAAGCCTGACACTCGCGTAAACTCCCACGTAGTTCGACTCTATCGCGCCACAATTCTTACCTTACAAGCTTAATCAGTTCCGCTGTTAGAAACAGCGGAACTGATTGTATCAATATTCCTATCTGAATCAGAGTAGATACGCGATTGTAAGTTATTGGGCAATGTTCATAGAAGACTCCAAAAGTATCAAGTTGCAGTTGAAGACTATCGAGAGCCAGCTTAGTTCGATGTTCATGAACACCTCTTTGCTTTCAGAGTCGGGTTTTCGGACCAAAAGATAAAATATCACTCAGAGCAACAAACTCATCGAATACTCATTTCTTCTTTGGCTATTTTAGTTTAAAAGTTATTGATATTAAGCTTTCAGGTTCAACTCCATCCGGAATGTTTTTATATAGCACTCCAGCTTTTCCATACAAGCTGACTATTCCTCCGCGACCGCCTTTTGAAATTATTTTTTCGAGCAGAGGGTCTTTCACTTGTTCTAGCTTGATTTTCGTATTCATTGTATTAAGAATGGGTTTGCCATCCATTTTTTTCTCTATCATATCGAACGTAATCACACTGTCCTTAACATACTTATCCGATGTTGATTTTTCAGTAACGAGAAAAGATCCATTTGACAGAACTTCATATGGTTTTTTCTTTATATATTTTAATATTTTCTTTGCATACTCGCTATTAACACTTTGTACAACTCTATCAACTTCTAGGACATTTTCCATGATTTTATCTTTTTTCATTCTCAAAGAATTATAATATGCATCATTAACACCTGAGATCATCATAGAAGGAGTAAGATCAATATTGCTTTTTTTAATTTTTTCAAACTCTTTATTTATCATGTCATAATAGAAAACCCCTAAAGAATATGATTTCCTTCCTTTGATTGTTTTTAATTCTTCATTTTTTGCATTTTCTGTTAATTCATCTTGTTTACGCAGAGCCGTCAGCGCGGAGGTGGCTTCAGCAAGCTGCTTACGTGCCGCATCGGCTTCGGCAGTCAGACGGGTATTCTGCTGGCTGAGCGTGGCCAGGTCGTTCTGCTGCTTGGTGGCCGACTGTTCACCTTCTTTGCGCAGCGCGGCCAGCGCGGAGGTGGCTTCAGCAAGCTGCTTACGTGCCGCATCGGCTTCGGCAGTCAGACGGGTATTCTGCTGGCTGAGCGTGGCCAGGTCGTTCTGCTGCTTGGTGGCCGACTGTTCACCTTCTTTGCGCAGCGCGGCCAGCGCGGAGGTGGCTTCAGCAAGCTGCTTACGTGCCGCATCGGCTTCGGCAGTCAGACGGGTATTCTGCTGGCTGAGCGTGGCCAGGTCGTTCTGCTGCTTGGTGGCCGACTGTTCACCTTCTTTGCGCAGCGCGGCCAGCGCGGAGGTGGCTTCAGCAAGCTGCTTACGTGCCGCATCGGCTTCGGCAGTCAGACGGGTATTCTGCTGGCTGAGTGTGGCCAGGTCGTTCTGCTGCTTGGTGGCCGACTGTTCACCTTCTTTGCGCAGGACAGATTGTACAGAATTTGCCTCATTTAGTCGTTTGTTAAGCAAAGAATTTTCTAATATGAGTTTTTCCTTTTCGGCAGTAAGGGCTGCTATAGTGTTATTGAGATTAGTCGGGTTTGTAGGCTTATCTTTTAACTTTATCTCATTGTATGCGCCTAGAAGTTTTTCATACTTTAACTGAAGGTTTTCATTTTTTTTCTCCAGTTTAGCTTTAAACTCTATATTATTTTCTTCTGAATTATTTAAACTGGCTTTAGTTTCCGCATGAAACTTGTTTGAATCTAAGCCTTGCAGGTTAATATTTTTCATCGCATTGATAAATTCATTTTCTTCTGACGCTGCACTGGCATTTAATGCAATGATGAAAAGCAGTAAGCTTAGATTTAAACTCTTACTTTTTAACATATGTTACTATACACCTTTTGATTTATTGTTTTCAGGTATTTTAATAATATTGCGCTGGAACTCTTCTATCAACAATGTAGATATGCCATTGCATATCTCATTCAATTTAAAATCAAAGAAAGGTGTGATAGTAGAAGTAACATTAGCTGACGAATCATCTGCTACAGACGCATAAAATTTCGCGTTATTAACAAGCGCATATAACTCTCTAGTATTTTTTTCGTACTTTACATCCAACTGAGATAGAGTTTTTGCATCAGTGAGGCATCGTTGGAATTTCAACATTTTTGGGGGTTGAATATCACTCACTGTGGTTTTTTTTTTCATTTGCTTAGAACATCCTTGCATGACAAACATCATTAAAACAATAAAAATGACAGGCATGATTTTCAATCTACTCACCTCAAATCAAGTAAAACCTCAAAGAAAATAGATTAATACTATAAAGACAACCTCTCCTGTTAACAATGCTGGACTGTAAACGCAACGTTCATCAAAAAAAATAAAATTATCTTTTAATTCATATTGTTACTATAATGATTTTGTTGAAACCCACCCTCAACAACCCAATAAATAGGATTATTCGATGCTTTGTAACTAAGTTTTAAGGTTTGCACTTCAGAAATCCTTCCAGCAAAAAAACAAACTAACAAATAATTTATATATTTTTAACATGATTATTAAGACCTACCAATCCAATAAAGTGATATATATGAGCATTAATTAATCCATTTTGAACTCACGATTGAGGCTCGATTCATTCATGATTAATGGCAAATTCTTAAAAAGATAAAGTGCCTAGTGACGTCGTAGGTTAGCAATGATACTATCTGTTCCTTAATTTAAAAGGAATGAAATGGAAAACACGTTAAATAAAAAACTGATTCTACTGGCATTAACGTTTAGTGGACGTACAGTGCGTAAGGAGTTTGTTTTTAATAAAAACACGCCTCTATTTTTATTTTTCGACATCACATTCATTCTATTGACCCTCAGGGATTATCGTTACCGCAATCAAATTTTATTAAAACCTTAGTGTTAGTTATACTTCCCCCATTATGACAATAATAAGTTCATAAGCAATGGTCGGAAAGAGTTGGCTGATTAGAATTAGAATGTCAATAAAATTTAATAACAGCACTAAAATCCCATAAAATCTGATGCGTAAAGTTGGTTAATTAAGGGAAATTATAACTCAATCAGGCGAGCACAGTTTTAAGCTTGAACTAACATTTAAAAATAAATAGACAATCGATCTTAAAGTAAGAACGATCTCTAAGTTTGGACAATCTCAGATTGAATCTAAGGATATTTAATGGTTAAGTTTACAGCAAAAGTTGCGCTCTTGGTTCTATGTGCAACTCCGGCTTTAGCTAATCTCAAAAATCTTGAAGTAATGTGCGGCGAATACAATATTAGAATATATCCTAATGCTATTTTTTTTGAATGAAGAAAAAATGGATAATTCATCCCACCAAGCTGATACTAAAAAAGTAATAACTTATACTTTTGAAGCTTATGATGAGATGATGGGAAAGTATCTAACACGTTTCATATTGAAGGTTCCATCCAAAAGTAACGCGATACTTCTACATCAATTACAGGACACTGATGGTAATTTGCTAAGCACGGTTTCATGGGAGGAATGTGAAAAATTTCGGTCTTTCAACGGTAAGGCGCCGGAAAAATTATCTAATCTTGAAAAACTACAGGCGGTTTCTAATCCAGAAATTTCAACCACGTTGTGAGGTTGCACATGTAAGTATCCCGGCAAAACGAACCATTCACTTTTAGAGATCTTCCGACATACTGATAATGTCCCCTGAGGAGATCGCTATGCGTAAGATCCGATTCACTGAACACCAGATCATCGCCGTTCTGAAGTCCGTCGAAGCCGGACGTACCGTCAAGGATGTGTGCCGTGAGGCCGCTATTTCGGAAGCCAGCTATTACAACTG
>NZ_CABGGS010000044.1 GCF_902158555.1 Klebsiella spallanzanii | reverse complement strand
TGGCCGGGCTACAAATACGCGCCAGCCCTGTAGCCCGGCCAAGCGCAGCGCCGCCGGGGAACAGGCCGCACAAACAAAAAACCCCGCCGGAGCGGGGTTTAGAGCGTTACAGCACGTTATCAGTGACGCGCACGAACAATCTGATACTTGCGAGTCAAATACTCAACCGGCACGCTCCAGATATGTACCAGGCGCGAGAACGGGAACAGCAGGAACAGCGTCATTCCGAGAACAAGGTGCATACGGAAGATAAACGCGACCCCGTCCAGATGCTGAGAAGCGCCACCGTGGAAGGTCACCACGGACTGCGCCCAATTGACCAGCTTCATCATTTCGCTACCGTCCATATGCTGAGCGGAGAACGGAATGGTCAGCAAACCCAGCGCACACTGGATAACCAGCACGGAGAGCACCAGAATATCGGCACCGGTCGTGGTCGCACGCACGCGCGGACTAAACAGACGGCGCTTCAGCAGCAGCACGCCGCCCACCAGGCACATGACGCCAGAAGCACCGCCGGCAAACATCGCCATCTTCTGTTTCACGTCCAGCGGTAGCCACGCTTCATACATCCAGTGCGGTGTCAGCATACCCAGGAAGTGACCGGCGAAAATGCCCAGAATCCCAATGTGGAACAGGTTCGATGCCAGATTCATCCCTTTGCGATCCAGCATCTGGCTGGAAGCGGCGCGCCAGGTGTACTGACCGTAGTCATAGCGCAGCCAGCTGCCGATCAGGAAGACAGAACCCGCAATGTACGGATAAATGTCAAAGAAGAACATATTCAGGAAGTGCATTATTGCTGTCCTCCGTTAGAGATATTCAAATATTGCGGGGCAACGGCTCCGGCAAAACGACGCTGGTGATTCGATATTTCCGACTCACCGCAGCCCTGGTCAGCAAAGAATTTGACCTGCTCTTCTTCCCAGACCGCATCAAGCGCCTGCGGCGTGTCATCACGGGCTTCGTCCGCAATTTTCTCCGCCACTTTCGCTTCATCTACCGCACTGTTTGCTAGCTTCAACAACTGTTCGAACAGTACCGCATAACGGCTCTCACGCTGTTGAAGACGGGCACAAAGCAGCGCCAGAATCGGTGCGATGTCCTGTAAACCGCCAATCGCTTCGCTCTCCGGCAACTGCGCCAGATATTCCAGATACAGCGGCAGGTGATCCGGTAGCTCGCGGCTGTCGAGCACCAGTCCGTGCTGTTCGTACTGATTCAGCAGATCGACCATCGCCTGTCCACGGTCACGAGATTCGCCATGCACGTGTTCAAACAGCAGCAGCGACGTCGCACGACCACGGTCAAACAGTTCGCTGTAGGCAGCCTGAGCATCCAGCAGATCCTGGGCGGTTAACTCGCGCAGGAACATGCCCAGCATCTGAGCATCCCCTTTATCCAGTTTTTCTGATTCAGACAGAACGTCAAAGAGTTCGCCTTGATGCTGCCATAAGGCAGCATCCGGGTACTCAAGGAGACGTGAAATCACCACGAGTTCAATCATGCGTGTGGCTCCGTTTTGCTGCTCACATCCACAGAATCAATACGGCGGCTGTTGAACAGATTAAACTTGGTGTCAGAACCGTGGCAGCCGTCGCCGAAGCTAAAACCACAACCATTTTTCTCCGGGAACGCTTCGCGCGCTTGTTCACGGTGACTGCTTGGCACCACAAAGCGATCTTCGTAGTTAGCAATCGCCAGGTAGCGGTACATTTCCTGCGCCTGCGCTTCGGTCAGACCGACCTCTTCCAGCGCACGGGTATCGATAACGCCATCGACCGTTTCCGTACGTTTGAAGTGACGCATTGCCAGCATACGTTTCAGCGCCAGCAGCACCGGCTGGGTGTCGCCTGCGGTCAGCAGGTTCGCCAGGTACTGAACCGGGATACGCAGACTTTCGACGTCCGGCAGGATACCGTTGCTGCCCAGTTCACCCGCATCGGCGGCGGACTGAATGGGTGACAGCGGCGGCACGTACCAGACCATCGGCAGCGTACGATATTCCGGGTGCAGCGGCAGTGCCAGCTTCCAGTCCATCGCCATTTTGTAGACCGGCGATTTCTGGGCGGCGTCAATCACGCTCAACGGAATACCGTCTTTCTGCGCCTGCTCAATCACTTTCGGATCGTTTGGATCGAGGAACACGTCCAGCTGACGCTGATACAGATCTTTCTCATTCTCGGTGCTGGCTGCGGTCTCAATCGCGTCCGCGTCATACAACAGCACGCCGAGATAACGGATACGACCGACGCAGGTTTCGGAACACACGGTCGGCTGACCCGCTTCAATACGCGGATAGCAGAAGATACATTTTTCAGACTTGCCGCTCTTCCAGTTGAAGTAGATTTTTTTATACGGGCAGCCGGTGATGCACATACGCCAGCCGCGGCACTTGTCCTGATCGATCAGTACGATGCCGTCTTCTTCACGCTTGTAAATCGCACCGCTCGGGCAGGTCGCGACACATGCCGGGTTCAGGCAGTGCTCGCACAGGCGCGGCAGGTACATCATGAAGGTATTTTCGAACTGGCCGTACATTGCCTTCTGCATGTTCTCGAAGTTCTTGTCTTTCGACAGCTTCTCAAACTCACCACCGAGGTCGTCTTCCCAGTTCGGACCTTTGGTGATCTTGTCCATACGTTTGCCGGTAATCAGCGAACGTGGACGAGCAATCGGCTGGGCTTTGCTATCAGCCGGTGCGTTGTGCAGCGTCTGGTAGTCAAAATCAAACGGCTCGTAGTAATCATCCAGACCCGGCAGATGCGGGTTGGCGAAGATTTTACCCAGCAGCAGCGCTTTGTTACCCATACGCGGCACCAGCTTGCCGTTAATCTTACGGATCCAACCGCCTTTGTACTTCTCCTGGTCTTCCCAGTCGGTCGGGAATCCGGTGCCCGGCTTGGTTTCAACGTTGTTGAACCACGCGTACTCGGTCCCTTCACGACTGGTCCAGACGTTTTTACAGGTGACTGAGCAGGTATGGCAGCCGATGCATTTATCGAGATTCAGCACCATGCCGACTTGTGAACGAATTTTCATTTTACGCTCTCCTGTACCTGGTCATTGCCTTCGCCGTCCAACCAGTCAATATTCTTCATCTTACGTACCACGACAAACTCATCACGGTTCGAGCCTACGGTACCGTAGTAGTTAAAGCTGTAGGCCAACTGCGCATAACCACCGATCATATGGGTCGGTTTTGGCGTGATGCGAGTCACCGAGTTATGGATACCGCCGCGCTGGCCGGTAATTTCTGAACCCGGCAGGTTCACGATGCGCTCCTGCGCGTGGTACATCATGGTCATCCCGGCCGGCACACGCTGGCTCACAACCGCACGAGCGGTCAACGCGCCGTTGTTGTTGAAGACTTCAATCCAGTCGTTATCTTCAATACCGATCTCTTTGGCATCTTCTTCGCTCATCCACACCACCGGACCACCGCGACCTAAGGTCAGCATCAGCAGGTTGTCGCTATAGGTAGAGTGAATGCCCCATTTCTGGTGCGGCGTCAGGAAGTTCAGCGCCTTCTCAGGGTTGCCGTTAGATTTGCGCCCCATTACCTCTTTCACCGAACGGGTATCAATAGGTGGACGATAAACCAACAGGCTTTCACCAAAATCACGCATCCACTGGTGGTCCTGATACAGGGACTGACGGCCAGACAGGGTACGCCATGGGATCAGCTCGTGAACGTTGGTATAGCCAGCGTTGTAAGAGACGTGTTCATCTTCCAGACCGGACCAGGTTGGGCTGGAGATAATCTTGCGCGGCTGCGCCTGAATATCACGGAAGCGAATTTTCTCATCTTCTTTATTGAGCGCCAGGTGCGTGTGGTCGCGACCGGTAAACTCACTCAGCGCTGCCCAGGCTTTCACCGCGACCTGACCGTTGGTTTCCGGCGCCAGGGTGAGGATCATTTCGGCTGCGTCAATCGCGGTATCCAGCATCGGCTGGCCTTTCGCCGGGCCTTCCGCCTTGGTGTAGTTGAGCTTACGCAGCAGATCCATTTCGCTCTGCGTGTTCCAGGCAATGCCTTTGCCGCCGTTACCGATTTTTTCCATCAACGGACCGATGGAGGTAAAGCGCTCGTAGGTTGCCGGGTAATCACGTTGAACCGGAATAATGTGCGGCGCGGTTTTACCTGGGATCAGGTCACATTCGCCTTTTTTCCAGTCCTTCACATCTAACGGCTGTGCCAGTTCGGCCGCAGAGTCGTGCTGGATTGGCAGCGTAACAATGTCCGTTTCCTGACCAAGATGGCCCACGCAAACTTCGGAGAATTTCTTCGCAATGCCTTTGTAAATTTCCCAGTCGCTTTTCGATTCCCAGGCAGGGTCGACAGCGGCAGACAGCGGGTGAATAAACGGATGCATATCCGAGGTATTCATGTCATCTTTTTCATACCAGGTTGCCGTTGGCAGCACGATATCGGAGTACAGACAGGTGCTCGACAGACGGAAGTCCAGCGTGACCACCAGATCCAGCTTGCCGTCGAGACCGTTATCCTGCCACTCCACCTCTTCCGGCTTCACGCCGCCCTGCTTGCCGAGATCCAGCCCCTGAATACCGTGTTCGGTACCCAGTAGGTACTTCAGCATGTACTCGTGACCTTTACCGGAAGAACCCAGCAGGTTAGAACGCCAGATGAACAGGTTACGCGGATGGTTTTTCCCGTTTTCCGGCTGTTCGGCGGCAAAGCGGATAGAACCTTCTTTCAGCGCCTTAACGGTGTAGTCAACCGGAGTCATTCCGGCTTTCTTCGCTTCATCGGCAATGCGCAGTGGGTTAGTCCCTAACTGCGGCGCAGACGGTAGCCAGCCCATGCGTTCAGCACGCACGTTAAAGTCCAGCAGATGACCGGTGTAGCGAGATTTATCCGCCAGCGGCGACAGCAGCTCCTGCGCGGTGACCGACTCATAGCGCCATTGGCTGGAGTGGTTATAGAAATAGGAAGTACTGTTCATATGACGTGCCGGACGCTGCCAGTCAAGGGCAAACGCCAGCGGCTGCCAGCCAGTCTGCGGACGCAGTTTTTCCTGGCCCACATAGTGCGCCCAGCCGCCGCCGCTCTGGCCGACGCAGCCGCAGAACACCAGCATGTTAATCAGGCCACGATAGTTCATATCGAGGTGGAACCAGTGATTCAGACCAGCACCGACGATGATCATCGAACGACCATGCGTTTTATCCGCGTTATCGGCGAATTCACGTGCGGTACGGATGATGTGCGCGCTGGAAACACCGGTAATTTTCTCAGCCCACGCCGGGGTATACGCTTTAATGTCTTCGTAGCGGGTTGCGCAGTTTTCATCGTTCAGACCGCGTTCCAGACCGTAGTTCGCCATGGTCAGATCATAAACAGTGGTCACCAGCGCGGTAGTACCATCAGCCAACTGCAGACGTTTTACCGGCAGTTTGTGCAGCAGGATGTTTTCCAGTTTAACGCTGGCGAAGTGTTCGGTACCGTCGCCGCCAAAGTACGGGAAGCCGACCTGCGCCACGTCGTCATGGCTACCCAGCAGGCTAAGACGCAGTTCAACCTCTTCGCCGGTTTTGCCGTCGCGCTGTTCGAGGTTCCACTTCCCTTTATCGCCCCAGCGATAACCGATAGAGCCGTTCGGCGCAATCATCTCGCCTTTTTCGTCAAAGGCGACGGTTTTCCATTCTGGATTTTCCTCCTGACCCAGACCATCAACCAGGTCCGCTGCGCGCAGCATACGGCCCGCAGCGTAGAAGCCGTCACGCTCTTCGAGCATCACCAGCATTGGCATGTCGGTGTAGCGACGTACGTAGTCGGTGAAATACTGGCTTGGTTTGTCGAGATGGAACTCGCGCAACATCACGTGACCCATTGCCAGCGCCATCGCCGCGTCGGTACCCTGCTTCGGCGCCAGCCACAGATCGCACAGCTTGGCGATTTCGGCGTAGTCCGGGGTGATAGCAACGGTTTTGGTGCCTTTATAACGAACTTCAGTAAAGAAGTGCGCATCTGGCGTACGGGTTTGTGGAACGTTAGAACCCCAGGCGATGATGTAGCTGGAGTTGTACCAGTCAGCAGACTCCGGCACGTCGGTCTGTTCGCCCCAGGTCTGCGGAGACGCTGGCGGCAGATCACAGTACCAGTCGTAGAAGCTCAGGCAGGTGCCGCCAATCAGCGAGAGATAGCGTGCGCCAGAAGCGTAGGAGACCATCGACATCGCCGGAATCGGCGAGAAACCGGCCACACGGTCCGGGCCGTAGGTTTTCACGGTGTAAACGTTGGAGGCGGCAATCAGCTCGTTCACTTCCTGCCAGGAGGAGCGCACGAAGCCGCCGCGACCGCGCGCCTGTTTAAAGCTCTTTGCCTTGTCGGCATCTTCAATAATAGAAGCCCAGGCAGCGACCGGATCGCTATGCTGCACCTTCGCTTCACGCCACATTTTCATCAGGCGCTTACGCATCAGCGGATATTTCAGGCGGTTGGCGCTGTAGAGATACCAGGAGTAGCTGGCTCCGCGGGGGCAGCCGCGAGGTTCGTGGTTGGGCAGATCCGGACGGGTACGCGGGTAGTCAGTCTGCTGGGTTTCCCAGGTCACCAGACCGTTTTTGACATAAATTTTCCAACTGCAGGAACCGGTGCAGTTTACGCCGTGCGTAGAACGTACAACCTTGTCATGCTGCCAGCGTTGGCGGTATCCATCTTCCCAATCCCGGTTGGTATTTAGAATCTGTCCGTGCCCATCGGCAAATGTTTCACCCTTCTGTTTAAAGTAGCGAAACCGGTCCAGGAATTTACTCATCGGGTCTCTCCTGTTTGGAGCCTGACGGCTCTCTGATAAATCGACATTGCTGAATTGAGCGTGAAGGTAACGCTATGAAAGAGGGAGAGAATTGATAACGATCAAGGCGAAATGGCTTATCAAATCGGGATAAAATAATAATTACCACCAAAGTAGTATCTATTTCTATTTTTTATATTATTGATTAATAAAGATATTTATCATTTAAACCTGAAATCCATAAGGTTTAACTCCTCACTATGGTATTAAGGGGTAGATGCTCTACCCGGTTAATATTTATGTGACTTCCGGCACTGTCTGAAATACCTTAAAACTAACAGGATGCTGTAACTAAAAAATAAACAGAAAAAAGAGCGCAAACATTTTTGCGCTCTTTTATGGAACATTCAAAATATTATTTCTGCTTACGCCCGTAAACCGCCCAGGTAATCACCACGCAGGCGATATAGAACACCAGGAAGACCTTCATCGCACCGGCCGGAGAACCGGTGAGATCCAGCGAGATACCAAACGCTTTCGGGATAAAGAATCCGCCAATAGCGCCAATCGCCGATATAAAGCCCAGCGCCGCCGCCGTGTCGGTCGCTGCTTCACGCATCGCCTGCGCTTCGCTGCCGCCTTGCGCCTTCACGCGCTCCATGGTCATTTTACGGAAGATAACCGAGATCATCTGGAAGGTAGAGGCGCTACCCAGACCTGCGGTCAGGAACAGCACCATAAATACCGCGAAGAAGGCAATAAAGTTACCTCCTTCCCCATGAGTCGGCAGGGTCAGGAACAGCAGACCGCAGAAGATAGCCATCACCACAAAATTCACCAGCGTCACGCGAGTCCCGCCCAGGCGGTCGGAGATCGCGCCGCCGGTAGAACGCGCCAGCGCGCCGATAAACGGCCCGAAGAACGCATAGTGCAGGATCTGGACATCGGGAAACTGCGTTTTCGACAACATGGCGAAACCCGCCGAGAAGCCGATAAATGAACCAAAAGTTGCCAGATAGAGCAGCGCCATAATCCACAAATGTGCACGCTTCAGTACCGGCAATTGTTCGCTCAGGGAGGCCTTCGATGCCGACAGGTCGTTCATAAAGAACCACGCCGCCAGGGTGAAGACAATCAGAAACGGCACCCAGATCCACGCCGCGTTTTCCAGATACAGCATAGAGCCGTCCGGCTGCTCGCTACCGGTACCGCCAAACACGGCAAAAATCGACAGAGATACCACCAGAGGGGCAACCAACTGCATCACGCTAACGCCCATATTGCCGAGGCCACCGTTGATACCCAGCGCACCGCCCTGCTTCTCTTTCGGAAAGAAGAAACTGATGTTGGCCATACTGGAAGCAAAGTTTGCCCCGGCGAAGCCGCAAAGCAGGGAAATAATCACGAAAATGCTGAATGGCGTAGAGGTATCCTGCACCGCGAAACCTAACCATACGCAAGGTATGATCATGATCCCGGTACTGAATGCGGTCCAGCGACGTCCGCCGAATAGCGGTACCATAAAGGCATATGGCACACGAAGAAGCGCGCCAGACAAGGCCGGGAGCGCGGTCAGCATAAACAACTGGTCGGTTGTAAACTGAAAGCCGACTTTATTCAGGTTGACAGCAACCGCGCTGAACAACATCCAGACGCAGAATGCCAACAAAAGACATGGAACAGAGATCCACAGATTGCGGCTGGCAACGCGATGACCGCGTTGCTGCCAGAATTCAGGATCTTCAGGACGCCAGTCGCTAATGACTGAGCTGTTAGTCTTCTCCGGGATTGAAGAGTGACTCATAGACACCTCTGATGATTCGTATTAACCCTGGCTACCTTATGGGTTACAGGCGGCGGTAAGTTGATATAAATCAAAGGAAAAGTAGGCGCCAATTTGGCCAAAAAAAATTCATCACCCAAAGTGAGTAGCCATTTCTGCGCAAAAAAGTGTGGTTTTTCACGCCACTGCTGTGATGAACCTATTGCCTGCCACCAGGTCACCGATCGCTGACAATTAAGGGGTAATCCTTTAGGGGTATGGGTATACTCCAGGGGATGTCCGAGAATAGCGCCACTCCCGGATGATTTGCCGGTCAGGAGCCATATACCCCATGTTGAAACGTCTTTTTACGCCGCTAACGCTGGTTAATCAACTCGCGTTAATCGTTCTATTGGCCACGGTGATAGGTGTCGCCGGAATGGCGATCTCTTCACGCCTGGTGCACGGCGTTCAGGGCAGCGCGCACGCCATTAATAAAGCCGGTTCACTGCGCATGCAGAGCTATCGTCTGCTGGCAGCAGTACCGCTGGGCGAAAGCGACCAAAAATTACTGGATGAAATGACCGAAACGGTCTTTAGCCCGGAGCTGCAGTATGCCGCTCGCCATGACGACCAGCAAGAACAGCTCCAGGCCCTACAGCACTACTGGCAGTTGGAGCTGGCGCCGGGAATGCGTAAGGCACAGAATCAGGCCACCGTTGCAACGGATGTCGCCGGTTTTGTCGACCGCATTGACCAACTGGTTACCGCTTTCGATCACACCACCGAAGAACGAATCAAACATGTCGTCTGGATCCAGCGAATTATGGCGGTCGGCATGGCGCTGCTGCTGGTATTTACTATTGTCTGGCTGCGCGCGCGCCTTTTGCGCCCGTGGAAGCAACTGCTGGATATGGCCCGAGCGGTAAGTCAACGTGATTTCACCCAACGCGCTCAGATTAGCGGGCGTAACGAGATGGCGACGCTCGGCATGGCGCTGAACAATATGTCCGAAGAGCTGGCGGAGAGCTACTCGGTGCTTGAACGCCGGGTGCAGGAAAAAACCGCCGGTCTGGAGCAGAAAAACGAGATCCTCGCTTTTCTGTGGCAAGCCAACCGCCGCCTGCACTCTAATGCCCCGCTTTGTGAGCGCATTTCGCCGGTGCTTAACGGTCTGCAAGGGTTAACCCTGCTGCGCGATATTGAAGTCCGGGTGTACGATCTGGAAGATGAAGATAATCATCAGGAGTTTTCCTGCCATTCAGACCTTCAGTGCGACGACATAGGCTGCTATCTATGCCCGCGCGACCTCCCGCCGCTGCCCGACACGGGAACCACCTTAAAATGGCGGCTGTCGGATGCCCATAATCAGTACGGTATTTTGCTGGCAACCCTCCCCGCTGGCCGTCATCTGAGCCACGATCAACAGCAGTTGGTTGATACTCTGGTTGAACAGCTTACGGGTACACTCGCCCTCGATCGGCATCAGGAACGCCAGCAGCAGCTTATCGTCATGGAAGAGCGCGCCACTATCGCTCGCGAACTGCACGATTCCATTGCCCAATCGCTCTCTTGCATGAAAATGCAGGTCAGCTGTCTGCAGATGCAGGGCGACGATCTGCCGGACGCCAGCCGCCAGCTGCTGGGGCAAATCCGTAACGAACTTAATACTTCATGGGCGCAGTTGCGGGAGCTGCTGACGACCTTCCGTCTACAGCTCACCGAACCGGGGCTACGTCCCGCGCTGGAGGCCAGTTGTCAGGAATACAGCGCCCATTTCGGTTTTGCGGTACGGCTCGATTACCAGCTACCACCGCGTTTTGTTCCGTCGCACCAGGCGATCCATCTGCTGCAAATTGCCCGTGAGGCGCTAAGCAATGCGTTAAAACATGCCAACGCCACCGAAGTCAGCGTTACCGTGACGCTGCGGGATAATCAGGTCCGGCTGGTGGTGGCCGATAACGGTCGCGGCGTACCGGATCACGCGGAACGCAGCAACCACTATGGTTTAATTATTATGCGCGATCGTGCGCAAAGCCTGCGCGGCGACTGCCAGGTACGGCGTCGGGAAATCGGCGGTACGGAAGTGGTCGTCACTTTTATCCCTGAAAAATCGTTTTCAATCCAATAAGGAGAGCTCCATGAGTCAACAGGAACGGGCAACCATCCTTCTCATTGACGATCATCCGATGCTGCGCACCGGCGTCAAACAGCTAATTAGCATGGCGCCGGACATCCAGGTCATCGGCGAGGCCAGTAACGGCGAGCAAGGCATCGCGATGGCGGAATCATTAGATCCGGATTTGATTCTGCTGGATCTCAACATGCCGGGTATGAACGGCCTTGAAACGCTCGACAAGCTGCGCGAAAAATCACTTTCCGGTCGCGTAGTGGTGTTTAGCGTCTCCAATCATGAAGAAGATGTGGTTACCGCCCTGAAACGCGGCGCCGACGGCTATCTGTTGAAGGATATGGAGCCGGAAGACCTGCTGAAGGCGCTGCAACAGGCGGCGGCAGGAGAAATGGTGCTCAGCGAAGCATTAACGCCGGTACTGGCAGCCAGCCTGCGCGCTAACCGCGCGACATCCGACCGCGATATCAGCCAGCTAACTCCGCGCGAGCGCGACATCCTGAAGCTGATTGCCCAGGGCCTGCCGAACAAAATGATTGCCCGCCGCCTGGATATCACCGAAAGCACCGTAAAAGTACACGTCAAGCATATGCTGAAGAAAATGAAGCTGAAATCACGCGTGGAAGCGGCGGTTTGGGTTCATCAGGAGCGCGTATTCTAGGGCATATGCTGCCAGGATTCGCCCTCGGCCGGTAAGCTCACCAGCGGCTCGGTCAGCGCCAGTGCGATCTCATTGGATGAGACGCGCTGACCCGTTTTATCCTCCACCACCAGCGACAGATGCCAGCGATTGCTCACCCCGGCCTCACTGCTCCAGCGCGGCATAATAATGCTCCAGCCGTCCGGGCTGTTTGCGTCTACCGGCGGCGTCAGACTCAGCGCCTGAGTATCCCCCTGCCAGCTCAGCGACTTGATACCGTGAAGACTACGAATTTGCAGCTTCAACTGGACCGTTTCTCCCGCCTGAAGATCCCAGGGCGGCGTTGCCAGATAAACCGATAGCGTTTTGCGCTGTCGATACTCCACCACCGGCAGGCTATCGCGTTCCGGGCTATCGTAGCGGCTGCCGCGAAGCGAGCGGCTAATCGCCACTTCATCGGCCGCCAGTTGCTGTTTTAACGGCACCCCAAAGCGATAGTTGAGCTTCAATCCCACATCGTTTTGGCTGACGCCGCTCTCGCCCTGCTTGTGTTTCGCCGTCACCGTCACCAGCGGAACGGGGGTGTAATTCAGGCCGACCGATACCGCCACCGGATTGTGATAGCCGGTACCCGAGTGGAACAAGTCGACGTTATCGCCAAAGTACTGCTCCACGCTGACGCTGGTATTAATGTGCTGATAAAACGGCAGCCGCGCCTGAGCGGTCACGTCATAGCCGCTTGCCATACGCTGCTGCTGAACCAGGCTACTACCTTGCTGCCAACTACCGAGCGGGTGGTAGTAGTTAGCCGACAGGCGCATCGACTCGCCCCAGGCTTCCGCACCAACGCTGCCGCGCGCCAGGCGGTCATCCAGGACTTTATCATAGAACGAGTTATAGCCCAGCAGCCAGGTGCCCATCCGCCAGCGCTGGCCGAGGCCAATATTGCCCACCAGCCCGCTATCGCGCTGGGTGATAGAATACTGGTTCCAGGTCAGGTAATCACCGTTATCCTGCAAAGGGACAAACCAGCTTCCTTTACTACCGGTAAAATTGCCTTCTTTGTCGACCAGCAGATCCACATTGGCGTTGCCCCACGGCGAAAGCCAGTTTTCCAGTTGATGGCTGACCTCGTTCCCCAGCTTACCGATGGCAAATACCCGCGCCTGCTCGCTGGTTGTCAGCCCGTTATCGCTCATACTGGCTTCGCCAAACTTTTTCGCCATCTCGGCAAAATGTTTGGCGTCATCATCAACCTGCGGCGCCAGGCCAAGATCGGGTAATGCCGCAGGTTCCCTCAAGAGGGCCTGATTATCCTGCAGCGCGCGGGCGGGGATCCCTGCCAATAGCAGGAGAAGCGGTAAATACGGGATTACGCGGAACGACAAAGAGCTCAAAATCGGTTACGTCTACTCTCGAAGGATGGCAGTAAAACGTAAGTTTATCGTTTTTTGCCATCCCTCGCAGCCTTCAGAATAATTCCAGGAATATACTGAATCTCAGGCTTGCGCCAGCTTCTCCGCCAGCATCGCCTTAAGCTCCGGGATACAAGAACCGCAGTTGGTACCGCATTTCAATTTGGCTCCCAACGCGGCTGGCGTATGGCAGCCGTTGATGATTGCCTCGCTTATTGCCCTTTCGCCTACGCTAAAGCAACTACAGATAGTGCGCCCGCGCGGTATCGTTTCGCCGCCTTTTCTGCCGCTCAATAATACATGGCGCTGGGCGGCATTCACCGGCGGAACGCGGAACGCGGCGCTAATCCATTCGGCGTCAATGACCGGTTCTTGCGCATCGCTCCACCAGCCCAGCATCAGCTCTCCGTCCTGCCATGCCAGCAGGTTCCAGACCCCGCCGCCTTCAGCTGTCTGCATCTGCCATCCCTGCTGCTGGCACCAGTCGGTCAGCCACCGGCGAGGGCTGATATCCCCGGCGAGAGAAAAATGGCTTATGCCCAGCGCGGCCCGCCGCCGCCAGTGCAGCGAAGCAGGCAGCGGAACCGGCTGGCGGGAAAAGAGTTCACCTTTCCAGACCGGGAGCCAGGTTGCTATCGCGACCGCCACCTGCTTACTTTCCGGCTGGCCGGAATAAGGGTCGGTGACCGCAGCCAGCAGGTTATTCACCCGTCCCTGGCGAGCAAATTGATTATTCCAGTGCATCGGCACAAACAGCGATCCCGGGCGCTGCCCGTCGCTGATAATCACCTTTGCTACCATCACCCCATTCGGTGAGCGGATTCGCGCTAATTCACCTTCCACCAGGTGATAACGCTGCGCATCCTCTGCGGCCACTTCCACCACCGGCTCGGCGATATGCTGCATCAGCCTCGGCACCGCGCCA
The DNA here is from genome assembly GCF_902158555.1 of Klebsiella spallanzanii. Taxonomy (GTDB): domain Bacteria; phylum Pseudomonadota; class Gammaproteobacteria; order Enterobacterales; family Enterobacteriaceae; genus Klebsiella; species Klebsiella spallanzanii. The sequence continues at coordinate 389,979 of NZ_CABGGS010000044.1, read as the reverse complement.
GTGCGGGTCATGGTATGCCACTGATCGCGGATCCGCCCGCTGTTGAGGATTAGCGGATAAAACGCATCGGTCGCCGCCCGGGTCGGTTGCGGGGCGACGGGCACCATGCGCAGCTTGCCATCCCGGTGCCAGCCCTTATGCAAACTCCACGTTGCTGTGCTGCGACTCACCGGCCAGCGCACCGGCTCCAGATCATCCCACGCCTCGCGGCTTAAACCCGCCAGCCCGCCGATATCAAACGCTCGCTGGCCGTTATTTTCAAAACCCGACAGCGCGGCGTGCTCGTTGAATACGTCATGAGAATGCTGCCAGGCAAAAGCGGAGCCAAAGCCCAGCTCTTGCGCCACGCGAGCAACGATCCACCAGTCGGCTTTCGCCTCCCCAGGCGAAGGCAGAAACGCGCGCTGGCGAGAGATTCGCCGCTCGGAGTTGGTCACGGTGCCGTTCTTCTCTCCCCACGCCAGCGCCGGAAAACGAATATGGGCGAAGCGTCCGGTATCGGTATCAGCGACCACATCGGAGACAATCACCAGCGGGCACCCCGCCAGGGCATCGCTCACCGCATGGCTGTCCGGCAACGACACCACCGGATTGGTTCCCATGATCCACACCGCTTTTACCTCGCCGCGACCAATAGCGGCGAACAGATCCACTGCCGTCAGCCCCGGAGTTTGCGCCAGCCGCTCGGTGCCCCAGAATCGCGCCAGGCGCTGTAAATCGTCGACTTCAAAGTTCATATGCGCCGCCAGCATGGTTGCCAGTCCGCCCACCTCACGCCCGCCCATGGCATTGGGTTGACCGGTCAGCGAAAACGGACCGCAGCCCGGACGCCCATATTTTCCGCTTGCCAGGTGAACGTTAATGATGGCGTTGCATTTATCGCTACCGCTGGCGGATTGGTTAATGCCCATGGTATAGAGCGTGATGGCGCGCGGGGCGGAGATAAATTCGCCATAGAAATCGGCGACCTGCTGCTGCGGCAGGCCGCAGAACTGCGCCACTTTTTCGATGTCCCAGCCCTGCGCGATGGTCAGCGCCTGCTGCGCGTCGCTGAAATCGTCCGTGATGCCGCCGCTGGCGGCAATGGCGTTTAGCAGACCGACAAACAGCCCGCCGTCGCTGCCGGGAGCCAGCGCCAGATGCACATCGGCAATATCGCAGGTGGCGGTGCGGCGCGGGTCAATAACCACCACCCGCATCTGCGGATTATCGCGTTTTGCCTGCGCCAGCCGCTGATAAAGTACTGGATGCGCCCAGGCGGCGTTCGAGCCGACTAACACCACCAGATCGCTGTTTTCCACATCGTCATAACTGCACGGCACTACGTCCGCCCCCAGCGCACGCTTATAGCCGGTGACCGCCGATGACATGCACAGCCGCGAATTGGTATCGATGTTCGCCGCGCCAATAAACCCCTTCATCAGCTTATTCGCGGCGTAGTAATCCTCGGTCAATAGCTGTCCGGAGGCATAGAACGCCACCGCCTGCGGCCCATGCTGGTCGATGATTTCCCGCAGACGCGAACCCGCCGCCGCCAGCGCCTGCGGCCACGACACGCGTTCGCCATCGACTTCAGGGAATAGCATTCTTCCCTCCAGACCGACGGTTTCCCCCAGCGCCGCGCCCTTAACGCACAGGCGACCAAAGTTCGCCGGGTGCTGCTCATCGCCGCGCACGGTCACCTGACCCTGCGCATTCAGGCTGGCAATAACGCCACAGCCCACGCCACAATAGGGACACGTCGTCCGGGTTTCGGTCATCAGGAGGCCTCCGCGCGAATAAGCAGTTGCTGGTTGCCGACCCACACCTTGCCGTTCTCAATTTTTACCGGCCAGGCGCGCACCGTCTGCTCACCGCCGTCACACTGCCGACCGTCGCGCAGGCGAATACGCTGCTTATACAGGGGGGAAATCACAATCGGTTCGCCGCCCGCATCGCCAAGCAGTCCGCGTGACAGCACATTGGCCTCGCTGCCTGGCTCAAGGTTATCGAGGGCATAGACCTGGTCATCAAAGCGGAACAGCGCTATCTGCCGCTCGCCCAGACGCGCACCAATGCCCGCCTGCGGCGGAATAGCATCAAGGTCACAAATGGCCTGCCACGGACGGGACGGCAGCGTGGGTTCGGCCAGCGCAGCGTTCGGGGCCAGCTGCGGTTGACCGCGCAAAGTTTGCCGCTGTACCGCCTCGTCCGGCTCATCGCTATTGACGTAAGAGCGGAACAGCGCCAGCCGCTGCGGATCGTTAAGGGTGGTTTGCCATTCGCACTGGTAGCTGTCCACCACCCGCGCCATCTCCTGCTCCAGCTCTTCGCCAATCCCAAGGCTGTCTTCAAGGACAACTTCTCGCAGATAGTCGACTCCGCCTTCAAGGTTATCCATCCAGGTACTGGTGCGCTGTAGTCGGTCGGCGGTACGAATATAGAACATCAGCAGGCGGTCAATACTGCGGATAAGCGTTGCTTCATCAAGGTCGCTGGCGAACAGATCGGCATGGCGCGGCTTCATGCCGCCGTTGCCGCAAACGTACAGATTCCAGCCTTTTTCGGTAGCGATAACGCCGATATCTTTCCCCTGGGCTTCCGCGCATTCGCGGGTGCAGCCAGAGACCGCCATTTTAATTTTGTGCGGCGCGCGCAGCCCTTTGTAGCGGTGTTCGAGGGTGACCGCCAGGCCGGTGGAGTCCTGCACGCCGTAACGACACCAGGTCGAGCCGACGCAGGATTTCACCGTGCGCAGGGATTTGCCGTAGGCGTGGCCGGTTTCAAATCCCGCTTCCGCCAGCTCGCGCCAGATCGCCGGAAGCTGCTCCAGGCGCGCGCCGAACAGGTCGATACGCTGGCCGCCGGTCACTTTGCTATACAGCTGATAGCGTTTGGCTATCTGGCCGATGGCGATCAGCCCATCCGGCGTCACTTCCCCCGCTGCCATGCGCGGCACCACCGAATAGGTACCGTCTTTCTGGATATTGGCGAAGTAGCGATCGTTAGTGTCCTGCAGCGGCAGATGCGCCGGTTTCAACAGATATTCGTTCCAGCAGGAGGCCAGCACCGACGCCACCAGCGGTTTGCAGATTTCGCAACCGTGGCCCTGTCCATAGCGGCTAATCAGCTGTTCGAAGGTGCGAATATGGTTAACGCGCACCAGGTGGTAGATTTCCTGACGCGACCACGGAAAGTGCTCGCAGATATCCTTTTTAACTTCAACGCCCTGCGCGGCAAGCTTGTACTCCATCACCTGTTTCACCAGCGCGCTACAGCCGCCGCAGCCGGTTGCAGCTTTGGTGCAGCTCTTGATCGCCGCCATATCTCCCGCACCGCCGCTCACCGCCTGGCAGATATCGCCCTTACTGACGTTGTGACAGGAGCAAATCTGTGCGCTGTCCGGCAATGCCGCTACGCCGAGCGCTTTCGGCGCGCTGCCCTCCAGCGCCGGAAGAATCAAACTTTCCGGGCGCGCGGGCAATGCCATGCCGTTGAGCATCATCTGAAGCAGCGTGGAATAATCGCCCACATCACCGACCAGCACGCCGCCGAGCAGGGTTTTACCATCCTGGCTGACCACGATTTTTTTGTAGATTTGCTCCGGTCCATGGGTCCACTGATAGCTCTGGCAGCCCGGCGTGCGCCCCTGGGCGTCGCCGAAAGAGGCCACATCGACGCCCAGCAGCTTCAGCTTGGTGCTCATATCGGCCCCGGTGAAGCTGGCCTCCTCGCCCGCCAGGGTTGCGGCAGCGGCGCGTGCCATCTGATAACCGGGAGCCACCAGACCATAAATTTTGTTCTCCCACAGGGCGCACTCGCCAATTGCCAACACATCCGGATCGGAGGTGCGGCACTGGTTGTCGATACAAATCCCGCCGCGCTCGCCAATTTTCAGCTCGCTGCTGCGGGCCAGCGCGTCCTGCGGGCGGATACCGGCGGAGAACACCACCATATCGGTCTTTAGCGAGCCGCCATCGGCGAAGTTCAGCATCAGCCCTTGCTCATTCCCGACAATTTCCGTCGTCGCCTTGCTGGTATGCACCCCAACGCCCAGTTCGCTGATTTTCTCGCGCAGCATCGCCGCGCCGCCGTTATCCAGCTGTACCGCCATCAGGTTTGGCGCAAATTCCACAACGTGCGTTTCCAGTCCCAGTTGCTTGAGCGCATTAGCCGCTTCCAGCCCGAGCAGGCCGCCGCCGATCACCACCCCACGGCTGGCGTTAGCCGCGCGAGCGGCAATCTGGTCCAGATCGTCAAGCGTACGGTAGACAAAGCAGCCTTCGAGATCATTGCCAGGGACCGGCGGAACAAACGGATAAGAGCCCGTTGCCAGCACCAGCTTATCCCAATGAGTTTCGTGGCCCTGAGCATCGCGCACCACCCGCGATTCACGGTCAATGCTGGCGACCGATTCCCGCAAACGCAGTTCAATGCCGTACTGAGCGAAGAAGTCCCCTTCCACCAACGACAGCGATTCGGCGCTGCGTCCGGCGAAGTATTCCGACAGATGTACCCGATCGTAGGCGGCATAGCGCTCTTCACAGAACACCACAATCCGATACTGTTGATGAAGGTTACGGCTGACGCATTGCTCAAGAAAATGGTGGCCGACCATACCGTGTCCGACCAGCACTAAAACAGGTTTTGTCATGGTAGTTTGTCCCGCAGCGCGCGGCTGCATCGTTGAAGAAGGATCAAAGAGCCAGTCTGCCGGTGCGGGCGCATGCGCCCCCAGCAGGGCGGTGAGCGGCGCGGCGCTGGCGCAATCGCCCAGCAACACGACGCCGCGCAACTTGCCATCGCGCAGCAGCAGGCGACGGTAGTGGCGGTCCAGCGGATCCCAGCTGGTACAAATTTCATCCTGTTCATCAGCACGCAGTTCACCGGCGCTGAATAACTCGATACCGGTAACTTTCAGGCGCGTGCCGCTATCCTGCCAGTGAAAATCTTCTCCGGCATGACCGCACAGACGGTCGGCCAGCACCTCGGCCTGGCGCAGGCACGGCGCCACCAGTCCCCAGGTCTGACCGTCAATTTCGCAGCATTCACCAATGGCGCTGACGCCCGGCTGCGCGGTGGCCAGCTGACGGTCGACGAGGATCCCACGGCCGCACGCCAGCCCGCTGCGCTCGGCCAGCAGTTTGTTGGGCTGCACGCCGGTTGCCAGAACCACCCGCGAAGCGGCAAAGGCGCGGCCATCTTCCAGCAGCACTTCGCGTTCATTAATGGCGGCTATGCGGCTCTCCATCACGCAGCGGATCCCACGCTCGGCGAGCTGTATTTGCAGCTGTTCACCCGCAAAGGCATCGGTCTGCTGCTCCATCAGCCAGCGCCCGCGATGTAATAAAGTGACGTTGTCACCGTAACGTCGTAGCGCCGCAGCGGCTTCAACGCCAAGCACGCCGCCGCCAATCACCACCGCCGGACCGTTGATTGCCAGAATGCCCTCAACGTCCGCAATAGTGCGAAAAGCAAAAACATGCGGCAGTGTCATACCCGGCAGCGGCGGCATAAACGGCAGCGATCCGGTGGCGAAGACCAGCTCATCCCAGTGGAGTTCGCCGCCAGTGCTTTGCACAGTGCAGGCCTGAATATCCACCGCGGTGACCGACTCTCCGGCGCGTATTGTGACGTCATGCTGCTGATACCACGCTTCTGGCAGTAATTGCATCTCAGATACCGTTTTCTCTCCGCCAAGCACCGGCGACAGCTGAATGCGGTTATAGGCCTGGCACGGCTCATCACCAATAATCGTGATGCTAAACCGCTGCGCATCACGCTCCACCAGCGCCTGCGCCAGACGAGTCGCCGCCATGCCGTTGCCGATAATCACCAGTTGCCGCTTCATCGCCGCCTCCCTATGCCGCTTTCGGCTGTTTTTCATAGAGGAAGTGCAGGATCTGCTGACGCAGATGGTGATAGCGGCTGTCGTCCGCCAACTGCACGCGGTTACGCGGGCGCGGCAGATTGACATCGAGGATCTCCCCGACCGTCGCCGCCGGGCCGTTGGTCATCATCAGTACCCTGTCGGAAAGCAGCACCGCTTCGTCAACATCGTGGGTAATCATCACGATAGTGGTATTCAGCGACTGCTGGATCTGCATTACCGCGTCCTGTAAATGCGCCCGGGTCAGGGCATCGAGTGCGCCAAAAGGTTCATCCAGTAGCAGCACTTTCGGTTTCATTGCCAGCGCGCGGGCGATACCGACGCGCTGCTTCATCCCGCCGGAAATTTCCCCCGGACGCTTATGCAAAGCGTGTCCCATCTGCACGCGCTCAAGGTTGTGCTCAATCCACTCTTTGCGTTCGGCTTTGCTCATGCTGCGGCGAAAGACCTGATCCACCGCCAGCGCCACGTTGTCAAAGCAGGTCAGCCACGGCAGAAGGGAGTGGTTCTGGAACACCACCGCGCGTTCCGGCCCCGGCCCGGCGATTTCACGGTTGTCGCACAGCAGACCGCCTTCCGTCGGCAGGGTTATCCCGGCAATCAGATTCAGCAGGGTTGATTTGCCGCAGCCGGAGTGGCCAATCAGGCTAATGGTTTCCCCTTCATAGATGTCGAAGGAGACATTCTGCAATGCGAGAAATTCACCGCTGGCGGTGTTGAAGCGCTGGCTGACGCCCTGGACCTGAATTAATGGTTTCATTTGCGACTCCTTATTTTTCCTGCCAGCTAAAACGACGGGCGAGCAACATCAGCCCCTGTTCCAGCAGTAACCCGACCACGCCGATGATGACGATGGCGATGATGATGTTTTCTACGTTGAGGTTGTTCCACTCGTTCCAGATCCAGAAGCCGATCCCTAAGCCACCGGTGAGCATTTCAGCGGCGACGATCACCAGCCAGGCGATGCCGATGGAGAGACGAACCCCGGTCAGCACGGCGGGCAATACCGCCGGAAAGAGGATCTTGCGCATCACCGTCCATTCGGAAAGCTGCAGCACGCGGGCCACATTGAGGTAATCCTGCGGAATGCGCCGTACGCCCTCGGCGGTGTTAATCACCATCGGCCAGATAGAGCAGATAAAAATGGTCCAGCTGGAAGCGGGTTCCGCTTTCTGGAACAGCAGCAGGCCAATGGGCAGCCAGGCCAGCGGACTAACCGGACGCAGCAGCGCAATCAGCGGGTTAAACATCCGGGCGAAGAATACCGAGCGGCCAATCAGGAAGCCCAGCGGAATACCCGCCAGCGCGGCGAGGCCAAACCCTATCGCCACGCGCTGCAACGATGCCAGCACGTTCCAGCCGATCCCCATATCATTCGGTCCGTCCTGATAAAACGGGTCGGCAAAGATCGTCAGCGCAGAATCCAGGGTGCTGAGCGGGGTCGGGAAACCTTTGCTATTCATTGCCGCCAGCTGCCAGCCCAGCAGTAATAACCCCAGCCCGAGCAGTGGCGGCAGCAGGCGCTGGGTCGTATCACGCAGCCAGCGCCTGACGGGAGGCATGGTTTTGCGCACCTGCACCGGCGGCAGGGTGATGACTTCGCCGGGCGTTTTCTCTGCGTTGTTCTGCGGTTGCGTTTTATATGCGTGTTTCATCTCATGCCCCCTTACGTTGAATCGCGAAACTGCGGGCGTAGCCTTCCGGGTCAACCCCATTCCAGACCTTGCCGTCCAGCAATGTGCTACTGCGCAGCTGTTGCGTTGGCGTGCTGATACCGCCCACCGCCTGCGCGGCCTCTTTCCAGACGTCAATACGGTTAATACGCTGGGCCACCGCCTGATAATCCGGCGCCGATTTCAGCAATCCCCAGCGGCGGAATTGGGTCAAAAACCACATCCCGTCCGAGAGCCACGGGAAGCTCACTTCACCCTGCGCGTAGAAGCGCATCGGGTGCGCATCCTGCCAGTGGCGACCAATACCGTTGTCGTACTCACCGAGCATGCGTCCGGTGAGGTACTGCTCTTTGGTGTTCAGCCATGCGCGCCTGGCGAGGATCCGCGCCGTTTCACGGGTGTTATCCGCCGAGGTTTCAATCCAGCGCTGAGCCTCCATCACCGCTGCCACCAGCGCGCGCGCGGTATTGGGATTGCGCTCAACCCATTCGCTGCGGGTACCGAGAATTTTTTCCGGATGTTCCGGCCAGATATCCTGAGAGGTGGCGGCGGTAAAGCCGATGCGATCGTTAATGGCGCGCGCGTTCCACGGCTCGCCGACGCAGAAACCACTCATATTGCCGATGCGCATGTTCATCACCATTTGCGGCGGCGGCACGACAACCGTGCGGATATCTTCGAATGGGTTAATTCCGCCGCTTGCCAGCCAGTAGTAGAGCCACATCGCGTGGGTACCTGTAGGGAAGGTGTGGGCGAAGGTGTAGCTGCCCGGCGCGCTCTGGCCGATCATTTTTTTCAGCCCGCTAAGGTCGGTGACGCCCTTCTCCTGCAGCTCGCTGGAGAGCGTGATCGCCTGACCATTGCGGTTAAGGGTCATCAGGTTAGCCATCGCCTGCGGTTTACTGGCGATACCCAGCTCGAGGCCGTAGAGCATGCCGTACAGAATGTGCGCCGCATCCAGCTCTCCGGCGACCAGCTTGTCGCGCACCGCCGCCCAACTGGCCTCTTTGCTCGGCACGAGGGTAATGCCGTGCTTTTTATCGAATCCCTTCAGAGAGGCAATGGCTAAGGGCGCGCAGTCGGTCAGCGGAATAAAACCCACCCGCACGGTGGTCTGTTCCGGCTTATCCGAACCTGCCGCCCACGCCGCCTGCATCATGCCGGGCAGCAGCATTGCGCCGCCCAGCGCGGCCCCTGCCTGTAATAAACGCCGCCGTGAAATCGAAAACTCATCGCCCATAACCGCTCCAGAAACGCGCAAAAAAAAGCGCCCGGCAGTGCTTACGCACTGCAGGACGCCTTTATCCATGGACACACGCACCGCCATTGGCCCGTTGCCCAAAACCTTTATTCACTCGTTTTATCTAATGCAAAGCCGATGCCAGAGTTGCACATCGCCATTTCACGCACTTTTCACGGTCAATGCTGGCGGTTGCACGGTAAAAATGCACCGTCGTCTGGCAGCAAATGCCCACTGATTGTGCATCTACTCCTTTGGAGTTACCTGCCATAACGACTTCACCGTCAACAGCGCGCGGGCGATTTCTACCATACGCTGATTCTTGTCCATCGCCATTTTACGCAGCGCCTGCCAGGCCTGCTCCTCCTGCATTCCCTGATGGGTCATCAGCACGCTTTTGGCTTTGTCGATCAACTTGCGCTCTTCCAGCGCATCTTTTAATGACGCCAGCTGGCCGGAAAGCTGCTGAAGCTCATGCGCCTGCTGGCGTACCAGAGGCAATAGCTGCTTATCCAGCCGAAGCGCGATACCGTCGCTAGCTTCGATATCCTGCCAGTCAACGGGCAGCATCTGAGCCTCCTGCGCCTCCCCCTCCAACAGGGCATCAGCGGCATTAAGCAAGTCAACAATCAGTTGTTCTTCCACCCCGCGTAGCTGCTCCAGACGTTGAGTCTGCGCGCAAAACCAGCGTAGCGCCGTTTCACCATCGTCTGCCGGAGGCTGGCGAGTGCAGGCAATTCGCCGTAGCTGTTCAATCTCCAGATTGGCCTGGCATTGTTCATCGAACAGGCTTGTTTGCGGGGGATGAGCCAGGGCAAGGAAGCTGTCAAAGCAGGGCTGCTGACCGTCAATACGGTCCACCAGTTGTTGGCGCAGTTCGTCGCTGAACTGCCCGCGAGCAAAGCCCAGCGCCCCCAGCGCACGCTCCTGCCCGACCAGCTCTTTCCCCTGCATAAAGCTGTAGAGCGCCACCATACGTCCGGCGATTTGCGGATCGTCGATGCTGTCATTGAGCTGCGGAACGATATTCAGTAAGTGGCGGATAATACGGCTGAACTGCCCGGTGGCTTCTTCAGCGGCAATCTCCTGACTGCGTACCCGGTCTCGGAGCGCCGCAAGCTGCGCCAGATACCATACCGCGCTGGCAATACGCCAGCATAGCGCACTGCTGGCAGCAGCGCGGGCGGGTTCCAGCGCGGCATAAAATAGCGTTAACTGCTCATCAACCAGCGCCGCGCCCGCCCGGCACTCAGCGGCGTAAAGTCTGCCGCCTGAGCACAGCCAGATATTTGACGCACCGCGCTCGCACTGGAGCATATGCACCAGCGCGCTTATCTGGTCCGCCAATGCCCCCTGCTGCGCCAGCTGATGCAGTTGCTGTTTCTGTAGCCGACGCGCCCGCGCGAACCAATCAACGACCTCAGGCGTATTGCCCGCCGTATTATTCATACCCCTCTCCCGGGTTAACGCTTTATACTTCAGCCAAGCAATAACCGTGCCTTATAGAAGGAGTCCTTATGCAACGTGTTGTGATTATCGCTAACGGTGCCGCCTACGGCAGTGAATCTCTTTTCAACAGCCTGCGCCTGGCTATCGCTCTGCGCGAGCAGCAATCTGACCTCGAACTCAAGCTGTTTTTAATGTCCGATGCGGTCACCGCCGGTCTGCGCGGGCAGAAACCAGCGGAAGGCTATAGCATTCAGCAGATGCTGGAGATCCTCACCGCACAAAACGTGCCGGTGAAGCTGTGTAAAACCTGCGCCGATGGTCGGGGAATCAGTACGTTACCGCTGATTGACGGTGTGGAGATTGGTACGCTTGTTGAACTGGCGCAGTGGACGCTGGCGGCGGATAAAGTCCTGACCTTCTAAATAATCTCTTTTAAACGGGATTAAATATCAGGCTGGCGGCGTTTATTAACCGAAAACAATGCCAGCTGAAAGCTTTCAGGAACAACGTCATTTTTGTTTAATCTTTATTCCTTTTTTTGATCAAAATCAGCATCTGCATCCCTCCCCTTTGGTGTTATGCACAGAGCAAAGTGTGAACAATATCACGCGGGTTAATGGGCTGGCAGGACGCTGTAGACAGAAACGGGGTTAAGATTAAATGGCAATGGTAAAAGCAAGTTTAACGTTGTTTGGCGGTGATACTTTGGTGGTGCGTTGTTCCGAACGCTGCCATATTCACCTGATGAGCGCCAAAGTTCCTGGCGATAGTCATGCGGATATTCTGAGTGTGCAGGACAGAGATAGCGCGTATCTGACCGTGCCTTACAGCGGCACCTGGAACGTTCTCATCGACAGCCACAGCCAATCGCTGGAGCACTCAATCAGCTACGTTCCTGCCTGATAGCAAACGCCCGGGACTTTCCGGGCGATTCGTTCTTAAGCCAGCCCTGGCTGGCTATTTTCCCCCAGCAGATGACGCACCTTCCCGACTAAATCGTCGAGACAGGCATCGTGCATGCCAAGCTTCCGCAATTCCTGATCGAGCGAGAACAGATACTGAGCATTGGTGCCAAGCGGCCCGCTGGCGCGCGCGATGAGCGGTGCAATGACCTGGGCGCTGGTGTCCGCTTCATAGAGCGGGTGGCGCGGGTCCATAATAAAGACTAATGCGTTGACCGTGCGGCCGTCATCCAGCTCCAGCTTGCACCAGGTCGGCAGATAGCAGCCGGTGATCATCTCCCGCTTCCACAGAAGCGTCAGCTCTTCATCCAGGGTTTCATCGGGCAGGCGGTAGGCGACGCCAGTAGTACGCCCGCCCTCTTTCAGCGCCAGCATGCGGCCTGGCTGGTTTGCGCTACCGCGCCCTGCGGTAAGCCGCAGGCAAAACGCGCGATGCCAGCCCGGTAGCGTACCGGTACAGGATTCACGATACTCAAGCGCCGGGTTCCACATCAGTGAACCATAGCCAAAAATCCACACCGAGCCATCGTCCGGACGGCAGGCCAGGGTCGCCGCCAAAGAAGCTGCCCGTTGTTCTGCCGACCAGAGAAGCGATTCCTCAATAGCGCCAAACGCTGTTTTACAATCCGCATTCAGTAAGAAATCACGAGTTAACACTTTCTACTACCTCCGCCACTGCCCGCTTCCCGGCGATTATCTGGTGTCATCCGTGAAGTATTGCCGAATTATTATCCAGCTTTATTTGACAATAAGCAATGAACGACACGCGGGCAAGGATTCTGGCAGCAGATGACGTAACAAAGACGATTACTTCTTCTTATGCCACTTATCATCGTTTCCTTTTTCATAATCATTTTTAACCGCCGCCCAGGCCACTTTATGTGCCGTTTCTTCGCGGCTGGCGTCATCTCGCCGGTCTTCTTTGTGCTTATACTGATCCCAGGCGCTGTTAAACGCTTCTTTGTAAATTTCCTGGGCATGTGCGGGCAGAACGTGCTGGACGCTGTCAGGTAATTCACTTTTGCTGCTATAGGGCATGGTGACCTCCAGTTTTAGAGTGAATATTAAGTCTGGTTGGCGTTTTACCGGCTGGCAAGATGATAGATAAATGAGAAAGGTGTTTTAGTAATTATCTGAATATTCAATACAAAACCATGGTAACCACAGTTTATGGGAATCTAGCACCTTTATATGATAAGAGTGGTAAATTTAAGTAAAAAAACAAATTCATTTAATCAATGTCTGTTATTTTATTAACTTACGATATCTATAATTATAACACCTGCATACCTGGAGATAATTCATGACCGATGCACATGAGGCGGTAAAAACCCGCCATAAGGAGACCTCCCTCGCCTTTCCGGTTCTGGCGCTGGCGGTGCTGTTTTTCTGGGGAAGCAGCCAGTCACTGCCAGTGGTCATTGCCATTAATATTCTGGCGCTGGTCGGGATTTTGAGCAGCGCATTTAGCGTCGTTCGCCACGCCGACGTTCTGGCGCACCGTCTGGGGGAACCCTACGGTTCGTTAATTTTGAGCCTTTCAGTGGTTATTCTCGAAGTCAGCCTGATTTCCGCATTAATGGCCACCGGCGACGCCGCGCCAACGCTGATGCGCGATACGCTTTATTCAATCATCATGATTGTTACCGGTGGGCTGGTTGGTTTCTCTCTACTGCTGGGCGGGCGAAAATTCGCCACCCAATATATGAATCTTTTCGGCATCAAGCAGTATTTAATCGCCCTCTTCCCGCTGGCAATTATTGTGCTGGTATTTCCGATGGCGCTACCGGGGGCTAACTTCACCACCGGTCAGGCGCTGCTGGTCGCGCTGATATCCGCCGCCATGTACGGCGTGTTCCTGCTGATTCAAACCAAAACGCACCAGAGCCTGTTTGTTTACGAACATGAGGATGACGGCGACGACGATGACCCGCATCACGGCAAACCCTCGGCGCATAGCAGCAAGTGGCATACCGCCTGGCTGCTGATCCACCTGGTTGCGGTTATCGCCGTCACCAAAATGAACGCCAATCCGCTGGAGACTCTGCTGACCAGCATGAACGCGCCTGTGGCCTTTACCGGCTTCCTGGTTGCTCTGCTGATCCTCTCCCCGGAAGGCCTTGGCGCACTGAAAGCCGTATTGAATAATCAGGTGCAACGAGCGATGAACCTGTTCTTCGGTTCGGTACTGGCAACCATTTCCCTGACAGTACCGGTGGTAACGCTAATCGCTATCCTCACCGGCAACGAACTACTCTTTGGCCTTGGCGCGCCGGAGATGGTGGTGATGGTCGCCTCGTTGGTGCTATGCCATATTTCCTTCTCTACCGGGCGCACCAATGTACTCAACGGCGCGGCGCATCTGGCGCTATTTGCCGCCTACCTGATGACTATTTTTGCCTGACTTTTACCCGGCGGCGTAAGCTTGCCGGGAACATTAAAAAAGCCTGCCGGTTTTGCAACGGGCAGGCTTTTGTCATTTCAGCGGCAATTACTTGCTGGTATCCAGCTCATCAAAGCCTTTGACCAGATCGTCAATCGCTTTCATCTGCTTCAGGAACGGCTCCAGTTTATCCAACGGCAACGCGGACGGGCCGTCGCATTTCGCGTGTTCCGGGTCCGGATGCGCTTCAATAAACAGACCCGCGATACCCACCGCCATACCGGCACGGGCCAGTTCAGTAACTTGCGCACGACGACCGCCGGAGGCTGCGCCAAACGGGTCGCGGCACTGCAGGGCATGGGTAACATCGAAGATAACCGGGGAGTTATTGGAGGCTTTCTTCATCACCCCAAAGCCCAGCATATCCACAACCAGATTGTCGTAGCCAAAGTTCGCGCCGCGATCGCAAAGAATAATCTTGTCGTTACCGCCTTCGATAAACTTATCGACGATATTACCCATCTGGCCCGGGCTCACAAACTGCGGTTTCTTCACGTTGATAACCGCGCCGGTTTTCGCCATCGCTTCAACCAGATCGGTCTGACGGGCGAGGAACGCTGGCAGCTGGATAACGTCAACCACATCGGCAACCGGCTGAGCCTGGCTGGCTTCGTGAACGTCGGTGATGATTTTCACGCCGAAAGTCTGTTTCAGCTCCTGGAAAATCTTCATCCCTTCTTCCAGACCCGGCCCGCGATAGGAATGGATGGAAGAACGGTTAGCTTTATCAAAAGAGGCTTTGAATACGTAAGGGATACCCAGCTTCTGCGTGACGGTCACGTAGTGCTCGCAGATGCGCATCGCGAGATCGCGGGATTCCAGCACGTTCATCCCACCAAACAGAACAAATGGCAGGTCGTTTGCTACGTTGATATCACCAATGCTAACCACTTTTTGTTTCATATGTTCGCCTTATCAGGGTGTAACCGGAATGGTTTCAGACTAATGCAATGTAATTTGTTTATGCGAAATGGTGTTGATTTGCGCGCGAATCATCTCGCTGATCGGATCTTCCGGGCACTGCTCAACGAAGTAGTTGAGATCCTGCAATGCCACGTGATCGCAATCCAACTGGGCGTATATGAGCCCACGATCGCGAATCTCGTAAGGGTCTTCCGGATTAAACTGCAGCAGCGCTTCGCTGGTCCGTAACGCCAGCTCCATCTGCCGCTCTTCCATCAGCGCCGATTTTAGGGTGTCGAGCAGTTTGCGGATCACTTCCGAGTTATCGGCCTCATCAAGGTCTTCGTTAAACAGCTCAGCGACCGGGCTGATATTCCCCTTCAGCCACACTTCCAGCGTGTGCTCGTTCAGCGTTTCGCCGTTAAACGGATTAATGAGCCACATCTCTTCGCTCTCTTCAGGGTCCGCGCGAAGCAGCATCTGCGTCGGGAAAATGACCGGCACGACCGGCAGCGACAGACGCTGGGCAATCCATAATAGTATTGCGCCCAGCGATACCGCGCTACCCTGGCGGTTATTCAGGACTTTATCCAGCCACAGCGCATCGGACAGGCGGTAAACGCCGCGCGAATCGCTAAAGCCCCAGTCATTGTAAAAAAGCTCCAGCAGACGCTCTATCTGGCGCTCCTGGTCCCATGAAGTGGCAATCTCTTCCTGCGCCAGGGCCAGCAGCCGCTCCAGCTCATCCTGCACATAGTGCGTCGGAAAATCGTCGCGGATTAATTCAGAAATGAGGACCATGCCGTCACATAACGGCGCTTTATTAAATTCGAAATCAGCTAACGACCTCATGCCTTACCCCAGTAACGGTATTCTTGTGATGGCGAGTTGAATAATGATAAACAACACCACCAGGGCCAGCAGAAAGGCAACAAACCGGCTCTGCTGACTGCGCGGGCGACGACGGCCCAGCGCGATAAATCCCAATGCGATATAAATGATAACGCCAAACAGCTTTTCAGTCAGCCATGTACCGTCCTCGGTGAACGGCAGATAGTGCGTTATTGCCATTAACCCGGCGCCGCTGAGAAACAGCAGCGTATCGCTACAGTGCGGTACAATGCGCACCCAGCGCTGATCGAGCAGTCGGTTACCGCTCCAGCTCCACCAGTAACGTAAAACGAACAGACTGACCGAGACCACCACGCAGGCAATATGCAGATACAGTACCGCGCTAAACAGATTCATACGCCTCCCGGATATTGCCCGAACGTCAAGCGTTCGTTGTCGCCATAGTCGCGACAGGTGGCAATATTGCGATATCCCGCCGCGTGAAATATTTCGCGCACCGCCTCGCCCTGCGTCCAGCCATGTTCCAGCAGCATAAAGCCGCCGGGAGTCAGAAAACGGCGGCCTTCACGGATGATATACGCCAGATCGGCCAGACCGCCATCGGCGGCAACCAGCGCCGTTTTCGGCTCAAAGCGTACATCGCCCTGCAGAAGATGCGGGTCGGTTTCGTCAATATAGGGTGGATTGCTAACGATGGTGTCAAACTGCTGCCCAGCGAGTGCGCTAAACCAGTTGCTCTGCAGCACGGCGACGTTATCAATAGCGAGATGTTCCACGTTACGCGCGGCCAGGGCGACCGCATCGGGCATAAAGTCAACAGCGGTGACCTGGCAATCCGGGCGCTCGCTGGCCAGCGCCAGGGCGATAGCGCCGGTGCCGGTGCCTAAATCCAGGATCCGACACGGTACCGACGGTAGTCGCGCCAGAGTCTGCTCAACCAGGCACTCGGTATCCGGGCGCGGGATCAGCGTCGCAGGAGAGACAAACAGCGGCAGCGACCAGAATTCGCGCTGCCCCACCAAATGAGCAACCGGTTCGCCCTGCGCGCGACGGCTTAGCAGCGTTTCCAGCTCGGCTGACTGTTGCTCTGTCAACGTCGTTTCGTCAAACGCGAGAATAAAAGTCCGCGCTTTGCCGGTCACGTGACCGAGCAAGATTTCGGCGTCCCGGCGCGGACTTTCGCTTTGACTCAGGCGGGTTATGGCCTGGGTCAACCACTGCTGAAAAGTCATCATTCCTGCTCGGAAAGCGCTGCCAGCTGATCGGCCTGATATTCCTGGACGATCGGCTCAATCAACATATCCAGCTTACCTTCCATCGCCTCATCCAGACGGTAAAGCGTCAGGTTAATGCGGTGATCGGTAACGCGGCCCTGCGGATAGTTATAGGTGCGGTTACGATCGCTGCGATCGCCGCTTCCCAGCAGGTTACGGCGCTCGGAGGCTTCCGCCTGCTGGCGTTTAGCCACTTCCGCAGCGCGAATACGCGCGCCCAGCACTGACAGCGCTTTGGCTTTGTTTTTGTGCTGGGAACGTTCGTCCTGGCACTCAACGACGATACCGGTCGGCAAGTGGGTAATACGGATAGCCGAATCGGTGGTGTTAACGTGCTGACCGCCCGCCCCGGAAGAGCGGAAGGTATCAATACGTAGATCGCCCGGGTTGATATCCGGCATTTCGGCTTCCGGCAGCTCCGGCATTACCGCCACGGTGCAAGCGGAAGTATGAATACGTCCCTGAGATTCGGTGGCCGGTACGCGCTGAACGCGATGGCCGCCGGATTCGAACTTCAATCGGCCATAAACGCCATCGCCGCTAATTTTAGCGATGACTTCTTTAAAGCCGCCGTGCTCGCCTTCGTTGGCGCTCATGATTTCCACGCGCCAGCGGCGAGATTCCGCATAGCGGCTGTACATACGGAACAGATCGCCTGCAAACAGCGCCGCTTCATCGCCACCGGTACCGGCGCGAACTTCAACAAAAGCGTTACGCTCGTCGTCCGGATCTTTTGGCAGCAGCAGAACCTGCAGCTGCTGTTCCATCTGTTCGCCCTTTTCTTTCGCTTCACGCAGCTCTTCCTGCGCCATTTCGCGCATTTCCGGGTCGTCGAGCATCATCTGCGCAGTTTCAATATCATCCTGCAGCTGACGCCAGTCGGTATAGCAACGAGCCACGTCGCTCAGCTGTGCGTACTCTCGCGATAATGCGCGAAACTTATCCTGATCGGCGATGGTCGCGGCATCGCCGAGTAACGCCTGGACTTCCTCGTGGCGTTCGTATAGGGCTTCCAGTTTGGCAACAATAGAAGGCTTCATAGGCGTAAATTCACCCTGTCCTGAAAAAGAGAGAAAGGTGCGCTATTCCAGCCCGAGGCTGTTGCGCAGAATATGCAGGCGTTCATCATCCCCGTCACGGGCGGCCTGCTGAAGAGATTTAGTGGGCGAGTGGATCAGGCGGTTAGTCAACTTGCGCGCCAGATCCTGCATGATTTCCTGCGCATCGCCGCCCTGATTCAGCGCCGCCAGCGCTTTTGCCGTCAGCTCCTCACGGACCTGCTCGGCCTGAGAACGATATTCGCGGATTGTCTCGCTGGCGCTCTGGGCGCGCAGCCAGGCCATAAATTCGCTGGCTTCCTGCTCAACAATGGTTTCCGCCTGTACCGCCGCGGCTTTACGCTGCGCCAGGTTGTGCTGAATGATGTTTTGCAGATCGTCCACGCTGTAGAGATAGGCGTTCGCCAGCTTACCGACCTCCGGCTCAACATCACGAGGAACGGCGATGTCCACCAGCAGCATCGGCTGGTTACGGCGCGCCTTCAGCGCGCGCTCTACCATCCCCTTGCCAATAATCGGCAGCGGGCTGGCGGTAGAACTAATAATGATGTCGGCGTCTTTCAAACGTTCGTCAATGTCGCTCAGCGCGATCACTTCCGCGCCGACTTCATCAGCCAGCGCCTGAGCGCGTTCACGGGTGCGGTTGGCAATCACCATTTTACGCACCTTGTGCTCGCGCAGATGGCGGGCCACCAGCTCGATGGTTTCCCCGGCACCGACCAGCAGCACGGTGACGCTGGAGAGTGATTCAAAGATTTGACGTGCCAGCGTACAGGCGGCAAATGCCACGGAGACCGCGCTGGCGCCGATATCGGTTTCGGTCCGCACGCGTTTGGCCACCGAGAACGATTTCTGGAACATGCGCTCCAGCTCGCTGACGTTCAGATGCCCGCGGCTGGAATCAGCAAAGGCTTTCTTCACCTGCCCGAGGATCTGCGGCTCGCCAAGCACCAGCGAATCGAGACCGCTGGCGACGCGCATCAGATGACTGACCGCATCATTGTCCTGATGCCAGTACAGGCTTTTGCGCAGATCGTCTTCATCTAAACCATGGTAATCACATAGCCAGCGGATAAGGACTTCCTGAAGGTTATCCTGCTCTTCAACGCTGAGGTAGAGCTCCGTGCGGTTACAGGTCGACAGCACCACCCCACCCTGCACCATTGGCTGGGCCAGCAAGCTCTCCAGCGCCTGATCGAGCGTGTCCGGCGAAAACGTTACGCGTTCTCGCAGCGCTACCGGGGCTGTTTTGTGATTAATACCAAGAGCTAAAAGGGTCATTGTGAGGGAGTAGTACCAGCGTTGCTAAGGTTAGTCTGGGGGCATCATACAGGATGCGCGTAATCAATAAAAGAGAGGCTCCCCTTTTGGAGTAATAGCCAGCGCGTAATAGCCATTAACGGTAATTTTTTGATTTCAGACAACTTGAACGTAGACGCTACCGCCCGGCAACGCTAGCATTAAAGGTTATTATTGTAACCCGCTACACAAATCGGCCGCTCTTCTACCCATTCGCCGCATTTCACTGTAGACATCAAGGATTTGTCATCATTATGAATCGACTGTTCCGCCTGTTGCCGCTGGCAAGCCTCGTTCTGACCGCCTGTACGATTAATGCTCCTAAAGGTCCCGGTAAAAGCCCGGACTCTCCGCAGTGGCGTCAGCACCAGCAAGATGTCCGCAATCTTAATCAGTTCCAGACGCGCGGCGCTTTTGCTTACCTCTCAGACGAGCAAAAAGTGTATGCCCGCTTCTTCTGGCAGCAGACTGGCCAGGACCGCTATCGCCTGCTGCTGACGAATCCGCTCGGCAGCACCGAGCTATCGTTAACCGCCCAGCCGGGCAGCGTACAGTTGATTGACAATAAAGGTCAGAGCTACACCGCGACCGATGCCGAAGAGATGATTGGCCGCCTGACCGGTATGCCGATTCCGCTCAACAGCCTGCGTCAGTGGATTATTGGCCTGCCTGGCGAAGCTACCGACTACTCGCTTGATGACCAGTACCGCCTGCGCGAGCTGAACTACACGCAAAACGGCAAGACCTGGCACGTCACTTACGGCGGTTATACTACTGACACGAAACCTTCGTTGCCGGCCAATATGGAACTTAACGATGGCAGTCAGCGCATCAAGCTGAAAATGGACAACTGGATTGTGAAATGATGACCCGCTGGCCTTCTCCCGCAAAGCTGAACCTGTTTCTGTACATTACCGGGCAGCGCGCCGACGGTTACCACACGCTGCAGACGCTGTTTCAGTTTCTTGATTATGGCGACACGTTGACGATTGAGCCGCGTAATGATGCTCAACTGCGTCTGCTGACGCCGGTTGACGGCGTGCCGGATGAAGAGAACCTGATTATCCGCGCAGCAAGGCTATTAATGCAGGCCGCAGAACAGGCCGGGAAATTACCTGCAGGTAGCGGTGCCGATATCAGTATCGACAAAATTCTGCCGATGGGCGGCGGCCTCGGCGGCGGTTCATCCAACGCCGCCACCGTGCTGGTAGCGCTTAATCACCTGTGGGGCTGCAATCTTTCGCAAGATGAACTGGCGGCGTTGGGCCTGCAGCTCGGCGCAGACGTGCCGGTATTTGTCCGCGGTCATGCGGCTTTTGCCGAGGGCGTAGGTGAGATTCTGACTCCGGTCGAACCAGAGGAAAAGTGGTATCTGGTGGCGCATCCGGGAGTCAGCATCCCAACGCCGATCATTTTTGGCGATCCTGAACTCCCCCGTAATACCCCTACCAGGTCAATTAATACGTTACTAAAATGTAAATTCGGCAATGATTGCGAGGTTATCGCAAGAAAACGTTTTCGTGAGGTTGATGCGGCGCTTTCCTGGCTGTTAGAATATGCGCCGTCGCGCCTGACTGGCACCGGTGCATGTGTGTTTGCTGAATTTGACACAGAATCCGCCGCTCGTCAGGTGCTGGAAAAAGCCCCGGCATGGCTGCATGGCTTTGTGGCGCGAGGTGTTAATATCTCTCCGCTCAAGCAGGCGCTGCGCTAATTTCTGCTGATTTCAGCAAATACGGCGAAAACGCCGGGGAAACTGAGTTATGGTGACAACGTCACCCTGTTCCAGACGTTGCATCGGGCTCTTTAAATACACCGCCTGGATGAAATCGTGCCCACCCGCACAGTTTTTGGCCCATTTCATCCACCACTGGACGCATGCCTGAGGTTCTTCTCGTGCCTGATATGAAGCTTTTTGCTGGTAACGCCACCCCGGAACTAGCACAACGTATTGCCAACCGCCTGTACACTTCTCTTGGCGACGCCGCTGTAGGTCGTTTTAGCGACGGCGAAGTCAGCGTACAAATCAACGAAAACGTACGCGGTGGTGATATTTTCATCATCCAGTCCACTTGTGCTCCCACCAACGACAACCTGATGGAATTGGTTGTTATGGTTGATGCTCTGCGTCGTGCTTCGGCAGGTCGTATCACCGCTGTTATCCCTTACTTCGGTTATGCTCGCCAGGACCGTCGTGTTCGTTCCGCTCGTGTACCTATTACCGCAAAAGTGGTTGCTGACTTCCTGTCAAGCGTAGGCGTCGATCGCGTTCTGACCGTCGACCTGCATGCAGAACAAATTCAGGGCTTCTTTGACGTTCCGGTTGATAACGTATTCGGCAGCCCAATCCTGCTGGAAGATATGCTACAGCTGAATCTGGATAACCCAATCGTGGTTTCTCCGGACATCGGTGGTGTTGTTCGCGCTCGTGCTATCGCCAAGCTGCTGCACGATACCGACATGGCTATCATCGACAAGCGTCGTCCGCGCGCTAACGTTTCTCAGGTGATGCACATCATCGGTGACGTTGCTGGCCGTGACTGCGTGATGGTTGACGATATGATCGATACCGGCGGTACGCTGTGTAAAGCCGCAGAAGCGCTGAAAGAGCGTGGTGCTAAACGCGTATTTGCCTACGCCACGCATCCGATCTTCTCCGGTAACGCCATTCAGAACATCCAAAACTCTGTGATTGACGAATTTGTTGTCTGCGATACCATTCCGCTGGCACCAGAAATTAAAGCGCTGGAAAAAGTTCGTACTCTGACGCTGTCTGGTATGTTAGCCGAAGCGATTCGTCGTATCAGCAACGAAGAATCTATCTCTGCTATGTTCGAACACTAATCGAGCCCGGCATAAAAACCCGCTGCGGCGGGTTTTTTTGTCTCTGAACCTTTTATTTAGCCACAAAATCATTCGGTATGTGTCAAGGCGGCAAGTGAATGAATCCCCAGGAGCGTACAGGTAGTACGTGACTGGGGTAAACGAGCGCAGCCAACAAAGAGGCATCCCGAAGGATGACGTGGAAATGATTAATGCCTCCTTCACCTGCCATTCAGTTGACAGATGATGCGCTCATGGATGAAACATTATTGTGAACAGATTATTTTCCTCACATGTGATGCCTTTCCGCGCCCTCATCGACGCTTGTTGGAAAGAAAAATATACCGCTTCGCGGTTTACCCGTGATGTGATTGCCGGGATTACCGTCGGGATCATTGCTATTCCGCTGGCGATGGCTCTGGCAATTGGCAGCGGCGTAGCGCCGCAGTACGGTCTCTATACCTCGGCGGTGGCGGGGATCGTGATTGCATTAACCGGCGGCTCACGCTTTAGCGTTTCCGGACCAACTGCCGCTTTCGTGGTCATTCTGTACCCGGTTTCGCAGCAATTTGGCCTCGCCGGGCTGCTGGTCGCCACGTTAATGTCGGGGATCTTCTTGATTCTTTTCGGCCTGGCACGCTTTGGCCGCCTGATTGAGTATATTCCGTTATCGGTCACCCTCGGTTTCACCTCCGGGATTGGTATCACCATTGGTACCATGCAAATTAAAGATTTTCTCGGCCTGCAGATGGCGCACGTACCTGAACATTATCTGCAGAAAGTCGGGGCTCTGTTTATGGCGCTACCGACCGTTAATCCTGGTGATGCCGCCATCGGTATTGTCACGCTGGGAACCCTGATTCTCTGGCCTCGCCTCGGTATTCGTTTGCCGGGCCACCTTCCGGCCCTACTGGCAGGTTGCGCGGTTATGGGCGTGGTCAACCTGCTTGGTGGTCATGTCGCCACCATTGGCTCGCAGTTCCACTATATCCTCGCCGACGGTAGCCAGGGCAACGGTATTCCGCAATTGCTGCCGCAGCTGGTGCTGCCGTGGGATATGCCGGGCTCAGACTTTACGCTCAGTTGGTCCTCGCTGCAGGCGCTCCTTCCAGCGGCATTTTCCATGGCCATGCTCGGAGCGATTGAATCCTTACTCTGCGCCGTGGTGCTGGACGGCATGACCGGTACCAAGCACAAAGCCAACAGTGAATTAATTGGCCAGGGCCTCGGCAACATCGTGGCACCGTTCTTCGGCGGTATTACCGCCACTGCCGCGATCGCTCGCTCAGCGGCTAACGTCCGCGCTGGCGCAACGTCGCCGATCTCCGCCGTGATCCACGCGCTGCTGGTGATCATGGCGCTGCTGATCCTCGCCCCTCTGCTCTCCTGGCTGCCCCTTTCCGCCATGGCGGCACTACTGCTGATGGTGGCATGGAACATGAGCGAAGCGCACAAAGTCGTTAACCTGCTGCGCCATGCGCCAAAAGACGACATCATTGTTATGCTGATGTGTATGTCGCTGACCGTGCTGTTTGATATGGTCATCGCTATTAGCGTTGGTATTGTGCTCGCCTCCTTGCTATTTATGCGCAGGATTGCGCGTATGACTCGCCTTGCACCGGTCAATGTTGAAGTTCCTGATGACGTGCTGGTGCTACGCGTTATCGGGCCGCTGTTCTTCGCCGCTGCTGAGGGATTGTTTACCGACCTGGAAACGCGGGTCGAAGGCAAGCGTATTGTTGTGCTGAAATGGGATGCGGTGCCGGTGCTGGATGCCGGTGGGCTTGATGCCTTCCAGCGCTTTGTCAGTAAGCTGCCGGAAGGCTGTGAACTGCGCGTTTCGAACCTCGAGTTTCAACCGCTGCGCACTCTGGCGCGCGCCGGCGTTAAACCGATTCCCGGTCGACTAAGCTTCTACCCGGACCGTAACGCCGCGCTGGCGGATATTTAATTACCCGGCGGCAGGCCTCTGCGCCTGCCGCATCATCACGCCAATGGCCTGCTGAAGCCAGCTTAATACCTCAGGGGTCATCCACGTTCCCTTCATCAAATGCGGTTCCTGCTCCATGGCATAACGAAACTTCTGCTGAGTTTGCGCATTCTTACCCGCATAAGACTGGAACAGCTCCAGCCAACGCTGCGCCAGCCGTTGACCTTCCTCAGATGCCGGGTCCCTGTTTTCACGACTGACCCGATGCAGGTCGGCCACCAGCGCAGGCCACTCCATCAGCCGGTCGAAATAGTGTTGCCGCGTAAAAGCCAGCTCTTCGGCATCTAAATAGCGCGCCCATATCGCCAGCTTGCTTTCCGCAAAAGCCTGGGTAATAAAGTCAATAATATCCGGAGTCACTCCGGTTTGTTCACGCATCTGTGGTTCAGCGGCGTGCATTTCATTCAGGCGAGTCAAAAATTCAGGCCTTCCCGCAGTATCCTGCTCAAGCCGTTCCATCCAACGGGTTGCCAGATCCATTGCCTGCGGTGCATCTGGCGGACAGCGTTCACCCATTAACTGTCGCACTTCATTGACCAGCACCAGCCAGGTCTGATTACACTGCTCATCCTCCCCGGCAAACGGCAGCACCTGTAATTCCTGTTGATTAAACCAGCGATCGTACATTTTCATCAGCTCCAGCGTCTGTAGCCAGGACTCCAGATCGGGCTCGCTTCCCCTGTCCAGCTCATCACGCAGCAGCGCCAGACGTTGGCGCAGCGTCGATATAGTTTGCAGCTGTCGATCAAGAGTGGTTATCTGCTTGACCAGCAGGTCGGACAGCGAGAAAGCATCCCTGTCGAGATAGTCCTTAATAGTGGCGAGTTCCAGCCCGGCCTGCGCCAGCGCCTTGATCATATGCAACCGCTGAACGGCCGCCAGATTATATAGCCGGTAACCCGCCGCGCTTCTGGCCGAAGGTCTCAGCAATCCCGTTTGCTCATAGTGATGCAGCGTGCGGACGGTTATTCCAGCGCGCTTCGCCAGCTCCCCCACCTGAATTAACATGACTGCTCCTTTCGTTTACCAGTGACGCGACTCTGCCGCCTGACGTTACGTCAGGGTCAAGCGCTAAGTATACGGATTTATTTTTCACGACATATCAGGCAGGGGGAGATATTTAGACACCAAAAAAGAGAACAGTCTGAACAGACTGCTTTAAAACGCACCAGCCGTTCAGAACGGCTGGTGGAATGGAATTCACTCAGCTGTGGCGATGCTGATCGCGGCGGCAGCGTTTATCGTAGTGGCGAACCCACCAGTATCTGTCGCTGACCTGTTCATGACCGCCAATACGTGCACCAGCCAGCCACAGTACCGCGCCGACAAAGATACTCAAGATTGCGCCATGCGCGAAAAACTGCGGCAGGTCAAGCTGCGGAAGCTGGTTTAAAATAGAATAACCAACGCCGACAACCATGACGACCAACCCCAACCCCATCAGCACATTACCGAGTAACGAAGCGTTTCTGCGTTTCATATGTCACCTCCGGAACCTTGGGTTGCATGGGAATATCCCCAATTCTTATAGGTCTAGTATAGACAATGAACAATATGGCGATTGCGTGGGCGATCACATAAGCGAACACCAGACCAACAAAAGTTTACAAATAACCCACTGAACAACATCAAATTCTAATTGTTCAAACACGTGATTATCGTTACCAGCCCCGCTTCGCTGGCAGAATTTTGTCAACCGCGCGCGCAGACAGTACACTACGCGCCAGAGAACGATCCAAGCAGGATGAAAAAGTGAGCATAAAATTGATTGTCGGCCTGGCGAATCCCGGCGCTGAGTATGCAGCGACCCGACACAACGCCGGTGCCTGGTATGTGGATTTACTGGCAGAGCGCCACCGTGCGCCCCTGCGTGAAGAGAGTAAGTTTTTCGGCTACACCTCGCGAATTAACCTTGCCGGCGAAGATGTCCGCCTGCTGGTGCCTACGACCTTTATGAACCTTAGCGGTAAAGCCGTCGGGGCGATGGCGACCTTCTTTCGCATCAACCCGGATGAGATCCTGGTCGCCCACGATGAACTCGATCTCCCCCCCGGCGTGGCTAAGTTTAAACTTGGCGGCGGCCACGGTGGCCACAATGGCCTCAAGGACATCATCAGCAAGCTGGGTAATAACCCGAACTTTCACCGCTTACGCGTGGGAATCGGTCATCCGGGCGATAAAAACAAAGTTGTCGGTTTTGTTTTAGGTAAACCACCTGCCAGTGAACAGAAGCTGATTGATGAAGCCGTTGACGAAGCGGCACGCTGTACCGAAGTGTGGCTGAAGGATGGCCTGACCAAAGCGACCAACCGTTTACACGCTTTTAAAGCGCAATAAGCGGTCGACGTGCGGAATTTTTACCGCGCACCGTGTATAATAGGCAAAGCTATTTACTTTTCTGCAATCTGTTCAATATAACAGGTTGATTATCCAAAGATTAAGGTGATTTAAATCATGGGATTCAAATGCGGTATCGTCGGTTTGCCCAACGTCGGCAAATCCACCCTGTTCAATGCGCTCACCAAAGCGGGTATTGAAGCGGCCAACTTCCCCTTCTGTACCATTGAGCCGAACACCGGTGTCGTGCCGATGCCCGATCCGCGTCTGGACAAACTGGCTGAAATCGTCAAACCACAGCGCATCCTGCCAACGACGATGGAATTTGTTGATATCGCAGGACTGGTGAAAGGCGCGTCCAAAGGTGAAGGTCTGGGCAACCAGTTTCTGACCAACATCCGCGAAACCGAAGCTATCGGCCACGTGGTACGCTGCTTTGAAAACGACAACATTATCCACGTCAATAATAAAGTCGATCCAGCTGACGACATCGAAGTTATCAACACCGAGCTGGCGCTGTCCGATCTGGATACCTGCGAGCGTGCTATTCACCGCGTACAGAAGAAAGCCAAAGGCGGCGATAAAGACGCTAAAGCTGAACTGGCCGCGCTGGAAAAATGTCTGCCGCAGCTGGAAAATGCCGGTATGCTGCGTGCGCTGAAAAACCTGACTGAAGAAGATAAAGCGGCGATTAAATACCTGAGCTTCCTGACTCTGAAGCCAACCATGTATATCGCTAACGTCAACGAAGACGGCTTTGAGAACAACCCATACCTCGATAAAGTCCGTGAAATTGCAGCAGCCGAGGGTTCTGTCGTGGTTGCCGTTTGCGCTGCCGTTGAATCAGATATCGCCGAGCTGGACGACGCAGACCGCGATGAGTTTATGGCCGAGCTGGGTCTGGAAGAGCCAGGTCTGAACCGCGTTATTCGCGCCGGTTACGAACTGCTGAATCTGCAGACCTACTTCACCGCAGGCGTAAAAGAAGTCCGCGCCTGGACCATCCCTGTGGGCGCAACGGCTCCGCAGGCCGCTGGTAAAATCCACACCGACTTCGAGAAAGGCTTTATCCGCGCCCAGACTATCGCTTTTGAAGACTTTATTACCTATAAAGGCGAACAGGGTGCTAAAGAAGCCGGGAAAATGCGCGCTGAAGGTAAGGACTATATCGTGAAAGATGGCGATATTATGAACTTCCTGTTCAACGTCTAATCTTCGTTATCACTGAAAAATCCACGCACTGGCGTGGATTTTTTATATCTTCTCACCTTTCCTGAAGGGGGTTGGTCAACCCACCATGCTTTCTCCATCGCGCAATTTTGCCGATTCTATTCATTCGCAGTATTCATCGTTTTCATCAATAGACTAATGGCAAAGCGCTCACTGACGGCGCTGTACAGCTAACGATTTCCCTTGTCATGCCATTGGCCCTCACCTTTAAAATTTCGAATAAAAATTAAAATTCTCTAAATAATGAAATTTAAATTCCATCACAACCCTGATTAACAAATGTGATACTTATCATAATTTTAACATTCAATCTCAATACCAACGCTTTACGCCCCCACTCAAAATCAAATTAATTATCTTATATATCAATTGATTATAAAAAAAGCCAGTACATACACATCGACGCTACACTTCACCCACATTTCACAACCGAAATAAAACTTTCAAAATGTGATCTATTTGCATGTTTGTTTCACAATTAACGGTAATAATAATCTCTCACTAAACGCACTCTGCCCACCCTAAAGGTGCAGCAGAAATCCTAACCCCCCGGAGGATGCAATGAAGGAAGTGAGAGCAGGATTTATTCGTTCCGTTTATGTTAGCTATTGCCATACCATTCATTCACACAAAAGCGCTGCCGGGGACATCCTGAACGTCAACAACCCCGGAGGAAAAACTCCCGCATATACCGCTGATTCATCATTAATCAAGAAGAAACCTCTTTGATCGGTTTTATTCCGCGCATGGCAACAAGCGCTGGATAGTAGCACTAAGAACAAAAACTCATTTCCTGTCAGTCATGCGCCAAAAAGCTAAAAGACAGACCGTGGCTGGAATGGAATGACGTATTTTTATCTCGTGCCGTTAATCAAAACAAAAGGTATAAAAATGTCTCTTATCATGAATCTGAACCTACAGCAGAGAAAGCGACTACACCAAATAACCTTAGTTGCGACATTTGGTGGCCTGCTATTCGGTTATGACACCGGCGTTATTAATGGCGCATTTTCCTCCCTGAAACAATACATGGCTTTGACCCCGACGACAGAAGGTCTGGTAATGAGCGTATTGTTGATTGGCGCTGCCTTAGGTAGTGTTTTTGGAGGGAAATTCGCAGACTTCTTTGGCCGAAGAAAGTACCTTCTCTTTTTATCATTCATCTTTTTCATCGGCGCATTAATGTCCGCTCTTGCGCCAGATATCACCGTACTCCTTATTTCACGTTTCATCCTGGGTTATGCGGTTGGTGGTGCCTCGGTCACCGCGCCCACGTTTATCTCCGAAGTTGCGCCAACGGAAATGCGAGGAAAGCTAACCGGCTTAAACGAAGTCGCAATTGTTATCGGACAATTAGCCGCCTTTGCCATAAACGCCATTATTGGCATTGTCTGGGGCCATCTCCCCGACGTCTGGCGATATATGCTGATGGTCCAGACGATTCCCGCCATCTGTCTTTTTATCGGCATGCTGCGTTCTCCGGAAAGCCCGCGCTGGCTGATCAGTAAAAACCGCCATGAGGAAGCGCTGGAAATATTAAAACAGATCCGCCCGCTCGAGCGTGCAACTAAAGAATTCAACGATATCACCACCTTAATTAAGGCAGAAGCGGACAAAAAGCTGAATTCGCAGAACGCGTTTATGACCATCATCCAGACGCCATGGATTTTCAAACTCCTGCTGGTCGGCGTAATTTGGGCAGCACTGCAGCAAACGACCGGGGTCAACGTCATCATGTACTATGGCACCGAGATCCTCAGCACTGCCGGATTCTCGGAAAGAACCTCATTAATCTGCAACGTACTTAATGGCGTATTCTCCGTAGGGGGAATGTTAATTGGCGTCATGTTCCTCGTGGATCGTTTTAAACGTAAAACCATCATTATTTATGGTTTCGCCATCATGGCAACCCTGCACCTTATTATTGCTGGCGTTGACTACACGCTTGTCGGCGATATCAAAGCAACGGCAATCTGGTTACTCGGTGCAATGTTCGTTGGGGTTATGCAAGGAACCATGGGCTTTATTACCTGGGTCGTACTGGCTGAACTCTTCCCGCTGAAATTCCGTGGATTGTCGATGGGTATAGCGGTATTTTTCATGTGGGTAATGAATGCCATCGTCAGCTATCTGTTCCCATTGTTACAGGCCAAACTCGGGTTAGGCCCGGTATTCCTTATTTTTGCCGCGATTAACTATCTGGCTATTATCTTTGTGGTAACGGCCCTGCCTGAAACATCAAATAAATCTCTGGAGCAACTGGAAGAAGAGTTATCAGCAAATAAATCTACAGCACGATTCAATGCTGCTACAAAGGAAAGCGGATTATGATCGATAATATTACGCAAGATAATCTACATCTGTCGTGTCGGGCAAAAAGCAAATCCGAAGTTCTGGCAATGATTGGCGCTGAATTTAAATCAAAAGGCTATGTCAGTGAAGATTGCGTGACTTTTCTTGCTGAAAGAGAGCGCCAGGTCTCCACCTTTTTAGGCAATGGCATTACGTTGCCGCACCTGCCTAAATCAGCAACCAATATCATTGTTAAAACCGGGGTCGAAATTTATCAGTTCCCTGATGGCGTCATCTGGGACAGAAGTAACGTCATGTTCATTGCCATTGGCGTTATTGCCAAAGAAAGTGAGCATATTGATGTGCTAAGAGAGGTCGCTTCCATTTTTAGTGATGAAATCATCGCCAAGGCGCTGTCATTAATCTCCAACAAGCAGGATTTCCTGAGGATCCTGCAACAAAACTGAGTGTGCAGAATGCATTTGATACGAACAGGAATTGAGTGTCGTAGCCAACCCCAATGATTCATCATCGGTCAAAATGCTTACTGTATCCATGTCATCCCTGTAAAAAGCCTGCTCGCGAGCAGGCTTTTTTATTGACGTTGACCAAACAAATACGCATATCACGGCCATCCCTGGCAAAAATCATCTTCCGCACTGAAGCGGTATCAATATTCATATAATTTACCATAGTGATGGTAACGGATGGATATCGATAAAAACGCGTACATTCATTGCCAAATATCAATATTTATATAACAGGGATTAAAAATGAGTTCTCAGCCAATTTATTTATTTGGTATAACAACTTTCCATCTTGTCACACCTTTACCACGTCGTAGCGCATCGCTGAGGACGGTATATGGCTTTAACAGATTCATCACGGGACGAAATGCCCCGGCAGGAACGCTCTGGTTCAGGGAGAATTTCGGGGCTAGCGCTGCTGGTTGCCAGCGCATTTTTTATGGAGTTTCTTGATGGAACGGTGATTGCGACGGCTCTGCCGGATATGGCAAAGGCGTTTAGCGTCACGGCGATAGACCTTAATATTGGCATCAGCGCCTATCTATTAACTCTGGCGGTGCTGATCCCGGCCAACGGCTGGGTTGCGGAGCGTTTTGGCGCACGAAACGTCTTTACTCTGGCACTGTGCATTTTTACGCTTTCCTCTCTGCTATGCGGTCTGACCCATAACGTTACTGAGTTCGTTCTGATGCGTATCCTTCAGGGGATCGGCGGCGCGATGATGGTTCCCGTAGGACGCCTGGTCGTTCTGCGCACCACCCCGAAAGATCAGCTTATTAAGGCCATTGCCACGCTAACCTGGCCCGCGCTGGTGGCCCCCATCATTGGGCCGCCGCTTGGTGGATTCATTACCACCTACGCCAGCTGGCACTGGATCTTCTTTCTCAACGTCCCCCTGGGGCTGATCGCCATTGTATTATCATTGCGGATGATGCCAAACCAATCGGCTAACGAACGCAGACCGTTTGATTTCACAGGGTTTGTCGCCACTGGCGTAACGATGCTGTGCCTGGTTGCCGGGCTGGAAATGCTCAGCCAACAAAACGCTAGCCTGACCGGGGCAGCAGTCACCATTACCGTTGGCCTCGCTACCCTGGTCTGGAGTATTCGTCATCTTTTGACCAGTAAAACGCCGCTGATTGGCCTGTCATCGCTCTCGGTCCCCTCATTTCGCATCAGCATGCGCGGAGGATTTATCCTTCGTGCGACGATTAGCTCAGCCCCCTTTATGCTGCCTCTGATGTTTCAGGTTGGTTTCGGAATGAACGCGTTTGAAGCCGGCTCGATGGTACTGGCCGTTTTTGCAGGCAACCTGGCGATGAAACCTGCGACAACGCCGCTAATTCGCTATTTTGGCTTCCGTAAGCTGCTTATCGGTAACGGTGTTGCCTGCGTATTGACGCTGCTACTCTGCGCACTGCTAACGCCTGACTCGCCGCATCTGATAACGCTGGTGCTGTTGTTCCTCGGCGGATTAAGCCGTTCCATGCAGTTCACCGGTATCAGCTCACTGGCCTTCGCTGAAGTTCCGTCACAGGAGATGAGCTCAGCCAATACGCTGTTCAGTACTTCACTTCAGCTCGCCAGCGGACTGGGAGTAACAATGGGCGCGCTAAGTATTCGCATGGGCAGCATCCTCAGTGAGGATCTTGGTTACGCCACCGTCCCTGGAATGGGGTTCCGCCTGGGATTTGTCGTCATCGCGATTATCACTGCGCTCGGAGTGTATGACATGACGCGGCTTGCGCCGAATGCGGGTATCAACGTCTCGCAGAAAAAATAGCTTAACGCCGGTCAGCCGATTGTTTTTCATTGCGTGCTCGTTCAACGACAGGATGCATTACAATCAGCTACCGGATACCATTTAACTAAGATAAAACCGACTCATATGGCACGTCAGGGCTATCATAATAAATTCGTCTGCATTATTGAGGCTTAAACTGGTTAGCGTTTCGAACTTCTTAATTCGTTGATACAGCGTATTTACGTGAATGCCCATCTCCTCTGCAGTATTCACTGCGGACTGCCTGTTTTTTAAAAAACAGATAATCGTCACCAACAATATACCGGGTTTGTTATTCTCTTCCAGCACCGGTGAAAACAGATCCAGGATAAAATCTTTTAGTTCCTCAGGGGTATGTTTTATAAACAAACGGTCAATGCCTGAATGACGAAAACTCATTACGCCATTTTTATTTCTGGTTTTAAGAACATCAAGCGCAGTATTCGCTTGTTTAATGCTGGTGATAACCTCCTGGCGTCGCAGAACTGAACTCATCCCCACTTTATAAACCTTGTCCTGCTGATAGCGCGCAATGACTTTTTCCTCAAGAGCGAAAAGCTTTTGTTCATTCATATCAAATATAATTAACGTTATCATGTCAGCATCAAAATAATGAAAAACATTTTTCAATGCGAAATCTCTGGTGAGAACGTTGATTATCGACAAATAGTGTATTTCATCGCTGGTCGCTTGCGGTGTTGTTAGCTTAATGCACAGTACTGATTTATGCAGAACGATGCCCCTGCGGGCAAATGATATTTCACTTTCTGCCGTCAATCCATTCATCATAATCTCAGCGATAAGATCCAGATTCTTTTTATTCTCCAGCGCAACAGAACCCGCCTGCTTGACGATCTCCATTATCACAAACTCTTTTAGCCTGGAGATAATCGATGATACATGTTCATTTAAGTCCTGGTTTCTCATGATAAAAAAGGCGAGCAAGCGCCCCTCATTTTCAAGAGGAAGCAGGCAATAGTTTTTATCGCCCACAATGATTGTCGACACTTTTTTTTCACTGGCGGAGGCACGCAAGTGACTCCACGTCAATGCACTAAGCGATTCACTTAAACTCTGGTTTCCCAGTACATCCAGGTAGTTGAGATCCAAAGAGAGATGTGAAGCGATCGCCGCGATAAAATCACCTAATCTATTGTATTTAATAGATAATGAGACCATCAAATTATAAAAGTCCACGCTCGCGTTCAGCAACGTGTTTTGCGCCTGCAGCTGATTGCGTAGGTCCTCAACGACCCGCAGACTTTCCGTGCGTTCATCATAGAGACGCGCATTGCGCCAGGCCAGCGCCACCTGCGATGAATAGGTTTCGAGTAGCGATTTTGCTAAAGAGTTAAATACAAACTGTCGACTAAATGAAAGCATAGTCAATGTGCCATAGCATGCCGACTAATCGTATACCGGCACACAAATAAGCGAAGTTGCCAGCGGGTTATCTTTGAGTATTTCATCACGCAAGGAAGAGCTTGCCGTAAAGCTGCGGTTGATTTCTTCCCGTGAGTTTAAGACCGCCGTCTGCATTGATTTAAATACTTTACCGGATATCGATTCATGCAGACCTACAATATAATCATAATAATTATTTTTAAACCCAGTCATGGCAACCGGAACCAGTCGGTCGCTTTTATCATCATAAATACGAAAGATTGCCGCATCGCTATATGCAATAGTCTTCAGCGCACCGTCAATAACATGCTGCGTAACAACCTCATGCGAAAGCCCGGAGGCGAGATGCCAGGTATTGTCGCTAATCTTCGTGAACATCGTATTTTGGTAATTAATTACCTCAGTTAAAAGTAATATCTTTACTTCACTGAGGAATACTCTGACATTTTCTTCACTTAGCAGCGCGCGTTCCGTCTGGATGGTAATACGCAATGATTCGATGTGCAGGCATATAATATTAATCGCCATACAATCACCATCCCTTTCACGAATTAATATGTACGATTCATTTTTATCTTCAAAACCGGACGTGTCTCCTGCCATCAGCGCGTCGTAACGTAAATCGGAATGTTCAATATTCACATTCGACTGTGGAAAATACCGCACAGATACAACGCTCAAGGATTTACGCAATGAATCAGAATTATTATCAAATGTAGGAATGTACATAAAAACCATCTCTTGAGTGTATGTTTACACATAGATATTTATCATCACTTCTGTAAGGGTAGCAAGGACAAAATCACATCATCTCATGTCTTATGAGGGAACTTTATGCTCAGTGCTACATTCAAGAATAAAAACAATTTGATAATCCTGATATTGTTTCTGTGTTGGGTCGTAGGGTTTATCGATAAAGCCGCTATTAATATTGCGATCATTCCAATTTCTGCTGATTTTGGACTGGGAAGTGAACAAACCGGTATGGTCATCAGCGGTTTTTTCCTTGCCTATTCGCTCACCCAG
Organism: Klebsiella spallanzanii; assembly: GCF_902158555.1. Lineage (GTDB taxonomy): Bacteria > Pseudomonadota > Gammaproteobacteria > Enterobacterales > Enterobacteriaceae > Klebsiella > Klebsiella spallanzanii. The sequence goes on along the minus strand of NZ_CABGGS010000044.1, from coordinate 355,545 downwards.
CTTATTGGCGGCTACCTTGTCGACCGGATCGGCAGTAAAACCATCTTAACCGGTGCGGTTGCCCTGTGGTCCGTTGCCACCGCTATGGGCGGAATGACAAGCAGCGTTTTCACGCTGGCAGTTACGCGTTTTTTTGTCGGAGTGGGGGAAGCGGTTTTCCCTGCCGGAAGCTCCGTTGTCATCGCCCAAAGGTTTGAAAGAAGCAAAATGGCGCGCGCCAAATCATTCCTGCAATCTGGCGCATCGGTCGGGTTCGCCGTTGGCTCGGTGGTCGTATCTACGCTGATTACCTGGTACAACTGGCGAATCATGTTCTTTGTTTTGGGTATCGCTGGCCTGATTCTGGCTTTCTGCCTGTGGCGCGTTCTGCGCGCCAGTGCCCCGGACACCGCTGGCGTCAAGATGCCACAGCCATCCGCAGTGCACGATAGCATCCCCGAAAAGCAGCGTTTGTTGAATATTATTCGCCGCCCATTAACATGGCAAATCGCCGCCTGCTACTTCTTTACCAATATTGTATTCTGGGGTTTGCAGTCCTGGCTGCCATCCTATTGGGTGAAAGTTAAAGGGATGAGCATGGTCTCCATGGGCGCATGGTCAATGCTGCCGCCGGCCCTGGGCTTTGCCTCATTTTTGTTTTGCGGATGGCTGCTCGACAGGTATTTCCAGGGTCGCGAAAAATACCTGATTGCGATGGGATCTTCTGTCTCAGCGCTGTTCATCTGGCTGATGTTTAACGCCTCTTCCGTGCCGATTGCCTTTGCCTGGCTTTCGCTATCTAACATCTTCCTTAACGCCATCAGCATCAGCGTGTTCGTTACCATCATCAAACAATTTCCAAAGGCCTCAGTAGGTACCGCAACAGGGTTTATTAACTCAATTGCGCAGATAGGTTCCTTCTTATCGCCGCTTATGATCGGGTACTTACTGAAGCTGACCCAACAAAACTACGCTACCGCTTTCCTGTCGATCATTGCCTGCGCGGTCATCACCTGCCTGATTGCACTGTCCATTACTCATTCTACTGGCGCGGCCCAGGCCGAAGCGACATCTAATGTATCCCAATAAAAGAGAGAAACGATGAACTACTTATCGATTATTGAACGTACGATTGAACAACAACGTGAACGTATTACCGCCGTTAGCGACAAGATCTGGGAGTTTGCCGAAGTACGCTATGAAGAAGCGCAGTCTGCTGAACTGATGGCGCTGGCGCTTGAAGACAATGGCTTTCAGGTCACCCGAAAGGCTGGCGGTATCGATACGGCTTTTGTCGCCGCCTACGGCAGCGGAGAACCGGTCATTGCTTTTCTCGGCGAGTATGACGCCCTGCCCTCATTAAGCCAGCAGGCCAATTGCGATATTTTTTCTCCCGTCGTCGCTGCGGGAAACGGGCACGGCTGCGGGCATAATCTTCTTGGTGCAGGCGCGCTGGCCGCTGCGCTAGCCACCAAAGCCTGTATGCAAGAACTCGGTCTGGCGGGAACGGTAAAATACTTTGGCTGTCCGGCTGAAGAAGGCGGCGGCGGCAAGGCCTATATGGCGCGTGCTGGGCTGTTTGACGGCGTTGACGTCGCGTTCACCTGGCACCCGTGGGACGAGAATCTGGCCTACAACGCCAGAATGCTTGCAACTAACCAGGTGAAATATCTGTTTAAAGGCAAAAGCACCCACGCAGCATTCAGTCCGCACATGGGCCGCAGCGCGCTTGACGGCGTTGAGCTGATGAACGTTGGGGCCAATTTCCTGCGTGAACATATTATTCCTGAAGCGCGGCTCCACTACGCCATCACCAACGCGGGTGGCAACGCTCCAAACGTGGTGCAATCTGAGGCCCATGTTCTGTACAAAGTACGCTCACCCAAAATGCAGGAGGTTCGAGAAATCACTCAGCGCGTTGACGATGTCGCTCGCGGCGCGGCGCTGATGACCGGAACGGAAGTCACCATTGAATTTGATGCGGCCTCAGCCGATCTTATCCCTAACGTCACTCTCGCCAGCGTAATGAACGAAGAGTTGCTCAAAATTGGCCCGGCGACCTTTAGCCCTGAAGAAAAAGCCTTCGCCCAGGCGATACAAGAGACCTTTTCTGAGGAAGAAAAGCGCAAAGTCGCCAAAAGGGGCCGCACGCTATCCGAAGACATCACGCCGTTTCGCCAGGAACCTGATTTCCTCAATGGCTCAACGGACGTTGGTGATGTGAGCTGGCTGCTGCCTGTCGGCCAGGTCTATATCACCACCTGCGCCTGGGGCACACCACCGCACTCATGGCAGATGGTTACCCAGGGAAAAACCTCCTACGCCCACAAGGGGCTGCTGCTGGCTGGTCGTGTGATGGCCGCCTCGGCAATTCGCGTTCTCACCACCCCGACGATCATTTCACAAGCGAAGGAAGAACACCTTGAGCAAAGAGACCACGAAGAGTACCGCTCGCTAATTCCTCAAGACGCAAGGCCACGCTCACTAAACCGATAACTAATGCAAAGGCGGTGCAATACCGCCTTTATTCTAAAATGATGAGGCGCTAAAAATGAAAATGTATAAAATCACACTGCTTGCGGTGGTTATACTTACGTCCGCAGCAACCCCCGCGGCAGAAATATATAATAAGGATGGCAATAAACTCGACCTGTATGGTAGCGTTCGCGCTCGCCACTATTTTAGCGATGATACAACCGTTGATGGCGACAATACCTATTTCAGATTAGGTATTAAAGGCATGACTAAAATTAATGACGAGCTCACCGGTTTTGGTCAATGGGAATATAATATTCAGGGAAATCGCGCGGAATCTGACGGTTCAGACGGTACCAAAACCCGCTATGCTTATGCCGGGTTAAAATACGCTGACCTGGGTTCCATCGACTATGGCAGAAATTCCGGCGTGCTCTATGACGTCGCCAGCATAACCGACTATGCGCCAATCTTTGACATCATGACCGATAGCTATACCGACGGCTTTCTTACCGGCAGAGCCAACGGGCTGTTAACCTGGCGCAACACCAACTTCTTCGGCCTGAACGATAACCTTAAATTCGCTCTGCAATATCAGGGAAAGAATGGATCCGGGAGTAACAATAGCAGCCGTTCAGTCTATGGTTCTAACGGCGATGGCGCAGGCGCATCAGTTAGCTACGATTTCGACTGGGGCGGCTCTCTGCTGGCCGCTTACGGCAACTCACGACGCACGGCGCAACAGGAGGCGTTGTCTTACGGTGGTGGTAAGCACGCGGAAATGTGGGCTACCGGTTTTAAATACGATTCTGGCAGTCTTTATGCGGCGGTAAAATATTCTCAAGGATATAATATTACGCCTATCAAAAATTATGGTTATGCGAATAAAAGTGAAAACTTCGAAGTTTATACTCGCTACGTTTTTGATAACGGCATTATTCCCGGCATTGGTTGGTTCCAGTCGCGAGGAAAAAATATCGAGAATAGTGGCGACATCTATTTAATGAAATATCTCGATATTAACCTGTCCTGGTTCCTGAACAAAAATTTCTTTACCTATGTCGATTACAAAATAAACCAGCTGGATAAAAATACGCCTTTCGGTATTTCGACCGATGACACTTTTGGCGTTGGCATGACCTGGCAGTTTTAATATCCAGCCACCACGCAAGCAGGTCCGGTCAACGCGTCCAGACCTGCTTTTGGTCTTTAGTTTGCGTCGTATTTTGCGCCATAACTCCCGAAAGAGCATGCGGTTGATAACACGCTTCCAGATAATGAATTTCATCGTCGCTAAGCCGCACGTTGACCGCATTCACCGCGCCGTCAATATGGTGTTTTTGCGTTGCGCCAACCACTGGCGCGGTGGTTTTGGTTAACAACCAGGCAAGGGAGATTTCCGTCATAGAAACCTGATGGCGCGCTGCAAGCTCGGCCACTCGCTCGATGATAATGTGATCCTGCTGCGCCGTTTTATCGTACTTCCCTTTGGCATAAGTGTCTTCGCTGGCGCGTCGGGTTTGAGTATCCCCAGGCCTGGCAAAGCGCATTGGCTTTGGCCAGTTGCCAGGCATAACAATTTGAAATACCAATGGCGCGCACCTTTCCTGCCTTAACCGCACAATCCAATGCCTTTAGCACGTCCAGAATCGGCGTGTTGTAATCCCAAATATGGTAGATGTAGAGATCGACGTAATCCATCCCCAGGTTTCGTAGACTCTGGTCGAGAGATTGGGTAATTGCCTGCTGGCCGCTTACGCCATCTGCGATCTGCTACACCGTTCGCGGCAGAAATTTCGTCGCGACCACTACGTCATCACGCTTTGCCATGTCGCGCAGCGCCCGTCCGACATAGCGTTCGCTGGAACCATTTTGGTAGGCAATCGCGGTGTCATAAAAATTGATCCCCTGCTCCAGGCCATAGCGGATCATTTCACGACTGGATGATTCATCAAGCGTCCAGCTGTGCTGGCCTGCGGTGGCGTCGCCAAATCCCATACATCCCATGCAGATGCGAGATACCTTTAACTCACTGTTGCCCAACTGTCTGTATTGCATTTGGTCACTCCCGATTTATCTGCTCAGGATAACGCATTTAAGGCGGCAATCAGGCGACCAGCATGATCCTGAGCCATCGCTTTCTGCTGGGCTATTTTGGCTTCATCACGGTCGGCATAGCTGATCCCACAAGTATAAATTGGCGGCTGCCACTGCAGGTTGCACAGCGCGGCAGTCGTCATAAACTGAGCCAGATAATCCTCAATGGCATGACCGAAAAAACCATCAGCGGTATAAAGCGCTGAAGGGGCACCGGTGGTAAACGAGAGGAGGAGTTTTTTACCACCGAGCTTAGCCTTTGAGCCGTGGGCAAAGCCGTGAACAAAGACCTGGTCGAGCCATAATTTCATCAACCCCGGCAGCGAATACCAGGAGAACGGAAATTGCCATACGATAACATCAGCTTTCAGCAGCGCCTCCTGCTCGGCTAAGACATCAATATTGAAATCAGGATAGAGTCTATCCAGACGACGGATTTCAACATCAGGCAGCGCTCGCGCCACCTCGTTAAGAATAGCGGCATTGCCGACGGACTCACTCAGATTGGGATGCCCTGAAACGACCAGTATATTTTGCATTTTTCTTTCTATTACAAGATATTGTTGAACATGTAAACAGTATAAACAGCCGCTATTCTTTTTTTTAGAGTATTAATAGTTCAAAGACTTTTAGATAATGGCTAACAAAACGCGTCCAGGATGCATCAGGATGAAGTGATGAATAACGTGATTTACAATCAAATCCGAATCTTTCAAAGCATTGCCCGTGAGGGAAGCATCTCGGCGGCGGCACGCAAACTGGAAATCACGCCGCCTTCGGTCAGTAAAGCGCTAAAACTCCTTGAGCAGCACCTTGGTCATCCGCTGTTTATCCGCACCACCCGGCGTATTGAGCTCACCGATGCCGGGCAACAGCTTTTGCAGCAAACCTCTGCGGCGGTCGATTCGTTGGAAAAAGCCCTCGACAGTATTAAGGACAGTAGCCAGCAGCCTTCCGGCCTGATCCGAATTACCCTCTCCCGCTTTGCTTACCTTCTGATACTTAAACCTTTTATGGCCGAGTTCTGCCAGCGTTACCCTGGCGTGCAGCTGGAGATTTCGGTTTATGATGGAACCATCAATATCATTGAGGAGAGATTCGATTTAGGGATCCGCTTCGGCGATATTCTTGAGGGCGGCGTTGTCGCTCGTCAGTTGCTGAAACCTTTTCGTGAAGGACTGTATGCTTCAGCGTCCTATCTCGAAACCTTTGGCACGCCCGCTACGCCGGTTGACCTCCACCAGCACAGGCTAATCGGCTACCGGTTTATCACCAACAACCGTATCCTGCCCCTGATGCTGGAAGATAAAGGAGAACAGCTCACCGTAGAAATGCCGGGACAGCTCATCAGCAATGATATTGACGTGATGGCTGACGGCATCCGCAGCGGATTGGGCATTGGGCGATTGTTTGAGCCCATCCACCGGCTACAGCCAGATCGGGAAACGTTTATTCCGGTCATGGAGCCTTACTGGAAAACCTATCCGCCGGTTTATCTTTACTATCCGAAAAGCGCGGGAAAAACGAAGCGGGTGAAAACCCTGATCGATTTTTTACTGGCCAAAACGGCACAATAAAAAACCCGAGCGACTGCCCGGGTTCACATTGCTGTCAAAGAACCCCTCAGGGTATTGCCAGGTGACGGATTCAGTTTTCGTAGGCCGGGTAAGGTGCTAGCCGCCACCCGGCAGAAATACGAGCACAATGTCTAATTCCGGTTTTCGCTATCGGGATTAAGAGCCTATCCCAGTATGCGTTATTGGCGCAGCCAGTTTGGACACGGACAGCGCACAGAAACCGGAGCGTACACGTAGTACGTGAGGATTAACTCGCGATGCTCGCCCTCCGGGCCGCCCTGAAGGGCGTTCAAAATACTTTCGTATTTTGTCGAGCACTGCCCAGGTCCAAAATGGCAAGTAAAATAGTCCTAATGGGATAGGCTCTAAGCCGTAACCGCTGATTTATCCAACGTTGGACCGGCTAAGGCTAAACGGGCTCCCGCCTCGGTATCGCTATACTGTTTAAAGTTATCCATAAACAGCTGCGCCAGGCTTTCCGCTTTCTCTTGCCACTTGTCGGCAGATGACCAGCCGCTGCGCGGGTCGAGCAGCGCGCGCTCCACGCCAGGAACGCTTTCAGGGATAGACAGACCAAAGATCGGAACCGCCTCTTCACGCAGCTCGCCAGTGGTACCGTTTAAAATAGCGCTGATGATATTACGCGTATCGCGCAGCGACAGGCGTTTGCCTTCCCCGTTCCAGCCAGTATTCACCAGCCAGGCTTCGGCACCAGACTCCGCCATTTTAGCGGCCAGAACGCTGGCATACTGCGTCGGGTGCAGCAGCAGGAACGCCGCGCCATAGCAGGCGGAGAACGTCGGCGTGGGTTGAGTAATACCGCGCTCGGTCCCCGCCAGCTTCGAGGTAAAGCCCGACAGGAAATGGTACTGCATCTGTTCGGTTGTCAGACGGGACACCGGCGGCAACACGCCAAAAGCATCAGCGGCAAGGAAAATCACCTTCGACGGATGGCCCGCGCGCGATACCGGTTTAACGATGTTTTCAATATGCGCTAACGGGTAAGAAACGCGGGTATTTTCAGTCTTGCTGCCATCGGCGTAATCCACGCTGCCATCGGCTCTGACGACCACGTTTTCCAGCAGCGCATTGCGGCGAATCGCGCCGTATATTTCCGGCTCGGCCTGTGGGTCAAGATTGATAGTCTTGGCGTAACAGCCGCCTTCAAAGTTGAACACGCCATCGTCATCCCAGCCGTGCTCGTCATCGCCAATCAGCTGACGCAGCGGGTCGGTGGAAAGCGTCGTCTTACCTGTGCCGGAAAGGCCGAAGAACAACGCCACATCGCCCGCTTCGCCGCGGTTCGCCGAACAGTGCATTGAGGCTATCCCCTGTTGTGGCAGCAGATAGTTCATCACCGAGAACAGACCTTTCTTCATCTCGCCGCCGTACCAGGTACCGCCGATCAGCTGAATATTTTCGCTCAGGTTAAAAGCGACAAAGTTCTCGGAATTAAGCCCTTGCTCCTGCCATTTATCGTTAGTGCAACCCGCGCCGTTGAGGACGACAAAGTCTGGCGTAAATTCAGCCAGTTCCTCAGCGCTCGGTGCAATGAACATGTTTTTGACAAAGTGCGCCTGCCAGGCCACCTCGGTGACAAAGCGTACGCCGAGGCGTGTCGCCGGGCTGGCACCGCACCAGGCATCAACGACATACAGTTTTTTGCCGCTAAGCTGTCCGGCCACCAGCGCCTTCAGGTCAGCCCAAATCTCCGTCGTCAACGGCTTGTTATCGTTGCGACCGAGACCGGAGTCGGACCACCAGACAGTGTCACGGGTCAGTTCGTCTCTGACGATATATTTGTCGCGCGGAGAACGTCCGGTAAAAATGCCGGTATCCACGGCAACCGCGCCGGACTCGGTCATGACGCCACGCGCCGCGCCGGTTAATTCCGCGCTGGTTTCATGCGCAATCAGCAAGTCGTAATCGGGGTTGTAAAACAGCTCGCTGCTTTCCTGAATACCAAGCTCAAGAAGAGCATCTTTTACTGATTCAATACGTGACATGGAACTCCTGACAAACTATTGGCTGGATAAGATGCGATAAGGTTATTTCAGCCTGTGAATTAAACCGACAAATTTATTTTAATAAAAAAATCATCGTGAAATTAAATAAACAGGATAAAAAAACCAGAGCTGGCGATTTAAAATCGTGCTCGTGTAGGGTGCGTCTGTACTTAAAATATTTCTGGTACCAATAAGCCATACGCTTAACTCTGAAAAAATGTTAACACTTGTGGGTAATCATGTTAATTGCATAGTTTCTATGCGTTATGCTAAAATTGCATAGCTATTAATGCAGTGTTGAGGATCGGGTCTGTGCTGGCGAATCTTGAAGTAAAATGGCTTTACGATGTGATTGCTCTTGAGGAGTCCAGAAGCTTTACGCTGGCGGCAAAAAGCCGAAATATTTCACAATCTTCCTTCAGTCGCCGCATCCAGGCGCTTGAGGCTTCGTTGGGCTTTAGCATCTTTGACCGTTCGGCGAACCCGCTCCAGCTCACTAACCGCGGAAAGATTTTTGTCGGCTATGCGCGAAATATGCTCGACGATATGGATTTTCAGATCAGCCGTATTAAAGGTCTGAACAATACTACCCAGAAAATAAGAATCGACGCTGCGCCATCGCTTTCCGTTTTATTACTCCCCGAAATTATCGCCGGGTATACCGATAGAAAGAATAAAACGTTCCATGTTGAATCGATTAACGTCAACGACGCGGTTTTCAATCTCAAAGAGGGAAAGAGCGATTTCATCCTGTCGTTTTATAATGAAGAGTTGATGAACTATCCGTTTATCAATCACAAAATCTTCGACTCTGCGCTACATCTGGTTACTCCCTGCGATAAAAACGGCAGGCCGCTTTTTAATTTACATCGCGGCGTACTACCGCTGATGAAATACGCCAACGACAGCTATATGGGTCGCCAGGTGAATCAGGTTATCGACCGCAAACCGGAGATTACGTTTTCGCTGACCTTCGTTTCATCGATGAGCGAACTGCTCAAACGCATGATCCTCAACGGCGACGGCGTAGGCTGGCTACCGCAGTACTCCATCAAGCGCGAGCTTGAGGAAGGCCGGCTGGCGATAATGGATGAGAGCCTGTCATTGCCGATCGGCGCCTATATCTACCGCTCCGGCGCGCGGCTCAATCAATCCGCCGAGCGTTTCTGGCAGCACATTAAGGCCAGCAACACCGTTAGCGCGTAATTCGCCTGGCGGCAGAAAATTCGCTATTATCCGCATCCGCCCTCTACCCGTGCAGCCTGATGTCTACGATTATCGATACCTTTATCGCTCCGCCGTGCCACGCCAAAATCGACATCCTCTATCAGGATGAACATCTGCTGCTGATTGATAAACCCTCGGGGCTGCTTAGCCTGTCAGGGAAGAACCCGCTTAATCTCGACTCGGTGCATCATCGCCTGGTGCAGCAATTTCCCGGCTGCACGCTGGTGCATCGTCTTGATTTCGGCACTTCAGGGCTGATGGTCATTGCTCGCAATAAGGCTATCAATGCGGCCCTTTGCCAGCAGTTTAGCCAGCGTGCGGTAACCAAGGTGTACAGCGCGCTGCTGTGCGGGCACCTGGCGGATGATGAAGGAATGATAGACGCGCCGATTGCTAAAGACCCGGCGCTGTTTCCCCTGATGACGATCTGCGCACGTCGAGGCAAGCCCGCCCGCTCCCGCTATCGGGTTGTTGAACGCTTTAACTATCAAGGCAAAGCGCCGGTTACGCGAGTGTTGCTGACGCCTGAAACCGGGCGCACCCATCAACTGCGTATCCACTGCCAGCAGCTAGGTCACCCGATTTTAGGCTGCGACCTGTACGGCGGTCTGGGCAGCGAAGGAACAACGCGCCTGATGCTGCATGCCAGCGAGCTGCATTTTGCGCATCCCATCAGCGGTGAGAAGATCGACGCGCGTAATCCCAGCCCTTTTTAAAGCGATGCCTCAGCAAAGAGGCCAGGCGTAGTACCAAAATGCAGGCGGAAATATTTAATCAGATGGCTCTGGTCGTAAAAGCCGACGTCCGTCGCCACCTGCGCAGCCACTGCGCCTTTCGCTAATAATCCTTTCGCTCTGACCAACCGCAACTGGGTCAAATATTGATGGACGGATAAACCGGTCTGCGCCTGAAAAGTGCGCATGAAATGGAACTCGCTCAGCCCGGCAACCGCAGCGACATCCTTGACCGACAGCGGCTGCTGATAAGCGCAGTGCAGAAACTCTATTGCCCGGCGAATATCGGCCCTGATGACTGGCCGTCGACCTCCGCGAACGCTGCGCTCGGCATAACGCCCCACCAGCAGATTAAGCACCTGATACATCAGACACTCTTTTTCCAGCGGATCGCGGCTGGCGCCAAGCACTGCGGAAGCCTGAAGCACGCAACGGGCCATTGCCGGGTCGTGACGCATCCCTTCACCGCCAAAATTCACTTCACCCTTACCGCCAATCACCGTTTGCGCAACCTCGTCAATCAGGTCCGCCGAGGGGTAAAAAGCACAGTAATCCCAGCCTTCATCGCGCTGCACCGCTTCGCCGGTATGCACCTCGCCGGGCATGATCACCATCACCGTGCCCGCCGCCGCCACGCCCCGCTCCCGACAAATACGCGTACGCTGGGCACCACGGGCAAAAGCGGCTATCACAAATTCGTTATGAAAATGCGGCGGATAGCTATGCTCGTAGCAGGATGCACGTAGGATCTCCATCCCGCCGTGCAGTTCACTATCCCGCCAGAGCTTGATGTCGTCGCGCATCGCACCTCCCACTTTGACGCCTTTCCCATATAAAAAGGATAATTTGGCAAATGCGCAGGATTTTACTATAGCGTTCCTGGCGAATTCTTAAGATTACCATTCAGCAACGCACTATATGGGACAATTTGATGTTAAGCACGACAAAAGCCTCAGCAAAGAATGAGGTAACGGCGCAATTCCGCGCGGGCGTTATCGCCTGCCTGCCCACCATTCCCGGCTACTGGAGTATCGGCTTCGCCGCCGGGGCCATCGGGACATTATCCGGATTTTCCACCCTGCAAACGGCGCTGCTCGCCAGCGCCCTGTATGCAGGTTCGGCGCAGTTTTTGTTTTATTCACTATGGGCAACCGGCGCGGAAATGGCCTCGGTGGTACTGAGCGTGCTGCTGGTTAACCTGCGCTATCTGCTGATGAGTTCGGCCATGAGCGTGTTTTTTCATCAATATAGCCCATTGCAAAAGATTGTTAGCGGGCTGCTGCTGACGGACGAAACCTTTGGCGTAGCGGTACAGCGCGGCAGCGTGCACAACGGTGTTCCTTACTCGTGGATGCTCGGGCTGAACCTGGCCGCCTGGCTAAACTGGATCCTCGCCTGTATTGTGGGTGCCGGGCTGGCCTCCGCGCTTCCAGCATCGTTGATGGAAGGGCTGAGCTTTAGCCTGGTGTCGATGTTTATTGGGCTGGTTCTGGCGCTGTGGTTTGCCAGCCAGCGTAAGATGCTGGAAACCTTCAGTATCGGCGTTGCGGTGCTGATTACGCTGTTCACCGCCGGGCATACTGATATGAGCCTCGTGGTCATCATAGCGGCATCGGCGGCGGCGACGCTGGCAACAATGGCATTACGTCTGTTCGGGAAAGAGGGAAAATAAGATGGAACGCAATATCATTCTGGCCATTCTTGCCTCAGCGCTGGTGACCGCGCTCATGCGTACGGTACCGATTTTACTGCTTTCACGATTTCGACTGGCACCGGCCCTGCAGCAATGGCTCAGTTTTATTCCGTCCGCCATTATGGCGGCCATTATTGCCGCGGAGCTGATGGGTAAACCGGCATTGACCAGCTCGGGTATCAGTATTTCACTGCTGGCAGCGCTGCTCGCGACGATCGCAGGCGTTGTCACCCGCAGCTTGTTTGCTACGGTGATTGCCGGGATGGTGGCGTTTTCCGCTCTCAGCTACTTCCTGATATAACCATTTCACCGCCATTCCCGGTGGCGCTATTTTGCACCAGCCCCAGCCTTTAAAGCTCGCCGCCTGGCGTAAACGGCGGCAGCGTCAAAAAAGTGTTTTGCAACCCTTCGGACCACGCTTTACGAATGGTGTTGAAGTAAGGATCGCTTTCGGTAATGCGATGCTGCCCGGCGCTGCTCAGGCTACCGCTGCGGTAAAGCAGCGTATCCAGCGGCAGGCCTACCGAAAGATTGCTGCGCAGAGTTGAATCGATCGAAATCAGCGCGCAGCACATTGCCTGCTCCAGCGGCGTCTCCATCGACAGTACCCGGTCAATAATCGGCTTGCCGTATTTGCTCTCGCCAATCTGAAAATAAGGCGTATCGCGCGTCGCTTCGATAAAGTTGCCTTCCGGATAGATATGAAACAGGCGGTGCGTTTCCCCGGCAATTTGTCCACCAAGTAGCAGGTTGCAGTTGAAGTTGGTATTACCACAATTCTGCTGGTTGCTGCTGTCACGCTGAATCACCTCCTGTAGCGTTTTGCCGATCAGCATCGCCGCATCGTAGAGCGAGGTGACCTGCATCAGATTCGGTTCCTGCTGGGTACGAATGCGGGCGCTGAGCAGGCTAATGACGCTCTGAGTGGTGGCCAGGTTGCCCGCAGACTGCAGCACCATGACGCGTTCGCCATCCTGATGGAAAACGTGCAGTTTTTTAAACGTTGCGATATGGTCCACTCCTGCATTGGTACGGGAGTCTGAGGCAAATACCAGTCCATCTGACAAACACATGGCCACACAGTAGGTCATCGTTTTTTGTTCCTGCGGTTATTGCTGCTGCGCCTGTTGCGAATGCTCGCGCACTTCAGCGTTAGTTAACATGATTTCTCCACCGCCGCCGAGGCGGGTGCCGCGCACCGGGCAAGCATCAAGATAGTCCAGCCCGGTCGCCAGCCGCAAATGCTGATTCAGGCTACGGGTATTATTCGTAATATCAAACGACTGCCAGCGTTCGTTCAACCACACTTCAGCCCACGCGTGCATGGCGACGTGCTGAGCGTTATCGCTGTAGACATAGCCGCTGACGTAGCGCGCCGGGATCTCCAGCGCCCGGCAGCAGGCAAGGAACACATGGGTATGATCCTGGCAAACCCCTTTCGACCGCGCAAAAGCATCGGCGGCGGAATCCTGCACCTGCGTCGCGCCAGGCGAATAGGGCATTCTCAGCAACAGCTCCGCCATTAACCGATTCAGGCTCTCCTCCTGAGCCTCCGGCTGATACCAGCGCTGGGCAAATTCGCGGATCGGGCCGTCAGCGCGGGTGAGCGGCGTGCAGCGCAAGAACACCAGCGGCGACAGCAGCTCCTGTGGTTCGGCACCTATCTCATCTCCCTCTTCCGCGATATCCACGATCCCGCTAGCGCGAATGGTGATCTCTTTATGCGGATTGTCCAGCGTCAGCACATGCAAAACGTTGCCCCACGCGTCGGTGGTGGCGACGGCTGAGCCGTCCGGCAAGGTTAGCGTCCAGGCGGTAATCTTCTGTCGCCCGGTGCTGCGCGGCGTCAGGCGCAGATACTGGGTCGAAAATTTTACTTCCTCATCGTAGCCATAGCGGGTCAGGTGATCGATAACCAGTTTCATAACGCCTCCAGATAGGTTTGTCTGATACTGTCAGAAAGCGCGTTAATCCGCGCCAGCAGTTCATTGAGGGTGACCTGTAAATCGGCCTGCGCTAAATCATCGCGAGTGCTAAAACGTAAATCGACATTAAGCTGGTGCGCAAGGCGTAGCGGCAGATGTGAACGATCGTTGGCAATCTGTTCGAGTTGCCCGACAAGGTCTGAAATACTCGCTCTGAGCGATCTGGGTACGTCGTTGCGTAGAATCAGCAATTCCATCACCGTTTCTCGGCTTACCGGCTGGCGGTAGATGCTGTTGTAGGCTTCGCGAGCGCTGACCGCGTTGAGCAGCGTATCCAGCCGGTAGTACTCGCGCACCGGATCAGGATCGCTGTTCAATTGTTGATCCTTAATAAGCAGCAGCTGCGCGGTGGAAGATGCCCGTTCAATCAACGTACCGATACCGATAAAGCTCAAGGCATCATTGCGCAGCAGCGTACCGAGTATGGCTCCGCGAAACAGATGCACCCGCTCTTTGACCCATTCAAAGAAAGCGTCGTTACCCAGTTCACTGATGCCCTGCTGACGCAGTTTTCGCAGCTCAATACGCGTGGCGTTGATGCTTTCCCATACTTCCGCCGACAGGCTGCCGCGCACCGCGTGAGCGTTGTTCCACGCCATCTCGACGCAGCTAAAAATGCTGTACGGGTTGTTACCATCGAGGGCGAAAAAATTGAGCAGGTTACTCATGGTGAAACGCGCGTGCCGCGCCTGAAACAGCTCATGGGTCAGCGACAGATTTAGCGGTAAGGCTAAATCCCGGGACTGCTGGCTGTGACGAGGGATCATCGACAGTTTCCAGGTCACATCCAGCACCCTGGCATAGCTTTCCGCGCGCTCAAGGTAGCGCGCCATCCAGAAGAGTTCACTCGCTGTGCGACTTAACATGATTCATCATCCTCCATCACCCAGGTATCCTTGGTACCGCCGCCCTGCGACGAGTTCACCACCAGCGAGCCTTCGGTTAGCGCCACCCGCGTCAGTCCGCCGGGCACCAGGCGGATCTCTTGCCCCGAAAGCACATAGGGCCGCAGATCGATATGGCGCGGTGCCAGACCCTCGTCGATAAAGGTTGGGCAGGTCGATAACGCCAGGGTATCCTGGGCGATATAGTTGGCCGGGTTTGCCAGCAGGCGCTGACGAAACGCCCCGCGCTCCTCTTTGGTCGAACGCGGGCCGACCAGCATGCCGTAACCGCCTGCGCCGTGAACTTCCTTCACCACCATCTGCTCAAGATTGCTCAGCACGTAGCTGAGGTCTTCCGCCTTGCGGCATTGCCAGGTGGGAATATTGCTCAGAATCGGCTGCTCGCCCAGATAGAAACGGATCATCTCCGGCACGTAGGGATAAATCGATTTGTCGTCGGCAACGCCGGTACCAATAGCGTTTGCCAGAACGACGCCCCCTGCGCGATACACGGACAGAAGCCCCGGAACGCCCAGCATGGAGTCGGCACGGAAGGCCAGCGGATCGAGATACGCATCGTCAATACGCCGGTAAATCACATCGACGCGTCGTGGACCCTCGGTGGTGCGCATATACACCGCTCCGGTCTTAATAAACAAGTCGGCGCTCTCCACCAGCTCAACGCCCATCTGCTGGGCGAGAAAGCTGTGTTCAAAATAGGCGCTGTTGAACCGCCCCGGCGTCATCACCACCACGCACGGGTCATCCACCGGCGAGCTTTCGCGCAGCGTTTGCAGCAGGTAGCTGGGGTAGCGTTCGACCGGCGCAATATGGTGCTGTTCAAACATTTCGGGGTACAGCCGCATCATCATCTTGCGATTTTCCAGCATATAGGAGACGCCGGAAGGCGTACGCAGATTATCCTCCAGCACGTAATACTGGCCGTCATTGTTGCGCACCATATCGACCCCGGTGATATGGGCATAGGTATTGTTGGGCAAATTTATCCCCTGCATACAGGGCTGATACTGATCATTCGCCAGCACCTGTTCTGCCGGAATCAGCCCCGCGCGGAGAATATTTTGATCGTGGTAAATATCGTAAAGAAAGGCATTAAGCGCTTTTACCCGCTGGCGAATGCCGCGGTCAAGCCGCTGCCACTCTCCGGCGGGAATAATGCGCGGCACGCTGTCAAAAGGGATCAGTCTTTCGGTGCCCTCATCCTCACCGTAGACGTTAAAGGTGATGCCAATTCGGTGAAAGAGCAGCTCCGCCTGCTCCTTTTTCTGCCGGATAGAGAATTGATCGGTATTGCGAAACCATTGCCACCAGGCGTTATAGTGCTGACGCTGCTCTCCCTGTGCGGTAAGCATCTCATCATAATAATGCCCGTCAGGAAGCGTTATTTTTATCATGGCCGTCTCCTCCGGTTGTACTCACTTTGAGGTAATCCCGGTAAGAGATAAGCATTAATTATGCCAGGTAATGCAGCACGCTGGCGTAGCGTAACGTTGTTATGTCGCCGTGCCTTATTGAATAAAAAACAACCAGACGCTTTGCTTATTTATGGCTTATTTTTAACCCGCAACGCACCAATATGGGGCAATCCGGTTCATGTGCGGCTAATGCTTTGCTAACCACTCTGCGTAGCGTTCAGGCCACTCGACGCTGGGCGTGCCGGTGCGACCCATAGCAAAACCGTGGCCGCCGCTGGCGTAACGGTACATGCTGACGGCAACCTGATGCTCACGACAGGCGGCGGCCATGATCAGCGTATTGTGCGGATCGGACACCTTATCGTCCTCTGCCTGAGCGAGAAAACAGGGAGGCGTCTGCGCGTTAACGTAAGTTTGTACCGACCAGGCGCGATCGACCTCTTCGCTAGCATGAGGTCCGGCGAGAATTCGATGCGTAGCAGTATGGGTGTACGGCGGTTCGAGGGAAATAATCGGGTAAATCAGCGCCGCGCCGTCGGCCCGGGGTGAGATGTCATCCACGGCGTCGACTGGCGAGTAAGCGGCAAAATCGGACCGACAGGCCGCCATGCCCAGCAGATGTCCGCCAGCGGAAAAGCCCAACAAACTGACTTTTTCCTCGCGCTGGCGAATCAGGCGTAGCGCTCGCTGGGCATCCTGCAATGGTGCGAGGCCGACGGCTTTCCATCCCTCGCCAGGAAGTCGGTAGGTCAGCACATAGGCCGTATAGCCGCGCGCGGTTAGCCAGCGCGCGGCGGGCCAGGCCTCTTTCGCCATTTCAATACGCTGATATCCGCCACCTGCGGCGATTAACACACCGTGGCCACGAGGCACAGGGGGATGCCATATCGTCAATTCTGGCTGAGCGATATGGCTTAGCGCACCGCGCGCGGATAAGCGGCTGGGCCCGTCCGGCCCGCCACCGCCGGGAGGGACATCCGGCCACAGGCGTAGCGTTGTCTGCGCTTCCATTGCCCGTGCGCGGCTCGCCGCAAGCAGCGCGGCGGCGCTAAAGAATAAAAAATGACGTCGGTTCACTGGCGGCTCCTGATACGGGTAAGGCCGCAATAACACCATAGCCGTTTTACCGACATGTGTACCCGTCATACTTCAAGTTGCATGTGCGTTGGCCGACAAAACATAATCCACCGATATCACCTAATAATATAGGCCGGGCAAGGCGCTAGCCACCGCCCGGCAGAATTGCGAACACACTATCTCGACGTCAACGATGGTTAATCGCTAACGTGCTTCAGTTCCAGCCAGTCCACCACCAGGCCCGGTTTAATAAAATCAAAACCCACGCGATATTTCCCCGGCTGTAGCTCAATCCGACACAGCTTCTGCACAATCTCGCGACCGAGCGTCCCGTTGGTCTGGATCGTCGCCACAAACTGTTCATTGAGCAGCAGGTTGCAGGCGGTTTGCGCTAGCGGCGCGCCGTTAGCATGTACGCTTACCAGCACGTCATAGACTGCCGCCCGCTCGACGCTCAGCACCAGCTCATCGTCATAGCGCAGCCGCGACTGCTCGGCAATTTTAATGGCTCCGTGACAGGCCTCATCGCATGCAGGATCCGCCGCCAGGCGAATAATCCCCGCACGCGGCATCTTCCCGCGCTTAAAGACCTGCGTCTGCAGCATAAAATCAAGGATATTGCGAGCGCAGCGCTGAAGCTCACCGAGAGTCAGCTCACCTGTCGTCAGCGCCTCCAGGGTGTTATCTTCCCCCGCATTCACTTCCGCACCGTTATTGTTAACGACCATATAAAGGTCATTCTGCGCGCGGATCATTGCCGCAGTATTGTGCGTACTTGCTGCGCCGCCATCGACAGGATCGTTCATCGTCGCCCACCAGTCGGTCATCACGACCCCGCGAAAGCCCCACTCTTCGCGCAGCACGGTAGTGGTGAGATCGTAGTTGGATGCAGCATGGTAGCCGTTGATCGGGTTATAAGCGGTCATTATCGCATTAGCGCCGCCGGATTTCACCGCGTACTCAAATCCTTTCAGGTAAATTTCGCGCAGTGCGCGCTCTGACACCACCGAATCCGCTTTGGCTCTGGCAAACTCCTGGTTATTGCAGGCAAAGTGCTTGAGGGTGGCAATCCCGCCGCCGCTGCGAATGCCGCGAACAACCGCCGCCGCCATCATCCCGGTGAGCAGCGGATCTTCGGAAAAGTACTCAAAATTACGCCCATTAAGCGGATGGCGCTGGATATTCATCCCCGGCCCCAGCAGCAGGTCGATACCGTTGCGCAGTAGCTCTTTGCCTTCCATCACGTATAAACGTTCAACGAGGATCGGGTCCCAGCTCGAGGCCAGCAATGTGCCGCTGGGCAGCAGCGTGGCCTTCGCGCCGTTATCCATGCGGATCCCGGATGGGCCGTCGGCGGTCGAGGCCAGCGGAATACCTTTTTCCAGCAGGCTATCCGCCACTCCGCCGAAAGCCGATGCGACGCCGGGAGTCACCTTGTGGCTGCACATTCCCTCCCCACGCACCAGGCAGGCCAGCTCCTCAACCGAAAACTGGGCAACAAAGGTATTCATCGTGGTACGCCCTTCAGCTACGTCCTTGAGGGTCACTCCCTGGTTATCGGTAAGGGTGACAGGTGCTGGCAGACGCTCTTCGATGCGCGCGCGTAAATTAACCTCCCGCCGCGGCACCTCCTCCCACTCAATCTGATAGCGCCCGTCATCACCGTCCTCCACCGGTTTTATACGAACAAAAGGCACCGTCGGCGCCAGCACCTGCTGATGGCTGGAGAGGATCCGTAGCGTCTTTTGCGAATACCCCGCTTCACCGTCTACCGGCAGCGGTTGTAGATCGCGCACGCTATTACCGATTAGCAGGCGATAAAGCCCAGGCTCCATCACGTAACTGTGAGGATGTCCGGTTGCCCCGCTATCGTCCAGCGAGGCAAAGCGCTCCAGCGGGATTGATAACGTTAAGGTTTCGCTTTCCCCCGGTTGCAGCAGACGGGTTTTAGCAAACGCCACCAGCACGCGGACCGGTTTTCCCAGCGCGCCCTGCGGAGCCTGAAGATAAATTTGTACGACCTCTTTCCCCGCAAAACGGTCGCCGTTATTAGTTACCGTTACCGTCGCCCTGATCTGGTCTCTGAGCGCTTCCGCCCGCGTAGATTGCAGGATAAAACCGGTATACGAGAGGCCAAAGCCAAACGGAAACTGCAGACTCTGCGGCGAGAACGTTTCGAAATAGCGATAGCCAACGTAAATATCTTCCTGGTAGAGATTTTGCGCTTGTGCTCCCCAGCAGGGAGATGCCGGGTGATCGTCCAGCGACATCACAATACTGCTAACCAGCTTACCGGAGGGGGTCACATCGCCGTAAAGCAGCGAGGCTGCAGCCTGTGCGCCATCTGCGCCGCCGTGCCAAACGTACAGCAGCGCGCGAATGCGTTTGCGCAGCAACGGATCGTCAGCCCATGAGAGATCGATAAGTCCGGCGGTATTCAGCACAACCGCCACTTCATCAAACTCCTGGCATACCTGGCGCAGCATACGCATCTCATCGGCCGTGAGCCGGTATCCCCCTTCAACATCGGCATTGTCCTGATCTTCGCCTGCGGTACGGCCAAGGACGATAACCGCCTGGGTCGAGAGGGCGCGAGCCTGACGAATCTGCTCGTCGCTGAGCGGCATCTCCTGCTGATACCAGGGTTCGGCGGCCCAGGCTCCTCCGCCATTATCAAAGGGATGTAGTTCAACCCAGCTGGCATAAAGCGCGGCCAGCGGCTCATTGAGTCCTCCTCCGCTTCGCTCCCGCATAGCCTGCAACAAAGTTGTATGGCTCACCACGTTAACCGCCCCACCGGAGCCGGTACCACTGCGATAGTAGTCAATCTGCGTACGGCCAAATAACGAAATCGGCTGCTGAGGATCCAACGGCAGCATTCCACGATCGTTCCTCAGCAATACCGCGCCCTCGGCGGCGGCGGCAGTGGCAAATTCGGCAAACCCTTCCAGCGGGGTCCCCGCTTTACTGTCAAACATGGTGTTGTCCTGTTAACTCGGCCCCCCGCAGGAGGCGCAATGGCATAATGAACAGAGCCCGCACAATGCGGGCTCTGCTTTGATCAGAAGAAATATTTGAAGCGTAGACGGCCGCCGTAGCGGGTGTCTTCATGTTTGTCGCCATCCGTCGGCTTCGCTTCAATCCACGAGGCATAGGCGCCAAGGTAGATGTTGAAGTTCTTCATATCCATGACGTTGGGGAACAGGTACGACGCGTGAATGGTGTGGATGTCATAGTCACCCACGTTGGAGATCCAGCAGCCATCATCGCAGGTAGAGACGTAATTAGCGGAGTTGAACTTGTCGATTTTGTTGTGGGCATAGATATAACCCAGCTCAAAACGATGCCAGAGGGAGTTAATACCCGCGGTGAAATCTTTCTCATCGGAGGCATCCATATAAGCGATGTTCAGGTTAGTGGTGACCCCATCTTCAGGATCGGTTTTTTGCCCATTCCACGCCATCGTCAAGCCATAGCCAGTGCGGTCAGACTGGTCGACCCAGCTGCCACGATTGTCGTAATAACCGTAAGCGTTCTTCACGACGTTCTTTTCCATCGCTACGGCGGTAGAGAAACGACCGCTATTCCACGCAATCACCGGACGTAAATAGGCAACGTTTTTCTCATTTTCCAGGGTATTGCCATGATAGCTCGAGTCCTGGAACAGCGTGCTGCCGTTTTCCACCAGGTTATTCAGTTCGAAATACCAGTTATCCATCGTTTTACTGATCAGGAAGTTGCCGCCGCTGCTGCTACGACCGCGCCCCTCTTTCATCATGTAAATATAGCCGTAGCCATCGCTATACAGGTCGTTAGCCGTGTTGCCAGAATATTCGACAAACGTATCCTGATTCAACGGGAACATATCGTAGGCTTCGAAACGACCCACTTTGACCTTCCAGTCATCTTCACGACCAAAGAAGAATACCGCGTCATCAAGGTTCATTTTACCGGTCATATCGGCCAGCGGCTGGGCGGAGAAACCGGCAAAATTGCCGTTATCCATTTTGCGCATGCCATCGAAGCCCAGCAGAATACGGCCATTAATATCCCAGCGCTCTTTAGTACCGGGTGCCCAGTTTTTACTGGAAGAGGTTTTTACCGACGTCAGGCTGCCGCTGCCGCTGGCGCCATCCATATTGAATTCCACATCACCATAAAGCTTCAGGTCGCCATAGCCAGAGAGCGTAAGCTTGGTGGGATCCGCGCCGGGAGCGACGGGCTCAGCGGCGTCGACTTTCACCGCCGGAGCGGTTTTCGCTGCCGTCGTTTGCTGTTGTTTAAGGGTTTGTATCTGCGCTTCTGCGTCCGCGGCGCGCTGTTCTGCATGAATTAATCTTTGCTCCAGCTGCGCAAGGCGCTGGTCAATATCGACAGAGGTGCTATTTTTTGCTGCTATCACATTAGAGGACATAATGGCGCTAATCGCCAATGCCATATACTTTATCTTCATTTTGATATCCCTAAATTATTAATTGTTTGTTTTACTCAGGAAATACCTGTGGCTATGTGATAAATAACTCACATTGCCACAGATATTATTCTGCTATTATTATGACTCGGCGAAAGTTCCGTTTTTCAAATCATCAACAATGCCATTCATTCTATTTTCTGTTAAGCCATAGAATTTAATAGAGACTGCGGTAAGAACATAGAAAATGGAGGGTACCAGCGTGAACAAGAGCACGACGCCCTGTACCGCTGAGGCCGATTGCATCGTGGTGTTAGCCGCGTAATGATAGTAAGCCAGCACCCAGCCAAGAATCGCACCGCCAACGGCTACGCCAAGCTTGATGACAAAGATATTCGCCGCAACGTTCATTCCGGTAATACGACGCTGGGTTTTCCATTCACCATAGTTATTAACGTCGGTAATCATTGACCACTGCAGCGCGCCATTACCGCCCTGAATAATGGAGATCAGAATATGCACACCGAGTACCAGCACCCAATATTGCACCGGCACCATAAAGCATACGACGCCCAGCGCAGCGGTGATCAGGTTAATCCAGAAAGAGAGTCTGACCTTACAGAAACGCGTACCAAACGGTTTTGCCAGCACCGAACCCAGCATTGAGGCAAACATCCCACCGAGCATGAATATGGTAATAACGTCCGCACCTTTATTCAGGACGCTATTAACGTAATACACCACCGCCCCGCCGCGAATCACCACGGCAACCAGCATCATAAAGTTGTAAATGGAGAGAATACGCCACTGATCGTTACGGAAAAGAATTTTCACATCGCGGGCAATATTCAGATTTTCTTCTTTAATCGGCTGGACGCGCTCTTTGGTAGTCGCGAAGCAGACAATAAACATCAGGCAGCCGATAACGCCAAATATCGCCATGGAGACCTGAATACCTGTTGCCCGATCGCCAGGATAAAGAAAATCCGCCAGCGGTAAAATAAACGCGGTACCCAGCGCGCCGCCAATCGGCGTGATGGCAAAACGCCAGGATTGCAAAGAGAGGCTTTCACGCGGATCGGAAGTCAATGCCGCACCCAGCGAGCAGTAAGGAATATTAATAGCGGTGTACATCAACGTCATAAATATATATGCCGCAACCGCATAAACCACTTTCCCCGAGTCGGAGAAGGACGGTATGGAATAAACCAACACGCAGCTCACGGCAAAAGGTACGCAGATTGCCAGCAGCCACGGACGGAAGCGCCCCCAGCGGGTTGAGGTGGCATCAGCAATTGCCCCCATAATTGGATCGGTAATCGCATCCAGCAGACGAACCAGCAAAAACATCGTCCCCATCACGGCGGGCGGTAGACCATAAATATCGGTATAGAAGTAGGCTAAGATGGCAACGGAGGAGTCAAATACAATATGGCTCGCTGCGTCCCCCAGGCTATAACCTACTTTTTCTCTGACAGAAATTTTGTCGCCAGCAGACATACATCACTCCTTTACGCAAAAAAATGAAACCGGTTTCTGTAGTGCCTGCATTTTTTACTTTTCCACCGTACAGATACCATTATGTTTTTTTATTAATTATTTATGTTTTTTTATTTATGTGATCCTGTCAGCCTTCGAGGGTATTAGATGCCGATTTTTTGTTTGGCAGATCACATGTTTCAATACCCGGCTAACTATTTTCGTGTATCGGGGATGAGACGTTCAAAATTGCCATATAGGAATATCATGCCGGTTGTCTATTTGTTTTTCTTATTCGCGGATTATGATTTTTATTCATTGCCGAATATTCACCGAATAACGCGCCATCTTCCGCGGCACCATACAAGACGGACAGTATTATTTTAACCAGCAATATATTGTCGGTACGAGGCAGGGCTAAGCCCGGTAAATACTCTGTTTTCACGCAAAATGTTATCTCGGACACGCGCAGCGGCAGATATTCGTCTAAGGTTTTCTGATGGCCGAATACAGTGGCGCAAAGTCTGCAAATGATAAGGAGAACAACCCATGACGAGTTCCGCTTCCCGTCGCCCCGCGACCCTACCTTATGCACTACGTCTGGCGCTGGGGGGAGCGCTCTTTGCCCTGGCGACGTTGACGGTACAGGCTGAAGAGCCTCGCCTGCCCCCGCAATCACCGGACGTTCTGCTGGGTCCGCTGTTTAACGATGTGCAAAGCGCCAAACTTTTCGCCGATCAGAAAACGTTCGCTGACGCCATCCCGAACAGCGATCCGCTGATGATCCTTGCCGATTACCGCATGCAGAAGAACCAGACCAGCTTCGATTTGCGTCACTTCGTCGAGCTTAACTTTACCCTGCCTCTTGAAAACGACCAGTACATCCCGCCAAAAGGGCAAACGTTACGCCAGCATATTGACGGATTATGGCCGGTATTGACCCGCAGTACCGTCGAAGTGGAAAAATGGGATTCGCTACTGCCGCTGCCAAAACCCTATGTCGTTCCCGGCGGACGCTTTCGCGAAGTCTATTACTGGGACAGCTATTTCACCATGCTCGGCCTGGCGGAGAGCGGACACTGGGATAAAATCGAAGACATGGTGACCAACTTCGCTGCTGAAATCGACGCCTGGGGTCATATTCCCAACGGCAACCGTACCTATTATCTGAGCCGCTCGCAGCCGCCGTTTTTCCCGTTTATGGTCGAACTGTTGGCCACGCACGATGGCGACGAAGCGCTGAAAAAATGGCTGCCGCAGATGGAGAAAGAGTACCAGTACTGGATGGATGGCGCTCAGGCGCTAGAGCCAGGCGGCGCCAATAAACGCGTCGTACGCATGGCTGACGGCGCGCTGCTGAACCGCTACTGGGATGATAACGACACCCCGCGTCCGGAATCCTGGCTGGACGATGTCACCACCGCCAAAAATAACCCCAACCGTCCGGCCACTGAAATCTACCGCGATCTGCGTTCAGCCGCGGCATCCGGTTGGGATTTCAGCTCCCGCTGGATGGATAACCCCCAGCAGCTCGGCACCATCCGTACCACTTCCATTGTTCCGGTCGATCTGAACTCGCTGATGTTCCATATGGAAAAAGTCATCGCCCGCGCCAGTAAAGCCGCAGGAGACAGCGCAAAAGCCGCCCAGTATGACGCTTTCGCCAACGCCCGACAGAAAGCGCTGGAAAAATATCTGTGGAATGACAAAGAGGGCTGGTACGCCGATTACGATCTGAAAAGCCATAAGGTGCGTAATCAGCTGACCGCCGCGGCGCTGTTCCCGCTGTACGTCAACGCCGCCTCCAGCGAACGTGCGGCAAAAGTCGCCGCCGCGACCGAAGCCAGACTGCTCAAACCTGGCGGCATAACGACCACCACCGTGAATAGTGGTCAGCAGTGGGATGCGCCAAACGGCTGGGCGCCGCTGCAGTGGGTCGCCGCTGAAGGTCTGCAAAAGTATGGACAGGAAAAAATCGCGATGGAGGTGAGCTGGCGTTTTCTGAGCAACGTCCAGCATACTTACGACAGTAAACAGAAACTGGTTGAGAAATACGATGTCAGCTCGACGGGAACCGGCGGAGGCGGCGGCGAATATCCGCTACAGGATGGCTTTGGCTGGACCAACGGCGTCACGCTGAAGATGCTGGACCTGGTGTGCCCGAAAGAAAAACCCTGTGATTCCGTTCCAACCACGCGCCAGGCGGCAAATGACGACGTCGGTCAGGCGGCAAACAGTACGACTCAGCCCGCAGCGAATGAACCGGCTACGCCAGAGGATAAAAAAGCCACACAATAAACCTTCGCGCGGCGGGCTTCCGTCGCGCATCTTCCTTTAGAGTATTTCCGCTGTTATCTTTTTACGGGTATCTTGAGCACCATATCACTCTGGCTACCGGGAAGGATCTCCCGAAAAATCATGTCATGACTGGCACAAGGAATAAAAAGTGAAAACAGCCGTCAGTTTTATCTCCGATTTACACCCATTATCCTTTATGGGTTACCATGTTTTATTCACCACGGCGATATATATCCTGGTGAATATTATTATCGCGATGACTCGCCCTTCAGAGAAAGGCACGCCGATACCGCCTCCCTATTCCATTCCCCCCTCTTTTTTAGCCTGGCTGCATAATAATGCCACCGGCATTATTCAGCTGGCTACGTTTCGATTATTAAGAAAAAAATACGTCACTATCATTCACGCCGCCCAGGGTATCGAACTCCGCGCAAATAAGCAGTACGCAGAGTGCAAAATGACGTGTGTAGAAAAAATCCTCTTTGACCATTTTTCTACGCCAAAACCCAGCGACAAGGATTTACCCATAACCCTCTACGTCGCCGAGAAGAATCATTGGTCTGAAGACACCCGCTGCGCAGGGCTGATGCTAAGCCCCACTCAGCAAACGTTGAACATGCTGCTGGTTGCCGTTCCTTCACTGGTTTTAATCGGCGCATTAGCATGGAAAACTCTCTTCGATAATAACGCTCTGCTTAATTCCAGCGTATTTAGCTGGCTTACAATGTTTATTGTTTCCGGTCTGTGGTGGCTGTTGCTGTTATTCATTACCTTAAATGCAACTCGCATGGATAGGGAAGGTATCTCTATTAATATCCTTCGTGGTTATGTGGATAGGTTAAAGGATAAACTCATCGCTGACGCAGGGGCAATAACGGATGAAAACGCTGATTATTGCATTGCTATAGGTAAAACCAACCTGCTCCCCGAGAGATATCGCGAATACCAGGAAATCATCAAGCAGATAAATTATCCCTTTTCTATCCAACGGCTTGATTAGCCAGAGGGGAAATAACGTGTGGAATTTCATAATGCATATGCATCCTCTGCTGTTTCTCGGCTGTTTCGTCGTTATCGTTCCGGTCATCTATTTTCTTATAGGAATTATTATCGTCCTGATGCGGCCTACGGCCCAAGCTCAACGGAACGTTACCGGTATCGACCCGTGGTTGTTGGCGTGGATTGATGGTGAAGGGACAAGGGTGATTCAGCTGGCAATGTTTAGCTTATTAAATAAAAAATATCTATGGAGTCCAGAAACCGCGCTGGTTTTGGCCAACGGTCGCTATGCCTCCTGCGAAATGAACGTTATTGAAAGAGCGTTATTTGATCATTTTGAAGTACGAAAACCGTGTCATGAAGATCTACCCTCTAGCCTCAGCGTGGCCGGAAGCAACATCTGGCAGGAGCAAATACAAAACTCAGGTTTCGCCTTAAGCCCGCGACGCCGCTGGTATAATGTGCTGATGATCGGTATTCCTTCGATTATCCTGGGAGCAATATTAACCTGTAAGACATTTATCTATTTCGATCTTATCGCTTACAGCATCTTCAGTTGCCTGTTAATGCCCATAGGTTGCGTACTGTGGCTCGGATTATGGATAGACGCGATAGCGAAAACTATCCGCCTGGATCTCAACGGTATTTCCCATAATGACGCCCATGCCTGTATTGATGCTTTACGAGAAACATTAGCGCTGAATAGCGATGAGATGAATGACGCCATGGCCATGCTCTATGTTGCGGTAAACGGCGTGAATTCCCTTCCTGAACACTATCGGGAATATAAAGCGTTGATTGGGCCGATAAGCGATATCACTTCGCTTCGCACAGAGGACTAGAGTTATCTGAACAGTTTACCCCGCAAGGCGGTTAAGCCTGCGGGGTGAAAGGATACCTTACATCGCATCCAGCGCTTTCTGTAGCTTCCAGATATAGCGCGGTGCCTGCGCAGCCGGGTGTTTCTTCACCACGTGCTCAAAGAAGTCATCAGCGTCCATATCGTTAATCTCATCAATCGCATCCTGTCGATTGGATGAGAACGTCCTTAACAGCGCGCCCGCGCCGTTAGCGTAGGAGACCACCACCGCATAGCGCATCACCTGCGGGTCTTTAATCCCCGCCAGCGGACCATTTTCAAGGATGCTCAGATAGGCAGCCCCCATGGAAATATTGCGTTCAGGATTTTTCAGCTCGCTCACCGAAGGATCGCCGCTCCAGCCCATCCGCCGGTAAACATCACGGCCGGATGTCGAGGGTTTCAGCTGCATCAAGCCTACCGCGCCGGATTTACTGACCACCGCCGGGTTGCCGCCGGACTCAATGGCGATGATTGCGGTAATCAGCTGCGGGTCAACGCCCCACGCCGCACCGGCTTTTTCACTGATTGGCATCCACTGCATCGCCCGTTTAACCGGGACTTCAGGGTTCCACGGCGGGTTACGATAATCATGTTTTGAGCTACAGCCGACCAACAATACAACTAAAAAAACACACCATCTCAATTTCACACATCTATCCTTATTGGCTGAAGTTTGCCGCACGGAGATGACAATAAACGCTCCAGGCGGCATGATAACCCTTTCATTCTTAGCAAGGAATTGTCATGACCCAGTTTTATCTCATCGCCCCTTCCGGTTATTGCATTAACCAGGAGGCGGCGAACCGCGGCGTTCAACGTCTGCAGGAGGCCGGGCATCAGGTCATGCACCAGGAAGTTATCCCCCGCCGGGCGCTACGTTTTGCCGGAACGGAGAGTGAACGCCTTGCCGATATCAACCAGCTCGCCGCCCTGGACGGCAAAAACCGCATTGTACTGGCGGTACGCGGCGGCTACGGCGCGACTCGCCTGCTGCCGCACATTGACTGGCGGGCGCTGATCGCTCGCCAGCAGCAGGATCCGCTGCTTATTTGCGGCCACAGCGATTTCACCGCTGTTCAAATGGGCCTGCTGGCAAAGGGTAGCATAATCACTTTTAGCGGCCCGATGCTGGCCGGAAACTTTGGCGCTGAAACGCTTAACGAATTTACTGAACACCATTTTTGGCAGGCGCTGCGTAATCCAGCATTTACGCTCGAATGGCATGGAGATGGACCAAGCTGCCGCGCCGACGGCACCCTGTGGGGGGGGAATCTGGCAATGTTAACCTCGCTTATCGGCACGCCGTGGCTACCGCAAATTAGCGACGGCATATTGGTGCTTGAGGATATTAACGAGCACCCGTTTCGTGTCGAAAGAATGCTGTTGCAGCTGCTTCACAGCGGTATTCTGGCGCGCCAGCGGGCGATTGTTCTCGGCAGTTTTACCGGGGCAAATGCCAACGATTACGATGCCGGTTATGACCTGCCGATGGTATACGAATACCTTCGCGCCCAGCTTAACATTCCTGTCATCAGCGGCCTGGATTTCGGTCATGAGCAGCGCACGGTAACCTTGCCGCTCGGCGCCAGAGCGCTGCTGGTGAACAACGCATCCATCACCACCTTGAGCATCAGTGGACACCCGGTTCTGGCCGAATAAAAATTCGTCTTACGCATATCCTGAACGGCGTCAGATTGTTAAAATGGTGTAGTTTTTAATTCATCTTCACGCCGGTAAGGAGTACGTCAACATTGGACGCCGCTGCGGTCATCAGTCTGTTTATCCTGGGTTCCGTTTTAGTAACCTGTAGCATTTTATTAAGTTCCTTTTCTTCACGCCTCGGCATCCCGATACTGGTTATCTTCTTAGCCATTGGGATGCTGGCGGGCGTTGACGGTATCGGCGGCATTCCTTTTGACAACTACCCTTTTGCCTATATGGTGAGCAACCTGGCGCTGGCGGTTATTCTGCTTGATGGCGGAATGCGCACCCAGGCCAGCTCCTTTCGCGTGGCGCTTTGGCCGGCGCTGTCGCTTGCCACGGTCGGGGTGTTAATTACCTCAGCCCTGACCGGCCTGATGGCGGCCTGGCTGTTTCATTTAGACCTGATTGAGGGGATGCTGATCGGCGCGATTGTCGGTTCGACCGATGCGGCGGCGGTATTCTCCCTGCTCGGCGGTAAGGGACTGAACGAACGCGTCGGCTCGACGCTGGAAATTGAATCTGGCAGCAACGACCCAATGGCGGTATTCCTGACCATTACCCTTATCGAGATGATTCAGCAGCATGAAACAGGGCTGAGCTGGATGTTCGTGGTGCATATTGTGCAGCAGTTCGGGTTGGGTATTGCTATCGGCCTCGGCGGCGGTTACCTGCTGCTGCAGATGATTAACCGCATCGTCCTGCCAACCGGTCTTTACCCTCTTCTGGCGCTGAGCGGCGGGATCATGATTTTTGCCGCCACTACCTCGCTGGACGGTAGCGGTATCCTCGCGGTCTACCTGTGCGGCTTCCTGCTCGGCAACAGACCAATTCGCAACCGCCACGGTATTCTGCAAAACTTTGACGGTCTGGCCTGGCTGGCGCAAATCGCCATGTTCCTGGTGCTCGGCCTGCTGGTCACGCCGTCCGACCTGTGGCCTATCGCCATCCCGGCGCTGATTCTGTCGATGTGGATGATCTTTGTCGCCCGTCCGCTGTCGGTATTTGCCGGTCTGCTGCCATTTCGCGGCTTTAATCTACGCGAGCGCATCTTTATCAGTTGGGTCGGCCTGCGCGGCGCGGTACCGATTATTCTCGCCGTTTTCCCGATGATGGCTGGCCTGGAGAACGCGCGGCTGTTCTTTAACGTGGCCTTCTTCGTGGTACTGGTGTCGCTGCTTTTGCAGGGCACATCTCTGTCCTGGGCTGCCAAAAAAGCCAAAGTGGTGGTGCCCCCGGTCGGTTCCCCCATCTCCCGCGTTGGGCTGGATATTCATCCGGAGAACCCGTGGGAGCAGTTTGTCTATCAACTTAGCGCCGAAAAATGGTGCGTTGGCGCGGCGCTGCGCGACCTGCATATGCCGCCGGAAACGCGCATTGCCGCACTGTTCCGCGATAACGCTCTGCTACACCCCACCGGCAGTACGCGCCTGCTGGAAGGCGATATTCTCTGCGTTATTGGCCGCGAACGCGATTTGCCCGCGCTGGGTAAGCTGTTCAGCCAGTCGCCGCCGGTGGCGCTCGATCAGCGCTTCTTCGGTGATTTTATCCTTGATGCGAATGCAAAATTTGCCGACGTCGCGCAGATTTACGGCATCGACGGCGGCGAAGAGTTCCGCGATCACCAGCAGTCGCTGGGTGATGTGGTGCAGCATCTGTTAGGGGCGGCCCCGGTTGTCGGTGACCAGGTGGAGTTTGCAGGAATGGTATGGACGGTAGCGGAAAAAGAAGAAGATCACGTTCTGCGGGTTGGCGTACGTATGGCGGAGGACGAGGCGGAGTGATCCGCCTCAGGATAAGTTACACCGTCACAACTGGCACCCTCGGTGCTAAAGCGCACATGAGTTCATAACCGACGGTGCCGCTGGTGGCAGCGACATCGTCAATTTTAATCTCTTTACCCCACAGTTCGACCGGTGTGCCAATACCCGCCTGCGGGCAAGGGGTTAAATCCACCGCCAGCATATCCATCGATATTCGCCCTACCGTGACGGTGCGTACGCCGTCAACCAGCACTGGCGTACCGCTCGGCGCTAAGCGAGGATAGCCATCGGCATAGCCGCAGGCCACAATACCAATGCGCTGCTCTTGTGTCGTCCTGTAGATGCCGCCGTATCCCACCGCTTCGCCGGGTTTCAAGTTCTGCACGGCGATAATTTCGCTGCTTAGCGTCATGACCGGCTTCAGTCCGGTGTTGGCAACGTCCTGCCACAGGCCGGAAGGCGAAGCGCCATACAATACGATTCCCGGCCTTACCCAGTTAAAATGCGACTCCGGATGCCATAACGTGGCCGCTGAGTTAGCCAGCGATCGCGGGCAATCCAGCCCTTCGGCAGCCTGCTCAATGCGCCGCATCGGCTCCACAATTCCATGCGGATTTTCCGCCTCGGCAAAGTGCGACATTAACGTCATTTCACTGACGTTTTTGAGCCCCCGTAGCTGCTGCCAGACGATTTGCAGACGGTCCGGCATAAAGCCCAGCCGGTTCATCCCGCTATTCACCTTAACGTAGATATCGAGCGGCGCGTGCAGTTTAGCCTGCTGAAGCGCCTTAATTTGCCAGTTACTGTGCACGTTGGTCGTCAGGCGGTATTTATCAAACAGCGCCAGTTCATCAGCATGGAAGAAACCCTCTAACATCAGTATCGGCCCTTTCCAGCCCAGCTCACGCAGAAGGATCGCCTCTTCCAGATTTAACATAGCGAAACCGTCTGCCGCGCTTAGCGCATTCCAGACCCTCGCCAGACCGTGGCCATACGCATTCGCTTTAACGACCGCCCACAGACGCGAGCCGGGCGCCGCGCGGCGAACAATTTGCTGATTTTGTCGTAAGGCTGACGTATCAATGCTGGCCTTGACTGGACGGGACATGAAAGCTCCTTATTAATGGTGAACACCGTGCAGATGCTGAGCGCGAGTCGGGATATAACCACGGCCGTAGCGGGCAACGGCAAGATCGTCATATGGGATCGCCGGAGTACGTCCGGAGATTAAATCGCTAATCAGCTGCCCGGAGCCGCAGGCCATGGTCCAGCCTAAAGTACCGTGCCCGGTGTTCAGCCACAGGTTTTTGTATGCCGTGCGTCCGACTACTGGCGTGCCGTCCGGGGTCATTGGGCGTAATCCGGTCCAGAAGGTCGCCTGTTCTATATGACCACCGCGCGGAAACAGATCGCGCACCACCATCTCCAGCGTTTCACGCCTGGGCTGCAACAGCTCTTTATTAAAACCGACAATCTCCGCCATCCCGCCGACGCGAATACGATTATCAAAGCGGGTGATGGCGATTTTGTAAGTTTCATCAAGGATAGTCGATACCGGCGCGCCGTCTTCCTGGGCAATTGGAATCGTTAGTGAATAGCCTTTCAGCGGATAAACCGGAATATCCACCAGCCCTTTCAGCATCGCCGTTGAATATGAACCCATAGCCATGACGTAAGCGTCGGCTTTGATTATTTCAGCTCCGCACTTCACACCGGAGATTTGCTCTCCTTCATATAACAGAGCATCTACTGAAGTATTAAACCGGAAAGTCACGCCCGCCTGCTCAGCCATCAACGCCAGACGCGTGGTAAATAGCTGGCAGTCACCCGTTTCATCATTTGGTAAGCGCAAACCGCCGGTCAGCTTGTGGTTGACTTCGGCGAGCGCGGGCTCAACTTCAAGCAGGCGATTAGCCTCCAGCAGTTGATAAGGAACCCCCGCGTCCTGCAGCACGGCAATATCACGAGTGGCGTTTTCGAACTGTTTTTCGGTGCGGAAAAGCTGAAGAGTTCCGCCCTGCCGGCCTTCATACTGGATACCGGTACTCTCGCGTAGCGCTTTCAGGCAGTCGCGGCTGTACTCCGCCAGACGCACCATACGCCCTTTATTTTCCATATAATGGCGGGTATCGCAGTTGCGCAGCATCTGCCACATCCATTTTAGCTGGAACTGGGTGCCATCAAGTCCAATGGCCAGAGGAGCGTGCTTCTGGAACATCCACTTAATCGCCTTCAGCGGTACGCCCGGCGCCGCCCACGGCGCAGCATAGCCGGGTGAGATCTGCCCGGCGTTCGCAGCGCTGGTCTCTTCAGCTGGCCCTGGCTGGCGGTCGATAACCGTTACCTGATGTCCTGCCTGACTTAAATACCAGGCACTAGCGACCCCAACTACCCCACTTCCCAGTATGACGACGCGCATAGCGCCTCCGTAATAGTTAAAGAACAATCGTCTGATTACAAATTGATAACCCAGATGAAAATATTATTCAACATACGCTTTATTTATGGTGACTTATCTCACAGGACTCTGCGCCAGTACTGACACCATTGATTTACCATCTCCTGCTGTGCTTCATTCTTCTGCAGAATTAAATTCCAATTAAAGCGGAGAAAAACGCCTTTCAGATTGTGAAATCGCGAAGAAAAGAAATTGCTCATGGACGCAGTTTGCAACACTGTGTTCTATGCTTGTTTAGAGGTTTTCCGTACAGAGAGAACCATCAACAACGAGGGCGCGCTAATGGCTACGATTGATTCCATGAACAAGGACACAACCCGTTTAAGCGATGGACCCGACTGGACTTTTGAGCTGCTGGAGACCTATCTGGCAGAAGTCGATCG
Organism: Klebsiella spallanzanii; assembly: GCF_902158555.1. Lineage (GTDB taxonomy): Bacteria > Pseudomonadota > Gammaproteobacteria > Enterobacterales > Enterobacteriaceae > Klebsiella > Klebsiella spallanzanii. Next base: position 322,021 of record NZ_CABGGS010000044.1, on the reverse strand, counting down.
GGTAGCGAAGCTGTATCGTCTTGACACCTACCCGCACCAAATCGAAGTCATTACTTCCGAGCAGATGATGGATGCCTACTCCAGCGTCGGGATGCCTATCAACTATCCGCACTGGTCGTTTGGTAAAAAATTCATTGAGACCGAGCAGGCCTACAAGCACGGTCAGCAGGGACTGGCCTATGAAATCGTCATCAACTCCAACCCCTGTATTGCTTATTTGATGGAAGAGAACACCATTACCATGCAGGCGCTGGTGATGGCGCACGCCTGTTACGGGCACAACTCCTTCTTCAAAAACAACTACCTGTTTCGCAGCTGGACCGACGCCAGTTCAATCATTGACTATCTGATCTTCGCGCGTAAATACATTACCGAATGTGAAGAGCGCTACGGCGTTGATGAAGTAGAGAAGCTGCTCGACTCCTGTCATGCCTTAATGAACTACGGCGTCGACCGCTACAAACGCCCGCAAAAAATCTCTTTACAGGAAGAGAAGGCGCGGCAGAAAAGCCGTGAGGAGTATCTGCAAAGTCAGGTGAATATGCTGTGGCGCACCCTGCCGAAGCGCGAAGAGGAAAAAACCATTGAAGCGGCGCGTCGCTATCCTTCTGAGCCACAGGAAAACCTGCTCTATTTCATGGAGAAAAACGCCCCGTTGCTGGAGCCATGGCAGCGTGAAATTCTGCGCATCGTGCGTAAAGTCAGCCAGTACTTTTATCCGCAGAAGCAGACTCAGGTCATGAACGAGGGTTGGGCGACCTTCTGGCACTACACCATCCTTAATCATCTTTATGATGAAGGTAAAGTGACGGAACGCTTTATGCTGGAGTTTCTGCACAGCCACACTAACGTGGTGTTCCAACCGCCGTACAACAGCCAGTGGTATAGCGGAATCAACCCGTATGCGTTGGGCTTTGCCATGTTTCAGGATATTAAACGCATCTGCCAGTCGCCGACGGAAGAGGACAGATACTGGTTCCCGGATATTGCCGGTTCGGACTGGCTCGAAACGCTGCACTTCGCGATGCGTGACTTCAAGGATGAGAGCTTTATCAGCCAGTTTCTGTCGCCAAAAATCATGCGTGATTTCCGCTTCTTTACCGTGCTGGATGACGATCACAACAACTATCTGGAAATATCCGCTATTCATAATGAAGAGGGATATCGTGAGATCCGCTCGAAGCTTTCAGCACAGTACAATCTGAGCAACCTTGAGCCGAATATCCAGGTGTGGAACGTCGATCTGCGTGGCGATCGCTCGTTAACTCTGCGCTATGTGCCGCATAACCGCGTGCCGCTGGATAAAGGCCGTCGCGAGGTTCTTAAGCACGTTCATCGCCTGTGGGGATTTGATGTTCTTCTGGAACAACAGAATGCCGACGGTAGCGTCGAGTTGCTTGAGCGGACGCCACCTCGGCAAAACCCGCTCTAACCCTAAAAAGCAAAACGCCCGGTTTCTCGCCGGGCGTTTTTTATTATTATTTCCTGGACTTAACGCATATTAATCGCTAAATCACCCGGCAGGTTCTTCTGCATACGATGCCAAATTTCGCCGCTGTCGTGTCCGTAGCGGCGCACAATATCATAAACCTGTTCATGAAGGCCCTCTTCACAAACTTTCGCCAACTGATGATAGAAGCCCATCGCCAGACTACGCGCTTCCGGATTGGCGAAATAGTGGCGCCCAATGCGAGTATATAAACCTTTCATGCCATTGAGGATCAGGCCGTAGATCGGGTTACCTGAAGCAAACGCCAGACCGCGGAAAATGTTGTAATCCAGCTCGGCAAAGGCATCGGCATGGTCTTCAATCTCACGGGCGCTTGCCAGAACGTCCAGCGCCTTATCAGGATGCTGACGGAAAGCGGTACGAATAAAAATAGTCGAAATATTCGTGCGCACTGACAGCAGGTTGTCAATCAGTTGAGGAACGCTGTCATGATCGAGACGCGCCAGCGTTTCAAGGATATTCAGGCCTGATGTTTCCCAGAAATTATTCACTTTCGTGGGCTTACCATGCTGAATAGTTAACCAGCCATCGCGGGCCAGGCGCTGCAACACTTCACGTAAGGTTGTACGGGTCACACCAATCAGTTCAGAAAGTTCACGTTCAGCGGGAAGGATTGAACCAGGGGGAAAGCGATTATTCCAGATACTTTCAATGATGTACTCTTCAGCGAAACCCGCAGGGCTTTGCGCCTTAATGACCATAATAAGATTTCCATTACACAGCGTTGCAATTGGACTCATCATACCAGAGCCTCTATAGAGCAGATAGCGCCAGAAAGTAATTAAAAAGGGATCGCCGTTTCATTTTCGACTTTTCATTTCACACTTTCTCTATTCTAAAGAACGTGATGCGAAGAAAGTTGCATCCGGTTTTGCGCAACTGGTAATCTTGCGAATAGTCACCTATAAAATCATGTTTCAAATTTTGCGGAGAAAGGATGTCTGTCGTGGAAATGTCTTACGGTCGCGCACTATGGCGCAATTTTCTGGGTCAGTCCCCGGACTGGTATAAGCTCACCCTCATTATTTTCTTAATTGTTAATCCGTTAGTGTTTTTTCTTCATCCATTTATTGCCGGATGGTTGCTGGTTATCGAATTCATATTCACTCTGGCGATGGCGCTTAAGTGCTACCCGCTGTTACCGGGCGGCCTGCTGGCGATTGAAGCCGTATTTATTGGTATGACCAGTCCGGGACATATCAGGGAAGAAATTGCCAGCAATCTTGAGGTTCTGCTGCTGTTGATGTTTATGGTGGCAGGGATCTACTTCATGAAACAGCTGCTGCTGTTCATCTTTACCCGTTTGCTCCTCGGCATCCGCAGCAAGATGCTGCTGTCGCTGGCGTTTTGCGTCGCTTCCGCCTTCCTTTCCGCCTTCCTTGACGCATTAACCGTTGTTGCGGTAGTGATTAGCGTCGCCGTTGGCTTCTACGGTATTTATCACAAGGTCGCGTCGGCGCGACCGGACGATGACGATATGCTCGACGATAGCCATATCGCTCAGCACTACCGCGATGTGCTGGAGCAATTTCGCGGTTTTTTGCGCAGCCTGATGATGCATGCTGGTATTGGTACCGCGCTCGGAGGCGTGATGACCATGGTTGGCGAACCGCAGAACCTGATTATTGCTAAAGCCGCTGGCTGGCATTTTGGCGAATTCTTCTTGCGCATGATACCGGTCACCTTACCGGTACTAGCCTGCGGTCTGATAGTCTGTCTGCTGCTGGAGAAATTCCGTCTCTTTGGCTACGGCGAACCGCTGCCGCCAGCCGTGCGCAAAGTACTGCAGGAATTTGACGACCGCAGCCGCCAGAGCCGCAGCCGTCAGGATCGTCTGCGCCTGATTGCCCAGGGAATTATCGGCGTCTGGCTGATCATCGCTCTGGCGCTGCACCTTGCGGAAGTTGGCCTGATCGGCCTGTCGGTGATTATTCTGGCCACCACCTTCTCCGGGGTGACCGATGAACACGCTATCGGCAAAGCGTTTACCGAAGCCTTACCGTTTACCGCGCTGTTAACCGTCTTCTTTGCCATAGTTGCGGTGATTATTGACCAGCACCTGTTCGCTCCGGTGATTGAGTTCGTGCTACAGGCATCACCGCATGCTCAGCTATCGCTGTTTTATCTGTTTAACGGCCTGCTGTCGTCGATTTCCGACAACGTCTTTGTCGGCACGGTCTACATCAATGAAGTGAAGGCCGCCCTGGAACAAGGCACCATCAGCATCCAACAGTTTGAACTGCTGGCGGTGGCGATTAACACCGGGACCAACCTGCCATCCGTTGCCACACCAAACGGCCAGGCGGCATTCCTGTTCCTGCTCACTTCTGCCCTGGCCCCGCTGATTCGCCTCTCCTATGGCCGGATGGTGTGGATGGCGCTGCCCTATACCATCGTCCTGACTCTGGTGGGTCTGGCATGCGTTGAGTTTACCTTAATGCCGGCCACCCAGTGGATGCTCGATCACGGCTGGCTGGTTACACCGCAGTTGCTCAAATAAAATAGCGGATACCCAGGTCATAAATCCGGGTATTCCATATTCGTTTACGTAATATTTTCTGACTAGCTGCTGGCGTCGCTTCGGTTTTCGTTTACACTGCCATGATTTAGCATGTTCCAGGGAAATGATTATGTTGCGATATTTAAACCAGTGCTCAAGGGGACGCGGTGCCTGGCTCCTGATGGCGCTAACCGCGTTTATTCTTGAATTGGTTGCTTTGTGGTTCCAGCACGTGATGTTGCTGCAACCATGCGTCTTGTGTATTTACGAACGCTGTGCGCTATTCGGCGTGATGGGTGCCGGTATTGTCGGCGCCATTGCGCCTAAATCACCGCTGCGCTACGTAGCGATAGTTATCTGGCTCTACAGCGCCTTGCGCGGGCTACAGCTGGCGTGGGAGCACACCATGATTCAGCTTCACCCTTCCCCCTTCCAGACCTGTGATTTTGCCGCGCGCTTCCCAACCTGGCTGCCGCTGGACAAATGGCTGCCGCAGGTATTCGTGGCTACCGGCGACTGCTCCGTGCGCCAGTGGGAATTCCTGACCCTGGAAATGCCGCAATGGCTGGTCGGGATCTTCGCCGCCTACCTGATTGTCGGTGTGCTGGTGCTTATCGCCCAGCCGTTTAAACCGAAAAAGCGCGATCTATTTGGTCGCTAAGATCGATTGCTGATAAAGCGCTCCTTCGGGAGCGTTTTTTTTGCCTGCGAGTTGACCCCTGCGCCTTAAAGATGCATATTAAATACATCTTATATGCATTCACTAAGGAGCACATGATGTCTCATTTGCGTATTCCCGCTAACTGGAAAGTAAAACGCTCCACCCCATTCTTTACCAAACAAAACGTTCCTGCCGCTCTGCTGACGCACCACAACACCGCTGCGGGTGTTTTCGGTCAACTTTGCGTGATGGAGGGGACGGTAACCTATTACGGTTTCGCCGATGAGCAGGCGACAGAACCAGAGGCGAAAGTGATCATCAATGCCGGGCAGTTCGCCACCAGCCCGCCACAATACTGGCATCGCATCGAGCTAAGCGATGATGCACAGTTCAATATTAACTTCTGGGTCGAAGACGAGACCGACGGTGAAAGCGGGCTATTCCACGCCAGGAAAAATTAACTGAGCGCCTTACTGCGCCCAATCTGGTTTATTCAGGATATGATCTTGCCAGTCCACTACGGTGGACTCTTTAACCGCAATATGGCGAACGGAAATGCGTTCGCCATGCATCGCGGCCTTAGAGCCGGTCAACAGCGGGTGCCAGTGCGGCAGCGGTTTACCTTCAGCCAGCAGGCGATAGGCACAGGTCGGCGGCAGCCATTCGAAAGTGGGCAAGTTATCGCGAGTTAGCTTAATGCAGTCCGGTTCATATTCGAAGCGGCGCTCGTAATTGCGGCACTGGCAGGTTTTGATATTCAGTTGACGGCAGGCGACGTTAGTAAAGTAGATTTCGTCAGTATCCTCATCCATCAGCTTATGCAGGCAGCACTGTCCGCAGCCATCGCAAAGTGATTCCCACTCCGCATCGCTCATTTCATCCAGTGTTTTTTGTTGCCAGAAAGGTTGTTCGCTCATTGGGATGTCCGTCATTGCAATTCAGGGTGCACCTTATAACGAGTCTGGCACGCCGATGCAAGTTTTGCCGCCTGGAGAAGGCGGCAAGCGGACGTTACAGCACGCGGGTGGTTAACGATAATCCGTTAAAACCGACTTCCAGTTCATCACCGCTGCTTAGCGGACCCACACCTTCCGGGGTCCCCGTCAGCACCACATCACCGGCTTTCAGGGTGAAGAAACGCGACATATAGGCAATCAGCGGCACAATTTTATGGATCATGTCGGCCGTTGTGCCGTGCTGGCGCACTTCGCCATTTACCTTCAGGCTCAGCGGAGTATCCTGCGCATCGCCATGAAACTCGGCCGCCGGAATAAATCCTGAAATCGGGCAGGAGTTATCAAAACCCTTCGCCTTTTCCCACGGCTGGCCGGCTTTTTTCATTTTGCCCTGCAGATCGCGCAGGGTAAGATCCAGCGCCACGCCATAACCCGCGATGGCTTTAAGCACATGATCTTCCGTTGCCTGACGCAGCGTACCGCCAATCAGCACCGCCAGCTCCACTTCATGATGCACCGAACCCAGGCCTTCAGGAAGCACCAACGGCTGGCGGATGTCGCATAGCGCCGTCTCAGGTTTAATAAACAGCACCGGTTCTTCCGGCGTCGCACTGCCCATCTCCTTAATGTGTTTCGCATAATTGCTGCCCACGCAAACCACCTTGCTTACCGGATAATCCAGTAGCGCACCCTGCCAGTTATGATGTTGGTACATTATTTCCCCTTAGTGGGTTAATCAGATTTATTCCCCTGTTCCGCCAGGTGTTTCTTGAGTAAATTTTCAGACGGAGGAGGAAGTTGCAGGTAATAGCCCTGATCGGCCAGAGCCTGTTTCACTTTATCCAAATCGGCGTGAATGAGTTTTTTTCGTCCATCGAGCGGCAGAATCATTGCCAATTTAGGCGTGCCGAAGCTATACATTAATTCGTCGGGAACGCGGGAGAAATCGTCCTTTTTTTCGACATATAAATAGGTTTGCTCACGTTTAGTACTTCGATAGATCACACAAAACATAGTTTTACTCGGAATTAGACCTGTGGTCACTTGCCTCAATATATGAGTGACTATAACATGCCTTTTAGTCTTCGGAATATCACCGCACTTCAGCGGGTGATAAACAGCAAATTGAGTAAGGCCAGGATGTCAAATACGCCAATCGAACTTAAGGGCAGTAGCTTCACCTTATCTGTGGTTCATTTGCACGATGCAAATCCCGAGGTTATTCGTCAGGCGTTAGAAGACAAAATCGCCCAGGCTCCCGCCTTTTTACGTCATGCCCCCGTGGTTGTGAACATCAGCAGCATTGAAGACGCCGTCGACTGGCGCCCTCTCCATGAAGCTATTGCGGCTACCGGCCTGCGAATTATGGGCGTAAGCGGGTGTAAACTTCCCCGGCTGAAAACGGAAATTGACCGCGCCGGGCTCCCTTTATTAACCGAAGGGAAAGAAAAAATAGCCCGTCAGGCAGCACCCGAACCTGTTTCACCACCGCCAGTTGTTAATCAGATCACAAAAACGCGTTTGATTGATCAGCCGGTACGTTCCGGTCAGCGTATTTATGCGCCACACTGTGATCTTATTGTTACAAACCATGTGAGTGCCGGAGCTGAACTTATCGCCGATGGTAATATCCATGTCTATGGCATGATGCGAGGACGCGCGCTTGCCGGTGCTGGCGGCGACAGAGATGCCCAAATATTTTGTACCAACCTCTCGGCGGAGCTGGTCTCCATCGCGGGAGAATACTGGCTGAGTGATAACATTCCGGCCGAATTTTATGGCAAAGCGGCGCGCCTGCGTTTAGGCGACAGCGCTTTGACAATTCAATCGTTGAATTAATCCCTTTTTAACAAGGAATTTCTATGGCACGCATTATTGTTGTGACTTCGGGTAAAGGAGGCGTTGGCAAGACCACCTCCAGCGCGGCCATCGCTACTGGTTTGGCCCAGAAGGGAAAGAAAACGGTCGTCATCGACTTCGATATTGGTCTGCGTAACCTTGACCTGATCATGGGCTGCGAACGTCGCGTCGTTTATGACTTCGTCAACGTCATCCAGGGTGATGCCACGTTGAACCAGGCGTTAATCAAAGATAAGCGCACGGAGAACCTCTATATCCTCCCGGCCTCCCAGACGCGTGATAAAGACGCACTGACCCGCGAAGGCGTAGATAAAGTTCTTGAAGAACTGAAAAAGATGGATTTTGATTTTATCGTCTGCGACTCCCCTGCAGGCATCGAAACGGGTGCGCTGATGGCGCTCTACTTCGCTGACGAAGCCATCATCACCACCAACCCGGAAGTCTCCTCCGTTCGTGACTCCGACCGTATCCTCGGCATCCTTGCTTCCAAATCCCGCCGCGCGGAAAGGGGCGAAGATCCGATCAAAGAGCATCTGCTGCTGACGCGTTATAACCCTGGCCGCGTAAATAAAGGCGACATGTTGAGCATGGAAGACGTGCTGGAAATTCTGCGCATCAATCTGGTGGGCGTGATTCCGGAAGATCAGTCCGTACTGCGCGCGTCGAACCAGGGTGAGCCGGTTATTCTGGATGATGCATCGGACGCAGGTAAAGCCTATGCCGATACTGTTGAACGTCTGCTCGGAGAAGAACGTCCTTTCCGCTTCGTCGAAGAAGAGAAGAAAGGTTTCCTCAAACGCCTGTTCGGAGGATAAATTATGGCATTACTCGACTTTTTTCTCTCGCGGAAAAAGAACACCGCCAATATTGCGAAAGAGCGCCTGCAAATCATCGTTGCGGAGCGTCGTCGCGGCGATGCTGAACCGCACTACCTGCCGCAGCTGCGTAAAGACATTCTGGAAGTGATTTGCAAGTACGTGCAGATCGATCCGGAGATGGTCAGCGTACAGCTGGAGCAGAGAGACGGGGATATTTCGATTCTGGAGCTGAACGTGACCTTACCGGAAACCGAAGAGTCGAAATCCTGACCCTGTAGTACCAAAAGTAGCGTAAAAACCCGGCAACGCTCTGCGAAGCCGGTTTTTTGCTTTGAGTAGCGGCTAAAACTGCTTAGCGCGGATACTCGCTCAGCAACGCATTCAGGCGATCGGCCATCAATTCGCCGCGCCATCCGGAAACCAGTTCAGGCTGCCCGTTACCGTTTTTCAGCCCCCAGTGCCAGTTCAGCAGTTGGTTAATCTGCCTTCTTGAGGCTAGCAGCTCTGCGCTTACGCCCTTCTCGGCGCTCACGGCCTGCACCAGCGCTTTAATGTCCTTAAACACCTTGCGGTAGCCCGGCATGTCGATCAGGTTCTGTAACGGCTCAGGCAGCGCCTCTTCCGGTAGCGCCTGAGCCTTCTCGACAAGGCTTATCAACGTCTTGCCATGGAAACGAATTTCGCTGCCCGATAGCCCCAGGCTATCAAGCTCACCCAGGCTGGAGGGCATATAGCGCGCCACGTTCCACAGATGCTCCTCACGAATGACAAAGTTGACCGCCAGGTCACGCTCGCGCGCCTTACGCAGCCGCCAGTCAGCCAGCAACTGCAGACAGCCAAGCTGACGGGTACGCAACTGCCAGGCGTTACCGATATCGTGCCAGGCCTGCGCGGGATCCAGGACTTCCTGACGACGCTGTTGCATCAGCTGACATTCATCCAGCGCCGCGGACAGCCAACCTGCACGGTCAGTTTCAGCCATCAGTTTTTCGGCAATTGGCAGCAGATACCAGACATCGGCGGCGGCATAAATACACTGGCGTTCAGTCAGCGGACGGGCCAGCCAGTCAGTACGAGACTCACTCTTGTCCAGCGCTACGCCAGTATACTCTTCAACCATCGCGGCAAAACCCCATGACATCGGGCGACCGCAAAAAGCGGCCAGAATCTGCGTATCGATAAGCGGCTGTGGCATCAAATGAAAGGCGTTAAGGAACACTTCCAGATCTTCACTGCCGGCATGCAGATATTTGGTCACGTTTTTATTCAGCAGCAGTTCACGCATCGGCTCCCAGTCGGTAATTACCAGAGGGTCAATTAATGAAACCTGGTTGCCGTCAAACAGCTGGAGCAGACCGAGCTGCGGATAGTAGGTGCGTGTACGGACAAATTCCGTATCCAGCGCAATAGCAGAAACTGCGTTTGCCGCTTCACAGATGGCGCGAAGGCCATCGTTGGTGGTGATCATCTGATAGTTCAAATCGTACTCTCTTAACTTGCGCCCATAAAAAACGCCGGCTTAGCCGGCGTCTGGCGATTCACTCTTAGCTCAGGCTTTATTGTCTACTTTAGCGCGGGCTTCGTCACGCAGTTCTCGACGTAAAATTTTCCCGACGTTGGATTTCGGCAGCTCATCGCGAAACTCAACCAGTTTCGGCACCTTGTAGCCGGTCAGCTGACGCCGGCAAAAGGTAATCAGCATCTCTTCCGTTAACGTCGGGTCTTTTTTGACCACGAAAATTTTCACCGCTTCACCGCTGCTTCCGGACGGTACGCCTACGGCAGCAACTTCCTGCACGCCGGAATGCTGCATAACCACGTCTTCAATTTCGTTCGGGTATACGTTGAAGCCTGAAACCAGGATCATATCTTTCTTGCGATCGACAATGCGCAGAAATCCTTCGTCATCCATTACCGCAATATCGCCGGTATGCAGCCAGCCGTCCTTGATTATCTCGGCGGTGGCATCAGGACGCTGCCAGTAACCCAGCATCACCTGCGGCCCTTTCACGCACAGCTCGCCCGGCTCTCCAGGCGGTACTTCATTATCATCATCATCCACCAGCTTCGCTTCCGTGGACGGCACCGGCAGACCGATGCTGCCGCTGTGATAATCAATATCGTGCGGGTTGACGCTCACCAGCGGCGCGCACTCCGTCAGGCCATAGCCTTCCAGAAGATACTGCCCGGTCAGCTTAACCCAGCGCTCAGCAACCACCTGCTGCACCGGCATCCCGCCGCCCGCAGAAAGATGCAGAGAGGAAAAGTCGAGCTGCTGAAACTCTTTATTATTGAGCAGCGCATTAAACAGCGTATTCACCCCAGTCATGGCGGTGAAGGGATATTTCGCCAGCTCTTTGACCAGCCCCGGAATGTCGCGCGGGTTAGTGATCAGCAGGTTCTGCCCGCCCAGCTCAATAAACAGCAGGCAGTTCATGGTCAGCGCGAAGATGTGGTACAGCGGTAATGCGGTAACGACCAGCTCTTTGCCGCGATGCAGCAGCGGCCCGTAGGTGCCATTTACCTGCTCAAGGTTCGCCAGCATATTACGGTGGGTGAGCATCGCCCCTTTCGCCACGCCGGTTGTGCCGCCGGTGTACTGGAGGAAGGCGAGGTCCTGAGAGACGATTTCGGGCTTGATATACTGCATACGGTAGCCGTGCTGCAGCGCGCTGCGAAACGAGATTGCGTCCGGAAGGTGGTATTTTGGCACCAGGCGCTTAATGTACTTCACCACAAAGTTAACCAGCGTGCCTTTCGCTGTGGAAAGCTGATCGCCCATGCGGGTTAAAATCACGTGCTTGACCTGGGTTTTATCAACCACTTTTTCCAGGGTATGCGCAAAGTTGGAAACGATCACAATGGCGGCGGCGCCGCTATCGTTAAGCTGATGCTCCAGTTCGCGCGGGGTATACAGCGGATTGACGTTCACTACAATCATGCCCGCGCGCAGGATACCAAACAGCGCCACCGGGTATTGCAGCAGGTTGGGCATCATCAGGGCGACGCGGTCGCCTTTTTGCAGGCCCAGGCCCTCCTGAAGATAAGCGGCGAACGCCCGACTGCGCTCCTCCAGCTTACGATAAGTCATCACCTCGCCCATGTTGATAAATGCCGGTTGGTCGGCATAGCGGCGGACGGCGTGTTCAAACAGTTCAACCAGGGATTGATAGCGGTCAGGGTTTATCTCCGCTGGAACATCCGCGGGATAACGGTTTAGCCAAACCTTTTTCACTGCATCACCTCTGAAGTAATTATTCGTCGTCATCACAACCCCTGATCAACAAACATTTTGTTAACATTATATTAACTCAGCGTACCAGTTTATTAATTAGGCGTTTTACAGGTTGCGAAGCGCGTCACTATTTATTTTTCTTATTTGACTGAAAACAAAGAAACAGCGGACCAGCCGCTGTTTCTTTTTGTTTATAAAAACTACAAAATCATTCGGTTACGACGTTTCTGACTTCTGCTGGGCCTGGGTTATACCAGCCCCAACCGCCGTATCCGTAGCCCCACGGGCGCGGGCCAAACATCCACGGATCAATGGGCTGCGGCGGCATCACCACCTGCTGCACGACGTTCCAGCGCTTGTAGCCGGTAGCATTCATCAGCATAAATTTATACGGCGTATTGCCAACTTTGCCGTCAACAGCGCCGACTATTGGACCAACCACGGTGACCAGTTGGCCGCGAAAATCCACCGGATCGATAAAGCCGTTTACATCGGCAAAAATTCGCCCACGCGAAGGTTCACCCAGTTCCGGACGCGCCGCGCCGTCGAGCTGCACAGTGGCAATTTCTAAGCGGGTTTTACCCTGCTGATTCTGCACGCTGACGACCTTACCGCCAAAACGCGCTTCCTGACCGATATACAGCTGCGGCGCATTCATCACCCGGACTAAATCCTGCTGCGGCGTCGGGGTGGTGCCTTTAATAGCATCCGGTACCGAAGCGCACCCACTCAGCGCAGCGACAACTGCTGTCGCGACTAACCAACGTACTACCGTTTTTTGACCCGCCATGACGCGACTCCTTCCTCTTCTCAGACTTATAGTTACTGAGATTCACTCGCGGCCAGGAAGTTTCTTCCACGCCACTTCATTACGCAAATAAACTGGTTCAGCGTGTTCGACGGCCACCGTTTTGCCCACCGTAAACAGATGGCAAGCTAGCGGCAGCATATCCTGCGCTTCAGGAAGCTGAATTTGCCCGTCGAAAAGCGTTAAAGCGCAACCGCTAGCCATATCCGGCCACGCCTGCCAGCCGGTACCCACGGTGGCCCACTCGCCTTCCAGTTGTTGCAGACGCTCGCTAACCGCTTCCGGCTTGATTACCGCTTCGCTCTCTTCACCGTGCCAGACGCCCTGCTCATCGCGCACATATTCCGCCCAATAAACTTCGCCCATTCTGGCATCAATCGCCGCCAGCACGCGGGTTGCGCCGGTTTTGCGCCAGGCCCCCTGGGCCATCGTTGCCAGCGTAGAAACGCCGATCATCGGCAGCTCAGCTCCCAGCGCCAGCCCCTGCGCGATACCGATACCAATGCGCACGCCGGTAAAGCTACCCGGCCCGCGGCCAAAAGCCAGCGCATCCAGTTCAGTTAATAAGGTGCCGCTTTCGTTGAGGACATCCTGCACCAAAGGCAGGATACGTTGGGTATGTTCGCGGGGGCAGATTTCAAAATGAGCACTGAGGGTGCCATCATTCCACAGCGCCGCGGAGCAGGCCTCCGTGGCGGTATCGATAGCTAAAATTTGCATGGGTCGTCACGCTCTCGCAGATTGACAAAATGGCGCGCAGCTTACCACATTTTGCGCCGGATTACCTCGCTGGCGGCACCGCAAGAAAACGCACCGCCCGGCGGATATCGCGAGTTCGCGGCGCCGGAGGCAGGCTGGCGAGGAACGTTGCGCCATACGGACGCATGACCAGACGGTTGTCGCAAATAACCAGCACCCCGCGATCGTCGATATCGCGAATCAAGCGCCCCACCCCCTGTTTGAGGGTAATGACCGCGTCCGGCAGTTGAACCTCATCAAAAGGATCGCCGCCGCGCAGACGGCAATCTTCCATTCGCGCTTTAAGCAGCGGATCGTCCGGTGAGGTGAACGGCAGCTTGTCGATGATCACCAGCGAGAGCGCATCGCCGCGCACGTCGACCCCTTCCCAGAAGCTACTGGTCGCCACCAGCAGCGCATTCCCCGCGCTGACGAACTGCTGCAGAAGCTGGCCTTTACTGGTTTCCCCCTGCAGCAGCACCGGCAAAGTCATGGTGGCGCGAAACTGCTCCGCCAGGTCGCGCATCATGGCGTGGGAGGTACAGAGCATAAAACAGCGCCCGTCGTTGGCCTCAATTAGCGGTTTGAGCATCGCCGCCAGATGCCGCGCCGCGCCTGGCTGGTTCGGCAAAGGCAAGTTGCGCGGCACGCACAGCAGCGCCTGGTGGGCATAATCGAAGGGGCTGGGCAGCAGCAGCGTTTGCGCTTCGCCAATACCCAACCGATCGGTGAAATGGTGTAAATCGTCATTGACCGATAGCGTCGCCGACGTAAAAATCCAGCTCCCCGGCTTTTGCGCCATCACTTCTTTAAATTTATCCGCAACCGTCAGCGGAGTCAGCGCCAGCGTAAAGTGCCGGGAGTTACATTCGTACCAATAGCTGTAACCGGGCTGATTGGTATCCTTCAGTCGTTTAAGCCGCCCGCGATATAATGTCGCCCGTTCGAAGGCGGCATCCAGCAGCGCTGAGCGGCCAAGCGATAGCTTTGCCACGTCGTAACAGAGTTCAAGAGCATCATCGAGCAGTAACAGCGCGCGCTGAATGTTGTTATCCGCAAGAAGTTCCCGCAGATTCCCGCGATAGCCAGGCTCCCCTAGCTGCAGACGAAAATCCTGCGCGCTCTGGGCCAGGCGGTCGGCGCATTTCTGCAACTGCTGGGTGTCCTTAAGCTCGGTGCGATAGGCAATGGTGATATCTTTTGCCAGGTCCAGCAGTTGACGACTGGAGAGCGACTGGCCGAAGTACTGGCTGGCAATGTCCGGCAACTGATGCGCTTCATCGAAGATCATCACTTCCGCTTCGGGAATCAGCTCTGCAAAACCGCTCTCTTTGACCACCATATCAGCAAGAAACAGGTGGTGGTTAACGACAACGACATCAGCATCCATCGCCTTTTTCCGCGCTTTTACCACAAAGCAATCTTTATAGAGCGGGCAGTCGCTGCCGAGGCAGTTATCGTTGGTGCTGGTGACCAACGGCCAGGCCTGAGAATCTTCAGCCACGCTGACGCAGGTGCTGATATCGCCATCAACGGTTTGGTTCGACCACGAGCGCAGCAGAATCACATCGCTGAGGGTTTGCACTGGCAAATCGCCCCCGGCAAGCGCCTGCTGCTCAAGACGCTCGAGGCAAAGATAGTTTGAACGCCCTTTCAGCAAGGCCAGCTTGCCAGTGAACTTCAGCGCTTTGGCGACGGTGGGTAAATCCCGACTGTAGAGCTGATCCTGTAGCGCTTTCGAGCCAGTGGAGATAATGACTTTTTTGTTTGCGCGCAGCGCGGGGGCCAGGTAGGCGTAGGTTTTCCCGGTCCCGGTCCCGGCCTCAACCACCAGCGGGCGGCTTTCTTCAATCGCGCTGGCGACGGCGAAAGCCATCTGGCGCTGCGGTTCACGTGGTTTAAATCCCGCTATCGCGCTGGCCAGCTGGCCGTCTGCTGCAAAATCGTCGATCACATTACCCCCTGGTTATTTGGACAGTGATTATGTCAGGGTGGAGTGGTTTTCGCCAGTGTGGTCGCGCAGGTAGTGACGCAGGTGAAACATTATGGCAGTCTTGCCGCAGCTTGATAAACCGCAACAAATGAGGAAATTAAAATGACAATTACGCGTATCGATGCCGAAGCCCGCTGGTCTGATGTGGTTATTCACAACCAGACGCTGTACTACACTGGCGTACCGTCAAACCTGGATGCCGACGCCTGCGCGCAAACTGCGGATACTCTGGCGCAGATTGACGCAGTGCTCGAGAAACAGGGCAGCAGCAAGTCGCGTATTCTCGATGCGACCATTTTCCTCGCCGACAGCGCCGATTTTGCGGCGATGAACCAGGCCTGGGATGCCTGGGTCGTCGCGGGCCATGCGCCGGTACGCTGCACCGTGCAGGCCAAACTGATGAACCCGAAATACAAGGTCGAGATTAAGATTATCGCCGCGGTATAATTTACTCGTCTTCATCCTCAAAGCGCGCCACAATCCGATCGCCGGTATGCGAGGCGCGCAGTTCATCTGCCACTAAAGCAATGGCCTGGCCGCTGCTCATCCCCTGCGACATGAGCTCCTGAATTCGTTCGACCGCTTTTTGCTGTTGCTCGTGGCTCAGCGAAGGTAAACCTGCAAACATCACTTACTCCTGCTACATTGTGGGGCGTAATTATTTCACGCCGTCCTCTTGTATACCAGCGGGCGGTAACGATCAGGATTAAAGAAGACGATGTTGTCCCCCGCGATTATTTCCCTGCCCTGGCGTCCGGATGCCGCTGAACACTATTTCACCCCCTTGAGTTCACAGCCCTGGGCAATGCTGTTGCACTCCGGCTTTGCTGAACATCCGCATAATCGGTTTGACATACTCGTCGCTCAACCGCGCGCAACGCTGGTGACTCACGGTCAAACCACCATCATAAACGAGGGCGAAGGGACCGCAACGTCAATCGCCGATCCGCTCACGCTTGTGCACCAGCAGCTGGCGCGCTTTAATCTGCAGCCGCAGGCTCACCCGCATCTGCCGTTTCTCGGCGGCGCGCTGGGGCTATTCGGCTACGACCTTGGCCGCCGCTTTGAAACCCTGCCGTCACAAGCGGATGCGGATATCGCCCTGCCGGACATGGCCGTGGGGATCTACGACTGGGCGCTGATTATCGACAATCAGCGCCAGGAAGTATCGTTAATCAGCTATGACGACCCGCAGGCCCGCCTTGCGTGGCTGGAAGGGCAATCCGCCTCCACCACCGAACCCTTTGCGTTAACCTCCGAATGGCGCTCCAATATGAGTCGCGAAGCGTACGGCGAGAAATTCCGCAAGATTCAGGCATATTTACACAGCGGTGACTGTTACCAGGTTAACCTGGCGCAGCGGTTCACGGCGGGCTATCGCGGGGATGAGTGGCAGGCTTTCCGTCAGCTTAACCACGCCAATCGCGCGCCGTTCAGCGCCTTTATTCGCCTGCCGGAAGGCGCAATATTAAGCCTGTCGCCGGAGCGTTTTATTCAGCTTCGGCAAGGCGAAATTCAGACCCGCCCCATCAAAGGGACGCTGCCAAGGCTGGCCGATCCTGAGCAGGACCAACAGCAGGCGCAAAAGCTGGCGAATTCGCCAAAAGACCGTGCTGAAAATCTGATGATCGTCGATTTAATGCGTAACGATATTGGCCGGGTTGCGGTGCCCGGTAGCGTTCGCGTGCCCGAACTGTTTGTGGTTGAGCCATTTCCTGCCGTACATCATCTGGTGAGTACCGTTACTGCCAGGCTGCCCGTTCATCTTCACGCTACCGATCTGCTGCGTGCAGCATTTCCAGGGGGGTCTATTACCGGCGCGCCGAAGGTCAGAGCGATGGAGATAATTGATGAGCTAGAGCCGCAGCGGCGCAACGCGTGGTGCGGCAGCATCGGATACCTCAGCTTTTGCGGCAATATGGATACCAGCATTACCATCCGCACGCTTACAGCCTGGCAGGGGCAGCTTTATTGCTCTGCCGGCGGCGGTATTGTGGCCGATAGTGAAGAGGCAGCGGAATATCAGGAAACTTTTGATAAAGTTAATCGTATCCTGCATCAACTGGAGAGCTAGCACATGGCGGACAGTGCCCTCGAACTTGACGACTTCCTTTCGCGTTTTCAGCTTCTGCGTCCGCAGCCCACGCGCCACGCGCTCAACCAACGCCAGGCAGCGGTGCTGGTGCCCATTGTCCGACGTCCGCAGCCGGGGTTGCTGCTGACCCAACGCTCGCCGCTGATGCGTAAACATGCAGGCCAGGTCGCCTTCCCCGGCGGAGCTGTGGATAACAGCGATGCGACGCTTATCGCCGCCGCGCTGCGCGAAGCGCAGGAGGAAGTGGCGATCCCACCAGAATCGGTTGAGGTTATCGGCGTTCTTCCGCCGGTCGACAGCGTGACCGGCTTTCAGGTCACCCCGGTGGTGGGCATTATTCCCCCCAATCTGCACTATCACGCCAGCCAGGATGAAGTTGCTGCGGTCTTCGAAATGCCGCTTGCCGAAGCGCTGCGGCTGGGGCGCTACCATCCGCTGGATATCCATCGTCGGGGTAATTCCCACCGCGTCTGGCTATCGTGGTATCAGCATTATTTTGTCTGGGGAATGACCGCAGGCATTATTCGCGAACTGGCGCTACAGATAGGCTCCCGTCCTTAGCTATACTCAAACTGAGACAACATTCTCAGCATTAGTAAATCCGCGGTTATCCATTAGTTTAATTCATGTGAATACTTAAGCTGATGGCCCGGTTCCCTCTTACACTATGCGCAGTTATTACATCGTTGCCGCACCCGCGGCAACCCTGTCAGGAGTGTTAGCGTGATTAGTATATTCGACATGTTCAAGGTGGGGATCGGTCCCTCATCTTCCCATACTGTAGGGCCGATGAAGGCCGGTAAACAGTTCGTCGATGACCTGGTCGAAAAGGGATTGCTTAATGAAGTGACGCGCGTGGCGGTTGACGTCTACGGCTCACTATCATTAACCGGCAAAGGCCACCACACGGATATCGCCATCATTATGGGACTGGCGGGCAATCAGCCCGACACGGTCGACATTGACGCGATTCCGGCATTTATCCGCGACGTTGAAGAGCGCGGACGTCTACTGCTGGCACAAGGGCAGCATGAGGTCGATTTCCCATCTAATGACGGTATGCGTTTTCGTAGCGACAACCTACCGCTGCATGAAAACGGAATGACCATTCATGCCTGGGCTGGCGATAAAGAAATCTACAGCAAAACTTATTATTCCATCGGCGGTGGTTTTATCGTCGATGAAGAACATTTCGGCAAAGAGAACGCTGGCGAGCTCTCCGTGCCCTATCCGTTTAAATCCGCGCAGGAGATGCTGGGCTACTGTAAAGAAACCGGCATGTCGCTCTCCGGAATGGTAATGCAGAACGAGCTGGCCCTGCACAGCAAAAAAGAGATTGAAGACTATTTTGCTAATATCTGGCAGACCATGCGCGCCTGTATCGATCGCGGGATGAATACCGAAGGCGTACTGCCTGGCCCGCTGCGCGTTCCTCGCCGCGCTTCTGCGCTGCGGAGGATGCTGGTTGCCAGCGACAAGCTCTCCAACGATCCGATGAACGTGGTGGACTGGGTTAATATGTTCGCGCTGGCGGTCAATGAAGAGAACGCTGCTGGTGGCCGGGTGGTCACCGCGCCGACTAACGGCGCATGCGGTATCGTTCCGGCGGTGCTGGCTTACTACGATCACTTTATCGAGTCCGTCAGCCCGGATATCTATATTCGTTACTTCCTGGCATCAGGGGCTATCGGCGCGCTGTATAAAATGAACGCATCGATTTCCGGTGCAGAAGTAGGCTGCCAGGGTGAAGTGGGCGTAGCATGCTCAATGGCGGCTGCGGGCCTGGCGGAAATCCTCGGTGCCAGCCCGGAGCAGGTTTGCGTGGCCGCTGAAATCGGCATGGAACACAATCTTGGCCTTACCTGCGACCCGGTAGCCGGGCAAGTACAGGTACCCTGCATTGAGCGTAACGCCATCGCCTCCGTTAAGGCGATTAACGCCAGCCGGATGGCGATGCGCCGCACCAGCGAGCCGCGCGTCTCGCTCGATAAAGTCATTGAGACTATGTATGAGACCGGTAAAGATATGAACGCCAAATACCGGGAAACCTCGCGCGGCGGCCTGGCTATCAAAGTTCAGTGCGACTAATCATTGCCCAACAGAATGCGTCCATCGGGCGCATTCGTCTTTTTCCTCTCTATATTATCTGCACCCACTACACTTGCTCTATGGCGGCTGTTACTCTCATTAACACTTTTAGCCGACAGGGCGTCGCGCATGCAGACTGCAGAAAAAGTCATAACAACATATCGCAGGAAACGCATTCTGGTTTGCTTGCTGGTAGCGCTATTAACGCTTACCACAACGTTAGTCATTCGATTTATTTCGCAGCGTAGCTTAAATCAGCAGCGCGTCCAGACCAGCACCAACAAAATGGTGGTCGCCATGGATAATATTCTACGTCCTTTGGCCGCTCAGCATACGACGCTATTGCATCTGGTGAATCAGCCCTGTCAGAACGTTCATCTCTCCTTACGCAAGCTGGCGGCGTCGCTGCAAACGGTACGATCCATCGCTCTGGTGCAGTCAA
Source organism: Klebsiella spallanzanii (assembly GCF_902158555.1). Taxonomy (GTDB): domain Bacteria; phylum Pseudomonadota; class Gammaproteobacteria; order Enterobacterales; family Enterobacteriaceae; genus Klebsiella; species Klebsiella spallanzanii. Next base: position 302,317 of record NZ_CABGGS010000044.1, on the reverse strand, counting down.
ATCAGCTTTATTGTTCCAGTATTTTTGGGCAACGGCATATTCCGGTTCACCAATTACAGCCTGCGCTACCCACCAATCGCCCCTTGTTGACCTTCAGTCATGACGCTTCGCTGCTCAAAGGTACTCCGGTACTTATCCAGTGGTATCCGGCATCGCTGAGCGGTGCCGATGGCGTACTGCTGGTGATTAATATCGAGCTGCTGGGCGAGTTAATTTTCACTGCAAAATCTTCATTAATCAGCGGAATTAGCCTTAACGTTGGCGAACAAAGCTTTATTAGCGGTTCTGGATTGATTAATCAGGAAGCATTGCCTGGCGAGCAGATTATCTACCGTCAACCATCGACGGAATTTCCCTTCACCATCAGCGTTAGCGGGCCGGGAGCCTCGGCGGTCGCCCTCAATGAGCTGCCTGGCGCGCTGCCGCTGGCGTTGATTCTGAGCCTGTTAATGACCGGTATCGCCTGGCTGGCTACCGCCGGAAGAATGAGCTTTTCTCGTGAAATTAATCTCGGCATTACCTCACATGAGTTCGCACTTTGGTGTCAGCCTCTACAGGATTTGCGCACCCGCCAGTGCTGCGGCGTAGAAATTTTGCTGCGCTGGAATAATCCGCGCAGAGGCGCAATTTCACCGGATGTGTTTATTCCGATTGCCGAGGGCTACAACCTGATTGTCCCCCTCACCCGTTATGTCATTTCCCAAACCGCCCACAAATTAGCCCTCTTTCCTCAGGATAAACATTTTCACATCAGTATTAACGTCGCCGCCCGCCATTTCGCCAACGGCGAGCTGCTGCGCGACCTGCATCACTACTGGTTTAGCGCTCACCCGGTACAGCAACTGGTCGTTGAACTCACCGAGCGCGATGTGCTTCAGGATGGCGATCATCACATGGCCGAGCATCTGCATTTCAAAGGGGTGCAGCTGGCCATTGATGATTTCGGCACCGGCAACAGCTCTCTTTCGTGGCTGGAAAAACTGCGCCCTGATGTATTGAAAATTGATAAGTCTTTTACCAGTGCGATTGGTATTGATAGCGTCAATGCGACGGTAACCGATATGATCATTGCGCTTGCGCGTCGGCTAAAGATTGTGACGGTGGCGGAAGGTGTCGAAACCCCGGAGCAGGAAGAGTATCTGCGCAGCAACGGCGTTGATTTATTACAAGGGTTTCATTATGCCCGGCCGATGCCGGTAGAGGACTTTCCGCAGTGGCTGGCGGCGGAAAAGCGCCGGGAAATGCTTTTATAAAAAAGCCCGCCGGCCTGAAACCGACGGGCACAAGGGTTACTCTTCTTCGTCGTGATACTGGCGCATCTTGACGACGCGAACCAGGTCGACGCGATAGTCGTTGGCCTCAACAATCGTGAACTGCAAAGGCGACAATTCAAGCACATCGCCAGGACGAGGGATGTGACCGTTGACGGCAATCACCAGGCCCGCAACCGTCGCAATATCTTCGTCCTCATCGACCAGATTGTCCACTCCCACCGCCTGCTGCAGCGCATGCACGTCTGTTGACCCTTTCACCAGCCAACCGTCGCCATCGAGGATAATTTCCAGCGTTTCATCAGCGTCCGGGAACTCACCGGCAATCGCCTCCAGGACATCCAGCGGCGTGACCAGCCCCTGCACAACGCCAAATTCGTTGGTCACGATAACAAAGCTACCGCGGGCACGGCGCAGCACGCCCAGCAGGTTGATAGGATCCAATGTTTCCGGGACCACGATCGCCGGAGAGGCAGAGGCCAGAGCAGCAACGTTTTCACCCGCTTCCAGCGCCACCAGCATCTCTTTCGCCCGCACAATACCGATAATTTCATCCAGCTCGCCGCGGCATACCGGGAACAGGCTGTGTGGTGAAGAGAGCAGCTGACGGCGAATTTCTTCTTCGCTTTGCTCGGCGTTCACCCAGCTAATTTCCCCGCGCGGCGTCATAATACTGCGCAACGAACGCTGAGCCAGCGTCAATACGCCGTTGATCATGTAGCGTTCTTCTTCAGCAAACGCGCCTTCCGGTACCGGCACCACGGATGGGTTATCGCTATCGTGCGCCACGGCGCTCTGTTTACGACCCCCCATCAGACGGAGGATCGCATCGGCAGTGCGTGCGCGCAGAGGCAGCGTCGATTGGTGACGAATAAAGTTCCGGCGCGCAACCTGGTTAAAGAACTCAATGGTTATCGAGAAACCAATCGCGGCGTACAGGTAACCCTTCGGAATATGGAAACCGAAACCTTCAGCCACCAGGCTCAGGCCGATCATCAGCAGGAAGCTCAGGCAAAGCACCACCACCGTCGGATGCTGGTTGACGAAATTCGTCAACGGCTTCGACGCCAGCAGCATCACCGCCATTGCAATCACTACCGCCGCCATCATCACCGGCAGATGGTTAACCATCCCGACCGCGGTAATCACGGCGTCCAGCGAGAACACGGCGTCAAGAACGACGATTTGCAGAACCACCACCCAGAAGCTGGCGTAACCTTTGCCATGACCAGAGTCATGCTGGCGGTTCTCCAGGCGTTCGTGCAGTTCGGTGGTCGCCTTAAACAGCAAGAATATCCCCCCGAGCAGCATGATGAGGTCGCGCCCGGAAAACGAGAAATCGGCAACGCTGAACAACGGTTTGGTTAACGTCACCATCCACGAAATAACCGACAGCAGGCCCAGGCGCATAAACAGCGCCAATGAGAGACCAATCAGACGTGCTTTATCGCGCTGCTTTGGCGGCAGCTTGTCGGCAAGGATGGCGATAAACACCAGGTTATCAATGCCCAGTACGATTTCAAGGACGACAAGCGTCAGCAAACCGGCCCAAATAGAGGGATCCATTAAGAATTCCATGAGCAGCTCCAGTTAACGACAGGCGTAGTCATCGCTGTGTCATGCACAGACGAGACACTTGTTGCTGATAAAAAAACGTAGCAGGTGATGGCGGCAGACGAGTGCCTGAAGGTGAAAAGACGTCGGTGACGATCCATATAGCGGGCTATGCCCTATACTCCTGAGTAATTAAACGGAACGTAAACATAGCAAAATATAGAGCAAGATTGGCAAAAATTTACCTGTCTTTGCAATAGTTAAGGCTATTTTTTGCGCCGCAAAATAATTAGCGACAGATGCATGATTAGCGGAGCTTCATCACATTAATTATTTTTTCACTGTCTAAAATAATTCGCTGTAGTAATTACTTTATATCTTACACCCTTACTGAATCGATTTTGTTCGCAAGAGTGATTCAGGATGTATCACATCAGATGATGCATTTACGATTATAAAGGAGGTAGCAAGTGACGATTGCTATTGTAATAGGCACACATGGTTGGGCTGCAGAACAGCTGCTGAAAACGGCAGAAATGCTGCTGGGCGAGCAGGAAAACGTTGGCTGGATCGACTTCGTCCCTGGGGAGAACGCAGAGACGTTAATCGAGAAGTACAACGCTCAGCTGGCAAAACTGGATACAGCAAAAGGCGTGTTATTTCTCGTTGATACATGGGGAGGCAGCCCGTTCAACGCTGCCAGCCGCATTGTCGTCGATAAAGAACATTATGAAGTTATCGCGGGTGTCAACATCCCGATGCTGGTTGAAACGCTGATGGCTCGCGACGACAACCCGTCGTTTGATGAGCTGGTTGCGCTGGCGGTGGAAACCGGTCGTGAAGGCGTGAAAGCGCTGAAAGCGAAGCCAGTGGAAAAAGCCGCTCCGGCTCCGGTACAGGCTGCAGCACCGAAAGCGGCTGCGCCGCTGAAACCAATGGGTCCCAATGACTATATGGTTATCGGGCTTGCGCGTATCGATGACCGTTTAATTCATGGTCAGGTCGCCACCCGCTGGACCAAAGAAACTAACGTTACCCGCATTATCGTCGTCAGCGACGAAGTCGCGGCGGACACCGTGCGTAAAACCCTGCTGACTCAGGTTGCTCCTCCGGGCGTCACTGCTCACGTTGTAGACGTTGCGAAGATGATTCGCGTCTATAACAACCCGAAATACGCAGGCGAGCGCATTATGTTGCTGTTCACTAACCCAACGGACGTTGAACGTGTTGTTGAAGGCGGCGTGAAGATCACCAGCGTCAACATCGGTGGTATGGCTTTCCGCCAGGGTAAAACGCAGGTAAACAACGCTATTTCGGTCGATGAGAAAGATATTGAAGCGTTTAAAAAACTGAACGCTCGCGGTATCGAACTGGAAGCACGTAAAGTTTCCACCGACCAGAAACTGAAAATGATGGATCTGATCGACAAGGTGAAATAAGTCACCCTGCGGATCGCAACCCAATTTTCAACTTAAGACTTAATCAACAGGAGAAGTACAATGGAGATTACCCTTCTTCAGATTGTGCTGGTGTTCATCGTCGCGTGTATTGCGGGTATGGAGTCGGTACTTGATGAATTTCAGTTCCACCGACCTCTCGTCGCCTGTACGCTGATTGGCGCCGTTCTCGGGGATATGAAAACCGGTATTATCATCGGTGGTACTCTGGAAATGATCGCTTTGGGCTGGATGAACATCGGTGCCGCCGTTGCGCCGGACGCCGCCCTTGCCTCTATCATCTCTACCGTTCTGGTTATCGCGGGCCACCAAAGCATCGGTGCCGGTATCGCGCTGGCAATTCCGCTGGCGGCAGCGGGCCAGGTTCTGACCATTATCGTTCGTACTATCACCGTTGCCTTCCAGCACGCTGCGGATAAAGCCGCAGAGAACGGAAACCTGACGGCGATTTCCTGGCTTCACGTTTCGTCCCTGTTCCTGCAGGCTATGCGTATCGCGATTCCTGCCGTTATCGTCGCCATTTCCGTGGGTACCAGTGAAGTACAGGGCCTGCTGAACGCCATTCCAGAAGTGGTAACCGGTGGTCTTAATATCGCTGGCGGTATGATCGTGGTAGTCGGTTACGCGATGGTCATCAATATGATGCGCGCGGGCTACCTGATGCCGTTCTTCTACCTGGGCTTCGTTACCGCAGCATTCACCGATTTCAACCTGGTTGCTCTGGGCGTGATCGGCACGGTAATGGCTATCCTCTACATCCAGCTGAGCCCGAAATACAACCGCGTAGCGGGTGCGCCAGTGCAGGCTGCTGGTAATAACGACCTCGATAACGAACTGGACTAACAGGTGAGCGAAATGGTTGATATGACTAAAAATACCACCGAGAAAAAACTCACTCAGAGTGATATTCGTGGCGTGTTCATTCGTTCTAACCTGTTCCAGGGTTCATGGAACTTCGAACGTATGCAGGCGCTGGGCTTCTGCTTCTCCATGGTACCGGCTATTCGTCGCCTGTATCCGGAGAACAACGATGCGCGTAAACAGGCGATTAAACGTCACCTTGAGTTCTTTAACACCCATCCATACGTAGCGGCCCCCGTTCTCGGCGTAACGCTGGCGATGGAAGAGCAGCGTGCGAACGGCGCAGAAATCGACGATGGTGCCATCAACGGTATCAAAGTGGGTCTGATGGGGCCGCTGGCAGGCGTAGGCGACCCGATCTTCTGGGGTACCGTTCGTCCGGTATTCGCTGCGCTGGGTGCAGGTATCGCCATGAGCGGCAGCCTGCTTGGCCCTCTGCTGTTCTTTATCCTGTTTAACGCTGTGCGTCTGCTGACCCGTTATTACGGCGTAGCGTACGGATACCGTAAAGGTATCGACATCGTTAAAGATATGGGCGGCGGCTTCCTGCAAAAACTGACTGAGGGGGCGTCAATCCTCGGCCTGTTTGTCATGGGGGCGCTGGTTAACAAGTGGACGCATGTGAACATCCCGCTGGTGGTTTCCACTATCACCGGTCAGGATGGTCAGACTCGCGTCACCACCGTGCAGACAATCCTTGACCAGCTAATGCCAGGTCTGGTGCCGCTGCTGCTGACTTTCGCCTGCATGTGGCTGCTGCGTAAGAAAGTTAACGCCCTGTGGATCATCGTTGGCTTCTTCGTCATCGGTATCGCAGGTTACGCTGTCGGCCTGTTGGGTCAGTAATTAACGTGCTGTACGCCGGGGGCTTGCCCCCGGCTTTTTTATTTGGAGGATGGATGACAATCACGGACCTGGTGTTAATCCTGTTTATTCTCGTTCTGCTCGCTTTTGCAATTTACGATCAGTTCATCATGCCTCGCCGCAATGGCCCTGTATTGCTGGCTATCCCCCTGCTCCGCCGCAATCGCGTCGATGGCATTATCTTTGTCGGCCTCATTGCAATACTGATTTATAACAATATCGCCAACCAGGGCGAGCTTATCACCACCTGGCTATTATCTGCCCTGGCCTTAATGGGGTTATATCTTTTTTGGATCCGTTCGCCCAAAATCATCTTCAAAAAACAGGGCTTTTTCTTCGCTAATATCTGGATCGAATATAAGCGTATTAAAGAGATGAATTTATCAGAAGATGGTGTGCTGGTGATGCAATTAGAGCAACGCCGCCTGCTCATTCGCGTACGAAATATCGACGATCTGGAAAAAATATACAAACTTCTCGTTTCCACTCAATAAGTTATAAATATAGCTTGCGCTATATTTCAGCCTGAACAGGCGAATGAAATATAGCCATTGCTATATTTAACCTGCTTTATTCACCGATATTTATTAACGAATCATTCACCTATAAATTGAAATGAAAATCGTTATCATTTAGTTATCAAAATAACCGTCTTCTGTTATTGTTTTATATTCTAAAATTATGTTAAGGTTGCGCCGTCGTTGGGGAGTAGCCGATTTTCTGTCTGTCAGAAAATGTACGTGTCAACATACTCGTTGCAAAACGTGGCACGTGCGGGTTGAAGAAGAAAGTATTCAATCAGGCGAGACCATAGACGCATCACTGCTGTACGCGGCGCGACATCATCAGGATGAGCTGCGTATATTTACTGGGGGCGGCGATGTGTCATATGGATTATCCCCGGTCAGGACGCTCTCATGAATGTATCCGCTACAATTCTTCTTGCCTTCGGCATGTCCATGGACGCCTTTGCAGCTTCCATCGGGAAAGGCGCGACCCTCCATAAACCGAAATTTTCTGAAGCGCTGCGTACGGGTCTCATCTTTGGCGCTATCGAAACGCTCACCCCGCTCGTCGGTTGGGGAATGGGGATGCTCGCCAGCCAGTTCGTTCTGGAATGGAACCACTGGATTGCCTTTGTGCTATTGGTTTTTCTCGGCGGTCGTATGGTTATCGAAGGATTTCGCGGCGGTGATGATGAAGAGTGCGAAGCTCCCCGCCGCCACGGTTTCTGGCTGCTGGTCACCACGGCTTTCGCCACCAGCCTCGATGCGATGGCCGTCGGCGTTGGCCTGGCATTCCTGCAGGTCAATATTATCGCTACCGCGCTGGCCATCGGCTGCGCCACGCTGATTATGTCAACGCTGGGTATGATGGTCGGGCGTTTTATCGGCCCGCTGCTTGGCAAACGGGCAGAAATACTCGGTGGTATTGTGCTGATTGGCATTGGCGCCCAGATACTCTGGAGCCACTTCGCTGGCTGATATTCAGGCGTTGCGCTGCCAGCAGTGAATAGCAAAATCGGTCTGGCAGCCAAATAGTGCCTGCTGGCGCAGCGTTTCCCGAACCGGCGGTTTTGCCCGCCACGCAAACGGTGTCATTTGCAGCAAAGCTTCCGCCTCGTTGCCGCTGAGCTGCATCGGATAGGCTAACTGCTGCTGGTGACGTAACGTGAATCCTTCCATCTCTTCCGTGTTCAACTCATGCAGCCTCACTTCATCGTAGATCAACCCTTTCAGCTCCAGTAAATGACGAGGCCCTGGCGTCGCGGTAATGACCCAGCCGCCCGGTCTGACAACGCGAGCCAGCTCCTGAGCATTACAGGGAGCGTAAATTCGCACTATCGCATCCAGGCACACATCTTCAAACGGCAGGCGCTGACTGGAGGCAACGCAAAAGTTGACCTGCGGATAGCGTTTTGCCGCGGCGCGAATGGCGGATTTCGAGACGTCCAGTCCCCAGCTACGGGTGGCAATAGCCGCAAAAGCATGAGTGTAATACCCTTCTCCGCAGCCAATATCCAGCAGATCCACCGGCGCAAAGGTGTGTAGATAATCGCTGATAGCATCTCTTAGAGGCTGATAATGACCCGCGTCGAGGAACGCTCGCCGGGCCTGCATCATCTCAGCGCTATCACCCGGATCGCGAGAACGCTTAAACTGCACCGGCAGCAAATTGACATACCCTTCCTTCGCCAGATCGAACTGATGCCGCTGCGGGCAGATATAGCTATTGTCGCGACGACTCAGCGGCGCGTGGCAAAGTGGGCAACTGTAAGACATGACAACTCCGGTGTGCTGAAAGGGCGAAAGTGTAGCGCTATTCGCCCCTCCAGGCCACCGTTACAACGCAGGCGGTAGAGGCTCGTCGCTATGCATCACGATAAGGTTTTCTGAACCCTCCGGCATTCCATCCGGCATCACGTTTTCCAGGCGCAGGACGTCGCCCATGATCTGGCTGAACACCGGCGCGGAAACCGCGCCGCCGTAATATGAACCGTTACTGGGGTCATTCATCACCACCACCAGCGCGAATTTCGGGTTACTGGCGGGCGCAACACCTGCGGTATAAGCGACGTACTTATCAATATATTTGCCATCGGGACCGATTTTTTTTGCGGTACCGGTTTTTACCGCCACCCGGTAGTCGCGTACCGCGGCTTTGGTGCCTCCGCCGCCCGGTAAGGCTACGCTCTCCATCATATGTTCGACTTCATGCACAATCTGTTCTGGCATCACCCGTGTCCCCATAACCGGCGGGTCGATGCGGGTGATCGATAGCGGACGTTCGATGCCATAGCCGCCGATGGTAGCATAAACATGCGCCAGCTGAAGCGGCGTCACCATCAGACCATAGCCAAAAGCAAAGGTCGCCCGGTCCAACTGCCCCCAGTAGCGACGCTGTGGCATCAGCCCGGCGCTTTCACCGGTCAGACCTAATCCGGTTGAGTCGCCGAAACCGAACGCTTTATAGGTATCGATGAGATGCTGGACCGGCATGGCCAGAGATAAATGTGAAACCCCGGTATCGCTGGATTTTTGCAGGATACCGGTGAGGGTTAATTCCGGATAATAGCCCACGTCGCGAATTCGATGGCCGTCGAGGACAAACGGATGGGTATCCACCACGCTATCCGGCTGGACAATCCCCTGCTGTAGTGCGGTCATGAGCACCAGCGGTTTTACCGTTGAGCCAGGCTCAAAAGTATCGCTTATTGCGCGATTGCGGAAATCATCCAGCTTCGCATCATCGCGATTATTAGGGTTAAAATCCGGATAACTGGCCATCGACAGAATCTCTCCGGTATCAATCTTAATCAATACTGCTGCGCCTGATTCCGCTTTGTTCCAGCGTACGGCGTTGTCCAGCGCATCTTCAGTGACCGTTTGCAGTCGTTCATCGATACTCAGTTGCAAATTATGCGCAGGGACGGCTGCAACTTCGGTGATATTTTCGATAACGTTGCCGTGGCGATCTTTACGCACCAGCCGACGTCCAGCCTGGCCGGTCAACTGCGCGTTAAAGCTTTTCTCTACCCCTTCAATGCCCTGGTTATCAACATTGGTAAAACCCAGCAGATTCGCGGCAACGTGTCCCGCAGGATAAAAACGTCGCGACTCATCGCGCAGATTGATACCCGGCAGGTGGAGTTTGTCGATCCATTCCGCCTGCTCTGGGTTTATCTGGCGCGCCAGATAGAGAAAACGCGCATGAGGATGGGATTCAACGCGATGGGCCAGTTCGCTAAGGTTGAGATGTAGAGCCTCGGCCATCGCCTGCCAGCGTGGGCCATATCCTACGCCCCCCTTTTCCAGGGTGGTTTGCGGGTCAATCCAGATAGCACTCACCGGAACGCTAACCGCCAGCGGGCGCCCCTGGCGATCGCTTATCATTCCGCGCTGTACATCAATAGGCTCCTCCCGTAGGGAGCGCATATCTTCCTGTTTAACCAGATTGTCAGGCGAGACGATTTGTAACCAGCCAACCCGAGCCAACAATAGCCCCATACAGCAAAGAATAGCCACGCACAATAACCCAAACCGCAGAGGGGTAAAATTGGCAACTGATTTATTTTTGTTCTTTTGCACCTTAGCTCCATCATCATTTTGCAACTTTCTGATTTAATAGAAATAATACAAAACAGACTGCTAAACAGTGCTAATAAGGATGTTGTTTTGCAACAAAGCGCAACGGAGGGGGTAGAACAGAAATGTTTTGCAATAAAAACTAAAAAGCCCCGCTGATGCGAGGCTTTCTTACAAGATTCAGTGGTCTTGAATCAGATAGCAGTTACGTTAACTGCTGCTGGACCTTTCTGGCCGTCCTGAATTTCGAACTCAACGTTCTGGCCTTCAGCCAGAGTTTTGAAGCCGTTACCCTGGATAGCAGAGAAGTGTACAAACACATCTTTGCTGCCATCAGCCGGAGTAATGAAACCAAAACCTTTAGACTCGTTGAACCACTTAACTTGACCTTTAATCTTTGCCATTTGCAAAATTCCTTAGACTGTTTTCTTCGCCCTTAGGCGCTTACATAGATAAAACTGACACATAACTGCATGAGGCACTAATATAAGGTTCGGCAGAGAAGCGGTATTCAACGACAACGTGTTTACTCAGGACTTCTTTACTGAAAATGCCACACATAAACAGAACTGTACCTCGTTTAACCCGAAACGTGTTATCACACACTACGTAAATAATGGCAAGCCATTTTTAAACGGGTCACGATCGCTCGCACAGATTATAAGGGAATCATTTGATCGTCTGCACAATTATGCGACTTTGCTTCCATTAACCTATGCTCCGGTACCCTGCACTCCTTGCCCAAAAACAGGCCTTATCGCGACAACTTTTTTACCGCAGCTCAACAACTTCAACCCATCCGCGCCCCTAAAGACGCAAGCTGCTAAATTTAGGGGTATCCCTAATCTGCTGCATAATGATGCACTGAAAAGCTCATATCGATAGCTGAAAATTCGCGTTAACCTCGTTCATCCATAATAATGAAATGCATAAAATGAAAGGCCTGAAATATTGCCTATATTAGACGCTAATAATGAAGTATTGATGACATGGCTTTACTCTCAGACAATAGGATGCGTTAGTTATCCTTTTATTTGATTATCTATACCCGTCATACTTCAAGTTGCTTATGTGTTGGCTACGCTCGCTCACCCCAGTCACATAGTTATCTATGCTCCTGGGGACTCCCTCTCTTGCCGCCTTTAAGCAACTCGAATTATTTAGGGTATAAACAAATCACCAGAACGGGTAGATGAAATGATAACAGTCGCTCATTTTGCGTTCAGCAATCAGAGCAAGAAGGGTTAAATAGATAAGGATAAGTTATGGTCAGGAGTAATATGCAGGTGCACACCGCAGGGGATGCACACCTGTTAGTCGGACTAGCGCTCGGCAACTAGACGGATAAAATCGTCGTCACCTTTCCCCTTCTCGGCTACAGACGGTTCGGCTGCACTCTCTTTCTCAGGCTCATTAGCCTCGCAGAGACGGCGCAACAGCGCATTTTGCCGCTTTTGCTGATCCAGCAGCGCTTGCAGCAGTTCGATTTGCTCATTGGCGCGCGAACTGGCGCGATTAACAAAAAACCATAACAACAGGCCGACAAGTAACAGCACAATAGAAAGCGCCACGGATGCCAGACTTACGATCCCAGGATTTAGTAACTCACTCATTTCACCACCTCAAAGAGAAGGCGATTATTCTACCACCGACGTGGCAGAAGAAAATCAGTCAGATTAAAAATGTCTTACCAGGGGATAAATTTGTTAATAGTGCAGATGCCGCTGAAGAACTGTACATCCTGATCGCACATTACGTTAAGCATCTGAGTCCATAGCAGTAAACATCCCGCAATGATGACTATCAGCAAAACCCACCGTAATTTTTTCACTCCACACTCCGCACCAGAATCAGATGTCGCCAGGATAACATGACCTTCTTAAACCGCGGCTAACTGTAATACGAAAGACAAGTTTAGGAATCATAGACTTGTTTCAACTCGTGTTCATGACAGAATAAACGCAAGGATAATACAAATATTGAGGCAACAATGCGATTGATCATTCGTACTATTGTGGTGCTGGCCATCGTGTGGATTGGCGTATTATTAAGCGGTTACGGCGTATTGATGGGCAGCAGTGAGAATGCCGGAGGACTTGGATTGCAGTGCAAATATCTCACGGCTCGCGGCATAAGTACCGCACAGTATGTTCACTCCAGTAGCGGTATTATCGGCATTACCGATTGCCCTATACTGCGAAAAAGCGTCACGGTCGTTGATAACGGCTAGTCATGGTTCGGGCTACAGTCGCTGTAGCCCGAATATTGCACAAGATCAGAACGGATAGTCGTTGTAGCCCATCTGCTCAGAAATCTTACGCGCCGCCGTATGCAGCATCGCCACATACTCGTTCAGGCGCTCTTCAGAAAAACGCAGCGTCGGGAAAGAGATACTCAGACCAGCGATAACCACGCCGAAGCGGTCAAAAACGGGTACTCCGATGCAGCGCAGTCCCTCTTCCTGCTCCTCGTTATCTTCGCCATAACCTTGCTCGCGGACCTTATCTAAAACCGCCAGCAGCTCTTCGGTACTGGTGATGGTCCGGTCGGTACTGCGTTTATACTCCACGCCCTCCAGAATTTGCTCGACTTCAGCACGATCGCGCCACGCCAGCAGCACTTTGCCGATGGCGGTGCTGTACAGCGGATTACGGCGACCAATGCGCGAATACATGCGCAAGTTGTACATCGAGTCAATTTTGTGGATATAAACGATACTGTCTTCATCCAGGGCGCCCAGGTGGACGGTCTCTTTCGTCAGGCGCGAAAGCTCGCGCATCTGAATATCAGCACTGCGCACCAGATCGACGTTCTGCAATGCCCGCGCGCCCAGCTCAAAAAGCTTCAGGGTCAGAGAGTATTTCTCAGATTCACCTTCCTGCGCCACGTACCCCAGCGATTTCATGGTCTGCAAAAAGCGATAAACGGTGCTTTTTGACATCATGACGCGCTGAGACAGTTCGGTAATGCCAATTTCACGCTCTTCGCCAAGCGCCTGCAGAATGCCAAAAACCTTCAATACCGAAGAGACAGAATCTGGCTGTTTATCCAAATCTGCAACTGCCATTTATCACCTCATCGCAACTGTTTTATAAAAATTAGAACCGGTTTTTATTATAAATTCGCATCCCGTTACCCGCAATCGTTCTTCTGCCTCTTCGTTACAAATCTGCGACATGCCGCTGAATAATCAATGCTAAAATCATTATTCAGTTAATAGTTCCTGATAAGACACATACTTCACATGGATAAAAACATCTCCGATGGGCTGCCTTTGCCGCAGCGTTACGGCGCCATTCTGACCATTGTATTAGGTCTGACGATGGCGGTGCTGGACGGCGCCATCGCCAACGTAGCCCTGCCGACCATCGCCAGCGATTTAAATGCCTCCCCGGCCTCCTCAATATGGATAGTTAACGCCTATCAAATCGCTATCGTTATCGCGCTATTGCCGCTCTCTTTTCTTGGCGATATGGTCGGCTATCGGCGCATTTATAAAATCGGGCTGGTGGTTTTTACCTTCACCTCACTGGCCTGCGCGCTCTCCACAAGCCTGGAAATGCTGACGCTGGCGCGCGTGGCGCAGGGGCTTGGCGGCGCGGCGCTGATGAGCGTCAATACCGCGCTGATACGCCTGATTTACCCTCAGCGGTTTCTCGGTCGCGGGATGGGGATCAACTCTTTCGTGGTGGCGGTCTCCTCTGCGGCAGGCCCGACAATTGCCGCAGCAATTCTCTCAATGGCCTCGTGGCAGTGGCTGTTTCTGATTAACGTACCGCTGGGCGTGATTTCGCTGGTTCTGGCAATGCGCTACCTGCCTGCAAATTCGGGGCGAAGCAAGGTCACCCGCTTCGACCTGCCAAGCGCCATCATGAATGCCCTCACCTTTGGCTTACTGATTACCGCACTCGGCGGCTTCGCTCAAGGCCAATCCGGCGAGCTGGTTCTGGCCGAGATAGTCGCTATGCTGATAGTCGGATTCTTTTTTGTCCGCCGTCAGCTCAAGATGCCGGTTCCCCTGCTACCGGTCGACCTGCTGCGCATCCCTCTTTTTTCGCTGTCAATTTGTACGTCGATATGCTCTTTCTGCGCCCAGATGCTGGCAATGGTTTCACTGCCGTTCTTTTTGCAATCAGTGATGGGACGCAGCGAGGTGGAAACCGGTCTGCTTCTGACGCCGTGGCCGTTAGCCACGATGGTGATGGCACCGCTGGCGGGATATTTGATCGAGAGAGTCCATGCAGGCTTACTGGGTGCAATTGGCCTGGTGGTCATGGCCTGCGGTCTGTTTGGCCTGGCTTTGCTGCCCTCCTCCCCATCGGACCTGGATATTATCTGGCGAATGGCGCTATGCGGCGCAGGATTTGGTTTGTTCCAGTCCCCTAACAACCATACCATTGTGTCGTCAGCCCCTGCTCATCGCAGCGGCGGGGCAAGCGGAATGCTGGGGACTGCGCGCCTGCTGGGACAGAGCACTGGTGCGGCGCTGGTCGCACTTCTGTTTAACCTGTTGGGCGATAGCGGAACGCATACCGCACTTCTGCTGGCAGGAACTCTTGCCGTTGTCGCCGCCGTCGTCAGCGGGCTTCGCGTCACGCAGCCGCGCGCCCGACTGTAACCAAAAAACCGACATAAAAAAATCCGCAGCCCGAAGACTGCGGATTTTTTATTTCTGCGACCCGGAGAGCGGGAAATTACTTCAGGTATTCGCCGCTACGCAGCGCTTCAATACGTTTATCCAGAGGCGGGTGTGTCATAAACAGCTCGCTCATGGATTTCGCTTTGCCGTTAATACAGAACGCCATCATGCTGCTGGCCTCCTGCGGCTCATAGCTGGTTTTCAGGCGCTGCAGCGCGGCGATCATCTTCTCACGCCCCACCAGCTTCGCTGAACCCGCATCCGCGTGGAACTCACGGTAGCGGGAGAACCACATGGTGATGATGCTGGCCAGGATACCAAATACCAGCTCCAGCACCGTGGCGACCGCAAAATAGATCAGGGGGTTGCCGTTGCTGCTTTCGCCTTCATCACGATTGCCGCCGAGGAAGCCCGCCGCAATCTGCGCGATAACACGCGAGATGAAGATAACGAAGGTGTTTACCACCCCCTGAATCAGCGTCATGGTGACCATATCGCCGTTGGCAATGTGGCTAATCTCGTGAGCAATAACCGCTTCCGCTTCATCACGGCTCATGTTCTGCAACAGTCCAGTGCTGACGGCAACCAGCGATGCATCACGGCGGGCGCCGGTAGCGAAGGCGTTGATATCTGGCGCGTGGTAGATAGCGACCTGCGGCATACCAATTCCCGCCTGACGCGCCTGCTGTGCGACGGTATTTACCAGCCAGCGCTCGGTTTCGTTACGCGGCTGCTCAATGACTTCCCCACCCACCGATTTCAGCGCCATCCATTTCGACATCAACAACGAAACGATAGAGCCACCGAAACCAAACAGCAACGCCATGATCAGTAACCCGGTCATGCTGCTTGACTGAATTCCTGTCAGGCTCAGCACCAGCCCGAACACCACCATCACTGCCAGGTTAGTCAGCAGGAAAAGCGCGATTCGCATCATAATTTTCTTTTAACCTCGATTTAACAAAACGCACTATGCGATTACCCACATGGTATGGGTAGAACGCCAATTTTCAACCATCAGGCCCCGCTAAGTCACGAGAAAGACACAACTTTACATTTTGTAGCATGTTACTGACGCCCGGGGAAAGCGTTGACATTTTGTTGAAATCGAGCAAAGAAAGCTGAGGGAATAGTAAAAAAACGGGCACAATAATTTGTGCCCGCTGGGGAGTTATTTACTGGCTGGTGGTTCCACCGCCGGCTGTTCCTTTTCCTGATGGGCCAGGTCAAGGGCAATATGAACCGTTTCATCAAGATACGGATCGGGTTCCTGGTAATCTTTTGGCAGATCTTCCAGTTTCTTCAGCAACGGCTTACCTTCGCGTTTCAGACGATCGTTCACGCGAGCCAGACGAATCGCATCATCTTCCTCGTTCTCCTTTTCACGCTGCGCGTAGTTCAGGGAAACGATGTTGCGTTTATCTTTCATCGCGTTATAGCGAGCAATGTCCTTCATGATGTACTGGAACTCAGGGTCTTTGGCGATACGCTCGTCATGACGTTTCAATAGTTCCGGGCCAAACGGCGTCAGGTCGCCATATTTCACGTAGGTTGCAGCATTAACGCTATCCCACGGCAGCGCGTTATCTTCGTACTGCTCGCCGGTTTCCCGTTCTTCAGTTCCGGTTGGCATCATGATGTCCGGCGTAACACCTTTACGCTGAGTACTACCACCGTTGATGCGATAGAACTTCTGAATGGTGTACTGTACGGAACCCAGTGCCGGCCAGTCAGGACGCAGCATCTGATCGTAGATACGGTTCAGCGAACGATACTGCTGGACGGTGCCTTTACCGAAAGTAGGCTCACCGACGATCAGCGCACGACCGTAGTCCTGCATCGCCGCGGCGAAAATTTCGGAAGCTGAGGCGCTAAAACGGTCGACTAATACCACCAGCGGGCCTTTGTAGTACACCACGCCGTCAGTATCGCTGTCTTCACGCACCTTACCGTTGTTATCACGCACCTGAACAACCGGGCCGGATGGAATAAACAGTCCGGAAAGCGAAACCGCTTCGGTCAGTGCGCCGCCGCCGTTGCTGCGCAAGTCGATAATGATACTGCTGACGTTCTGTTTCTCCAGCTTCTGCAGCTGCACTTTAACGTCATCCGTCAAGCCGACATAGAAACCTGGAATATCCAGTACGCCAACTTTTTCTTTGCCAACGGTTTTGACTGACATCTTAACCGCACGGTCTTCAAGACGAATACGTTCGCGCGTCAGGGTAACAATCCGCGTTTTCGCGCCTTTACCGGCAGGCAGAACTTCCAGGCGAACTTTGCTGCCCTTCGGCCCTTTAATCAGCGCAACGACATCATCCAGACGCCAGCCGATCACATCGACCATGCCTTTACCTGGCTGACCTACGCCAACGATACGGTCGCCGACGCTGATGGCTTTGCTCTTCGCCGCAGGGCCGCCGGCGACCAGTGAATTGATCACCGTATAGTCGTCGTCCATCTGCAGTACCGCGCCAATACCTTCCAGAGACAGGCTCATTTCAGTATTGAACTGTTCGGTATTACGCGGAGAGAGATAGTTAGTATGCGGGTCAATCTCGCGCGCGAAAGCGGTCATCGCCAGCGAGAAAACGTCTTCACTGTTGGTTTGCGCCAGACGACGAATGGCGAATTTGTAGCGACGCGTTAAAGTTTCACGGATCTCTTTATCGTCTTTGCCAGCCAGCTTCAGACTGAGCTGATCAAACTTAACCTTGGCATCCCACAGCGCGTTCAGCTCGGCTTCATCTTTTGGCCACGGAGACTTGCTGCGATCGAGGTTGAAGTTGTCATTGCCGGTGAAGTCCATCGGACGATCCAGCACTTTCAGCGCATATTGGTAGCGTTCGAAACGCCGCTTCTGCGCCAGATTATACAGGTCGTAGAAAACGTCCAGCTTCCCGCTACGCAGCTCATCGCCGATTTGGTTCTTTTTAGCGGCAAACTGCGCCACATCGCTGGCCAACAGCACGTTGTGGCTGTAGTCCAGCAGGTTCAGGTAGCGATCGAAAATTTTTGCCGAAAAGGCGTTATCAAGATCAAACTGGCGGTAATGAGAGCGGGTAAAGCGCGATGTTACGCGCTCGCTCACCGTCGCGTGCTGCGGCTCTTCTTTCAGCACGGGGATTTGATCGATCCGGGTTATATCGTCCACGGCGAACGACTGGCCTGCGATAACCAGCAGACCCGCCAACGCGGTGAGCTTAAAGAATTTGTTCATGCCTGGCCCGGCCTCCGTTTCAGAACACCAGGTGTTCTGCGCGTACAATCATTGACATACCAGAAGTCAGCTGTACACGAACGCCATCTTTGGTGATTTCCAGGACGGTGGCGTCCATTGCATTATTACCTGCTTTCACCTTCAGTGCCTGGCCAACGGTCAATACAGACACATCTGATACTGGGGTATGACGCTCTTCGCGCGGCGCTTTAGCGGCTGCTGCCGGACGCGGCTTACGCTGCTCAGCGCCCTCTTTACGACGCGGCTGAGTTTGAGGACGCGGTTTACGCTCGCGACGAGTCCCCTCTTCCGGCTGGCCTGCTGCGGCAGCAGTTTCGCGTTTTTTCGCCTGCTGAGCTTCGCGCTGCGCTTGAACGCGGGCTTTGGCTTCTTCAAGCTGCTGGCGGGCATGAGCAACATGCTGCTCTTCCAGTTCGCCGCACGGGTTGCCGTCAAGGTCAACGCGAACAGCGCCAGGCTTAACGCCATACAGATAGCGCCAGCTCGATGTATAAAGGCGCAAAGCAGCGCGAAGTTGGGTTTTGCTGAGATTCATCTCTCCGCCAACGCGCTCAACGAGATCCTGAAAAATACCGACTTTCAGGGGGCGCGCTTCGCCTTCAGCGCTAAAACACTGAGGGAAACGTTCGGCCAGAAACGCGATTACTTCTTTACTGCTATTCAACTTAGGTTGATTTTCCATGAAATTTCCTGATTACAACGGACGTAGCCAACAAGCCGCAGGCATGAACAGGCGTCATTATAATGACGTCATCGCTAAATGCTACGTTATCCGTTGATTATCCTGCGACGTGGGTGAATATTTTTTGATAATCAGTCGCAGAAATGAATTTTTCCAGATGCGCGACCAGCTCAGTCAGCCCCTGCTCATCTTCAACAGTGAAGCGAGACCGGGCCGTACTATCGATGTCAAGAACGCCGATAACCTGATTATCCACCCGCAACGGAAAGACAATTTCCGAATTACTGGCGGCATCACAGGCAATATGTCCGTCAAAGGCGTGAACATCTTCTACCCGCTGCACGCGATTCTGCGCAACGGCGGTGCCGCATACGCCACGTCCCACCGGAATACGCACGCAGGCCAGCTTGCCCTGAAACGGGCCAAGAACCAGCGTATCGCCTTCCAGCAGATAAAAACCGGCCCAGTTCACTTCTGTCAGCCGCTCGAACAACAGCGCGCTGGTATTTGAAATCATCGCCAGAAAGCTGGTTTCACCTGCCATTAATGCCTGAAAATCGCGGTTCAAATCCGCGTAGAATTCTTGTTTGTTCATTGTTTAATCACTTGGTTGTCTTACTACCTTACACTTACAGCCTACTAAAATAAGCTTTAAATGCATTCATGCTCAAGATGAATTCATTCCTGAGTTAAGATAGAGAGATACTCTCATTTACGTATGTTATAGATGCCACTAAAAACCCCCCGGATAACGCCAGCGAAAAAGATCGTCGTGCATGCGATTAGCGCGCCCGTTCCTCACGCACACTATCAACGCTGCGCCCAGTGCGACATGTTATTTCGCTTGCCGGTCCTTAAGAGGAATCAAAGCGCCTGGTGCCCTCGCTGCAACGCCAAAGTACGCGATGGTCGCGACTGGTCTCTTACCCGGCTGGGGAGTATGGCTATTACCATGTTGCTGTTGATGCCTTTTGCCTGGACCGAGCCGCTTCTGCGTTTGCATCTGCTGGGCGTGCGTATTGACGCTAACGTACTTCAGGGCATCTGGCAAATGACCGGCCAGGGCGATCCGCTGACAGCAGCGATGGTGCTATTTTGCGCGATCGTCGCACCGGTTCTTCTGGTTGTCTCCATCGCCTATCTGTGGCTAGGAAACGTGCTGGGAATGAACCTGAGGCCGGTACTGCTGATGCTGGAGCGACTCAAAGAGTGGGTGATGCTGGATATTTACCTTGTCGGCATCGGCGTTGCCTCTATCAAGGTGCAGGATTATGCGTTCTTGCAGCCCGGTATTGGGCTTATCGCATTTGTCGCGCTCACGCTGCTCAGCATCCTGACGCTCATCCATCTGAACGTCGAAGAGCTGTGGGAGCGTTTTTATCCTGAGCGCCCGGCGCTACGGCCGGACAACAATTTACAGGTTTGCCTGGGCTGCCATTATACCGGACATCGTGACTCTCGCGGTCGTTGCCGCCGCTGCCACACGCCTCTTTACCACAGAAGGCCTCAGAGTCTGCAAAAGAGCTGGGCGGCGCTAATTGCCTCGATTGTTTTTTTAATCCCGGCAAATCTGCTGCCGATATCGATTATCTACGTTAACGGCGCGCGCCAGGATGACACAATCCTTTCCGGCATCATGTCGCTGGCAAATAGCAACGTCGCAATCGCCGGAGTGGTTTTTATCGCCAGCATTCTGGTTCCATTCACTAAAGTTATTGTATTGTTTACGCTGCTGGTCAGCATACAATTCAAGTGTGAACAGGGGCTACGAACCCGTATCCTGCTGCTGCGGCTGATAACCTGGATCGGCCGCTGGTCAATGTTGGATCTTTTTGTCATTGCATTAACCATGTCGCTAATTAACCGCGATCAGCTCCTCGCGTTTACGATGGGGCCCGCCGCGGTCTATTTTGGTGCCGCGGTAATATTAACTATCCTTGCTGTTGAATGGCTGGACAGCCGCTTACTTTGGGACGCACATGAGTCAGGAAACGCCCGCTTCGCCGACTGAAGCCAAAATCAAAACCAAACGCCGCATCTCGCCTTTCTGGCTGCTGCCGGTCATTGCGCTCATGATTGCCAGCTGGCTCATCTGGACCAGCTACCAGGATCGCGGAACCACGATTACCATCGACTTCCAGTCGGCCAATGGTATCGTTCCTGGGCGCACGCCTATTCGCTACCAGGGGGTAGAGGTCGGTACGGTAGAGACTATCTCGCTAAGTAAAGATCTGAGTAAGATAGAAGTTTCGGCTAGCGTCAAAGGCGATATGAAAGATGCGCTGCGCAAGGATACGCAGTTCTGGCTGGTGACGCCGAAGGCTTCTCTTGCCGGCGTTTCAGGCCTTGATGCGCTGGTTGGCGGTAACTATATCGGCATGATGCCCGGCCAGGGCGATCCGGAAGATCACTTTGTCGCCCTCGATACCCAGCCGAAATACCATATCAATAACGGCGAGCTGATGATCCACCTTAAATCGGCGGATTTAGGCTCGTTAACCAGCGGTTCGCTGGTCTATTTCCGTAAAATTCCGGTGGGTCGGGTTTATGACTTCGCCATTAATCCAAACAACCAGGGCGTCACTATTGATGTTCTGATTGAACGCCGGTTCACCAATCTGGTGAAAAAAGAGAGTCGATTCTGGAACGTTTCCGGCGTGAAGGCGGATGTCAGCTTAAGCGGGGCAAAAGTCCAACTGGATAGTCTTTCCGCACTGGTTAATGGCGCCATCGCCTTCGATTCTCCTGATAATTCTCCGGAAGCTCAGCAGAACACCGATTATCACCTGTATGAAGATCTGGCCCACAGCCAGCGCGGCGTGTTGGTTAAACTAGACCTTCCCGATGGCGCGGGCCTGAAAGCAGGTTCGACGCCGCTGATGTATCAGGGTCTGGAGGTCGGTCAGCTCAGTAAACTTAATCTCAATCCCGATGGGAAAGTGACGGGTGAAATGACCGTCGACCCGAGCGTCGTCAGCCTGCTGCGCGAGAAGACGTTAATTCAGATGAAGAAGCCGAAAATCTCTCTGGATAACCCCAGCGTCAGCGCCCTGCTGACCGGTACAACCTTTGAGCTGGTACCGGGCGAAGGTGAACCCCGCAGCCAGTTTGTGGTTCTGCCTGCCGATAAATCTCTGCTCGAAGAGCCAGATGTCGCAACCGTCACGCTCACCGCGCCGGAAAGCTACGGTATCGATGCCGGGCAGCCGTTGATTCTGCACGGCGTCCAGATAGGACAAGTGCTGGAACGCAAGCTGAATACCGATGGCGTCACCTTCCAGGTCGCGGTGATGCCGGAGTACCGTTCGCTGGTTCGCGGCGACAGTAAATTTGTGGTCAACAGCCGTATTGATGTCAAAGTTGGCATTGACGGCGTGCAGTTCCTCGGTGCCAGCGCCAGCGAATGGGTCAACGGCGGGATCCGCATTATTCCGGGCGACAAAGGGGCGATGCAAAGCCGTTATCCGCTATATGCGAATCAGGAAAAAGCGCTGGAAAACAGCATGAGCGATCTGCCGACCACCACGCTTAGCCTCTCAGCAGAAACGTTGCCGGACGTGCAGGCAGGCTCCGTGGTGCTGTATCGTAAATTTGCCGTGGGCGAAATCATCACCGTTCAGCCACGTAAAGATGCCTTTGAGATCAATATCCATATCAAACCGGAGTATCGCCATCTGCTGACCAGCAACAGCGTGTTCTGGGCCGAAGGCGGTGCAAAAGTGCAACTTAACGGCAGCGGTCTGACGGTTCAGGCTTCCCCGCTCTCCCGCGCGCTGAAAGGCGCCATTAGCTTTGATAACCTGAGCGGTGCCAGCGCCAGCGCACGTATCGACAACAAACGCGTGCTGTATGCCTCAGAAACCGCCGCCCGCGCGGTGGGTGGCCAGATAACCCTGCACGCCTTCGACGCCGGTAAAATTGCCGAAGGGATGCCGATTCGCTATCTGGGGATTGATATTGGCCAGATCCAGTCGCTGAATTTAATTACAGCTAAAAATGAAGTGCAGGCGAAAGCGGTTCTCTACCCGGAATACGTCAATACCTTTGCCCGCGCCGGGACGCGTTTCTCGGTGATCACCCCGCAGATTTCCGCGGCGGGCGTCGAGCATCTGGATACCCTCTTCCAGGCCTATATCAACGTGGAACCGGGCCGCGGTTCACCGCGACGTGATTTCGAAATTCAGGAAACCACCATTAGCGATTCACGTTATATCGACGGCCTGAGCATTATCGTCGAAGTGCCCGAAGCGGGTTCACTGGGTATCGGTACGCCGGTGCTGTTCCGCGGCCTTGAAGTCGGCACCGTAACCGGGCTGATGCTCGGCTCAATGTCAGACCGCGTGATGGTACAGTTGCGTATCAGTAAGCGTTATCAGTATCTGGTGCGCAACAACTCGGTGTTCTGGCTGGCTTCCGGCTATAGCCTTGACTTCGGTCTGATTGGCGGCGTGGTGAAAACCGGTACCTTTAATCAGTTTATTCGCGGCGGCATCGCTTTCGCTACGCCGCCGGGTACGCCGCTGGCGCCAAAAGCGCAGGACGGTAAACACTTCCTGCTGCTGGAAAGCGAACCGAAAGAGTGGCGCGAATGGGGCACCGCCCTGCCGCGTTAACGCTGAAGGCTCCGGTGTCCGACGCCGGAGCCTTTGTGGTAAACTGCGTACCCTTTTTTGTTGTGGTGCGCTCCCCGTGGCTCAAAACGCTGTCTATCTTCCTGAAGAATTCCTCGCTCAAATGCGTGCGGCCATGCCGACGCATCTCTCTTTCGATGACTTTATCGCCGCCTGCCAACGCCCGTTGCGTCGAAGTATTCGCGTTAATACGCTGAAAATCACCGTCGCAGACTTTTTGCGGCTGGTCGCTCCTTACGGTTGGCAGTTGACGCCGATTCCATGGTGTGCGGAAGGTTTTTGGATCGAGCGCCAAGATGAAGACGACCTGCCGCTGGGCAGCGCGGCGGAACATCTCAGCGGGCTGTTTTACATTCAGGAAGCAAGCTCGATGCTGCCTGTCGCCGCACTGTTTGCCGATGGTGGAACGCCGCAGCGAGTCATGGATGTTGCCGCCGCACCGGGCTCCAAGACAACGCAGATCGCCGCGCGGATGGGCAATGCAGGTGGGATCCTGGCCAATGAGTACTCCGCCAGCCGGGTTAAGGTCTTGCACGCTAATATCAGCCGTTGCGGGATCAGCAACGTGGCGCTGACTCATTTCGATGGCCGGGTCTTCGGTGCTGCACTGCCGGAGTGTTTTGACGCCATCCTGCTCGACGCCCCCTGCTCCGGCGAAGGCGTGGTGCGTAAAGACCCCGATGCGTTAAAAAACTGGTCGTCGGAAAGCAACGATGAAATCGCGATGACCCAGCGCGAGCTTATCGAAAGCGCCTTCCACGCGCTGCGCCCCGGCGGTACGCTGGTCTACTCCACCTGTACCCTGAACCGGCAAGAAAATGAAGATGTGGTCAATGGACTGTTAGCGCGCTATCCGCAGGCGGCAGAAGTATTGCCTCTCGGCTCGCTGTTCCCGCAGGCCGGCGAAGCGCTAACTGCAGAGGGATTCCTGCACGTGTTCCCGCAAATTTTCGATTGTGAAGGCTTCTTCGTCGCCTGCTTACGTAAAACGGTATCGATAGATCCGCTGCCAGCACCCGGTTATAAAGTCGGGAAATTCCCCTTCACACCGCTTAAAAACCGCGAATCTGCCGCCGTCACTGCCGCCGCTGCTGCCGTAGGTCTGCGCTGGGGCTCCGACCATACGCTCTGGCAGCGTGACAAAGAAATCTGGCTATTCCCTCAGGCGCTCGAAGCGTTGTTCGGCAAAGTGCGCTTTTCCCGCATCGGGATCCGTCTCGCCGAAACCCACAACAAAGGCTACCGCTGGCAGCACGAAGCGGTGATTGCCCTTGCCGCACCAACCGCACCTTTTGAATTAACTGAGACCGAAGCAGAGGAGTGGTACCGCGGTCGTGACGTCTATCCTGAAGCGCTCCCGCAGCAGGACGATGCTATCGTCACATTTCAGGGCGCACCGTTGGGGTTGGCGAAAAAAGTGGGATCGCGTTTAAAAAACAGCTATCCCCGCGAGCTGGTCCGCGATGGAAAGCTGTTTAGTAGCAAAGCGTGATGGCGCACCAAAAAACAGCATTTTTTCACTGGCGCTTTACGCCCGGTTGTCTACGCTGAAAAATGTCGGCCTTAACTGGTCGTACCACAATTCAGCAGACAAACGGGGTGAATTTATGAGCAAAACCAGCGTACGTATCGGCGCGTTTGAGATAGACGACGCCGAACTGCACGGCGAACAGCAGGGAGAGCGAACGTTAAGCATTCCCTGCAAATCCGATCCGGATTTATGTATGCAGCTTGATGCGTGGGACGCAGACACCAGCGTACCCGCCATACTTGATGGTGAACATTCCGTCCTCTACCGTAAGCACTACGACAGCCAGTCCGATGCCTGGGTCATGCGCCTTGCCTGACTCAAATGAACCCGTCGCCTGAGACGGGTTATTTATTTCCCCGCTTTTCTGACATCTCCTACACTTAATCGTATGTTTTTCAGGATATGAGGACAGGATGTTTGCCTTAGTGCTGTTTATTTGTTACCTGGACGGGGGCTGCGAAGATATCGTCGTGGATATTTACGATAATGAGCGGCAATGTACCCGGGCAATGGACGACCAGCGGATACGCCACGGCGGCTGCTTTCCGGTAGAAGATTTTATAGATAGCTTCTGGCTTCCTGCCCGCGAATATAGCGACTTTTAATGAGTTAACTGTAGCGCTACCAGCGTTAGCTCCCCGCCAAACACCGCGCCTGTATCAATATAGTGCTGGTTATCACTGTCATAACGCCGTTTGAGCGGCGTATGGCCAAACCAGAAATGGTCGGCGCCGTCGATAGCACCATGATGACCAGCAAAGTGATCGGTGAGGCGCTGGCGGTTCCATAACACCTGATGCTCATCCACCGCTTGCTGCCAGCCGTAAACCGCTGAGGGGTAATCAGCATGAGCAATCACATGCACGTCTTCCCCGCTAAGAAGTTCAATAATCAGCGGCAGGTGACGGCAGCGGGCAATAAGCCTTGCGAGATGCTGCTGTTGATCCACAGAGCGTTGCGTATACCAGCTTCCGCCGTTCATCCCCCACAGCATCATGTCGCCGCCAGCAAGCGCCTCCAGCGCCATCTGTTCGTGGTTGCCCCGCACCGCGTAAAACCAGCGATAGCGCAGTAAATCCAGACACTCCGCGCTTTGCGGCCCGCGATCGATAAGATCGCCCACCGAGAGAAGCAGGTCCTGATAAGGGTCAAATCTACGCTCGCGAAGCGCTGTCATAAGCTGTGCGAAGCAGCCGTGCAGATCGCCAACTAACCAGATATTACGCCAGGCGGCACCATTAATACGCTGATACATATTTCGTCCTCCTGGCATAATTATAGGAAAATTCGCACATCTCAACGCCCGAAAAATTAACACCTCAATCAATGATAAACAAAAGCCAAATATAGTCCGCCAGGGCATTAAGCTCCCTACGATATATCCATAGAATAGAGGCGAGATAATAACGAGGTATTCATCGTGACGGATAACAGCCTGCATTCAGACGGGATAGTTGAGCAACGCCAAAATCTTATTACCGACCTGGTTTTGGGCCGACTCACCCCCGCGCCTATCTGGCAAAAACGTAATTACCGGCTTAAGTTTTTGCTGCGCACGGCATTATTCTATGCACCAACGCGCAGCATGCTGGAGAGCCTGTCGGCGCGCGCAGACTTTAATCAGTTGCTGTCCGCTCAGGTGACGCTGCCGGGCAAGGTTCATCGCCAGTATTTAACTCGCGGGTTAAACGCCAGCCAGCGGGCGCAGGCCATTATTAGCCACTACCAGTTTGTCGACTCGCTGGGCAGCTCTCGTTTTGCAACCGCAATGACCTCGGCTAAAGAGATGCCGCTACTGGAGCTGACCGGCAAAGATGACCGTCGGTTTACGCTATTCGCTTCCTCAGCGGGTAAAGCCGAACGTGAGGGAGAGACCACCCTGTGGCTACGCGATAGCGATGACACCACGCTGGCGAGCGCCACCTTTAGCGTCACTCGCCAGCAGGAACAATGGCAGTTAACCATCGGTGGTCTTCAGGGGCCGCGTAGCAATATCTCGCACGAGACGATCAAACGCGCAACTCGCGCCTGCTATGGGCTGTTTCCGAAGCGTTTACTGCTGGAGTTCATCTGGCTACTTGCCGCGCATTGCGATATTCAGGGCATTTACGGGGTGAGCGATAACGGCCACGTATTCCGCGCGCTGCGCTATCGTCTGAGCAAAGGACGCCACTTTCATGCCAGCTATGATGAGTTCTGGCAATCAATTGAAGGTGTTGCTGACGGAGCCTGGCGCTGGCGTTTACCGCTACGGCTGGAACGGAAAAGCCTGGAGAGCGTTGCCAGTAAAAAACGCGCCGAATACCGCCGCCGCTTCCTGCTGCTGGATGATATGGCCTCCCAGGTGACGACGCTCATGAGTTAATTTTCACGCTATTTACCGACAAAATTAACGCCGTTTAGCATAGCGGCGTTTGCAACGTCTACAGTATTTTCGTTACTATCACGGCTTCGTTGCACTCCTCATGGACGGCTATTGAAGTTATGAGTAAAACAGAAATACTCCTGTCAGCTATCCTGTTGATTATTTTAGTTGCTGCGATTTGGTTTATTTTTAGCGACGAAATATGGGTTTTAGTGAGCGCTATCGAAACCTGGCTGTACCCCTCGCTTGTAGCGCCTGAATAAATGCTTCGCCATTATTTTTAGCCTAACAAGCCTTCCTCTCGCCCCTCAATCAATAAACAGAAATAATCTATAACAAATAAAATCAAAGAGCCTTTTTCTCATCATTTCATTTATCATACAAATGTATATACTTAGCCACTTCCGATGTGGCCCGTAAACTTCACCTGCACTATGGGCCTGATTTTGTGCAGGTGTTTTCTTCCTCGCTGCTGTTGCGACAACGCCTCCCACGTCCATTCCTGAGATCCTGTCCAGTTTTTTTATTTTAAAATTTGCACCCGATCGGGGTTTTAAAAAAATTTACCCTATTTCCCTCATTCGTTACAGAACAAAGAAAAAACAAAAAACCAACATAAAATTAACAACAAGAATTAAAAATCAATTAAATGGCAATAAAACAACATAAGTAACCATTAAAACAAATAAAACCAGTTAATAATACAAAATTACACTTATTTCAAAGGAGTAGTTATACGTTAATCAACTAAACCGGAGCGCATGTTCGGTGATAAAAGCATAAAGCTCCATCGTTGTTTTTCTTTCGCGGCTTTCCTTCAAGAGGTTCTCCATGAACGTCAAAACGATATCGCGCAGTGTCTTAGGCGGCTTATTGAGCGCAGTAGTTATCATTCAGCCATCTTTTGCCGCGAGCACGCTAAGCGGTCAGATTGGCGTTCAGCTTACGCTTGGTAGCGGATGCAGGGTGTCGAATGGTTCCAGAGAGGGAGAACTTAATAAGTGGGGGAACATCAATTTTGGCGCCTACGGCGACTTAGCTAACTCCATTGATGCCGGAATGGTCGGCAGCGGTGGAACCACCGCAGTCTCCATCGCCTGTACTGCGGATCTGCAATCAACGCTGACGCTGGATGGCGGCCAGCAAGGGTCCGGAGATCTTCGTTATATGAAAAATACAACGGGTCCTGCGCTAATTGCCTATCACCTGTACTCCGATGTGGGTCGTAATAACGAAATCCTGCCAGATGGTAGTATCGCTATCACCGGAACCGGCAGCCCGCAAGAAATCCCTATTTTTGCGCGTATCCGCCCTGAAGATCAGGATACCCCTACCGCTGGCGACTACAGCGACATCGTCACCGCGACGTTAACCTGGTAACGACATAAGGGAAATGGGCGTCATGCTTCGACCAATGTGGCTTACATTATTTCTGCTTTTTGCCTCGGGCGCCCATGCAGCCACTGCCCAGAAGACGTTTAAAGTCTCCGCACAGATAACCGCAGGCTGTGCGCTTGGCGCAGGAGACGGCTCCCAAACGACGGATTTCGGCACCTTGAGTTTCGGCACCATGTCATCGCTCTACAGCAATGTTGATGTCGCCAGTACGCCAGGCGCGGGGTCGATTATCGTAACCTGCACGCCAGGCACCGCTATTTCAATCGCTCTCGACTATGGCGTTAACGGTGGCTCCGCAGCCCAGCGTTATATGTCGAACGGCGGCGGTAATACCCTTGCGTATCAGCTTTATCAGGATAGCAACCGTGCTACCGTATGGGGTAACAGCGCGCAGGCCTTAAGCATCGCATCATTTCCGAGCACCACGCAAACCTACACGGTTTATGGCCGCCTTTTTGCAACGAATGGCTTCCCGGCGGTGGGCTCTTATACCGACACGGTCACCGTCACGCTGACCTATTAGATAATGCACAGGTTAACTATGACTCGCTGTAGATTTGCGCTGTTTTTATTCGCTTTATCCACCCCAGTTTCCGTTCTGGCCGCCAGTTCCGTTCTGGTCTGGCCGATATTTCAAACAATCGAAAGCCACGAAAAAGGTTCTGAGCTGTGGCTGGAGAATCGCGGCAACACGCCGGTTAATTTACAGCTGCGCGTTTTTTCCTGGGATCAAAAAACGTCATCCGATATCTATGCCGATCAAAACGATGTCGTCGCCAGCCCACCCTTTACCACGGTTGCGCCGGGACAACGCCAGTTGGTACGACTGATGCGCGTTGTTCCCGTCGCGAATGGAAAAGAAAAATCCTACCGCATCGTTATTGATGAGATCCCTCCTGCGCAACCGGCAGTACAAACAGATAAAAACTCCGCAGGGCTGAGAATGCGCATGCGCTATGTCCTGCCGCTGTTTACCTATGGACAAGGCATAACGCCGCTAAAGAACGATGGCTCAGTCGAAGCGGTCAGGACAACGCTGCGCTGGTCACTTTCCCAGCAGAATAGCCGTCAGGCGCTTTGCATCGACAATACCGGCAATCAACACGCCCGACTTAGTTCGGTTTACTGGGCAAACGCCAGCGGTAAGAGTCAAATTTCTCAGGCTAACGGCCTTCTTGGTTACGTACTGGCGCAGAAAAAAAACTGTTTTCCGACCGCAGGCAAATCTGCGGTTCCGTCAGGGATGCATCTGTTTGCTAAATTAACCGATAACGGTCAGGCGGTGGAAATTCCGGCGAATCGTTAAGCATGAGAGACCTGAGAAGGACTGCCTTCGGAGGACTGCTGACAATGGCTTCGGTATCGGCCTGCGCCGCTACCTATAATTCACTGCCTGCACCAGCAGCATCGTACAGCGAAAAGCAAGAGTATGAGCTGTATCTCGGCCTGGCGGTAAACGGCAATGTCCTCGCGAGCGCCGTTCCGGTAAAGGTTATCGCAGGTCACTATTGGGTCGCAGCCAGCGTTTTACGGCAATCGCATATTCCTCTACAGACCAACGATGCGCTGGTTGATGTGACAGCGCTACCCTCGGTGAAAGTGGAATATGACCAGCCGGGGCAAATGCTCAATCTTCGGGTTCCGGACAATTGGCTCCCCGAGCAGCACATCGGGGGGACAGCAGGACAAAACTACCAGGCCGCGATTAGCAGTCCGGGAATTCTCTTTAACTATGACGCCTACAGCCTCTTTTCATCCTCTGGTACGCGGACCACCAGCACCTACACCGAAACGCGACTTTTCGGCCCGGCAGGTATCCTCTCCAATAATGCGGTAATCCGACAAAACTGGTCTTCAACAGGCTATGAGCAGCAGGGCTATATGCGCTATGACACCCTGTGGAAGTACAGCGATAGCGAGCGGATGATAAGCTATCAGGCAGGTGATGTTGCGAGCAACGCGCTCACCTGGAGCAGTTCCGTACGCATGGGCGGAATACGCGTGAGCCGCAACTTCAGCATTCGCCCGGATCTGGTGACCTACCCGTTATTGAACTTATCCGGCAGCGCGGCGGTCCCTTCAAGCGTTGATCTGTTTATTAACGGTTATAAAACCAGCTCCTCGCAAATCAATAGCGGCCCCTACACGCTGACCAACGTTCCCTGGATCAGCGGCGCAGGCGAAGCGACGGTCGTAACGACCGACGCTCTTGGTCGCCAGGTTTCCACCAGCATTCCTTTTTATGTTTCAAACACCCTGCTACGGGAAGGTCTAAGCGATTTTGATTTCACCGCCGGCGCCCTGCGCAACAACTACGGCGTCAAGAATGCTGATTATGGCAGCGGTGCGGTAAGCGGTATTTATCGCTACGGGTTAAACAACTGGCTAACCCTCTCGGCGCACACCGAAGACCGCAAAGGATTGACTAATGCCGGGATCGGCGGCGATATCGGCGTGGGTAATCTGGGGACCCTCAGCCTATCGACCAGCGCCAGCCGCAGCGAAGGAAATGGCAACCAGTTCACTGCAGGATACTCTTACTACGGCAACAGCTGGGGCGTGAACTATCAACATATTCAGCGCAGCGCCAATTATGACAACCTCAGCACTTACGGTTCCGTCACCGCGCTAAGCCGCCAGTCGGACCAGGCCACGCTGAGCCTGAACCCCTGGGGACGAGTGCTGGGCTCTTTCAGCATTGGTTATTTCGATATCAAAGCCCAAGACAATTCTCACACTCGCCTGATGAACCTCTCCTGGAGCCGCAGCCTGTGGAAAAGCAGCAGCTTCAGCCTGAGCGTAAATCGCGATCTGCAAGAAAATAGCTACGCCAGCATGCTGCAGGTCATCATCCCCTTCGATTCGCAAAGTTCGGTGCAGTTAAGCGGCCAGCGATCCAGCTCCGGTCAATGGGGAGAAAATATCAGTGTGAGTCGCTCTGCCCCTGCAGAAGGCGGATTGGGCTGGAACCTCGCCCATTCGGTTGGTGGTGCTAACTACAGCCAGGCGGATCTCACCTGGATCAACCGCGTGTCAACGCTGAGCGGGGGCTACTACGGCTCACGTGACGATCATCACAGCTGGTTTGAAGCCACTGGTTCGGTGGTGCTGATGGATAACAGTCTGTTCTTCGCCCGACAAATTAATGACGCTTTTATCGTTGTCTCCACCAGCAATTACCCGAATATTGCGGTTAATTATGAAAACCGCAAAGTCGGCGTGACGGATAAAAATGGTCACCTACTGATCCCCTGGGCTACGGCCTGGTACCCGGGAAAAGTCACCCTTGATACGCTTCCATTGCCAACGGACACCGAAGCCGTAACGGTGGAGAAGCGCATCGCCGTGCGCGAAGGCAGCGGCGCGCTGGTTGATTTCCCTGTTAACCGCGTTCGCTCGGCAACCATCACTTTTGTTGATGCTCAGGGGCAACCGCTACCAGTCGGTACGCCGGTCAAGGAAATCTTCAGCCAACAGCACAGTCTGGTGGGCTACGACGGCGTGGCCTGGTTTTCACATCTCACGCGAAAAAATAAAGTCACGATAAACGCCGGGGGACTGAGATGCAGTGTGCAATTCGAACTCCCGGAATCAACGCCGGTTCCGCAACGGATTGGCCCGGTTAGCTGTCACTAATAACAACGGAGATAACGTTGAAAAGCATTTTCTTTATATGTGCCGCGCTTCTTTTGCTGTCTCAATCGAACAGCGCCCGGGCTGCCTGCAACATCATACCCAGCACGCCCAGTATCGGCCCGGTCGATTCATTTACGCTCAACAGCGCGCCGCAGGGCGTCCTGGCAGGTGCAGGTTTTTACTGCTCTCCGGAGCTGGTAGCACTTAACTCAACCAACACGTTAACTGCAACCTTGTCTTCAACGAATCAGAGCAACGGCATTCCGCGACTGCTCAATGTCACGGGTGACGCCGTCCCTTATAGTATCTGCGTTGACTCATCATGCTCACTGGCCTATCAGAATGGCGGCGTGATTAGCTGGTCCAAAACAACGCTGCTGGATCTACTGGGTTTATTTAACTCAAGCGATGGCACCATGCCGCTCTACTTCAGAACCTCCCCGGGTGCAAACGTTCCTGCTGGTACCTATACCGATATATTAAAAATCACATGGGTGTATAGATTCTGCTACGTCGGGCTCGATGTACTGGGCATTAAGATATGTGTTCCGAATAACGGAACCCTGGTATCCACAGTGAATGTGTCGTTGCAGGTGACCAATTTTTGCTATATCGACAGCGCGCCGGAAGTCATATTTACCTCTGCCGCCCTGCCGGCCAGTTTTAGCGACTACAGCGGTCAGCTTTCCATCCGTTGCACTAAAAACGCGGCCTACACCGTAAACCTCACCAGCATCACCAACACCAGCGTCGGCGACTGGCGGCGGATGAGCCTGCCGCAACAGACGGCATGGCTGCAGTACCAGTTTTACCAGGCCAACGGCAGCGCCTGGACGGAGAGTAATAACCTCAGCGTCACCGGTTCCGGTACCGCGCAATCTGCAAACTACACGGTAAAGATTAACCCAGCGCAGAGTAACCAGCCTGCAGGAGCCTATACCGACACCATTCTGGTGACCGTCAACTACTGAAGCCGGCGGGCGATTTTTTTGTAAAAGAAATGTTTGGGAAATTATTGTTGTGGTATAAGAAAAAAGTCGCGAATAAAGCAGCATGGGATTTTGAATGGAATCTGCGGCGTTCTGAATAATATATAAAAAGAGACCGAACACGATTCCTGTATTCGGTCCAGGGAAATGGCTCTTGGGAGAGAGCCGTGCGCTAAAAGTTGGCATTAATGCAGGCTAAGTCGCCTTGCCTTATAAGAATAGTTTACCGTGTCAGGTTTTCCAGTCCGCGACAAAAGTGGACGAATATTTCCTGTCAAAATTGCAAATGCCAACAAAAAACCGCCGCTCCCGATAAGGGATGACGGCGGTTTTTTTCATGCAAATACAGCGGGATGCGGGAAGAGATCAGCAGAGTTTCTGCGCGCGCTCAATAAACGGCGCCAGGCTCATTTTTTGCCCCGGCCGCTGCGGATCGTCGATTTGGATCACAGAAATCGGCTGGGCATTGGTCTTACCGTCCTTCATCTGCTGCTCGGCGACGTCATTCAGCGGGTACTGCACCAGAGTACTGGGGTTAATGGCGAACAGCGCATTGCCCGGACGACAGGTCAACATCACCTCTTCACGGTTAAACGCCCAGTTCTCCTTACCCACCTCAAAGCGACTCACGGTAATGATCTGCGGAGCAGCCAGCGCAGCGCCAGAGCTTGCCAGTAACAACATTGTCAGAACGATTTTTTTCATGATTTAACCAATTTT
Source organism: Klebsiella spallanzanii (assembly GCF_902158555.1). GTDB lineage: Bacteria > Pseudomonadota > Gammaproteobacteria > Enterobacterales > Enterobacteriaceae > Klebsiella > Klebsiella spallanzanii. The sequence goes on along the minus strand of NZ_CABGGS010000044.1, from coordinate 268,393 downwards.
TCAGTAAGGTTCCCAGGTGGCAAACAGGCTGACGGCAAATAACGCCAGCGCGCCCAGCACAATTTCAATCTGCGTTGTGCGCACAATTTGCAGTTCCGCCCGCGTTCCGCTTGCCGACATGCGTGGCACCAGAACATACCGGTTCACTAACGCAATTGCCACCATTGCCGCCACCAGCGCACATTTGAACAACAGCATCCGCCCCCAGGGTGAACTGGTGATAAGCCCGCCCTGGATAATCAACGCGTTCACCACACCGCTGGCGATGGTTCCGGCAACAGCCAGATGCCCGTAGCGCGAAAAACGCATCATGGTGTAAATAGCCGCTTCCCGCCAGCGCCCATGCGCCAGTCGTAGGCAGTAGATAAACGGCAGCAGGCCGCCGAACCAGCCGGCCACGCAAAACAGATGCACCGCATGGTTTGTCCGCTGCAGGGCGCCCAGCCAGCCTTCGTTCATCGCGGCATGACCAACGCCCGCCAGCAGCAGTATTTGGGCACACAGGAGGACCAGCAGGAGACGCCCCGGCCGTCGGGGTTTCAGCCACACAACCACCAGGGTCACGAAGGACAGCAAAATTTGCCACACCCACGCGCCGCCGAACTGCGTCCCGGCCACCGCTTGCCAGATAGCCGGCTGCCAGACGTCTGGCCAGCCGTCGCCCATCAATCCGCCCTGTGCCATCAACATCAGTAGCACAGATAGCGCGCTGACCAGCAGCAGATGACGCATTAGCGGATAAAAACGCTGCATGAGCAGGCGACGCAACGTCACCGGTGCCCACCATGCGCCGTAGAGCACGCAGCCGAAGGCAATCATCAGCGAGATGAAATGGATAAAGCGTAAGCTGATATACAATCCGCTAAGCATGGGATTACTTCACGGTAAAGGTGTATTGCCCTTTCGTCTTGTGGCCATCAACGGAAACCACGTGCCAGGCAACGGTGTACTCGCCTGGGGTTAACGCCTGCTCGACGGGCACCGTTAGCTGGGCCTTATTACTGTCGCTGCGGCTCAGTTTGCCAAGGGCGATCGTTTTCTGCTGCGGCCCGGTCAGGGTCACACCGCTAAACTGCGTTTCAATTCCTTCAGAGAAGTCCAGCGTCAGCGCCTGCGGTGAAACGTCCACTTCCGCACCAGAGGCGGGAAGCTGTTGTTGCAGGTGCGCGTGGGCAAAGGCGCCAGCGGTGGTCAGGCAGCCAGCAAGAAACAGGGACAGACGCAGCGCGCGTCCGGCGATGATTGGCATAGTCGTCATTCCTTTTTGTTATGTATGTAGCACAGAGAATAACCCTGTATAATGACGCAGTCGAGCTAAGCGTCTGAGACTTGCCTTTTTGCCGCGTACTGAGTAATTTTTGCGGCAATATTCGAGGAGAAACTGATGGAAAAGAACCTGGCTAAGATTTCCCAGGAGGAGATGGACAAAGTGAATGTCGATCTCGCCGCGGCGGGCGTTACCTTTAAAGAGCGCTACAATATGCCGGTTGTTGCCGACCTGGTTGAAAGAGAGCAGCCCGAACATCTGCGCGGCTGGTTTCGCGAACGCCTGATTGCCCATCGCCTGGCGTCGGTGTCGCTCTCTCGCCTGCCCTATGAACCGAAACAGAAATAATTCTCGTCCTCTGCGGACATCCGAGTTGGCAAGACCTGCGCATTCCATTACGCTGGGTTCTTTGGCCTGGAGCGAGCCATGCTGCGCGTAATCGATACAGAGACCTGCGGATTGCAGGGAGGCATTGTTGAAATCGCCTCAGTAGATATTGTTGACGGACAAATCACAAATCCCATGAGCCATCTGGTTCGCCCCGACCGCCCTATCAGCCCACAGGCGATGGCGATTCATCATATTACCGAAGAGATGGTTGCCGATAAGCCGTGGATCGAAGAGATTGTGCCGCTGTACATGGGCAGCCCGTGGTATGTCGCCCATAACGCCAGCTTTGACCGCCGGGTATTACCGGAAATGCAGGGGGAATGGATCTGCACCATGAAGCTGGCACGCCGCCTTTGGCCGGGGATAAAGTACAGCAATATGGGGCTGTATAAATCACGCAAGCTCAGCGTTGCCACGCCACCGGGCCTGCATCATCACCGGGCGCTATACGATTGCTATATCACCGCCGCCCTGCTGCTCGATATCATCAAAACGTCCGGCTGGTCGCCGGATGAGATGGTGACGATTACCGGGCGCCCGGCGCTGCTGTCCACCTTTAACTTTGGTAAATATCGCGGTAAACCGGTCTCTGAAGTTGCACAAAACGATCCCGGCTACCTACGCTGGCTGTTCAATAACCTGGACAGCATGAGCCCCGAGCTGCGCCTGACGCTTAAGCACTATCTCGGGGAGTAATCGGCCTTACACCTCCGCCTGGCCCGGCAGCGTCCCCTGCGCCAGGCCAATCAAAAACGCAAACTCCAGCGCCACCCCCTCATAGCTTTTGAAGCGCCCGGATTTACCGCCGTGGCCGGAATCCATATCCGTACACAGCAGCAGCAGGTTATCGTCGGTTTTCAGCTCGCGCAGCTTTGCCACCCATTTTGCCGGTTCCCAGTATTGCACCTGCGAATCATGCAGGCCGGTAGTCACCAGCAGATGTGGATATGCCTGCGCCAGGATTCCGTCATACGGGCTGTAGCTTTTCATATAGCGGTAATACTCTTCATCCTGCGGATTCCCCCACTCTTCGAACTCGCCGGTGGTCAGCGGGATTGACTCGTCGAGCATTGTCGTCAGGACATCGACGAAGGGTACCTGGGCCACCACGCCGTGGAACAGTTCAGGACGTTGGTTAATCGCCACGCCCATCAGCATGCCTCCTGCGCTGCCGCCCATGCCGTAGCACAAACGCGGGTCGCCGTAACCCTGCGCCAGCAGCGCATCGCAGACATCAAGATAATCGTTGAAAGTATTTTTCTTGCACAGAAACTTACCGTCTTCGTACCACTGCTGGCCCAACTCACCGCCGCCGCGAACATGGGCGATGGCGAACACAAAACCTCGATCGAGCAGGCTCAGGCGGCTGGCGCTAAAATCTGCATCCATGCTTGCGCCATAGGAACCGTAGCCGTACACCAGCAGCGGGCTGGCACCTTTGCGAAAATGTTCATGTCGGTAGACCAACGATACCGGGACTTCAACACCGTCGCGGGCTTTGATCCACAAATGCTCGCTGCGGTAATGACTGGCATCAAACCCTTTAACCTCCTGCTGTTTCAGCACCCGTCGCTCGCCGGTATTCATATCCAGTTCAAACAGTGTGTCCGGCGTGGTCATGGAGGAGTAGCCGTAGCGCAGACGGGAGGTTTCCGGCTCCGGGTTATAAGAGAGCCAGGTCACGTAGGCCGGATCGTCAAAGGCGATTCCCTGCGACTCTCCCGTCTTGCGGTTGATCTGCCGTAGGCTGGTGAGCCCACGCTGACGCTCCTCAACCACCAGCCAATCGGTAAACAGGGTAAAACCTTCCAGCATCACTTCGTTACGCGGGGGAATCAACGTCTCCCACTGCTGCTCATCGCGTAGCGCACTGCGGTAGAGGCCAAAGTTTTTACCCTCCCGGTTGGAACGCAGATAAAAGGCATGCTGATAGTGATCGAGGCTATATTCGTGATCTTTGCGTCGCGGTAGAAAACAAATCGGCTCGGCGTCGGTCATTTCTGCATTCAGCAACAGCACTTCGCTGGTGGTCGCGCTGGCCAGATAAATCACCACAAACTGCTGAGAGGTCGTTTTATGAACGCTGACGTAAAAGGTATCATCCTGCTCTTCATACACCATGATATCCGCACTGGTCGGCGTGCCCAGACGATGACGCCACACCTGATACGGCAGTAACGTGGTCGGGTGTTTACGTACGTACCACAGCGTCTGCGAATCGTTACTCCAGGCAAAATCTGGCGAGACGTTTTCCAGCACTTCCTGATATTCATCGCCATTGCCTAAATGATAGAAACGCAGGCTATACTGCCGCCGGGAGAGATAGTCTTCCGCCACCGCCATCAGGTTATTGTCGGGGGATACGCCTAAACCGCCGAGGGTGTAGAATTCGCTACCAGCCGCGCGCTGATTACCGTCGAGCAGCACGTCCCATTCATCCCACTCTTCTTTGAGCACCGACTGACGTTGATAAATGGCATACTCACAGCCCGGTTCATAAACCTGGCGATAGCGGTAGCCATTTTTACTGTAGGGCGCCGACACTTCGCGCGGCGGAATTCTGTCAATTATCTCCTTGAGTATCCTTTCCTGCAGGCTACTTTGTGAAGACATGACCTTTTTACCGTACTCATTTTCCTGACGCAGATAATCCAGCACTTCCGGCTGAGAGCGCTCGTCATCGCGCAGCCAGTAGTAATGATCACTTCGGGTATCGCCATGTAACGTCATGGCATGGGGGATCCGTTTGGCTTTTGGTGGCATCGGCTTATTCTTCTACGGCAAATATTGAGTACAAAAAGATATCAGGCTGCCTCAAAGCAGCCTGAAGGGTAACGTGACTACACAATATATAAGGGTGGCAAAAGTCGCCAGCGATGCAAGCGAAACGTGCGGATTTAGAGCGTAATGGCCTGTTTTTGCGCCTGAATGTCGCGTTCGATGTCTTCACGCACTTCCTGCGGCAGCTTAAGCGCCTCGCCGAGCGCATTCAGATAGCTGCGCTCCATAAAGTGGTCAATATCGATGACCGCGCAGCTGATGTAGTAAACCTCAAGCGCCTCTTGCTCACTGCCGATGCCCTGCGCCAGACGCTGCGGATCGAGAGGCAAAGCCAGCGCCCTGTCGATTAACACCCGCCCCTGCACATCAATATTTGCCGCACGCAGCTGCTCTTCAATGCTGGCCCGCTCGCGTTCGTCAATATGGCCGTCGCTTTTGGCGGCGAAGACCAACGCCATAATCAGTCGTTCACTGCGGGCATCAATCTCGGCGGGTGCGGGAGATTGCGCCTGGGTTGGGGCGGAATAAACGGGTTCCTGCGGCGCGCTGACGCGCATTTTCTGCTGATACTTATTCCACAACACGCTACCTGCAACCGCCCCACCACCGACCAGAAGCGCGCTGGTGCCGTATTTGGCTAACAGTTTGCGCGATGACTTGCTGGCAACCAGCAGCCCTGCTAAACCGCCAAGTGCGCCCGGTAGCAGTAAATTTTTGCCGCTTGGTTGAGAGTCAGATGAAGAAGACTGCCCCTGCTGACCCAGCAGAGACTGCAGTTGATTAAGCCAGTTAGACATACATTTCCTCGTTGCGCGATAAGCGATACCACCAGCCTAAACAACGCGACGTCAGGAAATGTTATTGATAGCTAAAGATGCGCAAATTTAGCGCCATAAAGATGCATCAGCGGATGCTTGCCGCCAGAAAACCCGGCGGCACAAAATGCACTCAGGCGGCTTTCACTTTGCGCGTTTTTGCCGGAACGTCAGCTTCAGATTCGGCGACGACCTCGGACCTGTTGTCATCTTCCGTCTGGATGGGCTGTTCATCAGTACTATCTTCAGCTTCCGGCAGTTTTCCCGAACGCAGAATATGATTTAGGGTGTCTTTACGCTCCGCCAGCCACATCGCCATACTATCGCGCTGGTCTTCGTCAAGAGTAAGCGGGCACTCAACCAGCCAGTCGTTCAATACTTCCGCCAGATCGAGCATTTTGTCATAAGCATCGGCCTCTTTTTTGCTGGCAAAAGACATTTTTTCCTCACCTTCACGAATCACCACATATTTAATTTCAACCGCCATGATGCAGCCCCTTTATACTGTATTTTTATACAGTATAACAAATTTTCACCTTGAACTCAAATTACGCATATATACCCTAAATAATTCGAGTTGCATCGCGGCGGCAACTAAGCGCATCCCCGGGAGCGTACAAATAGTACGTGACCGGGGTAAGCGCAGGCAGCCAACAAAGATGCGGCTTGAAGTATGAAGGGTATAAAGACATACGCAAACGTTTTCGTTTATAATGCGGCGCATGTTTTTTTACTGCGGAAGAGAGTTATGACTGTATTAGGTACGGCGCTGCGCCCTGCGGCAACAAAGGTAATGCTGCTAGGTTCCGGCGAACTGGGTAAAGAGGTGGCGATCGAATGCCAGCGCCTGGGAATTGAGACCATCGCCGTCGATCGTTACCCTGATGCTCCGGCGATGCAGGTAGCACACCGTTCACATGTCATTAATATGCTGCACGGTGAGACGTTGCAGGCGCTGATTGAACAGGAAAAACCTGACTTTATCGTGCCGGAAATCGAAGCCATCGCCACTGATACCCTCGTTGCGCTGGAGCAAGCCGGGCAAAAAGTCGTCCCCACCGCGCGGGCGGCAAAACTCACCATGAACCGTGAAGGTATCCGTCGCCTGGCAGCCGAAGAGCTATCGCTTCCAACTTCCGCCTACCGTTTTGCCGACAGCGAAGCCACATTCCGTGAGGCCGTTACTGAGATTGGCCTGCCGTGCATCGTCAAGCCGGTGATGAGTTCATCCGGCAAAGGCCAGAGCTTTATTCGCTCCAGCGAACAGCTGGCTGAAGCCTGGCAGTATGCGCAGCAAGGCGGGCGCGCCGGAGCCGGTCGCGTTATCGTTGAAGGCGTAGTGAACTTTGATTTTGAAATTACCCTGCTAACCGTGAGCGCCATGGACGGTGTGCACTTCTGCGCCCCGGTCGGTCATCGTCAGGAAGATGGCGATTACCGCGAATCCTGGCAGCCGCAGCAGATGAGCGATTTGGCGCTGGAGCGTGCGCAGGAAATAGCCCGCGAAGTGGTGCTGGCTCTGGGCGGTCACGGCCTGTTCGGCGTCGAGCTGTTTGTCTGCGGTGATGAGGTGATTTTTAGCGAAGTCTCGCCGCGCCCGCACGATACCGGCATGGTCACGCTGATTTCACAGGACCTTTCCGAGTTTGCCCTGCACGTCCGCGCCTTCCTCGGACTGCCGATTGGCGCGATTCGCCAGTACGGCCCGGCGGCCTCGGCAGTGATCCTGCCGCAGTTAACCAGCCAGAATGTCACCTTCAGCAATATTCAGTCAGCAGTCGGTGCAGGCCTGCAGCTGCGTCTGTTCGGTAAACCAGAAATTGACGGTTCGCGTCGTTTGGGCGTGACCCTGGCGATAGCCGATAACGTTGACGAAGCGGTAGCGCGCGCTAAAACGGCGGCTTCTGCTGTCGTGGTGGCGGGATAAAAAAACCCGGTCGTATGAGTACAGACCGGGCCTCAGGCAGGAGCGCGGAGATTACTTCGCGCCTTCCACCGCTTCACGAGCCAGTTTGGTGATACGGTCGTAATCACCGGCTTCCAGCGCATCCGCCGGCACCAGCCAGGAGCCGCCGATGCACAGCACGCTGTTCAGCGCCAGATAGTCACGATAGTTTGCCGGAGAGATGCCGCCAGTCGGGCAGAAGCGAATGTGCGCGAACGGGCCACCAATCGCCTGCAGCGCTTTTACGCCGCCGTTAGCTTCAGCCGGGAAGAATTTGAACTCTTTCAGGCCATACTGCATACCCAGCATCAGCTCGGACACGGTGCTGATCCCTGGGATCAACGGGATAGTACCTTCACCGGTCGCTGCTTTCAGCAAGGATTCGGTCAGGCCAGGGCTGATAGCAAACTGCGCGCCCGCTTCGGTCACTTCTTTCAGTTGCTCAACGTTGGTGACGGTACCGGCACCGACAATGGCTTCCGGAACTTCTTTAGCGATCGCGCGGATAGCGTCCATCGCACACTCGGTACGCAGAGTCACTTCCAGTACGCGTACGCCGCCAGCAACCAGCGCTTTCGCCATTGGCACAGCGTGTTCCAGCTTTTTCACCACGATTACCGGTACAACCGGGCCGGAGGTGAGGATTGCTTCTGCAGTTGTTTTCCAGTTTTTCATCAGATTTTCTCTCGCCAGATCTACAAATCGAATCGTCTTAAAAATTGATGCAGGTTGCGCCCTGTTCTGCTCCGGAGAGTTTCTCACGCAGCGCACCGAACATTTCCCGGCCGGTTCCTACACGCGAACCGCTCAGGTCAGGAATATGCGGCTGACGCGCAGCCAGCTCAGCGTCATCCACCAGCAGCGTTAGCTCGCCCGTCTGGCCATTAACGCGGATGACATCGCCATCGCGTACCTTCGCCAGCAGACCACCATCGTACGCTTCAGGCGTCACGTGGATTGCTGATGGAACTTTGCCTGACGCGCCGGAGAGTCGACCATCGGTCACCAGCGCGATTTTGAAACGGCGGTCCAATAATACACCAAGTGGCGGCATAAGTTTATGTAATTCTGGCATACCGTTCGCTTTTGGCCCCTGATGACGGACCACCACTACGCAATCTTTGTCCAGCAGCCCCGCTTCAAAGGCTGGCAGCACGTCGTGCTGGCTCTCGAAAACCACCGCAGGTGCTTCAATAATCTGGTTTTCAACCGGCACTGCGGAGGTTTTCATCACCGCGCGGCCGAGATTGCCGCTCAGCACTTTAGTCCCACCGTGGCGAGAGAATGGCTTTTCAAAAGTGGCGATGACCTGCTCATCCAGCGGCGCAGTTGCCCCTTCACGCCAGTCAAGTTCGCCGTTGTTGAGCCAGGGTTCCATGGTGTAGCGGGAGAGACCAAAACCGGCCACGGTGTTAACGTCTTCATGCAGCAGACCGCCTTTCAGCAGCTCGCGTACCAGTACCGGCACGCCGCCCGCCGCCTGGAAGTGGTTGATATCCGCCGGGCCGTTTGGATAGAGACGCGCCAGCAGCGGCACCACGTCTGAGAGGTCAGAGAAATCATCCCAGTTGATGATGATCCCCGCCGCCCGCGCCATGGCGACCAGGTGCATGGTATGGTTGGTGGAGCCACCGGTTGCCAGTAGCGCGACAATCCCGTTGACCACCACTTTTTCGTCAAACATTTTGCCCAGCGGCATCCATTCGTTACCGTTTCCGGTCAGGCGGGTCACCTGGCGAGCGGCGGCAGCGGTCAGCGCTTCGCGCAGCGGCGCATCAGGATGCACAAATGACGACCCAGGCAGTTGCATCCCCATAAACTCAACCACCATCTGGTTGGTGTTGGCGGTACCGTAGAAAGTACAGGTGCCCGGCGCATGGTAAGAAGCGGCTTCGGACTCCAGCAGCGCCATACGATCCACTTTTCCTTCCGCATAGAGCTGACGAATGCGCACTTTTTCTTTATTCGCCAGGCCGCTGGCCATCGGGCCGGATGGAACAAAGATGGACGGCAGGTGGCCAAACGACAGCGCGGCCATTGCCAGACCGGGGACAATTTTATCGCAGACGCCAAGATAGAGCGCACCGTCAAACATGTTATGCGACAAGCCAATCGCGGCAGACATAGCAATCACTTCACGGCTGAGCAGGGACAGTTCCATCCCATCCTGTCCCTGAGTCACGCCATCGCACATCGCCGGGACGCCACCGGCCACCTGCCCGACCGCGTTAGCGGAATGCAGCGCTTTGCGAATAACGTCAGGATAGTGCTCGTAAGGCTGATGTGCGGACAGCATATCGTTATAGGAGGTGATGATGGCAATGTTGTTACGCAGCATGCTTTTCAGCGAAGCTTTATCATCGGCCTGACAGGCAGCAAAACCATGGGCCAGGTTACCGCACGCCAGTTGGGCGCGATGAACGGTGTCACTCTTAGCCTGGTTAATCCGGGCGAGGTAGGCTTCGCGGGTATCGCGCGAGCGTTCGATAATGCGATTTGTTACCCGTAACATTTCAGAATTCATAAAGGCTCCTCAAATTTTATCTGTCCGGCCGCAGCGCTTTAACGATGTTTTTCGGTGCTTAAGGCACCAGTACCGGGGCTCAGGGGCAAAATATCTGGGAGCAGTGTAATAAAAAAAGCCCCGGGGGTGAATCCTCCGGGGCTTAAAAGATTAAAAATTACGCGACTTGCTGCGTCAGATCATGTTACCGGTAAAATACCTCTACCGGATTAGCCTTCCGCTTACTCAAACTCGTTCCAGGAACGGCCATCGCGGGTGATCATCGCCACGGAGGCGACCGGCCCCCACGTGCCTGCCTGGTAAGGTTTCGGTGAATCGCGATCGGCAGCCCAGGCTTCAGTGATTGAGTCAACCCACTTCCACGCCTCTTCCACTTCGTCACGACGCACAAACAACGCCTGAATACCGCGCATGGTCTCCAGCAGCAGACGCTCATAGGCATCCGCCAGATGCGTTTGGTTAAACGTTTCCGAGTAGCTCAGATCCAGCTTAGTGATTTGCAGGTTGTGCTTGTGGTCAAGGCCAGGAACTTTGTTAAGCACCTGAATATCCACCCCTTCATCCGGCTGAAGACGAATAGTCAGCTTGTTCTGCGGCAGTTCTTGCCAGGTCTCTTTGAACAGGTTCAATTCTGGCGTTTTAAAGTAAACCACGACTTCAGAACACTTGGTCGGCAGACGTTTACCGGTACGCAGGTAGAACGGCACGCCAGCCCAGCGCCAGTTGTCGATGTCCACGCGAATCGCCACGAAAGTTTCAGTGTGGCTGGATTTATTCGCCCCCTCTTCTTCGAGGTAGCCAGGCACTTTTTTGCCTTGTGCAAAACCAGCGGTGTACTGGCCGCGCACCGTTTTTTCACGCACATTGGTGCGGTCGATGCGGCGCAGAGATTTCAGCACCTTCACTTTTTCATCGCGAATGCTATCGGCGGTTAAATCTGATGGCGGTGACATCGCAATCATGCACAGAATTTGCAGCAGGTGGTTCTGGATCATATCGCGCATCTGCCCGGCCTGATCGAAGTAGCCCCAACGGCCTTCAATGCCCACCTCTTCTGCTACCGTGATCTCAACGTGATCGATAGTGCGACTATCCCAGTTATTCACAAACAGCGAGTTAGCAAAGCGCAGCGCCAGCAGGTTCAGCACCGTCTCTTTACCCAGATAGTGGTCGATACGATAGACCTGGCACTCTTCGAAAAACTCGCCGACCTGATCGTTGATCTCGCGGGAAGTTTCAAGTGAAGTGCCCAGCGGTTTTTCCATCACCACGCGAGCAGGTTTGGCGTTTAGCTTCGCCTCCCCCAGCCCTTTGCAAATCGCGCCAAAGGTACCTGGAGGCATGGCGAAATAGTTAACCGTAACGCGATTTTGCTGATCGAGCATTTTGCCCAAACGGGTAAACGCTTTCGTGTCGTTGACATCAAGGTTACAAAAATCCAGACGCCCGCTCAGGGTCTCCCATAAACCTTCATCAATTTTCTCCTTCATGAAGGTTTCCATCGCTTCACGCACTACCTTGGTGTAAGCGTCTTTGTCCCAGTCGGCACGCCCGACGCCGATGATGCGGGTGTCAGGGTGGATCTGGCCAGCTTTTTCAAGCTGATACAGGGAAGGCAGCAATTTACGTCGCGCCAGGTCACCCTTCGCGCCGAAAATGACCAGATCGCATGCCTGGGCCGTTTGCGTTACCGCCATGTCATTCTCCTTAGTTGATAGTCTGGTGCTTGTGCCAGGCTATATTTGTAATTTTCTTTCACTGCATCGTACTGGGTTTACGAATTTCCCGAAACCCTCAGCCCCGGTTCCCGCTGCTAAATCGCACAAGGGGAAAAATATGGCGTGAGATTTTGGGCATGCGGCTAATATTGTTCGTTGTTTCGACCGATTCTCAGTTAGTAAAATACGACTCTGATCATGTAATGAAAAAAAACAACATTTTTTAAGGTCATTCCTCACCGTTTCCGACTACGGAGAGGTATATTCTTGCTAAAACGCCTGAAGATTTCACCCATTAATGAAATCGTTTCCATTGATGAGCGCCCTGTAATAATGAATATGCTGGAAAAAATCCAGTCCCGACTGGAACACCTTAGCAAATCTGAACGCAAAGTGGCGGAAGTCATTCTTGCTACCCCCGCGCAGGCCATTCATTCAAGTATCGCCGCCCTGGCGCTGGAGGCTGGCGTCAGTGAGCCAACCGTCAACCGTTTTTGCCGCAGTCTGGAAACTCGCGGTTTCCCTGATTTCAAACTGCATCTGGCCCAGAGCCTGGCGCACGGGACGCTGTATGTTAACCGTAATGTTGATGAAGAAGACAGCGTCGAATCCTATACGGGAAAAATATTTGAATCGGCAATGGCCAGTTTAGATCAGGTCCACCATTCTCTCGACATCTCCGCCATTAATCGTGCGGTCGACCTGCTCACTCAGGCTAAAAAAATCGCCTTTTTTGGTCTGGGCTCCTCGGCCGCTGTCGCCCACGACGCGATGAACAAATTCTTCCGCTTTAATGTGCCGGTTATCTACTCCGACGACATTGTCCTGCAACGCATGAGCTGTATGAACTGTAATGATGACGATGTGGTCGTGATTATCTCGCATACCGGCAGAACCAAAAGTCTGGTGGAACTGGCGCAACTGGCCCGCGAAAACGATGCGATGGTGATCGCCATTACCTCTCCCGGTACGCCGCTTTGCCGTGAATCAACGCTGGCCATTACGCTGGATGTTCCGGAAGATACCGATATCTATATGCCGATGGTTTCCCGCTTAGCGCAACTGACGGTGATTGACGTGCTGGCAACCGGCTTTACCCTGCGGCGGGGCGCAAAATTCAGAGATAACTTGAAGAGGGTCAAGGAAGCGCTCAAGGAATCGCGCTTTGATAAAGAGCTCAGCGTACACAGCAATAACCAATAAAAGTAGAAACAAAGCAGTATCCTATTACACCGTCGGTAATGTTCCGGTATAGCGACTTTGCTCGCTGGCGCTACCGAATCCATGTTCACGCAACACCAAAGTTGTTTCAGTCAACGGAGTATTACATGTCCAGAAGGCTTCGCAGAACCAAAATCGTTACCACCTTAGGCCCGGCTACCGATCGCGATAACAACCTTGAGAAGGTTATCGCCGCAGGCGCTAACGTGGTACGTATGAATTTCTCTCACGGAACCGCGGAAGATCATCAGATCCGTGCGGATAAGGTCCGTGAGATTGCGGCAAAACTGGGTCGTCATGTTGCGATTCTCGGTGACCTACAGGGGCCGAAAATTCGCGTATCCACCTTCAAAGAAGGCAAAATCTTCCTCAATATCGGCGACAAATTCCTCCTCGACGCTAACCTGGGTAAAGGTGAAGGCGACAAAGAGAAAGTTGGCATCGATTATAAAGGCCTTCCGGCTGACGTGGTTCCGGGTGATATCCTGCTGCTGGACGACGGTCGCGTACAGCTGAAAGTACTCGAAGTTCAGGGCATGAAAGTGTTTACCGAAGTTACCGTCGGCGGACCGCTGTCCAACAACAAAGGTATCAACAAACTGGGCGGCGGCCTGTCAGCCGAAGCGCTGACTGAAAAAGACAAAGCCGACATCCTCACCGCGGCAAAAATTGGCGTCGATTATCTGGCCGTCTCCTTCCCACGCTGTGGCGAAGACCTGAACTACGCTCGCCGTCTGGCGCGCGATGCAGGCTGTGACGCAAAAATCGTCGCCAAAGTAGAGCGTGCGGAAGCGGTTTGCAGCCAGGACGCAATGGACGATGTGATTCTGGCATCCGACGTAGTCATGGTCGCCCGTGGCGATCTCGGCGTAGAAATTGGCGATCCGGAGCTGGTCGGCATTCAGAAAGCCTTGATCCGTCGTGCCCGTCAGCTGAACCGTTCGGTCATTACCGCGACCCAGATGATGGAGTCAATGATAACCAACCCGATGCCAACCCGCGCTGAAGTTATGGACGTGGCGAACGCCGTGCTGGATGGTACCGACGCCGTGATGCTTTCTGCGGAAACCGCCGCAGGTCAGTATCCGTCTGAAACCGTTGCTGCGATGGCTCGCGTCTGCCTGGGTGCGGAAAAAATCCCTAGCCTCAACGTTTCCAAGCACCGTCTGGACATCCAGTTCGACAATGTGGAAGAAGCCATTGCGATGTCAGCAATGTATGCGGCCAACCACCTGAAAGGCGTCACCGCCATTATCACCATGACCGAATCTGGTCGTACCGCACTGATGACCTCGCGCATCAGCTCCGGCCTGCCGATTTTTGCGCTGTCTCGTCATGAACGTACGTTGAACCTGACGGCGCTGTATCGCGGCGTGACGCCGGTTCATTTCGACAGCGAAAGTGATGGCGTCGCCGCGGCCCATGACGCAGTGAATCTGCTGCGCGATAAAGGCTATCTGGTCACCGGCGACCTGGTTATCGTGACCCAGGGTGATGTAATGAGCACCATCGGTACCACCAATACCACCCGTATCCTGACCGTCGAGTAATTTTCTATTACGCCATAAAAAAACCTGCCAGCGTTTACCGGCAGGTTTTTTTTCGCCTCTGGCGCATAAACGCCTATTACTTCTTTCGCGGATACAGCTCTTTACGTTTATACGGCTCGATTTCACCCGGCTTGCGCGTTTTCAGCAGCTTAAGGATCCAGGTGTACTGCTCGGTATGCGGCTTAACAAAAATCTCCACCTCTTCGTTCATCCGCCGGGCAATCGTGTTATCGTCCGCCTCCAGCAGATCGTCCATTGGCGGGCGCACCAGCACCGTCAGGCGATGCGTTTTGCCATCATAGACCGGAAACAGCGGTACGACGCGGGCGCGACACACTTTCATTAAACGGCCAATCGCCGGTAGCGTTGCCTTGTAGGTAGCAAAGAAATCAACAAATTCGCTGTGCTCGGCGCCATGATCCTGATCGGGAAGATAGTAGCCCCAATATCCCTGACGCACCGACTGTATAAACGGCTTAATCCCATCGTTGCGCGCATGCATACGCCCGCCAAAACGACGACGCACGGTATTCCAGACATAATCAAATACCGGGTTGCCCTGATTATGGAACATCGCCGCCATCTTTTGCCCACCGGAGGCCATCAGCATCGCCGGAATATCCACTCCCCAGGCATGGGGAACGAGAAAGATAACTTTCTCGTTGTTCCGCTGCATCTCATCAATGATCTCTTTTCCCTGCCAGTCGACGCGGGAAAGGATGCGCTGCGGGTCGCGAAGACCTAATTCGGCCATCATCACCATCGCCTGTGGCGCGGAAGCATACATAGCATCAATGATTTCTTCACGTTCCTGCTCACTCTTTTCCGGAAAGCAGTACAGCAGGTTGATCTGCGCCCGGCGGCGCGAACTCTTTGCCAGCCGGCCAACAAAACGCCCCAGTTTGCCCAGAATCGGATCGCGAAAAGACGCAGGCGTCAGAGCAATACCGGCGAAGGCAAAAACCCCCAACCACGCGCCCCAGTAGCGCGGTAGTAAAAAGGATTTTTCAAACTTTGGAATAAACTCAATATTGTTTTTTTTCGTTTCCATGCCCAATCCGCAGAAGTTCCGCTCAATAAAGATAATGGGTTAGTTTAGCGATACGTTGAGTAACGCACAAAAGAAAAAGCCGGCGCGCGAATGGCACCGGCTTTTTAACGGGCGGGAGCTAGTCAAACCGCAGCTGTGGGATCACCTGTTTTGCCTGCGCCAGGTAATCGGTACGGTCGGAACCGCTAAGCCCCTCAGTACGCGGTAGTTTTGCCGTCAACGGGTTGACCGCCTGCTGGTTAATCCACACTTCGTAATGCAGATGTGGGCCGGTAGAACGTCCGGTGTTGCCCGACAGCGCGATGCGGTCGCCACGTTTCACCTTCTGCCCTGGTTTCACCAGCAGCTTACGCAGGTGCATATAGCGAGTGGTATAGGTACGACCATGACGAACGGCAACGTAATAACCTGCCGCGCCGCTACGTTTGGCGACCACCACTTCACCATCACCCACCGACAGTACCGGCGTGCCCTGCGGCATCGCAAAATCGACGCCGCGATGCGGAGCGACGCGACCGGTCACCGGGTTCAGACGGCGTGGGTTAAAGTTAGATGACACGCGGAACTGACGTGCAGTCGGGAAGCGCAGGAAGCCCTTCGCCAGGCCGGTACCGTTGCGATCGTAGAATTTGCCATCCTCAGCGCGGATCGCATAATAGTCTTTACCGTCAGAGCGTAGACGCACGCCAAGTAGCTGGCTTTGTTCACGCTTACCGTCGAGCATCTCACGCGACATCAGTACCGAGAACTCATCGCCTTTTTTCAGCTTACGGAAGTCCATCTGCCACTGCATTGCTTTGATTACCGCGCTGACTTCAGTGCTGGTGAGGCCTGCATCGCGAGCGCTGGCAACGAAGCTTCCGCCAACGGTCCCTTTCAGTACGCTGTTGACCCAGTCGCCTTTTTGCAGCTCGCTGCTCATTTTAAAACCGTTTGCCACCCGATCATAGGTTCGAGTTTCACGACGCGACATCTCCCAGGTCAGGCTTTGTAAATCGCCATCCGCCGTCAGCGTCCAGGAGAGCTGTTGACCAATTTTCAGATTACGCAACTCTTTATCCGCCGAGGAGAGCTGCGCGATATCACCCATATCAATACCGTACTGATTAAGGATGCTGCTGAGCGTGTCGCCGGTCGACACGACATATTCATGGCCGCCAGAATCGCTATCTGCTTTATCATCCAGCTCATCCTGCGGGATAGCTTCTTCTTCCTGGGGAGCCTGATCGATAGGTTCCGAAGCTTCCGGCAGCAGAGAGCGGATTTCGCTTTGCTCCAGCTCGATGGTTCTGGTAATGGGTGTAGATTCAGGGTGGTGGTAAATGTAGGGTCGCCAGACGGCGACCGCTAAAGTAAGAACGCTAAGCGACCCCAGCATAACGCGGTGAGGTCGTGGCAGGTTGTTAAATGCCTGAGTGACAGCGCGGGCTATCTGTTGCACGTATTCACTTCCTCGTTAATCTCCTTTCAGGCAGCTTGAATACTGATTCGCCATCTGGCTCAGGAATTGCGGATAACTCTCTTTACCCAGCTTAATTCCGATTCCAAGTGGATCCAGGGTTCCCATGCGCACGGACGTACCCCTGGCGACAGCTTCTATAACCGCTGGCCTGAACTGTGGCTCAGCAAAAACGCAAGTCGCTTTTTGCTCAACCAACTGTGTTCTGATTTCATGTAAACGCTGCGCACCAGGCTGGATTTCTGGGTTGACGGTAAAGTGACCTAATGAGGTCAAACCGTAGTGTTTTTCAAAGTAGCCGTAGGCATCATGAAAAACGAAATACCCCTTCCCTTTCAGCGGTGCCAGCTCGGTCCCAACCTGTTTATCGGTAGCGGCTAATTTTGCCTCAAAATCCTTCAGATTGGCGTCAAGTTTGGCTCGACTCTGCGGCATAAGTTCCAATAATTTATCGTGGATTGCAACCGCCGAAAGGCGCGCTATCTCTGGGGAAAGCCATAGATGCATGTTATAGATGCCATGATGGTGATCATCGTCACTATTTTCCCCGGCACCATGATCGTGGCCATGGTGGTCATCATCATCGTCAGCCCCTTTCATGAGTAACGGTTTCACGCCGTCAAGCTCGGCAATCGTCACCTTTTTATTCGGCGCAATGCTTTGCGTTGACTTATCCATAAACGCTTCCATCTCAGGTCCAATCCAAACCACTAAGTCTGCGTTCTGTAAGCGTTTTGCATCTGATGGACGCAGTGAATAATCATGCTCCGATGCCCCATCAGGCAGCAGAACCTGGGTATCCGTTACGCCATCGGCGATGGCTGAAGCGATAAAGCCCAGCGGTTTAAGCGAGGTAACAACCGCGGCGTTTGCCAACGGTGCATAAGCGAATAAAAAAGCGGCGCTAAGTCCAGCGCAAAGAAGCGTATTTTTATGTAACATAATGCGTCGAATCATCGTAATGAATGAGAAAGATGTGATATTATAACATTCACTAGCTTGTGCAACCCCTAATTTGATATGACAAATCTTGTAACTCTGGAAAACGTCGCCGTGGTTTATGGCCATAGGCGCGTGCTGTCTGACATTTCGCTCACGCTAAAGCCAGGCAAAATTTTAACGTTGCTGGGTCCTAACGGCGCCGGTAAATCGACCCTTGTACGGGTTGTCCTCGGACTGGTAGCACCAACTGAAGGTGTTATCAAACGTGAGGGGCATCTGCGTATCGGCTATGTCCCGCAAAAGCTGCATCTTGATGCCACCATGCCGCTGACCGTCAACCGTTTTATGCTGCTGCGCCCAGGCACCCACAAACGCGACATTCTGCCTGCGCTAAAGCGTGTACAGGCCGGGCATCTGATTGACGCTCCCATGCAGAAGCTTTCCGGCGGAGAGACCCAGCGTGTGTTATTGGCTCGCGCCCTGCTCAATCAGCCGCAGCTATTGGTGCTCGACGAGCCGACTCAGGGCGTGGACGTCAACGGCCAGGTGGCGCTCTATGATCTGATTAACCAACTGCGCCAGGAGCTTGATTGCGCTGTGCTGATGGTTTCCCATGACCTGCACCTGGTTATGGCAAAAACGGATGAAGTGCTGTGTCTGAATCAACACATTTGCTGCTCCGGCGCGCCGGAAGTGGTCTCCATGCATCCGGAATTTATCTCGATGTTCGGCCAGCGCGGCGCAGAACAGCTGGGGATTTATCGCCATCATCATAATCACCGCCACGACCTGCAGGGGCGGATTGTACTGCGTCGGGGAAATGACCGTTAATGATTGAATTACTTCTCCCCGGCTGGTTAGCCGGAATTATGCTCGCCTGCGCGGCTGGCCCGTTAGGTTCATTCGTTGTCTGGCGCCGCATGTCCTACTTCGGCGATACCCTTGCCCACGCCTCGCTGCTCGGCGTCGCTTTTGGTTTGCTGCTGAACGTCAATCCGTTTTATGCGGTTATCGTGGTCACGTTGCTGCTGGCCGGTGGCCTGGTGTGGCTGGAAAAACGCCCGCACCTGGCGGTAGATACTTTACTCGGGATAATGGCGCACAGCGCGCTTTCTTTGGGCCTGGTGGTGGTCAGCCTGATGTCGAATGTGCGCGTCGACCTGATGGCCTATCTGTTTGGCGATCTGCTGGCGGTGACGCCGGAAGATTTGATTTCAATCGCCATTGGCGTGGTTGTTGTGCTGGCTATCCTGCTCTGGCAGTGGCGAAACCTGCTGTCAATGACCATCAGCCCGGATCTGGCTTTTGTTGATGGCGTGAAGCTTCAGCGGGTGAAACTGCTACTCATGCTGGTTACCGCGCTGACTATCGGCGTTGCAATGAAGTTTGTCGGGGCGCTGATTATCACTTCTTTGCTGATTATCCCCGCCGCGACGGCCCGCCGTTTTGCCCGAACACCGGAGCAGATGGCTGGTATAGCCGTTGGCGTTGGAATGGTTGCAGTGACCGGGGGATTGACCTTCTCAGCGTTCTACGACACGCCTGCGGGACCTTCGGTGGTCCTGTGCGCCGCGCTGCTGTTTATTATCAGCATGAGCAAAAAATCCACAACCTGACTCGACGAATCAGATCTAACATTTCGTGCGGACTTGCACACTTCACAAATCCCGGGTCGCGGCGTAAACGCCTAACCCGGGCTACCAGATCCCAGACGGCCGTGAACCCGTAGCCCCGGTAAGCGTAAGCGCCACCGGGGATTTTAACCTACGGCATTTCCGGCGGCGTAATGCCGAAGTGATTCCAGGCCCGCACCGTCGCCATTCGTCCACGCGGTGTACGCTGTAAAAAGCCCTGCTGGATCAGATACGGCTCCAGCACATCTTCAATGGTTTCCCGCTCTTCACCTATCGCCGCCGCCAGGTTATCCAGCCCCACCGGCCCGCCGAAGAACTTGTCGATTACCGCCAGCAGCAGCTTACGGTCCATATAATCGAAGCCTTCAGCATCCACGTTAAGCATATCCAGCGCCTTCGCAGCAATCTCTACCGAAATGGTGCCGTCATGCTTCACTTCGGCATAATCGCGTACGCGCCTGAGCAGGCGGTTGGCAATACGCGGTGTACCGCGCGCGCGACGCGCGACTTCCAGCGCCCCCTCCTCACTCATCTCCAGCCCCATAAAGCGAGCGCTGCGCCCGACAATATATTGCAGGTCAGGAACCTGGTAAAACTCCAGGCGCTGCACAATGCCAAAACGGTCGCGCAGCGGCGAAGTCAACGAGCCTGCGCGAGTCGTGGCGCCAATCAGGGTAAACGGCGGCAGATCGATTTTTATTGAACGAGCCGCCGGTCCTTCGCCAATCATGATATCCAGCTGATAATCTTCCATTGCCGGATATAACACTTCTTCAACAACCGGCGAAAGGCGGTGGATCTCATCGATAAACAAGACATCGTGCGGTTCAAGGTTGGTCAGCATCGCCGCCAGATCGCCCGCCTTTTCCAGTACCGGGCCGGAAGTGGTGCGCAGATTTACGCCCATTTCGTTGGCAACAATGTTCGCCAGCGTGGTTTTCCCAAGCCCTGGAGGGCCAAAAATCAGCAGGTGATCGAGCGCATCGCCGCGCAGTTTCGCCGCCTGGATAAAGATCTCCATTTGCGAACGGACATGCGGCTGGCCCACATACTCTTCCAGTAATTTAGGACGGATTGCGCGGTCGGCCGCTTCTTCATAACCGGTGCTGTCCGCCGATACCAGCCTGTCTGCTTCAATCATCCCTTACCTCACAACGCGGCGCGAAGCGCTTCGCGGATTAACGTTTCACTGTTTGCATCCGGGCGAACGATTTTACTGACCATCCGGCTGGCCTCCTGAGGTTTATAGCCCAGCGCCACCAGCGCAGCAACCGCTTCCTGCTCAGCGTCATCATCAGCCGGACCGGCAGGCGACGTCAATACCAGATCGGCCGCCGGGGTGAACAGATCGCCGTGCAGCCCTTTGAAGCGGTCTTTCATTTCGACAATCAGGCGTTCGGCGGTTTTTTTACCGATACCCGGTAGTTTCACCAGCGCCGCCAGCTCTTCGCGCTCAACGGCATTAACAAACTGCTGTGCCGACATGCCGGAAAGAATCGCTAGCGCCAGCTTCGGGCCGACGCCGTTGGTTTTAATCAGTTCTTTAAACAGCGTGCGCTCCTGCTTATTATTGAAGCCAAACAGCAGTTGAGCATCTTCACGAACGATAAAATGGGTAAAAATTATCGCCTCTTTGCCCACGTCCGGCAGCTCGTAAAAGCAGGTCATCGGCATATGGACCTCATAGCCTACGCCTCCGGTTTCAAGTAAAACCAGCGGGGGTTGTTTTTCGAGAATGATGCCTCTGAGTCTGCCTATCACGTGTAGCTCCTGGATTAAGGGCTGAAAGTCTAATGCAGTATCATAAAAAAAGGCTGGATAGATATCCAGATGAAAAACACGTTATCCCGTACATCTGCCCTCCATGAGCGGACTTACCGCTTCCCAGAGCGCTTACTGCGCCGAGCGACAAACTTCGCGCCCACAAAACGAAGTGCAGATGTTAGTCATGCTCCTTTATTCACCAGCCGGATTTTCATATTTAAACTGACTATCCTTAGCCATCCTGGATAATCTGCATCCTTACAGTTTCTTCTGTTAAGAACATAAGCGTCTGGATATGATAATAATCGTTCAGTCCAGCAAGCAAAACTCCACTCAAGGAATATTAAAAAGGAATTAATCATGCCAGCAAATTACCCTGCCAAATATGAAACCGGAGATATTGTTTTCACCTGTATTGGCACGGCATTAATTGGCCAGATATCAACGGCCTCTCAGTGCTGGTGTAACCATGTGGGTATTATCATTGGTCATAATGGTGATGATTACCTGGTGGCGGAAAGTCGGGTCCCACTTTCGGGAGTAACCACCCTAACGCAGTTTATTCACCGCTCAGCCAATCATAGTTACGCTGTTCGCCGTCTGCGCGGCGGTTTAACCACTGAGCAAAAGCTCTCGCTCATGGAACAAGTTCCCTCACGTTTGCATAAGCTTTATCACACCGGGTTTAAATACGATTCATCGCGTCAGTTCTGTTCAAAATTTGTGTTTGATATTTATAAAGATGCGTTATGTATTCCGATGGGCAATGTCGAAACGTTTGAACAACTGTTGCGCAGTAACCCGCAAGCAAAATTGCGATTCTGGAAGTTTTGGTTTATTAGGCTCTATTCCATGGGAACGGAAAACGGTCACTCCGGCCAGCCTCTGGCTGCATCCAAATTTAGAGTTAATTTCAGCGAATGGAGTAGAAACGCCTCAGCCAGCAGTCGCCGAGGCGGTATAGATTAGCGTAACCTTCCACGCGCCAGATTCAGACGGCTTTCGCCTATCTGGGCGACGTTCTGGCTGACGTGGCAGTGGGTAATGGCGATGGCTAACGCATCTGCTGCATCCGCCTGAGGATTGGCCGGGAGCTTAAGCAACGTGCGCACCATATGCTGCACTTGGCTTTTTTCCGCGCTGCCAATGCCGACGACGGTCTGCTTCACCTGCCTGGCTGCGTACTCGAAGACCGGCAGGTCCTGATTTGTCGCGGCGACAATCGCCACACCGCGGGCCTGACCGAGCTTTAGCGCCGAGTCGGCGTTCTTCGCCATAAAGACTTGTTCGATGGCGAAATAGTCCGGCTGGAACTGGGTGATAATTTCAGTGACGCCCGCATAGATAAGCTTCAGGCGAGACGGTAAATCATCCACTTTCGTGCGAATGCAGCCGCTGCCCAGGTAGCTCAGTTGGCGTCCAACCTGACGGATGACGCCGTAACCAGTGACGCGCGACCCCGGGTCAATACCGAGAATAATAGCCATCACGCGCCCCCGGTCATAACTAACCCGTGAGACCCTAAATATTTCAGTTCACAGCCAGGCGGCCACGCAGCGCATCCCCGGGAGCGTAGATTGACTACGTGACCGGGGTAAGCGAGGAGAGCCAACACCGCTGTGGGCTGAAAGATTACGGGTATCACAGCGTTGCGGCGACCTCATCAGAGATCTCACCGTTATGATAAACTTCCTGCACGTCGTCACAATCTTCCAGCATATCGATCAGGCGCAGTAGTTTCGGCGCAGTTTCAGCATCCATATCCGCTTTGGTTGACGGGATCATAGAGACTTCAGCTGCGTCAGCTTTCAGGCCTGCGGCTTCCAGCGCATCGCGTACCGCGCCCATCTCTTCCCAGGCGGTGTAAACGTCAATTGCCCCGTCGTCATAGGTCACCACGTCTTCTGCGCCTGCTTCCAGGGCAGCCTCCATGATCGCATCTTCGTCGCCTTTCTCGAAGGAGATAACGCCTTTTTTGCTGAACAGATAAGAGACTGAACCGTCAGTTCCGAGGTTGCCGCCGGTTTTGCTGAACGCATGGCGCACTTCGGCAACGGTACGGTTACGGTTGTCAGACAGACATTCAACCATGACCGCTGTGCCGCCAGGACCGTAACCTTCATAAATGATGGTTTCCATGTTTGCGTCATCATCGCCGCCAACGCCACGGGCAATGGCACGGTTCAAGGTATCACGCGTCATGTTATTAGACAGCGCTTTATCAATTGCCGCACGCAGACGCGGGTTAGAGCCCGCATCGCCGCCGCCCAAACGCGCAGCGGTGACCAGCTCACGAATAATTTTAGTAAAGATCTTACCGCGCTTGGCATCCTGTGCCGCTTTGCGGTGTTTGGTGTTGGCCCATTTACTATGACCTGCCATAAAATAATATCTCCAAAAAAGCGCGCCTTTTCAGGCGGCGTTAATTACAAATTCTTCAATCGCCTGCCGGTTGCTCCAGGACTTGGTCAACATAGCGGCTTCCGTCGCATCAACCCAGCGGTAATCCAGATGTTCCGTAAAGACAATCTGGCGTTCATGGGGGAGCGCAAGACGGAACCAAAATTCCGTATTGCGCTCAACGCCCGGCGCATAGCGATGACGTAAATGAGAAAATATCTCGAATTCTACCGTGCGCTGACAGTCAACCAAAGCCAGTTGCTCGCAGGCAACGTCAATGGCAACTTCTTCCTTTACTTCACGCGCGGCAGCCTGCGGCGCGGTCTCCCCCTCTTCCAGGCTGCCGGTAACCGACTGCCAGAAAGCGGGATCGTCGCGACGCTGCAACATCAGCACCCGCTTCGTATCTTCGGCATAAATCACCACCAGAACGGAAACGGGGAGCTTGAATGACATCTTACTTATTCTCCGAAGACTCTTTCGTCTCTTTCGCCACAACCTGAATACCCAGTTCGCTCAGGGATGCCGGATTAGCGAAGCTTGGCGCTTCGGTCATCAGACACGCTGCTGCGGTGGTTTTCGGGAAGGCGATAACATCACGAATATTATCGGTACCGGTCAGCAGCATGGTCAAACGGTCAAGACCGAAAGCCAGACCTGCATGCGGCGGGGTACCGTATTTCAGCGCATCCAGCAGGAAGCCAAACTTCTCGCGCTGCTCTTGTTCGTTAATGCCCAAAATGCCAAATACAGTCTGCTGCATCTCGCCGCTGTGAATACGCACGGAGCCGCCGCCCACTTCATAGCCGTTGATAACCATATCGTAGGCATTAGCCACCGCGTCTTCCGGCGCGGCTTTCAGCTCTGCGGCAGTCATATCTTTCGGCGAGGTGAACGGATGGTGCATCGCGGTCAGGCCGCCTTCACCGTCGTCTTCAAACATTGGGAAGTCGATAACCCACAGCGGCGCCCATTTGGCTTCATCGGTCAGGTTCAGATCTTTACCCAGCTTCAGGCGCAGCGCACCCAGCGCATCGGCAACGACTTTTTTGTTATCCGCGCCGAAGAAGATCATGTCGCCATCCTGCGCGCCTGTACGCTCAAGGATCGCTTCAACGATGTCTGCGGTCAGGAATTTCGCCACCGGGCTGTTGATGCCTTCCATGCCTTTCGCACGTTCGGTCACTTTGATGTAAGCCAGGCCTTTCGCGCCATAGATTTTCACAAAGTTGCCGTATTCATCGATTAGCTTACGGGTCAGTGCAGCACCGCCAGGCACGCGCAGCGCCGCAACGCGGCCTTTCGGATCGTTTGCCGGACCGGAGAATACCGCGAACTCAACGGACTTCAGCAGGTCTGCAACGTCCACCAGCTCCATCGGGTTACGCAGGTCTGGTTTATCAGAACCATAGCGACGTTCGGCTTCAGCGAAGGTCATGATCGGGAAATCGCCCAGATCCACGCCTTTCACCTCCTGCCACAGATTACGCACCAGCGCTTCCATCACTTCACGCACCTGAGGCGCAGTCATAAAGGAGGTCTCGACGTCGATCTGGGTGAATTCCGGCTGGCGGTCAGCGCGCAGGTCTTCGTCGCGGAAGCATTTGACGATCTGGTAGTAGCGGTCAAAACCGGACATCATCAGCAGCTGTTTGAACAACTGCGGAGACTGCGGCAGCGCGTAGAATTTACCTTTATGGACGCGAGAAGGCACCAGGTAGTCGCGCGCGCCTTCCGGCGTGGCTTTGGTCAGCATCGGCGTTTCGATATCGAGGAAGCCGTGGTCGTCCATAAAGCGACGGACAAAGCTGGTGATTTTGGCACGAGTTTTCAGACGCTGAGCCATTTCAGGGCGACGCAGGTCGAGATAGCGGTATTTCAGACGCGCTTCTTCGGTGTTGACGTGGTTGGAATCCAGCGGCAGCGCTTCGGCACGGTTGATAATCGTCAGGTCGGATGCCAGCACTTCGATTGCGCCGGTTGCCATATCGCTGTTGACGTTTTTTTCGTCACGGGCACGCACGGTGCCGGTCACCTGAATGCAGAACTCATTACGCAGTTCGGAGGCCAGCTTTAATGCATCCGCACGATCCGGATCGAAAAACACCTGGACGATGCCTTCGCGGTCGCGCATATCAATAAAGATAAGGCTACCAAGATCACGACGACGGTTGACCCAACCACACAGAGTCACTTGCTGCCCTACGTGGGACAGACGAAGCTGCCCGCAATATTCTGTACGCATGAGATATCCCTTAACTTAGCCGCAGGCGGAGAGTTGCCTGCTTTGCAGGCGACGAGGTCGCAGCTTTAGCTGATGTCACAACTGAATGAAAAAAGGCGGCTATTATACTGGAAATTATGTCGTACGATAAGCCCGGCGCAGCGTGTACGTTGCTTTGCTGTGCGCTTATCGCCTGTGCTCACAAAAATTAACAAAATTTGTTACCCTTGAGCAGGATCGGCAACGGTATTGTAGCGGCCTGACAACAGAAGAAGATACGGGGATATCATGTTAGAACTCAATGCAAAAAAGACCGCGCTTGTGGTTATCGATCTACAGGAAGGTATCTTACCTTTTGCCGGGGGTCCGTACCGTGCCGATGAAGTCGTTGAGCGCGCCGCGACGCTGGCGAAAAAGTGCCGCCAGCAGGGTTCCCCCGTGGTAATGGTTCGCGTTGGCTGGTCTGCGGATTTTGCCGAAGCGCTGAAACAGCCGGTTGACGCCCAGGCAGGTGCGCATGCGCTACCGGAGAACTGGTGGACTTACCCGCGTGCGCTGGAAAAGCAAGAGAGCGATATCGAAGTCACCAAACGCCAGTGGGGGGCCTTTTACGGTACTGACCTGGAGTTGCAGCTTCGCCGTCGCGGTATTGACACGATTATCTTGTGCGGTATCTCAACCAACATCGGCGTCGAGTCTACAGCGCGCAACGCCTGGGAACTGGGCTTTAATCTGATTCTCGTCGAAGACGCCTGCAGCGCGGCCTCCGCCGACCAGCACCAGGGCAGCATGACGAATATTTTCCCGCGTATCGCCCGCGTGCGCAGCACAGAGGAAGTTCTTGCCGCGCTATGATCTATATTGGGCTTCCCCAGTGGGCGCATCCGAAGTGGGTGCGTCTGGGTATCACCAGCCTTGAAGCATACGCCCGCCACTTTAATTGCGTAGAGGGCAATACCACCCTGTACGCGTTACCGAAAGCGGAAATTGTCAGCCGCTGGTATGAACAGACCCACGATGATTTTCGCTTCTGCTTTAAGTTTCCGGCCACTATTTCGCACCAGGCGGCACTACGCAACTGCGACGACTTAAGCCATGAATTTTTCACTCGTCTGGCGCCGCTGGCTTCGCGCATCGGTCAATACTGGTTACAGCTGCCGGCAACATTCAGCCCTCGCGATCTCCCTGCCCTCTGGCTGTTTCTCGATAGCCTGCCGCGGGAATTCAGCTACGGCGTTGAAGTAAGGCACCCGGAATTTTTTGCCAAAGGCGAAGCAGAGCAGCAGCTCAATCGCGGACTACATCAGCGTGATGTTAATCGCGTCATCCTTGATAGTAGACCGGTTCATAGCGCCGTCGCCCGAAGCCCGGCGATGCTCGATGCGCAAAAGAAGAAGCCTAAAGTTCCCGTCCATGCGCTGGTGACCGCCCGTCATCCGATGGTGCGTTTTATCGGCAGCGACGATATGGCGCAAAACCGTGAACTTTTTGGCGTGTGGATACGGACCTTACCTAAATGGACGCAGACCACCACACCCTATTTATTCCTCCATACCCCTGATATTGCCCAGGCGCCAGAGCTGGTCGATACTCTGTGGGGCGATCTGCGCGCCGCCCTACCGGAAATAGGTGATGCGCCGTCAATTCCGCAGCAAACCTCTCTTTTCTGATATCCTGCTATCCTGAATGGAGCCACCGGACGGAATGAAAAGGGAGTTTTTAGTATGATCAGCGCGCTGTATGCGGTTTTAGGTGCGTTACTGCTTATTAAGTTTTCTTACGACGTCGTACGCTTGCGGACGCAATATCGTGTCGGTTACGGCGACGGCGGTTTCAGCGAGCTACAGGTTGCTATCCGCGTACATGGGAACGCGGTTGAATATGTTCCCATCGGGCTGATTTTGCTGCTGTTTATGGAAATGAACGGCGCGCAAACCTGGATGGTCCACGTCTGCGGTATCTTACTGATCGTCGGACGCCTGATGCACTCTTACGGTTTTCATCACCGCCTGTACCGCTGGCGCCGTTCCGGCATGAGCGCAACATGGTGTTCATTGTTGCTGATGGTGCTGGCTAACTTCTGGTATATGCCCTGGGAGTTGGTTTTCTCCGTCCGTTAGCGCACAATACGCCGTTTTCGATTTTTCGGGTTTAACGTTATGTCTCACCGCGATACGCTTTTTTCCGCGCCGATTGCCAGTCTCGGCGACTGGACCTTTGATGAACGGGTTGCTGAAGTCTTCCCGGATATGATCCAGCGCTCTGTTCCCGGCTATTCCAATATTATTTCGATGATCGGCATGCTGGCGGAACGCTTCGTTCAGCCAGACACCCAGGTTTACGATCTCGGCTGCTCGCTTGGCGCGGCGACGCTTTCTGTCCGCCGCAACATTGCGCATTCCGGGTGCAAAATCATTGCCATTGATAACTCCCCGGCCATGGTCGAACGCTGCCGTCGTCATATAGATGCCTATAAAGCACCGACGCCGGTCGAGGTCATTGAAGGCGATATTCGCCACGTCACCATTGAGAATGCCTCAATGGTGGTGCTGAATTTCACGATTCAGTTTCTGGAGCCAGGCGAACGTCAGGCCATTCTGGATAAGGTCTATCAGGGGCTCAATCCGGGCGGCGCGCTGGTGCTGTCGGAAAAATTCAGCTTCGAAGATGATAACGTCGGCGAGTTGCTGTTCAATATGCATCATGACTTCAAACGCGCCAACGGCTATAGCGAACTTGAAATCAGCCAAAAGCGCAGCATGCTGGAAAACGTGATGCTCACCGATTCCGTGGAAACCCACAAGGCACGCCTGCGTAAAGCCGGGTTTGAACATGCTGAACTATGGTTCCAGTGCTTTAACTTTGGATCGCTGATCGCCGTAAAATCCGGGGAACAGGCATGATTGATTTCAGCAACTTTTATCAATTGATTGCCAAAAGCCCGCTGTCGCACTGGCTGGAGACGCTGCCCGCTCAGGTTGCCGCCTGGCAACGTGAATCATTGCACGGTAAATATCGTGAATGGGAACGCGCTGTTGAATTCCTGCCTGAATTTGACCCCTACCGTCTGGATCTGCTGCACAGCGTCACCGCCGAGAGCGAAACGCCACTCGGCGAGGGGCAGCGGTTGCGCATTGAAAACCTGCTGAAGAATTTGATGCCGTGGCGTAAAGGGCCTTATTCGCTTTACGGGG
This sequence comes from Klebsiella spallanzanii, assembly GCF_902158555.1. Classification (GTDB taxonomy): domain Bacteria; phylum Pseudomonadota; class Gammaproteobacteria; order Enterobacterales; family Enterobacteriaceae; genus Klebsiella; species Klebsiella spallanzanii. Next base: position 239,514 of record NZ_CABGGS010000044.1, on the reverse strand, counting down.
TGGATATCGATACCGAATGGCGATCCGACTGGAAATGGGATCGCGTGCTGCCGCATCTTTCGGACCTGACCGGCCGCACTATTCTCGATGTTGGCTGCGGTAGCGGATACCATATGTGGCGCATGATTGGCGCTGGCGCTCGTCTGGCGGTCGGCATCGACCCAACGCAGCTCTTTCTTTGCCAGTTTGAAGCGGTACGTAAACTGCTGGGCAACGACCAGCGCGCGCATCTGCTGCCGCTGGGAATTGAGCAGCTACCGGCGCTGAATGCCTTTGATACTGTATTTTCGATGGGCGTGCTGTACCATCGCCGCTCGCCGCTCGATCATCTGTGGCAGCTCAAAGATCAGTTGGTTCCCGGCGGCGAGCTGGTACTTGAAACGCTGGTGGTTGAAGGTGATGAAAACACCGTTCTGGTGCCTGGCGATCGCTATGCGCAAATGCGCAACGTCTACTTTATCCCGTCAGCTGCGGCGCTGAAGCAGTGGCTGGAAAAATGCGGGTTTATCGATGTGCGAATCGTTGACGCCTGCGTGACCTCCACCGACGAACAGCGCCGTACCGAGTGGATGACAACCGAATCGCTGGCCGAATTCCTCGACCCGAACGACAGCAGCAAAACGCTTGAAGGCTACCCAGCCCCGCTGCGCGCGGTCATTATTGCGACCAAACCTGAAACAGAACAGTCTCTGGCGGCGAAAAAGAAGCGCGCCGATAAACAGCCAGGCTAAGGCATTCTCCGGATAAAAAAAGGCCCCTGTTTAATGGGCAGGGGCCTGGTACGGGCAATCATCATATTGGGCGACATGATGTGCAGCAAAAAACGGTTTAATTTCTCTGTGCGGTAATAATACTTTTCATTTCCGCGACCGCTTCGCCATTGACGGCGTAGCGTAAATACTCATCTGCGCTTGCATCGGTTGACATCGATAATCCGGGATTGCGAAAGCGCATCGGGGACGGTAACCACTGACCTGCCGAGCTGTGCACTTCTTTTACTCCGGCCTGCAAAAACACCGCTAAATTGGCGGCGCGCACTCCTGCCCCAGCCATAATGATTGGAGTATCACTTCGCGCAATAAGTTCCCTGATTAATGAAATTCCTTTTTCAGCCGAGGCCTGCTGCCCCGATGTCAGGATGCGCTGAACGCCGAGTTCTGACAGCTCAGCGCAGGCCTGGCGAGGGTCAGCGCACATATCGAACGCCCGATGAAAGGTCACGGCCAGCGTTCCCGCCGCCGTCATTATTTTTTCCATGCGCACCCTATCAACCTGACCGTCGGCATCCAGGATACCAATAACCAGACCGGGAAAACCGAGTTCTTTCACCGCAGCCACATCATCCAGCATCGCGGCAAACTCGCCTGCGGTGTAGCAAAAGTCACCGCCGCGCGGACGAATAATCGGATGAACGGGGATCGTCACCGTATCACGAACCGATTTAATAACGCCCAGCGAAGGCGTCAGGCCGCCTTCCTGCGGCGCGGCGCACAGTTCAATGCGATCGGCACCGCTACGCTGAGCCTCCAGCGCGCACTCCATGCTGTAACAGCAGACTTCCAGTATGGTCATTCTTTTCTCCGTAGACATCGCAGACATGACAGAATCTCACGATTTATTCATGTAGACACAGTGTCACTTCACACTGTCAGCGTTCAGATTGTTCGCTGGCGACAATTTGCTCAATCGACCACGGATGAAATTTGATCGTCACCTTTCCATCCGTGACTGCCAGAGTGGGATTTGGTAAACGTTCATGCTCCCCTTTCGGCGAACTGGTCTTCACAAAAATACCCGGCTGGCTAAGCCCCTCATCGGAAAGCAGCGCCAGCGCCCGAGAATTCAGCGTTTCAGGCTCGCCGGGCAGAACAATTTCGATATGCTCCCAGCCTTCATGCGGGTAGCGCTTCTCACCCGGCCACGGCAGCTCAACGACGCTAAAACGCCAGTGCGCCACGCAAATTGGCTCGTCCAGTTTAAATAAACAGATCGGGCGACCGTTGATGATATTCTCCGACAGCAGCATACCGCATTGTTCAAAGCCGCGCCTCCAGCGCTCTGCCGTCGTATTCTGGTGGCAGCGCAGGGAAATATGGTCGGCATCATGCGGCGCAATATTGAGACCAAGCCGGCTAGCAAGCGCATTTAGCGCTTCGGTGAAACGCGGCAGGTCCGCGGAAATGTCGTTCAGTTCATCTATTTGTTGCCAGTTCGCCATGATAAGCCCCGATACTCACTCAAAAGCGCTAATCTATCGCGTTTCCCCGGGCTGACCAACCCGCAATACTCTGTGAACGATTATTCGTTGAGCGCGCGACTGAGCAAGCTATGCGCGGTGCTGACGCATAGATGCAAATGCAGTATACTCCTGCCCTAATTTGTCCACATCCCAGCGCCGCCCCTCCGGGGTGACGGCGTGTTAAACGTAAGGTATTCCGGTGAATATTCAGGCTCTTCTCTCAGAAAAAGTCAGCCAGGCCCTGATCGCGGCAGGCGCCCCTGCTGATTGCGAACCTCAGGTTCGCCAGTCAGCAAAAGTCCAGTTCGGTGACTATCAGGCCAATGGCGTCATGGCCGTTGCCAAGAAACTGGGCATGGCGCCGCGACAACTTGCAGAGCAGGTACTGTCTCATCTCGACCTGAACGGGATTGCTAACAAAGTTGAAATCGCCGGTCCGGGTTTTATCAATATTTTCCTCGATCCGCTATTCCTGGCGGAAAACGTCAGCAGCGCGCTGAAATCAGAACGTCTGGGCGTTGCTCAGCCGCAGGCGCAGACCGTCGTTATCGATTACTCCGCGCCGAACGTGGCGAAAGAGATGCACGTAGGCCACCTGCGCTCGACCATTATTGGTGATGCCGCAGTGCGCACGCTGGAATTTCTCGGCCATAACGTGATCCGCGCTAACCACGTGGGCGACTGGGGCACCCAGTTCGGCATGCTTATCGCGTACCTGGAAAAACAGCAGCAGGAAAACGCCGGCGAAATGGCGCTGGCGGACCTCGAAGGTTTCTATCGCGAAGCGAAAAAACACTACGATGAAGATGAAGCCTTCGCCGAACGCGCGCGTAGCTACGTGGTTAAGCTGCAGGGCGGCGACGAGTATTTCCGCGAAATGTGGCGCAAGCTGGTAGACATTACCATGTCGCAGAACCAGTTAACCTATAACCGCCTGAACGTCACTCTGACCCGCGACGACGTGATGGGTGAAAGTCTGTATAACCCGATGCTACCAGGTATCGTTGCCGACCTGAAAGCTAAAGGTCTGGCAGTCGAGAGCGAAGGCGCGACCGTAGTATTCCTTGATGAGTACAAAAACAAGGAAGGCGAACCGATGGGCGTTATCATCCAGAAGAAGGATGGCGGCTATCTCTACACCACTACCGACATTGCCTGTGCAAAATACCGCTACGAAAACCTGCATGCCGACCGCGTGCTTTACTACATTGATTCACGTCAGCACCAGCACCTGATGCAGGCGTGGACCATCGTGCGTAAAGCAGGCTACGTGCCGGATTCCGTTCCGCTGGAGCACCATATGTTCGGCATGATGCTCGGCAAGGACGGCAAACCGTTCAAAACCCGCGCCGGTGGTACCGTGAAGCTCGCAGACCTTCTGGATGAAGCGCTGGAGCGCGCTCGCCGCCTGGTAGCAGAGAAAAACCCGGATATGCCTGCCGAAGAGCTGGAAAAACTGGCGAACGCCGTCGGGATTGGCGCGGTGAAATACGCCGATCTGTCGAAAAATCGGACCACCGACTATATCTTCGACTGGGACAACATGCTGGCATTCGAGGGCAACACCGCGCCTTACATGCAGTATGCCTATACCCGCGTGCTCTCGGTATTCCGTAAAGCGGATATTGATGAAAGCGCGCTGGCGGCGGCTCCGGTTATTATCACCGAAGACCGTGAAGCCCAACTGGCTGCCCGTCTGCTGCAGTTTGAAGAAACGCTAACCGTTGTCGCACGTGAAGGCACTCCGCACGTGATGTGCTCTTATCTGTACGATCTGGCGGGTCTGTTCTCCGGCTTCTACGAGCACTGCCCAATCCTGAGCGCAGAAAGCGAAGAGACACGCAATAGTCGCCTGAAGCTGGCTCTGCTGACGGCGAAAACCCTGAAGCTGGGTCTGGATACCCTGGGTATTGAAACCGTAGAGCGCATGTAATTTGCAGGAAAACCCGGCAAACGCCGGGTTTGCCGGGTGGTGGCTAACGCCTTACCCGGCCTACGTTTCCTTTCCCCAGATCAAAAATACTTCCGCAGATACTCCGTCAGACACAGGAGCGCCATTGCCTGGCCGTAAGGCATTGAGGTGAGCGGAATTTCCCGATAAAAATCGAGATTCGACCCCATCCCGGTACCGAATGAGGTTTGCAGTAATTCCCCCTCTGGAGAGATATTCTGCACGATACCGCGAATCGCTTTCTCCGCTACCTCCGCATACTCCTGGTCCACATAGCGCTTGCGCACCGCCTTCAGGATCCCATAGGCAAAACCGGCGGTGGCCGACGCTTCCAGATAGGAGTTCGGGTCATCAAGCAGCGTATGCCACAGGCCGCTGTCGTCCTGGCAACGGGCCAGCGCCGCGATCTGCGCATTCAGCACCTGCACCAGATAACGGCGAACGGCGCTGCTTTCCGGTAAATCCACCAGCTCAAGGAAATCCGGGATCACAATCGTCAGCCAGCTATTGCCGCGTGCCCAACGAGCCCTGGCAAAATTATGCTGCCCCTCGTAGTTCCAGCCGTGAAACCACAGACCGGTCTCGCGGTCCATCAGGTTCTGTACGTGTAGCAGGAACTGATATACCGCTTCTTCTACATATTCCGGGCGGTTGAGCAGCTTGCCGATTTTGGCCAGCGGCAGGACGGTCATCATCAACGTGTCGTCCCACATTTGCTGATGGTTCTCTTCCGCCAGGGTGATGTGCTGCATGCCGCCAAACTCAGTACGCGGCATATCGCGCATCGCCCACTCTGCCCAGCTATCAAGCCAGGGTAGATACGCAGTATTACCCGTCTCCTCATACCGGTAGGCGAGTGTCAGAAATGGCGCCATCGTATTAACGTTTTTGGTGGTTGCTCCTTCAGCAAAGCGATCGGCAAACCAGCTGTCGATAATGTCGCGCATCGCAATATCACCCGTCTGCTGGTAATACTGATAAATACCGTACAGGCCTACCCCGTGGGTCCACTCCCAGCCGTTCCAGCCTTTGGTGTCAATGATGCGCCCGTCGTCCAGCCGCAGTAAAAATTGCCCGCTTTTATCCTGAATATTAACCAGATTATGCGTCACCTTCTGGATCAGCGCTTGCAGCTCATTGCGGGCGATAAAACGCTCCGGCTGGCACAGCAGCGGGCTATGTTTGACAGGCCAAACTTTCATATCCTTAACCTCTGTTATATGTCGAATTCAATGCAGAACGCTGCTTCAGCGCTGGCGCGGCGGGTTTATTGCGGTTCAGATAACCGATGTTGTTGTTTCCCCAAAGGAAGTCGTACGGCATACCGGCCAGAATCTCCACCACCTCACGATCCTGTTCGCTTGCCAGTTCCGGCTGGGCGCGGCCTGATTCACGCATCTTGAGCGTTTCCGCGCGCAGGACGCTATGGGTTTGCAGGTTGAGTTTAAAACGCAGGGAAACGAGAAAACCGCAGGCCAGTACCAGCAAGGTACCCACGCTGAGGATCAGCAGGATCGTGTGGCTCACATCATAAGGTTGCGTTTTTTGCCCGGAAACAAAGCCCGACATCTGCATAATGATCCCTACCAGCATCACCGCGCCCGCCTGAGAAGCTTTACGCGTCAGGGTCATAATCCCGGCAAAGATACCTTCACGGCGCTGGCCGGTAATCACTTCATCGACATCAGCAATATAGGTGTAGGTATTCCACGGCACGTAGTTGATCCCACCTCGCCCCAGACCAGCAACAGCGGAAATCAGCAGCAGCAGCGAGTAAACATCGCTGAGGCCAGCGTAGTACAGCATCGCGTAAGAGAGTGAACTCAGGCCGAACAGCACAACCACCATGCGATAAGACGGCGCGGGTCCGAAGCGGATGCACAGCGGGATCATGGCGATAACCGCAATAAACTGGAAGATTGCCATGGTGCCAAGCAGGTTTGAGGCCATTGAGGCTTCCTGCATCAGCACAAACACCACATAGTAGGTAAAGACCGCGTTGAACACGTCCTGAGCGATATAGCCTCCCAAATACATGCCCAGATGCTGGCGGAAAATCTTAATCCGCAAGGTGGAGCTTAACTCAATAAACAGGCGGTTAAGGCTCTGGGACAGGGTCAGGTTTTGCTTCTCCTCTTCTGCCCGTAGCGCCGCTTCCGTCCACTCTTCTCGCGGGCGCTCCCAGGTAAAGAACCAGACAAAGGTCAGCATCATTGCGCACAGTACCGAGAACACCAGACTCGCATAGAAGAAAGAGACCGCATTATCCTTACCGAAGATAGTCAGCAGGACGCCCGGCAGGAAGGAAGCCAGAATCGCCGACATCTGCGCCATCGAAATACGCGCACCGGAGAATTTGGTCTTCTGTTTAAAGTCATCGGTCATTTCCGGCACCAACGTTTCATACGGCACCAGAATCATGGTGTAGACAATATCAAACAGCAGATAAGTCAGCAGGTAGTACCAGAAGCCCATGTCTCCTACCCACATAAAGGAGTAGCTAAAGACGCAAGGGATACCAAGCAGGATAAAGAACTTACGTCTGCCAAAACGTTTACCCAGCCAGGTCGAGCCAAAGTTATCCGTCAGGAATCCCATCAGCGGACTGATCACCGCATCCAGCACTCTGGCAGTAGCAAAAATAAGCGTCGCCTCAATGGGAGAGAGGCCGCAAAAAGTGGTGTAGAAGTAGAGCAGCCATGCTGCGGTGAGTGCAGTGGTCCCCGCCCCAAGGAAATCGCCCGATCCATAGGCAAAGTAGTGAGCCAAACCGATTTTACGTGTTTTCATCGCCGTAAATCCTGTGTCTTTTTTGAGAGAACTCCGACTCTCTTTTTGACTGCTTCAGCCAAAACGGAGTTGATACATGGCTACAGTAAGAACATGGGAACGGCGTTACCTTTTCATTTTTGCCAGCCCAACCCCTTCCGTGGCAAAAACACAAAGAGTGATAGAACACGCTTCACTTATTTATAAAACGTCGTTTCTTTTAATACAAAAGATCGGACCAAAATCGAGGCTGGACATTCAAAGTCGTTTGTCAGCGAATAGTCTATGGCCCGTAATTTCAAACGTTAATAAGCCTTGCGGAAACTAAGGATTCGGAGTAAAGACAATAGAAAACGGTTATTTTGCGTATCTCAAGGAGGCTAGATGCCCTACTCACATCTGCTGGTCGCCGTTGCGCCAACCCCGGAAAGCCGGGTGCTTATTCAGAAAGCCGTATCGATCGCCCGTCCGTTTAATGCGAAAGTCAGCCTGATTACGCTGGCGACGGACCCGGAACTGTATAACCAGTTCGCCGCGCCGATGATGGAGAATTTACGAGAAATCATGCAGGAAGAGACGCGCGGTTTTCTGGCCGAGCTGGCCCACCACGCCGATTACCCTATCGAGAAAATGACCATCGCCAGCGGCGGGCTTGGTCATCACGTGAAGGATTTTTGCCAGCAGCATCGCGTTGATCTGGTGATTTGCGGTAACCACAACCAGAGTCTGTTTTCTCGCGCGACCTGCTCGGCGAAGGATATTGTCGGCAGCAGCGGCGTTGACGTGCTGCTGGTCTGTCTGGAAAAGGGCTAGCGCCGGAGAAGCGCTAGCCCTTGTTGCCTCAGGCGAGTTTGGGGAAGGTCGCGACCTTACGCTCTAAATGACTCTCCTCACTCCCTGGCTCAATCTCCTTTAAATCATCAATAAACCGCGCCTGCCAGCGATGAATATCGTTATCTTTGATCACGGCTAACATGGCCGAATGACGAGCAATACGCTCGGCCAGCGGCATAGTTAATGCCTGGTCAAGCGCCGCGGCAACCTCATCGCGATCGTATGGGTTCACAATTAATGCTGTTGGCAGCTCGTTCGCCGCGCCGGCAAACTGTGACAATACCAGCACCCCCGGGTTTTGCGGGTCCTGCGCGGCGACATACTCTTTCGCAACCAGATTCATACCATCGCGCAGCGGCGTGACAAGACCCACGTCAGAGTAGCGGAAAATTTTCATCAACAGCTTGCGCTCAAAATGCTGGTTCAGATAGTAAAGCGGCGTCCAGCCCAGTTGACCATACTGCCCGTTAATTCGTCCGGCCGCGGTTTCTAACTGATGGCGAATGTCCTGATAAGCCTGCACATCGCCGCGCGAGGTCGGCGCAATCTGGGTATAGCGAATCTTACCGTGATGCTGCGGATAGTTCTCCAGCAGAGACTCGTAGGCCAGAAACCGCTCCGGCAACCCTTTCGAGTAATCCAGGCGCTCGACGGAAAAGATATTTTGCACGCTCTTAAGTTCGCTTTTAAGCTGCGCCAGCTTAGGCGGCAGCGGCCCCTTTGCGCTCTGCGCGATTTCAGCGGGATCGATGCCTATCGGGTAGACTGCGGTATGGAAAGGTTTGCCCCAGGCAATGTGTTTCTTCCCACCGCGAGTGGTTAACCGAGTCTGCATTGATACGCTATCGAGAAACGCCAGTCGGTCGCTCTCGGTCTGGAACCCCAGCAGGTCGTAATCACAAAGCTGCTCAAGCAGCTCCGCGTGGGGAGGTAGCGCGTTGAAGATCTCCGGCGTCGGGAACGGAATATGTAAAAAGAAGCCAATGCGATTATTTACCCCGCGCTGACGAAGTTCAGCGGCCAGCGGCAGCAGGTGGTAATCGTGGATCCAGACAATGTCGTCAGATTCTATGAGCGGTAGCAGCTTATCAGCCAGCGTGGCGTTCACGCGCTGATACCCTTCCCAGGCATCGCGCTGAAAATCGACAAGGTCGAGGCGATAATGGAATGCGGGCCACAAAACGCCATTGGAAAAGCGATTGTAGTATTCATCATGATCCTGCTCGCTAAGATTGAAAGAAGCCCAGGTAATATTACCCCGTGTCACTTTTTTCAACGGCTGCTGGTCGTCGCCAATTTCCCCGCTCCAGCCGAACCACAATCCTCCGGCAGCTTTTAATGCCCCCATAATTCCCACGGCCAGACCACCGGCGCTGGCCTTTTTATCATCCGGTGGGGCAATACGATTAGATACTACGACTAAGCGACTCATAGCCATCTCTCCTGTCGGTTAGCGCATCTGGTTGTTGCCCATGATTCGCGATGTGACTCATCCAAAGATGCACGGCGGCCACATCAGGCAAGCGCCAGCGCGCCTGAGTTTCACCACCACCCACTTTGACCGATACGCCATCCAGCTGATTAACGATGCTAAAGCCCGCTTCATCGGTTAAGTCATCACCGACAAAAACCGGCTTACGCCCTTTGAATGGTGCTTCCTGCATAAAAGCGGCTATCGCTTCACCTTTATTCACTCCGCGCGGTTTGATTTCCACGACGCACTTACCCGGCTGTAAAGCCAGAATAGGGTGGCGCTGTACGATAGCTTGTGCCAGCGCCAGCACCGCGTGCTGCTGCTGCGGAGCCTGCCGATAGTGCAGAGCGAAAGCCATTCCCTTACTTTCCAGTTCGCATCCCGGCAAGGCATCCAGCTCTTTCATCAGTTCAGCAGACAGTGCCTTAAGCAGTGAATCAGGTAACGAGACAATATGCGTTTTACCATTGATATCACGGCGTTCAGCCCCGTGAACACCAGCAAGCGGCAGCTGGTAAGGACGGGTAAGCCCATCGAGTTCAACCATTGAGCGCCCTGAAATCAATGCCACCGCACCACTTTGCTGCTGCGCAAGCTGCCACAGCGTTTGAAGAACGTCAGCAGGAATGATCACCTGATCGGGATGGGGTTTGATACCGGCAAGAGTACCGTCGAGATCAAAGAAAAAAGCATAATTTCCGGTTAACGCAGGCGGTACAGAAATCTGGTCAGCCACTCTGTTTCCTCCTTATCATGGCCAGCAACACGCTGGGTGTTAAATTATTGTAGCCATGTAAGTATAGACAGTGTGACCAACCTCGCCATTTTTGATAGTCATCGCCAGCGCAACGGGCGCTGGCGATGGTTTAGGATTAAACTGAAAAGTTGGGCGAGTTAAATGGTACGTTTCGCTTTTTGTTTGTAACGGTCAAAGATGACTGCTGCTAACAAAATCACACCACGCACGACGTACTGTGAGAACGGCGAAATATTCAGCAAGTTCATCGCATTCTCTACTGTCCCGAGAATCAAAATCCCGGCCACCACGTAAGAGATCTTACCGATCCCCCCCTTCAGCGATACGCCTCCCAGCACGCAGGCTGAAATCACAATCAGCTCATAGCCAATTGACGTCATCGGCTGGCCGCTGGTCATACGCGAGGCCAGAATAATCCCCGCCGCCGCCGAAACCAGGCCGGAAAGCACAAAAATGATAATTTTGGTACGAACAACGGGAACACCCGCCAGACGAGCTGCCTCTTCGTTACCACCAATTGCCAGGGTATTGCGACCAAAGGTCGTTTTATTCAGCAATAGACCAAAGATAATCAGGCAGGCAACGGTCAGCCAGATAGGCGCAGGCAGGCCAAACCAGTTAGCATAACCCAGGGTAAAGAAGCGCTCATCTTCAATTCCAACCGCTTTACCATCAGAGATAATATAGGCCAGACCGCGGACGATTTGCATCGTTGCAAGGGTGGTAATCAGGGCGTTAATCTTTAAGCGGGCAATCACAAAACCATTTACCAGCCCGCTCAACGCGCCGAGCAGCAGACCGGCTACGATACCAATCCACATGCTTTCAGTCAGGTTAATCACCACTGCCGTGGTCACCCCGGCACAGGCAATAACCGAAGCGACCGACAGGTCAAAATCGCCGGATGCCAGGCAAAACAACATCCCACAGGCCACCATTCCGGACATAGAAATGGCCAGCCCCAGGCCTTTCATATTAATAAACGAAGCAAAATTGGGCACAAAAATCACGCAGCCAATAAACAGCACCGCGAAAACAACCAGCATGCCGAACTGATCCCAGATACGGGAGAAGCTGAAAGCTGACCGGGTAGTACCTGAAGTGGTAACTGATGACATCATAAACTCCTTACTCAGGCGACAGCCTGGCTCACTTTGGGCATTGCAAGGCTCAATGCCTGCTGTTCATTCGCATGCTCATGTAGCAGTTCCCCGGCAATTTCCCCCTCACGCATGACGACAATGCGATCGGCAACGCCGAGGACTTCGGGTAAATCGCTGGAGGCAAATACCACCGCGACGCCTGATGCCGCTAATGCGTAGATAACGTTGTAGATTTCATGTTTAGCTCCCACATCAATGCCGCGCGTTGGCTCATCAAGCAGGATCACTTTCATCTCTTCCGACAGCCAGCGGCCAAGAATAGCTTTCTGCTGATTGCCACCAGAGAGGTTCATAATCAACTGCTCTGGGCCCGGCGTTTTGATATTGAGCGATTTGATATGCTGGTCAGCGTTTTCCGCTTCCCAGGCGTTGTTAATCACGCATCCTGCAAGAATATGCTTACGCCGGGCGCTGATATTGATGTTGTCGCGTACCGAGTGGACAGGAATGATCCCTTCCGCTTTACGATCTTCCGGACACAGCATCATCCCGGCCTGAATCGCCTGAGCGGGTTTACGGATATCGATAGCCTCACCGTCGATATAAACCTGACCGCCGGTTATTCTGCTGCCGCCAAATAAGCCTTTCATCAGCTCGCTGCGTCCGGCCCCCACCAGCCCGAACAGGCCGACGATTTCACCGCTGCGCACCGAAAGCGTGATAGGTTGCCGTACGCCAGGCGCCTTCACCTGCTCAAGACGCAGACGCTCTTTGCCATACTCACGCGGCTTCCAGCCATAAATATCACCCAATTCACGCCCGACCATTGCCTGAACCAGGGCGTCGTGGTTAACCTCTTGCATGTTGTCAAAGGTGCGCACGTAGCGACCATCTTTGAAGACGGTGATGGCATCGCTTAATGCAAAAATCTCTTCCATACGGTGAGAGACGTAAATAATGACCCGCCCCTCCTCGCGCAGCTCGCGAATAACCCGGAACAGGTTTTCGATTTCCCGCGCAGACAAAGAGCTGGTTGGCTCATCAAAGGCGATGATTTTGGCGTTACGCGCCAGCGCTTTTGCAATCTCCACCATTTGCCATTGGCCAATAGAGAGATATTTCAGCGGCGTTTCCGGGTCGATATCCAGCCCCAGATGTTTAAGCTGCAAGCCAGCTTCATAATTCAGCAGCGACCGGTTGACGATCCCACCTTTGTGCGGGAGCTGTCCGAGGTAGATATTTTCCGCTACGGTCATTTCCGGGATCAGGTGCAATTCCTGATAGATAATCGCCACCCCAGCGTTCAACGCTTCGGTGGTATGGTTAAATGCCATCTGCTGGCCGCTGATATGCAGGCTACCGGCGGTCGGTATATAGTTGCCGCTGAGTACTTTCAGCAGAGTAGATTTCCCGGCGCCATTTTCTCCCATCAGGGCGTGAACCTGTCCGGCATAGCAGTCAAAACTAATATCGGACAGCGCTTTAACGCCCGGGAAAGTCATGGTAATACCGCGAAATGAGAGATAAGGGGTAGACTGTTGCATAACGACTCCGCTTTTCTGGACTAAGCCTCCCGCTTAATACGAGAGGCCCGGTCAACAGGGCCTTACAGCCCTTTTTTCGCCAGCTCTTCTTTAAAGTTGTCGCGGGTAATCAGCACCACGTCGGTCACCGCAGTAAATTTCGGCGGTTCAACGTCTTTCGTCACCCAGTTGTAGAGCATTTCACTGGTTTTATAACCGTGAATATCCGGGCTCGGCAGCAGCGAACCGTAGAAGCCTGTCGCCTGCGCTTTAGAAAGCTCGTTCACGGCATCAACGCCGTTAATACCGATCCCGACAACATCAGTTGCTTTAAAGCCCTGACCTTCTGTCGCACGCACGCCGCCCAATACGGTGTTATCGTTCATGCCAACGATAAGCCAGTGTTTGACGCCAGGATGTTGAACCAGCATGGAGTTGCCGGCATCAAAAGCGCCGGGAATGTCATTCGATTTAGTGGGTACGCGATAAATTTGTTGCTCCGGGAAACCGGCGGCTTTCAGAGCATCCATTGAACCGGTGGTGCGACGGCGGGCAGTATCCAGTTCGTCAGAAGTGATCGCCATAACTGCGGTATCTTTTACATCCCAACCGCGTTTTTGCATCTCTTTATACAGCTCCTGGCCTTGACGCGCGCCGATTTCGCTGGCCGCCATCATTACCAGCGGTACGCTATCCATCGGTTTACCTTTCGCGTTGACGAACTGGTCATCAACGGTAATCACTTTCATATCATAGCCGCGCGCTTTGGCGACAATGGCAGCGCCCAACTTAGGGTCCGGGGTACAGATAACAAATCCCTTAGCTCCACTGGCCGCCAGGCTATCAATGGCGTTCAGCGTTTTCTCGCCGTCGGGTACCGCGATTTTAATCACATCAAAACCTAAATCTTTACCGGCCTTATCGGCAAATTTCCACTCTGTTTGAAACCATGGCTCTTCGGGCTGCTTCACCAGAAAACCCAGCTTAAGCGTCTCAGCCATAGCTGATTGTGACATAACTGCGGCGAGACCAATCGCCGCCAGCGCTTTAGTAAATTTGTGCATGGTAAACTCCAGCTTTAATTCGCTTTTATGTAGGGAAAAATAAGTCTTAAATTTTTAATCGGTCGCAAAACAAGGCATTAGGAAAATCTCAATCATGACTGCCGTTGTTAAAATAGTATTAACCAGAAATTATTTCTCCATACGAGAGCGCAATCACATCGCGGAATTACAGTAATTGTGTACATAAAAACAGCGAAAAAAGACATAAAAAAAACGCTAATTGTCAGACAATTAGCGCCAGCCGTAGCAATATCATCTATATCACCAGCAGACTTATCCTTGTGGAACGCGCGAGCGTCTGTAAAGGTGCTTCACAGGATTACGCGCTGGAACCTCCACTCACTGCTGCCAGAAGAATCCAGCAGATCTAACCTTTTATTTCATCTTTCTCAAAAACGCGTGCTCGCAGTATCACCGCGTTTTCATTTTCAACTCTTTTAGATTGCTCGCCAGAAGTCATGCTTTTACAAAATCAGCATTTTTTTAAACTTCCACTATCCTTTGCTTAATTCTTAACATAAAAAGGCGCATCAATGCAGTTTCCCAACGTACCAAATCAAATTCACTACAGGTTAAACCATCATTTTAAATGTATTTCGTACCCCTACGAACAATTAGCCAAAAAACAATAAAAAAAATCTTTTAAATCATATAGATACAAATAAAATGTAAGGAATTAATATTAGAATCATCAATCAAAATAAAGATAAACACCAATGTTGTAACGAAACGTAAATATCAATGCTTGAGAGTTTTCTTAATCAAAATGTAGCGCTATTCTATAAACATTGATACGCGAGATTAATTAGAAAGCATGCAAACTATTCTCTGAATATTATTATTCGGCGTAACTTTTCATACATTTTAATTCCGCATCCAGTCCCTGATAGAGATGAATCAGGATAGGGCACAAGTCTTCCCCCAGGTGAATAAGGATATTTTTATGGTCGTTCCAGGAATGGTTCAAAAACTGAATAACCAGATGAATCTTGAGTTCCATACTTCAAATTTATATCTACATTTAAGTGAATGGTGTACTCAGCGCCGGTTGAACGGTACCGCCACTTTTCTGCGTAACCGTGCGCAATCCAGCGTAACGCAGATGATGCGGGTCTTTGATTTTATGAAAAAATCAGGTGCCTGGCCCGTGGTTAAAGCAGGAGGAACCTATAGTTCTGAATGTACTTCTCTTGAAGATCTGTTTAGTCAAACCGTCGCGGATTATCAGCAGCGCAGCAGCATGCTTTCCGGCCTGACGGAAGAAGCGAAGGCGCAAAGCGACGACTCAACCGTACGCTTTCTGACCCTGCTTGCTAAAGAACAACGTCAGGACGGTATGCTTCTGGAAACCATTCTTGATGAAGTGCGCAATGCCGATAAAGCAGGAACTTGCGTACAGCAGACCGATCGTCACCTGCTTGACCTGGTCAGTAAACAGCGCAACTAGCGCTTGTCGGGTAAAGATCCATCGAGGATAAATCGCCAGAAACTACGTATAACTGCCATCAATATCTTCACAGCAATCCCTCCTCAACCAATCTTTTTCGGCGCTACGGCGCCGTTTTTATTCCTAAAAAGCATTAAAAACTTTTAACTAGATCTCATTACAGCTCAGACAGATGACTTAGAGGGGTATTGGTGATCTGGATCACGTTTAAAACCATTGGTTGATAATATAAAAACAGTGTTTCAAAAATTTAAAACACGGAGTTTATTTTAATGGCAAGATATACGGCTTCAGCCTCACAGGGGCTGCAGGGAAGACCGATTTTGTTACGCCATCAGTTAGCCTACGGCGGCGGGAATTTACTGGGGAGCGGCGCACTGGCGATCAGCGGGGCATGGCTGCTTTATTTTTATACAACGTTCTGCGGGCTGACGCTGATCGAAGCCTCCTTTATTTTCTCCGTCGCCAGTATTATCGACGCTATCAGTAACCCGTTGATGGGTTATCTGACCGATAACTTTGGTAAAACGCGACTCGGCAAACGCTTTGGGCGTCGTCGATTCTTTTTACTCATCGGCATTCCGCTGATGATGTTCTACCCGCTGCTATGGGTAGAAGGTCTCGGTTTTTGGTATTACCTGTGTACCTACGTGATCTTTGAAATCATTTATACCTCGATCATGGTCCCCTATGAAACATTGGCGACCGAAATGACTGACGATTTCTCACTACGTTCGAAACTCACGGGTTACAAGGCCATCTTCGGCAAGCTGGCCAACTTCCTGGCAGCGTTTATTCCAGGCCAGTTTATTCTGCTCTATGGTAAGGAATCCGCGACCCCATTTTTTCTGACCGGACTGACCTACGGCGTCATCCTTATCGTCGCCATCTCCTGCTTGTGGTATTGCAGTTGGGAGCGCCCGCGCGAAGAAGAAATCAGCTCGGGGGAGAAAAAGGGATTGCTCAATACTCTGCTTATGCTGGCGAAAGATATGCGTTCAACGTTTTATCTGCGCGTCTTCCGCAAACACCTCGGCATGTATCTCTGCGGTTTCGGTGCTGAATGGCTGTTCGCGTCTATCTTTACTTATTTTGTCATCTTCGTTCTGCAACACGATCCGGCAATGGTCGCAGGGTTAAACAGCCTGAACTCCATCCTGCAGCTGATATCAACTGCCCTGTTCATCGGTCTGTGCGTGAAGAAAGGATTCAGTAAGCCCTATATTCTGGCGCTGAGCGTGGTTATCTTTGCCGTACTGCTCTATACATCGCTGTGGTTCTTCCACCTGCCAGCGCATTTGGCAACCATACTGATGTTTGGGATTACGGTGCTGTTCGGCCTGGGCACCGGCGGCGTGTACTACATTCCATGGACGGTTTACACCTTTTTAGCTGATGTCGATGAAATCTATACAGGCCGTCGCCGTGAAGGCATCTATGCAGGGGCGATGACCTTCTCCGGGAAAATTCTGCGCTCGATTATCGTCTTTTCAATGGGCGCCATCCTCAGCTTCTACGGATTCCAGTCGAAGGCACATACGCAGCCGGAAAGCGCGGTAACCGCTATTGCGGTAGTGTTCTGTGCTGGGGTGGTTCTGCTGGCTCTGGCAGCTATTGTATTCAGTAAGCAAATGAAGCTGGATCGCAAAGCGCACCTGGTCGTGTTACAGGAGGTCGCTCGAATTAAAGCGGGAGGTAAAGTCGCCGATATCGCACCGGACGTTCGCCTTATCGTTGAAGATTTAGTCGGTCATCGTTATGAAGAGTGCTGGGGCAACAGCAAACTGTTCAAAAATACCCAGGAGACCACGGCCCAAACCGCCGTTTCCCATTAGTTAAAGATACGCCCCGCCATCACAACGATACCGGGGCGTATCTTTTTAGTGCGCTTCTTCCTGCGGGGTGAACTTCAGTTCAATCAATGCAATAGCCTTTTGTACCGCCCGCAGCGTCACCGGGTCGGCTGATGCTGGATGACTGGCAAAATCAATCGCTTTCAACTGGGTGGTCATTTTTTCGCGCACCTCAACAGGGGCGATAATATCGATGACGTCGAGGATCTGTTTGATAACCAGCTGGCAGGCGACAACGTCAGAGACCAGCTCGTCATGTTCGGTGAGATGTTGAGACATTATTTACTCCTTTTTTCAGGAGCGTAATAGTACCCTAAATCCTGGGATATAAAAAAACCTGCCGCAGCAGGTTTTTTTATCAGAACATACTGCCAGGCGGTACGTCTTTGAAGGTTTTGCAGTAGTTTTCGAACATGCTTTTCAGGATTTTGCGCAGCTTCATGAGTGACTCCACTTTTTGTTATGCAGGTGTTAATGTTTATGCGGTTATAATATGACTTGTATCACAAAAATCAATGGGAATGTGCGATAAATCACATATTTTTTACAATAAGAATTTAACTATTAAACAAAAGTGAGTGAAATCGGATAGTTAAGATCTTTATGCTCCACATTGAATCTGACCTCACTTTGCTATGGCAGCGACACAACAATGAGTACAAACATCTCTTCCAGGGACGATCGTTCTTTTTCAGCACCGGCCCTTCTGGTGGCTGGCGCTTTTTTTATGGAGTTCCTTGACGGAACCGTCATTGCGACTGCCCTACCCGACATGGCAAAAGACTTTGGCGTGACGGCCGTCGACCTTAACATCGGAATTAGCGCCTATCTTATTACCCTTGCGGTCCTGATACCGGCCAGCGGCTGGATTGCGGATCGTTTCGGCGCACGTAAAATCTTTACTCTGGCTCTGGCGATTTTTACCCTGGCCTCGGTCTTTTGCGGGCTATCGACCCATGTCGATGTGTTTGTCGCAATGCGTATTCTTCAGGGGATAGGCGGCGCGCTGATGGTTCCCGTTGGTCGGCTGGCGGTGTTACGTACCACGCCGAAGCATCAGTTGATTAAAGCAATTGCCACCTTGACCTGGCCCGCGCTGGTTGCGCCAATTATCGGTCCTCCGCTAGGCGGGTTTATTACCAGCTATGCCAGCTGGCACTGGATTTTCTTTATCAACGTGCCGCTCGGGCTTATCGCCATCGTCCTGGCGCTGCGCATCATCCCTGATATTCGCGAAGATGAACGGCGCCCTTTCGATGTTTCAGGCTTTATTGCTACCTCGGTTGCGATGATTAGCCTCGTTGCCGGCATGGAGCTGCTCGGCGATCGCCAGCCCTTAGGCTTGCAGACTTTGGTACTGCTCGCTATGGGCCTTGGCTGCACGCTCTTTTCGCTGCGGCATTTCCGCCGAACCGAATGGCCGATGGTGCGCCTTGATGCGCTACAAATCCCCACCTTTCGAGTCACTATGTACGGCGGCTCCCTGTTCCGCGCCTCAATTAGCGCGGTTCCGTTTCTGCTGCCGCTGCTGTTTCAGGTCGGATTTGGCATGGATCCATTCCACTCCGGGCTGCTGGTCCTGGCCGTCTTTGTCGGTAACTTAACCATCAAACCCGTCACCACGCCGCTGATCCGCTGGTTAGGGTTTCGCCGCCTATTGCTGATTAACGGTGCATTAAACGTATGCTCGCTGCTGGCCTGCGCTTTTTTAACGCCGCAAACGCCGGTTTGGCTAATCGTTGTGATTCTCTATCTCGGAGGGGTCTTTCGTTCGATTCAATTTACCGGCATCAGCACTCTGGCCTTCGCCGACGTCCCTTCAGCGCAGATGAGCTATGCCAATACTCTGTTCAGCACAGCTTCTCAACTGGCCGTTGGGCTCGGAATTACGCTCGGAGCAATCGGTATTCGTATTGGGGAAGAGTTCAGCAAATGGCTCATGCTTTCCGAACTCCCGGGCATCAGCTTCCGCCTGTCCTTTATTTTTATTGCGCTAATTTGCCTGGTGGGGATGGTCGATAGCCTGCATCTGACAAAAGATGCGGGTAGCAGCGTGTCGAGTAAAAAGAACTAGAGACAGAAAAGGCCAGCAGCGCTGGCCTTTCATCATGACAGGATATTAACCGACGATCTGGCGAACGAACGCTTCGATCTCTTTATCCTGGCAATTCTCAAAGAAACACTGCTGGAAGCGCGGACCAGAAACAGCGGTTTTCACCAGTTCCGGGTCAATGGCGCGCAGGGTATCCAGATAGTTATCCTTAACAACCGCGGCCTTAACCGTGTTCAGGATCCCGGCGTTGCGCACCTGAGGCTCTTTACGCTCCGGCGGATAGCCTTCACCGTTACGACCGGTGAACGCTTTTTCAAAGATAAAGCGTACGTTCAGCTCTGCGCCCCAGCCAAAACCTTTCGCAAACGGTAAAGAAAGCGCATTACCGTTGTTGATCTGAGCAAACAGGAAGGCATCCGCAGGGTCGATGCAGTAGCCGCAAACGACACCGGGATGGATGTTCAGAGACATCAGTGCGCCCTGCCCTGTACCGCAGCCAGTAACCACAAAGTCGACCGCTTTAGAGTTCAGCAGGATGCTGGCCATGATACCCAAATGAATATAGGTCAGGTGATGGTCGTTTTCATCGCTCATACCGACGTTGTAAACCGGAAAACCTTTCTCGTCAGCAACGGCATTTAACTCATTGAGGATGATGGCGTTTTTGTTCGCCTGGCTGTTTTCCATCATCAGTGCGATTTTCATGCTTTACTCTCCTGAATGCTGTGCGGGCTCTCCCGCGATAGTTCGTTAGCGTTGCTAAGAACAATACTACCTTATGAACACACTTTCAAATTTTATGAAAAGTTGTTTTATAAATTGCATATCGCCTCACACTTTTGACCTCACCCTGCCAGGCTAGTTCATCTTTCCGCCGCTCCATTACCAGCCCAGTGGAATTGGCATCCGCTGAGCGAGTCCATTTTCGCCACTGAACGTGATACAACGATTAATATCGTTAGAAATATTAAATTAAAACCATTCTCATTATTTATTAAATTGCCAATGCGTGTTATTCCCATTTGCATTATTAATAAATGATTTTATTAATTTACTTTTTGCAAATAAATTAATAACAAATTATAGTGAGCGCACAATAACCCTTAATTCTATTTCCGGAGCAACCTGATGCTAAAAACAGAAATGATCGATAAGCTTAATGCGCAGATGAACCTTGAACTTTATTCTTCTCTCCTTTATCAGCAAATGAGCGCCTGGTGCAGCTACCATAGTTTTGAAGGTGCCGCAGCGTTTCTGCGTCGCCACGCGCAGGAAGAGATGACCCATATGCAGCGCCTGTTCGACTACCTGACCGATACCGGCAGCCTGCCTTGCATTACCGCTATCGCGTCACCGTTTGCCGAATATGCGTCGCTGGACGAGCTGTTCCGCGTTACCTATGAACACGAACAGTTGATCACGCAGAAAATTAACGAACTGGCTCACGCGGCAATGACCAGCCAGGATTATCCAACCTTTAATTTCCTGCAATGGTACGTTGCTGAACAGCACGAAGAAGAGAAACTGTTTAAATCTGTTATCGATAAACTGACCCTCGCAGGCAAAAGCGGCGAAGGCCTGTACTTTATTGATAAAGAGCTGGCCACGCTCGATACGCAAAATTAATAAAATCGGCAGCGACGCTCAGCGCTCGCTGCCGTATTAATGGCGGCAAATTTTACTTTCGTGTGTATTGAACCCTTCCTCAGCGGCAATAAATTTCCCTTTTTTCTGCAAAAATGCCACCAGCTCCGCCGCGCTCAGGTTTTCCGCCGAACAAGTGTGAAACCGAGCCTCTTTCCCGAAACGGGCTGTAATCGCCGCTTCAAGCGTCGCAACGGTATAAGGCTCGCCTGATGCGATCATCATTTGCAGAACTTCGTGACCATGAATCGATTGCATAACACCTCCCTTAAAGCGCAGAGAATAAACCAGCCAGAACACTGGATTCTTGCGCCAGCGCATCTTTAAGGCAAACCTTAACCGAGCGTAAATTTATAGTTACACTTCCTGTAACCCTCATTTGACGAACCTACTGATTTCACATACTCTGCGCGGCATAATTAATTGTGTATTCCATCATGGACAGAGAAAAGCGTGAAGAACCGCACTCTTGGTAGTATTTTAATCGTTGCTGGCACCACAATCGGAGCCGGGATGTTAGCAATGCCGCTGGCATCAGCAGGCGTAGGTTTTGGCGTAACGTTAGCTTTGCTGATAACGCTATGGGCGCTGATGTGTTACACCGCGTTGTTGTTGCTGGAAGTCTACCAGCATGTACCAGCCGATATGGGGCTGGGCTCTCTGGCGGCGCGCTATCTGGGGCGTTATGGGCAGTGGGCCACGGGTTGTTGCATGCTGTTCTTGATGTATGCCCTAACGGCTGCCTATATTAGCGGTGCCGGTGAACTACTGGCCTCAAGTCTCAACCAATGGCTGGACTGGACGCTGCCCCCTGCGGCAGGAGTTCTGATTTTTACCGGGATAGGCGGGACGGTGGTTTGCATCGGCACATCGCTGGTCGATCTTTTTAACCGCTTCTTATTCAGCGCAAAGATTATCTTTCTCGCCATTATGCTGGCGCTTCTGCTGCCCCATATCCATCAGATGAACCTGCTAACCCTGCCGCTACAGCAAGGGCTAGCGCTGTCGGCAATTCCGGTCATTTTTACCTCTTTTGGCTTTCACGGTAGCATACCCAGTATTGTCAGCTACCTGGGCGGGGATATTCGCAAACTGCGTCGGGTATTTGTTATCGGGAGCTTTATTCCTCTGGTTGCCTATATTTTCTGGCAGCTGGCGACCCTTGGCAGCATTGATTCCCCAGCCTTTACCGCTCTGCTGGCGAAAAATGCCGGACTTAACGGACTGCTGGAAGCCATTCGTGAAGTGGTTGCTTCATCGCACGTTGAGCTGGCGGTTCACCTGTTTGCCGACCTGGCGCTGGCGACCTCATTCCTTGGCGTGGCGCTCGGCCTGTTCGATTATCTGGCCGATCTCTTTCAGCGCAAAAACAGCGCTGGCGGGCGTATACAGAGCGGTCTGATTACCTTTTTACCTCCTCTGGCCTTTGCGCTCTTCTATCCGCGTGGCTTCGTGATGGCTTTAGGATATGCGGGCGTCGCGTTGGCAGTTCTGGCGCTCATGTTGCCTTCTTTGCTGGTCATGAAAAGCCGTCAACAGCATCCTGATGCCGCCTGGCGCGTTGCCGGGGGGGCGCCTGCGCTGTGGTTGGTTCTGGCGTGCGGAATTGGGATCGTGGTGATTCAGTTTGCAATCGTTGCAGGATTGCTGCCTGCAGTGGGATAAAAATCAGGGGCCTGCGCGGCCCCTTCTTTTATTTCGCTAAACAGCACTGTTTGTATTTCTTCCCGCTGCCGCATGGGCAAGGATCGTTACGCCCAATCTTCGCCTCGTTTCTGATTGGCTGCTGAACTTCTGCCGGCTGAGCGTGCTCTGTCCAGTAGTTGTAAAGCGTCAGAGCCGCAGGACGAATTCGCTCAACGCTGGAAATAAACTCTTCGGCGGACAATTCATCAAGCGCTTCGAATCGCTCCTCGGTGCCGTGCAGAGCAATCACATCCAGTTCTGACTGCAGTTCCGCAGGCAAAGCAGACCAGTCGCTCAATCCCACTCCGCGCATATAGCCGAAGCACCACTCCTCAACGATAGTGAGCTCCTGTCCTTCCTCTTCGCGGCTGCCAAACATCGGTTCGAATTGTTCAGGGTAATCGCTTAAACGCTCAGCAATATCGCTCATCTGCTGCAACGTGAGATTAACAAAGCGATCCCGCTCGCGATCGTTGGCCCAGCGCGGTACGTTATCTGCCCCGCCCCAGATAGCAATCAGCCACTGCGCAGGTTCAATCTCCGTTGGCCCTGAGAGAATGGCCGTTAGCAACCCATCAAGTTCAGCAACATCCATGATGGTACCGTCTTGCGCATATTTCGACAGGACATCATCCAGCCATTCAACTTCGCTTTCGTTCAGGGGTCCAGTTTTCATAAACAGGCTCATCGTCGTAAAAAATGGCGCTTACAGTAACGGAAATAGCGTGAGAAAACCACTCAGCTACTGAAGCTTCAGGTTACGAATGATATCAGCTATCTCACTGAAGGCATCCGGTGGAAGCGGTAAGCATTTTTGGAAAGGAGGATTTCAGATACAAAAAAACCACCCGTAGGTGGTTTCACGACACTGCTTATTGCTTTGATTATTCTGCCATATCCCAATGGTACCCGGAGCGGGACTTGAACCCGCACAGCGCGAACGCCGAGGGATTTTAAATCCCTTGTGTCTACCGATTCCACCACCCGGGCTCGGGATAGTAATTGGAGGCGCGTTCCGGAGTCGAACCGGACTAGACGGATTTGCAATCCGCTACATAACCGCTTTGCTAACGCGCCTTAATACTTTAACACCCGCTATTGCCGATGTTTTAAACTGGAGCGGGAAACGAGACTCGAACTCGCGACCCCGACCTTGGCAAGGTCGTGCTCTACCAACTGAGCTATTCCCGCATCATCAAGCTAATTTGCTAATCGCTTGATTTTGTTATCGTCTGCCAGACTGTGCTGCCGTTCGATGCGTTGCATTCTACTTACCTGGCGCAATGAGTCAACGTTATTTTTTAAAACCTTGTGTTGTTTGCTGAAAATTGCGCCGAAACGATCACTGATCAAGCAAATCGCCGCGCGCTGCGTTCAAATATTGCAGCATGGACCAGAGCGTCAGCACCGCCGCCACGAGAAACAAGCCAATTCCAGCCCATTCAACCCAAATGTTTGGCCGCCAGAGCATCCATACCAGCGCCGCCATCTGAGCCGTCGTTTTTACTTTACCTATCCACGAAACCGCTACGCTGCTGCGCTTGCCCAGTTCAGCCATCCACTCGCGTAAAGCTGAAATAATGATTTCACGGGCAATCATGGTTGCAGCAGGTAAAGTCACCCACCAGGTATGATAATGTTCAGCAACCAGCACCATCGCAATAGCGACCATGACCTTATCCGCTACTGGATCGAGGAAAGCACCGAAACGGGTACTCTGATTCCAGCGACGCGCGAGGTAACCATCGAACCAGTCGGTTACGGCAGCAACAAAGAAAATGAGCGCGCAGGCAAAAGGAGCCCAGGTAAACGGCAGATAAAACGCCAGTACAAAGAAAGGAATAAGGATGACGCGAAACAGAGTAAGCAGCGTAGGGATATTAAATCGCATAGTAACGGGTAACTATCTGTTGTAAGTAAAAATTAGCCCTATGTTGCTACAGAGCCCCTAATGTTTCAACGAGTAGAAGATCTTTTCTGCCAGACCGTGAGATATACCCGGAACTTTAGCAATCTCTTCAACGCTGGCTTGCTGTAACCCCTGCAAACCGCCCATATACTTCAGCAGCATCTGACGGCGTTTCGGCCCCACCCCTTCGATAGTTTCCAGCGTACTGGTACTTTTCACTTTCGCCCGTTTTTTACGGTGTCCGGTGATAGCGTGATCGTGCGACTCATCGCGAATATGCTGGATAACGTGCAGCGCTGGCGAATCCGGCGGCAGGCTGAAGCCCTCGCCTTCAGGTTCGAAGAATAGCGTCTCCAGTCCTGCTTTACGATCGCTGCCTTTTGCCACCCCAAGTAACAGAGGATGGTTTTTATCCCACGACACGTCCAGCTCGGCAAATACCGTTTTTGCCTGTCCGAGCTGACCTTTGCCGCCATCGATCAGAATCACGTCAGGAATTTTGCTTTCTTCTATCGCCTTACCGTAACGGCGGCGCAACACCTGATTCATCGCCGCGTAATCATCTCCCGGCGTGATACCGGTAATGTTATAACGGCGATATTCTGCGCGCAGGGGGCCCTTGCTATCAAAAACCACGCACGACGCGACCGTTTGTTCGCCCATAGTATGGCTGATATCAAAACACTCCATACGGTTCACCGCTGGCAGCTTAAGTAATGTGGCCAGCGCCTGCAGTCGTTGAGTAATCGTCGAGTGTTGGGAAAGCTTGGTAGTCAGCGCCGTAGCAGCGTTGGTTCGCGCCAATTTCAAATAACGCGCACGATCGCCGCGAGGTTTCGTTTGTACGTTAACGCGTCGACCGGCTAATTCCGAGAGAGAATCTGCCAACAGGGTTTTGTCACCGAGGTTGAAATCCAGCAAGATCTCG
Source organism: Klebsiella spallanzanii (assembly GCF_902158555.1). GTDB lineage: Bacteria > Pseudomonadota > Gammaproteobacteria > Enterobacterales > Enterobacteriaceae > Klebsiella > Klebsiella spallanzanii. The sequence continues at coordinate 214,280 of NZ_CABGGS010000044.1, read as the reverse complement.
CTGGGCAGCGTACGCATCTGACTGCCTTGTAAGTAGAACTGACCGACAAAGGTTTCCACCACTTCGCCCAGCTCCGTTCCGCCCGGCACTTTCGGAAAATAACTACGGCTGCCCAGCACTTTCCCCTGACGAATAAACAGCACGTGAACACAGGCCATTCCCGCATCAAACGCTACGCCGATCACATCAAGATCGTCACCGGTATTAGAAACAAACTGCTTCTCCGTTACCCGGCGTACGGCCTGAATCTGGTCACGGATCCTCGCTGCTTCTTCGAATTCCAGCGACTGGCTGGCTTTTTCCATCCGGGAAATCAGTTGCGTGAGCACCTGATCGTCCTTACCAGCCAGAAACAAGCGAACGTAATCGACCTGCTGCGCGTACTCTTCCTCACTGACCAAACCGGCGACGCACGGCCCCAGGCAGCGTCCAATCTGATACTGCAGACACGGTCGAGAACGGTTGCGATAGACGCTGTTCTCACACTGACGGATGGGGAAGATTTTTTGCAGCAGAGCTAGCGTTTCACGAACCGCGTAACCATTAGGAAACGGGCCAAAGTATTCGCCTTTAGCATGTTTTGCTCCGCGATGAGTCGCCAGACGGGGGTGAGTATCACCGCTAAGGAAAATAAATGGGTAGGATTTATCATCGCGCAGCAGCACGTTGTAACGCGGCTGGTACAGCTTAATATAGTTGTGCTCAAGCAACAGCGCTTCCGTTTCAGTGTGGGTAACGGTAACGTCTATTTGCGCGATGAGCGCCACCAGCGCCTCAGTTTTGCGTGAAGCCAGATTGCTGCGAAAATAGCTACTAAGGCGCTTTTTAAGATCTTTTGCTTTACCTACATAGATGACAGTACCGCCAGCATCATACATACGATAGACGCCCGGTTGGCTGGTCACTGTCTTCAGGAAAGCTTTTGCGTCAAAAACATCACTCACTGATTTGCTAACGACTCCGCATTGCACAGGCCATGGCGAATTGCCAGGTGCGTCAGCTCTACATCGCCATGGATGTTCAATTTGCTGAACATACGATAGCGGTAGCTGTTCACCGTCTTAGGACTCAGATTTAACTGCTCTGAAATCTCATTGACCTTCTGACCTTTGGTGATCATCAGCATAATCTGCAATTCGCGCTCAGACAAACTGGCAAACGGCGATTCCGCCTTTTCCGGTTCAATCTGGCTAAGCGCCATTTGCTGGGCGATATCAGAAGCGATATAGCGCTGACCAGAAGCCACGCAGCGAATCGCATTCACGACCTCTTGCGGCGCAGCGCCTTTACTGAGGTACCCCGCCGCTCCGGCCTGCATGACTTTTGCCGGTAGTGGGTTTTCAGTATGAACGGTAAGCATAATCACTTTGGCATCAGCAACGGAGCGAGCTATTTTACGCGTAGCTTCAAGACCTCCGATACCCGGCATATTCATATCCATCAGAACTACATCGACGGGATTCGCACGGCACCATTTCACGGCATCCTCACCGCAGCAGGCCTCACCGGCAACTTTAATCCCTTTTATATCTTCCAGAATGCGTCGTATCCCTGCGCGCACTAGTTCGTGGTCATCAACAAGAAGGACGTTGATCAATGGAATAATCTCCAGAATTTAGGGATAACGCTACTGACAGCTTATCTCACACATATTACCGGGTTTTATCGTAACTTTAAAAGCCAAAAAAATGTCCAATGAAAGATTTCTTACTGACATATGGAAATTTGCCTGCACACCTGGTGGAAATGCATAGATAACAGAGAGTTGTGCCACGCTTATTTTGTTAACATTCATCATACAGATTACGCAATAACACAACACTTTGCGTAGGTGATAAATACGAAACAAAATATGTAACAATTATTAACTTCAAAATGCCTTCATGAAGAATTATTGCGCTTAGTTCTCATGATTACGTATTATTCAGCAAATTAAAATCATTCACCATTCAAATGAGAGAACAAAAATCAAGCACTCCTTTTTTTTCCTTTGCTTGTGGTATACTGCGCCGCCTTTACTTTTAGTCATGCGCATTTGCGCAGAAAGCGAACGAGGATATCGATGAGCACACCAGATTTTTCCACTGCAGAAAATAATCAAGAACTGGCGCAGGAAGTCTCCTGCCTTAAAGCGATGATGACGCTGATGCTGCAGGCCATGGGCCAGGCAGATGCCGGGCGTGTGATTATTAAAATGGAAAAGCAAATTGCGCAGATGGAAGATGAGGCTCAGGCTGCCGTATTCTCCAGCACAGTCAAGCAGATTAAACAAGCGTATCGCCAGTAATCATTCACCGGCTGAAGGTATTACTGACAGCCGGTATCACGTCTGACACGCAGAACGGAAAATTAGCTCAAATTAAACCCGTCGCCACGGCATAGCAGGCGATTTGTGTTTTGTTTGGCGCGTTGAATTTTCGCTGCATATTCTTCTGGTGGAAATTGACGGTATTTTCTGAGATAGACAGAATCATTGCAACCTCAGCTGAGGTTTTCCCTTCCGCAGTCCATTTCAGAATTTCCAGTTCTCGTCGGCTAAACTTCATTTCCGGCGGCATAACCATCTCATCTTCCAGTCGCAATAACGTCAGTAAACTCAGCTCGGTTAGCGTTCTTAAACGCATCTCCAGTTCATCTTCCGCAAAGGGACCTGGACTGTGGCTTTCCCCTGAAACAGATAAGAATCCCTGAGCATGGTTTGGTAACGTCAAGCATTGCGTCACGCCCTTGCGTAATCCGTGATCGCGCGCACCGTCCCATAATTCAGGCGTCTCGTGGAAAAGTTTATCGTTCCAGGGAAGATGTCCGCGAAGAAAGTTTTCCCTACGCAATACCGGGTCGACAGCAAAGTAATTTTCGGCTTGATAATGCGACATCCAGGCTTGTGGATAGGTAGATTGCAACATCACCCTTGGGCGAGTAAAGGGCACAGGATGCCGTACGCAGAGCGCGAAGTAGTCATATTCCAGTCCTTCTGCCTGCTGCTGGAGAAGATGGTAAACGCCCTCTGCTGCAGAAACTGACTGAAATTGTTGCAGCATTTCCCGCCGCCAGCTGAAAAAATCATTGTCCCTCATAACTGACCAAATAACTCCTGAGTGATAATCATTATTATAAATGCATAAAACTAACACATAAACACTACTTATATATACAAAATATCGAACCCATCGCATTTATGAGACTTCGGTTAGTAACCGCAGCGGATTTGTCAGGAAGTATGCCAACTGATGTGGCACAAAATCTTGACACATCTATCAATCTTGATTATAGCCAGCACAAAAACATCCAATCTGTTGATAAAAAGAATGACATGCAGATTGTCTGACCACATCCACCCGCACAAAGCCAGGCGCAGGTGGTCAGCGAAATAAATAGTTATTGCATCAGGAATTTTTCGAGGAATTGGCGCGTGCGCGGCTGTTGAGGATGAGTAAACAGTGATTTGGCATCACCTTGTTCCACGATACGGCCTTGATCCATAAAGATGGCGCGGTCGGCCACATCACGGGCAAAACTCATTTCATGAGTCACGATAACCATGGTGCGTTTCTCTTGTGCCAGTTGACGGATGGTATTCAGCACCTCTCCAACCAGTTCAGGATCTAACGCCGATGTTGGCTCATCAAACAAAATCACATCCGGGCGCATCGCCAACGCACGAGCAATCGCCACACGCTGCTGTTGGCCACCGGACAAACGGCGCGGGTAGCTATTTTCCTTACCCGTAAGCCCAACCTTCGCCAGCAGTTCGCGCGCCCGAGAGATGGATTCATTTTTATCCTCCCCTTTGACGATAACCGGACCTTCAATAATGTTTTCCATCACCGTACGATGCGGAAAAAGATTGAAATTCTGAAACACAAAGCCAACGTGCTGACGCAGGCGGCGAATGGCTGCTTTTTGCTGATTGATGCTGCGCGCAGTATCAATAGTTACCTCGCCGACGCGGATCGTGCCGCTTTCCGGCTGCTCCAACAGATTAATACTGCGCAGCAGAGTCGTTTTTCCCGAGCCGCTGGGGCCGATAATCGCCACAACTTCACCCTGTTGCACTTCAAGGTCGATGCCATGAAGCACCGTTTGGCCGTGAAACTTTTTCACCAGGTTTTTCACTTCAATTGCACTCATTTTGGATCTCGCTCCTGGCGGTTCAGCTGATTTTCAAAATAGTTTTGCAGCGTAGAAAGCACCGTTGCCATCACCCAGTAGATAAGCGAAGCGGCGAGGTACATGGTGAAAACCTCCAGCGTACGCGAGGTGATCAGTTGCGCCTGGCGGAACAGTTCCGGCACCTGGATTGTCGCGGCCAGCGAAGTATCCTTCACCAGGCTGATAAAACTATTGGATAGCGGCGGCAACGCCACGCGCGCGGCCTGCGGAAGAATAGCGCGGCGCATTGCCTGCCATCGCGTCATGCCAATACTCGCCGCCGCCTCCCACTGCCCTTTATCAATGGAGGCAATGGCTGCACGCAGCGTTTCCGCCGCGTAGGCCGCAGTATTCAGCGACAGACCAATCATCGCCGCGGGAATAGGATCCAGCTCAATACCAAACTGCGGTAGGCCATAGTAGATCATGAACAACTGGGCTATCAGCGGCGTACCGCGAAAAATCGAAATATACATCCGCGCCAGCCATTTAACCGGCCAGACGGGCGACATACGCATAAGCGCCAGGATAAAACCCAGCACCAGGCCAAAGAACATGCCGCCAATGCTGAGTTGTAGCGTAAATACCGCACCTTTTAGCAAAAAGGGCGCGGAGTCAATAACCAGTTGGATACTCTCTTGCATTCTATTCGTTCTGCATTAGATATGAGGATGATAGGCGAACAGCGCAGGCGCGCCGCCGGTATGAACAAACAATATTGGACCTTCATCCTTAAAGCGCTTCTGGTTGATGCCATCAATCAGCCCGGCCATCGCCTTTCCGGTATACACAGGATCCAGCAGGATGCCCTCTAGCTGTGCCAACAGCTTCACTGCCGCCATCCCTTCATCGTTTGGCGTACCGTAACCCGGAGCAAAGTAGTCATCCCACAGTTGGATCTCAGCTTTTGCCTCCAGTTCCAGGCTATTTGCCACCGCTTGCTGTAGCGCCGCCACTTTTGGCAGCTGATCGGCCACTTTGCGTGAAACGGTGACGCCAATCAATTCAGCATTTGGCATCAGCTGTTCCAGGCCCACGGCCAGTCCTGCATGGGTACCTGCGCTACCGGATGCGACAACGATAGAAGATAGCTCAACGGCCCCCTCGCACTGTTGCGCGATTTCCAGCGCGCTCTCCACATAACCTAAGGCACCAAGGGCGTTAGAACCGCCAACCGGGATAACATACGGACGATATCCCTGAGCCTCAATGCGGGTCGCCAGCTCTTCCAGTTGAGCGTCAGGATCGGTCAGCGCATCGCACATTTCGATCTGGGTATTAAACAAGTCAAGCAACAGACGGTTACCGTTGGTCAGATAGTTTTCAGCCCGGGTGCCAATCGGGTTTTCCAGCAGCGCCACGCAGTGCAGGCCCAGTTTAGCCGCTACCGCCGCCGTCTGGCGGACATGGTTGGACTGGATAGCCCCTGCGGTAATTAGCGTATCCGCCCCTTCTCGCAGCGCGTCTGCAGCCAGAAACTCCAGCTTGCGCAATTTATTACCGCCCATCGCCAGCGGGGTGACATCATCACGCTTGATGAAGATTTCCCGGCCAAGGTAATCGGATAAGCGTGGCAGATATTCCAGCGGCGTCGGCGCGCCAATCAGTTCCAGACGCGGGAAAAGGGTTAAATTTTGCAGTGACATAAGACCTCCTGACTGAGTTATCCTTAATTATGCACGCTGTTACGCGCGAAATAAAAAAAGGCGCTATCAAGAGCGCCTTTTTTCACCGCCGGACGTTACTTCGTCACGTCAGCGCCAAACCATTTTTCCGACAGCGCCTTCAGGCTGCCATCCTTTTGCATATCCGCAATGGCACCATCAACCGCTTTCAGCAGGTCTTCGTTGCCTTTACGCAGCGCTACGCCGGACTCCTGTCGGGAGAAGGCTTCGCCGGTGACTGCAAGGGTATCGCCGGTTTTCTTCACCAGATCCAGCGCCGCCAGGCGGTCAACCAGAATAGCGTCAATGCGACCTACGCGCAGATCCTGATATTTAGTCGGGTCATCATCATAGGTACGGATATCAACGCCCTGGACATTCTGACGCAACCACTCCTCGTAGTTGGTGCCCAGACCCACGCCGACTTTCTTACCTTTCAGGTCGGCAGCGGTTTTAATCACGCCCTCGTTACCTTTTTTCACCAGCGCCTGAACGCCGGAAACAGTGTATGGCGTCGAGAAGTCATACTTTTTCTTACGCTGATCGGAAATGGTCACCTGGTTAATCACCACATCGATACGTTTGGAGTCTAACGAAGCCAGCATACCGTCCCACTTCGTGGGTTTGAGATCGGCCTTCACGCCGAGATGCTTCGCCAGCTCATTGGCAAAATCCACCTCGAATCCAGTCAGCTTGCCATCATCCCCCTGGTAGCTGAATGGCGGATAAGTCCCTTCCAGGCCAACGCGTAAAGTGCCGCGCTCTTTAACCTGATTGAGCAAATTTTCAGCAGCAAAGGTTTTGGCGCTGACGCCAGCCATTAAAACGACGGCCATTGCGCCCATCAGCGCCTGACGACTCAAAAGTGCAAATTTCATAGATACCCCTGGCAGAGTGATATTTTTCTGTAGTGTAAAGCGTTTAGCCTTAGCCACCAACATCGATACGCTACATCTTATTCCAAATAATTATATATGATGCTTTTTAGTACATAGTAAAAGCGCAGCGGAAATTCCTCCATTTTGCTGGATATCTCTCATACTGCATTGGTCAGCTTGATGACGTCTGGAGCATGGAAGATGAAAAACCCCACCTTATTGCAGTGCTTTCACTGGTACTACCCAACCGGCGGTGAACTATGGCCTGAAGTCGAAGCCCTGGCGCCAAATCTCAACGAAATCGGTATCAATATGATTTGGCTGCCTCCCGCTTACAAAGGCGCTTCCGGCGGTTACTCTGTCGGCTACGACAGCTACGATCTTTTTGACCTTGGCGAGTTCGATCAAAAGGGCTCTGTTGCCACTAAATATGGCGATAAAAATCAGTTGCTGGCCGCCATATCCGCGCTGCATCAGCATGATATTGCCGTTTTGCTTGATGTGGTCGTCAACCACAAAATGGGGGCCGATGAAAAAGAGACCGTGCGCATTCAGCGCGTTGATGAGCAGGACCGGACGCAAATTGCCGAAGAGATCGTTGAGTGTGAGGCGTGGACGCGCTACACCTTCCCGGTTCGCGCGGGTCAATACTCAGCGTTTATCTGGGATTACAAATGCTTCAGCGGTATTGATCATATTGAAAACCCTAATGAAGACGGCGTGTTTAAAATCGTCAATGACTATACCGGCGAAGGATGGAACGATCAGGTCGATGATGAAATGGGCAACTTCGACTACCTGATGGGGGAAAATATCGACTTCCGCAATCGCGCGGTAACCGAAGAGATTAAGTACTGGGCGCGCTGGGTGATGGAGCAAACTAGCTGTGATGGCTTCCGCCTTGATGCTGTCAAACACATCCCCGCCTGGTTTTATAAAGAATGGATTGATCACGTCCAGGAAGTGGCGGCCAAACCGCTGTTTATCGTCGCTGAGTACTGGTCCCATGAAGTCGACAAGCTTCAGCAGTATGTTGCCATGGTTGACGGCAAGACGATGCTATTTGACGCTCCGCTACAAATGAAGTTCCACGAAGCTTCACGACAGGGTCGCGACTACGATATGAGCCAGATTTTCAGCGGCACGCTGGTTGAAGCCGACCCGTTCCACGCAGTGACCCTTGTGACTAACCATGATACTCAGCCGCTTCAGGCTCTGGAAGCGCCGGTTGAAGCCTGGTTCAAACCACTGGCTTACGCGCTGATTTTATTGCGTGAAAATGGCGTGCCATCGGTCTTTTATGCCGATCTCTTCGGTGCCAGCTATGCAGATACCGGTGGCGATGGCGAAACCTACGCCATCGAGATGCCGGTTATTGAACAATTACACGAGCTGATTGATGCCCGCCAACGATTTGCCCACGGTGTACAAACGCTGTGGTTCGATCATCCCAACTGCATCGCCTTTAGCAGAAGCGGCACCGAGGAGGATCCGGGCTGCGTGGTGGTGCTATCAAACGGCGACGATGGGGAAAAATCGCTGCCTCTCGGTGAAAACTACGGCAATAAACGCTGGCGGGATTTTCTCGGTAACCGTGAGGAAGTCATTGAAACCGATGATGACGGTAATGGGACTTTTACCTGCAATGGCGGCAGCGTAAGCGTCTGGGTTATTGAAGACGTACTATAGAATACGGGCCCATATCGCGGGCTGAGAATAGCGCCAGCCCGCGAAAAGTTTATTACCCGTTTTTATTTGCAGAAGCTTTTTTCCATGCCTGTTCGCACTCAGGGGTAAGGCGATCAACTCGCGTCAGCGTCATACGATCGTAGTGCAGGGTGTTACCTTCGCGTTCAACTGGATAGACGTCCAGGGAGGATGTCACGTTGTAGATCGCATTATCACGTTTCATTAATTTGCCCGGTACGGTAATCAAACGCTGCCACTGCCGACAATCGAGAGTATCGCCGTCTTTAGTCACGATCAGGCTGGCTATCGCCTCCGGACTCATCATTTCACGCTGCGGGCCAGCCGATTGCCAGTATCCTTCCAGCCCGGCGGGCGCAGGGGTCTTAACAACATCGTTGTAGTTATCAACCTGAACACACCCGGCCAACGTTAGCAGTGCGCCAGCAAACACTATCTTTTTCATCATTCATCCCACAAACCGATAAAAAAGCATTGTGGCATTAAAGCGTTAAGCCTGCCACTCTTCCTGAGACGGGGTAAAACGAAGGCCGGATTGCCGTCATGATGAGCAATATAGCGCGATGAATAAAGCCCATATGTTAAATTAGCCTAACCTATCAATTAAAGCCCATGGACAACAAGGTGATATTTTAAGCGCTCAATATAAGGATAATCCTATTTTAAAATAACGCCAAAATGGCAACCTTATATATGGCAGGTATTTATTGTTTTAAATTCCTTCACATAGCTTTTCACGACCTTTACTTTGAGATTATTCCTGGCAAATTATAGGTATTATTGCGGAATAGTCCGAACTGCCACAGGTTTCAGGTCGGCAGCCGTTTTTATTACTAACTAAAATGGACTTCATCGCGCTTGTCGGCGAAGGATAAATTATCGTTACGTGTTGATTGAGGATGGGTCATGTCAACGATTATCATGGATTTGTGTAGCTTTACCCGGTTAGGATTAACCGGGTACCTGACAAGCCGGGGGATAAAAAAGCGTGATATCACTGAAGTGCAAAGTGCCACAAGTTTGAAAACGCTCTGTGAAACAAGCCACCCGAGCGTTGTATTTATTAATGAAGATTGCTTTATTCACTATGAAGAGAGCAACCAGCTAGTCCGACAGATCATCAGTCTGTATCCCGGCACGCTATTTGTTATCTTTATGTCGCTGGCTAATATTCATTTTGACCACTATCTCCTGGTCCGCAAAAACTTGCTTATTTGCTCAAAATCACTGACCGCAAAAGACCTTGATGATATCCTCGCCAATCGCCTGAAATATGAGAATCATCGTACAGCAAGAATTAATATCCCAACGCTGTCATTAAGCCAGGCCGAATCAAATATGCTGCAAATGTGGATGGCCGGACACGGAACCACCCACATATCCGCTCAGATGAACATAAAGGCTAAGACCGTATCTTCGCACAAAGGCAATGTTAAAAAGAAAATCCAGACCCATAATAAGCAGGTGATTTACCATATCGTACGGCTGACGGAAAACATTACTTCTGGGATCCACGTCAACATCCGTTAAAGAACGCTGGCGGCATCAGCCGCCAGTTTACCTCATGCGGATTGCTCATCTCTCTCAACAAAAATGCCATCCGGATGGCCTATCTCGTTGAAAAACCAAATCCCCAGCGGATAATCTTCCAGCGAAACCAGATACATGACCCCTTCGCTAAACGACTCTATTGCCAGCACAACACCCGATCGACGTGGGCCTCCATCGGTCTTTACCGTGACACGATCGTTTACCTGCATAACTCATCTCCTCTATTTTTGAGCCAGTGTAGAACAAAACTGCCGATCGCGCAGCGCCCTCCCCGGTAACTGCTGTTTTTGTAGACCGTCTATACTTAAAGAGCCGTGTCCGAGTTAAGCGAGGTAGCCGAAATGAATACCGCCAAAGAGAAAAGAGGCGGGGGGAGTGTCGATGTTGACGCCCTGCTGGCGGCAATTAATGAAATCAGTGAAAGTGACGTTCAGCGCACGCGAGATGATCCCCATCATGTCAGTATTGATGGTCGCGATTACCACACCTGGCGCGAGCTTGCCGAAGCCTTTGAGCTCGATATTCATGACTTTAGCGTGACCGAGATTAATCGCTGAAGCATGAGCGAAAAAAATCCCGACTCGCAGGAGTCGGGATGAAGCTTGCTAATGCAAGAAGCACTTGAAAATTCGTTACACCAGGAAATCCGATGCGTTGGAAACATTAACCTCAATTATTTTGCATAACAAGAGCCATTCACAAAGTAAATTATTGAAAAATGTGACCTATACTACTCTTAACGCTGAAAGGCCACGCCAGGCAAGGTTCTGATGCATTTGTTCTTCTACGAACATCTTTTCCGAACTGAATTTTTTTTAAGATTAATCTCATCAAAATAACCACCACGGATAAACCAAATCAGATACATTCATCAAAAGAATACGTATCATCCTTCAGCGCAAACCTGATTACGTCCGTTTTGCTTGGCCAGATACAAGCGATGATCGGCAATGGATTGCAAGTTTTCGAAGCTATAATCGCTGGAATCACCGCTGCTGCTCACGCCAAATGAAGCGCTAATGCGCAAAGACACACAGTTTCTGAGCAAAATCTCGCGAGCATAAAGACGAATACGAATCCGTTCGGCAATCGCCGCAGCCTCTTTCAAAGAGGTGTTTGGCAGCACAAGACAAAATTCCTCTCCACCGACCCGACCCGCGAGGTCGCCCTCACGAATATGGCTCGTAATAGTACTCGCCACCAGAGACAGCACGCGATCTCCCGCCTGATGCCCATGTTGATCATTAATCCTTTTAAAATAGTCCAGATCGAGCTGGATAACCGCGACGGAAGATTTCTGCCGCTCGCTCAGGTGAGTCACCGCGATTGCGCGATCGAACAACGCACCTCGGTTTAACAACCGGGTTAATCCATCATGCCAGGCCTGCCACTCCAGAGATGTCTGCAGCACGCTCATATTACGCACCATTCTGCGTATCACCAGCCAGGAGATCATTAACATCAGAGTAAACATTAACCACATCAGCATCAGCGCAATGGTGATACTACCAAAATCGCCGCGAACGCCCTCCCGAAGGGTGTGAATACGCAACAGCACTCCGTCAAAATTACGCTGTTTTTCCCAACTGATATACCGCGTTAATAAACGAATTCCTCCCTGATTCTCATGCGCAAAAGCGCGGCTCAGTAACGCTTGCTCCTGCGGCGACAGCAGAGTGAGCACGTTGCCAGGCGCAGAAGAGGCGATCAAATTGAGCCGATTATCATAAAGTTGATACTCTCCCTCTTGCCCGCTTTTTACTGCATTCACCAGGAACGCCTTCATTTCACTGACCGAGAAATCCATTGCCAGAACGCCAAGCCAATAGCGCTGAAAATCCAGTGGAATAGAAGCCGTTACCACCTGCGTTTCGCGTAATGATTCATCTTCAGGAAACGTTTGCCAGACAATACCGCGAGCGGGATTGTTGCGCTGCGTTTGCCGGGTAAACCAGGAATCGCTCGTCGCCCGCGAATACAACGCCAGCGCTTGAGTCGAATTTTTCGGCAGCTCAGTGGTGGTAAAAAAGCCGCTGCGCGAAACGTACATCATACGTTTGGCAAAACCGCGGTTGTTATTGGCCAGGCGCAGCATATAGCCCAGCTCAAGGGTCGCCATCAGCTCATTTCCGGAAAAGGGGTTATCGCGAGAAAGGAGCTCGTCGCTATCGACAAACGCATCGGCAACGCCATAGACCGGCAGAGTCCGTCGGTTATGAATTTCAACGGTCCAGAGTGGCTCATGTCGCCTTTCTAAATAATCCTGCTCGGCTTTGCGCAGCACGGTAAAATCTAACGGCGTCCCCATTGCCGACTGCATACCATTGCGAAAAAATATCATTCTATCGATGTTAAATTGCAGCAGGCTATCCAGCTCGTGGGAGACGTTTTCAAGATTATTGCGTTGATTCGCAATATAGGCGTCTTCCAGAACTTTAATTTCACGCCATATCAACAAGGTTGAAAAGCAGAAGACGATAAAAAAACAGAGGTTTACCACATATCCGGGGCTTAATATCTGACGAAGTTTTTTCACCCACATCGGCTTATCCATCGTTTACTCGCAGCATGGTCAAAGAAACAAACGTCATCAACGCTCCCTGTTAGTTAGGTTTTCAATAATATAAAAACGCCCGACTCATGCCGGGCGCTGTAGGGCTCAGGAGCAATTCGGCTTCCCTCCCCCTCCACGGATAAGTTCATCCTCACGGAACGCTTCGCGCTTAACACCATGGCCATCATACCAACGACATTCAACCATGCCGCTGGCAAACCCGGTGACGACCATGCGAGGTCCGCCGTTTTTTCGCCTAACTTCATCACTGACCAACAAGACCATTTTTTTGCCTCCGGTATCAGGAAGAAACAAATTTACCTTAGACGAAGCTGAACCACTTTGCCTGGGCGGGAGCACATTTACTCAACCGGACGACGAAGACTGCCAATGGCTTTCACTCCGGCCAGCACAATGGCGCCAATAACAAATCCCAGCACCAGATTCGCCACCGTTGGCAGCAGCGAGGCAATCACTCCATTCTGCCCATGGGCAAACTCTTCAATAGCATGATGCAACGGCGCAATGCCGTGAACGACAATACCGCCGCCAACCAAGAACATTGCCAGAGTTCCAACTACGGACAACACTTTCATCAGGCGGGGCGCAATCGCCAACAACGCTTTACCTGACCACTGTGCGAGCGAGCTGGTTTTCTCCACCAGCCAGTAGCCCATATCATCAAGCTTGACGATCACTCCGACCAGACCATACACGCCGACCGTCACCAACAAGGCAATGCCGGACAGGATAAGAATCTGATTTAGCAGCGGCGCTTCGGCAACGATCCCGAGCGTAATGGCGACAATTTCAGCGGACAAAATAAAGTCGGTGCGGATCGCCCCTTTGACCTTATCGCGCTCGAAAGCCATTGGGTCCTGATTGGCCAGCGCCTCTAGCCGCTGCTGACGAACTTGAGGATCCTCTTTGTGTTTAAGCGCCTGCAGGCTGTGCAGCACTTTTTCTACGCCTTCAAAACACAGAAATGCCCCGCCCAACATCAGCAATGGCGTAATCGCCCATGGAATAAAAGCGCTGATTAACAATGCCAGCGGCACCAGAATCACTTTATTGATAAATGAGCCTTTCGCTACGCCCCAAACGACCGGCAGCTCGCGATTGGCCCGAACTCCGGTAACCTGTTGAGCGTTAAGCGATAAATCATCGCCCAATACGCCTGCCGTTTTCTTCGCCGCCAGTTTTCCCATGACCGAAATATCGTCAAGGAGAGTGGCAATATCATCCAATAAGGTTAAAAGACTACTTCCCGCCAAAATTGCATTCCTTCATTTATGGTTATTTCTCCTGAAGTATGAAGCAAAAGTGCTTTTTCGCCCACAGGTGTCCATAGTCAACATAAATTTAACCATTGCGGGAGAATTAAAGCGCTCGCCAGCACGATAGTTTTCACGTTTACTATACGTCCCCTTTCTATCTCTGCACCGTCGTGAGGAAGTATGTCTACCCGTCAGCTGTTACCGCTCATCGGGGCGTTGTTTGCGCTGTATATCATTTGGGGCTCCACCTACTTTGCCATCGCCGTTGGCGTCGCCAGCTGGCCACCATTAATGATGGCGGGCGTGCGTTTTCTTTCTGCTGGCGCAGTGCTGATTGTCTGGCTGCTGGCAACCGGGCATAAGCTCCCGGCGCGAAAGCCGCTACTCAACGCGGCGCTGATTGGTATTTTACTGCTGGCCGTCGGTAACGGCTTTGTCACCCTCGCCGAGCACCAGCACGTACCATCCGGGATTGCAGCGGTGATGGTCGCGACGGTACCGCTATTCACGCTATGTTTTAGCCGCTTTTTTGGTATTGCGACTCGCAAGCTTGAGTGGTTAGGTATTGCCATTGGCCTGGCGGGCATCGTGCTGCTCAATAGCGGTGGCAACCTGAATGGTAACCCCTGGGGAGCGCTGCTGATTCTTATCGGTTCCATGAGCTGGGCCTTTGGCTCCGTCTACGGCTCGCGAATCGAGCTACCGACGGGGATGATGGCGGGTGCCATAGAGATGCTGGCCGCAGGGATCGTGCTAATGATAGCTTCCACGCTGACCGGGGAAAAATTAACCCAAATGCCATCCTGGTCCGGTATTTTTGCCGTCGCCTATCTGGCTATCTTCGGTTCACTTATCGCCATCAACGCCTATATGTATTTGATTCGCAACGTCACTCCCGCTGTTGCGACCAGCTATGCTTACGTAAACCCGGTTGTCGCCGTACTGCTCGGCACCGGTTTTGCCGGAGAAAGTTTATCCCCCATAGAGTGGCTGGCGCTGGGGATTATCATCTTTGCGGTCGTTCTGGTGACGCTCGGTAAGTACCTGTTCCCGGCGCGCAGAGAAATCACATCTTGTCAGGCCGAGAAGTAACGTCCAGAAAACCCATGCCCTGAGTATCGATCTGCGCGCAGTCCCCTACGCCGCAGATCCACTCTTCCAGGCGCTCACCTAGCGCTTCATCGCTAAGTTTCTTTCTCCCGCGCAGCGCACACTCCCAGACAACCAGCACCCGCCATCCCTGCTCTACCAGCAGCCCGATATCCCGGCAATCGCGCGCGACGTTTTTAGCTATCTTATCCAGCCAGAATTCAGTTCTCGTACCGGGGACTTTAAACAGATAGCAATTATGATGATGCCAAAAACAGCCGTGGGTAAAGATAACGCACTGATAGTCCGCCATCACAAAGTCCGGGCGTCCGGGCAGCGTGGCGTCCTGTACAGTAAAGGTAAACCCAGAGTGGGCCAGCAGCCCCGCCAGCCGTTTTTCAATTGCCGTATCGCGGGTGCCGATCGCGCGCATATTTTTGCTGCGGGTAGCTTTATCGTGGACGTCGGCCATGGTTAATCTCGCATTTTAATCAGCGGCTTAGAGACTTATAGGTAAACTCAGTGAAGTAATCGTTGACGTTTTTCGACGCGCTAGCCGCCAGCTCTTCGTCGCCATGACAGATATTACGCAGCATGGTGGCATTTAGCTGTGAGGCTTTTACCAGCTCCTGCTGGTTACTGGCGCTAAGCTGCGCAAACCAAAAACGGCTGGAGAGGCCCTGTAACGGTGAAAGACATGGCTGTAAATATTCATTTTCTGCCGCAAGACCAATCAGGGCATAGGTTTGCTTTAATAGCGCGCCAAACTGACGCATATGCGAAATATCGCTAATCGCTTCAAAAGATTCCGCCAGCAGCAGCATCTCTTTCTTCTGCTGGTGCGTGCCGCGCCGGGTCGCAAGACGCACAGCGAACTCGCCTACACAGCGGCGTAGCTCCAGAACCTTGAGCTGTACCTCAACGGAGATCGTCGGAATAAACACGCCCTTATAGGGGTAGATCTCCACAAGTCTGTCATTAGCCAAACGTTGTAACGCTTCCCTTACCGGACTACGGCCAAAGCCGGTCAGCTCCATGAGCTGTGCTTCAGACACCATCGAACCCGGCGCAAGATCCTGAAAAATAATCATGCTTTCAATGGCTTCATAAGCCTGATTCATTTTATTGACGGGTGGATTCATTAGCGTTCTCCCTGCTGAATTGCAGCATTATCCGCCCAACGCAGCAAAAATGAAAATCAAAAATTCTCAGTTAATTAAACAGTTACGACAAAATTTGTGATCGGCATCGTATTTAACCCAACAGATGATGGATGTTTTTTTCATGAAGTGCAAATCTAATAAGCAACTAATATATCAGTTGTTGATTAAGTGACTAAGATATCGTCAATGCAGGATACTGCTCATCATGTGTTGCACACTAAAAGGAGAAAGTCGTGAGTCTACATAACCAGGTCGCACTGGTGACGGGTGCGGGAAACATGAAAGGGATCGGCAAAGGCATTGCCTGCGCGCTTGCTGAAGCAGGCGCGGATATCGTCATCAATTACGTTGTCAACCCGGAGGAAGCAGAACAGGTTGCTGGTATTATCCGCGGACTCGGAAGGCGCGCCCTGCTGGTCCAGGCCGATATCTCCCATCCTGAACAAGTTCGCCAGATGTTTAATGATATAGATACCCATTTTGGACGCCTCGATATTCTGGTTAACAACGCCGGCGTATGCGTCTGGGAACCCTTCCTCGAAATCAGTAAATCGGCCTTTGACCATGCGGTGAACATCAATATAAAAGGAACCTACGACTGCGCTCGCCACGCCGCCCGCATGATGGTGAAAAAAGGGATCCATGGACGCATCATCAACGTTGCCTCAGGTCACGCGCGCCGCCCAATGGCGCTGATGGGGGTCTACGCCGCCACCAAAGCCGCTATCGATCAGATGAGCCAGTCGATGGCCTTCGAACTCGCACGCTACGGCATTACCGTAAACCAGCTTTGGCCGGGGTTTGTCGATACCAATATCAACGATCCTAAACCCGAACTGGCTACGGATGAGGGGCGGAAGAAGCTGCTGGCGACCATTCCTATTGGTCAGCCGGCAACCATTGAAGAGCTTGGCGCTGCTGCCGTGTATTTAGCCGGGGACAAAGGCGCAGTTATTACCGGTGACTTCATTAAAATTGATGGCGGCCAGCATATCCGCTGTATTTAATCAGGAGAATGACGATGGAACACAAAAATACGATTCTGATTGCCGGCGGCCAGGCCGAACCCAAACTGCTGTCCACGCTGGAAAATCAGTATTTACAGCAGGGCTGGGAAGTTTATTTTAGCCAGCAAACCGAATATGCAAAAATAAATCAGGCTATCGACACCCTTATTGTTGGCGAGCGAAAGCTAAACGCTTTTATTTATATTTCACCGCCGCCGCTTCGTGGCTCAATGCTGGACGACGATGATAATATTATTGCGGCCACGATGAATGACGATCTGGAGCGCGGACTATGGTGGGTACAAAGCGCCTGTAAAAAAATGGTACAACAGGGGGTTCAGGGACGCGTCGTTACGCTAGCGCACATCGCCGCACTGGTGCCGACAGAGCATTACTCTTATGGTGCCGCCAGCCAGTTGGCGCTGATGAATACCTGCCGTTCCGGCATTCAGGAACTGGTGCCTTATGGCATAAAAATCAACACCCTATTTCGCGGTTTCAGCGAAGAGGATCCGCAGCAAAAAGCGTTCGTAGAGCTGTTAAGACAGTTGCATAAAGATGATGGTATTCCGCTGTTGGAATATACCGATGCAGCAGAGATCGCCAAAACCTGTGCTCTATTAACCGATCCGCATATTCACAGTTTTAATGGTGCGATGTTAACGCTTGACGGCGGTTTTTATGTTACCCGAAAAATACGTTATCTGGATCCCGTCAGGGAGTGATAAACCAAAACAATAATAATCAGAAAATAATTATTACGAAAATTGTGCATTATTTTTACCGCTAACCCTATATTAGTGAAAGGTATCTCTATGAATACGCAATTCCGTCGTGTCATTTTAGTTATGCTGACGCTGGCGATGGTTATTAACTACCTCGACCGTTCCGCGCTGGCCTACGCAATGCCCTTTATTACCCAGGACTTTCATCTGACGCCTGAGGAAAAAGGTATTATTTTTGGTAGTTTCTCAATCGGCTATGCGTTATTTAACTTTATTGGTGGCGTACTGGCCGATAAATTTGGCCCCAAACGCGTCTTTAGCTGGTCGATGTCCGTCTGGTCGATTATCTGCGGCCTGACCGCAGGTTGCTTTAACTTCTGGACCATGTTCATTGCCCGCGCCTTTTTCGGTGCCGGGGAAGGCCCCATCTCCACCACGGCCAATAAAGTGGTCAACAACTGGTTCCCGCTCAATGAGCGCGCCCGCGCGGTAGGCATTAACCAGGCCGGAGGCCCGCTGGGCGGCGCAATTTCCGGCCCGGTAGTGGGTTTTCTGTGTCTGACGTTTAACTGGCGGATCTCATTTATCATTATCGCGTTTATTGGGATTACCTGGGCCATCATCTGGGCGCTCATCGCGACCGACAAGCCACGTGATAACAAACGCGTTTCTGCAGCGGAAGCGCAGCTTATTGAAGGCGAAGAAGAAGACGTGGCTCCGCAGACCGCACCGGGAACGCCAGCCCCCTCCATGTGGAGCGCGATCCTCCAGCCCTCAATTCTGGCTACCGCCCTGTCGCTATTTTGCTTCAATTATGTGCTGTTTTTCTTTATGAACTGGTTCCCGACGTTTCTTGTTGATACCACCGGGATCAGCCTGAAGGACATGAGCCTGGTCGGCGTGCTGCCCTGGGTTGCCGGAACGCTCGGCTACGTATCCGGCGGTTTCATTATCGACTTTATCTACCGTAAAACCGGCAAGCAACTCTTCTCCCGCAAAGTGGTGCTGGTGACCTGCTTCGGCATCTGTTCTATCTGCGTGGGGCTTATCAGCCAGACGCAGACCGCCATGGGCGCCGTCACATTAATGACAATCGCCTTCGGCTTTATGCAAATCGCCGCCCCGGCCTACTGGACGCTCATTCAGGACGCTGCGCCGAAAGAGTACGTTGGCAGCGCTGGCGGGCTGATGCACGGTCTGGCGAATATCTCCGGCATCGTCGCACCAACCGTCACCGGCTTTATTGTCGGCTCAGGCTCTTATTCTGCCGCCTTTATTCTTGCGGGCTGCCTCGGGGTACTCGGCGCAACCGTGGTTGCTCTGTTCGTCAAAAAAGCCGCCCAGCGCGATGGGCATAAAGCCCTGGCCTGACCCTGGAGGAGAAGAACGTGAAAATTATCGATTTTGAATCCGGGCTGTACCGCGTGCCGCTTACCGAAAGTTGGGGATCGTCGAACTATGCGTTCTCCAGTCTGGAATTTGTCGTACTGTGGCTAAAAACCGATACCGGGCATACCGGTACCGGCTGGACGTTCAGCACGGGCAACGGCGGCAGCGCGTTTAAGAACCTGATTGACCATTATCTTGCCGCCAAAGTGATGGGCGAAGATCCGCTGAACGTCGAGCGGCTGTGGAGCCGCATGTGGCTGGAGAGCCACGATATCGGCTCGGCGGGCGTCACGACACACGCAATCGCCGCAGTGGATATCGCGCTATGGGATCTGATTGGCCAGCAGCTCAATCAGCCGTTGTATCGCCTGCTTGGCGGCTATCGGGAGTCGCTCCCCGGTTACGGCAGCGGCGTCAACCTGCATCTTTCCATCGATGCCCTGCTCGCACAGATGGAAGGTTTTTTAAGCGCGGGCTACCGCACGGTCAAAATGAAAATCGGCAGTGAAGACGTGGAAGACGATCTAATGCGTCTGCTGGCGGTACGTAAATTTGTGGGGCCTACAGTCAACATCGCCGTGGATGCCAACAAAAAGTGGTCTTCTGGCGATGCTGCGCGCCGTATGACGGTACTCAAAAACGCCGGAGTGTACTGGCTGGAAGAGCCGCTGCTTAGCGACGATATCAACGGCCACCGTTTGCTGCGTCAGAAATGTCCGGTCCCCATTGCCGTGGGAGAAAGCCTGTACACCAAATACCAGTTCGCCCACTGGATCGGACAAGAGGCCTGCGACTACATCCAACCGGATATTTATCGCGTGGGCGGAATTACCGAATTTGTGAAGATCGCAAAATTAGCCGAAAGCCACAATATTCCCGTGATCCCGCATTTTGGCATGGAGCTGATCGCACATCTGGGCTGCGGTTTGCCCAATATCCAGCTGTTTGAGGGGCTAAAAGGCGCGAGCCTGAGCGAAATGGGCATTATCACGACTCCTTGCCCGGTGATAAACGGCGCCATTCGCCCGGGTGAAAAACCAGGACACGGCATCAAGTTCGACGGCCCGGCGCTGGCGCGCTATGCCGTAAACGATATGCAGCTTCGGCAGCAAAGTATTACGACTCGCACGGATGTCTGAACCAATGAGCCTGATTAAGCAACTGTTTTCCCTGCCGGTACTGGAGACATTAAGCCCCGGTATTACCCGGCGAAAAATGGATGAACTGGAGGTTCTGGTCATTCAGACGCCCTTCTGCAAGGCCGTTATTGCGCTTCAGGGTGCGCATTTACTGACCTGGAAACCCTCCAGACAGACAACCCCTGTACTGTGGTTGAGTGACTGCACGCCGTTTAAAACCGGCGTACCCATTCGCGGCGGCGTGCCGGTCTGCTGGCCGTGGTTTACCGATCTCGGCGGCGAGCCTTTTCATGGTTTTGCCCGCATTTTACCGTGGCGACTGATGGCACTTGATAATAGCAAAACGTCGATCGCGCTAACGTTGGCGCTCAATGATACCCCGCAAACGCGGCAGCTCTGGGATCATGCTTTTCAACTGGAAATGACGCTGACATTCACTGCCGAGGTTTGCGAGTTATTGCTCACTGCCCACGGTATCTTCAGCGCCACTGCGGCCCTACACAGCTACCTCTCAACGCCGGATATTCAAGCGACGCAGATTCACGGCGTGGGTACGCAAGCCTACGACACGGTCGTCGGGGAATCCGTGCAGAACTTGCCGTCCCCCCTTTCGCTCCACGGGGAATTTGGCGCGATCTTCCCTCAGGCAGAAAAACAAACGGAGCTTGTCACGCCCGCCAGAATCCTGACGCTGACCCATGTCAATAACAGCAACGTGGTGGTATGGAATCCCTGGCAACAGCGAGCAGAACAAATAAGCGACATGCCAGATGATGGCTGGCAGAACTTTGTTTGCCTCGAAACGGCGGCTATCGACAGGCCCCTTGTCAGCACGCCTCAACATCCGGCATCAATGGGCGTGCAGTTCGCGCTATCTCATCATTAAGGACATTTAATGCGTATTACGAACATAGAAAGCTTTCTGGTCCGTTTGCCTTATACGCCTGCACTGACGCGCACCACCGACAAAGAGGGGCGCTTTAACGCCGCGCGGGCGCTGCACCCTACGCTGGATGCGCTGTTAGTGAAAGTCGAAACCGACACGGGCCTGACGGGCTGGGGAGAGGCGTTTGGCCACGCATGTAACCCGGCCAGCATGGCATTGCTCAGCGGCCTGCTCGCCCCCTTCTTTACGGGTGAGGAATGCAATGACCCGGCGGCGTTAATGCAAAGAGCGCATTACGCCTTTCACAGCTACGGTCGCGGCGGGGTAATGATGTATGCGCTTTCCGCGCTGGATATCGCTCTGTGGGATCTGCGCGCTAAAGCAGAAAATCTACCGCTGTGGCGATTGCTCGGCGGTACCCGCGCGCAGGTGGAGTTGTATCCCAGCCTGTCCAGCTTCGATGGTGACGTCGCTAAATTAATGGCTTGCATTAACCCATTAATTAACAAGGGCTATCGACATATAAAACTGCACGAGCGGGATCCCCTGGCGATTGCTGAAGTCGCCAGGGCGCTGCCGGATAATATCACCCTGATGGTTGATACCAACTGCGCCTGGGATGTCCCGCAGGCGGAGCAGATCCTGCCACAACTGCGGGCGGCTGGCGTCGCGTTTGTGGAGGAGCCCACCTTCCCGCCGGAAAATTTAAGCCAGCTCCGCTATCTGCGCCAGACGACGGGCGCACGCATTGCCGCGGGTGAAAACTTTAGTACCAGCGAGGAGTTCGCGGTCTGTATGGCCTTAGATGCGGTTGATGTATTGCAGCCGAGCGTAGCCAAAATCGGCGGCATCTCCGCCGTACTGGAGATTATCAAACACGCATATGAGCATAAAAACGTCAGCCTGCTGCCGCACTGTTTTTACTACGGCCCAGGCCTGCTCGCCAGCGCTCACCTGCTTAGCGTGATGCCCGAGTCGGTTCCACTGGAAGTGCCGTGGCTGACGTTCGAACAGACGCTGCATCCGTTTATGCGCTTCCAGCCGGTGATGGATCTGCCGCACGCGCCGGGTCTCGGTTTCAATCCGGACTTCGATGTGCTGGAACGCCATTTGATTGCCAGGGGATAACCGATGGACGTCGTTATTTCAGATTGCCTGGTGGCGAAAACGCCCGTGCTTTGGTTCCGGCCAGCTAATGGCGCAGCCAGTAACAGGCCGCTTGTCGTTTTATTTCATCGTTTTATGGCATCCAGAGAGCTGGATGCCAATTTGGGATATATGCTGGCGCAGGCGGGCTACAGCGTGGTGTGCCCGCAGGCGGCGATGCATAGCGCCAGGGACGATGCGACGCTACGCGCCGCCTCTTTCTGGCCAATTTTACAGCATACGCTGGAGACATTTCCCGCTTTGCTGGCCGCCTGCCAGCAGGAAAAGCTGGGTGATATTTCACGACTGGGCGTGATGGGCACTTCAATGGGCGGCTTCGCTGTACTGGGGGCGATGGCGCAGTATCCAGCAATTCAGGCCGGGGCCGCCTATATGGCTAGCGGCTATTTTGCCGATGCAATAAGCAAAATCCATCCTCCAACGGCCAATACGCTTGCAGCCTGCCTGCGAGGGATCGCGCCTTATGACATCGCCGGGAAAGAATCGACGCTAGCGCAGCGTCCGCTGTTTGTCTGGCACGGCCAGCAGGATACCATTGTTGATATCAAGTATGCTGAGCGCCTCAGCGAAAGCATCGGCAGCGGCAACCTCACCTGCCTTATCGATCCGCTGTCGGGGCATAAAATCACCCAGCAATCGGTGGAAGCGGGCATCGATTTTTTCCTTCGCGTTTTGCCGATTTAACCGCATTTGCTCAGTATTATTCCCGGAGGCGGCGCATTGCGCCTGTCCGGGCTACCTGACCAGATGAACCAGTAGCCCGGACAGGTGCGCAGCACCGCCTCCGGGGAAATCGCCAGACCGCACGAATAAGCGCCGAGCCGGGGAAAAAACCACGTACAGCGGCCTGCTCAGTCAATCTCTTTATCTACATGCTGCACAATCAGGTCCGCCACCCTCTGCGAGTTTTTCGCCGCCAGCGCATCCAGAATACCTAAGTGCTCTTCATGCAGCACCTGAGTCTGTTCGGGAGTAAAACCATACTGTTTCCAGGCCAGTACCCAAAGATGGTGGAGCTGCTCCTGCATGTTAATCAGAATGGGGTTGCCACCGAGCTGCGCCACTTTTTTCTCGAAGCTCAGATCCAGCGCGCTGTCATCGTCATCGCAATCCTGACGTGAAAACTTTTCCCGGTTAAACTCGATAAGCTCCCGCAGTTGATTAATCCCCGATTTATTGGCCCGCCATGCATAATCTTCAAAGATGGCGCGTTCAATCGAGGTCCGCGCCACAATCAGATTGCGCAAAAACTCTTTCGTTACCCCGCCTTCAATCAGCTTTGACAGGCTATGCGTGTCGCTAAGCGACACCGCCGGCGGCTCGGTCAAAAACGTTCCGCTGCCAACGCGAGTCTCAATGCGCCCGGAGGATTCAAGCACCTTCAGCGCCTGGCGCACCGACGTGCGGCTGACGTTGAGCATCTCGGCAAGCTCGCGCTCGGAAGGCAGTCGCTCGCCGGGTTTGATCTGCTTGCTGTCGAGCAGATTAGTAATGTGCTGAATGATGGTCTGAAAAACGTCCGTGCGCTTAATCGGGATCATCGTAAATTTATTCTTGTCCGGCATACCGTTACCTCTTCCCAACGACGTTTCGCGCTTACGACCGGTTATTTTCCCTGCGCGGCGTCGCCATCAATCACTGCAATCATAAATTGGATGGACCACTGTACCATTATTGACTGACTGGCGCGCTATTTTTCCCTCACTATGGGCAAAAACGTTTAAAAACCCTCCATTATGTGATCTCAATTACATTTCACTCAAAAATTGGTTGGACAACCAACCCAAACGGAGGATATTTCGGATCGTAAAACCACAACCCGATAAAGGAATTCAAGATGTACAGAAGCAATTTCAAGCCGGGATCCACCCGCTGGGCAGTACGTCGTGCACAATGGCGCAGTATGGGGATCCGCGAAGAAGACATGCATAAACCGAAGATCGCGATCATCAACACCTCTAACAAGCTCTCCTGCTGCTATGTCCATCTGGATGAACTGTGCCGGATCGTCGAGCAGGCGATCCGCGACGCGGGTGGCCTGCCGTTTGAAGTGCGCACCGTCGCCCCCAGCGACTTCGTCACCAGCGCCGGGAAAAAAGCACGTTATCTGATGCCGACTCGTGACCTGATGGTCAATGAAGTGGAATGCATGATGGAAGGCGCGGTGCTGGACGGCATGATCTGCCTCTCTTCTTGCGATAAAACTACGCCAGCGCACCTGATGTCAGCGGCGCGGCTGAATGTCCCTTCCCTGCTGCTGACCTGCGGTTACCAGGTGGGCGGCAAGTGCTCAAACGAAAAATTCGACGATCAGTTCTTCGATATTGATGACGTTTACGAGCAGGTTGGCGCGCTGGCAACGGGAGCCATCAGCGAAAAAGATCTGACCGACATGACTGATGTCGCCATCCAGTCGCCGGGCGTCTGCGCCGGTTTGGGCACCGCTAACTCCATGCATATCGTCGCCGAAGCATTAGGTATGACGCTGCCGGGCAACTCACCTATCTGGGCCAACGGCCGTAAGGTAAAAGAATACGCTCAGGCCGCCGGGAAGCGGATCGTCGAGCTTACCCAGCAACAGGTTTTGCCGCGTGACATTCTTACCGAAAAAGCGATCCAGAACGCGGTGATGACCGTGCTGGCCGTCGGCGGTTCGGTCAATACCGTTCGCCACCTTTCAGCGGTAGCCACCGAGACCGAGCTCCCCATTGATGTGGTCAGCTTGTATGAAAAATACGGTAAAAACATCAAGTTACTGACCTCTGTTCGCCCTAACGGCCCGTTCCGCACTGAAGATCTGGAAGCGGCGGGCGGCACTACGGCGGTGATGAATCAGCTGCGCGATTTCCTTAACCTGGATGCGCTAACGGTTACGCAAAAAACCGTCGGCGAGAACATCAAAGATGCGGTAGTAAAAAACCACGAGGTGATCCGCACGCTGGATAATCCCGTCAGCCAGCGCCCTGGCGTCGCTATCCTGCGCGGCAACCTCGCTCCGGACGGCGCGATCGTCAAGCTCTCCGCCGTACCGGGCGAACTGGAGCAGTTTACCGGTCCAGCCAATATCTACGAAGGTGAAGACGAAGCGATTGAAGCGCTGGGCGAAGGAAAAATCCAGAAAGGCGACGTGATTGTTCTGCGCAATATGGGCCCGGCTGGCGGCCCCGGCACGGTGTTTGCCTGTAGCTTTGTCGCGGCCCTCAACGGCGCGGGGATCGCGGCGCACGTAGCAGTGATCACCGATGGTGAACTCTCGGGCCTGAATCGCGGCATTATCGTCGGTCAGTTGATGCCGGAAGCCGCCGCTGGCGGGCCGCTGGCGGTGATTGAGCAAGGTGAAACCGTACATATCAACTTCGTCGACCTCAGCATCAATATGGATGTTCCGCAGGAAGTGATTGATGCCCGTCTGGCCCAGTGGCAACCCAAACCTCTGCCGCTGGGCGGCGGAAGCGGCACCTATCTGTCGCAATATGCCCAACTGGTCCAGCCGATTGCTCAGGGCGCGGTGCTGGGGAAACGACGCATCCACGCGAAAAACATCGATTAATCATCACATTATGGGGGTGAATCGTCACCCTCATGGTAAAGGAGGCACATCATGCAAACCAGGCACGAAGCCGCCAACCAGATCCCCACCACGTACGATGTTGATGTCCTGGTAGTGGGTGGTGGTCCAACCGGTGTTGCAGCGGCCACCGCCGCTGCGCGAGCTGGGGAAAACACCTTGCTGATTGAACGCTACGGTTTTTGCGGAGGTATGGCGACAGCGGGCATGTCGGGCGCGATTTGCGGCCTGTTTACCTCAGGTAAAGGCCCCCATGAGCAGTTGGTGCAAGGCTTTGCCGGTGAATTTTACCAGCATCTGAAACACCGCGGCGCCGTCAGCGAGCCGTTCCCGTTTGGCGAAACGCAGCTGGTCGTCCATGAGCCGCACACCTGGAAAGAGGTGGCCGACGATTTACTCGCCGACAGCGGCGCACGGGTGTTGTTCCATACCCTTGCCACTGACGTAGTGATGGATGGCAATGAGCTGCGCGGTGTGGTTATTGAGAACAAAAGCGGACGCCAGTTAATTACCGCCCGCCGCTTTATCGATGCCACTGGTGATGGCGATCTCTGCGTCAAAGCTGGCGTCCCGTACACCTGCGGGCGCAACGGTATGGTCCAGTATCCGACCATGGTGTTCCGTATGGGCAATGTCGATATCGAACGCGGCATTGGCCACCCGGTCGCCCAACTGGAAACCTGGGTCGAAGCCGCGCAGGCGCAAGGATATCACCTGCCGCGCAAGCATATCTATCTGCTGCCCTCGCCTCGCCCCGGCGAAGTGATGTGCAACGTCTCCAGCATTTTGCGCGACGATGGCAGACCGATTGACGCCACTCGCGCTGAGGATCTGACGTTTGCCGAACTCAAGGGACGTAAGCAGGTACGCGAATACGAGCGTTTCCTGCGGGCATGGGTCCCGGGATTTGAGCAGGCGTATCTGAACGATGTCGCAGCGCAAATTGGCATCCGCCAGAGTCGGACCATTGCAGGCCGCTACCAGCTAACTAACGACGATGTTTTCCAGGCGCGCAAAAGCGAACGCAAGGTTGCCAGCAGCGCCTGGTGCATCGAAGCACACGGTCAGGACGGCATCTTTATGTTCTACCTCGACAACGACTGGTACGACATTCCGTACGACACGCTCGTGCCGGAAAACGTACCGAACCTGATTACAGCAGGCCGTACGCTGTGCGCTGAGCATGAAGCGCTGGCTTCGGCTCGCGTCACCGCCCAATGCTTTTTGACGGGCTTCGCTGCCGGAACCGCCGCCTGGTTAAGCCATCGCGAAGGATGCGCATTCGCAGATATCGATGTTGCGGAGCTGCGCAGCATTATCGAATACCAAACTTATTAAGGATCATACGTATGAAACCAGTTTTAGGCTTTATTGGTCTGGGCATTATGGGCAAACCGATGGTGCGCAATCTGCTAAAAGCAGGCTATAGCGTCCATGCCTACAGCATCGTAGCACGGGACGTAGAAGAGATTGCCCGCGATGGAGCTACCGGTCAGGCATCCGCTCGTGCAGTCGCCGAAGCCGCGGAAATTACCATCACCATGGTGCCGAATACGCCGCAGGTGGAAGATGTTCTGTTTGGCGAAAACGGCCTGGCTCCTGCGCTGTGCGAAGGTAAAGTCATCATTGATATGAGCACTATCTCCTCGCTGGCGACAAAGCAATTTGCTGACACCATCAAGTCGCTGGGCGCGCGAATGCTCGATGCCCCGGTAAGCGGCGGTGATAAAGGCGCGAAAGGCGGCACGCTGTCAATTATGGTGGGCGGCGAAGCCGAAGTCTTTGAACGCTGCAAACCGATCCTCGAAGTGCTTGGCTGCCGCGTCACTCATGTCGGCGACAACGGCGCAGGTCAGGTCGTGAAATCCTGTAACCAGGTTCTGGCCGCCGCCACCATGGCCGCGTTGGGGGAATCGCTGGTGATGGGGGCAAAAGCAGGCGTCGATCCGGCCAAAATCGTTGAAGTGCTCTCAGCAGGATACGCCCGCTGCGGCGCACTGGATATTCGCGGTAGCCTGCTGCTGGAGCGCAATTTTGATCCCGGCTTTATGACCCGCCTGCAGTACAAAGATCTTAACCTGGCAATGGAACTCAGCCAGGGTATTGACTCACCCATGCCGATCGCCAGTCTGGTACGTGAGTTGTACAAAACCTGCATGGCCAAGGGTGTTGGCAACGAAGATCACTCCAACATTATAAAAGTGTTTGAGCAGCTCTCCGGTATCGAAGTCAAAGCAAGGAGCTAACATGCGTTTTCCCGATTTCAAACAACGGCTCCGCAAGGGGCCGCTACACGGCTGCTTTGTCACCTTCCCTTCCGCGGCAATAACCGAATTTACCGCCGCCATCGGATTTGATTTTGTGCTTATCGACAACGAGCACGGCAATATGAATCCGGAGACGGTAGAAGATATGGTACGCGCCTCACACGGTCAGCAGGTGCCCTGCCTGGTACGGGTTCCTTACAACCGCGTCGAATATATGCGCAAAGCGCTGGATTTCGGCGCCGATGGCGTGCAGGTCCCGCTGGTCAATACCGTAGAGGATGCCCGCGCCGCCGCCCTGCCTACACTGTTTCCACCGCAGGGCGAACGCGGAGTCGCCTTCCTGCCGCGCGCAGCCAACTACGGTATGTGCGCCGATAAAGCGCGCTATCTGGCCGAAGCCAACGCCTCGCGGGTGCTATCGGTACATATTGAAACAACAGAAGCAGTAGAGAATCTGGATGAGATCCTCGCCGCAGGGCTGGCCGATGTCTATTTCATCGGACCGGGAGATTTGGCCGTTTCGATGGGCTACGGTCACGATCTCAACCATCCCGATGTACTGGCAACCATAGAGCGCTGTATTCGCAAAATCGCCGCCAGCGGCAATATTGCCGGGACCTACGTGGGAACCCCGGAGCGCGCCGCAGAAGCGATAAGCTGGGGCGCGCACTACCTGGTGACGGCCATCACCCCGCATATGGTGAGCGGCGCAAAACACTACTTACAAATAAAAAACCAATAACGACTCTCTATCCTACAAACTTTTCCGGCGTTAGCTGCCGGAACGGGAGAATGCACAATGAGCATTGCAGGCAAGAAAACGCACGCCCGATATTACATCTTATTTATGATAACCCTCGTCTTAACCCTGGCGACCGGAGATCGCGCCACGCTCTCCGTTGCCGGGCCGGAGATGCAAAAAGAACTGGGTATCAGCGCTGTTGAAATTGGGTATCTCTTTTCAGCATTCAGTTGGGCGTACGTCATCAGTATGACGCCTGCGGGCTGGGTGGCCGATAAAGTTGGCTCCAAACGGGCCATGTTTCTCGGGATCCTGCTGTGGTCAGTGATGACGGTATTTATGGGATTGGTCAGCTACGTCACCTTTGTCGTCCCCGCCCTGCTAATCCTGCGTTTCCTGCTCGGCGTGTGCGAATCACCGGTTGGCCCCTCAGCCGGTCGCATCATCGCCGCCTGGTTTCCCTCGCAAGAACGCGGCGTAGCAGGCGCCATCTTCAACAGCGCACAGTACGCATCGCTGGCGATATTCACTCCGCTGATGGCCTGGCTATGCCACGCCTTCGGCTGGGACCACGTATTTATCGTCATGGGCGTCATCGGCATTATCATCGCCTTCTGCTGGTCGAAATTCTTTTACGTCCCGACTAAGCATCCGGGAATCAATCACGAAGAGATGGAGTATCTGAAGGAAGGCGGCGCGCTGGTGGAGCTGGACACCGCAACCCACGTAAAAGGCGAACGCAAGCGCGCTGGCTGGCAGGAGATCGGCCAGTTGTTCAAAAGCCGGATGCTGATCGGCATCTTCATTGGCCAGTACTGTATCTCGGCGATTACCTGGTTCTTTATGACCTGGTTTCCGATTTATCTGGTCAAAGAGCGCGGAATGTCAATTCTGCAGGCTGGTTTTATGGCCTCCGTCCCGGCGATTTGCGGCCTGGTGGGCGGCATTATGAGCGGGTTTTTCTCCGACTGGCTGCTGCGTAAAACCAACAACCTGAGCCTGGCGCGTAAGGTCCCGATCACCATCGGTCTGACCATGAGCGCCAGCATGATCCTCTGCAACTACGTCGGCTCAGAAGCGCTGGTGATGTTCCTGATGAGCGCCGCGTTCTTCGGTAAAGGCTTCGGCTCGCTGGGCTGGGCGGTGGTTGCGGATACCGCCCCGAAAGAGATTATCGGTACCACCGGCGGCCTGTTCAACTCGCTGGGCAATATCGCCGGGATCGTCACTCCCGTGGTGATCGGCTACATCCTGCAAGAAACAGGATCTTTCGCCAACGCGCTGGTCTTCGTTGGGACCCACGGCATCATCGCCGTCTGCAGCTACTGGTTTATTGTCGGCAAAATTGAGCGCCTGAAGATTGCTCCGCGCGATGACGACGCTGTCCCTATGCAAAAACGTGAAGCCTGAACCCTAAATTCTGTTCGCCGGTAGGCGGGCAGAAACAAAAAAATAAGGAAGCAATGTTATGACAAAATCTCCGGTCATTCGTCTTGACGAAAAAGACAACGTCGTGGTCGCCCGCGTCGCCATCGCCGCCGGTACCCCGATCGCTGGTGAGAACATCACCACGTTGCAGGATGTTCCGCTGGGCCACAAGGTAGCGACAAGACTCATTAAAAAAGACGAACCGATTCTCAAGTACAACACGGTCATCGGCTTCGCGCCTGAAGACCTCCCGCCAGGTACCTGGCTGCATAGCCACAACATCGTGTTTGAAGATTTTCAGCGCGACTACGCCTTTAGTCGCGACTATCGCCCGGTGCAAACCGTACCGCCAGAGCAGCGGCGGACCTTCAACGGCTACGTGCGTGAGGATGGTCAAGTCGGGACGCGTAATATCCTCGGCGTGTTCGTGGTCGGAAACTGCGGTGCAACGGTGGCGCGTAAAATCGCCGCTCACTATACCGAAGAACGCCTGGAAGCATGGCCAAACGTTGACAACGTCGTGCCCTATGTTCACGAACTGGGCTGCGGTATGGAGATGAGCGGTGAGCCGATGGATCTACTGCGCCGCACCTTAGCAGGCTATATCAATAATCCCAACACTGCGGGCGCGCTGGTTGTGGCGCTGGGCTGCGAGCGTAACAACATCCATGGTTTCTTTGAACAAATGGGTCTGGAAGAGACTCCGATGCTGCGCAAACTGGTGATTCAGGATACCGGTGGAACGCGGAAAACCATCGATGAAGGTATCGCGATTATCGAATCCATGCTGCCGCAGGCTAATGCCGTCAAACGCCAGCCAGTCTCCGTTGAACATCTGACCGTGGGGCTGCAGTGCGGTGGCTCCGACGGTTTTTCGGGGCTTTCCGCCAACCCGGCGCTGGGCGTCGCGATGGATCTGCTGGTCGAACAAGGCGGAACCGCAATTCTCTCAGAAACCACGGAAATCTTCGGCGTCGAGCACACCCTTACCGCACGCGCTGTCACCCCTGAAGTGGGGCAAAAGCTGGTCGACTGCATCAACTGGTGGCTGGAGTATAATAAAGGACGCGATTGTCAGATTAACGGCCGGGTTAGCCCTGGCAACAACGCGGGCGGGCTGGCAAACGTGCTGGAGAAATCACTGGGGGGGGCTAAAAAAGGCGGTAACTCTCCGCTAATGGAGGTTTACCGCTATGCATACCCGGTTACGCAAAAAGGGTTGGTCTTTATGGACACCCCAGGGTATGACCCGGTTTCAGCAACCGGTCAGGTCGCTGGCGGCGCCAATATGATTGCCTTCACCACCGGGCGCGGCTCCTGCTTTGGCTCAATGCCCGCGCCGACGGTGAAGCTTGCCAGCAACACTCCGATGTATCAGCGCATGACGGAAGATATGGATCTGAACTGCGGTGTGGTCATCGATGGCGACGCCACGCTGCGTCAGATGGGGGAAGCGATCTTCGAAAAAATCATCGCCATAGCCTCCGGTGAGCAAAGCAAGAGTGAAGCGCTGGGATTGGGGGAAAACGAGTTTGTTCCCTGGCCAATCGGCGTACTGGCGTAAGTTTTTAACATCTATATATACGGCATGGTGAACCCATGCCGTAGGACTATCATTGGCTTTTGCTGATCTCGGCAGATTCACGCATAGCAACCGCTTTTTCTATACGTGGCGCCAGCAGCTTCGCCACCGCTGCAAATACCGGCACCACGACCGAATTGCCAAACTGGCGATAGGCCTGGGTATCCGATACCGGAATGCGAAAATGGTACCCCTGCGGCGTCTCAAACCCCATCAGACGCGCGCATTCGCGAGGCGTCAGCCTGCGCGGACGACGGATCTGGTTTTCCGGGTCATCAAAATGCTTTTCTCCCAGAAGACGATCCCAGCCGCGATCGATGAGGATCTCCGCACCATCTTTGTAATAACGGGCAGATAACGTACGCGCTACGCTGTGCGGATTCGTTGGGTCAACGAGTCCGTAGCCAAAACCGTTCCCTCGCTCCTGATGTTTACGCGCATAGCGATAGAGATACTTCCACAGCACCCTGGTGAGGATAAACTTGTCGTCCACCGTGGGCTCCAGTAGTTCACCAAATGTCGGCCGCTTAGCCGGATAAAACGTGGAGATGTCGCGCAGGGTAAACCCGTTATGCAACTGGAGATCGCGACGGAACCCCACCAGCACAATGCGCTCCCGATGCTGAGGTAAAAAATGACGCCCATCGATCACCTTTGGATCATCCGCTCCGGTATGGGCTGCATCGGCCACCTCATAGCCCAGTTCGTCCAGCGTCTGCATAATGATACGAAACGTCCGTCCTTTATCGTGGCTCTTCAGGTTTTTGACATTCTCCAGCACAAAAATAGGGGGCTGGCGGGCGGCAATAATACTGACTACGTCAAAAAACAGCGTGCCCTGCGTTTCGCAGGCAAACCCATGAGCGCGGCCAAGAGCGTTTTTCTTTGAGACGCCGGCCAGCGAAAAAGGCTGGCAGGGGAAGCCAGCCAGCAGAACATCATGCTGCGGAATAGTCTCACGAATGTGCTGCGCCGCTTCCTCATCACCCACTTCCGGGAGATGGCTTAAAGTGACATCGCGAATATCTTCATTAAAACGATGCTGCTCAGGGTCGCAGTACCAGTTGGCTTTATAGGTGCGTACCGCATGTTTATTCCATTCGCTAGTAAACACGCACTGCCCGCCTATCGCCTCAAAGCCATGGCGAATGCCGCCGATACCGGCAAACAGGTCAACGAAACGAAATCCATAGTGAGGATGATGCGCTGGCGGCTGTGGCAGGAGCGTACGCAGATAGGCCTGCTCCAGAGTGCTTAAACGACCTGCGGCGCGCGATACTGCGGCGACACGCTTCAGAATTGCCGGGCTCCAGTGCTGCTCGCCAACGGCAACCAACTGTGCCACCAGCGTTTTAACATCATATATCGCCATTAGCTGGCGCAATAACGCCTGCGCATCCTCTCCGGTATGCTCAATCTTCAAAAGCGAGGGATTTTCCCTGGATAAATTTTGCGCCATAACCTCAACCAGCCCGACTATTTTTGCAGAGGTTACCATAAATAGCGTGGGCAGTTTTATGCGAGTGGCTCAAAGCGCTGCAAAACCGCCTCATCAAGGGCCATAGAGTCACCGCGAAGCTCCGAGCTGAGCTTGGCCATAAACTGCACCAGAAAGCGTGCATTGTGCACCGCCATCGCCCTGCCCTTTACCGTCTGCATCGTTTCCGGTAAACGCAGCAGCTTGCACTGGAAGTGGTCCAGGGCGTACGTCTTATCATTTAGCTCCCGCTGGTCAGCAAAGGGATCGTCAGCATCAAACAAGATATTATTCAGCGCCCCAGAGACGGCAAACACGCGCGCCAGGCCAATAGCGCCTAAAGCTTCCAGACGATCGGCATCCTGAACAATTTTCGCCTCTTCGCTTTGTGGGGTAATCGCCGCGCTAAAACTATGCGCTTCAATGGCGTGCAGAACCGCCGGATAGCGGTCTGCTGGGAAATCAGGAAAAGTTGACTGGAGGATGGCCAGCGTTTTCTCCGCCGCCATCGCGGAGGAGCGACTACGTTCAGGGTGGTTTTTCGCCAGGCTAACGATGTCATGAAAATAGCAGGCGGTCAGGATCACCAGCCGATCCACGTCAGTATCTTCAGCCAGCTGCTGCGCAGTGGCCCATACCCGACGAAAGTGTGAAATATCGTGCGCGGCATCCCCCTGAGAGTGATGTTTGGTTAGCCAGGTTTCAAATCGTTGCTGCCAGTCAACAAGTTCCATACACGTTCCTTTGATATAAGGTCAGCAACGAGCATAGCAACTTTAATCGTGATGTTCATACATCTGCGGATTAGGCCGCGTGTACCAGGCGATCGCGCCGAGAATAACCCCGACAATACCTAACACCAGAAACCCTAGCAGCGCGCCGATCCATTTCCCCGCCGTTGAGCCGAGTTCACCGTCAATCGTCGCACCAGGCACGCTTTGAATCTGCCCCACGACCCACCAGTAACGCGCCATCGCCCAAAGGAAATAGCCGCAAAAAGCATAAAATACCCACAACGCCAGTTTGCCTCCTGGACTTCTTTTCACTTTCTCTTCCATTTATACATCTCCATTTACTCAACAACTCAGCATGACTGACACAGTCAAAAATAGTGACAGTAGTCACATTATGCAATAAAAATCCTTGCAAAACAGCAGATTCATCTACCTGATTTGATCTAGCTCATCAGTACCGTTTTCTACAACAGCCGTCACTACATATACTCAATGAATTCATTTCATTTTTAAATAATACAAATTGATGAATAAAAATAAGGCTATGGCAATATGCATATTAACTTAATCATATCAACCAACATATTTAATTGCCGAATAACCCTACCTTTTTCTTTTTTCAGAAAGGGGTTTTAACAGGGAGGAATTAAATAACATCATAAATGTAAATATAAAACTAAAATTAATTGATTAAGTGAATTTATAAATATCAAAAATAAATGAATGGGAATCATAAGAAAAAACCATTTAAAATCATAAACATTAGAAATAAATCATCAAAAATGAATAGAATTTAAATATAATGAGCACATCAGAAACATTTTGTAATATTAGATATAATTTACTTACATCTTTCATTTAAAGAAAAATGAACTTAATCGCTAGTATCAAATAGTCAGCCCGGAGGGAATGACACAATTCATATTAATTATGATTAAAAGGGAATACATAATGAAAAGAAAAGTACTGGCAATTCTGGTTCCGGCTTTATTAGCTGCTGGCGCCGCTAACGCAGCAGAAATCTATAATAAGAACGGCAACAAACTGGATTTCTACGGCAAAATGGTTGGCGAACACATCATGACTCATGATGGCGACAACGACAATTCCGATGATACCTCCTACGCGCGTTTTGGTATCAAAGGCGAAACTCAGATTAGCAGCGAACTGACCGGCTATGGCCAGTTTGAATACAACATCAAAGCGGATAAACCAGAAGGCGATCAGGATAGCTCAACTCGTCTGGCATTCGCGGGTCTGAAGTTCAGCGACTACGGTTCATTTGATTATGGTCGTAACTATGGCGTGGTTTACGACGCAGCGGGTTACACCGATATGCTGGTTGAGTGGGGTGGTGACGGCCTGGTTTACACTGATAACTTCATGACTGGCCGTACTAATGGCGTTGCTACCTACCGTAACACCGACTTCTTCGGCATGGTTGATGGTCTGAACTTTGCCCTGCAGTATCAGGGTAAAAACAACGATACTGACCGAGCTAAGGCTAACGGTGACGGTTTCGGTTTCTCTGTTAACTACAACATCGACGGCTTTGGCTTTGTTGGCGCATACAGCAATTCCGACCGTACTGACGAGCAAGCAGCAGATCGTAAAGGCGAAAACGCTGAAGCCTGGAGCCTCGCGACTAAATATGATGCAAATAACGTTTATGCATCTGTTATGTACGGTGAGTCACAAAACATGACTCATATGGAACTTGGCGGTTTTGCTAACAAAACTCAGAACATTGAAGCCGTTGTTCAGTACCAGTTCGACTTCGGCCTGCGTCCGTCTCTGGGTTATGTCTATGCTAAAGGCAAAGACCTGAACGGCAACCGCGATGCTGATATCATGAACTACGTTGAATTGGGTACCTGGTACTACTTCAACAAAAACTTCAACGTTTACACCGCATACAAATTCAACCTGGTGGATGACGAAGATTCTGCTATCACTGGCGCATCTACTGACGATCAGTTCGCTGTAGGTATCACCTACCAGTTCTAAGATTTATCAGCTAACCTCAAGCCCGCCTCGTGCGGGCTTTTTTGTTTTTTCTGACCCGTCCCGAATTACGTTCGTAAGCATCCCTCTCAACCTGGCCATTCAGTATTTATAGCGAACTCTCCTCCCCAATTAAC
Source organism: Klebsiella spallanzanii (assembly GCF_902158555.1). Taxonomy (GTDB): domain Bacteria; phylum Pseudomonadota; class Gammaproteobacteria; order Enterobacterales; family Enterobacteriaceae; genus Klebsiella; species Klebsiella spallanzanii. The sequence goes on along the minus strand of NZ_CABGGS010000044.1, from coordinate 177,993 downwards.
GCTCACCTTAGCACGCCAGGATCTACATCTTAAGGTTACGGTGTAATGACGCGTAAAATATGACAACCATCACATTCATGATCAATATGCCAATTTTTGATATAGACGCTTTTTAGTTCTTGCTACTGATAATAATGCACCCTAAAAAAGGAATTAGCCATGAAAATGACAATAATATATACACTGATATCCGTAATCTTTGGAGTATATGGAACAACAGCCATTGCCAGTAACACAAATCAGACGTCACGAAATTTAGCAACCGTAGTTTCCCAGGAAAAGCGATCAGTTATTGCTAACTGGGATCAGTTTAACCTGGAAAGAATAGATAGCTTGATCAAAGAGGTAAAACAGAAGGCTGCACACTCTTCATATGCTGTCTTTGATTTTGATAACACAACAGCTTTTCTGGATATAGAGGAAGCAACGCTTATATATCAACTAGAGAATCTTAGATTTTCTATGAAACCTGAAATATTGAAAGAGATAATTTATAAAGACATACCGACATCTAATTTTAATTCCGATTACAATAACAAGAATAATCAAGCTGTAAATATAAACCTTATTGGCCCAGACATTATTGATAGTTACACATGGCTGTACAATAATTACAACGGATTTGAGGGCGATAAAAATCTCAGTGAAATTAAAGAAACATCATATTACAAGAATTTTATAGTAAAAATGCGCTATTTATATGATGCAATAGGTGGGTCATTCGATCATGAGGTATCTTATCCATGGGTGACGTATCTTTTTTCAGGGATGTCAAAAAAAGAATTATCTAATTTAGTGGATGAGACTATTGAGTGGCAAGATAGGCAGCCTGTTAGCAAGGTAACGTGGGAAAGTCCAGCAGATATGGCAGGTCGAGCTGGAATCGTAACAGTTACCTGGAAAAATGGATTTAGATTGATCCCAGAAATGCAGACATTATATAAAAATCTACAGGAGGCTGGGGTTGATGTTTATGTGATTTCCGCTTCAGCTCTAGATGTTATAAAAAGCATAGTTACTGTAGATAAATATGGTTTTTCGGTTCCCGAATCTCATGTCTATGCAATGCATCCCTTATATGACAAAGAAGGTAAATTAACTCATAGCCTCGATCCGTATTACCCTCAAACGCAAGGTAAAGGTAAAACCGAAACCATAAAGAAATTTATACAAGAGCACTACAAAAATACGGGACCAATACTAGTTGCTGGCGATAGTGAAGGAGATCAAAATATGATGTCCGACTTTAATGACACCAGATTAGTTCTAATTATTAACCGACTACGCTCATCTAACACCATAATTGGTGAATTATCAACTAAAGCAGTTCGCGACTATAATAACGTTGATGCAAAAATATTATTACAGGGGCGAGATGAAAATAAAGGCGTGTTTTTACCGTCACAGAGTAGCATCCTGATGGGAACTAATAACAAAGTATCTTTACCGTAGTTACCGGCTTAAAGCAATGTCTCCTAATTGAAGCTGGAGGCATTGCTTTTTAGCCTGCAGAAAATTTCGCCGCTCAATATCAACATAGATCTGTGAAGATATCGCATCATAGCGTTCAACAATCCAGCCCCTTTAGAAACCCTTACAGAGTCCCTTTGAAAAAACTGCAGTTCAACTGTTTTGTTACCAGAGCTGCGAGACAGGCTAAGTTGTTGTTAAGAGTGTGAGCTTGCGAACTAAAGAAGATAAAAGTGGATGCCCTACAGGGAGCAACATGGTAAAAATAACAGCGTTAAAAGCGAGAAAACAGAGCGATAGAAAGAAATTTTAATGCAGGGATTTATGCATGACAAAATCAAAAAAATCTTCTTAATTCGTTGATTTTGTTGAATGATTGGCGGAGAGAGGGGGATTTGAACCCCCGGTAGAGTTGCCCCTACTCCGGTTTTCGAGACCGGTCCGTTCAGCCGCTCCGGCATCTCTCCGCGGTTGAGGTTGCTATAATGCCAGGTTCTTTGGCATTTTAATAGTTCTTGTCTCTTTAAATCAGTTCAAGTGACGACTTTGCGAGCAAAATGATGTTTAAATGGCCCTGGAAAGTAGATGAAGAGTCCGGCAACGCGGAAATCCCCTGGGAACAGGCGCTTGCCATCCCTGTTCTAGCCAATCTCTCCGACCAGGAGCAGCGGCAACTGGTACAAATGGCATCCCGATTTTTACAGCAGAAGCGTTTGGTTGCCTTACAAGGGCTTGAACTCACGCCCCTTCAGAGCGCCCGCATTGCGTTACTCTTTTGCCTGCCGGTTCTCGAACTCGGTATCGAATGGTTAGATGGTTTTCATGAAGTGCTTATCTACCCCGCTCCATTTGTGGTCGATGACGAATGGGAAGATGACATTGGCCTGGTACATAACCAACGAATCGTCCAATCAGGACAAAGCTGGCAACAGGGACCTATCGTCCTCAACTGGTTGGATATTCAGGATTCCTTCGACGCTTCTGGTTTCAATCTGATTATCCATGAGGTGGCACATAAGCTGGATACCCGCAATGGCGATCGAGCGAGCGGCGTACCGTTTATTCCCCTGCGAGAAGTCGCTGGCTGGGAACACGATCTCCATGCGGCAATGAACAACATTCAGGATGAAATTGATCTGGTCGGTGAAAGCGCCGCCAGCATTGACGTATACGCCGCAACTGACCCCGCCGAATGTTTCGCGGTGCTCTCTGAATACTTCTTCAGCGCACCAGAGCTATTTGCTCCACGTTTTCCCGCACTTTGGCAACGTTTTTGCCATTTTTATCGCCAGGACCCGCAGGAGAGATTACGTGAAAATAGCCCACACAATGAGAGCGATACCACGGCAGTACACGAAAACAACGGATCGCACTAAATTTAGCCATTTGAATCAGCGAGTTAAATTTAGTGTTGACACAAAAATGCGAGACCAGTAGTATTCGCCTCGTTCACACGATTCCTCTGTAGTTCAGTCGGTAGAACGGCGGACTGTTAATCCGTATGTCACTGGTTCGAGTCCAGTCAGAGGAGCCAAATTTTAGTTTCGGGACATCCCAGCGAGTCCGGAGACGTTTAAAAAACAAGAACTTATCTTTACCCGGTTGACCTGAGAAGGTTTACCGGGTTTCTTGACATCCATAGTTTTTGGGGGCTTAATCGGGGGCCTCACGGTTCGTTGAGAAAATGGAGCCCCCACCGATGGCATTAACCGATACCGCTATCCGCAAGATCAAACCCACCGATAAATCCTTCAAGATTACCGACAGTTCAGGACTGTACCTGCTGATCAAACCCAACGGCTCGAAACTCTGGTATATGAAGTACCGCATTGACGGGAAAGAAAAGAAGCTGGCCTTTGGCCCCTACCCGGATGTTTCCCTGTTCAAAGCGCGTCAGCTACGCGATGCCGCACGCGCCAGAGTGCGGGAAGGGGCCGATCCTGCCGCTGATAAGAAGATCGCGCAGCAGAAAAAGAAAAACGGACATACCTTCCGCCAGATCGCCATGAACTGGCACGCCGATCACCGGCGCTGGTCTGCGCATTATGCGGCAACCATCCAGCGCAGACTGGAAATGTATGTTTTTCCGGATATTGGAGACAGTCTTATCGATCAGATCACCACGGAGACGCTTTTATTCACTTTGCGCAAAGTGGAGAGCAAAGGTTTTCTGGAGATCACCGCACGGCTAAAAAACTACGTCACGGAGATCATACGCTATGCGGTGAAAAAGCAGCTAATCAAATCAAACCCGGCGCTGGATCTGGACGGTGAGTTTACACCACCGGAGACACAACATTACCCGGCCCTGCCGCTTGAGAAACTGCCAGAACTGTTATCCCGGACGGACAGCTACCCCGGCAGGCTGCTGACAAGATACGCGCTTAAGCTGTCACTACTTTTCTTCGTGCGCTCCAGCGAGCTGCGCTTTGCCCGCTGGAGTGAAATCGACTGGCAGCAGAAACTCTGGATAATTCCGGAAGAGCGGGAGCAGATCGAAAACGTGCGCTTCTCTCATCGCGGCACAAAAATGAAAACGCAGCACATCGTTCCGCTGTCCGATCAGGCTATTACCGTCTTGAAGCAAATTGAAGCGCTCTCCGGTCATCTGGCATTTATTTTCCCCGGCGAATACGATCAGGATAAATGCATGAGCGACAACACCATTAACAAAGCGTTACGCGTGATGGGATACGATACTAAAAAAGAGATCTGCGGCCACGGTTTTCGGGCGATGGCGTGCAGTGCGCTGAGTGAGTCGGGATTGTGGAGTAAAGACGCTATTGAAAAACAGATGAGCCATCAGGAAAGAAACAGCGTTCGTGCGGCCTATATTCATAAGGCTGAATATCTGGAAGAGCGGATCGCGATGATGCAGTGGTGGGCGGATTATCTGGATGCGAATCTCGACAGGTATATTTCCCCTTATCAGTACGCCGCGCCTCTGAAAAACGTATCGTAATAAAAATACAGCGCTTAATTTTTCCGCAAATTAGCGGGAAGTCTGCCCTTTGCCCCTGTTCAGGGGCAAAGTTATTTTCTGATCAGGATTTACTTTCCCACCGGACATACAGATCCAGAACCGCTTCGGCAAAATCATCATCGACCGTATAGAAATAGCACTCCGGTACGTTGAGCACTCTGGCAAATTCGCAAACAAGATCAAAAGTAGGCTTATGGGTGCCGTTCTCATAGTGTGAGAGGCGAGAGTATGCTGTTGCCTCTTCTATTCCGGCCAGTACCCCCAACTTTTCCTGCGTGAGCTTCGCCCGCTGCCGGGCTTCTTTTAAGCGTTTGGGGATCATTGGAAATTACCATCAGTTTGAATTAATGAGGGTAATCTTTAGCATTCCTCAAGAATATTTTTCTTTAGAGTTCATAAAGACGAACAACCGCCTGTATCCGTTCTATATTAAGAACAATCCCCCGTTTTCATATTCCACTGAACAACTTCACCGTCATACAGCCTTAATACCACTTCAGCGAAGCTGTCATCCACCGCATAGAAATAGCATTCAGGAACGTTGAGCACGCGGGCAAAAGCGCAAACCATTTTAAACGTGGGTTTGTGCGTTCCGCTTTCATACTGAGAAAGTCGTGAATAAGCAGTGTCTTCGGCTATACCAGCGCGGACGCCCAGTTGTTCCTGGGTTAGGTTGGCCCGTAGCCTTGCGGCTTTCAGTCGTTCAGGGATCATATTACGTGTCTTGTTAATACTTACGTTGACACCATCTTTAGCATTCCTTAAGATTCATTATCTTTAGAGTTCCTAAAGATCAATAAAGTAGAGACCGGAAGCAGATCGGCGCTTTCGTTCAGGATGACAGACAGGGAGAAACCGATGAATAAAGACGACTGGCACCCGGCAGACATCATCGCCGGGTTACGGAAGAAAGGAACGTCTCTGGCTGCGGTATCGCGTAAGGCCGGGCTGGCCTCTTCCACGCTGACCAATGCCCTTAACCGCCACTGGCCTAAAGGTGAAAGGCTGATCGCCGAAGCGTTAGGCGTTGCACCCGAACAGATCTGGCCGTCCCGCTATCGTAAGCCGGAATACCACCAGAGCTAAACCGGCTCTCCCGATCTTCTGTCAGCTCCGCTGGCGGAAGATCGGGAGAAGACAAGCGAAGCGCGGCAGCCTGTCATTCATAAAATTGCGAAAAAATCTACAAACAACTCAATTCCCGAAAAAAAGGTTTCCCCTTTTCATTCGTATAAAACAGTTGTAATCTCCCTCTTGCCCCATGCTGTCGTCGACAGCGCCCAAAGCTTCACGACCTGAAAGAAGCGCCTGATTTGTCAGGTGATGGTTGATCCCTTTACCGGTGCAGACCTCTGCAAACGCCGGGCCGCAGAACATCGCGGTGGAGGTTCAGATACATTCTTTAACTGCGCCAGTCCATCGGCTGTAATTCCACCCAACCGGAAATCACCCGATTTGACGGCTCACTTACACCTGCTGAATTTCAGCGCCTTTTACCTGCGCCAGATCTCTGGCCAATACTGCACCATGGCGGAAACTTTCCGTTAACCCCTGCACCTGCTGCAAAGCCAGAGCCTTTTACTTTACGGGCTGCGGCCTGCATTGCCGCAAGGCTTTGCTGCCGCGTGACCGTAAACCTGCGCCAGAATCCGCGATCTTTCTCGCACTGCACCCGACCAGTGCGTTACTTTCGTCGTGCAAAGCGACAAAGTGACGCACAACCACCACACCGCGCCATGCCCCTGTTTTTGGGCTTTCGGCGCTTATTCCCAAATCTGACACGCCTTTTTAGGGCCACTGTCAGCAAGAAAGAGGAGAAAAAGATCGATACCGGGGGGGGGCATGACGCCCCGGAGAACTCCTGCTCACGCAGGCAGCCCGTACCGCGTACTGGCTGAAACTCCCTATACCTCAACAAACTGCCACTCCGGCGTGAAGGTATCGTTCTGGCGCAGCCAAAAAGCATACGCCGGAGACTGTTTGTGTTCTCAATATCAAGGGGCAATGTATGGGGAAGTTAGGCGGTGAAATGAAGGCGCTGGCGAAACACTGTGGCGGCAGCCATAAAACGGTGAACGATCGCATCCATATCGTACAGCGTTTCGACCACCATTTACGGGTGTTGAATGTCCAGATCCAGCGGGTGGCGCAGATTAAGGTTCGCCATATAGAAAGCTACATTCATGAAAGGCTGACGCAGGGGATCGGTAAACGCACGCTGCAAAATGAAATGGCCTCGCTACGTGCTGTGCTGCAACAGGCCGGGCGTAAGCAGGTGGCAGAACATGAGCGATTGACTAATAGATCACTGGGGCTGGCGGGTGCATCGCGCAGTGGTACGCGGCGGGCAATTACGCCAGAGCATTGTCGTCATGTGCTGGAAGTGGCCCGCATAAAAGATCCGGGGCTGGCGGCAGCGCTGGAACTGGCGCGGCTGATGGGATTGCGCTCTCAGGAGGCAGTGCAAAGCACACAATCACTGAAAACGTGGAAACAGGCCGTTGAGCGTGGCGATACACGCTTAACCGTAGTTTTCGGTACCAAAGGCGGACGGCCCCGCGAAACGGTGATTCTGGATACTATAGCTGTCAGAAAAGCGCTGGATAACGCGTTAGCTGTTGCAGAAAGCCGTAATGACCGGTTGATCGACAAACCGGATCTGAAAAGCGCGATGGACTACTGGCACAATCAGGCGGTGCGTATTGGTCTGACTGGTGCGTACTCCCCGCATTCTCTGCGTTACGCGTGGGCGCAGGATGCCATCCATCACTATCTGGCGCAGGGGTTCAGCAGGAAAGAGGCGCTGGCAATGGTGGCAATGGATCTGGGGCATGGCGACGGGCGTGGGCGGTATGTGGCGCAGGTGTATGGGCAAATCATTGTTGCTTTTGTGTCCGACAAAGCGATAATATCCTTACAATCAGAATGTTAAGGATTATTAACATGTCCAACAAATGTGCTTTTATAGACACATAACATGCTTCACTAGCAAGCACCGATATTAGAGCATCGGTCAATACTTAAAACAGTTTGCGCTGTGTTTGTGCAACGGGTATGTGGGAGAAAAAGCAATCCATAATGAGTATTTTATTCGGTGTGGATTATCTTATAGTGGTATTTATAGATATTGGGACTCCAGAATAGTAATTCTGATTTTTATTTTTCTTAGTGAAGGGAATGTTAAGATGGCTAGAGCAAAAAAACTTTCATATGGCGCTATTAATATCACAATCCATCCCCATAGCCCTCAAAAATATGTTGAATTGTTTAGAGACGCAAGAAGGCTTTTCTTAAACGTGAACGTCCACGGCGATCAGTTTGCGGTATTGCAGCATTTCAACCCAATACATAGAGAACAACTTATAACGGAGCCTTATGAAGGAGAGGTTGTAAAGTATACGGATATCAATAAGAACGGTGAATGGTATAGTATTAGTCGAAAAGAGTTGGCTACAGATGAAGAAAAAGAGCAAATTGTCATTCCTGATGATATGAAGCCTAATGTTTCTCGTTTTTCATTTATATTTTTACCCAATGTTCACTTGATGGTTTACGAAAATCAGCATGAGCAAAAGAGTATTACCCCTCGGCAAATGGAGAAGTTTTTAAAAACTCTTTTTTCTAATGAAAAGATTAAAGAAAAATATGGAGTTGTAAATGTTACGAGTTTAACAGAGCCTGATGCTGTAGAGCGAATGTTATCGCTTAAAGGTATTACACTGTTATCTATGGTAACTCGCAGGCCTAATCCAGATGATTTGGTTAGTGCTGAACATGAAGTTCAAGAGCGATTTAAAGCTATCGGTGTTATCGAAGAAGATAAAACATATAAAGCTGAAAGAGGTGAGCAAATTAAACCTGATAAAAAACTAAAGCGTGATGCTCTGATTGCAGCACGAAATGGTCAGGTTGAAATTAAACGAAAAAATGAGAGCGGCCACGTAGAAAGATTGTCTACTACTGATAAACCGTTACAACGTAGTGCGAGTTATGATCCAGTTGTAACACTACCTATTGCACTCTTGCTACAGGAAGCTTACGCTCTTACAAAAGAGTTTATAAATAAATTGAGGGAATAATGTTAAAAAACAGTATATTGAAGGATTACTGGCGTATGTACGGAGGGTGGCGAGCCCTCTGTAAAAGCTGCTATTTCCGAATGTCTGTTGTTATGACTATCATTCTTTATCCTACATGGTCACATGTAGGATAAAGAATGATATTTTATCCCTAATGCCAAACCTTTTAGGATTTTCTCTAGGTGGGTTTGCAATGTGGATTGCAATAGGTGATGATAATTTTAGAGAATTAATTTCTGGTTCTGAAGAGAATAAAACATCGCCTTATATGGAAGTCAATGCAGCATTTGTACACTTCATTTTCCTTCAAATATTATCTATATTAATTGGCTTAATAGCTAAATCTTATTGTGTTGTTTTACTTGGGAAGTTCTTTTTCCTTAAACAATATGAATTAATCTATATCATTTGTCTTAAAGTGGTCAGTGGGCTTGGGTATTTTATCTTTGTATATGCTATTTTTTCTGCTTTAGCTGCGGTATTTGCAATATTTAGGGTGTCAAAGTGGTATGATCAATACTCTGGACATATAAGAAAAAGTAAAAAGAGAAACTAACTTCATTCACGATACCTGACTAGCTTACCGGCTTTTTGATAGTGAGTACTCTGTAAGATTCGTAGTATTTGCTTCTGGCACATAACCAACTGATATATTCTATTACATCTAAAATAACATCCTGAAATATGACAGAGATCACATTTTAAGACAGCAATAATAATTGGGGCCTTATTGATGGCTCCATTTTAACTTTGAAAATTAAATTCATTTATATTCAATAAGATACAATGAATTTCGCATCCAGTCAGAGGAGGCAAATTTAGAAAAGCCTGCTTTCGAGCAGGCTTTTTGCATTCTGGTAAACATATTCCCTTTCACCCGTCACGTCAGCAATCCTCCTCTCCGATTGAACCCGAGGGTCTGGTCATTCTTATACGTTCACGCTCTTGCTCTAACTTAAGAATCGGTTTTATGAATAATACTCATAGTGCCTATTTACCCTGCGTAATTATTTTCCCCGCCAACTCCGATACTCTGACGACAGAGACAAGAAGCCAACCGCCTGAGCAGCTGGCTTTACAGCTTAAATATGACTATCGAAGAAGCTATCGAGCTTGCTCATCGCCTGGTCGACATAACGCGGAACCCAGTAGGTTTCAATATGCGTCGCGCCGTCGATAAGGAACAGCTCTTTATTCGAGGTACCGGTGGCCTTTTTGAACGCGCTTTCGGTCATATAGCGCGAATCAGCTTTGGTACCGGCCATCATCAGCAGCGGCTGGTTGATAAGGTCCATATTGCTTTGGGCATCAAAGTTCATCAAATCGATCAGGCTGCTGGTGGTATAGCGAAACGTTGAGTTCGGATGAGCGTGAGTTTTCCAGTAATACTCATAGCCCTGGCGATAAAGATCGAACGGCAGTTTGGCAATCTGTTCGTCGGTTAACCTGGCATCGCCGGAATAGCTGATTTCACCGGTAGTGGCTTCTTTAGCCCGCGCATCGGTAGCCAGCTTCAGGCGCTCCTGAATCGTTGAGATCTGCGAATCCTGGTAGCCGTTACGCCGCACCAGCCCGGAGTCAAACATACTGAGCGTCGCCAGGGCTTTAAAACGTTTATCGGTCTGCGCCGCTTTTAGCGAATAGCCGCCTCCGCCGCAGATCCCCAGCAGGCCAATACGCGCGGTATCAACGCCGGGATACTGGCTGAGGTAGTCAGCCATACCGTGAATATCTTCAATGCGGTTGGCGGGTTTATCCACGCTGCGAGGCAGACCACCGCTGGCACCCTGATAGGCCGCATCGGCGGTGATTGTAATATAGCCGTGCTCGGCCAGGCGCTGGGCATATAACCCGGCAACCTGCTCTTTCACACCGCCGTTTGGATGAGCAATCACTATCGCAGGGTATTTTTTAGTCGGTTCATAATCAGCAGGCGTATAAACATTGGCGGCAATCTGAATGCCATGCAGATCATATTTCACCGGGTAAATATTGACCTTACCTTTAACATTTGCGGTGATCGCGCCTTCATAGACCAGAGTGAAAGAATTTTGTTTGTAATCAGCGGCATATGCTGAAGAAATACCGATCGTTGCCGTCAGCATAAATGTATTTAACAACGTGAGTTTCATCATTTCTCCCCAATAAATAACGGCCTGTGAGCGATAGAAAAAATATGAACTCAGATTAGGGAGAGAGGACTGTCAGCATCATGACCGGCGAATAACAATTTTGTCAGAAACGTCACGATCTACTGCGCTTTCTGACAAAGCCGTCAGGTAACGGTCAGCTTTATGTTGGCAAATGGGAGCCAAAATATGCTCAGGGTAACCAACCGAGAAAAGGAGTCTTTCATGAGCGATAAACAACACAACAGCGCCGACGTCCTGGCGATGCCGGCAAGACGCAAATTATTGATAGCAGGAGCGGGGATGGCTGCAGCATCAATGGTCTCCCATGTCGCGGCGGCTGAAAAAAAAGCGAGCTCCGGGCATCAAGGCAACCTGCATTCCGCGGCACCCGCTAAGCGTAAACTAGGCAGCCTTGAAGTATCGGCTATCGGCCTGGGCGTACAGAATATGAGTCGTAAATACGACACTTCCGTCCCCTGGCGTCCGGAGATGGTCAATATCATTCGCCAGGCCTTCGATCGTGGCGTCACGCTTTTTGATGCAGCGGAAGCCTACGGTCCGTTTGAAGTTGAAAAAATTCTTGGCGAAGCCGTTACCCCTTTTCGGGACAAAATTGTTATTGCCACCAAGTTTGGCTGGAACATCGATCAGCAGACCGGTAAACGCCTCCCCGGCCTAAACAGCCGCCCCGAACATATCAGGCAAGTGGTCGAAAACATGCTTAAGCGTTTGCAAACCGATCGCATTGACTTGCTCTATCAGCATCGGGTTGATCCGCAGATCCCGATTGAGGATGTCGCAGGTGCCGTTAAAGATTTAATGGATCAGGGAAAGGTGCTGCACTGGGGGCTCTCGGAAATGGGCATTAACACGCTACGCCGCGCTCACGCAGCTCTGCCGGTAACAGCGGTACAAAGCGAATACTCGATGCTCTGGCGCGGCCCGGAAAAAAGCGCGCTGCCGGTATGCGAAGAGTTAGGGATTGGTTTCGTGCCGTGGAGCCCGTTAGGCGTGCAGTTTTTGACCGGCTGGATAGATGCCAATACCCGATTTGCGCCCGGCGATTTTCGCGCCACGGAATCCCGTTTCGCCCCGGATAATCTGACGTACAACCTACAGCTTGTCGAATTACTCACCACCTGGGCGGAAAGGAAAAACGTCGCTCCGGGCCAAATTGCGCTGGCGTGGTTGCTGGCACGCAAACCCTGGATTGTGCCAATTCCCGGCACCACCAACCGCGACCATATGCTGCAAAACACTGCCGCAGCAGCCATCAAGCTGACAAACGCTGAAATGACCGAACTCACCCGTTCACTGGATGCCATAACCATCAGAGGCCAAAGGCTACCCGATGCGGTACAGGTCTATTCCGACGTCGAAGCGCCGCCAAAAAACGGATAAGGACGGTATTGCTATGCGCCTGCTATTAGTGGAAGACGAAGAAAAAACCTCAAGCTACCTGACGCGTGCGCTGGGCGAATCAGGCTTTACGGTCGACGTTTCCGCCGATGGCGCGGAAGGCCTGCACTACGCACTGGAATTCGACTACGACGCGATAATCCTTGATGTCATGCTGCCGGGCATGGACGGCTATCGGGTGCTGGAAAATCTCCGCGCAAGTAAACAAACCCCGGTGCTCATGCTGTCCGCTCGCGGCTCCGTTGATGAACGAGTCAAAGGCCTGCGCCTCGGGGCCGATGATTATCTCCCCAAACCTTTCTCCCTGATTGAGCTGGTGGCGCGTATTCAGGCGCTGGTGCGCCGCCGCTCAGTCGATGGTGCAGATATTACCCAGTTACAAATACACGATCTGCATCTGGATCTGCTCGCCCGCCGGGTGTTTCGCAACGGTTCACGGCTGGAACTCACTGCCAAAGAGTTCTCCTTGCTCAGCCTGCTGGCGCGTCATCAGGGAGAGATCTTGTCCAAGATGATGATCGCTGAACAGGTATGGGATATGAATTTCGACAGCGATGCCAACGTCGTGCAAGTCGCCGTCAAACGCCTGCGCGCCAAAGTCGATGCGCCATTCGGAATAAAGCTGCTGCACACCGTGCGCGGCATGGGCTATGTTCTCGAAGCCCGGTCAGAAGAAGCAAAGGAAGAACATGTTTAAACGCGCAATATCTGTCCATCTGGCGTTGATGTTCGCGTTATCCGCGCTGCTGATCGTTTCAGCCATCGGCATTCTACTGCGAAGCTCGCTACATGATTCACTGCAAAAGCAGATGCACAACGAACTGCTTTTTCGCGAATCATTGATGAGCCCGTGGATAGTGTCACGCACATCAATCGACGGCTGGTCTACGCTTGCCAGTAAATTTGCCGTTCTGGCCAACTCGGAAGGTGAACGGGTTCGCTACTGGATAGTCAGCGATAACCCTCATTTTAACGTCGGCGGAGCGCCCCCCTTTGGCGTTCAGTGGTCTTCGCTGACGGAAGGTTTCAATAAAATGCCAGGCGCTTCACAAGGTACATGTTCGCTTTATCTACTGGTCAAAACTATCCCAGCCAACGGCGAACGACCCGCTCTGCGCTACATCGTCGCTATCGATTCCACACCGTATATGGGCACGCTGGAAGCCTTCACCCGTACGCTACTGATCATTACCGCACTGGGCGTAGTCATTGTCGCATTGCTGGGATATCTGGTCGCCAGAATTGGCCTTCGTCCGGTTCACAAGCTAAGCCATCAAGCGCGGCATCTGGCGCCGGGCGACCACGGTCAGCGACTCGATACTGCCGCGTTACCGGAAGAGTTGCAGCAGTTGGCTTTATCATTTAACGGCGTGCTGGAACGTCAGGAGATCGCCTGGCGGCAGCTGGAGAGCTTTAACGCCGATGTCGCCCATGAGCTACGCACCCCGCTGACCAATCTGATAGGCCAAACGCAGCTTGGGCTGTCGCGCCGACGTTCGCATGATGAACTTGAAGAGCTATTGGGTTCAAACCTCGAAGAGCTCGAGCGAATGACGTCGATCGTCAACGATATGCTATTCCTGTCACATGCTCACGCAGGTGTCCATGCCGCACAGTTAACCTGCGTCTCGCTGCGTGAAGAAACGCTGAAAACAGCGGAATACGTTGAACCGTCATTCGCAGAAAAGCAGCTCCTGTTGGAAATCGAGGGCGATGTCGTCGCCCATATTGACCGACGCCTGTTCCACCGCTCACTGGCAAATCTACTGGAAAACAGCGCAAGGCATGCTCCGCCTCATAGCTCCATTGTCGTTCGCCTGAGCGAACGTCAAAACCAGGCCGAGGTCGCCGTTTCGAATTCGGGGGAGCCGATTGCCTCCGCTCATTTACATCGCCTGTTTGAACGTTTTTATCGCGTTGACTCTTCTCGCGCCAAAAGCGATACCCATCATGGTCTGGGGCTCTCTATCGTCCATGCCGTGGCCATCATGCACAGGGGGGAGGTTTTCGCGCGCAGCGAAGGCGGCTGCAATACTTTTGGCCTTACTTTCGCTTTATCGCCGCCAGCTGACAGCATTGTCAGCAAACCGTCAGCCTGACGACATTGACCGCTCGCTAGAATCAGGGCACGCAATCCCCTTCATTGATGAAAAAGGACGCCTTGTATGAGTGGAAAATCAGGTTATCTCGCACTGCTACTACCGTTTATTGCCTTCTCTTCATTGGCCGAGGGACAAAATGCCTCGGTGCAGATTACGCCTGCCGGAAGCCAGGCCGCGATGGCGGGTCCAGCGGAAAACTTTACCGGGCGAGTACGGGTCGATCCGCTATTCAGCGCCGATAGCGACATCAGCGCATCCGGCGCATACGTTACCTTTGAGCCCGGCGCGCGCTCAGACTGGCACACCCATCCTGCCGGTCAGCGGCTGATCGTCACCTCCGGCGTCGGTCTGACTCAGGCGGAAGGACAGCCGGTGCAAACTATCCGTACTGGCGATGTCGTGGTGTGCCCGCCAGGAGTTAAGCACTGGCACGGCGCGGCCCCTGGTAGCGCGATGACGCATCTGACCGTCACCGGTACGGTGGCGGGTAAAAACGTTGAATGGATGGAGAAAGTGACGGATGAACAATACCACGCGCACTAAAACACTGACGGCTGCGGTGTTGCTGATTTTAGGTTGTCATCTTTCGGCCCATGCTGCACCGACAACGCAAGGCGTCACTGATATGAGCAACCAACAAGCCGCTTCCACTACGCTATCGGCCAGCCAGCAAGCGATTCCGCTCATTGCCTCAGCGATGGCAAGCAGCCAGATGGACAAGCTGAACGTAGCGCTGAATCAGGGACTGGACGCCGGGCTGACGATCAGTGAAATCAAAGAAATTCTGGTGCAGCTTTATGCCTACACCGGTTTTCCCCGTAGCCTCAATAGCCTGAATGAGCTAATGAAAGTGGTTGAGGCGCGTAAACAGCGCGGTATTACCGATGTTGAAGGAAAAGAACCGCGTAGCCCGATACCCGTCGGCGAGGAACTGCGTGCGGTAGGTACCGCTAACCAGACAAAAATCTCCGGTTCCCCGGTTCAGGGCCCGCTTTTTGAGTTTGCCCCGGTGATTAATCAGTTTCTGCAAACGCATCTATTTGGCGATATTTTTGCCCGCGATAACCTCGACTGGCAAAGCCGCGAGCTGGCAACGGTAGGCGCGCTCGCCGCCACGCCGGGAGTGGAATCGCAGTTGCTGTCGCACACGCGTGCCAGCCTGCGGGTCGGACTCACCGCCGGACAGCTGCGCCAGCTAGCGCAGGCTCTGCGGGAGCGCGGTGACAGCGAGGCGGCAGCGCGCGCTGAATATGCGCTACAGCAGGCGCTGTCCAGCTAACATCTGCCTCTTCGCTGCCAACGCAGAGTGTCGCCCCCACGCGAAGGACGCCGGAAGATGCTGGCGGCTGGGATAATCAGGAAAATGCGGGTACCAGCAACTGCATAACGATATAGACGAGGCCAGGTCGCCTTCATTTTCACCACGACAGGGTTCGCCAATTGATGAACCCTGCTAATTAACCCTAGAAAATTAGCCCCTCTAATCGAATAAATCTCCTTGCGTTATGCTTTATCTACACAACAGCTGAAGGATAACGTCATGCAATCAGTAAAACTGAACAACGGTATTGAAATGCCCCTGCTGGGCTTTGGTGTCTTTCAGATGACGGATGCCGCAGAGTGCGAGCGCGCCGTTGTCGAGGCGATTGAAACGGGGTATCGCCTGATCGATACCGCCGCCTCCTACC
The DNA here is from genome assembly GCF_902158555.1 of Klebsiella spallanzanii. GTDB lineage: Bacteria > Pseudomonadota > Gammaproteobacteria > Enterobacterales > Enterobacteriaceae > Klebsiella > Klebsiella spallanzanii. The sequence goes on along the minus strand of NZ_CABGGS010000044.1, from coordinate 162,120 downwards.
TTAACGAGACTCAGGTTGGTAACGCGCTCAAACAGAGCGGCATTGCGCGCGATGAACTTTTCGTTACCACCAAACTGTGGATGCAGGACGCCAGCTATGAAGGTGCCAAAGCGCAGTTTGAGCGTTCGATAAATCGTTTACAGCTGGACTACGTCGATCTCTATTTGATTCATCAGCCTTATGGCGACGTGCACGGCGCATGGCGCGCCATGGAGGAGCTCCAGCAGGCCGGGAAAATTCGCGCGATTGGCGTGAGCAACTTCCACCCGGACCGGCTTGCCGATCTGATTGCTTTCAACAAAGTGGTTCCAGCCGTTAATCAGGTTGAGGTTAATCCATTCAATCAGCAGCTGCAGGCGGTGCCCTGGATGCTGACTCGCGGTATTCAGCCTGAAGCATGGGCGCCTTTCGCCGAAGGGAAAAACGGTTTGTTCCAGCATCCGGTTTTAACCGCCATTGGCGAAAAATATAGCAAAAGCGTCGGCCAGGTCATCCTGCGCTGGATCTTCCAGCGCGGCATCGTCTCGCTGGCGAAAACCGTACGTAAAGAACGCATGGTTGAAAATATCAACGTGCTGGACTTCGAACTGAGCGCTGACGAAATGCTCCGTATTACCGCCATTGACACCGCCACCAGCGCCTTCTTCTCGCATCGCGACCCCGCCCGCGTGGAGTGGCTCGCCGGTCGTAAGCTGGATGTTTAATCACACACTCACGGAGATGTGACGCAATGCAAAAACGTTTTCTTGGACAATCCGGACTTGAAGTTTCAGCGCTCGGTCTGGGCTGTATGGGCCTGAGCTACGGCTATGGCCCGGCAACCGATACCCGTCAGGCTATCGAACTTATTCGCGCCGCCGTTGAGCGCGGCGTAACCTTCTTCGACACCGCCGAAGTCTATGGGCCATATCTGAATGAAGAGGTGGTCGGCGAAGCGTTAAAACCGTTCCGCGACCGGGTCGTTATCGCCACTAAATTTGGCTTTACCTTCGGTGATGATAACAAGCAGCAGATTTTAAACAGCCGCCCGGAGCATATCCGCGTTGCGGTGGAAGGATCGCTACGCCGTCTCAAAACCGATGTTATCGACTTGCTGTATCAGCACCGCGTTGACCCTGACGTGCCGATTGAAGAGGTTGCCGGGGTAGTAAAAGATCTGATTGCTGAAGGCAAGGTTAAACACTTCGGTCTTTCTGAAGCCGGTGCGCAGACCATTCGCCGGGCCCACGCGGTACAGCCGGTCACCGCTCTGCAAAGCGAATACTCCATGTGGTGGCGCGAGCCGGAACAGGAGATCCTGCCGGTTCTTGAAGAGCTGGGGATTGGCTTCGTGCCGTTCAGCCCGTTGGGCAAAGGCTTTTTAACCGGCGCGATTACGTCGGCAACGACCTTTGGCCAGGATGATTTCCGCAGCAAAGTGCCACGTTTTGCCGCCGAAGCCATCGAAGCCAATGAAAAGCTGGTTACCCTGCTCGGCGAGCTGGCCGCTGAAAAAGGCGTGACGCCAGCGCAAATTGCCCTGGCCTGGCTGCTGGCGCAAAAACCGTGGATTGTGCCGATCCCCGGCACCACTAAACTGCATCGGCTGGAGGAAAACCTGGGAGCCGCAAATATCGTTCTTTCTCAGGACGATCTGCGTAAAATTACCCAGGCGCTGGAGACGGTGAAAATCGTCGGCGAGCGTTATCCGGCTGCGTTAATGGCCCGCGTCGGGCGTTAATCCGACCTGCGCTGCGTTTACTCCGAATAACGCAGCGCATCAATCAACAGGGCAAAAGCCGGAGGGTGCTGTTTACGGCTGGGATAGTAAAGGTAATAGCCCGGAAAAGAGGGGCACCACTCCTCAAGCACCTGAACAAGCTCTCCTGACTTCACTAATTCTTCAATCATATCTTCCGGCACGCAGGCCATACCAAACCCGGACAGCGCCGCGTCGATTCGTTCTGACAGTTGATTAAACGTTAACTGCCCTTCTACTCTCACGCGCAGCGGCTTACCGTCCCGCTCAAACTCCCAGTGGTACAGGCCACCGGCGGTCGGCAGACGCATATTAATACAGCGATGGTTCTGCAACTCATGCGGCGTCAGGGGAATTCCATTTTCGGCAAAATAAACCGGAGAACCGACCACCGCCATGCGCATATCCGGGCCAATTCTCACGGCAATCATATCTTTATCGACGCTTTCCCCCAGGCGAATACCGGCATCAAAGCGCCCTTCCACAATATTCACAAAGCCATTATCCACCACCAGCTCAACGTTAATTTCCGGATACTCCTTGAGAAAAGGTTTGAGCTTCGGCCATACAAGGCTGCGGGCGGAGTGTTCCCCGGTAGAGAGTCGAATATTGCCGGATGGCGTGCGGTTGAGCTGAATAAGGGCTTCCAGCTCCTGTTCAAGGTCGGCGATACGCGGTTCCAGACAGGCGATAATCCGCTCTCCCGCTTCGGTCGGCGCAACGCTGCGGGTGGTTCGGGTCAGCAGGCGAAGATTTAAACGCTCCTCCAGGCCCTTTATTGCGTGACTTAGCGCCGATTGCGAGACCCCAAGCTTACCCGCCGCTTTGGTAAAGCTTCGCTCCCTCGCGACCACCAGAAAGATCTGTAGTTCATTGAAGTTTTCTTTAAGCATCGGCGAGCTCCCTGGTTAACGTGATTGCCCGCACGGATAACTCATGAAGGCGATTCATAGACGCAATCATTTTAGCCTCGTTACTCTGCATAATGGCAATTGATATCCTGTTTTTAACCTATTTATTTCTGAATTAAATCCAGGATATCACTAATGAAAATACTTATTGCTGGCGCGACGGGGAGTATCGGTCTTCATGTCGTCGAAACCGCGATTGACATGGGCCACCAGCCCATCGCGCTGGTCCGAAATCGGCGCAAAGTGAAGCTGCTGCCCCGTGATACCCAGGTTGTCTACGGCGATGTTTCCATGCCGGAGACCCTAAGCGAAGCGGTGAAAGGGGTTGATGCTGTTATTTTCACTCTCGGCTCCGATGGGCAGGGTCGTATTGGCGCCAGGGCAATCGACTACGGGGGCGTGCGCAATATTCTGAAGCTGCTTAAATCAACTCAGGTGCGAATTGCGCTGATGACCACTATCGGCGTCACGGAGCGGCTCAGTTCATTTAACCAGCGCACGGAAGTGCATGACTGGAAGCGTCGGGCCGAGCGGCTACTGCGGGCCAGCGGTCATCCCTATACCATCGTCAGGCCAGGCTGGTTCGATTACAACAATGAGGATGAGCATAAATTATTGCTGCTACAGGGCGATCGCCGCCATGCGGGAACCCCGGATGATGGCGTCATTTCGCGAAAACAAATTGCTAAAGTTCTGGTTTCAGCCCTGACCAACGACGCGGCAATCAATAAGACCTTTGAGCTGGTGGCAGAGCGCGGCCCGGAACAGGCCGATTTCACGCCATTGTTTGCGGCATTGCAGCCCGATAATCCGCAAAAAATAGATGCCGCTCTGGATATTGACAATATGCCGCTTACCGACGAACCAGAATGCATCGTCAAAGAATTAAATACGTTTTTAAATCGCCGGACTTAAATTCTGCGCCGGCCTCTTATCTTTCTTCAAGAGGCCGCCTTAGCAAACATCACCTATTACTCACTCGCATCATCATATCCCTCAGCCAATGAATATCGGCAGCTTATTAATTATTATATTAAATCATCCCACCTCATTTTATCGGCAGCATGCATGCGTTTTTATTTTCACTCCTTTATAACTAAAAGCGCTTGAGCACTGAATTAAATAAACATCAGACAAATTCAGCCGGGAAGGCACCGAACATATGGTCTTTCGATCATGTCTATTTTCATGGAGATAAAAAATGCAATTAGATTTTACACTTAATATTAGTAACGACACCTGGTACCCGACTGCTGATATCAGCGGATTCAAATCCACCACCGGCGCCAGCGTTGATATCCAAGAAAAAATGGTGCTGACTTTTAGCGCCCCCGGAAAAATTACCGCCGGGGATGTCAACGTATCGACTAACCCATGGTGCGAATTAAAAACCAATATTGAGTCGAGCGAAGTTTCCAGCGGCGTCTTTGATATTAAACTGACGATTACTGCCGCTGATGGCTCTGCCTTAGGCAACGCTATTTCCAATATTCATATGGGCGTCAACGCGTCCTCCGATACCGTGCCAAAATGGGAAACCTTCCGCAGTACCTTTACCGCTGCCGCCGATGAAGAAGCGGACGTGGCCGGTGAACTGGCGATTACCTGCGCCGCCTTCCCGATCGGGCTGGAAAACACCGTTCTGGAACTGGTTTTGGTTCGCGGTGAAAAAAGCGAAACGCTCCATCCGAAAGCGGGCATCACTAATTTCGACATCGACGCAGGCGTGTACGCAGTAAGCGCGGCAGAACTGCGCACCGCTGAGGGCACTATCCGCGCCGCGGTGCAACTGAGCGCAGCTGAGCTGACCATCACCAAAGGCCAGCGCACCTCGCTTGATATCTCCTTTGCCCAGGCTGAACGCAGCACCACGCTGGACGTGGCGGTAAATTTACCGGCTACCCACGCGCTGTACCATCAAGATCTGAACGTAGTTTATCTGGAAAACGGCGTTGCCAAACAGCGCTACACTATGCGTGCAGGTCAAAAACAACGTCTGGAGCGTTTACCGATCGCCGGGACTTATTCAGTTTGTATCGATGACATCAAGCTGAACAATATCCACTACACCTTTGTTGCCGCTAACGGCGCGCTCGATAATCAGCTTCACGAAATCGCCTTCGCCAACGCGAATCAGAGCGATGAGTCTGCGTCCGCCTCTGCGAACCTGACTATCAACATCGACGCCGAAAAAACGGTCGCCTCCACCTTCTCTATGCGCCTTGTTGATGGCAGCGATATCCCTCGTCAATATCTGCTCGCCGATCTTGCGATGAAAACAGGCAGCTTCGCGTCCTCGGTTAAGCTGATTCCGGGCATTTATCAGGTTGAGTCCACGACCGTTATCCATAACGGCGTCGTGTATTACATTGATGTGGCTCCGCAGACGCTGAACGTGGAGAAAAATGCCGCGCTGACCTTAGTGGTGACCATCACTGAAGGGGCTAACCTGTGCGTGAAAGGCTTCCCTGAATTCCTGAGCTTTGGCGGCTGCGCCAATATGTCGCCGAGCAACGTCGACGACCTGGCCGAAGCGCGCGTCTCATCTCTGTTCAAGTACTCCGGTGATGACGGGATGGGCGATGCTTCCGCCTATCTTGATCCGGCGAAAGAGCCGACGACCAAAATCATTCAGATGGCACGCGACGTTGCCGCTAAAACCGGCGACAGCGTACTGCCGATGATGGTTTCTTACACCTGCAACCTGTCGCTGGGTGACGTGGAAAACATCATTGACGATCCGGAGCGCCATCAGTTCAGCTTTGCCAACTTCATCCAGGCGCTGCAAATGGCGCAGGCCATGAAAGATGACGAGCATCCGGTACCGGCAGGTTTTATCGTCAACCCGGATTATCTGGGCGAGTGCCAGAAATACGGTTTCTCTCCGGACTATGTGATTCCGGTACGCAAACCGCTGGCGGAAGCGTTGGCGCATCACGGCGTGAATATCGCCGTTCCTGCCGCGATTACCGATACCCTGAAAGGCTATATCAAAGGCGTCAACTGGCTGGTTCGCGCGATTGCTCCTGACGTGGTGCTGGGGTGGCAGGTGAACCTGTGGAGCGTCGGCGGTTCACAGTGGGTTTATAATGATTTCACCTATGACGATGTGTTTGATGCCGTAGACGGCACCAAGAAAAAAATGACCATCGACCCGACGCTGGCAGGCAAACTGACCGCCGAGTACGCGCTGCTGGTCGGCGTATTTGAGGATATCAAATACACCGACGCTAACGGAGTTACTATCGTTGCTAAAGGCGCAGACTTTATGGCCGCAGACCGCTATGAAGCCGACGACTTTACCGCTCGCGCCTACAAAAACGGCTACTGCTACTCGCCATTTGAATGGGATCGCACCTTCGAATTCTGCGCGGCGCTGAGCCGTTATCTGCGCCAGCCGGTGCTGCCATGGCAGGTTCCGGCCAGCCGCCTGGCCACCGTCTCCGAGCAAGTTGGGGCGTTAGAAGAGAAATTCTGGGGCACCGGCGGCAGCTACCTGATGGGCCATGCGGAAATCGGGAGCTCAATGGATGCCATCAACGCCGACCTGCTGGACATCGAATTCCTTGATGTTCACGCCAGCATGATGGGCAAGACCCCGCGCGAGCTGTTCCAGCGCCACGAATGGGATTTCACCGAGCCTAAGTACGTCGATTTCCCGTCACGCGGCATCTTCCACGTGCAGGTTGGCGGAGGGGCAACCACTGGCGTAGTGAGCGCGGTCAATAACAACAGCAGCAGCTGGATGCGCGCGAAGCTGGCGGCCTATCGTAACAACCCGGTTAAACTCAAGGATTGATCCATTAAGATCGTGTTCTTTGTCTGAAACGGAAAAGCCGACACGTTATGCGTCGGCTTTTGTTTTTTGGTTTTCCCCGGAGGCGACGCATTGCGTCTGTCCGGGCTACCGATTGTGCGGCTGTCTGGTAGCCCGGACAGGTGCGCAGCACCGCCTCCGGGAATGACTCAGGCTGTGCGCCATTTACGCGTCAGCGGCTTCTCAACTTCCACAATCAGGAACATCACAAAACCGATAATAAAAGTAATTACCCAGTAGCGGAACGGCAGCGCTTCGGTACCGAACAGCATCTGCATAAACGGCGCGTAGATAATCAGCAGTTGCAGCACCAGCAGCACGCCACTCACTATCCAGATCCCGCGGTTAGCCAGCAGTCCTTTGCTCAGTGAGAAACCATCCGCCACCCGACAGTTGAGCATATAGAACCACTGCGCGGTCACCAGCGTCTGCAACAGCACCGTACGGATAAACTCAGGCGAATAGCCACGCGGCTGTAGCCAGGCCTCCAGCACAAAGGCGCTGACGGCAATCATCGAACCGACAAAAATCACCCGCCAGATGGCAAAGCCGTCCATCACGTGCAGCTTAGGATCGCGCGGCGGACGGCGCATGATGTTCTTCTCACCGGCTTCGAACGCCAGGCCAAACGACAACGTGGCGGAGGTCGCCATGTTCATCCACAGAATCAGCACCGGCGTCAGCGGAATCAAATTCCCCGCCAGCAGCGCGATAATGATTAGCAGCCCCTGCGCCAGGTTAGTCGGCATAATAAACAGGATGGTTTTCTTCAGGTTGTCGTAAACCCGACGCCCTTCCCTGACGGCGCTGGCAATCGTGGCGAAGTTATCATCGGTCAGCACCATATCAGCGGCCTCTTTGGTCACTTCGGTGCCCTTGATGCCCATCGCGATACCGACGTCGGCCTGCTTCAGCGCAGGTGCGTCGTTCACCCCATCGCCGGTCATCCCGACCACCTCTTTCTTACTTTGCAGCGCCTGGACCAGACGGAATTTATCCTCCGGGCTGGTACGGGCGAAAATATCGAATTTCTGCGCCGCTTCGCTGAGCTGAATATCGTCCATCACCTCCAGCTCTCGCCCGGTGATGGCGTTATCCGCATTGCCTATCCCCAGCATCTTGCCGATACTCATCGCGGTTTGCGGGTGATCGCCGGTTATCATCTTCACGCGGATCCCCGCCTGCAGGCAGTCGCCGATAGCAGTAATGGCTTCCGGTCGCGGCGGATCCATCATCCCGGCAATCCCTAACAGAATGACGCCTTGCTGCAAATCCTGATGGGTAAGTTCCATTTGCCCGTCAGCAGCCGGTTTCCATGCCGCCGCCACCATGCGCAGCCCTTCCCGCGCATACTCTTCGATTTTCGCTTCCCAGTACGGCTGGTCGAGCGGCTCCAGCCCATGGTCGGTTTGCTGATGCTGGCACAAGCGGAACAGCACATCGGGCGCGCCGGTAATGAAAATCGTCTCTTCATTGCCGATGCGGTACAGCGTCGACATGTACTTGTATTGCGAATCAAACGGAATTTTACTGCGCAGCTCGGTATTCACCGCCGGGAGCGGGACTTTCGCCGCCAGTACCTTCAGCGCGCCTTCGGTCGGGCCGCCGGTAATTTTCCACAGCCCGCTTTCATCTTTGATAAGCTGGCTGTCATTACACAGATCGATGGTACGCAGATAGCGTTCCAGCAGCGTGCCCGGCGCGACGGTTATCGGGTCCGGCTCATCGATCGGGTGAATATTCCCCACCGGCTCGTAGCTGTCCCCTTCCACCCGATACACTTTATCGGCGGTGATAACGGCCTTCACCGTCATCTCATTCATGGTCAGCGTCCCGGTTTTATCCGAGCAGATAACCGTCATCGCCCCTAGCGTTTCAACGGTCGGCAGCTTGCGGATAATCGCCTTCTGTCGGGCCATGGTTTGCACGCCAAGTGAGAGGATTATCGAGATAATCGCCGGTAAACCTTCCGGTACCGACGCCACCGCCAGGCTAATCAACGACAGCATCAGTTCAGAAACCGGCATATCGCGGAACAGCAGGCTGAAGACAAACAACGCGGCCATCATCACCAGGATGATGATAAAGATGGCTTTGCCAAGCTTATCCATCTGCACCAGCAGCGGCGTACGGTGCTTTTCGATATCCGACATCATCTGGTTAATGTGGCCCAGCTCGGTATCGCCGCCGGTCGCCACCACCAGGCCTTTGCCGCCGCCTGAGCTTACCGTGGTGCCTGAAAACAGCAGGTTCGTCCGGTCACCCAACGGCAGTTCGCCGCTAAGCGCTTCGGTACTTTTCTCCACCACCGTCGATTCACCGGTCAGAATGGCCTCTTCCACCCGCAGGTTATGCGCTTCGATAACCCGCAGGTCGGCAGGGATTCGATCGCCTGCGCGGATCACCACGATATCGCCGGGAACCAGCGCGGTTGTCGGGATCGTTTCGTGATTACCCTGGCGAATCACCACCGCTTCGCTGGAGAGCATGTTGCGAATGCTCTGGAGCGATTTTTCCGCATTACTCTCCTGGATATGGCCAATCAGGGCGTTGACCACCGCCACGCCAAGAATAACCAGGGTATCAACCCAGTGGCCCATTACCGCCGTCAGCAGAGCCGCTGCCAGCAGGACGTAGATCAGCACGTCATTAAAATGCGCCAGAAAGCGTAGCCATGCTGGTTTTCCCGCTTTTTGCGGCAGCGCATTCTCACCGTACTGCTGCAAGCGCGCCGTCGCCTCAGCGCTGCTAATACCGTCTGAAGTACTGTTGGTGCTGGTCAGCGTTTCTTCTACGGAGAGCTGATAGAACGGGCCGCCCGGTTTTTCTGTACTCATAGTTATCTCCTCACTCCTGTAACGGAAATAAGGACAGCCTCAGGCTGCCCTTAACGCACCACAAAAACCGGAACATGAGCATAACGAACGATACTCGCCGCCTCCGAGCCCAGCAGATGCGTCTGAATATTCGGGTTGCGCGAACCGATGATCACCACATCCGCTTTCAACTCGTCAGCCAGTTTGGTCACTTCATCGCGAATGTTGCCGCTGCGAATGTGAATCTGAATATCGCTTTCCGCCAGCGAAAGTTTTTTGATGAGTTCAGCCAGCTTTTCCTTAGTAGTATTAATCAGATAGTCTTCCATTTTCCTTGCATCGGAAATAAAGCCGCGCGTCAGTACCGGGGAAAAAGAGGGAATCACATGTAGCAGATGAATCTGTCCGGAGGAGCTTTGCGCAAGGAATTGAGCATGGGACAACGCTTTGTCCGCAAGCCCGATTTCAAAGACATCAACCGGGACGAGGATATTTTTATACATAGAGACAATCCTTTTATTACCTATAAAAAAAGGTGGTAAAAACAGCGCAGACAATGGCGCTGAGGAAGCAATCTCAAGAACAAGATCTGATAGAAGAGTAGGTATAATTAAACGTAGCACACCACGATTAACATGATTAAGACGCCAATTAATATATTGAAAAATATCACAGAGTCAGTCGAGCTTAGACAATTCGACTGAAAACCTGACGAAATCGTCAACATCACCGCAAATTTTACTCTTTTTAACATTTCCATTTTTCAACGACTATGCTCATTATCAGAGGCCTTTGCGTCCTCTAAAAACCACTCAATAATTATGTAGATAAGAATTTACTTAGCACAATGTTGATTACATGGGAGGAGCCATGTTCGGCTACAGCCTGTTACGTCTGAGCCTGTTTATTGCCCTGGCAATAATCGCCTGTACGGCCTCCGGGCTATTTACCTATTTCGTTGTCTCGGCGTTCGCTGAATAAACGCCGAAATTGTAAATAACATGTAAAATAAAACCTTTAGCACCGAGGGGAATACAGTGAACCGTTATTTTTCTCTCATTCCCGTTGTTATTTTAATAACAACGGCTTGCGATCAGAAAGCACCGCAAGTTACCCCGCTGCCGCGGATGGTCAAAGTCGCTGAGGTCGTTGCCATCGGTGATTCACAGCAGCGTATATTTCCCGCCCGTATTGAGTCCGGGGATTCCACCGATTTATCGTTCAAACGCGGTGGCCAGATAGAGTCTCTTGATGTGCGTCAAGGAGCCAATATCACTCAGGGGCAAACGCTCGCCCGGCTCAACGCCCGGGAAGCGCAGCAACGCGTCAACGAACGGCAGACCGCTGCAACCCTCGCCCAGCGGCAGTTTGATCGCTTTCAAACTCTGGCCGGCCGCCAGGCGATTTCGAAGGCAGAAATGGATGTCCAGCGGGCCAACCGCGACTCCGCCAACGCCGCGCTGAAAATCGCTCGCGAAGAGCTATCGCAAATGACACTGAGCGCCCCGTTCAGCGGCGTTGCCGCCAGCGTTCCGGTACGGAATCACCAGGTTGTTGCCGCCGGGCAGCCGATAGTGACCCTGACGCGAACCGATCTGCTCGATGTGGTGTTTAGCATTCCGGAAAATCTCTTTACCGCACTGGATATTCGCAACGCGCAGTACCGTCCGGTAGTCAAAATCAACTCCATGCCGAACCGTGAGTTTACCGCCGAGTATAAAGAGCACACCGGCAGCAGCGACAGCAGCACGCTCACCTGGCAAATCATCCTCACCATGCCGCGACCGGCAGATTTCCCCTCCGTGGGCGGCGTGAGTGGAACCGTCACCGTTAATCTGGCTAACCTGCCCGCCAGCGCGGGTAAAAACGCGGTAGTGGTGCCCGTCGAAGCGGTGTTTAACCCCGATAATCGCCAGCGCAATGAGCCCCACGTCTGGGTGGTTAAAGGCGAAGGCGAACAGCTACAGCTTGAGGACAGAAAAGTTGGCGTCGGCCAGGTCACCTCTCAGGGAGTGGTCATTACTGAAGGGCTCAGCGTCGGCGAGCGCGTCGTGGCAGCAGGCGTCGGCGAATTGCATGCGCAACAGCCAGTTCGAATCTGGACGCGTGAACGAGGTTTGTAATGGATATCTCCCGCCAGTTTATTAACAACCCGATTCGCGTCTGGCTGACCATTTTGCTGCTGGGCCTCGGGGGCATCTTCGCCCTGCTGAATATCGGTCGCCTGGAAGACCCGGCGTTTACCATCAAAACCGCCGTGGTGATAACCCACTATCCGGGAGCCTCGGCGCAGCAGGTTGAGGAAGAAGTCACCCTGCCGCTGGAGAACGCGCTGCAGCAACTGCCCTATCTGGACAACGTCAGCTCAATTTCCTCCAATGGACTGTCGCAAATCACCGTCAACATCGCCTCGAATTATCACTCCAGCGAACTGCCGCAAATCTGGGATGAGCTGCGCCGTCGGGTAGGAGACGCCGCCCGGATGTTCCCGCCCGGCGTGGCCTCCCCCTTTGTAAACGACGATTTTGGCGATGTCTTCGGTTTCTTCTTTGCTATCTCCGGCGACAGCTTTACCAACCCAGAGCTGGTTCGCTACGCCGAGCAGCTCAGGCGCGAACTGGTGCTGGTTCCCGGCGTGGGCAAAGTCGCCATTGGCGGCGCGATCCCCCAGCAAATCAATATTGATATCTCGCTGGCGAAAATGGCCGCCCGCGGCATTACGCTCAACCAGCTGGCAGCGATCCTCAGCCGTTTGAACGTGGTGTCGAACGCCGGTGAGATTAAATCCGGTAGCGAGTCGATCCGCCTGCATCCCACCGGAGAGTTTGAAAATCTCGACGAGCTGGGCGATTTATTAATCAGCCCACACGGCTCAGGTTCAGCGACGCGACTGCGCGACATTGCCACGCTATCGCGCGGGCTTAGCGAATCCCCTTCCAGCATTTATCACGCCAACGGCCGCCAGGCGGTCACCATGGGGGTGTCTTTTATTCCCGGCGTTAACGTGATTGACGTTGGCCGCGGGCTGGAAAGCAAACTGGAACAGATGTCGGCGGAAAAACCCGCCGGGATTAAAATCGACCTGTTCTACGACCAGGCTACGGAAGTCGCCCACTCGGTAAACGGCTTTATTACTAACTTCCTGATGGCGCTGGCGATTGTTGTTGGCGTACTACTGATTTTTATGGGCGTGCGCAGCGGTATCATTATTGCCCTGTCGCTGGCGCTCAACGTGCTCGGTACGCTGCTTATCATGTACCTGTGGGGCATTGAGCTTCAGCGCATTTCGTTAGGGGCGCTCATTATCGCCCTGAGTATGCTGGTCGATAATGCCATCGTCATCGTCGAAGGGGTACTCATTGCCCGCCAGCAGGGTTCGACGCTGCTCACGGCGATCAATTATGTTATCCGCCGCTCGGCGCTGCCGCTGCTGGGGGCTACGGTGATTGCGATTCTCGCCTTTGCGCCGATTGGCCTGTCGCAGGACTCCACCGGGGAATACTGTAAATCGCTGTTCCAGGTGCTGTTGATTTCGCTCATGCTGAGCTGGTTCTCCGCGCTAACCATCACCCCGGTCATGATTAAGTGGTGGCTGTTTAAAGGACAACAGCAGCCAGTAGAAACCCCAGATACCGACCCGTATAGCGGGCGTTTTTATCGTATTTATCAGCGGATTCTGCGCACCCTGTTGATGCGTAAAGCGATCACCCTGACCGTCATGGTGGCCCTGCTGGCAGCTTCGATATGGGGATTTGGCTCGGTGCGGCAAAACTTTTTCCCCTCGTCAAACACGCCTATTTTCTTTGTCGATCTTTGGCTCCCCTACGGTACCGATATTGCCACCACCGAAAAGATGACCAGCGATATTGAAACCACCATTAACGGCCAGCCCGGCGTGGTCACCACCGTGGCGACCGTTGGCCAGGGCAGCATGCGGTTTATTCTGACCTACAGCGGGCAGCGGCAATACAGCAACTACGCGCAGATCATGGTGCGCATGGACGACCAGCGCAGTATTAACGCTCTGACGCAGCATGTTGACAACTATATTGCGCGCAACTATCCGCAGGTGAACGCCAGCACCAAACGGGTGATGTTCGGTCCTTCCGGCGATAGCGCCATTGAGGTGCGGATAAAAGGCCCGGATCCAGATCGCCTGCGCCTGCTCGCCAGCCAGATCGGCGATATTCTCTCCGCTGACCCGGCTACCGACGGCGTGCGCAACGACTGGCAAAACCGCAGCAAAGTGATTCGCCCGCAGTACTCCGCGGCTCTGGGCCGTGAGCTGGGAGTAGATAAACAGGATATCGACAACGCGCTGGAGATGAATTTCTCCGGCAGCCGCGCGGGATTGTACCGGGAGGGGGCCGATCTGTTGCCGGTGATCGTCCGGCCTCCTGCCGCTGAACGCCAGGACGCTAATCACCTGAATAACGTGCTGGTCTGGAGCCAAAGTCGCCAGCAGTACATTCCGCTCAGCAACGTGGTCAGCGGCTTTAATCTTGAGTGGGAAGACCCGCTGATCCTGCGGCGCGACCGCAGCCGTGTGTTGACGGTACAAACCGATCCCGATCCATTAAGTAACCAGACTTCCGGTGATATTCTGGCCCGCGTGAAGCCGCAGATTGATGCCCTCACCCTGCCGCACGGTTACAGCATTGAGTGGGGCGGCGATGCGGAGAATTCCAGCGAGGCGCAACAGGGGTTGTTCACCACCCTGCCGCTGGGCTATCTGGTGATGTTTGTGATCACCGTGCTAATGTTCAGCTCGCTGAAAAACGCGATCGCTATCTGGCTGACCGTGCCGCTGGCGTTGATTGGCGTAACGCCAGGCTTTTTGATTACCGGTATTCCTTTTGGCTTTATGGCGTTAATCGGTTTGCTTAGCCTGAGCGGGATGCTGATCCGTAACGGCATCGTGCTGGTTGAAGAGATTGAACAGCAGAAGCAGGAAAAAGGGCAACAGGAGGCAATTATTTATGCCGCCACTTCGCGTCTGCGCCCTATCCTGCTAACAGCATTTACGACCGTGCTCGGCCTCGCGCCTCTGTTACTGGACGTCTTCTTCCAGAGCATGGCGGTGGTAATTATGTTTGGCCTGGGTTTTGCGACTATTCTGACGCTGCTGGTGCTGCCGGTGATTTACGCCTGTTTCCATAATAAGAGCCTATCCCAGTAGGCGTATATTGTTGCAGCCAGTTTGGGCACGGACAGCGCGCAACAACCGAAGCGTACACGCAGTACGTGAGGCTTGTGAGCACTGCCCAGGACCAAAATGGCAAATAAAATAGCCTAATGGGATAGGCTCTAAGGATATGAAGCCACAATAATGAACAGTACCGGATTAAATATTATTAAAACGCTGGGATGCATGACGGCGGTGACCTTTTTCACCATTTACAACACCTGGGATCGCTATGATTACGACTATCACTGGATCCTCGGCTTTTTGACGTTTATTTCAACCATTGCGACACCGCTGTTTTTTGTGGTGGCAGGCTATCTGGACTCTCAGTCTCGCCACGACTCGCAGTGGCAAATGGGCAAAATCAAAAGCGTGGTGATCGTCTTCCTGTTCTGGATGACGGTGTATTATCTCTGGGAGCCTTACCAGCGGGGCTATCTTATACAGCCGTGGTTTGTGTTTGCGTTTATTGTGATTTACACCTTCCACCCGGTCATCGAATGGCTGAGCCAGAGACGTCGCCTGTTTTTTGGCGTCGTTTTCGCCCTGCTGCTGCTCTCGTATGGCTACGATCTGCTGTCCGCGCTGTATCCTGACGTTCATGCGCTGAGCCTGGCCCCGCAGTACCGTTTGTGGACCTGGCTGCTGTTTTATCTCACCGGGCAGCTGTTCAGCGATCCGCTGGTCGCCAGTTGGCTGACCCGCGAAAAAGTGGTCAAAGGGGCAATGATCGCCATACCGTTTATTTATCTTTTTACCTGGTTTTACGAGCGCCATTTCTTTTTCGCCCTGTTTAAGGCCGACAGAAACGCGTTCATTCTTACCGGTTCACAAATCTATATTCTGGTAGTGGCGCTGGTGATTGCGGCCAACGGCGTGCGGTTTCGTAAAAACAGCGAGTTTAAAGAGACCATCCTCGCCACCATCAGCAAAACGATGACCGGCGTCTATATTCTCCACTACTCCGTTTTTCATCTGCTCACCGCGTTTATTCCGATTAGCTCGCTGGGGACTAAATTAATGCTGATTGTCCTGACGTTTATCACCTCAGTGCTGATTTCGATGCTGGCGCTGTCCAATTCGGTGGTGAAAAAGGTGATTACGATTTGATGCCCTCTTAAAAACCGTAGCGCAACCATGCAAACAGCACATTGCCGTTATTGTAGGTGCCAGGAATATAGGTGAACTGCACGCTCAGGCGGCGATAGCTGGCGGAAAAAAGCGGCAAAATAATCGGCAGCGGTACGTAATTCGCGAAGTCATCGCGGGCAGTGATCCCGGCGGTAACGCCAAGGCCAAGGCGAAAATCGCGCTGGCTATCAAGATACCAGCCCTTCTCCCAGCCGTAGCCAATAATCGGCTGCCACTCGTTGTGCGAATCCTTAAACATCATGGCGTAAAGCGAACTCCAGTTGCCCTCTTCGTTATAGCGGGAAATGCCAAAACCCCCGCCCCAGGGCATCTCATTATAGTTATCGGTTTTCTCTTTATCGTACATAAAACGGTTATGCCAGCTGAGAAACGGCAGATACAGATCGTAATTTTGCGGCTGATTCCAGGTCTGTGAGACATCGTCTTTTAACCAGTTCCACCAGCCGCTGACGCGATCCTCGCCATAAACCTTGGTTTCCGCCTGTAGCGAAAAAGCAAAAATAAACAGCGTTCCCCACACTACCCGCAGACAACGTCGCATAGTTTTATCCTTAAAGAAAATCGCCCGGTGTTCATTCAGTTTGGGAATAAAAAACAGGCTTTGCAAATACCCGCAGGCAAATTTTCTACACCCGGCCGCGCTAATTGCAAGTACAGTTAGTCGCCAATTTCAGGACAGAGAGAGCCTTCGCGGCGATTTCATTTCCTTCCCGCTGGGACTATGATGGCGCTAATTATCCTTTCTGTCCGCAGTGATTGAGAAATAGATGGACTTCATCAGCATTATTATGTCAGCGGGAAAAACCTCCGTTGACGTGGCGCTTTATACGCTGTTGCCAATCATGGTTGTCATGCTCATCGTAATGAAATATCTGGAAGTGCGCGGGGTGCTGGACGTTATCGTTCGCTGGCTCGCCCCGCTGCTTAAGCCGTTCGGCTTAACAGGGATGAGTGCTTTTGCCCTGATTCAGATGAATTTTGTCAGTTTCGCCGCCCCGCTGGCGACCCTCGCTATTATGGATAAACGCGGCGCGTCGGACCGGCAGATGGCCGCCACGCTGGCAATGCTCTTCGCTATGGGGCAAGGCAACGTTTTCTACCCGTTAACACCTTTTGGCCTGCACTGGCTGGCCTCTATTGTCATTTCTATCGTCGGCGGGCTGTGCGCCGCCGCGGTAACCTGGCATATTACCGGCCGCAGGCTGTCGATTGTTGAAAACGCGCGGGCTGAAGATCTGCCCAATGCCGAGCAGAATAACCAGGGGATCATCGCCGTTATCAATAGCGCAGGTTCCGACGCCATTCGTCTGGCGCTCGGCGCGGTGCCCATGCTGATCCTGTCATTGGCTATCGTCGGGTTTATGCAGGCGGCAGGCCTGATTGAGATGCTCCAGCGCTTGCTGCTGCCGCTGCTGCTGTGGCTGAATATTCCGGTTAACTTCGTGCTGCCTGCGCTGGTCAAATGTGTTGCGGGCGGCACGGCCTATTTCGGCGTGGTCTCAGAAATGATTCAGCAGGGAAAAGTGACCGTAAGCCAGATTAACGCCTCCGCAGGCCTGTTAGTACAGACCTTTGATCTCCCCGGCATCGGCATCTTTTTGGGGGTCAGCTCGCGTTTCGTACGCCTGTTCCGCTTCGCTGCCACCGGAGCTATCGCCGGAATTGCCATCCGCACCATTATGCACGTGACGCTATTCTGAAGCCGCGGCCTCCGGACGCAGGCAGGCGGCCACATCGGCCTGCTCGCTACAGGCAATATGATGGTCAATTCTCACCATCATCCACGGGAAAAACGGGTTGGAGGTGACGCGCATTAACGTATCCAGCCCGACGCTCAACGTTGAGGTTTCCCCACGTAAAGAGATCGTACCAATGCTAATCCCGTAGCGATTTTTCTCCGCCGGTTCGCGGCCGTAGAGCGAGTCGGTCAGCGGGAACGGCACCGCCACATGCGACAGCGAATACATATCCTGCGGCCAGGCAATATGCAGCGGCGTGACGGTTTCCGTGCGCGTGCTGGCAAGCGTCGTACGGGCTACCGTTTCGTAAGTATCGGGCGCAGCGTTGGTAATCACCGTAGTACCGTAAGGCCGCGGCGCAGGCGGCAGTAGCGTGTTAACGGCCGAATAGAGCGACGGGCGGAATAGCGCGCGTAAATTTGCCGCCTGATTAATATCGAATATCACCAGCTCGCTGCCGTTATCCGGCAGATAGCGATAGAGCGAATCCACCACCGCCCGGGTGCTTACCGTTGAATCCATCACCGACTGAAAAGTTAATACCGGCGCTAATTCCACCAGCCGCTGATTCTGCGCTTCCTGCACGATTTGCTGCTGCAGCGCCTGCGAAAGAAGCCATGACTGCCTTGCCGCCTTAACCGGGAACGAATTGTATTTGTAGGGATTAAATTCCGGAACGATATTCAACCACGCCGCGCGGGCGAAGGCCGGAAATATTGAAGGTAAACCGGCCAGCCCGGCAAAACGGGCAAACGCGGTAACGCCGATCATTGGCGACAGCAGGATGACCTGCTGCGGTCGGCGCAGCGATTTATCCTCCAGGCTATCGAGGGCATATTTCAGCGCCAACGCCCCACCGTTGGAATAGCCAATCACGTGCAGCGGCACGTCTGATCCAGCCAGCCGCGTTGCTTCGCGCACCGCCAGGCGAGTGGTGGCAATCCACTCATCCCGATCGACACCGGTCAACGCGCCCGGTGCGGTTCCGTGTCCAGGCAGCCTCGGCGCGACGGCGACGAATCCCTGCTGCTGATAGCGTTGCGCCAGATAATGCACGCTGTAGGGCGAATCCGTCAGGCCATGGAGCAGCACCGCCGCACCGCGCGGTTTACCCTGCGGCAGCAGAACAAAGGAGCGGTTCCAGTCGGGCTGAAACTTATCCGGATAGACCAGACTTTGCGCGTAAAAGCGGTTAATCGCCGTTTTTTCATCGTCGCTCAGCGTGTCGGTAATGTTGCTTTTCATATCACGGAAAATCGCTTCTTCCCGGCTCCGATATTCGGCAAACGTAGCGTGGTCAATCTCGCTGGCGGTCATTTCATTTGCCGTCCAGGTATGCCAGCGGTGTAAGGCAGGGCCACGCTGCGATTCGTAAATACGGCCAATAAAAAAGACTATCACCACCACCAGCAGGCCAATCGCCGCCTTCTTTGCCAAAGAGACCATTGTTAAGCCAGACTTATTCAAAAGCCGGGTGAAACGCATCATTGCCATATTTCTGTCCGAATTATCTCTTTGCACGCCAGGGAGGGGTTATTACGCAGACCGAATCAGATCCTGCGATTCTCTTTTTAAACATAGACTAAACCAAGCGGCTATTCTTATTGTCAGAAGAGACGTAAAGATTAATTATCGCCGATATTTAACTGCCTGGAGATAAATCAATGGAATGGTGGATCAAGAAACTACGTGAGGCTCCGACGTCTACGTATACCCGCGTGGTCCTGCAAAGCGGTCAGTTAACGATAATCGCCGAACTCACTCTCTGCTGTCGGCGTTTACAGGAAGGGGATAAGCTGACGCCGCTGGCTAACGCCCTGTACAGCATCAACGGCGATAAGAACATTACCGTAAAGGTGATCAACGCCACCCACTTCAGCGCCGAACGCTGGACCGTCGCCGATAATATTACCGCGCATTAAATGGCCTGCCATCGTATCAACTGTTTCTAATCTCAGTACTTTCTTATCTAAACGGCTTAAATACTCCGACGCATATTCCAGTCTGTGACATACTAAGCAAAACGTCAGCAGAGCAGAAAAAAGGAGTAAGTTATGAACCAGAAAGCCGCCAGGCTGACCCCAGAACAGGCGCTTACGCAGCTCGAAGCGCTGTATGAAAAATCGGTCAATGCGCTGCGTAAAGCCATCGGCGAATATATCAACCACAATACTCTGCCCGATAATAGCGCGCGAGCGGAAGGGCTGTTCGTTTACCCGCAGCTGTCGGTCTCCTGGGATGGTGCAGAACATAAAGCCTTAAAAACCCGCGCCTGGGGCCGCTTCACCCATACCGGCTGCTACACCACGACCATTACCAATCCTAAACTGTTTCGCGCCTATCTGCTGGAACAGCTCACCATGCTGTATCAGGATTACGATGCCTGTATTACCGTTGAGCTTTCGCAGCATGAGATCCCCTATCCGTACGTTATTGATGGCTCCGAACTCACGCTCGACCGCTCGATGAGCGCCGGTTTGACCCGCTTTTTCCCGACCACCGAGCTGTCGCAAATTGGCGATGAGACCGCCGATGGTCTGTTCCATTCGACCGAGTATTATCCGCTATCGCACTTCGACGCCCGCCGCGTCGATTTCTCGCTGGCGCGTCTGCGCCACTACACCGGCACGCCGGTTGACCATTTCCAGCCGTATATGCTGTTTACCAACTACACCCGCTACGTCGATGAGTTCGTGCGCTGGGGCTGTAGCCAAATTCTCGATCCCGATAGCCCTTATATCGCCCTCTCCTGCGCAGGCGGGATCTGGATAACAGCGGACACGGAAGCGCCGGAAGAGGCCATTTCCGATTTGGCGTGGAAAAAACACCAGATGCCAGCGTGGCATCTGATCACCAAAGACGGTCAGGGGATCACGTTGATTAATATTGGCGTAGGACCGGCGAATGCCAAAAACATCTGCGACCACCTGGCGGTGCTACGTCCGGACGTCTGGCTGATGATTGGCCACTGCGGCGGCCTGCGTGAAAGCCAGACCATTGGCGACTACGTACTGGCCCACGCCTATCTGCGCGACGACCATGTACTCGATGCGGTACTGCCGCCGGATATCCCGATTCCAAGCATTGCCGAAGTCCAGCGTGCGCTCTACGATGCTACGAAACAGGTTAGCGGTATGCCCGGTGAAGAGGTCAAACAACGGCTGCGTACCGGAACGGTGGTGACCACCGACGATCGTAACTGGGAGCTGCGCTACTCGGCCTCGGCGCTGCGCTTTAACCTCAGCCGCGCGGTGGCTATTGATATGGAAAGCGCCACCATTGCCGCGCAGGGCTATCGTTTCCGCGTCCCTTACGGCACTCTACTGTGCGTCTCCGATAAACCGCTGCACGGCGAAATTAAGCTACCGGGTCAGGCCAACCGCTTCTATGAAGGGGCGATCTCCGAACATTTACAGATTGGCATTCGGGCGATTGACCTGCTGCGTGCCGAGGGCGATCACATGCATTCACGTAAGCTGAGAACCTTCAACGAACCGCCGTTCCGATAGTTCTTACCCTCATGATTGTAACGCGCAAGCAGACAAAATACCGGGTACCTTCAGGCGTTCTGATTTATAAAAGGTACCCGAACTTGTCAAATTCCATTCATCTTCTCCTGCGCCTGAGTCCATTTTGTATATACCCTAAATAATTCAAGTTGCAGGGCAAAACAACTAACCGTTTTGAACAGCGCTTGCGCTGGCCCCTCAGGGATAGGCCGAGTATCTCGCAGCCAACGCACATGCAACTTGAAGTATGACGGGTATAATCACCGACAAGCTATTAACTAACCTATTGCTCACGGATAACAAAATCACGTGACAAACTGCTGTAATGACCAATAGACAACATATCCCACAAAAAATCTTTTCCAACTCCTTATAATACGCTCAAGTTGTATTAAAAACATTCTACTGCAATGTTTCACTTCTGAGAAAATTCGTTCCAGGGCACCGATCAATTCTAAAGAGGTTCATTATGTTT
Organism: Klebsiella spallanzanii; assembly: GCF_902158555.1. Lineage (GTDB taxonomy): Bacteria > Pseudomonadota > Gammaproteobacteria > Enterobacterales > Enterobacteriaceae > Klebsiella > Klebsiella spallanzanii. Next base: position 140,778 of record NZ_CABGGS010000044.1, on the reverse strand, counting down.
GTTATTCAGGATGTACTCATGATTGGCGGTTTAAATGGAATTCAAATCAGAGCCGGAGCTAGCGGCATTCAACGCGAAGTGACTACGGTCACAATAATGGATATACCTGAGATCGCAGACTGGCTTAAAGGTGGTGAAGTCGTTATTTCTGGCGTGTTATTTGAACAGTATTTCTCTAAAGCAATGGTTGATGCGCTGCGTGCAAAAAATGTTGCTGGTATCATTACTAAAGAAAAATTTACGTTAAAAATCCCGGCATCTGTTTTTTCCTGGTGCGATGAAGTTGGTTTTCCGATCATTTTAGTCCCGGCCAACTATAGCTGGGAAGAGGTTATGAACCCTATATTGAATGCCATTATTCGCAAACCTTACCATATCATAGAGGAGAGCCAAAAAGTTCACTCGGTGCTAATGAATGCGATGATCGATGGTGTTTCCCTGCCAGAAATGTGCTGTCGTTTCCGTGCGATTACCGGCCTAAGTCACGCGATTACTGACAGTGACCTCTATTTGATTGGCGCATCTGACGATATTAACTGGAAACACTATACCAGAGAGCTAAATATTCATCTACTCAAACCCTCTGATCTATGGATGCAAACTCTTGACAATACCAGAATACAAACTTTTTGTTATCGGGAGAAAGTCCTGTCCATACCAGGGAAAAAGCTTTTCTTTTATCCTGTTATTTTAAATCATATAAAATATGGTTATATTATTATCTTGCTGGATGACAATATTATCGAAATACCTGCCAATGAAACTGTCCGTATCCAACAATATGGTTTATTCGTCGCCCTTCATGTAACAAAAATAAGTGAAATCAGCAACGCCACCCGGCGTTTCAATCAGTTAATTATGGAAAGGTTACTTTCGGAAGATGAGCTATCCCAGCAGAATATTGAAACTATGCTGGCGCCTACCGGTAAGAAAATCCACCGCCAGTATATTATTGCACATCTGTTATATGGCAATCCTGGCGATATGAGCTCCATTGAGTTACAAAACAACCGACTCAGTCAATTCCATGATATTCTTAACAAACAAATTAACAACAGTGACCATATTATTACATTTGAAAAATTCAACTCGCAAATTATTCTTATTCCCTGGCCCAATGAAACTTTTGATTCTTTAATGTCCGATATTCGTAAACTTTTCATTCTCACTACCGGATATACAAAAGTCCATATCGGCATCAGTAATCCCGTTGCACTGAAAGATATCAGAATGGGCTTTACTCAAGCGGAACAAACCGTACATTTTTTATCTTCAACAACAAGCACTGTGCCGTATTATAAATACCAGAATCTTGGAATACTGCGTTTCTTTATTGACAAAAGAGAATATATTTCTGATTCTTTTTTAAAGGAAATGCATGATACCTATATCCAGCCCCTGCTTAACTATGATGAAAAACATCGTAGCCGCCTATTTGATACATTAACAATCTGGATTAATAATGATTGTTCAAAAACCAAAACCGAAAAACAACTCTTTATTCATAAAAATACCCTGATCGCCAGGTTAAATACCATTAATAAAATTCTTAACTGTGACGTCAACAGAGCAGAAGACCTCTTCAATGTTCAACTGGCGATGAAGATTTATCTGGCCCTTCAGCTTGGTCATTTCGATAAAAGCGCGATTTAATCTTGTGTTTACTAAAGACATTAATGAAGATATAGATGATCCCCCCTGATAGCATCCCATACAGGATAGGGTAAACCGAAGAGGTCCCTAACAGGAGAAAGAGAAGGGTCACAACCACAAAGCTGCCTCCGAGAGACCAAAGTCCCGATATTGGGCTAAAACGCTTGAAAATAAAGCTGGCCAGCAACGGGATAAATACGCAACCTGAGAGATAGCCATAGCAAATTTTAATCCCCACCAGAACATCACGGATCCATAGTGCGCAAACCATGACGATAATCCCGGTGACAGCGGCAAACAGTCTGGTTGCCCAAACGGCTCTCTTTTCCGTCGGATCTTTATCCAGATAGCGGTGGTAGATATCATTATAAAGAATGGTTGATGACGCCAGAATAGTACCGCTGGCAACAGACATTGTCGCAGCCATCGCGGCGGTAAGTACAATCCCTTTTATTCCCTGAGGAAGAAAGTCTATAACCCCCTGTACAAACGCATTTTGCGGATCGTGGAGCGAAGGCTGTAGGATAAAAACACACATACCGATAATCACCGTCGCAAAAGCATAGAGAATACTATAAATCCCGGCACAGAGCGTCCCTGCTTTCGCAACATGATTATTTTTTGCCGTAAAAATACGCTGCCAGATATCCTGACCAATAATGATACCAGGGATGTATAGCACCAGATAAAGCACAATATCTTCGATACCAATACTGGTGATTGAAAAGTGAGACGGCGGTAATTTACTGACAAATGCGGCCCACCCGCCAACTGCTGAAATACTGAAAATCGGTGCGAGAATGATAAACCCCACCGTTTTTATTATAAATTGTATTACATCAGTTAGCGTCACGGACCACATTCCACCGATGAACGTATAGAGAATAACAACCCCACCACCGGTGACCATTGATAACGTAAAATCCGTATTTAATGTTCCGCTAATGATTTCACCGATCGCAATTACCTGTACCACACATAGCGTGATGGTATAAATTAATGTCAGGATGGTACTAAATATTTTCGCCGCATAACCATAGTTTTCCTCAACAATCTCATTAATACTTAATGCTTTTAACTTTGCCAGTTTCGACGACACCAGCAATCCAGTGATAATAAGCCCAATACCAATACTTAGATTCAACCAAATGCCGCCAAAACCAAACTCATATCCCAGCCGCACACTCCCCACCGTTGAACCACCACCTAACGCAAGAGCTGCCATACAACTAAAAAATATCGGCAAAGAGAGTCGTCTACCCGCAACAAGAAAATCTTCTTTAGAACGGGTAAATTTTAGCGACAATAATCCGACACCCGCAATTCCTAGCAGATAAATGGTAATAAAAAGATAATCAATAATTGTTAGCATAACTGATTCCCTTTATCTCTGGTCTCGGCAGAATAAATTTACTTGCTTCATTGTTCTATAATTGAGAATAAAAAAGTGAAGCACAATACATTTTTATTCTTCAGCACTGAGCTTATTCAATATTACTTCAGGAAAATTCAAAAAATGTACCAGTTTTACCTTCTAACGCCTGTAGTGCCTTGTCCAGTGAAGTAATAATTGCTCGTCGCTTTGGATATCGACGTACAAATTTCAGCGCTGCCTGCACTTTGGGTAACATGCTCCCTGGTGAAAAATGACCTTCTTCTATATATCGGTTAGCTCGTGCTATCGTTAGCCTGGAAAGATCCCGTTGCTGCGGCGTGTTGAAATGTACAGCAACTTTCTCAACCTCAGTCAGAATAAGTAACACATCAGCATCAAGCTCTTCAGCCAGCAGCTCTGCGGCAAAATCTTTATCAATAACGGCGGCGACGCCTTCCAGAGAACCATCGGCATTTTCAATTACCGGGATACCACCACCACCACAGGTTATTACAATCGCGGTATCAGCCATTTTTTTTACCGCATCAATTTCTACTATTCGCTTCGGTAGCGGGGACCCCACCACCCTGCGCCAGCCCCGCCCGGCATCCTCACGCATAATATAACCTTTCTCTCGGGTTAAAATCTCAGCCTCAGACTGGCTATAGAATGGCCCAATAGGCTTGGATGGCGCGAGAAATGCAGGGTCGTCCCGCGCCACTAACACCTGTGTTGCCAGCGTGACGACTTCAGTATTGCAACCTTGTTGGCTGAGAGCATACCTGAGCGACTGCTGCAGGTGGTAACCAATATATCCCTGCGACATAGCGCCACAAACATCAAATGGCATCGGCGGTACAACGTCTCTGGCGGTTTCGCTGGCAAGAATAATTCGTCCTATTTGCGGACCATTGCCATGAACGAGCGTCACATCGTAGCCCTGTAGCCTGATTTCAGCTATGCGCTCACACGTCTGTTTAATTACCGTCAACTGGGCTTCAGCGGTAGGCGCGCTATCTTTGGACTGCAACGCATTCCCCCCCAGCGCAATAACTATTTTTGCTTTATCTGACATGATATCCCCTAAACCACTTAGACCATATTAACCAACCGGAACACATCCTGACGGCGTCCAGTTAAAAAGTTAACGATGTTGTCGCATGAAATTCGCTGGAGATCGGCCATTGATTGCGTTGAATAAAATGCCGAATGCGGAGTAATAATAACGTTAGCCCGTCGGACTAAAGCATGTCCGGCAAGCTGTGGTGTTTCATCACTCAACACATCCAGCCCTGCCCCACGTACCAATCCGCTCTCCAGAGCCTCAACTAATTCAGCTTCATCAACGCTTAACCCCCGCCCTAAATTTAGAAAAATGGGCCTACGTCGCATTTGCGCAAATTCTCTCATGGTGAAGTAAGCAACATTGGAATTTTCCAGGTTCATATGATTAGTAATCACATCGGCCGACTGCCAGATAACCTCCGGCGTAACCATCTCTACCCCAAGGTATTGGGCCCGCTCATGAGAAACTGCAGAATCAACTGCGATAACCCGCATACCTAGTCCTTTCGCTAGCCGGGCCACCTGGCTACCAATTTTGCCCAATCCGAAGATACCCAGAGTTTGCGTCTCAATGCGATCCGGTCGGCATGGAAAGTCATAGCGCCAGCGATTGTTTTGCTCAATATCAAAGGTGTAGGCCTTGAGGTTTTTGTTCAATGCAAGCATCAACGCTATGGTGTGTTCGGCAACGTCTCTGGTGCAATACTCCCCCACAGGGCATATACCTACCCCATGAGCGGTCGCTGAGTTCAGATCGACATTGTCATAACCAGTAGCATTAATAGACACCACGCGCAGATTTTTCGCTCGTTCAAAAAACTGCGCATCAAGGCGAATAAAAGCTGTCAGGAGCGCTTCAGCGTCAGCAAGCAGATCAATAAATTCCTCACGTTTTTCATCTGTATATTCGTAGATGATAATTTCCACATCAGGCAGCCCGGCAGTCAGAATTGTGATTTCATCATCATGCAGAGGCATCATGGAATCTTTATAGTCGCTAATTACAATCTTCATGCTAAGCTTCTCTCATCACCGGGAAAGTCATACAGTGTGGCCCACCGCCCGCTTTCAGGATCTGACACAGATCGACCTCAATAACATCAATCCCCAGCGCCTTCATTCTGCAATTTACGACAGCGTTATTTTTAATCGCCATAACTTTTCCCTGCCCCAGCGCCTGGACGTTACAACCGTGCCTGAAGACCTGGTCGCTCTCTACCGGAATCACAGTGAAATTGCGGCGGTGCAACATTTGCAGGAAGTTATAGGGAAGTTCATGAACGGCAGCCAGACACACCTTTTCAGCTACGATGTTAAATACCATGTCCAGATGCAGATTAGCAGGTGGACAGGGGACGCCGACAACCGTATAGCCAAACTTCTCCAACTGCTCACGCAGGTTGGCAACTCCGGCGTTATCGGTGCGATCTACCAGCCCAAAGGCTAATGTATGTTCGTCGATCATCCAGAAGTCGCCTCCCTCAAAGCAGCCAGCATTGCAACGGGCAACGACCGGAACCCCCAGTTCTTTCAGTCTGGCTTCATATGCCGCCGTTTCCGGCTGACGGGCAGGATGGCGAAAACGACCAATAATCGCGCCTTCTTTGATGCAAGCACCAAAATCGCGGGCAAAGGTCTGTACTTGCATGCTTTTATCCGGGGTCATTTCAACCACTTCAACACCGTTTTCGCGATAAGCGCTAACCAGTTCGAGCCACTCTCTGACCATCAGATCATTTTGCTCGGTTTCACCTTTTTCCATCCAGGTTTTAGTAATTTCATTGATCGCATTAAAAACATAATATTGCGGAGAGCAAACCAGCACTTTTTTTAATCTATTAGTGGCATTAGACACGAATACTTGAGACATAGTGTTGACTCCATTTTTAAATAATTAGAATGTGACTCCACCTATCAAAAATGCACAGGAGACCAGAAACAGCAATATCATAAATTTCCAGTTACTTTTAACCCATTGCCCGTAGCCAATATGCGCAGCCTGAGTACAGGTCATAACCACAATCGACGTCGGCATAATCATTTTTACTAATCCCAGCGCGATGATATATATATCCACCATAATTTCTTCTTTTACACCCGCAAACACGGCAAGAGGCACCATAATCGGCATCGTGGCGGCAGCTAATCCGGTGGAACTGGGAATAAATGAGGCTATAACCAGATAGAAAAGCAGGCACACCACCACAAATACCACTGGGTTAAGACTGCTGAGTGTGACTTCGCCAAAGTGTAAAATCGTAGGCGTAATCGAACCATCATTCATAATAACCTGGATACCACGTGCCAACGGCACAATAAAAGCAGTAGATACTAAAGTGGCGGCACCTTTAATTATTACATTAATAATTTTATCGATATTCATCCCCATGATATACCCGGAGATAATTGTAGATATGATTAACATGGCATTAATTTCATTAAAAAACCATCGACCAAGAGGAACCATATCTTTGCCAAGAATTGTTCCTAGCCAGGGGACACTCACCAGCCACGCCGTGAAGGTTTCGAAGAATGTCCAGTTCGGGTTTAATGAGGACCATGGAATCAGAGAGATAATCATAATACTGAAGGTTGCGCAAAATACCGTCAGAACCTTTTTTTGCGCCTTTGTCAACAACGTTTCGGTATTCTCTGCCAGCGGGAACTCCTGCAAATCCTGTTCCCGACGAAAATGCTGAGGGGATCTATGCGGTTCTTTTTTAATTTTGTCCGCATAGCGGCAGATATATATTGAAACCAGGCCGACAAAAATAATGAACATTAGAATTCGCATGATAATGCCGTTACCAGGGCTAATACCTGCGATACTGGAGGCGATACCTACAGCAAACGGGTTGACAATCGAAGCCAGACAACCCGCCTGGGTTCCCAGGACAACTATCATCACAGCAACCATCGTATCCAGTCCTAAGGCCAGTACGATAGGCAAAAACATCATTAAGTACACAAAACCTTCTTCATATGCCCCCTGAACGGTGCCAAATATCCCCATCACCAGTACTAATAACGAAATCAAAACGTGGTAATTTTTCTGATTCTTAATTGCAATCCGTTTAAGCGCGATTTTGATGGCCCCGGCTTCATCCATCATTTCCAGAAAACTACCGAACAACATGATATTCAGTGAAATAGCAATTGCCCCAGCCACCGACTGATTACCTATCATGCCAATGATCGGAGCCATAAAGATATTCCATAGCCCTTGAGGGTTAGCGATCGATTGTGTATAAGTACCGGCGATAGCACGCCCTTTAGCATCTAACTGATATTGCCCACCGGGAATAACCCAGGTTAATACCGCAACGATGGCAATAATAAAAAAAATGATGACATAGGCATTGGGCGATTTTAATTTTTTCTCAGTTTCGTCTATTGCAGACATACAATGATTCCTTATTATTCGGGCCAGCAATTTCGCTTGCTGCCATATACATAATTGCTGGCTGTAAGGTTACCGTTGACGTCGTTTATAAAAAAGTAATACACGGAAATCATTCAGATAGCTAAGAACATAAATATCCCCCGAACGACAAAACAGTATTACTACAACGCAACAGCTGCGAGGATCCCTTTAATGGAATGCATCCGGTTCTCCCCCTGATCCCACACGACAGATTGTTCGCACTCCATAACTTCATCAGTGACATCAATACCGCGATATGCAGGCAGACAGTGCATAAAAATGGCATCTGACTTGGCTTTCTTCATTGCCTCCGTGGTGACCTGATACGGCTGGAATGCTCTCTTCAAAGCTTCGATTTCATCCGGTGCCTGCCCCATACTGTAATGTGACATGCCATAAACAATATCGGCATCCTTCAATGCAGCGTCAAAGTCATCAGTAAAAACAATGTTGGCTCCACTTACCGCCGCGCGTTTTCGGGTTTCTTCGAGGATATTCGCATCCGGGTGCAGACTGTCCGGACAGGCGATAGACATATCAATTCCCAGCGTAGCGCAGGCTATCATTGTGGTGTAACAAACATTATAGAGGTTACCTGCATAGCAAAGTTTCAGCCCGGGGTAATCACGCTTTTTCTCTTTGATAGTCATCAGGTCAGCAATACCCTGCGTCGGATGGGCCAGCGTCGTCAGGCCATTGATAACCGGGGTATCCATCCATTGAGCGTATTCTTCAACAATTTCATGGCCAAATGTGCGAATAAACAGACCATCATAATAACGGTCAAACATGCGGGCGGTATCTTTCAGTGGTTCACCGCGGCCACTTTGTAATTCATCCGGACGCAGATAGATTGAGGTAATTCCCAGGTCTGCCGCCGCCCGTTGAAAAGCATTGCGGGTTCGGGTGGAGTTCTTTTCAAATAATGCAGCCCACACCTGTCCTTTTAAATATTCATGTGGTTCGCGTGCCACCCATTTACGCTTAAACTCCAGCGACAAGTCCACAACAAATTCAATTTCCTCGCGGTCCATATCCTTGAACGCCAGATAATCCTTTCCCCTCAATCTATTTCTCATGATCTATTTCACCTGTATGTCAGTATTTGGGTTGATTGCCTTACCGTGTAAATATCTACAGGTCTACCATAGGTAATTTCCTATCATGTTGACAATTGGAAATAAGTACGTTTTTAGCAGCGGTAAATTGGACTTATATACAAGGTGTCAGGTGAAGATATCGCGATAATATAAATATGTCGTTTGTGTCTCAGCATGATGTGAGCAAAAGTTGGAGGAAGCTTGATGTCTGAGCAGCTCATAGCCGGTTGTCAGCAAGGGCTCTGATGCCTGGGTGGAATGCAGGTATTAGTGCATACATTTTCCCCTCCCCAATGAAGAGAAAACCCGGCATGCTTCTGGCATGCGCTGAATAACGTGATAGCTGTGCCGTTTTTCAGATACCAGAGGCGTGAACGCCCAAATTGACGAGCAGATTACAGGCCGTGTGAGTCAGCCAGTTTAAAGGATTTATCAGAGGTCCTGGTGCTGCGGATTTTCGCGTCGGACAGGGACATATGATGATCACTCCATTATCGAACTGAAATGACCTCAAATCAGACCACCAGGTTTGCCAGATGCACAGGGAAAACCAGATATGCATCGGGAAAATTTTTACGCTAACTCATTGAATCAAAACGTATAGGGATTCGCCGGAACGCATAAAAGCAGGAATTTGGCTCCTCTGACTGGACTCGAACCAGTGACATACGGATTAACAGTCCGCCGTTCTACCGACTGAACTACAGAGGAATCGTTGTGGAGTCGTATCTTAGCGGCGAAAAAACTTTTGTCAAACATCAATTCATCGTCCTGAGCTTAACTGGCGTATCCATCAACAATTTGTCGTAATTACCGACAATTTATCGGGAAAAATGCTTTGCAGGATGAGCTTTTCTCTATCATCATTTGAAATGTAGTTTCAACTTTTCTCACTAAGGTCTCCCTTGAACGTCACCTCCGCACTACGCCAGTCTGTCGAACGCACATCCTGGTTCAAAAAACGCAAGAGCTATCGCGTCCTCTACTGGCGCGAAATCAGCCCTCTTGCGGTCCCCATTTTGCTGGAAAACGCCTGCGTATTGCTGATGGGCGTGTTGAGTACTTTTTTGGTCAGTTGGCTGGGTAAAGAAGCGATGGCGGGCGTGGGCCTGGCTGATAGCTTCAACATGGTCATTATGTCTTTTTTTGCCGCTATCGACCTCGGGACTACGGTGGTGGTGGCGTTTAGCCTGGGCAAACGTGACCGAAAACGAGCAAGAGCAGCCGCGCGGCAGTCGCTGGCGATCATGACGCTGTTTTCCATCATTCTGGCGGTGGTCATTCATGCTTTTGGTGCAGAAATCATTAACTTTGTCGCGGGAGATGCGACCGCAGAAGTAAAAGGCCTGGCGCTGACCTATCTGGAACTCACGGTGCTGAGCTATCCGGCGGCGGCCATCGCCCTTATCGGTAGCGGGGCGCTGCGTGGGGCAGGGACCACCAAAATTCCGCTACTGATTAACGGCGGGATGAATATCCTTAACATCATTATCAGCAGCATCCTGATTTACGGGATTTTTTCCTGGCCCGGAATGGGGTTCGTTGGCGCGGGGCTTGGGTTAACCATTGCCCGCTATATTGGCGCGGTGGCGACTATTTGGGTGCTGATGATCGGTTTTAACCCAGCGCTGCGGATTTCGCTCAAGAGCTATTTTAAGCCGTTTAACTTCGCCATTATTTGGGAGGTAATGGGCATTGGTATTCCCGCCAGTATTGAATCCGTATTGTTCAACGGTGGTAAGCTGTTGACCCAGATGTTCGTTGCCGGGATGGGGACCAACGTTATTGCCGGTAACTTTATCGCTTTCTCTGTCGCTGCGCTGATCAACCTGCCGGGGAACGCCCTCGGTTCGGCATCGACGATTATTACCGGCAGACGGCTCGGAAAAGGTCAAATCGGCCAGGCTGAGCATCAGGCGTGGCACGTCTTCTGGCTCTCAACCATTATTTTGACGGTGATTGCCTGGGGAACCGCGCCGTTTGCCAGCCTGATAGCCTCGTTCTATACCAGCGAAGACGATGTCAAAGTGGTAGTGAAAGAACTGCTATGGCTAAACGCCTTCTTTATGCCGATCTGGGCGATGGCCTGGACGTTGCCGTGCGCCTTTAAAGGCGCGCGGGACGTGCGCTACACCATGTGGGTATCGATGCTGGGTATGTGGGGCTGTCGCGTGGTGGCGGGTTACACGCTGGGGATTGTGCTCGGAATGGGGGTCATTGGCGTCTGGCTCGGAATGGTGCTCGACTGGGCGGTGCGCGGCGTGCTGTTTTATTGCCGGATGGTCAGCGGACGCTGGCTGTGGAAATATCCGCGAAGTAAGGTGCAGGCCGAAGACACCGGGACACAGGCTGAGGAAACGTCACCCGGCGGTGGGTGAAACGCTACTTTTTGCTCAAAGTGGAGAATTATTCGGCAAACAGTTTGAAATGTGAAAACAGCCTTTGACAAGGTGGGGTGCCATCGATAATATGCGCCCCGTTCACACGATTCCTCTGTAGTTCAGTCGGTAGAACGGCGGACTGTTAATCCGTATGTCACTGGTTCGAGTCCAGTCAGAGGAGCCAAATTTAAGAAGCCTGCTTAGGAAACTAAGCAGGCTTTTTGCTTTTCAGGTAATACCGCGCAGAATCGCCGTGACTACCGCCATCGTGTTCATCAAGCCAAACCGCGACCTGTCTCATTCCAGATTAGCGTGGCGTCCGAACATCATTTCGCTTGTCTGAAGCGTCCGGGGCATTAACGCCATTATCATCGCGTCATAGACCACCAGCGATAATTGCTCAAAACCGGAGCCCATTGGCTGGATACTTGCGCGCTGCGGTTCACCTTCAAGGACTTTCGGCGAAGCGCCTGGCAGCACACAAACCGCATCGGCAAGGTTCGCAATCGTTGATCCCGGAGCCATGGTAATCAGCGCCACCTTGAGATGATTCTTTTTCGCTTTTTGCGACATCGCAACCAGGCTCTGCGTTTCGCCCGACCCCGAACCGATAATTAACAGATCCCCCTCTTTGGCATAAGTCGTGGTCACATCGCCAATAACCTGAACATTGAAACCCAGATGCATCAGGCGATTAGCAAATGCGCGGATAACCAGCCCTGAACGGCCTGCACCCGCGAGAAAAATACGCCGGGCCGCCACAATTTCATCCAGAAATAAGTTAACGCCTTCAGCTTCGATTAAATCCGCGTTGCGCGTCAGTTCGTCAAGGATACCTTTTACGTGCTCAATCACTTCACTCATTGCGCAGCCTCCTTTAGGGCCTCGGCAATCAGTCGCGCTTCGCGCTCGGGATCCTGAGCATTAAGGATGCCGCTGCCGACAATCACGATATCCGGGCGAAACGCCAGGTAGCTCCGAATCGTTTGACTGCTGATGCCACCGGCAACCGCAATTTGCGTTTGTTTAACGTGGCTGCGCAGCTCCGCGAGATCCTGTAGCGGCGTCCTACCACTCGCCTGCTGATCGGCCCCGGTATGTACGGCGATAACATCCACGCCCAGCGCTTCCAGCGTCGGGACGCGAGCGGCAAAATCGGTAACGCAAATCATATCGACCAGAACTTTCTTGCCCTGCTTTTTAGCTTCGTCCACGCAGCCTTTGATAGTCAGGTCGTCCGTTACGGCCAGAACGGTGACATAATCAGCACCGACATCGTAGGCCAGTTTTGCCTCATAGCTGCCAGCATCCATAATTTTGGCATCACACAATACGTCTTTATCAGGAAATGTATTTTTTAACTGCTTAACAGCTTCTCGTCCAGCATCAATAAGAAACGGCGTACCCACTTCAATAATATCGATATCATTAATGCGGCCATCGCCTTCAACAACGGTAATAAATGAGAAACGGGGTTGCGAATAATGGCCTTCGGTTAGCGCTTTCAGGCGCGTTAAGGTATACAAACCCGGCTCATTCCAGTAACGGGTTAATTCACACCCCGCTTCTTCCGTGCTATTGAACCACTGAAAATTTTTGCCATCATCTGGTACCACAACATTATCAATAACCTTATCAATATGGAGATCACGTTCATGACCCGTTGTCGGGTCAACGCGATTGTAATCAAACAAGCGATAAGTCAGGTCCGCATTACGCGAGATATTATAGGTCAGAACATCTTTGCCAATCGCGTGTAACGTTCCGGCGGGGATATCCAGATATCCGTCTTTTTTAGCCGGAATATAGCGGACCAGTTTATCGAATGATTTGCTGGCGCTGAGCTTCTTAAACTCTTCGCGCGATGCGGCATAATGCCCAAAGGCAATACGGCCATCAGCAGGTGTATCCAGAATGACCCATGCCTCCGGCTTGCCGCGAGAGTTGTCGTGCTCCAATGCATACGCATCATCCGGATGGAGCTGTACGGACAGGTCGTCCAGCGGATCGAGAATATTGACCCGAATCGGCAACTGAGCGGTATCACAATTAAACCACTGTGGTTTTTCTCTGTATAACTGTGAAAGCGTTTTGCCCGTACCGCTTACCAGACAGTCAGCCTGTCCCGGCAAAGCAACAACATTATAAACTTCACCAACGGGAGTAATATCTGTTTTATAGCCATAACGTTCTTTCAATCTTTCACCGCCCCATATACGCGGCTCGAAGAAAGGCTCAACTTTTAAAAGTTGCTTCTCCATATTTCACCTCAGATGATTATTTTATGGATGTAACATTTTTAGGGTTTCAGGAAATAATACTTTCTCTTCTTTTTTAAGTGGGCGCTCAATAATAAAAGAATCAAAAGCACTGAAGGATGAATACATATACATCCCGGTCTGTTGAAATTTACTACTATCGGACATTAATACCGACATTTTCGCGCTGCTCATGGCCGTTTCTTTAATATCCAGCTCGCGGAACGATCGTATCGACGGGCCATCACGATGAAATCCATCGCAGGCCATAAAAGCAATATCGACTTTAACCTGCTGAAGAGCTTTTCGCGCCCAGCTGCCGACATAAGAGTAGCTTGCCTGGCGTAATTCCCCGCCGGTCACCAACAGCTGATTAGCCGTATTTTGCAACGTCTGTGCGGCAATCATAGAATTGGTCACAATCGTCAGATCGCGACGCAGGTTCAGCTGTTTTGCCAGCTGCGCCACCGTGGTACCTGAATCAAGAAACACCACTCCACGTTCAGGAATAAGATTTGCCGCCAGCAAAGCAATTTGTGATTTTGCCTCAATCTCCTTCCCTTCCTTTGCGGTGTATGGATTTTCAAGATAGGAGCTGGAGGGAGTGACAAATCCGTGCCCTTTTTCCAGAATCTTCATTTCCTGAAGCCAGGCAATATCTTTACGGACGGTTTCCGTCGTCACGCCCAGCATCTCGGCTAAGTCATTCACTTTGGCATGGCCATGAGAAACGACATGGTTGATAATCCGATTCTTACGGTCATGATCGATTGGCTTAGCCATAACCCATCCGCGATAAAACAAAGAATAACAAAATTATTAATCTTCGATTGCTTATGGGTCAAGGTATTATTAGCTTGGCTTTATACACGAAATTAAAAAAACAAATTAAATATCAATATGATATGACTTTGTTTTAAGTTGGTTTAATTTGGTTTTTGAAATAAGGTGATTAAATACAAGCGGATAAAATTTATCGCGCTTTTCACATTTTTCTTTCTCTGAATGAGAGATTCATCCGATACCCCCACATTTTGCATCTTGATAACGATAACCGTTTTCATTTAAATACAGCCTGTCACTCTTTTATACCCACAGCGATGCACGGTCATCGGGAAGCTACCTTGTCAGCGTTTGAACATTACTATACGGAACTGTTTCGCTTTCTGAGCCGCAAGCTGCGGGACAAACACCTCGCCGAAGAGCTCACCCAGGAGACATTCAGCCGCGCGCTGGCCTCTCAGGTACAGGTTTCCTCACATCGCGGCTTGCTCTACCATATCGCCAGAAATTTACTGGTCGACCGCTATCGCCATCAGAAACAGCCAGGATACCTGCAGGATGCGGCCACGGAGGAGCTTCTGGCGCCGGGTAATGAGCAGCCCGACAACCAATTCGAAAAGCAGCAGTACATCGCCTATATTGTCGCGGCGATTGAGGAGCTACCGCCCCGCTGCCGTGAAGCATTTATCCTGCATCGCATTGATGGTTTGTCGCAAAATGAGGTCGCAGTCAGGATGGGGATTTCAACCAATATGGTAGAAAAACATATCATTCGCGCCATGCTGGCCTGCCGCGCCTGTCGCGATGGCTGGTGTGAAGAGCAGCCTGCAAGGAAGTCCCAATGACACATCATGACAAGCAAGCCATTGCTGAACAGGCTGTCCGCTGGCTGCTCCGCCAGCAGGAGGGGCTGACCCGGGATGAACAGGACAGCTTTCAAATCTGGTTACAGACTCCAGCTCATCGCGTTGAATATGAGGCACTGCGTCCCCTTTGGCATGAAATGGCGGAAATTCCTGCCAGCGCGGTTGCCCATCTGCGCCCGACAACCGGCCGCCGCATCATCTGGCGTCCTGTCGTATGGGGATGCGCGCTGCTGGTGCTGGCGACTCTCCTCTTTTTTCCTTTACGCGACGAGTTTGCCTCGCCGGTCTATAGCGCCAGCTGGCACACAGGGCGCGGAGAAATACGCACGGTGGAGCTTCCGGACGGCAGCACCCTCTCTCTGGACGCCGGTACGCAGCTAACCGTACGCTACTTTGCCCATCGCCGGGAAGTGGTGATGCCGCAGGGCCAGGCTTTCTTTAAAGTGGCTCACAATCCGCAGCAGCCTTTTGAGGTACAGAGCGGGCCGACGCGGGTCACCGTTGTCGGTACCGAATTCAGCGTACGCTATCTGCCACACACCATGAGCGGTGAAGGAACCGAAGTCGCCGTCAGCACTGGGGCGGTGCGCGTTGGTCCACGCAGCAGCTGGCAAAATTACTGGTGGCGCGCCATGCAGCATCTGCATCTTCCTCAGGCAGGTCGTCACCTGGCCGTTCTTCGCGCCTCACAACGGGCAATCAGCGATAAGCAGGGTCAGTTAGTTTCGCAGACGATGTTGCCAACGGAAAGCATTGCCGCCTGGCGCGAAGAGCGCATTGTACTGGATGACACCAGGCTGGATATGGCGCTGGCGGAATTTGCCCGTTACACCGACGTTCCCCTAAAACTGGACTCTCCCGCCGTTGCGGCCCTGCGGGTCAGCGGCAGTTTTGACACCAGTCGAGTTGAGAGCTTTGCCAAAGCGCTGCCGCGCGTGCTGCCGGTAAAAATAAAAAACGTTGAAAATCAATCCACTATTTTTTTACTTAACGCAGCGCAAAAAAATAATTAAAAAAGACGTCAGGGTTTTCCCTCGCGTCCCGTCTTCAGAAGAGAATGATTATTATTCGTTATAATTCTGGGGATCAAGAATGGCTGTCTTTTCCGTTTTGCGTGCATTTCGCACTCAGCATATCGCCCTGGCGCTGGCGGCAGCGCTGCCCGTATCCAGCGTTTACGCAGCGACAACGCTCTCGCTTTCGCTACCCTCACAATCACTGGCCTCGTCGTTAAATCAGCTGGCAAGACAAGCTAACGTTCAGCTTATCGCCGCACCGGTAAACCTTGCCGGAAAAACCGCGCCGGCAGTTTCAGGCACAATGACTCTGGAAAGCGCGCTAGGCCAGCTGCTTTCCGGTAGCGGACTGAGCTGGAAGCTCAACGGTGATACCGTATCAGTGGTTCCCGCCGCAGCCGGTGAAGAGACGCTTACCGTGACCGGCGGCCTGAACGCCTCCTCCACGGTAGCGCAGCAAACCACCAGCGGCACCAAAACGGATACACCACTGCTGGAAGTACCGCAATCCGTGTCGGTGATCACTCGCCAACAGCTGGATAGACAGAACGTGCAGAGCGTCACCGAAGCGCTGCGCTACGTGCCGGGCGTAAAAACAGAAACCTACGGCGTCGACCCGAAGGGTTATGACTGGATTTATATTCGCGGCTTTAACGCTCTGACCACCAATGATTACCGCGACGGCCTGCGTCAGTTGAATAATAGTTACAGCTATTTCCGTACTGAACCCTATGCCCTTGAGCGTATTGATAT
Source organism: Klebsiella spallanzanii (assembly GCF_902158555.1). GTDB lineage: Bacteria > Pseudomonadota > Gammaproteobacteria > Enterobacterales > Enterobacteriaceae > Klebsiella > Klebsiella spallanzanii. Next base: position 124,104 of record NZ_CABGGS010000044.1, on the reverse strand, counting down.
CGTGCGCGGCCCCTCATCTACCCTTTTTGGCCTTGGCGATGCCGGCGGTATCGTTAATCGCGTCAGCAAAATGCCGGACGCGCGCGGCGTGCATGAAATTGAAGTCCAACTGGGAAATTTCAACCGTCGCCAGGCGCAGTTTGATTTAAGCGATAAGCTCGATGAAGACGGCCAGTGGCTATACCGGGTCATCGGCCTCGCCCGCGATAGCGATACTCAGTTTCAATATCGCGATGGCCCGCACGTCGAAGACAATCGCCTGTATCTCGCCCCGACGCTGACCTGGCTCCCCTCTGCCGATACCAGCCTGACCCTGCGCGCTGATTATCTGCGCGATACCTCCGGCGGGACCATCGCCGTACTGACGAAGCCAGGAGGCAAAACTACCGACACGCTGCTGGGTGACTATAGCTACAACCGTTTTCGCCAGGAGCAATTTACCGTCGGCTACGAATTCAGCCAGCAGCTGACCGAAGGTCTTCAGTTCCGTCAGAACCTGCGCTTTGGGCAAACGGATACCATCCTCAATAACCTGCTGCCGGGGAACCCGAATTTCACGACCGGAACGCTGACACGTAACGCCGTACGTTTCGATGAACATATGCAGGCCTTCAACGTTGATAACCAGTTACAAATGGATTTCGCCACCGCTGCCGTGAAGCACACGCTGCTGGCGGGGGTGGATTACAGCTGGCTGGAAGGCAACGCCAAGCGTTTTGGCGCCGTTGCCCCGCCGCTCAATATTAATAATCCGGTCTATGGCGTTGATATTCCCGATCCGACCTACGCCCTGAACAATAACGATCAGACCACCGCGCAGCTTGGTCTGTATCTACAGGATCAAATTCATCTGACCGAGCAGTGGTTGCTGACGCTGGGCGGACGCCATGACGATGTCAGCATGCGCACGCACAATAACCTGACAGAGACCACATCATGGATTGATAAAGATGCGTGGACCGGGCGTGCGGGGATAACCTATCTCGCCGGAAACGGACTGGCGCCTTATGTCAGCTACGCTGAGTCGTTTGTTCCCAATAGCGGGACCGATAGTCAGAACCGAACCTTCGATCCCAGCAAAGCCCATCAGTATGAAGTTGGCGTGAAGTATCAGCCGCACAGCAACCTGCTGATGACGCTGGCCGCCTTTGAAATCACCAAAACTAACGTGCTGACCAACGAAATCGTCAACGGCGTCGCCACCGGCTATCAGGTCGCATCCGGGGAAGTTCGTTCACGCGGTATTGAATGGGAAACCCAGGCGCAGCTAACGGAAAATATCGACGCACTGGCTTCATATACCTGGACCGATGCTGAAATCACTAAAAGCAACAATGGCGATGAGGGCAAGCAGCAAGCCAACGTTCCGAAGCATATGGCCTCCGCCTGGATGAACTACGGCTTTCATCAAGGTCTGCTTGACGGACTGATGATCAGCACCGGCGTGCGCTATGTTGGTAGCCTGTACGGCGATAACGCTAACACGGTCCCGGTGAAGAACTTCACTCTGGTTGACGCCGGGGTGAAATATCAGGTGAACAAAAATATTCAGGTCGGCTTCAACATCCAGAACCTGCTCGATCACCACTATGTTGGTACCTGCGATGGCGATACCAGCTGTTATCCTGGCCAGGAGCGTACCTTTATCGGCTCGCTGAAACTTAACTTTTGATGAACGGAATTAGCCGTCGCGCCTGCCTGCAGGCGCTCTTTCTGCTGCCGCTGGCGGCGCACGCTGGCCTCACGCGTTTGGATAATCGTCGAATCGTCGCCATCAACTGGGCGGCCGCGGAAACGCTGCTCAGTATCGGCGTTACGCCGCTGGCTATCTCCGACAGCCGCTACTTTCGCCGCCGTATCCCAAGACCGGTACTGCCTGAAAGCGTGCTGGACGTTGGGCCTTTCTGGGAGCCCAATATGGAAATGCTCGACGCCCTGCGCCCGTCGCTCATTATCAGCGATGTGCTGCCCGCTGCTACGATGGCGAAAATGGCGCAAATCGCGCCGGTGGAAACCGTTTCTGCCTACTCGACGCCCGGCGATCTGTGGGAGGGACTACGCGACTGGACCGAGAAAATCGCGGCACGTCTTGAAGCAGGCCCCGCCGCCGCTCGCTGGTTGAGCCAGTCGCAGGCGGAGATGTCCGGTTTTCGTCTGCGCCTCACGGCACGCCCTGGCCTGCGGGTTCTCGTGATGGTTCTCGATCAGGATGGCAAATACGCCACCATTTACGGCAACGGTAGCCTTGCCGATGCCGTCATACGCCAGCTTGGGTTGATTAACGCCTGGCAAAAACCGGTCAACAGCATTCACGTCGCGCGGGTACGCATTGAAGAACTGGCTGACCTGACCTGCGACTGGCTTTTCTATACCGAGCTTCCAACTACCATGACGCGTTTAATGCGAACCCGGCAATCCAACGGTTTATGGCGACATCTGCCGATTGTCGCAGAACAACAGGTAACTCGCCTGGAGCACTTTTTCCCTTTTGGCAGTCTGGCTACCGCGCTGGGGCTGGCCGGAGAGATAACCCGGATACTGGAGAGAGAGAATTGAAGCGTGCTCCGGCGATTATCGCCTTCTTGCTGTGCGGGGCAGCCGCGATGGTTTTAACCGCTGGCAATTATTCGGCGCTGTTTACCCGCTATCCGCATCCGCTGGCGTCATTGCTGCTGGAACAAAGCTACCTTCCGCGCGTCGTCGTCAGCTTGATCTGCGGTGCCGGACTGGCGCTGGCCGGATTATTGTTTCAGCAAATCTTGCAAAATCCGCTGGCAGAACCGGGAACGCTCGGCGTGGCCGCCGGCGCGAATCTGGCGATGTCGACGGCGCTGGTGTTCGCCCCCAGCCTGCTGACGTTAGGTCTGCCAACGCTGGCGCTACTGGGCTCAACGCTGGTTATCGTGGTCCTGATGAAACTGACTTCCGGCCGTCACTTTGCACCGCTTAGCGTCATTCTGGTGGGAATGGTGCTTAGCCTGTACGGCAACTCGCTCAACACGTTGCTGGTTCTTTTCAACCATGATTATCTGAGCGATCTGTTTAGCTGGCAGGCCGGCGCGCTAACGCAAAGCGGCTGGCGCAGCAGCCAAATTCTGGCAATCACGCTGCTGGCTTGTCTTGCCGCCAGCCTGCTTTTGCTCAGACCGCTCACCGTACTCGGTTTGTCGGAGCAGAATGCCAGCGCGCTGGGAATTTCCGTCGTCCGTGTTCGCCTGATGGCACTCAGTATCGCAGTGATTCTGAGCGCTATCATCACAAGCCAGGTTGGGATCATCAGTTTTATTGGTCTGGCCGCTCCGGCGATTGTTAAAGCCTGCGGTATCCGGCGCTTTTCCCGACAGCTTAGCGCCTCGACTCTGGCGGGAGCCATTCTTCTGCTGCTGGTTGATCAGTTGGCTTTACGCTACTCCCCGGCCTATGGCGATATTCCCGCAGGCGCGGTGACAGCGCTGTTAAGCGCCCCCCTGCTTCTGCTCTTGCTATTACGCCAGCGGGCAACGGGCGCGTCGCTTTCGCAAACGGCTGCATTACCGGCCCGACGATTTAAAAGACGTACTGCAGTTATATTGATTTTTCTGTTAGCCCTGGCAATACCTGCTTCCCTTTGGCTTAACCGCGAACCGCCGGGCGCAGCCACGATGCAACTGCTTGCCTGGCGCTGGCCGCGAATGACTGGCGCACTATGTGCTGGCATCATGCTGGCCAGCGCTGGTGTGCTGATTCAACGTCTGACCGGCAACGTCATGGCCAGCCCCGAACTGACTGGAATAAGCAGCGGTGCCGCCCTCGCCGTGCTGCTATCGGTGCTGTTGACCAACGCCCCGCTGACCTCTTTATTTCCTGCGGCGCTATCGGGCAGTTTTATCGCCATTATCCTGCTGTTTGTGTTTGGCTTACGCAGCCGTTTTAGCCCGCAAAAAATGGTACTTATCGGCCTGTGCCTCACCAGCTTTGCCAGCGCGCTCAATATGGTGCTGATGCTCAGCGGCGACCCGCGCGCGCTAATGCTGTTGAACTGGAGTACGGGATCGACCGCCAATATTGACGTGACGCTGGCATTCGGTGCGTTGCTCGCCGCTGCGATTCTGTGCCCGCTGGCGTTTCTGCTTCAGCGCTGGTTGATGCTGCTGGGATTAGGACAGTTGACCGCCCAATCTCTGGGGATCTCTTTGCGGCGAAGTCATATCGTGATTTTGCTGCTGACCGCCCTGCTCACCGCAGCCGGAACGTTGCTGGTTGGGCCGCTGAGTTTTATCGGCCTGCTGGCACCGCAGTGCGCCAGAGCGCTGGGGGCGAATGCGTTACGTCAGCAGTTAATAACCGCGGGGCTTATCGGCGGGCTGCTGATGGTGGTTGCCGACTGGCTAGGGCGCAACGTGGCCTGGCCATGGCCCGTCTCAGCCGGGCTGTTGACCGCGTTTATTGGCGCTCCGTGGTTTTTATGGCAATGGCGCAGGACATCCTCCCGCTAAGCGAGGTTGCCCCAGGCTGAACAAAAAATCACAACCCGCTACCGCTATGCATAGCGGTAGTACCGATCTCCACCGGCATACCGGAGCGGCGTTCAAGCGCCTCCCCGGCACGATTCATATCAACACCCTCCCCTTTCACAAAGGCCTGAATGGCCGGCGTGACGGGGAGCGGGACCTTACGGTCGGATTCATACTCCGCGCGGTTGCGCGACAACGGTTCGTGGACCTCAACCCAGCGGCTACCGTCCGGCTCGACGGTATATTTCACCGGCTGATCGATAATTTGCACCCGCGTCCCCACCGGCACGGTATCAAACAGATATTTGATATCGTCATTACGCAGGCGGATACAGCCCTGGCTCACGCGCAGGCCAATGCCAAAATTAGCGTTGGTGCCATGGATAGCGTAGAGCTTGCCGATGTAAATCGCGTACAGCCCCATCGGATTATCCGGCCCGGCCGGAACAAACGCTGGCAGGCTTTCGCCACGGCTGGCGTATTCACGACGCGTATTGGCGGTCGGCGTCCAGGTTGGCGCTTCCTGCTTACGCTCTACCGCGGTCACCCAGTTGCGCGGAGTTTCGCGCCCCGCTTGCCCAATACCAATCGGCAGGATCTCAACCGTTGTGCCATCAGGCGGATAGTAGTAGAGGCGCATTTCAGCCACGTTGATCACGATGCCGTTACGTACCGTAGCTGGCAGAATAACCTGCTGCGGTACCACCAGCGTGGAGCCCGACTTCGGCAGGAATACATCAACGCCGGGATTGGCCTCAAGCATATTGCTCAAGCCCTGACCGTACTGAGCGGCAAACGCCTCCAGCGGTTGGGTGTTGTGTTGCGGAACAGTGATGGTCAGCGGGCTGCCCACCAGACGGCTTCCTTCCGGCGGTAACGGGTAGCTCACCGCCAGAGCGCTCTGGCTGGTGAGGATCATAATAAGAGAACAAAGCAGTTTCACACGCCGCACAATTTCCCTTCCTCTGTGGCGATAATCGTGAATGAATTATAGCTTCGTTTATTATCTCATATCAGATTTATCATCCTGCTAAATCTGATAATCGATCGCTGCCTCTTCAGGCTCCATCGCCTGGCGTTTAATTTCATCCAGCGACAGGCCTGCGTTGCACAGCTCAATAAAGCGCCAGACATAGTTTCGCTGCAGCTGCCCGCGCTTGAGCCCAAGCCAGACGGTATTGGCATCGAACAGGTGACGGGTATCCAGACGGGTAAAGGTGTCAGACTCGCGGGCATCTCCCGACTGTTCCGCAACCAGCCCCACCCCGAGGCCAAGCTCGACGTAGGTTTTAATCACATCGGAGTCCTGAGCGCTTAACACGATATCCGGCATCAGCCCTTTACGGTTAAAGGCTTCATCAATACGCGAACGCCCGGTAATGCCCTGGCGGTAGGTGATCAGCGGCCAGCGGGAAATCGCTTCCAGAGTCAAAGGCGTTACCTGGGTCAGCGGATGGTCTTTGGGGACCAGCAGGCTATGGTGCCAGCGGAACCAGGGAAAAGCGACCAGCGTAGGATCGTTACTCAAGCGTTCGCTGGCAATACCGATATCCGCACCGCCGTTGTGCAGCAGCGCTTCAATTTCCTGCGGTGTCCCTTGAACCAGCTCAAGGCGTACGTCGGAAAAGAGTTCACGGAAAGCTTTAATCACCGGCGGCAGGCTATAGCGCGCCTGGGTATGGGTGGTGGCGATAGTTAAAACGCCTGAAGCATCGTTGGTAAACAGGTCTGCCAGGCGACGAACGTTGCTGGCTTCATTGAGAATACGCTCGGCAATCGACAAGAGCGCTTTGCCCGGTTCCGTCATCCCCAGCAGGCGTTTGCCGCGACGGATAAAAATCTCGATCCCCAGTTCTTCTTCCAGTTCACGAATATGGCGGCTGACGCCCGATTGCGATGTATAGAGCATATTGGCGACTTCCGTCAGGTTGTAGTCCTGACGGGCCGCTTCACGAATAATTTTAAGTTGCTGGAAGTTCACCCTTTCCTCCGGGCTATCAGACATAACATATGCTCTATTGTTAAAGTCTGTTGTCCCTGCTAACAAATAATAAAAACCAGCAACTTATTCCATCCAGGAATATAGCCTAACTCACTAACAATAATTCACGATTCTCCAGCGATGGACGGCTCACCAGCGACATCAAAATTTCCTTCACTGCCTGCGCCTGCGGCGACAAACTGCCTCGTGCGGACATATTCAATGAAAGTGAGAGACTCATAGACGGGGTGCTGATGCGCGCCATCCAGCCATTAGCCGAACTACACAGCGAACGAGCGGCAGATTCAGGCAGTACAGTGACGCCCATACCGCTGGCAATCGCCGCCGTTAAGGTGGTGATGGATTCAATTTCACCGATAATTTTTGCCGACAGTCGACGCAGGGTGAAGGCTTCGGTGACCCGCGCGCGCACGGCGCTGTAATCACGAGGCAGAAACAGGTTCATCTCCGCCACCGCCGTCAGGTCGACGCTCTGCCCCGGACAATCACGAGTACCGACCAGGTAGAGATCTTCTTTCAGCAGCGGCTGGCTGATGATCCCGGCGACCGGAGAGCGTTCATAAAGTACGGCCATATCCAGCTGGCCTTCGATAAGCTTATCGTTGAGAACCGTTCCGCTGCTTTCCTGCAAATAGACCATGACTTCGGGAAGTTCGTTACGCACCGTTTGCAGCAGCGGCATGGTGATAGCCGAGGCCGCGGTGCCTGGCGCAAGGCCAATGGAGACTTGTCCGCTTAGCGTCTGACCGACGTTATTAACCGCCAGCTGCGCCTGCTCACACTGGCGCAGAATAGTACGGGCGTGGGTGTAGAGGATCTTGCCCGCTTCGGTCGGCGTGACGCCGCGTTTGGTTCGAATCAACAGCTGCTGGTCCAGCTCGCCTTCCAGGGTCGCAACCTGCTGGCTTAACGCCGGTTGTGCGATGTGCAAGACTTCAGCGGCCTGGGTCAGACTGCCGATATCGACGATTTTTACGAAATACTTCAGTCGTCTTAAGTTCATTTTGCCTCCTGTAAGGAACACCAGTACCAACACTGGCCGTTTAGATGCAGAAGGTTTTGCAATTTGCTTGCCAGCTTTTTAGCAAGGGCGCAAATGCCTCTGTAAGCCGCGTAATAAGGGATACTGATAGCAAACCGCGATTTTGTCGCCCGGTAAGCGGATTGTGGTATGCCCCATTAGGGGTATAAATGCACTACAACAGTGCACAATATCGAACAATGCGGGAAAAACACGCGCCCTGCTGAAATTGTCAGCAAACGAACTGATCAGGGTGATTCAGGCTTTGACAAGGTGGGTAGTCATCGTTAATATGCGCCCCGTTCACACGATTCCTCTGTAGTTCAGTCGGTAGAACGGCGGACTGTTAATCCGTATGTCACTGGTTCGAGTCCAGTCAGAGGAGCCAATTTCCTGCTTTCATGCATCCTTGCGAATCCTTATGTTATTTTGATTCAACAGGTTAGCGTGAAAACTCTTCCCGGTGCATTTTGATTTTACCCTCCGCATCGGGGAAAATTGGTGGTCAAATCTGGGGTCAGGTTAGTTCGATAATGGAGTGACCCCCATATGTCCCTTACCGACGCGAAAATCCGCACTCTCAAGCCTTCTGATAAACCCTTTAAAGTCTCCGATTCCCACGGTCTGTATCTGCTGGTCAAGCCGGGTGGCTCACGTCACTGGTATCTCAAGTACCGTATTAACGGTAAAGAATCCCGCATTGCGCTGGGTGCCTATCCTGCCGTCTCCCTCTCTGATGCGCGACAGCAGCGTGAAGGTGTCCGTAAAATGCTGGCGCTGAATATCAACCCGGTACAGCAGCGGGCTGCTGAACGTGGCTCACGAACACCGGATAAAGTTTTTAAAAACGTGGCGCTGGCGTGGCATAAAAGTAACCGGAAATGGTCGCAGAACACCGCTGACCGTCTGCTTGCCAGCCTGAACAATCACATCTTTCCGGTTATCGGGAACCTGCCTGTATCAGAACTTAAACCCCGTCATTTCATTGACCTGCTGAAAGGGATAGAGGAAAAAGGTCTGCTGGAAGTTGCGTCCCGCACGCGGCAGCACCTGAGTAACATAATGCGCCATGCGGTCCATCAGGGGTTAATTGATACGAACCCGGCAGCAAACCTTGGCGGCGTGACCACACCTCCTGTCAGACGGCACTATCCTGCCCTGCCACTGGAACGGCTGCCTGAACTGCTTGAACGTATTGAGGCATATCATCAGGGCCGCGAACTTACCCGGCTTGCCGTCCTGCTGATGCTGCATGTGTTCATTCGCTCCAGTGAACTGCGTTTCGCCCGCTGGTCAGAGATAGATTTCACAAACCGGGTCTGGACGATACCCGCGACGCGAGAACCCATTATTGGCGTGCGTTATTCCGAGCGCGGGGCCAAAATGCGAATGCCGCATATCGTCCCCCTCTCAGAACATGTCATCGCCATTCTGAAACAGATTAAAGATATCACCGGTAATAATGAACTGGTCTTCCCCGGCGACCATAACCCGTATAAGCCAATGTGTGAAAACACGGTCAACAAGGCATTGCGGGTGATGGGCTACGACACAAAAAAGGATATCTGTGGCCACGGCTTTCGGGCGATGGCATGCAGTGCGCTGATGGAATCGGGTTTATGGTCAAAGGACGCAGTAGAACGCCAGATGAGTCATCAGGAGCGCAATACCGTGCGCATGGCTTATATTCACAAGGCAGAACATCTGGAAGCCCGCAAGGCGATGATGCAGTGGTGGTCCGATTATCTGGATATATGCCGTGAAGCCTACGTTCCACCATATTTCCTTATCAGAAAATAAAGCATTACGCCAGATAGTTCATGAACTATCTGGCGTAACAAATCAACCCCATATCGGCGTCAATTGATATGGTTTTTTTTAGTTTAAATCCCATGACTGCGAAGGAGTAATGACTCCTGTAAGGTATTTGCTTTTGAAAAAGGCTATTGCGGATGTTCTCTACAGAACATTCCATAGTCTTAAAACGGCCGACAAAGGAAAACTCTAAGAGATGCAGATCAGGCTCCTGACGTATCGAACACGCTGCTGGTTTAGGGCGAGAAGGTACTCGGCTATTAACTTGACGTGAACATTACTGTGTTTGCTTCCCAGCCCCACTCATTCTCCCGGTAAAACCGGATTGTTATCAAGACTGATTAAATAGCAAATAAAAACAACTTTCTCGTGAAAGATTGCATTCACTTTAACGGAATTCAAAACATCACACGCAAAATATCATGTAACTTTCATGGTTTCATGTGATAAGCTGACTCATGTCCCTTGTAAAGTTACATGAGTTTATCTTTCCGATGCGAGTTTGCAACGTCTTATGGTGCGCGCACATCACAAAGTAACGCAGGTAAACGCTGTGACATGTAGGGGCCAACAAACAACTTAACTTTACCTTTATAACCACATGATTTTTGGAATGATTTATGACTGTATCGTTCAAACTTCGCATGTTGTGCTTAACCGGTACACTGGCTGTCATCGGGCTGTTCCTTTCAAAACAGAGCGTCATACCCGGCGCGTATGCACTTGAGACATCAAACTTTAAAACGGTGCGAACTACGTCCGCAGTTGTTCATACGGTAAACGACTGGGTCGAATTCTCGGGAAAACTGGAAGCCACCGATGAGGTCACTGTACGTTCAAAAGTTACAGGCTCGATTGTGGATGTTAAGTTCAGGGATGGTCAGTTGGTCAGGAAAGGCGATATTTTATTTATTATCGATCCAGCCCCTTATAAGACTGAACTGGCCCGGGCTCGTGCAGCATACGCGCAGGCAAAAGCGAAGCAGGACTTGGCATTGCTGGATCTGTCCCGGGGTAAAAAACTTATCGGGACCCATGCTATCTCACAGCGCGATTATGACGTTCTGAACAATGCCGCCCGGGAATCGAAAGCAGCCAGGGAGATTGCCGAAGCTGAGGTCGAGAGCGCCAGGCTCAGCGAAAGCTATACCCGGATCACCGCACCGGTAACTGGCCGTATTTCCAGAGCAGAACTGACAGTCGGTAATCTGGTCGCAGCCGGTATTGACAGTCCAGTTCTTGCATCCATTGTTGCTCTTGATCCCTTGTATGTCGCTTTTAATGCGGATGAACGAACCTATCTTAATTATATCGACAAGCTTTCAAATAAAGACAAACCTGAAGTGCTGGTAGGACTGGCCGATGAAAAAGATTATCCACATAAAGCCATTCTTCATTCTGTGGATAATCATCTCAGTACTGAAACCGGCACTATCAGGATGCGCGCACTTCTTGATAATCCATCATCAAGGTTGCTTCCCGGTTTACAGGCCCGGGTCAGACTCCAGGCAAGCAAATCTTATACAGCAGTATTGATTGACCAGACACTGATCCGCACCGACCAGGACAGACGCTATGTTCTGGTAGTCGGAAACAATGACAAAGTTGAATATCGCCCCCTCGAACTGGGAAACAGACAGGGGGAACTGATTGTTGTGAAAAAAGGCCTCAATAAGGGTGACAGAGTTATTTCCGGTGGGGCGCAGTTGGTCAGTCCCGGTGAAACAGTCGTTGTCAGCAAAGACGAATCCCCTTCTTCAAAATCCCGGGAAGGAAATAAGTCATCATGAAAGTATCAAAATTCTTTATCGACAGGCCGGTTTTTGCTGGAGTACTGTCTGCGTTGTTCATTCTGGCAGGGATTATCGCCATATTTCGTCTACCGGTATCGGAATACCCACCGGTTGTCCCCCCATCCGTTATCGTTCATGCCCAGTATCCTGGAGCCAATGCCACCACGATTGCACAGACGGTTGCAGCTCCAATAGAGGAAACTGTGAACGGCGTAGAGAATATGCTGTATATGCAGTCACTTTCAAATGAGGATGGCAATCTCTATCTGACAGTGACCTTCAAACTGGGCACAGATCCCGATCAGGCTCAGCAATGGGTGCAGAACCGGGTGTCGCAGGCTCTGCCCCGGTTACCTGAAGATGTCCAGCGACTGGGTGTCACAACGAATAAAAGCTCGCCGAATATCACACTTGCCGTTCATATGATATCGCCTGATGGCAGATATAACGATAATTACATCAGTAATTACGCCATACGTAACATCAAAGACCAGCTCTCGCGTATTGAGGGAGTTGGCCAGGTATCAGTATGGGGCCCCGGTGGTTACGCGATGCGAATCTGGCTTAATCCTGATGCTATGGCTGCTCGCGGACTGACGACATCAGATGTCGCCTCTGCTATCCGTGAACAAAACGCCCAGTCACCAGTGGGAAGCGTTGGCGCAGCCCCTATGGCAGAAGAAACACCGTTACAGTTGTCAGTTAATGCCAGCGGTCGGCTTAAAACGGCTGAAGAATTTGGCAACATTGTGCTCCATGCCCGACAGGATACCAGAACGACATTATTGAAGGATGTCGCCCGTATTGAACTGGCCGCTGAAAATTATGCCATGCGTACTTACCTGGATAAAAAGCCTGCGGTAGCGCTGGCCATACAGGAGTCTCCGGGCGCAAATGCTCTGGAAATTGCCTCACAAGTAAGTCGCACAATGAAAGATCTGAAAAAACAGTTCCCTGAAGGACTGGATTACCAGATAGTTTATAATCCAACCAAATCAGTCAGGGCGAGTATAGAAGCTGTGCTTCATACTCTTTTTGAGGCCATACTCCTCGTGGTACTGGTTGTTTTTCTTTTCCTCCAGACCTGGCGAGCATCAATCATTCCTCTGCTGGCTGTTCCCGTTTCGATAACAGGCACAATGGCATTTCTGTACCTTTTTGGGTTTTCAATCAATGCCCTGAGCCTTTTTGGCCTCGTCCTGGCTATTGGCATTGTCGTTGATGATGCCATTGTTGTTGTTGAAAATGTAGAAAGAAACATAGAAAGAGGCATGACGCCATATCATGCCGCCTGCAAGGCTATGCAGGAAGTCAGTAGTCCCATTATTGCGATCGCGCTGACGCTGAGTGCCGTATTTGTTCCGCTGGCTTTTATGAGTGGCCTGACCGGGAGGTTTTATCAGCAGTTTGCAGTGACAATAGCAGTTTCAACGATTATCTCCGCTATTAACTCCCTTACGCTCTCACCGGCTCTCTCTGCCATGCTGCTGAAGTCACGTGATTCAGACAACGACTGGCTTACGCGCATTATGCATCGTAGTTGTGGACGGTTCTTTACTGTTTTCAACCGCCTGTTCAACAGTAGTGCCAGGCGATATGAAAAAGGTGTTGGCGCGCTTGGCCAGCGCAAGATTCTGATTATGGTGATTTATGGCATTCTGCTGGCAATTACGCTGTTACTGGGCAGGTCTGTACCTGGGGGGTTTATCCCTGCTCAGGATAAAGAATACCTTATCAGTTTTGTGCAGCTTCCTGCTGGCGCATCATTGTCCAGAACAGACCGGGTACTGGAAAAAATGAATGAAATAGCACGAAGTGAGCCAGGAGTATCTTCCACATCTTCTTATGCTGGATTGTCTGTAAACGGCACCACCACAAGCCCTGGTTCCGGTCTGACATTTGTCCTCCTCAAGCCTTTTGAGCAACGGCCTGGCATCAGCGCAGATGATGTTGCCGCCTCTCTGAATGCCAGATATCAGTCACTTCCTGGCGCAGATTTTGCGGCCGTTTTCCCGGCACCACCCGTTATGGGTCTGGGTTCCCTGGGGGGATTCAAATTGCAGCTTGAAGACAGAGGAAATATCGGTTACGACGGAATGGCCGAAGTACTTCGACGCTTTCAGGCAGAAGCAGCTAAATCACCTGTGCTGACGTCACTTTTTTCAACATACCAGAATAATTTTCCACAAATTAATGTCGATATTGACCGTAATCGCGCCAAACAACTTGGGGTGAACATCAGTGATATCACCGAGACATTACAATCCTATCTTGGCTCATATTATATAAATGATTTCAATATAATAGGTCGTGTATATCAGGTAAGAATGCAGGCCGACGCAGAGTTCAGGGCGACCCCGGAGGATATACTGAAACTACAGACCCGAAATGCCGATGGCAATATGGTACCGCTGTCTGCCATAGCCCGTATTGAGCCGACACACGGTCCTGAGCTGGTTACCCGTTATAACGGTTTTACAGCGGTCGATCTTAGTGGCGCTCCTGCTCCAGGCTATTCTTCAAGTCAGGCGATGGAAGAGATTGAACGTATAGCGATGAAAACACTTCCACCCGGCGTAGAGTATGAGTGGACAGACCTGACCTACCAGCAAATTCTTGCAGGCAACAGTGCCGTCTGGATTTTTCCACTCTGTGTATTATTGGTATTCCTGGTACTGGCTGCCCAGTATGAAAGCCTTACGCTCCCTTTGGCTGTCATTATGATTGTCCCAATGAGTATCCTTTCTGCACTTACCGGGGTGTGGCTGACTCATGGGGACAATAATATCTTTACGCAAATTGGATTTATCGTCCTGGTCGGGCTCGCATCTAAAAATGCCATTCTTATCGTTGAATTTGCCCGTGAACTTGAGCTTTCAGGTAAGTCTGCCTTTAACGCGGTGAAAGAGGCATGCCGTCTCAGGCTGCGTCCAATTCTGATGACCTCACTGGCTTTCATCATGGGTGTAATCCCCCTGATGGTATCGCATGGAGCAGGCGCTGAGATGCGTCAGGCAATTGGGATATCAGTATTCTTTGGCATGCTCGGCGTCACCCTTTTTGGCTTGTTTATGACCCCCGTGTTCTACCTGTTAGCCCGACAAATATCAGGGAAACCACTGCACTCGGCCACTTTACCGGACGCGCCTGAGGAACGGCCGATAACAGAACAGGCTTCAGACTAAAATTTATGGTGACCTTTCAACAGCCGGACATTATATGATGCCCGGCTGTTGAATTTATTTATGTTTAAGGACTTCCGGCACAAGCTTATCAAGGGTAAGTTCAGCAAAGCGGTTCGTAATCAGACGTCTCGCCTCTTCAAGCGTATCACTTATTTCATTGTTAACTGCATCCTCTATCTGGCATTTGTCATGTTCAGTCGCCCAGCCTATTGAAAAAAGTTCAGTGCTGCCAATAGCGTGGAAAACCTGAAGGAGAGTGATGTCTCCGAGAGGTTTCTGGAGTGTCCAGCCACCTCCATGCCCTTTTTCAGAATGAATGATACCCGCCTGTTTGAGCCCCTGGAAAAGGCGTCTGACCACAACCGGATTCGTATTGATCATCGAGGCTATATCTTCGGAGGTAACGGGATCGCGGATTTTATCCATATGTATCAGCACGTGTAATGCACGGGACAGCCGGTGGTCTTTTCTCATTTTTTATCCTGTTTTCTGCGAAGTTGCTTATGAAACTTTCGTTGTTGCATAAGTGGCGCGATTTCATGTATCTTATACTATTACATGAAATCCATACAGAGAGTATTTTTTATGTCATTCGATAATGTGTTAGAACAGTTATGGGTCTGCCTCGTCATTGCACTGATGTCCAGTTGCATTTCAATCACCGTCACGCAGCAGGAAATGTTTCGCCCGTTGCGTGAATGGATGGTCAAAAAAAATGCCATGATAGGCTACCTGTTCAGTTGTTTTTATTGTTTTAGTCACTGGGTGGTTTTTGCCGGTGTTGCAATTTACAGGCCCGTTCTTGTTCATTCCGGATTCTGGTTAATTGACCTTGCGGTTACGGCATTCTTTACCATCGGTTTAACGGCTATGTTCAGCGGGGTCATTCTGAAAGTAATGAGAAACGCTATCGCCAAAGCAATTGAAGAAAAAGAAATGAAAGACAAGCTGGGTTTGTAAATCGAACGGAGCCTGAAAACCTGGTGATGAAAACAGGACGGTTAGCCCGGCAATCTGCGCATATAAATGGCACTACTGCTTTACGCTTTCGCACCAGGTTTTGCGATGTTTTTACGTTCGTCTTCCACGCAGCTCACAGAGGTACAGGTACATACTGGTTCTTGCTGCCGATGTTGATGTGCCAGCAGGTGTTGCTGACATTTTTGTTACGAACGAAAATCCCACAGGTTATTCAGATAATCTTAATATCAGCATGAACTGTTAGCGTCCTGGAGTCTCAGTCCGGTTTACAGTGAACATTTGCGCATGAATATCGACAGTTGCAGATTAGTGTGTCGATGTCGCTGCTTCGAGTTGCGCAGGTTCCATCAGTGCGAATGCCGTGCGCATTTTACGTGTCTCCTCTCCGGGACTGCGACCAAACAGTCTTTTGAACTCCCGATTGAACTGCGACGCACTTTCGTAGCCGACCCGAGCTGCTGCCCCTGCTGCAGTAACGTTGTCCCGTATCATCATCAGTCGCGCCTGATGAAGACGTACTGACTTGATGTACTGAATGGGAGAAGTCGCCGCCACGGCTTTGAAATGCGCATGAAAAGCCGGAACGCTCAGGCCAGCTTCGTGCGCAAGTGAAGCCACATCCAGTGGCCGGGCGTAATCGAGGTGGATACGCTGTAACGTACGCGCGATACGTCCAAAGTTGCCATGACAGGCCAGCGCAGCACGAATGGCTCCGCCCTGTTCACCCAGCAGAACACGAAAAATCAGCTCTCGCACAATCCCCGGCCCCAGAACCCGGGCTTCAAGTGGTGAAAATAATACCTTCAGAAGACGAACTGTCGTATCTGCCAGCGTGTCGTCAAGTGGTGTGGAGACAATGCCAACGGGTGAACCTGATGCAGTGGCATGGTGATCGACAGCCATAACCAGGTCTGCCACAGCTGTCATATCCAGCCGAATGGACACAGCAAGAAAAGGTTCTGCCGGGCTGGCATCTGTCTCGCTTGAAAATGGCAGGGGTACTGACAGCACCAGGTAGTGCAAAGGGTCGTAGTGGTAAACCCTGTCAGCCAGGTAACCTCTTTTGTGCCCCTGACAGACAATAACAATGCCTGGTTCGTACAACACGGGGGTACGCCCCAGCGCACCGTCAGCACGCATCAGACGCACGCCATCCAGCAACGTACGGGTGTGACCTTCATGTGGGGCGAGCTGGCAAATCATAGCCGCCATTTCGGACTGTTGAGATATGGAGGGCAATCTTTCTGGCATACATCAGACCTGCTAATTGAATTTAATAATTATATTTTCACTCCCCGCGTGCTTAAAAATCAATAAAGAAAATAGGATTAGGCAATGACGCAAGAGTGTCAGGCCTGTCGTCGTATGTGCCCTCTCTTTATGATACCTGCCTGTTTGATATTCCCGTGACATTCCCTGTCCCGCCCGGTGACAGGCAAGGAGGAGTAATGAAAGCAGTTGTATCAGAAAAGGCTATGGTGGTCATTCTTACCGGTGCCAGTAGTGGTATAGGTGAGGCCACAGCCCGTCATCTTTCCAGTAAGGGGCATCATTTGTTTATCGGTGCCAGACGTATGGAAAAACTGACCGCACTGGCGACAGAATTGCGGGCAATGGGGGGTAATGTTGATGCCATGGCAATTGACGTCACGCAACCAGAAGATTTGCAATGCATCGCAGCCAGGGCGCTGGAGAAGCACGGACGCATTGACGTTCTCATAAATAACGCTGGCGTTATGCCACTCTCACCGCTGGCATCGTTGAAGGTCGAAGAGTGGAACCGCATGCTGGATGTCAATGTACGGGGCGTTTTACACGGAATAGCCGCCGTCCTGCCGATCATGCAGGAGCAGGGTTATGGTCACATCATTAATATTGCCTCCACAGGCGCGTATACGGTCTCGCCCACAGCCGCTGTCTATTGCGCCAGCAAGTTTGCCGTGCGCGCTATTTCTGACGGACTGCGACAGGAGACCAACGCGATCCGGGTGACGCTGGTCAGCCCGGGGGTGGTCGAGTCAGAACTTGCCGATCATATTACGGACGAAACAGCCCGGACTGCCATGCGCGAATTCCGGCGCATCGCCTTACCTCCGGAGCCCGTGGCGCAGGCAATCGCCTATGCCATCGAACAACCCGCTGGCGTTGATATCAGCGAACTCATCGTCCGCCCTGTGGCCAGTCCTCATTAACCGTAAACATGTTTTCATTTATTCAGGAGTGTTCATGTCAGAGTCAGGCTCTTTTTCCAGGGCTATGCCCTTTGCAGGCCGTGTTGCGATCGTCACCGGTGCCGCCAGCGGTATCGGCCTGGCGACCGTCGAACTGTTGCACCGCCAGGGCGCTCGTATCGTCGCAGTTGGCCGGGGGGATAATGTCAATGCGCTAGCACGTGAAGGCATTGTCCCCGTTGTCGCCGACGTGACTCAGGAAGCCAGTGCGGAACTGGCCGTGCGGACTGCAACAGAACAGTTCGGTCGCCTCGACGTCTTAATCAACAACGCTGGCATCATCATCAACCAGCCCGTGGCAGAAATGACGCTCAGGGAATGGAACCAGGTCATGGCTGTTAATGCCACGGGGGCATTCCTTTTTTCAAGGGAAGCCATGCGCCCAATGATGGCGGCAAAATCGGGTGCAATCGTTAATATTGGTTCTTACGCCTGTTATCAGTCTTTTCCCGGTATCGCCGCCTATGCAGCCTCCAAGGGGGCGCTGGCACAATTAACCCGCACACTCGCGCTGGAGGCTATCGCTCACGGTATTCGTGTTAATGCAGTCGGTTCCGGAGATGCGGTGACAAACATCACGAATACAATCCAGCCCGACGGGCAGGCATATCTGGCAGAGCATGGTCGTAAAGCGCCTGTTGGTCGTGCAGCCCACCCCGATGAAATCGCAGAAGTAGCAGCCTTTCTGGCGTCAGACAGGGCCAGTTACATTGTCGGCGCAGTGGTTATGGCCGACGGTGGCATGAGTGTCGCCATTCAGTGATGCAATTCTTTTTTCAAGAACAGGAGTCTTCATCAATGCAACAACAAACCTCCCCTGCAAAAGTCTGGTTTATCACCGGCGCTGCTCGTGGTATTGGCCTTTCGCTGGCACGCCAGTTACTGGCGCGAGGCGATGCCGTAGCCGCAACCTCCCGCACCCTGACCAGTCTGCGTCAGGCATTCGGCGACGATAACGCGCGACTGCTGGCGCTGGAGGTGGACCTGGTGAACGAAGCCAGCGTTCAAAAAGCCATCGACAGCACCATTGCCGCCTTCGGGCGCATTGACTGTGTGGTCAACAACGCAGGCTACGGCCAGCAGGGCACCATTGAAGCATTAACCGACAGCGAATTGCGTCGCAATTTTGATGTTAACGTGTTTGCTCCCCTGCATGTACTGCGCCATGCCCTGCCGCATATGCGTACGCGGCGCAGCGGCCATATCTTCAACGTGGCGTCGATCGTGGGCTTTCAGGGCGGTTACGCGGGCTGGGGCAGCTATGTCGCCAGCAAATTCGCACTGGCCGGTCTGACCGAAACCCTGGCGGCCGAACTGGCCGAGCTGAACATCAGAGCCACAGTGGTTTATCCTGGACCGGTGCGCACCGGGTTTCTGTCGAAAGAGACGCTGGTCGTGGCCCAGCGCACAATCACTGATTATTCCGAAGCTCAGGCCTCGCTGGACCTCCATCTGAACGGTCTGGACGGCAAACAGGCTGGCAATCCTGATAAAGTCGCTTCTCTGATACTGCAGGCGGCCAGTGCTGACGCCCCACCCGTGCATCTTTTTGCAGGTAAGATTGCCAACACTCTTGCTGAACAAAAAATGCATGCAGTGAGTCAGGACCTTGATGTCTGGCGAAGCGCGTCAGACGCCACGGATTTTGAAGAGTAATAACCCATTCACCGGGGACATGTGAACCACACTGTCCCTGATTTGCTTTCTGGAGGATATCTCATGCATGACAGCCTGCCTGCGGAGAAAGCGTACCGTATTCTTGAAGCTGGTCCCGTTATTCTGGTATCCACGAGGGGGACAGATGGCCGAACGAATCTGATGACCGCAGGTTTTCACATGATGATGCAGCATGCCCCACCGCTGGTCGGTGTGATTATCGGCCCCTGGGATTACAGCTATCAGGCGCTGTCAGATACAGGGGAATGTGTTCTGGCTGTACCGCCAGCCGGGATGGCAAAGACCGTTGTGGACATCGGTAATTGCTCGGGGGAAACAGACGACAAATTTGCGCGTTTCGGCCTGACGCCCGTCGCCGCGCAATCGATCAGTGCGCCTCTGGTAGATGAATGCCTGGCTAACCTGGAGTGCAGAGTGGTGGATGACCGCCAGGTGCGGCGCTATAACCTGTGGGTGCTGGAAGTTCGGCGGATTTGGCTTGACAGCGCATGGCAGGAACTGCGCCTGCTCCACCATCAGGGCGATGGCCGTTTCAGTGTCGACGGAGAGATGCTTGACCTTAGTGACAGGATGGTAAAATGGCGCGACCTGATGAACTGAATGTTGTTCCATTCTGACTACAAGCGCTTGCTGGCAATACATTACCGGTAAAAGCCGGTAATGTATTGCCATGAAAAAGGACGCAGGTCTTGTGATCCATCCCGTAGCAGGATCTTACGGCCAACAGAATGAAAATGTACGCTAAAAAGTTAACTCTCTTTTTACTTTACTGACGATTATCCGGGTGACTTAACATCGTTCTGCTCCAGTCATAAAAAGCGCGAACTGACGGTGGTATATACCGGCTATAGGGGTATACCAGGGATAGCGGTAATTTAGAGGTGCTGTTCTCCAGACAGGAGACCAGTTCCCCGCTTTGCAGGTACGGCATAGCCAGATAACTGGCGACACGGATTAACCCAACCCCCTGTGTCCCGGCCTGAATATAGGCATCGGTATCGTCAACGATTAGCACCTCTCTCATACGGATCGCCCGATCCCCACCATCAAGGGTAAAAAACCATTCAGTTGTGCGTCCGGTGCGGTGATTCAGATAGCCAACCGCGTGATGCTTTTCCAGTTCATCCAGTTTTTGCGGCTTGCCGAAAGCATCAATATAAGACGGCGCGGCCAGAACGACCCAGGTAAAACCAGGCAGTGGGCGGGCAACCAGGGTTGTTGAATCTTCGATCCTGCCAGTACGGATCACGCAGTCATATCCTTCCCTGATGATATCCTCAACATTATCGCTTGAGCACAGCATCACTTCCAGCCCGGGGTACTGGCGGAGAAACGACGGGAGTCCGGGGATAATGCAATGTCGGGCGAGGGACTGGGGCATCCCCACTTTGAAACGGCCTCCTGGCTGCTCAGATCGGGCGGGAAAAGACGACTCCATGGCCGCAATATCCGTCAGGATCCTTTTGCATTCGTCGTAGTAGCGCTGGCCCTCCGCCGTGATGCTGAGTTTGCGGGTAGTACGCTGCAAAAGCTGGATACCAAGCCAGGATTCCAGCTCCCGGATAACCCTAGAAACCGTAGAGCGTGGCAAACCCAGCACTTCTGCCGCTCTTGAAAAGCCATGAGTTTCCACCACGCTGACATAGACCTGCATTGCTGCCAGTTTATCCATCCTACCCTCTTGCCTGTAGATATTGATTATACCGTCAGAGCGAACAGTCTAACTCGGTTTAGGGATCTTATCGAACGTACATCATCGCCCTACACTTTCTCCCGGACACTGAACACGGCTAAAATAGTATAAGGAACTAACATGGCAGAGCATAAATTACACTCAGGTGAAAAAATACTGGTGCTGGGCGCAGGACAACTCGGGGCGGCTGTACTGCAGCATCTGCTCCCCGCAGTCTCTCAGCGAGAAGGCACTGTGTGCGTTATCGTTTCGCCTCGTGCTATGGATGAACAAGGTCAACTGCGCGCTTCCACGCATCAAAAATATGTGGATGCCGAAGCAAAATTAATCCCTCTGGACATCGCCGACAGCACGATGGACGCCCTGAAGGATCAGTTTAAAGAGTTTGATACCGTTATCAATTGTATGGGGTTTGTTGCAGGCGCAGGCACCCAGATAAAAATCACCCGCGCAGTACTGGAAGCCGGAGTTAACCGCTACTTTCCATGGCAGTTTGGTGTTAACTACGATGTCGTCGGCAAAGGCAGCGGCCAGCCGGTCTGGGACGAACAGTATGATGTAAGAACCTTACTGCGAGAACAACACAACACCGAATGGATCATTATCTCCACCGGTATGTTTACCAGCTTTCTCTTCGAGCCTGCATTCGATGTGGTGAATTTATCCGCACGGACTATCAATGCGCTGGGGGGATGGGACACACAGGTTACAGTAACTTCTCCGGAAGATATCGGCCGACTCACCACCGACATTTATCTACATCAGCCGCGTATTGCCAACGAAGTGGTGTTTGTTGCAGGAGAAACGACTTCCTATGGTGAACTGGCAGAAACGGTCGAGCGAGTGACACAACAAACCTTTGTAAAAAAGGTTCTGACCCTGCCGACCCTGCTGGAGGAATTGCAGGCCAGCCCGGATGACCAGATGCTTCGCTATCGTGCGGCCTTCGCCCGAGGAGACGGTATGTGGTGGCCGATGAACGACACCTGGAACGTGCAGAATAATATTCCCACGCAGAATATCGCAGCCTGGCTTAAGTCATCCATTTAATTATTAATCAAGGGATTATCAATGAAAACTACCATGACGTTGTTATTCGTCTCTATAGTCCTGCCTTTTTCAGTCTGTGCTCAAACCGTGACGGCAACAGGCGATACGGAGCAGACGGAAGAAAAAAATTCGCCAGCAGGCTGACAGGGATTATAAAATCACCGAAGCCCGCATGGGAAATAAAGTACATATCACAGCAGAAAAAATCCTGCCGGAATAAATAGATCTGGGTGAAACAGCCCCTTGAATTTACCAGGTATGGCTGTCGACGCAGTCAAGGATATTTATATCGTATTACATACTGGAGGTTTTTATTTTGATTCGTCAATAAATTTATAAAGTATAACGGGTGGGTAACTGAGAGTTTTACCGTACGTGTCAGGTAAAACTCCCCCACCATCATGTACAGCAACTCCAGTCCCCACCTGGCAGCAGTACTTGCGGATACCTAGTTCAGAAAATTGCGAATGACTTACACACCCGGCATATCTGAATGACCTGTTCTGAATGCCTGGGGACTGCTTGCAGGCAGATATCATTGCGTAACTAAAAAAGTCACATAAGATTTTGTCCTAAATAAAATCAGGATGTAAGGTGCCTGTTAAACAAAATAACGATTTAATGGAAACCAAATGATGTTTAGTTCTGTAATCTGATAATTTATAATAATTTATACGGTTGTGAAATTTAAAAAATTACCGTCAGGTAGAGAGGCGAGTAACTGGCGTGGCTACTCACCTCACACCCGATATATGAATACTACAGGATACTGATAGTATTTTTCTCGTGGCTCAAATTTTCAGCCAATTAAGTCCTGCAACTCACTGACCGTATTGTGGCTTGAGTACCTGTCAAGCAGACCAAACAACGGGTCCCATTCATGGATTTCAAGTTTAGCGATGAGACCTTCACGAGCAAAAGGGTCCGCACTGATCATGGACTGGACTTCATCGCGCGTCTCAGCCCTGAAAATAAGAAATCCCGCCCGCAGCGGCGTGTTTTTGAGCGGACCGGACGCTAACAGTTTGCCCTGTTCTATCAGCCCTTTCAGATAAATCACATGCTCGCGCACAAAGGTATTCCACCCGGTGCCATCCGGATGGTCCATTCTGACAATATAAATGTGCATCGTTTTCGCTGTCCTGTTCATGAGACAAAAAATAAGCATAATAAGTATTAGCAGTTTTTAAAATTCGCCAATATTGAGTTCTGAAACAACCAGGAGTAGCGAATGCTGGATAAACTTACCGGAATGCGGGCCTTCGTTGTTGTGGTTCAGACAGGCTCTTTTGTTGCGGCCGCAGACCGGCTCGATATGTCGCCTCAGATGGTGGCCCGCCATATCGCCACACTTGAGAAGCAGCTTGAAACGCGCCTGCTTAACCGAACGACGCGCAGGCAAAGCCTGACGCCGGCAGGCTCGCTGTACTACAGGCGTTGTGAAACAATTTTACAAGCCATCAACAGTGCAGAACGGGAAGCAAGCAGTTCGAGTGCAATTCTTGCAGGTACGCTACGGCTGAATGCGCCGGTAACATTCGGCCGTTATGTCTTAGTGGATTTTTTGAGCATATTTCTTGAGCGTTATCCGCAAATGCGTATTGAACTTATTCTTTCTGATGACGTTATTAATCCTGCTTCAGAAGATTTTGACCTGGTGATACGCATCGGCGAGCTTGATAAGAAACTCAGACTTGCGGCAAAACCGTTGCCTGCGTACCGATTTATTGCATGCGCTGCTCCTCAATACCTGGCAAAGTACGGTCATCCAGAACAACCTTCTGATCTGAAACATCATGAGTGTCTGGTTTTTGCACCTTGGTCTGCGGGATTAAGCCATTACTGGCCTTTTTCCAGCAGTGAGGGATATGCGGAAGTGATGGTAAACTCTCGCCTGGCTATTAACGACTGGGGAGCAATCCTTGAGGCGGCATTAAGAGGTACTGGCTTGCTATTTGGTTATGAAAAGGGACTTGAACGATTTATTAAAAAGGGAAAACTCGTTCCTGTTCTGGAAGATTTTAATATTCCCCCTCGGGAAATGCATTTATTGTATGACCCTTCTCGGGCTAACGAAAACCGGTATAAAGTTTTTATTGACGAATTGTATGAACATCTTAGCTAATTATTCCGCTAAGCCTTTTAATAACAGCAATCTCACTTAGGCATCACTGCTGTCAGTCAATTTCACTGCAGATGCGCAATAGCCTATCTCATTGGGCTATTTATTTTGCCATTAGGAACGAACATTCACCTGAAAGCTGAGATGAAATTTCTTTTTTATTTAAGACACCTGACTTGTCTTGAAGTAAGGCTATCTCCTCTGTTCAGGTGGTTAAATTCAATCTGCCATTACAAAACCAGCAGAACGGTGTTAGAAGTGAGGGATTTTTGAAGTGCCCCCCTCCCTGGACATTCTCAGAATGGACAGTACCTGCAATTTTATCCGTTGGAACAGACATCTGACTTAAACCGGATTCGTATTGATCATCAAGGATATATCTTCAGAGGTAACGGCACCTTGAATTGTATACATATGAATCATTACAAGTAATCCCAGAGTAGCCGGTTGACATTCCCGTTGTTGATACTCGATTGCTGCACTTTCACTTATGACACTTTTGTTGTTGCATAAGAATCTTGTTTTCATGTATCTTATATCATTACATGAAGGTCTTATGAGGGGAACATACTATGTCATTCGATAACGTTTTAGAGCAGTTCTGGGTTTGCATGGTAATAGCGCTGATGTCCAGTTGTACTTCAATCACCGTCACGCAACAGGAAATGTTCCGTCTTTTGCGAGAACGAATGGTCAAGATAAATGCCATGACAGGTTGTCTCCTCAGTTGCTTTTATTGTTTCAGTCACTGGGTGGTTTTAGTGGGTATGGCAATCTACAGGCCTGTTCTCCTTAATTCAGGATTTTGGTTAGTTGACCTTGCTGTTACTGCTTTCTTTACCATCGGTTTAACGTCCATATTCAGAGGTATTATTCTACTGATGATGAGAAATGCCATTGCCAAGGCGATTGAAGAAAAGGACATGAAAGACAACTTTGTTTATAGCATGTACAACACCATACGATATATTTTTCTTCGCAAGGATCGCCACCTCTGCGCCAGGTATGTTGAGTAATTAATAATAAATTGCTTTCACGCCAGTCTATAAACTCTTTTTTCCGCATCATCAGCGACGTCAGTATAGGCTTACTGCCGATGCTGAAATTCAATACCTGCGTGACGATTTGGGATAAATGAGACCTGATACGTTTGGCATATATAATAATCTCCAACCCAATTTCATCTTAGAATGCTCTGAGTCAGTTTACATTATCGCTATATTCGCATGGAGTATTTCTTTGATTCTGGCAAAAGTAAAAATCAAAGACTGGACATATATCATTCAAATTAATAACCAACATACAGTATGAATGTTGTCATGCTTTTTCCCGTTTTTCTAAGGCGCGACCAGTCCCTCTTAAATATCATCCAAACGAAGTTTATTACGTGGAAACTCTTATTAATTGAACTTGAACTAGCATGCCTGAAGTAAGAGCACTGAGTAATGTTAACAGCATTTAAACCAAGTACCATTACCATGCAATACAAGTGGAGCTTCATTATGAAAAAAGAAAATAATCGCACTGAAATTAAATACCCGATGACTGAGTGGTTAACTATACCTGAAGCCATACAACTGGCTCAACACAAATTGAAGTTTAGATTAACAAAAAGTGATATCTACAAGAATGCGCTGAGAGGAAACATCATCCTTTCCATTTATTTTCAGTCACCTATTACATTAAGAAAAATTCAAAAATTAAAAAATAAATTAAAATTCAGACCTATAGAAAACTCATTAACCTCCCGCCTTTGCGCCCTCGAAAAAAAAGCTTTATCGAAGAAAACAATCTGATACTCAGCACAGAAGGAAGATATTTACGCACTGCGCAAAGAATTATAGATACCAGCCTGGCTGGATTTGAATATGTTCTTGTACAACGTCTACTATCACAATCACTTAAAATCCCAGCGCCGATAACTGGAGCTAATGAATTCAATTATGGGCTGACGGTTACTATTTCAGGGGAAATATATCAAATATTTATAAATTCCACATGGAATGACAGAATACGACAACAAACAGCGTTGCTCCCCGAAGATATCATTCTGGATATTTCCGAAAAAATATCCCATATTGAAGTAAAGAACACGCTGAGAAAAGCGTACTTTCCACTCTATAATTTACCTACTGATGCATGTTTTGTTATACGCCATTCAGAACTTGGAAAGCTTATAAACATCCCAACCAAGTCGTTGGCCGTCAAACCCCGTATTTCAACGCCTCTATCACGTCTTTTCTGGCTTGCCTGTTATCATAATGAGGATATAAGGCCTTTACTTCGACAACCTTATAAACTCTTATCCATCTTCGAGCAATGGGCCTCAGACGATGGCATCACAGATCGACTCAGCGGAGACACACTAAAAACCGCGCTAGAACGAGGCTCCCCAGTTTCACCATCATCTAAGATAGCATGATATTTATCATGCTAAAGTTTAAATCCGTATTAAGGATAATAGCCTCCTTGATATGGATTTATTAACTTCCATCCTAATCTTTCCTGTGCTTCTTTTGAGAACGCCGGGCGTCCACCGGTTATTTAACCACAGGAGAAAACAATGACAGCACATCAGCTATTACGCCTGAAGCAAGTTGAAGAAAAAACTGGCCTGAAACGCTCTCAGATTTACCTGTATATGAAAAATGGAACCTTTCCACGTTCAATAAAAATTGGCCCGGCCAGTGTGGCCTGGCTCGAATCGGAAATTGATGAATGGATCAGCCTTAAATTGGCCGGACGTTCAATCAGTTAAAAATGTCCGTTTATTTGCTCAACTTTTCCATATAGATTGAGGAGATAACAGAATGATTCCATTAATTAATTACACAATCTTAACTGATGCGTTGCACGCTCTGAAAGTTGGGGATATTCGTCACTGTGAATCCCTCGGATTCACTTTCGACGAAATGAATGCTCTTAATCAGTTATCACTCGATGAACTGTTTGCTGTCAGCCGGGCGGCGGCTCCCTTTGTTTCGGTCAGTGTCCGCCATGATGTCCTGCATCATTTACTGGCGCAGGCCCGACAGGAATACCGACAACAGCAGCAGATTAACCGGGCTATCCGGCTGGGCGGTTCTATCGCGTTGCTCAACCACTTCTTTGGCCTGACGTCTAATGATGTCTGCCTTCGCCGACGGTTGCTGGGTGTCAGCGTGCCATATGGACGTACACCTGAGCCGGATGAAGAGACAGATGCCGAGATCTGGCGGCAATGGCAGAAGTGCCGGGTGGAAAGCCTTGAATCCCCCGACGCGCTGATAGCCATGATGCAGGTTACTGAACTCCTGCTACCAAGGTTCCTGGGACTATCACTCACCATGGTATGGAGACGTATCACGCTTTGTGAAAAGGAAGTTGCCGCTAACAGGAGGGCACCACATGCCGGATGAGATCGATCGCGATCAGGAAATTAATGAGCAGCGCCTGGAGGAGATGATTGAACAGAGTCGTTTTAAGCCGGGGTCGACACCATCATTATTTCACTGTCGTGTATGTGGTAAACCCATTCCAGAAAAGCGACGGCAAGCACTGCCGGGTGTAACCACCTGTACGGAATGTCAGGAAAAACTTGAACGTAGTAGCCGCTGACAGGATAAAAAGGACGTGTAGAGATGTTATATCTCTGCACGTCTTTATTATTCACGGTGAATGTTAATACCACTCTCTCGTGTTTTTTAAATCCTCATTATTCTCACTGCATCTTAAATACTCCACTAATTTTCTCTCTTCTTTTTGTTTTGAGTTTCTCATTTATATCCCTCACCAGATATTCGAATCTGAGAACGCCATTACAGCATAGTCGCCCCTATGGACATTAATTCGTCCTGACAGGGTATTGCTCTTTAACAAAATGGATCGGGCTGTCACGTAACCACAATTCAGGGTGCCGCTGAATGTTCTCGCTGACCCGTTAAAACCGGAATGCAGAACCGGGATGTGACTGGTTTATTTCATTTACTGTTTTTGATCAAAGGAAATTCCATGAGAAAACCCGCTTATCACGTATTTGTTACCCAGGAAAGCCAGCCCGATTTGCAGGGCGAAACAAACACGTACTGGACAAAAGTTGGCGTGGCCTTCGCGCATAACGGCAAGCCCGGTCTGAATATCGTGCTAATACCCGGTATTGCGGTTTCCGGCAGGCTGGTACTGCTCGAACCGAGAGAAGAAAGCGACATTTCACAGGATGCCGCTGCCGCTTAATCCATTTTCTCTTCTTCTCACCCGGCGGCGTACTTTTCTGTAAGCCGCCGGTCTCTCTGTTGCGAGGCCAGCATGCTTTCCACCACTGCCTTTCTGGCACTGGCGGTGCAGTGCGCCGCCAGTATTCACCCGTCCACGTCGCTTGATGTCGCACGGGTCGAATCCGGCTTCCACCCCTACGCCATTGCTGAAATCCTGCCAGACAGCCGGGGCGTGATTTCACATTTCCCCTCGAGCCTGCCGGAGGCGATCCGTCTCACCAGACAGCTGGCTGCACAGGGCCGACGCTATTCGGTCGGCCTGATGCAAATCACCAGCATCAATTTCCGCCATTACGGCGTCACGGCCAGCGACCTGCTTAACCCTTGCATCAATCTGTCGGTATTTGAGCGCATTCTCACCGACTGTTACCGGCGCGGCGGAACACTGAAACGGGCGCTCAGTTGTTACTACTCCGGCAACTTTGAAACCGGCCAGCGGCCGGAATCCGCCTTTAACCAGACCAGCTACGTGCAGCGCATTGGCTATGTCGTCCCGTCCACGCGGAAAGACCGGCAGCGTGCCCCTGACCGGAACGCACAGCCGTCTGTCCGTTATCCCGCCGTTGTGCTGCGCGGCGAGCCTGCCGGTGCCACTGCGCCGATCCTGACTTCCCTGCATTATCCCGGTTCCGTCATTCGCGGCGCTATCCCTGTTATCCCTGATGAGGAGAAATGATCATGCGTAAACGCCGTTACTCCGTTGTTGCTTCCGTGCTGCTGCCTGCCCCGCTGCTGGCGGCGGACAGCGGATTTAACAAGGCCAGTGAGACACTGAGCAATACCTCGACCGGCCTGCTGGGACTGGCCGCTGTCACTATCACACTGGCGACCATGTGGGTGGGCTACAAGGTGCTGTTCGACGGCAAGAGCCTGCACGACATGCGTAACATCATCATCGGCGCGATCCTGATTGTCGGCGCGTCCGGCTTCGGTGCCTACTGGGCGTCATAAGAGAGGCAACGATGGCTACGCTGAATAAAGCACTTACGCGGCCCGCCGCCATTATGGGTATTCCTCTGGTGCCGTTCGTTCTCGTCAGCGGGGGCATCGTCCTGCTGGCGGTCTATGTCAGCTATTACCTGGCACTGTTGTTGATCCCGGCCTGGGCGGAAATGAAAAATAAAGCCCGAAAGGACATTCATTATTTCAGTCTGCTCTGGCTGGCGTTTAAAACCCGTGGACGACTTTTCACCAATACCCATTTTGGCGCGAATGCCCTTCTGGCAAACCAGTACGATAACGTTGATGTCTCGGAGTTTATTCAGAAAATGAAATTAAACGAGCGTATTACGCTGGATAAATATATTCCGTATTCCTCCCATATTCACCCTTACGTCATCAGAAACCGTCACCATGATTTGGTTGCCACCTGGGAGCTGGGCGGCACAGTCTTTGAATGTGAAGACGAACATCACCTGACCCTGATGGCCACGCATCTGAATAATGTTATTCGTTCGTATGAGGGTCTGCCGGTAACATTCTATATTCACCGGCTCCGTGAAAAATACCATGATGCTTTTGAAGCCTGTTCGGGTATTCCCTTTTCCGATGACGTGACCCGGCGGTATTACCAGCCGGTAAAAGAAAAACCGTTCTGGCGGCACCGGCTGTTTTTTACCGTCTGCTACGCGCCGTTCTCTGCGATTGAGAAAAAAACCATGAAAGCGCAGTCGCACGGTAAACGCCAGCCAGCTCTGGATGACGCGCACAAAATCATGCAGGAATATCGTGAAGCACTGGAATCTTCATTATCCCGCTATATGGCAACGCCGCTGGGGATATATGAAGAAAACGGGCGGGTGTATTCCTCGCAACTGGCGTTCTTCCACCGCCTGATCACCGGACAGTGGCAGAAAGTGGCCGTAACGCGCTCGCCGTTTTATGAAACATTAAGCACGCCGGACGTGTTTTTCACCACCGACACCGGTGAATGCCAGACGGTCAGCGGTTCCCGCTTCTTCCGCAGCCTGGAGATTAAGGATTATTCCCCGGAAACCCATACCGGTATGCTGGATGCGCTGCTGTACGCCGAAAGCGAGTATGTTCTGACGCAGTCCTTTACCTGCATGGCTCGGGATGAGGCGCAGAATCATATCCGTCTGGCGGAAAAACGGCTTAACTCCACGGACGACGACGCGACTTCCCAGCGCGAAGAGCTGATTGTCCTGCGCGACCTGCTCCAGTCCGGACATGTGTCGTGCGGTAAATTCCACTTTTCCCTGCTGATCTCCTCAGACAGTGCCGGACAGGTGGTGAAGGACACTAACGTTCTGGCCCAGCCCTTCGCCGATCTTGGTATTATGACGACGCTCTCCACCCTGTCACTGCCCGCCGCATATCTGGCGCAACTGCCGGGCGTCTATACTCTGCGTCCCCGACTGGTGGCCGTCAGCAGCCAGAATTTTGCCGATATGGCCTGCCTGCATAACTTCCATCCCCACAAACGCAGCGGTAATCCGTGGGGGGAAGCCATCGCTCTCCTCACATCTCCCGGCGGTGGCGGGTATTACCTCAACCTGCATGACAGCCAGGCCGGGCGGGATGACACTGGTGAGAAAACGCCGGGGAATACGGCGATTATCGGGAAAACCGGCTCCGGCAAAACCCTGCTGATGACCGTCATGCAACAACTGATGCAGAAGTACCGTAACCCGGCGTCGTTTGCGCCTTCTGCCACCACCAAACGGCTGACCACGGTGTATTTCGATAAGGACCGGGCGGCGGAGATGGCGATCCGCCAGGTGGGTGGACGATACTTCCGCATCCGTACCGGCGAGCCCACCGGCTTCAACCCGTTTGCGCTGGAGCCAACCCGCCGGAACATCAGTTTCATCAAACGGCTGGTGCGCATGCTGTGCCGCCGCAACGGTAAGCCGCTCGATCCGCGCGATGAAGAGCGGATCAGTGCCGCCGTGGACACCATCATGCTGGACTATCCGCCGGAGTACCGCCGGTTCGGGATCACCCGGCTGCTGGAAGTGCTACCGGAGCCGCCGACTACAGATGCCCGCACCAACGGGCTGCGTATTCGCCTGAAACAGTGGGCGCAGGGGGGCGAGTTCGGCTGGGTGTTTGATAACGAGGCCGATACATTCACCATCAGCGATGTCGATAACTTTGGTATCGACGGCACCGAATTTCTGGATGATGACGATATTCGCGGCCCCTTGACCTTTTACCTGCTGTACCGTGCGACCAGTCTTCTGGACGGTCGCCGCCTGGTGATGTTTATGGATGAGTTCTGGCGCTGGCTGGCCGATGTCGAATTTTCCCGCTTCTCGCTCAATATGCTGAAAGTCATCCGCAAGCTGAACGGTATCTTCGTTCCGGCAACACAGTCACCGGATGAAATTGTCAGACACCCCATCGCCCCGGCGATTATTGAGCAGTGCGGTACCCAGATTTTCCTTTCCAATCCGAAAGCCAGCTATGCGGATTACGTGGAGAAAATGAAAGTGCCGGAAAGCGTTTATGACACGGTCAGAAACCTGGATCCGGGCGAGCATTATATGGTCATCCTGAAAACACCGCTGCGGGCCGGAGAAACCCGCCCGTTTGTGGCAATGGCGAAAATGGATTTGTCCGGACTGGGTAAACTCACCCGGCTTCTCAGCGGCAGTGAGGACAACCTGAAAATATTCGATGCCATTTATCAGGACAGTATGCGACCTGATGAATGGAAAGACGCTTTCCTTGAGCGGGCAATCTGAAAGCCAACCGGAGGTAATATCAATGCGTTCCAGGAATCATCTTCTGACATTATCGTTATTTTTCTCGACGCAGGTGTTCAGCGCCGGAATACCGGTTTTCGA
Organism: Klebsiella spallanzanii; assembly: GCF_902158555.1. Taxonomy (GTDB): domain Bacteria; phylum Pseudomonadota; class Gammaproteobacteria; order Enterobacterales; family Enterobacteriaceae; genus Klebsiella; species Klebsiella spallanzanii. The sequence continues at coordinate 91,976 of NZ_CABGGS010000044.1, read as the reverse complement.
CGCCGTGCAGAATACCGAATCCATTAATCAGTGGATGCAGAAACTACACCAATGGGAGGATACGGTTACCCATTATAAAAGTGAACTTGATGCATATAAGAAGCAACTGGCTACCGCAACCGGCGTGCGGGATATTCAGGGTTTTCTCAGTGATGCCCGAAGCCTGAAAACCGACATTGATAATCTCCGTAAGAGCGGTATTTCACTGGATGATCTGCTGACCACGCAAAACAGTTCATATTCTGCTGAACTGCAAAACCTATACAATAAATACAAATCGTTCAGCGTGTGCAGCGAGGAACAGGAAGGAATAAAATCTCAGGCCCTGGCCGACAGTTGCAAACAGATGATCCTTAATCAGGCAATGGCGATTGAGAATACCACTGACGTTGGAAACAGGATCAACAGCACACTCAGTGATATATCAGACTTATCTGACCGTATTTCGAATGCGCAGGACTCGAAAGAGTCTCAGGATCTGGCTAACGCCATCGCGGCGAAAAGCGTACAGTTAAATGCGCTGACGAATCAGTGGGAGATGTCTGTCAGACAGGCTGAACAGCGAACGACCTTGCTGGAACAGCAAAGACAGAAAGCCTTTGAACAGCAGCAGCTAACGGCACCTGTTGCTGGCCTTAATAATTTATAGGGAGGTTATCCGTGCTCAGATCCTTATTCACCTTATGCACACTCTCAGGCGTGATATTACTGCCCGGCTGCAAGGAAACCAAATCCGAAGCCTGGTATAAGCAGCATCCTGACGAAACTTATGCGGTTTATACGCAATGCCTGAAGGATGCCGAGGCAAGCGATAACTGCGAATTTGCGCACCGGGCAGCACTTATGTTTGCACAGGAAGGCCAGCCCGGGGTTAAGGAGAAATTCGGGGCGATATTTCAGCAGGAAGCTGAAAAAAGAAATGCAGTGACACAGTAATTTCTCCTCCAGCAAAACAGGGAATCCTCCCTGTTTTCTATTTCCTTTCTTTATATATCAGGTGAGGCACCATGTCCGGTGGTATTTTTGTTGGTATGGACAAAAACATCATGGATGGACTGAATGCCGTACTGGAAGGTCAGTCTTCCACTTACGGCACGATGATCAGCGTCATCATCGTCAGCTCTTTTACCTTATTTATACTGTTTCGCGGTTATCAGACGCTGGCTGGCAAACTCCGGACCCCGGTTGAAGATGTCGCCTGGGATGTGGGGCGAATGTTGCTGATCACCACCTTTGCGTTAAACCGGGATGGCTGGCTGGATATGGCGGTAGCGGCTATCCAGGGACTCAAAGACGGTATCAGCGGCGATGATAACGTCTGGGCGCTGCTCGATACCGTCTGGGAAAAGGCACAGGCGCTGGGGCAAAAGTTATTTAATATGGACACCTCAACTTACGTCAAACTGAATGGCGGCCTTGCCGAAGTCCTGGTATGGGGCGGCTCTGTTGTCCTGCTGATGGCAGCCACCTTTGTCAACCTGCTCGCCGAAATCACCATCCTGTTAATGACGACCACCGCGCCACTCTTTATTTTCTGCCTGCTGTACGGTTTTCTTAAGCCGATGTTTGATAACTGGCTGAAAACGATTTTCGCGGCAATATTAACGATCATGTTTTCCGCCTTATCCATCCGTATCGCCATCAATTACCTGAATAAAATACTGGATGCCGCAGCAAAAACATCCGCTGAAACCAATATGGTCACGCTGGCAGCACAGTGCCTGCTGGCCGGGATAGCGGCGGGTGTGGTGGTCTGGTTCTCCGCGAAGCTCGCCAGCGCACTCAGCGGGGCCGCCGTACAGGCGGTGCTGCAGGGTGCAGCCATGAGTGGCCTGAGCGGACTGGCGAATAAATCCGCCAGTCTTGCCGGGCCGGGTGTAAAGGGAGGTGCCCGCCTGGCTGCGAAAGGCGGCATGGCCGTCGCCGCGGCGACCGGCAGGCTCACTGGCGCAGGCGCGGGTAAAACCGTGAGCGCCTGGCAGAAACGCACCACCGCCATCGAAAGCATGAAACGCCTGAACCGGCAGCGTCACCGTTAATCCTCCCTGCCGTTAATTTCCTTTCCCCGTCACGCCGTGGCCTGCGCCACCGGTGCGGCATTCCTGCATCCATACGATAAGGGGCTTCCATGAAATTCAGCATCATCCTTCTGATGCTGTGCGCGCTCACGGGCTGCGCACAGCATCAGGGCGACCTTCCACCAGTATCCGGCGAAACCGCGCCAGTGAATTCCCCCGCCATCATTCAGGAGCTGACTCGCCATGTCTGATATTCAGAACATTGTTAATGTTTCCCGCTCTTTTGAATCCATCCTGCTGGAAAAGGAGGAGCGTTCCCGAAAAACCGCCTGGCGGATGGCCGCTGCCGGACTGATTCTGGCCGCCATGGCGATTGCGACCATTATTATTCTGCTGCCGCTTAAAACCACCGACACTGAATTATGGTCAGTGGATAAACAGACCGGGCGCTATGAATATATGACCCGCGTGAAGGAGCGGGATATTTCTTCTGAAAAGGCACTGGCGCATTCACTGGCAGCACACTATGTCAGACTCCGCGAGGGATATAATTATTTCTCCCTTCAGCGTGATTATGACGACGTGCAGTTATTTAACAGCGACAGCGTGAACCGGGACTATCTGGACGGGTTTAACGGCGACCAGGCACCGGACGTGATTTTTAATAAGGCGGAATATGTCGTTTATATCGCCATTATTTCCAATGTGCATGCGCCTGCCACCGGGCCGGATAATCTGGCAACACTGCGTATTAAGCGCACAATTCGCCGTATTGCTGATAATTCCGTGAAAACGGATGTGTGGAATATCCGCCTCACATACCGCTACGTCCCGCACCGGCAACTGACCGACAGCCAGCGCGAAGTGAACCCACTGGGCTTTATCGTCACCAGCTACCAGCGCGACAAAGAGCTGAGGGGGGAATGATGCTGAAACACATTCTGCTCCTCACGGGTTTACTGGCGTCATGCGTGGCATGGAGCGCGGCGACACCGCGCGGCAGCGCGTATGACAGCCGGATGCAGAACGTCACGTACAACAGCCAGAACGCCACGGTCGTCAATACCCGCCCCGGCTACGTCACCATGGTGGTGTTTGACGATGATGAAACCGTTATCGATGCGCAGGCGGGTTTCCCCAGAGGCTGGACCGTGACGAAAAGCGATAACCGGGTGGGCGTCAGCCCGAACCCGATTACCCAGCCGGTCACGGACGCCAGCGGCAACAACGTAAGCCAGCTGTTTCTGCCGACGGCAAAAGACTGGAAAACCAATCTGTTCGTGGTGACATCGAAGCGCGATTACAGCCTGGAGCTGAACGTGCTGGATAAAGACTCACCCGCCCAGGCATTTGTTATCCTCTACCGCTATCCCGACGAACTGCGAAAAAAGTCTGCCGCCGCCAGCGCCGCCCGTCAGCAACATCAACAGGAAACACTGGACCGGCAGCGGATAGCGGCGGCATTCGGGCATGCCACCACGCCGCGCAACTGGCGCTATACAAAACGTGTGGCCGCCGGTTCAGCCGCCATCGCCCCGGACTTTACCTGGGATGACGGCCGTTTCGCGTATATCGGTTTTTCCCCCACGAAAACCCTGCCTTCCGTTTTCCGGGTGGTTAAAGGCCAGGAGCAGGCGGTCACGCCCGGAACGGTTAAACGGGGCAATTACACCGTGATGGTGGTTCCGGCATCGCCGCAGCTGGTTCTGCGTTACGGCACCTCGGTGGTGGGGATCGAAAACGACGGATTCGGGCGTATCCCGCTGACCCACAGTGACACCGTTTCGCCGTCCATTACGCTGGAGGCAAAATGACCGACAAATCTTTCCCGGACGAACCGGAAAAAACCACCGCAGAACGGGAAGCGGAAGCCCGTGAACGCGCCCGCGCGGCAATGGAATATCAGGAGCCGGAGCAGAAAACGCCGCCCGGTCAGCCGGAAGTGACCCGTTTCCGTAAAGCGTCCGGTCGCCGCACGCTGATCGTCAGCCTGCTGAGTCTGGTCCTGGTCATCGCGCTGGCATCCGGTGGCGATCGTTTTCTCAGCGCCCTGAAAAGGGGTGATGAGAAAGAATCTGACACCGCACCGCCGCCCTCCTCCGGGGCGGTGCAGCAGGAGCGTAAGAATCTGGGCATGGACAGTAACCCGTTTGGCCTGTTTGGGCCAGGGAGGCAGGAAAGCGCAGGCCCTGCCAGTCAGAGCGCCCCGGCCACACCAGCTCTGCCGCCCGGGCCGCCCGCCCTGAACAAGGCGGCAGCACTGGCAAACGGGCTGAACAGCGGCAGCACAGGGTCAGGCGACGATACACGCACGTTCCGAAGCGGATCGCGCAGCAACACGGGAACGTCGGGCAGCCCGTCTGCCTCCACGACGTACACATCCTGTCAGTCGGTACTGGTCAGTGGCGAAAATGGACGTCTGCGCTGCCCGGATACGACAGCACCGGGAGGCAGCAATAACAACGGCAATCCAGGCGTTGCCCGTGTCACTGGTGTCAGGCGGCTGGGCCTCGATCCCGATCTCTATATCCCCGTGGACCGTTATATTCCGTGTTCGATGATGCGGCGCTTCGTATCCGATGTTGGCGGTCATATCTCCTGCCTGATCGGTGAGAATGTCTGGAGCGCCAGTAACCATGTGAAGCTGATCCCGGCAGGAACGGTCGCCCGTGGCGTCTACCGCACCGGCGCACTGCAACATGGGCGCAGCCGGATGTTTGTGCTGTGGACGGAGCTGCGCACGCCGGAGCCCGGCAGCCTGCAAATCCCGCTCACCGATACGCAGGCCACCGGCCCGCTCGGTGAGGCGGGGATCGCGGGCTGGATCGACAGCCATTTCTGGGAGCGTTTCGGCAACGCCCTGATGCTGAGTACCGTGCAGGACGCGGCGGCAGCGGCATCAGATGCCGCGCCGGGTAAAGACCGCAATACTGACTATACCGAAAACACCCGCGCCGCCACGGCGGAAATGGCGAAAACGACACTGGAAAACAGCATCAATATCCCGCCCACGATGTACCTGAACCAGGGCGATGTGATCGGCATCATGACCGGCACGGATATTGATTTTTCCTCTGTTTATCAACTACGGCTGAAAAAGAAATGGTATGAGCGCTGAAAACCTGTCACTGGATTTTATGAAAAACCGTCTGTTTGGTGATTTTCTTGCTCAGGATGGCCTGACAGAAATTGCGGTTAACCGACCGGGTGAGCTGCATACAAAAATTCGGGGAAAATGGCAAAAACAGGCATCCCCCATCACGTTGCGTCAGTGTCATGCTTTTGCCAGAGCGCTGGCGTCCTGGCATGACGATAATATTGACGATACATCCCCCATCCTTTCTGCAACATTAGGATCCGGCGAACGTATTCAGGCGATTATTCCCCCGGCCTGTGAACGTAATACGGTGTCCATTACGCTGCGCAAACCCTCGTTTGAGCAGAAAACACATCAGTCATGGATTGATGCGGGATTTTATCAGCGCGTGGCCGGTCAGGAAAAAACGGAAAGCCAGGATAATGCACTGGTCCGGTTATATCACAGCGGGAATATTCCCCGCTTTATGGAAAAGGCGGTGGAATACGGCAAAACGATTTTTATTGTGGGTGAAACCGGCTCCGGCAAAACCACCTATATGAAAACGCTGCTGCATTATATTCCGCTGCATCTCCGGCTGGTAACGATTGAGGATAATCCCGAAATCCGTTTTTATCACCATGCCAATTATGTGCATCTTTTTTACCCTGCGGATGCCGGGGATAATGCTATTGTCACACCTGGCAGACTGATCCGGGCTAATTATCGTATGAACCCTGACCGGATATTACTGGCGGAAATTCGTGGGCAGGAAGCGTGGGACGCGCTGAAAATTGTCGGCTCCGGGCATGAGGGGTTAATCACCTCCCTGCATGCGGGCAGCCCGGAAGAATGTATTGAAGGGATCATTGACCGCTGCTATGAAAACCCTGACTGCCGGAACATTCCTTTTGATGTGTTGTTACGCAAGGTACTTAAAAGCATTGATGTCATCGTCAGTATTGATATACACGGCGATGTTCGCCGGATGCATGATATTTACTTTAAGCCAGTTCATTTAAATAGCATGAAAGAGACATTCAGAAAATAACTCCGGTAAATAACATTATCAAAATACGTAACCTTTCATTAATCATAACGGTAACTGAAATGAAAAAAGCAATATCCTCCGTATTATTGTTCTGCGTTATTGCGTCATGTTCAACAACTGTACTGGCTGCTGATGCCTGCGAAGTGGTGTTATGTATGTACGGTAAAGCAACCGGAAATGGCGGCGGCAGTGAATGTCATTCAGCTGAACGTGCATTCTTTAATATCGTGAAAAAGAATAAACACGGCTTTCTTCCTGACCATACGGCCGATGCCAGACAATTATTTTTAAGTGAATGTGATTTGGCAGACCCGGCGGCTATCGGTCAAATCATCAGTAAATATGGCCGCGTTCGTGGTTAATACTGGCGAGACGACACAGAGCATGACGGTTTTCAGGTTTTTACGGCTTCTGTTTTTCGCGGATTAAGGAGCGAAGAAACAGGGGCCGTAAAAATGAGGCAGCGGACAGAAATATTTTCGCGGGTTAAGGAGCGAAAATAATTCAGGCACCGCGCCTCACCTGCAAACAGCCGCGCCCACGCGGATTTTGCAGGCCGGGGGGAGCCGGATAAATTTCGCCGCCCCAGCGAGCGAAAAGCTGTCGCCCACGACAGCGGTTTACCCGGGGGGCACAGCCCCGCACACCGTCGCGGCTAAGTCTCCGGCCAAAAGCCGGTAGCGTGGCGCGACCACCCTCTTTAAAGGTCAGCTTCCCTTTTATTCCCGCTGCGAGGAACGAGCAAAGGGAAGAAAAAGGCGAAAGCGACCGTCTTAAAGAGGGTGGTCGCGCGTAGCGTGCGACGGTGTGCCGCCTTTTACCTCGGGGGTTTTGACGCGGCGTCCAGCCACGACATTACCCCCATGCGACAGGCAATAAGGGCGTCCAGCCCGCATGTACTGGCGCACGCCGTTTGGTGCAGGGAAGCATGCTTTCCTGCACATGGTCGCACAGCGGCCACCTTCTTTACCCCATACACTCGCCCCGCCTTTTCGCCCGACACCGTGGGGCGAATTGACGGGGCGATGTCATGGGGCGAATAGCTGACGAAGGAGGCACGATGATTTTAAATAAGCTTGCCGCTTCACTGTCGCCGATAGTGAACGGGATGCTGGCGCTGCTCGCTTTTGTACAACAGCAACAACTGATACTGGCGTTATTAGCGGGGCTGACGATGCCGTTTTTTGCGTCGATGAAAAGCGATGAACGGCAGAAAGCGCCGCTCTGGAAAAAGCTGATTATTGCTTTTTCCCTGCTGTGTTTTTTCTCCGGCACACTGGCCCCGATAGTTATCGGATCCTTTCAGTGGCTGTATAAAATAAAACTCACCAGTGATAATACAGTACTGGTCTGGTCAGTACGGATTGCTTTCACTGTAACCGGGATTATTTTTCATATTATGCTTCGCCGGGTATTCACGCCGGAACTGGACAGAATAAAGAAACGCCTTGTTAAAAAAACCACCCTTGAAAGGGAATTACGCACCGATGTCCGCACCGTAAAATCCCTGCTGCCGGAAACTCTGCATTATAACCCGCTGGATTATATCGACCTGAATAAAGGCATCTTTACTGGCATGGACAGGGAGAATGAACCGATGTATCTCCCGTTAAAAGACTGGCAGAAACAACATGCGGATATTATTGGCACCACCGGAGCCGGTAAAGGGGTGGCCGCCGGGATATTGCTTTACCAGAGTATTCTTGCCGGTGAAGGTGTCTTTGTTATGGACCCCAAAGACGATGAATGGGCACCGCATCTTTACCGCAAAGCCTGCGAGGATGCAGGCAAGCCTTTTGCCTTAATTGACCTGCGAAAACAGCAATACCAGTTAAACCTGATTGAAAACATTACTGCCGATGAACTGGAAGAATTGTTTGTCGCCGGTTTCAGCCTGGCGGAAAAAGGACAGGAATCGGATTTTTATCGCATTGATGACCGAAAAGCCGCGCGTATGGCCGCGCAATTTGTCAGTGATAACCCATCGGCAACTCTCCGTGATGTTTATAACGGTGACTACGTTCAGAGCATTGCCGAAAAAATCAAAGCGTTTTTCGGTAAGATTGAAGAGCTGGCATTATTAAATGCCATTAATTCACCGGAAGGCTTTTCACTTAAAAAAATGTTTGATGAAGGCGGCTGTTGTTACGTTATCGGCTCCATGCGAAACAGCAAAATCATTACCGCCCAGCGCATGCTGCTGGTTCGCCTGTACCAGTTAGCAGAAAGGCGCGACCGTGTAACAGACGTCCCCCGCCCTATTGCTGTTTATCTTTCCGAACTGAAATACCATTTATCCAGGCCAGCGCTGGAAGGTTTAGGTGCGGCGCGGGATAAAGGCGTTCATATTATTATGGACCACCAGTCCATTGCCGATTTAAAAGACTGCCCGGCAGATTTGAAAGGTGACGCCGTTATCGGTGCGGTCGTTGAAAATGCCAAATTCAAACTGGTTTACCGGGTTATGGACCCGGATACAGCGGAATGGGTGGCGAGAATGTCAGGCACGATTCTGGTGGATGACGAACTCCGTAAGGCTAAGACGGATAATATGCTGACGGAAACCATCGACAGTGAGCGCACAATCCGCCAGGCCGAACGTTTCTTTATTGACAGCAATATGATCCTCAACCTGCCCGATTTTGTCAGCTTTATCTTTACGACAAAAACGCTACCTTCTGCTTCTCTGATCTCGCCGATAAAGGTCAGAAAGCGTCAGCTAAAAATCTTTTCAGTTTCCCCTGATATTGCCGCCACGGCAGCCCCGGTGAAGATCATGCTGGATTTTGGCGAGGATGATAAACCAGCCATGCCGGATGTGATGACAACGCACCCGGCTCTTTTCTTCGACGAAATCGAAGTAAAGCCGGTAAAGCCGAAACCTGATGATGAAGAACACCTGTCCCCGCTGGATTTTTAAGGAGCGGTTATGCTGATTTCGTCCTTTCACGAGCGCCAGACGCGTAACAACGAAAAAATAAAACAACTGCTGAACTTCCTGAAAGAAGAAACCTACAGTGATTTTAAAACGCTGATGCAGTTATTTGGTTTCCGGGATCATAAGTCGCTTTATTCGCTGCTGGCAAAAACGGAGCGAATGGGGTTAATCCAGAAGCATGTGCTTGAATCACGGACAATGAAGATTTCATTATGGGGGATCACCAGCGACGGACTGGCAGTGGTGTTAACCCCGAATGATAAAATCTTTCCTGCGCGGTTTGAACCATCAAAAATCACCGGCTGGACGCTGGAGCACCATCTTGATAATCAGGCTGCCAGGCTTATTCTGGAGAAGAAAGGCGCTTCGGGATGGATTAACGGCGACCGGGCCAGCTTTCTCATCCAGTATCAGGTAAAACATCGCCCGGACGGATTACTGACGCTGCCCGACGGTAACGTTATTGCCATTGAAACCGAGCGCCGCCTGAAAACCAGAGCCCGTTACCAGTCTATTATCGCCAGCCACCTGCTGGCCCGTACACGCAAGCACTGGATTTACGTTTTTTATGTTGTGCCCGATCCACAGAAGAAGCGTGCGCTTGAACTGCTGTTTGACAGCATCAGGCATGTCATCATCAACCATCAGCACGTCCCGCTGGAAGAACGCCACCGCCGGGTGTTTCACATTTATACCTTTGATGAACTGAAATACCTGTCACTAGGCAGCTATACGTAAGCTTTTACTCAGGCCATCGTGATGGCCTCAACGACCTGGTGGCGATACTCGCCAGGCCGTAATTTTTTTATTCCACTGCAGGGCGCAGACTGTTCGGTACTTGCTATGCTGCGTTCCGCCTCAGTCTGCGCCCTGCAGCGTTGCCGGTTAAAAACCCTGTAACCGCATTCCCTTGCGGTTGTCTGGTTCTGGTCTCAGAGTTTATCCGTCAGGTAACGATGTGCTTTAGAGGCTGCGCTAGCCGCTTTGAAAATATAACGCTTGTCGTTTTTCAGCGCTTTCAGCCAGGAAGCAATATAGCTTTCATGCTGTACCTCTCCCTCAATCCCCAGATCCGCCATCAGAAAGGCACTTCCCAGCTCCGCCACCAGTTCTTCCTCTGCATAATCCGTACTGCCAAACTTCCCTTTCATTTCACGGTTCAGGCGTTTTTTGCCCCCGCTCCAGTGAACCAGCTCATGCAGGCCGGTAGCGTAGAAGTTAGCCGCATCCGAAAATAGATGGCGCTCCGGTAACCAGACGTCATCAGTTGATGGGATGAAAAAGGCGTTTTGTCCTTTCTCTATGATGTTCGCGCCGCTCTTCCTGAACAGATTTTCAGCCTGCGGCAACGGGTCAAAGGTTGCTTCCGGGCTGACCGTTTCCGTTGTCAGGGGCAAACCGTCGATTTGCTGAACGTTAAACACGGTGAAAGTTTTCAGCATCGGGATATGCTCAATGTCTCCGGCGGCGTTTTCCTTCTCCAGGGTGGTGTAGAAAATGGCTGTTGTGCCACGTTCACGCGTGCGAACCTGTCCACCTGCTGCCTGAGCCTGTTTGTAGGTCATCCAGCGTGAATCGCTGAACCCCTGTTTAGATGCGCTGCACCATAACAGCATGATATTCATACCGCTATAGGCTGCTCCGGTTGTGTAATTGGATGGCAGACCAGACATGCCGGATACACGCTGCCACGGGCAGGACCAGGGTTTAACACCGGCTTCCAGCGCTGCAATGATGTTGTCGGTAACGGTCTGATAAATATCCTTTCTGGTTTTAGAAAATTTCGTTTTTGAGGAGCCTGACGGGTCCAGCGGGGATACGCTGGTCGCCGCTGCGGTGTCAGGGGCGCTTGTCCGGGTAGTGTGCAGGGAAATCGTCATGGTTTTTTCTCCGTCAGTGTGTGATTTTCGTCTTCGTATCGCCTGACGGTTCGCTTTCCCGACATCGTTCTGTCCTGCAAGGGCGCAGCATGCGTGCCATTTACCCTTGCAGGACGGGTTGTGTTGGGAAACGATTAACCAGAAGCTGATATGAAGAACGAAAAGCTCACAGGAGAAAAACTTGCCCCTATATAGCCGGGCTTAGCGCCCCTCAGTTGCAGCGGTGAAAGGGGTTTGGGGTTTGGGGTTTGGGGTTTGGGGTTTGGGGTTTGGGGTTTGGGGTTTGGGGTTTGGGGTTTGGGGTTTGGGGTTTGGGATTTTAGATATAGTATAAGCATAACTGGCAGAGATTAATATTGTTCCTAAGGAGGAAATAATGAACTATAGGTGATTATTTTACAATCAGCCTTTAAAAGGTATTCTAAATATGTGAAAATCTTTTAGTTGATCGCAAATTCACTTAAAATTCCAATTTTTCAGTTAGAATAATCAATTTAAAACCACCACTATAGTTATATGGTGTTATTATAAATTGACTCTGATCTTATAATTAATTGCATTCCATTAAAAATAATTCCGTTCCGCATGAAAGCGTGTGGCTTGAGTCTTCGCTATATGCCACCTTCCCTTTGCATTTGCCTCACCGAGGCGACTCCACACTGCCGTTTAACTATCTAATAAACTAGGATTTTTACTGGAATACCAATCTTCGCCATCATCACTTTTTAGAGCATGACTTAATTTAAAAATGGTGTTATAATCTTCTGTTAAAAGATTACAAATAATTGAGAGAAAGGGGTGTGAAAATCGTGGTTGACTACAGAGATCTGAATCTTAACCGAGAAAACCTTGATCTCAATATCCAGAACTTTCTGGAATCTCACGGCTATCAGCTTGATGGAGATATACAAACATTTCCCAAAAGGAAAAGGGTGGTTTTTGGCTCTACTGGGTCGGAATTCTCAACTGTTGATTTTCACCTCAACCATACAGGTACAACTACGATTCAGTGGAAACTAGGTAAAAATCAACCAGTTGGTGAAACACTTGCTTCATATTTAAGGGATACAATCGACCCAGCAGAATTTGAAAACGTCAATTATTCATTGAAAGGAATAACTACAGAATCATTCGATCCTATATTAGAATGCGTTTTGGAGGCTGGTGATATTGAACTCAATCTCTTACGTGATGAGGACAACTGTAAGCAGGTAACGCTGAAAAGTATTGCACATCAAGACCACTTAACTCTCACTCACCATCGACGCACAAGAGTTTTACAAATACAGGGTAAACCTTTGTCATGTTATCGTCGTGTTATTTTCATGCTTACAGATTTACTTGATCTCAAAGGATTAGAACAAGTCTTATATCGTAAAGATGATAGTAGCGCTGAGATAGTTAGAAAGGAGATGGCCGATGACTATATAAAAACGGCATTTCCTAGAAGCTATGAACTCTTACCTGAATCAGTAAAAAAACTGCTAATCTCTAGCTGTTGTGTGAAATTAGCCTCACCACAGTTACCAGATTATTGCCTATTACTCTATCCGGACCTACGGGCTCTCGAAGGAGTGCTGAAAGAGCAGATGTGCATTTACAATATGTCTGTTGAAGATGCAGAACATGGTTTTGGCGACTTTTTTGATATCAATCGTGGGTTATGTACTTTAAAACCTCAATACAGTGCAATGGTTAGAAATGTAGGGATGCAGGATGCTTTGAATAACGGCTATACATTCTATAGGAAACATCGTCATACACTTTTCCATATGGAAGAGTTTGCAGATGGCAGTCGCATGATAGATACCCTTGAAAAGGCAATAAGTTTATCTAAAAACACATATTCTGCGATCGATAGCTTATATACAGCGAGAATGTGAAAATTATGATTCAAAAAATACGCATTATTGGTGAAATAGCTGTTATAACTGCCACAGCGGATTTTCACCCTTTGCGTCAATTAAAAGGTCTGGCAATTGAACTCGATCAACTTGGTTTTGAGGGTGTAGTGCTGTTTGACCTATTAGCTGTAAATGGTTTAGCAGAGAACCGCTTTGCATCTATGAAATTTACCAATAGAAAATTTGTTCGTTCCTCGTTCGTGCTAGAATCCAATGTAAATCCAAGTATCAAAAATGAACAGGATGCTTTTGCTAAACAAGATCAGACATTTCTACTTGGGAGCGTACTCTCATCCACTGAGATTGAAAAGTTCACACACTAATCCAGCCGTTTTTCCTGATCACCTCACATAGATTCTTCAATACTTACAAAAATAAAAACATATCATTTTCAATACAATAGAGAAACACAGATTATCAAATCTTTTATGTTAGACCGCTAATCAATGCCCCACACCAGAAGACCAATGTTAAAACTATGGAAGTAAGAAAAATTTTATGTCCATTGTGATGAAAGTAACCTGCAAGTATTATAAACTGTACATTAACTAACTGAATTAGAAGATTAAGGTAAGGCATTGAAATCAGTTAAGTGTAAGAGCAATGGAGAGAAAGCCCCAGTAGCACAAGCCTTTACCCCAGAGGCTAGCTTAAAACGCAAAATACGCTCACATTTTACACAGCTGGGGTTTCAAAAAGGGCCGGATGGAACACTAGTTCGTCCTGAGTCAGGAAAAGAATCTATCCGTCAACTGCACAGCGCTCAACGTGAAGAACGTCTACGCTCCTCTGAGCAATTTATATCTGAATTCTTGCCAAGTGCCATACCATATTTTGCCAACGGAAATGAGATTGATCCAACTAGGATTCGCTTATCATTGATAAAAGTTTCTGCGAATTCGTTCGAATCCAAACTCTTTAGGGCAGCATCTTTAACCTGGTCTGTTCCAGTATCAAATGGTTACGGTCGCCGCATGCGGTACCTCGTGTGGGACAGAGGGCATGACCGACTTGCTGGAATATTTGCATTAGGAGATCCAGTTTTTAACTTATCTGTACGTGATAATTTAATCGGATGGACATCTAATGATCGATCAAGTCGGCTAGTTAACATACTTGATGCTTACGTTCTTGGAGCGGTTCCCCCCTACAATATGCTTTTAGGCGGTAAAGCGATTGCCTGTTTAATTCGCTCACGAGAAGTTTATGACGATTTCCTACGAAATTATGGTTCAACGACGGGCATTATTTCTGGTAAAGATAAATACGCTCACTTACTCGCAGTAACAACAAGTTCTTCCATGGGGCGTTCATCACTTTATAATCGACTGAAGCTAGATAGCATAAGTTATTTTGAACCAATCGGTTATACCGTCGGCTGGGGGCATTTTCATATTACCGATGAGTTATTTGGGGAGATGCGTGAATATCTTCGACTCGCAGAGCACCCGTATGCCGATCAACATTGCTTTGGCGAAGGCTCAAATTGGCGGCTCAGAACTATCAAAGCTGCCCTGAAACAACTCGGGATTAACCAAGCGGTTTTACGTCATGGAATCCAAAGAGAGGTATTTTTCTGCCAGCTCGCTGAAAATGCAAAAGAAATTCTCGCGACTGGTAGGGGTACACCCGACCTTTCAACCTTAAAAACTATTGATGAAATATCTGAACTTGCGCGTAAGAGATGGATTGAACCGCGAGCTCTAAGGCAGGGTTATTATAAGAACTGGAGACGGGACGATATATCCTTACTAATTAAAGGATTAAAACTGGACGTAATAACTAGTAAAATTGCCTAAAGGAGTTGGGAGGAGGAGAAGTGAATCTAGCAGAACTTCAAGAGAGGCTATACCAGCATTATTCTCGACTACGTGATCTGCGGACTACCGAAAATTATCCCGTTTATGCGATCGAGCATGGTCTGAGCGAAGCAGAGATTTCTACTGCTCAATCGCTTCTCAATGCCAACTTGAATACAACAAAACGTGCTACTCGCACTTTTTGGCTGGTATGGATCGCTGCCGCTGCTGAGATAGGTTACACATATGACGGAACCGAATATTGGGATTCCTTTGCTATAGCCTTTCCCTCCTGGCCTAAGTTTGGAGACCGTGATCAAATCCGTATATGGTATAGACGATTTACTACTGATTTTAATAGTGTCACCCCCTCCGGGTCATGGGCACAGCAGTTCCCTATTATTTCTTGGCCAATCACGCAAGCCATTCTGCCAAGATATCTACAACGTTTTTTTGCCGATCACCTATACAATCTTCGCCATTTACTGACTAGAAGTGGTGAGCTTACATTAGAAGAAATAGGTGAACTACTAAGCGATGAATATCATGGTGGTTCATCTCGGTTCGAGGGTTTCTTACAACAAAAAACTCTAACAGCACGAATTGTAATGGCGATGCGTCTTGAAGATGTCGTTGATGCTATCTCCCCCATTGAGAAAAGCACATTGCGCCGCATCATAGACGACTTCGATAAGCTTGGTTCATTTGGTACTCGCCTAAAGGAAGTAAGACGAGTACTCCGTGAGGCTCGTTTCGTCAATTTGTATAGTACAAGCTTTATATCTTCTTCAAAAAGTATCCAAGAAAATGTAACTATCTCGAAAACTTGTACAGTAAAACCTCGGCTAATTGCACGGCAAAGAGGTTTAACAGAGTGGAACCTAAGGCTCGTAATTCCCGACATTGCAACATCTCTTCGTCAGGCCGGACTATCCCCGCTTGATTTAGAACACTCTCATATGCGCTTTCGTTATTATGGTGGAGGCAATGCATGGATGCCGGGCCGGGCATTATTTTCTTACACCGGAGGAACAGAAGAACCACTCTCGGCATACCCAACTGATAATCATTCTGTTTTCGAATTCGATCGCCCTTTTGAAAAAGTTACAGCCTCTTTGCAGGAAAGGCTGCTTTTCCCTGCAACGACTTTACGGCTATTAAAGGTACGTTCAGATGGTACGGCTGTTGAAGTCACGGGACGGCATGTAAAAGCTAACCAAGCTTATTTACTTGTCTGTTCGAATACAGTGGCCACTGAAGTTATCGATAGTCTATCGCTTACTCCTGTTCAGTCACAGACAACTGGAGCCGACGTTTGGCAATTTTCAATTCCTACGAAAGTAGATGCTAGAAAAATAGCAGCATTATCGTCGATTGGGCTTGGATATAAGTTAGGCATACGAGCCGAATCAATAGGTATGACTGCCCGATGGAACAATGTAGATGACGCGCTGGAGTTTCTTGACACAGAAGTTGTCATGTTTTACCTAGCATCGGATGTTGAAGCCGACGAATTACAGATCATTATTAATAAACATCCTCCTGTACATCTGCGTCCGGAACCCAACGGAAAAACGTTTATTTCGCTCGGTAAGCTTCCAATAGGTTTGTATTATGTATCTTTATCTGCACTCGGCGTAGCTACCGGCAGCAACATAATAAGCGAAGAAATCCTCATTAGGGTGCGTTTAGCAGCACCTTGGCAAAAGACTGTCTCCGGAAAAGCAGGGGTTAGCCTCAAGCTTGAACCGCAGGGAGCCACATTAGAGCAGTTTCTTGACCACGCAGCCACCCTGAGGTTTATGGCTCCTGCCGGGCGTATTGTTAAACTGGAAATCCGTTTCTTCAACGCAGACGGCACGCTTTTTCATATAGAGCCGATTGGCAATTACAAGGCTCCTGTTGACGATGAGAGAATATCTAAACTTATCGTACAGAAACTGACAGCAGACAACTACATTGAACATGTTGATCGTTCCGCGTGTATAGAATTGCTCATATCGTTGGACGAATATGGCCTAGAGAGCGTGCGATTCGACAAGAAAGCAGAACCTTTACGGTGGCTACGTTTAGACAAACGTACTATCCGACTCACCAATGATACAGAGGAAACAAGTCTGCCTTCTGTAAAGAGATATGATTTGAACGCTGTTGAAATTGGTCACGAAGTGGACTATGAACAGGCTCTGTCCGGACTAGAGCTTCGTGGTAAGGGCGGTTTGTTTGTTGCAAGCATCAATGATCAAACTTACGAAGTGATCGCTATGGCTTCGCAGCGCCAAATTTCTGATTTTCGAGATCTGAATATTCTGACTCATGTGTCCGCAGAAGAACCACAGCCGCTAACCATTATCAATGCTCTGCGGTATTGGCAGGGAGCTCGGAGGCTGATAGGACCAATGGCTTTTTTGGCTCGGCGCAACGCTATTCTCACACTTGAAAAAGAACTTGAACGATATCTATGCGGTAATGACTGGGCAGAAGATATAAACAAGGTTCAAACTGGTAAAAGGGACATTGGATTTCTTTATAGGCGAGTTTATTATTCACAAGGATTCGCTTCAGGCTTATTGAGCGCACAAGATTGGCAATATGATCATGATGCAGAAACTGCTGAACTAGAATTCTTTCGACTGGCTCATGCTTATAAAATTCCGGAAACAGACATCCTCTATCGTCTTGCACTGAAATTGGCATTTCAACCGCATACTGTGAAACCCTCGGATCTCGCATCACCAAATGCATTCGATATGCTACGGAAAAACTCTGCGCTAATCCGCGGAGCGTATTTTGCGCGTCTAGTGGCACACTGCCAGAAAACGAGCTCTAAGGCGGAGGTCTTATGAACAATATTAAAATACTTAGCCGGGCTGATTGCATAAAGTATTCATCTCGCTCATTAGGACTTCCTGACTTGCAAAAACTTGATAATGCATTAATCGCTCAAGCGTTGCGGAGAACCGTTTTCATTGAAGCTCCTTGTTCGATTCGGACAGTATGCTCACTCGTAATGAATTCCCTAGGTCCATTAACTGACGAGCCTGAGAACTTAAAGACACTCATCTACGATATTATTGACGACCTTGTCAACTTGGGTGATCTTCTTGAAATGCGGGACGAAATCGCGGGGGAAACGAACCTCATTTTGCGCCCTGCTCCACCGGCGTTTGTGCTTCGAAGAGATGGGACATTTATTATAGTGGGAGTGGCTGGTGATGATGTCACTCCGCCACAGGTAAATGACTTTAATCTCGTTTATTACCCGAGTGGTTTAAGAATACTCACACCAAGCAATACGCAATCATGTCGGCAAACACTTATCGATCTAGGACTTATTGAGTTACCTATGATTACATGGCTACGTGCACCAGTTTCGATTACAGCCGACAAACTTGTAAAATCGTGGATCAGCAGACTCCCCAACGATATACACCCGGAAAAAATAGAGAATTTTGAGATAATTGATATTAGCAATACAACTTCATACTATAAAGGCAGATGGCAGTCACTAAACGAACAACATGCTGGAATTTATATTGCCCGACGCCCACAACGCTACGGGGCAAGACTGTGGTGCCTTGCCGAAATTCGGGACGGATTAGTCCAACGCTTCGTTGATATTCATTCAGGAGATGCGCGCTTTCGAGATTGTGATGAAGCCTGGCGATTACTCGCTGCGATGGATGCACTTACTGGCTCTCCGCAACAGGTCAGAGTTGTTTATGAAAAGGAGATAACTGTGCTGTCCTTTACATCTCCTCTTCCTTCTTGGGCGATTAGGCGTCTTAGTCTGGTCGGTGAACGTTTAAAGCCTCATCGCGCCTTGCTGCAATTTTCACTGCCTTTACATAATAGTGAAGAAGAACTTCATTGGCTAGAGGAATCCCTCTGGCTAACTCGGGATTAGTATGGGAGCACTAAATGAAAACAGCCACAATACAACAAACAATTGACGAATTACGGCAGAGCCTGACGCATTATATCGAGGCGACATATCACATCGGCCACCCTTCCATAGTCAAACAGCGTCGTGAACTATTGAATCAGATCGGTGGCATCTATCAGGCTCCATATCTGGAATCGACTCCCCGCTATAAGAGCGCCAGTCCTTATAATGAGATTGATAGTTTGCCACCAGCGGCACTTGAAGCATTGAGAGTTCTTTCTGACACAAAATCAGGAAAACCAGTAATTTACCCTTCCCCCTATACCCATCAATTGGAGGCCCTACAAGAGATTCTCAACAATAATCGAAACCTTATGATTATGACGGGAACAGGTTCTGGCAAAACTGAATCATTCCTCTTACCGATATTAGGCAAGTTCGCAATTGAAGCCTGCGAGAACCCAGAGCGCTTTAAAAAATATAATGCTGTTCGCGCATTAGTGCTTTATCCTATGAACGCCCTCGTGAACGACCAATTAAGTCGATTGCGAACAATGTTCGGTTCCCCTCAAACCGTTGCTCTATTCGAAAAATGGGCTAAGCGTCCCGTCCTCTTCGCGCGTTATACCAGCCGTACCCCATATGCGGGCCTGCGCACACCTAATAAAGATAGTAAACGACTAGCATCTATTGGTGAATTTTTCGGTGAGATCGAGGATGCGAAACGACGCTATGAACATTCCCCTTCCGACGGGGAAGAATACCGCGCGGCTAAACTCTTTGATACCTTAAAGGTACGGGGAAAATGGCCATCCAAAGAAAGTGTTTCCGACTGGTTGGGTAAAGCTCCTGTGCCTTGGGCGAAGCGAGCAATCTGCCGTCCACACGATTCTGAACTAATTACACGCCATGAAGTTCATGCATCTCCACCCGATCTTCTCATTACAAACTATTCGATGCTTGAATATATGATGATGCGTCCCATTGAGCGTGGCATATTTGACGCAACAAAAGAATGGTTGGACGCTTGCCCGGACGAGAAATTTCTTATCGTTCTTGATGAAGCTCATCTTTACAGAGGAGCACAAGGTGCTGAAGTCGGATTATTGATACGTAGACTAAGAGAACGTCTTGGTATACCAGCCGAGAGGTTCCAAGTCATATGCTCGACCGCAAGCTTCAGTGATGAGGGTAAGAAAAATGCTGGTGTATTCGGCGCACAGCTTTCCGGAGTATCGGCCGAATCATTCGTGTCAATAGTAGGAGAACTACAGTTACGTTCTCCTGAGGACCGTGGATCAATGGTCGATATAAACACCCTTGCTGCTGTTAATCTTAAACAGTTCTATTCAGCAGACCATAGTCAACAATTGGCAGCGATTGAGAACTTTCTAAAGTTTCGAGGGGTATCAGTCAAAGATGTAAGTGATGTGGACGCTAAACTTTATCTGGCGCTGTACGATTACGCGCCATTTAATCGACTTGTAAATGAGACTATGACTGCTGCGGTATCGCTCTCCAAACTACCAGAAATAATCTTTGACGATACAATACCATCGAATCTTTTGGAAAAAGCCACAACGGTATTACTCGCGTTTGGGAGCCGCGCGAAAAAAACACCAAACGAAGCTAGCCTTCTTCCATGCAGAATACATTCATTCTTCCGTGGACTTCCTGGCTTATGGATATGCATGGATCCCAATTGCCCCGATGCCCTCAGAGACAGGCGAAGCCCTGCCGGAAGATTGTTCTCGCAACCACACGAGCGATGCAGTTGCGGCGCTCCGGTTTTGGAATATTATACTTGCCGTCATTGTGGCACTTCATATGCCAGGGCCTATACAAATGATGTTGCGCAGCCACGCTATTTATGGTCCAAAGAAGGTGAAAGAATTGAGACTGCTTCAGGGCTTATAGAGGCTCTTCATCCTCTTGATCTTCTTATTGAAGAACCGCCATCGGATGATAAAGCCAAAGCCGCTTACTATGATCTTGTATCGGGCCAGCTTAATCCAGATGTACTAGGAGAGAAATATCGAACCGTCTTCCTTGCTCCTGCAAAGCCCGTAACAGATGGCTCGAAAGATACAACCCGTGCAGCAGGTCCAGGGCAATTCGCTCCTTGTGCATGTTGCAACCAGATGGCAGGTCATGGACAATCTAGCGTTCAAGATCATCAGACCAAGGGCGATCAACCGTTTCAGGCTTTATTGGGATCACAGCTAAGAATACAGCCCCCTGGTCCACAGCAACAAACTTCTTTTGCGCCACTTCGTGGGCGTAAGGTTCTAATCTTCTCTGATTCTCGCCAAGTAGCCGCTCGTCTGGCTGGCACACTTCAGAACTATTCCTTACGTGATGCTGTGCGGGCACTCCTTCCGTTGGGTTATAAGATTCTTAGCCGCGATCCGGACTTCTCCAAAACTCTTGTGCTCAACCATGCGTACTTATCAGTTTTAGTGGCTGCCCATAAGTTAGGCGTTCGACTAAGGCCCCAACTTGGTGATGCAGAAACACTTTCAGAGGTAGAAGGACCAAGTCCAGGCCCATCTCCCGCAGGTATTCAGCTCTTTCAACTCCTCAGTTCGTTGTCCCGATGTCCGCAGCGTCTTATGCAGGCAATCTCCGATACGTTTAAACATACGAACATGGGACTTGATCTGGAGGCCTTGGCGATCGCCACGATTGGCGAGCCTCCACAAATCTCGTCCAAGATTGTAAAACTTCCCGATCTACCAGGAGTCGCCGAAACCGAGGAGGCTAAATTGACAGTCTGTCGAGCTTGGCTGCGATGCTGGACGCTTGATCCGGGAATCTGGTTTTCAGACATGCCTGACTCTTGGTGGAATGAACGAGTGAGATCCCATCAAGGGGTATTTACTGCCATGAACCGAGTTCTTGTATCGAAGCAATCGAAATCAATATTCAAAAAGAATTGGCTTCCAACTCTTCTGACCATTTTTACCGAGCAAACAATGGGAGGGGGACATCGTTTAGTTGCTTCGAAGCTTTCTCTTCATTTAAATGGTCAGTGGCAGCGATGCAATAGTTGCAAATCTGTTCATCGCCCAGTCGGAACTCTCAGTAGATGTATTGACTGTGAAAGTTCTGATGTGAGCAACTTTGATCCCGCTTTAGATGAGGTTTACAAGGCACGTCGTGGTTTTTATCGCGACCCTATCGCTTCAGCACTTGATGTTGAAGATCCCCAACTAATGACTATTATTGCAGCAGAGCACACAGCTCAACTTGGAGCGGCACAGCCGGATGAAGCCTTCTCTCACTCTGAGCGACACGAAATAAGATTTCAGGATATCGATGTCGCCTGGAGAGATAAGGACCGCCCTGGTGAACCCGCTATTGATGTGCTTTCAAGCACCACGACTATGGAAGTAGGTATTGATATCGGTGATCTTTCAGGCGTGGCACTTCGTAATATGCCTCCAACCCGCGCCAATTATCAGCAGCGTGCTGGCCGAGCAGGCAGACGTGCTAATGCAGTTGCGACTGTTGTAGCATTTGGCAGCTCCGACAGCCATGACGACCATTATTTTACGGATCCAGAGGAAATGATACGGGGTAATGTCATTGATCCACGCCTCACGTTAGAAAATCCGGAAATAACGCGACGCCATCTTCGCGCCTACCTGCTTCAGCGCTATCATGAAGACCGTATTCCTGGATTAATCCCAGGTGCCGATCCTAATTTGTTTTCCGTTTTGGGCAAAGTCGGTGATTTCAAAACTCGGGGACCTTTGCTCAATCGTTATGATTTTGCTAAATGGCTAGAAGATAATGCACAAGACCTCACTAACGCGGCTGATCGCTGGCTACCCACTGAGTTGTCGCCAGATGATCGCCATAGGTTGATTGCTGAAATGATGGTTGACGCGACAGATACGATTGACGAAGCCATAGATTTTATTCAATCAGAGAACCAAGATGTCAACTCCGCCCTAGAAAAAAGTAAGGACGACTCTGGTGATCAAACCGAGAATGAGATAATGACCGAGTCAGAGGATAACGTACATATTGTTGATCCCGCCACGGATAAACTACTTGACCGTCTCCTTTACCGGGGAGTAGTTCCACGGTATGCGTTTCCAACCGATGTTGTGGCATTTCACGTTTTCAATCAAGAGAGATCAACCCCGTTCACATCGGTTATAGATTATGCTCCCGCTCAGGGGCTTGCACTGGCTCTATCTCAATACGCACCAAACAAGCAACTCTGGATAAACGGCAAACAGTATACATCCAAAGCTATATATTCTCCTTATCCAGCCGAACGACGGGACGCTTGGGGAAAACGAAAACTCTACTTCGAGTGCAGCACTTGCTCCCATGCAAGGACTGACGATTACTTAAAAGAGAGGGAGAACACGACAGAGACTTGTCCAGCCTGCAACACACCCAACTCTTTCGGCCCGGCAAGGGTCTGGTTCCGTCCTGTCGGCTTTGCACACCCAATCGATACACCGCCGGAAACTGAGCCAGACTCACCAAACGAGACCGCAAGAGCGACGCGTGCCAAGTTAGTCATGCAAACGCCTAATCCTGACAAGAGCTGGATTCAGGTATCCGAGCGGGTGCGTGCTTTCAAAGCGAGAGAATTTCTCTTAGTATCAAATACTGGTGTCGATAAAGATGGCTACGATTATTGTCTCGCCTGTGGTCGAATCGAGTCATCGGCGGCTCCTGAGGAACTACTCTCACAACCACACGCTACGCCATTCCGCAGTGAAGAAGGCTCCATCTGCCCAGGAGGAGCGGCAAAACGTCACGTAATTCTTGGGACTGATTTCAAAACTGACATTGCATTATTTTCATTCCCGCTAACAGAGCCGTTCCAACTCTTGCCCGGCAGTATAGAAGCTGATTCTGTACTTAGAACTCTATGCGAAGCTATGGCCAAGGCTGCGTGTCAAACACTAGATATTGAACCGGGAGAAGTTCTAGCCGAATACCGCCCAGCTTTGACAGAAAAAGGCGCAAGCGGTAACGAAGTTGAAATTTTCCTATATGACACATTGGCAGGAGGTGCAGGGTTTTCGACCGAACTTGTGAATCGGGCAAGAGAATTGTTTGAGCACACGCGAAATCTTCTAGCAAGTTGTCCAGAAAACTGCAACACATCCTGCTATCGCTGCCTGCAAAGTTTCCGCAATCGAATGGACCACTCGCTCCTAGATCGCAAACTCGGCATTCAGTTTATTGAACATGCGTTTGATGGTGGATATCCGCCTTATCCTGCCGAGCGTACTCGACGATCGCTTGATCTTCTCGCCCGTGATCTGATTCGGCAGTATGGAACCGAATTTTCTTTCTCTCGTGAAGTTCAACGATATGACAATGAAGCTGGAGCAATAGTAATTCCAATTGTTGCTACACGCCTGGCTACGGGTGCAGAAACTTGGATATCACTCAGTTCTCCACTAGCCCCGGCGATTCCGACAGATCATAAACTCCAGAAACTTAGTCCTCAAGGGTCAGAAAAAATGGAGTGCGCAGATGACCTTATTATTCGTAGACATTTACCAGAGGCAAGTTTGCAACTTCGAGGAAAACTGAGATAAGACCATAGTGAATTTACACTTGGCGGCGACGGAGTCCTCGCCGCCCCCTTACGAAATGGTTCATTAAAAGAAAATATTGATGATGTACTAGTCATTTATTCTAATTACTGGCTATTCAAGCCAGTAATTATTGTTAATACATATCAATTAACTATTGCTGCTCCCTCCAGTCTTTCGTATAGAGCAGATCGTTATCGCTCAACTTGAGAACGGTATGAATCCGCAGCAATCGTTCAACTTTGGCACCGAATTTTGCGGCTTCATCAAATGAAAGGAATATCTGCTTACGTTTAACAGATGCTAGAATTCGGATTATATTCCCTGTGGCAGGAACCTCAATATTCTTGTAGATAACTGAATCATGGATTATGAACGGCAGGTTAGTTAGTGAAAGCATAGCAAGATCGAATGCAACTAAGCCTGCATAAGACTTTCCAGTTCCAGTATCCTCGGGCGAGATGAAGTTGTATGAATTTGCATTTTTTATCCTAAGCTGAGATGCATTTCTGCTCGGCCCGTAAACTACTTTATTGAAGTTTTTTAATTTTATATTTAGTGCATTTTCTATATTAAGGAATATACCAAAGTATATCGCTTCCAAACGTTCTTTGGATAGCAACGCGTCCCTGCCGATAGCTACCTTTTTATCATAAAAGCTATTCTCTTCAGCAGCTTTATCTGCAAGTTCTTTTAGTTCGAACACTCGCATGAACAAATCATCTGGCGTTCCTTTTGCTGCCAAACCAGTTCGTATTTTATTCTCCAAAGCAACGATCTTAGTATTGATTTGCAATAAGTTTTCAGAATACAATGCAAGACCTTTTTTAAGTTCTTTTTGCACTATTTTAGTGATATTTTGATGAAAAGACTCAACCTGCTCAAGACGTTCTGAATCTACATTAGGGAAAAACTCCTTAATAAGAGCAATATTAGCAGTTAATCTCGGTGTTACCCCTGAGATATCTCGATTAATTCGTTCTATTTTTATTAGCACATCATTTTTTTGGCTACCTAATTCATTTTTTTGCTGATGAAGTTTACGCAGTTCTTCGTCAAAGAGAGCTTCATAGGCGCTTAGAGCTCCCGTAAACCCCTGTTTCAAGGCTTTAATAGCATCATTGTTGTCAGTTATTATTTTCTGATTGGTCTTGTATTGAGCCTTGTTGATCTTGGGAATGATTTGAGCATTCATCGACTTGGATATGAGTTTTTTCCTTTCATTATATTCGTCTAAAGTAGACTTCTCTTCAGCGATATCTTCCGTATATTCAAAGAGATCGATGAGTCGTCCAATAGCTACTCCTGCTGATTCTTTCACATCGCCAGAAAATGGTTGCTCAGGGTCTAAAGCACCTTTATTCCATATTCGACTGAAAGGACTAACAAGTGAACGAAAACTACTTTTTAGATGCTCTAAGTTATAGAGTAATTTGAGTTTATCTGTATAATCACCAATGCTAATTTCATCAATTACTTTATAATGCATATTGCACACATGAACCACATTGGATTCACTTGTTGACCGTTTAAAATAATATACAACATCGTCAAAAATAAATTCAAAGATATAACTATGGTGCCCCATAGACTTGATAATACCAGCCTTATCATCCAAAAGAGACATACCACCCATAGCAAAATCAATGACCATCAAAGCAGAGGATTTTCCAATTGAGTTTTTAGCATTATCATCACCAAGAATTACATTCAAGCCATAATTGAATGATATTCCACCATGATTGAAAAGTGAGCAGATTATTTTACTTAACATAATTTATCGTTTCCATCGAAACATCAACATCAATCAAACCAAGAACATATAGGATATCTAAAGCATGTAAAAATTCCGAAGCATCTTGAAAGCTCGCCGAAGTTCTTGTCAATAAATCCGACAATTTTTCGTCGTCTACTTTGTTTTTTAAAATGACTAGCATTTTAAAAATGGTCGACTCTTCAAGACTCGTGAATTTAGTTGGAACTAGCATCGAATACCTCGCAATTTTGGATAAAAAAAGATGTAAGGATCTTGGATGCAATAATGGATTTACCAGACTTCAAGCTTATCCATTGTGAAACATAGTTAAAAACTAAATCCTTATTCTTAGGGTTTTGCTTTTCCATTATCAGATAATAGGTATTTACTTGATTCTGTAGTATTCGTATGGCGGCTTGATCCAACTGTTCGAGAAGTCGGATATGATTCCTAATAGGTACAAAATAGTTGATAACATTTGAACGAATTTCTCGCTTCTGCAAAGGACTCATATCGGTCTTGAGTTTTTCATTAAGCGAACTGACATCTAGTTTAGTCTCAGAAAAATTTGCAAAATTATCATCACCAAGCACAATGAGATCTAATATTTCGCACACTTCATCTTGCAGAGCATATTGAGAAGCTGTTTGTTTTGCCTTTGTCTCACTAAGATAGCCATTTTTAATATTATAAAGCCTAAGATATTCTTCGATTTTGAAATCTTTGTCATACTTTGTATGGCAATTTGGGCATAAGAGAATTACATTTTCAAGGGAATTGATGTCATCAGGTACTGAATATTGCTCAAGAGCCTTTGCCTGCGATTTATTCGGATTTAATGGATAAATATGAGCAATCTCATATCCTATACTAGGATGTCTAGAACTTGCTTTCTTGAACATCATAGGTAATGTACAGAGCGGGCAACAGCCCCCAGTCTCCGCATATAGAATGCTGTGTTCATTAGCATGGTATTTAATCCTTATATTTGCCATATGTCTGAATCCTAATCGATTTTTTTTGCCAATGGACTCAAAAGTATGGTGAGCAGAAGGGATCCCTCAGAACTGACGGCTACGGCTGTTTACAATCCCTTAGCCTAGTGTCAGTACAACCTAAGGATAGCTCACCGAATTCATTTGAAGTCATCAAATGTTAAAACGATCTCAGATTTTGTAGTTAAGTGCAATTACCAGAATGTATGATTAAAGATGCAATCAACCATGAGAGTTGCATATGATCACTTTTAAGCATTCCATACAACTAGTTACACCCTATCTGGTGTAAACCAAGCCTATACCTTAATGGTTTACTAGCTCATTAGTTTGGTGATTATTCTGGTTGGCTTGAGCAAATAAGAATCCTCTTTTTGCTTAATTTTTCGCCAGTCACTGGCAAATGAGATCCAAGTTAGGGTGCCATGTTTTTTCATGATTACCCGCGAATCCTTAACTAATTTTTATATAAATGATTAAAGTGTAATTATCCCCCAGTGATTCTATCGGCGTATAGGGGGGAAAAATGGTGGTCATTCTGGTGGTCTTGACAACAAGTGAATTCAAGTTTAGCTTATGTATTAGCCTGTTACTGGCAAAGGCGATCCCAGTCAGAGGAGCCAGATTTAAGAAGCCTGCTTAGGAAACTAAGCAGGCTTTTTGCTTTTCTGCATCTGTCTGTCACACAGAAAGCCTCAGCACAGAATGGCCTCCAGCCTGGCCAGCACGTCATTCACGATAGCTTCAGGTATTCGTTCCAGACGCTTGCCGTTCCGGGCTTCCATATCAATGGTTCTGGGCTGGTCACAGCGAATGATGCCCGTTGTTTTCGTTCCTGCCCCATCTAGCGAAACGGCAAAACCCGCTGCACGGGCAAAGTTTCCGCCGCTGGTGACGGGAACAACTACAGGTAGCCGGGTAACTTGATTAAACGATGCCTTCGATACGATCAACACTGGACGCTTCCCGCTTTGTTCATGTCCGGCAATCGGATCCAGTGAAACAAGCCAGATTTCCCCTCTGTCCATTTACAGGATCTCCTTACCTACCGCAGGCGCATCAATCCATTCCCGATCCTCTTCGCTCATTTCAGCGTGCGGATCGCACTGTGCCAGTAGTTCTTCCAGCGAATATCGAGGCCGTTTCTGAGGTTCAATAACCAGGCGACCATTATCAATGGTCATGCCCACTTCGCTGTCCGCCGACAGCGCCAGCGTTTTCAGCACGGCGGGGGGAACCGCCAGCATGACGGATCCGCCGACCTTTTTCAGGCGAGTGATGTACATAGAACACCTCCAAATATTATATTTAAATATAACATTTGAGGCTGGTAATGCATAGTTTTTAGTCAATTCCATTGCGGGTGATTTCCTTAGCGTAACGAAGCCTGATAATAGAAAACTGTTTTTACGTTTCAAAGAATTATGACGAATCAGATAAACAAAATGCGGCGCAGCTTCCGGATGTGCGCTGCGCCGAAATATTCGCGATATCACGAGAACCAATCAGGGTCGTATCACGCTTTAATCTCGATACCATCAATAAACTTCACACCTTCAACTGTACGCAACCAGCGAGGCGCTTTCATTTGCGCAGCAAAATAGTTAATCAGGTCGTACAACAACCAACTAAGGCATTTCTCCATTTCTGAGGTGAATCCCCGCCCTGCCAGCATCTGCGTCAGGGCAATATCCGATATCACCGCATGTGTGATAGCAAGCATTTACCACCGAGAGATTAATAAAAATTGATGGTCATTCTGGCGGTCTCAGCAAAAAATGGATTCTGATATAACTTACCAATCAGCCAGTTACTGGCTAAGACGATCCCAGTTAGAGGAGCCAAATTTAAGAAGCCTGCTTAGGAAACTAAGCAGGCTTTTTGCTTTTCTGTATCTGTCTGTCACCTCAAAAACATCAGCTCAGAATGGCCTCCAGCCTGCATTCACGCTCCCCTTAAGCAAAGCACCGCTATTTACAGGGCAAAACCGTAGTGAGAACCATCGGGTAGCTCCACATCCAGACGCAGTTTACCGCCAGCAGCCTCTACGTAGCGCTTAAGCGTAGACAATTTCAGATCGCGCCCCGGCTTTTCCATGCTGGCGACGGTAGGCTGTCGGATGCCCAGAGCCTGCGCCATTTCTACCTGCGTTTTCTGTACCTTCTCACGCAGTTCGGCAAGATGGATGTTAAGCAAGATGTCCATCGCCATCGCCTGAGCGTCAGCCACTACGTCCGGTTTTTCATCCCCAAGAATCTGTTCGAGCGTTCTGCCCATTGTGTTACCCCTTATTCTCTAACGTATTCAGATAATCTGCGTATTCCTGGTCGGCAACCGGGATCATCCGATCATAAAAACGTTTTTCATTACCAACCTTGTTACCAGCGCATAGTAAAATGCCCGTTCGCTGAGGATCGAAGGCGAAAAACCCCCGTATCGGATCGCCACGACTCTGAACGTGCAGCTCTTTCATGTTCCGGTAGCAGGAACCTTTGAGCGCGTCGGCGTAAGGTCTGGGCAGTCCCGGCCCCTTTTCCCGCAGAACAAGTAGTGATGCCAGTACGCAGGCCCGCTCGGTTGCACAAAGCGCACTGAGCCAAGCATCAAAACGATCTGTCGTCTTAATTGTCCACACAGGACCTCCTCAAAATATATATTACGAGCTATATAGATGCAAATCGATAGTGCAGATAATGACGCCCTGCCGGACAAAACGCATGTCCCTTCATCGGGAAACGGAAGGCGCATTCCCGCTATTGATTGAAGAGCGTGAAAGCTTTTCATCGTTTTACGGTTCAGGCCGCATAAGCGGCGGGTGGGATGTGGGCGGGTAAAGGATGGCCTTAACCGCAATGCGATCTGGCGTTGGCAAAAGTTGGTGCGGGTGGAAGGTGGCCGTCATGGTATATCAGGCGCTTCTTTCTCGTCATCAAACGAAAGTCATCATCCGTAGACAGCATCGTGCGGCTGGCCCGGTCCGCTGATGGTAAAAGAAAAGATTTGCTCAGGCGCCATGCCTGAGGATCGGACACTCAGCCTCTGGCTGCTCTGAACGTGGAAGAACCGATGCCGGCTTTCTGACTCTCCTCAGTGAAAATCAATTAGATACGCATATAAACGACGGTGAATACAGGCTTTGGACGATCCAGGCGTTTTTCATCTTTTGAATCTTGATATAGCGCCCGGAATCCGGATCGGGACTAAAAAACACCTTTTGCATCATGCCCTCAATCATGTTGTCCGCATCCCTCTTCGAAACCGTGGTATTGGTCAGGTGGTAAATGTTGTTTTCTTTCTTTTCATAATTGAAATGGTACGATCTCTGCACGTTGTACTTCACATCACCAATCACCACCTTACCGGATACATCAAAATACCCGGAGTTGTTTCCCCGCATCAGCAAGAAAGTTTTAAAGTTTGCGTCAAAACCAGATGCGCCGGATTCAATTCTCAGATTGGCCGAGCAATCAAAATCACTTTTGTGATGGAAGAAATACATTAGCCAACCAAAAACAACAGTAATAAACAAAGCAAAAGATAATATATAAATGTTTCTTTTATTAAGTTTACTTTGTAATTTCATAATCTGGCCTATAGTAGTTCTCACATGAATAAAAATCTTTCTTCTTTGCATTCGAGTAGATGCAGTGGGCCAAAAATCCTCTTCCCTCATATCCTTTTAATACCGACTCAGAGACACTAAAGTAGAAAACGCCGTTGCCTGAGCAATGCATTCCCTGTTTTGCGATAAGCTGCTGGGCCAGATCCATCATTTTCTGCTTTTGTTCACCCGGTATAGCGCTAAAGCTTCTGACCGGGCAAGAATCAATATCCCCGAGGTAATAGACCTCGTCCTGATCTGCCGAAAAAAGTTGGCGATAAAAATCAGTTTTAACGCTTAAGAGAAGGAGAACCAAAGTACATAGCGCAAGAAACGCGTAACCGGCTTTTTTCGCCACGCCCTTAGAGGATTTAGATTTTCCCTGATCTTCGCTGCTCTTGCCGAGTAAATTGTCGTTCCTGGTACTGCTTTCGCTGCCCACTGCGAGAATCGAATTATCGACTATTTCGATAAGAATGCTTTCAGCGACCCTAAACCCAACTTTGGGTACGGTAACGATAACCTCTTCGGCACACCCCATATTCCGCAATACGGCTCTCAGGTCCGAAATATACTTGTTAAGGCTATGGCTGGAAGTGCGTAACCCATGCGCATCCCAGACTTTTTCAAGGATCTCATCCCGATAAACCACACGCTCTTTATGGTCTAACAGGAATTTAAGCAGGCGGCTTGTCGTTGCTGTTAGCATGAAGTGAGAGTCGTCATCAAGCCATACCAGCCCATCATCGCTCCTGAAATGTATCGAACCTTGAATTTTGTAGATCATATACTAGCCTTACAAATAATCCTCAGACGCACACAATCCGCATTGAACCGGCATAAGCAGAGTTTTATGCTGAATCCACTTGTATTTTTCTTGTAAATTGAATTATAACATCTAAAAATCGAAAAAACAGAATACATATAACTAAAAAAAAATACAATGGTATTATTGTCCTCATCGAAACAAGGGGCGCCGCCTGACTCATCGGAGCTCACCATATACAGAAAACAATATGGTCAAACCACCGGAGCTTTCAGGAAGGCTGAACAAGAAATCCTCTGGCAACGATGAAAAGTGAGAGCAAATAGATGATGGGATAATAATAACATTACGTAATTAACTGCATAATAAAAGATAATATTCTCAATTATACTTTTCATCTTCAGAATTAGATTTCTAAAGATATCGAAAAATGTATTTCACAAGCATCTTTGCATGGATATTTAGAAGCAGTTAAAAGCAACACAGACGGCTGAAGATAAAAAACATATGTCTGCAACAAGGAATTTTCCCTAAGAAAATTCCAATACAAAGAGTGTGCCTATTGTTTGCAGCAAGAATGATAAACAAACCCTATCATTCTATTTTTATAAACATCTGCAAAAAAATTAATTGACGACATTTAACACCAATGAAACACTAAAAAATACAAACAAAGCTCCATTCACTACGTGCTTAGCGGGTGTTAAATCTTTTAGGCCATTCGCCATATGCCTCATTGAGGTGGGCAATGATAGATTACTCTCAATTCGCTGAATGGTTTTATTAACGATCAATAAAAGGTCAAGCCAAGGATGAGATTGTGTTCAGATATGAATCTATCAACTAATATTTTATCTAAGGATAAATATTTTACTCTGGGCCTGATTGAATTGCTTGGGGTAGAGTTTATTGAAAATTTCTTTTTGATTATAGATCTGGACTCCAACGATCTTTCAGGTTCGGAGTGGATTTATTTTTCGAATAAGAACATTGTTGCGTTTGCATCCAGCGACTTAGCTTTTTATAAGTCAGAGTTATTTGAAAAAATAACGGTATTAGACAAAAAGAGTAATACAAAGAGCATCCTGAATTTCTTCTTAAAGAAAGAGATGTCAGGAAACTATCATACAAAATTCCATCTGAGTCTGCGAGAAAAGCAGATGTTAAGTATGTTGAGCAGAGGGGAAAGTAACCAGGAGATCGCAGAAGAGTTTGGCGTGAAGCTTAAGACTATTTATACGCACCGCCGCAACCTGATGAATAAATTAGGTTGTAGAAATAGGATTACGTTTCAAAAGTTATTTTTTAACAACAAATGTTTTTTTAAGTGAAGCTCAGCTTCAGGATTATTTAATAAACAGGAGATTTACCATGAACAAATTAGCACTTATCGTTTTTTCAGCACTGTCCCTGAGCTCTGCTGCAGCCCTGGCGGCCGATCCCGTTACGGTAAACGGCGGCACGGTACATTTTAAGGGTGAAGTCGTTAACGCAGCCTGCGCAGTTGATGCTGGTTCTCTCGACCAGACCGTTCAGTTAGGCCAGGTTCGTTCTGCGAAACTCGCTACAGCGGGCAGCACCAGCTCTCCTGTTGGCTTCAACATTCAGCTGAATGATTGTGATATCACCGTTTCCGAGAAAGCAGCCATTGCTTTTGCCGGCACGGCGATCAATAGCACCAACCCAACCGTACTGGCGCTGCAAGGTTCCGCAGCGGGCGGCGCAACTAACGTCGGCGTACAGATCCTTGACCGTACCGGTACCCCGCTGGCACTGGATGGCGCAAGCTTCGGCGCACAAACCACGCTGAGCAATGGCACCAACGTCATCCCATTCCAGGCTCGCTACTTCGCCACTGGCGCGGCAACTGCCGGTACCGCTAACGCTGACGCAACCTTTAAAGTTCAGTACGAATAATATCTTCATCAGGCAAGGAAGCATGTCGGGCCAGGATGGCCCGTTATCCGAATAAGACTGGGGTGATAACGATGCAAAAGATGAAGTCGGGTCTGTTGATATTTTTGCTACCACCGCTGGCGCTAGCCGGTCAGTGGGACGTGATGTTGCCAGGAGGGAGCATGCGTTTCCAGGGGATAGTCATTGCCGAGTCCTGCCGCGTTGAAGCGGGTGACCGACAGATGACGGTCAATATGGGGCAAATCAGCAGTAATCGGTTTCATTCTGCGGGAGAGGATACCAATCCTGTCCCTTTCGATATTCACCTACAGGAGTGCAGTACCGCCGTGAGCCAGCGCGTTGGCGTGGCATTTCACGGCGTCGCCGATGGTAAAAACCCGGACGTGCTCTCGGTGGGCGAGGGGCCAGGGATCGCTACCGGCATTGGCGTTGCCCTGTTTGATAAAGCAGGCAGTCTGATCCCACTCAATGCGCCACCAGTTTCATGGACACAGCTGCATACGGGCCCGACCACGCTGCATTTTGTCGCTAAATACCGTTCCACCGGGAATCAGGTCACCGGAGGAGCTGCAAATGCTCAGGCCTGGTTCTCCCTGACCTACCAGTAATCAGTGCCGGTAACAGGAAATAACAGTGAGTAATAAAGAGGTAAGCATGAAAAATACACTGGGTACCGTGCGCGGTTTACTGGCAGGACTTTTACTGATCGCAACCACCGGTTTTACCGCACAGGCCCAAGCAGGCGTAGCGCTGGGCGCAACCAGGGTCATCTACCCGGCCGGACAGAAACAAGCTCAGTTGGCGGTCACCAATAACGACGACAACACCTATCTGATTCAGTCATGGGTCGAGAATGCCGATGGCGCAAAAGACGGGCGTTTTGTCATCACCCCACCGCTGTTTGCCATGCAGGGGAAAAAAGAGAATACCTTGCGTATCCTCGATGCGACGAATAACCAGCTACCGCAAGATCGGGAAACACTGTTCTGGATGAACGTCAAAGCGATTCCGTCCATGGACAAATCGAAGCTCAGCGATAACACCCTGCAGCTGGCGATTATTAGCCGTATCAAGCTCTATTACCGCCCGGCAAAACTGGCTCTGCCGCCCGATCAGGCCGCTGAAAAGCTAAAATTTCGCCGTAGCGCAGGCTCGCTCACGCTGATCAACCCTACCCCTTACTACCTGACGGTTACTGAACTCAATGCCGGTACCCGAGTGCTTAAAAATGCGCTAGTCCCACCGATGGGTGAAGCCAGCGTCAGTTTGCCGTCCG
This sequence comes from Klebsiella spallanzanii, assembly GCF_902158555.1. Classification (GTDB taxonomy): domain Bacteria; phylum Pseudomonadota; class Gammaproteobacteria; order Enterobacterales; family Enterobacteriaceae; genus Klebsiella; species Klebsiella spallanzanii. The sequence goes on along the minus strand of NZ_CABGGS010000044.1, from coordinate 57,540 downwards.
ATGCAGGTAGCGAGATTACCTACCGGACCATTAACGACTACGGCGCGCTGACCCCGCGAATGAAAGGCGTAATGCAGTAATTAACTGGGGAGCAGCGCTCTCCCCTTGAACGATAAAAATACCGATTGCCGGGCGACTTTGGACCGGAGGGACTATGTCACATCTTAAATATGGACTTGACCGTTTGGATACCCGGCGTATGACTCCAGGATCTGCGCGCATATTCGCGCAGATCCCCATTGCCTTTTTACTTGCCTCACCCGTATTTTCCGCGCAGGCAGAACTCTATTTCAACCCACGTTTCCTGGCGGACGATCCCGCTGCCGTGGCGGATCTGTCCGGTTTTGAAAAAGGCCAGGAACTGCCGCCGGGAACCTATCGCGCGGATATTTACCTGAATGACGGGTATATGACCACCCGCGATATCACCTTTAATGCTGGTGAAAACGGCCATGGATTGACGCCCTGCCTCACCCGCGGGCAGCTTAACAGCATGGGAGTGAATACACCTGCCATCCCAGGTATGGGCGCACTGGCGTCTGATACCTGCGTACCATTAACTGAATTGATCAAAGATGCCACTACCCGCTTTGACGTCGGTCAGCAGCGGCTTTATCTGACCATTCCTCAGGTGTTTATGGGGAATCAAGCGCGTGGCTATATTCCGCCTGAACTCTGGGACCACGGAATTAACGCCGGGCTGCTGAACTACAACTTCACCGGCAACAACGTCCACAATGGTGTAAGCGGCAGCAGCAACTACGCTTACCTGAACCTGCAAAGCGGGCTGAACCTCGGTGCGTGGCGTCTACGTGACAATACTACCTGGAGCTACAGCAGCAGCGGCAGCTCGTCGACCAATGAAAACAAGTGGCAACACATCAACACCTGGCTTGAGCGCGATATCACCGCGCTCCGTTCGCGCCTGACCATGGGCGACAGCTATACCAACGGCGATGTTTTTGATGGCATCAACTTCCGCGGCGCGCAGCTCGCCTCCGATGACAATATGCTGCCGGACAGCCAGAAGGGATTTGCTCCGGCGATCCATGGGATCGCCCGCGGCACGGCCCAGGTCTCCGTGAAACAGAACGGCTATGAGATCTACCAGAGTACGGTACCGCCAGGCCCGTTCACCATCAACGATCTTTATGCTGCAGGCAACGGCGGCGACCTGCAGGTGACCATCAAAGAGGCCGACGGCAGCAGCCAGGTTTTCACCGTCCCCTACTCTTCCGTTCCGGTCCTCCAGCGTGAAGGTCATACCCGCTACGCCGTCACCGCCGGGGAGTACCGCAGCGGTAGCAATCAGCAGGAAAAACCAAAGTTCTTCCAGGGTACGCTGCTGCACGGGCTTCCAGCAGGCTGGACGCTATACGGCGGTACCCAACTGGCGGACCGCTATCGCGCCTTTAATCTCGGCGTGGGTAAAAACATGGGCGAACTGGGTGCCCTGTCTGTGGACATCACTCAGGCCAACGCCACCCTGCCCGATGACAGCGATCATCAGGGGCAATCGGTACGTTTTCTCTATAACAAATCGCTGGCAGATACCGGAACCAATATTCAACTGGTGGGCTACCGCTACTCCACGCGCGGCTATTTCAGCTTAGCTGACACCACTTACAGTCGGATGAGCGGCTACAACGTCGAGACCCAGGACGGCGTGATTGAAGTGAAGCCTAAGTTCACCGACTACTACAACCTCGCTTACAACAAGCGCGGAAAAATACAGGCCAGTATCACCCAGCAGTTGGGGCGTACGGCCACCTTCTACCTGAGCGGTAGCCACCAGACCTACTGGGGCACCGATAAGGCCGATCAGCAGCTACAGGCCGGACTGAACGCCGCCATCGATGATATCAACTGGACATTGAGCTACAGCCTGACCAAAAACGCCTGGCAGCAGGGACGTGACCAGATGCTGGCGGTCAACGTCAATATTCCGTTCAGCCACTGGATGCGCTCGGACAGTAAATCCGTCTGGCGGCATGCCAGCGCCAGCTACAGTATGTCGAACGATCTCAACGGCAGAACAACCAGCCTCGCAGGCCTGTACGGCACGCTACTGGAGGACAATAACCTGAGCTACAGCGTGCAGACCGGCTACGCGGGCGGCGGCGAAGGCAACAGCGGCGGTACCGGCTATGCGGCACTGAACTATCGCGGCGGCTACGGCAACGCCAACGTGGGTTACAGCCACAGCGATAACATTAAGCAGTTTTATTACGGCCTGAGCGGCGGCGTGCTGGCCCACGCCGACGGTATCACCCTGAGTCAGCCAATGAATGACACCGTCGTGCTGATCAAAGCCCCTGGTGCAGATGGGGTAAAAGTAGAAAACCAGACCGGTGTTCAGACCGACTGGCGCGGTTACGCCGTGCTGCCCTATGCCACCGAATACAGGGAAAACCGGGTGGCGCTGAACACCAACAGCCTTGCCGATAACGTCGATCTGGACGATGCGGTGGCCAGCGTGGTCCCGACCCACGGCGCGATTGTCCGCGCTGAATTTAAGGCCCACGTCGGACTCAAGCTGCTGATGTCGCTTATCTATAACGGTAAGCCGGTTCCCTTTGGCGCACTGGTCACAGCGGATGGCAGCCAGGGCAGCAGCATCGTCGCCGATAACGGCCAGGTCTATCTGAGCGGAATGCCGCTGATCGGCAAAGTACGGGCGAAGTGGGGCGAGGGTCCGAACGCCAGCTGCGAGGCCGACTATAGTCTGCCGCCAGAAAGCCAGAACCAGACGCTAAGCCAGCTGTCAGCCGAGTGCCGCTAAGGAAATCATGATGATGAGAAAAACACTTTACCTGCTGAGCGCCGTTATATCGCTGGCGGTTGCCAACGCCAGAGCGGCGGACAGCACCATCACCATCAGCGGCTACGTTCGCGATAACGCCTGCGCCGTCGCCGCTGAATCAAAGGATTTTACCGTTGACCTGATGGATAACGCCGCAAAGCAGTTCCATACGCCTGGAGCCACCACGCCCCTCGTGCCCTTTCGCATTGTTCTCTCGCCCTGCGGCAGCTCGGTCACGGCGGTGAAGGTAGGCTTTGTTGGTATTGCCGATAGCATCAATACCGAGCTGCTAAAACTCGACGGCGGAGCGACAGCCGCAGCGGGCATGGGCGTGCAAATCCTTGACGCACAGCAGGCAGTGCTGCCGCTCAACGCAACATCATCCACCATCCAGTGGACCACGCTGACCCCCGGTCAGACCAACACGTTGAACTTTTATGCCCGACTGATGGCCACTCAGGTACCGGTGACCGCCGGACACGTAAATGCAACCGCAACATTCACTCTCGAATTTCAGTAAGCGGAGGCTCTGATGAAATTTACCCACGCTGGGTGGCTTCTGGCCACGGTGCTGGCAGCGTCTACCCCAACGCTACAGGCCGCCGACGTCACCATTACCGTTAACGGCAAAGTGGTGGCCAAACCGTGTACCGTTTCCACCCTTAACGCCACCGTTGATCTCGGCGACCTCTACACCTTTAGTCTGGTGTCTGCCGGCTCCTCTTCGCCGTGGCACAGCGTAGCGCTCAACCTGAGCAACTGCCCGGTCGGCACGTCCCGGGTTACCGCCAGCTTCAGCGGCACGGCAGATGCCACTGGCTACTACAAAAATCAGGGTACCGCAGGAAATATCCAGCTTGAACTGCAGGATGACGGCGGTACCACGTTGAATACCGGCGCGAAAAAAGAGGTCCAGGTGGATGATGCAACCCAGTCCGCCAGCTTCCCGCTGCAGGTCAGAGCGCTGACGGTCAACGGCGGGGCCACCCAGGGAACTATTCAGGCAGTGATTAACGTCACCTACACCTACGCCTGAGCCAGGAGAACAGAGTAATGAGAAAAATATTAACCCTGCTGATGACGCTGCTGCTGGCGGGCTGGTCGCTCAGCGCCTGGTCATTCGCCTGCAAAACCGCAGCCGGTGTCACTATCCCCATCGGCGGCGGTACCGCGAACGTTTACGTGAATCTCGCCCCGGCGGTCAGCGTCGGACAGAACCTGGTCGTTGACCTGTCAACACAGATTTTTTGTCATAACGACTTTCCGGATACGATTACCGATTACGTTACCTTACAGCGCGGATCGGCCTACGGCGGCGTGCTGTCGAGTTTTTCCGGTACCGTCAAGTATAACGGTACCAGCTATCCGTTTCCGACAACCAGCGAAACGGCGCGGATGACTTATGATTCCATCATGGATAAACCCTGGCCTACCGTCCTTTACCTGACACCTATCAGCACCGCAGGCGGGGTGGCAATTTCCGCCGGATCGTTAATTGCTGTGCTCATCCTGCGTCAGACCAACAACAAGGATAACGACGACTTCCAGTTCGTGTGGAACATTTACGCCAACAACGACGTGGTGGTTCCGACGGGCGGCTGCGACGTTTCTGCCCGCGATGTGACGGTGACGTTGCCGGAATATCCCGCTTCGGCCGCAATTCCGCTGACGGTTTATTGCGCGCAAAGTCAGAAACTAGGCTATTACCTCTCCGGCACTACGGAAGGCGCTGGCAATTCTATATTTACCAATACCGCGTCGGCCTCCCCGGCCCAGGGAATTGGCGTTCAGCTGACGCGCAATGGCAGCGTCGTTCCCGCTAACAGCATTGTGTCGTTAGGATCCGTGAGCACCTCAGCGGTCAGCCTGGGATTAACCGCCAACTATGCACGTACCAGCGGACAGGTGACAGCGGGTAACGTGCAGTCAATTATCGGGGTGACTTTTGTTTACGAGTAACGCCTCTGACCCAGGCAGCGGGCCGCAGCTCAACTACATACTGTCACCCTGCTCGCTGGTCGCCGAAGGACTGGTACGAATAATAGAGGAAGGTGGCACACGTCCCGTCGTGCTGCAGTCAGAGTTGCCGGCAATACCCGCCAGCCCTCGCCGAGTTATCGTATTTTTGCCAGAAGCCCCCGGCAGGCTGCTTATGACCCTACAGCAGGCTGCCTCGCTGCTGGAGCTGTCTGCGATACCGCTGCCGATGCTGATCCTCAGCCGCAGCCCGGCCAGCTGGCTGTGGCATACCCTGCTGCACCAGGTTAACGATCGCGGTCGGCTTTCTAAAGTGCAGGCCGCCGCTTCCGACCTACCGGTTCCCTGCCTGGCCACGCTGCTGCGGGACTCCATCCTTGAAAAATATCCATCACTTGAGCAACTGGCTGAGGAAGAAACGCGGGTTGCCGGAAAACGTCCAGGCGGACTCACCCGACCGGAACTCAACGCCATCCTCGGGTTGCTCTGCGGATACAGCGCCAGCACGCAGGCAAAACGCCGCGGCATCAGCCACAAAACCCTCTACAACCAAAGAACTGCAGGACTGAAAAAAATGGTGGAACACCACCCTCAAATGGCTACCCGTTTTCCCGGCAACCAGATAAGAGAACAGAAAAGCGAACCCACCGCCCTCTCCGCTTTTGAGCGCGAGTTTGTTCATGCCATCCATAGCCGACAAATTTTCCCGGTCTTCCAGCCCATTACCGATGAACATCTACAGGTACGGGGAATAGAGATCCTCTCACGCTGGAACCGAAACGGAAACGTTCTGCCTGCTGGTGATTTTCTTCCGCAGGTACATTCTGAGTACGCGTGGCTGGTACTAACCGCTTTTGTGCTTCAGGAAGCCGTGCAAAATATTAATCAGCACCATGGTGAGTTTTATTTCTCGGTGAATATTCCCGCCGCTATCGCCAGCAATGAAAACCTGATCCGCATGATGGAAACAGCCCGCCAGCAGCTGCACCAGCGGCAAATGGCAGAAAGACTGGTGCTGGAGTTAGCCGAAAACACCGACCTCAACCGCCATGATAAAATAGCCGAGAATATAACCCAGCTACAGAAGCGCGGCTTTCGTATCATGCTTGATGACTGTTATTCACAAAGCAGCGTGATGTTTCCGGTACGCACGTGCAGGTTCAACGCCTACAAGCTGGATATGGGCATTGTCAACGATATGCAACGCGATCCGCACGCGCTGGTCCTGATAAAGAGCCTGCTCTACTATTGCCAGCTAACCGGTAGCCAATGTATCGCCGAAGGCGTAGACAGCCGGGAAAAATTCGACCGATTGCAAGCGCTGGGAGTCGACCGCTTCCAGGGATATTACATCTCTGTGCCGGTAGAAAAAGAGAGCGTGGCTGATCTGATTTTCCAGCTTTCGCAGGGGATGGAAGGTCGGTTCGACGATGCGCAAAATGCTCAGCTCTCCCCCTACCAGCCGCAGACGTTGGTCTCTTCATCAGACTCGTAGCCGCGCACGATATTGATCAGGTCTTTAACCGCATCAGCGGCGATGGTTGGATCCTGCAGCTCAGCCAGAGTAGCAAACTCGTTATCGACCGATACGCCGTTATTATTGTTGGTGACCGTCAATATAAATCCTTTTCCCCCAACGTTATCCGCTGACAGTGTAGAAATAAGCTCCGACACGGCCTGCACGGCGATATCAGGAACATAAAGCGCCATCGGCTTAAGATACACTTTTTCTTTTTTATCTTTGTTATTACCGTTAATAACCGCTAACGCATAACCTTTATTTTCACTGTTCATAATATTGCTTATCCCTCGATCAGAATTTTAGGGTCAACGTAAAAATCGACATTAAAAACGGTATCCTCCGTTAACGCCTCAATGCAGTGCCATTTTTCGGGTGGAAAAACGCCAAACTCACCTTCGGCAATCGTCAGCGTTTCCACCGGATCGGCGCTGGTCTCATCAGCAAAGCCCAGATAGCGTATCGCCCCTTTCATTACCGACAGTCGCGGATAGACTCCCTGGCGGGTGCCCGCATCGAGATGGCGTTTCCAGATCGACGCTGGGGCCGTTTCTTTCGTCCACAGCGGCGTGCTACGGGTATGCACATAGTGGGTCGGAATAATGATTCGCTGCATGATTCTGCCTCTCTTTACGCATCATAAATACGGTCGGAAATGGGAAAATATGTTGCATATCATATACCCCTTTTAATCACTGAGGGTATTATTTTTTGCCGATATTTTTCCCTACCTCTATTTATACCCATTAGGGATTACGTAAAACCAAATATAAATACGGAAGATTTCAGATAGACTAAAATCGTCCGTATAAAAGAAAACGTGTTATTTATTATCTGCGGGATTAAGCGGCCCAGGCTTACCGATCAAATACCCCTGCACCAGGTCGCAGCCTAATTTACGTAACGACTTCAGCTGTTCTTCTGTTTCAACACCTTCGGCCACAATACGCATATGCAGACTTTTACCCATGCTGATGATCAGCCGCACAATGTCCAGGTCATCTTTCTGACCGGGAATATTAACGACAAAAGAACGGTCGATTTTTATCTTATCAAACGGGAAGTAGCTTAAACGCGACAGTGACGAGTACCCGGTACCAAAGTCATCAATGGAGATCTGCACCCCAAGCTCGCGCAGTTGGCTAAGGATCTCCAGCGAACGGGTATTTTCGTTAAACACATCGGACTCGGTTATCTCCAGATCCAGGCGATACGGGTCAAGCCCGGTGCTTTTCAGTATGGATATAACGGTATCGGTCAATGAGCTGTTAATCAGCTGAATAGGCGAAACGTTAACCGAGACCTTTAGCGGCGAAGACCAGCTGGCAGCCGTCTCGCAGGCGGTTTTCAGCACCCACTCGCCCAGCGGATTAATCAGGCCAATTTTCTCCGCCACCGGGATAAACTCAGTGGGCGGAACGCTGCCGCGTAGCGGATGAAACCAGCGTACCAGCGCTTCGTAGCCGTATATTTCGCCATTAACCGCATCGGCAATCGGCTGGTAGTAAACCCTGAACTCACCTTTATCAAGCGCCTGCACCAGATCGTCTTCAAAGGATTTGTTCTCCTGCTGGCGCTGAAGCATTCCCGGGCGAAATATCTGTACGTTGCCGGTACCCTCTTTTTTGGCTTCATACAGTGCCAGGTCAGCGCACTTGTAGAGATAATCGGTGCGACTCTCCCCATCTGAAATAACAATCCCGATACAGGCGCCAATATGGATCAGCGAATCATAAATCTGGTACGGCTGGCTAATCTTTTCACGGATAACGTTTGCCCGCTCAAGCGCCATCTCTTCGCTTAAGTCGTGTGAAACCAGGGCAAACTCGTCCCCGCCCAGCCGATAGAGCGTTTCTGACGTTTTGCGAAAGAATGAGAGACGACTGGCCAAATCCTGCAGCAGTTTATCCCCGGCATCGTGCCCCTGGGTATCGTTGACGTCTTTGAAATTATCCAGATCGAACAGCATCACCACTGCCGAACCGTTATAGGGTCGCACCTGGTTGACGACTTCCTGCAATCGTTGCCAGAAAGAGAGTCTGTTAGGCATACCGGTTAACGAATCATGATAGGCATCGTACTGCAACCGACGGTTCTGCACCTGCAGCTTCTCTTTGGAAACCTGAAGATCGTTGGCCAGCAGTTTCATGCGCACATGGGCACGACGCAAAGTATTATTCTGTCTTAGCATCAACAGACCAAGCGTAATACTGAGAATAATCAGCAGGATAGAAATAGCCGAATAGATGTAATACAGATTCTGTATTTTATCGTGGGTCAGGTTAACAATATTAATATCCTGGGCAAGCGAGGTTGATGCGATAGACGTCATCGGCCCGTCCAGGGTACTCATCTCCTGCAGCACGGTTTTTAGCTGCGCGGGGCTCATCGTTTCCAGTTGCTTATCCAACTGGTTCAGGAGACGAATTAAACTATCGACCGTCGCCTTACGCTGTTGGTCCTTACCAATAAACTTTCCCAGATCGCCCTGCTGGAGTAATGCTATCTGGCTCAGCATAATCTCCAGGCGCAGACGCACCTCATCGCGGTTGCTGCCCTCCACTCCCAATCCCATCGCACTTAATCGCGCTTCAAGGCGCATGTATTCGGAGACTATCTGGGACACGGACCACGAATCGGTATAGCGAGTTAATTTTTGTAGCTCACTTTGCCGCTCGTGTACCAGATAAGTAATGTAACCGGTAACAATGAAAAGCGACAAAATAATGGCAGTGAGTATTCGATTCAAGATCAAACCCTTACTCAATTATAATCTTAGAAACCTGCCAGGCCGAACGGGAATAATAGATCTGATTCTGCAATTCCGGGCTACTGTCATACGGGTATACAATAAATAAAGGCCCTTTATCGCGAATGCGCATATATTCGCCGTTCATTTTTAAAGCCAAAATTACCGGAAATTTATGAAAGTCATCAAGCGGAACGATCGTCGTATAATCGTTAAGCGCCAGCACCCTGGCCGATTTGCCTTTCGCGCCAACTAAATCCATGAGTTTACTGAGGGAAACGCCGTCAAACCGGACCTTTCCCGAGTACCATGGGGTGGTTGTCACGACCGTTTTCAGGCCCAGTTTTTCTAATGCCGCAACGTCAAAAACGGCAGTATTGCCCTCATTCGTATTACCAATCAGGCCAGAAATAGTTAAAACAGGTTTGCCCACAGGCGCTGGCAGTTTTTCTGCAAAAGCGGAAGGCAAAATCATGGCACAAAATAAAGCTGCAAAAATTAAACGCATTTAACTCACCCTTCCGAATCTGGAGATTAGTTAATTGTAAACCATTTAAGTCATTTCTTAAAAGCCGTCCTCATTAGGTGCAAAAATTAAAATTAAAAACAATAAGCGAACTCTGAAGCTCACATTCTGAGCGCTTCAGTGAACCACCGTCCTCCCCTCGGGCATGCGCTTTATGCCTTTAAAAGCGCCAGGCAAGTAAAAATCTTTTCTCTTGTCCGTCTGCGCGGTAGTCTCAATGCAGGCGCAAATCTGGAAAGCGTCTCATTCCAATAATTAAAAACTCAGCAACAGACAGGACAGGTATGGACTCAACGTTAATTTCTAACCGCCCCGGCAAGGAGGCATGTTCGCTCAATCGCGCCCGCAGGGCGGCCTGGGGTAGCTTCGCAGGAGCCGTGGTCGATTGGTACGATTTTCTCCTCTATGGCATCACCGCCGCGCTGGTGTTTAACCGGGAGTTTTTCCCGCAAATCAGCCCGGCGATGGGGACCCTCGCCGCCTTTGCTACCTTTGGCGTCGGGTTCCTCTTTCGCCCGCTGGGCGGCATTATCTTCGGCCATTTCGGCGATCGCCTCGGGCGCAAACGCATGCTGATGATGACCGTCTGGATGATGGGGATCGCCACCGCCTGCATTGGCCTGCTGCCCTCGTTCAACCAGATTGGCTGGTGGGCGCCGGTTCTGTTGGTTCTGCTGCGCGCAGTTCAGGGGTTTGCAGTTGGCGGTGAATGGGGCGGCGCGGCGCTGCTGGCGGTAGAAAGCGCACCGAAAAATAAGAAAGCGTTCTACAGCAGCGGCGTACAGGTAGGCTACGGCGTAGGGCTGCTACTCTCAACCGGCCTGGTGTCGCTGATTAGCTCATGCACGACCGATGAACAGTTCCTCAGTTGGGGCTGGCGGCTGCCGTTTTTGTTTAGCGTGCTGCTGGTGCTCGCGGCGCTGTGGATCCGCAACGGCATGGCGGAGTCTGCTGAATTCGAACAGCAGCAGCGCGAACAGCAGGTACAACCCAAAAAACAGCGTCTGCCGGTAGTGGAGGCCCTATTCCGCCATCCGGGCGCGTTTTTAATGATTATCGGTCTGCGCCTGTGTGAGCTGCTGACGATGTATATCGTCACCGCCTTCGCCCTTAACTATTCGACGCAGAATCTCGGTCTGCCCCGAGAACTATTCCTTAATATCGGCCTGCTCGTCGGCGCCATCAGTTGCCTGACTATTCCCTGCTTCGCCTGGCTGGCGGACCGCTTTGGGCGACGTCGGGTGTACATCACCGGAGCGCTGATCGGTACGCTTAGCGGTTTCCCATTTTTTATGGCGCTCGAAAGCCAGTCCTATTTTTGGATCCTGTTCTTCGCGCTGATGCTGGCGAATATTGCGCACGATATGGTGGTTTGCGTCCAGCAGCCGATGTTTACTGAAATGTTTGGCGCCAGCTATCGCTACAGCGGAGCTGGGGTCGGGTATCAGGTCGCCAGCGTCGTCGGCGGCGGCTTTACGCCGTTTATCGCCGCCGCGCTGGTCACCTTCTCCGGCGGCTCCTGGCACAGCGTTGCCATCTATTTAACCGCGGGCTGTCTGCTTTCCGCCCTGACGGCGCTGTTGATGAAGCCCAGCCGCCACGCCGAATAGTCGTTAAGGAGATATCATGGCTCAGGATCCCTGCTGGCCGACGCGCTTTAGCCACCCGCAGCTGCCGGTTCACTACTGCGCCGATCCGACGCTGGCTGAACAACCGCTGTTTGACCGTGCTCGCGACGGGGAAGCCGTCGCTCAGCTCTGGCAGGCTCCGCAGGGGTTTGTGGTTCCCGGAAGCTACCGCAAATTTGCGCAACTGTCGGCGGTGAGCGAACTGTTTTCCCGGCAAGGATGGCCGGTCTGGCTACGCCGCTCCGGCGGCGGGCTGGTGCCGCAGGGGCCAGGAATTATCAATCTCAGCCTGGCCTGGCCAGTTTATCAATCGCTGGGCGAAGCCGCAGAACCCATTTATCTTTTCCTCTGCGGCCTGTTACAGCGAACGCTGGCGAGCTTCGGCGTAGCCAGCCACTTTCAGGCGGTCAGCGGTTCATTTTGCGACGGTCGCTATAATCTGGCCTGCGGCGAGGGCGAGCAGGTGCGGAAAATCGCCGGTACGGCTCAGTACTGGCGACCCATGCCGGAAGGTAAAGGCCACGTGGTGCTCGCTCACGCGGTAATATTACTGGACGCCGATCTGGCCTCTGCCCATCTGGCAGCCAACGATTTTGAAACCCGACTCGGCAGCGGGCGACGATATCGCGCCGATAAAACCGTCACGCTGGCGAAGCTCATCCCGGACGAAACCGATTTGCTCCTCCGTTTTCGCGAGGCGCTGGCGCAGCAGCTACAAAATATCAGCTGAAGGTCGCCTTCAGATAGCGGCTAAAGGTCTCTACCGCCCGCGATACGCGCGGCGTGTAGGGACGGATAACGTAAAGACTTTCCGCAAACACATCCACCGGTCGCCAGCCCGGTAGCAGCTCCTGTACCAGCCCACGACCAATGGCGTCTCTGGCGCTAAAATCCGGCAACAACGCAATTCCCAGCCCCGCCAGCACCGCATCGCGCAGGGATTCGCTATTATTGGTGGCAAACGGCCCTTGTACTTTTACACTCACCCGTTCATCGCCGCGCTCAAAGGTCCAGTGCGGGCTTTGCGGCCCACGCGGATAGGTCAGACAGTGATGCTGGCGCAGTTCATCAGGTGACTCAGGCCTGCCAAAACGGCGAATATAATCCGCCGAGGCAACCACCAGGGTCGCCGTCCGGCACAGCGGCCACGCCACGTGAGTCTCCGGTAGCAGTTCCCGGCGACAGTGGCGAATAGCGAGATCAAATCCTTCGCTGGCCAGCGATACCAACCGGTCGGTCACCTCCAGCTGGAGATGAAGCTGCGGATGCTGGTGTAAAAAAGGTGTGATCGCCGGGACCAGCTGCTGGCGCGAAAAGGCGACCGGCGCGGTCAGGCGCAGCGTTCCACGTAGCGGCCCGCCCTCATCGTCACAGGTGCCGGTAAAGATCTCGCGGATCTGCCCAAACGGCTCGTTAAGCTCCGCCACCAGCCGCAGGCCGTCATCGCTTAAGGTGACGCTACGGGTGGTTCGATGCACCAATGTCTTACCGGTTACCCGCTCCAGCTCGCTAATTTTCTGGCTAATGGCCGATTTGCTCACCGCCAGCTTTTCCGCGGCGCGGGTATAGCTTTTTTGTTCCTCCAGCACCGTAAGCCAGTACAGATGGGTCCAGTAAATTTCCGGGCGGATCTCGCTCATATCGATTGTTCACATAGAAAAACAATGAGTTCAAATATAGCGGTTTTTACCTGAATCAGCATTGGTTAGCATCACTTCACAGACCGTTAATCCGACAATAAGGACCATCTGCTATGCCATTACTGACGTTTGATATCATTGAAGGCCGTACCGAAGACGAGATAAAAACCCTGCTGGACGCGGCACACCGCGCTGTCGTGCAAGCGTTTAAGGTACCGGAGCGCGACCGCTACCAGATTGTTCACGAAAACAAAGCCCACCACATGATCATTGAAGATACTGGCCTGGGGCTGATGCGAAGCCGGGATGTGGTGGTGGTGAGAGTCTATACCAGCCCGCGCAGCGAAGAGCAAAAGCAGCTTTTCTATGCCACCCTGCAGGCTGAGCTACAGGAACACTGCGGGTTAAGCGGCGATGACCTGATGATCTCGGTGATCAGCAACCACAAAGGCGACTGGAGCTTTGCCCGCGGAGTAGCACAGTACATCACCGGCGAGCTCTAACCCTGGTGGCGATGCGACTGGCGCACGATCGGTTCCCCGGTGCGCCACGCCGCCGCCAGACCTTCGGTGGCATCGATTAGCCGATTCAACGCCTCCTCAACCAGACACTCGCGTCGCTGATCGTAGGTAGTCAGCTGCCATTCCGGCGCCGCCGCCTCGTCGATATTATCGAAACCGACAATACCCATCTTTAAATCGCGCTCTCGCAGCGCCTGCAGTGCGCCAATCGCCAGAATATCGTTTTCGCAGAATAAGGCGTCGACCCGTTCGTCTGCGGGCGTCGCGTCAAGATAGTCGCTCATCACCGTATATCCCCGGGTACGCAAATATTGTCCCGCGACCAGCAAGGTATCAAGCCGGCAGCCCGCTTTCTCTAGCGCCGCCTGGTATCCCTCCATCCTCATTAAATGGTGCGAGGCGGTATCCGGCCCTTTCATATAGCCAAATGTACGATGCCCCTGAGCCAGCAGCAGCTCGGCAATCTGCTTTCCAGCAAGCATACCGTCAATGTTCACCACCTGGATTTCCGGGTTCTCGGTATTACGGCCAATCTGCACTAGCGGTACGCGATGAATTTCAGTCGCAATAGCAATCAGTTCTGGCGTCAGCACCGTTGCCATAAACAGAATACCGTCGACCTGAAGCTGGTAAGCCAGCGCCATCGCCGTGCGGGTGTTTTCCTGGTCGGTGACGTTTATTACCAGCGCCATGTAGCCGCGATTTTGCAGCTGGCGGGTCACTTCGTTAAGCAGCAGCACCATGTTGGGATTGCGTAGCTCGTCTACCGCCACACCGATGATATGGGTTTGTTTTTGCGTCAGACTGCGTGCCAGCAAATTTGGCCGATATCCCAAAGTATTGGCGGCTTTCATCACCTCTTCTCGGGTTTTTGGCTGGATGGAGGCCCCGGGGGTAAATGCCCGGGAAACGGTCCACTTTGAGACTCCCGCCAGTAACGCAACGTCGCTGGCGGTCGCTTTTTGTCGTTTAGGGGCGCTCATACTCGGTTTTAACGTTCCTGATAAATAACATCCAATAGAACGTAAAATACAGCAAGATAGAATCTGCTCAACAAAAAACGCGCCGCGTTCTCCCGCCCCCCGGAGGGAAAACGCGGCCCGTTGTCACTGACTTAACGTTGCGTTGAGGGCATCAATCGACGTCCGCAGCCCCGCTTCAACGCTCATTGTCAGGTCCTCCATCTCCAGCGACACATAGCCGTTGTATCCGGTCATGCGCAGCACCGAGAAGAACTCTTTCCACCACTTCAAATCCTGTCCGCAGCCAACCGCCACGTAGTTCCAGGTACGACTTTTGGTTTCCGTCACCGGCTGATACTCCAGCAGGCCATCGACATCCGCCAGCCCACGCTCAATACGCGCGTCTTTGCCATGGACGTGATAAATCACCCCTTCCAGCTTCCGGGCAGCGGCAATCGGATCGGCCCCCATGGCAATCAGATGCGACGGATCGAGGTTCATCCCAATAATGTCGCCAACCGCATCGCGCAGGCGCAGCAGCGTGCTTGGGTTGTACACCAACTGACTGGGGAACTCTTCGAGGGCAATCTGCTCAATGCCATGCTCGGCCGCATGACGGGCAAAAGCCTGCCACCACGGGATGGCAACCTCATTCCACTGGTAGTCGACAACGCCTGGCATATAGTCCGGCCAGGAAACCGTTGAGGTTATCCAGTTAGGGATTTTATCGTCCGGGCCGCCGCCCGGCAGACCGCTCATCATGACAATCTTTTTCACGCCGAGCTTCGCCGCCAGCTCAACAGTACGATAGCTGCTGGCGGTATGCTTCTCACCCAACGCACCGGGGGCCAGCGGGTTACCCGAACAGTTCAGCGCGACGATTTCGATTCCGCGTTTTTCCAGCTCCCCGCGAAACGCCGCCAGCTTAGCCGGAGAAGCCAGCAGTTCCTCGGTTTTAACGTGCGGACAAGGCGACCAGCCGCCAGCGGTCATCTCCACGCCGCTGATCCCGTACTGCTTAACGCGGTCAAGCATTTCGGGGAAAGCCAGGTCAGCAAGAACATCAGTACAGAGTGCCAGTTTCATAGTCTATCCTTCTTAAATGAGTGACCTTCGAGGATCTGCATAAACGCGTCTTTGCTGTCGGCGCTGGCCAGCAGCGTTGTTTTCACTTCATCATCAAGCAGGTCAGCCAGATCCGCGATAACATCAATGTGTTCGTTATTTTTTGCCGCCACGGCGACCACCAGGAAAGCTACCTTGCCTTCCCCCCAGCCCACGCCATCCGGAAACTGAAACAGCTGGAAGCCGGTTTGCCGTACCAGGTCAATGCCCTCTTTGCTGCAGTGAGGCATCGCCACGCCCGCCCCGAGCCAGGTAGAGAGCACCTTTTCGCGCTCCACCATCGATTCAAAAAAGCCTTCGCTGACGTAGCCGCTGGCCTGCAGGGAGTCTGCAGCGATACGCAGCGCTCTTTTCTTTGAATTCGCCCGACAGCCAATAAAAATATCTTCTTGCTTAAGGGTTAACATGCGCCTCTCCCGTACGTTAAAGGGTTAGCGATACAACGCCGGGCATTCAGGCAGAGAGACGGCATGCTTTTCGCCATCCGTCAGCGAAGCCAGCCCGGCATCGCACACCATCGCCACCACAAACCCATCCCAGGAGGATGGCCCGGTCATTTCCCCCCCTTCATTCACCCGGTCAACAAAATTCTGCACCTCACGGTCGTAAGCGGTAGCGAAACGTTCCATGCAGGTTTGGGGGATTGCGCGGCTATAGCCTTTCGCCGAACGGGTCGTAGTGAGCGCCTGCTCGGTCAGCGCGCTAATGGCGTTTTCACCAATCACTTCACAACGAATGTCGTAACCGTAGTCACAGTTCACAAACAATTCATCATCGATGCGTACGCCAGATTCGGTTTCAAAAATCACGATCAGCGGATCCTGCAGATGCGCGCAGGCTCTGTGCGTTTTCTTACGCGGCTTATCCACGCGCACCGATACGATATTTTCGTTGAGCAGATAGCGAATAATGTCGATTTCGTGGGTAGCCGAATCGTTAATCGCCATTTCCAGGGTGTAGCTCTCCGGAACAGAGGCGTTGCGGTGGGCGCAATGGATAAGCAAAATCTCACCCAGCTCGCCGCTGTCCAGAGTCGCTTTAAGCTGGTTATACCCCGGGTCGAAACGGCGCATGAATCCAAGCTGCAGCATACGTTTACCGCAGGCCACTTCAGCGTCGATAATCGCTTTGGCTTCATCAGCGGTCGGGGTCAGCGGCTTTTCGCAAAATACTGGCTTACCCGCTTTAATCGCCGCCAGTATTTGCTCTTTGTGAACCGGACCAATGGAACAAATAAAAACGGCATCCACGTCGTCCGACTGAATCATCTCCACCGCATCGTAATAAGCCTGTGCGCCATATTCGCGGGCAATAGAGTCGGTCACGTTACGATTGATATCGCAGACGGCGCTGACTCTGGCGTTCTGAATAACCGACTGGAAACGCTGTAAATGGTCGCGACCAATCATACCCAAACCAATTAAACCGATATTCACTGTCATATACATTCCTCCATATTTCTAAATCAGAATCTGAATTTTTGTTCAATCTGTTCAAGGGTTAACCCGCGGGTTTCCGGTAGGAATTTCACCAGCAGAATCAACATAATGACGTTGGTACCGGCGAAGAAACCGAAGGTCATTCCACCGCCATAGTTGTTAAGTAAAATCGGGAACACGGACTGAATGATGAAGTCAAAAATCCATAGCCCGAATACCGCAAAGCCCATTCCCAGGCCGCGCATCCGCAGCGGGTAAATTTCAGCGAGCATTAGCCAGAACACCGGAGCAATCCACCCCTGCATAAAAGTCAGGAACACCAGCATCAAGGCAAGAATGATGTAGCTGGCGCCGGCAAAGTTGGCCTGCAGGCCGCTAACACCATCAACGGTTTCCATATGGAAGAAGAGTTTGAAAGAGAGGCCGATCAGCACCAGACTCAGCGTGACGCCAATCTGCCCGGTGAAGAACATTTTGCGCCGGGAGTGTCTGCCAATCAGCAGCATCCCTAACAGGGTCGCCAGGATAGAAACCACGCCGTTGGCCACCGCGCCGGTTACCGCCGCCGCATCGCCCAGACCGGTAGCCTTCAGCACCGTCGGAGCGTAGTACATAATGGTGTTGACCCCAGTGACGCGTGTCGCCAGCACGATCATCAGGCCAATTAAAATCAGCTGTAGCACCCACCTCTTCTTCAGCTCATCAATAAACCGCCCCTGGATAGCGCCTGCCTGGCTTACCTGCTGAATATCGCGGATCTCCTGCTCCACCTCTTCCGGACGACGAATGGTTTTCAGCACCGCAACCGCTTTGTCGATTTGCCCCTTACGCACGAAGAAACGCGGAGACTCCGGCATTACCAGCATGCCTATCCACAGCAGTGCCCCGGGCAGCGCCGGGATCGCCAGCATTAAGCGCCAGTTGTGCGACATGTCAGGGTAGAAATTGACGATGGAGGCATTAACGGAGTAGGCGAGAAATTGCCCGGTGACAATCATCAGTTCATTGACCGTCACCAGCCGTTCACGCTGGGAGGGGCGGGCGAGTTCGGAAATATAAATCGGCACCGTCACCGATGCGCAGCCCACCGCCAGGCCAAGGATAAAGCGGGCGATAATCATCGATGACATATCCCACGCGATAGCGGTACCGAGCGCGCCAAAGATAAAAATAACCGCAACCCAGAGGATATTTTTCCGCCTGCCCTGCCGGTCCGACAGCCAGCCGCCGCCCACAGAGCCGATTGCAGCGCCGAATAATAAGAACGATGTCACCAGCCCTTCCTGCAATGGGCTGAGGCCAAGATCGTTCTTCATAAAAATCAGTGCGCCGGAAATAACCCCGGTGTCATAACCAAAGCACAAACCGCCGATGGTAGAGACAAGGGTTATTAATCTGATTTTCTTATCATTATCTGTTTTACGACTTTCAGTTATCACATGATCGGTCATTTTGTTGTCCTGTCAGGGATGAGCGTTCTATCGTTTTGTTTTTATGAATAAAAAGATCACATTGCCAATGCAGAGACAGCAGGTTCTGACATCGGAAATCAGTTGCACACCTCTTTGCACCCGGGTGCATAATTTAACAACTTTGTTATACGCTTACGAATTAAAAAATCCATATCAATTTATTTTGGAATTTTCATTTCGTTAAGGGCGTCAACTTTTTGCTCATCAAATGGACGATTTTCTCGATCGCAATCACGATCCAGAGAGTTTTGTAAGTACAGGGCGTGAAGAATTGCCTGACTCGGCGATGGGTCGGGAGGAAGTACAATAAAAAAGGGAACGCGAAGTAAATTCACGTCCCCTGGTGACAGGAAAGAAAATCAGGAGCGTCGCGTGCTGGCAATCCGCAGCCTGGCTTTCTGCTCGATATTCTCCAGCAGCTCCTGGACGTCGTCTTCGTCAATATCGAGAAACTGGCCGTCCAGCAGCGCCGCGTGAATATCTTCTCGTGTTACCGCCAGGCCAAGCGGTACCGTTTTTGCCTTCACCTCTTCCGCTGCCAGCGGATGCGGATAGCGTCGTCCAACCAGATTATTGAAGACAATCGCCAGCAGCGCCAGCATCAACGAATTGAGCAATACCGGGGTCAGAACAAAGTGGTAGCCTTCGCTCTGCACCCCCGCACCACCGAGGATCGCCGTTAACGCCACCGCCCCTCCCGGCGGATGCAGACAGCGCAGAAAGTACATTCCGGCGATCGCTAACCCTGCCGCAACGCCGCAGGCTAGCGCAAGATCGGGTATCAATATGCCCACCGTCACGCCAATCAACGCCGATAGCACATTGCCGCCGACTATCGACCACGGCTGGGCTAGCGGACTGCTCGGAACACCAAACAACAGCACCGCCGATGCACCCATTGGCGCGATAAACCAGAGGTTGACTTCACCTAATAGCCAGTGGCTGAACATACTGGTTACCGCCAGCCCTGTTCCGGCACCGATCGATGCCAGGACAATGTGTTTTCTGGCGACCGGTAAGGCATGCGGCTTAAGGCGGCCGAGGAAAATGCGGATCCGCGAAAAGAGCGATCCGGGCAAAACGCTTAACATCGTACAGCTCGCTTACGTCATAATAAGAACTTATGTTTCATTTTCTTTTTTTAACCATAATTTAACAACCATGTCTTTATCGTGGCTTTACGGTATTCATTTTGTGAATATAAAAAATTTACACGCTACGTTAAAATCACTCTCCCCGTCGGGGTATCACCTATTCTATGGATTGAAGGTCAACCACATTGAATAACAAAACAAACTTAGAGAAAGAAGTGGCATGGGCCAGTCAGAATATGCCGCGCACCCTGCGCCAGGTTGCCGCCCTGCCCGACCTCAGCCAGGTCCGCCTGGCCTGCTGCATGCATCTTGATATGAAAATGATCCCGCTGGTACAAGGGATCCTGGAGAAAGGCGCTAAAGTTTTCCTCACCACCTGTAACCCAACAACCGTGCAGGATGACGTTGTCGCCTGGCTGGTGGAACGCGGCGCACAAGCCTGCGCATGGCGTGACATGAGTGATGTCGACTGGCAGCACTCATGGGAAAAAGCGATTGCCTGGCGGCCGACGCATCTGTGCGAAATGGGCGCGGATATTACCACCCTGCTGCATCAGCGTGGCGAGTTCGGCAACATCGTGGCCGGGCTTGAAGCGACCGGCTCTGGCGTCAGTCGCCTGGGTGATATCCGTCCCGGCTATCCGATTTTTAACTGGGATGATTTACCGGTTAAAGAGGGGCTGCACAACCGTCATATGGTTGGCCTGACCGCCTGGCACACCTTCTTCCAGACCACTCACCTGACCCTGCACGAGAAAAAAGTGCTGGTCATCGGCTATGGTCTTGTCGGCCAGGGCGTCGCGGCGGCGGCTAAGGCTTTTGGCGGTCAGGTGATGGTAGCGGAAATCGATCCCGCGCGTAGATTACAGGCGGCCTACGATGGCTGGCACGTGGTTGAATTGCAGGAGGCAATTGCCTCGGCAGACGTCGTTGCCACGGCAACCGGCGGTAAGAAAGTGGTCAACAGCCGGGCGCTGGATAAGGCCAAAGATGGCGTGTTCATCCTCAACGTCGGGCACGTGGCGGAAGAGATTGACTGCGAGTACCTGCGCCAGTTCAGCCATGAAGAGGTGATGCCATATATCAACGCCTACCGGATGGGCGATAAAACCGTCTATCTGATGGCTAACGGCTCAATGCTCAACCTGACCGCCGGTTTTGGCGATAGCCTGAACGCCTTCGACGTGACTCTGGCGGTAATGGCCAGCGGCATTCAGCATATCGTGACCGAGGGCATGAATGCGCCAGCGGATGTTTATCTGCTGCCGCAGAGCGTGTGGCAAAAAGCGCTGTAGGCGTATGCGCTGAACAACTTCCCGGAGGCGGCGCGATGCGCCATGTCCGGGCTACCGGCCCTGGACAACGCTAAACCCGTAGCCCGGTCAGCGCCACCGGGAAGAAAGCAATTCCTATAGCAGCGCCAGCAGAAAAATCACTTCCCCCAGCTCAATCGCCGCGCCTAATGTATCGCCGGTTTGCCCGCCCAAAGTACGCTTCAGCGCCTGACCCAACGCCCAAACCAGCACCAGCGTAATGATAGCCGCCAGCAGGCCGTTGACGCCAAGCAGCAGCGTCGCCAGCGCCAGGGCAATCGCCATGGTGATCAGCGTCTGACGCAGCGTGATTTTACCGATAAACAGATTGCCCAGCCCCTCTTCACGGGCATAGCGTTGACGATACATCAACAGCACCGCCATCCCCCGGCCTACGGCGCAGGCCGCAGCCAAAGCGGCAACCGACGACGTACCGCGTAGCGCAACTTCGCTCACCACCAGCACTTTAGCAACCAACACAAAAATCAGCGCCAGACCGCCGTGGGTTCCCAGGCGACTATCTCGCATAATCTCCAGCATCCGCTCGCGGCGACGGGCAGAGAAGATACCATCACAGGTATCCGCCAGACCGTCGAGATGAAAACCACCGGTCAGCAGCGCCAGCGCCAGTACGCCGAGCAGTGCGGCAAGCGGACCGCCGCACCAGGGCTGAAGCAACATCACCACGACGCCGCCGATGGCCCCTAGCAGTAATCCGACAAAAGGAAAAGTAACGATACTGCGTTGATATTGTTCTATTTCCAGCCCTTGAGATAAACGCGCCGGAACCGGCAGGCGGCTAATGAACGATAATGCGGCAAAAAAAGACTTAATCATTGAAAGATGACTCCTGTCGATAAACCTCACGGCCAGCGGTTATTCATCACCGACCGTTACCCGATGTATCCACGCTGCTGTGGCGCGGAAAAAGACTGGCAGCGTTCTTCAAGACGCCAGTGGGCAAGCCGGGTATCGCGGTGGTGTTGAATACGTACGGCAATTTGGTTGTCGGAAATCCGGGAGGTAGCGATGTAAATAGCCGAAACGAAAGAGTTGAGTAGAGATTCGGCATTACGCCGTTGGTCGCTAAGCGCACCACCGGTAATCAGTATCATCGCGGCGGCACCTGTTGCAGGGACAGCATGAGATAAACCCTTCCGATATCAATATGTTTACGGCGGAAGTATACCAAATTCCAGGGGAAAGATTCAGCGTCAGACGGACTGTTTTACTCAAGATTTGCGAGATGGTGCAGGAACCGGGGAGAAACTCCGGCAGCGGGAGCCACCGGAGCGCTAAAACGTGGATTACTCGGCAGATTTATCTTCTACTTTCGCTTCGCCCATCGCTTTCAGCTTTTTAGAGATGTCGCGACGCTCTTTGGAGATCTCGGCATTCTTGATGATGTAATCATCAACGCGGTCTTCGTAATCGCTCTTCATGCTGGCGATGATGCCCTGGATAGCTTCAACGCTCATGCCCGGCTTGATGTAATCGCTGAGGTTGTCCAGCAGCAGTACGCGCTTCTGGTTATCACGGATCTTTTTCTCAACGTCCTGAATTTCACGCTGCAGTTTGTTCTTACGACGGTACAGACGAACAAACTCCAGTACGTCCTGGAAAGAAGGCTTAGTTGTTTCCATTTTTAATACCCCTAATATTTGAGATTCGGATTCGCTAAAGCGACTGCTACATAGGGCTAACATAACTGTTAGCAGCCGCTGATGACAATGTTTTTCCTTTGCCTCTATCATAACCCTAAACGCTGCTGAATCGAAACAAGCGATAGGAAAACCCCGCGTGTCTGGTCTTTATTTACGCAATGCCCGGCAGATTAAATGCGACAGCAGTTCAAGCTGACGCGCCAGCTCAATAGTTAGCCAGACATAACCATGGATCGGCGTTTCGGAGAAATTCTCATCCTGCTGCTCTTTGATGAGCTGGCGCAGTTCGGCAACAATTTCGTTCAGCTTTTCATTATTAGCAAGAATCGGCTGTGGGTTCCCCTCATACAGGGCATGGGCAATGGTCAGCAGAGTTTGTTGAGTCATTTGCTGGGTTTCGCGTAGCGTATGGGCATTAAGCATCACGAAGTGACCAGGCCTTGAGGCCCAGTAAGCATTGATTTGCAGCTCCAGCATACACACCAGATTGCGGCTGACGGTCTGAATCGCCTCGAAGATGGATTTCTGGATATGCGTTTCTTTGCTGGCCGGGGTGATTAATCCACGCATTTTGACGACGTCGTTGAGCACCCTTTGCAGATGCTTCTCCAGACGCGGGCGTTCAACGAGATTCGGCGAAAATCCGGCCTGATAAAGCCGGTTGAAAGCAGTGACGTAGCTTGCCATCTGGATGCGCCAGTGCAGAAACGCCCGTTGCGGCCAGATACCCGTAAACAGCATTGCCAGCAGAGAGCCAAAGATAACGTCGCCGCTTCGCCAGAGCGCGGTATTCATATCCCCCGGAGGCGCACCAACCACCACCGCCAGCGTAATACCGATAAGCAGCGCCTGGTAAGGCTTTTTACCCAGCGCCAGCCAACCGCAAAGGAACATCGCTGCCGCGCACCACAGCAGCATGATCGGCAGAGAGATAAGCTCCAGCTTTAATGCCACCAGCCCGAGGGCCGAACCGAGAATGGTGCCGCCAATGCGCTGAAACGCACGCGGCACTACGTTCCCCCAGAAGGAGATTGGCCCCATCACCACCACCAGGGTGATAAGAGGCCAGGTCCCTTCCGGTACATTCAACAAGCGCACCAGCATAAAGGTGAGCACGAAGGCCAATGCGATTCGCACGCCATGAACGATGCGATAATGGCGATACAGCCGAATTTCGAATGGCTTAAGTGATTTATCCGCGCGCACAACCGACTCCGACACAACGAAAACGCCAATTGTAACTGCTTTTTCGCCGCAAGCATCACGCGAATGTAAGAAACCTTGTCCACTGAGGGGACAAAGCCTTAATTCACCGAAGGCTCGACTGCAATGTACATCTCGATATCCCAGTAGCCATCCTTATCACCGTCGTTAAGATAGACTTCAAAACAGGGGTCCATCGTCATCTGATACTCTTTGCTTTGCATCAGGCTATCGAAGAACTGACACCACGGCGTCTTGAAATCAAAATTTTCGACTCTGGCGCGGGCGACAGCATAATCTCCGGCGGCGATTTCAGTCATCATCACACCTTCGCTGTTAGCGGGGAGCTCATAGCCTTCCGCCACCGTGACGGCAGTATCGCAGCGCAGTTTTTCCGCCGGGACTTCATCAGGGTTATCGTAATAGACAGCAACCCACTCCTGCGCCGGAACCTGGCTGTTATCAACCCACATCATCAGCTGTTCAAAGCCCTGCTTTACCGTTTGTTCCCAGGGACCGACCAGATGAAACCCAGCGATCTTTCTTTTGCCCACGGATTTAACGTTATAGTCCATGCTACCTCCATCGTTGATAAAATACTGTATAGATATACATATAATCTAACAGTACTATCACCCATAGTATGTGCGGTTATTCACAAAATCGCGCGTGAAAAAGCCTAAAAGCCAGCCATAAATCGATTATAAATTGAACGGCAGCTCAACACCGATACTGGCGCCAAGATCATCGCTGGCGCTGTGATTAGCATCGGTGTACCAAAGGGAGGTATTCAGACGAACCGTCGGCATCACGTCACCGCTCCAGCCCAGCTGTACGCCTTTGAGCGTGTCGGCGCGCGGGAAGGCTTTATTAATCCGCTGGTTTTTCGGGTTCACCTCGGCGTACACCAGACGCGCGCTCCAGCGCTGGTTCTCCTCGGTCACCAGCTCCACCTTACCGGCATACAGACGCCCATCGCCGCCCATCGCATCGCCCAGCGGATAACCCTGCTGGTAGTAGCCATCTTTGTAAATAAAGTGGTTATAGATGTAGTTGGTACGCCCCATATTCGAGCGGGTATCGTGGGCTTCCAGGTACCAGTTGACCGCATTGCTGTTCCACTGATGATGCCCTTCCACGCCGCCAAGATAGAGATGCGCCGAGGGCAAATACCCGGCTTCATCTTCGCCGATCATCTGACCGTAAATACTCACCGGCCAGCCCAAAGTTGGCTGAAGCTTCAGTTTAAAATCGAAACCTGCCAGCTGGTTGCCGGGATCCTCGGCCGATTCGCCGGTGTTGTCATTGCCGGTGATACCGTCCCAGAAGCTGCTGAACGAGGAAGGTCGCCCTTCTCCTCCCCACTGCATAATGCGCGAAGCACCCAGCTCCAGAGAGGTCAACGGTGAAAACGTCAGGCGACCGCCGAATATTTTGGTATGCGGTACGGCGGCATACTGGTTCATCTGGCTGGCGGAAAGTTGATACTGCCACGGACCAATCCAGCTTAGCCATGACGTCTCCGGTGCGCTCTGCTCGGCACGCTGTAGCAGAAAACCGGTCATCGGTCGCGCGGCATCGGAACGAATCAGGCTGCCCTCATAGCCCGGCCCCCACCACTGCGGGATCTGCCCGAACGCCAGCCACTGGTTCCACAGTTTTACCGCACCGTATGCGCCGTTGGCGTTAACGTTAGAACCGTTGCTGATACGCTTGTCCCCTTCAACGTTGCCCTGTAAGTGCAGATCCCACCATTCACCGCTGTTATTCAGTGCGAGAGAAAGGGCCTGATCGGCAGGATAAGATTGGGCAAAACCCTGTGGGGTTCCCGGCTTATCAGTGGAGCTATAGCCGGTGAGGCGCACGTCGGCTTTGAGCGATCTTAATCGTTCATTCACCCGACTCAGTACCACCCGCTCTGCGGATGTTGTCGGATGAGCGTTAGCCAGCGCCCGGTTAATCTCCTCCTCGCTCAAAGGCCAGGTCGACAAGCTTAAAGAGAGGGTTCCGCGGTCGGATAACCAGGCTAAATCATTGCGAAATTCGTTATCGGCCAGAACCAGGCCAGAGGCAAAGCAAGAGGTGCTAAAAACGGCGAACAATCCCAGAGAAAGCGCACTACGCGCGAAATATTTCATCTTCCCAGCTCCATTTTTGGGCGCAAAAGCGACAGGCTATTTCCTGAACGGTGACCGGGTAAGGTAATGGATTGAAACTAAACGAAGCACCAACCGAAGTGGCATAATAATCAAACAGCTACGAGATGCCGCTCCAGAACGGAGCGGCAGGAGAGTTACAGTTTCTGATGCAAATAATCGCTAAAACGTGAGAAAACACCGCCCTTGCCGACGCTTTCCAGCGTCACCAGCGGCCAGTGGGCCACCACTTTATCACCATCATAAAGCGAGATTTCACCGACCCGCTGATGGGCGGCAATAGGTGCTTCCAGCACTTTGTTATTCAGCACATATTTTGCTTTGATGCGCGAAACCTCCGACTTCGGTAGCGCTAACCAGAAATCCTGATCGGTGCCCAGCTTAATCTGCTCCTTATCGCCATACCAGATGCGCTCAATCCCGACCTGCTTGCCATCCTGCAAAACCTGGACGGTATCGAAGTTTTGCTGGCCCCAGTGCAACAGCTTCGCCGCCTGCTGTTCACGTCCTTTCGGGCTTTCGGCCCCCATCACCACCGCAATCAGCCGACGCTGGCCGTCTA
The DNA here is from genome assembly GCF_902158555.1 of Klebsiella spallanzanii. Taxonomy (GTDB): domain Bacteria; phylum Pseudomonadota; class Gammaproteobacteria; order Enterobacterales; family Enterobacteriaceae; genus Klebsiella; species Klebsiella spallanzanii. Next base: position 31,187 of record NZ_CABGGS010000044.1, on the reverse strand, counting down.
CCGCCGAGGCGATCAGATTAAATCCAGCCCCGGAAGTATGGCCGGTTTTCAGGCCATCAACGTTCATGGTTTTATCCCACAGCAGGCCGTTGCGGTTCTGCTGGGTGATGCCGTTCCAGGTCAGGCTTTTCTGGCTATACATATGATATACGTCCGGCTCGCCGTGAATAATCGCCCGTGAGAGCACGGCCAGGTCGTAGGCCGAACTGTGTTGCCCCGGCGCGTCCAGGCCGTGAACGGTTTCGAAATGGGTATCCTTTAAATGCAGTTTTTCCACGTAGCTGTTCATCAGCGCAACAAACTGCGGCTGACCGCCCGCAACGTAGTCCGCCAGCGCTACGCAGGCATCGTTGCCAGAATCAACGATCAGCCCGCGGCTTAAATCACGCACGCTGACCCGGTCGCCGGGCTTCAGGAACATCAGCGAAGATCCATTAAATACCGGGTTACCCTGTGCCCAGGCGTCTTTGCCCACCGTGACGATATCGTCGAAGGTGATGCGGTGGCTGTCGATCGCGCGGTCAACCACGTAGCCGGTCATCAGTTTGGTCAGGCTGGCGGGATTACGCTGTTGATGTTCGTTACCGGCGGTCAGGATCTGGCCGGTGGTATAATCCATCAGGACCCAGGAACCGGCCTGAATGGAAGGCGGCGTCACGTTGACGGGAAAATCATTGGCGGCAAATGCGCAGGAAACGCTCGCAGCGAGCAAAGTTACAGCAATAAACAAACGGCCTTTCAACGGCATATCCTCTAAATTGACAGATTCGCCGTCCTTTTTACGGAACTTCTCGTTTCATATCAGGGTTTAATTGCAAGAAAATATGACACCGACGGCGACAAGTGGGGCCGATTCCCTTCTGATGCCCAGGCAAATCGTTTACCATGATGGCTGCTCGCCACCAGGGATAATGAACAGATTATGCAAGATAGCGCCAACCAGCCCGGATTTTTGTTTCACGATTACGAGACCTTCGGTACCAGTCCTTCGCTCGACCGACCGTCTCAGTTTGCCGCCATTCGCACCGATGAAGATCTGAACGTTGTCGGTGAACCTGAAGTATTTTACTGCAAGCTTGCCGATGACTATCTGCCTCAGCCGCAGGCGGTGATGATAACCGGAATAACGCCGCAGGAAGCTATCGCTAAGGGTGACAACGAAGCCGCCTTTGCCCGCCGCATTCACGATCTGTTCACGGTGCCGAAAACCTGTATCGTCGGTTATAACAACGTGCGCTTCGATGACGAAGTGACACGTAACATCTTCTATCGCAATTTTTACGATCCTTACGCCTGGAGCTGGCAGCACGACAATTCTCGTTGGGATCTGCTGGACGTGATGCGCGCCTGCTATGCGCTGCGCCCGGAGGGGATCAACTGGCCGGAAAATGAAGATGGTCTGCCAAGCTTCCGCCTGGAGCATCTGACCGTCGCCAACGGAATCGAGCACAGCAATGCTCACGATGCGATGGCCGACGTTTACGCCACTATTGCGATGGCGAAACTGGTCAAAACCCAGCAGCCGCGCTTGTTCGACTATCTTTATGCCCACCGCAATAAGCGCAAGCTGGCGACGCTGATTGACGTGCCGCAGATCAAACCGCTGGTGCATGTTTCCGGCATGTTCGGCGCGGCGCGCGGCAATACCAGCCTGGTGGCCCCGCTGGCGTGGCACCCGGATAACCGCAACGCGGTGATTATGGTCGACCTGGCCGGAGATATCGCTCCCCTGCTGGATCTGGATGCCGATACCCTGCGCGAGCGGCTGTATACGCCGAAAAGCGAGCTGGGCGACCTGGCCGCAGTACCGATTAAGCTGGTGCATCTCAATAAGTGCCCGGTGCTGGCGCAGCAAAACACTTTACGCCCGCAGGATGCCGACCGGTTGGGCATCAATATTCAGCGCTGTCTGGATAACGCCCAGCGGCTGCGGGCCAATCCACAGGTACGCGAAAAAGTGGTGGCGATTTTTGCCGAAGCAGAGCCTTTTGTGCCGTCTGAAAACGTCGATGCGCAGCTCTATAACGGCTTTTTTAGCGATGCCGATCGCGCAGCGATGAAAATCGTGCTCGAAACCGAGCCGCGTAATCTGCCAGCGCTGGATATTACCTTTGCCGATAAGCGCATTGAGCGCCTGCTGTTTAACTATCGTGCGCGCAATTTTCCCGGCACTCTCGATGAAGCCGAGCAGCAGCGCTGGCTGGAGCATCGTCGTCAGGTATTTACACCGGAGTTTTTGCAGGCCTACGCCGATGAGCTGCAGATGCTGTATCAGCAGTATGCGGATGATAAAGAGAAGCTGGCGCAGTTGAAGGCGCTGTGGCAGTACGCGCAGGAGATTGTTTGATTGGGAGAAATTCCCGGAGGCGGCGCTTGACGCGCCTGTCCGGGCTACTCGTCTGATAGATGGTAGCCCGGACAGATGCGCAGCATCGCCTCCGGGAAGGTTGCTTAGCCTTTGGCGCGGCTGGCGATAATCGCCTCAGCCACGTTGCGCGGGGCTTCAGCGTAGTGGTGAAATTCCATACTGTAGGTCGCCCGGCCCTGAGACATCGAACGTAGCGTGGTGGCATAGCCAAACATTTCGGCCAGCGGCACGTCGGTGCGGATAATCTGGCTGCCGAAGCGCTCCTCCATCCCCTGCACCATTCCGCGACGAGAAGAGAGATCGCCCATAATGTTACCGGCGTACTCTTCCGGCGTTTCCACTTCAACATGCATTACCGGCTCAAGGATCACCGGATCCGCTCTGCGCGCCCCTTCCTTGAAGCCGAATATCGCCGCCATGCGGAAAGCCATCTCCGAGGAGTCAACGTCGTGATAAGAACCAAACGTCAGAGTCGCTTTGATATCCACCACCGGATAGCCCGCCAGCACGCCGGTACCCATCGCTTCGCGCAGCCCTTTTTCCACTGAAGGGATGTACTCGCGCGGCACCACGCCGCCTTTGGTGGCGTCTTCAAACACGAAACCGCTCCCCGGTTCCAGCGGCTCAAGGGTTAATACCACATGACCGTACTGCCCTTTCCCACCGGACTGGCGGACGAACTTGCCTTCCACCTCTTTCACCGTTTTGCGGATCGTCTCGCGATAAGTTACCTGTGGACGGCCGATATTCGCCTCAACGCCAAACTCACGTTTCATGCGATCGACGATGATCTCCAGATGCAGCTCGCCCATGCCGGAAATAATCGTCTGGCCGGACTCTTCGTCAGTATGCAGACGAAACGACGGATCCTCCGCCGCCAGCCGCTGCAGGGCGATCCCCATTTTCTCCTGATCGGCTTTGGTTTTCGGTTCAATCGCCAGCGAAATCACCGGTTCCGGAAACTCCATCCGCTCAAGGGTAATCACCGCATCCGGGTCGCACAACGTGTCGCCGGTAGTGACATCCTTCAGACCGACGCAGGCGGCAATATCCCCGGCGTGCAGCTCGTCCACCTCGTGGCGATCGTTGGCCTGCATCAGTACGATACGCCCGATGCGCTCTTTCTTGCCTTTGACCGGGTTCCACACCGCATCGCCTTTTTTCAAGGTTCCGGAATAGACGCGGATAAAGGTCAGCTGTCCGACGTAGGGGTCGGTCATCAGCTTGAAGGCCAGCGCCGAGAACGGCTCGTCGTCGCTCGGGTGACGTTCGGCGGGCTGCTCTTTCTCATCAACGCCCTGAATCGCCGGAATATCCAGCGGCGATGGCATCAGCTCAACCACCGCATCAAGCATCCGCTGTACGCCTTTGTTTTTAAACGCGCTACCGCACAGTACCGCCTGAATTTCGCCTTTCACGGTGCGCTGACGCAGCCCGGCGACGATTTCCGCCTCGCTCAAATCACCGGTTTCCAGATATTTATCCATCAGTTCGTCGCTGGCTTCCGCCGCCGCAGAGACCATTTTTTCTCGCCACAAGCGGGCGGTATCCACAAGATCGTCCGGCACCGGCACATAGCTGAAGGTCATACCCTGAGTGGAGTCATCCCACAAAATGGCGCGCATCTTGATAAGATCCACCACACCGGTGAAGTGCTCTTCCGCGCCAACAGGAATAACCACAGGCACCGGGTTCGCCTTCAGGCGGTCGGTCATCATCTGCACCACGCGGAAGAAATCCGCGCCGGGGCGGTCCATCTTGTTAACGAAGGCCAGCCGCGGGACATGGTATTTATTTGCCTGCCGCCAGACGGTTTCCGATTGCGGCTGTACGCCGCCGACGGAGTCGTAAACCATCACCGCGCCGTCCAGTACTCGCATGGATCGTTCCACTTCGATGGTGAAATCCACGTGCCCGGGGGTGTCGATAATGTTAATTCGATGCGGCTCAAAGCTACGGTCCATGCCGGGCCAGAAGCAGCTCACCGCCGCAGAAGTAATGGTTATCCCGCGCTCCTGCTCCTGCGCCATCCAGTCGGTGGTTGCCGCGCCATCGTGTACTTCCCCCAGCTTGTGGCTCATCCCGGTATAAAACAGGATGCGCTCGGTGGTGGTGGTTTTGCCGGCATCGATATGCGCGGAGATACCGATGTTGCGATAACGTTCGAGGGGGATGGGTCGGGGCATGATGCGTCCTTAGTCATTTTGACTGTCAGTAAGCGGCCGGAATTGGCCGCGATTCATTTAACGCCATCTATCATAGTACAACTGTACGAGTATATTCGAACTATTTTTGCTATCGTTACTATCGGTGAAGCTGCGACGACGCGCGTGGCTTTAAAAAAGCAGTTTGGGTATATTATCGGCCAGCCGCCGATACGGGCCGCTGCTCGTAAGGCAGCGCAACCGCCGACACAGGAATAGTATGATCGCCAATCACCCCGAACGTGAACAAATTCGCCTCGAAAATGTCCTTTTCGCCCTCGGTAACCCGCTACGGCTTGAGATAATTCGCATTCTTGCCGACGGCAGCGAGCAAAGCTGTAACGCCCTACGCCATGAAGATGTGGCCAAGTCGACCATGACCCATCACTGGCGCGTCCTGCGCGATAGCGGCGTGATTTGGCAACGGCCTCAGGGGCGGGAGAATTTGATTTCGCTGCGCCGGGAAGATTTAGACGCGCGCTTTCCTGGATTGCTGGATACGCTGCTTAAGGTGATGCAGCAAGAGAAGTAGACCGTCCCCATTTCTGCCGTATCTCCCGGAGGCGATGCTGCGCATCTGTCCGGGCTACCAGATCGTAGAAACCCGTAGCCCCGGTAAGGCGACAGCCGCCACCGGGGAATCAGCGAATGCCGGACACAAAAAAGCCGAAGGTTTTCCCTCGGCTTTTCTTATCACAACGCGTGATTAAGCAACGTCTTCGTACTGCGGTACCGGGTTGCGGAAGCTTTTGGTCACGCAGGCCAGGTAAACCAGACCAATACCGCCCCAGATCAGGCCGAGAACCATGGAGCTCTCTTCCAGGTTGATCCACAGTGCGCCAACGGTCAGCGCGCCGCACACCGGCAGAACCAGGTAGTTGAAGTGGTCTTTCAGCGTCTTATTACGTTTTTCACGGATCCAGAACTGAGAGATCACCGACAGGTTAACGAAGGTGAACGCCACCAGCGCGCCAAAGTTAATCAGCGCCGTCGCCGTCACGAGGTCAAATTTAATCGCCAGCAGAGCAATCGCGCCAACCAGCAGCACGTTCCATGCCGGAGTACGCCATTTCGGATGCACGTAGCCGAAGAAACGCGTCGGGAACACGCCGTCGCGGCCCATTACGTACATCAAACGGGAAACGCCAGCATGCGCGGCCATACCGGATGCCAGAACGGTGACGCTGGAGAAAATCAGCACGCCCCACTGGAAGGTTTTGCCCGCAACGTACAGCATAATTTCAGGCTGCGACGCGTCCGGATCTTTAAAGCGCGAGATATCCGGGAAGTACAGCTGCAGGAAGTAGGAAGCGCCGATAAAGATCAGGCCGCCAATCAGCGCGGTCAGGAAGATAGCCTTCGGAATCACGCGCTCTGCGTCTTTGGTCTCTTCAGACAGAGAAGAGATACCGTCAAAGCCGAGGAACGAGAAGCACAGAATAGTCGCGCCGGTAATCATCGGCACCACGTGCGCACCCTCAGACCAGAACGGACGGGTGCTGGTCAACGTGCCCGCGCCTTCACCGTGCGCAACACCGTAGATAATCAGGCCAACAATCACCGCCACGATACCCATCTGCAGGATAACGATCAGGGTGTTGAAGTTCGCCACGGTTTTGATGCTGCGCAGGTTAGAGATGGTCATAAAGGCCACCAGCGCGACAACGAAGATCCACGACGGAATGGAAGGCACCAGCGCTTCAAAGTAAATTTTCGCCAACAGAATGTTAATCATCGGCATGAACAGGTAGTCCAGCAGCGATGACCAGCCAACCATAAAGCCGACAGCCGGGCTAATGGATTTCTGCGCGTAGGTATAAGCGGAACCCGCCGACGGGAAACGGCGAACCAGTTTACCGTAGCTCAGTGCCGTGAAGAGAATGGCGATCAGGGCGAAAGCGTAAGCCGTCGCGACGTGACCATCAGTCAATCCAGAGACGATACCAAACGTATCAAACAGCGTCATTGGCTGCATATAGGCCAGGCCCATCATGACAACCGGAATCAACGTAAGCGTTTTACGTAATTCCACGCGAGAGGTTTTTGGAGTAGCGTTATGCGACATAGTTATCCCCTTTTACGGTGAATGCCAGCGCGTAAGCAAAAAATTGCCCCATTTCTTTGTATTCCTCAGCGACAACCACTGTCGGTTTTTAGTAAATATCTATCCGGTACGAAGCCCGGCCTCTTGGTATTGAATGATGTGTCTTTCAACCAAAAAAATAACCGACACTTTAAAAAAGCGTCGGCCAGTTTCTGATTTTCAGGACGCGTATTTTGCAACAACTACTGGCACGATGACAAGATGTTGCAAGGCCTAATAATCACAGCAATTCTCTAACAGATTAATATTCATACAATTTTAGTATTATAGACCTGACGAATAGCACTATTTGCTAATATCTCATTTCGCCACCACTCGCCCGTAAGCCCGCAGATATCTTCATTCCAGCCAATCCACGCGCAATTTAGCGGTTCAGGCACCGTCGTCTTGATTATTTGTAAGTCGCCGTTCGCTAATAAAGGCTGAACCTGAAATAACGGCAAATAGCCCCATCCCAGCCCGGCGCAAAGCAACATCAGCTGGCTGGGGAGATCAAATACCGTCAGGCTATCCTGACTTTCACCTTGCGACCATAGGGGGTGGGTAATAATTGCACGATGGCGCCGCAGCGCTTGCCAGCCCAAGGTTTTGGTAGACTGAGCAAGCGGGTGCTTTGGGGAAACAACAAACGCCTGAGCCAGCGCGCCCAGAGAGGCAAAGCCGTAGCCGCTCAATGCCGGAGGGTCGCTCAACGCCCCGAGCAAGAGATCCGCCCGCCCTTCCGTGAGTGGCTGCCAGCCTGCAGAGGTGTTGTCACGACGGAATTCAAGGCGAATAGCGGGGTGCTGCTGATAAAACGCCATCAACAACGGAGCTAATAAAGAGAAAGGAAAAGTGTTATCGACGGCCAGCACCAGCGTATTTTCCCAGCCCTGATGCAGCTTTACCGCCTGCTTTTCCAGCTCGCGGACGGTATGCAGCACATCGCGCCCTTTTTCCAGCAGCATCTGTCCGGTACGGGTAAAACGCGCCCGGTGGCCGCTGCGGTCAAGAAGTTGGATATTGAGATTGTTTTCCAGCTTATGAATGGTATAGCTCAGCGCCGAAGGCGTTTTATAGAGCTTCGCCGAGGCGGCGGCAAAACTGCCCTCTTTGTCGAGGACATCAAGGATCACCAGCACATCCAGCAGTGGTTTCATCGCTATCCCCTTACGGTAGGCGATTCGCCGCTGGCGGATTACTCCATCGGCATCACCAGCGGGTCGGGGTATTGATATTCAAACCCCAGTTCGTTGCAAATACGGTTGCCATCAACGATCTTGCCCGTACCATTCTCCGGATTATCACTGAATACCGGCACAGGAAGCCCAAGTTCGCGAGCCATCTGCGGGTAAAACACGCCGCGCGCAGGATGCTTAGGCGCACATATATTATAGATGCGCCCGCCTTTCGGGGCCTGTAATAACAGCTCAATGGCGGCAATCACATCCTGGAGATGCACCAGATTGACGCCGTGCTGGCCGTCCGGCGCGGACTTCCCGGCAAAGAAACGCCCCGGATGGCGCGATGGTCCTACCAGCCCGGCAAGGCGCAAAATGTCCACCGACGTACCAGGAAGGTTATGCAGCCAGTCCTCCAGCTCTTTCAGCACGCGCCCGCTGGCGGTTTGCGGGTCGCGCGGTGAGTTCTCTCTCAGCGTGCCGCTGGCGTTACCGTAAACGGACGTTGAGCTGGTAAATATGATCCGCGGCACGTGATGCGCCAGCGCGGTATCAACGATTTCCTGTACCGCCTGCAGGTAAAAATCCTCCCCCGGCCCGGTGCGGCGCGCCGGTAAGGTGAGCACCAGCGCATCAACGTTCATTAATGCATCCAGGTCTTCGGTGTCACACACCAGCTGCGGCTCCAGGCGAAGCGGATAGCTGTCGATACCGCACATCCGCGCCGCTTCCACGCCATCCTGCGTGGTCTTACTGCCGGTCACCTGCCATCCACGCGACATCAACGACAGCGCAAGCGGCATACCTAGCCATCCTAAACCTACAATTGCGACCTTTTTCATCCCCTTGCTCCTGACTTTTCGCTGTGCTGACTTAAGGCTACGCCAGGCGGCGGCAACTGACAATTTCTTCGGTCAATATGAAATGAATTAATGATAGAAAAAAGCCCTTGCTTTATGCGAGTGAAGTGGTTTAGGTTAAAAGGCATCAAATGCATAGTCATTCACAGAGAATTTTATGAACAGCGTTCAATTTAAAAACCACCATCATCACCATCATCCTGACTAGTCTTTCAGGCGATGTGTGCTGGAAGACGTTTGGATCTTCCAGTGGTGCATGAACGCAAAGAGAGCCCCCGGAAGATTCACTTCCGGGGGCTTTTTTTTGGACCGAATTCGGACAGATTCAGACAGGTATACAGAGGAAAACAAGAATGTTAGACAACAGCCGTTTACGCATAGCTATTCAGAAATCAGGGCGTTTAAGTGAAGATTCACGCGAATTACTCAGCCGCTGCGGCATCAAAGTGAATTTGCACACCCAGCGCCTGATCGCGATGGCGGAAAATATGCCGATCGACATTCTGCGCGTGCGTGATGACGATATCCCGGGCCTTATCATGGATGGCGTGGTCGACCTGGGAATTATCGGCGAAAACGTGCTGGAAGAAGAACTGCTGAGCCGCCGCGCTCAGGGCGAAGATCCACGCTACTTCACCCTGCGCCGTCTCGATTTCGGCGGCTGCCGCCTGTCGCTGGCAACGCCGGCGGATGAAAACTGGGATGGCCCGGCAGCGCTGGACGGCAAACGCATCGCCACCTCCTACCCGCACCTGCTGAAGCGTTATCTCGATCAGAAAGGCATCAGCTTTAAATCCTGCCTGCTGAACGGTTCGGTTGAAGTCGCCCCGCGCGCCGGTCTGGCCGATGCGATTTGCGACCTGGTCTCTACCGGCGCGACCCTCGAAGCGAACGGCCTGCGCGAAGTAGAAGTCATGTTCCGCTCCAAAGCCTGCCTGATTCAGCGCGATGGCGAGATGGCCGACGCTAAACAGCAGTTGATTGACCGCCTGCTGACCCGTATCCAGGGCGTGATTCAGGCCCGCGAATCAAAATACATCATGATGCACGCGCCGACCGAGCGTCTGGAAGAAGTGGTGGCCCTGCTGCCGGGTGCCGAGCGTCCGACCATTCTGCCGCTGGCAGGCGACAAGCAGCGCGTGGCGATGCACATGGTCAGTAGCGAAACCCTGTTCTGGGAAACCATGGAAAAACTGAAAGCGCTGGGCGCCAGCTCCATTCTGGTCCTGCCGATTGAGAAAATGATGGAGTAATCCGGCGGGTCGGTAACGGGATAAACAGGGGAAACAAATCATGAGCTTCAACACAATCATCGACTGGAACGGCTGTAGCGCAGAACAACAGCAACAACTCTTAATGCGCCCGGCAATTTCCGCCTCCGAAAGCATCAGCAAAACGGTGTCGGAGATCCTTAATAATGTGAAAGACAACGGCGATGCGGCCCTACGCGAGTACAGCGCAAAGTTCGATAAAACCGACGTCAAGGCGCTGAAGGTCAGTGAAGAAGAGATTGCTGCTGCCAGCGCACGCCTGAGCGATGAGCTTAAAGAGGCAATGGCCGTCGCGGTTAAAAACATCGAAACCTTTCACAACGCGCAGAAACTACAGGCCGTTGATGTGGAAACTCTGCCAGGCGTACGCTGCCAGCAGGTGACCCGCCCTATCGCCTCCGTCGGCTTGTATATTCCCGGTGGCTCGGCACCGCTGTTTTCAACGGTACTGATGCTGGCGACGCCTGCGCGCATCGCCGGTTGCCAGCAGGTGGTACTGTGCTCGCCGCCGCCGATTGCCGATGAAATCCTCTATGCCGCCCAGCTGTGCGGCGTGCGCAATATCTTTAACGTCGGCGGCGCGCAGGCGATTGCCGCCCTGGCCTTCGGCACTGAATCGGTAGCGAAGGTGGATAAAATCTTTGGCCCGGGCAACGCCTTTGTGACCGAAGCCAAACGCCAGGTGAGCCAGCGTCTCGACGGCGCGGCGATCGATATGCCCGCCGGGCCATCGGAAGTGCTGGTGATCGCCGACAGCGGCGCCACCCCGGATTTTGTCGCCTCTGACCTGCTTTCCCAGGCGGAGCACGGCCCGGATTCGCAGGTGATTCTGCTGACGCCGGACGCCGATATGGGCACCCGTGTTGCGCAAGCCGTCGAGCGCCAGCTGGCTGCGCTACCGCGTGCGGAAACTGCCCGTGAAGCGCTCTCCGCCAGCCGGATTATCGTGGCCCGCGATATCGCCCAGTGCGTTGAGATTTCCAACCAGTACGGTCCGGAGCACCTGATCATTCAGACCCGCAACGCTCGCGAGCTGGTCGACGGCATCACCAGCGCCGGTTCCGTGTTCCTTGGTGACTGGTCGCCGGAATCCGCAGGCGATTACGCCTCCGGTACCAACCACGTGCTACCGACCTACGGCTACACTGCGACCTGCTCCAGCCTTGGCCTTGCGGATTTCCAGAAACGCATGACCGTGCAGGAGCTGTCGCGCGAAGGTTTTGCCGCCCTCTCCTCCACCATTGAGATTCTGGCCGCCGCCGAGCGCCTGGATGCCCACAAAAACGCCGTTACGCTGCGCGTCGCAGCCCTTAAGGAGCAAGCATGAGCATCGAAGATTTAGCCCGCGCCAACGTTCGCGCGCTGACGCCGTATCAATCTGCTCGCCGTCTGGGCGGAAAAGGCGATGTCTGGCTGAACGCCAACGAATTCCCCACGGCGGTAGAATTTCAGCTAACCGAGCAGACGCTGAACCGTTACCCGGAGCCGCAGCCGAAAGCAGTGATTGAACGCTACGCGCAGTATGCTGGCGTCAAGCCAGAGCAGGTTCTGGTCAGCCGCGGCGCTGATGAAGGTATCGAACTGCTGATACGCGCCTTCTGCGAACCGGGTCAGGACGCGGTGCTCTACTGCCCGCCAACCTACGGCATGTACAGCGTCAGCGCAGAAACCATCGGCGTGAGCTGCCGCACGGTACCAACGCTTGCCGATTGGCAGCTGGATCTGCCGGGTATCGCGGCGAATCTCGATGGCGTTAAAGTCATTTTCGTATGTAGCCCAAATAACCCGACCGGGCAGATTATCAACCCGAAAGATTTTCGCACCCTGCTGGAGATGGCGCGCGGTAAAGCTATCGTGGTGGCGGATGAAGCCTATATTGAGTTCTGCCCGCAGGCGACGCTGGCAACCTGGCTGAGTGAGTATCCGCACCTGGTGGTCCTGCGAACCCTGTCCAAAGCGTTCGCGCTGGCCGGGCTGCGCTGCGGCTTTACCCTCGCCAACGCCGAAGTGATTAACGTGCTGCTGAAGGTTATCGCCCCTTACCCGCTTTCTACCCCGGTTGCCGATATCGCCGCCCAGGCGCTCAGCGCGGAAGGGATTGCCGCAATGCGGGCACGCGTGGCGCAGATCCTCGACGAGCGCGATTATCTGGTCAGCCAGTTGCGCAACATCGCCTGCGTTGAAGAAGTGTTCGACTCCGAGACTAACTACGTTCTGGCGCGGATTACCGCTTCCAGCGCGGTGTTTAAATCTTTGTGGGATCAGGGCATTATCTTACGTGACCAGAATAAACAACCTTCATTAAGCGGCTGTTTGCGTATCACTATCGGTACCCGTGCAGAGAGCCAGCGCGTCATTGACGCTTTGACTGCGGAGAATGTATGACCCAGAAGTTTCTCTTTATTGACCGTGACGGTACGCTGATTTCCGAGCCACCGGTTGATTTTCAGGTAGACCGCTTTGATAAGCTGGCCTTTGAGCCGCAGGTGATCCCGGCCCTGCTGAAGCTGCAGCAGGAAGGCTACAAGCTGGTGATGATCACCAATCAGGACGGTCTGGGGACCGCCAGCCTGCCGCAGGACGAGTTCGACGGTCCGCACAACCTGATGATGCAGATTTTCACCTCGCAGGGCGTTAACTTTGAGGAAGTGCTGATTTGCCCGCATCTTCCGGCCGAGAACTGCGATTGCCGCAAGCCGAAGACTAAGCTGGTGCTGCCGTGGCTGGCAGAAGGCGTGATGGATACCGCCCACAGCTACGTGATCGGCGACCGCGCCACCGACATTCAGTTGGCGGATAACATGGGCATTATCGGCCTGCGCTATGACCGCGAAAAGCTCGACTGGCCGACGATCTGCGAACAGCTGACCCGCCGAGACCGCTACGCCCACGTTGAGCGTATCACCAAAGAGACGCAGGTTGATGTCAAAGTGTGGCTGGACCGCGAAGGCGGCAGCAAAATCTCCACCGGGGTCGGCTTCTTCGATCATATGCTTGACCAAATCGCCACCCACGGCGGCTTCCGTCTGGAAATCAACGTCGGCGGCGACCTCTATATCGACGATCACCACACCGTGGAAGATACCGGTCTGGCGCTGGGCGAAGCGCTGAAGCTGGCGCTCGGCGACAAGCGCGGCATCGGCCGTTTCGGCTTTGTACTGCCGATGGATGAATGTCTGGCCCGCTGCGCGCTGGATATCTCCGGCCGCCCGCACCTGGAATATCGCGCCGACTTTACCTATCAGCGCGTTGGCGACCTGAGCACCGAGATGGTTGAGCACTTCTTCCGCTCGCTCTCCTACACCATGGCGGTGACTTTGCACCTGAAAACCAAGGGCAAAAACGACCACCACCGCGTAGAGAGCCTGTTTAAAGCCTTTGGCCGAACGCTGCGCCAGGCGATTCGCGTCCAGGGCGACACGCTGCCGTCTTCAAAAGGGGTACTGTGATGAACGTGGTGATCCTTGATACCGGCTGCGCTAACCTCAATTCGGTGAAATCTGCGGTAAGCCGCCACGGCTATGAGCCGGTGGTCAGCCGCGACCCGGACGTGGTGCTGCGCGCCGACAAGCTGTTTCTCCCGGGCGTCGGTACCGCTCAGGCGGCAATGGACCAGCTGCGCGAGCGCGATTTGATCGAGCTGATCAAAGCCTGTACGCAGCCGGTGCTGGGCATCTGTCTCGGCATGCAGCTACTGGGAAAACGCAGCGAAGAGAATAACGGCGTCGACCTGCTGGGCATTATCGAACAGGATGTGCCGAAAATGACCGACCACGGCCTGCCGCTGCCGCATATGGGCTGGAACCGGGTGTACGCCAAAGCGGGCGACCGTCTGTTTCGCGGTATTGAGGACGGGGCATATTTCTATTTCGTCCATAGCTATGCAATGCCGGTTAACGCCAATACCATTGCCCAGTGCCACTACGGCGAAGCCTTCACCGCGGCGGTGCAGAAAGATAACTTTTTTGGCGTCCAGTTCCACCCCGAACGCTCCGGCAGCGCCGGGGCGCAGCTGCTGAAAAACTTCCTGGAGATGTGATGATCATTCCTGCTTTAGATTTAATTGACGGCACGGTTGTCCGTCTCCATCAGGGCGATTACGGCCAGCAGCGCGACTACGGCAACGATCCGCTGCCGCGCCTGCAATCCTATGCGGCGCAAGGGGCCGAAGTGCTGCACCTGGTCGACCTGACCGGCGCAAAAGATCCGGCGAAGCGCCAGATCCCCTTACTAAAAACGTTAGTTGCCGGAGTCAATGTGCCGGTGCAGGTTGGCGGCGGCGTGCGGACGGAAAAAGACGTGGCAGCCCTGCTTGAAGCGGGCGTGGCGCGCGTGGTGGTGGGTTCGACGGCAGTGAAGTCGCCGGAAGTGGTGAAAGGCTGGTTTAAACGTTTTGGCCCACAGCACCTGGTGCTGGCGCTGGACGTGCGCATCGATGCCGAAGGTAATAAGCAGGTGGCGGTTAGCGGCTGGCAGGAAAATTCCGGCGTCACGCTGGAAGAGCTGGTGGAAAGCTATCAATCCGTCGGCCTGCAGCACGTCCTGTGCACCGATATTTCCCGCGACGGCACCCTGGCCGGGTCAAACGTCTCGCTGTATGAGGAAGTTTGCGCTCGCTATCCGCAGGTAGCGTTTCAGTCCTCCGGCGGCATTGGCGATCTCAATGATATCGCCGCGCTGCGCGGTACCGGAGTGCGCGGGGTGATTGTCGGTCGCGCGCTACTGGAAGGTAAATTTAACGTAACGGAGGCCATTCAATGCTGGCAAAACGGATAATCCCCTGTCTCGACGTTCGCGATGGCCAGGTAGTGAAAGGCGTGCAGTTCCGTAATCACGAAATCATCGGTGATATCGTCCCGCTGGCAAAACGCTATGCCGACGAAGGCGCCGATGAGCTGGTGTTCTACGATATTACCGCCTCCAGCGATGGCCGCGTGGTGGACAAAAGCTGGGTGTCGCGTGTCGCGGAAGTGATCGACATTCCGTTCTGCGTCGCTGGCGGTATTAAGTCGCTGGACGATGCTGCGCAGATCCTCTCCTTCGGTGCGGATAAAATCTCCATCAACTCCCCCGCCCTGGCGGACCCAACGCTGATTACTCGCCTCGCCGACCGTTTCGGCGTGCAGTGTATTGTGGTAGGCATCGATACCTGGTTTGACGCCGAGAGCGGCAAGTATCACGTCAACCAGTATACTGGCGATGAGAGCCGCACGCGGGTGACGCAGTGGGAAACGCTAGACTGGGTGCAGGAAGTACAAAAGCGCGGGGCTGGCGAGATTGTCCTTAATATGATGAACCAGGACGGCGTGCGTAACGGCTACGATCTGGAACAGTTAAGCAAGGTGCGCGCCGTATGCCATGTTCCGCTGATCGCTTCCGGCGGCGCAGGCACCATGGAGCACTTCCTGGAAGCCTTCCGCGACGCCAACGTCGACGGTGCGCTGGCCGCCTCGGTGTTCCATAAGCAAATTATCAATATTGGTGAACTGAAAACGTACCTGGCAGCACAGGGCGTGGAGATTAGGGTATGTTAACTGAACAGCTGGATTGGCAAAAAACCGACGGTCTGATGCCGGTCATCGTGCAGCACGCCGTTTCCGGGGAAGTGCTGATGCTGGGCTATATGAACCAGGACGCGCTGGCGAAAACCGAAGAAACCGGCAAAGTGACCTTTTATTCACGGACTAAACAGCGTCTGTGGACCAAGGGCGAGACGTCGGGCAATTTCCTCAACGTGGTGAGCATCACCCCGGACTGTGATAACGACACCCTGCTGGTGCTGGTCAATCCGATTGGCCCAACCTGCCATAAAGGCACTTCAAGCTGTTTCGGCGATACCGGCCACCAGTGGCTGTTCTTGTATCAGCTGGAGCAGCTGTTGGCGGAACGCAAGCACGCGGACCCTGAGAGCTCTTACACCGCGAAGCTGTACGCCAGCGGCACCAAGCGTATTGCGCAGAAAGTGGGAGAAGAAGGCGTGGAGACCGCGCTGGCCGCGACGGTGCATGATAAGTTCGAGCTGAAGAATGAAGCGTCGGATTTGATGTATCACCTGCTGGTGCTGCTGCAGGATCAGGGGCTGAATTTGACGGATGTGATTGATAATTTGAAGAGTCGTCACTGATGCCTTTTGCCCCCGCGCAGGCGGGGGCGCAACGCTGGAAATCAGGATTTCTTTTCCAGTAATGTGTTGTAGAGATTAACGTAAGCATCAATCATATGTTCTGCGGTAAACATCTCCTCAAAGCGACGGCGTGAATTAGCGCCATAGCGCGCAGCCGTTTCATCACTGTTCCACAACTCGTTCATCGCCTCAACCAATGCCGCGCTATCATCGGGTGGAATGACGCAGCCATTGACCTTATCCTGATTAATAAACGAAGTTCCGGTACCAATCTCACAAGAGATCAGCGGGCGGGCGAAGCGCGCCCCTTCCAGTAAGGTAATGCCAAAAGCTTCTGAACGCAGGTGAGAGGGAAAAACCACCCCGCGACAAAGATGAAAGAGAATATATTTATCCTCATCATCAAGCATCCCGGTAAAAATGACGTTGCTCAGACCACGTTGCTCCGCCTCCCGGCGAACTTCCGCTTCCAGCGGCCCGCCGCCGACAATCACGATTGGCAGTTGGCTACGTTCAGCGGCTTCCAGCAGAATATGCAATCCTTTGTAATATCGGAATGCACCGACAAACAGGAAAAAGCTATCGCCGACTTTCTCACGCCAGTAGGCCAGGCGCTGCGGGTTATGCTGTACATCCTTTTGCTCAAGGCCGAAAGGAATCACTACTGTTTTATCAAGGTACTTTTGCAGCGTCTGACTTGAAGCAACATAGTTAGGTGAAGATGCCACAATACAGTCCACGCTGGAGAGAAATTGCTCCTGCAATGGTTGATATAATTTCATTAACCGCTTCTGTTTCACAATATCGGAATGATAGGTGACAACAGTTTTCGCTTTGGGATGCGCCATAAGATGCAGCATATCCATAAACGGAAATGGAAAGTGGTAATTAATGATATCGTAGTTATCTTTAATCTTATTAAATCGCTTTAACGCGCTCAGGGAAAATGGTGTAGAGGCGATTTCAATCAATTGCTTATTATAGATGACCTGATGTTCTTCATAAGCCACAGGCCCAGTATTTTTATCCGGGCAAAAGGTAAATACGTCGGCAGCAATTCCCCGGCGAGCGCTGCCCTGGCACAACTGATAAATGACCTGTTCAATACCACCATAGGTATTCGGATAATAGGTCTTATAGACGTGTAAAACTCTCAACTTGCACCCTTAGAGTAATTTATAGGCATTGATCGTCTGGGCCGTACAGGTTTCCCACGAAAACTGTTGTGCCTGAATAAAACCGCGCGCTACTGCTATCTCCCGCCAGTATTCATCCTGCAGACTTTGCAAAATATGAGCGCTTATCGCATCTACATCATTAGGGTCCGATAACAACCCCGCATCCCCGGCAACTTCAGGTAACGAAGTTACATTGGAGCATACTACCGGAATACCGCAAGACATTGCTTCAAGAATAGGTAATCCGAATCCTTCATAAAATGAAGGATAAATAAAGGTTCTGGCTGCCGCATATAAATACGGGAGATCGTCATCCGGCACGTAACCCAAATAATGTATCCATCCTTCACGCGTTCCGCGTTCAACAATCTGCCACAGCGCATCGTCTTCCCACCCGCGGTAGCCGCTAAGGATCAGCGGATAGCGCATACGCGTCTCCATCGGTAGTAGCTGATAGGCCTGTAATAAACCACGAATATTTTTCCGTGGTTCCATAGTGCCGATATAAAGCGCATAGCGCTGCCACTCTAGCTGATATTTCTGCAGTACTGGCAAGCACTCAGCCTGACTGCGTGGAATATAGTCGCTGCTACAGGCAAGCCGGGTCGTCACAATCCGTTCAGCGGGGTAGTTAAACAGCCGAATAATCTCACTGCGGGAGAAGTCAGACACGGTCAAAATCAGCTTTGCCGATGCCAGACTTTCACGTAGTGATTTTTCCATATAACGTACCCGCTCTTTGGGATGGAATTCAGGGCGTGTAAATATAGAAATATCATGAAAAGTGGTTACTGCCCGCTCCAGTTGATGCGGTAGATAAAAATTAGGACCGTGATAAATATAATCTTTATAATCGCGCAGAGCCCATGCCTGACGACGAGGGTGTAATATACGGTAGGCTTCAATAAATAATGGCTGGCGACGTAAAAAAGCCGATAGCTTACCGTGGTTGCTGGCCCTGGCATCCGTTTTATTTTCAACCTGTGGAATGCTGTCAATAAATGAAGAGCCATGAAATAACTTAAGCTCTTCAATTTCGCTGGCAACCGTAAGTCTCTTTACCAGCTCAAGGGAATAACGACCAATACCCGTTAGTGGGTATTTAATTGGCTCAGTTGCAAATATAATTTTCATAAAATTTCTTGACCGCGAAACAGAATACCACCACGATTAATATTGTTTAATTATTCGCGTCAGATTTAATTACCGGAAGATTCTCCACCAGGAATTGAGCGCTTTGTTTCCATGTCAACCAGTTAATTTTTTCAGAGCGAGGATGAGCGTTTTTCTGATATAAATCCAACCACTCTTCAATCGCTTTTGAAATGTCACCAGGTTCTTCACCAGAGAAATAGAATGCATGATCTTGAGCAATCTCTATAAACACTGGAATATCACGGATGATTACCGGTAATTTTTTCTGCGCGGCTTCGATTAATGGTAGTCCAAACCCTTCGCCGAGAGACGCGAAGATTAGCGCACTAGACTGAGCATACAACTTCGCAAGGAACTCATCGCTAATATTTTGTAGCCAAAATAATCTCTTATTTAGCTGTGGGTGGTGACGTAAACGTTCACATAAATCATCAACATGCCACCCCTGTTTACCAATGATAAACAGATTGTAGTTCTTGCCCTGCCGCCACAATTCCTCAAATGCCGCTAGCGTCTGCGCATGGCCTTTGCGAGGTTCCATCGTTCCCACCATAATAAAGGAGGGTTCAGCAGCCATCTTATTCAGCAAGTCATTCGCGTTATCCGGCATACCCACAGAAGGAACGCTGGCATCCAAGTCGGCGCCAAGATGGAAATTACTCACCTGCAGCAATGGATTAGGTTTAACCCAGTTGGCATTTTCAGCAATCCACGATTTCACATCCTCTGCTACGCTTGCAGAAACACAAATCAGACGGTCAGCATGCTGCGCAATGCAGGATAACCAAATGGGGAAAACACGCTGCATTCCCTCATCGCTCCACTCCGGCCTTCTCAGAGGCAAGATATCATGCACAACAAAACAAACCCTGGCGCCGGATAAACGAATAAAATCCAGCTGGGCAGTAAGTTCAGGAAACAGGTGTGCAGTCAGATCGGTAGCAACCAGAATATCATCTTTGGTAAACAGTACCGGTTCATCAGGCCCGAACTGACCGTTAAAATGGGCATTCAGATATTCGTTGGCATAACGATAGCATTCACCCGGTCGATAATAAACCGCACTGACGGTGTAACCAGCAACGCCTGATTTCAGTAACTCACTAAGTATACTGCGGGAAACTCGTTGAATCCCCGTTTTTGCATCATGTTCAACAAGGACAGAAATATCAACCAGCAGCTTGCGCTGATGCGTGGCAAAGCTGTTACGAGTAATAGCCCAGGCTGTTTGTAAGCGTTCGGCTTCACCTAATTCCGCAATATTTTTAATTTGATTAATGGTGTTTGTGGTGAAACTAATGATATCCAGAGGCTCTGAAGCAGAAGCCGTATCCACAAGCCTTTCAAATCCCTTTAATGCGAGTTGCGCGGTGTGATCCCATGTGAATTTTGCCGCCTGCGTCGGAGCATGAGCTTTCAACGCTGAGTAGAACTCATTATCGGTCAAAGCCCTTTGCATAACACGGCAAATATCGTGAACATCCAGCGGGTTAAATAAAGCCTCTTCCATACCGATGACCTCCGGTAAGCTGGTCACATTTGAACCCAGCGTAGCCGCGCCGCAGCGCATAGCTTCTAGTGGAGGCAGGCCAAACCCTTCATGTACAGAGGGGAAAACAAAAATTTTGCACAAATTGTAAAGTGCAATAAGGTCACCGTCGTTTAAGAAACCGGTAAAAACTAGCTGATTGCGGGATAAACCATAGTTCTCTGCAACACGGTACAGCCTTTCCTTTTCATCAGTGCTAATTTTATAAGCTAAAACTAAGGGATAACTCTGTTGCAGGGCATGCGGTAATAAACTATACGCATGAATCAGTGCCTCAATATTTTTACGCGGCTCTATCATTGCCAAAGAGAGAATAAACTCTTGAGGCAGATGATATTTGTTACGTAAAGCATTGATATCGTCTTGAGTATAATCTGTAATATTAAATAAATCGCTAACTCCAGATGAAATATTAATAATCTTATCTGCAGGAATTGATGTATAATCAATAACTTCCTGCATGGATGATCTGGAAATAGCAAAAATAGCGTCTGACCTTTCATATTCAGCAAGTTTATCAAGATAATACTGACGGAAGTTCGGTTCGCCCAGATAGCGTTCTTTATTAAGTAACGGAATGAGATCGTGGCAAACACAAACTGTCTTCCACGGCACTGTAGTTTGAGGAATTGAGACGGTGTAACTGTCGTCAAAACCTTCGTAGAAATTAATGACAAACACAATGTCGGGGTTGATGTTAGCAATAGCAAGATCGCGAGCTAGTTTAGCGGCAACACTCCGCGGATGATTTTCACGGTCGCGAAGAGCTGTCGGGCCCGCAGCTGAAAAAATAAACATTTCTTCCTGCGGTAGAATATCACCCCAGCTATGTTTAATTTCATTAATACTGTCAATCGAATACATGCCGTTCATTAAAATGCTGACTCGATGCTGGCCAGCATTTTTTATGATCGCACGACTCATTTCATAAGTGCTGCGACCAACTCCACGGAATTTACTTTCCGACTGATATCCTTGTACATCAATCAAAATATGCAAGTGACTCACCTTATCCCTTTTTTTTAAGCTCGCTAAAAATTGAATTAACTTCCGGAGGCAATAACTCTGGATGTAATATCTGTTTTTCAGTCTGTGACTGATTTTGTGAGTCGTTTTGATAAGGGTTATGTGAACCAGGATTTATACGACGATGCAAACGATAAGCAAAGTCATAAATACCAACTTTATGCAGTAGATTGATAACGCTCTGCTTTAGCCGTGGATGTGCACGCAAAAAAAAGAATATTTTACCAAGTACTCGTTTCAGTAGATGCTTACAACGCTGCCTGAAGCCATACTGGCGAAGTAAATAGTACTGCATGCCAGCATAACGATACCACTTCGTCATTTTCCATGAGCGACTATTATGGATTTTAGCGATTTCATGGCTGAGATTATCTACTTCTTGTCGCGCATCATTGAGTTGAGTATGGAGTTGCATAACCTCTTCAGAATCCACGGTTTGACTCTGCTCAACCTTGACGCAGTGCTGTGCATCGGTGATAACGTCTTGTGGCGGATACTCACGCTTCTCAAGCGTCTGAATACTCTCACCCATCATATTAATCAGGGATGTGAGTTCATTGATTTGCGACTCGAGACGGACAACCCGCGCATCCGTATTGCGTATTTGCGTTTGACCTTCCAACAATACGGGCTCCTGAGCCCGGACCCATAGATCAGAAGCGTCCATAGCGGAGCTCGCAGCCGGTAGAGTATCTTTGGTATTAAAGAGTTGTTGGAGTAAAGCAAAGTTCCACTCACCAACAGGATGTTTCCAGAATGCTGTTAACCAATTTGAATATGGTTCAGGCAACTGGAAAGGGCTTAATGGGGCGGAACGCCAGAACCCTCCCCAGGATTTATTTTCACTAAACATTTCATTTACAAAAATAATGAACGACTGGAAAATATTAACTGGCCAGCTGCAGTCTTGTTGCACACGTCCAACCGAACCAAAATCTATTAAACGAGCGCTGTCATTATCGTCAATTAAAACATTCCAGGTTCTGAAATCATCATGATACAGACCATGTTCTTCCAAAATAACCAACTGGTCGAGAAGATCGGAAATAACTTTTTCCCGATCAATATGCCGTCCGCTGGACAGAACGTCGTTTAACAGATCTCCGGGTATTTTTTCCATTACCAGCCATCCTGCTGCTTCATTCCCCCCGGAAGTAAACAACGCCGGCACTTTTAAGCCAGATGGCGGAGATTTGAGAAAATCTTCTTCATGAGCGAGTTCTGTACGATTACGCTCGCTCTCCTTATCAGTTAGTAAACCACTTACCGTACTATAACGATAGAACTTACATATGAACTCAGAAGAGAAATAATAGCGACGGCTCTGCTTATGCGCAAAACCGGCCCCGCGATAAGGGCTGTCGCGCCATGAAGTAAAAGGCTGATTAAATTTAGGAAGAATAACCCTGTGGTTACTGATAATATACATCGGACGTGAAATATTAGACAGATGAGTGTCAAATATTCCAATCAATCGATAGAAAGCACATTGTTCAATAAGCTCACGCGGATCTTCTGGCTGGGATTCCCCCCAATACAGCGGTTCCTCTTTAACAGCGAGTTCGAGAATCATCGCCTGCGTCAGGTTTGCCAATCGCTCTAGCAGCGTTCTGACTTCCGCAATCCCATGCAGATGAACTATGTGGTGAAAAACACTTAGCCCAATGGCAAGATCGAACTGGTTTTCTTCCAGAGTACTGATAATGTCTTCGATGCGCCCGACTTGAAATCTAACATCACAATGTGGATTTTCTTCAGCAAGCGCCTGGCAAACATCAATGTTCTGTTGCAGAAAGTCGATACCTAATACGCTGGCGCCCTTACTTGCCAGACTTAAACTGAAGAATCCCTGCGCACAGCCCAGATCGAGAACCCGCAGCGGCCTGCCTAACTCTCTGGACAAGCTGTCATATTCTTCACTAATTAGCGCGAGCCGTTCATTACAGTCGCGTGCAGCATCACCATCCCACTCAGGATGCCCAAAAATAGTCTGATAAATCTCAGGTAATTCGCTAACCAATTTATGTGTATTAGTAGTCATGGAATATTTTTTCTCATCTTCATTGGTAACTATTGAACGTCGACTTCAGGTCAATCACACCCCAGAAATCCATACTCTTAGTTACATGCAAAATGATGGAGTCATAGCGACGATCGAGCGGTGTCATATCGGTTTGCGGGCTCCCCTCTGAAATGCCAAACGACAGAAGATAGTCACCACTATTTAAATCAACCGGAAAACTGAATTTAAATACCCGAACGTCCCCACGTGATACCGAAATATTTTCCCGACCTTCCGAGGCCAGGAAGGAATTGGTACCATAGAGAAATAAGCCATCCAAGGTCTTGATTAACAAACCAGGCACTACGCAGTCAAAATCATATTCAAAGACAACTTTCATCATGAAGTCAGTCTGCTGGTTTCCAGTCAGTGACGGTGGATAATCTACTCCGGAGCTTTGGATATGATAATCAATGATCTTTGCGCCTCCCTGCCCCCAACGATATTCCTCTGGTCGATAGCCTGGGCGGGTATGGAAAACGTCAGCAACCTCATCAAGTGACATATGGACGCCACTGTCACTATTTTTTGGTTTTTTAGCCACTTGCGCAGCATTTTTGTCCGCTTTACCGAATAACTCATCAAGATAACGGTTGGTCACTTCACGCGCGGTGCCATCGAGGCAAATATTACCATCTTTCAAGAAGATAGCACGATCGCAGTGCTTAACTATGTCACCGGCGCTATGAGATACGAGCAGTAAGGTTGTCCCCTGCTTTTTGAAATCAGCAATCCGTGCATAGCATTTAGCCTGGAAGCGAGAATCACCAACGGACAAGGCTTCATCGACGATCAAAATATCCGGGCGGGAAGCAGTGGCGACCGCAAAAGCCAGACGCATCTGCATACCGCTCGAATAGATGCGTACCGGCTGGTTTATATAGTCGCCTATATCAGCAAAGGCCTCGATTTCCGGCATTAAACGCTCGATATCTTCGCGATTTAAACCCATCATTAAGCCAGACATATAAACATTCTGAATACCGGTGAAATCAGGATGAAAACCCATCCCTAACTCCAAAAGAGCAGCCACCCGGCCATGAATTTCAATTGACCCCTCAGTAGGCTGAGTCGTGCCGGTTAACAATTTTAATAAGGTGCTCTTCCCGGCGCCATTAACCCCGACGATGCCGATAGACTCGCCAGGTTCAACGTTAAAGTTAATATCCTTGAGTACCCATTTTTTGCTGTGTCGCGACTTATTACCCGGTAATAGTTTCTCAATAACCCGGTACCATTTCGATGAGTAATATTTATACGCCTTGCCGACGTTCTGAACTTTAATGGTCATGATCAAATCTCGTCCACAATATCAGCAGAGTGTTTCTTAAACAGGCGCCAGGCAAATAAGAACAGAATAAGGGATAGTATGGTTACCGGTAGCAAAGCCATCCAGTTAGGGCTTTGGTGGTACAACATCACATTCTGGTAAGACGTTATAATTGTTGCCATTGGGTTATACGCCAGCAGTCCCGAAACCCATTCTGGTAAAGTTTTAGAGACATAAACAATGGGAGTGAACCAGAACCAAAACTGGAGCAATATGTTAACAAATTGCCCAACATCACGGACAAAAACATTCAATACCCCGAGGATAATGCCCAAGCCCAAAGTAAACAGCATCTGTATCATCAACACCGGAATAATTTCGAAAAAGATCCAGCCTGGAAAATTACCGGTAATAAGCAAAAACAGTACAAACAGGCCAAATATGATCAAAAAGTTAATAAATGCAGAAGCAGTGATAATAATTGGCAAACAGATGCGCGGAAAGCTAAGTTTTTTGAGAATATTGGCATTCGACAAAAAAACGTTGACGAGATTGTTAAGCGTTTCGGTAAACAATCCCCACGTCAATACTCCCGAACAGAGATAGATGCTGTAAGCAAAGGGGCCATCCATACCGGCTAAACGCGCCCGCATCAGCTCAGAAAAGATCAGAGTATAGACGGAAATCATGGCAACAGGCTGTAAAATCAGCCATGCAGCCCCCAAAAAACTCGTTTGATAACGAGACTGGAAGTCTCGTTTAACGCTGTCAATGATAAAACCACGATAGCGATAGATCGCTGAAAACATCGGACTCAAAGCGATTCCTCTTTTAGCATATTGAGCAACTCGGCAGTTTTCTCCTTCATCAACGCGGTATCAGCTTTTGACTCCACGTTGAGACGCACTACCGGCTCGGTGTTCGAGCTGCGCAGGTTAAAGCGCCACTCCGGGTATTCAATACTGATACCGTCGGTGGTGTCCACATTGACCGCATCTGCCTCATAGCGCTCACGGATGCGCGCAATGGCCGCCGCCGCATTCTCCAGCTTGCGGTTAATTTCCCCCGAGGCCGGGAACGCCGTCTGCCGGTCCGCCACCAGCGCCTTCAGCGGGCTGTTCTTCACACACAGCAGCTCCGCCACCAGCAGCCACGGGATCATCCCGCTGTCGCAGTAGGCAAAATCACGGAAATAGTGATGCGCGCTCATCTCCCCGCCGTAAATAGCATCTTCCTGGCGCATACGCTCTTTAATAAACGCGTGCCCGGTCTTCGACATCACCGGCGTGCCCCCGCTGCGGGTCACGATATCCATCGTGTTCCACGTCAGCCGCGGGTCATGGATAATCTTCGCGCCCGGCTGCTTCTGCAGGAACGCTTCCGCCAGCAGGCCAACGATATAATACCCTTCGATAAATTCCGCATCGTTATCAAACATAAAGCAGCGGTCAAAGTCGCCATCAAAGGCAATCCCCATGTCCGCACCGTGCTCGCGCACCGCATCCGCGGTGTCCTGGCGGCACTCCGGCAGCAGCGGATTCGGGATACCGTTCGGGAAGTGGCCGTCCGGCTGGTGGTGTACCTTAACAAAGGTCACCGGCACGCCGGCCGCCACAAAACGCTTTTCCACTTCATCAATCACATGCCCGGCTGCGCCGTTGCCGGAGTTCACCACCAGCTTCAGCGGACGGGTGAAATTGGCCAGGTTCACGTAACCCATCAGGTGGTCCACGTACGCCTGAAGAACCGAAACCTGGCGCAGCGTGCCGCGACGGGACGCGTCAACCGGCGCAAACTGGTTCTCTTCTGCCAGACGCTGGATATCGCGCAACCCGGTATCGCCGCTGATGGGCTTCGCGTTTTCACGCACCAGCTTCATGCCGTTGTAGTTCATTGGATTATGGCTGGCCGTCACTTCAATGCCGCCGTCCACGCCCAGGTGGAACGTGGCGAAGTAAATCTCCTCGGTGCCGCTCAGTCCGATATCCAGCACGTCGGTGCCCGCATCCATCAGGCCGTTGGCCAGCGCCAGCTTCAGGGACTCGCTGGTCAGACGGACATCGCCGCCCACCACGATTTTTTTTGGCTTCAGGAACTCACCGTAGGCCCGCCCGATGCGGTAGGCGATATCGTCGTTTAATTCTTCGCCCAGTTCGCCGCGAATATCGTAGGCTTTAAAGCAATTAAGCTGTGTCATTCTGAATCAATGTCCTGCAAAAGTTAGCAACGACCGTACTGGTCTTTAATACGGATAATGTCGTCTTCGCCCAGATAGGATCCGGACTGAATCTCCAGCACTTCCAGCGGGATACGTCCCGGGTTTTCCAGGCAGTGTTCGGCACCGATGGGAATAAACGTCGACTGATTCTCCGTGAGCAGGAACTGCTTGCCGTTAACCGTTATCTGCCCGGTGCCCGCGAGGATCACCCAGTGCTCGGCGCGGTGGTGATGCATCTGCATGGAGAACGCCCCACCCGGCTTGACGGTGATGCGGTTGACGTTAAAGCGCGGCGTCTGCACCACCACATCGCAGCGCCCCCACGGACGGTAGATTTCGCGGTGACGTTTATATTCGCTGCGCTGGTGGCTCTTCAGGTACTCAACGACCTTTTTCACATCCTGGGCGCGATTTTTGTTCATCACCAGCACCGCGTCCTTGGTGCTGACAATCACCAGGTCCTCAACGCCAATCGCTGCCACCAGCTTTTCGTCACTGTTGATGTAGCAATTCTGGCTGTTGTGTACCCAGGCATCTCCCTTTAACACATTTCCCAGCTCATCCTTCGGGCTGACGTCCCACAGGGCTGACCAGGAGCCGACGTCGCTCCAGTCCGCATCCAGCCCCACCACCACCGCATCGGCGGTCTTTTCCATCACCGCATAGTCGACGGACTCATCCGGGCAGACGCTGAACACGTCGTGCGGGATACTGATAAAATCGCTGCCGCAGTCGGCGGCCCGGACGGCGGCCGTGCAGGCTTCCAGAATATCCGGGCGGAATTTCGCCAGCTCGGAGAGATACTTTTTCGCCCGGAACATAAACATGCCGCTGTTCCAGTAGTAATCGCCAGAGGCCAGATAGGACTGTGCACGCTCCAGGTCAGGCTTCTCGACAAAACGGGCGACCTGGTAAGGGGTGTGCTCCCCCTGCCCCAGCGCATCGCCACGCTGGATATAACCGTAGCCGGTTTCCGGGGTATTCGGCACGATGCCGAAGGTCACCAGGTGGCCGGCCTGCGCATACTGCTCCGCCACGCGGATGGCGTCGTGGAAAACCGGCTGATTATTAATGATATGGTCAGCCGCCAGCACCAGCATCAGCGGGTCATCGCCATTCTGCGTGGCCTGCAATGCCGCGAGCGCGATAGCCGGGGCGGTATTGCGGCCTACCGGCTCAAGGATGATATTTTTCGACAGCTTATTGAGCTGTCTCAGCTGCTCGGCTACCAGAAAACGATGCTCTTCGTTGCAGATGACCATGGGCTCATGGATATCCAGCCCGGAGAGGCGCGAGATGGTTTCCTGCAACATGGAGTTCTGTCCATACAGTCGCAGGAACTGTTTTGGATAGAGCTCACGGGACATCGGCCACAGGCGGCTACCGGTGCCACCAGCCATAATCACAGGAAGTAACATGATAAAATCCTTAAATAAATAATCGTTTTGTTTACTATCAATTACCCGGAGACATCTGACTTCAGACTATATTTTGAGCACGCTACCGCCCTTGGCTATCGCAACCAAATCGCGTCAGGCTTTATCGCTGTGCCCACAATTTCGCGGTATAAGCCGCAGAAGCTGCGCCAACACCAGTTAAGCTAATCCTCGAGCCTCGTAAGAACAGCGCTAACTAACTTGTCGCTAGCAAGCCCTGCCTGAGTGCTCAGTAAAACTAAAAACAGAGATATGCCAGCTGCCATATCTCTGTTTTCAAACTACAACCGCAAATTCAACCCGCCAAAAAACGATAGATACTCTCCCCGTTTATAGGATGGACATCTATCAGGACTTTCTCATTTAGTAATAACAAGGTCCTGCCGTTACCAGCAGTGAGGGTGAATCGAGGCGACTTGATATCAGTGTTGGAAGTACCCTGAGAAAAAATCTGAATGGTGGAATAAACCGCGGAGTTGCAACATAAGACCAAGTTCCACTTTTGGCCAACAACATCAGACCAAAGCAGATCGGCTATCTTTTTGGGTAAAACGCTCACGATATGTTCCAGAAGATGGGATAGATAGATCATACGCCAACAACACATACACCAAACAGATGAATTATCTGCATAGTATAGCTCTGGTTAGTCAGAATAAAAATGGGAAAGCTTAATAATCGATTCACAAAAAGAATGGATGATAAAAGACAATCAATTGGGCATCACAAAGAAATCACACAACTCCATTATAAACAGGAAGTTACATAATGTAAAAAATCAAACAAATAGAATTCACGAATGATTCCTGCGGAAACACTCGGATAATACATAATTTCTAACAATATAAAACCTCATCAGCTTAACGCTTTTGATAGCGCATTCAATGTACAAATAAATCACTTCAAAGCATAAAAACCATAATGTTATTATTTGAATGCTAATCTCATTTCTTGATGATAATAATTATTATTTACCAATAACCACATGACTTTGAACCTTCTGGGGGCCTTCTAACTGGCCACATCTATAGCAACAACATAGCCTGCGCTGGGAAAGCGGGTGATCCACACGGCAAGCCAGTGTAAAATCGATGATTATATTGAGCGGGGCACAGCAAACCCGGAGGATAGATATGAAGTTTTTAGTGACTGGAGCCGCAGGATTCATCGGCTTTCACGCGTGCAAGCGCCTTCTGGAGGCGGGTCATGAGGTTGTCGGTATCGACAATATGAACGACTACTACGACGTCAATCTTAAACAGTCTCGCCTGGACTTACTGCAATCTCCCCTGTTCAGTTTTCACAAAATTGATCTGGCCGATCGTGAAGGTATGGCTCAACTTTTCGCTAGTGAGAAGTTTAATCGAGTGATCCATCTCGCCGCCCAGGCAGGTGTACGTTATTCCCTGGAAAATCCGTTCGCTTACGCTGATTCGAACCTGATTGGTTATCTGAACATTCTGGAAGGTTGCCGACATAATAAAGTTGAGCACCTGCTCTACGCCTCATCCAGTTCAGTTTATGGTTTAAACCGCAAGATGCCGTTCTCAACCGACGATTCGGTTGACCATCCGGTTTCTCTCTATGCGGCAACTAAGAAAGCCAATGAACTGATGGCCCATACCTACTCTCACCTGTACGGTATCCCGACGACAGGACTAAGGTTCTTTACCGTCTATGGTCCATGGGGCCGACCGGATATGGCGCTCTTCAAGTTCACAAAGGCCATGCTGGAAGGAAAGAGCATTGATGTATACAACTACGGGAAGATGAAGCGCGACTTCACCTACATTGACGATATCGTTGAGGCCATTGTGCGGATGCAGGATATTATCCCGCAACCTAACCCTGAATGGACCGTCGAAACAGGTTCACCTGCTGATAGTTCAGCGCCCTACCGGGTATACAACATCGGTAATAGCTCACCAGTTGAACTGATGGATTATATCACTGCACTGGAAGAGGCTTTAGGGATGAAGGCTGAGAAGAATATGATGCCGATTCAGCCAGGCGATGTACTTGAAACCAGCGCGGATACTAAGCCGCTGTATGATATGGTGGGATTCAGGCCGCAAACCTCGGTCAAGCAAGGAGTTAAGAACTTCGTTGACTGGTACAAGGCGTATTACAAGGCGTAACAACGTAAGGTAGTGGATTTATCTATAGCCGCAGTGGGACTCCATAGCGGCTTTTTTATACCGAAAAAGTTATGCAACTGTCATATCCTTTAAGGCGCTATTGATAGCACCAACGTATGCATCACTCGTCTTCAAACTGGAAACATCAACAAAGCATTAACTCAACAAAATAGAAACAAACGCACTTATAATCATCATTCAAGCCACTTCCATTACAATAAAAGAAGGGTATTACCTCATAAAAACAACAAAAGCTGGTCAATCAAACTAACATTAAGAACCGTTTTAGAGGCATGATTTGCCATTGAGTAGTAGAAACGATTTTTTCACTTTCCTGAAAAAAATCATAAACACCATATAGGAATTTTCTTAAATTCAGGGTATGTTAATCAGGCAAAAGATACCTTTGCATATGCTCTATTAGGTCGCAGGCAAATGGATTTATAACACTCCTTTCATTCTGGTACGCATTATGGCAAACATAATTTTCTTAGCAGTCGCTGCCATCCTGTTGATTGTTTCAGTTTATTTTCTGATTTCTTATATTAAAGATCAGAAAAAGACCAAGCTGACGTTTAACAAACGCAGATGGTGAAACGAAAACTTAATATAATTATAATACAGGCATAGGAAATAATAATATAAGAATAAAACACTGCCAGCGGTGGGGATCGGTACAGTCTTCTCAACTGGCATTGAATGCTGCCTATTTAACGCTACAATATTTTTGTCAGGCAATTAAAACAATATGATACTTTTATGATGGTTAATATCTTTTGCTTGCTATGACTTGACGGCACATCCTCTAGTACACCCTCTCATTCTATCATCAGTAAAAATTCCAATCATCAGCCAGGAGGATATGTAAGTATCCCGGCAAAACGAACCATTCACTTTTAGAGATCTTCCGACATACTGATAATGTCCCCTGAGGAGATCGCTATGCGTAAGATCCGATTCACTGAACACCAGATCATCGCCGTTCTGAAGTCCGTCGAAGCCGGACGTACCGTCAAGGATGTGTGCCGTGAGGCCGCTATTTCGGAAGCCAGCTATTACAACTG
>NZ_CABGGS010000043.1 GCF_902158555.1 Klebsiella spallanzanii | reverse complement strand
GCGTGAATTATTAAACGAGGTATTTGACGTCAGGTTAGCGGTACGGTTTTCACCGAACCACAGCGGGTAGCTGAAGTTGAGCGAAACGCGATCGTCGCGACGGTGGCCAGAACTATCCGGGGTATAGACACGCTGAGCACTCACCGACCACGAGAGCCGGCCGTACATATTGTTGTAACTAAACTGGTACTGTTTCTCGGTTCCGGAACGGTTCCAGTAATCCGCCACCCGGCCGCTCAGATAAAAACCGCCCCAGCCGTCCGGCAGGTTTTGGTTAACGGTAAAGGTCATACCGTTTTTTTGCCGCCAGACGGTGTAATTACTGTTGTGGTTTTTTTCCTGATCGACCGCATACAGCGCGTCGTTCAGGTTGTAATAGCCTTTGGTGGAGTAACGATACGCCGCCAGCACGATACTGGTCTGGGTTTCGGTAAACATGCGGTTAAAGGTGGCGCGATAGCTTTGACCATGCTCGTCAAGGGTATCGCTCTTCAACCGTGAATGAGTAACGTCGAATGACAGCGCGCCGATGCCGGTGTTCATCCCGGTTCCCAGCAGGAACGCCTGGTAGTCATCAAAACCAGTGACGCCGGTATAACCGGTAAACAGGTTATTTAAACCGTGCTGCCAGGTTCCCTGGTAGAGCATCGGCTTATTACGCAGCGAACTGTCGTCGACTTTACCGGCAGAGAGCGCATAGCGGGTCATCCCTGGACGCAGTAATTGCGCCACCGAGGCGTAAGGCACGCTAAACACTTCAACTGTACCATCGGCTTCTTTAACCGAAACTTCAAGGTCGCTACCGTAGCCGGAAGGGTAAACATCCTGCAGGGTAAACGGCCCCGGCGGCACCGTGGTCTGATAGATAATATTGCTGCCCTGACGAACCGTTACCAGGGCGTTGCTTTGCGCTACGCCACGAATTTCCGGGGCGTAGGAGCGCATGCCGTCCGGGAACATATTGTCATCGGTCGCCAGGTTTACCCCGCGCAGGCCAATGGTGTCGAAGAATTCGCCGTTGGTAAAAATCTGCCCGCCGCTGACTATCGAGTTAATCTGCGGAATGGGCCGCTGCAGGTAAGTTTGGTTGCTGTTCCAGTGGGCTTTTCCCTGCTGCTGCTGCCAGTTCAGGTTACCGATATGCTTGAGCAGCCAGCCGTCCCACGACAGGCCCGCGTTAATACCCAGATAAGCACTGCTGTTATCAGAACCGTTGGACGACGAGCTGTGGCTGTTCCAGGCGTTTGCCATCCAGCCTAAATTCAGCGCCGCAACGCCTTTATCCCAGAACTCCGGGCTGACAAAGTTTTTAAGACGCTGATCTTCGTAGATTTGTGGTACGGATATATCCAGTCGCAGGGAGGACTGGATCAGAGTGTCTTTAACATTCTCTTCGTTGCGCCACTCTTGCAGGCGTCCGCAGAAGCCCTCTTTCTCGCTGAGCTGCGGGTTGAATTTTTCAGGCGAGATCCCGTATTGCATCAGCATCGCTTTGGTGTAACAGACGCCCATTTTGCCATCTTTACCGGCGGTGATTTTCAGGTCGTAGCGCCCTTTCCATTCGCCGTTGGTATACACATCAAGTGAATAGACGCCCTCGCTGATAGCGCTGGTAGAAAAGCGCGACAGATCGACCTTTTCGCGACTGCCGACGATAAAACCATCGTTAAACTGATAGACCGTTCCCGGGTTTTCCTCTCCGCTGGAAAATGGCGGAAAGCAGCACAGCGCAACCGCAATGGCCGTGCTTAATCTTCCCGGGCAGATTGACCTCTGCTTCATGATCGTTTCCCTTATTTGACGGCAACTTTCACTGCGACATCTGCGCCATAGTCATTAATGTTGTTAACGGTCAGGGTCTCGCCTTTGCTCACTGCGGAAGAAAGGGCGATGGTCTGGCTGGACTGCGGGGCAAACATCACCGTTTTGCTGTTCAGCGCTTTGCCGCCGTCGCGGGAGATACGGCTGACGGTGACATAAAATGGCGTCGGATTACTGACGGACAAATTGTTGCCGTTTGCAGAAAGGACTAATTTTTCTGCCGCCGCATCGCGGTTGCCTAATCCATTGGGACGATAGATAAACTTAAAGCGCGAACGGATCGCCAACTGCAGAATATTCTGCCCTTCGTTTTTCTGACTGGCTTCAACCGGCGGTATTTCCAGAAGGTTTAGCCACCAGAGCGTCTCTTTATCTTTAGCGAGTCCCGCATTACTGCCGAGCTTAATACGCAGGGTCTGGCCGCTTTTCGCGTCTACGCGGGAAATAGGTGGGGTAATAATAAATGGTGTAGTAATAGTATCCGGCGTTGCGTCGGCATTGCCGTTATCCAGCCAGGCTTGCGCCAGTGCCGGACGGTCGGCGGTGTTGGAGAGCTGCACCGTTATTTCTTTTTCATTTCCTGGATAAATAAAGCGGGTGCCATTAACAATAATATTATTGGCATGGGCCGCAAAACTAAAAATGAAACAGAAAAAAAGGGCAATACGCTTCATGCTGACCTCAGAATAAAAAATAAGCGGCAGCAGCGGCCGCTTTATAATTGTTTTTAACCGCCCCGGCGCGAGGCGGTTTTACTTATTACTGATAGGTAATTTCGTAAGTCGCGTAGCTGTTAACCACACCGGTAGTGACAGTGTTCGGGGTGCTGGTCGCGTAGCCAACGTAGTAAGTGAAGCGCGCGCCATCCTGAACAGCAGAAGCATCACCAGTTGCGGTAGGCTGAGTGCTGTCGCCCGGGATAATTTTGTTAGTCAGCGCCGTGGCGTTATCGGTGGACAGAACCAGTTGGATATTCTGCGCGCCAGAAGCTTCGGTGTTAGCCAGGTAACCCTGCTGTTTAGCAGATGCGCCAGCCAACAGGTTACCACCGGTCCAGTTCACGCCCAGCTTGCTCACATCATTCAGCGGGTTAGGTACCGGATTGCCTTCGGCATCAGTTGAAGTGCTGGCAGCCTGGCAGTTAGAAACATCAATGGTGAAAGATTTTGGTTTCAGATAGGTATCAGCAGCGGCAGCTTTAACTTCAATTAACGTCACCGGTGACAGATAAACGTTAGCATCACTGCCCTGGCCGTTTACGGAAACAGTACAAGAGACGTCGGTAACTTTACCGAAGAAATTAACCTGACCGCCGCCTACATTGGTATCAGCAGCATTTGCCGCAGCCATACCAAAAAACGCAGTCGCCATTGCAGCAGAGAGAAGAACCTTTTTCATTGCCATTTCCTTGTCAGAGTGAATTAAGTATCAATGAGCAAACAGTTAATTCGCACAAAAGTCAGAAGCGATATGCGATGCCAACTTGTACGACTGTTAATAGAAACTTCGACTGACCGGAAGCCGCAATATTTAAGGCGTCAGGAACGGATTCTATAAAAGAATTCGTCGATGCTGTCGGCGTCAAAGAATGCTATTTTTCGCAGACAAATATACATTTGTTCATGAGGTGTTAATCAATGTAACAGATAGATTAAGACTATTAATGATTGACAATTGATAGTAAAAAACAGAGTAATTATTATTTACATCGAAGGGGGGAAAGCGATACGGAATTAACAAGATAGACATCTATCGTGTCATAAAAGGCTATTTTTCAACATAGAGAACAATCTGAATAACTTTTCCGTTACGGTGTTTTCGACAGCTGAAAATGCAGGTATAGCGCACGCCACCCCTGTGGGGTAATCGTCACTTCGCGAAATCCTGTGGTGGTGGTAAACCATCCTTTTTGCTGCCCATGCAATAGCAGCGCCGCCCCAGCAGCACCGCCAAGGTGAAAGCGTCGCTCGCTCCAGTCCAGACAGCCGCAGCATGCTTTGCGCCGCGAACCGGTCGTCACCACAATTCCCAGGCGCGCAAATTGCGCTTCCCCGGTCGAGGTCAGGGCCGTTCCATCAGACGTTATCCACGCTTCGCGCAGCAGAAAATCATACAGCGCTACCGCCACTTCTCCAGCCAGATGATCGTAGCAAGTACGCGCGACGCGCAGGTTAACCGGCGTGCTGGTAGATAACATCACGGCACGCTTGCCGGCCATGGTCATCATATTTTCCAGCAGCCCGGCGACGTCGCTACCGGCAAGGCGATAGTAGCGGTGGCGACCCTGGGCGAGACATATCAATAAACCGCTGCTGACCAGACGGCTAAGATGGGCGCTAGCGGTCGAGGGGGAAATATCGGCAACGGTGGAAAGCTCGGTGGCCGTCCACGCCCGGCCATCCATTAAGGCGCAGAGCATCTTTAGCCGGGAGGCATCAGCCATCGCCGACGCCACTGCCGTCATCGCCACGGCCAGCGACTCGTCGTCTTCAATCAGCTCAACAGGTTTTAACATAGCGCCTCGCGTATTTTCCTCTGCGGCAAACCACCGCAATATTATCTGTGGATCGGTTCCTCAGAGCCATATTCGCGCAGCACCTGAGCCACCCGAATATGATAGTGGGAGAAAATGCTCTCCCGTCCCTCTTTTTGTGCCGCCTGATGGCAGAGATTGCGTTTCCACGCCAGCACCGCTTTTTCATCTCGCCACCAGGAGAGCGACAAAATTTTCCCCACCGTTGTCAGGCTTTGAAAACGCTCGATGGCAATAAAACCATCAAGAGTGCTAAGCAGCGGCTTCAGCTCCTCCGCCAGCGCCAGGTAACGCTGCTGGCTCGCCGGAGTCACCTCAGCTTCAAAAAGTACTGCGATCATCGTGTCGTCCTCACATCATCAGTTTGAACACCACTTTATCTTCTTGCCAGAAGCCAATGCTTCGCTGGAGGGCGAAATGTCGCCGCCTGCTTTGCATAAAAAACGCCACTTACATTCACGAAAACAATAATTAAAGACCTAAAGCAAAAAAATCGAGTTTCTGACCCACTCTTTTTTCACGTCAAAAAACACACGCCAAAATAACTCATCATTTTGTTTTTAATGAAAATTAAAAACATAAAACGGATTACCTCGTCATCACACCGTCATAAAAGTGTGATCTAAATCGCACTTTTTGCAACGCGCGTTATAGTTAGCAGACTTATTATAAGTCCATCGAAAGCAACAACGCTTTCCACCATAAAAGTTAAAAGGATAAACACCATGAAAAACGTAAAATTACTTGCCGCTGCCGGTATGCTGTCTCTGGTTTCTTTCGCTAGTTTCGCTCAGCCTGTTAGCGTCACCGCGGATACTCTGGACAACGCAGAAGCTAAAATCGCTGCCATTGCTAAAGACCAGGGCGAGTCCTACCACATTACCGAAGCTTATACCGGTAACCAGGTTCATATGACCGCCGAGCTGTCTAAATAACCGAATGGTTGCAGAGGGAGCTGCCGGACAGGTCGCCTGAAGGCGGCTGGTCTGGCTCCCGCCACATAATAAGCATGCAGCAATGACGAGCCCCTTGATGGGGCTTTTTTGTTTTTGTCGATCTGGAAAAGTTCCCGGTGGCGCTGCGCTGACCGGGCTACGAGTGCCCAGCCGTCTGCAGGACGGCCCGGATAAGGCGTTCACGCCGCGACCCGGGATTTTACCTGCTGGTGACTGCTCTCTTATTCGATAACGCCCGCTGAATCGACAACACGCTTAACAACACAATCACCAACCCCACCAGCGCCATTCCCTCTATTTTCTGTCCGAGGAAAATCCAGCCTAATATCACCGCCGTCACCGGACTCAAAAGGCTCATCGCCGATACCGCCACCGGAGAAAGACGACCAATTCCGCGAAACCACAGGCCATACGCCAGCATCGCCCCGGCAACGCACAGCCACAGATAGCCCGCCGCCTGTGTCAGCGTCACCTGATGCAGCGGCGGATCGACCATTAAAGCAATCGGAGCCAACACAATGCCGCCGATCAGCAGCTGCCAGCCGGTCAGCGCGATGACCGGTAAAGAGATCGCCCAGCGTCGCGAAAGCCAGGTCCCCAGCGCCATACTGATCGCCCCCAGAAACGCCGCGCCGATCCCCAACGGATCGAGCACCGTTTGCGGCGACAGCAGCAACATCGCCATCCCCACGATCCCGGCGCAGGCCGACAACACTGCCACCCAGGGAGATCGTTGACGATCGACGCACCAGGCCAACAACATCACCAGTAGCGGCTGAATAGCGCCAATCACCGCTGCCAGCCCACCGGGTAAACGATAAGCGGCTATAAATAGCAGCGCCTGAAACGCACCGATATTCAGGATCCCGGTGACGATCAGTTTCCACCACTCTGTACGAAGCGGAAAACGGCGGCTCCAGAGAAGCAGAGCGATCCCGGCTGGCAGCACTCGCAATAGCGCAGCGATAAACGGCCTGTCGGGCGGAAGAAACTGTGAGGTCACAATATAGGTACTGCCCCAGATGGCGGGAGCCAGAGCGGTCAGCAGTAAATCAACCATCAAATTACGCGAAACAAAGGCCATGATTTTATCTTCACATCAAGGTAAATTGTGATTTAAGTATGTATCGATAATTATCTTGATATCAAGACAAGTGGGCATTAATGGACAAATCAGCACAAGAAGATGCCGTAGATCGGATCCTCGAACAGTGGAAACGAGAGCGCCCCGACCTCGATTGCAGCCCAATGGGGCCGATTGGCCGCCTGAAACGCTGCGCGATGCTTCTGGAGCCGCGTATTGAAGCCGCCTTTATTCGCCACGATTTAGTGCGCTGGGAATTTGATATGCTGGCGACCCTGCGTCGGGCAGGCAAGCCGTTCGTGCTATCACCCACGCAGCTCTTTTCAACGTTGATGATCACCTCGGGGACAATGACCCATCGTCTTAAGGCGCTGGAAAAGCGAGGTTTTATTACCCGCCTGCCAAACCCGGAGGACGCGCGCAGTATGCTCGTGGCGCTAACAGCAGCGGGGCGAAAGTTGATTGATGAAGCGGTGGAAAGCCATGTGGAGAATGAGCGCGAGCTGTTGGAAGAACTTTCAGCGGCCCAGCGCCAGCACCTGGATGAGGCGCTAAAGGTTTTTATGCGCCTGCTGGAAAAGAGTTGATATAACCTGCCCGTTATTTTCCCGGAGGCGATGCTGCGCATCTGTCCGGGCTACAGAGATTTACTGCTGTCTGCTGATTAACCATTACCCAGCGGGAACGGACGGTCCTGCACGACCGTCTTCATTACCAGCGTTGAGCGCAGGTGCTGCACGCCGGGCATCGCAGAAAGCTTGTCGTCATACAGTTTCTGGAACGCCGGAAGATCGCGCGTCACCACGTGCATCAGGTAGTCCGGATCACCAAACAGGCGCTGCGCCAGCACAATTTGCGGGATCTCTTCGACTGCCTCCTCAAATGCGCTCACCGCCTTCTTGTCGCCCTCTTTTAACGTCGCGAAGACAATCGCCAAAAAGTTGAACCCCATTTTGGCGGGATCAAGATTCACCCGATAGCCGGTAATCACCCCTTCCTGCTCCAGCGCGCGCAGCCGTCGATGGCAGGGTGAAAGACTTAGATTAACCCGCTCGGCCAGCTCGGTTATCGACAACCGTCCGTCGGACTGCAGCTCAGCAAGAATTTTTCGATCAATGCTATCCATTTGGAAGATTTTCTCTTAAAAGACCATTTCAGAGCATAACATTGAAAGCTCATTGCGCAATAAACTCGATATTCTTTTCCTCAAATAATCGTAGCTTAATGAGGGAAAAATGATGAGAAACCGATGTCACCCCGCAGAGGTGGACTGTCCATGGAAATGAGCTTTATCGCCAGCTTTTGGCTGGTCTCTTTTCTGCTGATCATCACGCCGGGAGCCGACTGGGCCTATACCATCAGCGCAGGGATCAATGGACGCCGCGTGATACCCGCCGTCGCCGGGTTGATGTCTGGGCATCTGCTGGCAACGATTGTTGTGGTTGCCGGCATCGGGGTCTTGATTGCCAGCCACCCGCTGGCGATGTCGACTATTACGCTACTGGGCGCGAGTTACCTGATGT
This sequence comes from Klebsiella spallanzanii, assembly GCF_902158555.1. Classification (GTDB taxonomy): domain Bacteria; phylum Pseudomonadota; class Gammaproteobacteria; order Enterobacterales; family Enterobacteriaceae; genus Klebsiella; species Klebsiella spallanzanii. The sequence continues at coordinate 419,147 of NZ_CABGGS010000043.1, read as the reverse complement.
GGCTGGGGATAGCTATTTTGCGCCATCCGCCGACGCCAAGTGCGGAAGAACAAACCACAGGTAGCTGGAATCGTTGGGCGATTAAAGGATTATGCATTAGCGGCCTGAACCCAAAGGTGTTTCTCCTGTTTCTGGCTTTACTACCGCAGTTTACCGATCCCAAAGGAAACTGGTCGGTTGCGCAGCAGATGTCGGCATTAGGCTGTATTCACCTTATCACCTGCACGCTGGTCTATTTACTGGTTGGCTACGGCGCGAAAGCGCTTTTAGCGACCCGGCCTCAGGTTGCACAAAAAGTTAGCATCGCGTCCGGCGTGATTATGGTGGCAATCGCCGCGCTACTGTTCTTCGAGCAGTTGGGATAGCGTTCGATATAAGGCGTGAGCGAGCGCTCACGCCACAGCACGTAGAAACCAGCACAGGACTGTTTTTACAAACCGATTCCCGCATTTAAAATAATCAGGCTCTATGCTCTGGTGCACTTATCAATTTTAATCGTTCCTCCTCAAAAAGCATCTTATCGACAAGAAAGAATCATCTTAGTCGTATTCAACTTATTCCTGGCGACTATCAGAAATATTCCCTTTCTTATTACTGCTATCCATAACAAGGTTTTTGCAGTATGGTTAACAACCTTATGATTTATGTATCTCTGAAAACATAGCCAAGGAGAAAAGAATGAGCAGGACATTATTCCCAGCAAAAAAACTAAAACTAACCATAAATATAAAAACAAGCGTCCTCCAGCTAATAAAAATCACCTCTTAAAACTATTATTAGAACCAGCATTAAAAAAAATTCGAATGCAGTCGAGCTTCATCATTTACCCGACGATGCTAAATAAAATGTACTATACGTCTGCATGCTAAAGGGAACATAATGAAAAATAATGTTATTTTAAAAAAAAGGAACTTCCTGACTCATAATGAAATAGAGTCATTGCTCAAAGCGGCCAACAGTGGTGCACATGCCACGCGTAATTATTGCCTGACATTATTATGTTTTATTCACGGATTACGCGCCAGTGAAATATGCCGCCTGCAGATTTCCGATATCGATCTTGAGTCTAAATGTATTTATATACACCGTCTTAAAAATGGATTTTCCACAACCCACCCTCTGCTGAATAAAGAGATCCGCGCGTTAAAGAATTGGTTGAATACCCGCAGGTCCTATCCTCAATCTGGCAGCGAGTGGCTATTCTTATCGCGAAAAGGTAACCCTCTCTCTCGCCAACAGTTTTATCAGATTATTTCTGCATCAGGCGACAGCGCAGGGCTATCACTTGAAATACATCCGCATATGCTCCGCCACTCATGCGGATTCGCCTTAGCCAACATGGGCATTGATACCCGTCTCATTCAGGATTACCTTGGTCACCGCAACATCCGCCATACCGTATGGTATACGGCCAGTAACGCTGGCCGTTTTTATGGTATCTGGGACGAAACGAGAGACCGACAACGGAGCCCTGTTTTACTGTAATTCTCGATGCCATGGATGGCATCGAAATAGCATATCTCTATAACCAAACATTAATAAAAATTAACCATGCTTTAACTATGATTATTGTTCCTGCAAGTTCACATTTCACACATAGTTTATCTTATTATGACGTTCATTCATTAATCAGGATATAAATGCATCATTCATCACCAGATTAAAACGTCATCAACCATGATTTTTTCTTTTAATTTTATATACCTAAAAAATAAACGGAGAGGTTATGTTGTGGTAATGAATAAAATCCATAAGAATAAGATTTATCACGTGGCTATATTCTTGTCTGATACCACTATAATGTGTTGTGTTCATTTAACTGAGATTAATCCCCTTAATATAATACGCCTTTAGTATCGCGAGCTATTTGTAAATTCCCTGTTTCTTCGCAGGGTCGTGTTGTTTATCAAGATCATATCAGGAGTCATTTATTGTGAACCGACGTCGTTTTCTTACCGGTAGAGAAGTACAGGCGATGATGCTGGCCGCCCGCCATGGGCAGACGGGAGAGAGAGATTATTGTCTTATCCTGCTCGCTTTCCGTCACGGTATGCGTATTAGCGAATTGCTCGATCTTCACTATCGGGATCTCGATCTTGCCGAAGGTCGTATCAATATCCGTAGACTAAAAAATGGATTCTCAACGATACACCCTCTGATGGTAGATGAATGTGAAGCAATAAAGCGCTGGAGCCAGGTACGCTCTGGCTGGAAAGACGCAAAAAATACCGATGCGCTGTTTATATCGCGACGTGGCACCCCGCTTTCTCGCCAGCAAGCCTACCGCATCATCCGCACTGCTGGCGTAGAAGCGGGTACGGCAACGCAGACTCATCCACACATGCTACGTCATGCCTGTGGTTACGAGCTAGCGGAAAGAGGAGCAGATACACGACTTATTCAGGACTATCTTGGTCATCGTAACATTCGCCATACCGTACGATATACAGCCAGTAACGCCGCGCGATTCGCCGGATTATGGGAACGAAACAATCTTATGGAGGTGAATTTACAAAATCAAAGAATTCAGAGTAATGAATTGATAAATAAGGAAAAATAAAAGAGTGAACAGGTCAATTGGGGCCAAACTGTGTGCATCATAAAAATATTTGGTAACCTTTTGCAACCACCTGATGCTCTCCTCAGGCAGATAAAAATTTATTACATTGATTAATAATAATTTTTTATTTTTATTTTTTTCAAATAATCCCCATCTTTTCATCGTTCGCTATCCACACCATGTTGCCCTCGATAGCCTTCCGTGGCTCATTCCCCCCAACATCATCAATATATAAAATCAAAAATAAATAAAAATTAAGATAAAAACACCAAATAAAAACAATAAAACCATATTATTTGGTTAATTATTCTAACGAGTCAAAATGGCCCCAAATGTCTCATATTTTGGGTGAAAAACATGCAGAACCGCAGCCGAAAACTTCGGCTGAAACATGAAATACCTGGAGGTCATGATGACGGCCAGATCGGTTCGTAATCCCGATATTGTACAAAGGAAAACAACATGAAAATCAAAACACTGGCAATCGTTGTACTGTCAGCTCTGTCTCTGAGCTCCGCGGCGGCGCTGGCCGATACCACGGTAAATGGCGGCACGGTGCATTTTAAAGGGGAAGTCGTCAACGCAGCGTGCGCAATTGACGCAGGTTCAATCGATCAGACCGTTCCAATGGGCCAGGTTCGTTCGGCAAAACTCGCTACCCCTGGCAGCACCAGCACGGCTGTGGGTTTCAATATCCAACTGAACGATTGCGATACCACCGTTGCTACCAAAGCGTCCGTTGCCTTCACCGGCACCGCAATTGATAGCACCAATACCACCGTGCTGGCGCTGCAAAGCTCCGCAGCAGGCAGCGCGACCAACGTCGGCGTACAGATCCTTGACCGTACGGGTACTCCGCTGGCGCTGGATGGCGCTACCTTCGGCGCGGCTTCTACCCTGAACGACGGCACCAATATCATCCCGTTCCAGGCTCGTTACTACGCGACTGCCGCAGCCACTGCCGGTACCGCTAACGCTGACGCGACCTTCAAAGTGCAATACCAGTAATTCATTCGTCAGGCAGGGAAGCATATCGGGCCAGGAAGGCCCGTTATCCATAACGGAACTCGGGTGATAACGATGCAAAGGATGAAGTCAGGTCTGTTGATTTTTTTACTCCCGTCGCTGGCGCTGGCCGGTAATCAATGGAACGTCACGCTGCCCGGCGGAAACATGCGCTTTCAGGGCATCATTATTGCTGAGTCCTGCCGCGTTGAAGCGGGTGACCAGCAGATGACAGTCAACATGGGACAAATCAGCAGTAACCGGCTTCATTCGGCTGGTGAAGATACCAATCCGGTCCCTTTCGATATTCACCTACAGGAATGCAGCACCGCCGTCAGCCAGCGCGTTGGCGTGGCGTTTCACGGCGTCGCCGATGGTAAAAATCCGGACGTCCTTTCGGTGGGGGAAGGACCGGGGATTGCTACCGGCATTGGCGTTGCTCTGTTTGATAAAGAAGACCATCTGATCCCACTGAACAGCCCTCCCGCAGCCTGGACAAAATTGTATACCGGGCCAACCACATTGCACTTTGTGGCGAAATATCGGGCAACAGGGCATCAGGTCACCGGGGGAGCGGCTAACGCTCAGGCCTGGTTCTCCCTGACCTACCAGTAATTAACCAGCAGACGTACCAAAACAGGAAACGACGGTGAGTATAAAAGGAATAAGCGTGAGAAAAACACTGGCGATGACGCGCGGTTTACTGGCAGGAATGCTGATGATAGCCGCCATCGGATGGACCGCTCGCGCCGAGGCTGGCGTGGCGCTAGGGGCGACCCGCGTCATCTATCCTGCCGGGCAGAAGCAGGTTCAACTGGCGGTCACTAACAACGACGAAAAGAGCACTTACTTGATCCAGTCATGGGTAGAAAACGCCGATGGTGCAAAAGATGGGCGTTTTGTTATCACCCCACCGCTATTTGCCATGCAGGGAAAAAAAGAGAATACCCTGCGCATCATTGATGCCACCAACAACCAGTTGCCGCAGGACCGGGAAAGCCTGTTCTGGATGAACGTCAAAGCCATTCCGTCGATGGATAAGTCAAAGCTCAGCGATAACACTCTGCAACTGGCGATTATCAGCCGCATCAAGCTCTATTATCGTCCGGCAAAACTGGCGCTACCGCCGGATCAGGCGCCGGAAAAGCTGAAATTCCGCCGCAGCGCAGGCTCGCTCACGTTAATCAACCCCACCCCATATTACCTGACGGTCACCGAGCTCAATGCCGGAACCCGGATACTGGAGAATGCGCTGGTCCCGCCGATGGGTGAAGCCAGCGTTAAATTGCCTGCTGATGCCGGTCGCGAGATTACGTACCGGACGATTAACGACTACGGCGCGCTGACCCCGCGGATGCAGGGCGCTACGCAATAACTGACGGGAGGCAGCGTTCTCCCGGAAATAAAAATAAGAACTGACAGCCGGGCGACTTTGGACCGGAGGGACTATGTCACATCTGAAATATGGACTCGACCACCAGGGCTCCGGGCGTAAAAGCAGCCATGGGCCAATAAATCTGCGCGCTTTCGCTCCAGTCATGCTGGCCCTTTTACTCTCCTCACCGATCTTTTCAGTGCAGGCAGAGATCTATTTTAATCCGCGTTTTTTAGCGGACGACCCTGCCGCCGTGGCAGATTTATCAGGATTTGCCAGCGGCCAGGAGGTCCCTCCGGGAACCTATCGCGTTGATATTTACCTTAACGATGGTTTTATGACCACCCGCGATGTCACGTTTAATGCCGGAAAAAACGACCACGCGCTGATCCCCTGCCTGACGCGCGGACAGCTTTCCGGGATGGGTGTGAATACCTCATCCGTTGAGGGGATCAATGCGTTAGCATCCGATGCCTGCGTACCGTTAACCGAGATGATTAAAGACGCCACCACACGCTTTGATGTCGGCTTACAGCGGCTGTATCTGACCGTTCCCCAGGCGTTTATGGGCAACCGCGCCCGCGGCTATATTCCGCCTGAACTCTGGGATCATGGGATTAACGCCGGGCTGCTGAACTACAACTTCACCGGCAACAACGTCCACAACGACATCGGCGGCAGCAGCAACTATGCATATCTGAACCTGCAAAGCGGGCTGAATCTCGGCGCGTGGCGTCTACGCGATAACACCACCTGGAGCTACAGCAGCAGCGGCAGCTCATCGACCAATGAAAACAAGTGGCAGCACGTCAACACCTGGCTTGAGCGCGATATCACCCCGCTACGCTCGCGTCTGACGATGGGCGACAGCTACACCAACGGCGACGTTTTCGATGGGATTAACTTCCGCGGTGCGCAGCTCGCCTCCGATGACAACATGCTGCCGGACAGCCAGAAGGGATTTGCTCCGGTTATCCACGGTATTGCCCGCGGTACCGCTCAGGTGTCGGTGAAGCAGAACGGCTATGAGATTTACCAGAGCACGGTGCCGCCCGGCCCGTTCACCATCAGCGATCTCTACTCTGCGGGCAACGGCGGCGATCTACAGGTCACCATCAAAGAGGCCGACGGCAGCAGCCAGGTCTTCACCGTCCCGTACTCATCCGTCCCGGTGCTCCAGCGCGAGGGCCATACCCGCTATGCCGTCACCGCCGGGGAGTACCGCAGCGGCAACGATCAGCAGGACAAACCGAAGTTCTTCCAGAGCACCCTCCTGCACGGTCTACCGGCAGGCTGGACGCTGTACGGCGGCACCCAATTGGCGGATCGCTACCGCGCCTTTAATCTCGGCGTGGGGAAAAACATGGGCCAGTTGGGGGCGCTGTCGCTGGACATCACTCAGGCCAACGCTACCCTGCCCGATGACAGCGATCATCAGGGACAGTCGGTACGTTTTCTCTATAACAAATCGCTGACGGATACTGGAACAAATATTCAACTGGTGGGCTACCGTTACTCCACGCGCGGCTATTTCAGCTTAGCCGACACTACTTACAACCGGATGAGCGGCTACAACGTTGAGACCCAGGACGGCGTGATTGAAGTCAAACCGAAGTTCACCGACTACTACAACCTCGCTTACAACAAGCGCGGCAAAGTGCAGCTCAGCGTCACCCAGCAGTTAGGGCGTACCGCCACTCTCTACCTCAGCGGCAGTCATCAAACTTATTGGGGAACCAGTAGCGCCGACCAGCAGCTACAGGCCGGGCTGAATGCCGCCGTCGACGATATCAACTGGACCCTGAGCTACAGCCTGACCAAAAACGCCTGGCAGCAGGGGCGCGATCAGATGCTGGCTCTCAACGTCAGTATCCCGTTCAGCCACTGGATGCGCTCCGACAGTACCTCCGTCTGGAAAAACGGTAACGCCAGCTACAGCATGTCCAACGATCTGAACGGCAGAACCACCAGCCTTGCCGGCCTGTACGGCACGCTGCTTGAGGATAACAACCTGAGCTACAGCGTACAGACCGGCTACGCGGGCGGCGGTGAAGGCAACAGCGGTAGCACCGGCTATGCGGCGCTGAACTACCGCGGCGGCTACGGCAACGCTAACGTTGGCTACAGCCGCAGCGATAGCATTAAGCAACTTTACTACGGCCTGAGCGGCGGCGTACTGGCCCACGCCGACGGCGTCACTCTGAGCCAGCCAATGAACGATACCGTTGTATTGATCAAAGCCCCCGGAGCTGATGGCGTGAAGGTAGAAAACCAAACCGGGGTGCGTACCGACTGGCGCGGCTACGCCGTGCTGCCCTATGCCACCGAATACCGGGAAAACCGGGTGGCGCTGAATACCAATACGCTCGCCAACAACGTCGACCTTGATGATGCCGTGGTCAATATCGTGCCGACCCACGGAGCAATTGCGCGCGCGGAATTTAAAGCCAGCGTCGGCATGAAGCTGCTGCTGACGCTAACTCACCACGGTAAACCGGTTCCTTTTGGTGCAATAGCCGCCGCTGTCGGTAGCCAGAATAGCAGCATCGTCGCTGATAACGGCCAGGTCTATCTGAGCGGCATGCCGCTGGCGGGGAAGGTACGCGCAAAGTGGGGAGACGGACCGGATGCCAGTTGTGAAGCCGACTATCATCTGCCGCCGGAAAGCCAGAACCAGGCGTTAAGCCAGCTGTCGGCCGTGTGCCGCTAAGGAAACCATGATGATGAGAAACAACCTGTATCTGCTGGGCGCCATACTCTCTCTGGTCTCCTTCAGCACTTCTGCCGCCGATAGCACCATCACGATTAGCGGATACGTTCGGGATAACACCTGCGCCGTCGCGGGTGAGTCAAAAGATTTTACCGTTGACCTGATGAATAACGCCGCCAAACAGTTTAATGCTATCGGCACAACCACGCCGCTGGTGCCCTTTCGCATCGTGCTGTCGCCCTGCGGCGGTTCCGTCACTGCGGTGAAAGTCGGTTTTACCGGCGTCGCGGACAGCGACAACACCAGCCTGCTGAAACTGGATAGCGGCGTATCGGCAGCATCCGGGATTGGCGTGCAGATCCTTAACGGCAGCCGGACCCCCCTGGTGCTCAATTCCCCCTCGTCAAACATCGCCTGGACAACGCTGAAGCCTGGTCAGACCAACACGCTGAACTTTTACGCCCGGCTGATGACCGCGCGCGTCCCGATAACCGCAGGACACGTTAATGCAACCGCGACCTTCACGCTTGAATTTCAGTAACCGGAGGCTGAAATGAAATGGACCCATGCCCGCTGGCTGCTGGCCGGTTTACTGGCCCTCGCCAGCGCTTCCCATGCCGCCGATGTCACGATTACCGTTAACGGCAAGGTGGTGGCGAGGCCCTGCACCATATCCACGCCGAAGGCTACCGTCGATCTGGGCGATTTATACACCTTCAACATGCTTTCACCCGGAGCAGCATCAGGCTGGCATAGCGTCACGCTCGATCTCAGCAATTGCCCGGTCGGCACGTCGCGCGTCACCGCCACCTTTAGCGGAACAGCGGACAGCACAGGCTATTACAAAAATCTGGGAACAGCGGGCAACCTCCAGTTGGAACTGCAAGACACCAGCGGAACCCGGTTTAACAACGGTTCAGCCAAAACGGTAGCCGTCAACGACGCCACACAATCAACCAGCTTTCCATTACGCGTCAGAGCGCTGACGGTCAATGGCGGGCCAACACAAGGAACAATCCAGGCGGTGATTAACATCACCTATACCTGGCTTTGAGGCAGGAGATCATCATGAATCAGTGGATTGCTATAACCCGAAAACGGCGCCAGGCCTTCGTTAAAGCACTGTGGCTTTTGATCTTATTATCAGGATTCTCTACCAGCGTCAGAGCCTATACCTGCTACGACTCCACTGGAACGACATTAAACAGTGATACTGGAGGAAAGGTATCTAACGTCTACGTCAACCTGCAGCCAAGCCTGGGAGCGGGGCAAAACCTGGTCGTCGACTTATCCAATTCTATTTTTTGCCGAAATGACTCGCCAAACAAGCGTAACGATATGGTGAGCATGCTCCAGGGCTCGGCCTATAGCGGCCTGCTGACTAATTTCACTGGTTCTTTAAAGTACTACGGAGTCAGCTACAATTTCCCGCTAAATTCCCCAACCGCCAGCCACAACTTCACTTCCGGTAACTACACAAACTGGAATACGCAGCTCTACCTGACTCCGATATCGACCGCCTCCGGGCTGGCAATAAGCGCTGGCTCGCATATTGCAACGCTAGTTATGTATCAGGTCGGTTCCGATATCAACGGTGGCGGTAATGTTCGTACTTCAAAATTTACCTGGCACATCTATGCCAACAATAGTGTGATTATCCCGACGGGCGGCTGCGATGTTTCCGCTCGCAACGTCACGGTAACCCTGCCGGAATACCCCGGTTCCACCGCAATCCCGCTAACGGTACGCTGTGGACAAAACCAAAAGATAGGCTTTTACCTCTCCGGCACCACGGCAGATACCGCCAACACTGTTTTCACCAATACCTCTTCCGCCTCACCGGCTCAGGGCATTGGTGTTCAGCTATTACGCAATGGCACCATCCTGCGTTCAAACAATACCGTTTCCATGGGAACCGTAGGCACCTCTGCCGTCAACCTCGGACTCACCGCCACCTATGCGCGCACCAGCGGGCAGGTCACCGCGGGCAACGTACAATCGATTATTGGGGTGACCTTTGTTTACCAGTAGCGCGCCAGCCGCGTACGGCAGGCCGGGGATGGACTATATCCTCTCGCCTTGCTCGCTGGTCGCCGATGGGTTAGTCAAAGTGATGATAGCCAGCGGGATGCAGCCCGTTGTGCTGCCGTCTGATGTAACGATGCTTCCTGTTGAAACAAGCATTCGCCGCATCATCGTATTTCTGCCAGAAACCCCGGCCAGGCTGCTCACCACCCTGCAGCAGGCCGCTACGTTTCTCGAACATTCCGCGACGCCGCTGCCGATGTTAATTCTTAGCCGCAGCCCGGCCAGCTGGCTGTGGCATACCCTGCTGCATCAGGTTATTGACCACCACCTACTTTCTGAAGTACGAACCGCCGCCTCCGATCTTCCTGTTCCCAGCCTGACCGCCGTACTCCAGGACTATATTCTGCAAAGATATCCCTCGCTTAAACAGCTAGCAGACGAAGAAATACGGCTCGGCGGAAAGAATCCAGGCGGGCTCACGAGACCGGAGCTGAATGCCATTCTCGGTTTACTGAGCGGGTATAGCGTTAACGCCCAGGCAAAACGCCGCGGTATCAGCAACAAAACGTTATATAACCAGCGAACCGCAGGACTGAAAAAAATGGTGGAACATCATCCTCAGCTGGCGACCCGCTTCCCCGGCAGCCAGACAAAAGGGCAGAAAAAAGCGCCTGATGCAGCGCTTTCCACTTTCGAACGCGAATTTGTCCATGCCATTCACTGTCGGCAAATTTTCCCTGTCTTCCAGCCCATTACCGATGGCCGGATGCAACTTAAAGGCATTGAGATCCTCTCTCGCTGGCGGCAAAACGGGAAGCTCCTGCTTCCCGGCGATTTTTTACCCCAGGTGCGCTCAGAGTACGCCTGGCTGGTATTGACAGCTTTTGTGCTGCGGGAAGCGGTGCAGAACATCAACCAGCATCCAGGAGAATTCTATTTCTCAGTGAATATCCCCGCCGCTATCGCCAGCAATGAAAATCTTACCCGCATGATAGAAACAGCACGCCAACAGCTACGCCAGCCGCATATGTCCCGCAGATTAGTACTGGAATTTGCTGAAACGCTGGACATCAACCAGCAGAGTCACATTGCCGACAATATCACCCACCTGCGCAAGCAAGGCTTTACCATTATGCTGGATGACTGTTTTTCACAAAGCAGCGTCATGTTTCCGGTGAGATCGCTCAGGTTCAGCGCTTATAAGCTGGATATGAGCATCGTGAACGATATGCAGCGCGATCCTCATGCCCTGGCCCTGATAAAAAGCCTGCTCTACTATTGCCAGCTGACCGGCAGCCGCTGCGTTGCCGAAGGGGTGGACAGCCTGGATAAATTCAACAGATTGAAAGCGCTGGGAATCGACAGGTTTCAGGGCTATTTCATCTCCGCGCCGGTGGAGCAAGAAAACCTCGACGATCTTGTTTCCCAGCTCTTGTCTGGCCGCGATATTAGCCTTGTCGCCGGGTGAAACGGAACCCAAAATAGTTGCGCCAGCACGCTGGCACAGTGATTTCAGGCGCGAATATCGTCGTACTCGCGGGTATTATCAAACTCATGTTTGGCAAATGGACACAGCGGGATAATTTTACGCTGCTCGCCGCGCATTTTTTCTACCACTTTCGCCACCAGTTTTTTCCCTACACCCTGGCCTTTCAGGCTGGGGTCCACGTCGGTGTGTTCAATAATGCTGAGATGCTCGCCTGTGGGTACAAAAACGATTTCTGCCACCTGATTCCCTTCGGCATCATTGACGTAAAACTTGTTATGACCTTCCAGTATTTCCATCATGTCCTCACTTATTTGTGGCGATACTTCAGTGCGCCGCTCGGGCAGGTATCGATAACCTTAATCACTGTGGCAACGTCCACCTCATCCGGGACGATCCACGGCTTACGTTTCAGGTTGAAAAGCTTCGCACTACCGCGCACGCAGTTGCCTGAATGCTGACAGAGAGCGGTATTGAAGTAGACATCAATCTGCTCCCCGGTATAGGCGCGATAGCCCGCTTCCAGTAGTTCCTTATCCATGACATTGCCTCAGCTATTTTTATTGGTATGGTTGTAAGCTGTAAGCATAGCCCTCGACTCTCATGCTGGCTATGGGCTAGCTCAGCAGGTGCCACTCGCGCGCCTGATTCACCGCCTGGATACGGCCCTTAACCTGCAGCTTTTCATAAAGCTGCTTGAGGTGCCATTTGACGGTTTCCGCCGAAATGCCCAGCTCACGAGCAACGCCTTTATTGGAATAGCCGTCGGCAATCAAACGCAAGGTCTGCTGCTCCCGCTCGGTCAGCCGCAGACCGGGCGGCTGCGGCTGTCGCGTATCAATAACCACTCCGGCGGCGGAAAAGCGCGACAGCAATGTCGAGATATCGGCAGCCAGCGCATCGTCCGCCGGGCTGTGCTTAAGCATCTCGCACAGCAGCGAAACCATCTCTTCCCTCCCCTCCATCAGGCTGCGCCATAGCCCCTGATGCAGCGCGCGTGAAAGCGCGGGTCGGCAGATATCCATCGCCTGCTCCCGCGAGCCTCCACGCCAGAAGGCAACAGCCTGCATCAACCGTAAACGCGCGGCAAATAGCCACTCGCCGCTGTTTTCACGGATGCTGGCCAGTTTATCTAACAACCGTGCGGCAGTTAGCGGCTCTCCGTTCGCCATGAGAATACGGCTCCGGCTGAGCGCGATATATCCGGCGGCGGCTTCCGTTTGGCCAGGAGCCTGCAGGCGGCTCAGCAGCGCCTCGGCGGCCAGTTTGTCACCCGCGTGAAGCGCAGCGGCGATCCGCTCCGCCAGCAGCGGAGCCTGAGCCCGTAGCCAGCCCCGCTGAACTGCCAGCCCCTCGGCATGAAGCAATAACGATTCGGCTTCTGCGACCTGGCCCATCTCACGGGCCAGACGGGACAACACGATGTAGCAGCGGCTAAGGCCGTCCGGCGGACAAAAATCGTCGATCATCTCGAGGCGTGGAACCAGCAAGCTTTGCACCTTTTCTATCTTGCCCTGCTCCCAGGCAATCTCCGCCAGAATCGGCGCCAGCGTTGCTCCGCTGCTGGAGTTCTCACCGGTATGCTGTTCAGCATAGCGCAGCGCGCGGGTTGCCTGGCGCTCCGCTTCGGCAAGATTGCCCTGACGAAAATAGCTCTGCGCCATCACAAACGCCCGATAGACCTCCACGAACAAGTTACGGTTGGCAACGCTGGCCGCTGACGCCCGCTGCTGGACCTCCAGCGCCTGCTGTGGCCGGGAATCCGCAAGATGGCAGTAGCTGAGGATATTGCAAACCAGACCATCGACCCAGATATCGCCGCAGGGCACCTCGCGCAGAAGCGGTTCGACAATGGCGATACTGCGCGCAATATTGTCGGCAAAAGCTTCACAGATCGCGCGAACCACCCGCAGCTTGACCCGCGAGCTGTGGGCCAGAGCGTCGCGATGCGCTACTGCTTGCGCATCAATGGCATCAAGTAGCTGACGAGCCTCGTCAAAGCGGAAGCGGTGGGCTAACGCCCAGGCCAGATTGAGCTGTAGCTCAATACGCGATGGATCCAGATTCGCGGGGAGATAGCGGATCCAGCGCACCAGGGTATCAATATCCCCCTCTTCCGCCAGCGACTGCGCGCCAGCTTCCGCATCCTTCGCCGCCGACTTTCCTGCCGCCAGCGCGTGGCGTATCGCCTCGGCCCACAGCTGCTGCGAAGCAAACCAGCCGCTGGCGCGGTCATGTAGTTGGCGAATATCAATCTCGCGGCTGTGGCGCAGGCGGTGCAGCAACGCGTCGCGCATCAGCGGGTGATAGCGAAACCAGACGCCGCTTTCATCCAGCACGGAAAGAAACAGGTTGTGCCGCTCTATCCACCCCAGCATCTCGCTGGCATTACTTTTGCCGCTGACCGCGTCACACAGCGCCGGATGCAGGCGATTAAGCATGGAGGTATGCAGAAGAAAGTCGAATACCTCAGGCGGCAGCGGCGCGAAAATCACTTCATCCAGATAGCGGGAGATTGACCGCGAGCTGGCGCTGAGCCCCGTCGCCGTAGGTATTTCCGCAGAGAGTGCGGCCATTTTCATCCCCGCCACCCAGCCATCCGTAAGCGCAATAAGCCGGGGAATCGCCTGAGGATTCAGCCCCGAAGCGCCAGAGAAATAGGCGCTGGCTTCACCGGGGTTAAAGCGCAGTTCCTGGTCATACACCTCCAGCAGTTGATCCTGCATTTGCAGGCGGCTCAGGGCCAAAGGCGGCTGGCTGCGGCTGCCGATAATCAAGTGCAGAGCTGGCGGCGCGTGGTTCAGCAGCCAGCTCATCCCCTGATGAACCGCCGGGTCGCTGATGCACTGGTAGTCGTCGAGGATCAGGTACAGCGGGTGAGGACACTGGTCAAGCTGATTGACCAATTCGGCAAAGAACAGAGTGATATCGGCCGGAAGCTCCCCTTGCAGAAGATGCAGAAACGATGGACTCCATCCTTGCCATAGCGGTCGCAGCGCTTCCTGGAAATAGCGCATAAACAGTAGCGGCGCGCCGTCATCCTCATCAAGGCTCAGCCAGGCCAGCGCGTCTCCTTGTCGAAGACGGTGCCGGTACCACTGCGCCAGCAGGGTCGTTTTGCCAAATCCGGCAGGCGCGCACACCAGCGTTAAGCGGCGGGATACCGCAGCGTCGAGGCGCTGCAGCAACCGCTCCCGCGACAGCAGCGTTTCCGGCGTGCGGGGCGGCGTAAAACGCGTAGAGATAAGCGGCAACGTGCGCGTGAAGCGAAAAGGTTCCTGGTGAACAAACGCTGCCAGTGAATCATCCGCTGAGGATAAGAAAGCCATACCGCAATTACCCCTTAGTCCAGTCCGTCCGGCCATTATCCCCCCCATCAGGGGGGTAGGCCACGCTTATCGTGCCCGATAGAGTAGTTCAATTCTCCGCAGCAGAAACAACGTCAGCCGCGGACATCCATAGTTTATTAATCAGTACAAGGTGAGTACAGAATATGGCTATCGAAAATAAAGTTGCGTTAGTGACCGGCGCCGGTCAGGGCATTGGCCGCGGTATTGCGTTGCGTCTGGCCAAAGATGGCGCATCGCTGATGCTGGTCGACGTGAACCCTGAGGGGATTGCCGCCGTCGCTGCTGAAGTTGAAGCGCTGGGTCGTAAAGCGGCCACCTTCGTGGCCAATATCGCCGACCGCGATCAGGTTTACGCCGCTATTGATGAAGCAGAAAAACAGCTGGGCGGCTTCGACATTATCGTTAATAACGCCGGGATCGCACAGGTACAGGCACTGGCCGATGTGACGCCTGAAGAAGTCGACCGGATTATGCGTATCAACGTTCAGGGCACTCTGTGGGGTATCCAGGCGGCGGCGAAAAAATTCATCGACCGTCAGCAAAAAGGGAAAATCATCAACGCTTGCTCTATCGCTGGTCATGATGGTTTTGCGCTGCTGGGAATTTACTCCGCCACTAAATTTGCCGTACGCGCTCTGACTCAGGCGGCGGCAAAAGAGTACGCCAGCCGCGGCATTACGGTTAACGCCTACTGCCCGGGGATTGTGGGTACCGGTATGTGGACCGAAATCGATAAGCGCTTCGCAGAAATTACCGGCGCGCCGGTTGGTGAAACTTATAAAAAGTATGTGGAAGGTATCGCGTTGGGTCGTGCTGAAACGCCGGACGATGTGGCAAGCCTGGTCTCTTATCTGGCAGGCCCGGACTCCGATTACGTAACCGGTCAGTCGATACTGATCGATGGTGGTATTGTTTACCGCTAGGGATTAAACCCGGCGCAGAACGCGCCGGGTTTATGAGGAATTAGGCGTTAGCCGTCGGTTCCTGTGGCTTTTTGCTTTGAGTATTTTCCAGCATCCGGCGAACCGGGACAATCAGCACGCACAGCACGGCAGCGCAGATCAGTAGCGCAATAGAGCAGCGTGCGAAGAGGTCAGGCAGCATATCCAACTGATCGGCCTTCACATGACCGCCAATCAGGCCCGCCGCCAGGTTCCCCAGGGCGCTGGCGCAGAACCACAGCCCCATCATCTGGCCGCGCATTCTTTCCGGCGCCAGCAGCGTCATGGTCGCCAGACCAATCGGGCTAAGGCACAGTTCGCCCAGCGTCAGCATCAGGATACTGCCAACCAGCCACATCGGCGATACGCCCGCGCCGCCGTTGCTCAGCACGTTTTGCGCCGCCAGCATCATCAGGCCAAAGCCCGCCGCCGCGCACAGAATACCGATAACAAACTTGGTGATGCTGCTCGGACGCACGTTTTTACGCGCCAGCGCTGGCCACGCCCAGCTAAATACCGGTGCCAGCAGGATGATAAACAGGGCGTTGATTGACTGGAACCACACTGCCGGGATCTCGAAAGAGCCAATCATGCGGTTGGTGTAGTCATTCGCGAACAGGTTGAATGAGGTCGGTTTCTGCTCAAATGCCGACCAGAAAAAGGCGGCGGAGATCAGCAGAATAAAGCACACCAGCAGGCGGGCGCGCTCTTTGCGGCTTAGTCCAGCAAAAGCGAACAGGTAGATAAAATAGAGCACCACCGACGCTGCAATCACGTAGACCAGCACGCTGGCGACCGCCACCGGGTTAATCACAATAACGCCCTGGGCAATCAACACGATGATAACCGCCACGCCTACCGTCAGCGCCAGCAGCCAGGCGCCGACGCCGTTTCTTTTCACCACCGGACTGTTCCAGGTTGAATCCAGGCCGACTTCACTGTCATAGCGTTTCATCGCCGGGACGGCAAAGACGCGGAAGATAATCAGCGCGACCAGCATCCCGATACCACCGATACCAAAGCCCCAGTGCCAGCCGTGAGATTTAATCAACCAGCCGGAGATCAGCGGCGCGATAAACGAGCCCATATTGATGCCCATATAGAACAGCGAGAAGCCGCCATCACGGCGCGCATCGCCTTTCTTGTACAGCGTGCCGACCATCACCGAAATACAGGTTTTGAACAGGCCGGAACCGAGCACGATAAACATCAGGCCGATAAAGAACAGGCTATCGCCCATCACCGCCGACAGCGCGATGGAGAGATGGCCCAGGGCGATCAGAATCGAGCCGTACCAGACTGCCTTTTGTTGACCAAGCCAGTTATCCGCCAGCCAGCCGCCCGGCAGCGCGGCAAGATACATCGTCCCGGCAAAGATGCCGACTATCGCCGAGGCGTTTTCACGCGCCAGCCCCATCCCGCCGTCATAAACGGTGGCCGCCATAAACAGGATCAGTAGCGGACGAATACCGTAAAACGAGAACCGTTCCCACATTTCGGTGAAAAACAGCGAACCGAGCGGGTAAGGATGACCAAAAAAGGTCCGACTTTCATTTTTATTAACAGAGGAATGCATAACTTCTCCCAAAGATGTCCGCAGCGTTTTAAAACTGCGGGAAGCGTGTTGGCCTTTTATACACAAAGCCAATCATTCACATTTAATGTGACGTTGTTTAACCATTTGATAACCCAATAATGGTCCTGTCTAGTCCCTTACCCCAACTTTTTAGATGAAAAGTCGACAAACGTCTACTTTTCCAGATTTAAAGTTGGCTGGAGTGGAAATGTGATTGACATCATAAAACACATCATAAAAGATGAAATATTCATTAAAAAACAAATAATTAATAGTATCTGTTTTTATGTTCATCCGCACAGATAAGAGGGCTCAGCGCCACATCAATAACCACAAGAAATACATGTCTGATGACAACAATGGCAGGAAAGGCCGATAAAATTAACAATTATAGTTGTGAATGAATCGTGATCAGAAAGCATCGGTAATCTGGCATCAGCTGCCTGGAGGATCAGGAGATTGGATTACTAAAAAAAGGCCTTTGCATATTCCGAAAAGACATTCTTATTTATGCTATTCCAGATAGCCCTGTTTTTGCTTTTAATCGCGCCAGTGCTGGTCATAAAATGGACGATTAACAATGAAAATCAGAACGCTTCCGCTTATCCTTGTTGTTACCTCTTCTCTGGCCGTTTCTTACCCACTTCTTGCTGCCGAAGGACTGACGCCGTTACAGCCTGGCGCCACTACCGGTACTCATACCGGCGCGCTTCCACCCAACGGGTTGTATGTGTCAATGACATCCACCTATGAAACCGGCGTTGTGCGAAACGGTAGCGGTGATACGGCGAAAATCGCCGGAGGGAAAAATAAGCTCTCTAACGTCGGGCTGGCTATGGCCGCCACCTGGGTTCCGGGCTGGGAATTTCTCGGCGCCCGCTATGCGGCGATGGTGGTACAACCCTATAAGTTTATTCAAGTGAAAAATACCGGCCAACACACCACCGATCACACCAGCGGCCTGCTGGGGACCAGCATTACACCCCTCGCGCTATCCTGGGATTTACACAACAATTTCCACCTCGGCGCCGGGTTAGCTATCTATTTACCGGATGGCAAAACGGCCTATACCCGCAACGCGACAACCGGCAAAAAAGAGGTCTCCGGAGATAATGTTTCCTGGGATTACTGGTCATTTGAACCCAATATCGCCATCAGCTACCTGACCGACGATTGGGGCATTACGTTGAATAATATTTTTGACTTCAACACCAAAAACACCGAAACCGACTACCGCTCCGGCAGCACCTGGTACCTGGACGTTACCGCCACCCACCGCATCGGTAATAACCTCACTGCGGGGCTCATCGGCAACTGGACGAAGCAGATAACCGATGACAAGGTCAACGGCAGAACGGTGCAGGGCGTAGAGGGCATTTACTCTACCGGCAAGCGCGTCGAGCACATCAAAGCCGGTCCAATGCTGAGCTACAATTTTAGCGGCGTAACCGTCACGGGCAGAGTACTGATCAATTTGCACAGCGAAAACGACGCCGGGATGACCTTTTTCCATCTTGGTGTGTCAATGCCGCTGCAATAATAGAACGCTGTTGTAATACATCAGGCCTCAGGAGCAGGAAGAGAGAGAATGCCCGGCTCCTGAGGGTTCTCTTTGATAACTATCACATCTTGTAAACTCCCGGCTTAAAAACCACGCCCCGTTTGCCGACAATAGCGCCTCCCCCCTCCCAGACAGGAGCGTTTATGCTCGCCGAAGAAGCCATCATGATGATCCCCGGCTGGAACGCATTCCCTCAGGCGCTCCAGCAGGCTTTACTACGCCAGTCGCGTATTCGCAGCGAAAAAGCCGGCAGCATAGTATTTCATCAGGGAGCCGAAGTTGAGGTGATTGCCTGGACGCTGAAGGGCCACCTGTTCGCCAACGTTCATCATGCCAATGGTAACCAGACGCTGCTCACTCACGTTCCGGTCGGGCGCATGATCCTGTTCAACTTTATCTGGAAGCACGCCCCGTTAGACCGCAACTTCATCGCCATGACCGACGTGGAACTCCTTATTCTCCCCCGTGCCAGCGCGACGCAGCTGTTGGCACAGTTTGATGAATTCAAGATGCAGGTGATTGATTCGCTCACTGAACGACTTAACGATCTGGACCGGGTGCTGTACACCCATAAAGTGGCTTCCAGAGAGGCCTGCGTGGCGGCTTTTCTGGTGGATTGTGAAGAGGGGCAAAAAGGCCCGCGTCGCGAACGCCACATTCCCTTCACAATGCAGTTCATGGCCGAGTGCCTGCGCCTCTCGCGCCCCTTTGTTGCCAAGACGCTCAGACATTTCGCCGACCGCCAGATGGTCACGCTCAACTACGGTAATATCGAAGTGCTCGATCTTGATGGGCTACGGCAGGTCGCCAGCCGTGAGATTGTGTGAATTGTGAACTATGGCGCGCGGCAAATGTGAATTCTTTCCATTTGTTCATCGGATTACCTGTCAGGATAAATCCTGGCAAATCTGAAGCGAGACAACGACCATGTACTGTGAAGATTATCGTTACGAGGAGTCAATCCCCTTACGGTCTCAGGATATCCCCCTTTCAGACCCGCATATTATGACCAGAATGATGTTCTTCGTAAATCTGGTCACCACCGGTTCCATTTCATCTGCAGCAGAACGCATGGGCATATCCATCTCTTCCGGTTCACGATGGCTATCTGACCTGGAAAAGGAGATCGGCTGTCCTCTTTATCGGCGCAACAATAAAGCCATGCCGCTGACCGATGCCGGTGATTATCTGTATCGCAATTTCTGTTTAATCGGTGAGAAGGTCGGCCAGCTAAAAAATGAGCTGACCCATTTCTCCACCCAGCGTCGGGGAACGATTCGCATCTGCTGTACTCCGGTGTATGCCGAACAATATCTGATGCCTATCGTCGCCAACTATCTGGCCGGTAACCGCCAGGTGAATATCGCCGTGAACATATCAGCCTTCGGTATTCAGAGCTGGAAAGATTACGATATCATCATCGGCGCCGTTAATGCCTTAAGCCACCAGCAAGATCAGGAACTGCCGCTGGTGAAGCGCAATCTGATCGCAGAACCGTTCGTTACCGTCGCCTCACCGCAGTACTTGCTGATGAACGGTACGCCGCAGCATCCGTCTGAGCTGGTCCATCATCGCTGTCTGTTCGCCAGTTCGCTAACCGGCAGTAATGACTGGGCCTACGAGATCAATAACGAACGACATTTTTTCAAAATTCCCAAATCTCTTGAGGTCTGTGACAGCACTCTCTTACGAAAATCGGTACTTTCAGGAGCCGGAATT
Organism: Klebsiella spallanzanii; assembly: GCF_902158555.1. Lineage (GTDB taxonomy): Bacteria > Pseudomonadota > Gammaproteobacteria > Enterobacterales > Enterobacteriaceae > Klebsiella > Klebsiella spallanzanii. The sequence continues at coordinate 398,836 of NZ_CABGGS010000043.1, read as the reverse complement.
GCTTATCTGCCGGAGTATGTTGTCCAGCATGATATTCACAATGAGAAACTAACCTGCCTGTTTAAAGAGATGAAAACATCAAAATGGCTGTTAAATCTCTATTACCCTGCCCGTAGTCAGATAACCGAATGCGTATCTTCTTTTAAACATTTTCTGATTGAGCAACACGCTGCCACTTTTCATAAAATTCATACTGAGAGCTATTAAAAAACGTCATCCCCTTTTCATATTTGCAAACGCACTTTTTATTTTTAGTCTTCAAACGCTATAACCGTATTGTTAATCTTATTTCAGTTAGTTAGTTTTCACGATAATAACATTACCCGTCGCAGATGTTTTATGAAGCATCGCCCCTTATTATTAAAAATCTGGTGATAAGGGGGTAATTAAATTTATTAACTGGGTGAGAATTATGCAAAATACAAATAACATTGCCGATAAAACGGCAAATCATTCCAGTACCCGAAGTAATTTCGGCGGCTGGGGCTGGAGCATGGTTGGCTTCAGTATGCTGATGTACTACAACTTCGCCGCCTGGACTGCTGACGGCCTGAACGTTATCGTTCAAAGCTTTGTCGATCTTCACGGCTGGGACTTCGCCACGCTTCTCTCTTTTTCGACGCCCGCCGGCTGGATTGGCGTTATCGGCGCGCTGCTAATCGCGGAAATGATCAAACGCAGAGGAGCGAAAATCGTCGCCATTGTTGGCCTGCTGGCGCTGGGATTGACGATGATCTGGTTCGGTCGCGTCACTTCCTACGCCGAATACGCTATTGGCCTGGCGTTGATGAACCTGCTGGCCACCGGGTGCTGTTTCAACGTTCCCGCCACCCTACTTAATAGCTGGTTTCCAAGGAAAAAAGGCCTGGCTCTCGGCTGGGCAACCATGGGGATGTCATTCTGTACCGCGACGCTTATCCCCATTATGTTCTTCCTCTTTGACCGCTTCGGCGTACCCGGCGCTTATGCCGTCGTCGGCGGGACCTTAATCACCCTCGGCATCATCTCTATATTCTGGATCCGTAATACCCCGGAAGAGCTGGGTTTGTACCCGGACAACGAGCCGATTTCCCGTGAACAGCAGGCGGCGAACCTGGCGGCGCAGACCGACTACCAGAGCCCCTTTACCTACCGCGTTCTGTTCCGCGACCGCGAAATGTGGCTGATTTCCGTTGGCTTCGGCCTGCTGTGGCTGGTGGATATTGGCGTCGTCAGCCAACTGATCCCACGGCTGATTTCGGTTGGCTATGATAAAGAAACCGCCGTGTGGATGTTTACCTCCGCCGCCCTGATTTGCGCCATTTTCAGCTACTTCTGGGGCTGGGTGGATGTGAAAGTTGGCACCCGAAAAGCCAGCATCGCTTACGCCTTTTTCTTTGCTGTGACCCACGCCTGCCTGCTGGTTCGTGGTAACGACTACTTCACCTACTTCACCCTATTAATGGTGGGCGCCAGCATCGCCGGTATCAAAGAGCTTTGTACATCGATGGTCGGTACCGTCTATGGCCGCTATGACTTCTCCGCCGCCAACCGTCTGGTTTCAACCATTGCCTGTTTATTCCGGGTCAGCTGTTTTGCGGTTGTTGCCGTCAGCTTGAAATATACCGGCGATTACGATGCAGCTTATATTTCATTTATCGCGCTGGATATTATTGCGGCCCTGCTAATTTTCATGATTAACGATAAATGCAAAGGCAAAACAGATTCAGTTGTCGCCGCTTAACGAGAATTAATATTACTTATTCAGGAAGTCATACCATGCTGGAAAAAGAGATTATTTCACCGCAACGCGCTGCCGCCATGGTGGAAGAAGGAATGACCATTATGATTGGCGGATTTATGGCGGTCGGCACGCCGGAAAAAATTATTGATGCGCTGGTAGAAAGAGGAGTGGGTAATTTAACGATTATCGCCAATGACACCGGTTTTATCGATCGGGGTATCGGCAAGCTGGTGGTCAATAAACAGGTTCGCAAGATTATCGCCTCTCATATAGGCCTGAATCCAGAGACCGGACGACAGATGTCCTGCGGCGAGCTTGAAGCGGAGCTGGTTCCCCAGGGAACGCTGGTTGAGCGTATTCGCGCTGGCGGTGCCGGACTGGGAGGCGTACTGACCCGGACCGGGCTGGGCACGGTCGTGGAGGACGGCAAACAGCAGGTCATTATTGACGGCCAACCCTGGCTGCTGGAACAGCCCTTGCAGGCCGATATCGCCCTGATCCACTGCTCCGTTGCCGATACCGCCGGTAATGCGATGTTCAACAAAACCACCAAAAACTTTAACCCAGTGATGGCTACCGCCGCGCGCCTGACGATCGCCGAGTGCGAATCGATTGTGCCGATGGACTGCACCGCCGCCGACCGTTACAACACGCCCGGCATCTTTATCGACTACCTGGTGAAGGGGGAAGAGCGTCATGGATAAAAATGCCGTAAGAGAACGCATCGCGCGCCGGGTTGCGCAAGAGCTTCACAAAGGGGATCTGGTGAACCTGGGGATTGGCCTGCCGACGCAGGTCGCCAACTACGTCGCCGACGATCTGGGCGTCATCTTCCAGTCCGAAAATGGTCTGGTAGGGCTCGGCCCCATGCCGGATAACGACAGTATCGACGCCGATTTAACCAACGCCGGCGGTCAGCCGGTCACCGCCGTACCCGGTGCGGCGTTCTTCGATAGCGCCCTGTCGTTCGCCATCATCCGCGGCGGCCATGTCGACGTTACCGTCCTGGGAGCGCTGGAGGTGGATCAGGAAGGCAATCTCGCCAACTGGATCATCCCCGGCAAAATGGTCCCCGGAATGGGAGGCGCTATGGACCTGGTGAACGGTGCCCGCCGCGTGATCATCGCCATGGAACACTGCGATAAAAAAGGCCAGTCAAAAATTTTGTCTCGCTGCCAGCTTCCGCTGACCGCCGTCGGCCAGGTCAATCTGATCGTGACGGAAAAAGCGGTCATTGAAGTCAACGACGGCCTGATTCTGCGCGAAATCGCCGTAGATACCAGCGTCGATGAAGTCATTGCCCAAACTGCCGCACCGTTACGCATCTCTGAATCATTAATTCAGTTTTCCTAGAAAAGGACGCAGCCAATGAAAGTGATACCGATTAGTGAAGCCAAACCCTACAACCCACCGCTGCACCACGCCATGGTGGCGCTAAAGCTTTGCGACGGCGCGTTATGCAACGCGCAGCAATTCTGGTGCGGGCTTTCACATTTCTTACCCGGCGGCGGCGCCGAATGGGCCTACGACGATTCGCCGACGGAAAAGCTCTACCTGGTACTGGACGGCGCCATCACCATCCGCACCAAAGAAGAAACCCGCGTGGTCAGTAAAGGGGAAGCCGTTTTTCTCGCGCCGTTTGAGGGGCGCGAAGTGATTAACCACACCAATTATCCGACCAGCATGCTGGTCATCGCCAGCAATGCGTAACCAGTAAGGGATCATTATGGACACAACATGGGATAGCAAAGTCAAAGCGCTGTTCAACCTTGAAGGCAAAGTTGCGGTTATCACCGGCGGCGCAGGCGCGCTCGGTGAAGGCGTGGCCCGCGGCCTGGCAAACTACGGCGTCAAAGTTGCGGTGACCGGTCGCACCATCGCCACCCTGCAAAAAACCGTTCAGCAGGTGCAGGAAGCGGGCGGCGAAGCCCTCGCTATCGCCGGAGACATGACCGACGAAGCGGCGGTTAAAGCCCTCGCTGATAAGGTGGTTGCCGCCTGGGGAAAAGTCGACTTCCTGATCAATATTGCCGGCATTGCTATTCGCCACCCGGCAGAAGCCTTTGACGTTAACGATTTCCGCAAAGTCATGGATATCAACATCACCGGCACCTTTATTCCCTGCAAAGTGTTTGGCGAACTATTTATCCGTCAGGGCTTCGGGAAAATCGTCAATACCTCATCGGTGCGCGCTTTTGCCGGTCATCCCGGCGGCTACGCGGCTTACGGTACCTCGAAAGGGGCTATCAACTTATTAACCAAACAGCTAGCCACCGAATGGGCGAAATACAATATCAACGTTAACGCCGTCGCGCCGACCATCTTCTGGACGCCGCTGACCCAGGAAGTGCTGGAAGACGAAAAACTGAAAAAGATCTTCCTCGATCGCATCCCGATGGGCCGGGCCGCCGAAGTAGAAGATATGGTCGGCAGCGTCGTTTACCTCTGCTCCCCTGCCGCTAGTTTTATTACCGGCCAGGTTATTTACATCGACGGCGGCTGCACGGCGGGCTAAGGAGATGGCTATGAACAATCCGCTTACACGGGTCACGGTGCTCGGCGGCGGCCTGATGGGCAGCGGTATCGCGCAGATCTTCGCCGCCCGCGGCGTGGAGGTGACGATTTATGATATCGACGCCGACGCCTGGACTGCGCCGGAGACCATCCGCAGCAACCTGCAACGAATGCAGGCGAACGACGCCACCATCGAAGAGGTGGTTAGCCGCGTTGTTTTTTGCGACCAGCTGACGGAGAGCGTTAAGGGGGCGCAAATCGTTTTCGAATGCGTGCCTGAACAGCTGGCCCTCAAGCAGCAACTGTTTCGCGAGCTGGACGCGCTCTGTCCGCCAGAAACCATTCTTGCCTCCAATACGTCGGTCATCAGCATTAGTGAGATCGCCCGCGATGTGCTCCATAAACAGCGCGTGTTGGGCACCCATTTCTGGAATCCGGCCTTCCTGATCCCGCTAGTGGAGGTGATTCGCACGCGCTGGACCGATGACACGCTATTTGAACGCACATTCGACATTCTCGCCTGGGCAGGAAAGCGCCCGGTGCGGGTGAATAAAGATGTGCCGGGGTTTCTGGTTAACCGCCTGCAGCATGCCTTGTGGCGTGAAGCGATTTACCTTGTGGAACAGGGGATCGCCGACGCACGCACCGTGGATGAAGGTATCCGCTATGGCTTCGGTATCCGGCTGCCAACCCTCGGTCCGCTGGAAAACGCCGATATGGTGGGGACCGACCTGACCCTGGCGATTCATGAATATATTTTTCCCCATCTGAATAACGCAACCACCCCTTCCCCCCTGCTGCGTCAGTTGGTGAGCGAAGGCAAGCTGGGCTTTAAGTCCGGCGGCGGATTTCAGACCTGGGACGACACATCCATTAACGCAAGCCGTGAACGCCTGCTGAGCTATCTGCAGTGCGTCACTCAGCAACCTGAGGAGTCATAACATGGGTAAGAAAGTTTTTGTCGATTTAACGCATCCGTTTAGCGCCGACACGCCGCGCTGGCCCTACTTCGATAAACCATTGATCGACAGCGCGCATACCATGGCAAAAGGCGGCGTGTTAACGCAGCGTATTTCCTGCACCATGCATACCGGCACCCACTGCGACGCCCCGCGCCACGTGATGGAAATAGAGTTCGACGGAAAAAGAGCACGCTACACACATGAAATGCCGGTCGATGCTTATACCGGCGAGGCGGTGTGTCTGGAAATTAACATCGGGCGCTGGGAATTAATTCAGCCGCACCATCTGGAAGATGCCTGCCGTCGGGCAAATATTAAACCAGAAGAATTAAACGGAATGGTGGTATGCCTGAATACCGGCATGCACCGTAAATTTGATGACTCAAAAGAATATTATCACTACTCCTGCGGTACCGGCGTGGAAGCCGGAAAGTGGTTTGTCAAAAATAAAGTTAAATGCGTCGCCATGGATATGCAGGCATTAGACCACCCGTTACATACCGCGATGGGAAATAACGGCGCCACGCGTATGAATTTACTCGGCGCATCCGGGCGTCCGCTTACCGAAGAATATACTGAACAGTTCGGTGAAGAAGCCTACGCAGAATTTGATAAAGAGTTGTATATCAAACTCCACGGCCAGGCCGCCTATGATGAAAAATTCGGTGACCTGGAGGCTATCGGCTGCTGGGGTACCTGGGAACCCTGCCATAAACAGATGCTCGGCCACGGTATTGTCGGCGTTGAGAACCTCGGCGGCAATCTGGACAAGGTTTCCGGTAAGCGCTTTCGTTTCTTCTGTTTCCCGCTGCGCTGGTATTTAGGCGATGGCTCGATGGTGCGCTGCGTGGCGGAAATCGATGAAGATGAGATGAATGATGTTCCGGAAAGAAGTTATAGCTACGGGGGCTGTATTTAATTAAATAATAAATTCCTGAACTAACAAATATCAATAACGCAGCGGATTAACTCGCTATTTAGCGGAAGGCGACCTGCGCCCGAAATAATGTTTTCTATTATTCCGGGCGTATGGCGACCTCACGCCAGAATAACGTTATAGCCATATTCTTACATTATTAAATATCAATGCCGCTCTGTATCGGAGGAGCAAATATATGAGTATAAAAGATGTTGTCATTGTCAGCGCCGCCCGTACGCCCATCGGCTGCTTTGGCGGCGCGCTCAAGGATCTCTCGGCTATCCAACTGGGTGAACATGCCATCACCGCCGCTGTCGCTCGCGCCGCTATCAAACCGGACGATGTTGACGAAGTGATCATGGGCAACGTACTGGGGGCCGGGCTGGGTCAGAACGTCGCCCGTCAGGTAGCGATTGCCGCCGGGATCCCGGTGGAAAAAAGCGCCTTTAACGTCAGTAAAGTATGCGGTTCCGGGCTAAAAGCAACCATTCTCGGCGCGCAGGCCATTGCGCTGGGCGACGCGGAAATCGTGGTAGCAGGCGGGACGGAAAGCATGAGCAACGCCATGTATTTATCCGCCGCCGCCCGCTGGGGACAGCGCATGGGCGACAGCGCGCTGATTGACAGCCTGATTAGCGACGGCCTGACCGACGCCTTTTCCGGCGAGCATATGGGGATCACCGCCGAAAACCTGGCGCAAAAATACCAGCTCACTCGGGAAGAGCTGGACGCCTATGCGGCGGAAAGCCAGCAACGCACCGAATGGGCGCAGAAAAACGGCCGTTTCGACAACGAAATTGTGCCGATAAAAATCGTCACGCGCAAAGAAGAGCGTTACGTCAAAGCCGATGAATTCCCCCGCCACGGCACCACGCGTGAAACCCTCGCCCGGCTGCGTCCGGCATTTCGGCCAGACGGCGTGGTGACTGCGGGCAACGCTTCCGGCATTAACGACGGCGCAGCCGCGCTGGTCCTGATGAGCCGTGAAAAAGCCGCCGCCCTCCAGCTTCAGCCGCTGGCGACGATCCGTGCCTGGGGCAGCGGCGGCGTCGATCCCAATATTATGGGCTACGGGCCGGTACCCGCAACGCGCAGGGCCTTATCGCGCGCGGGTTTACAGGTGAGTGACCTCGACGTCATCGAGGCCAACGAAGCTTTCGCCTCCCAGTGCCTGAGCGTCATGAAAGGACTGGGGCTTGACCCACAGAAAACTAACGTCAACGGCGGCGCAATCGCCCTGGGTCACCCGATCGGCGCTTCCGGCGCTCGCATTCTGGTCTCGCTGGTTCATGAGATGCAGCGCCGCCATGCGCGTTATGGCCTCGCTACGCTGTGCATCGGAGGTGGGATGGGGTTGGCCATGGTGGTTGAAAAAGAATAAAGATCAAGGAGTTAATTATGTCAGTAGAAAACCGCGTTATCCTGACCGTCGCCTGTACCGGAGCCTGGCCGCAGAAGAGCGACACCCCGTATATTCCGCTCACCCCGCAGGATCAGGCCGATGAAATCGTCCGCTGCTGCGAGGCCGGAGCCTCCATTGCCCACATTCACGTGCGTGATGATGAAAGCAAAGCCTCGATGGATTTTGATCAGTTTGCCGAAACCGTGCGCCTGGTGCGCGCACGCTGCGATATTGTTATTAACCTGACGACCTCCGGCGGCCTTGGTCTGAACGATGAGATTCGCATGAAACCGTTTCAGCTATTGCGGCCCGAAATGGCCTCCTTTGACGCCGGAACCATGAACTGGGCCCACTCAACAATATTTGAGAATAGCCCGCGCTTTCTGGAAAAGCTCGCCGTCAGCATGAGCGAATGCCAGGTGAAGCCCGAGTTTGAAATCTTCGATGCGGGGATGATTTACAACGTCCTGTACTACATGAAGAAAGGGCTGATCAAGGAGAACCCCCACTTTCAGTTCGTCCTCGGCGCGCCGGGCGGCATGACGGCAGAGGTGCGTAACCTGATGTTCTTACTCGATACCTGCAAACAGCATCTGGGAGATAATTTCACCTGGTCGGCGTTGGGCATTGGTCGCGGTCACCTGCCGATTGTCCTCGCCGCGCTGGCGCTCGGGGGCAACGTTCGGGTTGGCATGGAAGACAATATTCTCTATCGCAAAGGTGAACTGGCGCAGTCCAATACCTGGTTCGTTGAGCGCGTGAAGCGGCTGGCGGCGGAAGTGGATAAAACCATCGCCACGCCGGATGAGACCCGCGCCATGCTTGGCCTGATACGTCAGCAGCCGGTTAGCGCCTGATTCCACGCCTTATGACAAAACGCCGATCGCCTCTCTTTGTGCACGGGCGATCGCATCCGATCGGCATATAAACGGGAACCACCTTTGAAAATTTCGATTTCCCAGAAACAGCCAGATACAAAAGCGAGCGTAGAAACGATACTGGCGCAGCACTAGCCAATGTGGGCGATGCGCCAGCCGTTGGGGCTGGCGCATGATGATGGGCGATTATTTAATCCAGCGATCTTTAATTTCGCTATATTCAGGAGAAGCCATCACCTTCTCCAGCGCCTGGTTGATCTCCGCCAGCAGCGGATTCCCTTTACGCAGCGCAATGCCCAACCCTTTGCCGTAGTATTCTGGATCGGTGGCGTGCTCATCCATAATGACGAAATCCGGGTTCTCCTTCAGCCAGTTTTTCATCGCCGCCACGTCACCAAACACCCCGTCCAGCCGCCCGTTGCGCAGGTCGATTAGCGCATTCATATAGCTATCATAGGCTTGAGATTCAATCTCGCCATGGCGATCCTGGAGATAGCGCTGATGTGAAGTCCCGTTCTCCAGGCCAAGCTTTTTGCCTTTCAAATCAGCAAAGGTGTGGAAGGTATCTTTGCGTACCACCGCGACCGCCGACAATTCGTTGAAGTACGGCGTCGTAAAATCGACCTGCTTTTCACGCAGCGGCGTGATGTCCATACCGGCAATCACCGCATCCATTTTCTTAAAACGCAGCGCCGGGATCAGGCTATCAAAACTCTGATTGGTGAAGTTGCAGGTCGCCTGTAGCTCCTTACACACCGCTTTAGCAATATCGATATCAAAACCAGCGACCTGGTTATTACCGTCGACAAACTCAAACGGCGGATAGGTCGCGCTGGTACCAAAATGAATCACCCGTTCAGCCGCCAGCGCCGAACAAGAAAATAAACCGAGCGCAAGAGCGAGATAAGTACCTTTCATGTTAATGCTCCCTGTGATGCCCCCACAATGATTCAGCTATCTGAAAGATGGTCGGGCTCGTTATTTCCGTCAGGCGTCAAATAAAATTCACCGCCTAAATAATTATCATCAATGATGAACCGTTCAGATCAAAAACTGCAATAAACAGCAGAAACTCCCCCAACGGGAAGAAAATCATACATGAACGAACGCCGATTCTGTAGATTTCTGGGACCTTACCTGGTGTAAATTAGCCAATCATATCCACAGCTTAGATGATACTGAATAGTACGATCTTTCAAAAAAGAGGATTGAATCATCTGTGTAAGAATGATGATTGCAAAAGTAGAGATAAATATTTTATTGTTATGCCTGTTAGTAATATAAAAAGCCTTTCCATAATAAGCGAAAGCTAGCGGGTTTAGCCTGCTTTTGCAGCGCTTAAATAATAGTTACCGGGGACATATGCCCCCGGATTTTCAGATCATTACTTTTTCTTTTCCAGCGCTTCCCATAGCCCCATCAGATAGGTGACGCCCAGTGCGCGATCGTAAAGCCCGTATCCTGGACGCCCTGTTTCACCCCAGATAAAGCGACCATGATCCGGACGAATATAGCCGTCAAATCCATTGTCATGAAGAGCCTGCATGACTCGGTACATATCCAGCGAACCGTACTGGGAAGGATGTGCCGATTCATAAAAGTCTTTATCTTTTATCAGCTTGATATTACGCACGTGTGCGAAATGGAGGCGTTTACGGCGAGTGAAATCAGCCAGTATTTCATAAACGTTGTTGTCCGGATCTTCAGCAATTGAGCCAGTACAAAGCGTGATACCGTTCGCCGGAGAGTCAACCGTATCGCAAATCAGCGCCAGGTCGGCATGATTTTTTACCACTCGCGGCAGGCCAAAAATGGAATACGGCGGATCGTCCGGGTGAATAGCCATTTTGACACCGACTTCCTCACATACCGGAACGACTTCACGTAAGAAATAGAACAAGTTTTCCCGTAGCTTCGCATCATCAACATCGCTATAGCGCGCAAACAGCTCCTGTACCTTAGCCAGACGCTCAGGTTCCCAACCCGGTAAAGCAAAACCGTTCGAGTTTTCCAGTACCTCTTTAACCACCTCTTCCAGCGTCTTATCAATACCGTGCTTTTCAAAAGCCATGGTCAATGAGCCATCCGGCAGCACATAGTTCATGTCGGTCTTCATCCAGTCGAAGACCGGCATGAAATTGTAGCAGATGACTTTTACGCCAAACCCCGCCAGGTTGCGGATGGTTTGCTTATAGTTTTCTATGTAGCGATCGCGTTCTGATGAACCAATTTTGATGTCATCGTGAATGTTTACGCTTTCGATCACTTCCATCTTCAGCCCAGCGGCGTGAGCCTGCTCGACCAGCGCCTTAATTTTTTCTACCGGCCAGACTTCGCCGGGAGCAACGTCGTAAAGCGCACCCACGACGCCTTCTACCCCAGGAACCTGCCGAATATACTCCAGAGGGATTTTATCTTCCTGTGGACCGAACCACCGCATTGTCATCTGCATGTTAACTTCCGCCTTTAATTTTCCAGGTCTGTACCATACTAGTATTTTATAGCATATTCAGTAATCTTTATTAGATCAATGCTTATCAATAAAAAATAAACGTCAGCAGAGTAATATCTAAAATACGGAGCGTTATTTATCTGGCGATAATAGATATCTCAGAAAAATAAAGTATTCGGATTCATAACTGATGGTGGGATATGAGTCATTTTATTATCGGGTTCGGCGACCACCTGAACAATCATTGGCAATGCGGCTGAATGATTGACAAGCGTAACAACGCCAAATTGCTCCTCCGGCGTATTAAAGCCGGGGGAGCGCCTTTGTGCAGGCTGTTTACGCCAACAGCCACAGGCATTTTCTCTATTTTCGTTCAGTCAGCATCTGCCAAAGAAACTCTTCTTTCATCGCTCGTTGAAATGCCCGTTGGCTATTTTCCGGCGAGCTGCCGTGACCGGCTTCAGTTTCTTCATACAGCCAGACATTATCGTGGCCCTGCTGCTGCATGTGCGCCACCATTTTGCGCGCATGGGCTGGGCTAACGCGATCGTCTTGCGTACCGGTAGTAAACAATGTCGGCGGATAATGCTTATCTGCACGAACCTTGTCGAACGGCGAGTAGTTTTGCAGCCATTGCCACTCTTCTGCGTTCTCCGGGTCGCCGTATTCCGCTACCCATGACGCCCCTGCCAGCCAGCGATGATAGTTACGCATATCCAGAAGCGGTACCTGGCAAACCAGCGCGCCAAAAAGCTCCGGGTAATCTGTTAGCATATTGCCGATCAGCAAGCCGCCGTTGCTCCCTCCTTGCGCCGCAAGCCGTTTCGGGCAGGTTACGCGGCGCGCGATCAGGTCTTTCGCTACCGCCGCAAAATCTTCATAGGCGCGATGGCGGTGTTGTTTCAACGCCGCCTGATGCCACAGTGGTCCGTATTCCCCTCCACCGCGAATATTCGCGACGACGAAAACGCCTCCCTTTTGCAGCCAGGTTTCCCCCATTGCGCCCAAATAGTACGGAGACAAAGAAACCTCGAAACCACCGTAACCATAAAGCAAAGTCGGGTTGTCGGCGGTTAATGCCAGTCCCTTAGCAGAAATCTGAAAATACGGGATGCGCGTACCGTCCAGAGAAATAGCAAAATGCTGAGTCACCTCGATACCCGAGGCATCAAAACAGGACGGGTCCTGTTTCACGGCAATTAGATTCCCGCTGTCCAGACAGCCAAGGCTCAGGCGGCAAGATTGCAAGAATCCATAGCTAACGACTCGATAGCGGTTGCTCTCTATGTCAATGCCATATGCTGAAATACAGGTGAAATCGGGCAATTCCAGCGTGTTAACGTTGCGCCACTGACCGTGTTCGGGGCGGCAAAATGTTACTTTTTCGACCACATCCTGAGTCAGATTGAGTATCAGGTAGTCACGCGTCGTATCGTAGCCTTGCAGCGTAGTGTGGGCATCCGGCGTGAACAGAACGGTAAAATCGCGCTGGCCCTGCTGAAAAGCCGTAAAATCGGTCGCGATCAACGAGCCTGCGGGATAGGTTTTGTCGGCAATCTGCCAGGCCGAGGTCAGCATCACCAGAAGCCAGTTTTGCAGAAAACCGCATGATGCATCTTCAGGAATAGCAATGGGTTCCAGTTCATTTTGCGCGGTCAACAGCCAGGTGCGGCGGCGATAAAAATCCTCAGCGCGCTGCACCAGCGTTTTCTCAAAACCAGGGGTCGGATCGTGCCAGGCATATACACGCATATCCGACTCAGTTCCGGCATAAATGAGCGCGGCATCCTGCGCAGGTGTTCCGCGCTGCCAGCGGCTAACGCAGCGAGGATAGCCCGATTGGGTCAGCGTATCGCCCCCCGCATCAAGCGCTAAAAGAAGCGTATTTTCATCAAGCCAGCGAGCGGAGCTTTTACTTTCGGGAAGATAAAACCCGTCGGCAACAAAAGTCTTGTTAACCAGATCAAACTCGCGGATTTCACATGCATCACCACCGCTCGACAGATAGATTAGCGCCCGCATGTAATCCGGGTAGAGGATATCGGCACCGTGATAGTTCCAGCTTGCACTCTCCTCTTCATTTAGCCGGTCGATGTCCAGCACCGTTTCCCATTCAGGGTTATCCGCCAACCAGGAGACTTCCGTCGTTCGCCGCCAGATACCGCGCGGATGCTGTTCATCCTGCCAAAAGTTATAAACCGTTTCACGATAGTGGCTAACCCAGGGAATATTCGATTGATCGTCCAGCGATTGCAAAACGGCCTTCTGCGTACGATGAAAACGCTCACCCTGCGCAAATTTTGCGATAGTGCGGCTATTTTGATCCGCCACCCAGCGCAGGGCGTCATCGTCCTGCGGAGTTTCCAGTTTGTTGAGCAGTTCCTGAATACTTTTTTGCGTCATAGTTGTCTCTTCCTGATGGGTTCTGGCTGAGTTCGGGGCCATGAGCGGGCTTTGTTATGGAGAGATTTAAGCCTTCTCGTTTTGATTAGACTACCGCAGCAGAAAAATGAATAAAAATGTCCGGATGCGTGGAGGAAGTTATCATACCGGGAGAGATAAAGCAGAACCGGCCAGCCGTGATAAGCGGCCAGCTTATTGACTACGTCGCAGAGACTGACGCTAAAGGTGTTCCTCTTCATCCAGAGAGATAATCTGAATTCCGGCGTTACGATACTCCTGAACCTCATCGGGCAGGCGATCGATCACCACCGTATCAATGCGACTTGCGGCAGTAAACTGGGCAAGAGAGGTGTTATTGAGCTTGCTATAGTCACAGACAATAATCACCTGGCTGGCGTGTTCAACCATTCCGCGTTTCGTTTCTGCCAGCAAAATATCGGCAACGCAGGCGCCGTGTTTCAGCGAGAGCGAATTCGTGCCCATAAACGCTTTATCGACGTTCAGCGTATCAAGAATGGAGCGTCCGTTGATCGCCACCACGCAGTGGTATCCCTTCTTCACGATACCGCCCAACAGAATGGTCTGAATAGAGGGGCTGGCTTCCAGCTCACGAGCTATTTGATAATCGTTGGTCACCACCGTGACGTTCTGTCGATCGCGAATGTTGCGCGCGATATGCAGAGTCGTCGTGCCCGTATCCAACACAATAATGTCGCCATCCTCCACCAGCGCCGCTGCACGTTGGCCGATCCGCTCTTTCGCGCTGAGGTTCACAATTTCGCGCGTATCAGAGGCCTGTTCGAAGCTCGCCCGCGTGCGAAGAACGGCCCCGCCATGCGTACGGGTGAGTAGCCCTTCATCTTCCAGTTGGCGGAGATCGGCGCGAATGGTGGCTCCAGATACATTAAAGACATCACACATCTCAGAAACAGTAACTTTGCGTTTTTCCCTGAGAATACTGAGCAACTTCTCCTGTCTTTCTTCTGCAAACATTCTGCCTCTCTTTTATTTACACCATTTACCGCACGATAACAGCGCTGACTTACCTTCAGTCTGGTCCTGCGCTCAGAGCATCCAGCCGGTCATATAAGGCGGTGGATTGCCGGTAGAGCGTATCAAATAGCTCCGTGCAGGATTGGTAATAGTCCCGCAGTCGGGGATCGGGCGAGATCAGTTTGTCGAATTGCACCGTCTGCCGCACGCCGCTGGCAAAGTCGGCGTAAAGCCCCACGCCAACTCCCGCGATAATACCGCATCCGGTGACGCCATTCTCCTGATTGCGCGTAGATAATATCGGAAGATTGTAGGCCGCAGCTTTGATTTCAAGCCATAGCTGGCCGCGCGCGCCGCCGCCGGAAGCGATCATTTGTTGCGGATATTGTCCGCACTCCTGCAGTTGACGGAGGTTACGCCAGGAAGCAAACGCTACCCCTTCCAGCACCGCACGGAATAAATGACCGCGACGATGCTTTCGCTGCAGGCCGAAGAACTGCGCACGCGAATTGTTTTTCTCGGCCAGACGCTCTCCCGTCAGATAGGGAAGAAATAGCAACCCTTCCGCGCCTGCCGGTACCTCCGCCGCCTCCTGCAAAAGCTGCGGGTGCGTGATCTGGTTGTCGGAAAGCGCCAGCCGCGCCCAGCGAACGGCATCACCGCCAGCATCCAGAATAGTGAATCCACCCCAGGCAGAGTTTGCCAGATGAAGGTTATTGACCAACGGATGCTGTAATGGACGCTGCGACACCACCGTTATCAGCGTCGAGGTCCCCGTGGAGTCAGAGGCCATTCCTGGCTCATACACGCCTGAACCGATCAAGGAAGCCGCCATATCAGAAGTGCCGGCGACCACAGGGATCCCCATCGGCAGGCCCGTAAGGCCGGATACAAGCGGCGTCACCTGCCCGATAACATCGCTGGATAGTTTAAGGTCCGGTAACTGATCGACCCTGAGGCCAAACATCTCGCAGGCATGCGAAGACCAGCTTAGTGTTTCGCTATCCATAAGAAAATAGCAGGATGCCTCACTATAGTCGGTCGCCAGAGCACCGCTCAGCATGAAGTTAATATAGTCTTTTGGCATCAGAACTTTAGCTAACTTCGGCCAGCTTTGCGGATGATGCTCGCGCCACCACGCAAGTTTAAAAGCGGGCCATGCCGCCGCTGGCGGGTTATTTAAATGCGTCAGCCACTTGTCCCGCCCTTCTCGCGCAACAAAGGCATCAACCTGAGGCTGGCTGCGTTTGTCATTCCACAATAGCGCCCGGTCCTCCAGCAGCTTGCCATCATCGTCCAGCAGCACCGTGCCATGCATCTGCCCGCAGGCACCAATAACCGCAATCTGCGAAACCGCTTCAGGATAACGGTGGAGAATTTCGCGGATGCATTCACAGGCGGCCTGCCACCATAGTGAAGGGGCCTGTTCTGACCAACCCGCACGTGGCGTCGTTTGCTCATACTCCCTTTGCGCAAAGCCGATCATGGTGCCATCGACTTGCAGAATAGCCGCACGAGTACTGCCAGTACCAACATCAATAGTGAGTATTTTATCTTTCATCACTGACTCCGGTGACGTCTTAAGGCGGGCCATCAGGCCCGCAGCCTCTCAGTTTACCTGGCATTCAACTCAGGAAAGCGTTCAGGGTATTGCTCCAGTTCCGCCAGCACCTTTGTTACCGCGCCATGGCTCATACCAAAGCGGCGAACGCCAAGCTGATAGAGCGCGCGGACCGTTTCCAGATCGCGAATGCCCCCTGCGCCTTTAATATCGATTCGACCGTTAAGCTGATGGGCGATGATGCTGACTTTTTCCACCGTCGCGCCCGTCGGCGCCCAGCCGGTGGAGGTCTTAACCCACTTCATCCCGACCTCTACGGCAATATCACAAACGCGACGAATTTGCTCTTCGTTCAGATAATGCGTTTCGAGGATCACCTTCGCCGGTACGGGGGCGGCGGCTTCCACCACGCGGCGTAAATCTTCACGCACATAGTCATAATCGCCGGATAAAACTTTGCCGATGTTCACCACCATATCCACTTCGCGAGCACCATCGGCAATCAGCTGCCGTACTTCCTGCACCTTGGTGTCGGTAGTATGCCCGCCGCCGGGAAAGCCGACCGGTCCGCCAATCATCACCTCTCCCGTTCCCTGCTGCGGCAGTAACGTACTGAGAAAGCGCGTCCAGCAGGGCAGCACATGTACGGAAATAATGTTGTATCGAGTCGCCAGTTCGGCACAGGCGCGAACATCGGCTTCAGTACTGGTTGCCTGCACTGCGCTCAGGTCAATCAAACGTGCAAAACGACGGGTTGTTTCATTCATGATTTAATCCTGCTCTTTGTTTTTAGTTACTTTCATTTAATGCTGTTATCTCGCGTAAATCCATTTAAAAACGCATCAAATGAAAATAACGTGATCAAATTAGCATTTTTTTATTTTCATTTGCTTTTAATTAAAAGGCGGGAAATGAATGACGCCATCTCTGGGCGGGAAAAAACGGTCATAAACGGGCGCAAAAGCAATATTGCATTTATTTTTGTTTGTTTTTGTTTGTGACTGGATAACAGGTGAGGCAATCGAAATATGTACGTGATAGAGGGTTGAAATGCGCGTTCTATCACACAGCCCGACGAGAAAAATGCGGCCTTCAGCGGATATTCCCGGCGTCGCAACGCCCTGTTCAAGGGACAGGTAATCTGATTACGCACTGCAGGAGAGAGCTATGTTGCCGCTGGAACGTCATCGTTTGATTATCGAGCTGTTGGGCCAACGCGGAGTCATGCGGGTAAATGAAATTGCGCAGGCGACTCATGTTTCCAGAGAAACGATCCGCCGCGATCTGAACGAGCTGGAGCGACAAGGGATATTAAATCGTAGTCATGGTGGGGCGCTCGTCGCGGAAAACCCGCTCCCGGCGAGCAAAACGATAACTTTCGCCCTCCCGGTAGAGGATACCCAGGGAAGCTTTCAGCAAAGAACGTTGCTGCACAGTGAAGGCAAAATGCGCATTGCGCGGAAAGCGCTGCAGTTCCTTCAGCCGGGAAAGACGATTTTGCTGGACGGCAGCAGCACCAGCTGGTTTTTAGCCCGCCAGATGCCTGAGATAGCGTTAACGGTTATCACGCCGTCCATCCGGATCTTGCAAGCGCTGATGAGCAGACGCTCATTGCATCTGGTGGGGCTAGGGGGCGATTTTTCCCCGAGCGAAGAGTCGTTCTTTGGTGAAACCACCTCAAGGATGCTTCGCGAGTATGCCGTAGATACGCTTTTTTTCTCATGTCAGGGCCTGGAACGCGATAGCGGCCTGTATACCGGAACGGAAGCCCACGCCGCGCTGCTAAGACAGATGATGGTGGCAGCACGACAGGTGATTGCGCTCGTCGATGCCAGCAAGTTAGGACGTTTGGGCATAGCGCGGCTAGGAGGATTAGGCGAACTGGACTGTTTAATTACCGAAAAGTTTGACGATCCGTTGCTGGAGAAAGAGATGACCTGGCACAACGTTGGCATACACATCGCCTGAGTGCACCGTCATGACGTGACGGTTAATACGAGCATTGTCGAAACGCTGCTTCGCGCGGTAGGACCAGACTTTGCCTGAAATCAGCCTACGACCGGAACAAAGAGGCCTTATGCGTTATTACATTTCTCCCTCGCTCATGTGTATGGACATGATGAAGCTGACGGAACAGCTGCACTTTTTAAACGACAAAGCCGACAGGCTGCATGTCGACGTGATGGATGGGCACTACGTCAAAAACCTGGCGCTATCGGCCAGTTTTGTAGAGCAAATTCGCCCTTTTACATCGCTGCCAATCGATGTGCATTTGATGGTAGAAGAACCAGTGTCGTTTATCCCGGCGCTCATTAAGGCCGGGGCAGACGCCATTTCACTTCACCCGGAAACCATCTGCCGGGAAGCCTTTCGCGTCATCAATATGATTCGCCATGCGGGAAAAGAAGTTGGCATGGTACTCAATCCCGCCACGCCAATTGAGAGCGTGCAGCACTATCTGCATCTGCTCGATAAGGTCACCGTGATGACCGTCGATCCGGGCTATGCCGGTCAGCCGTTTATTCCCGAAATGACCGCAAAAATCGCCCAGCTTCATCAGCTAAAAGAGATCCGCAACCTCAACTTCTTGCTGGAAGTCGACGGCTCATGCAACCGCCACACCTACCGTGAGCTGCTGGGAGCCGGGGCACAGATATTGATTATGGGCAGCAGCGGTTTATTTCGCCCGGATATGCCCCTCGCGCAGTCCTGGGAAAATATGTCCCAGGACCTGGCCGCCGCGCTGCGTTCCCCTGAGCACGTATAGAGGAGTGAATGATGTCAGAAAAAGTCTGCGTTTTTGGTTCATTCAATTTGGACATGGTCGCCAGAGTGGAGCGCTTTCCCGTACCGGGCGAATCGTTAGTCGCCTGCGGAAGTATGACCAGC
The DNA here is from genome assembly GCF_902158555.1 of Klebsiella spallanzanii. GTDB lineage: Bacteria > Pseudomonadota > Gammaproteobacteria > Enterobacterales > Enterobacteriaceae > Klebsiella > Klebsiella spallanzanii. The sequence continues at coordinate 380,140 of NZ_CABGGS010000043.1, read as the reverse complement.
GCCGGAGGAAAAGGGGCGAACCAGGCCACCGCCGCGCTAAAAGCGGGGGCCAATGTCCACTATATCGGCAAGATTGGTAATGATACGTTCGGCCATTTTGCTCGTCGCCATCTGAAAAGTATCGGTTTTAATGCCGTGACGCTATTGGTCGCGGAGTCTGTCCCCACCGGCAATGCGCTGATTTATGTTGCCGGCAACGATGCCGAAAACATGATTGCCGTCGATCCCGGTGCCAACATGACGGTGACCGATGATGAAATCGCCGCCTGTATTCCCGCCATCGGCTGCGCGGATGTGGTTCTGGTCCAGTTGGAAAATAACCTTTCCGCCATTGAACAAGTCGTTGATGCGGGCAAAAAGGCCGGTGCATTTGTGGTTCTGAATCCCGCGCCCTGGCAACCCGTTGACAAGGATTTTCTTAGCAAAGTTGATTTGCTCACCCCGAATGCGACAGAGGCCAGGTTAATGACCGGATGTCGCGTTGACGATCTCGCAGGTGCTTCAGAAGCCGCAGATGTTCTGCATGCCCAGGGCGCCCGCAACGTCATTATTACGCTTGGCGCAAATGGCGCATTGCTGAGTGAGCAAGGCGTGAAATCCCATATCCCGTGCTTTCCTTCTCATCCCCGCGATACCACCGGCGCGGGCGATGCATTCAACGGCGCGCTGGCGGCGCGGCTTGCCTGCGGCGAGCCCTTGCATACAGCGGCGCAATTTGCCGCAGCCTATGCCGCCGTCAGCGTTGAAAAACAGGGCGCGTCATCCTTACCAGATTACGAAGAAGCCCTGGAACGTCTTTTACGTGCCACCTCTGATTATGAAATGGCATAAACCCTACGATATAAAAACCATTACGAGGATAGCTCAATGAGTACGCTAACAACGGATAAGGTCGATAAAGCGGCGCTCCAAACCGAAAAATTGGATACCAGCGCCTATTTACCGCATACCCCCTGGCTCCAGTTTTTACTGGTGTGCTGCCTGTTTGCGCTATGGGGTATGGCGGGCAACCTGAACGACATATTGATTGCCCAATTTAAAAAGGGTTTTGATTTAACGGATACTCAGACCGCGCTGGTGCAGTCGATTTTTTTCCTCGGTTACTTTTTTGTCGCCCTGCCTGCGGCGGCGCTGATTAAACGTTATTCGTATAAAGCGGCGATTATTATTGGGCTGTGCCTGTACGCCCTCGGCTGCTTCCTGTTCATCCCGGCCGCGCAGATCATGACCTATGGCGCGTTCCTCGCCTGCCTGGGGGTTATTGCCTGCGGACTCTCTTTCCTGGAAACCTCGGCGAATACCTACTCAAGCCTGCTTGGCCCCATTCAGTCCTCCACCCAGCGCATTAACTTCTCACAGATATTTAATTCCCTCGGCGTTATTTCCGGCGTGCTTATCGGCCAGGTTATGGTCTTTGGCGAACACGATCCCAGCCATGAACAGCTGCTGGCAATGCCCGCCGCCGCCGCGGACGCCGCGCGCCATCAGATGGTGGGACAGGTTGTCGGGCCTTACCTGATTATCGGTTCTGTGTTGGTGGTGCTGGCTCTGGTTTTTGTGTTTATCAAATTCCCGACATGCAAGGGCACGCAATCTCAGCAGCAGGTTCCCGCAGAAAGCATGGGACCAACGCTTAAACGCCTGTTTGCCATACCACGTTTCCGTCTTGGGGTTCTGTCGCAGTTTTTATACGTGGGTGCTCAGGTAGGCGTATGGAGCTTCACTATTCGATTCGTGCAGCTCGTGCAGCAGGGCACCAGCGAGCACTCAGCCACCTATTGGCTGCTGGCTTCGCTGGTGATTTACGCCGCTGGAAAAGCGATTGCGACCTGGTTGATGAACCGACTGAATCCGGCATTACTGCTTGGCACCTTTGCATTAGCAGCAACAGCCCTCCTGCTGATTGCCGTATTTAGCAGCTCAATGCTGGCGGTCTACGCGCTGATTCTTGTGAGTTTCTGTATGGCGCCATGCTGGCCGACCAACTTTGGTCTGGTCATCAAAGGTATGGGGAAAGATACACAAACCGCAGGATCGATAGTCGTGATGTCAATTATCGGCGGGGCCGTTATTCCGCTGGTGATGGGGATTATTTCTGATATGAACGGCGGTAATATGCAAATCGCCTTTATCGCCCCGTTATTGTGCTTTGTTTATGTCGCTTTCTACGGTTTCTGGTGCGTGCGTAAGGGGGTATAAGATGCGCGAACTTATCAACAATATTGCCCATATCGGGTATCAGGTGAATGATTTAACGCGTTCGCTGGCATTCTATGAACCGCTAGGCTTTAAGCGCCAGCAGCGGTTTAGCAAACCCTCGCCGCAGGGCACCATTGAGGTCGCTTTTATTGAAATGGGGGGTACTGTTCTCGAACTGTACCAACTACCCGAAGGGGTTCCTTTTGACGCGCCTCGCTGCGGTATCGATCATCTTGCGCTTGAAGTCAGCGACCTGGATGCCGTTCAGAAGAGACTGGAAGCACTCGGCTATCCGCTGGATGAAGGGCCTGTTGAGGAAGAATGCGTACGTTTCCTGCTTATTCGCGGCCCGGATGGCGAACGTCTTGAGTTCGATGCATTTAAAAGATAACGTGCTGTTATAAAATATATTTTTCTGCACAGGTATCCTTTTAGACCCAGATAAATCGGGTCTAAAAGGATCGGATTCGTCATGAAATCAGTAATGCACAGATGGCTAAAGTGCTTAATGGTATTGCCGATGATGTCTTTATCACCACCATTATCTGCCATGCATTAATATTACAAGGGGTAATTGAATTCAGGAGAGTCAGGGAGAAGTAAATCTGGAGCGGGCGAAGGGAATCGAACCCTCGTATAGAGCTTGGGAAGCTCTCGTTCTACCATTGAACTACGCCCGCAAAGAAGTGCGTGGGCCATTATAGACCTTACGCACCGGCTGACAAGCCCAAACTACGCTAACTGCCGATAAAATAACCTTTTAGCACTTAGGCTTACTACCCTGCGGCGGCAAATAGCGCAACGGGTCGATAGCCGTCGCGCGGTAACGAATCTGGAAATGCAGACGTACGGAATCCGCATCCGAGCTACCCATGGTGGCAATCTGCTGCCCAATCTTCACGCTCTGGCCGTTATTCACCATCAGCTTATCATTGTGCGCATAGGCGCTAATGTAATCCTCATTATGTTTAATCATAATCAGGTTACCGTAGCCGCGTAGCTGGTTCCCCACGTACACCACTTTGCCCGCCCCTGCCGCATACACCGGCTGACCTCGCTTACCGGCGATATCGATACCTTTATTACCGCCATCGCTGGTGGAATATGGAAGTACGACTTTGCCGCTGGTTGGCCAGCGCCAGCAGCGCTGCCCTACCGGCGGCCAGGAGGATTGTGGTACCGCCGAAGATGGTGTCACTGCAGCGGTGCGTTTCGCAGATGATTTCTTGCTGGATGTATTCGCCTTCGCTGTAGTCCCTGAAGTGCTGTTCAGCTTCAGTTTCTGCCCCACTTCGATGGTATAGGGAGGCGAAATATTGTTGAGACGGGCGAGATCCCTGACGCTGGTGCCGGTGGAACGTGAAATAGCGTATAGCGTATCGCCGCGCTTAACGGTATACGTAGAGCCGGAATCAGATGAACTGGAACACCCCGCAACGATCAGGCTGCTCACCAACATTATCGTGATATAAAAGCGTTTACTCATCAGGCGTCCTGCACACAAACTGTCACCTAAAAACCAGGGGCATTATCATACCAGCCAGCCGCACGATCCCCAATCGATAGGCATCATCCGGAAGTATTAAACGGATATCCCTGCGCAATAATATCCATCAGTGCAGGTAGATAAGACATGGAGGGTAATTTCACCAACGCAGGATAAAATATTTGCGGCGAGGGGAAGACATCCACTACGTAGCACTGACTAAGTTTATCAGCATCAACTTCAGAAGACGGTAGCAGCGTCGCCGCTTCAAGACCGGACTCCAGCCAGTCGAGGATAACGCCCGGCTGCGTGATATGCATAATAACTTTCGCACTGACTCCTGATTTACGAAACAGATCCATCAGCATCTCGTAAGTCCCTGAATCCTTTGCTCGATGTAGCAACACCAGCGGCAACGCCGCCAGCGCAGTATAGTTATAAGGATTAGGTGGCGGAGACGAAAGACATTTTTTGTTGATAACCGCAACCAGCTTGATCGGATCAAACGAGACATAATCAAATCCTTCGCTGCGATAGGGCCGCTGAATTAAGGCCAGATCGATACCACCTTCTGTTAATAAGGTCTCAAGATGGCTGGAATCGGTAACGGAAATATTTATCGAAGTTTCCGGATTACGCCGGTACACCTCCATTAATAGCGCCTTAAAATAATTCTGATAGAGGTGAGTTAGTCCGATTCTCAACTCGGTACGATTTTTTTGCGCGATATCCGTCGTTTCACGGGCGGTATCTTCTACCTGACGTAATATTTCGCAGCCTTTTCGATAGAGGAAAAAACCGGCTTCAGTCGGTTCAATGCGGTTACCGCGACGAACAAAAAGCGATACCTGAAGCTCCTCTTCCAGCTCCTGAATCCGCTTACTGAGCGGCGGCTGCGCCATATTCAGCGATTTCGCCGCCTGGCTGACCGAGCCTTGCTCCACCACCCGACAAAAATAGCGTAAGCGCTTTAAATCCATCATCATCACCCGTAGTTTAATTTGTCATCAGTATCACACTTACCTGGAGAAATAAAAAGCTGGCCCCGTTACACTCCATATTCATTAATCATTATTTAACAGATTGTTAAAATAAACTTTTTTGATCTACTGACCATCCGGTAAACGGTATTTGTTTTAAAGCGCCATGAAAAATATTGTGCAGGTAGCGAAACTTCTTTTCCGAAGGAACATCCCATGACAAATACTGATAACAAAAAAACTTCAACGGTGCATGATTTACGTTCTGCGCTAGAACTCCTGAAAACGCTTCCCGGCGAGTATGTTGAAACCGATACCGAAGTCGACCCGCACGCTGAACTCTCCGGGGTTTATCGCTACGTGGGTGCAGGTGGTACCTGCCAGCGCCCGACCCGCAAGAATGGGCCGGTCATGGTCTTCAATAAAATCAAAGGATTTAATGATATCAGCGTGGCGATTGGCCTGAACGGCTCGCGCCAGCGCGTCAGCCATTTTCTCCAGTGTGAACCGGCAAAGCTGGGCCATCTGCTAAAAAACTCGGTCGAAAACGCCATCGCACCGATAATGGCTCAAGGTACAGCGGTATGTCAGGAAGTGGTACATCTGGCGAGCGATGCCGATTTCGATCTGCGTAAACTACTGCCTGCTCCAACCAACACGGAGGAGGACGCAGGCCCCTATATCACCATGGGTCTGTGCTACGCCTCAGACCCGGAAACGCACGAGTCCGATATCACTATTCACCGCCTGTGTGTACAGAGTCGCGACGAACTCTCCATGTGGCTGACCCCCGGTCGTCATATTGATGCTTTCCGTATGAAGGCGGAAGCCGCAGGCCAGCCGCTGCCGATTTCTATCAGCATCGGCGTGGATCCGGCGATTGAAATTGCGGCCTGCTTTGAACCACCAACCACACCGCTGGGCTTCAATGAGCTGAGCATCGCGGGTGCGCTGCGCGGTAAGCCGGTTGAGATGGTGCAGTGTAAAACCATTAATGAAAAAGCCATCGCCCACGCCGAGATTGTGATTGAAGGCGAACTGCTGCCAAACGCACGCGTACGTGAAGATCAGAACACCAACACCGGTCGCGCAATGCCTGAATTTCCGGGCTATACCGGCGAAGCGAAAGAGGCGATCCCGGTCATCAAGGTGAAAGCCGTGACCCACCGCATCAACCCCATCTGGCGTACCACCGTCGGGCCAGGTGAAGAACACGTCAATATGGCCGGTATCCCCACAGAAGCCAGCATTCTGGATATGGTCGAACGCGCCATGCCGGGCAAACTGCTGAACGTTTTCGCCCATTCAGCGGGCGGCGGTAAGCTGCTGGCAGTGCTGCAATTTAAAAAATCATCCCCGGCGGATGAAGGCCGTCAGCGTCAGGCGGCTCTGCTGGCTTTCTCTGCATTCCCGGAACTCAAGCATGTCATCCTGGTGGATGAAGATGTCGATATTTTCGATAGCGATGACGTTCTCTGGGCCATGCAAACCCGCTACCAGGGCGATGTCGACACCATTACTATTCCCGGTGTCCGCTGCCACCCGCTCGACCCATCACAGGTTCCGGAATACAGCCCGAGCATCCTACAGCAGGGGATGTCGTGCAAAACAATTTTCGACTGCACGGTGCCGTTCCATCTGAAGCACAATTTCCAGCGCTCCAAATTTAAAGAAGTGGACGTTAAACGCTTCCTGCCTGATTTCGAATAAAGGAGACCACCATGACAGCACGCATCATCATTGGTATCAGCGGGGCGTCCGGGTTTCAGTACGGTGTTAAGGCGCTGGAGCTACTTCGTCCGCTTCCCGTTGAAGTCCACCTGGTGGTCTCGAAAGGCGCGGAAAAAACCTGCGAACTGGAGACGGATTACTGCCTGGACGACGTGGTGGCGCTGGCTGACGTGGTGCATCCCATCGCTAATCTTGGAGCAGCAATCTCCAGCGGTTCGTTTAAAACGCTGGGTATGCTGGTGGCCCCCTGCTCAATGCGTTCTTTGGGGGCGATTGCCCATTGCCTGACTGACAACCTGCTCACCCGGGCGGCTGATGTCGTGCTGAAAGAGCGTCGTCGACTGGTGCTGCTGGCCCGGGAAACGCCGCTGAACCTCGGACATATTCGCAACATGGCCGCCGTCACCGAGATGGGCGGGATTATCTTTCCGCCGGTCCCGGCGCTTTACCAACGGCCACAAACGGCGGACGACATCATTACTCACAGCGTTAATCGCGCGCTCGATCTGTTTGACCTTGAGGTCAACAACATCCCTCGCTGGGGTGAAGGCGAGCTAAGTTTTAATTAACAGGAAATTATTCAATGTTAATCGGCCCGTATGTAAATGGTTCCGCCGTCATTATTGGTGGATTAATTGGCGCCATGGGGGGGAGTAAACTCCCGGATCGCGTCAAAACAGCGCTGCCAATGACCTTCGGCCTTTGCTCCGTAGGTTTGGGCATCACCCTGGTGTTAAAAGTGAAGTACATGCCCGCCGTGGTGCTGGCCATGGTGATCGGCGCACTCCTCGGCGAGCTTCTGCATCTGGAAAAAAGAATCGGAAAAGCAGCGGGATCCACGCGCGGTTTAATCAACAAAGTTCTGCCGCCGGTCAATGGCCTCAGCCATGAAGAGTTCACCGAGAAATTTGTCGCCATCCTGGTGCTATTTTGCGCCAGCGGTACCGGCATCTTTGGGGCGATGACCGAGGGGATGAGCGGCGATCCATCAATACTGTATATTAAAACGATTCTCGATCTGTTTACTGCTGGGATCTTCGCCACGCTGCTGGGCTACGCGGTGATGACCATTGCCATCCCGCAGATCGTTATTCAAGTGGCGCTGGCGATGCTGGCGGTGGTTATTCTGCCAATGATCACCCCGGATATGATGGCGGATTTCTCCTGCGCAGGCGGGCTGCTGATGGTGGCAACCGGGTTGCGTATCTGCAACATTAAGCTATTTCCGGTAGCGAATATGTTACCAGGGCTTGTTTTGGTAATGCCTTTGTCCCATTTATGGGCTACCCTAGTGGCCTGAGTACATGACCCGGCGGGTTTGTGCCGGGTCATTTTTTATTTTCAGGAGTTGTCATGGCCGGGGAACATGTCATTTTGCTCGATGAGCAAGATAAGCCTTCAGGTATGCTGGAGAAGTATGCCGCTCACACCCTCAATACCCCTTTGCACCTCGCATTTTCCTGCTGGTTGTTCAATGAAAAAGGTCAATTACTGGTCACCCGTCGCTCGCTGGCTAAAAAAGCCTGGCCCGGCGTCTGGACGAATTCAGTCTGCGGACACCCGCAAACCGGTGAAACCTTTGAACAGGCCGTTGAACGCCGCTGCCGCTTTGAGTTAGGTGTCGATATCCACAGCATGACGCCTGTCTATCCTGAATTTCGCTATCGGGCCGTGGCGCCAAACGGTATTGTCGAGAACGAAGTCTGCCCGGTGTATGCCGCACGAAGAGCCAGCCCATTGCAGATCAATCTTGATGAAGTAATGGATTTTCAGTGGAGCAATCTTGAGGATGTTTTAAGCGGGATCCGCGCTACGCCGTGGGCCTTTAGCCCGTGGATGGTGATGCAGGCTACGGACGATAATGCGCGTGAAGCATTGATAAATTTTAGCCGTCAGGCATAAAAAAACCCCAGTTCTGCTGGGGTTTCGTTTATTACGGTAATGTTTATTTTACCGGACGCATCGCCGGGAACAGGATCACGTCGCGGATGGTGTGGCTGTTAGTGAACAGCATGACCATACGGTCGATACCAATACCCAGACCCGCAGTCGGCGGCAGGCCATGCTCCAGCGCGGTCACGTAGTCTTCATCATAGAACATCGCTTCGTCATCACCAGCGGCTTTCGCGTTTACCTGATCCAGGAAGCGCTGCGCCTGGTCTTCGGCATCGTTCAGCTCGCTGAAGCCGTTACCAATTTCACGCCCGCCGATGAAGAATTCAAAGCGGTCGGTGATTTCCGGGTTCTCGTCGTTACGGCGCGCCAGCGGAGAAACTTCTGCCGGATATTCAGTAATGAAGGTTGGCTGAATCAGGTGCGCTTCCGCCACTTCTTCGAAGATCTCGGTCACGATACGGCCCAGACCCCAGCTCTTCTCAACGTGAACGCCGATACTTTCAGCAATGGCTTTCGCGGAATCGAAGTTATCCAGGTCCGCCATCTCGGTTTCCGGACGGTATTTCTTGATAGCTTCACGCATGGTCAGTTTTTCAAACGGCTTGCCGAAGTCGAAGGTCTGATCGCCATAAGGCACTTCAGTGTGGCCCAGAACGTCCTGCGCCAGCGTGCGGAACAGAGATTCAGTCAGCTCAATCAGATCTTTATAATCCGCATACGCCATATAGAGTTCCATCATGGTGAACTCTGGGTTATGGCGAACGGAGATGCCTTCGTTACGGAAGTTACGGTTGATTTCGAACACACGCTCAAAACCGCCAACCACCAGACGTTTCAAGTACAGTTCCGGCGCGATACGCAGGTACATGTCGAGGTCCAGTGCGTTGTGATGGGTGATAAACGGACGGGCGGAAGCGCCGCCAGGGATCACCTGCATCATCGGAGTTTCAACTTCCATAAAGCCGCGACCGACCATGAACTGACGAATGCCAGCCAGGATCTGCGAACGAACTTTAAAGGTGTTGCGAGATTCATCATTGGAGATCAGGTCCAGATAGCGCTGACGATAACGCGCTTCCTGATCCTGCAGGCCGTGGAATTTGTCCGGCAGCGGGCGCAGGGCTTTGGTCAGCAGACGCAGCTCGGTGCAATGGATAGAGAGTTCACCGGTCTTGGTTTTGAACAACTTACCGCGAGCAGCGATAATGTCACCGAGGTCCCATTTTTTGAACTGCTCGTTGTAAACGCCTTCAGCCAGATCGTCACGCGCAACGTACAGCTGAATGCGGCCGCCTACGTCCTGCAGCGTAACGAAGGAAGCTTTACCCATAATACGACGGGTCATCATGCGGCCAGCAACGGCGACTTCAACATTCAGCGCTTCCAGCTCTTCGTTTTCTTTCGCATCGAAGTCAGCGTGCAGTTGATCAGAGGTGTGGTCACGACGGAAATCATTCGGGAACGGGATACCCTGCTCACGCAGTGCAGCCAGCTTTTCACGACGGGCTTTCAGTTCATTATTAAGGTCAATTGCCGCGTCAGCGCCCTGTGCTTGTTGTTCAGACATGTTGGTTCCTCATAACCCTGCTTTCAAACTTGCTTCGATAAATTGATCCAGGCTGCCGTCCAGCACCGCCTGAGTGTTGCGGGTTTCCACCCCGGTGCGCAGATCTTTAATGCGGGAGTCATCCAGCACGTAAGAGCGGATCTGGCTGCCCCAGCCGATGTCGGACTTGGTATCTTCCATCGCCTGCTTCTCGGCATTTTTCTTCTGCATTTCCAGCTCATAAAGCTTCGCTTTCATCTGCTTCATGGCCTGGTCTTTGTTCTTGTGCTGTGAACGGTCGTTCTGGCACTGCGTCACTAAGCCGGTCGGAATGTGGGTGATACGTACCGCGGATTCCGTACGGTTAACGTGCTGACCGCCCGCGCCAGATGCGCGATAAACGTCGATACGCAGATCCGCCGGGTTGATTTCGATATCAATATCGTCATCCACTTCCGGGTAAACGAACGCAGAGCTGAAAGAAGTGTGGCGGCGGCCGCCGGAATCGAACGGGCTCTTACGCACCAGGCGATGCACGCCGGTTTCGGTACGCAACCAGCCGTAGGCGTAATCGCCGATAATCTTGATAGTCACGGACTTAATGCCCGCCACTTCGCCTTCAGACTCTTCGATAATCTCGGTTTTAAAGCCGCGGGCTTCAGCCCAACGCAGATACATACGCGTCAGCATGCTGGCCCAATCCTGTGCTTCTGTACCACCGGAACCGGCCTGGATATCAAGGTAGCAATCGGCGCTGTCGTATTCACCGGAGAACATGCGGCGGAATTCCAGCTGCGCCAGCTTCTCTTCCAGCACGTCAAGTTCAGCAACGGCTTCGTTGAAAGTCTCTTCGTCATCGGCTTCAACGGCCAGCTCCAGAAGACCAGAAACATCCTCCAGCCCCTGAGACATCTGATCCAGCGTATCAACGATGGCTTCCAGCGAGGAACGTTCTTTGCCCAGCGCCTGAGCGCGCTCGGGTTCGTTCCAGACGTCCGGCTGTTCCAGCTCGGCGTTTACTTCTTCGAGACGCTCTTTCTTAGCATCATAGTCAAAGATACCCCCTGAGAACGTCGGAGCGCTCCGTGAGGTCCTGAATGCGGTTTTTTACCGGATTTATTTCAAACATGATCGGTTTCTTTTAATGGATTCGTCAAAATGCGGTGATAAGAGCGGAATTCTACCGGATTCGCGCCCTTATTAATATACTGTTGTCAATTTGGCCAGAGGTGGTCAATGATCAGCTGCAGGCTGCGGTTCCCGCGGAACTCATTGATATCAAGCTTATAGGCTAGCTGCACTTCACGAACGCCGGGATCTGGCCAAATGGAAGTATCGACATTAAACGCGATACCATCCAGCAGCGGGCCGCCGCCAACGGGTTCAACCATGACCTTCAGGTGACGCTCGCCGACCAGCCGCTGCTGTAAAATGCGAAAACGGCCATCGAACAGCGGTTCGGGGAACATTTGCCCCCACGGCCCTGCGTCGCGCAGCATCTGTGCGACTTCCATACTCATTTCAGCCGCCGCCAGAGGACCGTCAGAGACCACTTCCCCTTGCAATAGCGCGGGGTCGAGCCACTCGGTTACCAGCTCGCCAAAGCGTTGCTGAAACTCGTCAAAGCGCCCCTCTTCCAGCGACAGTCCCGCAGCCATAGCATGGCCGCCGAACTTCAGAATCATGCCAGGATAGAGCGTATCCAGGCGCTCCAGCGCATCGCGCATGTGCAGCCCCTGAATCGACCGACCGGAGCCTTTTAGCAGTCCGTCTCCGGTGGGCGCAAAAGCGATGACCGGACGATGAAAACGCTCTTTGATGCGTGAAGCCAGGATGCCGACAACGCCCTGATGCCACTGCGGGTGATACATCGCCAGCCCACCTGGTAGCGTTTCACTGCTGCGTTCCAGCTTTTCGCACAAGGTCAGCGCTTCCGCCTGCATTCCCTGCTCTATCTCTTTACGCGTCTGATTTAGCGCATCAAGTTCATTCGCCAGCATTCGCGCTTCGCCGGTGTTGTCACACAGCAGCAGCGCCACACCAACGGACATATCGTCCAGCCGTCCCGCCGCATTAAGCCTCGGACCCAGCGCGAAACCGAGATCGCTGGCCGCCAGCTTTTGCGGATCGCGATTAGAGATTTCCAGCAGCGCTTTAATGCCTGGACGGCATTTACCCGCCCGAATGCGGCTCAGCCCCTGCCAGGTCAGAATACGGTTGTTGGCATCCAGCGGTACAACGTCCGCCACGGTGCCAAGCGCCACCAGGTCGAGTAAATCAGCCAGATTCGGTGGCGCAATACCGCGCTCCTCAAACCAGCCTTTATCACGGAGAAAAGTGCGCAGCGCCAGCATCAGATAAAAGGCCACGCCTACTCCGGCCAGCGATTTTGACGGGAACTCGCAGTCACGCAGGTTCGGGTTAATAATCGCTTCGGCGGCGGGCAGCGTATCCCCCGGCAGATGGTGATCGGTCACCAGCACCGAAATACCCAGCGCATGAGCATGATCGACGCCAGCGTGGGACGAAATGCCGTTATCCACGGTCATAATCATCTGCGCGCCGCGGGCGTGAGCCTGATCGACCACTTCCGGACTCAGGCCATAACCGTCGTCAAAGCGATTAGGGACCAGGTAAGAGACGTTGCCGTAGCCCAGCGCGCGAAGGGCCAGGACGCTCAGCGCGGTGCTGGTCGCGCCGTCGGCGTCAAAATCGCCGACGACGACAATATGCAGATCCTGCTTGAAGGCCCCATAGAGCATCTCTACTGCTTTCTCAACGCCGGTCAGCTGCGACCATGGCAGCATGCCTTTCACGCCGCGCTCCAGCTCCTGCGCGCTGCGCACGCCGCGACTGGCGTACAGCCGTTGCAGCAGCGGGGGAAGGTCTGAAGGCAAATCGGCGTCGTCAGCCGCCTCACGGCGGCGTAGTTGTATCTGTTGTTTCACGCGAATCAGTTACCGCTCGTTTGTTTTTGATGCTCATCAAGGAGCGCTTTCAGATCTTTAGGGTCACGATAGCCCGGCATAAGGGTCCCGTCGCTCAGCACCATCGCCGGGGTGCCGTTAACGCCAAGCTGCACGCCGAGCGTGTAGTGTTTAGCGATATCGACATCGCAGCTGGCAGCCTCTACGGCCTTGCCGCTCATGGCGTTATCCAGCGCTTTATTACGGTCTTTGGCACACCAAATTGCCTTCATATTCTGCTCGGCTTCGCTTTGCAGGCCCTGACGCGGGAAGGCCAGATAACGCACAGTAATACCCAGCGCGTTATAGTCGCTCATCTGCTCATGCAGTTTATGGCAGTAGCCGCAGGTAATATCGGTGAAGACGGTGATGACGTGTTTTTCCTGCGGCGCTTTATAGACGATCATCTCTTTTTCCAGCGCGTTCAGCTTACCCGCCAGCAGCGTGTTGGTAACGTTTACCGGCTGCGCGCCGCTCACATCGTACATCGGCCCCTGGATAATGTGCTTTCCATCATCGGTAACGTACAGCACGCCGCTATCCGTCAGCACGGTGCTGATGCCTTTTACCGGAGAAGGTTGCACGTCCGAGCTCTGCACACCCAGCCGGGTCAGCAGCTGTTTGATCGCCGCGCTATCGGCATGCGCCGCACCGGATAAGGTGGTCGCCAACAGGGTGAACATCAATAAACCTTTTTTCATACTCAATCCTTTTTTTCAGCGCTCACGCACGCGGGTGATGCTGTTGATGAAGTTGTCGCAGACGCTCGGTCGCCACGTGGGTGTAGATCTGCGTCGTGGAGAGATCGCTGTGTCCTAACAGCATCTGCACCACGCGTAAGTCGGCGCCATGGTTAAGTAAATGCGTAGCGAACGCATGGCGCAACACGTGCGGGGAGAGCTTGTCGCTGTCAATCCCCGCCAGTACGGCATAGTGCTTAATCCGATGCCAGAACGTCTGGCGCGTCATTTGCTGCGCGCGCTGGCTGGGAAAAAGCACATCGGACGCCACGCCGTTCAGCAGCCAGGGACGCCCGTACTCAAGATAATTCTCAACCCACAGTACCGCCTCTTCGCCTAACGGTACCAGCCGTTCTTTATTTCCTTTACCAATCACGCGCAGCACGCCCTGGCGCAGGCTGATGTCGCTCATGGTCAGGCCCACCAGCTCTGAAACGCGCAGACCTGTCGCATACAACACTTCCAGCATGGCTTTGTCGCGCAGCTCCAACGGTTGTTCAACCACCGGGGCCTGCAGCAGGCGCTCGACCTGAGCCTCGCTCAGATCCTTCGGCAACCTCTGCGGCAGCTTTGGCGATGCCAGCAGCGCGCTGGGGTCGTCCTGGCGGATTTTCTCCCGATAAAGGTGCTGGAAGAAACGGCGTACGGCGCTTAGCAAGCGCGCGGTGCTGGTGGCTTTATAGCCGCCGGTTTGCCGCTCCGCCAACAGAGACTGAAGGTCTTCACCGCTGACGCTGGCAAGCGACAGCCCACGATGATGGAGCCATTCGACCACCATCGTCAGATCCCGGCGGTAGGCGCTTAGCGTGTTTTCCGCCAGGTTACGCTCCAGCCATAAGGCATCAAGAAACTGCTCGATTTGTGCGAGATCTTGTTCCACTCCGGCCTCTTTGCTTATTAAAACGGCGTCATTATACCCTAAATAATTCGGGTTGCAGGCTGGCGCAGCCTTTCTGGTACACTAAGCGCAAAGTCACAGCAAGAATTGAGACGTTTCCGCGATGAACATAGGTCTTTTTTACGGTTCCAGCACCTGCTACACCGAAATGGCGGCGGAAAAAATCCGCGATATCATCGGCCCTGAACTGGTGACGCTGCATAACCTGAAAGATGATTCCCCTGCCCTGATGACGCAATATGACGTGCTGATCCTCGGCATTCCGACCTGGGATTTTGGCGAGATCCAGGAAGACTGGGAGGCGGTCTGGCAGCAGCTCGATACGCTGGATCTGCAGGATAAGATCGTCGCGCTATACGGCATGGGCGACCAGCTAGGTTATGGCGAATGGTTCCTTGACGCGCTCGGTATGCTGCATGACAAGCTGGCAACCAGGGGGGTTAAGTTTATCGGCTATTGGCCAACTGAAGGCTATGAGTTCACCAGTCCGAAACCAGTCATCGCTGACGGCCAGCTGTTCGTTGGTCTGGCGCTCGATGAAACGAATCAGTACGACCTGAGCGATGAGCGTATCCAGAACTGGTGTGAGCAAATCCTCGGCGAAATGGCAGAGCAGTTCGCCTGAGTCTTCGTTTAATCTTGCGTCGGTTTCTGTAATACCAGCCGACGCAGATCGCGCCACTCCCCCGCGTCCATGCTATCTGCAGCAACCCACAGGTGCTGGGTGCGGTGGTTTTCCGTATGTCGCAGGCGCAGCAGCATTCCGCTGTTAATCACCCACGGAGTGCCGACGATATCCCACTCCGCTTTTTGCCAGCGCAGACGAGAGTCGATCAGCAGCTTTATTTCGCCCTGACGTGCGTGGATCCGCCGCTGACTGCGCACGCAGTCGAATACCACCAGAGACAGCAGTATCAGCCACAGCGGGGTGTAACTGAGCGGCCAGGGCATCAGCAGCACCAGCGCCGCCACAATGCCGTGCAGCAACAGCGAGAACCACTGCGCTCGCCACGAGATGCGTAAATCAGATTGCCACAGGACCACGTTCCCGATTCCGTGTCTGAATTAATTTTACCATCCGTTGCAGTTCCGCATCAGCCGGTTCGCCATGGTTCATCAACCAGTTGAATAAGTCCGGATCGTCGTTTTCCAGCAGGCGGATGAACAACTGTTTGTCGCCATCGCTAAGCGTATCGTACTCATGCTCGAAAAACGGCATGATGGAGATATCGAGTTCACGCATACCCCGGCGGCATGCCCAGTGGATGCGGGCCTTATTGTTAATGTCCATGTTGTCCTTCCTGCATATAGATATTGTTTAGTTTAACCCGTTTTCGACACCGACTTCACTGGAATATCGAGATTCGCGAGCGCTATTCCATGAAAACCCTAAAATAATCAGGTTATTTATTCTTTCACTCGTTTTAGCTTCCCGCATTTTAGGGCACGAATGGCCTGTCGAAAGGGCTTGCATTGCACCATAGCTCTTTTACCATTAGTCACACACTCTGCGTTAAGCTATTCAGGATATGACTATGGCTTTTACACCTTTTCCTCCGCGTCAGCCCTCCTCTTCCGCTCGCTTGCCGTTAACGCTGATGACGTTGGATGACTGGGCGCTGGCGACAATTACTGGTCCGGATGGCGAGAAATATCTGCAGGGGCAGATTACCGCCGACGTCAGCCACCTGACCGACGAGCAGCATCTGCTTGCCGCGCATTGTGACGCCAAAGGCAAGATGTGGAGCAACCTGCGCGTTTTCCGCCGTAATGAGGGGTTTGCGTGGATTGAACGCCGCAGCCTGCGCGATGCTCAGTTGACTGAACTGAAAAAGTACGCGGTATTCTCCAAAGTAACCATCGCCGCCGATGATAACCTCGTGATGCTTGGCGTCGCCGGTTTTCAGGCCCGCGCCGCGCTGGCACCGCTATTTGGTGAATTGCCCAATGCCGATAAACAGGTTGTTAGCGAAGGTGTCACCAGCCTGCTGTGGTTTGAACATCCGGCCGAGCGTTTCCTTCTGGTGACCGATGTGGAAACCGCAACCCGCGTCACCAACGCCTTGCGCGGTGAAGCGCAGTTGAATAATAGCCAGCAGTGGCTGGCGCTGAATATTGAAGCCGGTCTGCCGGTTATCGACAGCGCCAACAGCGCACAGTTTATTCCGCAGGCTACCAACCTGCAGGCGCTGGGCGGTATCAGCTTTAAGAAAGGCTGCTACACCGGCCAGGAAATGGTTGCTCGCGCTAAATTCCGCGGCGCTAATAAGCGTGCCCTGTGGTATCTGGCGGGAACAGCCAGCCGCGTACCGGAAGCCGGGGAAGACCTGGAGCTGAAAATGGGCGAAAACTGGCGTCGCACCGGCACCGTTTTAGCGGCTGTTCAACTGGATGACGGTCGTCTTCTGGTGCAGGTAGTGATGAATAACGATATGGAACCGGACAGCGTATTTCGCGTACGCGACGATGCCGGCAACCTGAGCATCGAGCCGCTGCCGTATTCGCTGGAAGAGAGCTAAGTCTCGGATAAGCCGCCTCCCCGGAGGCGGCGCTGGCGCGCCATGTCCGGGCTACAAAACCACAACCGGGAAGACTTCCCTAAATTTAAACCTGCCCGACGTACAGATAAATCGCCAAAAAGTGGCAGATGCTGCCGCCCAATACAAAGCCGTGCCAGATTGCATGGTTGTATGGAATGCGCTTGCAGACGTAGAAAATCACCCCCAGCGAATAGACCACTCCCCCAACGGCCAGCAGCGTCACGCCGCCGACCGCCAGCTTAATCGCTAGCTGATAAACGACAATTAGCGACAGCCAGCCCATGGTCAGGTAGGTCACTAAAGAGAGGATCTTAAAGCGATGCGCGATCGTCAGCTTAAACAGGATCCCCAGCAGCGCGAGGCTCCAGATAACAATCATCAGCCCGCGCGATAGCGGCGAATTTAGCCCCACCAGCAGAAACGGCGTGTAGGTCCCGGCAATCAGCAGGTAGATGGCGCAGTGGTCGAATTTTTTCAGCCACAGCTTGGCCCGCTGATGTGGGATGGCGTGATAGAGGGTTGAGGCGAGGAACAGCAATATCATGCTGCCGCCGTACAGGCTGTAGCTGGTGATAGCCGTTGCGCCAGCGTTGCTATCCACTGCCTGCACTAACAACAACACCAGACCGACGATACCAAACACCAGCCCGATCCCGTGGCTGATGCTGTTGGCAATTTCCTCTGCCAGAGAATATCCCTGAGTGATTAATGGTTTGCGAACCATATTTGACTCCGAAAACAAGTACGCTTTCAATGCTCACTTAGGGTAACTGAGAATGATTCCAGTGAACACCTGTTAGCTAAAATAAAAAGATGAATATTTGTAAACACCATAAAATCATCATGTTACAGACAAATTTCAACTAACAGTTGTTCTCTAATTAATTAAAGCCTTTCGAATTCAATAACATAAAACTGCTTTTCTTCCGGGTAGATCTCCGCAATCACCGCACGCAGCTGTTCCAGCGTCATATTTTCCTGCTGCGCATGCAGTTCGCTCAGCATATCCAGCGTCACCGTTGAAGTTGCCACTACGCGAATAGTGCAAAAATAGCCATCATCTTCATAGCGGCCAACGCGCAGCACATCGCCAGGTTTAAAGTGCGACTCCGCCGCATCGCGAATGGTAATGGTTTTACGCCCAGCGAGGATGTCGTCCTGAAAGCGCTGAAAAAAGGTAATGTCATTTGGCTGCATGATATAATTCCGTCCTGGTCATTATGAATTGTGAGTTTGCCCCTGTGAGTATCTTCTCCCACGCTGCTATTGCCAGTCTCAATAATCTTGAGATGATGGTCTATCACTACGTCATTAAAAATCGCGACAAAGTGATGTACATGACCATCCGCGAGCTGGCGGAAGCTGCTGGCGTCTCTACGACGACCGTCCTGCGCTTCTGCCGCAAGCTGCAGTGCGAAGGCTACTCAGAGTTTCGCGTACGTTTTAAATTATATCTGGAGCAGAATGAGCCTCAACAGGCAAATATCGGTGCCAGTGAAATAATGAGCTTTTTTAAAAGCGTGAATAACGATGAATTTGATGGCTTACTGGAACAGGCCGTCGATATTATTCTCTCTTCGGAACGTATTATTTTCGTCGGTGCCGGGACTTCCGGCGCACTGGCTAAATATGGCGCGCGCTTCTTTTCTAACGTCGGGAAATTCAGCAATCATATTGACGACCCTTATTTTCCGGTCACTAATGACATGGCGCGCAATGCGCTGGCAATTGTGCTGTCGGTTTCCGGTGAAACCGAAGAGATTCTGCGCTTCGCCAGCCAGTTCAGCCTGCACCGCTGCAAGGTAATGTCCATCACCAGCCACGAACACTCGCGGCTGGCAAAGCTTGCGGACTTCAATCTCTCCTGGCACGTCCCGCAAACGCGCATCGGCGGCGTCTACGATATTACGACGCAGATCCCGGTTATTTATATTCTTGAAAGCCTCGGGCGTAAATTAGCGCGTAAACTCGCCTGAAAATAACACCCTGTTTTTTCGATGTAACAAATTCCACGCAGGGAAAATTGTTATATCGTGACATTTATATCCCCTTTGCTAGACTCGAAACCAACAAGTAATTATGACGAGATTAGCAAAGATGAAAAAAATACCTTTACCGAAAGACTTTTTATGGGGTGGCGCGGTGGCTGCGCATCAGGTCGAAGGCGGCTGGAATAAAGGCGGCAAAGGCCCCAGCATCTGCGACGTTCTGACCGGCGGGGCGCACGGCGTACCGCGCGAGATTACCCTGCAGGTAGAGCCAGGAAAATACTACCCAAACCACGAAGCTATCGACTTCCACGGTCGCTATAAAGAAGACATCAAGCTGTTCGCCGAGATGGGCTTCAAATGCTTCCGCACCTCAATCGCCTGGACTCGCATCTTCCCGCTCGGTGACGAAACCCAGCCGAATGAAGAAGGGTTGAAATTCTACGATGACATGTTCGATGAGCTGCTGAAATACAACATTGAGCCGGTGATCACCCTTTCCCACTTTGAAATGCCGCTGCATCTGGTTCAACAGTACGGTGGCTGGACCAACCGCAAAGTGGTCGATTTCTTTGTGCGCTTCGCCGAAGTGGTCTTCGAGCGCTATAAGCACAAAGTGAAATACTGGATGACCTTTAACGAGATCAACAACCAGCGTAACTGGCGCGCCCCGCTTTTTGGCTACTGCTGCTCCGGCGTGGTCTATACCGAGCATGAAAACCCGGAAGAGACTATGTACCAAGTGCTGCATCATCAGTTTGTCGCCAGCGCGCTGGCGGTAAAAGCAGCACGTCAAATCAACCCGGATATGCAGGTTGGCTGCATGCTGGCGATGGTCGCCCTCTATCCGTTCTCCTGTAAGCCGGAAGACGTGATGTTTGCTCAGGAGTCAATGCGCGAGCGCTACGTCTTTACCGATGTTCAGCTACGCGGTTACTACCCAAGCTACGTCCTGAATGAATGGGAACGTCGCGGTTTCAATATCAAAATGGAAGACGGCGATGCGCAGATCCTGCGTGAAGGAACCTGCGCTTACCTCGGCTTCAGCTACTACATGACCAATGCGGTGAAAGCGGAAGGCGGTACCGGCGACGCGATTTCCGGGTTTGAGGGCAGCGTGCCGAACCCACACGTTAAAGCATCCGACTGGGGCTGGCAGATTGATCCGGTGGGCCTGCGCTATGCTCTGTGTGAACTGTATGAACGCTATCAGAAACCGCTGTTCATTGTCGAAAACGGCTTCGGAGCTTACGACAAAGTAGAAGAAGATGGCAGCATCAACGACGACTACCGCATCGACTACCTGCGCGCCCACGTCGAAGAGATGATCAAAGCGGTGACCTACGACGGCGTGGAACTAATGGGCTACACCCCGTGGGGCTGCATCGACTGCGTCTCCTTCACGACCGGCCAATACAGCAAGCGCTACGGGTTTATCTACGTCAACAAACATGACGATGGTACCGGCGATATGTCCCGTTCACGCAAGAAGAGCTTCAACTGGTACAAAGAAGTTATCGCCAGCAACGGCGAAAAACTGTAATCCTCTTGCCCTCTTCCAGCAGGAAGGGGGCAAAACTTCCCACGAAACAGACACTTCTTTACAGCCATAGCATTTGCTAATGCGCTTTCGCCCGATAATATAAACCACATAAATAGTTGAGGCGATTTTACCTCTTCCTTCAATGAACGCCAGCACGCTTCCGGCCGTTCCGGTGCATCACAATGTAGAAAAAACGATGCTTAAAATATTCAGACAGATTTTGACCTGGCTGCTGATTGTTGCCGCAGTAAGCCTGGCGGTGGATTACTTGCGCAAACCTGCCCTGCCGCAGAATTTTTCCAGTACGCCGCTGCAAACGCTTGATGGTCGGACGGTCGATCTGGCAGTGATGAGCCACGAGCGCCCTCTGCTGCTGTACGTCTGGGCCACGTGGTGTAGCGTGTGCCGTTACACCACGCCGTCGGTGGCCGCTTTGGCCGACGATGGCGGCAATGTCATGACGGTTGCACTGCGTTCCGGCGACAACGCTACCCTGGCGAGATGGCTGGCGCACAAAAAAATGGCGCTGCCAACGATCAATGACGCCAGCGGCCAGCTTTCACAACAGTGGGATGTGCAGGTCACGCCAACGGTGGTGGTTATCTCACGCGGCGAGGTTAAGTCAATCACCACCGGCTGGACCAGCGGCTGGGGGATGCGTCTGCGGCTGTGGCTGGCATCGTAGCGTATTTCCCTGTTCGCACTACGCGAAGCAGGGCTACAGATTTGTCTGCGGGGCGGTAGCCCGGACAGGTGCGCAGCGCCGCCTCCGGGAAGTCGTTATGGATTATCTCCCGCCCGCCAGCTCAAGGAAGCTGCCGGTAACGTAGGAGGCTTTATCACTCAGCAACCAGACAATGGCCTGAGCGACCTCTTCCGGCTGCCCGCCGCGCTGCATCGGCAGCATCGACTTCACGCGATCCACGCGTCCCGGCTCACCACCGCTGGCGTGCATTTCAGTATAAATTAGGCCAGGACGAACCCCGTTGACCCGAATTCCCTGCGCCGCAACCTCCAGCGACAGGCCAGTGGTCAGGGTATCTACCGCGCCTTTTGACGCGGCATAGTCCACATATTCCCCCGGTGCGCCCAGGCGCGAGGCCGCTGATGAAACGTTAACAATCGCCCCACCCTTACCGCCGTGCTTGTGCGACATCCGCTTTACCGCCTCCCGGCAACAGAGAAAGTAGCCGGTGACGTTAGTTGCTAACACCCGGTTAATCCGCTCGGCGCAAAGGCTTTCAATCGTCCCCTGGGTAAACAAAATGCCAGCGTTATTGACCAGTGCCGAGAGCGGTTCGCCAAGGCGATCGACAGCCTCAAACATCGCCACCACCTGCGTTTCATCACTGACGTCCGCTTGCAGCGCAACGGCCTTTCCCCCGCTGGCGAGAATCTCTTTCACTACGCCGGTCGCAGCTTCACTGTTCTGGTGATAATTCACCACCACGGTATACCCTTCCTGCGCCAGCAGCAGCGCCGTCGCTTTACCTATTCCGCGGCTACCGCCCGTCACCAATGCTATCGTCATGCCATTCCCCCAAAAAATAAAGGCGCCGCAGCGCCTTTAAAAGATAGTCTAATCAGCAGATTACTGGTATTCGCTCATCGGTACGCAGGAGCAGAACAGATTACGGTCGCCGTAAACATCATCCAGACGCTTCACGGTCGGCCAGTATTTGTTATTCAGCCCTGCCGGGAATACCGCCAGCTCACGGGTGTACGGATGGTTCCACTCACCCACAAGCTCACCCTGGGTATGTGGAGCATTCACCAACGGGTTATCCTCCAGCGGCCACTCTCCGGCTTTCACGCGGTCAATCTCGCTGCGAATCGCCAGCATTGCATCGATAAAGCGGTCCAGCTCAACTTTGCTTTCTGACTCGGTCGGTTCAACCATCAGCGTACCAGCCACCGGGAAGGACATCGTCGGTGCGTGGAAACCGAAGTCAATCAGTCGCTTAGCGATGTCCAGCTCGCTGATGCCGGTCTCTTCTTTTAGCGGACGAATATCAAGAATGCATTCGTGCGCCACGCGGCCGTCGCGGCCGGTATACAGCACCGGGAACGCGTCTTTCAGACGGGTAGCGATATAGTTGGCATTCAGAATCGCCATCTGGCTCGCCTGCTTCAGCCCTTCTGCACCCATCATACGGATATACATCCAGCTAATTGGCAGAATAGACGCGCTGCCGAATGGTGCGGCGGAAACCGCGCCCTGACGGGTCAACATACCTTCAATTTGCACCACGCTGTGGCCTGGAACAAACGGCGCCAGATGCGCTTTCACGCCGATCGGCCCCATGCCAGGACCACCGCCGCCGTGCGGAATACAGAAGGTTTTATGCAGGTTGAGGTGCGATACATCTGCACCGATAAAGCCAGGAGAGGTAATGCCGACCTGCGCGTTCATGTTGGCGCCGTCAAGGTAAACCTGACCACCGAACTGGTGCACAATTTCGCACACTTCACGGATGGTCTCTTCGTAGACCCCATGAGTAGACGGATAGGTGACCATGATACAGGAAAGGTTCGCCGCATGCTGTTCGGCTTTAGCCCGCAGATCCGCCAGGTCGATGTTGCCGTTTTTATCACAAGCCACCACCACCACCTGCATCCCCGCCATCTGCGCGGAAGCTGGGTTGGTACCGTGCGCGGAACTTGGGATCAGGCAGATATCGCGATGCCCTTCGTTACGACTTTCGTGGTAATGACGAATTGCCAGCAGTCCCGCGTATTCACCCTGCGCACCGGAGTTCGGCTGCATGCAAACCGCATCATAACCGGTCAGTTTCACCAACCAGTCGGAGAGCTGGGCAATCATCTGATGATAGCCTTCCGCCTGATCGACCGGACAGAACGGGTGCAGCTCAGCAAACTCCGGCCAGGTGATCGGGATCATCTCAGCGGCGGCATTCAGCTTCATGGTGCAGGAGCCCAGCGGGATCATCGCCTGATTCAGCGCCAGATCCTTGCGCTCCAGGGCGTGCATATAGCGCATCATTTCGGTTTCGCTGTGGTAGCGATTGAACACCGGATGGGTCAGGATCGCATCATCGCGCAGCATGCTGGCAGGGATCGAGCGGCTATCAAGCGCCACGTCTTTATCCAGGGTGTCGATATCCAGACCATGATCATCGCCGATGATTGCGCAGAACAGGTTCAGCACATCTTCGCGAGTCGTTGCCTCATCGAGAGTGATCCCGACGGCATGATGAATATCGCTGCGCAGGTTGATACGCAGCGCTTCCGCCCGCGCCAGCACTGCCGCTTTGTCGGCAACTTCCACGCACAGAGTATCGAAGTAGTGAGCGTATCGCAGCTTGAGGCCTTTTTTCTGCAGGCCATCGGCCAGAATATCGGTCAGGCGATGGATGCGGCTGGCAATGCGCTTCAGGCCAGCGGGGCCGTGGAACACGGCGTACAGGCTGGCAATATTGGCCAGCAGCACCTGGGAAGTACAAATATTGGAGTTCGCTTTCTCGCGACGGATATGCTGCTCGCGAGTCTGCATCGCCATGCGCAGCGCGGTATTGCCCGCCGCATCTTTTGATACGCCGATAATACGGCCCGGCATGGAACGTTTGAATTCATCTTTTGCGGCAAAGAAAGCCGCGTGCGGGCCGCCGTAGCCCATCGGCACGCCGAAGCGCTGAGCAGAACCAAAGACAATATCCGCGCCCTGCTTGCCCGGAGCAGTCAGCAGAACCAGCGCCATAAAATCAGCGGCAACGCTGACAATCACTTTGCGCGCTTTCAGGTCAGCAATCAGTTTGCTGTAATCGTGGATTTCACCCGTGGTGCCAACCTGCTGCAACAGCACACCAAAGACATCCTGATGGTCGAGCGCTTTTTCGGCATCGTCGACAATCACGTCGAAACCAAAGGTTTCCGCACGGGTACGCACCACGTCCAGCGTTTGCGGATGAACATCGGCGGCAACGAAGAAACGATTGGCATTTTTCAGTTTGCTTACGCGTTTAGCCATCGCCATCGCTTCTGCCGCGGCGGTCGCTTCGTCCAGCAACGAGGCCGAGGCGATATCCAGACCGGTCAGGTCGAGCGTCACCTGCTGGAAGTTCAGCAGTGACTCCAGACGCCCCTGGGAAACTTCCGGCTGATAAGGCGTATAGGCGGTATACCAGCCCGGATTTTCCAGCATATTGCGCTGAATGACCGGCGGCAGCTGCACGGCGCTGTAGCCCATGCCAATGTACGACTTGAAGCGCTTGTTACGACCGGCAATCGCCTTCAGCTCCGCCAGCGCGGCGAATTCGGTGGTTGCTTCGCCCACCTGCGGCGGCGTCGCCAGCTGGATATCCTGCGGCACAATCTGGCCAATCAGGGCATTAAGCGAATCGGCGCCAACGGTTTTCAGCATCTCCTGCTGTTGCTGGGCGTCCGGGCCGATGTGACGTTCAATAAAGGCGTCACGGTTTTCAAGCTGGCCTAAAGTCTGGGTCATGAGCGATGGTTCCTGAACGTGCGGTGAATCGTAGGTGTCTCTACTTATCTGAATACGCAAAATAATTCGCGTTGCAGGCAGGCGGCAAGCCAGTGAATCCCCAGGAGCGTACATAAGTACGTGACTGGGGTGAACGACAAATCTGCCGGGAGCAGATTTGAACGCCGCTTGCGGCGGCCCGGCAGGGCGAGGCCCATGGATGGCCGAGTAATCCGCAGCCAACACACCTGCAACGTGAAGAATGAAGCGTATTTATTCGTCTTCTAACAGAGCTTCGTATGCAGTCGCATCCAGCAGCGCGGCAACCTGAGCTTCGTCGCTGGCTTTGATTTTGAAGATCCAGCCATCGGTGTACGGTTCGCTGTTCACTAGCTCCGGAGAGTCGTTCAGCTCTTCGTTAACGGCAACGATTTCGCCGCTAATC
Organism: Klebsiella spallanzanii; assembly: GCF_902158555.1. Taxonomy (GTDB): domain Bacteria; phylum Pseudomonadota; class Gammaproteobacteria; order Enterobacterales; family Enterobacteriaceae; genus Klebsiella; species Klebsiella spallanzanii. The sequence goes on along the minus strand of NZ_CABGGS010000043.1, from coordinate 354,738 downwards.
GGCGCATAAATATCGGAGGCTGCTTTCACCGACTCGGCAACCGCACAGTCAGCGCCAGCTTCAACGGTAGCCCCCACCTCCGGCAGGTCAACGAAGACCATATCGCCAAGCAGCTCCTGCGCGTGCTCGGTGATGCCAACGGTATAGGTACCGTCCGCTTCTTTACGCAGCCATTCGTGTTCTTTGCTGTATTTCAGTTCTGCTGGTACGTTGCTCATCAATTCATCTCCAAAAGGGGAAATCACACCACGGCTTTGCCGTTGCGTACAAAAACGGGTTTAGTCACTTTTACCGGCATTTCGCGGTTACGAATCTGCACCACGGCGGTTTCGCCGATGCCTTCCGGTACGCGTGCCAGCGCAATACTGTAGCCCAGCGTTGGGGAGAAGGTGCCGCTGGTGATAATGCCTTCTTTCTGATTACCATCGGCATCGCTAAAGCGCACCGGCAAGCCGCCGCGCAGGACGCCTTTGTCGGTCATCACCAAGCCAACAAGCTGCTCAGTGCCTTTTTCACGCTGCATTTCCAGCGCTTCGCGGCCGATAAAGTCGCGGTCAGTTGGTTCCCAGGCAATGGTCCAGCCCATGTTAGCTGCCAGCGGAGAGACGCCTTCGTCCATCTCCTGGCCATAAAGATTCATCCCTGCTTCCAGACGCAGCGTATCGCGAGCACCCAGACCACACGGCTTGACGCCCGTATCCAGCAGACCGCGCCAGAAATCCACCGCCTGCTCGTTCGGCAGCGCGATTTCATAGCCCGCTTCGCCGGTGTAGCCAGTGGTGGCAATAAACAGATCACCTGCCTGCACGCCAAAGAAAGGTTTCATGCCTGCAACCGCCTGGCGCTGTGCATCGGTAAACAGCGTCGCCGCTTTCTCTTTCGCCTTTGGACCTTGTACGGCAATCAGGGAAAGATCGTCACGCACGGTCATTTCAAGGCCATAAGATTCAGATTGCTGAGTTATCCAGGCAAGGTCTTTTTCACGGGTGGCGGAGTTAACAACGAGGCGGAAATAATCTTCAGACAGGAAATAAACAATCAGGTCGTCAATGACGCCGCCGGAAGCCGTTAGCATTCCGCTATACAGCGCTTTGCCTGAGACGGTGAGCTTCGCTACGTCGTTGGCCAGCAAATAGCGCAGGAATTCGCGGATTCGGCTGCCGTGAAAATCGACGATGGTCATGTGCGACACATCGAACATCCCGGCATCGCCGCGCACCGCATGATGCTCATCAATCTGGGACCCATAATGCAGCGGCATCATCCAGCCATGGAAATCCACCATGCGCGCGCCGCATAGCGTGTGTTGTTCAAACAACGGAGTCTGTTGAGCCATCTTTTCCTCATCGAATAAAACGGAACCAGCCACTATTTGGGCGATTTTGCGCCACGAAACGCTGCGCCGGGATCGCTAATAGATACCGACGCAAACGTTCTCTTTGGGCTGAACTTACCACCGATATCGGGACTAAACCATAAGCTAAATCAGGACATCACATTAGCTTATGACTAAAATCCTCCGAAGACCCTACAGAATTATTAACTACAATAAAGCGATTAAATCCACACAAAATCAAAGAAATGAATAAAAAAGCAGCTAATTATGATACTTTCTGCGAATTAATGGCCCTAATTTCTATAACAAAAAAAAGGTTACATTAATAAAACTAATGCGAAAAAAGAGGTGAAATTAGATTATTTCAAATGAGCGGGGAAAACCCGGCGCTGAGGCCGGGAGAAAGAAGTGTGACGAACTTAACGTAACCAGGCAGGAAGATCGTTTAGCCCCATCGCCTGACGAATAAGCTGCGGCTTCACGCCTGGCAATGTATCTGCCAATTTCAGACCAATATCACGCAGCAGCTTCTTCGCAGGATTGCTGCCGGAAAACATGTCGCGAAAACCCTGCATTCCCGCCAGCATAACGGCGGCACTATGTTTGCGGCTGCGCTCATAGCGCCGCAGATACAGGTGCTGGCCGATATCTTTGCCCTGCGTATGCAAGCGCTTCAGCTCATCGATAAGCTCGGCGGCATCCATAAAACCGAGGTTAACCCCCTGTCCGGCGAGCGGATGAATGGTATGGGCTGCATCGCCAACCAGCGCCAGACGATGGGCGGCAAACTGACGCGCATAGCGACCAGTCAATGGAAAGATCTGACGTTCGCTCTCGACGGAACACAAACCCAGGCGGTTATCGAAGGCAATATTCAGCGCCTGGTTGAAAGCTGAGTCACTCGCCTGCTGCATCTGCTCGGCCTCCTCTGGAGACAGCGACCAGACGATCGAACAGAGATGCGGATCGCTCAGCGGCAGGAAGGCCAGAATGCCTTCACCATGAAACGCCTGTCGCGCAACGGCGTCGTGCGGCTCTTCAGTACGAATGGTGGCAACCAGCGCATGATGGTGATAATCCCAGTAAGTGAGCGGAATATCGGCTTTGTTGCGCAACCACGAATTGGCGCCATCGGCGCCAACTACCAGCCGGGCGGTTAACATGCTGCCGTCCTGCAGGCTCAGAAAGGCCTCATTCTCACCCCATGCAACCTGCTGCAGCTGAGCCGGTGCCAGCAGGGTGACATCAGAACAACGCTGCGCTTTTTGCCACAAAGCATGATGCACCACGGCGTTTTCAATGATATGCCCAAGGTGGCTAAAGCCCATGCTCTGGTCATTGAAGGTAATCCGTCCAAAGCTATCTTTGTCCCACACTTCCATACCGTGATAGCAGCTGGCGCGCTGCGCGATAATATCCTGCCAGACGCCCAGTTTGCTTAGCAGCTTCTCGCTGGCGGCGTTAATTGCCGATACCCGCAGCGCCGGGGGCGCATCCGCATTCAACGGTTGAGGCACCGCCTGTTCCAGCACCGCAACGCGCAGCCCGCTGCCCTGCAAACCACAGGCGACCGCCAGACCCACCATTCCACCACCAACAATGGCGACATCAACACTTTGCACGTTTAACTCCTTAACGGGGGACCCAACCGAGGGTACGCTGCGCCAGCGCGTCGCGCGCCGGGGTAAATAATTCCATCGCCATCAGACCCACATTGCGTCCAGCCACCAGCGGCGCCCAGCGATTAGCGAACAGGTGAACCAGCCCGTCGGTAACACTAATGGTGGAGGCTTTGTCATCGGCACGTCGAGCCTGATAGCGGCTCAGAAGCGAATAATCACCCGGATCCTGGCCTACGGCATGAGCCTGCGCCAGCATTTCCGCCAGGCTCATCACGTCGCGCAGGCCAAGGTTAAACCCCTGCCCGGCAATAGGATGCAGCGTTTGCGCCGCATTGCCAACCAGCGCCAGACGATGCGAAACCGTACGAGTCGCGCAGGTCAGCGATAACGGATAAACGCTACGCTTTCCGGCATGGGTGATTTGACCGAGCCGCCAGCCAAACGCCTGCTGAAGCTCATGGCAGAAGCGTTCGTCCGACCAGCCCAGAACCTCTTCATGTCGCGACTGCGGATGACACCACACCAGCGAGCAGCGCCCCTGCGACATGGGTAACATCGCCAGCGGGCCGTATTGGGTGAAGCGTTCAAATGCGCGACCACTATGCGGCTGGGCAGTACTGACGTTGGCGATAATTGCCAACTGTTCATAAGATTGCTGCTGCCAGCTTACACCACAGCGGGCTCCAAGAGTGGAACGTGAACCGTCGGCGGCCACCAGCAGTTTACCGTGAAGAACCTCACCGCTGTCCAGGGTAAGGCTTACGCCCTCCCCGCTGCGGCTAACCTCTTCCACTTTTGCCGGGCAGTACAATGTAATACCCGGCGCTTTACGCAGTTGCGCGAACAGGCGCTGACCCACATCGTGTAGTTCAACCACCTGGCCTAATGCCGCCAGGCCGTAGTCCTGAGCATCAAGCGTGACAAAACCCGCATGGCCGCGATCGCTGACGTGTACACGTTGAATTGCCGTGGCGCGGTCAGCAATCTCTTGCCAGATACCGACCCGGGCCAGTTGCTGACAGGTACCGGCGGCCAGAGCGATAGCACGGGCGTCAAAGCCCGGATGCTGCGTGGATTCCGGCGCCGACGCTTCCACCAGATGCACTGGCAGCTGACCGCCGGTTAAGCGTGAAATCGCTAACGCCAGCGTCGCGCCGGTCATTCCGCCGCCAACGATCAGCACGCTCATAGCTCGCGCGCCGCCGCCATCAGCGCCTCAATCTCATCGGCTTTTTTCACTACGCCTGCGGTAAGGTTTTCATTGCCATCTTCAGTAATGACAATGTCATCTTCAATACGAATGCCGATACCGCGATACTGAGCCGGAACGTCAGCATCCGTCGCAATGTATAGCCCCGGTTCAACGGTAAGCACCATTCCCGGTTCAAGAATACGTGAGCGTTCGACTTCATAATTGCCGACATCATGTACATCAAGACCAAGCCAGTGGCTCAGACCATGCATAAAGAAAGGACGATGGGCGTTGTTGGCTATCAGCTCGTCGACATCCCCTTTAAGGATCCCCAGACGCACCAGGCCAGAAATCATAATCCGCACCACCTGCTGGTTAACCTCATTGATTGAGGTACCGGGACGATAGAGCTTCAGTGACGTTTCCAGCGATTCGAGGACGATATCGTAAATCTCGCGCTGGGCGGGGCTGAACTTGCCGTTAACCGGGAAGGTGCGGGTAATATCACCCGCATAGCCGCGGTATTCGCAACCTGCGTCAATCAGCACCAGATCGCCATCGCGCAGTTCACACTCATTTTCGGTGTAGTGCAGGATGCAGCCATTTTCGCCGCCGCCCACGATGGTGTTGTAAGAGGGAAAGCGCGCGCCGTGACGGTTGAATTCATGGAGGATCTCGCCTTCCAGATGATATTCAAACATCCCCGGACGGCATTTTTCCATGGCTCGGGTGTGGGCCAGGGCAGAAATCTCGCCTGCACGGCGCATTACCTCCAGCTCTTCCGCCGACTTGAACAGGCGCATTTCATGCACCATCGGCCGCCAGTCAATGACCGAGTTTGGCGCCTGAAGATTCTGACGCACGCCTTTGCGCAATTTTTCCAGCGCATTAAACACGATCTCATCTGCGTAAGCGTATTCGCCCTGCGCAAAGTAGATGGCATCAAGGCCGTTGAGTAGCTGGAATAGCTGCTGATTGATTTCACTAAACGCCAGGGCGCGATCGACCCCCAGCTTTGCGGGGGCGGCATCCTGCCCAAGACGACGACCAAACCAGATCTCAGCGGTCAGATCGCGCACGCGGTTAAATAACACGCTGTGGTTATGCGTCTCATCGCTTTTAATCAATACCAGCAACGCTTCAGGCTCGTTAAAGCCGGTGAAGTACCAAAAATCGCTGCTCTGGCGGTAGGGATATTCTGAATCTGCGCTGCGTACCGCTTCCGGTGCTGCGAAAATTAGCGCTGCGCTGCCTGGCTGCATCCGTGCCAGCAAAGCCTGGCGACGAGAAAGAAATTCCTGCTGAGTCATGACGCCCCCTGAACGATTTAATCAATAATTAGTGTAGTGTCGGTTTCTGAACTTCCGGCGCAGTCGGTTTCTGAAGAGAGAAAGTGTCGTGGCACAACAGCGCGGCAACGCGTACGTATTCGATAATCTCCTCCAGAGACATTTCGAGCTCTTCCTGATCCTCGTCTTCGTCATATCCAAGCTGAGCAATATTGCGCAGGTCGTCAATGGCTTCGCCGGTTTCGTCTTTGACTTTATCCAGCTTAGGCTGCGTCACGCCCAGCCCAAGCAGAAAATGGTTCACCCAGCCTGCCAGCGCATCGGCGCGATCGAACACGCTCACCTCATCGCCATCCGGCAGATAGAGCTGGAACAGAAAGCCATCATCTTCCAGCGCATCGCTGGTGGCGGAATGCATATTACGCAACGACTGCGCCAGCTCATGGCCAAAGGCAAGGCCTTCATTGGTCAGATCATGCACCAACGGCTGCCAACTGCTGTCTTTGTTGCCGCCGCACAGGATCCCGCTGATCAAACCGTGCATTTCGGCAGGGGTTAAACCCACCCCTTGTTGGTTCAGTAACTGGTCTACATCGTTGTAACCAGGCATTTCGTTCTGTATAGACATGCGCATTCGTCATCGTTGGGAGGAATATTCATGATATGCTACCACTTTGGACCCTGGTGAACCAGAATAGGGCTTGTATCTTAGAACCAGGGTAGCTATAGTGTCGCCCCTTCGCAGACCCGGGTAAGGGCGTGAAGGCAGCGCAGTCAATCAGCAGGAAGGTGGCATGTCTGCACAACCCGTAGATCTCCAAATTTTTGGCCGTTCACTACGAGTGAATTGCCCGCCTGAACAAAGGGATGCCTTAAACCAGGCAGCTGACGACCTGAATCAGCGGTTGCAAGATTTAAAAGAACGCACTAGAGTCACAAATACTGAGCAGTTGGTCTTCATCGCCGCGTTGAACATCAGCTATGAGTTAACTCAGGAAAAAGCGAAAACCCGCGACTACGCCGCCAGCATGGAACAGCGTATTCGGATGCTTCAGCAGACCATCGAACAAGCATTGCTTGAGCAAGGTCGCATAAGCGAAAGACCCGGGCAGAAGTTTGAATAACACTTTGCATTTAACTGTGTTAGAGTAATCGCAAGAACAAAATTTCTCTGAGATGTTTGCAAGCGGGCCAGTCCCCTGAGCCGATATTTCATACCACAAGAATGTGGCGCTCCACGGTTGGTGAGCATGCTCGGTCCGTCCGAGAAGCCTTAAGACTGTGACGACACATTCACCTTGAACCAAGGGTTCAAGGGTTACAGCCTGCGGCGGCATCTCGGAGATTCCCTTCTTTTTCGCTCTATCCCCCCATATGTTAATTTCTGGCTTTTGCCGTCATGTATTAAACTATGCCTGTTTGTATCGCTTGATCACCGATGAGACTCTGGTATGACTCTATTGTCAGATATCCCGTACACCCGACAGCAAATTCGCCAGCAGACTCGCCTGCGCCGACGCGCGTTAACGCCAGAGCAGCAAACGCTGTTTGCCCTTCAGGCGGCAGACCGGATGATGGCCTACCCGCCGGTTCTGCGGGCGCATACGGTGGCAGCCTTTCTTTCGTTTGATGGTGAGCTTGATACGCAACCGCTTATTGAGCAACTCTGGCGGGCAGGCAAACGAGTTTATCTTCCTGTGCTTCACCCTTTCAGTCCGGGCAACCTTCTGTTTCTACACTACCATCCGGGCAGTAACCTGGTGGTGAATCGTTTGAAAATCCACGAACCAAAGCTTGATGTCCGTGATGTTCTTCCCCTTAGCCAACTGGATGTTCTGATTACGCCGTTGGTAGCGTTTGATGCTTCCGGACAGCGCCTGGGAATGGGTGGCGGATTTTACGACCGAACGCTGCAAAACTGGCGGCAGTATCATCTACAACCGGTCGGCTACGCCCACGACTGCCAGCAGGTAGAAGCACTACCAACGGAGCAGTGGGATATCCCGCTGCCCGCAGTGGTTACGCCAGCAAAAACCTGGCTCTGGTAGAGCGTCAGCCCCATTGACATTGCTTTTTTTTTAACCTAAATTTTCGGGTAAAGGGTGAGGGAGGCGAACCTCCCTCCTGCTTCCTCTCTGTTAATATACCGGCCAGGCAATGATTAACAGGATAAGCAGCATGATGAAGAGTCTCATCATCGTCCCTTTCCTTTTAAAGCCCCTTCTTCGGTAGGGGCTTTCCCGTTTCAGCCCCACGCTGAGCCCTTATCGTAAATCCCTTTATTTCAGGCACAACGACATCCATCGGCTTTAATCACCGTTTGCGGCAAGCCTCGCAAAGCGTTTGCATGAGCGTGGGAAATTTCAGAATTGCGGTATTAAGAAGGGAAAAAGGGGCAGGCCGAGGACCTGCCCACTGGCAAGAAAGAAATCAGAACAGCAGACGTGCGCGGATAGTGCCTGGGATAGCCTTCATCGCCTGCAGCGCGGTCTGCGCCACATCTTCTTCGGCTTCGATATCAATAACTACGTAGCCCATCTGCGGAGTGGTTTGCAGATACTGCGCCGCGATGTTAATGCCCTGGGCGGCAAAAATCTGGTTAATTGCGGTCAGGACACCCGGACGGTTTTCATGAATATGAAGCAGGCGACGACCGCCGTGCAGCGGCAGCGACACTTCCGGGAAGTTAACCGCAGAGAGCGTTGAGCCGTTATCAGAATACTTCGCCAGCTTGCCCGCCACTTCCAGACCGATGTTTTCCTGTGCTTCCTGAGTAGAGCCACCAATATGCGGGGTCAGGATAACGTTGTCGAACTCACATAGCGGAGAGTTGAACGGGTCGCTGTTGGTCGCCGGCTCCGTCGGGAATACGTCGATCGCCGCGCCCGCCAGGTGTTTGCTCGCCAGCACATCACACAGCGCCGGGATATCAACCACGGTACCACGAGAGGCGTTAATCAACAGCGCGCCGGGTTTCATCAGCGCCAGCTCTTCCGCGCCAATCATGTTCTTGGTGGAGGCATTTTCCGGCACGTGCAGGCTCACCACATCGCTCATATTCAGCAAATCAGAGAGATGCTGCACCTGAGTGGCGTTACCTAACGGCAGTTTACTTTCAATGTCGTAGAAATAGACGTGCATCCCCAGCGATTCTGCCAGGATACCCAGTTGAGTACCGATATGGCCATAGCCGATAATACCCAGCTTTTTACCGCGAGCTTCGAAGCTGCCAACCGCCAACTTGTTCCATACGCCACGGTGCGCTTTGGCGTTCGCCGCCGGTACGCCGCGCAGCATCAGCAGCAGCTCACCAATAACCAGTTCAGCAACGGAGCGGGTATTTGAGAACGGCGCGTTAAACACCGGAATACCACGTTTTGCCGCCGCATTTAAATCAACCTGATTGGTACCGATACAGAAGCAGCCGACCGCCACCAGCTTTTCCGCCGCCGCGAAGATCTCTTCAGTCAGATGAGTACGGGAACGCAGGCCGATGAAATGGGCATCACGGATCGACGCTTTCAGCTCTTCGCTGTCCAGCGCGCCTTTGTGAAATTCGATATTGGTGTAGCCTGCTGCACGAAGGTTATCCACCGCTTTTTGATGAACACCTTCAACCAGCAGAAATTTAATCTTGTCTTTTTCCAGTGATACCTTAGCCATTTCCCCGTCCTGTTTTTGTCTTAACTGATGTCGTGCGGAACGAAAGTTCTTCTCAGCAACATATCAAAAAAAACTATTGCGGCAATATGAACGTTTGCGTCGGCAACCTGAAGAAATATCAATCAGAGGGAAATAGCAGGACAAAACACCAGAAAATAAAAGAAAGGTAGATTCTTACCTATCCAGGACGCATAAGTGTGACAGAAGTCACCAAAATAGGCCTGAAGAAAAAATATTTGCGAGGGAGCCATTCACTCCCTCGAATCAAACTATTTAGTGATAGTTTTTACACCATCAGCGGTGCCGATCAGCGCAACATCAGCGCCACGATTCGCGAACAGGCCGACGGTCACAACGCCCGGAATACCGTTAATGGTATTTTCCAGCGCGATAGCGTCGAGAATTTCCAGACCAAACACATCAAGGATCACGTTGCCGTTGTCGGTCACAACGCCCTGACGATATTCCGGGCGACCGCCCAGCTTAACCAGCTGACGCGCCACGGCGCTACGCGCCATCGGAATCACTTCTACCGGCAGCGGGAATTTACCCAGAATATCAACCTGCTTGGAAGCATCAGCGATACAGATAAATTTGTCTGCGACCGAAGCGATAATTTTCTCGCGCGTCAGCGCCGCGCCGCCGCCTTTAATCATCTGCATATGGCCGTTGATCTCATCAGCACCGTCCACATAGATACCGAGACGATCAACGCTGTTAAGATCAAAAACCGTAATACCGAGGCTTTTCAGTTTTTCGGTAGAGGCATCAGAGCTGGAAACCGCCCCTTCAATTTGCCCTTTCATGGTGCCCAGCGCATCAATAAAATGCGCCGCCGTGGAGCCTGTACCAACCCCTACGATGGTGCCCGGTTGTACATACTGCAATGCCGCCCAGCCTACTGCTTTTTTCAGTTCATCTTGCGTCATGATTATGGTCCGAGATGTGAATTCCTGTGGCGCATTATAGAACATCAGGGGGGCTATTGTCCCTGCGACGGAGATCACACAACGCAGTCGTCAATTTTTCATCTTCATCAAAAACAAATTTATGTCATAGTGCGAGTTAACGAAAAGTATTAGGGGGCACGCCAGAGCAATGAAACGACCGGACTACAGAACACTACAGGCGCTGGACGCGGTAATCAGGGAACGAGGGTTTGAGCGCGCCGCGCAGAAGCTTTGTATTACACAGTCCGCCGTCTCTCAGCGCATCAAACAGCTGGAAAATATGTTTGGGCAACCGCTGCTGGTACGCACCGTGCCACCGCGTCCCACCGAACAAGGGCAAAAGTTACTGGCCCTGCTGCGCCAGGTTGAACTGCTCGAAGAAGAGTGGCTGGGCGATGAGCAGACCGGTGCTACGCCGCTGCTGCTGTCGCTGGCGGTCAACGCCGACAGTCTGGCGACCTGGCTGCTGCCCGCGCTGTCCAGCGTACTTTCCGATTCCCCTATTCGCCTGAACCTGCAGGTGGAAGATGAAACCAGAACCCAGGAACGCTTGCGCCGCGGTGAAGTGGTCGGCGCGGTCAGTATCCAGCCGCAGGCGCTGCCAAGCTGTCTGGTCGATCAGCTCGGAGCCCTCGACTATCTGTTTGTTGCCTCTAAGGAATTTGCCCAGCGCTATTTCCCTAACGGAGTGACCCGCTCGGCGCTGCTCAAAGCGCCGGTGGTCGCATTCGATCATCTCGATGATATGCACCAGGCCTTTTTGCAGCAGAACTTCGACTTACCGCCGGGTAGCGTACCCTGCCATATCGTGAACTCTTCCGAAGCCTTTGTTCAACTGGCTCGCCAGGGAACGACCTGCTGTATGATCCCGCATCTGCAAATCGAGAGAGAGTTGAACAGCGGCGAACTTATCAACCTCACGCCGGGCCTGTTCCAGCGCCGGATGCTCTACTGGCATCGTTTTGCGCCGGAAAGCCGCATGATGCGCCGGGTGACCGATGCGCTGATTGATTACGGCCACAAAGTGTTAAGACAAGATTAAGCCTCGCCAGCAGGCCGGTTCCATCCGGCCTGCATGACCCACTATCCCCACATCACGTCTTTGAAATACATCACAAAATAAAATATTCCATGCGGCAAAAAACGACGCATTGATGGCTATTTTTTGCTGGCGACAAGGATCGTTAAAAAGCTCACCGTATTCGCAATACCTTATTTTAATTGTGGAATACGGAGCACAAAATGTCAGACTTGCAGGAGTGGCAAAAGCTTGCCAACAAGGAGCTGAGTCGGCGGGAAAAGACCGTCGATTCGCTGGTAAAACAGACGGCGGAAGGCATTGCCATTAAGCCGCTGTATACCGAAGCCGATCTTGATAATCTGGAAGTGACCGGCACCCTGCCCGGCCTCCCGCCCTACGTCCGCGGCCCACGCGCCACCATGTATACCGCACAGCCGTGGACTATTCGTCAGTACGCTGGTTTCTCCACAGCTAAAGAGTCTAACGCCTTCTATCGTCGAAACCTCGCCGCCGGGCAGAAAGGGCTCTCCGTCGCCTTCGACCTCGCCACCCACCGAGGCTATGACTCCGATAACCCGCGCGTGGCGGGCGATGTGGGAAAAGCGGGCGTGGCGATTGATACCGTCGAAGATATGAAGGTGCTATTCGATCAGATCCCGCTGGATAAGATGTCCGTATCGATGACCATGAACGGTGCGGTGCTGCCGGTGATGGCGTTTTATATCGTTGCGGCAGAAGAGCAAGGCGTGGCGCCGGAACAGCTTACCGGGACGATTCAGAACGATATTCTGAAAGAGTACCTGTGCCGCAATACTTACATTTACCCACCGAAGCCCTCAATGCGCATTATCGCCGACATCATTGCCTGGTGTTCGGGCAACATGCCGCGCTTTAACACCATCAGCATTAGCGGCTACCACATGGGCGAGGCGGGAGCCAACTGCGTACAACAGGTCGCCTTTACCCTGGCCGATGGCATCGAATACATCAAGGCTGCGCTCTCCGCTGGCCTGAAAATTGACGACTTTGCTCCGCGCCTGTCCTTCTTCTTTGGCATCGGCATGGATCTGTTTATGAACGTCGCGATGCTGCGCGCCGCACGCTATCTGTGGAGCGAGGCGGTCAACGGGTTTGGCGCCACTAATCCAAAATCCCTGGCGCTGCGCACCCACTGTCAGACTTCCGGCTGGAGCCTGACCGAACAGGATCCGTACAACAACGTCATTCGCACCACCATTGAAGCGCTCGGTGCCACGCTTGGCGGCACCCAGTCGCTGCACACCAACGCCTTTGACGAGGCGCTCGGCTTGCCCACCGATTTTTCCGCCCGCATCGCGCGCAATACGCAGATCATCATCCAGGAAGAGTCAGAGATCTGCCGCACGGTGGATCCGCTGGCCGGTTCCTATTACGTCGAATCGCTGACCGATCGCATCGTCAAACAGGCGCGGGCCATTATTCAACAGATCGACGAAGCAGGCGGAATGGCGAAGGCTATCGAAGCCGGACTGCCGAAACGGATGATCGAGGAGGCTTCCGCCCGCGAGCAATCTCTGATCGACCAGGGCAAGCGCGTTATTGTCGGCGTCAACAAATACAAGCTGGAGAAAGAGGACGAAACGGCGGTACTCGAGATCGACAACGTTAAGGTGCGCAACGAACAGATCGACTCGCTGGAGAGAATTCGGGCCAGTCGTGACGATGTGACGGTAAAAGCGGCGCTGAACGCCCTCACCCACGCTGCACAGCATAATGAAAATCTGCTGGCCGCCGCCATCAACGCCGCCCGTGTTCGCGCCACGCTGGGTGAAATCTCCGACGCGCTGGAGGCGGCGTTTGACCGCTATCTGGTCCCCAGCCAGTGCGTCACCGGAGTCATTGCGCAAAGCTATCATCAGTCCGACAAATCCGCCTGCGAGTTTGACGCTATCGTTGCGCAAACTGAACGTTTCCTTGCGGACAACGGCCGCCGCCCGCGCATCCTGATCGCCAAAATGGGTCAGGATGGCCACGATCGCGGGGCAAAAGTGATCGCCAGCGCCTATTCCGATCTCGGCTTCGATGTTGATCTCAGTCCGATGTTCTCCACGCCGGAAGAGATCGCCCGCCTGGCAGTAGAAAACGATGTGCACGTGGTTGGCGCCTCATCCCTGGCGGCAGGACACAAAACGTTAATTCCCGAGCTGGTCGCCGCGCTGAAAAAATGGGGGCGCGAAGATATCTGCGTTATCGCCGGTGGCGTCATCCCTCCGCAGGATTACGCTTTCCTGCAGGAGCACGGCGTGGCCGCTATTTATGGCCCCGGTACGCCAATGCTGGAAAGCGTGCGCGACGTTCTGGTAAGGATTAGCCAACATCATGATTAACGAATCCACGCTGGCGGACACCGTGCGGCAATTACGGATGGGCGAGCGGTCCACGCTTGCCCAGGCCATGACGCTGGTAGAAAGCCTGCATCCTCGCCACCAGTCGCTAAGCATACAGTTGCTGGATGCCATTATGCCCTTTACCGGTAACGCGCTGCGTTTAGGCATTACCGGAACGCCGGGAGCCGGAAAGAGTACCTTCCTGGAAGCTTTCGGTATGCTTCTGATCCGTCAGGGTTTTCGGGTAGCGGTGATCGCGGTCGATCCCAGCAGTCCGGTCAGCGGCGGCAGCATTCTTGGTGATAAAACGCGGATGATCGAACTGGCGCGATCGGATTCAGCATTCATCCGTCCGGTCCCCTCCTGCGGTCATCTTGGCGGCACGAGCCTGCGCGCGCGGGAGCTGATACTGCTGTGCGAAGCGGCGGGCTATGACGTGGTGATTGTTGAAACCGTCGGCGTCGGCCAATCGGAAACGGAGGTCTCCCGCCTGGTGGATTGCTTTATCTCGTTGCAGATCGCTGGCGGCGGTGACGATCTTCAGGGCATCAAGAAAGGGATCATGGAGATGGCTGATATCCTTGTCATCAATAAAGATGACGGGGAGAACCATGCCAGCGTCGCCATCACCCGCCATATGTATGAATCCGCCCTGCATATTCTGCGCCGCAAGCACGCCGAGTGGCAGCCGCGCGTTCTGAGCTGTAGCGCGCTGGAAAAACGCGGCATCGAAGCCGTCTGGCTCACCATTCTTGAGTTCAAAACAGCGCTGACGGACAGCGGCGGTCTGGAAAAAATGCGCCAGCACCAGGCGCTGGAGTGGCTGCAAAAGCAGACCGAAACAGAGGCGCTGCACCTGCTATTTTCCCGGACCGATTTCGAACGCTACTTCCAGCAAACGCTACAGGCGGTCAAAAACAACCACCTCTCGCCGCGCACCGGTCTGCACCAGATCAGCGAATTCCTCCAGAATCATTACTTTGCATGAAAGGATATTTATGTCTTATCAATATGTTAATGTCGAAATTATTCAGAAGGTTGCGGTTATTGAGTTTAATTATGCGCGTAAGCTCAACGCCTTAAGCAAGGTGTTTATCGACGATCTGATGCAGGCACTGAGCGACCTCAACACGCCGGAAATTCGCTGCGTGATTTTACGCGCGCCCAGCGGAGCGAAAGTCTTCTCCGCCGGTCACGATATTCATGAACTGCCTGCTGGACGCCGCGATCCGCTCTCTTATGACGATCCGCTGCGTCAGATTACCCGCATGATCCAAAAGTATCCGAAACCGGTGATCTCAATGGTCGAAGGCAGCGTCTGGGGCGGCGCATTTGAGATGATCATGAGTTCCGATCTGATCATCGCCGCCAGTACGTCAACCTTCTCCATGACGCCGGTCAACCTCGGCGTGCCGTACAACCTGGTCGGTATTCATAACCTGACCCGCGACGCCGGTTTCCATATCGTCAAAGAGCTGATTTTTACCGCCCTGCCGATTACCGCCCAGCGCGCGCTGGCGGTCGGCATTCTCAATCACGTGGTGGACGCCAACGAGCTGGAGGACTTCACCTTACAGATGGCGCACCACATCTCGGAAAAAGCGCCACTGGCGATTGCGGTAATAAAGGAAGAACTGCGCGTGCTTGGCGAAGCGCACACCATGAATTCCGACGAATTCGAACGAATTCAGGGGATGCGTCGCGCCGTTTACGACAGTGAGGATTATCAGGAAGGGATGAGCGCGTTTATGGAAAAACGTAAACCTCATTTCGTCGGCCATTAAGGAGAGCAAAATGAAACGGATGAGCGCCGATGAAGCAGCGGAGATTATCCAGCACGATCAGATGGTTGCCTTTAGCGGGTTCACGCCCGCCGGTTCGCCCAAAGCGCTGCCAGCAGCTATCGCCCGCCGCGCCAGTGAGCAACATCAAGCACAAAAGCCTTTCCAGATACGCTTACTGACCGGAGCGTCAATCAGCGCAGCCGCCGATGATGCGCTATCGGAAGCCGATGCCGTTTCGTGGCGCGCGCCATATCAGACGGCCTCTGGCCTGCGGCAAAAAATCAATCAGGGAAAGGTGAAGTTTGTCGACCTGCACTTGAGCGAAGTAGCGCAGATGGTCAACTATGGCTTCTTTGGTGATATTGATGTCGCGGTGATTGAAGCCTCGGCTATCGCGCCGGACGGGCGGGTCTGGCTCACCAGCGGCATCGGCAATGCGCCAACCTGGCTGCTGCGGGCAAAAAAAGTGATTATCGAACTGAATCACTACCACAACCCGCGCGTTGCTGAACTGGCTGATATTGTGCTCCCCGGCGCACCGCCGCACCGCAACAGCGTCTCTATTTTTCATGCGATGGATCGCGTCGGTACCCACTACGTACAAATCGATCCGCAAAAGATTGTCGCCGTGGTCGATACCGAACTGCCCGACGCCGGAAACGCGCTCGATAAAACCAACCCCGTTTGCCAGCAAATCGCCGATAACGTGGTGGCTTTTCTGCTGGAGGAGATGGCTCGTGGACGGATCCCACCTGAATTTCTGCCGCTGCAAAGCGGCGTGGGCAATATTAACAATGCGGTCATGGCGCGGTTGGGTGAGAATCCGGATATTCCCTCTTTTATGATGTACTCAGAGGTATTACAGGAGTCGGTAGTCCATCTGCTGGAAACGGGGAAAATCACCGGCGTCAGCGCTTCCAGCCTGACGGTATCCGCCGATTCGCTGCATAAGATTTACGACAATATGGATTTCTTCGCCAGCCGCATTGTCCTGCGCCCGCAGGAGATCTCCAATAATCCGGAAATTATTCGCCGTCTGGGGGTTATCGCTCTGAACGTGGGGCTGGAGTTTGATATCTACGGCCACGCCAACTCCACGCATGTGGCCGGGGTAAATCTGATGAACGGTATTGGCGGCAGCGGGGATTTTGAACGCAACGCTTATCTCTCTATCTTTATGGCGCCGTCTATCGCCAAAGACGGAAAAATCTCGACCATCGTGCCGATGTGCAGCCATGTTGACCATAGTGAGCACAGCGTAAAAGTGATCATTACCGAACAGGGGATCGCCGACCTGCGCGGACTATCACCGCTGCAGCGCGCCCGCGCTATCATTGATAATTGTGCACATCCGCTCTATCGGGACTATTTACACCGCTATCTGGACAGCGCTCCCGGCGGGCATATTCACCACGACCTCACCCACGCGTTCGACCTGCATCGCAACTTGATGGAATATGGCTCAATGCTTGGCTAGTTCTCCGCACCGTCGCGATCTTCAGTAATGTGCTGAAGCATCGTGGCGGTGTAACGGTGGTTTTTCAACGAATAGAGATATTCCTGCATATACATCGGGCTACCGGGCGCATCGAAGTACTTCAGCTTCGCCGGATTCACCAGACGCCAGGCAAAGTAAGGGATAACGGTCAAAAACTGCCCCCGCTCCACCGCGCTGATCTTAGCCATAAAGCTGTAAGGACGATAGATAATCGTCGGGTTGATCCCGCAGGGGCGCATATAAGCATCCAGCATCGCTTCAAAATTAGCCCGATGCTGGAAACGCATTTGCAGCCAGGGCAGCTCCCGCAAAAGCTCCTGCGCTGGCTTATCTTCATAGCGACGGGACACCAAAAACCCCAGACGCAGCGGCGTCAGCTCGCTGATGGTCAGATTTTCCAGCTCCTGCACGCGTGCTGAAACATGCTGCGGCGAGATAATAAAATCGAGCTGACGATCGAACAGGTTATCAATCACCCCGTTCTCGCTGAACTCCACCGCCTGGGTGGTCACACCATCATACTTATCGCCAAGGCTAATGAGCTGATCGAAAATAATCGTCGGATAGGTGTTGTCGATGCCGATGACGATATTGCGCGAGCGGTGCGCGGAGTGGTGAATTTCGTTATCAATAGCCGATAAGCGCTGATAAATCGGAAACAGCTTCTGATACAGCTCCTGTCCCGCTTTATTGAGGCTGATACTGTTATCTTTACGGGTAAACAGCGCATAGCCAATCTGATCCTCCAGCGCAGCAATGCTTTTGCCAAAGGGGGATGCCGTCATATGTATTTTTTCCGCCGCTCTGGCGATGTTATTGGTTTGCGCCAACAGGATGAAATTGCGCATTTTTTTCGAAATAAAGATATCCATGTTTACCTCGTCAAGGGACAGGGATATATCCTCACTTCATCAGGGGAAAAGACTTTTGCCGCGCTCTCATTTTTACAGATAGTCACAGAAAAAGCCCGGCGCAAAGGCCGGGCAATGGGATTACTGAGCAGGTTTAGGTTCTTCAGCAGGTTTCACTGGCGCAGCGGGTGCTGGCGCAGGCTGGGTTGGCTGCAGTTCAAACACCACATCCACCTGATCATCAAACTGAATAGTCGCCTGTTCGTAGGTTTCTTGAGCAGAAACCGGCGCCGCATCGGCTTTCATCATCCGCACCATCGGGCTTGGCTGGTAGTTGGAGACATGATAACGGACGCTATAGACCGGCCCCAGTTTACCGTGGAACCCGGTAGCCAGTTCCTGAGCCTGATGAATCGCATCATCAATCGCCGCTTTACGCGCTTTATCCTTATAAGCATCCGGCTGTGCGACGCCTAACGATACGGAGCGGATCTCATTCAGGCCAGCTTTTAATGCGCCATCGAGCAGACCGTTGAGCTTATCAAGCTGGCGCAGCGTGACTTCAACGCTACGCACCGCACGGTAACCCTTAAGTATGCTTTTACCATTCTGATAGTCGTAATCAGGCTGGGTACGCAGGTTGGCTGAATTAATGTCTTTTTTCCCAATCCCGCTCTTTTCCAGGAAGGAAAGATACTGAGCCACGCGCTCATCAGCCTGTTTCTTGGCGGATGCCGCATCTTTTGCGGAAACATTAACTTCAATCGCCAGGGTGGCGATATCAGGAACCGCAGCGACGCTGGCGGTGCCTGAAGTAACAATATGTGGACCATTCGGCAATTCGTTTGCCTGAGCTGCCATTGCGCTAAATCCGAGTGTCGCCGCCAGGGCTATGACTTTTAACTTCACTGTCGTTTCTCCATCTTACATTGGTCGTCCATACACGGACGCATGCCAGCAAGCTTAGCGCGTACACACGGAAAGTCCATCGGACAAGACTTAGTTAAGCAGCGCCTGCACGTGCGCGAACCCATCTTTCGCCAGCTGCAGAGCAATCACCCACATCACCAGGCCAACCAGAACGTTGATCATTCGCTGCGCCTTTGCCGTGCGCAGGCGCGGGGCCAGCCATGCGGCCAGCAGAGCCAGGCCGAAGAACCATAAGAATGAAGCGCTAATAGTACCTAGCGCAAACCAGCGCTTCGGCTCCATTGCCAACTGCCCCCCCAGACTGCCAAGCACCACGAAAGTATCAAGATAAACGTGTGGATTCAGCCAGGTCACCGCCAGCATGGTGACGATGATTTTCCAACGCCCTTGCTTCATGACTTCCGCGCTGGCCAGCTCCAGATTGCTGCTAAAGGCCGTTTTCAGAGCCCCAAAGCCGTACCACAATAAAAAAGCAACGCCGCCCCAGGTCACCAGCGCCAGCAGCCATGGCGACTGCATTAATAGCGCACTACCGCCAAAAATTCCGGCGCAGATAAGTACCAGGTCACTGATAGCGCACAGCAGGGCAATCATCAGATGATACTGGCGACGAATACCCTGATTCATCACAAACGCATTTTGCGGGCCAAGCGGCAAAATCATCGCCGCTCCCAGGGCAAGCCCTTGAAAGTAATAAGATAACATATGGGATTTTTCCATCGAAGTCGCTAATGCGGCTGACTATAGCGCGATAATATTATTAGAGGAAATTGATAATATTAATCATTAATTAGAACAACTAATAAGAGGCTAATTTTCAGACTTCCGTCCAGCATTCGAGGCTCCGTTATCCCGCTATAGTAGCCCTATGGAACCGACCCGCATCTTAAGGATGGACTGTGAAATTACCGCTTTTATTAACACGCTTATTAGCTATCGCCGTATTTGCTGCCGCGCCAGTGGCAGCAGTGAGTGCGGAAACCGTTCTGCACTATACCGATCATGAGCCTTACGGCAATATGCGTACCCGCGCCATAAAAGATATTTTTTTCAGCGAAATTGAAAAAGAATCTGCAGGCCGTTTGCGAATTGAGGCCCACTGGAACGGGGAGCGTTCCACCAGCTACAATGCGCTACGTACCGTTCAGGAAGGTATAGATGCTGACCTGGCAGTGGTGGTTCCGGAATATACGCCCGAACAGCTCCCCTTTCATCAGCTATTTAAAAGCTTTCCTCTTGGCCCCGATCGCGGTGAGAAACAGGTTCAATTCTTCGATCGTGTTTTTAGTGAAATCCCTGAGTTCAATGCTGAGCTTGAGCGCAATAGTCTGGTTAATTTGCAGTTTTTTCTCGGCTATCCTGCCGCCTTTTTCAGTACCGCCCCATATCAGAATCTAAGCACCTTGCAAGGTACCACATGGCGAACTGCCAGCTTCTGGCATCAGGCGTTTCTGGAAAATGCGGGTGCTAAAGTCGTGAAAATGCCATGGAATGAGCAAATCGCTCTGGCGCTAAAAGACAGGGCGCTCGACGGTCTGCTGGTTAATCTGGATAGCGGTTATGATATCCGGGCACATCAGACCGCAAAATTCATTCAGTACTCGCCGCAGCTATGGCTGGGCCATGTCTATCTCTTGACCATCAATAAAACGCGCTGGGAGCAACTTAGTGACGCTGACCGTGCAGCCATCCGACGAGCGGCCGCAACAACGCAAAAAGCACTGGGTCCCCTGCTCGACAGCAGTCTTGATACCATGATTAAAACCATGCGCAAAGAAGGCGCTCAGATCGAAAAACTGACGCCAGCCCAGCTCCAGAACTGGCTACGCGCCACTCATTTTTCTCAGGAACAGAAGAAATGGGTTGGGAAACAAGAAAAGAGCGGTATTGCTGACACAGGACGTGTGCTGCCGCTTGTCGCCTCCCGGCTGGATGGCGTCATGCACTAATGAAAAGGCCCGCGGTTTATGGCGAGCCTTTTCCTATCAAACTCAGGCGGGGAATTACTCTGCCTGATCTTTTACTTGTTTAAGGTTCACATCCATCTGCGGATACGGAAAGCTGATACCGTTGGCATCAAAATCGCGCTTAATACGTTCCAGAACATCCCAATAAACGCTTTGCAGATCGCTGCTTTTACTCCAGACACGCACCACATAGTTCACTGATGAAGCGCCCAGTTCATTCAGGCGAACGGTCATTTCACGATCTTTCAGGATGCGCTCGTCCGACTCAATGATATTGGTCAGTAGCTGTTTTACCTTATCGATATCAGCATCGTAGGCCACGCCAATCACAAACTCGTTGCGACGGACCGGCTCGCGGGAGAAGTTGATGATGTTTCCGGCAATAATTTTACCGTTCGGAACCACCACAATCTTACCATCCGCGCTGCGCAGGGTTGTGGAGAAAATCTGCACGTTCAACACGGTACCCGCGATGCCGCCCAGGTCAACGTATTCGCCCGCACGGAACGGACGGAATACGACCAGCAGGACGCCAGCGGCAAGGTTAGAGAGCGAACCCTGTAGCGCCAGACCGACGGCTAAACCGGCAGCACCAAGAACCGCGATCACCGAGGCAGTCTGCACGCCCACGCGGCCCAGAGCGGCAATGAGCGTAAAGGCAATAACGGCGTAACGAACCAGCGCAGAAAGGAAATCGGCAACGGTGGCATCAATATGTCGCGCCCGCATCAGGCGGTTCACGGTATTGGAAACAATCCGCGCCACAATCAGACCGACAATAATAATCGCGATAGCCGCGACGATGTTGACGGCATAGCTCAGTAATAATTCCTGATTGCGCACCAGCCATGAACCGGCGTTATTTATGCTATCGACAACGTTCAAATCTTCCATTCAACATTCCTTATGGATACCCGGACGGGAAATAAAATAACTAAACCTGATAATGTCAATCAGGTTAAGGGTAAACAAAAAGTGTACGTTTTGCCAAGTTGATCACATTTATTTAGCAACATTTCATGTTGTTCAGATAATAAAAAAGCCCGCATTTCTGCGGGCTTCAGGGTAAGAAACAGAATTTTCTTACAGAACGTCGACAGCGTTCAGCTCTTTGAATGCCTGCTCCAGACGTGTCACCATGGAAGTCTGTGCAGCACGCAGCCATACGCGCGGATCGTAGTATTTCTTGTTCGGCTGGTCTTCGCCTTTCGGGTTGCCCAGCTGGCCCTGCAGGTAAGCTTCGTTAGTTTTGTAGTACTGCAGGATACCGTCCCAGGTTGCCCATTGGGTGTCGGTATCGATGTTCATTTTGATAACGCCGTAGCTTACGGAGTCTTTGATTTCCTGAGCGGAAGAACCGGAACCACCGTGGAAGACGAAGTTCAGGCTGTTGTGCGGCAGGTTGTGTTTCTTAGAAACATATTCCTGAGAATCGCGCAGGATAGTCGGGGTCAGGACCACGTTGCCCGGCTTGTAAACGCCGTGTACGTTACCGAAGGAAGCAGCGATAGTGAAACGCGGGCTGATTTTGCTCAGCTCGGTGTACGCGTAATCAACGTCTTCCGGCTGGGTGTACAGAGCAGAAGCGTCCATGTGGCTGTTGTCCACACCGTCTTCTTCGCCGCCGGTGCAACCCAGTTCGATTTCCAGCGTCATATCCATTTTGGCCATACGAGCCAGATATTTAGAACAGATCTCGATGTTTTCGTGCAGAGTTTCTTCAGACAGGTCAATCATGTGAGAAGAGAACAGCGGTTTGCCGGTAGCTGCGAAGTGTTTTTCACCCGCGTCCAGCAGACCATCGATCCACGGCAGCAGTTTCTTCGCGCAGTGGTCAGTGTGCAGGATAACTGGAACACCGTAGTGCTCAGCCATCTGGTGAACGTGGTGCGCACCAGAGATAGCGCCCAGGATTGCTGCGCCCTGAGGAACGTCAGTTTTAACCGCTTTGCCCGCGATGAACGCAGCGCCGCCGTTGGAGAACTGAACGATAACCGGAGCACGAACTTTTGCAGCAGCTTCCAGAACGGCGTTGATGGAATCAGTGCCGACGCAGTTTACCGCTGGCAGAGCAAAGTTGTTTTCTTTAGCTACCTGGAACACTTTCTGAACGTCGTCGCCAGTGATGACGCCCGGTTTTACGAAATCAAAAATTTTAGACATGTTACGTAGTCCTGTATCTGTATCTTCGACCGTTGAAGAAGGTTCGCGAGCTTTTACGCGCGCTGAAAAACAGGCGGGTCTCCCCGCCTGAACTGAATTACTGCTTAGCGCGCTCTTCGAGCATTGCTACTGCCGGCAGGACTTTGCCTTCCACGAATTCGAGGAATGCGCCGCCGCCAGTGGAGATGTAGGAGATTTTGTCAGCAATGCCGAACAGGTCAATTGCTGCCAGGGTGTCGCCGCCGCCTGCGATGGAGAACGCTTCGCTGTCTGCGATGGCGTTAGCAACGATTTCGGTACCTTTGCGGAAGTTCGGGAATTCGAACACGCCAACCGGGCCGTTCCACAGGATAGTTTTGGCGTTTTTCAGGATTTCAGCCAGCTGCTCTGCAGAGGCATCGCCCAGGTCCAGAATCTGCTCGTCATCTTTAATGTCGTTAACAGATTTCAGGGTAGCGGCTGCGGTTTCAGAGAACTCGGTTGCAACGCGAACGTCGGTTGGGACCGGGATATCGCAGGTAGTCAGCAGGCGTTTAGCTTCGTCAACCAGGTCTGCTTCGTACAGGGATTTACCGACGTTGTGACCTTGAGCGGCAACGAAGGTGTTGGCGATACCGCCACCAACGATCAGCTGGTCAGCGATTTTAGACAGGGAATCCAGAACGGTCAGTTTAGTGGAAACTTTAGAACCACCCACGATAGCAACCATCGGGCGAGCAGGTTCTTTCAGCGCTTTACCCAGCGCGTCCAGCTCAGCGGCCAGCAGCGGACCTGCGCAAGCGACGTCAGCGAATTTGCCGATACCGTGAGTAGAAGCCTGCGCACGGTGAGCGGTACCGAATGCGTCCATAACGAATACGTCGCACAGCGCAGCGTATTTTTTAGACAGTGCTTCGTCGTCTTTCTTTTCGCCTTTGTTGAAGCGAACGTTTTCCAGAACAACCAGTTCACCAGCGGCCACTTCAACGCCGTCCAGGTAATCTTTAACCAGACGTACCGGGTTAGACAGTTTGTCTTTCAGGTAGTTAACAACCGGCAGCAGAGAGAATTCTTCGTTGTACTCGCCTTCGGTAGGACGACCCAGGTGGGAAGTTACCATCACTTTAGCACCCTGTTTCAGAGCCAGTTCGATGGTCGGCAGAGAAGCACGAATACGCGCGTCGCTGGTTACTTTCCCTTCTTTAACTGGTACGTTCAGATCCGCACGGATAAAAACGCGTTTACCAGCCAGATCCAGATCGGTCATCTTAATTACAGACATGGTGAATCCTCTCGTTGATTCTTGATAAAGTTTTGCAAGCGCCTGAGCGCCTTACCTGAAACCTTGCGCGGACATTGCTAATGTGGTGTCGAGCATCCGATTAGCAAAGCCCCATTCGTTATCGCACCAGACCAGAGTTTTGATCAAATGCGCACCGCTTACCCGCGTTTGTGTACCATCAACGATGGCGCTATGCGGATCGTGGTTGAAATCTATCGAGACTAACGGTAATTCCGTATAGTCAACTATACCATGAAATGCACCCTGTGCTGCTTTTTGCAGCAACTGGTTGACTTCATTTGCTTTTACTGGTTTTTTTACCGTTACGCTAAGGTCGATCGCCGTCACATTAATCGTCGGTACGCGGACTGCAATCGCTTCAAAGCGATCGTTAAACTGAGGGAAAATACGCGTGATCCCCGCAGCTAGTTTAGTATCAACCGGGATGATCGACTGACTGGCCGCTCGCGTACGGCGCAAATCCGGATGGTAAGCATCGATAACCTGCTGATCGTGCATAGCAGAATGAATCGTTGTTACCGTACCGGACTCAATGCCGTAGGCATCATCTAACAGTTTAATGACCGGAATAATGCAGTTGGTCGTGCAAGAAGCGTTGGAGACGATACGATGCTCAGCGCGTAACTCATCATGGTTTACGCCAAAAACGATCGTCGCATCGAGATCGTTGCCGCCAGGATGTGAGAAGAGCACTTTCTTCGCACCAGCCTGAAGATGAGCCTCGCCATGTTCGCGGCTACCATAAACGCCGGTGCAGTCAAGAACCACATCAACCGCCAGCTCCCGCCAGGGCAACGCCTCAATAGAAGATTCATGCAGCAGACGAATCGCGTCATCGCCCACAAACAGCTGCTCTCTCTCCTGGCGCACATCCCAGGCAAAGCGCCCATGGCTGGTGTCATATTTCAACAAATGCGCGATGCCAGCAGCATCCGCCAGTTCATTGATTGCCACCACGGTGATTTCCGCACGACGTCCGGATTCATATAAAGCACGAACCACGTTACGCCCGATGCGACCGAAGCCATTAATCGCAATGCGTATGGTCATAGGTCTCCTGCAAGGCTGTCCCTGATGTGAAGTGGCTGACAGAGTAATGCAGCCACGCTCTAAGGGAAACCTTACCTGTCGCAAACTGCGACTGATTGATTAATTGTCGAACATTTAGACGACTGAAACGCTTCAGCTAGAATAAGCGAAACAAGGAATAAAAGGAATGATTGTCCAGTTGAAGAAGCCATTTATCTGACTTGCGTCACATTTTAAAAGGAATAGTTGCAACACGAAGTACGAATAGCAATGACGATGCGAGCAGGCCTCTTGCCTTGTCAATCTCACCAGCGCAAAACGTTGGGAACTGCCGGATACCATCATTCCGGGCGCTACCGTACCGTTTACTTCACCTGCATAAAACAGGGCCATTTACCTGGCCCTATGCTCGCCTGAATCAGGGACATGCCAGCTGATACGTACCTTCAATCGCCATCTCTAACGTAAGGTTTGCAGCACGGCTATTTTCAAGTACCCGACGAACGTTTGGACCATCGGTTCTCTCATAAAACGCTTCGGCTTCAGCCTGCGATAATCCTCCGGCCAGCTTTCTCCTGACCAGCCTTTCCTGTAGAGCACTGGCTGGGGCTTTTATAAACAGTGAAAAGTCGCAGAACTGCGCAAGTGCGCGCCATTGTTCATCGTCCAGCAGCAGCCAATTCCCCTCAACGATAACAACGGGAGCAGACACATTAATCGCGTTCTCAACCGGATCATGCTTTTGCCGGTCATACTGCGGCCAGGTTCCCTCACCCTGCCGAATCTGACGAAGGTTATCCGCGAGCTTCGCAATATCAAACGTCTCTGGCGCACCTTTCGAACCACGCAGCCCATGCTCTTCCAGCCAGTGGTTATAACGGTGGAAACCATCCATAGGTAGCGTCTGAATCTGAACCAGATGCGGATCCTGACAAGCCAAATATTCCCAGAACGTCGTAAGCGTCGATTTTCCCGTCCCTGGCGGCGCGCTGAGAAAAATAATGGTCCGCCGATTCGGCATTAAAGTATGTAATTGAGTAAAACGGCGTAGTAAAGGTTGATGGACATTCTCAATTTCATCATCACTGTATTGGGCTAAAACATTCAACCCATTTATATTCAGCGTTATATTCACGGCGTTAGTTCCTTTAATATCGCCGTTATCGCCAGCGCCAGCGCGGTTTTTACCATATTGATGAAGCGAATTTCTGACCATGAGGAGAAATCAGCGAATTTCATTGATTTCAACGCACCATATAACGCCGTGTTATCCGTAATGCTATTGACATTACAAATAAAATCCCAGGTCACCTCGTCAGCAAATCCGGGCGGGTCGTTCTGTTCAGCCAGATACTGATAAAACTGTGAGAATTGAGTGATATCGGCATAAAGCCATTTATCCATTTTCCCCAGCGCATATATCAGTCGTAACGCCACATCAATATCGTCCAACGGGCCGCTTTGCGCGAGTAACGGCTTCACTGCATATTCCACGATCTCTTCATCATTATTCACGAACAGCGAGGGCAGAAAACGCTTAATGGCCTGCAACAATAGTGTATTTGCAGTCGCCATAAAGGAGAGTAAATCTTGCTGAGCGTCCAGTTGCTCCAGCGCGTCATCTTCTGTTAGCGTCGTCATTCGTTTCTCGATAAATCACCAGGAATGCAGAGAGTCTACTATATTACACGTTTGGTCTATGCCACTGATCAGGATTGTTTGTGTGCGAATTCCGCCCGCGCTGCGTTGAATACCACATAACAGGTCTCCTCCCGTGACGCCGGTTGCAGCGAACAGAACATCGCGGTGGCTCACAATATCATCAAGCCGATACACATGGTTGACCTTCACGCCCATCTCATCACAACGTCGGCGTTCGCTCTGCGCTATTTGCTGATGCTCGGTAGAGTTGCCTTTCGCTTCACAAAAATCGATAAGTTCGGCCTGCATATCCCCGCCTAAAGCAGTCACCGCACACGCCGATATCACCCCTTCCGGCGCGCCACCGATGGTAAACATTACGTCATAAGCGTTGTCCGCCATGCAGGTCTGCACGCTGGCAGCCACATCGCCATCCGGCAGTGCAAAAACTTTCACGCCTAGCTTTCTCGCCTCATCGATTGCCGGGCGTAGCCGGGGCTTATCCAAGGTGACCATGCGCAATGACGTCAGCGGCTTATCCAGCACCTTAGCAACGCTAAGTAAGTTTTCGCTTAACGAAAGTCGCAGATCAATCGCCCCTTTCGCCCGGCGGCTTACGACAATCTTCTTCATATACATATCAGGTGCATGCAGTAGTGAGCGTGCAGGAGCGAAAGCCATTACCGCCAGCGCATTACTCTGCCCCATCGCAACCATTCGGGTGCCTTCTATCGGATCAACGGCGATATCGATAGCAGGCCCTTTTCCGCCGCCAACCTGCTCGCCAATCCACAGCATGGGCGCATCGTCGATTTCGCCTTCCCCAATGACAATTCGTCCTTGAAAGTTAAGCTTATTGAGCGCCTGTCGCATTGCGCTCACCGCCAGACCATCAATTTTATTTTTATCGCCACAACCCGTTTCGGGCCAGGCAGCAAGCGCTGCCTGTTCCGTTGTGCGTAGTAGCGGCCACGCCAGTGACATCATTCCGTCACCTCGCCGGTGTCAACGCCAAAGTGCGCCAGAAGGTATTTTTCGGCTTGTTCATTCCAGATCCCATGCGTCTTCTCTACCAGCTTCGCCAGTTGATGAAATAGCGGGTCGGTTTTACCTTTCTCGGCAAAATCAGCAATCGCCGTTAACGGCATGGTTACGCCGTTATAAATCAGCTTCTTACCGCCCGGAATGTTGGGTAGATTCAAAACTGTGTCAGGTACCGCATCCAGTCCTCCAATATGCGTCACCATAAATGAAGGCTGTAGCTGCCCGGTTGCGCTCAGGGCGATAGCCTCTAGCATGTCGTCCGTGGAGCCGCCGGAGGTCCCCACTACATGAGTGCTGTTGTAATGCACATTGTAGAAATTAAACGGAACTTTAAAGTTTTTATCCGTAGGTCCGGCAAAGAAATTCAGGCATCCGTCTTCCGCCAGCAGTTCATCCGCCATTTCCACGATTGCCGGGACGGCGGCGTATACGAAGACATCGTCAAATCCTTCGTCATTCGTCAGCGCCCGTAGCATCTGTACTGGATCTGCAATATCTCTCGTATTGACATAAACCAGCTCAATCCCTTTACTGGCCGCCAGTTCGACCGGCAGCAGCTTTTGCGCCTGTGCCAACCGCTTTTCATCAATATCGACCACCACCACCCGCGCTGGGGTGATGTTGCCGTTGATGGCGTAATCTATCGCGCCAATACCCATCGGTCCGGCGCACGCCAGCAGCGCCAGATTGCCTCCGGGTTTTATTCCCATCCGATGTTCATAGACATAAGGCGTAGTGTGATAATTGGCGTTATAGGCACCAATAATGCAGCACATTGGTTCCGCGAGCGATGCGGCGGCAAAATAGGATCCGTGGTAGGGCAATACGCACCCCAGATTAATAGCCACCTCAGGAATAATCATATAGGTGGCATTGCCGCCGAAGTATTCATAGCTATAGCCTGCAGAATATCCGCTAGGTAATCCCATAGCGGGTTGCAAAACAAATCGCTGGCCTTTTTTATATTTATCGGCGAGATTTTTCCCCACCTCAACAATAATACCTGCACACTCATGCCCGGTAATAACAGGATGATTTTCTAAATCGTCCGGAACGCGTTTATGTTCGCTACCTAAAGCGGCGGCCTTCCAGGTGGATAAACATACGCTGTCAGATATTACGCTCACCAGCAATTCATTATCGGTAATTTGCGGAAGTTCGAATTCACGAATACGGACATCCTGCTTGCCATAGATAGCAGCTACTTTGGTTTTCATATTAACTCCGTAAATTAATGAGCAATCAGGCGCTGAGATTTTTAAACAACTCGTCCAGGTGCGGGTCGCCAATATAGTTTTTAATCAATACCAGCGGTTTATCACTGACGCGTTTAACGCGTCCTTCCAGACTGGCGTGAGTCACTATAATATCCGCATCATCCGGTACATTTTCGATGGCATAATGGGTAACTGTAATAGCCAATCCCGCTTTTTCCAGACGTTTGCGGAAGGTTGTTGCCCCCATCGCGCTGGAGCCCATACCTGCATCGCAAACAAAAGCGACGCGCTTAACTTGCTTATAAGAAAATGAACCTTCACGCTTCATCGCTTTCACCGCTTTAGCAGACTCGGCAAAAGTATCCCCTTTTTCGACCTCGATGCTTTTATCCATCTTCAGAATAAAAGAGGTAATGATAAAGGTCACCAGCGCTCCCGCCGTCACACCTGCAATAGTGGCAATAAATGAGCCTTTTGGCGTTAATGCCAGATAGGCGAAGATTGAGCCAGGACTCGGCCCTGCAACCAGACCACCGTCCAACAAATTAAAGACCCAGGTTCCCGTCATCCCGCCGCCAATCATGGCAATCAGCGTTAACGGCTTCATCAGTACATAAGGGAAATAGAGCTCATGGATACCGCCAAGGAAGTGGATAATCATGGCACCAGGTGCAGACTTCTTACTCATTCCTTTACCAAAGATGGCAAATCCGAGCAGCAGTCCCAGCCCAGGCCCCGGATTAGAAGCAACCATAAAGAAAATCGATTTACCGGTCTCCGCGGCCTGCTGCATGCCGAGCGGATAATAAACGCCCTGATCGATAGCATTATTTAGAAAGAGAATCTTCGCTGGTTCATTGATGACCGAGAGCAGCGGCAGATATCCCGCATGCACCAGAGCTTCGATACACTCCTTCACAAAATTATTCGCCACGAGAACCGCCGGGCCAATAACCTCAAACCCCAACAGGCATAAGATCATGCCAGAGATACCGAGAGAGAAGTTATTGATGACCATTTCGAAACCGGCAGGGATGCGTTTTTCCAGCGCTCGGTCAATATATTTAATCACCAGACCACCCAGCGGGCCCATGATCATCGATCCAAGGAACATAGGAATATCCGCGCCGACGATAACACCAATCGACCCGATGCCCCCCATTACCGCCCCACGCTTACCCCCAACTAAGTGACCGCCGGTTGAGCCAATCATCACGGGTAATAAATAAGTAATCATCGGGCCAACAATTTTGGCAAAATGTTCGTTTGGCATCCAGCCGGTAGGAATAAATAAAGCAGTAATAAATCCCCAGGCAATAAATGCACCGATATTTGGGATGACCATGGCAGTCAAAAACCCACCAAAAGCCTGGACCTTTGCACGAGCAGACTTGTTTTCCATAATAATATCCTGAAAGGAAGGGGGGACTTATGCGCGGGCAATAATATCCGCTAGTTGTTTTTCAGATTTAGCTGCCAGTAATGCAGCCAGATTTTCTTCTTCACACAATAATTCGCTTAATGCCTGAATCGCGCCAATATGTGAATTTGAATCAGCAGCAGACAGTCCAATTAATAATTTAACAGGCTCATTATCTTCACCAAAAGTGACATGTTTTCGCAATAGTGTTAACGACATTCCTGTTTTCAAGGCACCATACTCAGGACGAGCATGGGGCATTGCCACTTCAGGAGCAAGAATATAGTAAGGCCCGTTAGTTAACGTTGAGTCCTTAATTGCCTGAATATATTGCGGACTCACATAATGATTAGACAATAAAGCTGACATTGAAAAATCAACGGCCTCTTGCCAGTTTGATGCGGAGTCTTTAATTGATATTGATGCTTCAGGGAAATAATCAATCAGTCGCATAGATCATCCTTTTATTTTATTTATAGGGTACAACTTAACGTTAAAAATAAAATACTCGTGAGCCACTGCGAAAGCAATAAGCGGCAAAAGTGAGGTGGTACGACTAAGAGTTTTTGCGAAATGAATAAAAACAAACAGTTAATAATGGTAAAAAATAAAGCAACCATATGTTTGTGATCTGAACCGCAAATACTGAAAATCACTAAATTAGTGATTTGTGAATTAGATCACCATTAGTGGCTTGCTGACTACTAACAAAAAAAGCTAGGGCAGTCTCAAATAAAAAGAAACGGGCCGCCTGAGCGACCCGTTTTGTGCAGTAAAGATGATTACAGCAGCGCTTTCGCTTTAGCGACCACGTTGTCAACGGTGAAGCCAAACTCTTCAAACAGCAGCTCTGCCGGAGCAGACTCACCGAAGGTGGTCATGCCAACAATCGCGCCGTTCAGGCCCACGTATTTGAACCAGTAGTCGGCGATACCCGCTTCGATGGCCACGCGCGCAGAGACCGCTTTCGGCAGCACGGACTCACGGTACGCCGCATCCTGCTTGTCGAACGCGTCGGTGGACGGCATGGAAACCACGCGCGCCTTCACGCCTTCGGCAGTCAGTTTTTCGTAAGCGGCAACCGCCAGCTCAACCTCAGAACCGGTGGCGATGAAGATCAGCTCCGGCTGGCCCGCGCAATCTTTCAGCACGTAGCCGCCGCGGGCAACGTTCGCCAGCTGTTCTTCAGTACGCTCCTGCTGTGCCAGGTTCTGACGGGACAGAATCAGCGCGGTCGGGCCGTCCTGACGCTCAACGCCGTATTTCCACGCAATAGCGGATTCAACCTGGTCGCACGGACGCCATGTGGACATGTTCGGGGTCACGCGCAGAGAAGCCACCTGCTCAACCGGCTGGTGCGTCGGGCCGTCTTCGCCCAGACCGATGGAGTCGTGGGTGTAGACCATCACCTGACGCTGCTTCATCAGCGCCGCCATACGTACCGCGTTACGCGCGTACTCGACGAACATCAGGAAGGTGGAAGTGTACGGCAGGAAACCGCCGTGCAGGGAGATACCGTTGGCAATGGCGGTCATGCCGAATTCACGCACGCCGTAATGGATGTAGTTACCGGCGGTGTCTTCGTTAATCGCTTTAGAGCCGGACCAGATGGTCAGGTTACTTGGCGCCAGGTCAGCGGAGCCGCCGAGGAATTCAGGCAGCAGCGGACCGAAAGCTTCGATCGCATTCTGGGATGCTTTACGGCTGGCGATTTTGGATGGATTCGCCTGCAGCTTCGCGATGAATTCATTCGCTTTCGCGTCGAAGTCAGCCGGCATATCGCCTTTCATACGGCGGGTGAATTCTGCCGCTTCCTGCGGGAAGGCCTTCGCGTAGGCGGCAAATTTCTCGTTCCACGCGGACTCTTTTGCCTGACCGGCTTCTTTCGCATCCCACTGTGCATAGATGTCAGACGGGATTTCAAAGGCCGGATGTTTCCAGCCGAGCGCTTCACGGGTCAGCGCGATCTCTGCGTCGCCCAGCGGCGCGCCGTGGGAGTCGTGGGTACCGGCTTTGTTTGGCGAACCGAAACCAATGATGGTTTTACACATCAGCAGGGACGGTTTGTCAGTGACTGCACGCGCTTCTTCCACCGCGCGTTTAATCGAGTCAGCATCGTGACCATCAACGCCGCGCACCACGTGCCAGCCGTAGGCTTCGAAGCGTTTTGCCGTGTCGTCGGTGAACCAGCCTTCAACGTGACCGTCGATGGAGATGCCGTTGTCGTCATAGAACGCCACCAGCTTGCCAAGCTTCAGGGTACCGGCCAGAGAACATACCTCGTGGGAGATACCTTCCATCATGCAGCCATCGCCCATGAAAGCGTAGGTGAAGTGGTCAACAATGTCGTGGCCCGGACGGTTAAACTGCGCCGCCAGGGTTTTCTCCGCAATCGCCATACCCACCGCATTGGCAATACCCTGCCCCAGCGGACCGGTCGTGGTTTCGACACCCGCGGTGTAGCCGACTTCCGGGTGACCCGGCGTTTTAGAGTGCAGCTGACGGAAGTTCTTCAGCTCTTCAATCGGCAGATCATAACCGGTGAGGTGCAGCAGGCTGTAAATCAGCATCGAGCCGTGGCCGTTAGACAGTACGAAGCGGTCGCGGTCAGCCCAGGACGGGTTCTGCGGGTTATGGTTCAGGAAATCACGCCACAGGACTTCGGCAATGTCAGCCATACCCATCGGGGCACCCGGGTGGCCGGATTTGGCTTTCTGTACTGCGTCCATGCTCAGCGCACGAATAGCGTTAGCAAGCTCTTTACGTGAGGACATTTTGACTCCAGATCGGATAATGAAGGCCATGCCCGCAACGACTTGACGACAGCGCGTTTTGGGCTACGCCGGAAAAAAGTGTGAACAATGTAACCTAAGCGGCAAAGCATGTACATGGAGCATCCTTTTACCGTTTAAGAAATCTCTGGAACACGTTGTGCTACGCCGTAATCCTCTCGCCCGCATCCTGAGATAGTATTTATAATTTGAACAGGATACGGCAGGCCTGCCATCGCCGTTTTTTCGGATAAATAACCATAAGATTGTGGAAGATAAAAAATGAAAATTCGCTCAGCTATTCTTGCCCTTGGGATCGCAGCAACGCTTACCGGATGCCAGAACATGGACTCCAATGGCCTGCTTAGCTCCGGCGCGGAAGCTTTCCAGGCCTACTCGCTCAGCGACGAGCAGGTCAAGACCTTAAGCGATAAAGCCTGCCAGGAGATGGATGCCAAAGCCACTATCGCGCCTGCCAGTAGTGAATACAGCAAACGGCTGACTAAAATCGCCGCCGCGCTGGGGGACAATATCAACGGCCAGCCAGTGAACTACAAGGTGTACCAAACCAAAGACGTTAATGCCTTCGCCATGGCTAACGGCTGCATCCGCGTTTACAGCGGACTGATGGATTTAATGAATGATAACGAGGTCGAAGCGGTCATTGGCCACGAAATGGGCCACGTCGCGCTTGGCCATGTGAAGAAAGGCATGCAGGTGGCGTTAGGGACCAACGCCGTGCGCGCAGCGGCGGCTTCCGCTGGCGGCATCGTTGGCAGCCTGTCGCAATCGCAGTTAGGCGATCTGGGTGAGAAACTGGTGAACTCACAGTTCTCCCAGCGCCAGGAGTCAGAAGCGGACGATTACTCTTACGATCTGCTGCGTAAACGTGGTATTAACCCGGCGGGTCTCGCCACCAGCTTCGAAAAGCTAGCGAAGCTGGAAGCCGGTCGCCAAAGTTCAATGTTTGACGACCACCCGGCATCAGAGGCGCGCGCTCAGCATATTCGTGATCGGATGGCCGCGGACGGGATTAAGTAATTCTCGACCCAATTTGTAACAAATCGGACGTTATTGGCGAAGCCAGTTTGAACCCGGACAGCGCACAGCCACCGGAGCGTACACGTAGTACGTGAGGATGGAGAGCACTGCCCGGGTTCAAAATGGCGAGTAAAATAGTCCGATTCCGATTACTCGCCTTTCTTCGCCGCCTGGATATAGAGCATCTCCAGCGCCAGCGTCGCCGCAGCCAGCGCAGTGATCTCAGACTGATCGTAAGCCGGAGCAACCTCCACCACGTCCATCCCGACGATATTCAGATCCTTCAGCCCACGCACCAGTTTGATCGCGCGATCCGACGTCAGACCGCCGATCACTGGCGTACCCGTGCCCGGGGCAAACGCCGGATCGAGGCAGTCGATATCAAAGGTCAGATAGACCGGCATATCGCCAACGATCTGCTTAACCTGGGCAATGACATCATCAGCGGTACGATCGTTAACCTGCCCCGCATCCAGCACCGTAAAGCCGTTGTCTTTATCAAACTCGGTGCGGATACCGATCTGCACCGAGTGATTTGGATCGATCAGACCTTCGTTCGGCGCGGTGTAGAACATGGTACCGTGGTCAAATTCGCAGCCGTTGGCGTAGGTGTCGGTATGGGCATCGAAGTGCACCAACGCCATTTTGCCAAAGTGCTTAGCATGGGCACGCAGCAGCGGCAGCGTGACAAAGTGGTCGCCGCCGAAGGAGAGCATACGTTTCCCTGCGGCCAGCAGTTTTTCCGCATGTGCCTGTAGCTTTTCGCTCATCTCGCGCGCATCGCCGAACGCGTAAACCAGGTCGCCGCAATCAACGACGTTCAGGCGTTCGCGCATATCGAAGTTCCACGGGAAACGGTTGTGCTCCCATGCAAGGTTGGTAGAGACCTGGCGGATCGCCGCCGGGCCATGGCGGCCGCCCGCGCGCCCGGAAGTCGCCATATCAAACGGGACGCCGGTAATCACCCAGTCAGCATCGCTGTCATACGGCTGGAAATTCAGCGGCAGACGCAGAAAGCCAAATGCGTTAGATACCAGGGAGTTATCGTATTGATGACCTAAGGTGCTCATGGGTATGACCTCTTTTTGCCGTCTTGGTATTTGAAAAAGATATAAAAAAACCCTTTCGCGTCGTTAGGCCCGACGAGAAAGGGTTTGGGTATACATATATAGCATATTGGACGTAATTATCGCCCTAAAACTAACCGGCTTCAAGCAAAGCGTTTATTTACGACAAGGCGGCGGCGCATAGTCGTTGCTGTCTGCCGGGAAAGCCTGGGCTGGGCACGGCGGCAACGTTTTCGCAGCAGGACCCTGTAATGCAAACGCCGCAAAACCAATCACGCCGGTATTGCGGACGTCTCCTTGCGCAGAGTTAGCCGCATAGGAATCCGCGGCATCAGAGAACTGGAATGCCGCCTCCGTATGCTTATCTTTTCTGAACCCTTTGATCGCCAGCGAATCGCCTGCATTAACGATATAACCGTTGTTGTTTAAAGAACCCGGTTTACCGTTTAGCACGTCCAGGCCATCAACCGTCGCAACAATTTCATAGTTTGTATTGCGACTGTGATTACGCACATACAGTTGATAGTTCATTCCAACTCTGGCTGGAATAATATATTGCCATTGCCCGACCGATGAGTTGTAGCGGCGAGTAATCGGCAGAGAGTTAAAATTAGCATCACGCACGGCATATTCCAGCTCGCTGATACGAATGCTGTATACCTTGTCGTATCCCGACTGGTATTTAGTCGAATAGTTTATTAATACCATTTCAGAGGGCTCGCGTTCCGCTCGCTCAACCGAGACGCCCTTAACCGTTGAGTGTACGTCGCCGCCCCAGGCTGTTCCTACATCTGAAGCCGGTGCCCTGCTGGACTGCATTGAGCTGGAGCAACCACCTAATAATAATAATATTCCGGCAATCACGCCGTTAACTTTAAATCCTTTCATCTTTCATCCTTTTCTGCTGCGAGGTCAGCTGCCAGTAATAGTAACGGTATTAATAAAATTAAAAAGCGTAGATGGTTCTATTTCAGATTCTATCAATAAAAAAAGAGCCGATTTATATAAATAAATCAGCTCTCAAGCGGAATACTCTTAATTATTCATCTTCGAGATAGGTATATCCATATAAACCTGCCTCGAATTCTTCAAGGAATTGCTGCTGCAAAGCAGCATCCAGATCCGTCTTTTTCACCTGATCGCGGAACTGAGTCAGCAGCGTGTTCGGATCCAACTGCACGTACTGCAGCATATCCGCCACGGTATCCCCTTCATCTGACAGCTCAACTTCCACGCTGCCGTCAGGGAACACAAACACATCTACGGCTTCCGTATCGCCGAACAGGTTGTGCATATTGCCGAGAATTTCCTGATAGGCGCCAACCATAAAGAAGCCCAGCATTGGCGGGTTCTCCGGGTCGTATTCCGGCATCGGCATGGTGGTCGCAATACCATCGCCATCCACATAGTGGTCAATAGCGCCATCGGAATCGCAGGTGATATCCAGCAGCACCGCACGGCGTTCCGGCACCATATTCAGCCCTTCCAGCGGCATCACCGGGAATAGCTGATCGATACCCCATGCATCCGGCATCGACTGGAACAGGGAGAAGTTGACGTAAATCTTATCCGCCATGCGCTCCTGCAGTTCGTCGATAATAGGACGATGCGCGCGATTGCTTGGGTCGAGCTGTTTCTGCACTTCATGGCACATATTCAGATACAGCTGTTCCGCCCAGGCGCGCTCCTGAAGATTAAAGGTGCCGGAGGAGTAGCCGATATGAATGTCATGCAGATCCATCTGGCTGTCGTGCAGCCATTCACGCAGCGAGCGGCGGTTGCCGGTCTCGTGCATCTCCTGCCAGGTTTCCCACATGCTTTGCAGCGGACGCGCGGCGTCTTCCGCTGGCGGGGTCGCCTCAGTGTATTCGTTACGCTCAACGCCAATAATATTCGAGACCAGTACGGTGTGGTGCGCAGTGACCGCGCGGCCTGATTCGGTAATCACCGTCGGATGCGGCAGACCGTTCTCTTCACAGGCATCGCCAATCGCCCAGATAATGTTATTAGCGTACTCGTTCAGACCGTAGTTGACCGAGCAGTCGGACTGCGAACGCGTCCCTTCATAATCAACGCCGAGACCGCCGCCAACATCGAAGCACTGAATATTCACGCCCAGCTTATGCAGTTCGACGTAGAAACGCGCCGATTCACGCACACCGGTGGCGATGTCGCGTATATTGGCCATCTGCGAGCCAAGGTGGAAGTGCAGCAACTGCAGGCTATCCAGATGCCCAGCGGCACGCAGAATCTCAACCAGTTGCAGAACCTGCGTAGCCGCGAGGCCGAATTTTGACTTTTCTCCACCGGAGGACTGCCATTTGCCGGAGCCCTGAGACGCCAGACGCGCACGTACGCCAAGACGCGGCACCACGTTGAGGCGCTCGGCTTCTTCCAGCACGATAGCGATTTCCGACATCTTCTCGATGACCAGATAGACTTTATGGCCCATCTTTTCACCCACCAGCGCCAGGCGGATATATTCACGGTCTTTATAACCGTTACACACAATCACGCTGCGGGTCATACCTGCGTGCGCGAGGACCGCCATCAGCTCAGCTTTCGAGCCGGCTTCCAGACCCAGCGGTTCGCCGGAGTGGATCAGCGATTCAATCACGCGGCGATGCTGGTTCACCTTGATCGGATAAACCAGGAAGTAGTCACCGTTATAGCCGTAAGACTCACGCGCGCGTTTAAAGGCGGCATTAATTGAACGCAGGCGATGCTGTAAAATCTGCGGGAAGCAGAACAGCGCAGGCAGACGCTGCCCCTGTGCTTCACGCGCTTTCACCAGCTCGGCAAGGTCAACGCGCGCTTCCGGGACGTCGGGATCCGGGCAGACGCTGATATGGCCCAGTTCGTTAACGTCGTAGTAGTTATTACCCCACCAGGCAATATTATAAGTACGTAGCATCTTGCTGGCTTCCTGGGAGCTCATCGCAACCTCCTGCATGGAACGTAGTACACCGTGATCGCCTGCTGACGAAGGCGAAAACAAAGACATGTCGTCAGACATAGCGAACCTCAAATTTTATTAACAAGTGTAAAACAGTTGACTACTATCGCAATCCGAAGAAGCGATAACAACCCATAAACAGTCCGAAATCCCAGCAGATAGTGCTGATCTTGCGACTGCGCGACCGGTTTCTTA
Organism: Klebsiella spallanzanii; assembly: GCF_902158555.1. Lineage (GTDB taxonomy): Bacteria > Pseudomonadota > Gammaproteobacteria > Enterobacterales > Enterobacteriaceae > Klebsiella > Klebsiella spallanzanii. The sequence continues at coordinate 316,443 of NZ_CABGGS010000043.1, read as the reverse complement.
TTCATATCATCGTAAAGCACGTACCCGAACGGAGTATGACAGTCCGGAGAAACCACGAGAAAACCCTTGCTATCGCAAGAGCGCCCTTGTTCAGTTGTCCGATGGCCGACCGGCCCTGGAATCCTGAGAAGCGCCGAGATGGGTAGAACATCGGCAGGTTTGCATGAGAGTGATGCAGGTTGCGGGATAGTGACGCGCGACGGAACGACGCGGCGAATCAGGCGAAAAACGTGGGTTCATTATCTGGGATCACCTCCACACTGCCCCGATACGGGCCAGCGACAAGCCAAAGCTATACATTCCGAACAGCCAGCGCAAACGCCGCTGCGGGACTCTGTAAATACAGACTGCTTAACCCGGCTGGAAGTGGCATCACGAGATGAAAGCTCGTGCGCTTTTTTAATGAGCCGCGCGCGGCGTTTTATACCGATAAGCGGGGTAAAAAGCAAAATAAAAATATGTGCTTTGCCGGGGGTTGTCAGGAAAAATTGCCACCGCCCTTTTTCCATAAATGCGACGAATATCAAAAAAGGCTGGAAATGGGGTCAAGAACTGACCTAAAATAGCCGTCCAGAAGTTAATCCATCTATACTGATTAACACTCAGACTGCTCGTGTCACTACCTGCAAGCTTTGGTAGGGTCATCCGTCAAAGCCTCTCTACACAACAGTATGAGCTACCCGAATCGTCCACAGGTGAAATAAAACATGGCAAAACACCTCTTTACGTCCGAGTCCGTATCAGAAGGGCATCCTGACAAAATTGCTGACCAAATCTCCGATGCCGTGCTTGATGCAATCCTTGAGCAGGATCCGAAAGCGCGCGTAGCATGTGAAACCTACGTCAAGACCGGCATGGTTCTGGTTGGCGGTGAAATCACCACCAGCGCATGGGTTGATATCGAAGAGATCACCCGTAACACGGTGCGTGAAATTGGCTACGTGCATTCCGATATGGGCTTTGATGCCAACTCCTGCGCGGTCCTGAGCGCTATCGGCAAACAGTCTCCGGACATCAACCAGGGCGTTGACCGTGCCGATCCGCTGGAACAGGGTGCGGGCGACCAGGGCCTGATGTTTGGCTACGCCACCAACGAAACCGATGTACTGATGCCAGCGCCGATCACCTATGCTCACCGTCTGGTGCAGCGTCAGGCTGAAGTTCGCAAAAATGGCACTCTGCCGTGGCTGCGCCCGGATGCGAAAAGCCAGGTCACTTTCCAGTACGACGACGGTAAAGTTGTCGGTATTGATGCGGTTGTTCTGTCTACCCAGCATGCCGAAAGCATCGATCAGAAATCACTGCAGGAAGCAGTGATGGAAGAGATTATCAAACCGGTTCTGCCGACCGAGTGGCTGACCAGCGCAACCAAATTCTTCATCAACCCAACAGGCCGTTTTGTTATCGGCGGACCAATGGGCGACTGCGGCCTGACCGGGCGTAAAATTATCGTTGATACCTACGGCGGCATGGCTCGTCACGGCGGCGGCGCATTCTCCGGTAAAGATCCATCAAAAGTGGACCGTTCTGCAGCCTATGCGGCACGCTATGTTGCGAAAAACATCGTGGCGGCTGGTCTGGCTGACCGTTGCGAGATTCAGGTTTCTTACGCTATCGGCGTCGCTGAACCGACTTCAATCATGGTTGAAACCTTCGGTACCGAAAAAGTGCCGTCTGAACAGCTGACCCTGCTGGTACGCGAGTTCTTCGACCTGCGTCCATACGGCCTGATTCAGATGCTGGATCTGCTGCACCCGATCTACAAAGAGACGGCAGCATACGGTCACTTTGGTCGCGAACATTTCCCATGGGAAAAAACCGACAAAGCAGCCCAGCTGCGCGAAGCGGCCGGTCTGAAATAAGCCACGCTCTCCTCACTTTTAAGGCCAGCCGCGTGCTGGCCTTTTTATTTTCTCACATCCTCGCAGCGCCATTCCTCCCTTTGTCACAAAAGTTAAATGAAAGCGATTACATCACTCACGAAGCGAATTTTTCATCATTAAACACTCTTAATGCAATAATGCATCACTATGTTACACAATATTTCAGGAAACTCTGATTAGCGTTTTTAATTTCTTCGCCTAAACTTATATAATTCATTGATTATAATAAAATTAAATGAATTACGTTTCTTTACGGTAGTGTAACCGATTACACAGACGTGATTACTATCACATTTTTTTACTACAGACTTCCCTACCCTAAGCATCGACAGAATCAATAACTCAACTGGAGGGCGTTATGCCTGACAACAAAAAACAAGGGCGCTCGAACAAGACGATGACGTTCTTTGTCTGCTTCCTCGCCGCACTGGCTGGCCTGCTGTTCGGCCTTGATATCGGTGTGATTGCGGGTGCCTTACCCTTTATTGCCAACGAGTTTCAGATAAGCGCTCATACCCAGGAATGGGTGGTGAGCTCAATGATGTTCGGCGCCGCCGTTGGCGCAGTCGGTAGCGGCTGGCTCTCTTTCAAACTCGGACGCAAAAAAAGCCTGATGATTGGCGCTATACTGTTCGTTGCCGGTTCGCTGTTCTCGGCGGCCGCTCCAAACGTTGAAGTGCTGCTGATCTCCCGCGTGCTGCTCGGGCTGGCGGTTGGCGTCGCGTCCTACACTGCTCCGCTGTATCTGTCGGAAATCGCGCCGGAAAAAATTCGTGGCAGCATGATTTCGATGTATCAGTTGATGATCACCATTGGCATTCTCGGCGCTTATCTTTCGGATACCGCTTTCAGCTACAGCGGCGCATGGCGCTGGATGCTGGGCGTCATCATTATCCCGGCGATTCTACTGCTGATTGGCGTCATCTTCCTGCCGGATAGCCCGCGCTGGTTTGCCGCTAAGCGCCGCTTTGTCGATGCCGAACGCGTGCTGCTGCGCCTGCGAGACACCAGCGCTGAAGCGAAACGCGAGCTGGATGAGATCCGCGAAAGCCTGAAGGTAAAACAATCCGGCTGGTCGCTGTTTAAAGAAAACAGCAATTTCCGTCGCGCGGTGTTCCTCGGCGTTCTGCTGCAAGTGATGCAACAGTTCACCGGTATGAACGTCATCATGTATTACGCGCCGAAAATCTTTGAACTCGCAGGCTATGCCAATACCACCGAACAGATGTGGGGTACGGTGATCGTCGGCCTGACCAACGTTCTGGCAACCTTTATTGCCATCGGTCTGGTAGACCGCTGGGGCCGTAAACCAACCCTGATCCTCGGTTTTATCGTCATGGCCGTCGGTATGGGCGTGCTGGGTAGTATGATGCATATCGGTATCCACTCCGCCACCGCGCAGTACTTTGCCGTACTGATGCTGCTGATGTTTATCGTTGGTTTTGCGATGAGCGCCGGTCCGCTGATTTGGGTACTCTGCTCTGAAATCCAGCCGCTGAAAGGGCGTGATTTCGGTATCACCTGCTCAACGGCAACCAACTGGATTGCCAACATGATCGTCGGCGCAACGTTCCTGACCATGTTGAACTCGCTGGGCAGCGCCAATACCTTCTGGGTCTATGGCGGTCTGAACGTTCTGTTCATCTTCCTGACGCTGTGGCTGATTCCAGAAACTAAAAACGTCTCTCTGGAACATATCGAACGTAACCTGATGAAAGGCCGTAAACTGCGCGAAATCGGCGCTCGCGACTAACCCAACAGGCTTCCTCCCGCCCGGGAGGAAGCTTCTTCTTGCTCTCGACTTCCTGCCGCACTATCCTCTGGCGCTATGAAAACACCCCGAATTCCCATTGCCCTGCAACAGGCCGTTATGCGCAGCCTGCGGGAGAGTCTGGCCAAAGCGAACCTCAAACTGGGGCGAAGCTACCCTGAACCGGCGCTGGTTTATCAGCAGCGGGGAACCTCGGCAGGCACCGCCTGGCTGGAAAAAAACGAAATTCGCCTTAACCCAGTGCTGCTGCTGGAAAACCAGCAGGCTTTTATCGACGAAGTCGTGCCGCATGAGCTGGCTCATCTGCTGGTATGGAAACACTTTGGCCGCGTCGCGCCGCACGGTAAAGAGTGGAAATGGATGATGGAAAGCGTACTGGGCGTTCCGGCCCTACGTACCCATCGTTTCGAACTCGACTCGGTGCGCAAAAACACCTTCTCCTACCGCTGCCAGTGTCAGCAGCACCAGCTAACCGTCCGCCGTCACAATCGCGTAGTGCGTGGGGAAGCCACCTACCGCTGCGTCCGCTGCGGCGATGTTCTGGTGGCGGAAAAGTAATCTCCGGAAATAATTGGAAATTTTCTGATCTGACTGATTGCGTCGGGCAACCACATTCGCTACGTTGCGGGCTCGTTTTGACACGGAGTTCACAATGTCCCGTATTTCTATTTTTGCCGCCGCTTTTCTTAGCGCGGCGGCGTGCGCCCCGCTCGCGGCGGAAGGCATCAACAGTTTTTCCCAGGCCAAGGCCGCTGGCGTCAAAGTGAACGCCGACGTCCCCGGCGATTTCTACTGCGGCTGTAAAATCAACTGGCAGGGGAAAAAGGGCGTTATCGACCTGGAATCTTGTGGCTACAAAGTGCGTAAAAATGAAAACCGCGCCAGCCGGGTAGAGTGGGAACATGTGGTACCGGCATGGCAGTTCGGCCATCAGCGCCAGTGCTGGCAAGACGGCGGGCGAAAAAACTGCGCCAAAGACCCGGAATACCGCAAAATGGAAAGCGACATGCATAATCTGCAGCCCGCAGTTGGCGAGGTCAATGGCGATCGCGGCAACTTTATGTACAGCCAGTGGAACGGTGGCGAGGGTCAGTACGGCCAGTGTGCTATGAAGGTCGATTTCAAAGACAAAGTCGCCGAGCCGCCGGTTCGCGCCCGGGGATCTATCGCCCGAACCTACTTCTATATGCGCGACCGCTATCAGCTAAACCTTTCCCGCCAACAAACCCAGCTGTTTACCGCCTGGGATAAGCAGTATCCGGTGACCACCTGGGAATGCGAGCGCGACGCGCGTATTGCCAAAGTTCAGGGCAACCACAATCCTTACGTCCTGCAGGCTTGCCAGGCGCAAAAGAGCTAACCTACACTAGCGGCAATTGTTAATTTGCAGCTTCACTCTTCCCCCTTGATGGGGGAAGACAACATCTGCGCGAAGAACGGAATATCAAACATGCGCATTCCTCGCATCCATCACCCGGAACGTATTACGACGGGTAATCAGATTGCCCTCTCCGACGACGCGGCTAACCATGTCGGTCGCGTTTTACGTATGGGTAAAGGTCAGGCAATTGAGCTTTTTGACGGCAGCAATCAGGTTTTCGAAGCGGTCATTGTCGAAGCCGGTAAGAAAAATGTTCTGGTTGAAGTACAGAGTAGCAAAATCGACGATCGCGAATCACCGCTGCATATCCATTTAGGCCAGGTCATGTCCCGTGGCGAAAAAATGGAATTCACCATCCAGAAATCGATCGAACTTGGTGTAAGCCTCATAACGCCACTGTTTTCCGAACGCTGTGGCGTTAAACTGGATGCCGAACGTTTACAGAAGAAGATCCAGCAGTGGCAAAAAATCGCCATTGCCGCCTGCGAGCAAAGCGGCCGCAACGTGGTGCCGGAGATCCGCCCGGCAATGCAGCTCGAAGCCTGGTGTGCGGAGCAGGACGAGGGGCTGAAGCTTAATTTGCACCCTCGCGCCAGCGCCAGCATTAACACGCTGCCGCTACCGGTCGAGCGCGTTCGCCTGCTGATTGGCCCCGAAGGCGGCCTGTCGGCGGAAGAGATAGCCATGACCGCTCGCTATCAGTTTACTGATATCCTGTTGGGACCGCGCGTTCTGCGTACAGAGACAACTGCGCTCACTGCCATAACCGCCCTGCAGGTGCGTTTTGGCGACTTAGGTTGAAGCGTTAACGGAGAAGAACAATGATCAAGCTCGGCATCGTGATGGACCCCATCGCAACCATCAACATCAAGAAAGACACCAGCTTCGCCATGTTGCTGGAAGCGCAGCGTCGCGGCTATGAACTCCATTATATGGAGATGAATGACCTGTACTTAATCAACGGTGAAGCCCGCGCCCGTACGCGCAAGCTGAGCGTCGAGCAAAATTACGATAAATGGTACGAGTTCAACGGTGAGCAGGATCTGCCTCTGGCTGACCTCGACGTCATTCTGATGCGTAAGGACCCACCGTTCGATACCGAGTTTATCTACGCCACCTATATTCTGGAACGCGCCGAAGAGAAAGGGACGCTTATCGTCAACAAGCCGCGAAGCCTGCGCGACTGCAATGAAAAGCTGTTTACTGCCTGGTTCTCCGAGCTGACCCCGGAAACGCTGGTCACCCGTAATAAAACCCAATTAAAAGCCTTCTGGGAAAAACATGGCGATATCATCCTCAAGCCGCTGGACGGTATGGGCGGTACGTCCATTTTCCGCGTGAAAGAGGGCGATCCTAACCTCGGCGTTATTACCGAGACGCTGACCGAACTGGGCAGCCGCTACTGCATGGCGCAAAACTATCTGCCAGCGATTAAAGACGGCGATAAACGCGTACTGGTGGTTGACGGCGAGCCGGTACCATACTGCCTGGCCCGCATCCCGCAGGGTGGTGAAACCCGCGGCAACCTCGCTGCTGGCGGTCGTGGCGAAGCACGTCCGCTGACCGAAAGTGACTGGGCTATCGCCCGCCGCGTTGGTCCGACGCTGAAAGCGAAAGGCTTAATCTTCGTCGGTCTGGATATCATCGGCGATCGCTTGACGGAAATTAACGTCACCAGCCCGACCTGCGTACGTGAAATCGAAGCCGCCTTCCCGATTTCCATCACCGGGATGCTGATGGACGCCATCGAGAAGCGCCTCAATAAATAAGCGCAATTCAGGCTACGGGCCAGCGCCTGTAGCCTGAAAGATAAAGTTGAATCGACACTTTCTTGCTTTACCCGCATACTGGGTGCTGCTTTTTTGAACCAGGAACAGAACCTCTGACAATGAATTTACAGCATCACTTTCTAATTGCCATGCCTGCTCTCCAGGATCCGATGTTCCGCCGCTCCGTAGTCTATATCTGCGAGTATAACGATGACGGTGCCATGGGCATCATTATTAATAAGCCGATGGAAAATCTGCTGGTTGAAGGGATTCTGGAGAAGTTAAAAATCACGCCCGATCCGCGTAATCCGGAGATCCGTCTGGATAAACCGGTGATGGTTGGCGGCCCGCTGGCCGAGGACCGGGGATTTATACTGCACTCTCCGCCCTCCGATTTTTCTTCCAGCATCCGTATTTCCGATAACACGGTGATCACCACCTCTCGCGACGTACTGGAAACGCTGGGCACGGACAAACAACCAGGCAACGTGCTGGTTGCGCTGGGTTATGCCTCGTGGGAGAAAGGCCAGCTGGAACAAGAAATACTGGATAACGCCTGGCTAACCGCGCCGGCCGATCAGAATATTTTGTTCAGCACGCCGATAGCCGACCGCTGGCGCGATGCGGCGAAGCTCATCGGTATTGATATCGTAACGATGCCAGCCGAAGCGGGGCACGCATAATGAGCGGCACCTTTTTAGGCTTTGATTTTGGCACCAAAAGTATTGGCGTCGCCGTTGGGCAGCGTATCACCGGTACTGCACGCCCCCTCCCCGCGTTAAAAGCGCAGGACGGCAAGCCCGACTGGAACGTTATCGAGAAGCTGCTGAAAGAGTGGCAGCCCGAAGCCGTTATCGTCGGCCTGCCGCTTAATATGGATGGTACGGAACAGCCCCTGACCGCACGGGCGCGCAACTTCGCGAATAAAATACATGGCCGTTTTGGCGTGCAGATAACCCTGCATGATGAGCGTCTGAGCACGGTTGAAGCCAGAGCCGGGTTATTCGAGCACGGCGGATTTCGCGCGCTCAGTAAAGGCAGCGTTGATTCTGCTTCTGCGGTTATTATTCTGGAAAGCTATTTCGAGCAGGGCTTTTAACCCCTCTATAGCCGTCGTACTTCACGTTGCTTAAAGGCAACAAAATGGCACCAGATACATGCAGCTGGTGCCATTTCTCCATCTCAGAGTTTATTAATGGCGCAGATGCTCATTCGCCCAGCTCACCGCCTGAGTACGGTTCTTCACGCTTAGCTTGCGGAACACGTTGTACAGATGAGTACGTACTGTGTTTTCGCTGATAAACAACGCGCGAGCAATATCCATATTGGTCGCACCGCAGCGAAGTTCATTCAGGATCTCGCATTCGCGCTCTGTCAGCGGCGAATTTTCCGCAGGTGCCGATACATGATCCGCGGCATACATTGCCGGGTGCATCACGCTCAATTCAGCCGTCTGTTCGCCGTTCAATACAGCTTTAACGCCCTCAATTAAGCGCGATTCATCATCGTCATGGCGGAAAACGCCATAAAGCGCTGGCCATTGCGCCATTTCGTAGAGCTCATACTTTTGCGCGCTATTGATAATCAGTAAACGAGGGTTATCTGCCTGTAGGCGAATAATATCACGCCACACGCCATTCAACTTTTTATTTGAAACAGCGATATCAAATAATATTACAGAATCTTTCAAAAGACGTTGCGCGAGGGGTTTGTTAATATTTTGCAGGATGACCGAAACGGATAACCTATCAGCCAACCAGGTTGCAAATGCTTTGCTCTGAATTGATGGGTGAGTAATAAAAGTAACCTGGCGAGAATGAATGGAATTCTCAGATAAATTAATCACTTAAAACTCTCCTTAGTTGATACCCGCCTTCATAGCGGTTAAATGAATTAAACAGAATACGATCGCTGGTGTATTTATAAATACAAATCACATTTACACACTGAAACAATATTCCATGGGAATTTTCCTATCCCTGCAAACAGCATAAATCGAATGCCTTAAGAGAGTCAAAAGATTATCAAACTTTTTTCCTGGTTATGGGAGGTTTATGTCAATTCGTTTTTCACAGCGTACATTATTCGGCTTAATTTCACGTACTTATCTGTAATATAAAATTATGATACCGAACATTAATAAAACATTGTCATAACAAGCCATTGGTAAGATGTCTGAATATAAAAAATACAGCTATAACCGCCCCGCAGCCGTACGTTGCTGAAAGCTTTGCGTAAATGTTTGCATGCCCAATTGCTGTCCGGTTTGCATTACGCCAGGTAACTGATGAGTTTTTCCCTCCCGGATCAAATTGGCCACTGCCGGGGTATTGACCAAAAGCTCGTATAGCGCAACTCTTCCGCCTGTAGTATCCGGAAACAGTTTTTGTGCCAGAACTGCGCACAAACTCCCCGCCAGCTGACTACGAACCTGTTCCTTCTCCTGCGCCGGAAAGACATCCACTAGCCTCTCAACCGCCTGAGCTGCGCCGCGCGTGTGCAATGTCGCCATCACCAGATGTCCGGTCTCCGCCGCCGTTAACGCCAGACGAATCGTTTCGCTGTCGCGCAGCTCCCCCAACAGAATAACGTCCGGATCCTGACGCAGAGCAGCGCGTAAAGCTGCGGCAAAAGAGGGGCAGTGGCGGCCGATTTCCCGCTGCTGAATCAGACAGCGCTCGCTATGGTGAATAAACTCAACCGGATCTTCCAGCGTCAGGATATGACCACTGAGACGCTGGTTGAGATAACCCACCATCGCCGCCAGGGTCGTTGATTTACCGCTACCAGTCGCCCCCGTCACCAGAATAAGTCCGCTTTCTTCATTAAGCAGCTCGGTTAAAGCAGCAGGCGTACCAAGCTCCTCCAGTAAAGGACATGTTTCCGCCAGCAGGCGCAGCGCCAGCGACAGACCGCAGGTGTGGGCAAAGGCGCTGGCGCGAAGACGCGGCCCGCCTGCTGGCGCAAGGGCAAAATCCACCTGCCCGCTGGCCTGCCAGTGCGCAAGCTGCTCGGCGTTAAGCCAGTCATTAAGTATTTTGCCGATATCCGGCGAGGTAAAAGGCGCAGGTTCCAGCTTTCCCTGGCGACGCCAGCGCGGTGCTGAAGCATTGCACAGGTGTAGATCGGAGACGTTATGCTTTACACTAAGGGCCACTATTTCTTCCAGTTCCATAACTCATCCTCGGTATATGAACAATATTGCGCATAACCTGGCACAGGTCCGGGACAAAATCTCAGCCGCTGCCGCACGCTGCGGCCGTGCTCCAGAAGAAGTTACATTGCTTGCAGTCAGTAAAACGAAACCTGCGAGCGCTATCGAAGAAGCGATGGTCGCAGGTCAGGCCGCATTTGGCGAAAACTATGTTCAGGAAGGGGTGGAGAAAATCCGCTACTTTCAGGAAAAAGGCGTAACTGGGCTACAATGGCACTTTATTGGTCCACTACAGTCCAACAAAAGCCGCCTGGTGGCTGAGCATTTTGACTGGTGCCACACCGTCGATCGTCTGAAGATCGCCGTTCGTCTTAGCGAACAGCGCCCTGCGCAGCTACCGCCACTCAACGTGCTGATTCAAATCAACATTAGCGATGAGCAAAGCAAGTCGGGTATTCCGGTTGAAGAGCTGGACGCGCTGGCGGCAGCGATCGCTGAGCTACCGGGTTTGCAGCTACGCGGTTTGATGGCCATTCCCGCACCAGAGTCAGAATATGTAAGGCAGTTTGCCGTCGCCCAACAAATGGCGGTAGCATTTGCGCGACTAAAAACGCTCTACCCTACGGTCGATACGTTGTCGCTGGGAATGTCGGATGATATGGAAGCCGCCATCGCGGCGGGAAGCACTATGGTGCGCATCGGAACCGCAATTTTCGGCGCGCGCGACTACAGCAAAAAATAAGGAATCTGAGGAACGCCATGAAGACGTTGACTTTCCTGCTCTCAACGGTCATTGAGCTTTACACGATGGTCGTGTTGTTACGCGTCTGGATGCAGTGGGCGCGCTGCGACTTTTACAACCCGTTTTCGCAGTTCGTGGTCAAGGCGACGCAGCCTATCGTGGGGCCGCTGCGCCGTATTATTCCAGCAATGGGGCCACTGGATAGCGCCTCCCTGTTGGTCGCATTTATTCTTTGCATTGTGAAAGCCATCGTCCTGTTTATGGTCGTCACTTTCCAGCCAATTATCTGGATCTCCGCGCTACTGATCCTCATTAAAACCGTAGGTTCGCTAATTTTCTGGGTCCTGCTGTTAATGGCGATTATGAGCTGGGTAAGCCAGGGTCGTAGCCCGGTAGAATACGTCCTGATGCAGCTGGCTGACCCGCTACTGCGTCCGATTCGCAGAATGCTGCCATCAATGGGCGGGATTGATTTCTCGCCGATGGTGCTGGTGCTGCTGCTGTACGTTATCAATATAGGTATTGCCGAACTGTTGCAGGCGACCGGCAACGTTCTGCTACCGGGGCTGTGGATGGCGCTATGAGTGCCGTCGAAGCCTGCGCTGATGGACTGGTCTTACGGCTGTATATTCAGCCCAAGGCCAGCCGCGACAGCATCGTTGGTTTACATGGCGACGAACTTAAAGTCGCCATTACCGCCCCTCCCGTTGACGGCCAGGCCAACGCCCATCTGGTAAAATTCCTCGCTAAACAGTTTCGCGTGGCAAAAAGTCAGGTGCTTATCGAAAAAGGCGAACTTGGCCGCCGCAAGCAGGTAAAAATCATTCATCCGCAGCAGATCCCCACCGGGGTCGCAGCGCTGACGGAATAAACAGGATTCATTATGCAAAAAGTTGTTCTCGCTACCGGCAACCCCGGTAAAGTGCGCGAGCTGGCCTCGCTGCTGGCTGATTTTGGCCTCGATATCGTCGCGCAAACCGAACTGGGTGTGGATTCCGCCGAGGAAACCGGCCTGACGTTTATCGAAAACGCCATTTTGAAAGCACGCCATGCCGCGCAGGTTACCGGGTTACCGGCCATTGCCGATGACTCCGGGCTGGCCGTAGATGCGTTAGGCGGTGCGCCTGGCATCTATTCTGCTCGCTATTCCGGCGAGGGAGCGACCGACCAGCGCAATCTGGAAAAACTGCTCGAAACCCTGAAGGACGTTCCGGACGATAAACGTCAGGCGCAATTCCACTGCGTTCTGGTTTATCTGCGCCATGCGGAAGATCCGACACCGTTGGTCTGCCACGGCAGCTGGCCAGGCCTGATCGCCCGCGAAGCAGCAGGCAGCGGCGGCTTTGGTTACGACCCAATTTTCTTTGTTCCGACGGAAGGTAAAACCGCTGCGGAACTGAGTCGCGAAGAAAAAAGCGCTATCTCCCACCGTGGACGCGCGCTGAAACTGCTACTGGAAGCCTTACGTAATGGCTAATTTGCCGCCACTGAGCCTCTATATTCACATCCCGTGGTGCGTGCAGAAATGCCCGTACTGCGATTTTAACTCGCATGCATTGAAGGGCGAAGTGCCGCATGACGATTACGTTCAGCATCTTTTGAACGATCTGCGGGCCGACGCCCACTACGCACAGGGACGTGAAATCGGGACTATTTTTATTGGCGGCGGCACGCCGAGCCTGCTCTCAGGCCCGGCGATGCAAACTCTACTTGATGGCGTACGCGAGCACCTGCCGCTGGCGGTCAATGCGGAAATTACCATGGAAGCCAACCCAGGTACCGTGGAAGCAGATCGCTTCGTGGAGTATCAGCGCGCAGGCATTAATCGCATCTCCATCGGCGTACAGAGCTTTAGCGAGCAGAAACTCCAGCGTCTCGGGCGCATTCATGGCCCACAGGAAGCGAAGCGCGCGGCCAACCTGGCGAGCGGACTGGGGCTGCGCAGCTTTAATCTCGATTTAATGCACGGCCTGCCGGATCAATCTCTGGAAGAGGCGCTGGACGATCTACGCCAGGCCATTGCGCTCAACCCGCCACATCTCTCCTGGTATCAGTTGACCATCGAACCTAACACCCTGTTTGGTTCACGTCCTCCTGTGCTGCCGGATGATGACGCGCTGTGGGATATTTACGAGCAGGGACACCGCTTGCTCAGCGCCGCGGGTTATCAGCAATATGAAACCTCCGCCTACGCTAAACCGGGCTATCAGTGCCAGCATAACCTGAACTACTGGCGCTTTGGCGACTATTTGGGGATTGGCTGCGGCGCGCACGGCAAAGTGACCTTCCCGGACGGGCGTATTCTGCGAACGGCAAAAACTCGCCACCCGCGCGGCTATATGGAAGGCCGCTACCTCGAACGCCAGCATGATGTGGAAACCGCCGATAAACCGTTCGAGTTCTTTATGAACCGTTTTCGCCTGCTGGAAGCGGCGCCACGTGATGAATTTAGCCGCTACACCGGCCTTGAGGAACGCTCGATCCGTCTGCAGATCGATTCTGCTATTGCTCAGGGTTACCTGACGGAAGATGAGCGCTACTGGCAAATAACCGAGCACGGTAAACTGTTTTTAAATTCTCTTCTCGAGTTATTCCTTAGCGAATAAACATCTCAATTCATATCCCGTTATTAAAAGATAACGGGATAATTCACAGATCGCTTTTTCCGAAATGTTTGTAAAGTTATTTCCGAGCAATTCATTAGTCACATTCAAAATAAAAATAAGTTCATCTTCATTTATTAAAAATAAACATAACCCAGCGCACAAAATTCCTCATTTCATTATGTCATTGAGAAAAAATGTGAGTCAGACGGCTTAAAGATGTCGGACAACCAGGATAATATGTCATACAGAAATAAGGAATCACTCTCTAGATATTGACCAATTAACCTATGTGCATGGAGCCAACTCATGAAAAAATTCTCTTTTTCTCGTTCCCTGGTGTGTGTATCTCTGCTTGCCCTGCTCTCTACAGGCGCTAGCGCAGCTGAGAAAGTTACGTTAAAACTGGCACATAACCTCGAACGCAGCCACGTTGTCCATCAGGCGTTTGAAGAAATGTCCAAAGAGGTTAACCAACTGTCTGGCGGTAATATGAAAATTCGTATTTATCCCAGCAGCCAGATGGGTAGCGCACGTGAAACCATGGAGCTATTACAAAACGGCGCTCTGGATATGACCAAAGGCTCCGCCAGCGATCTGGAGTCATTCGATAACGTCTACGCGATATATAATTTACCGTTCTTATTTAAAGATCAGAATCATTTCAATAAAGTTGTTTTCGGTGAAGTGGGCAAGGAAATAATGGAGTCCACTAAAGATAAAGGATTCTTCGCGCTTTCCGCTTATGTCGCCGGTACGCGAAGCTTTTATGCAAAAAAACCCATCACTAAACCGGAAGATTTAAAAGGACTGAAAATCCGCGTCCAGGCCAGCCCGACCACGCTTAAAATGATTGAATTAATGGGCGGTTCACCAACGCCGATTTCTTTTGGTGAAGTCTATACCGCCATGCAGCAGGGGGTAGTAGATGGCGCAGAGAACAACGTTCCTTCCTGGGTTCAAACCCGCCACATCGAAATCGCGAAAGTTTTCTCTGAAGATGAACATGCCTCAATCCCGGACTTCCTCGTGATCTCCAGCAAGACCTGGGACAAGCTGACGCCGGAACAGCAACAGATCCTGATCAAAGCGGCTAAAGCCTCTGAAGTTTATCAGCAAAAGCTGTGGGATAAGATCGACGCCGATACCCGCGCCCAGGCCAAAGCCATGGGTGGCGAAATCGTCAAAGTGGATAAAGCACCGTTCCGTGCAGCCGTACAGCCGCTGTTTGATGACTTCAAAAAAGATCCTAAACAGGCTGGCCTGCTGGCCAAATTCGAAGCCGCGGCTGAATAAACCTCTAGCGGGCCGGCAACTGGCCCGCCTTCACCAGGAAATTAATGATGATACTTAACCGCATAAAGCTGGCGGTGGACCGCACGATCGCCGCATTCTCTGTCGCCGTGATGGTGGCGCTGGTTATCTGCGTCGTCTGGCAGGTATTCAGCCGCTATGTATTAAATACGCCAAGCACCCTGACCGATGAGCTGGCACGTTTTTTAATGATCTGGGTAGGTCTGCTGGGTGCGGCTTATACCGTCGGCGCTCAGCGCCATCTGGCTATCGATTTACTGGCGATGACGTTACCCCCTCGCAAACAGGCGTTTCTCAGCGTCATCATTAATTTGCTGATCTTTATTTTTGCCGGTTCAGTGATCGTCACCGGTGGCCTGAAGCTCATTGAAAAAACGCTATCGACGGCTCAGGTCTCTGCGGCAATGCAGATCCCGATGGGCTATGTGTACCTTATCCTGCCGCTCACCGGCATTATCATGATGTTCTATGCATTGTGTTTTGTCAGCAACGGTCTGAAAAACATGAAGCAATCTGAAGCGGGGGCTAATTAATGGAAAGCTATATTGCACTGACGCTGTTTGGCTCTTTCTTTATTCTGGTTTTTATCGGCGTACCGATCTCCTTTTCTATCGGCATCGCTACCGTGGGTTCGATGTTGCTGATGTTCCCCTGGGATATCGCAGTGATTACCGTTTCTCAGCGCCTGGCAAACGGGCTGGATAACTTTGCCCTGCTGGCTATTCCGTTCTTTATCTTTGCCGGTACGCTGATGAACAGCGGCGGGATTGCCATACGCTTAATCAATCTGGCGCAGGTGATGGTCGGGCGTGTACCCGGCTCTCTGGGCCACGTCAACGTGCTGGCGAACATGATGTTCGGCTCAATTTCAGGCTCAGCGGTTGCCGCAGCGGCTGCGGTAGGTGGCACCCTGAACCCCATCCAGACGCAAAAAGGCTACGATCCGGCGTTCTCTACGGCGGTGAACGTCTCATCCTGCATCACGGGTCTGCTGATTCCGCCATCAAACGTGCTGATTGTTTTTTCATTAACCGCAGGCGGCGTCTCGGTAGCATCACTATTTATGGCCGGCTACCTGCCGGGTATTCTGATGGGCCTGTCCATTATGGTGGTCTGCGCCGTCATTGCTAAACGCCGCGGCTATCCGGTTTCCGAGCGCCCGACCTGCGCCCAGGCGGCAAAAGCGTTTTTCGACGCCCTGCCCAGCCTGCTTCTGGTTATTATTGTGATGGGCGGGATCCTCGGCGGTATCTTCACCGCGACCGAAGCCTCTGCGATTGCCGTGGTCTATACCTTTATCCTGTCGGTGCTGATTTATCGCGAAGTGAAATGGCGCGATCTGCCGAAGCTGATCCTCGAATCAGTGGTGATGACCTCTATCGTGCTGCTGCTGATTGGCTTCTCAGTCGGCATGTCGTGGGCAATGACCAACGCCGATATTCCCTACATGATAAGCGATGCGCTGATGGGGGTTTCTGAAAACCCGGTGGTGATTCTGCTGCTGATTAATATCGTACTGCTGATCGTCGGGATCTTTATGGATATGACCCCAGCGGTACTGATTTTCACCCCGATATTCCTGCCAATCGCTCAGGACTTGGGTATGGATCCGGTACATTTCGGCATCATGATGGTCGCCAACCTGTGTATCGGGCTATTGACGCCGCCGGTGGGTAGCGCGCTGTTCGTCGGTTGCTCCATCTCCGGCGTTAAGATTCAGCAACTAATCAAACCGCTGCTGCCGTTTTACTTCGCCCTGCTGATCGCGCTGATGATGATTGTCTATATCCCGCAAATCTCGCTGTTTATTCCGCAGATGCTGGGGCTGATGTAACGGACTGGTAAAGGGAAGTTCGAGCCTAATGCTGGTCACCTAAATGACCAGCATGAACCTCACCGTTTTACTTAATGACCCCATCACGGCGCATCTTCTCAACCCCTTCCTGCCAGAATTTATAATCGCGCGCCAGGCTCTTGTAACGCGTTTCCAGCGCCGCTAACTGCGTCCTGAGTTCGCCCTGCTGTTTCTGCAGCGGCTCAACCTTTTTATCGCGCGCGGCCATCTCTGCTTTGATATTCTCACTCATCTCCTTATGCTGGCGATAATAGCTACGCTTCTGCTCATTCACCGCAGCATCGCGCTCGGCACGCAGCGGTGCGGCATCGCAAACCGCTTTTTTCTGGCAGGCCGCAAGCGCAGGCTCATAGATGGTTTTGTAGTAGTTATTTTCGAACTTAAGCGGATCGTTTTGCCGGTCGACCACGTACATTTTTTCCAGCATCGCCTGCTGCACGGCGCTGCGGTCGAGCGGTTTTCCATTCGCATCCGTTCCCCATGAGCGGCTTATTTGTTCATCCAGCGCCGTCATTTTGATTTTGAGGCTTTCTTGTTGCCCCAGCAGCTTCTGCATAGTGGCTCTGTTTTGGGCAAAACTGGCATCAATTTTGGCAAACTGCGCCATAAATTTGCTGTCATTGACGATGAGCGATTTACTCAAATCTTCGGTGTCTCTGAAGGGTCTGCCGCCATTTTTCGCCGCCATCTGCATGGAAAAGAATTCGGTTTTCCAGCCGGAATCTTTTGTCCCCACCGCGGTCATCATTGCGGAGAACTTGACCGGCCGCCCTTTAGTCCAGGCTCTTTCATAAAACAGATATTCTCCCGCAGCTCCGACGAGGATATAAAGGTCGTCGGTGGAGGCCATATCCCCCTCCAACATATACGTTGCCTGATTCCCCCTGGCATCGAGCTGTTTCAGGGTCACGCTTTGCAAACGCATGATTCCATCAGACTGCTCGGCAAACTGTTGTTTCACAACATCACTCGTCGGCGTATTGGCATCGGCCTGTACGTGAAAGGGAGAAGTAATAAGCAAAACGGCAAGCATTTTCCCAGCATGTTTCATCAGCAAATTCCTTTTCTATGATTACAGGATGCATCATAAGGAGTTGCCGACTGTGGGAAAGATAAACAGAATCTGATTTTGCTACCTGCGGACGCAGGTAGCGGGAGAAAACTTACTTCAGCGAACCCACCAGCGCTTTGCGGCTCTCTTCAAGGGAAACCACGCGATTACAGACATCTTTACCAAACTTCTGGAAGTCTGCTTCCTGATTTTTCCATTCATTCTGAATGGCCGTTTGCAGGCCACCGAGGCTGCCGAGAATCCCTTCCAGCGGGTTACCGCCGCCTTTGAGGACCGCTTTCGCCCCCATCTCATTGATGCTGTCCTGCAGGATCCCACCCATCGCCTGATTCACCAGCTGCTGACCGTCGGCCCGCACCTGATCGATGGCTTTATAGTGGAAAGTCAGCCCATCGTTGCGATGCTCGATAATGCGGGCCATCTGCGTTTTCAGTTGTGCATCAAGCTTAGTCAGGCGGCTATGCATGCTGCTGCTGGCACTCACCTGTTCAGTAATAATTTTATCCAGCGCGGCGCGGCCTTTTTCTACCCGCGTACGTGCGCCTTCATCAATCCATGGCAGGCTGCTGCGCAGACCGGCCTGGTAATCCTGGGCCTGCTCGCGCTGTGCGGCGCTCAGGGAATACGCTTTTCCGTTGTAAGTCAGGCTGCCATCGGGCTGAATCACCAGATCGCCGTTTTCGCCCTTCACCTGCACCTGCTGCGGGCTGAGGATGACATCGTCACGCGGCGTGACGCTACACTGGTAATCTGCATGTGCAGACAAAGCGGTGACGGAAAGCGCCACTGCTAACAGCGTTTTGCGCATCATTTTACTCCCTTAAGACAAAACGGGCCGGCAGTTGCCGACCCTTGTCAAACTTAGTCCCACCAGATATCAAAAAGTTCGCTGGTTCGCACATCGGCAAGCCCGCGCTCTTCCAGCCACTTACGTACGGCAGCCTGGTGTTCCTCAGTACATTTACCGATTTCCTGCATGCAGATCAGACCTTCCCAGGAGAGATAGCCGCTACCGTCAAAGGCCAGCTTATTCGGCTCAATCACTTCATCAATCAGATCGTTAACGGTCTGATCGATCTGTTCTTCGCTGGTTCCTTCCGCAAAACGCCACGCGACGGAAAAACCGACTTCCTGAAATTCGTCGATATGCATTTTTTTACGCAGACGACGGCTACGATTCGTTGCCATTATTTCACCCTCTCGAACATTAAGTCCCATACGCCGTGGCCAAGACGATGACCACGCTGTTCAAATTTGGTTACCGGGCGCGATTCCGGGCGCGGTACATAGTCGTTGCTCTCAGAGCGGTTGCGATACCCTTCAAGGGAAGACATCACTTCCAGCATATGCTCCGCATATTGCTCCCAGTCGGTCGCCATATGGAAAACACCGCCCAGTTTCAGCTTGCTTTTCACCAGCTCGGCAAAAGGTGCCTGAACGATACGGCGCTTATTATGCCGCGCTTTGTGCCACGGATCAGGGAAAAACAGCTGCACCATATTAAGGGAGTTATCCGGGATCATGGTGTGCAGAACTTCCACCGCATCGTGGCACATGACGCGCAGGTTCTGCACGCCCTCTTCTTCAGCGGAAGCCAGGCAGGCGCCGACACCCGGAGAATGCACTTCAATGCCGAGGAAATTCTGTTCCGGTTTCTCTTTTGCCATCGCCACCAGCGAAGCACCCATGCCAAAACCAATCTCCAGCGTGACCGGCGCTTCACGGCCAAACAGCGCGGTGAAATCGAGCGGCGCATCGGTGAATTCAACGCCCATCACCGGCCAAATATTATCCAGCGCGTGCTGCTGACCTTTCGTCAGGCGGCCCTGACGACGGACAAAGCTGCGAATACGGCGCAGCGGGCGGCCGTTTTCATCGAATTCCGGAGATATGACGTCGTTTTTCATAAAAGTTAAGTCTGCTTGTGAGATGTGTTCGGAAAACGGGCATTATCCAAAGTTACCCGGCGGATGCAAGGGTTTACAGCCTCTCGCCCTTGTGCTGCAATCTGCCACCTTATAATAACTATCCCGGAGCCGTCGCTTTGACTTTTCTCGCCGCGCACTTTTCAGCCCAGGTACTGGACTGGTACGACAAATACGGACGTAAAACCCTGCCCTGGCAAATCGCTAAGACGCCCTACAAAGTATGGCTCTCCGAGGTGATGTTGCAACAAACGCAAGTGGCGACGGTCATCCCCTATTTTGAACGCTTTATGGCGCGTTTCCCAACGGTTACCGACCTGGCGAACGCGCCTCTCGATGAAGTCCTGCACCTGTGGACCGGGCTGGGCTACTACGCCCGCGCGCGCAATTTACATAAAGCGGCACAGCAGGTCGCCACCCTGCACGGCGGGAAATTTCCGCAAACGTTCGATGAAGTCGCCGCTCTGCCGGGCGTTGGGCGCTCCACCGCGGGCGCGATTTTGTCCCTTTCCCTTGGTCAGCATTATCCGATTCTCGACGGCAACGTGAAACGCGTGCTCGCGCGCTGCTATGCTGTCAGCGGTTGGCCGGGAAAAAAAGAGGTTGAGAAACGCCTGTGGGATATCAGTGAAGACGTTACGCCTGCCAAAGGGGTGGAACGGTTTAACCAGGCGATGATGGATCTCGGCGCGATGGTATGTACGCGCTCAAAGCCAAAATGCGAACTTTGCCCGCTAAACAACGGCTGCGTGGCCTACGCAAATCATTCATGGGCGCAATATCCGGGTAAAAAACCGAAGCAGACGATCCCCGAACGTACCGGCTACTTCCTGCTGATGCAGCACGGCGACGAGGTGTTTCTCGCCCAGCGCCCGCCGGTAGGTCTGTGGGGTGGATTGTTCTGTTTTCCGCAGTTTGAAGATGAAGATGCGCTGCGTAAGTGGCTGGCACAGCGTCAGATTAAGGCCGATAATCTGACGCAATTAACCGCGTTCCGCCACACTTTCAGCCATTTCCATCTGGATATTGTGCCGATGTGGCTTACAGTGCACTCATCCGGCTCATGCATGGATGAAGGGGGCGCACTCTGGTATAACTTAGCGCAGCCGCCGTCCGTCGGCCTGGCGGCCCCCGTGGAGCGCTTGTTGCAACAGTTGAAAGCCGGAGTACCGGTTTAGATTTCTGGCGATTAAAGAGGATTAATAATGAGCAGAACGATTTTTTGTACTTTCCTGCAGCGCGAAGCCGATGGCCAGGATTTCCAGCTGTATCCAGGCGAGATTGGCAAACGTATTTATAACGAAATTTCCAAAGAAGCCTGGGCCCAGTGGCAGCATAAACAGACGATGCTGATTAACGAGAAAAAACTCAGCATGATGAATCCGGAACACCGCAAACTGCTGGAGCAGGAGATGATCCAGTTCCTGTTTGAAGGTAAAGACGTGCATATCGAAGGCTATACGCCGCCAGAAAAACAGTAAGGGCCTGACGGGCCCTTTACCACAACAAACACAACACGCACTCCCGGAATGATGAAAAAATACTTAGCGCTCGCGCTGATTGCGCCCTTGCTCGTTTCGTGTTCCAGCTCTACCAAAAAAGGCGCCGAGTATAACGAGGCGTGGGTGAAGGACACTAACGGCTTTGACATTCTGATGGGCCAGTTCGCCCATAATATCGAGAACATTTGGGGTTATAACGAAGTCCTGCTCGCCGGGCCGAAAGACTACGTTAAATACACCGACCAGTATCAGACCCGCAGCCACATCAACTTTGATGAAGGTACCATTACCGTCGAAACCATCGCCGGTACCGATCCGGCCGGTCGTCTGCGGCAGGCTATCATTAAAACCCTGCTGATGGGCGACGACCCTAACTCCATCGATCTCTATTCCGACGTCGATGATATCCAGATTTCGAAAGAGCCGTTTCTTTATGGCCAGGTGGTGGATAACACCGGCGAGGCAATTCGCTGGGAGTGGCGCGCCTCGCGCTTCGCCGACTATCTGCTGCAAACCCGCCTGAAAAGCCGCAGCAACGGCCCGCACATGATCTACAGCATCACTATCAACCTGGTGCCGAACCACCTCGACAAGCGTGCGCATAAATACATTGGCATGGTGCGCCAGGCCTCACGGAAATATGGCGTTGACGAGTCGCTGATCCTGGCGATTATGCAAACTGAGTCTTCCTTTAACCCCTATGCGGTCAGCCACGCCGACGCTCTCGGGCTGATGCAGGTTGTGCAGCACAGCGCCGGGAAGGATGTGTTCCGCTCGCAGGGGAAATCTGGCCTGCCAAGCCGTAGCTATTTGTTCGAACCGGCGAATAATATTGATACCGGCACTGCCTACCTGGCGATGCTGAATAACGTCTATCTGTCGGGCATCCAGAACCCAACGTCACGCCGCTATGCGGTGATTACCGCCTATAACGGTGGTGCCGGCAGCGTACTGCGGGTGTTCTCCAGCGATAAGATTCAGGCCGCGAATATTATCAACAATATGACGCCTGGCGACGTTTATCAGACTCTGACGAGCCGCCATCCGTCCGCCGAGTCACGCCGTTATCTCTACAAGGTTAACACCGCGCAGAAAGGCTACCGCCGCAAGTAACCTTCCAACCGCCCTTGTTTCTTCAAGGGCGTCCTTCTTCTGCTATACCCAATATTGCTGCGCAACTCTTTTGCGATTTTCTGCGGCAGTTAACAAAAGCATCCATCGCACAAATGATAGAATCCAACCAAAATAACGCCATAAATGTTATTTAAAACACATAACAATTCTATATCCGTGAGGATCAAAACATGAATCTTAAGCTGCAGCTCAAAATACTGTCGTTCCTGCAGTTCTGTCTCTGGGGAAGCTGGCTGACCACGCTCGGCTCATATATGTTCGTCACCCTCAAGTTCGACGGTGCGGCCATTGGCGCAGTGTATAGTTCGCTCGGTATCGCGGCGGTGTTTATGCCGACGTTGCTCGGTATCGTGGCCGATAAGTGGATCAGCGCCAAATGGGTCTATGCGATTTGCCATCTGGTTGGCGCGCTGACGCTATGGCTCGCCGCCCAGGTCACCACGCCGGGCGAAATGTTCCTGGTCATCCTGCTCAACTCGCTGGCCTATATGCCAACGCTGGGCCTGATTAACACTATTTCGTACTATCGCCTGCAGTCTGCGGACATGGATATCGTGACCGATTTCCCGCCGATTCGTATCTGGGGCACCATCGGTTTTATTTTTGCGATGTGGGGCGTGAGCTTCTCCGGCTTCGAATTGAGCCATATGCAGCTCTATATCGGTGCTGCGCTCTCCGTACTGTTGGTGCTCTTCACTCTGACACTGCCGCATATTCCGGTGGCTAATCAGCAGAAAAACCAGAGCTGGACTTCAATGCTGGGCCTTGATGCCTTCGCGCTGTTTAAAAACAAGCGTATGGCGATCTTCTTTATTTTCTCGATGATGCTGGGTGCCGAGCTGCAAATTACCAATATGTTCGGCAATACTTTCCTGCACAGCTTTGATAAGGATCCGCTGTTCGCCAGCAGCTTTATCGTGCAGCACGCATCGGTGATGATGTCGATTTCGCAGATCTCGGAAACCCTGTTTATTCTGACCATTCCGTTCTTCCTGAGCCGCTACGGCATCAAGAACGTGATGCTCATCAGTATCGTGGCGTGGATGCTGCGCTTTGGCCTGTTCGCCTACGGCGACCCTACCCCGTTTGGCACCGTGCTGCTGGTGCTGTCGATGATCGTTTATGGTTGCGCCTTCGACTTCTTTAACATCTCGGGTTCGGTATTTGTGGAAAAAGAGGTTCGCCCGGAAATCCGCGCCAGCGCTCAGGGAATGTTCCTGATGATGACTAACGGTTTCGGCTGCATACTTGGCGGAATGGTGAGCGGTAAAGTGGTGGAGCACTTCACCGTCGAAGGGATTACCGACTGGCAGAGCGTATGGCTAATTTTCGCCGGCTATTCGCTGGTGCTGGCATTTGCTTTCGTCGCGCTGTTTAAATACAAGCACGTTCGCGTACCAGCCGGTGCGCAGACCGTCGTACATTAAATAAACGGCTTCACCCGAGATGTACGAATAAAAAAAAGCGCCCCGGTGATATCAACGGGGCGCTTTTTTTATGCTTTCAGCACATAGCCATACAACCGCTTAATGCCGTCAGAGTCCGTTTCGCTATAGACCCCCTGGAGCTCCGGCGAGAAGCCTGGCAGCATATTGACGCCCTCTTCCAGCGCCAGAAAATAACGCAACACCGCGCCGCCCCAGATTTCGCCAGGCACCACGCACAGCACGCCAGGCGGATACGGCAACGCGCCTTCCGCAGCAATCCGCCCTTCGGCTTCGCTTAAGCGCACCAGCTCCACGTTACCGCGAATAAACTCGCGGTTAGCATCCTGCGGGTTCATTACCGCGCGCGGGAAACTTTGCTTGCGGAACATCTCTTTTTGCAGATCCTTCACGTCAAAACTCACATACAGATCGTGCATCTCCTGACACAGCTCGCGGATAGTGTAATCCCGATAGCGTACCGGGTATTTGTTAAAGATGGTCGGCAGCACGTCGGCCAGCGGCGTATCGGATTCGATATGCTGTTCAAACTGCGCCAGCATCGCCACCAGTTGCGCCAGCTTCTCCGCGCTTTCGGCGGGTGTCAGCAGGAACAGAATTGAGTTCAGGTCGCACTTCTCCGGCACGATACCGTTCTCACGCAGATAGTGCGCCAGAATGGTCGCCGGAATGCCGAAATCGGTATATTCACCGCTTTCGGCATCAATACCTGGCGTGGTCAGCAACAGCTTGCATGGATCGACGAAATACTGGTCGCTGGCATAGCCCTCAAAACCGTGCCAGCGCGCACCCGGCTCGAAGCTGAAGAAACGGCGCTCGCGGGCGATAGCCTCGGTGGGGTGATCCTGCCACGGACGCCCCGCCACCACTGGCGGAATAAACGGCTGGATCATTTTGCAGTTGGCGATAATCGCTTTACGTGCTTCGATGCCCAGCGCCACGCACTCGGCCCACAGGCGGCGTCCGCTCTCCCCTTCGTGGATTTTGGCGTTGATATCCAGCGCCGCGAAAAGCGGGTAAAACGGGCTGGTTGAAGCATGCAGCATAAAGGCGTTATTCAGCCGCTTATGTGGGCAAAAACGTTCCTGCCCGCGCAGGTGATTATCCTTTTTGTGGATCTGCGACGTTTGTGAAAAACCAGCCTGCTGTTTATGCACCGACTGGGTGACAAAAATGCCCGGATCGTTTTCGTTAAGATCCAGCAGCAGCGGCGAGGTGTCGGCCATCATGTCGATAAACTGTTCGTAGCCGACCCATGCGGAGTCAAACAGGATGTAGTCGCACAGATGGCCGATTTTATCCACCACCTGACGAGCGTTGTAGATGGTGCCGTCGTAGGTGCCCAACTGGATAATCGCCAGGCGGAACGGACGCGCGGCATCCGCCTTCTGCGGAGCCACTTCGCGGATAAGCTCGCGCAGGTAACCATCATCAAAGCAGTGCTCATCAATCCCGCCAATAAAACCAAACGGATTGCGCGACGCCTCAAGATAAACCGGCGTCGCTCCCGCCTGAACCAGCGCGCCGTGATGGTTTGATTTATGGTTATTACGGTCGAACAGTACCAGATCGCCACGGGTCAGCAGCGCATTGGTCACCACCTTATTCGCCGCCGAGGTGCCGTTAAGGACAAAATAGGTTTTATCGGCGTTAAAGACCTTCGCGGCGAACTTCTGCGCATGTTTGGCCGAGCCTTCATGAATCAGCAGATCGCCAAGCTTAACGTCAGCGTTGCACATATCGGCACGAAAGACGTTCTCGCCAAAGAAGTCGAAAAACTGCCGCCCTGCCGGATGCTTCTTAAAGAACGCACCGTGTTGATGGCCGGGACAGGCAAAGGTGCTGTTATCCATCTCCACGTACTGGGTCAGGGTATCGAAGAACGGCGGCAGCAGGTTTTCTTCATAACCGCAGGCGGCGGCTTCCAGCTCCAGCCACTCTTGCTCTTTACCGCTAACGATCGCCATCACGCCTTGCGGTTTTTCGAGGTCAACTTCACTGAAAAGAAAGACCGGCAGGTTAAAGCCCGTGCGTTTCAACAACGAAAGAATGCCGCTGCGGCTGTCCGCTGCGGTAATGACGACTGCCGCCACATCGGTAAAATCAGTACTGTCGAGGGTCACCACGCGACGGTGGGTTGACAGGCGGGATACCAGCTCGTGGCTGGCGGCAATGTGCATTGATTTCATGAGCGCGAATACCCGTTTCCGGAGAGTAAAAGGCTTCAGCCAGGGCATATACGCTCTGGCCAACGAACTGTCAGGGTCTGACTGGATCCCAGCTCCGACCGCCAGACATCAGTAAAAGCAGACCGCGTCCGCTCTTACTGTTGTCCTGCAGTGAGCATACGTTACGCTCACCGCATGGTGGGCAGAGGGTGCAGAGTAAGGGTAGCAAGACGAGGCTGTCTGCGCATCTGTACGCAACGGTGATGTCGTGGCAATGTTGTCATCCCGGCGGCCTCATGTCTGAAGAGAAGAAAATTCGCGCAATCATGTCACCTTTATATAGGGTGCGCAAGATGAAATACGTATGCAGTCACCTCACTGATACACAAGCCTTTTAGCCAGTTTCACGTCATAATAATGCAGTCATTAGGGATAATTAACAGGAGTTTTGTTTTGGTTACAGGGCCATTTATTAACGCCAGCGCGGTCCTTTTGGGCGGCGTGCTCGGCTCACTCTTAAGTCAGCGATTACCGGAACGGATCCGTACATCGATGACATCTATTTTTGGTCTCGCGTCATTAGGCATAGGTATTCTGTTGGTGATCAAATGCGCCAACCTGCCGGTGATGGTGCTTTCAACGCTGGTAGGCGCGCTGCTCGGCGAAGTGTGCAATATGGAAAAGGGCATCAATACGCTGGTCAGCAAACTCCAGCAGTTGCTCTCACCGAAAAAAGGACTAAAAAAAGCCTCTGCGCATGAGTCCTATATTCAAAGCTACGTCGCGATTATCGTGCTGTTCTGCGCCAGTGGGACCGGGATTTTCGGCGCAATGCGCGAAGGGATGACCGGCGACAACAGCATCCTTATCGCCAAAGCATTTCTCGACTTCTTTACTGCCACCATTTTTGCCTGCACCCTGGGGCTAGCCGTTTCAGCTATTTGCGTGCCGATGCTGGCGATACAGCTGGCGCTGGTAGCCGGCGCATCGCTGATTATGCCTCTGACCACGCCGATGATGATGGCAGACTTCAGCGCCGTCGGCGGCATGCTGCTGGTCGCAACCGGTCTGCGTATCTGTGGGATTAAAATGTTCGCCGTAGTGAACATGCTGCCCGCACTGGTACTGGCCATGCCGATCTCCGTGGCCTGGGCCGCGTTTTTCGCCTGAAGATGCGTGCTTTTGATTCAATGTGGTGATAGATTGTTCAGTCTGCTACGAAATAGATAAATTTCGTTGACGAGGTGCAGTGAATCAGGTTTAATGCGCCCCGTTGCCCGGATAGCTCAGTCGGTAGAGCAGGGGATTGAAAATCCCCGTGTCCTTGGTTCGATTCCGAGTCCGGGCACCACCTTTCCTTTTTTATGCTTCCCTATGAATTCCTATGTGTATGTAATTCAATAAGTTAGCGTAAAAATCTTTCCAGATGCGTTTTGATTTATCCCTACGTATCCGGAAAATTTGGGGTCAGATTGAGGGTTCATTCAGTTCGATGAACGGAGAGACCCTCATGTTAACTGACAGCAAGATCCGCGCCGTGAAACCCCTCGCAAAATCCTACAAGCTCACCGATGCACAAGGTCTGTACCTGACGGTATCCACCAGTGGCTCTAAGCTATGGTATTTCCGCTACCGTTTTGAAGGTAAGGAAAATCGTCTGGCCTTCGGCCCCTATCCGCAGGTTACGCTGGCAGATGATAAGGGCGTACATGACGTTGCCGGGCGGGTGCGCCAGCATCTGACCAAAATCATGCGTCACGCCGTACAGCAGGGAACGATTAAATATAATCCGGCTTACGATCTGGATGGTGTCGTGACCCCGGTTGTGACCCAACATCACCCCGCCCTGCCCCTGAAACGCCTGCCGGAGCTGCTGGGCAAGATTAATGGCTACAAGGGGCGGGAACTGACCCGTCTGGCGCTGGAGCTTAATCTGCACGTTTTCCTGCGCTCCAGTGAGCTACGTCTCGCCCGTTGGGATGAGTTCAACCTGAAAGCCCGTATCTGGACGGTGCCTGCACAGCGGGAAGCGGTTAAGGGCGTGAGATTTTCATCGCGTGGCGCAAAGATGAAGGATGAGCATCTGGTGCCGCTATCCGCACAAGCTGTCGCCCTGCTGGAACAGATAAAGGAAATTACCGGAGAGTCCGTTTTCGTGTTTGCGGGTGCGCACTCCATGAACAAGCCGATGAGTGAAAACACTATCAACAAGGCGCTACGGGTGATTGGTTACGACACCAAAACTGAGGTCTGCGGTCACGGTTTCCGCACGATGGCCTGTAGCGCCCTGAACGAATCCGCGCTGTGGTCTAAGGACGCTATCGAGCGCCAGATGAGCCACAAGGAGCGTAACGGCGTGCGGGCGGCGTATGTGCATAAAGCGGAGCATCTGGAAGCGCGTATGGAGATGATGCAGTGGTGGTCAGATTATCTCGACGTGAGCCGCGAGGGGTACGTTGCACCGTACATTTATGCGCGGCGGCATAAGGCGGCCTGACCCAGCGGCAATATAATTTGTTGATAATGAAAAAGCAGATGCTGATTGAATCCGGATCTGCTTTTTGTATTGAAAGGAATTACCTTGCATTTTTTGGTTGTTAATAGGAAAGCGCACAAAATTATTCTACGTAGAATAATTTTGTACGAAAATCTATCAATATTTCGTGAATCAATAGGTAAATAACGAAAACTATTTGAGGAGAATAATTTCAGGCGAAAGCTGCCAGACAATCTGCACCAGAAACTGATTTACCGGTACGCCATAACTGCACCAGTTCAATGCCACCGTTTACCTGCGCCAGCACGCCGTCGCCTGTCTGTGTCAGGACTGCGCCAGATATTATCGGATAAACATCGAACTGCGCCAGAGTGATGGCCCTTTCAGCCCTTTGGCCTTTTCCGGTCTGGCGCTGTTACCCTTAACCACCCTTTACCTTTATCTGGCCTTTTTCCCTTTGCTGGCGCAATCATCAGAAAAAATACCGCAATGCTGCACCAGAATCCTGTTAATAGGCTATACCGTTCGTAAGTACCTCTATTAAGAGGAAACCGTACAAAAAATTTCTACGTAGAAATTTTTTCGGTGGATAACGATGAATAAAGGGTATTTTATAATATGATGGCTATCAAAAATCGCCCCCAAACATAACCAATTGATTTATCATGAATAGTTATGAGTTTAATAGCCGATGATTATTGTTCCTATCAATATTGATAGGAAAGTATACAAAAAATTTTGGCCCCAAAATTTTTTGTACGAAAACCAATGAATCGCGCGAGATTAATAGGAAACTACCAAAAATTATTTGGGGCAAATAATTTTGTACGGAAAACGATGGATAACCCGCTCTTTTCAAGGCAGCGGCTATCAGTCGGTATCCCTTCGCCCATAAACCTGCGCCACATACCGCCCGCGCCCGTCGCCGTGGCCCAAATCCATCGCCGTCATTGCCAGCGCCTCTTTCTCACAAAATCCCTGCGCCAGATAATGATAAATAGCATCCTGCGCCCACGCATAGCGCAACGAGTGCGGAGAATATGCGCCCGTTAACCCGAGACGTGCCGCCTGGCTGTGCCAGTATTTCATGGCGGTTTTCAGATCCGGCCTGTCAATCAGCCTGCCGTGACGATCTTCTGTCACAGCCAACGCATTATCCAGCGCTTTTTTGACAGCGACAGTATCAAGAATAATTGTCTCACGAGGTCGCCCGCCTTTGGTGCCAAACACCACAGTTAAGCGGGTGTCACCACGCTCCAACGCCTGCCGCCACGTTTTCAGCGACTGTACGTTCTGCACCGCCTCCTGCGAGCGTAATCCCATCAGCCTTGAGATTTCCAGCGCTGCTGCCAGCCCCGGATCTTTTGCGCGGGCCGTCTCCAGCACGTCACGATAGTGCTCCGGCGTAATAGCCAGCTTTGTACCGTTGCGGGATGCGCCGGACAATCCCAGCGAACGGTTATTCAGCCGCTCACTCTGCGCCAGCCTGTCACGCCCGGCCTGTTTCAGAATGCAACGCACTGCCGCCATCTCGTTTTGCAGGGAACGCTTCGTGATGCCCTGCGCCAGCCGTTCACGGACATAGCCTTCAATATGCCGTGCCTTAAGCTGCTCCACCCGGCGGATCTGCACATTTTGCGCCAGTACCAGACGCTCACAAAACCGCTGCGCCAGCTTAATGCGGTCGTGAACGGTCTTATGGCTGCCGCCCGTCTGTTGTGCAAGCCGCTTCATTTCCTGCTCCAGAATCCCCATATTTTCCCCCTTTCATGATTGCCGCAAACTCATCTCCAAAAAACCAACACTGATACAGCTTTCCCCGGCGCGTAGGCCGATAGCCCCTGTTTTTTGTCGGGGCTGCGAACGATACCTGAGCGCCGGGGCGGTCGCCGTTGAGGTGTGGTGGGGCTTCGGTTGTGCTCTCTGAGCAGCCGCCCGCCTTAGCGGGTCATCCCCCGGATCGTCCTGATCCCCCTCCGGTATCGGTTCATGTTCTCCTTATTGGTCAAATGGCCTGAAAAGGCGGTGTCAGGATCCAGTCGTGAGCTGGCGCAGTTGAGTTGTCTGGTGCAGGTCGAAAAGGCTGCGTGCGTCACTTTCCCGCTCTGCGCGGTTAAAGTGACGCACTGGGATGGTGCAGTGTCTGAAAATTTATCGTCTGGTGCAGTTTTACGGCCACGCGGCAGCAAAGCCTGACGGCAATGCAGGCCGCAGCCCGTAAAGGTAAAAGGCGCCGAGGGTATCAGCAGATATAAGTTAGCCGGGAGAATTCCGGCGCGGTGCAGATTCAGACCAGCAGGCTGGCGCAGTAAAGGGGGGTATTGTGTTAAAACTCAGGCCTCCGTCGCGATGTTCTGCGACCCGGTGTTTGCAGAGGTCGGCACCGGTAAACGGATCAACCGTCCTGATAACAGGCGCTTCTTTCAGGTTGCGAAGCGTTGGGCGCTGTCAACGACAGCATGGAGCAGGAAGGAGACTATACCAGTATCGATGGTGCAGAAAGGAAAAACTGTTTGTGCGTCAAAAAGGATTTTTGCGAACCTGAACTGCCGCGCTTCGCTTGCCTTCTCCCGATCTTCCGTCTGCAAATGCAGGCGGAAGATCGGGAAAGATGATTTAGCAATTTTCGGGCTTACGGTAGCGGGAAGGCCAGATGTGCTCCGGCGCAACGCCCAACGCTTCTGCGATCAGCCTTTCTCCTTTGGGCCAGTGGCGGTTAAGCGCATTTGCCAGCGTGGAGGACGCCAGCCCTGATTTGCGGGAAACGGCGGACAGCGACGTCCTCTGCTTTTTCAGCGCCGCGATAATGTCGGCGGAATGCCAGTCGGGTTGCATCATGCCGCCACCTCGTCGATAAACTTCACGCCATCGGCGGTGCGCAGCCAGCGCGGGGCTTTCATTTCCGCCGCGAAGTAGTTGATCAGGTCATACAGCAGATAACTCAACTGTTTCTCCTTTTCAGAAGAAAATCCCTGCTCCGCCAGCGTCTGCGTCAGGGCGAGGCAGTAGCTACACAGCTCGGTGCATTCCGGCCCAAACTCGGGGGAATTCGCCGGGAGGGTGTCGACGGTCAGGCTTTCAACAAGATGGGGCGGGACGGGTTCTAACAGCGTGGGCTGGAGCAGCGCCAGAGCGGCGTTGAGCCTGCCGCAGAGCGCCATTTTCAGCGTGGGGTCGTCGTTTTCAATCAGGGTTTCGGCGAAGTTTTCGCAGTGGCTGGCAAGGACAGTGAAGTCCGTGGCGGCATTGAAGGGAACAGCAAGTAACGGGTGTGTCTGGGTGAGGGTCGTAGCCATAGTGGCAACCTCCAACAAAAGTTGATAAACCACCACCTGAGAGGTCAATCTCATGGGTGGTGGAACTGGACGGAGTTGACCTTACCGGCTTTGTTGGCAACCGGCGCACCTTGCGGTGCCCCCGCCCAGTCCACCATTGAGGTATAGCCGTGCGTACGACATAAAAAAAGACGCAGGCGCGTCAATATGTCGCCAACAAAATATATTCAGGAGGTCAATCCCGGCACCTGATTTTGCAGGTACGGGTAAACGATACCGCGATTAGGGATTAACAGCAAGCGCAGTTGTGGAAGACAGGTCGCAGAAAATAAAAATTCCGCAGACAAGGCCGCCATAACAGTAAAGGTTTAATATCTGTTAGCCTGCATGTCGCTATTGTGAAATGTGATGAATGTCAATAAGTTGTATAATACGTCGAGCCGTTGATAAAACGGGCCCCTAATAAAGAAAAAATGCCGTACTATCTCTGATATAAGCAAGAAAACTCAGGCGCAGCTTTCTTTTCTGCTGGAATATTTTAGCTATTCAATACGAAGCATTTTGTAACGATGAATTCAATCTTCTATCTTGAACGTACTTTTACACACGGTGACAAGACGTACACAGAGACAGAGTTGCTGGCTGCATCAACGCACATTGTTGTGTTAGCCGAACCCGGCGGCGGGAAAACGGAGCTGATGAAGAGCCTTGCTCTAAAACTGAATTCTTCTGTCTCAAATGCCAGCGTATTTGCTTATGTGGGAGCAGATAAAGAAAATAGCCCGCTGATAATTGACGCCGTTGATGAAGTCGCCAGGATTGATCAATCAGGTATCCATAACCTCCTTGCACGCGCCAGAACATCAAAGCCGACTCGCGTCATCATGTCGAGCAGGTCAAGCGAATGGGGACTGGCTTCCACCGGTATTTTTGAGAGATTTCTTGGTGTCTCCCCTATGATTGTGAGGCTGAGAGAATTCGACCAAAACGAACAACACGCCATCTTTAAGCACCATGCACCAGAAGAAGACTTCTTTGCATTCCAGACCGAAGTTACACGGTTTAGTTTAGAGATGTTGTTACCAAACCCTCAGTTTCTGAAAATGTTCACCGATGCCTATTTAGAAAGTGACAGGCGATTTGCTGACAAACGTTCAATCTTTGCTTTAGCAGTCGAACGACTGGCTAAGGAAGTCAATCAAGATATCCCGAAAGCCCCTGTATCTCTTTCAGTTGCACAGAAGGTTTCATTTTCTGCCGAGGTTTATGCCAAACTTCTGTTGTCGGGCGCAGAGGGAGTCAGCACCATCGACGCGACTGCAAACCGGATGTATCCCATGCTGCCAGCATTGTTTAGCGGCAGTACTGCCTGTAACGACATATTGTCAACGCAACTTTTCAAGCCCGGCGATAAGGAAGACCAGCACCGCCCGGTCCACAAGATTGTCGCTGAATATTGTGCAGCGGATTATCTCATTAAACGAATAGCCGATCCTGTGGATGTCCTCACTTTACCAAAGTGCTTGCCTGTTATTGCACCGAACGGTATTGCCAGAGATGAGTTGAGAGGTCTGCTCGGATGGATGGCAGCATTAGGCAACAAATCGATACAGGGATCCATTATTGAGCTTGACGCCTATGCGGTACTCGCAAACGGCGATCCATCGCAGCTTGAACGCTCATCGAAACGACAGCTTCTCCATCGACTCAAAGAGATTGAAGCCGCAGATCCTTACTTTCGTCGGAGTGATTTCTGGCGCCGGTTCAGCGCGGCTGGTTTTTTCACGCAAGACGTTGTTGAGGAAATAAAGCCTCTTTTAACGATGGGCAATGATGGTCATTTACGTGATTTAATTTTAGAACTTCTGGCAGACTCTCCAGTAAACAGTCAGTTGGTGCCTGAATTGAGCCAGCTTACGTTAAATCCCAACGAGTCTGAACATATTCGAACCTTAGCAAGCAGATGCTTACTCAATGTCAAAGAATACGATTTCATTGGCGCTTTGGCCGTTTTGATTTTTGAGGCCAGTCATATTTCACTCAATATTGCAGCTAAAGTCATCGAAGCCACGGGGCCAGAAAAATTTAACCACACGTATATCTCTGGATTCTTACGCGTCTGTGCGAACCTCTACCCCGATCACAAAGAAGAATTTGAAAGAGTGATCGGCTCTCGTTATTTTATTAAGAAGCTAATCTCCTGTTTTTCACATCATACTCTTGAATTTCTTCTCGACGAATTAACCCATAATCTTCATTGTCACTGTGGAAAAAAATCCTATGAGTGTGATTGTCGTAATGGAATAAGCAAGATCGTTGGTTCAATGGTCGATCGCTATTTTGAACTGGCTCAAGCACCATTTGATCCTGTGAGGATCTGGCAATGGATAGGTAATCTCAATTTTCATCGCCAATGCCAACCCGATCAAAGCAAATCGGTACAGGTGCTTAGGGAAAATGATACTCTTCGTCAGGAGATCATTGCTTATGTATTCGGGCCATTAACGGATCGTAAAGAGATATTCAACATAAGAGTAGAGAAATTCGACGGACATCTGCACTCACATTCAGGCCTTCATTTATGGAGGAATGACTATAAATTTATCCTCAATCTGGCGTTTGAAACAGATAACGTTGACCTGTGGGCGAGTTTCCTTGTCAACCATCAACGTTACAAAAACAAGGAAGAGCAAGGCCCAGATGATTTGCGGACACAAATGCGTCAGCACGCCCTTTCCAGACCCGCATTTATGCGCGAATGGGCCCGATTCAATAATGCCATGAAATTATCCGAACAGGAGCATCAGGTTTGGAGATTCAGACATAGCCGAAGTATGAAACGCCATGATCGAAAGCAACGGGAGATCCACACCAGAAATATAAAATTCGTTAATGAAAACAGAGAGATTGTAGAACGTGGCCGTCACTGGCGTTGTCTGGCGCGTTTTGCGGAACTTGTGCTCATGAATCCAGAAAGAATTGAATTAGAATTTGGTGACGAGAAACTGGTTCGGACTGCGTTGAGAAATTGCCTAGATTTTATTACTCCCGAGGTTCCCACACTTCCCGAACTAGCGGCCCTGCAATGCGAATCCAAATGCAGACATTCTGTGATGATTTTATATGCCGCCTGTCTGGAGATTCTACGTGCAGAAGGCAATCTTGAATGCGTCAATATTGAGTTACTTACAGCCTTAAGAACTAACATTCACATGGGATACCACTCAGTTTCGACGGAAGAACGTGATGTGCTACAGACTGAAATCGACCGCCTCATTTTTCCTGATAGTGAAAGTGCTGAAAAATATCTCCGACAGTACATTGAACCCCAACTTGCTCAGCCATGCCCTCACCCTGAAATCTGGATGTTAAGTGGAGAAGAGATCTTTCGTCATTCACGCGCTAAACTTTCCATTGAATGGCTTCGCCGTTTTACTGAATTATCCCTTGACTCAATGGACACACTTTTCGAAGTTGCAGCTCAATACGGCGATCGTGAGAATTTAAAAGAGATTATTGCAGGGCGTTGCTCAGATATGATGTCAGGCTGGCCTGATCCGACAGATAATGAGGATATTGAACGCAAGCGAATATTCTGGCTGGTACGTGAGTATTACTTTCTGGAGAATATTACGGCCACTTATTGGGCATGGCTAAAATCTGATAAAGATAATTTACGGCATTTTTATGAACGTTCCGGGCGCATGAGTCGAAGTGAGCACAGTGCCTGGCCGGAGCTTACCTCAATTAAGATTGAAGCCATTTTAGACGCGTTCATTGAACACTGGCCGCATGTTGATCTGCCTGATAGCTGGGATAGTGATAGCCCTAGAGAAGAGAAAGCCTACCGCTTTTTGACTGACTTGATTTGGTCAATTAACTCGGACACTCCCGACAATGCAATACCGGTGCTGGACAGTCTTCTTGACGATCCACGTTTCACCAGTCTGCATAAGGAGTTACAAAGCATATATGCCGCTCAGATCAGAAAAAAAGCGCTCAGGGATTTTGAGCCACCAACGCCAGACGAGATAGTTCAACGTCTGGATTGTGATTCAGTTGTTACTGTTGAAGGCCTGCGTCAGTTAGTTCTTCAGGAGCTTCATGATTTCCAGAAAGCGATTGATGGCGGGGAGTTTAACTCCGCAGATCGCTTCTATGAGAAAAATGACCGCCTTGATGAGGTAAAATCCACAGAGATTATTGCAGAACGTCTGAATTTAAGACTTCAGCCTCAGGGCATCGCTATAACTCCAGAGCATCAGTTGAAAGGGAAAAACAGGAGTGATTTCACGGCATCTAAATTGATTGGCGAAAGAAGACGGTTGCTGGTTACGGAAGTCAAAGGCCAGTGGCACAGAGAGTTATATTCTGCCGCTTCAGCCCAACTCTATGACCGTTATTCCATTCACCCTGATGCCGAACAGCAAGGTATCTTTCTTGTCATATGGTTTGGAGAAAGCGAAACCGTTGCTGGCCGCAAAACCCACGGAATTAAAACCGCTCAGGAGCTTAAAATTAGTATTGAAGCAGTACTACCGGCTGATCTCCGTGGTTTAATTGATGTTTTCGTTTTAGATGTTTCACGGCACGGTGACCGCCAACGCTAGCAATGTAGATATTATATTTAAAATATAATATCTACATTATTTGATATATATCAAATAATTTTGCTTGATTACATGACTGTATATGAATACAGTATACACAACATATAGTATTTTTTATCAAAAATGATACTACATGTTCAAAAATGTAACTCTACATAGGTGCTAATACATATGCCAAATAATACAAAGAAAACCTCTTCAACAATTGCATCACAAGCAGCTCAAGTGCTGAAAGATCCTAATGCTTCAGCTATTCAGAAAAGTTTAGCCGGATCTGCCTTATCTCAATCTGGGACTTCAAACCAAACGGGTGGCGAAATGGAAACTACAGCCTCAAAAGTTTTAAATAGCCCTAAATATAGTGACCAAACAAAGACTCTTGCTGCTTCAGTTCTTTCCCAAGCCAATAAAGATCGGAAATAATAGCATTTTTATATCTATAAGCAGCTACATGTAGCTGCTTTTCTTCTGATAATTTTAAATGTCTACAATGGAAATAATTGTATGGACCAATGTAAAAATGACGTTATATTAGAACATATCAAAAATTATAGTAAACATATTGATGAATTTAGATCTCAGGCAAATTCACAAGGGATCTGGTTATTTATTTCAACCCTTGGATGCTGGAGTGTAAATATACCACTAATTCAAGTTATCGCGGCAATTTTGTTATTCTGTATATTTATATTTAATTCCAAACAGGAAATGACTGACAAGAGAGCGTTTCATAAAATAGAAAAAGATATAGAAAAGGATATTGATAGTAACCTAACAGGAGACAGCAAGAAAGCCAGATTATATGACTTGGGATTAGTTGAGGAATATAGAAAATCAATTATACCCGTTTTAAAAACATCACCAATATTTATTGTATGTTATATTTTCTATTCTATTAGCTTTTTGGTCTTTTTTTCCAATCTATTTCCCCGAATGAAATTAATTTTCAACTTTTGAATTGTAATCAAACCTCAAGCATTAAAATAATGTTTGAGGTTGTGTAGCTATTATTAAATATCACATTAACCATTAAATATACCTGATGACTTCAGACAGCGGATATGTCTGACAACAATATATCATTGATAATTTTATTCATAAAGCTACCACCTTATTGGCAAATAATACCAATCAGGCATTAACTAAATCCCCCAACGTCACCATCAACATCATCGGATCTATCGGCGACGGCTCGAACCCCACCCGCAGGTAAAACTCCCGCGCTTCATCCGACAGAGCGTGAACCAGCATCCCACGAATGCCGATAGTCTCCGCCACCTGAATCACCCGCAGCCCGGCATCCCGCATCAGCGCCCGTCCAACGCCCCGCCCATGCAGCGATTTATCCACCGCCAGACGGCCCAGCACCACAACCGGGATCGGATCAGGCATATTGCGGCGAAAACGACCGGGCGCAGTATTTGTCGTTACCGCGCTGGACGCCAACGAGTAATAGGCCAACACGTTAGAATTGCTGCCGCAACAGACAAACGTGCGGGATGCGCCAGTGGCATGATTTTTCATTGCCCGCTGTTTCAGCCAGTTATCCATAGAATCCACACCGCAGCAAAACGGGGTAAGAATATGCCCAGCATGAAGCGGCTCAGGGACGGAGATCATTTTTCCTGCTCCCACGGCGCAGGGGTCTGCATAGTTTTACGCAGCGCGGCATTGGGCGCAGGAGCCTGATCCAGACGGGCAAGAAATTCCTGATAAGCCTGCGGATCGGCCATAATGATGCGTTGCTCGATCAGCGCCTCTTCTGCGGCGGCGCGGGCAGCTTCCAGCACAAAGTCAGTGCGGTTTTTCCCTCTGGCTTTCGCCGCCCGATCAATAAGATCGCGCTCGGCGGGCCTGATGCGCAGGTTCAGGGTTTCGCGTTTCATCGCCATACTGTTTGCGGCTGGCATAGTGTTGTCCTCTTGTGTTTCTGTGGATATTAATTATACAACATGCGTAACGCAGATGTCATTACGATAAATTTAGAAGGAATCAAATCGGTGTATCGAACCGAGAGGCTTTCTACTTATTTTAATCTACCTTTATGATTTAAAAGTAGAAATGAGGGTCAACCTCTGGGTCTTGACAATAAGTAGCAGAAGAATTTATGATAGAAATCAAATTGGTAAGTAATTGAATGTTCCCGAGTCCGGCACCACTATTTAAAGAACCCAGCCTATGGCTGGGTTTTTGCTTTTGTGGGGAATGGAAAGCTGAAACGGGTCAAGAAGCAGCCAGAGTGTCTGGAGTATTTTCTGGTGAATGAACTGGCTCACCTACTGGAACGTCATCATAACGAACACTTTCACCTGGATATGGACCGCTTTATCCCTAACTGGCGAGAACGACGGAATTGACTCAATAATATGTAGCTGGCGTTTGAGGCATGAGAATATTGACGGGTTCCTGGTACCCATTGTTGTTTGAGTTTATTTATTGGTGATTTTGTCTATTGTGGCACGACAGTGTGGGGATTTTTTAAACTTGTGATGTGATTAACCAAGCAGCGATTTTTCGTGAGTATGATCCCCAGCCCGTCGCCGCTCTCGAACCCGATCAGCCTCTGGACTGGGATGATAACCACTGCTCACTTTGTGTTATTTCGACACGTCCGCGGCAAAATATTCATTAGAAATCCGCTGGTAGGTGCCATCGGTTTTAATCTCCGCGATGGCGGCGTTGATCGCCTCACGTAATTGCGGATTCCCTTTACGGATCAGTACCGCTTCCTGCTCGGCATCGGCTCTTTCGGCAACAATTTTTACCGGTGCGTCGGGCTTATGTTTTTTGAAATCAAGGAACGACAGGTTGCTGTTGATGGTCGCATCCGCCCGGCCCTGCGAAACCAGCGCAATCGACTGGTCAAAACCATCCGTTCCCACCACCTCAGCGCCGTTCTCACGGGCGATTTGCGCATAGTTACTGGTCAGCGTATGGGCCGATTTTTTACCTTTCAGATCGGCGAAGGTGTGAATGTCTTCATTCTTCTCATTGACGATCAGCACCGCTTTCGGCGTGATATAGGGGACGGAAAAGTCATACTTAGCCTGGCGCTCGGGAGTAATCGAAACCTGGTTGATCACCGCGTCATAGCGGTTGGCATCCAAACCTGCTACCAGACCATCCCATTTGCCTTCCACAAACTCGGCTTTCACCCCGATCCGCTGCGCGATTTCACGGGCGATATCGACGTCAAACCCCACCAGCTTTCCGGACGCATTATGGTAAGTAAAAGGAGGGAAAGTCCCCTCGGTGCCAACTTTAAAAACGCCCGCCGATTTTATCTTCGCCAGGTCGTCCTGCGCCCAGGCCGCATGTGCGACGCTCAGTTGAATGGCGCTAGCCAGCAGTGCGGTCATTAATACTTTCATCATTAACTCCTTAATCAGGATGTCGTGTTGTTTTTTTAAATTTCCCAGGAATCCGGGAATGTTTCTGTCAGCGTGGAAATAAACAGCTGCGTGCGCGTCTTCTTCGCCCGGGTAAAAATCTCTTTTGCGCCTCCGCTCTCGACGATACGCCCGGCCTCAAGGAAGACCACCTGGCTGGCGATATTCGCTGCCAGGCGCAGATCATGCGTGGCCATCAACATGGTGGTTCCCTCCTGCGCTAATTGCCGCAAGACGGCGATGACCTCCAGCGACAGCTCGGGATCCAGCGCCGAAGTGGGTTCGTCGCACAGCAGCACTTTCGGTGAAGGCGCCATCGCCCTGGCAATAGCCACCCTCTGCTGCTGCCCGCCAGAAAGCATTGCAGGCCAGGCGTCCCGTTTGTGCAGCAACCCCACTTTAGTGAGGAGCTCTTCAGCCCGCGCCTGCGCGCGCTCAACGGGCCATCTCTGCACCACAATCAGCCCCTGCATAATATTTTCCAGCACCGACAAATGTGGAAATAACTGGAAGTTTTGAAAAACCATCCCGGTTTGCTGGCAAATACGGCGAATATCTTTTCTTTTTGGCGCTGAGTCGGGCGAAAAGGATATATCCTCATTACCAATAGTTAATTTTCCAGCCTGCGGAATTTCCAGTAAGTTAATGCAGCGTAATAATGTACTCTTGCCACTTCCCGATGGGCCAATTAGCGCCGTGACGCTACCCTCAGGGATCGTCAACGAAATATCGTGCAATACTTTCTGGTTAGCGAAACTTTTCTCAAGTGCGGACAGCGTTATCATGATACTCATCCTTTACTACCGTATTTCTCTCTAACCTTATTTCCAGTCGGGATTGCAAATAAGATAAAACGGAACTGATTAATAAATAGAGAATGGCCGCTTCGGTATATAGAATTAACGGTTGGTAAGTCACCGCAGCAATACGCTGGGCGGCCAGGAAA
This sequence comes from Klebsiella spallanzanii, assembly GCF_902158555.1. Classification (GTDB taxonomy): domain Bacteria; phylum Pseudomonadota; class Gammaproteobacteria; order Enterobacterales; family Enterobacteriaceae; genus Klebsiella; species Klebsiella spallanzanii. Next base: position 276,008 of record NZ_CABGGS010000043.1, on the reverse strand, counting down.
AGCTCCGGCACGGTGATCACGGAAGCCAGCGAGGTATCTTTCACGAGGGAGATGAAGGTATTCGACAACGGCGGCACCGCCACCCTGGCGGCCTGCGGTAAAATAATATATCGCAGCGATTGCGCCCAGCTCATACCGATAGAGTGCGCGGCCTCCCACTGCCCTTTGGCAACGGAAAGCAAGGTTGCGCGAATGACTTCAGACGTAAATGCCCCAACGTTCAGCGTAAAGCCGATAACCGCCGCCGGAAACGCATCCAGGGTAATCCCCACGCTCGGCAGTGCGTAAAATATCAGAAACAACTGCACCAGCAGCGGCGTGCCGCGAATAATCCACACATAGAATCGTACCAGGCTTTTTAGCGGCGCAGGCCCGTATAAACGTATTAACGCGACGATAAACCCCAGCAGCAGGCCGAGGGAAAATGAAATCAATGTTATGGGGATAGTAAAAACCAGCCCGGCGTAAAGCATCGGCCAAAACGAGCTTATTGCGAGTGAAATAAATTCCGGCACAGTTCACCTTTTATCTGTCATCTTTCTTTATTGCCAAACGCTTAATGGGGTTCAGCTTATAAATGGAGCTTATCATGCGTATAACCCCATCGGTATATATCAATACTGGCAATCCATAACCAGATTCGTTATTTACAATAACAAGAAAAACCATCGATTATTTTCGGCTATACTTTGCTGAAATAAATATAAAGCAGTGGGCAAAAACGGATAATTCGGCGAAAATTACGTCAAAAAGGATGTTTTCTGGAAATCGACACGCCCAGGTGGCTAACAATCTTTCCCTCCGGACGGCTAAAAAGCATCTTATATTCTTTTTTGCTCTTAGCCGCAGACAAAAATTCTTTAAAATGCCAATTTTGCAGCCCTACCATTCAAATCATCTTGGTACGAATGGGTAAAATGTCATGTCAGTTTTTCATTCCGTTAGTGACCTTATTGGCCACACTCCCCTGCTCCAGCTGCATAAATTGGATAGTGGCCCCTGTAGCCTGTTTTTAAAACTGGAAAATCAAAACCCCGGCGGTTCGATAAAAGACCGCGTGGCGCTGTCGATGATTAATGAAGCCGAACGACTGGGAAAATTAAAGCCCGGCGGCACGATTATTGAAGCCACAGCCGGGAATACCGGCCTCGGGCTGGCGCTAATTGCGGCGCAGAAAAATTACCGCCTGATTCTGGTGGTGCCGGACAAGATGAGCCGCGAGAAGATTTTCCACCTGCGCGCGCTGGGAGCGCAGGTGCAGCTTACCCGCTCAGACGTCAACAAAGGCCACCCTGCCTACTATCAGGACTACGCCCGCCGCCTTGCCGACGAAACGCCAAGCGCCTTTTATATTGACCAGTTTAATAACGAGGCCAATCCGCTGGCCCATACCACTACCACCGCCCCGGAAATCTTTCAGCAACTGGAGGGCAATATTGACGCTATCGTCGTTGGCGTCGGCTCTGGCGGGACTCTCGGCGGGCTACAGGCCTGGTTTGCTGAACATTCGCCTAAAACAGAATTTATCCTGGCGGATCCGGCGGGTTCCATTCTGGCGGACCAGGTCGAAACCGGGCACTACGGCGAAACGGGATCCTGGCTGGTTGAGGGGATCGGCGAAGACTTTATTCCGCCGCTGGCCCACCTTGAAGGAGTCAAAAATGCTTACCGCGTCACCGATAGCGAGGCGTTCGCCACCGCCCGCGAGCTGTTGCAGGTTGAAGGCATTCTGGCGGGTTCTTCAACCGGCACTTTGCTTAATGCCGCCCTGCGTTACTGTCAGGCGCAAACTTCCGCCAAACGTGTGGTGACCTTCGCCTGCGACAGCGGCAACAAATATCTATCAAAAATGTTTAACGATGACTGGATGCGCCAGCAGGGCTTTTTAAGCCGCCCTTCGCGCGGCGATCTCAGTGACTTTATCGCCCTGCGCCACGATGAAGGGGCCACCGTCACCGCCGCGCCGGACGACACGCTGGCTGCGATCCTCGCCCGTATGCGCCTTTACGATATCTCGCAGTTGCCGGTGCTGGAAAACGGCCGTGTGGTCGGCATCGTCGACGAATGGGATCTGATTAGCCATGTTCAGGGCGACAGCCAGCGCTTTTCCCTGCCGGTCAGGGAAGCGATGACCCGCAACGTGGAAACCCTGGATAAACACGCGCCGGAAAGCGCGCTGAAAGCCATTTTCGATCGCGGCCTGGTGGCCGTTATCGCCGACAACGATCGTTTTCTTGGCCTCATTACACGTAGTGATGTACTGACCACCTGGCGTAACCGACTCGAACATTAAGGATTTAACAATGACCAATTTGCATACCCTGAGCGTACATAGCGGCACCTTTACCGACGAACACGGCGCGGTGATGCCGCCCATCTACGCCACCTCCACCTTTGCCCAGCCCGCGCCGGGCCAGCATACCGGTTACGAATATTCGCGCAGCGATAACCCGACCCGCCACGCGCTGGAGACGGCAATTGCTGACCTGGAAAGCGGTACGCGCGGCTACGCTTTTGCTTCCGGCCTCGCGGCCATCTCAACCGTGCTGGAGCTGCTCGATAAAGACAGCCACCTGGTCGCCGTCGACGATGTGTACGGCGGCACGTACCGGTTGATTGAAAACGTTCGCCGCCGCAGCGCCGGCCTGCAGGTAAGCTGGGTGAAGCCGGACGATCTGGCGGGCATTGAAGCGGCCATTCGGCCCGACACGCGAATGATTTGGGTCGAAACCCCGACTAACCCGCTGCTCAAGCTTGCCGATCTCAGCGCCATTGCCGCCATTGCGCGGCGACACAATATTATCAGCGTCACCGATAACACCTTTGCTTCACCGGTTATCCATCGTCCGCTGGAGCTGGGCTTCGATATCGTGGTGCACTCGGCGACCAAATATCTTAACGGCCACTCTGATGTGGTTGCCGGGCTGGCGGTGGTTGGCGACAATCCCGCACTGGCGGAAAAGCTGGGCTATCTGCAAAACGCGGTGGGCGGCGTGCTTGACCCGTTCAGCAGTTTCCTGACATTACGCGGTATCCGTACCCTGGCGCTGCGTATGGAGCGCCACAGTAGCAACGCGCTATTGCTCGCCGAGTGGCTGGAGCAGCAGCCGCAGGTCGAAAAGGTGTGGTTCCCGTGGCTGGCCTCGCATCCGCATCATCAGCTGGCGCGCAAGCAGATGGCGCTTCCCGGCGGGATGATTTCAGTGGTGGTCAAAGGCGACGACGGCTATGCCGAACGGATCATCCGCAAGCTGAAGCTGTTTACCCTCGCAGAGAGCCTCGGCGGCGTGGAAAGCCTGGTGAGCCAGCCGTTCAGCATGACGCATGCATCAATTCCGCTGGAGCAGCGTTTAGCCAACGGCATTACTCCACAGTTGATTCGTCTGTCGGTTGGGATTGAAGATCCGCAGGATCTGATCGCCGACTGGCGTCATGCGCTACGCGATTAAACAGATTGCCCGCCGCAAAGGCGGGCCGCTGTTCTACTGCTGCCCCTGCAAAAGATGCTCAACAAAACGCGTTAGCTTCGGCAGCGGGCGCAAATCTTGCCGCCAGAGTAAATGAACCGGTCTTGGCGGCGGCGTATAATCCTCCAGCACACGAACCAGCTTGCCGCACTCCAGCGCATCGGCCAGCAGCACTTCCGGCTGGAGCAGCAACCCGGCTCCGGCAATCGCCGCCATTCGCAGGGCATAACCATCATTGCAGCGCAGAATTGCGTCGCGCTTCCAGCGAACGCCCTCCTCAGCTCCCGGTAATTTCCACTCGTTGCGCGCGGTCCACACCGTATGCGACAAACAGAGATGAGAGGCCAGATCGGCTGGCGTATTCGGCGTACCGTGACGGGCTAAATAGTCGGGCGCGGCGCAGATCGTCATCCGGTAAGGCGCGAGATATTTTGCCACCAGATCGTCGTTATGGATCTCACCGATGCGGATCGCCAGATCGACACCCTCATCCACCAGATCGACCATGCGATTAGTCAGATCCAACTCTATACGCACGTCGGGCCAGGCTTGTAGAAAGGTGGCTGTCAGCGGGGCGATAACGCAGGTACCAAACGACGTCGGCGCGCTCACCCGCAGCGTGCCCGCTGGCGCTACCCGCAGCCTCTCCACCGAGCTTTCGGCAATCGAAACCTGCTCAAGTACGCGTTTCGCCTCTTCAAAATAGACTCGCCCGGCATCGGTCAGGCTCTGACGACGAGTGTTACGCACCAGCAGACGGGTATTTAGCTGGCGCTCAGTCAGCGCGATGTATTTACCCACCATGACCGCCGACATCTCAAGGCGCGATGCGGCGTCGGTAAAGCTTCCGCACTCCACCACCGTAATAAAGACCTCCATCGCCCGCAGCTTATCCATATTACAAACTCCTGATTAGCAATCATCTAACTTTTCGCCAGTTTATCCGATATCTGTTTTATTAAAGAATAGAGGCTCACCACATTAAAGAGCCTATCCCAGTAGGCGTAATTGTTGCCGATGGTTTGGACACGGACAGCGCGGAAAAACCGGAGCGTACACGTAGTACGTGAGGATTTTGAGCACTGCCCAGGGCCAAACCAGCAAATAAAATAGCCTAATGGGATAGGTTCTAAGGAGTCTGCTATGAAAATCATCATTATTGGTGCCAGCGGTACCGTTGGCCGCGCCGTTGCGCAAGAATTAAGTCAGTGCCATGAAGTTATTCGCGTCGGCCGCACTCAGGGCGACTATCAGGTTGATATCACCTCGCAAGAGAGCGTGCAGAGTTTGTTTGAAAACATTGGCCGGATAGACGCAATTGTTTCCGCCACTGGCAACCTGTTCTTTGGTCCTCTGGAAACCATGACCGATAACGATTTCAACCAGGGCTTGCAGGATAAGCTATTGGGGCAGGTTCGTCTGGCGCTTACCGGACAGCATTACCTCAACGACGGCGGTTCCATTACGCTGATTAGCGGGATAGTTGCCCACGAACCCATCGCCCAGGGAGTCAATGCCACCACCGTGAACGCCGGGCTGGAAGGGTTCGTTCGCGCCGCCGCCTGCGAACTGCCGCGCGGTATGCGTATTAACCTGATTAGCCCCACCGTATTGACCGAATCGGCGGTAGCCTACGACGGTTTCTTCCCCGGTTTTGAGAGCGTCCCCGCCGCCAGCGTGGCCCAGGCCTACCGCCGCAGCGTGGAAGGCGTACAGACAGGGCGGATTTATAACGTCGGCTACTGAACTGAGTAAAATGACTGCCTGATCAAAAAATAAAATAACATCCTGCTGCCGCGAGCGGGATGTTAAAGATTAATATGGCGAATGATTAATATGACTTATCGTGAGAGAAACGATATATTCCATAAATATACCCGTCATACTTCAAGTTGCATGCGCGTTGGCTTTCCTCGCTCACCCCAGTCACTTACTGGAGTAAGCTCCTGGGGATTCTCTGCGTCGCCGCCTTCCTGCAACTCGAATTATTTAGGGTATAAACCTAATCTAATTTCACCTTGTTTATTTCACAAAAAAACCATCTGGAAATAATTCTGTCACAATCCCACCCTATATTCTCAAGCCTTAATAAACAACGAATTACAAACTACAAATATCGAGGCTTATTTTGATTCGCTATATTCCTGTTACGGTCTCTCTGGTCACCATTGCCGTCTCTGGTGCGCTATACGCTGCGCCAATAAATACGCCCACGCTCGCTAGCATGGATAATTTTCGTGATATTGCCGGCACTACCTCGATTTATACCACCAGCCATGATGGCACTATGCGCACCGGGGTATTTTATCGCTCTAATGCCCTGGCATTATCCGCTGCGGATCAGGCTACGCTCAGCACGCTTGGCATCAGTGATGTTTATGATTTACGTACCACCAGCGAAATCGCCAGCAGCCCGGATGTGATGCCCGACGGGGCAACCTATACCAATATTGATATCATCGGCAACGCCGCTTCAGGCAGTAACATTACCTCGATAACTTTTAGCAGCGCCGCTGAAGCCAAAGCGATGATGCAGCAGACCAACGTCTCCTTCGTCAGCGATGCCGGGATGCGCGCGCAGTTCAGCACTCTGTTTAACGATCTGGCCAGCGCCGACGGTGCCGCCCTGTTCCACTGCACCGCAGGCAAAGACCGAACCGGCTGGACCGCCGCCATGTTGCTGAGTATAGCCGGTGTCGACAACACGACCATCATGGAAAACTACCTCGCCACCAACGATTACACTCGTCAGCGTGTTGAAGCGACCCTGGCGATGATGCCGCCAGCTATGGCAGAGATTTACGAGCCGCTGCTGGGCGTCGATGCCAGCTATCTACAGGCCGGACTGGACGAAATTACCCGCGAATATGGTTCAGTTGATAACTATCTGAAGCAAGGCCTGGGGCTGTCGCAGGAGACGCTCTACGTGCTGCGCGGAAAAATGGTCCATTATGGCCAGCTTCCGGGACAGAGCGGGCTACGAGGGAATGCGGCGCAGGGCGCAGCGCTGCTTAACGCGCTGCAAAACAGCGAGCTGTCAGGCCGCTACACCGACTATAACTACTATCTGCAATCAGCCATCGATGCCGGAAACCTCGGCGGAGTAGAGTCTCAGGTCGGCGGACAAATTTATGCGGATGCCGCGAGTTATCTGCTGCGTAGCGGCTCACGTCTGGATCGTGCGCTGACACCGAATATCGACAGCCGCCAGCTGCGCGATGGCGAAGGAAAACTGTGGTTAACCGGGCTTAACGGTTATCTGGGTACCGACGGTTCCGCCAGCGCCGCCAGCAGCAATGAGCACACCGCCGGTACGCTGCTGGGCTATACCCAGAGGGTGAACTCGCAGTTTAGCGGTTACGGTACGGTGGGACATAGCTGGGGGTCACTGGGCAGCGCCAACGCTGACGCGGATGCCAATACCACGCTGTTGGGGATCGGCGGTCGCTATGCTTTCGAAAACCTCAACCGTGGCCTCTTTGCTGCCGCCGATCTTAACGCCGGTTGGATTGACTACAGCAGCACCCGCAGGATGAGCGGCGGACTGGGTACCGCCACTGGCGATACCCACGGACAACTGTTCGGCGGCACGCTACGCCTCGGCTACGTCAGTCCACTCGATTTCGCCAGCGTCGAGTATTCCGTCGGCACCCGATTAACCCATCTGCGAATGGACGCCTTCCGTGAGAGCGGTAGCGAGCTGGCGCTTGATGTCGATCGCGTCAGCGAAAATAACGCCAGCGGCGTTGCCAATATTAACCTCGCCTTTAATCCACACAACAGCGGAAACTGGACCTTTACCCCGGCGGTAAATGTCGGCTATGAACACAGTTTCAGCGGCCCCTCGGTGCGCACTCGTGGGCAAGTTTATCAATATGAGGTGGTACAAAACTCGGCCTTCAATAGCCGCGATATGTTCAATGCAGGCGCCAACATTGGCGTGACGCGCGGCGCGCTGAGCCTGAACCTGGGCGGCCAGGCCGAAGTCGCCAGCGGCGGCGACAGCCACGGCTATAGCGGCAATTTAAGCGTGGCTTATGCCTTTTAAAAAACCACAGCAGGCCGTCGTCGCTGGCGGCTTGCTATTCCCCACAAAATTGTAAAGGGAGCAATTCTTGACGCCGAAGATTGGCTCATGCTGAAACGCTGTCCACAAAATGAAACGCTGACAGAAAAGGTAAAACAGAAATTATGTTTCAATTGGCTTTCGACAGCCGAAATCATCAATCCGACTTATGATTGCCCTTACCATAAAAAGTAGTTGATCTGGTATCGACAAGCTCTTATTTTGCTTCTCAGTTTTTAAACGAGATGAAACTGATGCCTACTATTACAGCCAGTAGTATGAAAGAAGCAAAAGAGTTAATTAACTGTGGGAAATATAAGGAAATCGTTCTAAATTTCGACATTGACGCTGATGATTTTTTCACCCTCGCCACTTCCCAGCAAGATACCAAAGTCACCATCACGGACAGAAATAATCGCTCATCGGTAAAAGCACAAAAATAATAAAAACCCCTGAGGCACTTCTTATGCTGTTAGCTATTGGTACCGTCGCTGTTGCTTTTCTCTCCTCATTGATGCTGATCTGGCTTGACGATCGCATTGCTGACCAGGATTAACGACCAGGGCTGGCGATAAGCCGCCAGAATCCCTCCTCTGAGTTTCTCTCGCCCGTAGTCATCTGCTGCGGGCGATTCAATACATAATTCAATGTTGAAACTCCGCGCCGCCAGGCAGCGCGAAGCTGAGCGATTACAGTGACTTCGCCAGGCGCTCAACGGCAGTCATCAGACCGTCTGCCGATACCGTAGAGTAGGACAGACGCAGGGTGCGGGTATCCGGGTTGTCATTATAGAACGCTTCCCCAGGCACGTAGACCACGCCGTTTTCCAGCGTTTTCTTCATCCATTCCATGGTATCGAACGGATAGCGGAAGCGGGCCCACAGGAACATACCGCCTTTTGGTCGGCTGAACTCAAGATGCTCTCCAAGACGGGATTCCAGCGCGTCGGCCAGCGCCACGCACTTCTTGCGATAATCTTCGCGGATCAGGGCAATCTGGTTTTCCAGACGATTCATGCTCAGGTATTCCGCGGTAATCACCTGCGACAGCATATTGGTATGCAGATCCGCTGCCTGTTTGACGATCACCGTCTGCTGCGCCAGCCAGTCCGGCATCACGATCCAGCCAATACGCATACCCGGCGCGAGGATCTTAGAGAACGTAGAGGTATATACCACCTGATCTTCGCAGCCTAGCTCAACCGCGTACTGATACAGCGGGCGATACACTTCATCTGTGAAACTGATTTCACCGTACGGATCGTCTTCGATAATGACGAAGTCGTGCTTCTTCGCCAGTTCCACCACACGGCGGCGGCGCGCTTCACTCAAGGTTTTTCCGCCGGGGTTACCGAAGGTCGGCACCAGGTAAACGGCTTTAATGCGGGTAGTTTCCAGCAGGTCAGCCAGTTGTTCCACCAGCATGCCGTCATCATCGGTATCGACGCTGAGAATATTGGCCTGCGCCAACTGGAAGACCTGTAGCGCCGCCAGATAGGTGGGGCGTTCAACGACGATCGCGTCACCCGGATCGAGCAGCGTACGGGCAACGATATCCAGTGACTGCTGCGATCCAGAGGTAATGTAGACATGGCTCGCTGAACAGGCAACGCCGCGCGCCTGACACAGTTCGCTCACCGCCTGACGCAGCGGCGGATAACCTTCGGTCAAACCATACTGGAATGCATCGTTAAAGCGCCCGTTCATCACCTGCTGCACCGCCAGGTTCAGGCCTTCGGTATCGAAAAGCTCCGGGGCCGGAATGCCGCCGCCCAGAGAGATAACGCCGGGCAGTTTACTGTGCTTGAGGAGTTCGCGGACGGCGGAGGGCTTAAGCTCACCCGCGCGGGCGGCGAGTCGCCGATCGTGCATACTATTTTCCTTTTCTGTCTTGTTGTTGTGATGTTTTATCTGTTTTCTACCGATAATTCCCTGGGAGCGCTACGCTCACCCAGGGCCTGGAGTTCATATATTGGTAGCCCGGACAGCTCCAGGAAATTCTGCCGCCCTGCTGACTTACCCGGGGGCGGCGCGATGCGCCTTGCCCGGGCTACAAATGCCGCAGGTGGAGAGAACCGCCGCAATCCGGGGCTAAACTTAACGGTTATCTTTGTCTTTTAGCACGATTAACGGCTCAATATCGCTCTCTTTTTTCACCACCAGCGAATCATCGCCGCGCAGGCAGGTACCGCCATAGTTACCGCCAACGGTAAAGGTGCAAACCTGGATGTATTTGCCATCCACTTTCGGCAGGCACCACAGCTGCTGGTAAATATTTTTGCGATCGACAAACTGGCCGCTGGTTTTATCCAGCACTTCATCCTGCGGGCCAATCAGGTCGATATTGTTGCCGCAGCGGCCTGAGATAGGCTTAACCGCATAGCCAGTTTCCGCCAGCTGCTCGTTGACCACAAAATCGGTATCCAGCAGGTAACGATGGTTCGGGAACAGCGACCACAGCACCGGCAGAATCGCCTTGTTGCCGGGGATAACCGTCCACAGCGGTTCAAACACTAAGACTTCCGGGCGCAGCAGAACGTCAATCAAGCGCACCTCATTATTGGGATGCCCGGTGCGAATCGGCACGGCGGCATACTCGTCGGCGCTGACTTCACGCACCTGCTCAATGGCGGTTTCCCACGCCCAGGTTTTCCAGACGCAGTTGACCAACCGACCATCGGCGTCAATAAGCTGCCCGGCAGCATCCCAGCGCAGCTCATCAAGGCCATAGAGAATTTTGCTGTCGAAACCGGCCTGCGTCAGCGAACGCTGGATAAACTGGGCGTGATAGTTCTCCTCCAGATCCTTATCCTGCATGATATGCACGAAAGGGCGCGCCCGGCTGTGCTTCCACGCCCCGGCAAGCTCATCCAGCAGGTTTTCCGCCGGATTGTGCCCGGTGCCGTAGTAGCCCTGTTTCAGCCACTGTTCGAGGATCAGCCCGCCTTCGGTATGGCAGGAAGCGGAGTCGGCGTTGTATTCATACACCTTCAACCCGCGTTCATCCATACAGAAATCCATACGACCGGTAATCATATGATGCCGACGGCGCTGCCACGAGAGGCGCAGGCGCGGCCAGAGGATTTTCGGAATATCGAACAGTGCCAGCAGACTGTCATCCTTCATCACCTTATCGGTGGCGTGCAGGTACATCAGGTGCAGCTCGTTGGTCGCCTTGATAAGCTCCTGCTCGGCGCTTTCGCTAATGGTGAAATACTGGTAAGGGTCTTTATTGATAACGTGGCCGTTGGCTTCAACGTAGGCTTTTTGCAGCGAATCTTTTTCGTTGAGCCAGTTGCCGCGAAACTGGCCTTTATTCGGCAACCGCGCGCCTTTGATAGCCATCGCGTCACCCGGCAGAACCGGCTGCGGCAGGCTGTGCTCGGTATCAGCGGTTTGGATCATCCAGCCAAGAATTTCGGTATCGGCAAAGGTGTCTTTAATTGTGTAGATGCCGTTTTTCACTTCCAGCGTCAGCTCGCGGGTCCACTGCTGGCCCTGCGGCAGCGGCGAGTGAATTACGTTTTGCTCGGCGATCCGGACTTTATTCCCGACCAACTGAGTGATCACCGCCACGTGGCCGGTGTGTTTAAACTCGCCGCCCTTCTGCCAAATCAGCAGAGAACCGGCAATCGGCGGACGGCGGGAGCCGTTAGCGAAAGCCTGCAGCGGCAGAATATTGTCGTTGACCACTTCGCGCAGAAAACGCAGAGAGAAGATTTCGTAGGCCATGCCGACATCGGTAAACACAAAGCCGTAGGTGAGGAACAGAAAGCGGCGCGCAAACTCTACGCACTGCCATTTGTGCCCCATATACTCATTACCGATATAACTACGGAACGTGGCGTCATCCGGATAGTCTTGCGGATTTAAGCTACTGTAATTCGAAGAATAAATCGCTACGCCGCCCGGCGCGTAGCCTAATAGTGTACCAAACGGGGCGTCACTGCTTGTCGAACCTTTGCTCATTTAGCCTGACCTCAAATTAATGCAGCCCGGGCAGTTGGCGAAACAAAACTCCCTCTTCTTATCCTGCCGCAGGCACTTACCAGACAGAGGTGCAATGATGATACCACTCATTCGATTCGCTAATCGTGCCCTTAAGGAAAATAAGCCTGCACCGCCAGGCAAAAGTGATATCGTTATTTGAGATAAAAAAACAATCAGGAGTCGACAATGAGCACACCTTCGCATCTGACTGCCCAACCGCTGGTTTGGGGGCATGGCCCACGCACCTTTGAGGTGTTTCTCGAACCAACCTGCCCTTACTCGGTGCGCGCCTTTAATAAGCTTGATGATCTGCTGGATGAAGTTGGCGCGGATAACGTCACGATCAAAATTCGTCTTCAGTCTCAGCCGTGGCATCTGTTCTCCGGCGTCATCGTGCGTTGCATTCTTGCCGCCTCTACTCTGCCTCATGGTCGCGAGCAGGCGCACAAGGTGCTGAAAGCCGTCGCTGACCACCGCGAGGAGTTCGAGTTTACCGACCACTGTAGCGGGCCGAATATGAACGCATCGCCACAGCAGATTATTGAGCGAATCGAACGCTATAGCCACGTCTCGCTGGCTGCGGCATTTGCCCGTCCTGAGCTGCAAAACGAGATCAAATGGCACAGCAAATACGCTCGCCAGAACGGTATCCACGTATCGCCGACCTTTATGGTTAACGGCCTGGTGCAGGCGGATCTCGGCAGCGGCGATGATATCAGCGTGTGGGCCGCGCGAATTTTGGCCTGATTCCCTTCGAAGTAAACATCCTGGCGGCCCAAAGCGTTGCGCTGCCAGCTACCCCAACTCATTACCGCTAGATATCATCCAGGGTCACCCTTTGCCAAAAAAATACATTAGCACTAATGTATATTAAAAAATTAAGGAGTGACCAATGGAAAATCAACCAGGCCTTGGAGAACTGCTTCGCTATGTTACGGACCTCGTCGATAGCGGCGCTGAAAAAATTTATCGCGACATGGCATTTACCTACCGCCCTCGCTATACCCCCATTCTGCGGGCGATGGTAGCGGGAGCGGAGACCGTGACGGATATTACTGCCCGCACCTGGTTGACCCAAGGGGCGATTAGCCAGTCCGTCTCCATGATGGAGAAAGAGGATATTCTGCAAAAACACGCTCAGGAAGATGGGCGTAAAAGCCGCTTGCAGCTCACCAGCAAGGGTCAGCAACTGGTCGCCGAATTACAGCCGCACTGGCAAACGATTTTTGTCGCTATCAATCAACTGGAAAACGAAACGGGATATCCACTTCTTACCGTGCTGCAGGAAACTGCCAAAGCGCTAGAAAAGCAGGGATTTGACGAACGACTCCGACTCGCAAAACAGGAACAACATCATGACGAGTAGCGCAAACTGGTTTGCCAGCGGCGGCGAAACCTACGCCCGCTTTCGTCCGGAGTACCCCAGAGCGCTACTGGATTACCTGCTCTCGATAACGCCAGATCAACATCATGCGCTGGATGTTGGATGCGGCACGGGCCAGCTGACGCACTTACTGGCTTCTGGCTTTGATAAGGTCACGGGGATCGACCCCGGCCAGAGCCAGATTGCAAACGCTGCGCCTCACGACAAGATTGATTATCGCGTTGGGCCTGCCGAACGACTACCCGGCGATCTCAGCCAAATCAACCTGATTACCGTCGCCCAGGCGGCGCACTGGTTTGATTTACCCGCGTTTTATCGCGAAATCGCGCGTGTTGCCGCCCCTCGGGCCACCATTGCATTAATCAGCTACGGCGTACTGATTCCCGACGAAACCATCGGCGAGCGTTTCCGCCAGTTCTATTATGACGAAATCGGCCATTTCTGGCCCGCAGAGCGCAAGCTCGTTGACGAAGGCTATAGAACCATTGATTTCCCGTTCGCCGAGCTCACGGCGCCAAAAATGGAGATTTGTCTGGAGTGGGATCTGGCGGCGCTGATGGGCTATATCTCCACCTGGTCAGCAGTAAAGCGCGCGGGCGAGGCGGGGCAGGAAAAAAGGCTATCCCGGTTTTATGAAGATCTATGCCAGATATGGGGAGACCCTTCGCAGCGCAGAGTCTGCGGCTGGCCGATTAATATCAGAGCAGGTAAATTATGAATCACTCGCAGCTGGAAATCGGACTGACACATCAGGATGGTTTTATCGTAGAACCTCGGCATACCGTGCCGCAGGTCGATACTAACTGGCCGGGCTTTCAGGATATGCCGCCCTTGCTGGCAACGGCATATATGATTGGTTTTATGGAGCAGACCTGCATTCAGGCGCTGCGCCCTTATTTAGCGCCCGGTGAACACACTTTGGGTATTGCCGTTGATATGACGCATGAATCGCCGACACAAGCAGGCTCGCTGGTTAAAGCAACCGTCGAGCTGGTGAAAATAGAAGGCAAAGTCCTCCACTTTCACGTCAGCTGTCTTGACGATAAGGGCCTGATTGGTCGCGGAACGCACAAGCGGGCCATCATTCAGGTCGAACGTTTTCTGACGCGGATGAAGTCAACAAAATGATATTTAATACGCCTCGCACTGTTAAACCCATCCGATAGCACCTGCTACACTCCCTCAACACCTCATGAAAAAGGCAGGCCAGCATGTCAGAGAATAACTACCAACCACCTAAAGTGTGGGAATGGAAGCAAAACAACGGCGGCGCATTCGCCAATATCAACCGTCCCGTCTCCGGCGCAACCCATGACCAGGAGCTGCCGGTGGGGGCGCATCCGCTTCAGCTCTATTCGCTGGGAACGCCAAACGGTCAGAAGGTGACCATTATGCTGGAAGAGCTGCTGGCGCTGGGCGTCAGCGGCGCGGAGTATGACGCCTGGCTGATTCGCATCGGCGAAGGCGATCAGTTCTCCAGCGGCTTTGTCGAGATTAACCCAAACTCGAAAATCCCCGCGCTCAGCGACCACTCCACCACGCCGCCGACCCGGGTTTTTGAATCCGGCAGCATCCTGCTCTATCTGGCGGAGAAGTTCGGTTTCTTCCTGCCAAAAGATCCGGCAGGCCGCACCGAAACCCTTAACTGGCTGTTCTGGCTGCAGGGCGCGGCTCCGTTCCTCGGCGGCGGCTTTGGCCACTTCTTCAACTATGCGCCGGTGAAAATCGAATACGCGATCGATCGCTTTACGATGGAAGCTAAACGCCAGCTTGATGTGCTGGACAAGCAGCTTTCCCGGGGTCGTTTTGTTGCAGGGGAAGAGTACACTATTGCCGATATGGCCATCTGGCCATGGTACGGCAACGTGGTGTTGGGGAATGTTTACAACGCCGCCGAGTTCCTTGATGCCGGTAGCTATAAAAACGTACTGCGCTGGGCGCAGGATGTGGGCAATCGCCCCGCCGTTCAGCGTGGACGCATGGTTAACCGCACCTTCGGCCCGCTCAATGAGCAGCTTCACGAACGCCATGCTGCCAGCGACTTCGAAACGCAAACTGAAGATAAACGCCAGGCGTAACGCCCTGCTCGCCGGAGGCTTCAGCCTCCGGTTTTTAGCTTTCTAACCGATATCCCGCCATAAAGTAGCGCATCGACGTGCACGAACTTCCCTCTTTGAAGAAGTCCATCACCATGTCTCTGTCCAGACCATAGCGACGGGTAAGGATCCCCGCTTCCCAGGCGCTAAGCTGACGGTCGCCGGTTTTCTCAAACATACGGTGTGAATAACCGAGCACAAACCCGCGTTTATAGTCGGAGCAAAAATTTGCCGCATGCGTGGCGGTGTCAGCATGGGATGCCTGAAGCCCCGCCATTAAGCCTTTACCAAAATGATTTTCCATCGCACTCCCCTCAATCGTTATATATAAAATTATATAGCGTTTTTTTGAGCGAGCGGTAGTGCTATTTCCGGCGATTTCGCTAGCGTAAATACTTATCAAACCACGCCAGCGTGCGCTGCCAGGCCAGATCGGCGGCAGCCCGGTCGTAGCGGGGAGTAGAATCATTATGAAAGCCGTGGTTAACACCCTGATATATATAAGCCTCATAGACCTTATTATGCGCCTTTAGCGCTTTTTCATAGGCGGGCCAGCCTTCATTAATGCCGCTATCCAGGCCAGCATAGTGCAGCAGTAGCGGGGCCTTTATTTTGTCGACTTCGTTCAGCGGCGGCTGACGACCATAAAACGGTACCGCACAGGCCAGCTCGGGGATCGCCACCGCTGCCGCATTGCTGACGCCGCCGCCGTAGCAAAAACCGGTAATCCCAACCTTTCCCGTTGCCTGAGGATGCTTCTCCATAAACGCAACCGCTGCGAAAAAATCGTTCATCAGCTTCACCGGATCGACCTTCTGCTGTAACTCCCGTCCTTCATCATCATTGCCAGGATAGCCGCCGACGGAGCTCAGACCATCCGGCGCCAGCGCAATATAGCCCGCTTTCGCCACCCGTCGGGCAACGTCTTCAATGTAGGGATTCAGACCTCGGTTCTCATGCACCACTACCACTGCGGGCGCTTTGTCAGCTATTTTCGTCGGCATCACCAGATAAGCCCGTACTTCGCCATGGCCATCGGGCGAGGGATAGTGAATATATTCCGGATGGATATCGGGGTCAGTAAACGCAACCTGCTCCGCCAGAGCGTAGTTAGGCTTTAGCAGATTAAACAGCGCCAGCGCGGTCATCCCGCCGACGGTGTATTTCCCCGCCAGCTGGAGAAACTCACGTTTGCTGATTTTGCCATGGGCGTAGTAGTCGTAATACTCAAGCAGTTGCTGGGGAAAATCTTTGGCCGTTAGTCGCGTCATCACCCTTCCTCCGTTATTAAGTGCCCTTTAAGCAAAGCAGAAGCTCTGCCATGTGCCAGTAGAGGAGAGTAGAAACTGAGAGAAGGAACGACAGATTTTGTAAGCCGGGTCAGGCGCAAGCCGCCACCCGGCAGAAATACAAGCACAATGCCTAAAACAGGTATGCCGTCAGCTTCAGTGTTTAACTTTCGTCAGGCGGTCGAGATAGCCCATCACAAAGGCTGACAGCACAAACGTCAGGTGGATAATGACGTACCACATCAGCTTATTATCCGGGACGTTTTTCGCATCCATAAACACCCGCAACAGGTGAATGGAAGAGATAGCCACAATGGAAGCTGCAACCTTATTTTTCAGCGAGGTCGCGTCCATTTTACCCAGCCAGCTTAGCTTCTCTTTGCCTTCGTTAATATCCAGCTGCGAGACAAAATTTTCATAGCCGGAGAACATCACCATCACCAGCAGACCTCCCACCAGGGTCATATCCACCAGCGACAGCAGGGTCAGAATCATATCCGACTCACTGACGCTGAAAATATGCGGCAGTATGTGAAAGATCTCCTGAAAGAATTTGATCGTCAGAGCAATCAAACCGAGCGAAAGGCCAAAATAAACCGGCGCCAACAACCAGCGCGAGGCGTACATAGCATTTTCCAGAAAGCGTTCCATAAGATCCCGTAAGTTAACAAAAACGAACGGTATTATATCGCAACAGAGCAACGTTATAGCAACAGCTTACCAACAGAACAACTATCTGATGGGCGTAAAAAAGGCTGGCACAAGGCCAGCCTGGAGAGATGCGTTGGAGAGAGGGTTACTTCGCTTTTACGGTTTCTTCGCCCACCAGACCAATCTTCAGATAGCCCGCCTGATGCAGGGTATCCATGACTTTCATCATCGTTTCATAATCCACGGTTTTGTCCGCGCGGAAGAAAACGGTGGTATCTTTCTTGCCTTCAGTCAACGCATCCAGTGACATAATCATGCTCTCTTCGGTGATGGGATCATTACCGAGGAACATGGTTTTATCCGCCTTCACCGACAGGTAGATAGGCTTTTCAGGACGCGGCTGCGGCTGGCTTGAAGAAGCAGGAAGATTCACCTTCACGTCAACGGTGGCCAGCGGAGCCGCCACCATAAAGATAATCAGCAGCACCAGCATGACGTCGATAAACGGCGTCACGTTGATGTCATGCATTTCGCCGTTATCATCGAGGTTTTCGTTAAAATGCATTGCCATAAAGCATCAACCTACGCGTAATTTCTGGGCGGTACGCACCGGCTTCACGCCGCTGGCGCTCAGGTCCAGATCGCGGCTTTGCAGCAGCAGTACCTGAGCCGCAACATCGCCAAGAGAAGCTTTATAGCTGGCAATCATACGGGCGAAAATGTTGTAGATAACCACCGCCGGAATCGCGGCGAACAGGCCGATTGCCGTGGCCAGCAGAGCTTCCGCGATACCCGGAGCAACAACCGCCAGGTTAGTCGTCTGCGTCTGAGCGATACCGATAAAGCTGTTCATGATGCCCCAGACGGTACCAAACAGACCCACGAACGGAGAAATCGCACCGATAGTCGCCAGATAACCGTTGCCGCGCCCCATATAACGACCTACTGCCGCCACGCGACGCTCCAGTCGAAAACCAGTACGCTCTTTAATCCCTTCGTTATCTTCGGAACCAGCGGAAAGCTCCAGCTCGTTCTGCGCTTCGTTGATCAGCTGCGAGGTCAGGCTTTTAGCATGGAAAGCGTTAGCAATATCGCTGGCCTGGTCGAGAGAGCGTGCTTCGGCAACCAGCTGCTGCTCGCGCTTGAGACGGCGCTTGCTGGACAGGATCTCAGCACCTTTGCCAAAAAAGATAGCCCATGTCACGACCGACGCCAGAATCAGGCCGATCATCACCACCTTAACGACAATATCGGCGTGATGATACATACCCCAAACGGAGAGATCCGCCTGCATCAAATTATTACCCACACTGTATCTCCAGGACGTAAATCACAAAATCTGCGCACAATAATATCAAAACGGCATCGAATTGATAGTGGTTCTCATTAGTATTTACACTGTGCAGCAAATCACGTTTATTTTCCTTGCGCTTACGCAGTAAAAAAGTTGCTGACCCCGCCATTGATAAAATTTTTACCTGTATCCGCCGCGACCCGGTACATAAACGGGTATTCATGTTAGTTTAGACGTCCAGACGTATAAAAACAGGTTATCTGAACATGGCTGATAAACATCTTGATACTGCGCTGGTTCACGCTGGCCGCAGCAAAAAATACACACAAGGCTCAGTAAACAGCGTGATTCAGCGCGCGTCATCGCTGGTTTTCGACACCGTCGAAGCGAAAAAACACGCCACCCGCAACCGGGCCAAAGGCGAGCTGTTCTATGGTCGTCGCGGTACCCTGACCCACTTTTCTCTGCAGGAAGCCATGTGCGAACTGGAAGGCGGCGCCGGCTGCGCTCTCTTCCCCTGCGGCGCTGCGGCAGTCGCCAATACCATTCTGGCATTTGTCGAGCAGGGCGACCATGTTCTGATGACCAACACCGCGTATGAGCCTACCCAGGATTTCTGTACCAAAATTCTCGCCAAACTGGGCGTCACCACCAGCTGGTTCGACCCGCTTATCGGCGGCGATATCGCCCGCCTGGTGCAGCCAAATACCCGTGTGGTATTCCTCGAATCCCCTGGTTCCATCACCATGGAAGTCCATGATGTTCCGGCTATCGTCGCGGCGGTACGCAGCGTCGCGCCCGAAGCAATTATTATGATCGACAACACCTGGGCGGCGGGCGTGCTGTTTAAAGCGCTGGACTTCGGCATCGATATCTCCATTCAGGCCGCAACCAAATACCTGATTGGTCATTCCGACGGCATGGTCGGCACCGCGGTGGCCAATGAGCGCTGTTGGGCGCAGCTTCGTGAAAATGCCTATCTGATGGGACAAATGGTGGATGCCGATACCGCCTATATGACCAGCCGCGGTCTGCGTACCCTGGCCGTACGTCTGCGTCAGCATCATGAAAGCAGCCTGCATATTGCCGAATGGCTGGCTCAGCACCCGCAGGTGGCGCGCGTCAATCACCCGGCTCTGCCCGGCAGCAAAGGCCATGAGTTCTGGAAACGCGATTTCACCGGTAGCAGCGGGCTGTTCTCTTTTGTGTTGAACAAACGTCTGACTGACGCCGAGCTGTCCGCCTATCTGGACCACTTCAGCTTGTTCAGCATGGCCTACTCCTGGGGTGGCTTTGAATCGCTGATTTTAGCCAATCAGCCGGAGCAAATTGCCGAAATTCGTCCGGATGCTGAAGTCGATTTCAGCGGTACCCTGATCCGTGTACACATCGGGTTAGAAAATGTTACCGATCTGCTGGATGATTTAGCGGCGGGCTTCGCGCGTATCGTGTAAAGTGACAGTGAGTGGCAACAATAGCGGACGTTTTTAAGAGAAACGGCCGCTTTAGTTGCGCCCGGGATCAAGGTGCTCGGGTCTCTTCAGGAGTACACTAGACAAAAAATACGGTACCACTTAGGAAAGTCCATGGTTGTCATTCAAGAAATTGTCGCCGCGCTGTGGCAGCATGATTTTGCCGCATTGGCAAACCCCCACGTTGTGGGCGTTGTATATCTGGTCATGTTCGCAACCCTGTTTCTGGAAAACGGTCTGCTACCTGCCTCATTCTTACCGGGCGATAGCCTGTTGCTGCTCGCAGGTGCGCTGATTGCCAAAGGCGTAATGGGCTTTGTGCCAACTCTTGCCATTTTGACAACGGCGGCCAGCCTCGGCTGCTGGTTAAGCTATATTCAGGGGCGCTGGTTGGGAAATACCGTCACGGTTAAACGCTGGCTTGGGCATCTGCCGCACAAGTACCATCAGCGAGCGACCTGTATGTTCGATAAGCACGGTCTGCTGGCGCTGCTTGCCGGGCGTTTCCTGGCGTTTGTTCGCACCCTGCTGCCCACCATGGCGGGTATTTCCGGGCTACCAAACCGCCGCTTCCAGTTCTTCAACTGGTTGAGCGCGCTGCTGTGGGTTGGCGTGGTTACCGGCCTGGGCTATGCGCTGAGCATGATTCCTTTCGTTAAGCGTCATGAAGATCAGGTAATGACCTGCCTGATGATTCTGCCTATCGCGCTGCTGATAGCCGGGCTGCTCGGTACGGTTATCGTTGTTATCAAGAAGAAATACTGCAACGCCTGATATTTTGCCAGGGCGGCGCGGGTTCGCCGTCCTGGAATGGTTTATCATATCCCCTGAATTGTCCTGATGCGCGCCGCATCTTCTCCCGGCGTAATCCCAAAGTAACGCTTAAACTCGCGGCTGAACTGCGATGCGCTTTCATATCCTACCCGCATCGCCGCTGCGCTGGCTTTCATGCCGTCGTGGATCATTAACATGCGCGCTTTATGCAGGCGGTAAGTTTTCAGGTACTGTAGCGGAGAAGTGCTAGTAACTGATTTGAAGTTATGGTGGAACGCCGAGACGCTCATATTGGCTTCCGCCGCCAGCTGATCAACGCTCAGGTTTTCGGTGTACTGGCTTTCAATACGCTTCAGCACGCGGCTAATCAGGCTAAAGTGAGTCTGCCGGCTGACCAGCGCCAGCAGCGCTCCGCCACAGGGGCCTGTCAGCACGTGGTAGAGGATTTCACGGATAATCTGTTTGCCCAGAATACGCGCGTCCAGCGGGCGCTCCATCACGTCCAGCAGGCGCTCCGCCGCGCACAGAATCTCTTCGGACAGCACCGCCGAGTTGATCCCGCTTGACGCCATTGACGGCTGAAACTGCTCATCTTCACCAATATCCATCAGCAGTTCCTGCAGTTGAAGAATATCGACATTAAGTCGAATCCCCGCCAGCGGGACCTCCGGGGTAGCGAAGGTTTCGCATTCGAACGGTAGCGGTACCGTTAACAGCAGATATTCGTTAGTGTCATAGCGGAAAGTGCGCTCATTAATGTAGCCAATTTTATGCCCGGAAAAGAGAAACACGATCCCCGGCTGATACATAACCGGCGTGCGAGCAGCCGGCTGCGTGCCGTACAGCAAACGAATATCTGGCAATAGCTCGATGAGCATTTCTTCTTTATCTTTCAGCTGATTAACCTTATTCGTTAATAGCTGACATATCTCAGCGCGGTTCATTTTTCGTGCTTCTCCGAACGATTTTCTACATCCGCATTGTGCGCATTTGCGGAGCATTTCTCCAGCCCCAAGGAGAAATGGGCAAGACAACGGCAGGAATGTGCATTGAGGGGAACGGGCGACGGGACCACAATATCCGTCATCTGGCAGAGGTATCGTCTCTGCTGGCGGTTTATCTATTTGAGGGCACCAGCCATGAATAATTTCGACCTACATACCCCAACCCGCATTCTGTTCGGTAAAGGCGCGATTGAAAATCTACGCGATCAAATCCCGGCGGATGCATGCGTGCTTGTCACCTACGGCGGCGGTAGCGTGAAGAAAACCGGCGTGCTTGATCAGGTTCTGAGCGCGCTGAGCGGTCTTGACGTCCTGGAATTTGGCGGCATCGAGCCAAATCCATCCTACGAAACGCTGATGAACGCGGTGAAAATAGCGCGTGATGAAAAAATTACTTTCCTGTTGGCAGTCGGCGGCGGTTCCGTTCTCGACGGGACCAAATTCATCGCCGCGGCGGCGCACTACGATGTCAGCATCGATCCGTGGGAAATCCTCGAAACCTACGGCAGCAAAGTCGCCAGCGCCATTCCGATGGGCTCCGTACTGACGCTGCCGGCGACCGGTTCCGAATCCAATAAAGGTGCGGTTATCTCACGCAAAACCACCGGTGACAAACGCGCGTTTATGTCCACTCATGTGCAGCCGGTGTTCGCCATTCTTGACCCGGTTTACACCTACACGCTGCCGCCGCGCCAGGTTGCCAACGGCGTGGTTGACGCGTTTGTCCATACCGTTGAGCAGTACGTGACCTACCCGGTTGATGGCAAAATCCAGGACCGCTTTGCCGAAGGCATTCTGCTGACGTTGATTGAAGATGGTCCGAAAGCGTTGAAAGAGCCGGAAAACTACGACGTACGCGCCAACATAATGTGGGCCGCTACCCAGGCGCTGAACGGCCTGATCGGCGCTGGCGTGCCGCAGGACTGGGCGACCCATATGCTGGGCCACGAACTGACCGCGATGCACGGGCTCGATCACGCCCAA
This sequence comes from Klebsiella spallanzanii, assembly GCF_902158555.1. Classification (GTDB taxonomy): domain Bacteria; phylum Pseudomonadota; class Gammaproteobacteria; order Enterobacterales; family Enterobacteriaceae; genus Klebsiella; species Klebsiella spallanzanii. Next base: position 253,538 of record NZ_CABGGS010000043.1, on the reverse strand, counting down.
ACGCTGGCTATCGTTCTGCCAGCCCTGTGGAATGAAAAACGCGATGCTAAACGCGCCAAACTGCTGCAGTACGCCGCTCGCGTCTGGAATATCACCGAAGGTTCTGAAGAGCAGCGTATCGATGCCGCCATCGCTGCAACGCGTGCTTTCTTCGAACAGATGGGTGTACCGACTCACCTTTCTGACTACGGTCTGGATGGCAGCTCCATCCCGGCGTTGCTGGCGAAACTCGAAGAACACGGTATGACTCAACTGGGTGAAAACCAGGATATTACTCTGGACGTCAGTCGCCGTATTTACGAGGCTGCACGCTAATCAACGTCCTCTCCAGCGCGTAAACTCACGCAAAGGAGAGGAGTTTAACTACCGTTTTTAGCTATTTCGTCCAGACTTAATGCTACCCCTCAGCGGAATTTATTCCGCTGAGTTCATTAACAGGAGGAAGGCATGACACATCCAACCGTTATAAAACTACACGACGGCAACCTGATGCCGCAGTTGGGACTCGGCGTGTGGAAAGCAGGCAACGAGGAAGTCGTCTCCGCCATTCATAAGGCGCTGGAAGTCGGTTATCGCTCGTTTGACACCGCCGCCGTGTACCAGAATGAAACCGGCGTCGGCAATGCGTTAAGCAGCGCAGGCGTCGCCCGAGATGAGCTGTTCGTCACCACCAAGCTGTGGAATGACGATCAAAAGCAGCCCCATCAAGCGCTGCAGGAAAGCCTTAAAAAACTCAAACTCGACTACGTCGATTTATATTTAATTCACTGGCCGGTTCCGGCAACGAACCATTTCGTCGACGCCTGGAAAAGCCTAATTGAACTGCAGAAGCAGGGGCTGGTAAAAAGCATCGGCGTCTGTAATTTCCAGGTTCATCATCTGCAAAAGCTGATTGATGAAACCGGCGTCGCACCGGTGATCAATCAGATTGAGCTTCATCCCCTGTTACAGCAGCGCCAGCTTCACGCCTGGAATGCGACGCACAAAATCCAGACCGAGTCCTGGAGCCCGCTAGCTCAAGGCGGAGAAGGCGTATTCAATCAGAAAATTATCCACCAGTTGGCAGATAAATACGGCAAAACACCGGCGCAGATTGTCATTCGCTGGCACCTCGATAGCGGCCTGGTAGTAATTCCAAAATCGGTGACGCCGTCGCGCATCGCCGAGAACTTCAACGTCTGGGATTTCCGTCTGGATAAAGATGAATTGAGTGAAATCACTAAACTGGACCAAAACAAACGTCTGGGCCCAGACCCGGATCAGTTCGGCGGTTAATCTATCCTGCTCCGTCATCCCCTGGCGGAGCATCAATTCTTTGTTCCACGGCAAAAAGCGCGTACATTCAATTCTCATTGCAAAGCAAATGGAGTCGTGCTGATGAATTGTGTTTTCTGTCAAATTGCAGAGGGGAAAGCGCCATGCCACAAGGTGTGGGAAGATGAACACCACCTCGCCTTTCTCTCTATTTTCCCGAATACCGACGGTTTTACGGTCGTGATTCCGAAGAAGCATTACCCCAGCTACGCTTTTGATATGCCGCCGCAGGCGCTGGCCAATTTAGTACTGGCAACTCAGAAAGTAGCAAAGCTGCTGGATAAAGCCTTTGATGATGTGGGCCGTACAGGAATGTTTTTTGAAGGCTTTGGCGTGGACCATGTCCACAGCAAGCTCAGCCCAATGCACGGTACCGGCGATATGGCCCGCTGGCAGCCGATCGAATCCCGCCTGGCGAAGTTTTTTGACCAGTATGAAGGTTATCTCTCTTCACATGATCATGAACGTGCGGACGATGAGAAGCTGGCAGCGCTGGCGGCCAGAATTCGTCAGACAAAAATATAATGCATCTTTACTGCCATAAAGTGTTTAAAGCTGCATTATCAATTGGTATTGCAGCAAGGTTGCATACAAACTTCTCTTCAAGCTCGTTTTTTTCACTCGTGGCATCTTTATCATAAAGCAGGGAGAATAATAAATTAGAGTCTTTATCATTAATGATCAGTTTTATTCTGTCAGGACCAACTAATGGTGTCATATCACCGATAAACTCAAACTGTTTTGTCCCTGACTCCTTGATTGTCTGAATGGTTTCAGTGGCGACAAAATCATCAGAATCAATTTTAAACGTCAGTGCTCCTGATTTTTTTAATAAACGTATCCTCGTACTTCTTCCCGGCCACTGCTCAATTCTTTCAACACAGGCAGCGGAGAAACCAGGGATCGGCCAGCCAGGGAAATAAATCGTTCCGTCAGTAAGAGTGTTAACAACAGGGCCGGGATGAACAGCTCCGCTATTTCGGGCTGCTCGGGCGGCTTTACATGTCGCACTCGTAGGCCTGCAATGACTGCCATCGCTATTAAAGAGGCTAATAATGGTAATAATTACGAATAAACCAGTAGCTATCGTTATTATACTTTTCATTAATAAAATCCTTTTTATATCTTAAATATCAAAAGAGCCCTCAATTAAGAGGGCTTTAATACTACCGGTCTTCGTCCTGGCAAGGAAATGCATCTCTCCGTGACGTCAGCTCACCATGGCGAACCGCTCAAGCCATCAGCGAATACGACTTTTTTTGGCCGACGACGCAGGCTTCTGGCGCTGATGCGCCACCGGCGTATGCTTAGTTAGCGCCGGGCGGGTATTGCGATTCTGCCGACGTGCTTCACGCATCTCGTCCAGCGTTGGCGCAGGCACCAGGCAATCGCGGCGGCTGCCAATCAGGTGCTTCTTGCCCATGGCTTCCAGCGCCTGGCGGATCAGCGGCCAGTTAGCCGGATCGTGATAGCGCAGCAATGCCTTATGCAGACGGCGCTGTTTGTCGCCTTTCGGCACCACCACATCTTCACTCTTATAGCCAATCTTACCCAGCGGGTTCTTGCCGGTGTAATACATGGTGGTGGAGTTCGCCAGCGGCGATGGATAGAAGTTCTGCACCTGATCCAGGCGGAAACGATGCTGCTTCAGCCACAGCGCCAGGTTCACCATATCTTCATCACGGGTTCCCGGATGCGCGGAAATAAAGTATGGGATCAGATATTGCTCTTTACCCGCCTGCTTTGAATAGGTATCAAACAACTCTTTGAAACGGTCGTAGCTACCCATACCCGGCTTCATCATCTTCGACAGCGGCCCTTCTTCAGTGTGTTCCGGGGCAATCTTCAGATAACCACCGACGTGGTGGGTGGCCAGCTCTTTGATATAACGCGGGTCTTCAACGGCGATGTCGTAGCGTACACCGGAAGCAATCAGGATCTTTTTGATACCCTTAAGATCGCGGGCGCGACGATAAAGGTTAATTGTCGGCTCGTGGTTAGTGTCCATATGCGGACAAATATCCGGATAAACGCACGACAGACGGCGGCAGGTCTGCTCGGCGCGCGGTGACTTGCAGCGCAGCATATACATGTTAGCTGTGGGGCCACCAAGATCGGAGATAATACCGGTAAAACCGGGAACGGTGTCACGAATAGCTTCGATTTCATTAATGATCGAATCTTCCGAGCGGCTCTGAATAATACGCCCCTCATGCTCGGTAATTGAGCAGAACGAACAGCCACCGAAACAGCCGCGCATGATGTTAATGGAGAAGCGAATCATTTCATAAGCCGGGATGCGGGCATCGCCGTATGCCGGGTGCGGAATACGCTTGTACGGCAGAGCAAAAACGCTATCCATCTCTTCGGTTGAGAGCGGAATGGCGGGCGGGTTAATCCAGATATAGCGCTCGCCGTGTTTCTGCATCAGCGCGCGGGCGCAGCCTGGGTTGGTCTCATGATGCAGAATACGTGAGGCATGCGCGTAAAGAACTTTGTCGCCTTTGACTTTCTCGAAGGACGGCAGAAGGACGTAGGTTTTCTCCCACGGCTTTGGACGCGGCGGCTGGACGGTAACGCGCTTCGCTTCCTGTTTTGCCGGCGCGACGGTTTTGTTATCGGCGCACGGCAGGTCTTCACCGTAAGGATGCGGAATCGGGTCGATTTTGCCCGGCGTATCCAGGCGCGTGGAATCCACCCCGCTCCAGCCCGGCAGCGCTTCTTTTACCATGATGGCGGTATTACGCACATCGCGAATATGCCCGATAGGCTCGCCCGCCGCCAGGCGGTGCGCCACTTCCACCAGCGGACGCTCGCCGTTGCCGAACATCAGCATATCGGCTTTCGAATCCACCAGAACCGAACGACGCACGGTGTCGGACCAGTAGTCGTAATGCGCAGTGCGGCGCAGGCTGGCTTCAATCCCGCCGAGGATCACCGGCACATCCTTCCAGGCTTCTTTACAGCGCTGGGTATAGACCAGCGTTGCGCGATCCGGGCGTTTACCAGCAACGTTGCCCGCCGTATAGGCGTCGTCATGGCGCAGCTTACGGTCGGCGGTATAGCGGTTGATCATCGAGTCCATGTTGCCAGCGGTTACGCCGAAGAACAGGTTCGGTTTACCCAGACGCATAAAGTCATCTTTAGTGTTCCAGTCCGGCTGGGAAATAATCCCCACCCGAAATCCCTGCGCTTCCAGCATGCGTCCGCAAATCGCCATGCCGAAGCTCGGGTGATCGACATAGGCGTCACCGGTCACGAGAATGATATCGCAGCTATCCCAGCCAAGTTGGTCCATCTCTTCTCGCGACATAGGCAGAAACGGCGCGGGGCCAAAACAGGCGGCCCAGTACTGCGGCCAGGAGAAAAGGTCACGATCCGGTTGGATCAGGGATATTGCGCTCATATTGCATCCGGGGAAAATGATAAAAAAATAATCAAAAGGGCGGCGATTATAAGCCGTAACGATGGGAGAATGAAGGGGCGTCGAAGATTGATGGACAAAAGTCTCTCGCTTCTATTGCTTATCTCCGCTCCAGGTCAAACATAAAATTTTGTCATTGTTGTTGGTTTAAAGCTGGCAGTTTCCCAACAAGTGCCGCTACTATTCATGCCAGACACCAGGCATACCTCATACGGGAACAGGAGTACCCCCGGTCGGATATCCGCCGCAGACTGCGCGATTGCCCCTCCGGGAGCACTACATATAAGGCTTAGTATGGAACAAGTTATTACAAAACGCCGCTACTACGATATTGGTCTACAGATTGAAGAATTACTCTATTCCGGCGTATTTAAATCCGGCGAACGCTTGCCTTCTGAACGTGAGCTTAGCGAGCGATTCAACACCAGCCGCACCACCATCCGTGATGCGATTATCATGCTGGAGCTTAAAGGCGTGCTGGAAGTCAAACAGGGGTCCGGGATCTTTTTTGTTGATAACTCAAACGCGTTAAATCAGAAATCATTGATGCCCTATTCTGAAATCGGCCCCTTCGAACTTTTGCAGGCTCGCCAGGTGATAGAGAGCAACATTACCGGTTTTGCCGCCACGCAAATTCGCTTCAACGAACTGCTTGAATTAAAGAAAATCATTGCGTTACAAGAAAAAGCAATCGCTGGTGAAAGCGATACGTTTGAGGATTTAGATCACCAGTTCCACAGCATTATTGCCGAATCGACGCAGAACAGAGTGTTAATTAAACAAGCGGCAGAGCTGTGGCGGGCGGTAAGAACCGAAAACCCGCGCTGGAAAAAACTTAACTATAAGTACCTGCATGAAAAGCATCTGCGCATGCAGTGGCTGGAGGATCATCGAGCCATTTTCCTTGCCCTTCAGCAGAAGGATGCTGAGCTGGCCAGGCAAGCTTCCTGGAAGCATCTGGAAAACAGTAAAAACGAGTTAATAAAAATCTTTAAGCAAGACTCTTCTATTAGCGATTTTGATGATTTCTTCTTTGCTACCTAGAACATCACTACCTGCAGGGCATCACTATTGCACCGTTCATTTCCTGTTGCTCTGCATTTCTCTCTTTTCCCCCTACTCACCTGGTCTATAACCCTCAATATTGGTCTATCATGTCACAATAATTGGTACAGCCATTTATTATCCTCAACACAGGTTTCATATTTTACTCATCTCTGCACAACTACCCCCTCAGTTATAAACTCATAAAAATCATACTATTACAATAAAACGCGACACAAACATTTCTTCGAATTCTTACCCTTGTTTATTTATGTGACTTCAATCACTTTTTTTGGTCTAGTGATTATCATAAATTGGTCTACGAAGTTTAATGAAAACCACAAGAGTGATACCACGATGTCAGGAAAGGAAAATATAACAACAGCTCGGTACGATGCCGCGACAAGCTACCCGCGTGAAGATCTTCAGGCCGATATCATCCATATTGGCTTCGGGGCATTTCATCGGGGTCACCAGGCCATTTATAGCGATCTCGCCAACCAGGTTTCAGAAAAAGCGTGGGGAATATTTGAAATAAATCTTTTTGGCACTGCTGATTTGGTCAACACACTAAACCATCAGGAAGGCCTTTTTAGCGTGCTGGAAACCTCCTCATCCGCAAACACTTCGCGCCTGGTCCGTTCTGTGATTGGCGGGATCCATACCCCGGCGAGCGGAATTGAAGCGGCAATAGAAAAACTCCTTGAACCGCAGGTTAAAATCGTCTCCCTGACGATTACGGAAAAAGGTTACTGCATCGATCCACAGACACGGGCATTAGATTTCTCCAATCCCTTGATCATCAAGGATCTTGAAAACCCACAGCAGCCAACATCAGCGATTGCACTGATCGTCTGCGTTCTGCAGCGGCGTAAAGATCTCGGTTTATCTCCTTTCAGCGTGCTCTCATGCGACAACATCCCTGATAACGGCCATCTTACCCGCAATGCGGTTGTTGGCTTCGCAACTCGTCTCAATGCTGACCTGGGAGAGTGGATTGCAGAAAACGTGACGTTTCCTGGAACCATGGTCGATCGAATCGTGCCAGCGATGACCGAACAACAATTCGCCATGCTGCAAGAAAAAACAGGCTATGCAGACCCTTGCGGAATCGTCTGTGAAGATTTCCGCCAATGGGTTATTGAAGACAACTTTGTTCGCGGTCGTCCTGACTGGGATAAAGCGGGCGCAATGTTTGTTGCAGATGTTCAACCCTATGAAGAAATGAAACTCCGGATGCTAAATGGCAGCCACTCGTTTTTGGCCTATAACGGTAGCCTGGCGGGCTACGAATTTATCTATCAATGCATGGAGGATCCGCAATTTCGCGCCGCCACCCGTCTTCTGATGATTAACGAACAGGCGCAAACGTTAAGCCCACAGCTGAATATTCCTCTGGATAGCTACGCAGATTTACTTCTTGAACGGTTTAGCAACTGCAATGTGAAGCACCGAACTGCGCAAATCGCGATGGATGGCTCACAAAAACTCCCCCAGCGGGCCCTTACGCCCTGGAAAATATTGCATGAACGGAAAAAAAATAATAGTGCTCTTTCAATATTGATTGCTGGCTGGCTGCATTATGTAATAAAAAACATTAGCAGCAAGCAGAATATTAGCGACCCACTATTACCGCTATTTATAGAAACCATAGCCGGTCAGCACTCGGCATGGCAGCAGGCGCATTCCTTACTACAAATTGAATCTATATTTGGCAAGTTAAATAAAGACATGCTTTTTATCGAAGAAATAAAAAATACATTTATGCACATTGATTTATCAGGCATAGAGAAAACAATTGCTCATTTATTATCTGGGGACATTTAATGAAAACCTTAATTTGCCATAATCCTGGCAGCATCGAATATATTGAACGACCAGTGCCGGTACCTGCAAACGACGAAGCATTATTAAAGATTAAAGCCGTCGGGATATGCGGCACCGACATTCATGCTTTCGCCGGTCGCCAACCTTTTTTCTCCTATCCCAGAGTGCTTGGGCATGAAATCTGCGGCGAAGCGGTTGCCACAGGCAAAGAGTGCGCCAGTATAAAGAATGGCCAGCGCTACTCCGTGATCCCTTGTATCCCGTGCAACCAATGTGCTGCATGTAAAGAAGGAAAAACCAACTGTTGTGAACACGTATCGCTCTACGGTGTCCATCAGGATGGCGGTTTTAGCGAATATCTTGCCGTCCGTGAACAAAACCTGGTTGAACTTCCCGAGCAATTAAGCGATAGCGCCGGAGCACTAGTGGAATGCTTCGCGATTGGGGCTCATGCCGTTCGCCGCGCAGAGGTACAGCCTGCGCAAAATATCCTGGTCATCGGTGCTGGCCCCATTGGTTTAGCCACCTCCGCGATTGCTAAAGCCAAAGGCGCGACGGTTGTCGTTGCCGATATTGATGCTAAGCGTCGACAGTTGGTTGACCAGAATATTGGCGTCGAATCATTAGATCCGACGGCAGAGGATTTTATTAGCGAATTACGCCGCCTGTTTAACGGCGAACTCGCCTGTACGGTACTTGACGCTACGGGCAACAAAGCCTCGATGAGTAACGATATTAATCTCATTCGCCACGGTGGGAAGGTTGTATTTATTGGATTATATATCGGCGAGCTTATTATGGACGATCCCACATTCCATAAAAAAGAAACTACGCTAATAAGCAGCCGCAATGCCACACGCGAAGATTTTGAGTGCGTTATTCAATTAATGAGCGCCGGATTAATCAATGAAAACATGATGAAAAACACTGAGTTTGACTTTTTCACCATTGGCGACAACTACCAAAAAAACGTTGTTGAAAACAAGCAAATGGTTAAAGGCGTTATCAATTTTTAATGGAGTTAAAATGTCTACAGTATATGTAAAGGAAGAGAACTTAAAATCTCTGGTGTATGCAAAACTATTCTCTGCCGGCCTTGACGAACAAACTGCACAGCAGGTTACAGATGTATTAGTACATGCCGATCTTACCGGGGTACACTCTCATGGCGTTATGCGCGTTGAGCATTATTGTACTCGATTGAAAGCCGGTGGATTAAATAAAGAAGCACGGTTTAACATTGAACAAATTTCACCATCCGTCGCGATTCTGGATTCAGATGACGGTATGGGACATTCAGCTCTGATTAAAGCCGCCGATCATGCCATTCAGCTCGCACAAAATCATGGACTGGGTTTTGTCGGCGTAAAAAACACCTCCCACTGTGGGGCATTATCCTACTTCGCCGAGAGAGTCGCTAACCGGGGAATGATCGCATTAGTCATGACCCAAACGGATACCTGCGTAGCGCCTCACGGCGGTGCGGAGCGCTTTATAGGCACGAACCCTATCGCCTTCGGGTTTCCTGTCGAAAATAGCTACCCGATGATCGTCGACATGGCTACCAGCGCGACGGCTTTTGGCAAAATCTTACATGCCAAAGAAACAGGTAAACCTATTGGCGAAGGCCTGGCGATTGATAAAGATGGCAACGTCACCACCGACCCGCATAAAATTGAAAATTTACTCCCCTTTGGCGGGCATAAAGGTTCAGGCATTGCACTGGCGATAGATGCATTAACCGGGATATTAATGGGCGCAAGCTTTGGTAATCATATTGTACGAATGTATGGTGATTATGACAAAATGCGCAAACTCGCCAGTTTAATCATTGTGATTGACCCGAAAAAATTAGGCAACAATGAGTTCTCTACAAAAATGGCGCAAATGGTCACTGAACTACGCGCGGTCAAACCGGTCCCTGGCGTTGAAAAAGTTTTAGCACCTAATGACCCACAGATGATTTATAAAGAAAAATGTCATAAACATGGGATTCCAGTTGCATCAGGAATTTATAAATATCTCTCTGAAAGCCCTTGTCACGATTAAATTAATTTAAGATAAATTATCATCCGTTATAAAAGGCGGTGGCCTCCCATCGCTTTAATTAAAACATAAGAAGGATATTATATGAAAACCTCTGGAAGATTAAAAATATCTATTATACTACTTGCCAGCTGCATATTAATGGCTAACTCTGCGTTGGCTAAAACAACGTTAAAACTCAGCCATAATCAGGACAAAAGCCATGCCGTACATAAAGCGATGAGCTATCTTTCTGAAAAAGCAAAAGAGTACTCTGATGGCGATTTGGTGATTAGGATTTACCCAAATGCAACGCTTGGTAATGAGCGAGAATCACTTGAGCTTATGAATTCAGGTGCCTTACAGATGGTGAAAGTTAATGCTGCATCGTTAGAATCTTTTGCTTCCGAGTATAGCCTGTTTAGCCTTCCTTTTTTATTTAAGGATCGTGATCATTACTATCGGGTGTTGCAAAGCGATCTTGGGAAAAGAATTTTAAAATCTTCAGAAAGCAAAGGTTTCATTGGATTAACTTATTATGATGGTGGTGCCAGAAGCCTTTACTCCAATAAACCGATCACCAAGCCTGAAGATTTAGCTGGCATGAAAATCCGCGTTCAATCCAGTCCTAGCGCGATTGCCATGATTAAAGCATTGGGTGGTGTAGCAACACCAATGGCTCAAGGAGAGTTATATACCGCCCTCCAACAAGGTGTTGTTGATGGTGGCGAAAATAGCACCGTCGTATATGCAGATATGCGCCACGCAGAAGTTGCAAAAGTCTATTCGAAAGATGAACACACCATGGTTCCTGATGTATTGGTCGTTAGCACCAAGGTACTCAGTACCTTGAGTGATAAAAATCGTGAGGCATTATACAAAGCGGCAGATGAATCCATGCTGCAAATGAAAGATGTTATTTGGCCGGAGGCAGAAAAAGAGGCCTACGAGAAAATAAAAGCGATGAATGCAAAGGTAATCGAGGTCGATAAATCAGAATTCAGGCAACGCGTTAAGCCGCTCTATGATGAGTTTCGCGTTAAAGATGCGCAATCAGCAAAAGATCTGGACCAGGTAGAAAATATGTAAATCTATGGGCAGGCTAGCCCTGCCCTTTACGGGATGTTATATGCAAACGTTAACAAATGCCCTTAATAGAATACTCGCTGGATTATGTTGTACCATTTTAGCGATCATGGTCGTCTGCGTCTCATGGCAAGTTATCGCTCGTTTTATATTTAATTCACCAAGTACGGTTATTGATGAATTCACACAAATACTCTTTATGTGGATAATATTACTCGGAGGCGTTTATACCGCTGGCATAAAAAAACATTTATCAATCGATCTCCTTGCGCAAAAAGTATCACCGTTAACAGCACGGCGGCTTGATAGTTTCATCCAGATAGTCATTGCAATCTTTGCTGTAGTTTTCATGATTTACGGTGGAAATATTGTCGTAGAAAAAGCAGCGCATGTTAATCAGATCTCGCCGGTATTAAAATGGCCTATGGATAAAGTGTATTGGGTTATGCCTATTAGTGGCGTAATTCTACTCTATTATACCATATCAAATATCGTAGAAAACTATCATAACAGGCATTCTCATTGATGAGGGAAGTATGGACTTCGAATATATTTACCCTATAATCGTTTTATTTGGAAGTTTTGTCGCAATGCTGGCAATTGGAGTACCAATTACATTTGCCATTGGACTTTCTTCATTATTTTCGATCATTATTGCATTACCTCCTGATGCAGCAATTTCTGTCATTTCACAGAAAATGACGGTAGGTCTGGATGGTTTTACATTACTGGCGATCCCATTCTTTGTATTAGCTGGAAATATTATGAATACCGGGGGAATCGCCAGGCGGCTGGTTAACCTGGCGCAGGCCCTTGTTGGCCGTCTTCCCGGTTCACTGGCTCACTGTAATATCCTGGCTAACACGCTATTCGGTGCCATATCCGGTTCGGCGGTCGCTTCAGCCGCTGCGGTAGGCGGTATCATGTCGCCTTTACAAGAGAAAGAAGGCTATGACCCTGCTTTCTCCGCAGCAGTCAATATTGCCTCGGCACCAATAGGTCTGATGATCCCGCCTAGCAACGTACTTATCGTTTATTCCCTGGCAAGCGGGGGGACCTCTGTTGCAGCATTGTTTCTGGCAGGCTATATTCCCGGAATTATTACAGCTTTGGCATTAATGACCGTGGCAGCATTTTATGCTCGGCGTCATCATTACCCAGTAGCCCAAAGAATTAATCGTCATCAGTTCCTGACCGTATTTCGTGATGCAATACCCAGCTTACTTCTTATATTCATTATTATTGGTGGTATTATTTGTGGCGTATTTACGCCGACTGAAGCATCCGCTATAGCAGTTATTTATAGTTTAGGCTTAGCGGTGATCTATAAAGAGATTAATCTCAAAAAAATCCATGGCATACTTCTGGAGTCCGTCGTAACCAGTTCAATTGTATTATTGCTGGTCGGCTGTTCTATGGGAATGTCATGGGCAATGACGAATGCTGACATTCCTGAATTTATTAATGAAATGATTACCAGTATGTCAGAGAATAAATGGGTAATATTATTTATTATTAATATAATTTTACTCTTTGTCGGCACTTTCATGGATATAACGCCAGCGATACTGATATTTACACCAATATTCTTACCCATAGCACAGCATCTGGGGATAGATCCGATTCACTTTGGCATCATCATGGTCTTTAACTTAACGATTGGGCTTTGTACACCACCGGTAGGCACCATTCTGTTTGTCGGGTGCAGTATTGGAAAAGTGAGCATCGATCGGGTGATAAAACCATTGCTGCCTATGTTTCTGGCATTATTTGTTGTCATGGCTATTATCTGCTACTTCCCGCAGGTCAGCTTAATGCTGCCCACTCTGTTTGCACCGTCTTAACCACCGCATCCGGGCCCGATCGTATCAGGCCCGTTTCGATGTGATATTTTAAGGCGCCGGATTCACCAGAATCTGGCCAATTGAACCGCGGTCGGCTAACTCCAGCGTCTGGCTTAAGTACTGGAACGGGAAGTGTGGCCAGGAAGGCTGATTGTAATAGACCAACAGCTCAACCTGCCCATCGATCCAAACGGTATCTTTCCAGCCACGATCTTCCGGGAACGGCGCAGAGCCGTTGACGTTACGCACCTGGAACATAACGCCTTCAATATGGAACGACTGCGGGCGGTCGGCACGTACCGTCCAGCGCTCCCAGGTCCCCTGCTGCGCGGTAATATCGATACGCTGCGGATCCCACAGCTGGCCGTTAATGCCCGGATCGTCGCCAAGAGTAATATCGCGGCTGCGAATCGCGGCTCCGGCGAGAATTTCCGTTGGCAGCAGACGCACCGGCAGGCTATCGGTCACCAGCGGTAGCAGACCCGTCGGGCGCAGCGTCAGAATGAGCGTTGAAATCAGGATGCTCGACGGCTCGAAGAAACCGCGGATACGATCGACGATGCTCGCCGCTTCTCCGCAGGTAATCGATACTTCATCACCGTTGGTCATGTCGACCAGAATTTCTCGCCGCTCGCCGGGGGCCAGCGACAGCTGCTTGAGCGAAACCGGCGCAGGAAGCAGTCCCTGGTCGCCGGAGATGACGTGCAGCAATCGACCATCGCTCATCTGAAGCTGATAGCGACGCGAGTTGGAAGCGTTCAGTAAGCGCAAACGCACCCAGCCGCGCGAAACTTCAACAAACGGCCCCTGTACGCCATTCACCAGCAGCGTATCGCCAACGAAGCCGCCGCTTCCAGGTTCGCTGTACTCAGGCGTGCCGAAGTTATCCAGACGCTTGTCCTGAATAATCACCGGGAAATCATCAACGCCGTAGTGATTAGGGATTGGCAGGTTCTTACTGACCTCATCCTCCACCAGCCACATGCCGGCGAGGCCGTTATAGACCTGTTTCGCCATATGGTTTGGCGTGTTGGCCTGATACCACAGCGTCGCCGCGCTTTGGCGGATCGGCAGTACCGGAGCCCAGTCGGCGTTGGCGGACATCATGCGCGCCGCACCGCCGATCAGCGGACCGGGAACCTGTAGACCACGGATGGTCATCGCGACATTTTCCGTCAAGCGGTTGCTATAAATCAGCTTCACATCGTCGCCATTCCAGACGCGAATCGTAGGCCCCATATAGCGTCCGTTAATCCCCCACACCGATGCACGAGTACCGGGCGTAAACGACCAGTGCGCTCGCTGCAGCGTCAAAAATAGCGGCTGGCCGCGGCGGGACTCCAGCAGAGGAGGGATCGGCAGCGCAGGCTGCTGACCAGCGGCCTGTGCCTTCAGCGGCGCGGCGCCTGCGCACAGCGCTACGCCTGAAGCCTTAATAAACTGACGCCGACTGAGTGACATATTAACTCCATGAGATACTGACTAATTAACAAGGGAATTCGTTTCCCGCCAGCAATACGCGCGCAGTTCGCGGCGTTTCCTGTGTTATTTCTTTCCCGCCGCTTCGCGCTCGGCAACTTCTTTATCCAGTTCAGCAATTTTGGCGGACATCAGCTCGCGACAGTGCGTCGCCAGCGCGCGAACGCCCTCTTTGCCATACTGACTGGTATCTATCGGCGGCAGCATTTCTACAATCACCAGACCGTTGTTCAGGCGATTAAGATTAATTTTATTCGATGTATTCGACACGCATACAGGAATAATGGGCACGCCCGCCGCGATAGCCGCATGAAAAGCGCCGGTTTTAAAAGGCAACAACCCGCGACCACGGCTGCGGGTCCCTTCCGGAAACATCCAAAAAGAGATTTTGCGCTTTTTAAACGCGTTCACCACCTCTGCAATAGTGCCGTGCGCTTTCGCTCGATTATTGCGATCAATCAACAGGTTCCCCGTCAGCCAGTAGAGCTGGCCGAAAAACGGGATCCACGCCAGGCTCTTTTTACCGACGGTCACAGTCGGCGGCTGAACGATATTCGATGCCGTCACCATATCATAGTTATTCTGGTGGTTAGCGATATAGATGGCGTTGCCATAGCTTTCCGCATCAGCGGGCTTGCGCAGCTCTACTTTCAGGCCAAAGACCGGTGACAGCTTGCCAAACAGGTGACCGAAAGTGGCGACGTGCTTAGGATTACGCGGACTGAACAAGCAGTAAATACAGCCGAAGATGCACACCAGAATACAATAGATGACAACGATAATTAGTCGAAAAATGAATAGCATAGCTACCTCTAAAACCCAAACCGCTTAGAATTATACCCGTCATACTTCAAGTTGCATGTGCGTTGCTTTTGTTAATCGCAATGCCTGAATAAACAACGATTTTGCGGTAAATATTAACTCCCCCGCATACCCACGCGGGAGAGGTTTATCTTACTCTTCGCTATCGCCCGTCGAGGCGCGACGCGGTGAATCAATCTCCACCCGGTCGATTTTCTGCAACCCGCGCATCAGGGAGCCGCGACGGCCGCGCTCGCCGGTGACTTTTTGTAGTTCTTCCGGACGCAGTTTGATTTTCCGCTTGCCGACATGAATAGTCAGCGTACTTTGCGGCGGCAGGACAAACAGATGCGCCAGACCATCCTGGCCCGAAGCCGCTTCCGCCGATGGAATATTGATAATCTTGTTGCCTTTACCTTTCGACAGCTGCGGCAGGTCACTCACCGGGAACATCAGCATGCGCCCGGCTGCGGTAATAGCCAGCAGCATATCGGACTCGTCCTCGATCACCAGAGGCGGCATCACGTGCGCATTATCTGGAAGGCTAATCAACGTCTTACCGGCGCGGTTGCGCGCGACGAGGTCGTTGAAGGTACAGATAAATCCGTAGCCTGCATCGGAAGCCAGCAGCAGCTTCTGCTCATCCGCTTCCATCAGCATATGTTCAACCGTTGCCCCCGGCGGCAGCGTCAGCTTACCGGTTAGCGGCTCGCCCTGCCCGCGTGCTGACGGCAGCGTGATCGGGTCAATCGCATAGCTACGCCCGGTGGTATCAATAAAGACCACCGGCTGGTTGCTCTTCCCTTTGACCGCGGCTTTAAAACTATCGCCCGCTTTATAGTTCAGCCCCGGCGCATCGATATCGTGACCTTTGGCGCTGCGCACCCAGCCGCTCTGCGACAGTACGATAGTAACCGGTTCGGACGGCAGCATATCGTGCTCGCTCATGGCTTTCGCTTCTTCACGTTCGCGCAGCGGCGAACGGCGATCGTCGCCAAAGGCATCGGCATCGGCCTGCAGCTCTTTCTTCAGCAGGTTATTCATTTTACGTTCAGAGGCCAGGATACCCTGAAGATGATCGCGCTCTTTTTCCAGTTCGTTCTGCTCACCGCGAATCTTCATCTCTTCCAGTTTGGCGAGATGGCGCAGTTTTAACTCCAGAATGGCTTCCGCCTGGGTTTCGCTGATGCCAAAACGCGACATCAGAGCGGGCTTCGGCTCATCTTCGTGGCGGATAATTTCGATAACTTCATCGATATTCAGGAACGCCACCAGCAAACCTTCAAGGATATGCAGGCGTTTGAGGACTTTTTCCAGACGATAGCTGAGACGGCGGCGCACGGTATCGCGGCGGAAAGTCAGCCATTCAGTAAGGATTTCGAGCAGGTTTTTTACCGCCGGACGGTTATCGAGACCAATCATGTTCAGGTTGATACGATAGCTCTTTTCCAGATCGGTCGTCGCGAACAGGTGGTTCATCACCTGCTCCATATCCACGCGGTTAGAACGTGGGACGATAACCAGACGGGTTGGGTTTTCGTGATCGGATTCGTCGCGCAGGTCATCAACCATCGGTAGCTTTTTATTGCGCATCTGGGCCGCGATCTGTTCCAGCACGCGGGCGCCGGAAACCTGATGCGGCAATGCGCTAATCACCACCGCGCCGTCCTCTTTCGTCCACACCGCGCGCATCCGTACCGAGCCGCGACCATTTTGATAGATTTTGCGGATCTCGGCACGAGGGGTAATGATCTCCGCTTCGGTCGGATAATCCGGGCCCTGCACAATATCCAGCAGGTCATCCAGCGAGGTTTGCGGCTTTTCAATCAGGGTGATCGCCGCCTGGGCGACCTCGCGCAGGTTGTGCGGCGGAATATCCGTCGCCATCCCGACGGCAATACCGGTGGTACCGTTCAGCAAAATATTGGGCAGGCGGGCAGGCAGCATCTTCGGCTCCTGCATGGTGCCGTCGAAGTTTGGTACCCAGTCAACGGTGCCCTGCCCCAGTTCACTCAGCAGCAGTTCAGCATACTTCGACAAACGGGATTCGGTATAACGCATTGCGGCGAAGGATTTTGGATCGTCCGGCGCCCCCCAGTTCCCTTGACCATCGACCAGCGGGTAGCGGTAGGAGAAAGGTTGGGCCATCAGCACCATGGCTTCATAGCATGCGCTATCGCCGTGCGGATGGTATTTACCCAGCACGTCGCCGACGGTGCGGGCGGACTTTTTAAACTTTGCGCTGGCGTTCAGCCCCAGTTCAGACATCGCATAGACGATGCGACGCTGGACCGGTTTCAGGCCATCGCCAATAAACGGTAACGCCCTGTCCATGATGACGTACATGGAATAGTTCAGGTAAGCGTTTTCCGTAAATTCATGCAGCGCAAGGCGCTCTGCCATATCGCTCATTAATCGTGGATCCTCAATCTGCATACCGGCCGTTCGGACGGCAAAACTACCGGCGATAATACCTTATCTAACGCCCTGAGTCACAGGGCGTTAGGCCAGTTGAGGAATTCAGCGATCATCCTTCAGTTCAGCGGCAGATAAACGTCCGTCTGCAGCTCATGCTCCCCCACCTCATGCACAAAATTGAGGTAGCGAAAGAAAACCGGAAAATCGCGTAGCGACTCACCCGAAGCAGGCAACCAATCGCGATAAAGAAACCAAATACTCTGCGCGAGCGTATCCAGCGAGCCGTGATGACGCACAACCGCGCAGCGTCCGCCGGGAATTTCTCCGTTCACCACGCCGAAGGCGTTTTCCGGTACCGCCTGGTTGACCGTACCGCAAATATCGAAACGAAAATCTTCAGCCGGCGTCGCGGCGGGGTCATCCCATGAAACACCCCAGGTCTCGCAGCTGGCGACCGGGGACAAGCCGCTCGCCTTACGCCAGGCGATAAACATCCCGGCAGTCTCATTGACTAAGTCAGGGCTGCCGCGGTGCCGCAGCATCGCGACCTGAGTGGTGGGTAGCTGGATTATGTTAACATCCATCGGGTATTGCTCCTGTAGCGTATGTTTCGGCACACGTCGATGCCATTCCAGCCAGTCCGGTTGTTGGCGAAACTGGCTGGGGCTTTGCGCGAACGCGCTGCGGAAAGCGCGGCTGAACGACTCCGGGTTTTGAAACCCCGCATCAAGGGCAATATCGATGATTTTTTCCTGTGGATTAAACGCCAGCCGCCAACAGGCGCGACGCAGGCGTAGCCACTGGATATAGCGATATAGCGGTACCCCGCTATATGCACTGAATTGCCGGTGAAAATGATAAGGCGAGCTGTGGGCTATCGCACTGAGCGTCTCCAGCGATAGCGGCTTGTCCAGATGGCGTTCAATATACAAGCACACTTGCTGAAAACGCCCGGCAGAGGCCGGGCTTACATGAGTATCGTTCATCGCATCCTCCCGGAAACATACTCTGACAGAGCGAGAAGTGCGGTTCCTGACCGATCTTGCTGAATGTATTCTGGAAATTATGGCGCGATTTTACGAATCTGCTTCACGTCGATTTCTACCGAGTTCCAGTCTTTGTCGACTTCGCCCTGAATTTCTACCGTATCCTGCGGAGTCACGGTCACGCCGTTCCAGCGCTTATGGTCGATATCCACGTTCACGGTGCCGGAGCTGTCCTGGAATTTATACAGGTCGTCGGAAATACGCTCGACGATTTTACCGCGCAGGGTGACCCAGGTATCGTCACGCAGAGTTTTCGCATTAGCAACCGTTGTTACGCTCCCGTTCGGGCCAATAAACCCGCCGTTTTGCGTTGTCGTCTGGCTGGTTTGCGTCGTGCCAGGTCCGGAAAATCCGCCCTGCTCAGCGGCCAGTACCGGCATGGAAACTAAAGCGATGATAGCGGTCATTGCGGCGATTTTCTTCATGATGTGTTCTCCCTTTGTGTTTATATCGTCACTATTACACCGGGCAAAACTTAACAACTTCTTAAGCGGTAAAAATAAATTTTATTCCTGTACAGGGCGCGCCGCAACGCGCTTTACTGCTGGAATAGCCGAGGGATACAGGAGCAGGAGAATGCGCATTTTACTGGTGGAAGACGATAAACTGATCGGTGACGGCATCAAAGCCGGGCTGACAAAAATGGGATTCAGCGTCGACTGGTTTACCCGCGGCGAGGAAGGAAAAGCCGCACTGTACAACGCCCCCTATGACGCCATTATTCTGGACCTGACCCTTCCCGGCATTGATGGGCTGGATATCCTGCGCGAATGGCGCGACAAAGGCCGCCATGAACCGGTACTGATCCTTACCGCCCGCGACGCGCTCAGCCAGCGGGTTGAAGGGCTTCGGCTCGGTGCCGATGACTATCTTTGCAAACCTTTCGCGCTCATTGAAGTTGCCGCACGTCTGGAAGCGCTGATGCGCCGCGCCCACGGGCAGAGCAGCAGCGAGCTGCGGCACGGCAATATTGTCCTCGATCCTGGCCGACTCACGACCACGCTGAATGGAGAGAATCTGCCGCTCAAACCCAAGGAGTTCGCCCTGTTGGAACTCCTCATGCGCAACGCCGGACGCGTGTTACCACGTAAGCTGATTGAAGAAAAACTCTATAACTGGGATGACGATGTCTCCAGCAACGCGATAGAAGTGCACGTCCACCATTTGCGCCGTAAGCTCGGCAGCGGTTTCATTCGCACCGTTCACGGTATCGGCTATACCCTGGGGGATGCATGAAACGGTTGGGCAGACTGAGCCTGCGCGTTCGACTGACGCTACTTTTCCTGCTGCTAACCAGCGCCGCCTGGGGCATTGCCAGTTTTGTCGCCTGGCAACAAACCACCGATAAGCTGGATAAGCTATTCGATACCCAGCAACTGCTGTTCGCCCGCCGACTTAGCGCGATGAATTTCGACGAGCTTCACACTCTCGCTCCGCAGGTGCGGGCCAAAAAGAAGGTCAAACACGGCCATCTCGACGATGACGCGCTGGCTTTCGCTATCTTTACCAGTGATGGCAACATGGTGCTCAACGATGGCGAAAATGGTCAGGATATTCTGTGGGACAGCAATCGGGAGGGGTTCAGCGACGGCTATCTGCGCGACGACGACGACGAGTGGCGCTTCCTGTGGCTCACTACCCGTGATGGCCGCCATCGCATCGCAGTCGGCCAGGAGTGGGATTACCGTCGTGAAATGGCCCTGGATATCGTCACCTCCCAGCTCACCCCCTGGCTGGTTGCGCTGCCGCTGATGTTTTTGCTGCTCATCGTGCTGTTAAGCCGCGAACTGGCACCGCTAAAAAAACTCGCCAACACGCTGCGCGCCCGCGCGCCGGACTCCGCCGAAACGCTAAATAACGAGAACGTACCCAATGAAGTCCGCCCGCTGGTTGACGCGCTCAATCAGCTGTTTATCCGAACGCATGACGCCATGACTCGTGAGCGTCGCTTCACGTCCGATGCCGCCCACGAGCTGCGCAGCCCGCTGGCGGCGCTGAAGGTGCAGACCGAAGTTGCCCAGTTATCAATGGATGATCCGCAAGGGCTGGATAAAGCGCTGGCGCAGCTCCACCAGGGTATCGATCGCGCGACCCGCCTGGTCGATCAGCTACTTACCCTATCGCGTCTGGATTCGCTGGCGCAGCTGGATGATGTCCAGACTATCTCTCTTGATGAACTACTCCAGTCAGCAGTGATGGATATGTACCACCCCGCTCAACAGGCCGGAGTCGAGCTACGCCTGCACCTTAACGCTGCCAACGTCATGCGAACCGGACAGCCGCTGCTATTAAGCCTGCTGGTGCGTAATCTTTTAGATAACGCCGTGCGCTATAGCACCGCCGGGAGCCAGGTTGATATTACCCTTGATGTACGTGAATTTCGCGTACGCGACAACGGCCCGGGCATTAGCACTGAAGCCCTGGCACGCATCGGCGAGCGCTTTTATCGCCCGCCGGGACAGGAACAACCCGGCAGCGGTCTTGGGCTATCCATCGTCAAACGCATCGCCACGCTGCACAGCATGACGGCCAGTTTCGGTAACGCCCGGGACGGCGGATTCGAAGCGCGTATTCGCTGGTAGTAGCAACATTATTGCTATAAATGCAAAAGACTTTGCACATTTTGCTCATTTTATCATTCTGCACGCAGAGGTAGAATGACTCACAAAATTGAAAAGTTGAGGATAAAAAATGAGCAACATCCTGATTATCAACGGCGCGAAAAAATTCGCCCACTCTAACGGCCAGCTAAACGACACCCTGACCGAGGTCGCGGAGGGTTACCTGCGCGACGCCGGGCATGATGTTAAAGTCGTCCGCGCTGAAAGCGAATATGACATCAAAGAAGAAGTGCAGAATTTTCTCTGGGCTGACGTGGTTATCTGGCAGATGCCTGGCTGGTGGATGGGCGCGCCGTGGACGGTGAAAAAGTACATTGATGACGTATTTACCGAAGGTCACGGCGCTCTGTATGCCAGCGATGGTCGTACCCGCTCCGATGCCAGTAAAAAATACGGCTCCGGCGGTCTGATTCAGGGCAAAAAATACATGTTGTCCCTGACCTGGAACGCGCCTATGGAAGCCTTTACGGATAAAGATCAGTTCTTCCACGGCGTTGGCGTTGACGGCGTTTATCTGCCGTTCCATAAGGCCAACCAGTTCCTTGGGATGAGCGCCCTGCCGACCTTCATCGCTAACGATGTGATCAAAATGCCTGATGTTCCACGCTATACGGCAGAATATCGCAAGCATCTGGCTGAAATTTTTGGTTAACTGTATTGAGTTATGAAAAGACGACAAGCGCGGCTACCATAGCGGCAGCTTGAAGTATGATGAGAATATACAGAAGGAGTTGAGTTAACCATGTTGACAGTGATTGCTGAAATTCGCACTCGTCCGGGACAACACCATCGTCAGGCGGTGCTGGATCAGTTCGCAAAAATTACCCCGACCGTTCTCCAGGAAGAAGGCTGCCACGGCTATGCGCCGCTGGTGGATCACGCCGCTGGCGTCAGTTTTCAGACCACCTCCCCGGACTCTATCGTGATGGTCGAGCAGTGGGAAAGCGTCGCGCATCTTGAAGCGCACCTGCAGACTCCGCATATGAAAGCCTACGGCGAAGCCGTTAAAGGCGACGTGCTGGAAATGAATATTCGTATTCTGGAATCAGGTATTTAAGCGACCAAAGTAAATCGGCCGGTTTCCCGGCCGATTTTCTGTTTTATCCGTCCAGCTCAGCCAGATCGCCCTTCTCCTGCAACCAATTACGCCGATCCTCAGAACGCTTCTTCGCTAACAGCATATCCATCACGGCGGTCGTTTGCTGCTCGTCCTCATCGGTAACAATTAGCTGCACCAGGCGGCGGGTATTCGGATCCAGCGTCGTCTCACGCAGCTGCATTGGGTTCATCTCACCCAGTCCTTTAAAGCGCTGCACGTTCGGTTTGCCTTTCTTACGCTTGAGCTGCTCCAGCACGCCGGTTTTCTCTTCTTCGGTGAGCGCGTAGTAAACTTCTTTGCCGAGGTCGATACGGTACAGGGGCGGCAACGCTACATACACGTGGCCATGTTTAACCAGAGTACGGAAGTGTCTGACGAACAGCGCGCACAGCAGCGTCGCGATATGCAAACCATCGGAGTCCGCATCCGCCAGAATACAGATTTTACCGTAGCGCAGCTGGCTTAAGTCATCGCTGTCCGGATCGATACCGATGGCGACCGAAATATCATGCACTTCCTGAGACGCCAGAACTTCATCAGAAGAGACTTCCCAGGTGTTCAGGATTTTACCTTTAAGCGGCATGATCGCCTGATATTCACGATCGCGTGCCTGTTTCGCCGATCCGCCTGCGGAGTCACCTTCCACGAGGAACAGTTCGGTTCGATTCAGATCCTGCGCAGTGCAGTCCGCCAGTTTACCGGGTAGCGCCGGGCCGCTGGTCAGCTTTTTGCGCACCACTTTTTTCGCCGCGCGCAGGCGGCGCTGGGCGCTGGAAATCGCCATCTCCGCCAGCAGCTCTGCCGACTGGACGTTCTGGTTTAGCCACAGGCTGAAGGCATCTTTGACTACCCCGGAAACAAACGCGGCGCACTGACGTGAGGAGAGTCGCTCTTTAGTTTGCCCGGCAAACTGCGGATCCTGCATCTTCACGGAAAGCACATAGGCGCAGCGCTCCCAGATATCCTCTGCTGACAGCTTCACGCCGCGCGGCAGAATATTACGGTACTCGCAGAATTCACGCATCGCGTCCAGCAAACCCTGGCGCAGACCGTTGACGTGGGTTCCGCCCTGCATCGTTGGGATCAGGTTGACGTAGCTTTCGGTCAGCAGTTCCCCCCCCTCCGGCAGCCACAACAACGCCCAGTCAACCGCTTCGGTATCGCCGGAGAAGTTACCAACAAACGGTTTTTCCGGCAGCAGCGGCAGACCATTCACCGCTTCGCACAGGTAGTCGTTAAGGCCATCGGCATAGCACCAGCGCTGCTCGCTATCGTTGACCAGGTCGCGGAAAACAATTTCTACACCTGGGCAAAGAACGGCTTTGGCTTTCAATAAATGAGACAGGCGCGAAACGGAAAAGCGCGGGCTATCGAAAAAGCTTTCATCCGGCCAAAAGTGCACGCTAGTGCCAGTATTGCGCTTACCGCAGGTGCCAGTCACGTGGAGATCTTCGACTTTATCGCCATTTTCAAAGGCGATGCTGTAGATCTGACCGTCGCGACGTACATTCACCTCAACGCGCCTGGAGAGAGCGTTGACCACTGAAATCCCTACGCCATGCAGACCACCGGAGAACTGATAGTTCTTATTGGAGAATTTTCCTCCCGCATGCAGTCGGCAGAGAATCAGCTCAACCGCAGGAACCCCCTCTTCAGGATGGATATCCACCGGCATTCCGCGCCCGTCGTCGATAACCTCCAGCGATTGGTCGGCATGGAGAATGACCTCCACGCGTTTCGCGTGACCGGCCAGGGCCTCATCCACGCTGTTATCAATAACTTCCTGACCAAGATGGTTGGGACGTGTAGTATCAGTGTACATTCCCGGACGGCGGCGAACCGGCTCTAGCCCGGTGAGTACCTCAATGGCATCAGCGTTATATGAAGATTGCGTCATGGTGTGTATTCGTAGGTCGTTCTGAACCGCTCAGCGCAGGCCCAGAAAATCGATAATCTGAGTGAAATGATCTTCAAAGCCAACAAATGCGTGATTACCGCCCTCCTCTACCGTTTGTCGGCAGGAGGCGAAATAATCAACGGCCTGGCGGTAATCAAGCACTTCATCACCCGTTTGCTGCAATAACCAGATTAAATCCGGCGCTTCCAGCGGGTCAATTTGCATGACTTTGAGATCGTAAATATGGCGAGACTCTAGCACATATTGCTGCCCCGTGTATGGATTCTCATTGGGGCCAAGAAAATTGTTCAATAGCTCGAACGGACGCACTGCAGGGTTCACTACCACCGCAGGCAGCATAAAACACTGCGACAGCCAGGTGGCGTAGTATCCCCCCAGCGATGACCCGACAACGCCCAACGGCTCTCCGCCATGCTCCAGCACAATCGCCTCCAGATGTTCCGCCGCTTGCGCGGGGTAAACCGGGAGTTCAGGTATCACCATAGAGATTTCAGGGTAAGTCTGCGCCAGCCACTCCTTCAGCGCTGTCGCTTTCGCTGACCGCGGTGAGCTGTTAAAACCATGCAGATAGAGAAGCGTAGACATCAGTATCCTTCTGAAGCGATATCCGGGTGAAATTTCACGCCCTCAAGGCGGCAAACTTCGGTGGTCAATGTGCCGTCTGGATGCAGTTCCAGCCAGCGCCAGCCAGGAGAGACGGTATCAAGCGTGAAGTTAGCGCAATGTGGCTTAAACTGCACGCAGGTAGATGGCGTAGCCATCATTCGCCGCCCGTTCCAGTCAAGATCCAGCTCCTGGTGAATATGACCGCATAGCAGGTGCTTAACGCGGGGAAAAGCAGCCAGCGCGCAATCAAGCGCCCCGGCATTGCGCAGGCTATGCTGATCCAGCCAGCTACAACCTGATGGCAGAGGATGATGGTGCAACAGCAGCAGCGTATATCGTTCAGGGACTTCCGCCAGCTTCTGCTCAAGCCACTCAAGCTGGAAATCGCTCAGCTCACCGTGCGGCACGCCGAACACCTGGCTATCCATCAGCAAGATTTGCCAATGGTCGCCCAGCAATACACGTTTGGCAGGGGAAATACCGGATTCCTGCAGCGTGCTGTACATCGCCGGTTGAAAATCATGATTGCCCGGTAGCCAGACGCAGGGTGCAGCAAAACTCGCGATGCCTTCAGCAAAATGCTGATAGGCCGCGGCGGAGTGATCTTGCGCCAGATCGCCTGTTGCTACAATCAGGTCGCATTCTCGCTGTGAGGCGTGGATGGCATCCAGTACGGCTTGATAGCTTTCCCAGGTATTGATGCCTAACAGCGTTTCGTGTTTTTCAGCAAACAGGTGAGTATCAGTAATTTGTAATATCCTGACTCTGGCCTCACCAGCCAAAGGTAGGTTTAACAGGCTTTCCAAATGGTGTCCTTAGGTTTCACGACGCTAACAAACCGGAATCGCCATCGCTCCATGTGCTAAACAGTATCGTAGCCAATCGGCCAGGAACTGATTAATTTGATGCTTTTCGTCGCGTTGATGCAACTTTTTATTAGGATAATCATACCGCGCTTTGAAGCGAAAGATCTGCTGACTTGAACACACTTCAGCGACCATTGCATCGTGATAGAGCCGAACCGTCATTGACGGCAGGCTCCAGTAGCTCACCGACGGTGCCGTCTGTTCAATCGCCACTAATGTAGTGTAGCGGGTCGATTCGACGATCGTTAATCGGTATTGCGCGTTACCAACCTGATAACTCACCTTCTCACCCACCGCATCCGTTCGCGGCAAAAGGCGGCGCAACTGGGCAAAGTTAGTTTCACACAGGCGCATCATTTCAGGGAAGTCAGGAGTATAACGCTTCATTTTGTCCACTCATTGCGTAAATTGTGATAATGCAGTTGCAGCCATTGCAGCGCGATGACAGAGGCTGCGTTGTCGATCTTCCCTTCTTCTACCCACTGATAAGCCTGCTCCCGGCTCACCACATGCACGCGAATATCCTCATTTTCATCGGCCAGGCCATGAATGCCTTTTGCCGTGGTCGCATCGACTTCACCCACCATGATAGACAGCCTCTCGCTGGTGCCTCCGGGGCTGGCCAGATAGCTCAGCACTGGTTTTACTCTGCCAACATCGAGCCCAGCTTCCTCAACAGCTTCACGGCGGGCAACATCTTCTGGAGACTCGCCTTCTTCTATCATGCCGGCGACCATTTCAAGTAACCACGGGCTCTCGCTGGTATCATAGGCGGCAATGCGGATCTGCTCGACGAGCACAACTTCGTCACGTACCGGGTCAAAGGGTAGCAAGACTGCGGCGTGACCGCGCTCAAAAATTTCGCGAGTGACTTCGCCGCTCATATCGCCGTTAAACAGACGATGGCGGAAACGATATAAATCGAG
Source organism: Klebsiella spallanzanii (assembly GCF_902158555.1). GTDB lineage: Bacteria > Pseudomonadota > Gammaproteobacteria > Enterobacterales > Enterobacteriaceae > Klebsiella > Klebsiella spallanzanii. Next base: position 227,194 of record NZ_CABGGS010000043.1, on the reverse strand, counting down.
CGAAAAAAAACCGCGATAAAGCGTTTCGCGTGCAATAATTTCTACATCGTTTTTAGAGAAGGTAATCCCCTGCTGATTGACGTCGCTCATTTCGATATCCTGTAGAACATGAAGTTATGAATTTATAGGCGGTGTGGCTACCGTTTTATGGCTCGTATGTTAGATTGGTGCAAATTACCGCCCCATGGCACATAACGCCAACTTTTTACGGTAACAGACTCGATACAATCAGTGATTATTTTTAGAATTTGAGTAGCGCTAAATGCTTCACAACAAGGAATGCAAATGAAGAAACTCTTTCCCATCCTTATCGGCCTGGGCCTGACTGGCTTCAGCGCCATGAGCCAGGCAGAAAACCTGATGCAGGTTTATCAGCAGGCGCGCATCAGTAACCCTGATCTGCGTAAATCAGCAGCCGATCGTGATGCCGCATTCGAAAAGATCAACGAAGCGCGTAGCCCATTACTACCACAGCTCGGTCTGGGTGCTGATTATACCTATACCAGCGGCTTCCGTGATTCTAAAGACCAGAATTCCAACGTCACCAGCGGCTCACTGCAGTTAACGCAGGTTCTGTTCGATATGTCGAAATGGCGCTCGCTGACGCTGCAGGAAAAAACCGCCGGCATTCAGGACGTCACTTATCAAACGGACCAACAAACGCTGATTCTGAATACCGCAACCGCCTATTTTAAAGTTCTGGCCGCTATCGATACGCTCTCCTATACCGAAGCGCAGAAACAGGCTATTTATCGCCAGTTAGATCAGACCACTCAGCGTTTTAACGTGGGTCTGGTTGCGATTACTGACGTACAAAACGCCCGTTCACAGTACGATGCCGTACTGGCAAACGAAGTCACCGCGCGTAACGATCTCGACAACGCCGTAGAAGAACTGCGTCAGGTCACCGGCAACTACTACCCGGAGCTGGCCTCGCTTAATGTTGATGGTTTTAAAACCAACAAACCGTCTGCGGTCAATGCGCTGCTGAAAGAAGCGGAAAACCGTAACCTGTCGCTGCTGCAGGCTCGCCTGAGCCAGGATCTGGCACGCGAGCAGATTCGCCAGGCGCAGGACGGTCATCTGCCGACCCTGAATTTAAACGCGTCCAGTGGAGTATCGAATAACCGTTACAGCGGCTCTAAGAGCACAACACCAGACAACGATGCCGGGCAGAACAAAATCGGCTTGAGCTTCTCGCTGCCACTGTATCAGGGTGGAATGGTCAACTCGCAGGTTAAACAAGCGCAGTACAACTTCGTGGGTGCCAGCGAGCAGCTGGAAAGCGCTCACCGTAGCGTGGTGCAGACCGTTCGTTCCTCATTTAATAACGTAAACGCGTCAATCAGCAGCATTAACGCTTACAAACAGGCCGTAGTTTCCGCTCAGAGCTCATTGGATGCGATGGAAGCGGGTTATTCGGTTGGTACTCGTACCATTGTTGATGTGCTGGATGCGACGACTACGCTGTATAATGCTAAACAACAGCTCTCCAACGCGCGTTATAACTATCTGATTAACGAGCTGAATATTAAGTCTGCTCTCGGTACATTGAACGAGCAGGACTTGGTTGCGCTCAACAATACGTTGGGTAAACCTATTCCGACTTCGCCAGATAGCGTAGCGCCGGAAAACCCGCAGCAGGATGCCAGCGCTGACGGTTATAGCAATACCGCAGCGGCAAAACCCGCTTCAGCACGTACCAGTACCAGCGGCAGCAATCCGTTCCGCCAGTAATCGGCCTTGCATAACGCGCGCTTCGCTTATCCAACCGGGTAAGCGAAGCGTTAAACGTAAGGCAACGTAAAGATCTCCCGCTTTCCGCCCCTATTCGCTTCATTTTCCACCACTCATCCTCTATCCTGAGCGTTAACAAAACGCATACCACTGGGTCCAGGAAGACAAACATGAAACGGACAAAAAATATTAATCACGCCTCCTTCCGCAAAAGCTGGAGCGCGCGCCATTTAACTCCCGTCGCACTCGCCGTCACCGCCGTATTTATGCTCGCTGGCTGTGAACAAAGCGATGAGACGGTTTCTCTGTATCAAAACGCCGATGATTGCTCTGCTGCCAACCCGAGCAAATCAGCAGAGTGCACCACCGCTTACAACAACGCGATTAAAGAAGCTGAACGTACCGCGCCGAAATACGCCACGCGTGAAGACTGCGTAGCCGAATTCGGTGAAGGTCAGTGTCAGCAGACCCCCGCTCAGGCGGGTATGGCTCCGGAAAACCAGGCGCAGGCGCAAAGCAGCGGCAGTTTCTGGATGCCGCTGATGGCAGGCTACATGATGGGTCGGATGATGGGTGGCGGAATGGGCGCTCAGCAGCCGCTGTTCAGCTCGAAAAATCCTGCCAGCCCGGCCTATGGTAAATATACCGATGCTGGCGGTAAGAGCTACGGCGCAGCGCAGCCGGGCCGTACCATGAACGTGCCAAAAACCGCGATGGCACCAAAACCTGCCACCACCAGCACCGTGACGCGCGGCGGATTCGGCGACTCTGTCGCTAAGCAATCCACCATGCAACGTAGCTCGGCAAGCTCTTCTTCTTCGCGCTCAATGGGCGGCTAAGCAACATGGAAAGAATCAGCATTACCGAGCGCCCGGACTGGCGTGAAAAGGCGACAGAATATGGCTTTAACTTTCACACCATGTACGGTGAGCCGTACTGGAGCGAAGAGGCCTATTATAAATTGACGCTGGCGCAGGTTGAAAAACTCGAAGACGTTACCGCCGAGTTGCATCAAATGTGTCTGCAGGCGGTGGAGAAGGTCATCGCCAGCGACGACCTCATGACCAAGTTTCGCATCCCCAAGCATACCTGGGGATTCGTGCGTCAGTCGTGGAAAACTAATCAGCCCTCGCTGTACTCACGTCTCGATCTCGCCTGGGACGGTGTAGGTGAACCGAAGCTGCTGGAGAATAACGCCGATACGCCGACGTCTCTGTATGAAGCAGCCTTCTTCCAGTGGATCTGGATGGAAGATCAGCTAAACGCCGGTCAGTTGCCGCAGGGTAGCGACCAGTTCAACAGCCTGCAGGAGAAACTGATTGAGCGCTTCGGCGAGCTGCGTGAGCAGTTCGGCTTCCAACTGCTGCATATGGCCTGCTGTCGCGATACTGTTGAAGACCGCGGTACCGTGCAATATTTGCAGGACTGCGCGGCGGAAGCGGGCGTAGCAACCGAATTTCTCTACATTGAAGATATTGGTTTGGGCGAAAAAGGTCAGTTTACCGACCTGCAGGACCAGGTGATTGGTAATCTGTTCAAGCTCTATCCATGGGAGTACATGCTGCGCGAGGTGTTCTCCACTAAGTTAGAGGACGCAGGCGTTCGCTGGCTGGAACCGGCGTGGAAAAGCATCATTTCCAACAAAGCCCTGCTGCCGCTGCTGTGGGAGATGTTCCCGAATCACCCGAATCTGCTGGCGGCATACTTCAGCGAAGATGCGCACCCGGAGATGGAAAAGTACGTTATCAAGCCAATCTTCTCCCGCGAAGGCGCTAACGTATCCATCGTGGAAAACGGCAAAGTGCTGGAAGCCGTGGAAGGCCCGTACGGAGAAGAAGGTACCATCGTACAAGAGTTCTACACGTTGCCAAAGTTTGGCGATAGCTACACGCTCATCGGTAGCTGGCTGATTAACGATCAACCCGCGGGCATTGGCATCCGCGAAGATCGGGCGCTAATCACCCAGGATCTATCACGCTTTTATCCGCACATTTTCGTCGAGTAACCTCAACCCCGGCAGTATTGTTTATTGCCGGAGTTTATATTTTCCTACCCACCGATTACCACTGACAGCATGCTCAGCGATCCCATTTCTATCCCTTCAACCGGAATAGTAATCGATTCCTCGCCGTCCCAGGCACCCAGAACGTACAGCAGCGGCAGGAAGTGATCGGCCGTCGGGTTGGACAGCGATCCGCCCTCGTGCGACAGGTAATTCACCAGCGGATGCCCGGCAACCGGTCCTTTCCAGGCCAGATTCGTTTTCACGTAGTCATTAAACGACTCAGCCCATGGATAAGGCGTGCTTTCACCATGCCATCGTGCGGTTCGCAGGTTATGCACCACGTTGCCGCTCGCCACCAGCATAATGCCTTCATCGCGCAGCTGAGCAAGCTTACGCCCCATTTCGAAGTGCCATGCTGCGGGTTTAGTACTGTTGATACTCAGCTGCACCATCGGAATATCGGCGTCGGGATACATTTTAATCAATACGCCCCACGAGCCGTGGTCAAAGCCCCAGGCTTCTTTATCCAGAGTCACAGGCACCGGGGCCAGTAGCTCAACCAGGCGTTGGGCCAATTCAGGCGAGCCCGGCGCCGGGTAGTGCGTGTCGTATAGCGCCTGTGGGAAACCACCAAAGTCATGAATCGTTTTCGGCGCTTCCATCGCGGTGACTCCCGTACCGCGCGTGAACCAGTGCGCAGAGATCACCACAATCGCTTTAGGCCGTGGTAATGTCTCGCCCAGACTCCGCCAGGCGCGGGTATAGATGTTATCTTCCAGCACGTTCATCGGGCTACCATGGCCTAGAAACAGCGCGGGCATACGGGTACGAGACATAGTGATATCCTTGGGTTAGCGGAATTTGATGTAGCTACCCTACGCGCTTTTTGTTCAGGATAAACTCTGATAAGCATGATGATCATCATCAGAAAATTTGAACATCAAAAAAACGGAAGAAAGCAATACCACAGAGTGTGTCATCGATAATATCAACCCATTGTGAAACGAGAATATCGAACTTATTTTCTTGATATTCGCTGCTATAAAGGGTTGACAAATTACCAGGAGTGGATTGGTTCATAAACCCAAAGCCAATGCGGAAAAGTAGTTCGAAAATCAACAAACAGCCGCTTTCTTTTTATATCCATAGAGAAGAAAGCACCTGATTCTTGAATGTATACTCCCCATTTCCACAATAAAAAGACATCATTAACTGGAAATTGGTAAGTTAAATCATGCCACATGTTAAGAGCCATGATGCCATATGGCATAGTTTATTACTGATTAATAACCCACTTTGTTTAAAGGTATAAATTCGATAGTCAATTCACTTCATGAATTCATAATAACCCCAAGATAATAAAAAGTCATCCCATTGGACATTAAAGCAAAAAAATCAACCATAGATATATTATATTATACTGATTCATTTAACTTAATAAACCACTTCACACTCCAGACCACATCATCCCTAAAAGATAATAAACATTTACACGAGAAATAATCCCACATAGAAAACATTCTAAAAATCTCATTTTTTGCAGGAAAATTCCTAATAAACATCAACAAAAATACATATATCAACATAAACTTAAATGCGAATTAAATATAAATAACAAGTGTAACAGATAGTTACATGATAGTTTTCGCATCGTGAGTTAATATTAAATTCATGCAACTTTAATATTTAACTTCAGCAAATTTATCTATATCTGTTCTAAATGAGTTATTTATAAAGGATTATATTCCATGTTTAAAAAAACGTTGCTTGCTGTTGTCACTACAGCTCTTTTTTCTGCTACTGCTTTTAATGCAAGCGCTGACGATCAGGGCCACGGTATTGTCACCTTTTCCGGTACTGTAATTACTGCTCCTTGCTCTGTTGCACCGGAAAGCTCTCAGATTGATGTCGATCTGGGTCAGGTTGCTGATACCGTACTGAATGGTGGTCAATACTCTCAACCTGCAGACTTCTCTATTAAACTGCAGGATTGCGTTCTGACCAGCACTGACGACCAGGGTGCAGAAACCACCATTGATAAAGTGAACGTCACCTTCACTTCAGCCAACGTAGATACCGTTGACAGTAGCCTGATGGCTAACACCAAAGAAAACAACTACGGCGGCGCAACTGGCGTTGGCGTTCGTATCCTGGATGCTGGCTATAATACCTTCGACCTGGGCGTGGCGCTGCCGGTAACATTTACCGACGTCAATAACCCGACTCAGAACCTGGATTTCCACGCTCGCATGGAATCTCTGGGTAAAAATGCAACCGAGGGTGATGTTTACGCTCAGGCAAACTACGTCCTGGCTTACAAATAATCACATCTATCGATTAATTTTGTCGATTCAAGCCGGCGGGGATTCGCCGGCTTTCCTGGTCTATTTTATTAAAAGAAACGGATTTTATGCGTACTCTCATTCACTCCGGTCTAACGCCAAAAAGATTATCCCTTTTAATAAAGCACACCCTATATTCGGTATGTATTACGGCTTCACTATCAGCACCGCTTTATGCTATTGAATTCAATACAGATATGATTGACGCCGAAGACCGGCAGAATATCGACCTCTCGCAGTTTGAAAAAAAGGGCTATATTCCAGTCGGTACCTATCTGGTACGCGTACAAATTAACAAAAATACGCTCCCCAAAGCCTATAGCCTGGAATGGATCAAAGCCGATAACGAAAGCGGCTCTCAACTTTGCTTGACTAAAGACCATCTGACAGAATTTGGCTTTGCCGATTCATTTGTTGAGCCCCTGCAAACATTGAATCAGCAAGGTTGTCTCAACCTCAGCCATAAACCGGAATTGATTATTCGTCTGGATAAAGCAAACATGGTGCTGACGTTAACCGTGCCCCAGGCATGGATGAAATATCAGGCCAAAAACTGGACGCCGCCAGAGTATTGGGATGATGGTATCGCTGGCCTTATGCTGGACTATAACCTTTATGCCAGCCAGTACACACCAGATCACGGCGATAGTAATCAGAGTTTCAACTCATACGGTACCTTGGGTTTCAATCTTGGCGCATGGCGCTTACGCAGCGATTACCAGTACGATCAGTCATTTACTGAAGGTAAGTCTACGGGGACCAACAGCAGTCTACCGCGCACTTATCTGTTTCGCCCTATTCCGTCCCTTGCATCCAGGTTTACTATGGGACAGTACGATCTCAGTTCAGACCTCTACGATACGTTCCACTTTACCGGCGCTTCTCTGGAAAGCGATGAACAAATGCTGCCGCCAGATTTACGCGGCTATGCTCCGCAGATAACCGGCATCGCCCAGACTAACGCCAAAGTTACCGTGATGCAGAATGGCCGTATGCTCTATCAAACGACCGTCTCGCCAGGACCGTTCACCATCACCGATTTGGGCACCACCTTGCAGGGGCAATTAGATGTTACTATCGAAGAAGAAGATGGGCGTAAGAGTACATTTCAGGTGGGTTCAGCCTCCATCCCTTACCTGACGCGTAAAGGGCAGGTACGTTATAAAAGTTCAGTAGGTAAGCCCACATCAACGACCCATAACGATGTAAACAACCCTCTTTTCTGGACCGGTGAAGCTTCCTGGGGCTGGTTGAATGATGTTTCTCTGTACGGTGGCGCAATCGTCACCGCCGATGACTATCAGGCAGCAACCGGCGGGGTAGGTTTTAACCTTAACAGCTTTGGCTCACTCTCTTTCGACATCACTCGGGCAGAAGCCAATTTGCGTAATGATAATGAGGGGAAACAGCGTGGTTTCAGCTATCGTGCCAACTACGCCAAACGTTTTGAAGAAACGGGCAGCCAGATAACCTTCGCTGGTTACCGATTCTCGGATAAAGAGTACGTCACGATGAATGAATATATTAATTCACGCGACGGCGACGATTCCAGTTCCAATGAAAAAGAGAGCTATGTCCTCTCCTTTAACCAGTACGTCGAACCACTGGCGCTCAATAGCTATTTGAGCATCACTCGTAATACCTACTGGAACAGTGAGACCAACACCAACTATTCGTTCTCCCTCAGCCGTAACTTTGATATTGGTGATTTTAAAAATATATCAGCCTCTCTGGCGGTGAGTCGTGTGAGCTGGGATGACGAAGAAGAGAATCAGTATTACTTCTCGATTAGCCTACCGCTGGAAAACAACCGCAATATTATGTACAGCATGCAGCGTTATGGTGATGACTCAGCGACGCAAACGGCGACATGGTACGATGGTTCAGATCGTAACAACCCGTGGAATATGTCCGTTTCCGGCACGGACAAACAGTTTGGCGATGGTGAAGCTGCCTTGCGAGGCTATTACCAGCACTATTCGCCCTATGGTCGCCTGAACGTGAACGGCACCGTGCAGCCCAGCAGTTACCGCTCGTTCAGCGCTGGCTGGAACGGTTCGTTTACTGCGACTCGTCACGGCGCGGCCCTTCATGATTATAACGCAGGCAACAGCTCTCGCGTGATGGTCGATGCGGATGGTATAGCCGGTGTTGAAGTGAACAATAACCGCAGTATGACCAATATGTTTGGTATAGCCGTAGTTCCGTCAGTGGGTAACTACACAACCGCTACGGTTATGGTGAACAATAACAACCTGCCTGATGGCGTTGATGTCACGAATTCAGTTGTTCGCACCACGCTAACCGAAGGGGCCATTGGCTATATGCCGCTCAGCGCCACGAAAGGCTATCAAATTATTGGCGTCATTCGCCTGGAAGATGGGCGCTATCCGCCGCTGGGCGTTACCGTTACGGATAAACAAACAGGTCGCGATATGGGGCTGGTGGCTGATGATGGTTTTGTCTATCTCAGCGGCGTCCAGGAAAATAGCATGCTAACGCTAAAATGGAACGACAAAGTATGTGACATTACACCACCGAACCAGAGTAATACTGATGGTCAGGCCGTCATTTTACCGTGTAAACCCATACATTAATTCAGGATGAAGATAATGAAAATTAACACGTTTGCGAAAGGATTATTATGCCTGCTGGGCACCAGTTTTATGGTGAATGCCGCAGTGTCGCCCGACAGAACGCGCATTATTTTTAACCAGTCGGATAAAAGCGTCTCCGTACGGTTAACGAACCAAAGCACAACCGCCCCCTTCCTGGCTCAGTCATGGATTGAGGACAAGGATAATAAAAAATCGCGCAACTATATTACCGCCGTTCCGCCGATGGTGCGTCTGGAAGCGGGCGAGCAGGTTCAGGTTCGACTGATGCCTCAGCCAACTCTGGCTCAGCTTCCGGCAGATAGAGAATCGATATTTTACTATAACATCCGTGAAATTCCGCCGCGTTCAGAACAGAAAAATGTTATGCAAATCGCTATGCAGAGCCGTATTAAAATTTTCTGGCGCCCAAAAGCGGTAGAGGTTAAAAATGGTCAATCGAACCTGATCGGAAAATTCGATGTTAGCCGCACCGGCAGTGGATTGGTGTTAAAGAATAAATCCCCCTATTTTGTCACTGTTGGCTATATTGGCACCAATGGCAAAACGCTGTTGCCAAAAACATCCAGCATGATGGCCGACCCCTTTGGGCAGGCGTCGCAAGATATTAAAAACTTACCAGCAAATTTCCAGATTGGCTTTATTGGCGATTACGGCGGTCTGAATATGTTTAAAATTAGCTGCAATTCGGTGCAGACGGTATGCCAATCTGAACCGGTTAAAAAGGGCTAATAATGAAAAGACTATTAGGTTTTTTGGCGTTATTAACCTGCCTGTTTTCGTTACCCTCCTGGGCGGTTGACTGCTATCAGAATAGCAAAGGGGGCCTGACTGAAGCCAAGATCGATCTTCCCTCATTTACCATCCCAAGCGATATCACGCTTAACCAAAAGGTATGGGAAAGCCCGGATATTAATATGACCGTCTACTGCGATAATGCAACGGGCTGGAGTAAATCAAATCAAACGGAAGATCTCTACGCATGGATAAAACTCTCAGCCTTTAACAGCACCGATGTCCTGAACAACCCCTACTTTACTTTTGGCGTTACCTACAATGGTACCGATTATGAAGGGAACGACCAGGGAATCGATACCGGAGCTTGCCTGGATAAATTTGAGCAGTATTACGATGGTATATACCACGACCCAGTGTGTAACGGTTCAACGCTACAAAAAAATACAACCTTTAATGCTCGTTTTCGTTTATACGTTAAGGTCAAAGCAATCCCACCAGACAGCACAACGGTTTATAATTTTGGCAAAATTAACGTTCTGCAGTTTGATGGTGAAGGAGGTGCAAACCTGGCTAAAAATGCTAAAAACCTGCGTTTTTACATTGATGGACTAGATAACGTTCACTATTTAAGCTGTAGCTCATCAATTAAAATCTCCCCTGAAACTCAGGTTGTTGATTTTAAAACCGTCACTAACATCGACCTGGCTAACCATACGGATACCCAACAAACGTTTAGCATCTCTACCGTCAGGGATCAAACAGCAGGGTGTACGGAGCAGTTTGATATTACGACCAGCTTCTACACCAGCGATGCGCCTTATGACAATACCCATCTGGATCTAGGAAACGGTCTGCTATTGAATGTCTTTGACAGCACGCTCAACCTGCCTGTTTTATTTAACCAGTATATGGATTTTACAACTTACGTCCCCAGCGATCCGTCAACAGTCACACACAACTATACCGCTGAGCTAACCGCTCATCCCACTAAGAAACTAGTGGAAGGGCCATTCAGTAAAGACGTCATCATCAAAATAAACTATCGATAGCTGTTTTTTATCAAAATAATAAAGCCGGGATCGTACCCGGCTTTATTATTTATTAACACAACGATAGCGATCAGCTGGCTTTACGCTCGTGTTCGCGGCGATAAGCGACTAAATCTTCAATCGTGACCACTTCCATGTTGTGCTGCTTAGCAAACTCAATGCACTGCGGCGCACGCGCCATAGAGCCGTCGTCGTTAGTCAGTTCGCACAATACGCCTGCTGGTTTAAGACCCGCCAGAGTGACCAGATCGATGGTTGCTTCTGTATGACCACCGCGGGTCAGGACGCCGCCCGGCTGCGCACGCAGCGGGAAAACGTGGCCTGGGCGGTTCAGGTCAGATGGCTTCGCGCCATCAGCAATAGCTGCACGCACGGTGGTCACGCGGTCAGCGGCGGAAACGCCAGTAGTCACGCCCTCTGCGGCTTCAATAGTCACGGTAAAACCGGTGCCGTAGGCGCTGGTGTTGTTTTCAACCATCATTGGCAGGTCGAGCTGTTTACGGCGATCTTCCGTCAGGCACAGGCAAACAATGCCGCTGCCGTGGCGAATGGTCAGCGCCATCTGCTCAACGGTCATGGTTTCAGCGGCGAAAATCATATCGCCTTCGTTTTCACGGTCTTCATCGTCAAGCACCATCACACCGCGGCCTTCGCGCAGTGCATCTAAAGCGTGTTCCACACGTTCAAAAGCGGTACCAAAAGAGGAAAGTAGCGTCTGATTCATGGTAAAAAAACCTCGTTAATTGTATGGTTACCAGAATCAGGGCAGTCTTAGGAGTGCCGGTTTAGCGGCAAAAGTCAACGCAAGCGGGCATAAACCCGGCTGAGCCGTTACTCTCTCCCATCCGGACTCTAACCGTCGGCCCCGGAATTACACCGGATCTGCTGACCTTTCTGCTTTCGCAGAAAGCGCTCGCGGGCTTTCAACGCTATGGTTGATTTACCGCCGGTGGGGAATTTCGCCCCGCCCTGAGAATAAGCCCGGTAACTATAACGCTATTGACTATCGTCGGCAATGCATAAGCTTCAAACATTTATGGTTTATAGGCACCGGCAATCGCACTACAATGAGCGCATAACCGACCAGAGCAGGAAACCACCATGATTGACCCGAAAAAAATTGAACAAATCGCCCGTCAGGTTCATGAATCGATGCCGAAGGGACTCCGCGATCTTGGGGAAGATGTCGAGAAAAAATTTCGTCAGGTGCTCCAGTCGCAGTTAACTCGCCTGGACCTGGTAAGCCGCGAAGAGTTCGATGTACAGACTCAGGTGCTTCTGCGCACGCGGGAAAAACTGGCGCTTCTGGAACAGCGTCTGAGCGACCTGGAAAGCCGCTCAGCGAGCGCGCCGGTGGCTCCGGACGCCGAAGAGAAGTAGTAAAAACAAGCAACGGGCCGAAAAGGCCCGTTGTCATATCAGTGTTGCGATACGTAGATTAGTGTTCCAGCTCCGCTTCTGGGGTCGTAACTTTATTCGCCTGGCGGCAGTAAAGCTCATATCGTTGACAGAACCATTCGCGATGCTCTTCATCCATATTGCCGACAATGGCCTGAAGATCGACTGGCTGACCTTGTGCGTTCATTCTGGCGAAACTCTGGGCCAGAAAATCAAAATTCTTCATTAAATACATGTCGTTATTCTTCATACGCATACTCCTTCAGCCGTTGGTAATCTGGTTGGTCATATGCTTTTTACTAACTTCAGTATTTATCCTTACTTTAACTTTTTTTGGGCGAAAAATGCGCTGAAAGAGGCCATTTATTGCGCTGAATCATAATTCCCATCATTACATTTTGAATGTGTGATCTCACCCCATCGCAGTCGCTTCAACCTCCTTTGCGATGAAATCCCATCGAGGAGGTCCCCACCCGGCGGCATCCCAGGGCACCCGCCGGGTTTAAGGCTCGCCGGAACGCATTAAAAAACAAAAGGAATGGCGATATTGTCTATTCTATTGACTGTATTATTGTTAAACTGATCGCCAGTATCCGGGTAAAATCTTTATAAGATCTTTCACGAATAAGGAGATTCATGCATATATTTTCCGAATACAACAACCCTTATCTTTTCGCACTATCATTCGTACTCCTTATTGGCCTTCTTGAAATCATCGCGCTTATTTTCGGACATCTGCTTTCCGGCATTATTGATGCGCATTTAAATCATTTTGACTCTTTAACTTCCGGTAACATCGGCCAGGTTCTTCATTATCTGAATATCGGACGAATTCCGGCACTTGTCGTACTTTGCCTACTCGGGGGATACTTTGGTTTTCTCGGCATCATCATCCAGCACGCCTGGGTGAGCCTGACGCAATCGCCGTTGAGTAATTTTCTGCTAGCGCCAGCATGTCTTCTGGTTTCCGGCATCGCAGTACACTACACGGGAAAAGCCATTGCACCGTGGTTGCCGCTGGATGAAACCACCGCGATTACCGAAGATGACTTTATTGGTGGTATGGCGATTATTACCGGCCATTTTGCCGAATCGGGCCGTCCATGCGAAGGAAAATTTACAGATAAATTCGGCCAGACGCATTATTTATTACTGGAACCTGAAGAAGGTAAAACGTTTAAAAGAGGGGATAGAGTGCTGATTATTCTTCGGCTTACCTCAACGCGTTATTTAGCCGAGCTTAACCCCTGGCCACATATTTTATAATTTCATTTCTCATAAATAAGGAGGTTACATGATGGATAGCATTACTGGCTTATTCCCCTCATGGATGTTTACGGCGGGTGTTGCCGTCGTTGTTCTATTAGTTATCGGTATTATCTTTGCCAGACTCTATCGACGAGCTTCTGCGGAGCAGGCCTTTGTTCGTACAGGTCTTGGCGGGCAAAAGGTGGTCATGAGCGGCGGAGCCATTTCCATGCCTATTTTCCACGAAATCATTCCGATCAACATGAATACCCTGAAGCTTGAAGTTAGCCGCTCCACCGCCGACAGCCTGATCACCAAGGATCGTATGCGCGTCGACGTTGTTGTGGCCTTCTTCGTCAGGGTTAAACCGTCTATCGAAGGTATTGCTACCGCAGCGCAAACCCTCGGTCAACGAACGTTGTCACCGGAAGATCTGCGCATACTGGTCGAGGATAAATTTGTCGACGCCCTGCGCGCCACTGCGGCGCAAATGACCATGCATGAACTACAAGATACACGCGAAAACTTCGTTCAGGGCGTGCAAAATACCGTTGCCGAAGACTTATCCAAAAACGGCCTGGAGCTGGAAAGCGTCTCGTTAACAAACTTCAACCAGACATCGAAAGAGCACTTCAACCCCAATAACGCCTTTGACGCCGAAGGTTTAACTAAACTCACCCAGGAGACAGAACGTCGTCGTCGCGAACGTAATGAAGTCGAGCAGGATATTGAAGTCGCCGTGCGGGAAAAAAACCGCGATGCTCTGTCGCGCAAACTCGAAATCGCACAGCAAGAAGCGTTTATGACGCTTGAGCAGGAGCAGCAGGTGAAAACCCGCACCGCCGAGCAAAATGCAAAAATCGCCGCTTTTGAAGCTGAACGCCATCGCGAAGCAGAACAAACGCGCATCCAGGCCGAGCGTCAGATTCAGGAAAGCGAAATCGAACGCGAGCAGATTGTTCGGACCAAGAAGGTCGAAGCGGAACGGGAAATCCGCATTAAAGAAATTGAGCAGCAGCAGGCAACGGAAATTGCGAATCAGACAAAATCTATCGCCATCGCCGCAAAATCTGAACAGCAATCCCAGGCGGAAGCACGTGCAAACGACGCGCTGGCCGAATCCGTACGCGCGCAGCAAAACGTTGAAACCACGCGCCAGACGGCAGAAGCCGATCGTGCGAAGCAGGTTGCGTTAATCGCCGCCTCTCAGGATGCGGAAACCCAGGCTGTCGAGCTGACGGTGCGGGCAAAAGCGGAAAAAGAAGCGGCAGAGCTACAGGCGGCAGCAATCGTCGAGCTGGCGGAAGCTGCGAAGAAAAAAGGCCTGGCGGAGGCGGAAGCCCAGCGCGCACTTAACGATGCTATCAACGTGCTTTCCGATCAGCAGACCAGCCTGAAGTTCAAACTGGCGCTGCTGCAATCACTTCCAGCGGTCATCGAGAAATCCGTTGAACCGATGAAGTCCATTGACGGTATCAAGATTATTCAGGTTGACGGCCTTAACCGAGGCGGCAGCGCCGGGGGCGCGGAAAACGCCACCGTCGCTACAGGCAGCGGAAATCTGGCGGAGCAGGCGTTGTCCGCAGCGCTTGCCTATCGTACTCAAGCGCCGCTGATTGATTCGCTGTTAAATGAAATTGGCCTTTCTGGCGGTTCGCTTAACGCCCTGACCACGCCGTTAAATTCACCAGCAGCGATCGAGCCAGCTGAGGAATCAGTGGAGAAAGAAGCATAATCGCTTCCCGTTAAAATCGCTAAACATCTCATCCCCGGCCCCTGAAGTCGGGGATTTTTTTATCCCGCGCACGCCCTTTCAACGTCAGGCACGCTGTTTTTGCGTGAACGCTCTAGTAATAAAAAATCAGAAAGGGAAAGCTCTTGTGCCTGTCGGGGCGCTCGCTAACAATCGCGGTGTCAGCAAGGGGCTGAAACGGGAAAGCCCCTCCCGAAGAAGGGGCTTTAATAAGGAAAGGGTTATACCTGTCATACTTCAAGTTGCAGGTGTGTTAGCTACGTTCTCTCACCCGAATCACTTAGTTTACTAAGTTCATCGGGATTCGTTCACTTGCCGCCTTCCTGCAACTCGAATTATTTAGGGTAAATGATGAAGCTAGTCATCATACTGGTTGTGCTGTTACTGATAAGTTTCCCGACTTTCTAACAGTCAATCAGAGGGGGGAGAAATCCCCTCTCACCCTTATTCCTTTACTTTAGGTCGAAAAAACAGCAGCGTCAACAGCGAGGAGCGCATCAAAGCGAAATGCGCGATGCGCCTTCAGCATTCATGATTTTTCGTTATCTTTTTGGATCTTCTTGATGATGTTGGTTGTCGAGCAGCCATCTTCGAAGTTGAGCACCAGCACCTCGCCGCCGTTTGCCCATACCTCTTCGCTACCGGCAATTTGTTCTGGCTTATAGTCGCCACCTTTCACTAACAGATCCGGCAGAATTCCGGCGATCAGCCGCTGCGGCGTATCTTCTTCAAAGGAGACTACCCAGTCGACGGCTTCCAGCGCGCCCAGCACGATCATCCGCTGATCCAGCGGGTTAACGGGACGAAACTCGCCTTTCAGGCGTTTGGTAGAAGCATCGCTGTTCACCGCAACGATCAGGCGATCGCCCAACTTGCGCGCGTTAGCCAAATAGGAGACATGACCCGCATGCAGGATATCGAACACACCGTTGGTCATCACGACTTTCTCACCGCGCTTACGCGCTGCGGCTACGGCCAGCTTGAGTTCTTCTTCACTCATCACGCCAAAACCGGTCTCTGAACGCCCGCGCACCGCGTTCTCCAGTTCGATAGGTGAAACGGTAGAGGTGCCGAGCTTACCGACCACCACGCCAGCCGCCGCATTGGCGAAGTAGCAGGCTTCTTCCAGCGTATTGCCGGAAGCCAGCGTCGCCGCCAGCACGCCAATAACCGTATCGCCCGCGCCGGTCACGTCATAGACTTCCTGCGCCTGAGTCGGCATATGCAGCGGCGGTTTGCCCGGCTGCAGCAGCGTCATACCCTGCTCTGAGCGAGTCACCAGCAGCGCGGACAGGTCGAAATCAGCGATGATTTTCATCCCGCGCTCAACGATTTCCGCTTCATCCTTACACTTGCCCGCTACCGCCTCAAACTCGGAGAGATTTGGCGTCAAAAGCGTCGCGCCGCGATAACGTTCAAAATCAGTACCTTTCGGGTCGATCAGCACAGGAACGCCCGCGCCACGAGCCAGCTTAATCATGGTCTGGACGCTGGTCAGCGCGCCTTTAGCGTAATCAGACAGCACCAGCGCGCCAATAGCGCTCAGCGCCTGCTGAATACGCTCGTGCATCGGCTGCGGGTCAACGCCGGAGAATCCCTCTTCGAAATCGAGGCGAATCAGCTGTTGGTTACGCGACAGCACTCGCAGTTTGGTAATGGTCGGGTGCGTCGGGACGGACACAAAATCGCATTTCACGTTAACGTCGGCCAGCGCTTTACTCAGCGCTCGGGCGGCATCATCAATGCCGGTCAGGCCAACCAGGCGAGAGGTTGCGCCGAGAGAAGCGATATTCATCGCCACGTTTGCTGCGCCGCCAGGGCGTTCTTCGATGTTTTCCACCTTCACCACCGGCACCGGCGCTTCCGGTGAAATTCGGCTGGTGGGGCCATACCAGTAGCGGTCCAACATCACATCGCCAACCACTAACACTCCTGCACGTTCAAACTCTGGCAGCGTTACTTTCATTACTCTCTCCTGCGAGATGCAAACTTTGCGCGCGATAATAGCACACCCGGTTTTATAGTTAAGCCATCAACCACTTCTGCCAGCTGGCGTTGACCTGAGCCCGTTCCTGGCCAAACGCCTCTGGCTCCACGCTGCCCGGCTGCTCCTGCAACGCCAGATGGTGTAGCGCATCGCGAAGCGTGGTGTAGGCGTGAGTTAGCGCCCTCGCCTCTGCATCGTCCATAATGTCGTTCTGCGCCAGTAGTTCCAGAATACGTACGTTATCGGACCAGCGCGTCAGCTTCGGTTTATCGCTGGCATAGCGTAGGACCAGATACTGGGTAATAAATTCAATATCCGTGATCCCACCAGCATCAGCTTTAATATCAAAACGATCGGGATGCTTATTACCGAGATGCGCGCGCATTTTTTCACGCATTTCCCGCACTTCGGTTTGCAGTTTTTCCCCTTCACGCGGTGTAGTGAGAATATCCCGGCGAATGTCATCAAAACGCGCCTGAAGTTCAGGATCGCCATACACTACGCGGGCGCGAACCAGCGCCTGATGTTCCCAGGTCCAGGCCTCGTTTTGCTGATAATCGGCAAATGAATCAGCCGTCGTCACCAGCATACCCGCCGCACCTGAAGGACGTAAGCGAGCGTCCACTTCGTACAGAATGCCCGAAGAGGTACGGGTGCTGAAAAGGTGCATGATGCGCTGGGCCAGACGCAGATAAAACTGACGTCCGTCGATTTCGCGCTCGCCGTCGGTCATCACTTCCATTGGGCAGTCGTGCAGGAACACCAGATCGAGGTCAGAACTGTAGCCCAGTTCCCAACCCCCCAGCTTACCGTAGCCAACCACCGCAAAACCGCGCCCTTGACGATCGTGAAGGTGCGTCGGCTGCCCGTAGCGAGCCACCATCTGCAACCACGCCTGCTGGACTACCGCGTCAATCATCGCCTCCGCCAACCAGGTTAAGTGATCGCTCACTTTCATCACCGGCAGCGTCCCGGCAATATCGGCGGCGGCAATATGCAGCAGTTGAGCCTGCTTAAACTGGCGCAGAGCCTCCAACTGTTGTTCTTCATCCTCTTCTGGTACGCGCAGCAGATACTGGCGCAGCTCATCGCGGTAGGCGTCGGTGGCCGTCGGCTGATAGAGGGTGTTTGGATCCAGCAGTTCATCCAGCAGCAGCGGGTGACGCGCCAGCTGGCTGGCGACCATCGGCGAAGCTGCGCATAAGCTAATCAGATGCTTTAACGCGCCGGGGAATTCGCTCAACAGCTCCAGATAGGTTGTACGGGTAACAATCCCAGTCAGCAGCGGCGTAATGCGCGCCAGCGGTACCGGTGCATCCGCACGTGAGCAAATTTCACTGAGCAGATGCGGCATCAGTTGGTCAAGCACCTGACGACCGCGTGGGCCAATGGTGCGCCGATCCAGCTCTTTACGAAAATCGGCAATCAGCGCCAGCACGCTGCGACGATCGTTATCAGCAAGATGCGCCAGCGCCGGACTGGTATCGTCCTCCTGCAATGCGTCCTGCCACAGCTCGCGCCAGTACTCTTCGAGCTGTTCATCCGGTGACTGCGATTCATCATCGCCAATCAATTCATTAAAGACGCGCCGCACGTTAGCCATCTGCTTCGCCAGCCGTGTGCTAAGCGTATCCCAATCAGCGACGCCCATCCCCCACGCCAGCCGGGCGCGATTAAGCTCATCCTGCGGTAGAGTTTGCGTCTGCTCATCGTTGATGCTTTGCAGCAGGTTTTCCAGGCGACGTAAAAACAGATAGGCTTCGCGCAACTCTGCTGCATCGCCTTCCGGCAGTAAATGCAGTTCTTCGATGGCGGCCAACGTCGGCAGCAGAGCCCGCTGTTGCAGCATCGGCTCACGCCCACCGCGAATCAACTGGAAGACCTGGACGATAAACTCAACTTCGCGGATACCGCCCGCCCCAAGCTTGATATTGTCCTTCAGCCCCCGGCGGCGCACTTCACGGGCAATCATTCCCTTCATGTTACGCAGGGACTGAATCACGCTGAAATCAATATAGCGACGGAAGACAAAAGGTCGCAGCATGGCGCGCAGCTCGCTGGCATAAGTGCCATCGTTATCGCCCATAATTCGCGCCTTCACCATCGCATAGCGCTCCCAGTCGCGTCCTTGCTCCTGGTAATAGTCCTCCAGCGCGGCAAAGCTGAGCACCAGTGGACCACTATCGCCAAACGGCCGCAGGCGCATATCCACACGGTAGACAAACCCATCTTGCGTCGGCTGATCCAGTACTTTAATCAGGCGCTGCCCAAGACGGGTAAAGAACTGGGCGTTATCCAGCTCACGACGCCCGCCGCGCGTGGAACCGTGCTCCGGCCAGGCGAAAATCAGGTCGATATCGGAGGAGAAATTCAGCTCACCGCCGCCAAGTTTGCCCATCCCGAGGATCAGTAGCGGCTGCGGCGAACCTTCAGCATTACACGGAGTGCCCCATTCGCGGCAGCAGGCGGCGTAAAGCCAGTCGCGAGCGGCAACGATTAACGTCTCCGCCAGCGCGCTAAGCTGCTGCAAACTGCTCTCTTCGCTGACCAGCGATAGCGCCTGTGCCCAGGCGATTCGTACCAT
Organism: Klebsiella spallanzanii; assembly: GCF_902158555.1. Classification (GTDB taxonomy): domain Bacteria; phylum Pseudomonadota; class Gammaproteobacteria; order Enterobacterales; family Enterobacteriaceae; genus Klebsiella; species Klebsiella spallanzanii. The sequence continues at coordinate 207,738 of NZ_CABGGS010000043.1, read as the reverse complement.
AATCCAGCGGCGAAACTGGCGCAGCTCACGCATTAACGCGGCTTCATCGTTCACCTCCGCGAGGCGAACCTGCAACCAATCTGCGTAGTGACGCCACTCCTGCGCCTCGGGCGGCGAGCTTTCAAGTTCCGTCAACCACTGCGGCTGAGCGCTCAAACTTTGTTCGACGAAATCGCTGAATGCCATCACCGATTGCGCCTGCTCACTCAACGTCGATACGGGAAAATCCGCTGGCAGTCGGTCTACTACCGTCTGCCAGTGCTGCTGTAACTGCGAAGAAAGCGGCATCTTAGGGGCTCCCTGGCCTGAAATTATCGTTTTCCACTATGCAGCCAGAACGGCTCTGCTGCCAGCGCCTGGCGACGAAAATACTCGACAACGCTGCTATCGTTATGCGCTATCGCCCGGCGGGTTTCCTGCCAATTTTCCAGCCAGGAGCCTGCAACGTCTATATAGGCCCCGGACAACAGTTGAACGGTGTCAATCTCGCGGGTTAAGCGCGGAAGCTGATCGCTATAATCGTCGCCCGATACCTGACGGAAAGCGTTTTTCAGCTCTGCCGACGCTCTGGAGAGCTGAATGTCAGCGAAGCGTTTAAACGAACCAGCAATTTTTTGCTCTCCGGCAGCATTCAGGAAAGGGCGCCAGCCGCGGTTTATCAGCAGATCGGTGAGCGCCAGCTTCGCTCTGACTGCCGCCACGCTGAAAAGCGCTGCCTGGGCCGTTTCGGCCTCCGCCAGCGCCGCCTCGGCTTCGTTCAAACGCTCACGCAGCAGCGTGGTGGCCTTACGCGGGACAATGCCGCCAAACAATACCAGCGCATGCCGCACGCGGGCGATGGCGTGCAAAATCTCTGCTTTCGCTTTCGAATTGCCACGATTAAGGACTTCATCATGATACAACCAGTGCGCCAGCGCGCTTTCCAGCGCCGCTTCCAGCCCCTGTTCTACGCTGGCCTTCGGCGCGACGCGAAGGATAGATAACGCCGTCAGCGGACGTTCTTCATTGCCCTGCGCCAGATGATAACCACGCGCTGCTTTACTCAGGCTTCCCTGACGCAGTACGCCAGTATCCAGAAGACGACGAGCAAGAGTCAGAATGTCCTGCGTATTACCGGACAAGAGTTCCAGCTCCAGTTCGCAAATCGGTTCCTGATGCTCACCGGCTTTAACTTCACCGCGATCAAGAGCAATTTCAATTTCGCTATCGCCCTCCTTCACCACCCATCTTTCACGCTCAAAATCGGTGCTGAAAAGCGGTTGAACGTTCTGCGCAAGTTCCGCTGGCAGTTCGCCATTCGGCCAGACATCAGTCGGTAGTAACTCCAGCGCCAACTCTGGTTTTTCCAGCGGAATGTTATATTCCGGGCGCTGATGCAGCCCGCCCACTACGCGCCCGGCGATTTTCAGCGTCATTTCATAACGCTCCTGGTCACCGCGAATGCGCAGCCCCATATCGTGGCGGCGCAGCCAGTTATCCGCCGTTTCGTAGTAAATATTCAGCAGTTGACCCGCGGGCGTGTGCTTTGCCTCCAGCGCATTAAGCTGCTGACGCAGCGCGTCAACGCCATCTTGAGCAACGATAAACTTTAATTCGATTTCTTGAGCCATGACTGAATTCTTCCGCTTATATGCTGTGCCGGGAAATTGCGGCGAACTAACAACGATATTTCTTGTCAGTAAATAGTATTTTGCGGCGAATCGCCATGCAATGCGCATTTTGCCGGGCCACCTGATGGATGATTCCGATTGTGGCGGAAAACTTTGCGTCGCTTCGGCGATGCCACTACTATCGTTCAACTTTTTATGACCAAACGATGACCTGATGCCAAAATTACGCCTTATTACATTGACTTTGCTGGCGCTGAGCGCCGCCACGGCGGTTCACGCGGAAGAAAAGCGTTACGTTTCAGATGAACTGAATACCTGGGTTCGCAGCGGTCCGGGCGATAACTATCGTCTTGTCGGAACCATCAACGCCGGGGAAGAAGTCGCGGTGCTACAAACCAACGACAGCACTAACTATGCTCAGGTACGCGATAGCAGCGGCCGTACTGCCTGGATCCCACTGAAAGAGCTGAGCAACGAGCCCAGCCTGCGCATCCGCGTACCGGACCTGGAAAACCAGGTCAAAACCCTGACAGACAAACTGAACAACATCGATACCACCTGGAACCAACGCACGGCGGATATGCAGAAAAAAGTCGCCGGCAGCGATGCCGTCATCAACGGCCTGAAAGAAGAGAACCAAAAGCTGAAAAACGAGCTGGTTGTCGCGCAGAAGAAGGTAAATGCCGCCAATCTGCAGCTTGATGACAAACAGCGCACCATTATCATGCAGTGGTTTATGTACGGCGGCGGCGTGCTTGGCGTCGGTCTGATCCTCGGTCTGGTATTACCGCACCTGGTACCGAGCCGTAAACGCAAAGACCGGTGGATGAACTAATTCGTCTTCTCTGCCAGACTTACGTATCATCGTAAGAAAATGAAGACGGGAGAGTAAGGCGTGAAGGTTTATCTGGTCGGTGGTGCAGTGCGGGATGCGTTATTAAAGCTACCGGTTAAAGATAAAGATTGGGTCGTGGTCGGCGCCACGCCTCAGCAGCTTCTCGACGCGGGCTACCAGCAGGTAGGCCGCGATTTTCCCGTGTTTCTTCATCCGCAAAGCCGTGAAGAGTATGCCCTGGCGCGTACTGAGCGGAAATCCGGATCCGGTTATACCGGTTTTACCTGCTATGCCGCTGCCGATGTCACCCTTGAACAAGATCTATTGCGACGCGATCTGACGATCAATGCGCTGGCTCAGGGCGCTGACGGTCTGATTATCGATCCCTACGGCGGCCAGGCTGATTTACGCCAGCGCCTGCTGCGTCATGTCTCGCCCGCTTTTAGCGAAGACCCGCTACGCGTTCTGCGTGTGGCGCGTTTTGCCGCCCGCTATGCGCATCTGGGATTTCGCATCGCCGATGAAACCATGGCGCTGATGCGCGCAATGGCCGATGCCGGTGAGCTTGCGCACCTCACGCCTGAACGCGTGTGGAAAGAGACAGAAAGCGCCCTTACCACCCGTAACCCGCAGGTTTTCTTCCAGACTTTACGCGACTGCCGGGCGCTCAAGGTGCTGTTCCCGGAAGTCGACGCCCTGTACGGCGTACCGGCCCCGGCAAAATGGCACCCTGAAATCGACACTGGCTTGCATACCCTGATGACCGTCACCATGGCGGCAATGCTCTCCCCTGAGGTTGACGTGCGTTTCGCCACCCTGTGCCATGACCTGGGCAAAGGATTGACACCAAAAGAACTTTGGCCGCGCCATCACGGCCACGGCCCGGCGGGCGTTAAGCTGGTCGAGCAGCTTTGCGTTCGCCTGCGGGTGCCCAATGAGATCCGCGACCTGGCAAAACTGGTCGCCGAATTTCACGATCTGATTCATACCTTGCCCATGCTGCAACCGAAAACGCTGGTCAAACTGTTCGATAATATCGACGCCTGGCGCAAGCCACAGCGGGTCAGGCAAATCGCCTTAACCAGCGAAGCTGACGTGCGCGGGCGCGCCGGTTTTGAGGCCTGTGATTACCCTCAGGGACGCCTGCTGCTGGAGGCCTGGGAAGTCGCCCGATCGGTCTCAACCAAAGAAGTGGTCGCGGAAGGTTTTCAGGGAATAGAGATTCGTGAAGAGCTGACGCGTCGGCGGATTGAGGCCGTTGCGCAGTGGAAAGAAAAACGCTGCCCTCAGCCGCAGGACTGAGGGCAAACGCTTAGAAGAACACCACGTACACCGCTGCCGCAACAACAAAGCGGTAGATGGCAAACGGGATAAACGAAATACGTTTAATCAGTTGCAGGAAGGTTTTAATCGCAATCAGCGCGACGATAAACGCCATAATGAAGCCAACAGCAAACATCGGAATATCACCGGCGTTCAGGAACCCAATGCTCTTGTACATGTCCAGCACGGTTGCGCCCATCATCATCGGCACCGCCAGCAGGAACGAAAACTCAGAGGCCGCATAGCGGCTGACGCCCATCAGCATCCCGCCGGAAATAGTCGCCCCGGAACGCGAGAAGCCCGGCCATAACGCCAGACACTGGAAGCAACCGATCACAAACGCCTGACGATAGGTCATATCATCAATACCCACCGCGCGCGGCTGTTTTGGCTTCAGCACTTCCGCCGCGATCAGCAGCACGCCGCCGACAACCAGCGCGTACATCACGTTAACCGGATTAAACAGCGACTTGATGGTATCGTGGAAAATCAGCCCCAGCACCACCGCCGGGATCATCCCCAGAAGAATATGGATAAGCGACAAGCGACCGCTGCCCTGACCTTCATGCTCCGGCGGTTTACCGAAATGGATACCGATAAGACCGAACAGACGACGCCAGAACATCACAACAACCGCAAGAATCGAGCCTAGCTGAATCACGACTTCAAAAGTATTCGCGGTATCGCCTTCAAAACCCAGAAGATGACCGACAATAATCATATGACCAGTACTGGAAACAGGTAAAAATTCTGTCAAACCCTCAACCACACCCAATATTGCCGCCACCAGCAGCGAGTGTATATCGCTCATCCAATTAAACCCTTTAAAAAGTAAAATGAAAAAACCAGGAACTATGACCGGTATAAACGCAATTTGTTTAACGAGTATGACCTGAAAAGTTTTGTTTCAGATTAAGGCCACGTTCAATAATGACGCCAACGTTAGCCGCCCGGGCTACTGCGCCAGGCTTGCTGACTTTAATACGTACCCATGGAGATTGGAAATTTTCCAGCAACAGGTCGGCAATTTCTTCCGCCACGCGCTCCACCAGCGCAAAACGCGCGCCCTCAACGTGCTTGATGACCAACTCGCTGATATCAGCATAGCTGAGACAATCACTGACATCATCACTGGCCGCGGCTTTGCGGTTGTCCCACGCCATTTCGATATCGAACACCAGCTTCTGCTCGATGGTTTGTTCCCAGTCGTAAACACCGATAGTGGTGATTACCGAAAGTTGCTCTATAAATACAATATCCATCACGACCTGCCTGCTTTTTGGCTAAACCGGATACCACTTCCGGCCAATTATGCGTATTATCCACAGATGCAAAGACATCCCCTAAACAATTTGCGTTGCAGGAAGAGAGCGACGCGGCAAGCCTCCGGGAGCATAGCGCCGCTATGTGTCCAGGTTAGCCAATGTGCGGACGACGCGTACGCTACAGGGGATAAAACGACACTTTCTAAATGGAACAGCTGATGAGTGCAATCGCGCCTGGACTGGTTATCCTCGCCTACCTCTGCGGCTCAATCTCCAGCGCCATTCTGGTGTGCCGACTCGCTGGCCTGCCTGACCCTCGCGACAGCGGCTCCGGCAATCCAGGGGCGACTAACGTCCTGCGAATTGGCGGCAAAGGCGCGGCCGTAGCGGTTCTCATTTTTGACGTGCTGAAAGGCATGCTGCCGGTCTGGGGCGCGTGGGCCTTAGGCCTGACGCCGTTCTGGCTCGGTCTGGTGGCGATTGCCGCCTGCGTGGGTCACATCTGGCCTGTATTCTTTAACTTTCGCGGCGGCAAAGGCGTGGCTACCGCCTTCGGCGCCATTGCCCCTATCGGCTGGGATCTCACCGGCGTCATGGCCGGAACCTGGTTGCTCACCATCCTGCTTAGCGGCTACTCCTCACTTGGGGCTATCGTAAGCGCCCTCATCGCGCCGTTCTACGTATGGTGGTTTAAACCGCAGTACACTTTCCCGGTATCGATGCTTTCATGCCTGATCCTGCTGCGCCATCATGATAATATTCAGCGTCTATGGCGCCGCCAGGAGACCCGAATCTGGACGCGGTTAAAAAAGAAGAAAAAAACGCCAGAGCAGAAATAATTTTTGCATCACGTAGCCCACGGCCGCAGCTCGAAGTATGACGGTAATATGCCCTAAATAATTCGAGTTGCGGCAAGGCGGCAAGTGAGTGAGTCCCGATGAGCTTACACTAGCAAGTGATTCGGGTGAGCAAGCGTAGCCAACGCAGCTGCGGCTCGAAGTATGACGGGCATAAGCTTTTCATATGACCGGGATGATCCCCCCCCGATCAATACTCTTCGCTGCTGTTTTATCTTGATTTTGCAGGGGCGCGACATTGCACGGCACCGTGTTATCACAGAACAAAAAAGGCTGGCAGGCCACGCTGGACCTGCAGTTTCAATTTCTCGGCGGGAAAACAACGCTCGCCTCTCGTCGTCATGTCGGTCCCCTCACCGTTCAACGCCCGTTTTATCCCGAAGAAGAGACTTGCCATCTCTATTTACTTCATCCACCCGGCGGCATCGTCGGCGGCGATGAGCTGACCATTAGCGTCACCGTTGAGCCCGGTTGCCATACGTTGATCACCATGCCTGGCGCCAGTAAGTTTTATCGCAGCAGCGGTGCTCAGGCACGGCTTGAGCAAACCCTGACGCTGGCAGAAAACGCAACGCTCGAATGGCTGCCGCAGGACGCGATCTTCTTTCCCGGTGCTAACGCCTCTTTGCATACCGCGTTTCACCTCACCTCCTCCAGCACTCTACTGGCCTGGGATTTGCTGTGTCTTGGTCGCCCGGTCATCGGCGAAGCTTTTAGCCACGGTGCGCTCGCCAATCGGCTGGAAGTGTGGGTCGACGACTCCCCGCTGCTGATTGAACGCCTGAGCCTGGCTGACGGTCAGTTGGCAAGCGTCGCGCAGCAGCCGTGGATAGGGACTCTGCTGTTCTACCCGGCCAACGAAGCGCTGCTGGAAGGCGTGCGCGAACAACTCACGCCGCTGGCAAATTACGCTGGGGCTACGCTCACCGACGGCCTGCTGACGGTGCGCTTTTTAAGTGACGATAATCTGCTTTGCCAACGAGCGATGCGCGATATCTGGCAATTTATGCGCCCGCACCTGACCGGCAAATCTCCGCTAATTCCCCGAATCTGGCTGACTTAAGAGAATGCTATGGAACTGACACCCAGAGAAAAAGACAAGCTGTTGCTGTTTACCGCTGCGCTGGTGGCGGAGCGTCGCCTGGCCCGCGGCCTGAAGCTCAACTATCCCGAATCCGTGGCCCTGATTAGCGCTTTCATTATGGAGGGCGCGCGCGACGGCAGAAGCGTCGCAGAGCTAATGGAAGAAGGGCGCCACGTCCTGAGCCGCGATCAGGTCATGGAAGGCGTGCCGGAAATGATTCCTGACATTCAGGTCGAAGCCACCTTCCCGGACGGCTCGAAGCTGGTCACCGTTCATAATCCGATAATCTGAGGTGCGCGATGATCCCAGGAGAATATCAGGTAAAGCCCGGTCAGATAGCCATTAACGCTGGCCGCGCAACCTGCAGCATTATCGTTGAAAATCACGGCGACCGGCCGATTCAGGTGGGCTCGCATTACCACTTTGCCGAGGTAAATCCGGCGCTGAAGTTCGATCGTCAGCAGGCCACCGGTTACCGTCTGAATATCGCTGCCGGAACCGCGGTGCGCTTCGAACCGGGACAAAAACGCGAGGTTGAGCTGGTGGCGCTTGCCGGTACTCGCGCAGTGTATGGTTTTCGCGGCGAGGTCATGGGCAATCTGGAGGCAAACGATGAGTGAGATTTCGCGTCAGGCCTATGCCGACATGTTCGGCCCCACCACTGGCGACAAAGTGCGCCTGGCGGATACCGAACTGTGGATCGAGGTTGAAGACGATTTAACGACCTACGGCGAGGAGGTCAAATTCGGCGGCGGTAAAGTGATCCGCGACGGTATGGGGCAAGGGCAGATGCTTTCCGCCGAGTGCGTGGATCTGGTGCTGACCAATGCGTTGATCGTCGATTACTGGGGGATCGTCAAAGCCGATATCGGCGTTAAAGACGGGCGGATCTTCGCTGTCGGTAAAGCGGGAAACCCGGATATTCAACCTAACGTCACGATCCCTATCGGCGCGGCGACAGAAGTGATCGCGGCGGAAGGCAAGATCGTCACCGCGGGCGGTGTCGATACGCATATCCACTGGATCTGCCCGCAGCAGGCGGAGGAGGCGCTGGTCTCCGGCGTCACCACCATGATTGGCGGCGGTACGGGCCCAGCAGCGGGAACTAACGCCACAACCTGTACGCCGGGGCCGTGGTACATTTCGCGAATGCTGCAGGCGGCAGATAGCCTGCCGGTCAATATCGGCCTATTGGGTAAAGGCAATGGCTCCAATCCGGATGCGCTGCGTGAGCAGGTTGCAGCGGGGGTTATTGGCCTGAAAATTCACGAAGACTGGGGCGCGACGCCAGCGGCAATCAACTGTGCGCTGACCGTCGCCGACGAGATGGATGTTCAGGTCGCACTGCACAGCGACACTCTCAATGAGTCCGGCTTCGTTGAAGATACCCTGGCGGCTATTGGCGGGCGCACTATCCACACTTTCCATACCGAAGGCGCGGGCGGCGGCCATGCGCCGGATATTATCACCGCTTGCGCGCACCCCAATATTCTGCCGTCGTCGACCAACCCGACGCTGCCCTATACCGTCAACACCATTGACGAACACCTGGATATGCTGATGGTTTGTCATCACCTCGACCCGGATATCGCCGAAGACGTGGCGTTTGCCGAATCGCGCATTCGGCGGGAAACCATCGCTGCAGAAGACGTCCTGCACGACCTCGGCGCGTTCTCGCTTACCTCGTCTGATTCGCAGGCCATGGGCCGCGTCGGCGAAGTAGTCCTGCGTACCTGGCAGGTAGCGCACCGCATGAAAGTCCAGCGCGGTCCTTTGGCGGAAGAGAACGGCGATAACGATAACTTCCGCGTGAAGCGCTATATTGCCAAGTACACCATTAATCCGGCGCTGACTCACGGTATCGCCCATGAAGTCGGTTCGATTGAAGTCGGCAAACTGGCGGATCTGGTGCTGTGGTCCCCGGCGTTCTTCGGCGTAAAACCAGCGACGGTGGTCAAAGGCGGCATGATCGCTATGGCGCCGATGGGCGATATCAACGCGTCCATCCCAACGCCGCAGCCGGTGCACTACCGCCCGATGTTCGGCGCGCTGGGTAGCGCTCGTCACCGCTGCCGTTTGACCTTTCTGTCGCAGGCTGCGGTGGAAAACGGCGTCGCGGAACGGCTGAACCTGCACAGCGCAACGGCGGTGGTTAAAGGTTGCCGCACAGTGCAAAAAAGCGATATGCACCACAACGGCCTGCTGCCCAATATTACCGTAGATTCGCAAACCTACGAGGTACGCATCGACGGCGAGTTGATTACCAGCGAACCGGCAGACGTGCTACCGATGGCGCAACGCTATTTCCTGTTTTGAGGAGCGCAAATGCTTTATTTGACCCAACGGGTGGAGACCCCGACGCAGGCCACTGCCAGCGTCACCCTGCCGATTGATGTGCGGGTAAAGAGCCGCATTAAAGTCACGCTTAACGATGGTCGCCAGGCGGGCCTGCTACTGCCGCGCGGCCTGCTGCTGCGCGGTGGCGATATTCTTAGCAACGAAAATGGCAGCGAATTTATCGAGGTGATCGCCGCCGATGAAGCCGTTTCAGTGGTGCGCTGCGATGACCCCTTTGTACTGGCAAAAGCCTGCTATCACCTGGGTAACCGCCACGTGCCGCTGCAAATCATGCCCGGCGAGCTGCGCTACCATCACGACCACGTACTGGACGATATGCTGCGCCAGTTTGGTCTGGCCGTTGATTTCGCGCACCTGCCGTTTGAACCGGAAGCAGGCGCCTACGCCAGCGAGTCGCACGGCCATCATCATCACCACGATCATGGGCACAGCCACTAAATGCCGACGCTGGAAAAACGTCTGCGCCTGATGCAGCTTGCCAGCAGTAGTCTCCCGGTCGGCGGCTATAGCTGGTCTCAAGGGCTGGAGTGGGCGGTGGAAGCAGGCTGGGTGCCGGATACTGCCGCCTTTGAGCGCTGGCAGTTGCGGCAGATGGAGCAGAGCTTTTTTACCGTCGATCTGCCGCTGTTCGCCCGAGTCTATCAGGCCTGTGAAGCGGACGATCTGGCCGCAGCGCAGCGCTGGACGGCTTATCTGCTCGCCTGTCGGGAAACCCGCGAGCTGCGTGACGAAGAGCGCAATCGCGGCGCGGCTTTCACCCGCCTGCTCGCCGACTGGCAGCCCGACTGCCCGCCCGAGTGGCGTAAGCTGTGCCAGCAAAGCCAGCTTACCGGCATGGCCTGGCTCGGCGTACGCTGGCAAATCGCAGCCCCTGACCTGGCCCTGAGCCTTGGCTATAGCTGGATTGAAAGCGCGGTGATGGCGGGCGTCAAGCTGGTGCCTTTCGGCCAGCAGGCCGCTCAACAGCTCATACTGCGCCTGTGCGAACGCTATGCGGCAGATATGGACAGCGCCCTGGCCGCCCCGGACAGCGTTATCGGTTCGGCAACACCGCTCGCGGCCATCGCTTCTGCCCGGCACGAAACCCAGTATTCTCGATTATTCCGTTCTTAGGAGAAGGTATGAACATGATTAAGCAACCGCTACGCGTTGGCGTCGGCGGCCCGGTTGGCTCCGGAAAAACCGCGTTACTGGAAGCGCTATGCAAAGCAATGCGCGACACCTGGCAGTTGGCGGTCGTGACTAACGATATCTATACCAAAGAAGATCAGCGAATTCTCACCGAAGCCGGAGCCCTGGAGCCTGAGCGAATTGTCGGCGTCGAAACAGGCGGCTGCCCGCATACCGCTATCCGGGAAGATGCATCGATGAACCTTGCCGCTGTAGAAGCCCTGAGCGAGAAATTCGGTAATCTCGATCTTATCTTCGTGGAAAGCGGCGGTGATAACCTGAGCGCCACTTTTAGCCCAGAGCTGGCGGACCTCACCATCTACGTGATCGACGTGGCTGAAGGGGAGAAGATCCCCCGCAAAGGCGGGCCGGGGATCACTAAATCGGACTTCCTGGTGATCAACAAAACCGACCTTGCACCGTATGTGGGCGCCTCTCTGGAAGTAATGGAACGCGACACCATGCGCATGCGCGGCGAACGCCCGTGGAGCTTCACCAACCTGAAAAGCGGCGACGGCCTGCAAAATATCATCGCTTTTATCGAAGACAAAGGCATGCTCAGCAAGTAGCACCTGCACCATCCCGGCGCACAGGTGTCGGGATGGTGCACCTCCTGCCCTCTCTTTAGTCATCCTCTTCCCGAAGCCCTGATAGCGCCTGCCCTGCGATGTGGCATAAGGTTTGCTAATTCCAGTCATGCCTAACCATTAAGGAATGACTATGTCATCACTGGATATAAAAACTGATTTACCTGCGCAAACCAGTGCCGCCGGCTCAAAAGAAACGCTGGAAGATTATACCCTTCGCTATGCCCCACTGAGCTTTCGCCGCTGGGGACCGGGGGTTGTCGCGGTGACCGCATTAGGCGGTATCGCCTACCTCGCTGACTTTTCTATCGGCGCCAGCATCGGTATGGCATGGGGCACGACTAATGCGATTTATGCGATCCTGCTGGCAGCGCTGGTGATTTTTCTCACCGGTATCCCGCTGGCGATTACCGCCGCCCGCTATAACATCGACCTCGACTTAATCACCCGCAGCGCGGGTTTCGGCTACTTTGGTTCGGTGATCACCAGTATTATTTTCGCCGGATTTACCTTTATCTTTTTCGCCCTTGAAGGCTCGATCATGGCCCAGGGGCTGCTGGTAGGGTTAGGGATCCCGCTATGGATGGGCTACCTCATCGCCACGCTGATGGTATTGCCGCTGGTGGTCTACGGCATGAAAGCGCTGACTCGTCTACAGGTCTGGACGACGCCGCTGTGGCTGGTACTAATGGTGGTTCCGGTGGTCTGGCTTATCGTCAAAGACCCGGATCTGGTGGACGGTTTTATGAGCTTCGCCGGTAAAAACAACACCTCAACGGTAGATTTAACTGCCATTATGCTCGGTGCAGGCGTGTGCCTGTCGCTAATCATGCAAATTGGCGAACAGATCGACTATCTGCGCTTTATGCCGCCGAAGACCGCCGAAAACAGCAAAAGCTGGTGGCTGGCGGTTTTCTCTGCCGGCCCTGGCTGGATCGTATTAGGCGCGATTAAGCAGATCATCGGCGCTTTCCTTGGCTTCTATCTGCTAACCCGCTTCCCGGCGGTACACAACACCGAGCCGGTACAACAGTTCGTTAGCGTCTTCGATAACCTGGTTCCCGGTTGGCTGGCGCTCACGCTCGCCGTTGTGCTGGTGGTTATCTCGCAGATTAAAATTAACGTTACTAATGCCTATTCCGGTTCACTGGCGTGGACCAGCGCCTGGACGCGCACCACGAAACGCTATCCGGGGCGGATTATTTTCGTCATCGTCAACCTGACGATTGCCCTCGCCCTGATGGAAGGCGACATGTTCAGTGCCCTGGCGTGGATCCTCGGTTTCTATTCCAACTTCGCTATCGCCTGGGTGGTGGTGGTCGCCACCGATATCACCGTGAACAAAGGGCTGCTGAAGCTGGCCCCGGCGCAGCCGGAGTATCGTCGTGGGATGATTTACAACGTCAACCCGGTGGGCGTGGTAGCTTTTGCCCTTGCGGCAGGGCTATCAATTAGCGCCTTCTTTGGCCTGTTAGGCGAAACCCTGGCACCGTTCTCGCCGCTGATTGCGCTGGCGGTAGCTTTCGTGATGACGCCGGTCATGGGGATCGCTACCCGTGGGCGTTACTACATCAAGCAGCACGATGATGGTATTACCGAGCCGCGCTACGATGCGCAAGGTAACGCGTCAACCACAATTTACCGCTGCATTAGCTGCAGGGAAGAGTACGAACGTCCTGACGTGATGCATTCGCACAGGCATCAGGGGGCAATCTGCTCGCTGTGTAAGAGTATGGAATAAAACAGGAAGGCGGGCCGAGATCACATCGGCCCGTTCAACATCAGAGTTATGCCGCCGGCAGCTCAGCCAGCGGCCAGCGCGGACGGACAGTCACGCCAAGCTCCGCTTTCGCGCCGGAGTGCAGGCGAACCATACCCGCGTAGGCAATCATCGCGCCGTTATCGGTACAGAACTCAGGGCGAGCATAGAACACTTCCCCGCCGCGTTTTTTCATCATATCCGCCAGCTTCGCGCGCAGCGTGCGGTTAGCGCTGACGCCCCCCGCCATCACCAGGCGCTTAAAGCCAGTTTGCTCCAGCGCGCGACGGCACTTTATCATCAACGTATCGACGACCGCATCTTCGAAAGCGCGGGCAATATCGGCGCGAGTCTGATCGTCATCACCATTGCTGCGAATGGTGTTGGCGGCAAAGGTCTTGAGGCCAGAGAAACTAAAATCCAGCCCCGGGCGGTCGGTCATCGGGCGCGGGAAGACAAAGCGCCCTTCGGTGCCCTGAGAAGCCATTTTCGACAGCATCGGGCCGCCAGGGTAATCCAGGCCCAGCAGTTTAGCCGTCTTATCGAAGGCTTCCCCTGCAGCGTCATCAATGGACTCGCCTAACAGCTCATACTGACCAATGCCGGTGACGCTGATTAGCTGCGTGTGGCCGCCGGAAACCAGCAGCGCGACAAAAGGATATTCTGGCGGATTATCTTCCAGCATCGGCGCCAGAAGGTGCCCTTCCATATGGTGTACGGGAATCGCCGGAACGTTCCAGGCAAACGCCAGCGAACGGCCGACCGTTGCGCCGACCAGCAGCGCGCCAACCAGGCCCGGACCCGCTGTATACGCAACAGCATCAATCTCTTTTGCCGTCAGTCCCGCTTCCTTAAGCGCTGCCTGAATCAGCGGTACGGTTTTGCGCACATGGTCGCGCGAGGCCAGTTCAGGCACCACGCCGCCGTAGTCAGCGTGCAGTTTCACCTGACTATACAGCTGGTTGGCTAACAGACCTTTTTCGTCGTCATAAATGGCGATGCCGGTTTCATCGCAGGATGTTTCAATTCCCAGTACACGCATGGCTAGTTTTACCTCGTTTCAATACCGCGCAGTGTAGGGCCAATGCGGGTTGATGTAAAACTTTCCTCACCCCTGGCGTTCACTTCGTGTATACTCCCTGTCCTTATAAAAGTCCCTTTCAAAAATCGCGTCGGTGCTTTACAAAGCAGCAGCAATTGCAGTAAAATTCCGCACCATTTTGAAATAAGCTGGCGCTGATGCCAGCGGCAAACCGAATTTATCAAAGGTGAGAGTTACATGCCGGTAATTAAAGTACGTGAAAACGAGCCGTTCGACGTAGCGCTGCGTCGCTTCAAACGTTCATGCGAAAAAGCAGGTGTTCTGGCGGAAGTTCGTCGTCGTGAGTTCTATGAAAAACCGACTACCGAACGTAAACGCGCTAAAGCTTCTGCTGTGAAACGTCACGCGAAGAAACTGGCTCGCGAAAACGCACGCCGCACTCGTCTGTACTAATCTGTTGGGAGCTTAGCTCTCAATTCAGACCGAGTTGTAGTTGTAAGGCCGTGCTTCCGGAAGGAATGCGCGGCTTATTTTCGTTTATACACGTCATCATTCAAGCTGCCTCTGTGTTGGCTGCAGTCGCTCACCCCAGTCTCGTACTGATGTACGCTCCTGAGGATTCGCTCCCTTGCCGCCTTGATGCATCCTGAATGATTTTGTGTATATGAGTCATCAAAAAACAGGGGCATATGGCTGGACGAATTCCACGTGTATTCATTAATGACCTGCTGGCAAGAACCGACATCGTCGACCTCATCGACGCGCGGGTAAAGCTGAAAAAGCAGGGCAAGAATTTTCACGCGTGCTGTCCGTTCCATAACGAAAAAACCCCCTCTTTCACCGTCAACGGTGAAAAACAGTTTTACCACTGCTTTGGCTGCGGGGCGCATGGCAACGCTATCGACTTCCTGATGAACTACGACAAGCTCGAGTTCGTGGAAACCGTCGAAGAGCTGGCTGCTATGCATAATCTTGAAGTGCCATATGAAGCCGGAACAGGTCTGAGTCAGATAGAGCGCCATCAACGGCAAAATCTCTATCAACTAATGGAAGGGTTAAATGATTTTTATCAGCAATCCTTCACCCAACCGAATGCCGAACCTGCACGCCAGTATCTGGAGCAACGCGGCCTGAGTGCCGAAGTTGTCCAGCAGTTTGCTATTGGTTTTGCGCCACCGGGCTGGGATAACGTATTAAAACGTTTCGGCGGTAATGTCGACAACAGGAAACTGCTGCTCGATGCCGGAATGCTGGTCAACAACGACCAGGGAAGAACTTACGACCGTTTCCGCAATCGCGTGATGTTTCCGATTCGCGACAAACGAGGCCGGGTGATTGGATTTGGTGGTCGCGTACTGGGTAACGATACGCCAAAATACCTTAACTCCCCGGAAACCGATATTTTCCATAAGGGCCGCCAGCTTTATGGCCTTTATGAAGCTCAGCAGCACCACGCAGAACCACCGCGGTTGCTGGTTGTCGAAGGATATATGGATGTCGTCGCTCTGGCGCAGTACGGTATCAACTATGCCGTTGCATCGCTGGGTACATCGACTACGGCCGACCACATGCATATGTTATTCCGGGCAACAAACAACGTGATTTGCTGTTACGACGGCGACCGCGCCGGGCGCGATGCAGCATGGCGTGCGCTGGAAACGGCAATGCCGTACATGACCGATGGTCGTCAGCTACGCTTTATGTTCCTGCCCGATGGTGAAGACCCGGATACGCTGGTACGTAAAGAAGGCAAAGAAGTTTTTGAAGCACGGATGGAGCAGGCTCAGCCGCTCTCCATGTTTTTATTCAACAGCCTCTTACCGCAGGTCGATCTGAGTTCACCGGATGGCAGTACGCAACTGGCCGCACTAGCGCTGCCGCTCATCAGCCAGGTTCCAGGCGATGCGCATCGTATTCAACTGCGCCAGACGCTGGGCCTGAAGCTGGGAATTTTTGATGATACACAGCTTGATCGTTTAATGCCGAAACAGGCAGAAAGTGGCGTCGTACGCCCGGCTCAGCAGATAAAACAGACGCCTATGCGTATACTTATAGGACTGCTGGTGCAGAACCCAAGTCTGGCGCCGCTGGTGCCGCCTTTACAAGGGCTGGCGCAGAGCAAATTACCGGGACTAAGACTGTTCTCCGAGCTGGTGAGTCTTTGTGTCGCGCAGCCAGGTCTGACCACCGGGCAGCTGTTAGAGAATTATCGCGGGACAAGTGAATACTCAACACTTGAAAAACTCTCAGCCTGGAACGATATAAGGGATGAGAATGTTGAAAAAATGTTCACCGACACGCTAAACCGAATTTTTGATGCAATGCTTGAACAGCGACTGGAAGAGCTGATAGCTCGCGATCGCACACACCGTTTAAGCAGTGAAGAACGCAGGGAGTACTGGGAAATCAGACAGGCCCTGGAAAAAAAATGAATTTAACGGCTTAACTGCCGAATACCGTTCGGGAAGCCCCCGACAGCCGCGCAGAGGCGCAGCGGCAATAATATAAGTACGCCCTCGCTTTAAATGTTGGCAGTTCGTCTGCCTGCACCAATCAAACGAATTAAGTGTGGATACCGTCTTATGGAGCAAAACCCGCAGTCACAGCTGAAGCTTCTTGTCCAACGTGGTAAGGAGCAAGGCTATCTGACCTATGCCGAGGTCAATGACCATCTGCCGGAAGATATCGTCGACTCCGACCAGATCGAAGACATCATCCAAATGATCAACGACATGGGCATTCAGGTGATGGAAGAAGCACCGGATGCCGATGATCTCTTACTTGCTGAAACAAACAACAATACCGACGAAGATGCGGAAGAAGCTGCGGCGCAGGTTCTCTCCAGCGTTGAGTCTGAAATCGGACGCACAACTGACCCGGTCCGCATGTACATGCGCGAAATGGGCACCGTCGAGCTACTGACGCGTGAAGGCGAAATCGACATCGCCAAACGTATCGAAGACGGGATTAACCAGGTCCAGTGCTCGGTTGCTGAATATCCGGAAGCTATCACCTATTTGCTCGAACAGTACGATCGTGTTGAAGCAGAAGAAGCGCGTCTTTCCGATCTGATCACCGGTTTTGTTGACCCGAACGCCGAAGAAGATATGGCGCCAACGGCAACGCACGTCGGTTCTGAACTCTCTCAGGAAGAGATGGATGACGACGAAGATGAAGATGAAGAAGACGACGACGACAGCAGCGATGACGACAACAGCATCGATCCTGAGCTGGCGCGCGAGAAATTCGCCGAACTGCGTACGCAGTACGAACTGACCCGCGATACTATCAAAGCGAAAGGTCGTAGCCACGCCGCAGCGCAGGAAGAGATCCTGAAACTGTCAGAAGTATTCAAACAGTTCCGCCTGGTGCCGAAACAGTTTGACTACCTGGTTAACAGCATGCGCACCATGATGGATCGCGTTCGTACTCAAGAACGTATCATCATGAAGCTGTGCGTTGAACAGTGCAAAATGCCGAAGAAGAACTTCATCACTCTGTTCACTGGCAATGAAACCAGCGAAACCTGGTTCAATGCGGCCATCGCAATGAACAAGCCATGGTCTGAGAAGCTGCTTGACGTGAAAGAAGACGTTCAGCGCGGCCTGATGAAACTGCAGCAGATCGAGCAAGAAACCGGCCTGACCATTGAGCAGGTAAAAGATATCAACCGTCGTATGTCCATTGGTGAGGCAAAAGCTCGCCGTGCGAAGAAAGAGATGGTTGAAGCGAACCTGCGTCTGGTTATCTCTATCGCCAAGAAATACACCAACCGCGGTCTGCAGTTCCTCGATCTGATTCAGGAAGGCAACATCGGCCTGATGAAAGCGGTCGATAAGTTTGAATACCGTCGCGGTTACAAGTTCTCCACCTATGCAACCTGGTGGATCCGTCAGGCAATCACCCGCTCTATCGCGGATCAGGCGCGCACCATTCGTATTCCGGTACATATGATTGAGACTATCAACAAGCTCAACCGTATTTCCCGCCAGATGCTGCAGGAGATGGGCCGCGAGCCGACGCCGGAAGAGCTGGCCGAGCGTATGCTGATGCCGGAAGATAAAATCCGTAAGGTGCTGAAAATCGCCAAAGAACCGATCTCCATGGAAACGCCGATTGGTGACGATGAAGATTCGCATCTGGGTGATTTCATCGAGGATAACACCCTCGAGCTGCCGCTGGACTCTGCCACCACTGAGAGTCTGCGTGCCGCCACTCACGACGTTCTGGCAGGCCTGACCGCCCGTGAAGCAAAGGTTCTGCGTATGCGTTTTGGTATTGATATGAATACCGACCACACGCTGGAAGAAGTGGGCAAACAGTTCGATGTTACCCGCGAACGTATTCGTCAGATTGAAGCGAAGGCCCTGCGTAAACTGCGCCACCCGAGCCGTTCTGAAGTACTGCGTAGCTTCCTCGACGATTAATCATCGTCGCTTACCGCAAAAGCCAGTCAAATGACTGGCTTTTTTTATGACCAAATTATAAAAATTCATATAATATATATTTCCCATTTAACCACGAAAGTTATTGATATATATTTAGGTCATTTTCTTATTATTCATTCCCATTTAGACAAACAACTGGACTCATAGTTTTACAATTGTACTATTGGTACACGAATCGCATTAAATGCACAAAATGGAAATAATCATAGGGAAATAAAATGAAGAGTAAACGTAAAATTCAGCTAGCTGATTTTAATCGGATGGTTATTTTAGCAACATCCAATACATTATTTCTTAGCCGTGGAATAGAGGGCACAACCATGGATGAGATCGCACATGAAGCGGGATTCAGTAAAACAACGCTTTATACCTATTTTGACAATAAACAGGATATCCTGGATCATCTTATACTTGACGGCATGGAACGCTTTCACCAGGAAGTTGTTCAGATAGCCAGCCAAAACAATTCGTTCCGCGAGTTTTATCGTGAATTCTGCCAGGCGCTAATTGCTCTCCATGACTCCGGCATTGTCTACTTTCCTGGGATAACCGGAAAAATTGGTTGTTCTGAAAAAGAAATGAAGAACAATAAAGTATTGACCAATATCTATATGCTTGGAGAGGAAATTAATCATATTATCGCCATGCAAATCTCCAGAGCCGTAGAAAAAAAAGAGATTAGGCTTAATGCCCCCATCGCAGATGTCATGATGCTGTTCTGGCTCTGTTTGACTGGGTTAGTAGAGAAATCCTCAAGTAAAGAAATTTATCTTTTACGTCATCTTGAGAAAGACCGGAAATCCTTTCTTGATTTTGCCTTTGAATCATTACTATTAATAATAGAAAAAGGACCGACTAAATGATTAAAAAAATACTAGCGGGACTGTTAATATGCATCGCGGCTATCGCAAACAACGGTAGCGTTGCCCATATTGAGCTACACAAAGATGATAAGCCTTCTCCCATTCAAAACGCCGTCACGCTGAAACTCATTGAGCGCCGACATACCGATAAACGGCCTTATCAGAATGACGCTATTGCTCCAAAACACCTCAGCGCCCTGCTCGCACAGCACCAGCCATGGCTTTACCCACGCAATAGCGCTGGTTTTAATAAACTGGTCGGTTATGCCGTAGAAGCAGCAAAGACCCAGGCGCTCAATAAGAACAAAAGAGAGGAGTTTGCACAATGGCTACGCTTTTCTAACGGGGAAGAAATGTTTGCAGCAACCATTCGTAGCGGAATGAATCTGGAGTCCTTCTGGCTCGATGCCGTCCAGTACGGTATCTCCATTCAGCCGATCAGCCAAATGCTGGAAGAAGACGCTTTCCGAAAACAGCTGGCGCAAACGCTGGGCCTTAGCCAGCCACCGCAAATGATCCTCCGCGCAGGCTACGTTGACGACTACGGCGAAAATAATAAGATTCGCCGTAATATCAGTATGTTTACCAGTCTGGAGTCGCAACCGACTGTAAATTAAAGCCCTCGCGTCGCCAGCGCATCGTCAAGCTCCCGGTAGGCCTCAACCAGTTTATCCAGCGTTGCCCGGTTAAGCCCACTGGGATTTGGCAGCACCCAAACTTCCGTCGCACCGATAGTCACCTGCTGCTTGCCCCATTGTACGCCACGCGCCTGGAACGCTTTCTCAAAGGCCTGCTTGCCGAGGATCGCTAGCGCACGGGGCTGATACTCTTCCATCTTTTTGACCAGCTCCCGCCCTCCGCTTCGCAGTTCCAGCAGCTCTACCTCACTAGCCTGCACCGTCGGGCGCTCGACCAGCATGGTAATTCCGCAGCGAGTATCCAGCAGATGCAGCTCCTCCTCAGGCTTCAGAAGGCGATCGGTAAATCCGGCCTGGTGAATCACCTTCCAGAAGCGATTGCCCGGATGGGCGAAATGAAAACCGGTATGGGCGGAAGACTTTCCCGGATTGATACCACAAAAGACCACCCGCAGGTCCGGCGCCAGAATATCGTTAATCATGTTTTCCCCAGCTCAATACCTAAAAGCCAATTATAAAGGATTGAAAATGCATTGTTTATAAAAACAGCAGGCGTGCGTTTTAGGCTGGATTGCGGGCAACAGTTACTTTATAATCCTTCGCCACGGCCCCTTAGCTCAGTGGTTAGAGCAGGCGACTCATAATCGCTTGGTCGCTGGTTCAAGTCCAGCAGGGGCCACCAAATAAAACAAAGGGTTACGATAAAAATCGTAACCCTTTGTTGTTTCCCAGGCTTCCTATAGGCTACCTTTTACCGGTAATAATCGGCAATCAAGCAGAATATTCGCATACCATCAGCGCCAGTCGATGCCATCGATCAGGCATCCCGCCTCGTATCTTTCCACCATATAGGCTTCGTTCCATGACTCGTAAACCGCCAGACGGTTGAAATGAGGCTCATTTACAGCCCGTTTTCTTATACTGCCTTTTTGCCAGTATAGTGCGATGTTACTCAGTGATGTGACCCACACCGCATTATCAGGAAAGAACGGGACGGGCACGGCGGGAAGATTTCCCAGCGTCGGATTCTTCAGAAGCAGCTCATTCACCAGATGCTCCATATTGGGTTGATTGGGAGAGACCGCATTGACAAAAGGGAACTCTTTACGAAACAGCGTACTCATGCTGCAAATCGCCACCAGTCCATTCCGGTATTGCTTACTGATGCCTGACTGCCAGCCATCAAGTACAAGCGCGTCAATCGTGCCGTAGTCGCCATAAGCTATGATCTGGTTATCCTCATCACGTCCGGCCACTGAAAGCCCATCCATGACCCTTTCCGGCGCTTCCTGACGGTATTTTTCCAGCCAGCCAACCCCACAATCCTCCCGATTTGGACAGAGTGCAGGATCTGATACTGGGGCATAATGCGTCCCGGTAAACCCAATCATAAGCCGATCCAGATTTCTCTGTCGCTCTACCGCCGCACGCGCCAGTTCCGGGTAATTATCCAGATGGCTCCACGCATCAAGTTCATCGTAGGAGATCTGTGCGTCAAGGTTGACCTTCCTGCAATGATACTGATGAGGCTTTCTGGATGTGCTATCTACCGGATTTCTACGTATGCCGCCGTTGTTTGTGCTGGCAAGCGGGCCGCGCGATCCCATTCTCACCACTGTTGCAGAGGATTCCGTAACCGGTATGACGTTAATCCGCGAAAGGAAATCAGCCCCATAGCTGGCCGCCAGTTCTCCGTGTTGAGCAGGCGACGCTCCGACATCTGAAAATGACACTCGGCCCGGAGTGGCTGAAAAGTTCATCGCCTGTGACTCCATGCCGGTCAGTTCCCTGATAACACGATCCATCATCGTCGCAGGGTCGTTTGTTTTCACATCCTGCACAGGCAGGCCTGCAAAAATATCCCGCGCTGCGGGTTCCGCGTTCACAAAATATTTCGCGCCGTCAGCGGGTGCCCCCGGGGGATGTTTATGCAATGAAATCTCTTTTTCCAGCTTTACATTTTCCTCTTCCAGCGCCTGTTTCATTCGGGGTGAGGCGTTCTGCGAGGCCTGTCGGTTACGGTTAATCAGACACCGGATTTTCTCATTAAAGTTCATCGGTTTAATCCTGTCTCTCAGTTCAGCCCTTTGCAGGGTTCACGCCCTTCGGCCAGCGCCTGCATTAATGCTGTATCTTTCCGGGCCAGCGCCATTTGTCCGGCAGATGGCGAAAGGCGAATGGCGGCGCTCGCCTCAGCCGGAAAAACTCCCGGCCAGAGATGAAGGGGATTTCCCGTATCACCCTCGGCCATCGCCAGATATTCCCGTGCCGGGTCAAGATTGTTATCCCGGGCAATGTTTCCCATCAACGCAGTCAGTAAATTATCAAGCTCATGGGTCGGTACACGGGACAGGACAAGCAACCCGCGAACAATTTCAAGCGATTCACGGAGATCATTAATCAGGGCTTCACACTCAGGCCGGATGAGGGCAGAACACAGTTCATGCCAGGCAAAATCATAACGCCGGGCCTTTTCAGCAGTGCTATAACGCAGCTTAAGCGCCTCCACACGGGCGGCCTCAATCAGAGGAGAGATACGCCCCAGCTTCTCTTTTGCCAGGCTGGCAAGTAACGAGGCTTTGTCAGAGTCCTCACTTTCGACGCCACCGGACGCCAGCAGGCTCTGCTCCCATCCGTTAGACTGTCGGCCTGCTTCTTCTTCCAGTTTTTTACGGGTATCGAGCAAATTCTGCACCGTGTCCAGCTTATCTTTCAGCGGGACGTTCGCCTCGTCAAATTCGCGGCGCAGCGTCGTGGCGCTCTCTGCCAGCCGGGTAAGCTCGGGTGTCATTTTCATATTCCTGACTCCTAGTGTCATACAGTTACAACGGCACGCACTCTGCCTGCCGGTCTGCCCGCTATGTTTCACCAGAATTAGAAGGGATGTCGCGGCGCTTTTGTTGTAAGCCGCAGGCCAGAGCCAAAACTGTATAACAGGGTTAAATATTCCCAGGATAATGCCGGTCAGGTCACACTGGTAAAGGCAGGAAACTCATGTACAGCCCGGCAAGAAACGGTAAATCGGTTTTGCGTGCAGTCAGGATCCCCCACGAACTGGATGAGCAGATCCGCAGACTGTGCGAGCAACATACACTCACCTATTCGGGGTGTGTGATAAAGCTGGCCCGGCAGGGTATGGAGTATTCCTTCAACGACAGCCCCGGTCGCTACCGAAGCCTAGATAACCTGATAAGTGATGTGCTGATGCGTGGAGGTAGGAAAGGCTAGCCCGCCCTCTCGGGCGGGGAACGGCTTAACGAATCAATTCAACTTCCCGCTGCTGGCGGAGGCGTGGCCGGGGAGTTACGACGACTGACCCGGTGTTCAAAAGCATTCAGGGTGGTGAAACTCTCACTGCATTCCAGATTCTGACACTGATGATACTGGCGTATTGTGTGCTCACTCAGACGGCGACTGGTACGGGTGCGGGCCATTGCGCCGCAGAAAGGACAACGAAACATAGATATTCTCCCTCATGGGAGTTGAACTCGCTGGCATTATCCGGTTTTCGCCCCCCCCCTGACAACTAATCCCCTGCTTAATCGCCTTATTCATACAAAATTTTTCATTGTTAAATATCTCATACTCTCCAGTTTTATGCCGGATATCAGCAAATTATGGCAATAAACATCATTTTAGCCCTCTTCCCGATATCGTCTGTAAGCCACTCAGGAAGGCGCAATAAAAAGTGACCTCACCTCATTACCACAAGTCAAAACGCAGCGCTGAATTGCACAGAGAAGGCAGAATCTCACTTTCTGGCCTTATGCCTGCTTGCGGGGGCAGGCCCCCCGTCACCTGCGCGCTGCAATCCTCCCATTTTCCGTGCATGCACAAAACTGACCTCAAACTGCGTCCGGCGACGGGTTTTAAGGTAGTAACAACATCAATTAACTGTGCAAGTTTGTGCAGTAGCGTGCGCTATATGCCTTATAATCATATGACATAAGAGTAAGATAGCAAAAGGAGCTCTACATTAGAGAAATGTAGCAGTATAAAAATTCATTTTTCTACAAATTTACACACTATTCGATTATCCTTTAGTACGTTAACAATCATTCAACCCGACAATGTTTTATAAAATGAGAAGTATAGGAGCACCCTTTCTGGAAAATAAACCTAGTTATGCAACATGAAGCGGAACGACACTTGAACCTAATATTTAATGTCAATTTGTAGAGATGTTATAGCTTTTTCTTAGTATCATAGTTCAATGTCACGGCTCTCATATTAATACTTAAAGGATGAATATGGATTGGTTAACATTTATCAGTAAGTTTATCGACTCGTTGTTCACACTTATTGCAAAGCTTTCTTGGCCAGCTGTTATCTTTGGGATAGCGTACTTTGGTAGAGAAAAAATATTCAATCTACTTGGTTCACTACGTACAATAAAATATGATAAATTCCAAGCTGAGTTTGAGCTTGGTAGTTCTGAAGTGGTTCATAAAGCTGAAGAGTTACTACCAGAGCCCGATAAAAGTCAAGACCACTATCAGATACTCAAGGCTCAGCTTATGGATTCTCCCCCTTTGACTTCCGTTATTACAGCATGGAATTATATTGATTTAGCAATCAGAAATGCTCTTGAAAGATCGCAAATAGAATTTAAAAGGAATTCATATACACCCACATTTAATATGAACACTCTTTTAGAGCATAATCTAATCACTAAAGAACAATTCAATCTTTTTGTTTCAATGCGAAACTTACGTAATCAAGCCGTCAATAATGGCTTATGGGAAATCCCCCCAACGGCTTTGGAAAACTACATAGATTCCGCATTAAATCTCTTAACATTTTTAGAAACCATACATCCAGAACTTGATAATAGATAATGATAAAGGAAACGTTGGCAGGGGGTATTGCGCCCCCTTTCTCATGATAAACTTTTAACTATTATTGTACTTTACAATACTAGCTAAATTAGCTTTAAAGCAAAATCATGAGCAACAAGTATTAAAACCAAAGCCCCTGACTGAGACCAATTATCTCTAGGTATCCAACATATCCCAGTCATCTCCTAACACCCATCTTAATGCAGATAACTTGCCGTTAATCATTCCCCACTCAAAATCATCCCAAGGTCCAATATCTTCATATTGCTTTTCAATTTTCGCAGCTGATAATTTCGCCCCCTCCCATATATCTTCATGAATGAAATTATTACCATGACGTACATCACCTTTAGGGATGAGGGTAATATCACCAATTTCAATTTTATACTCTCTATATTTATGACGGTTATACCAAACTTTGTTACAAAACTCATCAATCGCAGTAAGTATATCAGTCAAACTCCTCGTATCGTCCTCAAGCCAATTAAATTCATCTTCGAGTTCATTCAAAAGCTCAGGTTCAATACTATTGATTGCTTCAGCAATATCTAAATGATAGTAAAAATTACCAGTAAAAATCTCATCAAAATCTGAATGATGATTGCGTCTATCAGTTAATGAACTAAAATCAGTGTAGTTTTCCGTTATAAAATGAAATACCCCCTCTTTGTCTTTTGAAAAGTCATGAAATAGTTCAATCAATATCGCATCTGCAACACTATTTTTAGAGCGATGAAATGGAGCCCTTTTTTCCAAAGCCCTCATTACAGCTTTTAATTTGACGGATTCACTTGCTTCGAGACTAACAGACTTATCCATTAGAGATTCGATCATCTCGGCAGTGTGTGCTGTTACTTCACTAAGAATAGGTAAACGACTCCCAACGTCGTTTAATACATCTAGCACTTTTTCTTTATCACTCCCACCATACGTTCCAACTATTTTCTTTACTTTATGAAACTCCGCACCAATTTGTTGCTTGGTGGCCTCTATTACCCTTTCTTTATTTCTGAGAAATTCCTCCCTCACCAAATCAGGTATTATAATTACAGCCGTATTGCTTTCCAATAACTGATTGAAAGCCTCAAGCAAAACATGTTGGTTCTTTGATTTTGCGATAGTTAACCAAACACAAGTATCAATAAAAAGATAGTGCATTCCCTTTCAATCTCCACTTTAATAAAAATTACAACTAGTAATAATAGCCCTCTGATTTCTAAAGAGCAATTGATAAAATATTTTATCATTCATTATTTTGACATCTATAACATTTGAACATGAAAAAAACAACATTATATTAAAGCCATTTAAGTGAACAAACTTCAAACAAAATTATTTAGTAAATTTTTGTTCCACTAAAACCAATTCAATCTGTCAGATATTTGTCATATTGAACCAATAGCTATTTACTATCAACCCGTTTCAGAAACTCCCATTTTCGAATTTTCAATTGATATACATCCTTATTCAGTGGGAACAGTGGGAACGGTGGGAACATCGTTGAAATATATAGGATATTCTTGTTCCCACCATGGCTACTCCGTGGGAACAAATAGATTAGAATCTTTTTAACCTATTGATTATAAGTGTGTTCCCACTGTTCCCACTAAGGTACAATAGGTGGGAACAGAAAAACTGAATATAAATCAGTCTTGTACCCACTGTTCCCACTGTTCCCACCAAAATATAATACTCGCGCGATATGCTTCTATTCTGGAAGGGTATGCCTATCAATAGTGAACCGGCTTTAATGTCCAGTACGTTCATAGATAACCATGTCTGCCGGTATCGGGTAACGCCAGTCCTGACAGTGCTGCGACCAACATGCCACGCTAACCAGTAAGGAACTTCAATCATTCTTATCGGCTATCGTCGTCAGTGGATTAAACCGGATTGCGTCCTGTAAAAACTCGGGCGCAAAGTGTGCATAGGCCATTGTTTGCTCTATTCGCGAGTGCCCGAGGATCCGCTGAAGCGTGATAATGCTCCCTCCGTTAATCATGAAATGAGTCGCAAAGCTGTGGCGTAGTGCATGCGTCGCCTGGCCGGTAGGAAGGTCAGGTTTTACCTCCCTCAGTGTCTGCCTGAAGTCAGAATACGACGCCTTACCAAATAACAACCCTCGCCTACCTTCCGCTATGAGTTTTGCCACTTCCGCTGATACAGGAACAGTCCGCTGCTTGTTACTCTTGGTTTTAACGAACGTCACACGGTTCTGAATGATGTTTTCAGCCTTGAGTCGAGCGGCTTCGCCCCAACGAGCACCTGTACTTAAACAGAGAACGGCTATCTTCTTGTTGTCGCCATCCAGTTTAAAGAGCAGGTGCTTGATTTCGTTCTCTGTCAGATAACCCGTTTCGGGTACTTCTTCTTTCAACTTCTTCCTACCCCTAATCGGATGTTCACCCGAGAACAACTCACCCTCGATAAGCACTGTGAACATGCCACTGATACTATTGAGGTCACGGTTAATAGTAGAAGCTTTAATACCCTGACTTCTTCTTGTCGCGTAATACTGACTGATCAGCGCTTTCGTTATCTGAAAAGCACAAGGATCGTCGGTAATCCTGCAAAACAGGTCTAACTTGTTGCGGTTTATCCGACCGTGTTCCTCGTGCTTGCCTTTCAAATTCCACCAAATCTGTATCAGTTCAGACAGATGCCGCTTATCCGTCGGTTTTGATAACCATTCTTTAGTGTGGTGGTTGAACTGGGTATGCTTCTCGAAAGCTACCGCTTCACTTTTCTTATCAAACTTCCTGCGGATACGCTTTCCATTGCGACCAGCAGGCCTGATGTCCACTTCATATCGACCATCATCGAGTTTCTTAATTGCCATAAGAAACCCCTCCGTCACCCAACCACATCGCTTTTAAATACATACACCCACTTAGAACCGATCTCCGGCAGCCTCACCTTGCGCTGGAGTCGCTTTTCGTCGTCCGTATCCAGCCATCCCGCCTCACTACACAGGCGGGCGGTTTTCACTGCGTCAGATGTCCCGCAGATTTCTTTCCATCCACTGGAAAGAATGTAATAGCTCGTCTCAGGTTCTTTATTGTTATTACCTTTAATAACCCGACGAAAACCCACCATATTAGCGGGGCGGTTCTTTTCGTCTTCCGTCCATTCTGCAAAACGAGTGTACTGGTTCGCTGTAATAAAGCGTCTTACCTTCTCCAGCGCGTCAGCATCTTCCTGGTTGGCGGTATGCCCGCGATCCTGTATCCACGCATCAAGGCATTTTCTGGTCGCATTCTCAGCCTCACCGGGTTCCCATCCGGTTATACCGGCTTCGGTTGCCAGTTCACCAGCAACAGCCAGCAGGGCAAACCGATCAACCACACGACCCACCTGATTACCGGAATTTTCAGGGAGAAGCGTTCGCTCATATTTTTTGCGTAAGGCTCTGGCTCGCTCCGTTACCGTTTTCAAGTTAGCGGTGAGCCAGCGTAACCAGTCGCGGAATACTGCCCCATGATATTGCCTGCTAGCATGCTCAAGATGTTCAGCAAAAGCCTTGCCCCCGCTGAACCCGTGTAATTCCTCAAAGGCACCAAACTGGCCCGTATTACTGGGGATTTGTACCATCCTGACCCCGACACCGGCACCGGTTCGCCGCTCCCCGGCTTCCGCTGCATGTTCGGCTATGGATACCTCCCCGGTGGAGAGAAACAACAATGTCCACTGCGCCTGCTCGCGCGGGCTTCCGTCGACTCTGGCCCTTGCCTTACCCTGACCGTTACCCAACATATAAGCGATACGGCTCGCCTCCCTGCCGTCAACCTCGCTGATCTCATCGAGCATAAGCACGGCATCATTGCGGCGCAGCGCAATCCCTTCCAGCGCATTCCCCGTCGCCCGCCACGTTTTCCAGTAATCCGGCCCTCCGCAGACGGAAGCGGCCACCTTCATAGTGGTGGTTTTGCCATCAGTGGATTCCCCCTTGAGGTGGTACCCTCCCCCGCCTATTCCCAGCAGCGTCAGCAGGGGAGCCGCAAAAGCCAGACTGACGCAGAACACTAGTCGGGAATTCCCGACGCAGTAGCGGCCAACGTGTGTCATCCACTCGCAGGTATCGCCGCTTACCCTGAAATCATTTTTTGATGACCGGGCTGCCTGGAAGA
Organism: Klebsiella spallanzanii; assembly: GCF_902158555.1. GTDB lineage: Bacteria > Pseudomonadota > Gammaproteobacteria > Enterobacterales > Enterobacteriaceae > Klebsiella > Klebsiella spallanzanii. The sequence continues at coordinate 178,934 of NZ_CABGGS010000043.1, read as the reverse complement.
TAACCGAGCCAGCCTCCCCGCCAATCACCTCACCATTGAGCACGTAAGAGCCGCCGTACCAACCCGTTTTCTCCACGCAGGTGACTTTACGTATCGGACGACAGGTGGCGATGTATTCCATCAGCAGTCCCCGTGCTGTGCCATTCACGCTGATAAAATGGAGACCATTTTCAAGTAACACCTCGCGCAAATCCTGCCCGGCCCCGGCAAGTACTGTCATGGGCATAGCCCACTCATGACGGGAGCCATTGGAATCATCCCACTCCAAAAGACGCCCGAAATTACCGCCGTCTGAGTCGCATGTTATGGCGGTCACTTTTAGCGGGCTGCAAATCTTTATCTGCTGTACCTGGCCGCTTTCACTCCCGTCATTACGGGTACGCTCACACCAAAGAAATTCTTTCGTCAGCCGGAACCCGGGAGGCAGACGGGTTTTTGTATCACCGGGATTAAACATTTCTTCTGCGAAAGCTTCACGCGCCCGCTGAATGCCAAAATCACGCCGGTAATCATCCCAATCAGCTTTTGCTCTACCTGGCGGGATACTGACCCAGCCTTTAACCACAAGTGCTGCTTTGATTGCCATTTCCCGCCCTTCATTGGGCTTACCGTCCACAAAATCGTTATCACCGGCAATGATAATCTGCGTTTCCGGCCATTTCTCCCGCACCGCCTCAGCAGCTGCTTTAAGGTTGGTTTTAGATAAGGCTGCGAGCGGCCAGCCATCGCTGAGTAGCGAAACCGAAATAGCAGTTCCATAACCTTCTGTAATAATGACTTTTTCCGGCGTATCTTCCGGAAAATCATTCAACGAAATAAAACAGCCGGAATATTTAGAGCCTTTCATCAGGCTCTTGACTCCATCACCTCTGATAAGCTGGATCCCAGTTATAGCCCCCTGACTATTTTTAACCGACAGCATAAGTGATCCAGCCGGGTATTTTTCACCACCGGCCAGTAGCTCCCTTGTTGTCAGCTTGGAAATATGTCCGATCAGACCTTTTCCTACCAAATAAGGGCTTTCACCTGCCACCGACTGGCTGAGAAGAGCTGACCAGTTCACCGCAGCCACCTTTTTTGCCGTTTCTTTTCTGGCTGGGACAGTCATCGCCGGGGCAGACGGTAGACATTCAGCCACTCGAGCCGCAGCGGGAACGGTATCAATATCAAAAAATCGTTTAACAATATCAATCCCGTCACCATTACCACAGTGATTACAGAACCACGTTCCGCGCCCATCTTTATTATCAAAACGAAAGCGATCTTTTCCTCCGCATTTAGGGCACGGCCCGTGCTTCCCATTTGTGGGAATGTTAATACCGAGACTCTGTAGAATGAATTCCCACTTTCCCACAGACTGCTTGCTAATTTCTGACACTTTGATATTCTTCATGCCGTAACCTTTTTCAATAAATTCATCAAGCGCCGCTTGCCACGGCGCTTTTTATTTGTATGTTTATTGCTGTTCTTTTTCCTTTTCCATCATTTTTATAATCGATTCAGTACCATAAAGATTCACCAGTTCCACTCCTGATACAGCCTCGTACTCGGAGAAAATCTTTTCATGAAAATGTATTCCATTTCTAATCCGTGTTAATTCTTCTGTTATGAGAAAGAAGAATCCGGCTAATCCTTCACTGGATAAATCATTATCTCGCTCACCGGAATATGCTTTGGAGTGAATAAGCTCCTCCATTAATTTCATAATGTTGACGACACTTACAAGACGATCATTATCATCCTCTTTCATAAAACCTATGAAATCGCGCCTAAAAGATAGCTGCCCTAATCGAGAAATATCATTGTTGTTGACTTCATTACGAGACATAGAGACTCCCTGACCGATAATGACCCCATAAATCATAAATTTATTTAACGGATTATTAGTGCAATTTACTGATTAATGGCGTAGTTATTTCCCGCCTCCGCAATTTCCACAATGCATTCATGCGTAATGGTGCCGATGGAATTCTTACGGATATATGCCATTTTCTGCGCTTCTTTCCATGCAGCTTCGCGGGTTTTATATCCGCCATTGTGAACCAGCTCGCGCCGGTCACCAGCTTCGTGATTAATCAGGGTGATAAGCAGTTTAAACATGGGTCACCTCGCGAACAGGCAGACGGCCAGCAAATAAAGCGACAAAATCACGAGCTATAACGCGACGTGCGCTTGTGAGATCAGGGGCAGTAACTTCCTTACGCTGCGGCTTCGCCAACACGTCAGAACGGCAGACAGCAAGAAAGATCCAGATAAATTGAGGGTGTAAAGAGATTGGGGTCGTAGCCATAAGGCAACCTCCGATAACAGCGGTAAGTACGCTATCGCCGGAGTTTCCACGCTCAGTGGCGATAGCCCAGACGGGGGTGGAAATACCGGCGTTATCGGAAACCGGCCAGCCCGAAAGCTGCCCCGCCTGAGCTACCATTGACATGACGGAGTGGTGCGCTACCTGTTCATGTCCGGCAATTGAATAGCCGGAGTGAACGCACCACGCCATAATATGGCGCTCTGTGGCGTTGATTGCGACGTAAAAAAAGACGCATGGCGCGTCTGTCGTCGCCGATAACATACACGGGTTTCCACGCCCGGTTGCCGATTTTGCGGCAACGTCTGGATTCTGCAATCCAACAGGCGCAGTTGTCAAACGGTATTTCCTGTTAATTTTCGCGTATGACATAATGATCTCGTTTTAGTAGTGAAATCCATGTGGCTAGCAGCCCATCTGTTATTGCGGATGGGCTTTTTTATTTACGCCTGTTCGCGGCGAGTGGACTTGATATACTCATCGAGGTCACTTTTAAGGTAAATAACTTTTTTTAAGCCTGCTTTATAATAAGGGAGTTTTACTTTTCCTGTGCAGGCCCAATTAGCCATAGTGGCAGTTGAAACACCAATATAATTAGCGGCTTCTTTACGAGTCATACGATTATTAATATCCATAATGATATTGCCTTTTATTGATTTGAATCGACGTAAAACAGAATATATCGATACGAAACAAAAGATAATATCATTAGGGAAAATAGTATTATCATTAGCCAAAGCGGTTCTACTCATTTAGAAAATGAAGTTGTGATCACTTTCTAAATGAGCATTTAAAAATCAATAAGTTACAACTCAAGCTTTAAATGCCCTTCATGTTTCCCTTGAGACTCTTGCCCCGTTTCTTTCCGATGCGCTTCGATCCATCTTGTTAGCGTTTGAGGCGAGACCTTACGTTTCTCTTTTGCTAGATGTTTATCAAGCTCTCTTGTAAGAGCGTAAGTTGAAGCATTTGGATGCTTATGCAAAGTAGCAACTACAATTCTGATAACATATGAATATAATTCTTTATTTCTTGCTCCTTTTTTTAAAGATGATTTACTTTCAACATCTTGTCGCATGCTCTCAGAATATATATGACTTGCATCTCTAAAAAACTCAATCAATATATTTTTATATGGTAATAAAATGACTCGATTTAGAACAGACTCTTTGACTAAAGAATAAGCAGCATACTCACATGAGAAATTCTCGCCAAAAATATCACAGCAGTTACTAATGATTCTTATATCTCTTTCATCAAATAGACAAAATTCATTTTGATCTAGAACCTTCCTAATGGAAGACGATAACATCTCATGCTCAACAAGTATTTTTCTTTTAAAAAGGTCTTTCAGATACACATTGATTTCATTAAGAGTAGTATCAATTTTATTTTCTAGTTCATAACTAACAATACGTTGAATAAAATCAAAAAAAGATAAGATATCCCTACCATCGGAACTGGCCTGATCCAATAAAGATCTAACAGTATCTAATGTTCCAATACCATTAAACCCATATTTATGAATAACTGTATAGAGATGAGTAGCAATAGAATCAAGCTCATCTATAGATATAAATCCATCGCCATTGGAATGCGCCTGTCTAAATGAAAGCCAACTTTTTTCGGCAGCACTTTGTATATCAAAATATGCTTCCGGAACTCTCACATTAGTTCTCTGAGATCTTTTTTTATTTATTGATTTATTTTTCATTTATTACCTCTTTTCAGATCATAAATAAATTTTAATACCTTCTCTTTCTCCTCTGGACTAAGATCGTCAATAAGTTCCACGTTGGTATCTCTTGAGCTACTTATGATCCCAGCCTCTTTTAAGATTTTCTTTTCGATAATTTGAGCTGGTTCAAGTAGTTCTTCAACTGGAAAAATGAGGTAGCCCTGAGTTTGATCTGAACTTTTATAGTTACGTGCTGATTTATGATTCATCAACCGCTTAAGGATATATGTTCCGACACCACTTAGTTCGGCTAAAGTTGCAAAAGTTCGTCTTGCATCATGGCATGTAAACTCTATAGGTTTCTCATTAATATTTTCACCATTATTTGTTTTTTCAATAATTCTCTTTATTGCTCTACGAGGATCGGTTATCCGCCCCCCTTTTGCGGCGGGAAAAACATAATTATTCTTATCGAGTTTATATTTATTTCGTCTGGAAAGAATTATTAATAGGGTATTCGTTAATGGTAGTTCAAGCGGTTCTCCATTCTTTGTTTTATCTATCCAAAAATAACCGCCATCAATATTAACCCTATCCCACTCTAAGCCAAATACCTCTCCGCGCCGTAAACCAGTAAATAAAGCCATATCAAGAGCATCACAAATTGCGGCTATATGGTCATCTCTGTCTAATTCGGCTTCCTCTCTAACGTCATTAACAGCTCTCAGCCATCGACCTAACTCATGATTACGGATGCGGGTATTCTTCCGGACTAAACCATGCCATTGCCGTTTCGTGCTTAACGCGATAGTAGGAGGATCGGGTAATAGTTTAATACCTTGATCATCGCGATAGTTATCGTATGAAAAATTATAAACAGCCCTTAATGCCCGCCCCCATAAATCAGCCTGTGCTTTACTTCCGGAACCAACACCTTTACGTAATTTAGATAATTCAGCCCCAAACCAAACAGAGCCTTCAGTTATTGCTTTATGCCTGCTCTGCGTGTCATCCCTGGAAATTTTAGCTATAGGCCTGTCTAACCAGTCACCAGAAAAATTAGTAAGTAAACGTCGATACTGATTGGCTGTAGTTTCTTTAAGTCGATCTCCACGGGTTTCAATATATAATTCCATTGCCTCACGTAGAGTAACATTGGCCCTCTCAGCTTCCCTTTTTATTTCGTTTGGGTTCTTTCCTGTCGCTCCGATACCACCGAGCGTTTCAAGAGCTATTGTCCGAGCTTGCTCAACGGATATTTCCGGGAACCGGCCCAGTGCCGTTCTGATGAACTTTCCTTTAACTTTCCTAACAGCATAGAACGTCTTCAGGCCACTTGCCCCCACCCTGAGACGTAATCCTCTGACATGGCTGTCATAATATTCGTTCTGCCGCCCCCTTGGTGCGGATGGCAGCTCGTTTATCTTGGATTTTGTGAACTTGAAAGGCTCCATTATCTGTCCTTGTAAAAATCGCGCCGAAATCGCTTGGTGCATATCCAAAAAAGCCAGGCTCCCTATAGGCTACCCCAGAACGTTAATAAAAGGGAATAAACGGGATTTTACGTTAGTAACCACAAACTGGTAATTTATTGAATTAAAACAAAATAGATAAAATAAGAACTAAAGCAAATACATCGACCTTTTTCTCATAATCGCTTGGTCGCTGGTTCAAGTCCAGCAGGGGCCACCAAACAAAACAAGGAGTTAGATGAGAAATCGTCTGACTCCTTTTTCTTTTTACGGCAATCGGATCGGGCACGGCATTGTATTGCTGTCCATATCATCGCGCTGCCAATACCTTCGTGTAGCGCTTTGTCACGACACCGCTCATTTTTCCAACCAAACCCAGCGACTTAAAAGCGATATGTCAGCAACTTTTCTAGAAAAAGATAGCCAAAAACATTCTCAAAATGCAGCCTGGTGGTGGATTGGAACAAAAAATCCGCAAACATCATATCATCTGCCAGGACTGATTCAGGATAAATTGCGCTTTTGTACGCTTACGATATAAACATTGACGGATAAAAATTTTGACGGTTCACATATACACAAACTCCAGCCTGAACGCCAGAATATGCTTTAAGGATAATGAATTCACAGACTCATTCATGCTTATTATTCTGCTACCGAGCTATCTACTAACCGCTTGCCAGATAGTATAAGGCTTAAAATATTACAAATAGCGGTAATACCATATCAATTTCAGTAGTGCCAGCATCGGGTTATTTATTCATCTTGTATCATCAACATTGGTTCATCATCCTTAATTAATCAACATAAATCTCATTTTCACAGAAAACCTGAACATTTCATATCACATACTGTTCAATGATCAAAATCAATGAAAGGTAATTACGAGTAATTTATATAGTTATTCCGTATAAAAACCTTAAGGAATAATAGAATGAAAAAAACGGTATTTTTGGCATGCGTTCTTCCTGCAATATTATTAACAGGATGCGTAGCTAAACCACCAATTGCAACCGAGAGCGAGATGAAAAATGCTGCATCCTTTGCATTAAATGTCGATATCTCTCAGGTAACTATTTCTGATGTACAACAAAATGGCGTTAAAACTAATTTTGTTGCAACAACGGGTAAGAAATCGCATCGCTGCTATGTAACCAAAGCCGCTGAAGCAAAGCTTTACGGTTTAATACCATTAGATGGTGGTGAAACCGTTTCTGATGCTATTTGTTCCGGAGGGAATGCGGGGTCTAATGGTAAAACATGTGACGCCTTATCCAAAAAAGCAGGACGTTGTTAATTAATAAGATCAATCTAAAAACATCGCATCACAGGTATTCATTTTACAGAATAAAAAACGTGATTGTTGAACTTTAGTGTGCTTCGATATTTTCAACACCCAACCTTATTAAAATCAACAAATTACAGGTATTTTGCTGACTGATAACTCCTGGATTACGGATTTTACGCCAGAAAAGACATTGAAAATTAAAAGACTTGCAAGAAATTGCAGGTCTTTTTTATAGGATGTTTTAACAGGGTATTGGTAAAGATTTGGTCATCAACAAAAATGGCAGAATTCATAGACGCCTTCACAGTTAAGATGAAAGCGTCGGGTCAGAGCTATTTGCGAATGAACAGGTTACACCAGCTCCTGGAGCTGCTCCCGCATATAAGAAGAGAAGTATTCTGGATTTTTGATAACAAGGCGGTCGCCAGAGGCGATTCTGTCCGCCCATCCGGCGACTTTTTTCGTGAACTCGGTATTCCATCCCTCCTGCTCGCCTCGCGCGATAATCGCTTCTGCGCTGGCCGGAACACCTAGCTCATTCAAATACTTTAAAATTCCCTTAGCGGTACTCTCATCCATTGTATGTGGCACCGACGCTGATGTGTTCATACCACCAATAAAATCCAGGGCTTTATCTATCGCTGTTGGCATGCTCTTATCCTTAAAATTAACCACCTAATGAACATGTTTATACTATGGACCCAAGTTAGCCGGGATATCAAAGAGATCGTTGCCTTTATTTGATTCAGGCCTCAGTCAAACGCTTGCGTGGTGCTTTTATGCACGACTGAGCGGCCCTGAAGCCAGCAGAATCAAAGAAGCTACCCCAGATGCTTGCGCTTAAACTGGCTGGCGTCGATATCGTACTGCTTCATCTTACGCCACAGCGTAGTGCGGCCAATATTCAGCAGTTGCGACATCTCCTGCACCCGACCATTAGTCACGCGGGCGGCATGGATAATCGCCTCTTTCTCTATAGCATTGAAGGCCAGACTCGTAGGTAGCAGCGATGAGCTGCCGTCAGCGCCGGGGCGTTCAGCAAACAGATATTCCGGCAGATTACTCAAGCGAATATGGCCGTTGTCGCTGCTGATGGCGATATTCTCAATAACGCTATTCAGCTCAAAATCATTGCCCGGCCAGGAGTAGATCACCAGCTGCGCCAGCGCATCGTCATCCACCTTCAGGCGTGAAGAAAAACGCTTCTCCAGGCTTTTCAGTCGATTATGTACCAGCGACGGAATGCTGTTACGCCGCGCCCGCAGCGGAGGGATAACGATCTCAAAGGAGTGCAGGGCATAGTAAAGCTGGCGGCTAAAGCGGTTTTGCTCCACCAGATTGGCGAGATCGACGGTGGTGGTAGCAATCACCTTAACGTCGACCGGGATGAGCCGACGGGCATCAAGGCGGGTTAATACCCCCTGTTTGATCACCTGCAGCAGGGCAGATTGTAGCTCCGGCGCCAGATATTCGATTTTTTCCAGAAACAGCGTCCCGCCGTTGGCCAGCTCAAGGCGGCTCAGGCGACCGTTCTCATCATCCGTTGGCGCGCTGCCCATAAAATCCTGGCCCAGAACGCTATCGGCATATAGCTGGCAGTTGACCGCAATATACGGCCCGCCGCCCCGCTCGCTCTCATTATGAATTGCCTGACTGAGCAGCTCTTTACCCACGCCCTCCTCACCGCACAGCAGCACCGGAAAAGCACCGCGCGCAGCCTGGCGGCCAAAGTGAATCAACCTCCGGGTTTCCGGATCGTCCGCCGACATCTGCTCAAAAGTATGGCTCACTTTGCCAAGCTGGCTGGTCATCAACTGACGCATCTGCTCAACCGGATGCAGCAGCAGAATAAAACTGTTGCCCTGCTCTTCGACAATGGGTTTAAGGGTGACAACAGCATCGACAAACTGATGCTGGCTCTCGAAGGTCACTTCCACATGATTTAATCCACGAGCATGCTTAATCGCTCGCCGCAGCAGAGCCGGAAGCGTCACCAGTTCATTGATATTTTTCCCCTGGCAGGCCTGAGCATCAAGATGCAACAGCGTTGCGGCCTGCACGTTAAGAAACTGCAAGACGCCCTGCTCATTCCACGCCATCACCCCATCATCCATGCTCTCCAGCAGACCGTACATCTGGTTAAGATGGCGGTTCGATTCCGCCAGCAGACTATCGGTGAGCAGCGAGTTGCCCACTTCCCGCGCGATGGCGAGAGTCAGAGAGAGGTCTGGCGAAGCCTGTTCTTCAGCCAGGCAACACAGCGAAATAGAGCCAAACAGGCGTCCGTGATTATCAAACACCGGCGTAGAGCTAAACGACCATCCGTGCAGCGCGTGTTTAAAGTGCTGTTCGCCGGAAGTTTTCACCGGCTGCCCAAGCATAGAAGCCAGCGAGAGCGCGCAGCTGCCAATAATGCTTTCAGCGCAATAGCTGCCGTCACGAAACCCCAGTTCCGCCAACTGGTCGAGCGTCAGCGGATCGCCGCAGCGGCTGAGAATACAGGCAGACTCATCAAGGATAAACAGCGCGCAGGGGCGGCTATCCATAAACTCCCAGGCATCTTCCAGCGCCGCCTGGCCAATCGTCAGCAGCGCGGTCTTGCGCCGACAAATCGATTCAAAGGTCAGCCCTTGCGCCTGGTGCGGCGTCTGCCAGGTTTCCCGTTGCATAAACTTGCTGCAACGATGCCATGACTGGGTTATCACCAAAGGAAAGCTCTGAGTCTGCGCAGTCATATCCATTTCCGCTGTATTAAAAACGACAACCCCTCCGACGGAAACCGCCGGAGGGATACTTTTAGCCAGGCCGACAATAAGTTAACGAGCCAGCCACTGCTGCCCAAGCAGGTCGGCGGTCAGAATCGCCGCATGCACGCTCTGCGCGCTGACCGGGAACGGCATATTGTGAATAGTTTCGCCTTCAGCGCAGGTCGCTTTCGCCACCGCCTGAATTTTCTCATCGATGCCCTCTTTCACGCCCATCTGCGCCAAAGTTACCGGCAGGCCGACTTTATGACAGAAGTTCAGCACCGTTTCGATCTCCTCCATCGGACTGTTTTGCAGCACCAGCTGCGCCAGGGTACCAAACGCCACTTTCTCGCCGTGGTACAGATGGTGGCACTCTTCGAGGATGGTGAAACCGTTGTGAATGGCGTGCGCCGCAGCCAGACCGCTGCTTTCAAAGCCGATACCGCTGAGATAGGTATTTGCTTCAACGATGCGTTCCAGCGCATCGGTCACCACCCCGGCCTGGGCGGCGAGGCGGGCTTTTTCGCCTTCCTCCAGCAGCGTTTCATAGCACAGGCGCGCCAGGCTCAAAGCCGCCGCCGTCGACTGACCACCCGCCATACTGGTCGCTCTGGCGTCGTAGCAGGCTTTGGCTTCAAACCAGGTCGAGAGCGCATCGCCCATCCCGGCCACCAGCAGACGAACCGGCGCTTTAGCGATAATCGCCGTATCCATCACCACCATATCCGGGTTTTTCGGGTAAATAAGATACTCTTCAAACTCACCAGCTTCAGTGTAGATAACCGACAATGCGCTGGTTGGCGCATCGGTGGAAGCAATCGTCGGGATCACCACAACCGGCAGCTTTTGGTAATAACCAATGGCTTTCGCCGTATCAAGCGTCTTGCCGCCACCGATACCCACCACCCCGCGGCAACCGTGCTGTTTCAGAATGGCAATCAGACGATTAATTTCGACATGGCTACACTCACCGTTAAAGCGCTCCGCATGACAGCTGATATTGTGGCTGTTCAGGCCATTCAGCACTTTATCTCCCGCCAGCTTCATCACGAAGTCATCGGCAATCACAAAAAAGCTGTCCGCCAGATTTTTAGCGTACTGACCAAACAACGTGGATGCATCTGGGCCCTGGAGATATTTGGCTGGAGATTGAATAACTTTTAGCATTCCGTTCACCCTCAAATAAGTGCATGTTTTGACATGATGAGCTCCGGTATCTCCTTCTTCCGACTTCATATTAAGTGCGAGAGCAGAAGCGCTACCTGAGCGATGCAATCACTGTAGGGCGAGCGATGGGCAAAAAAATCTTTCCCATTTTTGTCCCGATATGAAACAGAGGACAAATTTTATTGTTTCATATTGGAACGTGAATTCACATGAAACGATGGGATTGAGATCCCGATCCTCTCGTTCGGCCCCAAAACAGGGTCAAAACCTGATGTACATCGGAGCGACCAGGCATCATACACGAAGAAAACGGCCAAAATTATTTCTCCGCCAGGCCGTTATCGTCGGTTCAGGTGAGGTGAAAAAATAGCCTTACGTCGCATTTTTCTATTTCCCCGAAGAAAAACGTTTCATTACGGAACGAAAAATAATAATCACGTTTCGTAATGAAACTCATTTTATGGCGATTTTTTTTCCCGCTAACTCAGCCAGAATCAATACACCGCCGGATATCGTCAGGCGGTAACCCTACACGATGACCGCCTCCGGCAGCAGAGGGGCCGCATCGAAACCTCCGACGGAGAATAAGCAATGAAAAAACTGATTAACCGTGTCGAAGATGTACTGAGTGAACAACTGGCTGGCCTGGCAAAAGCCCATCCTGAACTGACGCTGCATCAGGACCCGGTCTACGTGACCCGCGCCGATGCGCCGGTGGCCGGGAAAGTGGCGCTGCTCTCCGGCGGCGGCAGCGGTCATGAACCGATGCACTGCGGCTATATCGGCCAGGGCATGCTCTCCGGGGCTTGTCCGGGAGAGATTTTCACCTCCCCAACGCCGGATAAAATGTTCGAGTGCGCCATGACTATCGACGGCGGCGAAGGTGTGCTGCTGATTATCAAAAACTACACTGGCGACATTCTTAACTTCGAAACCGCCACCGAGCTACTGCATGAAAGCGGTGTGAAGGTTACCACCGTCGTGATCGATGACGACGTGGCGGTAAAAGACAGCCTTTACACCGCCGGGCGTCGCGGGGTTGCCAATACCGTGCTGATTGAGAAGCTGGTTGGCGCGGCGGCTGAACGCGGCGACTCTTTGCAAGACTGCGCCGAACTGGGGCGTAGTCTCAACAACCTCGGTCACTCTATCGGTATCGCGCTCGGTGCCTGTACCGTCCCGGCCGCTGGCCAGCCTTCATTCGAATTACAGGATGACGAAATGGAGTTCGGCGTGGGTATTCACGGCGAACCGGGCATCGATCGCCGCCGCTTCACTTCCCTCGACCGTACCGTTGACGAAATGTTCGATACCCTGCTGGAAAACGGTGCCTATAGCCGCACGCTGCGCCACTGGGACAGCATTAAAGGCGCATGGCAGGACGTGCAACAGGCAAAACAGGCGCTGCAAAAAGGCGACCGGGTTATCGCCCTGGTCAACAACCTCGGCGCCACGCCGCTGTCGGAGCTGTACGGCGTCTACAACCGCCTGACTCAACGCTGCGAGGAAACCGGCATCGTTATCGAGCGCAATCTTATCGGCAGCTACTGTACCTCTCTGGATATGGTGGGCTTTTCCATCACCCTATTAAAGGCCGATGACGAGACGCTGGCATTATGGGACGCCCCGGTCCACACCCCGGCGCTGAACTGGGGAAAATAAGGAGCACGACATGTCATTAAGCAGAACGCAAATCGTAGACTGGCTCTATCGCTGTGGCGAGATCTTCACTAAAGAGAGCGATTTTTTAACCGGTCTTGACAGAGAAATTGGCGATGCCGACCACGGCCTGAATATGCATCGTGGTTTTAGCAAGGTGGTGGAAAAACTGCCGTCGATTGCCGATAAAGACATTGGTTTCATTCTGAAGAATACCGGTATGACGCTGCTTTCTAACGTTGGCGGGGCCAGCGGTCCGTTGTTCGGTACCTTCTTTATTCGCGCCGCCCAGGTGACCCAGGCCCACCAGAGCCTGACCCTGGAAGAGCTTTATCAAACGATTCGCGAAGGCGCAGACGGCGTGGTCAATCGCGGTAAAGCGGAGCCGGGCGATAAAACGATGTGCGATGTCTGGCTGCCGGTAGCGGAGTCGCTGCGCCAGTCCAGCGAACAGCACCTGTCGATACAAAGCGCCCTTGATGCTGCCTGCGAACAGGCGCAAGCCGCCGTCCACGCCACTATCGCCATGCAGGCCCGTAAAGGCCGGGCAAGCTATCTCGGCGAGCGCAGCATTGGTCATCAGGATCCTGGGGCAACCTCGGTGATGTTTATGGTTCAGATGCTGGCAGCGGCAGCAAAAGAGTAAGGAAAACGCGATGGTAAACCTGGTTATTGTTTCTCATAGCGCCCGTCTGGGCGAGGGTGTCGGAGAACTGGCCCGGCAGATGTTAATGAACGATGGCTGTAAGCTGGCGATCGCCGCCGGGATTGACGATCCTGCGAGCCCAATCGGCACCGACCCGATTAAGGTCATGGAAGCCATTGAATCCGTCGCCGACACCGATCATGTGCTGGTGATGATGGATATTGGCAGCGCCTTGCTAAGCGCCGAAACCGCGCTGGATCTGCTCGATCCGGCGATTGCGGCAAAAGTCAGGCTGTGCGCGGCACCGCTGGTTGAAGGTACCCTGGCAGCAACGGTAAGCGCCGCCGCCGGAGCCGACATCGACAAGGTGATAGAAGACGCCATGAATGCGCTGGAGGCAAAGCGCATACAGCTGGGATTACCATCGCAACCGCAACACGCTTCGGTTACCGCCGCGCTGGCCGATGACCGCGACGCGCGCTCTGTTTCCGTGGTGATAAAAAACCACAATGGCCTGCACGTTCGCCCGGCATCAAAGCTGGTCGCCGCACTGGCCGGGTTCAATGCCGACCTGATTCTGGAGAAAGAGGGTAAATGCGTCACGCCGGATAGCCTCAACCAAATCGCCCTACTTCAGGTTCGCTGTAACGATACCTTAAGGCTGCTGGCCCGTGGCCCGGACGCCGACGCCGCGCTGGCGGCATTCCTGGCGCTGGCGGCAGAGAACTTCGGCGAGCAAACGGACGCAACACCTGCGCTTCGGGCCGCTACTGCCGCCCGCGTGCAGGGTAAAGTCGTGCTCTATCCGCAGCCAAAGGACAGCGTCACGCGAGAAACTTGCGCCAATATCGGTCAGCAGCAGCTACGCCTGAAGCGGGCTATCGACCAGACGCTGGAAGGCCTTCGTACGCTGACAACCCTTGCTGAAGAGAAGTATTCCGCCGATATCGCAGCCATCTTCTCCGGGCACCATACCCTGCTTGATGACCCTGATTTATATGAAGCGGCGTGCGATATCGTGCGCGACGAGCAGTGCTGTGCTGAGTGGGCGTGGTATCAGGTACTGGCCGATTTAAGCCAGCAATATCGCCATCTCGACGATGCTTACCTTCAGGCGCGCTATATTGATATTGAAGATATTTTGCACCGTACGCTGCGCCACCTTGAGGGCAGCAGCGAACAGTTACCGAACACTGCCGGGCCTACAGTCCTCGTTGCTGACGATATCTTCCCCTCTACCGTTCTGCAGCTCGACGTACGGCAGATCAAAGGGATTTGTCTACAAGGCGGCAGCGAGTTCTCTCACGGCGCAATCATCGCCCGACAGGCGGGCATCGCCATGCTTTGCCAGCAGAGCGACATTCTGACTACGCTGCAAAATGGCGATACCGTCACCCTTGATATCCCCGATAAACGCGTTATTCGCGACTAGCCTGCAACCTTTCCGACCCGGAGGCCAGGCCTCCGGGAACTTGCTCAACTTTCAGGATCCGTTATGTCTCAATTCTTTTTTAATCAGCGCGCCAATCTCGTCAACGAAGTGATTGAAGGAACGATTATCTCCAGCCCGTGGAACAACCTGGCGCGGCTGGAGAGCGATCCGGCGATTCGCGTGGTCGTGCGTCGCGATCTCGACAAAAACAACGTGGCGGTAATCTCCGGCGGCGGTTCCGGTCACGAACCGGCCCACGCGGGCTTTGTCGGTAAAGGGATGTTGACCGCCGCCGTCTGCGGCGATCTGTTTGCCTCGCCAAGCGTCGATGCGGTACTGACCGCCATCCAGGCGGTAACCGGCGAAGCGGGCTGTTTGCTGATCGTCAAAAACTATACCGGCGATCGCCTGAACTTCGGCCTGGCGGCGGAGAAGGCGCGCCGTATGGGCTATAACGTTGAGATGCTGATCGTGGGGGACGATATTTCGCTACCGGATAACAAACATCCGCGCGGTATTGCCGGGACGATTCTGGTGCATAAAGTGGCAGGCTACTTCGCTGAAAGTGGCCACAACCTGGCGACCGTGCTGCGCGAGGCGCAGTATGCCGCCGGACATACCTTTAGCCTCGGTCTGGCGCTTTCCAGCTGCCATCTGCCGCAGGATGCAGAATCAACGCCACGCCATCATCCGGACCAGGCCGAACTGGGCATGGGGATCCACGGCGAACCGGGCGCTTCGATTATCACTACCCAGAACAGCGCGGAAATCGTAGGCCTGATGGTTGAGAAACTCACCGCCGTCCTGCCGGAAACTGGCCGCCTGGCGGTGATGATCAACAACCTCGGCGGCGTGTCGATTGCCGAAATGGCGATTCTGACCCGTGAGCTGGCGAATACTCCGCTGCGCCAGCGCATCGACTGGCTGATTGGCCCGGCCTCGCTGGTGACCGCGCTGGATATGAAAGGTTTTTCCCTCACCGCCATCGTGCTGGAGGAGAGCATCGAGAAAGCGCTGCTTTCTGCGGTAGAAACCGCAGGCTGGCAGACGCCGGTGCAGCCGCGTGAAATCAACGTGATGCCGTCATCGCTGCAAAGCACTCGCGTAGAGTTTGAGCCTTCAGAAAATAGCGTGGTGGCGGGCTATGTTGAGCAGGTGACCAGCACGCTGTCCGATCTGGAAGCAGACCTCAACGCGCTGGATGCCAAAGTCGGCGACGGCGATACTGGCTCCACTTTCGCTGCAGGGGCGCGAGAAATCGCCGGTTTATTACAGCGCCGCCAGCTGCCGCTGGATAACCTCGCCACGCTGTTCGCCCTGATTGGCGAGCGTCTGACCGTCGTGATGGGTGGCTCCAGCGGCGTGCTGATATCAATTTTCTTTACCGCTGCCGGGCAGAAGCTGGAACAGAGGGCAAGCGTCGCTGAAGCGCTAAACGCCGGTCTGGCGCAGATGAAGTTTTACGGTGGTGCGGATGAAGGCGATCGGACCATGATTGACGCCCTGCAACCGGCATTGGCGGCGCTGCTGGCGGAACCGGAAAATCTGCAGGCGGCGTTCGCTGCAGCGCAGGCGGGCGCAGACCGTACGCTTCATGCCAGCAAAGCCAACGCCGGACGCGCATCGTATCTGAACAGCGATAGTCTGCGCGGCAATATGGACCCCGGCGCCCACGCGGTGGCGATGGTATTTAAAGCGCTGGCACAAAGATAACGCAGCCAACAGAACGCCCTGCTTGCGCTGCGCTGAGCAGGGCTACGGATTCACAGCCGTCTGCGGGACGGTAGCCCGGACAGATGCGCAGCATCGCCTCCGGGAAATTCGCACACTCTGCGCCCTGCTCCCGGGGGCGGCGCTTGGCGCGCCTTGCCCGGGCTACAGGTTCACCGCCGTCTGCGGGCCGGTAGCCCGGGTAAGGCGCCAGCCGCAACCCGGGGTTTCTCCGCGTTTATTTGCTGTGCCAGTAGGCCTGAGAACGCACCAGCTGCGGATCAATCTCTTCACCTTCGAAGCGCGCCAGCAGCGATTTCACCACCCCACCTTCGCCGGTTACCCAGATAAAATAGTCTTCAGCCGGAACCACAACCTGCGCGAGGTGCTCGGCCACGGCAGAGGTGTTATGCCCCACCACCCACTCAATATTAAAGCCGTCGAGATCCGCCAGATAATCTTTGTAAGACTCATTGCCAATGGTCACGATTGCCGTCACCTGCGGGCGCGTCGGGAGCTGCTGTAACCCTAACAGACGGCGGCGCAGCGCGGGCATTCCTGACTCATCGGTGACGTACAGCTGCCAGGTATAATCCTCAGGCACCACCAGCGAACCGCGCGGACCGCCGATCACCAGCTTATCGCCGACTTTCGCCGCCAGCGCCCAGCGGCTGGCAATTCCGCCATCGTGAATAAAGAAGTCGTACGCCAGCTCATGACGTTCAGCATCGTACAACGGCGTATAGTCGCGGGTCGCCGGACGCACGCCCTCGCCCCAGTTAATGCCTTCATCCGTCACCTCTGGCGGAGTAAACGCAGATCCCGCTTCGGGGAAAAAGAGCTTGGTATGGTCGTCAAAACCCTGGGAAACAAAGCCCTCCAGCGCCTCTCCACCCAGCACGACACGCTGGAAAGCGCTACCAATGCGCTCAACGCGCAGCACGGTTAACTCACGGAAACGCAGCTCGTTACGAACGCGTTGCGGATACTTAGGGTTATTTTTCGTTGTCATCTTTCATCGCCTTCGTGAACAGAATAGATATATCTAAAAATCTTGCAAATGATAATGATTGCCATTAAAAAAGAATGCAAGCATTTTTTGATATAACCATAACAAAACGCCACAAAAGTCAAAAAACAAAATAAAACTCATAAATATCAACTAAATAAAAAATAACTCCGTTTCATTGTTGCTACTTAATATTTTTTAGATATAAATTAGATATATCAAAACAACACAGGAACAAAACATGAGACATCATCACGAAGAAGGGCGCGGGCAACGCGGATGCCGCGGGGAACATGGCGAACACGGCGAACATGGCCGCAGAGGCGGAGGCGGCGGACGCCGTCAGCGCTTCTTTGGTCACGGCGAGCTGCGTCTGGTTATTCTGGATATCCTCACCCGCAACGCCAGCCATGGTTACGAGCTAATAAAAGAGATTGAAACCCTGACCCAGGGCAACTACAGCCCAAGTCCCGGCGTTATCTACCCAACGCTCGACCTCCTCCAGGATCAGGGGTTAATCAGCGTCGCTGACGAAAACGGCCGCAAAAAAATCGCTATTACCGCCGAGGGCAGCCAGCTGCATGCTGAAAACCAGGAGCATCTGGAGCATATCCAGGCCAGGCTACAGGCCCGCATGGTGGGTTGTGAACTGCGTAAAAACCCGCAGATGAAGCGCGCGCTGGAAAACTTCAAAGCGGTACTGGATTTAAGAGTCAATCAGCAGGAAATTACGGAAGCGCAATTGAAGCAAATTATCGGCGTGATTGACCGCGCGGCAATGGAGATTTCCCAGCTCGACTAATCTTCTGCCCCACAGCAGGGCAGCCTGCACCGCCGCAAAGCATGCGGCGGAAGCCCTTTCCTGCATCGTTTTGCGCCTTCAGGAGTAAAACATGCCAATAATATCGCCGTGAGATTAAATTTTGCACAATCACCATTTCACGTTGCGTTTATCCCGATTTTCCTGGTCCGAGCCGAAGTGGCGTAATCCCTGCAATACTTAATTCAGTATCATGTGATACGCCCCGTCCAGGAGCTCATTTTGAACAGGTTACCTTCCAGCGCATCGGCTCTGGCCTGCAGCGCACACGCACTGAATCTCATTGAAAAGCGAACGCTCGATCATGAGGAGATGAAATCACTTAATCAGGAGGTCAGGGAATACTTTAAAGAGCATGTGAACCCAGGGTTTTTAGCGTATCGAAAATCGGTCACTGCTGGCGGGGATTACGGGGCCGTAGAGTGGCAAGCGGGAGGGTTAAATACGCTTGTCGACACTCAGGGACAGGAGTTTATTGACTGCCTGGGTGGCTTTGGGATTTTTAATGTAGGGCACCGTAATCCAGTTGTCGTTTCCGCCGTCGAGAATCAGCTCGCTAAACAACCTCTTCATAGCCAGGAACTGCTGGACCCGCTGCGGGCCATGCTGGCAAAAACGCTGGCAGCCTTAACGCCTGGCAAACTGAAATACAGCTTCTTTAGCAATAGCGGTACCGAATCGGTCGAAGCGGCGCTAAAGCTGGCGAAAGCTTACCAGTCTCCGCGCGGCAAATTTACCTTCGTTGCCACCAGCGGCGCGTTTCACGGCAAATCGCTGGGCGCGCTGTCGGCCACCGCCAAATCCACCTTCCGCAAGCCGTTTATGCCGCTGTTGCCAGGGTTTCGCCATGTGCCGTTTGGCGATATTAACGCCATGCGCACGCTGCTTAGCGAGTGTAAGAAAACCGGCGATGACGTTGCGGCGGTGATCCTTGAGCCGATTCAGGGCGAAGGCGGCGTGATTTTGCCGCCGCCGGGCTATCTGCCTGCGGTACGCAAGCTGTGCGACGAGTTTGGCGCGCTGCTGATCCTTGATGAAGTCCAGACAGGCATGGGCCGTACCGGCAAGATGTTTGCCTGCGAGCATGAAAACGTCCAGCCGGATATTCTGTGCCTTGCCAAAGCGCTGGGCGGCGGCGTCATGCCGATTGGCGCGACGATCGCCACCGAAGAGGTGTTCTCGGTGCTGTTCGACAATCCGTTCCTGCACACCACCACCTTTGGCGGTAATCCGCTGGCCTGCGCGGCAGCGCTGGCGACCATCAACGTGCTGCTGACCCAAAACCTGCCCGCGCAGGCAAAGCAAAAAGGCGATATGTTGCTGGACGGCTTCCGTCAGCTGGCGCGCGAATACCCGGACCTGGTGAACGAAGTGCGCGGTAAAGGCATGCTGATGGCAATTGAGTTTGTCGATAACGAAATCGGTTATGACTTTGCCAGCGAGATGTTCCGCCAGCGGGTGCTGGTGGCCGGAACGCTGAACAACGCGAGGACGATTCGCATCGAGCCGCCATTGACGTTGACGCTTGAGCAATGTGAACAGGTGCTAAAAGCGGCCCGTCTGGCCCTGGCGGCGCTGCGGGTTTCGGTGGAAGAGGCGTAGTTTTCTCACTCGCCGCCAAAGGTCATCCTCAAAATCCCCTGGCAACAAAGCCTCTGTTAACCAGAGTACTTACGCCAGGGGTTATCGCTCCTCACGCCATTGTTGCTGAAAAAACGCAGCTCATTGTCTGTAAAGAACAAAAAACACTCGTTTAATTATTTATAAATATGTATTCATATAAAAAAATATAAATGCTAAATATTTATTTTTATGAATTACCTGAATCTCAATAAAATCAGGAATGTCTGGACATATTTTAAATACGTTTAACCACATGAATTTAATGAATAACAATCAATCAACTAGTTTATTACACCAATAAGAACATAAAATACAGTTTTTAATTCCATTTTCATTATCTGATGCTTTATTAACCTTTTTCAATATTAAAGAAACCTCCAACAGAATAAAGATCATGCAAAGCCACAATGATTGGTTTTTTGCTCCTCAAATAAGCAAACTTACACAATAAAAAACCTATCAAAGGCGATTCTTGCCATCAAATATGAACCGACATTAGAATCCATTTCAGAAATAATTTAATTCACAAAGACTAATCCATCATAAATAACTTACGCCCCAGTAAAACATTATATATGTAACTGGCCGGATGATGGATATATACATTTACATGACCTATTAGTTTTCTAATAAATAGACCGGAGACATGGATGTCACTCGCGATTTTCGGATTTTTAATTGACGACGCTGTATTATGCTTCAGCCATCCGCTGAAAGTTGTCAATATTACAGATACGCCGCCGCTGTCAAATCCCTTGTTCCTGAGGGACACCATGTCGAATCTATTATACTTCTTGCTGATTAGCCGCCAGCAGAACGTTATTCTGGAAAGCGACATTCTGCGCCAGGTCTGGGATAATCATGGGTTACGTTCTTCGCAATCCCGGCTTATTCAGGTGATATCCAGGCTCAAATACAACCTGATGCTTATCGGCGTAAAGCATGATTTTATTGAAAGAGTATCCGGGAAAGGCTATCGGATAACAACCGCCAATATAAAAACGCTCTATGAATATCAGGGTCTCAATGAGTTAAAACAGAAAATATAATTTAGTATTATTTCTAATCTTTATATGCCATTTCCTAACCACCTCTTTTAAAAGAGTTTTTTAACATGGAGTTTTATATGAAACGTGTATTATTATCTACCGCTATTGCTTCCGTACTGATCGCATCCGCAGCTCAGGCATCCGATGGGAAAATCAATTTTCAGGGGAAGTTAACTGATGCCACCTGCCAGATTACGATTGACGGCTCATCTTCTCCGGCAACGGTCGTTTTACCGACACTCTCAACTCAGGTTTTAGCCGCTACCGGTGATATCGCTGGACGCACCCAGTTTAATATTGAGCTTTCTGGCTGTACCGGTCTGGTATCCACTTCTACGGCAGCAGCTTACTTTGAAAATGGTTCTACCGTTGACACCACCACCAACAATCTGGTGAACACGACGACCGGCGGCGCAGGCAACGTACAGCTGCAGCTGATTGATATTCAGAGTAATAACACCATTGAGATTGGCCGTAGCTCACAAACCTCAAGCAACACCCAGGTGATTATTCCGAATACCGCAGGGGCAAGTACTGGAACAACAATGCTGCCTTATGCCGTTCAGTACTATGCGCTGGGCACCACGACGCCGGGTGTTGTCACCAGTAACGTCAATTTCAGCATTAACTATCAGTAAATTCATCGTCATTGGATGACATATGAAACCACCGATGGAAGAAATTCCATCGGTTAACAGGAAGGATCCCATAATGAAAAAAAACATTATTGCCGTGCTACTCGCCATGACCACTGTCTTTCCTGCCTGCGCCTCGGTCGTTATTACCGGAACGCGCGTCATATACCCGGCAACCGAACGTGAAGTGACGGTAAAAATGGAAAATAAGGGTAGCTCACCGGTATTAATTCAGTCCTGGGTGGATAATGGCGATCCTACTTCAACCCCGGATACGGCAAAGGCCCCTTTTTTATTAACTCCGCCAATTAACCGCGTTAATGCCGGAAAGGGGCAAACGCTGCGGATTCGTTTTACAGGCGAAACATTACCGCAGGATAAAGAATCTGTTTTTTATCTTAACGTTCTGGAAATTCCACCCACGGTCAAAGGTGAGTTAGCAGAAAAGAATCTGCTTTCAATGGCCTTTCGTTCTCGCCTGAAGCTTTTTTATCGTCCACAGAATTTAATTAAAAATGCGAGTGAAGCGCCAGAAAACGTTGTCTGGAAGCGTCAGGGCAACAAGGTGACAGCAAATAACGCCACACCATACCACGTGACGGTGGCCTACTTTTCAGAAGATGAAAAGGGGGAGAAAAACCTTGGCGCAGGCAGCATGTTAATCCCCGGCGAAACGCACACCTGGACGCTAGATCGCGTATCTACCCGCTGGTATCCCATGATTATCAACGACTACGGAGCCCTGCGCCCTGTCGATCCAAATAAAAAATAAATGAATTCGGTCTTTATTGTTGGCACCGGCCTGTAAACAGTCATGGAATAGAACGGGGTTATAATGATTCGTACCTGTTATTTTAAACCGACACCGTTGGCGGTGGCGATTACGCTTGGTTTTAGCCCATTTTCCATCGCGCAGGACGCCGATGAAGTGCAGTTTAATAGCACCTTTATGAGCCAGGGCAGCCAGAAAAAAATAGATTTGACTCACTATGAGCGCGATCAGGCCGTACCAGGAAGATATCGCGTGGAGCTGCGAATCAATAACCAGTATCAGGGGTTCCAGGATATTACGCTCAGCGACAGCACGCCGCCTGCCAAAACGGGCGCCATTTGCCTGACAACCGGAGCGTGGCGCACGCTACCGCTTAATGTCGAGAAGCTTAGCGACAATGCACAATCCCTGCTGTCTGACAGTCGCGATGAAGCTTGCCTTGCAGTCACAGAGATAATTCCTCAAGTAAAAACCGAATTTGATACCGGCAACCAAATGCTGGATCTGACGATCCCTGCACTCTATTTGGTTCATAATCCCCGCGGCTACGTTAATCCGGCATTATGGGATAAAGGCGTGATGGCCGGGCTGCTAACCTACAACGCTAGCTATTATCACCAGCAAAACCGGAGCACCTCTAATGACAGCGCCTATTCAGGGATAACGGCGGGTTTTAACCTGGGGAACTGGTACTTTCGCCACAATGGCAACTGGAGCTGGCAGGATGACGTGGGTAGCCACTACCAGGCGTTGAACTCCTACGTTCAACGCGATATTCCGGCGATAAAAGGACGCCTATCGCTAGGTGATCGCAATACCCGAGGCGAGCTGTTTGATACTCTCGCGTTTCGCGGCGTTCTGCTGGCGAATGAGGAGCAGATGCTCCCCGACTCCCAGCGCGGCTACGCGCCTATTGTGCGCGGTACTGCGCGTACATCAGCAAAGGTGCAGATTTACCAGCAGGGGCGACTGCTGTACGAAACCACCGTTTCGCCCGGTCCGTTTGAAATAAACGATCTCTATCCCACGGGCTACGGCGGTGACCTGCAGTTGGTGATAAAAGAAGCTGATGGCTCCGAGCAGCAGCAGGTAATCCCCTATGCAGCGACCAGTAATTTGCTGCGTTCAGGCACGAATCACTATAGCGTCACGCTGGGCAAGCTGCGCAAAGATCAGGTTGAAAGCGAGCCGGTGCTTGGCGAATTGACATGGCGTCGCGGCCTGAACTACTTTTTTACCGGCTATGCAGGTCTTCAGGGAAATGATGACTATCAGGCGGGTATTTTGGGACTTGCTCTGGGGACGCCCGTAGGCACCTTTTCTCTGGACGCCACCCAGGCGCAAACTCAGTTGGATAAGCCTCTGCAGGACTACGGTAAGCGCATGTCCGGGCAAAGCTATCAGCTAAAATACAGCCAGTTTGTTATGTCGACGGGCAGTAATTTTAACGTTGCGGCGTACCGTTATTCGACGGAAGAGTACCTGGACTTTATGACCGCGATGCAGATCCGCGACGCGCAGAAGTATGGTGATGACACCTGGAATATACGGCGTCCCAAAAGCCGCCTCAGCATCAGCGCCAGCCAGAATCTGCCGGAAGGATGGGGAAATTTTTACCTCAACGCCTGGCAGCAGAACTACTGGGATAATAATCAGGGAACCGATCGCCAGTACCAGTTTGGTTATAACAACAGCCTGGGACGAGTGAGCTACGGCCTGAGCATCAATCGCAACCGCAATGGCGATGGTGATTATGAAAATCACTACCAGCTGACGCTAAGCATCCCGCTCGGCAATACAACGCCATTTAGTCAGATGTCGGTGAACCTGAATCACGATCCTGGCGGTACCGTGAGTGAACAGCTATCGCTGAGCGGCACGGCGCTGGAGGACAGCTCGTGGAGCTACGGTATGTCGGCGTCAAACAGTAACAGAGGGGGCTCCACCAGCGGCACGATAAATACGTCGCTGCGCAGTTCGCAGGCGATGCTTCAGGCGCAGGCTGGGGCTGGTAAACATTACAGCAACTACTCTTTTGGCATGAGCGGCGGCGCGATTGCGCATAGCGGCGGCGTGACGTTGACACCTTACACCGCTGATACCATGGCGCTGGTCGAAGCTAAAGGCGCTCATGGAGCCAAGGTTAGCGGTTATCCCGGCGTCGCCGTCGACCGCTTCGGCTATGCGATTGTTCCTTACCTGAATGCTTATCAGATCAATCAGATTGAGATCGACCCAAAAGGCATTCCTGAGAACGTTGAGCTGGAAAATACTAGCCAAAAAATTGCGCCTTACAGCGGCGCGGTGGTCAAGCTGCGCTTCGATACCGTACAGGGACAGGCGGTGATGATTAATTTGCACAGAAACCCGGCGATTCCGTTTGGCGCCGATGTTCTGGACGCGGAACAAAATATTGTCGGCGTGGTGGGTCAGGGGCAGCGTATTTTTGCCCGCCTGGCGCATATTTCTGGCCAGCTGCGCGTGCGCTGGGGAACGGATAAAGAGGATTCCTGCATTATTAATTACTCGCTCCCGGCATCGAAAGCGTCGGAGATTGTCAATATTAATGCTGGCTGCCGTTAATTTTCAGGGAAGAATAATTATGTCAATGAAATACAACATCGCAAAATTTACCGGGCACTGGAAAATATGGATACTGGCGTTATTAGCCTTGTTGCCTCTGACGGCGTCGGCTGCCAGTACCTGTACGCGAAACTATTCCGGACGAACTGATTATATCGATCAGAATGTACCGGTACTCAGCAATAATGTGACGGTATCGGCTCTGCGGGATCTACCAACCGGATCGGTACTTTTCAGACAGTATATTTTTAATACTGACCGAGTGCCTATTGGCGTTGCTGGCTGTAAAGGAGCTGTTAGCTCGGATTATGTTAATCTAACTACCGGGATCGAGTTCGAGGGAGCAAGGCCTGCAATAGTCGGGAAGTATAAAGGACTAGATGTTTACAGTACCGGAGTCCCCGGAATTGGGATGGTCGTCGGCGTTACCGTTGGTAACAACCCAACGGAATTATTGATGATACCGTATATCGCCCCAAGTATAAGGGGGATCGGTGGAGTCGGTTCGGTTGTCACAGATCAGGGATTTGAATTGCTACTGGTTAAAGTTGAGGACATTTCTCCCGGCGTCTGGAGTGTACCGATTAACTATCCGGCCATGGTCCGTTACGCTCGGTCCACAAATACCACTGAGATAATTAAAGATTATGGCTACCGCTGGCATATTAATGGATCGGTAAACGTCGTCGCCGGAACCTGCCAGACTCCTGACGTCACGGTGCCCATGGGGGTTCATTCGCTTCAGGACTCCACGACCACCGGATGGGTCGATTTTAATATCAACCTGCTGAACTGTCCGCCGATGTATGGCCGCTATAATCGCAATTCGCCGGACACCTCGTCGACGGCGGGGATCCGCTGGAATAGTGATTCCGACTACACGACAGCAGGGCCGGACACGGCCAACAGCATCAGTTTTTTACTTAACCCGGTTAGCGGCTATCAAACGCTGGCGGCGGGCGGTGAGTGTGCGGCACTCACCAACGATACCGATATGGCGAAAGGAATGTGCCTGGAGATTCAAAATCGCGATGCTGTGAATGTATTAACGTCCGTAAAAGCGCACCAGCGGATCGATGCAAAGCTGGCCTTGCTGCAAACCATCGCCAGCTACGCAATACCGCTCCGGGCGCGCTATGCCCGCAATACTCAAAACAATCTGCGGGCAGGCAAAGCCGATACGGCGGTCGAATTTACCATTAACTATCAGTAATCCCCCGATGTCCGGTGGCGCAACGCTCACCGGACATCGGTTTTTTCAGACTGCCGGCAGCAGGCCGATAAAGCTGCGCTTTTGCCGCGGCTGCGACATCAGCTCCTCCAGCTTCGCCACGCAGGCCAGATAGTGCGGGGTCTTTTTGTGCGCCAGCACCGCCTCCTCGTCTTTATAGGCTTCATAGATAAAAAAGCGCGTCTTCACCTCCGGGTCCTGCAATACGTCAAAACGCAGATTACCCGGCTCCAGCAACGCTCCCTCGTGGTTAGCGCGAAACACCTCAAGAAACTCGTCGACCCGCTCCGGTTTGATATTAATTTCCACCAGCGTCACGTTCATTTCAGCTCTCCCTGTTTCTCCTCCTGCCAGAACTGATACGCCTCGCGAGCGCTCAGATTCTCGTGCACCACTTTTTTCACCGCTTTGAGCATCGCGCGCGGCGCGCTGGACTGGAAGATATTGCGCCCCATATCCACACCGGATGCGCCCTGATCTATCGCCCGCCAGCACATCTCCAGCGCTTCCAGCTCCGGCAACTTTTTCCCTCCGGCGATCACGATCGGCACCGGGCAGCTGGCGGTCACTTTTTCAAAACCTTCCTCAACAAAATAGGTCTTCACGAACTGCGCGCCCATCTCGGCGGCAATACGGCTGGCTAGCGAGAAGTAACGCGCGTCGCGAGTCATCTCTTTACCCACGCCCGTTACCGCCAGCACCGGCATCCCGTAGCGGTTCCCGGCATCCACCAGCTTAATGATGTTGTTAATCGACTGATGCTCGTGCTCGCTGCCGATATAGACCTGCGCCGCCACCGCGCAGACGTTCAGGCGCAGCGCGTCTTCCATCGCCACCGCCACGCATTCGTTAGAGAGTTCGCTTAAAATCGAGTTACCGCCCGAGGCGCGCAGCACCACCGGCTTATTCGTCGCCGCAGGCACCTGACTGCGCAGCACGCCACGGGTACACATCAGCACGTCGGTTTCTTCAAACAGCGGCGCGATAGAGAGGTCGATACGCTCCAGTCCGGTGGTCGGCCCCTGAAAATAGCCGTGATCGAACGCCAGCATTACCGTGCGGCTGCTCTGCGGGTTAAAAATACGCGCCAGACGCGACTGCATCCCCCACTCCAGCGAACCGCAGCCTTTCAGCGTATAGAGCGTGTTCTGCTGCGGACGGTCTAAGCCGAAGTTTTTTCCCTCTTTGATATCGTCTAAATCAGCCATCTCATCCTCCATCAGAAATCGTAGTTATTGATATTCTCTTTGGTGAACACCACCCGCTCCGGCAGCAGCACGATGCCGTTGCCTTTCGCTTCATACTGGTAGCCCTGCACGCTGTTTGGCTCGACTTTCAGGGTGCCGAGATCTTTCACATCGACGCTGTCGCCGACGTTAAGATCGCCCTTTTTCAGCAGGCGATCGGCGACGTTAACCGCGATCTTGCCCTGCTGCACCACATCCCACAGACCGAAGGCTTTGACCGTGTCGCGTTCCACATAGGGGCGCATCACGTTCGGAGTACTAAAACCGACGATCGCCACGCCCTGGCGCTTGAGGTTCTCCGCCGCCTGCGCCGCCGCCGGGAGCGCGTTGGCATCAGGAGCGATAATGGCGTCGAGATCCGGATACGCTTTTAAGATCCCCTCGGCGGTTTGCAGTGATTTCGTGGCATCGTTATAGCCAAACTGGGTGGTCACCACTTCCCACTGCGGATGCTCTTTTTCGATTTTGGCTTTCGCCTCTTTTACCCACTGGTTCTGGTCGGTGACCGTTGGGCTGGAGTAGAAAAACGCCACTTTGGCGGTGGGTTTCGTCACCTGTTTTTCCGCCATCTCCACCAGCAGGCCGCCGAGCTGCTGCGGCGTCCCCTGGTTGATATAAATGCTGCGGCACTCCGGTTTGGTATCGGAGTCCCAGGTCAGCACCTTGACCCCGCGCTGCATCGCCCGCTTCAGCGCCGGACACAGGCCATCCGGCGATACAGCGGAAACGATGATCGCGTTGTAGCCCTGGTTGACGAAGTTGTTGATCAGCTGCACCTGGCCGGAAACGCTCGGTTCGGTCGGGCCGTCGTAGGTAACGTCCACGCCAAGCGCTTTGCCCGCCTCTTTCGCGCCGTTGCCGCCGCTGGTAAAGAAGCCGACGCCAACCAGCTTAGGAATAAAGGCGATGCGGTCTGCCGCCTGAGCGGTGATAACGCTCAGCGCCAGTGCCAGCGCACTGACCTGCAGGATACGTTTTGCTTTCATTGTTATGCTCCGATTGTTTTACGCGAGAAAAGACGCCGCCAGGTCATCCGCACCCATTCACGATGCAGGCTCAGCGAGCGCCCCATCACCACCACAACCAACAGCGCCCCTGACAGCGCGCTCGACACCTGGTTGGGGATGCCGACCATTTGCAAACCTTGTTGTAAATAACCCACCAACAGCGCCGCCAGCGCCGTGCCGATGATAGAGCCGGAACCGCCGTAGATATTGGCTCCTCCGAGCACCGCGGCGGTCAGCGCCGGCATCAGCAGGTCGCGGCCTAAATCCGAGCGCGCCGAGCCGAAGTAGGAGACCATCACCAGCGCCGCTACCGCCGAGGCCACGCCGACCAGGCCATACAGCACGTACGGCATGCCGTTTACGGACAGCGCCGCATAGCGCGCGGCGCGCGGATTTTGTCCTAGCAGAAACAGATGGCGGCCAAAGCGCCCGCGATGGGCCAGCAGCCAGAAGAAAAAGGTGATGACCGCGAACAGCACCAGCGGGATCGGCAGGCCGAACAGCGTCAGGTTGGCGAAGGCGGTAAAGCTATCCGGGAATCCGCCGATGCCTTCGTAGCCGGTCGCTCCCGCCATACCGGAGAGCAGCAGCGCGCCGCCGCCGTAGAGGTACAGGGTGCCGAGCGTAATCACCAGCGGGCTGATGCCGGTATAGTGGATCAGCGCCGCGTTCAGCAGCCCGCACAACAGGCCGAGCAGCAGCGTCAGCGGAATTGCCAGACTCATCGGCCAGCCCGCCTGCATCATCACCCCCAGCGCAATGGCGCACAGGCCGATGGTCGAACCGAGCGAAATATCAATCCCGCCGCTGATAATCACCAGCGTCAGCGGCAGGGCCACGATGCCGATGCAGATAAAATCGCTGGTGCTGAACAGCAGCATATTGAGATCCAGCATGCGCGGATTCAGCGCGCCAAACAGCAGGATCTCCAGCACCAGTAACGCCAGCAGCGCGCTTTCCCAGTTGAGCTTCATTTACGCCACCTCTTTGTTTTTACGTTCGGGAAAGGGAGCTACGCGCTTGCCCCCTTTATTGCCGGGCTGAAAGCGGCTGTACTTCAGCGCCCGCTGATGACGAGCCAGCGCCTGGCGCAGTCGTCCGTCAAGCACCAGTACGCCGAGCAGCACCAGACCGGCGA
Source organism: Klebsiella spallanzanii (assembly GCF_902158555.1). Lineage (GTDB taxonomy): Bacteria > Pseudomonadota > Gammaproteobacteria > Enterobacterales > Enterobacteriaceae > Klebsiella > Klebsiella spallanzanii. Next base: position 149,713 of record NZ_CABGGS010000043.1, on the reverse strand, counting down.
TAAAGTCGTTCCACCACGCCGGGAGGCGGAACAGCACCAGCACGGTGTCGATTTGGGTGAGGAAGAACGCACCGAGGAAAGCGCCGAGCAACGTACCAGTGCCGCCAAGCAGCGAGATGCCGCCGAGCACGCAGGCGGCGATAGCTTTCATCTCCAGGCCGCTGCCGGTCTGATTCGGCACAAAGCCAATCTGCGCGGCGAAAACAATCCCGGCGCAGGCAGCCAGCATGCCGTTAAGGGTAAAAGCCAGCATCCGCGTACGGTTCACCGCCACCCCTAGCTGGCGGGCGGCGGCAAGGTTATCGCCGACGGCGTAAAAATCGCGGCCAAAGGCGGTACGTGAAAGTATCCAGCCGCCCGCCAGCAGCAGCGCCAGCACCAGCCACCCCAGCGGCGAGATGCCGATAAACGCCGGTTCCGATAGCGCCTTCAGGCTGTTCGGCAGGCCTTCAATCCACTTGCCGCCGGTCCACAGCAGCATCACCCCGCGATAAAGCCCGAGGGTGCCGAGCGTGGCGACAATCGCCGGAATACGTAGTCCCACCACCAGCAGGCCGTTAAACGCCCCGGCCAGCGCGCCGATCGCCAGCGCAAAGGCGATGGCCGTCATCAGGCCATATCCGCTATTCAGCGCCACGCCCACCGCGATAGCGCTCAGGCCGACGGTGGAGCCAACGGAGACGTCGATATTGCGGGTCAGCATCACCAGCGTTGCCCCCAGCGCCAGCAGGCAGAGAATTTGCGAGCTGGCGAAGATCATTGCCAGAGTCTGTAGGCTGAAATAGGCCGGGTTGAGCGCCACCAGTCCGGCAAACAGCACCACGATGGCAAGAAAGGCGCTCAGTTCGCGATTCTTGAGTAACGTTTTCATGGCTGTCCTCCGAAGGCCAGAGTCATCATCCGCTCAACGGTGACCGCCTGCTGCGAAAGCTCGCCGCTCTGCCTGCCCTGATGCATCACCAGCACCCGATCTGCGAGACCGACAAATTCATCAAGATCGCTGGAGATCATAAGCACCGCCACGTTCTGCGCGGCGACGCTTTTCAGCAGCTGATAGATGTCGGCGCGGGCGGAAACGTCCACCCCGCGCGTGGGCTCATCGACGATCAGCAGCAATGGATTGGCCTCCAGGCAGCGCGCCAGCAGCACCTTCTGCTGGTTGCCGCCGGAGAGCGTGCGCACCGGGCGATCGCCATCGGTCATTTTGATCCCCAGCGCCCGGTGATAGCGCTCAACCACCGCCGCCTCACGCTTGTTCTGCTGCCACAGCGACGGTTGGTTAAACATCACCGTGTTCCAGCGCACCGGCGCGTCGAGAAACAACCCGGAGACCTGACGGTCTTCCGGCAGATAAACCAGCCCGCTGGCCAGCCGGTTGCGGGTGCTGTCGCGGCTGATATCACGGTTTTCCAGCCACACTCGCCCGGCGCGTACCGGACGCAGGCCATACAGCGTTTCGGCAAATTCGGTGCGTCCGGATCCGACCAGTCCGGCGAGGCCGACGATCTCCCCGGCGCGGATCTCCAGATTGAGATCGATAAAGCCTTCTCCGGTCAGATCCTCCACCCGCAGCACCGGGAAATCCTGCGCCTGAGTGCGGCGATTGCCCGGCAGCGCCAGCCACAGTTTTTGCGTGTCGCTTAGCGTATGGTCGCGCCCAACGGGCGTCATCGCGCCGATCAACTGGTTGTCGCCGTATTGCGCGGTTTCCCCACTCAGCACCACTGCACCATCGCGCATGACCGATACGTGGCTGGCGACCTGGCGGATCTCGGGGAGTTTGTGCGAGATAAACACGACACCGACGTCGAGATCCTGCAAAGCGCGGATCTGGCGAAACAGCCGCTCGGTTTCCCCCGGCGTTAATGAGGCGGTCGGTTCATCAAGGATCAGGATCTGCGCGTCGCGCATCAGCCCGCGCAGGATCTCCACCATCTGCTGATCGGCCACTTCCAGCGTGCTGGCCGCCGCCTCGAGGTTAAGCTGGCAATTAAGCTGCTGGAGCTTTTCCTGCAAGCGAGCCTCGTTATCAGCCCGCTTCGGCAGACGAAAGAGAATATTTTCCCGCACCGTCAGGTTGGGAAAGAGCATCGGTTCCTGCGGCACCAGATACACGCCCTGCTGATGGGCCTGCGCAGGATTGAGGCGCGCAAAGGTGCGTCCGCCGAGGATCAGCTCACCGCTGTCGGGCATTTCCACCCCGGCGATAATCTTCATCAGCGTCGATTTCCCCGCCCCGTTACCGCCCATTAGCGCATGTACCTGGCCGGAAAGCAGCGTGAAATCAATATGCTTCAGCACGGTCACGCCGGAGAACTGTTTGCAGATTTGGCGGGCTTCAAGCAGTGGCTTCATCATCGCGCCTCGTTTTGAACAAAAGATTTTTTAAATTAATAATGTTCAAAAGCGTAGACGGTGAACTATATTTACAACCGTGCAAAGATCACAGTTTTATGCTTTAGATCGTTTGGATAAAACCAGCGAGCAACGAAAGATCGGTTTTGCCAGTCGGCTCACATTTTCCGACCGCGCAATAACGAACATATGATCTAAATTTTTATAAGAGTTCACTTTATGAGCGAAAAACGCATTACGGAAGAGAGCCGCTACGCCGGGCTGGCGTTAGCCGAGGAAGAGCTGGTGGCGCGGGTGGCCTGGTGTTACTACCACGATGGCTTAACCCAGAACGACATCGGCGAGCGTTTAGGACTGCCGCGGTTAAAGATCTCTCGCCTGCTGGAGAAAGGCCGTCAATCCGGGGTGATCCGGGTACAGATTAACTCGCGCTATGAAGGCTGCCTGGCGCTGGAGACCGAACTCCAGCAGCGCTTCGGCCTGAAAATCGCCCGCGTGCTGCCGGCGCTGAATACCCCGCCGATGAACACCCGGCTGGGGATTGGCGCGGCGCAATCGTTAATGGGCGTGCTCGAGCCGGGGCAGTTGCTGGCGGTGGGCTTTGGCGAAGCGACCATGAGCTGCCTGCAGCATCTGAGCGGGTTTATCGGCTCCCAGCAGGTGCGGCTGGTGACGCTTTCCGGCGGCGTCGGCCCCTATATGACCGGCATCGGCCAGCTGGATGCGGCCTGTAGCATCAGCATGATCCCCGCGCCGCTCAGGGTGTCATCGGCCGATGTGGCGGAGATCCTGCGCCGGGAATCCAGCGTCCGTGACGTGATCCTCGCAGCCACGGCGGCAGATGTGGCGGTGGTCGGCATTGGCGCGATCGATCAGCGCCGCGACGCGACTATCCTGCGTTCCGGCTATATCAGCGAAGGCGAACAGCTGATGTACGCCCGTAAAGGCGCGGTGGGCGATATTTTAGGTTATTTCCTGCAGGCCGACGGCAAACCGGTCGAGGGGCTGGAGATCCATCGGGAACTGCTTGGCGTCACCCTCGATGAACTGGCGCAGTTGCCGACTATCGTCGGTGTTGCCGGGGGCACAGAAAAAGCGCAGGCGATTTACGCGGCCCTTATTGGCAAGCGGATTAATGGCCTGGTAACGGAAGAGACAACAGCACGCGCGGTGCTCACGCTGGCCTCATAATGGCCCTGCGCCGCGCAACAATAGCGAGGCGCATGTCATGAGTTACCTGTTAGCGTTAGATGCCGGGACCGGCAGCATTCGGGCAGTGATTTTCGATATCAATGGCCGCCAGATTGCGGTCGGCCAGGCCGAATGGAAACACCTGAGCGTGGACAACGTTCCCGGCTCGATGGAGTTCGACCTTGGCACCAACTGGCAGCTGGCCTGCCAGTGCATCCGCCAGGCGCTGGCCAGCGCCCATCTCTCCCCAGCGGATATTCAGTCCGTGGCCTGCTGTTCAATGCGTGAAGGTATCGTGCTTTACGACCGCAACGGCGAGGCCATCTGGGCCTGCGCCAACGTTGACGCTCGCGCCAGCCGCGAGGTGGCGGAGCTCAAAGAGATCCACGATTATCGCTTTGAATCTGAGGTGTACGGCGTTTCCGGGCAGACTCTGGCGCTGAGCGCCATGCCGCGCCTGCTGTGGTTGGCCCACCATCGCCCGGATATCTACCGCAAAGCGGCAACCATCACCATGATCAGCGACTGGCTGGCGGCGAAGCTCTCCGGTGAGCTGGCGGTCGATCCTTCAAACGCCGGGACCACCGGTATGCTCGACCTGTTCAGCCGCGACTGGCGTCCGGCGCTGCTGGATATGGCCGGGCTGCGGGCCGATATTCTCTCGCCGGTAAAAGAGACCGGTACCGTGCTCGGCGCGGTCACCGACGCGGCGGCCCAACAAAGCGGGCTGCGCGCAGGTACGCCTGTGGTGATGGGCGGCGGCGACGTCCAGCTCGGCTGCCTCGGGCTGGGGGTGGTGCGCGCCGGGCAAACTGCGGTGCTCGGCGGAACCTTCTGGCAGCAGGTGGTCAATCTGCCGGAAGTGCGCACCGACCCGGAGATGAATATCCGCGTTAACCCGCACGTCATACCCGGTATGGCGCAGGCGGAATCCATCAGCTTTTTTACCGGGCTGACCATGCGCTGGTTCCGCGATGCCTTCTGTGCGGAAGAGAAGCTGGTTGCCGAACGGCTCGGGGTGGATGCTTATTCGTTGCTGGAAGAGATGGCCAGCCGCGTTCCGGCAGGCTCCCACGGGGTTATGCCTATCTTCTCCGACGCCATGCACTTTAAGCAGTGGTACCACGCCGCGCCGTCGTTTATTAATCTCTCCATCGACCCGGAAAAATGCAATAAGGCCACGCTCTTTCGGGCGCTGGAAGAGAACGCGGCGATTGTTTCCGCCTGCAATCTGGCGCAGATTTCGCAGTTTTCCGGCGTGAAGTTTGACAGCCTGGTGTTCGCTGGCGGCGGTTCAAAAGGGGCGCTGTGGAGCCAGATTCTTAGCGACGTGACCGGACTGCCGGTGCGGGTGCCCGAGGTTCGTGAAGCGACCGCGCTAGGCTGCGCGATTGCCGCCGGGGCCGGTGCCGGGTTGTACAGCGATATGGCGACAACGGGCGAGAAGCTGGTGAGCTGGCATCGGGTATTTACGCCAAACCCGGCGCATCGCGAGCTGTATCAGGAGATGATGGTAAAATGGCAGTCGGTGTACGCCGAGCAGCTCGGTCTGGTGGATAGCGGGTTGACGACGTCAATGTGGCAGGCGCCGGGGCTGGCGCGCCGTGCCCCTGTTGCCCCCTAACCCTAACCCTAACCCTCTCCCCGCAGGGGAGAGGGGACCGTTCGGCACCGTTCTTTGAATCCCATCACAATCGCTGCACTCCCCTTTTCCCTTTTTTCCCGCGACGGCTAAATTAGTAACTCATCCGACCACATAACAATAATTTTACATTGGAAGCTATTATGAGCCGCTATCCGTCGCTTTTCGCCCCGCTTGAGCTGGGGTTCACAACGCTCAAAAACCGCGTGTTGATGGGCTCGATGCATACTGGCCTGGAGGAGCTCCCGGACGGCGCGCAGCGGCTGGCAGCCTTTTACGCCGAGCGCGCTCGCCACGGGGTAGCGCTGATTGTCACCGGTGGCATTGCCCCCGCGCCTTCCGGCGTTACCATGGCAGGCGGCGCGGTGCTTAACGACGCCAGCCACCTCTCCCACCATCGCCATATTACCGACGCGGTACACCAGGAGGGCGGCAAAATCGCCCTGCAAATTCTGCATACCGGGCGCTATAGCTACCAGCCTGAACTGGTCGCCCCTTCCGCGCTTCAGGCACCGATCAACCCCTTTACGCCGCATGAACTGAGTCACGATGAGATCTTACAGCTGATCGATGATTTTGCCCGCTGCGCCCAGCTGGCGCGGGAAGCCGGGTACGATGGCGTCGAGGTGATGGGCTCGGAGGGTTATCTGATTAACGAGTTTCTCGCCGCGCGCACCAACCTGCGCGACGACCAATGGGGCGGCGATTATGCCCAACGTATGCGTTTTGCTGTCGAGGTCGTCAAAGCCGTTCGCGAACGCGCGGGCAGCGATTTTATTATCATCTACCGCCTGTCGATGCTTGACCTGGTGAGCGGCGGCAGCACCCTGGCAGAAGTCACTGAGCTGGCAAAAGCCATTGAGGCCGCCGGGGCAACTATTATCAATACCGGTATCGGCTGGCACGAAGCGCGTATTCCGACCATTGCCACCCCGGTGCCGCGCGGCGCGTTTAGCTGGGTCACCCGCAAGCTGAAGGGCGCGGTGTCGATCCCACTGGTCACCACCAACCGGATTAACGATCCCGAAGTGGCGGAGGCGGTCCTTGCCCGTAAAGATGCCGACATGGTGTCGATGGCCCGCCCTTTCCTCGCCGATAGCGAATTTCTCTCCAAAGCGCAGAGCGGGCGCGCGGATGAGATCAATACCTGCATTGGCTGTAATCAGGCCTGCCTGGATCAGATCTTCGCCGGAAAAGTCACCTCGTGTCTGGTCAACCCGCGCGCCTGCCATGAAACCCAGATGCCAATTGTCCCAGCGGCCACATCGAAGCGACTCGCAGTGGTTGGCGCAGGCCCTGCCGGGCTGGCGTTTGCCGTAAACGCCGCCTCGCGCGGTCATCAGGTGACGCTATTTGACGGACACAAAGAGATTGGCGGCCAGTTTAATATCGCCAAACAGATCCCCGGCAAAGAGGAGTTCTACGAAACCCTGCGCTATTACCGGCGAATGCTGGATCTGACCGGCGTCGTTCTACGTCTGGAGACCCAGGTCACAGCAGACGATCTGCTGGCGTTTGATGAAATTATCCTCGCCACCGGGATCGCCCCGCGAATGCCGGATATCGCGGGCATCGATCATCCCAAAGTACTGAGCTATCTCGACGTCCTGCGCGATAAAGCGCCGGTCGGCGAGAAAGTGGCAATTATCGGCTGCGGCGGAATCGGTTTTGATACCGCCATGTATCTCAGCCAGTCCGGCGTCGCCACCAGCCAGAATATCGGCGAATTCTGCGCAGAATGGGGCATTGATACCACTCTGCAGGCCGCCGGAGGGCTGCGCGCGGAGGGAATGCAATTGACGAAAAGCCCGCGTCAGATAGTGATGCTCCAGCGCAAAACCAGCAAGCCTGGCGACGGTTTAGGGAAAACGACCGGCTGGATCCACCGCACCACCCTGCTGGCCCGCGGCGTCAAAATGATCCCAGGGGTCAGCTATGAGCAGATCGATGATGAAGGTTTACATGTGACGATCGGTGGTGAATCGCAGGTTTTCAACGTCGATCATGTGATTATCTGCGCCGGACAGGATCCCCGGCGCGAACTGGCCGACCCGCTGCAGTGTGCGGGAAAAACGGTACACCTGATCGGCGGCTGCGATGTGGCGATGGAGCTGGATGCCCGGCGGGCAATCGCCCAGGGCACCCGGCTGGCGCTGTCGATTTAAAAGCTCATATTCTGACAATCGCGAGCGCCGTATTCAAACTCGCGTTTGTCATTCCCCTGTGTAAGTCGGTACAGCACCTGTAATCCCAGAGACTGAGGAACGGCGTGTCGACAAAAACGGGCGAAGTCCTCACGCGTTTTTTTGTCCCATCCCTGCGAGGCGATATTTTTTAAATCTTGTGCATCGTAGGTAAAGACCAGCGTTTTATCCTCAAAACCAACCTGAGTTAATAAGACGTTTTTCTCCACCTGCTGAGGAAGTTTAAGTGATGTAATTTCCTGAGTGGTTATCTGTACATATTGCTCCCATTGCTTCTGAGCCTTATGACTATGGATTTTATTCGCCAGCGGCAAACCGACACCGAAAAAAACAGCCGGCATCAGAACAGATATTATCAATGCGGGTTTACGTATTTTTTTACCGACAACGGACTCTTCTTTTATTATTTGGTGGTATTGCCAGCATGCCACCAGCGCGAAGGTGAAGCCAGGGATAACAACAACCCATAATACGTTAAAACGCGTATAGCCTTGACCAGAAACTATAAACAGCTGATCGAACATATAGCAAACTATCGCCATAGCGGCGCAAATCCGACTCTTTTTATAAATTCCAATACCCAACCCTAGCCAGAGCAGGAAAAAAGTGATGGCGCGAACCACACCACTTAAACCGGATGGAAAAATAACCATGACGAGAATTATGGTCACGCAGCTCAGCAGGCATAGTCCCAGACCGATACGTACAGCAATATTGATATTTTTGGCAACGATGGCTTCACTCATCGATTCTTATCCTTTTTTAAATTGACAGTCTTTCGGCGTAAACGTCAGATCACGCGTCTCGTATCCTTGCGCAAAGCGGACTATCATCGTTAAATCAAGCGAGGTTGCAACATCGTTGGCACAGTAGCGTGAGTACAGTTTTCTGGCATGCGCGTAGAAATTGGCTATCGGTAAATCAGCTAACTTCTCATGGCTCACCTGATGCTCAACAATCAGGGTGTGCTGTTCAAAATAGATATCAGTAATAGTGAGGTTATTATTAATTTTCATCGGCAGCGGGATCTTACTCTTATCTTCCATCACCGATTGATAAAACGCCTGCCAGAGCACATTTCTGCTGTACTTCTGCACCTCTTTCATACCAAAGTAAGCTGAATGAAACAGTGCTAACACAATCACGACAAGGGTTATTGTGTGCTTATAAATGCGCTCGCTATCATCTATATTTTTCGTCTTATATTTATTCTGTTTCCAGCAGGCAATAATTCCGCTGGAAAAGCACAACAACCACAAAAAAGTGACAATAAGCCAGATGAAACTAAAACTCTTCCCTGGTGGAATCAGTTCAAAAGAAAGTTTTTCGATAACGTATAACAGCAGTGCGGTAACCGCGCAGACGCGGCTGTATTTATAAATTCCGAATGCCAACACCCCCCATAAAATAATAAAAAAAAGATTAACCCATAAAGTTTTATCTATACCAGAACTAAACCAGCCAGATCCCGTAATGAATATATATACAGCGCATTGCATCAGACAGATAAATACGGCAGGATTTCTGGCAAGGCGAATTTTTTGCGAAATGACCTTCTCTTGGTTACATTCATCTTCCTGATGATTCAAGTTAATAATCTCCACTCAGTTAATACAAATGGGCAGGCCATTCCCGGCCTGCCCGTCAACTCAGTGGATTATTATCCTTTAACGCTGTTTACGCAATTTCACCGCTTTCAACACCACAAATTTATTATTGGTGGCGATAGTCGTGCAGTTGCCAAATGCGCGCTTCAGCTTGCGGAAATAATCGAGATGGCGGTTGCCAACAACGTACAGCTCGCCGCCGTACTTCAGGCTGCGGCGGGCATCGTTAAACATCTGCCAGGCAATATGATCGGTGATCGCGTGCTGCTGATGGAACGGCGGGTTGCAGAGGATGGCGGCAAAGCGGTCCGGCTCAATATCGGACAGCGCGTTATTGACCACAAACTCGCAGCGCTCGATGTCATCCGGCATGTTGGTTTCGACGTTCAGCTGGCTTGAAGCCACCGCCATATAGGATTCATCGGTGAACATCACTCGGGCGTCCGGATTTAAGGCCAGCGCTTTGAGGCCAATAACGCCATTGCCGCAACCGAGATCGGCAATCTCGCCCTCGATACCCTCCGGCAGGTGTTCAAGGAAAAAACGCGCGCCAATATCCAGGCCGCTGCGGGCGAAGACGTTGGCGTGGTTGTGAATCGTCCACGGGGTACCGTCCAGTTGCCAGCTGTAGGTCTGCGGCGCATCGGCCACTTCAGGCGCGGTAAAGGTACAGAAAATCAACCGCGCCTTTTTCCATGCCAGCGATGTCGTGGTGGTACCGAGGATCTTTTCAAACAGCGCCAGGGTGGAATTGTGTACATCACGTGCTTTTGCGGCAGCGATAATGCGCGTTTCCGGCGTCACCACGTCACGCAGCGCGCGCAGCTGCTGCTCTAACAGCGCCAGCTGCTTCGGCACTTTAATTAACACCAGCGCCGGCGCTGCGGGCAGCTCGCTCAGAGGATCCTGAAAGCGCACGCTCTCTTCGTCAATGCCATTCATCCGCAGATTGTAGCGAGTGGCCAACTCAGACACGTAAGAGTCGTTGATGCTCACCGGGTTGCGTTCCGCCAGCGCACAGCCCAGCGCGCCGAAGCTGTCATTGAAAATGAGCGTCAGGCCGTCGACGTCATTCACCTGTTGCAGCAGATACTCATCCGCCGCTTCCCATGCCTGAAGCGCTTCCTCTTCGGCATTTGGAGGGAACCGCTCTAATGTGAATAACTCACCGTTTAACTCTACCTGGCTCATCGCCTCTGTGCCTCCGGAACGCTAAAACCCGCGAGTTTATACGCAAACTTCGCCCAGTAGAATAGAGATGCGCCGATTATCTCCATCTACCGGGCGATAGCGTATTACGCCGGGAGGTCGTCCTGCGACAGATGAGACAGGCGCTTATCATCCAGGCTGTACTTGCTCATGATAACAATCAGCAGCGCCACCAGCACGCCGGGGAAGACGGTGAACAGCAGCTTGATCATCTCCAGCGCCGAATCGGTTTGCTGCGCCGCCCCGCCAACGTAGTCGCCCCACGCCAGCATATAGCCCACCAGCGCGCCGCCGATGGCGATCCCCAGTTTGATGGCAAAAAGATTAGTTGAAAAAACGATCCCGCTGAGCTTTTTACCACTGCGTTTCTCTTCCGCATCGATAATGTCGGACAGCATGCTCCACTGTAGCGGCGTGGCGGCCAGCTGAATAATATTGATGATAATCACCAGCACAAAGATAGCGGCCACGTTGCCCGCCGGGACAAAGTACATGCCAATCAGCAGCACGGCTTCCAGGGCCATCGAGATTTTAAACCCTTTTACTTTATCGATATTTTTAAAGATAAACGGTGAGAGCATCGCCCCCAGCACGCCGGACGCCAGGGTGGTGGTCAGTAGCAGGCTGCCCAGATCCGCCCGTCCCATAATATTGTTGACGTAATAGAGCGTCGTCCCGCCTTTAAACAGTACCGCAATCAGGTTCACCACGTTGAGCGCAAACAGAATGCGCCAGTCCTTATTGGAAAGCAGCGTTTTCAGGTCATCAAGAATACTGCTTTGGTTATTGACCGCGATATCCGTGGTGTAGCGCTCTTTCGTCAGGCCAAAGCAGATAAAAAACAGGATGATGCTCAGGCATCCCATCACAATCATGGTGTAAAAATAGCCGTTCTGCACGTTCCCCTGGCCAAGGAATGCCACCAGCGGCAGCGCGGTAAGTGAAACAATCAGGCCGCCGAGCGTACTGAGCGCAAAGCGCCAGGACTGGAGCGAGACGCGTTCTCTGGAATCGTTAGAGATATTATTGATCATCGCGCAGTACGGAACGTTAATGGCCGTATAGACCAGAGATAATAAGGTATAAGAAACATAAGCATAAATAAGCTTACCGGTATAGCCAAAATCTGGTGTATAAAACGTTAAACAACAAAGTACGCCAAAGGGAATAGCGAACCATAAAATATAGGGACGGAATTGCCCATATTTAGTGCGAGTACGGTCCGCAATAGCGCCCATTAATACATCGGTTACCGCATCTAATGCCCTGACGGCGAGAAACATCGTCCCCATATGTGCTGGACTTAAACCGAATACGTCGGTATAAAACCAGGCCATAAACAGCATTACCGTTTGCCAGACTAAATTACAGCCGGTATCGCCTAACCCATAGCTAAATTTTTCTTTGATACTTATACGGGCAATATTCATCGCGTCTCCGCCTAAAAGAACGTTAAGATTTGTCCTCTGTACGTTATTGCGAAGGGCCTGCTGATTATGTATAAATCATCCTGTTAAATATAAGAAGAGTGTACCTGATGAGTGATGAATCTCCCGTTTTCGAAAAGATCCCCGTGGGTACCGGCGAACTGTTTACGCTCCGCGTCGATAACATAAATAATTTCAATGGGATAAACGTAGTCCCCCATTATCATATGATGGATGAGCTGATGTGGTTCCGGGAATCAGGGGGAAGCTATTCCATTGGTGATGAAAAATTCACGATTAAAAACAATACCCTGGTATTTGTTCCCGCCTTACTGATTCACGAAATGACGCTACCGGCCGCCGCCAGCCACAAGCGTTATCTGATGCAATTTGAGAAAGAGTGGCTGGAAGGATACGACCTGTCGTTATCTGCCGCCCATTGCGGTGCGGTGGCATACCTTTCCGGCGAAGAAGCCGAGCGTATGGAACTGCTGCTCAGCTGGTGCGGCGAGTTTAGCGACTTCTCCGATTCGCTATTCCGTTCATTAATGCAGAGCGTACTGCTGCATGCCTTTAATAGCCTGAAAGATTCGGTACCCGTTACCGAGCGCACCAGTCATCGCTACCTGAGCGAGCTGATTGAGTTGCTGCAATCGATTGATGCCAGTGAAAATTTCGAGATGACGACTGAAGAAGCCGCCCGCCGCTGCCAGTGGTCGAAATCCTGGTTTTCCCGTACCTTTAAATCTGCTTTTGGAATCAGCTTCAAGAAGTTTATGCTGCTGCGCAAACTCAATATCGCTATCAATCTGCTGACCAACACCGACCTGAAAATCAGCGATATCTCACAAAGCGCCGGCTTCACCGACAGCGCCTACTTCTGCCTCAAGTTTAAAGAGATGATGAACGACACCCCGCTGGCCTTCCGCCACAAAGTCAGAAGCACTGATGCCGTGGGCAGTCGGGCGGAGAAATAAATCATTTTTGTGAGCAACATCACCAGGTGAGTAGACATTTATTATATAAATCGAAAGAGTCTACATATCCCCCATGCCATCGTCTATTTACAATCATCGCTATATTTTCGCATTAAGGGTAAATACGATGATTCAGAATCCTATTTTTAAAGGTTTTAATCCTGACCCCAGTATATGTCGGCGCGGCGATGATTATTACGTGGCGGTATCATCATTTGAATGGTTTCCCGGCCTGCCGGTTTACCATTCCAGGGATCTAAAGCATTGGCAATTACTTACTCACGTTCTCACCGATGATAATAACCCAGATTTAAAAAAGCTGCCCTCAGCCAAAGGAATTTGGGCGCCAAGCCTGACATGGTGCGAAGAAGAACAGTTGTTCTACGTTATTTACGGCGTAATGAACTCAATGAATTCACGCTATTTTGACGTAGATAATTATCTTATTACCGCCAGTGAAATAACCGGTCCGTGGAGCGAGCCAATATATCTTCACTCGGCAGGATTCGACGCCTCAATTCTGCACGACAACGACGGTAAAAAATGGATTGTCTCTCTGGAGTGGGAAACCCGTGAAGGCTACGAAAAACCGGGGGCCATTTGCCTGGTGGAGTACTCGCCGGATACACAAAGCATTGTTGGCTATCCACAGCGGATCTGGCATGGCGGTACCGACCGTGGCTGTATTGAAGCACCACATCTGACCCGGCGCGGCGATTATTACTACCTGATGGTTGCCGAAGGCGGTACCGGATATGGACATGCGGTCACCATGGCCCGCGCAACGGAAGTCACCGGCCCGTATGAAGGCGATCCGCTGAATCCCATTGTCACCTCCTGGCCGCGAAGCTTTAACGAGCGCCAGGACTCATGGCATCTGAAACCGCACTATTTCAATCCAGAAACCTACCTGCAAAAGGCCGGACACGGCAGCTACGTAGAGACCCCCACGGGCGAAGTCTGGTTAACTCATCTTTGTAGCCGCCCGTTCCGCCAGGAATTACGCTGCCCGCTAGGCCGGGAAACGGCGATTCAAAAGATGGAATGGACCGACGAGGGTTGGTTGCGGCTGGCGGCTGGGGGTAATCTCGCCGAGCATCAGGTTGAAGAATCCAGCCTGCCTGCGCACCCATTTCCGGCTAAAGCGGATATCGATGATTTTGATGGGCAAACGCTGGACAACGCGTTTTATGCCCCGAGGATTCGCTTCCAGCGCTTTGCCAGCCTTGAGCGTAAAACGGGGTACCTTGCCGTGCGCGGGCAGGAGTCGCTAAGCTCGCTGAATAAAGTTAGCCTGCTGGCGAAAAAACTGACTTCGGTATACGCAAACATCACCACGAAAATGGATTTCAGCCCTGAGATTTATCAGCACAGCGCCGGTCTGGTGCTCTATTACGACAACATGAACTATCTGTTCCTGCATAAAACCTGGGATGAGGCCTCTGGCTCATCGCGGCTCGCCATTATTTATATGGATAATGGCGAACGTCACGACGATCCGCAGAAAATTCGCCTCGCAGAGGGAGAAATCTATCTGGCGATGGCCATTAACGGCCGGGAGATCCAGTGCTCATGGTCTGTCGATGGTAGAAAATACCAAAAGATCGGCGCGGTCTACGATACATCGCGTTTTTCCGATGAATATAGCCGCTACGGCGAGTTTACCGGCGCGTTTGTCGGCCTGGCCTGTGTGGATAGCATGCTGCATCGCAAAGAGGCGCTGTTTGATTTCTTCGGCTATCGGGCGGTTGAAGACGCAATAGTTGAGTAAACCTGACCTTCTGGCATCCTGCCCGCGCGGGGTGCTAGAATTCGCGCCAGTTGTCGCTTAATTACGCAAACAGGCCCCATGAGCACATTAACCTATCTCCAGGGTTACCCTGAATCCCTGCTGGCGCAGGTCACCACGTTAATCGAACAGAATCGCCTCGGAGAGGTGCTGAAAAAGCGCTATCCGCAGGGCCATGATATCAACAACGATAAAGCGCTGTACCAATACACCCAGGATCTGAAGTCTCGCTATCTGCGCGGCGCGGCCCCTATTAATAAGGTGATGTACGACAGCAAGATCCACGTGCTGAACAATGCGCTCGGCCTGCATACCGCTATCTCACGCGTACAGGGCGGCAAGCTGAAGGCGAAAGCCGAAATTCGCGTCGCCACCGTCTTTCGCGATGCGCCGGAGGATTTTCTGCGGATGATCGTGGTACACGAACTGGCGCACCTGAAGGAAAAAGACCACAACAAAGCGTTCTATCAGCTGTGCTGCCATATGGAGCCGCAGTACCATCAGCTGGAGTTTGATACCCGCCTGTGGCTGACGCAGCTTTCGTTAGAGCGCCAACTGTCGTAGCGCATCGGCCAGCACATCAACCGTGGCTTCCCCTGTCGCCGCCAGGACAGTCAGTTCTTCCAGCCGGGTATCTTCATCAGCGATGAGATATCCATTGCGGGCAAGGAATGCCATGGTGATAAAAAATGCGGTCCTCTTATTACCATCATTAAAAATATGCCCACGCGCGATGGCGACCCAATAAGTTGCGGCCAGTTCAAAAACGTCTCTCACCCCTTCGTAGTGAAAACGGTTCTGCACACGGTAAATAATGGCTTCTGCCCGCCCAGGATCGGGCATGCCTTTAATACCAGGTAGATGGAGTAAAATCCGATCATGAAAGGCAATGACTTCGCTTGCGCTCACCCACTTCATCGATCGGTCAACGCCTTAACCGTGCGACCATGTCGCTGCATAATAAAATCAAATTCAGCATCTAATTTGGCATTCATAAACGCCTCATATTCTGCCTTACTGATCAAAACGTTAGATGTTCCATCACGCCGGGTAATTTCAATCGGCTCTCCGCTGGCGGCAGCATCCATGACGGCCGCAATATTCTGTCTGGCCTCTGATGTACTATAAGAACGCATGATTTCCTCCTGGTTTGAAACGTACAATTCAATCGTACGCCTTGTATGTACATTAGACAACACACGACTCTTCATGCTTCTGCGCCATAGCGCACTGGTTTTGTCATGATGGCGTGTTAGAGTGACGAAAGGTCCCTTTTTACGGAGTTCGTCAACATTTATGATACGTTTCGCAGTTGTTGGCACAAACTGGATAACCAAGCAGTTTGTCGATGCCGCCCATGAAACCGGCAAATATAAACTTACCGCCATCTACTCCCGCAGCCTCGAGCAGGCCCAGACCTTCGCCAGCGATTATCCCGTCGAACACCTCTTCACTTCACTGGAAGAACTGGCGCAAAGTGCTGACGTTGACGCGGTCTATATCGCCAGCCCTAACTCGCTGCATTTTCCGCAAACCCGCCTGTTTCTGAGCCATAAAAAGCATGTGATTTGCGAAAAGCCGCTGGCCTCGAATCTGCAGGAAGTGGAAGCCGCCATCAAAGTAGCGCGGGAAAATAACGTGGTGCTGTTCGAAGCGTTCAAAACCGCCAGCCTGCCAAACTTCCTGCTGCTGAAGCAGTCGTTCGACAAGATCGGTAAACTGCGCAAAGCCTTTATTAACTACTGCCAGTACTCCTCCCGCTATCAGCGCTATCTCGACGGCGAGAACCCCAATACCTTTAACCCGGCCTTCTCTAACGGCTCGATTATGGATATCGGTTTTTACTGCCTGGCTTCCGCAGTTGCGCTGTGGGGCGAGCCGCGCGCGGTGCACGCCAGCGCCAGCCTGCTGGAGAGCGGTGTCGATGGCCAGGGCACGGTCGTGCTGAGCTACGGTGATTTTGATGTCACTCTGCATCACTCCAAAGTGAGCGATTCCGCGATCCCGAGCGAAATTCAGGGTGAAGCGGGCGCGCTGGTTATCGAGAAAATTTCGGAATGCCAGAAGGTCTGTTTCGTACCGCGCGGCGGCAAGTCCCAGGATCTCACTCAGCCGCAGCATATCAATACTATGCTGTATGAAGCGGAAGAGTTCGCTCGCCTGGTGGAAGCCAACGAGGTCGCTCATCCGGGTCTGGAAGTGAGCCGCATCACGGCGAAGCTGCTGAGCGAGATTCGTCGCCAGACCGGCGTGGTCTTCCCGGCGGATACCCAACCTGTGGCGTAAAGGAGTGTAAATGGTCCGTCGGACTCCATTGACGCCATTTATAACTTGTAATACTTTGTTACGCGCAAAGGGGAGTAACTTCCTTGCCGGCCGATCGTCATTACGATGCGTGAAAAACCGCATCCGGTCGCCGGGCAACAAGATTCGATTCTTGTTGTAAGTGAGACCTTGCCGGAAGGCGAGGTCTATGCATAAAAGCGCAGCGGCTGCAGTCTTCCGACGTTAGCCGTTTTGTTTTTATGTAAGGAATATCGTAATGAATACTGTCGGCACACCGTTGTTATGGGGCGGATTCGCAGTGGTCGTGGTCATCATGTTGGCTATCGACCTATTGCTGCAAGGACGGCGTGGTGCACATAGCATGACCATGAAGCAAGCCGCTGGCTGGTCAATCCTCTGGGTTACCCTCTCACTTCTGTTTAACGCCGCTTTCTGGTGGTATCTGGTGCAGACCGAAGGTCGCGCCGTGGCCGACCCGCAAGCGCTGGCGTTCCTCACCGGTTATCTGATCGAAAAAGCGCTGGCCGTGGATAACGTTTTCGTCTGGCTGATGCTGTTTAGCTACTTCGCCGTTCCGCCTGCGCTTCAGCGTCGGGTGCTGGTCTATGGCGTACTTGGCGCGATCGTGCTGCGTACGATCATGATCTTTGCCGGTAGCTGGCTAATCTCCCAGTTCGAGTGGCTGCTCTACGTTTTCGGCGCATTCCTGCTGTTTACTGGTGTGAAAATGGCGCTGGCGAAAGAGGATGATTCCGGTATCGGCGATAAGCCGCTGGTGCGCTGGATACGCAGTCATCTGCGCATGACCGATAAGATTGACGGCGAACATTTCTTTCTCCGCAAAAACGGCGTGCTATACGCTACGCCGCTGCTGCTGGTGCTGATTCTGGTCGAGCTGAGCGACGTTATCTTTGCCGTTGACAGTATTCCGGCCATCTTCGCCGTCACCACCGATCCGTTTATCGTGCTGACCTCAAACCTGTTCGCGATTCTCGGCCTGCGTGCGATGTACTTCCTGCTGGCGGGCGTCGCAGAACGCTTCTCGATGCTGAAATATGGCCTGTCGGTGATCCTGGTGTTTATCGGTATCAAGATGCTGATTGTCGATTTCTTCCACATTCCAATCGGTATCTCGCTTGGCGTGGTAGGTGGCATTCTGGTATTGACGCTGCTCATCAATGCCTGGGTCAATAAGCAGCGCGACAAGAAAAAACAGCTGCAATAAGCCATCAAAAACCGGGTGAAGACCTCTTTCACCCGGTCTGCAACTTTCGCCGCGTATTATTCTTACTCATGTCACAAAATCGTTAATATATAGTTAAAAAATGAATTCTCAGAGCCAGAGACAGAATTTTACCCTTCCCCAATAGCGTTCTTTCCGTATACTCAACCAGGCAAACATTTATTTACATCCGGATATAAACGTTACAAATAATGCGTAGCCGGGACGGACAGCAACATCACAGGAAGGAATGAATCATGGCAACTCAATCAACCCGATCGACCCTGCTACGGCGACTGACTCAGGGTAGTCTGGTCAAACAAATTTTAATCGGACTGATACTGGGAATTTTGCTGGCTCTGGTTTCTAAACCAGCAGCAGAAGCAACCGGGCTGCTCGGTACATTATTCGTCGGCGCATTGAAGGCTGTCGCACCTGTACTCGTACTGACGTTAGTCATGGCTTCCATCGCCAACCACCAGCAGGGACAAAAAACCAATATTCGTCCCATTTTGGTTCTCTATCTGCTCGGAACATTTTCTGCCGCGCTAACCGCTGTAGTCGTCAGTTTTATCTTTCCCTCAACGTTACTACTGGCAACCGGCGCGACAGACATCACTCCACCCACGGGTATTGTTCAGGTGGTTCACGGACTGTTGATGAGTATTGTTGCTAACCCCTTTCACGCGTTGATCAATGCTAACTACATCGGGATTTTAGTCTGGGCAGTCGGTCTCGGCTTTGCACTACGCCACAGCAATCAGACCACTAAAAATCTGGTAAATGACCTCTCTAATGCCGTGACTTTTATCGTGGTGTTGGTCATTCGCTTTGCGCCTGTGGGTATTTTCGGGCTAGTGGCCTCAACACTGGCTACTACTGGTTTCTCCGCGCTGTGGGGTTATGCGCAACTGCTGTTGGTACTAATTAGTTGTATGGCTGTTGTCGCACTGGTGATCAACCCGTTGCTGGTGTTTTTACAAATCCGTCGTAACCCCTATCCGCTGGTTCTACTCTGCCTGCGGGAGAGCGGCGTCTATGCATTCTTTACACGCAGCTCCGCCGCTAATATTCCAGTGAATATGGCACTGTGTGAGAAGCTGAATCTGGATCGCGATACCTATTCCGTTTCTATACCGCTGGGTGCGACCATCAATATGGCAGGTGCAGCAATAACCATTACCGTATTAACCCTGGCTGCAGTACATACGTTAGGAATTCCAGTGGATCTACCAACAGCTCTGCTACTGAGCATCGTCGCATCACTATGCGCCTGTGGTGCCTCAGGAGTTGCTGGTGGCTCTCTCCTGCTAATTCCGCTGGCTTGCAATATGTTCGGTATTCCAAATGAAATAGCAATGCAGGTCGTTGCCGTTGGGTTTATTATTGGCGTTCTTCAGGATTCTTGTGAAACCGCAATCAACTCCTCTACCGACGTGATGTTTACCGCCGCAGTTTGTCAGGCGGAAGACGCACGTATGGCGAAAAACGCCCTGCGCAATTAATCTATCCCCCCTCCGCTAACGCGCGGAGGGGCTCTCTTCCTGCACCGCTTTTTCGACTTTAAACGGGTCAATACCGCGTTTTTGCATCCGCCGGAAGCGAACGATGTTCAGACCGTTCATAACCAGAAAACTGCCTTCAATCAGCGTGCCGCCAATCGAGCCCAGCCAGAAGTTATGGATAACCCAGCAAGCGGTCGCACACCACATCACGCAGCGAACGGTTAAGCCGGTACAGCGAAAGAGCGCCCAGGTGCTGGCGAGCGTGCCAACAATCGGCAGCAGCTCCATCGCGTGTTGCAGCTTTGCGAGCCCCAATACCAGGGTGAGCACAATAAACACGGTCATCACCCACAGCTTACGGGTGCGCATAGAGATAAGGGTTCGGACGGTATTGAGCTCGGCGCTCATGCCCGCCGGATACGCTCCCATTAAAAAGAAATGCACACCAATGGTGGCGCTATAGACGGCAAGCTGCAGCTTGAAGCGGCGCTCATCGCGATTAAAAAAAGTCGTAATACCGATCAGAAAGGCGATGACACCAACGCCCTGGGCAAGCCAATACGCGGTCATGAAAAGTCCTTATATACCCGTCATACTTCAAGTTGCATGTGCGTTAGCCGCGGATTACTCGGCCCATCCATGGGCCTCGCCCTCACGGGCCGTCGCAAGCGACGTTCAAATCTGCTCCCGGCAGATTTGTCGTTCACCCCGGTCACTTACTTCAGTAAGCTCCCGGGGATTCGCTCACTTGCCGCGTTACTCGGCCTGCAGCCTCGCCCCTACGGGGCCAGCGCAAGCGCTGTTCAAGGCGTGCCTTGTCCTGCAACTCGAATTATTTAGGGTATAAGACAAAACGGCGCATCATACTCTGAAACGCCGCTTCCGGAATACCGCCCTTTTATTACTCAAAAGATTTCACACCGCAATCACGGCGTGAAAGATGACGAGTAATTAAAGGGTGACGCCGCTTTTGAATATCGCCAGCTCGCGGAAATCATTACGTTCGTTGCAGGTTTGCTTACCGTTAGCAAAGGCCACAATGGTATCCACGAACTCTTCCAACAGCTGCGGCATCGCTTTACCGTGAATCAGCTGACCAGCGTCGAAGTCGATCCAATGTTTTTTCTTCGCCGCCAGTTCGCTGTTGGTGGCAATTTTGACCGTCGGAACGAAGCCGCCGTATGGCGTACCACGACCGGTGCTGAACAGCACCATATGGCAGCCCGCGCCGGCCAGCGCGCTGGTCGCTACCGCATCGTTGCCCGGCGCACTCAGCAGATTAAGGCCGTGTACTTTCAGGCGTTCACCATATCGCAGCACGTCAACCACCTGGCTGGAGCCCGCTT
The DNA here is from genome assembly GCF_902158555.1 of Klebsiella spallanzanii. Classification (GTDB taxonomy): domain Bacteria; phylum Pseudomonadota; class Gammaproteobacteria; order Enterobacterales; family Enterobacteriaceae; genus Klebsiella; species Klebsiella spallanzanii. The sequence continues at coordinate 128,953 of NZ_CABGGS010000043.1, read as the reverse complement.
TCTGCGTGCAGCCCAGCGATTTATCTTCCAGAGTGGTGATACCGCCCGCTTTGTTACCCGGCGATGGATTCTCGTAAATCGGCTGGTCGTGGGCGATAAAATACTGTTTGAAATCATTGACCATCGTTACCAGCTTACCGAAGGTTTCTTCATCACGACAGTGGCTCATCAGCAGTTGCTCGGCACCGAACATTTCCGGTACTTCGGTCAGCACGGTGGTACCGCCGTTAGCAATCAGGTAATCCGAGAAGCGGCCCAGCATTGGGTTCGCGGTAATACCGGACAGGCCATCGGAACCGCCGCACTCAAGGCCAAACTTCAGCTCGCTCAGCTTACCCGGCTCGCGCTTGTCGTTACGCATCACGTTGTAGAGCTGATGGAGATGCTCGATCCCCGCTTCCACTTCATCATCCTGGTGCTGGCAGATCATAAAGTGAACGCGTTCAGGATCGAATTCACCTAAGGTTTCACGAAACGCATCAACCTGGTTGTTTTCACAGCCCAAACCCACCACCAGCACCGCGCCCGCATTTGGGTGACGCACCATATTTTGCAGCATGGTGCGAGTATTGATGTGATCGTCACCGAGCTGCGAACAGCCGTAGGTGTGGCTGAAGAGATGAACGCCGTCGATACCTTCGGCGTCGTTGGTTTCTTTCAGGAAGCGGTTCTGCATCTGACGGGCCATGGCGTTAACGCAGCCAACGGTCGGCAGGATCCACAGCTCGTTACGCACGCCAACATCGCCATTCGCACGACGATAAATCTGGATACCACGATCCGCGGGCTGCGCGACGGGCTCGATAAGATCCGGTTGATAGCTATACGCGTCGAGATCGCTTAAGTTCGTGCGCGTATTGTGGGAGTGGATATGTTCCCCCGGCGCAATATCCGCCAGCGCATGTCCTATCGGCAGGCCATACTTAATGACGTTGTCTCCCTTCGCAATGCCGCGCAGCGCAAACTTGTGCCCGCGCGCAACATCCTGAGCCAACGTAACCGTATCGCCGTCAATGGTGACTACCGTGCCTGCCGCCATATCCGCCAACGCTACCGCGACGTTATCTTGCGAATGGATTTTAATGTATTGCATATCAACCGACCTCTGGTCTTAGTTCAGTTCAATGGCGAAGTAGTCACGCGCATTGTTAAAGCAAATGTTTTTCACCATCTCACCCAGCAGCTGAATATCCGCAGGGGCTTCACCAGCCTCAACCCAACGGCCAATCATCTGGCACAGGATGCGACGGAAGTATTCATGACGGGTGTAGGAGAGGAAGCTGCGGCTGTCGGTCAGCATGCCGACAAAGCGGCTCAGCAGGCCGAGCTGCGCCAGTTGGGTCATCTGACGTTCCATACCGTCTTTCTGATCGTTGAACCACCAGCCGGAACCAAACTGCATCTTGCCCGGCATACCTTCGCCCTGGAAGTTGCCGGTCATGGTGCCCAGCACTTCGTTATCGCGCGGGTTCAGGCAGTACAGGATGGTTTTCGGCAGCAGATTTTCTTCGTTCTGTTTGCTGAGCAATTTGGACAGTTCTTCCGCCATCGGACGGTCGTTGATGGAGTCGAAACCAACGTCTGGCCCTAACAGTTTGAACTGACGCAGGTTGTTGTTACGCAGCGCGCCAATGTGATACTGCTGCACCCAGCCGCGACGAGCGTATTCCGCGCCGAGGAACACCAGAACCGCAGTTTTGAACTGCGCGACCTCATGCTCGCTAAGGGATTCACCCGCCAGACGACGCGCCAGGATAGTATCCAGTTCGCTTTCGTTAGCTTCGGCGAACAGCACCACATCCAGCGCATGGTCAGAAACCTTACAACCGTGGGCGGCGAAGTGATCCAGGCGTTTCGTCAGCGCGGACTGTAGGTCAGCAAAGCGACGAATGTCGGTATCAGACACCTCTCCCAGCTTCGCCATGTAGTCGTTAAAGGTCGCCTGTTCGATGTTGAACGCTTTGTCCGGGCGCCAGCTCGGCAGCACTTTCACGGAGAAGGTGCTGTCTTTGGCCACAGCGGCGTGATGTTCCAGCGAATCAACCGGGTCGTCGGTAGTGCCGACCATCTTCACGTTCATCTGCTGCATGATGCCGCGAGCAGAGAAGCTGTCCTGGGTCAGCAGATCGTTACACTCATTCCAGATCTCATCCGCCGTTGCCGGAGAGAGCACCTTACCTGTAATACCAAAAGGACGACGCAGTTCAAGATGCGTCCAGTGGTATAACGGGTTGCCAATGGTATGCGGTACAGTGGCCGCCCAGGCGTCAAATTTCTCACGATCGGAGGCATCACCGGTGCACAGACGTTCGGCGACGCCGTTAGTGCGCATCGCGCGCCATTTGTAGTGATCGCCTTTCAGCCAGATGTCATACAGATTTTTGAAGCGGTAATTTTCGGCAATCTGCTGCGGCGGCAGGTGGCAGTGATAGTCGAAAATCGGCTGGTCTTTCGCATAATCGTGGTACAGGCGGCGAGCAAACTCGGTATCAAGCAGGAAATCTTCGGTCATAAACGGTGTCATTTTCGTGTCCTCTTCGCCCCCTGAGGGAGCCCATCAGATGATTGACTATAATGCTGACAAAGTTATCACACCAATTTCCACAGGCCGAAGTATTTTTCGTGAGTTAGATCAATAAACGTCGACAAAAAAATTACCATCAAAGGAGTAAACGGCCCGCCAGAGCGCGCCAGCTCTGGCCTTTATCTCAGGAATGAATGCCCATACAAACTTTCCCACTTTTGTGACGCCACTCAACTTTTGAAGTTGTATGACAAGTTATCTTGCTGCCGTCGAAACATATAAACCGACGGAATGCATTACCAACGAATTATCACGTTGGATTCACCGGTATGGACGCCGAATTAGACACAACAGTTGATGGCAAGGTTCGGGCCATATGAGGTTTCCTCTCCTGAGCCCTCCGTTTCTCCTTCTTCGCCTCAGTTACAGGGCTGGAAGATAGCCGCACCCGCTGCGGATATATAACAAACGATGAGGTTTACATGCGTAAAATTAAAGGGTTACGTTGGTACATGATCGCACTGGTGACGTTAGGCACCGTGCTGGGATACCTGACGCGTAACACTGTGGCGGCTGCTGCGCCAACTTTGATGGAAGAGTTACACATCTCCACCCAACAGTACTCCTATATCATCGCAGCCTATTCCGCTGCCTACACCGTCATGCAGCCTGTTGCCGGCTACGTGCTGGATATTCTGGGTACTAAAATTGGCTACGCCTTCTTTGCCGTTGCGTGGGCGGTCTTCTGCGGCTCTACGGCGCTGGCGGGAAGCTGGGGCGGCCTGGCGCTGGCGCGCGGTGCGGTCGGTGCGGCTGAAGCCGCGATGATTCCCGCAGGTCTGAAAGCCAGCTCCGAATGGTTCCCGGCAAAAGAGCGCTCTATCGCCGTTGGCTACTTCAACGTCGGCTCCTCTATCGGTGCGATGATTGCTCCACCGCTGGTGGTTTGGGCTATCGTGATGCACAGCTGGCAGATGGCGTTTATTATCTCCGGCGTCCTGAGCTTCGCCTGGGCAATGGCCTGGCTGATTTTCTACAAACACCCGCGCGATCAGAAAAAATTAACGGAAGAAGAACGCGACTACATTATCGGTGGCCAGGAATCTCAGCATCAGACCAACAACGGCAAAAAAATGTCGCCGTGGCAGATTCTGCGCAATCGTCAGTTCTGGGGTATCGCCCTGCCGCGTTTCCTGGCTGAGCCAGCATGGGGGACTTTCAACGCCTGGATCCCGCTGTTCATGTTTAAAGTTTACGGCTTTAATCTGAAAGAGATCGCGATGTTCGCCTGGATGCCAATGCTGTTCGCCGACCTTGGCTGCATTATCGGAGGTTACCTGCCGCCGCTGTTCCAGCGCTGGTTTGGCGTAAACCTGATTGTTTCCCGTAAAATGGTTGTGACCATGGGCGCGGTGCTGATGATTGGTCCTGGGATGATCGGTCTGTTCACCAGTCCGTTCGTGGCTATCGCCCTGCTGTGCGTCGGCGGCTTTGCTCACCAGGCGCTGTCCGGTGCGCTAATTACGCTTTCTTCCGACGTATTTGGTCGTAACGAAGTAGCAACGGCGAACGGGATGACCGGGATGGCCGCATGGCTGGCAAGCACCCTGTTTGCCCTGGTTGTCGGCGCGCTGGCGGATACCATTGGCTTCAGCCCGCTGTTCGCCGTACTGGCAGTATTCGATGTGCTGGGCGCGATAGTTATCTGGACGGTACTGAAAAATAAATCAGCGGATGACGACAGTACGCCGCTAGAAACGAGTAAACCCGCAACGCAAAGTTAGCTCTATGCGGGTTAATCACCCCATCAAAGCCGCCCCGATCAAGGCGGCTTTTTTTATGGTGAGAAACACGTAAAAGTGGTATAACAAATCCAATATTGTCGCCATCTCCCGGGAGCGAATATGGAAATCACTGAATCGCGTCGTTTGTATCAGCAGCTCGCTGCTGAGCTAAAGACGCGTATTGAACAAGGTGTCTACCTTGTAGGCGATAAGCTACCCGCAGAGCGGTTTATCGCTGACGAAAAAAGCGTGAGTCGTACCGTGGTTCGCGAAGCCATCATTATGCTGGAAGTGGAAGGCTACGTTGAAGTACGCAAAGGTTCCGGCATCCACGTTATCTCCAACCATCCGAAGCATCAGCAAATTCCCGATGAATCACTGGAGTTCGCTAACTACGGTCCTTTTGAGCTATTGCAGGCCCGTCAGCTGATAGAAAGTAATATTGCCGAATTCGCCGCAACTCAGGTGACCAAGCAGGACATCATGAAGCTGATGGAAATCCAGGAAAAAGCGCGTAAAGAAAAATGCTTCCGCGATTCCGAATGGGATCTCCAGTTCCATGTTCAGGTGGCGCTGGCAACGCAAAATACCGCTTTAGCCGCCATCGTTGAAAAAATGTGGACCCAGCGCGTACATAACCCGTACTGGAAAAAACTGCATGACCATATCGACCTGCGCACCGTCGATAACTGGTGCGACGATCACGACCAAATCCTGAAGGCGCTGATTCGTAAAGATCCGCATGCAGCTAAGCTGGCCATGTGGCAGCATCTGGAAAACACCAAACTGATGCTGTTCAATGAAACCAGCGATGACTTTGAGTTCAATGCCGATCGCTACCTCTTTGCTGATAATCCGGTCGTTCATCTCGATACTGCCGCCAACAGCGCAAAATAGACGATTATCCTCATCACGGGCAGACGTTCTCCCGCTGCCCGCAAAACCCTCAGGGTAAGCAAAGCATATATAGTGTCAGCCTGTGTAAATACACTCGCCACCCTCCTTCGCAATCAGCAAAATCAGAATGCAACAACCTGCAATTTCTATGACGTAAAGTCAGCGGGTTTGTTACAATTAGATGCATTTTGTCGTTCTGAGAGTTAGCTTTTGCTTACTTCACTTTTAAACAGGGAACCGTTCAGAGCGCAGTAGCGACCATAATCAAATAAGAAGCTATGTCGCCATGCATATACCGCGTTCAGACGTGCCGTTAACCGATGTACCAGGAATCGTGAATGGAACTATTAACCCAATTATTGAATGCCTTGTGGGCTCAGGATTACGAAACACTCGCTAATCCGTCCATGATTGGCATGCTGTACTTTGTCTTATTTATGATTTTGTTTCTTGAGAACGGTTTGCTACCTGCCGCCTTTTTACCGGGCGACAGCCTGCTCGTCCTGGTAGGCGTATTGATCGCTAAAGGCGCGATGGGCTTTCCGGAAACGCTGCTGCTGCTCACTGCGGCCGCAAGCCTCGGCTGCTGGTTAAGTTATATTCAAGGCCGATGGCTGGGCAATACACGAATAGTACAAAATTGGCTATCGCACCTGCCCTCGCACTATCATCAACGCGCGCACCATCTGTTCCATAAACACGGACTTTCCGCACTGCTGATTGGCCGCTTTATCGCATTCGTCCGTACGTTACTGCCGACCATTGCCGGACTATCTGGCCTGAGCAGCACACGCTTCCAGTTCTTTAACTGGATGAGCGGCCTGCTGTGGGTCCTGATCCTGACCTCGCTGGGATATCTGTTGGGGAAAACGCCGGTATTCCTGAAGTATGAAGACCAGCTGATGTCCTGCCTGATGCTGCTGCCGGTGGCGCTTTTGATATTTGGCCTGGTTGGCTCGCTGATTGTCCTGTGGAAGAAAAAACACCGGAGCCGGGGCTAACAATGGCGATGAAACGATCCTCTCTGCGTCAGATAAGCTGGGTGCTGGGCGGTTCGCTACTCCTGTGCGGCCTGTTCTGGCTCTGGCTTGCCGTGCAACAGCAGGAATCCACGCTGGCTATCCGTCCCGTTAGCCAGGGTATCAGCATGCCGGACGGTTTTTCCGTCTGGCATCATCTTGACGCCAACGGTATCCGTTTTAAGAGCATTACGCCGCAAAATGATGGCCTGTTAATCAAGTTTGACTCCAGTGCTCAAGGGGCTGCGGCAAAAGAAGTGCTGGGTCGCGCGCTGCCGCATGGTTATATTATCGCGTTGCTGGAAGACGATAATTCACCAACTGCCTGGATTTCGCGCCTGCGTGATACCCCACACAGATTCGGGTAATCAACGAAAATTCCGAATATTTTCACCCTGTTTGGTGATTTTCCGTTTTACTTACTATGATTAGGTTTGCGGGAGTCACCAGGCTCACGTTAATCAACTGGATCGGGTATATCCTCAGGTATGCCCTCACACAATGGAAGGTCGCATCCATGAAACACCGCATCGCTTTAATCCTGGTTCTCTCTTCACTGAGCGCCAGCGCCTTTGCCGTCTCCCCTTGTCAGGAAAAAGAGCAGGATATCCAGCGGGAGATCAGCTATGCAGAAAAACATCATAATCAGAATCGCATTGATGGGCTAAATCGGGCGCTTAGCGAAGTCAGAGCAAACTGTAGCGACAGCAAGCTTAAAGCTGAACATCAACAAAAAATCGCTAAACAACAAGCAGAGATTGCCGAACGGCAAAACGATCTGCGCGAAGCCGAACAGAAAGGCGATGCTGATAAAATCAGCAAGCGCCAACGTAAACTTGACGAAGCGCAGCAAGAACTGAAAGCGCTGCAGTCTCGCGAGTACTAATCGGTCAAGCAAGACCAATATGGACCACCACTTTAACAGGAGAAAAAAATGGCTAAAGATAACGTTGCAGAAGACCTGCGTGCGGAACTGAAAACGCTGGCTGATACCCTGGAAGAAGTGCTGAATTCCTCCACGGATAAATCAAAAGAAGAGATTAGCAAGCTGCGTAGCAAAGCCGAAAGCGCGCTGAAAGAAAGTCGCGTTCGTCTGGGAGAAACCAGCGATGCTATTCTGAAGCAAACGCGCGAGACTGCCGCACGTGCTGATGAATACGTCCGCGAAAATCCGTGGACTGGGGTTGGGATTGGCGCTGCCGTCGGGCTGGTGCTGGGTGTCTTGCTGACGCGTCGCTAATTATGGCGAACTCTCAAAACACGCAAGGGCCGGGGCAAAGCGTTTTCGGCATTGGTCAGCGGATAGTTACCCTGCTGGTCGAAATGGTGGAAACGCGCCTGCGCCTCGTCGTCGTGGAGCTGGAAGAGGAGAAAGCCAATCTCTTCCAGCTGTTTCTGATGCTCGGACTGACGCTGCTATTTGCCGCGTTTGGCCTGATGAGCCTGCTGGTCCTTATCATCTGGGCTGTCGATGCCCAGTATCGGCTAAACGTGATGATCGCCACCACTGTGATTCTGCTGCTGGCAGCGCTCATCGGCGGTATCTGGACGTTACGCAAAGCCCGCCGTTCGACGTTTCTACGCCTGACGCGTCAGGAGCTGGCTAACGACCGGGCATTGCTGGAGGACGACAGATAATGAGCCGCGACCATCAAGAACGCGAACGGCGAAAAGCGCTTTTGCTGCGTCAAATCCAACAGCAGCGGCTGGATCTTAACGCCAGCCGCCGCGATTGGCTGGAAGCCACCGCGCCGATAGATCGCGGCTGGCATACTTTGCTTAATCTGCGCTCCTGGGCGATGGTTGGCAGCGGCGTCATGGCCGTATGGTCAGTTCGTCATCCGCGCTTTTTACTCCGCTGGACAAAACGCGGCTTCGGTATCTGGAGTACCTGGCGTATGGCGCGTGGCCTGCTGCGTCAGCAATCAACACGCTGAGGCGCATCTGTGCCTCTTCTTATTTAACGTCCCCCACCGAACGCCATTATCCAGACCGCTCAGTCGGCCCTTCTATTCATTTGCATTATCAATAATTACTCAGAATCTTTGAAGATGATCTACAGTTTTCCTTGCTAACAATTACGTCACAGCCTCGCTAATATTCTCTCCATCGACAGCAACCCCGCGTCATGCGCAGGATTGCACCAAAAAACAAAATCGCCGCCCTTTGGGTTTTACGGAGTAGGAAATGAAAAAATTAGAAGATGTTGGTGTACTGGTAGCGCGCATTCTGATGCCCATTCTGTTCATCACTGCAGGTTGGGGAAAAATCACCGGGTATGCGGGTACTCAACAATATATGGAAGCCATGGGCGTCCCTGGATTTATGCTGCCGCTGGTTATTCTGCTTGAGTTTGGCGGCGGCCTGGCAATCCTGTTCGGTTTTCTGACTCGTACAACCGCGCTGTTCACTGCAGGCTTCACCATACTGACCGCGTTCCTGTTTCACAGCAACTTTGCTGAAGGTGTGAACTCACTGATGTTCATGAAAAACCTGAGCATTGCAGGTGGCTTCCTGCTGCTGGGTATCACCGGTCCGGGCGCATTCAGTATCGACCGCGTGCTGAATAAAAAGTGGTAAGCGCACTATACTGATTAAAAAAAGCGAGGGAGCATCTCCTCGCTTTTGCTATCTGAGGGAGGAAATGATGGGACAATTAATTGACGGCGTCTGGCACGATACCTGGTATGACACCCAATCAACCGGAGGGCGATTCAAGCGTTCTGTTTCCGCCTTTCGCAACTGGCTAACCGCCGATGGCGCACCAGGCCCCAGCGGAGAAAGTGGATTCCCGGCGGAGAAAGACCGCTATCATTTGTACGTTTCCTTAGCCTGTCCATGGGCACATCGCACCTTAATTCTGCGCAAGCTGAAAGGACTCGAGCCTTTTATTTCGGTTTCGGTGGTTAACCCCTTGATGTTCGAGAACGGCTGGACTTTCGACGACAGCTTCCCGGCAGCCACGGGCGATGCGCTCTACCAGCACGAGTTTCTTTATCAGCTTTATCTGCACGCCGATCCGCACTACAGCGGGCGCGTGACGGTACCGGTATTGTGGGATAAAAAACAGCACACCATCGTCAGTAATGAGTCCGCGGAAATCATCCGCATGTTTAATACCGCTTTCGACGGGCTTGGCGCTAAAGCCGGTGACTACTATCCGCCTGAGCTACGTGGGCAAATCGATGAGCTGAACGGCTGGATTTACGATAGCGTCAACAACGGGGTCTATAAAGCCGGGTTCGCCACCAGCCAGGAGGCCTACGATGAGGCCGTCGATGCGGTGTTTACCTCCCTGGAACGTCTGGAGCAAATTCTTGGTCAACATCGCTTCCTGACGGGTAACCAATTAACGGAAGCCGACATTCGCCTGTGGACGACTCTGGTTCGTTTCGACCCGGTGTATGTAACCCACTTTAAATGCGATAAACGCCGCATCAGCGATTACCTTAATCTTTATGGCTTCCTGCGCGATATCTATCAGATGCCGGGCATCGCTGAAACCGTGGACTTCGCCCATATTCGCAACCACTACTATCGCAGCCATAAAACCATTAACCCGACCGGGATTATTTCCGTCGGCCCGCAGCAGGATCTTAACGAACCTCACGGCCGCGACCTTCGTTTCCGCTAAGAGATCGGGCGCCGCTGAGGGCGCCCAATTAATTCACCAAACAAATGTTTACCGGTTTTTTATTCACGTCTATTCTTAGTTCGATCGCTTTAAAAACAAGTGATTGACGGTTAATTGAGGCGTAGAAATGGACTGGTATCTTAAAGTATTAAAAAACTATATTGGATTTGGCGGCCGCGCCCGGCGCAAAGAGTACTGGATGTTTATTCTGGTCAACATCATCCTGACCGGGGTACTCAGCATCGTTGATAAAATGCTTGGCTGGCAACGCGCGGGCGGTGAAGGCATTCTGACAACTATCTACGGTATTCTGGTATTTTTACCGTGGTGGGCGGTGCAGTTTCGTCGTTTGCACGACACCGACCGCTCGGCGTGGTGGTTGTTATTACTGCTGATACCCGTTATCGGCTGGCTGGTGATCATTATTTTCAATTGCCAGAACGGCACTCCCGGCAATAACCGCTTCGGGCCAACGCCAAAACCGACTGCTTACTGAGCAATGCGCCCCTCGTCAAAAAGGGGCGCATTTTGTTTTATCTACCCATAAACAGCTTCGGGATTTCCCGCAGGCACCATGACTTCGCCTCACCCATGCTATCGCGACGCCAGGCCATAATAATATCTATCTCGTTACTGTACTCCGGACTGACAACCCGAAGACGTCCTTCGGCAATATCCTGTTCAACTAACGGATACGGCATTGTGGCGACGCCTAATCCTGCCAGCAGCGCCTGGCGTTTGTCTTCAATTGTGCTCACGGTTAATCGCGGCTGTTTGTCGAGCAGCTGTACCGTCAGTACCGGACGTTCGCGAGCAGTATCCGCCACCGCTACGCCGCGATACTTAACGCGCGTGACTTCAGAAAGCGGTTCCGGCTCGTGATGAATAGGGTGATCCGGTGCGGCAACGTAGACGTTCATGACCGAATAGAGTTTGCGGGAGTTAATCTCCGACGATGAGCGAAAATGCATATCCGGCGCGACGACAATATCCGCTCGGCCCTGCTCAAGCCGCTCCCAGGCGCCGGCCAGTACTTCGGTAATGAGCGACAGCTGCGTGTTAGATTTTGTCGCCAGCTTTTCAATCAGCGGAAACAGGTCTGTAGTTGGCACCAGCGCCTCGGTGACAATGGTCAGATGCGTTTCCCAACCGCGTGACAGCGCTTCAGCGTCAGTCGTTAGCTTATCCGCCGCCTCCAGCAGGACGCGACCACGTTCCAGCAGCATTCGGCCAACGTTGGTGAATTTTGTTCGATGCCCTGAGCGGTCAAATAATACGACATCAAGCTCCTCTTCCAGCTTTTGCATGGTATAGCTCAGCGCTGAAGGCACCCGACCAAGTTCATCAGCCGCCGCCGCAAAGCTTCCGCGTCGGTCAATTGCATCCATTACGCGTAACGCTTCCAGCGTTAATGCTCTCTCTTTAGCCATCGCACTCTCATTCAGGAAATTTGAACATACCGGGCAGAATATCTGGCTAACAATACAGCGTCCATACCTTTACCATTGATTTAGTGTAAAGAGAGGTCAAGAAAAATGATTACTACCCGAACAGCCAAACAGTGCGGTCAAGCAGACTTCGGCTGGCTGCAGGCCCGCTACACCTTTTCCTTTGGCCACTACTTCGACCCGAAATTACTGGGCTATGCGTCTCTGCGCGTACTCAATCAGGAAGTTCTGGCTCCCGGAGCATCGTTCCAGCCGCGTACCTACCCTAAGGTCGATATTCTGAACCTGATTCTGGAAGGTGAGGCGGAGTACCGTGACAGCGACGGCAACCACATCCAGGCAAAAGCTGGCGAAGCGCTGCTGATCTCGACTCAACCCGGCGTTAGCTACAGCGAGCACAACCTGAGTAAAGAGAGCTCGTTAACGCGGATGCAACTGTGGCTGGACGCCTGTCCGCAGCATGAAAACCCGCTGGTGCAAAAAGTCGTTATCGCCTCGGGACCGCAACAGCTGTTAGCTTCGCCAGACGGCAGCCAGAATAGTCTCCAGCTACGCCAGCAGGTATGGATTCACCATATCAATCTGGCTAAAGGCGAACAGCTCAATGTGCAGCTTCACGGCCCGCGCGCCTACCTGCAGTCAATTCACGGTACGGTGCACGCGCTTGTGCAAGAAGAAGAGAAACAGGCCCTGACCTGCGGTGATGGCGCATTTATTCGTGACGAAGCTAACATTACCCTCGTCGCCGATACGCCGCTGCGCGCTTTGCTGATAGATTTACCAGTGTAACAACGGCAGTAAGGGAGTTCGTCAGTGGGCAAGAAGAAAGCAAAAAAAGTTGCGGTATTGGTGCAGCAACCTCAACCGGAAGTTCCGACCGCAGTCAGCTTTGGTTATGAAGAGATGTTAAGCGAGCTGGAGGCGATCGTCGTGGAAGCGGAGATACGGCTTCAGGATGAAGAAAGCGTCGCCTGAAGTTAATATCGGCCCCGACCGGGGCCGATAGGCTTATTCACTCAATTCCTGAGCTAAATCTTTTTGTACCTGCTTACGCTGCTCTGGCGTCAGTACCTGATTCACATCAAAATAGTATTTCACGCGATAATAGCGAACCTGCTGCTCCACTTTGCTAAAAGCTGCCAGCTGATCTTTGACCGCTTTTTCATTCCATTTTCCGGAATCAATGACATCAAATAATACGCCGTCTTTAATATCTTTCTGGGAGATCTGTTGAACGTTTTTTTCCAGTTGCTGATGCAGGCTTTTAATTTTTGTGACCTGATCGGTGGTCAGCTTTAAGTGCTGAACAATCGGATCCTGCGCCGGTGCCGGTGCAGCCTTAACGTCCGCAGCCTGAGCCGCCATCGAGAAACCTGTAGCCAGGACGGCTGTGAGCGCGATACGAGTCATTAATTTCATTGTTTTATCCTGAAGGGTCATTGCCAGAAAGGGCGGCTTATTATTTTTCAGAAGCGGATGACGAAATGTAATAAATAGTACGTATAAATGTACGTAAAAAACACATTATAATTAATGTGAATAAATAAAATAATTAAATTTACAACATGAATAATTAAATACCCCAGACCTTATTGGCCAATGAATGGGAGCAAGTATCAAATATTGCGCTCATCTTTTTGTCAGGTGGCGGCTAACGCCTTACCTGACCTACAAAACCCTCGGGCAATTCCAGCAGCGCCAGAAAGCAAAAAAACCGCCGAAGCGGTTTTTTTGCATAAAAGAGTGAAGCTGACCGTTAAGCCGCTTTCTTTTCGGTATAGCGTCGTGGACAGTCATTCATCTTCCCTTTTAATCACCTGTACCAGAAAGCAAAAACCCCGCCATTTCTGACGGGGTTTTGTTGAATGAGGAAGCTGACCGTTAAGCCGGGTTCTGTCGTGGACAGTCATTCATCTAGGCCAGCAATCGCTCACTGGCTCAAGCAGCCTACCCGGGTTCAGTACGGGCCGTACCTTGTGAACCCCTATTTGGCCTTGCTCCGGGTGGAGTTTACCGTGCCGCGAACTGTTACCAGACGCGCGGTGCGCTCTTACCGCACCCTTTCACCCTTACCTGATCCCACTTGCGTGGGCCATCGGCGGTTTGCTCTCTGTTGCACTGGTCGTGGGCTTGCGCCCCCCAGGCGTTACCTGGCACCCTGCCCTATGGAGCCCGGACTTTCCTCCCCTCCGCCCGTCTCCCCCGAAGAGGACGACGACGAAGCGGCGACTGTCTGGTCAGCTTCGGCGCGAAGTATAGAGGGTTTGCCGCCGGTTGTCATCCTTCCGTCGACATCCCGACCTGCAATGTCGCCGCAATATTACGCGACGCATGATAAATATTGTCCGCCGCGCCGCGAAACGCCTCTTCAAGGGTCGTAACGCTGGTCAGCACGCTAAACACCGCATCAATACCATACTGGTGAACCACGCCCACGTCGCGGGTCAGACTACCGGCAATACCGATCACCGGCTTATGGTATTTTTTCGCCACGCTCGCCACGCCAACCGGCACTTTACCATTGATGCTCTGGCTATCCAGTCGGCCTTCACCGGTCACCACCAGCGAGCAATCGAGGATATGCTCTTCCAGATTCAGCGCCTGGGTTACAATTTCGATCCCGCTACGTAGCTCTGCATTCAAAAATGCCATCAACGCTGCACCCATACCGCCTGCGGCTCCCGCACCGGGTACCTGTTTCACCTCAACGTGCAGATCGGCCTGAATCACATCAGCGTAGTGCGCCAGATTGCTATCCAGCTCGCGGATCATCGCTTCGGTAGCCCCTTTCTGCGGCCCAAATATTCTTGATGCGCCACTATCGCCGATCAGCGGATTCGTCACGTCGCAGGCTACGCGAATGGTGCAGTCGTGCAGTCGCGCATCAAGCCCGGAAATATCTATCGAATTCAGACTACACAGGCTACCGCCACCGTGGCCGATCTCCGCGCCATTGGCGTCGCAAAGGCGTGCGCCCAGCGCCTGCACCATCCCCGCGCCGCCGTCGTTAGTCGCGCTGCCGCCAATGCCAATGATGATATTTTTCGCCCCGCTTTCCAGCGCCTGCAAAATCAGCTCGCCGGTCCCGCGCGACGTGGTTAATAACGGATTACGCTGGGCGGGAGGTACCAGTCCCAGTCCACTGGCCGCCGCCATTTCGATAAACGCGGTTTTGCCATCGCCGGAAAGTCCCCAGCAGGCATCAACCGGAACACCCAGCGGCCCCGTCACACAGGCGCTCATCTCGGTTCCTTGCGTCGCGGCAATCATCGCCTCAACGGTACCTTCTCCGCCATCGGCGAGAGGAACCTTCACGTAGAGCGCATCGGGGAAAATTTCCCGAAAACCTTTTTCTATAGCCTGTGCAACCTCAGTGGCCGAGAGGCTTTCTTTATAAGAGTCTGGGGCGATTACGATTTTCATAGTTATGTAGCCTGACAGTGCCGCTCAAGGCAAGAATTACAGGGCGCGCATCCGCGCCCTTCTTGTTAGCGAGTGACTTCCACTTTCGCCAGTTTTTCGTAGTAGCATGCAAGAGCACTATGGTCGGCAGTACCCAGACCGTCGGCGCGCAGCGCCTGCATCATTTCCATCACCGCAGCGGTCAGCGGCAGCTGCGCGCCCACGCCGTGAGAGGTGTCCAGCGCATTCGCCAGATCTTTGATATGCAGATCGATACGGAAGCCCGGCTTGAAGTTACGGTCCATCACCATTGGCGCTTTGGCGTCCAGCACGGTACTACCGGCCAGCCCACCGCGGATTGCCTGATAAACCAGATCCGGGTTCACGCCCGCTTTAGTCGCCAGAGTCAGCGCTTCAGACATCGCAGCAATGTTCAGCGCCACAATGACCTGGTTAGCCAGCTTGGTGACGTTACCCGCGCCGATATCGCCGGTATGTACCACGGAACCTGCCATCGCTTTCAGCAGATCGTAATATTTGTCAAAAATCGCTTTATCACCGCCAACCATCACCGACAGTGTACCGTCGATGGCTTTCGGTTCGCCGCCGCTGACCGGTGCGTCCAGCATATCAACGCCCTTCGCTTTTAGCGCTTCGCTAATTTCGCGGCTTGCCAGCGGTGCAATAGAGCTCATGTCGATCAGAACGGTGCCCGGCTTAGCGCCTTCGATGATGCCACCTTCGCCCAGCGCAACTTCTTTCACGTGCGGGGAGTTCGGCAGCATGGTGATGATTACGTCACACTGCTCAGCAATCGCTTTCGCTGAAGTCGCGGTTTCAGCACCAGCGGCAATCACTTCGGCAATCGCCTCCTGGTTACGGTCAGCAACCACCAACGAGTAACCTGCCTTGAGGAGGTTTTTACTCATTGGTTTACCCATGATACCGAGGCCAATAAAACCAACTTTCATTGTCATGTCTTTATCTCTCTAGTTTCGGTGGTGGTTATTTCTTAAAGGAATCAGCCAGTTTCTGCGTGCCAGAGCGGAATACGCCCAGGTCGCTGCCAACGGCGACAAAGGTCGCGCCCCATTCCAGATAGCGACGCGCATCCGCTTCAACCGGCGCCAGAATACCGCTCGGCTTACCGTGCTTTTTCGCGCTCGCAAAAATGTGTTGGATAGCTTTCTGTACTTCCGGATGGGAAGCATTACCCAGGTGGCCTAACGCAGCGGCCAGGTCACTTGGACCAACAAAAATACCGTCGACGCCCGCGGTTGCGGCAATCGCATCCACGTTATCCACGCCCTGTTGGCTTTCGATCTGCACGAGGATGGTGATATTTTTGTTCGACTGCGCGAAGTAATCCGGCACGGTGCCAAACATATTGGCGCGGTGCGATACGGATACGCCGCGGATACCTTCAGGCGGATAGCGAGTTGAAGCCACTGCATTAACCGCTTGCTCTTCGGTCTCGACGAACGGGATCAGAAAGTTATAGAAACCGATATCCAGAAGACGCTTAATGATAACCGGCTCGTTGGTCGGTACGCGCACTACCGGTGCGCTGGTGCTACCTTTCAGCGCCATTAGCTGCGGGATAAAGGTGGAGATATCGTTCGGCGCATGTTCGCCGTCCAGTACCAGCCAGTCGAAACCTGCCAGACCTAAAACTTCGGTGCTGATTGGGCTGGCCAGCGCGGACCAGCAGCCAATCTGAACCTGATGCGCCGCCAGGGCCGCCTTAAATTTGTTCGGGAAGATATCGTTGTTCATCACTTATACCTTGTCACTTAACCGTTAATTATTTCTGCAGTTCCAGACGTTTGATATCACCTACCACAAAGAGGTAGCAAACCATCATCATCAGTGCGGAACAGCCTACAAAAATCAGTGCGCCATTAAAGGAGTGCAGTTCGCTAACGATATAGCCAATCACCAGCGGGGTGACGATAGAGGCCACGTTGCCAAACACGTTGAACAGGCCACCGCACAGTCCCACAATCTCTTTCGGCGCTACGTCGGAGATAACCGGCCACCCCAGTGCGCCAAACCCTTTACCGAAGAACGCCAGCGCCATCAGCGCAACGACCAGCGCCGTGTTGTCGGTGTAGTTGCACAGAATAATCGTTGATGCCAGCAGCATGCCCAGCACGATAGGCAGTTTACGCGCAAAGGTCAGCGTACAGCCGCGGCGAATCAGATAATCGGAGAACAGCCCGCCCAGCACGCCGCCGGCAAAACCGCACAGTGCAGGAATAGACGCCACCATTCCCACCTTCAGAATCGACATCCCTTTATCCTGAACCAGATAAATCGGGAACCAGGTCAGGAAGAACCAGGTGATCGTGTTTAAGAAGTACTGTCCGAAGAAGATGCCTAGCATCATACGGCTGCTCAGCAGCTGCTTGATGTAATCCAGTTTCGGACCTTTCGCCGCATCGCTGCCCGGCTTTTTATGGTCCATATCGACAACGGCGCCGTTATCTGCAATAAACTTCAGCTCTTCTTTAGTCATACGCGGATGATCGGTCGGGTTATGGACAAACTTCACCCACATGCCGGTCAGAACAAAGCCAATCACGCCCATTACGGTAAAGACGTGTTCCCAGCCCCAGGCAAAGGTCAGCCAGCCCAGCAGCGGTGAAAACAGCGCCAGGGAGAAATACTGTGCGGAGTTAAAGATAGCGGATGCGGTGCCGCGCTCTTTCGTTGGGAACCAGGCCGCAACGATACGGGCGTTTGCCGGGAAAGAAGGCGCTTCGGAAAAGCCCAGCATAAAACGCATGCAGAACATCGAAACTCCGGCCCAGGCCAGCGGGAACATATCCACGAAGCCCTGCAGGAAAGTAAACAGCGACCAGAAAAACAGGCTGTAGGTATAAACTTTCTTCGATCCAAACTTATCGAGCAGCCAGCCGCCGGGGATCTGCATCAGCAAATACGCCCAGCCGAAAGCAGAGAAAATGTAGCCCATGGATACCGCACTCAGCTGTAGCTCTTTCGCGACTTCTGTGCCAGCAATAGACAGCGTCGCACGGTCAGCATAGTTAACGGCAGTAACAATGAAAATTATCAGTAGAATTAAATATCGGGTTGGCATACCCTTTTTCTGTTCTATCGTTGCATCCAGACTCATTTAATATTCCTCAGGTACAACACACCTTCCATTATTTATTTTGGTGTGATTCTTAATTATTCAGAAATCAATATCAGGTGGTATTGATTACTCATCCGGCGCATTGCAAGCATGACTCAGTATAATCAGCTTGCGACCGTTGAACACTGTGCACATAACCTGTAAATAACGTTCAATTATCGTTTTTATTGTGCAAATGCAATAATCAGTGGGCGCTGATCCACAGTTCCAGTGATTTCCTGCTTTAGCCGGTTCTCTCTCGCAGCAATGAGTGATTTAGATCACATTTTCAAATCCAAACACCTGACATTCTTTATTCCACAAATCTGAACATCAGAAATTGAATAACCGTTTTATTTTATTATTCGCACCTTGCTGGAGAATACTGGACAATGGCTGACATTGAAATTAGACAAGAATCGCCCACGGCGTTTTATATAAAAGTGCACGAAACGGATAACGTGGCGATTATTGTTAACGATCGAGGTTTAAAAGCCGGAACGCGTTTCCCTGACGGACTCACGCTCGTTGAACATATCCCGCAAGGCCATAAAGTCGCGCTGGTTGATATTCCCGCACACGGTGAAATCATCCGCTATGGCGAAGTGATTGGCTACGCGGTACGCGATATCCCACAGGGTAGCTGGATTGACGAATCGCTGGTCGAACTACCGAAAGCGCCGCCGCTGCATACGCTACCGCTGGCAACCAAAGTCCCTGCGCCGCTGCCGCCGCTGGAAGGCTACACCTTCGAAGGGTATCGCAACGCCGACGGTAGCGTCGGAACCAAAAATTTACTCGGCATTAGCACCAGCGTGCACTGCGTGGCGGGTGTCGTGGATTACGTCGTTAAAATTATCGAACGCGATCTGCTGCCGAAATATCCAAACGTTGATGGCGTCGTCGGTCTGAACCACCTTTACGGCTGCGGCGTGGCGATTAACGCTCCGGCGGCGGTCGTCCCCATCCGCACCATTCACAACCTGGCGCTCAACCCGAACTTCGGCGGCGAGGTGATGGTCATCGGCCTCGGCTGTGAAAAACTTCAGCCGGAACGCCTGCTGGAAGGTACCGATGATGTGAAAAGCATCCCGGTGGATAGCGCCAGCATCGTTAGCCTGCAGGATGAAAAGCACGTCGGTTTTAAATCAATGGTTGACGACATTCTGCAGGTTGCCGAGCGTCATCTGGAGAAACTGAACCAGCGCCAGCGTGAAACCTGCCCGGCCTCCGAACTGGTTGTCGGCATGCAGTGCGGCGGCAGCGATGCGTTTTCTGGCGTAACGGCCAACCCGGCGGTGGGCTACGCGTCCGATCTACTGGTTCGCTGCGGCGCAACCGTGATGTTCTCCGAAGTCACCGAAGTGCGCGATGCGATCCATCTGCTGACACCGCGCGCCATCAATGAAGAAGTCGGCAAACGTCTGCTGGAGGAGATGGCCTGGTACGATAACTATCTCGATATGGGCAAAACTGACCGCAGCGCCAACCCCTCTCCCGGCAACAAAAAAGGCGGTCTGGCGAACGTAGTGGAGAAAGCGCTGGGTTCAATCGCGAAATCCGGGAAGAGCGCGATTGCCGAAGTCCTCTCTCCGGGACAACGTCCAACCAAACGCGGTCTGATTTACGCCGCCACGCCGGCCAGCGATTTTGTCTGCGGCACCCAGCAGGTGGCTTCCGGGATCACGGTGCAGGTATTTACCACCGGTCGCGGTACGCCGTATGGCCTGGTCGCGGTGCCGGTTATTAAGATGGCGACGCGTACCGAGTTGGCAAACCGCTGGTATGACTTAATGGATATCAACGCGGGAACCATCGCCACCGGTGAAGAGACTATCGAAGACGTGGGTCTGAAGCTGTTTGAATTTATTCTTGATGTCGCCAGCGGCCGCAAGAAGACGTTCTCCGATCAATGGGGCCTGCACAATCAGCTCGCGGTGTTTAACCCAGCGCCGGTGACGTGATCTGCTGATATTATTTATCCCGCTCGTTATATTTCGAGCGGGATACCGTTCTTACTTATAAGCCTTAAGAAACGCCTCTATCTGCGCTTTCGTCGACGTCCCTTCCATGGGTCCGCGCTGAGCAATCGCCAGAGAACCGCTGGCATTGGCCCATTTCAACGCTTCCTGTGGCGATGCGCCGGACAGGAACAAGCTGACAAAGGTTGCACCGAAACAGTCGCCCGCCCCCGTTGGGTCAACAACCGGAACATTAAAACCCGCAACATGATGCGTTTTCTGAGCGCTGAAATAGCTCGCGCCGCGCGGGCCGCGTTTAATCACCACGTGCTTGACGCCGCGCTTTAACAGTTTATCCACCAGCACTTGCTCATCGCGCCCCGGGTTGAGGCCAAAGTAATCCAGCTCACCGTCGCTTGGCAGGAAAATATCCGTGTAATCAAGAATATATTCAAATGCCTGCGACATTTCAGGGATATTGAGCATCTCTTTACGGATATTCGGATCGAACGAAACCGTACCGTTACGCGCTTTAATGTTTTCAATCGCTTTGCGCATCGCATCGATCATGCGGAACGAAAACAGCGAAGAACCCATAATGTGAAAATGATTGCACTGTTCAAGCAGGCGTTCATCAATATGGTCGGCGGTTAACAGGCCGCAGGCGCTATTCGGCATATTAAAAATAAAATCACGCTGCGCCTGGCTGCGGTAGCTGACGAAAGCGCTGCCGGTAGTCGCCTTTTGCAGTATGGCGATCCCATTAACGTTCACACCGTCGCTTTCCAACCGCGCAATGTTCATTTCACCAAAAGCATCGTTACCGACGCAGCTGAAAAGCACCGAACCAAACCCCAGCTTTGCCACCTGGTCGGCAAAAATTGCCGGAGCACCGCTGGGATATGGCCCCCAAAACTCTCCCGGGCGAGAAAAACCCTGGTTTTCTTCTTTTGCCAGAAACTCCACCAGTAGTTCGCCGATGGTGCAAATGGTCACGTTCATCATCGCTCCTTTACTTTGCCTTTTGCAAAGCAGGGTTGAGCCATGTCAGGCACTCATTATTGGTATAGCTATTCGTCAGTCCAGCGGCGAGAAGGCGGGCATGATATTCCGCGGCAACGACCTGCGGCGTGACTATGCCGCTAATCTGCCGTAAATCACCAATTGCGTAACGCTTGTCGCCATATACCGGACGATTGGCGACTACCGCAATGACCCGCTCACTTTGAGCCACCGCTTCGCTCAGCAAGCGGGCGTTGGCTTCTTGTCTGACGCTTAAGGTGCCATCTTCAGCAATATGGTCGACGGCAACCAGCGCTCGTGAGGGGCGATAATGGCCCAGCGCGCTCAGCGCCAGGTCGCCTTCCACTATTTTGCCATTTCCCCCCAGCACGCCCCCGAGCAGCACGGTTTCGCCATTCAGAAACTCCTGCGCCAGCGGAACATGCGCCAAATCGTTTAATAGCAGGCAGAGTTCGTCATAACCCGCAAGAAAGGGGATCACTTTGCGTAGGATCGATCCCTGCCCCAGAAAAAGCGTCTCGCTATCTTCGATCTGTGCGGCGATCTGGCGAGCCATTTCAGTCTCCAGTGCCTTATCCGTCGCCACGGAAGTCTCCTGGGCCGGGGCGACCGGAGCCCCTGCCTGAGACGTGTATATTGCGCCGCCAAAAGAGCGCTTCAGGTAGCCCTGCTGTTCGAGGTAATTCAGGTCATTACGAATCGTCACCCCGGAAACGGCCAGCATTTCAGCCAGATCGTCGACTTTAATCTCTCCGTTCTTACGCACGATCTCAGCGATGTCCAAGCGCCTTTTCAGCAGGCTTGTTGACGGTTTTGCCACAGTGTTGTGCCTTCTTATTATCTCCCAGAATAACTTTCATTTTTAAATTTCCCCGCAGCATTGTCAAACGCCACGCCGTCAAGATGCTCTTATTAAAAAATTAAAATGATTTAATTCAATACATTAAAAAAACAATCCGCAATTAAGATACTTTTAAAAAAGAAAACAAACAAGATTCTATAACTTTCATTTTTAAAATAACATCGCTGTTGTGTGCGCTTGATCACAACAATTCATCGAAGCGATCGCTACATTACTTTCAAAATGAAGACTATAACCAAGAAACAACTTACAACGTGAAAGATGAGGAGTACGAATGTACATTATCTCCAGTAAAAATATGCTGTTGAAAGCCCAGCACCTCGGCTATGCGGTTCCGGCGTTTAATATCCACAACCTGGAAACGATGCAGGTGGTGGTAGAAACCGCTGCAGAACTACGTTCTCCTCTGATCCTTGCTGGCACACCAGGTACTTATAGCTATGCGGGAACTGGTAACGTAGTGGCGATCGCTCGAGATCTGGCTAAGATTTGGGATCTCCCGCTAGCGGTACACCTCGATCACCATGAAGATCTGACCGATATCACGCGTAAGGTGCAGGCCGGGATCCGTTCGGTCATGATCGACGGTTCGCACTCGCCTTTTGAAGAGAACGTCGCATTAGTCAAGAGCGTGGTTGAACTGAGCCATCGCTATGATGCCAGCGTAGAAGCCGAGCTGGGCCGTCTGGGCGGCGTGGAAGATGACCTGGTTGTCGATGCGAAAGACGCGTTGTATACCAACCCGGAACAGGCACGCGAATTTGTCGCTCGTACCGGGATCGACTCGCTGGCGGTCGCTATTGGTACCGCACACGGTATGTATGCAGCGGAACCAAAACTCGATTTTGACCGCCTCGCCGCCATTCGCGATCGCGTTGACGTTCCGCTGGTACTGCACGGCGCATCAGGTCTCCCGGATAGCGATATCCGCCGGGCAATCTCGCTGGGCGTGTGCAAAGTCAACGTTGCCACCGAGCTGAAAATCGCCTTCTCCGACGCCCTGAAACAGTACTTCGATGAAAATCCAGAGGCTAACGATCCGCGCCACTACATGAAACCGGCTAAAGCGGCGATGAAAGATGTGGTACGCAAAGTCATTCACGTTTGCGGCTGTGAAGGGCAACTGTAATTTCGGATCGAAGGAGCAATGTCGTGATCCATACCCTGACACTCAATACCGCAATCGATATGAATATCTTTTGCGATCCGCTGAAGCCGTCGGCAGTGAACCGAACCCGGCACACGGAATATTGCCCGAATGGTAAAGGAGTGAACGTCTCGCTGATATTAAATCACTATCAGCAACCCACTCACGTTATGGGCATTTTCGGTGGTTTCACTGGCCGTTATATTGTGGAAGAGTTACGTCAGCAGAAAATTAAAGTCACGCCAGCATGGGTATCCGAGCCAACCAGAATTAATATTTTTATTAATGACGGTGCCGATGAATATAAGCTGCTGAACCCCGGTGCAAAAATTGATGATGACTGTAAACAGCAGGTTATTCATCACCTGGAATGCGTTTGTGCCGGGGATTATTTAGTCATCAGCGGCAGCCTGCCACCGGGAATTGAAAGTCGTTTCTATGGCGAGATTATTGAATTATGCCAGCAGAAAGGCTGCGAAATTATTCTCGATATCAGCCATCCGGCCCTGCGCCAGCTGCTGGAATTGCGGCCATTGCTGATCAAGCCTAACGATGACGAGCTGCGGGAAATCTTCAGTCTCGACGTCAGTAACCACCAGCAGGTGCGAGAAGCAATGCATACGCTGCACCAGCTCGGCGCTCGCAACGTACTGCTGACAATGGGGGCTAAAGGGCTCTACTTTTCTGACGGAGAAGGCGTGTGGTTCTGCTCCGCACCCAGAATTGAGTTGGTCAGCTCCGCCTGCGCGGGTGACGCAGCACTGGGTGCTTTTCTCAGTAAATGGCTTAACGAAGAAGACGTCACCCACGCCCTGGCATTAGCCAGCGCTACCGGCGCCGACGTTGCCGGTTCTGCCGGATTAGGAAAATTACAACGCACAGAAGAATTATTACAGCAGATTCAGGTCGTCCAATTATAAAGGTCCGATTATGAAAAAAGTCATTGCAGTTACCGGCTGCCCTACCGGTATTGCGCATACTTTTATGGCTGAAGAAGCCTTAAAAACTGCAGCAAAGAAATTAAATGTCGACATTAAAGTCGAAACCAACGGCGCTTCCGGCGTTGAAAATGTTATTACGCCAGAAGATTTAAAAGATATTTATGGCGTCATTATTGCCGCCGATAAAGACGTTAACGCTGAGCGATTCAATGGCCTTCCGGTCATAGAAGTTCCCGTTAAAGAGGCCATTCATCATCCAGCCGATTTAATTAATAAAATTATCAGCGGCCAGGCGACGCGTCGTCAGGGTATGACCTCCACGCAGGAGTCAACGGAGAAATACGAGCAGGAATCATTCGGTCGCCAGGTTTATAAGCACCTGATGAGCGGCGTTTCTAACATGCTGCCGTTTGTTGTCGCCGGGGGGATCCTGATTGCCATCTCCTTCCTGTGGGGCATCTACTCCGCCGATCCAAACTCGCCGCAATATAACGTTATTGCCGCCACGCTGATGAAAGTGGGCCAGCAAGCCTTCTCAATCATGGTGCCAATTTTCACCGCCTATATTGCCTGGTCGATTTCCGGACGTCCCGGCATGGTAGCTGGCTTCGTCGGCGGACTGCTGGCCAACGCGACCGGCGCGGGCTTTCTCGGCGGGATCATCGCTGGTTTCGCCGCCGGTTACTTTATGCTGCTCATCCGCAATATGCTCAACGGCCTGCCGCGCCAGTATGAGGGGCTGAAGTCGATCTTTATTATGCCGCTGGTCGGCGTGCTGGTGATTGGCGTGATGATGGTGCTGTTGGGGCAACCTGTCGCCGCTATCAATAACGCGATGATGAACTGGCTGAGCTCGTTACAGGAAGCGAATCCAATTCTGCTGGGTATTGTGGTCGGCGCAATGTGCTCCTTCGACTTCGGCGGTCCGGTCAATAAAGCGGCCTACGTCACCGGAACGCTGCTGCTTGGTCAGGGCAACTACTTCTTTATGGCCGGAGTTTCCGCCGCCTGTATTACTCCGCCGCTGGTTATCGCTCTGGCGACGACCTTCTTCCCGAAAGGCTTCAGCGAAGAAGAACGTGCCGCCGGGATGGTCAACTATATCCTCGGCTGTACCCATATTACCGAAGGCGCTATTCCTTTCGCCGCGAAAGACCCTTTACGCGTCATCCCCATGATGATGATCGCCTCATCCATCTCAGCGGTACTGAGCTATAGCCTGCAAATCCAGGTTCCCGCTCCGCACGGCGGTTTCCTGATCCTGCCGCTGGTGAGTAAACCGCTGATGTGGGTACTGTGTATTCTCGCCGGTTCCGCCTGCGGCGCGGTCATGCTGGGATGCTGGAGGCTTTGGCAGAAACGCACCCAGGAAGCGACGGCGCTTGCCGGAGCCATCAAATAAGGAATTTTTTATGCAACTGACTTGCGCAGATATCCATTTCGACCGCGAGGTCAAAACGAAAGATGAAGCGCTGCAACGCGTCGTTGGGAGCTTAACCGAAGCCGGGCATACCACGCCCGCTTATCTGAACGGCATGCGCGAGCGCGAAGGGCAAATTAGCACCTACCTCGGTAACGGTATCGCCATTCCCCACGGTACGCCGCAGAGTCGTGACGCGGTGCTGCAAACCGGCGTGAAAGTGCTGGCCTGCCCTCAGGGGGTGGATTGGGGGGAAGAACAAACGGCTTATTTGATCGTCGGTATCGCCGCCCAGGATAACGAACACCTCGATATTCTGCGCCAGCTGACCCACGCCCTGAGCGATGACCGCGTGCCTGAAGCGCTATCGCGCGCCGAAAACCCGCAAGCGGTGCTGGAAATTCTGGCGGGTAATATTTTGCCCGCTGAAGGGGAAGAAATTGAAGCTCCCCCGGTGTTCGACGAAGAGGCGACGTTTACCTTACGCAACCCCCACGGCTTGCACGCGCGGCCAAGCGCGGTGCTGGTGAAGGCGGTGAAACAGTGGCAGTCGCAAATTCGGGTGGAAAACCTCGACACGCGCTCCGCTATTGTCGATGCCAAGAACCTGATGCGCGTGGTTTCTCTCGGCGCAAAACAGGGGCATCGTCTGCACTTTATGGCCAGTGGGGAAGATGCCCATCAGGCGCTGGATGCTATCGGCGCGGCCTTTAATGCCGGATTAGGCGAAATTGCCGCCCAGCCGCAGCAGGTCATTCAGCCTGCAGAAAAGCCCAAACGGAGCTGGCTATCCCGTATATTTAGTTAAATTTCAATGAATTAAAAACGCTCTGCCGTTATCGCCAGAGCGTTTTTTTATCTGTAACTTTCGAAATATTACGTTTTATCTTTCTTTTTTTCGAGGTTGATCACAAATCAAAATAAAGTGATTTGCGAGCAAAACAAAACATAACGAATATATTCGAAAGAAAACGGAGGATTGAAATGAAAGATATTATTTTCCGCCACAAAGCTGGCGAACACATCGGCATCTGTTCAGTTTGTTCCGCACATCCGTTGGTTATCGAAGCGGCATTGCGTTTCGATCTGCATACCAACAATAAGGTCCTTATCGAAGCGACCTCCAACCAGGTAAACCAGTTTGGCGGCTACACCGGGATGCAGCCTGCGGACTTCCGCGATTTCGTGAATAAAATCGCCCAGGACGTTGGTTTTCCGTCAGAACGCATCATCCTCGGCGGCGACCACCTTGGCCCAAACTGCTGGCAGGGCGAGCCCGCTGCCGAAGCAATGGAAAAATCTGTCGACCTGATTAAGGCTTACGTCGCCGCCGGCTTCAGCAAAATCCATCTCGATGCTTCGATGTCCTGCGCTGACGACCCGGTGCCGCTGGACCCGGCCGTCGTCGCCGAACGCGCCGCCCGCCTGTGCCAGGCCGCAGAAGAGACGGCAAGCGATGAGCTGAAGCGCCACCTGACCTACGTGATTGGCACTGAAGTCCCGGTACCGGGTGGCGAAGCCAGCACCATCGGCAGCGTCCACGTGACCCGCGCGCAGGATGCGGCGGCAACGCTGGAAACGCACGAAGCCGCCTTCCGCAAGCTGGGGCTGGATGCTGCGCTGGAGCGCGTCATTGCTATCGTGGTACAGCCTGGCGTTGAGTTCGACCATACGCAAATTATCCATTACCAGCCGGAAGCCGCTAAAGCGCTGTCCGCATGGATTGAAGGCACGCCAATGGTCTACGAAGCGCACTCGACTGACTACCAGTCCCGCCAGGCCTATCGTGCGTTGGTCCGCGACCACTACGCCATCCTGAAAGTTGGCCCGGCGCTGACCTTCGCGCTGCGCGAAGCTATTTTCGCCCTCGCGCAGATGGAAAATGAGCTGGTAGCACCGGAATCCCGCAGCCACGTGATGGAAGTCATTGATGAAGTGATGCTTAACGAACCGGGCTACTGGAAGAAGTACTACCGCCCGACCTGGAGCCAGGCAATGGTGGATATCCACTTCAGCCTGTCCGACCGCATTCGCTACTACTGGCCGCACCCACGTATTCGCCAGAGCGTCGAAAAGTTAATTGCAAACCTGACTGAAACCAAACTGCCACTGGGCCTTATCAGCCAATATATGCCTGTGCAGTTTGAACGACTGTCGTTAAACGAACTCGCCGCCGTACCGCACGACCTCATCCTCGACAAAATTCAGGATGTGCTGCGTGCTTACCGTTACGGCTGTTCATCTGAAATCGCCTGAAGTAAAGAGGATTTATGAGTCAACTATTTGTTCGTACCGGCATTCATTTTAGCACCAGCCAGCAGGCGCTGGAGCACATTGGCGAAGAGATGCTGGCACGCGGCGTCGTGCATGACAGCTATCCGCTGGCGCTGCTCGAACGAGAAGCGACTTTCCCAACCGGCATTGCGCTGGAGCAGCATGCGGTCGCGATCCCTCACTGTGAGGCGGTACATGCGAAGTCTCCAGCTATCTATCTGATTCGCCCGGACAATCCGGTCCCTTTTCAGCGTGCTGATGACGACGGAGATATCAACGTTTCGTTAATCATCGCGCTGATTGTTGAAAATCCGACTGCACAGCTAAAGCTGCTGCGTCGGTTATTTAGTGAGCTACAGAATCCGACCACGCTTGAAGCATTACTGGCTGCCTCAGAAGAGCAACTGCCCGAGCTGTTTCGGCACTCTATCCTTGAGTCAGAGCCCAACGCTCAGGCCATATAACAGACTGATAATAAAAGGGGTACCCTATGAAACGTAAAGTAATCGTAGCCTGTGGCGGCGCTGTCGCCACCTCTACCATGGCCGCAGAAGAGATCAAAGACCTGTGCGCAGACCACAACATTGAGCTGGACCTGGTGCAGTGTCGCGTCAATGAAATCGAAACCTATATGGACGGTGCGCACCTGATTTGCACGACTGCCCGGGTCGACAGAACTTTCGGCGACATTCCGGTTGTTCACGGCATGCCGTTCATTTCCGGCGTAGGCATTGAAGAACTGCAGCAAAAAATCCTGAACATCCTTGCGGAGTAACGTCCATGTTTAGCGAAATCATGCGTTATATCCTCGATCTTGGTCCGACGGTGATGCTGCCGATTGTGATCATTATCTTCTCCAAACTGTTGGGGATGAAGCTCGGGGACTGCTTTAAATCAGGCCTGCATATCGGGATTGGGTTCGTCGGTATCGGCCTGGTCATCGGCCTGATGCTCGACTCTATCGGCCCGGCCGCGAAAGCGATGGCTGAGCATTTCCAGATTAACCTGCACGTGATTGATATTGGCTGGCCGGGGTCGTCACCGATGACCTGGGCGTCGCAAATCGCGCTGGTGGCGATCCCCATCGCTATCGCGGTCAACATCTTCATGCTGGTGACCCGGATGACTCGCGTCGTGAACGTCGATATCTGGAACATCTGGCACATGACCTTTACCGGCGCGATGCTGCACATTGCCACCGGCTCTTACTGGATTGGTATTCTTGGCGTGGTCGTGCATGCGGCTTTCGTCTACAAGCTCGGCGACTGGTTTGCGAAGGATACTCGCGACTTTTTCGGTCTTGACGGTATCGCCATTCCGCACGGTAGCTCGGCATATTTAGGGCCGATAGCGGTGCTGGTCGATACGATTATCGAAAAAATTCCCGGTCTGAACCGCATTCACTTCAGCGCTGACGATATTCAGAAACGCTTCGGCCCGTTCGGTGAACCGGTCACCGTTGGCTTCGTGATGGGTCTGGTCATCGGCGCACTGGCAGGCTACGACCTGAAAGGCATTCTGCAGCTGGCGGTGAAAACCGGTGCGGTGATGCTGTTGATGCCGCGCGTCATCAAACCGATCATGGACGGCCTGAACCCGATTGCTAAACAGGCGCGTAAACGTCTGCAGGCAAAATTCGGCGGTCAGGACTTCCTGATTGGTCTCGACCCGGCGCTGCTGCTTGGCCATACCTCGGTCGTCTCCGCCAGCCTGATCTTTATCCCGCTGAGTATTCTTATCGCGGTCGTGGTGCCGGGCAACCAGGTCCTGCCGTTTGGCGATCTCGCCACCATCGGTTTCTTCGTGGCAATGGCGGTTGCGGTGCATCAGGGGAACCTGTTCCGTACATTGATTTCGGGGATCATCCTGATGGGGATCACGCTATGGATAGCGACGCAGACCATCGGCCTGCATACCCAGCTAGCGGCTAACGCCGGGGCCCTGAAAGCGGGCGGTCTGGTCGCCTCCATGGACCAGGGCGGCTCGCCGATTACCTGGCTGCTCATCCAGCTCTTTACCTGGCAAAACGTGGTCGGTTTTGCGGTTATTGGCGTCATCTATGTTGTCGGCGTGCTGCTGACGTGGCGTCGGGCGCGCAACTTTGCAGCCGCAGAGAAAGCCGCCCTCGCGCAACAAAGCCCAACCGTTTCTTAATCTCAGGGGGAGCATTCGCTCCCCCGGACATTTCTGGAGAATTTTATGCAATCAGTGGTAATCCATGCTGAGGGGACAGTGCGCGTTGAAGAACGCCCAATACCCACTCTGCAATCGGAAAACGATGTCCTGGTAAAAGTTGTCAGCTCCGGATTGTGCGGTTCTGATATTCCGCGCATTTTCGCCAAAGGCGCACACTACTACCCCATCACGCTGGGCCACGAGTTCAGCGGCTATGTTGAATCCTACGGCTCCGCGGTGACCGACCTGCAGCCGGGCGATGCGGTAGCCTGCGTGCCCCTGCTCCCCTGCTTTCACTGCCCACAGTGCCAGCGTGAATATTTCTCGCTGTGCAAACAGTACCAGTTCGTCGGTTCGCGTAGCGAAGGCGGGAATGCGCAATACGTCGTCGTCAAACGCGCCAACCTGTTCCGCCTGCCGGACCAGATGCCGATTGACGACGGGGCGTTTATCGAGCCGATCACCGTTGGCCTGCACGCCTTCCATCTTGCAGAGGGATGCAAAGGGAAAAACGTCATTATTATTGGCGCTGGCACCATCGGCCTGCTGGCGCTGCAGTGCGCCCGCGAACTGGGCGCCAAAAGCATTACGGCAATTGATATCAATCCGCAGAAGCTGGAACTGGCAAAAACGCTCGGCGCAACCCACGTCTTCAATAGCAGAGAGATGAGCGGTAAAGAGATTCAGGCGGCGCTGGAAGAGATTCAGTTCGACCAGTTGGTGCTTGAAACTGCGGGTACGCCACAAACCGTGGCGCTGGGCATTGACGTCGCCGGGCCGCGCGCGCAGCTGGCGCTGGTTGGCACGCTGCACCATGATTTGACCCTGCCCTCCGCCACCTTCGGCCAGATTTTACGTAAAGAGCTGACTATCGTCGGCAGTTGGATGAACTACTCCGGCCCGTGGCCTGGGGAAGAGTGGCAAACGGCAGTACGCCTGCTGACAGAAAAACGTATTCAGCTTGCTCCACTCATCGCCCACATCGGCGATGCAGAAAGCTTTGCCCGCGAAGTCCAGGCGCTCAACGGCGCGCCGATGCAGGGGAAAATCCTGCTTAAACTCTCTTGACCGATCGCCTGAGCCAGCAATCAGAGCTGGCTCACATAACCTTTCGAAAATTATCGTTCAACTTTCGTTACCCTTCGATTACACTGAGATTAGTTAATAATCAGGCAAAGCAATATGAACTCATTTGAGCGAAGGAACAAAATCGTCGAAATGGTCAATGCGCAAGGTAGCGTATTGGTGCTGGACCTTTCGAATCTCTTTGGTATCTCCGAAGTCACCATCCGGGCCGATCTACGCTTGCTGGAAGAGAAGGGGTTACTCACCCGCTTTCACGGCGGCGCGGCCAGAGCGGGCAGCAATTTGACCGAAGGGGATAGCCAGGAAGTTGTACTTGAGGACCGCTATCAGCTGGCCAGCGACCCTAAAAAACGGATTGCCCAGGCCGCAGCGACGATGATTAGCGAAGGGATGACGGTGATCCTTGATAGCGGCAGCACCACCCTGCTGATTGCCGAGGAACTGGTACGTATGACCAATATCACGGTGATTACCAACAGTCTGCCTGCGGCCTTTACGTTATCGGAAAATAAGGATATTACCCTGGTGGTTTGCGGCGGCACCGTTCGCCATAAAACCCACTCCATGCACGGGACTATCGCCGAACGCTCGCTACAGGGCATCAGCGCCGATCTGATGTTCGTCGGCGCTGACGGTATCGACACCACCAACGGCATCACCACCTTTAATGAAGGTTACTCCATCAGCGGCGTTATGGCCGCCGCCGCGCATAAAGTGGTTGCCGTGCTGGATGCCAGCAAATTTAACCGTCGCGGATTTAATCAGGTCCTGCCAATGGAGAAGATCAACTGCGTCATTACCGATGATGGTATTAGCAGTGAATATCTCTCTGAGTTAAAAAACATTCCAATTGAATTACAAATCGTATAAGTAAAAAGGCAGATATTAAAACATCTGCCTTTTTGTCACCTGATTATATTATAAATAATAAAATTTGATTTACAAAAATATTTTTATAGAATAATTAAGCATTAATCAATTCACCGCAAAAATTTTAATGCGCCTTATTTAAAGGTAAATTAAGAATAACTAACTTTACACCTATTCGCTATAAATACAATCCTAAAAAAAGCCTCACAAGATCATCAAGTCTTAAAAATAAGCATATAATCTTAATCATGGTGATTTATGTAAAAAATTAAATCACCATAAAAACAATTATCAAAATAATACATGGATGAGGTTAAAAATGAACATAATTGCAAAATCTGTTGCAGTTGGTTTACTGGCAATATCTGCAGGAAGCGCTTGGGCGAGCGATGGAACCATTGAATTCACTGGTGAAATAACAACGAATACCTGTGAATTCGCTAACGGCGATACAGTGAACGTTGAGTTGGGTCATTATTCTAATACTCAGTTTAAAACAGTAGGTGATAAATCACCGACTACCCCGTTCACCATTCCGTTAACCAACTGCCCGACTGAAGCCTGGAAACACGTTGACGGTACCACCAGCGCATCCTTCCAGCTATGGCTGGAAACGCGTAGCAGCGGTACTACCGGTACTAATAACGATCTGGTCGCGGTAACGGGCTCAGGCACGCCAGCCACTGGCGTTGGTATTCGTATCGACCGTGCTTCGGATGGCACCCAGTTAGCGCTAAATAAACTGAATGACACCCCGGTCTATTTTGACATTACAGGTGAACAAACGGATGTAAATCTGCAGGCTTACTACGTTTCTACCGCAGAAGCATCGGCGATTACTGCCGGAGAAGCTAACGCTTCCGTCGACGTCACCATCGATTATCGTTAATTCTCTCGTTGTACTTTTACCCACCTGCCGGTGGGTAAAACCTTTTTATTGGAGCAGCAGAATGAAAGTAAAAACCCTGGCAGCATTGGCATTGTTACTTGGAGGATGGGCCAGCCAAAGCCTGGCCGGAGGGATCGTTCTGCAAACCACGCGGGTGATTTACAACGCCAGTAAAAAAGAGGCCGCCCTACCCGTTGCCAACCACAGCAGCAAAATGCCCTACTTATTGCAATCGTGGATTGATAATCCACAAGGGACAGTTCGCGGGCCGTTTATTATGACCCCGCCGCTATTTCGCCTGAATGCCGGAGACGACTCCTCATTACGTATTATTAAAACCGATGGCAGTTTACCAGAAGATAAAGAGTCGCTCTTTTACGTTAACGTGCGGGCAATTCCAGCACAATCTAAAAGTGAGGCGGGTAAAACCAATGCTTTAACATTGGTATTTAAAACCAGAATAAAACTTTTTTATCGCCCGGCACATCTGAAAGGTAACGCTCAGGATGCATGGAAATCTATACAATATAAGCGCACGAATAATGCATTAGATGTCTATAATCCATCAGCCTATTACGTTGTTTTTGCTGGTATCGCGTTGGGTAAAACAGATTTGACCGATAAAGTTGACTATATCGCTCCCGGCGAGCACAAACAAATTCCGCTACCCGCCACATCAGGTAATTCTATTCAGTGGGCCGCAATCAATGATTACGGCGGCACCACGGCAAAAGAAACTCAGGTATTGCAATAATACTTACGCTGGCATGACGTAAATAACAATAAATAACGGATACGGGCAATCAGGGAATGCAGAGCAACACGACAAGGAAAAAAGATTTTCTGGCGCTTAAGCGCCTTTCTTACAGGGTCAAGTTCGCTTTGCCGATTATGCTTGCTGGCAGCAGCCTGGTATGTCATTCCGCGCAGGCTGATGATTTTTATTTTGACTCTTCGCTGTTGGAAACCAGCAAAAGCGGCCAGCAGGCAGTGGATCTATCGACCTTCTCTCAGGACAACGCCCAGCTTCCCGGGGAGTATATTGTTGATATCATTATTAATAAGAAAAAACTAGCACAGAGAAAAATCCCTTTTATCGCCGGAGAAAACCACCAGCTCATCCCTCAGTTCACCGTCGGACAACTGCGTGAGCTGGGCTTTAAAGTCGATGAAATTCCAACGCTGGCTAACCTGGACGATACCGCAATCGTCACGGACCTCGCGCAAACGGTGCCAAATAGCAGCAGCGAACTGGATGTTAACCACGGCAGGCTAAATATGAGCGTGCCGCAAATTATGCTTTACCGCGATGCCAGGGGCTATGTTGACCCTTCCCGCTGGGATGATGGTATGCCGGTGCTGTTTACCAACTATAGCTTTACGGGATCGGATAGTCAGTATGACGGCGGCGATCGTAACAAACGCCAGTATCTCAATATGCAGAACGGTGCCAACCTTGGCCCCTGGCGGCTACGTAACTACTCCACCTGGACGCACAATAGCGATACTTCGCAGTGGGATAGCATCAACACCTGGATGCAGCGGGATATCAAAAGCCTGAAGTCGCAGCTGGTGATGGGCGAAAGCGCGACCGACGGCAGCGTGTTTTCCAGCTACCAGTTTACCGGCGCGCGACTCTATTCCGACGACAGCATGCTGCCCAATAGCCAACGCGGCTTTGCGCCAACGATCCGCGGGATTGCCAACTCCAGCGCCATCGTCACGGTGCGTCAGAACGGCTACACCATTTACCAAAGCACCGTACCCGCAGGCGCATTTGAGATTAACGATCTCTATCCTTCATCATCTAGCGGTGATTTAGACGTCACGATTGAAGAGGCCGACGGCACCACGCGCCACTTTGTGCAGCCATTTTCCTCGCTGCCGATGATGCAGCGCCCGGGGCATCTCAAATATAGCGTCACCGCCGGGCGCTTCCGGGCGGCAAGCTCTGAGGACAGCAAAGAGCCGGAGTTTATTGAAACGACGGCGATTTACGGCCTGAGTAACACCTTTACGCTATATGGCGGCGTAACGGGGTCTGAGGATTACCAGGCGCTGACGGTGGGAATCGGCGGAACGCTGGGAGAATTGGGCGCTCTGTCGATGGATATCGGTCGGGCGGATACCCGCTTTGATGACGGCGACAGCGATTCCGGCTATAGCTGGCGCACCCAGTACATTAAAGATATCCCTGAGACCGGCACCAATTTAACCCTGGGCTATTACCGCTATACCAGCAGCGGTTACTTCACCTTTTCAGATGCTAACCAGCAGGATATTGACGCTGGCGATCGCCAGAGTAGCGAAATCCAGTTCAGCATTAACCAGAACCTGTTTACCGGCGTTAGCTTTTACGCTTCCGGTTCGCAACAGGAGTATTGGGACAAGGGGCAAAAGGACAAAAACCTGTCGATTGGCCTCAACGGCAACCTGTGGGGAGTCAGTTATAACGTCAGCGGCCAGTTTACTGATTACGCCGATCGCGATAGCGACCGTTCGCTGTCCATCAGCCTCAGCGTGCCGCTGGACCGCTGGCTTCCGCACGCAACCGCCAACTGGCGCATCACCAGCCAGAAGGATCAATCGACCCAGCATGAGGTGGGGATCAACGGTTCTTTACTTGAGGATCGTCGTCTGAGCTACACCCTGAAACAGCGTCAGAGCGAGAATAACGACAACAACGGTAGCAGCCTTTACGGCAGCTATCGTTCCGCCTACGGCACCTTCAACGCGGGTTACGATTACAGCTCCGATAACCGTCAGATGAGCTATGGCCTGTCCGGCGGCATTGTGGCCCACAGCCATGGTGTCACTCTGTCGCAGCCGCTGGGCAACGCCTTTGCGCTTATTGATGCAGATGGAGCCTCAGGTATACGTGTCAAAAATTATCCCGGAATCGCCACCGATTACTTCGGCTATGCCGTGATCCCCTATCTGACGTCTTACCAGGAAAACCGCATTTATCTGGATACCACCATGATGCCGGACGATGTTGACGTTACCCAGACCATGAAGCTAGTGGTGCCTAGCCAGGGAGCCGCCGTTACCGCACAGTTTAGCGCCAGGGTGGGCCAGCGAGTCCTGCTAGCGTTAACCGATAGAAACGGTAAGCCGCTACCGTTTGGCGCAATGGCCAGCAGCGAAAGCCAGCAGCAGCAAAGCATTGTTGATGAAGGCGGCGTGCTCTATCTCACCGGCGTGAACGAACAACCGCAGACATGGAGCGTTCGCTGGGGCAATGAAGAGAACCAGCAGTGCCGGTTTACGTTTAGCCTGCCCGAAAACAGCCAGCGCGCGGCCTCCGTTATTCGCGCCACGACACCATGCCGCTAAGGAATAAAACCATGAAAAACGCGATTTATATTATCACCGGCGGCATCGCCCTCGCGCTATTTGCCGCGATGCCAGCGCGTGCGGCGATGGGCGGCTGTGAAGCCGAGGGGGGATTGGCCAATTTTACGACCAGCTTCTCCAGTGACTGGACGAAAGAGCAAAATGTGGAGGGAGCGTTTATAGACCTGACCTCCGGCACCACATCGGGCGGCAGCTATAAGATGGCTTGTGACTGCCCTGCAGCTACCAGGGTAAACCTCTTTTATTCCACAACCACCCCGCTAGCAGCGAGCAGCTATGGCGGATACCGACAATTAAACAATAACCTGGATATCAAAACGGTTATTACCGATGTCCCCGGCGTATCGGCGCTCACGGTCCCCACAGATGTGAACTCACCGATCAAGTCAACAGGTGTATATGGTGCCTCAAGCGACAATAGCGTATGCAGCGCGGACCCTGATGATAAACGCGCGGGAGCATTTACCGTGGGCAGTAACGTCAGTATAACGTTTCGCGTCACGAAGGCTTTTTTAGGCCGGATGGAGATCCCCAGCACGCATATTGCTACCCTACAATCGGCATGGAGCAGTACTGTTGGCTATGCAAAATTCGTCTACAAAGATGTTGCCAATATCTACCTCCAGGGCAGCATTACCGTTCCGCAAAGCTGTAAAATCAACGAAGGCGATGTGATTCGGGTCGACCTTGGGCAAATCAGCGCCTCAAAGTTCACTACCAAAGACCATATGCCGGATGGATATACTCCAGTGGAGTTTGATATTACCTACGATTGCGGAGATACGTCATTGTTTGGAAAAGATGACGCGCTCAGTCTGACTGTTCAGGGTGATGACGTCGTCAGTCAGTATATGTTAGCCGCCCGCCGCCGGGAATCAGATAATGTCGCAGATATTGGTATTCAGATGAACATAGGTGGGGGCAATATCCCTTTTAATAACGGAATTATCTCTTTAGAAAAATCAGCTGCAGGAACTATCCGGGTGAAGGCGACGCCATACAACCTGGTTGGCGGGGTCCTGCAGCCCGGGCCGTTCCACGGTACGGCGACGCTCACCGCAACGGTAAGGTAAAGGCTGCCAAACCCGCCTTTCCCGGCGCTCGCCAGGGAAAGGCAGCTGGTCGCTGATATTACCCCTGCTGCTCCAGGGCATATTTATACAGCGCGTTTTTCTTCACACCGTGAATTTCTGCGGTCAGGGCGGCGGCTTTCTTCAACGGCAGTTCAGCCTGCAGCAGGGCCAGCGTACGCAGCGCAATCGCTGGCAGCGCCTCTTCCTGCGCTTTAAAGCCTTCAACGATCAGCACCATCTCGCCTTTACGGCGGTTCTCGTCCTCTTTCACCCACGCCAGCAGCTCGCCAATCGGCGCGCCGTGGATAGATTCCCAGGTTTTGGTCAGCTCGCGCGCCAGCACCACGTAGCGGGATTCGCCCAGTACGGTACAGATATCTTCCAGGCTTTCCAGCAGACGATGCGTTGATTCATAAAAGATAATCGTACGCGGCTCTTCTTCCAGCGCCTTGAGCGTATCGCGACGCCCTTTTGACTTAGCGGGCAGAAAACCTTCATAGCAAAAACGATCCGAAGGCAGCCCGGCAGCACTCAGCGCCGCAATCGCCGCGCAGGGGCCTGGCAGCGGTACTACGCGGATATTAGCTTCACGGCAAACGCGCACCAGATGGTAGCCAGGATCGTTAATCAACGGCGTTCCGGCATCGGAAACCAGCGCGATGTTTTGCCCTTCTTTCAACTTCGCCACCAGCGTTTCAGCCTTTTGCTGCTCATTATGGTCATGAAGCGCAAATAAACGGGCGTTAATCGCAAAATGTTGCAACAGCAAACCGGTATGGCGGGTGTCTTCCGCTGCAACTAAATCAACGGCTTGCAACACTTCCAGCGCGCGTTGCGTGATATCAGACAGATTCCCTATCGGAGTGGGCACAATATAGAGCTGTCCCTGAGAATTATCTGCTGATTCGTGTTGTTTCATTGTTTCGTCCGTATTGCCGATTTAATATTGAGCATTGAGCCAAAAAAATATCACTGGACACATATGGTACCGTCAACATTTCTTCGTTCTAAACCCGTGCGTTGTCTGCCCGTACTGCTGGCCGCGCTGATCTTTGCTGGCTGCGGTACCCACACTCCAGACCAAAGCACGGCGTATTTACAGGGTACGGCACAGGCTGACTCCAGTTACTACCTGCAACAGATGCAGCAAAGCACGAATGATAGCAAGACCAACTGGCAATTACTCGCCATTCGTGCACTGCTGCAGGAAGGTAAGAAACCACAGGCTATCGACCTGTTCAATCAACTGCCGTCGAACCTCAACAGTACGCAAAGCCGCGAACAATCGCTGCTGGCGGTTGAAGTAAAGCTGGCGCAGAACGATTTCCAGGGCGCGCAGGCGCTGCTGAGTAAACTCAACCCAGCAGGCCTTGAGCAAAATCAGCTGCCGCGCTACTGGCAGGCGCAAATCGACGCCAGCCAGGGTCAACCCTCGTTGAACCTGCTGCGGGCCCTGATTGCCCAACAGTCGCTGCTGAGTCAGGCTGCGCAAAAGCAGAAGAATATCGACGCGACCTGGAAAGCGCTCACCGCGATGACCCGAGAGCAAGCCAACGCGCTGGTGATTAACGCCGACGAAAACGTGCTGCAAGGCTGGCTGGATCTGCAGCGTATGTGGTTTGACAATCGCAACGATCCAACAATGCTCAAAGCGGGCGTTAAAGACTGGCAGACCCGCTACCCGCAAAACCCAGGCGCGAAAATGCTGCCGACTCAGCTAGTTAATATGCAAAATTACCAGGCCGCATCAACCAATAAAATCGCCCTGCTGCTGCCGCTCAACGGCCAGGCGGCGATATTTGGTCGCACAATTCAGCAAGGCTTTGAAGCGGCGAAAAACGGTGCACCTGCCGTCGCAGGAAGCGCAGTACCCGCACAGGTCGCTCAGGCAGCCAATGTTGCCGATAGCGCCGTGGTAAGTCCGTCGCAGGCGGAAGTGACTGACCTCACCACCACCAATAACGCACAAACTCCGGTACAGGCCCCGGCAGCCGACCAGGTACAAACTACCGCTCCGGTTACCGCACCGACGGCAGTCCAGGCCCCGACGCCTCAAACCACTGATGCTGCCGCAGAAGCGACCAGCCAACCGGCGACGACGGCTCCGCAGACTCAAGCGGTTACCGCCACACCGGCGAACCCTTCCGCCGAGCTGAAAATCTACGACACCACCACTCAACCAATG
This sequence comes from Klebsiella spallanzanii, assembly GCF_902158555.1. Classification (GTDB taxonomy): domain Bacteria; phylum Pseudomonadota; class Gammaproteobacteria; order Enterobacterales; family Enterobacteriaceae; genus Klebsiella; species Klebsiella spallanzanii. Next base: position 89,843 of record NZ_CABGGS010000043.1, on the reverse strand, counting down.
AGCCAGCTGCTGGCCCAGGTACAGCAGGACGGCGCAACCATTGTTGTTGGTCCACTGCTGAAAGATAACGTCGAAGATGTCATCAAGAGCAACACCTCGCTAAACGTCCTGGCGCTGAACCAGCCGGAGAAAGTCGAAAGCCGGGCTAATATCTGCTATTTCGCGCTCTCACCGGAAGATGAAGCCCGCGATGCCGCGCATCATATTCACGATCAGGGCAAGCAGACCCCGCTGCTGCTGGTTCCGCGCGGCGCATTAGGCGATCGGGTGGTTAGCGCCTTTGCCAACGAGTGGCTGAAGCTGGGCGGCGGTACGGTACTGCAACAGCGTTTAGGTTCAACCGCCGAACTGCGCGGCAGCGTCAACAGCGGTATCTCGTTAAGCGGTACTCCGGTTTCTACTCTGCCATCATCGCAGGGCAGCACCCTGGGTAGCCCGAGCGACGTGCCCGTCAGCAGCACCGGTGGCGTCGATGCCGCGTATATTCTGGCGACACCGGATCAAATCGCTTACATCAAGCCAATGATCGCCCTGCGTAACGGCAGCCAGAACGGCGTAACGCTGTACGCCAGCTCCCGCAGCGCCCAGGGTACCTCCGGCCCGGATTTCCGTCTGGAGATGGAAGGCTTACAATACAGTGAGATCCCGATGCTGGCAGGCAGCAACCCGGCGCTGCAACAACAGGCGTTAGCCGCTGTTCGCAACGACTACTCGCTGGCGCGCCTGTACGCCATGGGTGCCGACGCCTGGTCACTGGCTAATCATTTCTCGCAAATGCGTCAGGTTTCCGGCTTTGAGCTGAACGGTAATACCGGCGATCTCACGGCCACGCCGGAGTGCGTGATCAACAGGAAACTGTCATGGCTCAAGTACCAGGGTGGACAAATCGTCGCAGCCAACTAAGTAAACAGACCGGCGACGCCTGGGAAGCCCAGGCCCGCCGCTGGCTGGAGAGTCAGGGTCTGCGTTTTATCGCCGCTAACGTTCATGAACGCGGCGGCGAAATTGACCTCATTATGCGCGATGGTAGCGTCACCGTCTTTGTCGAGGTGCGCTATCGTCGCAGCGCAAACTACGGCGATGCCGCCACCAGCGTCACGCTGCAAAAGCAACAAAAACTGCTCAAAGCCGCGCGTCTGTGGCTCTCCCGACATAATGGGAGTTTTGAGACTGTGGATTGCCGTTTCGATGTGGTAGCCTTCACCGGAAACGACATCCAATGGCTAAAAAACGCCTTTGGCGAATAGCGTATGTGAATTAAGGGATCCCGTGCTCGACAGAATCAAAGCCTGCTTCACCGAAAGCATTCAAACCCAAATTGCAGCAGCGGAAGCACTCCCGGACGCCATCTCCCGTGCGGCTATGACGCTCGTCCAGTCGCTGCTGAACGGTAACAAAATCCTCTGTTGTGGTAATGGCACCTCCGCCGCCAACGCACAGCATTTTGCTGCCAGCATGATCAATCGTTTTGAAACAGAGCGCCCTGGTTTACCCGCCATTGCACTAAATACCGATAATGTGGTCTTAACCGCAATTGCCAACGATCGCCTGCATGACGAAATTTATGCCAAACAGGTACGTGCGTTGGGACACGCTGGCGATGTACTGCTGGCGATTTCTACGCGCGGCAATAGCCGGGATATCGTGAAAGCCGTGGAAGCGGCAGTCACCCGCGATATGACTATCGTGGCGTTAACCGGTTATGACGGCGGTGAACTGGCTGGCCTGTTAGGGCAGCAGGACGTCGAAATCCGCATTCCTTCGCATCGCAGTGCGCGAATTCAGGAAATGCACATGCTCACCGTCAATTGTCTGTGCGATTTAATCGATAACACGCTTTTTCCACACCAGGACGATTAAGGAGAACACATGAAGGCTCTCTCGCCCCTCGCCATTCTGCTTTCTGCGCTACTGCTTCAGGGATGCGTTGCTGCAGCGGTAGTCGGAACGGCAGCTGTCGGCACTAAAGCCGCCACCGACCCACGTACGGTGGGGACTCAGGTTGATGACAGCACGCTGGAGCTACGCGTCAACAGCGCCCTGTCGAAAGATGAACAGATTAAGAAACAGGCCCGCATCAACGTTACCGCGTACCAGGGTAAAGTTCTGCTGACCGGGCAATCACCAACGTCGGATCTTTCCGCGCGCGCGAAGCAAATCGCAATGGGCGTAGAAGGCACGACGGAGGTATTTAACGAAGTACGCCAGGGCCAGCCCATCGGCTTAGGTACCGCCTCTTCAGACACCTGGATTACCACCAAAGTCCGCTCCCAGCTGCTGGGTACCGACCAGGTGAAATCTTCCAATGTGAAAGTCACCACGGAAAACAGCGAAGTGTTCCTGATGGGTCTGGTCACCGACCGTGAAGGGCGCGCAGCGGCGGATATCGCCAGCCGGGTAAGCGGCGTGTCTCGTGTCACCACCGCGTTTACCTATATCAAATAAACGCGATATATCCCGGGCAGGCGCATCGCGCCGCCCCCCGGGAAGATCATCAGAATAAAGCGACGCCCCCAACCACCGCGCCGCATAGCACCACCAGTCCGCCGGTCAGCCACAGCGCTTTCGCCGGAAACGCTTTGCGCAACATAATCAGCGACGGTACGCTAACCGCAGGCAGCGTGATGAGCAGCGCCAGCGCGGGCGCGACGCCCATTCCCGCCAGCATCATGGTCTGAACGATAGGGATCTCCGCCGCCGTCGGAATAACAAACAGGCAGCCCGCAATCGCCATGGCAATCACCCAGAACAGCGTGTTATCCACCACGCCATTGGCATGCGGGAATAGCCACACCCGGGCGGCTCCCAGCACCAGCACCGCCAGGATATAGACCGGGATGGTATTCCAGAACAGCGTCCACAGTGCACGCAGCCAGCGGCTGAAAAAACCACCTTGCGTCGTTTCCATCGACAACTCAGGTACCTTCGAGGGCTGCGTCGCCGCCTCTTTTACCCACTTCTGAACCAGCGTTGCCACCACCAGCACCGTCACCAGCCCGGCGACTAACCGAATCAATGCAAACTGCCAGCCCAGCACAAAGCCCATAAATACCAGGGTCGCCGGATTGAGCAGCGGGTTACCCAGCCAGAATGCCAGCGCGCCGCCCATCGAGACCTGCTGCTTACGCATGCCCGCCGCCACCGGCGCGGCACAGCAGGTACACATCATGCCTGGCAGTGAGAAAACCGCGCCCAGCAGCGTACCGCGAAAGCGCGACTGCCCCAGCGTACGCAACAGCCAGTTGCGAGGAATCAAAACCTGAATCAACGAGCCAAGCAACACGCCCAATACCGCCGCTTTCCAGACCGCCAGAAAATAGACCAGCGCATAGTTCCAGGCTGCGGTTAACGGATTGGCATCGCCGTCGGCCAGAATAGATTTACCGATACTGTGCGTCTCAGCGGCAGTGAATGCTTTGCCATAGTAAGGCTGCCATTTGACGAACCACAGGCCGATGATAACGACGAGAAAAAAGAGCGCGGGCTTCCACCATTGAAACGGTGATGCCGCCTGAGAAGAAGACTGACCAGCCATAGCATTCCCCAGCAAGAAGTGTGCTTATAAATTGAAGCGCTGAATACTACGCCTCGCGGGCAGCGATTTCACGTAGTTTTGCCGACGACAGTACCGTGATGCCTTCTTGCGAAGGTGCGAGGGCTTCAGTCAGCATCGCTCGCGCGACGTCGCGGGCCTCGATGGATTTCCAGTTGCCCGGCAGCAGGCGAAACAGCGGAGCCAGCACGACCTCATTACCCCGTTTCTTCTGGCGCTCCCCAAGCAACATCGAGGGCCGGGCAAAGGTCAGCCGCTGCCATGCCTGGGCACGCAGTGCCTGCTCCATTTCACCCTTAACGCGATTGTAGAAAAACATTGAGTGCGGGTCCGCCCCCATCGCGCTGACCACCAGCATATGCTTAGCCCCCAGGCGCAAACCGGTCAATGCCGTATCGACCACCAGTGTATAATCAGCGTGAATAAATGCCTCTTTACTACCCGCATCGCGCAGCGTCGTTCCCAGGCAGCAAAAAACGATATCCACCGGATCGAAAACCTGCGCCAGCGCATCGCTTAATTGCGGATCGTGCGGATTGAGAATTCCTTGCACATCGGCTAGCGGACGACGGGTTGGCGCAGTTATCGCGGTGATTCGCGGCTCCTGAATCAACATTAGAAGTAAGTGCCCACCAACCAGCCCGGTAGCCCCTGTTATAAGTACCTGAGTCATTATTCCTCCTTCAGCTAAGCTGTCATTCAACAGCGGACGGCTTAGCAAAAGTATGTCGTAAACGGAGGGATCTGCACGTCAAAGCGGAGATTACTGGCCTGGAGAATCACGCAGCCAGTGGAGCTTTTTACCGAAGCCGAGCGTGTTGTCGGTGAACTTAAGCTCATCGGGACGAATTTCCCAGACGGGCGCCGATAGCATGCGGGCAACCGGGAAGCGGCTAACGTAGCGCTTGCGCATCGCCGCGGCTTCATCGCCCACTAAGCGGCGAATTTCACCTTTAAACTGTACACCGCGGATCAGCGCCACGGTTTTCGGCTGACCGTTAACGGTTCCAGCCACTTTGGCGCGTTCCCCGGTCATTTGACCATGGCGCGTTTTTTCATCGCTGAGCAGATAAAAAGCGACCGTTTCCGGGTCAAAAACGTAAAAGGCATTGGCGCACCACAGCTCGTCATCGCGGCTGACGCACCAGGTCACGACATGCTGCTTGCCCAGCCAGCGGCTGATAGCGGCGAGCGTATCCATCTTTACTCTCCAGTATGTTATGGTGCTCACACCTTAACATAGCGACCTGTGTACCGTGTGCTGGTTTCTCTATCTGATTCGTACCGCCGATAATCGGCTCTATACCGGGATTACCACCGATGTTTCTCGCCGTTTTTGCCAGCACCAGGATGGCAAGGGAGCGAAAGCGTTGCGGGGAAAAGGAGAGCTTCAGCTGGCTTTCAGTCGAAAAGTTGGTGAACACTCACTAGCGCTAAAGCTGGAGTATCGTATTAAGCAGTTAACGAAGCGCCAGAAAGAGCGCCTCGTTGCCGGAGATGGTTCGTTTGAGACTCTACTGGAGGGTCTCAGAAGCGATTGAAGTGGTCGCTATACTCGACTAAACCGTGCACACCTTCCAGCGCATCATCGGCCAGGCGATGGACCTGGAAAGTCTCGGCGGTATCCGGCCAGCGGCAGCGCAGGTCAAAATGCGCCGCAGGTTCAAAGCCCAGACGACCATACAGCGACGGGTCGCCAAGGGTGACAACCGCGGCGTAGCCAAATTCATTCAACGAATCCAGCCCTTCATAGACCAACTGACGCCCGATCCCCTGACCGCGGTAGCTTTCATCTACCGCCAGCGGAGCCAGCCCGACCCACTGTAGTTCTTCACCTTCAACAGCAACCGGGCTAAAAGCGACATAGCCAACAACCTGGCCTTCGTCATCCGTCGCCACCACGCCCAGCGTGATCAGGCCATCTTCACGTAGGCTGTGCACCAGATCGGCTTCCGCATCGCTGCCGAAGGTGCGACGCAACAACGCGTCGATTCCCGGTGCATCAATTCCAATCTCTACTCGAATCAGCATGCCTCACCTACCGATGTCTGTTCAGGTTTCTGCGGGCCTTTCAGGCCAGCTTCAACAAAGTCCGCCAGCTGCAGCAGCATAATACGCAGCGCCTTAGGCATCTGCTCCAGCTCAATGGCATCCATCAGGTTTTTTACATACAGTCCCAGCTCGGTATCGCCTTCGATAACCAGGCGACGCTGGAAGAACAGCGTATCCGGATCCTGCTTGCGCGCCGCAATCATCAGCAAGTCGCTGGCATCAGCGCTAAAGCTGACGTCGGCTTCAGCCTCAGAGCTCACCACTAAGCGGCCATCCACAACTGAGGTATACCACAGCAGGCCAATATCACGCACATTAATACTTAACCAGCGCCCCTCAAGAAAATCCAGTTCCCCATCCGCCAGCGCCTGGCGAAACTGCCAGCTTAATACTTGTTCCAGCACCTGGCGCTTGAGGGCAAAAGGCGCCAACTTAACCGGCACGCTCATCATTGACGGGCCAAATTGAACCAGTTTGGAACGCAGTTTATCCAACACAAGCTTTACTCCATGAATGCAATAGTTCCTCTATTGTGCCATATCAAATAAACGACATAGCGGCGTAAATCAACAAAATCACGATGTCGAGTACCTGGTATTGATCCCGCCAATACGCTTTTAACTGCCTCAAATCAAAAATTGTCACCAGAAGGTTAACTAAAATCCCAGCTCATTAACCATCCAGCGTCCCTGACAGGCCGCGTTTTTCAGGAAAAATTATGGAGCTGCTCTGCCCAGCCGGTAACCTTCCGGCGCTTAAGGCGGCCATCGAAAACGGTGCCGATGCCGTCTATATCGGGCTGAAAGATGACACTAACGCCCGCCACTTTGCCGGCCTTAATTTCACCGAAAAGAAACTACAGGAAGCGGTCAGCTTTGTGCACCAGCACCGCCGCAAGCTGCATATCGCCATCAACACCTTTGCTCATCCTGATGGTTATGCCCGCTGGCAGCGCGCGGTCGACATGGCAGCCCAACTGGGGGCCGATGCGCTAATCCTCGCCGATATCGCGATGCTGGAATATGCCGCCGAGCGCTATCCGCATATTGAGCGCCACGTTTCCGTCCAGGCATCAGCGACCAATGAAGAGGCGGTTCGTTTTTATCATCGCAATTTTGACGTTGCTCGCGTGGTGTTGCCGCGCGTGCTGTCGATTCATCAGGTTAAACAGCTGGCGCGCACCACGCCGGTGCCGCTGGAGGTCTTCGCCTTCGGCAGCCTGTGCATCATGGCGGAAGGCCGCTGCTATCTCTCTTCATACTTGACCGGTGAATCGCCGAATACCGTCGGTGCCTGCTCGCCTGCGCGTTTCGTCCGCTGGCAGCAAACGCCGCAGGGGCTGGAATCACGCCTTAATGAAGTGCTGATTGACCGTTATCAGGATGGCGAAAACGCCGGTTATCCGACGCTGTGCAAAGGCCGTTACCTGGTAGATGGCGAGCGCTATCACGCGCTGGAAGAGCCTACCAGCCTGAACACGCTGGAACTGTTGCCGGAGCTGATGGCAGCCAATATTGCGTCGGTGAAAATTGAGGGCCGTCAGCGCAGCCCGGCGTACGTCACTCAGGTGGCGAAAGTATGGCGTCAGGCGATCGATCGCTGCAAAGCCGATCCGCAAAACTTCGTACCGCAGTCTGCGTGGATGGAAACTCTTGGCTCAATGTCCGAAGGGACGCAGACCACCCTTGGCGCCTATCACCGTAAATGGCAGTGAGAACAGCAATGAAATATTCATTAGGGCCTGTGCTTTATTACTGGCCAAAAGAGACGCTGGAAGATTTTTACCAGCAGGCGGCAAACTGCAGCGCAGATACGATTTATCTCGGCGAAGCGGTGTGCAGCAAACGTCGTGCTACCAAAGTCGGCGACTGGATCGAGATGGCAAAAGCGCTGGCGGGAAGCGGTAAACAGGTGGTGCTTTCCACCCTCGCGCTGGTGCAGGCGTCCTCTGAACTGGGCGAACTGAAGCGCTATGTCGACAACGGCGAATTTCTGATTGAAGCCAGCGATCTCGGCGTCGTCAATATGTGTGCTGAACGCAAGCTGCCGTTCGTCGCCGGTCATGCGCTCAACTGCTATAACGCCGTCACCCTGCGTTTGCTGCTCAAACAGGGCATGGTGCGCTGGTGCATGCCGGTTGAGCTTTCCCGCGACTGGCTGGCGAATTTACTGACCCAGTGCGACGAACTGGGCATTCGTAACCAGTTCGAGGTGGAGGTCCTGAGCTACGGCCATCTGCCGCTGGCCTACTCCGCCCGCTGCTTTACCGCCCGCTCGGAAGACCGGCCAAAAGACGAGTGCGAAACCTGCTGCATCAAATACCCCAACGGGCGCGACGTGCTCTCGCAGGAAAATCAGCAGGTGTTCGTCCTCAACGGCATTCAGACCATGAGCGGCTACATCTACAATCTCGGAAATGAGCTAAGCACCATGAACGGGCTGGTCGATATGGTTCGCCTGTCGCCGCTGGGCAACGAGACATTCGCGATGCTGGACGCCTTCCGCGCCAATGAAAACGGTGCAGCGCCGCTGCCGTTGACGGCAAATAGCGACTGCAACGGCTACTGGCGGCGGCTCGCCGGGCTGGAATTACAGAGCTGATATACCGCTCACTTTGTTAACAACAGTGCTCAGATTTTAATGCATTATTAAAGATGCAGCTTTTCTGGCTGGCGCATCGCGAATGCGCCAGGCTGGAAGAAGACCTTCAATCTGATGACTATGCTGTAGCAAAGTGAGCCTTTATGACTGACAAATCTGTTTCGTTCTCGGTGCTCGATCTGGCGCCGATCCCGCAAGGATCTTCCGCGAAGGAAGCCTTCTCGCACTCTTTAGACCTGGCGCTGCTGGCGGAAAAACGCGGCTATCACCGCTACTGGCTGGCAGAGCACCATAATATGGTCGGTATCGCCAGCGCTGCGACTTCAGTGCTGATTGGCTATCTTGCCGCGAATACCACCACTCTGCATCTGGGTTCCGGCGGCGTGATGCTGCCCAATCATTCCCCACTGGTGATTGCCGAGCAGTTCGGTACGCTCAATACGCTTTATCCTGGGCGAATCGATCTTGGCCTTGGCCGCGCACCGGGGAGCGATCAGCCCACCATGCGCGCTCTTCGTCGCCACATGAGCGGAGATGTCGATAACTTCCCGCGCGATGTCGCGGAACTGGTAGATTGGTTCGACGCGCGTGACCCAAACCCACATGTGCGCCCGGTTCCCGGCTATGGCGAGAAAATCCCGGTCTGGCTGCTCGGCTCCAGCCTGTACAGTGCGCAGCTGGCGGCGCAGCTTGGCCTGCCGTTTGCCTTCGCCTCACACTTCGCGCCGGATATGCTATTCCAGGCACTGCACCTCTATCGCACCCACTTCCAGCCGTCAGAACGGTTAGAGAAGCCATACGCTATGGTGTGTATTAACATCATTGCCGCCGATAGCGACCGGGATGCGGAGTTCCTGTTTACCTCAATGCAGCAGGCATTTGTTAAACTACGCCGCGGCGAGGCAGGACAGCTGCCGCCACCGGTACAAAATATGCATCAGCTATGGTCTGCCTCTGAACAGTATGGCGTCCAGCAGGCGCTGAGCATGTCGCTGGTGGGTGATAAAGCCAAAATCCGCCACGGGCTGGAATCCATTCTGCGGGAAACCCAGGCAGATGAAATCATGGTCAACGGCCAAATCTTCGATAATCAGGCGCGCCTGCATTCATTTGATTTGGCGATGCAGGTGAAAGAAGAGCTTCTCGGATAGTGAGCAATGCGGCATTTTCGCCGCATTTTTTTTGCCGTAAATGACAATCTGTGAGCGCCCTCATTCTTATCGTTGCTTTTCCCTCCTCTTGTTACGTTAAGCGTAATTACGTTACCCCAGACGTAATTGTTCTCTAAAAATAGCGATGTTATTTTCTCTCTTGTTTTATTTTTCATAAATGAACGCGCAGAAAGAGAATCGCCATGGGCCAACCAACCGTCAATACAATAAGGATCGGTGAGTGCTTATTAAAGGCACTATTAATGGAAGTCTGCGCCTGGCCGAAACCAGGTCTGGTGACACCAAATTCTCAAGGTGCGCATGACGATATGGATATCTGGCTTTTTATTACCAGTACTTCGGCCATTGCCCCCTGCTTCCATGCCTGTGCGCAGGTTGGAGAATATCACCAGGGCTCACTGGCTGATTTATTTCCTAAAGTACGTCTTATCGGCATTCAATACGAGAGCAGGCTACTGCAATCAACCCATCAGGTGAATACCCAGCGCGGTATTCTCTTTGCCGGAGCTATTTTATCGGCGGCAGCAGGCTGGCTTCTGGGCCGCGGAAAACCGCTTTCCAGCGAATCATTAAGCCAGTGCGTTGCCGGAATTTGCCTCGATCTTTGCCACAATGATTTCGCCGCACTCGCTCATCGTTCAGCGCAAACGCATGGCGAAAAACTGTATCTGGAATTTGGTATTACGGGCGTACGCGGCGAGGCGGAACAAGGCTTCCCGCTGGTCTGTAATATTGGACTTCCCGCTCTGCGCCAGGCGCTCTCGCTGGGATTTGGCTGGCGTGAAGCGCTGATTCATACGCTGCTTGCGCTGATGGCCCATTGTGATGATACCACCGTACTTTCACGCGCTGGCCACAGCGCGCTGGGTGAAATGAAACAGCGCGCGCAACGCCTGGTATGTTTGGGAGGGATGAGCCACCCAGGCATAGAACATGAGCTTAGCGAATTTAATACATGGTGTCTGGATAAATGGGTTAGCCCCGGAGGGTCGGCAGATTTATTAGCGTTGAGCCTGGCCATGTATTTTCTTTGTTATCAACAGTACGAGGATCCTACAAAGGAAGAAATATGAGTATTTATTTATACACATTATTAACTTATGGCATGACGATTGTCATTTCGTTTGCCGTTGTCGGGATAATTGTCGGCGTTAATAGACTAATGAATAAGCTAAACATCACCGACGATTAACACATCCCTACTTTTGCGTTATCAGGAATATATTTTATGGATATCTTTGTTAAGCTCTTTTCGGGCATTGGTACCTTTTTTATTGAAGACCCCAAAATAGCGATCGCGCGAATACTATTAATCATTCTGGGCTTTGTTCTGGCATGGATGGGGTTTCGCCGTAAACTCGAACCGCTGATCATGGTACCAATGGGTTTAGGTATGATTGCCGTCAATGCTGGGGTGCTTTTTCTCGCAGACGGGCAAACCGGAACCTTGATTCTCGATCCGATGGTCAGTGACCCAACTGACCTGGTTAATATTATGCAGATTAACTTTCTGCAGCCGGTTTACAACTTAACCTTTAGCAATGGCCTGATCGCCTGCATCGTTTTCTTTGGCATCGGCGCGATGAGCGACATCAGCTTTATTCTGCTCCGCCCCTGGGCCAGCATCGTGGTGGCGCTGTTTGCCGAAGCGGGCACCTTTGCCGCGCTGCTGCTGGGCATTGAAGTCTTTGGCCTACCGGCCAATGAAGCCGCCTCGATTGCGACTATCGGCGGCGCCGACGGCCCCATGGTGCTGTTTGCCTCACTGATCCTCGCGCCGAATCTGTTTGTCCCTATTGCCATTATTGCCTACCTGTACCTGAGCCTTACCTATGCGGGCTACCCGTACCTGGTACGCCTGATGGTGCCCAAAAAATATCGCGGAATGGAAGTGGATATTGAATATCCGACGGTATCGAAAAAGGCAAAATTCATCTTCACCGTTTGCGCCTGCCTGCTGCTGTGTCTGCTGCTGCCGGTCGCTGCGCCACTGATCCTCTCATTCTTCCTTGGGATCGCCATTAAAGAAGCAGAGATCGAGCCATTCCAGAAACTCCTTGAATCTACCCTGACTTACACCGCGACGCTGTTTCTCGGCCTCCTGTTGGGTACGCTGTGCGAAGCACAAACCATTCTTGATCCAAAAGTCGGCATCATCCTGATCCTGGGTATCGGCGCGCTGGCTATCTCTGCCGTTGGCGCACTGCTTGGCGGCTGGTTTATCTGGCTTATCTCAAAAGGGCGCTATAACCCGGCGATCGGTATCGCGGGCGTTTCCTGCCTGCCCACCACCGCCAAAATCGCCCAGAAAGAAGTTAGCCACGAAAACCCGTACGCCGTCATTCTGCCGCTGGCGATGGGCGCAGGCGTCAGTGGTCTGATCGTCTCGGCTATCGCCACCGGGATCTTTATCTCCACGTTATTCCTGTTGAAATAAGGGAGTCATCACATGCTTAAAGAGCACAACTGGCATCAACTTAAGGATGATACGGTACAGCGCCTGAATCTTCTGGCCCCGTATTTCCGTGATGGGAAGATCATTGACGCCAAAGATACCGTCGCCGCGCTGGAGGCGGTGATCCGTAGCGCCGATCGCGTCAACATTGAAGGTAACAACCAAAAGCAGGCGGATTTTCTCGCCGAGTGTCTGTGCAAAGTCGACCCGGAGAAAATCTCCGGCCTGCATATGGTGCAGTCGTCCGTACCGCTCAGCACGCACCTCGACCTGTTCGAGAAAGGCATCGCCGAAAAGCTCGATTTCGCCTACGCCGGGCCGCAGGATGGCCGCCTGGCGCAGCTTATCCAGCAGGGTAAGATCAAGCTCGGCGCGATCCACACCTATCTGGAGCTATTTAGCCGCTACTTTGTCGATCTCACCCCGCGGGTGTCGCTGATCACCGCCTTTGAGGCCGATAAAGACGGCAACCTGTATACCGGATTCAACACCGAAGATACGCCGGTGATCGCCGAAGCGACCCACTTCCGCCAGGGGATCGTTATCGCCCAGGTCAACAAGATCGTCGATAAAGTGCCGCGCGTCGATATCCCCGGCGACTGGGTAAACGCGGTGATTGAAGCGCCTCGTCCGTTCTACGTTGAACCGCTGTTTACCCGCGATCCCGCGCTAATAACCGATACCCACGTGCTGATGGCAATGATGGCGCTGAAAGGTATCTATGCCGAATACGGCGTTGAGCGTATCAACCACGGCATCGGCTTCTTTACCTCGGCTATTGAACTACTGCTGCCAACCTATGGCGAAGAACTGGGGCTGAAGGGCAAAGTCTGTACCCATATGGTATTGAATCCTCATCCAACGCTGATCCCGGCGATCGAGAGCGGTTGGATCCAGTCCGTTCACTGCTTCGGCGGCGAGCTGGGGATGGAAAAATACGTCGCTGAACGCCCGGACGTATTTTACATCGGCCAGGACGGCACTCTGCGTTCTAACCGCGCCTTTGCCCAGGCCGCCGGGCACTATGCGCTGGATATGTTTATCGGCGGCACGCTGCAAATCGACAAATACGGCAACAGCAGCACCGCCACCGCCAGCCGCGTTTCCGGCTTTGGCGGCGCGCCGAATATGGGCTGCGATGCCAAAGGACGCCGCCACGTTACTCAGTCCTGGCTCAAGTGCGGTGAAGAGTTCAACGCCACTCAGCAGCAGCTCATTGGCGATATGCCGCGCGGCAAGCGCCTGGTCGTCCAGATGCAGGAGACCTTCCGCGAGAAACGCCAGCCTGCCTTCGTCGACAAACTGGACGCCTGGAAGCTGGCGGAAAAAGCCGGTCTCGCCCTGCCGCCGGTAATGGTTTACGCCGATGACGTCACTCACGTACTCACCGAAGAGGGTATCGCCCACCTGCACCGTTGCGAAGGACTGGAGCAGCGGATGGCGGCCATTCGCGCCGTCGCGGGCTACACCGATATCGGCCTTGCCGCCGACCCGGCGCAGACCCAGGCGCTGCGCGAAGCCGGTATTGTGCAAACACCGGAAGATTTGGGCATCGACAGACGCCGCGCCAACCGCCAGATGCTGGCGGCGAAGAGTATCCGCGACCTGGTCGACTGGTCCGGCGGACTGTACAACCCACCCGCTCGATTCCGTAACTGGTAAGGGAATAGCAAATGGCTCTACATCAAATATCACATCATTTCAGCGGCAGAATCGACCGTACGTCCCTGCCGCAAACCGTCCACTGCGGCATCGTAGGCTCCGGCGATCTGGAAGTGTTGCTTGAACCTAAAGACCTGGCCGGTGGAATCGACATCAGCATTTGTACGCCGGTAACCGGGTTCGATGCTATCTGGGAAATCGTCCTCACCCGCTTCCTGGACAACGGACCGGTGGGCGATATGCAGGTCAGCATCAACGATAACAACGCCACGCCTGCCGTGGTGGCGTTAAGACTTCAGCAAGCATTGCAACAGGCCATGCCGGGAGAAAACCATCATGAATGATCTGCGTTTTCTGGAGGCCAGCGCCCGCGCTCGCGCCGAAGGGCTGGTGGATAAAGGCACGTTTACCGAGCTGATTGGCCCGGTGGCAAAAAGGGTTAGTCCGCATCTGCCGGTGCTGGGTGAAGCGGTAGAGTTTGACGATGGCGTCGTCACCGGCATCGGGCTGCTTGGCCAGCATCCGGCAATCATTATCTCCCAGGAAGGCCGTTTTATCGGCGGTTCCGTCGGCGAGGTCGGCGGGGCGAAAATGGTCGGCGCACTGATGCTGGCCGATGAACTAGCCGCGCAAACCAACGATCCGGCGCACCGCCCCATCGTGCTTATCTCCTTTGAAACCGGCGGCGTACGCCTGCACGAAGCCAACGCCGGTCTACTGGCGCACGCTGAGTGCATGGACATGCTGCAAACCCTGCGCGGCCGCGTACCGGTCATCGCGTTAATAGGCAGCAAAATCGGCTGCTTCGGCGGTATGGGCTTTGTCGCCGCCGCGACCGATCTGATCGTGATGAGCGAATCAGGCCGTCTCGGGTTAACCGGACCGGAAGTTATTGAGCAGGAGATGGGCCGCAGCGAATTCGACGCTTCGGACCGGGCGCTGGTGTTCCGCACTACCGGCGGTAAGCACAAATACATCGTTGGCGACTGCAACTATCTGATTGCCGACTCACTGGATGCTTTCCACCAGCAGGCTTCGCTAATCGCCGACCTGCCGTGGCCAGAGATTGAAGCCATGCGCCGAATCGGCAGCGAGGCGAAAGTCCGCGCGCAGATAGCGCTGACCCAGAAAATCAACGAGCTTGAGCCGACCGATGCACGCGACGTCTGGGCTGCTGCGGGAAATTTAGCCCCGCAATCGCTGGTTGATATGGATCTGGAAACCTTCCTGAACAATGTCCAACGCCTGTCCGTGGAGGAAGCATGATGGAAAATTTACTGGGCCAGGGGCGCGCCGCCATCGACCTGATTGTCGATGAAGGCAGCTTCGCCGAAAACGCCCTTACGGGGCTTAATCTGCCCTGCGATGACTACGGCCCTGGAGCAGTAGTCGGCAGTGCACGCATCAACGGTGAAATCTGCACGGTGATCGCCAACGACGCCATGACCTTCAACCCGCGTTTCCCGGTAGTCTACGCGGGCGTGATCGGCCTGGAAGAGGGCTACAAAATGGCGCTGGCGGTCTACCGCACAATCGCGCTGGATAAAGACAAGCCCGCTGGCGAAAAACGCCCGCTGGTGCTGATTGTCGATACCCCAGGCAACGGGCCAGGCAAGCAGGAAGAGATTATCGGCATGAATAAGGCCACCGGCGCGTACCAGTTGGCACTGGCCGAAGCGCGCCATGCCGGGCACCCGATTATCGCCATGGTCATTGGCCGCGCCATTAGCGGCGCGTTTCTGTGCCACGGCCTGCAGGCCGACCATATTCTCAGCCTGACCTCGGAATTTGGCACCATGATCCACGTGATGCCGCTAAGCAGTATTGCGCGTATCACCCGTCAGGACGTGGAGCGGCTGAGCGAGCTTTCCCGCAGCAATCCGGTCTTTGCAGCAGGCCCGGAGTTCTTCTGGCAGCTTGGCGGCGTAGAAGAACTGGTGAAAACAATTCCGGCAATGAAAGAGACCGTTGTTCGACATATCGCTGAAGTACGTCGGCAAAAACAGGATGCGGGTATTCAGGCTACCGGTCCGCAGGGGCGCGGCCTCTCCGGCGAAGAGCGCGGCGGCAGAAAAATGCGCGGCGTGATTCTGGCGCAGATGCACGATGAGTATCAGCAAGTGGCAGCGCGTTATCAACCCGGCTGATCGAGGGAGAAAGCAAGATGAACGATTCCATCACCACGCTCGAATGGCTGCTCCAGGCGCAACCTGGCATCCCTTCTCTGGAGGAGATGCCGCGCCGGACGCTGGATGATAAAGGCATTGCGGGCCCGACGGCTGCGCACGTTATTGAAGAGATCCATACGCCGCTCAACCTGGCGCTGGTTACCTTCACTACCGGCAGCAGCGCTTTCCAGAATATCGTCGGCATCACACACAGCGAATTAGCGCTGCGCGCCGCCGCTGGAAAGCGGGCTCTGGCTGAATGCGGCGTTATCGCAGGGCAGAACGTGCTGGTGACCTATGCGCCGCTGGTCAACGTATTTACTCGCCAGGCGCTGGACGAGAGCGACCTTCGCTGGTCGTTTTTATCCCGCTCCTGCCGGGATGCCCTGTTGATAGCCCTGTGCCAGCAGTCGCCGGACGTGGTGGTGGGAGAATCCTCATTTTTACGCGCCACGCTGGAGCAGGCGCTAAAGATGGACCTGGCAGACAGGCTGCCGAAAAAGCTAACGCTGATAACGGCAGGAACGCCGCTGGATGAAGAGCTGGTTCCGCTGGCGGCTTCGTTGGGCTATGCGCTGCACGATATTTATGGCTGTCAGGAGTTCGGCTGGCTGGTGCTTGATGGCGTCCCACTACGCGAAGATATTTCGCTGGTTCCTGCCCCGCAGGGCGGTGACTGGCGAGAAATCATCGTTGGCGGCTTGCCGACCGGCGACAGCTTTCCCGTCGCGGCTGGCGGACATCTCTGTAATCCGCTGGGAAAGATCCAGACCTGGAAGCGCCAGCGTACTACGCCGGAATATGACATGGTGGTGATGGCAACCACAGCGCAGAGCCGGGAAATAGTTGAGCGTACAGCGCGGACGATCTTGCGTATTAAAGGGCGAATTTGTCACGTTTCGACGCAGTTGAAAACCGAAGCCGGCGCGACGCATATCCGGCTCTGGCCGAAGACAACTCCCGGTGAATGTACCGCGGGAGTCGCGCCTGTCGATATCATCGGACCGCAGGCAACAGCTCAGTTTGACACGCTGCTTCAAGCCCAACGGGATTTACAGCAGCAGGCGAAAAACGATCCGGCCTGGTGTAAAGCACGATGATCCCCCTGCAACGACATACCTTGTGCTGGCTGAAGCCTTCAGCGCTGGAGGGCATTACGGTGCAGTTGGATCATACGTTTAGCGCTCTTCCCGCTTCCCTTCGGCAGCAGACGCGGGAATATCTGCTCAGCGGGTCCCTGCCGGGGATTGTACGTCGTGGTGAACGGCGCAATGAGCTGATTCCGATAGGGTTTTGTTTCCCCCTACGCTGGCAAGGGCAGCGTTTGCGTCTGGCCACAAAGGTAGCGTTATCAGCAATAACGCGGACCTCAACGCCAGAGCAAACAGCATATCTTCCTGCTGCCGGATTCACTGATGCGATACGCGCATTTAATACGTTAGCTCAGGGATGGTGCTGGCCGGAAATTCAGCTCGGGGTATGGGGATCGGTGGCACTGGAAATCGTTACCCCATGGCAGTGGACTGATACCCATTCCGATCTGGATATTCGTCTCATCCCTGATGCGCTACTGGACCTTAAAAAATGCTGGACCAGCGTATGCGATACAGAACGGCAATTTCAGTTACGTATTGATGGCGAAATTCGTTTATCCGATGGATACGCCATCAATATTAAAGAGTGGTTCAGTGGAAGTTCAACTCTGCTGGCTAAAGGAGAGAGCGATGTTCAATTACGAACGCGACAACAGGTCACGACGTTAATGAGAACATCGTTCTGTTAAATATATCAAAGGAAACTAATATGTCTGAAGTTAAATCAAAAGTCCCGGGCGTTGTCGATGAAGTGAAGGCCGCCGCAGGAGAAAAAATCGAGAAAGGTCAGGTAGTCATTATTCTTGAAGCGATGAAAATGAAGATGCCCGTTGCCTCACCGGAGAGCGGGATATTAAAAACGCTTACAGTCAATACGGGAGACCGCGTCAATCCGGGAATGGTATTATTTGAAATCATTGCAGAATAAAGTGAGTCAGCACGCATTTAATTAAAAAATAATGCGACATTCTATTGTGAAATTATTTCTATGTTAATGTCATATCAGTAAGCGTCTCGCTTGCTGATATGATAAATCATAGTGACTGAGCGAGATTATGTTCTTATGAATGTCTGCAAATAAAAACACGCTATGCTAAAAGCCACTGTTTTGTTTTTATTATCTCCCCAATGCGGATTTTATTAAGCCGCTTTGTGTTATTCGCTTTTAGTATGGATAGACAAAGAGAAACATCATGATTATTTACGGATTGATGTTAATGGGATTGTGCATGTTCGCCGGTTTAATCATTGGCGATCTTTTGGGACTTCTGTTAGGTATTTCTGCCAACATCGGCGGCATTGGTTTTGCGATGCTCTTTCTGGTGATAGCGTCCCAGAAACTGGTAGATAAAGGACTACTCTCGAAACCTGCGGAACAGGGGGTGGCATTCTGGAATGCGATGTATATCCCAATTGTCGTCGCCATGTCAGCAAATCAAAACGTTATTGCCGCCCTTAAAGGCGGTCCGGTCGCGCTTATTGCTGGCCTTGGCGCCGTTTTCATTGGCTTTTTGTTAATCAAACCGCTCAGTAAAATCGGTAGTCGCGGCACTCGGGGAAGTTCCACCGTTAGCGAGGAATGCAAATAATGGATCAGCTTACAAAGATTCTTACCGGTAACTTTATCAGCAACGGGTTGATTACCGCCTTTGTGGTGGTCGGTATCGTGTGCTGGGCCGCAAGCTGGATCTCTACGCATCTTCTTCGTGGCAAAATCCACAGCTCAGCTATAGCCATCGCCGCCGGACTCCTGCTGGCATGGGTTGGCGGAGAACTGACTGGCGGTAAAAAAGGCCTTGCTGACATCAGCATTTTCAGCGGTATTGCGCTAATGGGCGGCGGTATGTTCCGCGACTTCGCCATCATCTCCACCGCCTTCGGCGTAAAGCTTGAAGAACTGAAAAAAGCCGGGATGGCTGGAGCGCTGGCATTGATTATCTCGACCGTGCTCTCTTTTTACCTGGGTGCAATTGTCGCATGGGCTTTTGGCTATACCGATGCCATCAGTATGGCCACCATTGGTGGCGGGGCCGTCACCTTTATCGTTGGTCCGGTAACCGGCGCAGCGCTCGGCGCGAGCTCCGATGTTATTGCGCTCAGCATCGCCGCGGGGGTGATTAAATCCATCGCAGTTATGATCTTAACACCGCTGGTTGCGAAAGCAGCGGGTTTGAATTCACCTGCGGCCGCCATTGTCTATGGCGGATTAATGGGCTCAACCAGCGGGGTTGCCGCTGGGCTAGCGGCGACAGATCCCAAACTGGTTCCCTACGGCGCAATGACCGCAACATTTTATACCGGGCTTGGATGCCTGCTGGCGCCATCGGTGCTCTATCTCTCTTTAGCCCCCTTCTTTTAATGACAAGCACGCCTGCCGCAGTTGCGGCAGGCGCAAGGGATTGATATGTATTCATTCCAGCGAATGAAACCCGGGCAAATTGCCCTTCTGGCCTCACTTTGTATACAGGAAGATGAAGAAAATTTTCGCCAGAAACTATTGGTCGATAAGCCTGAACATAAGGTAGGTTTTGCTTTTATGACGGGAACATCAGATGAGATAAAAAATAAGCTACAACGCTGCGTCATCGGCTGTGCTTTTAGGCATCAGATTATTACACGCCAGGAATCCGCCATTTTTACGTTATGTCAGGCCAGCAACCAAGCGCTGACCCATGCTTTAGCAAATAGCATCAGTGGCGACCGGATTAAAATCAAAATTGCCTTAGTCAGCAATCCAAAATGGCTTGCCGTCTCTATCTACGGTGAAACCGTGGTATATCAACGGCTGAGTCATGAACTCATGGGGTTTTCTCTGTATCGTTTCTCTCCATCATAAGCTGTCTTGCATACATACGGCACTCGGCCAGCAAAGACAGCAGGCCTGGATGGTTCTCCTGGCTACGCGGAAACACCAGAGAGATCTCCTGCATCATCCGGTAGGGCTCCTGCAAAGGCAGCAAACGAATGCCGCTTCTGAAAAGCCCGCTCATCCTTCCAGGGATCAGGGTATAGCCCATACCGGCATTAACCATACTCATTAACGAAAAGACATCATGCACCCTAACGGTAATATCAGGCGTAAATCCGGCAATTTGAAATGCTTCCTGGAAACCACGCCAGGTAGCGAACCCTTCGCTTAAGGCAATAAACTTCTTATTCTGCAGAAGCCGTAAATCGACGGGCGTCGATAAACTATCGGCTTCTGTAACCGGTACGGCAAGAAAGATTGAATCAGAAAATATCGTCCATGTCTCAAATAGCTGAGAGTTGTAATCATCTGGAGTAGAAATCAGAACGGCATCAATCTTTCCCTCATTCAGAGCCTCTAGTAATTTTTTATTAGAGTTCATGATAAATTCAACGGTCAGATCGGGACACCTTTTTTTTAGACCTTGAACAATTTGCGGAGCCGTCTTTAGTACCAATGAATAAAGCAGCCCTAAACGTAAAACCTGAGAATGATATCCAGAAGCTTCGCGGGTAAGATAAATACATCGCTCCATCGAATTAATCACTTCCCGGGCTTGTTTCTGCATAACCCATGCACCTGGTAAAGGATAAAGATTCCTGCCGTTATGCGTAAACAGAGTACAACGTAAATTATCTTCTAATGAATGAAGCGCCCGATGAACGCTAACGGATGAGATGTTCATCAGCTCTGCTGTCTTCGATATATTCATCGATTCCATATAGCTAAGGAAGATCTCAAGCTTACGCAGAGTAATATCATTATTCAGCATATAAATATTCCCTTATTCAAGACAATATTTATAGTAAGAGAAATAAATAAAATATTTTTTGAGCCAGATCGTTAAATCTGGCTCAGGTATAAACTCAATTATTGATAGGTCGGTAATACGTTAAAGCTCGACAGGAAATGTACAATGACGTTGCCCAATCCAAAAAGTAACACTAAAACAATCATCGGTTTGCCGCCCCAAACGCGAAATAATGGACTACCAAAGCGTTCACGTGATTTTCGAGCCAACAGCGCCGGAACAATAGCCGCCCAGATAGTGGCGGCCAGTCCAGCATAGCCGATTGCGTAGAGGAACCCATTCGGCCACAGCAGGCCACCAATCATCGGCGGCATAAAAGTGAGAATCGCGGTTTTAAAGCGCCCTAACGCGGAATCGTCAAAACCGAACAAATCTGCCAGATAGTCAAACAGGCCGAGAGTGACGCCAAGGAATGAACTGGCAACCGCAAAGTTTGAGAAGATAACTAACAGCAGATCCAGACTACGGCTATTCAATACACCGCTCAGCGCCTGAACCAGCACATCAATATTGCCACCCTTCTGTGCAATACCGATAAATTCCGGACGTGGAATGTTACCCATCGTCACCAGCAGCCAAACGACATACAGCCCCAGCGCCAGCAACGTGCCGTAAACCAGGCATTTAACAATAGTGCGCGGATCCTTGCCGTAGTACTTCATCAGGCTCGGCACGTTACCGTGGTAACCAAACGATGCCAGACAGAACGGTAGCGTCATCAACAAATACGGCATATACGACGCGTTTTGTTCAGCAACGTTAAATAGAGTTGTCGGTTGAACGTGCCCCAACAGGCTGCCAAAGGTCAGGAAGAAGGTAATAACCTTTGCACCCAACACAATAGCCGTCATTCGGCTCACCGCTTTGGTACTCAACCAGACGATAAATGCCACCAGCAAAGCAAAACCAAAGCCTGCCGCCCGCGCGGGAACGTTTAGTGACATTTCGCTAAACGTATGGTGCAGTATCGAGCCACTGGCAGAGATGTAAGCGTAAGTCAGAATGTAAAGTACAAAAGCGATAGATACGCCATTGATCACATTCCAGCCCCTACCAAGCAGATCTTTGGTGATGGTATCGAAGCTGGAGCCAATTCGATAATTCAGGTTCGCTTCGAGGATCATTAACCCGGAGTGCAGCATGCAGAACCACGTGAAAACCAGCGCCGCCAGCGACCAGAAGAACCATGCGCCGGACATCACCACCGGTAGGGAAAACATACCAGCCCCAATAATCGTCCCGCCAATAATCACTACGCCGCCAAATAAAGACGGTCGGGTTACCGTAGTGGTAAGTGTCGCCATTTGCCGAAATCTCCAGTCAAAAATTCTTTTCTCATTATGAATGTGACGCACTGTACCAGTACACAAGTACAAAGGAAATAAAAAAAGCCCCAATCATATAGACTGGGGCTGTATCATTTACTTTACGTTAGCGGAAGACGCTAATTACGCATCGCCACCGAAACGACGACGGCCTGCGGAATCATCACGACGAGGAGCAGCACCAGCATCATCACGGCGCGGCGCACGGTTACCACCGTCACGACGTTCGCCGCTGAAACGACGACCATCACCACGACCACCTTCACGACGTTCGCCGCCAAACCCACGGCTTTCACGACGCTCACCGCCACCGAAACCACGACCGCCTTCACGACGCTCGCCGCCGCCGCGACGTTCGCCGCTGCGCTCAGGACGCGGCTGAGCATCACCCAGCAGCTGCATGTTCATCGGTTTGTTCAGAATGCGGGTACGCGTAAAGTGCTGCAGTACTTCACCCGGCATGCCTTTCGGCAGCTCGATGGTGGAGTGAGAAGCAAACAGCTTAATGTTACCGATGTAACGGCTGCTGATATCGCCTTCGTTAGCAATCGCGCCAACGATGTGACGAACTTCAACGCCATCATCACGACCCACTTCAATACGGTACAACTCCATATCGCCAACGTCACGACGCTCACGCTTAGGACGATCTTCGCCACTGCGTTCAGGGCGATCGCCGCGCGGGCCACGATCGTTGCGGTCGCCACGACGCTCGAAACGATCGTCACGGTCACGGAACTCACGCTTCGGACGCATCGGCGCATCCGGCGGCAGGATCAGCGGACGTTCACCCTGAGCCATTTTCAGCAGCGCTGCGGCCAGAGTTTCAACATCCAGCTCTTCGCCTTCAGCAGATGGCTGGATTTTCGCCAGCAGTGCGCGGTATTGATCCAAATCGCTGCTTTCCAGCTGCTGCTGAACTTTCGCGGCAAATTTTTCCAGGCGACGTTTGCCCAGCAGCTCTGCGTTCGGCAGTTCAACTTCAGGAATGGTCAGCTTCATAGTACGTTCGATGTTGCGCAGCAGACGACGCTCGCGGTTCTCAACGAACAGCAGCGCACGGCCAGCACGACCCGCACGACCGGTACGGCCAATACGGTGAACGTAAGACTCTGAATCCATCGGGATATCATAGTTAACAACCAGGCTGATACGCTCAACGTCCAGGCCACGGGCCGCAACATCGGTAGCGATCAGGATATCCAGACGACCGTCTTTCAGACGCTCCAGAGTCTGCTCACGCAGGGACTGGTTCATGTCGCCGTTCAGCGCGGCGCTGTTGTAGCCGCTACGCTCCAGCGCCTCAGCCACTTCCAGGGTCGCGTTTTTGGTACGAACGAAGATAATCGCCGCATCAAAATCTTCCGCTTCCAGGAAACGCACCAGCGCTTCGTTTTTACGCATACCGTAAGCAGTCCAATAGCTCTGGCTGATGTCCGGGCGAGTAGTGACGCTGGACTGGATGCGAACTTCCTGCGGCTCTTTCATAAAGCGGCGGGTAATACGACGAATCGCTTCCGGCATGGTGGCAGAGAACAGAGCGGTCTGATGACCTTCCGGGATCTGCGCCATAATCGTTTCTACGTCTTCGATAAAGCCCATGCGCAGCATTTCGTCAGCTTCATCCAGAACCAGACCGCTCAGTTTAGAGAGATCCAGCGTGCCGCGTTTCAGGTGGTCCAGCAGACGACCCGGGGTACCGACAACGATTTGCGGCCCCTGGCGCAGCGCGCGCAGCTGCACGTCATAACGCTGGCCGCCGTACAGGGCAACCACGTTTACGCCGCGCATATGTTTAGAAAAATCCGTCATTGCTTCAGCAACCTGTACCGCCAGTTCGCGGGTCGGCGCCAGCACCAGAATCTGCGGTGCTCTCAGCTCAGGATCGATGTTGTTCAGCAGCGGTAAAGAGAACGCTGCGGTTTTACCGCTACCGGTCTGGGCCATACCCAGAACGTCGCGGCCGCCCAGCAGATGCGGAATGCACTCAGCCTGGATCGGAGATGGTTTTTCGTAACCCAGATCGTTAAGCGCTTCAAGGATAGGAGCCTTCAGGCCCAGATCTGCAAAAGTGGTTTCGAATTCAGCCATGTAGTACGTGTGCCTCAAAATTAATGGCGGCCAGTCTACATAACTCATCGTGAAAATTTACAGTAATTTTCATTGAAAAGTGTGAACCGGCTCAAAGTAGGTGTATTAACGAACAACAACGCCCTCACCCGCAAAGGTGATGGCAATCAAAAAAATGGGCTGATGTGTTCGTCAGCTATTGCTGGTCCGATTCTGCCAGGTCATCTTGCTCCTGGCCCAAGAGCGATAATTCCAACAATGCGTATCGGTGCTCAACGTAGTTATGAACGTTGTTTGCGACCGCCAGTTTGAACAGTGCCGTAGCGCTGTCCTTGTCCCCCAGACTTAGGTAGTACTTACCTAAATAGAAGTTGGTTTCACTGAGATGCTCAGCGAGCGAGGTGTTATCCGTTGTGTCTGCCTTCAGACGGTCCATCAGCTCTTTTTCGCTAATGTCGCCAAGGTAGAACCCGACAATGTTCCATCCCCATTGTTCTTTATCCGACTTGTTTAAGCGCTGCCTTAGCGCTTCAAGCGCCTGCTTCTCATCGAGCTTACGCTCAGCGAGATAAAGCCACAGGCTACGGAAAGGATCATTGGGATCGTCTTGATAAAACGCCAGCAGATCATCTTGCGCTAACTTAGCACGACCACCGTAATACAGAGCGATGCCGCGATTTAAGTGCGCGTAGTTGTAAGTTGGATCAAGCTCAAGTACAGAATCAAACGCTTCATAGGCAGCATCAAAATTGCCTGCCTGCGTTAAATAAATGCCTAAGTAATTGAATACTTCAGGCATATCTGGTCGGATTGCCAGCGCTTGTGAAAAATCATTTCGCGCTAATGCCCTCAGACCGAGACTATCATACAACACTCCGCGCTCATATAAAAGCTGTGCGCGTTCGTCATCGGTTAAAGCCCGACTGGCAAGAATTTGTTCCATGCGCGCCAGAATCACTTCCTGCTGCAAAGTCGGTTGCAATGGCACCGCGAGGACTGCGTCCTTACGCCAGGCAGAGTTGCTGCATCCTGCCAGCGTGAGAGCTGTCGCCACGAAACACCAGCGCAAAAAAGGCTTCATTTCCCACTCCCGAAGACAACGATTGGATGAACGTCCAGTTCCCCGGCTGCAAACAGGGCGTCCTGCCCGTAATGCGCCCTCCGCAATGCGGAGGGCAAACGGCAACCTTACTCGCCCTGCTGTTCGGCAGCCGGAGCTTCCGGCGCAGCCGCAGGCTGAGTTTGTTCAGTTGCTTCTTTGATGCTCAGACGGACACGGCCCTGACGGTCAACTTCCAGAACCTTAACCGGCACTTCCTGACCCATCTGCAGATAGTCAGTCACTTTCTCAACGCGCTTGTCGGCGATTTGAGAGATGTGAACCAGTCCCTCTTTACCGCCGCCGATGGCAACAAACGCACCAAAGTCAACGATACGGGTCACTTTACCGTTATAGATGCGACCCACTTCAATCTCAGCGGTGATCTCTTCGATACGACGAATCGCGTGCTGCGCTTTGTCGCCATCGGTTGCTGCAATCTTAACGGTACCGTCATCTTCGATTTCGATAGTAGTGCCCGTTTCTTCGGTCAGCGCACGAATCACGGAGCCGCCTTTACCGATAACGTCTTTAATCTTGTCCGGGCTGATCTTAATGGTGTGGATACGCGGTGCGAACTCAGAGATATCGCCGCGCGGCGCGTTGATTGCCTGTTCCATCACGCCCAGAATATGCAGACGCGCACCTTTAGCCTGGTTCAGAGCAACCTGCATAATCTCTTTGGTGATACCTTCAATTTTGATATCCATCTGCAGCGCAGAGATACCTTCGCGGGAGCCCGCGACTTTGAAGTCCATATCGCCCAGGTGATCTTCATCGCCCAAAATATCAGACAGAACGACGAAGTTGTCGCCTTCTTTCACCAGACCCATTGCGATACCCGCAACGGCAGCTTTCACCGGCACACCTGCGTCCATCAGCGCTAAAGAAGCACCGCAGACGGAAGCCATTGAAGAAGAACCGTTAGATTCGGTGATTTCAGAAACCACGCGAACGGTATACGGGAACTCTTCGATAGTCGGCATAACGGCCAGAACGCCACGCTTAGCCAGGCGACCGTGACCAATTTCACGACGTTTCGGAGAACCAACCATTCCAGTTTCACCTACGGAGTACGGAGGGAAGTTGTAGTGGAACAGGAAGGAGTCAGTACGCTCGCCCATCAGTTCATCGATGTTCTGCGCGTCGCGTGCGGTACCCAAAGTCGCGGTAACCAGCGCCTGAGTTTCGCCACGGGTAAACAGAGCGGAACCGTGGGTACGCGGCAGAACGCCAGTACGAACGTCCAGACCACGAATCATATCTTTTTCACGACCATCGATACGCGGCTCACCAGCCAGTACGCGGCTACGCACCACGTTTTTCTCGATGGCGTGCAGGATTTCGCCCAGTTCGTTAGCATCCAGAGCATCATCTTCCGCAACCAGCGTCGCGATGGTTTCAGATTTGATCACATCAACCTGAGCATAACGCTCCTGTTTGTCGGTGATGCGGTAAGCGTCACTCAGGCGGGATTCAGCCAGCGCAGCAACGCGCGCGTTCAGCGCGGCATCAACCACTTCCGGCTGCCAGTCCCAACGCGGTTTACCGGCTTCTTTCACCAGGTCGTTGATGTTCTGAATAACAACCTGCTGCTGGTCGTGACCGAACACGACTGCGCCCAGCATCTGGTCTTCGCTCAGCAGTTCAGCTTCAGATTCAACCATCAGTACTGCAGCTTCGGTACCTGCTACAACCAGGTCCAGTTTGCTGGATTTCAGCTCTTCCTGGGTCGGGTTCAGTACGTACTGGTCATTGATATAACCGACGCGAGCGGCACCGATTGGGCCGTTGAACGGAATGCCGGACAGAGACAGCGCTGCGGAAGCACCGATCATCGCGACGATATCCGGGTTAACCTGCGGGTTAACGGAAACGACGGTAGCAATAACCTGAACTTCGTTCACGAAACCTTCCGGGAACAGCGGACGAACCGGACGGTCAATCAGACGCGCGATCAGAGTTTCGCCTTCGCTAGGACGGCCTTCGCGACGGAAGAAACCACCCGGGATTTTACCAGCTGCGTAGGTACGCTCCTGATAGTTAACGGTCAGCGGGAAGAAATCCTGGCCTGGCTTCGCTTTTTTCTGACCAACAACGGTAACGAATACCGCAGTGTCATCCATGCTAACCATAACAGCGGCGGTTGCCTGGCGCGCCATCATGCCAGTCTCCAGCGTTACGGTATGTTGGCCGTACTGGAATTTACGAACGATCGGATTAAGCAAAATTCTATCCTTTTATCTATAGATGATGTCAAATCCACGATAAGACATCTTATGACCCGATCTTCTGCATCCTCGCGACTAATGACAACCTTTACCCGCCCTTGCGAGTCAAGCCTCTCATTAGCCGCGCGAACCTCTGCACGAAGATCATCAATAGCAACAATACATGAGTTTTTAGTGAATTGCTGCCGCCCGGTCGAAAAAAGGGGCCGTGAGGCCCCTTCTTCTGAAACTCGCAGAATTAGCGACGCAGACCCAGACGCTCGATCAGCGCAGAGTAACGTGCAACATCTTTACGTTTCAGGTAGTCGAGCAGTTTACGACGCTGAGAAACCATGCGCAGCAGACCACGACGGCTGTGGTGATCTTTTTTGTGCTCTGCAAAGTGACCTTGCAGGTGGTTGATCTGTGCAGTCAGCAGTGCAACCTGAACTTCAGTAGAACCGCTGTCGTTTTCGCCACGACCGAACTCAGAAACGATTTTTGCTTTAGCTTCAACGCTTAGAGACATTTTCGAACTCCAAAATTAAAAGAAAGAAAGGGTGCCGATCTCTAATTCAGCAACCCCTGATATAACGCCCGAAAATGTTAAAACACTTTGGCGGGCATTAAGCGGCGATATTCTACTCGCAGCAGCCATTTATCGCAAGAAAAGCACTCAGGCAGGGTATTCAACCACCAGGCGACGAGGAGCCACGCGGCCTTCATCGTCAATTTCCCCCATCCCAAGAAACTTCCCTTCTTCGCCCTCAGTGACGCGGACCAGTCCTTGTCGCGGTGCTCCCGAGGTACGAACCGGATTGCCGTTTTTAAAGTAGACCGCCGAGGTTTCCGGAATATTAACCAGCGGATAATCTGACGCCGGGCTATCCATAGGCATCAACAATGGGTCCAGCAGCTGCGCGGCCGGGATATCCCGTAC
Source organism: Klebsiella spallanzanii (assembly GCF_902158555.1). Lineage (GTDB taxonomy): Bacteria > Pseudomonadota > Gammaproteobacteria > Enterobacterales > Enterobacteriaceae > Klebsiella > Klebsiella spallanzanii. The sequence goes on along the minus strand of NZ_CABGGS010000043.1, from coordinate 61,663 downwards.
ATTCGCTTGCTCAACCAGCGCCTGAAGTTGCTCAAGCGTCACCATACGTTCAACGGGATATTTACTGACAGCCAGACGGCGCAGGAAAATCACGTGCGCTCCACAGCCCAGCTTCTCACCTAAGTCATCGATAATCGTACGAATATAGGTGCCTTTCGAGCAGTGGATTTCCAGCTCAAGTTCATCGCCTTCATAGCGGATAAACAGCAATTCATAGACCGTGATTGGCCGGGCTTCACGCGGCACGTCAATTCCCTGGCGGGCGTATTCGTACAGCTTTTTCCCTTGGTATTTCAGCGCCGAATACATCGACGGCACCTGCTGGGTTTCCCCACGGAAGCTGTCGAGCGCCGCAGCAAGCTGCTCCGGGCTAAATGCCAGCGGACGTTCTTCCACTACCTGCCCGTCAGCATCAGAGGTATCCGTACGCTGGCCGAGTTTCGCAATCACGCGGTAGCGTTTGTCAGAATCCAGCAGATACTGGGAAAACTTAGTCGCTTCTCCCAGACAAATCGGCAACATGCCCGTTGCCAGCGGATCCAGCGCACCGGTGTGACCTGCCCGGTTAGCGTTATAAATACGTTTTACTTTCTGCAACACGTCGTTGCTGGATGCACCTTGCGGTTTATCCAGCAGCAGAACGCCATGCACATCGCGGCCGCGACGACGAGGACGACTCATTAGTCCTCCTTGCTGTCGTCCGGGTTAACACGACGCTCATCGTCATGTTTCACCACGCTGGTCACCAGGTTCGACATGCGCATCCCTTCTACCAGCGAATTATCGTAGAAGAAAGTCAGCTCCGGCACGATACGCAGGCGCATTGCTTTACCCAGCAGCGAGCGGATAAAACCGGACGCTTCCTGCAATGCCTTGATGCCCGCTTTCACAGCGGCTTCATCTTTGTCGTTCAGGAAGGTAACGAACACTTTGGCATAAGCCAGATCGCGGGACATTTCGACACCGGAAACGGTCGTCATCATGCCCAGACGCGGATCTTTAATTTCACGCTGCAGGATGATTGCGATCTCTTTTTGCATCTCCTGGGCCACGCGCTGCGGGCGACCAAATTCTTTCGCCATAATAAATTCTCCAGACAAATAAGGGGGCCACGCGGCCCCCTTTAATTTTGTATCACCGGGTGGCGCTGCGCTTCCCCGGCCTACTAAGCAATTAATCGATGGTACGTTGAATCTCGATAATTTCGAACACTTCGATCATATCGCCAACGCGAACGTCGTTGTAGTTCTTAACGCCGATACCACATTCCATGCCGTTACGGACTTCGTTAACGTCATCTTTGAAGCGACGCAGGGATTCCAGCTCGCCTTCGTAGATAACCACGTTGTCGCGCAGTACGCGGATTGGGTTGTGACGCTTAATCGTACCTTCGGTAACCATACAGCCCGCGATCGCACCGAATTTCGGTGATTTGAACACATCACGAACTTCAGCCAGACCGATGATCTGCTGTTTCAGTTCCGGAGACAGCATGCCGCTCATTGCTGCTTTCACTTCGTCGATCAGATGGTAAATGACGGAGTAGTAGCGCAGATCCAGGCTTTCTGCATCGATAACTTTACGCGCGGATGCATCGGCACGTACGTTAAAGCCAACCAGAATCGCGTTGGAGGCGGCGGCCAGGGTTGCGTCAGTTTCGGTGATACCACCTACGCCGGAACCGATAATCTTCACTTTCACTTCGTCAGTAGACAGTTTCAGCAAGGAGTCGGAGATCGCTTCCACAGAACCCTGCACGTCCGCTTTGAGGACGATGTTCACTTCGTGAACTTCGCCTTCAGTCATATTAGCGAACATGTTCTCAAGTTTAGATTTCTGCTGACGAGCCAGTTTAACTTCACGGAATTTACCCTGACGATACAGCGCAACTTCACGCGCTTTCTTCTCGTCACGGACAACGGTAACTTCGTCACCGGCAGCCGGTACGCCTGACAGACCGAGGATTTCAACGGGAATAGATGGACCCGCTTCCAGAACTTCCTGACCCAGTTCGTTACGCATCGCACGAACGCGACCATACTCGAAACCACACAGTACGATGTCGCCTTTATGCAGCGTACCTTCGCGTACCAGAACGGTAGCAACCGGACCTCGACCTTTATCCAGGAAGGATTCGATAACCGCGCCGCTCGCCATACCGTTACGAACCGCTTTCAGTTCCAGAACTTCAGCCTGCAGCAGGATTGCATCCAGCAGGTCGTCAATACCGGTACCTGCTTTTGCAGAAACGTGGACGAACTGGCTCTCACCGCCCCATTCTTCCGGCAGAATGCCGTACTGGGACAGCTCGTTCTTAACGCGATCCGGATCGGCTTCAGGCTTATCGATTTTGTTCACTGCAACCACAACCGGCACACCCGCCGCTTTCGCGTGCTGGATAGCTTCGATGGTCTGAGGCATCACGCCGTCGTCTGCTGCAACAACCAGAACCACGATATCCGTTGCCTGAGCACCGCGAGCACGCATAGAGGTAAACGCGGCGTGGCCCGGGGTATCCAGGAAGGTGATCATACCGTTGTCAGTTTCAACGTGGTACGCACCGATGTGCTGAGTAATGCCGCCCGCTTCGCCAGAGGCCACTTTCGTTGAACGAATGTAGTCCAGCAGAGAGGTTTTACCGTGGTCAACGTGGCCCATGATGGTCACAACCGGTGCGCGCGGTTCAGCCGCAGCGCCGGTATCACGGTCGCTCATTACCGCTTCTTCCAGCTCGTTTTCACGACGCAGGATAACCTTGTGGCCCATCTCTTCGGCAACCAGCTGTGCGGTTTCCTGGTCGATGACCTGGTTGATGGTCGCCATTGCGCCCAGCTTCATCATCGCTTTGATGACCTGAGAGCCTTTGACAGCCATCTTGTTAGCCAGATCGCCAACGGTGATGGTTTCGCCGATGATAACATCACGGTTAACGGCCTGAGCTGGCTTCTGGAAGCCTTGCTGCAGTGCAGAACCTTTACGATGTTTACCGCCTTTACCGCCGCGAACGGCCGCACGGGCTTCTTCACGATCGGCTTTCGATTCAGCGTGTTTGTTGCCTTTCTTCGCCGGACGAGCCGCTTTAGCGTTACGTCCACGACCACGGCCGCCTTCAACTTCACGATCGTTATCATCTTCAGCCTGGCGAGCATGCTGAGAAGTCGTTACGTGATAGTCAGTGGTTTCTTCTGGGGTTTCTGGCGCTTCAGTCCAGTTTTTTTCATTTTCTTGAGCCATACGGCGTGCTTCTTCCGCTACACGGCGCGCTTCTTCTTCAAGTTTGCGGCGTGCTTCTTCTTCCGATTTGCGCTTCAGCTCCGCAGCTTCGTTCTCGCGGCGGATCTTTTCAGCCTGGGCGGTTTTGGTCATATCGTCGGTTTGTTGATTGCTCACTTTGTCTTTTTCCGCGGCTTCACGTTTCGCTTTATCAGCGAGTTCACGTTTAGCTTGTTCTGCGGCCTCACGTTCAGCTTTTAATTGCGCCTCGCGTTTGGCTGATTCTTCTGCCTCACGACGGGCTTGCTCTTCCGCTTCACGCTGCGCCTGCTCTTCCGCGGCAAGGCGCTCAGCCTCTTGCGGATCGCGTTTCACAAAGGTGCGTTTCTTGCGGACTTCGATTTGTACCGATTTACTCTTTCCACCGGTACCTGGAATATTTAACGTGCTGCGCGTTTTGCGCTGCAGCGTCAGCTTGTCGGGCGCTGAGCCGTGTTCACGGTTCAGGTGCGTCAACAAAGTTTGCTTCTCTTGCGCGGTCACAGAATCATCAGCCGATTTGCGGATCCCTGCATCAGCAAACTGCTGTATCAGGCGATCCACAGAGGTCTGAATCTCTGAGGCCAGCGCTTTAATGGTCACATCTGTCATGCTGTTCCTTCCTGCTACAGTTTATTACGCTTCGTCGCCGAACCAACAAATATTACGAGCGGCCATGATAAGTTCTCCGGCTTTCTCGTCGGTCAAGCCTTCGATATCAGCCAGATCATCAATGCCTTGCTCGGCGAGATCTTCCAGCGTACAAACACCACGGGCGGCCAGAGTGAATGCCAGGTCGCGATCCAAACCTTCCAGATTCAACAGATCGTCGGCAGGTTTGCTATCTCCCAGGCTTTCTTCTTTGGCCAGCGCCAGCGTGGTCAGCGCGTTTTTCGCACGCTCACGAAGTGCTTCAACGGTCGCTTCATCCAGACCGTCAATTTCCAGCAGTTCTTTCATTGGCACATAGGCCAGTTCTTCCAGAGTGGCGAAACCTTCCTCAACCAGCAGTGTGGCGAAATCTTCATCAATATCAAGATATTTAGTGAAGGTATCGATCGCTGCATGGGCTTCAGCCTGATGCTTAGCCTGGAGGTCATCAACGGTCATCACGTTGAGTTCCCAACCGCTCAGTTGAGATGCCAGGCGGACGTTCTGACCGTTACGGCCAATCGCCTGCGCCAGGTTACCCGCTTCTACCGCGATATCCATGGTGTGTTTATCTTCATCTACCACGATAGATGCGACATCAGCCGGAGCCATGGCGTTAATCACGAACTGCGCCGGGTTATCGTCCCACAGCACGATATCGATACGCTCGCCGCCCAGTTCAGTAGAGACTGCCTGAACGCGCGCGCCGCGCATGCCGACGCAAGCGCCAACCGGGTCGATACGCTTGTCGTTGGTTTTCACTGCGATTTTGGCACGAGAGCCAGGATCGCGAGCCGCTGCTTTAATTTCGAGAACTTCTTCGCCAATTTCCGGTACTTCAATGCGGAACAGTTCAACCAGCATTTCCGGCTTGGAGCGAGTCACGAACAGCTGTGCGCCACGCGCTTCCGGACGAACTGCGTACAGTACGCCGCGGATACGGTCACCCGGACGGAAGTTTTCACGCGGCAGCATGTCTTCGCGCAGGATCACGGCTTCAGCATTGTTGCCCAGATCCAACGTAATGTTGTCGCGGTTCACTTTCTTCACTACGCCCGTGATGATTTCACCTTCGTGTTCACGGAACTGGTCAACAACCATGGCGCGTTCGGCTTCACGTACTTTTTGTACGATAACCTGCTTCGCGGTCTGCGTAGTGATACGGTCAAAGGTAACAGATTCGATCTGGTCTTCGACGTAATCGCCAGGATTCATGCTTTCATCTTCGTAGCGCGCAGCTTCCAGCGTGATTTCGCGGGTCGGCTGAGTAACTTCTTCAACAACCAGCCAACGACGGAAAGTGTCGAAATCACCGCTCTTGCGATCGATCTCTACGCGAACGTCGATCTCTTGTTCATATTTTTTCTTGGTAGCCGTTGCTAACGCACTTTCCAACGCTTCGAAAATTTTCTCACGCGGCAGCGCCTTTTCGTTGGAAACGGCTTCAACAACAGCCAAAATTTCTTTGTTCATCGGGGCCTTTCACCTCAATCCAGACTGTTAAAAGTGGGGAACCAGGTTCGCCTTCTGGATGTTACTCAGCGCGAACACTTCATCTTTGCCTTCGACGGTTACCGTGATCATCTCACCGTCTACCGCTTTGATAATGCCCTGCCATTTGCGTCGGTTCTGTACCGCCATGCGCAAAACCAGCGAAACTTCTTCACCGGTGAAACGCTCATAGTGCTCAGCGGTAAACATGGGACGATCGAGACCAGGGGAAGAAACTTCCAGGTTATAAGCGACTGTGATCGGGTCTTCGACATCCATGACAGCACTGACCTGGTGGCTCACATCAGCACAATCATCAACATTGATGCCATCTTCACTATCAATATAGATACGCAGCGTGGATGTGCGACCGCGAATAAATTCGATGCCGACCAGCTCAAAGCCAAGCGCTTCAACCGGCGCAGTGAGCATCTCTGTTAATTTTTGCTCTAATGTGGACAAACCCACCCCCAAGACATAAAAAAAGGGCGTATAGCCCAGTTATTCTGAAGTCAGATAACAAAAAACCCCGATAAATCGGGGCTTTAGATAACTGAACCCTGAGATCGCAACTGCGATCTGGAACACTTTCCAGAAGAATTCTTTCAAATTCGTCTACGAAGGACCCGGTCCTCACAGTATATTTGAAAAAGTACTTAATGGGAAAGTGGTTGCGGGGGCCGGATTTGAACCGACGACCTTCGGGTTATGAGCCCGACGAGCTACCAGGCTGCTCCACCCCGCGCCTGAAACGTGGCATATTTTACTCGTTTTGAGCAAAAGACGCAAATACTGCTGGGATTTGGTACCGAGAGACGGGACATAAAATCGTGGTGAATTGTATTGATACATCATATATTTTGTCAACATGAATTTCACATTCCCGATTTCGGTTCACGCTGGTATTTCAGGGTTTTTCGGCAAAAAAACGCTCTACCTCTTCCTGTCTCCAGCAAAAGATGATTAAATGAAAACTCACAATTAATGCATAAACATGCAATAAAGATTGTTGAGTCGAACTCACCACAGTCTATCTAGCAGGGTTTTATTTTATGACGACGATTCTCAAGCATCTCCCGGTTGGCCAACGTATTGGTATTGCTTTTTCTGGTGGGCTGGATACCAGCGCTGCGCTGCTGTGGATGCGTAAAAAGGGTGCAGTCCCTTATGCATATACCGCGAATCTGGGACAGCCAGACGAAGACGATTACGATGCCATTCCTCGTCGTGCCAAAGAATATGGTGCTGAAGGGGCTCGTCTGATCGACTGCCGTAAGCAGTTGGTTGCGGAAGGCATTGCGGCGATTCAATGCGGTGCATTTCATAACACCACTGGTGGGTTAACTTACTTTAACACTACTCCGCTGGGCCGCGCTGTGACCGGTACCATGCTGGTCGCTGCAATGAAAGAAGATGGTGTAAATATCTGGGGCGACGGCAGTACTTATAAAGGTAACGATATCGAACGTTTTTATCGTTACGGGCTGCTGACTAACGCCGAACTGAAAATTTACAAACCGTGGCTGGATAGCGACTTTATTGACGAGTTAGGTGGCCGTCAGGAAATGTCCGAGTTTATGATTTCCTGCGGATTTGACTATAAAATGTCCGTTGAAAAAGCCTACTCCACTGACTCCAATATGTTGGGTGCAACGCACGAAGCTAAGGATCTTGAGTTCCTGAACTCCAGCGTCAAGATTGTTAACCCGATCATGGGCGTCAAGTTCTGGGACGAAAACGTTAAAATTCCTGCGGAAGAAGTTACCGTTCGTTTTGAACAGGGTCACCCGGTTGCGCTGAATGGACAGACCTTCAGTGATGACGTGGAGCTGATGATGGAAGCCAACCGCATCGGCGGCCGCCATGGTCTGGGTATGAGCGATCAGATTGAAAACCGTATTATTGAAGCGAAGAGCCGTGGGATTTATGAAGCCCCGGGGATGGCGCTGCTGCATATTGCTTATGAGCGTCTGCTGACCGGTATTCACAATGAAGATACTATCGAGCAATACCATGCGCATGGTCGCCAGCTGGGTCGCCTGCTGTATCAAGGACGCTGGTTTGACTCTCAAGCGCTGATGCTGCGTGACGGTCTGCAACGCTGGGTGGCAAGCCAAATCACTGGCGAAGTGACTCTGGAACTGCGTCGTGGCAACGACTACTCCATCCTGAATACTGTCTCTGATAATCTGACTTATAAGGCAGAGCGTTTGACGATGGAAAAAGGCGACTCGATGTTCTCCGCTGAGGACCGTATTGGCCAGTTAACCATGCGTAACCTGGATATCACCGATACCCGTGAGAAGCTGTTTGGCTACGCTCAGTCTGGACTGCTGACGGCCTCTTCCGCTACCGGCTTGCCGCAGGTGGAAAACCTGGAGAATAAAGGTAAGTAGTTTCCAGAGAAAATACCGGAGGCCGCGCTAGCGGCCTTTTTTATACAGCAAACAACGGTATCAAGGCGAAGCGGAGTAATAACAGGAGCGATGCTGCTTTTCGCTTTCTTTAGACGAAAAAAAGACGCTTTTCAGCGTCTTTTCTTCGAAATATTGGTACCGAGGATGGGACTCGAACCCACAAGCCCGTTAGGGCACTACCACCTCAAGGTAGCGTGTCTACCAATTCCACCACCTCGGTACGGATACTGCTTATCAGTGCGGGATATCGCTGCTCGGCTGTGCCGGAGCTGTTGGCTGAGTTTGCTCAGTTTTCGGAGCGCTCAGATTATCCCACTCACTTCCCTTATTAGTCTTATTGCTATTGATATTACCCAGCGCCAGACTGATGATGAAGAACAGCGCAGCCAGGATACCAGTCATGCGGGTCATAAAGTTACCAGAACCGCTGGATCCAAACAGAGTGCCGGAAGCGCCTGCTCCGAAGGAGGCTCCCATATCAGCGCCTTTACCTTGCTGCAGCATAATCAGACCAACAAGGCCAATCGCTACAATAAGGAAAACAACTAAAAGAGCTTCGTACATAATCAACCTGTTCCTTGCGGATTCGCCGCATACCAAATGCTTCGACCAATAAAGCGGGACGTTTTAACGTTTCCCACTGAAGCGGGTGTGAATACTAACCAAAGCGAATAACCTTCGCAAGGGCAATTTTAACGCATTGTATCAAGTGCGGAAAAAAACAGCAAAAAGCGATTTTTTGTCGATTAAAAAGGCGGCGAATGTCGCCTTTTTAATTACTTAGCAAGCGAAATTAAACGCTTTTTACGGCATCAGCAATACGATGGGCAAATTCGTGCACCTGCTCTTCATGTTCGCCTTCGACCATGACGCGAATCAGCGGCTCAGTCCCTGATTTACGCAGTAACACACGACCACGATTTCCTAGCGCAGTTTCCACTTCTGCCGTTATCGCTTTGACATGCTCATGTTCCAGCGGATTGCCGCTACCTTCAGTAAAGCGAACATTAACCAGAATCTGTGGGAACATTTTCATGCCGCTGCACAAGTCATGCAGGCTCATATGGTTACGCGCCATCGCGGCCACAACCTGCAAACTGGCGACAATACCATCTCCCGTAGTGGTCTTATCCAGTAAGATCACATGACCAGAGTTTTCTGCACCTATGCGCCAGCCTTTCTCCTGGAGCTTCTCCAGCACATAACGATCGCCCACTTTCGCACGCGCAAAAGGGATACCCAGCTGTTTGAGCGCCAGTTCAAGTCCCATGTTGCTCATTAGCGTGCCTACCGCACCGCCACGTAGCTGGCCCTGACGCAATCCCTCACGGGCAATGATATAGAGGATCTGGTCACCATCAACTTTATTGCCTTCATGGTCAACCATGATGACGCGATCGCCATCTCCATCGTAGGCGACACCCAGGTCAGCTTTTTCTGCCAACACTCGCGCCTGCAGCGCACGAACGTCAGTCGCCCCAACTTCTTCATTGATATTGAGACCATCAGGCTCGCAGCCCATCGCGATAACCTGAGCACCCAGCTCACGGAAAACGCTCGGAGCAATATGATAAGTCGCCCCATGGGCGCAATCGACAACCACTTTCAAAGAATTGAGGCTCAACTCATTCGGAAAAGTGCCTTTGCAAAACTCGATATAGCGACCAGCCGCATCGACGATACGGCTGGCTTTACCCAACTCCGCAGAATCCACGCAGGTGAGCTCTTTTTCCATTTCGGCTTCAATCGCTTCTTCAACTTCATCCGGAAGCTTAGTGCCTTCGATAGAGAAAAATTTGATGCCGTTGTCATAAAACGGGTTATGCGAGGCAGAAATCACAATCCCGGCTTCAGCGCGAAACGTACGCGTCAAATAGGCAATAGCCGGAGTTGGCATCGGACCGGTAAATGAGGCAGATAGCCCCGCAGCAGCCAGGCCGGCCTCGAGCGCGGACTCCAGCATGTAGCCAGAAATACGCGTATCTTTACCAATAATAATTTTACGCGAACCATGGCGCGCCAATACCTTGCCCGCAGCCCAACCCAGCTTTAATACAAACTCAGGCGTAATTGGCGCATCACCCACGCGGCCACGAATACCATCAGTACCAAAATATTTACGGTTACTCATAACGTTTATTTTCCTTAGCGGCCAGGGTAGCTTCCACCACGCGCAGCGCTTCTACCGTTTCTTTGACATCATGGACGCGAATAATCTGCGCGCCCTGCATTGCAGCAATGACTGCGCAAGCCAGGCTACCACTCAGGCGCTCCGTCGGCCCAACATTAAGCAGCTGACCTACCATCGACTTACGCGACATACCTACCAACAGCGGAAGACCGAAATGGTGGTACTCCCCAAGCCGGGCAAGCAGTTCATAATTATGAGAAAGATTTTTACCGAAACCGAATCCCGGGTCGAGCAACAATTTATCTTTTGAGATACCCGCCCGTTCGCAGCGCACAATATGTTCGACAAAAAAGCGCTCGACGTCAGTAAAGACATCTGCGTACCTCGGGGCCTCCTGCATTGTCTTCGGCTGCCCCTGCATATGCATCAGGCACACCGGTAATCCCGTTTCAGCTGCGGCCTCCAGCGCGCCTGGCTCGGTAAGAGAACGAATATCATTGATGATATGCGCACCAACTCGCGCAGACTCGCGAATAACCTCCGGTTTTGAGGTATCAACGGAGATCCATACTTCAAAACGCTGGGCGATCGCTTCCACCGTCGGAATCACTCGCGCCAGCTCTTCCTCAACGCTGACATCAGCAGCCCCTGGGCGCGTCGATTCTCCACCGATGTCAATGATGGTCGCACCGGCGTTAATCATGAGATTGGCATGTTTAACGGCTTCTACCAGCGTGTTGTGAGTCCCGCCATCAGAGAACGAATCCGGTGTAACGTTAAGAATCCCCATCACATGTGGGTGAGAGAGATCGAGGGTTGAGCCCTGAGCTACGAGTTTCATCACTAAATCCCTGAATCAGTGAAAGGTTGAAAAAGAAAAACCCCAGAGCAAACGCCCAGGGGTTTTAGAAAAGCACAACAGCATTAATAACGGCTAACTTATTTGTCGCCCAGCTGTTCTGACATGGTATTGCCCGGGTTTGGCGTACGCGGCTCATCGACCGGACGCGGAGCACTCGGAGTGCCATTATTACCAGAATTGTTGGACGAACCTGGTTCTTCCCAGCCAGCTGGCGGGCGAACATCACGGCGAGCCATCAGGTCATCAATCTGCGGCGCATCGATAGTCTCATATTTCATGAGCGCATCTTTCATCGCGTGCAGGATATCCATGTTATCGTTCAGAAGACGACGTGCGCGATCGTAGTTACGCTCAATCAGCGATTTCACTTCCTGGTCGATAATACGTGCCGTTTCATCGGACATATGCTTCGCTTTTGCGACGCTACGACCAAGGAATACTTCGCCTTCTTCTTCCGCATACAGCAGCGGACCGAGTTTGTCAGAGAAGCCCCACTGGGTCACCATGTTACGCGCCAGGTTAGTCGCGACTTTAATGTCGTTCGACGCCCCGGTAGAAACATGCTCTACGCCGTAGATAATCTCTTCCGCCAGACGACCGCCGTACAGAGTTGAAATCTGACTTTCCAGTTTCTGACGGCTGGCGCTGATAGCATCACCTTCTGGCAGGAAGAAGGTCACACCCAGTGCGCGTCCGCGCGGAATAATTGTCACTTTGTGTACCGGGTCGTGTTCCGGCACCAGACGACCGATAATCGCGTGACCAGCTTCGTGGTATGCGGTGGATTCTTTCTGCGCTTCCGTCATCACCATGGAGCGACGTTCCGCACCCATCATGATTTTGTCTTTCGCTTTTTCGAACTCAACCATCGATACAACACGTTTGTTGCCACGAGCAGCAAACAGCGCAGCCTCGTTCACCAGGTTTGCCAGGTCAGCACCGGAGAAGCCAGGCGTACCGCGAGCAATGATTGCTGCATCGATATCCGGCGCCAGCGGTACGCGACGCATGTGCACTTTCAGAATCTGTTCACGACCGCGAACATCTGGCAGACCAACCACAACCTGTCGGTCAAAGCGGCCTGGACGCAGCAGCGCCGGGTCCAGAACGTCTGGACGGTTAGTTGCGGCGATAACAATGATACCTTCGTTACCTTCGAAACCATCCATCTCAACCAGCATCTGGTTCAGGGTCTGCTCACGTTCATCGTGACCACCGCCCAGACCAGCGCCACGCTGGCGACCGACGGCGTCGATTTCATCGATAAAGATGATGCAAGGCGCTGCTTTCTTAGCCTGTTCGAACATGTCACGTACGCGAGATGCGCCGACACCAACGAACATTTCTACGAAGTCAGAACCAGAAATCGTAAAGAATGGAACCTTTGCTTCACCTGCGATAGCTTTTGCCAGCAAGGTTTTACCGGTACCCGGAGGGCCAACCATCAGCACGCCTTTCGGGATTTTACCGCCCAGCTTCTGGAAACGGCTCGGTTCGCGCAGGTATTCAACCAACTCACCCACTTCTTCTTTTGCTTCATCACAACCCGCAACGTCAGCAAAAGTGGTTTTAATCTGGTCTTCCGTCAGCATGCGCGCTTTGCTCTTACCAAACGACATGGCACCTTTGCCACCGCCGCCCTGCATTTGACGCATAAAGAAGATCCAGACGCCGATTAGCAACAGCATCGGGAACCAGGAAATGAAGATAGAAGCCAGCAGGCTTGGCTCTTCCGGCGGCTCGCCAACCACTTTGACGTTTTTCGTCAACAGGTTATCGAGCAGCTTCGGATCGTTAACCGGAATGTAAGTCGTGTAACGGTTACTATCTTTCTTGGTAACGTTGATCTCACGTCCGTTGATACGCGCTTCGCGAACCTGGTCCTGATTGACCTCTTGCAGGAAGGTTGAATAATCTACCTTTCGGCCATTCGACTCGCTGGGCCCAAAGCTCTGGAATACTGACATCAGCACAACGGCAATGACCAGCCAGAGTATTAGGTTTTTCGCCATGTCACTCAAGGGATTAACCTCTTATTACAACTGTGTTAAAAACAGCGTCAGGATACTCTATATCCAGCGTCTTTCAAACTTCCGTTTGAAATCTGCCGGTTATGGTTTACGCCCGGTCGCTACAATATACACTTCACGCGAACGGGCGCGAGAAGAGTCCGGCTTACGAACTTTGACCTTCGTAAACAGGGAGCGAATCTCTCTTAGATACTCATCGAAGCCTTCGCCCTGGAACACCTTCACTACAAAACTACCACCTGGCGCTAATACATCACGAGCCATTCCAAGCGCCAGTTCCACCAGATACATGGCCCGGGGAATATCCACCGCCGGTGTTCCACACATATTTGGTGCCATATCGGACATGACAACTTGTACTTTACTGTCACCTACACGCTCAAGTAACGCTTTCAGAACTAATTCATCACGAAAATCGCCCTGAAGAAAGTCCACACCAACGATTGGATCCATAGGTAAAAGATCGCAAGCAATGATGCGGCCGCTGTTACCGATCTGCGTAACCGCATATTGCGACCAGCCACCGGGTGCAGCGCCGAGGTCAACTATCGTCATCCCCGGTTTAAAAATCTTGTCACTTTGCTGTATTTCATCAAGTTTAAACCAGGCACGGGAACGTAACCCCTTTTTCTGTGCCTGTTGAACATATTTATCGCTAAAGTGTTCCTGAAGCCAACGACTTGAGCTGGCAGAACGCTTTTTACCTGTCATTTAACATTCCCATTTCGGGTTCATCGTACTTCGTGACGTAAAAATCGTCGCGGTAGTTTGGCGATATATGGGAGATGGCGGTAGAATGAACCGTTTTCAATCCCAACGTAAGCAAAAAAATACGATGAATCTGAGTACTAAACAAAAACAGCACCTGAAAGGTCTGGCACATCCGCTCAAGCCGGTAGTTATGCTTGGCAACAATGGTTTGACCGAAGGGGTACTGGCCGAGATTGAACAAGCGTTAGAGCACCATGAACTTATCAAGGTGAAGATCGCCTCGGAAGACCGCGAAACTAAAACCTTGATCGTGGAAGCTATCGTGCGCGAAACCGGCGCCTGTAACGTACAGGTCATCGGTAAAACGCTGGTTCTGTATCGCCCGACTAAAGAGCGTAAAATCTCGCTGCCACGCTAAGAATATCCTGGTTATCGACACAACTTTGTGTAAATCGAGGGTTTTCTGCGGGTAGACGAGCAAAATGCCATGCTCCGGACGTTGATAAAAGGCCGCTATGCGGCCTTTTTCCTTTCTTTACAATCCATCAACATCGTAGCGTTAAATTCGGATTAAAGGTACTCAACCTTGATAATTTCGAATTCTACTTCACCGCCTGGTGTACGGATTACAACAACATCATCCTGCTCTTTACCGATTAAACCGCGCGCAATCGGTGAGTTCACAGAAATCAGATTTTGCTTAAAATCGGCCTCATCATCACCGACGATACGGTAAGTCTGTTCTTCATCAGTATCAAGATTCAGAACGCTGACCGTAGAACCAAAAATCACCCGACCATTATTGGGCATTTTGGTGATATCGATGACCTGAGCATTCGACAGCTTCGCTTCGATATCCTTAATGCGGCCTTCACAGAATCCCTGCTGTTCACGGGCAGCATGATATTCAGCGTTCTCTTTCAGATCGCCGTGCTCGCGCGCATCGGCTATAGCAGCAATGATTTCAGGACGACGTACGGACTTCAGAAAATCCAATTCTTCGCGCAGTTTTTCAGCGCCACGTAAGGTCATCGGAATAGCTTGCATTTGTTATACCTCTTTTATCATTCCTTCATGGAGCGGACATCGCCACTCAGCAGCCGGTCAAGGCTTGAGCAGGACCGGAGCAAAAGAAAACCGACCCGGAAAGTCATCCCCAGGTCAGCTGCAATTTTCAATTTGATACGTATTTTACCCTGAAGTTCACTATGGGTCATCGTTTACTTTACAGGGCGTTGCACCGTAGTATGACGGACTGGTTTCAGGTTGTTAGCGCGAGATTATGCGATTTTCCAGATTTATCATCGGATTGACTGCCGGTATAGCGATTAACGCTCAAGCGGCGAATATTGACGAATACATCAACCAGCTTCCTGCGGGTGCAAACCTGGCCTTTATGGCGCAGAAGGTGGGCTCCCCGACGCCGGAGATAGACTATCATAGCCAGCAGATGGCGCTCCCCGCGAGCACCCAGAAAGTGATCACCGCCCTGGCTGCGTTACTACAGCTAGGCCCGAACTTCCGTTTCACCACGACGCTGGAAACCAAAGGCTCCCTTGACGACGGCGTGTTGAAAGGTGACCTTATTGCACGCTTTGGCGGCGATCCTACGCTTAAACGTCAGGATATTCGTAATATGGTTGCCACGCTGAAAAAAGCCGGCGTGCAGCGAATCGAAGGCAATGTGCTTATCGATACTTCCGTCTTCGCCAGCCATGACAAAGCACCAGGTTGGCCATGGAACGATATGACGCAGTGCTTTAGCGCCCCACCGGCGGCCGCAATTGTTGATCGTAACTGCTTCTCCATTTCGCTCTATAGCGCACAAAAACCAGGCGATCTGGCGTTTATCCGCGTGGCATCTTACTATCCGGTGACCATGTTCAGCCAGGTACGCACTTTGGCCCGCGGCTCTTCTGAAGCGCAGTACTGTGAGCTTGATGTGGTCCCCGGCGATCTAAATCGCTACACCCTGACCGGATGCTTGCCTCAGCGCAGCGAGCCGTTACCGCTGGCCTTCGCTATTCAGGATGGCGCCAGCTATGCCGGTGCGATTTTGAAATCTGAGCTGACTGAGGCCAATATCAGCTGGAGCGGCACGCTGCTGCGTCAAACTTTGGCAAACGATCCGGGTACCGTGCTGGCAAGCACACAGTCTGCCCCGCTACATGACCTGTTACGGATTATGCTGAAAAAGTCAGACAATATGATTGCCGATACGGTATTCCGCACCATTGGGCACGCTCGCTTCAGCGTACCGGGCACCTGGCGCGCCGGTTCCGATGCCGTAAGGCAGATCCTCCGTCAGCAGGCCGGTGTGGATCTCGGGAATACCATTATTGCCGATGGCTCAGGTTTGTCGCGTCATAACCTCATCGCGCCGGCGACAATGATGCAGGTACTGCAGTACATTGCTCAGCACGATAACGAGCTTAACTTTATCTCAATGTTGCCTCTGGCTGGCCATGACGGTTCTCTGCAATACCGTGCAGGTCTACATCAGGCAGGGGTTGACGGGAAAGTGTCGGCCAAAACGGGTTCACTGCAAGGGGTGTATAACCTGGCCGGGTTCATCACTACGGCCAGCGGGCAGAAGGTCGCTTTCGTGCAATATTTATCAGGCTATGCCGTACCGCCAGCCGATCAGCGCAATCGACGTATCCCGCTTGTGCGGTTTGAGAGCCGACTGTACAAAGACCTGTATCAGAATAACTAATGCAAAGGGCCGCATCATATGCGGCCCTTTCAGCTTATCCAGATTAACGTTTATAGATGAATTCGACGCCTTCTTCGTCGTCTTCGTCCCAATCGTCATCCCAGTCTTCATCATCTTCCACTTCAGCTTCTTCAAGCTGCTGGCGGTGGTAGTCGTCCCACATAAACTCGACTTTTTCCGCAGGTTTCGCTTCTTCGGCATGAACAATCGGGTTTTCGATGATAAAGGTCATGACGTCCCAGCACAGGTCTTTAACCCCTTGCTGGCTGGCGGCCGAAATCAGATAGAACTTCTCTTCCCAGCCCAGCGCTTGCGCGATGGCTTTCGCTTTCTCTTCCGCCTCAGCTTTGTCCATCAGGTCAATCTTGTTAAAGACCAACCAGCGCGGCTTGGAAGCCAGTTTTTCACTGTATTTTTCCAGCTCACCGATGATGATCCGCGCGTTCTCCACCGGATCGGAACCGTCAATGGGTTCGATATCGATGAGGTGCAGCAGCACGCGGCAACGTTCAAGATGCTTGAGGAAGCGAATACCGAGACCTGCGCCTTCAGCGGCGCCTTCAATCAGCCCCGGGATATCCGCAACCACAAAGCTCTTCTCGTTATCCATACGCACCACGCCAAGGCTCGGCACCAGCGTAGTAAACGGATAGTCGGCAACTTTAGGCTTCGCTGCGGAAACAGCGCGAATAAAGGTCGATTTACCCGCATTTGGCATCCCCAGCATTCCGACATCGGCCAGCAGCATCAGCTCCAGCTGCAGGTCGCGCTTATCACCCGGTGTCCCCATCGTCTTTTGACGCGGAGTACGGTTAACGGACGATTTGAAACGGGTGTTACCCAGGCCGTGCCAACCGCCCTTAGCGACCATCAGGCGCTGACCGTGTTTAGTCATATCCCCCATGGTCTCACCGGTCCCCTGGTCAATCACACGGGTTCCTACAGGCACCTTAACCGTCACGTCTTTACCGCGTTTACCGGTACAGTCGCGGCTTTGACCATTTTGACCACGTTCAGCGCGGAAGGACTTCTCAAAACGGTAGTCGATCAAGGTATTCAGGTTTTCGTCCGCTTCAAGCCAGACATCACCGCCATCACCACCATCGCCGCCGTCCGGGCCGCCTCTCGGGATATATTTTTCGCGGCGGAAGCTAACGCAGCCATTGCCGCCATCGCCTGCTACGACCAGGATCGTTGCTTCATCAACAAACTTCATTTTACTCTCCGAAAATCATTCGCCTGAACGGGACAGCGGCACAACCGCTTCTCGCTTACGCCATCGTCCCCAAAGACGATGACCGACGGCGGAATACATCGCGCCCGCAACCACGACAAACGCACCGAGATAACCCATCAGGTTCAACAGCGGTCTGGCGAAAACGTCGGGCCAGGCCAGTGATAATAAATCTGAAAATAACAGCGTAAATAGCGGCGTTAAGGTAATCAACGCGCTCACCTGCGCCGCCTGCCAGCGCGCCATCGCTTCCGCGAGCGCACCGTAACCTACAAGGGTATTTAGCCCACAAAAGACCAGACAGGCCAGCTGCCAGTCGCTTAATGCCAATACCTGCGAAGGTGTCGCTAATGGCAAGAGCGCTATAGTACATAAAGTGTACAGCAAAAAAAGGATTTGCTGTGATGCCAGACGACGTAATAACACCTTTTGCGCGACGCCATAGCTAACCCAGACCGTCGCCGCACCTACGCCAAAAATCACTCCCCACGTGTAGTCCGTCAGGCGGGTAAAAATCTCAATCAGGCTGGTGTTAAAAAACATCACCAGACCACTCACCAGCATTAACGCCCCTAAAACCTGAGTGCCGCGCATTTTCTCTTTGAGGATAAAAACGCTGGCGACCATCATGCCGACCGGGGACAGCTGGCCAATCACCTGAGAAGCTGTGGGGCTGAGATATTGCAAGGAAGAACTAAACAGAATGAAGTTACCGAATAAGCCACCTGTCGCAACGACCAGCAGTATCAGCCAACGCGGTTTACGAAAAATACGCAGCGGGGGCTGTTTTCTTTTAATAACCAGGATGGCCCCAAGACCAAAACTTGCCATCAAAAAGCGATAAAAAACCACCGTCGGCGGTTCCATGACTTCCAGAACCTGCTTCATTGCGATCGGCAAAGCACCCCAACACATTGCGGTGGTGAGCGCTAAAAGAATGCCGATGCCGGCCTGCTGCTTCATGCCCGTTTTCCCTGCAGAAAATTTTCCGGGTTTTCAATGTAAAAAGCCCCGCAACACGTTGCGGGGCTTTAATCCGTTACCGGACCACGAAAAACTTACTCAGCAACGATGCTGATGTATTTACGGTTATTCGGGCCTTTAACTTCAAATTTCACTTTACCGTCTGCTTTAGCAAACAGAGTGTGGTCACGACCGCAACCTACGTTAGTGCCAGCGTGGAATTTGGTACCACGTTGACGAACGATGATGCTACCCGCCAGAACGGATTCGCCACCGAAACGCTTAACGCCCAGGCGTTTAGCTTCTGAATCGCGACCGTTACGAGTTGAGCCGCCAGCCTTTTTATGTGCCATTTAAATCTCTCCTCAGGTCTTAGGCGCTGATGCCAGTAATTTTCACATCAGTGAACCACTGACGATGGCCCTGCTGCTTACGGTAGTGTTTACGACGACGAAACTTAACGATTTTAACTTTCTCGCCACGACCATGAGCAACAACTTCAGCTTTGATTACGCCGCCCTCAACGAAAGGAACGCCGATCTTGATTTCTTCACCGTTTGCGATCATCAGCACTTCAGCGAACTCAACAGCTTCGCCAGTTGCGATGTCCAGCTTTTCCAGGCGAATGGTTTGACCTTCGCTTACTCGGTGTTGTTTACCACCACTTTGGAAAACCGCGTACATATAGAACTCCGCTTCCGCGCACCTCTTCGTATGATTCAGAGTGCGCTATAAATATTCACAATAGGGCGCGAATATTACGCAAAACGCGAGCCTTTGACAAGAGCGATCAGCGATCAACGCAGAAAAAAAACACAACTGTCACTCCAACGTTTATCTACGGCAATTTTTCAGTACAATCATATATTCTTTTAATTCTATCTTAATCCTTCTGTGATCCCATTCGGATGCGCGGTAACAGGACATTTGGCCCGGCTTTTGCGATGAATTTAGAAAAAATCAATGAGTTAACCGCGCAGGATATGGCGGGCGTCAATGCGACAATCCTTGAGCAACTCGACTCTGATGTTCAGCTTATCAATCAGTTAGGCTATTACATTGTTAGCGGCGGCGGTAAACGTATTCGCCCAATGATCGCCGTTCTGGCCGCACGTGCCGTTGGGTATCAGGGAAACGCACACGTTGCCATTGCCGCACTGATCGAATTTATCCATACCGCCACTCTACTGCATGATGATGTCGTTGATGAGTCAGATATGCGTCGTGGTAAAGCCACGGCAAACGCAGCATTCGGCAACGCGGCCAGCGTTCTGGTAGGCGATTTTATCTATACTCGCGCCTTTCAGATGATGACCAGCCTTGGCTCATTAAAAGTGCTGGAGGTGATGTCAGAAGCCGTTAACGTTATTGCTGAAGGCGAAGTCCTGCAATTAATGAACGTCAACGACCCCGATATTACAGAAGAAAACTACATGCGGGTCATTTACAGTAAGACTGCGCGTTTGTTTGAAGCCGCAGCGCAATGTTCCGGAATTCTGGCCGATTGTACCGCTGAACAAGAAAAAGCGTTGCAGGATTACGGGCGCTATCTGGGCACCGCTTTCCAGCTGATCGACGATTTACTTGACTACAGTTCAGATGGCGGGCGCCTCGGTAAAAACGTTGGCGATGATCTGAACGAAGGTAAACCGACTCTACCGCTGCTGCACGCCATGCGTCACGGTACCGCGGAGCAATCCGCCATGATTCGTGGAGCGATTGAACAAGGTAATGGCCGCCATCTTCTGGAAGCTGTGCTGGAAACTATGGCAGCCTGCGGCTCGCTCGAATGGACTCAACAGCGTGCAGAAGAAGAAGCGGATAAAGCCATTACCGCCCTCCAGATTCTGCCGGATTCTCCATGGCGCGAAGCGCTTATTGGACTTGCCCACATTGCTGTACAGCGCGATCACTAATCCCCGCCTTTCTTCCCCGCGCAGCCTGCGGGGAAGTTCCAGTAAAATCCGAAATACAATCTTTACTACTAATCTATTGATATATTCCTAATCTCAGATCCATAAAAAGAACTTGTTAGAACATTACTGGAACTAAAGGTATAGTTATTTCATCGCCCGTTCAGGACGATCAGAAACCTCACAACCAGGAGAATTTATGGATAAGTTCATCGACTGGCATCCGGCGGATATTATTGCCGGGTTGCGTAAAAAAGGGACGTCGCTGGCGGCTGAATCACGACGCAATGGCTTAAGTTCTTCAACGCTTGCCAATGCGTTAACTCGACCATGGCCTAAAGGCGAGCTAATTATTGCGAACGCGCTGGATACAACACCATGGGTTATCTGGCCATCGCGCTATCACGATCCCCATACCCATCAGTTTATCGACAGAACGCAGATGATGCGCCAAAGAAAGAGTAACAAGTAAAGCAAGGCTACGGACAACAGCCCTCGAACAACCGTCGGAGGGCTGCTGCCGTCAGAGACTTATTCGCCTTTAACGCGTTCGATATTCGCGCCCAGCGCCTGCAGTTTGTCTTCGATACGTTCGTAGCCGCGGTCAATGTGGTAAATACGATCGACAATTGTCGTACCTTCCGCAATACAACCCGCCAGTACA
The DNA here is from genome assembly GCF_902158555.1 of Klebsiella spallanzanii. GTDB lineage: Bacteria > Pseudomonadota > Gammaproteobacteria > Enterobacterales > Enterobacteriaceae > Klebsiella > Klebsiella spallanzanii. The sequence continues at coordinate 40,628 of NZ_CABGGS010000043.1, read as the reverse complement.
AGGCTGGCAGACGCACGCAGATCCGTCGCCATCACCTGTGCGCCAGAGAGTTGCTTCACACCGTGGCAAATTGCCGTATTGCTTTCAATTTCCGCATGCGCACCCATACGGATCAGTTCCGGTATGTGCATGAAGCGGTTTTCGAAAATAGTTTCGGTGATCACGCCAGTACCTTCCGCCACAAGGTTCAGCAGCGTGAACTGGGCCTGCATATCGGTAGGGAAACCCGGGTGTGGGGCAGTACGCACGTTAACAGCCTTCGGGCGATTGCCATGCATATCCAGGCTAATCCAATCCTCGCCCGTTTCGATATCCGCCCCGGCATCGCGCAGCTTTGCCAGAACAGCATCAAGGGTATCCGGCTGAGCGTTGCGGCACAGGATCTTACCGCCAGAAATGGCGGCAGCCACCAGGAAAGTGCCCGTTTCGATACGGTCTGGTAGAACACGGTATACGCCGCCGCCCAAACGCACGACGCCTTCGATGGTGATACGATCGGTACCCTGACCTTTGATCTTCGCACCCAGCGTATTCAGGAAGTTCGCGGTATCGACAATTTCCGGCTCGCGCGCGGCGTTTTCGATAACGGTGGTGCCTTCCGCCAGCGTCGCTGCGCTCATGATGGTCACGGTCGCACCAACGCTGACCTTGTCCATCACAATATGCGCGCCCTTCAGACGCCCATTGACCGATGCCTTAACATAACCTTCTTCCAGTTTGATTTCCGCACCCAGTTGCTCAAGACCGGTAATGTGTAAATCAACGGGGCGTGCGCCGATAGCGCAGCCGCCGGGAAGTGAAACCTGACCCTGGCCAAAACGCGCCACCAGCGGCCCCAGCGCCCAAATAGACGCGCGCATCGTTTTGACGAGGTCATACGGAGCACAGAAAACGTCAACCGGGCCGGCATCAATCCAGACGGAGCCATTGCGCTTAACGTTCGCGCCCAGCTGGCTCAGCAGCTTCATGGTGGTATCGATGTCTTTCAGCTTCGGTACGTTTTGGATCTCAATCGGCTCTTCCGCTAGCAGCGCGGAAAAGAGGATTGGCAGGGCGGCGTTTTTCGCGCCGGAAATGGTGACCTCGCCCTGAAGACGAGTTGGCCCCTGAACACGGAATTTATCCATTGATTCTGTTCTCTGTTAAGAATTCACATACGCTGTGGGGAACATCCCCACAGCTTATAAACCATTTAGTTTGCGGTCTCGCGCCCACTCCTGCGGAGTAAACGCTTTAATCGACAGAGCATGGATGCGGTTATCGGCAATATATTCCATCAGCGGGGCGTAGATAGCCTGTTGCTTCTTGACCCGGCTCATGCCGTCGAACATCTCACCCACAGCAATAACCTGAAAGTGGCTGCCATCGCCAGAGACGTGGACTTCCTGAAGGGAGAGTGCGTTCATCAGCACGGTCTGAATTTCATGATTTTCCATGGGCTAAAATTTATCTGATAGTGAAAACAGCCCAACATCTTAGAGGAAAGTGACGCGGTCTTAAACAAGCAAAAAGCCCCATCGAAAAGTTTGATGGGGCTTTCAGAATAGCTTCAGTAGTAAGGCACTGAAAAACTATGGGATCATATCAGCAGGAAGGTTGTACAACCTGACCAGGGTTTGCAGATTTTCACTCTTACCGGTCAACTTCGCTTCCCGACCCTGCCGACGAACCAGCGCGATAAAATGCACTAATAGCGCCAGCCCGGCGGTGTCCACACGGGTCACTTCACTCAGATCGATCGCCAACACGCCATCCGTCGCCTGAGCGCGATCCTCCCAGAGCGGGACCAGCAGATCCTGGTCCAGCTCACCGCGCAGCGCCAGCGTCTCACCATCGCGAGCCCAGCTCAGCTGCCCGGTCATTATTTTTTCTGTTCCAGGGTAATCGGCTGCGCGGAGCTTGCCTTCAGCTGCGCCGTCAGACCATCGACGCCTTTAGTACGCAGCAGATCGCTCCACTCGTTCTGTTTGGTGGTAATCATGCTCACTCCTTCTGCAATCATATCGTAAGCCTGCCAGTTGCCGGTCTGGGTATTTTTACGCCACTGAAAATCCAGACGCACCGGTGGGCGGCCGTTCGGGTCAAGGATGGTCACACGGATAGGAATGATGGTCGCATCACCCAGCGGCTGTTCAGGTGCAATCTGATAGGTCTGACCGTGGTACATTGCCAACGCCTGGCCGTAGGCCTGTTTCAGATATTCGCGGAAGGCGGCAAAATAAGCTTCACGCTGCGCGGGTGTCGCTTCTTTGTAATAACGACCCAGCACCAGCGCGCCGGCATATTTCACCTGAACATATGGCAGAAGTTCCTGATCGACGATGTCGCGCAGATAGTTCGGATTAGCCTGGATTTTAGGCTGTTCGTTCTTCAGGCGATCGAACGTTTTCTGCGCTGCTTCGTCCATCAGCTTATACGGATTAGATTGATCCGCAGCGGTCGCCGCTGTTAAGGGTGCAATCACCAGCATGGCGACCATTAGTAAGCGTTTAAACATATCTTATCTCTCCTGAAATTAATGCGTCGTACCGGCTGGCTGCGTAGCGTCAGTATGACTCTCTCCCGCCACCTGATCATCGCCAGAATTCTTATTGTCACTCCCCTTACTGTTGTAAAGGAACTGACCAATCAGATCCTCCAGCACCATTGCGGATTTGGTGTCCTGAATGGTGCCGCCATCTTTAAGGATAGATGTTCCCAGCTCAGGGTCTTCAAAGCCAATGTTCATCGCCAGATACTGTTCGCCCAGCAGGCCGGAAGTTCTGATTGCCAGCGAGCTGGTATCCGGAATGTGGTTGTAACGCTCATCGATATCGAGCGCCACACGTGGCAGATAGGTTTTCGGGTCGAGGGTGATATCCGCGACTCGTCCAACCACCACGCCGCCAATACGTACCGGAGATCGCGCTTTCAGACCGCCAATATTGTCAAAGGTAGCATAAAGCCTATAGGTCGGTTCGGTACGCAATGAGGTCACGTTTGCCGCCTTGAGGCAGACAAACAGCGCGGCCAGCAGCGCAACCAGTAAGAACACTCCTACCCAGATTTCATTTTTTCTCGTTTGCATGAACTCAATTCCCAAACATCAGCGCAGTCAGCACAAAATCCAGCCCCAGAACCGCCAGCGACGCATGTACCACGGTACGCGTCGTCGCCCGGCTAATCCCGGCGGAAGTGGGGATAGCGTCATAACCGTTAAATAACGCGATCCATGTTACCGTAATGGCGAAAACCAGACTTTTAATCAGGCAGTTAACCAGATCCATCCGCCAGTCGACGGCATTTTGCATTGCGGTCCAGAAGAATCCGCCATCGATGCCCTTCCAGCTAACACCGACCAGCGATCCTCCCCAGACGCCGACTGCCACGAAAATGATCGTCAACAACGGCAGTGAAATCACCCCGGCCCAGAAACGCGGAGAAATCACGCGGCGAAGCGGATCGACCGCCATCATCTCCATACTGGAGAGCTGCTCGGTCGCACGCATCAGGCCAATCTCGGCGGTCAGCGCCGAACCGGCACGCCCGGCGAACAGCAGCGCAGCAACCACCGGCCCCAGTTCACGCAGCAGCGATAGCGCCACCAGCATGCCCAGACTGGTTTCCGCGCTGTAGGTGGTTAACACCAGATACCCTTGCAGACCCAGCACCATACCGATAAACAGCCCCGATACAATGATGATCAGCATCGACAGTACGCCAACGTTATACAGTTGACGCATCAGCAGAGGCGCATGCTTGCGAAACTCGGGCTTGCCCACAACGGCGTTGAAGAGCATTAATCCAGCACGCCCGAACGTCGCGATAGCTTTGATACCACGATGTCCGAGCGCGGCTAGCGCATTTAACAACATGAGTCGCTTAACTCCCTTTGCCCAATAAATCATGATGATAATCGCCCGCAGGATAGCGGAACGGCACAGGGCCGTCAGCAATACCATCAATGAACTGACGAACCCGAGGATCGGTATTTTCACGCAGCGACTGCGCGCTACCATGCGCCACGACTTTTTTGTCCGCCACGATATATGCAAAGTCCGCAATGCTGAGCACTTCTGGCACATCATGCGAAACTACGATACAAGTGACACCCAGGGTGCTGTTGAGTTCAGAAATGAGCTTCACGAGCACCCCCATAGTAATGGGATCCTGCCCGACAAAAGGTTCATCGAACATGATTAAATCAGGTTCCAGCGCAATGGCCCTCGCCAGCGCGGCGCGGCGCGCCATCCCGCCGGAGAGCTCAGAAGGCATCAGCTTCGCGGCTCCTCGTAGCCCGACGGCTTCCAGTTTCATCATCACAGTGGTGTGCAGCAATGCCTCCGGCAGACGAGTATGCTCACGTAGCGGATATGCAACGTTATCAAACACATTCATATCAGTGAACAGCGCGCCGGATTGAAACAGCATGCTCATACGCTTGCGGACGGTATACAGGCGCGAACGCGACATCTGCGGTACGTTTTCACCATCAAACAGGATCTCGCCCTTATCAGGCGGGATCTGGCCGCCGATCAGACGTAACAGGGTAGTTTTGCCGATCCCTGATGGTCCCATGATCGCGGTGATTTTACCGCGAGGTACCGACAGCGAGATATCATCGAAGATCACGCGATCGCCCCGCGAGAAGCGAATACCGCGCACTTCGACTAAATTCGCCAAACTTTGGCTCATAAAATCATCCTTACTAGACACCCATCGGGCTAAGCATGGCGCTTTCTTTCACCACAAACCCAACATTTTTACAGAATCTTACCTGCCTGAGTTAGCCAAAGCTGGCATTTGTTTTACTTTTGGCACACATAAAGTCAAAATTAAGAATTCGTTACGCTGCCTACGGACGGCCAGCGAGGCGACGATTATACCTGAAGAAAGGACTTTAGATGCTCTTAGCGACGGCTCTGTTAATTATTGGTTTATTGCTGGTTGTCTACAGCGCCGATCGTCTGGTCTACGCCGCTTCAATACTCTGCCGTATGTTGGGGATCCCCCCACTCATTATTGGGATGACGGTGGTCAGCATCGGTACCAGTTTACCGGAGATCATCGTTTCCGCCGCCGCTTCCCTGCACGGGCAAACCGATCTGGCGATTGGTACCGCGCTTGGTTCTAACATCACCAATATTCTACTAATCCTCGGCCTCACTGCGCTGTTTCAACCTTTTACCGTGCATTCTGATATCCTGCGCCGCGAATTACCGCTAATGTTGCTGGTCAGTTTACTGGCAGGCTTTGTGCTATATGACGGTCAGCTTACGCGTATGGATGGCCTTTTTTTGCTGGCGCTGGCAATACTTTGGCTCCTGTTCACAATCAAAATCGCCCGGCTTGCGGAACGCCAGGGCAGCGATAGCCTGACCCGCGAACAGCTGGCAGAGCTTCCACGTGAAGGATCGCTCCCCGTCGCCCTGCTTTGGCTGGGCGTTGCGATGATTGTGATGCCAATAGCCACGCGTATGGTGGTGGATAACGCCACGGTACTGGCAAACTTTTTTGCCATCAGTGAACTGACCGTTGGGTTAACGGTTATCGCTATAGGTACTAGCCTACCAGAACTGGCAACCGCCATCGCCGGGGCGCGAAAAGGTGAAAATGATATCGCCATCGGGAATATCATTGGCGCTAATATTCTTAATATTGTGCTGGTCCTCGGGCTTCCCGCGTTGATTGCGCCCGGCACTTTCGCCGCCGAGGCCTTTACTCGCGACTATGGCGTCATGCTGCTGGTCAGCCTGATCTTTGCCCTACTGTGCTGGCGGCGTAAACAACAGCCCGGTCGCCTTACCGGTGCCCTGCTGGTCGGTGGTTTTGTGCTTTGGTTAGCGATGCTGTACTGGACAGCGCCGCTCTTCGTTGAATGATTCGGGATAACACTATGTCGCAAATAGATTTGCCAGCGGATTTTGACTTTCAACGGGCAGGCCGCGAGGTTCTGGAAATTGAACGTGAAGGTCTGGCCCAGCTCGATCGGTACATTAATGAAGATTTTACCCGCGCCTGCGAGACGATTTTTCGCTGTAGCGGCAAAGTCGTCATCATGGGAATGGGGAAATCCGGCCATATCGGACGTAAAATGGCGGCGACGTTTGCCAGTACCGGCACGTCATCCTTTTTTGTTCATCCAGGCGAAGCCGCCCATGGCGATTTAGGTATGGTAACCCCACACGACGTGGTTATCGCCCTATCGAATTCAGGTGAATCAAACGAAATTCTCGCGCTGATTCCGGTGCTCAAACGTCAGCAGGTGGCATTAATTTGTATGACCAGCCGTCCGGAAAGCAGCATGGGGCGCGCGGCAGATATTCATTTGTGCGTGAAGGTCCCCAAAGAGGCCTGCCCGTTAGGTTTGGCGCCAACCTCAAGTACCACCGCTGCGCTGGTGATGGGCGATGCGCTGGCTGTGGCGCTACTCGAGGCCCGCGGCTTTACCGCTGAGGATTTTGCCCTGTCGCATCCTGGCGGTGCGCTGGGTCGTAAGCTGCTGCTGCGGGTCAATGATATTATGCACACCGGCGATGAAATTCCGTATGTGGGCCTGCAGGCAACGCTGCGCGATGCGCTGTTAGAAATAACGCGCAAAAATTTAGGCATGACCGCTATCTGCGATGATGAAATGAATATCATCGGCATCTTCACCGATGGCGATCTGCGCCGGGTATTCGATACCGGGGTTGATATGCGTAACGCCAGCATTGCTGAGGTCATGACGCGGGGTGGTATCCGTATTCGTCCCGGTACGCTGGCCGTTGATGCGCTCAACCTGATGCAATCCCGCCATATCACCTGCGTATTGGTTGCCGATGGCGACCGTCTGCTGGGTGTGGTACATATGCACGATCTCCTGCGCGCAGGCGTAGTGTAAGTAAGGAAAAAATAATGAATAATGCTGATGCCCGGTTGTCGACTTGCTATGGGCCGGTAAGCCGGGACTTTATCGACCGTGCGGCGAAGATCCGATTATTGATCCTCGACGTAGATGGCGTCCTGTCCGATGGCCTTATCTACATGGGCAACAATGGCGAAGAGCTGAAAGCGTTTAACGTGCGCGATGGCTACGGCATCCGCTGCGCCCTGACTTCAGATATTGAAGTGGCGATAATTACCGGGCGAAAAGCTAAACTGGTGGAAGACCGTTGCCAGACGCTGGGCATCACGCATCTGTACCAGGGACAGTCCAATAAGCTTTTAGCGTTTCATGAATTACTCAACAAGCTGGCCGTTCGTGCAGATGAAGTAGCCTACATTGGTGACGATCTCATTGACTGGCCGGTTATGGCTGAAGTCGGTTTAAGCGTAGCGGTAGCAGATGCGCATCCGTTGCTGATCCCGCGCGCGGATTACGTCACTCGTATCAATGGCGGTCGTGGAGCGGTACGCGAAGTTTGCGATTTGCTACTATTGGCGCAGGGCAAGTTGGATGAGGCCAAAGGGCAATCTATATGAGTAAAACCAGGCGTTGGGTTATCATTTTACTGTCGCTGGTCGCGCTGATTCTAATCGGTCTGAATCTGGCGGGTACGGACGATACTCCCCAGCAGGCGGTCAATCCTGATGACCCGACGTATACCAGCGAACATACCGATACCGTTGTTTATAGCCCTGAAGGGGCGCTTAACTACCGGTTGATTGCTGAACATGTAGAGTATTTTTCCGAACAGCAGCTCTCGTGGTTTGCCAAGCCGGTGATGACCACTTTTGATACCAATAAAGTACCGACCTGGTCCATCAAAGCGGATAAAGCCAAGTTGACGAACGACCGCATGCTGTATCTTTACGGACACGTTGAAGTGAATGCGCTAACGGCGGATTCTCAATTACGCAAAATTACGACGGATAACGCCCAGATAAACCTGGTGACGCAGGATGTTACCTCCGATGACATGGTGACGTTGTACGGGACAACATTTAATTCCAGCGGCCTGAAAATGCGCGGAAACCTACGCAGCAAAACTGCCGAGCTGATTGAAAAGGTTAGAACCTCTTATGAAATTCAGAACAAACAAACTCAGCCTTAAGATTGCGCTCGCCAGCGCCTTACTGGCCGCCAGCCTGTCGGCACAGGCAAAGACGGGCGATACCGATCAGCCGATTCATATTGAATCCGATCAGCAGTCGCTGGATATGCAGGGTAATGTTGTCACCTTTACCGGTAATGTCGTCGTCACCCAGGGAACCATCAAAATCAACGCCGATAAGGTTGTTGTCACGCGTCCTGGCGGAGAGAAAGGCAAAGAGGTTATCGACGGTTACGGTAACCCGGCGACTTTCTACCAGATGCAGGATAACGGTAAACCGGTGAAAGGCCGCGCGTCGAAAATGCATTATGAACTGCAAAATGATTTTGTCGTTCTGACCGGTAACGCACATCTGGAACAGATCGATAGCAATATTCAGGGTGACAAAATCACCTATCTGGTAAAAGAGCAGAAAATGCAGGCGTTCAGCAATAAAGGTGGGCGCGTGACCACGGTTCTGGTTCCTTCGCAGCTGCAGGACAAAGGCAACGCTCAGCCAAACAAGGGTAAGTAATTCGTTATGGCAACATTAACTGCAAAGAATCTCGCTAAAGCCTATAAAGGCCGCCGCGTGGTGGAAGACGTCAGTCTGACCGTCAACTCCGGCGAGATAGTTGGTCTGCTCGGCCCTAACGGGGCCGGTAAGACAACCACGTTCTATATGGTCGTCGGTATCGTACCGCGCGACGCTGGCAACATTATTATTGATGATGAAGATATCAGCCTGCTGCCGCTACACGCCCGTGCGCGTCGCGGCATCGGCTATCTTCCGCAGGAAGCGTCTATTTTCCGTCGCCTGAGCGTTTACGATAACTTGATGGCGGTATTGCAGATTCGCGACGATCTCAGCAATGAGCAGCGTGAAGACCGTGCAAAAGAGCTGATGGAAGAGTTTCACATTGAGCATCTGCGCGATAACATCGGCCAGGCGCTCTCCGGTGGTGAACGCCGCCGCGTCGAAATCGCCCGCGCGTTGGCCGCCAACCCGAAATTTATTCTGCTGGATGAACCCTTTGCCGGCGTTGACCCCATTTCCGTTATCGATATCAAACGTATTATTGAACACCTGCGCGACAGCGGTCTCGGCGTACTGATAACCGACCATAACGTCAGGGAAACCCTGGCCGTTTGCGAACGTGCATATATTGTTAGCCAGGGTCACCTGATAGCCCACGGCACACCGCAGCAAATCCTTGAAGACGAGCAGGTTAAGCGCGTGTATCTTGGGGAAGACTTCAGACTCTGATAGGGTAGAGGTTACAGACGTTTTAGCCGGAGATATTGGCCCTGAATATGAAGCAAGGTTTGCAATTAAGGTTAAGCCAACAGCTTGCCATGACGCCACAGTTGCAGCAGGCAATTCGCCTTTTGCAGCTGTCCACGTTAGAACTCCAGCAGGAACTCCAGCAGGCGCTGGAGAGTAACCCGTTGCTCGAGCAAACCGATCTTCACGACGAGGTAGAAACCAAAGAGGCCGAGGATCGCGAATCTCTGGATACCGTCGATGCTCTTGAGCAAAAAGATATGCCTGAAGAGCTGCCGCTTGATGCCAGCTGGGATGAGATTTACACCGCCGGTACACCATCAGGTAACGGCGTGGATTACCAGGATGATGAACTGCCGATTTATCAGGGTGAAACCACTCAGAGCCTGCAGGATTACCTGATGTGGCAAGTCGAACTCACGCCTTTCACCGATACAGATCGCGCTATCGCCACCTCTATCGTTGACGCCGTTGATGATACTGGCTACCTCACGGTTTCTGTTGAAGATATCGTGGAGAGCATTGGCGATGATGAAATCGGACTTGAAGAAGTTGAAGCAGTTCTCAAACGTATTCAGCGTTTCGACCCCGTCGGCGTAGCGGCCAAAGATCTGCGCGACTGCCTGCTGGTTCAGCTTTCACAATTTGCTAAAGAGACGCCGTGGCTTGATGAAGCCCGCCTGATCATCAGCGATCATCTCGATCTGCTGGCCAATCATGATTTCCGTACCCTGATGCGCGTAACCCGCCTTAAAGAAGAAGTACTCAAGGAAGCGGTGAATCTGATCCAGTCGCTGGATCCGCGCCCAGGCCAGTCCATTCAAACCGGCGAACCGGAATATGTGATCCCTGATGTTCTGGTGCGTAAGGTTAACGATCGTTGGGTGGTTGAACTCAACTCAGATAGTCTTCCGCGCCTGAAAATCAATCAGCACTATGCCGCCATGGGTAACAACGCGCGCAATGATGCCGACGGTCAGTTTATCCGCAGTAATCTGCAGGAAGCTCGCTGGCTTATCAAGAGCCTGGAGAGCCGCAATGATACGCTGCTGCGCGTCAGCCGCTGTATCGTTGAACAGCAGCAGGCTTTCTTTGAACAAGGTGAAGAGTTTATGAAGCCGATGGTTCTGGCAGATATTGCCCAGGCCGTCGAAATGCATGAATCCACCATTTCACGCGTTACCACGCAAAAATACCTGCACAGTCCACGCGGTATTTTTGAGCTGAAGTATTTCTTCTCCAGCCATGTCAACACCGAAGGCGGCGGCGAAGCATCGTCGACGGCCATTCGTGCGCTGGTGAAGAAGTTAATCGCCGCGGAAAACCCCGCGAAGCCGTTGAGCGACAGTAAGCTGACCACCATGTTATCCGATCAGGGTATTATGGTGGCACGCCGCACCGTCGCTAAGTATCGAGAGTCTTTATCCATTCCGCCGTCAAACCAGCGCAAGCAGCTAGTTTGACCCAACCGATAAGGAAGACACTATGCAGCTCAACATTACAGGACACAACGTCGAAATAACCCCCGCCATGCGCGATTTCGTCAATGCGAAATTCAGCAAACTGGAGCAGTTTTTCGACAGGATCAACCAGGTCTACATTGTGTTAAAAGTAGAGAAGGTGACGCAAATTGCGGACGCCAATCTGCATGTCAACGGTGGCGAAATCCATGCCAGCGCGGAAGGGCAGGATATGTATGCCGCTATCGATGGTCTTATCGATAAGCTGGCAAGACAGTTAACAAAGCATAAAGATAAACTAAAACAACACTAATTGTCCGGGCAATAGCCTACGCCAACCGCTAACAAGCGGTTGGCGAGGGAGAGCTCAGGTGAAATTATGATAAATAACGATTCGGCTCTACAACTGAGCAATGTTCTTAACCAGGAATGTACCCGTAGCCAGGTTCACTGCCAGAGCAAGAAACGCGCGCTGGAAATCATCAGCGAACTGGCAGCAAAACAGCTAGGCTTGCCGCCTCAGATCGTGTTCGAGGCAATCCTCACACGAGAGAAAATGGGCAGCACCGGGATTGGTAACGGCATTGCTATTCCGCACGGAAAACTCGAAGAGGATACGCTGCGAGCCGTTGGCGTTTTTGTCCAGCTGGAAACGCCGATCGCTTTCGACGCCATCGACAATCAACCCGTCGATCTTCTGTTTGCCCTCCTCGTTCCAGCCGATCAAACAAAAACGCATTTGCATACGCTGTCGCTGGTCGCGAAACGTCTGGCGGATAAAACCATTTGCCGTCGCCTGCGCGCTGCACAAAGTGATGAAGAGCTATATGAAATCATCACTGAATCAGGAAGCAACGATGAGGCATAACGGAAGTCGCACCTTACTCTTTATCGTACTGAGGAGAAACGGTACATGGTACTGATGATCGTCAGCGGCCGTTCAGGGTCTGGGAAATCCGTCGCCCTGCGAGCGCTGGAAGATATGGGTTTCTACTGCGTGGACAACCTGCCGGTTGTCCTGCTGCCAGAGCTGGCGCGCTCCCTTGCCGATAGAAACATCTCGGCTGCCGTCAGCATTGACGTGCGTAATATGCCTGAGTCACCGGAAATCTTTGAGCAGGCAATGAAAAATCTGCCCACTGAATTTTCGCCTCAACTGCTGTTTCTGGATGCCGATCGTAACACGCTTATTCGCCGCTACAGCGACACGCGTCGTTTACATCCGCTATCAAGCAAAAACCTGTCGCTGGAAAGTGCTATCGATGAAGAAAGTGACCTGCTGGAACCTCTGCGTTCCCGCGCCGATCTGATTGTCGATACTTCCGAAATGTCGGTGCATGAGCTGGCAGAAATGCTACGCACTCGTTTGTTAGGCAAACGGGAACGTGAACTGACGATGGTTTTTGAATCCTTTGGCTTTAAGCACGGTATCCCTATTGACGCCGACTACGTCTTCGACGTTCGCTTCCTGCCGAACCCGCACTGGGATCCAAAGCTGCGCCCGATGACCGGCCTGGATAAGCCCGTCGCCGCCTTCCTCGACCGGCATACTGAAGTTCACAATTTTATCTACCAGACCCGCAGCTATCTTGAGCTATGGTTACCTATGCTGGAAACCAATAACCGCAGCTATCTGACGGTGGCCATTGGTTGTACCGGCGGTAAACACCGTTCGGTTTACGTCGCCGAACAGCTGGCTGACTACTTCCGCTCGCGCGGTAAGAACGTGCAGTCTCGTCATCGGACGCTGGAAAAACGCAAATCATGACCGTTAAGCAAACCGTTGAGATCACCAATAAGCTGGGCATGCACGCTCGCCCGGCGATGAAGCTGTTTGAGTTAATGCAGAACTATGATGCTGAAGTGCTGCTGCGTAATGATGAGGGTACTGAGGCTGAAGCCAATAGCGTGATTGCCCTGCTGATGCTCGACTCAGCGAAAGGACGTCAAATTGAGATTGAAGCCAACGGTCCGCAAGAAGTTGAGGCGCTGGCCGCGGTTATTGCGTTGTTCAACGCCGGGTTTGACGAGGATTAGAGAACTTTTTCCCGGCCAGGCGCTACGCTTACCGGGATTAAAATTTACCTCAATATAGCTTATTCCCCCGCATAAACCCTTCCCCACCCAGTTGGCGCATCTGGCGCAGGATCCATGCCTGGCGACTGCGGACATACCCTGACGGCGCATCGGCGCGAAAGCGAATCGGATTAGGCAAAACCGCAGCGAGCAGCGCCGCTTCGGAAGCCGTCAGCTTACTGGCTGGCTTATGAAAATAGCGCTGTGATGCGGCTTCGACACCAAAGGTTCCGTCGCCAAACTCAGCGATATTCAGATAGACCGTGAGAATACGTTTTTTGCTCCACACCGTCTCAATACCGACGGTCAGCCCCGCCTCCAGCCCTTTTCTCAGCCAACTGCGGCCATCCCACAGGAACAGGTTTTTGGCCGTCTGTTGCGACAGGGTTGACGCCCCACGGATCCGGTTCTCATTGCGTTCATTATGCGCCAGCGCTTTCTCAATAGCTGAAACGTCAAATCCCCAGTGCTCCGGGAATTTTTGATCTTCTGCTGCTATGACCGCCAGCCCCATCCAGGGAGAAATTTCATCCATCCCCACCCAATCAGAGTGGGCAATATAATGAAAATTTCCCGATCCCCATGCCCCGACCTGGCGCTCCAGCATAACGGCTGAAAAAGGCACCGGCAGAATACTAAAAAGCGCAATTCCGCCACCCCATATCACCACGCAGGCTAACAGCAGCCGCAACAAAAAGCGCTTCATCATCCGCAGCGGTGAAAAGCGGTATTTCATGCCGTCAGAACCAGCACGCGGGCAACCAGTTTTTCAATGCCGCTTGCCGCTTCAGCAATATTCTGTGCCAACATATAGGCGGGTGTTGTTACCACTTTGTTGTCTTCATCAACCACAATATCATCGACCGGGCAAGGCACATGCTCAGCGCCCATGTCTTCTACTGCCTCGGCGGTATCAAGGTCAGTCCCGATAGTTATCCGCAGCGGAATGGCAAAAATTTTGGGTAATAACGCCGGAGCGATACAGATAAAGCCTAGCGGCTTACCGGCTTGATGCATCGCCAGCGCCAGCGACTTGAGGTTGCTATCGACCTCGCATTCGCTGCCCTGCGAGGCAAAGCTGCTGAGGTTTTTCGCCGCCCCAAATCCGCCAGGCACGATCAGCGCATCCAACTCATCCGCTCGGGCGCTAGCCAGGGGCTGAATCTGCCCACGGGCAATACGTGCCGCTTCAACTAACACATTGCGGCTTTCAGCCTGCGCTTCACCAGTCAAATGATTGATAACATCGGTTTGTACTTTATCAGGCGCGAAACAGATGGCCTGAGCACCGCTGCGAGCTATCGCCAGTAAGGTTATGACCGCCTCATGAATTTCGCTACCGTCATAAACACCGCAACCGCTCAGCACCACACCAATTCTCTTCATCACATCAGCCCCTTAGTACAAGTCTATGAAACCAGTAAAAAATTTTGATTTACTCGCTATGCTTCACATATTTTACTGATTCACGTAACAAATTATTTAAGGTTTGCTATCTTAATGAGCGAGCAAACCAAATCCTCAGGTTGCGCCGCGTTAAAAAATCACTAAAATGATTCTGGCACAACAACCAGTTCCCTGGTGTTGGCGCAGTATTCGCGCACCCCGGTCTATCCGGGGTCATTTTTTATCCGCCGCTGCTACCCACGCTTTCAGCACCGCTACGTCGTTTTGCCACTCGGACTTCATCTCTTCAACCCACTCTGCAACGTTATCTGACCACGCTGGCAAATCCGGCGACTGAATCTGTTGTCCGAGCTGTTGGATGTGGCGCAAACCGATTGAGCCCGCAGCTCCCTTAATCTTATGTCCTTCGTCGACAATCCCTTTCTGGTCGCGCGCGGTGAGGTTGGATTCCAGAACCGACAGATAGCCGGGCATCATCCTCTCAAACACCGCCAGACCGTCATTAATCAGCTTCGGCCCCACCAGTTCGATATACTGCTCAAGCATTGGAACATCCAGCACAGAAGCCGATTTACTGACATCAACAGATGGCATATCGCTCTCCTCTTCTTCGGGTGAATCCCAGAATTTTTTGATGATGGCGGTTAATGCTGGAACCGATAATGGTTTACTCAAAACATCGTCCATTCCAGCATCCAGATACTCTTTCTTGTTCTTGAGTACGTTAGCGGTTAGCGCCACCAGCGGCGGAAGTTCGTCAGCAGCAAAATTCTGTTTTAGCTGACGAGAGATATCCAGGCCCGTCATATCAGGTAATTGAATATCCAGCAGCACCAGGTCGTACTCGCCAGGCTCAAACATCTCCAGCGCGGCTTTACCAGTCATCGCGACATCCACGCTGTTACCCAATTTTTCCAGCACCGACCGCGCCACAATCACGTTGAGTTCAATATCTTCCACCAGCAGCACATTCAGCGCAGGTAATGGCATATCATCCTCAGCCAGAGTGTCCTCCACTTCTTCCGCAACGGCTGGCGCATGTACAGTGAGAGTAAAGGTCGCCCCCTTACCCGGCTGACTGGAAACGCAAATATCACCGCCCATATTACGAGCCAGACGGCGCGATACGGCGAGGCCAATACCGGTCCCGGTAGCCGGTTTACCGCCATGACTATCTTTAACCTGGTAATACATGGCGAATATTTTGTCTTGCTCCGCTTCAGGAATACCGATACCGGAGTCTTCCACTTCGAAGTGCAGGATATCGCCTTCGTCATAGCGCACGCGAACGTTCACGTTCCCGCCCTGCGAGGTAAACTTCACGGCATTGCCGATAAGATTCCACAAAATCTGGCGCAGGCGCGTGCCGTCGGTGATCACTTTATGCGGTAGCGGTAGCGAGGGATCCAATACGAAATGCAATCCTTTCTGCTGGGCCTGCAGGCCAGAGAGGTTTTCCAGGTCGGCGAGGAAGCCGGTGAAATCAACAGGCTGGTTATCCAGTTGGATTTTACGTCGTTCCATTTTATCCATCTCAATAATATCGTTGAAGATATTACCCAGCGTCACCGCTGAGACATGGATGGTTTTCAGATATTTTTCCTGCTCGTCGGTCAGGTCGGTATCCAACAGGATCCGGCTGAGACCAACAATGCCATTAAGCGGCGTACGCAGTTCGTGGCTGATCGTTGAGATAAAGGTGGTCTTATCGCGACTAGCGCGTTCCAGCGCGTCCTGATAGCGCTTACGCTCGGTAATATCGCGGCCAAAACCCATCAGCCCACGTCGCTTACCCACGCGGTCATAATAAGGCACTTTGCGGATTTCAAAGCAGGCCTTACGCCCGTCCGGATAATCCAGCCACTGCTCGTAGGTCAGAGACACGTTGTGACGGAAAACTTTCTCATCCGTCTCCAGCACCTTCTCCGCGACCTCTTCACTGTAAACATCCTGCGGCTTCAGGTGGATGAGCTGTTTTTCGCTTTTACCTGTCAGCAGTTCCATGGCGCGGTTACAACCAGAAAACTCTTTATCTTCATTACGATAGAAAACCAGGTCTGGTGAAGCATCAAGGAAGGAACGAAGGAAGGAGGATTGCTGTTCAAGCTGAATTTGCGTTTCTTCACGCTCCTTCATCTCAATTTTCAACTGCTCAAGCGTCGTTTCACGTTCCGCTTCAGCCTTTTCACGCTCGCCGATCTCCTGATTGAGCTGAGCGATATTGTCCTTAAGCTGTACATTGAGCTTGAGATCGCGTTCGCGCATCTCCTCCAGCTTCTCTACCAGTCGCGAAAGGCGCTGCCGGGACTCTTCCAGTTGCTCAACCACCACCGAGAGGAAATAGACCGCCCACGGAGTAATCAGCAAACCAAAGAAGATAGAGCGGATAACATCAATACTTTCCACTTGACCATGCAATACCATGGTAACGGCCATCTGCACGACTATCGCCAGTACCACCAGCGCAAGAGCCAGCAGCATTGAAAAGCGCACCAGACCCAGCTTCATCATCAGGTCAACATAGTACTGCGCCAGCATACGAATTTGCTTCATGAGGGATTCCTTAGCGACAACTCCGCACAATAATACCCAATTCTGAGCAAGACGCTGTAAGTTGTGCAAAAAATGCGGAGACCCTTCATACTTCAGGCAATCGGAGGGACCCATGGCTGTCCCAGCGCCGAGCCCTGGACGCCGCGCTCGTTGAGGTACTTATCCAGCTCAACCATTCCGGTCCAGCGGTTCTCACACCACAGTGGCGCGAGCAGCGTTGGGCGACGGGCGCTGGCGGAAATACGGTGATAAATCACCTCTGGCGGCGTATGCCGAATCATCTCACCTGCGGTCACCGTGTAGTCTTCCAGTTCAATACCGTTCAACCGACCGGCCTGCCACGCCTTTGCCATGATGCTGCCCTTCACAATATGAAGTGGGTGCAGCTTGATGCCGTCTACACCGGTCTCAACCACCTGTTTTAGCGTCTCCAGACATGCGCTCTGCCCTTCACCCGGCAGGCCGACAATAAGATGGCTACAGACTTTAAGACCGCGCTCACGCGCCTGGCGGGTAGTACGCTGATAGCAGGCAAAATCGTGGCCGCGATTAATCCGGTGCAGCGTTTTATCGTGGGCGGTTTGCAGACCAAGCTCTAGCCACACTTCATAACCCTGTTCCCGATATTCGCTAAGCAGATCCAGTACCGCTTCGGGTACGCAGTCCGGGCGAGTCCCCACACATAGCCCGACGATGCTGGCCTGGCTTACTGCCTGCTGATACATAGAACGCAGCACCTGTACCTCAGCAAAAGTGCTGGTATAAGCCTGGAAATAGGCCAGATAGCGCTTAGCGCGGTTTACCCGTTGAGCCTGATGAGCCAGCTGTTCGGCAATTGAGCGATGCTGCTGCTCCTCATCGGCAAAAGAGGCAACGTTACAGAACGTGCAGCCGCCGCGACCAAGGGTACCATCGCGATTTGGGCAACTAAATCCACCATGCAGCGTCAGTTTATGAACCTTTTCGCCATAGCGACGCGCAAGATCCCCACCAAACATATTGACTAATTTTTGTAACTGCATAATCTGATAGACCGGCCTTAAGAAAGGGGCCAAGCCTGCCATTTTTAGCCACCGACGGCGATGACCTGGATCAATCGTCAACGCGGCCGCTTACCTCATTGCATAAACACTCAAGATAACTGCAATTTAATTCATCTTCATGGTAATGAGTTTTCCTTATATATAGTCTCTGGTTTGCCATAATCTTTACCGGGACATAAAACAGTGTTAAATACCAAAAATCACACAAAAAGCAGTTTAATAAACCGCAATAAAAAAACAATTCAGCACAGAACGATAATGTCGTGCCATCGATATAGTGAGACAGATCACACTCAATTATGTCGACGGGTACGTTTCAGCAGCATTTAAAATGCGATTATTTTCTTAAAAATCATAAAATTAAACGTTGTATAGCACATTTTTGTATAAATAAGATTGCCATTTGACGTATGTGTGGATTCCCGATAAGTTGGGAATCCGCTGGAAGCTTTCTGGATGAGCGCTCTGCTCATCATATTTATGCAGTAATTGAGATTCCCTCTTAACAGCAAGTCCTCAAACTTGTGTACCGATGCGAAAAGGATTTAAAGAGGGCGAATGCGAGGTGTAAACCCCGTCGCCATGCTCTTTCTGTGCCCGTGCGCAATCGGTATCGGAGGGTGTCCCGTAGAGCCTGGGGAGGTTCACTGATATGTTGTACGATAAATCCCTTGAGAGGGATAACTGTGGTTTCGGCCTGATCGCCCACATAGAAGGCGAACCTAGCCACAAGGTAGTGCGAACCGCTATACACGCACTGGCCCGAATGCAGCACCGCGGCGCAATTCTTGCCGATGGAAAAACCGGCGACGGTTGTGGCTTGCTGCTACAAAAACCCGATCGTTTCTTCCGAATTGTTGCGGAAGAGCGCGGCTGGCGTTTAGCCAAAAATTACGCCGTTGGGATGCTGTTCCTTAATAAGGATCCTGAACTGGCCAAAGCGGCGCGCCGCATCGTCGAAGAAGAACTTCAACGTGAAACGCTGTCTATTGTTGGCTGGCGTGAAGTGCCGACCAATGAAGGCGTTCTTGGTGAAATCGCCCTCTCCTCGCTGCCCCGTATTGAACAAATCTTTGTTAACGCCCCGGCCGGCTGGCGTCCACGCGATATGGAACGCCGTTTATTCATCGCGCGTCGTCGTATCGAAAAACGTCTGCAGGAAGATAAAGATTTCTACGTATGCAGCCTGTCGAACCTGGTCAACATTTATAAGGGTCTGTGTATGCCGGCGGATTTGCCGCGCTTCTACCTGGACCTCGCGGATCTGCGCCTGGAGTCGGCAATCTGCCTGTTCCACCAGCGCTTTTCCACCAACACCGTGCCGCGCTGGCCGCTGGCGCAGCCGTTCCGTTATCTGGCGCACAACGGTGAAATCAACACCATCACCGGCAACCGCCAGTGGGCCCGCGCCCGTACCTATAAGTTCCAGACGCCGCTGATCCCGGATCTTCACGACGCCGCGCCGTTCGTTAATGAAACCGGTTCTGATTCCAGCTCGATGGATAACATGCTTGAGCTGCTGCTGGCGGGCGGGATGGATATTATTCGCGCCATGCGTCTGCTGGTTCCACCGGCCTGGCAGAACAACCCGGATATGGATCCAGAGCTGCGCGCGTTCTTTGACTTTAACTCCATGCACATGGAGCCGTGGGACGGCCCTGCGGGCATCGTCATGTCCGACGGTCGTTTCGCCGCCTGTAACCTCGACCGTAACGGTCTGCGTCCGGCACGCTACGTCATCACTAAAGACAAGCTTATCACCTGCGCTTCTGAAGTCGGTATCTGGGATTACCAGCCAGATGAAGTGGTCGAAAAAGGTCGTGTCGGTCCCGGCGAGCTGATGGTTATCGATACCCGTGAGGGGCGTATTCTGCACTCCGCAGAAACCGACAACGATCTGAAAAGCCGTCACCCGTATAAAGAGTGGATGGCGAAAAACGTCCGTCGCCTGGTGCCGTTCGAAGAACTGCCGGATGAAGACGTCGGTAGCCGCCAGCTGGATGATGATACCCTTGCCAGCTACCAGAAACAGTTTAACTACAGCGCGGAAGAGCTGGATTCCGTCCTGCGCGTGCTCGGTGAAAATGGCCAGGAAGCAGTCGGTTCAATGGGCGACGACACCCCATTTGCCGTACTCTCCAGCCAGCCGCGTATCATTTACGATTACTTCCGTCAGCAGTTCGCGCAGGTCACCAACCCGCCTATCGACCCGCTGCGTGAAGCGCACGTCATGTCGCTGGCCACCAGCATCGGTCGTGAAATGAACGTCTTCTGCGAAGCGGAAGGCCAGGCGCACCGCCTGAGCTTCAAGTCACCGATTCTGCTGTACTCCGATTTTAAACAGCTGACCACCATGGAAGAGGAGCACTATCGCGCCGACGTCCTGGATATCACGTTTGATGCCACCGAAACCACGCTGGCTGAAACCGTGAAGGCGCTGTGTGACAAAGCCGAACAGATGGTGCGTAACGGTACCGTGCTACTGGTGCTCTCTGACCGCAACATCGCTAAAAACCGTCTGCCGGTACCAGCTCCGATGGCAGTGGGCGCGATTCAGACCCGTCTGGTCGATAAGAGCCTGCGCTGCGACGCCAACATTATTGTCGAAACCGCCAGCGCCCGCGATCCGCACCACTTTGCCGTGCTGCTGGGCTTCGGCGCGACGGCTATCTACCCATACCTCGCCTATGAAACCCTGGCGAAGCTGGTAGACAACAAAGCCATCGACAAAGAGTACCGTACGGTGATGCTGAACTACCGTAACGGTATCAACAAAGGTCTGTATAAGATCATGTCGAAAATGGGTATTTCGACCATCGCATCTTACCGCTGTTCCAAACTGTTCGAAGCCGTGGGCCTGCATCGCGATGTGTCCGACCTGTGCTTCCAGGGCGTTATCAGTCGTATTGGCGGCGCAAGCTTTGATGACTTCCAGCAGGATCTGCTGAACCTGTCGAAACGTGCCTGGCTGGCGCGTAAACCGTTGGATCAGGGCGGTCTGCTGAAATACGTCCACGGCGGCGAATATCACGCCTACAACCCGGACGTGGTTCGCACCCTGCAACAAGCGGTACAAAGCGGCGAATACAGCGATTATCAGCAGTATGCGAAGCTGGTTAACGAACGCCCGGCGGCAACGCTGCGCGACCTGTTAGCCGTGACTCCGGACGGGACCACCGTCAGCCTGGACGACGTTGAACCAGCCAGCGAGCTGTTCAAACGCTTCGATACCGCAGCAATGTCTATCGGCGCATTAAGCCCGGAAGCGCATGAAGCGCTCGCTGAAGCAATGAACAGCATCGGCGGTAACTCCAACTCCGGCGAAGGCGGCGAAGACCCGGCGCGCTACGGCACCAATAAAGTGTCGCGCATCAAGCAGGTCGCTTCCGGTCGTTTCGGCGTGACTCCGGCTTACCTGGTCAACGCTGACGTTATCCAGATTAAAGTCGCCCAGGGGGCAAAACCGGGCGAAGGCGGTCAGTTGCCGGGCGATAAGGTCACTCCGTATATCGCCAAACTGCGCTATTCCGTGCCGGGCGTGACGCTTATCTCTCCGCCACCGCACCACGATATTTACTCTATCGAGGATCTGGCGCAGCTGATTTTCGACCTGAAACAGGTCAACCCGAAGGCGATGATCTCCGTGAAGCTGGTTTCCGAACCGGGCGTCGGTACTATCGCCACCGGCGTAGCAAAAGCCTATGCGGACCTGATCACCATCGCCGGTTACGACGGCGGTACCGGTGCCAGCCCGCTATCCTCTGTGAAATATGCGGGCTGTCCGTGGGAACTCGGCCTGGTGGAAACCCAGCAAGCACTGGTAGCCAACGGTCTGCGCCACAAAATTCGTCTGCAGGTGGACGGCGGCCTGAAAACCGGCCTCGACATCATTAAAGCAGCGATACTTGGCGCAGAAAGCTTTGGCTTCGGTACCGGCCCGATGGTTGCGCTGGGCTGTAAATATCTGCGTATCTGCCACCTGAATAACTGCGCAACCGGCGTAGCAACTCAGGATGACAAGCTGCGTAAGAACCACTATCACGGCCTGCCGTTCAAAGTGACTAACTACTTTGAATTTATCGCCCGCGAAACCCGCGAGCTGATGGCACAGCTGGGCGTGAAGCGTCTGGTGGATCTGATTGGCCGCACCGACCTGCTAAAAGAGCTGGATGGCTTTACCGCCAAGCAGCAGAAGCTGGATCTCGGCAAGCTGCTGGAGACCGCAGAGCCGCATCCTGGCAAAGCGCTGTACTGCACTGAGAACAACCCGCCGTTCGATAACGGCGTACTCAATGCGCAGTTGCTCCAGCAGGCGAAACCGTTCGTTGACAGTAAGCAGAGTAAAACGTTCTGGTTCGATATCCGCAACACCGACCGCTCCGTTGGAGCATCACTGTCAGGTTATATCGCCCAGACCCACGGCGACCAGGGCCTGGCAGCCGACCCGATTACCGCTCACTTCAGTGGTACTGCGGGCCAAAGCTTCGGCGTATGGAACGCAGGCGGCGTTGAGCTGCATCTGACCGGTGACGCTAACGACTATGTGGGGAAAGGAATGGCTGGCGGCCTGCTCGCCATTCGTCCTCCGGTAGGTTCAGCTTTCCGCAGCCACGAAGCCAGCATCATCGGCAACACCTGTCTGTACGGTGCAACCGGCGGTCGTTTGTATGCCGCGGGCCGCGCGGGCGAGCGCTTCGCGGTGCGTAACTCCGGCGCAATTACCGTCGTCGAAGGTATTGGCGACAACGGCTGTGAATATATGACTGGCGGTATCGTCTGCGTGCTGGGCAAAACCGGCGTCAACTTCGGCGCGGGGATGACCGGCGGCTTTGGTTACGTTCTGGATGAAGATGGCGACTTCCGCAAACGCGTGAACCCTGAGCTGGTAGAAGTGCTGGACGTGGATTCTCTGGCGATCCACGAAGAGCACCTACGCGGTTTGATTACCGAGCACGTACAGCTTACCGGTTCGCAGCGCGGCGAAGAGATCCTGGCCAACTGGCCAGCATTCTCAGCGAAGTTTGCACTGGTTAAACCGAAGTCCAGCGATGTTAAAGCACTGTTGGGTCACCGTAGTCGTTCCGCAGCTGAGCTGCGGGTGCAGGCGCAGTAAGGGGTTAAGATGAGTCAGAATGTCTATCAATTTATCGACTTACAGCGCGTTGATCCGCCAAAGAAAGCGCTGAAGATCCGTAAAATTGAATTTGTGGAAATTTACGAGCCGTTTTCAGAAGGCCAGGCTAAAGCACAGGCAGACCGCTGCCTGTCCTGCGGCAACCCGTACTGCGAATGGAAGTGCCCGGTACATAACTACATCCCGAACTGGCTGAAGCTGGCTAATGAAGGACGTATTTTTGAAGCGGCAGAGCTGTCGCATCAGACCAATACCCTGCCGGAAGTCTGCGGGCGCGTTTGCCCGCAGGATCGCCTGTGTGAAGGTTCCTGTACGCTGAACGATGAGTTCGGCGCGGTGACCATCGGCAACATCGAGCGCTATATCAACGATAAAGCGTTCGAAATGGGCTGGCGCCCGGATCTGACCGGCGTGAAGCAAACCGGTAAAACCGTCGCCATTATCGGTGCGGGCCCGGCAGGCCTGGCCTGCGCCGACGTGTTAACCCGTAACGGCGTCAAGGCGGTGGTCTTTGACCGTCACCCGGAAATCGGCGGTCTGCTGACCTTCGGGATTCCGGCCTTCAAGCTGGAAAAAGAGGTCATGACCCGCCGCCGTGAAATCTTCACTGGCATGGGCATTGAGTTCAAACTCAATACCGAAGTGGGCCGCGACGTACAGCTCGACGACCTGCTGAAAGACTACGACGCGGTGTTCCTCGGCGTGGGGACTTACCAATCCATGCGCGGCGGACTGGAAAACGAAGACGCTTCAGGCGTATTCGATGCCCTGCCGTTCCTGATTGCCAATACCAAACAGATCATGGGCTTTGGTGAAACAGCGGACGAACCGTACGTCAGCATGGAAGGCAAGCGCGTGGTGGTTCTTGGCGGTGGTGACACCGCAATGGACTGCGTTCGTACCTCCATTCGCCAGAACGCATCTCACGTCATTTGCGCCTATCGCCGTGATGAAGAAAACATGCCGGGTTCGAAACGCGAAGTGAAAAACGCGCGTGAAGAGGGCGTGGAGTTCCAGTTCAATGTTCAGCCTTTAGGCGTGGAAGTGAATGCCAACGGTAAAGTCTGCGGCGTGAAGATGGCGCGTACCGAAATGGGCCAGCCGGATGCGAAAGGCCGCCGTCGCGCGGAAATCGTTGCCGGTTCTGAACACATCGTTCCGGCTGATGCGGTGGTGATGGCGTTTGGTTTCCGTCCGCACAGTATGGAATGGCTGGCAAAACACAGCGTTGAGCTGGATTCTCAGGGTCGGGTGATTGCGCCGGAAGGCAGCGATAACGCCTTCCAGACCAGCAACCCGAAAATCTTTGCCGGTGGCGATATCGTTCGCGGTTCGGATCTGGTAGTGACGGCGATTGCCGAAGGCCGTAAGGCGGCTGACGGGATTCTGAACTACCTGGAAGTGTAAACGAACTATTGGCTCCCCTCCAGGGAGCCAACATGATTCTTCGCGAACGGCGCGCCAATAGCCCGCTACAGCTGTTCGAGAATGTACTGAAAGTTACAGGTCGATTTCACCGTTCCCGTACCAATGTTTTTAGTATTAACCGAGACGGTAATATCGTGCAGTTCGGTATCCGTTAAGGCATGAGCCAATGCCACGGTCGACACCACGTTGTTATCGCAACCCAGTATGCTCAAGGTCACCCCGGTACCTACTACCCGGCAGCCAGCGCCGCGGGTATCCATCTTGCTTTTGTCACACAGCTTTCCACTTTCCATCAGATACGTTTTTAACGTCGTGCTCACGGTTCCCCCCGTGGGGGTTATCGTCAGCACCTTTTCGTGCTTGGGCGTGTTGGCATCCCATGACACATCATAGGTAGCAACCGGTACGGTCGGGCAAACGGAGCTGCGCGCTGGCGGCCCGGTATAGGTCGAAGCAGCTTGAGTCGGTGCTGTTGAGGTTATCACTGTCGAAGCCACCCACGGGCAGCAGTAATCATCCGACTGAATCGTAATGCGCAGCACCTGTTTCGCACAATCCCAATAATGGGTATCCAGTCCAGGACAATTGCTATCACTTTTCGTCCCCCAGCTTTTAAGGTACAGCGTCGGCGGTGTCGACGGACCAGTCCATGAAACGTTCGGGATCTCGCGATTCAGTATCAGGGTTCGGGTTTCATAGACGCCATAGTAGACGCCCTTCGGCGTGCTAACGCTAATATCATAGCGTATGCCGGTGATTCCCGAAGACGCCCAGTAGAGGGTCGTTTCGAACTGCGAGCTACGCAGCTTACCTTGCGCCAGGGTGCTGGCGGAAAACAGCGCACCAACGATAGCGAGAACCAGCACAGACAAACGATGTATTCTTTTCATAATCATAAGTATTCAAAAGCGGCGGTGGCGGTGGCGGAAAAACGACCCGGCGTCATTTCTGCCCCCGGAATCGTCTGCACCCATGCGTTGAAATTTAAGCTGTTTTGCCCGTTATTAAGCACAAACGTCGCCCCCGAACTGCCGTTAATCGCCACCGGATTCCCCTCCGCAGTTTCGATACCAATCCCGACGCCTTCAGCTTGCGACTGCCCATCTAACGCCAGAATCCCCGCCGTGTCGCTGACCTCCGTTCCCGAAAAGGTGACCGTGACGCCGGTACCTAATGCGGTGTTGCAATCTTTAAGCTGCAAGATAAACGGCACCCGTACTGACTGCCCGCGTTTCTGTAAATCTTTGATATTCAGCACCGGAAACGTCACATCGGCCAGGTTATTCCCCGTTATCACCAACGTGCAGGCGCTGGAGATCAGTTGGCCGGTAAAATGGAGGTTGTCCTCGCTCATCCCCTGCGCCGACAACGCGCCCCACAGCAGCAGAGCATGACCCGCCATCGTTTTTTTCGTCATCATTGAAACTCCAACTGCAGCGTTGCCCAGGCTTCAAAGCCACCCTCCTGAAGGGATGCCCCGCTCTTTTTCACCGGAACCGCCTGAATGAGCGGCATTGCGAGCGGATCAATGGTCAGCGTCTGGCCAATCGTAAAAGACTTTCCGTTCTGCAGAAGTTTGATCCCCAGGCCGCCAACGTCGGTCTCGATCGCCGCTGGGTCAAAATCGGTTGCTGTGCCACTGATGGTTATCTTCAACTCCAGCCCGCTCCCCTTCGGCACCTGACTACACACGGCATTAAACATCACCGGCTGCATATAATTGCTGCCGTCAATTTTGTCGATCGCTACTTTAGAAAAATCGATCTCTATCGTTTTGTCGTTATTAATCACGCAGGTGGGCGGGTCGAGCAGCGTACCGGTGAATTTCAGATTCTCTGCCGCATGTAGCGTAGACGTCCCCAGCAGCAATCCCAGAAGTAATTTTTTCATTGATAGTCCACCACCAGCGTGGCCGCCGCGCTGAAGTCCTGGGCCTTGAGCGTTGTCCCGCTCGCCTTCACCAGTACGGCCTCCAGCGCAATGCCGGACGTTGAGGTATAGGTAAAGTTCTGCCACTGCGTACTGCCAATGGGCACCAGCGTTTTATTACCGGCCTGCCGAATACGGATCCCTAAACCCGTCGCGCTGGTCTTCAGTACCGACTCGCCGTTCACCGTGAGCGACGTCCCCTGGATCTGCAATTTCAGGTAGTCAGAGACCCGACCGCTACAGTTCAGCTTATAGCTGACGGGCTTAACGTAGTTCACGCCATCCACTAAGGTGGTCAGCACGTCGCCAAAGGCCACGGTTCCCCCGGTAATGGTGCACGGCGGCGCGGCGTTAACCAAAACGATCAGCTTCATATTGACCGTTTTACTCGTCGCATGAAGCGGTGCGACAGCGCCGATGCAAAGCGCCAGCGTCGCCGCCAGGCCCCATGGCCGCCTGATGCTCCAACCGCTCAGGCTACTCACGATTTTCTGCTCTTCTCTTCGTTGACTGTGCATTTCCCGGCGCTACAGTCAAAAATCAGCGGCAAGCGCGCGCCATAGTCATTCACATAGGTCAGCACTGGCGCACTGCCCAGATCGGCGGCGTTCACCGGCATCACCGGGCTGGTGCGCGGCGGAATCACCATCGGCTCGAACCCTTTCGCGGTTGTCCCGTCCACCCGATTGCTGGCGTTACTTAAGATGACGTAATAGCCCGTGGCGTTATTCACCTGGTACTGGCTGCCTTTTTTCTCCAGCGTCACCTGGTGCTGCCAGGGATGCATCTGGTCAACTTTGGCAAGCGATGCCGGGCGATAAAACAGTTTGATGCGCGTTTGCAGGGCAATCTGTAACGTATTGGGTTTATCGTTTTTCGGCGGGATCTCCCGGACGTTATAGAAAAACAGCGTTTCTCTGTCCTGCGGCAGCGCGCTCAACCCAGGCATTCCCTGGATTTTGACCTGACCAATCCCCAGCGCTTCAATGCGTTGTACCGGCGGAACGACGGCCAGCGGCGAGGTAATACGCTGGCCTTTGTCGTCTTCTACCCACGACTGCGCCAGGTAGGGCAGCTTTTCGCTCGCATTTTTGAGATCCACGCTGATGGATTTTTCATCCCCACGAAAGACCAACCGCGTGCGATCTGGAGCTACCGCCGCCTGCGCGCTACAGGCGCTAAACACCAGGCTGCTGATAAGCATGAGCTTAAGATGTCCTTGCATATTTCAATCCTTTTTTAGTCAGTTCAGCGGATTACGGGACGACAGCGCTTCGGGTTCAGGCGAAGGCGCGAGTCGGGTCTGCTGCTGAAGCAGGGGTTTCACGGGCTGAGCAGGCGGTGACGTTAACGACGGATCATCGCTCTGGCAGGGCAATAACAGGCCGCTGTACAGATCTTTCGGCAACGGCGTCGGCAGTCTGATTTCGCACTGCGGTCGCTCGTCCCAGATAACCTGCATGCGCTCGCCGGCGTTCACGCCGGCCAGGTAGACGCTACCGTCGCTATCGACAATCCCCACCTGTTGCTGGCGCTCATTACGCACTTCCGCGCCAAAAGGAGGGAACTCGCCATTGAACATCCGAATAACAGCCATCGCTTTTTCGCCGCTAATGACTTCCATATGGCGATAGCCGATAGCGCCCTCGGTGAGCGTTGCCTGCGCCACGGAGTTGATCGCCTCCGCATTTTCCGGAAGCTGGGTAAGGTCAATACGCACCTGGTTGCGGTAGTAGTCATTAACATCGGTCAGCACCGCTTTGCCGAAGTAGTTGGTATAGACCGGCGTGTCATAGCCGCCAACCGGAATATCGGCCAGTTGGTCGACATCTACCAGCAACCGCGTACCGCCATTCACGCCGGTGCGGTGCAGCGCCCCGCCCTGCGCGGTTAACGTCGCGCCGCCCTGCAAAGAGAGCCCGCCAGAGACATATTCGCCTTCCTGGTAGTTCATGCTGGCGTCAATGTCGGCGAAATCCGCGGTATGGCGATAGTAACCGTCCATCATCGCCCCCTCATTACCGTGGCCGACGTTAAGCTGGTAGTTATTGCGATCGTCTAACCGTTCGTAATAACCCACCTGGTTACTGTTATCGTCGCCGCTGAAGGAGCCGTTATAGCTCAGGGTGCGATCGTTCCCCCACGGCACGCTCAGGGAGATGAATACGCCGTCGTCGGTCTCGTCATCGTATTCATTGCGATAGCCGTTAACCGACAGGCTAATGTTGCGCACATCGCCAAGATCGAAATAGTGGGAGACCGTCAGGTTGTAGCTATCCTCGCTTGGGCGGTTCCAGTAAGTACGGTGCGTAAAGTTCACATAGGCGTTGACGTTGATATCGGCCAGATTCTGGCTGTAGGTCAATGTATACATCTCTTTGTCGTGGCCGGTGCGAATCAGGTTGCTATCGGTATTCTGCGTATCGAGATACTCGTCCATCGTCATGTAGTTCTCTTCCGAGAAGCGATATCCCGCGAAGGTCAGACGGCTGTCGATATCATCAAAATCTTTGGCATAGCTGGCGCGAAACGAGTTGCCGTGAAGTATACCGTCGCCATATTCGCTGCCTTCGGGTACCTTCGCCCGTGAATGGGTAAGATCCAGCGACAGCGCGCCCAGCGCCGCCATGTCACGCCCCACGCCAATCGCCAGCGCCTGATAGTTCTCTTCGCCAATCCCGCCGCCGTACAGCGACCAGCCGTTGGTGATCCCCCAGGAGGCTTCTCCGGTGGCGAACAGCGAACCTTGCAGGTTGTGATCCCAATCCTGCGGGCGGCCAACGGCCACTTTATAACGCAACTGGCCTGGGCGGGTCAGATACGGAATCGAGGCGGTACTGACGTCATACTCCTGTACCTGCCCGTTTTGTTCTTCAATACGCACATGCAGGTCGCCGGAAACGGCTTCGTTCAAATCCTGGATGCGGAACGGGCCAGCGGGCACCTGCGACTCATGGATCACGCGTCCCTGCTGGCTGATCGTGACTTTCGCGTTGGTGCGCGCCACGCCTGAAATATCCGGCGCATAGCCGCGTAAGTTAGGTGGTAGCATTTGATCGTCAGTAATCAGGCTGCTGCCGATATAGTTAAAGCTGTCGAAAATATCCGACGTCAGCGCATCCTCGCCAAATTTCAGCTGCGCGCCCAGCGAGGGTATTGCGCGATAGGCGTAGTAACGGCTCCAGTCCCAGTTACGATCGGTTTGCGCAGAAGAGTGCTGCGAAATGTCATCGTCACTTTTGTCGGCATCTTCATGACGGTAGCTCGCTTGCCAGTCAGCGCGAAAACGCCACGGGCCTAAGTTCGCCCCCAGCGTACCGTTGCCGCTGACATCGTATTGGTCGCCAGCCTGATGCTCGGGGTGCTGCCACTGGCTGTTAACGTTATAGTCAAACAGTACGCCCGCGATCCCGTCATCCCAACGAGATGGTGGATCCCAGTCTTTATCTGAATATTGTAAATAAGCCTGAGGAATAATGACCGTTAAGGTCGACTTGCCTAAATCAGTTTGCGTTTCAATACCCTCAAGCTGATTCGGCTGTAAACAGGCGCCGGATTTTATCCAGCGTAATTTTTCAACCAGTTCGGGTTTTAAACCAAACTGCGCCACCAGTTCTGGTGATAAACAGGGATAGCTATTATTTTTATCGTTCTCTTCAGCCGTATAGGTAATTATACTTTCCTGAGTTATCTGACTCTGGTTAACCATAACCTGTAGCGTATATTTCCCCGGCATAATATATCCTTTGCGGGAAAAACGATTCAGATCGAGCTTTGCCCCATCCTTCACATCAAGAAACTCGGTATTAAACTGAATGGCATCTTCCGCATAACAATTATTCACCCCGCCAGACAACGCCAGAGCGACGCAAACAGTGAGCGCACGCAAACGAAAGGATGAATAATGACTCATCAAATATCTGTCCCTGATAATGGAAAATAGCGGTAAACAAAGTTACCCATAGAAAATAGGTGGGTAACAGAGATAATTATTTTCCCTGCGGCAGAACGCCGCAGGGAATGGCATACCTTACAGGTAGCTAATCGCGAAGTTTACAACGCTGCTGAATTCACCCGTGTCGATATTGGTGGTGGTCGCATCGCCCTGAACCCAGGCTTTAAAGTTCAGAGTTTGATCGGCCAGACCTTTACCTGCTGCATCCACAACCAGGTTCTGAGTGTCGGTATCGCCCACTTTGATCTGCGCGCCTTTATAGGTTGCCAGAACAATGCTGGAGCCTTCCATTTCGCCGTTAGCGCCCATCAGAGCGAGGTTGCCTTTATTGGCGGTAGATTCGTTACCGGCGGCAGAGAAGACGGTGTTCATCGTGGTTTCGGTGGTAAATGCGCAGTTTTCCAGACCAATGTGGAAGTCTACCGCAGAAGATTGACCACCGTTGGTCAGAGAACCGGTACCGATGTGGCCCAGGTTTACCGTCTGATGTTCATCGCCAACCACAATTGAGCACGGAGAATCTTCAATATACCAGTGAAAGTTACGGTGCCGGTGTTAGTACCTGCCGCGTTAGCGAAAGAAGCAAAACCCATAACCAGTGCTGCAGCAACCGCTGTTTTAACTACAGTTTTCATTATTCATCCTTAAAAGCATTAAATTTAAATAAGCATCATTATTTCCCTCCCGACATAAAGGGAAAGGAGATATGCTCAAAACTCCTGATAAATTAAGAAATTGATTATTCATTCATCAAAAAAGCCGCTAAATTCAAAATAGAATAACTGATGAAAAATAGCTATAAAACTCAAAGAATTACAGCACGCACAATAATTAATATTGATTGATGCGTATCAACGGCAGGCAGTATAAATATATGTATCTAATGAAACATCAATTAATACTAAAAATGGGATTTAATAAAAATAATTATTTATCATTTCGAATGAAAGTCACGCCACCGCACAATGGAAGCGATTAAAAAACAAGCACATTAGTACTAAACAGCTTGAAGTGTGAACGTTTACATTATTTCAGAAAATTTTTTTTGTGTGAACTTATTTAGCCACTAATAATTAACGTGACAAAATCTAAAAATGAGTTATTGATATTAACGCAATGATTTTTGCATAAAATAATATTTGCACCGAGAAATCTATTAATTTATTATTTAAGCACAATGAGTCCCAGTACATATTAAAATATCTCAGCCACCATCAATTCATAAAATGTATTATATGCAACAAATTAAAACACAAATTAATTTCAACTAATTCAAATCAATAAAATAATCTTATTGATGCCTATTCTCATCATGGAAGATGGAGGTATGGAATACTTAATTATGATTATCCTGCTAAGCACCTTGTTATTTGAAGTATATAAACAAATCCCCTTCAAAGGCATCCCACAGAAGAAACCGGGTGGCCGCTGATGCACATAACCGCCACCGTTAGCCAGACTATTCTGGTCATCTGGTCATTATCCAGCCCAAAGACCTGCCGGAAGACTTCAAACCGGAGGATAAGCACGTCTGGGCTAATTCATACCGTTATCAATCAGGGCTCGCTATATGGTGCATTGGTCCCAACAAATACAGACGCCACTAAAGGTATGCTAAATACAAGCGAGTCGTTGCCTGGAGAGAAAGAAGATCCCGCACAGAAGAGAAAGGGCCTTCCCCTTAATAGTAAGGAAAAGGCCCTATAAATACCAAAACGTCAAGAAAAACAGACGTCAATTTGCTGAATTATTTTACGACGCGCAGCGCAGGACGCCCACCGCGTGGCGGAGTTGGCGTATCATCGGGATCGTCATCATGATTATCTGACTTATCGCCATCAATCACCGACATGACCGTTTCGCTGTCGTTGCCTGGCAATTCTTCGTCATCATTCAGGCTGGTGACGTCTTCATCGTAGGCCGCTTCAGGTTCAAACATGGTCCCCGCACCGTTCTCACGTGCGTAAACCGCCAGTACGGCAGCCATGGGCACAGAGACATTGCGCGGCACGCCGCCAAAGCGCGCGTTAAAGCGCACTTCGTCGTTGGCCAGCTCCAGATTACCAACGGCGCGAGGGGCAATATTGAGGACAATTTGCCCATCGCGAGCGTACTCCATCGGGACAAGTACGCCCGGCAGAGTCACGTCAACGACCAGATGCGGAGTCAGCTGGTTATCCAGCAGCCACTCATAGAACGCCCGTAACAAGTACGGACGACGCGGCGTCAGCTGTGATACATCCATTATTTAGCCCCGACCGAGGCGCATTTCACGCTCGGCTTCAGTTAAAGAAGCGAGGAAGGAATCACGCTCAAATACGCGAGTCATATAGCCTTTGAGCTCTTTCGCGCCAGCACCAACCAGTTCTACACCAAGAACAGGCAGACGCCACAGCAGCGGAGCCAGGTAGCAGTCCACTAGGCTAAACTCATCGCTCAGGAAGTATGGCTTCTGGGTGAAGACCGGCGCAATCGCCTGTAGTTCTTCACGCAGCTGCTTACGCGCAGTATCAGCCTGCGCAGCGGTACCGGTCTGAATGGTATTCATTAGCGAATACCAGTCTTTCTCGATACGTTGCATGTACAGACGGCTTTCCCCGCGAGCAACCGGATATACCGGCATTAACGGTGGATGCGGGAAACGCTCATCCAGGTATTCCATAATGATGCGAGATTCCCACAGAGTGAGCTCACGATCCACAAGCGTCGGAACGCTTTGATTCGGGTTGAGGTCAATCAGATCCTGAGGTGGGTTGTCCTTCTCCACGTGTTCTATCTCAAAACTAACACCTTTTTCGGCCAGCACGATGCGGACCTGATGGCTATAGATGTCAGTAGGACCAGAAAACAGCGTCATTACCGAACGTTTGTTGGCAGCGACAGCCATGAAAACCTCCAGGTATATTCAGAATTTTTGTACTGCTGCCGACCACATGGCCAGCCAGATGTAAAAACCCCATTTGCGTGGCATCATTTTTGCTCATCATCCAAACAAAAAATGAACAATCACCAGCATTTGGGCAGAAAATTGGATGATAGTTTACCAGATTTTGAAGACGTTGTGGTGAGGGGATTCTGGAAATGCTGAAAAAGTGGTAATAAAGGGGCGTTTGTAGAGGGAAAATGACCGTTTTATCCATAAAAAAACCCGCCGAAGCGGGTTTTTTCGCAAATTGTTCTGCGTGAGCAGAAAACAATTAACGCTTGGAGAACTGCGGACGACGGCGTGCTTTACGCAGACCGACTTTCTTACGTTCAACCTCACGAGCATCACGAGTAACGAAACCAGCTTTACGCAGTTCGCCACGCAGTGACTCATCATATTCCATCAGTGCACGGGTGATACCGTGACGGATAGCGCCAGCCTGACCAGAAATACCACCACCTTTAACGGTGATGTACAGATCCAGTTTACCAATCATGTCGACCAGTTCCAGCGGCTGACGAACTACCATGCGGGCAGTTTCACGACCGAAGTACTGTTCCAGAGAACGCTGATTGATAACGATTTTGCCGTTGCCCGGTTTGATGAAAACGCGAGCTGCGGAACTTTTGCGGCGACCGGTGCCGTAGTATTGATTTTCAGCCATTGCCTATAATCCCGATTAGATGTCAAGAACTTGCGGTTGCTGTGCCGCGTGGTTGTGCTCGTTACCCGCGTAAACTTTCAGTTTACGGTACATAGCACGACCCAGCGGGCCTTTTGGCAGCATGCCTTTAACCGCGATTTCAATCACACGCTCAGGACGGCGGGCAATCATCTCTTCAAAGGTCGCTTCTTTGATACCACCGATGTGGCCAGTGTGGTGATAGTACATTTTGTCTTCGCGCTTGTTGCCGGTTACAGCAACTTTTTCTGCGTTCAGAACGATGATGTAATCACCGGTATCAACGTGCGGAGTGTATTCCGCTTTATGCTTACCGCGCAGGCGACGTGCCAGTTCGGAAGCCAGACGGCCCAGAGTTTTACCGGTCGCGTCAACAACATACCAGTCGCGTTGTACGGTTTCTGGTTTAGCTGTAAAAGTTTTCATTAAAAGCTTACCCAAATAAATAAGTTACACGTTGGTGAACACCCAAACGTTTAGTCAGTTGAGGTTCACACGACATTGTCCAGCAAACCTACCCCTTCGAATAGCCTATGCCGGCACATAGAAAGTTTTGGGAAAAAAACCTTCTCGTAACGTGGGGTCGCAAGATTATAGAGAAGTCGGGGTCAAAGATCGACCCCTTTATGTGATTTGTACCCGGTTTTAACCCGGTAGATGTTCCCGCTTCAGATACTCCTCGCTCTGCATCTCCTGCAGACGCGACAAACAGCGCTGGAACTCGAATTTCAGCCGTTCGCCTTGGTAAATGTCGTACAGCGGCACCGCCGCGCTGACCACCAGTTTGACGTGGCGTTCGTAAAACTCATCAACCAAGGCAATAAAGCGCCGCGCCTCGCTCTCAAGCTGTGCCGTCATGACCGGAACATCAAAAAGCATCACAGTATGAAACAGCCGTGAAAGCGCAATATAGTCGTGCTGGCTACGCGCATCCACACACAGCGTCGCAAACGACGCCGCCAGTGTCTGATTTTCGGCTCCCAGCGTTGGCAGCGGGCGGTGGTTTATCTCCAGCATTGGCATCTGCTCGCGCTTTGCGCCCGCCAGAGCCAACCAGAGCTTATCCATTTGCTGCTGAGTCTCCGCATTGAGCGGCGACAGCCACAGATGAGCCTGGGTCAGAGTACGTAAGCGGTAATCAATACCGGCGTCGACATTCATCACATCGCAGTGCTGCTTAATCGCGTCGATCGCAGGCAGGAAGCGGGCGCGCTGCAGACCGTTACGGTACAGTTCGTCAGGAGGAATATTAGACGTTGCCACCAGGGTTATCCCGCGGGCAAACAGCGCTTTCATCAGCCCCCCCAGCAGCATCGCATCGGTAATATCAGAGACAAAAAACTCATCAAAGCAGAGCACATCGGTTTCAGCTTTAAAACGGTCCGCTACGATTTCCAGCGGATCGCTGTGCCCCTGCAGCGTGGTTAACTCTTCATGAACCCGCAGCATAAAGCGATGAAAATGCAGACGTTGTTTACGCTCGCCCGGCAGGCTTTGATAGAACAGATCCATCAGCCAGGTTTTCCCCCGCCCGACGCCACCCCACATATAGAGACCGCGTACTGCGACCGTTTCAGCAACGGGCTCACGCTTGCCCAGCAGCTTGCCAAATTTCGCCCGCAGACCACCGCCAGTTTGCGGCACAACCGAGGGCTTATTTTGCAATTCATGATAAATGGTATCGAGACGACTGACCGCTTCTTGCTGCACGTCGTCGGGTTGATGGCTCCCCTCTTTAAGGGCAGAAAGGTAACGCGATGTTGGGGACAGGCTTTGCATGATCTAATTGTTATTCCTTGAAAACCGTAATGCCGTAGCTCACGATTGACGAAAAAAAGGCTGTTCTACACTACGCGATGACACGCCAGGATTCCACTTCTGTAGGATTAGCGGTTATAGTGGCACTATCGGGCGCAGGCGGAGAGCCTCACAGCCACCCTACGGAACCACAAAACAACGGGAGATGTTCATGACCTGGGAATATGCGCTAATTGGGCTAGTTGTCGGTATCATCATTGGTGCCGTCGCCATGCGTTTTGGCAACCGCAAATTACGCCAACAACAGGCGCTGCAATTCGAACTGGAAAAGAATAAAGCAGAGCTGGAAGAGTACCGTGAAGAGCTGGTCAGCCACTTTGCCCGCAGCGCCGAGCTGCTGGATAACATGGCGCATGATTACCGCCAGCTGTATCAGCACATGGCAAAAAGCTCCAGCAACCTGCTGCCGGACAGCATGGCGGACGCCAATCCGTTCCGCAATCGTCTGGAAGAGTCTGAAGCGGGCAACGATCAGGCTCCGGTTCAGATGCCGCGCGACTATTCCGAAGGCGCGTCTGGCCTGCTGCGCGGTGGCGCAAAGCGCGACTAATCCTTCCGCTACATTAAAAATATTCTCCGGGCGCACCCTCTGCGCCCGTCTCAACCACTCATCCCAGCTACAATTTAAACATTGACCACATTGTTACCCGGTCGAAAATTCAATAACATCAGGCCATTCGGGACGTTTTCCATACACTTCAGGTTACGAGAGCCAGCATCTAATGAAGAAACAGACTTTGCTGTTGAGTGCGTTAGCGTTAAGCATTGGGTTGTCGTTGTCCGCCTTACCTCCGGCAGCAGCGTCATTACCGACACAGGTTCCGGGTCAGGGCGCATTGCCAAGCCTGGCGCCGATGCTGGAAAAAGTGTTACCGGCAGTGGTAAGCGTACAGGTTGAGGGCACGGCTTCACCTGCACAAAATATGCCGGAAGAGCTGAAAAAATATTTTGGCGACAATGCGCCGCAAGAACAGGCCCAGCCGTTTGAAGGTCTGGGTTCAGGGGTCATCATTGACGCCGCGAAAGGCTATGTGCTGACCAATAATCACGTCATTAATCAGGCACAGAAAATCAGCGTCCAGCTCAACGATGGGCGAGAGTTCGATGCCAAGCTGGTTGGCAGCGACGAACAGAGCGATATCGCCCTGCTGCAGATCCTCAAGCCCAGTAATCTGACGCAAATCGCTATCGCCGACTCTGATAAGCTGCGGGTTGGCGACTTCGCCGTCGCCGTTGGCAACCCGTTTGGCCTGGGGCAGACCGCCACGTCAGGGATTGTTTCAGCCCTTGGCCGTAGCGGCCTGAATCTTGAGGGGCTGGAGAACTTTATCCAGACGGATGCTTCGATCAACCGCGGCAACTCCGGTGGCGCGCTATTGAACCTCAACGGCGAGCTGATTGGTATCAACACCGCTATTCTGGCCCCTGGCGGCGGTAGCGTCGGTATTGGTTTTGCTATTCCGAGCAATATGGCGAAAACCCTTGCGCAGCAGCTGATTCAGTTTGGTGAAATCAAACGCGGCCTGCTGGGGATTAAAGGGATGGAAATGAGCGCGGATATTGCCAAAGCGATGAATCTTGATGTTCAGCGCGGCGCGTTCGTCAGCGAAGTGCTGCCAAACTCCGGGTCCGCTAAAGCAGGGATCAAATCCGGTGATGTTATCGTTAGCCTGAACGGAAAACCGCTCAACAGCTTCGCGGAACTTCGCTCGCGCATCGCCACCACGGAGCCGGGCACCAAAGTGAAGCTTGGGCTGCTGCGCGACAGCAAACCCGTCGAGGTTGAGGTCACGCTGGATAAGAGCACCTCTTCTACCGCCAGCGCTGAGCTGATCATTCCTGCATTGCAGGGCGCTTCGTTAAGCGATGGCCAAATGAAAGATGGCACCAAAGGCGTGGCTATTGATAACGTTGATAAGGGCAGCCCGGCGGCGCAGGCGGGCCTGCATAAAGACGATATCATTATTGGCCTCAACCGTGAGCGCATTCATTCCATTGCCGAACTGAGAAAAGTGCTGGAAAGCAAGCCAACGGTCATTGCTTTAAACGTTATCCGCGGCAGCGAAAGCATCTATCTGCTATTGCGCTAACTCATCCCGGGCATCGCATGCAGTACGATGCCCGGACAAGTCGTGTTATGCTGCGCCTGTCCATCCACCAACGATATCTGCATCATGCCTGGAAAGCTTTTACGTTCGATAATCATCGGTCTGATCGTCGGGGGCCTGCTGCTGGCCGTTATGCCTTCGCTGCGCCAATGGCAAATTTCGCCGACCACACAATACGATAGCGCGGACGAATCACCCGCCAGCTATAACTCTGCCGTTCGCCGCGCTGCACCCGCAGTAGTGAACGTGTATACCCGCGCCCTCAATAGTACCAGCCACAACCAGCTGACTCTCGGTTCCGGCGTGATTATGGATCAGCGCGGCTACATTCTGACGAACAAGCACGTGATTAACGATGCCGATCAAATTATCGTCGCGCTGCAGGATGGTCGGGTATTTGAAGCGCTGCTGGTGGGTTCAGATACTCTTACCGATCTGGCCGTTTTAAAAATTAACGCCAGTAACGGCCTGCCGGTTATTCCTATTAATCCCAAACGCTTACCGCATATCGGTGATGTCGTCCTGGCCATTGGTAACCCCTATAACCTGGGGCAAACCATTACCCAGGGAATTATCAGCGCCACTGGTCGTATCGGCCTGAACCCCACCGGGCGGCAGAACTTCCTGCAGACCGATGCGTCAATCAACCATGGTAACTCCGGCGGCGCGCTGGTGAACTCACTGGGCGAGCTGATGGGTATCAATACGCTGTCATTTGATAAAAGCAACGACGGTGAAACGCCTGAAGGGATTGGTTTTGCTATTCCTTTCCAACTGGCAACCAAAATCATGGATAAGCTGATCCGCGATGGCCGCGTGATTCGTGGCTACATTGGGATCAGCGGCCGCGAAATTGCACCATTGCATGCGCAGGGCGGCGGCGGCATCGATCAGCTTCAAGGGATCGTTGTCAATGATGTTGCCCCTGATGGCCCTGCGGCACAGGCCGGGATCCGCGCCAATGACGTGATTATTTCAGTTAACGATAAGCCCGCCGTCTCAGCTCTGGAAACAATGGATCAGGTTGCGGAGATTCGCCCGGGCTCGGAAATTCCGGTGGTGATTATGCGTGACGATAAGAAAATTACTCTGCATATCGCCGTACAGGAATATCCGGCAACCAATTAACAGGCTCCCCGGGAGGGGAGCACGCTTTAGTCAGCAAATATCGGCCCGGCCGGGAATTTCGCCAGAAATCCGGTTACAGCCAGCAGCGACCACAGCCCGGGCCACTCGATCTGGCGCTCACGCAGTTCATCATCCAGCGTCATAAGCGCAAACTCACCTTTATCACCCAGCACGCCGCCCTGCCAGAGCAGCCGCTGCGCCTGCTGTCGCGCCCAAGGGGAGTCGCTCTTCCAGGCCAGCAGGTGCAGCAGCGCCTGCTGCAGGCAGACACCATGAGAATATTGATCCCGCAACAGCCGCCGGTAAACCGGCAACGATATGCTGCGCACAGTATAAAAACCGCTGCGGGTTTCGCTGTCAACATCTGGCATGCCAGCACAGAACTGACCGGCCAGGTCGCATAAACGGTTGTGCGTCAGCGGCTGGCGCAGGACATCTAAGCGTCCGGCTGCGGCGCACAGCAGCCCGCTCCTTTGCCGTTCATGTGGCAGTGAATCCGGCAAAGCCGCTACCGTTTCAGCTACCCCGGCCTGCGCATGCTGTACGCCCGCATCATAACAACGGACAAAGAAATCATGGCTGCCACGGACGATTGACGGGTGCGCCAGCAGATTCAGCGCCGGATGCAGTTGTTCAAGCTCGTCCAGTGACGCCAGCGTGTAATTGACAACCACATCTTTTGTCGATGCCCGGCCTTCCGGACGAAATGCTATGGTTTCATTCATCAAAGTCTCCTTATGGGACATTCCCGGCTTGCAGACGGCTGTGAACCCGTAGCCCGGCTCAGCGCAGCGCAAGCCGGGAAAGGTACTGGTTTACATCGCCAGCACGTACTTGAGCATCACCCCGGCGGCTATCGCCGAGCCAATCACCCCCGCCACGTTCGGGCCCATCGCGTGCATCAGCAGGAAGTTCTGCGCGTCCGACTCCAGGCCCACCTTGTTCGACACCCTGGCCGCCATCGGCACCGCCGAGACCCCGGCGGAACCTATCAGCGGGTTAATCGGATTCTTGCTGAACTTATTGAGCAGCTTCGCCATCAGCACCCCGGCCGCCGTCCCGATACCGAACGCAATCACCCCCAGCACCAGTATCCCCAGCGTCTGCGGCTGCAGGAACTTGTCCGCCACCAGCTTTGCGCCCACGGATAATCCCAGGAAGATGGTCACGATATTAATCAGCCCGTTCTGCACCGTGTCGCTCAGACGCTCCACCACCCCGCTCTCGCGCATCAGGTTGCCGAAGCAGAACATCCCCAGCAACGGGGCCGCGTCCGGCAGCAGCAGCGCCACCAGCAGCAACAGCACCGCCGGGAACAGAATCTTCTCCCGCTTGCTCACCGTGCGCAGCTGCACCATGCGAATTTTCCGCTCCTTCTCCGTCGTCAGCGCCTTCATTATCGGCGGCTGGATTAACGGCACCAGCGCCATATACGAGTACGCCGCCACCGCGATGGCCCCCAGCAGCTCCGGCGCCAGCTTGCCCGACAGGTAAATCGCCGTCGGGCCGTCCGCCCCGCCGATGATGCCGATGGCCGCCGCCTGAGGCAGGGTGAAGCTGATAAGGCCGAAGTAGTTCAGCGTCAGCGCCCCGAGCACCGTGGCGAAGATACCGAACTGCGCCGCCGCCCCCAGCAGCAGGGTGCGCGGGTTGGCCAGCAGCGGGCCGAAGT
The DNA here is from genome assembly GCF_902158555.1 of Klebsiella spallanzanii. Classification (GTDB taxonomy): domain Bacteria; phylum Pseudomonadota; class Gammaproteobacteria; order Enterobacterales; family Enterobacteriaceae; genus Klebsiella; species Klebsiella spallanzanii. The sequence goes on along the minus strand of NZ_CABGGS010000043.1, from coordinate 30 downwards.
CGGTCATCGCCCCCACGCCCATAAAAATCA
>NZ_CABGGS010000042.1 GCF_902158555.1 Klebsiella spallanzanii | reverse complement strand
TGCTGGTTCGTGAGTGAAAGGCACAACCCGTTAATATCTCAAAACTGGCTCAGCGAGTCACGTTTGAGATATTTGCTCTTTAAAAATCTGGATCAAGCTGAAAATTGAAACGACACACTGTTAATGGTGTGTTCGAGTCTCTCAAATTTTCGCGACACGAGGGTGTTTTACGAAACATCTTCGGGTTGTGAGGTTAAGCGACTAAGCGTACACGGTGGATGCCCTGGCAGTCAGAGGCGATGAAGGACGTGCTAATCTGCGAAAAGCGTCGGTGAGGTGATATGAACCGTTATAGCCGGCGATG
>NZ_CABGGS010000041.1 GCF_902158555.1 Klebsiella spallanzanii | reverse complement strand
GGGGTCGCGGCCGGTCAGCTTCTGCGCTTCATCCCACACCAGCGACGCCTTGCCGGCGACCGGTTTCCAGTGAAAGCGAACGAAGGTGGCTTTGCCCTCGGCATTAATCAGACGGAAGGTGTGGATCCCGAAGCCTTCCATGGTGCGATAGCTGCGCGGGATGCCGCGATCCGACATCGCCCACATCACGTTGTGCAGCGTTTCCGGCTGCAGGGAAACATAGTCCCAGAAAGTATCGTGGGCGCTCTGCCCTTGTGGGATGGCCCAGTGGGGTTCAGGCTTCACGGCGTGGACAAAGTCGGGGAA
>NZ_CABGGS010000040.1 GCF_902158555.1 Klebsiella spallanzanii | reverse complement strand
CGTGACCGGCCGATTGTCATCATGCTCGATCCCGGACACGGCGGCGAAGACTCCGGTGCCGTGGGGAAGTATCGCACCCGCGAGAAAGATGTGGTGCTACAGATCGCCCGTCGCCTGCGGGCGCTGATCGACAAAGAAGGCAATATGAAGGCCTATATGACCCGCAACGAAGACGTGTTTATCCCGTTGAAGGTGCGTGTCGCCAAGGCGCAGAAGCAGCGCGCCGACCTGTTCGTGTCGATTCACGCCGACGCCTTTACCAGCCGCCAGCCCAGCGGCTCTTCGGTGTTTGCCCTCTCCACCAAGG
>NZ_CABGGS010000039.1 GCF_902158555.1 Klebsiella spallanzanii | reverse complement strand
GGTTGACCAGACCAGTTTCTCGACCTCTTCTTCGATGGAAGAGGTCACCGCCGAGTTGCCGATATTGGCATTCACTTTCACCAGGAAGTTGCGGCCGATAATCATCGGTTCGGACTCCGGGTGGTTGATGTTGGCGGGGATGATGGCGCGTCCGGCGGCCACTTCATCGCGAACGAACTCGGGGGTGATGTTTTCCGGTAGGTGGGCGCCGAAGCCTTCACCTGCGTGCTGCTGGCGCAGAACCTCGCTGCGGATACGTTCGCGACCCATGTTTTCGCGAATGGCGATGAACTCCATCTCCGGGGTGAC
>NZ_CABGGS010000038.1 GCF_902158555.1 Klebsiella spallanzanii | reverse complement strand
TAAAGATGGTCTCTTCCTTAATCAGCAGCTTGCTGTCCGCCAGCTGGCGTACCTTCCACATGCCTGCCGCCGCGGCGATGCCCAACAGCACGACCAGCAACAGGATAAAACGTAACATTTTCTTCATACTAACCAGACAGCTCACACAAAGGGGCTAAAAAATGGTAAAGCTCACGCGAGGACCAGGTGGTCTCCTCCCAGCGGCGAACCGGCACCAGCGGCATCAGCGCATTGCAGATCAGCACTTCATCGGCCTCCCGCAACGTCTCGGGACGCGCTGTCACTTCGACAACGCGAAACGTCGATGGTGCCAG
>NZ_CABGGS010000037.1 GCF_902158555.1 Klebsiella spallanzanii | reverse complement strand
TGTTGCGCTTGCCAGGAAACATTTTCCGCGCCAGCGCCAAACTGTCGGTGATTTTACAAAAGGTCTCGGTTTTTCCGATGCCGCGGTTTAGCTTACTGAATTCATAATCCATAAAGCCGATATCGAACGAGGCGTTATGGATCACCAGCTCCGCGCCGCGGATGTAATCCATAAACTCATCAGCCACGTCGGCAAAGGTAGGTTTATCCAGCAGGAACTCATCGGCGATCCCGTGTACGCCGAATGCTTCAGGATCCACCAGCCGATCGGGCTTCAGATAGACGTGAAAATTGTTACCGGTCAGGCGGCGGTTGATCACCTC
>NZ_CABGGS010000036.1 GCF_902158555.1 Klebsiella spallanzanii | reverse complement strand
CTGTCTACCGTTGTTTTTTCCGTCTCTGCCGAGGCGTTCAACGCGGCTAAGCCTAAGAAGAGCGCCAGCAACATATTGGCATTCTTTAGTCTGGTCATCGTTATGTCCTCGTTTTTTCACCAGCGCTGGCGTCTTATCGCAGTGAATTACGCCAGCATTTTTAAAAACACGAATTAAATATAGTAGACAGACGAAGGGGTTGCGGAGGATATGGATAAAAAACAGACGAATTAGCGGTGTTTTAAGAACTTTCCAGAAGGAAGGGAACGGGGGCGTAATCAGAAAAAAGCGCGGCCTGCGCCGCGCTTCGTCAGGGATTAGTGCT
>NZ_CABGGS010000035.1 GCF_902158555.1 Klebsiella spallanzanii | reverse complement strand
TTGCGATGCAATAATCAGCATCAAATTATACCCTCAGGCGACATTGAGATTTTAACCGAGACGGAGAGGGAGCGTTTTTATAGATGCGCTCATGATTTAAAGCTTTAATTATCAATAAGATACACCATATTCACGCCCTTTCCTTCGTAGCGTAACACCCTATAGATATTACTCCTGTAAAATAGTAAAAACGCTTTCCGGGCCCTGTAACCCAGGAGTGCCCCTGGCTGAAGGGAGTAAGCATAAAAACCTTTAATAACAGCCAAATAAAAAAGCTTGCCGGATTTTTAACTTTATCCCAACATGATCGCCGATCGCGCTGCAACGG
>NZ_CABGGS010000034.1:283770-534879 GCF_902158555.1 Klebsiella spallanzanii | reverse complement strand
GCGCGCTCAGTGGTGTTCGAAGTGGTCAACGAAAGATATTCCACCCAGGCTTGTTCGTGTTGCGGATCAATATCCGATAACAGTCCGAAAGGTAGAGCAGGCCTGCGAATAAGAGAATGGACTTGCTGTGAGTGCGGAACAATTCATGACCGCGACGTAAACGCCGCAAAGAATATTCTCGCGGCAGGGCATTGCCGTCTGGCTGTAGGAATCCCCGTCCTTTAGGGCGGGGAGGATGTCAACGGAAGCCAATATTTTGTCGATGGTGGACTGGCGATGTACTGAGTCTTCATTGGTATCTCATCTATACCTATCAGACCTGATAAGCCTAACTGGTCGGATAACAACCAACCAGCAGTCACCGCGCTTCAGGGGCGATAAAACTGTGACTCCCGTGGCGGTAAAGTGCGTCAGGAAGGCTTTACACTGGCATTAATAGCCATGGTCAATGAGAGGGTTTACCACCGGCTTGCGCTTTTCACCTTAGAGAGTTCTTTCAGTTTTAAATGGAGGTTTTTATGAGCAGTAAGCCAACCGCTTCAATGATGGAACGACGCCACCCTGAAACCACCCATATCGACAGCCTTGCCACGCTTGATATGCTGACGTTGCTGCACAAGGATGATAAGCAGATTACCGACGCTGTTGGAGCATGTTTACCCGAAATTGCGCGTCTGATTGATAATGCGACCGCGACGCTGAGCCGGGGAGGGCGACTGGTGATTGTCGGCGCTGGCGCCTCGGGGCGGGCTGCCGTACAGGCGGTGAGTGAATTTACGCCAGAGGGGAAACACTCGCTGGTTGGGCTTATCGCCGGGGGGCCGGCTGCCGCGCTCCAGGAGATGGAAACCGCTGCGAACGATTACGATCTTGGTGCCCTTGAGCTACAGGCCTTGCAGTTCAGCAATCAGGATATGCTGCTGGCGCTAACGGTCAGCGGAAAAACGCCGTGGGTCTGGGGGGCTATGCGTCATGCCTGGTCGTTAGGCGCGCCCATTGCCGTTCTGACGCAGCAGGCTAACAGCGAAGCCGCGCAGCTGGCGGATATCATCATTTCTCCGCAAACCGGGCCGGAAGCGGTGGCGGGCTTTGGTAATCCAAAAGCGCAAATTGCGCAGCGGCATATCCTCAATATGCTGACCACCGGGCTGGCGATTCGCGCTGGGCGAGTGTATGAAAATCTGCGCGTCGATCTCCAGGCCAGCACGCCGCGCTGGGCCGAGCGCCAGATAGCCATCGTGATGGCGGCGACGGAATGCTCGCGTAGCGAAGCCAAAGCGGCATTGGCCAGCTGCAATCAGCACTGCCGGACGGCAATATTAATGATTCTCAGCGGGCTTGATGCCTGGCAGGCGCGGGAGCTGCTGGCTGAGCATAACGACCATCTGCGGATTGCGCTACGCTCGGCGCAGCCGGTCGCCTGATTTGAGCCATCCGGCGCGTATTTCCGCAATACGCGCCGGATTATTTAAAATAATCCATAAACCAACCCCCCTTTTTTTATTCCACACTGTTTATCTGCTTTTTGATGGGGTTATTCCCAGGTGAGAAGTATCTAACGTATTATCTGTTTATATGGATGGGTGTTATTTTACTTTTTTAAGTTAAAAAACCAGGTTAATGATAATTAGCTATGTGTGCGAAAGTGTAAATGATATTTTAAAATAAAGTAAAAGTGCGTTAATATGCACCCTCTTATTACACTTGTGCTATGTGATATTTCTATTATGCCTGCAATTAAAAATACGATTATATCTATGACCGCATTAGCGATGTTCGTCAGTTCGGCGACATATGCAAATGACGATACCTCGAAAAAAACCGATTTCCTGTTGATTGGCGGCGGCATTATGAGCGCGTCGCTGGGGACCTGGCTGCACGAATTACAGCCGGAGTGGAAACAGGTGATGGTTGAGAAGCTGGATGGCGTCGCGCTGGAGTCGTCGAACGGCTGGAACAACGCCGGGACCGGACACTCTGCCAACATGGAGCTGAACTATACGCCGGAACGCCCGGATGGCTCTATCGACGTCAGCAAAGCGTTGGATATTAACGAACAGTTTATGATCTCCCGCCAGTTCTGGACGGCGCAGGTCAAACGCGGCATTTTGCACGATCCGCACTCTTTTATTAACTCCACCCCGCATATGAGTTTCGTCTGGGGCGATAACGTGGATTATTTGCAAAAGCGCTATGCCGCGTTGCAGCAAACCACCTTATTTCAGGGAATGAAATTCTCTACCGATCACGCGCAAATTAAACAGTGGGCACCGCTGGTGATGGAAGGTCGCGATCCACAGCAAAGAGTTGCTGCGACCTGGACGCCGGTGGGTACCGATGTGAACTACGGGGAAATAACTCGTCAGCTGATCGGAAGCCTTAAGAAAAATAACAACTTCACGCTGCAAACTTCGTCTGAAGTCACCGATTTTAAACGTAATACCGATAATTCATGGCACGTAACCATTAAAAACGTGAATAGCGGTGAAGAGCAGGCGATTGATGCCAAATACGTCTTTATCGGCGCTGGCGGCGGCGCGCTGAAATTACTGCAAAAAACCGGTACCCCGGAAGCGGATAACTATGCCGGTTTCCCGGTAGGCGGCTCTTTCCTGATGACCGAAAACCCGGCGGTGACCAAAGAGCATCAGCAAAAAGTCTATGGTCAGGCCTCGGTGGGCGCACCGCCGATGTCGGTACCGCATCTTGATGCTCGTTTCCTCGACGGCAAGCGCGTAGTGCTGTTTGGGCCATTTGCCACCTTCTCAACGAAGTTCCTTAAAAATGGTTCATTCCTTGACCTGCTGAGCACCACCACGACCGATAACGTGCTGCCAATGACGCACGTTGGGCTGGATAATTTTGATCTGGTGAAATACCTGATTAGCCAGGTCATGTTGAGTGACGATGACCGTTTTGCGGCGCTGAAAGAGTATTACCCTGGCGCGCGGAAAGAGGACTGGAAGCTGATTCAGGCCGGCCAGCGCGTGCAAATCATCAAGAAAGATGCTGAGAAGGGCGGTGTGCTGAAACTGGGTACTGAAGTGGTGGTCGACCAGCAGAAAACTATCTCCGCGCTGTTGGGCGCTTCGCCGGGGGCTTCCACCGCCGCACCGATCACTCTGAACGTGATTAAGCAGATGTTCCCGGAACAGTTCAATTCCCCGGAATGGCAGAGCCGCATTCGCGATATCGTCCCGAGCTACGGGCAGAAGCTGAACGGCAACGTTGCGCTGACTCAGCAGGTTTGGAATGACACCGCTGCCGCATTGCAGTTGACCAAACCACCGGTGATCGAGATGAACGCCGCCGCGCCGGTAATGACCGCAAAACCGGCAGAGCCGAAGGCGGAAGCGTCGCCGCAGCACGATATGGCACTCTAAGCCCACGCCTGTGAAATTGCCCGGTGGCGGCTAGCGCCTTACCGGGCCTACGGGACGAGTTCGGGTTTTGTAGGTCGGGCAAGGCGCTAGCCGCCGCCCGACAGAAAGGCGAGCACGGTAACCCAAACACGTTGGCGACTCGACTCCCAGGATTAATGAATCTCACTCATAACCTCAATCCTTTTATGCAGGATTATTCCGTACGCCTTTCCCGTTAAACTCCTCACTCTCTTCATCGCAATCCCTCTCCTCAACGGAAACAATAATGATTTCACCGCAAACGCGCGCAGCCAGCGGGCCGCTGTTTATTCTGATTCTCAGCGGACTGATGGCTTTTACCTCACTCTCGACGGATATCTACCTGCCAGCGATGCCGGTAATGGCGGCTGAACTACAGGGCGACGCTGAGCTGACTATTACCGGTTTTCTGATCGGTTTTGCCGTCGCGCAGCTGGTCTGGGGGCCAATTAGCGACCGGCTAGGTCGGAGAAAGCCGCTGTTTATCGGCATGGTACTGTTCATCATCGGCTCCGCAGGCTGTGCGCTGTCGACCACTATCGATCAAATTGTCTTCTGGCGCGTCTTCCAGGCGCTGGGAGCCTGCACCGGACCGATGCTGGCGCGCGCGATGGTGCGCGATCTTTTTGCCCGCAGCCGGGCGGCGCAGATGCTGTCGACTCTAACTATCGTGATGGCTATTGCGCCGATTGCCGGGCCGCTAATCGGCGGGCAGATGATTAAAGTCACCAGTTGGCACGCTATCTTCTGGCTGCTGGTGGTGATTGGTGGGCTGATGTTTATCGCGCTGCGCTGGCTGCCGGAAACTCTGCCGCCGGAACGTCGTCAGCAGGGCTCGACGCTAGGGGCATTTCGCAATTATGGTCAGTTGCTGAAAAATACCACCTTTATGCGCTACACCCTGAGCCTGACCTTTTTCTACGTTGCCGCCTATGCCTTTATTACCGGATCACCGGATGTCTATATTCGCTACTACGGCGTTGCGCCGCAGCACTATGGCTGGCTGTTCGCGGTGAATATTATTGGGGTCATGGCGATGAGCGTGGTAAACCGGCGTCTGGTTCAGCGTCACGCCCTGAGCTCGCTGCTGAAAATATCGCTGGCGGTTGCCGCACTGGCTGTGGTGATACTGGCGACGGGCGTCAGGCTGCATATTGGCGGCATTGGTCTGATAGTGGCCAGCGTGTTCCTCTTTTTTTCGATGAACGGGGTGATAGCCGCGACGTCGACCGCCGCGGCGCTGGATGAGGCAGGGGCATTTGCTGGCTCGGCCTCAGCGCTGATTGGCTCATTGCAGTACGGCAGCGGGATTATTTCTTCGTTACTGCTGGCGTGGCTGCGTGACGGTACGCCATGGACGATGGCGTGGATCATGGCCGCCTTTACCCTCGCCAGCCTGCTGCTGGCCTGGCGAAACCGATAAATTGCAATGCGGGTATTTCCCCCTTTCGGCTAATACCTCAATCGGTAATTGCGTTTATACTGTCTTGAAATCACAAAAGAAAATGCAAATAAAGACCGAAATGCGGGGCGCAGGGCAATGAAAGACGACATTAACCAGGAGATCACCTTCCGCAAGCTGTCGGTATTTATGATGTTTATGACGAAGGGCAATATCGCCAGAACTGCCGAGGCGATGCAGCTGAGCGGCGTCAGCGTTCATCGGGCGCTGCACACCCTGGAAGAGGGCGTCGGCTGCCCGCTGTTTATCCATAAAGGACGGAATCTGCTACCGCTCCCGGCGGCGTGGACGCTGCTGGAATACTGCCAGGACGTGATGAGCCTGATGACTCGGGGACTGGAAGCAACGCGCAAAGTGGCGGGTGTCGGACAGGGGCGGCTGCGCATCGGTACGCTTTACTCCCTGACGCTGGAAACCGTGCCGCGCATTATTATGGGCATGAAGCTGCGCCGTCCTGAGCTGGAGCTGGATCTCACCATGGGCTCCAATCAGATGCTGCTGGATATGCTGGAAGATGATGCGCTGGATGCGATTCTGATCGCCACCAACGAAGGTGAGTTCAGCAATTCCGCTTTTGATGTGGTCCCGCTATTTGAGGATGACATCTTCCTCGCGGCCCCGGCAACGGAGCAACTGGATACCAGCCAACCTGCCGAGCTGCGCGATTACGCTGAGCGTAAGTTTGTCTCGCTGGCGGAAGGATTTGCCACCTATGCGGGCTTTCAGGAGGCATTTCAGGTAGCCGGATTTGAGCCGGAAATTGTCACCCGGGTTAACGATATTTTTTCAATGATTAGCCTGGTTCAGGCGGGAGTGGGCTTTGCGCTGCTGCCGGGAAGAATGAAAAAGGTCTATGAAAACGATGTGCAGCTGTTGAAGCTGGCGGAGCCCTATCAAATGCGCCAGCTGATTTCGATTGTCTATTCACATCATCGCGAGCGCGACGCCGACCTGCTGGCACTGGCGGCAGAAGGGCGCATGTACGCCCGTAGCCTTAACCATTAAGCCGGGTTGCCAGGTGACGAGCGACTTCTATGCCGCTGCGTTCCAGCGAAATGCTCTCACCGCGCCAGCCCGCCTGGCGGGTAAGACAGGTCAGTACGCCGCCCGGCGGCATCTCAATTGCCAGCCGCGCCTCGCGCTCATCGGCGGCGATCATTGCCTCCTGCCAGCGCACGGTGCGCGACATATTCAGCGCCAAATCGTCGGCGATTTTCAGCGGGTCCCAGAGCACGCGCGCCGTGGAGCCGCTCAAATACGCGCAGCGCGGTCGCCGGAGCGTGATGGCAGAAAAGGCCTTCGCCAGCTCAGCCGCTGGTTTATCCAGCAGCGCGCAGTGCGAAGGGACGCTGACTGCCAGACGCTGTGCCAAGCTGGCTCCTGCCTTCAGCGCCAGCTTGGCGACTCTCGCCATCTCTTCGTCGCGCCCGGCAATGACAATTTGCGTTTCAGCGTTAAGGTTGGCGATATACAGCTCGCTGTCGGCAATCAGCTTTTCCACGCTGTCGAGCGTCAGACCCATAATGGCGGTGAGTCCGTAGCCGTGAGGATAAGCCTGCTCCATTAAATCGCCGCGTAGCGCCACCAGGCGCAGGGCGTTGGTGAAGTCCAGCGCATCGGCCATCACCGCCGCCGGGAAAGCGCCGATCGACAGGCCGCTGACCATGTCCGGGTTTACGCCCTGGCGCTGAAGCTCCCGCGCCCAGGCAACACCGGTAATTAACAGGCACAACTGCACCGCGCGGGTATGCTGTAACGCGGCGGCGCTATCTAAATTATCGACTTCATCGCCAAGTACGGTGCGCGCTTCGGCCATAATATTCTGACGATCGGGGATAGCGGTGAGCATACCTTGCCGCTGGTTTCCCTGACCGGGAAAGGTAAAGAGAATTTTCATGCTTCCTCCCTGTTCCACGGCGTCTCGGTCAGACGCGCGCCGTGGGACGTTTTCAGCAGGGCGCGGCCATCGCGCAACCACTCATTGAGTGCAAAAGCCCCGGCAGGCGTTTCGACCTGGGTATCCGCCCGGCAGGGTAGCTGCGCGACGCGGGCTTGCCATTCGAGCAATGCCTCGCGAACGACGGGCTGCGGTGCGCGAATGAGTAGATCCAGATCGCTGGTGGCGTGGAGAACGGGAATTTCCGTGGCCAGCGCGTAGCCGGTGCTGCCGGTAATGCCCCAACGCCACGGCCAGTCGTGCAGAGTCAGTGAAATAGCCGCCTGTACTGGCGGCTGAGAGACAAACGGCGAGCGCAGAAGCAGCTGGCGGTCGGCGAACATCTCTGGGCTGATGGTGCGAACGATATTCTCCGCCCGTACCCAGCCCGCCGCCCGCTGTTCGCGCTTCATGCCCCGCACGCCCACAGGAATGCGGGCATCGGCATCAACGTCGCGTCGTACCACCACTGGCAGGCTGACTCGCCAGTGCTGGGCGACCCAGAGTTCCTCGGTAGCCTCCAGCGCTGAGGTATGATTCAACCAGACTAAATCGTGAGGACGCGGCGTTGATGACATCGTTAGATCCCCGAAGTTAAAGTGATAAACAGCGGCAGCGACAGGATACACAGAACCGAGCTTAACAGCAGCACCGCTTCCGCATCCGGCGACTGTACGCCAAAGCGGTTGCCGAACACCACGCCGAAGAAACCGGCCGCCAGGGCAATCATCAGAATGGCGGTAATGGCGATCGAACCGTGCAGGCCCAGCAGCATCACCAGACCCCAGGCGATAAACGGCTGCACCAGCAGTTTAACGATAGTGGAGGTGGCGATCAGCGTATTGAGCTGCAGCTTACGCGCCGACAGAATCACCCCGGTCAGGAACAGTGCTGCGGCGGTCGCCGCCAGGCCCAGCGGTTTGATCGAGGCCAGCAGCAGGTCCGGCATTTTGATACCGATGGCGGAAAGTACCACCCCCAGCAGCGGGCCCCAGACAATCGGTTTTTTCACCGAACGCCACATCAGTATCGGCAGCATCGCCAGCGTTGAACCGCTATTTTCTCCAGCGGCACGCGCTTTTTCACGTTCCAGAATCAACAGGCAGAAAGGCGTCATCAGTACCGAACCGCAGGCAATAGACACGGCGACCGAGAGCGAGGTTGACGCACCTTCGCCGAGCACGCTGCCAAGAATCGGCAGGCCGAGCGCGGCGTAGTTAGGCAGCGCCACGGTCAGGGTCAGCACGGCGGCATCCTGCGGCGAACGCTTGAAGACGTTGGTGGCGAGAAAATAGATAGCCGCATAGGTGATCCACATCGCGCCGGTGAGCACCAGCACCAGCGGCGATTGAGCGACAATCCCGCTCCACGGGGTCTGTACCGTGGCGCTAAACAGCGTCGCGGGCAGGGCGAAGTCCATCACGAAAATGTTGAGCAGCGAGACGTTTTTGTTATCGACCATTTTGGCCTTACCGGCCCAGAAGCCCAGTAGCATGATGACAAAAATCGGCGCGAGGGCATGAATAATCACATAAGTCATAAATCACCTGTAAATGGAATAGAGTACTGGCGCGATTGTTATAATTTCTAAAAGCAGTCCCTTCCTGAGGCGCTCAATGAGCGCCTCAGGCGGCCGCTTCCGGCAGGTTTTCTTCTACTTAGGGACTGACTACCAGCTGGCGCGCATGCGATCGCGCACCTGTTGGGAACTACGACGGTTCTCCGCACCCAGGCGGCACTTCAGCGTGGCATCCTGGCGGGCGTCAGCGATGGCGTCGCGCAGGGTGGTGGTGACCAGCGTCAGGTCGCGGGCGTCAGGGGCATCCGGATTGCTGATGTCGAGCAGGGCGGAGAGCAGGCCGAGCGTTGCGTAGTTGCTGACGTCATAGGCCATCGGCGGAATAGTTGCCGCCAGTTTCTCCAGCGCCTCAACGGTACGCAGGGTGATCCGCGCGGCAGACTCTTTGCCCATCGCATGAACCAGCACGCCGCTGTCGTTAAAGGCGATCAGGCGGTTGGCCTGGTAGCCGTGGGCCAGAAACGCCCCGGACATCGCTTTGCCGACAATCAGGCCTATCACCGGGTGACCAGCAAGACGCGCTTTGGCATAAGCGCCAGCCGCCCCAGCCAGCGCCTGGTGAATACCGAAGGCCTCTTCACGACGACCATAGGCCTGGCTTGGCACATCAATAACCGCAATAATCGGGCGCTTCACCGGGTTATCCGCATCGGCGTCGATAGTTTCGTTAACCACTTTCGCCAGCGTCCAGCCTTCGAGCAGACCGACTTCACCCTGAGCGGCGCGCGGGTAGTGGTTATTCGCATCCGGCACCACGGCGATAAAACGTACGGATTCGCCGTTAAAATCGGCATCGGCAACCTGTACTGACGGGCACAGACCGCTCATCAGCGGGGCATTCGGTGCCAGCTGGTTTAGCCACAGCGCGGCGCGATTAGTGAACTGACTCATTATTTCTCCTCCCGGGCGAATAGCTGTTTGATCTGCGCGGTATCCGCTTGCTGGCGGGTATCGAAGTGGGTCAAACGGGTCAGGAAATCATCATATTTGTCGCTGCGATGCTGGGTCGGTACGCCCTGGGCAATCGCTTCGTTCATCGCCGTTTTCACCGCGTTGACGCCGTCGCCCACCAGCGCATCCACCAGGCCGCTGGCGTAGCGAATTTCGCCGCCGGTCATGCTCCAGATAAACGGACGGTCGCGGGAGTCATACTCTTCAATGCCTGCTTCCTGTTCGATAACCTGTGGTCCGTTGAGGCCCAGACGCGCTTCGCGAGTGACAATCAGGTAGCTGCACAGCGCTGCGGCGATGGACATCCCACCGAAGCAGCCGACGGTGCCGGTGATAATACCGACCACCGGGGTGTAGCGACGGAGGTCGACAATCGCGGCGTGAATATCGGCGATGGCGGCAAGGCCCAGATTGGCCTCCTGCAGACGCACGCCGCCGGTCTCCAGACACAGTACCGCCTGGGTGGGGATACCGTTGCGGTTATCTTCCGCCGCCAGCTCGAGCGCGGCGGCCATTTTCGCGCCGGAGACTTCGCCCATGCTGCCGCCCTGGAAGGTGCCTTCGATGGCGATCACCACCGCGGGTTGACCGTTAATGGTGCCTTTCGCGACGACCATGCCGTCATCGGACTGCGGGACGATACCCTGCGCGCCCAGCCACGGCGACATGATGCCTTCGAACGGGTCGAGCAGCTCGCGATAGCTGCCGCCGTCCAGCAGGGTGCGGGCGCGTTCGCGGGCGCGCAGTTCAATAAAGCTACGATCGTTACGCATGAGCCACCTCCTCAAAAACCTGTTCAATGCGGATGCGCGCCACGCCCGGCGTGGCACCGAAATCGTGGATAACCAGCAGCCCGCCGGGCAGGCCGTTAACCAGGTTCAGGCGGTCGAACAGCGCGTTCCAGCGCGCCTGGCTGTTGTCCACCGAGGTGGTGATTTCTACGTTGAGTGTGTTGCTCTGTCCTGCGGTATAGAGCACTTCCATATCGCCGGAGCCTACAACGCCTGCCAGCGCTTTGCCGCTGAGGGCGCGGTTGGCAGGAAATGACAATTTAATCTGTTCCATAACATCCTCTGAATGCGTTAGGCGGAAACCCGGTCGAGAAACAGGGTGGCGGCGAGCAGGTCAGCCGCGCCACCCGGCGAGGCGTTCTGCGCCAGCATCTGGGCATCAAGTTGCGCCAGAGCGGCCCGGCCCGTAGCTGTCGCACATCCTCCGGCGGTCAGTACCTCGGCCGCGCCTTGCTGCATGGCGTCAAGTCCCGCCATTCCGGCGCGGGAGAGCACGCAGGTATCGCTAAGCGACGTCATAATCGCCATCAGCGCGTCCAGGCGGGCCTGCTCTTCGCTGGCCCCCTGCGCCCGGCTGTGCAGTAGCTGCGGCAGCGCCAGGGTGGTGATGTGCGGAAAAGCGCACTGCGCCTCTTCACGCGCACCCGGCACCTGCCAGCGGCGGCTGGCGCGCAGACCTTTACTGAAGGTCTTCGGCGCGCAGGTATCCGGCAAGCGGGCGAGGGCGGCGGCAGTTTCCGCGATTCTCTGTGAATGACCTTTTCCCCCCAGCATGGCCGTTGCGCTGACCAGCAGGCCAAGGGCCCAGATAGCGCCGCGATGGGTGTTGACCCCCGCCGTCGCTTGCATCATCTGCGCTTCGCCTTCACGACCCAGACGACCAACGGTCTCGCGCAGGGCGATATCAACCGGGCGCAGCCAGCTTTGCTGTGCCAGCGCGTGAAAAGTCGGTGTCAGGCTGTGGGCTGAGCGCTCCATTAGCGCCAGATTCAGGTCCTGATGCGCGCCGTTGCCACGGCTATCAACCAGGCCCGGTTTCGGGCTAAGGCGCGCTTCGTCGATCAGGCAGTCGCTGGCGATTTGCGCCAGACGCCGGGCCCGGGTTTCTGCGAGTTGGGGAGAGAGGTTTTTCATTACCAGCTCCGGAATTTTGCCGGTGGGTTGTACAGGCCGTCGGACCATTCAACCAGGTCGGCGACGCTGCCAGCGGCCAGCAACGAACGGGTGGCGTCGCTACGGCGAATACCGATATCTTCCGGGTACACCACTTTTCCGCTGCGGCGCAGTTCGGCCACGCGTTTGGCGTCAACGCCGAGGCCGATATCGGTGATCCCGGCCACCGCTGCGACCATCGCCCGGCGCTCCTCAAGACTTTCCGCGCGATAGAGATAAGCGATGCCTTCTTCGGTCAGCACGTGGGTGACGTCATCGCCGTAAATCATTACTGGCGCCAGCGGCATTCCGGAGGTTTTCGCCACTTCAATAGCATCCAGTTTTTCTACGAAGGTTGGTTTAACGCCCGCCTGGAAGGTTTCCACCATCTGCACCACCAGCTTTTTGCCGCGCTGCATTGGGTCCGGTTCGGTAATCATATTCAGCCAGGCCGGGGTGGCGTGACGACGACCGTGCGGGTCATGGCCCATATTCGGCGCACCGCCGAAGCCGGAAAGACGCCCACGGGTGACGGTTGAGGAGTTGGCGTAGCCATCCACCTGGAGCGTCGAGCCGATAAACATATCCACCGCGTACTGGCCTGCCAGCTGGCAGAAGGCGCGGTTAGAGCGCATGGAGCCATCTGCGCCGGTAAAGAACACGTCAGGGCGGGCGCGGATGTACTCTTCCATCCCCAGTTCGCCGCCGAAGCAGTGCACGCTCTCTACCCAGCCGCTCTCAATGGCCGGGATCAGCGTCGGATGCGGGTTCAGGGTCCAGTGTTTACAGATTTTGCCCTTCAGGCCGAGCTGCTCGCCGTAGGTAGGCAGCAGCAGTTCGATGGCGGCGGTGTTAAAGCCGATACCGTGGTTTAGCGATTGCACCTGATGCTCGGCGTAGATGCCTTTGATCGCCATCATCGCCATCAGGATATGTTCCTGTTTGATCAGGCGCGGGTCGCGGGTAAACAGAGGTTCGATAAAGAACGGTTTGTCGGCGACAACGACGTAGTCAATCCACGAACCGGGGATATCGACGCGCGGCAGGTCGCATTCGTCGTCAACCAGCTCGTTGACCTGCGCAATGACGATACCGTCATGGAAGGCGGCGGCTTCAACCAGCGCCGGAGTATCTTCGGTACTTGCCCCGGTGTAGAGATTACCTTTGCGGTCGGCTTTGAAACCGGCGATCAGGGCGACGTTCGGCGACAGGTCGACGTACAGACGGGAGTAGAGCTCGATATAGGTGTGGATCGCGCCAATTTCCAGCAGGCCATCTTCCAGCAACTGCGAAATACGCAGGCTTTGGGTGCCGGAGAAAGAGAAATCAAGTTTGCGGGCGATGCCTTTTTCGAAGAGATCCAGGTGCTCGCTGCGCCCGACGCTTGGCATAATCATGTGCAGGTCGTGGATTTTTTGCGGGTTGACTTCCGCCAGCATCCGCGAGAGAAAATCGGCCTGTTTCTGGTTGTTGCCTTCCAGCACCACACGGTCGCCGGGAGCCAGCAAATGTTCCAGAACCGCAACCAGCTGGTCGGTGGGAATGACTTTACCTGAGATCTTAGCCTCGGCCAGTCGCCGCTGTTTTTCCGTCCGGCGACGGTTCCAGACCCGTCCGGTCGTTTGTTCGGCACTCATTGTTAACCTCCTGATTCGACAAATCGTTTTGATTGTCCTGGTGTGGGAGTAAGTGTGCGTCCCGACGTGGCAGGCATCAATTAACGCTGACGGCGAATTGTTAGCGTAAGAGTAATGATTGGCGGGTGAGAGATGTGATGGCGATCAATAATGAAAATGAATGATTGGTCTACAGGTATGGAGGATGTGTATAAAAAGAACCCGGTGGCGCTGCGCTGACCGGGCTACGGATTCACCGCCGTCTGCGGGCTGGTAGCCCGGACAGATGCGCCAGCATCGCCTCCGGGGAAATGTCGTTAGTTTTTACTCAGGTCACTCAGCAGAAAGGCAATGCTTTGCCCGGCGACCGTCTGCTCGAGGGCGATTTTGACGATAATCGTCAGCGGCACTGAGAGCAGCATACCTACCGGCCCCAGCAGCCAGCCCCAGAAAATCAATGACAGGAAGACCACCAGCGTCGATAGCCCCAGGCCACGGCCCATAATGCGCGGTTCAAGGATATTGCCGAACACCAGATTAATGACCAGATAGCCCGCCAGAACCACCAGCGCGTCGTACAGACCGCCAAAAACCAACACCTGCAAAATAGGCGGGATCGCCGCGAGAACTGAACCAATGTTGGGAATGTAGTTGAGCGCAAAAGCCAGTAGCCCCCACATAAAGGCAAAACGCACATCCAGCAGCACCAGCATCCCCCAGACCACCAGGCCGGTTACCAGGCTAATGGCGGTTTTTAACACCAGGTAGTGGGAGACGCTATCCAGTGCGCGCTGAATTGCCCCCATGCCTTCCACCGGTCGGGACATCAGCTGTTGCAGCTTGACGGGAAGCTGCGGGACCTCAAGCAGCATAAACACCACCGTCAGCAGCAGCAGGAAGATAGAGGACATGGCGTTAGAAAGCTGCGTCAGCAGGCTGGTGACCAGCGTCATCACCGCATTGGGATCAATATACTTATTCAGCTCAACCACCGACACGGTAAAACCAAAGCGCTGTAACCACGGCGCAATGGTCTGCATCGGTTCATAGAGATAATTGCGATACTGCGGCAGGGTGCGCGCCAGTTCGTTAAGCGAGGTGCCGAGAGAGGCCAGCAGCACAACGGCCAGCAGGACAATCAGACCAACCAGCAGAGAAATAGCCAGCACCCGCGGTACCCGGCAGCGCACCATAAGCTGAACCAACGGGTTGATGACCACCGCCAGGAATAGCGCCAGAACAAAAGGAACGATGATATCCGCCGCGAAGCGAATGCCGGTGAGAATGATAACCAGCATGCCGAGCATGATGACTATCTTTAAGGCGTTAAGCGTGATAATGGGTTTGGCCATACCGCTCCCTGCGAGAAAAATTGAGTCTAATGTGAATTCATTGTAGACGCTGGCAAAGTCGGCGTCTCAACGCTGCGTATCTGCTAAAAAGAAAAAAACGGCCCGCTTATTTATAATTGATAGAGTGGGATCATAATGGCGAACGGGATCAGAAAAAGCTAATCAAAATCAAATATCCGAGGTAAAGAACTGCAAAGACTTTGAGTTAAATGTAGCGTTATGGTACAAATCTGCTTGTGTATAACTACTGAGGACAATTTTCATCCGCAAATGACGAGAAGCAATACCGCGGATAATTGTAATTTTATGGACAATCAGTTCAGGATGTATATTTCTCATCACCCTGCAGTATCCCTCTTCAACTCCCGCTTCCTTGGCGAGCAGCACTGGCGCTCGGCGCTATAGTCTTCTTCTCTCTGCCTGAGCTGGCGCGCTGCGCACGGCTAAAATAACGTCAGAATTTTTCCGGTTTACTTCGCTGTAAGCCGTAATGGATTATATTCTCAAGCAGGAGAAGGGATCATGTTTTATTGGATTTTATTAGCTTTAGCTATCGTTGCTGAAATTACCGGCACCCTGTCGATGAAATGGGCAAGCGTCAGCGGTGGGCATGCTGGTTTTATTTTAATGCTGGTAATGATTGCGCTTTCTTATATTTTTCTGGCTTTCGCGGTGAAAAAAATCGCCCTTGGCGTGGCCTACGCCCTGTGGGAAGGGATCGGTATTTTACTGATCACTATTTTCAGCGTCCTGCTGTTCGATGAGACGCTGTCGACGATAAAAATCGCAGGTCTGGTCACCCTGGTTGCCGGGATTGTATTGATCAAATCCGGAACGAAGAAAGCGGTGAAACCGGGCAAGGAGACGGCTCATGCAACAGTTTGAGTGGATCCATGCCGCCTGGCTGGCGCTGGCGATTGTGCTGGAAATTATCGCCAACGTTTTTCTGAAGTTTTCCGACGGCTTCCGGCGTAAATTCTACGGCGTGATGTCCTTGGTGGCGGTCCTTGGCGCATTTAGCGCGCTTTCGCAGGCGGTTAAGGGGATTGACCTGTCGGTGGCCTATGCACTGTGGGGCGGTTTCGGTATCGCGGCGACCATTGCCGCCGGTTGGATACTGTTTGGCCAGCGTCTGAACCATAAAGGCTGGGCCGGTTTGTTGCTTTTGGTCGTTGGCATGGTGCTAATTAAACTCGCCTGATGTGATGCCGCCTGTGAATGCAGGCGGCAAATTCTGCCCTCTGTATTACTCTTAAAAAAGAGCCAGTTCGGCGTATCTCCTGACCGGCCATGATGAGGGCAGAACATGATTCACTCGTTAGGTTGGCGCAATATTCCCTCCGCCAGAACGCTTTCCATCATGATCTTCCTTGCCGGGATCGGCTTAATCGTGTCCGTTATTTTTCTGCTCTACCTTTCCCAGCATCTGATTGGCCAGAAAGCGAACGAAATTGATAAACATCGCTCTGTGCTATCGGTGGATGGCGCGGTGCAGACCTCGGTCAACCGCGTGCAGTCGTTGGTGATGGATAACTCCATCTGGGATGATGCGGTTCATCAGACCTATGCGGAGAAGCTCGATTCTCAATGGCTTTATAATTCATGGGGATCGGGTTTTAAAATCAACAATCTTTATGATGGCACTTTCGTGCTGGACCAGCACTATCACGTTTTGTGGGGATCATTTCGTAGCCAGAGTTTTACCGAGCAGGATACGGAATTTTTAGGCAAGGGTTTTCATACACTCATCTCGCAGCATGCCGCTGCGCTGCGCAGCGGTAAAAGCGCTTATGCGGGCATCACCCGCACCCGCGTCGGTATTGCGTTTATCGGTATTGGCCTGATTCGCCCAACGGTTGGACGCCTGCAGGTGCATGATGATACCCGCCGCTATCTGGTGATTACCCGGCACATTAACCCGCAAATGCTCGAACGCCTTGGTGATACCTTTCAGATTCGCAATTTGCACGTCACTCCCACCGGCGGTGAATACAGTATTCCGCTGCGTACTCATGCCGGAGAAATCGTGGGTTACCTGAGCTGGCAGCCTGGACTTCCCGGTGCGGAGGCATCGCGGGCGGCATCGAACAGTATTCGGCTAATTGCTGCGGTAGCGGCTGGGCTGATCCTGCTGTTTATTCTGTTTAGCAGTCTGGGGCTTTACAAGCTAGCGCGCGGTGAAAAGCTGGCGCGCAATATCGCCATGACCGACTGGCTTAGCCGCTTGCCTAACCGCCGGGCGCTAATCGAGCGGCTGAATCAGGTTTGTGAAAATTCGCAGTATCAAACGCAAAGCGTAGTGTTTATCGATCTCGACGGTTTTAAAGATGTTAATGATAACTACGGCCACGATGTTGGCGATGCGCTGATTACCCATATCGCCAAAGAGCTGCGGGAGCGTGTTCCACCCGGCGGGATGCTGGCGCGTATGGGCGGTGACGAGTTCGCGATGACGGTCAGCGGCGAACAGGCGGTGAATCAGGCATCGGCCTTTGCCTGGGCGGTGTTGGAACTCTTGAAGGCACCCGTTACGCTGAGTGAGCGAAAAATCTATATCAGCGCCAGCATCGGTATCGCCAGCGGCGTTCCTGTAAGCTGTTCCAGCACCGAGCTTTTTCGTCGCGCCGATATTGCCATGTACCATTCGAAAAAAACCGGGAAAGGGCGCACGACCTGGTATGACGAAGCGCTCAGTGACGCGCGGCAGTATCAGCTCAATATCGAAAACGGCATTCGTCAGGGACTGGAAAACGATGAGTTCGATGTCTGGTATCAGCCGATTGTTAACGCCGATACGCTGGTTATGGAAGGTGTGGAAGCGTTGCTGCGCTGGCCACGACGCCCGCAGGGTGCGCTGCCGCCGGACGCTTTTATCGGTATCGCTGAAAGCAGCGGTTTGATCTACGCGCTTGGCCAGTTTGTTCTCCATCGTGCCTGTAGCGACCTGCAGCCATTAGGCGACCTGCTGCTATCGGTGAATATTTCACCGGCGCAGTTTCGCGACCCGGAATTTGAGTCGCGGGTGGTACAGGTGTTGGGGCGCTGCCATTTCCCGGCCCGTCGGCTACAGCTTGAGGTCACTGAAAGCTACGTACTGGAGAATCCCAACCGTGCCAGGGCGGCGATTGAAAACTTAAAATCGCTGGGGATTGCGGTGGCGCTGGATGATTTTGGCACCGGATACTCCAGCATCGGCTATTTACGCAGCTTCAGCTTTGACAGTCTGAAAATCGATAAATCACTGGCCGGGCTGGTGGATGTTGATACCCAGGCGGCGGAGCTGGTTCGTGGCACCGTACGTATTGCCGGAGCGTTAGGCATTACGGTGGTGGCGGAAGGCGTTGAGAATCAACAACAGCTGGCGTTGCTGCGGCGAGCGGGATGCGACAGATTACAGGGATTCTATTTTAGCGAACCGATGCCCGTCGCCTCGTTATTACAGCTGCGCCAGCAGCAGGGCTGACCGTTTACTGGGCGGCCAGCGCTTCCAGCTTATCGCGAAAACCGGTCACGGAGATGGCGCGGTTGTCCGCCCGCCAGCGATCTTTTGGCCCCGGAGCCGAACTCTGCACCGCAATGACCTGCCAGCCGTCGGCGGTCTTTAACAGCAGAGGCGAACCGCTATCGCCTGGCAGCGTATCGCATTGATGGGAGAGCACTGACGTCTGCGCCCAGCCGGTTACCACGCAATCCTCATGAGTGTAGAGATTATCCAGATGATCTTCCGGATAGCCTGACTGCGTCACTTTACGTTCCACGGTTTTTAGTGCGGCGGTCAGATCGGCCTTGCTGCCGTTAAAAATCGGTACCGGTGTAATTCCGGACGGGGCGTAGCGTAAGACGATAAGTCCAAAATCCCACGGCGCAGCGGCGCTCGGGACTATCCAGCCATCGCCGTCGGCCTTTAGCCTTTTGCCCAGCGAAGGATCTACGCGACCTTCAATACCATGGATCTCATACACCCAGCCGCCTTTGCGTGAGATAAAGCGCAGGGCGACCGGTTTATCCGGCTTGCCTTTAGGCGGCGTAAGCAGGCAGTGCCCGGCGGTGAGCGCCAGGTTGGGGGAGATAAGCGTGGCGGTACAGAGATTACCGCTGGCGGTTTCCAGTTGTCCAATGGCATCCCAGGGATCGTCTGCGGGATTGCTCACCGGTTTACGATCGTCATGACCAAAAAACAGCGTCTTAATATCTTTTGCACTCATGCCATCATCATCAGCCTGGACAAGCGGAGGAACCAGGCAAATTGAACACAGTAATAACAGAACGTCTCTACGCATATCACTCTCTGGGGAGTTAATTATGTATATTGAAAGTAGCAGCAGATTTAAGTTTATGAAAGTTAAGAATAATTTTAATTAAGCCAGACGGCAGGCTTTATCAGAGAAAATCGGCCATTTTTATCGGCGGAATGATGTAATTTCAACCGGTTAACGTCGATTTCCTGCGGCGCTATTTCCGCAGAAAAGGGCGATGGACGCAACATAAATCGTGTATCCGAACGTACATCAGGCGAGGAGTCGAAAAATGACTTTCGCTTCAGTTTTTTCTCAAGGGAGCACAGAGCAAAAACCGCCAGAACAGGGCAAAAATGAAATATCTTCACAAGAAAAACGCACTTCTTTACCTGTTTATCAATTACTTTCAAAGCGAAACATTTTCTCACCGTAAACGTTGTTATTGCTACTACCTTGTTGAGCTAATAGAGATGTTATCCCGGCGATGATGTCTGCAATTTCTAACACCCGAAGCACGGGAGGGTCTATGTCTAAACAAGGTATTCGCGCATTGGTCTACGTTTCGCTGGTCTCAGCGATGATCTGGGGTGCCACGGGCTATCTGTTGGTTACCGCGGTCCACGTTCTGTAATTCGGGTTCCTGTCCCTGACGGATAATATCGTCAGGCAACGGGCCGGGAATATGCTGATTTAAAAAGTCAAGGAGTAAGGCGATAGGCTGCGGGCTGAGGGTGTTTTTCGGCCATACCAGATAGTAGCCTTCACCGGTCGCGATAGCCGTTGAGAAGGGCAAGGCCAGAAGTCCCGCGCGGATCGCGGGCAGATTCAGCAGCAGATCGCCAATGCTGACGCCGTGGCCGCTCATTGCCGCCATCGTGCCTTGCTCAAGGGTATCGAAGACGATGCCCTGAGCAATATTGGGCGCGAGCTGGTCGTAATACTGGAGCCAGCGCCGCCAGTCCCGTCGGTCGGTTGATGGATGAATCAGCGTACAGGCAGTCAAATCTTGTCTGGCTTTGTGCCGCATGCTCGGTGTGCAAAGTGGGATCAGCCATTCTGCGAACAGCAGGTGACAAACGTTATTGTCACCGAAATGACCCTCTCCCAGGAGAATCGCGCAGTCGAAAGGCTCCTGAGCGAAATCGACGCTGTCGCGGTCCATCCACAGGCTACTCATTTCGACTTCCGGGCGCTGATGCTGCT
This sequence comes from Klebsiella spallanzanii, assembly GCF_902158555.1. Taxonomy (GTDB): domain Bacteria; phylum Pseudomonadota; class Gammaproteobacteria; order Enterobacterales; family Enterobacteriaceae; genus Klebsiella; species Klebsiella spallanzanii. The sequence continues at coordinate 515,198 of NZ_CABGGS010000034.1, read as the reverse complement.
GGCGAAACTGCTGCAGGACGTCCAGTAGCCAGCGCATTGTGAGCGTCGACGGTGCTTTCAGCCGCAGCTTTCCCGCCTGACGACGCAGAGCCTGACAAGCCCGTTCAATCGACATAAAACTCTCTTCCAGCGCTTTCGCCAACTGGTATCCGGCATCGGTCAGCATGACCTTTGGCCCATGGCGAATAAAAAGCTGACATTCAAACCACGCTTCCAGCGTGCTGACGTGGCGACTGACGGCCCCTGGCGTAACGTGCAGCGCAGCGGCGGCTTTACTAAACGAACCAAGTCGAGCGGCGGTTTCAAAAGCGCGTAGGGCGTAGAGCGGAGGCATGGACATCGTTAATTGTTTTCTACTATGAGTAAAACTCACATTCAAGCTCACTATTAGTCGTTTTTCAACTCTGAAATCAAGAAAGAAAATAGGATCTTTATTATCCTATAGTGAGTTTAGTGGATGGATTATTCATTGTTGATGGCCTACTGCCTGACGGTGCTGGCGCTGATAGCCACGCCCGGACCGGTGGTTTTATTAGTGACCGGGGCGGCAGCGCGTGAAGGCTATTCCAGCGCAGTGCGCACGATGATTGGCGGGAATCTGGCGTCTCTGGTGTTGTTGGCGATCGCTGCCGCGATGCTGACCGGTTTGGTGGCTCTGAACCCGCGAGCACTGATGCTGCTGGCGGTTGTCGGATCGCTCTATATCATTCTGCTGGCAATTGGAATGCTGCGTGAGGATGCTAATATGCAACTGGTCGCTAAAAAGCGCAGCGGAGTGATGGCTGGATTTGCGACCGCACTAAGCAATCCCAAAGATATTCTCTTTTTTGCTGCTTTTTTTCCGCAGTTTATCCATGTCACCGACACTCTCGGCTTCAGTCTGGGGCTATTGACGGCGGTCTGGGTGATTATCGACCTGAGCGTGCTCTCACTCTATATCCTGGCGATTCGTCGTTGGCTAACGGCGCATTACGCTAAACGATTGACGATGGTCTCGGCGTTATTTCTGTTGCTTCTGGCGCTCTATGGTCTGGGATATAACCTCTGGCAACTCACGCTTTAATAGAGAAAAAAACGGCTGGCGACTAGCGCGCAGATAATCAGCAGGATCAGGATGAGCTCAAAACGATAGCGCCGCAGCATGGTGCTCTCCAGAAAAAAACGGCGCTGAAGCAGCGCCGGTATCATATCAAACAACCTAATCTGGGAGATTAAGCAGCCGGTTGTGCAGCTGGTTTAGCGGTATGATGTTTGGTGGTTTTGTGGTGTTTTTTGGCCGCCTGAGCTTTCTGGGCTACAGCGGGATTAGCAGCAGCTTTGTGGTGTTTTTTAGCGGCCTGAGCTTTCTGGGCTACTGCGGGTTTAGCGGCAGCTTTGTGGTGCTTTTTGGCAGCCTGAGCTTTCTGCTCTGCGGCCGGTTTAGCAGCGGCTTTGTGGTGTTTCTTGTGGTGAGTTGCTTTAGCGGTGGTGCTGTGAGTTGCAGCAGCCGGAGCTGGAGCGGTAGTAGTGGCAGCGTCGGCAGCAAAAGCAACAGAAGACAGACCCATAGCAGCGGCAACGACCAGAGCTAATACTTTTTTCATTCTGATATCCTCGAAAAGGTTTCTTGTTTCAACCCCACTGCGGGGCCGTTGAAAGAACTATATGCTTGTCTTATCGAGGTTTCCGTGAGTGTTTGGTATCGGCGTGTAACCGTATGTACAACCCACGGCGACAAAGAGGGAACAGGGCGTCGGAACTGGCCCGACGCCCGTGATTTACAGATAACGCGAGGTGAGGTGCTGGCGGAAAAAGTCGCTGTTAAGGTCTTCTCCGGTCGCGTGTTGAATCAACTGCGAGGTGGTAAAACGGCTACCGTGCTGCCAGATATTCTGCCGCAGCCAGTCGAACAGGGCGCTAAAGTTGCCGTTGGCGATGTCGCTTTCCAACTGCGGTAGTGCCCGTTTGGCGGAAGCCATCAGCTGTGCGGCATACATGGCGCCCAGCGTATATGACGGGAAGTAGCCAAAGCCGCCGTCGGTCCAGTGGATATCCTGCATACAGCCATCACGGTAGTTACCGGTGGTGGAAAGACCCAGCCAGTGCTGCATTTTTTCATCCCACAGCGCCGGAATATCCTCCACTTCGATATCGCCATCGATCAACGCACGTTCGATTTCGTAGCGCAGAATCACGTGTGCCGGATAGCTCACTTCATCGGCGTCAACGCGGATAAACCCCGGCTTGACTCGCTGGTTCCACGCAATGAAGTTGTCGCGATTGAAGGCCGGTTGCTCACCAAAGTACTGGCGTACCGTTGGCAGCAGCCGTTGCAGGAATGCCTCGCTACGGCCCAACTGCATTTCAAAAAACAGGCTTTGTGATTCATGGATTGCCGTTGAACGGGCGAGGGCGATAGGCTGATCGATCCAGTTACGCGGCAAATTCTGTTCGTAGCGCGCGTGGCCAGTTTCATGAATCACGCCAAATAGCGCGCTGAGCAGGTCGTTTTCGTTGTAGCGGGTGGTGATACGGACATCCTGAGGTACGCCGCCGCAGAACGGATGAGCGCTGATATCAAGGCGTCCGCCGTCAAAATCAAATCCCAACACGCGCATAGCCTCAAGCCCAAGCTCGCGCTGGTCGGCGATCGGGAACGGTCCTTGAGGCTCGATAAGCGGTGCCTGCGCCTGCTTCTCAACCACGTTAGCCAGTAAGGAAGGAAGCCAGGATTTGAGGTCGGCGAACAGGACGTCCAGCCGCGCGCTGGTCATATCCGGTTCAAAAATATCCAGCAGCGCGTCATAGCGGGAACAGCCTTTGGCTGCGGCACGGATTTGCGCCTCTTCGCGGCTGAGCGTGACCACTTCACGTAGGTTTTCGGCAAAACCTTGCCAGTCGTTAGCCGGGCGCTGGCTGCGCCAGGCGTGCTCGCAGCGGCTACCTGCCAGCGATTTGGCTTCCACGAGGCTTTCAGGCAGCAGCGCCGCCTGCTCGTACTGGCGGGTCATTTCTCGCAAATTGGCCTGCTCGACGTCGTTTAGCTCTTCCTGAAGGGCATTTTTCAGCCATTCTCCCACTTTTTTGTCAGTCAGAATCTGATGTTGCAAAACGCCAAGCTCCGCCAGCGCTTCGCTGCGGGCCGTGCTGCCTCCGGGGGGCATCATGGCGAACATATCCCAACCGGCGATGGCGGAGAGATGCGAGAAGCGTGAAAGACGCTGGAAGGTGCGAGTAAGCTGATGATAGTTTTTGTTTTCCGTCATGTTTACACTCTGGCCTGTTGCAAGTGAACAAAAGAAGTTATTCGTCGGCCTCTACACTATCCTGATACGCCGATGGGGTCGAGAGATGCGGATCCTTCCTGCACAAATCTTCCAGACAACGCCGGGAAGATCTGGTAGGGATCATGCTGATGGCTTTCTGGTTGGTTTTCAGCGAACGATGGCGCTGCTTTTGCTTATCTCAGCCTGGGCAGGAATGCTGAAATAATCAGGCTTGCGCGACCTTAAACGTCTTTAACCGACAAAACCAGCATAATGTATTGTTTAATCGGTTGCGTATTTTATGTTTGGGTCGAAATAATCCAGATGTGCGCAAAATAGCAGATTCTTTCTCTAACCTGTGGCTAAACTCAATACAGGCACAGGCCGCTGATGCGGGGTGATTTATGAATCCGTTTACCTGGCTATTTATCGCACTGCTTTCCATTGACGCCGTCAGGGAACTGATGGGCATGTCGTCAGTACTGGGAATGTGGTGAATAACGTGGCCCATTCAGGCCACGTTAAAGAGCGTTATTTCAGGCGCTTGTGTAAACATGTGCCGGTAAGCAGTGCTGCCATCAACATTAGCGCGATAAACCCGCCAACGCCGTTCCAGCCGTAGTTATGCCAGAAAACACCCCCTAATGTCCCCGCCATGCTGGAGCCCAGATAGTAGCTGAATAAATAGAGTGACGAGGCCTGGCCACGGGCGCGACGAGCACGTGGGCCAATCCAACTACTGGCTACCGAGTGTGCGGCGAAGAAACCTGCCGAAAACAGCAGCATGCCAACAAAAATAAGCCATAGGGAAGAGAAGAGCGTCAGCAGTAGTCCGCCAAGCATCACCGCCGTGGAGAACAGCATCACCGGGCCGCGACCGTAACGAACGGTCATCGCGCCAGCTTTCGGCGAGCTCCAGGTCCCGGTCAAATAGGCCACCGACAGCAGGCCCACCACCGCCTGGCTAAGTGACCACGGAGAAAGCATCAGACGATAGCCGATGTAGTTAAACAGGGTGACAAACGACCCCATTAACAGAAAGCCTTCAAGGAACAGCAGCGGCAGCCCGCGGTCGCGCCAGTGCAAACGGAAGTTGATTAGCAGCGATTTGGGGCGCAGCGATGTCGGGCGGAAGTGGCGCGACTCCGGCAGGATGCGCCAGAACATCAGCGCCGCCGCAAGGGCAAAGCCGCTAATCACCGCCAGCGCAATACGCCAGCCAAAAAAGTCAGTGAATACCCCGGTCAGCAGACGGCCGCTCATGCCGCCAATGGAGTTACCGCTGATATACAGTCCCATTGAGAATGCCACCACGCTGGGGTGGATCTCCTCGCTCAGATAGGTCATGCCGACCGCCGCCACGCCGCTTAATGACAGACCAATTAGCGCACGCATGATCAGGATCCCATGCCAGCTGGACATCATTGTTGATAGCAGGGAGCAGCAGGAAGCCAGCACCAGCGCGGTCACCATCACCTGTTTGCGGCCAATGGCGTCGGACAGCGGCCCGGTAAACAGCAGGCCGACCGCCAGCATGGCCGTAGAAATCGACAGCGAAATACTGCTGCTGGCCGGAGAGACGCCGAATTCACTGGATAGCACCGGCAGTATCGGCTGTACACAATAGAGCAACGCAAAGGTCGCCAGCCCGGCAGAGAAGAGGGCAAGGGTCACACGAATAAATTGTGGGGTACCGCGCTTGATAAACTGGTTTGGCTGAGGAGCGATGGTGTCGCTGACGTCGCTTGCCGGAACGGTGTCAACGGTAGTTGTACGACTCACGGAAAAATCCTTGCTGATAAACAGAGAGTTAAGTGACCTTACCGGCCACTTATTAAGGGTATGAAAATGTAAATATTCTGTCTAATATATTAATAATCTCAAATAAGACGTTTTAAATATGAATATTGAACTGCGTCATCTGCGCTACTTTATTGCCGTGGCTGAAGAACTCCATTTTGGTCATGCGGCGGCGCGATTGAATATCTCCCAGCCACCGCTTAGTCAGCAAATTCAAATCCTTGAACAGCAAATCGGCGCGCGCCTTTTTGCCCGTACTAACCGCAGCGTCAGCCTGACGGAGGCGGGGAGGCAGTTTCTGGCCGATAGTCGACAGATCCTCTCGCAGGTAGATGATGCCGCCGCGCGGGCGGCTCGTCTGCATCATGGTGAAACCGGCGAACTGCGCATTGGTTTTACTTCATCAGCCCCCTTTATTAAGGCGGTATCCGATACGCTGTCGACTTTTCGCCGCCGCTATCCTGATGTACACATCCAGACACGGGAAACCAACACTCGCGAACAGATTGTGCCGCTGAACGAGGGGGCGCTGGATCTGGGGCTGATGCGTAATACCCAACTACCGGATACGCTGGTCTGGGAGAGAGTGCTGCGTGAACCGCTGCTGGCGATGGTGCCCCGCGATCATCCGTTAGCTAATCAGTCGAGCGTCAGCCTGCGTGAACTGGCGAGGGAGCCGTTTGTGTTCTTCGACCCTCATGTAGGTACTGGATTGTACGACGATATTTTGGGTTTAATGCGCCGCTACGGCCTGACGCCGGTCATTACTCAGGAGGTAGGGGAAGCGATGACTATCATCGGACTGGTGGCGGCCGGGCTTGGTGTGTCAATCTTGCCCGCTTCATTTCGGCGAGTACAGCTATCGGAAATGCGTTGGTTGCCCATCGACGAGCAGGATGCGGTATCGGAAATGTGGCTGGTGTGGTCGAAGCATCACGAACAGGGGCAGGCGGCCCAGCGTTTTCGTGAGTCGCTCCTTGCCAGTGCCGCATTGGTTATTTGAGACAAAAAACGCTTAAAAATGTGCGGTAAATCACAAGGCTAAGTAAAAATTTGACGAGTACCGTTGAAGTGCTTCACCATAGCCCTCAGTTTATTTCGAAGCGCGAAAATAAAGGGAGTCAACGGTGGTAGCGGATAGTCAGCCAGGCCATATCGATCAAATTAAGCAGACCAACGCGGGTGCGGTTTACCGCCTGATTGATCAGCTTGGCCCGGTGTCGCGCATCGATCTCTCGCGCTTCGCGCAGTTGGCGCCTGCCAGTATCACCAAAATTGTTCGCGAAATGCTGGAAGCGCATCTGGTCCAGGAGACGGAAATCCAGGAGCCGGGGAGCCGGGGAAGGCCTGCCGTGGGATTGATGGTCGAAACGGAAGCCTGGCACTATCTTTCGATTCGTATTAATCGCGGTGAGATTCACCTCGCGCTAAGAGATTTAAGCAGCGCGCTGGTGGTGGAAGAGCAGCTTGAACTGGCTCTACAGCACGTTCAGCCCTTTACGACAAGGCTACTTGACCATGTTGATCAGTTTTTTATTCGTCACCAAAAGAAGCTGGAGCGGTTAACCGCCATCGCCGTTACCATGCCGGGGATTATTGACACTGAGAACGGCATTATCCACCGGATGCCTTTTTATGAAGACGTTAAGGATATGCCGCTTGGCGAGATTTTAGCCAATCATACCGGCGTCTCGGTCTATATTCAGCATGACATCAGCGCCTGGACCATGGCCGAATCGCTATTTGGCGCGTCAAGGGGCGCGCGGGATGTGATTCAGGTCGTTATCGACCATAACGTGGGCGCGGGGGTGATCACCGATGGTCGTCTGCTGCACGCGGGCAGCAGCAGCCTGGTCGAAATCGGTCACACGCAGGTCGACCCTTACGGAAAACGCTGTTATTGCGGTAACCATGGCTGTCTTGAAACTATCGCCAGCGTGGAAAGCGTGCTGGAGCTGGCGCAGGTGCGAATGGCCAAATCAATGAGCTCCATGCTGCACCAGCAGCCGTTAAGCGTCGAGTGGCTGTGTCAGGCCGCGCTGCAGGGGGATTTGCTGGCGCGGGATATTATCAGCGGCGTCGGGAACCACGTCGGGCGAATTCTGGCCATCATGGTTAACCTCTTTAACCCGCAGAAAATCCTTATTGGCTCCCCCTTCAACCTGGCGGCGGACATTCTGTTTCCGGCAATTTCTGATTGTATTCGACAACAGTCCTTACCGGCCTACAGCCGCCATATTGCGGTAGAAAGCACTCAGTTTTCTAACCGGGGAACGATGGCCGGCGCGGCTCTGGTCAAGGATGCCCTCTATAACGGATCGTTGCTGATACGACTGTTACAGGGTTAACATTTTTTCATATTCACACCAAAAATTGCGCTATCTCAAGCTGGCCTCTGGCCGCATCGCGTAGACTTTTTCCACAGTTGATTATTTCTCTCCCGTATATTTCATCAACATAACTGTGGGGTTAGTGATGTTTAAGCGTTTCTTCATAACAGGTACTGACACTGCTGTCGGGAAGACAGTGGTTTCCCGTGCGCTGTTGCAGGCACTGGCTGCCAGCGGCAAAAGCGTCGCCGGGTACAAGCCTGTGGCGAAGGGCAGCAAAGAGACGCCAGACGGACTGCGGAACAAAGACGCGCTGGTTTTACAGAGCGTGTCATCGTTGGCGTTACCGTATGATGCTGTCAATCCCATCGCGTTAAGCGAAGATGAAAGCAGCGTGGCGCATAGTTGCCCGATCAACTACGGCCTGTTGTCGGATGGTCTCCTGCGCCTGAGTGGCCAGGTCGATCACGTGGTAGTCGAAGGCACCGGCGGCTGGCGCAGCCTGATGAACGATCTGCGCCCGCTTTCCGAGTGGGTAGTGCAGGAACAGCTACCGGTATTGATGGTGGTGGGTATTCAGGAAGGTTGCATTAACCACGCCTTGCTGACCGCGCAGGCTATCGCCAATGACGGTCTGCCGCTGATTGGCTGGATTGCCAACCGCATCAATCCGGGGTTGGCGCACTATGCTGAAATCATCGACGTACTAAGCAAAAAACTGCCCGCGCCGCTTATCGGCGAGCTGCCTTATTTACCGCGCGCCGAACAGCGCGAACTGAGCCAGTATATTGACTTATCGATGCTCGGCGAGGTGATGGCGGTAGATAGAATCCCGGCGTAACGTCCGCGATAGCACCGACGCCAGTACGCTGGCAATCAATAAACCGGGCAGTAAAACGTACTGTCCGGTCATTTCACATATCATCAGCGTTGACATAATCGGTGCGTGGGTTGTGGCCGCCAGAAACGCCGCCATGCCGGTCAAACCAATCATTATCGCGATCTCCTGGTAATCATGCAGCCACAGTCCCGTCAGGCTGGCGAACAGCATACCGATCCCCAGACCTACAAATAGCGTCGGCGTAAAGACCCCGCCCGGCGCGCCGGAGCCGCTGCTGGCCAGCACGGCGAGCAGCTTGCAGATAAATACGATAATGACCGCGCTAAATAGAGGCGGCGACAGGAGATAGCTTTGCACCACGCTGTAGCCGTTTCCCCAGACTGCCGGAGTGATTAGCGACAGCAGGCCGACGATAATTCCACCCAGTGCCAGTTGCCACGGAGGCGAAAGGCGCAGCCGGATAAAGCACTGATGGCTATAGCCCATCAGCCAGATAAACAACGGCCCGCACAGACCGGCCAGCAGGCCCGTAGCCAGCATCAGCGCATAATGGGTCGTGCGAAGGGTTTCGTGGAATTCAACGTGATACAGCGGAGTCGAGTTTCCGTTCATCAGATTGGTCAGCAGCAGGGCGACGACTGCGGCGATCACCACCGGGCCAAGCGATGCCAGCATTAGAGTGCCGAATAAGATCTCGGCAATAAACAGGCTTCCGGCCAGCGGAGCGTGATAAGCACTGGCCATCCCGGCAGCAGCACCGCAGGCGACCCACAGTTTCCATTCTTCTTTTGGCGTAAAGCGGCGGGCGAATAGCGAAGCGGCCAGCGCCGCCAGCAGGATCATTGCTCCTTCGCGGCCTATGGCGCTGCCGGTGGTGACCACCAGCAGGGAGGCGAGCGACTTCACCAGGCTGGCAGGCGTGTCAAAAACGCCGTCGCCGGTCTCAAGGGCTTCCATATAATCAGTTGGCGCATGGGGGCGCTCAACCGTGCGGCGCTGCCAGAGCCAAAGCAGAGTTCCTGCGGCCAGGCCGCCCAGCGCGGGCGTTAACAGCCGACGCCATCCTGGCATTGATTCGGCGGCATTCACCAGGCTTCCGCTGTCGTTGCTCAGAAACAGGCTTTCCAGGCCCGCCATCGCATGGCGAAACAGGGCAACGGCAAGGGCGGCAAAAACGCCGACCAGCATAGCGATCGCCAGACGGCGAAACATAACCTGTACATCAGGGTAAGTATGAAGACGATGCATCAGCGGATTCGAGTGATGGGAAATAGGGCTTATTTTTACCAGGAATAAGAATATACGCAAAAGCTATAAGTGCGAATGGGTATGAAAAGTGACATTGTCACAATTAAAACATGCCCGCCAGACGGGCATGTCGTAAGGCGTTACCGATAGAGGGGTTTCTCCGCGACGGCGCAGGGCAATTGCGCCTGCCATTGCGCCAGCGTCACTTGCGCCAGCTGACCGAGTGCCCGATAAAAAGAATGACCTGCATCGGCGATAAATACGCTCAGAAAGCGGCCTGACCACGGAAGAAGATGCCAGGCAAGGAGCTGGGTAAATGCCTCGTCCTGCCCGGTCTCGCAGAGCCAGGCGGCCAACAGCAGCAAAGTGCCGAAGTGATCTTCTGGCTCAGAACGCTGTTCCGCCAGGCGAATGCCATTCGCGCGCATCCACTCGCGCAGCGCCAGGGTTGAGTCGCCAAACAGCACGCTTTCTTTATCCAGCCAGACCGAGCCCCACGGCGGCGCGGGCAGCGCCCACGGGCCGATAAACAGCCGTTGCCAGGCATCAGGTAGCGGTTCATTGTCATCAATAACGAACTGCGCCGCCAGGCTGTCAGCTACCGCCCATGGCCACTGATTCTGCCAGCTTCCGTCGCGCAGAGCGGCAACGAGCGGAGCTGCCTGCTCGCTGTCCGGAGCAAAAGAAAACAGCGCGCCCAGCGTGCGGGCGCTGAGTGCGATAGCGTCGCGGTCTTGCGGTTGCATCATACTTATTCCTTAATTCATTAACCGGCAATCGCCGTACCGACGGTCATATGCAGACCATAAAACAGGCCGCGGCCGATAAACTCGCCGAGCAATACCAGAATTAGCCCAAGCAGCAAGCTGGCAATGCGCGGGGTTTTCCGTCTCGCCAGCGGGCAGATCCAGCAGCCGAGGCCCAGGGTCACAAGGACTAAACGCAGTATTTGTAGCCAGCCATAATTTGGCAGCAGGGTGCTGGCCTGCTGCACGGAGCTGTGGATCTCCGCCAGTTCTGTGTTCTGCAAAATGACTACCGCCAGGCTTGCTAACAGTGCGAGTGCGCTCATGGAAGCGAAAACGGTACCGTTAAAGGGCACGTTAGCGATACGCAGCAGCAGGGCAGCGAAAAGCGGACCGCAGAGTACCATCGTCAGGAAAAATGCGGCAGTCGTGTAGCCATTATACCAGGTCGGCACGGTATCAATTTGATACACCAGGGTCATTTCAAGGACAAACAGGCAGCCGAGCAGCATGGTGAGCAGTAGCCAGGCTTTTGCCAGAATCTTTGGCATTTTCCCGAGAATCGTCAGCAACCACCAGAAACCGCCCACGGCGAAGAACAGCGCGCCGCTGGCAATTTCATTACTCAATGCCGATGAGCCTACACGGTTAAGCGAGTTAAATGCCCGCAGCGGTGAACCGAGGTGGATGACTGACGCCAGAAAGCCAATTCCCATCAGCAGCCAGATAAAAAACATACAACGTACCAGGCGCTCCCTGGCCTCGGAGTTGTTATTCAGCGATAGCCAGCCGAGCCCGCTAACGATAATGGCTCCGGCGACGCTTTGCCCCAGCACCGTAAACAGTACCAGCGGCCATTCATGCCATCCATTTCCCATTTTACACCTCCTGTGGATTGGCTAGATAACCGGTAGTATCGCCGCAAGGACGCGCGTTGGTGTTTGGTTTGATGACGATACCCGGTCGGGTAAAATGCGCTGACGGCAGCGGCGCAACGGCGGCAAGCTGACCATGCTTTTTGCGCAGTTCTTCTACAGGGCCAAAATCGAGCGCCCGCAGCGGACAGGATTCGACGCAAATCGGCTTGTTGCCTTCGGCAACCCGGTCGTAGCAACCATCACACTTAGTCATATGACCTTTTTCCGCATTGTACTGCGGCGCACCGTACGGACAGGCCATATGGCAGTAGCGGCAGCCGATGCACACCTCTTCATCAACGACGACAAATCCGTCATCGCGCTTGTGCATTGCTCCGCTTGGGCACACCTTCGTGCAGGCAGGGTCTTCGCAGTGGTTGCAGGCGATGGAGAGGTAATAGGCGAAGACGTTTTGATTCCACACGCCGTTGTCTTCCTGCCAGTCGCCGCCCGCATACTCGTAAATGCGGCGAAAGCTTACCTCTGGTGTTAGGTTTTTATAATCCTTACAGGCCAGCTCGCAGGTTTTGCAGCCAGTACAGCGGGCGGAATCGATAAAAAATCCATACTGAGTTTTCATGGTTTACTCCTTAAACCTTCTCGATTTCGACCAGATTGGTGTGCTGCGGATTGCCTTTCGCCAGCGGTGAAGGGCGGTGCGTGGTTATCGTATTGATGCAGGACCCGTGATCGACGCGGTCACCGTTCATATCGGCATCATGCCAGGCTCCCTGGCCCATTGCCGACACGCCGGGCATGATTCGCGGCGTCACTTTTGCCGGGATACGCAACTCGCCGCGAGCGTTGAATACGCGCACCGTATCGCCATTTTTGATTCCCCGTTTTTCAGCATCCAGTGGGTTAAGCCAGACCTCCTGACGGCAGGCAGCCTGCAATACGTCAACGTTGCCGTAGCTGGAGTGAGTGCGCGCTTTGTAGTGGAAGCCGAACATTTGCAGTGGGAATTTCTCGCGCAGCGGGTCATCCCAACCTTCGAAGGTGGAGGCGTAGACCGGCAGCGGACTGATGGTCTCGTCTTTTTCCAACTGCCATTTGGCGGCGATATCCGCCAGACGACTGGAGTAAATCTCGATTTTACCCGACGGGGTTTTTAACGGATTAGCGACAGGGTCTTCACGGAAGTCGCGATAGGCGACAAAGTGGCCGTTGGGATCTTTACGTTTGTAAATCCCCATCTTTTTCAATTCGTCGTAGCTCGGGAGCCCTGGGTCTTTTGCCTGCATTTTTTCATACAAATACTGTAACCACTGCTCCTGGGTGCGGCCTTCGGTAAATTTCTGATAAACATCATCGCCTAAGCGTTTCGCTATTTCACAGAGGATCCAGTAGATAGGCTTGCGTTCAAACTTGGCTGAAGTGACCGGTTGACTGAAGATGAGGTAGCCCATATTACCGGCATAGTCGTTGGGAATAATATCTTCCTGTTCAACGGTCATCAGGTCCGGCAGCAGGATATCCGCATATTTGGCTGACGACGTCATAAAGTTTTCGATAACCACGATCATCTCGCACTTGCTTTCGTCCTGCAGGATCTCATGGGTTTTATTGATGTCCGAGTGTTGGTTGATGATGGTGTTGCCGGCGTAGTTCCAGAAGAATTTAATCGGTACATCCAGCTTTTCTTTGCCGCGCACGCCGTCGCGGGTGGCGGTCATCTCTGCGCCACGATCGATGGCGTCAGTCCAGCTAAAGCAGGAGATGGCGGTTTTAACCGGATTCTCCAGCACAGGCAGACGTTCAATGGTGATGGTATAGGTAGATTCTCGTCCCCCGCTGTTGCCGCCGTTAATACCGACGTTGCCGGTGAGTATCGCTAGCATGGCGATAGCGCGGGATGCCAGCTCGCCGTTGGCCTGGCGCTGCGGCCCCCAGCCCTGGCAAATATAAGCCGGTTTGGCGCTGCCGATTTCCCGGGCTAGCTTGACGATGCGATCGACGGGAATTCCGGTGATTCTTGAGGCCCACAGTGGAGTTTTCGCAGTGCCGTCATCGCCTTCACCGAGAATATACGCTTTGTAATGGCCATTGGCCGGAGCATCTGCCGGAAGCGTTTTTTCATCGTAACCGACGCAATACTTATCGAGGAACGGTTGGTCAACCAGGTTTTCGTTAATTAGCACCCAGGCGATCCCAGCGACCAGCGCGGCGTCGGTGCCGGGGCGAATCGGGATCCACTCATCTTCTCGCCCGGCGGCCGTGTCGGTGTAGCGTGGGTCAATAACGATCATGCGCGCATTAGAACGCTCGCGCGCCTGTTCCAGGTAATAAGTAATGCCGCCGCCGCTCATGCGGGTTTCCGCCGGGTTATTGCCGAACATCACCACCAGTTTGCTGTTTTCAATATCGGAGGTGCTGTTGCCGTCATTACTGCCGTAGGTGTAGGGCATAGCGCAGGAAATCTGCGCAGTGCTGTATGAGCCGTAAAGGTTCAGTGAGCCGCCGTAGCAGTTCATCAGGCGTTTTACGGGAGAGGCCGCAGGAGAAGAACGGGTCATATTGCCGCCGACGATGCCGGTGGCGTAATTGAGATAAACCGCTTCGTTGCCGTAATCTTTGACGACCCTTTTGAGGTTATCGGTAATCGTATCCAGCGCTTCTTCCCAACTAATACGCTCAAACTTACCCTCGCCGCGTTTACCGACGCGTTTCATCGGGTAGTTAAGACGGTCTGGATGATTGATGCGTCGACGAATAGAACGGCCGCGCAGGCAGGCGCGGACTTGATGATCGCCATAAATATCCGCACCGGTATTATCGGTTTCCACCCAGACCACTTCGTCATCGCGCACGTGCGAGCGCAAGGCACAGCGGCTACCGCAGTTTACTGAACAGGCGCCCCAGACGATGCGCTCCTCGCTTTGAGTCGCTTCTTGTACGGCGGCGGCGGCATTGCGCAGGCTGAAAGGTAACGTCAGGCCGCCGGCTGCCAACGTCAGCGAACCCAAAGCGGATGATTTAATTAGCGTTCGACGGCTCAGGCCGCCATGGTATTCCTGGTCAGACATAGCTCACTCCATGATCTTGTTATAATGGTCTGGCACCGACACTGCTGTTATTCGGCGTGTAGAGTGAGAAATAATACTTAAAAGGGGTTAGAAAGATCTTATCCCCGGTCAACCGAGGGATAAGACCGTTCCAATTACCTGGGCGGGGTTACTGGGCGTTGCTGTCGCGAGTATAGATAATTTTAAAGGTGTCATTGGCGCAGTGGCCGACGACCTGCGCCCCCGGCTGATCGGGCTGATCGCTCGGCACAATTGCCAGGCTAAAGCCCGACTCGGGGACGCCGTTATTGATGATTTTTTGCTGAATATCGTTTTTAACTCGCTCGCAAGAGTCTGGTGCGGCCAAAGCGGACGCCGAACCCAACAGCAGAGCGGCACATAGCCAGGGTGCTCGTTTCATCATAAACTCCTTATTGACGTTATCCAGATTTAAGCATAGCAGAAGTGGTGTAAACAATTGTATTTGCTAATATGATTGCACTATGCACAAAAGGAATCGCGCGTGAAAAAATGGTTTTTGCTGATATCGGCAGTATGGTTCCTGAGCGCTTGTGATGAAAAAGCAGTGCCGCAGGCCTTTACGCCGGAAATGGCGAGTTTTTCTAACGAATTTGAGTTTGACCCGCTGCGTGGGCCGGTGAAGGCGTTTAGCCAGACGCTGTATGATGAACATGATGAAGTGGTGAAGTGGGTCAAAGGGCAGTTATCCAGTGAAGGCTGTTTCGACCTGCTGGCGTTTGAGGATCGGGAGAATAAAACCGGTGCGGCCCTGGTGCTGGATGCCAACTACTATCTGGATGCGCAAAGCCACGAGAAACGCCTGCGTTTGCAGGGCAAATGTCAACTGGCGGAAATGCCGTCGGCAGGCGTGTCGTGGGAAACCGATGATAACGGATTTGTTGTCACCGCTCGCGGCAAAGAGAGCACCGCCACATACCGCTACGATAGCGAAGGCTATCCGTTAGGCAAAACGACGGTCGCGAAAGATGAACGCTTTACGGTCAGCTCAACGCCGTCATCCGATCCGCGTAAGAAAATGGACTATACCGCCGTAAGCATCTTCAACGACCGTACGCTGGGCAACGTAAGCCAGACCTGCGATTACGACAACCACGACAACCCGGTCAGTTGCGAGCTTCAGGTTGTCGACGACAGCGTGCAGCCATCGCTAACGCGCCACTACACCATCAAAAGCACCATTGATTATTACTGAGCCGTTGGCTTAAGCAGCGTCTGGCCCGGCGTTTTATGCTCGGCCAGATACTGATGCTGAAACAGGCACATGCGGATGGTGTTTCGGTATTCGCCGTTAATAAAGAATTCATGGATCAACTCGCCTTCCACCATAAAACCGAGCTTGCGGTAGATGTGGATCGCTTTTTCATTCTCTTTATCAAC
The DNA here is from genome assembly GCF_902158555.1 of Klebsiella spallanzanii. Classification (GTDB taxonomy): domain Bacteria; phylum Pseudomonadota; class Gammaproteobacteria; order Enterobacterales; family Enterobacteriaceae; genus Klebsiella; species Klebsiella spallanzanii. Next base: position 499,647 of record NZ_CABGGS010000034.1, on the reverse strand, counting down.
AATAAGGTACAGCTTATAGAGGTTGAGCACCATAAAGCCGTAGTCCATAGCGAGCTTAGCGGCGCGGGTTGCCAGACCTTTTCCCTGATAATCCGGGGAGATAATTATCTGAAACTCAGCGCGGCGGTGGACGTGGTTGATTTCCACCAGCTCAACCAGACCGGCTTTTTCGCCGTCGCATTCAATGACAAAGCGGCGTTCGCTCTGATCGTGAATATGTTTGTCGTACAGGTCGGAGAGCTCGACAAAGGCTTCATAAGGTTCTTCAAACCAGTAGCGCATAACGCTGGCATTGTTATCGAGCTGGTGAACAAAGCGTAGGTCTTCGCGTTCGAGCGGGCGGAGTTTGACGTGATAAGCGCCAGTCATGGAAATACCTGTGAGTTATTGCGGAGTTTTAACGATTCTGGCGCCCGCAGGCGCCATACATTATGGATTAATAGCTCGACCAGTGCGGCGGTCGAGACAGCGCAGGGTATTGGGTTCCCAGTAGGCGTTGACGTTTGCGCTCTGCTGGCAGTTGTCCTGGGCATCGAAAGCCACGTCGGCTTTGTCCCACTCTTTTTCTGCGCGCTTATTGACTTTCTGGCGTAATGTGCGGGTGTCGTTCCACTGCTCTTTTTCCATCGCGGCCTGCTGGCGGCTTTGGGCGCTATCGCCGGACTCGATCACCAGCTTGTCGGTTTTGGCAAACGATGACGCGGTAAAGACCATCGCGCTCAACGCCAACAGGGCGGTCAGGCACCAGCGTTTGTTCAGTGTTGTATTCATCACGATTTCCTTTAAGTGATCCCATGGTTTAAGTTTACTACATCTCCTTTCGGCGGCATACCCGACAAAACGGAGTAAACCACGGCCATTATTGCGTAGAATGGGTTAACGCTTTCTCAACTCACGATACTTTCGATGTTAAAAACGACACTGCTTTTCTTTGCCACCGCGCTGTGTGAAATCATTGGCTGTTATTTACCATGGCTATGGTTAAAACGCGGGGCAACGCCATTGTTGCTGATCCCAACGGCAGTGGCATTAGTGTTTTTTGTCTGGTTGTTGACGCTACATCCGGAGGCCAGTGGGCGGGTATATGCTGCTTACGGCGGGGTTTATGTGTGTACTGCGCTGTTGTGGCTGCGTTTCGTTGATGGCGTAAAACTGAGCCATTACGATTGGCTGGGGGCGCTGGTTGCGCTATGCGGAATGCTGATTATTGCCGCTGGCTGGGGGCGATCTTAGTTCTCCTTTCTCCTCTATTAATCGGGATAGACCGAGCTATCCCGGATCCTTTTTGTTCCTTTTATTTTCGCTAACCTCCGTTGCTCATTCCGCCTCTTAGCTTGCCGAGATAATGTGATCTGTCGCGGCTTTTTCGATCATTATACTTGTATGGTAGTAGGTCTGATGTTTTAATTTTATTCACTAACCGCATAGAAGTAAGGAATGAGAGATGAAGATCGTTGCCGCTGAAGTTTTCGTCACCTGTCCGGGACGTAACTTCGTTACCCTCAAGATCACCACCGATGACGGTATTGTCGGCTTAGGTGACGCCACGCTAAACGGTCGCGAGCTGCCTGTTGCATCGTACCTGCAGGATCACGTTTGCCCGCAGCTGGTGGGCCGTGATGCGCACCGCATTGAGGATATCTGGCAGTTTTTCTACAAGGGAGCCTACTGGCGTCGCGGCCCGGTGACGATGTCGGCTATTTCCGCCGTCGATATGGCGTTATGGGACATTAAAGCTAAAGCGGCTGGGATGCCGTTGTACCAACTGCTCGGTGGCGCATCACGAGAAGGGGTCATGGTTTACTGTCACACCACGGGCCACTCAATTGACGAAGTGCTGGAAGACTACGCTCGCCATAAAGAGATGGGGTTTAAAGCGATTCGCGTGCAGTGCGGCGTACCGGGTATGAAAACCACCTATGGTATGGCGAAAGGTAAAGGTCAGGCTTACGAACCGGCAACGAAAGGGCAGTGGCCTGAAGAACAGCTCTGGTCTACTGAAAAATATCTCGATTTCACACCGCAGCTTTTTGCTGCCGTACGTGAGAAATTCGGTTTTAACGAACACTTGCTGCACGACATGCATCACCGCCTGACGCCGATTGAAGCGGCGCGTTTTGGCAAGAGCATTGAAGATTACCGCCTGTTCTGGATGGAAGATCCGACTCCGGCAGAGAACCAGGAGTGCTTCCGCTTAATTCGTCAGCACACCGTCACGCCGATTGCCGTGGGTGAGGTTTTCAACAGTATTTGGGATTGCAAACAGCTGATTGAAGAGCAACTGATTGACTATATCCGCACGACCATCACTCACGCAGGCGGGATTACGGGGATGCGCCGTATTGCTGACTTTGCTTCGCTGTATCAGGTTCGCACCGGTTCACACGGACCGTCCGATCTTTCTCCGGTGTGTATGGCTGCTGCGCTGCATTTTGACCTGTGGGTGCCGAATTTTGGCGTACAGGAATATATGGGCTATTCCGAGCAAATGCTGGAAGTCTTCCCGCATAGCTGGACGTTTGATAACGGCTATATGCATCCGGGTGAAAAACCGGGCTTGGGCATTGAGTTCGATGAAAAACTGGCAGCGAAATATCCCTATGAACCGGCCTATTTACCGGTAGCGCGTCTGGAAGACGGCACGTTGTGGAACTGGTAAGGAGAAGAAAATGAAAAGTATCGTGATTCGTCAGCCCAATGAGCTGGTGATTGAAGAGCGTCCGCTTGTGCAACCAGCAGCAGGAGAAGTGCGGGTTAAAGTTAAGCTGGCTGGTATATGCGGTTCCGATAGTCATATTTACCGTGGGCATAATCCCTTTGCTAAATATCCACGCGTGATCGGCCATGAGTTTTTTGGCGTGATTGATGCCGTCGGCGAAGGCGTGGCGGACAAAGCCATTGGCCAACGCGTTAGCGTCGATCCAGTCATTAGCTGCGGTCACTGCTACCCATGCTCGGTGGGTAAACCTAATGTTTGTACCTCACTGGTCGTGTTAGGGGTGCATCGGGACGGTGGCTTTAGCGAATACGCTGTTGTGCCAGCAAAAAATGCCTGGCTGGTTCCAGAAAACGTATCTGACCGACATGCGGTCATGATTGAGCCATTCACCATCGCGGCTAACGTTACTGGGCACGTAAACCCGACTGACCAGGATATTGCGCTGGTTTACGGTGCCGGGCCGATGGGGCTGACCACCATTCAGGTGTTAAAGCGGGTTTATCGCGTTAAGCAAGTTATTGTTGTGGACCGAATTGACGAGCGTTTGCAGATGGCTCAGCGCAACGGTGCGGATTGGGTTATCAACAACAGTGATGAACCGCTAGCTGACACGTTGAAAGCGAAGGGGATACAGCCGACGCTGATTATCGATGCGGCCTGCCATCCCTCGATTTTACAAGAAGCCGTTTCTCTGGCTTCACCGGCGGCAAGAATTGTGCTGATGGGGTTCTCGACGGAACCGTCGCAGGTTGTTCAGCAGGGAATTACCGGAAAAGAACTGTCGATTTTTTCCTCGCGGCTTAATGCGAATAAGTTTCCAGTGGTAATAGCCTGGTTAGAACAAGGGTTAATTAATCCGGAGGAATTGATAACCCACGAGTTTGCGTATCAGGATGTTGTGGATGCGCTGGAACTTTTTGAAAATGACAGAAAGCGTTGCTGCAAGGTTTTATTAACCTTCGGGCAATAATTACAGGTGCGGACTCTATATCCTACAATTAGAGATAATCATTATGACTACAGTTAAAAATGAGAGATCAACGTCGGACCTCATTCGTGCAGCCGTATCTGGTTGGTTAGGTACCGCGCTGGAATTTATGGATTTCCAGCTCTATTCCTTAGGCGCGGCGCTGGTTTTTCACGAGATATTTTTCCCGGAACAGTCGGCTGCCATGGCGCTCATTCTGGCAATGGGCACATACGGGGCTGGGTATATAGCCCGAATCGTCGGTGCATTTATTTTTGGTAAGATGGGTGACAGTATTGGGCGTAAAAAAGTCCTGTTTATTACTATCACGATGATGGGGATCTGTACCACGCTTATTGGTGTTCTGCCAACTTACGCGCAGGTCGGTATTCTAGCTCCGGTATTGCTGGTTACTTTACGTATTATTCAGGGGCTGGGTGCGGGTGCAGAGATATCCGGTGCCGGGACTATGCTGGCGGAATATGCGCCAAAAGGTAAGCGCGGCATTATCTCTTCGCTGGTTGCAATGGGAACCAACTGCGGTACCTTGAGCGCCACGGCTATCTGGGCATTTATGTTCTTTGTGCTGGATCGCGAACAGCTCGTTGCCTGGGGATGGCGTATTCCGTTCCTTGCCAGCGTTGTCGTCATGATTTTTGCCATCTGGCTGCGTCTCAACCTGAAAGAGAGCCCAGTGTTTGAAAAGGTTAGCGAAGACAGCTCCTTGCAGGAAGAGATGGCGACCCAGGAAGGTACTGTCAGCTCAATGCTGAAAAGCAAGTCCTTCTGGCTGGCGACAGGGCTACGCTTCGGGCAGGCCGGGAACTCTGGTTTACTACAAACTTTCCTTGCGGGTTATCTGGTTCAAACCTTATTGTTTGATAAAGGTATTCCGACTGATGCGCTAATGATCAGTTCCGTTATTGGCTTTATCACCATTCCATTCCTTGGATGGCTGTCAGATAAAGTAGGACGTCGCGTACCTTATATTATTATCAATATTTCGGCCATTATTCTGGCTTATCCGATGCTGTCGATAATTGTTGATAAGAGCTATAGCGCGAGCACTATTATGGCATCACTAATCGTGATTCATAACGTTGCGGTGTTAGGGCTGTTTGCGCTGGAAAATATCACCATGGCGGAAATGTTTGGTTCCCGCAACCGCTTTACCCGCATGGCAATTTCGAAAGAGGCGGGTGGTTTAGTCGCGGTAGGGTTTGGTCCCGTTCTGGCAGGTATTTTCTGTAATATGACCGGCTCATGGATGCCAATTGTCGTTATGCTGATTTGCTATTCAATCATCGGTTTAATTTCCGCCATTCTTATGCCGGAAGTTCGTGACCGTGACCTTAGCTTGCTTAATGATGCCGCTGATGACGATGCAGCGCAGAACAAAACAGTCCGCACCGGGCAGTATATTTGATATTCCATAGAGTCCGCACGTAATGATGGTAGCTGTAAATTAAAACCAGCCGGGCTTTAAGCCCGGCATTTTCTATCCCTTCATAACTGATGTATCGAAATTATAGCAACCTGTATCTTCTTGTATGGCAGTTGATAAAAGTCAAAGATGTTATACCAGTTGCATGAGATGGTTTATATCACAGAAACATTCTCACTGAGAATTGAAATCCTGAAATCATAAATATGAGAGTCACCATGGAAAACATGCTTTTAACAGCTAACGCCACGTTGCCGTCTTACGATCGCAACCGTCTGGTTCCGCGCATCGTCCATCTGGGTTTTGGCGCATTTCATCGCGCTCACCAGGCCGTATATGCTGATATTCTGGCGACAGAGCACGGTAGCGATTGGGGTTACACGGAAGTGAACCTGATCGGTGGCGAGCAGCAGATTGCCGATTTACAGCAGCAGGATTTACTTTATACCGTTGCCAAGATGTCGGCGGATGCCTGGACCGCTCGCGTCGTTGGCGTGGTAAAACAGGCGATGCACGCTCAGGTTGATGGCCTGGAAAGCGTGTTGGCGAAAATGTGCGAGCCTCAGGTCGCAATTGTTTCATTAACGATTACCGAAAAAGGCTACTGCCATTCTCCGGCCAGCGGAGAGCTGCAGCTGGATCACCCGCTCATCGTCGCTGACTTACAAAACCCCCATCAGCCCAAATCCGCCCCAGGCGTGGTGGTCGAAGCATTGGCTCGACGCAAAGCCGCAGGGCTGGCGGCGTTTAGCGTCATGTCCTGCGACAACATGCCGGAAAACGGTCACGTTATGCGCAATGTGGTTTGCGCGTATGCCCGCGCAGTCGATGCCGAGCTGGCAGAATGGATTGTACACAACGTAACATTCCCATCGACGATGGTTGACCGTATCGTCCCGGCCGTGACGGCCGATACGTTGGACAAAATTGAACAGCTTACCGGCGTACGCGATCCGGCTGGGGTAGCCTGCGAGCCTTTCCGTCAATGGGTTATTGAGGACAATTTTGTTGCTGGTCGCCCTGAGTGGGAAAAAGCGGGCGCTGAGCTGGTTTCTGATGTCCTGCCGTTTGAAGAGATGAAGCTGCGTATGCTGAACGGCAGCCACTCTTTCCTCGCTTATCTGGGATATCTGGCCGGGTACCAGCACATTAATGACTGTATGCAGGACGATAACTATCGTCGCGCCGCACATGCGTTGATGCTGCAAGAACAGGCTCCGACGCTGAAAGTGCAGGGCGTTGATCTGGCGCGTTATGCCGGATTACTTATCGATCGCTATAGCAATCCGGCGCTGAAGCATCGTACCTGGCAGATAGCGATGGACGGCAGCCAGAAGCTACCGCAGCGTATGCTGGATTCGGTTCGCTGGCATTTATCTCATGGCAGTGATTTTTCTTTGCTGGCAATGGGTGTCGCAGGCTGGATGCGCTACGTTAGCGGTGTTGACGACCAGGGACAGGCGATTGAGATTTCGGACCCGTTACTGTCGATCATTCAACATGCCGTGCAAAACAGTGCAGATGGTGAAGACCGTGTGAAAGCTCTGATGGCTATTGAGGCAATTTTTGGTCGGAGTTTGATAGAGGAACCTCGTTTTGTCAGTGAGGTGACTCGGGCTTATCTGTCACTGCAGAAACAAGGTGCCAAAGCCACCGTTGCGGCCTGGGCCCTGGCTAATTAAATCCTTTCTTTAGTGCCGCCGGTTACGGCGGCATTTCTTCTAAACATCCTCAAAACAAATTTATTAATTTATTATATTCAATTTCTGAATATCATCGCCACACCAATTCACTTCTTTTATTTAAAAGCGATCGCAGATAGCAGCAGTTAATACTTCAATCTATAAATGTGATCTTTAATGGCTTTTCTATCACACGCTCTTGTATGGTAGTAGGTCTGGTGATTAAACTCGAATGGCTGGTGAGAGGTTATCTGATAAGAAAATAAGTCTACATGGAACGGTCTCTAATTAATCGGACAAGGTGAAATAATGGATAATTTGAATAATAAAGGGAAGTGGTTGGCTAAAGCTGTATGTATTCTGCCGCTGTTGGTAGCGGGAGTATGTAGTGGTGCGGAATCACTCAACGTTAGCACATCATTATCCCCGGATGATCCTATCTATAAAGGGTTGCAGACCTTTAAGAAAAACGTAGAGTCACGAACAAATGGTGATATTAAGATAAAACTATTTTCAAGCGGACAGCTTGGCGCTGATAATGAACTGCTCCAGCACGCACAGGCAGGAAGCAATGTCGGCGTTATTGTTGATGGTGCCAGATTAGCGCAGTTTGTCCCGGAGATGGCCATTCTTCCTGCACCGTTTATTTTTAAAGATTATGAGAAATTAAAAACCTTTATTAATAGCCCTGTCTTCACTCAGTGGAGTGAAAAAATGGCAAAAAATTCAGGTCTGACGCCGTTATCTTTTAATTGGTACCAGGGAGCGCGGATGCTGGTCACGCAAAAACCAGTACAAAAACCAGAGGACTTGTCTGGCGTCAGGGTTCGCGCACTGGAGGCGCCAGTAACGATTGAAACCATAAAATGTATGGGGGGATCGCCAACGCCTTTATCATGGTCAGAAATCTACTCATCAATTCAGACCGGCGTTGTCGATGCTGCTGATGCGCAACCCACGGCGGTGTATGGTTCTAAATTGTATGAAATTACAAAATATATTACAAAAACGAATCATATACATCTAATGACTGGCATTATTGTTTCTGAAAAGTGGTTATCAACATTAACGCCTGAACAGCAACAAATTCTAAAAGAAGAAGCGCAGAGCAACGGTAATAGCGCTTCTGAAAACACGATTGCAGTCGGCGATAAAATGCTTGCTGATATGGCGAGTAAGGGCATGACAATATCTGATGTTGATGTCCAGCCTTTTATTGATGCTTGCGCATATGTGCCTAAAAAATTGGGGCTGGAATCTGCATTGGATCAGGTAAAGAGCGTAATTAACTGATTTTATCGGGGGCGACAGCCCCCATTTGTAGCTCTGAGGTTAAAATGAAACTGTTCCGCCAGTTTGAACTTGTATTGGCACGTATTGGATTAGTTGCAATTGTCATCATTATTCTTGCCGGAGGCGTGGGCCGGGCAATTGGTCACCCTTTGATTTGGTCACTAGAAATTGCCATGGTGATTTTTGCCTGGATAAGTATGTTTGCTATTGATTATGCCTTCCAGACCCGACGTCATATTGGTATCGACGCGATTGTGATGTTATTTCCACAGAAATTAAAGCGGATATGCCTATGGATAAATGAAATTTTTATCCTTGGCTTTCTATTATGCGGCGTCTGGTATGGCTTTAATTTTGTTATAACTACCCATCTTCAGGTCCTGCCGGTTACTGAATTATCTCTCGCCTGGCTAAACAGCGCAGTACCCACAGGATGTACGTTGATGCTTTTTACCTCTCTGGGTTTTTTATTCGGTGGTTGTAAAGAAAAACAGCAAAAGAATGAGGTCGAGATATGCTCTTAACCGTAGCCCTGTTCGTCGTACTGTTGATTATTGGAATGCCAGTGGGAATGGTTATTGCGATATCCAGTCTGAGCTATTTTTTTACGGCCGACTTTCTTCCGGTAGGTATTGCATTTCAGAAATTCTCGGCCCCCACGCAATCTTTTCCCATACTGGCAACGCCACTATTCCTGCTGGTGGGAAATTTACTCAATAAGTCTGGTGTTACGCATCGTCTGTTAGACTTTGCCAAAGTAATATCCGGGTGGATGGTAGGCGGCCTTGCGCAGATTAACGTACTTTTAGCGTGTTTGTTGGGCGGCGTATCGGGTTCTGCAACCGCGGATGCTGCTATGCAGGCTCGCGTTCTGGGCTTGCCGATGGTTGCTCGCGGTTATCCTAAAGCGTTCAGCGCCGTAGTGATTGCCTTTAGCTCGCTGATTACGGCGACTATCCCGCCAAGCATTCTCTTGATCCTTTATGGTTTTGTCGGCAACGTTTCAATCGGGAAGCTGTTTATTGCCGGGATTTTTCCTGGGCTACTGTTAACCATTATTATTATGGTGACGAACTATATCCTCGCCAGGCGCATGAAGATCAAGCCCGAAATGGATTCGCTGCCGAACAGGAAGGATGTTTGGCTGAGTTTTAAAAATAGTTTTTGGGCACTGATGTTTCCTGTTGTTTTAATCGTCGTCATTCGTCTGGGTATTTTTACTACCACTGAAGCGGGTGCCTTTATCGTATTGTATGCTTTTATTATCGGCCGCTATATTTATAAAGCCCTTGATAATGCCACGTTATGGGAAGTGTTAAAGGAAACAATCAGCGATATTGGCGTGGTTATGCTGCTGATTATGTCTGCAGCAATACTGGGTCATATCACTATCCTCGATCAGATTCCGCAACAGTTGGCTGAGAGCATCCTCCAGATTACGGAAAATCGGTATGGTATTTTAATGTTGCTATTGGCCTTAATTACAGTGGCAGGGATGCTGTTTGACGGTAGCGTCATTATTCTTCTCCTGACGCCGATTTTATTACCTATTGCCATTGAAGCAGGTTTTGATCCGATACATTTTGGGCTGATCTTTGTGGTCCTTACGCTATTGGGTGCTAACACTCCTCCAGTCGGTATCTGTATGTATACCGTGTGTGGGATCCTCAATTGCAGTACCGTGGCGTTCGTTAGGGCTTCCATACCCTACCTAATCGCGTTCTGTATATTCATTGCGATGTTGGTGATATTCCCATCAATTACCTTGTTCTTACCGCAGACCTTGATGTAAATTCGCGCTAAATAGCGATATTATTATTATCGCATAAGCCAGGTTAAGACCGTAAGTTAGATATTAATTTACGGTCTTGTTTGTTTATATTTTTTGAGGCTATGTATGGCATTAGTAAACGCATCTTTTATGATTAATAATGAACCAGGTATAAGATTATATAATGATGTGGCAAAATCATTGCCAATTATTGATTACCATTGTCACCTTGATGCCAGGGATATCTATGAAAATAAGTCATTTTCTCATATCAGTGACATTTGGCTGGCTGGTGACCACTATAAATGGCGCGCGATGCGCGCCAATGGTATTGATGAACGATTCATTACCGGAGATTCTTCAGCGGATGAAAAGTTTCATGCCTGGGCATCGACAGTTGAGTCATGCTTTGGAAATCCGTTGTATCACTGGACCCATCTTGAATTACAGGCGTACTTTGATTACGAAGAAACATTGACAAGTCAAAACTGGCAGAAGGTTATGGCGCACTGCAACGCGTTGATTGACCAAAAAGCATTTCTGCCCCGAGAGCTAATTAAACGGTCAAACGTTGAAATTATTTGCACCACGGATTCACTGTTTGATTCCTTACACTATCATAAATTATTAATGGATGACCCCGACTTTGACGTCAAAGTCTTGCCAACGTTTCGTCCTGACGAACTTTTTGAAACCAATGCTCATGCTTTCAGTTTATTTATGGATAAGCTCTCACTCATCAGCGGGCTGTCCATCGAAACCATGCAGGATTTTGATAAAGCCATTCAGCAGCGGATTGACCACTTCCATCAGATGGGGTGTCGTATTTCCGATCATGGTCCGCAGGTTATTTCCTGGAAACACGCCGCGACCTCTGAGGTTGAGTCCATTTTTCAGGCAAAGCGTAAGGGGCGACATTTAACCAGCGAAGAGCAGGTGAGTTTAAATAGCGCCATTTATCTCCTTTTGGCCGGGCATTACAAACAGCGTGACTGGGCAATGCAAATTCACTTTGGCGCTATTCGTAATAATAATACCGCGATGTTTGACAGGCTGGGCGCCAACGTAGGCTTTGATTCAATTGCGGACCAGCCAATGCTTGCCGAAAATTTGAACCAATTCCTTGATGCTTTGGCTCAGCATAACGTGCTGCCAAAAACCATTTTTTATAATCTAAACGCGAGTTATAACGATATTGTCGCCTCGACGATTGCCAACTTTCAGTCTGCCGATCAAGGGGTAAAATCACCTTTGCAGCTTGGCTCCGGGTGGTGGTTTAACGATACTCGTCGTGGTATGGAAAATCAGCTTAATACCCTGGCCGATCAGGGCCTGTTGATGAACTTTGTCGGTATGTTAACTGATTCCCGCAGCTTTGTTTCTTACCCCCGCCACGACTATTTTCGTCGAATTCTATGTAACCTTATTGGCGAGTGGGTAGTCCGAGGTGAGGTACCTGACGATCGCGACATTTTATCCCAGATGGTGAGCAATATTTGCCACGAAAATGCGGTGAATTACTTCCGATTCTAAGATGTTACGTCGGAGAAATCGGGCAGTTTTCGGAACTGCCCGTTTATCGTTTGGGCTAAAGAAATATTGATCCAGATCGCAGAATATACATAACTTTATCTAACAATAGCTAAATATAAATAATTGATATTTATTTTAATGGATTAAATATTTATTTGGGTGATTAATCATTCTCCTGCTGAAGTAAATATGGCATGATGAGCTAACTCATTAAGTTTGTTAAGAAAAAGGAGAACGGTCTATGTACAAAAAAATTTTGTTACCAGTAGACGTTTTTGAAATGGATTTAAGCGATAAAGCCGTTCGTCATGCCGAGTTTTTAGCGTCAGCGGATGAGGGGGAAATTACGTTACTGAGCGTCCTGCCAAACAGCAGTAGTTCGATTCTGCGAGGTTTTGCTGCCGATATACGTAAGTTTGAAGCCTATATGCGCGAAGAGTCAGAGAAAAAAATGAAGACGATATCCCGTCTGTTCTCGATTCCTACTGACAGGATCCACTCCCGGGTCGTATTTGGCAACGTGCGTGATGAAATCTTAGCCATTAGCAACAACGAGGATTTTGACGTTATTGTGATTGGCTCCCGCAAACCGGGTATATCGACTCATCTTTTAGGTTCTAACGCTGAGTCGGTTTTACGTCACGCCAAAATACCGGTGCTGGTTGTCAGATAATAACCCATAGCGGCAGAGGTGAAATTCTGCCGCTGCTCATTCTACTCTTCGCTAAACCAGTCGCTATTCTCCTGGCGGACGAGCAATACCGATTCGCTAATTTCCTGCAGGTGCAAACGCATTGCCTTCTCGACGGCATCCAGATCGCGAACCGTCAGGGGCTGAAAAATATCATAATGCTGACGCAGCATCATGTCAGGCGGGGTGACGTGATCGAGACTCATATAGCGCACCCGATCAATCGTAGCCTTGATATTTTCAACAGTATCCCAGGCCAGCTGGCAGTCGGCAATCGCAGATATCTTCTGGTGAAATTCATCATCCAGCTGAAAAAAATCGTTTAATTGCTGATGTTCCACCGCAATACGCTGCTGGTTAAGGTTTTGTTCGAGCTGATAAAGCTGTTCGTCATTGACCATTTCAGCAGCACGACGGACAACAGCACACTCAATGGCCTGGCGGACAAAACAGCCATTACGCACTTGTAAGAGGGAGATTTTGTTCACAAAGCTGCCGCGCTGTGGACGAATTTGAATCAGACCGTTTTCCGCCAGCTTGATAAAGGCTTCACGCACCGGCTGACGAGAAACGTCAAAGCGCACGGAAACTTCTTTCTCCGATAGCGGGGTGCCTGGCGGGATCAGGCAGTGGACGATATCCCGACGAAGGATACGGTAAATTTGCTGATTAACGGGCTGTGTCGGATTCAGTTGGGATTCTGCGGCCATTGATAATTACTTTTTTATGAGATATTTGCGCTATTTTACGCGTTTTTTGCTTTCCAGCCCATACCCGGCCAACTGGGGCCGGGCAACGCATAGAGCTTAGCCCTGGCGGTGAACGTTCAACCCGGCAAAACTTTGGCTAACTGGCATCATTTCCAGCGTGTTGATGTTGACGTGTTTCGGCAGGGTTGCCACCCACCAGACTGCTTCGGTCACATCTTCCGGCGTCAGCGCCTGGGTGTTCTCGTAGGCTTTATCTGCTTTCGCGTCATCGCCCTTAAAGCGCACGTTAGAGAATTCGGTTCCGCCAACCAGGCCCGGTTCGATATCGGTCACGCGAACGGCGGTACCATGAAGGTCGGTGCGCAGATTCAGGCTAAACTGGCGCACAAAAGCTTTGGTCGCACCGTAGACGTTACCGCCAGCATAAGGCCAGGCACCAGCGACTGAACCGATGTTGATAATATGGCCGCGATTACGTTCAACCATACCCGGCAGGACGGCGCGAGTCATATAAACCAGTCCTTTATTATTGGTATCGATCATATCTTCCCAGTCTTCTAAGCTGGCTTTGTGCGCAGGTTCAAGACCCAGCGCCAGCCCGGCATTATTGACCAGAATATCGATCGCTTGCCACTCCGTGGGGAGTCCGGAAATCATCTCTTCGATAGCCGCGCGATTACGCACGTCCAGCTGTGCGGTATAAAGGTTCTCACCCAGCTCATCCTTCAGCGTTTTCAGGCGCTCTTCGCGACGCCCGGTGGCAATCACTTTGTGACCGTTAGCGACAAAACGGCGAGTAATACTTTCACCAAAACCTGCTGTTGCTCCGGTAACCAGGATAATCATCTTGCTGTTCCTCAACGCTTTTTGTGAATTCATACCATAGCACGCGATCCCGATGACGGGTAATGGAAATCGTCAGCCATATCCTGACAATTACGGCGGTAAGTAGAGAAATCATTGCGGCCAATCAATGAGTTGCCTAATCTTACAGAATAATCGTGTTCAGGAGATGATGATGTCGGAGAACAACCCTTTTTTAAGCGTCAGCTTGCTTCCTTACCAGGCACCACGCTTCGATCTTATTGAAGATAGCCATTACCGCCCGGCCTTTGATGAAGGCGTACAGCGTCAGCGTCAAGAGGTTGAGGCTATCGTTCACAACCCGGCTCCGGCGGATTTCGCCAATACGTTGGTGGCGCTGGAGCAGAGTGGTCAGCTGCTATCCAGGGTAACCAACGTATTTTTCGCGATGGCAGGAGCGAATACCAACCCGACGATTCAGGCGCTTGATGAGCAGTTTTCCGCCGAGCTGGCGGAGCTGGGCAATGATATCTGGCTTAACGATGCGCTCTTTCAGCGGGTGAAACAGGTGTGGGAGCAGCGTGAATCGCTCTCTCTGGATGCTGAATCCCTGCGTCTGCTGGAAGTGACCTGGCAGCGTTTTACTCTTGCAGGCGCGAAGCTGGGGGATGCTCAAAAAGCGGCGCTGCGTGCGCTGAATACCGAAGCGGCAGCGCTGCAAAGTCAGTTTCAGCAGCGCCTGCTGGCAGCGGTGAAGTCCGGTGGGCTGGTGCTGGATTATGCCCATCAGCTCACTGGACTCAGTGAAGATGAGATTGCCGCCGCAGCTGAAGCCGCGCAAGAGAAAGGGTTAAGTGGCCGTTGGCTTCTTTCTTTACTCAATACCACCCAGCAGCCGGCGCTACTTTCGTTACAGGAGAGACAAACGCGCGAGAATCTGTTCGCCGCAGGCTGGACGCGCAACCAGAAAGGCGACGCGAATGACACTCGTGAGCTGGTACTGCGGCTGGCAGAAATCCGCGCGCGTAAAGCGCAACTGTTGGGCGCTGACGACTTCGCCAGCTGGTCGATGGTCGATCAGATGGCGGGAACTCCGACAGAGGCTTTTGCTTTTATGCGACGAATCGCTCCAGCGGCACGGGCAAGAGCAGAGCAGGAACAGGCTGATATTCAGCAGGTCATTAATGATGAGGGCGGCGATTTCCGCGCGGCGGCGTGGGACTGGCTCTACTACGGCGAGCAGGTGCGCAGGGCGAAATTCGCTATTGATGAAGCGCAGCTAAAACCTTACTTTGCTCTGGACCGCGTTCTGCGCGACGGCGTATTCTGGACCGCGACGCAGCTGTTTGGCATTCGTTTTGTTGAGCGCTTTGATATTCCGGTTTATCACCCTGACGTGCAGGTATGGGAAATTATCGACGCTAACGGCGAGGGGATTGCGCTGTTTTACGGCGACTACTTCTCACGCGACAGTAAAAGCGGCGGGGCATGGATGGGCGTCTTTGTCGAACAATCCACCCTGCGTGCGCAGCACCCGGTTATCTACAACGTCTGTAATTATCAGAAACCCAAAGGTGGGAATAGCGCGCTGCTTTCCTGGGATGAGGTCATTACCCTATTTCACGAATTTGGCCACACGCTGCATGGCCTGTTTGCCAGCCAGAAGTATGCCAGCCTGTCAGGAACCAATACGCCACGCGATTTTGTTGAGTTTCCGTCGCAGATTTATGAGCACTGGGCCAGTGAACCGCAGGTATTTTCCCACTACGCGCGGCATCATCAAACCGGCGAGGTCATGCCGGCATCGCTGCGCGATAGTATGTTCCGCGCGGCGAAGTTTAATAAAGGCTACGATATGAGCGAGCTGCTCGCGGCGGCGCTGCTGGATATGCACTGGCACAGCGTGTCGCTGGATAAATTACCGCAGGATGTCGATACCTTTGAAGCTGCGGCCCTCGCTGCGGAGAATATGGATCTTCCCGCCGTGCCTCCGCGCTACCGCAGCAGCTACTTCTCGCATATTTTTGGCGGCGGCTATGCCGCAGGCTATTACGCCTATCTGTGGACGCAAATGCTGGCGGACGATGGCTACCAGTGGTTCGTTGAGCAGGGTGGTTTAACCCGAGAAAACGGCCAGCGCTTCCGCGAAGCGATTTTGTCTCGCGGCAATAGCACTGATTTAGCTGAACTTTATCGCCAGTGGCGCGGACACGATCCGCAGATTGAGCCAATGCTGGAAAACCGCGGGCTGAGTGAGTCGAGCGTTTCGTAGAGCAAAAGAGGACCGGGCGCAGAGCCCGGTTTATTATTCATTTTTTTCAAAAAAATCCCTGCAATATATATTCCCAAAATGAATTTTTAAATTCATCGAAATTAGCGTGGAGCATGACCCAATTTATCATATAGCCATAGCTTCGTTTTCACCCTGCCGAGACTTCGAGCGTTGTGATATTGTGCAAACCTGAACCCAGGGCTGCTATTGTCTAGTGCGGCGATATGCGCTCTGGGTGATGTCTGGAGGGGCTTGGGCTGCGGCGGCTGTATAGGGTGATATTTGATACGACCCTTTTTTTATCATGTAATCATTAGCGAACTATCATATTAATGATATAGTGATTTTTTCGTTGATTTAGCAAAGGATGCTGACGATATGTCATTAAGATTATTAATTTTAACTTCTGTTTTTGGGCTAACGGCTTGTGGCTCAAATCAGGCCATTGAAACGTTTAAAGGAACGCCAGGTACTGCGGGGATGGCATATTGTGTTCGCTCGTTGTGGGAGCATGACGCTATTGAGAATAACCACCCAACCGGTATTATCCATATTATGGAAAATCGTAGCGGCACTGGAAGTTTCTATGTATTCGACGATAAAAGCGCAGAATTAGTGTCAGCCAAGGGTACTTATGGTTTTTGGCCTGGAGAAAAGCCTAAAGATATAGATATAACTTTTTATATACCGAAAGACAAATCTATAACCGCACTGGGCAAGCGCAGACTGGAACTTAGCAAGAAGTGTGCTGCGCTGCCAACACAAGTGCGCGAGGATACCTTCTTACCTTCAGTGATATGTACAGATAAGACCTCTTGTCGTTTCAGAGATAACCTACCTGATAAAAGTGGAGCAACCCAATAAAATAAAATGAAGAAAACAGCTTTTCATCAACCTCAACCGGGCGCAGAGCCCGGTTTGTTTATCTGCGCGGGGTTAGACTTTAAGCAGTTTCACCGTGGCCTCTATATCTATTTCATCCTCGGAGAAGATTAGCGTCGTGCCCTGGAAAGTGGTGATAGCTAACTTTTTCACCGAGCGCACTTCACCCGGTTTAGCCGCTGATTTAGGCCTGATGTTCCCCATCAACAGACCCACGGACAGTACCGCATTCTCTTTATCGATACGGGCATCCGCTGGCTCTTCCTCGCTGTAAACCAGGTAAGATTTGATTGACGTAAGCTTAACCCGTTCGCCTGCGATATAAATGTATTTACTTTCCGGAAGGACTTTCACCGCATAGGCGGACAAACCCTTGTTATTGGTGGTGGGTTCGAAAGTCACCGCCGCATCTTTTTTAATCAGATCGGGGTTGGCAACTTTAATCACATGAAAATAGCGATTATCACCATTTTCATCTTTGATAAATCCAAAACCTTTATCTTTAAACCACGTTGTGATCGTTCCGTTCATTGCCATTACCGCCTGGTTAATCGTTTATCTACTCTGTCTTTGCCGCGCGCAGCGTAAAGCATAATGCCCGCGCAGGCTATCTCTACATCACCTCTTGTGAGGTGCTTACCACATCAAATCGTCGGGCACTTTAAAATCTGCGTACGGATCGTCTTCATCCTGCTCTTCCGCACTTAATCCGCTGTTTAAGACAATACTGGAGGCATCTCGCTGGGCAATTTTATCGGCTACGCTTGCGGGGATAATCGCATATTTACTCTCGCCATCATTATCAACGGCCAGACGCGCAATGGCGAGGCGGCCGCTAATCAGCTGAGCCTGAGTCAGTTTATCCACGGCAATTTTTTTAATGAAATTGTTATCCGTGAAGTTGAAATCGATATTACCTTTTGAAATGTCGATTTTGTTCATTTCAATAAGCTGCTTGACCTGCGCTTTATACTCTTTCGACAGGACTGCTTGTTTTTGCTGTTCGCTCAGCTGCTTATCTCGCTCAAGCTGTGCTTTCTTATTCTCTTCCACCGCTTCTCGGGCTTCACGAGCCTGTACGCGTGACTTTTTAGCGGTCCTCTGGACTTTGGCCATTTTTTTGCTGGTCACTAATCCGGCTTTTAGCATCTGCTCTTGTAAGGTGAGTTTTGTCATCTTCGTATCTAAATCCGCTGAATAATAAGTGGGATTATACCTGTAATTTTAGTTGATGTGTCAGCGTACAGGGACGGCAATGCGATACGGCCGGAAGCGGGAGGATATCTTTAATGGTTAAAGATAAATAAAGATGAATAAAAAATCACATCATTGAGCTTTATTTTGCTATAAATGCACTTTAAATGATTTTTTATGGGGTTTGAAGATGATTGTCAGAACATGGCACGGTTGTGTCCCCGCGGCGTTTGGTGATGCCTTTGCGCTTCATTTGCAGGCGACTGGCGTGCAGCATTCGCAGAGCATATCGGGAAACGTGGGAGCATTTGTCAGGCGAGAGAAGCAGGGGGAGTGGGAGCACTTCTTTCTGGCAACGTACTGGAGCAGTCTGGATGCTGTCAAAGCTTTTGCCGGTGAAGACTACCATGTCGCAGTGACCTATGCGGATGATGAGCAATTCCAGCTATTATCCGATCCTTATGTTTTTCAGTTTGATGTCGCTAAGATCGTCGAGATTTGAGTGAGGTTTATTGGAATTCTCGCCAAGTGAAAAAATTAAGGCCCGGGGGGCCTTAAGATGACTCTCGTCCGGCCAGCAAGCCGATGACCTACACGCTGCCGTGTTTTTTCAGCACGCCTTTGTCGTCAAAGATAAACAGGATCGACTGACCAAGCCCGTTCTGACAGACGACGCCGTCGGCGTTGGTTTTATCAGTAATACCCTGGCAGGCCATATTGCTAACGTAAGGGCGAATCTGGCATTTCAGCGTTTTACCATCTTCGATAATCAACTGATTAGACTTGCCGATCGCATCCGCCGTCGGGGGTGGGCAAGTACCTTCTCCCCAGTTAACGCCATGATGTTTGTCAAATGCCGAACAGCCCTGTAATAGCGCTGCACTTGCCAGAAGGAGCAACAGATAATGTTTCTTCATTATATAACCCAGATTGTTGTTTTCGCTTTCAGTATAGAACCGCGCTTCAGTAAAGAACTTCGCCAGAATTAGTGGTTTTCCTGTAATTTCAATTGATTGAGATAATTCCGAGAGGTAAGATCCGAATAGATTCCCTGGTATAGACGCCGAAATTGATAAATCGGAGCTATTGATATTCACAATTCCTCTTTTTTCCTTCATCATTTGTCAGCTTTTACTACTAATAATCAGCGCTTAGCTCAGCATAAGAAATAAATTTTTTTACTCAAGGCCGGTATGAACTATAAGAATGTACTGAAGACTGCGTTACTTTTAGCGCCCGTGGCGATCCTGAATCTGCAAACGTCAGCCTGGGGCGCGGAAGTCACGCAAACGGCGACCTGCCAGAAAGCGCCGCCAGCGGTGGACAAAGAAGGCGTACCGTTACCGCCTGTGGTGGGTAAAGAGGGCGCTCATCCGGTTCCTGCGAATGACAAATCCGGCCACGGTGACTCAAAGGCTAACTGTCAGCCTGCGGCCATCGAAAATTAATCATTGACCTCAACCCGGGAGGGACATGGTGCATCCGTTAATTAAGGTGATGCTGGTAGGGGGGAAAGGCGATGGCCTGATGGTCAGCGTTGCCGATAACGCGAAGGAAATTTCCGTGACTCCCGCGCAATATGGTGCAAAATCTGGTCAGCCGCTGAGCTATAAGATAGTCTCGCAAACCATTGACGATGAACGCTATTTTTTCGGCGTTTTCAACGATAGCCATGAGGACTCAGACAAACTCGAAAGAGTGGCGCTGACCCGTGGTATGAAAAAACTCTTCAGTTAATCTGGCGCCGGGCGACTGTCTGTCGTCCGGCTGGTTGAGTTTCGTTTTTCACCCGTCTCCGTTACAGTAAGCCATCACGCTTTTGTACGTTTCGGGAATCTTATGATTAGCCATATCCGGATAAAGAATTTCAGATCGGTCAGGGATATCGAACTGGAGCTCGGTGCGCTGAATATTGTTTTTGGCCCCAACGGCTGCGGTAAGTCCAATATCTATAAAGCTATCCACCTGTTAACCGCTTGCGCCGATGGGAAATTCTCTGGCTATATCAGCGATGAAGGCGGGCTGGAAAACATCATGTGGTCCGGGCCGAGTGCGCCAACCGACCGCTTTCCCCGACGGCTACAGATTGCCTGTATGACCGATGAATTCGACTATCAGCTACAGGTTGGTTTTCCGGAAAAGCTGCCTTATCCCACTCAGTTTAAACTGGATCCGATAGTTAAAGAGGAGTCTATCTGGCTGACGGGATTTTCCCGACGCCCTTCATCGAGAGTGCTGGAGCGCAAAAATCAGGCCGCATTTCTGGTAGACGTTAACGGTGAACGAAGCACCTTCACCGACACTATTTATGAGAACGAATCTATTTTTGGCCAACTAGGCGAGCCGCATCGCTTTCCTGAAGTGTCGCGGGTCAGGGAAACCATGCGCCACTGGCGTTTCTATCACGAATTTACTATTGGCAGACTCTCGCCGCTGCGCCATCCGACGGTAGGTTACCGCTCTCCGGTGCTTGATAGCGATGGACATAATCTGGCGGCGGCTTTTCAAACCATCGTGGAAATTGGAGCGGAAGAGCTACTGCATGAGATCCTCGCAGAAGCCTTTCCGCAATGCACTTTTTACTGCGAAAACGAAAACTCGCGTTTCTCCATGAAGATGCGCCGAAATGGCGTTTACCGGCCTTTACTGGCGGCGGAAATGTCCGACGGCACGCTGCGTTTCCTGTGCCTGGCGGTGGCATTGTTAAGCCCACGACCTCCGGCATTTTTGGCGATCAATGAACCTGAAAATAGTCTGCATCGCCAGATGTTTCCCGCGCTTGCCCGGCTGATCGTCGAAGCGTCCCGCTATAGTCAAATCTGGTTAACCAGCCACTCTGCCGAGCTGGCTGAACTGATTTCCTCAATGGCTGAAGCCCGGATTTATGGACTGGAAAATAGCGATGGAGAAACGCGGATTATCGGATAGATACCTTATCGGGTATTGGTGCAGAAGCGCCGCCGGGTTATTCCGGCGGCATGCATATTATGCAGCAGCAGGGAGCAGCGTTTTGCTCCCTTTCAGGGTAAACAGTGAGATAACGGTAAAGCTCAGGGTAATACAGCCGAGGATAAGATAAGCCTGATGGAATCCGACGGTATCGTACATCCTCCCTACCCATGCTGAAAGCACCACGCCTGAAAGCTGTTTCGATAAATTAAAGCCGATCAGGAACAGCGTGGCTGAGAGCTTCGGGTTAAACGCCGAGGAGATATATTTAAAAGTACCGACCAGCAGGAACGGAACTTCAAACATATGCAGCATTTTTAATATAACGACTTCCACCGCTGAGGTGGCAAAGGACGATCCCAGAATACGTACTGACATAATTAATCCCGCGGTCAGCAGGGCATTCTTGGCACCGATCCGGTTAACGATAGCGGGCGCGCAGAACATAATCAGCGCATTAAGTAACTCCCCTCCGGTGGTGACGAAGCCAAAGATTTCGGTTCCGCGCTGGGGGCTGGAGAAGAAGCCTTTAAAGAAGTTGGCGAACTGCTGGTCGAAAACATCATACACGCTGGCGACGCCCACGACGTAAATAATAAAGCCCCAGAAGCGCGGCATCCGCAGCAGTTCAGCGGCGGTGCGCATCGAGAAGGCCTGGCGGTTGGCGCCGAGCGCGTCGATAACCTCAGCGCTATTGCTGCTCTCCGGTTTTGATACCCACAACAACACGCCGAGGATCAGGGCGAAACCTGAGGCGATCCAGAAGGTAATATTGGGGTCAATGCCAAATAAAATACCGGTGATTGATGCGCATAATGCCCAGCCAATACAGCCGGAAACGCGAACCTTACCGTATTCGAAACGGTTGGCGCGGCTGACGCGCTCAATATAGGCCTCTACCGCCCCGGAGCCGCTGGAGAAAACAATCCCCAGATAAATACCGCCCACTAACGCGCCCGCGATGATATTCATTTGCAACAGGGGGGAGAAAACGAAAATAAAGAACGGCGCGAACAGGATTAATAAAATGGTGATGGTCCACAGCAGATGTTTGCGCAGACCAAGTTTATCTGAAATCAGGCCAAATACGGGCTGGAAAATAATCGCGAATAGTGAAATGGAAGAGAAAACGATCCCCGTTTCGGTCTTGGTTAAGTGGTTGACTTCCGCCAGCCATACCGGGAAGAAGGGGAAGTAGGCTGACATAATGAAATAGTAGAAGAAAAAGAACAGCATAAAATAAATAAAGTTATGCCGTTCACGTGGCGCGAGTTCAGAGAGTTTCATTGTGAATATTCCATATTATTATGCCTGTAAGGTTGGGGGCTCACGCCCCCGATTATTATTGGAAGTGAATCGTTAACTGATATTGCCATTGTGTCTCAAGCAGCAACCATTGCTGTAGTACGCTCGGAGTCCAGGAGTCATCGCCGCCGATGCCCATATGCTGGCCATCGAGGGTTATCCAGACGCCGTTTTCCGGCGTCATCCTGTGCCAGTGATCGGTTTCCATTAACTGCGTGGTGCCATAGGGCTGTACTGAGAAGTGGAAGTTGCCCGCCACGTGCCAGCGCCCCCAGTCCAGCGCTTTGTTGTCGCAGCGCAGGCCGTTTTCCGTCGGGAAAATATACGGTGTGGTCATCTCTTCCAGCGGCAGCTGCCAGCGGGAGAAACAGGCGCTGGTGCGACGATCCGAGTAGTTCTCATGCGGGCCGTAGCCCAGCCAGGAGACCGGTTGATGCTGATCGGGTACCTGGAAATTCAGACCGACGCGCGGAAGCGGCGGCAGGGTGCCTGCGCGTTCACCATCGACCGCCAGATGCAGCTTGCCTTCGGCATCAAACGTCATTCGCCAGTGGCTGACGATCACCACTTCGTCGCCGCGTAGATAGTGCCAGCGGCTATCAATAATCACTTCATGAGCCAGGCGCTGGGCGTCACACTCTACACAGCGGGCGCTGAGGTCGTAGAGCCCGGCGCTTTTCCAGCGCTCGACCCAGGCGTTAGGGTCGATACGTTCGACTTCGCTGACGCCAATATCGTTATCCAGCGGCGCGCGAACAAACTGATCGCGTAGCGGGGTCAGCAGTTGCTCAACGCCATCCACTTGCCAGTGGCTTAACAGACCGCTTTGCCGGTCGACCGTCCATTGTTGTGAGCCGCAGCGCACGAG
Organism: Klebsiella spallanzanii; assembly: GCF_902158555.1. Taxonomy (GTDB): domain Bacteria; phylum Pseudomonadota; class Gammaproteobacteria; order Enterobacterales; family Enterobacteriaceae; genus Klebsiella; species Klebsiella spallanzanii. Next base: position 476,563 of record NZ_CABGGS010000034.1, on the reverse strand, counting down.
CCAGGCGCGGTCGCTGCTGTCCAGTACAGGCGCAGTACCGGCAGGGGAAGGGTTGCGTAGAACCAGCGGCGCGGCGAGCGGGAATTGCTGCCAGGCGACGCGATGTCCGGCGTCGGACCAGGCGGTAGCCTGCGGCTGAACAACTTCCAGCGACAGCCATACCTCTTCAGCCCCAGCGGGCAGCGTCAGCCCGTCGCACAGCGTTAACTCGCTCCGTCCTTCAGGATCAAGATCGAGCTTCACGCAGCCTTCGGCAACGGCTTCCCCGGCGGCCTGAACCTGCCAGCGTAGCTCTTCGTTATCGGTGGCACGGAACAGATACTCACTGCTGATACTGATGCGTAGCGGGCTTTGCGCCAGCAGGGTGAACTGGAAGTACTGCTGCGCATGTTTGGCTTCAATTAATGAAGGATGCGGGCGGCGATCAGGGAAGACCAGGCCGTTCATGCAGAACTGGCGATCGTTCGGTTTGTCGCCAAAATCACCGCCGTAGGCCCAGCCAACGCTGCCGTCGTCGAAAGTTTTGCTAATGGCTTGATCCGCCCAGTCCCAGATAAATCCGCCCTGCAGGCGAGGATAGTCGCGAAACGCTTGCCAGTAATCGGCAAAGTTGCCCAGGCTATTGCCCATCGCGTGGGCATACTCGCAGAGGATCAGCGGGCGCTGTTCGCCCGGCATACTGATCCATTTTTTTATCCCCCATTTCGGCACCGTTGGAATCAGCTGGTCGCGTTCAACGCGGGCGTACATCGGGCAGATGATATCAGTGGCGGTACTGTCGGCGCCGCCGCCTTCATACTGCACCGGGCGCGATGGGTCATTACGCTTGAGCCAGTGATACATCGCTTCATGGTTACTGCCGCCGCCGGATTCATTCCCCAATGACCAGATAATAATTGACGGGTGATTGCGGTTGCTTTGCAGCATCCGGCTGACGCGAGCGCTGAAGGCAGGCAGCCAGGAAGGATCGTCGGAGAGGCGATTCATCGGCACCATACCGTGGGTTTCAATATTGGCTTCGTCAACGATGTACAGGCCGTAGCGGTTGCATAGCTCGTACCAGCGCGGAGCGTTAGGGTAGTGCGAGCAGCGTGCGGCATTAAAGTTGTTCTGCTTCATCAGCAGAATATCCTGCACCATATCCTCTTCGGTCACTACCTGGCCGCGCTGGTGGTGATGCTCGTGACGGTTGACGCCGCGGATCAACAGCGGTTTACCGTTCAGCAGCAGCAGGCCATTTTTGATTTCGACGCGACGAAAACCGATATCCCAGGCTTCTGCTTCGATCAGCTCATCGCCGCGCCACAGCGACACTACCGCGCGGTAGCAGTTTGGCGCTTCCGCGCTCCACAGCGCCGGACGTTCTACCGGTAAACGAATCGCCGCGCGCTCGGCATAGTTTCCGCGCTCATCAATAATTGGCGAGCCCGGCAACTGCTGGTGGCTGGCAACCAGGCGAGCGTCATCCCACAGTTCGACCTTCACTGCCAGCTCTTCCAACTGCGCTACCGGCGCGGCAACGCTTAAATTGACCAGCAGTTCGGCATCGCGATAGAGCGCATCCAGCTGTGGAGTGAGTTGAACGTCGCACAGGTGCAACGTCGGTTTATGCAGCAGCCAGACCGAGCGGAAGATCCCGCTCATGCGCCACATATCCTGATCTTCAAGCCAGGTTCCCGCGCTCCAGCGCATCACCATTACGCAGAGACGGTTATCGCCTGCCTGAAGGTATGACGTGAGATCGAAGGCCGCAGGCAGGCGGCTATCCTGCGAATAGCCGACCCATTCGCCGTTGCACCACAAGTGGAACGCGGAGTTGACGCCATCGAAGATAATCTGCGTCTGGCCTTCGGCCCGCCAGCTCTCTTCGACGCTAAAGGTCAGCGAGTAGCAACCGGTTGGGTTCTCCTCAGGGACGCGCGGCGGCGTGGTGTCGATCGGGTAACGCACGTTGGTGTAGATGGGGGCGTCATAGCCTTCCATTTGCCAGTTTGATGGTACCGGCGTTGTGCGGCTATCCTGCAGATCGCCTTCCAGCCAGCGGGCATCTACGTCAAAAGGGCTGTGGGCGTAAGAGAACTGCCACTGCCCGTCAAGCAGACGACGGCTTGCCGAAGGTTGGTTGTCTCGCGCTTTGTCAGTGTTGCGCCAACTGGCGAATGTGGGATGAGCCGGTAAACGGTTGAGATGCGTAATAGTCTGGTTTTGCCAGTCTTCGCGGGCGAGTACTTCATAAAACATTGGTCCTGCGGCGGAGATAGAGTCGTGTTGTTGCATACGCATACCTGACGGATAAGTGAGGAAAATGTCATTCGCTAGACAATATGAATTTGTTATCGGATATTTTTATAATTGCCGCAATATTGGCGAAAATGAAACCTACTGACGATCACGAAACACTGAAAAAATGACTGATTTTTGTCGTCTTTTAAACATAAAATGTTAGCGCACGACATTGGTGTTTTTGGGCAAAGGGGGGATGTGATGCAGCGCCGTTTGGCAACGTTAGAAGATGTGGCCCGCGAGGCCGGTGTTTCTCAGCAGACGGTTTCCCGGGTGCTGAATAATCCGGATGTGGTTTCTGAACGAACCCGCGATAAAGTGATCCGCGCTATGCAGGCGTTGCACTATGTTCCGAACCGTTCAGCCCAGCTGCTGGCGGGTAAATCCGCGCCGTCGATTGGATTGATTACCGCCTCGCTAACGCTGCACGCGCCTTCACAAATTGCCGCCGCGGTGAAAAGCTACGCCGGTTCGCATCAGCTTGAGGTGTCGATTGCGATGCCGGTACAGGTTGATTACCCGTCTCTTCAGGCCCGGCTCAATGAGTTTCGCGCCCAGCAGATTCGCGGCGCGATTATCAGTCTGCCGCTGGAAAGCAGCCTTGCGGAGCGGCTGGTAGTGGAGAACCCGGATATTGCCTGCCTGTTTCTTGATGTGTCGCCGGAGACCGATGTGTGCTGCGTGCGTTTTGATCACCGCGACGGCTGCGGAGCCTGTGTGCGGCACCTCTGGGAAGCTGGGCATCGCGAGTTCGGGTTACTGGCCGGGCCGGAAAGCTCGGTTTCCGCGCGCATGCGCTTGAGCAGCTGGCGCGAGGCGCTGCATCGGCTGGGGATCAGCAATGCGGTGACGGTCTTTGGCGACTGGAGCGCCGCCAGCGGCTGGAATAAGACGTTTGAGCTACTGCATCAGCATCCGCGTATTAGTGCGATCGTGGTCGCTAACGATCAGATGGCGCTCGGGGTGCTTAGCGCGCTGGCGCAGCTTAATCGTACCGGTAGCCAGGCTATTTCCGTCACCGGTTATGACGACACGGCGGACAGTCTTTACTTTCAGCCGCCGTTAACCACCGTCGCTCAGGATTTTAATGTTCTGGGAAAACGGGCGGTCGAGCTGTTGATCCAGCTTATGTCTGACCCGCAGATGGAAATTTGCGAGCTGCTGCCCACGCGTTTGATCATCCGCCAGTCCACCTGGCCCTTTAAGGGAGGTGATGAGGGGGAGAAAAGGGAGGTAATCGCTCAGCTCAAAGCGCTGGCGGAAAAACTTTGAGCAACATGACCGTTTAGCTTTCATTTATGTTGCGTGTGATATTGTGCGAGGTAGACGTAGACAGGGTGATTTATGCTCTGAACGTAAAAATGCAAAACACAATCTATCCATGCAAGCATTTATTCACCGCCAGTCACATGGCGGTTTTTTTTTGCCCATTTTTTGGTAACAATGGGCAAGCCCGATTTTTATTTTATGCTGTTAACTGATTTGTTATTGAACATTTACAAGCATAAATACGCTGTTTTAGCGATGCGTGTTTAAAAAATTTTCGAGGGTTATCGTTTTCGAATCAGCATAAAATGCTGTCACGAGGCCTGGTTTTCTTGCGGCCAGTAATACTCATCAGGTAGCGCTCTCGCACCGAATATTGCCTGCCCGACGCGCACTACCGTTGCCCCTTCTTCAATAGCGATTTCAAAGTCACCGGACATACCCATTGAGAGCTCTTGCGGTTGATAACCACAGGGAGCAATCTCGCACAGGCGATCGCGTAAAGATCGCAGGCGAATGAAGCAGGCTCTGACGCGTTCGGCGTCGGAGGTGAATTCAGCCAACGTCATCAATCCGCGCACCCGCAGGTTTTCATAGCTTTTCAACTGACATAAAAATAATTCGACGTCATCCGGCGCAAGCCCGTATTTACTGGCTTCGTTGGAAGTATTGACCTGAACAAAAACATCGAGCATCCGTCCTTCTGCCTGCAGGCGACGGTCGAGGACTTCGGCAGTACGCAAATTATCGAGCGCCTGAAACTCACTGGCGAATTTGGCGACGAGCTTGGCTTTGTTCGATTGCAGATGGCCGATAACCGACCATTTCAGATCCGTGAGATCCGCCATGGCCTGCGATTTTCCCCAGGCTTCCTGAACTTTATTTTCCCCGAGCAGCAAGCAACCGGCCTGATGCGCAAGGCGGATATGCGCTTCATCCATGGTTTTGCTGACCGGCAGTAGCCGGACCGTTGATGGGTCGCGCTGGCTGCGTTGACACGCCTCGTGTATACGCCGCTGTACCGCATGGAGATTTTCGCGAAAATCCTCAACACTCTCTGCACGCGGCCACCGGTTATGCATGCCATGCTGTGGTTGGGTTGAGGAAGAGGAGAGGACTTGTTTCTCAGCTGTGGGTTTCATGGTTCAAAATCTCCGTTGCGCAGAATAGTATTTCGTTGTCATGGGCCAAATGAATTTTTGTCATAGGTCAAAGTGTTTTGAGTATACCAGCGACGTGAAAGCGAGTGAATTAATTGTGACTTTAGGGATGGTATGTACCAGCGAGGAGAACCTGATTCACATGCGCGAGCAGGGATATATTCGAACTCACCAAAACGCACGTTGAGATGTCCTGAAACTAAGGTAATCCGCCACCCAGAGGAGCGTCAAGATTGGCAGTACCTTCATATGGAGAGTGGGAAGGTACTGCTGAACTTTCCACAGATTTTTAATCTGTGTCAGGCATCGATCTTAATAGACGGGTTTTATTCTTGTTCAGGATATCAATAGCAGTGAGCCTCCTTTGAGTTTATCAATTAATGATTGAACAATGTCATACGCAACGGCGGGGCAACCGTAAGAGCGCCCGCAACGGCCATATTTGTTTATATATTCTTCATCCGCATAGGGGACCCCATGAAAGACAATACCCCGTATGTAGGCATTATTATTACTCTCCTCAAGACCTTCAAGCCGCAATGCTCTACCATGTTTTGCCATCGTATAGGTGCTCAGCGTTTTATAGAGTCCTAATGAACTTTGGTGAGAATCTGGTGTATTTGAAAAAATTGTTGCCAGTCCATCATTATTTGGATCGCTACCTGTCCCGTGTACTGCATAAACACTTTGGACAGAATTACCGATGCGATCAAAGATATGCATTCTTTGGGTTCTTGAGTGCTCTTTTATTTTGAATACAACCCAATAGCGTGGGTTGGATGCTGCATTGTTTTGCGTTTGCCAGTCAATCATCTTCTTAATATCACCCGGTGGAATGCCAGCACTATCTGCGAGGGCATATAATCCCTCACCAATGGTGCCGCCGGTTGCCAATGACGGTATGCTGACGTCTATGCTATCATCATCAATGAGTGAATTAAGCCGGTTAGCTCTGTTTGTCTATCCTTTAAGAAATACATTCTGAGATGGGTTTTTGGCTACGATTTTTTTTAATAATTCAATGTGCTTACTGGCAAACAGAGGAATGAATTTGTCATTGGGAAGTTTATTGAGGGCGTCCAGTGTTTGAGTATCCATTCTTTTGGTTATGCTAATGCCTAATATTTCCTGGCAAATTTTTAATGTGGTTCCTACGCCGCATAACACGCTCATATCAAACAGTGCAGTAGCAATGCTTTGATCTAAAATATTATCTAAATTTAAAATATCCCAATAATTCTTTTTGTAGATGGCTGTGATTGTTTTAACATCGATGTTTTTTAGTTCATCTTCCGTTACGTCTTTTCTCCCCAGATATTCTGATAGCTCACTAAGCATGATGCCTTTGTTCGTCGCCCCTCCCTGATCCGCTGGATGATTAATATACCCCCCCTCATTTTTTAAAGTAAACGTCAGCGCTTCATCAATATGTGAACCAGGTTGATCGATAATGGTATCGATTTTTGTGATGTCAGGTATTGGGGCTTCGGCTGGTGGTTTACTCATGTATGGTTTTTCAACCATAAGCGCTTCGAACTTTTTAGTTGCTGACAGTGTCACCGGGCCGACGATACCATCAATATCGCCATTATAAAGTTCTAATGATTTCAATGCTAATTGTAGCGACTCAATTTTGCTTTTGGAAAACATAGTACTCTCCTTCAAGAGGGATTACGGTTCGGTGCAACGTTGTGTCTATTTGTTCGTTATTAAACCCTGAAACAGAGAAGTGAATTTATTTACGACATAAGGTGCAAATAATGTCATGCCTGCCGCCAGAAATTTAATGATTTCACTCACTGAGCTCGGATTGGAGATTTCACCATTTTTACCGAAATCAAATAGTATTAAGGTTCCGAAACCGATAAACATAAATAAAATGACTATCATACCCATCAATGCGATTAATCGACTGGAGCTGGCTTTCATTACCGGTATCAGAATTGGCTTGCCTTCCGCATCGCGTACAGGTCTATTCGTTACTGTTTCAACACCATCTTTTATCTCTTTCACTTCCTCGGTAAATGGTAAATCGACATCTTCAGAAAGTGCATCGGCTAAAGACCATTCTTTAGGCAGTGAATTCCGAATAAGTAATATGGCAATCAACGAACCAAAAACGACGATAATTGGTACTATATAAGCCAGCGCGGTGCTAGTTGCCTCTGGTTTACTGCCTGGTTTTGCCTGAACAGCAGTAGAAAAAAACAATAAAACCAGAATATATGCTGATGTGTGTTTTTTGAATAAAAACATAACTATACTCCTCACCAATAAATATCACGCCTGTTTACTCTTCGAATGTAAAGATAGAATAATCTACGCGAATATTTCCACTCAGATCGGGGATACCATCTCGTTTCCGCTCACCATAGCGATAGTGCTCTTGCTTATTGAGTGACATATAAAGCAGGCCAGGCTGAACGTCAGGATGATTTTTTAACGTTGTTGCCACAACTCGGGTTGAAAATTCTCTGCATACCATGTATCGAGCAGCGGATGCTTGAGTCTGAAGTGATAAAACTGATTAATTTAACTTGTGCTAATCCATCGCCAAAAAAGAGAAATACATTTTTATGATTGTCTAAAATCCTGACTTTGTTTATTCGAAAATAAAACATACCCCCTCCTGTAGTGGGTGGAGATAACAAGCAGGTTGAGTTGATGTAATCAGCATGATTAATTCACCGATCAATAGCAGTATAGATTGACCATTTAGACTGTGCCAATGGTTGCCTGCGTGGTTATCATCTAAAGGCCAGGAAAAACATTTAATGTTATTGCTCCGCTTTTGCACAGAGTGCTTGTATTAAAGAAAGAGTGAATAGCAGAATAAAATAACCTCTCTTGCTGGCTTTTTGCCCTGAAGAAATGCCGTACGGGCTTGTAAAAAGCAGGTTGGTTATCTCCTGTATCTTAAAGCCTGCCGATTCTTTCGGTGAACCTTGTCGCTCAGCGTCGTTGACAGCAGCGACGGACCCAACCGTGCCTTCGATCATGAAGATGGCTCATGTTGTAATGAAATTAAGTCGCTTTCACTCACTCCATGTCTCTGGCATAAATTGATCCATATCAATTTATTGACAACATGAAGACGGCCGAATGAGCAACCAGCTGTTACCGGTAAATCAACAAGTAAGCTCGGTTTTCACGTCAGAACTCAGGATGCAGAATCGCGATGAATAAAGATTTTACGTTTACCATCAAAAGCAGTTCTTTTGATGAGAATTATAACCCTTCTGAAAGTACGCGTATTACAACCAACTTTGCAAACCTGGCCAGAGGGGAAAATCGCCAGCAAAACCTGCGCAACACGCTAGCTATGATTGATAACCGTTTCAATACGCTGGCGCATTGGGATAACCCGAAAAGCGACCGCTATTCTGTTGAGCTGGAAATCATTTCTGTTGAAATGAAGATTGAAGCCAGTGGTGATGCTTTTCCGGTTATTGAGATCTTGAAAACCAATATTATTGATAAAAAAACCAACGAACGTATCGACGGTATTGTCGGCAATAATTTCTCTTCATATGTAAGGGATTATGACTTTAGCATACTGTTGCCAGAGCATAATAAGGGTCAATCAGGCTTTAGCATTCCAGTCGATTTTGGTGATTTACACGGGAATATATTTAAGCATTTCATCAACTCAACGGAATACCAGGAGAATTTCAAAAAAGCACCGGTGATTTGTCTTAGCGTGTCAACGAAAGATATCTATCAACGCACGGGGAATGAACACCCCGTATTGGGCATTGAATACCAGCCAAATGGCTCGGCTTTAACTGAACAATATTTTGGCAAGATGGGATTACAGGTTCGCTATTTTATGCCGAAGAACAGCGTTGCGCCGTTGGCTTTTTATTTTACGGGTAATTTACTGAGTGATTATACGAGCCTTGAGCTGATAAGTACCATCAGCACGATGGAAACCTTTCAAAAGATCTACCGACCAGAGATCTACAACGCTAACTCTGCGGCAGGGCAATACTATCAGCCTGATTTGAATCATCAGGATCACTCGTTAACAAAAATAGTTTATGACCGGGAAGAACGCAGCCAGCTGGCTATTGAACAGGGTAAGTTTACTGAAGAGCACTTTATTAAACCGTATAAGAATATTCTTGAGCAATGGTCCGCTCAGTACGCTCTTTAATACATCGCATACACAAGGTTATCTATGATGAAAAAATTATTACCAACTTCAACGGCAGGCAGTCTCCCGAAACCTTCCTGGCTTGCAGAACCAGAGAAACTATGGTCCCCCTGGAAATTACAAAATGAAGAACTTATTGAGGGGAAAAAGGACGCACTCAGCCTGGCTTTATTCGATCAGCTGCGCGCAGGCATCGACATTGTTAGCGATGGTGAACAAACACGCCAGCACTTTGTCACGACGTTTATTGAGCACCTCAGCGGTGTTGATTTTGAAAAGCGGGAAGTGGTGAAAATTCGCAATCGTTATGATGCCAGCGTCCCGACCGTTGTGAGTGCCGTTGAGCGTCAAAAACCCGTTTTTGTTGAAGATGCGCGATTTTTACGCCAGCTCACTAAGCAGCCGATTAAATGGGCGCTGCCGGGGCCGATGACCATGATTGATACGCTCTATGACGCGCATTACAAAAGCCGTGAAAAACTCGCGTGGGAGTTTGCGAAAATACTTAATCAGGAAGCTAAAGAGTTAGAGGCTGCTGGCGTCGATATCATTCAGTTTGACGAACCTGCTTTTAACGTGTTTTTCGATGAGGTCAATGATTGGGGGATTGCTGCGTTAGAGCGCGCTATTGAAGGGCTAAAATGCGAAACGGCGGTTCATATCTGCTATGGATATGGCATCAAAGCGAATACTGACTGGAAAAAGACGTTGGGGTCAGAGTGGCGACAATATGAAGAAGCGTTTCCCAAACTGCAAACATCCAATATCGATATTATCTCACTGGAGTGCCATAACTCACGCGTTCCGATGGATCTCCTTGAACTGATTCGCGGTAAAAAAGTGATGGTGGGGGCGATAGACGTAGCAACCAATACGATTGAAACGCCGGAAGAGGTGGCTGGCACCTTACGCAAAGCGCTTCAGTTTGTTGATGCGGATAAGCTGTACCCGTCCACCAACTGCGGCATGGCCCCGTTATCTCGTCGGGTAGCCAACGGCAAGCTCAATGCGTTAAGCGCCGGGGCGGAGATTATTCGCAGGGAGCTTCAGGGGAAATAAAGTAAACCATCTACAATCCCCCTCAAGTAATCAACTGCGGGGGGAAATATTTTCAGTATATCCACTCGATTTCATCCCATTTCCCCAAGCCCTCTGAATATATTTCATAAACCATATTGGTATTTTAGCCAGCAGTTCGTTGGCGGCAGCAATTGAGTTTGGCGTAAATATCGTACAATTGTGAAAATTTAATGGACATCTAATTACAAATCATTACATTAAATTTCACAACATTTCAGAAAACGGAGTTTTTGATGTCGTGTTTGCCCGCTGCCAGGTATGGGCTTCTGCTTGCCGGTTTGATATCCGCAAGTCTGTTCGGTGCCCCCCCTCTAAGTCCTGCCGACCAGAGTGCCATTGAGCAGCAACAAAAGGCATTACTGGAACATACGCAACAGCAGCGCGATATACTCCGCGATTCCGCACCAGTCCCTTCACTACCGGAAACAACCTCTTCTGAAGAGATCGGGCAGTGCTTTGAACTACGGCATATCCGACTGGAAAACGTCACGGTTCTCCCGCGCTCTGCACAGAAAAAACTGATGGCAATCCCACCGGAAGGATGTATGACAATTAGGCATATTCAGCAGCGCGTGAGGGATGTCACACAGGATTATCTTTCCCGTGGATTCATCACTTCAAGCGCCTGGTTGCCTGAACAGGATATTTCTGGAGGGAATCTGGTCATTGCCGTGACGGAAGGGAAGGTGGAATCCGTCACCCTGGATGGCTATCAGGAAAACGCGTTGAAAATGGCTCTTCCGAAGATCAAAGGGAAAATACTCAATCTTCGCGATATTGAACAGGGGCTGGAGCAGTTGAACCGACTGACTTCGCGATCGCTGACCGTTGATATTCTGCCGGGGAGCCGGGAGGGATTTTCCCGGTTAGAGCTGGTGCCAGTCAGTCAGCGTTTTCCCGTCAGTCTGGATGTTGGTGTAGATAACAGCGGACAGAAAAGCACCGGCAGTAGGCAGATAAACAGCCGCCTGACAGTAGATAATTTGCTCAGCCTGGCAGATCAGTGGACATTGTCAGCAGGAAGGGATAGTGAATTTCACCACGACAGGCGCAGTCGCAGCGTCCTGGCTGGCGTTTCGATTCCTTATGGATACTGGTTGTTCAGCGCGCAATATGCGTGGTCTGATTTTTATCAGACGCTTTCTGTCGGTGAGTCTCCGCAGCGTTGGCGCTATGGCGGTAGTGTGCAGTCACAACGATTGGCTGCCAGCCGGACATTACTGCGTGATGGTAAACAACGTCTGGCGCTGGATATGGCCCTGTCACGCAGGCAAACCGAAAACCGGCTGGGGGGCATACGCCTTGACGTCAGTAGCCCAACCCTCAGCAGTGTGACCGCCGGCTTGAGCTACAGCCGGAGTATCGGCGGAGGCTATCTGACCTTCGGCCCATCCCTTTCTCATGGAGTCTCTCTCGCTGGTGCAACACGGGATGACCCGGCTCACCCCGACCTTCCACGAAGTGAGTTTCGGCGGTTTAGCGCCAGTACAAGCTGGTTTTACCCAATTACCCCCTCGCTTTACTGGCTAACCTCAGCGTATGGGCAGACCACGCCGGACAGACTCTATGCCAGTGAACAACTGTCCGTCGGGGGGCTGTATTCAGTAAGAGGTTTTAAAGAGCAGTATCTGTCCGGCAATCGGGGAGTTTATTGGCGAAATGAGCTGACCGAGGAGTTGATGATCCTCCCGATTACTGGAGGGAGGCTGTCAGCGACGGGGGCTTTGGATATCGGTCATGTAGTGAGTCAGAGAGGAATAACAGAAGGTGGCACGCTGACCGGTGCATCGATTGGGCTGGAGCTAACGGGGAAATCGTTATCTCAGTCATTGACTGTAGGTATTCCATTGTACTGGCCGAACTCCATGACTCCGGATAAACACGTGGTTTACTGGCAGGCCACGGTTTCACTTTAACTGCCAGCACACAGTAGGGGCCATGACGGCCCCGTAATACAGGATGTTCAGATATGGATAAACTCGCTCATCCGCTGGCCCGAGGGGCCAGCTGGCTACTGATATACCTTACCGCCGTTCAGCCTCTACATCCCGCTATTGCGGCTGGCATCAACGCTGCTAATGGTAATACTCAAGTGGTGATTAAACCCGGGAACGTCCCGGTGGTGAACATCGCCACGCCCAACGCAGCAGGAATATCGCACAATACTTTTAAGGATTTTAATGTTGGTACACCAGGGGCGGTATTAAATAATGCTACTCAGGGAGGGAAAACACAGCTAGGGATAACCATTGAAAACGGCAACTCCAGACTTAAGGGAAAACCGGCCGAGCTTATTATTAATGAGGTGACCAGCGGCAATCGTTCTGAACTGAAAGGAAAGCTGGAAGTTTTTGGCAATAAAGCCGGCGTGATGATTGCTAATCCAAACGGTATTACCTGCGACGGATGCGGTTTCATCAACACTCCTTCAGTGACCCTGACAACCGGCAAGCCGCAGTTTGACAAAAAAGGAGCGCTTGAGGCACTCGACGTTAAAAAAGGCACGGTGATTATTGGAGGCAATGGTCTGGATGGATCCCGGACTGAATATGTTGATGTCATCAGTCGGGCAACCGAATTGAACGGTAAAATTAACGCTAAAACGCTCACCCTGACCCAAGGGGCAAACCGGGTCAGCTTTAAAGATGGCACGATAAAAACCATTACTGGCGATGGGGCAAAACCTCAACTTGCCGTCGATACTAAGGCACTGGGCGGAATGTACGCCGGGAAAATCCGTTTGGTAGCCACCGAAGCCGGGGTTGGCGTTAACCTGAAAAGTGTTACCTCTACCCAGCGGGATATTTCCCTGACGACAGCCGGAAAAATCACCCTCAGCAACGTTAAAGCGCAGACTGACCTGAATGTCAGCGGGCGGGATATCGTCACGCCCGCCGGTATCAGCGTGCGCGCTGAACGTGATATGACGCTGGCGGCCACAACCGTGGATAACCGGGGCAGTACCACTGCCCATGGGGATATGCGGATATTTGCGTCTACGGTGAGCAATACCGGTAGTGGCGCGGCATTGCATAGCCACAAAAATTTGTGGATACAGAAAGATGCTAAGGGTAATAAAGCCACTCTTGTGGAGAATCGTTCTTCGCGTATTCAGACCAATACCGGCGACCTGGTAATACGTACAGAAACGCTGAACAATACCCGTGATGTTCTGACTTACGAATGGAAAGATATCAACCCTAATTCAACAGCATTCGTTAATATTCCACAACATCGTACAATCAGTGCCATCAGACACGCTTCAGGAAATATCACATTGGCTGATGTGATTTACTGGAATGCAACGTTAGGTGGCAAATGGTTTGGTACAGCTAATTTTAATAGTTCAGACCTGGTCAATACCGCCAGAAAAGAATATCGTCGTACTGCAACATCGCCAGCAGCTTCACTTCAGGCTGGCAGAAATGGTTATATCAATGCCACTCTGCTAAATAATAACGAAAGTATTATAAAAGCAAATAGGGATCTTATTCTGACCGGGAAAACCCTGAATCATATCAGCGGTATCACGGGTACTATGGATACCTGGTCCTCCTACAATACGGCGTATCGTCCTTCGAATAATGTCTCCCCTGCGATTCCGGAGAGTCAGCTGACGATTGCAGGGAAACAAAATAAAACTTATACATTCCAGAAAACGGGTGAGGTTAAGAGCTGGAGAAACCCGACGATCTCTCCAGCAACTCTTTCTGCTGGTGGTAATCTGGTCGCTGATTTTTCTGAACGAATCGAAAGTAAAGAACCTTACGCCACGAACGTTCAGTATTCGGAAGTCATGGCCCGGCCGGATACTATTACGGCAAAAAATATCCTGCTGAGAGCTGGAAGTATTATTACTACCGATGTGATGAAAGCGACCGGAGATATTACTTTACAGTCAGACAGCAGTACAAAAATGGCGTTGGCATTGATGACTGCCGGAAAAAATCTTTCCATCCTGGCCGGCGGTAATGTTGAGTCCTGGCAGAGTGAGCTGAAGGGAGAGAACATTACGCTGGTCAGTCGCGGCGGAGATGTCACGTCTCATACCAGCGAGTGGCCAAACTATTTCCATTCTAATGGGCTACGCTGGCTAGGGAGCCTGGAGGCGTCACGTGATTTATCGATGACAGCGGCTAAAAATATTCTGCTTAAGAACACGCGTTTTCCTGTTCTGAGCCAGAATATATCTCTGGTTGCGAATGGTGATATCACACTCGAGAAAAATGAAGCCATGCTCGGTCATGAGCGCCCTGGTGTTGTCCTGACCCAAGCTCGTAAACAGGAACTGTTCAATCGGATGCTACCCGGAGAGCCGCTGCGCGTTTCTGGTGATATCACATTGAGCGGCAAGCGCCTGTCTCTATATGGCGCAGGGTTTGAAGCCGGAGGGAATATCAGTCTCACCTCGGCCGCAAACACCGACCTCAATATGCGTAGTCTAAGTAGCCGCTATAAGGCGTTTTTCCCGGATAGCAGGATACCTGAGTTACGCAGTAATCTGAAAGCTGGTGGCAATCTGCTCATCAGCTCAGCAGCAGATATTGGCCTACAGGGCGCTCATATTGTCGCCGGGAAAACTGCGACGCTGCAGGCCGGGAAACTTATCTGGCTGGGCGCATACGGATATGGGGTGACGGACAGCGGTAATGACAATAACAGGGATGAGCTCAACGTACTGACCCGTTTACACGGTGCAAAGAGCCTGACTCTGGCGGCAAATGGCGGTATCCAGGCTAACGGCAGTACGCTGACATCAGGCGGTAACATCACGCTGACATCCGGCGGGAATATGCAATTTCAGTCCGCGCGGGGAACGGTATATCGCGAGTCTGGGAATGCCTGGACTGAAACCGTCAGCCAGACGGGGGTCACGCTGAATGCTGGTGGTGCACTGACGGTCATCTCTGGTGGCAGCATCCTTTTCCAGGCATCCCGTTTGCTGGCAAAGGGGGCGATGGATGTTGCAGCAAAAGGCGGCTGGCTCTATGCCCAGGCGATGGAAGAGTCCAGTCATTACCAACGTCAAACCACGAAGAGAAAGTGGTGGGGTAAAAAAACCACCGTCAAACAAACGAAACATACCACCACCAACCGGGTGACGGAGTTTATTGCGGGAGGCAATCTCAGCCTGCTGAGTCGCGATGATAGTACCTATGAAGCCAGTAAGATCGAGGCGAAAAAGAACGCCACGCTGACCAGTACCAACGGAAAAGTCAATTTCCTGGCAGTGAAAAACACGACTTTCGAGCAGACTGTCAGTACCTCGAAAGGCTTCTATATCAAGCAGGCAAATAAGGGCTACAGCGAAGGCAAATGGGTGCTTCCGTCTGTTCACGCAGGTGGAAAACTGACAGTCAATGCTGCCAGCGGTGTTAGCGCCGATGTTAAAGCGAAAAATGGGCAGGCATTGCAGGGCGCAGTTGCGGCTCTGAGCGCATTACCTGGCACAGAATGGCTGAAGGGGCTGAACACACGCAGCGATGTTCAGTGGAATACGGTTAAGGATGCTTACGACAGCTGGAATTATAAAAACCAGAGCCTGAATCCAGCGGTGGCAGCGGTAATCGCTATTGCAGCAGCAGCGGTTACGGCAGGCAGTTCGCTGGCAGCGACTGTCGCAACCTCAGTGACTTCCACCGTCGGCGGCGGCGTAGTGACGACCGGGGCGGTTACTGCCGGGATGTCCTCTCTTGCCGCTCAGGCCGCAGTGGCTCTGGTGGAAAATCAGGGAAATCTGTCAAAAACACTGTCGGCACTTGGTAGCAGTAGTTCGGTCAAATCACTGGCAACCTCTATGGTTATTGGCGGCGCTCTGGCGGGCTTTGATAAAGTCATGAATATTGATGTTCCGCCCGATAAAGCAAGATTGCCGGCTTTGGTTAAAAACGAAGGATGGGGAAAAATTGTCCAGCGCGTGGCCGGGCAGTCGGTTATCAGCTCCAGTCTGAACACCGCCATCAATGGCGGCAGTTTTAAGGACAACCTGACTAATGCCCTGCTGGCGAATATTGGCAACCAGATTAATGCCGAAGGGGCGGGATTGATTGGCGACAACGGAGAAATTCTTGACCTGCCAGGAAGAGCCCTGAGCCATGCGGTGGTCGCGGGTATCAGCGCAGAAATTGGTCGTGGTGATGGAAAAGGGGCCGCTGCCGGAGCACTGGCTGCGGAGCTGGCCGGGGTTATCATGCAAAGTTCTTTGTTTGAGCCAGCTAATCAGAATGAACGGGAACGTCAGTTACTGCGGTTGCAGGAAGCCTTAAATGGTAACGAGGCAAAAGAGCAGACGGCTCGCGTGATTGGCGCGTTGACTGGTGCGCTGATTACGCACACACCAGAAGGTACATATAGCGGTGCGGATAGTGCTCAGAACGTGTACCGCTACAACATGACAGAACATATGCTGCAGCAGTATGCGCTGGATAATCAGCGGGATATTCTGGCGGCAAGTAAAGGCGATACGGCTGCAGCGAAGCGCGTTCAGGCTCGGAGAGAGGCTGCCGCTATGGTTGCTATTACTGCTGGTGGAGGTCTCGCTGTAACTGCTGGAGGATTAACAATCTTAGGTGCAGCTCCAGAAATAGTTTTAGCTGCTCGTCTGATTGTGGCAGGGTGTAAGTCAAACCCCGCTTTATGTTTAAATCAGGCTGGTATTTATGCTGCTGACATCATTGCCCCTGAGGCAATTATTGGCGTCGGACCTATTGCAGCAGGTAGTACATTGTTCGTGGGTAAATCGTCGGAGACGACGAAAAAACTTGCCTGGGAGACAATCAAAAGTGCTGATAACACTTTAAAAAACAGTGCGTTTAATATTCAACCTGTTGCTGACCTTATTAAAAAAGAGGTTGCCGTAGGTTCTGTGTTACCGAAAAAAACAGAAGATTATTTAATTAATGCCTATAAAAATGGGACTCATATTATAGATGGGGCCGGTGAAAGTATTGGTTCAAAAATAAAAGTTAACTATACTCCTGAGGGTAGCTATATCAACCAGACATCTCATGCTTCAGGAGGAGGCAATCTTTGCGGGCCTACAACATGTGCTATGATTATAAGCGACAATCAGGGTGGGATAGTTAACTTAGACTCAGTGGTGAAGCAGTTTGATGATATCAGGGATACAGGTGTTAATATTTATGAGATAAGTAATGTGTTATCTAAGAATGGAATCGTTAATTATCCTACAAAGACTTTGCTCCCCAGTACTTTAAGGGAATTAAGCATGCAAGGAAAACCATCAATTATCAATGTGGAAACTGGGAGTGGTGGGCATTTTATCATCGTTGACTCCTATAAGAAAATTGATAACATAGGATATTATATGATCAGGGATCCTTTTAATGGCGCGACTGGCATACGTGCAGACATTCTTGAAAAAGCGATGAATTTTAATGGGGTGACATTGAAATGAAAAATATAGATGAGTTAATTTGCTCTCCATTTGATGAGCAAGAAATAATATTTGAGGGTTACATTGTTTATCTGGATGATGGTGGTCTTTATGTTATTGGATTAGATTATGGTGAGGATTATACTAAAGCCCCATCATTGGCGGTGAAAAATAAAAATCTATCTGATAATCTGGAGGCTAATGTCAGTTTGTATGGGGGGGGGAACTCTCGCTTATTCCATCATGTAAAGTTGGTAGGTTTATTGGAAAAGGACCATGTGACTGGTAAACAAGGTATTCTGGTAAGAGAAATGAGTATAGAAGATAACGGGCAATGGATATCAATAGATGTGGGTAAATATTATGAGCCGAGGAGTGGCAAAGGTTCTAATTGGCATGATTTATTTAATAACTAATGTTTCCCTGAGCTGTAGTTGAGGGAAGATATTAAAAATGAATGATATATGTCTCAGGGCTTGTCCGACTGGTATTGTCTGGGTGAAGAGAGATGGAAACCTTGACTGGACCTGATCGGGCCTGCTGAAACATCATTTACAAATGAAGGTTTCAGGAGTCTTGTGAGGTTTAATCAGTAGGTCAAAACAAAAACGCCCCCTGGTGCAGCAGCAGCAGGGGGCGTTTGCGGATGGGGATTATCGTCGTTCATCAATCGTCCCATTTGTGGCTTAGATACGCGGCAAGAAATCCAAAGAACAGAATGGTTCCCAGAACTGCCATAAATACATGCATGTTTCCCAGCATGATTAACCTCCATTAGTTTTGCTATGCGTTACGTTGTCCTCATTGAACAAATTTACGGTTGTTGAGTTGATTATAACTCGTTCAGTCTAAACAAATTCTTAACAAGCTACAGGGGGGGACTATTTCTGCTGTGGATTACTCCATCTTTCCACCTGCCAGCGTTTGTTTGCGATACTGCAGCGGACTAAGACCAAACTGCTGGCGGAAGTGGTGGCGCAGGGTACTGGCATTAGAAAAGCCGCAAAGCTCGGCAATCTGCTCAACGCTCAGTCGGCTATGGATTAAGTGCTGCGTAGCGCGCAGCAGGCGCTCATCAAGCAGCCAGCGGGCAGGGGTTTTGCCGGTGGCATCTTCAAAACGGCGCAAAAACGTGCGCGGCCCCATACCGGCTTTTTCCGCCAGCGAGGCAACGGTATGGCTAGCGGCGAGATTCTGATGCAGAAAATCGAATAGTTGCCCCAGCCGCTGGCTCTCTCGCGCTTTGGCTACCGGGCGCACAATCTGCTGGGCCTGAGCGCCGTCGCGATGAGGGGAAACCACTAAACGCCGCGCGACGGTATTCGCCGCCTCGACACCAAAATCTTCCCGTACCAGATGTAAACACAGATCGATGCCCGCAGCGCTTCCTGCGGACGTCATCACACCCTCTGCGCCGACGTACAGCACATCGTCGATCACCTCAACCTGCGGAAATCGTGCGCGGAGCTGCTCGGTATAGCGCCAGTGGGTTGTGGCCTGGCGTCCGTTAAGCAACCCGGCGGCGGCCAGAACAAAGACTCCGGAGCAAATAGAAATGATCCGACAGCCTCGTTTATGTGCCGTGACCAGTGCTTCGCATAGCGCAGGCGGAACGGGGGCGTCGATACCGCGCCAGCCGGGCACCACGATGGTATCTGCTTCATTTAACAACTCCATGCCGCCATCGGTTATCAGACGGATTCCGCCGGTTGCCCGCAGTTCACCTTCATCGACGGCGGCTACGGCAAAGCGATACCAGCGTTCGCCCATCTCCGGGCGAGACAGGCCGAAGATCTCTACTGTGACACCAAATTCAAAAGTACATAGCCCGTCGTAGGCCAGGGCGACAACCCAATGTTGTGACAATGTCACGGATGGGATTGTCATGATTTCAGCGTTTTCAGTCATGGTTATCAGCAGATGTCGTGCAGGCGGTTAATTAAAGTAGTGGTATCACAGACAAGGAGAAGATGCCATGAGTGTTGTAACCGCGATTGCCCCTGCCAGTTCTACAGATGCCGCTGCCTGGTTTCGTCATAAACTCAGTCTTGAAACCGACTGTGCCGATGTGTACAGCGCGATACGCGACGGCAGTCCCGACTTTGTTCTTTTGCACGTTGTCGGCAGCGAGGAAACATTTGCCCGTCGTCACCTTCCCGGCGCGCTGCATTTACCGCACCGGCAGATAGATGAAGAGAGAATGGCACAATGGCCTGAGGAGACGCTGTTTGTTGTCTACTGTGCCGGTCCGCACTGCAACGGGGCAGATGCCGCGGCGATGAAGCTGGCTCTGCTGGGGCGTCCGGTCAAAATGATGCTCGGCGGCCTGACCGGCTGGGAAGATGAAGGATTGCCGTTCGCAAAATGAATTTATTTCATGTGACATGAATTATTCTCGTTTGCGGCTGAACGGTCTGCATGACAGTATCTGGACATATAGCCATCCAGAAGTCTAAATATTCAAATAATAAACTATCACGGTGGGCAACTAACCTTGCCCACTGCTAAGGAGACACCATGCAACGTCATCAGGCCCCGTTCCGCGCAGATATCGTCGGCAGCTTTTTACGCCCGGACGCCATTAAACAGGCCCGTCAGCAGCTGACCGCTGGCGTTATCGACGCACAGCAACTGCGTCAGGTTGAAAATGAGGCCATCCGTCATCTGGTACGGCAGCAGTGCGAGTGCGGACTGCATGTGGTGACCGACGGTGAGTTCCGTCGCGCGTGGTGGCACTTTGATTTCTTCGACGGTTTACAGGGGGTTGAACGCTATGATTCTGAAAAAGGTATTCAGTTCAATGGGGTACAGACTAAAGCGCACGGTATTCGCGTCACAGGAAAACTGGCTTTTGGCGATCATCCGATGCTGGAAGATTTCCGTTACCTGAAAAGCATCAGCGGCAGCGCGCAGCCGAAAATGACCATTCCCAGCCCGAGCGTGCTGCATTTCCGCGGCGGGCGGAAAGATATCGACGCCACCGTCTACCCGGACCTTGCCGACTATTTTGATGACCTGGCGACCACCTGGCGCGATGCGATCCGCGCCTTCTACGATGCGGGCTGCCGCTATTTGCAGCTTGATGATACCGTCTGGGCCTATCTGTGCTCCGATGAACAGCGTCAACAGGTTCGCGATCGCGGCGAAGACCCGGACGAACTGGCGCGCACCTACGCTCGTGTCCTGAATAAAGCCCTGGAGGGTAAACCGGAGGATCTGACCGTTGGCCTGCATGTCTGTCGCGGAAACTTCCGCTCGACCTGGATTTCTGAGGGCGGCTATGAGCCGGTAGCCGAAGTGCTGTTCGGCGGTGTGAATATTGATGCCTTTTTCCTTGAATACGACAATGACCGTTCCGGCGACTTCGCGCCGCTGCGCTTTATTCGTCCCGGTCATCAGCAGGTCGTGCTGGGGCTAATCACCACCAAAAACGGTGAACTTGAAAACCCGGAGGGCGTGAAAGCGCGCCTGCAGGAAGCGGCGCAGTACGTCCCACTGGAGCAGATTTGCCTTAGCCCGCAGTGCGGCTTCGCCTCCACTGAAGAGGGGAATTCCCTGACTGAGGCTCAGCAGTGGGACAAAGTCCGTCTGGTCACCGGTATCGCCGCCCAGGTCTGGTAATCACTTCATCGCGCAGCGTTGCACTATTTTGAGGCAATGCTGCGCGCTATTTTTCACTCCTTACGTCTCCCGCCGCGCTTTAAGGCCACTGAACAACCTGGCACCGTTTTTGCCTAATTACTCCCGGTTAGTCGTTAATTCATTTTTTGTTTTTGCGCTATTCAGGAGTGATACACATGCAGCGTCGAACATTATTAAAAGCTTTTGCTCTCTCCGCCTCTGTTATCAGCATGGGCTTCTCCTTTCAGGTTTATGCCGCAGACACCATTAAAGTCGGGATTATGCATTCGCTCTCCGGGACGATGGCGATTTCCGAAACTCCTCTAAAAGATGTCGCTCTGATGGCTATCGACGACATCAACGCCAAAGGCGGTGTGCTGGGGAAAAAGCTGGAGCCGGTGGTCGTGGATCCGGCGTCAAACTGGCCGCTGTTTGCTGAAAAAGCGCGTCAGCTGCTGACCCAGGATAAGGTGGCGGCGGTATTCGGCTGCTGGACCTCGGTATCGCGTAAATCGGTTCTGCCGGTGTTCGAAGAGCTGAACGGCCTGCTGTTCTACCCGGTGCAGTATGAAGGCGAAGAGATGTCGCCAAACGTCTTCTACACTGGCGCTGCGCCAAACCAACAAGCGATCCCGGCGGTGGAATATCTGCTGAGTGAAGACGGCGGCGGGGCGAAACGCTTCTTCCTGCTGGGCACCGACTACGTCTACCCGCGCACCACCAACAAAATTCTCCGCGCCTTCCTGCACGCCAAAGGTATTCAGGATAAAGATATCGAAGAGGTCTACACCCCGTTCGGCTATAGCGATTACCAGACTATTGTCGCCAACATTAAGAAGTTCTCCGCTGGCGGAAAAACGGCGGTGGTTTCCACTATCAACGGCGACTCCAACGTCCCGTTCTATAAAGAGCTGGCTAACCAGGGGCTGAAAGCAACCGATGTGCCGGTGGTGGCGTTCTCCGTCGGCGAGGAAGAGCTGCGCGGTATTGACACTAAACCGCTGGTGGGCAACCTCGCGGCGTGGAACTACTTCGAATCCGTAGATAACCCAACCAACCAACAGTTCGTTGCCGATTATCGCGCGTATGCCAAAGCCCATAAACTGCCCAACGCTGATACCGTGGTAACCAACGACCCGATGGAAGCAACCTGGGTTGGTCTGCATATGTGGGCGCAGGCGGTGACCAAAGCGGGCACCACCGACGTGGACAAGGTTCGCGAGGCGATGGCCGGTCAGACCTTCAAAGCACCGTCAGGTTTTACTTTGACGATGGATGCGACCAATCACCATCTGCACAAGCCGGTGATGATTGGCGAAATCGAAAGCAACGGTCAGTTTAACGTGGTCTGGCAGACCGAAGAGCCGGTTCGCGCTCAGCCGTGGAGCCCGTGGATTGCCGGTAACGACAAGAAACCGGATCACCCGGTAAAAAGCGCCAGCAACTAAGTATTAAACCCCGACGCTGAGCCGGGGTCATTAATTCTGATGTTCGGGCACCGCCCGGCTCCCGAGGTAAGGAGAACAACCATGAACGCATTGCGCCTCATGAGTTATTTTGCGCTGCTGATGGTACTGATACCGTGGCGGGCGCAGGCAGCGGACGCCGATGATTTCGTCGCCGCCAACCGCGGCCAGCAGGCTCAACTGCTTGAACAGTGGGCCGCCGCGCCGCAAGCGCCACGTTTGCCGCTGCTGCGGGCGCTGAAAAGTGAAACATTACAATCTGATAGTCACGGTCATGCTTTCAGCAAGCAGGGTGAAAACCTGCTTGCGCTAGGCGCGGCTTCAGCGCCTGACGGTGCTACAAAACCGATACGCCTGACCAACCGTCTGCGTAATCTGGTGGCAGGTGCGCTGGCTACTCATTTGCTGGTAAGTGACAACGTCACTGAAAGGGCCGCCGCGGCGAAAACGCTTCAGCGCGAAGCGACGCCAGAGATGGTGGGTATTTTAGAACAGCGCCTGACGGTGGAAACCGATAGCACGGTGAAATCACAGCTGGAAATTGCGCTTGCTCGCCTGCAGCTTGCCAGCCCCCAGTCCGCGCAGCGGCTGGCGGCTATCGAACTGCTCGGTCATTCTGGCGATCCGGAAACCCAGGCGCTGCTGACGCCATTTACTGATGTCCAACATGAAGCCAACCCGGCGATTCGCGCTGCGGCGCAGGAGAGTCTGAGCAAAATCCAGCATCGCCTGCTGCTGGGGGATATTCTCGGTCAGGCGTTTATGGGGCTGTCGCTGGGTTCTGTTTTACTGCTTGCCGCACTCGGCCTGGCGATCACCTATGGTCTGCTGGGGGTCATCAATATGGCCCACGGGGAGATGCTGATGATTGGCGCTTATAGCTGCTGGCTGGTTCAACAGGCGCTGGCGCAGTTGGCTCCGCAGTGGCTGGCTTTTTATCCGTTGATTGCGTTGCCGGTGGCGTTCCTGGTAACCAGCGTTATTGGTATGGCGCTGGAGCGTACCGTTATTCGCCATCTCTACGGGCGTCCTCTGGAGACGCTGCTGGCGACCTGGGGTATCAGCCTGATGCTGATCCAACTGGTGCGGATGCTATTTGGCGCGCAGAACGTCGAAGTGGCCAACCCGGCGTGGCTCTCCGGCGGCGTGCAGGTGCTACCGAATCTTATCCTGCCGTGGAACCGGCTGGCGGTACTGGCTTTTGTGCTGCTGGTGCTGCTCTTCACCTGGCTGACGCTGAATAAAACCCGGCTGGGGATGAATGTGCGGGCGGTGACGCAAAACCGCGCGATGGCGGCCTGCTGTGGGGTGCCTACCGGACGCGTGGATATGCTGGCGTTTGGTCTTGGCTCCGGCATCGCCGGACTGGGCGGCGTGGCGCTGTCGCAGCTCGGCAACGTCGGGCCGGAACTCGGTCAGGGCTATATTATCGATTCGTTCCTCGTGGTGGTGCTCGGCGGCGTCGGACAGCTGGCCGGTAGCGTGGCGGCGGCGTTTGGCCTGGGGATCTTTAACAAAATCCTTGAACCGCAGATGGGCGCGGTACTGGGCAAAATCCTGATTCTGGTGATGATTATCCTGTTTATTCAGAAACGTCCGCAGGGACTGTTCGCTCTCAAAGGGAGGGTTATTGACTGATGAGCCAACCCATTACCTTAACGCTGGCGCGCAAAGCGCCGCGTCCGCTGCGATGGCTCGGTGTTCTGTTATTGCTGGGCCTGCTGAGTATGCCGTTTCTGGCGCTGCTGCCCGCCACACATCCGCTGGCGGTTTCCACCTGGCTTCTGACGCTCACCGGGAAGATCCTCTGCTACGCCATTGTTGCCGTGGCGCTGGATTTGGTCTGGGGCTACGCCGGAATGCTATCGCTCGGCCATGGGATCTTTTTTGCCCTCGGCGGCTATGCCATGGGCATGTATCTGATGCGTCAGGCGGCAGGCGATGGGCTACCGGCTTTTATGTCGTTTCTGTCATGGAGCGAGCTACCGTGGTTCTGGTGGGGCACCCAGCATTTTGCCTGGGCGATGCTGCTGGTAGTGCTGGTACCCGGACTACTGGCGCTGGTTTTCGGCTGGTTTGCCTTCCGCTCAAAAATCAAAGGGGTCTATTTTTCGATTATGACCCAGGCGCTGACCTACGCCGGAATGCTGCTGTTTTTTCGTAACGAAACCGGTTTTGGCGGTAATAACGGTTTTACCGGCTTTACCACGCTGCTCGGTTTCCCCGTCACCGCTATCAGCACCCGGGCGGCGCTGTTTATGACGACGGTGCTGCTGCTGTTGCTCACTCTGTGGATTGGCTATGTATTGGCACAAAGCAAATTTGGTCGGGTACTGACGGCGGTGCGCGATGCCGAAAACCGCCTGATGTTCTGCGGCTACGACCCACGCGGATTTAAGCTTTTGGTGTGGACGCTGTCGGCGGTGCTGTGCGGCCTGGCGGGCGCGCTATACGTGCCGCAGGTCGGGATCATCAACCCCAGCGAAATGTCGCCAACCAACTCTATTGAAGCGGCGATTTGGGTGGCGCTGGGGGGCCGCGGGACCTTAATCGGCCCGGTGCTTGGCGCAGGCCTGGTCAACGGCGCGAAAAGCTATTTTACCGTGGCAATGCCGGAATACTGGCAGCTCTTTCTTGGGCTGATTTTTATTATCGTGACCCTGTTTTTACCGCGCGGAGTGATTGGCCTGCTGCGTAAAGGAGACCGCTGATGCAATCGGATGAAGCGCTTTTTACTCGTCAGCAGCCGACTGACCGATTTCGTGAGCAGACCGATCCGGTGCTGCAACTGGAGCAGATTAACGTCAACTTTGACGGCTTTCAGGCGCTGACCAACCTGTCACTGCAGATTGGCGTCGGTGAACTGCGCTGCGTGATTGGGCCTAACGGTGCCGGGAAAACCACGTTAATGGACGTGATCACCGGCAAAACCCGCCCGCAGAGCGGCAGGGCGCTTTACGATCAATCGGTAGATTTAATGACCCTCGATCCTATCGCCATCGCTCGTCAGGGCATTGGCCGTAAGTTCCAGAAACCGACGGTGTTTGAGGCGCTGACGGTCGCGGAAAACCTCGAGCTGGCGATGAAGGGCGATAAATCGGTGTGGGCCAGCCTGCGGGCGCGCCTGAACAGCGAACAGGCTGACCGAATTAGCGAAACCTTGCGTCTGCTGCGGCTGGAGGGCGAACGTTCTCGACCGGCCGGACTGTTGTCGCACGGGCAAAAACAATTTCTTGAGATCGGTATGCTGCTGGTCCAGGAGCCGCACCTGCTGCTGCTGGATGAACCCGCCGCCGGGATGACCGACGCCGAAACGGAGTATACCGCCGAGCTGTTCCGCACCCTGGCCGGGCAGCATTCGCTGATGGTTGTCGAACACGATATGGGGTTTGTCGAGACCATCGCCGACCGGGTGACGGTGCTCCATCAGGGGCAGGTGCTGGCGGAAGGGTCGCTGCGCGAAGTGCAGGCCAACGAACAGGTGATAGAAGTTTATCTCGGACGCTAAGGAGCGCGGATGCTACAGGTTAATCAGTTACATCAATATTATGGCGGCAGCCATATTCTGCGCGGGGTAGATTTTGCTGCCCGTCAGGGGGAGATAACTTGCCTGCTCGGGCGTAACGGGGTGGGGAAAACCACGTTGCTGAAATGTTTGATGGGGCTTGTTCCGGCGCGCAGCGGCGAAGTATTGTGGCAGGAGAAGAATATCACTCACCGCAAGCCACACCAGCGGGTGCAGTCCGGGATCGCTTACGTTCCGCAAGGGCGCGAGATTTTTCCGCGCCTGACGGTGGAAGAGAACCTGCTGATGGGGCTATCGCGCTTTCCCGCTTGCGACGCGCGGACGGTACCGGAAGAGATCTATCAGCTGTTTCCGGTACTGAAAACCATGAAGCAGCGACGCGGTGGTGACCTATCCGGCGGTCAACAGCAGCAGTTGGCGATTGGCCGCGCGCTGGCCAGCCGCCCGCAGCTGTTGATCCTTGATGAACCAACGGAGGGAATTCAGCCGTCGGTGATTAAGGAGATTGGCGAGGTGATCCGCCAACTGGCGAATCGCGGTGATATGGCGATCCTGCTGGTTGAGCAGTTCTATGATTTTGCCGCCGGGCTGGCGGACCGCTACCTGGTGATGTCGCGAGGAGCGATCATTCAACAGGGCAACGGTGGCGATATGGAAGCCGAGGGGGTTCGCGGAATGGTCACCATCTAGCCATTCCCGGATATCAAACCGCACGGACTCGTAGCCCGGGCAAGGCGCGTCAAGCGCCGCCCCCGGGGAAAACGCGCAGAGGATTGGTGCATTTCCCGGAGGCGATGCTGCGCATCTGTCCGGGCTACCAAACCCCATCCCGCACGGACTCGTAGCCCGGGCAAGGCGCGTCGAGCGCCGCCCCCGGGAGAAGCGCGCAGCGTCGTCCAAAGGGCTACTTGCGCAACAGCCGCTGCAACCGCGCCTGACGCCAGTTTTTGAGCCATTCGCCCAGGACAAACAGACGCAGTCCTTTTACCGCCAGTAGCGCCCCCCAGATAATCGCCACCCACGCAGACCAGTAGCTCTCCGGACCGGTTAGCCAGTTCAGCACCGCCAACAGGGCGCACACCACTACCGCCACCGTCAACGAACGGTAAAAGCCGCTCTCCTGTTCAACGCGTTCTTTGGCTTCCTCAATGCGTAAGTCCAGCGACTCTTCATGGCCCTCCGGCGAATCGCCGCTAATCTCGGCGACGTTCACTTCAAATACCGCCGCGAGAGCGCTCAGCGTTTCCAGTCCTGGACGATCGCCGTTCTCAATACGCTGAATGGTCCGCACGCTAAGTCCGGCCAGTTCGGCGAGCTGCTCCTGTGACCAGGCACGCTGCAAACGTAATTGTTTAACCTGATTGCTACTGTTCATCTTTCTATCTCCGGGTGAAAACCTGAGATGGAGTGTTATCGAGCGAACCATCGGGCACCACGATCGGAACCCGACAGAGACACGACAGCAACCTGACAGCCGCGCGTTGCCTGGGTTCAGGCGCTGACGGTCGCGCTACCGTTCCACGGGCGCACGTTCATACCGCGGAAAATCATTAACCATGCAGCAATAATAGCCAGCATCAATATCACAAACAGCGACCAGTGCGGCAGATGGGTCAATATAGTGCCGGTCAGCATCGGGTTAAATGCCGCCCCTAACCAGCCCAACGATTGGGCGGAAAAGTAGCTGGCTTTCATACCCGGCGGAGCAATGTTATCAATTAGCATATATTCACCAGGTGCGTAGATAACCTCTCCGAGCGTAAATACCGCAGCTGAAACGCCCCACAGCAGCAGGCTATTACCAGAAATCACAAAGCCGCCAAGCCCGAGCACAAAGCACACCGTACCAAACGTCATTAGCGGACGAATATTGCGGGCGGTCAGGCGACGCCCAACCGCGTACTGTAGCGCCACTACCACGGCGGCGTTGACCGGCAGCACCACGGCGACGACTTTCTCAGCAAAATCGCTATCGGCAACCACCAGCACGTACTGGGAAATACAGGAAGCGAAAGAGCCGCCAACGAAAGAAGCTAACAGGCCGGAAAGGGTAAACCACAGCAGCGCCCGATCGCGCAACAGCACCGAAGGTGACCACTGGATGGCATTATCCTGAGCAATGGCGGCCGCTGTACGTTGCACAAATAGCTGAATAAACACCAGCGGCAGCGCGGCGCAGCCCGCCGCCAGCCAGAACGGCAGATTAATGCTGTGCATCACTAACAGGGTGCCGATGGGGGGGCCGACGGTCCAGCCAATGTTGAGAAAGGTATAGTTGAGCGAAAAAATCTGCGCCTTCTTTTCCGGCGACAGCACGTCGGCGAACCAGGCTTTCAGCACGGTAGAGAATACCGAGTAGGCGCAGTTAATCAGCGCGAAGAAAAACACGACCAGCGCAACGCTATTGACCAGCGGAATAGCAACAAAACCGCCAATAAACGCCAGTACCGCGATGGTCATGTAACGCTTTTTGTCGAACTTATCGGCGAAAATGCCAAAACCCATGCTGAACAGTACGCCGACGATCAGCGCAGTTGACAGCGCATAGCCGATTTTATCTACCTCCAGTTGGTACTGGCGGGTGAGGTAGATAGTCATAAAAGGTAACGTTGCGCCACGACCAATAGTTAACAGCAACGACGAAGCCAGCAGCGCTGCGGTTGAGCGCCTGAGTGTCGGTATCATTTTTTCCTTGCCTGATGTGATGTTATTTTTGTTGTCCCGATCACAAATAGCACGCTAACCGAGGCTTGTATAGTTCCCATCGGTGATGAAAAGCACGGCAACGACCTACCGAAAATAATGATCTAGGCGGCGGTCGAATTATTCTGTAGTTTGATTTTGTTCACAAAAATTCCAATAACAACCGAGGCAGGGTATGACGCGTAAAGACGGGCTGCTGGCATTGCTGGTCGTGGTGGTATGGGGGCTGAATTTCGTGGTGATCAAGCTGGGGCTGCATAACATGCCGCCGCTGATGCTCGCCGGACTACGCTTTTTGCTGGTCGCCTTTCCGGCGCTGCTGTTTGTCGCTCGGCCAAAGATCCCGCTGCGCCTGCTGCTGGGCTACGGGCTGACGATTAGCTTCGGTCAGTTTGCATTTCTGTTTTGCGCCATTAGCCTGGGCATGCCTGCCGGGCTGGCATCGCTGGTGCTGCAGGCTCAGGCCTTCTTCACCATTATTCTCGGGGCATTTATCTTTGGCGAACGTTTACAGGGTAAACAGGTGGCGGGAATCGCGCTGGCGATTTTTGGGGTACTGGTATTGGTTGAAGCCAGCCTTGGCGGCCAGCACGTACCGCTGGTGGGCTTTATGTTGACGCTGGCGGCGGCGCTGAGCTGGGCCTGCGGCAATATTTTCAACAAAAAAATCATGTCGCATGCGAGCAGGCCGCCGATTATGTCGCTGGTGGTGTGGAGCGCGCTGATCCCGGTGCTGCCGTTTATGCTGGCCTCGTGGTTCCTCGATGGCCCGCAGGTGATGGTGGAAAGCCTGCTGCATATCGACCTGCTGACAATCCTGTCGCTGCTGTACCTGGCGTTTATTGCCACCATTGTTGGCTACGGGATCTGGGGTTCGCTACTCGGACGCTATGAGACCTGGCGCGTGGCGCCGCTGTCGCTGCTGGTGCCGGTGGTCGGGATGGCCAGCGCCGCGCTGCTGCTCGGCGAGACGCTAAACGGTGTGCAATTGCTGGGCGCGGTGCTGATTATGGCCGGGCTGTATATCAACGTGTTCGGCCTGCGGATCGTGCGGCCGGGTATAGCGCGAGGATAAAAAAAGCCCCGTTGCCGGGGCTAAAAGGGATTTTACAGGCCTTGCTGGTTGTAATACGGTACGCCAAGTTCATCTGATTTATCACTGCCCGAGGCCATGTGATTGAAATCAAACGGCGAATCATTATGTTCGGAAGGAATAATCATCGCATCCCGATTGTTGTGACGAACCGGAGTGGTGGTTTGCTCCGCGAAACTCTGGCTGGAGACCAGCGCCAATAGCACGATGGCGGCGGAAGCGAATAGTTTCATGATTTCCTCAATACGTCTTTTTGCAGGCGGTTAACAACAGTTATTCAGTGGGAGCAGGTAGCGCGACTCGCCCGGCACGTTAGTCATGCGGTACTGGTGCGGCGGAACATCGAAGTAGTTTTTGAAAGTCCGCGTCAGCGTTTGCTGCGATTCAAAGCCATAACGCTCTGCCAGGTATAAGATAGGCTCGTTGCTCTGCTTGAGCTTCTGCGCTATCTCGGTCAGCTTACGACTGCGAATATACTGGCCCAGCGAGTGGCCGGTTTCTTTCTTAAACATTCTTTGCAGGTGCCACTTGGAGTAACCTGAACGCTCTGAAACCTTCTCCAGCGACAGGGGCGATTCCAGGTTATCCTCGATCCACGACAAAATACTATGGATAGTGATGGCGTCGTTATTGCGTCTGGACATCATCTTACCTCTTCTTATTACGGCAGAACTTTTTTGAGCAAACACTCAAGAGTGGCCACTTCGTCTGCCGACAGATTTTTTGTTAGTTCCTGGTGCAATTTCTGACCCACAACCTGATGACATTGCTCACAAAGGGCTGCGCCGTCTGATGTTAGCTGCACCAGTACGCCACGCTTGTCAGCGGGGTTGGGTAACCGTTCAATCCAGCCTTTACAGACCAGGCGATCGAGCATGCGCGTCATTGCGCCTGGGTCGACCGAGAGCACGGTTTTCAGCTCAACGGGGGTAATACACACTTCGCAACGAATGGAACAGAGCACCCGAAACTGGGTGGACGTAATATCCATCGGTGAGAGGTAGTCGTTGAGCAGACGATCTTTCTTCTGGTTAACCATCTGGATCAAGCGACCAAGGGGGATCATTTCGTTAAACAGGTCACTTGTACTTTTCACGATGGTTGCCCAGGCAATGACTTAGTTGCGGCAGATATTATTGCCTAGGCAAATATAAGTCAACCTGATGAATTGCCCGATGACACGATTTGCTAAAACGAATAGTTGTGATGCAGGTCACTCTACTGTGCCTTGTTGTCTTATGATTTAACTGAATGATGAATGCGTTTACCGGGGAACGGGTACAATCGGGCAACAGACGATATACTCCGCATGCGACATTTTTTGATAATCCAATAATTTACAGGACCTTAATTCACTATGATGGATCTTTTTAAAGCGATAGGCCTGGGGTTGGTAGTGATTCTACCATTGGCGAACCCGCTGACCACCGTAGCGCTGTTCCTGGGCCTGGCCGGGAATATGAATAATGCCGAGCGTAATCGCCAGTCGCTGATGGCCTCGGTCTATGTGTTCGCCATCCTGATGGTCGCATGGTATGCCGGTCAGGTGGTGATGAACACCTTCGGAATATCGATTCCCGGGCTGCGTATTGCCGGGGGTCTGATCGTCGCCTTTATAGGCTTTCGCATGCTGTTCCCGCAGCAGAAAGCGCATCATTCGATGGAAGCTAAGCTGAAATCAGAAGAGCTGGAAGACGAACCGACGGCCAATATTGCTTTTGTCCCGCTGGCGATGCCGAGCACCGCAGGTCCGGGCACTATCGCCATGATTATCAGTTCAGCGTCGACGGTAAAGCACGGCGCTAACTTCCCGGATTGGGTGGTGCTGGTAGCGCCACCGGTGACGTTTGCTTTAGTCGGGATCATCCTGTGGGGCTGCCTGCGCAGCTCCGGGGCGATTATGCGTCTGGTAGGTAAGGGCGGCATTGAAGCCATTTCCCGCCTGATGGGCTTCCTGCTTGTCTGTATGGGCGTGCAGTTTATTATTAATGGTGTGCTGGAGATTATTTCCACTTATCACGTAGGGGCGTAATATACTGGCCGCCCGACCTCAGGGAAGGGAAAAGCCGCATCAGGCATGATGCGGCTGCGCGCTGTATCTGAGAAGCAGGCGTTTTATTTCAATATATGGATTTTGCCGTTAAGGCGATATGGATTTGATAAATGAGCCGTTTTTCCTCTATTAAGAACATCCTTCTGTTAGCCCCCCTCATTTTTTTTACCGCCTGCGATAGTAGTGATAATAGCGAGAAAGCGCAGATCGGCGATCAACTGGCGCAGGACAGGTCGGCAATTTCTCACGTGGTGGCACAGGCGCACCTTGTGCTGTGTAATCAACAAATTAAGCCTGGCGCCAATGTACTCAACCGAAACTCAGAGCAAAAGTCGGCGGGCGATCGTAAGGCGCAGTTGCAAGATGTGTTTACTCCCGCGCTTGTCGGTCCTCTACAAGAGTTTTGGCAAGAATCCCCCAAAACCTGCACCAAACGCTTTCCTGCTTTAAATCATATTCATTCGACGGTTGTTGATGGCGATCATGCACAAACGGAGGCGTCATTTTCTTTTAGTATAAAGAGCGTTCCGCTGGATCTGTTGCGGGGCGACGACAAGAAATGGCGTATTAGTGCCGTAGATTTGTCTCTTTTACGTGAATACGAGAAAACCGGGCGGCTCCCGGATGATGTCGACAATCAACTGACCGCTTTATATCAGCGGGCTGAGGAGCAACAAAAGAATTACCCCGCACCGGTTAAAAAAAGCACAGGTTCAATAGCCGAGCCCGCGACTTTGGCCGGTTCTTCAATGGAGGTAACCCTGTCTAAACCGGTTTTTTCGGAGCCAGGTGCCTGGTTACGGATTGGCAAATATGCGCTTTATACGCTTACCATACTCGTGCTGTTGGGGCTGGTGGTTCTTTTCTGGATAGGCTACGGGGTGGTTTTTGGTGGACATCGACGTTTTAGAGCGCTGTGCGAAGATGAGTCTTTGCATGGGATGCCAGCCTCGGAACGTTGGGCGATGGCCGTCGGCGCGCCTTATGCGATAGTCAGCGACTACCATTGGGCTAAACGGGTCGTGGATAGCGATCCACAAGAGGCCCGCAAACAATACCAGAATGAAGTGGAATCTCTCGCCGGTATGTGGGGCGTTTATGACCGTGAAACGCTGCTTGAACAGCTTCTCAGTCTGCTTCAGGCGGGGCACCGCGTCGATTATGAAGAGCAAATTAAACGCGATAGTAAAATCCCGGCTGAAGAGTATGCCGCTTTTTCGCGGCAATTAAAGCACGATGCAAAATTAGGTAGCGATGCCAAAGAGCGTCTGTGGCAACTGCGGGTGGCGAGAAAAAATCGGCGCAACGTTCGTCAGGTGAACTTCTGCGCCTGGGATATGGTGCGCTTTGTGATGCTATGCAACTGCGGCGCGCAGGTTGGCTATATTAGCGAACGGGAAATGGTCAGCTTTGCGACGCTGGCGGCGGTGCGCGTACAGGAGCAGTACCACAGCTGGCATGAAGTGGCGCAGCAGTTTCTGTTGGCTCGCTGGTACTGGAAGTCTACGGATAAACGACACATGATTTCTCATTACCTGTTTAAAAAAGCGCTTAACAATCTGCTGAAGCAGAACGGTAGTCCGTGGCGAACTCTCCCCTGGAATACACCGCTGACTGCGGGTGCCGAGGCTGCTTTTGCCGAAGCTTGCGGAGTGGAAATACCAGCATTAAGGGATGTAAGAGACAGACAAGTCTGTTAGCAGCATAAGCCTGCCTTTCTTGCGACCGGCAGGCTTTTTTACTCAAATAATCAGGAGTGGTGCGGTTGCTGATCTTCCAGTGACACCGGCCAGCGGCGGAAAATCACGATAGCCCACACCAGCGCGACCAGCGCCGGGATCGCTCCGACATAGCCAATGGAGGCCATCGAAAGCTGGGTACTGACCTGACTGCCGACCAGCGCGCCAGCGCCGATACCGATATTAAAGATCCCCGAGAACAGCGACATCGCCACGTCGGTGGCATCCGGCGCCAGCGCCAGGACCTTCACCTGCATGCCCAGGCCAATAATCATAATCGCCACGCCCCAGAAGACGCTGAGTAGCATCAGATGGTTGGCGTTATGCGACGCAGGTAACAGCAGCAGCAGGCAGGCCAGCAGCAGGCCGATGGCGGCGTTGATCAGGCCGGAAGCATGGCGGTTGCCAAGCTTACCAAACAGGATGCTGCCGACAATACCCGCACCGCCAAGAGTCAGCAGCAGCACGGTGGCGAAGTTACCGCTTAAACCGGCTACCGTCTGCACAAAGGGTTCAATATAGCTGTAGGCGGTATAGTGAGCGGTGACCACAATCACCGTCAGCAGATAGATGCTGAGCAGCGCAGGGCGACGGAACAGCACCGGCAGGCTTTTCAATGAACCAGAGTGCTCGCTCGGCAGTTTGGGCAGCAGTTTGACCAGGCAAGCCAGGGTTACCAGCGCGCCAAGGCCAATCACCAGGAAGGTGGTTCGCCAGCCAAAGTATTGCCCGACGATACGGCCAATCGGAATACCGAAGACCATTGCCAGCGCGGTACCGGTAGCAATCAGGCTCAGTGCCTGAGCGCGCTTGCCGTGCGGGGCCATACGAATAGCCAGCGCTGAGGTTATCGACCAGAACACCGCATGGGCAAAAGCGATACCAATACGGCTGATAACCAGCACGTTAAAGTTCCATGCCAGAAACGACAGCACGTGGCTGGCAATAAACAAAATAAACAGCCCTACCAGCAGGCGACGGCGCTCCATCTTGCTGGTCAGTAGCATAAAAGGCAGCGACATCAGGGCGACGACCCAGGCGTAGATGGTCAGCATGATCCCAACCTGCGCCGTTTCCATGCCGAAGCTATCGGCGATATCCGACAGCAGGCCCACGGGCGCAAACTCGGTGGTATTAAAGATAAATGCCGCAATCGCAAGCGTGACTACGCGAAGCCACGCGACCTTGCGTGAAACCGTATTTGTCATCATAAATTCAGGGCTGGTTACTAAGAGGAAAGAAGTGGGACGATCTTAAAACGATTGCTGCTGCAAATACAATCATTTTGTGACCTGTGTCTCATTTTTGTTTTGGGGTGGTTAAAGAAACTAACAGATTAATTTTTCTATAAAACGTGTGCATTTCGTTCGTTTATGTCATGTTGTCGATAAGTAAAAAAAATGAAAGGGCAAAATAATGCAGGAAATTGATTTTTATCTGGTCGATGCGTTCAGCAACCAGAGCTTTGGCGGCAACGCGGCGGCGGTTTGCCCACTGACCGAATGGCTACCGGACGAAACGCTGCTGAAAATGGCCCAGCAGCATAATCAGTCAGAAACGGCGTTTTTCGTGCGTTCGGATGAAGGGTATGAGCTGCGCTGGTTTACCACCCAGTATGAGATTAACCTTTGTGGCCACGCTACACTTGCGGCTTCGCACGTCATTTTTGAATATCTTGACCATCCGTCATCGACGATTGTATTCAGCACCCGTTTTGTCGGCGAACTTCGCGTAACGCGCAGCGGCGACTGGCTGACGCTGGATTTCCCGGCCTGGGCGACGACGGTCGTTGAGCAACCGCCAGCGGAGCTATTTGCCGGTCTGGGGGTAAGCGAAGCGCAGGAAGTTCGCGTGGCGCGCGATTATCTGGTGATTTTAAGCAGCCGCCAGCAGGTTGAAGCCGTGCGTCCGGATATGCAGCGACTTCAGCAACTGGGCAAAATGGTCTGCATTAGCGCCGCGGATGAAGAATATGACTTTGTCAGCCGCTTCTTCTGCCCTGGTGAGTCGATATCGGAAGATCCGGTAACCGGTTCAACGCACAGCATGCTGATCCCGTACTGGGGTGAAAAGCTCGGCAAAACGGAAATGCAGGCGCGTCAGCTTTCGGCACGCGGCGGCGATCTGCGCTGCCAGTGGCGGGGCGAAAGGGTGCTTATCGGTGGTCAGGCGACGACCTATTTAATTGGCACGATTACGCTGCGTTAAGGAGGACCGGTGACAGACATCCCTGTGTATCTGGTTGCGGCTTTCAGCGAGCAGCCTTTTGCCGGTAATCCAGCGGCGGTATGTCTGCTCGATAAGTGGCTACCAGACGACTTGCTGCTAAAAATGGCTCAGCAACATAGCCAGTCGGAAACCGCATTTGTGGTGCCCGAAAGTGATGGTTTTGCGCTGCGCTGGTTTACCACCCGCAACGAGGTCAATCTCTGCGGTCATGCCACGCTTGCCAGTGCGCACGTGATTTTTCATCACCTTGATTTTCCCGATGCGGCGGTTCATTTCGCTACGGCTTCCGGTCGTTTGACCGTGAGCCGAGAAGGCGACTGGCTCACTCTGGATTTCCCGTCTGGAGAAACTGAAGAGCATGAGCCGCCTGCGGATATGCTCTCTGCGCTGGGGATTGATAGCTACCTGCACGCCCGTAAAGGGCGTGCATGGGTTATCGAACTGGCGTCTCGTGAGCAGGTGGAAGCCGTGCGGCCAAATATTTCGGCGATGATCCCCGGAGAACATAAAGTGACGGTTACCGCTGCAGGCGACGGTGAATATGACTTTGTCAGCCGCTTTTTCTCACCGGGTGAAGCCGTATGGGAAGATCCGGTAACCGGTTCTGCGCATACCATGCTCATTCCATACTGGAGCGCGAAGTTGGGCAAAACCCACATGCTCGCGCGGCAGGTTTCAGCACGCGGTGGCGATATTCGCTGCGAGCTGAAAGGGGGAAGAGTATTAATGGGTGGTCAGGCGGTGACGTATTTAAACGGTGTGATAAGGCTACGCTAAATAGTCAATAAAATAAGACGGGATCGGCAATAAATCAGTCGATCCCATGCCCGGCAAGGCATTGCGGGCGAAAGTATCCTGCGTACTCTACGAAAAATCAGAGCCACTATCGGTTCATACCAGAACTGTATTTATTTAATAATTACATCGGAAATATCACAATAGCGCCGACGCATAATGCCAGAATACGAATTAAATACATTGGCACGGAGAATATCCAGAACTCCGGCAGTTTATATTTACCCATTCCCAGAATCATGGCCGGCATCCCGTCAATTGGCATATAGCCGCCGTTCCAGCCTGAAATAACCACGGCAATAGCGGCAGCGGTTGGGTTGAGGTCAAGGCTGGTACAGGCGGCGATGGCAATCGGGGCGAAGATATACACCGAACCCATATTCGAACCGGTAAAGGTGGCGCAGGTACTGGTCAGCAGCGCAAAGATAAAAATAAACACGAACGGAGATACGTTAGCGCCGAGAACTCCCGCGACTGCATCACCCACCATCGCCGTAAATCCGGTGCCCGCCAGCGCATCGGCAACGCCAATAACCCCCGCCATCATCAGGATAACCGGCGCGCCCATATGGTCGCGAACTTCTTTGAAATCAACGACGTTAATCGTCATTACAAATGCGGCGGCAAGGCCAGGAACCACATAGGCGATATTGCCAAGCTGATTCATCAGCATCATACCGATAACGCTAACGGCAAATGCCCCGACGGTGCAGTACTCTTTCCATGCAGGCAGCGTCACGGTTTCCTCTTCACGCACCGCCATTGCTTCCTCAGAAGCATCGGCAATGGGGTGATCGGGTAAAAAACGGTATGAGATCAGGCACCAGGCCAAAAAGGCCAGCGACATCACCAGATTGACCAGCGCAAATTTCACCATCGAAATCTCTGCGGTGAAGCCAGCGGTTTGCAGCACGGTTGCGGTGACGCCAAACAGCAGCGCGACGTTAACCGGGAATAATGGATGGTTGGTCGCAAAGCCCAAAGGCATCATGAGCTTTGAGGTTGGTAACTTCTTGCTATAAGGGATCGTTGATACCAGCGACAGAATCAGTACGTAATAACCGGTTGAGCCGGTACCCGCCAGGCTGGCGCCAATCATCACGATGACCAACAGCAGAGCGTAGCTCTTGTAGCTGCCTTTATTGACCAGACTGACCATCGCGGATTTTACGTTGCCGATGAGCCGCGTTTTCTGTAGCGCCGCCATCACCACCATAAATCCGGCGATCATGATAACGCTTGAGTTTACAAACCCGGCAAAGGCTTGCTGAACGTTGGAGAGCCCTGTCACAACCAAAAGCAGACAGGCCAGCAGCGGCGGGGCGCCAAAGGCCATTTTGTCCGACATGATAAGCACTATCATTAGCACCAGAATGCCCAGCGCCAGAATCATTTCCATTGTCATTGTTGTTTCTCCTTATTATTTACCCTTCCAGCATGTCGCTCGGCACTTTAAACACGGCTTTGCGTACTGCTGCCGGAGCGCCTGGCGCGCACAGCGCCTGATGGGGTTCGCCAGGCAGGAAGACCGCAAAATCACCGGCGCGCAGGGTAATGGCTACTGAATGCTGGCAAGCATGAGTGATAAACAGGTCTGGCCTGAGTTCCTCATCCTCGGCGCACACGACGCTGCGCATTCCCGCATTAATCACCTCGCAGCCCGACAGCATGACCTGAATATCCGCCCACTGATGGTGATACTCGGTGTGGCGTTGCGCGGCCGGTTGTGTGTGCGCCTCGCCGATATTGCAGTACCAGCGGCAGCCCTCCGGCTGCCAGCGACCGTCCTCCCTGGCGTTTAATGCCTTGAGGGTGGTCTCCGGGTGAGAAAGAATGTCCCATAGCACGGGGGGAAGCCCTGCCAGCGGCAGGGCGTCAAGGTTTCCAACGATCATTGCGTGGACTCCTTCACCCATTCAGGTGAAACGTGCACGTATTTAATCGCCTGACGGAACCATGTATAGGCAATGTGCAGCGTGCCGTCAGCGCCCTGTTTGATGCTCGGGTAGGAGAATTCGCGGTTGCGTTTATCCAGCGAGTTGTTGGTCATGCAGTAGCCGTCGCCTTCGTCGAGATTGCGCTGCCACGGCCAGGTTTTACCGCCATCGGCGGAAATAGCGACGGTCATTGGCGCACGCGGCGCGCCCCAGAATGCCGAGCGGCCGCTGGTGACTTCCGGCTCTTTGCGGCTGTTATCGCCATCGTCGATTTCATCGTAAAGGGACGCGCGACGCTCCAGGGCACCAGCGGCGCTCATATGGTTAAACACCAGCGCCAGTTCGCCGCTGGCAAGGGTAGTCACCTGAATAGAAGAGTTGTTGTTCGGCAGTTCGGTGGGTTCCGGTACCGACCAGCTTTCGCCATTATCTACCGATTGGCTGTAGTAGATGTTGTCGGCCCAGCGGCTGCGAAATAGCGCCACCAGCACGCCACTCGGCAGCGCGGTGATATTCATATGCACGCAGCCGAGGCTTTGCGGCACTTCAACGTCGCGCCAGGTTTTGCCCTGGTCAGAAGAAATTTTGACGGCGCTGATATCATCGTTACCCACCCATTTTTCGCCCGGTTGAGTGCGGCAATAAAACACTGGCAGCAGCCAGTTACCGTTGTTCAGAACGGTAATCGGCTGGCGAATAAAGGTACCGGGTTTGTCGAGCAGGGTGGCAATCTCGCCCCAGGTCTGGCCCAGATCGGTCGACTGACGATAGCGCACAATGGCGGTATCCTGGTTGCCGGAGATCTGCGCGGTCCACAGTAACCACAGCACGTTATCCGGAGCCAGAAACAGCACTGGGTTCTGTTCGGAGCGGCTGGCATCGTGGGACAATTTGACCGCATCGCTCCACTGGCGGCTTGCGGGCGGCAGGCGCGAGCCCCACACCGAAATATCGGCTACGCCTTCCTGGGTACCGCCGAACCACACGCACATCAGCGAGCCGTCCGGCAGCGGCAGCAGGTTGGCCGCATGGTTTTGCGGGCAGGATGACGGTAGCATCGCGGTTTCCACGCGCGCATCTTGTGCATCCTGAGAAATGATTCCGTCACGAATTGCGGTTACAGACATATTCATACTCCGTTATTTCAGTAGGGTTCTTATTTATTGAGCTGTAATGAGTCGTAAGCTTCTTCCTGCTGCGAAGCTTTAATGATTTTTTTGTTACGAACGATATTGAGTGTCTCTACCGTCAAAGAGAAGAAAATAGCAAAATAGAGATAGCCTTTTGCAATATGAATTTCCAGACTGTCGGCGACTAATAATACTCCCACGAGTAACAAAAACGTTAATGCGAGCATTTTCATGGTCGGCGTGTTATTAACAAAATCGCCGATGGTTTTGGCCGCGAACATCATGATCCCCACGGCAATAATGACCGCTGTAATCATAATGAAAATATGTTGTGACAAACCGACCGCCGTAATAACCGAATCCAGGCTGAAGACAATATCCAGCAGCATGATCTGCACGATAGCGCCTGCCAGTGAGAGCTGACGCTGACTGCCGCCGTGCGACTCCTCTTCCTGCATCAGTTCGCCGCGGATCTCCTGCAGCGATTTGTAAATAAGGAAACAACCGCCAACAAATAGAATGATCGTGCGCACCGACACCACAAAATTTGCAATGGTAAACAACGGAACCGTAATGTGTGCAAGCCAGGCAATCGACACCAGCAATAACACGCGCATGACCATTGCGCCACTTAATCCCAACTTACGGGCAATATTTTGCTGATGTGGCGGAAGTTTTGCTACCACCAGCGAGAGGAAAATAATATTATCGACCCCAAGAATGATTTCCAGAAAGGTGAGCGTAACCAGCGTCAACCATATTTCAGGGTCAAGCATCCATATAAACATTGAAAACATCCCTTACGCTACGTAAGACGTCGTATATACCCGTCATACTTCAAGCTGCATGCGCGTTGGCTGCACTCGCTCACCCCAGTCACTTACTCCAGTAAGCTCCTGGGGATTCGCTCTCTTGCCGCCTTCCTGCAACTCGAATTATTTAGGGTATATAATCTTGAATCTTGTCGGTGTTGCTTTTCGTTTAAAACAGCACCGGAGTTATTTCTGTTATCGTCAGGAAATATATTTAGCAATAACCTGTTTAATTTGCTCACACTGCGCTGGCGTAAAGCTGACCGCATAGCGGCTGTCGCCAACCTCATGGCCCATTAGCTGCAGTGCTTTTTTCACCGCGGCCGGCGAGAACGCCACTTTATACAAATCGGTACGCAGTCCGGTCACGCTCTCCTGAGCCTGACGGGAGCCGTCAATATCGCCCGCTTTAAAATTTGCCCAGATGGCGTTGATCTCTTTCGGCGCAACGTTGGCCAGCCCGGAAATACAGGCGGAGCAGCCGTCAACGAAGCCCTGATGAATCAGCGAGTCAGGGCCGTTCAGCACGTCAAAATCGGTGATATCCCGCACCGCATCAAGGAAACCTTTCAGGCTTTCGTAGCTGCCTGCGCTATCTTTGACGCCGATAATGTTCGGATGTTTTGCCAGCGTGCGCGCGGTCTGCGGTTCGATGGTGTTGCCAGTACGCGCCGGTATGTTGTAGAGAAATACCGGAACGCTCAGGGCGTCAGCGATGGCGGTGTAGTGGGTGATAAGCTCATCTTGCTTCAGCGGCACAAACCACGGCGTGATCACCGATACTGCGTCAACGCCCAGTTTTTCAATCTGTTTGCCTAAACGGATGGTTTCACGAGTCGACACCTCGCCGATATGCGCCACGACCGGCGCGCGGCCGGCCACTTCTTCGACGCAGGCTTTAGCGACGGCGATTTTCTCAGCTTCATTGAGGACAAAGAACTCGCCGTTGGTGCCGCCGCAGAAAATACCGTTGCCGGCGACCAGCTGGCGTTGGACCTGATGCTTCAGCGCCGGAATGTTCACTGCGCCATCGGCGGAAAAAGGTGTCACGATGGCGGTCAGTACGCCGGTAATTGCATTGCTCATTATCATTTCTTCCCTGGTGTTATTGTTCTGGAAACAGGGTGCGGTAGACCGCCTGGACCTGCTCCTGGTTAACGCTGCACGGCGCGTTATTCATTAAGCGTTTGACGTTAAGCGCCGCTTCACTTAGTTCTCCGATGCTTTCTTGCGGGACGCCCAGCGCGGCCAGGTTGTCGGGCAGTTGCAGGCGTTTTACCAGTGCGGCAAGCCACTCGACCAGCGCATGAGATTTCTCTTCTTCGCTGAGCGTCAGGTCGGCGTCAGGGATCAGATCCCAGACTTCGGCAAATTTTGCCACCGCGTGCGGACGCACCACCTTCATACAGGGTGCCAGAAGGATGGCGTTAGCCACGCCGTGCGCCAGGTGGTACTTGCCGCCCAGCGGATAGGAAAGGGCATGCACCAGATGGGTGCCCGCGTGGTTAATCGCCACGCCGCCATAATATGAGGCCCACAGCATTTCCAGCTTTGCGGTCAGATTCTGCGGCTCGGTCACCGAAAGCTCGATATTGCGTACCAGTTTGCGCAGGCCAATCAGCGCCGCGTTATCACTGACCGGGTTGGCAACGGTTGAGGTAAAGCACTCAATCAGATGACACAGCGCGTCGATACCGGTAGAGGAGGCGATATGCGCGGGCATGCTGGTGGTCAGTTCCGGTAGCAGGGCAACGTAGTCCGGCAGCAGCACCGGGGAGATAATCCCCACCTTCGTATTCTGTTCCGGGATCGCCAGGATCGCGTTCGGCGTGGCCTCTGAGCCGGTTCCGGCTGTCGCGGGAATTAATAAAGATGTCACTTTTTGCTGCGGCTTTTCACCTTCAAGCAGCGCATTCAGCCCCGGCGAGCAGGGATGCAGCAGGACGGAAAGCAGCTTGGTCACATCCAGGACGCTGCCGCCGCCAATCCCCACAATCAGCTCCGGCCGGGTAGCGCCAACCAGGCTCTGAATGTGCGCCATATCGTGCTGGCTCGGCTCGGCGGGTACAGAGTCAATCACCTGTACCTGACGGCCCTCATCTTCCAGAATTGCACGGATCTGCCGTGCTGCATCGAGCTTGCCAACGTTGGCATCGGTGACCAGCAGAACACGCTGTTTGCCTGTCAGCAGCGGAAGCAAGGCGGTAAATGCGCCCGCGCCGCTAATCAGAGTACTGTTAATGGTTGCCACTTCTTTCTCCTGTCTTATGGATGATTAAATTTAATCATCTGTTATTCGGGTCACTCACATTGTGGGGTGAAGTTATAATTTATACGGCGGTTTAATAACTTGAGCTTGCTCACATTTAATCAATTGTGATTGAATATAATCATTATCAATTTCGAACAGCGAGAAAAGGGAAAACGATGGGCAGCGGTGATAACAAGGTGCTGGTTCTGGCGGATGATTTCACCGGCGCTAATGACGCCGGGGTCAGCCTGGCGGAGGTGGGAATGCGGGCGGAAGTCGCGTTTGCCGCCAGCTATCAGGGAGAGGCGCAGGCGCTGATCCTTAATAGCGATAGCCGCGCACAGCCCGCAGCAGAAGCAGCAAGGCGCGTCACACATTTACTACAGACGACCTTGCCGCGTTTTCAGCCACGCTGGACAGTGAAAAAAATCGACTCCACGCTGCGCGGGAATCTTGGCGCTGAACTGGACGCGGCAATGACGGCGCTCAACTGCCCGATTGCGGTGCTGGCTCCTGCCTTCCCGGCGGCAGGCCGGGTGACGCGACAGGGCAGGTGCTATGTGCACGGTGTGCCGGTCGATGAAACCGAGTTTGCTACCGACCCAAAAACGCCGGTCAGCAGCGCGGATATCGCCACCGTGGTGGCGCAGCAAAGCAATGCGCGCTGTTCACGGGTGACAGTCGATACGCTGGAGGATGCGCTGGCGCAAACCGTTAATGAACCGCGCGTGCTGATCGTGGATGCAGATGATAACGCTCAACTGGACGTCATTATCATGGCCGTGGCGGAATCAGCGCAGCGGGCGCTGTTGGTGGGGTCTGCGGGACTGTGCGATGCCCTGGCGCGAAGCCTGGCCGTTGTGCGGCACGGTCCATTGCTGGCAGTTGTCGGCTCGATGAGCGAAATCGCTCAACAGCAGGTCGCCTGCCTTGAGGCGCATCCCCGCGTCACACGGGTAGAAATCGATGTCGCCATGGCCTTTGGCGGCGATGCCTTACTTGATGCTCAGCGTATTATCGCGGTGTTGAGCGAAAACAATCATTGTGTCGTCACCACTCGCCCCGATAGTGAAGCACGAAAAAGCATTGAAGCCCTGTGCCAGCGGCACGGG
Source organism: Klebsiella spallanzanii (assembly GCF_902158555.1). GTDB lineage: Bacteria > Pseudomonadota > Gammaproteobacteria > Enterobacterales > Enterobacteriaceae > Klebsiella > Klebsiella spallanzanii. The sequence continues at coordinate 432,755 of NZ_CABGGS010000034.1, read as the reverse complement.
GTCGACCGTACTGCGCTTGGCGAGCGTATCTGCGCCTATCTGGCACAGGTCAGCGAACTGGCCATCGCGCAAAGCCAGCCGGGAGCGCTCTATTTATCCGGCGGCGACGTGGCTATCGCCGTCGCGCAGGCGTTGGGCGCAAGCGGATTTCATATTACAGGTCGGGTGGCGCAATGCGTGCCGTACGGCAATTTTCTGGGTAGTTGCTGGCAGTGGCCGGTAATGACCAAGGCAGGCGGATTCGGAACGGAAACGACCCTGCTGGAAGTCGTGAACTTTATTGAGGAGAAAATGAGTGACTAACATCATTGCGGTAACGATGGGTGACCCGGCAGGCATTGGCCCGGAAATTATTATCAAATCCCTGATTGAGGGGAAACTGAACGGCGCGCCGGTGGTGGTGGTGGGCTGCGTGCAGACGCTGCGGCGGATTCTGGCGATGGAGATAACCCCGCGCGCCGAGCTGCGAATCATTGATAATCCGGGGCAGGCGCAGTTTAGTCCGGACACCATTAACGTTATCGACGAGCCGCTGGCCGACCCGGCGGGGCTACGCGCCGGGGAAGTGCAGGCGCAGGCGGGGGATTTGGCGTACCGCTGCATTAAGCGAGCCACCGAGCTGGCAATGGCCGGTGAGGTTTTTGCGATTGCTACCGCGCCGCTGAACAAAGAGGCGCTGCATCTGGGGGGGCACAATTTCCCAGGGCATACCGAAATGCTGGCGCATCTGACGCAAACCAAAGACTACGCCATGGTGCTGTATACCGATAAACTCAAAGTTATCCATATCTCCACTCACGTGGCGCTACGTAAATTCCTCGATAACCTGAATCAGCCGCGCGTTGAGACGGTGATGGGTATCGCCGACAGCTTCCTGCGTCGGGTGGGTTTCAGCAATCCGCGCATTGCCGTCGCTGGGGTGAACCCGCATGCCGGGGAAAACGGCCTGTTTGGTGATGAAGAGATCCGCATCGTTGGCCCGGCGGTTGAGGCCATGAAGGCCAGGGGGCTGAACGTGACCGGCCCGTGCCCGCCGGATACGGTATTTATGCAGTGCCACGAAGGACAGTTTGATATGGTGGTGGCGATGTATCACGATCAGGGGCATATCCCGCTAAAACTGCTCGGGTTTTATGATGGGGTGAATATTACGGCCGGACTGCCGTTTATTCGTACATCCGCAGACCACGGCACGGCGTTTGATATTGCCTGGACAGGTAAAGCTAAGTCTGACAGCATGGCTACCTCTATTGAGCTCGCCATGCAAATCGCACAGGAATAACATGAAGGGATATAACCGGTTAGAGCAGATTATGGATTTTCTGAAGAGCCATAATCTGGTGACAGTCGACCAGCTGGTTGCGGTGACCAATGCGTCGCCTGCGACGATTCGCCGCGACCTGATTAAACTCGATCAGGAAGGGGTAATCAGCCGAACCCACGGCGGCGTGACCCTTAACCGGTTTATTCCTTCCCAGCCGACGACGCAGGAAAAATCCCAGCGCAGTCTGCAGGAAAAATACGCCATCGCCAGCGCGGCGGCGGCGTTAGTCAAGGCCGGGGACGCGATTGTTCTTGATGCCGGGACGACGATGATTGAACTTGCCCGGCAAATTACTCATCTGCCGCTGCGAGTGATCACCAGCGATCTGCATATCGCTCTGTTTTTATCCGAATTCAAGCAAATCGAAGTGACCATTATCGGCGGGCGCATTGATGACAGCAGCCAGTCCTGTATTGGCGATCATGGTCGCCGCCTGCTGCAAAATATCTGGCCTGACCTGGCTTTTGTCAGCTGCAACGGCTGGGATCTGGAGAAGGGGGTCACTTCACCAACGGAAGAAAAAGCGGCACTTAAACGCGACCTGATCGCGAACGCCCGGCGGCGCATTCTGCTGGCGGACAGCTCAAAATACGGCGCCTGGTCGCTGTTTAACATCACCCATCTCGACTCGTTAACCGATATCATCACCGATAATCATCTGCCGGAAGAGACGCGCGAGGTCTTAGCGCATATTCATCCCCGGCTGATCATTGCTGACTAGCCGGGAGCGCGGATTACGGCAAACGGGCGATATTGGCTTTAATCACCTCAATAGAGTGGCGGAACTTCTCCGCCTCGTCGTCGGCTAATTGCAATTCAATAATCTGCTGCACGCCGCTTTGCGTCAGTACGGCAGGAACGCCTGCCGCCGCGCCGCTCACGCCATACTCGCCATCAAGAATGCACGACACCGCCAGCGCGCGATGGCTGCCGGTGAAAATATTGCGGCAGATCTCAGCGATGGTCCCGGCGACGCCGTATTCGGTGCAGCCTTTACCCGCGTAAATCTCAAATCCCAGCTTGCGAACTTTTTCGGCAATCAGCTCCCGGTCCAACGCTTTGCCGGTATGTTTTTGATAAACGTCGCCGATGGCTGAACCGTAGACCGCCGAGTGCGACCACACCGGAAACTGGGTATCGCCATGTTCGCCGAGGATAAAGGCATCGATACTTTGCGCGCCGATGTCCAGCTCCTGGGCCAGCACCCGGCGCAGGCGGGTGGTATCCAGCCAGACGCCGGTGCCCAGTACCTGACTGCGCGGCAGGCCTGAAAGTTGCCACACCTGCCAGGTGATAATGTCGCAAGGGTTAGTGGCAATCAGAAAGATGCCGTTGAAGCCGCCGTTCATCATCTGCGGGATGATACTTTTGACGATTTTCGCCGTGTTGGTCAGCTCGTCAAGGCGCGTCTGGCCCGGTTTGAGCGCGCCGCCGGAAACGGTGATTACCGCGATATCGACATCGGCGCAGTCGCTGGCTTCCCGTGAGGAGATGGTCATCATTCCTGGCATATAGGCCGCCGCATCGCTCAGATCCTGAGCGTGAGCTTCGGCGCGGGCTTTGTTCAGATCAACGAGGATCAGCTCTTCGCAAATATTCTGGTTCAACAGGGCATAGGCCGCAGAGGCACCGACGTTCCCGGCCCCGATAATCATCACCTTACGCGCTTTGGTATTCATCATTTTTTCCTGATAACAGACATCGTGTCGCAAAATTACTGCGCCTCAAGGGGGTAGCGCAAGGGGGGGCGCAAGCTATAAGTTAAAGCTATGGTGGTTAAGTGCCCGTAGCCCGGGCAAGGCGCGTCAAGCGCCGCCCCCGGGAAAAGAGCGCAGAAGATTGTCGAGTTTCCCGGAGGCGATGCTGCGCATCTGTCCGGGCTACCTTACGACAGGTGCATCGTGCGAATTTGTTGCAAGGTTTGCGGATTTTGTAGCCCGGACAAGGCGCGTCATGCGCCGCCTCCGGGAAAATGCGGGCACAATAGGTCAGTCTCTTACCATTTCATCTTAATGGAGAAACAGCTGCTTGCCGATCTTCGTTCAGCAGCGCTATAAACGCTTCTAGCTGACGAGTTTTTGCTCCACGACGCCAGACCAGGCAGGTCGTTAGCCAGCGCCACTCTTCGGCCAGCGGCCAGGCGGAGACCTGCTGATGGCCCGGCATGCTCTCCAGCATGCTGCGCGGGATCAGCGCCAGTCCGGCCCCGGTAATCACGCAAGCCAGCATCCCGTGATAGGACTCCATTTCGTGAATTCGACCCGGCGTGGCGCGATCGGCATGAAACCAGCTCTCAAAATGACGTCGATAGGAACAGTTGGCGCGAAACGCGTAGACGCTGGCTCCGTTCACTTCGCTGGCACGAGCAATGGGCGGGTGGCCCATTGGTGCTACGATCATCATCTCTTCCGGGAACACCGGTAGCCCTTCAAGACCCGGATGCACCACCGGACCGTCAACAAAGGCCGCGCTAAGATTGCCTTCAAGAACGCCGTCGATCATGGTGCCGGAGGGACCGGTGGAGAGGGCAAGATGAATCTTTGGGTAGCGCTGATTAAAGTGCGCCAGCGTAGTAGGGATACGCACGGCTGCGGTACTTTCCAGCGATCCGAGCGAAAACAGCCCCTGGGGTTCATCCCCGGCAACGACCATGCGTGCCTCATCAACGAGGGCCAGAATTTGCTGACTATAGCGTAAAAAGCTATGCCCGGCGGGCGACAGGCGCAGGCGCTGGTTTTCGCGGATAAACAACTCGACGCCGAGATCTGCCTCCAGTTGGCGAATACGCGTAGTGAGGTTAGACGGCACGCGATGCACCTTCTGCGCGGCCTGGGTAATACTGCCGGTGCTGGCGACAGCGTTAAACATCTCAAGCTGGGTCAGGTCCATAGTATTCTTCTTTCGTGAATGAGTTGCTTAATATTATTCATTTTTAATGAACGGTAGGGTAAGCCAGAATAAGGTCACTTCGCAATCAACACAGAGAGAAAAACGATGAATTTATCTGCAACTCATGCGGTTTCCGTGAATCCGACGACAGGTGAAATGGTGTCGTCTCTGCCGTGGGCGACCGAACAACAGGTTGATTCAGCGATTGCCCTTGCGGACCAGGGTTATCGCCAGTGGCGCAACGTCAGCGTGGCGAACCGCGCGGCGGCGCTGCGTAACGTCGGCAGCGCAATGCGTGTCCGCGCTGAAGAGCTGGCGCAAATGATTAGCCTTGAGATGGGCAAGCCGATTGCCCAGGCGCGCGGCGAAGTCGCTAAATCAGCCAATCTTTGCGACTGGTATGCCGAGCATGGTCCGGCGATGCTGAATACCGAAGCGACTCTGGTTGAAGACAATAAAGCGGTGATTGAATTCCGCCCGATGGGTCCCATTCTGGCTATCATGCCGTGGAACTTCCCGGTGTGGCAGGTGCTGCGCGGTGCGGTACCGATTCTGCTGGCAGGTAACAGCTATTTGCTCAAACATGCGCCGAACGTGATGGGCAGCGCGGCGATAATTGGTGAGATCTTCGCACAAGCGGGCGTCCCGACCGGCGTGTTTGGTTGGGTTAATGCTACTAACGACGGCGTTTCGCAGATGATTAACGATCCGCGTATTGCCGCCGTGACCGTCACCGGCAGCGTGCGGGCCGGGAAGGCTATTGGTGCGCAGGCCGGCGCGGCGTTGAAAAAATGCGTGCTGGAGCTGGGTGGCTCCGATCCGTTTATCGTGCTGAACGACGCCGACCTCGACGAGGCGGTAAAAGCCGCGGTGATTGGTCGTTATCAGAATACCGGGCAGGTCTGCGCCGCAGCAAAACGCTTTATCGTTGAAGCGGGGATTGCTGACGCCTTTACGCAGAAATTCGTTGCCGCCGTCGCCGCGCTGAAAATGGGCGATCCGCGCGATGAGCAGAACTATGTCGGGCCAATGGCGCGCTTCGACCTGCGCGATGAGCTGCATGAGCAGGTGCTTGCAACCTTAAAAGAAGGCGCAACGCTGTTGCTGGGGGCGGAGAAAATCGAAGGCGCGGGTAATTACTATGCGCCAACGGTGCTGGGGAACGTCACCTCTGAGATGACGGGTTTCCGTCAGGAGCTGTTTGGCCCGGTGGCGACTATCACCGAAGCTCGAGACGCCAACCACGCGCTGGCGCTGGCAAACGATAGTGAATTTGGCCTCTCTGCGACGGTTTATACCACCAGTGAGGAGCAGGCTCAGCGTTTCGCCAGCGAGCTGGAGTGCGGGGGAGTGTTTATCAACGGCTACTGCGCCAGCGATGCCCGTGTGGCGTTCGGCGGGGTGAAGAAAAGCGGATTTGGTCGTGAGCTATCCCACTTCGGCCTGCATGAGTTCTGCAACGTGCAGACCGTGTGGAAAGACCGTCGCTAACCATACAACTGCCCGGGGGCGGCGCGATGCGCCCGCCCGGGCTACGGGTCTATGCGGTTTGTAGGTTTTGTAGCCTGGATCAGGCGCGTCAGGCACCGCCTTCGGGATGGTTCCATGCTGCAATAAATTTCACCGGCACCGCCGCGGTTAACCAAACCCCATTCTCTGCCTGATAAAACGCAATCTTTTGCTCGTGCATTGATAAGGCGTTGATCTTTAATACCATCGGCTTACCGTAACGTTTTCCCACTTCAGCGGCGGTCGCTGCATTGTCCGATAAATGCACATATTGCCGGGAACCGGGAATCAACCCCTGCTCACGAATCGCATCAATAAATCGCGTTGCGGTGCCATGGAATAAAAACTCAGGAGGCGTTGCCGCAATAAAAGTGATGTCAACCTGCCGGGAGGAGTGCCCCTGAACGGCACGGATATACTGACCATCGGCTGAGATGGCAAAACGTTTTTTATCGTTGCTTTCAACCACTGATTGAATAAGCGGCCTGTCGAGCGTTACGCCTTCTCTTCCCGCGCAGGCAATCAATGCGTCGATATCCGCCCAGCCTTCACTATTGAGCACCAGGCCAATGGCTTCTGGCTGGTGGCGTAATACGTAGCTTAAAAATTTACTGACTTCGGTATGCGATTTGCCCATTGAATTAACCCTTTGCTTCCTTGTTGAGGTGGAATTATCAGCATGCTTTTATATTACCCGTAACGTTGGCTGAATGTGTTTTTTATCAGCGGTGAACGTTGAAGTGTGGTCCGAAGGGAGAGAAAGAGGCTGTTTCTTCACTCCGTGTGCGCCTATAATTACCGCCCGAATTTTGTTGTTGGCAAGGAGCCGCGCGTGGCGACGGTAATAAATAACGCAATGCTCGATGCCATTTTGGCTGACGTCAGGCCGCTGATTGGACGTGGTAAAGTGGCGGACTATATTCCGGCGCTGGCCAGCGTCAGCGGCGATAAGCTCGGTGTTGCCATCTGTACGGTGGACGGTCAGCACTATAGCGCTGGTGATGCGCACGAGCGTTTTTCCATTCAATCTATCTCCAAAGTCCTGAGCCTGGTGGTCGCGATGAACCACTACCAGGAAGAGGAAATCTGGCAGCGCGTAGGCAAGGACCCTTCCGGCCAGCCTTTTAACTCGCTATTGCAGCTGGAAATTGAACAGGGCAAGCCGCGCAACCCGTTTATTAACGCCGGAGCGCTGGTGGTTTGCGATATGCTGCAAAGTCGCCTTAGCGCGCCGCGTCAGCGGATGCTGGAAATTGTTCGTCGCCTGAGCGGGGTGAGCGATATCGCCTACGACACGGTAGTCGCTCGCTCAGAGTTTGACCATTCGGCGCGCAATGCCGCTATCGCGTGGCTGATGAAATCTTTCGGTAACTTCCATAATGATGTCGCTACGGTGCTGCAAAACTATTTCCATTACTGTTCGCTGGAAATGAGCTGCGTGGAGCTGGCGCGAACCTTTCTGTTTCTTGCCGACCGCGGCATTGCCCCGCACCTTGAGACGCCGGTTATCGCGCCGATTCAGTCGCGGCAGGTCAACGCGCTGATGATGACCAGCGGCATGTATCAGAACGCCGGTGAATTTGCCTGGCGCGTCGGTTTACCCGCCAAATCCGGCGTCGGCGGCGGGATTGTGGCCATCGTCCCGCAGGAGATGGCGATTGCGGTCTGGAGCCCGGAGCTTGATGAAGCCGGGAACTCGCTGGCTGGTATCGCTTTACTGGAGAAACTCACTCAGAGATTGGGAAGGTCGGTGTTCTGATGGTGCCAATAGAAAGCCTGTTTACCCGGTTACAGCGTTCGACTTTTCGTTCCCGTTTTCACCTCGGCGTCAAAGAACGACAGTATTGTTATGACAAGGGGGCGGAAGTTATCGACCAGCACGCGGCGGATTTTATCGCGAAGCGGCTGGCGCCTGCGAAAATTCCTAACGACGGCAAACAGACGCCGATGCGCGGGCATCCGGTGTTTATTGCCCAGCATGCGACCGCAACCTGCTGCCGTGGCTGTCTGGAAAAGTGGCACGCGATCCCGCAGGGGCGCGGCCTCAGCGAAGAAGAGCAGCGCTACGTGGTGCAGGTGATTCACCACTGGCTGGTTCTGCAGATGAATTCTCCCAACCACGTAGGGCCATAATTCATCAGGCGTCGGTGTATGCCTGATAATTATTCTCATGATATGATGAGCCGCTAACTAATTATTAACATAATAATTGCCTGAAACAATTAGACGGATAATCATGAATGTTTCCACTGTCGATTCGGTCATTCTCGCTGTTTCGTGAGGAACAACCCGTGCGCGATGCGCTGGTGCTGTTCACTTTAACGTTACTCCTGCATTTTTTGGGCGCGATGCTGCGCCTGGTGCAAGAGCTGTCGTTCTTCTGGCCGCTAAATGCGGTAATGGCGGGGATTTTTGCGCGTTATATCTGGCTAAATCGCAGTTATTTCTATGCCGTCTGTTTTGCCGCTATGCTGGTATATGACGGTTTAACCTCGCGTTGGGGAATGGGATTTGCCTCATTCCTGATTAATTTCTCCAATATTGTCTTTATTGTCACCCTGGCACAGCTCATTTTGTGGGATAAGCGGCGTGCAGATTCGATGCCGGGACCCATTAATGCGCTAAGCCTGTTTTGCTACTGCCTGCTGGCGGCGCTGTTGTGCGCCGCTGTGGGGGCGCTGGGATCGGTAGACGTTGAACGCGCCACTTTTATTCCCCAACTGGCTGACTGGTTTAGCGAACAGTTCTCTACCGCCGTGCTGATCCTGCCGTTTATTTTAACCCTTACGCTCCCATCTGCGTTCGGCCGTTTTCGCCTGCGCCAGCTGTTACCGGCGATTGCGCTGGTGCTGTCGATAGCGCTAGGGGTCGCGGTGGGCGGCGCGGGAAGCATTACTTTCCCGCTACCGGCGCTGATCTGGTGTGCGATTCGCTACCCATTACCGCTGACCTGCCTGCTGACTTTCATCACCGGGATTAGCGAAATCCTGTTGGTGGCCAACTCGCTTATCCATCTCTCGCCTGATGCCCGGATGCAGCCGTGGCAACTGTTCTCAACGCGTCTGGGGATCGCGGCGATGTTGATTAGCCCGGTGATTGTCGCCTCCAGCGTCGAGGCGATTAATAACCTCGTAAAACAGCTGGCGCTGCGCGCTGATTTTGACTTCCAGACCAGGGTCTATTCTCGCTCGGGGTTAAGCGAAGCGCTAAAACGTCAACCATTGTCGTCAGACAAGCTATTAACCGTCATGGTGCTGGATATCGATAGCTTTAAACAGATTAACGATCGCTGGGGACATGAGTGCGGCGACTGCGTACTGGCCCAGTTTGCCCAACAGGTGCGGCAACTGGTGGATGACCAGGGCATGGTGGCGCGCATTGGCGGGGAAGAGTTTGCGGTTGCTGCGCTGACCTCATCAGAGCTGGAAGGAACGATTCTGGCGGAGAGGATTCGCCAGGGCATCGAATCGCAGATCTTTACCTGGGGGCAGAACAAAATCCAGCTGACCATCAGCATGGGCCTGAAGAGCCAACCGATCGGAGCCTCGAAAGTAACGGATCTGTTTAACCAACTATTGATGGAAGCCGACGATTATATGATTCAGGCGAAGAAATCCGGTCGTAATCGTATTTGTGCGCAGAAGCTGGCAGAAGGCACAGTATAAGAAAATCTGATGATGATTTTTCTTGTGTTAAATTTTAGTTAAAATCATAGTGATGTGGTCTATTTCAGGGAGTTATCAATGTCCACATCCTTTTCTCTACGCACGCTGACGCGTGACGATATTCTCGAACATCTTCCACAGTTAACCGACATCCTCGTCAGCTGCGTCAACGGCGGGGCATCGGTGAGCTTTATGCTGCCCTTTGCAGCGGAAACCGCAACGGCGTTCTGGCGGCGAATGGCGCAGAGCGTCGCTGCCGGGGAGCGCATTATCATCGCCGCGACGAATGCGCAGCAGCAGCTCGTTGGTACGGTACAGTTAATTATCGACCAACCGGAAAACCAGCCGCATCGCGCCGACGTCGCCAAACTTCTGGTTCACCAAAATGCGCGCCGGCAGGGACTGGCGAACAGGCTGATGACCCGGCTGGAAGAGATCGCCCGCGAAAAGGGAAAGAACGTACTGGTGCTGGATACGGCTACCGGCAGCGGAGCGGAAAACTTCTACGTCCAGTGTGGCTGGGAAAAGGCCGGGGAAATTCCGCGCTATGCGCTAATGCCGGACGGTGAGCTGACTGCAACATCTCTATTCTATAAATTTTTGTAATATATTTGATATTGCATACAGCTTTGATCAAAACAGGGTTTCACTCGTGTAAAAACCTGATAACTTATTGGACCAATTACTCAGGTTGTATGACTACTCTATGAGGGAACCCATTGTGAAAACATTAAACCGTCGCGACTTCCCGGGCGCGCAGTACCCTGAACGTATCATCCAGTTTGGCGAAGGCAACTTTCTGCGCGCGTTCATCGACTGGCAGATCGATCTGCTGAACGAGCATACCGACCTGAATTCCGGTGTGGTGATTGTGCGTCCGATTGAAAGCGCATTCCCGCCGTCGCTCAGCACCCAGGAGGGGCTCTATACTACGATCATTCGTGGTCTGAATGAGAAGGGGGAAGCGGTCAGCGACGCGCGTCTGATTCGCTCGGTTAACCGCGAAATCAGCGCCTATGCGGACTACGATGAGCTGCTGCGTCTGGCGCACAACCCGGATATGCGGTTTGTGTTTTCCAATACCACTGAAGCCGGTATTAGCTACCACGCGGGCGACCGTTTCGAGGATGCGCCCGCGGTAAGCTATCCGGCAAAACTGACCCGCCTGCTGTTTGAACGCTATAGCCACTTCTCCGGCGCAGCGGATAAAGGCTGGGTCATTATCCCTTGCGAGCTGATCGATTATAACGGTGAAGCGCTGCGTGAGTTGGTGCTACGCTATGCGCAGGAGTGGGCGCTGCCGGAAGCCTTTATGACATGGCTGGATGAAGCCAACGCTTTCTGCTCAACTCTGGTTGACCGTATCGTGACTGGCTATCCGCGTGATGAAGCCGCACAGATTGAAGAACAGCTGGGTTATAAAGATGGTTTCCTCGATACTGCAGAGCACTTCTACCTGTTTGTGATCCAGGGGCCGAAATCGCTGGCCGCAGAGCTGCGTCTTGATAAGCTGCCGCTTAACGTGCTGATTGTTGACGATATTAAACCGTACAAAGAGCGTAAAGTGGCGATTCTGAACGGTGCCCACACCGCGCTGGTGCCGGTGGCTTTCCAGGCTGGCCTGGATACCGTTGGCGAAGCGATGAACGATGCGGAAATCTGTTCTTTCGTTGAAAAGGCGATTTACGAAGAGATCATTCCGGTTCTCGACCTGCCGCGCGATGAGCTGGAATCTTTCGCCAGCGCGGTGACCGGGCGTTTCCGTAACCCGTATATCAAACATCAGTTGCTCTCTATTGCGCTTAACGGGATGACCAAATACCGTACCCGCATTCTGCCGCAGCTGCTGGCTGGCCAGCAGAAAGAGGGCAAACTCCCGGCGCGCCTGACCTTTGCGCTGGCGGCGCTGATCGCGTTTTATCGCGGTGAGCGTAACGGTGAGAGCTACCCGGTTCAGGATGACGCTGAGTGGATGGAGAGCTACCAGGCGCTGTGGGCTCAGCATCGCGATGCGCAAATCAGTACCAGTGAACTGGTAAAAGCCGTGCTGTCCGTGGAATCCCACTGGGAGCAGGATCTGACTAAAGTTTCTGGGCTGGTGGAGCAAGTGACGCGGGATCTGGACGCTATTCTGCGCGACGGTATGCGCGCTGCCGTTAAGCCGCTGTGCTAAGCGCTGAAATACGGCGGATTTTGCCGGCCGGGTAAGGCGTTAGCCGCCACCCGGCAATAATCCGGGCACAACGCCTGAAGCCGATTTGTCATCCATCATCAACCCGGCCACCGCCGGGTTCGTTTTGCTCTCAAGTTAGTTACAACATACTTTTATTTTTTTACTCTTAAGCAGGTTTGCAACATCGTACCATTTTCGTCTGGCAGCCAAGCCGAGAGCAATTAAGAGAAAAAGATGAATTGTGTCCCAGGCGCTTGAAGAAATTATCTGACCGGAAAATAATGGCTTATCCATATAAGGAGTTGGACTAATGGTCATTAATATTCGTGAACCAGGCCAGCAAGACAAAGCGCGGTGGTTACAGCTGTGGGAAGGTTACACCGAATTTTACGGCAGCCCGCAGCCGCAGGACGTCACTGAATATACCTGGCAACGTATGCTTGATTCTGCCTCGCCCGTGTTGGGGCGAGTCGCCGTGGCGGATGGTGAGGTCGTTGGGTTTGCGATTTGCGTGCTTCACGAAGGGACATGGGTGAAGACGCCCATTTGCTATCTGGAAGATCTGTTTGTTGACCCGCAGATGCGCGGGCGGGGCATCGCCAGAACGCTAATGCAGACTCTGCAAAGAGAAGGCAAAGAAAAAGGGTGGTCGCGTTTGTACTGGCACACCAGAACTGACAATCCAGCCCGACGTCTTTATGATGAATTTACGCCAGCTGATGACTATGTTCGTTACCGCATGACGCTCTGAAAGTCTGAGATTAAGAAATTATTAAGATTTTCCCTGTAAAACCGGTGAAAACGGCTCAGGAGAAGCAAAAATGGAAAAACGCATCGAGACGATTGTTAATTTAATTATGTTTCTTTCGCTGTTGGCTACCGCCTGGGATCTCTCCCTGGTACATCACCTTTCCTGGTAAATCAGACGATACGGCGCCTTCTCTGGCGCCGTGACCCCTTTCTCAGCCACCCGATACACGCCGTGCAACAATAAACAGGCGCGGAAATAACAGTAGCACCTTTCCGTTACACTGTAACGGATAGTGTTGTTCAAGTAGCTCCAGATAGCGTTTAAGAAAAGCTTCGCGCTGTTGTTCATCAAGCGGTTGCAAAAACGGTCGCAGCCCAGTGGCCTGCAGCCAGTCGATAATGGCCTGATGTGAAGCCAGCGGGTGGTAATAGGTTGTGCGCCAGATATCCACTTCGCAGCCGCTGGCGGTCAGGATATCGTAATACTCCTGCACGCCTGGCAGCGGATGTCGGCCGCTGGCGGGATGGCCCAACTCTTGCGCGACCTGCCGCATCAGCGTATGCGAAGGCTCCTGCCAGTTATCGGGCATTTGCACTGCCAGCACGCCGCCTTGTGCAAGGTTGCTCACCAGATAGGGAAACAGCCGCTGATGATCCGTCAGCCATTGCAGTGAGGCATTGGCGTAAATCACGTCAGCTGGACGTTCAGGACGGTACGTAGCGATATCCGCCTCGACAAACCGGCAGTCAGGCAGCGTCTGAGAGGCCTCTTCAAGCATTGCCGGTGAATTATCAACGCCGATAATCCTGGCCTCCGGCCAGGCATCGCGTAGTAAAGCGGTGCTGTTACCCGGCCCACAACCCAAATCAACCGCCAGCGTCACTGGGTGATGGGCTATACGGGCGAGAAGTTCAGCAGCGGGCCGTGTGCGCTCAGCGCCAAATTTCAAATAGAGTGAAGGATTCCAGTCTGCCATAGTGCGCTCCGGTGATGAGAAACTTGCCCATCAGCATAGACGGCAATGCTTATCTCGCAAAGCAACAGAAACAATATGATAAATTATAGTGACAACGTCACTTATCGTTATGAAAGTGCCCGATGCTATTATCTTAATCACATATAAATAACATTTTTGATATTAATTAAATACATGAGCTTGCCCCCATACACCTTCCCCCAAGGGGAAGGTCAAATCATTACGTCTCTGTTCTGTGTAAATATTTATAGAGAAACTTTATTCTATTTAATGCCCCGTTTTCCTTCTGAAATATGATTTAACTCTGCCGGCGAGTGTGATTTAATTCGTCGGTCGTCTTATTGCGAATATAACTATGATTCCGTCACTACAGGCCTTATTTAAACAAGTAACCCGGCGCAGGCTTCGTATCCGCGCTGGGCTTGTTATTGCCTGTTGGTTACTGCTCAACTTCCAGCTTGCCGTTGCGGCGCACCACGGTGGCCAACAGCAACCGGTCGCGCCGCAGGTCCAGACTCACCATATTGTCGATGGCATGATGAGCATGCCGGGTATGGAAAATGCCGGTCAGAAAGTCATCTGTGAGAAGCACTGCGACCCGGATACCGCCCAGCCTAATTCCTCTACCTCGCTACAGCTAAATGCGCTGCCCGGCGAAACTGCTTTATTAGTGGTTTCCCCACAGCAGGAGAGCTGCGCTGAACGTATGGACTGGCACACGCCGCCGGTCACCGGCCCACCGGCCGAAATACGCTTCTGTCGCTTCAGAGAATAAAACACCGTTAAAAACATCCATCAGATCTGCCCGGTCTGCGGGCGACTTTATGTTTTTTTCGGAGATTTTATTATGCGTTCATCCTCAATTTTTCTGATTATCACCAGCGTTCTGACTTTTTCCGCCGCTTCATTTTCCGCCAGCGCTGAAGATAGCGCCATGCATCAGCATAATATGTCCGCGATGGCGGATATGCCGGGAATGAATAAACAGGATGATTCCACCGCGCTTTATTCGGCAAGCGGAGTGATTAAAGCCTGGCGCGACAATGCTGTCGCTATTGCCCACACTCCGGTTGCGGAACTGAGCTGGCCCGCGATGACCATGAGCTTTACGCTCGGTGATTACCAGGGTGAAAAGTTAGCGGTAGGGCAAAAGGTCAATTTTACCTTCCGTCAAACTGACTCCGGCTACGCGCTCGTTTCTATTACTGCGCAATAACGTCGGAGTCATTATGCACATTTTAAATAAGGCGGCCTGGGGGCTGCCACTTTTGCTGTCGCTGATTTCCACCAATGGCTGGGCGACCACGCTGGCGGAGGCCTTGTCGGCAGCGGAAAGCTACTCCGCCGAGCTGTCTGCCAACGATCATCAGGTTAACGCATTAGAAAACATGGCGGATTCCGCCATGCAGCTTCCCGACCCGAAGTTGAAATTTGGTATTGAGAACGTCCCGCTGGGCGGAAACAACGGCAGCCGCCTGACCCGTGAAGGCATGACTATGCAGAGGGTCGGCGTGATGCAGGACTACGTCAGCAGCACCAAGCGTGAACGTAAAGCTGACTCGATAACCGCCGAAGCGCGACGAACCGCCGCTAATGCCGATGTGATTCGCGCCCGGCTGCAGCGAGAAACCGCCCAGGCGTGGCTGGCGCTCGCCGTGGCGCAGAAATCGCTGCGTTCGGTCCAGACGCTGATTAACGAAACCTCCCGGCAAATCGGCGTACAAAAGGCGGGCGTCAGTAGCGCCAGCGCCAGCCCCAGCAGCGTGCTTGACGTTCAGCTGGCGCTGAATACGATGAAAAATGAGCAGGATAACGCGCGTCGCGATGTGCAGGTCGCTCAGGCGCGCCTGATGCAACTGACCGGTAAGGATGTCCGCGATGTTTCCGGCCCGCTGCCGCGCATCGAGCGCCTTCCGGCCGATGAAGCCACCTTAATTGAAGGAATAAAGCGCCACCCGGAAGTGATTCAGGCCGCGCGGGAAGCCGATCTGGCGAAAGCGAAATCAGGGCAGTCTGAAGTGGCGGCGATCCCTGATGTTGGCGTTGAAGTGTATTACGCCCGGCGTGGGGATGATTACGACGATATGGTCGGCGTTATGTTTACCGTCGATATGCCCATTTTCCAGGGCAAGCGTCAGGATAAGGACCATGCCGCCGATGTCTCCCGCACCTACGAAGCGAATGATCAACTGACCTTATTGATGCGCGAACATCAGGCGCAGCAGTATCAGCTGATCTCACAATATAACGCCGCAAAAGCCATTTACGACCGCCAGCAAAGCGGAGTCCTGCCGCTGTTACGCAAGAAAGTGAACCTCGTCAATGCCCAGTATCGCGCGGGCAGCTCTGCGCTGGCGGAACTGCTATCTGCTCGTCGCGATCTGCTGAGCGGGGAGATCGCCAGCAACAATGCCGAGAAAGCGCTCGCCGATACGTGGGCTGCCATTCGCTACCTTATTCCACAGGATGTTAAATAATGAAGCTTAAATCTGCTATTTCTCTTGTCGCACTGGCCGTTGCTGTCGCCGCCGTGGGCGGGTACTGGCTGGGGGCCCGCAACGCCTCGATACCTTCCATCAGCGAAACCGCGACGGAAACGGGTCGCAAAGTCCTGTACTGGTACGATCCGATGACCCCCGGTACGCGTTTTGATAAGCCGGGAAAATCGCCATTTATGGATATGGAACTGGTGCCGCGCTATGCCGATGAAGGCGGCGGCGATGATACAAAGGGCGTGCAGATCAGCGCACGCCAACAGCAAAACCTGGGAGTACGTACGGCGGACGTTTCTCGCCAGACGCTGGCGCTGAAGCTCAATGCTTTTGGTACCGTCGCCATTGACGAGCGCAGCGTTGAAATCGTTCCTGCGCTGGCCAACGGGCTGATTGAGAAGCTCTACGTCAATGCCTCCCAGCAGTTTGTGAAGAAAAACGAAGTGCTGGCCGAGCTATGGATCCCGCAGTGGGCGGCGGCGCAGCAGGAGTATCTGGCGGTGAAACAGCTGGGCGATAGCGGGCTGACCGCCGCCGCGCGCGGCCGTCTTCAGCTGCAATTTATGCCGGAAGCGATAATCCGCAGCGTTGAGCGCAGCGGCAAACCGCAAACCCGCATTACCATTCGCGCTCCGCACGACGGCTATGTCAGCAAGCTTGATGTGCGCACCGGTGCGCAGGTCACCGCAACCCAGCCGCTGTTTGAGCTGGCGAGCCTCGACCCGGTATGGATAGTGATTGATTATCCAGAAAGCCAGGCCAGCTTGCTGCGCGTTGGCAGCCACGTGACGGCGACCACCAGCAGCTGGCCTGGTACCGCGTTTCAGGGGACCATCAGCGAATTGCTTCCCGATCTCGAAGCCACCACCCGCACGCTGAAGGCCCGCGTGGTGCTCAATAATCCTCAGCATCAACTGAAGCCGGGAATGTACTTAAACGTCCAGTTGGCTGAGGCGAATCAGGGTAGTGCCGTTCTGACTATCCCGGAAGAAGCGCTGATTGCGACAGGCACCAGCAATCGCGTGCTGATTGCTGACGGCGAAGGTCATTTCCGTCCGGTCGAAGTGACCGCCGGGCGTACGCAGAACGGTGTGGTTGAGATTAAATCCGGCCTCGAAGAGGGCCAGAAAGTGGTCACCTCTGGTCAATTCCTGATTGATTCCGAAGCGAGCATGCGCAGCGCGCTGCCGCAAATCGCCGCTCAGGAGGGCGAGGAGGCTAAAACGTACTCGACGCACGGCGTTATCAAAGCGCTGAATGATGAATCGGTCACCATTGAGCATCAGCCGGTCCCGGAACTGAAGTGGCCAGCGATGACCATGGATTTTGCCATCACGCCGCAGCAGCATCAGCAAATACGCGCGGGTGAATCGGTCATGTTTAGCTTTGCACTGACCGATGACGGCGCGCGGGTTACCTCAATCATGCCGATGAACGGCGCTAAGGAGCAGCCATGATTGCCGCCGTTATCCGCTGGTCATTGCGCAACCGCCTGCTGGTACTACTGGCGACGCTACTCATGGCCGCCTGGGGTGTCTGGTCGGTACAGCAGGCACCGCTGGATGCGTTACCGGATCTCTCCGATACTCAGGTGATCATCCGCGTCAGCTATCCCGGCAAAGCGCCGCAAATTGTTGAAGACCAGGTCACTTATCCGCTGACCACCACCATGCTATCGGTACCGGGTGCGAAAACCGTACGCGGCTTTTCGATGTTCGGCGATTCCTATGTTTACGTGCTGTTTGATGACGGCACCGACCCGTACTGGGCGCGCTCCCGCGTGCTGGAGTATCTGAGCCAAATCCAGAGCAGCCTGCCGCCGGAAGCGAAAGCTTCGTTAGGGCCGGACGCCACCGGCGTCGGCTGGGTGTTTGAATACGTGCTCACCGATAAAAGCGGTAAGCACAGCCTCGGCGATCTGCGGGCGATTCAGGACTGGATCCTCA
This sequence comes from Klebsiella spallanzanii, assembly GCF_902158555.1. Classification (GTDB taxonomy): domain Bacteria; phylum Pseudomonadota; class Gammaproteobacteria; order Enterobacterales; family Enterobacteriaceae; genus Klebsiella; species Klebsiella spallanzanii. The sequence continues at coordinate 415,030 of NZ_CABGGS010000034.1, read as the reverse complement.
AATATGAGTTGAAAACCGTACCTGACGTCTCAGAGGTCGCCAGCGTTGGCGGGATGGTGAAAGAGTATCAGGTTGTCCTTAATCCTGACCGGCTGCGGGCATTGAACGTGACGCACGAGCAGGTGATTAGCGCCATCCAGAGCGCTAACCAGGAAGGGGGCGGCTCGGTGCTGGAGCTGGGAGAAGCCGAGTATATGGTGCGCACCACCGGCTATCTGAAGTCTGTTGAAGACTTTAATCAGGTGGTGATTGCCGCACGTAGCGGCGTGCCGGTGCTGCTTTCCGATGTTGCCAGCGTGCGCCGCGGTCCGGCGATTCGCCGCGGCGTCGCCGAACTCAACGGTGAAGGCGAAGTGGCGGGTGGGATTATCATTATGCGTTCGGGCAAAAATGCGCTGACCACCATTAATGCAGTAAAAGCTAAGCTGGCGGAAGTGCAAAAAAGCCTGCCTGCAGGCGTCGAAATCGTCCCGGTCTACGACCGTTCGCAACTGATTAAAAATTCGGTCGAAACCCTGACCCATAAGCTTATCGAAGAGTTTATTGTCGTTGCGGTGGTTTGCTCGCTATTTCTGTTCCATTTCCGCAGCGCGCTGGTGGCGATGATCACGCTGCCGCTGGGGATCCTCGGCGCGTTTATTGTGATGCACTATCAGGGCGTCAGCGCCAATATGATGTCGCTTGGCGGGATTGCGATTGCCATCGGGGCGATGGTCGATGCGGCAATCGTGATGATTGAAAATATGCATAAGGTGCTGGAGCAGTGGCGGCACGATCATCCTGAGCGTCAACCGTCTTCGGCAGATTACTGGCAGATAACCCAGCATGCGGCATCGGAAGTCGGGCCCGCGCTGTTTTGCAGCCTGCTGATTATCACTCTGTCGTTTATTCCGGTATTCACCCTTGAGGCGCAGGAAGGCAAGATGTTCTCGCCGCTGGCCTTCACCAAAACGTACTCGATGGCGGTGGCTGCCGGGCTTGGAATTACGCTGGTGCCGGTGTTAATGGGTTATTTTATTCGCGGCAAAATCCCCGATGAAACCGCCAATCCGCTCAACCGCTGGCTGATTCGCGCCTATGAACCGCTGCTGGATAAAGTGTTGCAGTGGCCAAAAGCGACGCTGGGCGCCGCCGGTCTGCTGCTGGTTGCCACGCTGTGGCCGCTGGCGCAGCTTGGCAGCGAATTCCTGCCGCAAATTGACGAGGGCGATCTGCTGTATATGCCGTCCACGCTGCCGGGGATTTCCAGCCGCGAAGCCGGACGCCTGCTGCAGCAGACCGACCGTCTGATCAAGACCATCCCTGAGGTGCAAAGCGTGTTCGGTAAGGCCGGTCGGGCGGATAGCGCGACCGACCCGGCACCGCTGACCATGCTGGAAACCACCATTCAGTTCAAGCCGAAAAGCGAATGGCGGCCCGGAATGACCATGGATAAGCTCATCAGCGAACTTGACAATACGGTGAAAGTGCCGGGGATTGCCAACGTCTGGGTACCGCCGATTCGCAACCGCCTGGATATGCTGGCGACCGGTATTAAAAGCCCGGTCGGCATTAAAGTGAACGGCAACAACCTGGCGGAAATCGAAAAAACCGCTGAGGAAATTGAACGTATCGTACGCAACGTACCGGGCGTCACGTCGGCGCTGGCTGAGCGCCTCGATGGTGGTCGCTATATCGATATTAATATCGATCGGGTGAAAGCGGCCCGCTATGGCGTGTCGGTGAAGGAACTGCAATCGGTGGTCGCCAGCGTTGTCGGTGGGGATAATATCGGCGAAACCATTGAGGGGCGCGAGCGTTATCCGATAAGCGTCCGCTATCCGCGCGAAATGCGCGACTCGCTGCAAAAGCTGCGCGACCTGCCGGTGGTGACCAGCAGCGGGGCGCAGGTGGCGCTGTCCGAGCTGGCGGATATTGCCATCACCGACGGGCCGCCGATGCTGAAAAGCGAAAACGCCCGCCTGTCGGACTGGATCTACGTGGATATTCGCGGACGCGACCTCAAATCCGCCGTTGACGAGATGCAACGTGAAGTCAGCAAACAGGTCAAGCTGCCGGAGGGCATCTCGCTGACCTGGTCCGGGCAGTATGAGTATCTGGAGCGCGCCACGGCGAAGCTGAAAATCGTATTGCCGTTTACGCTAATGATTATCTTCATCCTGCTTTATGTCACCTTCAGTAAGGTTAAAGACGCGCTGCTGATCATGGGCACCTTACCGTTTTCGCTGGTAGGCGGCGTCTGGCTGCTGTGGCTGCTGGGCTATAACTTGTCGGTGGCCGCCGCCGTTGGCTTTATTGCGCTGGCGGGCGTAGCGGCGGAATTCGGCGTGATTATGGTGCTCTATTTAAACCAGGCGATAGCCAAACGACGCGGGCAGCTTGATGAGCGAACGCTCAACGAGGCGATTCATGAAGGCGCGGTGCTGCGCGTGCGCCCGAAAGTGATGACCGTGGCGACGATTATGGCCGGGCTGCTGCCGATTATGTGGGGAGGCGGTACGGGGTCAGAAGTGATGCAGCGTATTGCCGCACCGATGATCGGTGGGATGATCACTGCGCCGCTGCTGTCGATGCTGGTGATCCCGGCGGTGTATCTGCTGACGCACCGTAAAAAGCGTTAACGTCATAAACTCTTCGGCCAGGTCGCTCGGTTTTCGTAGGCCCGGTAAGGCGTTAGCCGCCACCGGGCAATTCTCCGGAGAGGTCAGCAATCTCAGTCGGCGTTTTTGAGATCTTCCGCGCGTTTGGCGGTGGCGTAGACAAAGTCCAGCATTGGCTCGAGGTCAGTATCATATCCAGCCTGAATGATTTTGCCGCGCAGCCATTCAATCTCGCTGGTAATATCCGGGTGGAATATATTGTTGTCCTGGGCTTTACGCAGCCATTTCAGCAGGAAATTATTTTTCCCCCGGACGCCGCCCGATTTCTTCGATTTTGCGTGTATTTTCAGCGCCACCAGAATGCAGTAATAGAAATGAACGCGCTGATTAAAACTTTGGTGCATGTCTTTATTCCCGCCAGAATCAGGTTGAGGACGGGCATGGACCTTAAGCATGAGGTCTCTGATATTCACCCGTACCACCATCGCGCCGCCTGCCGGGCGCTGACGCGATGGTGGCATGGAAGCCGAATTGCAGTCAAATATTGTTTAGATTTTTACCAATTTTTGCGGCGCTCATCGGTCGAAGAGTATTCCTCAGGTTCGTTGCAAACCAGCGCGTTGTTGCAGATAAATTCGCAAAATCAATATAAATGCCAGCGCGACCACTACCGCCGCCAACAAATAAATAGTCTCCAGATCGTAATAACCGGCCACCCAACCGGCAATTGGGCCGGTTAATCCCAACGCCAGATCGAGAAATGCCGAATAGGTACCCAGGGCCGTTCCCTGGTTTTGCTCTTCTACCTGCTTGACTGCTTCAACGCCAAGGGCCGGGAAGATCAGCGAAAAGCCCGAACCGGTAAGGAACGCGCCAACGCCGGCAATCCACGCCGAGGGGGCATACCAGATAATGAGCAAGCCCAGACATTCGACCACGAAACAGATTAACGACACCGGTACGCCGCCATAGCGCGTAATCGTGTTGCCTAATACCAGACGGATGCAGATAAAACCGATGCTGAATAAGGAGAGCGTAAACGCGGCACCTTGCCAGTCATGGGAGGAAAAATAGAGGGTAATAAAGGTCGCGATAACCCCGAATCCCACGGTACTTAGTGCCAGCCCCATCCCATAGGGCCAGATTTTACGCACCACCACATGAAACGGCGCCCGGATACCCGCCGTCACGCTGACGTCCTGCCGCGTGCGGGCGTAGAGCAGGCCAACCACTGCTACCAGAATCACCACGATGGCAAATCCGCTGATGCCAAAATAGCCGTTAAGCATCACGCCCAGCGGCGCGCCAACCGCCATCGCCACGTAGGTCGCCACGCCGTTCCACGAGATTACCCTTGACGTGTGGATAGCCCCCAAGGTTTTGATTCCCCACAGCGTTGCGCCTGTGGCGGTAAAGCTTTCCCCGACGCCGAGGAAAATTCGGCCAATCAGCAGCGCGGCGACGGCCAGCAGCGGAACGGATTGCAGGAGTACCGCGAGCAGCGTGAATAATCCGCTGAGCATGCAGCAAACAATCCCCAGGCTGACGACTTTTTTCGCTCCCCAGATATCGGTATAGCGACCAGCATGCGGGCGGCTGACCAGGGTTGAAATGTACTGGAGGCTGATAACGACCCCGGCAATAAAGGTGCTATATCCCAACTGATAATGGATATAGCCGGGCAGCACGGCGAGCGGCAGGCCGATGGAGAGATAGCAGATACAGGTAAAGACAACGATTGAAATAATACGCAGATTAAGCTGAGTAGTGCTGAAGGAAGTGGCCATAACGCTAAGTATTTAAAACCAAAGGGACGCTAAGCATAGCGCAGCGGCCTCGGGTGCGACGAGCAGACCATGCGCTTTCTCAATGATTCAGGCAAACACACTAAAAATAGTAATGAGAGAAGAGGAATCTGGGAAAGCGGTGCGTAACAGAGTATAAAATTTGTTAATACATCACGGACCATGACAGGAGAGGGTATGGAATACGATTTAGCCGGTATGGATGTTCTGTTTGTCGCGGGCTTTGGGCCGATAACGCAACCGGCCGCAGCCAGTCGCGAATTTTACGTCAGCGCGCTGGGGTTACCGTTAAAACCCATGCCTGGTAACGAAGAGTATTTGCTGACTGAGCACGACGCTCTGGGCGGAGTAAAACATTTTGCCCTGTGGCCGCTGGCGCAGGCGGCGCGCTCCTGTTTTGACGCTGATATCTGGCCAGACTACCTGCCGGTGCCGCAGGCCTGGATTGAGTTTGAAGTACGCGATATCGACTCGGCAACCGACGTACTGAAAGCCAGAGGGTATCGCCTGCTGGTCGATAATCGTATGGAGCCGTGGGGGCAGACCGTCACGCGGCTGCTAAGCCCGGAAGGATTACTGACAGGGATCACCGTCACCCCGTGGCTGCGTGAGGAGAAACAGTCGTCCAACCATGCTGATTTATAACGTATTTGGTCGCCACGTTGGTGTAAAACGCGAGGCTGGGCGCTGGTTAGTCTTCCGCGTCGATCTCAGCGAAGGCAAATATTCGCCGCTGCACGGGGTCATCATCCCGGATGACCTCACGGAAGCGGAAATTCCCGGCTGGCTCAGCGATATATTTCATGAGGCGGCGAGTCCGCACCATCCTGACGTCCGTCTCGTAAAGTAGTACATTCTGCTTTTACAGTAGACATTTGCCGTGAAGAGCTTTCTCATCACGATCACATTTCGTTTCACACCGAAGTATCCTCGTTTGTTTCCCGTAAAGTCTCTCGTCATGCAGAGTTTCGAGCTGCTGCATGGGGTCACTTGCGCGTCGGGTTAACCGATATCATAATAAAATAAGAATTATAGTTATTTATGATTCTTTTTTTGAGAATTATTTGGGGGTGGTGGGTGAATGTTTTCGAACTCAGGCCGGAGCTAAAGGCTTTTCTACTGGCGCTGGCCGGTTCGGTGGTACTGATTATTGGTATGGGCTATGGCCGTTTTGCCTATACCGGGATCCTGCCGCTGATGTTGAATGAGCAGATACTCTCGCTGCGCGAAGGCAATCTTGCCGCTTCGGCAAACTACGCTGGCTATCTGGCCGGAGCGCTGTTGCTGGCGAAGGCCAGACCTGCAGATGCCAGATGGTTAAGTCTGCTTTCCGCGCTACTAACGCTGCTGTGCATGGCTTTGCTGGCGTTTTTGGTTTCTCCGCTGGCGATTATCGTAGTACGCGGCATTGCCGGATTGTTGAGTGCGGTTACGCTGATTGCCGCTTCGCTGTGGCTGCTACAGCATATGAAGCACCATAACGGCGCGCCGGTACTCTATTCCGGCGTCGGGATGGGGATATTTCTGTCGGCTGAATTTATCTCCCTGGGAAAGGCGCTTGCGCTTTCCAGTCAGCAGATATGGCTGATATGCGCGATTAGCGCTGGCATACTGTTTGTGCTGGCCCTGCGCTTATTGCTGAGTCCGGCCAATTATCTTATCGCTTATAAACCTGCTGAGAACGTACAGAATGAGCGGGCAGAGGGGGGAGTCAGTGAAGCGTGGAAACTGCTGCTGATTTATGGCCTGGCCGGTTTCGGCTATATTATCACCGCCACCTATCTTCCGTTGTTTCTCAGCGGTTCCCTTGAGGCTATCGACCCGGTTCAGATCTGGGCCATCTTCGGACTTGCCGCTGTACCGTCCTGTTTCATCTGGCATCGGCTGGTTATCAGACTCGGCTACCGTCGCGCGTTTACCCTCAATTTACTGATCCAGGCCGCGGGTGTGATTCTTCCGGCGTGGAGCCATTCGTTACCCTTTTGCATACTGAGCGCGCTGCTGGTTGGTTTCACCTTCCTGGGGACGGTGACCATCGCGCTGTCGCAGGGAAGACGGCTGAACCACCTGGTGTCGTTTAATATGGTTGCCGCCATGACCGCGACCTATGGCGTAGGGCAAATTATCGGCCCGCTGGTTGCCGGGGCGCTGTATGCCCGCAGCGGATCGTTTAATCCTTCGCTAAGTGCGGCGACGGTCGCGCTGTTGGCCGCCGCCGCTCTGGTCGCGGCAGGGGCCAGAACGCACTCAAAGGTTGGACGCTGATAGAAGAAGCTGGCGTAGATAATTCAGGGCAGGAGAAGAATAGCCTTTGCGCCAGATTAGCTGAGTTAGCGCTTCGCCAACCGGGCGTACAAGGCTGCCTTCTGGCAATTTCAGCGTATCAAGAACGCTCTGCGGTAGCAGGCAGGCGTAGCCGCCGGTGGCGACGCAGGCGAGCATCGCGTGATAGGAACCGATATCCTGGATTTTAATGTCTGCTTCCTCTGATTGAGCCAGAAACGCCTCGCCTGTTGCCCGATAGGTACAGCCGTCCGGAAAAGCGGCAAAACGAAAACGTTGTTGGTCGGCGGGGAGCATCATGACCAGCTGTTCTTTAAAGACTGGCTGGTACTCAAGGTCGTCTGGTGGGATGGCCGCCTGCGGCAGGCTCACCAGCGCACAATCGAGCGAGGCGTCCAGTACCTGCTGGATAAGCTGGCGGGTCGGCTGAGTTTTGAGAGTAAGAATCACCTCCGGGCACTGGGCGTGAAAGCGGGGAAGGATCTGCGGCAAACGGCTGGCGGCGGTGGCGTCCATCGATCCCAGACGTAAATTCCCCCCCGGCGTGGCTGGATGCAGCGACTGTTTGGCCTCTTCGGCGAGGCTGAGGATCTTCACGGCATAGCCCAAAAAGTTCTCCCCGGCGGGCGACAGCAGCATCTTCTTATTGCCGCGGGCAAAAAGTTCGACTCCCAGCTCTTCTTCCAGTTGGTGAATGCGGGTCGTGATATTGGACTGTGCCCGCCCCAGCAGCTTTGCCGCGCGGGTGACGCTCTGTTCTTCCGCCACCGTTTTGAAAATCTGTAATGTGGTGTGGTTCATATTTTTGTTCTTAATTTGAAAATAATGTTGATCTTATCATCTCTAAAAGAGATTTTTATTGCCTGAACGCACAAATTTTAACAGGGCACTCTATGAGCAACCGGCTTACGCAGCAGCTTGATATTGATTATCCCATTATTCAGGCCCCGATGGCGGGCGTGTCGACGCCGGAGCTGGCGGCGGCGGTGAGCCATGCCGGGGCGCTTGGCTCGCTGGGGCTGGGATCGTCCACGGTGGCTCAGGCTGAAGCGTTAATTAACCGGACCCGGCAGTTAACGACGCGACCGTTTAACGTCAATCTGTTTTGCCACGACCCTGCGATCCGTGATCCTCAGCGTGAGGCGCAGTGGATTGAGCAATTGCGCCCCGAGTTTGCCCGTTTTAATCGTCATCCCCCCGAAACGCTGGCGGAAATTTATCTCAGTTTTCAGCAGAATCCACAGATGACAGAGCTGCTGCTCGACCTCGCCCCGGCGGTGGTGAGCTTCCATTTTGGCGTTCCGGATCGAGAAACACTTCGCCAACTGCGTGAAAAGGGCATTGTTACCCTGGCGAGCGTCACCAGCGTTGAAGAGGCCCAACAGGCCTCAGCGCAGGGGATTGATATGGTTGTTGCGCAGGGCTACGAAGCCGGTGGTCATCGCGGTATTTTTGACCCACAGGCTGCTGACGGACAGATGAGTACGTTTACCCTGGTTCAGGCGCTGAAACAGCAGGTGGAATTACCGATCATTGCTGCAGGCGGCATTATGGACGGCGCGGGAATTAACAGTGTGATGAACCTTGGCGCAGAGGGCGCACAGCTCGGAACGGCGTTCCTGCTGTGCCCGGAATCTGCCGCCGATGCGGGTTATCGGCAGGCCATTAAAGACTGTGCCGATGGGCAGACTTTTTTAACCTCGGCGATTTCCGGGCGTCCGGCAAGATGTATTGCGAATGGCTGGCGCGAGATGAAAGAATTGCACGCGGTACCGGCGTATCCCGTGGCTTACGATGTCGGGAAAGCGCTGGCGACGGCGGCAAAGGCCCACGGCGATAATCGGTACGGCGCTCACTGGGCGGGACAGGGCGTTAATCTTATTCGTGAGCTTTCGGCTGCGGAACTGATTCAAACCCTTATTAGCGAAAGCGGTTTTCAATAGCGAAAACCGCATGTTCCGCTAACGTCGGTGCGCTAAACCGCGCACCAGACGGTCGCCGACCATCTGTACGCCCTGCACGAGGGCGACCAGAATCAGTACTGTCCCGACCATTACCTCGTTATTGAAGCGCTGATAACCGTAACGAATCGCCAGGTCCCCCAGTCCGCCGCCGCCAATTACGCCCGCCATTGAAGAGAAACCGATCAGCATCACGATGGTCAACGTGATGCCCGCCAGCAGCGTCGGTAACGCTTCCGGCAATAGCGATTTAAAGATGACGTGCCAGATATTGCCGCCCATCGATAAAATCGCCTCAATACGCCCGTAATCCACCTCATCCAGCGCATTTTCCGTCAGGCGAGCGAAGAACGGAAAAGCGCCGATAGTGACCGGCACTACCGCAGCGGTGCTGCCAAGAGTGGTGCCGATAATCAGCCGGGTGAACGGGATCAGTGCAATCAGCAGAACGATAAACGGCAGAGAACGCCCAAAGTTGATAATCGCGCCCAATATGGCGTTGACCTTCGGCATGGGCGCAAGACCGTTGCGGCGTGAGACAAACAGCAGCACGCCGGTCGGCAGCCCGAGCAGCACGGTAAACAGCGCCGCCAGACCGACCATATAAACGGTATCTACCGTGCCCTGAAGCAACAGCGGCCAAAGATCTTCCCAACTCATGCTACTCCGCATAAGGGCCTCCCGCGAAAACCGTGGCGGGCGAGGAAGTCCCGCTCCGCCTGAGGATCGTGCAGCAGCGATTGCCGCAGCCGCGACCAGGGGGCCACCAGCAGATCGGCAATTCTGCCGCTTTCAATAATTTCACCGTGCTCCAGCAGCGCCGCGTGGTCACATAAGGTTTTCACCACCTCCAGCTCATGGGTAATCAGTACGATAGTGAGGTTCAGCTGTTGATTGATGTCCGCCAGCAGGCTAAGCACCGAGGTTGTGGTCTCGGGATCAAGGGCGCTGGTCGCCTCATCGCACAGCAGCACATCCGGCCTTGCCGCCAGCGCGCGGGCAATGCCCACACGCTGTTTTTGCCCGCCGGAAAGCTGAGACGGGAAGGCGGCGGCTTTATCCGCCAGCCCCACCAGCTCCAGCAGCTCGGCAACGCGCGCCTGGCGGGCGGCTTTTGGCACTTTGGCTATCTCCAGCGGTACCGCCACATTGTCGGCCACGCTGCGGGCATGAAGTAAATTAAAGTGCTGGAAGATCATGCCGGTGCGCAGCCGATACTCGCGCAGTGCGCTTTTATCCATCCGGGTAATATCGTTCCCGTTCACAATAATGCGGCCCGCAGTGGGCCGCTCCAGCAAATTCAGGCAGCGTATCAGCGTACTTTTGCCTGCACCGCTGCGTCCGAGGATGCCGTAAACGGCTCCTTTCGGCACCTGCAGAGAGACATCGTTTAACGCCGGTCGGCCTGTTCCGGCATAGGTTTTACTCAGCCCGACAACCTCAATCATGACTGAGGGGCTACCGGGATCACCGATCCGTTATATTGTTTACGCATAAATTCGGCGACCTGCGGCGAAGTGAGATCTTTGGCCAGCGCCTTGATGCGCGGATCGTTCGCCAGCTCAGGCGTGGTCACCAGGATATTGGCATATGGGTTATTGGTGGCGCTTTCCAGACCCAGCGCGTCTTTTGCCGGAACCAGCCCGGCTTCCAGCGCGTAGTTACCGTTGATCACCGCCAGGTCGACGTCATCCAGCGAACGCGGGATTTGCGGTGATTCAATCTCAAGAATTTTCAGATGCTTCGGGTTTTCGACGATATCTTTCGGCGTCGCCAGCGTGGTCGCCGGGTCGGTGAATTTTGCCGCCAGCTTAATCAGCCCCTGGCTTTGCAGCAGGAACAGCGCGCGGCTCAGGTTGGTAGTGTTATTCGGCACCGCTACGGTGGCATTCTCAGGCAGCGATTTAAAATCTTTATGTTTGCGCGAGTAGATACCCAGCGGTTCAATATGCACGGTCGCCGCGACGGCAAAGGTCTTGCCTAACGCTTTCTCCTGATCCTTCAGATAGGGCACATGCTGGAAATAGTTGGCATCGACATCGCCGTTGGCCAGCAGCTCGTTGGCATTCACGCCGCTGGTTAATTCGACAATTTTCAAATCAAGGCTGGGATCGATTTTTTTAATGTAGTTCAGGATTTCAGCGTGCGGTACCGGGTCGGCGGCAACTCGCAGCGCGGCGGCCTGGGCTGAAGTCCAGGCCAGAGAGAGAGACAGTGCGACCCCTGCCAGTTTAAATGCGGCATATTTCATCATCTTATTCCTTTTGTTTGTTGTTATGTCTACACGATCAATTGCTCGGCGCGTTCGCGAAAAACATCCTGGTAGTAGCGTTCAGCGACATCAGGATGCGAGCGCAGACGTCCTTTCAGGTAATTCCAGCCCACTTCACGCAGCAGCGGGTTTTGCGGGTCGCTATCCGGGCCGAGGGCTTCGCGGGCCAGTTCGGCAGGTAGCGTATAAACGGGGACTACAGCATCCAGCTGCGCGCCGAGGAAGAAAGCAATCGACAAACGCTGCTGCTCGGCAGGCGGCGACACCACTCTGTGCACCGTTGCGCGCAGATAGCCGTTGGTCGCCAGCTCCAGCAGCTCGCCGATATTCACGACAAAGCTTCCCGCCAGCGGCGTGGCGTCAATCCATCGGTCGGGTGACACTTCGACCTGCAAGCCTTTTTGCTCATCCTGCAACAGAAAGCTGAGAAAACCAGAATCCTTGTGCGCGCCGACGCCCTGGGCGCTTTGCGTCTCCTGCTGGCCCGGATAGCGGATCAGCTTGATATGCTCGTTGGGTTTATCGCCATACAGGCCATCAAAGGCATCCTGCGGAAGGTGCAGTGCTTCGGCAAACGCGCGCAGCAGCGTGATCCCAACCTGGGTCATCTCCTGCTGCCAGGTTAGCAATGTCGGTTTGAGTGAGGGCAAGGCTTCGGGCCATAAATTTGGCCCCTGCAGGCGCTGCCAGCGCGGGGCGCGTTCGTTGAGCGTGAGCGCCGGGCGCTCGGCACCGATATCGAACTGCTCGCGCCAGTCCGGCTGACCACGGGTTAATTCCGATGCAGCGCGGTTGTAGCCACGAAAGTGCGGGGAATGGATCATCGCCACCTGCTGCTTTTGTTCATCAGCAAGGGCAAAAAAAGCGCGGGACTGCTGCTGGACGGCCTGCTGCAGCGAGGCATCAACGCCGTGGTTAATCAGATAAAAGAAGCCAATATCGCGCGCCGCGTGGCGCAGGTCGGCAAGGAACGCCGCTTTGTCAGCGGGGTCTGCGTAGCGGGCAAGATCCAGTATCGGTAAGGTAGTCGCGTTCATTGTGTTCTCCGAAGGCGGTTTTCAGGCATTTTCGTTTAGTCAGATTCAGAGTTCGGGGACAACAACAGCGCATGATCGATTCCTCAGTCGGGTGGTTGAAACCAGCTTGCCTTAAGCGAAAATAATCAACCAATAACGTTCTTTTCTAATTTATGTCTGCGCAGGGTTCTGTGCTTTTGCGAATTTTGGCTAAGAGGAGAGGGAGTCGGGTTGCGCACGGCGTCGTGAGCCAGTATGGTGGGCGAAATTTTTCTATTCAGGTAAAAACACGGTCATGCAGCACGTAAAAGATCCTCTGCACGGTATCACGCTGGAAGCCCTGCTCAACGCGCTGGTCGCTAAATATGGTTGGGCTGAACTGGCGAAGCGCATCAATATTAATTGCTTTAAAAGCGATCCGAGTATTAAGTCGAGCCTGAAGTTTTTACGCCGCACGCCGTGGGCGCGCAAAGAGGTGGAGGAGCTGTATATCGATTCGCTGACGGATGTGGCGTCAGACGTTGCGGATGCCCCGACAGAGAGTCCGTGGGCAAATTGGCAGAAAAAATAAGGAGCGCAGAGGATATTTCCGCGCGCCCCTTTTGCTATGTCTTACTGAAGATTACCCGCCGTCAGGCTCTCTTTATCGAAAGCATGGCTGACATCAATATGGTTCTGATGTACTGAGGTATCTATATTTGAACCTGCTTCTGGTCGCGCAAAGCTATTCTCTGCGGCCATCACGGTAGATGACAGTGTAGCGGCCAAAAGCAGTGCGGTGACCACGCTGATTTTTTTCATATTTAATTCCTTATTTCATCGTGTTGTCGCTGTCGCCTGTTCTTTTGGCGGCCCGGCAATGTTGTCGATCTTATTTAGTCAGTTCAGCAGTCATATGCACGCGGTTATTAAACTGAGCGCTGGTAATTTTGTATGACGCGCCTTGTTCTGCTGCCTGAGCGGCGATTTTTGCTTCTGCGCGGTCCAGAGTTGAGGCACTGGCGCTAACGCTTTGTGCAAAAGAACCGAAAGAGATCATAGAGAGAGCAGCAACTGCAACGAAAGTTTTGATGGATTTCATGGTCGTATTCCTTATGTGTTTTGTCAGTGTTGGAGCGTTGTTGCCCCGATGTGATAAATAATAGACCGAGCATGCGGTGATTAAAATCGAAACAATTTGCGCATCTTTTTCAGAAAAATTGAATGATTTTGGCGTTTCAGTGTTAACCCCACTGAATGGTGATGCATTGGTTACAATCCGGACTTAATACCATAACAAATATATAAAAAGTTATTTTTCGACTTTAGATATGTTTTTTTCTTGTTTGCTATCCCCTGAACCGCAGCAATATAGTTTTTACACAGCAACAAACGTCTATAAGCGGCGGATTGGAAAATATATTCACGAATATCTCATTATGATAACTCTCGATAAAATCAGTAAAAGTTTTTCCGGTGAGCGGGTACTCAAAGATGTTTCACTGAGCGTAAATCCCGGCGAAATTATTTGCATTATTGGCCCTAGCGGCTCAGGAAAAACAACGCTGTTGCGGACGCTTAATTTTTTAGAACCTGCTGATAGCGGACAAATTAAAATAGATGATGTGGCGCTGGACTGTGCAGAGGCGGGTAAAAAGGAAATTGAAAAGCTACGCGCCAAAACCGCAATGGTTTTTCAATCGTGGAATCTTTTTCATAATCTTACCGCACTGCAAAATATCACCGAAGGCTTGATTTATGCCAAAAAACGATCGCGCCAGGAGGCTGAAAACATTGCCGAACGGTTATTAAAACAGGTAGGGCTACTGCATAAGAAAGACCACTATCCTCATAGCCTTTCCGGTGGGCAAAAGCAGCGCATCGGTATTGCCCGCGCGTTGGCAATCAACCCCGCTGTACTGCTGCTGGATGAGCCGACTTCGGCGCTGGATCCGGAGAAAGTCGGCGAAGTGCTGGAACTGATACAGACGATTGCCGCCGAGGGGCAGACGATGATTATCGTCACTCACGAAATGGAGTTTGCCCGCCAGGTGGCTTCTCGGGTGGTGTTTATGGAAAACGGCGAAATTGTTGAACAGGGGCCCGCGGAGCAGATATTTGGTGCCGCGCAGCAGGGGCGAACCCGGGCGTTTCTGGCTCGCTTGCACTACCATGGTTGAGGCTAAAGATGGACAATAACGCGTTGTTTAGCTGGCAGGATATCATCCAGATTATCCCCAAACTGCTGGAGAATTTACCGATCACCCTCGGGATGACCTTCGCATCATTGCTGTTGGGGCTGATGCTGGCGCTGATTATTGTGGTGCTACAATTTAGTCGATTTACGCCGCTCAGGATTGTTGCAAAGGGGTATACCGATATTCTGCGCGGGGCACCGCTGGCGCTGCTGATCCTGCTGTTTTTCTTCGGTGGCAAACTGATTCTGACGGCGCTGGCGCTTCCACCGCTGTTGGTTGGCGATACCACCTTTGCCATTTTATCTATCTCGGTCAGCATCAGTCCTTATTTCGCCGAAATGATCCGCTCGGCATGGAATGCAATAGATATTGGCCAAAAGGAGGCGATTCGAAGCCTGAATATTCCCTGGCACATTGGCATTCGGCGAATTATTTTCCCCCAGGGATTAATTATTGCCATTCCCAATTTTGGTAATCTTTTAATCAATCTGGTGAAGATGACCTCTCTGGTGAATATTATTGGTATTGTCGATGTTTTTGGTCGGGCACAAAAGATCTCGCAAAATAGCTATGGTGCTAAACAGGTTGCGGCCTTTATTAGCGTGATAATCGTCTACTGGTTGCTGAATAGTATTATTCTCTATTTTACCACCCGTATTGAAAAGAAATATCAGTTCCTGCTGGAGTGACAGATTAACATGTTTAGCTTTGCATTCATTCGGGATAATTTTACCTTTATTTTGAGCGCACTACCGGTGACTCTGGCGATAACGCTCTTATCACTACTTTTTTCTACCCTGCTGGGGGCAGTGCTGGCATATGTAATTATTCGCCAGACACCCGGCGTTAAATATGTGGCGAAGATATTCATCTCCTTTGGCCGTTCGGTACCGGTACTGGTGATGCTCTATTTCTTTTTTTATGTCTGGCCGTGGATTGCCGCCGGACTGTTTGGCGGCCCGCAGGAGAATATGTTCAGCTATAAGCTCTCACCGCTAGTGGCGGCGGTGACCGCGCTGTCACTGATCTTTAGCGCATATTTTGCCGAGACATTTCGCGCCGGATGGAACGCGGTTGATAAAGGGCAGCGGGAGGCCGCCTGGTCGATTGGCGTCAGCGGGTTTACCCAGTTTCGGCGGATTATCTTTCCGCAGGCAGCCGTATCCGCGCTGCCTAATTTCACCAGCGTGCTGATCGATCTGATTAAGGATACCTCGCTGGTTTATACCATCACCGTTATCGACCTGATGGCGAAAGCCAACATTGCCGCCGCACGCGGCTTCCACTTTGTCGAAGCATATTGCGTGGTGCTGGTGATTTACATCGTGTTGTGTCTGGCGATCGCCCGGGCATTGCGCAGCGTAGAAATATCTCTGAGTGCACGCTGGCGAGGAGATGTACAAAAAAGAGTGGCAACTTTATCATTTTGGGGAAAGTATTTTGAAAAATAAAACGTTACTGGTGAGTTCTCTGTTCCTGGCAATGGGAATTAGCGCTGTGCAGGCTGCTGAAAAAAGCCCGACGGCGAAAACGGTAGAAGTGGTGGTGAATGCTAACGGTTTTCCTTTTAGTTTTGTTGACGATAACAATATTATTACCGGTTATGATGGCGATCTGTTAAAGGTGCTGGATCAGCGGCTGGCCAATTATAAATTTCATTTTAATGCGGTCTCGCGTGATGCAATGATAGTCGGCTTATCTACCGGGGCCTATACCCTCGCGGCGGATCACTTTTATCTCACTAAAGAGCGGGCAGAAAAATACGACTACTCCGGTGAACCGACCGGGATCAGCGATTTACGTCTGATCGTGCGTAATAACGAGAACGATATTCATAATCTTGGCGATCTTGCCAGCGGTAAGAAAAAACTGGTGCCGATTCATACCACCGATGCGCGCTATACGGTGATTGAAAACTACAATAAAAAGCACCCGACGCAGCAAATTAATCTGCAACCGAATGGTGAACAGTCTGCCGCTGATATTTTTAAAGCTGTGGCTTCGGGCGAATACGATGCGGCAATTTATCCTATTGGCGCGCTGCTGGCGTTAAATAAGGCGCTCAATCTTAACCTTAAAGCTTCGGATTCTGTCGGCTTATTCCCTAACGTCTATTTATATAAAAAGAATACCGATCCACAGTTGATCAAAGAGATTGATAGCCAACTGGCGGCCCTGAAAAAGGACGGCACGCTCGCCGAGCTTTCACGTAAGTGGTACGCCGAAGATGTGTACGCCTTACCGGGAGCCAATGACGTCAAAGTCAATACCGACTGGGAATAAGTGCATGAGCGAAATCACCGCAAAACCGGCGCATAACGTGGCAACCTTAACTGATGAAGTCACTCTGGCACTGCGTGCGATTACCGAAAAAAGGGCCGCAACTATCGGTTATCTGCTTGATGAAAGCCGCCAGCGTAACATCACTGATGATTTTGCCCGTGAGGCGATTCGTCATTATGGCCGGGATATTGGGCATAAGATACGCGCGCAGATGCACGATGAACGAGATCTGGAAGCGTTCGCCAGGCTGTTTACTCGCGGTCTTGAATCTCAGGTTTATGAGATGGAGCCCGTCAGTGCCAGCCGCACGGAATTTATCGTCCTGTTTCACTATTGCCCTTACGTCAACTGCTGGCGACAGCAGGGGCGCGATGCCCGTGAAGTTGAGACGCTGTGCGATATCTGTATGGAAGGCGACCATGCGTTAACCGACGCATTCCCGGGACTGAAGTTAGATGTACAGACCGCGCTGGCCCGTGGTGACGCGGTCTGTCGGCTGCGTTTTTATCAGTCAGAAGAGCAGGAGGCATAATGGCAAAGGTTCATTTTATCGGGGCCGGGCAGATGGCGGAGGCGATTATTCGCGCCTCATTAAATAACGGCACGCTGCGGGCGGAAGAGATCTCGCTGGAGGATATTGATGGTACGAGAGTTGATTATCTGCAAAACCTCTATTCGCTGCCGGAGGGGCGCGGATTAACGGACGCTTCTCTGGTGGTATTGGGGATCCGTCCGCAGGACGATCTGGCGGCGGTGGCTGACCGTGCGCGTTCGCAATTGACGGGGGGAACGACGGTTGTTTCATTGATTGCCGGAGTGACGCTGGAAAAACTGTCCTCCCTGTTTGGCGCTGAAACGCCGATTGTCAGGGTGATCCCTAATACTCTGACCGATACCGGATTTGGCTATAGCGGGGTGACCTTAAACGCCGGGGCCAGCGCGGAGCGGGTCGAGCCGTTTCTGCGTGGTTTCGGCAAAGTACTGTATCTGCCGGAACGATTAATCGATATCTTCACCGGCTTTGGCGTCGCAGGTCCCAACTATATCTACTACTTTATCGAGTCCTTTACCGATGCCGGGGTGTTGGCGGGGTTGTCGCGGGTTCAGGCCACTGAAGTGGTGCTGGAAAATCTGCTCGGCGCGGTAGAGATGCTGCGCCACAGCCAGAAGCATCCGCGCCAGCTTCTGGATATCAACAATTCACCGGCGGGAGTGGGGATTCACGGTCTGTACGAGCTGAACAACAGCGATTTCGCCGCCGGGCTTCAGCGTAGCGTGCTGGCGGCGGTCAGGCGCACTCGCGAATTAGGGCAGGGCTAAAACTCTTCTCCCTGCGACAGGTCACGCAGTGCGCCCGGCGCTTTGCCGGTGATGCGCTTAAAGGCGCGGCTAAAGGCGGCATGCGAACTGTAGCCCAGTTTGAAGGCCACTTTTTCCAGCGCCTGTCCCTCATGGGAAATGTACTGCACCGCCAGCCGCATCCGCAGCTCGGTCAGGTAGCGGGCTGGCGTGGTGCCGGTGGCGGAGAGAAAGCGTTCGGCAAATACCGAGCGGGAGGTTCCCGCCTCGCGGGCCAGATCTTCGACTTTCCAGTTGATGCCGGGCTGCTGATGCATGGCGTAAATGGCTTTAGCCAGTTTCGGGTCGCGCAGCACCTGTACCCAGCCGGTGGCATTGCCGCAACCGCACTCCACCCAACCCCGCACAATCAGCGCGGCGACCACATCCGCCAGCCGCGCCAGAATGCCAGCATAGCCCGCCTGACGCGTCAGGGTTTCACGCTCCATGGCGGCGAGCATCGGCTGGATCTCCGGGCGGGTGGTCAGCAGGCTGCTGACCAGCATGACTTCCGGCATCGCTTTGACCAGCGGCTGCATGCCGCCCAGCTCAAAGTCCATACAGGCGCTGAAAATAATGGCGCTGTCGTTTTTCGTATCATCGCATGCGGTTTTAACGCAGCTTACCGAGTCGCAAACGGATTCGCTGGGCAGTCTGGAGACGTTGACCACTGACGCCTGGTCATCGGAGAGCAGCACGTGACCATCGCCGTTGGGAATAAATAGGGCATCGCCGCTTTGCAGCATCAGGCGCTGACCGCTGACCATGCGCAATAATACCGGCCCCCGGCTAATGAAGTGAAACTGGGCTTTACCCGGCACGAAGCCAAACTCAACGCCGAAGGGGCGAGAGGTCTCAATGCGCCGGTAGTTGACGCCGGAAAGGCGCATGCCGCGCAGCAGTTCGCTGGTGAGATCGAGAGCTTGCTGAGTCATTACATCATTCCCGGACGAATTATCAATAATTGCAGAGTATGCATCATAGATCGTCCGGCAGGAACACCCTAATCTTAACGAAATGTTAATTGTTCTGGAGAGATGTATATGAGTTCCTGCATTGCCGCTGAAGAGAGTCTGGCAAACGCTAAGCCCGCATGGCGCGCCGTCTACGCGCTGGCGCTGGGGGTGTTTGGCCTGATTGTCGCCGAATTTCTGCCCGCCAGTTTGTTAACGCCGATGGCGGCCAGTCTCGGGGTGAGTGAAGGTATGGCGGGGCAGGCGGTGACCGCGACGGCGCTGGTGGCGTTGCTTACTGGTTTGCTGATCACTACCGCGACCAGGAATATTGATCGCCGCTGGGTGCTGATGTTTTTTTCCGTTTTGCAGATCATCTCCAGCATGATGGTGGCGTTCGCCGGAACGCTTGAATTTTTACTGCTTGGACGATTGTTGTTAGGGATTGCCATCGGCGGCTTCTGGTCAATGTCTACCGCGACCGCCATGCGTCTGGTTCCGGCGGCGATGGTGCCAAAAGCGCTGGCGATTATTTTTTCTGCCGTGTCGATAGCCACCGTCGTTGCCGCGCCGCTGGGGAGCTATTTTGGTGCGCTGATAGGCTGGCGTAACGTATTTATTATCTGTGCGGTGCCGAGCGTAGTTGCGCTGTTGTGGCAGCTGTGGGTATTGCCTTCGATGCGCCCGGAGAGCGCGGGCAGCTTTGCGACGCTGTTTAAGGTGCTGCGCCGTCCGGGCATGATGGGCGGGATGCTGGCGACCATCCTGATTTTCAGCGGTCATTTCGCTTTTTTTACCTATCTGCGACCGTTTCTGGAAACCGTAGCTCAGGCCAGCGTCGAAGGGGTCTCCCTGATCTTGCTGGGTTTTGGGGTCGCGAACTTTATTGGTACCTCGATTGCCGGACATTTTCTCTCCAGAAGCCTGCGCATGACGCTGGCGTTGGTGCCGCTGGCGATGAGCGTGCTGGCGCTGATGATGGTGACGTTCGGGCACTTCGCGCTGTTGGATGGTTTGTTGGTGGCGATGTGGGGCTTTGCCTTTGGCCTGGTGCCGGTGGGTTGGTCAACCTGGCTTGCCACCACGGTACCGGATGAGGCGGAAAGCGCGGGCGGGCTGTTGGTGGCATCTATTCAATTGGCGATAGGCGCGGGTGCGGCAGGCGGCGGGGCGGTGTTCGATCTTAACGGCGCCAGCGGGGTGTTCGCCGGCAGCGGCTTGTTGCTGGTCAGCGCGATGGCGATTGTGTTGTTTGCGGTGAGGGTTAAGCCGGTGGTGAGCGAGGAGTAGATGATTCCCCGGAGGCGGTGCTGGCGTACCTGTCCGGGCTACTTTACGGCAGGTGCGTTATAGGTGTAACCCGGACAACGCGCCGCCCCCGGGAAGGTTTTAAACATGGCTGATATCGTTGAGCAGATGCTGGATCAGCAGCGGTATTGGCCTGCCGGAGGCCACGCTTTTACCGCCTTCTCGCCACAGCGCCGTGCCGCTGACGTCGAGGTGGGCCCATGGGATTTCCGGTGGACAGAAATGCTGCAACAGCCAGGCGGCGGAGGCACTGATTGCCGCGTTGTTGCCCGGCGTATTGCAAAGATCGGCAATCGCGCTTTCGGTCTGTTTTTTCAGCCGACTGTCCAGCGGCAGCGACCAGACTTCATCTCCGCTCTCTATTCCCGCCTGAGTTAACGCCGAGCGCAGGGTTTCGTTTTGGGTCATTAAACCACTGAGGTCATAACCCAGCGCTTTCACCACCGCGCCGGTCAGCGTTGCCATATCGATAATATAGTGCGCCTGCGGATGCCGCTGGCTGGCCCAGGCAATGGCATCGGACAGCACCAGGCGGCCTTCTGCATCAGTATTGTTGATTTCTACCGTTAAGCCATTGCAGGCCCGAGCGACGCTGCCGGGCTGCATGGCGTTAGGGCCAATGGCGTTTTCCGCCAGCGCCAGCACGCCCATCACCCGCACCGGCAGCGCAAGCTTCGCGATGCTCAGCATCAGGCCGAGCACGTTGGCCGCGCCGCACATGTCATACTTCATGGTATACATCCCGGTGCCTTCCTTCAGCCACAGCCCGCCGGTATCAAAGGTCACACCTTTGCCCACATAGCAGCGCACCTGGCCATGGCTGATGCCATCATAATGAATCGCCAGCAGGCGCGGCGGGCGCTCGGCACCTTTACCGACCGCATGCAGCAGCCCGAGCCCTTGCTCAATAATGGCCTTTTCATCAAGCACTTCGCAGCGCAGAGCGGGAATATCGGCGCATAAACGTGCAGCTTCGTCCACCACATACTGCGGCGTGCACTGCTCGGAAGGCAGGTCCGCCAGCCGCCGTGCGGCGATCATGCCGTACGCCGTGGCCTGCTGGCGATGAGCCAGGGTTTCAAGCACGGTCTGCTGTTCAGGCAAGGCGTAAAGCGAGAGCTGGCGCAGCCGCCGTTTTTCGGTATTTACCCGATGCAGGCCCAGATCGTCGAGATGCCAGGCCAGGTTAAACAGATAACGCAGCGCTTTGGTTAATGCGCCGTGCGCCTCTTCCAGCGAGCAATCCAGGAGTAGCGATTCACTCACCGGCGTTTTGCATAACGGGCGCAGCGCCTCGGTCAGGCTGTCGTTCAGCGCATCCTGCCACTGAGACCGTGGAATAAGGGTGATACGGGCGAAAGGCGAGCAGCCGAAGCGGGAATCCGCGATCTCGCCGCACTCTGCCTGTTTGGTCATTTCCATAAGCAAAGGGCTGGAGTTGAGCGGAAATGTTGCTAACAGCGGACTGCCCGGCCACGTTACCAGATGTGCGCCATCGCAGGTGCTATCCAGCTGATTCATTAAGCGATAATTCAACATGACTTACTCCTCGATGGGTGCGCGAATACGTGCGGCATAGGCCTGCATCCATTCGTCGTCCACCGGACGGTAATGGGTTTTCTCCTGCACGCGCTCGGCGCAAAACACGGTGAGTGGCTGCGTTGCGCTGGCGACAACAAAGGAGAAGGTTTTGATATTGGTGGCCGCGCCGAATTCGCCCTGACGGTTCATGCAGACCACCGAAAGATCTCCCGCGCGGCCAAAGCGTGACATCAGTTTGTCCTCCAGCTCGCTGACCACCGAGTCCGCCGCCTGCTGCGGCGTCATGCCCTGGGCCATTCGTCGTACAATTTCGTAGCTGGTACAGCCTTTCATCAGATCTTCGCCTACGCCGGTTGCCGTCGCGGCCCCGATCTCGCTATCGCAATAAAAACCGGAACCGATAATCGGCGAGTCGCCCAGCCGCCCGCGTTTTTTCATAAACAGGCCGCTGGTTGACGTTGCGACGCTCATGGAACCTTGTTTATCGAGGCCGATAATGCCGACGGTGTCGTGGCCGTCGTAGGGGCTGAGGCCTTGATCCAGCGTTTCGCGACAGCGTTTGTGGTAGTGCTGCATCGCCCGCTCGGTCAGCATCTCTTTGGCGGCGAATCCCTGACTCAGTGCCCACTCGCGGGCGCCCTGACCGACCAGCAGGCTGTTGTATCGCTGGCGGCTCAGGGCGTGAGCCACCTTGACCGGATTGGCAATGTCCACCAGATTGCCAACCGCGCCGAACGCCAGGGTATCGCCATTCATATAGGCGGCGTCCAGTTCGACTTCGCCGTTCTCGGTCGGCAGGCCGCCGTAGCCTACCGATTTGTAAAGCGGAAAATCTTCTACCGTCGCTACCGCATTGACGACGGCGGTAGAGGTGTCAGCACCGGACGCCAGCGCGTTCGCCGCTTCCGTTACGCCTTCCAGCGCCATTCGCCAGGTGGCAATAATTCCCCACATTGGTTTACTCCTGTTTAGCAAGCGTGTTGTCCGTTGCGGCACGGGCGGTGATTTCTGCCGCGCGATACTGCTTATCGACGATGCGCATAAAAGGCAGATACAACATGGCGCCAATCAGCAAATTAAGGATCTGCATCACGCTGCCGCTAAGATGCCCGGTGACGATAAAACCACTGATCACCGGCGGCAGCGTCCAGGGAATAAAGACCCCGGTAGTGACCGCCACCGCGCCGATCTTCATCGCTGCGTACTGCACCGTCACCAGCACCAAAGGCACGAGGTTAAAGGGGATCAGCATGATCGGGTTCATGATCACCGGCAGGCCGAACAGAATCGGTTCGTTGATATTAAAGATGGAAGCACCAGCGCCGAGGCGGGCGACTTCGCGCATATTTTTGCTGCGGGCAAAAATCAGCATCGCAATCACCAGCGATAGCGTTGCGCCCGCGCCGCCCATCCAGATCATATCGAAGAACTGTTCGGTGATAATGTGCGGAGGCGTCACGCCAGCCTGAATAGCGGCAATGTTATCGGTCTGGTTTTCCATCCACAGCGGACGAATAATGCCGTTGATCATCGAACCGGAGTTGATGCCGACCGACCACAAAATAGTGATGCTGAAGACGGTCATCAGCGCGCCAAAATAGGAGGTGCCGTAGTGACGCACCGGCGAGGCGACGACCTCATAAATAAACTGATGGATGGTCGCGTAGTGGGTGTGCTCAAACCCGATACGAATCGCCAGGATCAGAATCATCACCAGCAGCGCCGGGATCAGCGCGGCGAAAGATTCCTGCACCGCAGGCGGAACGCCTTCCGGCATCTTAATCACCAGTTTTTTACGCTTTAACCAACAGAAGAGCTCGGTCCACAGTAGCGAACCGATCATGGCGACGAATAATCCTTTGGTACCAATCCATTCCACCGGGATCACCGTGATGCCGCCGTTTTCTGCCACCTTGATAAACGGCGTCAGAATAAGAAAACCTACCAGCGAGAGGATACCGCAGGAGATACGGTCATCACCGTAATGTTCCGCCAGGCGGTAGGCGACCAGGAAGCTAATAAACAGCGACATCGTTGAAAATACCGCGTTAAACGGGATTTCGATAATCGCGCTCCAGCTGGCGCCGAAGGTGCTGGCCATAAATTGCTGGTAGCCCTGATTAGGGAAAGAAGAGATCACCAGCAGAATTGAACCGACAATAATAAAAGGCATGAATGAAACGTAGGCGCCGCGAATAGCGCCGAGGTGACGCTGCTGGGCGGTTTTGGCCGCCAGAGGCATCAGTTTAGCTTCAAGAAATCCCAGAACATTGTTCATTGTGAACTCCGTACAAGATCGACAGGGGTTGTGTGTGTTATTTATGGCGAATTATGCGAGAAAGCGGTGGGCTGAAAGGTGAAGCGGTTCACATTGTATTCTCTGTAGTTATATATATCTCATATGATTAGTTATGTTTTCTGTAGAGGATTGTATGGAAATTAAGCTGCATGCCAATGCTACGACCACCCCAAGAACGCGTAAATATCTCCAGGAATCAGATAAAAGTGACCGGGAACTGGCGCAAGAGCTGGGGATTTCCATCACCACGGTTCGTCGCTGGCGTAACCGCAGCCAGATTTCAGATAATCACACTACGCCGCATTTAATACACAAAGTATTGAGACAAGAACAAGAGGCGTTGATTAACGCGCTACGCGATGTACTGCGTGCGCCGCTGGACGAGCTGCTGTTTATGGTGAATGAGGGGCTGGGTATCGCCATTTCCCGCGCGACGCTAAACCGCTATCTCCGTCCGGCCCATGAAGGGCGAAAAAATGCCGCGCCGCAAGGAAAGAAGGCATTAAAAGCCGGGTTGCGCGCGGATACGCTGATGCTCCATTACCGCCTGCTGACGCTCTTAATGGACGACGGCGGCGAGCATCATCTGCTGTGGGCGCAGGAGCCGATTAGCGGCTGGTGCTTTGGCCGCATCTATTGCGGGATTTCGCCCGCGCTGGTTGATAGCTGGCTGGAGCAGGTGCTGGAAGTTTGTCCGGCTCAGATACAATGTCTTGAGACTTACGTGCAAAAAGGCTTTCATCCTTCCAGCTCGGGGCTGTTGTGTAGAGCGGTAGCGGCACAAGAGGTTGGGGCGGTGCAACTGAGTGAACGATTAGCCGACGTTATCCCGGCGCTGGATGAACCCGATGCTACTCTCCAGCGTCTCTGCGCGCTGTGGAACCAGGGGCGAACGCAAAAAAAGCTGGGCGATATGACGCCGCAGGGGTTTCTTGAGTCGCTGGATGGCTGTGTTTCTATGAACCGGTAACATCCCCGGATTGCGGCGTAAACGCCTTATCCGGGCTATAGGTTAGTGCGGACCAGTAGCCCGGCTAAGTGCAGCGCGAGCCGGGGCTCTATGCCTGAACTCAACAATACTGCTCTTTTTACTCAAAACAGTAACGTTGAATTTCCTTATCGCTTTGTTGTGAGATAGCTCAAAAATCCATAACCTAACAACCCTGAATCGCACCGTACCGTGTCACGATAGGTCATTATACGTTTGATAAGGTTTGGAGAGTGGCATATGAATTCGCCCGCGCAGCGAACGCAGGTCATCGAAAACTGGTATCGCGAGTCTGACGATTTTTCGACGTTGGTTAACTATCGGGTTCTCCGGGCAGGGCATATTCGGGCCAACGCCAATTTTCATATTCAGCGCCAGTCCGTGGTCGGGCATGAGCTTATATTTTGCCTCAAAGGTCGCGGGGTTATTAAGCTGGAAAATAACCTTCATCATGTACAGGAGGGAAATCTTGCCTGGCTGCCGGTACGCTGGCCCCATGAACATTATCCTGATAGCGCTGAACCGTGGGAAATATTATGGCTGAGAATTGATAGCTCAAAATTAAATAACATCATGCATATTCTCAACGTTCTCCAGGAGCCGGTATTTGCTTTTCAACAGCCGGAGAACGTCACCGAAATTTACTATCAGCTCTTCGGCTTAATGAAAAGTCATACGCTGGTATCGGATGCGCATTGCGATGCGCTGTGCGCAAAGCTTATTTTTACTTTACTGGAGAATCGCAGCCAGGAAACGGAGAAATCGCCGGTAATTACCCATCGCGGCCTGGGGCGGCTTATATATCAGATCCACAGCCACTATCATGACGAGTGGGATATTGAAAAATTTATGCAGTACTGCCAGGTGAGTAAATCACAGCTATTTCGCCTGTTTCAGGAGACCTTTAATCAAAGTCCGTTAAAATGGCTGAAAAATTATCGCCTGTCTCAGGCCCGGCGGTTATTGGTCGAAACCGATGACACAATTAGCAAAATTGCCGGGCAGGTGGGTTATAACGATCCGCTGCATTTTTCGCGTGATTTTCATCGTGCGGTGGGGGTGTCGCCCAGCGAGTTTCGCCGTCAGGAGAAACAGCTCTCGGATGGAGAGTGAATACGAACGGCTTCGCAGGGAAGCCGTTCGCTGCGATCAGAAGAAGGTTTCCATCTGAATACCAAACGACCACTCTCCACCAGAGGTAAAGCCTTTCTGGCCCAGCGTATCGTTGGGACTGTAGTTATCCAGCGCTTTATCCCAGTTCATCCAGGTGGCAAAAACGCGCAGTTCCGGGCGGGTGAAGAACGGCGAGACATCGTCCGGGCGGAAAGTCGGGGCAAAGGTGAGCTTATAGAAGTTGCCGTGGACCTTCTGGTACTGCTGATAGCCGTTAGGATCGAGATCCATATACTGCCAGGTGGCTTCATAGCCTAACGCGAAGTTCTGCGTGATATTTTGCATGACGCGACCGTTCAACGTTACCCAGCGATAGTCATCGCCTTTGACGTAGCGATCGCTGCTGTATTGCGCAAGAATTGACGGTGCGAAATCCCAGTTGCGGGCCAGGTTAACCATGCCATAGCTGGCAAAACGCAGGGTGCTGGCGTCAGAAAGCAGTGCCGGGTCGGTACCGATATTTTT
This sequence comes from Klebsiella spallanzanii, assembly GCF_902158555.1. Taxonomy (GTDB): domain Bacteria; phylum Pseudomonadota; class Gammaproteobacteria; order Enterobacterales; family Enterobacteriaceae; genus Klebsiella; species Klebsiella spallanzanii. Next base: position 388,567 of record NZ_CABGGS010000034.1, on the reverse strand, counting down.
CACCTCCGCGCCCAGCCCTTGCCCCCAAGACAGCACGCTACGTGATTCGCCTTGTGCCATCCCATAGAAGCTATCGCCCTGATAACCGAGAAGTACGGTGTAGCCTTTATTAGCGGCGTTGAAGACTTTATAGCCGCTGAGCGTTTCGCGTTCCTCGTTGTCTTTGGCCTGCATGCCGCTGACGAAAAGCTGCACGGGACCGAAATAGTTGTTGGCGGTGAGAATGTAGTTCTGCACATCGTTATTCACCACGTCGACATCGCCAAAGCTGCGCCCGATAAAGGAGAAGTTGCTGCGCGTGTTCTCTGACCAGCGAACGTCATAAATACCACCGCCGGTGCCGTTGAGCGCCACGAACTTGGAGTCCAGCCACGGAATTTCAAAGTTGTCGCGGTCGACGCGCTTCCCGGCCCACAAGGTGGTGTCTTTGAGCGGCCCGGTAAAGCTGGGCAGGGAGGCGATTTCGGCAAACGCCTGGCTGACGTTTAGGGTGCTGGAGTCGGCGGTCCAGTCGTTGTAGCTTTTTTGCTGGTCGGCGATCATGGTCATAAAACGGGTTGTCGCGCCATTATCCAGACGTTGTTTTTTCTCCAGATAGACTTCGACGTAGGTGTCAGGTTCGTTACCCAAACGGCCAATCGCGCCGCCGGTCTGCCCGGCAGGGGTCATAAATGGGCCACCCTGGGTATGGCGAGCGTTGTGGTTGGTCATCATCCCGGCGCGCGCGTAGCCGTGAAGTTCAAAATAACCATTATCGTCCGGGGTGATTTTTTCAATTTTTTTCGTGCGGGTTTCAAGGTCTTCGACTTTTTTTTGCGCCTGGTGCGAACCTTCTTCCGTTTGTTTTAACTGAGTCGCTAATTCAACGTTTTTTTGTTCCGCGATAGCCGCGCGGTTTTCCGCCTGCTGAAGCCGTAATTCCAGTTGGTTCAGGCGTTGTTCGATACTGACATTCTGTGCGGAAAAAGCGTAAGGGATGGCCATAATATTTATCAGGCAGAAACCGGGTAGGGTTATAGAGGTTATTTTCATATTATTCTCATTAGGTCACTATCATAAATAAAAAGGGCAGAAGCTCTGCGCTGGTTAATAAGCGCAGAGGTTGTTATTTATCTTTCTATTAATCTAAGTGGTAAACTTCTTCCATTTCCACCCACAACGTACCTTCCGGCTCGCCGTCGAGCGGCATCTGGCATGGCCCGGTTTCCCGCCACCATTCCTGGGTTTTTAAATGCGCGGCCATTTTCTTCTGGTCAGCTTCATAATCGTCACCGTCATATTCGAGATAGCTGAACAATAATCCATTTTTATAGTAAATAGAGAAGTTACGTAGATTGCACTCTTTGATCATGGCGTTGACTTCCGGCCAGGGATTAGCGTGCAGTTCTTTATAATAACCCAGCTTTTCTGGACGGACTTTAACCACGCAGCCAAAGCGGCGAACTTTATTCATCGTAGTCATTCTTATTCCTTAACGTGCCGCCAGTGGACGGCGTAAATATGCGGAGTATCAAATACCATTTGTGCCTTAAATTGCGCAGGCAAGGGCCTTCACACTCATTGCTGAGTGTGCTCTCACCTGCAAATAAAACGTTATTTATTTAACGGATTTAATCGGCAATACAAAAAACGATGAAGCAAAGACAAAAACAATAGCGGCAATAAACAGCGATGAGTAATCATTATTAAACGTCGCCAGTAGCCATGCGGATAATATTGGGCTGAATGATTGCGGTAATACGGTAGCAATTGTCAGGATCCCCATATCTTTACCGGCCTGTTTGCCACCGCCGGGGAGCACCTGGGTCATTAACGCCATATCAATGGAGGTATAAGCGCCGTAACCCAACCCCATAATCGCGGCGTAAATATACATTCCGGTCAGCGTTGGCATAAACAGCGGAATACATAAACCGGCGGCCATCAGCAGGGTTGAGAGGAAGACGAAGATTTTCCGCCGCTGCAGTTTGTCGGAGATGATGCCGGAAACCAGGCCGGAGAACAGCAGCGTCACCAGGGTGATGACCGAGATGGTACCGATGGCGTAGTTAGAATCTTCAACGCTTAAACCAATGAAATCCTGCAGGATATACAGCTGATAGGTGACCACGCCCTGGTAGCCCAGATACATGGCGAAGCGTCCAAAGAATGCCCAGCCAAAATCAGGATATTCGCGCGGGCTGACCCAGAAATTTTTGAAGAACGCCCCCCAGCGGAAGGGTTCAACCTCCATTGCGCGGGTCGAGGGTTCACGGTTAATCAATACGAAGGCCACGCAGCAGGCGGCGATAGCCAGTGCGAAAACCAGATACCCCAGCTGTAGATTCCACGCCAGATAGCCGGCAAGAATAATCCCCACCGTACCGCCCGCGGTGGAACCCGCGCCGACGAAGCCGGAAGCGATACCGCGATTCTGTGGTAAAAATCGATCCGCGACCACCGTGGCCAGCGGGCCGTTCATACAGTTCAGCGAGACGGCAGCCATCAACCAGAATACCGCAATACCGGCGATAGTGGTGGTCATGGAAATACCGAAGATAGCCAGTCCGCCGAGCAGCGCGCCGCCTACAATAAACGGCGAGCGGCGTCCCCACGTTGAACGGCAGCGGTCGGATAACGCCCCGGCAATCGGCTGGGCGAAAATGGTAAACAACAGCGCCGTGGTCATGACAATCGCCAGGTTATTGGCTTTATTTGCCGGGTCGATTTGCGCCACATGATTGGGGAGAAGAACAGAGATAACCCCGCAGTAGAGCGCCAGCAGAACAAAGAAATTGGTAAACAGCGAGGCCAGCAAAATATTTTTCTTACGTCCCGTCACCATAATATTATTTGCGGGCGGCGTGCTTTGCGATTTATCGTCAATCTTACAGTCGGGCAATGAATTGATATTATCGGACATGCTTATTTCCTCGTTATTATTCAGTAGGGTAAATTGAAATAAACGTTATCAGCCTTTAGTTCTATTAATTTCCCCTCCTGATGGCGTCAGATATATACGACGCGCGTTGTCGCCCATCACCGCGTTAATTTCTTCGCAAGATAAGTGGGCAATAGCATCCGTTACGCAGGTTTTCCAGCGCGCGTAGCCGCCAGCCAGTTCGACAACCGGCCAGTCGCCGCCGAATAAACAGCGCTGCGGGCCAAATGTCGTTATCGCCTGTTGGATCCAGGGGAGTAGCTGCTCAGGCTGCCAGTTTTGCCAGTCCGCTTCGGTCGGCAAACCGGAAATTTTGCACGCCAGTTGAGGAAAGGCGGCGAGGGCGGTCAACGCGTTCTGCCAGGTCTGCCACTGGTTATCAGCGATAGCAGGTTTTCCCATATGATCCAGCACGACCTGGGCTTCAGGGGCGCGTTGAAACAGCCACGTCAGTAAGTCATGAAGCGCGGTGAGTTGGGACGCTCTGACGCACATATCCAGCACATAGCCTTCGCAGGCCGCCGCCAGTAAACCGTCGCGATAACCGGCGTGATAAAACAGCTCCAGCGGTTCGTTTTGCAAGGAGCGCCGGATGCCCACCACGCGCGGCAGCTCACGTAAATGGCGCAGATATGGTGCCACGGCGTTGCCTGTTTCCAGCGGCGCCCAGGCGACAATTCCGGCAAGCTTAATCGCGCTGGTTTTCGCCAGTTGGTTTATCCACTCCACCTCCAAAAGCGCCTGCTGCGTGGCGCAGTCGGCCTGAACTACGATGGCGGCGTCCGGCGACTGGGCCAGTTCTGCCAACCGGGCGGGCAAAAAAGGCCGGTTCAGCGCCGGGAGTTCACGCAGCCAGTCGTAACGCAGCATGCGAGGATCCCAGAGATGCAGATGGCTATCGAGGGTACTCATTTTTGCGCTTTCCCTCCGTTGCCCGGCAGCAGATCCCAGCCAATATTGAGTACCGGAGCCATCAGATCATCGATTTGCGCGAGCAGTTCCGGGTCAAGCGGCTGCGTGCACCAGCGAATGTTATCCAGCATATTGTCGGCGCTGGCGGTGCCGATAACCGTCGAAGCGATGCCGTTATCCGCCGCGGTGGTGAGTGCAAACTGGAGAGCAACCTGGGCAATATTCACGCCGTGGCTGTCGCATAATTCGGAGACTTTGCGGCAGATAGCCTGCACATCCTGGTGCGCCGGGTGCCACTCCGGTGCGCCGGTGCGGGTCAGCAACCCCATCGAAAGCGGAGAAGCGTTGAGGACGCCGATACCCGCCTGATTCAGCCGCTGCGCCACCGCTCCCAGCCGCCTGTCCTGTAAGGTCCAGGTACAGTAGGCCATCACGGTATCCACTTTCTGCTCGCAGGCCACGCGTTCAAGCAGCGCCAGGTCGTAGCCGGTAATGCCAACGTGGCGCACGACGCCGCTATCGCGCAGTTCACGTAGCGTCGGCAGCCCTTCATCGAGCAATTGCTGCATGTCGCCATATTCAATGTCGTGGCACTGAATCACATCGATATAGTCGCAACCTAAGCGAGTAAGGCTTTCATCGATGCTGCGCAGGGTGGCCTCACGGGAGAAATCCCACAGGCTGTCGCCGTAGCGGCCGACTTTAGTTGCCAGGGTGTAGCTCTCGCGCGGTACGCCTTTTAACGCGACGCCCAGCGCGGTTTCCGCTTTGGTTAGCCCGTAATAGGGAGCGACATCGAAATAGTTCACGCCGTGGGCGAGAGCCGTCGCCACGGTTTCGTTGGCCTGCTGTTGCGACACCGGGTGATAGATGCTGCCCAGTGATGCCGCGCCCATCGCCAGCACCGGGACCTGAATCCCCGTGCGTCCAAAAGGTACTGTTTTCATTATTTGTTCCTTATGATTAATCGTTGGCAGACGTCCGCAGGCTCAGGCGCAGCCCGGCGCGTTCGGGCCTGACGTGCGGGCCTTGCGCTATCGTCCAGTTGCCGTCGCTGGACTGTTGTTGCAATGCCTTTTCGTCGATGGCGATCCCAAGCCCCGGTTTGTTACCCAGCACGATGCCGCCGTTTTCAATGCGCTGATCCACACGCAATCCGTTCGGGAAGCTTAGATCTTGTATCTCACAGCTCAGATGATTGCTGACCGCCGCCGCCGCGTGGGCCACCGGGTTGGCGTTGTAGCCCACCGGACTGACCGGCAGACTAAAGGCCTGCGCCAGGTTGGCCACGCGCAGAAAATGGGTAATGCCCCAGCACATGCCCGCCTGAAGAACATCCACCGCGTTCTCTTTCAGCAGCGGCAGAAACTGTTCGAGGCCGGTGAGATTCTCCCCTGTGGCGACCGCGCAGCGCACCTGCTGGCGAATCGCGGCGTGCCCGGCGGCGTCCCAGCGGCGCACGGGTTCCTCAATCCAGCTCAGATCGAGCGCATCCTGTAAACGGCTGACATAGCGTACGGCCTGCTTAGCGCTCATCGACTCGTTGACATCAATCATCATCGTCGGCGATGGGCTGTTAGCGAGATACACTTCGCGTACCGCCAGCAGGCGCTGTAAATCGTCTTCAACATCGAGACCGCCTTTGAGCTTAAAAGCGCTGAATCCACGCTCGGCAAAACGCTGGTGTAGCGTGGTTAACTCCTCCAGCGACAGCGGAAAGTCCAGCCCCGACGCGTATCCGGGAACATAAGGGCTTCTCGCGCCGAGCAGACGCCAGAGCGGTTCCCCGGCACATTTGGCTTTCAAATCCCACAGCGCCATATCCACGACGCCGATGGTCCCAAAAACGCTGCCTGCATGGCCGCTTTTAAAAACCCACGCCTGCATCCGGTCATAGAGTGCCGTCACCGCGCGCGGATCTTCGCCTTCAATGGCCGGGAAGATGCGTTCAATATCCGCGTGTCCGCCAACGCCGATTCCGCTAATGCCTTCATCGGTTTCGAGGATCAGTACCGGGACTTCAGTAACGCCAGAGGTGAGGGTACCGTTGACATCGCCAATCGGACGTCCCCAGCGATGCCAGGTTTTAATCGTGCGCCAGCCGGTGATTTTCATGCGCCTGACTCCTCTTTCTGTCGCGAGGTGCGTAAATCAATCACCATGCGTCCCTGGATGGTGCCGTTGTCCATCTCGCTGAAAATAGCGTTAATCTCTTCCAGCTTGCGGGTCTGTACTATCGGGCGAACGCGTCCGGCCAGCGCGTGCTGAAAAGCCTCTGCCAGATCCTGACGGGTGCCCACCAGGCTACCGACTATCTGAATGCCATCGAGCACGGTTTTGACGATGTTAAGATCCAGATCGCCCGGAGGTACGGCGACGCACACCACTTTGCCTGCGGCGCGGACGCTATTGACGGCCTGGTGAAAGGCGGCGCGCGCGACGGCAACCACGACGGCGCAGTGGACGCCGCCATCGGTAATCTGCTGGATGCGTGCGGGAACGTCATCCCGGCTCGGGTTGAGGGTGATTTCTGCGCCGCACTCGCGGGCGAGTTCCAGCTTGTCGTCCTGCAAGTCAATGGCGATAACGCGGGCATTAAAGACGTTACGGGCGAACTGGATAGCCATATTGCCAAGGCCTCCGGCACCCCAGATCGCCAGCCACTGTCCGGGGCGAACGCCGGAAACGCGAATGGCTTTGTAAGTGGTCACGCCAGCGCAGGTAATACTGCTGGCAACCAATGGGTCGAGGCCCTCGGGGACTTTTACCGCGTAGTCGGCTTTCACGATGCACTGTTCGGCCATCGCGCCATCAACGCTGTACCCGGCATTTTTCACGCTACGGCAAAAGGTTTCCCGACCGCTGACGCAGTATTCGCACACGCCGCAGCCTTCATAAAACCAGGCGATACTGACCCGGTCTCCAGGCTTCAGGCTGGTGACGTCATCGGCGACAGCGCGAACGATGCCGATCCCTTCATGGCCGGGAATGCGTCCCGGCACCGGGCCAAAATCGCCTTGCACGACGTGGAGATCGGTATGGCAGACGCCACAGCACTCAACGTCGACCAGCGCTTCACCGGAGACTAACGGCCGCACCGGCATCTGGCGAATCTCGACCTGACCGGGATGACTTTGACTCACTACAGCTGCTTTCATCATGACCTCCCGTCAGTTCAGTTGCGGCGTGACGTTATCGATAATCCGCTGGCGTCGTGCGACGTAAGCGGGTAGGGGCTGCACGCCTGAAGCGTCGGTAAACCAGGCAAAAGGATCGGTGCTGGCGACGAGGGCGAAATTCGCCCACGGCTCGAACGATCCGGAACGGATAATCAGCTTGGCTTTGTGCGCGATGTCGTGGCATAGCATTTCGTGGCTGGCGGCCTGAAACTCCGCGCCAGAGCCGGTATAGATAGTTTGCACTTCGCGATACAGCTGCGGATGGCAGTCGCGCACTTCGCTGGCAAAATGCACCTCTTCAACGAAAATCTCTTTGCGCAAAACGCGCAGGATGTCACGGACATCAACGGTGCCGGGCCACAGACCAAGATCGATGCGATTCGCGCTGGCGGGAATTGGAAAACCGGCGTCGGTTACCAACACAATATCGGTATGGCCGAGGGTCGCCAGGGCAGCGGCAAGTTCAGGGTGTAAGATTCTATCGGGTCTCATTATTGTTATTCCTCGGTCACGGCGTGCGATTGCAAAAAGGCATCGACGTCGGTGCGGTATTTGTAAGAGGGCACGGTTTCCCAGTCAGAGCAGCACAGCGCTGCGGTGGCGTTGGCGAACAGGACCGCTTCGCTTATCGGCTGACCTTCGTCCAGCGCCACCGCAAGGGCAGCGTTGAAGCTGTCGCCCGCACCGTTGCTGTCAACCACCTCAACCAGACAAGGGGGAATTTCCTGCGTGGTTTGCGGGCCGAATACTGCGGATCCCGCATCGCCCAGCGTCATCACCACATAACGGCAGCCCGTCTCCAGCAGCATGCTGGCGATTTCCCGGTTGCTACGAGCGTCGTCCGGCGCCAGGCCCAGCGCCACGCGTGCTTCAGTTTCATTGGGGGTGAGGTAGTCGATCGCGCTCAGATCGAGACCGCGTAGATCTCTGGCCGGCGCGGGGTTAAGAATGGTGATTTTATCCAGCGACTTTGCGCGTCTCAGCCCGTAGAGCGCGGTTTCCAGCGGAATTTCCAGCTGAGCCAACGCCACGCCGCAGCTTTTGATTTGATGCAGGGCGTTATCCACCAGCGCCGGGGTAAAGAGTTTGTTCGCTCCCATATCCACGACGATGACGTTACGGGCTTCTTTATCTTTAATAATCAAGCCAGCGCCGGTCGGCAGCTCGGTGGTCAGGGTGAGACCATCGATATTGATTCCTTCCTCCAGCATCAATTCAACGAATTCGGTGCCAAAAGTATCTTTACCCACCACGCCGCTATAGACCACGTCTGCTCCCAGGCGGGCGGCCTGAACCGCCATATCGGAGCCTTTTCCTCCCCAGGTCTGGCGGAAGTCATGCCCGATTAGCGTCTCACCAGCCAGCGGAATGCGCTCGGCAGTCATTACCAGGGCCTTTGCATAACTGCCGAGAATAAATACACTCATCACATACTCCTTAAATTGTGCGGGTGCGGTACCGCCGTTTCCGGCGGTACCGTTCGGTTAATAGGCGTTGATGTCGCCGACCAGACCTTTCACCAGCTCGGGTCCTGAGCTGGTGCCAACCAGCTCTGCGCCTGCAACGAACATCTCTTTCATCTTCTCCAGAGTGTTCACTTTACCGGATACTTTGACCCGGCAAGGGGCCTGGATATTGGCTTTGAGAAGTTGAACGTCTTCTACCGTTGCCGCGCAGCCGCCTTTGCCCCAGCCGCTGGATTGTTTCACCCAATCAATACCTGCTTCATAGGCGTAGCGAGTGGCTTTGATTTTCATCGCCTCTTCGGTGATAAAACCAAACTCCAGCATTGCCTTCACTTTCATTCCCAGGTCGTGGGCGATGTGGGTGACTTCCTTCAGTTCATTGAAATAGAGATCATCCATTCCGCCGAGTAAAAAGCCTGGGTTCGGTGGGAAATCAAACTCATCTGCACCTTCTTTGGCCAGTTCTCTCACCACGGCGACTTTCATGGCCGTCGTATCGTTGGCCTGAGGGAAGTTCACGGTGGTGGCGACGCGAATACCGGTTCCTTTCAATACGTCTTTGGCGACGGAAACCCAGCACGGTGCGATCATCGCCGCATCGAACTGATACTCCATGCAGATGTTCAGATGCTGAATAAGCCCTTCGCGCGTCAGGTCCGGGTTGACGTTGGTGAACTGGATGGCCTTCGCGACCTGGCGGGGATCATTAAAATCGATCATGTACCACTACTCCTGTTGGCTGAAAAAACATACGTTACGATGTGAATGACATGGGCTTACTGTAAGGAGGTGGCAGAAAAGGCGTGATAGGCAAGAATCCCGACCATATGGACAGAATTTTCAGACGGATAATTTTGTGAGGGAGTTGGCAAAACGAGCGTGTTTATGGTGCTGAAAATGGCTGGCGATGGCGGGCTTCAATAGGTCCAGGGCCTGGAAGCGAAGCCTCTTCGCTACTTTAGCGCGGAGCCCGCGCGCTCATTTGCCAGGGCTTTCTTCCATTTACAACTGTGATAGAAAAAATAGCCTATCGCGAGCGGTAGCGTCAGGGGGGCCAGTACAAACCAATAGAGGGCACCGAATCTACCTATGCCACCACCATTAATGACTTCAAACACGCGCTCAGACACGATTGAAAGCAAGAGATCGTCGGCCATCCGTTTAGCAAATGGCCAGAGAAACATGGAGAGCCACAACAGGGCATTAATCCACCAGTGCTGAATTATCTCATTGAAATTATAAATAATTATACCGTAGAGAATAATTCCCACCGCAAATTTTCCAAGAAAGTCAGTACTGTTTATAAACCGGAGTGCAGGGTGCCGCTGCTGCTGGGTGGTATTGTTAGCTAAACGCCGCATCCTGCTTTTACCTGGGTTCTTCTTTTTCCTGCTCACGTGGCCTCTTAGCTTAACTACTCGTTTTTATTCAATTTATCACTTTGCATTCTGTATTGTCGCCTCTGGGTGGGAGAAGCCTCTAAGCGATGCATTGTACATATAACAGATTAAATGTTATGTTATAACATAATTAAAAAATCATTATAAAATATGTGACTATTCACCTTTCTTTTTAAATGATAATGATTATCATCTTTTCTGGGTAGTGAAAGATGAAAAAAGTTCGCCTGCTAATGGAGGAGAGTTTGACAAATTGTGGTACGGCCGTTGACCCGGTGCTCAGCGTCAATATCGAATCATTGCCGCGACCCGGCGGCGGGGAACTTCTCTCCGGGATTCATTTTAATGCCGCTAAAGGGGAGTGTCTGGCGGTCATTGGGCCGAATGGCAGTGGTAAAACATCTTTATTACGTGCGATTGATCAGGAACTCACATTGCGGGATGGCGACATTCGGATATTTGGTCGTTCCATTGCGACCTTGACCCGGCAGCAGCGGGCCCAGCAGATTGCGGTGCTCGCGCAGAATGACGCTCCCGATTTGCGGCTGGCGCTTGAAGATTATGTCGCGCTAGGACGCATTCCTCATGCCCGGGATATGTCGCGTCGTGAACACGAAGCCATCGTGACCCGCGCCATTAACGATACGGGATTGCTAAAACTGCGCAAGCGTTCGCTATCCGCGTTATCGGGCGGGGAGAGACAGCGGGCGGCGCTGGCGCGGGTACTGGCCCAGTCGCCAAAACTGGTGTTGCTGGATGAACCAACCAACCATCTTGATCCGCCAGGGCGGGTGGAACTGCTTTCGTTAGTGAAAAGCCAGGGAATCACGGTGGTTGCGGTATTGCACGATCTTTCGCTGATTGAATCCTTTGCCGACCGCGTTTTGCTTTTATCGCAGGGGCGCGCCGTGGTGTGGGATGTGCCGGAGCGCGTGCTGGTTTCACAACGGCTTTATCCCGTTTTTGGATTGACCAGCTTTACCGTACCGCATCCTGAGACCGGGAAGGCGCTGCGGATTTTTGAGGTTCCGGGCTATGCGTAATAAATTATTGAGGAAAAAAAAGTCATGAATAAATGGTTTGCAGGGATGATGGCTGTGCTATCCGTTTCAGTAGCAAACGCGGCTGATTATCCCGTCACGATTGAGAGCTGCGGGACGCCGGTGACGTTTACACAGGCGCCGAAACGGGCGGTCATACACGATCTTAATATGTCTGAAATGGCCTTTGCTCTCGGATTGCAGGACCGTATTGTTGGGCTAACCGGTATTACCGGCTGGTATAAAATGACCCCGGAATTTAAACAACAGATGGGCTCAATTCCCGAGCTGGCGCCTAAATACCCCTCGCTGGAAACGCTGCTGGCGGCAAATCCCGATTTCTTTTTTGCGGGCTGGAATTATGGGATGAAAGTTGGCGGAGAGGTCACCCCTTCGGTGCTTGATAAATATGGCATCAAGACGTTTGTGTTGAGCGAGAGCTGCGTGTTTACCTCTGATAATAAACGCAAAGCGAGCATGGACCTGCTGTATCACGATGAACTGACGCTGGGCAAGATTTTCGGCAAGCAGCAGGAAGCGCAGGCGCTGGTCGATGGCTGGAAAAAAACGCTCGATGCGCTGCCTAAGCCGCCGCAAGGCGCTCAGCCATTAAAGGTGTTTGTCTATGATTCTGGCGAAGACAAGCCCTTCACCAGCGGGCGATACGCTATGCCGACCGCTATTATCGAAGCAGCGGGGGGGAAAAACGTGATGGACGGGCTGGATATCAGTTGGGGAACAACCTCCTGGGAGAGTGTCGCCACAGCGGAGCCCGAGTTTATTATTCTTCTCGATTATCAGACCGGCAGCGGGGCGGATTCGCTGCGTCGCTTCCTCGAAAATCATCCGTTAATGAAGCAGACTCCGGCGGTGAAGAATCATCGCTATCTGAAGCTGCAATATGCTGAATTGACGCCGGGTCCGGCGAATATCAAAGCGGCCGAAAAACTGGCTCATGCGATGTATCCAGCGGCGAACCAATGAGTGGTACTCAATATCGCTATTACTGGGCAATGTGGGGCGCTCTGCCAGTATTAGCCGGATTAATGCTGCTCAGCGTTGCTAAGGGCAGCGTGCCGTTATCGTTGGCGCAGGTTCTGGGGGCCTTACGGATCCTTGATGTGCCGGTTACAGAGATGGTCGGTCGTATCGTCATCGACCTGCGAGTGCCGAGAACGTTGCTCTCGGTGCTGGCAGGGGCCGTTCTGGCCATGGTGGGAGGGCTGTTGCAGACGACCACGCGCAACGATCTGGCCGATCCTTTTTTATTCGGGCTTTCCTCCGGCGCATCGGCGGGAGCCGTGCTGGTGATCACCCGGTTCGGTGAGCGGCTTGGCGCGCTGACGCTGCCGGTATCGGCCTTCGTTGGCGGTATCTGCTCGGCGGTAGCGGTGATGCTGCTGTTCCATTTTAAAAAGCAGCGCGGTGCCGAACATTTAGTGATCTGCGGGCTGGCGATTTCGTTTTTATTTGGCGCGCTCACCAGCTATCTGATTTTCTCCGGCGACCAGCGGGCCGCCAGCTCGGTGCTGTTCTGGTCTCTGGGGGGACTTGGTCTGGCGCGTTGGGATAATTTGCCCTATGCCGCATTTAGTCTGCTGTTTCTCTGCGGTTTTATCCTGTTACGCTGGCGCTCGCTGGATGGCTTACTGGCCGGTGAGCAGACGGCGCAGTCGTTGGGCATTAACGTCAGCCGTCTGCGAATGGAAGTTTTTTTCTGCTGTGCGCTGGCGACTTCACTTCTGGTCGCGTTAACCGGGGTGATTGGTTTTATCGGGCTGATGGTGCCGCATATGTGCCGCTATTTTTCCGGCGTTAAGCATCTGCTGCTGCTTCCTTTATGCGGCCTGTGGGGAGCGGTGCTTTTGTGCGGCGGCGATATTGTCAGCAGGACGCTGCTGGCCCCGCAGGAGCTGCCGATTGGGATCATCACGGCAGGAATAGGAGGATTGTTTATTATTATTCTGTTAGCCAGGAACCGTTCGTAAACCTCCCAACGCCGGGTCATCGCCTGGCGTTTTTACTTCACAGAGACGTACAGGCAAGCGGCGTCACCCTATTCTATCTAAACGGATGTTAAACAAGCATTCATAAGAAATATTGAAAATTTAAATCTCCCGGATATAAAGAATACGTCGATGGGGTTATATGTTGATAAATTTAGTTTTTCAACTTTATTTCTCAAAAATCATTGTGTTCTCAGGGTTTTGTGCTGATTTTTTCAATTTTATTACTGGACAATAAGAAAAATCCTGGTGGAACTGGCGGTTTTATCACGTCATACGGGGCTGGCATAAAATAGTATGGCTTGAGTTGTCACGGGATTATTCTGAAAATCGGCCGTGTGGACAATAAATATTAAACAAATTTATAATTCACCCACTTCACTTATGGGTATACCCCATAACGCGTATTATACGCATTTCTGTAAAGGATTATTGAACTTTCGTGAGGGAAAGAAATGTTGACTATTTTCAGCCCTAATCATTTTTTTAAAAAAGCCATGCGGCTGAAAATAAATGACTTAAAAGCTGTCAGGCAGGCAAATCTGGTCGACTTGTGCCTGACGAAGTATGCATCTGGAAGTGATGCGCAGTTCCATTTTCTAATCAATAGCTTTGAAATGAAAAAGAATTTTGTCTGTTTCAAAGTTGAGGATAATATCATTTGCTTGATAAACAAAAGACGCACTGCGCATATCGCCAACATAATTTCCAGAGTCACCGATGGTATTCCCGTAGGTGAGGATATCTGCTTAACGGAAAGAGAATTTCAGTATATTTTTATAATGAAGTTTAACGTGCTGGCAAAAGACTATCCGGAACTACTTGGCATTACGCCGAAGGCGTATAGTAGTTATAAAAGAAAGTTAATTGACAAGTTTGGTTTTAACTCATTTCATGCGCTGTTGGCATTGTCGAATTATTTACACGCATCTTCGATGATTGATAAATTTACGCCAGATTAATTACCCCGCAACTGTGCGCTGCAGTCTCTGCTTTTTGCAGACTCCTCTTTATATCGTTTTCAAACGCTCGCTAATCGCTTCTGCGATCTTGCCGATATAGTGAACATCAAAGTGTTGCACAACGGAGTTGGCTTCCGTAAATTCATAGATATGAATCTTGTCCGTATATGGGAAATATCATGGATGTGACAGCACTTAAGAAAACTACGCTGACCGAGCAGATTATGGAGCAGATTGCTTCGCAAATCACCTCCGGAAAGCTCAAGCCGGGTCAGCGCCTGCCGAACGAACGAGCAATGGGGGAGATGTTCAACGTCACGCGCAGTCGGGTGCGTGAAGCGCTACGCGCGCTATCGCTGATTGGACTTATCGAGATAAAACCCGGTGATGGTAGCTATGTCTGCGAAAACAAACCGCAGCTTCCCGAAGAGACGATGACCTGGATCTTCCATAAAGAGATTCACAATCTTGATGAGATCTATGCTGCAAGAAAGCTAATAGAAGAAGAGGTCTATCTCACCGCGATTAATGTGGTAAGCCATAACGATCATATACGCTTTCAGGCATTAATTGACCAGATGGCGGAGCTGATTAGCCAGGACGGTCAGCCGGAGGCCTATCACCAGCTTCTTGATGAATATGACCTGTTGATGGGCCGTCTATGCGGCAATCAGATTTATGACAAACTGATGCAGACCATCGTGATGCTGCGTAAGGATTTTTCGCGCAAATTGCTTAATGCCGATGGCGCGATGGCGCACAGTTTTAAGCTCAGATTGAGTATTCATGAGGCTTTTATCCAGCGGGATAAGGTCCAACTGCGTAAAAATCTGAAGTCTTTCTACCAGTCTTCGCGCAAATTCTACGATCGTATTGCGGATAATAAAGATAAATAATATGGCCAGGGTTAAATCTGCTGAGAGGGCTTTCCGCCTGCTGGAACTGATTGCCAGTCATCGTGAGGGGCTAAGCTTCACCGACTTGCAAACCAGTCTTGATATTCCCAGAAGTTCCGCCCATAGCCTGATTCAGGAATTTCTCGATAACGACTACCTGCTGTATATGCCGGATACCCGCTTGTATCACGCGGGTCTGGCGCTGATAAAAATCGCCGCTAACTGTATTGAAAGCACCGATCTGGTCCGCGATTTGCGGCTGCTGACCGCATTTCTGAGCAAACGGTTGGGAAAAACCAGCCACGCGGCGATTCTGGACGGCAGGCAGGTAGTTTACCTGGCAAAAGCGCTCGCTCAGGACGATCTCTCATTAATGCGGCATATTGGCAATCATCTTCCGGCGCACTGTACCGCCGTCGGTAAAGTGCTGCTGAGCCAATACAGCGATGAGGAGATTACGCAGCTTTATGGCGACACGCCGCTGGAGAAAATGACGGTCGATTCAATTGGGACGTTGCCGGTTTTGCTTGCCGAATTAGGTGAAGTGCGTCAGCAGGGCTACGCCATTGAGCAACGCGAGGCCAATGAACGCGCGGCCTGCATTGCTCTTCCTGTTTATTCTGGCGCAGGAAAAATGGTCGCGGCGTTTAGCGTGACCACTTTGGCCTACGAATGGGAGTCGCTGGTGCTTGATGATGTACTGGCGGTGATGAAAGAGTGCCGGATACTGGCGCAATAGCGACAGTTTCAGAATATTGCCGAACCATCCCGGAGGCGATGCTGCGCATCTGTCCGGGCTACCAGCTTTCAGAAATCTGCGGTCCCGTAGCCCGGGCAAGGCGCTTGCGCCGCCCCCGGGGAAGACCGCAGGGTGTTGCAGCATCATCCCTGATTGTGCGCGCCAAGCGGCGGCGCGCCAACGGCACTTGTGAAGATCTCACCGTCGATTTTTATCGGACAGCGAGTGGTTTGCAGCGTTTTGCCACTGTTCAACCGAACTTCCTGCAGCATCTTCAGCGACTGAAAGCCTTCGCTGGAAATTAACTGCTGCCAGTCCATTACCTGCGCACACCAGATATCCTCTGCCTCCAGAATGCTTAACCACTCCTCACTTTTCTTATGCCGCAAGTGCTCCAGCAGAACTCGTTTGATCTCATCCCGACGGTTGAACCACTCTTTTGGTTCGTTAAACTCAAGCAGCGGCGGGCATCCCAGCAGGTTTCCCAGAAGAGGAATAGGCGCCATTGCCAGCGCGATAAAACCATCGGCGGTGGGATAAATACCGTAGGGCGCGGAAATATAGGCGTTGGCATTATTGACCGCGCTTCTGACCGGCGGCTGTTGACCGTCGTTCAGCCAAGTGGTTAAAACTTCAAACTGCAGGTCGAGAATGGTATCCAACAGGCTCACCTGGACCAGACATCCGCTACCGCTGCTGGCCCGCTGTACCAGCCCGGCCATAAGCCCCTGAACCAGATACTCTCCGGCGAAAATATCGCAGACGGAAAGACCGAAGGGAAGCGGGGGCTGATCCTGATTACCGTTGAGCCAGCACAGCCCTGAAAGCGCCTGTACCAGTAAATCCTGGCCCGGACGTGAAACCCAGGGACCGCTGTCGCCGTAGCCGGAGATTTCACCGTAAATCAGACCGGGATTGATTTCCCGCAGCGATGCATAGTCCAGACCGAGGCGCTGCGAGACGCCGGGACGGTAATTAAAGATAACTACGTCCGCCTGTTCGATCAGCGGGCGCAGGCCTTTTTTTTGCTCCTCGTCTTTGAGATCCACGGTGATGCTTTTTTTATTGCGATTAATCGCGTGAAACAGCGAGCTATCACCATCAATTTGCAGCTCTGAAATATAGAGCTTACGACAGATATCGCCGCCGTCAGGATTCTCAATTTTCGTTACGTTAGCCCCTAAGTCGGCGAGCCGAAGCGCCGCCGAAGGGCCAGAAAGAAACTGGCTGAAATCCAGCACATTAATGCCCGTTAGTGGTTTCATCAATCAGCCTCCACTAAGTGAAAGTTGGCCTGAATCTGCGCCGTATTGGCACCTAATGCTGGCGCAGGGCCGGAGGAAGATGTTCGCTCGCCGTTGAAACGCAGCGGCGATTTCAGCATCACTATTGTTTTTCCGTCATCGACCTGAACATTTTGAACCATGTCCAGTGCGCGGAATCCCTCGCTTGTCATCAAGGTTGACCAGTCGCTCACCTCGGCGCACCAGTAACCGGCTTCTTCAAGCTTTTTCAGCCAAAAGGAGGCGGTTTCGGTGGCCAGAATCCCGGCAATCACCTGCTTGATCTCATCCCGACGGCAGAACCATTCGCCCGGTTCGCGATATTCGGCGAGGGCTGGAGAACCCAAAATTTTGCCAAGCTCAACCACCGATCCCATGGCGAGCGCGATATAGCCTTTCCGGGTTGCATAAATACCGTAAGGCGCGGCGAGGTAAGCATGAGCATTATTGTCCGCGCTACGGCAGGGGGCCTGGTGACCATCGTTAAGCCAGGTGGTCAGAACTTCAAACTGCATGCTGAGCAGCGACTCCATCAGGCTGACTTGAACCCGTCCGCCGAGCCGGGTTTTACCGCGACGGATCAGGCAGGCGAGGATCCCCTCCACCAGATGCGCTCCGGCGAGTGAATCGGCAACCGACAGCGCAAACGGCGTCGGCGGCTGATCCTTGTTACCGTTGAGCCAGGTGAGGCCCGACATGGCTTGCACCAGCAGATCCTGACCGGGCTTTTTAACCCAGGGTCCCTCGGTACCGTACCCGGTGACGGAGGCATAGACCAGCCGTGGATTAAGCCGCCTGGCTTCTTCATAACCGAGGCCAATTTTGTCCATCACGCCGGGGCGAAAATTTTCGATAAGAATATCGGCCTGGGCGATAAGTTGCTTAACCTGCGCCAGTTCCTGGGGCGCCTTCAGATTGGCCGTGAAGCTCTCTTTACCGCGATTGATGGTATGAAAAAGCAGGCTGTCATTATTGATCCATTGATTGTTAAGACTCAGGTTTCTGCTGGCGTCCCCGCCCCGAGGACGTTCCACTTTGATGACCCTGGCCCCCATATCCGCCAGACGCAGCGCAGCGGAAGGCCCGGCCAGAAACTGGCTGAAATCCAGTACCACTAAACCTGTTAAAGGAAGCATAGTTACTCCATTAAGCCGCGTGATTTTTGATAAAGCGCGTTCATGCTGGCAAAAACGGCGCTGCTGTTACCGCCATTCATCACATATTCCCGTACCAGATCGCCGGCATGGTCCTGAAAGTTCAAAAAACCGCTGTAGCGTGGACGCTTAGCCGAGCGGTCGAGACAAGGAAGGGTGTCGGTGAAAAAATCCAGGCTGCGGCGGTTCACTTCGTCATCAAGCCAGGCCCCGCGATGACCCGGTTGGCCGCCGTTATCAAAGAACAGCGTCTTCTGCACCTCCGGCGAAGCGGTATAGCTGGCGTAGGCGAGGGCCGCTTCTCTATGCTGGCATTTTGCGGAAATGGCCAGACCGGTTCCGCCGAGAACGGTTTTCAGCGGTTCGCCATGCCAGGAGACAACGTCAGTTGCTTTCAGCAGGTAACGGGCATATCCGGCGCGGGAATAGTTTGAATAGCCGTAGGCGAAGGGGCAGTAGTTCCAGTTATCGCGGGTCGAAAGCTGTTCATGAACGGCGATAGGATCGTAGTCAAAAATCTCTTTCGAACAGTAGCTGGCCAGTTCGCGCAGCGCTTCAAGCGCTTCAATACCGGTTTCGCGGCTAGCGATGCTCTCCTCGTTAAACCAGGTGCCGCCGCGGGTGGCGCAAAGCATCAGGAAGTCCATTAACAAGTTGATTGGGATCCCGGCATAAATGACCTTACCGGAACGGGCGAGGGCGAGCAGATCTTGCCAGGTTTCTGGTAGGGAGAATCGACCCTGTTGCAGATGGTCCGGGCGATAGACAGCGACAGGCGTTGCCGCATCAATCGCCAGCGCGCTCTGAAAGCCGTTGAAAAGATAGCTTTCATGAGAGCCGCCCACCGAATTCGCCGCCTGATCGTCAAGATACGCTTTTGGTAAATGGTCCTGCAGGGGCAAAAGGATCGCTTTCTCCGCGACGAATCCTGCCCACGGATGATCAATAACCAGCAGATCGTAACGTCGCGCCAGTTCATCCAAATCGCCATCCGCGAAGGCCTGCAATGAACGCTTTTCCCACACAATTTCGATATCAGGATTTAGCTCGCTAAACCGCTGCGCGGTGGCCACTACGGATGTAAATCCGCGACTATGACCCCAGGTAATGCCCCTCAACGTCACCATAAGAACTCCTTTTTGCAATGAACTTCACATAAAATTGGTACTACCGCACTACCATTGAGTCACAGCTACTGATACTTTTGTAGTCAGATTAGGTGAAATTGTGATCGACTTTGAAAAATAATGATTGATCTGTTTTTTCTGTTGACCATAAAAAAAACGAGGATTAGTTTTCGATTAGTTTCTATTTGTGGTCATAAGTTCACATATATGAACAACTGAGTAAGGATGATTCTTGAGTACATAATCTAATTAACAGGAGAAGCTCTATGCTGGCGGGATTTTTTGTCTTGATGATCGCTTGTATGTTCCAGGGAAGCTTTGGTCTTGGTATGAAAAACTATCGACCATTTTCCTGGGAAGCCTTTTGGGTGATATTTTCCATTATCGGAATATTAATTATTCCGATTGTCTGGACGTGGATTGAAGTGCCCGGATTTTTAAAGTATATCCTGATGACGCCCGGCTGGATTTTAGCTATCGCCGCCGCCTGCGGTTTTTTGTGGGGTATAAGCGCCATCTGGTATGGCAAAGGTATTGATAATATCGGTATGTCGCTAACCGTCGGGATTAATACCGGGGTTGGATGTTCTCTCGGTTCATTAATTCCACTCTTTATCCTTAATAAAATTCCGCCGGCAAATTCATTAAGCTGGCTGCTGGCCGGAATGGCAGTGATGCTTATTGGTGTCGGGGTGATTACTAAAGCCGGTATTCTTAAAGATAAAGAATCAAAACAGGATGAATCGCGGGTAAAAAATGACAAGTTTGTCAGCGGTCTGCTCATGGCGCTGGCTTCCGGGTTTGGCACCGCGGCGATGAACGTTGGCTATACCTACGCCAGTCGGGCCAGCGCGCTGGCGGTGGAAGATGGTATTAATCCGGTCAGCGCCAGCCTGATCGCCTATGTGATCGTTTTTGCATCCGGCGGCTTCATATCCAATATCGGCTATGCGCTGTGGGTATTGAGAAAAAATAACACTTTCAGTGATTTTGCCCGACCGGGTTCCTCCTTTGCATGGTTTAAGGCGTTGTTAACCGGAGGGATTTGGTTCGCTGCGCTAGGATTATATGCCAAGTCAACTGCGCTGCTGGGCGACCTGGGTCCGGTCATCGGCTGGATAGCGTTCCTGTCGGGAGCGCTGATTATTTCCAACGCCTGGGGTCTCAAAACGGGGGAGTGGCAAGGCTATGAAAAACCGAAAAAAGTTATGCTGCTGGGTAATGTGATTTTGGTTCTCTCCGTCGTTATTGTCGGATATGCCAACGGATTAGCTTAAAACAGAGGATAAAGAAATGACAACGCAACTGAACATGCCGCAACACAGTAAACCGGTGGTCATTATTGGCGCGGGTGGAATCGTCACTGACTCGCACTTACCTGCTTATCGTAAGGCCGGGTTTCAGGTTCTCGGTCTGTATGACCGTGATTATCAAAAAGCGCAAAACGTGGCCGGGCAGTGGGACATTCCTCACGCCTGCCAGACGATTGATGAACTGATCGCGCTGGCGCAATCTGAGGGCTGCGTATTTGATATCGCTGTACCAGCCTCTGAGATTTTGCCTATCCTGCAAAAAATACCTTGCCACGTCGGTGCATTGATTCAAAAACCGATGGGGGAATCCATTGAACAGGCAAAAGCAATTCTTGATTGTTGTCATGAGAAAGATATTACCGCCGGCATTAATTTCCAGCTGCGTCGCGCACCTTTTATGATTGCAGCGAAAAAAATGATTGATGAAGGTTTGCTTGGCGATATTCATGATGTTGAAATGCGCGTTATTTGCCAGACGCCATGGAACCTCTGGAAGTTTTTATTTGAAAAGGAGCGCATGGAGGTCAATTATCATAGTATTCATTATATAGATGCGATTTGTTTCTTCCTTGGCGACCCGCAATCCGTTTATTGTAAAACCATGAAACATCCTAAAATGATGGAGCTGGCGCAAACTCGCTCGTCGATCATTATGGACTACGGCGATGTTATTCGCGCCAATATTCATACTAATCACGGCCACGATTATGCACCGGATAAACAGGAGTGTTTCTTTAAAATAGAAGGGACTAAAGGTGCGATTAAAATTCAGATCGGGGTTATTTTGAACTACCCGCAGGGCGCTGACGATAAATTCGAATTTATTCTTGATGATGGTAAAGGATGGCGAACCTTGCCTGTTGAAGGAACCTGGTTCCCGGATGCTTTTATTGGCCCGATGGCTGGCCTACAGTGCAAGCTTGAAAACCCGGATTATGTCTGGCTTAACGACATTAACGATGCGTGGAAAACCATGTGCGTCGTTGAAGCCTGCTACCAGTCAACCGCCAGCGGCGCGACCGCGGTGAAATACTGATAATTACGGGAGGTCCGGCATGTTGCACATTACCGATACCCATCTTCATCTTTGGGATCTGTCGCGCTTTCGTCTACCGTGGCTTAGTGCGGTACCGGCGCTGAATCATGATGTTAGCTGGCAAGATTATCGCGGGCTGGTCGATCAGGATACGTGGTGCATCGATCGCGCGCTATACGTTGAAGTTGACGTTGCGCCCGAGCAGCGCGAGGCAGAAAGCCTCTTTTTACGCGAGTTATGCGCAGACCCGACGAATTTTGTCGAAGGCGGCATTGTCTCGCTCGACCTGCAGCAGCCCGGGGTGGTAGCGCGCTGGCTGGAGACCGACGCCTGGCACCCGGCGGTGAAAGGCGTACGTCATGTACTGCACGTTGCCAGCCAGCCGCCCGGAGCCTGCCTGACCTCTGACTTTATCGATAATGTCAATGCGCTGGGCAACGCGGGACTCTGTTTTGAAGTATGTCTGCGTAATGAAGAACTGGCGGATGCGGTGGCGCTGGCTGAGCGGACGTCAACGACGTTGGTGTTAAATCATATGGGCAATGTTGATAGCGTCCGGCTGATGGAAGAGGCGACCTACGCGGCGAACTGGCGACAACGTTTGCAGGCGCTGGCGGAGCAGCCACACGTCTGGTGCAAAGTCTCTGGGGTCAATATTCCCGCTGATGGCGATATCAATCTGGTGCGTCCGGCCATTGAGCAGTGTCTGGAGATCTTTTCCGCCGACAGGATCGTTTTTGCCAGTAATTTCCCGGTCTGCTTACTGAATACTGGACTGATCCCGTGGGTCGATACGCTTGTGCACATTACCAAGGGGCAGGGCCGGGCCTGGCAAGAGAATTTTTTTAACCACAATGCACACGAACTCTATCGGTTAAGGGAAGCATGACGCGCATGCGTCTTTAACCGATATCTTTTAGAACATCAGGAGTAACACATGAGTACGAAATTTAGCGGCATTATTCCCCCGGTACCTACGTTGTTTGATGAAAACGAGCAGTTGGATCGTCCGGCGATGTCGCGACTGATTGACCATCTACTTGCCAGCGATGTGGATGGACTCTTTTTTCTCGGCAGTGCGGGCGAATTCGCCCATATGTCGGATAGCCTGCGCCTGGAGGTGATGCGGTTCTGTATTGAATATGTTGCGGGACGTAAGCCCGTGCTGGTTGGCATCTCTTGTCCCGGCACCCAGGCGACCATCGAGTTTGGTCGCCTGGCACTGGAGGCGGGTACGGACGGCGTAGTGGTGATCAACCCGTGGTACAACCCGCTGGCAGACGAATATCTGTTCGAGCATTTCCGCTATATCGCTGAACAGCTGCCGGTGCCGATCGTTCTGTATAACTTCCCGGCGCTGACCGGCCAGTCGATCCCTGTTTCCTGTATTCAGCGTCTGGCGCTGGAATGCCCGAATATCGTGGGTCTGAAAGATACGGTTGACACGTTAAATCATATTCGCGAAGTGATTCATGCGGTGAAACCGCTGCGCCCGGATTTTGCTGTGTTCTCCGGATATGATGAATATCTGTTCGGTACATTAATTTTAGGTGGTGACGGCGCGATCCCCGCCAGTGCTAACTTTGCTCCGGAACTCACCTGCGGCATTTATCAGCACTGGCGTAACGGTGAGCTGAGTGAAGCGGTCGCGTTGCAGCAGCGGCTCTCCTGGATCCCGCCGCTCTACGGCCTGGATGTGCCTTTTTATAATGTCATCAAATATGCCTTGCAGCTTATCGGGCTTGATGTGCCGGTTAATTCGTTGCGCCCAACCGGCCCATTAACTGAAGAGCGGAGAATTAAAGTTCGTGAGGTGCTGAAGCAAAGCGCCATTATCTAATGAATTTATGAGGGTTAATATGAAAACTATCCAGCGGTTCGGTGGCGTCATTCAGGTCAAACCTGATAAATATGCTTATTATGCGCAGCTGCATGCTAATCCGTGGCCGGAAGTGAACGCTATGATTAAAGCCTGCAATATCTCTAACTACTCAATTTATTTTAAAGATGGCTGGCTATTTAGCTATTACGAATATCACGGCGATGATTATCAAAAGGATATGGCGAAGATGGCCGCAGACCCCGTTACTCAGCGCTGGTGGGATGAGTGCATCCCTTGCCTGACGCCTCTTGAAAGCAGGAAAGAGGGGGAGCTGTGGGCATCAATGGAAGAGGTTTATCACCTGGAGTAACCGCCTGTCGAGGTAAGAATTATGTTTATCGATAAATATTTCGAAGATTTCTCTCTGTCTGAATGCCGGACAACTACGGGGCGTACTATTACTGAAAGCGATATTGTTATTCATGCCGGACAGACCGGGGATTTTTATCCTCATCACATGGATGCCGAGTGGTGTAAAACTCAACCTTTTGGTCAGCGTATTGCTCATGGCACCTTAACGTTTGCCGTTGCCGTAGGAATGACGGCTGGCGTTATTAATTCTAAAGCCATGACCTATGGCTATGAAAAGTTACGTTTCCCGCACCCGGTTTTTATTGGCGATACCATTCGGGTCAATATTTCTATTAGCGACAAACGCGATCACCCACGTAATACAAAATATGGCTTTGTGACGGAAAAGCTCGAGGTTGTTAATCAACGTAATGAGTGCGTCATGGCGACGCAACACGTGCTGCTGGTGGAAAAACGGGATCTTGTGGATTAAATCAAAAGGAGTGAATCATGACCTGGAGAATGATACTTAATGAAACTGCCTGGTTTGGCGCCGGGGCGATTAACCATATCGTTGATGAAGTCAAACGCAGAGGATACAAAAAGGGGCTGGTGGTGACGGATCGGGTACTGGTGGAGTGCGGTGCAGTGGATAAAGTCACCTCCCTGCTGGCGCACGCCGGGCTGGAGTTTGACGTTTTTGCCGACGTTCTGCCTAACCCGACTATTGCCATGGTGCAGCAGGGGGTTGAGGTATTTAAACGCGCCTCGGCTGACTATCTGGTCGCCATTGGCGGCGGATCGCCCCAGGATACCTGCAAAGCCATTGGCATAATTATCAATAACCCGGAATTTGCCGATGTCCGCAGTCTGGAAGGATTCGCCGCCACCCGCAAGCCCAGCGTGCCGATTATCGCCGTGCCGACCACGGCGGGTACCGCTGCGGAAGTGACTATCAACTATGTCATCACTGATGAAGAAAAGCGGCGGAAATTTGTCTGTATCGACCCGCACGATATTCCGCTGGTTTCGATTATTGATCCCGACATGATGGCCACCATGCCGCCAGCGTTAAAGGCGGCAACCGGGATTGATGCGCTAACCCATGCAATTGAAGGGTTCACTACCCTCGGAGCCTGGGAAATGACGGATATGCTGCACCTCAAAGCGATAGCGCTGATCTCCCGCAGCCTTGCCGCTTCCGTCGTGGGAAGACCTGAAGGTGGCGAGGGGATGGCGCTGGCGCAGTACATTGCCGGGATGGGCTTTTCCAACGTGGGGTTGGGCCTGGTTCATGGAATGGCGCACCCGTTAGGCGCGTTCTATAACATGCCGCACGGGGTCGCCAATGCCATTTTGCTGCCCCACATTATGGAATGGAATGCCGACTATACCGGGGAGAAATATCGCGATATTGCCCATGCGATGGGGGTAGAGAATGCGTATAGCGTGAGCCTTGCCGACGCTCGCAAACTGGCCGTAGATGCCGTGCGCAAGCTATGTTGCGAGGTGGGTATTCCTCAGGGGCTTACTCTGGCTGGCGCAAGCCGCGCGGATATTCCTCAGCTAGCGCAGGCGGCTCTGGACGATGTATGCACAGGCGGCAACCCACGTACCGCCTCTCTGGAAGAGATTAAAGCGCTCTATCAACAGGCGATGTAATCACGCCTCGCCATCGGACAACCGATGGCGAGCCTGCGCAAAATACTTATTTATTAACCTGACCGATCATTTCGATAAAACGCAGTTGCTTACCCGTCTCCTCATTTCGCCAGGCGGTATCCGCTGCGGCAAACGCATTTTCGCATTTTTGCCACTCGAGCCACGCCTGGCGGCCGGATGTCATATGACGACATTGTTTGACGGCAAGATGCTGGCTTCTTGACCAGACGGAACGCCAGCGATCGGTGGTCAGGAGATTCACGCCGCTATCAATAAGAGAACGCATTTCGGGGAGTGCTTCTGCGTTTTGAGTACGCAACCCCGGAATAATGACGGCCACCGTGCCGCCATCTTTGATATACGGAGCGATGCATTGGTCGAAAAAACAGCCATCGGCGCCAAAATAGTGCCAGGCATTGATGCTGACGACGGCGTCAAAAGCGTCGCGGGCGAAAATGCCCAGTCCCGGAGAGGTAGTGATATCAAGATTAATGGGAGTAATTTTGTTTTCCATGCCTGCGGACGCAAAGCGGCGGGCATTATCATCGGCGTTAACCCACAAATCCGCTGCCACAACTTCGACACCAAATTCAGTCGCCAGATACATTGATGACAACCCGGTCCCACAGCCCAGGTCGAGAATGCGCATGCCAGGCCAAAGTTCCAGGGAACGGCTAAGCTCTTCAACCAGCCTCAGTACATTCGGCCCCATCATATTCTGATTAAGATAATCTCTCGGGCAATTTCCAGGACTAAATTTATTCATTACTCAAATCATCCCTTAAAAATACTATCGCTAACGTCCCTTTCACAGAAATACTAAACAAACATTAAACAGCGGTGGTATAATGTTTTTGAGTTTTGTAAAAAAACATCAATAAAACGGATTCAATAAATCAGGACAAAACACCCTTAGCATGGAAAGCTCTGAATATACCTTTGTAAAGCCGATCTGGCTAATTAATCTGTTTATGTATAAGAATTTTCCTGGTGATTTTACTTTTTTAAACTATTGATTTTATTATGATTTAACATATTAAAATGATTAACTATTCTTATCATTAGAATTTCCTTATGATAAATTTTATATTTTGGCTGAACATCCTGTTTTCACGGGTTGTAAGGGTTTTGATTCAGAACAAAGTGATTTTGGTGGAGCGATTAATTGACATGCATCAATTAACAACCACTGCTGTTGTCACAGTTATAGTATTTAATGTAAAAAGCAGGAACTTTTAATTTTAAGTCAGCTTGCGAATTATCGCATAATGGATCCGCTCAGAACGTTTCTGAGATTTGATATTCTATTAATAGTTAGGGACGAAATAATATGAAATTAAAATTACTAACAGTGGCCGTCTCTACACTTCTTGCTGCAGGAACCGTGCAGGCAGCAGAAGTGTATAACAAGGACGGAAACAAACTCGACCTCTATGGGAAAGTGACCGGCCTGCATTATTTCTCCAGCGATAAAGGTGAAGATGGCGACCATACCTACGCGCGTCTGGGCTTTAAAGGTGAAACGCAAATCACCGATCGCCTGACCGGCTACGGCCAGTGGGAATATGAATTCAGCGCGAATAACGTTGAAGGCGACAATTCCGGCGACAAAACGCGTCTCGCATTCGCGGGCCTGAAGTTTGGCGAGTATGGTTCTTTGGATTATGGCCGTAACTACGGCGTCGCCTATGATATCGGCGCATGGACCGATATGCTGCCAGAGTTCGGTGGTGATACCTGGACGCAGACCGATGTCTATGCGACCGGTCGTACTACCGGTGTTGCTACTTACCGTAACAACGGATTCTTCGGTTTGGTTGACGGCCTGAACATTGCCGTTCAGTACCAGGGTAAGGAAGAGGGCGATCGTTCTCTGGCTAAACAGCATGGTGATGGCTGGGGTCTGGCTTCTACCTATGAGTACGAAGGATTTGGCGTAGGTGCGGCTTATGCGGCTTCCGATCGTACCGATGCTCAGGTTAAAGCCGGTCGTGATTTCCCGAACGCCTATGCTCGTGGCGAAAAAGCGGAAGTCTGGGCTGCCGGTCTGAAGTATGACGCCAATAACATCTACCTGGCGACGACCTATGCTGAAACCCGCAATATGACCAAGTTCGGGGATGGCAACATTGCGAACATGGCGCAAAACTTTGAAGTGGTTGCCCAGTATCAGTTCGATTTCGGCCTGCGTCCGTCCATCGCCTACCTGAAATCAAAAGGTAAAGATTTGGGCCGCTACGGCGACCAGGATCTGGTTGAATATATTGATGTAGGCGCGACATACTACTTCAATAAAAATATGTCTACTTATGTGGATTATAAAATCAACCTGCTGGATGACAATACGTTCACCAAAGATGCCAGCATCAGCACCGACAACATCGTTGCTGTGGGTCTGACCTATCAGTTCTAAGTAAAGCGTTTTATCGTGCGATGCCTGCCAGATAACCCTCCTGGCAGGCATTTTTTTTTGCTGGCAGCAGGGTGATAAAAAACCCGACGCCGTTTCCAGCGCCGGGCAGGGAGAGAAGGGAAATTTAAGGCGCAGTGCTGAAAAACTCACCGAATTTCACCGCCAGCCAGCCAACCGGGGTGGTTGCTCCTCCGACAATATTGGTGATTTCGGACATCCCTTCCGGTACCGGAATATTGGAATTGACCGCGGCCTGAGTGTATTCCTGCGAAATATCCGTCCCGACGTATAAAATGCAGGTTATAACCAGAGTTCCTGTCACGAACATGCGGAACATATTGCGTTTGCAGAACGGGGTGACCATTGCCAGCAGGAACATCAGCGAGGCCAAATCAACAAACGGCAGCACGCGGTTGCCCGGCAGGATAATTGACAGCACTACCGCCATTGGGATCAGCAGCAGCCCGGTCGCCAGCACCGAAGGCTCGCCGATAAGCAACGCGGTATCCATGCCGATATAGAAATCACGGTTAGGGAATTTCGCCTTCAGTTTGGCTTCGGCAGCATCGCGAACGATCAGTAAGCCCTGAACTAAAATTTCGATCATTTTCGGCAGCAGCAGCATGGCGGCGGAAACCTTAATCGCCAGCGATACTGCAGCCGAAACATCGTACCCGGCAAGGAAGGCCAGCAGCAGCCCCAGCACGAAGCCCAGCGTCAGCGGTTCGCCAAAGACGCCAAATTTCTTATTAATGCTTTCCGGGTCGAAATTAATTTTATTGATCAGCGGGATCTTATCAATAATGTAGTTACAGGCAATACCAAACGGTACGTAGGTTATACAGGTAAGATGGGGAAACGAAATCCCTTTAAGGTTATAATTTTTTTGCAAATAGGGGGCTGTTAAATCTGCCGCCAGTAGGGTTAAGACAAATATACCGAAAGTAATACCGACGGAGAGCCAGTAGTTGCCGGTTCCGGCATATACTACCGATCCCATAATCAGGAAAAT
The DNA here is from genome assembly GCF_902158555.1 of Klebsiella spallanzanii. GTDB lineage: Bacteria > Pseudomonadota > Gammaproteobacteria > Enterobacterales > Enterobacteriaceae > Klebsiella > Klebsiella spallanzanii. The sequence goes on along the minus strand of NZ_CABGGS010000034.1, from coordinate 359,874 downwards.
CCAGTAGTTGAAGATATCGATATTCACCGTTTTGGTTAACTTCAGCAGCAGCATAGCGATATTGATAACGATAAAACCTACTACCACCGGTAGCATCAGCGGCGAACCCCAGCCGATAGTCGAGGCGGTTGGCCAGCCGGTGTCGACGACCGTCAGGTGCAGCCCAATACGCTCGACCATGGCCTGTGATGCCGGGCCGAGGTTGGTTAAAAGCAGACCAATCACCAGACCAACCCCTTCAAAACCGATGCCCACTAACATCCCGGCTTTAAATGCGGTGCCGATTTTTACCCCAAAGCAAAGTGCGATAATAAAGAATATTACTGGCATCATTACTGATGCCCCCAGACTAATAATGCTGTTGATAATATCCATAATGATTCCTTAAACAGGAGGGCGAATTGGGCGCGAGCGAACCCGTGCCCAATGGGCCGTATAAAAACCTTAACTGGTTCTTTTAAAAATTAGCCGAGTTTCTTTAATAAGATCTCAGAAAATAACTTTGGCGAATTGCTGAACGCGTCAATCGTGCTACCGGCAATATGCGGCGTTATCGTGACGTTATTCAGCGTGTAAAATGCGCTATCGTCCGGCAGCGGCTCATCATCAAAGGTGTCGAGAGCCGCGCCCATGATTTTCCCTTCTTGTAGCGCGGCAATCAGGTCGCCTTCATTAATTAAACCGGAGCGGGCAGTGTTAACGATAATGGCGCTCTCCTTCATTAAGGCAAAATGATGGGCGTTGATCAGGTTTTCGGTTTCCGCCGTCATGCGGGCATGAAGGGAAACGACATCCGCTCGCTGGACCAGTTCATCCAGCGAATCCACCTTCTCATAGCTATCGTGTCCGGAAACGTATTTATCGTAAAAGATAATCTCGCTGCCAAAACCGCGCAGAAAACCAGCGACCAGTTGGGCGATGTGCCCCAGCCCGACCAGACCGACCACTTTACCGCCTAGCTCAGGAATGGCCTGGTGATTAGGGCTGTCTTTGCGCCAGAACTTATCGCGCAGCGCATCATGCGAGCGAGCGATGTTGCGCATTTCCGCCAGGATCATCCCGACGGTAAATTCCGCCACGCTGCGGGCGTTGCGGCCCGGCGTGTTCATCACCTCAATACCGCGCGCTTTTGCCACCGTTTGGTTGACGTTTTCAATTCCGCCACGCAGCACGCCCACGTACTTTAGCTTTGGCAATTTGTCAAAGACCGCCGTGTTAACTGGGGCAAACTGGGTTATCAGGATCTCAACGTCCTCCGCCCCCTCAAGCAGGGCGGCAGGTAATGCCACCGCTTCAGCGCCCTGTTGTTCAACCTGTAAATTATCCTCCTGCAGCTTCTCAATCGACTCGTGCGACCATTCGCGTACTTCCACTGCTATACCTTTATCTCTGAGCGCCTTCAGGCCTGCGTCCATCATCGCTGCATTGATAAAAAGATCGGCAATTGCCAGACATTTCATAATGATTCTCCATAAATTAACGCATCAACATACCGCCGGTGACATCCAGAGTCGCTCCCGTCATATAGCTGGTTTTAGGAGAAACCATGAAGACCCCGATGTCGGCAATTTCTTGCGGCTGGGCCACCCGGCCTACCGGAATTCGGCTGACGTAATAGTCAGGATTCTGTTCAATGTTTTTACGGATCATCGCGGTATCCATAATGCCGACGGCGATGTTATTGACATTGATTTTCTGTTTGGCCACTTCACGCGCCAGCGAGATAGAAAATGCCACCAGACCCGCTTTACTGGCCGCATAGTGGGCATGACCGGTGGTTGAGCCGTGGAAGGCCGCCTGCGAAGTGATGTTCAGAATGCTGCCCGCCTGTTCTTTAGCCAGACAGTGGTTAACAAACAGCTGGCTTAAGTGGAAGACCGCCTTCAGATTCACGTTCATCACCATATCCCAATCCTGCGGCGTAATTTCGCTAACGTAGCCGCTCAGCCAGATGCCGGCGTTGTTCACCAGAATATCGACATTTCCTAACCGGTCGATGCAGGTCGCGAACAGGTTTTCCCGGCTTTGCTCAGCGGAAAGATCGGTTTTAACCGCTATAATCTCGACGTTGGTGGTACTTTTCACCGTTTCGACCAGCAGCTCCGGGCGCTCTTCATCACGCATATACGTGAAGCAGATATTGACCCCTTCTTTGGCCAGTGAAAGGACAAACTCTTTGCCCAGACCCGTTGCGCCGCCGGTGACGATAGCGGTGCGGTTGTGTAAATTCAGATCCATACTTTCCTCACTCAATGCGTGATGTAGTTGCTGCAGCTTTTCCACGGAGACTGCATTTCCGATAACAGGTTTTTGTAGAGCTGATATTTATCCTGATAGACCTTGTTGTTGTCCGGATTCGGGGTGACGGTTCGCGAAACGTGGACCATTTCGTTTGAGGCGGCGAAGACATCATCAAACCAGCCAATCATGACCGCTGCGGTCATCGCGGTTCCCAGCGTGCCGTGCTCTTTAACGTCAACAATTTCCAGAGTGGACTGGAAAATATCGGCAAACACCTGTAGCCAGACCGGTGAGTTGGTGACGCCGCCCGCAATACGGATCGTGCGGCTCAAGTCCGGGTTGATGTTGCGTAACCGTTCGGTGTGATAAAGGTGGCTGAACGCGACGCCTTCGTAGATTGCGCGCAGAAAATGCGCTTTTTTATGAAAACTATTGAGGCCGATAAAACCGGCTGAGGCATCCGGGATGGTATTGGAGCCAAATACGAACGGGAAAAACAGCAGATGGCTCTCATCGGGCGTTGTCGTAGAAACCAGCTCATTGCACAGATCGTAGACCGACGATCCCTGCGCCGAGGCGGCGGTGCGATCGCCTTCCATAAAGTTATTGATAAACCATTCCAGATTACTGGCGGAAGTCGGGCTAGCCTCGGTGATTAACCATTTGCCCTCAATAGGGTAGATAGAGGTCATAAACAAGTCTTTGTCGATAACCGGATGGTCAGTCACGTATTCGTTGATACTCCAGGTACCGGTGATGATGGCTAGCTTATCCAGGGTATTAATGCCCGAGGCGACGGAGGAGGCGGAGATATCAAAGACCCCGCCGGAGACCGGCGTTCCCGCGCATAACCCAGTTAACCGGGCCACCTCGTCGGTAATATAGCCGCAGCAATCGGTGGAACGCTTAATCGGCGGAAGTTTGTCGCGTAGTTCGCCAAGACCCCACCAGGCCAGCAGCGACGAGTCGTAGTCCCGGTCGCGGACGTTAATCAGGTTAGTTCCAGAGATATCGGTGAGTTCGAGGAAGGCTTCACCGGTCAGGTAAAAACGAATCAGATCTTTGACCATAAAAATGTAGCGCGCTTTGTCCAGCGTTTCAGGCTCGTGGTCTTTTAGCCAGGCGAGGAGGGCAACGGGCTGTCCGGCCCAGATAGACTGCATGGTTTTAGGTAAAATTTCGCTGAGAAACGTTGGCTCGCGGTACCATTTTTCAACGTAAGCTTTTGCCCGGCTATCGGTGGAGATAATCCCGTCACGCACCGGAGCGCCTGTTTCATCAACCATATATAGTCCGTTGCCGTGGCCGGTCACAGCTATACCCTTGATCTGACTGGCGTCGATAGCCGATTTCTCAATGGCTTTTTTAATCACTTCAACGTTTGCTGCCCACAGTTCGTTAATATCGCGCTCGGTATGAAATTCTTTTGGCGTCAGCATTTGCGTTGATTTCGACGCAATGGCCACTACGTTGCCGCCGCGGTCATAAATCGCCGCTTTAGTGACGGTTCCGCCATTATCAATGCCCATTACATATTGTTCTTTCATTCGCGTGGACTCCTTATTAGTTACCATAATCCGGGTTCGCTGGTGGTAATGCCTTTAAATCCGGCATGGAATATTTTATCTACAAGGTATTTCCGCTTAACAAAGCCTCCGGCGATGAATATCACTTCAAAGCCCTTTAAATTCCGGCTAATCAATTCCAGACACTGGCAGGCATATTCAGCAGGTAAGATTTCAATGGCATCCGGCGGGTTATGCTTAACAATGTCGATGGATTGATCCAGCGAACGTGAGTCGATAAGCAGTACCCGAAAGATAGTTAACAATCCCTCTTTTTTGGCATAGCGTAGGGCCGAGAGATTGGATGAAATAACACCATCAACCTTGTAGTAACTTTTTAGCAGGCCGATCCCGGCCTGGTCAGGTTTAAAACCACCTAATAGCTCCAGGTGAATAAGCACTTTTTTGCCGCTCTGATGACATTTGCCAATCAACGACTGCAAATTACCGATATTGGCTTCGGATAACAGTACATATTCTGACGAACAAGATAATGCCTGTTCAAAATGTTTATATTTTCTAACTGAAGGAATGATGGTGTTATTTAAGAACATATTAATATCCGATGTTATTTAGCCATGTAGAGGCTGTAGGCATCTTCCGCTGTGGCATTTTCATGGATGATGGCATTCAGACCTGCTACTACTTTTGCGGGCTGTGGGTCCTGGGTAATATTGCGGCCCACAGCCACTCCTTTTGCACCAACCTGCATACAGTGCTGAACAAATTTAAAATAACCGTCGATGCCGGTTTTCGGCCCGCCCAGCGCAAGAACCGGCACGCCTGCCGCTTCGACGATGAGCCGGTCATCTTCGGTACCGGTAAAACGGGTTTTGATAACGTCGGCGCCCAGCTCAACGGCGATACGGGCCGACGCGGCGATAATGGCCGGGTTATTGGAGTCATCGCTGGTGACGGGGTAGCCGTACGGCAGAGATTCAACGATCAGCGGTACATTCCAGCGATCGGCTGCCTGTGCCAACTGCATCGCCATGATGTGCGTTTTTTCTTCATTAAACGCGCCGGGGAAGGTCATACAAACCACGCCTTCAGCACCAACTTTCAGCGCATCTTCGATGGAAAAAACAGGGGTTGTATCAGGAACGGTATTATCAAAAATACTCACTGTGCTATCGACGCGTAATACAACAGGAACGCTATTGAAAACTTCGCGGAAATTTTTCAACATGCCATAAGTCACCAGCGCGCAGTCCAGGCCGCTTTCGACCAGAGCGGGGAGCTGGTTTATTGTATTATCAATACCATTTGTTTTGGTTGAAAAATAGTAGCCATCCAGCGCCAGCGTGACCGATTTACCATCTTTTGCGAAAATGCGAGAGAGACGACGTTCTTTAGACATTTTTTTACTCCTGAGATAGAAAAAAACAAAAAAAGCCCTCAGAGACTTTCGTCTCTGAGGGCTTTCGATTCACTTACCCTTTTGATAATCGTTCAGAAACCCAAACCATTATCAATGCAATTTTTCAGCCTTTTGAGAAGGGGTTTAAATGCTGTTTAATTTAAATCCATTCTCCTGCTTGCCTAAATTACTAGCATGTCCGAGTTCTTTCTGTCCAGTCATTATTGGCAAAATGAGATGCGCATCACAAATTTAAATTGAGCTTAATCTTAATTGATTTTGTTAATTTTAGTCGATTCTGATCTTGTCACGCTAACCTTATGTCCGGGCTTTTCAGAAGTAAACATTCAAGACGCATATTTTCTTAGGGTAATGTTAACCTGATTCACTATTCGGCTATTTCTGTGTTTTTTTATGCCAAACTGATGTTTGGATTCATCGCTATAGCCTGCATCTTTCAGGTTATGAGGTTTTTTGTTCTGTTGAAATAAATCCATTTTTTCAGACCGGCAAGAAAATTCTTAATGAAATTACTTTCAGGATTGACAGGGCGCGAATGTGTATTTTTGCAGGGGGATTTCAACATGATTTTTCTTAAGGGGGTATGCAATAGACAGCGAGTGCGTGTAAATTTATACTCTGCCGCATTCATATTTGAATATACATTTAGCTCGGCATTTGTCATCTGCCTTATGGCCTAATGTATCTTATTGATAATCATTAATTAATATTATTTTGCTCTCCGGGCAGAATATCTCTGTGGGCGGCAACGCCAAAGCAATACATCTGGAAATGTTTATTAAGGATATACAATGAAAAAGTCTCTTTTGGCAGCATGCGCTACCTCTATTCTCTTTTGCTCCGGCGCAATGGCAGCGGATGTAGAAGCTTCCGCAACGGCAAGCTGGGATGCTTCTGCAACAAAAGATACCACCAGCCTGCTGGTCGTTACGCCGCTGCGCTCTGTTTCTTTTGAATATGCCGAAGGTCTGAAGGCGTTTAATTCTCAGGACGGTGCGTTTGATATCACTATTCAGGGCCAGGAGAACGCTTCTGACTTTGTTTTAACCTCTCAACTGGTGACAAATACTCTGAATCGCGCAGCTGATGGTTCGACGCTGGAAGTTGGCGTAGCATGGAACGGTGAGAAACTGTCTAAAACCGCTCCGGTAACCATGATTGATATTAGTAACAAGGTCATCAATACCTCTTCCGGCCTGGAATCCCTGGCTGCAGGTTATGACAACAATGCTGACCGTACCAGCACCCAGAGCGCTTTCCTGTTTACCATCGATTCAGCAACTTCCGATGGCTTGACTGCGACACCTTTCGCTTCCCTGGCCGATGGCTACTGGAACGGTGACGTTAAAGTACAGTTTACCGCCGAGTGGACGCTGTAATTTCCTCATAGTTAAATCCTAACCTGCATAAAAGGAGGGGCAACCCTCCTTTATATTAATAATGAAAAAATCAGATAACCTTTTATTTCTTACGCTGTTTATCAGCGGCAGCGCATCGGCTATTGGCGTTGGAGAAGTGACCTCGATAATGTTTGCCGATGACCAGATGCTGGCTAAAGAGATCGACAATGCCAGCGATTCAGCGCGGTTCGTCAGCGTCAGCGCGCATCGGATATCTACGCCGATGTCCGGCGGAAAAATCATCCCGATGGAGCAGAGCGGAGAGCTGCTCTCAACTCCGGCAAATATGATTCTACCCGCAGGCGCCAGAGAGCATTTCCGTTTTATTTATCATGGCCCGAAAGATGATAAGGAACGTTATTACCGGCTGTCATGGCTGGATGAGCCGGTGAGCGATCATCAGGCCAGCAGCAATTCACGTCACGGTTTGGCGACCACGTCGGCGCAAATTAACACCATTCTGGTCGTGGCGCCGCGCAAGGCAAAATTTAATTACCAACACCGCGGCGATACGGTGACCAATACCGGTAATGTCACCTTCCGGGTTATTTCCTATGGCCCATGTGCTGACCCTGCAAAAAATAAAGGTGAAGGCTGCCGTGAGCGTTATTACGTCATGCCTGGACTGAGCGCAAAAATAAAACAAACGCAGGTGGCGGATAAACAGACGCGAATCGGCATCTGGCACGAAGGTAAATACATTCACGTCAAATAGAGAATTACAGATGTCAGGATGGTTATTCAGAAAAGGAATGCTGCTGTCGGGACTATGCCTGGTCTGCACGGTTGATGCCTCAGCACGCGATATCGCTGAAACAGAAAAAACAAAGCTGCTTCGGGTGGGGGACTATATTATTCCCCCCGTTTTTGCCGATGCGCTCAAGCAGGGCATGCGGGTGCCGGTGTTTATCCGCTATAAACAGACGGAACTGCCGACGCGTAGCAGGCAAAAAATCGCCGATGCGCTGATCGCCACCGAAAACGGCACGCTGACAATCCGCGAACTGACCCTGGTTTCCACGGCGGATAATCTCTCGCTTTCTGCGCCGGTAGAAGAGATTGTCAATGATCTACAGGACCAACAATTCTCCTCCGATATGACGTTGCGCCTCTCTGATGCGGCGCAGATAACCTTTGACGTCAGGGCGTTTTATCTCGAAATGACCGTAGACCGCAGCGCGCTGGCAGCGACCACTCTCGCGAGACATAGTTCGCTGGGAGATTCTACCGCCAGCGCGCCATCGAACGTACTTAACTACACCTTTGGCACCTATCATCATCGCTATAACGGTTATGACGGCACCAGCAGCTATCTGACCCTGGACAACACTTCGGCGCTGCGCGAGCACCATTTAAATCTGAACGGATCTTTCTATGGCATCGGCTCGGCCAACAGCAGCGGCAATCTCTACCGGGCAATGTATGAACGCGATATGGACGGTAATCGCCTGGCGCTGGGGATGGTGGATACCTGGAATCTGCAATCCATCGCCAGTATGAACGCGCTTAATTCCAGCCGTATCTACGGCGTCAGCTATGGCAATAAAAGCAACTCACGTCTGGAAGATACCACTTTGTCCCTGACGCCGATCACCGTCTTTTTACCGGCTGCGGGTGAAGTGCATATTCTGCGCGACGGAAAATTATTGAGCATCCAGAACTTCGCGATGGGCAGTTATGAAGTGAATACCGCGACGCTGCCGTTCGGGATTTATAACGTTGAGGTACAGGTCATTATTAACGGTAAAGTGGCCAGCAGCCGCAGCGAACAGATCAATAAAACCTATGCACGTGGTTCGAGCGTCACGGAACGGTGGTCGTGGCAGGTGTTTGGCGGGCTGCTGGAATACCATAAAACCGACTATCGTCCGCAAAATGCCGTGCGCGAGGGTAAGCAGGAGACCTGGCTGAGCGGCGGCGCGGCGGCGGTCACGCTGCCGTGGCTTGCCGGGACATCGTTCAAATCGACGCTATATGGTTTCGACAGTAACGCCGTGAATGAAAGTGAAATCGATGTGATGTTTAACGAACTTCTGCGGGCCAATCAGCAGGTCTTGCTGGCTAATGACGGCAGTCGAAAAAGCATCACCACCCTCAACCTGAGCCTGCCAGCCGGGTACGGTTCACTTTGGGGCTCCAGAGAGTTTACCCATATCGGCAACCACTTACCGCTGCGTAAAGGGGACTACTTTACTTATGGCGCGACGCTGCCTTTGCAGTCGCTGACGCCTTATCTCGGCTCTCTGACCTTCAGCCGAACGGAAAACTACACCAATAAAACGCGCTATAACAACCTCGACTACTCGCAGACTCTGGCCTCCGGGCGCTACGGCACCGTAACCCTGAGAACCGGGGTGCAGAACTATCACTATCAGCGCGATCAGGACACCACACGGGATAAATACGTCAATCTTGACTTCTCGCTGCCGCTGGCGGCGTGGTTCAGCGCGGGTCTATCCAGCGAAAACGGCAATATGCTGGCGAATATGGCGCTCAGAAAGCGCTTTGCGGACAGCACGATTACCCAGGCCGGTCTTTCAGCTTCTCAGCGGGTGAAGAGCAAAGAGAGCGAAAGCTACCGTAGCGATAAGCGCGCGATCAACGGTTTTGTCAGTTATGACAGTAAATACAGCAGCGGAACGCTCTCCGCCACCCACGCCTCGGATAACAGCACCAACGTCAATTTCAGTACCCTGGGCAGCGTCGCCTGGACCGGGCGAGACGTGGTTCCGGCAAAAGGGAGCTATGCCTCAGGCGTATTGATCCATACCGATTTCAGCGACAACGCCACCATGACCGCCAAAATAAACGGCCAGCATTACCCGCTCAGCGGTAAGAAAAACTTTATCCCACTGCCTGCATACGGTCGCTACAGCGTGGAGTTAATGAATGACAAACGCAGCGCCGATAGCGTGGATATTGTCAGCGGCAGAAGCCATCAGTCAGTACTGTACCCCGGCAATGTCGAAGTTATACGTCCGGAAATAAAACAGCTGGTCACGGTGTTTGGCCGCATTCGGCGCGATAACGGCACCGTCGCCGCGCACCTCGATATTCACAACCACATCGGTAAAGGGCGCACCGATGAACAGGGAGAATTCGCTATGGATGTAGACAAACGCTACCCGACCATCACTCTGGTGGAGAAAAACGGACAGCGGTGCGAGCTGGAGCTGAATTTACATGAAGCGCGCGGTGCGGTGTGGATGGGCGATTTGCAGTGCGAGTCGCAAATGCGTATGGCGTCGCAAGGGGAGAGACAACGTGGGACTCTGTAAATCATTTATCGGCCTGGCGTTGGGCACTTTCCTGACCTTAACGTCGTTTCAGGGTGGGGCGGTGACCGCCAGCAATAGCGGCTCAGGAAATAAAGATTATCTGTTTATCGAAAACCATATTGATAACGAATACTTTGTGACGCCCGGTACGCTGGATCCGCGCTTTTCCGGTGCGAACGTCTGGACCCGCTACTCCACTAACCAAACAAGCCTGGGCTATATGGGGTTCGTCAGCTGGAGTTATCGTTCCTATTACTATGATATGTGGCTATCCGACTCCCCGGTAAACTCGCCGTTTGTTGGTATTCGCTGCATGTCTACCGGGGCGAATTGTCCGGCACAAGGGTATCTTTCCGGTGAGGTGATTGATAGTGAAGGTTTTTACCATACGATGGCCGGTAATACGTTGGTCAACGGAGGGACCGGCTACGCCACGTTTTCGCCTTCTATGTATGAATATCTGCGTAATCGTCAGCCGGGAGAGACCGACGCTTTCGTGTTGAATCTTTGTTATACCAAAACGGATTATGACGCGGCGTCAGGCCAGCGCTGCCGGGATCTCGCCTCAGGAGCGACGTGGCGGTATTACACTATTAATGCGACCAAAGTCGGGCATTTAACGCTCAATAGTACCGGCTCAATGGCAGAGATCTGGATTGCCAGCGACGGGACGCCCAGCGTGAACGTGGGCAGCGAACATTGTGAGGTGAGTATTGTTGCAGGTGAAAGCGGATTGACCTGCAAAATGGTGTCGTATAACTATCGGGAAACCAAACGCGTGACGTCCTCATTATCATTTAAGATGGTGGTCGATACCGCGACGCTGGGCTTTAGTCCGGCAGCCAGAACGATTAAATACAGCGGCAATGGCTCAACCTGGTACAACTGGAGCGCCTCGACGACGTATTCCAATGTGTTTACCACTGAGGGCCAGTACGTTTATGTGTTCCTGTCGAAAACCTTTTTTCAGAATCTTGTTCAGCGCGGAATCAGCATTACCAACAATGATGAGCTGTTCACCTTTTATTTTGATAACAGCAATACCGCGCAGTCCGGGTTTTATCAGTTCACGGCGTCAAGCATGATCAATATTCTGCCGAAGGAGTACGGCATCAGTATTCTTTCGACTGACGGAAATTCTGCGCCAAAAGAGTCGGGCAATATCGGCGACCCGACGCCAATTGAGTTTGAATATCAGGTGACGGTATCTTCTGTTCGTATGGCGGACTCGGTCACGGCTCAGGTGACGGGAGAAGGCACCTCTATTGATGGGGTATCGTATTGCCTGTTCACTTCGCCAGAGGGCGGCTGGCAGGTGCCGATTCCAGCGCTGCTTTCATATACAGCCTCTACCGGAGACACGGTCAGCGCTCGTAATAGCTGCATTGATGCTGAGATCGACATGACCGAGGCGCGCTGGACGCAGACGCCGTGGAATGCGGCGATCGATGACGGCTACTATTTTTCTACCCGCCTGAAGCTGCTGTTTCCGATGGACGATCCGCGTTCAAGGCGCACGCTGGATGGCAACGACTGGGTGGGAACGGTCAGCGCCAGCGGTGAGGTAAAAGTCACCGCTAAATGGCTGGGTGTTGACTGATGGTTATGCGAATGCAAGCGCCCGTCATGCTGGCGGCCGCCGCGCCTCTGGCTGTATCGGGCGCATTTTTTAACGCCGTCATTTATGAGATGTCCTCTGACCAGGCCTTTATCTCACAGCCGCTGTATAACGACACGCCGCGTAACAATATGTACACGATCTCCGCGTGGAAAATCGCTAAACCCGGCGCGGGAGATGAACCGGTTCTGCCTGGTCAGGGGGAACTGCTTTATGCTCCGCTGCGTTTTAATTTACCGCCGCGAAGCAGCGAATATTTTCGCCTCTATTACAGAGGGCCTGAAGATAGCCAGGAGCGCTATTATCGGGTGGTGTTTAAAGAGACGCCGGTGACGTTATTGCCGTTCAGGGATTCGCCGCAAAAAATGGATGTGCTGCCGGTGGTGGCAATGAGCACCATTCTGGTGGTCAGGCCTCGCCAGCAGCGGCTTGAATGGCAGCTTGATGAGCAAAAGGGGATACTTCGCAATAGCGGAAATACGTTTTTCCGCGTGATCATTCATCAGGGGTGCGCGGGAAATGATGAACATTCCACACAGTTCTATATGCTGCCTGGCGAAAGCTATCGCGATGCTGCCTTAAGCGGGAAAAACAGAAAGTTCGTTGTCGCCAATCAACGTTACTTTACGCTAGGGAATGCCTGCGCTGAGGCCCGGTAACGCCTGATATAGCAACGTTTATTCCGACAGCAGCAACGATTCAACCGCCAGCTGCGCCAGGAGCAGAAGGAAAGCAAGAAACGCAAGCCACTTCGCCGGACGGAATTTGTGTTCCGGTATAGGCGTGTTGCGCAAACGCGTGAACCATTTATTATTTTTCATTGATGACGTCCTGTCTCTGGGGTCTGTCGTAATCCCGGCAGAAAATGAATGATGATCTAATCACCTGATATTAATGGATTAGACGACAATATCCATTAATAAATGACGCTGGTTTAAGTTTCATTCAATAATTGAGATCTAATTCATTCACCAAATAAATAATACTAATGGCCTGTCAATAGACGATTATTTCAGGCCATCATCTGCTCCCTGTATTCTTTCGGGGGTCAGAATTCAAAGTTCATGATCCCACGGCGGGTTAGCTCCGGGCCTGGAAACCGTCACCGCTGCAGCGCGCATGCCAAGCTCGACAGCATGGCGAACCTGATTGCGTGACAGTGTCACTAGCTTGCTTTTCTCCAGAAGCCCCGCAGTAGAGAGGCTGGCCAGAATGCCGGCATTCACCGTATCACCCGCGCCGACGGTATCGGCAACCACCACGTCAATACCGGGAACATGAATATGGAAATCAGCGGTCCAGGCATCGGCACCGTCGGCTCCGCGCGTCACGACGATAAGCTTTGGCCCCAGAGTGAGCCAGTGGTTAATGACTTGATGTTCATCGCCCGGCTCGCCAAACCACGCAAGGTCTTCATCGGAAAGCTTGACGATATCCGCCAGCGCAATCATCCGCATCATCCGCGCCAGGTGTTTCTCGCGGTCCTGGATGAAAATTTCGCGGATATTCGGGTCGAGGAACATCACCCGGCGCGGTGCTTCTCGCACCATCAGCGATTCATACACGCTGCCACAGGGTTCGGCGATCAGGCTGATGCAGCCGAACAGAACGGCGGAAACATCATCTTTCAACGCGGGCAGATCGCTGTCTGCCAGCATTCTGCCCGCGCTATTCTCATCGTAGAAAGTATAGCGCGCCTGCCCGTGTACCAGTCTGACGAAGGCCAGCGTCGTCGGCAGCGGCGCTCGCGTGGAAGGTGAGAAATCAACCCCGGAAGCTTCAAGAGACTGGCGCAGCATATCGCCCATAAAATCATTTGAGAGACCGGAAAACAGGCTCACCGGCATTCCCTGGCGACCCAATGCGATCGCGGCATTAAACGCCGCACCGCCGACGCAGGGAATAAATGCTGAGGCATTCTCACGGGTTCGACAGGGCAGCATATCGATTAAGGCTTCTCCACAGCACAGGATCATTGGTCGTCTCCTTTGCTCACTGATATGTACGGCGGCGTTTCCAGTTGATTGGCAATATGCATCCAGTTATCGGCAAATATTCCGCAGGCAGTTTTGATATCAACCCCGACAGGCAGTTCCGGGCACTCGTTTTCGCCGTTGCTTCCCCAGTTGACCCATCCTGACTGACGGCGCTGGACTATCTGAAAAGCGCCGGAGGGTTGCGAGGTCCACCAGATCATTGCCCGACCGCTTGCTGAGTCATATTCGACGGTTTTACTGGCCGGGCCGGGAAATATGGTTTCATCCGGTGCCGCAGAAACATCGACGGGTGATTCGGTCAGGATCCACTCCCGCTCGGTCAGGTCTGCCCGGAGATGCGCCCGGGCGCGAACTAAACTAAGTCTTTCGCGAATTTCCGCCTCCTCCAGCACGTTTTCCCAGCGACAGAACATTCGCCAGTAAAGATCCCAGTGGGCGGAGGCCATATCGGCGAGCTGCTCGCGGAATTCGGCAAATTTCGGGCTTTGGTTCTCCGAGGTAGTGACCGTATGAGCCACCATGGCGACCAGCTCTTCGGCATAGGGATCTCCCGCACGATAGCGGGTACTGCCGTAAGCGGCGAAGCGGTCGAACACCAGTTTTCCCTGGCCGCTTTCAAACTCGTCGCCAACGGTTATCTTGTTGGTCACCGAGCGCCCGTTAATCACCGTCGAGAAATCATCCACGCAGTAGCGGCGCTGGAACCACGGCGTATTCCAGCTGAACTTCCAGTCAATGGCGAAATGCTTACCACGTAGCTCCGGTAACAGTCCGTCGGGGATCTCGCCGTGCATTCTGTAGTGATGGTAGACCGGTCCTTCTTCAATGATTTCAATATCAACGACGGTATGCTCCGGCGGGTTAATCAGCCCGTTTTCAGGAGTGAAGAAGGGACCGTAAAAACCGCCGATGGCATTATTTCCCGAAGGAAGCAGCTCAATATTGTCCTCCAGGCGGCGAAAGTGGCGCAAACCCCATTTGGATGATCCCACTCCCTGAGCGGTTCCCCGACACATTTCCAGGTCGAAGCAGCCGGTGTTGAGACGGACAAAACAGTCAGACTCTTTGCCCGCTAGCCTGGTGATGCCGGGAGTTTCGCTGGCTTCAGCCGCCGTGCACGGACGTTCAAGCCGCATATTAAGCGTGCCGTTGAAGCTGACCGTGGCGATAAAGACAGTCGTGCTGTCCGTGGACGCGTGGTTGAGGCGCTGGCAAAGGATCCTGTCTCCCGTTTCGGTGATGGCCCACCACAGCGGTTCCTGCAGCATCATCGGGAGAGTAAAGGTAATCGGTTCGCGATCCCTGGTGCCGCTCATCGGGTCCGTCAGCGTGATGTGATATGTCATGGGCGTGTACTCCATCAGAATTTAAGCAAGCGAAGACCCGCCGCCAGTGCGGCGGATAAACAAAGCGTTAGGGAAAACTAGCGGGTTGGGGCGATCTCTTTTTTCCGCCAGAAGGTGAACAGTTCCGGATGCTGCTTCAGGCCATCTATCGCCACGGCGAGAATAATGACGATGCCTTTAATTAATAGCTGGGTGAAAAAGGGCACGCTCAGCAGGATCAGCCCGGTACTGAGGACGCCAAGAATTATCGACCCAATCAGGGTGCCGATAATCCTGCCGCGGCCTCCGGCAAGACTGGTGCCTCCCAGGACGACCGCCGCAATCGCATCCAGTTCATATCCCGTTCCGGCGGTTGGCTGGGCGGAGATAACCCTGGCGGCAAAGATAATGCCCGCCAAGCCGGCGCAGACGCCAGCAATCATATACACTGCCGCCAGCACGCGTTTTACACGGACACCGGCCAGGCGGGCGGCCTGCGCGTTGCCACCGACGGCGTAAATATGACGACCGAAGCGGGTACGTTCAAGAATGAACCACGCCAGTAGATAAACCACCAGCATAATAATCACCGGGATGGGAATACCGACAAGATAGCCGTTTCCCAGCTCGCGGAAGCTGAGACTGCTCGACACAATCGGCTGCCCTTCAGTAATGGTGTAGGCCATACCGCGCAGGAACGTCATTGTCCCGAGGGTGACAATAAACGGCGCAAGGGCAAGGTAAGCGGAGAGCACGCCGTTAAGCAGGCCGCAGAGCGCGCCGACGCCAACGCCGGCCAGAATCGCCAGCGGTGCGGGAAGTCCCGCCATGGCGGCGACGACGGAAACCACGCCGGAAACGGCAACGATCGAACCGACCGATAAATCAATCCCGCTGGTTAAAATAACGAACGTCATGCCCGCCGCAAGGATGGCGTTGACGGAAATCGAACGGGCGATATTCAGCAAGTTATCAACGCGGTTAAAGTTTGGGGCGAAGGTCGACATCAGGATCAGTAGCACCAGCAGCACAATTAAGATCCCCACCCGATCCCACCATTTTGCAAAATCAAACGGCGCTTTGACCGGCAGTTCCGTCACAGGTTTATTGTTGTCCATGGCATTCTCCGGATTGACTGGTAAAGGTTCCTGTTGCGTGCAGCATGACTTCCTCTTCCGTTGCTGAACGTGAGAAGAGCTGGTGAACGATTTGCCCGCCGCGCATGACCAGCAGACGGTCGCTGATGCCGATGGCTTCTGGCAAATCAGAAGAGATAACCAGAATGGCTTTCCCGGCGCGGGCGAGCTTGTCGATCAGCTCGTATATCTCTCTCTTCGCGCCGATATCGACGCCGCGAGTGGGCTCATCAAGAATCAGCAGTCTGGAATCGCGCAACAGCCAGCGCGCCAGCGCCGCTTTTTGCTGGTTTCCGCCGGAGAGGGCGCTGACGGGCAGCTCGACCGCATTTTCCCGCAACCGCAGCCTGCGCATCTGCTCAAGGACGGCGGTGCGGATGGTTTTGCGCTTGACGACCCCGCTGGCGACAAAGTTATCCAGCGAGCTGATATCAATGTTGTGCTCGACCGAGTGCCCAAGAAAAAGCCCCTGGGTTTTTCGGTCTTCGGTGACCATCCCGATGCCATCCGCGATAGCTGCGGTAGGGTCTGATGGGTGGCTTGCTTTACCATCAATGCGCACGGTTCCCTGGTTGCGCGGGTCAGCACCGAATATCAGACGGGCAACTTCGGTTCGGCCCGATCCCACCAGCCCGGACATGCTGACCACTTCGCCCGCTTTGACCTCAAAAGAGACCGGGCCGGTCGTGCTGCCCGCAAGATCTCTGACTTCCAGCAGGACGTTGCCAGGTATACGCGGCTCATGCTGATACAGATCGACAATTTGCCTGCCGACCATCATGCGTACGATATCGGTGGTCGAGACGCTACCCATGGTTTCCGTACCGATCCAGCTGCCGTCCCGGAATACGGTGACCCGGTTTGCCAACTGCCATACTTCTTCCATCCGGTGTGAGATATAGACCATTCCAACGCCGTCCTGACGCATCTGCTCGATCAGCCGGTATAATTGCAGCGTTTCTGCTCGCGACAGGGCCGCAGTCGGCTCATCAAGCACCAGTACTTTGGCGTTTTCACTGACGGCGCGGGCAATTTCCACCATTTGTTGACGCCCGATACTCAATGAGCCAAGCGGTGCCTGAGGATCGATATCCGCATTGATGCGATCCAGCTTTTGCTTTGCTTCCCGATGCATCCGTTTTCGGTCGAGAATGCCGGCGAAAGTGGTCGGCTCCTGGCCGAGAAACAAGTTTTCCGCCACCGTCATATCCGGAACCGTATTCAGCTCCTGGTGAATAATCGCGATGCCGTATTTGCGGGCATCCCGGGGCGTACGAATATCAATCTCGTGCCCCTCTTTAAAAATAACGCCGCTATCGCGCTGCTCATTTCCGGAGAGGATTTTCATCAGCGTGGATTTACCCGCGCCGTTTTCCCCCATAAGGGCATGGACCTCTCCGGCAAATAAATCAAAGCGTACGTTGTTCAGCGCCAGCGTCGCGCCGTAGCGTTTTGAGATCCCCTCAAGTCGCAGTAGGGGTTGTGATGTTCTGTCGGCCATTATTTTGCCCTCCGGGATGAACCTGAGATTCATCCCGTTTATCGCATCTTAAAGTGGTATTTTTACCAACCTGGATAGCTATCCACGTTATCGCGCGTGACCAATACGCTGGGGATTAAAATGGTATGGGAGGGAACCGGTTTATTAGCCACGATATCCTGAGCCAGCGATATAGCCTGACGTACCATCTCCCCTGGGTTTTGCGTCGCGGTGCCGATAAACGGGGAACCGCTACGTTTAAGCTCTTCTACTGCTTCCGGGCTACCGTCAACGCCGGTCACTTTGATAGTGCCCGCTTTGCCTGCCTGTTCAACGGCCAGTACCGCGCCGAGGGCAGAAGGGTCGTTCATGCCGAAAATACCGGAGACGTCCGGGTTGGCGGTGAGCATATCGGTCGTTACCATCAGGCCGGAAGCGCGATCGTTACGTGAAGCCTGCTGGCCGACAATTTTGATATCCGGGTATTTTTGCGCGACGTTTTTACAGCCTTTAATACGATCGATAATGGTCTGAATCGGCGTACCGTCCACCAGCAGCACTTTGCCTTTGCCGCCCATCTGGCTGAACAGATACTCGCAGGAGGTTTCCCCGGCCTGGATGGCGTTGGTCATGATGGCTGCATCAGCGCCTTTAGCGGGCGTATCGACCGCGATAACAATAATCCCGGCGGCTTTTGCTCGCTGAATGGCCGGCTCAATTCCTGATTCATCGACGGCAGAAATAATAATAAGCTCCACTTTTTGCTGAATAAACGCGTCAATCTGCGTGTTCTGGTTTGCCAGATCAACCTGCGCATCCTGAACGTTAATGGTGGCGCCGATTTTGTTGGCGGCTTGCTTTGCATTCCTTTCCATTGCGGAGAAGAAAGGGTTGGACATGTCCTGCACCATTAAGCCGATGTGGGAAATCTTTTTGTCGTGCTGCGGCGCGGCGCTGGCAGCGGGAATAAACCCCGTCATGGTGGTTATTACCGCAGTAACCGCGACAGCCAGCCATGCTTTGCGAAATTTGGTCATATTCTGCTCCTTTCATTTTCTGGTGGTATGACGTACGGCCAGGTGTGGGGGAACCTCAGAAATAATCCCCTGATGTTGTTTGGTGATTGCAACTGAAAAATTCTGTCGTTATTTAAATAGGTAAAATAATCTGAGACTGATGACAAACCAGGTTTATAGATTGTGCTCGCGTTTCTGCCGGGCGGCGGCTGACGCCTTGTCCGGCCTACAAAACCCACAATAGCAATAAAACGTGCTTTTTTTCGTAGGCCCGGTAAGGCGCTAGCCGCCACCGGGCAATTCCAGCCAGGTGCACTTTGTCAGCAATCTGAATAATCTCTTTTTAGTTTTTATTTCCTTTTCTACAGCCGCAGGACTGGCGAATAACCAGCTCGGCAGGAACTGTACGTTGAGTGTTTATTTCTCCTTTTCCTTCCTGATTAATTAATTGGATAAGCATTTCAGCTGCCTGCCTGCCTATCTCTTCACTATTTTCATTCAGTACCGTCAACGGTGGATTGAGTAGCGGCGCCCAGTCAAATTCGTCGTAGCCAATAAGCGCCATATCCCCGGGAATGTCTATCTGCCGTTGCTGGAGCTGTTTGAGCGAACCCAGCAGAAGAGGGTTGTTACCGGCAATAAGCACATCAGGTAACGGCATCTGACCGTCGAGGTAATGGCTCAGTTTGGCAGAGGCCGATAGTGCGTCATTTTCCGTCTCAAGCACCTGGAGCGTTGCGCCGCATTGGTCAGCCGCTTCACGGATCCCGCGCTCGCGCTCAAAACGCGTCGTCCAGCGGTCCGGATAAATAAGCAGTAGCCAGTTTTTGTATCCATGCTGCGCCAGATGATTACCCACCAACAGGCTGGCGTGGTAATTATCGGTGGTGACGCTGGGAAAGTTGTGCTCGCCGCGGGGAGGGGAGTCAACAAATACCACCGGGATATCCCATTTTGCCAGAAGGTTCAGGCTTTCTGGCTGTAGCGTGACCGTCGAAATGATCCCGGCCATTCGTGATTCGATCAGACGGTTAATCATGCGATCTTCCTGTGCCCGTTCGTAGGTACCGTTTACGGCAATATCGCCAAGCACCACGGTCCACTGCGAAGGCTGTAGCATCTGCTGAATACCGGACATCAGATTGAGATAGTACGAGTTCGAGGCATGGGCGGTGATCACCGCCACCGAGTCCCGGCTGGAGCGGCGCAGCGCCTGGGCCGCGCGGTTAGGGACGTAGCCAAGCTCACGCGCTACTTT
Organism: Klebsiella spallanzanii; assembly: GCF_902158555.1. GTDB lineage: Bacteria > Pseudomonadota > Gammaproteobacteria > Enterobacterales > Enterobacteriaceae > Klebsiella > Klebsiella spallanzanii. The sequence goes on along the minus strand of NZ_CABGGS010000034.1, from coordinate 340,179 downwards.
TAAGATAAGCTCCCGGCTATCATCAGCAACGCCATCGCCGCCGTTTAGCGCTCGTGAGACGGTAAACATGGAAAATCCGGTAGCCTCACTGACGTCCCGCATCGTTGCTTTGCGCATTGTTCGCTCTCTGCCTTTATGAATATTAACCGTGATATAAACGATTATTTCTTCGACCTAAACGTTTATGACGTAAAAAATAAACGTTTAGGTTTGTTAGATCAGTGAGCGGTTTCTCGTTTTGTGAACAAGATGTAATTAAGCTGATTTGTGAATGAAAAATTCATATTTATTGATTTTGTGCATGATTAAAGGGGGAGTCGCCTTGCTACCCTTGGCATATTCATTCGCAGTCAGACAGGGTAGTCGTGTTGGAAATTTTTTTTTAACCCACTGAAAAGTATTCTCTAAATATTTTTCACATCGCAAAAATCACGGTCCGTTATCGACGGGCTCGCTTTTGTATGGGTTAAAAAAAGGTTCACCATGAAAGTCACATGGAACGTCAGCCCTGCGGGTTACCAGCTGATTAGCAAATGCTGTCCATCCTGCCATGAGCGGCAGGATTTCACGCCATCCGGGGCCTTCCGGGTCAATTCACAAAAAAAGATGCTTGATGTCTGGAGTATTTATAAGTGCGTATGCTGCGCTTACACCTGGAACATCAGCCTGTTCTCTCGTTTGCCGGTCAGCAAAATCAACTCGCAACTCTACGGACGATTTATCGCTAATGATGAATCTGCCGTTCAGCACTATTCCCACGATCTGCAGGTCCTGCGGCGTAACAGCGCCACGCTGTCAGGCGTGCCTGAATTCGTCGTTGAAGAACGATGGCGAATCAGCCTTCTGCGCGCTTCTCGTATTAGGGTGAGTATCACATTGGAGCGCACTTTTCAGGTCAGTTTGCTGGCGGTGCTGCGAAGACAATTACGCCTGAGCGGTAGCGAAATCCGCAAGCGCCTGGATTCAGGAGATATCTCAGGGATCACGCTAAAGGAATTGAGGTCACGCAGACTGAAGCGGGGGGGATATACGCTTGATATCGCTGCGGAGGTTCTCCTGGCGCGCAGGGGTATTCCATTAGCCGTGGATTCAGCTCGAAGGAGGAGATAACCCGATCCCCGGATAGTTTTCTGTCCGGGGAGCTGGCTCGCAAAAATGAATAAGAGTTGCCCAGAGGAGGAAAATAGCCTTGCTTTCAATACTGTGTATTCATACAGTTTGTCGTGATTTATACAACACACCGATAGCGTAGCAGGTAAAGCGCTCGCTGAATGTTGCGACCACGGATTCTGTATTTACAAAGGAGAGAATGATGTCTACGGATACTCGTAAAGAAGTGCTGTTTGTGCTTATCCAGGAATATGCTGACTGGGAGTTTGCCCTGCTGGCGCCAGCGCTGCGCCGGGGATTTGGCATGTGGGAGCCGCAATATAAAGTCAGAACCGTGGCTGCCGATGCGGGCCCCGTGATGTCAATTGGCGGCGTTCGCTGCCTGCCGGATTATACCTTCCAGACCATACCTGAGGATTATGCCGCCCTGGTACTGGTGGGAGGAATGAACTGGTGGGGAGATGAAGCGCAACGGGTTGTTCCTCTGGTAGAACAAGCGCAGACGCGGCAGATTGTGGTCGGCGCGATATGCGATGCCTCTGCATTCCTGGGGGCAAACGGCTTTCTCAATGATGTCGATCACACCTCGAACGGGCTGGCATACCTTCAGAGCAGGGCGGGCTCAGCCTATCGCGGCGCGGCGCGGTACCGAAATGTTCCTTGCGTTCGCGATGGCAGGCTGGTGACCGCCAACGGCGTCGGTTTTCTCGATTTTACCTGCAATATGCTGGCCGCATTGAACGCGGCGCAGGAAAAAGAAATTGAGGCCATGAGAGCGGCGTTTACGTCGGGGATGTTTCCCGAAGGTTGATGCAGAAAAGGGGCTTCAGCATAACAGCTGGCTTAAATAGAATTGTTTTATCGTTAGCATCCTGAAATCTGGACATTTTTTGCCTCAGGTCATTATTACGCGATGGTGCAAAAGGCAAAATCGGCGGAGTTTTATATGGGAATAAAACTACCCGCGCAATGAACATGTCTATAAGGATCCGGCTCTATGTTCAGAACCCAATTTGCCGTCAACGGGATACCCTGCACCCTCTGGGGCGAGCAATCGAGTGAGAAAGTTGTCCTTGCCGTGCATGGCAACTTTTCGCATAAAGAAGATACCTGTATTGCAATCCTGGCCGAAGAGGCCGCTGTGCAGGGTTATCAGGTACTCAGCTTCGATCTCCCCGGGCACGGCTATCGTATCCGCGATGAAAAAGAGTGTCATGTTATTCAGGCGGTCAGCGATATTCAGTGTATTCATGTCTGGGCGCGGGAGCACTTTAGTGAAATTGCACTCTTCGCCTGTAGTATGGGGGCCAGTTTCAGCCTTATAGCCTGTAAGCCCAGCGATTTCAGCCAGACGCTTTTTCTGTCGCCGGTGGTTGACCTGTTGGCGCTGGTCAGAAAAATGATGAGTAGCGCCGGTATTGACGAAGAGCAACTGTCTCGCGAGAAAGCTATCGCTATAACCGGTGGTCCGGTATTTCGGGCGGACTATCTCGATTATCTCAGGCAGCATTCACCCGTCACCTGGAAAGGCCCTCTGGGGATCCTTGTCGGGCGTAACGATAGCCTGGCGGATTATACCGCCGTCCGGGCATTTTCCCGCCAGAATGGTGGGGTGCTGGAAACGGTGGAAGGCGCAGAGCACTATTTCCATGAACCTGCCGATCTCCAGACAATGCGCGAGTGGTTTCGTCATTCGTTGACCTCAACCTGACTTCCCTGGCCTTCGGGGCTCAGCGTGTGCTGGCGTAATAAACAAACGCCAGCTTATTGCCGTCCGGATCCCTGACGTAGGCGCTGTAAAATCCTTCACCGTATTGCGGACGGTGTCCGGGAGCACCTTCATCCGTTCCTCCCAGGCTTAGCGCCAGCTTATGCAACTGCTGAATGTGCTCAACGGAACGCGCATTCAGCGCAACCATAGTGCCGTTGCCCGTTGTTGCCTGCTGCTTATTGAACGGTTTGCCTACGCACAGGCCGGTGGTGCCATTTTCGCTAAATGTTCCCCACGATGCGCCTTCGTCATTGCGGCCGCTTTGGGGCTGCCCCAGTAATTCCATCAGTGGATCATAAAAGCGAATCGCGCGCGGTAGATCGTTAGTACCGAGCATAATGTAGGAAAACATGGCCCCTCCTGATTATTCCACCTGATCAAAGATCCCAATCTAGCAGTAAGGACAAGGTCACGCAGTTTGATTGACCAGAAATCATACATTCGTCGCTATTATTCAGAGGCAATCATTGCCTGACATAATTAATGATAGACACAAAAGATAGTTAACAAACTGAAAAATATAGATAATTTTATCATGCCAAGATTTATTTTAATGTAAAACGATAAACAATTATTGTTTTGCGTTAATCTTTGTGTATTCTGTCATCAATAGCCTGGATAAACTTACAGAGGATTGTATGACTACTGATGCACTTGCGCGGTTCAGCCAAAAGATGGTCAGTATCACTATGCTACTGATGGTAGCGATAATCATGATGAATGCGGTCGTTCTGTTTTTTCCGTCGTGGTCATTAAAAAGTGAACTATTGGGGATCGATCTTTCTCTCTCGGATAGGCTACTCTCGACGCTTAATATCAGGCTGGAGGCGTTGCCATGGTGGCAGGCCGCAGGGGCTGGCGCCATCAGTTTTCTGGTTCTGATACCCCTTTGCTACAGTTTATTCCATCTGCGCGCGCTATTTTGTACCTATGCGCGCAGGGACTATTTCTCCGCGAAGGCGGCGCAACATATGCGTAAGATAGGCGTTTCACTGGGGGGCTGGGTGATGATGACAATTGCCGTCGAACCGCTGCTCAGCTACTGGCTAACAATGCTAAAACCCGCAGGAGAGCGAGAAATACTTTTCGGATTCGAGCTGCAATCAATCTCCTGGCTTTTTATTGCGGTATGCGTTATAGCCGTGGCAAAAATACTTGAAAAAGCAACCTTAATTAATGAAGAGAATAAGCTCTTTCTTTGATACCGCATTGATAGCGATAAACTGTCGGCCAGGTATTTAATTACTGGTCGAAAAATCTTTTATTTATTCCTCTGGCCGTCAGTCGCTGACGCCGAAAGAATTAGAACATAACAGTCTCTAATAAAATATTTTTTTAACGTAGTGACAAAAAGTTTTATTCTATGTTCATGGAGAACTGTCATGCTTATAAATTTACCTGGGTTGTCCGTTTTTATTCTGCTGGCCGTTATTGCATCAGCAGGCGATACCGCCTCCGCATCTCAGATTATTCATCCCCCGAAAACGGAGAATAACGAAGTATTGCATCGGGGAGATTACGCCCGACTGATTGCAGAAAAGGGAGCGCGCCTGGCTAAAGAGCCACAGAACAGTACGTTACGCTGGGCACTGTCGCAGGATGAGCTGATGAATGGAAACCTGGCTGAAGCGGAACAACACCTCACACCATTGCTGACAATAGCGGCGTGGAAAGACAGCTCGTCTTACGCTATCGGGTTAATCCATTATTTACGAGGACAATATACTGATGCGGAGAAATATTTTACCAACGTGGAAATGAGTTCTGCCTGGTATCAAAAAAGTCGCTCCGGGCTGCTGTACGTCTATTATCAAACCGGGCAATATGCAAAAGCACAGACGCTGATGAATAGTGATACCGACTTACAGCACTTTTCCGACAGCGAACAAGCACTCCTTACCTTGATGAAAGATTTTGGCGATACAAAACCCTATCGACCTCAATGGCGAGGAGATAAATCGGTACTGCCATTTATTTCAATGAATAATCTGCCAGTGGTATCCATCAGCGTGAATGGACAGCCTATGAACGTCTTTATCGATACCGGCGCAGACCTCCTGGTTCTGAATTCGGTAACGACTGAGAAAATGGGGATTAAGCCCGTTGCTAGCTATACCGGTATTTATGCTGGGGGTAAAACCGCTGAAACCCGCTATTCGCGGCTGACGCACCTGGGTCTGGGAACCGTTACGCTGCATGACGTACCGATCGATTTAGCGGAGTTTCCGCCTGAGTGGGTTTTTACCGATGAGAACACCGGGGAGACCATTGAAGTTGACGGTATTTTGTCGACCGGTGTGTTTCATCAGTTTCTCACCACCATGGATTATCCTGGGCGGCAGCTTGTTCTGGAACCCAGGGGCGGCGCAATCAGCAGTGTTTCAGCGACGGCAACAGAAATCCCCTTCATCCTGGATGGTTCGCAGTTCATGATTGTGAAAGGCGCGGTTAACGGTAAAGAAGGGGTATCCTTATTCCTCGATTCCGGCCTGGATGACCCGGAAGCGTCCATCCTGCTGCAGCAAGGCGCTCTGGATTATGTCGGAATAAAACGCGATAAACAGGGCGCATATACGCCAGAAAATAGCAAAGGAGGGCTCGGCGGCGGCGGATTTGAAATAACCCGCCTGAGCATTGATAGCGTCGCTTTAGGGCCGCTAAAGCAAACGTCGCTAACGGGTTTATTTGGCGTTTTGCCCGAAGCGCTATATCACACGGAATCGGGGATGATCCTCGACGGCTTTCTCAGCCACCAGTTTCTCAGACACTATAAGTGGACGATTGACTTTGACTCAATGGTCATGACATTCCAGTAACCGCACGGCACCTCAGCTTAGATCGTGCAGCTCTTTATCATTTGGCGGCAGCAGTGAAATACCTGATGCATTATGCCTCCAGTTTCTGCTGAGTCAGAGAGATGAAAATTTCTGCGGCTTCGGCTGCCTGCTGCGCAAGGCACGCGTCCCAGGCCAGACTATCCGCATCACAAAAGCCGTGTTGCGCGTTGAACATGCGGCAGGTCACGGAAGGGTGTCTCTCCAGTTCATATTGCATTTCGCGAGGATCGAACGCAGGCTCATCGCTGGCGATAATAACAAGCGTTGGGCAGGGCGGCGCTGTGTCGCTGAACTGGCGGATCCGCGAGCCATAGTGGCAAACCGCGCCGTCACAGAGCCCGCTTCTGGCGGCCAGCCAGCCTAACGTTGCGCCGACGCTGTAGCCGATGAGTATCAGCGTGCCATATTTTGCTCTTAGCTCAGTCAACAGGGATACGATGCCGGAGGTATCAAAGCCGACATTGTCGCAAAAATGGCGATAGGCGATGTCCTGTTGCTCATAGCGAAAAGGTGCTGAGTGGGGAAACAGCGGCGGAATAAAAACATCAAAACCGCGGCTTCTCCAGGTATCTGCGGTTCGTTGAATATGCGCATTGATGCCGTAGATTTCATGCAGCAGGACAATCGCTTTATCGCAATCAGATAACATAGACGCGCCTCTATTGAATAAAAATGAGCTTGTCTTAAGTGGTTAGTTTATCAGGGCGGTAGCCTGTGTATACCACCCTGATGGTTTCTCGTCTCTGGTTGTCGCCGTGAATATGTCTACTTTTCCGGTGCAACCGAGCGCGACATACCGGCAACAATCAGCATCAACACGGTGATAAAAATAAAGGCATAGGTTAATGAGCTAAGGTGGGCAACGTAACCAATCAGCGCAGGCCCTGCCAGGACGCCCAGATAGCCCATGGTGGTAATTGCGGGAACCGCCACTGACTGAGGCATTATTTGCTGGCGACCCACGGCTGAGAACATCGCAGGGACAATATTGGCGCAGCCCGCGCCGACCAGCACATAGCCCAGCAGCGATAGCGTCCAGGCGGGGACAAAAATCACCAGACAAAAGCCGATAGCGGCCAGAATAGCGCCGCCAAAAACCAGCGGTATAAAGCCAAACCGCGTCATCATACGGTCGCCGCTCAGTCGAACAACGGTCATTGCCACGGAAAAGAAGGCAAAACCGAGTCCACCAAGATTCTCCGGCATACCGCGAACTTCGGTTAAAAAGACGGCGCTCCAGTCGAGTACCGTGCCTTCGGCCAGAAAGACGGCGAAGCAGATAATGCCGATCAATAGAACGACGCCGTGGGGTACCGCCAGCGCGGGCCCGCTGGAGGGGTTGGCCCACGGTAACAGACCTTTGATGCTGATAAGCATCAGTCCGGCAACGATCAGCACCACTAACAGCGTGGCGGAAAAGGCGCTCAGGCCGAGGGTAAGAAAGAGAGTCATTACACCCGCGCCTGCGATACCGCCCACGCTATACATACCATGAAATCCGGACATCAAGGCTTTGCTTGCCTGACGCTCGACAATGATAGCCTGAATATTCATCGCGCAATCCGTCACGCCAATACCGACGCCAAATATCAGCAGCGCGATGCTGAGCAGCCAGGCATTGTTAATGGTGGCCAGCAGCGGCAGAGATATGATGACGATAGCGACGGATGACACGATCACCCGGCGACAGCCGTAGCGGCTGGTCAGTATACCGGTGAGCGGCATCGCGATGAGCGCTCCCATCCCCAGGCACAGCAATAGCGTACCCAGCATGGCATCGTTAACTGCCGTATTGCTTTTGGCGAAGGGTACAAGTACTGCCCAGGTTGCGGTGGCAAAACCGGAAATAAAGAATGCAATACGCGTCGCTAAGGGCTGGCTGGCGTTTGATGCAGGTGCGTGCATTGACTTTCCTTTTAGTAAGAACGTAAGACTTCCCTGTACTCAGCAGGTATCACACAGATGCCGCCAGGAGACAGTATCATTCACATGCTCAATAATGCTTGAATGATGTTTTAAGGGGGATTTGATTGCTCGATTTTGCAGTATCTTCGCCAGAGCAGCAAGCGTTGATTCACTGAAAACGTTGGCTAAGATGTCCGTAGTATCACAGTCTGCCGCAGGTTAAACGGTTATTATTATAACAACTGTGAATGCTCGGGGGCTATCTGGTCCGATGCTTTGCACCGCAGGGATACGAGACTCATTTTCCAGGGAGAAATTTATGTTTGATCATACCGGTATTACCGTTACCCAATTCGAGCGCAGTAAAGTTTTCTACACTTCGGCTCTCTCTGCTCTGGGTCTCGGGATCAGCAAGGCCCCTCCGGGGGAACGGGCCGGATTTGGCAATCTGCAAAAGACCGGGCTGGAGCTGGCGGCGGAAACGTTCTGGATAACCGTTGGGGTTCCCTATGTTCCCCGGACCCACATCGCCTTTCGCGCGCATTCGCAAGAGGAGGTCATCGCGTTTTATCAGGCGGCCCTGAATGCCGGTGGTCATGATAACGGTGCGCCAGGCCTGCGGCCGCAGTACGGCGGCGGCTACTATGCAGCCTATGTTCTCGATCCGGATGGCTACAATATCGAAGCCGTTTACCGATACTAATCCGTCAGGATCCCAGGTCGCGCCAATGTGGGTATACAAGCTTTGAATCAGGATGAATTACTCCAGTTGCTTAATAATCTGAATATCGATTATCGCTACATTGAACATCCGGCAATGAACAGCGTCGGCGATCGAGAGCGCTATGCGGTGAGGCTTCCCGCGCAACTGCTGAAAAATATGCTCTTAAAAAACAGCAACGGACGTCATTTCTACCTTTATATTCTCGATGGTGAAAAGAGGGCCGATCTGAAGGCGTTAGCCAGAGAAATGGGGGATTCCCGGCTCTCTACACTATTCTATTGCACGCATGCATTTCAGCAGGTCGGTGGTGTTGCCGGTTACTGCGGTTAACCGCAATAACCGGTATTTTTAACGCCTTAACGTTGTGCTATGCCGGTCAGATGGTTGCTGCTTTCAGGCTGAGGGCGAAGTCCTTCAACTGAGCCAGCATGGCATTCCGATCGTCCAGATGTTGCTCAATAATTTTCACAATCGCTGAACCGGAAATCGCCCCGACAGCCCCCGCTTTTAATGCGTCCACAACCTGCTCCGGAGTTGAAATTCCGAAACCCTGAAGCACCGGCGGCGCTTGATACTCGTTGAGTTTCGCCACCAGGTGATGCAGCGGCAGAGCGCCGCGATTTTCGGCTCCGGTTACCCCCGCCCGCGACAGCAGGTAGGTGTAACCGCGACCGTGAGCGGCAATTTGTCGCAGTAGCGCATCGTCAGCGTTGGGCGGACAGATAAAAATAGGCGCAACATTGTGGCGCATTGCCGCCTGGCGAAACGGCGCAGACTCTTCGAACGGAACGTCCGCTACCAGCACGGAATCGACTCCAACGCGGGCGCAATCGGCATAAAACGTATCGATTCCCCGGTTGTATACCAGATTGGCGTACATCAGCAGGCCGATTGGGAGGGCGGGATATTTCGCGCGGATAGCCGCCAGCATATCGAAGCAGCGGGCAGGGGTGACATCGGAAGAAAAAGCGCGCAGGGCAGCGTTTTGAATCGTCGGGCCGTCAGCCAGCGGATCGGAGAACGGGATCCCCAGCTCCAGCGCATCGGCCCCGCCGGCAACCAACGCGTCGATAATTTGCAGCGAGAGTTCTGGTCCCGGGTCGCCCAGCATCACGAAGGGGACGAATGCGCCTTCTCCACGGTCTTTGAGTTGAGCAAATACATCGTTATAGCGTTCCATCACATTTCTCCTCTCGCTTGCAGAATGTCGTGTACGGTAAAGATATCTTTATCGCCGCGCCCGGAAAGATTCACCACCAGCAACTGCTCTTTGTCCGGATTTTTGCGCATCATTCGCAGGGCGTGCGCGAGGGCGTGGGAGGACTCCAGCGCAGGAATAATCCCTTCAGCGCGGCTCAGGGTTTTAAATGCTGCCAGCGCTTCATCGTCGGTCACAGAGACGTATTCTGCGCGGCCAATGCTGTTGAGATAAGCGTGCTGCGGCCCGACGGCCGGGAAATCGAGGCCTGCGGAAATGGAGCACGATTCTTTAATTTGACCTTCATCAGTCTGCATCATCGGGGCTTTCATACCGAAGTAGATACCGGTACGCCCGTGCTTTAACGGCGCGCCGTGTTCACCGGTCTCAATACCGTGGCCCGCAGGCTCAACGCCAATCAGTCCGACCTGAGGGGTATCGATAAAGTCAGCAAACATGCCGATGGCGTTGGAGCCGCCGCCCACGCAGGCGATAACGGCATCCGGCAGGCGTCCCTCTTTTTCCTGTATCTGTACTCTGGTCTCTTCGCCGATGATGCGCTGGAATTCACGCACGATAGTCGGGAATGGGTGTGGCCCGGCAGCGGTGCCCAGCATAAAGTGAGCGGTTTCATAGCTACCGGACCAGTCGCGTAGCGCCTCGTTTGAGGCATCTTTTAGCGTGGATGAACCGCTGTGAACGGGGATGACTTCCGCTCCCATCAGGCGCATGCGAAAAACGTTGGGCGACTGGCGTTCGATATCTTTCGCCCCCATATAGATGCGGCATTTCAGGCCTAGCAGCGCGCTGGCTAATGCCGACGCCACGCCGTGCTGCCCGGCTCCGGTTTCAGCAATAATCTCGGTTTTACCCATTCGCTTTGCCAGCAGCGCCTGGCCGAGTACCTGGTTAGTCTTATGCGCGCCGCCGTGCAGCAGATCTTCACGTTTGAGGTACAGAGTGGTGCGGGTACCTTGCGTAAGGTTGCGGCATTTGGTCAGCGCCGTCGGACGACCGGCGTAGTTTTTCAGGAGATGGGTAAATTCAGCCTGAAAGAGCGGATCTTCGCGGGCGCTAACAAACGCTTCTTCCAGCTGACGTAGCGCGGGAATAAGGACCTGCGGAACGTACATACCGCCGAATTCGCCAAAGTAGGGGTTGAGTAATGTACTCATTATTGCTCCTTGATGTATGCGCAGTGCCTGCTAATCCGGGGTCCATCGTTCCCGGAAAGGACTCTGCACGTGAAGTGAAACCAGGGCCTGCGCAGCGGTTCCCGGCTGCTTGTTTTACGGTGTGCGTACCGTATGCGTAAAATCTGGACAAAAAAAAGCCCGCTCTTGGCGGGCCGGGTATCGGTGTGCAAACTGCAGACGTGACGATACTGCCCGTTATCGGGAAGTACGCCACCAGCCGTGCAGAGTCATCATGATGATGTGTTGCATTGTTCGATACCTGAGAAATAGAATTTGTACTAGTAAACTAGTTCTCAGGGTCAATGTCAACGTTAGAATTATTGGCACGACGAATCAATCATTGATAATACGCTGGACAATGTAGGCGTGAAGTCGTGCATTGCATTAAGGTATTGAGTCAGGGTACCGTGAATTTTCAGCTTAGTTTCTATTACCTTAGCGAGACCGTATGAATCTGAACCGTGCCGATATGGCCGATCTTCTTTATTTTTGCGCCATCGCACGGCATCACAGTTTTAGTAAGGCTGCCGTCGAACTTGGCGTGAGCGCATCAACGCTGAGCCACGCCCTGAAGGGGTTTGAGGCGCGGTTGGGCGTCCGTCTGCTGAACCGTACGACCAAAAGCGTCACCCTGACGGCGGCAGGAGAGAGCCTGGCTCAGGCGGTAAGCGAACCGGTGGCATCCATTGATACCGCCACCGTGCCTGAAGATATGGTGGCGCAGCGTCTGTCCGCCGACGTTCGTTGGGTTGTTGCCGCATCCCCGGAATATCTGGCTCGCTTCGGCGTACCCCAGCATCCTGACGATCTTCACCAGCACCGTTGCGTCAGCAATCGTCTGGGAAATAACAGGATCTACAAATGGGAGTTTGAGCGGGGTGAAGAACAGCTCACCATTAAAGTGCCTCCTTTGTTAACGGTCGATCAGGCGGAAACGGGCGTGGTGGCTATCCTGCAAGGATTCGGCCTGATGTACCTCCCGGAACCGCTGATTGCACAGCACGTCAGAGAAGGGCGTTTGCGCCTGGTGCTGAGCGACTGGGCATCCTGGGGACCTGGATTTTATATTTATTATTCCAGCCGTCATCAGCTGCCAACCGGGCTGCGCTTATTAATCTCGCTCGTCCGCGAGCTAAAACCGCTCGGTCTGTAGTCTGATTGATGAAAATCATTCACAGGCCCATTCGATAGCAAGGGCTGGCTCCTTCTTATTGCGCACCTTACCCTTGTGGCAAAAGAGAAGGAGACCTCGATGAAATACCCACACCGCAATATCCCTTGCCAATTTTGGTTTTTGGCCATCGTCATATTTCTGCTGAGCTATACCAGTATCGCTACTGCTGCTGAGATCAAAACGCTGGTCATCGTCTCTCATCCTTATCCGGAACAATCGGTCATGACCAAAGGCCTTGAGGAGGCTGCGCGGGCCTGGCTTCCTCCGCTGGTTTTTCAAAGCGCCAGCCGCAGCCAGTTGCCTGAGTATCAGCGCCTGCTGGTGGAAAGACTGACGGACTAACTTGCCGACAAGGAGTTTATCGTGAACGCTTTTATTGCCGCTGCGGCAATATCATTGGTGCTGGACGCTCCTGTCCAGGCCGAAGAAAGAAGAGGTGAAAAAATGGCTCAACTTAGTCCATCCGCATTGTCCGTTGAGGATATTCAATCCGTTGCGCCCGCGCTTGCCCGTTTCGGCAGCGAGGTGCTGGCAGACGATCTCTGGCAGAGAGCTGAACTATCGCGTCGCGACCGGAGTATTGTCACCGTCGCTATTCTGATCGCCCGTAATCAACCCATTGAACTGAAACACTATGTTGACGTTGCTTTGAATAACGAGGTCACTGCGGCTGAAATCTCTGAAATCATCACTCATCTGGCCTTTTATTCCGGCTGGCCAAGCGCCATGGCCGCTATTGCGGTGACGAAAGATATTTTTGCCGCTCGGGGTATTCGCCGCGAGCAGTTGGCTTCGGCTTCGCCGGAACTGCTTCCTCTTAATCAGGAGGCAGAAAACCAGCGCTCAACAACGGTAGAAGAGAATGTTGGCGCGATTTCTCCTGGCCTTGTGAAGTTTACAACCAACCCGCTATTTCTGGATCTGTGGCAGAGGCCGGGGTTGAAGCCGCGCGACCGCAGCCTGGTGACGGTCAGCGCGCTGATTGCCTCCGGGCAAAGCGCGCAGATTGGCTACCATCTGAACCGGGCGATGGACAATGGTCTCACCGCGCAGGAGGCAGGGGAGATCGTCGCCCATGCCGCTTTCTATGCCGGATGGCCAAACGCCTTTTCTGCGGTATCGGTGGTTGGCGAAGTGCTGCGCGCTCGTGGTTTAGTTGGGTGAAGGGATGCTTAAATCCTGTTAGCATGGCGAGCGTTTCTGCCGGGCGACGGCTGACGCCTTGCCAGGCCTACAAAACCCACAATATCAATAAATTGTGCATTTTCCGTAGGCCCGGTAAGGCGCTAGCCGCCACCGGGCGTCAGGCAAGTAGATTTGCCGGATTGTCTATACAGAGCTTTTTAATCGACTCCTGATCGATTCCGCGACTGGCCAGATAGCCCAGAAAGACATTGGGTACAAAGCCCCATCCATTGCCCCCATGTTTTGCCCACATTTGTTTTAAGAAAACATCATGACTTAACACTATCTGGTTTCCGTAACCCAGCTCAATCAGCCTGCTGACGGCATCCGCCGTTTCCTGTACCCCCGGTGCCACACCTTCTTTTGGAAAAGTAATATCCAGCCCAATCATATCAAACTCCAGCCAGACGCCTCGGTCGAGCATTCGACGTTGATAATCAAGATCTTTTCCGGACGGATCCGAATGGGCAAGGGAAACCTTTTCTGGTGAAACGCCCATTTCCTTGAGAACAATATCCAGAACTTCATCGCCGCGCCTTAACCAGCCGGGCATATGAATATTGATTGCGACATCCGGGTTGTCTTTCTGGGCCAGAGAGGCAGCACGCAGGCCGTTTTTCTCCGCGTCGGTGAATTCCGGCGAGACGCCAATTTCGCCAATCATTCCCGCCCGAATACCCGTGTCGGCAATTCCCTCATTCAGTTCCCGAACGATTATCCTGGCCAGCGTTTCAACCTGTTGGTGCAGCTTTTCCCCTTCAAATTTTTCAAGGTAGGGGCCTGAGGAGGCAACGATGTTGATACCAGTACGCAGAGCAACTTCCTGAAGAGACAGCGGATCGCGGCCAATGGACTCTGAACCGGTAGCGTCGACGATGGTTTTCCCACCGAGCGCCATGAAACTTTTAATCTCCTCAATAACGTCATCGATATCCTTTTTGCTCATGTTATCTGCGCAGCAATAGGGATCGTGTTTGAGCGCCCACTGATTCCCGGCGCAAACGCAGGAGCCTACAATCTGCTCAGACCAGCGGTAAAAGGGTTTATCGACAACGGAAGAGAGGTCATTAAAAAGATGTTCGTGTGGCAAAGTTAACCCCATGTCCTCTTTACGTATGGGGCCCGTAACGGTCTGAATATAACCTTTCATGATTGCGCCTCCGCTTTAGCCAGTCGTGCGCTCTTAAAATCGGGGATAGTGGTGACAATTGCTCCGATAAGGGCAAAAACCGTACCAACGAGAGTGACAAAATAGACGGTGTTGCCCAGCGCCGGAATAAGCACATCGATCAGCACTGAGCCCAGTAGTTGTCCGGCCGTGGAGGCCACGCCTAACATCAATAAACCCAGCCCGCGTACCAGAATCGCCATCAGTCCTATGGACATCAGCCCCAATGGACCGCCGAGATACATCCACCAGGCATCGGGTAACTGGAAGCTGACGTGCCCCAGAGCGATACGAATGAGGAGCGCAATGCCCAGAACGGTGAAGCCGACGATAAAATTCCAGGTAATAGAAACCAGCATTGAACCAGTGGCTTCCGCAACTTTTGCATTCCCAGCAGGCTGCCAGCCAGCCAGCAGCCCCGCCATAAAGGGAAGAATGGCCAGAAGGATGAATGATGTCGATCGCCATTGAGGGGATACAACAAATACCGTAGCGACCACCGCGAAAATAGCGCCAATCACTCGGTACGAGGTGAAATATTTTTTCTCGCTAACGCCAATACCAAAGCGGTCGCACAGCAGCCCGGAAAGAATAAGAGCGGAAATCAATGCGGTCTGGAAGGTCGCCACGCCCAATGCGCTAGCGGATGCTCCTTCAGAAAATACCACCATGGCGCCACAGAGGCCAGCAAACCAGTTCCACAGCGGGATTTTCCGTTGTTTTATCAGCGAAGGGATTGAGGCAAACTGCTGTCGGGTCTCTTTTTTGGCCATGATAATAAAAAACATCACCACCAGACCGCTGGCAAAGGAAATAACCGCGCAGGCATTTCCATCCTTAAGCCAGTGGCCTAGTTCACCATTTACTGCTGATTGCATGGGCGACAGGGTTCCGGCCAGAATTGTTGCCAGCATCAGCAATGGAACTGAGTATTTATGTTTATTCATACGTCCATCCTGTATATTGATAGCTCAGGGAAGTGGTTCGAAGAGCATTTCTTCGAACCCGGTGTATTTAACCTCTGGCGATATAACGCAGAATGTTTACCCACATTCTTGTGTAATATTTCCAGTTCATAAACTCATGGCTACCCCAGTGTGGAGAACAATCGCTCATAAAACAGGCCGTCTTGCCTTTGCCAAAATCGCCATATACAAGAAGAGGATCCTTATCGATTGTTAGCGCAACCGCTGAATGTTCTTTCGCTGTTACTTTGTTATAACCAAGGAAAAGTGGCCAGTCGGTAAAATTGCAAACTGTTTCATGTTCTGATTCGACAGGGCAAGCATAGACTCCTGACGGTTTTTCTATACGGTCATCGCCATCCTGCATAATAACCGGTAGGACATCAGCCAGTACGGTATTTTTATAATTGGCTTTGGCTTCAATGCCCATAAATGAAAGGTATCCGCCAATCATGAGTAAACCACCGCCGTTGCTAACATATTCTTTTATCATGTTCAACGCATCTGGTTTAATTTTGGATTGATAAAACGTATCGTTTTGCAAAAGAAAAGTATTGCTTCCAATATCACTAATGACGATAACATCATATTTATCGAGTTCTGCCTGGCTTTGGGGGAATGAAATTTGCACCTGATGAGCAGGCATGTAAGTAACGGAAACATCAGCACTACGTAAACAGTCCAGCAGGAATGTAGCACCTTCTTCATACTTACTTGAGGTAAAGCTGTCGTATCCTTTTGAATGGATCATGTGGATATGCCATGACTCGCCAATAAAAAGAATATTTAGTGGTTGGTTAATGGAGCTCATAATAGATTCCTTATTTTTTCATTTCCGAAATTGACTGGCGATACTGAGTTGTATTAATTCGATGCAGAACGGCCTGGTTATCCGGCATGTCCGAAGCATTTGGGGTTTCGACAGCCAGTGATGCAAAGGCGGATGCGTAGATCAGCGCGTTTTCCAGAGAACGCCCCCTGGCAAGTTCAGATGCCAGAGCACCGTTGAACGCATCACCGGCACCAGCGGTGTTCCTCACAACCGCTGGGAATGCGGGAGAGAAAATGAACCTCCTGCCGTCAAAAGCAACGGAACCTTTCTTACCTAAGGTAATCACGACGTTTTTAACCCCCATGCGGTGAATTGCCTGTGCTGCGGCCATCGCTGAGTCGGCATCGATGACCTGAGTATCTGTCAGCAATCCGGCCTCAGTTTCATTTGGTGTGAGATAATCAAGGCCATCAAGAAATTGATGAATAGATGCGCTGTAAGGCGCGGGGTTAATAATCACCGGAACCTCGTTATCTTGGGCGATGTTAATTATCTGTTGTAGTGCATCAACATTGGTTTCCAGCTGTAGAAGAATAATGTTTGCGTGAACAATAGCGTCTTTTTGCAGTAAAACCTCATCGTGGCTGATGGTCATATTAGCGCCGAGAAATATAGCTATCATATTTTCCCCAGTTGTTTCATCGACATAAATTGTCGCTGTGCCTGTTTGTACTTCGGAGGATTTATAAACAATCGGATTTTTTATTGATGAAGCATTAATAAATGAACTGGCATATTCACTGAAATGGTCTGAGCCAATTTTAGTAATGAAACTTACGTTAGCATCAGCGTAGCTGGATGCCAGCGCCTGATTACAACCTTTTCCTCCGGGAGAAAACATTAATTTATCGGAAAGTAGCGATTCTCCAGCATTGGGCAGTCTTGGCAAATAGCTGATGATATCAACATTAAATGAACCGAGAACACATACGTTGTTTTTCATAACAGGAGAGCCTCTTTTTACCACGCCGTATGAATCCCCTGATTCAAGAACGTGAATAATTTCATTTCTGGTGACGCAATCAAGTGAATTTATATCTATCCAGGCGCCACCATGACAGCGATTAAGTAAACCTTTTTTGCAAAGCTCGTTAAGATCGGATCTAATGGTTTCTTTTGTTACCTGCAAATAATCTGCAAGTGCTGTAACACGAACAAAACCATCGGCACTGATCAATTTCATTATTATATGATGGCGTTGTGTTTTCATACGTCACCTCACTGAATACAACTGTAATACTCCTGTATTTTGACGGTGTGATAGTAGCCATAAACTTGTTGGCAAAACCAAAAAAAAACAAAAATTGGGTAAAGAATTCTCTGTTTATGTCGGTAGATATATCCAGGATTGGCGTGTCTGTTAGCGATGTTGGCTGAGCTGATAATATGTTTTGCAGCTGTGATGATATTTTTTGTTGAGCTGATTCTTATGGAAAATGGATTCATTATCACACCATAACGGCATTTCTTCGTTCAGGGGCAAAACCTGCATTGCCAAAAATCATCTACACTTCTTCAGCCAGAGTCATTTTCAACCCTAACGAGACACGATCGTTATCAGACAGAGCATCCAGCCTTTACACCCGACTAACTGCAGGCATCAGGCCCGCAGCCTTGTTTTCTCAATAGAGGAGTTTGTAACATGGCATTTGTGACAACCAAAGACGGCGTCAATATCTTCTTTAAAGACTGGGGTCCGAAAGAGGCGCAGCCTGTTGTTTTTCATCACGGCTGGCCTTTAAGCGCCGATGATTGGGATAATCAGATGCTGTTTTTCCTGGCTGAAGGCTTCCGGGTGATTGCGATTGACCGACGTGGTCACGGTCGTTCAGACCAGGTGAGTGAAGGCCACGATATGGATCATTATGCCGCAGATGCTTCGGCGGTGGCGGAACATCTGGATCTGCATAACGCTGTGCATATTGGGCATTCCACCGGTGGCGGTCAGGTCGCGCGCTACGTTGCACAGTACGGTCAGCCGCAGGGGCGGGTTGCCAAAGCAGTGCTTATCAGCGCCGTTCCGCCGCTGATGGTCAAAACGGAAAGCAATCCCGGCGGTACGCCGATTGAAGTCTTCGATGGTTTCCGCAAGGCGCTGGCGGCCAATCGCTCACAGTTCTATCTCGACGTGGCGTCTGGCCCGTTTTATGGTTTTAACCGTGATGGCGCGGAAGTGTCGCAGGGCACCATTCAGAACTGGTGGCGGCAGGGCATGACCGGCAGCGCAAAGGCGCACTATGATGGCATCAAGGCTTTTTCTGAAACCGACCAGACCGAGGATTTAAAAGCGATCACGCTACCGGTGCTGGTGATGCAGGGCGATGACGACCAGGTTGTTCCTTACCAAAACGCTGCAATTTTACAAGATAAGCTACTGCCGAATAGTCAGCTAAAAATTTACCCCGGCTATCCGCACGGCATGCACACCTCACATGCCGAGGTGATTAATGCCGATTTGCTGGCGTTTATTCGATCGTAACTGAGAAATCAGAAAGGCCGCCAGATGGCGGCCTTTAACAACGCGTCAGGCCTGGTTAAGGTTTTCATGTTGGAGGATTTTGAGCATTTCATCCTTCAACAGAAGTTTTTCTTTCTTCATATGTACTAGCTCGAGACTGTATCCTTTGCCATCGACTCCTTCTATGCGGGAAATGTCGTGATCGAGTGCGTTATGTTTTTCGAATAGCGACTGAAAGCGCGGGTGCGTGGTTTTCAATCGAGAAATCAACTCTCTGTATTCTGGAAACATGTACCTTCCTTGTTGATGGAGAAAAAGTGTGTACGGTGACACACACATTCAGATTACCCATACGAATAAAATGGTAATGCGAACACCGTCGCGTTTATGTTAATACCCGTGAAATCTCAGAGGCCGGGAGGCACAGATGACCGTTGAGGAACCCACCATTGCGCTGATTGGTCCTGGCGCAATTGGCACGACTATCGCCGCCGCGCTGCACGAAGTTGGCCGCACGCCTCTGGTATGCGGTCGCCGTGCGCACTCACAGTTGTCGCTGCGTTTTGATGGCGGAAATATTGTTGTCCCGGGGCCGGTTGTCACGGATCCGGCATCAATCGTCGCGCCATTATTTGATCTCGTTTTTGTGGCGGTCAAAACGACGCAAGTTGCGGCTATTGCGCCATGGTTGCGGGCGCTGTGTCACGAAAAAACGGTAGTTTGCGTACTGCAAAATGGTATTGAACAGAAAGCGCTGTTCGCGGACCACATCGCGAATGCGGTTGTGCTGCCATCGGTTGTCTGGTTTCCGGCGCAGCGCGAATCTGAAGCGTCCGTCTGGTTGCGGGCGAAACCGCGCCTGACGCTGCCTGATGTGCCGGGGGCCGAGCGGGTGCGGCACGCGCTACGAGACACGCGCTGCGAGGTGGATATAAGCGCCGACTTTAACTCCGTCGCGTGGCGTAAACTGCTGCAAAATGCGGTCGCGGGTTTGATGGTGCTGACAGGAAGACGGGCAGGGATGTTCGCCCGCGAAGATATCACGGTGCTTGCCCTTGCGTATCTACAAGAGTGTCTGACGGTTGCTCGCGCCGCTGGTGCCAGCCTGGACGATGGCGTACCGCAGGAGATCATCGCCGGTTTTCATCGTGCGCCCTCGGACTTAAGCACTTCCATACTCACAGATCGCGAAGCGGGATTGCCGCTTGAATGGGATATTCGCAACGGTGTCGTTCAGCGATATGGCCGGATTCACCATATTCCTACGCCGTTGAGCGACGTGATTGTACCGCTGCTGGCCGCCGCCAGCGACGGACCGGGCTAAGGGAGAGCGATCGGTCCGGATAGCCGGGCCGGTCGTTATCTGTGTTGATAAACCATCGATATAATTATTGCCAGGTCCTTAGAGAGATTCCGCCAGCCGGTCTACGACCACGTTTCCGCTATTATCGAACTGGGTAATGCGATAATTCACGCAATATGAGCGTCGGGTGGTAAATTGATTGAATAACGTCACACGGCCTTTTTTATCGCCATTTTTATTGACAATAATCCATTCAGTGACGTCCGCTGGATTAGCTTTTTCGCTGCTGGCCATTCGCTGTTCGACCAGGCGATCTTCTTTTTCTACCATCAAAAAATCACGTAACATTTGGTTATCTCCGCTCATCATTATTTTTAACAATACTCCTTTTATCGATTCATTCAATTAAACATTTTAATCAATATTATTAATTATTAGTCTGGAATTTATTTCCCTTTATGATAATTATCTTATTGTTTTATATAGTTAAATTTTTATTTCCGTCTGCGGGGTGAGCGTGTTTCTCCATGAGGAATGGTTTTTTACTGTAATAACCCTTCCTGTGACACTGTCACTTAACGAGTATATTTCGACCAACCTCACAGATAAGAATTTTATATG
Source organism: Klebsiella spallanzanii (assembly GCF_902158555.1). GTDB lineage: Bacteria > Pseudomonadota > Gammaproteobacteria > Enterobacterales > Enterobacteriaceae > Klebsiella > Klebsiella spallanzanii. The sequence continues at coordinate 319,732 of NZ_CABGGS010000034.1, read as the reverse complement.
ATTGATGCGAACTTGATCACTTGACTGGTCAAGTGGCGTTCACCTATGTTGAAAACACCTTCTTATCCGTTCCGGGGAGCAAGAAACATGGGGATCATTCGTACCTTAAACGGCGATATTGCTGCTAATCAGCTGGGCATAACCTACAGCCACGACCATATCTACTGTATTCCGCCATATTGGGCGGAGCGTCAGGATGATGACCTTTTGCTGGACGACCCGCAGGCTTCCGAGCGTGAATTAAGTGATTTCCGTCTGGCTGGTGGCAACGCTATCTACGACGCCACCGCCCCGGATTACGGCCGCCATGCGGCAACCGTCGCCGAAATGGCCCAGCGGCAGCAACTGCACATTATCGCCACCGCCGGTTTTAACAAAGGTTTTCTGTGGAGCAGTCAGCGTCCGGGCCTGAGGCAAACTTTTACCGAATGGATTGAAAATTCGGAGATTGATGAACTGGTTGAACACGTTTGCCGCGAGGTAACCGAGGGAATAGAGGGTACTCCGTATCGGGCTGGCGTCGTGAAGTGTGGCACGGGTTACAACACTATTTCTCCCCTGGAACAAAAAACCATAGAGGTTATTGTTCGCGCCCAGCAGCGTACTGGAGCGCCGATGCACAGCCATACCGAGATGGGGACGATGGGATTAGAACAGGCACAGATCTTTAAAAAGTTGGGGCTTGATTTGTCCCGTTTATGTTTTGCCCATATGGATCGCAATCCCGATCCATGGTTGCACCGTCAGATCGCCAACACCGGGGCGTTTCTCTCGTTTGACGGCATCAGCCGCATCAAATATCACGCTGAACACATCCGCACCCAGGCCATTCTGGCGTTATGCCAGCGGGGTTACCAAAAACAAATCTTAATCGGCGGTGATTTTGCCCGTAAATCGATGAGCGCGCATTACGGTAAAGGAGGATTGGGACTGAAGTTTATCCTTAGCGACTGGCGGCCAAGATTCGTCGAAGAGGCGCGGGAGGCCGGGTTTGACGGCGAAGCGTTACTGCATGATTTCTTTGTCGAAAATCCGGCGCGTTACTTCGCTTTTGGTTAAGGAGAGGTGCAATGAAGCTGCACCATTTAAATGAACGTGAAGCCCGGCTGGCACTGCAGAAGGCGCAGATTGCCTTGCTGCCGCTGGGTGCGGTCGAGCCACACGGCGATCATCTGCCGCTGGATACCGACAACCTGCTGGCCGAGCGCTTTTGCGCACTGCTTGATGAACAGTTAGGTGAGTGCGCGCTGAGCCTGCCCGTTATTTCTTACAGCCAGGTGTGGTCGCTGCGTGGGCACGCGGGGGCCATTGATATCGGCAATGAACAACTGACGTCGCTGCTGGTGTCGCTGGCGGAGAACATGGCCAGCTACGGCATTATTACAACGGCAGTGATCAACGCGCATTACGGCAATTTTGACGCCATTAAAGCGGCGTCCCGACAGTTAAAAGAGAAAGATATCACGCTGCTCAGCTACAGCTGGGCGGGTATGGAGCAGGAGGTGCAAAAGCGGCAAACCTCGGCGGTGGCTTATCCCGGCTATATGCATGCTGACGAAGTTGAAACTTCACTGATGCTGGCACTGGCCCCGGAGTTTGTGACCATGGCGAACGCCCGCGCGCACTATCCCGTTTTCCCACAGAATTTTCGCTATCAGCCAATACGCTGGACCGAGTTTTCTGATTACGCCGTGCTGGGCGATCCCACCAGGGCCTGCGAAGAGAAAGGTCGCGCCTTCGTTCAGCAGGCGCTGGAGACCACCCTGGCCTCTATTCGCCACCACTTAACGCAAGGAGCCGCCTATGATCGAAAGTCAATCGATAAACGTTGATTGCCCGGCCAGCAGCCCGGAGGAGGCAATCCGCGCAGCGGGGGACGCGCTCTGCCGCGCAGGAGCCTGTAGCCCGCAATACGTTCAGGCCATGGTTGATAGCTACCGTGAGCTTGGCCCCTATTTTGTCATTGCGCCAGGGCTGGCGCTGCCTCACGCCCGCCCCGAACAGGGGGCCATTAAGGCGCAAATCAGCCTAATCCGGCTGCACGAGCCGCTGGCGTTTGGTCATACGGAAAACGACCCGGTGCAGGTGGTGCTGGGGCTTTCGGCAACCAGCAGCGATGCGCACATCCATCTTATCCAGCATATCGTCAGCGTGCTGAGCGATGAACATAACCTGCATACCCTGATGCATTCTCACGATCCTGAACAACTTTATCAGCTGTTAGCCAGCGCGTCGTAGGCTGCTCGCAGCGTTTGTAGCTTAATTAACACGGAGTGAATAGCGATGAAAATTCTGACAGTCTGTGGTTTAGGTATGGGCTCAAGCCTGATTTTAAAAATGAACGTCGAAACGGTGTTAAAACAGCACGGTATTCAGGCCTCCGTTGAACATATGGATGTTTCTTCAGCCGCATCGGCTAATGCCGATGTGGTGATCACCAATGCCGAACTGGTTGACAATCTAAAACACCTGTCCTGCCCGGTGGTGGTGGTGAACAATTATATCGACAACGCTGAAATAATCAGGGCATTGACGCAGGCCAATATTCTGCCACCGGGAGCGTCGTCATGAGTGAATTTCTTGGCGTGCTGCGCTGGATAACCATCAATATATTTGGTGAGGCGTCGATTTTAATTGGCCTGATTGTCTTGCTGGGCCTGGTGCTGCAAAAGAAATCCTTAGCAGACATTGTTTCCGGCACCCTGAAAGGCATTCTTGGCTTTCTGATTATCGGTGCGGGAGCGGGGATTATCGTTTCCGCGCTGCTCATCTTTCAGCCTATCTGGACCGAAGTCTTCGGCCTCAGTTCAATGAACCTGACTAATATTATCGGTCAGGCGCGCTTTAGCGAACGTTACGGAAGCAGCGTGACGATCGCGATTGCCGGGGGATTCGCCATCAACCTGCTGCTGGCCCGGCTGACGCGCTTTAAATACATCTATCTGACCGGACACATGATGTTCTGGACAACGATGATTTTTGCCGGGGTGATGGTGAATACCGAACCCGGCATCTCAGCGGTGCAGTTGACGCTGATGCTGACGGTCATTATGGGTCTGTACTGGACCTTACAACCCGCACTGGTCCAGCCGTGGGTACGCAAAATTACCGGTAACGACAACGTGGCGCTGGGGCATACGTCGGCTTCCGTCGCTCTGCTGGGGGCGATTTTCGGGCAGATATTCGCCCGTAATAAAATCAGCTCCGAAGATATCAAAGTCCCGAAAAAACTCGGTTTTCTGCGCGATTCCAACGTAGTGACCGCGTTAACTATGGCGCTACTGTTCTTTATTGGCACCTTTATTTTGCAGATAAAAGGCACGGCGAAGGCGGCTGAAATTCTCGCGCAATCGGGGGATCTGAGCTTTTATATTTACGCGCTCAAACAGTCGCTGATGTTTACCGGCGGCATCGCCGTGGTACTGCTTGGCGTGCGGATGTTTATTGGTGAAATGGTACCGGCGTTTAACGGCATTGGTTCGCGGCTGGTTCCCGGCGCAAAGCCCGCCCTGGACTGTCCGATTCTGTTTAACTTTGCACCAAACGCGGTGGTGCTGGGATTTGTCGGCGCGTTTGTTGGTTCACTGCTGTGGTTGACCCTGATTGGCCGCTATACCGGCTACGTGTTTATTCCCAGCATGATTGTGATTTTCTTCCACGCCGGAACGGCAGGCGTTTTCGGCAACATTACCGGCGGCTATAAAGGTGCGCTGCTGGCGGGATTTATTACCTCGACGGTAGTTGCATGGGGGCAGTATTTCTGTGTCACCGGTTTTATCAACAACACCATTCCCGATACCGCATTGTGGGCCGGCGACAGCGATATGTTCGTGCTCGCACCGTTCATTCACCTTTTGACCCGCTTGCTGACGTTCTGATATCAGGAGGAAGTCTATGAGTCAGGCACTGAAACAGTACTACGGGCAGATCCGCCAGAAGCTGGCTTTTCTTGAGCAGCGCCCCGATTCGTTAACGCAGGCAGCGGAAATCATGGCCCAAAGCATTATGGCGCAGCGTAACATCTTCGTTTTTGGCGCCAGCCATGCCGGGATCCTTGCGGAGGAGATGAGCTATCGGGCAGGCGGTCTGGCCATTATCAATCCGCTTTTTACCCCCGCGCTGATGCTTAACGTCCGGCCATTAACGCTGACCAGCGCGGTGGAGAATGTGGAAAATCTGGGGCGAGTGCTGGTTGAGCAGTCGCCGCTGCGCGCGGGTGATACGCTGTTGATTCACTCAGTCTCCGGGCGAAACGCGATTACGATTGATGTCGCGCTGGCGGCGAAAGCCTGTGGGGCAAAGGTTATTGCTATTACCAGCCTCGCAACGGCGGCGCGGGTGACGTCGCGCCACTCCAGCGGCAAGTTGCTGGTCGATATTGCCGACATCACCATCGATAACCACTGCGAATATGGCGATGCAGCCGTTAGCCTTCCGGGCCTGGCGCAAAAAGCCGCGCCGCTCTCCACCATTATGGGCGCGGCTATTGCTAACAGCCTGGTGCTACTTATTTGTGAAATCATGCTGGAAAATGAGCGCACGCCGCCCATTCTTGCCAGCGCAAACATAGACGGCAATCAGGCGATAAATCAGGATATACTGAGCGCATACAGGAGCCAGATACACTACCTCTGAGTGGAGCACAAGTATGTTTGAGTCGGATGGACTCCCTCTCTATTTAAGGATAAAAGACGTTATCCTGCAGCGGATCCTCTCTTTTACCTATGACGATAAACTTCCCGGTGAGCTGCTGCTCGCCGGGGAGTTCAAGGTTGCGCGCGGCACTATTAAGCAGGCGATTGATTCGCTGGCCAGCATCGGCATGGTGTATCGGGAGCAGGGTAAAGGGACCTTTATTAACCGCGATGCGTTGCAGAAATACTACACCGACCTCCCTGACGTACTGACCACCTTTGATGGACCTGGTACGGTTGAGGTGGAAGTACTGTCGCTAATTTCGACGATGGCCGATCGCCAGGTGGCGGAGCAGATGGGGTTGGATTTAGGCAGCCAGCTGATGCGCCTGGAGCGGCTGTTGGTGCAGGGGGAGCGGCCGGTTGGCCACGTACTGACCTGGCTAAATGGCCGTATTTATAATGATTTGAGCCACGTTGACGGCAGCCGGTCGCTGTATAAGCAGCTGCGGGAAACCTTCGGCTACTCGCCGGCCAACGCCACGGAGCGCTATACGCCGGTTTGCTGCGATACCCGCACGGCGGGGTTATTAAATATTGAACCCGGTCGCCCTCTGTTTCGTATTGAACGTGTCGCCCGCGATCTGGATGACGTGGCGCTTGAATACAGCGTCACACATACCCTGGATGCCAGCCTGTCGCTACAAATAGCGACCAGCCAGAGCAGCGTGAGCCAACAGTGGAACTGTATGATTGATAAGGGGCGTTAATCCGCCTCCCAGGCGAGAATATCGCCTGGCTGACACTCCAGCGCCTGGCAAATTTTTGCCAGCGTATCAAAACGAATACCTTTCACCTTTCCCGATTTGAGCAACGATAGGTTCTGCTCGGTGATCCCGATATAGGCCGCCAGCGCCCTGGACGTCATTTTTCTATCCACCAGCAATTTGTCCAGATTAACCACCACCGCCATAGTCAGATGAACTCCTTATTCTCATTTTCCGCTCTGATCCCTTCGAGCATGGAGTGAAACGTCACAAATAACAAGCCGCCCGTCAGCAGCAGCACAAAATCGCTAAGCAAAAGAATGATCTGGGCATAGGGATGCGGCCAGAAATAAACCAGCGGGACCAGAAAGCGAAACAGCGGCAGCAAAACGCCCATTCCCAGCATCGCCAGCGCTATTTTACGTACTCTGAGCGCGAGGTCGAGGCTCAGAATGGTGCGTTTTCTGACGTACCGGGTCACGCAGATCCCTTGCCAGATGGCCCAGGCGAAAAGCCCTGCGGGTAAATAAAGGAGAGCCAGCAGTATCAGCAGCTTAAAAGTAGGGACCGACAGGCCATTTTCGTTACCGAGCGGAACCTCGGCAAATTTAAGCATATTAGCGAGGAAGAACGACTCGCCGGTAAAATAGATCCACACTGGCGTAATTAATGCCAGGATTAAAAATAGCGGTAATATCCCGGTCATTAAGAACAGACTGAGTTTGTTGCGAGCGCTTTTCACCTTAAACCTTCCTGAACAATGAAATGATTACAGAACCAGGATACCTAAGCATGACATAAGTATCAGAGAGAAGACAACGTTCAGACCCGTCGCTCCACGCGTCGGGATACTAAACCACGGTCGCTGCCAGACGTTAAAGAGACTGATGGCAATGAATGACGCCTGCACCGTCCAGGTCAGCATCCGGAACAGATATCCAATTTTGCTCAGATTATCGATAGTCTGTAATGATTCGGCGATATAAATAGCAATGAACGCGATGATAACATAATTAATAAAACGTATTTTTCGCTGCGCAATCCAGTTTCCGGAAATAAAAATTACCATCGACAGTAGCGTTAACAGGGCCCACAGCATATCAATCCAGTTCATCGTTTTTCCTTAACGGATGATACCGTGGAAAGCAGTAATTTTATTGCCGGAGCAATCACTGACCATGCGGTATCGGAGAGGATCACGACGGCGGTTTTATGCTCGGGGTCGAAGGCCATTACCGCTGCATAACCGGCGGATTGACCGTCGTGCCAGACAATATCCCGCCCTCTGACATGAGTGGTAAACCACGAATAGCCGACCCGTGAGTCAGGATCGTCGGTTGCAAACCTCGGGATCATCCCCTGGCTTCCTGCCAGCTTTCCGGCCATTAGCGCCTGGGCGTATTTGACCATATCAGCGATGGTCGAACGTACTCCGCCTGCAGGGGAGAAAGCGTTTAAAAACCATGGCGCTTCGTGCAAACCTGCGGCCGACCAGCCCGGCGCAAATGCCGCGTCAGGCGGCGTATTCTCTTGCGCCACAAACGAGCGGGTCATCGCCAGCGGCGCAAACAGACGCTGCTCAAGCAGTGCGGCGAACGGCTGGTGTGAGACGCGTTCCAGCGCCAGCCCCAGCAGGGCAAAACCGGAGTTTGAGTAATCAAACATTTTGACCGTTGGCATCTGCGTGCGGTTAACCATCTCTATTAACTCTGCCTGACCGTAGTTCCACGGATTTTCTCGTCTCACGATGGCTGTAAGCATGGCGATTTTCTGCGTTAATGAGAGGGAGAGCGAAGGCAGGCCGGAGCGGTGCGATACCAGTTCCTGTAAGGTGATATTTCGCGCAGGACCGACAATTTCTGGCACCAGGTCGCCGACCCGCGTCGATGCTGTGACCTCCCTGCGCTGGATGGCATCGTTAAGAATGCTGGCGGTCATTGTTTTGGACAGGCTTCCAATCTCAAATTGCCGGGCATAATCATTACCCCAAATTCCATAGCGAACGCCTTCAGGTGTAATAAGGGCCGCGGCGATATTACCGTGCGCGCCTTTGAGCAACGGTGTTAAAAAGGCAACCAGTGCCTTGTCCCCGGTGACCTGCTTAGTCGGGGTTTTGAATCCAGGCTGCAGGTAAATTCCGACCGCAATCATCGCGACAAAAGCCATGCCTGCGCACAGAATTTGCCTGTCTTTGCGATATCGATACCCGATCATATTTTCTCCTTAATGTTGTTCATGACGTGACGTTCCTGGAAATGGTGTAGCGGAAAGTGTGCGCAGATTACCCTGGTGTTTATTGTTTTACAATAAACATTTATTGTTTAATGATTAACTGTATGTGGTAGGGGTAAATGGGGGTGAATACGGTGCCGTGTGGAAAATCTAAGTTACCTTTGCCAAAAATCTCTTTACGCCATAGTGTACAAATTCTTCTTTTTCATGGAGGTTGGAATGTTAAAAGTCATCGCCGAAGATTTTATAAAACCTGAGGATATTGAGGCTGTTATGCCTTTATACCGCGAGTTAATAGCGTCCACTAAAAAGGAACCTCTTTGTATCGCTTATGATCTGTATATTGATGAAAAAGATCCGGGTCATTTCATTTTTATCGAAGAGTGGCCGGATCGTGCGGCGCTTGATCTGCATTGTGCAAGTGAACATTTCAGGCGACTTGTGCCGTTAATAGATCACCATAAGCGTAAAGATGCTCAATACATACTGATGAGTTGCCAGGTAAGCGAGGTGAGTTCGTGAAATTAAGAAGGAACGGTTCTCAGTGTTGAGATTTGCAGTTATCAGAAAGTATTTGAGTCGAATTATATCCAGGTCAGGGTTAAGGAAGAAACTTCTGCTACAGGCCTGATGATAACGTCACTCGAGCGAATGATTTTAATATTGATCGCACGGGCTTCAAAAAACATGGGTTACCAAAGTTGCCCGCTTCATCGCGGTGGCGTAATATACGATACATATATAAATCGTTACGGTACGTATAAATGGGTATTGTGAAAATTTCTGACCTGCTGCATGACGACATCCGTGATGCCAGTAAGGCGATGTCGCGTTCGGTCAACGCGCAAGCGGAGTACTGGATCCGCCTTGGGATGATGAGTGAGCTCTATCCCGAGCTTAATCATCAGCAAATTAAGCTGATGATGCTGAAGTCTGGTTCTGACCGTTTACTGGAGGTAATCAATGCTATCAATTCCCATTAAAACGGCAGACGAACTTGCCAGACAGCGCCATGCTGGCGAACTGCTGGCTTCGGTTTTCGACATGCTGGACAGCTTTATTGAACCCGGCGTCACCACCATGGCTATCAATAACCGGGTTGAGGATTTTATCGTCAACGAGCTGCATTCACGGCCTGCCAGTAAAGGTCAGTACGATTTTCCGTATGTGCTGAATACCTCGATCAATGAAGTGGTTTGCCACGGCATGCCAAAAGAAAGCGAGCATCTGAAATCCGGCATGATCGTTAACGTCGATATTACGCTGGAAAAAGAGGGCCTGATTGCCGACTCCAGCAAAATGTATCTGATTGGCGAGGTTTCCCCGCTGGCCCGTCGGCTGGTCAAGAAAACCTACGAAGCGATGTGGAAGGGCATTAAGGTCGTTAAACCAGGAGCAACGCTCGGCGATATTGGCCATGCCATCCAGTCTTACGTCGAAGGTAACGGCTACAGCGTGGTCAGGGAGTACTGCGGCCACGGCGTCGGTATAGAGATGCACGAAGATCCTCAGGTGCTGCACTACGGTAAACCCGGCACCGGTGCCGTACTTAAAGAAGGGATGGTATTTACCATTGAACCGATGGTGAATCAGGGCGATAGCCGGATAAAAACCAAAAAAGACGGCTGGACGGTGGTCACCCGCGATAAAAAGCTGTCGGCGCAGTGGGAACATACTATTGCTGTCACCGCGCAAGGTTTTGAAGTCTTGACGCTGCGTAAAGGTGAAACGATCCCGGACTAAGCCTGACAACAGGTTTCAATCCTGCCGACTGAAACCTGTTTAACTCCCGCCAACGGCGACTACATCGCCGTTTCTTTACGCCCCATATAGCGCTCCTTCCACAATGCACCCGCCACGCCGATATCGAGGAACGGGGAGGGCGGCATAAAGTTTGCCTGCCCCAGCGACTGCATCGCCGCAATCAGCGGGTTGTCCTGCCCGAGAGCCAGATCGGCAAGCAGCGTCCCGGCGATGGTTTGTTTTGACACCCCGGCACCGTTACAGCCTCCGGCAGTCCACACCTGCGGCGCAAGTCGCCCCCAGACCGGCGCACCGTTGCGGGTGACGCTGATAGTCCCGGACCAGGTCCGTTCCAGCGGCACATCCTGCAACTGCGGATACGCATTGTGGAACAGCGTTAGATGCTGCCGCGCGGCGTTGGCGGTTTGTCCCGCAGTGATGACGCCCCGCAGCGCCGGATCGACATGCTGGCGGATCAGAAAACGATGATCTCGGGTATAGCGCAGCGTGGCCCCGGCGATGGCATTCACCGGCGTCAGTCCCCAGCTTTCCATGGCGGGCAGGCGCTGGCGCTGTTCAGCTGTAAGCGGGGCGGTGATGCTGGCATAGGTCGCCATTGACGCCTGGCGACTTATCACTGGAGAGAGTTCACGAGAAAGCGCATTAGTCGCCAGCATAATCTGCCTGGCCTGAATCGTTCCCTGTAGGGTTGTCACCCTGATGCCGCCGTTTTCGTTGTGAATAGCCAGCGCTGGCGTCTGATGATAAACCGTGACGTTTTCCGGGAGATGGCGCGCGAGGCCCGCAATCAGTTTTGCCGGATTTACCAGAATACAGCTATGGGTATAGATGCCTTTACTGTAGAGCCGGGTTCCCAGCTTCTGATACAGCTCTTCGCTATTCAACAGGCTGTAGGGTTCCTGCATAAGCTGAAGGTTATCCACGTATTCCTGCATAATGGCTTCGCTGGATGGGTCAATCTGGCAGTGATATTTGCCAACGTTTTCCCACTCACACTCAATCTGCTGTGCGGTCACCGTTTCTTCTAACAGGCGGATCCCTTCCTGGAGCAGGGCGCGATAGTCCTGCGCTTTTTTCAGCTCGGCGGTAGAGCTACCGATATTATGCGGCAGGCCGATGACAAACCCTGAATTTCGGGCAGAGGAGCTGGTCGCCGCAGATTCGGCGTCAATAAGCACAATTTTCAGCTGCGGGTTGAGGCTGGCTAACCGGCGGGCAAAGCTCACGCCAGCATAGCCGGAGCCGATAACGACCCAATCAGCGTTGATATCACCGCTCAGCTGCGGTTGTATTTGGTGGTCAATCTCATTAAGCGGCCATCCCACCTGATTTTGATTGAAAGGGATTGATGCAAATTTCACGGTTATTCTCCCTGTGGCAAAAACACCTGCATGGCAGATGTGAATAAGCTCGCCGGACTTCGTTTTGTTGGTCTGGATATCGAGTCGGCAAGTACAGCATGCTGCCAGGACATTCCCTGAATAATCAATATTCTGAATGATAATCACCTAAGCAACAATTTTGCAGAATAACAAGGAACAGTCAAAATAACACCTCTTACCATATGGATATAAATTCATCTTGCGTCGATAATTATTGCTAGCAATGATGCTATCTTGGTATGGATGTTGCTGTTGACAGGTACCCCCCTGAACAAGAGGCGTTACCATGCCAACACCCGATATCATCTGGGAACTTGACTATCATCAGCGTTTCCCCTGGCGTTCTGCCGCCGATACACCCGCGATGACCTGGCCAGAAGGCAAGCGGCTGGCACTGTATGTGGCCATCAACCTTGAGCACTTTGCGTTCGGCTGCCAGGAGGGGGCAAAGCTCTCTCAGGCGGCAAACCGGCTCGATATTCTTAACTACAGCTGGCGGGATTATGGCAACCGGGTCGGTGCCTGGCACCTGGCGGACCTGTTTGATGAATTGGCGATCCCGCCTGCGGTTATCAGCAATACGGCAATCCTCGATTACTGTCCGGACTTGCTGGAACGCTGGCTGTCGCTATCTGATAGCGAACTGATTGCCCATGGTCACACCAACTCCCAGCGCCAGGGCGACCTTGCCCCGGCGGATGAAGAGCGCCTGATTGGCTACTGTCAGCAGCGGCTAAGTAAATTCCAGGGAAAACCCGTCACCGGTTGGCTCTCTCCCTGGATTTCTGAAAGCCCGCAAACCCCTGATTTCCTGCATCGGCAGGGATTTCGCTATAACCTGAACTGGGCGCATGATGACCTGCCTACACCGATGCAAACTGCCAGCGGTACCTTGCTCTCGGTACCTTATCCGCAAGAAATCAACGATATTCCAACCATTATTCCCAATGGTGTCTCCATCGAGACATTCTGCCAGATGATTGAAGATCAATTCAGCGAACTCCACCAGCGTAGTTGCCAGCAGCCGCAGGTGATGGGCATTGCGCTGCATCCTTATATCGTCGGCCAACCATTTCGTTTTTATCACCTTAAGCAGACCCTGGCGCGTCTGGTTGCGCAGTGCGATGACGTCTGGCTCACCACGCCGGGGGAAATCGCCGAGCACTATCTCACCCAGGCGTCATAACGAAGCAGAGTCTGCACCGTAAACAGACTTATTGAACCGAAGCAGTGCACTTAATTGAGGAGAAGTACGATGACAACCATACATGAACAGGCCGTCGCGATTGTAAAAGCGTTCCTTGAGGCCTCAATGGCGCCGGACCCCGATCGTGCCGCCGCGCTGATGGCTGAAAACGTCCAGATAACGTTTACCGGCAAGCGGCGTATGGCCCGCGTCCACGAGGTGACGGCGTTTAATGCCGCCCGCTATCGCTGGGTCAAAAAGCAGCCCGGCGACTTCGAATGGATGGCTAAAGGCGACGATCATACGGTGATTTATTGCACCGGCACGCTCTATGGCTGCTGGCCGGACGGCCGCGAGTTTGAAGGTAATCGCTACCTTGACCGTTATGAGGTAAAGGGCGGGAAGATAACCATGATGGACGTCTGGAACGACAGCGCCGAATGGATCCTTGAGCATGAGTCGAAGCAAAAATAGACAACATGGCATTGTTATTGCAATTGCTAGCAATGTTATTAGCAAACAATTCGAGTGGTGAATGATGAAAAAATTAGTGTTATCGCTGCTGGTAGGAAGCATGGTCGGGCTAATGTGTCAGCAGGCAAGTGCGGAAAATGTGGTTCGTTGGGCGACCGATGCCGATATCCCGACGCTGGATCCAGATGCGTATGCCTCGACCAAGGCGTTGACCTTCCAGAATCATATTTATGAAGCGCTGGTGCAGCGCGATGATAATCTGCAAATTCAGCCCTGGCTGGCGACCAGCTGGCAGCAGACCGGCGATACGACGATTCGTTTTAAGCTGCGTGAGGGCGTCAAATTTCACAACGGCAACGATTTTACCGCCGACGATGTCGTGGCCTCGGTGGCCAGGGTGACCGATCCTGCCTCGGGCATCCGTGCCAACGCCTCGACGATTAAAGACGCGGTGGCCATCGATAAATATACCGTTGATATTCATCTGGTGAAGAAAACCGGTATTGCGCTGAATGAGCTGACCGGCGTAATGATCATGGATAAAGAGTGGCTGACCGAGCATAACGCCCTCAAACCGACGGATATCAGCCAGGGGACAGAAGGCTACGCCACCAACAACACCAACGGCACCGGGCCATTTATTCTGCAAAGCCGCCAGCGTGATACGCAAATGGTGTTGGTACGCAACCCGAACTGGTGGAATGCGGCCCACGGCGGCAATATCGATAAGATTGTGTTTAAGCCGGTGACATCTGACGCTACACGCCTGTCAGGACTGCTGGCAGGAGAATACGATCTGGTAACGTCGGTGCCGCTGCAAGATATTCCGCGCCTGCAGAGTAATCCAAAGATCAATATGCAGATCAGCCCGTCGCTGCGGGTGGATTATTTAAGTCTGAATATGCGCGACAAGCTTAACGCTAAAAATGAGAAGGCCGAAAACCCGCTGAAAGATTTGCGCGTGCGCCAGGCGTTGCTGATGGCTATCAATCGCGAGGCGATTACCCAGAAGGTGATGCGCGGCCTGACGAAGCCAACCAACAACTATCTGGCGCCGGATATTCCGGGTTACAACGCGGCAAGCAGCCCGGATATTGCCTACGATCCGCAAAAGGCAAAGGCGTTGCTGGCCGAAGCGGGCTACCCAAACGGCTTTAATCTGGCCTTTGATTGCCCGGAAGGCACCTATATTAATGCGGCGCAATGGTGCCAGGCGGTACAAAGCTTCTGGGCCAAAATTGGCGTCAAAACCAACCTAAACGTGCATCCGGCCAGCGTCTATGACCCGATCCTGGTAAACGGTCGCACAGATGTTGGCGTACTGGGTTGGGCCAACCTGCCGATCATGGACCCTTACAGCGTGGCGGTGCAGCTACTGCATACCAACGACGGTAAAAACTTAGGCACTTTTAATATTCCGCGCTACAGCAATAGTGAAGCCGATAAGCTTATCGACCAGTCGGTGGGTGAACTCGATAATACGAAGCGTATTGCTTTACTCAGCCAGGCGGTGGCAATTGCCAATAAAGACCTGCCGTTCCTGCCGATGCATTTTGAACCGGTGGTGTGGGCGATGAGTAAAAATCTACAATTAAAACAGACGCCAGATAACGTACAGCGACTTTGGTACGGTAACGTTACGCCATAATTAATTGTCTGCGGAATATTCATTGTTGGGGGATAAATATCCTTGGGCTACCCCGTACAGGTAATAGGGTGATATTGCTCCCCATTTATTCGCGCAGACCATTATTTTAATTCGGAGGCAATAATGTTGTTTTTATTGCGTAAGCTATTTCAGGCGGCGATGTTACTAGCCGGTGTCGCGCTGATCTCTTTTATTCTGTTTCAGTATCTTGGCGACCCGGTGGCGAATATGCTACCGGAAAGCGCCACGGAAGTGGAACGAATGCAGCTACGGGCCAGTCTGGGGTTAAATGACCCGGTATTTGTGCAGTTTTTACATTATATTTCCCGTTTGCTGCACGGTAATTTCGGCATCTCTTATTACAACCAGGTATCAGTATTTCAGCTCATTATGGAACGCCTGCCGGCAACCCTGGAGCTGGTGTTTGTCGCGGTGGTCATTTCGCTGGTGGTAGGTTTTCCGCTGGGCGTCTGGGTTGCCATCACGCGCAACAAAATCCTGCGCGAGGGGGTGCAGATCCTCTCGCTGATTGGCGTCTCACTGCCGTGGTTCCTGATAGGCATTATGCTGATTATCGTCTTTTCAGTCTGGCTGGGCTGGTTCCCCTCCAGCGGTCGCGGCGAAACCGTTAAAATGGGCTTCTGGTCGAGCGGCCTGCTGACCGCATCCGGCTGGCGCTCGATTGTGCTGCCGTCGCTGTCGCTGGCGCTGTCAATGATTACCATCATTATGCGTCTGGTGCGCACGGAAATGCTGGAAGTGATGAAAGCCGATTACATTAAATTCGCCCGCGCACGCGGCATTGAAAATTACCGCATCTGGTTTCGTCATGCCCTGCGTAATGCATTATTGCCGGTAGTCACGGTCATTGGTTTACAAATTGGTGGGCTGATCGCCTTTGCAATTGTTATTGAGACCGTTTTTCAATGGCCGGGAATGGGGTTGCTGTTAATTCAGTCCATTAATTACGTTGATGTCCCGGTGCTGTCCGGCTATCTGTTATTTATCGCCCTGATATTTATTGTGATCAATACCATCGTCGATCTGCTGTATTACCTGATCGACCCACGTATGCGCGCGCAATAAGGAGCTTCGATGCAACCTCATCATTATTCAGATACGGCAGCGGGGCGAAAATTTAGCACCCGCCTGGCGGCGCGCTGGCGCTCTTTTCTTGATAGCGATTTTTTATGGTTATTCTGGCAAAGCAAAAGCGCGGTAGTCGCCTTTACCTGCTGTTCGCTGATATTACTGTGCTCTTTATTCAGCCATTGGATCGCGCCGCACAATGTTTTTGATACCGCCGGTTTCGACTTAATGGACTCAGAATTACCGCCTGCATGGATGAACGGCGGCGAACCACGCTTCTGGCTGGGCACCGATGTGCAGGGGCGGGATATTCTCTCGTTGATGCTGTACGGCCTGAATATCTCGCTGATTATCGGGGGCCTGAGCGTGCTGGCCTCCGTGGCTCTCGGCGTCGCGCTTGGAGTTCTCAGCGGCTACTTCGGCGGCGTGGTGGATACGCTGATTATGCGTTTTGCCGATGCCATGCTCAGTATTCCCACCATTATGTTCACCCTGCTGGTCAGCGGCGTCGCGCGCGTCGCCATCCCGAAAGAGTATATCGGCCATTTTGCCCCGGCTATCCTGATTGGCGCGATTGCCCTGACCGGCTGGATGCAATACGCTCGCACGGTGCGCGGCCTGACCTTGCTGGAGAAAGGGCGGGAATACGTGATGGCGTCGCAAATCAGCGGCGGCAGCCACCTGCATATCATGCTGGCGCACATTGTCCCTAACGTCATGCGCCCGGTACTGGTGATGGCGACGCTGCACCTTGGTGTCGCCATTCTTACCGAAGCCACCATGTCCTTTCTCGGCGTCGGCATGCCGCCGGACCAGCCTTCGCTCGGCACGCTTATCAACGAAGGCAACCAGTATCTCTTTTCCGGGCAGTGGTGGATTGTGCTGTTTCCCGCCACCCTGTTGGTCATTCTTTCGCTGGCGTTTAACGTGCTGGGCGACTGGCTGCTCAACGCCCTCAACCCTAAGCTGCGCTAAGAGGAACGACGATGACGGCTTCTCCACAGGCGTTACTGGAAGTGAAAAATCTGAGCATTGAATTCCTGCACCGCAAAGGCAACCTGCAGGCGATTCACGATCTGACGCTGGCGATGCAGCCGGGTGAGATCCTCGGCATGGTGGGCGAATCGGGCGCAGGGAAATCCCTGACCGGCGCGGCTATCGCCGGGCTGCTGCAAACCCCAGGGCGTATCCGCGCAGGGGAAATCTGGTTTGCCGAAAAACGTATCGATAATCTGGACAATGAAGCCCGGCGTCAGCTACGGGGCAAAGCGATCAGTTGCATCTTTCAGGACCCGCTTACCAGCCTGAACCCGGTGCTGACCATCGGACAACAGATAATTGAAACCATCCGTACCCATCTTCCCTTGTCGACTGACGAGGCGCGGGAGCGGGCGGTCGCGCTGCTAACGGAAGTGGGGATCAACAGCCCACGTCAGCGCATCAATCAGTATCCGCACCAGCTTTCCGGCGGGATGCGCCAACGGGTGGTGATTGCGCTGGCGCTGTGCGTCGACCCGCAGCTGGTTATTGCCGATGAACCCACCACGGCGCTGGATGTGTCGGTGCAGGCACAGGTCCTGGGCGTGCTGCGCCGGTTATGCGAACAGCACGGAACGGCAGTAATGCTGATTACGCACGATATGGGGGTGGTGGCGGAGGTCTGCTCCAGAGTGGCGGTGATGTACGCTGGGCGCATTGTCGAAACCGGGCCGGTCGCCAATGTGATTCGCCACCCTCAGCACCCCTATACGCGCGGGCTGATTCAATCCATTCCGTCAATGAACGAAAGGCGCGAATACCTGATGCAAATCGATGGCGCAATGCCGCGCCTCAATGCTCTGCCGCAGGGCTGCGCGTTTAATCCCCGCTGCCCGCATGCCAGCGCAAAATGCCGTGAGCAGCAGCCCTTGATGCATCACCGACAGGAGGCCCAGTTGGCCTGTTTCCATCCGCAAGGAGAATCGCTATGAACGAGCCATCGGGACTGCCACCGGAAGTGGTGACCATTCGCGATCTGCATATTCGCTTTAGCCTTGGGCGCGAGAAAAAAACCTCGCTCTTTCGCCCGGCGGCGAAAAAGGAGCTGCACGCGGTGCGCGGCATTAGCCTCGCGATTCGTCAGGGGGAGACGTTCAGTATCGTGGGCGAGTCAGGGTGCGGAAAATCGACCGTCGCCCGCGCGCTGGCCGGACTTTATCAGCCTTCGTCCGGCGAGATAAATTACGCCTGGCGCAGCGGGCAAATGGCCGATGCAGCAGGGCAAAGCGGCACGCAAATGATCTTCCAGGACCCCTACGCTAGCCTCAACCCGCGTTGGCGCATCGCCCGCTCGCTGGCCGAACCGCTGGTGCTGGCGAAAAAGGTTGGCACCACTCGCCAGGCCAGAGCGTACTGCGGCGAGCTGCTGGAGCAGGTGGGGCTTTCTGCGAGCGATCTGGATAAATTCCCGCATGAGTTTTCCGGCGGCCAGCGCCAGCGTATCTCTATTGCCCGCGCGCTGGCGACGCAGCCGGGTTTTCTGATTTGCGATGAACCCACCTCGGCGCTTGACGTC
The DNA here is from genome assembly GCF_902158555.1 of Klebsiella spallanzanii. Taxonomy (GTDB): domain Bacteria; phylum Pseudomonadota; class Gammaproteobacteria; order Enterobacterales; family Enterobacteriaceae; genus Klebsiella; species Klebsiella spallanzanii. The sequence continues at coordinate 302,002 of NZ_CABGGS010000034.1, read as the reverse complement.
TCGGTGCAGGCGCAGGTGCTCAACCTGATGCGCAAGTTGCAGCGGGAGAACGGTCTGACCTACTTTTTTATCAGCCACAATATGGCGGTGATTTCGCATATCTCCGACCGGGTTGGGGTGATGTATCTTGGCAGGCTGGTTGAGCAGGGCAGCGTCGAAGAGATCTTCGCCCGTCCGGCGCACCCTTATACGCGCATGCTGATGGCGGCGATTCCGCAGTTTGACGCCCCGGCCAGCGCCCGCGAACCGATTCGCGGTGAAGCGCCAAGCCCGCTGTCTCCGCCGCCAGGCTGTGCCTTCGCGCCACGCTGCCCCTATGCCAAACCGCTGTGCCATCAGACAATGCCGCCCGCACATAGCCTCAGCGAGAATCATCAACTGGAGTGTCACTTCCCGATTGAAGTGATGGCCTGTTCCACCTCTATTCCGTTAGCGAAGGTATCGTAAATGACCGCCATTTTGCTGAGAAAAGTCACGCCTTTTGATTCCTTGTCTCCCGTTGACCTGCTGCTTGAGGACGGGAAAATTGTCGCCAGCGCGGAGGCGCTCGCGCCGCCTGAATTCGCTACCGTGATTGACGGTAGCGGCTATCAGGCCTTTCCCGGCCTGGTGGATGGACATGCTCATCTCGACAAAACCCTGCTGGGGCGCGAATGGTATCGCAATAACGTCCCGCGCGATCTGGCGGCGATTATCGCCAACGAACGCGCCTACCGGCATGAACAGAGACCTGATGCGCAGGTGCAGTCCGAGCGGATCGCCCGGCGCGGCATTGCGGCAGGCACTTCGTTTATCCGTACCCATGTCGATATTGATAATGAGATTGGCCTGGCGAATCTGGAAGGCGTGCTGGAGACCCGCCGACGGCTGGCGCAGCAGGTTGATATTGAAATCGTCGCTTTCCCGCAGAGCGGAATTTTGCAAAACCCCGGCAGCGAAGCCTTGCTGGACCGCGCGCTGGAAATGGGGGCTGAACTGGTTGGCGGGCTGGATCCGTGCTCGTTTGACCGCGACCCGCAGCGCCACCTGCAAATCATTTTTGAACTGGCCTGTCGGCACAATAAAAAAATTGATATTCACCTTCACGAACGCGGCGAACTGGGGGCATTCAGCCTTGAACTGATTCTGGAATTTACCCGCCGTTATCAGAAACAGCACGCGGTGACTCTCAGCCACGGCTTTTGCCTGGGGATGGTGGAGCCCGCTCGCCAGCAGCGTTTCGCTGAGGAGATGGCGGAACTGGGCGTCAGCGTGGCTACGACCGCGCCTGCCGATATTGCTGTCCCGCCGTGGGAGCTTCTTGATGCCGCCGGGGTGGCGGTTTGCGCCGGAAACGACGGCATACGCGATACCTGGAGTCCCTATGGCAACGGCGACATGATCCAGCGGGCGGTCACGATGGGCCTGCGCTACCGCTGGCGTAAAGATAGCGAGATTTTGCGTGCGGCGCAGAGCATTACCCACGGCGGCGCGCGGGTGATGGCACTTAACCATTATGGACTTACGCCCGGCTGCCGCGCCGATCTGGTGCTGATCCCCGGTCGCAGTATGGTGGAAGCGCTGGTGGAGGTCCCGCGCGAGCGGAAGGTGTTTAAAGGCGGAGTGCTGGTGGCGGACAATGGGGAGTGCCTTTTCTAATGACTGAGAAAACAACGCGTATTCGCGCCGCCTGGGTCGTGGGTTACCGCGAAGGCGATCACTGCCTGTATGCCGACGGCGAAGTGGTTTATCAGGGTGATAAAATTCTCTTTGTTGGCCACGATTATGCGGGCCAGATCGATGAAGAGATCAACGCGGGCAACAGTCTGGTCGGCCCCGGTTTTATCGATCTCGATGCGCTGGGTGATTTAGACACCACCGTGCTGGCTTTCGATAACCAGCCCGGCTGGCGGAAAGGGCGGATCGTCGCCGACGACTGGCAGCGGCGCGACCTCTATACCCGCGAACAGCTCGATTTCGCCAAGCGTTACGCCTACAGCCAGCTGCTGCGCAACGGGATCACCAGCTTTGCGCCGATAACCTCGATCCTCTACCGCCAATGGGCGGAGGATGTCGACGAGTACCTTTATGCGGCAGATGTTGCTGAGTCTCTCGGTGCGCGCGCCTGGCTCGGCCCGGCGTTTATGTCCGGCTATTATGTTACCGATGCCGCAGGGAATTTTAGTCGCCGCGAAGACAGAGGGCAGGCCCGTCGCGGCCTTGAAGACGCGCAGCGTTTTTTCCAGCGCCTGCGCCAGCGCGGCGTACCAACGTTAAGCGGCATGCTAGCACCGGACCGAATTGAAGGCGGCGACCCGCAGTGGCTCGACGAACTGTCGGCGCTGGTGGCGGAACTTGCCTGTCCCACCCGCCTGCATTGCTGTCAGAGTGAGCTGGAAGTCCAGGAAATCGCCAGCCGCTACCGGGGCAAGAGCTCGCTGGAAGTACTCGACGACGCCGGGCTGCTCAACCGCCACATGTTGCTGCCGCATGGCCAGTTTTTGGGCGGCGCGCAGCCCACCCCGCAGCGGATTGCGCAGGATATTACGCGGCTGGCCCATTCCGGGGCGACGGTGGTCTCCTGTCCGCTGGTTTCCGGTCGTCATGCAAAATATCTCGAACAGTATCCGCAGCTTAAGGCGGCTGGCGTCAATATGGCCCTCGGCACTGATACCTTCCCGTCGGATATGTTCAGCAATATGCATCTCGGCGTGATCCTGAGCCGAGTGGTGACCGGCGATATCGCCGCCGCCAGCAGCGCGGATTATTATCGTATGGCGACGATTGGCGGGGCGCAGGCGCTGGGGCGCGATGATTTGGGGCGGCTCGCGCCGGGCTGCCAGGCGGATATGGTGGTAGTCAACCTTGATCAGCCCGCGCTGGGCCAGATATTCGACCCTATCGCCGCGCTGGTATTGAGTGGTAATGGGCGCGATGTTACCGGCACAATCGTGGCCGGCCGCAAGGTCTACTGGGAAGGACGTATGGTGCAGGCCGGCTACGATCTCGCAGAACTGCATGCTCAGTCGCAGCATATCTTCCGCCATATTCTGCACAGCTACCCAGAACGGACGGTTAACCACCCGCCGCTGGCGGAGATTGTGCCGCCGACTTTTCCGCTTTGCCGCCGGGGAAACGCCGATGAGTGAACGCTATTTATTGACGAACGTCCGCCTGGAGCAGGGGTTTATCTGCCGTCAGGGCGTGGTGCAGGGCACTGAATGCGCGGAGTTTACCCTTGATATCGTGGACGGTAGGATCCACGCTATCTATGCCGGAATCCAGCGTCTGCCGGGCGTCGCCTGGCAGGATGCCCAAGGGTATCTGATGCTTCCCGCCACCCGCGATGAACATATTCATCTGGATAAAACCTTTTATGGCGGTCCCTGGCGTGCGGCGCGGGAGAACGGAGCGCAGGATATTTTTGCGATGATCGCCCTTGAGCAAGAGATACTGCCGACGCTGCTGTCCACCTCGGTGCAGCGCACGCATGCGCTATTGCAGCTATTACAGCAGCAGGGCACGACGTACGTTCGCAGTCATTGCAATATCGAGCCGGTCAGCGGTTTGCAAAGCCTGCGACATTTGCTGGAGGCGCTGGCCCCCTGGCGAGAGCGGCTGCAGTGCGAGATCGTGGCCTTTCCGCAGCATGGCCTGCTGCGTTCGGGGTCGCTGTCGCTGATGCGTGAAGCGCTGGCGCTGGGCTGTGAATGGGTCGGTGGTTTGGATCCGTCAAAAGTGGATGGTGATATGGTCCGTTCGCTGGAAGCGACGCTGGCGCTAGCCGTTGAAGCGGGTAAGGGCATTGATTACCACCTGCATGAAGATAAATCGACAGGTATTGCCTGCATCCGCTATTTACTGAATGCGCTAGAACGGGAGCCGACGCTGCGCGGCAGGCTGACGTTGAGCCACGCCTACTGTCTGGCGCAAGTCGAACGCGCGGAACTGAGCGAACTGGCCGGGCGGATGGTGGAGCTTGGCGTGTCGCTGGCTTCCTGCCTGCCGTTAGGCAAGGGCGTGATGCCGCTGCCCTATTTACGCGAACGTGGTGTGCGCCTGTTAAGCGGCACCGATAGCGTTATCGATCATTGGTCGCCGTTTGGTTCTGCCAGTATGCTGGCGAAAGCGCATGATTGGGCACGGCTGTATACGCGCGGTACGGAGTTTGAGCTGAGCCGGGCGCTGGCTATCGCCACCGGTCATTGCCTGCCGCTTAGCGACAGCGGTGATATGGCCTGGCCGGAAGTGAACGATGAAGCCAGTTTTATTTTGCTAAATGCTGCCTGTTCGGCACAAGTCGTTGCGCGTTTGCCTGCTGTTGAGGCAGTCTATTTTCGTGGAAAAAGAGTCTGGACCAGAGAGTAAATCAAGGTAGAGAACGTAATGAGTGAAAAACTGACGCCAAAGCAGCGTGAAGTTAACCGGGTAGTGGAATCGCTCACCCAGGCTATCGGGCAGCATAAGCTACGTCCTGGAACGCGTTTAATTGAGGCGCAAATCGTCGAGGCGCTGCAGGCAAACCGTAATCATGTACAAACGGCGCTACAGCGCATGGCGGGTCAGGGGATTGTCACTATCGAACCTAACTATGGCGCGATGGTGGCCCGGCCAACGGCAAAGCAGGCTCGCGAGGTATTTATTGCTCGTAATGCCATTGAGTGCGCAATTATTTCCTGCATCACGCCGGAAAAAATGGCGCTTTTCGCCGAAGAGATTGCCAGCCAACAGCATAACGAACACCAGTCGCTGCACGCTCAGGACCGACGGCGCATTGTCTATGAGTTGGGCGCGTTCCATGAGCTGATGGCGCGGATCGCCGATAACGAGGTGCTGCGCGATATCCTGAACAATTTAATGGTGCTGAGTTCGCTGATAGTGATGCTCTATCAGCAGGACGTAACCACCCACTGTCAGTGCGACGAGCACAGCAATATCATTGCCGCGCTGAAGGTCGGGGATTCAGCCCATGCCCAAGATCTGATGAGAGAGCACCTGAACGATCTGCTACAGCAGCTAAACCTGGACGAAACCCCGCAGAATTTTATGACCCTCGCGCAGGCGCTGGAGGTGGGTCAGTTAGAAGCTGAATGAATCTCTGGTGTCATTATGACAATCGGTTATCGTTGTGCGGGCTCATCCACTTTTAAAATAACTGGACACCGTCGATAACTGACCGGTACTTTTACTGTTAATTACCTGAAAAAACATAGCTTTCAGGACAAACAGCAAAGTACCGGTCTCACATGCAACCCTCACGTTGCCGCAGGAAGAGCGCTACACCCGCTCAATCCTCGCCGGTAGCCCCTGGCGCACCGCCGCGCCGCTGACCCAGTCCAGCCAGGTGTTGCTGACCTCGCGCGTCGGATCGGCAAACCCCAGATCGTTAAGGTTAATACCGGATTTTATCTGCGCCGCAAGCGGCAGCGCTTCACCGTCGAGCGTGTGCTGCGCTGCGCCCATTTCCCGATGTCCGTAACCGTGTTCGATAGCAATAACGCCGGGCATTACGCCGCTTAACAGACTGATCTCAGCTTCTACCTGACCGCCGGGGGTTGAAATACGCACTCTGTCGCCGTGCGCCAGCCCGTAACGGCTGCCGTCCTGCGGGTTCAGCGCCACCAGGTTTGTCGGCTTGAGGTGATGCAAGCGCGGGATCACCGTCGAGGCGCTGGCCATGGTGTTAGATTTAAACGAGATCAGCTTTAGCGGCCACTGCTGCGCTGGAAAAAGTTCATCTACAGAACGTCCGTCCGACAATCTGGCGGGATACCACGCCGGGCAGCCGCTGTAGCGTTCGCCGGTAATGGCGTGGCGGTGGGCGGCAACTTCCGCATTCCAGATTTGCAGTGGCTTTTCCCACGGGTTGCCGACGCGACCATCAGTGCGCCCGCTTTTATCCGGGGCAAAGCGTCCGCCGCGTGAATAGATAAAGGCTACACGGCGGACTTCCTCTGCTTTCAGGGTCTGGCTGAGCGCGGGCAGAATACGCTGTACGCCGCTGAGCGTAAGTTCCTCCGCGTTGGCTTCGGCAACCGGCCCTTTACCCATAAACGCAATATTAGCGGCCATACGCAGGTAATAGTCTTCGGCCCGGTTGAGCGGATAGCGGTTACCCTGAGCATCGGTGATGGCGTTTGCGCCAAACCCCGGTAGATTCAGGCGCTTTGCTACCGCGATGCAAAATGACTCCATTGACACCGGCTCACCGTCAGCGGTTCTGGCGGTGGCGGAAGGGACTATCGGCCAGCGAGCGGTGGTGGCTTTACTGGCGACCCCGGCCCACGGGGCGCTGAACCCCCAGCTTTCGAAGTTGTGAGTATCCGGAACGATATAGTCGGCCAGCGCGGTAGTCTCATTCATAAAAGCGTCGATGGTGATAAACAGCGGAAGCCGCTGCGGATCCTTGAGTTTCTCTTCCGCCACGGCGCGTAATCCCGGAACGCCGTACAGCGGGTTGGTCATATTGGAGATCCACGCCTTCAGCGGATAGGGATACCCCTCCAGCGCGGAGGTGAGCAGTTCGGTCAACTGCCCGGCAACGAACGGATACCACGGCGCTTTGGCCGGGAAGGGCGAAACGCCCGCCGCCACTTTGTTGCGATACTCTTCGGAAGATTCATACGCCGTTTTACTGCGCGCAATACTCAGCCCTTTGGGCTTCACTTTGCCGGGAAAGCTCTCCATGTTGTAACGCGGTCCGTCGGTCGCGCCGTTAAACTTGCCGCCGCCGACGAACACCCCGCCTTCTAGACTGAGATTGCCGATCAGCGCGTTAAGCATCATTACCGCCCAGGCGTTATAGAATCCGTTCCCGGCCATCATCCCGCCGTGGGTGATCACGGCGGCCCGGCGTCCGTGAGCGGTGAACGCCTGCGCCAGGGCGACTATTTTCTTCTCCGGAACGCCGCACTGCTGGCTGTACTGCGCGAGGGTAAGCTTTTCAGCCGACTCTTTCAGCAGCTGAAAGCTGCTTTTGACCGTGACCGTTTGTCCACTGACGAGCGTAAGCTGGCGGGTAACAAAGAGTGCAGCGCGGGGGCAGTCGCTGGCGGCGACAAGTTCACCGCTATCACTGACCACCACCGATTCGCTGGCAGCGTTCGCCTTCAGGTGGGCAAGGGTTAAATGCTGCCCGGTAAGCTCCGGCAGTTCATCGGTAATCACCAGATGGGTGGCGTTGCTCCAGCTTTTCTCCCCAGCCTGCTGCATTGCCTGCGCGCCGGGTATCGCCAGATAGTCGGCGTTGTAACGCTGGTTCTCGATAATCCAGCGAATCATCGCCATTGCCAGCGCCGAATCGCTCCCGGGGATCACCGGCAGCCAGCGTCCGCGATCGTCAGCCATGACCGTGGTAAGCGGCAATGCCGGTGCGACAACGACATACTGAAAATCATCGCGCAGGCGGGCGCTGGCGAGCTGTCTGGCCTGACGCTTAAACGGGTTACCGGATTGCGCGGGTGAGGTGCCCATAAATAGCGCAAACTTGACGTTATCCCAGTCGGGCTTCACATGCGGGTTTTTATCCAGATCGCCCATTAGCGCCCCGGAACCTGCACGATAGGCCAGCCCGCAGTACGAGCCGTGGGCGCCGAAGTTTTTGCTGCCGAAACTGTTCAGCGCGAAGCGGCGCAAAAAGGTGTCGCGCCCGTCGTCGCTGGTATTGGTGACCAGCAGCTGGTTGGATTTCGGACCAAATCCCGGATGCTGCGGGTCGATGAGCGTCGTCGGGGAATAAATCGCCCGCAGGCCGTCAACGTGCCCCTCGCCAAACAGATCGCCGCCTTCTACCACTTCTTTCACCAACTGTTCAAAGCTGATGCGCTGCCATTTCCCTTCGCCGCGTTTACCGACGCGCTTCATTGGCTCAAGGATGCGCAGCGGGCTGTATAATCCCTCCAGAAGCGTGGCTCCTCGTGCGCAGGCGGTAGAGCGGCCATCCAGCCCCTTTTCACCAGCGAGCTGTTCCATCGCGGTTGAAAAGGGCACCGCAGAGTCGATGTGATGCTCGTGGGAAAGGGGATGATACGGATTACCCGCAATGCGCAGCGCTTTGCCTTTCTCGCTATCCACTCTCACTCTTACGCCGCACTGCGTCCAGCAGCCGAAACATTGGGTCATCGAGATGACCTGTTGTGAATTTTGCCGCCAGCCCGTATTGGCATTGGCCTCCGGGAACAACGCATTGCCGAAGATACGGTCGCGGGTAATTTTCCCGGAGGTGCCGTTGAGCAGACCATCGATGGCGCGCTTTGCCACCTCCCGATAGCTCAGGGCGAAGGTGGCCATTCCGCCCACGGCGAAGCCGACTTTAAGCCACTGACGACGGGTTAAATTAGCCATGTTGCATTCTCCTTGTGAGTCCGTTCACGGTTTCACGAACGATAATAAGCAGCGCTATCCACAGGCCAAACGTCCCGAGGATAGCCAGCCAGCCATCGGTCCCGGCGGGCAGAGTATAGGGATTAAACTGGGCGTTGAATTTTGGCAGGGTTTGCACCTGAATCAGCAGCGTCCAGCGCATTAACCAGCACAGCGCCATGGCGCTGAGGACCAGCATACTGCGCAGCGGCAACCCCAACGGGCGGCGCAACGCCAGTGTGCAAAAGCACAGTGAAATCAGCCAGAAGGCCAGCCAGCCGAGTGCGTAATGGCGGGCGGATGGCGAAATTGCCAGCCATTGCCGAATAGCGGTGCCGGAAAGGGTATCGCCGCTGGCCCACATCGCCACCACCACGGCCAGCAGAATCAGCGCCGAGAGCTGCCACTGCGCCAGGCGTCGCTGAAGGGGAAAATCATCGCGTGTTGCCACAATCAGCAGGGCGAAAAAGGTTTGCAGAGCGCTGAAGAACATCGCCAGTGGGAAGGCATAGCTGAACCAGACCGGGCGCGCCTGCACCACAGAGACTTCACGTCCGGTGTAGACCAGCAGGCCAACCGCCGTGAGGGCACTGGCAAGAGCAATCCATTTGGTGACGCTGTAACTTTTATTGAAGAGCTGTTTGACCCACTGCGCCACAAACCACAAGCCTAAAAACAACGTGAACAGCGGCAGGAACAGCGCGCCCCAGGGCATCCAGGACCAGGGCGTGGGATAGGCGTAGAAATGCCAGAAGCGAGCGGTCTGATGCAGATCCGCCGTCAGCGCCAGCGGGGCGGTAATGGCGCAGGTCAGGGCAATTAGCAGCGTCAGGTTTTCCAGCTTCGGGTTCGGATTTTTACGCCAGTGGAGCGCGCAGCCAAAGAGCGCGGCGCAGGCGGCAATGCCGATAAAAAAGAAGTATTGCACCGCCCACGGTAACCAGCTCACTTCCTGCGGACGCGCCAACACCTCTTCAATAATCAGTGAATGTGTCATTCAGACCTCCTGCCAGAGCGCGGCTTGAGCACGCCCCATAAGCGGTGTAACAAACGCCTCATCCAGCCCGAGATAGAAAACGTGGGGCAAGGTACCGTTTTCCGGCTTCAGTACCTTGATGGCATCATGGTGCAAAGCGAGCATCTGCGAGATGCGACTCTGACGGTTATTGATGTCGCCGATGATCCGCGCGCCGCCGACGCAGGACTCCACGCAGGCGGGGAGCAGCCCGGCTTCCAGACGGTGGACGCAGAAGGTGCATTTATCGGCGGTCTGCGTCTCATGATTGATAAAACGCGCATCGTAGGGACAAGCCTGTACGCAGTAGGCACAGCCCACGCAGCGGGTGTTATCCACCACCACAATGCCGTCTTCACGCTGAAAAGTGGCCTGCACCGGGCAGACCGGGACGCAGGGCGGATTGTCACAATGGTTACACAGTCGCGGGAGCAGAACGTTGGTCACTTCATCATCAAGCTGCACCTGATACTGATTGACGTGAGTGCGAAACTCCCCCTGCGGCGTCTGATTTTCTATCGCACAGCTGACGGTGCAGGCCTGGCAACCGATACAGCGGCGCAGATCGACGAGCATCGCGTAGCGGTGGCGAGGGGAACCTTCACGGCGATCCGGCGAAAAAGGGAATTTTGCCTGCGCCAGCGGAACCAGAGACGCGCCGGCGCTGAGAACGCCCAGCTGCGCCAGAAACTGTCGTTTACTGCTGTCCATATTTTCTCCCTCGCGCGGCAACAACTAAACATTTGTCACGTCGTTGATTTGCATGTGATGAATAAAGAATGTTGATGATTTACAGTGTAAAAATCGCGGCGGGGGCAGCTCTATTGTGGTTAACCACATACCCGGCGGGTTGTTGATCTAAAACAACATAATGAAAAGGGATAATCGGGTGAGAGCAAAAAAACGGCGACGTCTGGCGCTGCTGGCATCGGCATTACTGCTGAATGCTCAGGCATGGGCGGACTCATGGAATATCGGCGTTCTGGCGATGCGGGGCGAGGTTTTTACCCGCAGCCACTGGCAGCCGCTGGAAGCCGCACTTAATCAACAGTTACCGGACCAGCAGTTCCATATTCAGCCGCTGGATTTGCAGCAGATGCAGGAAGCGGTGAATAACGGTTCCGTGCAGTTTGTGGTGACCAATCCGGCGCAGTTTGTGCAGTTGAATAGCCACTCTCCGCTGCGCTGGCTGGCGTCTTTACGCTCATCGCCCGGATCGGGCAACGTGATAGGCAGCGTGATTTTAACACGTCGCAATAGCGGTATTTCGTCAGCGACCGATCTTATCGGCAAGACGGTAGGAGCCATCGATCCCCAGGCTTTCGGCGGTTATTTGCTGGGAGTGAAGGCGCTGAGCGACGCCGGACTGAGGCCGGAGCGTGACCTCCATCTGCGTTTTACCGGCTTTCCCGCCGATGCGCTGATCTATCTGCTGCGTGAACAGGTGGTGCAGGCGGCGATTGTGCCGGTCTGCCTGCTGGAAAAAATGGCCGACGAAGGGCTGGTAAATAAAGCCGATTTTGTGGCGGTCATTCGCCGTCCTGCGGTCATTCCTTGCCTGACCAGTACGCCGCTGTATCCCGACTGGTCGTTTGCCGCGCTGCCCGAAGTCAGCGATGCGCTGGCCGATCGGGTGACCCGCGCATTGTTTAATGCGCCAGAGGATGCCGCCTTTCACTGGGGGGCGTCGGCCTCGACCAGCCAGGTAGAAGCGCTGCTGCGCGAAGTCCGGCAGCATCCACAGCAGCGCCGGCTGTGGCTGGATGTCAAAAGCTGGCTGATTCAGCACCGGTTCATCATGGGCGGAACCGCGCTGGCCCTGTTGCTGCTGACGCTAAACTATATCTGGGTGATGCTGCTGGTGCGACGGCGTGGCAGGCAGTTGGTACACAACGCAGTGCAGTTACGCGAACAAGAGCAGGCCCTGCAAACGGCCAGGCAGATGAGCGTCCTGGGTGAGATGACCTCGGGCTTCGCCCACGAACTGAATCAACCGCTGTCAGCCATCCGCCATTATGCGCAGGGGTGTACGATCCGTTTGCAGAAACAGGATCGGCAGCATCCGTTGCTGCCCGCGCTGGAGCATATTGATCAGCAGGCCCAGCGCGGGGCGGATACATTACGTAATCTGCGTCACTGGGTCAGTCAGGCGCAAGGGGAGCCCATGCTGGCGGATGAGTGGGAACAGATTAGCGTTCGCCAGGCGATTGACCATGTCTGGCAGTGGCTGCGTGTGCCGCAGCAATTTCCCCAACTGCTGCTGAACAGCGATGTCGATCGTTCAGTGACGCTCGTATTGCCGCCGGTACTGCTGGAGCAGGTGCTGGCGAATCTGATCCTTAACGCGGCGCAGGCGGGAGCGAAAATGCTGTGGATCAGCGCTGTACGTGAAGCCACTGGGGTGCGTATTACCTTGCAGGATAACGGCGGCGGTATTGACGCATCCCAGTTAGATCAGGCGTTCCAGCCGTTTAAGACCAGTCGAAAAGAGGGAATGGGATTGGGGCTGGTTATCTGTCAGCGGCTGGTGCGCTATGGGCGAGGAGAGATAAGCATAATAAACCAGACCGCGCCTGACGGACAGCCCGGCGCTGCGGTGGTACTGGCATTCAACCGACAAGAGGAACGGTAATGGCATTAATTCATCTGCTCGATGATGACGTAGAGGTCACCAGGGCATGCGCGTTTTTGCTGGAAAGCCTGGGCTATGAGGTCATGTGCTGGGAGGCGGGGGAAATATTCCTGTCGCAGGCCTGTCTCTATCAGACCGGGGTGGTGCTGCTGGATATGCGTATGCCGGTGCTGGATGGTCAGGGCGTTCATGAAGCGCTGCGCCAACGCGGCAGTACGCTGGCGGTGGTGTTTCTCACCGGGCACGGCGACGTACCGATGGCGGTAGAGCAGATGAAACACGGCGCGGTGGATTTTCTGCAAAAGCCGGTTTCGGTTAAGCCACTGCAAACGGCGCTGGAACGCGCTTTGATGGTCTCCGGCGAAGCTTTTTTGCGGCATCAAATCCTGGCCTGCTATCAGCAGCTGACGCCCAAAGAGCGTGAACTGGCCCTGCTGGTGGTGAAAGGGCTGATGAATCGGGAGATTGCGGAGATGATGAACATTGCTGTACGCACGGTAGAGGTGCATCGCGCAAGAGTGATGGAGAAGATGCAAGCGGGGAGTCTGGCGGAATTAGTCCGGATATTACAGCAGGTTATGTAGTTAATCCTCTGCGTGACCTGTAGCCATTTCAGCGCACGTGTAAACCGCTGCCGCTTCGATTACAACACAAAATTTGGTAGGGAATATGGAGGACCCTTCAATTGCAAATGATATTCATTTTCATTATTGTTTGCATTCCGTAAACTACTGTAAAGAAAAATTACATGTCTACAGCATCTGTAAAGAAAACCACGCTCTGCGCGCTGGCCATTTCATTATCTCTTCATGCTTTTTGCGCGTCGGCAAAGGATTTCAGCGAGAAGGATTTCCGCTCACAGTCATTGGGTCATGGGGTTTATGAGCTGGCCTATGATAACGGTCAGAAGACGATCTTTGCCGCCTCGGCACCCTCCTTTGAGAAAGATAAAACGGCCGGCGTGGTGTTTCGCCTGGCCGCCGACTCTCTGCAGATTAATGAGAAGATAGCCACCGAGCGCCGTACCTTTGCGCTCTCTCTGGATGAAGAAAACCATATCCTGTATTTGGGTAACGCCCTGGACGGTTCAGTCACGCTTCTGGATACGCTGACCAACAAAGTGATTAAAACTATTCAGCTCAGCGATGATTCGGATCCTGATAAAAAGGCCCACGTGCGTGAAATCGTGCTCGATAAGCAGAATCAACGCCTGTACGTTTCCGGGATTGGACGTAAAGACAAAGGCCTGCTTTGGGTCGTCGATACGCGTAAACAACAGTTGCTGGAAACAATCGGCAAAATCGAGCCGGTGGGTTTTGCTGTGGATGCTACGGGTGAGAAGGTTTATGTGGTCACCGGTAATGGGGAGCTGGTTACCCTTGATGGCAAAACATCAAAACTGCTTTCCCGTGTGAAGGTTGATCCGGCTGAAACTGAGCATTATTTCCTCAATATCGCCCTGAATAGCGCTGCGGGAGTCGGGTACATCGCTGATACCAATACCCGCGATGTGCTGGTGGTGCAACTGGACTCCGGCAAGCTGGTTCAGCGTATTGCCACGCCTAACTCGATTGCGGTGCTGTATAACGCCGCGCGCAATGAGATCTACGTTACCCATCGCAACGATCGCTCGATTAGCGTGATTGACGCGAAAACCAACGATGTCAAACACACTATCAAAACGGCGGCCATGCCCAACAGCCTGGTGCTTTCTGCGGATGGCAGAACGCTTTATGCCAGCGTTAAACAGGACGAGAAAAGCGACCAGTCTGACTACGTTCTCAAGATTGATCTAACCAAATTCTAAGGACTTTTTTGTGACGATTAAGACACGCATGGACGTGGCGATTGCGCTCGCCTTCGCCAACCTGCCAGCGGCCGTTTACGCAGCAGACAGCACGCCCGTCAACGAAGAGCAGATGGTGGTAACGGCTACCGGTTTCAGTCAGGAGAGACGCGAGGGACCCGCGACGATCTCGGTGCTCGATGAGAAAGCGCTGAATACCCGTTCGAATCAGAACGTGACGGAAGCCATCCGCGAAATGCCGGGTGTGCTGGTGGGCAACGGTCACGGCAGCCTGGCAACCGGCGATGTGCAGATGCGCGGTATGGATTCGTCGTATACCTCATTCATGGTCAACGGCATCAAGCAGTCTACCCGCGAATCCCGGCCTTACGGACACCATATCGGGACTGAGGCGGCCTTTATGCCGCCTCTGGCCGCCATCGAACGGGTTGAGGTGATTCGCGGGCCGATGTCCTCGCTGTATGGTTCGGACTCCATCGGCGGCGTGGTTAACGTCATCACCAAAAAGGCTTACAACCTCGATAAATGGACGGGAGTGCTGGAGGATAATTACTTCCTGCAGGAGAAAAGCGAATACGGTAATACCAACCAGACCAACGCTTTCTTTATGGGGCCTGTGATCCCGGGCAAGCTCGGGGTGAGCGTGGGGGCGGATTACCTTGACCGCCGCGATGATGATAGCCCGACCAAAGAACGTTTTGTTAAACATCAGGCAGGGAATCTGGATGCAACGATTTCGATGTCGCCCACCGATACTCAGCTTTGGGATCTGAACGCCTCCAAAGGCAATCAGGAGAAAACCCACAACGATAAGCAGTGGTACTGGGGCTTTGACCGCGATGCGGCCTCGCTTTCACAGCACGCCTGGTACGGCGATGACCTCGTAGAAGTGAAGAACTTTATCAGCTACGAGAAAGCCCGCACGGAGTATCGCGTGCCCGGCATGGATTCGCAGTTTATTAAGCAGAATAACTTCGAAGCCAATAGTGCGAACACCTTTACGCTGGCCGATCACAAGTTAACGCTGGGCATGAACTTTACGCGCAATGAACTGAATGACACCTTCGGCATAGAAGATAAACAGGCACCTGGCGTGACCCCGGTCAGCAAGATCACCCGCCATGGTTGGGCGGTATTTGCGGAAGATGCGTGGATGATGGTGCCGGACTTCACGCTGACGACCTCGGCGCGTCTGGATCATGACAGCTACTTTGGCTACCACGTGACGCCGAAGCTGTACGGTAACTGGACCATCGATGAGGCCTGGGCACTGAAAGGGGGCGTTTCCGCGGGTTATAAGAAGCCGGACCTGCGTCAGAATAATGCCGGTTTTACCAGCGTCTATGGTGCTTATCCCTATTCTGAAATTGGTATTGGTAATGATGACCTGAAGCCGGAGCAGAGCATCAACACCGAACTGGGCGTGTACTGGCAGAAAGATGCGCTGGCGCTGGATGCCACCATCTTCCATACCAAATTCAAGGACAAAATCAGCGATCACACCATCTGTACTTCCTCTGCTACCCAGCAGTGTCAATACAATGGCTATACCGCTGACACCGTGTCGCAATACATTAACGTGGGTGATGCGGAGATTTATGGTCTGGAGCTGAACGGCGACTGGCAGGCCACCGCCGCGCTGAAAGCCAACGTGAACTACACCTATACGCACAGTGAGCAGAAAAGCGGTGACTATAAGGGTTACGCGCTGAGCGATTTCCCCAGCAGCATGGCCAACGTTTCACTGACCTGGAATACGACGAACGATCTGGAACTGTGGACCAAGGCAAGCTGGCGCAGCAATTCACCGGATATCGGCAAATCCAGTTCAACAGAGGCCTATGCGCTGGTTGATTTAGGTGCGCGTTATCACCTGAATAAGCACGTTACGCTGATGAGCGGTATCTACAATCTGTTTAATGTGAACCCGATTTACACCACGTCATATCGGCAAACGTCGATGCTGGAAGGGCGGCGTTATAATTTCGGCGGCCGCGTCGAGTTCTAAAAATGATGCAGGGGCCTGATGGCCCCAAATCTGTTTTACCTATTTACCCGCATTTCTGCCGAGTGGACGCTGGCAACTTATGCCCTGAATAAGCTTTACAGGGTGAAATCCAGCGTGGCATTCTTGAATACCAGATAGGTTTGTTCATCAGGCGCAGGGGGAATTTTTGCTTCTTTTAGCGCTGACATAATTTCTGCACATAATACCGGATCGCCACTCTCAACTTGTGGATTATCCACTGTCCCATCACGCTGCAGCATTAAGCGCACAGAGCATTTTTTTCCCTGGTACGACTGTGGTTGTTCCATTATAGAAGATTGAGCGGTTGTGACGAACCGTTGTAGATACGGATCCCCGTTCCGGATGAGAGCGAACGCTGTTTATGCTCGACTGGTTCCGCGATCCGGCACTCCAGCTAATGTCAGACGCTGCTCGATGGTGGACCAGACACGGACGAAACAAAACCAAAGAATCCCTCGAACGCAGTGAGAGCTTAGCTGGAGACTTCCACATAGCGGTTTTGCCGCGATTCTGAACCAGAGGGCGCAAGACAATCCAACTGTTATGCGAACTAACGACTGCACCAATCTGGCTACAATCCTCGTGGCTTGAAGTTAGTGCGCATAATGTATGACGCTATGTTACAAAAGGGTTCTGAGCCATTCCGGTAAAATGGGGTTGTTGTTTACCGGAATGGTGAAGGTTCGTCTTTATACATAGAGTGCATTATGCGAATCATTAGTTAAAAAACCCTGACTCCCTGCAATATCAGAAATATAATAACAAATGCAGCATAACCAGCAGTTGCTGTAGTATCTTTTATTTTAAAGTTTAAAGCGCCTGATAGTAATCGAGCACCAATTCCACCTAAAAGAGAAACCACAACACTTAATATAATGTATTTGCTCTTTGATGAGTCATCGATCTCTAGGAAAAATAGAAGTGTTACCATAACAGCAATACTTAAAATTCCAAGTATGGCAGAATAGATACGCTCATGTGTTTTTGTCATTCTGAATCTTCTTTTTTTATCAAACCCTTTCACAGGTAGGCCATTGTCTATACATTTTTCTTTTAATTCCTTAATTTCTTTTTTATTCTTTACTTGAACTATTAGTTGTTGCAGCCCTGCAAAGGCATGTTTACTTGGCTTATAATTATCACCATAATACGCACACATTATTGAATAATGGTTCGGGATCGTCTCTTCAAGCGCATCACAAAAAAGTCCAGCCAAATCAGCTAGTTGTGTTGTTTTTTCATTGGTTAAACTTTCTTCCGCAGCATCTAATGCCGCATAGCATCCATCCATGAAATTGAATAGCTTTAACCCAGCATCATGCAGCTTATTAATTTTTTCATTATCAAGGCCGGAAGATTTAATATCTTCCATAATAGAATCATATTCATTATAGAGTAAATCAATTGTTTCATTTTGATTCTGAACTAAATCTTCCAGCTTCACTTTATATCATTCCCTTGTTATTATTTCTTCTGACTTTGAATCATTTTTAAAATTGTTTTCTGCAAAGTGTTAGTTCTTGCTTGATCTCGACTTTCATTAGCGGAACTTAATAATTCTCCATTATAGTATTTTTTAATTACATCATAAACTTCTTGATCTGTTGGCTTTCTTCCTAATTGATGCAGGTCATTAGCAATTTTTAGAGCTTGCTCTTCTGTTAGCTCTCCTGTGATGATCTTATTGTGATCAAAAGCAAGTGCTGTTTTCAACTCTTCTACTAATTTAGACATCTGTAATATCCTTTTTTATTTAAATTAACTACATAATGGTACTCATTATTTAGGTTACCAGTAATATGAATTCTTGCGGTGCCACCAATAAAGCAAGCCGTATCCGATGATAAGAATCCCGAAGAACATCAGCGACATTCCCCAGCCAGTTCCGTACCACGAAACCATATCATCGAAAACTAGCCCGCCCATTTCACGAACTCCGGCGGCTTCCTTAAGAATTGGTTTGAATACCGGAATCAGAAGGGCGATCGCCAGTGGGGCACCCCAGCGAACAAGACCTTTTTCCATTTTGATCCCGAAAAAGATCCCCGCACCGACAACAAGCAACCAGACTATCAGGCCAGGCGCAGTTTCCAGTGCTGTTTGCCATTCAACATCAAAAGTTTTCATTAGCCAGGCAACAACTGCCAGACAGAAAGCAAATACGCCGAAGACAACCAGTTCAACGCCGCTTGTTTCGTTATTTCTACTCATCCTTTTGATCCTTTTTTACTGTTTAAAATTCGCACAATAAAGGACGTGCAGTGTTGGTAATACTGCACGTTTGTCTCATTCCTGAGACTCAGCCTTTCTTCTTCCCGAAAAGCTCATCCCATTTTCTTGATGTTGTTGCTGTTTGCAGGGCGCTCGAAACCCTCCCCAAACAAAGGATGTCCTCATCATCAAGGGTGC
>NZ_CABGGS010000034.1:0-283700 GCF_902158555.1 Klebsiella spallanzanii | reverse complement strand
ACGTGCAGTGTTGGTAATACTGCACGTTTGTCTCATTCCTGAGACTCAGCCTTTCTTCTTCCCGAAAAGCTCATCCCATTTTCTTGATGTTGTTGCTGTTTGCAGGGCGCTCGAAACCCTCCCCAAACAAAGGATGTCCTCATCATCAAGGGTGCGAAGATTGTAGATGATGAAGTGAGCCGCCTGAGCCGCATCTTTACTTCTCGTCTCAAAGAAGCGCTTGCTGGAATCGTAGATATCGCTGCTACTGGAGCCAAAAATCAGTTCAAATATGTCTGTCTGAGTGATTTCAGCAATTTTTTCCAGCTCACTGATTTTCGCATCCCTCTGTGCGTTTGCGATCCGTTTCAGTGTGCCAATGTTGATGCCAGACAGTTCTTCCATTCTTTCGTATGTGAACTTGCCCAGGATCGCTTTTTTTATCCTTTCGGCCCGCTGTAAGTCTATGTCTTCTGCCATTTCTTCCGGGTAGCCATTGCTATTGAAGTTGTTGCTCATTCTATCTCCTACTTTTTTGACTCATTTCAAAAGAACAAATATGTCACTTATCCAGTACAAAATCACTTGAGAGGTGAGATCTTGGGTGGTACATTTATGTGACTGAATTGGTACTAATAAGCTCTTGACAGGCTTTCTGGTCACAAAATTGTTCTCTGAGGCGATACATGATTGACTGGTTTACCGGGATCCTACCTTGCACACACCGACCGTTACCGGCTGGTAGTGTCGTCAGCGTTGATGCTGACGGTGCAGTGGAGTGGGAAACAGTAAAACGGTTGACCGTTCGCGGTTCGTATGAATCCACAATGAAAGTAAGATCTGTTGGATCTGATGGCGAAGGTCGGGCAACACATCTCTATATTGACGGCAATCCATCAAAGTTTTTGCAAGGTCACTCTGTTATCGGTTCCGACGATTTGCAAGGGTTGGTATTAACAGCTTACGCCAGAATATTGGCATTACTGCATATTCCTCACGATCTTCCATCCTATCGACAGGTAATGGCAGGGCAATTTAAGATCTCGCGCATCGATATCAACTACATGTATTCATTGTCAACATTAGAAAATGTCCGCGCATGGTTATATGCCGCAGAATTTAAAGCGAAAACTCGCCACGGTCGCGCCTGTGGTAAAGGTGGCACTGTTTATTTAGGAAAAAACTCCCGTCGTTGGAGTTTGAAATTTTATTCAAAATATGATGAACACACATCTGGTAAAAAAGGGCACCAGATGGCAGACGAATTCGTTAAAGCTGGTTTACTGGATTGGTCAAAAGATAAATTACGTATTGAATTAACGTTAAGAACAACTGAATTAATTGATTTAAATCTTACGCTTGGTAATAGCTGGAATATTGAGGCGCCCAATAAATTATTCTCTGACTATGTAGGGAGAATAGAAATGAATCAAAATACTATATTAACTGATGAAAAAATAATTAATCTCCCAAGAAAAATACAGTCTACATATTTGTTGTGGAAGCAGGGCGCGAACATGAAAGAAATGTTACCGAAACCTACATTCTACCGACACCGTAAAGAATTACTTTCTTTCGGAATAGATATTAACTTTTATTGTGAGTCACCGGATTCTAATAACGTTGTTCCGTTGGTTCGTACTCTTGAAGCCAAACCAGCCAAAATTCCATCATGGGTTTATGAGAAAGGTTTAATTTTCGATTATAACCGTATTTCACATGCCAGTAACTGGCATTAAAGGAGAGTGATATGTCTAATTATGGTCTTTTTGTAAAAGGTAAAATGCTTGGTGCTCGCCAGCGCAATAAAGTCAATGGTCAGGGATACTATAATGAAATTGGTATTGGCTTAGAGATCCCTGATGGTTTTGGCGGCACTAAGCAAGACCAGATTATTATTCGTGTATCTCAGGCTCTTGTTAATGCCGGTGTAATGAATCAGGCAAATAATTTTATCGGTAAGTTAGTCCAGATACCCGTATATGTTCGCGTCTGGTCAATGGAGGGTAGGGAAGGAGTAACTTATAACATTTCATCAGATGGCGGTATTACTGAAATAAAAGGCTGATTATGGATACATCAGGGTTCGATATTCAGTTTGATAATCATATTCCTGAAAATGGTTACCGTATTGAAGGTTATTTATGTAATGCGAACAATGCAAAAGAATGTCAGGCAATAATGGTACGTTCTGAACCATTTCATCAAATTGATTATTTTGCAATGGGAAATTACTGGACATTAGGTTTTGGCTCTGTCCTGCTGCTCTGGCTTTTTTCTGTAGGTGTGGGACAGGTAATAAAGATGGTTCGTACTGCTTGAATGCGAACCTTTAACATGTAATGGAGATAGAGTTATGTTTAAAAAAATCGTTAGTTTTCTGGCTGTACCTGCATTAATGGCTGTTTCTGGCGCGACTTTCGCCGCAGAAGGAGCGGCATCAGGTGGTGTTGATTTATCGCCGCTGACGAACAGCATTGATTTCAGTACAGTTCTGGTTGCGATTATGGCCGTTGCTGCTTCACTGGTAACACTTTATGCCGGTGTTGCTGGCGTTCGCTGGGTATTGCGTACCGTTAAATCCGCATAAATTCATTATTCATGGGCGATTCAATATCGCCCGTTTTACTTGAGGTTATTATGGAGATTGAATTATGGAAATTGGGTTCCCTTTTATGGGGGATCGTCTCAGCTTATGTCGTTATTCTTGGGCTAAGAGGCTGACGGTTTATTTCTTTATTTTTTCCTTTCTCTGGGTTTCCTTTCCCCGATATTCATATTCATTTGTACCAGCAATTGCAGCAGTGGCTGCGCGGGCTGTTATTCCTAAAGTCGTTGGCCGGGTGCTTGTTCGTCGCTTTGCTGCTAATGATGCGATTTATACGGCATCACAGCTTACAGCAACACGTGTTTTTGTTGGCCGCGCTGCGGCTAATGCTGCCGAATACTTACCTGCTGCCTCATCATACAAAATGAGCGGTGTTGCGACGTGGGCGGGTATTGCTGCTGCTGTATCATCTTTTGTTCCGTCTTCTTTGAGTTCATCTGACGGCTCGGTAATGGTAATGACTAACGGTAAAAAGATCTCCGATAATTTATATGAAGTAACGTACAGTGGTCAAAGTGGTGAAAACAAGACGATTACCGTTAATTTTGAACCACAGGAATTAAGCCCGGTAATCCTTCATGTTAGTCGCAATAATGTGGATGCGGGTTCTCCAGTCGTAGGTGTTGAAACAGGATATACCACACCAGAGAATGCGCTTTATTATTATCAGGATTCGAAAGAATTGATTTATTACTATGGTGATAATCCAACCGAAATCGCCAGAAATTATCTTAATGACTATAACTCACGTACCTATACCGAAACACTAACGAATTTTGAACGCACTGTAACGAATAAAGTAGTAAACAGTAATGGGGATGTTTCCTTTACTGAACAGGATTATAAGTTTACTTATCCATCCTCATTTTATGAAATACCTGAGATTACACAACTGTACAGCAACCCGGCTGCATCTTCATTTCCCGCGGATATTCCCATGTATGAAAATGTAGCAGGGCTTCCCATGTATTACAGCGTTGCTTATTTAACAGCAGGCAAGCAATATCAGTATCACAACACACCTTGTAAAACGACTAATCAGTCAAATGGTGGGTATTCGACAATTTGCGCCGTACCTGAAAAAGAAGATTACACCGTAAAAGATATTAATGAAAAGAGTGAGCTTACTATCTGGACTAATACAAAATATAAAGCTATGACGGAAGTACTGGAGGCCGGAAATATTGAGTCCATGATTGATTATCTGGAGTATCTTGATTTCTCTTATTTACAGTGAGGTGCTTAAAGTCCCGTAATACTGCACGTTTGTCTCATTCCTGAGACTCAGCCTTTCTTCTTCCCGAAAAGCTCATCCCATTTTCTTGATGTTGTTGCTGTTTGCAGGGCGCTCGAAACCCTCCCCAAACAAAGGATGTCCTCATCATCAAGGGTGCGAAGATTGTAGATGATGAAGTGAGCCGCCTGAGCCGCATCTTTACTTCTCGTCTCAAAGAAGCGCTTGCTGGAATCGTAGATATCGCTGCTACTGGAGCCAAAAATCAGTTCAAATATGTCTGTCTGAGTGATTTCAGCAATTTTTTCCAGCTCACTGATTTTCGCATCCCTCTGTGCGTTTGCGATCCGTTTCAGTGTGCCAATGTTGATGCCAGACAGTTCTTCCATTCTTTCGTATGTGAACTTGCCCAGGATCGCTTTTTTTATCCTTTCGGCCCGCTGTAAGTCTATGTCTTCTGCCATTTCTTCCGGGTAGCCATTGCTATTGAAGTTGTTGCTCATTCTATCTCCTACTTTTTTGACTCATTTCAAAAGAACAAATATGTCACTTATCCAGTACAAAATCACTTGAGAGGTGAGATCTTGGGTGGTACATTTATGTGACTGAATTGGTACTAATAAGCTCTTGACAGGCTTTCTGGTCACAAAATTGTTCTCTGAGGCGATACATGATTGACTGGTTTACCGGGATCCTACCTTGCACACACCGACCGTTACCGGCTGGTAGTGTCGTCAGCGTTGATGCTGACGGTGCAGTGGAGTGGGAAACAGTAAAACGGTTGACCGTTCGCGGTTCGTATGAATCCACAATGAAAGTAAGATCTGTTGGATCTGATGGCGAAGGTCGGGCAACACATCTCTATATTGACGGCAATCCATCAAAGTTTTTGCAAGGTCACTCTGTTATCGGTTCCGACGATTTGCAAGGGTTGGTATTAACAGCTTACGCCAGAATATTGGCATTACTGCATATTCCTCACGATCTTCCATCCTATCGACAGGTAATGGCAGGGCAATTTAAGATCTCGCGCATCGATATCAACTACATGTATTCATTGTCAACATTAGAAAATGTCCGCGCATGGTTATATGCCGCAGAATTTAAAGCGAAAACTCGCCACGGTCGCGCCTGTGGTAAAGGTGGCACTGTTTATTTAGGAAAAAACTCCCGTCGTTGGAGTTTGAAATTTTATTCAAAATATGATGAACACACATCTGGTAAAAAAGGGCACCAGATGGCAGACGAATTCGTTAAAGCTGGTTTACTGGATTGGTCAAAAGATAAATTACGTATTGAATTAACGTTAAGAACAACTGAATTAATTGATTTAAATCTTACGCTTGGTAATAGCTGGAATATTGAGGCGCCCAATAAATTATTCTCTGACTATGTAGGGAGAATAGAAATGAATCAAAATACTATATTAACTGATGAAAAAATAATTAATCTCCCAAGAAAAATACAGTCTACATATTTGTTGTGGAAGCAGGGCGCGAACATGAAAGAAATGTTACCGAAACCTACATTCTACCGACACCGTAAAGAATTACTTTCTTTCGGAATAGATATTAACTTTTATTGTGAGTCACCGGATTCTAATAACGTTGTTCCGTTGGTTCGTACTCTTGAAGCCAAACCAGCCAAAATTCCATCATGGGTTTATGAGAAAGGTTTAATTTTCGATTATAACCGTATTTCACATGCCAGTAACTGGCATTAAAGGAGAGTGATATGTCTAATTATGGTCTTTTTGTAAAAGGTAAAATGCTTGGTGCTCGCCAGCGCAATAAAGTCAATGGTCAGGGATACTATAATGAAATTGGTATTGGCTTAGAGATCCCTGATGGTTTTGGCGGCACTAAGCAAGACCAGATTATTATTCGTGTATCTCAGGCTCTTGTTAATGCCGGTGTAATGAATCAGGCAAATAATTTTATCGGTAAGTTAGTCCAGATACCCGTATATGTTCGCGTCTGGTCAATGGAGGGTAGGGAAGGAGTAACTTATAACATTTCATCAGATGGCGGTATTACTGAAATAAAAGGCTGATTATGGATACATCAGGGTTCGATATTCAGTTTGATAATCATATTCCTGAAAATGGTTACCGTATTGAAGGTTATTTATGTAATGCGAACAATGCAAAAGAATGTCAGGCAATAATGGTACGTTCTGAACCATTTCATCAAATTGATTATTTTGCAATGGGAAATTACTGGACATTAGGTTTTGGCTCTGTCCTGCTGCTCTGGCTTTTTTCTGTAGGTGTGGGACAGGTAATAAAGATGGTTCGTACTGCTTGAATGCGAACCTTTAACATGTAATGGAGATAGAGTTATGTTTAAAAAAATCGTTAGTTTTCTGGCTGTACCTGCATTAATGGCTGTTTCTGGCGCGACTTTCGCCGCAGAAGGAGCGGCATCAGGTGGTGTTGATTTATCGCCGCTGACGAACAGCATTGATTTCAGTACAGTTCTGGTTGCGATTATGGCCGTTGCTGCTTCACTGGTAACACTTTATGCCGGTGTTGCTGGCGTTCGCTGGGTATTGCGTACCGTTAAATCCGCATATTGTTAATGATGAACGAATGATTACATTCAGGTTAACACCTGATATTGATGAACGGGAATTTGTAACCCGTTATCTTGGTAACATGAACATTCGAATATGGACGAAAAAGGGTGTTGATTTTATCGCGCCCTATACGCCGAAAGAGCCGGTTAAGCCGCGTTATACATGGACTTATACGCCTCAGTTTGATAAATCGCCGTCCTGGTATCGCAATATGATGATGACCAGGCCTGAGCGCCGTGAAGTCAGAAGGCTTCTCAACCAGGTAATGCGTGGTCATGATGCTGACGGCATTGCTTTTCCGGTCAGTCATCGTCCGTTTGTTTATTGGTGGTGAATTTCGTACGCACGAAATTTCACGCATAAACACCAGACAAAAAATCGTTAACTGTCTGTTTTGAAAGATAACTCCGGTCAGTGACAAAACTTGTTTTGTTGCTGTCCGGGGTTGGCCAAGCCGTACAGTTTCCATTTTCAGCGTTATGGCTGATTCGGCGCGGCAGCATTTATCGGGGCTTATCATGGAAAAATTCATGACGCATCAGGAGCTGAAAGTGATGCTTCTCAAAGATCCAGAATTCCGGGCTGCTTATGAAGCTGAGAGTCAGAACCCACAATCCGGTTACCAGATTATCCGGCATCATGGTGATGGCACTGAAGAAGTGGTGTTTGATTCTCGTGTGTCAGGTACAGATTTACCAACTGCAACTGGATGAACAGGCCTGATTGGTGAGGTCAGGCCGTTCACTTACTGCTGATAGACATTTGATTCTGATTCGTTTGGAGAAACGGATGATTTTGAATCACTGTCGATAGTAGCCAGTTGACGGCCAGTGTCAACGATTCCCGCCAGATTCTGCCATCCTTACCATTGGTGCGCATAATGTATATTATGTTAAATTGCAGACCAAAACGAGTAAACCGCTTGTTATGCGCGTTAATCTCAGAAAACCCTTGTTCTCCGTGTCTTAAAGCGTATCCGTAGTCAGTTTAAAAATCAACTACAAACAAGCAATCTACATCACATCCCCGCCCTTTTCATTCAACCATCCAAATTATCAATCACATACGGGCATTAATTGATCCGTTTCGATCACTCAACAGATCGCGTTACCGCGTCATATGTGCGTTCGCAGACGCTCCCGGCGCTTGCTGCTGCATCAGCATACTTAGCGATTTCTCCCGCGCGACGGTCTGATTCTTCGTACAGGTCGGCAAGCAAACTTGCGGTTTCGGCGGCTGTCTGCCTTCTGGCGGCATTTGCGGAAATCCGGCCGGTTTCACTGGTTGCGAGTTCACGCCTGATTTTGGCGAGTTGCCCGCGCAACTGGTCAGCAACATTATCAGCGTCAGCAGCTTCAGCCAGTGCCTTTTGTTTTTCCCGCTCTGCATCATTTACAATTTCCTCTGTTTTCTTCTTACGCCTGATTTCTTCTTCACGCTGCGCTTGTTCCTGTCTCAACTGCGCGCCCTTATCGGCCTTGTCGCGCTCCGACCACTTCAGTTTCCATTCTTTATCGTTATCCTTTTTCCCGGCCTCAAAAGCTGATTCATGGATGACATAACCAGCGCCACCTAATGACGACGCTATAATCAGGCCAATTAACACGGCATATTTTGTTTTCATTTGTCCATGCCCCAGCAAGTTAACTCTGATTCCTGGTCTCTGCGGATAACCTGACCATAGCAATTATTCTCCCGGATGCGACAATCACGTCCGGCATCCCATACCCAGCGCTTAATTTGCGCACAAGCGCCTTTAAAGTTTCCCGCGTTCAGGTCACGATAAAAACCAGATGGAAAACATTTACCGGGGCCAATATTCCACGGACAAAATGAAGCAATTCCAACTTTTTGCGGCTCCGTTAATTGTACTTTGACATTTCTATCCACCCATGCCAGCGCCTTAGCTTGTTCAGCTTTGTCTATTTTATCGCACTGTGCTCGCGTTAATTTCATGCCTTTGATTACCGGCTTGCCGTCAACGTAAGTCACACCGCCGCAAATAGTCCATATACCCCGGCTTTTGTCCTGATAGGCCGTCAGGCTGGTTCCTTCTTTTTCGTGTTGAAACTGCGCCATCAATACCGGAGCGCTTGCCCCGGCAGCAATCAAACCCAGCATAACGGCACTTAATTTGCTCTTATTCCCCACGCGCCCCCCCACTTAAAGCGATTAGGTATTTTTTGCGCTCGTAATACCAGTTAACGAGGCATGTCACCACTGTGCATAAAATGCCGATAATTACTGCCCATTCATTAAGAGAAAGCACCGCAAGAGCCGCCGTAATAATTCCCACCCTGTATTTAAACCAGTCCCAAAACTTAATCGCACCCAGCGTGAACCCCACCACCAAAGCCAGCAGAACACCCAGCTTTTTAGGCGAAAGTGATTCAATAAATCGCTTCCAGAGTCTCCCCACTTAATCACTCTCCAGTTCGTCGTAAAAGAAAAGGCCAAAGCCTCCATCAAAAGCATTAACGTCTCCAAATTTTTCATTTGGTCTAAGACGAGCAACGCCAATCGCTCCCGCGCCAGCATAGCCCGGCAATTTTCCGCTAAGTCCGTGCCAGACTCCCGGACGCAAGCAAATTTGTGACAGTGTAACCGTCCTGTCTGCGTTAGATATTTCAAGCCACCACAGCTCTGTAGTTGTTGCGAAAAACAGGCGCATATTCAAAACCACGCCGTTCAGTGATGATGTGAATTCCTGGTCTGGGATCGATGCGATAACACCAATCTCGTAGTAAGCAGGTTCCATTTACGCCCCTCCCAACACACGACGCATTTTTTCAAGCGCATAGACTTTTTGCGGCTCTTTGTTCGCGTCTACCGTGGTAGCGCTCTTTTTACCTGCGGACGTTTTCCCCTTCCCTGCCGGATTGGAAGTTTTTGCTTGCGCTGATTTTGTGCGTGAGCGCTGGAATGTCACCGTCTCAACTTTCTGAGCGGTGAGCTTGACGGTATAGCTGTTTTTCTTCGGAACAGCTTCAATTGAAAGTGATGTGATGCGGCATTGAGGCATTGCCATGAAGGATGTATAGACCGATACAAATTCCTTTGTATCGTAAGCTGCCTGAATGGCCTGAGCCTGATTCATGGCAGAAATCATATGCAGCGGCGCAAAAGGTAAATTAGTGCCGGTGATGATTCCCTCAAAACTGGCTACCTTTGGATCGTCAACTTCACCATCTGATATTTTATAGCCCGTCTCAATCTTACCTTGTGCAATGGTTCTTTTTGCCGACACTTCCTCACGTATTTTGAGCCTAAGTGACACCGTCACACCTGATTCGAACACCATGACAGCCCGTTTATCGCCTGGCGCACTAATCGCCGCGTCCATACCTTCAGCCATAAAAACCCCAAAAAAAATCCCCTTCGTAGAGGGGATTTTCACATCTTAGCTGTGTGGGTTACATGCTGTTACCGCTGGCGGTTAATCGCTCTTTTTGGCTTCTGCCGCTTCACAAATTCGGCGTAGATACTCGTTGTTTTTGAATGAAACCATGATTAATTCAAAAATCACCCTTGTAGCCACTAGAGATACAGCAAAACTGATACTCATACCTTCGCTTTGACGCAACCAGCTTAAAATGCTGCCGAGGATGAGAAGCACTGTAACCAACCAGTAAACAACAGTGATTATTTTTGGCGTTATGAGAGTTTCGAAGGTCGCGAAATCCTTAAACTCATTCTTTGGCATTATCTTATCCTTATCTTGCCCCTGTTGACTCCGCGATATTACCACCAATATCACCAGATAGAGTACCCGGCTCATCAATATTATTTACCGTATCAGCGGCCTCTTTTGGACTATTAACAATAATGGTAGTTGTTTTATTTCCACTATTGCTAATGTTTGGTGTGCCTGTAGCCGTTGAAGGAAGGATGCCAAGAGCGCTTTCTATGCCCGGTAAGGGATTGAGGTCAAACATATCACTTAACCCACCCAATGACCTGAATGTATTTGGCAGAGGCGTAAGGTTATAAAGCCCCTTAAAAGCCGTCATCCACGGATTTTCAATAGCATCGGATATAATCCCGTTGCTGCCATTTTGCTTAGTTGCGTTGTCTATACCCGAAGCAGCTTTTCCAGCCAAATCAATAATCGTTCTGAGTGCTGCTATAAGATTTGGGTAACGCCGTTCAAATTCGTCAAAACTGCCAAAAACACTATCAAAAATGGTTCCTCCCTTGCCATCTAACCATGCTTTCCATTCTACAAATGCTTCATAAACTACCCATACAGCAGCACCAATCGCAAGGAAAGGCCATACTGCTGCAATAACTGGAATAGCCAACGCGGTAAATGCCGCCCCAACAGCGCCAAGAATACCTATCAGAATCGCTGACTTGCTTTCATCTGCCAGCGTTGACCAGAACGCGGCAACCTCTTTTTCTGCGCCTCTGGCTAAAGGAATAAGTGTATTTGCGGCCCAATCAGTGAATTTTCTCCACTCTCCGCCGATGGTTGCCTGCGCTAAAAATGCCTGCCAGTCATTTTTCATGACTGTCATTGTCTGGCCCCACGTCCAGCCCTGTTTTTTAAGCAGGTCGGCATTACTCGCCGCCATTTTCTCAAAAGCTTTAATCATAGTTTCCGCCGTCAGCTTCCCGGCCTCTGACATTGCCCGTAGCCCTTTCACATCCGTGCCGAAAGCCTTTGCCACTTCCGGGGCCATTGTACCGATGGCCTCCATGAAGGATCTAAACTCATCCCCGCCGAACCTGTCAGAAGAAAATGCCTGGCCCATCTGGTAAAGCGCTGCGTTTACCGCTTCAGCACTGCCGCCACCTAGCTGTAATGCGCCAACAAGCCCCTGAGTCGCCCGGATTGTTTCCTCCTGAGACTTTCCAAGTTTCTGCGTGGCGGTCGCCATATTGGTATAGGTTGAGATAAACGCCCCGCTGTCGCTTCGAACATCACTCGCGGCCTGATTAAGTGCAAAGAACGCCTCTTTTGCGTCGCCGGTTGTCTGCGTCAACCTCGCAATCTGCGCCTGCTGCCGTTGGATTGAATCAAGGCTGTCAGCCAGTGCATTACCCGCTGCCATAATGCCAACAGTCAGCCCAGCCCCTGCCAGCATAGAATCAACACCAAACGGGTTACGTATCCCGCTCTGTACGGCATCAGCAACTGGTTTCTTCCTGGTATTTAGCGGCTCGCTGGGAAAATTGGACGCGTCGAACGGGTTAAAACCACCAGCACGCGGCGGCGGCAATAGCAGACCTCCGCCACCAGAACCGCCACCGCCCAGAAGAGGAAGGCCAATACCGTTACCCATGCCCTGAACGGCTGCACGTGCGACCTTCTGAGACTCGCGGCGCACAGTCTCCGCCAAAGGTGTACGAGCAATCAAATTCGTGCCTGTAGCGGCTACTGTGGCGATTGCTGCTGTCGCTGCGGCTGTCGGCGCTGTTGATGCGCTGCTAGGCGCGTATGGGCTTGCAGGCTTCAGGTTGTTGACGCGTTTGATAGCGGCGTCAAGCTGGTTAACCTTTGCGATAGCCTTATCAATCGCGGCATCAAAGCTATTGAGCCCGTCAAGGTCAGGAATAACGTCAATTTTAGTTACGAGATCGGCTGACTGGTCTGTCATTTTTTCACCTTACTAAGCGCGTGCTGAACCGCGTTATCAAACTGGATAACGGCGGAGGCTCTCATAATGGAATCAAAGGAGGCGCGGCCTGACACTACATCGCTGTAGCTAATCAGGCCGCTTTCTATCACTCGCCAGATGACGAGTTCTGTGCGGACGGTTCGGTCAAGGTTTTCAGCAAGGCGCTGAACAGTTTCCGCATGGCTCCCTGCATCGTTCCCGCTGTGTCCAGACCAATATTTTTTTTTAACCCTGCTGTAACCGGAAGAATGGAGAGCTTCAGGCACTCCAGCGCCACCAGATAAACATCGGCGATATTGGTCGCGGTGAAATTGGTATTCACTGCGTCCCAGCTATCCAGAAACTCGCCATTATCGACCAGTTGAGCGCGGGATTTTGTCAGTAAGGTAAACAACAGTTCGTCGTGGTCTTCCCGGTTAAGCACACCGAAAATCTTCGACGACATAGAAAGAATACTTTCTACCTGGCTGATACCGTGTTTGGCGAGAATCTCCGCCACGCGCAAATTAAAGTGAATGGCATCAAAAGCGCTCATTCGAATAACGCAGAATTTACGCCCGTTGATTTCAACGTGTTTGATTGAGTCGTCCATCAGGTAATATTCACTCCATTAATGACCGAATCCACCTCGCCAGTAACGAGTTTCCATTCCAGTGTTTGAGCACCAGCGCCATTATTTGCGCCATCAGTAGGCTGACGGGCAAACATCGCGTAACCCATGCGGTGTACCGACAGATTGCGCGTATTGGTTAGCGTGACGGGTACTACAGACTTCGTTTTCTGCATCAGAAAAAGAGCTGTGTTAACCGGGGAATTTCGCTGCGTGACGAAGGTCAAAGACCCTTCTTCAGTCGGATTATCGATAAAAGACCAGTCGCCGCCAATGCCGGAAGAAACGGTAATCTGGTCATCCGTCATTTCGAGCGTGATATTGCTGTCTTTAGCCAGACCAATTACCGGCACAACGCCTACGGTAATCAGCCAGTCTTTAGAGGACATTACGCCTAAATACATAGTTAAATCCCGTAAGTCATTGCTGTGCCAACAGCGTCAACATGCTTAATGGCGTAGCGGAGGTAGAAAGAGAATTTAATGGTGATATCGCCTTTGATACGCTGCACGGCGCTGATTTCTGACATTGTCGGACGCACAACGGTAAACCCACGGACGTAATCGCCGTTATCGTCGGTAAAGTTCTCCATGATGCCGCCAGCAGTCTGGCCCGCCTTCAGCGAGCTTTCCATCTGGTTACAGACCAGTTCATAGCCCGGCATGTCGTGCCCCACTTTGTTGCGGTTGATATGCAGCGTGGCAAGGTCTTTTTGCATCCGGTCAGCCTGCCAGTAGCAGAAACGCACAACTTCAATCGCTTCTCCGTCGCCACACGTGCCGGGGTAAGTTACCGTGATGCCGGAACCATAGTCTTCAAAGGTATTGCCGTTTAGCGCCTTAATTTTCTGGTAATCGGTTTCGGTGAATCCATCACTTTGAACGGCGTTAAGTGTCTTGAGCGCCCACGTTTCTGAGCCCGGTTGCATGACAAGACAACGCCCGGCGATAGCAGCGTCGAGGAAGTTCTTTTCCAGTTTCGTAGAAATGGCAAACGAACCCGCCATATTCTTATCGAAAAGGTATTTCGTAATGTTGTCAGTCGCCCAGGTGGAAGACGTGTAGTCGTCGATAAACACCGCCATTTTATCAATCTGCGATTCGACCCAATCAGCAATAGCTTTTTGAATCGACAGATTCCGCGACGGCGTCATGCACATAAAGAACTTGTTGTACTGGTTTTTGATGGCTGCAATCGCAGCACTAACGCCAGCAGCCAACGCTGTAGAGTCAGCATGGACGACTTCGGCACCTTCCAGATAGACAATGCGACCATCAACCAGAAATTGACCTGTAGTCGTTGCATCAGCAACGATATCAGCCGCTGCGCCAGTGCTCCCGGCCCAAGTAGTACCGTTATAACTGGCGTAGCGATATTCCGTACCTTTCACATAGCCAATGGTGGCCTTTGTGGTTGTCGGTGCGCCGGAAACCGGAACCCCCGTCAGGGCAATCATCGTTTTGCTGTAAGCGGCTGAGAAATCGCCGACAACCAGCGTATCCGGTGACGGACTTTGAGAGAAATACGCCTGAACCGCCAGTAGATTATCGCCGGATACGCCGTCTGAAATGGCATCATCAGCGCTGGTATAGACCCGGTAGAGATCGGCAAAATCCGCGACGGTTGCGGATTCGTAATCTGTAAATTTTTTCCCGAAAAATGCCGCGCCCGGCGCGAGGATTAACCCGACGCCAAACACGCCATATTGAGCGGCGGTAGTTTGACGCCCAATTTTTACACTAAAAAGCCGACTTAAATTCGCCATTTAATAGCCCCTGATAGCGAGAGTGACTTTATCGCACGGTGTGACCGTCGCGCTTTCAATCCAACTCTCTCGTTTGTAATGCTGGTACACAAATGTCAAAGACAGCGTTACCTGTGCCATCTGCTGGTAAACGAGGTTATCAATTAGAGGGGAGCTATTCTCGAAATCGCCCGAGCGGTCAATACAGCAGTTATTTTCGAACTGCCAGAAATCACCTTCAGTCGAATCGACCTGATTCAAAAAGTTTTCCAGAAATGCCTGTGCGTCATCTGATGACCGGATAACGATAATTTTTGCTTCACAGTTGTAGTGATAAACGCGGTAATCGCCATCCCATGACTTTGCGAATGCCTGCGGCTCTCTCGATGACGTGAGAAGATGGACGGCAGTAAACGGATCCTTTGACTCGGGAATTTTCTGTTGTGCGTAAATGGGGCTATCGCCCATCAACTCAATCATTGCCTGTCTTGCCCGTACCATTGCAACGTAGGGAGCACCGCTCAGGATTGTTGGTCTGGCCTGCGTATCGGTCTCTTTGAGTGTGCCAGTCGGGAATTTGACAACATCGCCAACATCCAGCCGGAAATCAGCCGGAATATTGATAGTGGTTTCGCTGCCATTATCCAGCACAACAGAACTGACTACGGACGGATCCCGAAAATTATATGGCGTGAATAAAATATCTTTGCTGTTACCGTTAGCGGTGAATGTCGCCTTTTCTGCGCGATAATCAGAATATGATAATTCCCCGTCAACGGTCATTAATTTGACCGTATAATTAGTCATTATCCCACCAGCGCGAGCGCGTCCCGTTCTTTCATACCAAATAGCAAATATTCATAGTGGTTAATAACGCCGTTTTGCCACTCCTGCCTCTGCACCACTTCGTAATATTTACCCGCACACAGGACTATAGCTCCGTTATGCTCGCCCTCTTCTGTAACCTCTAAATCCGTTTCGCCAATGGCTTCCATGTAATCTTGTGGTTTGCGCCCAGTTAGATACGCCCGAAATGAACCGCCGCCATCAACCGGCTGCATACTGAGGAAAGCGGATTGTTGCTCTGAATATCCCTCGCGTGGCATACCGCCAACTATCTCAATCGGTAATGGACGCCAGTAATTAATTAATCGTCTCATGCAAAAGCCCTGTAATTGACCGTCTGAATAAGCGTACCGCTATGAATAAGCGGCTTTGTTGAACCCTTGCGGGCGATGGTGATATCTGAGTTAGGACGGTAAAGCGCGGAATCAGCGATTGTTTTTCTGGTAATCAAAACAGCCTGCGCACCTATGCGGGCAATAGCCTGTTGCGGAGTAATACGACCTCGTGCAACATCACGCAGAACCTCTTTGTAAGCGTCTGTGCGCATCCAGTCAGCTATTCTGTCTGCCGCAAATCGCATAAACGGACGCTCTGGTATTAACTCCCATCCCATAGCGTTTTTTGTGCCAAAGTTATTCCAGGCTCCATACAGCGCAACATCGACGCCCTGATTCATTTTCCCTCTGTGAATACCAACGGTAAGCTTGACTCCCGCCAGCGCATTCACGCGCTGACGGATAACGCGGTCAAAGCCCTTTGTTTCAAACTTTGCACCTCCACGCATGGATCAAACTCCGTTAAACATTTTCAAATATCAGAATATTTATCTGCAAAATCGCACATCTCCATTTATTTCACTGTGGGCGCCATGGCTGGCCAATCGCACTTTTCAGAATAAAATCCCGTTAAGATGCGTGACCGATAAGGATGCAACCGCCTGTCAAATCCCCCATTGCTTCTAAAAATTCCTGCCCCCACTGCGTACCCTGCCAGCCAGACTTTTGCGCGGCTTCTGTGAATGTCACTGCTACTTTCCCTTCCCGGCGACTTGCAACACCGCGAACACTTGCGCTTATGCCTTCTACTGCTATTGGGGCGAGATTGGCAGCAACATACAGCGCTTTCAGGCGCTCAATGTCGTAACCGTACTCCGCAGCGGCCCGCAGGTCGTAAAGCCGCTCACATTGAGAAGAAAGGGCGCTAATAGCGCCCTCATCAAGTGTTACCCCCGGTAGCAGAATGGCGAGCCAGTCGTTTACCGTCATGCTATGCCCTTACTCGTCGGTTACTACTTTTTCGATTGCTTCAGGGTCGTCACCATTTTCAGCGCAAAACGCCTCAAAAAGTGACCAGTTATCAGCCAAGAAGTCACGAATTCTCATTTTTCCGTATTCCATGCTCCCTCCTTACTCGTCGTCAGAATCGACTACGCCGTCATGCTCTTTATTGAGCTTTTTGGCTTCAGCGGCTGAAACTTCTTTTAATCGACCTTCGTCCAGAAACTGCTTAACGCCGCCGATGGTCAGTGTTGCGCCGTCCACCTCGACCGCTGCCAGCGGAGCGATTGAGATAGTAATAACGGTGCCTTCACTGTTTTTTGCACCGATGTGAATCGGTGCCTGAGTGGTGTTAGTCAGAAAAACTTTATCTTTCTCAGCCATGAGTTAAATCACCTTTGAGGATTTGGCAGCAGCCAGCGGCGCACGGACGATAACGCCAGCAGAGCGCGACAGGCACGGAATAGACAGGTCTAACCCGCTACGCTGAACCGGCAACTGACGGAACAGCACAGGAGTAGCCTGGGCGAAGTGGCGACGATTGTTTGCCAGCGCAATACAGATACCGTCATCATCCAGATCGGAATTTTTGCGGAAAGTTACTTCCGGGTAAGAGCTACGCAGGAATGACAGTACCGTGCCGAGCGTACCACTCAGGCGCAAGCCCTGAATTCGCGCCCACGCCTTAGACGGCATGTGAAATTCATTCACCTCGTAGATTTTCGTGGTGTTTACCGCAGCGATGAGCGCCGAGCAATCGTCGCAAATCTTATCGCCGTCAGAAGTCGCCCAGGCACCTTGTAGCGCCACCAGCGGAATATTCGGATGTTCGATAAAGCCGATAATCTGATATTCCTTGTTGCCGCGCCATAGCAGATTAGAAACGGTGCGCTCATGCGCTTCGCGGGTATTGAGCGCCAGAATGTTATCAAGCGGAGTACCGGACATTGCCGCCGCCATAACATCACTGTAGGTGTAGCCGTAGCCCAGCCCGATATCGTACATCAGCGCGAAGTATTCCCGGCCTTTGGCGCTCATCATTGGCATATCTGTACCGAATGCTGCCATGATTTTAGCCATGCCCTGCGCGGAATACATGCGATAACCCGCCCACTTAGCGCCCTCGTTGATTCCCGGCTCCTGCTGGAACATAGTCAACGCGACAGGCGCGGGCATTTCTTCCATGTAAACATCGTTTGACATGGAAATAAGGTCACGGGCAAAAATTAGCCCTTGCTCGTCAACGTTGATACCCGGCACCGCGCCAGCTACCTGAGCTTCGGTAAAAAGCTGCGCCATAAGCGCGGCTAAATATTTCTCATTCATCTTTTGGGGTTTCCCTGTTAGCTAACGGTGATTACAGCGGTGTCAGTGAAACCACCGTCTTCAGTACGTACCGTAATGGTTGCCGTCTGTCCGGTTGTTGCCCCGCTTTTCACCGTGGCAAGGCCGGATGCGTCCACTGTTACTACGTTCGCATTGCTGGATGCATAGGTAACGTCTTTATTGGTCGCACCTGCCGGAGAAACTGTCGGCGTAAACTGCTGAGTCGCGCCAGCGGCTTTAGAGGCGGTTTTAGGCGACAGTGCAACGCCAGTTACAGCGACTTCGCGGGGATATCCGGCGCTGAGTAGTTCGCCATCAATGACCATCACAATTGCCGTACCACCGCGCTGAGGTGGCGTTTCAAAGCGGAAGCGGCTTTTATCGCCGGATGCCGCAACACCCCACTCCATATATCCGGTAGTGGCGTTGCGGCCTTTTGGCACAGCTAAATCACCTACTTTCGGAGATTCACCCGTTTTGACCGCCACGCGGATCGGGCCATTTTCGACAATACCAATCGGGCAATTGATAGTGACCACGCCAATGCGTATGTTGCTACCAAATCCCGGCGTGGCTGGCATATTGGAATGCGCGGTCACAGCAATTCCGATGGCATCGGTAACATCGCCACCATCAGGTAAGGCAACGCAGGTTGAATCATTACCGGAGGTCAGTTTCACCGCATCGCCCGGCGCAACTTCACCACCAGCGCGACGGGAGGTTACGCGAGCGGAGGAACGGAAAGACGGCAGCACCGCCAAATCACCCGGCAAGCCCGCGTCAAAATCGTCTTTAATCGTGGTCTGCATTATTTGCCTGCCTCTTTTTTGCCAAAGGTGCGAGCCAGATAATCCTGATGGGCTGACTTCTGAGCACCCTGCTCATCGGTGTTAACTGCTGCGCGGGGATTACGCGGGGTTTGTTCGAACTTCTTACCGCAGGCAACCAGCGCCATAGACAGCGCAACATCCACCTGCTCATCCGTCCAGCTATCCATGTTTACTTCAGGGTTTGCCTTACGAATGATGGCCTGTTTTACCAGATTGATATCGCCCAGACTGTCGGTGTTGATGTTCAGGCGTTTAGCTGCTGCTTTCAGGTCATTTTCCTGACGACCATCAGCAACACCGCGCTCGTAGGCTTCATTGCTGGCTGAGTCCATATTCACAAGGCGGGTATTTGCTTTCAGCAGGTCGCCCTGTGTTTTGCTTAAATCAGCCGTAAGCGTCTGATTTTTCGCTTTAAGGCTTTCAATTTCGGCTAACGCCTCTTCTAATTCCATCGGTTCACCGTCCAGATTGAATGTTGCAGTTTTTACCCGTGGGTTACGCACAATGCTCAAATGGTTGTAATTGATACCCTTTTGCACCGTGTCGAACGTTTGCCCGTCCGGGGATAGTCCTGTTTCTTTTGGCTTTTCGTCGCACTGATACCCCGCCGAAGCACCCCGTAAACTTTTATCCTGCTGAATCAGTCGGATGGACTTCTCATCCTGAACCAGTGCGCGGGCAATAAGTTCATCACCCTGACGCATAACAGCTGTAACAACACCCGCAGAAACGGCCCGGTAGTTTTTTGACGTCACCAGACCATTGCGAGGATGTGACACCGTCACAGGCTTGCCGATTAAGGTATTCATTGAGTCCTGGTTAAACAATTCATCGGCTGAGCGGTACTCTTTAGCCGTGAATGCATCACCGCGCTTGCGGTCATAAACCAGTACGCCCGGACGGGCGATAGGGATATCAATCTGGAGATAACCTTCCGGGGTTATCTCCCATTGCTTGATGGCGTCAACGTTGACCTGTGTTTCTTGCAGCAATTTCTTTCTCCGCTTCTTCAACGTCCGACGCAGAGAACAACCATTCAGGGAAGCAGCGGCATAAATGCGGTTGCCCCGGATTCCCGTCCTGTGGCGGTCTGGTCGGCTCGTATGCCTTACCTTCGCGCTCAACATGCAATTTTCGCTCGCGTTCGTCTAACATCCCCCGCCAGCGGTATATTTTCATCCCGGCAATACGGGCGTTGGCTTCCTCCAGATTCCAGGCCTGATTACCTATCTCATTGCGGGCGACATTGCGGGCTCTCCGATAGGGAATTTCCATTTCGGTTGCCAGTTTATCGGCGATATAGTCAACGCCCCGCCCCTCACGTAACCCCTGCTGAACGACCTTAAGTCCGCGCTGTAGCGCCTCATCGGTGACGTTCTCCATGCGCCCCATGCTTTCCGTAAGCCAGTCTGCTGTTTGCTCCAGCAGCTTTTTATCGCCGTCATAGATATCAATGGATATCAGGTCAGCCATATTTTCGGTTGGCAGTTTGATACCCGGTGCCAAATCAATATCGGCGGCAGCGCGAACAATCAGCCGGAAATCGTCTACCGCCGAGTTAGCAAGTTGGGTATTTGCCGCTTCCATAGCCGGTAATGATGGAACCGTGCTCGCGGCTCTCATCGGATCCGTTAAGCTGGCGAGCGGTTTAGATATTGCCCCAGCAGTATCTGGCGTGGCTGATAGCCCTGTTTTCAGGTCAATAAGATTCACGCCATCGACGCGGAAACGCTGGTAATAGCTCTGGTAATACTCATCAGTCAGGCCAAACCGACCATTTACAATAGCGGCCTGAACCTCATCAGCGGCGCGGTTGATAACACGAAGGTAGGTATCTGGCTTTGAGCCG
This sequence comes from Klebsiella spallanzanii, assembly GCF_902158555.1. GTDB lineage: Bacteria > Pseudomonadota > Gammaproteobacteria > Enterobacterales > Enterobacteriaceae > Klebsiella > Klebsiella spallanzanii. The sequence goes on along the minus strand of NZ_CABGGS010000034.1, from coordinate 263,199 downwards.
GTCACTCTGGCAACGTCTTTAGCCAGGCTGATTCCTGCCTGCCGCCTTACTTCACTGAATGCGTAGGCTGGGACGGCCCCAAATTCACCATCTTTTAGCAGTGACGGAATGGCTTTAAGAAAAATTGATGCATCTGGAAAAAGTTCCTGAGCAACAGACCGGACAAGCCTTTCCTGCTGCTCACGCGTCATGCGTGAATAATTCCTTCCGGCTTTCTTCTTTATATATACGCGCGCTTTTTTGACCGTTGCGGCGGCGATAAAATCTCCCAGCAGGTCATCAACGGAAATATCTTTACCATCGGCGGCATCGGTATTGAGTACCGCGCCGGATTTACCAATTGCCCTGTATGTCTTTAAACAGGCATCGCGAACCCATTTACCAACAAGCCGGGCGTTATCGCCCAGCCTTTGAGCGTAAACCAGTTCGATAGCCAGCGGATACCCGGCGTCGTAACGTGGTTCACTCTTCGCCATTATTGGCCTCGTCGTTGTCTTTTTTGGTGCTATTCCGGTTCAGATTCTCGTTGTTCTGGTTCGAATCGTCGTTATTCTGGTCATCAATGGTGCCAGTTGCAGGCGGAGTGGTCGCAAGCATAACCACCGCTCCGGTTTCCTGCGCCGTTGCGCGGGCCTCTTCGCTGGTAATAGCTCGCATGGAATAGTAAAGCTGTGCTGTTTCTGCTCGTTTCTTGTCCCGGTCTACCTCGCGGTCTATTTGTCCCTGAGATTTATTCGGCACAAAGTCAGCGCGGATCCCCGTATAGCGAAAAGCCAGCTTTTTCAGGGCCGGAATGATGTAATTGGTGTTGATATGAGAAACAAGATTTTGCCATTGTGCATCGGCGCTGGTATCGCTATTGGAAAGACCACCTTTACGCTCTGCCAGCATAGCTATGGGAAAACCCGTTTCAGCGCATACCAGCTTAATAGCCATATCAACAAGGTCGGCGGTTCCGGTCATGGTGGATTGTAGACGGTTAATCTCCTCTTCTGCGTCAATCGCTACCATGTCATTTAACTGACGGGTTGCCGCTATCCCTGCAAGCCTGCGGGCCGCTGTAGCCTCTCCTTTAGCCGTTTTCAGGTCTTCAGCTAAATCATTCTTTTTATAGATATCCTGAACGGAAAGAGAAAGTATGCTGATGATTAGCTCATGCGAAAGACCCAGCCGCTGTAAAGCTGCATAAGGCTTACACAACAATGGTTCGCCAAATTCGATACCGACCATCGCGTAAATCGGCTGGTAGTTTTTATCGCCAAAGAGGATCGAATCCTCCTGCTCAATAAACACTTCGCCACCGATGGGGCTTTTAAGCTGGATACGCCAGCCTTCCGGCAGGCCAAAAAAAGGCGAATTATAGTCTGCAAACCAGTCATTCGACGGGGTAATCCAGTGCGAGCCGTGGCAACGTACCCACTCTTCCCCCATAACCAGCACAGACCATCCATGATGACGCTTCAGAATAGCGGCATTTTCCACTACCTGCCACGCTCCCATTTCGTCAAAAATCTGCTGAATACGCTTTGAATCATCAGGATTTTCAGTAACTACTGTGAATCCGTTCAGCATGGCAGCAGCTACCGGTTCGCTGATAATGCGCCAGCCTATGCCGGATAGCTCCCCGGTCATTGCAGCCACCAGCGGAATCATCCCCTCTGCGGCGCGAGCCTTCATGCGGTTGGCTGTCGGCGAACTCATGCCCGCCGCGCCTTTTGAGCTTGCCGCTGCGCTGGTCATCATACTGACATAGCCATCAACATTGTAATTAGCCGGCAGCAAGCCCTCTTTCGTTAAAATTCCCTCAGTGGGAATCAAGCTGGTTTTGTTCGTCATTCGATTATTCCTGATTTCATGCGTACCAGATGTGGGAATATGGCGTCAGCGTAGTCAGTGGACACGCCCAGCCGTTTTTTAACTTTTTTCTTCGCTTCAATAAGGATTTTGTCGTCAGGCGTGGTTTCCCACATGACGCCAGTAGAATCAGAAAGGATGCGATCGAGATACCGACGCGGTATCTGGTCAGATATAGCGAAAAGGCCATCAGGTGGCATAATTCCCGTCTCCATCCATCGCACAGAGTCATTGACCGCATCCCGATACGCCCACCATGCCTGTGCTCGCAGATTGTGGAAGGTATCTTCGTTCGACCTCCCGCCTCGATATCTGGACTTTTTACGCAACACTTCGCCCTGAGCGACGAATTTACGAAACTCAATTTCTGAATCTTCGTATTTATTTAACTCGCCTTTAACACCAGAACCAACGCCGACAGAGTCGTAAATCAGGACGGTACAGCCTTCTTCCGTCGCCATCTTTAACGCCTGTTGCGCAAGCTGAACGGTGTCACGTGCCTGTAATCGCTCCATACGGTACAAAAAACGCCCGTCAAAGAACGACAACACCGAATCATCATCGCCATCATCAGCAACATCGAGCACAGCCGTTTTAATGCCAGTTCGACACGCTTTCGCCAGCTTCGAATCGTGAGAAACAACTAACTTTTCAAGATGGCCACGGTTAACAACAGCGCCGGGTAAATCACTGACGGGAACGCCGTTCCAGATGTTGTCGTACTTGTCCGGGTAATACTTCAGCGTATAAAGCCGCTCTTTATCCAGCGTCGAATTGAAATATGGGTTGTGATACCAGTTCACCTCCTCAATAAACCAGTCATCCTCTGCATTGAGAACGTATCGGACGTAGGTTTCATCCCATGCAAAAGCCGGGTTGAAGGTAATCCAAAGTTCAGCACCGTTACGGCGCAATGTCGGGGCCAGCGTTTCCCACGCTTCAGCCGAAATCGCGTGCGCTTCCTCCACCCAGCAAATATCCACGCCTTCAATGGATTTAATGCTGTCGAGGTTCGACTGAAAGCCCAAAAAGCGGAATTCAGCACCGGATTTAGACTTGATACTGTTTTGAGTTATTGTGAATTCTGATTCATACCCCAGACGGCGTATCGTATCGCTGAGTAGCTTATGTGATGATGCGTCGATAGATTTTTGCACCCGACGCAAGCACAGAATGCGCAGGTCATATCGCACAGTTAGCTGAATCAGTGCTTCGGCAATCCTCCATGACTTACTGGAACCACGACCGCCGCGCAGACATTTAACGCGGTGCGGTTTTGTCGTGAGCGAACGCATGACGCGCCGCCACTCTGCCATTTTCTTTTTCTCTGACAGCCAGTAGCGACGGCGCTCTAAATCATGCTCTGGTGCTATCTCAATCGCCGTCATCGCCGCCCATATCCCGGTAAATTTCGGTTAAAGTTTCACGCGCAAGGCGCTTACCTTCGTCGGTTATCGGCTTGCTGATATCCACCCCGGCAAGCGTAAGGATCCGCGCCGCAAGATGTGACTTATCCAGCCCCTCAACCTGCCATCCGTGCTTTGTTTTTTTGATGTTTTTAACAGCACGGGTATCAATTGCCGCCATGCGGCTACGGAATATCTCCGGCTCTAGTCGCAATTTCTCCAGCGCCTGCAATTCCAGCATTACCGCTGTTGCGTCCGGCGCGCGGAAACGTGCTGACAGGTCAATTAGCGCCTCCTGACGCCCGACAATATCCGCCGCAATGATGTGCTTTTTGTAAACGCTGACGGCTTGCTGTATGTCGTCATTTTTGAGTAACTTCTCAGCCTGAAAATCATCGTTAAATCCCTTGTAATCACGGTTGCGAGACTTTGCATAGCTGAACCCCGGCGCTTCCCGCGCTTCAGCCACCAGCTTTGCAAATGCATCATCACGCCTGTTTATTTTTATTGTCACAATTCCCCCCTTGTGAGGCTTGCAGCGTAGCGAGGAAAGAAGAGGATCAAAAACAGCGTTACCGCTGGCGTGTAGTACAAATAAAAAAAAGCCACTCCGGGGGCGGAATGGCTGAAATCACAAGGGTAATAACAAAGGTTTAAAGGTAACAGGCAATGCTTCCTGTCCGTGGCAGGTGCCATTATGGTTTTTTACCTTGAGGATTCAAAAGATGATGCGAGAGGTAACGCCAAAGAAAAGCCGCCCCCGAAGGAGCGGCGTTTAAAGGTGCTCAGGCCATGCCAGACAACCAGAAAGGCGGGGACGAATCCCCGCCCTGATTTAGCGACTCTCCTTAGCTTCGTAGGCAAACTTTGCCGCTACCTGCACACCTCCCTGACCTATGGACGCTTCGCAAAGCGTCCGGTTAAGGGCGGTATACGCCAGTAACGCCGCGATAAATATCGCGATAAACAAAAAAACTCCTTTGTAAAACAAAGTTGCCTCCTTCGCTTTTGGGAGGCTATAATCGTGTTGTCACGCAAGATTAGAGGCCTCGTTGGTTAATGAAAATTGACCTTCGGGGCTTTCTTCTATCTGCCGCATGGTGACATGAGACAGACAGCCTCAAGCACCGGGCGGAAGTATAGCAATAAAATACTTAGCAATTAAATAGTTGCTTTTCGCCTTTCAACCTCGACCTTTGCTTTAGCAACATCATTTTCAGAAAATAACCACTCAGGAAAGCAACATCGACAATTGAAAACTTCGTTGATGTGGAAAGCCGTCCCATCAAGAGTTGCGTGTACAGGGTTTACCCACCAGATATCACCATCAACTGAAAGACATCTAAGGCGGAAATATCGCACACCTGCTAAACGGGCATTTTTTCGTTCTTTTCTCCACGCTCTGCTTGCCGTTGCGGCTGTAACTCTAATTTCATCCTCTAGCTGTTTTGTGACTTTGGCCTCACCTGCTGAATTTATCTTGATGACCGCATATGTCGGTGTTTTCAAACCAATATCCTTTGCTTTGCGCAATTCTGGCTTGATTCTAATTTGTAGTTGAAATAAGATCTATAAAGGTGCTCAAAACACCACAACCAGCGGACTATCACCCCGTCAGCGTGATTTTTTTGTACCCAGAATTTATGCTCTGGTAGCTACTGCTACGCGAGTGCTGAATTATGGGGTGGAGTGCGACGAATAGCAGGCCTCTCCGTCTGTGAATAAGTCCGCCGTCTGGTTGCGGTTTTGAGCTCCACCCCGCCCATCTCAAAAGTGGGTTTTCAGTCTCATAACCAGAGAGCATAAATCATGTCTACATTACTCACCATCCCCGATGCCGCAGAACTTGCAGTACATACCATGATGGCACTTAAAGCCGCTGGCTATGCGACTGCTGCTATGATTCCCGTTCACAAAAACACCTCAAATGAAGTCGAAAAAACGGAAGTGACCGCGCCTGAAGTCTATGTAGCGCCCGGCAAACAGTATGCCAACGCTCAGGAAGCGCTGGCGCATCTGGTGCGCGAACTGAAAAACCCGGAACGCGACAACTATAACGAAACGCTGGATTTTACTTTTGCATCACTGGCGCAACTGCTGGACATGCTACGCGAGCCTATCTATCAGCATGGACTGATGCTCAAACAGGAGTTTGAAAAAGGTGACGAGCTTCCGCTGGAAATGGTGACAACCTTTATCCATATTCCAACCAGCACGGAAGTATCTTTCCGGCTCCCGGCCTTTATCAAGGAAGATAAGCGCCTTGATGAGTGCCAGCGCGTCGGCGCGTCCTTCACCTATTTTCGTCGCTATGGTCTGCGTCAGGCGCTCGATATTACTGATGGTGATGACGATATTGACCAGGCAGACAGTAAGCGCGAACGCCGTAAGGCCCGCTCTCTGAACAGTAGCCGCAAATGGAAGCCGACCAAATCAGAACGCACTAAACCGGAATCCATTCTGAATATGCTGGTCGCGGCTGGTGAATTCATTGGCAGCGCGGCAATTGCCCAGGCTAAAGCCCGTAACCCGTTTCTGCGTACACCGTCAGAAGTTGCAGAGGATGTTATCCATTCCCGCGACAATGCCAAAGATGATGACGCAATGGCCCGCGACACTGTATTGCGCTATGGCCTGACAGATGAGCACTGGCAGAGTTTCTACAAACAGGACGGATTCTTTAAGGTAGACGGTGACGAACTTATCGACACCAGAACCGGCGCACACGTTAGCGCTGAAGTTGCTATGGATATCGCAGAATCCCTTTCTTCTGTTGCGATTTCCAGCGCGGATTCAAGCGATGTGCATGATACCCGCGATATGTCAGCCCCAGTCGCCTGGACGTTTATTCCTGACTGCACCCCGCTTGATGACGATGAAGAGGCTTTTATTACTGCCGTTGAAGCGGGACACGATTCGGAAATAATCGAAATCGCTATGCGTCAGATGGAAGTTCATGTGTCGCATGGTCTGGATATGCGCTCAGTACACAGTGACACAAGCTATCACCGCCGTAACTGGTATAACGCCTGTCGTGAATTCTATACGCTGGCGCTGATGCGTGGTGATGTGAACTTTGAAGCGCTGGCAAATCCTGAAATGAAAGTTGCCCGTACCATCATGGATATCGTCGGCGCTGACGGCGATAACGAGGCCAGCGAAACCACCATTACAGCCGCACAAGCACAACTCACCGTCGATGCGATGCAACAAAAGGTTGATATTGCGCAGGAAATCGCGACGGGCAACGCTGACACCGATATCAAGCTACAACAGCTTCATGAAATTGCGCGTCGCTGCGATGCGTACACCGCTGGCTATATCGAAACTCTAATCCTTCATGTTGAAAGTGGTGGCTTCAACAATGAAATCCCGGCGTACATCCCTGAATCTGACCTTCCTTACTGATATGCGGGGTTCTCAACATGAAAACCGCACAGGAAAAGTTACAACGTCACGTTGAAAAGCAGCGTGAATATCAGCAGCGGGCCTTAGCCCGCCAGCGCGAGAAACAGGCATCCCCGGAATGGCGTCAGGCTCAGTATGAAAAACAGCGGGAGCGACAATCTCGCTATATTGAACGGGCGAAAAATAAACCGTTCTCGCGTGGATTGAAAGGCCGAACACCCCGCGCCGCTGAACGCTCACTGATGGACAAAATCGGCGCTCTACCCTGTATTGCCTGTTATGTTCACGGGATTATTAACGATGTGGTCAGCCTTCATCATATCGACGGGAGAACAACAGCAGGCGCACACGCTCGCGTATTACCACTGTGTGACCATCACCACCAGCACGCAGCGCCAGCAGCAATACGCGCGGTTTATGCCTGGCTGATTCCGGTTCATGCTGATGGAACATGCGGAGGAAAAGCCGTATTTGAGGCGTTAAACGGCACTCAGGACGATTTATACACCCAATGCCTTGAATTGATATCCTGACACTCACTAAACGCCGCCATGCCCCATCTGGCGGCGTTACCGCTCGCCCCCTTTCTGTATCCTCCCTCTTGTATTCGGTCTAATCGCACCTGTTAACAACCATGAGGTGCTTATGTCCGAAAATAATTATGGTGCGCTGATGATGAAATCGGCACTCAGCACCAATACTGAAATTGATGGCATTTTATTGTCTGGCATCTATCCAATCCCTGAAGGCAATCTTTCGTCCCCAGATCCCGAAGGTGGTTTCCTGACTGTGTATCCGGGAGAGAAAAAGCGAAGAACCTTCATATCGGATAAAAACATTCTCGCTACATCAACCTATGACGCTCAGTCAATGACGTGGAGCGAATGGGTTATCCCCCGCTCTCAGGCTGACCTAAGCTCACCTAATGGGGCTAGTTATGTAAATGATGGAAATGCGCCTCTGTCGGAAGTAATACGTGAATCTATCTTCAAATACTTGACCACAGAAGACAGGATAAAGCTTCAGACGGTTTCTGGTAGCGTTGTCGTTGCTGATTACGCATTAAAAGCTGCGATAGCTTATGGGGTTATGGTACTGGATATTCCGTGGATGTTGGGTTTACTCGAACTCGGCTCTGACCCGGCGACCCTTCCATTGGGGTTTTCGATACAGGGCTGGAGTTGCCGCAGACCGTACACCATTTCTGGTGACAGTAGTTTTTTAGGTTGCGGAGTGGTTATCCGCGTTGCTGCTGGCGCAAAATTTCCTTTCTACTCAACAGGTCGTCACGACTTTAAAAACATCAACTTTGACGGTCGAGATAAAACTACTCAACTTTTATACTCGACTAACTCAGGAGCCCAATTCAATGGCACTCGTTTTGAGGGCTGTGGTATTTATCGTTTTGCAGTAGGACTCGGCTGGTCTGGTTATACTGGCACTCTTTTTGCCACAAGATGCTCAATTTCTGGTAACGGTGATGGTGTCCGTAATCTCATTGACTCTAACTTAATCGGGTGCGTAATAAACGCCAATGACAGAGGGGTGAACTTACAGCAAGGTGCAAATAGTAATACATTTATGGCCGTAAGAAATGAATGGAATGCTGGCGATAATTTCTTTTCTTATAATGCAGTCGATAATGTCATTATTGGTGAGATATGTGACCGGGCTGGCAGGGCTGGCATTGTAGCTTCAGGGGGCTCAAGCTGGTTCGTCATTGGTACTGTGGTTCGCCGTTCTGGTAAAAATGAACCAGTTGGCTCTGATTATTCAGCGAATTTTCTAATCATCGATTCCGGTGAGTTTATAATCAACGGCATCAGAACCAGAGCCGGTGTTGATGATACTGGCGCTGGTGTTTCATCTCCTTCATTCGGCGTTTCGGTGATCGGTAGCGGAACCCCCAAATTCACCGCGACAGGCTGTGATTTATCCGGGTATGTCACTAAAGCACTAAGCCGCAAACAATCCGCCAGCATGGTTGTTTCTGCGTGTTTGGGTATGCCTGACTATGTAAATGTAGGCTCATCAAAACACATGTTTGGTCGCGATTGTCTTGACTCAAAGACCGGAACTCTGGCAGCGGTAAAAGACACCGTTATCAGCTTTCCACTTGAGGTTCCTGTTGATGACGAATCTGGCCCTGTTCAGTGGGAAGCATACGTAACGAGAAAGCTACATATCGAATGCCGACTTTCAGACCAACGATTTGACCTCCTGGATATTCCCATTCTTTTCAAATTTGAGGACTATCGTTCAATTGTTAATATCACCTCCCGCATGTATGTGTCTTCGGCGAGAATAGGTATCGACGACAACGCCACTGGAGTAAGAGTTTCATGGACACTTAACAGCACTGGCGATACATTGACCGTGACTCTCACAAGTGTTGATGGTGTTGAGAGGAAATGTCGAGCAACTTTACTACCTGTAATGTAAGGATATTTATGCATTTTATTGACGATAATCCAATGGAAAATCTTCGCAGAATCGATAGGCCGGAATTTGTCGAGTGGTATCTAAAGGTAGTTGATATCGTAAAAGAAACGGGAAGTGGACACGATATATCATACAAAGGTTTGTGGGTTGATTTTTATGATGATGGCTTAACCCCTGAGGAAGCCATCGAGAAAAAAACGCAAATGAGCTAGATTTTTTAGGCTGTCATTCGGCATCAGCCGGATGACAGTTTCTCACCTTTCCCCGGTGAACTTCCCAGAGTGATACCCCGATTGAGTCACAAAATTCAGATAGATATTCCAGGCTCGACCACTCTCTTATCCCGCCCCTGGCTGCCTCAATGAATATCACTGCATTGCCGTTCCTGTGCATTCCGCATAATTGCCACCTGTTGTTACTTGTTCTGGTTGCGATGACTCGCGAAAACATGCCATTTTCGTAGAAATCTCTAAACGCTGGTTTTTTTCGTGCTGTCGCTTTCATAAAAGACAAATCCCCGAATTGTTGCTAACAAACCGGGGAAATGTTGACACAAAGTCGTTAAATGCGTTTTTTATTTCTCAGCGGTCACGACGCCTGCGCGATATCTCGGGCTGATGGTAACGGGTTACTGTAGACCATCCCGCTGATAATAGGCGCTACAGTCATCTGATTCTCATTCCTGCGCTTTAGGGACACGGATAGAGCCCGGCTTGTTTCCTGATTAGTCAGCGGCTGCGTTGACAGTAGAATCACGGTTAAAGGGATGACAACCATTCCAGACTGCTCCAGAAATCTGCGTTTGCCTCCCAGCCTGTAAACTGGTGTAACGCCGGAAACAGCCAACCCCATAAAGTTTATTGGCATTGCATCTGTAACAGTTTTTGCCGGACAAAAAATCACAGCTTTATCAAAGCCGGTCGCCGTTAACTGTAATGCTGACAAGTCCGGGGGCGTCGATTCTGGTGCATTCTCGCCGTGAAATATCTCCAGATCGCAAACAACGCGCTGTAACGGATTCTGAAACTTAAGTGACCATTCGCCAGCCAGCAGCCCGCCAAATACGTCAATGGTGTGCTGAGGGTACGGAATGCCATTTATCGGTGCACTACTCCCCCTGACTTCAGCAGGAAGAACCCAATCAGGCACGACAGAAGAGTCTGCAATCTGTGCTTTCTCAAGGTCTGATATCGCAATTAGCTCATCTGGTGTTAATGCCATTATTTCCCCTTAGCCGTAAGAAGCTGGTCAATGTGTGCCGCCTGCGCGTACAGGTCGTTAAAAATGAAGTTAAGCTCCGCCACGTCAACCGGATCCCCTTCAATCAATTTTCCGCCTGCATTGATGTAAGTCGGCGCAAAGCCATCAGCCTGTTTCGCTGCCGATGGTTGTTTCTTGCTCGGATAAATGCCGCCACTTACAGGATAATTACGAGCAACGGTCGAAAATGTATTCATGGCGCTTCTACCCTGGCTAAAAGCTCCTGATACTTTTTGTACAGGTCATTAAGGATGTAATTCATTACCTGAGCGCTTATCCCGTCACCAAACACCAGATTGCCATTTACATCAAAGTAGGTCGGCGCGAACCCGGTAGCCTGCATTTCTTCTGATGGCTCTTGCTTGTTTGGAATATCAGCACCGCCTTGCCCCGTGTAAGTTTTGTCAGTATTGGCCCAGCTATCCATTTGTCACCTTCATCTTTTTGACTGTTACAAGCGTGTTGAATGGCTCCAGAAGTTCATTCCCGTTAACCGTTTTCGTACCCTCTATCCTCGTCAGCAGGGACTTTGTCGCGGTGACACGGATCCCTTTAGTTGCTGTAGCCATCACTGTTTTTTGCGTCCTCTCGTACTTGATGCCGCCCCACACAGCCGGAAACGCATTACCGGGAAACATTGGCGCGTGGTGGGTTAGCTTGACGTTAGGAGGTGTTGCAGCGCTGTATATATCCCCGGCAAAGGTTGCCGCAACCAGTGTTTCCGGTAGTTCGATATCTGGAGCCATCGCGCCACACTGGACGAAAACAGCGCGTAGTGGTACGCGGTTAAAAGCCGCGCCTATAGCACCTGTAGACAGCCCTACGCGGTTCAGTCGTAACCATGTAAGGCTATAGGCTAACTGGATGAATCCACCTACAGCGCGGCGTGACTGAAGCGAAACAGATTGTGTTCCGGCCCCCTGCAACAGGGCTATTCTGTAGCTATCATCGTCGCGGCCTTCTCGGGGGATGGCGAATCTTTCCCCCCATGCGTCAAGCAAAAGGCCCGAAGAATTTGTAATAGAGAAACCCTTTTTCAGATAGCCAAGTGCATCAACCATTCCCTGCTGGTTGGCCTTGATGCCGGAAACGAGGTCGATATTTCTCTGTAACCTGACCTTTGAGGTAAATCGTTCAGTTGCCAGTTGCCCCGGTTTTTTGATTGATGGCTCCATTACGACACCACCACAGAAGTAGAATCCGTAACAGCAACAACGCCGCTACTTATGGGTACGGTTTTCCCTGATGGGGATTCGGAAGTACCTACAGTTACCGTAACATCCGTCATCGTCGGAAAAGCCGTAACCAAACGGGCAGATATTTGCCCCGCAAAAACGTCACGCCCCATTTCAAGCTGTGAGAAATAGCCAGTGATAACGCTTTTAGCTACGCTCTCGTAATCGTCGGGCTTGCCTGTTGTCTCTGTATCCCATGTATCACCAGAAACGGAAACATACACAAGCTGGAAGCTCTGGCGAGTGAAATACACTGTTTCGGTAGTTGTACCGTCAGTGGCTGTACCCGATGTGTTGCCGTAGAAACCACACTCAGCCGCCGCCGCATCATATATCGCCTGCGCTATCGCGTCGCTATCACCACCAGCAACAAACACCTGTACAGACTTTCCCGGAAGACCATCAGCATCAGTCTCAATGCCTCTGTTGGTGTTAACAGTGACGTGGCTTACACCCGCAACCGCTAAAACGGCATTTTTTATGCCCGGTCTTGATGCACTGACATTCTTTCGCCCTGCTTCCGCTGCTTCGAAAAGACGTTCTCTGTATTGCTCGTCATCTTCTATTTCAAAGCCTTTACTACCGTTGGCAAGAATCAGAATGTCATCTGTTGCCACATAGCCGAATCGAACATCAGGAAACTCCGTATCGCTGTCATACCATGTTGTTGCGGGCATTCCGGTACGAATGATGGAAAAAACATCATCAGAAAATGAAAACTGGATTAGCGATTTACCATCCGCTGCATAAAGCAACAACCCGTATTCTGTTGAATATGTGGTTACTGACGTATCAGCGGCGGTGATGATGGGATAAAGCCTGGATAAAATAGAATCAGACGTATCGCCCGTCTGGTACTGCGTTGAATATGGCTTACCGTTGATGGATATGGTGAAGGTATTTCCCGTGGTGATAGCATCAGCTTTAACCTCCAGCACAACCCCGGTAGCACTTTTACCATTGGCCTGAATGCTTCCTGATGGCGACCAGTCACCAGAAATACCGGAGATAGTGAAAGTCTCACCAGACGCGATTACCTGCCCTGAAGCCAGCAGGTAAACCACATCGGCAGATGACCGGGTTAATCCATAGCGAGGAAGGGTAAAACCTTCGCCAATACCGTCAAGCTGGATGCCTTCGCCTGATGAAATGAAAAAACCAGCAAACGTCCAGCCGATGGCCTCCACTATATTCAGGTCATTTTCAGCGACAACCGCCATAACCTGACCAATCAGGGAATCACCGTCCGGGCTTATATCCCCCAGCAGGTCGCGCAATTTCTGGTAAATGTCGCCGCGCAGCTCTGGCAGTCTGGCACCGTGCCAGCCGCCATCATTAATTAATTCCACTCGTTACCTCCGTACTATCGGCACCGACATAAACCGCAAAGCGGATCGTGTAATCCCCCTTAACGTCATTGATGGTTGTAGTTCTGGCATCAGTCACGCCAGTGGTGCGCCGTGCCTCTGCGTTAATCATGTTGGAGACAATCGAAACTGGCAGACGTGACGCCATAATGCCAGGCAACCAAGGCAACCCCTGAGTTTCATCAAGCCACCATTCGCCGCGATTAGTGCCTACGCGGATTTCTGCCTGCTGTGCAATGCCATCAATGCCACCATCCAGCACTAAATCGCCGTTTCGGAGAATGACTCCGCTTTCATCCTGCATAATGTCCAGCATCAGTAATTCATCCCCTCAACGAATGCCAGCTTTGAAACCCATACGAGGCAACGGCTAGTACCTACAGCCTCGACACGCTGAACCTCGCCAACAGGGATAATGCGCCGCCCTCTGCATGTTGGCATTACCAGCGTCAGAGAGTCGCCAGCCTGCGGCCTCTCTGCGGAAATGAAACAGCCCTTTAAACCCTGTCGATACTGAGTTGTTGTGATGTTCATTCGGTGTGCATCCATTTTTCAACGTGGACGACCGTCACAGCAGAATCCAGCGACTCAATATCCAGCAGGTCATCAAGGTCAAAGCCTTCGCCTGCATCATTTAACATTTGCGCCATCGCCGCTTGATGCGGTAATTCAAACGGCAAATCGCTGTAAAATGGCATGTACTGGTCTTTGTTCTCCCTGCACGTCGCCATGACCATATACAACGGCGCGTTAATCAGGGTGATGCACTCGACACGCTCAACTACAAGCCCGGTTCGCTCAGTGATGTTGATAATCTCGCCTTTGCTAACGGTTGTGCTGTAGTCACCCGCCATCAGAAAGCCACCGTTAGAAAGTGCGATTTGTGCCGCATGGTCATTTAATTTCATGGTTTTTCCTTATGTCGGGGCGTCGGTCTGACCGCCCTCACCGTTTTCTTTATGCGTGTGAGAATTGAAGGACTTACCGCCGCTGATGTGGTCAGCGGCTTTGCTATCGCCGGTTATGGTGACGTTGCCGCCAAAGTCAGCATTGCCGCCACCTTCTGCGCCCTGACTGATGGATCCTGAAATCGTCAAATTCCCGTTTATGGTTGTCATTGGCGCTGTCATATCGATACCGCCCGGCGCGTTAACGGTCATTTTGTTGCCCGTAAACTCGAAAGTTGCGCCTTGCCCGGTATCGCCCTTAATGCTTCCGTCATCCCATTCAATAAAGGCGCTACCGCTGAACACTCTTAACCCTGCCTCATCCGGCATCTGGTGGCTGGCAACGTCTGAAAATCCACATATAGCGATAGCGTTTGAAATGGTCTTATGGTCTGGCTCGTCGCCGTCTCCGTGAGAAAGCGCGATAAGGAGACATTCATCCCCCGGAGAAACTCGCCCGCTAACGCCTGACTTACCGCTATCCCAGACGAGCGAAACTAAACGAACGTTTTCAACAGCTGGATAAGCAATCGGCTCCGAGTTGTCACCGAATATGCGTTTTGGGGATGGCTGGACAGTTGCCCGCCCGCCGCTGACGGAAACAATCGTTGCCTCAAGCGAAAAAAGCGCTGAATTAAGCGCCTGCTCAACAATGGCCTGAATCTGGCTACCGGCTCTCATGCAATGATGCCCTCCCATGACGATGACCACGCCTGACGGTCGCGGGTACTAAAGCGATGGGAAATCTTCTTCACAATAACCATCCAGCCTTCGCCCATTGATGGAGAAGAAAGCTCTACCTGTTCGCCAATCTCAACCCCGCCATAAAGCAATGATTCCCACGTAACAGCCTCAATAACCCCCATCTGGCGGCGAGCACCTTTTGAGTAGTCAACTTGTGATCCCTTCGGGGGCCAGACATAGGTAGTTATGCTTTTGTCGTGCTTCTTCTGGATCTGCTCTTTTTCGGAAGGGTTCTTTTTCTTCGTGCGTTTCGGGGAGTGAACCTTCAGAAGTGGCGCACCAAGCAAGCCCGTTTCAGGGGAGAAAACAGCAGCACCTGTAAGGATTGAATCACCGGCAGTGACAATGATTGACTGATACTGAAGCGACCAGTTGGCATTAACTGGCTTGCAAAGGCTGGTCAGCACATCACGGGACAATGCCGCAGCGCTGACGTTTTTAGCCAGGGTGAGAGATGACGCTGATTTAGAGAACTGACAACCCAGCCCCATATCGGACGCTACCTGTAAAACAGCATCTTTAAGGCTTTGGCCTTTGCGAAACGTGCGCGATGTGACGCTGGCCCGGAACGGAATCAGCGCTTCGTAGATTTTCATTTTCAGGCCGTAGACCTCGTTAGGCTTGATAGTTACGGCGCTGATAAGTTCACCCTGAAACAGGGTAAACATTCCTTCATCCATATAGCCAGCGGCAACACTGACGGTTGACCCAGCCTGAGCAATGGCGTTCTGCGTCTGTGGTGTTAAACCCCACAACGTTAAATCAGCCTCATTTGGCTCTTTCTCATCGTCGCGCACAGACGAGAAATCAACGTCCACATCAGTAACGTGGATCGTCTCACCATCTGTGCAGTTAACGGTTATTTCGAACTGACGCCCGTAAGCCATGAAGTTCACCTCCTTTATATAGAGGTGATTTAAAGGCAATGGCCTGACTAATTACAGAAACGGCTCCAGCGGTAATGCGTGTCAATATTATGCACAAGGCTAAATCTGTGGATAAGCAGCATGAAACTACCCACCTGCACGATTTAAGTTAGTGGTCAATATCGCCCCAACCACGCATCACTACTCACTTTCAATGTGGATAACATTTAACGTGCCAACATGAATGTTTGATATTTGTTGCTTTTGTTATGCTCAGTTTTAACGCAATGAATATGTAACAGAGCAAACATAATTGAACGGTCAAATATTTAACCGTTATCAAACATCAGTGAAAAGTGATAGATTCCTGCAATCGCTGGTGGAAACAAGCCTGAGCGCGATTTTATCTTTTCCGCCACCCCACATGCTTATGCTTTCCCCCTTTCTGCTAACTCATAACAAACTCATGTCAAGATGTTAAATGCACTGGTCAGATGAGATTGCAGAAACATTTCCGGCGAATAAAACAGTAAACCCCACGAAAAATAACATAGCTTATTGATTCGTATAGCTATAGGTAAGGTGGTAAATGTCCGGCTTTATTTCAAGTGGAAACATTTTTAAATAAAATGGCTTTAATTGCCCTCTTTTTGGTCTTTTACTCATGCTGACACTGAATGTCAAACCTTATATATCCGTTTGCCTCACAGCCATAACACCATGATTCGATTGATGAATTGTTCACTTAAATATTTTTAAATTTCCAGAATGCAAAAACGCAAGGTATTGACGCCAAAAACCTAGCCACTTTTGAATGAAAAACAATCACAAAAGTATAACCCATTGAATTTTAATCGTTAAATTTATTTTTTGTTATTTTCATTAAAACGCGATCTTTATCATTTACATAATCATAATTTCATGATGCACACAAAACTATCCACATAACATTTATTTAACTTTATTGTTACCTTATTTAACATGCATTATGTTGTGTTTTTGTTAATTAAAATTTAACCTTTCACTTACATTTATTGACTGCAATTTTCAGGCATAAAAAAACCCGGCATATGCCGGGCTCGTTTTTGTCGTCTGCTGTCAGACCATACTACTGAATGCCGCCTCCACTTCTGATGGGCTAAGTGTCGCAATATCTTGATAAAGAGAAATCGCCTCCTGTGTTGTTTGCCGCCCTCCCATCAAAATCTTATCACCACTGCGGTTAATCATTTCTACCCGGTAAATATCTGGCTTTGCTTTTAAATTAGTGCGTAGTTGAAGCAACTTAAACAGGCAATCTCTCGGATACTTCTTTTGATACATAATATCATTATCTTTAATCGCTGACTTTTCCATTCCCTACCCTTTAACCTGTAAATATTCTTCAATCGAATTATTTAAAACTCGCCTCATTGCCGCGAACGGTGGAGATTGCAAATAAACACTCGGAACGTCTTTCACCGCGTGATTTAATATCAATTCTGTTGCAAGATAATCCTCACCACGCACGGCGGCGGAAGTTCTGAATAATTTTCTTAAATCATGGCAGCGCCATTTAATCCCGGCGCGGGAAATCGTCGTTACAAGCGTGTTGTACTTTATTTCTGACTCACCTATCACGCTTAGCCACCCCTCGATTAAAGGAATGTATTTAACTGGCAAAGGTAAAAGCAAATCGGAGTGAGTTTTAGTCTCGCGGTCAGGTACAAACAACTTCCCACCTGAAATAATTGATGAGGGAGATAGTGAAAGCGTTTCTGTTGCCCTCATCCCAAAACACAGCATCATACGGGCTGCGGCCCTGTATGGATCCCGCAAAGACTCTATCTCACGCACAACCGTAGAATACTCATCAACACTTACGCGGGCTGGCCTGCTCAATGCTCTGTGACGCTTTATCCGTTTTCCTATAGCTCTTGCCGCTGTACGCATGGCATCAAGCATCCTACCCAAAGAGCCCGGCGCGGCTGGCTTGAATTTAATATCAGCATGAATCACCCAGGCTACAACAGCCGCAACGCAATCTATGCGCTGGCGAACCGTAGACGCCGCCAGCCCATTATCAATGCAGCGGTCGGCATACCTTACCCACGTATCAGGTACGCTTGCAGCGCGTACCCCAAGAGATAAAACAGGTTCAAGCATTCGGACAGCGTGACGTTCGTTAATAATGGTTTTTTCACGCAAACTGACCGCCTGAGCACGGCGGTCAACCATTATCAGTAAATCACTGAGCATCCTTACCCCCTGACAGCCAGCGCTGTACGGATGGCATTTGCAATAGCGGCATAAAATGCCGAATCTTCATATTCCTGCTGTCCGGCCCACTCAAATATGACGGCGGTAAACTTCATATTGCTGATGACGGTCGATGTAGCATCGCTGCGCGTGTAGAGCGAAACCCAAACCCCCGGCTTCACAACCTTACTCTTTACTACACCCAGCGCCGGAATCACGCCCCTGATGGCTGAAGCATGACGTTTAGCGGTATCTTTGTTCACTCCCTCCCGCTCACTACGCTCTGCCACCAGCCTTAACCCTTCTTCTATCAGGTCACGCGACAAACGGCGCTCGCTTCTTTTGGTCTTAATTTTGTCCATTTGAATCACCTTTTATTATCATCCAGGCTGTTGCGTTAGGACTTAAACGCACCTCAGTAACTAAACCACGTGAGGCCATATTTTTTAGCTTTTGGCGAACGTCATACTGAAGAATTACCTTGTCAGGATGTGCGCGACAAACAGCCTCACGTATGAAGCTGGTATGCATTTTCTGGTTTTTTAATTCCGGGCTAGACCATCGCTGGAATGCCTCGATAATGTCTTTATCGGTAATGATATAACGGCGCATTAATTCCCCGAGGAAAAGTAATAAATAGCTACTGAAATAGCAGGCAACCAGAAAAATATTACACAAAATAAACAGGCCCACACGGTTACACGCCAAAAACCACGATAATTAGTATCTTCAATGTGCTCTCTGGTTAATTCGCTGGTCATAGCCACCCCTTATCCTGCTGTGCTTTCGACGGCAGACGGAAATTCAATGGTTTCATCAAAGCCTGCACCGATGTTTTGGACGGCGGTACACCAGTCAGATGAGGCTCGGCCATCCAGTCTTGCCATTACCTCACCTATCCTGCGTAGGTCGTAGAGTGCGATTGACGGGTCGCCGATGGTGTAAAATCCTATTTTCTTCGGAGACGGGCAGCGGGCCATTACAGCGTTAACTTCATCCACCCAGGCTTGTTCTTTTTTGGTTAATTTAGCCATCTACTCAGCCTCCCACTTGATGCCAGCGGCTCGGTCGATACGCTCAATTTCCGCCAGAATTAACGCGCCAGCTTTAACCAGGTCGCGCCGTGGGCTAGTCGGTTTCCACCACGCGGGATCCCACGGCCAGTAATATGGCAGTGCTTTCTGGCTGACTGCATACTCACCGTCGCTCAGGCACTTTTCGCGCCACGCCATGAGCGCGTAGCAACTTGCAGCCCTCGGCAGCTCACCATCTGTGTATTCGTCGTCGTGCTCTGGAGTCCAACCCTCCGCTGTAACCTGCCGCTGACGCTCGGAAAATACATCAGCAGCGGCGGCAGTGACGGTGCGGGACTCCGCCAGTTTCTTCAGCCCTTCCTCGGTCATGCGTTTGTAGTGGTCGCGAGACTGGATGACCTGAGCGTTGCTTTCTTCAAGCTCGGCGATGCGTTGTTTCAGCTCCTGATTTTCGACGTTCAGCGATGCAGCGGCCTCCCAATCAACCGCTGAATCGTGCTTCGCCCTCTCCAGCGCCTCTACCAGCTCAGCGCCAGCCGCTTTCCATGCTGTCCACATGCAGGTGTAAATCTGCTCGAAATAGCCTTCCGTTGTACGTCGCTTCTTGAGGTAGCCCCACGGAGCCGCGCAAGCATGTTCTGCCCATGCTTCGAATTTCTCTCTCTGAGCCAGTTCGGTGATATCATTTTTCATGGTCATTTTTTTGCCCTTTCCTCTGTGATTGGAAAGTCAATACCAATGCGCAACACTGCGGCGGTGTTGAAAATAAGCCCCATACGTGGCGTTGCCTCCAGCCCTTCAATGCGCCGGATAGTGGATCGCATAACTGAAACCAGCGTGGCAAATTCGGTTTTATCCATGCCTAACTCACGGCGTAAAGCACCGCTAACAAGCTGGTCTGTTAACTGTCCGATGGTCATACGGCGCTTTTCTGCCATGACCTTTTTTACTGTTTCATTCGACATAAAAGCCCCTTATGTAATGCTTACTACGTACTGGTTATCACCCAATTTGAAAGCGTGAATAGCGGTTCGCGATGCAACCCATCCATCATCGCCGCGCAAAAGTAACGGGATTGTTTGCCCTCTGTTAATGAGTCTCTCAATTGCTCCGGCTGCACTTATATCGCTTTCGGTATTAATAGCTATGGCTCTCTGCTTCCCCCTGCAAATGTCGATCTTTTCAGATCCACTCAAATATTTTGTTATCGTTACCTGCCTAATTTCCACCGGGTTTAAAATGAGATTTTCAATTGCGTGTTTATTGGTTACACGATGCGGGTTTTTATAGATAACTTCTCCGGCAATGCTCCCGTTAGCCATTAACCAGACGATATCTTTTAACAGATAATGATTACCCTGAATTAATACATGTTCTTCACCTTCCCGGATGCGGATATATGCCGGGGTTCCCTTTTCACCCATTCCTTTGCGTGACTTGCGTAATAACTGACCATCACGATATTCGAAAAGCTCATGACATTTGTGATAAAGCCATGCCTGATTGGTTTCATCACCAGTGTGACCGGCCTCATTGATGATATCTGCAAACGGCGCAACATCACCCTCAGCAATGGCTCTAAGCGCGGCTCGCATAACATCAGGGAAAAGAATCTCCTGACTGGTGATTCTTTCCTGTGCTCGATGGTACATATCTTCATCACCACGAAACTGAATGACTTTCTGGTTTTTTTTCATTATTAATTCTCAATAAGTTGAGGTGCTACATACACCCCTGTGCTTAATGCACTATGGAAGGCATTAGCCAACCGACAGGCATTTATTTCCTCTTTCGTCATTGCTGGTCGAGGTTTTATAGCCTTTTTCTTCTCAGGTCTTGCCGATTTGAGAGCGCGAGTAATAGCACCGCTTACAAAAAAATTCTTCTGTGCGTTCTTCAGATGATACAAATATTTTCCCGTCGCCTGACATTTGATCTTCTCAATTTCTACGTATGGCGAGCGGAACATATTCCAAATTCTTCTGGCAATGTTCTTTGCTGTTTGTTTTTTAAATTTGGCGTTTACTTCCTCCCGAATTTGGCTCATAGACAGCCTGCGACCCTGCATTATTTTGACAAGGTCTTTAGCGGTTACATTACGCTTCAGGTTGCTATAGGCCAGCATGAGAGATTCGCGGAAATACTGACGCGCCGAACCACCGAAGGTATCAGCGCCCTTTCTTGCCAGTTCCCACGCATGACGAAATACCAGAGCAAAATCGCGCATGATGCCCCCTATGCGTGTTTAGTTAGGATTTTCGGATGTGTGGCAATGAATATGCCGTGATTTTCTCCATGCGGCGCTACGTGAAAAAACAGTCCGCGACGGGAGATTTCAGAGAGGATTTTTGCGATTCGCTCAGGTAGAGCCTGAACATTTTGACGCGGGGAAATACTGGAGACTTCATCACCGAAAAGGTGAGCGACGTTATCGCCCTCACCTAATCGGTAACAAATCAGGAGTAAAGCACTAACAACATGCTGTGTATTGCTGGTTTTGGTTAACTTTACGCCAAAAATAGCCATGATATTTACCCACTAAAATTGTGGTTACTCAATCATGGCCTTTTGCAATGTATATTATGTTAAATTAGACCTTAAGCTTTTAATCCATGTTAGTCTCCCTCATCCCTGCAGTCTTTCAGATGTCTCTTTTATCAGATTGCCCTGTTGAAATCTGATGTTGATATCATCCTGGAACGATCACTATTGAAATTACGTTGCGCGCGATATCTGGCCTCGTATGAAGCTCGCTCAGGCTCATCGCCTTCTCCCATATCCTAAGATGGAAATGAATTCTGCCTCCCAATGTTTCTGGTGCGATGCGAGAACCTTTTGTTTTTAACAATGTTGTCTATGATTAATGGAACACACTAACACAAGGAATACTATGCATATTCGAAAAGGATTAAAAACGGATCTTGTACGCTTGGAATGTTGTGATTTTTCATTCACCATTACTCATGCCGCCAGCGCACCTTTTATAAATAACGATTTGTTAATTGAACCACTAGTAAGTTCGTACATCAAAACTTATGAACTCGATATTCAGACTTTGGAAAATCATTGTATTAATTCGGATTCAATATTTCTCATTGCTGAGACTGAACACCATGAAATTGCGGGATTTATCACTGCCTCACTGAGTTGGAATAAATTTGTCTCAGTTGATTACATCGCCATAGAAAGTTCTAAACGCAGATGCGGCACGGCTAACAAACTGATGTCTGCTGCTCATGTCTGGGCCCGAAGTATGAACGCTGCAGGCTTAAAGCTTGAGACGCAAAACGTCAATGTTCCCGCATGTTTATTCTACAGAAATTATGGATTTTCTTTAGGTGGATACGATCGTTATCTCTATAAAGCATTGCCTGAAAAAGATGAGATTGCGCTATTCTGGTATTATATGTTGATTTGATGAACAGGTAAATAATCACTGACTTTAAAGCGTTAATTATTCTGAATTTGGATTTTTTGAGCACCTAATCGCTGTGAGTGACTAATATTACATTTCATTTGTTAAGGAGGCTGGTATGACATCAGGAAATAACTCAATGCTACATTACCCTCGTCCACCGTTTGTGGAACAACCGCAGCAGACCCCAGGGTTAGCATCTGAAATGAAGCCTCTGCCCGATCACGGAGAGACAAGCTATATCGGCTCAGGAAAACTCAGCGGAAAAAAAGCATTGATTACCGGGGGGGATTCCGGTATTGGTCGGGCTGTTGCCATTGCTTATGCCCGTGAAGGTGCTGATGTTGCAATTGGATACCTCCCGCAAGAAGAGTCCGACGCGGCTGCCGTTATTGCCCTAATACAAGCTGAGGGCCGGAAAGCGGTAGCGATCCCTGGCGATATTCGTATTGAATCATTTTGTGATACGTTGGTTGAAAAGGCGGTAGCAGAACTTGGCGGGTTGGATATTCTAGTCAACAATGCTGGAAGACAGCAGTATTGTGAATCTATTGAAGGGTTAAGCACTGCCGCGTTTGATGCCACTTTTAAAACAAACGTCTACGCTCCTTTCTGGATTACCAAAGCAGCGCTTCGTCATATGACTAAAGGGGCTGTTATCATCAATACATCATCAGTCCAGGCATTTAAACCCAGCGAGATTCTGTTGGATTACGCCCAGACGAAGGCATGCAACGTTGCGTTTACCAAATCTTTGGCAAAACAGTTAGGTTCTCGCGGTATCCGCGTTAATGCTGTTGCTCCAGGTCCATACTGGACACCGCTTCAGTCAAGCGGCGGACAACCACAGGATAAGGTTCAGCAATTTGGGGAGGACACCCCCCTTGGTAGACCAGGTCAGCCCGTAGAGATTGCGCCTCTTTATGTTCTGTTTGCCTCGGACAGTAGTTCTTACTCTTCCGGTCAAGTCTGGTGCTCAGATGGTGGCACTGGAGTAGCATAACCGAAATATTGTCGCTGCGGTGCAGCATCCCAACGATACCGCAGCGATTCTTCTGGAACAAAAAATTGGCCTGTAAGGATCCTTTTATGTGTGTATTTTTACCGTAACATCTATTTTTACTATTATTTAGGTTTTTTCTGATATCAAACTTATAACACATACTCTCATCAACCTGGTGTGAGCGAGTCCGAGCTATAATTAAATAGACAGGTTGCAAAACTAAGCGAAGCGGCTAAAATAATTATTAAATGACTAACTACATAGGGAGATATTATGGGTTTCTGGCGAATTGTTTTGACAATTATTCTACCTCCGTTAGGCGTTCTGCTGGGTAAAGGGTTTGGCTGGGCATTTATCCTTAATATTATCCTGACGCTTTTAGGGTACATTCCTGGGTTAATTCATGCCTTTTGGGTTCAGACCAAGAATACTTAATGATGCGTGTTGAAGAGGGATATTATCTTTCGAATTTTGTGATTTAAAAGCCCTGCTATTCTTACACCGGGAGCGGTAATCGCTCCTGGACAAACAATCAAGATATTATACCTGAACATTCACATGTTTGTGAAACGACTAAAATAAGCGAAATATAAGCATCTTGCCTAAAAAACATTGCCACCTCCTCTCCTCCCTGCAAAGACGGCAATCACCTGTCAAACTAAGCTTCTGGAGACTGACTCTCCAGCCACTGGTAAACCGATGACAGATCCTGCGCCGCAAACCCTTCTTCCGCCGCTTTTTTCCAGATATCGGTAATTTTATCCAGCACCGGCATTGTCGCTGGAGAAGCCAGCGTTAGCGCCAGCTTCGCATCCTTCAGTGCATGCACGAGCTGCATTTGCGGCGCATATTGATGTTTTGCGATAGCGTCCAGTTTTACTTTAACATACGGCGCGGCCAGCGGACCGCCCTCTAGCGCGCTCCAGAACTGCTCTGGGCTGAAGCCAAGATTTTTTGCTAAAAGCGTACTCTCGGCTACCCCTTGCATCATCGAAATTAGCCACGCGTTCAGTACTAACTTCATTTTCTGGCTGTTACCCGCAGCGCCAAACCACTGAGTACCACGCGAAATGGCAGCAAAAACCTGCTCAGCGGCGGCACACTTTTCCTGCTCTCCACTGGCGAGAACCAGAATTTGTGCGTTCTCTGCTGGCGCTTTAGTACCGGAAACCGGCGCATCTACAAACTGCATCGCTGGCTGGACCTGCTTGAGCAAGTCAATAGCCTGAAGGGTTTCCTGTACGCCAATAGTCCCCATCTGGCAATAAATTGCCTGCGACTTACAGGCCGGGGCGATCTCAGCCAGCACCGAAAGCGTGGCTTCGGCATCACTCAGCATGCTGATAATAACATCGGTGTCCGATACGGCCTGCTGGGGCTGCGCATAGCACGTCAAACCATAAGCCTCTAGATCTTCCCCTCGCCCCGGAGAGCGGTTCCATGCGGCGACGGTAAAACCTCTTTTCAGCAAGTTACTGGCAAATGCATGTCCCATAGCGCCCAATCCCAGCACCGTAACCTTTGGTAAGTTCATCATTTATTCCTGATACGTTGTTAATACGGATTATGTTAGCAGCAGCACGGGGTCTGCACTGGCAAAGTTCACCGCGATACGTGCTGCTGCCGGAGCCCAGTACAACCCGTTCCAACTGCCCGTGGCGATTAAGTCCCCCGCGCGTAGAGGTTGAGATTGCGCTGCCGCATGGCGGGCAAGCCAGGGGATCGCACTCAATGGGTCGCCGAAAGGATGAATTCCGCATCCGGCCGTAAGTAGCGTCTGATTCACCTGCACAGAAACGCCCATCGTGCCCCATTGCGGATAAGGCATAAACGCCTGCGCTTCACCGAGGATCAACGCACGATTAAGCTGCCGGTCGGCAAGGCGTAACAGCGCGCCTGGCGCGTCCACTTCATCCCACCGGGAATCGCACAGTTCGATTCCCGGCATCCAGACGTCGATGGCGGAATAAACCTCGGAAAGAGAACAACCGGCATCCAGGTCTCTCCCAAGCCGCACAACAATTTCAGCCTCAATACCATAGGCAAAACAGAATCCAACAGGAATCTGCCAGCCTGATGTATACACCGCCGTCGTAGGGATCCTGGCCGTGCTGGAGGAGCTTCCCGGCGCCCCGCCCAGCTTCCAGATATTTGTTGCATCATCGCTAAACCACCCCAGCGCATCGGCCACCCGTTGCTGTACGGCGTAGGCGTCAGCATCAGATACCAGGTGCAATCCTGCTGTTGACTGCCGTGATCCAGTCTGCCACCCGCGAATTAAACGCGCGGCAACGCGCTCTACATCAGTCATAAAGGTAGCTCGCTTTTACGCCGACGGATCTGAGCCGGGCCAGGGCGTTCACAGGCCAGAAACTGTCCGCGTCCCTGCTCTCCTCGCGGCTCGCCATCCCAGACAATGTCCCCGCGCGAGAACGTCATCGCGGGCCAGGAACTTAGCTGCATACCGGCATAGGGGGTGTAATCGACATTGTGGTGCAGCATGTCGTTGGTCAGCGTAAATACCCGATCATCATCCCAGATAACCAGGTCGGCATCAGCGCCAATAGCAATGCTGCCTTTACGCGGATAGAGACCGTAAAGTTCTGCCGCATGGGTTGATGTTAGCGCGACAAAGGTCTGCGGCGTAATTCGACCTGTTCGTACACCTTCCGACCACAGCAACGCCATCCGGGTCTCAACGCCGGGGATCCCATTAGCAATTTTATCGAAGGACGCCTGTTCGCCGTGCGCTTTCTTACCATCCGGCCCCTCAAATCGATACGGAGCGTGGTCTGAGGAAAAGATCTCGAAAGCACCGTTTTCCAGGCCGTCCCAGATAACCTGCTGGTTGGCAGCATCCCGCGGCGGTGGACTACAAATGCAGCGTGCGCCCTCAAAGCTGTCATCGCAGCCCAGATCATTGGCGGTTAAAAACAGATACTGTGGGCACGTTTCGGCATAAACCTTCAGGCCCTGGCTTTGCGCCCAGCGGACCTGTTCCACCGCCTCACGACCTGATACATGAACAATAAGGATTGGCACATCAACCAGTTCAGCAAAGGCAATTGCCCGATGGGTTGCTTCGCGTTCAACAAGCATTGGACGAGCGACGGCATGATAACGCGGCGCGTGCAGACCGGCCGCCAGCAGGCGATCCGTCAGCCAGGCGATACAATCACTGTTCTCAGCATGTAGCATCACCATCGCGCCTTCACGACGTGCCAGCGACAGCGTTTCAAGAATCTGCCGGTCGCCTAGCTTAAGCGCATCGTAGGTCATATAGATTTTAAACGAGGTGTACCCCTCGGCGATCAGCGCCGGTAGTTCATTTTCCAGCACATCGGGCGTTGGGTCCGTCACAATCAGGTGGAAGGCGTAATCTATCACCGGTTTATCACCTACCCGGCGATGGTAATCTTCGACGGCCTCGCGCAACGAACCTCCCTTTTGCTGGCAGGCAAATGGAATGACGGTCGTCGTTCCACCGCATGCGGCCGAGAGCGTGCCGCTGAGAAAATCATCAGCCATCACCGCCCCATCCTCGCTCGGCTGGTCTAAGTGCACATGACTGTCTATCCCTCCAGGCGTCACATAGCGCCCGGCAGCATCAATCTCGCATTTACCCGGTGGCAACTCCATGCCCAACGCGGCGATACGCCCATCAATAATGCCAATATCACTGGTGAATATATCCGCGGCGGTCACGACTCGAGCACGGCGAATTACGGTATCGAACGGTTGCATATTATCCCTCCGCCATCAACCGACCCCAGCCGGTAGCACGGCGCGTATCGACGCCCATCATTTTCAACATATCCCACACCACAGTCACTACGGTATCAAACACGGGAACGTCAAATTCCTGCTCCCACTGCGTAACGCTACGCGCGGCGTTCAGATTGGTACAAAACGTGGTGACGGCTTGCGCCCCCAATGCAACAACCTTAGCGATTTGCTGTTCCAGCGTGGTTTCGTCCACTTCAGCAAAGGAAAAGTTATCCTGTAACGCCAGGTGGCTCTCATGTCTGGCGTCAATGTTTAGTTGCGCATAATTAGCGATGATGCGCTCCTGCACCTCGGCCAGATACGGCGTTACCAGACCAAGCTGACGAACCTGCCAGAGAGCCAGAGCGCGATTCAAAGCCAGAACCGATGTTGTTGCCGGAACTCCGGTCGCCCGGGTGATGGCGGCACATAGCTCAACGTCGGCATCAAAGCCCAGCCAGCCCGCAGATGTGCCGCTCCAGCCAATGACATCGACTTTCGCATCCGCCAGCAATCGCGCGGCTTCGATGATCTGTTCGCATTGAAATTGCCCCAGCGCCTTATCGCTAAGTGCGATTTCAGTCACGCGGAATCGGGAAAAATGCACGCTGACTTCCGGAAAATCAGCGATCAGCGACTGGGTCAGCGGCTCAAGCGCGGTATTTGACGACGGCGTAAGTATCCCCAGCCGGATCCGCTTAGTCATACTGATACTCCCCGTTGTTCTTGGTTTTCATTGCGGCTTACTCCTCCGTTGGTTCTGGTCGTAGCAGCGACAGAATATGGCGTTTGTAATCGTTAAAGATTTTGCTCGTAGGATCGCGTGGGCGATCGAGGTCTATCGGTAGCAGTTCGCGGATCCGCCCCGGGCGAGCTGACATCACCGCGACATGGGTTCCAAGCGCCAGAGATTCATCAATCCCGTGGGTTACAAAAACAATGGTTGCCTTACTCTCTCGCCAGATACGAATAAGCTCGGCATGCATATCCATTTTGGTTTGCTCATCAAGGGCGCCGAAAGGTTCATCCATCAGGATAACTTCGGGGTTCATCAGTAACGCACGAGCAATACCCACGCGCTGATTCATTCCCCCTGAGAGCTCACTGGGATAGTGGTTTTCAAAATTTTTCAGACCGACCATTTCGATAAATTTCTGTGCTTTCTCCCGGCGAATGTCTTTGCCAAAGCCACGCATCTTCAAATGGAAAGCCACATTTTCCCAGACGGGTAGCCAGGGCATCAGATTCGCCTGCTGGAAGACCACTCCGCGGTCGGCCCCCGGTGCGCTGACCGGTTGCCCACCGACAATAACGCTTCCCTCGCTGGGGTGATCAAACCCGGCAATCATGTTCAGTAACGTCGATTTGCCGCAGCCGCTGGGGCCTAACAGGCAAAGGAAATCGTTGCGCGCTACGGAGACGCTGACGTTATCCAGCGCCCGTACCCCGGTAGAGCGTTTAGGGTCATCAAATACGCGCGACACGCGATCCACGGTGATAAGAGCCATTTCTCAACCTTCCTTTTGTAAAGTGGAACCACGTTGCCAGCGCAGAAAATATGCGCCGATGCGCTTAATAACGTAATCACTGAGGAAACCCAGCAGCCCAATGCTGACCATTGAGGCAATGACGATGTCGTAGCGCAGGAAGTAGTACGAATCCCACAGCACGTAGCCAACACCGCTTTTCACCGCCACCATCTCAGCGGTGACGGTGAGCATCCATGCGGAACCGATAGCAATACGTAAGCCGGAGAAAATAGCGGGCAGCGCCGCCGGAAAAACGATATGTACCAGCAGTTTCCCCGGCGTTCCCCCCGTCATGGCCCCTGCACGTAACAGATTGCGGTCGCAGCTTTTCACGCCATGAATGGTACTCAGCAGAACCGGAAAGAACGACCCCATAAAGACCAGGAATATCGCTGGTTTATCGGCAATACCAAACCAAATGATTGCCAGCGGGATCCAGGAAACCGGCGGTACAGGGCGCAAAATTTGCAGTACCGGTTCGAACAGATTCTCAGCCGTCCGCGACCAGCCAATCGCCATACCCACAACAATTCCCAGAACGGCAGCAAGTGCAAATCCGGCGAACACACGATATGAACTCGAGGCGACGTCAAAAATCCAGTTGCCACTGTAATTCTGCGTATTCCCATCGGTGGCGAATACCCAATCGGCCCAGGCGATGACGACCTGAGATGGTGCTGGCAGTAGCGCCCGAGGTAAAACCCCCGAACGAGAGAAGAGTTCCCAGCCAACAATCAGCAGCACGGGGATGATAAAACGCTCAATGCGTTGATAGATGCGACCAAACATTGAGGCTCTACCAGAGCGGCCTGCCGCTCGGCTTTGCATGGCGGAGCTTTTCATATCAATACCCTAATTCAGTCTTCGGTTTGCCGGTAACGGCTTCAAGGAACTGGTAGTCCATATTTTTCTCCACCGCTTCGCTGACATCGCTATTGATGTACTTGAGCTGGCGCATCATTTGCGCGATGGCAACCGCCGAAGCGCGATGCATCTCATAGTCGGGGTAGAGATTGTCGACCGCCCCGCGGGCGATAGCCGCATCAAGGCCAGTCACTTTTTGGATGGTGTTGGCAAACAGCGCTTTATCGGCGGACATAAGCCCGTTGACCTTCACGATAGCGCGCACGGTCTCCAGCACACCTTGCGGATGTGCTTTAATCACGTCCGGACGGGTGATAATCAGGTTTGTTAACTTACCTGCGGCTTGGTCATAGGGATAATCAAAGAATTTCGCCGCCTTTACGTCGCGGATCTGCGTAGCAAACGGCTCAACTGACGTCACCAGTTCCACTTCTCCGCGGCGCAGGGCTTGGGTGTGATCGGCAGGGTTAGGGATATTGACAAATTGAACGTCCTTATTAATGTCAATACCGTGTTTCAGGAACGCACCGCGCATCTGAATATCCTGCGCATTGCCGCGCGATGCCGCCACGCGGAATGGCTTATTTTCCGCTTTATACTGACGGATCAATTTGACCAGTTCTTGCCAATTTCCGGGCTGAACGGGCAACGAGTTAGCAATAAGAATCTGCGAACCTCCGCTTATCTGCCCTGATATCGCGACAACCTCAAATCCCTTATCGAGCGCGGTGGCATAATGCAGATAGGTGACCTGTGCAATATCAATACTTTTGGACAATAACGCTGTTAATACGTCATTGCCGGTATTAAACGGAATGGCTTCCAGTTTTATTCCTGTAGCATTTTCCGGCGTTAGGGAGAGCGATGTGCAGTGAGCGCACTTTGCATAGCCGAGTTTAATGGTGTTTTGATCGTCGGCCCGGGCCGCCGTTATGGCGCCCAGGCAAAGGAATAGCATGAGACCTGTGCGTATAATCATGCGGAATGGTGAGTTCAAAGTGAACATAAAGCCTCCTATTGTCACTAACTTAGTGTATATTGTGACAATATGAATGCAGACTTTATGCCACAACTGCAGTAAGTCGATTTTTACTGTTATTAGAAAAGAAAAAACCCATTTAATATGTTGATTTTTATATTTTTATTTAAATGGAATTATTGTTATTCATTGAAAAAAATAGCGATTTACTCCTTCATTTTTATGCACTATTTTGGCGATTTTTTGCAGAAACGAACCAAATTAGTGCATGAATAATACGAGTCTTGTTATTTTTTGTGACAGTACTAATATAAATAGTGGCAATTTTAAAAGGATCCTCACGTGCTGACCCAAAACAATGAAACTCCTCGCTCGCGTAAAGCGCGCAACGCCGGGCAAATCCTCGGTACGAGCGACAAGCGTGATGTCATTTATGAACGTATCCTCAACGCTGTTATGGAACATCGACTTATTCCAGGCACGAAATTAGTGGAAGAAAAGCTGGCCAGCGTTTTCCAGGTTAACCGTACCCGAATTCGCGAAGTACTGGCCCGCTTAGCTTATGAAGGCGTCGTAACGACAATTCCTAACCGCGGTGCTTTTATCTCCAGCCCCTCGATCGAAGAAGCCCGGCACATCTTTCAGGCCCGGCGAATACTTGAACCTGCTTTGATACGCAGTCTGGTCGCCAGAGCTGACCGTTCGCTCTATGAACGTCTACATCAACATATCAGCCTGGAAAGAGCGGCCCGCGAGGCGGCCGATAAACACGCAGTTATTCGCTTATCCGGCGAGTTCCACCTGTTGATTGCGCAAATGGTCGATAGCGCACCGCTGACAAAGCTGATGCGCGAGCTAGCATCCCTGACCTGCCTGATCATTTTGTTGTATGACTCTCCGAACGTTCCGGCATGCCCTAATCATGAGCACACTGCTATTGTTGACGCGCTGGAACAGGACAACGAAGAAGAAGCCATTCGCCTGATGATTAGTCATCTTGATCATATTGAAGCCACGTTGGATCTCTCGGTAGATGACGATACCGATGTTGATCTGGAAGCGATTTTTGGCTAACGCTCTATTTTCTTGGACATTATCAGGAGCTGCAATGCGGTTATTAATAGTCAATCCGAACATTACGCAAAGCGTTACCGCGCTGATTGAAACCGAAGCCCGGCGAACGGCGGCGGCGGATACGAAAATTATTATGGCCACCGCGCAAAGCGGCGTAGCCTATATTGAAACCCGGTTTGAAGCGTTGCTGGGCGGGCACGCCGTTGCCACTATTGCAGGTCAACGGCTCGGAAGCTACGACGCGCTGCTGGTCGCTGCCTTTGGCGATCCGGGTCTTTTACCGCTAAGAGAAGTTCTGGACGTACCCGTGATCGGTATGACCGAATCAGCATTAATGACGGCAGCGCAGCTCGGACCCCGTTTCTCGATTATTGCCATTTCCCGACGTATCACGGGTTGGTATCGCGAGTGCGTAGATCGCTATGGCATGTTGTCTCGTCTTGCCAGCATTCGTTATCTGGATAGTCCGCTTCGTGATGCCGGTAGCGTGCAGCTGGAGCACGCAGAGCGCCTGCTGGTGCTCTGCCATCAGGCAGTGAATGATGATGGCGCCGATGTCCTGATTCTTGCCGGCGCACCATTAGCCGGTCTGGCGAGAGCGCTGGCGGGTAAAATCCCCGTTCCGGTGGTAGATGGCGTATCCTGCGGCGTGGCTCAGGCCCAGGTGCTTTATCATCTTGATTCAGGTATTGCCAGGGCGGGTAGCGTTGCGCCTCCCCCGCTTAAGCCAAATCAAGGGCTGGATGATGCTATGCTGGCTTTACTCAATCGCGCGTAACCCGCTGTCCTAACTCAGAATGAACTTAAGGGCTGAGGCAACTAAATACAGCAGACAAATATATTGTAGCGTCTGCCATCCCCATTGGGCGTAACGCCAGCGGTAACGTTCGCGGGCGTTAGCTTCAGCAATAGCCGGGTCGATACCCAGAACCGCTTTTTTCGCCTTCCGTCTTATAAAGCTCCAGATTCCCAGGGCAAGAAGTAAAATCATGATCGCTTTTAGCAGCAGGGAGAGGGAGTCATGCATTTTGAAATTAACATCCTGTATTATCCACATGGACGTTCAGTCTATCGCGATTTGTCGTCAAGGCAATCCTGATACTGCAAAACCATGTCTTCACGGATCTCCCCTTCTTGTCTTCATACTGGTGATAAACCACAATAATTCGAAGGCTAATTAAGGATTATCGATCGTTAATTAATCTTTCAACTCTGATTGCAAATCGCAAAACTAATCTGACACTGAACCCTCCCTATTTGTAAAAAAATGAAGGTTGAATCACATGTAATTACGGCTGAGTGCCAAATTGCCATATAGACTTGTCATAACTATTGTTGTTAAATACAAATACGTTACCAAATTGAATATTTCACCAATAAAAAGAACCAGACACTTCATTCATAAACATGAGAAGGTGGATATGCTATGGTTATTGTTTGCAATTTACTGCAGGTGACAATATGAAAATTATGCAAAGCCACGAGTTTTTCTTGTCAGAAAAACATGCCTTCTGCCTTTTTATGCTTGGTCAACAAAATCTTGAAGAAGTTCATGGGCATGACTTTGATGAGATCGTTATCGTATATGAAGGTAGCGGATTTCATATAATCAACGATAACGTACAGTTTATCTATAAAGGCGACTTCTTTTTTGTCTCAACAACCGACACGCATAGCTATATATCCACAAACAACTTATCGGTAATTAATGTCCTGATCCACAAAAGCCGCCCTTTTGCGTTCCTGTCAAATGTTAGCAAGCTCATTGCAAAAATAGAAAAAAACAACAGCCTTAACAATCAGCACAATGTTTCTTTATCATCGGATGATTTGGAGAGGATCATTAATCTTAGCCAGGTTATTAATCGTCGTCAGGATGACGATTTCGATGATGCCTATTTCTCGGCCACCGAAATGGCCTTCTTTGGCATTATAGACGCGCTGTACCAGTGCACGCAGCGAAGAGCCACTCGCCAGTCTCTTGATGCCTCTGGAAGAAAATATCTGCTTAATTTTCTGAAATATAACTATCTCCGGCATATTCATTGGGGCGATCTGTGCGATGAAAGCGGCATGGCTAAACGCACGATGTTCAGATTTATTAAAGATATCACCGGCCATACGCCGGGGAATTTTCAGCAGCTATTTCGTCTGTTGAAAGCACAGGAACTATTACGTACCACGGATAAAACCATCAATGAGATAGCCATTATCTGCGGTTTTCAAAATGCCATCAGATTCACGGAAAGTTATAAGCGGCGCTTCCGCTACCCGCCGTCCCAGGAGAGAAAACTCACCCGTTAATTAATATAGTCAGCAAACATGTATTAAAACACCTTATTTACAAGGTGTATTTCCATGCAAGGAAAAGGAATATCGTCATACCTCAAATATTTATCTCATTATAATTATCTCCTTAGAGAGGATAACAAGTATGTCAGTAAAAAAAGTACCCAACCCCTGGTATGTCGGGGTCGTGTCGGGAATGGCATCCTACATCGACTCCGCCGCTATTGTGTCAAACGGTACCGCCCTGGTTATTTATCAAAAAACAATAGGCACCACCGCAACGGAAATAGGTATTCTTTCGGGACTTCTCACATTATGTATTGCGCTTGGTGCGTTTACCGGCGGACGCTTAGGAGACCGCATCGGCAGGCGTAAAGTATTTATTATTACCATGGCCATGATTATCATCGGCACCACATTACTTGCTTTAGGCTCGACATTTCATTTATTGCTGATCGGCACTTTATTAGTCGGTTTGGCGACAGGCGCTGATTTACCCGTTTCGCTGGCAACCATTTCCGAAGCGGCCACGGATAAAAACAGAGGAAAGATCATCGCCCTCTCCAACCTGTTATGGACCATTGGTATCGGCATGACCATGGCGATTGCCGCCGTTGTGGGTGAATGGGGAAGAAGCGGCGCGCAAATCATGTATCTACATGTGGGATTGGTGGCCGCCATCTTGTTGATTTTGCGCTGGTCTATTCCCGAATCACCTTTGTGGCTGGTTGCTCGTGATGAGCTCCGTCGTGGCGTCACAACGGTTCGCGCGCAAAAATCCTCATATAAAGATCTCCTTCAGGGAAAATATTTGTGGCCATTTGTCGCGCTTTGTATTTTTTACGCGTTTACCAACCTCGCCGCTAATACCGGTGGACAGTTCGGAACCTACGTTGCGGTTAATGTGGTGGGGATTAGCGTCGGCACAAACTCGTTATGGAATTTGCTCATCATGCCTGTTGGTATGGCCTCCGGTATTTTATTTATGCGTATTGTCGATACACCTAAACGTATGCCCTTTTATATATTAGGTGCCGTCCTGCTGACCGGCGGATACGCTCTGCCGATGATTTTTAACTTCTCTCCAGCATCATGGTTCTGCTGCATGTTATTTACCAATATGGGGAGCGGTCTGGCGTTCGAAGGAATAATGAAAGTCTGGTCGCAGGAGTCATTCCCGACCATGCTGAGATCCACCGCTCAGGGCGTCATTGTTGCCGTTGCCCGCCTGTCATGCGGCATGCTCGCTTTCGTTACCCCCGTATTGCTTGATGCTGGCCCGATGGTGCTGTACGCCACGCTCTCATCCATCGTCGGTGTTGGTGTGTTTATTGGCTGGCTCTGTTTCCGGGGCAAACAGCGTAATGAATTTAATGATGAAGCAGAAATGCTCTCCCCTGATGTCCGTAATAGCGAAATGAATAAGCATTTAGCAGGTGAAAACTAAAAGGAGCGGTAACATGTTAGCGATTAAAAGCGTGTCATTAAACTATTCCCCAACGCTTAACGGTACTGAGACGATGCCGGTATTGGGCTGGGTGATTGACAGCAGCAATCAAAATGTTGAACAAGTAAACAGACAAATTCAGTTAAGTGAAAACGCAGCCTTCACCAAGGTTGTTTATGACAGCGGTTGGGTTACCAGCGCAGAATCACAAAATATCGTCTTACCTGATCTTGAGCTTAAAAATTCACGTCATTACTTTATTAGGGTGAGGATGGGTGATAATCACGGCGAGCAGAGCAGCTGGAGCGAGAGTGCCGTGTTTATTACCGGGCTGCCGGGTTCAAAGTGGACGGCGGATTTTATTTCTGCTGAAACCAGCGAAGATAAAAATGACTCCAGAGGTACGCTGCTCAGAACGCTTTTTAAACTCTATGACTGCGCCGATATTCACTCTGTTGTTGCCCATGCCAGTGCCCTGGGTCTGTATAAACTGTATGTCAACGGTGAAAAAGTCGGTAAGGATGAGCTGACTCCCGGATGGACCAGCTATCACCACCACCTGCTCTATCAAACTTACGACCTGACTCATCTGGTTAATAGCGGGGAAAATGCGATTGCCGCCAGCATTGGCGCCGGTTGGTATAAAGGCGATATGAGCTTTAATCGCCAGCGTAATTATTATGGCGAACGAACCGCGTTTATCTGTCAGGTCGTCGTGACCTATAAAGATGGGCGTCAAATGATGTTTGGTACGGATAGCCGCTGGCTGGCCGCTGACTCACCGGTATTATTCTCGGAGATTTACGATGGCGAAATCTATGATGCGCGTCGTGAACAATCCGCATGGAATAAGGTGGATTGCGATACGGCCAGATGGCGGCCAGTCAGCCTCGTGACAGCAAGCAAACAGGCTCTGCAAGCGCAAGGGGCATGTACGGTGCAGGCTGTAGAATGCCTTAAACCTCTTGCCCTTCTCGTGACACCTGAAGGCGATACCGTTATTGATTTTGGGCAGAATCTTACCGGATGGGTTGAATTCCACGTCAATGGTCAGGCCGGAGACAAGGTTATTCTTCGCCATTTCGAAGTGCTGGATAAGGACGGCAACGTCTATCTTGACAACCTGCGTTCGGCAAAGCAGCGCATTGAGTACACGCTGAAGGGAGCGGATGTCGAAGTTTACCACCCTAACTTTACCTTCCAGGGCTTCCGCTATGTGAAAATTGAATCCTGGCCTGGGACCATTGCGCTGGATGATTTTAAAGCTGTAGTGGTGCATTCACAAATGGAGCAGACAGGCGAATTCCTCTGCTCTAATCCGGATTTAAATCAGCTGCACCACAATATTTTGTGGGGCTTGAAGGGGAATTTCGTTGATGTTCCCACCGACTGCCCACAGCGCGATGAGCGTTTGGGTTGGACCGGCGATGCGCAGATTTTCTGCCGCACCGCGAGCTATCTGATGCAAACGCGCAACTTTTTTGCCAAATGGCTGACCGATCTTCGTTATGACCAGACGCCGGAAGGCGGCGTACCGCACGTGGTTCCCGATATCCTCACCGGCAGAAGCGACGAAGACCGCTTTATGCGCGACGGTTGCACACATTCTGCCGCCGCCTGGGCCGATGCTGCGGTGATCAATCCCTGGACGCTCTATTTGATGTATGGCGATACCGCAACGTTACGCAACCAGTATGGCAGCATGAAGGCGTGGGTGAATTTCATGCGCGAACACGCTGTCGATAATAAATGGAGCTATAAATTACAATTCGGTGATTGGGTCGCTCTTGATGCCAAAGAAGGCAGCTATTTTGGCGCAACGCCAAACGATTTAACCTGCATGGCTTATTATAGTTTGTCTACTTTGTTGCTGGCTAAAACGGCGAAAGTACTCGGATATACAGACGACTACACGGAGTATTCAGCGCTTTATACCTCAATCGTCAACAGCTTCCAGCAAGAGTTTTTTACGCCTAACGGGCGTCTGGCAGCAAGAACACAAACCGCGCATATATTGGCCCTGCATTTTGGTCTGGTCCCGGAACGGTTCAGAGAAAGAACCATCAATACATTGGTTGAACTGCTTAATGAACATGATGGGCACCTGGTCACGGGATTTGTAGGTACGCCCTATTTCTGCCACGCGCTCAGCAACAACGGTCGCGGCAAAGAAGCCTGGCAACTACTGCTAAAAGATGACTTCCCCTCCTGGCTCTATCAGGTTAAAGCTGGAGCAACAACCATCTGGGAACACTGGGATGGTATTAAACCCGATGGTTCAATGTGGAGCCCGGATATGAACTCTTTTAACCACTACGCTTATGGCGCAATTGGCGAATGGATATATCGGGCGGTCGCTGGTATCGACACCGATGAAAATAACCCGGGATTTAGACATATCCTTATTAAACCGACGTTTGGCGGCAATCTTGAGTGGATGAATGCCTGCTACCGTTCGGGATATGGCGAAATTAGCGTGAACTGGCAGAGAGATGAGCATCAGGAGATGACGCTGGATATCACCATCCCCCACAACAGTCGGGCCACGATTATGCTCCCGGCTGGCGGTGAAATTACAGAGCACCACTCTCTCGAATTTACCCACGTGGGCGATGAATATCAGGTATCGGTCGGCTCCGGTAAATATAAAATAAAATATCGAGAGTCGCGTTCGTCATAATTAAAACCTCTGCTTCGTCATTATTTGAATGAACGTTATCGTCACACCTTCGATGATGGCGAAGCACGCTTTTACGCAATATCACCTCTGTTAATTAATGGAATTATATAATGAAAAATAAAACTGCCCTGCTCTCTATGGGATTATGTCTGGTGGCCCCAGCATCTTTTGCTGACTCACCGGAAATATCAATGGAACAACGTCTGCAGCGCCTTGAGCAGCGGCTCTATTCGGCAGAATCGCGGGCGCAAACTGCTGAAGAAGAAATCAAACAACTGAAGTCCAGTCAGACACTAAGTCACGCGCAGCCTGTCCCGGTAGTGGGAACGGCCTCTGCGCACGAAACGCGTAATAATAAAACGGAGCCGACATTAACACTCAGCGGATTTGGTGACCTCAATTTTTATGGCGACGTTGAATTTAATATGGATGCGGAAAGTCGCAAAGGTTCTCTTATTAGCCAACGCGACGATAGTAATGAAAAATGGGATATTAACGGGCGCATCTTATTAGGTTTTGATGGCTACCGGGGGTTGAACGATGGCCGTTTTGCCGGATTTACGGTACAACCGCTTGCCGACCTGAATGGCTCCGTTAATCTTGACGATGCCGCCTTCTTCTTCGGCAAAGAGCAGGACTGGAAAATGAAAGTCGGCCGCTTTGAGGCCTTCGATATGTTTCCCCTTAATCAGGATACTTTTATTGAGCATTCCGGCAATACTGCGAACGATCTGTACAACGATGGTCATGGTTATATCTATATGATGAAAGAAGGTCGCGGGCGGTCTGATTCCGGCGGTAGTTTTATGTTGAGCAAACAGTTGGATAACTGGTATTTCGAATTAAACACCCTGGTTGAGGATGGCAGTTCGCTACTGGTTGATAAAAAATATCATGGTCGTCAGATAGAGAATGAGAAAAACGTGGTTTATCTGCGCCCTGTTATCTCCTGGTCTGAAGATGCGATGAGTGCCGCCGTGGCAATGGAGTCCAACGTCGTGAATAATGCCTGGGGCTATTATGACCAACAGGGGAAATGGGTAAACCAGTCCAGGCGAAACGGCTACGGCGCGACATTCACCTGGAACGGCCTTAAGGAAGATCCGGACAACGGTATTGTCGTTAACCTGAACACCGCCTATCTGGACGCTTCAGGTGAAAAAGACTTCACCGCCGGCATTAACGCCCTGTGGCAGCGTTTTGAGCTTGGCTATATCTACGCGCACAACAAAATTGAGCAATTTGATGGCAGTTCACTGGCAAATTGCGACGATGGTTGCTGGATAACCCAAAAGGGCACATATGACATTCATACGCTGCATACTTCATACCAGCTTCCCGACCTGATGGATATGAAGAATTTCAATATCTATTTAGGCGCGTACTGGTCATGGCTGGATGAAAAAGGCGGCGATGAGAGCGTACACGATCGCTACGGCGCCCGCGTGCGCTTTAAGTACTTTTTCTGATAACTGAGGCAAATCAGATTTTATGGGGAGCGCCCTGCTCCCCGCACCAGATGTAGCCTACAAGGAGATACCCGAAAACGACATAAATCCCAGAGACATGAGTCCAGCGGTGATGAAGACGCTGCCTAGTCCACGTAACCCCTTCGGCATATTGGCATATTTCAGCTTTTCACGAATACCGGCCAGCGCCACAATCGCTAGCATCCAACCGATACCGCATCCGGTGCCGTAGGTCAGTGATTCCAGAAAGCTGTATTCACGCTGCACCATAAAAATGGTCGCGCCAAAAATAGCGCAGTGAATGGTTAATAACGGCAAAAACGGCCCTAAAGCATGGTTTAACGCGTGGAAGTATTTATCGATAACCATCTCGAGGATCTGCACCAGCGCCGCAAGAACACCGATAAAAGTAATGAAATCGAGGAAGCTCAGATCGACGCCTTCAATCAGGGCATTCTCTTTTAAAAGGTAATTGTAAATGAGGTTGTTAACAGGCGTTGCTATCGCCAGCAGCGCCGTCACCGTCAGCCCGAGACGAAAAGCGACATCGATTTTTTTCGAAATGGCGAGGAAAGTGCACATACCGAGGAAAAAATTGAGCGCCATGTTCTCGACAAACACCGCACGGATAAAAATATTCAGGTGAGATTCAAACAAGACAACCTCCATGTTGTTGAGTTGTTTCTCAATGATGCCAAATTTTTAACCACGACAGGAAATTAAGACTCGGTTTTGCCGAATTGATCACCTTTTAATTTCCTGCGTTTTGATAAGACTTCCTCTCTTACTTAGCGAAACGTGCAAGAAAGCATCGTAATAAAGTCATTAACCGGCACCGGTTTAGAGAAGTAGTATCCCTGATAGACGACGATCCCCATATCTTTGAGCATCTTAAGCTGATCCTTATCCTCGACGCCTTCAGCAATAATCTGGCAATTAAACTTCTTCGCCAGGTTAACCATATTCTTCACCACCAGCGCAGAGGCATTATTAGTCACTATGTTAAAGGTAAACACCTTGTCAATTTTGATGATTTCCGGATTAAATTGCTGAATATAGCTGTAGTTAGCGTATCCGGTACCAAAATCGTCAAGCGAAAACTGCACCCCGATGCTCCTGAGTCTTTCCGTCACCGCTGACGTTTGCAGGGTATTCTCAATGGACTCTCGCTCGGTAATCTCCAGCACAAGCTGCACCTGAGCCTCTTTCATCTGCTGAATAAACGTCTGACATAGCGTAACAATTTCGTCGTCCTGAAAATTAATCGAACTGGTGTTAAAGCAGATCAATAGCCCCTTCGGGATGACTGCCTGCTGGCGGCGCAGCTGACGGCTCACCTCGGCCATGCAAATCGCCGTCACTTCTTTGATAAGCCCCGTTTGCTCTGCGACGGAGATAAATTTATCCGGTGCAATAAACCCCTGTTTTGGATGTTCCCAGCGCACCAGCACCTCACCGCCGATAACGGTTCCAGTCTCATCGCTGATAATGGGCTGGATATAGGGCTTAAGCTGTTTCAGTTCGATAGCCTTCCTGAGCTGATACTCAATCGTATTACGGTAGCGCAGGTAATTTCGGAACAAAAAAGTCAGCAGTAAGGAAGCCAGAATAATCGCAATCAGCGTATTTTGTTCATAGTGGATAAATGCGCCGAGGCCGGATGCAAAATGGCGGTCGGCAATAACAGAATAGTGAAATTGCTCAGAGTTTAAGCTGACGGGAACTTTGATATCCGGCGTTGTCGTCACCTCCCCTTTGCGGGTCATCACGCGATCGCCGACCTGAAGATATAAATGCGCATCGCCATCAAGAACGTTTAGAATGTTGTGCAAATAATAACCATCAACGCCCACCAGGATAGTATTTCCCGTATCATTCTGCTCGCTATACACCATTAACGGATGGGATGGCGTGATTTCATTACCGCTGAATAATTGCAATGATCCTTGTGTATACTGGCTGCGATCGAATTGAAATTTCCGTCCACCAAAAACCGAGGTGCAATATATTTCATTGCCTCGCCCCAGATTCACCGTGCGCACATCAGGAATAGTAGCAACCAGAGTACGCAGTTCGGTAAGGACATTCTCACTACAATTCTTTCCCATGAAGGGTTCAGCCTGGTTAGCCGCCTGCTCCGCGTGAGAAACGGTAACATCGAGGCTGGCTATCGCCTGTTGAAGCCGTGAATGAATATCGTTATCCACTTTTTTTTGCATTTGCCAGTAGCAAAGACCGGTCCCCAGACTCAGTACCGCAATCAGAAACAACAGTATCCACAAACGGTGGCAAGATGATGAAGATTTCATTGTGTTAACCCAGTTCGACTTGCCATATGAGGCTGGCAGTCAATTGTTTGGCCAGATTTTAACAAACCCTGTTTAAACTCGCCCTGAACCGATCAAGTTTTAATGCATATCAATGATATATCATGATAAACCGTTACGTGATGCGAGAAGCGATTTCCCGGCGTAAGGCATCGGTGCTTAAGCCATTATGTCTGTCGCTAAACTATTGACTTAAAGTCGAATAATACGAAAATGTCTCTTTTGTGCGATGACCAGAAAAGCTGGCAAATATGACGATCCGCTCGCGTAACGCTCTCCTGAAGAAAGTAAAAATATCCGCTGTAGCAATAGGCGCTGCGCTGTTGCTGGCCCACTGCGGCAGTAAACCGCCCGTTTCTCTTGTGACGCCATTGCCGCCTGCAACCAAACAACCGACGTTACCGCGAAGTCACGAGCCGGTACGCGGCGTCTGGCTGACGACCGTCTCGCGCCTCGACTGGCCGCCGCTGGAATCCGTTAACGGCGCAATGACTGCCGATCGCCGTATTGCCCTACAGCAGCAAGCGCTGATCGCCAAGCTGGATAATTTAAAAAGTCTCGGTATCAATACCGTTTTTTTCCAGGTGAAACCAGACGGCACCGCCCTGTGGCCGTCGAAGATTCTGCCGTGGTCCGATATGCTGACAGGGAAAATCGGCGAGGATCCGGGCTACGATCCGCTGAAGTTTATGCTGGATGAAGCCCATAAGCGCGGGATGCGCGTTCATGCCTGGTTTAACCCCTATCGCGTCTCGGTAAATACCCGCCCCAAAACCGTGGCCGAGCTTAACGGTACGCTTTCGCAGTTTCCCGCCAGCGTATACGTCCTGCATCCTGAATGGATCCGCACTTCCGGCGACCGCTTTGTCCTTGACCCGGGCATCCCTGAAGTGCGCGACTGGATAACCAGCATCGTGGCTGAGGTTGTGGAGCACTATCCGGTTGATGGTGTCCAGTTCGACGATTATTTCTACACCGAATCGCCGGGATCGGCGCTTAACGACAGCCGTACGTTTCAGCAGTACGGTCAGGGATTTGCCGCGAAAGCGGACTGGCGGCGACACAATACCCAGCTGTTGATAGAGCAAGTTTCTCGCACTATCAAACAGCTCAACCCCAACGTTGAATTCGGCGTTAGCCCAGCGGGCGTCTGGCGTAATCGCTCTCACGATCCGGCAGGTTCAGATACCCGCGGCGCGGCAGCCTACGATGAGTCTTATGCCGATACACGCCTTTGGGTGCAGCAGGGCTGGCTCGATTATATTGCTCCGCAAATCTACTGGCCTTTTGCTCGCGACGCGGCTCGCTATGATGTTCTGGCAAAGTGGTGGGCTGACGTGGTGAAACCCACGAACACCCGCCTCTATATCGGCGTCGCGCTGTACAAAGTGGGCGAACCGTCGAAGAACGAGCCTGACTGGACGGTAAGCGGCGGCGTGCCGGAGCTGAAAAAGCAGCTTGATCTGAATGAATCAATGCCGCAAATTCAGGGCACTATTTTGTTCAGAGAGAATTACCTCAATCAGCCGCAAACCCAGCAGGCGGTGAACTATCTGAAAAGCCGTTGGGGAGGTTGATTAACACACCTGACAGGCCAGAGGCCTGATACCACAACCATCGCCGGAGGATTTATGTTAAAAAAATCGATCATTGCTCTTTCGCTGTTCTGCGCTCTGACGCCCGCCGTTTTTGCGGGCAACAGTGAAAGTGAACAGTTAAACAAAAAGAACGTTATTGATTTTTATAATAAAGCGTTAAACGACAAAGACTTTGCCGCCGCCAAACCCTACCTTGGGGATCGTTATATACAGCATAACCCAATGGCGAAAGACGGAGTTGAAGGTTTTCAGCAGTTTATCGCGTTCCTGAAGAGTAAATATCCCGACTCGCGCAGCGAAATTAAGCAGGCCTTCGTTGATGGGGATCACGTTATCCTCCACGTTGAGGTGACCGGACGTGAGCCAGGGGTGACGCGCGCGATCATCGATATTTTCCGCGTTGACGAACAGCATAAAATCGTTGAGCACTGGGACGTCACCCAGAACGTTCCGGAAAAAACCGCCAGCGGCAATAGCATGTTTTAACCCTTAGCCAGCGGCGCCTTCCGCTCACCTCTCCGCTTTCCCTGTTTTTTTGCTCGTCCAGATGAAGACTTGTTTAAACAGTTTATTTACTTTACTGTAAAGTAAATAAACTAATGAGGCTAATCTGATGTGTAATAAAGAAAAATGGGGAAAGCTGTTTTTTTTCATTGGATTATCATTTATCTCATGCTCTGTGAGCGCGGCGTTACTTAAGCCAGACTTGCTGAAACAACAGCTCCAGGACGCATGCTCACGCACGCAAGACCCCGCTCAGGCCAGGCTCTGCCATAGCCTTCTCATTTACCAGCATGCGCAGCAACGCCAGCGCTATCTGCACTTTTTACTGCAACAGAATATTTTCAGCATTCAAACCTATGACTATCTCTGGAGCGAGTACCAGCGCACGGTTTCATGTGCGGAAATCAGCCGATTCCTTGTAACTAAAGCCCAGGACTCATCAATACCCTCATTGCCCTTTACCCTGCTTCCGCCATACCACGAGCTAAGTGAACCGCCTGCCGTGTTTGCTCTGCAAGAATCTATTAA
Source organism: Klebsiella spallanzanii (assembly GCF_902158555.1). Lineage (GTDB taxonomy): Bacteria > Pseudomonadota > Gammaproteobacteria > Enterobacterales > Enterobacteriaceae > Klebsiella > Klebsiella spallanzanii. The sequence goes on along the minus strand of NZ_CABGGS010000034.1, from coordinate 218,927 downwards.
CTGAGCCGAGGTAGACAACGATGCTGGCCCGCTTTTTTGTCTTTCGCCCCGTTTTTGCTGCCGTTATCGCTATCTGCATTATGGCGGCCGGAACCCTCGCGCTGCTCACGCTGCCGGTTGAACAATATCCGGATATCGCGCCTCCCGGCGTCAACGTAACGGCTAACTACCCCGGCGCGTCAGCGGAAACCGTTGAGGACAGCGTCACGCAAGTGTTAGAGCAGCAGATTAAAGGTATCGACGGACTGCTTTACTTCTCCTCCAGCAGCAGTTCTGCAGGCCAGGCGCGCATTAGCCTTAGTTTTGATCAGAACGTTAACCCTGATATGGCGCAGGTGCAGGTACAAAATGCCGTCAATCAGGCGATTACGCGCTTACCGCAGGAGGTCCAGCAGCAAGGGATCACGGTGACGAAATCACAGGGAGATAGCCTGATGGTGGTCGCTCTGTATGACCAGAGTCGTCTGCTGACCAGCCTTGATATAAGCGATTTCCTCGTCAGCTCCCTGCAGGAACCTCTGAGCCGGGTGGAGGGCGTTGGCGAAACCACCGTTTTTGGTGCCCAGTATGCGATGCGCATCTGGCTCAATCCTCTTCAGCTAACCAGCTATGGCCTGATGCCCTCAGATGTGCAGGCCGCCATAGAGGCGCAGAATTCGCAGGTGACCAGCGGTGAAATTGGCTCGCTACCTACGCTGGAGGGGCAGTATCTGAATGCGACGGTCACCACGCAGTCCCGTCTCGAACATCCTGAGCAGTTCGAAAACATTATTCTACGCACCAATAGCGATGGCTCGGTGGTCTATCTTCGCGATGTCGCCCGCGTTGAGATCGGTGCGGAAAACTACCAAAACCAAACCACGCTTAACGGTTTTCCCTCTGCCGGGATCTCGATTCAACTGGCCTCCGGGGCCAACGCGCTGGAAACCGCCCGGAAGATCCGGGCAGAGGTCGAGCGCTTAACGCCGCGCTTTCCACAGGGCGTTGTCGCTGCTTACCCGCGCGACAGTACGCCGTTTGTGACGGTCTCGATTGAGAGCGTGGTGCATACGCTGATTGAGGCGATTCTTTTTGTGGTTGTGGTGATGTACCTCTTTCTTCAGAGCTGGCGGGCAACGCTCATCCCGACTCTCACGGTACCGGTGGTTCTGCTGGGGACTTTTGGCATCCTCAGCCTGCTGGGGTACAACATTAATACGCTAACCCTGTTCGCGATGGTTCTGGCAATCGGTCTGCTGGTTGATGACGCTATCGTGGTGGTGGAAAACGTTGCACGTTTGATGGCGGAGGAGGATCTCACGCCGCTGGAGGCTACGTTGCGATCGATGAATGAGATAACCGGCGCGCTAATCGGTATCGCGCTGGTTCTCTCCGCTGTTTTCATTCCGATGGCGTTCTTCGGTGGATCGGTGGGGATTATTTATCGCCAGTTCACCGTGACCATTGTCTCCGCAATGGCGCTTTCTGCGCTGGTCGCCCTGACGCTGACGCCAACGCTCTGCGCCCATCTGCTCAGGCCCGGACACGTTAAAAAAGGTGTATTTTTCACCTGTTTCAATCGCGGCGTTGCTATCAGCCAGAATCGCTACCTTGTCATACTCCGGCAGATAGCCGGTCGCCCGCTCCGCTTTGTGCTCCTTGCGCTGGCTCTGACGATTTTGATGCTCTGGCAGTATCAGAAGCTCGCGACCGGTTTTTTGCCCGATGAGGATCAGGGAGCGGTGATGGTTCAGTTCACTCTTCCTTCAGGTTCGCCGATGTCGATGACCGAAGAGGTCGGCGCGGAGATTACCCGCTATTTTATGACAGAGGAAAAAAACAACCTGAACGTTATCTTTATGGTCACCGGCAGAAATAACGCTGGCAGCGGTCAGAACGTGGGCATGGCCTTTGCCGAGCTAAAGCACTGGGATGAGCGTCCCGGAGAATACAATAGCGCCCAGGCGATTATCGTGCGGGCAAATCAGCACTTTAATAAAACCCCCCGGCTGGCCACCATCAGTATTATGTCGCCGCCTACGGTGCGAGGGCTTGGGCAATCGAGCGGCTTTGAGTTATGGCTACAGGACAGTTCGGAAAGCGGCTATCAGGCGCTCATCCAGGCACAAACTGCGCTGCTCAATGCTGCCAGAGAAAAGCCTGACCTGAACGCAGTAAGAATTAACAGCCTGGAAGAAAAAGCGCAGTTGCAGGTCGATGTCGACAGACAAAAGGCGCAGGCCCAGGGTCTGGATCAGGCCGATATCAATAGCACGCTCTCTGCCGCGTGGGGCGGCGTGTATATCAATGACTTTATCGACCGCGGGCGCGTGAAGCGGGTTTATATGCAAGGGGATGCGCTCTGGCGCTCAACGCCGGACAATTTGTCCGCCTGGTTTGTGCGCGGCGGCAGTAACAATATGGCCTCCTTCGACAGCTTCTCGTCATCGCGCTGGACCACCGGACCGCAGATGCTTCAGCGGTTTAACGGGTTGGCGGCCGTGCAGTTTCAGGGAAGCGCTGCTGCAGGCGTCAGTTCCGGTTCAGCAATGGCGGAGATGTCCGAACTGGTGAACGCGTTGAGCGGGTTTAATCTGCAATGGAGCGGCCTCTCCTTTCAGGAACAGGCATCATCTGTGCAAACGTTGTGGGTATACCTGGCGTCGCTGGCATTCGTGTTTTTATGCCTGGCTGCGCTGTATGAAAGCTGGTCTATCCCGATCGCCGTGATGCTGATCATCCCACTTGGTATTTTGGGGGCCGTGGGCGCATCAAGGCTGGTCGGGTTCGAAAACGACATCTACTTTCAGGTAGGCATGCTGACCACAATGGGGCTTTCTGCCAAAAATGCGATCCTCATCGTGGAGTTCGCCCTGACGCAGTTCCGACAAGGAAAAACGCTGGCTGAAGCGGCCCTGGAAGGCGCGCGATTGCGGTTGCGCCCTATCGTCATGACTTCACTCGCATTTGTTGTCGGCGTTATCCCTCTGGTACTCTCTACCGGTGCAGGCGCTTCCAGCCAAAAAGAGATAGGGACTGCGGTGATAGGCGGTATGCTCACCGGGACCCTGCTGACGTTGCTTTTCGTCCCACTATTTTTCTTGCTGGTTCAGCAAGGGATCGCGCAACTGAAAAGACGCAAACCGTAAGGATTGAATCGATGGCGAATCAACGCGGGCGGCCGATGAAAGCCCGCCCCCGCATTCTACAAACCGCTCGTAAGCTGTTTCTTCAGCATGGGCTTGATGTCTCTCTGGACACTATCGCCGCCGAAGCGGGAACAACGCGACCGACGTTATACAGTCATTTCCCCGGCGGTAAAGACGCGCTGCTGCTGGAAACTTTTGAGTATCTCAATGATAAAATGCAGCCGCCCCTGCGCCAGCTTTTGCAGGAGAGTCAGCAGGATCTTCCCGCGCTGCTGCGGGGTTTTGCGAGCGTGGTGCAGCAACACTTTTATGCGCCGGAGAATATCCATTTTCAGCGCCTGCTCATCCAGGTACTGGTGCAAAAGCCGGAGCTGTACGTGACGCTTGAACAGCGCCCCTCAGGTCGAGTGTTACAGGCGCTCAGCGAAATTCTGGCGCAGAAACAAGCCGAAGGATTGCTGACCATCAGCGACCCGGAACTCCAGGCAACGGCGTTTCTCGGCGCAATAATGGGATATCTGCTTCCTGGGGCATTAATTGCACAAAAAACGGTGGCACCAGAGAAGCTGGACCAGCTCGCCGAGTGTGCGATTGCCGTCTTCCTCACGGCCTGGGGCTATAAATCATAAATTTTTTTACCTAAGCGCAACTTTTTCGTCTGCTCCGGCGAACTGAATAACTGAGTTGACCTGAACCCAGATTGTTCACCCATCGCAGGAGCTGATAATGCAATCAATAAAAACTCTCTTTTCTACCCTGACCCTCGCCGCCGCCATCGCATTGCCCGCATTTAGCGCCAGCGCGGCGCTGCCGGTAGGAGCCAAAGCCCCTGACTTCGAGCTACAGGGGGCGCTTGCGGGTAAACCGCTGACCTTCTCGCTCAAACAGGCGCTGCAAAAAGGCCCGGTCGTGATCTACTTCTTCCCGGCAGCCTTCAGCGCAGGTTGTACGATCGAGGCGCATGACTTTGCCGAAGCCACCGATGATTTTAACAAAATGGGCGCCACGGTGGTTGGCGTCACCGCGGGCAATACCGATCAGGTAAGCGATTTCTCCAAACTGGAGTGTCGCGATAAATTCACCGTCGCGGCAGACCCGGGCGCTAAAGTTGCCGCGCAGTACCAGACGCTAATGGAGATGAAAGGTAAAACGCTTTCTGACCGTACCTCTTATGTCATCGCGCTGGATGGCAATATTCTGCTGAGTTACACTGATAGAAACCCGGAAACGCATATTGAGAAAACGCTGGCTGCGGTTAAGCAGTACGACGCATCTCACCCGCAAACTCACTAAGCAAAGAGGCCAGCGATGTTAACTGCTATGCTGGCCGCCTTTATTGGCGGCATTATCCTCAACTTTATGCCCTGTGTTTTTCCGGTTATCTCCCTGAAAGCGCTCGGGCTGCTGCGCCACTCGGATAACGCGGCCAGCGCTCGTCGCGAAGGCCTTGGTTTTTTACTGGGCGTGGTGATAACCATGATGCTGCTGGCCGGTGTTCTGCTGGCGGTACGCGCGGGGGGGACGGCGGTTGGCTGGGGTTTCCAGCTACAGTCGCCGCTGGTTATCGCCTTGCTCGCCTTGGTTATCCTCACCGCCGCGCTCAATCTGCTGGGCGTGTTTGAAGTTGGATTATCCGCCCAGCGCGTCGGCGCGCTGGATATAGGCCGCGGAGCATTTACCCGCTCAGCGTTAACCGGGGCACTGGCGATTATTGTCGCGACACCGTGCGCCGCACCCTTTATGGCCAGCGCCATTGGCTATGCTTTAGTGCAGCCGCCGGAGGTGGCGCTGACGGTCTTCTTATCGCTGGCGTTAGGCTTTGCCGCACCGTTTACGCTGGTTTCGCTATTCCCGGCGCTGACGAAACTACTGCCGCGTCCTGGCGCCTGGATGGATATTCTGAAACGGGCCCTGGCGTTTCCGATGTTCGGCGCATATGCCTGGTTGGTCTGGGTACTGGCACAGCAGGCCGGAACCACGGCGCTGGCCGCATTACTGGCCGCATCCGTGGCGATCGGTTTTGCCGCCTGGCTATATGGCATCGCCCAGCAGCGTCGTTTTCAGGGCCAAAGCCACAAAGCGCTGTTCGCCGTGGCGGCGGTGTTGATCGCTACGGTCATCGCCCCCCTACCTGGGATGATGACGTCCAGCGATGAAGTGCACACCGCTGAAGTAACAGCGCAAAAATGGACGCCGCAGAGCGTTGCCGAACAGCGCGGCCATGGCAAAGCGATATTTGTTAACTTTACCGCTTCCTGGTGCATTACCTGCCAGGTCAACGAGAAAACGTCGCTCTCTACTCAGGCCGTGAAGGCGGCGCTGGCGAACACGGGGACGATATATATGATTGCTGATTCCACCAAATTTAACCCTGACGTCGATGATGCACTCAACCAGTTCGGCCAGGGCGGGCTACCGCTCTATGTGGTTTACCCCGCTGATGGCAGCCCACCGCAGGTACTGCCGCAGGTGTTGACTCCTGGCATCGTGGTCAACGCTCTCCAGCAGGCTGCCAGTAAAAAAGCGTCATAGCACAAGGCGGATTATGCACACTGACGATAGCGCGCGTGAAAGCTGGCCCGCGCTAATGGAACGGGCTCAGGCGGGCGACAGGCTCGCCTACACCCGGTTATTAAAAGCCCTCGTACCGGTGATCCGTTCGCAGATCCGTAAACAAATCAGCGACGATGCGCTAGTCGAGGATGTGATTCAGGATGTACTGCTGACGATACATCGGGTTCGCCATACCTACGATCCGGCGTTTCCCTTTCTGCCCTGGCTGATGGCGATTATCTCGGCGCGCGCCATTGATGCGCTGCGTCGACGTGGTCGCCGCCAGCACTGGGAAATTCATGACGAAACGCTGGCAGATTTACCTTCGGCTCCGTCCGCCCAGCACCGGGATGCCGAAGATGAGCTGGCGGGCTATCTGCGCCAGCTTCCCGCCCGCCAACGGGAAATCGTCGAACATGTACACTTGCGCGAAATGAGCCTGACGGAGGCCGCCGCACATAACAATCTGAGCGTTGCGGCAGTGAAGTCGCTACTGCATCGGGCGTTGAAAAATCTGCGCCGTTTTGGAGCCCATCATGACCAGTCATAATCTGTTAATTGAAAAACTTGGCCGCGACATGCGACCGGTGAAACGCCTGCGGTCAACCGGCTTCCGGGTATTTAGCTGGATGGGGATGGCGCTTCCCTGCGCTATCGCCGTATGCTATCTGCTACCGCGAGGGCTGACCGACTGGTCGCAACCGGGGGCTGTCTGGGCGGTAGCGCAGCTTATACTGGCATTTTTGCTCGGAACGCTGGCCATTCTCAGCGCCTTCACCATGAGCATTGCCGGGCGGCGAGCGATCGGCTGGAAAGCGCTGCTGCCCATCGGGCTTATGTGGCTTGGATTAAGCCTGCGCAGTATTCCCGGCGATGCGCCGGTGATTCACGATAACGACAGTATCAGCTGCTTTACTTTTCTGCTGACCGTCAGTTCGCCGATGATGGTGCTCATGATCGCCAGCCTGCGTCGTACCCGCTCGCTGCATCCCGTGCGCAGTCTGGCGATGGCCGGACTGGGGATAGCCAGCCTGGCGGTAAGCCTGCTGGCCTTTTGTCACCCGGTGCATCTGCATCCGCTGGACTTTGTTATGCATCTGGCGGCCGTAGTCGCAATTATGGCGCTGACAATACTGGTCGGTAAACGTTGGGTTAGCGTTGGCTAATTTGTGCCGACTAGCGGGCTACATTCTTCAGGAATGTTAGCGATGAGGGTCTGGATGAGCGAGTAAAATATTGCTGCTAAAATTAAAAAATCGACACAATTTATTTGTATGACGAATGTTATTGTGTGATCACTATCACTATTCTGCGCAGACGACGGGAGTAACCTGGCAATATCATTCATTCGAAAAAGAGAAACTTATGAACGCAGTAAAATCACTAAAAGCAGACTGGGCGATTATTGCGGTGATGATTATTGTCGCGGTTGTGATGTATGGTTACCTTATTCCCAAATATTGGTAAGTTACGTTAAACCTGTGCTGAACCGCCCCATCGCTCAGGGCGGCTCACTTACCTCTTTCGACTACGGCTTATCGTGCAGCGTCTTAATCAAAAACGGCACCGAATTACGCAATGACGGGTTAACCGTTCCGCTGTGATCCAGTCCTTCATAGATATGAACATCGACCTGCGTTCCCGCACTTATCACCGCATCCGCAAAACGTTTTTGCATCGCCGTCGGCACGTTAATATCCACGCTGCCAATGCCAATAAACACCGGGTGGTCAATTTTTAGCGTCGGGTAAAGCATCGTGTCGACGCTGGCGTTTAAGAGCAAATCTATGCCCGGCTTCAGTGAATTAGCGGCATTGAGGCCTGCCTTCATAACCTCATCGTTTAGCGGTGTAATGCACAGATTACTTGCTTCTTTAAGCAGCGGCAGCGCTTTTGGCTGGAAATAGTCCGCAGGATTGAGCTGCGGATTGCTGTCGGCGGCAGAGAGATAAATATAGAAAATGTACGGTATTTTCGGATCGCCACCGGTCTGAACTTTATTACCGGCATGCGGAAGGATATCCGCGGCGGTCGTGCCCTTCTCAAAATAAGGCGTACCGGTCAGCACCGTTGCGCGAACGTTCAGCTCTGGGGCATATTCCGGCTGATATCCCGCGCTGGCGAATGCCGCATGTGCGCCCTGTGACTGACCTACCAAAATAAGCTCATTCTTAAGCGGAAACTGCTTCAGGGCGGCGCGAACACCGTCGAGAACGCTCCACGCTTCGCCGCGAGCATTAAGGTAATGATGCAGACCTGAAGAACCTAGCCCAGCGTAATCCGGCGCAACGACCGCATAGCCCAAAGACAGCCAGGTATTCAAATATTGTTTATCCCGATCGCTGCGCGGGTTTAACGACGGCGCGCAGTGGTTAGCAACGCCCACGGTTCCGTGAGCCCAGACCACCACCGGCCATCCTCCTTCCGGGGTTGCGCCAAAAGGAATAAATACGGCGGCAGTATCTTCGCGCACGGTTTTGCCATCAACGCCGCTGTGGGAAGGATAATGCAGGAGATACTGTTTTGCCGCTTCGCTTAACCCATTCTCGGCGCTAAGCGCAGAGAATGACTCCCCTTTGCTGACGGCGGCAATAACCGGTGCTGAACTCATAGATAAAAGCAGCAGCGCGGAGGTTGCAGTGAGGAATTTCTTTGAGATTGAATAAGCCATGACATCCTGTTCCCGTTTTTGTGATGCACTTAGTGTAGACCTTTGCGCCTGAATATCGGGTCAATGAAGCTAGTACTTCTCAATCAGATGCAGTTGAACTTTGTTACGTCCTGCCTTTTTAGCTGCATACAGAGCCTTATCAACACGATTAAACAACTGGTCTATCTCTTCGCCATGCTGATGTTCCGCAACGCCAATACTTACCGTGACGGGAGCCAGCAGGTCCGGCGTCTGGTATTCGCTGACGGCATAGCGAATTTTCTCCGCCATCTCCCGCGCTGTCTCCAGTGATGCGTTGGGCAGGAACAGTAAGAACTCCTCGCCGCCCCAGCGATATATTTTGTCGTCCATGCCCCCCGCGAACGTCAGAAGAGCAGAAATGGCCAACAGAACCTCGTCACCTTTCTGATGACCGTAGTCGTCGTTTATCAACTTAAAGTGGTCAATATCCACCAGTAACAGACAATAACCTTCTGGTTTAAAAGAGGGGGATTCCACAATACGGTAAAACTCCCGCCGGTTGAGAAGCCCGGTGAGCGAGTCATGCGAGGCGGAAAATTCCAGCTCCTTCTTCAAATGCACTTCTTCGGTGATGTCGTGGATGATGCACAGCATCAGGCTGGCTTTGTATAACGTCACCGGCCCGGCATAGGTTTGAACATGGCGTATCGATCCATCGGAAAGGATGTGGGTAAAATTTAGCGGTTTATGCCCTCCCGGCAGGCTCACTACATTATGCATAATCGGTAATACGTCGCGGCCAAGTGTATTTATCTGCCAGGTGTGTTTAGTTCGAATTTCTTTCGCAGAGTAGTTATAAAAACGCAGAGCCGCAATATTAGCATCAACGATTCGACCCTCTTTATTAGGATCGATTAATAGCATCGGTGCGGAATTAGTCATAAAAAAACGGGCAAAGAAACCATTATTACGCCGCTGATAAGAACGCGACACAGTATTAATCGATCTATTTTGCGGTAGCAACCTGACGGCTTCAAAAAGGATTAAGCTGCCCTGCTCTTCTAATGTAATCAGAGTGGTTTTACAGCTCACAGACGCCAATCCTTCAGGGGTTTCAACGGTCCATATTTCATACACTTCCGCTATATTTTTAAAGTAGCGCAGGTAGTGCTGCAGCACCAACTCCGGGCAGGTTGAGAAGGTTCCCTTGCGCATTTGCTCAAGGGTCAGATTACCGCTCAGCGCTTTAGATGCCTGGTTGGCAAAGATCACATTTTCATTGAAAGGATGGACGACCCAAACGGGGGTACTTAATAAGTCGAAAATAATAAGTTCTTTTAATAACATACAAACCTCCGCCCTTCCAAACCCTTCACTTCAACAACCACATCATATGAGCAGGTAATGCATTGAGCGTAAAATTAATAAAAAATTAATGTTTTTTGAACGAATTACTGGAAGATTGCCAAGTATAGTCCTTTTTGCTTAATAAAAGACCGCGCGGGTTAGCAGGATGGCTTTTCATTTGAAAATGAGGTGAGATTTTTCTTAATTTCAAAAAGATATGCGCAAAAGAAGGATTTGGTAGTATCTTTTTAAATAAAAATATGCATGGTTTTTATGCTGACAACACGCTTTTCGCAAACTCTGTGTCTGTTCGCTTTTTGGCTGTGAAAATGATGATAGATTTTTATCATTACCCTCTAAGGAAAGATATCTATGTCAGCGAAAAAAGTCACCATGACGGACATTGCCAGAGACGCCAGAGTTGGGATTGCGACGGTGGACAGGGTGCTAAATAAACGAACTACCGTCAAAGAGAGTACCGAACGTAAAGTACTTGAATCCGCACGACGCTTAGGTTTCGCGCTGGAGCAATCCCACTATCGACTGGCTGCCGGTCAGTCGGCAATAACCCTCAGAATGGGGTTTATTCTGCTGCAGCAATCACACTCATTTTACCATCAGCTGGCGCAGGCGCTTACACAGGCTGCTTTGGCATGGCATAGCCCGACGCAAGACCCCGTTTTCCTGCATTACGATATCAATGCCATCGACGATATGGTCGCCGCTATCTCTCGTCTGAGCGATGAGGTGGACGTTATCGGCATCGTGGCGCTGGACAACCCGCTTATCCGCCATGCCATCGCTCAGGCTAACGATAAAGGCGTGCGCGTTTTCACTCTGCTTTCTGATATGGGTGTTGCACAGCGTACCGGCTATATCGGGCTGGATAACCAGAAAGCAGGCCGCACCGCCGGTTGGGCGGTGGACAGGCTGTGTCATGGCGACGGAGAAATCGGCATTATCGTTGGCGATAACCGGTTTATTTGTCAGGAGAGCTGCGAGATAAGCTTTCGCTCCTATCTGCGCGAGCACGGTAAAGGTGAGCGGGTGCTCGAACCGGTGCGCTGCCACGAACGTGCTGATATTGCCCGTCAGGTGACGGATGAAATGCTGCAACAGTACCCTTCTCTGAAAGCGATTTACGCCCCCTGCGGCGGCGTGGAAGGCATTATCGCCGCGCTGCATGCACATCAGCGCCAGCATCAGGTCACGCTGATTTGCCACGGCCCGGTGGACAACGGCGAGCTGGCGTTAATTGATGGTACGATCGATCTGATGATTACGCACCGGATTGCCGAGTTCGCCGCCGCGACTATCACCGCGTTTGTCCAGGCTGCCAGCCAGCCGCAGGCGTCATTTATTAACGCGCTACAACCATTTGATTTAGTCACCAAAGAAAACCTCTAATCGCCAGGGGCATGGGAAATTCGCCGCGCCCCGCTTCGCCACTGTGTTTGATAAAAAACTATCATTTTAACCATCAAAATAAAGCTTGAATCACATCAAAGAATTTAAATTTCATCATTGTTGATTTTGAAATTTTCATTCAATACTGGTCATGTTTTCTCCTCATTCTAAAAAGGAATCCATCATGACCATACATATTGCCAATGCGCCATGTAGCTGGGGCGTCGATGATCCCAAAAACCCTTATTTACCGCCGTGGTCACAGGTACTACAGGAAGCGGCGACCGCAGGCTACAAAAGTATTGAACTGGGGCCCTGGAGCTATCTGCCAACCCAGGCGGATGAGCTTCGCGCAGCGCTGAAAAAACAGGGGCTGTCGCTGGTTGCCGGAACGATCTTTGACGATCTGGTCAGCGAAGAGAACTTCCCGAACATTGTCGAACTGACGCACAACCTCTGCCGCAATCTGTCTCAGGTTCCAACGGCGGAAAAAACGCCGGGCAACCCCTTCCAGCCGCCCTACCTGGTGATCATTGATTTCGGTAATCCGCAACGAGCGAAGTACGCCGGACGCAGCGACCTGGCACCACGTCTTTCCCCCACCGACTGGAAGCGGATGATTAGCCACATTGTCACCATCAGCAAACTGGCGTGGCAGGAGTACGGCGTTCGCCCGGTTATCCACCCCCATGCTGGCGGCTGTATTGAATTTGCCGATGAAATAGACCTGCTGGCAACACAAATCCCTCACGACGTTGCCGGGCTCTGCCTTGATACCGGTCACCTCTACTATTCCGGAATGGACCCCATCAGCTGGCTGGATCGTCATTTCAAACGTCTTGACTACCTGCACTTTAAAGATGTCGATCCTGGCGTATTTGAGAGCGTGATTTCACGCGGTATCGACTTCTTCTCCGCCTGCGCGGAAGGCGTAATGTGCCCGCTCGGTAGCGGCGCCATTGATTATCCGGCGGTACGCACGTTTCTTGATAAGCGCGGCTATCAGGGCTGGATCACCATTGAGCAGGAACGTGACCCGCGCAACGTCGAGGGCAGTTTGCAGGCAGTGACGGAAAGTCTGCGCTACCTGCGCTCTGTTGGCTTTTAATCAGGAGAGAAAACAATGATTAACGGAACAAAACCCATTGGCAGATCGTTACGCTGGGGCATGGTTGGCGGCGGCGGAAGCAGTCAGATTGGCTATATTCACCGCTCGGCGGCGCTGCGCGATGGTTCTTTTACCCTGCTGGCAGGCGCATTTGATATTGACGCCCAACGCGGACGAGAATTTGGCCAGCAGCTGGGCGTGGAGGCAGAACGCTGCTATCCCGACTATGAAACCCTGTTTCGCGAAGAGGCGGCGCGAGAAGACGGCATTGAAGCGGTGTCTATTGCTACGCCGAACAACACCCACTACGCCATTTGCCGCGCCGCGCTGGAAGCCGGACTGCATGTGGTCTGTGAAAAACCGCTGTGTTTTACCGGTGAAGAGGCCGATGCGCTGGTGGCTCTGAGCGAAAAGCAGCACAAAATCATTGGCGTCACCTACGGCTACGCAGGGCATCAGCTGATTTTGCAGGCGCGGCAGATGATTGAGCAAGGGTTGCTGGGGGAAATCCGTATTGTCAATATGCAGTTCGCACACGGTTTCCACAATCAGCCGGTGGAACTAGAAAACCCCAGCACCCGCTGGCGGGTTGACCCGAAATTTGTCGGTCCCAGCTATGTACTGGGCGACCTGGCCACGCATCCGCTATTTCTGGCGGAAACGATGGCGCCAAAGCTCAACATCACCCGCCTGATGTGCTCCCGCCAGAGCTTTGTCAAAAGCCGCGCCCCGCTGGAGGATAACGCGCATGTGCTGATGGAGTATGACAATGGCGCCATTGGCTCGATGTGGTGCTCGGCGGTCAATAGCGGTTCAATGCACGGGCAAAAAGTACGTATCGTCGGTGAAAAAGCCAGCCTGGAGTGGTGGGATGAACAGCCCAACCAGCTGCGCTATGAAATCCAGGGCGAGCCGGTGCGTATTCTGGAGCGCGGCATGTCCTATCTCGACCCGTTGGCTTTACAGGATGACAGGATCGGCGGCGGACATCCCGAAGGGCTTTTTGAGGCCTGGTCGAATCTGTACCGCCGCTTTGCTATCGCCATGGATGCGACCGATCGCCGCGATGCTGCGCTGTTGGAAAACTTCTGGTATCCGGATGCCAAAGCCGGCGCGCTCGGCGTGCATTGGGTGGAGAACTGCGTGCGTTCAGCGGATAACGGCGCCAGCTGGGTTGAGTTTCAATAATATCGAGCCGGCAACGACGACAATCCTGGCGTTAGCCGCCATCCGGCAAATTAAAGTGTGACAACGTCACATAAAACCAACAAAATCGCGGCATTGTAATCAAAAAGCGAATGTCGTATAACATGAGCCAAACCGAGGGGTGTCCCGTGAGGGCTGAGATGGCGTAAGCCGAACCCTTTGAACCTGATCTGGGTCATGCCAGCGAAGGGACGGGTTGGCATTTCCGCCAGTTTTGCGCCATTGCCTGTTCACACTTCAGCACGCCCGGATCTCCCCTTAATCAGGAGGTCCTGTGATTCTTCCCGCGTTTACTCAAGGTCTTTACGGTCGTCTGCGTCAGCAGGCCGGTGCCGACTGGCAACACTACGTCGCTCATCCCTTCCTGCGCCAGCTCGCCGACGGCACCCTGCCCGAACCTGCTTTCCGCCGCTATCTGACCCAGGACTACCTGTTTCTGATCCACTTTGCCCGCAGCTATGCGTTGCTGGTCAGCAAACTGCGCACTTTGCCGGAAATGCGTACCGCCGCCGCGTCGATGAACGCCATCCTCGACGAACTCCCGCTGCATGTTGGCTACTGCACTGGATGGGGACTGGATGAAGCGACGATGGCCGCCGAACCGGAAGCCGCGGAAACCGTCAATTACACCCGCTACGTGCTGGATATCGGCCACTCCGGCGACGCGCTCGATCTGCTGGCCGCGCTGATGCCCTGCGTTGCGGGTTATGCGGAAATTGGGCTTGGTCTGCTGCACGATCCGGCAACAAATCTGACCGCTAACCCTTATGCTTCCTGGATCCGCAACTACGGCGATGAGGGCTACCTGAACGGCGTCAATGCTGCTATTAGCCTGCTGGAAACGCTCTGGCAACAGCGCGGCGGCGAGGCGCGTTTTGCTGAACTCAGCACTATTTTCACCACCGCCACGCGGCTGGAAGCTAACTTCTGGCAAATGGGGCTGAATGCCGTCACGGAGCGCCCGGCGTGATTGCACCTGGTATTGAGGTGCGCGGTCTGAGCCTGCGCTTTGGCTCACGGCAGATTTTCGACAATCTGACGTTCGATATCCCCGGCTGTCAGTGGGTTTCGCTACTGGGGGCCAGCGGTGCCGGGAAAACCAGCCTGCTGCGCATCATCGCCGGGCTGGCAAAAGCCACTGCGGGCGAGGTCCGCGCCAGCGACGGTCAGCCGATTGCCAAACGGCTGGCGTGGATGGGTCAGAAAGATCTGCTCTATCCATGGTTAAGCGTGCGCGACAATGTCTCCCTCGGCGCACGTCTGCGCGGGGAGCGCGTTGACCGCCAGCGCGTAGCAACGCTTCTACAGCAGGTTGGCCTTGAACACTGCGCCAACGATCGCCCCGCCTCCCTCTCCGGCGGCATGCGTCAACGGGCGGCGCTGGCACGCACGCTATATGAAGATCGTCCCATCGTGCTGATGGATGAGCCTTTTTCAGCGCTCGATACCATTACCCGCACGAAAATTCAGACGCTGGCCGCCGAGCTGCTGGTGAACCGCACCGTGGTCCTTATCACCCACGATCCGATGGAGGCCTGTCGGCTAAGCCATCGCTTACTGGTGCTCTCGAATGCTCCCGGCGGGATTGACGATACGCATCACCTATCCGGCGTACCGCCGCGCGCGCCGGACGATCCGCAGCTGTTAACCAGTCAGGCGGAACTATTACAACAGCTAATAAAGGCTAACGGATGAGCGGGAAACTGTTTCGTGGCTGCGTGGTGTTCTGCGGCCTGCTGCTGCTCTGGTGGTTGGCGAGCCGCAGCGGCATTCCCGCTTTCCTGCTGCCTTCTCCTTCGGCAGTAGCCAGCGCGTTGTGGGTCAACCGGGCATATCTGGGCTGGCACACTCTGATTACATTGAGCGAAATACTCAGCGGCCTCGCGCTCGGCGTCCTGCTCGGCGTGATTCTGGCGCTGTGCATGATCGTTTCGCCTCGCCTTCAGCGCTGGCTGATGCCGCTGGTGCTGACCAGCCAGGCGATCCCGGTTTTTGCCCTCGCCCCGCTGCTGGTACTGTGGTTTGGCTTTGGGATGAGCGCCAAGGTGATGATGGCGGTGCTGGTGATTTTCTTCCCTGTGACCTCGGCGTTTTTTGATGGTCTGCGGCGGGTCAATAACGACTATCTCGATCTGGCGCGCACCATGGGGGCATCTTTTGCCGCTCAGCTGCGCCACGTGCGGATGATGGCGGCGCTCCCGGCGCTCGGCTCAGGCCTGCGGATGGCCGCCGCCGTGGCCCCCATCGGCGCAATTATCGGCGAATGGGTCGGCTCAGCTGAAGGACTGGGCTACGTCATGCTTAACGCCAACGCCCGCCTGCAAACCGATATCTGCTTTGCCGCCCTGTTTATTTTAGTACTGCTGACCGTCCTGCTGTGGCTGGCGGTGGATGCTTTTTTACATCGGCTGATCAACTGGACGCCGGAATAACAACATATAAGGAATAACGATGCGTAAATGTATACTCGCCGGAGTCACCTTCACCGCGCTGCTCAGCGCTCAGGCGCTGGCCAACGAGAAACTGACCCTCGTGCTGGATTGGTATATTAACCCCGATCATGCGCCGATCATGGTCGCCGAGCAGATTGGCGCATTTAAAGAAGCGGGACTGGATGTCAAAATTGTTCCCCCGTCCGACCCGGCGCTGCCGCCACGACTGGTCGCCGCTCGTCAGGCAGACCTGGCGATCACCTACCAGCCGCAGGTACATTTTTTTGCCGATGAAGGGCTGCCGTTGGTGCGCGTTGGCACGCTGATTAATTCGCCGCTGAACACGGTGATCGCGCTGGATAAAAGCATCAAAACTCCGGCTGACCTGAAAGGTAAAAAAGTCGGTTATTCGGTCAGCGGTATTGAACAGGCGACGCTGGCAACCATGGCGCAGCACGCGCAGATCGACCCCAAAAGCATTAAGCTTATCAATGTGAACTTCCAGTTAACCAGCGCCCTGCTGGCCGGTCAGGTTGATGCGGTCATTGGCGGTTACCGTAATATAGAAGCGCTGGAAATTAAGCTTCAGGGGAAAGATCCTGTGGTGATGAACGTCGAGGACTATGGCGTACCGGCCTATGACGAGCTGGTGATTGTCGCTAACCGCGACGAAGCCAACGCGCCCAAAATCAAGAGCTTCCTCACCGCGTTGCAAAAAGGCGTCGCTTACCTGCGCGCTCATCCGCAGGAAACCTGGCAGGCCTTTGCTGCCGCGCATCCGGAGCTCAACACTGAACTGAATAAGCAGGCATGGCTGAAAACCATCCCTCTGTTTGCCGCCAATCCTGCTGCCCTTGATAAGTCACGTTATGAAGCTTACGAACAGTTTTTATATAACAACAAGTTGGTGAAAAAAGTCACACCTTTAACAAATTATGCGGTTGAACTGCATTGAGTAACGCTATTGCTGGCGGAATTGTTCCGCCAGCAATATCAGCGAAGCGGTAATAAAAATTAAGAAATTCCTTCACTAATAATTACAATTTTAAAGGTCTTTAGGCCTTTAAAACACTTCATTTCTATCAATGAGTTAGGTTCATTTTTTACAATGTAAAAATAACGTAAAAATACCTCAATAAATAAAACGTTGAATGCAGATTTAAAAAGCCATATATTGTGCCCGCTTTATGCATGACGATTCAATTTCTTACACCAATTTATTCAACCAGGGTTCAACCGTAACGCTGGTTGTGGGAGTGATATGATGACGGATAAAGTCCGTATTGATACTTTAGGCGCAGACTTATTAGATGCAAACAACGATACCTTTTTGGCCCGTCAGGCTGAATTCGAATCGAATGTCAGGAGCTACCCGCGCAAGCTGCCCCTTGCGATAACCAAAGCGGAAGGCGTATGGCTGACCGATGCGGATAACAAACAGTACCTGGACTGCCTTGCCGGCGCCGGTACTCTGGCACTCGGCCACAACCACCCTGATGTGCTGCAGAGCATCCAAAGTGTCATTACCAGCGGCTTGCCGTTACATACTCTCGATCTGACCACTCCGTTAAAAGATCGCTTCTGTGAATACCTGCTTTCCCTGTTGCCGGGCGAAGGTAAAGAATACTGCCTGCAGTTCACCGGCCCGACCGGTGCTGATGCCGTGGAAGCGGCGCTGAAGCTGGCGAAAAAATACACTGGCCGTTCTTCCGTCATCAGCTTCTCCGGCGGCTACCACGGGATGACCCACGGCGCGCTGTCCGTGACCGGCAACCTGTCGCCAAAAGCAGCGGTTAACGGCATGATGCCGGAAGTACAGTTTATGCCTTACCCGCACCTGTACCGCTGCCCGCTGGGTATCGGCGGTGAAGCAGGCGTGAAGGCGCTGACCTACTACTTCGAAAATCTGATTAACGACGTCGAAAGCGGCGTGCGTAAACCAGCGGCGGTGATCCTCGAAGCCGTTCAGGGTGAAGGCGGCGTGAACCCGGCTCCGGTGGAGTGGCTGCAGCGCATCCGTAAAGTGACTCAGGAACACGGCATTCTGCTGATTATCGATGAAGTTCAGGCTGGCTTTGCCCGTACCGGTAAATTCTTCGCCTTCGAACACGCTGGCATTGAGCCGGACATCATCGTGATGTCTAAAGCGGTAGGCGGCGGTCTGCCGATGGCCGTTCTGGGTATCAAGAAGCAGTTCGACGCCTGGGAACCGGGTCACCATACTGGCACCTTCCGCGGCAACCAGCTGGCGATGGCTACCGGTCTGACCACCCTGCGTCACCTGAAAGACAACAAAATTGCCGATAAAGTCGCCGCCCAGGGCGAGTGGCTGAAAGGTAAACTGGCCGAAATGCAGAAACGTTATCCGGTTATCGGTCACGTTCGCGGCCTGGGCCTGATGATCGGTATCGAGATCGTCAAACCGAACGAAGCGCCGGACCACATGGGTAGCTACCCGGCGGATGGCGAACTTTCTGCGCTGCTGCAGAAGAAATGCTTCGAAGCGGGCCTGATCCTCGAGCGCGGTGGCCGTCACGGCTGCGTACTGCGCCTGCTGCCGTCCCTGCTGATCAGCAACGCTGAGCTGGAAATTTTCTTCGACAAATTTGAACAGGCCCTGCTGGCCGCCGGCGTAAAACCGGTCTGAGTGGAGTAAGTGACCGCAATGTCCAAATTGAATCCGATTCTTGCTGGTTCTGCGCAGAGTATTGACGCCTATCAGCAAGCTATCGCCCAGACCAGCCAGGCGGTAACGCAGTGGCTGCAGCAACCTGAAATGTATCAGGGTAAAAGCGTTGACGAACTGCGTGAGCGCATCAACCTTGATTTCAACGAACAGGGTCTGGGTAACCAGGCGGCGATTGAACGTGCGATCGAGTACTTCCTGAAAGACAGCCTGTCGGTACATCACCCACAGTGCGTGGCGCACCTGCACTGCCCGAGCCTGGTGATTAGCCAGGCGGCGGAAGTGCTGATTAACGCCACCAACCAGAGCATGGACTCCTGGGATCAAAGCCCGTCGGCGACCATCATTGAGATCAAGCTGATTGAATGGCTGCGCGCTCAGGTCGGTTATGGCACAGGCGATGCGGGCGTATTCACCAGCGGCGGCACCCAGAGCAATATGATGGGCCTGATGCTGGCGCGTGATGCCTTCTTTGCCCGCCAGGGCCACTCCATTCAGCAGGATGGTCTGCCGGGCGATATTCGCCAGTATAAAGTGCTGTGTTCAGAAAATGCCCACTTCTCGGTACAGAAGAACATGGCGCTGATGGGCCTCGGCTACCGTTCCGTGACGCTGGTGAAAACCGACGAGTTCGCGCGGATGGACGTGGCGGACCTGAAAGCGAAAATCGCGCAAGCCCAGGCTAACGGCGAGCAGATTATGGCGATTGTCGCCACCGCAGGCACCACCGATGCGGGGGCGATAGACCCGCTGCGTGAAATCGCGGCAGTGGCGGCAGAACACCAGATCTGGCTGCACGTTGACGCGGCATGGGGCGGCGCGCTGCTGATGTCTGAGAAATATCGCGATCGTCTGGATGGCATTGAATTAGTGGATTCCATCACTCTGGATTTCCACAAACAGTTCTTCCAGACCATCAGCTGCGGTGCTTTTCTGCTAAAAGAAGCCCGCCATTATGAGCTGATGCGCTATCAGGCGGCCTATCTGAACTCTGAGTTCGATGAAGAGCATGGCGTACCGAACCTGGTGTCCAAATCGCTGCAAACCACCCGCCGCTTCGATGCGTTGAAGCTGTGGATGGGTCTTGAAGCGTTGGGCCAGAAACAGTACGCGGAAATCATCGATCACGGCGTGACGATGGCGCTGAACGTGGCGGATTACATCGAGACTCAGCCGACGCTGGAGCTGGTGATGCAACCGCAGCTGGCAAGCGTGCTGTTCCGTTCGCGCCCGCAGCAGATGGCGGGCAGCGACGATGCCGCCATCGCCCTGCTCAACCAGCGCGTTGGTGATGCCCTGCTGGCCTCCGGTCGTGCCAACGTCGGGGTAACCGAGCACAACGGCGTAACCTGTCTGAAGCTGACGCTGCTTAACCCGCTCGTCACCTTAGATGACGTGAAGGTACTGCTGAGCCTGGTAGAACGCACCGCTCAGGAACTGCTGGCGCAGTAAACTAGTTTCGCAATAAACGCTGAAAAGCCGATAATTCACTTTATCGGCTTTTTTTTACATTTAAATAAGTGACGTTGTCACTAAAGCTCCCGGAGGCAGCTGTGTAGCTGTAGCCCGGACAGGTGCGCAGCACCGCCTCCGGGAAAACAGCCGCAATGCAACTGCAATCGCTAGCTCAGACTCTCGCCTCTTGTAACAGCTGCTGGATCATCTTCTCCTGCTGGACGTAGTCTCCTTCGCCAAAAGCGGTATAGCGCAGCTTGCCTTTGGCATCGAACAGATAATGCGCGGGCCAATATTGATTACCAAACGCGTTCCAGATGGCGTAACCGTTATCCGCCACGATGGGGTATGTCAGCTGCCATTTTGTGACCGCTTCACGCAGCGCGGGCAGCGAACGCTCCCACGGATACTCCGGAGTATGTACGCCCACTACCACCAGCCCGGCAGCGCGGTATTTATTCGCCCACTCGCGCACGTAGGGCAACGTGTGCTGGCAGTTAATACAATCCCGGGTCCAGAAGTCGATTAACACCACTTTGCCTTTTAGGGCGGAGTGGCTCAACGGCTGGCTATTAATCCACGCGCTGCCGCCATCAAGTGCAGGCATTTCGCTGGTTGGCTGCGGCGCCACAACCGGCTGGAGAACCGTTTTTTGCTCCGCTCCCGGCAAACCCGCGCTGAGACGCTGCTCCAGCCGTTGCGCCAGCCCGTTTGCGCCTTGCAGAAAGCTGTCCGCCCCGCTGGCTATCAGCACCACCGATACCAGCATCGCCACCCCCGCCAACTGACGCAGACGTTCGCTAAAAGCCAGACTTTTACGCAGACGCGCAGTCAGCCGGGAGCCGAACAGCCACAACAGTGCCAGCATCAGCGCGCTGCCGCTGCAGTAAGACAGCAGCAGTAATCCGCTGGTGACCGAGCTGCCCTGAATAAATCCAAGGCTGAGGATCGCGCCCAGTACTGGCCCGGCGCACGGTGCCCACAGCAGGCCAATTGCCAGCCCCGCCAACAGCGCGCCCATCCCTCCAGCGTGCTGATAGCTACGCGCGTTAATACGATTACCTAGCGCCACCACCGGAGCCGTCAGGCGCTGCGCGGCCTTTGCGGATATCAAGCTCACTCCGACCAGCGCCAAAAACAGCAGCGCCAGCCAGCGTCCGGTAAGTGTCAGGCTCACCACCCAACTACTGGCAACCGTCACCAGCAGCGAAACGGCGGTAAACATCAGCACCATGCCGCTGAGCATCAGCAGCAGATGAGCTCTTTTACCACGCGCGCTGGCAAAAATTAACGGGATAACCGGCAAGGTACAGGGGCTCAGCAGCGTCAGCATACCGCCGAAAAAAGCAATCAGAATGGACATACACGCTCTCCTCAGATGAGTTAGCTGCCTGAAGCGGCAGCCAACCCATTACAGCAGGCGTATGTATGGCTAAAGTGTCTGAAATAGCGGGAATTTGTCAGCTTAGTTATCTGTCACGCTCGGGGATACAGAAGGATACAAAGCGGCGGCAAACAGCTGTACCATGACTTCCAGTCCGCCCGATGCGCGGTTGCGCAGCGTCAGCTTGCCCGCCATCTGGCTGGCTAGCTGTGCGGCAATTGCCAGACCCAGCCCGGTGCCGCCGGTATCGCGGTTGCGCGAATTCTCCAGCCGATAAAAAGGTTGCAGCACCGCCTCCAGTTGATCATCGGGGATCCCAGGCCCTTCATCGGCAACCTTGATTGTAATATCACCGTTTTGCGCATGTTCGAGGATAACGGTGACGCTATCGCCAAATTTCAGCCCATTATCAATCAGATTGCTCATAATGCGCCGCAGCGCCTGCGGCTGAATCAGCACCGGTCGCTGGATAGCGCCGGGAATAAAGCGCACCGCTTTGCCAACATCAGCATAATCACAGACGATAGTGTCGAGAAAATCATTCAGGTTGAGGCGCTGGCGCGTCTCTTCCAGCGGCTGGGCGGAGCGGGCAAAAGCGATCCCCTCTCTGACCAGACGGGTCATATTGTCCAGGTCCTCCAGAAGCTTGTCGCGTAGTTCCGGCCGCTCCGCCATCTCGACCCGCAGCTTCATACGGGTAATTGGCGTTTGCAGATCGTGAGAGATTGCCGCGAGGATCCGCGCCCGCTCCTGTAAATGGTCGTGAATACGCGTCTGCATGGCGTTAAATGCCCGCGCCGCGTGGCGAACTTCAACCGGCCCCTGTTCCGCCATCACTTCAGGCACATTCATTGCCGGTTCGAGATGGTCAATGGCGCGGGTGAAACGGGCCATCGGACGCACCACCTGACGCACGGCGTACCAGGCACAAAACAACAACAGCAAGAATTGCGCAGCCAGTACCACGGGTAGCCAACGGGCGATCGCCGGCAGGCGCGGCCACAAATCAATGGTTAGCGGCGCGCCGTCGTGCAGGGTGACGTGGGCCTGAATATGCTCGCGCGGACCGGGGATTGCCACAATGCTTAGCGGATAAGTACCGCTGAGCGTTTCTTGCAAAGTCCGCACCGCATCACGTACCCGCCAGCTGGTGGGATAGTTGCCGATTTGCCCCGCCGAAAGCTGATAGCGATAGTTACCACGCGCCAGCCGCGCCAGCCACTGCGGACGTTCGGCGGCGGGAAGACGATTAAGGATCGCCACGCTGGTGGCGACGTCGTATTCGAGGTTGCCCAGCATCACGCTGCGGGCGCTGCTCATCCGCTCGTAGAGCAATAGCGACAGCGTTAAGGCATTGGCCAGCAGCAGCGCGAGGAAAATCATCACCATCAGCCGCGACTGCAACGATGCGGGCCAGAGCTTCATTCGCGGGCCTCGCGAATCGACACCGGAACCGAGAGCACATAGCCTTCGCTACGGACGGTTTTGATATAGGCCGGTTCGCGGGCATCTTCGCGCAGGCGCTGACGTAAACGGCTCACCAGCAGGTCAATGGAGCGCTCGAACAGTTCGGCATCCCTTCCCTGCGTCAAATTCAGCAGCTGATCGCGATTCAGTACCCGCTGCGGGTGATCGAGGAAAACCCGCAGCAGCCGATATTCCGCACCGCTTAGCGCAACGATGGTTCCGCTGTCATCAAGCAGATGCCTTGCCGAGGTATCCAGCAGCCAGTCGCCAAAGGCGATGAGTCGTCCGGCTTCGGTAATCTGCAAATTTGGCGGCAGCGCCCGGGTACGGCGCAGAATGGCCTTGATGCGCGCCAGCAGTTCGCGGGCGACAAAGGGCTTCACCAGATAGTCATCGGCACCCATTTCAAGCCCCAGAATTCGGTCGCTGTCGTCGGTGCGCGCGGTCAACATCAGAACCGGAATATCCTGCTGACCGTTGCTGCGTAGCTGGCGACAGAGAAGTAAACCGTCGTCGCCGGGCAGCATCAGATCCAGAATAATCAGATCCACTTGATGCGCGTTGAGCACCGCCCACATCGCCTTGCCGTTGGCGGCGCCCGTCGCGCGATACCCCGACTTTTCCAGATAACCGGTGACCAGCTCACGAATATCGCGGTCATCATCAACAACCAGAATATGATCAATACGTTCCAAAGCAGGCTCCGGTAAGAGAATTGCCACTCAAAGAGAATATGCGCTATCGCCGGAAGCGCAACTTCACACCCCGGCGCAGCAGTTACAGATGATCGGCATCGACAACTGCCTGCACGAACGCCTGCGGGGCTTCCTGCGGCGGGTTATGGCCGATATTGCCTTTGAATTCGCGATGCTCGTATTTGCCAGTAAATTTAGCGCGATAGCTTTCAGGTGCCGGGTGCGGCGCGCCGTTGTTATCACCTTCGATGGTGATGGTCGGAACGCCAATAGTCGGCAGAGCCGCCAGTTTCTGCTCGTAGTTTGCGTATTTCGCTTCGCCTTTCTCCAGTCCTAAGCGCCAGCGGTAGTTGCTAATGGTCACCGCCACGTGATCGGGGTTATCCAACGCCTGCGCGCTCTGTGCAAACTGCGTATCGCTAAACTGCCAGCCCGGTGAAGCCTGATGCCAGATAAACTTCGCAAAATCGTGAGTGTTCTGCCGATAACCCGCTTCACCGCGCGGGGTGGCAAAATAGAACTGATACCACCACGACAGCTCGGCCTGCGGCGGCAGCGGTTTTTCGCCAATTTGCTGGCTGCTAATCAGATACCCGCTCACCGAAACCAGCGATTTCACCCGCTCAGGCCACAGCGCCGCCACGATATCCGCCGTGCGCGCGCCCCAGTCAAAACCGGCAAAATCAGCCTGTTTGATATGCAAGGCATCCATCAGATTGACGATATCTTTCGCCATCGCTGAAGGCTGACCGTTGCGCGGCGTTTTCGCTGAAATAAAGCGCGTGGTGCCGTAACCGCGCAGATACGGCACGACAACCCGGTAGCCCTTCTGCGCCAGCGCTGGGGCGACGGCGGCGTAGCTCTGAATATCATAAGGCCAGCCGTGTAGCAGGATCACCGCTTGCCCGTCGCGGGGGCCGATATCCACATAGCCAATATTGAGATCGCCCGCCTGTATATGATGCAGAGCGTTAAAGGCGGCGCTGTCCTCCGCCGCGCAGACGCTGGCAGAAACCAGTGAGGAGCAGATTAGCGCCAGGGCGGCATATTTACGGGATAAAAAAGTGGTGTTCATGATGGTTGCCTCTTCATGGTTTGGATGACAGGCCTATCACAACACCGCGATGTATCTGCACTGTGCGCGCAGAGGGGGGATTTTGTCGCACCGTGTATCGTCATTGAACTCAGATACACGGTGATACAAAACGGAAAAATCAGACGTTATCCGGCGGCAAATAGTTAGCCACAAAACGAGTCAAAATCGCCGATGCCACAGGACTCTCTTCGACTTCACGGCTCAGTTTGTCCGGGTCAACGCCCTCATTACGCAGAACCGCCTGACGATACGCAATCAGCGAGCGGGCAATTTCCGGAGTGATTTCCGGGTGGAACTGCGTGGAGATAGCATGCTCGCCATAGCGAACAATCTGGTGCGGGTCGTGCTGCGACGAAGCCAGCACCGTAGCCCCTTGCGGCAACCGGCTTACGGTTTGCATATGCGTAAGATGTGCGCTGAAGGGGGCCGGATGGTCAGCCAGCAGCCCGTCAGTTAATCCATTCGCAGAGAGAGTAACGGTTTTGCTTCCGGCTTCGCGCCCTGCAGGATGGTAATCCACCTCACCACCGAGGGCATGCGCCATAAGCTGATGCCCATAGCAAACGCCAAACAGCGGCATCTCAATAGCCATCGCGTCGCGGATCCACCTGGCGGTCATTTCGCTCCACGCCAGGCGCTCAGTCACCATATCCCATGAACCGGTAATCACTGCGATGGTATCGCTATCTGGCGCGGGAAGCGGTTCCCCGGCAAATACCCGCGCCACGCGGATTTTATTGCGCCACGGCGCGAGTAAATTGCCAAACCAGATCGGCAGATCGCCATGGTCAGAGGCGATTTCGACCGGCGGCGTGCCGGTCTGGATAAGAAGTAGCGTATTTCGGCTTAACGACATCAGAACGCCTTTTTCACAACAACACAGAACTCTACTATGAGCAAAAGCGCTAACGGCGGCAAATAACCAATCCGTTAACGCTTATGCTTTGAGTGAATAATGCCCTATTGCGCGTCGGCGCTGTCTACCTGCGGCACGGTCGATTGTGCACCTTGCGCCGCTGGCACATTGGCCGGGTCAAAAATATGGTCGAGGATCGCGCGTGCCGTTGGCCCCGCAACCACGCCATCGCCGCCACCGTTTTCCAGAATCAGCGCCATCGCCACTTTCGGATGCTGATATGGCGCAAACAGGGTATAGAAAATATGATCGCGCAGGCGTACCGGGATCATTTTGGCGTTATAGGTCTGGTTCTCTTTCAGGCTAAAGACCTGGGAAGTCCCGGACTTGGCCGCAATCTGATACGGTGCGGTATGAAACAGCTTATAGCCGGTGCCATTTGGCAAGTTCGCCATGCCATACATGCCGTTACGCACCACGCTCCAGTATGGTGAATGCGGATCGCCAACCTGCGGCAGATTCTGCGGCGGCTGATAGCGCTCGACCTTGTTGCCTTGCTTCATGGAATAGAGCAGATGCGGGTTTTGTACCTTACCGTTGTTAATCAGCGTAGTCAGCGCTTTCACCATCTGGATTGGCGTGGCAATCCAGTAGCCCTGGCCGATACCGACGGAGATAGTATCCCCCTGATACCACGGTTTTTTATGCACTCGCTGCTTCCACTCCCGGCTCGGCAACACTCCGGCGTACTCTTCGTTAAGATCGATGCCGGTTGATTGGCCATAGCCAAATTTGCTTAACCACTCATGGATACGGTCGATGCCCATTTCGAACGCTACCTGATAGAAAAAGGTATCCGCCGATTCTTCAATCGCTTTTGTCACATTCAGCATACCGTGACCGCTCTTTAGCCAGTCGCGATAACGGCGCTGGGTTCCCGGCAGCGTCCAGGTCGACGCGCCGAAGAAAGAAGTTGTTGGGGTGATGACCCCAGCCGACAGCGCCGACAGCGCCATATAGGGTTTAACCGTGGAGGCCGGCGGATACAGCCCCTGGGTGACCCGGTTAATCAGCGGCCGATCCGGGTTATCGAGCAGTGAACGGTAGGCCTGATAGCCAATACCTCTGACAAATGGGTTTGGGTCATAGCTCGGGCTGGAGACCATCGCCAGTACCCCGCCATCACGCGGATCGACCGCAACGACCGCCGCACGCTGCCCCTTCAGCACCGACTCGATATACTGCTGCAGGTGCAGGTCCAGCGTCAGGTAGATATTCTTCCCGGCAACCGGCGGCACCTCTTTTAGCAAGCGCACCACCCGGCCATGGTTATCCACCTCAACTTCCTGATAACCCGTAGTGCCGTGCAGCGCTTTCTCGTAATAGCCTTCAATGCCCTGCTTACCGATATTATGGTCGGCGGCGTAGTTCTCTTCTTCACCCGCTTTCGCCAGCTTTTGCAGATCGCTGTCGTTGATTTTCGACACATAGCCGACCACATGCGCCAGCTCTGCGCCGTAGGGGTAATCGCGCTGCTGATAGCTCTCAACGGTAACGCCGGGGAAATGAAACTCATTGACCGCAAAGCGCGCCACTTCCACGTCGCTGAGATCCGATTTTAAGGTCACCTCTTTATAGCGGCTGTTGTGATGCATATCGTCGCGAAAACCGGCGATATCTTCCGGGGTGAGATCGACAATCGGCGTCAACTGCTGCAGCAGCGCCGTCATATCAGCGATTTTGCTCGGGATCACCTGCAAACGGTACAGGGTGATGTTTTGCACCAGCGGAATGCCGTTGCGGTCGAAAATCAGCCCCCGGCTCGGCGCGATGGGCAGCATTTTGATGTCGTTCTGATTTGAGCGGGTTTGATAGAAGTCGTGCTGATCGACCTGCAGGCGGTAGAGGTTAATAATCAGGATGGCAAAGCAGACCACCACCAGTAGAAAAGCAATGACAGCACGGCGAATAAATAGCATCTCTTCCGCTGAGTGGTCGCGAATTTCATCTCTCATTAGGGACATTAGCGGTCATTTACCTGGATTACAAAGGGCCTGAAAAGGGAAAAGCGTGGAAGAATAGCGTTATCAACGCGGGAGCCCTACCGAAAGGTTGCTAATGTTCTGGCAGAAATGTATCAGTATGTGAGAAAATACGTGACAACGTCACGAAAAAGACCTCTATTGGCAACGCAACAGAAGTCAATACCGATTAACCGATATACAGAGAGGACCATCTGCTATCTACGGGCCTCAAAGGCGATTTTAACCGCCATCCCCGCCAGTACCGTCGCCATCAACCAGCGCTGAAACTGCTGCCATAAAGGGCGTCCGGCAAGAAACAACGAAACCTGTCCGGCCATCACTACAATCAGCGCATTGACCGCCACGCTAATTATCGCCTGGGTAAACCCCAGTATCAGCGACTGAGAGAGGATGCTGCCGTGTCCCGGAGTAATAAACTGCGGCAATAAAGAGAGATACATAATGGCGATTTTTGGATTCGCCAGATTAGTCACAAAGCCCATCAAGAACAGTTTGCGGCCGCTATCTGCGGGCAAATCGCGCACCGCAAAGACCGAACGGCCTCCGGGCTTCACCGCCTGCCAGGCCAGATAGAGCAAATATGCAACGCCGCTGATACGTAAAATGTCATACGCATAGGGAACGGCGAAGATCAGCGCGGTAATACCGAAGGCGGCGCACAGCATATAAAACACAAAACCCAGCGCCACGCCGCCCAGGGAAACCAACCCGGCCCTTCTCCCCTGGCAAATCGAGCGTGAAATCAGATAGATCATATTCGGGCCAGGCGTCAGCACCAGACCAAGGGCGACAAGAGCAAAGGTTAGCAGCGACGAAAATTCAGGCATAGCGTATCTCCAGTGAATGAAGTGATGCCCAGGCGCGCGGCGGCTAACACCATGCTCCCCGACAGTAACCTGTCTTAAGCGCCAGTAACATGGTGCTGAACAGTATGGTCGCGTTCGGCGGCAAACGGCAACTCACCTGAACAGGTGGGCACCATCTTTCAACTGCTTTTGTCTTTTTCCGCCGCACTGGAACGATAGATAAAGAAAAGCGCCAGCCCCAGGCAGATAATCGCCCCCAGCCGTCCAGGTGAAAAGGCGATGGCGTCATTTCCCAGCCAGCCGAAGTTATCAATCAGCAGGCTCATGGTCAGTTGGCCAAAAATCACTGCCACCGTAGCCGTTGCGGTACCAATACGCTGTACCGCCAGCACCATAATCACAATATAGGGCACGCCGCAAAACGCGCCTAATAGCTGCCATTTAGGTACATCCAGTAGCGTAACCACCTGGCGGGGTTCAAAGTAAAAAATCAGCAGCGCCGTAATCACTCCACCTACCGCGAAAGTGAGAAACGCACTACGGAATACGCCAACCTGGCTACCTAAACGGCCATTGATCGCTGCCTGCATGCTCAACATTGCGCCGCCAACCAGCGCCAGCAAAATCATTATGCTACTCATGACATATCCTCAGCTTGTGGCGATTAAAATCAGGGCGAAAACGATAAACAGCAGAGCGAGAAGCCGCCGACCATCAATTTTACGTTTTGGCGAACCGAATAATCCGTAATGGTCGATCAGCAGGCTTTTGCATACCTGACCGGCAAGAATGCCGATCATGGTCATGGCGATACCGATAACCGGCACGGCAACGGTTAAGATGACGACGTAAATCGGTCCCAGAATGCCCCCGGTGAGCTGCCAGCCCGGCAAGGAGAAAAATGAAGGGCTTTGTCGTGGGCCAAACAGCAGCATCAGTAGAAACGTCAGCGCGGTTCCAACGCTAAAAATACTGAATGTGGCCCATAAATCCCCTACCTGCCCGGCCAGCGGCCCTAAAAGACCGGCTTCAACGGATAATCCCATACCGCCGGCAATCACCAAAAAAATCAGTACTAACTGCATCGTTGCTACTCGCTTATTGATCAGGCGGCAGAGCATAAAGCAGCGGAGTAATGTAAAAAACGATACAATCAAGGAAACACTTTTGCGGATATTGCATTAATGAGCGATGCAGACAATGTGAATTTTCGGGCGTTGCAGCTTTTTATCGCTGTTTACGACAGCCAGAGTTTTTCAGTAGTCGCGCGGCGGGAAGGCGTTTCCCCTTCCATGGTATCGCGGGTCATCCATCAGCTTGAGGACTCCCTCGGCCAACAGCTGTTTTATCGCAACACCCGCTCAGTGGTGCCAACCGAAGCCGGGCGTCTGTTCGCCGCCCATGCCAGAAGCATCAGCGAACAGTTTAGCGCCGCCAGACGTGACCTTCAGGAGCGGACGCTTCAGCCGGGTGGTCTGGTACGCATAAACGCCCCGGTCTATTTCGGTCAGCGCCATATCGCACCGTGGCTCCCGGACCTGAAGGAACGTTATCCGCAGATGCAAATTGAGCTGGCGCTGACCGATGATTTTATCGATCCGCACCGTGAAGCGACCGACGTTATTTTTCGTATCGGCAGTCTCCCGGACTCCAGCTTTCATGCCAGAGTGCTCGGTATGCAGCACCACTACCTGGTTGCAGCTCCGGAATATCTACAACGGCGCGGCATCCCGAAGAACCCAGAAGATCTTCGTCAGCACAGTACGCTGGTTTACAGTGGTTCAAACGGACCTAACCGCTGGCTGTTCCGCCTTGCGGATGGAGAATGGATGCACTATCCGCAGACGCCGCAGCTGGCCTCAAACAATGCCGATGCGTTATTGACCTCTGCGCTCGGAGGTATGGGCGTAGTGCTATTTCCTGATTGGATGGTGAACGAAGCAATTGGCGAGGGAAGACTTATTAAGCTGATGACCAATTATACCGCCGCTATCAGCAGCGTACCTTCCCCGGTTTCCGCCATTTACCCTCATGCCCGGCATCCCTCACTAAACGTACGCGCGGTGATTGACTATTTTATCGACGCTTTTGGTACGCCTTTATACTGGCAGCGCTAAGCGGTTATACGCACTAAAATTGTCATAACTCAAACAATTAGCATTCGGTGATGACGAAAGCACTTTAACGTTTCCTTTACCCCTTTGTTACGACTATGGTTATTACGGTGGTTTTGATAACCAACCGTTTAACAACAATAATTGCACGGTTTTTATAGTAGTGATTGAACGGAAATAGCTATTAAATCCGTAGACTCATTCAAATATCGCTTATTGGTAGCAGTGTATATCGTTATGGCATTCACAAAAGCAAACGGAGCCTGATATGAGCACGTCAAACGACCCTTCGAATAACGCACCCGCTGGGAAATGCCCCTTCCACGCCGAAGCGCCAACCCAGAGCGCAGGCGGTGGTACCGGCAACCGCGACTGGTGGCCAAACCAACTACGTGTTGATTTGCTGAATCAGCACTCCAATCGTTCGAACCCGCTGGGTGAACATTTTAACTATCGGGAAGAATTCAAAAAGCTCGATTATTCGGCGCTGAAGGCCGATATCCGCGCCGTACTGACAGACTCACAGGAGTGGTGGCCTGCTGACTGGGGTAGCTATATCGGGCTGTTTATTCGTATGGCGTGGCACGGCGCAGGTACCTATCGTACCGTTGACGGTCGCGGCGGCGCGGGTCGCGGACAGCAGCGTTTTGCACCGCTTAACTCCTGGCCGGATAACGTCAGTCTGGACAAAGCTCGCCGCCTGCTGTGGCCGGTAAAACAGAAATATGGCCAGAAAATCTCCTGGGCCGACCTCTATATGCTGGCGGGTAACGTGGCACTGGAAAACTCAGGTTTCCGCACTTTTGGTTTCGGTGCCGGTCGTGAAGATGTTTGGGAACCGGATCTGGACGTTGACTGGGGCAATGAAACCGAATGGCTGGCGCATCGTCATCCGGAAAGCCTGAATAAGCAAGCCATTGGCGCGACCGAAATGGGGCTGATTTACGTTAACCCTGAAGGCCCTAACGCCAGCGGTGATCCGCTCTCCGCCGCCGCCGCTATTCGCGCCACCTTCGGCAATATGGCAATGGACGATGAAGAGATTGTCGCCCTAATCGCCGGTGGTCATACGCTGGGTAAAACGCACGGTTCCGCAGCAGCCAGCCACGTCGGCGCTGAGCCGGAAGCCGCGCCGATTGAAGCTCAGGGGCTGGGCTGGGCGAACAGCTACGGCAGCGGCGTTGGCCCGGACGCTATCACTTCCGGCCTGGAAGTGGTCTGGACGCAAACCCCAACCCAGTGGAGCAACTACTTCTTCGAAAACCTGTACAAATATGAGTGGGTACAGACCCGTAGCCCGGCTGGCGCGATTCAGTTCGAAGCGAAAGACGCGCCGGAGATTATTCCCGACCCATTCAATCCGGAGAAAAAACGCAAGCCAACGATGCTGGTCACCGACCTGACGCTGCGCTTTGACCCGGAGTTTGACAAGATTTCACGTCGCTTCCTCAACGACCCGCAGGCCTTTAACGAAGCCTTTGCCCGCGCGTGGTTCAAGCTGATCCACCGCGATATGGGGCCAAAATCCCGTTACATGGGACCGGAAGTGCCGAAAGAAGATCTGATTTGGCAAGATCCATTACCGGCAGCTACCCACAACCCGACCTCCGATGATATCGCCAGCCTGAAAGCGGCGATTGCCGATGCCGGTCTGTCGGTAAGCGAACTGGTGTCAGTGGCATGGGCATCTGCTTCTACCTTCCGCGGCGGTGATAAACGCGGTGGTGCTAACGGTGCGCGCCTGGCGCTGGAGCCGCAGAAATCCTGGCCGGTCAACGCTATTGCGACCCGCGTGTTGCCGACTCTGCAGGCAATTCAGCAGGCATCCGGTAAAGCATCGCTGGCCGATATTATCGTGCTGGCAGGTGTAGTTGGCATTGAGCAGGCCGCCGCTGCGGCAGGCGTGCAGGTTAGCGTGCCTTTTGCTCCAGGTCGCGTCGATGCACGTCAGGATCAGACTGATGTCGAATCGATGGATCTGCTGCAACCGCTGGCAGACGGTTTCCGCAACTATCGTCGCATTGAAAGCGGTATTTCCACTGAAACGTTGTTGATTGATAAAGCGCAGCAGTTAACGCTGACCGCGCCGGAAATGACGGTGCTGGTCGGTGGTCTTCGCGTGCTGGGCGCTAACTTCGACGGCAGCAAGCACGGCGTGTTTACCGACCGAGTGGGCGTATTGACTAACGATTTCTTCGCCAATCTGCTCGATATGGGCACTGTCTGGAAAGCCGCGGATGAGCAGTCTGAGCTGTTTATCGGCCGCGACCGTAAGAGCGGTGAAGAGAAATACACCGCCACCCGCGTTGACCTGGTGTTTGGTTCCAACTCTGTGCTTCGCGCGCTGGCTGAGGTTTACGCTTGCAGCGATGCGCGGCAGAAGTTCGTCACTGATTTTGTGGCGGCGTGGACCAAAGTGATGAATCTGGATCGCTTCGATCTGTAATCCCTTCCCCGGCAGGCTTCACGCCCGCCGGGGTTTCTTCCGCCCTGTATCCCTCGCCTGCTTCACGGTAATTTCTGCAAAACCGCCGCTATCACGTCGGTAAAACGCGTAATTTGTGCTTCAATTTCGAATGAAGGTATCATGGCCTTACGCCCGATAAAACCGTCAATCAACGCGAAAAGGGTCATCGTGGCTTCCTCAGGATCGACCTGCTGGCTAAATTCTCCGGCAACAATACCCTTGCGGATGATATGCGCCACGCCTTCACGCATGACCTTATCGCTGGCAATAAAAGCCGCACGCAGGTTCTCTTTTCTGGCCGACTCCGCAATGATCTCCACCCACAGCGAGTGGGATGAAGGATAGCCGACCTCCTGGATGCAGGAGATAGCAAGACGGCAAACCTGCCCGAAGCAGGTACCGTGCAGCGGTTCCTGCTGCTTTGCCAGCGCAGATTTCTGCTCTTCAAGGATAATGGCTTCAACCAGCTCGTCTTTGCTTTTGAAATAGGTGTACATCGCCCCCTGGCTAATCCCTGCCCGCTGCGCAATCTCCCGCACGCTGGTGCCGTTAAACCCTTTTTCAGAGAAGCAGGCCGCCGCCGCGACAATCAGTTTATGGTACGTTTCTGAATCTTTTGACATTTGTGCCCCCATCCAGCGATGGGCGATTCTAGCCTCTTTTGCGCAATGCTGGCTAGACGTTGTGCGGGTTTGCTTGCACTGATTTCAGACACACTATAAAGTGAATGAACGTTCGTTCATTTGTATGTTCATCACTGAATCGAGGGTTTCATGACTCACTCACCCCACAACAATCTCCGTTTGCTCTTCCCGCAATGGCAAGGAGGCAACAATCCGCCCTACTATTTTGGTTCCCAGCTTCTTGCCTGGCTCGCGCCCCCCTCTCCTGGTGCCGTGGCGGAAGTCGCCGTCACGCCGCCGTCCGATAAACCACTGGTGAACGAGAACGGCATTGTTGGCCGCAGCCAGGTTGTCGCGCAGTTGCGCAACGCACGTGAAAAAATCGCTGAACATCACCCGGAAACTATTGTGACCCTTGGCGGCGATTGCCTGGTCTCGCTGGCCCCGTTCGCTTATCTCACTGAGAAATATGGCGATAAGCTCGGCATCCTGTGGATTGACTCTCACCCTGACGTCATGACCCCGGAACAGTACCCTCATTCCCACGCTCACGTCCTGGGCGCGCTGATGGGCGTGAGCGACAGCGAACTGACCCGCGACGTTAAAACGCCCCTATCGCCGCATAAAGCGATGATTGCTGGTATTCACAGCCCGCTGGAATATGAAGCACAGTTTATTACCGACCACGCTATCGCGACCTGCGATCCGCAAGCGGTGAGAGACGGCGCTCAGGCGGTAAGTGACTGGATAACCCGCGAAG
Organism: Klebsiella spallanzanii; assembly: GCF_902158555.1. Taxonomy (GTDB): domain Bacteria; phylum Pseudomonadota; class Gammaproteobacteria; order Enterobacterales; family Enterobacteriaceae; genus Klebsiella; species Klebsiella spallanzanii. Next base: position 184,660 of record NZ_CABGGS010000034.1, on the reverse strand, counting down.
GTATTGAATATCTGGCGATCCACCTCGATCTTGATGTGTTGAATCCCGATCTGTTCCGCTCGGTACTCTTTGCCCGACCCGGACGAGGAGAACACGACTTTGGCGATGTAGCCGAAGGGAAACTGACGATGAGCGAAGTGGTCATGCTGGTAAATCAGGCTACTGCGCTGGCATTACCGGTAGGACTCACCGTCGCGGAACATCTGCCCTGGGACGCAATAAACCTTAAGCAGATGCTTGCCGAATTACCACTTCTCAAATGATTGCCGTTCCCCTGATATCTTCAGGGGAACACAGCCTACCCCTTGATGGGGATATCGTCATTAAATTCATATAATAATCAATTAAATAAAATCGCCGAATAACGGAATCTGGCAACGTTTAGCGACTGGCAATAATCGTTATATATTGACATATATATCGATCATCCCTACCCTTAATCATCATACAATTATAATTCGTACCCTTCAGACGGAGACGTGAGTCGCTCTCGCCTCATTCCACTTTCACCAGTCTGAAATTAAAACTCATGCGCTTAACGAAACTCGCTTTATTGACCGGGGTTATTCCCTACTCCTCATTGTTTATGGCGATTACCGCTTATGCGGAAGAAACCATGGTGGTCAGCGCCGCGCCGCAGGCCAATGCAGAATCTCTTGATGACAATACTCCTGCAGCACAAAAGCAGGCGACGCTGGGCAACCTCGGCAAACGCAAGCTTCTCGATGTACCGTGGGCGGTACAAACCATGTCGGATTCTCTGATTCGCCAGCAGCAGCTCGGCAGCGTTAAAGACGTTTACCGCTATATGCCTTCTGTACAGGGCGAAGGCGTGCGCCCGCAAACCCGCGGCATGCAGGGTAGCGTAGTACAAAACAGTATGATTGACGGCCTGAACGTAGTCTCAACCACCGAATACCCGGCGGAGCAGTTCCAGCGTATCGAGGTGTTGAACGGTATGGCGGGCGCGCTGTACGGGCCGGCTAACCCCGCGGGGATGTTTAACCTGGTATCAAAGCGGCCAACCGATGTCCCGCTGCGTCGGGTAACCGTCGGCGGCGGCACGGGTTCGGGTGCCAACGCGGCGCTGGATCTGAGCGGCCCCCTGGATGCGGGCGACCGGGTTAAATATCGTCTCAACCTGATGGATCAGGACGGCAGCGGCTATACCCACGGCAGCCGTCAGCGCAATCAGTATGCCGGGCTGGCGCTGGATTTCCAGCTGACCGATAAAACCGTACTGGAGAGCAACTTCAGCTACTACCACTTCTATCAAAAAGGGATGCCCGGCAGCTTTGCTCTTGCCAAAGGCACCCAATTCCCGTCGGCATTGGACTCAACGAAAGACAAATATGGCCAGTATTACGCCGGGAATGACGACACCACCACCACCGGCAGCCTGCATATCAAACACGATTTCGACGGCAACTGGCTGCTGGATGTCGGCGTGCTGCGTCAGATTGCCGATCGCGAATCCACCGCAGTCACCAATACGCTTACCGATAATAAAGGTAACTACACCACCACAACTGCCAACTCTGCCGCCAGCCGTTTTACGATCAACAGCTATCTGGCGAACCTTACCGGCAGCGTAGAGACCGGCTGGCTACAGCACGATCTGGCGCTCGGCATGCGCGGTTTTGTCTGGAAGAACTACAACCCGCGCAGCGGCGGCACCCAGACATTAGGCAGTTCATCACTCAACGATAACCCAACTTTTGAGCGGCCAGATTACCCAGACTTCACTGACCGCTACCATTCGGCCACCACCACCCAGCACGTTTTTTTACTCAGCGATACGCTGACCTTTAACCCGCAGTGGAGCCTGTTGCTTTCCGGCAGTGAAAACCTGTTTACCGTCAGTAACTACAACAAAAGTAGCCAGCGCAGCAGCAAAAGCGATGATAACGGCGTCAGCGGTTCCGCCAGCCTGATGTATAAACCGATTGATAACGTCACCCTCTATACCACCTGGGCCAACAGCATGCAGCAAGGCGACACCGCACCGACAGGGGCCAATAACGCCGGGGAAGTGCTCGATCCATACCGCAGCCATCAGATTGAAATCGGTGCCAAATATGCGCCGACACAGGATTTGCTGTTAAGTACCGCCCTATTTCAGGCTGAACGTCCGTTTGCTTATACCAACAGCAACGGCGATTTCGCTCAGGACGGTACGCAGAAAAACCGCGGGATCGAGCTGATGGCCGATGGCCACGTTACTCGCAACCTGCGCCTGTTTGGCGGCGCGACCTGGCTTGACCCACGCCTGCATGACACCTCAAGCGCCAACGCGGATGATAAACAGGTCGTTGGTTTGCCGCGCTTCACCGCCAACATGCTGGCGGTTTACAGCATCCAGCAGCTGCCAGGCCTCGACGTGACTGGCAACATTCATTACGTTGGCCGCCGCGCGACCGATAACGCCAACGACAGCTGGGTCGGCAGCTATACCACTGTTGATCTTGGCAGCAACTATCGCACCCGGTTGTTCAATACCGACACCACCTTTAGGTTAGCAGTGACTAACATTACCAATCGTCAATACTGGACCAATATCGTTCCCGGCGCGTTGACCGGCTATACCGGTGCGGGATACGCCAGCGCGCAATTAGGCGCGCCGCGTGAAGCGACGGTCTCTGTACAGTTCGACTTCTAAGGAGCCCAATGAAAAAATTAGCTGCTGGTTTACTCTGCGCTGTTCTGGCCTTCCCGGCGCTGGCTTCCCGTCAGGTGACCGACGATGCCGGACACAACGTTACCCTTCCCGACAACGTGGACAGAATTGCCGAAGGCTGGTACGCCCACCATTCCTTGCTGATGACGCTGGGGGTTGGCGATAACATCGTCGCTACCGTCAACCGCCCTGACGCTCGGCCGTGGATGTTTCATATTGCGCCGAAGCTGCATCAGGCGTTGATCGCTCGCGGGCCGCACTTCACCAGCGAGGCGCTGCTCGCTCAGGGAGCCCAGGTGGTATTTGTCGCGAAAGATAACGGTGATGCCGCGGCGTTTCGCCAGGCGGGCCTGCCGGTTATGGAGATGCGTTTTACCGACTATCCTTCGCTACAGCACTCGTTAACCACCACCGCGCAGGTGATTGGCAGTCGACAGGCTCTGGCGCGAGCTGGCGAATATAATCAATATCTTCAATCAGTTATTGATAGCGTCGGGAAAAAAACAGCGTCACTCAGTGACAATGAGCGCCCACGGATACTACATATTCAATCGCTGAAGCCCCTGAAAGTAGACGGCAGCCATACGCTGATTGACACCTGGATCCATCTGGCGGGCGGCAGGAACGTCGCGCAGGAAATTAACGGCAATATGCAGGAGGTTTCGCCGGAGAAAGTGCTGGCCTGGCAGCCGGACATTATCATTCTCGGCCCCGGCAGCGGCGACTGGAAGACATCCCCTTGGGCTGGACTTTTTGCCAGCCTGAACGCGGTGAAAAACGATCATGTGGTGCAGAATCCGTCAGGCGTTTTCCCGTGGGATCGTTATGGCACCGAAAGCGCATTGCAAATTCAGTGGGCGGCTAAGTTGCTTCATCCTCAGCGCTTTGCCAATGTTGATATGGTGAGCATCACCCGTGATTTCTATCAGCGCTTCTTTGATTATCCGCTTAATGAGAAAGAGGCCGGGCGGATTTTACAGGCGCTACCGCCGCAACGGTAAGTCAAAACCCCGGGCCACAGGCCCGGGGTTCCTTTTATCTTATCCAGATGGTCAACAGAATGATAATGGCCGCAATAATCGCCACCTGAATAAAGACTTTATCCAGCGATCCTTTGCGCATCGTGCCCCCTCTTCAGAACAGGATTTGCCAGAAAGCCAACAGCAGCACCAGCAGACCCATCAGAAAAAATATCAGCGCGATGAGGGTGTCCGGAGAACGATTCATCTCTGCGCCTCCTTATCATCAGAACCACTGACCAAAACGTTTGATATAGAAACGCTTCATACCCTGCGCCACCAGGCAATAGCTGAGCAGCGTCGCAACCAGCCACGGGAAGTAGCTCAGCGGCAGCGGCTCCAGCCCGACCATCGCGCCCAGCGGTGAGAAGGGAATATAGATCCCCATCGCCATAATCAGCACGGTGGTGAGCAGCACCGGCAGCGTGGCGCGGCTCTGGATAAACGGAATCTTCTGCGTCCTCAGCATATGCACCACCAGCGTCTGCGACAGCAGCCCTTCAATAAACCAGCCTGACTGGAACAGGGACTGCGCTTCAACATTATTCGCCGCGAATACGTACCACATCAGCGCGAAAGTGGATATATCAAAAATCGACGACGTCGGGCCAATCCACAGCATAAAGCGGCCGATGTTTTTGGCATCCCACTTGCGCGGTTTGCGCAGAAACTCTTTGTCCATCTTGTCCCAGGGCAGCGAAAGCTGGGACAGATCGTACATCAGGTTCTGGATCAGCAGGTGAATCGCCAGCATCGGCAAAAATGGAATAAACGCGCTGGCCACCAGTACCGAAAAAACGTTACCGAAGTTAGAACTGGCGGTCATGTTCAGGTACTTAATGATATTGCCGAAGGTTTCACGGCCTTTGATAACGCCTTCTTCCAGCACCATCAGATCCTTTTCCAGCAGGATAATATCGGATGCTTCTTTAGCGATATCCGCCGCGCTGTCAACCGAAATCCCTACATCAGCATCGCGCAGCGCTGGCGCGTCGTTAATACCATCGCCAAGGAAACCGACGGTATGGCCGTTTTTCTGTAACGTTTTCAAAATGCGCGACTTCTGCAACGGCGTCAGCTTAGCGAACACCGAGCGTGTTTCCACTTCGCGCTCCAGTTCGTTATCCGTCATCGCCTCAATTTGCGCACCGGTCAGGATGCCGTGGGCATCAATCCCGACTTCGAGGCAAATACGCGCCGTGACCACCGGGTTATCGCCGGTCAGGACTTTCACCGCCACGCCGTTATCACGCAGTGCAGTAATTGCTTTTCCGGCGCTCTCTTTCGGCGGATCGAGGAAAGTCAGCATACCTTCGACCGTCAATCCCTGCTCATCGGCAGTGCTGAGAGGCGTGGTTAAGGCGGAGTCATCCAGTTTGCGGGTTGCCACCAGCAGCACGCGGAAACCCTGAGCATTGTAGTCCTCGGTTTTGGCTAACAGCAGGTCGCGGCGGGTTTCATCCAGCTCAACCACCTTGTCGCCTTCGCGCAGGTGGGTCGCCACCATCAGCATCTCTTCGACCGCGCCTTTGCAGATCAGGCTCTTGTCACCGTGGCGTACATCCTCCACCGAGACTGACACCCGACGACGTACAAAGTCGAATGGCAGTTCATCAAGCTTCACAAAACGTTCTTTTGTCGAGGGGGAAATCCGCCCCTCACCAAAGCGCAGCACCGCCCGGTCCATCAGATTACGCGCCCCGCTCTGGCTGCTGCTGTTAAGCCATGCCAGCGTCAGTACCCGATCGCTCTCGGTACCGCTCACGTCAAGATGGTGCTCGAGAATGATATTGTCCTGAGTCAGGGTGCCGGTTTTATCGGTACACAACACATCCATCGCGCCAAAGTTCTGAATGGCGTTCAGGCGTTTAACGATCACTTTGCGCCGTGACATCGCGATGGCGCCTTTCGCCAGGTTAGAACTGACGATCATCGGCAGCATTTCTGGCGTCAGGCCAACCGCCACCGCCAGAGCAAAAAGCGAGGCTTCTACCCAGTCGCCTTTGCTGAATCCGTTGATCAGCAGGACGATCGGCACCATCACCAGCATAAAGCGGATCAACAGCCAGCTGACGCTATTCACCCCGCGATCGAACGCCGTCTGGGTACGGGTTCCAACAATGGATTTTGCCAGTGAACCAAACCAGGTGCGGTTGCCGGTGGCCACAACCACCGCCTGCGCCCTGCCGCTGGTCACGTTGGTTCCCATCAGGCAAATGTTGCCCATCTCAAGCAGACTCTTGTCCTTGTTCGGCTCCGGGAGCCTGTCGCTGCCTTTGCCGGACACGCTGGCCATAACGTCATACTTTTCAACCGGCAGCGACTCGCCGCTGAGTATCGACTGGCTGACAAACAGATCCCGGGACTCCAGCAGGCGAACGTCCGCCGGAACCAGGTCCCCCGCTGCCAGGAAGATAATGTCCCCAGGCACCAGCTCCTCTATCGCTATTTCCTCTTGTACCGGGCCAATATTGCCGGGCCCGCGGCGCAGCACCGTCGCCGTAGTACGAACCATCGATTTCAGCGCCTGCGCCGCTTTGTTGGTCCGAAACTCCTGCCAGAAACGCAATAACCCGCTCAAACTGACCATCGTCACAATAATGATAATTCCGGTCAGATCGGTCTCTTCGCCGTTACGCAGCGGTAGCCAGTAATCGGTCACGAAGCTGACGGCAGCCAGCGCCATCAGAACGTAAATAAACGGGTTATTGAATGCCTGCAAAAGCTGGATCAGCGCCGGAGGTGCCTGTTCATGCGCAACCTCATTGCGGCCATAATCCTCCAGCCGCTCGAGGGCATCTTCCGTTGTCAGCCCCTGACGGCTGCTGTTGAGCCGCGCCAGCGTATGGTCCGGGCTGTTAAAGGCCTCAGTTTCAATGGCAAAGCTTTTTTTATGCTGCTTATCATTTTCTGACGCAGACCGGTTTACTTTCCGGTTTTCTATTTTCATGTCAGTCATGATTGTTCCCCAAATTTAAAACGTGTTTATCCCTGCATAAAATGTCTATGCATAATGTATTTCTTTCGCTATTAAGCGCGTATTACTTTAGGCCTATGGGAATATCCATCATTCCCTCCTTATGCAAATCATTGCAATAGTTTAATATCCTGGGGATTAGCTCCCCTCAACGCACCAGCGGACTGACGTAATATTTTCGTGACCGCCAATTCTTGACATAATAAGGTCTCGTGACTTTCGATAATCAGCATTGCCGACCAGCTCAATACGAATTTCTTTATGTCCTTGTTCTTTTGCTGCTATTGAAACCAGCCCCTGTAAACTGAGCGTCATCTCTTTACTGATATTCAGTAATAACTGACGAATAGCACTTTCATGTTCGCTATTACAGATAATATTCAGGACGTAGCATTTCTCTTCTTCAGTCGCGCCGGGGATCTGATTAATCCGCTGCGCCGCTTCGCGAAGCAAAATATTTGCACACAGAATGATCAGCGTTGCCGCCGCCGCTTGCCAGAACTGGCCCAGCCCGCACAGCACGCCAATCGCCGCAGAGCACCACAGCGTGGCGGCGGTATTCAGGCCGCGCACGTTCATTCCTTCGCGCATGATAACGCCCGCGCCGAGAAAACCGATTCCGGAGACCACCTGAGCCGCAATACGCCCCGGGCTATCCGGCGATGTTGAAATTGAGCTGAGAATAAAAACCGCCGCGCCGGTTGCCACCAGTGCGTTAGTGCGCAAGCCCGCCATACGCTGACGCCATTGTCTTTCGGCACCAATCAGCGCACCCAACAGCATCGCTGCGAGTAAATTTGCGATATAAGGAAACATCAACATACGTTCCTCCATTTTTGCTGGAAGAATTAAATACGTGCTTTATTCAGCACACGACAAATTGTCGCCGGGGAGGCGATTAACGTCGTGTTGACGGCGGAGGGAATAATGTATTTTTAAACATGAACATGACGATGATCCTCGCAGCTATGCTGCGTTTTTCTTTAATGGGATGCAATCGTCTGAGTGAGGAGATTGCTGCCCGCCGGTTTGGCAAGCAGCGCAGGAAAAATAGCGTCAGCTTGCCTTGATGTTTAAGTAAGGGTGACTGTCCAACATATTTCTCCTGTTTGAATTTGTGCTCATTATAGTCATTCAATTATTTGAGTAAAGTTAAAATCTCGCTTTGGTGAGGATTTGTTTAGAATTGTCTAATAAGACAAATTATTCGCGTTTTAACATCATTCAGCGTTGGCAACGCTAACCGTCATCCGCTCTTCCCGGTGCTTTACTTCAAAACCTGCAGGCGGCTTTAGCAAAAACCAGTTCATTCATCAACACTTTCACATTTTATCAACATTTTCGGCTGTGCGCAGCTCGTATGGCGAGCGATTAAAAATTTAAAACTATTAACAATCAATTAACATTAGCAGGCAAACATTTTATCTGAGGAAAATAATAATATGTCTACCACCCAGGTTCTGGACGACGCACCGTTCGCCTCCCCAGGACAACCCCACTCCAGCTTAACCGCTCGCATCGATGCGCTTCCCGCCTCCGTTGGCCTGTGGACCTTTATCACGCTGCTGGCGCTGGGCGGTTTCTTCGAGCTGTACGATCTTTTCCAGACCGGATATATCAGCACCGGCCTGCTGGCAGAGGATATTTTCCATACCGGCGACAAAGGTATTTTCGGTATTTCCGACCAGGCGGCATTTGCCTCATCCACCTTTATGGGGCTGTTTATCGGTGCCAGCCTGCTTGCCCCTCTGGCTGATAAACTGGGCCGTCGCCTGACGTTTATGTTCGCCCTTGCCTGGTACGGTGTTTTTTCCCTGATTATGGCCTTACAAAGCAGCGCCGAAGGAGTGATTTTCTGCCGTTTTCTGGTCGGCGTCGGTCTCGGCATTGAGCTGGTCACCATTGACACCTATTTAAGCGAATGGGTACCGACCCATCTGCGTAATAAAGCCTTCGCTTTCGCCTTCTTTATTCAGTTCTTATCGGTTCCCGCCGTGGCGCTGATGTCGTGGGTGCTGGTGCCCACCACGCTTTTTGGTCTCACTGGCTGGCGCTGGGTGATTATCTTCGGCGCGCTCTGCTCGCTGGTGATATGGGTTATCCGTAAGAAGCTCCCGGAGTCGGCGCGCTGGCTGGAGGAAAAAGGCCGCCACGAGGACGCCCACAAGGTGATGTGCGAAATGGAGCAGCGCTGCGGCGTTTCTCCGTCACCTCGCCATTGCGTTGAGCAGCACAACAGCCCGCGTAAGCTGGGAAACTTTAAAGAGATCTGGGCTCCGCAGTATCGCAAACGCACCATCATGCTAATGGTGATGAACTTCTTCCAGGCCATCGGCTTCTTTGGCTTTGGCAACTGGCTGCCCGCGCTGCTTTCCGGCCAGGGGGCGAGCATTACCCATAGCCTGCTGTATGCGTTTTTTATTACCCTCGCCTACCCGATTGGCTGCCTGTTCTGCACCCGCTTCGTACATCGCTTTGAAAACAAATGGCAAATTGTTCTTTCCGCGTTGATGACGGTAATCTTCGGTACCCTCTTTGCCCTGCAAAACAGTCCGGTGCTGCTGGTGATTTGCGGGTTTATGATAACCTGGTCAAACGCCTGGCTGACCATCAGCTATCACGCCTATCAGGCCGAAGTTTTCCCGACCCATATTCGCGCGCGGGCGGTAGGCTTCTGCTACTCCTTTAGCCGCCTGTCGACAGCGATCACCAGCATCTTAATCGGTATTATTTTGCAATATGCCGGTACGCCGGGGGTGATTAGCTTTATCGTCGCCAGCATGCTGATGGTTATGCTGTCAGTGGGTATTTTCGGTCCAAAAACCCGGGGAATAAGCCTGGAGAATATCTGATGACAAGCGCCGCCGGGATTAGCCAGCGGCGCATGCCGACTCGCCAAAAATCCTCTGTGCATCGGCAAAACATTTTTCCGCCAGCGACGACACCGGCTCTTTGTTGCGCATAATCAGCGCCAGCATTGAGTCAACTTCCGTCTCCGCGATGGGTCTGATGTCCAGATTATCGCTCAACGCTTCAAGACCGTTATTCAGCGGCATGATCGCGCAGCAGATCCCGGCCTGCACCGCCTGGATAATCTGAAAAGTAGAGTCGCTTTCGAAGACGTACTTCGGCGCCAGCCCCTTGGCCTTAAAGCTCATTTCTATCGATTCGCGGTAGTACATGCCCTTCGTCAGGAACCCCAGCGGCAGCGCAGCCAGCGTCTCCCATTCAGGAGTCGCCTCCTCAAACTGATAGTGACGCTTATCATGCAGCAAACCCATGCGGGTATTGGGCAACCAGACCACATTAAACAACTGGCTATCGACGTGGTGCAGATAGCAGATCCCAAGATCCAGCTGGTTGCGGCTAACGCCGTCGATGATCTGCTCCGAAGTCATCGATAGCAGGCTGAACTGTAGCTCCGGGTATTTATCAGACAGCGGTTTAATCAGTTGCATCGGATTCAGGCTGGCTAACGGCACCATTCCTACTCTTAGCTGGCCGACCATCTGCCCGCGACAGATAGCCGCCTCCGCCTCCAGCCCATCGTGCGCCGCCAGCAGCGCTCGTGCCCAGGCGAGAATACGCTCGCCTTCCGGGGTGAATCCTTCAAATCGCTGCCCGCGCTGAATCAGCGTTAAATTAAGCTCTTCTTCAAGATTGCGGATACGCATCGAAAGCGTGGGCTGGGTGATATGGCAAGCCGCCGCGGCCTGGCCAAAATGACGCGTCCTGTCGAGCGCAATCAGATACTTAAGCTGTTTGATATCCATCCGTTATCCATGGTGAGCGCAGCAGGAAAAATGTTAGCTAAATGTTATGTTCAGCAACCATGAAATTCAAGCGCCATCAGCTGTTGCTCGCCTTACGTTCGCAGGGCTACACTCGTATCATGCACCGGCAGGAGAAACCGTTGAAAACTCGCCTTCATCACGTCCAGCAGCACCGGGTCACTTTGCCGGGGCTGGAAGCTATGTCGTTAGTCACGGAACAGCGTTTTTCGCGGCATTCGCACGATCAGTTCGGTATCGGGATTTTCACTCAGGGTGCGCAACGTTCCTGGAGCCATCTGGGGAAAATTGAGGCCATTGCCGGAAATATCATCATGGTCAATCCGGGAGAGATGCACGATGGCATCCCGCTGGATGGCCACCGCAGCTGGCAGATGGTTTATCTCGATCCTGAACTTGTTGCTGGCGAATTTCAGGGACAAATAAAAGCTGAAGATATTCTCCTGCGCCCGGTTGTTGACGATCCACACCTGCGCGAGATTATGCAGCAACTTTTCCGCGAGATTACCGCCAGCGCAGCCGACGACACCGCAGTGGAAGAAGCGCTACTGCTAAGCCTGATGCAGATCACTCGTTTTCATCTTTGTGCACGGCTGCCCGGCAAAAGCGACTCCCCCGCCATTGCGTTGGCCAGGCAATATATTGATGACGCCCCTGAAGAGAAAATCTCTCTCGACGTTCTCGCCGCCCTGAGCGGTATCAGCCGCTTTCAGCTGATCCGCGGCTTCGCTCGCGCAACCGGCATCACGCCGCACGCCTACCTGATACAGTCCCGTGTGCGGCTGGCACGCCGTCTGTTAGCTGCCGGCCACTCACCTGCGGACACCGCACTGATGGCCGGTTTTGCCGATCAAAGCCACCTCACCCGTGCTTTTCAAAAACAGTTCGCCATGACGCCAGGACGCTATCAGGTGCTCCGTTAGCTGGCAGAGTGCAATTTTGTTCAATACCGACGCGACGCGTTCATAAATACTCAGGCCTTCGATTCTTTACGCCAGGAACTACATTATGTCGTTAATCAGCCCTGAGTTTCTTCTGACATCACTTATTGTGGTCATTGCCCCCGGCACCGGGACGCTTTACACCATTGCCACCGGTCTGGCAGCGGGAAGGCGTATGAGTTTTGCCGCCGCTTTCGGCTGCACGCTGGGCATTATTCCGCATATGCTTGCGGCGATAACCGGACTGGCGGCGATCCTCCACAGTACGCCCGGCGCATACGAGGTGGTGAAATATGCGGGCGTCGCCTGGCTGCTGTATCTGGCGTGGGCCACCCTCACCCAGCGCGGCAGTTTGAACGTAGAAGGCGACGAACGCCGCAACCTGCGACAAGTGATTACCCACGCAATTCTGATCAATCTGCTTAACCCCAAGCTGCCGCTCTTTTTTCTCGCCTTTTTGCCGCAGTTTATCCACAGCAGCTCGGCTTCTCCGGTCAGGGAGATGCTGATACTGAGCGGGGTGTTTATGCTGATGACGCTGCTGATTTTTATGCTCTATGGCGCGTTTTCGGCGGCGATGCGCGGATACGTGCTGACTCGCCCCAGGGTTTTACAGGGGCTCAGAGTGAGCTTTGCCGCCGGCTTTATCGGGTTGAGTATCAAGCTTATTTTGGCGCAGAAGTAGCTGAGCGCCCACGGCGGTAAATACGCCGTGGGTGAATATTGACCTAACGAATCCCTTCCAGCGTACGGATCTCTTTCGAGCGTAGCGTCAAGCGAATAGGTGCCGATTTATAAGAGGGCGTGCCACTCTCTTTATCAAGATAGTCCAGAGGAACCAGTACGTTAGCTTCGGGATAGTAAGCCGCAACGGTGCCCGGTGCGATGCTATAGGCCACCAGGGTAATGTCCTCCAGCCGCTGGTCATTACCCGGCAGCGCGGAGCGAATATCTACCCGATCGCCATGTTCGAACCCCTGTGCAGCCATATCCTGTTCGTTCATAAACAGCACATCGCGGCGGCCAAAAATCCCACGATAACGGTCGTCCATGGCGTAAATGGTGGTGTTGTACTGATCGTGGCTGCGCAGCGTGACCAAGCGCATCACATCGTCACCGTCCACTTGTTGGTTTTCGTGCACGCCGTGGAAAACCGAGAACATCGCTTTACCGGTCGGCGTCGGCCAGATGCGTTCCGTCGGCGGCAGCGGCATACGAAAACCACCGGGATGGCGAATACGCTGGTTGTAATTGTCAAAACCGGGAATGGTCTGTTCGATCAGATCGCGGATCCTGTCATAGTCGGCGACCAGCGCCAGCCAGTCAATTTTACTCTCCGGCAAGGTCGCCATTGCCATCGCGGCGACAATCGCCGGTTCCGAACGCAGCTGCGGTGAGCCGGGTTTCAGCTTACCGGATGACGCGTGAACCATCGACATCGAATCTTCCACGGTAATCGACTGGCGCCCCGTTTCCTGAATATCCAGTTCGGTTCGGCCAAGGCACGGCAGAATAAAGGTCTCTTTTGCCACCAGAAGATGCGAGCGGTTAAGTTTAGTGCCGATATGTACGCTCAGATCAAGACTCCGTACCGCCGGGAAAGCCCGTTCGTGATCCGGCATCGCCACCGCAAAGTTACCGCCAAGGCAAAGCAGCGCTTTCGATTCGCCGTCGATCATCGCCTGTAGCGCTTTAACCGCGTCGTGACCGTGCTCCTGCGGCGGCGTGAAGCCAAACACCCGCTGCAGGTTAGCAAGGAACTGGGCGCTCGGTTTTTCGGTAATGCCAACGGTGCGGTTACCCTGAACGTTGGAATGGCCACGTAGCGGACAAATTCCCGCCCCCGGCTTGCCGATATTACCGCGCATCAGCAGCAGGTCGGCAATCAGGCGCACGTTCGAGGTGCCCTTGTTATGCTGGGTGATGCCCATACCGTAAGTAATAATCGTGGCGTTCGATTTAGCGTAAGCCGCCGCCACGCGTTCAAGGCTGTCGCGCGTCAAACCCGACTCGCGTTCAATATCCTGCCATAGCGTCGCATGCAGATCCTGTGCAAAGTCAGCAAAACCCAGCGTATGCTCGGTGATAAACGCCTGATCCAGTACCTCACCCTGCTCTTCTTCCAGGCGTAACAGCGCCTTCGCAATCCCCTTAAGCGCTGCCGCATCTCCCCCCGCTTTCACCTGGAAATAGGTAGAGGCAATGTTGGTCGAACGGTATGTGGCCATTTCGATGACGTTCTGTGGGTCGGCGAAACGCTCAAGCGCGCGTTCTTTTAGCGGGTTGAAAACAATAATCGGCACGCCGCGACGCGCGAGTTCATGCAACGTCCCCATCATGCGCGGATGATTGGTGCCGGGGTTATGGCCGATGGAGATAACCAGCTCGGTTTTGTCAAAATCATCGAGTGAAACCGTTCCCTTGCCGATACCAATTGACTGCGGCAGGCCGACGCTGGTCGACTCATGGCACATATTGGAACAGTCAGGGAAGTTATTGGTGCCAAATTCTCGGGCAAAAAGCTGGAATAAATAAGCAACTTCGTTGGAGGCACGGCCTGAGGTGTAGAATTCCACTTCGTTGGGCTGCATGGTGCGAAGGATTTTACCAATACGACTGCAGGCATCCTCCCATGAAACCGGACGTAGGGTATCGCTCTGCTTGTCGTAAGCCAAAGGCTGGGTTAAGCGCCCGTAGCCTTCCAGCTCAAAATCGCTCTTTGCCAGCAGCGATGTGACGCTGTTTGCCGCCAGAAACTCGGCCGTTACCCGCTTGCTGGTGGCTTCCCAGGTCACCGCTTTGGCGCCATTCTCGCAGAACTGAAATGTCGATTTATGTTCTTTGTCCGGCCAGGCGCAGCCGGGACAATCAAAGCCATCCGGCTGATTGGTGCGCAGTAGCGTGGCGGGGGCATCGAGCGCATCCATTTGCGTGCGAACGGCGATGGCGGTGGCTTTTAATGCTCCCCAGCCTCCCGCCGGACCATCGTAGGGATGGACGCCTGGGACGACGCGTCTTTTATTACTCATGTTGACTCCTGATACGCTTTCGGCGGCGGATTGCAGGTGAAGCGCCGCATTATTTCTTGTCGCCCGCGACCAGTAAGTATAACGGGCGTTTTATTAACGAAAGCATAACAATCAGAGCTATAACTGTATAATCAATGTTATCTATCATGCGTTAGATTTAACTTATTTAACGAATAATAAACATACAGAAAAGCCAACGACATCAGGTCAAATTGTAGTAGCGATCCGGCTCAAGTTTATCCGGCAAAGGATGCTGGCCGGTCATATCCAGCAGATTACGTTCGATAGTGTTGCACATCGCATTCAACGGTAAATCATTGGCCGCAGTACCGAACGGATCTTCCAGCTCCTCCGCCAGCGAATCCCACGACAGAAAGGTGTAGGAGATAAACACCGAGACAAATGGCGTCATATAATGCAGGTCGCCAACCAGCGCAAACGGCAGCAGCGTACAGAACAGATACACCGTGCGCTGCAAAATGAGCGTATAGGCAAAAGGTACCGGCGTGCTGGCCAAACGCTCGCAGCCGCCAAGGGCATGACCCAGTTCATCGAGCTTATTATCCATCATGCCGAAGGTGATATCGCTCATTTTCCCTTCTGCGCGAAGACGCCCCAGTTCATCGCCCGCCAGCAGCAGGATGCGATTGGTCGGCATCGAGCTGGCAAGAATCTCGGTAACCGTCTGTGGCGGTAGTAGCCGCGCTAAATCCGCGCCCGGGTCCGTTTTGCGCAACTGATGCTTAAGGCTCCAGCTAAAAGCGACCAGGTAGCTAACCAGGCGTTGATGAGATTCGCTTTCCGCCGGAAGGATATTTTTCAACTGACGAACCAGCGTTCTCTGGGCAATCAGCACCGTTCCCCACAGATTTCGCGCTTCGACAAAACGGTTATATCCGGCGCTATTACGAAAGCCGAGGAAAATAGCGATAGCGATCCCCAGCAGACTAAATGGCGCAACGGTCAGATGGATACCCAGCTGTTCATACCACTGGTAGCTAATGATGGCGATAACCGACATCACCACGTTAAGCAGCAGGCGAAAGACGATTTTTGACAGCACGGAGCCGTGCCAGTCAAACAGGCGAAGAAACCAGTGTTGTTCTGGCCGAATGATCATTGTATTACTTCCTGAAGTATCTGAAGGTTAATTCGTATTCATCCGACGCATTGCGCAGTGATATGCGCCGTTGCGTACCGAAGCGCGCAATACGCGAGCGACACCGTGCACCGCCATTCGCGCGCTATGTCGCTGCATAGCGCTCATTGGCAAATTAAGCATCCCCTGCGCCCATGGTGGTAGCAGGTCAATACCGGCGCGCATCATCATCCGCCCGACCGGCTGACTCAGGCGGCCCGGCAACCGCGTTGATAACAGCACGTTAGCCACTTCCTGCGTGCGTTCGTCGCAGCGCAGAACAGGTCGCATATCCTGCAAATAATCGGCAACCTGCCGCGGCGTCACCGGGATATCTCGCGCCCCAAGGCGACGGGCAACTTCGGCGGCTTCCTGATAATACTGCTCCTGACGGGCGGTGCTAACCACGGTCCGTTTATAACGTAAATGAGAAGCCATAAAGCTGCTGCACTCGGCGACGTGTACCCAGGTGAGTAGCGCCGGATCGCTGGCCTGATACGGAGTACCGTCTTTATCCTGACCGCTCACGCGCAGATGAATCCCCTGTACTTTGGCGATCAGCCGTTCGGCGTCGACGGTGGTACCAAAGGTGGTGGCGGAAATAAACTGGCTGGTGCGGCGCAGACGACCAAAGATATCGTCACGAAAATTAGAGTGATCCCAGACGCCTGCCAACGCTAACGGATGCAGCATCTGCAATAGCAACGCGCTGACCCCACCGCACAGCATGGACGTGAAATCCCCGTGAACCTGCCAGATGGCCGACTGAGGGCCAAACAGCCCCGGCTCCCCCTTGGGGTGTTCAAAATCGATCTCTTTTAGCGCCATGCCGGTTAAGCCCAAAACCTGAGCTTCAATCATTCCGCGTATGCTGCTCATTGCGTTACCTGCTCCTTTGCGTAAGCGGCAAAGATAGCATTAATAGGTACAGGGAGCATTTGCCAACGATGGCTTTAAAGAAGGGAGTGCCCGCCTGATGCGGGCAGCAGGGAATTAAGGGTTAAGCTGATAGTCGAGGCTTATCTCTGCATTGAGTACCTGCGACACCGGACAACCGGCCTTCGCTTTCTGAATAATGCCGTCAAACATATCGGCATCAATGCCTGGCAGCACAATTTTGCTTTGCAGCGCAATGTTGGTGATGGCAAAGCCGCCGCCGGATTTATCCAGGGTGACCACCGCCACGGTATCAATTGCGGTGGCCGTGTAGCCCTCTTCGCTCAGCATCAGCGACAGAGCCATTGAGAAGCAGGCGGCGTGGGCGGCTCCGATGAGCTCCTCCGGGTTGGTGCCCTTCACGCCTTCGAAACGGGTGTTGAAACCATAAGGCTGTTGGTTCAGCGCGCCGCTCTCGGTCGAGACGGTCCCTTTACCGCTTTTCAGATCCCCTTCCCAATGCGCCTGACCTTTCTTATGGATTGCCATAATATCGCTCCTTTTTTGACATGAAAGCATTAAGTATAGAACCCTCTGGCGTGTCTGGACGGCACATGGCTACTTTCAGATCAATCCACAGGGATATTTTTGCTCATATTAATGCCAGTGACGCGAAATCCGGTGGCTTCATAGACATGACGCGCGCGTTGATTATCCCCGGCGACGCGCAGTTTAATTTGGCTAATGCCTTTGCTTTTCAGTTCCTTCTCAAAGGCGACCATCGCTTGTTTGCCCAATCCCTGCCCCTGCAAGGCCGGGAAAATATAAAAATCGTAAATAAACGCGGAGCGCATTGCATCGTCTGGCTTGTACCAGAGATAGCCAATCTGCGTTTCTACATCCTCAATATCAGTAAACAAGCAGAGCAGGATCTGGCCGCGAGTATTTACGCCATCAGGTAAATCTGCTGCGATTTCGCGCTGCGCCTGAGCAAGAGCATCTGACGGAGAAAGCGCATAATTTGCTGTGATTTCAGCCGTATAATCGGGGATGAAATAATCAAGATAAGCGAGATACTCATCATCACGCATTGGGCGAAGCAGGATCATCACAGGGTTCCTTTTGAATCGGTAGATTGCGCGAGTTTCTGTTGGATCTCATCGAGAAACAACGGTAGCGCGCTCGGCTGGTAGTCGCGCGAGAGATAAATACCATACACGTTTAGCGCTTTCGGTTGATAAGCCGGTAAGACCGGTTTTAGCGCCCCACTGTTGAGCGCCCGCTGCGCCTCCAGCTCAGGCAACATCGCGATCCCGCAACCGGCCACCGCCGCCTCCAGCAGCAGTGAGGAGATCCCGGCGCTAAGGTTGCCGGAAACCGCCACCGCCACGCTATCGCCATTGGGGCCGGTAAATTGCCATGCCTGGCTCGCGAAATGGCTGTAGTGCAGACAGTTATGCTGAGTCAGATCGTCCGGCGTTTGCAGCGGTCCGTTCTGCTGTAGCCAGCGCGGCGAGGCGCATAGCACCGAACGGCATACGCCAAGGCGTCGGGCAATCGCTCCCGGCTCCGGATTATCGGTGATGCGGATCGCCACGTCTATCCGTTCGCCAATCAGGCTCACCGGATGATTATTGATATCCAGCTCAAGGCGCAGTTGCGGATAGCGGGCGAGAAAATCGGGCAACATAGGCGAAATAAGCTGCATCGCAGTGAAATGAGCGCAGGCAACGCGCAGCGTCCCGCTGGGAACTACGCGCTCGGTTTGCCCGGCGATTTCATCAGAGAGCTGCGTCAGCGTTCGCGTTTTTTGCAGCACCTTTTCCCCGGCGGGCGTTAAAGTTAACTTACGGGTTGAGCGATGCACCAGCCGGGTTCCTGCCCACTGTTCCATCTGTTCCAGATAACGGCTGACCATTGGCCGTGACATCCCCAGCGCCCGCGCAGCGGCGCTCAAGCTCCCCAACTCACAAATACGCATATACACCTGAGCGGCAATCACCCGATCCATTATTCGATTCCATCTGCACGTTTTATGAAACTCAGCATCTCTTTTTTCAGGAATTTTCGCAAATCAGGAAATCCGTAAAATAGCGTTCATCCACCTGTTCAAGAGAAAACGAAGATGAAATTATCTGCCCTTGCCATCGCTACCGCACTGTTCAGCACCTCGGTTCTGGCAGCCCCTTTAACGCTGCAAACCTACAATCCGCAGGAGAAAGGCATTTTCGCCGTTAACTCAACCCTTGCCACCGGCCCGCATGAAGCGGTGCTGTTTGACGCCCAGTTCAGCGTAAAAGATGGTGAAAAACTGGTTGAAATGATTCAAAAAAGCGGCAAAAAACTCACCCGAATCGTGATTACTTCCGGCGACCCGGATTTCTATTTCGGCCTGGAGCCGCTGGTTAAAGCATTCCCGCAAGCCAAAGTGGTCGCGACCGCTGAAGTGGTCAAACATATTAATGCCACCAAAGAGGCCAAACTGGCGTACTGGGGCCCGCAGATGAAAGACGGTGCGCCGAAAGAGCTTTACGTCCCACAGGTGATAGCGGCTAACACCTTTACTATCGACGGTGAAAAAGTTGAGATCCGCCAGCCGCAAAACTATGCCGCTTATGTCTGGATCCCGGCGAAAAAAGCGATTCTTGGCGGGACTGGCGTAGCATGGGGAATGCACGTCTGGACGGCGGACACCCAAAGCGTGGAAAGTCGCCAGCAGTGGATAAATACCCTCAACGAGATGGCCGCTCTGCATCCGCAGCAGGTGATCCCCGGCCATTACCTTGGCACCCCGCCAGCAGGCGACCGCGCGATTGTCTTCACTCGCGATTACCTGACGCAGTTTGAGCAGGCGCTTAACGGGCATAAGGATTCGGCTGGCGTGATTAAGGCCATGAAACAACGCTGGCCCGGGCTGGCGGAAGAGAGTTCACTGGAGCTGAGCGCCAAAGTGAATAGCGGTGAAATGAAGTGGTAGTTCTGGCTATTCGGATGGCGGCTGGCACCAGTGCAGACGGTTGGTGTAGGCCCGCGCAAGCGAAGCGCCGCCGGGCAATAGCTGATAGACGGCGCTATCTGCAATCCAAAAGAGACTGTTCTTAATCTGTCACGATAACATTGCTAAATCCGGCAAGATGGACCACGCTGATTATCGCCGCGCCAAAAATGGAGCGGCATACTTAAGGGTTAAATTTCGTCCGACATCCGTCGGGCTTGTCCTTGAAACCGAAACTGGATAAAGGAGTGAGAATGAAATCGAACCATCAGGCACGTCATCTTCTCGGTCTGAACTACAAGCTTTCTCAGCAGAAAAAGGTACTGCTGGAAGGCGATGCGGAAACCACGGTTAACCATGTCCACGCCACCGGCCGTAAGCGCCGCGGTGGCTAACTTTTCAGCTGAATGATGATATAAACACCATCCTTCTCTATGGATGGTGTTTTTTTAAGACGATCGTCCGCTTGTATACCCTCCTTTGATGTCTTCTGCTTTATACTCTGCCCGCTGTAGTCCCTTGCCAGCCCCCCGCCTGTCGCCGATCATCAAGGAGTTAGTGCGATGCAATTCACTCATAAGAAAAACCGTTCTCTTTATATCCCTTATGCAGGTCCCGTCCTGCTTGAGTTTCCACTACTCAATAAAGGCAGCGCCTTCAGCATGGAAGAACGCAGTAGCTTCAACCTGCTGGGCTTGCTGCCGGAAGTCGTCGAAACCATCGAGGAACAGGCCGAACGCGCGTGGATCCAGTACCAGGGATTTAAGACCGACATCGACAAGCATATTTACCTGCGCAACATCCAGGATACCAACGAGACGCTGTTCTACCGCCTGGTCGGCAACCATCTCGATGAAATGATGCCGGTCATTTACACCCCAACCGTGGGTGCCGCCTGTGAACGATTCTCTGAGATCTATCGTCGCGCCCGCGGCGTGTTTATCTCCTGGCAGAACCGCAATAATCTCGACGATATTCTGCAAAACGTACCGAATCACAACGTCAAGGTTATCGTGATGACCGATGGCGAACGTATTCTCGGCCTCGGCGATCAGGGCATCGGCGGAATGGGCATTCCTATCGGCAAACTGTCACTCTATACCACCTGCGGCGGCATCAGCCCTGCCTACACTCTGCCAATAGTGCTGGATGTCGGCACCAATAACCAGCAGTTGCTGGATGACCCGCTGTATATGGGCTGGCGTCACCCGCGCATCACTGACGATGAGTACTACCAGTTTGTCGATGATGTTATCCAGGCGATCAAAGCCCGCTGGCCGGACGTTCTGCTGCAGTTCGAAGACTTCGCGCAGAAAAACGCGATGCCATTGCTTAACCGCTATCGTAATGAAGTTTGCTCATTTAACGATGATATTCAGGGCACCGCTTCGGTCACCGTCGGCACGCTGATCGCCGCCAGCCGCGGCGCGGGTAGCCAATTAAGCGAGCAGAAAATTGTCTTCCTTGGCGCAGGATCTGCAGGCTGCGGTATCGCCGAGCAAATCATCGCCCAGATCCAGCGCGAAGGCTTAAGTGAAGAAGAGGCCCGCAAGCGCGTCTTTATGGTCGACCGTTTCGGCCTGTTGACCGACGCCATGCCAAATCTGCTGCCGTTCCAGAGTAAACTGGTGCAAAAACGAGAACATCTACAGAACTGGGATACCACTAATGATGTGTTGTCTCTCCTTGACGTCGTGCGCAACGTCAAACCGGATATCCTGATCGGCGTATCCGGCCAGCCGGGACTGTTCACCGAAGAGATAATCCGCGAGATGCACAAGCACTGCCCGCGCCCGATTGTGATGCCGCTGTCTAACCCGACTTCCCGTGTGGAAGCTACACCGCAAAATATTCTCAGTTGGACCGACGGCGAAGCGCTGGTTGCCACCGGCAGTCCGTTCGCGCCGGTGACGCTCAAAGGCAAGCAGTACGTTATCGCCCAGTGTAATAACTCCTACATCTTCCCGGGAATTGGGCTTGGCGTTATCGCTTCCGGCGCATCCCGCGTCACGGACGAAATGCTGATGGCCGCCAGCGAGACTCTCGCGAAACACTCACCGCTGGTTAATAACGGTGAGGGCCCGGTTCTGCCGGAGCTGAAGGATATTCAAACCGTTTCGCGCGCTATCGCTTTCGCAGTGGGCAAAATTGCCCAGGAACAGGGCGTGGCGGTGAAAACGTCAGCGGAAGCGCTGTTGCAGGCGATTGCCGATAACTTCTGGCAGCCGGAATACCGCAACTATCGCCGGACTTCTATTTAAGCGAAAACGCTGCTGATAAAAACGAAGGAACGAACCAGGGCCTGAAAATCAGGCTCTGGTTCGTTCACTGCTAGCCAAAACCGCTTTCTCCCTCTACACTGCCGTCACCCATCAACTAACTGAATAGAAAAGGAGGATCCCATGCCGTACTGTGAAATGTTTAATTTTTCACATACATTTGGCGATCGCACCAGCTCAAGCGTTATCGGTATCGTGCTGCGATAACTTCAGCTTGAGCGAAGAAACCAAAGACTGAATCCCTTCCCTCGGGCTTACCGGGTTATCGTCAGCGATGTTTGACGAGGCATTCTCATGCCTGTAACTCTTGAGTAAGTTCACAATGAGCACATTACTAACTGCACAATCTCTTCATGTTGATACGGCGTTTGGCCCGCTGTTCACCAACCTCTCCTTTACCCTGAAAAAAGGCGACCGGATTGGCCTTATTGGCTACAACGGCTGCGGCAAAAGTACTTTGCTACAGGTGCTGGACGGCACTGTTGACCCCACTTCGGGTAACGTGTCGCTGGCAAACCATTGCCTGATGGCGCGAGTGGAGCAGCATCTGCCGGATGCGCTGTTAGCGCAGCCTCTACTTCAGGTGGTGCTGGCAAAACTTCCCGCCCTTGACCGTGAGAACCAGCGCTGGCAAGCGGAGCGACTGCTGGCGGAGATGGGCTTTACGCCAGCGGAAGTACAGCAGCAGGCATCAACCCTGAGCGGCGGTCAGCACACCCGACTGCTGCTTGCGCGGGCATTGATTCAACAACCGGATCTTCTGCTGCTGGATGAACCTGGGAACCATCTCGACCTGCCGACCCTTTTGTGGCTGGAAGGCTTCTTACAAACCTGGCAGGGGAGTTTCATACTGGTGTCACATGACAATCCGTTACTGGATGCTGTAACTAATACCAGTTGGATCCTGCGCGACAAAACTCTGCACGCTTTCTCCCTACCCTGTAGCGCCGCCCGTCAGGCGCTGGAGGAGCAGGACGCCAGCGACGTGCTGCGTCATAAAGCAGAGCAAAAAGAGATCGACCGCGTCGCCGCCAGCGCCAAACGGCTCGCTATCTGGGGCCGGACGTACGACAACGAAGACCTCTCGCGCAAAGCCAAGCAGATGGAGAAACAGGTAGAGCGCCTGAAAGAGAGCCAAACCGACCTGACCGCAGGAACACCATGGCGTCTGGTCCTGAACGGCGACGCGCTACGGGCAGACCGGATTCTGGAGATGGAGCAACTGCCGGTGCCGCCCGCACCGGACCTGCCTGCCCTGTTCACCGTAGACCAGACACGTCTGAAAAGCGGTGACCGGGTAGCCGTTATTGGACGTAACGGCTGTGGGAAATCCTCGCTGTTGCGCCTCTTATGGCGGCAAATGCAGCTTGAAACAACGGTGAACGGTTTACGTCTGCATCCACGGCTGAAGCCGGGTTATTACGACCAGACCCTGCATCAGCTTGCCGATGATGTCACTCTTCTTGAGGCACTGGAAGCTTTTGAACCGGCACCGGAAGTGCGCAAGCGAGCGCTGATTTCCGCCGGATTTAACTGGGCGCGTCACGGGCAGAAAGTCGCCACCTTAAGCGGCGGCGAACGTTCACGCCTGCTGTTCGTCGGCTTATCTCTGGCCCGCTATAGCCTGCTGCTGTTGGATGAGCCAACCAATCATTTAGATATGGATGGCAAAGAAGCGCTGGCGGCAACGCTGCGCGACTATCCCGGCGGCCTGCTGCTGGTGAGTCACGATCGTGAACTGATTAGTAAGAGCTGCAATCGCTTCTGGCTTATCGATGAGTACGGACTTAGCGAATGGAACAACGCCGATGAGGTCTATGAGAATCTGCGCGTCGCCGTTCGTCGCCCGATGGCGCAGGCCGCGACGTCACTCGCCATCGAACCTGAAGAGGATAACGATACGCTGCTGGAACGGCTAGTCATGCTGGAGCAACTGTTGGCTGACGATCTGGCCCGCAGGCCAAAACATCAAAAACCGCAGTTGCAAGCGCAATGGCGTGAGGAGATTGCTACCATCAACACACGGTTAAGTTAATGGTTTTCCCCCGGCGTGAAATAACTGCGCCGGGGGATTATTTAGGGGTCAGTTTGGATATCGAAAATTATTGTACGTTAAGGTTTTTTTGTACTACCCCTGACGCAACTGCTGGCTGTACTTCCCGACGGTGATGTGGGGTTAACGCTGCTTCATAGCACAAGCCTCTGCGCTTTTTACCCGGCGCTTTCGGGCCGGATGAGCCGCATCGCCACGCGTTGTTGCAAGCCACGGGCGCGTTCTGCGGCCAGAGTCTTGCCAATGGCATCAGGCGCGCAGGCCTCATCGACAACAACAAACCCCAGTTTCTGATAAAATGGCGCGTTCCACGGTACGTCGGTAAAGGTGGTGAGCCAGACCTCGCTGGCCTGCACTTGGCTGAGCGCGTGCCGGATAAGCGCTGTCCCCAGGCCCTGGCAGCCGTGTGCCGGTTGCACATCAATCTGCGCAAGCAGCGTTAGCCCATCCAGGCTTTCCATCATCACATAGCCCACCGGCGTGCCATCAGCGCATTGCACCAGCCACAGCATGTCCTGTTGGCGTGCCTGTTCCAGCACACTAAAGGGCAGCTTATCGTCGAGCACCTTATCCGGCAGGAATCCAGCTGGGAAAATACGCGCTGCCGCCTGTTCAATGGTGTTGAGCGCCGCGAAGTCCTCCGCTGAGGCGTGCCGCAGCCGGTAGCCGCTTGCTAACTGCTCCATGGTATTCCTTCTCTACGTCATATCTGAACTACAGTTTACAGCCTGAAGCGGGAATGGCACGCCTGATTGCCAGCGCACTTCATGTCGACTGTTTTACCCGAGTAAACTGTTGCTCGGTCATCATCCTGCCCCACTGATCCCCCTGCCACTCTTTATGAAGTGTGAATCCAAAGGATTCATAAAGCTTGCGGGCGGCATTCAGTCCGCTGAACGTCCACAACTGCACTGAGGAAAAATCCTGACTGTCGCAAAAAGCCATGGCTTCGTTCAACAGACGTCTGCCGATTCCGCTCCCCCGACAGCTATCGTCAAGAATAAACCAGCGCAGATGCGCCTCATTATCACCGAGATCCTGACCGTCAATCGCCACCGAACCGACAATTTTCTCACCCTGCACGGCAAGCCAAACCTGGTTGCACAGTGTATCAAGACGGCTGGTAAACTCCGCCAGCCCGCCGGCGACCTTACTCTCAAAAAAGTGACCAAATCCATAATGCTTTGCATAGTACTCGCCGTGCATCTGCGCAATGCGGCCAATCATTCCAGGACGATAACCGGTGAGGATGCTGATCTCTTTTTCCGGGGCAACAGCCTCAGCATCACGGCATTTTTCCAGCGCGTAAGCCCAGGTCGTGAGGCCCTGCGCCACGTTTTGCTTCTGGTCATCAGTCAAATGCGCCAACGCATTAACGACCCGCATTGCTCCGTAGGCGTGAATTCTGCTAACGGTGGCCACGCCTTTGGCCGTTAACGCAAGTTGCTTAAAACGCCCATCGTGCGCAGCGGGTTTTTCCTGTAGCTCGCCAGCAGCAAGCAATCGGGAAAGCATTCGACTGACACTCGATTTTTCAAGACCCAGAATCTGAACCAACTGAGCAGCCGTCATGGCGCCGCGAACTGAGATTTCGAGTAAAGTGTGAACCGCAGAAGGTGAATAATCCGTGGCGGCAAGCGTGGTATTCATAAATCCCAGCTCTCGCACCATCAGGCGGGAGGCGGTTCGGATTTCATCAACAAGCGAGGATGTTGTCATTTCACGTCAACAGATTCGATAAGTGGTTGCATGATACAACCATTTTCAATCGTATGCTGTCAATAAGTGATGCTTCAGGCCCGTCTGAACGCTTCAGCATCATAGTATTGATGATTTCCTGAATCGTAGCGTATTTATCCACTGCACTGATGCCATTACGCAGAATAAGCGACAGGCAGCGGATGGAACCTGCTTATTTACCTATTGCGGATTTTTCTCTTTCCAGGCATCCCATGCCGCTTTAATTTCTTGCTTCGCCGCGGCGGCATCGTTAAAGCCGTCAAGCTCGACTTTTTTACGACCATCCGGCAGCTGTTTGTAAACGCGGAAGAAAGCCTGCAGACGCTCCTGCTCTATTTTCGGCAGATCGCTGATATTTTTAATATCGTCATAGGTCGGGTCGATTTTACTCGCCGGAACGGCAATGATTTTGTCGTCCTTCTCGCCGCCGTCAATCATCTTCAGTACGCCAATCGCGCGCAGCTTGATCAGCGTTCCCGGGGCCATCGGAGCGCGGGTATAAAACACCACGTCCAGCGGATCGCCATCCCCTGCCAGCGACTGGGTCAACGAACCGTAGTTAGCCGGATAGGCCACCGGCATCGACTGAAAACGATCGGCAATCAGAAAGCCGGTTTTGGCGTCAGTTTCATATTTAATAATACCGCCCGCCGGAATTTCGGTTACGGCATAAAACTCTTCGGGATTGTTTTTCGGCTGCGGAAAATCCAGAACGTTTTGCGCCTGAGCGGCAGCAGTAAACAGAAGACCTGCGGCAAGGATAGTTTTTACCAGATGCATTGTAATATCGCTCTATCGTTATATACCCGTCATACTTCAAGTTGCATGTGCGTTGGCTTTCCTCGCTCACCCCAGTCACTTACTTCAGTAAGCTCCTGGGGATTCTCTGCGTCGCCGCGTTACTCAGCCTTCGGCCTCGCCCCTTCGGGGCCAGCGCAAGCGCTGTTCAAGGCACGAGTGCCTTGTCCTGCAACTCGAATTATTTAGGGTATAAGAAATTGAAAAACAAAACGATAAAGTGATTTGATGAATTAAATATGACGTTAATTTTTCATTACGATGAACGCCAGCCTCTAAAAATCCCCGCTGCGAATATACGAATTGCTTTTTATGCAAATGCTTAGCGTAAATGCTTATTTCCTTTGTTAAAACGCACGCCCGATGATGGCAACACAATAGATAACAAAGGAATTCACCATGCAAACCCGTTTTCGCCTGCCCGCGCTGGCGGCACTTTTTTTAACCGGTACCTTTTCCGTGTGGGCCGCCGACACGCCGGTTAAAGGCGGCACGCTAATTTATCTGGAGCAGCAACCGCATACCAACCTTTATCCGCCAGCCGGAGGGTTCTATCCCAACGGCGGTATTCTCAACCAAATCACCGATAAGCTCACCTGGCAAAACCCGGAAACATTACAAGTCGAACCGTGGATTGCCGAAAGCTGGAGTGCTAACGCCGATAGGACCGAATATACCTTTAAGATTCGCCCTGGCGTCACTTTCTCCGACGGTACCCCGCTTGATGCCAATGCGGTAGCAAAAAACTTCGACACCTACGGTCTGGGAAATAAAACGCATCGCCTGCCGGTTTCTGAAGTGATTAATAACTACGACCACAGCGAAGTTATTGACTCATTGACGGTCAAATTTTACTTTAAAAAACCGTCACCGGGCTTTCTGCAGGGCACCGCCACTATTGGCTCCGGGCTGGTCTCTCTCAGCACCCTCGCACGTAATTTTGAAGAGCTGGGCGACGCCCGCCATATTATTGGCTCCGGACCGTTTACCGTTAAAGATGAAAAGCCGGGGCGCGAACTCACCCTGGTGGCGCGTAAAGATTATCAATGGGGGCCGAAAAACCTCGCCCAGCAGGGGCCTGCGAATCTCGACGGCATCACCTATATCGTGACGCCGGAAGATAGCGTGCGCATTGGCGCGCTATTAGCAGGCCAGGCCGATTTTATCCGCCAGGTTCAGGCCTATGATGAAAAGCAGGCAACCGATCAGGGCTTTAAAATCTATGCAGCCCCGACGCGCGGTGTTAACGACAGCCTGAGCTTCCGCCCCGATAATCTGCTGGTCGCCGATCTGCGCGTCCGTCAGGCGCTTCTCCATGCAACCGACGCCAAACAGGTAGTTGAAACCCTGTTCTCCGCCAACTATCCGCAGGCCACCTCGGTCATCGCCACCACGGCGGCGGGCTACGTTAATCTCAGCGATAAACTGGCGTTCGATCAGGCCAAAGCAAAACAACTGCTTGATGACGCTGGCTGGAAACCGGCCGCCGACGGCATTCGGACGAAGGATGGGCAGCGCCTGGCATTAACCGTCTATGAATCGCTGCCGCAGCCGCAAAACAAGGAAGTGTTGCAACTGATCGCCCAGCAGTGGCGTCAGGTTGGCGTCGCGCTGGCGGTAAAAGCCGGTGATGCCGGCAGCCATACGCTGGATAATCTTGACCCGCTGAAAACTCCGCTCACCGTATCTGAAGTGGGCCGCGCCGACCCGGACGTGGTCAAAAGCATGTTCTTCCCCAATAACCGCGACGCGCTTCTGCAAAAAGGCGGCTCGAGCGACAAGGTACAAAGCTTCCGCGATGATAAGCTCAACGCCCTTTTGACGGCTATTTCCGCCGAAGTCGAACCGCAAAAACGTCTCCAGCTTACCGGCGATGCCCAGCGCTATCTGCTCGATAACGCCTACGTGATCCCCATTTTTGAAGAGCCGCAGGTCTTTGCCGGCGCGCCGTGGGTCAAAGGCGTGAGTTTTGAAGCGGTAGGCCGCCCGTCATTTTACGGTGCATGGCTGGAAAAGCACTAAGGAGTCGACGATGAGCCATTATCTTCTGCGGCGTTCAGGCCAGGGATTACTGGTGCTGTGGGCGGCGTTTACCCTTTCTTTCGTGCTATTGCAGGTGCTGCCGGGCGATGCGGTGCTGATCAAGTTTCAGAACCCAGATCTCGGGCTAAGTCCTGAACAAATCGCCGAAATGCGCCTCGCCTATGGGGCCGATAGTCCGCTGTGGAAACAGTATTTCCATACGCTATTTGCCATGCTGCAGGGAGATTTTGGCTATTCGCTCCAGGCCGGCCTGGCGGTCAGCACGCTTATCGCCAGCAATTTGCCGGAAACAATAAGCCTGGCGCTGCCAGCCTTCGTACTGGCGGTATTGCTGGCTTTCGCCCTCGCCTTTGCTTCACGACTGCCGGGCCTGCGCTGGCTAAGCAACGCGCTGCAATCAGTACCGGTACTGTTTATCTCACTGCCAACGTTCTGGCTGGGGATTGCCCTGATTCAGCTTTTCTCGTTCCAGCTGCGCTGGATCCCGGTTATCAATCCGGGTCCGATTGAAGGCCTGATCCTGCCAATCATTGCCGTAGCCATCCCCATTTCCGCCCCGCTGGCGCAAATCCTGATGCGCAGTCTGGATCAGGTCGCCGCGCTGCCGTTTGTCGCCGTCGCCCGCGCCAAAGGAATGAGTGAGACCGGCGTCCTGTGGCGGCACGTCATCGGCAACGCCCTGCTGCCGGTACTCAATATTGCCGGACTACTGCTGGGAGAGCTGATCGCCGGAGCGTTGATCACCGAAACCGTATTTGGGCGCGGCGGGCTCGGGCTGCTGACCCAACAGGCGGTTAATAATCAGGATATCGCCGTGCTTCAGGCGGTCGTGATGATTTCCGCCCTTGGTTTCGTTCTGATTAATCTGCTGGTCGATCTGCTGATGCCGCTGTTCGATCCGCGCCTGAAAACCGTTATCGGAGGTGTAGTATGAGCCTGGTTGATTACGCCACCGCCGCTCGTCGCAGAACGACAAACTGGCGCACGCTGCGCTTGCAGCCCGGTTTACTGCTAGCCTGGACGGTGATGAGCGTTGCCATATTGATGGCTGCAGCCCCGCAACTGTTTACCGCTTATAACCCGCTGGAAGGTTTTCCTGGCGCACAGCGTTTAGCTCCGCAGGCGGGTCACTGGCTGGGAACCGACCAGTTGGGCCGCGATCTCTGGAGCCGCATTGTCTACGGCGCAGTGCATTCACTTTGTGCCGCGCTGGCGGCGGTGGCGATTGGCCTGATCGTCGGTACCGCGCTGGGCACGTTAGCCGGGGCGCTGGCGGGACGTGTTGAATCGGTGGTTATGCGCCTGGTCGATGTTCTGCTGGCGATCCCCTCTTTATTACTGTCGCTCACGGTCATTATCCTGCTCGGCTTCGGCACGCTCAATGCCGCCGTGGCGGTAGGCGTCGCGGCGATAGCCAGCTTTGCCCGTCTGGCGCGAGCGGAGGTGGTGCACGTACGCCACAGCGATTTCGTTGAAGCCGCATACGGCAGCGGCGGCACCTTTTTCGCCGTCTTCTGGCGGCATATTCTGCCCAACTCACTCACCGCCGTTCTGGCCTTCGCCACCCTTCAGTTCGGTCAGGCGATTCTCGCGCTCTCGACCCTCAGCTTTCTCGGCTACGGCACGCCGCCACCGGTACCAGAGTGGGGATTACTGATCGCCGAAGGCCGCAACTACCTCTCCACCGCCTGGTGGTTAACCACCCTTCCCGGCATTGCGGTCGTCGCCGTCGTGCTTGCCGCCAACCGCATTAGCCAGCAATTTAGCGGAGAACGCCGATGAATGTTTTAACCGTAGAGAACCTGCGTATTAGCTATCGTTCGCAGCGCCAGTGGCGCGAAGTGGTGCACAACGTTAGCTTCAGCGTAAAGCGTGGTGAAATGCTGGCGTTCGTCGGGGAATCCGGCTCCGGAAAAACCACTACCGCTCAGGCAATTATTGGCCTGCTGGCAGATAACGCGCACCGGGATAGCGGGCGTATCAGCATTAACGGTGAGGATATTAGCAACTGGTCTGCAAAACGCCTCGATGGCCTGCGCGGTGCGCGGATTAGCCTGGTTCCGCAAGACCCGGGAAACTCCCTTAACCCGGTCAAAACTATCGGCGCGCAGGTGGGTGAGATCCTGCGGCTGCATCAAAAAAGCAGCGCCGCGGAGCGCAAAGAGCAGGTGCTGGCGCTGCTGACTAAAGTCGGTTTGAGCCACCCGGAACAACGCTTTGATCAGTACCCCCATCAGCTTTCAGGCGGTATGAAGCAGCGGGTACTGATTGCTATCGCTATCGCCCTGAAGCCTGATTTAATCATCGCCGATGAACCAACCAGCGCCCTCGACGTCACGGTACAAAAACGCATTCTTGACCTGCTGGATACGCTACGCAGGGAGTCCGGCACGGCGGTACTGTTTGTCACTCACGATCTCGCGCTGGCGGCAGAACGCGCCGACCGCCTGCTGGTCTTCCGCCACGGAGAGATTCAGGAGCAAGGCGCAACCGGCGATGTGGTGCGCATGCCGCAGCATGCCTATACTCGCCAGTTGCTTAGCGATCTCCAGGGATCGACGCTGGCCATAGCCCCAACTTCCGGGCGTATCCTGGCGACCCCGGCAATTCGCGTTGAGGGCATCAGCAAACGTTTCTCATTGGGTCATTCTCACCTACAGGCGCTGGACACCGTGAGCTTCGAGGTTAAACGCGGTAGCACTCATGCGCTGGTTGGCGAGTCTGGTTCCGGCAAAACCACCCTCGCGCGGATCCTGTTGGGGTTTGAAAAGGCTGATACCGGTCACGTCTCTATCGATGGTATTGATGCCGGGCATCTCAGCCGCGAGGCTCTGCGCCAGCTGCGGCGTAAAATCCAGTTCGTCTACCAGAACCCTTTTGCCTCGCTGGATCCGCGACAAACGCTATTTGAGATTATTGAGGAGCCGTTAAAAAACTTTGATCGTCTGAATGTCGAAGCAAGACGTCAACGTGTGGAAACGGTCGCCGCCCTTGTGGCGTTAGCCCCGGAGCTGCTCTCGCGAACCGCACGGGAACTTTCCGGCGGACAGCGCCAGCGGGTCGCCATCGCCCGCGCCTTAATCCTTGAGCCGACGATCCTGGTACTGGACGAAGCTACGTCGGCGCTGGACGTTACCGTACAGGCGCAAATTCTGGCCCTGCTGCAACAGCTTCAACAACAGCTGGGGCTGACCTATCTGTTTATTACTCATGATTTAGCGACGGTACGCCGTATTGCCCACAGCGTTACGGTACTACGGGCTGGCCGGGTTGTTGAACACGGCGAGGTCAGCCGGCTGTTTGCCGCCCCGCAGCATGACTATACCCGCGAGCTTATCGCCGCTATTCCCTGGTTTTCATCGCCGAGCAAGGAGGTCGCATGACCCGCAAACGACTGGGATTTTTCACCCGCCTGTTGGACCACGCAACGCCCAAAGAGCGCTATCGGCTGGCAACCGAGCAAATTCGCCACGCCGAGCGTCTGGGGTTCGATAGCGCCTGGATTGCCCAGCACCATTTTCATGAACATGAAGGCGGTCTGCCGTCGCCGTTGGTATTTCTCGCCCACGCGGCGGCGCACACCGAGCGCATTCGTCTGGGAACCGCCATTATCACCCTGCCGATGGAAAATCCGCTGCGGGTAGCCGAAGATGCCGCGGTGTTGGACCTGTTGGCGGATGGTCGTCTGGAGCCAGGCTTCGGCTCAGGCGGAACCCCCACCTCGTTCCTGCCCTTCGGACTGACAATCGATCAGCGCAGCGCGGTGTTTAGCGAGCATTTGCATTTGATCCAAAGCGCCTGGCGCGGCGATTCGCTATCGCATCCGGATAACCATCTTTACCCTCAGGCGCCGCAGCTTGCCGAACGCATCTGGATTGCGACATTTTCTATTGAGGGTGCCGTTCGCGCCGCCCAGGCCGGACACGGACTGATGCTCTCGCGAACGCAACCACGCCCATCAGGACACCCCACGCTGCCGCTGGACGCTATCCAAAATCCAATTATTGATGCTTACCTTGCAGCGCTGCCAGCAGGCGTCGAGCCACGAATACTCGCTTCACGCACCGCGTTCGTCGCCGATAGTCAAGCGTATGCGCTGGAGGTGGCGGAACCCGGTTTACGCCAGCAGGCCGCACAGCATCGGGCCGCAGGTCATGAAATAATAGGTGACACTGTCACTGATTATTTATCCCAGCTTGACGCCCACGTTGGCGACGCAGAGCACGTTGCCGCTTCGCTGGCGCGCGATAGCGTGCTGCAGCGGGTTACCGATATTTCATTTCAGGTGCATTCCGTTGAACCATCGCACCGCGACACGCTTCGTTCCCTTGAGCTGATCGCTCAGCATATTGCCCCGCAGATACGATAAGGAGTCACCATGACGTTAAGTCAGGATATTTTGGCTGAACTGGCAGAGATTGCCCCGGATTCCGCTTTAGCGGCGGCGCGCGCTGTGCGCGAGGCAGCAACCCACCACGCGCAGGGAAGCTACGAAGTGCTGTTCAGTCAGCAGGATAACGATTTTCCGCTGGACGAGCGTTTTGCCATTGCTGCGAAGGTGGCGAAACTGCACCAGGCCGATGCGCTGGCCGCCCACTATGCCGGTTTTGGCATTGCCGACCCCACGTCACCTCGACTGACCCCAGCGCTGGCCTTCGCCCGACTGTTAACATTTACCCCGATAGAAGCCACTCCGTCGGCGCTGGAGGCCTTGATCCGCGCCCGATGGAGCCTGCGCGGTATAGTGACGCTTGCCCAGCTTATCGCCTTCGTCAGCTTCCAGAGTCGGCTGGTCAATGGGCTACGCCTGCTTAACGGAAAACCCTCAGCCGTCGCGGAAACCCCGGTGGTAGCGGGCTTCTGGCACACCGCGCCGCAGACCGTCAGCGGTAAGAGTGCGCCGGTACATTTCACCCGCGATGAGCTGCACTGGGAGCCGTGGCTGGATGCCAAACCGCTGGCGGAATTCACCCCGGATGAGCAGGCGCTGCTAACGAAATTCGGTCATAGCGATTCGCCCTATTTCCGCCTGCTGGCGCGCAACCAGCCAGTACTGGAACAGCGTACCCTGACCGATAAAGGGATTTTCTATACCCCCGGCGGCCTGCCTCGCGCCGAGCGCGAACTGGCCGCTGCGGTGGCAAGCAAAATCAACGGCTGTATTTATTGCGCTTCGGTGCATGCACGCAAGGCCGCGCAGCTGGCAAAAGATGAAACGGCGGTAGAGACGCTGCTGGCGGTGATGCCGGGAGAAAAGCTGAGCGACGGGCAGACGCCACGCTGGCAGGCGCAAATCGATTTCGCCGCCGCGATTTCCGTTACCCCTCCAGCGCTCGCTACCCGCCACCTGACGGCAATTGAACAACAGGGACTGGATACGCTGGCACAGCTGGATCTGCTGCAATCGGCGGCCTTTTTCGCCTGGGCTAACCGTTTAATGTTAACCCTCGGTGAGCCGTGGCAGGTGTAATCGAGACCCAATCGATCAGACCAGGCGCTGCTGATAGCGGGCATAAATCAGCAACGAACTGAGTGCCAAAAACGAGAGCAGCGCGGCCGGTAAAGCAACGGAACTCCAGCCAAAACCGGCCGTCACCACCATCCCGCCGAACAGCGCCCCAATGGCGCTGCCGAGGTTAAAGGCGATTTGTCCGCCCGCCGCCCCCAGCATCTCACCGCCCTTCGCATTTTGCAGCAGCAAAATTTGTAGCGGCGCGGCCAGGGCAAAAAGCGCCGCGCAGCAAATAAATGCCAGCGTTAATGATGCGGCTTTATTTTCACCGAACAGAAATATCAATAATAAAGTGGCGACAATAATTCCATCCGTGACGGCGGCAATGCGTAACGGGCTATAGCGAACGGAAACTTTACCGCTGAACACATTGCCTAATACCATTCCCAGGCCACCAGCATCATAATAAATATGACGGCACTCTCGCCAAAACCGGAGACGTTAATCATAAACAGCTTAATATAGCTAAACCACGCAAATACTCCGGCATTGCCGAACATGGTGGCGGCAAAAATAAGCCACGGCGCGGGAGATTTCAAAAAATGGAATTGCTCGCTCAAGCGCGTCGTTGATTTATCAAACAGCGTGGGAACCCACCAGGCAATAGACACCAGAACCGCAATATCAAAGACCGCAATCGCCAGAAAAGTGTAGCGCCAGCTAAACTGATGCCCAAGCCACGTTCCGGCGGGAACGCCAAGCAAATTAGCGACCGTCATCCCGGCAATCATCCCCGCCACCGCCGCAGTGACCTTCCCCGGCGGGGCTATTTTCGACAGGATGATGGCCCCCACGCCGAAAAATGCACCGTGCGGGAAACCTGAGATCAGGCGACCCAGCGCCAGCATCGAATAGCTGGCGGACAAGGTAAAGATGGCATTGCCAATAACGCAAAGCGCCACAAGGAATAACATCACCGACTTTAAGGAAAAACGGCTGGAGAATAGCGCCATCACCGGCGCGCCGATGACCACGCCAAAAGCATAATAAGAGATCATATTACCCGCGGCGGGAATGGATATGCCGACATCATGAGCGATTTCAGGTAATACGCCCATAATGCCAAATTCCGCCATGCCGAGTCCGAAGGTGCCCAGCGCCAATGAAAAAATTGTTTTTTTCATACATCTGTTACAGGAGTGAAAAGACGGCCGGCATTATTGACTATTCGACACCAGCAAACCAGATAAAAACGCGCGGCGGGGGTTTTATCCATATAACAGCTCGATTCGTTCATGCGAAGGCCGGACGGGCAGCGTGAAAATGGTTTAAATGCCCACGTCCAGCTCTAAAAATCAGTGGGCTCAAACGGTTAAATGCCCCATTGATCTCAACTTAACTTAAGGTTGTAGAGTGTCCTCCCTCAGCAATCCACAGAGTGAGAAAAGCATGCAACATGTTGATGTCGGCTTCACCCATGTCGCCTTTACCGTTCGCTGCCTGGCAAGCAGCATTGATTTTTATACTCGTTATACCGCAATGACGGTCATCCACCAGCGCGAACCTGACTTGCCCTCAGCGCGTAAGGTGGCATGGCTCAGTGACCGTACCCGGCCCTTCGCGCTGGTGTTGGTGCAGAGCGACGAACCGGCCGATACTCCGCTGGGTCCCTTCGGCCACCTCGGCGTCGCCTGCGCCACCCGGCAGGAGATTGACAACAAAGTCGTCGAGGCGCGACGCGAAGGCGTCTTGCGCCGGGAACCTGAACAGGCGGGCGATCCGGTCGGGTATTTCGCCTTCTTCGCAGACCCTGACGGCAACACCCTTGAGCTTTCATGGGGGCAACAGGTCGGCCTTCAGGTCATCAATGGCGGCCTTTCTACCTGAACGACGATACGGTCGCCCGACCGTATCGTAACGGGCAATATTTCCCGCCGCCTTGCCACTCAACGATTACACTTCAAAGAGATATCACGGCAACACGGAGAATCGCGATGGGTAATAAAAATAGCGGCAAAACGTCCGACACGGCCCTGAAGGTCGCTCCGCTCGATAATAAAGAGTATGAAAAGGCATTGCGTCGGCTACACGTTGAGCTGGTGAAGTTACAGCGCTGGGTGGTGCATAAAGGGCTGAAGGTGTGCATCGTCTTTGAAGGCCGCGACGGCGCCGGTAAAGGCGGTACAATCAAAGCGATAACCGAGCGAGTCAGTCCGCGAATTTTCCGCGTCGTCGCCTTACCTTCGCCAACCGAGCGCGAAAAGAGTCAGCTCTATTTCCAGCGCTATATCAAGCATCTACCCGCCGCTGGCGAGATTGTGATTTTTGACCGCAGCTGGTACAACCGCGCTGGCGTTGAACGCGTGATGGGGTTTTGTACCCCCGAAGAGGTGAAAAAGTTTCTCGAAGGCGCGCCGATGGTGGAACGCGGCATGGTGGAATCCGGGATCATCTTGCTTAAATACTGGCTGGAGGTAACCCCGCAAGAGCAAGAGCGCCGTCTGCGCGACCGGATCGACGACGGACGCAAAATCTGGAAGCTCTCGCCGATGGATATTAAGTCTTTCAACCGCTGGGACGACTATACCGAAGCCCGCGATGCGATGTTTGCCGCCACGGATACAGCCTGGGCGCCGTGGTTTGTTGCTCGCTCAGAGGATAAGAAACGCGTGCGCCTGAATATTATTACCCATTTGCTTTCACAAATACCCTATGAGTCTCTGCCAGTGGAACACGTTACCTTACCAAAACGCAAAATAGGCAAAGTCAAAGCAACCAATTTCCCTTTCCGCTTTATTCCTGAAAAATATTAATTTTCCCCTCACCTCTGCACAGAGTTCTCCCTGTGCAGAGGGTTATTACGATAACCGTTAGTCTTTCATTCTGTTGCTTTACGCTGGAAGCCGTCTCGCAAAATAAAAAACAAAGTTAATAATAGCGTTCATTTCTAAGTTTGGTGGAGTGATAATAAGGCTATCAACAGAAAGGAGTCGATAATGAAGAACAACGCGATGAATAAAAAACAGACCAATCAGCATATTGTAACGGTTAAGCAGCACTACCAGCAGCAATCCATTGTTGATACGGAAATCTGCCAGCAGAACCGGGAATTCATAAAAGCCATGAATGAATTTACCGCACGCGCCGGTTTACTGTCGGAAGACCCGTTTTTCGGAGGGATTTAATGGCCGCACAATTTGATGTTTATCGTAATCCATCCTCGAGGACAAATGAATTACTACCTTATCTTATGGTGATCCAACATGATTACTATGATGATTTATCGTCGAGGTTAATTTTTCCACTAAGTCATCATATGCACATGGCAGGTCATTATCACGCCGCCGCGCCACTAATAAACCTCGAGTTTCAGAAGCTATTCCTCAACACACCTGGAATAACCAGCGTGGCGAAACAGAGGCTGGATGAAAAGTATTTAGTCTGTAATTTACGTAAAGAAAGAACCACCGTCATTTCCGCAATTGATGCGCTCATCACTAACACGTAGACCCGCTCCGTAATCACCGGAGCGGGGAACCATAGCTAAGGCTTACTTCAGCCCTTCACGACTCTCTTTCTTCGCTTCCATACGCTCCACGTCGCGATACCAGCGCGGGTGATGCTTCTTCGCCCAGCGGCGGCTCACCTTCCCTTCGATCATTCCCTTAATCGATCCTTTAACCCAGAATGCCATATACATATGGATCAGAATCGCATGAATGAGAATAATCGCCGAGGCCGCGTGGATCAACAGGCTATAGCGAATGACCTGAATCGGGAAATAGTGGGCAAAATACGGCCGCCAGATAATTACACCGGTCACCAGCAGCACAAAGATCATGCTCATAATGGTCCAGAACATCATTTTCTGCCCGGCGTTATATTTCCCCACTCGCGCCACTTTATGTTCGTTGCCCTTCAGTACCTCGACAATGCCCTTCAGCCACGGAATATCCTGTTTATCAGGAATATTGTGATGGACGAAACGCACGAACATAAACATCAGGGCGACGAAAATCAGCACGCCAAAGAACGGATGCAGAATACGTCCCATCTGCGGTGTACCGAAGGTTTCAGTCAACCATTGCAGGGTCGGGAAGAAAAACGAAATTCCCGATAGCGAGACCAGAAAGAAGCAAATCACCACCGTCCAGTGACAGGCGCGGTCGATAAACTTCGTGCGCACAATCATTTTCGATTTACTCATCATGCTCCTCCTCATCGTCATCCACTTCCTTGTTCGGCCCAATCCCGATGTAGTGATAAATCAGCCCGGCAAAGGTGGCGACAAAACCGATGGCGGAAAGCGGCTTCAGCGCCCCTTTCCACAGA
This sequence comes from Klebsiella spallanzanii, assembly GCF_902158555.1. Lineage (GTDB taxonomy): Bacteria > Pseudomonadota > Gammaproteobacteria > Enterobacterales > Enterobacteriaceae > Klebsiella > Klebsiella spallanzanii. Next base: position 146,520 of record NZ_CABGGS010000034.1, on the reverse strand, counting down.
TTGATAGAGGTATCGATCTGCGGCTCTTTCGGCAGGTTATGGTACAGCTCCGGCTGGTCCGCATGATGCAACACGTACATCACGTGAGTACCGCCAACGCCAGGCGGGTTGTAAACCCCGGCATGGGGATAGCCGCGCTTCTTCAGCTTTTCCACACGCTCGTGCGCCACTTCCAGCATCTCTTTCTTGGTGCCGAAATGAATCGCGCCGGTTGGGCAGGTTTTCACGCAGGCCGGTTCCTGGCCGACGCTGACCCGGTCTACGCACAGCGTACATTTATAGACCCGGTTATCCTCTTTGTTGAGGCGCGGAACGTTAAAGGGACATCCTGCGATGCAGTAGCCGCAGCCAATGCAGTTCTCCTGCTGGAAATCGACGATGCCATTAGCGTACTGAATAATCGCTCCGGCGGACGGGCAGGCCTTCAGGCAACCCGGATCCTCGCAGTGCATACAACCATCTTTACGAATCAGCCACTCCAGCTTGCCGTTCTGCTCGGTTTCGCTAAAACGCATCACCGTCCAGGACTTGGCGCTGAGATCGGCGGGGTTATCGTAAACCCCGACGCAGTGCCCCACATCATCACGGATATCGTTCCACTCGGAACAGGCCACCTGGCAGGCTTTGCAGCCCACGCAGGAGGAGACATCAATCAGCTTTGCCACTTCCGCCTTAAAATCCCGCGCCCGAGGCGCAGGCGTGATCGGGTTGGTGGCGGAGCGTTTAATGATGTCCTGAGTTTCCATCGCCATTCATTCGCTCCTTACGCTTTCTCGATGTTGACCAGAAACGCCTTGTACTCCGGCGTTTGCGAGTTGGAATCACCCACGTTCGGCGTCAGGGTATTGGCGATGTAACCTTTGCGGGCCACGCCTTCAAAACCCCAGTGCAGCGGGATCCCGACGGTTTCCACCTGCTGACCGTTAACGTTGAGCGTTTGCAGACGGCGGGTTACCACGGCCACCGCGCGAATAAAGCCGCGCTTGCTGCTGACCGTCACCCGATCGCCATTAGCAATCCCCTTCGCGCTCGCCAGACCTTCGCTGATTTCGACAAACTGTTCCGGCTGCGCAATCGAGTTGAGCAGCGCATGCTTGGTCCAGGTATGGAAATGCTCGGTCAGGCGATAGGTGGTGCCGACATACGGGAACTTATCCTTCTTGCCCAAACGCAGTACGTCATCTTCGTAGATGCGCACCACCGGGCTGGAAACCACGTTCGGATGCAGCGGGTTTGTCCCCAGTGGCGTTTCCATCGGCTCGTAGTGTTCAGGGAACGGTCCTTCAGCCAGCTTATCCAGCGCAAACAGGCGGCCAAGACCTTCCTGCTGCATGATAAACGGCCCGGTTTTACTGCCCGGCGGCGCGGTATTGAAGTCCGGAATATCATTCCCGACCCATTTGCTGCCGTTCCACTGGATCAGCATCCGTTTCGCATCCCACGGTTTGCCGTTGATATCCGCCGAGGCGCGGTTATACAGCACGCGGCGGTTGAGCGGCCACGCCCATGCCCAGCCCAGCGTATTACCCAGCCCTGACGGATCGGCGTTATCGCGGTTGGCCATCTGGTTGCCCTGCTCGGTCCAGCTCCCGGTATAGATCCAGCAAGACGTAGCGGTGCTACCGTCATCTCGCAGCAGCGCGAAACTGTTCAGCAGTTGACCCTTCTTCGCCAGCAGCACGCCGTTGGCGTCGTAGAGATCTTCCAGTGCATAGCCGTTGTTCTCTTTGGCGATCTCTTCCGACTCCGGATGATCCGGCTGTTTGTAGTTCCAGCCCATCTTCAGCAGCGGTTCAACGCCTTTACCGCCTTCAGTGCGATACATCTCACGCAGACGATGGTAAATACCGGCCAGGATTTCGCCGTCATTACGCGCTTCACCCGGCGCATCCTGACCTTTCCAGTGCCACTGTAGCCAGCGACCGGAGTTGGCGATCGAGCCATCTTCTTCGGCAAAGCAGGTGGACGGCAGACGGAATACTTCGGTCTGAATCGCCGCCGGGTCGACATCGTTCGACTCACCGTGGTTTTGCCAGAAAGTCGATGTTTCAGTCACTAATGGGTCAATAACCACCATGTACTTCAGCTTGCTCAGGCTACGGACAACTTTGTTTTTGTCCGGGAACGAAGCCACCGGGTTAAAGCCCTGGCAGATATAGCCGGTGACTTTGCCGTTATCCATCATATTGAAATACTTGATAACGTCGTAAGCCTGGTCCCACTTCGGTAACCAGTTAAAGCCCCAATCGTTCTCTTTCTGCGCCGCGTCGCCATAGAAGGATTTCATCAGGCTGACGAAGAACTTCGGATAGTTGCTCCAGTAGTTCACCTGATCGGCAAGCGTTGCTTTTGGCGTATTCGCCGCCAGATAGCTTTGCAGGCTCGTCTGTTTTTCCGACGGCAGCGTCAGATAACCGGTCAGACTGGTCGAGAGCAGACCTAAATCGGTTAATCCCTGGATATTGGAGTGACCACGCAGCGCGTTCACGCCGCCGCCCGCCATGCCCATATTGCCAAGCAGCAGTTGGATCATCGCCATAGTGCGAATGTTCTGCGCCCCGACGGTATGCTGCGTCCAGCCCAGCGCGTACAGGAAGGTGGTGGTTCTGTCCGCTGCGCTGGTAGAGGCCAGCACTTCGCACACTTTGAGGAAATCGTCTTTCGGCGTACCGCAAATATTCTCCACCACCTCCGGCGTATAGCGGGAAACGTGCTGTTTCAGCAGGTTCCACACGCAGCGCGGATGTTGCAGAGTTTCATCGCGCATGGCGTAGCCGTTTTCGTCGAACTGATAGTTCCACGAAGATTTATCGTACTGACGTTTTTCGGCATCATAGCCGCTGAACAGACCATCTTCGAAAGCAAAATCATCGCGAATCAGCAGGTTGGCGTTGGTGTAGTGTTTAACGTACTCCGCATTGATTTTGTTATTTTGAATCAGGTACAGCAGAACGCCCGACAGGAAAGTAATGTCGGTACCAGAGCGAATCGGCGCATAGATATCAGCCACCGACGCCGTACGCGTAAAGCGCGGATCGACGACGATAAGCGTCGCATCGTTGTTGTTTTTTGCTTCCATCGCCCAGCGGAATCCCACCGGATGGGCTTCTGCGGCGTTACCGCCCATCACCACCACGACGTTAGCGTTTTTGATATCAACCCAGTGGTTGGTCATCGCACCGCGACCAAATGTTGGAGCAAGACTTGCTACCGTTGGTCCGTGTCAGACGCGCGCCTGGTTGTCTACCGCCAGCATGCCAAGAGATCGCACAAACTTCTGCGTCAACATGCCGGTCTCATTGCTCGCTGCGGATGCGCACAGCATGCCGGTGGAAAGCCAACGGTTAACCGTAACGCCCTGATCGTTTTTCTCAATAAAGTTGGCGTCACGGTCGGCTTTCATCAATTTGGCGATACGAGTAAACGCCTCATCCCAGGAGATGCGCTGCCATTTATCTGAACCCGGCGCACGGTATTGCGGATAGCGCAGACGGTTTTCACTATGGACATAGTCCAGCAGACCGGCTCCTTTCGGGCACAGCGCGCCGCGGCTTACCGGATGATCCGGGTCCCCTTCGATATGATAAATCGCTTCTTTCGCGTTTTTCGCGCCGTCGCCCAGGCTATACATTAATAGCCCGCAGCCGACGGAACAGTATGTGCAGGTGTTGCGGATCTCTTTCGCACGCAGCAATTTATAGTTGCGCGCCTGAGCCAGAGCCATTTTGGGCGCAAAACCCAAAGCAGCGACTGTTGTTCCAGCCATACCGCCTGCGCAGATTTTAAAAAACTTTCTGCGGCTGACGTCCATTATTCCCCTCCGTGTGGGATGTCTATTCATTGCGGGAGTGGAAATTAACAGCAATACCCCTGTTTTATTTGCGTCAAATCAATGTCCTGAATCCATGCCCCCTTAATAGTCAGCGACGTCGAATTTCATTACTCCATTAGGATTAAGTACTGTGGAAAATATCCCCCGGGAGCGAAAAAAAAGTGTTATAAAACCCGACTGCGTTTGAATCAACATCAGGTTAAATATGGAGAAGAAGAGAGCCACGCTCATTGGATTTGCCGCTATCATACTCTGGAGCACGATGGTCGGGCTGATTCGCGGCGTTAGCGAGGGGCTTGGCCCGGTGGGTGGTGCGGCGATGATCTACAGCCTGAGCGGCATTTTGCTGATCTTTACCGTCGGCTTTCCGCAAATACGCCACATCCCCCGGTCTTATCTGCTGGCAGGCAGCGTATTGTTCGTCAGCTATGAAATTTGCCTGGCGCTGTCGGTCGGATTAGCCGGTACGCGACAGCAGGCGATTGAAGTGGGGATGGTTAATTACCTGTGGCCCAGCCTGACCATCCTGTTTGCCATTCTGTTCAACGGACAAAAAAGCAGCTGGCTGGTAATCCCTGGATTATTACTGGCGTTATTTGGCGTGACATGGGTATTAGGCGGTGAGCACGGTCTGAATATCGATGAAATAATCAGCAATGTAGTCTCCAGCCCGTTGAGCTATATTCTGGCTTTTGTCGGCGCGTTTATCTGGGCGGCCTACTGCACGGTCACCGCAAAATACGCTAAAGGTAAGAACGGTATTACCCTGTTTGTCCTGCTCACCGCCCTGACCCTGTGGCTGAAATTCCTGTTCAGCGAGCAGCCGCCGATGGTCTTTAGCTGGCCGGTCATCATCAAGCTGGTCACCCTGTCAGTCGCATTGGGATTAGGTTACGCAGCGTGGAACGTCGGTATCCTGCATGGCAACGTTAGCCTGCTGGCCGCCGCCTCCTACTTTACCCCGGTGCTCTCTTCGGCGCTGGCGGCGTTGTTGCTCAGCGCTGCGCTGTCGTGGTCATTCTGGCAGGGTGCCGGGATGGTGTGCATTGGCTCCCTGCTCTGCTGGCAGGCGACCCGGCGCTAAGAACCTATCCCATTAGGGCTATAAGCTGCCCGTGGCGGCGGATATCTTTCGCCGCCATCGGGACTTTATTTTTTAGCGATATAAATTTCGTAATGCTGCCCTTTCTTTTCTGCAGAATAAGTGCGGTATGTGGCAACAACCAAATCCTCACCGTTATAGTTCAGGTAGTAAGGCTGCAACATCCCTTCCACCGGTAATATACGCTGGGTGGTTTTATTTTTAATGTCTGTTTTCCAGATGCAGGCATAACCGCCGTCGTTATCAAAATAAAATGAATTCTCATCGCCCCAGGCATAGTTGCGCATATATTCGAAATCATTACCCTTTGAAGTCTCCCCCTGCGCCAGGAATACGTTAATTCCCTGATCCGGCCTGTCCGCCGGGAAATAGAACATCCCTTCGTCATAATCATCGCGCGACGCCAGGCGCCATTTCCCATCCGGGGACGCTACCCGACTGGTGCACTCCTGAGTTTCGCAGTAGCCCACCCATGCCTCTTTTTTTAAGCTTGCCTCGCTGCGCGAGGTGCTCTGAGTTTTTTCCACCTTGTCACTGGTGGGATCAAGAGTGTAAGTCTCTACCGTATAATCGGTGCTATCGACCAGCTCTGGATCGGGGCGCTGAAAAACGGAATAGACGATACTATCCGTACTGCCGGGGTCGTATTTAATCATCACATCGTCACGGTATGAATATTCGTAATGAGCAACAATCAGTGACTTCCAGCCGTTTTCAACGCGAATAATATTGTTTACCTGCTTATCGCCCTCTCTTCCGGAGACAAGAAAATAGATAACCAGATCACCGTTCACCACTCTGTGCGTCAGCACTCGCCAGTCAGAGTCATCCAGTTTATAATTCCGTGATGAGATAACCCATTCTGGTACGATGACCTTAACCCGCCAGCGGTCCTCGGTAATGGTAAAACCATTTTTATTTTGCAAATTCTGCGCCATGGGCGGGTCGAGTAAATCGCCATCACGATTAAAAACGTCATCGACATTCCGAAAAGATAAAATCGCGGTTAAATCTTTATTTCTGGCAACATATTTTTCTTTTATACAAGAAATATCATCCCCACACTGATTTCTTTCTTTCACCCATTGGCGCTGTTCTCTGAACAATGTGCCGTGATTAATACTGTTATTAAGTGCTGAAGTAAAAAACAGGTTTAAAACATTATCCACACTTGATAGATAAGTATCATTACATATCGTTAATTCTGTCTTGTTAAGATTTTGAGCTGAACAATCAAACCCTGCAGCACCTGCCGGTAGCGACATTATAAATACCCCAAGGCTACAAATTATTTTCTTTGCGTTATTGCTGAGGCACGTCAATTTCATTATGGATTCCCTTTGCATATCCTTGCCGTTTATCATTATCCTGCAAACCATCACGTTAATTAGCACATTCCGGTGCTAAACGACAGTAAAAAGCGTACTCACCAGCGAAAAATCAGAATAAATAAATTGGATAAATAAAAGCCGGAGAATAACTCCGGCATAAAAATTAATTCAATTCCGGCGCTTTCGCCAGGCTGCGCCAGATACCTGCCGCCAGCAGCAGAAGCAGAACGCCCGCCGTCGCTAGCACGATGCTGTGGGAATTGATAAACGCCGCCTTTGCCGCCTCAAGCAGGCTTTGCGCCGGAATAGCGGGCATCGACTGCGCCAGCTTAATTGCCTCACTAATGGAGGACGATGCCTGCTCCGCCGCAGCACCTTCCACGCCCGCCGGCAGAACAATCGTCGAGGTGTAGCTACGAGTCAGGATCAAACCAAACAGCGCAATGCCCAGGCCTGCCCCCAGCTCATAGGCCATGGTTTCAATGGCCCCTGCCGCTGCGGCTTTCTCTTTCGGCGCGGCGGCCATAATCGCTGAACTGGATGCGAGCAGCGCGCTGGCGACGCTGAAGCCCAGCAGCGTCATCAGGCCCCATGCCTGCCATTGCTGAGTGCTGAAGTCGATCATCGACAGGCCAAGAAAGCTCAGCGCGCTCAGCAGCATCCCGCCGGTCGCCACCTCGCGCAGACCCAACCGTGACACCAGCATTCCGGCAATTGGACCGCTAAAACCGCTTGCTACCATCACTGGCAGCATAAACAAACCGGCCTCAAAAGGCGTTTTGTTGTGCACAAACTGTAGCTCCTGCGCCATCAGCAGCTCGAAGCCAACCAGAGTAATGAGCGCCGTCATCGCCATCATCACCCCACTTAAAATAATACGATGAGTGAACAGTCGCATATCCACCATCGGGCGCGCTGCCGAGAGCTGTTTACGCACAAACCAGAACAGCATCGCTGCGCCGGACACTGCGACCAGCCCGGTTAACCACAGCGCCATTTGCCCCTTCAGCGCCGTTTTGGCGCTAAATACCAGCATCAATATGGCGGCGATCAGGATCAGCGCCTGGACTAAATTGAGCGGCTGTTCGCGCCGCGCGGGCTGGCGTGGGACCACTTTGGCATTAATCGCCATCACCACCAGCACGATCGGTACGTTGATCAGGAATACCGAGCCCCAATAGAAATGCTCCAGCAGCATGCCGCCAACCAGCGGACCAAATGCCGCACCGCCGGAACCGACCGCTGCCCACAGGCCGAGCGCCATATTACGCTGATGTGCTTCTGAGAAGGTGCTACGGATCCCGGCGAGCGTTGCCGGAACAATCATCGCCGCGCCTACCGCCAGCAGAGCACGGGAAGCAATCAGCGTCGCTGCCGTAGGTGAAAACGCCGCCGCCAGCGATGCCAGGCCAAAAATACCGCTACCGAGCAGGAGCAGACGTTTGAAGCCGATTTTATCGCCAAGCGCGCCCATCGGCAGCACCATGCCGGCCATCACCAGCGAATAGATATCAATAATCCACAGCAGCTCATTGCCGCTGGTTCCCAGCGCCACGCTAAGCGTCGGCGCAGCCACATGCAGTACCGTAGCGTCGATCGCTACCGGAATATAAACCAGCAAAATCGCCATCAGCGTCAACCATTGCCGAGACATACTACTTTTCCTCAATATTGAAAATTGGACATTTGTCCAGGATGGCGATCCTGCCGCAATGTTGAACGAGTGTCCAACTTTTTGTTACTATCGCTAAAAAAACAGGGGTCACGGAACGTTATGAGCTATTTAAATCGCGATGCGCGTCGGGAAGTTATTGTGCTGGCAGCCATGCGCGTGGCGCTAAGGGACGGCTTCAGCGCGATGACCGTGCGTCAGATAGCTTCGGAAGCCGGCGTCGCCGCCGGGCAACTGCACCACCACTTCACTTCAATTGGCGAATTGAAAGCTCATACTTTCGTACGCCTGATCCGTGAAATGCTCGATATGCCGCTGGTTGCCGATGACGCCAGCTGGCGCGAGCGTCTGTTTTCGATGGTGGGGAGCGACGATGGCAAGCTTGAGCCCTACGTGCGCTTATGGCGCGAGGCGCAGCTGCTGGCCGATAGCGACCGGGATATCAAAGGCGCTTACTTGCTAACAATGACCATGTGGCATGAAGAGACCCTGAAGATTATCCACGGCGGAATCGAGGCGGGAGAATTTCAGCCAAAGGACAACGCCGAAAGCATCGCCTGGCGGCTGATAGCCCTTGTTTGCGGCCTCGACGGAATTTACACCCTGGGAATGCAAGAAATAGACAATGCCACATTTAATCGTTATATAAACTATTATATATCGATGGAGTTATTTTAATTCAGCGTTACATTCTGTAACAAATAATCCCCCCCGATTATTCGCGCCTCTTCTTATGACGCGCTTTTCTTATCTATTCTTCAATCATTACAACGGATAAAAAAACCACCTCTGCATACAGTATTTTCTTAATTTACTGTTTTTACTTATTTATTCTTTTCACTGAATACTGTTCATTCGAGGGCAATATGTCGACAGAAAATGAGAAGAAGAATCATTACCTTTTAAAAGAGTGGAAACCAGAAAACGCGGCATTCTGGGAAAATAAGGGCAAGAAAATAGCGCGGAGGAATCTTTGCATTTCCGTGGCTTGTCTGCTACTCGCCTTTTGCGTGTGGATGTTATTTAGTGCCGTCGCGGTCAATCTCAATAAAGTCGGATTTAATTTCACCACCGATCAACTCTTTTTATTAACCGCCCTGCCTTCACTTTCCGGAGCAATATTACGCGTACCCTACTCCTTTATGGTACCTATATTTGGCGGGCGCTACTGGACGGTATTAAGCACGATTATTCTGGTGGTGCCCTGCATCTGGCTGGGAATTGCTATTCAAAATACCGCCACTCCATTTTGGGTATTTATCACCATTGCCCTGCTGTGCGGTTTTGCTGGTGCCAACTTTGCTTCCAGCATGGGAAATATCAGCTTTTTCTTTCCCAAAGCCAAACAGGGCAGCGCGCTGGGGGTGAACGGCGGGCTCGGCAACCTCGGCGTCAGCGTGATGCAGATGATTGCTCCGGCGGTGATCTTCCTGCCGATATTCGCGTTCCTCGGCGTTCACGGAGTTCCCCAGGAAGATGGCTCCATCCTCGCGCTAAGTAACGCGGCTATTGTCTGGGTACCGCTGCTGGTGATTGCCACCATTGCCGCCTGGGTAGGCATGAACGATATCGCCAGCTCGAAGGCATCCATTCGCGATCAGTTGCCCGTTCTGAAACGGCCGCATATGTGGCTGCTGAGCCTGCTTTACCTCGCGACTTTTGGCTCCTTTATCGGCTTTTCCGCTGGTTTTGCCATGCTGGCGAAAACGCAGTTTCCGGACGTCAACATCCTCAAGCTGGCATTCTTCGGCCCGTTTATCGGCGCGCTGGCGCGTTCATTCGGCGGCATTATCTCCGACCGTCTCGGCGGCGTCCGGGTCACGCTGGTGAACTTCGTGCTGATGGCGCTATTTACCGGTCTGCTGTTCCTCACCCTGCCTGGCTCCGGTTCCGGCAGCTTTCTCGCCTTTTACGTGGTGTTTATGGGGTTGTTTCTGACCGCCGGTCTCGGCAGCGGCTCCACCTTCCAGATGATCGCCGTAATTTTCCGTCAAATCACCATCGAGAGCGTTAAGAAGCGCGGCGGTAGTGACGAACAAGCCCAGCACGAAGCGGTGACCGATACCGCAGCAGCGCTCGGATTTATCTCCGCCATCGGCGCGATTGGCGGCTTCTTTATCCCAAAAGCCTTCGGTACATCGCTGGCAATGACCGGCTCGCCGGTCGGGGCCATGAAAGTGTTCTTTGTCTTCTACGTCGTGTGTGTGCTGGTGACGTGGTTGGTCTATGGCCGACGCACACCGGCAAAAAAATAACGAGAAATTTGCCGGATGGCGGCTAACGCCTTATCCGGCAATGGCACGATGCCGTACATTATCGAAGCAGGAGAAATGTCATGAGTAAACTACTGGATCGCTTTCGCTACTTTAAGCAGAAAGGCGAGACCTTTGCCAACGGTCACGGTCAGGTGTACAACACCAACCGCGACTGGGAAGATAGCTACCGTCAGCGCTGGCAGTTCGACAAGATTGTCCGCTCAACGCACGGCGTGAACTGTACGGGCTCATGCAGCTGGAAGATCTACGTTAAGAACGGGCTGGTCACCTGGGAAACCCAGCAAACCGACTACCCGCGCACCCGCCCTGACCTGCCCAACCACGAACCCCGTGGTTGTCCGCGCGGCGCAAGCTACTCCTGGTATCTTTACAGCGCTAACCGTCTGAAGTATCCGCTGGCGCGCAAGCGGCTGATCGAGCTATGGCGCGAGGCGCTGACTCAGCATCCGGATCCGGTGCTGGCCTGGGACAGCATCATGCAGGACCCGGTCAAAACCCTCAGCTACAAACAGGTGCGCGGTAAAGGGGGTTTTATCCGCTCCAGCTGGAAAGAACTGAACCAGCTGATTGCCGCCGCCAACGTCTGGACGATTAAAAACTACGGCCCGGACCGCGTCGCTGGCTTCTCGCCGATCCCGGCGATGTCGATGGTCTCTTATGCCGCCGGTACCCGTTACTTGTCGCTGCTTGGCGGCACCTGCCTGAGCTTCTACGACTGGTATTGCGACCTGCCTCCCGCATCGCCAATGACCTGGGGCGAGCAAACCGATGTCCCGGAATCCGCCGACTGGTACAACTCCAGCTACATTATCGCCTGGGGCTCCAACGTTCCGCAGACCCGCACCCCGGATGCCCATTTCTTTACCGAAGTCCGCTACAAAGGCACGAAAACCATCGCCATTACCCCGGACTATTCGGAAGTCGCCAAGCTTTGCGATCAGTGGCTGGCCCCGAAACAGGGTACCGACAGCGCGCTGGCGATGGCGATGGGCCACGTGATCCTCAAAACATTTCACCTCGATAACCCCAGCGATTACTTCCTCAATTACTGTCGCACCTATACCGATATGCCAATGCTGGTGATGCTAGACCCGCGCGAAGAGGGTAGCTACGTACCGGGCCGCATGTTGCGTGCCTCTGACCTGGTTGACGGGTTGGGCGAAAGCAATAATCCGGAGTGGAAAACCGTGGCGTATAACAGCGCAGGCGAGCTGGTCGCGCCTAACGGTTCCATTGGCTTCCGCTGGGGTGAAAAAGGCAAATGGAACCTTGAGCAGCGGGCTGCCGGGCAAGAGACCGAATTAACGTTGTCGCTGCTGGACAGCCGCGATAGCGTCGTTTCGGTCGGTTTTCCCTACTTCGGCGGCAACGAAAATCCGCACTTTCGTAGCGTCAAACAAGATCCAGTGACGATTCATCAGCTCCCGGTCAAACAGCTGCCGTTGGCTAATGGCGAAACTGGACTGGTAGTGAGCGTTTATGACCTGATCCTCGCCAACTACGGACTCGATCGCGGCTTAGACGACGCCAACGCGGCAAAAGATTTTGCGGAAGTGAAAGCCTATACCCCGGCGTGGGCCGAGCAGATCACCGGCGTACCGCGCCAGCATATCGAGCAGATCGCCCTGGAATTCGCCGATACCGCACATAAAACCCACGGTCGGTCGATGATTATCCTCGGAGCCGGTGTCAACCACTGGTATCACATGGATATGAACTACCGCGGGATGATCAATATGCTGGTGTTCTGCGGCTGCGTTGGTCAGAGCGGCGGCGGCTGGTCGCACTACGTCGGCCAGGAAAAGCTGCGCCCGCAAACCGGCTGGCTACCGCTAGCGTTCGCCCTCGACTGGAACCGCCCGCCGCGCCAGATGAACAGCACCTCATATTTCTACAATCACGCCAGCCAGTGGCGCTATGAAAAACTGACCGCCCAGGAATTGCTATCGCCGCTGGCGGACGCCAGCAAATTTAGCGGTCATTTAATCGACTTCAACGTCCGCGCCGAGCGTATGGGCTGGCTCCCCTCTGCGCCGCAGCTGGGCGTCAACCCGCTCACCATCAAACAGCAGGCCGCCGCCGCAGGTCTTTCCCCGGCCGACTTTACCGCTCAGGCGCTAAAGTCCGGCGATATCCGCTTTGCCTGCGAGCAGCCGGATAACGGCAAGAACCACCCACGTAACCTGTTTATCTGGCGCTCCAACCTGCTGGGTTCCTCCGGCAAGGGCCACGAGTACATGCTTAAATATCTGCTGGGTACCGACAGCGGGATTCAGGGTGATGAGCTGGGCGCAACCGATGACGTTAAGCCTGAAGAGGTGGAGTGGCAGACCGCCGCCATCGAGGGCAAGCTCGACCTGCTGGTGACTCTCGATTTTCGCATGTCCAGCACCTGCTTGTTCTCCGATATCGTCCTGCCGACCGCCACCTGGTACGAAAAAGACGATATGAACACCTCGGATATGCATCCGTTTATCCACCCGCTCTCCGCCGCCGTCGACCCGGCGTGGGAGGCGAAAAGCGACTGGGAAATCTATAAAGATATCGCCAAAACCTTCTCCGAAGTCTGTGTTGGTCATCTCGACAAAGAGACCGATGTGGTGCTGGTGCCGCTGCAGCACGACTCCCCGGCGGAGCTGTCGCAACCTTTTGACGTGCTCGACTGGCGTAAGGGCGAATGCGATTTAATCCCCGGTAAAACCGCGCCGTCGATTGCCGTCGTGGAACGAGATTACCCGGCGACTTACGAGCGTTTCACCTCTCTCGGCCCGCTGCTCGATAAGCTGGGCAACGGCGGCAAAGGCATTTCGTGGAACACCCAGAGTGAGGTCGATTTCCTCGGCAAGCTTAACTACGTCAAACTTGATGGCCCGGCAAAAGGCCGTCCGCGCATTGATAGCGCCATTGATGCCTCGGAAGTCATCCTCGCCCTCGCCCCGGAAACCAACGGTCAGGTGGCGGTGAAAGCCTGGCAGGCGCTCAGCGAATTTACCGGGCGTGAACATACGCATCTGGCGCTGAATAAAGAGGATGAGAAAATCCGCTTTCGCGATATTCAGGCCCAGCCGCGTAAGATTATCTCCAGCCCGACCTGGTCAGGCCTGGAAAGCGAACACGTTTCATATAACGCCAGCTATACCAACGTCCATGAACTGATCCCCTGGCGTACCCTCTCTGGCCGTCAGCAGCTGTATCAGGATCACCCCTGGATGCGCGCCTTTGGTGAAAGCCTGGTGGCCTATCGCCCGCCAATCGACACCCGCAGCGTCAGCCATATGAAAGAGATCCCCCCTAATGGATTCCCGGAAAAAGCGCTCAACTTCCTGACGCCACACCAGAAATGGGGCATCCACTCCACCTACAGCGAAAACCTGCTGATGCTAACCCTATCGCGCGGCGGGCCGATTGTATGGCTTAGCGAAGCCGACGCCAAAGAGCTAGGCATCGAGGATAACGACTGGATCGAAGCCTTCAACGCCAACGGCGCGCTGACCGCCCGCGCGGTGGTCAGCCAGCGCGTACCGCCGGGCATGACCATGATGTACCACGCTCAGGAACGCCTGATGAATATTCCAGGTTCGGAAGTCACCGGTCGGCGCGGCGGGATCCATAACTCGGTCACCCGCGTGTGTCCGAAACCGACGCATATGATCGGCGGCTATGCCCAACTGGCCTACGGTTTTAACTACTACGGCACCGTCGGCTCCAACCGCGATGAGTTCATAATGATCCGCAAAATGAAAAATATTGACTGGCTGGATGACGAAGGTCGCGATCAGGTTCAGGAGGCGAAAAAATGAAGATACGCTCACAGGTCGGCATGGTGCTTAATCTCGACAAATGCATCGGCTGCCACACCTGCTCGGTCACCTGTAAAAACGTCTGGAGCAGCCGTGAAGGGATGGAGTACGCATGGTTTAACAACGTGGAAACCAAACCGGGTATTGGCTACCCGAAGAACTGGGAAGATCAGGAGGCGTGGCAAGGCGGCTGGGTTCGCAGCATTACCGGCAAGCTCACTCCGCGCCTCGGCAACCGTGTCGGCGTACTGTCTAAAATCTTTGCCAACCCGCTGATTCCGGGCATTGACGACTATTACGAACCGTTCACCTACGACTACCAACATCTGCACAACGCGGCAGAAGGTAAACATCTGCCCACCGCCCGCCCGCGTTCGCTGATCAGTGGCCAGCGGATGAACAAGATTGAATGGGGCCCGAACTGGGAGGAACTGCTCGGCGGCGAGTTCGAAAAGCGTGCCCACGACCAGAACTTTGCCGCAATGCAAAAGGAGATGTACGGTCAGTTCGAAAACACCTTCATGATGTATCTCCCGCGTCTGTGCGAACACTGTCTCAACCCAAGCTGTGTCGCCACCTGCCCGAGCGGCGCCATCTACAAGCGTGAAGAAGACGGTATCGTACTGATCGACCAGGACAAATGCCGCGGCTGGCGACTGTGCATCAGCGGCTGTCCATACAAAAAAATCTACTTCAACTGGAAGAGCGGCAAGTCAGAGAAATGCATCTTCTGCTACCCGCGTATCGAATCCGGACAACCGACGGTCTGCTCCGAAACCTGCGTCGGGCGCATCCGTTACCTCGGAGTGCTGCTGTATGACGCGGACCGCATCGAAGAAGCGGCCAGCACCGAACATGAAACCGATCTCTACGAACGCCAGTGCGACGTGTTCCTCGATCCGCACGACCCGGCGGTGATCGAAGAGGCGTTGAAGCAAGGCATTCCGCATAACGTGATTGACGCAGCGCAGAAATCCCCGGTCTACAAGCTGGCGATGGACTGGAAGCTGGCCCTGCCGCTGCATCCGGAATACCGCACCCTGCCGATGGTCTGGTACGTCCCGCCGCTGTCGCCGATTCAGTCGGTGGCCGATGCGGGCGGCCTGCCGAGCAACGGCAATATTCTCCCGGCGGTGGAAAGCCTGCGCATTCCGGTGCAATACCTCGCCAATCTGCTCAGTGCGGGCGATACCGGCCCGGTGCTGCGCGCCCTGAAACGCATGATGGCGATGCGGCACTACAAACGCTCCCAGACAGTGGAAGGCGTCACCGACACCCGCGCCATCGAAGAAGTCGGCTTAAGCGTGGAACAGGTTGAGGACATGTACCGTTATCTGGCGATCGCCAACTACGAAGACCGCTTTGTGATCCCCACCAGCCACCGCGAAATGGCGGAAGATGCTTTCCCGGAGAAAAACGGCTGTGGTTTCACCTTCGGCGATGGCTGCCACGGTTCGGATACCAAGTTCAACCTCTTCAACAGTCGGCGCATCGATGCCATTGACATCGGTGGCGTGCGCAAACACGGGGAGGGAGAATAATGCAGATCCTCAAAGTCATCGGTCTGCTGCTGGAGTACCCGGACGAGGTACTGTGGGAGAGCCGTGAGGAGGCGCTGACGCTGGTCAGCGCCGATGCTCCTGCGCTGCTGCCTTTCGTCGGGCCGCTGCTGGCGGCGAAGCTCCTCGATCGGCAGGCCGAATGGTGCGAAGTGTTCGAGCGCGGGCGTGCTACTTCGCTGCTGCTGTTCGAACACGTCCACGCCGAATCCCGCGATCGCGGCCAGGCGATGGTTGATTTAATGGGCCAGTATGAACAGGCCGGTTTGCAGCTAAACAGCCGCGAACTGCCGGACCACCTGCCGCTCTATCTGGAGTACCTGAGCATCTTACCGGAAAACGAAGCTCGCGAGGGTTTACAGAACGTTGCGCCGATTCTGGCCCTGCTCGGCGGGAGGCTAAAGCAGAGGGAATGCCAATACTATCAACTGTTTGATGCGTTGCTGTCGATCGCTGATAGCAAACTAAACAGTGACAGTGTCACTAAACAGGTGGCGGGGGAAAAACGCGACGATACCCGTCAGGCGCTGGATGCAGTGTGGGAGGAGGAACAGGTGAAGTTTATCGAAGATAACGCCACCGCCTGCGACAGCTCCCCAATGCAGTCTTATCAACGACGCTTTAGCCAGGACGTGGCACCGCAGTATGTCGACGTCCGTGCCGGAGGCCCGAAATGATACAGTACCTTAACGTCTTCTTTTACGATATCTACCCCTATCTCTGCGGAACGGTGTTTCTCATCGGCAGCTGGTTGCGCTACGACTACGGTCAGTACACCTGGCGCGCCTCATCGAGCCAGATGCTGGATAAACGCGGGATGGTGCTTTGGTCGAACCTGTTCCACATCGGCATTCTCGGGATCTTCTTCGGCCACTTCTTCGGCATGTTGACGCCACACTGGGTCTATTCCTGGTTCCTGCCGATGTCGCAGAAGCAGCTGATGGCGATGATCCTTGGCGGGGTTTGCGGTGTGCTGACGTTGGTCGGCGGTATCGGGCTGCTGGTTCGTCGTCTGACCAACCCGCGCATTCGCGCCACCTCCACCACCGCGGATATCCTGATTCTGAGCATTCTGCTGATTCAGTGCGCGCTCGGCCTGACGACCATTCCGTTCTCCGCGCAGCACCCGGACGGCAGCGAGATGCTAAAACTGGTGGACTGGGCGCAGGCGGTGGTGACCTTCCACGGCGGCGCGTCGGCGCATCTTGACGGCGTGGCGTGGATTTATCGCGTTCACCTGGTGCTGGGGATGACCATCTTCCTGCTGTTCCCGTTCACTCGTCTGGTGCACGTCTGGAGCGCCCCGGTGGAGTATTTCACCCGCCGCTATCAGGTGGTACGTTCAAGGCGCTGAGTCTTTCCCCTCACCCCGACCCTCTCCCCAAATGCGGGGAGAGGGAGAAAGGCAGACCGAAACTCCGCACCGTGCGCTCCCCTCTCCCTTCCAGGGAGAGGGTAAGGGTGAGGGTAAAACGTCAAAACCTACTTCCCCGCCTCCGGATGCGTATCAAACGCCGCCATCACCGCCGCTAACTCCGCTTCGCTAAAGCCATATTTGGCATCATCCACGCCGAGGCCGAAACGCGTTTGCAGCGCTTCGTACAGCGCCGGAACGTCTGGTAAATCCAGCTTTTCGACCACATGGTTTTTATCCCAATGGGTAAAGTGGAAATTGGTTAGCGTCATTTTGCCGCCGTCCGGTAAATGGCGGCACATCAGCAGATGGTGACGGAAGTGCGACTGCGGCCAGTGCGCCGACCAGAAGTTGCCCATCACGTAGTCAGAAGCGTACTGACGACCCAAATCAAAATGGTACATCGACTGCCAGTGACCGTGATGACTGAACTGCAGCGCCCATTCATCCCCTTCATAAATCAGGCGATACTCACCGTGCGGCGTGGTTTGTTCAACATCCGCCAACAGCTTAATCGGCGCGGTCAGGGTCTGACCGCCAAAGCCGACATCGGCAATCCAACGCTCGCCCTCAACCTCCACCAGCAACAGCCGATGAGTGCGCGGCGGCATATGCGGTGGATTGGCCAGCACCACGCGCCCCAGCAGGCTGCGCACGTTAAAGCCCATCTCGCGCAGCGCTCTCTCCAGCAGACCATTTTGCTCAAAGCAGTAACCGCCACGACGGCCATGAATCAGCTTATCTTCCAGCGTCCGATCGTCGAGATGCATCTCTCTGGGCAGCAACACATCCAGGTTCTCAAACGGGATCGCGCCGTTATGGTGGATATGCAGTTCACGCAAGGTGTTAATCGATACTTCAGGGGTTCCCGTCCAGCCCAGACGAGAAAAATAGGCGCTTAAAAATGGACTCATCAATGCCTCCAGCAATCGGTGTCCGACATTTATAGCCTGTTTTTTCTGCCTGACCAGCTATTTTGTGCGATCGCCTTTATTCACGCGTGCCCCGCTGCATCAGCGCCAGCGCGCTGAGCATTAAAGCAAGGCCAGTAAATAGCGTCAGGGAAGCCATTGCCATCCCCTGTCCTACCGAGCCCTGCTCAAACTGACGCCAGATAAACACCGCCACGGTTTGTGTCCCGGCCGGGGCCAACAGCAGCGAGGTCACCAGCTCGCGGGAGGCCACGGCAAACACCATCAGCATCGCCGCCAGCAGCGCCGGAAATACCAGCGGCAGAACGATCAGGCGCAGCGCCTGCAATGGCGTCGCGCCGTGCACCCGTGCGGCGGGCTCAAGGTTATTGCCGAGTTGACGCAGCGCGCTGCCGACATAGCGCACCGGCCACGGCAGCAGCAGACAGCAATAAGAAAGCAGCAGCATAAACCAGGTGTTATAGGGAGAAACCGGCCAGAACGGCTGGTTCCACAGCAAAATCAGCCCAACGCCGACGACCACGCCCGGCAGTGCTGCTGGCATCAGCGATAATGCATCGACAATCGCACTCCCTCTGATTTTCTGCACCAGCACCAGCCAGGCAGCCAGGAGACCAATCAGGCCGACGATCAACGCCGAAGCCAGCGCCAGCGAAAGGCTGGTCCCCAGCGCTGACAGCGCATCGCCCTGCTGGGCAAACAACGCATCGAAATGCCTGAAGGTAAAATTGTCAGCATGAATACCACCCGACAGCGTCCCCATCAGGCTGGTTAGTACCATCGATGCCCCCGGTAATAACACCGCCAATCCGCCGACAACGGCCATTAACAGCACCGCCGGAAGCGCCAGCCAGCCTAAATCCGCCCCGCTGTTCTCTCCCGGCTTGCCGGTAACGCTGGTCACTTCTTTATCGCCAACCAGCCGCTTTTGCAGCCACCAGGCCAGCAGCGCTACCGCAATCAGCAGCAGCGACAGCAGCGAGGCGCCAGGCAGGTCGATAGGCCAGTCGGCGAGCTTTTTCTCGATTCCCACGGTCAACATCACCAGTCCCGCCCGTGAACCGAGCGCCGCCGGTACGCCATACTCTTCAATGGCGAGGGTAAACGCCAGCAGCATCCCCGCCGCCAGCGCCGGAGAAAGCATTGGCAACGTGATATGCCAGAACGCCCGCCAGGCGCTGGCTCCGTGCACCCGCGCCACTATCGCCAGCCGCTGACCGCTCGCCAGCAGGCTGCGAGAGACCGCAAAATAGACCACAGGGAAGATGTTGAGGGTCATCACCAGCACGATCCCGCTGCGGCTGAACAGCAGATCGTTCAGATCCCAGCCGGTCAGCTGTTGCAGATAGCCGTTGCTTTGCAGTACCAGCATCCATGACAGCGCAGCAATATACGGTGGCGTAAGAAAGGGGATCAGAAACAGCAAATCCCAGAGGCGTGGCAACGGTAAATTAAACAATCCGCGCAGCACGCCCAGCGGCAAACCGATAATCACGCTCATCAGCGCCACGCCGCAGGCCACCCACAGGGTGCCGCCCAGCATCGGCGGCAGCTGCGGGTCCGCAATCAGCGCTGGCACGCCGCTGAATGCGTCGCCCAGCGAACCGGCGCTAAACTGGGGGAATATCGCCTGTAGGACGATAAAAAAGAGCGGTAACGCCACCAGCACCAGCAGCGCCGTTAGCGTTCCCGTCGAAATAAGTTTCTGTTTCACGGTAGTTTCCTGGAAACGATCCCCGTCTGCGATCCGGTAGCCCGGACAGGCGCGCCAGCGCCGCCTCCGGGAAATGCACTGGGCTCTGATGCCTCAGCGTTGCATCTTCCCGGTGGCGCTACTGTATGATTGGGCTACTTTGGCCGAGCAACGTTTCGCCACCCGGGGAAATCGATTTACTGCGCGAAGAGCGAATTAAAACGTGAAAGGACCGCGCTACGTTCGCTGTTGCCATCGCTGGTGGTCGGCAGAATTTTCAGCTCGTTGAGTAGCGGACGCTTAGCCTTAACATCGCTACGGGCGGGCATTAACCAGGCATCAGCGACCAGCGCCTGACCTTCCGGCGACAGGACATAGTCAACAAAAGCTTTAGCATCGTCTGCATGCTGGCTGGTTTTAAGGATCATCATTGGACGCGGCGCAATAACCGTACCGCTGGCCGGGAAAATCACCTTCAGCGATTCACCCTGATGAATATTGCCATAAGAGACATAGTCCACCGCACCGAAGACCGCCGCTTTCGCCCCCTGCATCACCGGCGTTACCGCCTGGGCATTTGGCCCGCTGACCACCATGCCGTTCTTTTTCAGGTCGTCAAACAGCGACCAGGCTTTATCACCCATACCATTCTGTAACCCGATCAGCAAATCCAGCGACGCGCCGGAGAGCGCCGGGTCCGGCGTGGTGACTTTATCTTTGAACGCCGCTTCGGTCAGGTCGCGCCACTCTTTCGGCTCCGGGGTGCCGCTTTTGGTGTTCCAGACGATCCCCAGCGCCGAAATACCCTGCGCAACGTAATCAGCGGATTTCAGATTCGCCGGAACTTTATCGGCATTAGCGCTCTGATACGCCAGCAGCCAGCCGCGGTTATGCAAATCCTCCGCTGTGTCCCAGGAAGCGGAGATCAGCACGTCCGCCTGCGGGTTCGCCTGTTCGGCTTCAAGACGCGCCATTACCTTGCCGGTTGTGGCCTGGAAAATATTCACCTTCACCCCGGTTTTCTTCTCATAGCCGCTGGCGAGACTTTTCGCCAGAGAGCCCGGACCGGCGGTGTATACGGTCAGCGCGTGGGCGCTGGAGATCATGGTGGTCGATAGCATAATCGCGAGCGCAACTCCTGTCTTAATGGTCATAACGGTTTTCATGCGGGTTCCCCTGAGGATGAAGTAACGGCGCGGACGGCGGCAATGCTGCCCGCAGATAAATGCACAATCTTGTCTGCCAGCAGCTCGGCTTCGCGACGGTCGTGGGTGACGTAGACAGCTGTAATCCCCAACTGGCGCAGCAGGCGGCTCATCTCCACGCATAGCGACTCGCGCAGTTCGCTGTCGAGGTTGGAGAGCGGCTCATCAAACAGCAGCACCCGAGGCTCAGCGACGATAGCGCGGGCCAGGGCGACGCGCTGCTGCTGACCGCCGGAAAGCCCCGACGGTTTGCGATCAGCAAAGCCGTTGAGACCGACCATCGCCAGCGCCTCCTCGACGCGCTTTTGCCGTTCGTGACGCGCTACACCGCGCATACGCAGCGGAAAATCCACGTTCTGCGCGGCAGTCATATGCGGCCACAGAGCATAATCCTGAAAGACCATACCGAGATCGCGCTGTTCCGGGGGCATTCCCCAGCCGGTTTTCGCCACCAGACGATCGCCGAAGTGAATTTCACCGCGGGCAGGTACGGTTAGCCCAGCGAGCAAGCGCAGCAGCGTGCTTTTGCCGCAGCCCGAAGGCCCCAGCAGCGCAACGATGCTGCCCGCGTCGATATGCAGACTGATCTGATTAAGAACGGTATGAGTGCCGAAGGCGAAGGAAACGCCGTCGAGTTTAATGCTGGTAAGCGCGCGCATTTTCGCCCTCCCGTTGGGAATGCGATGCTCTACCCGCGGTCAACATCCGCCGGGCCGCGCTCACCTGAGATAAACTCAGGGGAGCTAACATATTGTGATCCTCTTTGGGACTTAGTGCCGCCGACTATAGGGAGCCTTGATGACGTATTGATTACATTTTCATTGCGGATTAACGTGTGGTCAGGCATCAGACCCATTTACCAAGGAACGCATATGAGCCGTTTTCGCCACGTGGAACTCCAGTACGCCAGTCGCCTGCTTAATCATGGCCCGACCATTCTGATAACCAGCTATGACGCCCAGTCTCAACGCCGTAACGTCATGGCCGCCGCGTGGTCGATGCCGGTGGAGTTCGCGCCGCCGAGGCTGGCTATCGTGGTGGATAAAAGCGCCTGGACGCGGGAAATTATTGAGCGCAACGGTACCTTCGGCATCGTCGTACCGGGGGTGGAAGCCGCCAGCTGGACCTACGCGGTCGGCAGCATCAGCGGGCGCGATGAGGATAAATTTAACGCTTACGGCATTCCGGTAGTGCAAGGCCCGGAGCTGGGATTACCGCTTATCGAAGAGAAATGTCTGGCGTGGATGGAGTGCCGCCTGCTGCCGCCAACGGCGGCACAGGAGCAGTACGACACCCTGTTTGGCGAGGTGGTTTCCGCCGCTGCTGATGAGCGCGCGTTCGTCACCGGTCGCTGGCAGTTCGACGATGATAAGATCAATACGCTGCATCATCTCGGCACAGGAAATTTTGTCGCCAGCGGTCGCCACGTACAGGCTAATACCCCGGAAGAGTAAACCTTGCCGACCCGCAGATTATTGAGATCGGTAGCCCGGACAGATGCATAGCATCGCCTCCGGGATAATTCGGCAACACCCTGCGGTCTTCCTCCCGGGGGCGGCGCAAAGCACCAGGCCCGGGTAAGGCGTCAGCCGCCATCCGGCAAAAAAACAGGCTCGACGTTCAGGCCAGGCTTGTCATCAATCTCCACATTTTTCGCTTGATCGTTTATCGCTTCAATCATATAGTTAGGCGCCATACTATATAGCTGAGGCTGATATGAAACTTGAGCAAAAATACCTTTCGCTGCTGCAGGAGGCCGAGCGTCATCAGCTTGCTGACGTCGACAATATCCGCCTCTGTTTTCAAACTCTATCGTTAGCGGCTGCCATTGACCGCGATTGCGCAACGTTGCTGGCTCCGTGGGGATTATCCGAGGGACGTTTCGTGCTGCTGTTTTTGCTCGATGCCGCAACCGACGGTCTCGCTCCCAACGTGTTGGCGGAAAAAGCAGGCGTCACCCGGGCAACCATTACCGGACTGCTTAACGGCCTTGAGCGTGACCAGTTAATTGAGCGTCATGCCGACCCTCTTGATGGCCGGGCCATGCGCATCGCATTAACCCCTGAGGGCAAGCAGCTTATCGGCAGCGTCTTCGCCCAGCACGGCCGTTGGATTGCTGGCTTATTCAGCCATCTCTCAGCGCAGGAACGCACCCAGCTATCCGAACTGTTGGCGAAAGTCGCCGCCGGTACGCTGGCAGGAAAAAGTCTCTCATGATCTGGATATCAACCCAAAGGAGTCACCCGTTATGTCCCACTATTTAGTCGAACTTTATACCCCTAACCCCGCCTGGCACGCGCTGTCTGTGGAGCAGCGTCAGCATTTTATCAATGGCATTCAGTCTGGGATGAGCGGCCTCGCGCAATGGGGCGTTGAACTCCTGACGCTGGCGCAGACCGATACCGCTATCGACAAAGCTTCCCCACACCGTTTTTTAGGGATCTGGCGTTTTCCTGACGCTCAGGCCCGCGATGCGCTGTTGGCTGGTATCGCCGCCAGCGGCTGGTATGATTATTTTGAACATATCAATGCCGCCGCAAACACCGGTAATCTTGAAGAGCATCTGAGCGCGCTAGGTTGATTCTCTGCGCGCTTCCCCCGGGGGGCGGCGCAAAACGCCTGGCCCGGGGAATCATGTCACTTAGAAAGGAACTCGCTATGAGCGTACCGCAAACCCAGGATCAGCTACTGGCAGCCATCGAAAAAAACTTCGCTAAATTGGCCGATTACCTGGCACATATTCCCGAAGATAAAACGGACGAAAAAACCCTGGCTGGTCACGCGCAGGGGACGATGATGAGCGTTCGCGATCTGGTCTGCTATCTGCTGGGATGGAATGAACTGGTGCTCAAATGGATAACTCTTGACGAAACCCGGCAACCTATCGACTTCCCGGAAACCGGCTTTAAATGGAACCAGCTCGGACTGCTGGCGCAGAAGTTCTATGCCGATTATCCATCGCTGGATTACCCTGCTCTGCTTACTGCCCTGCATCAGGCGAAACAGCAGATTGTCGCCTGCATCGAAGCGCGGGATGACAACACGCTTTACGGCCAAGCGTGGTATGGCAAATGGACGCTGGGGCGGATGATCTCCTTCAACACCTCGTCACCTTATGCCAACGCCTGTGGTCGTTTGCGCAAATGGGCAAAGGAACAAAATGTGCCGTTGAAATAATCTTTGTCTCAGCGCAGCTGCCGACGCCGGTCTTCGCTGGGGGCCAGGCCAAACACTTTTTTATATAAGGTGGTGAAGTGGTTACTGTTCGCGAAACCGCATAAATAAGCCACTTCTGTAATCGTCATATCGGTTTCGCGTAATTTTACGCGCGCCGAAACTAAGCGCAGGCGTTTTAAATAATTATCCGGCGTCAGCCCGGTGGCCTCTTTAATATGGCGAAAAGCGGTTCGCGTGGTCAGATGAAATTTCTCCGCCAATTGCTGCCAATTATGCTCTTCAAAACAGTGCTCCTGTAGCCAGGTGAGTAGCTTATGCAGTTTATACTTTGTATTACTATATTCTGCTTCAGATTCCGCATGCAGAATCGTAGTCACCAGCTGGAAAAAAGCAGCTTCGCGCAGTGCGCTATTTTCAGCCTGCTGGCATTCAGCCGAGAATATTTCTTCAACCAGCTCCCGGCAGATATGACGGGTATCTGGGGCCAGCCAACCGTAGCAAGAGGCCTGCTGCGCCGAGAATGTCTGCAATAACTCATCGAGATGTTGTAAATACTGAAATTCCGCTAAAGGGTTAATCAACACGTTAATTAACTTCAGCGTCCCCAGCTCATCATAATAATGTACATCACCCGGCTGAACGTAAAAAACATCGCCTTGTTGAATATATAATGGTCGGCCATTAATAACGTGTAAACCGTGTCCTTCTTCAACGATCACCAGTTCAGCAAACTCGTGACGTTTCGACCGCGATAACTTCGATATCCACTTCACCGATAGCGACATTATGTTCCTCGGTGGTACCGGCGGCGGCATCAACGACGTGGCCTGGGGCAGTAATCTGCGCGGTGATTACTCGGTATACACGCGTAACTTCGGCGATCTTGGCAGCGATAACTACGAAGACAACGATATTCAGAACCTGATGTTTACGGCGAACCACTTCTGGAACAACTGGCAGCTGATGACCACGGCGATGACGGCTCAGGGCAACGATGACCTGAAAGATAACACCTCGACCACCGGTAGCTATGCCCTGCGCAGCGATAATACGGCGAAGAGCGGTTATTACGCGATGCTGGCTTATCACGATAAACAGCGGTTCTACGGCCTGGCACCGGGGGTATCCGAAAGCGCCTTACAGTACGGCGGCGGCCTTGGTGCCGAAGCGCGCCAGCCTGGCAGCGATGGCGATCTCACCGAGAATGCAAAATCCTTGCGCTTTGCGTCATACGGAATTTTGCCGCTGGGGAAAAACTGGGAGCTGGCACCATCGGTTATCGCCCAGCACAGCGAAGACCGCTACCGCGATGGCGACCGCTACGATTGGGCAACCTTCAACCTGCGGGTATCTCAGGGGATCACCCGCAACTTTGCCCTGTTGTATGAGGCTTCCTGGCAGTATATGGACCTCAATCCAAACGGGAGAAGCTATCGTTACAATGACGGCGTACATCAATACCAGGCGGTGAGCGGCGATTTTTATAAGCTGACTTTCGCCCCAACGTTCAAAGTGGGCGATGTGTTTGATATTAAAGCGCGCCCGGAGATTCGTTTCTTCGTGACGTGGATGAACTGGGATAAAGATCTGGATCGCTACGCGATTAACGATGATTTCGGCAGTAAAGGCTTTACCGCCGGCGGCAACTGGAACTTCGGCGTGCAGACCGAGATTTGGTTCTGATACAGCAACACGGTGCCGTCTTCCTCCCGGGGGCGGCGCAAAGCGCCTGCCCGGGCTACGGGATCGCAGACGGCTGAAAGCGAGTAGCCCGGACAGATGCGCAGCATCGCCTCCGGGAAGGCAGCGCAGTTACATACTGTAACCCGGTTTCTTAATCAACTGCTCCATCTGCGGGGCGATTTCGCTGTCCCAGACCTGCTGCCAGTCGCTCGGATCAACCTGCTTGAGAGCCACGCTCACCGAGCTGTCTTTACTGCTCAGATGGCGAACCAATACTTCGGTAATATCGGCAGCCAGCGCCGTTTTTTGTTCATCGTTCAGGTCGCGGGGGAAACATTTAATATCTACGTGTGGCATAGCAGGCTCCTTATTGTCAGAACGATAAAGCTATCACAAACCCGGTATTTCGATTTTCTTTTTGTGCCCGAAATAGTGCCGCAATAACCCGCCTCTTTAACAAATCTACGCCGACTCCCGCACCACCAGGTGAAAGCCGATATCAACAATCACCTCTTCTTCTCCACTGCCTTCGATGCGGTCAGCAAGGAGAGTGGCCGCCTGCTCGCCGATGGCGTGACGGTCAACGCTGACCGTGGTGATGGATGGGCGATTGCTGGCGGCGAAATCCAGATCGCCAAAACCGATCACGGCGAGGTCCTCCGGCACACGCAGACCGCGGCTTTCGGCCTCCATAATCGCTCCCTGCGCCAGGGTGTCGGAACTGCAGACAATAACGTCAAACTCGCCGGAATTCAGCAGCTCGGCCAAACCGCGGCGCCCGAGCGCCAGCGATGCCGGGAGCGGCACTTCGACCTGAGGCGCATCGCCAATATTGCTCTTAGCCAGCCGGGCGCGCAGCCCCTGCTTACGCAACGTCGCGCGAGAATCTCCGGCCCACAGCAGCCCCGGACGGCGATAGCCTTTTTCCAGCAGATACTCACCAATGGTTTCGCCGACTTTTTCATGAGAAAAGCCCACCAGCATATCCAGCGGCGTCGGGGTCAGATCCCAAATTTCCACCACCGGCGTGGCGGCATTAAGAATAGTTTTCTTTAGCGCCGGAGCGTGCTGAATGCCGGTTAACACCACGCCATCCGGACGTCGCGAAAGTAAAGTTGATACCAGCTCAGCTTCGGTTTCCCGGCTGTAGCCTGCCACGCACAGCAGCATATGGTAGCCGCGCGCCGCCAGGGTATCGCTTAGCGCCTGGATAGTATCAACAAACATATTGTTATTGATTTGCGGTACCACCACAGCGACCAGTTTGCTGCGTCTGGACGCCAGTCCGCCAGCCAACGCGTTGGGAATGTAGCCCGTGGCCTGCACCGCCTGCATCACTTTTTCTACCGTTTTCGGCCGCACCAGCTGCGGCGTATTCAGCGCCCGACTCACCGTCATCGACGATAACCCGGCGCTGCGAGCCACATCATCCAGCGTCGGAGCGCGGGTCGGTTTTATGCTTTTCACGACTAAGCCCCTGTAGTGAGTCGTTTCATGTGGGCATTATTGATGATGGCCCCCGCAATTGCCAGCGCTCACCCGTACATCCCCAATAGAATCAACGACCTGAAAAATAAAATGTTATCGCTATCATTATGAATTGTGATTTTTCACAAACCTATTTGGATTGTGATGTACATTGCACAATTTTACCCTTTATAACCGCTAATTGTGATCGTTTGTACAAATTAAAATCACTGACATAGCATAAAAATAAAATCAGGATTAAAAATGTTAGCGCAAACATTTTGTAATTCACAAGGAAATGACTATGACCTCTAGCGCGAATTCCGAGTCCGTAACCTACGCCAAAGCTTCCGGCGTCAAAACCGCTGCCGAAACCGGCGATCGTATAGAACACGTCAAACTGTCGCTGGCCTTCCTGCCGCTGGCGACCCCGGTCAGCGATGCCAAGGTCCTCACTGGTCGGCAAAAACCGTTGACCGAAGTGGCGATTATCATTGCCGAAATCCGCTCCCGAGACGGTTTTGAAGGGGTTGGCTTTAGCTATTCCAAGCGTGCAGGCGGCCAGGGTATTTACGCCCACGCCAAAGAGATTGCCGATAACCTGCTCGGTGAAGACCCGAACGATATCGACAAGATCTACACCAAACTGCTGTGGGCCGGTGCTTCCGTCGGTCGTAGCGGCATGGCGGTGCAGGCTATCTCCCCTATCGATATTGCGCTGTGGGATATGAAAGCCAAACGCGCCGGGCTGCCGCTGGCAAAACTGCTCGGCTCGCATCGCGATTCCGTGCAGTGCTACAACACCTCCGGCGGCTTCCTGCATACGCCGCTGGATCAGGTGCTGAAAAACGTGGCTATCTCCCGCGAGAACGGCATCGGTGGGATCAAACTAAAAGTTGGCCAGCCGAACACGGCTGAAGATATTCGACGCCTGACGGCAGTGCGCGAGGTGCTGGGCGATGATTTCCCGCTGATGGTGGATGCCAACCAGCAGTGGGATCGCGAAACCGCCATCCGTATGGGGCGCAAAATGGAGCAGTTCAATCTTATCTGGATTGAAGAGCCGCTGGATGCTTACGATGTCGAAGGCCACGCGCAGCTCGCCGCCGCGCTGGATACGCCAATTGCGACCGGTGAGATGCTGACCAGCTTCCGCGAGCATGAACAGCTGATCCTCGGTAATGCCAGCGACTTTGTGCAGCCGGATGCCCCGCGCGTCGGCGGGATCTCTCCGTTCCTGAAAATTATGGATCTGGCGGCGAAGCACGGTCGCAAGCTGGCTCCGCACTTTGCGATGGAAGTCCACCTGCATCTTGCCGCCGCCTATCCGCTGGAGCCGTGGCTGGAGCACTTCGAGTGGCTGAACCCGCTGTTTAACGAACAGCTGGAGCTGCGCGACGGGCGGATGTGGGTTTCTGAGCGTCACGGTCTGGGCTTCACCCTGAGCGAACAGGCTCGTCGCTGGACCCAGCAAAGCTGCGAGTTTGGTAAACGCTCATAATCGATTTCCCCGGATGGCGGCGTAAACGCCTTATGCGAACTACAGGCCCCGTAGCCCGGGGGCGGCGCATCAAGCGCCGCCCCCGGGAGAAAACAACATTTCCCCGGAGGCGATGCTGCGCATCTGTCCGGGCTACTGGGCCGCAGACGACTGAAAACCCGTCGCCCTGCCGGGGAAAAATCATTTTTTGGCTGTACCCACAATAAACAATCCTGCAAAAGGAGTTGAAGATGACGACACCATTAAAACGCAGCAACGTGCGTTACGGTATATTATTATTTTTATTTCTGGCCACCGTATTTAATTATGCCGACCGGGCAACGCTGTCCGTCGTCGCGCCAATTATGAGCAAAGAGTTAGGTTTTGACCCGGAGGCGATGGGCCTGGCTTTTTCGGTATTTGGTATTTCCTACGTTATCATGCAAATACCCGGCGGCTGGCTGCTGGATAAATATGGTTCGCGACTGGTCTACGGCTGCGCGCTAATAGGCTGGTCGGTCGTAACCATGTTCCAGGGCACTATCTATATGTTCGCCAGCCCGCTGGTGGTACTGGTTATTCTGCGCCTGATGATGGGCGCCATCGAAGCACCCGCCTTTCCCGCCAACAGCCGACTTAGCGTTCAGTGGTTCCCCAATAAAGAGCGTGGATTCGTGACTTCGGTATATCAGGCCGCGCAGTATATCTCGCTGGGGATTATTACGCCGCTGATGACTATTATCTTGCACAATTTAAGCTGGCACTATGTGTTTTATTATATTGGCGCCATCGGGGTAGTATTAGGGATATTCTGGCTGGCAAAAGTGAGAGATCCTTCTCACCATCCTAAAATTAATCAGCAGGAGCTCGACTATATTCGTGAAGGCGGCGGCGAGCCGGAATTAGGCAGCAAAAAAACGCAGCAAAAACTCACCCTCGCGCAAATTAAAAGCGTTTGCGTTAATCGCATGATGATCGGGGTTTATATCGGTCAGTTCTGCGTCACGTCTATTACCTGGTTTTTCCTCACCTGGTTCCCGACCTATCTCTACCAGGCGAAAGGTATGTCGATCCTGAAAGTCGGGTTCGTCGCCAGTATCCCGGCGATTGCCGGATTTATCGGCGGCCTGCTGGGCGGCGTGTTCTCGGACTGGCTACTGAAGCGCGGCTACAGCCTGACTACCGCGCGCAAGCTGCCGGTGATCTGCGGGATGCTGCTCTCCTGCGTGATTGTCGTCGCCAACTACACCTCTTCAGAAGTAGTGGTGATCGCCGCCATGAGCCTGGCGTTCTTTGCCAAAGGCTTTGGCAACCTTGGCTGGTGCGTACTGAGCGACACCTCGCCGAAAGAGATGCTCGGCATCGCGGGCGGCGTATTTAACATGTGCGGTAATCTGGCAAGCATTATCACTCCACTGGTTATCGGCGTGATCCTCGCCAACACCCACTCGTTTGATTACGCCATCCTGTACGTCGGTTCCATGGGCGTGCTGGGCCTGTTCTCCTATCTGTTTATCGTCGGGCCACTGGACCGCCTGACCCTGACCCCGCGTACTGCTTGATTTAAAATCCTGGCGAGGATTCGCCCCCGCTGTTTCGCATCACACTCCTGCGAAACAGCGGTTTTTTCTCATGCCGGTAATACCCTCGATAAAAATTGCCGCGTGCGCTGATGCTGCGGATGGTTAAGCACCTCATCGCTGCTGCCCTGCTCGACAATCTTGCCGTCGACCATAAACACCACCTGATCCGCCACTTCTTTGGCAAAACCGATTTCATGGGTCACGACGACCAGGGTGGTGCCGGAGCGCGCCAGTTTTTTAATCACATCCAGCACTTCTCCTACCAGCTCGGGGTCAAGCGCGGAGGTCGGTTCATCAAACAGAATCACCCGTGGGTTAAGCGCCAGCGCGCGGGCAATGGCGATGCGCTGCTGCTGACCGCCGGAAAGGTGCCGCGACCAGGCGTCGGCTTTATTGCGCAACCCAACGACATCAAGCAGTTCATAGGCGCGTTCAATGGCCTCTTTGCGGGTCACCTGTTTATGGGCGATGGGCGCTTCAATCAGGTTTTCCAGCACCGTCAGATGCGGAAACAGATTGAAGTTCTGAAACACATAGCCGACGTTAACCCGCTGGCGAAGGATCTCTTTCTCCTTGAGTTCATACAGCTTGTCGCCTTTACGGCGGTAGCCGATGTAGTCGCCATCAATCTGGATAAAGCCTTCATTAACGCGCTCGAGATGGTTAATCGCCCGCAGCAGCGTCGATTTTCCCGAGCCAGAAGGACCGAGGATCACCGTCACGGTGCCGGGCTCTATTTCCAGCGACACGTCATCCAGCGCTTTGTGGCGACCAAAGTATTTGCTGACGCCGGTAATGGAAATATGGCCGTTAAGAGAGTTGGACATGGACAGGCTCCTGCGGTTGCGGGCGACGAACGGATTCAACGCGACGGCTGCTGCGAGTGCTATTGACCGCCGAACGGCGTTCGCTGCGCGCCAGGCCACGTTCGACCAGATACTGAATCAGCGACAGCACGCTGGTGATCACCAGATACCAGGCGGCCCCAACCATCAGCAGCGGGATCACTTCCTGAGTACGGTTGTAGATCATCTGGATGGTGTAGAACAGCTCCGGCATCGCCAGCACGTAGACCATCGCCGTTCCTTTCGCGAGGCTGATAATTTCGTTAAAACCGGCTGGTAAAATAGTGCGCAGCGCCTGCGGCAGAATAATGCGCAGGGTGCGACGGCTGGCCGGAAGCCCCAGCGCCGCCGCGGCCTCATACTGACCGTGATCGACGCCAAGGAAGCCGCCGCGAATAATTTCGGCGGTATAAGCGCTTTGTACCAGCGTGAGCCCAACCACGGCGGTAGAAAACTGCCCCAGTACGTTGATGGTTTCAAAGTTGGCCCAGCTAATGCCGGTGAATGGAATGCCAATCGATAGCGTGTCGTAGAGATAAGAGAAGTTGTAGAGAATAATCAGCACCACGATCAGCGGCAGCGAGCGGAACAGCCAGATATAGCCCCAGGCGAGGCTGCTCAGCAGCCATGAGCTGGAGAGTCGGGCCAGCGCCAGCAGTCCGCCTAAAATGACGCTCAGCACCGTACCGAGTAAAGTCAGCAGCAGCGTCTGCCCCAGACCTTCGAGGATCACCGGGTCAAAGAACCAGCGGGCAAAGACGCCCCACTCCCAGCGCGGGTTAAAAGCAACGGACTGAATGACCACTGCCAGCGCCAGCAACGCCAGCACCGCGCCAACCGCCCGCAGCGGATAGCGTGCGGGGACAACCTTAATCGTTTCCGGGGTATGCATATTGGCTCCTTAAGCGCTTTGGCTTAGCGCGCTGACCGCCAGCGCTTTCGTGAAGCGTAGCCGACCATCAAACGGCGGCAGGCTGTACTCTTCCGGGTCGCGATTGAGGTCAAACTGCGCCTCATAGCCCTGGCTCAGATAGAGCCGTACCGCTTCCGGCTGACGAAAACCGGTGGTCAGGTAGATGTGGCTATAGCCTGCAAGCAGCGCCCGGCGCTCCAGCTCTTGCACAACTTTCCCTGCCAGACCCTGCTGGCGTAGCCCACGATGGGTCCAGATCCGCTTGATTTCTGCGGTACTGGCATCTTTTGGCTTATACGCACCGGTGGCGATAATTTCGCCGTCGCGCTCCAGCACTATAAATAGCCCTTGCGGTGCCAGATACCATTCAGTCAGCTCGATTTCAGCATCGCGGGAGAAATAGTCGCCGTAGCGCGCAGCATACTCGGCGAACAGGCCCTCAATTATCGGCTGTAGCTCCGGCGTTTCCGGAGAGACATCGCGGAAGATATCGCTCATTACGCCTCCTGTTAGTCGCCAAGCCCGGCCGGATTGATTTCAGATTGTGGAATGCTCTCCACCCCTTCGCCCCAGCGGTTCAGCACTTTGGCGTAGTCGCCGCTCTGAATTGCGCCGTTCAGCGCCGTCTGTACTGGCTCCACCAGGCCGCTGCCTTTTTTCACCGTTACCGCGATATGCGCCGCCTTCGGCCAGCCGCCGTCAACGCTGCCCACCAGTTTGGTTTTGCCGGTCAGCGCCGCTTTCCACGCGCCAATGACGTTGGGGCCAAAGAAGGCATCGGCTCGCCCGGATTGCAGCGCCAGAGTCTGGGCGGCGTCATCTTTGGTATACACCGGGGTAAACGGCTTCAATCCTTTCTTGACGTTTTCCGCATTCCACGCCAGCAGGATCGCTTCCTGATTGGTGCCGGATCCGACGATGATCCGCAGCCCGGCAATATCCTCCGCTTTTTCAATTTTGTTCAGCGGGCTGGTACTCTTCACGTAAAAGCCGAGCGAATCTTTGCGGTAGGTGGCAAAGTCGAACTTCTCTTTGCGCTCTTTGGTGACGGTAATATTGCTGACTGCGGCATCATATTTGCCGGAGGCGACGCCAAGCGGCCAGTCTTCCCATGAGGTGGGGACCACGTTCAGCTCCAGCCCGAGGCTATCGGCCACCAGGCGGGCGATGTCCACCTCGCTGCCGAGCAGGGTTTTGTTATCGTCGGAGAACACGGTCAACGGCGGCGAGTTCAGCGCCGCTACCGCGACGGTCAGTTTGCCCGGCACGGCCAGGTGGAGACCTTTCGGCAACTGCGCGATGGCCTGCGGATTTTTCGCCGTATGAATCGGCGTTTTGTTGGCTTCCAGGCTCACGCCGGTGCCGTTGATATTCACGTTCTGCGCCCAGGATGAGGCGCTAACGGCCAGCGCAAGCGCAAGCGCCAGTAATAGCGATTTTTTCTGCGTTTTCTGCATAGCGGTTGTTCTCTATTATTGTTTTTGGAATTGATTAACGGGCTCAGCCAGCCCTAAGCTTTCGCGCAACGTGGTGCCGGGATAATCGCGGCGAAATAGCCCACGCTGCTGAAGAATCGGCACCACCTGATCCACAAAGCGCGGGAAGGTATCCGGCGTGCCGCCCTGGATAATAAAACCGTCCGCTGCATGCTGTTCAAACCACTGTTGCAGACCATCGGCCACCTCTTCGGCGGTCCCGGCGAAACGCGGGCGCGGACTGGCGGCTTCCAGCGCCACCTGGCGCAGCGTCAGGCCTTTTTCGCGAGCGTTGCGTTTAATCTCATCGGTCGTGCTGCGAAAGCTGTTCTGCCCGAGGTCGCCAATATCCGGGAAGGGTTCATCCAGCGGATACTGAGCAAAATCGTGATGCTCAAAATAGCGGCCGAGATAATTCAGCGCATCGTCAATTGATACCAGCGCGGCGGTGGTTTGATATTGCTGCTCTACATCGTCGGCGCTATCGCCAACGATCACGCTGACGCCCTGGAAAATATGTAGCGTATTATCATGACGACCATGAGCTGCGAGTTGGCTTTTCACATCACGATAAAAAGCCTGCGCTTCCGCCAGCGATTCCTGATGAGTAAAAATAGCGTCAGCATGGGTCGCCGCCAGCTTTTTACCGTCATCGGAAGCACCGGCCTGAAATATAATCGGACGCCCCTGCGGGGTGCGGGAAATATTCAGCGGCCCGGCAACTTTAAAGAAATAGCCGTGGTGGTTAAGCGTATGCAGTTTATTTTTATCAAAGAACTGCCCGCTCTGTTTATTGCGCACGAAAGCGTCCTGTTCCCAGGAATCCCACAGCCCTTTCACCACCTGTAAATATTCGTCGGCGATGCGATAGCGTAACGCGTGATCCGGGTGCTGCGCGCGGGAGAAGTTTTTCGCCGAGCCTTCCAGCGGCGAGGTCACGACGTTCCAGCCTGCGCGGCCACCGCTCAGGTGGTCGAGACTGGCAAACTGGCGCGCGGTGGTAAAAGGCTCGCTGTAGGAGGTCGACAGGGTGCCGACCAGACCTAAATGCGAGGTCACTGCCGCCAGAGTGGATAATACCGTCAGCGGCTCGAAGCGATTTAAAAAATGTGGGATCGATTTTTCATTAATATATAAACCGTCGGCAACAAAAATAAAGTCTAGCTTGCCCTCTTCTGCTTTTAGCGCCGTTTGCTTAACAAAATCGAAATTAATACTGGCGTCCACTAGCGCAGCCGGATGACGCCATGCTGACATATTTCCCGATGCGCCATGTAATATCGTACCAATGCGCAGTTGCCGTTGTTCAGACATCGTTAACCCTTCCCTTGTCAAAATCTACAGTTGTTGAAGTGCCTGTTCCGCCAGGCTGGCAAAATAGTGCGCCGCCGGGGCAATTAAACGCTCATCCGGATTAAACGCCGGATGGTGGAGACCAAATTCGCTGGCGCTGCCGATGCTGACAAACGCGCCGGGAATATGCTGGAGATAGACGGCAAAGTCTTCACCGCCGAGGTGTAAATCCGCATGGTGCGTGCGGTAGCCGGATTTATCGGCCACGTCGCTGGCAAAGGCAGCCCAGCGTTCGTCATTCACCAGTGCGGTCGGGCCGGAATACCAGAATACATCTATCTGCGCGCCGAAGGCGCTGGCAAACCCGGCGGCAATTTCGCTAACCCGGGCTTTTACCCGCTGTTGAACTTCGCTGCTGTGGGTGCGCAGCGTCCCTTCCAGCTCAACGCTTTCCGGCAGCACGTTCCAGGTATTGCCGCCCTGAATACGCGTCACGCTAAGCACCACGGAATCAAGGGTATTCACTTCGCGACTGGCAACGCTTTGCAGCAGAGTGACTAGCTGGCTGGCCAGCAGGATGGCGTCTTTGCCTTCATGGGGCCGTGCGGCGTGCGCACCTTTACCGGTCACCTTAAGGACAAAACGATCGACGTTGGCGTAAAACGTGCCGCCGCGGGTGGCGAATTCACCAACCGGCAGGCCCGGCTCATTATGCATACCGAAAATCGCCGATACGCCCTCCAGCACGCCCGCACGGATCAGGGTCTTCGCGCCGCCGAAGTTTTCTTCTGCTGGCTGGAACAGAATGCGGACTCGCCCCGCAAGCTGCGCTTCGCGTTGTTTAAGCAAAAGGGCCGCGCCAAGAATGACGCTGGTATGGATATCATGCCCGCAGGCGTGCATCACCCCGGCATTTTGCGAGCGAAACGGTACGCTGGTTGCCTCTTCGATGGGCAATGCGTCGATATCGGCACGCAGAGCAATCACCTTATCACCGGAACCGACTTCGGCGACCGCGCCGGTTTTCAGGTCATAAGGCAGTAAGCTAATGCCGCCGCTCTGCAACCAGTCACGAATGCGCGCGGTGGTATCAACCTCCTGCAACGACAGTTCCGGGTACTGATGCAGCTCGCGCCGCCAGCGAATTAACTGCTCGTCAAAGCTCATGGCTGCACCTCCGCGCTCAGATGCGCCTGGGCCAGCAGGCGTAAGGAGTTAAGACGCGCCGCACCGTCGCTAATGGGCGTATCGATAATAAATTCGTCAATGCTCCAGGCGGACTGGAGCGCATCGAGTTGCGCTTTCACCCCTTCCGCGGTACCAAACACCACGGCAGATTCCCGCCGGGCGATGCGCGTTGGCCTGCTGCCCGCCTGACGAGCAAACGCTGCCGCCTGAGCCTCGCTGCCGACGGTCACCCGCTGGCCGTTATCCAGCTCAACGCCCCACACTTCCACTGTTTTTGCCAGCTCCGCCGCCGTCGCGGCATCTTCAGCCACGATGACCTGAACGGCGACAATCGCTTCGCGGCGGCTAAGTTCACGCCAGCGGGTTAGCACGTCGCGCAGCAGGTTTTTATCGCCGTTAAGATGCGCAGCGAAGACAAAGTTCCAGTCCAGATGGGCCGCCAGCTGCGCGCTTTCAAGGCTGGCGCCGAGAAGAAAACCGTCGGCGCGACGCGGCGGGATCGGCGTTGCGCGTACGCTCTCCTCGCCATCGGCTTCGGTCAGCGATAGCCAGTTATCCAGTTGCGCAAGTTGATCAGCGAATGAGCCTTTTCCCTGTGGATTAAGCCCTTGTTGTAAAGCGCGAGTGGAGAGCGGCAGGCCGCCGGGTGCTTTGCCGACGCCAAGATCAACGCGCCCCGGCGCAATGGCGGCGAGCATATTGAAATTTTCCGCCACCTTATATGGGCTGTAGTGTTGCAGCATGACGCCGCCGGAGCCGACGCGAATCTTGCGGGTCTGGCCGAGGATCCAGGCGATCGCCAGCTCTGGAGAGGGGCTCGCGAGCTGGTCGGTATTGTGGTGTTCGGCTATCCAGAAGCGATGATAGCCCCAGGCTTCCGCCTGTTGCGCAAGCGTTAATGTACGCGCCAGCGCCTGGGCGGCCGTTTCAGCGGTCGCCAGCGGGCTTTTATCCAGGATACTGATTCGATAAGACATTTCGCAGGCTCATGTGAATTAACATGTCTGCATTATTAGAAGCGGTCGCGGCCACTGAGAAACAATTTATTTACATGTGCTCTGCTGAAAATTAGATATACGGTGAGGTAAATGTCCCCGGAGGCGATGCTGCGCATCTGTCCGGGCTACGGGTTACCGGCAATCTGCGGCCCGGTAGCCTGGCTAAGCGCAGCGCAAGCCGGGGTTATCGGCTGTGCTGTCGAAGTTCTCGCACTAACGACTCGGTCTGCTGTTGGTTGCGCAAACGCACAAAGCGAATGTGCTGATACTGCGGATCGTGCATATCTGCCAGGTAACGGCGACGATTGTTACGCCAGGTTTTCATGGTCCAGAGAATAATGGATTCCCGACTAAAGAAAGAGCGACGGAAGGTTTCGCAATTACCGGTGCCGGGCCACAGCTCCTGCCGTCGGCTTGCGCGGGATGCAGCACGCCATACCGCCTGGCGGAAAGTGCGCCAGAAACTGTAATCCACCCACACCACCATATCCACGTCGCGCCATTTGACCGGGCGGCTGCGGTTATAGTTGCCATCCAGCACCCAGCCGGGTGCGGCAAGCGCGGCGGCAAGCTTAGCGTAGAACGCCTCATCCGGCGTCCCTTGCCACTCGGGCATCCAGTAGAGCACGTCCATTTCAATATAAGGCAGTGACAGTTCCTGGGCCAGGCGACGCGCAAGGGTAGATTTGCCGACGCCGCTGGTCCCTACTACGTTGATTTTCATCGTTGTCTCTCGGGCGAAACGCGGGCTGAGGATCATAGCGTAATAACGGTAAAAATAATGAGCAAAATTCTTTGGTTATTATTCTGCGCCATAAATCAACCGATCTCATTGATATTTAAGCAAGTGCTGTCCACTAATGTTTTACGTGCGTCCATTTTGCGATACGTGTAGGATTCTCCGCCATGCCCGTTTATCTCATTCATCAGAATGATGGGAGAACCGGCATGACGAACCACTCATGGACATTGACAGGAAAATAGCGACATCAATGAATACGAAACACTCTAGCGTGGCGGAGCAGCATGCTGCAAAGCGCCACTGGCTAAACTCGCAGGAGTCCGGCTATCACAAAGCGATGGGCAATCGTCAGGTGCAGATGATAGCCATCGGCGGCGCCATCGGTACCGGTTTGTTCCTCGGCGCGGGCGCGCGCTTACAGATGGCCGGGCCTGCCCTGGCGCTGGTTTATCTGGTCTGCGGCCTCTTTTCGTTCTTTATTTTACGCGCGCTGGGCGAACTGGTGCTTCACCGCCCTTCCAGCGGTAGCTTCGTCTCCTACGCTCGTGAATTCCTCGGCGAAAAAGCGGCCTATGTCGCGGGCTGGATGTACTTTATCAACTGGGCGATGACCGGGATTGTCGATATCACTGCCGTCGCGCTGTATATGCACTACTGGGGCGCGTTTGGCGACGTTCCGCAGTGGGTCTTTGCCCTCGGCGCGCTGGCGATTGTCGGTACCATGAACATGATTGGCGTAAAATGGTTCGCCGAGATGGAGTTCTGGTTCGCGCTGATAAAAGTACTGGCGATCGTGGCGTTTCTGGTGGTGGGGACGATTTTCCTCGGCAGCGGCAAGCCGCTGGACGGCAATACCACCGGTTTCCACCTGATTACCGACAACGGCGGTCTGTTCCCTCATGGCCTGTTGCCCGCGCTGGTGCTGGTGCAGGGCGTAGTCTTCGCCTTCGCCTCTATCGAACTGGTTGGTACCGCCGCAGGCGAGTGTAAAGACCCGCAGACCATGGTGCCGCGCGCGATTAACAGCGTTATCTGGCGTATCGGCCTGTTCTATGTGGGCTCGGTGCTGCTGCTGGTTCTGCTGCTGCCGTGGAATGCCTATCAGGCAGGTCAGAGTCCGTTCGTTACCTTCTTCTCGAAGCTGGGCGTACCGTATATCGGCAGCATGATGAATATTGTGGTGTTAACCGCCGCGCTCTCCAGCCTTAACTCCGGGCTCTACTGCACCGGGCGTATTCTGCGCTCCATGTCGATGGGCGGTTCCGCACCAAAGTTTATGTCGAAAATGAGCCGTCATCACGTGCCCTATGCCGGGATTCTGGCGACGCTGGCAGTGTATGTGGTCGGAGTATTCCTTAACTATCTGGTACCTTCGCAGGTATTCGAGATTGTCCTGAACGTTGCTTCGCTGGGGATTATCGCTTCGTGGGGCTTTATCGTGGTGTGCCAGATGCGCCTGCGTAAGGCCATCAAGGAAGGGAAAGCGGCGGACGTCAGCTTCAAGATGCCGGGCGCGCCATTCACGTCGTGGCTGACTCTGCTGTTCCTGCTGAGCGTGCTGGTGTTAATGGCTTTCGACTATCCCAATGGCACTTATACCATCGGTTCGATTCCGCTGATTGCCGTGCTGCTGGTAGCCGGCTGGTTTGGCGTGCGTAAACGCGTGCATGATATTCATAGCACCGCGCCGAATATCGAAAAACAGCTGTAAATCACTTTGCGGTTTGCCCCAGCGGGCAAACCGCGATGACAACCCTTAGTTGTCTTCCACCAGTTGAGCGACATCGCTGCTGTTGATCTGGCGCTGGTTGCCTGACTCATCGGTATAGCTGGTCATGCCGGTATCTTTATCCAGCTTCGGCTTGCCCTGCGTCACAATGGTTTGCCCACTTTTCGTCGTCATCACATAGTTCGAGCTACAGCCCGCCAGAAGAGCCAGCATCGCGCCAGCACACACGACCATTAATGATTTTTTCATCTTTTCTCCAGGATTAATGCCACCGTCCCGCTAATGCAGGAAAGTCTTAAGTGTATAGCCATTACATTTATCCGGCTAATAAGTGTTTGTAACAGAGGGTGATACAGGCAAGCAGGAGGGGTTGCCCCCTCCTGAGAAGATTATAGCGCGATACGAATAACGTCATCCGGCTGGGTTGCTTCTTTCTGACGAGTCGACTCCTGCTTCACGCTGACGTACAGCGTTTTACCATCTGCGGAAAGCGTCAGGCTATTCGGGTGAGTCGGAGTCTTGAAGGTTTTGACCACTTTATAGGTCTTGCCATCAATCACGCTCACTTCACCGGCTTTACGGTGGGTCACGTAAGCTTCATTGCGGGTCGGGTTAAACAGCACGGCCAGAGATTCCGGCGCGGCGATTTTCTCCAGTACTTTGCCGTCGCGAATGTCAACCACCAGCACTTCCGGCTGTTTGCCATCGGTGATAAAGGCGCGGTGACCCGCAGTGTCCAGGCTCAGGTTCAGATAGAAGTGCTCTTTGCCATCATCCTGCAGCTTTTTGCGCGACAGGATCTTGTTGCTGCTACTGTCGATAGTCAGCAACTCACCATCGGCGTTGGTGGTGTAGATACGGTTGGCTTCCGCGTCTACCGCCAGCCCCGTCGCCATCGCACCGGTGTTGGCAATGGTGTCTTTCAGGGTCAGCTTGTCGCCATCCACCACCCAGATCACGCTCTCTTTACCCAAACCGGTGATATAGACGGTATTGGTTTTCTCGTTGACCGCCAGCTCGCGCGGAGCCAGCGGGCGCACGGTTTCACTACGCTCGCGAGGATCCAGCACCAGGCGCCCTTTCACTTTGCCGGTTTTGGCATCAATAGCCGTCACGGTGCTGTCGGTAGTGTTACCAAACCACAGAGTCTGGGTTGCATTGTTGATAGTGGCGCCAAACGGTTTCAGATCGTTGTGAATAATCTGGGTCACTTCAAGAGTCATCGGATCGAGACGGTAAACAATGCCGCCTTTATCCAGCGAACGGCTTTGCGAAGTGGCTACCCACAACGCATTCTCCTGCTGGCTATAAGCCATTTCGTATGCGCCCTTGCCAACGGCCTTGCGCAGCATTTCTTCCGCCGCGTGAGCGCTGAAGCTCCCCGCCAGCAGCAACGAAGTTAACAACAGTGAACGGCGCAAACGCGGCGCGGACAGATGACGTAATGACATGACGACTCCCTTTGATAAAACAGTATATGCCTGCTCGACAGTGCTTCCGTGGCGCAAAATCATTGCTTTGCGCTACTCTTGGAATGCGAATAGTAATCATTATTTATCGCAATGTGGAGAGTTAATTGCGTTTAGTGGCCCGGCGATCACGCAATTCTTGCTATTTGTTAACTCAAGTTCCGTTAAATCTTTTCAAAAAATTTACAAAAGAGTTAACATATATACATATGTTCCGTTTGGTTCGTTTTGCGAGTAACTTTGATGAAAATCCTTTCCGTGCGCGCCGTCGCACTCCCCGCCCTGCTTCTGCCGCTTATTTCCACTGCGCCAACCGCTATCGCCGCTGAACAAACCATGGTGGTCACCGCCGTACCATCTGCGGTTTCTGAACTCGATACCCCTGCCGCCGTCAGCGTGGTTAACGGCGATGAGATGCGCCAGGCCGCGCCGCGAGTAAACCTTTCCGAATCGCTGGGCGCGGTACCTGGGCTTCAGGTACAGAACCGACAAAACTATGCGCAGGACCTGCAGCTTTCTATTCGCGGCTTCGGCTCCCGCTCCACCTACGGCGTACGCGGGCTGCGAATTTACGTCGACGGTATTCCGGCCACTATGCCCGATGGTCAGGGGCAAACCTCGAATATTGACATTGGCAGCCTCGACTCACTCGAAGTATTGCGCGGACCGTTTTCCGCGCTGTACGGAAACTCCTCCGGCGGAGTGATTAACGCCACCAGCCAGACCGGCAGCCAGCCGCCGACCATTGAAGCCAGCAGCTATTACGGTAGTTTCGGCACCTGGCATTACGGCATGAAGGCGACCGGCGCGGTCGGCGACGGCAGCCATGCTGGCGATGTGGACTATGTCGTTTCGACCAACCGCTTCACCACCCACGGCTCTCGCGACCACAGCGGCGCACGTAAGAATCTGGCTAACGCTAAGCTGGGCGTGCGTATTAACGACGTTAGCAAGCTGACCCTGCTATTTAATAGCGTGGATATTAAAGCTAATGACGCGGGTGGCCTGAGCTATGACGAGTGGCAAAATAATCCGCGCCAGTCGCCAAGGGGCGATCAATACAATACCCGTAAAACCATTAAACAGACTCAGGCCGGTTTACGCTATGAGCGACAGCTAAGCGAGCAGGACGATCTGAGCGTGATGATGTACGCCGGCGAGCGTGAAACCACGCAGTACCAGTCGATTCCCCGCGCCCCGCAGCTCAAACCAACTCATGCCGGTGGCGTGATAGACCTGACGCGCCACTATCAGGGGATTGATACCCGCTGGACCCATCGCGGCGAGCTGCTGGTGCCGGTGACCTTTACGACCGGTCTTGATTACGAAACCATGAGCGAGCGCCGCAAAGGTTATGAAAACTTTGTGATGAGCAACGGCGCGCCGCAGTACGGTGAAAAAGGTGACCTGCGCCGCAATGAACGTAATCTGATGTGGAACATCGATCCCTATCTGCAAACCCAGTGGCAGCTCACCGGGAAACTCTCGCTTGATGCAGGGGTTCGCTATAGCTCGGTGTGGTTCGATTCAAACGATTACTACATTACTCCTGGTAACGGCGATGACAGCGGAGACGCCAGCTATCACAAATGGTTACCGGCGGGCTCCTTAAAGTATGCGTTAACCGACGCGTGGAATGTTTACGTTTCCGCCGGTCGCGGCTTCGAAACGCCGACAATTAATGAACTCTCCTACCGTTCCGGCGACCAGGGTGGCCTGAACTTTGGCCTGCAACCATCGACCAACGAAACCGTTGAAATTGGCAGCAAGGCGCGTATTGGCAACGGTCTGCTAACCGCCGCGCTGTTCCAGACCGATACCGATAATGAGATTGTCGTCGACGCCAGCAGCGGCGGACGTACCAGCTATAAAAACGCCGGTAAAACGCGTCGTCAGGGGATGGAACTGGGGCTGGATCAGCAGTTTGGCGACAGCTGGCGTTTAAAAGCCGCCTGGACCTGGCTGGATGCGACCTATCGCACTAACG
Organism: Klebsiella spallanzanii; assembly: GCF_902158555.1. Taxonomy (GTDB): domain Bacteria; phylum Pseudomonadota; class Gammaproteobacteria; order Enterobacterales; family Enterobacteriaceae; genus Klebsiella; species Klebsiella spallanzanii. The sequence goes on along the minus strand of NZ_CABGGS010000034.1, from coordinate 103,675 downwards.
TCTGCGACGAGAGTAGTTGTAAAGGCAATCGTATTCCGGGGATCGCCCGCAACATGGGCTACGCGTCCTTCGGCTATCAGCCCGAAAAAGGCTGGTACGCAGGCAGCGATATTCGCTATATGAGCGATATTATGGCTAACGACGAAAACACCGCCAAAGCGCCTTCATGGACGGTGGTCGGCCTGACGACTGGCTATAAGTGGAGCTATGGTAAGATGGATATGGATCTGTTTGGCCGCGTTGATAACCTGTTTGACCGTCGCTACGCGGGCTCGGTTATCGTTAACGAATCCAACGGTCGTTACTACGAACCGGCACCGGGCCGCAATTACGGTATCGGCTTGAATCTGGCATGGCGATTTGAGTAACGCGTAAGTTTGCTGCCTCAACAAAATTCTGCGTTTCTGCCGGGAGGCGGCTGACGCCTTGCACGACCTACGAAAGTCAAACCCGGCGCGTAGGCCCGGTAAGGCGCTAGCCGCTACCGGGCAATTTCAGAAACGCGCAGTTTGTCTTAAATAACGTTTCTCAAGGACAACTCGAAAATAATCTTTTCCGCCTGGCAGGAGAAGGCAATAGAAGCGTCCAGCTTCACCTCATCACCTGCGGCCTCAATGCTGTAATCGACCTGCGGCGGCTCGCTGGCGGGCGTAGCGGCGGTAGCGCGTTCACGCAAGAGTGCGACAATTGATTCCGCATCCTCCCGCGAAGGGAAATTTTTAGCCACATGGTAAACGCAATCTTCATTATCAATGATAGATCCAACGTCAATGGCGCAACCTTTGGTACTGCATTTATCTACAACATCTTTCATAACGATAACCTCTTGAGTTTCTATCAGGATAAGAATCCGTTAACGGAAAAGCAAACCATTAAAATTCGTATGGATTAGTTAGCTGGAATTATATACCGCCGAGTGAATCATCTCCTTGCGCCCTCGCATAGCGAAATCGCGATTGCGCGTTGATAAAACACTGCGTCGGTAAAATCTCACGCCACCGCGATCAATCGTGCACACCATCACACTATTCTGCGCTCTGTCTCGTTTATCTCGCTTTATAGCGTTACCCTTCTCACAAAATAACGCCAATAAGGAGCTGCCATGGCACTGCCAGTGATTATCGATTGCGATCCGGGTCATGATGACGCGATTGCCCTCGTTCTTGCCCTCGCTTCACCCGAGCTTGATGTGAAAGCCGTAACGTCTTCCGCCGGAAACCAGACGCCGGACAAAACGCTGCGCAACGTGCTGCGGATGCTCACCCTGCTTAAACGCTCGGATATTCCGGTAGCCGGTGGCGCGCTGAAGCCATTGATGCGGGAGCTTATCATCGCCGATAACGTGCATGGTGAAAGCGGACTTGATGGCCCGGCGCTGCCGGAGCCTGGCTTTGCCGCACAACGTTGTACCGCCGTCGAGCTGATGGCCAAAACGCTGCGCGAAAGCGCCGAGCCGGTCACTATTGTCGCCACCGGACCGCAAACCAACGTTGCTCTGTTGCTTAACAGTCATCCTGAGCTGCATGCCAAAATCGCCCGTATTGTGATTATGGGCGGCGCGATGGTGCTGGGTAACTGGCAACCGGCTGTCGAATTTAATATCTACGTCGACCCGGAAGCAGCGGAGATTGTTTTCCAGTCCGGCATTCCGGTCGTGATGGCGGGATTAGACGTCACCCATAAAGCGCAAATTCATGTTGAAGATATTGAGCGTTTCCGCCGTATCGGCAACCCGATATCCACTATCGTTGCCGAACTGCTCGATTTCTTCCTTGAGTACCATAAGGATGAAAAATGGGGCTTCGTCGGTGCGCCGCTGCATGATCCCTGCACCGTTGCCTGGCTGCTTAAGCCGGAGATTTTCACCACCGTTGAACGTTGGGTCGGCGTGGAAACGCAGGGGAAATACACTCAAGGGATGACGGTGGTCGATTTCTACAACCTGACCGGTAAGAAACCAAATGCTACGGTGATGCTCGACGTTGACCGCCAGGCGTTTGTTGACCTGCTGGCCGAACGGCTGGAATTCTACGCGTAAATCGTCATCATAAATCCCGGTGGGCACTACTGCCCGCCGGGAAATACGTTACTCGTCAGGCGAAACGCGAACCACCACTTTACCGAAGTTCTCGCCCTTCAGCAGGCCGATGAGCGCCTGCGGCGCGTGCTCAAGGCCGTCGACGACCTGCTCACGGTATTTGATTTTGCCTTCCTGCACCCAGCGCCCCATCTCCTGCTGGAACTCCGCAATGCGGTGGCCGTAATCCTGGCCGATAATAAAGGCCTGCATCCGAATGCGCTTTTTCAGGATTGTTGCCATCAGCAGCGGCAGACGATCCGGGCCGTCGGGCAGCGCGGTGGCGTTGTAGCCGCTGACCAGACCGCAAACCGGGACGCGCGCAGAGGTGTTTAACAGCGGCAGAACTTCATCGAAAACTTTCCCGCCGACGTTCTCATAATAGATGTCGATCCCTTGCGGGCAGGCTTCGAGCAGCTTGACGGCAAAATCAGGCGCCCGGTGATCGATACACACGTCGAACCCTAAGGTTTCAACCGCATAGCGGCACTTCTCGCTGCCGCCGGCAATGCCCACCGTGCGGCAACCTTTCAGCTTCGCTATCTGCCCGACCGTCGCGCCGACCGGCCCGGTCGCGGCGGCGACCACCAGCGTTTCACCCGCTTTCGGCTGACCAATATCCAGCAGGCCCATATAGGCGGTAAAGCCCGGCATTCCGAGGATACCTAACGCCCAGGAAGGATGTTCAGGATTAGCGCCTAACTTCACCAGCCCGCTGCCGTCAGAAAGTTCATAATCCTGCCAGCCGCCGTAGCCCAGCACCCAGTCGCCGGGCTGAAAATCAGCATGATGAGAGGTCACGACGCGGCTCACGGTACCGCCCACCATCACCGCGCCAATAGCCACCGGCGGTGAGTAAGATGGCGCATCGCTCATGCGTCCGCGCATATAGGGATCTAATGACAGAAAGACGGTGCGCAGCAGTATTTGTCCGGGGCCCGGAGATGCGACCTCGCCCTCTTCCAGGCGGAAGTTTTCCCCGGTTGGCTCGCCGTGCGGGCGAGACGCCAACAGCCAGCGGCGATGGCGTTGCAGATTAAAAGCCATAACAAACTCCTCTTTTGACAAGTCTGTACTGAGGCTAGCTGTTTTCCCGGCAACGCGCATTGACATTAAGAGCCTATCTAAGAGGCAGATTGATTAAGTCGAACAACCAGATAAACGCAAGATTGCGTTGTTTCGTTAATGAAGCGGCAGTCGTTAGGTGGCCCCAGTTCCAGGCAATCCCCCGCCTGCATCTCGTGGCGCGTGTTGCCTTCGACAAACACCAGTTCACCTTGCTGTAGCCAGATAAGCTGCCTGGCCAGCGCGTAAGACGCCGCAGGCATCGGAATATCGCTTCCGGCGGGAAGCTCAACCTGCACCAGGTCGATAGGCAAATCACTGCGCGGTGAAACGTGACGGCGCAGATAGTGGCTCTGCGGATCGTGCCACACCGGCTGATTAGCAAAACGCAGTAGTTTGCCTTCCTGCATCTCAGCCCTGGCGATCAGCGTCGACATGCTGATGCCAAATGCGCCGGATAATCGCCCGAGCATTGACGCCGTGGGGCTGCTTTCACCGCGCTCGATCTTGTGGATCATCGCCCGCGATGCCCCCGCTCGTTCGGCCAGTTCACTCAGCGACCAGCCACGGGATTCCCGTTCGATGCGGATGCGCGCGCTGATGCGTTGGTTAAGGTTGTCTTCTAAAGTATTCATATCGTGACACTATAGTGTATGAATCTGGCAGCAACAAGCGGGTCGCAGCGAGCGGTATAGCGCGACATAATAAAATATTATGACCAAAGCAGATGACAGCCCTGCGTACATTATTGTAATAATATCGTACTACTATAGTGTACAAACGTTTGAGGTTTGCCATGAGCATCCGCTATGCCAGCAAAGACGATTGCGCCGCAATCGCTGAAATCTACAACCATGCGGTCGTTCATACTGCCGCTATCTGGAACGACAAAACCGTCGATACCGACAACCGCATTGCCTGGTTTGAAGCCCGGCAGTTTGCCGGATATCCGGTGCTGGTCAGTGAAGAAAACGGCGTTATTACCGGCTACTCTTCCTTTGGCGACTGGCGCGCCTTTGACGGCTTCCGCCATACCGTCGAGCATTCGGTTTATGTTCATCCCGAGCATCAGGGTAAAGGTCTGGGCCGCAGCCTGCTGGTTGCGTTAATCGCGGAAGCCAAACGATTAAATAAACACGTCATGGTGGCCGGCATCGAAGCACAGAATCAGGCCTCTTTGCATCTGCATGAAACCCTGGGCTTCATCACCACCGGACGCATGCCGCAGGTAGGGACTAAATTTGGCCGCTGGCTGGATCTGACGTTTATGCAATTGCAGCTCGACGATCGCCGCGATCCGGACGGTAGCGCATGAATCAGACGCTGACCCTGGCCTGTTTAATTGCCGCGGGTGTTGGGCTGGTGCTACAAAACACGCTGATGGTGCGGATTACCCAATCCGCTTCTACCATTCTTATCGCTATGCTGCTTAACTCGCTGGTCGGTATCGTGATTTTTGTGACGATTCTGATGCTGAAGCACGGCGCTGCGGGCTTTCAGGAGCTGGCGGGCAGCGTGAAGTGGTGGACACTCATTCCCGGCCTTCTGGGGTCGTTCTTTGTTTTTGCCAGCATCAGCGGCTACCAAAACGTCGGGGCGGCAACCACCATTGCGGTATTGATTGCCAGCCAGCTGGTTGGCGGGCTGGTGATTGATCTGATCCGTGCGCACGACGTGCCGGTTCGCGCCCTGATTGGCCCATTGTGCGGCGCGGTAATGCTGGTGATAGGCGCCTGGCTGGTGGCCAGACGCCAGTTTTAACAGCGATTTAATGAATTTCGCCGCCACGGGTCAACTGCTCGCGGCGCGCTTCCTGCTCTTCATGCTGCTGGCGACCATGATGAGCGATAGCATTTCGCAGACGCTGCTGCTGAGCATAGCGCTCTTCGCGTCCCAGCTCAGCGTCATCGCTCAGCGCGATCAGCAGTTCATTCATATGGGTAATGACGCCTTCCGCAATCGTGGCATCCACGCGGGCGATCACTTCATCCAGATGTAGCATTCTTTTCTCCTTGCGGCTTAATTCAGTTTTACTTTGGAAAAATCGCTGCCCATCAGACTCACGCTATAGCCACTGACGTTGCTGCGCGTTGCGTAGAAGGTTTTCCCGGTCGCCAGAGTTATCCACGGGGCCTGCTGATAAAAAATCTCCTGCGCCTGACCATACAGCTTCGCGCGCTCCTGCGGGTCGCTCACCAGGATAGCCTTTTTCACCAGCGCATCGTAGGATTTATCACACCAGCGGGCGACGTTAGAGCCGGTTTTAATGTTGTCGCAGCTTAGCAAGGTACCGGCGAAGTTGTCCGGATCGCCGTTGTCAGACATCCAGCCAAATAGCGCGCCGTCGTGCTCACCTTTACGCATCCCGGAAAGATATTCACCCCACTCGTAAGTGACGATTTTGGCTTTAATGCCGACCTTGCTCCAGTCATTCTGGATCATCTCGGCAATACGACGTGAATTGGGGTTGTACGGACGCTGCACCGGCATCGACCACAAGGTCACTTCCGCGCCCTTTTCCAGTCCGGCCTGCTTGAGCAACTCTTTCGCTTTTTGCGGGTCATAGCCGTAATCCGGCAGATCTTTCTTGTAACCGAGCATATTGGCCGGAATTGGTGATTTCGCCACGCTACCGGAGTCCAGGAAAACCGCTTTAACGATCGCCTGTTTGTCTGTTGCATAATTTAGCGCCTGACGCACCAGGACATTATCAAACGGCTTTTTCTCCGTATTAAACGCCAGATAGCCGACGTTGAGCGCCTCCACCGAGTGCAGGGCCAGGTCTTTATTGCTTTTAATCACCGGGAACTGTACCGGCGACGGCGCGGGAATAATCTGGCATTCATTGGTTTGCAGCTTCGCCAGACGCGTCTCAACGTTTGGCGTGATGGAGAAAATCAGGTGCTTAGTCGGCACTTCGCCATCCCAGTAATGCGGATTGGCGATATAGCGGATCAACGAGTCCACTTTATACTGTTGTAGCGCGTAAGGCCCCGTACCGATTGGCCAGGTATCAACATACTCCGGCGTGCCTTTTTTCAGCATCGCCTCGCCATATTCGGCAGAAAGAATCGACGCAAAATCCATTCCCCAGTCGGCGAGGAAGGCCGCGTTTGGCTCGTTCAGCACAAACTGAACGTGGTAGTCATCGATCTTTTTGACTTCTTTAATCAGCTTATCCAGCCCAACGTCGTGGAAATATTCATAACTCCCTTGAGAAACATTATGGTACGGGTGTTTCTCATCCTTCTGACGCAGTACCGAGAACAGCACATCATCGGCGTTGAAATCGCGGGTCGGCTTGAAGTATTTGTTGCTGTTGAACTGTACGCCCTTGCGCAGGGTGAAAGTCCAGGTTTTACCATCCGGGGAAACGGTCCATTCGGTCGCCAGTGACGGAATCGGCGTATTTTTGACCGGATCAAAGTTGATCAGGCGGTTATAAAGCACCTGTGAACTGGCAACGAAGGATGGGCCGGAGCTGGCAATCTGCGGGTTGAAAGATTCTGGTGAAGCTTCGGAGCAATAAACAAGCGTATCGTTCCCCGCCGCCCAGGCACTTGCCGCTGGCAATAGCGCGCTCAACGCCAGCGCAAGAAGCGTTTTCCCTGTAGACATGGTTATAAGCCTTATGAATATTGTTATAAGAGCCTTAATAACAGCACAGGTACATTCAACCGGCAAATAATCAATTGCTATCAGGTTATGCTAAATACTGCGTTTTAGCCGATTAATTCAACATCAGCCGTTTTTTTCATCATCAATTTCACCAATAAATGTGAGGACTGCGAAAGGTTAGGAAAAAAGAGGGCGATAACCGCCCCGTGCCCTCCTGGAGGCGATGGAAACCGATACACTCGGAAAAAACGCAACGTCAGGAGACGCTTACAATGACAATAACCTGCAATCTGTACACCAATGGTCAGTGGCACGATGCCGAAAATCACGCCACCTTTACCCGCCGCAACCCGCTAACGGAAGAGACGGCCTCCGTTGCCAGTGCCGCAAGCCAGAATGACGCCCGGCACTGCGCAGATACAGCGGCCGCGGCTTTCCTGCAATGGCGGGAAACGGTACCCGCCGAGCGGCGACGCTTGCTGCTGGAAGCCGCAGAGGAGATGCTGCGCCGTGAGGCTAAATTTATTGCCGCGATGGCGGCAGAAACCGGTGCTACCGCCCACTGGGCCGGTTTTAACGTTCATCTGGCCGCCGATATCCTGCGCGAAGCCGCCGCGTTGACCACGCAAATCGAGGGACAAGTTATCCCATCCAACCTGCCGGGAAACCTGGCGATGGGGATCCGTCAGGGGGCTGGCGTGGTGCTCGGTATCGCGCCGTGGAACGCGCCGTTAATCCTCGCGACCCGCGCTATCGCCACGCCGCTGGCCTGCGGCAATACGGTGATTCTCAAGGGCGCAGAACTCTCACCGGCAAGCCAGGGGCTGATTATCGATGCCCTGGCGGCGGCGGGCTTTCCCGCAGGGGTGGTTAACTATCTGACCTGCGCCCCCGCTGACGCGCCTGCGCTGGTAGAATCACTGATTGCCCATCCCGCCGTGCGCCGTATCAACTTCACGGGTTCGACGCCGGTGGGAAGAATTATCGCCCGCACCTGCGGCGAACATCTGAAACCGGCGGTGCTTGAGCTGGGTGGCAAAGCGCCGCTGCTGGTACTGGATGACGCCGACCTCGAGCAGGCAGCGGCAGGCGCAATTTTTGGCGCATTCGCCAATGCCGGGCAAATCTGTATGTCGACCGAGCGAATCATCGTTGATAACGCCATCGCTGACGAATTTGTCTCTCTGCTGGCCAGGCGGGCCGCAGCCCTGCCCGCCGGCCTTCTCGGCCCGGTAGTGGATATGAAAACCGTAGCCCGCTGCAACGCGTTAATTGAAGATGCGCTGGCAAAAGGCGCGCGCTTGTTAACCGGCGGCACGGCCAGTTCAACGCAAATGCGCGCCACGCTGCTGGATGGTGTGACCCGAGAGATGCGCATCTGGCGTGAAGAGTCCTTTGGCCCGGTGAAATCGATTATTCGCGTTCAGGATGAAACGGAAGCGCTGGCCGTCGCCAACGAAAGTGAATATGGTCTCTCATCAGCGGTCTACAGTCGGGACAGCGCCCGGGCATGGAACCTGGCGCAAAATCTACAAACCGGCATTTGCCATATCAACGGCCCCACAGTGCACGATGAAGCTCAAATGCCGTTCGGCGGCTGCAAATCGTCAGGCTATGGCCGTTTTGGCGGACGCGCGGGGATTGCCGAATTTACCGAATTACGCTGGATAACGCTGCAAACGCTCGCGCGTGAGCTACCGTTTTAAGCCTCACGGCTTATTGAAGACCACATCGTTAATCTGACGTTCTGCCTCAGCGCTAAAGTAAAATTCGGCCACCGTTCGGGCCAGCGCTGATGGGTTTTCCCATGCCATTGAGTGCCCTGCCAGGGGCACGATAAACAGCGGGATCCCTCGGGCCGAAACATCACTCGCCTCACGGGCCGGAAGAGAAAGCTCGCCGTAAATCAGGGCTTTCGCGCAGGATAAATTGATAAATCGCGTAAACCAGCCGGGATTAACGCCCTTCACCAGACAGGTCGCACCGCGCCATACCGCCCAGGGGGCGCTATTTTGCAAACAGCCTGCCCACGGAGAGGTTTCTGACGACAACATCTGTGCATAGCCACAATGAATAAAGCGTTCTTCCGTTTGCTCGGCGATGCGCCTGCTATACATTCCGCCGCCAGGATACAAATTAGGCTCGGCCACCAACAATCCCAGCACTCGTTCAGCGAGGAGTTCCGCCGCTTCTATCGCAATGCTGCCGCCCATGCTGTGACCATATAAATAGCAGCGTGTCAGCGATAAGTGATCCAGCAGCTCGACCACTACTTTGGCCTGATCGCTTGTGCGGTAGCCGAAGGGCTGAGGTTTATCGCTGTATCCGTAACCGGGTAAATCGACAAGAATCGTGCGCCGCCCAACCAGCGCCGGGTCCGCGGCAACGCGAGGATAGTCATAGGTAGAGGCGCAGCCCAGACCGTGGATAAACACGATGGGTTCACCCTCACCGGGCAGATCGAGCCAACGCACGGTAGCGCCAGCCTCAGAGGAATAAAAACTGTTCATCGAATAGCATCCGTTAGTGATAACTGTTTTTTTATACAGTCATCACGTAACCTTGACTACCCATTTTTAAATCAGAACAACGAGACCAGCAGCGCCATCGGAAAACTGAACGGCCAGGTTGCACCAATCAGCAACGCCGCCAGCAGGCGGACCCAGCGGCTCTCTTTAGTTAAGAACCAGCTTATTACGGCGCAGATACAACCCATAACCGCATAAAAAACAAGCATTTTCTGGTATAAAGTCATTTTTCTTCTTCCTTCCCTGATAAGCATTTTCGCGTAACGCGATGCTTTTTTCGCACCCCAGAGTACGTCAGAGATTATGGCATTATAAAACGGTTACCAGGGTTAATTTTCAGAAAAGAGCCTGATTCGGCTTTGTCCGATAGCGCAACCTTTGACCTCGTACTATACCTGTAGAGGCTTACTCATAAAGGTGGCGTTATGGATGTTTCCAGCAAAACCGTTATTCTGATTAATGTCGGCGCAGCACTTGCGCTAATCGGCCTGTTATCCGTTCGTTTTGGTTGGTTTTACTGATCTTATTCAGCAATGAAACCTAAAAAAGCAGCCTTTAAAGGCTGCTTTTTTACAATTTGAAAGAGTCCTCACCGGCAGCAGATACGCTCTTTTGCGCGACAATCAGCTTCCTGACGTCAGGATTCCAGGCCGGTAGCAGATCGACTTTTTCACTATCCCACTCAGCAGCAACGCAGACAGATTCTGGAACGCCCTGTTTTTCACATCCGATAATATGTTTGGCGGGAATATTTCCGTAGAGAATGACTGTGGCACCCGCCACAAAAAGAAAACACGCTATTTTTTTCAAAACAATTTCAACTTCAAGGCAACAAATTGCGCCGGATGTTCGCATGAGCGGGCTTAGAATGTCAAATCCCCCCCTTCATCTACTGACGCCAATACGCCTCTGGTGATAGCGGGTCATTGTTCATTCTTTCTAATGCTAATTTATCCATTTATGTGATTGAGTGCTGGTGAGCTTGCCCCAAACAGGAGTACCGGGAAAAGAACGATGCGTAAAAACACATAAAATATCAATAAATTAAAATAATTAAAAATTACATGAGACCTACACCCCCCTATAAATGATAAAAAATATCATTTGCGTTAATTTAGATAAAACCATACATTCATAATCACAAGTTATGCGAAGCTTGTTTTTTGCTCATTTAATTTTGGGGTGGGACATGTCCGGAATCGCCGTTCTCATTGTGGCGCTAATTTTGCTGGTAGCTGCAATTTACAATCTTATTTCTTATGTTCGCGACCGTCGGCAGTCGAGTTTACCGAGCAAAAAAACAAAACGTTAGCCTGATAATCATTTCTCATAAAATAAATTATTCTGCACATAATAAATTTCGTAAGGCGTCATGCAGGTCAAATCACAGCAGCAAGTTGATAGTTAAGTAAAACAAAAAGCCCCTGCAAATCAATGCCGGGGCTGGTGAAATATTATCGTCATTACGCGGTGTAAATGAACCCTCGATGTAGAGGGTTAACCAACCCCACCCGGCGCTTATCTCCGGCACTCATTATGGCTTAGCTCTTGAAGGGGCATGAGAATATTCTCATAAATACCTCCTTCTGTTTTAGCTTTCGCTGCCATAGCAACTATTAGCAAGCTAATTTAGACACTGGCAACTATCGCTTGCCGTTTTCTAGCCATGCTTAATCATCACGTGCCTGATAGTGGTATAGTCCTCCAGACCGTACATCGACATATCTTTGCCATACCCAGAGAGTTTCTGCCCGCCGTGCGGCATTTCGCTCACCAGCATAAAGTGGGTATTGATCCAGGTACAGCCATACTGCAAGCGCGCGCTGAGGCGGTGCGCTCTGCCGACATCCTTCGTCCATACCGACGACGCCAGACCATATTGAGAATCATTGGCCCAACTGAGCGCCTGCTCTTCATCCGCAAACGAGGTGATGCTGACGACCGGGCCAAAAACCTCGCGCTGCACAATCGCATCTTCCTGCTTCGCCCCAGCCAGCAATGTGGGCTGATAGTAATAGCCGTTACCCGGCGCTTTGCTACCGCCGGTGACCACCTGAATATGCGGCAGCGCGCGAGCGGCATCGACAGCAGCGCTGACTCTTTCCAGATGCGCCAGTGAGCTTAATGGCCCCAGCTCGGTCGTTTCATCATTCGGGGACCCCATCTTCAGGCTGGCGACCGCCGCGCCCAACTTCTCCACCAGTTGATCATAAATACCGGCCTGGGCGTAAATGCGACAGGCTGCAGTACAGTCCTGGCCGGCGTTATAAAAGCCAAAGGTCCGCACGCCTTCCACCACGGCATCGATATCCGCATCATCAAAGACAATAACCGGCGCTTTGCCGCCCAGCTCCATGTGGGTGCGTTTAATCGACGAGGCAGTATGGCCGATGATATGCGCCCCGGTGGCAATTGAACCGGTCAATGATACCATGCGGACTTTAGCGTGAGCCGTCAGCGGATCGCCAACGGTTGCCCCGCGGCCAAACAGTACGTTAAGCACCCCGGCAGGAAAAATATCTTTGGCCAGTTCCCCCAGCTTCAGCGCGGTTAACGGGGTAATTTCAGAAGGTTTGATCACCACGCAGTTGCCCGCCGCCAGCGCCGGGGCCAACTTCCAGGCCGCCATCATCAGCGGATAGTTCCACGGCGCGATGGAAGCAACAACCCCGATCGGGTCGCGGCGGATCATGGAGGTGTGTCCTTCAAGATACTCTCCTGCCGCCATCCCCGGCAGACAGCGGGCCGCCCCGGCAAAAAAACGGAACACATCGGCGACCGCCGGGAGTTCATCGTTGACGACGCAGTGCAGCGGCTTGCCGCAGTTAAATGACTCCAGTTCAGCCAGCGACTGCGCATGATCGGTAATCACGTCCGCCAGCCTGAGCAGGCATTCTGCGCGAGTTTTCGGCGTGGTCTGGCTCCAGATTGAGAATGCCTGGTCAGCGGCATCCACCGCAGCATCCACCTGTGCCGCGGTGGCTTCGGCAATCGATAAAATCTCTTCACCTGTGGCAGGATTAAACACCGGCACCGTCTCGCCTTCCCCAGCCACTAACTTTCCGTTAATCAAAAGGTTATTTTGCATAGCATTTATCCTGTATCGGTCTTTTATTTTCCGTTTTCAGCCCTGGATTCGCCGTCACGGGTGAGCCACCAGGCCCCCAGAATCGGAATCATCGTCACCAGCATCACCAGCAACGCGACCACGTTGGTCACCGGGACATCACGAGGCCGTCCGAGCTGATTAAGCAACCAGAGCGGTAGCGTGCGCTCGTGTCCGGCAGTAAACGTGGTAACAATAATTTCATCAAACGAGAGGGCAAATGCCAGCATCCCGCCCGCCAATAGCGCCGATCCCAGATTGGGCAACACTACGTAACGGAAGGTTTGCCACCCCGTCGCGCCTAAATCCATTGAGGCTTCCACCAGACTCCATGAGGTCCGGCGAAAGCGGGCAATCACGTTGTTAAACACCACCACCACGCAGAAGGTCGCGTGACCTACAACGATAGTCAGCAGTCCCGGCTCAAGGTTGACCGCCTTAAACGCGGTGAGCAGAGCAAGCCCGGTAATAATGCCGGGCAGCGCGATCGGCAACACTAGCAGCAACGACACCACATTTTTGCCAAAGAAGGTGCTGCGCCATAGTGCTCCTGCAGCCAGCGTGCCAAGTACCAGAGCAATAGCGGTAGAGAGTGCGGCAATTTTTAGTGACAACGTCACTGACTCAATGATATCGCTGCGCCCCGCAGCCTCGCTAAACCAGCGCAGCGTCAGGCCCTGCGGTGGAAAGCTGAAAGCGGCATCTTCAGTATTAAACGCATAGAGCGCGATAATCAGCAGCGGGAAATGGAGGAAGATTACGCCTCCCCAGGTGGCCACTTTCAGGAACAGTGGTGCCCGTTCAGAGTGCATCGAACGCTCCCAGACGTTTCACGAACGCCAGATAGAGGGCAATCAGCACAATGGGCACCAGGGTAAAGGCGGCTGCCATCGGCATATTGCCAATGGCTCCCTGCTGGGAATAGACCATATTGCCGATAAAGAACCCCGGCGGCCCCACCAGCTGCGGCACAATAAAATCGCCCAGCGTCAGCGAGAAGGTAAAAATGGACCCTGCCGCAATGCCAGGGATCGCCAGCGGCAACACCACGTAGCGAAAGGTCTGACGCGGACGTGCGCCAAGATCGGCTGAGGCCTGAAGCAGCGACGGCGGCAGACGTTCTAGCGCCGCCTGCACAGGCAGGATCATAAACGGCAGCCAGATATAGACAAAGACCAGAAAGCGCCCCAGGCCGGAAGTCGACAGCGTATTGCCCCCTACTGCCGGGATCGCCAACACCAGACTTAGCACACTTTCCAGCCCGAGATGGCGCAGAAACCACTGCGCTACGCCATCTTTCGCCAGCAGCAGCGTCCACGCATAGGCCTTGACGATATAGCTCGCCCACATCGGCAGCATCACGGCGATATAGAAAAACGCCTTCATCTTGCCGTGGGTATAGCGTGCCATATACCAGGCCATCGGTAATGCCAGAATGGCGCTGGCGACCGTCACCGATAACGCCATCACCAGCGTACGTACAATAATGTCGTAATTTGCCGGGTTAAACAGTGCCCGCAGATTAGCCAGCGTCAGGTCGCTGGTTACCGACATAGTAAAATCATCAAAGGTGTAGAAGCTTTGCCATAACAGCGTCAGTAACGACCCAAGATAGACAATGCCAAACCACATCAGCGGGCCGAGCAGGAGCAAAAACAGGGCCAACGACGGTTTACGCCAGAATAGCCCCGACAAGCGCCCGGTAGAGGCTGAGGGAATGAGCATCGTCATATCAGCCTCCGTTCGCCAGAGGCACCATCGCCGCGCGCGACCAGGAAGCCAAGACCGTTTGTCCCACCGGCGGCGCGTTTAGCGCAGCGTTACCATCGACATTCGCCTGGCTCACCAGCAGTTTTTCGCCATCGACCAGCTTCAGTTCGACGCGCGTCGCCGCCCCCTGATACTGCACCGCCTGCACCACTCCCTGCGTTTGGATTTCCCCGGCAGCGTTCAGCCGAATATGTTCCGGGCGCAGCGACCATGCCCCGGCCATCGCACACAGTTTTTGCGCACGCTCGCTGCTAAAGACGTTGGCGGTCCCGACAAAACCAGCAACAAACGCAGTTTTGGGCCGCAAATAGAGGTCCTGCGGCGCATCAACCTGTTCAATTCGCCCGTTATTAAACACCGCAACGCGATCGGACATCGACAGCGCCTCGCCCTGATCGTGGGTGACAAAAATAAAGGTGATGCCCAGCGCCTGCTGCAGTTTTTTCAGCTCGACCTGCATCTGTTCACGCAGCTTCAAATCCAGCGCGCCGAGCGGTTCATCCAACAGCAGAACGCGTGGCTGATTGACCAGCGCCCGGGCGATCGCTACCCGCTGGCGCTGACCGCCGGAGAGCTGGGATGGCTTGCGCGCATAGACAAAACCGAGCGCCACCTTCTCCAGCGCCTCCTGTGCGCGGGCGTGCCGCTCCTTTTTGCCGATCCCCTTGACCATCAGCCCGTAGGCGACGTTATCCAGCACCGACATATGAGGAAACAGCGCGTAATCCTGAAATACGGTATTCACATCGCGCTGCCACGGCGGCAGTTCGCTAGCCGGTTTGCCAAAGATATGAATTGCCCCGCCGGAAAGCTGTTCAAACCCGGCAATCAGGCGCAGGCAGGTGGTTTTGCCGGAGCCAGACGGCCCCAGCATGGAGAAAAACTCGCCATCGCGAATGGCGATGCTAACGCTATCTACCGCGCGCACGTCGCCGTACAGGCGCGAAACATTATCAAACTCAACTGCGTACATGTTCTTCGCCTCCGGCGACTTAACGACCGCCCATAATCGCGATGTAATCCTGGGTCCAGCGGCTGTAGGGGACAAATTTTCCGCCCTCGGCCACCGGCGTTTTCCAGAACGCAATTTTGGCGAACTCGTTGTAACCATTGGTCTCGCAGCCTTTATCACCCAGCAGCGCACTGGCCTTGCAGCCCTGCGGAACCACCGGCAGAGAACCAAACCAGGCAGCAACGTCGCCCTGGACTTTCGGCGTCAGCGACCAGTTCATCCATTTGTAGGCACAAACCGGATGTTTGGCATCGCTATGCAGCATGGTGGTATCCGCCCAGCCGGTAACGCCCTCTTTCGGGAATACCGTGGCAATCGGCTGGCCTTCCGCCTTCAGTCCGTTGGCCTGGTAAGGCCAGGCGCTGGAGGCCACCACGCCTTCGTTTTTAAAGTCGCTCATTTGTACGGTAGTGTCGTGCCAGTAACGGTGAATCAGCCCGTGCTGATCGCGAAGGACTTTCAGCACCGCCTGATATTGAGCTTCGGTAAGCTGATAGGGGTCATCAATCCCTAATTGTGGTTGGGTCGCTTTGACGAACAGCGCAGCGTCGGCAATATAAATCGGACCATCGTAGGCCTGCACGCGACCCTGGTTGGTTTTGCCGTCCGGCAGGTTTTGTTTCACAAATACCACGCCCCAACTATCCGGCGGTGTCGGGAAGGTTTTGCTGTTATACATCAGCAGATTGGGCCCCCACTGGTACGGAGTGCCGTAAACCTTCCCGCCGACGTTAAACCACGCGCCTTTTTCCACTCGCGGGTCGAGGGTCTTCCAGTTGGCAATCAGCGCAGTGTTAATCGGCTGTACGCGCTTACCCATAATCAGGCGCAGGGACGCATCGCCGGAAGCGGTCACCAGATCGTAACCGCCTTTGGCCATCAGGCTGACCATCTCATCGGAGGTGGCGGCGGTTTTCACATTCACCTGGCAGCCGGACTCTTTTTCAAACTGGGTTACCCAGTCGTAGCTTTTATCCGTCTGGCCGCGTTCGATATATCCCGGCCAGGCAATAATATCGAGACGCCCTTCTCCTTTATCCAGAGACGTCGGCGGCTCGGCGGCCTGCGCCGTCAGGAAGGCCATACCCAGCACACAAAGGCTGCCACGGGCAATTTTTTTGCTCATCGGGTCTTACTCCTGTCACAAGAAAATTAGCGGCAGCCGTGCCGTAAAAATATCTCCCTTAATAACAGTAGACGGCGCGCTTAGGGCCCCCGGGGAAATTTATTCAGGTTGTGACAAAGGGCGCATTACGCAACAATTAATTAACACTAGATAACTTTGTGGATTATAGACAAGGAGTTAGCGGGGTAATACGATTATGCGAATTTCCTATGGTTAGTCGCGGTAAAATATTAACCAGCATAATGCCCGGCTTATTTAACGGGCCGGGATAGTCGACTGGAAATAAATAAAGTTACACCAGCATCTCGCGGATCAGCTCCCCCAGCCGTTTCACCCCCTGCTCCTCTTTTTCGCCCCAGCCCCATGCGGTATTAAAGCGGAAAAATGAGGTCCAGTTGGCGGTAGTAGAAAACATTTTCCCCGGTGCGATGCTGATATTATACGCCAGCGCTCGGGCGCTCAGTTCACCCGCGTCGGCCCCGGCGGGCAGCTCAAGCCAGAGAAAATAGCCGCTATCGCTGTGATGGATTTTCACCTCGGCAGGAAGATGACGAAGCAATGCCTGCCAGGCCTGCTGCTTACGTTCGGCAAGCTGTCGGCGCAACCGCCGTAAATGCGCATCGTAGCGCTTGGTCGAAAGATAATCCACTAGCGCCAGCTGCATGGGTGAACTGGTGGAAAGCGTACTCATGAGCTGTAATTGCTGGATACGTCGGGCATGTTTGCCCGCCGCCACCCAGCCGATGCGAAACCCCGGCACCAGGCATTTGGAGAAGGAGCTGCAGTGCAGCGCCATATCATCACGATCCCAGTACTTGGCCGGTAGCGGTTTCTCGCGACCGAAATAGAGTTCGCTGTAAACATCATCTTCAATCAACATCACGTTGTAGCGCGTCAGCAGCGCAATCAACTTGGCTTTTTTCTCCGCGCTGAGGGTGAAGCCGAGCGGATTCTGACCGTTGGTCATCAGCCAGCAGGCCTTGACCGGATAGTTCTGCAACGCCTGCTCCAGCGCGGTGAGATCAACCCCCTCTTTCACATCGGTCGCCACCGACAGCGCCTTCAGACGCAGTCTCTCCAGCGCCTGCAACGCGCCGTAAAAACAGGGATTTTCCACCACCACCCAATCACCCGGCTCCGTGACCGCCTGCAGGCTAAGGTTCAACGCTTCCAGCGCACCGGCGGTGATAACGATTTCGTCCGGGGAGATATTCATCCCCTGCAGCGCATAGCGTCGGGCAATGGCATGACGCAGCTCGTCGTTCCCCGGCGGCAGGTTTTCAATCACGCTCATGGCGGTAGCGGTTTTGCTCACCTGCGCCAGCGAGCGGTTAAGCTGCGGTAATGGGAACAGGCGCGGGTCAGGAAAGGCGGAGGCAAAAGGCAGCATCGACGCGCGACGGCTGGCCTGCAGTACCTCGAAAATGTAGGTGTTGATATCCACCGCTTCATCGCGCGTTACCTGGGCGGGCGGCTCGGGCTGGCGCTGTTTGATGGGCTGCGGCGCAACATAATAACCAGACTGCGGGCGAGCGATAATCCGCCCCTGGCTTTCCAGCAACTGATAGGCATGGCTGACGGTCATAAAACTCATCCCGCTGCTCACCACCTGCTCACGCAGTGATGGCAACCTGTCGCCAGGTAACCACACCCCAAGCGCGATCTGTTCGGTAAGTTGCTGCGCCAGCTGCTGGTACTTTTTCATCGTCGGGTCCGGTTTATCATTCTTGTAACCAATGATATATCAGATGAAAAATAATGGCAGTTTATAAAAACTGTTATGGTATGTAGTGAAACAACACATTCCCGGAGGCGGCTGTAAATCCGTAGCCCGGCGAGCCGGGAGACATCTATCCTGCGTTTTGCCAAAACGTCATAACAGAACCCAACTGTTATAGGGAAATACAGCGTTTCTGTTTCTGCAACCTGTCAGGAACGAGGCCTAGAATTGCGCTGAATCATTTTTGTTGCGGAGTTCTGCATGTTCGGTCTTGATGCATTCCACCTGGCGCGGATCCAGTTCGCCTTCACCGTGTCATTTCATATTATCTTCCCCGCCATCACCATTGGATTAGCCAGCTACCTGGCGGTACTGGAGGGGTTATGGTTAAAAACCAGAAATCCAACCTGGCGCTCGCTTTACCACTTCTGGTCGAAAATCTTCGCCGTTAACTTCGGGATGGGCGTGGTCTCCGGCCTGGTGATGGCCTACCAGTTCGGCACCAACTGGAGCGGGTTCTCCGAGTTCGCCGGGAGCATAACCGGCCCGCTGCTGACCTATGAAGTGCTGACCGCCTTCTTCCTTGAGGCCGGATTCCTCGGCGTGATGCTGTTCGGCTGGAACCGCGTCGGGCCCGGCCTGCACTTCTTCGCCACCTGCATGGTGGCGCTGGGGACGATTATCTCCACTTTCTGGATCCTGGCCTCCAATAGCTGGATGCAAACGCCGCAGGGGTTTGAAATCGTCAATGGGCAGGTGGTGCCGGTGGACTGGTTCGCCGTGATTTTTAATCCGTCGTTCCCTTACCGCCTGCTGCATATGTCGGTGGCGGCCTTTCTCAGCAGCGCGCTATTCGTCGGCGCATCGGCGGCATGGCACCTGCTGCGCGGCAACAATACCCCCGCCGTTCGCGCGATGTTCTCTATGGCGCTGTGGATGACGCTAATTGTCGCCCCCATTCAGGCAATGATTGGGGATATGCACGGACTGAATACGCTCAAGCACCAGCCCGCGAAAATTGCCGCTATTGAGGGACACTGGGAGAATACTCCTGGAGAACCCACCCCGCTATTGCTCTTCGGCTGGCCGGATATGCAGCAGGAGCGCACTCGCTACGGTCTGGAAATTCCGGCTCTCGGCAGCCTGATCCTCACTCACAGTCTGGACAAACAGGTGCCCGCGCTCAAGGAGTTCGCCCCGGAAGACAGGCCTAACTCCACCATCGTCTTCTGGTCATTCCGCCTGATGGCCGGGCTAGGCATGCTGATGATCCTGCTCGGCGCGCTGGCACTGTGGCTGCGCTATCGCGGTCGCCTGTATCACTCCAGGCCGTTTCTGCGCTTTGCGCTGTGGATGGGGCCGTCCGGGCTTATCGCCATCCTCGCAGGCTGGGTCACCACCGAGGTAGGCCGCCAGCCGTGGGTAGTTTACGGGGTACAGCGCACCGCCGATGCCGTTTCCGCTCACGGCGACCTGCATATGTCCATCAGCCTGCTGACCTTTATTGTGGTTTACAGCTCGGTATTTGGCGTCGGCTATAGCTATATGCTGCGCCTGATTCGTAAAGGGCCTCAGGAAGCGCAGCCGCCCGCATCCGGTACGCCAGCGCGACCGCTTTCCGCCGCGGCAGAAGGTTTACAGCAGAAGGAGTCCCACTAATGGGTATCGATTTATCGGTTATCTGGTTTGTCATTATCGTCTTCGCCACCTTGATGTATATCGTGATGGATGGCTTCGACCTGGGGATTGGCATTTTATTCAGTACCACACGAGATGCTGCAGACCGCGATGTGATGGTGAACAGCGTCGCACCGGTCTGGGACGGCAATGAAACCTGGCTGGTGCTCGGCGGCGCGGGCCTGTTTGGCGCGTTTCCGCTGGCCTACGCGGTGATTATTGATGCGCTGGCAATCCCGCTCACCCTGATGCTGATTGGCCTTATTTTTCGCGGCGTTGCCTTTGAATTCCGCTTTAACGCTACGCCATCACACCGTCCGTTCTGGGACAGAGCCTTTATGGGAGGTTCAATTCTGGCAACCTTCACGCAGGGCATGGTGGTTGGCGCGGTGATCAACGGCTTCGCGGTCAGCGGCCGCAGCTTCAGTGGCGGAATGTTTGACTGGCTCACGCCGTTTACCCTGTTTTGTGGCCTGGGTCTGTGTATTGCCTATGCGCTACTGGGTGCCAGTTGGCTGGTGATGAAAAGCGATAATGCGCTGCACAGAAATATGCGCGTAACCGCGCGCGGCTTGCTACTGGCGCTACTGATAGTGATTGTCGCCATCAGCATCTGGACCCCGCTGGCAAAGTCAGCTATTGCCGAACGTTGGTTTAGCTTGCCCAACCTTTTCTTCTTACTGCCGGTGCCGTTGCTGGTCGCGGCGATAAGCAGTTGGCTGTGGCGAACACTGGGCAACAGCACGAGTCACCTGTTGCCTTTTGTCCTGACGCTGGGGCTGATATTCCTTGGTTTTAGCGGTCTGGGGATCAGTATCTGGCCGCATATTATTCCACCGGGTATCACCCTCTGGCAGGCCGCCGCGCCGCCGCAAAGCCAGGGCTTTATGCTGGTTGGCGCGCTGCTGATACTCCCCGTGATCCTCGGCTACACCTTCTGGAGCTACTACGTTTTTCGCGGCAAAGTTCAACATGGTGAGGGGTATCATTGATGCAACGATTATGGCTTAAACGGACGTTATGGATGGTCGCCCTGTGGGGAGGCAGCGTGCTGGCGCTGGCAGCGGTGAGCATGGGGTTCAGGCTACTGATGACGGCCGCCGGACTGAAAGTTTAGCCGTGCGGAGATAATAATCTGATACACGGCATCTCCATTTTGTCTTCACTTTTCTCTGTTGAAATATTTGAGCATATAAAAATAAAGGATGTTGTTATGAAAAAGGTTCTTTTACTGTCTGCTGTGATGTCGCTTGGGCTGTCATCGTTCGCTTTTGCCGCAGATAACCCACCGCCGCCGCCGGAAAAAGCGTCTGCTCAGCAGAGTAACCACGGCCACGATAGCAAAGCGCCGCAGCACAACGGCCAGCAACCGCCAAAAGGCGAACAGCATGACGGTAAACAGCCACCGAAGGGCGATCGTCAGGATGGTAAACAGCCGCCAAAAGACGGTAAACACCAGCCGAAAGGCAACCACAATGACGGCAAGCAGCCGCCAAAGGGTGAGCATAAAAACGGTAATCAGGACGGCAAGCCGTTACCGCCGAAAAACCAATAAGTTTTCCTGCCCGATAGCAACCCTATCGGGCTTTTTTTCACCATCCGTCACGCTCTACTGACAAAGGCTTTACCGTTATCAGGCGCCCTTGCGTTTTGGTAGGGTTTTCAGCAGATCGTCCGGGCTGACGGACGCAACGATACTGCCCGGCAGCGGCATTTTCAGGATATGATTTTTTATCTTACCAACCACGTGCATTTCGCACGGACGGCAATCAAACTTCAGGGTCAGTACTTCATCGCCGTGAATCAGCTGCATCGGCGTCGCCTTCCAGCTCTTAATTGATCCTTTTGCCTGTTTTGGACACAGGTTAAAGGCAAAGCGCAGACAATGCTTGGTGATCATCACCGGCACGTCGCCCTTCTCTTCGTGCGCTTCATAGGCGGCATCGATCAGCTGTACGCCGTAACGCTGATAAAACTCGCGGGCTTTGTGGTTGTAGACGTTCGCCAGAAACGATAGATGTGTTTCCGGATAGACCGGCGGCGGGACGGAAACCGGCTTGCGGCTGCCGCGCACCACGGCTTTCAGGCGCGCGTCATCCAGCATTTCAGCCGTTTCACGACGCAGCTGGTTCAACAGGCTGTTCGGCACGAACAGCGCGCCGGGCAGGTTAATCTGCACAGTGCGCGAATAGTAAATCGTCTGCCCCAGCTTCGCTACGCCGTCGCGCAGGTTCGCCAGCGCTTTCTCCGCCTGGGTCGCTTCCGCAAATTCGCCGTCAAGGGTATGAGTCACGCTCACGCCCTCTTCGCTGGTCATGGTTAAGACCAATTGTTCCTGCCATCCGCTCAGTTCGATATCAACCGCAATTCGACGCTCGCTGGAGGTTTTCAGCAACGCCTGCTGCCAGTTGTGATCGAGGTTACGGTTCAGCGGCTGGTGCGGACGCACTTTATATAAATCGGCAGGCATTTCATTCGGCCACACGCGATAACGATTTTCGCCGGTTTTTTCTACCGTATTGGCGCGAAAGCCGACGATTTCACGTTTGATCATCACGTTAAGACCGTCGCCGTTGGTCAGCGCTTCAGTCACATCAACATCAAGAAAATCTTTACCGACTTTAAGAACCTCGCCCACCGGCAGACCAATAAACTTCGGCGAGTCAAAGGCGCCAATATCGCCTTTGCGCGCATTGACAAAGTAGTCGGTGCTACCGCGATGGAAGGTTTTATCCGTTGACGGAACAAAGAAGTGCTCCGTGCGGCCCAACGATGAGCGGGCCAGATCGCCGCGATCTTCGATAATTGCGTCGAGCATCTGGCGATAATGCGCGGTGATGTTCTTCACGTAGCTCATATCTTTGTAACGACCTTCAATCTTGAAGGAGCGCACCCCGGCATCAATCAGCGCGGCCAGGTTGGCGGTCTGGTCGTTATCTTTCATCGACAACAGATGCTTTTCATAGGCCACGACGCGGCCCTGATCGTCTTTCAGGGTATAAGGCAGGCGGCAGGCCTGCGAGCAGTCGCCTCGGTTAGCACTGCGGCCGGTCTGAGCATGGGAGATATTGCACTGGCCGGAATAAGCCACGCACAGCGCGCCGTGAATAAAGAATTCAATGGTCGCATCGGTGTTATCGTAAATCGTTTTGATCTGCTGAAGGTTCAGCTCGCGAGCAAGTACGATTTGGCTGAAACCAACATCAGAGAGAAATTTTGCTTTCTCGACGCTGCGGATATCGCATTGGGTACTGGCGTGTAGCTCGATCGGCGGGATATCCAGCTCCATCACCCCCATGTCCTGGACTATCAGCGCGTCCACGCCGGTTTCATACAGGTCGGTAATCAAACGCTGCGCTGGTTCCAGCTCATCATCATGAAGAATGGTATTCAGGGTCACAAACACTTTTGCACCATAGCGATGGGCAAACGGCACCAGGCTGGCGATATCGCTCAGGCTGTTGCTGGCATTGTGGCGTGCGCCGAAGCCCGGCCCGCCAATATAGACCGCGTCGGCACCGTGTAAAATCGCTTCACGGGCGATCCCGGCATCGCGGGCAGGACTCAGTAGTTCAAGATGATGGTTTTGCAGGCGCATACGCTCGTCGTTATCCATTATAGGGGGGTCGAAATGGCGGCTATTGTAGTCAGAACTACGCGCAGACTAAAACATTTTCCGCCGCCGCCGCAGGGGGAATTTTCGTTTTTCAGCAAAGCATTGAAGGAAAAGGTATTTCCCAGAAAAAGCACCGGAGGATACAGTTGTCACGTATTCCGGATTTTCCTCGTCACGTTGTGATTTGCTGTCTCAGTCATTTGCCTGGCCGTGAGTTTTCTCGCGGCTTTTTTATTTTTCTTTCGGGTAATGGATCAGCGAATGGAAATGAGCGGTCTGCACGCCGCTGTTGCGATAAGCGTGAGCTAAATCACCAGCGAAACGTCGCCCTTCTCCAGGCTGAAGAGAGCGCCACTCGCCCTGCAGGCAAAGATCCAGCACGCCGCTAATCACCACCACATGTTCGATAACCCCTTGTTCATGGGGCGTTGACTCACTCAGCGCGCCGGGGGCCAGGGTGATGGAGAAGTGATCGAAACGTAGCACCGGGTCCCAGGGGAATATCGGCGTTACCACCATCGCCTGCTGCTGCGGATCAAAGGCTGCCGGTTCAGCAGCCTCATCGGCAACGATAAAGGCGGAAAACGGCACATTAAGCCCGGTGGCAATTTTCCATAACGTCGCCACCGTTGGGCTGGATTCATTACGTTCAATCTGGCCCAGCATCGCCTTCGAAACGCCGGTTTCTTCCGCCAGTCGCGACAGGCTCCAGCCGCGCTGCTGGCGCAGCGTTTTTAACGTTGCCGACAGGTGTTGCGCAATATTCATTCAACCTCCCAATAATATCTGAGGGAATTATACGCACATTCACCTGATTCTACAGGGCGTTTAGCTGTGAAAAGCGTTTGCGATATTCGCGCGGCCCGACGCCAAACTGCTGGTGAAATAAGCGTGAAAAATAGAGCGCATCATCATACCCGACCAGCTGTGCAATTTGCGCAATCGTCAACTGAGCGTGTTGTAGCAGCAGAGACGCACGATTCATGCGCTGTTTTTCCCTCCAGGCAAAAATGGTCATTCCGGTCTCCTGACGAAACAGATGCGCCAGCCGGGATGGAGAAAGAAACGCTCTTGCCGCCAGGGTATTAATGGTTATTTTTTCCGCCAGATTTTCATCGACATACTGGCAGATTGCATTAATACGCGGGTCAACCGAAGCGCGGTTGCTGCCAGGCTGCAGCTTAAAGCAGTTTAATAAAATTTTTTCCAGGCAATTCATGGCTAAAATTGAATCCAACCGATCGACAGATGAATAGAGGCGAATGACCTCTTTGAAATCATCCTTTAGCCGATGGAGAAAATCCTCATCACGACTTTGCGTGATGCCCACCTGGTGCCATAAATGGTCCCATTTAAGCCAATCAATCCAGTATGGGCGCGGCATAAAATAGATCCACAGATGTTCCCAGCAATCGCTTTTCGCCTGACGCCCGTAATGATGAGGGCAGCCGGGTGGAAATAGCAACACGTCGTTGGGATGGCAAATAAAAGTATCATTGTTGCGATGAATTATCCCTTCGCCACGAAGAGTAATATTTATGACATACCCTTTCATTCCCTGTTCACGAACGATGAACTTATCCAGCTTATTTCCCTGAATAATCGGAGTATAGCCAGCAACCAGCCAGGCATTAAAAGTAAAACTGCGCATCAGCGGTGAGTAGATAACTAAATCATCATCCACTGAATTCGTATTCATCGTCGGTAACCACATTGCTGTCTGACTCATTTCGCCCATTGTGCCTGGATTAAGAAATGGCGCAACCCGCAGATTGCGCCATAACGATTATTGCGCAAATTTCCCATGCGAAAGATCGTCTGAGACCTTCTCGTAGAGCTTATCCAGCCGGTAAAAATACATAATCACCATATTGATCAGCGCCAGGGCGAAGGGAAACACGATAAACAGGAACTCAATCATTGTGATAACCTGCGGAGACTGAACCGCATTACCACCGCTCACGAAGCCCGCAGCGCCGAGCATCCAACCGACGCTGGCGCTCCCCAGTCCCATTCCCAGAGTCTGGCCTAACGTACCGGCGCTAAATAAGATCCCCTCAATGCGCAGGCCTGTTTTCCATTCTCCGTAATCGATGGTGTCCGCGAGAAAGGCGAACATGGTCGCGCCAATCCCGCAAAACCCTACGCTACGCACCGCTGTCGCCAGAATGATATACAAGGAGTTAGTTCTGTCTAAAAGCGGCAGTAAATAAGCAACGCTGCACACCGTCAGGCCCAGCAGGGCCAGATTACGTTTCCCCAAACGCCTAATGAGCCAGGGAATAACCAGCAGCGTAATCAATCCCGGCGTGTATTGCGCCAAACTGATCCATGACATTAACGAGATATCTTGCAGAATATAACGTGAGTAATAGACGCTTACCGTCGATAACGCCGTCAGGCTGGTAAACGTAATCAGCAGATAAAAGAAAATCATAAGCCAGTAACGGTTGCCGATAATCGAACGTATCACCTCACGTGCCCGTATGTTGTTGCGGTTTTCCTTATTAACCGGTTTAATGCGCTCGCGCGTCCAGGCACCAGTAAGCAGAAGGCACAACGCGGTAAAGAAACCAAAAATGGCAAATACAATGACCCAGGCGGTATGGCTGTTACCAAAGGCAGCCACCATCGGTAAGGTAAATACCCCAACGGTTAACGAGCCACAGGTGGACAAGCCTTTACGGAATACGCTGAGCACTCCGCGCTGCCATGTATCACGGGTAATCAACGCGAGCAATGAACCGTAGGCAATATTATTAGCAGTAAAGAAAATATTGGCTAATAAGTAGGTCACGCAGACGTAGATAATTTTACCGTTATTACCGATACCGGGTACCGTCGACATTAAAAATGCGGATAAACCAAAAGGCACCGCGGTCCACAGAACCCAAGGCCGGGCTTTCCCCAGTCGGGTATCCGTTTTATCGATTCGAATACCGACAAATACGCAGATAACGCCATCAACCACACGGGCAAAAAACATAAGCGAGCCGATCAGTGCTGCAGAAATACCCACAATATCAGTGTAAAACCAGGCGAGAAACGTCACCATCATCGTATAGGTAAGATTAGTGCCGTAATCTCCGAGACCAAATGCCAGACGCTCCCGAAATCCCGGCTGATCGCTTTCTGAATTTGCATCTGCTATCAGTACCGAACTCATTGTAGTTTCTCCAGTGTAATTATTTGCACATCCCAATCCTGCAGACAGACCTCATCGCCGGCATAAATGGTCTTGTTAGAAAAAATCAGACGCCCCTGTGGATAATCAAATTTAAAGACCTGTGGTTCGCAACTGTAATTGAAGATATATATCAGTTCATTTTCACGATCATCAAATCCACGGCGAAGAACGATCGGAAAAACATTTTGCATTGCGAAAGATTCGACAAGTGTATTCTCAGTTAGCACATAACGATATATTTCACCTAAAACCTGTGAGGATAAATGGCAACCAATATAGGTTGCGCTACCCTGTTGACATCGATGAAAAGTCACTGCCGCATATTCCCCCCAATAAGGATGCTGATATCGAGCCAGCACGGTTGCATTGGTTTCCGGAACCAGCAACTCCATCCAGTCATTAACTGTGGTATCAAGCTCCGTCAGTTCTAAATAATCCGACTCCAGCGCTACGCGCTCCGGCTCAACGAATAGTTGATAGCTGGCCCCGACCGTAGAAGAGATGATACCCGGTTGTGCGCAGGTTCGAACCTTCATGTTTTCATCGGCAAATCCAGATTTGAAGGAAAATATGGCATGACCGCCCTTTTCAACATATTCATTGATTTCCTTGAGGCGTTCATCACTGACGGTGTAAAGCAAAGGGAAAATCAGCATTTCGTAGCGGAAAATTCGCGGATCGTCTACGGCCAAAATATCCACTTCAATATTCATTCTGTACAACACGTCATAATAGAGGCGGAAAATATCATTATATTGATGAAGCGGGTCACGACTGAACTGATGCCCACGCCACGGATGCCAGTCAATCGCGGTCAGACACTCATTGCTCACCACCAGGGCGATACGGCTTTTCCGGGAATAGCACATTACTTCAGGGGCATAAGTACGTAACTCATGACCCGTCTGACACACCTCCTGATAAACAGGATTGGGTTGCAGGTCGTGGCTCAGTATCCCTTTCCAGTAGGTTTCATAAGCGTTATGCAGCGAGTGCCAGTGCCAGTACCCAATCAGATTCGCCCCGCTGGCAATATGGCTCCATGCCTGTAAGCGTAACTGGCCAGGAAACGGCGTCCAGTCCTTAAAGGCCTGGGCCTGAGTCTCCAGTACCATATAGCGATCGTCTTTTGTTGTCCGCGCAACATCACCGGCAAATGCAATCTCTGCGCCGGTTAATTTAAACTGGCCGGGATGATAAACATCAACCCCGGTCACATCCAACACTGACGATGTTTTAAAATGATCAACTTCAGCGCGTATACCATATGACCAGTTGCGCCAGTCAAAATCGAAGTTATGCGTAATAAACTGCGCGTCGGTTTTATATTCCTTAACCAAGGCGGCCTGCCAACCTAAAAATCGCGTCACCAGCGAACGCTGAAATGTTTTAAACGCGCAGCCCAGACTGGCGTTAATCGTCCCAGTAATTGGCGGAAAATCTTCCCAGGCATCAATACGGTTACTCCAGTAATCCAGACCAAAAGCGGCATTCATCGCATCGAGGTTATTATTGAAGCGTTTCTTAAGATATTTTATAAACTCCATCTGCACATTATCAGAACAGGTATCATAGTATTTTGTTTCATTATCAATTTGAAAGCCTATTACCGCAGGATGATTGGCCGTCGCCTTTAATAGTTGGCGAATGATACGTTCGGCATACCACAAAAATGCCGGATGCGTAATATCCATTTTTTGTCGGTGACCATATATATTTTTCCCCTGACTGGTCGTTGCCATAACTTCAGGGTGTTTTTTTGCCAGCCATGCGGGGATCGCATAAGTCGGAGTGCCAATAATAACCGCGATATTATTAGCATGCATCGCGTCGAGTACCGTGAATACTGAGTTAAAGTTAAAATCTCCTTCCTGGGGCTCAAATGTACTCCATGTACTTTCTGCAATACGGACATAGTTAATACCCGCCTCTTTCATTAAGGCAATATCTTTCTGCAAACGTTCCATCGGTAAATATTCACGATAATAAGCCGCACCGTACCAAATCTTATCCATTTAACGCTCCTCTGTGTTACCGGAAACATAACGCAGAAAATTGCAGTACGGATGAAATTAGCTGCTAGCAACATAGAGTAATCTGCTATCGCAATCGGGAGGCGATGACGATCACATTTTTATGACCATCCGGGAGCGCCAGGCAAGCCAGTTGTGCGCTATAGCATACGATGTTAAATTACATCGACCGTTATAACGCACAAGGTAGTCCCATGCGCTCTTTTACTCTTCCTTTCCCAACCCTACTTGCCGGTTTTGTCGCCGTGCTGGTTGGCTATGCCAGCTCCGCCGCTATCATCTGGCAGGCAGCCGCCGTGGCGGGCGCGAATGCCACACAAATCGCGGGCTGGATGACCGCATTAGGCTTGGGAATGGGCGTCAGTACCCTGGCGCTAACCTTGTGGCGGAAGGTCCCGATTCTTACCGCCTGGTCAACGCCCGGCGCAGCGCTGTTAGTTAGCGGTCTACAAGGGGTTACGCTGGCGCAGGCAGTTGGCGTTTTTATTTTTGCCAACGCCTTAATCGTACTGTGCGGCGTCACCGGCCTGTTTGCCCGGTTGATGAAAATCATTCCCCATTCGCTGGCGGCAGCAATGCTGGCCGGGATTTTGCTGCGCTTTGGCATGCAGGCTTTCGCCAGTCTGCAAGGGAATCTGCTGTTATGTGGCAGCATGCTGGCCGCGTGGTTGCTGTGCAAAACCTGGTTTCCACGGTTTGCCGTGGTAGCCGCTCTGCTGGCGGGAGGTGTCGTTGCCGGGTTAAACGGTAACGTGACAACGTCACAAATCAGTTTTAGTTTTGTCACCCCTTACTGGACCGCTCCGGAATTTTCGCCTGCGCTGCTGCTCAGCGTGGGAGTTCCCTTCTTTCTTGTCACCATGGCTTCGCAAAACGCCCCCGGTTTCGCCACCCTACAGGCTTCAGGTTACCAGGTGCCTGCTTCATCGCTGGTTGTCGCTACCGGCGGCCTTGCGCTGCTGCTTTCCCCGTTTGGCGTCTACTCTATCTGTATCGCCGCCATTACCGCTGCTATTTGCCAAAGCCCGGAAGCCCATCCGGACCCGCAAAAGCGCTGGCTCGCAGCGGCGGCGGCGGGCGTTTTCTATCTGTTGGCTGGAATATTTGGCGGCTCCATTACCTCCCTGATGTCGGCGCTGCCGATAGCCTGGATCCAGATGCTCGCGGGACTGGCGCTGCTCGGCACCATCGGCGGTAGTTTGTGTCAGGCGTTGTGCCATGAGAATGAGCGAGATGCGGCAGTGGTGACGTTTCTGGTCACCGCCAGCGGCGTGGCGCTGGCGGGTATCGGGTCGGCTTTTTGGGGACTGGTTCTGGGCGGCATCAGCTATATGCTGCAATCAACGCTGCGCCGCGCGTAGCTGCGATGGCGTCAGACCGGTCGCGCTTTTGACCCGGTTGCTAAAATGGCTGGCGGAACTAAAACCGCAGGCCATTGCAATGTCGGTTAACGGCAGTTGGCTATGGTAAATCAACTCCTGCGCTTTGATCATACGGCGCTGCATCACGTACTGATGCGGCGCCATCTTCATCGATTGGCGAAACATTCGCGCGAAGTGATATTCGCTCAGTGCCGCTTCCAGAGCCAAATCAGCGAGGGTTAACGGCTGATCCAGATTCTCCTCAATCCATTCCAGCAGATTGCGTAAGACGTGTGGCGCAAGCCCGCCTGTCACGGTGGGTAAACGCCACTGAACGTTAGAGTAATTCTGGATCAAGTGCGTGAGAAGCAGCGTGCTGGCCGAACTCAGCATGAGCTGATTAGCCTGCTGCTGCCAGTCGTTATTCAGGAGAAACTGGCGATAGACGGCGGTAATTTTGTCATCGCTGGAGAAGGTTTTTTCCTGCAAGGTAAACGAGGCCGGGCTGCGATCCCAAATTTGCTCACCGACCCGGCGCAAATGTTCGTCCGTGCAGTAAAGATGCACGAATGAAAGGTCGCCGCGAATATCCCAGGTGCTCTCATCTCCTTTCGGCATCAGGCAAAAACGATCCGGTCCGCCGCCATTTTTCCAACCATGAGGCGTTTTTTGGTAGCTTTCGTAACCATCGGCAATATACAGGCTCAGCGTATGGTGGTCGCTTTGAACGGTGATGGTATCAAGATTGTTATACCAGGCAGCCAGCTGAATACCGGAGTTGAGCTTCACCGTCTCCCGCAGCACGGCATTTTTTTGACGCAATGTTTCGAAAGTCCCGTAAGCCATAGCCTTCACATTTCCGATTTCACAGGCATCCAGTCTATGAAGAGTCACGGGCAGATACCAGCCTTCACTCACCGGCAATTAAAAATAAGCGCAAGAATTTGCAAGTCGGTAACAAGTTGATGACAGCGCGGCGTGGGCACAGGCGTCAGAATGATCGGTACAACACTCACAGGAGAGACATTTTGAACGCATTACTCTACGCCCTGGTCGTCGTTATCTGGGGCACGACCTGGATTGCTATTTTTTTGCAGCAAGGACCGGTCGCCGCGCCGGTGTCCATTTTTTGGCGTTTTGCCGTAGCCAGCGTCACGATGCTGACCATTCTGCTGATCACCCGCCGCCTGCGTCCACTGGCCGCTCGCGACCATTTTTTCTGCCTGCTGCAAGGCTGCTGCGTCTTCTGTTTTAATTTCTGGTGCTTCTACACCGCCGCCGCATATATCAATACCGGGCTTGAATCAGTGATTTTCTCCATGGCGGTGTTGTTCAACGCGATTAACAGCTTTCTCTTTTTCCGCCAGCAGCCACCGGGACGTTTCTGGTTGGCCGCCGCGCTTGGTCTGGCGGGCATTGTGACGCTCTTCTGGGATGATTTATGGGCTAACGGTCTGAATGCGTCACTCCTGCTGGGCATCGCACTCAGCGCATTGGGGACTTACGGTTTTTCTCTGGGTAATATGCTCAGCATCCGCCACCAGCGCCGAGGTCTGGAGACGTTAACGACCAACAGCTGGGCCATGCTTTACGGCACGCTGGTGATGGGCGCGATCGCTCTGGTACGTGGTGATAATTTTATGCCGCAGTGGACGCTAAGCTATATGGGAGCGCTGCTGTATCTGGCCCTGTTTGGCTCGGTGATTGCTTTCGGTGCCTATTTCACTCTGGTCGGCAGAATTGGCGCGAGCAAAGCGGCATACAGTACGCTGTTGTTTCCGCTGGTCGCGCTGACAATCTCGACGTTTTATGAGGGATATGTCTGGCATAGCAATGCCGTAGCCGGGCTGGCGCTGATTCTGGTCGGGAATCTGGTGATGTTTGCACGTCCTGAGCAGTGGTTTTTACGGCGTAAGCTGGCTTAGGTTTTATCGGGTCAGTTTATGTCAGGTGGCGGCTAACGCCTTACCTGACCTACAAAACCTGAACCCGATGCGTATGTCTGACTACCAATAAAAAAGGCGCTATCAACTCATAGCGCCCTTCTTAACTGATAAAACTGACTTAGCGATTACTTGGGTCGAACTTCACCGCATCAATCGCCATATCATCAATGACCTGCTTCAGCGTGTCGACGGTCAGCGGCGTACTTTCGTTGGATAACGTTTTCCCCTCGCCTTTGCGCACAACTTTCATCACCGGTTTTTGGGTCGCCGCATCGATCAGTTCGGCTTCAAAGTACAGATTGGTATCCATGGTACGGTGACCCGTTGCTGCCTGAGTGCCCGCGATAACCATCGCTACCGGAATCACTTCGTAGAACTGCAGGCCTTCTTTGCTGGAGTCCACGCCGGTGATGGCGCCGCGGAAGATCAGGCTGCGCTTACCAGCAGTTGTCGCCAACGGTTTACGTTCAGAAATAGCCTGCTTCATCTCTTTATTGGTGTAAGTCAGGATATCGCTCAGCGCCTTCTCGCCAACCTGAGTAGACGGCTTTGGAACCGGGTAGTAGGTGATCGGGTTATAAACAACGTTATCATAATTACTCGGATTGTAATCCGGTGAAATCCAGCGTAGTTCCGGTTTGCCGGAAGCAGAGGTGGTTTCTTTTAAGCTGGAGTAATCTTTTAAAAATCCGGAATATTGTTCCGGTTGAGCAATTTTTGATGAGCAGCCAGCCAAGGCCAGCAGGCCCGCAAGCGCGGCAACCTTGAAAAATAACTGAGTACGCATATAGGTTAATCCCTGTGAATGCAATCTATCGGCAAGAGTTATAACAAAATACAGGGGTAAGTTTTGTTGCAAAAGTGGTGGCTCGTCAAGTACCTGAAGAAAATAAACCCGCCGTTGCCAGCGGGCTCTCATACCTTATTATTTTATATCAACCTGGTAAAAAATATGCTTGCCAAAGGAATCGATTTCGTAGCCAGAGACGTTTTTACGTACTGGTTCAAAAATAGTCGAATGGGCAATCATGACCGCAGGCATCTGGTCGTGCATCATCTGTTGCGCCTCAATATATAAGGCTTCACGTTTTTGGCGATCGGTTATCGATTTTGCTTCAGCAATAATTTTATCAAACGGCTGATAGCACCACTTTGCCGAGTTGGACCCGCCGTTAGCCGACTGACAGGTAAATAACGGGCCAAAGAAGTTATCCGGGTCGCCGGTTGCCGTCGTCCAGCCCATCAGCGCCGCCTGATGCTCGCCATCCTTCACGCGTTTTAAATATTCACCCCACTCATAGGTCGTGATTTTGGTTTGCACGCCGATTTTCGCCCAGTCGGCCTGGATCATCTCAGCCATACGTTTGGCGTTCGGGTTATAAGGGCGTTGAACCGGCATCGCCCACAGGTCGATGGTAATCGGCCCCGCCACGCCCGACTCGTCCAGCAGGGCTTTGGCCTTTTGCGGGTCGTAGTCATAATCCTTCAGATTACTATCCGCGCTCCATACGCCGGGCGGCAGCAGGTTTTTTGCCGCCGTTCCGGTTCCGTGGAACACCGCCTCAATAATCGCCGGTTTATTAATCGCCATCGCCAGCGCCTGGCGTACTTTAACATTATCCAGCGGCGCTTTTTGCGTATTAAACGCCAGGAAACCGGTGTTAAGGCCCGCTTTGCTCATCAGGTTGATGTCTTTGTTCTCTTTCATTCTCGGCAGATCTGCCGGATTGGGGAACGGCATCACCTGGCATTCGTTTTTCTCCAGCTTAGCGTAACGCACCGAGGCGTCAGGGGTGATGCTGAAAATCAGGCGGTCAATATTAGCTTTCCCCTGCCAGTATTCCGGGAAAGCAGTGAAAAGAATGCGTGAATCCTTTTGATATTGCGCGAGTTTAAAAGGACCGGTACCAATCGGGTCCATATCAACACGTTCTGGCGTACCGGCTTTTAACATCGCATCCGCATATTCCGCCGACAGAATAGAGGCGAAATACCAGGCAAGATCGGCAACAAATGGCGCTTCAGGATGGGCTAAAGTAAAACGAACAGTATATTCATCAGGCTTATCTATTCCGGTAATTAATTGACCAAACTCTAAACTTTCAAAATTAGAATAATTACCACTGGAGATATTATGATAAGGATGCTTGGGATCTTTTTGCCGCATAAATGAGAAAATCACATCGTCGGCATTAAAATCGCGGGTCGGTTTAAAATATTTATTACTCTGGAATTTAACACCTTTGCGTAAATGGAAAGTATAAACTTTACCATCATCGCTAACCTCCCAGCTTTCGGCCAGGCTCGGCAACAATTCCGTGGTACCGGCTTTAAAATCGACCAGACGGTTATAGATGGGTACAGCGCTGGCATCGACGCTGGTCCCCGAGGTATAGAGTTGAGGGTTAAAGTTTTCCGGCGATCCTTCAGAACAGTAGACCAGCGTTTTTGCACTGATAGTCGAGCTGGCGGTCAGGGCCGCTAACGCCAGGGCAAGCGTCGTGAATCTGCGTTGCATATGCTTTCCTTTTTAATTTGTCAGCTAATGAATAGCTTGTTGTTTTCCCTTTCATACATAACACTAAAGCATGATTGCAAACACCTGAAAACACGAATAAAGAAGGAATCACTATGTCATCATCTCTGGCCAGTCAATTAACCCAACGCTTCTTTCGCTACCTGGCGATAACCAGCCAAAGCGACCCGCGAGCAACCACGCTGCCGACCACTGCGGGGCAACACGCGATGGCGCAGGCGCTTGCCGATGAGCTAAGACAGCTAGGGTTGGATGAGATCGTGATTGATGAGCACGCCACCGTCACAGCAGTAAAAAAAGGCAACGTGCCCGGCGCGCCGCGGGTTGGCTTTATTACCCACATCGATACTGTTGACGTTGGCTTATCGCCGGATATTCATCCGCAAATCCTGCGTTTTACTGGTGAAGATCTCTGCCTGAACAAAGACAAAGATATCTGGCTGCGCGTCGCGGAGCATCCGGAAATCCTCGCATATCCTAATGAAGAGATTATTTTTAGCGACGGTACCAGCGTACTCGGCGCCGATAACAAGGCCGCCGTTACGGTGGTGATGACGGTGCTGGAAAACCTGACGGCGGAACATCGCCACGGCGATATCGTTGTCGCGTTTGTGCCAGATGAGGAAGTGGGTCTGCGCGGTGCGAAAGCGCTCGACCTCTCGCGCTTTGCCGTCGATTTTGCCTGGACTATCGACTGCTGTGAGCTGGGTGAAATCGTTTATGAGAACTTCAACGCCGCCGCCGCAGAAATCCGCTTTACCGGCGTAACCGCCCACCCGATGTCCTCAAAAGGCGTGCTGGTAAACCCGCTGCTGATGGCCACCGACTACATGAGCCATTTTGATCGCCTACAAACCCCTGAGCATACTGCCGGACGCGAAGGCTACGTTTGGTTTAACGGGATTCAGGGAGATCAGAACAGTACTCTGCTGCAGGCCAGCATTCGCGACTTTGATCTTGCTGGTTTCAATCACCGTAAACAGCAGATGGGCGAAGTGGCTCAGAAAATCGCCGCGCAGTATCCCACCGGCAAGGTCGAATTCCACGTCAGCGATACCTATAGCAACATCAGCAATGCGGTTGGCGAAGACCGTCGCGCCATCGACCTGATGTTTGAAGCAATGGAAAGCTTAGGGATTACGCCAAAACCGACGCCGATGCGCGGCGGTACCGACGGCGCGGCCCTGTCGGCAAAAGGCGTTTTAACACCAAACTTCTTTACCGGCGCGCACAACTTCCATTCGAAATTCGAATTTTTGCCGCTGCACGCCTTTGAGGCTTCTTATCAGACCGCGTTACAGCTCTGCCTGTTGGCTGCCCGTTAAGCGGGTTTGCGCGCCAGCATCGTGGCAAAACGTAGCTTAATGCGATTCCCGTTAGCGTCGGTGCGGTGCAGCTCACCGACGTCTTCGTTGTACTTGAGGAACTCCCAGCCTGCGTAATAGTTGCGTAGTTCTTCGGGTTTAAAGGCGAACGGGAAGCCCACTGTGCACGGAAAATCTTCCGTATCCATCGCGGCAACAACCAGGTTGTAGCCACCAGGCCGGGTGCAGCGCTGCATATTGGCGATAAGACCCGGGATCGTCTTCGCTTCAAGAAACATCATCACCACGGTAGAGAGAATAAAATCATACTCACCGTCAAAGCTCAGGGCATTAAGGTCCTTAATCGCCGTCTGCAGATTCTCCAGCCCTTCCGCCTGACGAATGCTTTCAAGGTTACTGACGCTTGCCGGGTTTTTATCCCACGCCGTAACATCAAAACCATTGGCTGCGAGGTACAGGCTGTTACGCCCATTACCACAGCCCAGGTCCAGCGCCTTGCCCGGTGCAATCAGCGTTGCGGCGTGCACCACTTCAGAGTGGGTGCGGGTCATACCGTATTTGTCAGTGAAGTAATTTTCGTCACGAAGAGTCATGATTAATCCTTATTTTTTAATAACGTGTCGCGTTCGACGCGAATCAGCAGCTTGCCGCGCATCAGCAGCAGAAAGGTTCGTATCAGCAGTATTCCGATGATCAGATTGGTAAAAATAAATAATGGGATCGCCAGTGTGTGGAAAAAGCCGTCAGGATGAGTGTGGCCAAGATGCAGCCCGGTCGTCGCCAGCG
Organism: Klebsiella spallanzanii; assembly: GCF_902158555.1. Lineage (GTDB taxonomy): Bacteria > Pseudomonadota > Gammaproteobacteria > Enterobacterales > Enterobacteriaceae > Klebsiella > Klebsiella spallanzanii. The sequence continues at coordinate 67,186 of NZ_CABGGS010000034.1, read as the reverse complement.
CGGAAATACCGAACGAGAAGCTCCAGAACGACGCGTTAAACGGCTGACGCAGATACCACGGCATCAGGCGCAGCATAAACAGTAGCTGGAGCAGGCCGTAACCAAATAGCAGCCTGGAGAACGTATCCGCCTCCCCGCCGTTAACGCTCAGCCAGGCGCTGCACGCCACCAGCGCCGGAGCCAGTTGAATACCCAGCGAGGTGCGCATGGCCGTCGGCAGCTCGCCATCGCTGCGCAGGCGTTGCAGTATCACCGGTTCAAGGCTGAGCCAGGAGAAGATTCCGGCGCCAAGAAACACCAGCCCGGCATCGTTAAAACCCAGCGCACCGCAGGCCATCGCGCTAATGAAGTTGTTCGCCACCGTTGGCAGATAGAGGCCCGGCGTAGTCGCATCGCCAGGATGTTTTCCGCGCCATAGCCCGGCGCTCTGCCAGGCCGCATAGCTCAGTTGCAGCACAACACCAATACTGAATAAAACCAGCGACAGCGGGCGCAGCCAGGGGATAAAGCCGATAGCGACCAGCATGGTGGTCGCCGGAAACAGGCTAACAAAACTGCTGGCAACCGGATGGCGCATCTCCTGCAGCACACTATGCGGGAAACGAATTGAGCGGGAGATAAACGCTAGCGCCAGTAGCGCCCAAATGGTGGTCGCCAGAATAACCAGTCCATCGCCGATTGCCCGACTCACCGGCCATATCGTACTGGCATAGCGCCAGGCAAAACCCATCCCAATGATACCCAGCACCATACCAAAATAACCCGCCGGTAGGTTCAGCACCTGCTTTCCGTTCTGGTTTTTATTCATTTTGTTTAATAATTCAATTTATTTTAAGTTGCATTTTAAAAGAACCTTCAAAAACGCGCTACGGAGTTTTTTGCTATGTTTATGTTAACCATAAGTAATGAGAAAGACCGATGCGCAAATATTGCCTCAGCGAGAAGGTTCGCCAGTTTCACTATGAAGCAGACGGGATCAAACATAGCGTAAATCTGCGGCAAATTGTCGCCTTGCGTGATTTTGCCGACGTGAAAACCGGGGACGAAGGCGGCTGGCTGGACGATGAAGCCGCGCTGAGCCACAGCGGCGAGTGCTGGATTTATGATGCCAATAGCGCCGTTTTCGCCGGTGCGAAGATTGAAGGCAATGCCCGATTGACCGGCGAGTGCATTATCAGCCATAACGTAAATATCAGCGACAACGTCCGTCTGGACAATACTCACGTCAGTTATCATGCGATAATAAGTGACAACGTCACTGTCAGGCAATCACAGATTCGCGGCTATTGTCACCTTGCAGACAACGCGCGGATCCTTCCTCATTGCCTGATCGTTGCCGCTCAGGGGTTGACCGCTGATAACGATAAAATTCTGCGTATCTACCAGCAGGCGACGGTCAGCGCGTCGCGGATTGTTCATCAGGCGCAGGTTTACGGAAACGCTTTTGTTGAACACGCGTTTGTCGAGCACCGGGCGGAAATCTTCGAAAACGCACGACTTGAAGGTAATGAAGAAAACGACGTCTGGATTTGCGACAACGCCAGAGTATACGGTAATGCGCGGATTATCGCCGGTCGTGAGGAAGACGCTATCCCAACCCTGCGCTACAGCTCACAGGTGGCGGAGCACGCGGTGGTCGAAGGAAATTGCCTGCTAAAGCATCGGGTTATGGTCGGCGGAAGCGCTCACCTGTTCGGCGGGCCAATTCTGCTGGATGATAACGTGCTGATTGAAGGCAACGCGGTTATTCGTGGCGATGTGGTGATTGAGCATCAGGTGACTATCAGCGATGCAGCGCGAATTGAGGCGAGCGCTGGCGATATCATTCATATCAGAGGCGCAAGAGTCATTAACGGCGACGAGCATATTATCCGCACGCCCATCGTCGGTTTTCTGTAAGCCATGCTCCCGGGGGCGGCGCACAGCGCCTTGCCCGGGTTACGGGTCCCCATGATCTGCTGGTGTTGTAGCCCGGGGATTACTCAGCGCCAGAATCAATAATGCGCCCGTAGATATTCTGATCATCATACGAACCGTTGAGATACTCGGCTTGCTTCAGACAGCCTTCAAGGCTAAAACCGTTGCGCAGCGCCACCTGATTGCTTTTGTGATTCGCCACACGGCATTTGATAACAAAGCGCCGCACCGTACCATTACGGGCAAAATAGTCCATAAACGCCTGCAGCGCCTGAGAAAGCAGCCCCTGCCCCTGATGGCTTTCATCAATCCAGTATCCGATGTATGCGGTCTTATTGATTGGCTCAATCTGGTTAAACGACAGCACGCCGATGATCTCTTCGTGCAGAAAGAGCAAAAACATTTTGGCATAGCCGCGCTGATGCAGCATCACGTTACCCTGCACATGGCGGCGGGTTTCATCTTCGTGACGGACGTCAGCAGGCCAGCTCAACGATTGCTGAAGCCAGTGCTGGTTCTTTATCACCAGTTGATGCAGCTCCGTTACGTGACGCTCATCCACCGCGCGCAGGGAGAGCACTTCCGTAACGGGGATTTTTTCTGGCTCAGATAAGGTTTCAGCAGTCATGGCCTACTCCAATAAAAAAAGAAAAACGCCCGCTGAGTCACCCCAGCGGGCGGAATAACGAGCAATTACTTCATCACCCGGTCATCAACATAGTTGCGTTTATCCGGCGCTGGCGGGAAATACTGATACAGCCAGGTCTCGCTGATCGCGTCCCCCTGGCAGCGCAGGAACATGCGCATCTCAACCGGGTCAGTCGAGTCAGAGGTCGGATACCAGTCAAACTGGATGCGATAGCCATCAAACGGTTCGACGTAGAGGATCTCAATTTGCTTCGCTTCGCCGCTCGAGAGAGTAATCACCGGCTCGATACCTTTTGGCGCAGCGGCTTTGAGGTCGCCCCCAACAAAATCGATAGCAAAACGGCGGGTCCATTTATCCGGATAGTGCTCGCCAGGTGCCCAACCTTCCGGGAAGCCGCCCATACCGGTACGCGTTGCCATGACGCGCGCCAGCGGAGAGCGAACCGGCGGCTGCGCACTCCAGTAGAGACGATAGCGGAAGTCCAACTCGTCCCCGGCTTTTACCGGTTTCGCTGGCTGCCAGAAGCAGACGATGTTGTCCAGCGTTTCGCCGGTAGTCGGGATCTCCATCAGGCTAACGGCGCCCTTGCCCCACTGGTTACGCGGCTCGACCCACAGGCTTGGGCGCTTGTTGTACCAGCCCATGATGTCCTGATAGTGGGAGAAATCGCGATCCAACTGCAACAGACCAAAACCGCGCGGGTTTTTATCCTGGTAAGCATTGAACTGCAGCTTTTGCGGATTGTTCAGGGGACGACAAATCCACTCGCCGTTACCCAGCCACATCGACAATCGGTCAGAGTCGTGGATCTGCGGATGAATCGTATCGCACATCCGGCGTTCGTTATTACCGCAGCTGAACATGCTGGTCATCGGCGCAATGCCCAGCTGTTTGATGTCTTTACGCGCATAGATGTGGTTTTCCACATCCATAATCACCTGTGTTTCCTGACAATTAACGACAAACTTATAAGCACCAGTGACGCTTGGGCTGTCGAGCAGTGCATACACGGTAAAGACCGTCGCCCCTGGCTTGACGGTCTCAAACCAGAAAGAGGTGAAGTCCGGAAACTCTTCCGGTGTATCGGTGAAGGTGTCGATAGCCAGGCCGCGCGCGGAGAGCCCATATTGATAAGTGCTGTCTACCGCACGGAAATAGCTCGCGCCGAGGAAGGCCACAATATCGCGACGCGCCAGCTCCGGGGCCTTAAATACGCGAAACCCGGCAAAACCGAGATCGCTCTGGCCTTCCAGTTGTTTAGTATCGACGCCGGCATCATTGTATTTAAACAGTTCGGGGCGGAAGTGAATTTCCCGCGCCTGCTGAGTTTGTGAATCCAGCGAGAACATCCGCACGCGACGGCGGAACCCCATTCCCACATGGAAGAACTGGATATCCAGCTTGCGCTCTTCAATATTGCTCCACAGAGAATGCGCTGCATCATACTGAATGCTGTTGTAGGCCTGAGGGGTCAGGTTCGCCAGCGTCGGCGGCAGGTCGCGAGGCGCTCCGCCCCACGGCTGACGAGCAAGATCGTGGGCCATCGATTGCAGCACGGTATAGTCGAAGCGACGCGTCTGTCCGTCGGCAATTCCCGAATCCTCGGCGAATGCGGCTTTAGAGAATAGAGAGGCGACTCCTGACGTTCCGCATACGGCGGCAACAGCCATGGATGATTTGAGAAAACGTCTGCGGTTCATGCCTGAGAAAGCATCCTTCTTCATATGTGAATTGAGACGCGACGTAACAAACTCATGCGTCGTGAATGTCGCTCACTCTAGACAAAAACGATTGATAATCCAATTGTTGACGGCAGAAATGCATGAAAAAAATATGTCCACCGGACCAGACCGAATTAGCGGCCTCCAGAACGTCGGATATTAGCGGTAATAAGATCGCAAGCGGCCAGACTGATGCTGGCCGCAAAGATAATTATTTCTGATTTAAAAGGTTAAAGCTGGTCATCAGGTTACGATAATCCGGAATATGGTTAGAGAACAGCGTTCCCAGACCTTCAATATCGTTACGCCAGTCGCGGTGCAGCTCGCAAGCCACGCCAAACCACGACATCAACTGCACCCCTGCCTGCGACATACGGTCCCAGGCGGCATCGCGGGTAATCGGGTTGAAAGTACCGGATGCGTCAGTTACCACAAAGACATCAAAACCCTCTTCAATCGCCGATAACGCCGGGAATGCCACACAAACCTCCGTCACCACGCCAGCAATAATCAACTGCTTCTTGCCCGTTGCTTTAACGGCCTTAACAAAATCCTCGTTATCCCAGGCATTAATATTGCCCGGACGTGCGATATAGGGCGCGTCGGGGAACTGCTCTTTCAGCTCCGGCACCAACGGACCGTTCGGGCCGTTTTCGAAGCTGGTGGTTAAGATGGTCGGCAGACCGAAATACTTCGCCAGGTCGCCAAGGGCAAGGACGTTGTTCTTGAATTTATCAGGATCGATATCGCGCACAAGAGAGAGCAATCCGGTCTGATGATCCACCAGCAGCACGGCAGCATCATTTTTGTCCAGACGAACATACGGTTTGGCCATGGTTTCTTCCTCATTTCAACAGCAAGTTTTCCGTCAGAATCCAGATTCTGCGGAGGTATGGTTAACAAGGCTGATCATAGTGTAATCACTGGCTGAGGATTAGCCGTCGAAAGTGTGACGCATTGTCCCATTTACAGAACGCACCGTGGCATACTGATAAAATCATCGTAAAAACTATGGATATAGATTCTGCTTTTTTCAGGAAGAAAATAATGAGCAAAAACATTGTGATTTGTTGTGATGGTACCGGTAATGAAGTGAAGGCCGAACTCTCAAACGTGCTAAAGCTGTATCGCGTCATCAGTAAAAACACCACGCAGTGCGTCTATTATAACCCCGGTATCGGCACCATCGGTCAGCATAATGCCTGGCAACAGGCGCGACAAAAAGTTCGCGGCTGGTTTGAGCTCGCCACCGGTTTCGGCCTGGATGACGACATTCTTAACGCTTATCGCTTTCTTTGTGAAAACTACGCCCGCGGCGACAAAGTCTGGCTCTTCGGCTTTAGCCGCGGAGCTTACACCGTTCGCGTACTGGCGGCGCTGGTGAATATGATTGGCCTCCTGAACAAAGATCAGCTTAATCTCGCCGCCTATGCTTTAGCCGCCTATAAACGCGCCAGTTCAGGCGATGTCCCTCGCGGTGATGAAAAGCGGCCCTCTTCTGCGCTAGCCGATGCGTGGCACTTCTCGCGAGTCGCGGGAACGCGAATGATTCAAATCGAGTTTATCGGCGTGTGGGACACCGTCTCTTCAGTGCTGATCCCGAAAAAACTCGGTCTGCTACTGGACGTTGAAAAACTGCGCTATACCCAGAAAAATCCGATCGTGAAATGCTTCCGTCAGGCCATGGCCATTGATGAACGGCGTCGAATGTTCCGCCTGCATCGCTGGTTCGAGCCGCAGCCTTTCAGAGTCAAAGCGTTTAAACCTGAGAGCGATATTGCCCAGGATATTAAACAAGTATGGTTTGCCGGCGTGCATGCCGATATTGGCGGCGGATACCCGGAAGCGGAGAGCGGGCTGTCAAAATTCCCGCTTGCCTGGATGATAGAGGAAGCGCGGACGCGCGGCCTGCAGGTGAATCAGGCCAACATCAACCAAATGGTGTTTGGCAAGCCGCGTCAGGGCAGTCAATATCGCTATTGCATACCGGATGAGACCGCAGAGATGCATCGCTCCCTTACGCCCGCCTGGACGCTAGCCGAATGGCTACCGAAAAGGGTCAAAGCCAGAGAGTGGCCCGGGCGTCGGTCCTGGTTGGGTTGGTATCTTCCAGCCGGAGAACCCCGGTTGATCCCAGAAGGCGCGTTAGTCCACATTTCCGTTCAGCGGAGAATGGAAAAGAGCGCCTGGCGACCGGTTAATCTCCCGCAAAGCTACGTGCTGGAAGGGGTTAATCCAGCGTCACATGATGCTTCATCACCCGGCGAAACAACGCCAGACGCGCGCGCATAAAACGGTTTTCCACTTTAAAACCAGCCTGCTTGTGCAAGCCGATTCGTAGCAAACGGTCCCGCCCGCGCGCGCAGGCGGGCCAGCGTACTGGTCCGGAGAGTTCATGGCAGTCGTTACCGGCCAGACGGGCGAAGTTAGCCCAATAGTCGGCAACGTGGGCGGCAAATGACCTGTCGCGGTCGTTGGCATAATTTCGTACCGGCTCGGCAAGGTCCAGGTTGTCAAAAACATACGCCACTTCATTACCGTGCCACGCGCCATGCGGATACGTTTCATGTTCAGCCTCGGCAACATAGTCAAACCAGTAGCGCCAGCACGGTTGCCCTACCCGCTGCTGCGCCTGCATCACGACATAGCCCAGAGTTGTGAAGGCCATATCGCGACACACTTCTCGCCCCAGCGCTTCATCGCCCTTCACGCCGGGATAGAGCAGCTTAATTAACCCAAGACCAAATCGACGTTCGCGGCGAAGTTTCTGAATCTGCCCGGCAATATCGACGCCAAATACCGCCATTACGCTGGCCTCATCGCTGTTAGAGCCAATCATGACCGGTAATGGGTGCTGACGCCCGCTAAAAAAGGTCTCCAGCATCGGCTGTGGCAGCACGGCATCACCAGCCACAGGGGCCGGGCCAATCGTTAGCGGTGCGGTTAGCGACCAGAATGCCTCCGCCGGAATAGCCCGCAGTTGTTCAGCGCTGGCCTGCGGCAATGAGAAATGCTCAGCGATCAGTTGCCCTTTAGCCAGCGCCTTTTCCCGTGGCAGATCTGGCAAGGTATAACCGCTCTGGATAATCGCCTTATGGAATAGTCCTCTGGATTTTGGCGAAACCATCAGCGACAGCACGCTTCGCGCCCCGGCAGACTCACCAAACAGCGTCACATTAGCCGCATCACCGCCGAAAGCATGAATGTTCTCCTGGACCCATTGCAGAGCGGCAATCTGGTCAAGTAGCGCAAAATTATAAATGCGCTCGCCGTCTTCCCCTTCCAGTGCTGGATGAGCAAAGAATCCCAGATGCCCCAGCCGGTAGTTTACCGTCACCACCACCACGTCGCGGGAAGCTAGCGCTTTACCGTCGTAGGGCGGTAAACTTCCCGCGCCGATGGTGTAACCGCCTCCGTGCAGCCAGACCATCACCGGCAGCGGCTGTACGCGCGCGGCGGGTGACCAGACGTTGAGATAAAGGCAATCCTCTGAAAAGCGACCGGGATCGCCACCGCCAAGTTCGCGGCAATACTCAATATCCTGCCAGCTTGATGCCGAGAAGGTATCTGCCCGACGAACACCCTGCCAGCGGGCGGCAGGCTGCGGCGCACGCCAGCGCAGGCAGCCGACGGGCGGCGCGGCATAGGGAATTCCGCGCCAAATGTGAATATTCTCTTCGGCGGTGCCGGAGAGGGTTCCCTGCCGGGTTTTTACCAGCGGAGTAGACGGGTTCTGCATGGCCTGCTTCCTTTAACAACTTATGCCAGCAGAGTACTGATTTTACAGCAGACCGCAACGTCGTTTACTGCGCTCTTCCGCCTGTTGATAGAGGATAAACTCATCGTAAACCTGGCACCCCAGCGCTTCTTCAAAGGCTTCACGGCTAGCATTACCATGGCTGCGTGACTGAATCTCATTGCCCAGATTCGACTGAAAAATCCCGGCGGCGCTGACCGGCAAAAAGTCTTCATAAATAATGGGTTGCGCAATAACCCAGCCGCGTTCAATTAGCGGCTGCGGGTCATCGCCCGGACGAAACGCCTGGCGGTGCGCTTCTCCCGCGGGAGTCAGGCGGAAGCGAAAGTACGCCAGACCCTGCTGGCGCAGCAAGAATTCGCTGTCGGGGAATTGACTAAAGACCTCCTGCAGATGGCGCTGGTGATTAAGGTTATCTTTGCCTACCCCGGCCTCGCTAAGTAATCGATCGTAAAGGGCGCGCCCTTTTGGCGTCAGCGCCATACCGCGCTGCTCAATTTCGCCAAAGCGAGCGGTGTGCGTACCTTTATGTTCTCCGGCAAACATCACCGGCTCTTCAAGCGCTTTAAAACTGGTCTGGCGCAGTAAAATCGGCACATCGCGACGCGGCGGCCCTTCAATCAACGCTTTGGGAGCGATACCGCACTCCGGCATCAGCGCCTGCACCCGATCGATATCCAGCGTACGCGGAGTCAGGTGATTAATGTGGCAGCCGGGAAAACAGACCACATCGGCAATCAGCCGATGCTCTTCGTGCAGCGCATGATAGGTTTCTTCATCGACAGTGGCATGGCGATGCCAGCGAAAGGTTTCCAGCGCCTGCTCCACAAACTCACGCGCTTCAGCGGAGGTGAACTCCCCCTTCTGTTCATGAAGCGCAATCAGTTCACGACAGCGAGGAGTGAAAATATCGCGGCGGGCGAGAATTTTCGCCGCCCGATTGCGCAGCTCAACGTTAGCAATAAGCTCCAGGCGCAGCAGCGAAGTAAAAACCCGAAACGGATTGCGCGCCAGCGCCGCGTCGTCAATGGGCCGAAACGCGGTCGAGTGAACCGGGACCCCGGCCTGCGACAGATCGTAATAGCTAACGGGATACATTCCCATAATGGCAAACATGCGGCGTAAAGTCGCCAGTTCTTCCGCCGTTCCGACGCGGATCGCGCCGTGGCGTTCAACGTTAAGCCGCGCCAGTTCATCAGCATTGGCCAGTTGTTCATGCAGCTTCGGGTTATTTTCCAGTACTGCCAGATTAACGTCGGCCACCAGTTCCAGTAACGTTCCGTACTGCGGAACTTCCTGCTGGTACATCGCCGACATCGCCTGCGAAAAGCGCTCCCGAATCTCATCAGCCGTGATGGTGTTCGCCATGATGTCTTACCTCCAGTGAATACTCCCTGGAGTGTAGGAAAGCTGCCTGAAGGCGGCGGGAAGAATTTACAAACTGTGATGCCGATAGCTGAGCGCCCTCTCCCTCCTGAACGCTTCATAACCAATGGTTATGTTAAACACCTTTTAATTTCACTTTAAATTAACAAAATATTTACACACAGTGTTTGTGGCAACATTACAACCATACACACAATCATTCAAGATGCATCGAGGCGGCAAGTGAATGAAGCCCCAGTCACGTACAAGTAGTACGTGACTGGGGTGAATGAGAGCAGCCAACAAAGAGGCAGCGTGAAGGATGAGGTGTATATATGCCCCTCTACCGATAAAACGGAGTACCCGATGAACGATAAATGGTCACCGCGCGAAGTCCTGCATCGCGACTACAGTAGCCACCCTCCCGCTTACGCGCCGGGCTACAAAACCAGCGTTCTGCGCTCGCCGCGCAATGCGCTCATCTCATTGCAAAATTCTCTTTCAGAAATCACCGGACCGGTCTTCAGCAGCGATGATCTGGGCGCGCTGGATAACGACCTGATCCTGAATTATGCCAAAGACGGCCTGCCCATTGGCGAGCGTATTATCGTGCATGGTTATGTCCGCGATGGGTTTGGTCGTCCAATGAAAAACACGCTGGTCGAAGTGTGGCAGGCTAACGCGGGCGGTCGCTATCGTCATAAGAAAGATCAATATCTGGCCCCCATCGACCCTAATTTTGGCGGCTGTGGCCGGGTATTGACCGACGAAAACGGCTATTACTGCTTCCGCACCATTAAGCCCGGCCCCTATCCGTGGCGTAACCAGGTAAGCGACTGGCGTCCGGCGCATATTCACTTTTCTCTTTCCGGCGAAGCCTGGGCGCAGCGCTTAATCACTCAAATGTATTTTGAAGGCGACCCGCTGATTAAACAGTGCCCTATCGTCAAAACTATCAATAATGACGACGCTATTCGGACGTTAATCGCCGAGCTGGATACCCACGCCGCCGTGCCGCTGGACTCTCTGGCCTACCGTTTTGACCTTGTGCTGCGGGGCCATCGCGCAACGCTATTTGAAAACCGTACTCAGGGAGCCGCCCGATGAAAGATTTCTTACCTGAAACCGCATCACAAACCGCAGGCCCTTATGTGCATATTGGGCTGGCGCCGGAGGCCGCCGGTTTTCATATCTTTGAGAAGAACTTTGGCCCCACGCTGACAACGCCAGCCACCGAGGGCGAACGTATTACTATCGAGGGTCGAGTCATTGACGGCTCAGGAACCCCCGTGCGCGACGTACTGCTGGAAATCTGGCAGGCCAACGCTGCCGGGCGCTACAACCATCCTGACGACCGACAGCAGAGCAAGAAACTGGATGCGGAGTTTCGCGGCTGGGGGCGAACCTGCTCGGACTTCACTAGCGGTATCTGGCGCTTTGAAACGATTAAACCCGGCGCCGTCGTGGGTCGCGATGGTCGCGTAATGGCACCGCACGTCAACTTATGGGTGGTGGCGCGCGGGATTAATATTGGCCTTAACACGCGGATGTACTTCTCTGATGAACAGGATGCCAACCAGGCTGACCCGGTTCTCAATCTGATTGAATGGGAAGTGCGCCGACAAACCCTGATCGCTCAACGTGAAGTCCGCGGCACTGAAATCGTATATCGCTTCGATATTCATTTGCAGGGCGAGAACGAAACCGTCTTCTTCGATATCTGAGTTTTCTCTTCTCTTTTCCGCCCCTGTTTGCCGGGGGCGTCTCATTTTGACAATCTCAAGAAAATCAACTTGTAAAATAATAATATAAAATGTTAATAATATTTTGCTATGAGGTTAACAAATTTAATCAACCTAACTTGTCACCGGCGCACCTCTGTTTTTAACATTGATTATGCAAAAAAATGGTCTTTTCAGTCAGCGCATTCGCTTGCGCCATCTACATACCTTCGTGGCCGTCGCTCAACAAGGAACCCTTGGGCGTGCGGCTGAAACCTTAAACCTTAGCCAACCTGCGTTATCCAAAACCCTCAACGAGCTTGAGCAGCTCACCGGCACGCGGCTGTTTGAACGCGGGCGTCTGGGCGCACAGCTCACGCTGGTCGGCGAACAATTTCTCACCCATGCGGTTAAAGTGCTCGACGCGCTGAATACCGCCGGCCAGGCGCTAAACCGTAAAGAAGGCCTCAGCAACGACATTGTGCGCATCGGGGCACTCCCTACCGCCGCGCTGGGGATCCTGCCTTCGGTGATTGGCCAGTTTCATCAGCAGCAGAAGGACATCACCCTACAGGTCGCTACCATGAATAACACCATGCTGCTGGCGGGACTGAAATCAGGAGAAATCGATATTGGTATCGGACGAATGTCCGACCCGGAGCTGATGAGCGGTTTAAACTATGAGCTGTTGTTCCTCGAATCCCTGAAGCTGGTAGTTCGTCCGGGGCATCCGCTGCTGCAGGAAACCGTCACGCTTAGCCGGGTCATGGAGTGGCCGGTCGTGGTCTCGCCGAAAGGCACGCTGCCGCGGCAGAACGCCGAAACCTTACTCCAAAGTCAGGGGTGCAAAATCCCGCCGGGCTGTATCGAAACGCTCTCGGCATCGCTGTCGCGTCAGTTAACCGTTGATTATGACTATGTGTGGTTTGTACCATCCGGTGCGGTTAAAGACGATCTTCGTCGCGGACTGCTGGCCGCGCTGCCGGTACCTACTCAGGGCGCGGGCGAACCCATCGGTATTCTGACCCGCGTTGATGCGACCCTCACCGCAGGCACGCAAACCTTGCTCAGCGCCATTCGTAAATCCATGCCCGTCTGATGATGATTTCCCCGGCAGTTTTGTCTTGTGCTGGGGAGATATTTCTCGCCTGTTCTTCCTTCAGGTTACTTGTCTTATTCGCCACAATAATCAATTAGTGCGAAATCATTCATTAACAATTGCGTTAATTTCTTTAACAGATCTATCATATCCAGGATTTCACCAAATGGTTCACTTGAAATCAATAACAGAAAAAAAACCGCTTTTATGAAGGCCACTATCACTTCATTCAAAAGAGTTCACTTGAAAACTTGATTCATCTGGTTCACACCTGCACAGGGGTGGTTAAGGAGAAAAAATGGCAACTGACAACGCGCCGCGAGGGTTCCCCAGAATCCTGCAGTGGCTTCTCGCCGGGCTGATGCTTATCATTGGCCTGGCTATCGGTATTCTTGGTGCAAAGCTCGCTTCCGTCGGCGGCACCTACTATTTTGCGATTATGGGTCTGGTGATGATCATCGCCTCGGTGCTCATTTTCCGCAGCCGTCGCGGCGGCATCGTGCTGTACGCGATTGCGTTTATTGCATCAATCGTCTGGGCGATTAGCGACGCGGGCTGGACCTACTGGCCGCTGTTCTCGCGCCTGTTTGCCCTCGGCGTGCTGGCCTTCCTTTCGGCGCTTGTCTGGCCGTACCTTTCCGGTTCGTCAGCGAAAAAAGGAACAGCGTTTGGCCTGGCTGCCGTGCTTGCTGTCGTGCTGCTGGTCAGTTTCGGCTGGATGTTCAAATCCCAGCCGTTGGTCAGCGCCAGCGAAGAAGTACCGGTTAAACCGGTCGCTGCCGGCGAAGAGCAAAAAAACTGGGAGCACTGGGGTAATACCACCCACGGCGATCGTTTCGCCGCCCTCGACCAGATTAACAAACAGAACGTTGACCAGCTGCAGATCGCATGGGTCGCCCATACCGGTGATATTCCGCAGAGTAACGGCTCCGGTGCAGAAGACCAGAACACCCCGCTGCAGATTGGCGATACCCTTTATGTTTGTACGCCCTACAGCAAAGTACTGGCACTGGATGTCGATAGCGGCAAAGAGAAATGGCGCTATGATTCCAAAGCCACCGCCCCGAACTGGCAGCGCTGCCGCGGTTTAGGCTATTACGAGGACAGCCTGGTTCAGGCCACACCAACCGCTGATGTACAGCCTGCGGCCTGCTCCCGCCGCCTGTTCCTGCCAACCACCGATGCTCGCCTGATCGCCATTGATGCCGATAACGGCAAACTGTGTGACGCCTTCGGCGACCACGGTATCGTTGATCTCAGCGTTGGCATGGGCGAAATCAAACCGGGTTACTATCAACAAACCTCCACACCGCTGGTTGCGGGTAATGTGGTCGTGGTTGGCGGTCGCGTGGCGGATAACTTCTCCACCGGCGAGCCTCCGGGAGTGGTCCGCGCTTATGATGTTCACACCGGTAAACTGGCGTGGGCATGGGATCCCGGTAACCCGAATCTGACCGGTGAACCACCGGCAGGCCAAACCTACACTCGCGGCACGCCGAACGTCTGGTCAGCCATGTCCTATGACGCAAAGCTGAATCTGATTTATCTGCCTACCGGTAATGCCACCCCTGACTTCTTTGGCGGCGAACGTACCGCGCTGGACGATAAATACAGCTCTTCTATCGTGGCCGTTGATGCGACTACCGGCCAGATGCGTTGGCATTATCAGACGACCCACCACGATCTGTGGGACTTCGACCTGCCTTCTCAGCCGCTGCTGTACGATCTGCCTGACGGTAAAGGCGGCACAACTCCGGTGCTGGTGCAAACCAGTAAACAGGGCATGATTTTTATGCTCAACCGCGCCACCGGTGAACCGGTAGCAAAAGTTGAAGAGCGCCCGGTACCCGCTGGTGATATTAAAGGTGAACGTTACTCCCCGACCCAGCCTTACTCCGTTGGCATGCCAATGATCGGCAACGAGACGCTGAAAGAGTCCGATATGTGGGGCGCAACCCCTGTCGACCTGCTGCTGTGTCGTATCCAGTTTAAAGAGATGCGCCATCAGGGCGTCTTCACACCGCCGGGCGAAGACCGTTCGCTGCAATATCCGGGTTCGCTGGGCGGAATGAACTGGGGCAGCGTATCGGTTGATCCGAATAACGGTCTGATGTTCGTCAACGACATGCGCCTTGGCCTCGCCAACTATATGGTACCGCGTGCCAAAGTGGCGAAGGACGCCAGCGGTATCGAGATGGGTATTGTGCCGATGGAAGGCACACCGTTTGGGGCAATGCGCGAACGCTTCCTGTCACCGCTGGGTATTCCGTGTCAGAAACCGCCGTTTGGCACCATGTCAGCGGTGGATCTGAAGAGCGGCAAGCTGGTGTGGCAGGTTCCGGTCGGCACCGTTGAAGACACCGGTCCGCTGGGGATCCGCATGCATATGCCCATCCCTATCGGTATGCCAACGCTGGGCGCTTCGCTGTCCACCCAATCCGGTCTGTTGTTCTTCGCGGGCACCCAGGATTTCTACCTGCGCGCGTTTGATACCGCCAACGGTAAAGAGATCTGGAAGTCCCGTCTGCCGGTTGGTAGCCAGTCCGGCCCGATGACCTACGTATCGCCGAAAACAGGCAAACAGTACATCATCATTAACGCAGGCGGCGCTCGCCAGTCACCGGACCGTGGCGATTACATTATCGCCTACGCTCTCCCGGAGCAGAAGTAACCATCAGGGCCCCGAACGGGGCCCTTTCTTTATTCAGCTATGTTATTATTGCGAATGGTTATCAATAATAACAACTGAACAAGGATAATGGATGAAAAGTTCAACCTGCCGCCTGCTTGCGGGCACCATCATGTCGATAGCAGCCACATCGGCTCAAGCGCTAAAAGCCCCGGAAGTGGACCTGCGCGATCCGAAGGTATGGGAAGAGAAAACGGTAAATCCGCTCAGCGAAAACCAGCAGCCCTGCGAAGTTTTCAGCAGCCCGGACTGCGTGACGCTTTGGGAAGATCAGAAATCGGATATTCAGCGCGAGCGGGAGCGTAGGGAGCAGCGACGGTGGCAAAACGGTTATGACAAAATGTGGCGGGAATAACTCTGCTTTAGCGATAACCCGGGCATGCCCGGGTTATTATTTACTAAAAAATCAATTTTCGCCGAAGTGAATAACGGTACGAATGGATTTACCTTCATGCATCAGGTCAAAAGCTTCGTTGATCTGATCCAGCGGCATACGGTGGGTAATAAACGGGTCGAGGCGGATTTTGCCCGCCATTGCTTCTTCAACCATTCCCGGCAGTTGGGTGCGCCCTTTCACGCCGCCGAACGCCGAGCCGCGCCAGACGCGTCCGGTGACCAGCTGGAACGGACGGGTTTTGATCTCCTGGCCTGCGCCAGCAACGCCGATAATCACGCTTTCGCCCCAGCCTTTATGGCAACACTCCAGCGCCGCGCGCATCACGTTCACGTTACCGATACACTCAAAGCTGAAGTCCACGCCGCCGTCGGTCAGTTCAACAATCACATCCTGCACCGGCTTGTCGTAGTCGTTCGGGTTGATGAAATCGGTCGCGCCCATCTCACCGGCCAGTTTGAATTTTTCCGGGTTGGTATCAACCGCCAGAATGCGCCCGGCTTTCGCCTGCACCGCGCCCTGAATAACCGCCAGGCCAATCCCGCCTAGACCGAAGACCGCCACGGTATCGCCCTCTTTCACTTTCGCCGTATTGTGAACCGCGCCAATGCCGGTCGTCACGCCGCAGCCCAGCAAACACACTTTGTCCAGCGGCGCCTGTGGGTTAACTTTCGCCAGAGAAATTTCGGCGACCACGGTGTATTCGCTGAAGGTGCTGGTGCCCATATAGTGATAAATCGGCTCGCCGTTGTAAGAGAAACGGGTGGTGCCGTCTGGCATCAGGCCTTTACCCTGGGTGGCGCGAACCGCCTGACAAAGATTCGTTTTACCTGATTTACAGAACTTACACTCGCGACATTCGGCGGTATACAAAGGAATAACGTGGTCGCCCGGTTGCAGGCTGGTCACGCCTTCCCCCACTTCGACCACAATACCGCCGCCTTCGTGGCCCAGCACCGCCGGGAAAACGCCTTCCGGGTCGTCACCAGAGAGGGTGAAGGCATCAGTATGGCATACGCCGGTATGGGTGATTTTGACCAGCACTTCGCCTTTTTTCGGCGGCGCGACGTCAATTTCAACGATCTTCAGCGGCTGGCCTGGACCAAACGCGACGGCTGCACGTGATTTCATATCTCTCTTCCTCGTGGTGATTTTATTTTAAATAGGATCGTAGCAGATGGCCGACTTCCGCCATTCTGGCGGCGCGCTGGTCCGGCGTCGTTTCGCCGCTAACCAGTTCATCTTGCAGGTGAATCTCAACCATCTCCCCCATCAGGCCGTTTGCGGCGCCGCGAATAGAGGCAATCTGTTGCAGAATGGTCATGCAGGGTTCGCCAGATTCCAGCGCCCGTTCGAGCGCTTCAACCTGGCCGCGGATGCGCCGTACCCGGCTGAGCGCGCGTTTTTTATCTTCAGGTGAATGTGGCATGATTCCGCCCTCAATATTATATAGGGGGGTATACTATATTTATTCGTTCAAAGAGGCAAATCAACTCGCTGTTTTAACCGTAGCATAGCGGCGAAAATTTGCGCTTAATCGAGCTTGAGGACCGTGAGAAATAAAACCCGCCGAAGCGGGTGTGAGGATTTTTTAGCGTTTGCGCGGCATCATCCGCAGCAGCGTGTTGTCCTTCCAGAAATAATGGTGCATCAGTGCCGCCAGCGCATGCAGGCCAATAATAAAGTAACCGGTATTGGCCAGCAGCTCATGCCAACCTTTCAGCGTGTCCACCAGCTCAAAATTGCTTTCCGCCGCATGGGGCATGGTCAGACCAAAAGCAAACCAAGGATTGCCGCGGTAGTACATCATCACCATGCCAATCACCGGCAGCGCGATAAACAGCAGGTAGATAACCAGGTGCCCAAGGTGCGCGAAGCCGGTCATCATCGGCGACGGCTTAGGTACAATCGGCGGTGCCGGAGATTTCAGGCGCACTAACAGACGCGCCACCATCAGGACAAAGATAGAAATACCGCAGGAGACGTGAATCATATTAATCACTGGCCGGGCGCTGCGCGGGAAAAATCCCCGCAGCTCCATCGCCGCGTAAGCGCAGATTACCAGCAGGAAAACCAGCCAGTGGATGCCTATCTGTAGGCCGGAGTATTTATCACGCATGGAAAACCCTTAAGAAAACTGTAATGACGTCAACATAACTACCTTTTATTAAAAATTCATTAACTTTTACGTACTTATAAAAAACATTTGCTGTTAATTATATATTTCAGCCAAATGTAAGGGGTATCAATGGTTGGTTTTAAGTCATACACTTCTAACCTTAGCGTTGACACTGTATATAACACCAGTAAGATGCGACATATCATTACCCCAAAAGAGATTAGACATGTTCGTAGAACTGATTTATGACAAGAGAAATTTTGAAGGACTGGCTGGCGCAAAAGAGATCATTCATGCCGAGCTGACGAAGCGAGTTCAGCGAATTTTTCCTGATGCCGATGTTCGCGTTAAGCCGATGATGACTTTAGCGTCAATCAACACTGATGCCAGCAAGCACGAAAAGGAGCAGATCAGCCGTGCCGTACAGGAGATGTTTGAAGAAGCCGATATGTGGCTAGTGGAAGAGTAATAATTACGTCAAATCACAGTGCAGTCATTAAGTCGCCTTGACGCAAATCACGCGTGATTACAGAGGGAAAAATGAATACATTCAGCATTATCGCTATCCCCTTTTTTGCCGTTTCTGTCGTTCTGTTGACGCTGGGAGCCACCCGAAAAAACCGCACCTGTTTTATCGTTGGCGGCGTTTTTATGGCCTCGACGGTGGTGAACGCGGTGATTGGCTTGTCGCTATAAGGCCCGGTAAAGTAATGAGTTTTGTTTGGTATATGACGCTGATATGCATCGTAATAGCGTATCTGATGATGAGTATTCTCCCTGTTTAACCCTGGTTTTTTAGATGCCAGGGTTTTATTGAGTGTTCATCAGCGCAGTGGAATTACATCCCCTTACGCACCAGTATTGCCGCCTGTTTGAAAATCTCGTCCTCGACGCCATCGCCCTTCTGTCTACCCAGCCTCACCAGCTCTTCGACAATACTGTCCCGGTTAATGGGTTTCTGCGCTGAGACCAGGCCAATAACCGCAGCGCCGATAGCAAGACCAACCAGTCCAGTTTGCTCATCTTTATTCTTCATCGTTCCGCTCCGTTGTGTCCGCAAAAAAGTTTAGCAGCAACGGCAATCTGCGCATCCTGACCACTTTATCTGTGGAAAATTTCCCTTTCCAGGCAGTTAAAAAGTGTGATGTTGATCAAAAACAAAAAAAAGACGAGCACAGAGGCGTATTTGTAGTACGTCCGTTACCGGCTTGTAGCCCGGATTGTTAAGCGGATTATTTGATACCAAAATTTTAAGAGGACAAAACCATGGTCACTTACGATCGTAACCGCAACCCTATTACTAATGGTAGCCAGGTGATGATTAATGGGACGGGGAGAACGGGTAAGATTATTGCCATTCATTCCAATGGGTTAACTCCGGCGCAATTGCGTCGTAACAAGACGGTTGAAGTTGAAGGTAATGAGGGTAAGTTCGAACCGGTTGAACTGATCCGGCTTGGTTTCCACTAAGGATGTGAATGCCGCTGCGGCGTCGGCTGACATAAATCCGGACAGGTTCCAGCAGCCCGGTAAACGGCGCCGGGACGGCACTCTCTCAACAGGAGACTCCATAATCAAATAGTAAACACCGCCCTCCACTGTCTCGCCAATTATGGATTTTTCTCTGGATATAACGCTATGGCTTGCTTATAAAGGGGACACCCGATGGCCTATTATTGACAGGATTTATTTTGGAAATTTATTCGTCCCGCTGTGTTATACGCCCTTTTCGTGCAGATGAAGTTCAACCTTTTATGGCTTATCGCAACGATGCTGAGTGGATGAAGTATCAGGGATTTAAGGGGCTAACCAAAGAAGTCTATGAAAAAGCGCTATTGGGAACGTCTTCCCTTTCCGAGGGTATTCAGCTTGCCGTGGTCAGCAAAGCCACTAATACCTTAATCGGCGACATTTATTTAAAACAGGAAAACGAGATATTTTGGCTCGGTTACACCGTTAGTCCGCAGCACGCTGGACAGGGTTATGCCTTCGAGGCCGCCGCTGCCATGATTTGCTGGATAAAAACGCAAGGATGCTCAGCGATTAAAGCCGGTGTTGAAGTAAACAATATCCCCTCCAAAAACTTACTTAACAAGCTTGGGTTCTCTTATGCAGGCCTGGAGGACGGTGAGCAGATATTTGTGCTTAATAACTGTCCTTAATATTAACGCCGAGCTTCGTGATGACTCGTCTTCACCTGATACATACGCTGATCCGCCACGGCGATGACCTCGTTGAGGTTGTGGTGCGTATGGGGATCATATTCAACGCAGCCCCATGAGAATGCCAGTTGCCAGGGGTTGCCCGCCTGCTGATTATAATCGGCAACATTCTTACTGAGCTGCTCCATCGTCCTGCCTGCGGCCTGCTGAGAGGTATTCGTCAACAGGGCAATAAATTCATCGCCCCCCTGCCTGGCTATCAAATCCGACTCCCTGAACACCGCTTTCATTAAATCGGCAATTGCCCTCAAGGCTTTATCACCTTGTTCGTGGCCCCAGTTATCGTTAATAAGCTTAAAGCGATCAAGATCGATAAACACCAGACTCACCGGTTCACTTCGCCGCCGGGCCGTCAGCAGCGCATAGTCAGCTAACGCGATAAAGCCCCGACGGTTAAACAGCCCCGTCAGTTCATCAGCGGTCGCGGCGTCCAGCACTTTGAATTCATCCTCAACGATGGCAGCCAGATCGCTTAATATTTGCATCTCATGAACGGTAAAGGCGCGCGGTTTATGATCCATCAGGCAAAACGCGCCGACCGTAGCCCCATCCGGCAGTTGAACCGGATAACCGGCATAAAAGCGGATAAAAGGTGCTTGTGTAACCAAGGGATTATCATGAAAACGCACGTCCCGCTGCATATCATTCACCACTAAAGGGTCGGTCTGCAGGATAGTGTGCGCGCAAAAAGTGATGTCCCTAGGCAGCGTATCCACTTCAAGTCCAGCACAGGATTTTACATGCAGGGTATTCTCGCCCACGAGACTAATGGACGCCACGGGCAGATTATAGAGAGAACGCGCAAGCCTGGTGAGACGATCGAAACGCTCCTCTTTCCCACTATTCAACAACCCGGATGCCCGCAGCGATTGCAGGCGACGCTGCTCGTCTGGATGAAGCCCGGCTAATTTCAATTTTCCTCTCTTACCTTGCATGGATGAATCGGAGAGCACATACGATGAATGCACGTTTTATTCTGCTGGCAGACGATTTCCGTGCGTTATCTCATGAGTTAAGCAGATATCACTGGCTCGTCAAACTGGGCTATTGACGATTTATTCTGACGCAGCCCATTCCCGCAACGTCTCTTTCAACCACTGGCTCGCCCCGCGCTGGCCGCTTCTCTTGTGCGAATAGATTTTCACCTCAAAAGGCGGAACCGCAAACGGTAATTCAAATACCTTTAGCTTCACCGACCCGGCCATTTTTGCAGCAGCAGAGCGCGGTATTGCCATCAGCAGCTCACTCTCTGCAATGATAAACGGCGCACTCAGCATCGATGGGGTTTTGATGGTGATATGCCGAGAAAAGCCCATTTTCTCAAGCTGAACGTCGAGAACACCCTGCCTTTCATTCCACGGTGTCACCACCAGATGTCGGGCTGCAAGATAGTCAGCCAACGTGAGCCGGGTCCGGTTGATATTGCTGATAACGACATAATCATCCTTCAGCCAGCTAATCTCATCCAGTTCAGGGTGCTCTGCTTCATCCATGGCGCTAAAGCCCAAAGCAAGATCCACCTCCCCGGCCAGTAATTCCGTCAGCGCCGGACTATGCGCCAGGTAACGCAGCTCGAAACGAAGACCGGGCGCCTGATGCTGCAGATTTTGCATGAGCGTCGGGAATACGCACAGGGCGGTGAAATCCGTAATGGCTATTTGTAAGCAGTCGGTACTGGCAGAGGCTACAAACCTCGGCTGCGGGGCGAGTTCCTGGTTTAAAAACTTTAATGCCGAAGCAATCGAAGGGGCGAGCTGGGTGGCGTACACGCTGGGACACATACGATGCCCTTCCCGATAGAACAGCGGATCATTGAGCGCCGTGCGCAATCTCGATAACGCATGGCTTAACGCCGACGTGCTCATCGCCAGCTCTTCCGCCGCCAGGCGAACCGAGCGATATCGATAGATAGCGTCAAACACCGGCAGGAGGTTCAAATCAAGACGGCGAAGCACCGGATGCATAATATTCATCATTTAGTGAGTTCATTGCACTTAATTCTTCTAACCTTAACGTTTATGCTTGGCGGTATCAATTCACGATGGCACAACAGGTAATCAAATGAGTATGACCATTCGTCAGGCCACTCCGGCAGACGCAAAAGCAATTTACGACATGATTTACGAGCTTGCAGTCTATGAAAAAGCGCCGGAACAGGTCGTCACTACGGTAGATGAAATCAAATCATCGCTTTTCGCCAACGACAGCAAAACGGAAGCATTGATATGTGAAATTGATAACCAGGTTGCAGGTTACGCGGTGTTCTTTACCAGCTACTCAACGTGGCTTGGCCGCAATGGTATCTATATGGAAGACCTGTATATCTCCCCCGATTTTCGCGGCAATGGCGCTGGAAAAGCGCTGCTGAGAACCATCGCCCAGCTAGCGGTGAAAAGAGGATGCGGTCGTCTGGAATGGAGCGTTCTCGACTGGAACCAGCCAGCCATCGATTTTTATCTGAGCATTGGCGCGCTTCCCCAGAGCGAATGGGTACGCTATCGCATGGATGGCGAGGCCTTAGCCGCGTTTGCTGAGTCTGGAACAGCGGGTGCCTGACCGTTGATAATGTGGGCCAAAATAGCGGCCCACTTCGTTTCCCGCCTTCTATTGTGCCCACCAGGCAGGGATCAGCCTCACGGGGTATCCCATAGCATTGAACGTTCCCCGGGGGCGGCGCAAAGCGCCTTGCCCGGGCTACAAATTCGTGCGGTCGGAAGGTTGGGTAGCCCGGACAGATGCGCAGCATCGCCTCCGGGAAACGCGTTCATCCTCTGCTAACTCAAGCCTGCAAATAGACCACCTGGGTTTGCAGGTATTCATTCAGACCATGACGTCCATCAGCACCGCCGATACCCGATTTACGCCATCCGGCGTGAAAGCCCTGCATCGCTTCGAAGTTCTCGCGGTTGATGTAGGTTTCGCCGAACTTCAGCCCTTTAATCGCCTTCATGGCGACGTTCAGATCGCGGGTATAGATTGATGAAGTCAGCCCGTAATCGCTGTCGTTGGCCATTGCCAGCGCCTCTTCAAGCGTATCAAACGCCACCACCGGCAGTACCGGGCCAAAGGTCTCTTCATGAACGATATCCATCTCCTGGCGCACGTCCAGCAGCAGCGTCGGTGGATAAAAATAGCCTTTGCCCGATACCGCCTTACCACCAAGGACAACGCGTGCGCCCTGAGCAACCGCTTTAGCGACTTTCTCCTCGACGCGCGCCAGCGCGGCAGCGTTAATCAACGGCCCCATGGCGATATCGTCACGTGACACCGGGTCGCCAAACTGTACTGCTTTCATCGCTTCGCCCAGTCGGTTAACGAAACGGTCATAAATCCCTTTTTGTACATAGACGCGCTCAACGCAGTTGCACACCTGCCCGCTATTGATCACCCGTGAATCGACGACCGCTTTTACCGCCAGCTCAAGATCCGCATCATCCATCACGATGGCTGGCGCTTTTCCGCCCAGTTCCAGACACACTTTGGTGATGTTTTTCGCCGCCGCCGCCATGATTTTCTCACCGGCCACCACGCTGCCGGTCATGCTGACCATCGCCACTTTCGGATTACCTGCCAGCTCCTGGCCTACGGTTTCGCCGCGGCCCAGCACCAGATTAAAGACCCCTTTCGGCAGGCCGATATCATGGACGATTTGTGCAAAGGCGATAGCGTTATTCGGCGTAAACTCGCTCGGTTTAATCACAATGGTATTGCCGGTAATCAGCGCCGGAGCCAGTTTGCGGGCAATCAGGAAGAACGGGAAGTTCCACGGCAAAATACCGGTCGTTACGCCAAGAGCACGCTTAAATACCAGTATATTTTCACCCGGGCGGTCGCTCTGTACGATTTCACCTTCATAACGGCGTGCCCATTCGGCCATATAGTCGAGGTAATCAGCGGTAAATGAGACTTCCACCGCCGCCAGTTGCTGGATTTTCCCGCCTTCAGCGACAATCAGCGCGGCAATCTCATCAGCCCGCTCGCGAATACCGGCGGCAATTTTGCGTAGCCATCCCGCACGCTCAATCGCCGGTAGCGCTTCCCAACCTGGCTGTGCGCGTTCAGCGGCCTGAATCGCCCGCTGCGCGTCTTCTGCACTGCCATCGGGAATGCGCGAAAGTAGCGCTTCTGTCGCGGGATTGATTACGTCAATCCATGCATCACCGCGGCCTGATTCAAACTGGCCATCAATATACATAGGGTGTTGAACGGGTGCCGTCATGGTTTGCTCCTGTAGGATTATTGTTTTTAGCAAGTGAACTAGATGTTAAAAACTATCTTCTGCAAGGCAAAGTGACAGTCCGGGTGCTTGTTTTTGTGAGATATTTCATAAAAATAGATGGTTTTTACGCATAAAAATCACAATCCGATAACAAAACATGCCCGTTTGCGATAACTCTGACTCAAACGGGCAATTTTGCTGATTCAGGACAGCGTTCGCGCGTTCAGCGCGTCGGACAGCAGTCGGTCATCGCGCAGCGTCTCCCACGCCTGCACAATCTTCGGCGGAATATCCACATGAGCGATAAACCCTTTACCCAGCGGACCGTATCCCTGCGGATTATCCGCCAGCCGCGGCAGCTCGCCGAGGATCAGCGCCAGATAGCGCCCAACCGGCCACAGACCCTCTTGCTCACCACTGAAGGTTAAACCGTTATCACTATTGCACAGCACAGGCGAGCAGCCCGGCGTGCTGTACCATTGCGGCGCAGCGGTCTCCTCCCCTTGCCAGACGCGGGCAAACGTCGCCATCGTTCTGCGCTGCATCGTCGGGTCTTGAATCACCACGCCCGTACGGTGTGCAATGCCCCTCTCCTCCAGCATTTGTCGGGTAAAGCGCGCGTTCTCGCCACAGTTGGTGGAACGGTCTTCCACCACAATACGTTCACGCGGGATATGCCAGAATTGCTGGGCGATATCGGCGAGGATATGCGCCTCGGCGCGCCCCGATACCGTCAGCGTGCGATAGCGAGAGTCGCTCAACACTGCGTCGTATAAAAATGAGGTGGAGTGGCCGATACCGCCGCTGATCAGCAGCGGAACAGCCTGACGCGCCGCCAACTGGCAGGCAAAATCAATGGTCGGGATCACCGCATTGCCCGCCAGCACCACCACATCTGGTTGCGGATCCTGCGGCAAATCATCCTGTGCCAGCCAGGCCCCCAGCCGATTTGCCGCGTCTAATGTCGCCTCCGGCAGCGATGGAAAATGTTCTGACATGCTCTCTCCTGTTGGCATTCTCAGCCTTAAGTTACCGGTGCCTATCTTAGACTGTGCATCTTATTTTGGGTAATAAAGTGCGACCGGATTATCGATGCTTTTTAAGCAACAAAGTCAACACACAAACGCAGCGTTTTATTCACTTTTTGAAGAGGTTCAAGATTCTAATAAATAGGAGGAAATAGTCGCAACTACGGCTTTAATGCGCAAAGGTGCATATTCATCCACAGTCAGCGTTATTTTTCGTTTTTTTATTCATAAAAAACTCAAACCCAACGGTAACGACAGCATATTCTGCATTTTTGCCAAATACCGGCCCATTAAATTGGTGATAACATTCTCGTTACAGAGTTTATCGCTATCTCTTTCCACGGTTAACAAAATAATTATCACTGCAAAACAGGACTCTTATGGAAAAGTTATCTTACGCTTCTGAAAGTAGTACATCTCCATGGACCACCTACCTGCGCCAAATCGACCGCGTCGCGCCCTACCTCGGCGATCTCGCCTACTGGATTGAAACCCTGCGCCACCCGAAACGCGCGCTGATTGTTGATATTCCGGTACAAATGGATGACGGCACTATCCGTCATTTCGAAGGTTATCGCGTTCAGCACAACCTTTCGCGCGGGCCGGGTAAAGGCGGCGTGCGCTACCATCCGGATGTCGACCTGAATGAAGTCATGGCGCTCTCCGCCTGGATGACCATTAAGTGCGCCGCAGTCAATATTCCCTACGGCGGCGCGAAAGGTGGGATCCGCGTCGACCCGTTCTCATTATCTGAAGGTGAACTGGAGCGTCTGACCCGTCGCTACACCAGCGAAATCGGCATTATTATCGGGCCGCAAAAAGATATTCCGGCACCGGACGTCGGCACCAACGGTAAAGTGATGGCCTGGATGATGGATACCTACTCCATGAACCACGGCACCACCATTACCGGGGTGGTGACCGGCAAGCCGATCCATCTCGGCGGCTCCCTGGGCCGTGAAAAAGCCACCGGTCGCGGCGTATTCGTTACCGGGCGCGAAGTGGCTCGCCGCAGCGGGATCGAAATTGAAGGCGCGAAAGTCGCGCTGCAGGGTTTTGGTAACGTCGGTAGCGAAGCGGCCCGCCTGTTCGCGGGCGTCGGCGCGCGTATCGTGGTGATTCAGGATCATACCGCAACGCTGTTTAACGAAGGCGGTATTGATATGGCCGCGCTGACCGCCTGGCAGGCAGAAAATAAACAGATTGCCGGTTTCCCTGGCGCGCGCGAAATTGCCAAAGAGGAGTTCTGGACCACGCAGATGGATATTCTGATCCCGGCGGCGCTGGAAGGTCAGATCACCCGTGAACGCGCCGAAACCATCAGCTGCAAACTGGTGCTAGAAGGCGCGAACGGCCCGACCTATCCGGAAGCAGATGATGTGCTGGCCGAGCGCGGCATCGTGGTGGTGCCGGACGTAATTTGTAACGCCGGCGGCGTCACCGTGAGCTACTTCGAATGGGTACAGGATATGGCCAGCTTCTTCTGGAGCGAAGAGGAGATCAACGCCAAAATGGACCGCATCATGACCGATGCTATCGTTCACGTGTACGAAAAAGCGGTCGAGAAAGAGTGCTCTTTACGTACCGCCGCCTATATCGTGGCCTGTGAGCGAATCCTGATGGCGCGTAAAGATCGCGGTATCTATCCCGGATAACCTGACCTTCTCAGCCCGGTTTATGCCGGGCTTGAATCTGCTGGTGGTATTTCCGCCGGGTAGCGGCTAAAGCCTTACCCGGCCTACAAACCCACGGTATCAACATGTTATGCATCCTCCCGTAGGCCCGTGCAAGCGCAGCGGCGCCGGGCAATGCAACACCTTCTTAGCCTAACCGGTTCTGTTTTTATCCCCCTACAATAAACGCACATACTGTTAACCTGTTTTTATCAATCAGGCTTGAATTGTCGTTTTTGTCAGGCATAAAATCGTTAGAGCTCTAACGATATTGCAGACTGGCCTATGGATAACCGACAGCTTAACTTCTCCCATCTTTTATATCTGACCGCCCACCACTGGCGGCTGGCGGTCAACCGTCGCCTCAAAAACCTTGGCATGAGCCAGGCCAGTTGGGTCGCCGTTGCCGCCATTGCGCGCAATGAACAGCCGCTGTCGCAAAGCGAACTGGCCCAGGAGCTGGGCGTCGAAAGCGCCACCCTCGTGCCGCTGCTCAATCGGCTGGTCGATCTCGGCCTGGTTGAACGGGTAAAAACCGAGCACGATAAGCGTAAACGGCTGCTCATCGCCACCGCTAAAGGTCTTGAGGTTTATGAGCAAGTCAAAACGGTAGCCGATGATTTGCGTGAAGAAATCCTCACCGTCATCACGCCTGAGGAACAACGGCAGACCCAGCGGGTGCTGGAAAAACTGCTGCGCGAGGTGGAGAAAAAATAATGCCTCGCCGTAAAAGTAACCCCTACGTTCCCCATGACTGGGCTCCGCACGAAAAACCGGCCATTCTCGGCTCACCTTCAACGCCTATTCACAGCACGCCAAAACGTATTGCCTACGGAATCGTCGGGCTGCTGGTGTGCCTGACCGGGGCGCTAGGCAATGCGGTAGTGACCGCCAATCTGCAACTGTTGCAGGGGACCTTTGCCGCCTGGTCGACAGAGATCGCCTGGCTACCGGCGGTCTACGTGATGACCAACGTCTCCATCAACCTGCTGCTGGTAAAATTCCGCCAGCAGTTTGGCCTGCGCGCCTTTACCGAAGGTTTTCTGGTGCTCTACGTGCTGGTGACTTTTTTCCACCTGTTTGTTAACGACCTCAGCTCAGCCCTGATGGTGCGCGCGGCCCACGGCATGGTGGCGGCAGCACTCAGCTCATTAGGGATTTATTACCAGGTGCAGGCCTGGCCTGCCCGCCATCGGCTAAAGGCGTTAACTATCGGCATCACCGGCTCCTCGCTGGCGATCCCGCTTGCCCGCCTTTTCTCTACCGAATTGCTGCAAATTGATGAGTGGCGCGGGCTATACTTTTTTGAGCTAGGGCTGGCGCTGGTGTCGCTGGCCTGCGTAATGGCGCTGAAGCTGCCGCCAAGCGATCGTAAAAAAGTGTTTGAGAAGAAAGATTTCCTCACCTTCTGCTTGCTGGCGCCGGGGATGGCGCTGGTCTGTGCGGTGCTGTCGCTGGGGCGTCTGGACTGGTGGTTTGAAGCGCCGTGGATTGGCTGGGCGCTGGCGGGTGCGGTGGTATTGATTGTTTCCGCTATCGCTTTTGAGCACAACCGCAGCAACCCGCTGCTCAACACCAAATGGCTCTCCAGCGGCAGTATTTTACGCCTCGGATTAATCATGCTGCTGATCCGTATTGTACTGGCGGAACAGAACACGGGGGTGATCGGCTGGTTGCAGTACGTCGGGCTGCAAAATGAGCAGATGACCAATCTGGCGTGGTCTATTTTTGCCGGGATCGTCTGCGGGATTGTCGCCAGCTGCCTGACGCTCAATCCGCAGCGCCTCTACTGGCCCACCGCCACGGCGCTGGCGTTAATTATGGTTGCCTCGCTGCTCGACAGTCAGTCAACGATCCTCACGCGCCCGGAACAGCTGATGTTCAGCCAGTTCCTGCTCGGTTTCGGCAGCGCCTTCTTCCTCGCCCCGGCGATGCTGGCGGGGATCGGTGGCGTGATTGCCGATCAGCGCAACCTGGTCAGTTTTTCGGTGCTGTTCGGCATGAGCCAGAATATTGGCGGCCTGCTGGGTTCCGCCATTCTCGGCACCTTCCAGACCTGGCGGGAGAAGTTTCACTCCAGCCAGCTTGCCGACCAGCTCACCACGCTTAATCCGCTGATCACCGAACGCTTACAGCAATACAGCCAGATGTACCAAAGCCAGATTGGCGACAGCACGCTGCTGAACGTTCAGGCCACCACGCTGCTGCAAAACGCCGCCACGCTACAAGCCAATATTCTCGCCTACAATGACACGTATCTGCTGACGGCGGCGATTTCTGCCGCCACGCTGGTCTGGGTTTTCTGGCGCTTAATAAGATTGCGTATTACCGCCCGTATCGCGCTGAAACGCGCCACGGGCAGCAAATAAAATTTTCACTCTGGAGTTCTTATGAGTCAGCAGGATGCGGCCAAACAGCAGGCCAACACCCGTAACAATATTCGCGTCGTCTCCATCTTTACCGCAGCAGCGATTGGTATCGTCGGCGTACTGGTGATTCTCTACGCCTGGCAGCTGCCGCCGTTTACCCGTCAAAGCCAGTTTACCGATAACGCCTATGTGCGTGGGCAGACCACCTTTATCAGCCCGCAGGTTAACGGTTATATCACTCAGGTAAAGGTGCAGGACTTCAATCAGGTAAAAGCCGGGGACGTGCTGTTTCAGATTGACGATCGCATTTATCACCAGCGCGTTCACCAGGCAGAAGCTCAGGTGGCGATGAAAGAGGCGGCGCTGAAGAATAACCAGCAACAGCGTAAAAGCGCCGAGGCGGTGATCGCGCGTAACGAAGCGGCGCTGCAAAACGCCCGCGCGCAGAATCTTAAAACCCAGGCGGATCTGAAACGCGTTCAGGAACTGACCGCCGACGGTTCCCTTTCCATTCGTGAACGCGATTCTGCCCGCGCCAGCGCGGCGCAGGGCAATGCGGATATTGAACAGGCAAAGGCAACGCTTGAGATGTCGCGCCAGGATCTGCAATCGACCATCGTTAACCGTGATTCGCTGGTGGCCGACGTCGCCAGTGCCAAAGCGGCGCTGGAGCTGGCGCAGATCGATCTGCAAAACACCCGTATAGTCGCTCCGACTGACGGCCAACTGGGACAGATTTCCGTCCGACTGGGTGCTTACGTCACCGCCGGGACGCATTTGACCTCGCTGGTGCCGCCACAACACTGGCTGATCGCCAACCTCAAAGAGACCCAGCTGGCGCAGGTGCGTGTGGGACAGCAGGTGACTTTCACCGTCGATGCGCTGAACAGCGAAAAATTCACCGGTACCGTACAAAGTATCTCCCCGGCGACCGGCGTTGAGTTCAGCGCCATTTCGCCGGATAACGCCACCGGCAACTTCGTTAAAATTGCCCAGCGTATTCCGGTGCGTATCGCCGTGGATGAGGGACAGAAAAACAGCCAGCGCCTGCGCCCGGGAATGTCAGTGCAGGTCACCATTGATACGCGCGGGGAGGAGAAACAATGATCCGCCCGCTCACCCTCGCCGTCATTCTCGTGCTGGTTGGCTGTCAGTCTGCCGACATCCGGCAAGCCGCCCCCACGTTACAAATCCCCGCAGCCTGGCGTGCGGATATTGGCCCCACCAGCCCGGTCGAGGGCGTGTGGTGGCGCAACTTTCACGACAGTAACCTTAATCAATATGTCGACCAGGCGCTGCGCTATAACAGCGACGTACTGATCGCCCGTGAACGAGTCAACGAGTATCAGGCGCGGGTTTATGCCGCCGACAGCAGCTTGTTTCCCTCTCTTGACGCCGGACTAACCGGCACCCGCGCGCGCTCGCAGTCGGCAGCGACCGGCCTTCCTGTCCATAGTACGGTGTATAAAGGCGCGCTAACCGCCAGCTACGATGTTGATCTCTGGGGGGCAAACCGCAGCGCCGCCAGCGCGGCGGAGGCCAGCCTGGAAGCGCAAAAGGCCGCTGCCGCTGCGGCGAATCTGACCGTCGCCTCTTCGGTGGCGGTTGGCTACGTTACCCTGCTCTCCCTGGATGAACAGCTGCGGGTGACGCAGCAAACTCTGAAATCGCGGGAAGACGCGTTTAATCTGGCAAAACGTCAGTTTGAGACCGGCTACACCTCGCGCCTTGAACTGATGCAGGCGGATTCGGAACTGCGCTCTACGCGGGCGCAGATCCCACCCTTACAGCACCAAATCGCCCAGCAAGAAAATGCGCTTAGCCTGCTGATCGGGTCTAACCCAGGAGCCGTTAAGCGTAACGAGTTTGCTCAACTCACGCCGCTGGCACTCCCCTCACAGCTGCCGTCAACGCTGCTTAACCGCCGCCCGGATATCGTTCAGGCCCAGCGTCAACTGGTGGCCGCCGACGCCACGCTGGCGTCCTCGCAGGCGCAGTTGCTGCCGTCAATTAACCTTATCGCCTCCGGCAGCCTGCAGGACCGCACCCTCCCCGATCTGCTCGATAATCCGCTACGCTTATGGAGCATTGGCGGCAGTATTCTGGCACCGCTCCTCAACCGCCAGGCGCTAAATGCTCAGGTGGATGTGTCGATGGCCCAGCGCAATCAGGCGCTGTACGGCTATGAGAAAACGGTGCGCAGTGCGTTTAAGGAGGTGAACGACAGCCTCGATGCGATTGGCCGCTACGGCGAGCAGTTGGCGGAGCTACAAGAGCAGGAAAAAGTCGCCCAGGAGACGCTGCGTATCGCCCAGAACCGCTATCGCAACGGCTATTCATCCTATTTAGACGTGCTGGACGCCCAGCGTACGCTGTTTTCCACCCAGCTCAGCGTGGTACAGGTGAAAAATAACCTGCTGCTGGCACAAATTGATTTGTACCGATCGCTGGGAGGCGGCTGGTCTGATTCATCAGGGATGTAATACGGGAAGTCTGACATGCAGCAAAAGTGGACGGCAGTAGATAATTATCTCGTTGAAGCATTAATCCCCAGCGATCCGATACTGGAGCGGGTTCTCGCTAACAACCAGCGCGCCGGGCTTCCGGCTATCGATGTCGCCGCCAACCAGGGGCAGTTTCTGGCCCTACTGGTACGAATGACCCGCGCAAAACGAGTGCTGGAAATCGGCACCCTCGGCGGCTACAGCACCATCTGGATGGCCCGAGAATTACCCACTGATGGCGAATTACTCACTCTGGAGGCCGACGCCCATCATGCCGCCGTAGCGCGGGAAAACCTCCGGCTGGCGGGCGTTGATAACAAGGTTAAGGTACTGGAAGGCCCGGCGCTGGAAACCCTCGAAAAGCTGGGCGATTGCCCGCCGTTTGACCTGATTTTTATTGATGCGGATAAGCCGAATAACCCAAACTATCTGCGCTGGGCTCTGCATTATTCCCGTCCGGGGACGTTGATTGTTGGCGATAACGTCGTGCGCGACGGTGAAGTGACTAACCCGGACAGCACGGACGATCGCGTTCAGGGCGTCAGAGCGTTCATCGAGATGATGGGCAGCGATCCGCGCCTGACGGTCACGGCGCTGCAAACGGTAGGCAGCAAAGGCTGGGATGGCTTTACGCTAGCGTGGGTGAACGCGTAGTATCGGGAGAGTTTTCCCCGGAATCGCCACGGTAAAGGCGATTCCGGGGAAAACTCACAATGAAAAAATTCTGGGGTGTTCTCAGCGCAATTTCGGGTCCATTATTGCGAGGGTCAGTAATTGCAGGGGAGATGTAACAACATCGACGGCGACGGTGACCGGGTAAAGGAAACGGGCCGCTGAAAGACCATTTTTTTTATAAAATTTAACGGCAAACGGTTTATCGAAGAACAAAATTGCGCTGTTGTTTTGCGTTTTATTTTTCGGGTGAATGCTACCCTGCAAATTATTAACAGGCACATAGTAAGGTCCGGTATTCTTCCCATAGCCATAACAATCACAGCCATGCGCGGCCAACACCTGCTGAGTTTTATCATCAATCACCAGTTTTCTATAGATGAAACTTTTATTGATACTCATACTGATATTTCCGCTGTAGCCGTTGCCCATTTTCCACATATCCCCCATCCGCTGAACGTATTTTCGTAATAATATCAGTCAGCGTACAGTTTCCGATGTTGTCCCATGCTGTACACACATTTTCCAGAATCAGTTTGGCATTGCCGTACTCAGCCTCATCAGATAACCAGCGTCCTTTACGGTCCCAGCGAGACTGACGGACGTAAGCAGTGGAAGCAACGCGATTTAAGCGACCATTTTCGTTATAGCTAAAATCGGTGAAAACCTTCTGCGGTGAATCAACGTCATATTCCCGAACCAGTCGATGCTGGTCGTCATAGCGGTAGCGCCAGGTTGTTATGTCGTTCGGTTTCCCCTTCCCCGTCCTGTGTTCCTCTGACCAGGCGATCCGCCCCAATTCATCGGTATGGAAATAACGGTTTGTCGTTAAGGTAGTCTCTTTTTTATCGCTATCAATGACAATCATGATTTCCTGTACCCACCCTTTGCCATCACCCTCGCTCTTTCGGCTAAGTTTGATTTTACTGCTTGATGTCATACCACCACCAAAATCACTCTCCCGTGTAGATACACGACTTTCCAACATACCGCAGCGGGAAAAGATCATCTTGGTGTGATACTGATTATCCTCGCCGGAAATCTGCACGCTACGCAGCTCTCCCGTAAACGCCGCTATTCTGGTCAAAATAAAAAAGTTCGTTTCGTTGATGGCCAGTTGCGCCTTATTGCAGTCGGAGTTGTTGTACCATTTCCATAGCGTGTATGCCCCAGCGCAGGCTACGACGACCAGCGTCGTCACAATAGTGAGTGTTTTTTTTCGCATAAAATGTCCACCTCCCTGTTAGTTGTAAAAATATTATTCAGCGCTATTCGGCTGATAGTGAATTTGATAATTCACCTGCATTTCCCGCTCACTTCCTGCGCGATTTGCATCCGCTTCCCACATATTGATTACCGTACAGTTTCCTACAACATCCCACCTTGTGCATTTATCCTCAAACCGCATCGTATTACTGGCCGCATTCCCCTGAAGCATACTGGACAACCAGCGCCCTTGTTCATCCCAGCGCAGCAAGCGGGTGCGGGACCCTTCGGTAATATGCGCTAAGCGCCCATTGATATCGTAGTAATAGTCGATGAGGATATCAGCCGGGAAATCTGCATGTTTCATCACTTCGCGAATCACGCGATTATGATCATCATATAGATATTGCCAGGTCGTGGGCGGCGCTAGATCTTCACCCGTGCGATATTGGCCTTCTGCACGAATGATCCTGCCTAATTTATCGGTATAGTAATGCCGGGTATCGACACTAGACCTGTCTTTATAGAAACCGTTAAGCGCTATCTCCATTAGCCATCCCTGCCGTTTATCACGCGTAATATGAATTGTCGTTCGCATTGTTTTATTATCACCAATATCACGTTCTTCCGTTTCAGCGCGATTTTCCAATCTTCCGCAGCGGGAGAGAGACATGGAGCCGGATGACTCATAATCATAAAGCTTTCCACGGCCAGAAAACTGCACGGTAAGAGAATCTTTGTCTGGCATCATTGGCGGCATTTTTGTCAGAATAATATAATTTGAATTATTAATTGCCAGCAGTTCTGCCGGGCAACCGGGCCCGGCTAAGGCTGGTGCACAGAATGCGGCGGCTAAACTTGTAATAAGCCCTATTAATTTATTATTCATATGTAATCTATTTCCTTATAGATAAAATCAATGATCTAATATCGTAATTTTGCTTCTTGCAGTCACATTAATAGATGTAATAAAAAATAATATCAGGTCGGCATGGCGTTTTCACTCCCCGAAAAGAGAATGAAAACGCCATTATCACGACATCAGACCACGATTGCGTCCATCGCCTGCAGCACTCGCTTGTCAGATATCGGGTACGGCGTGCCAAGCTGCTGGGCGAACAGGCTGACGCGCAGTTCCTCGATCATCCAGCGGATCTCCTGCACGTCGTCATCCTGGCGGCGATTCGGCGGTAGCTTATTCAGCCACTGCTGCCACGCCTGCTGAACGCTTTCGACCTTCAGCATCTGCGCGCGATCGCGATGCGGGTCGATTGCCATTTTTTCCAGGCGTTTTTCAATCGCCTGCAAATAACGCAGCGTGTCGCCCAAACGGCGGAAACCGTTGCCGGTGACGAAACCGCGATAGACCAGCCCGCTCATCTGCGATTTGATATCCGACAGCCCCAGCGCCATGGTCATATCCACGCGGCCTTTCAGACGCTTGTTGACGTTAAATACCGCGGTCAGAATCTGCTCGACCTGTTTGGCGATTTCCACCACCGTCTCGTTCAACTCGGCGCGCACTTTTTCATGCAGTACGGCAAAGCCCTCTTCCGTCCACACCGGCCCCCCCGCTTCATCGATCAACTTATCGACGCCGCAGGAAATACAATCATCAATCAGATCCAGCACCTTGCCATACGGATTGAAGTAGAGCCCCAGTTTGGCTTTATTCGGCAGCTTCTCATGCAGATACTTAATTGGCGACGGAATGTTCAGCAGCAGTAAACGATGCAGGCCGCGCCACATCGCCTGCTGCTGCTCCAGCGGATTATCGAACAGCTTAATCGCCACGCTGTCGCGTTCGTCCACCAGCGCGGGCCAGGCTTTCACCTTGTAGTTGCCGCGCTTCTGCTCATAGCTCTCAGCCAACGTGCCAAAGCTCCAGATATGCAGCCCGCTCTGTTCAATACCGTCGTCGGCAACCGCAGACAGCGTCTCCTGCACTTTGCCCTTCAGCGCATCTTTCAGATCCTGGAGCGAGCGCCCTTCCTGCAACTTCTTGTTTTTATCGTCCACCACCCGGAAGGTGATTTTCAGGTGATCGGGCACCTGATCCCACTGCCAGGACTCGCGGTCGATAGTCACCCCGGTCATCCGCCGCAGCTCGCGCTCCAGGGAGTCGAGCAGCGGCAGCTCCAGCGGCGTCGCGCGGCCTAAAAACGCTTCCGCATAGTTGGGCGCGGGGACGAAGTTGCGGCGAACCGGCTTCGGCAGCGATTTAATCAGCGCAATAACCAGCTCGCGACGCAAACCGGGGATTTGCCATTCAAACCCGGCGTCTTCGACCTGATTTAATAAAGGCAGCGGAATATGCACGGTTACGCCGTCCGCATCTGCTCCTGGTTCAAACTGATAGCTCAGGCGTAGCTTAAGATTGCCCTGATGCCAGAAGTTCGGGTAGTCCAGCTTGCTGACCTGCTCCGCCCCCTCTTTAATCAGCATGCTCTTCTCAAAGTTGAGCAGATCCGGCGTCTCGCGACTCGCCAGCTTCCACCACTTATCAAAGTGGCGCGCGGAGACAACGTCATGGCTGATGCGCTGGTCGTAGAACTCAAACATCGTTTCGTCATCGACAAGAATGTCGCGGCGACGCGATTTATGCTCCAGCTCTTCGATTTCGTTGCGCAGTTTCAGGTTGTCGCGGAAGAAGGCGTGGCGGGTCTGCCAGTCGCCCTCCACCAGCGCGTGGCGGATAAACAACTCGCGGCACAGCGCCGGGTCAATCTGGCTGTAATTCACCTTGCGCGCCGCAACAATCGGCAAACCGTAAACGGTGACCTTTTCGGTCGCCATCACCGCGCCCTGCGCACGCTCCCAGTGCGGCTCGCTGTATGAGCGCTTAATCAAATGCTGGGCGACAGGTTCGACCCATTCTGGCTCAATACGCGCGGCAATGCGCCCCCACAGGCGGCTGGTTTCTACCAGCTCGGCGACCATCGTCCATTTCGGCGGCTTTTTAAACAGCCCGGAGCCGGGGAAGATGGAGAAGCGCGCATTACGCGCGCCGGTAAACTCCTGCTTATCGGTGTCTTTCATGCCGATATGCGACAGCAAGCCGGTCAGCAGCGCAACGTGAATTTCGCGATACTCCGCGGGTTCGCTATTGACCGGTAGCCCCAGCTCTTTGACCACCTGACGCAGTTGAGTGTAGATATCCTGCCACTCGCGCACGCGCAGGTAGTTAAGGAAATCGACCCGGCACTGGCGGCGGAACTGATTCGACGAGAGGGCTTTTTGCTGCTCGCCAAGGTAGTTCCACAGGTTAACGAACGCCAGGAAGTCGGACTCTTTATCGTGGAAGCGGCGATGCTTCTCATCGGACGCCTGCTGCTTGTCCATCGGCCGCTCGCGCGGATCCTGAATAGAGAGTGCCGAGGTAATAATCATCGCCTCGCGTACGCAACCGTGTTTTTGCGCCTCCAGCACCATCCGCGCCAGACGCGGATCGACCGGTAACTGGCTGAGCTGGCGGCCCATTGGCGTCAGCTTATACGCAGTCTGCTGCTCGTCGGTAGTAATCGCCCCCAGCTCTTCCAGCAGGCGTACGCCGTCCTGAATATTGCGCTTATCCGGCGCTTCGACAAACGGGAAGGCAGCGATATCGCCCAACCCGAGGGCGGTCATTTGCAGAATAACCGACGCCAGGTTAGTACGCAGAATTTCCGGATCGGTAAACTCCGGGCGCGACAGGAAATCATCTTCCGAATAAAGGCGAATGCAGATCCCTTCCGACACGCGACCGCAGCGGCCTTTTCGCTGGTTAGCGGAGGCCTGTGAAACCGGCTCGATCGGTAAACGCTGCACTTTGGTACGGAAGCTGTAGCGGCTGATACGCGCGGTACCGGGATCGATGACATACTTGATGCCCGGCACGGTCAGCGAAGTTTCAGCGACGTTGGTCGCCAGCACGATCCGCCGCCCGCTATGAGCCTGGAACACGCGGTTCTGTTCGCTATTGGAAAGCCGCGCATACAGCGGCAGCACTTCCGTATGACGCAGATTCAGCTTATTGAGCGCATCGGCGGTATCGCGAATTTCCCGCTCACCGCTCATAAAGATCAGGATATCGCCGGGGCTTTCGCGCCCCAGTTCATCAACGGCGTCGAAAATCGCCTGCAGCTGATCGCGCTCGGTGTCATCGGCGTCTTCAACGATGGGCCGATAGCGCACTTCCACCGGATAAGTACGCCCGGACACTTCAATAATCGGTGCATTATTAAAGTGGCGCGAGAAGCGTTCCGGGTCGATGGTCGCCGAGGTGATGATCACCTTCAGGTCCGGACGACGCGGCAGCAGCTCACGCAAATAGCCGAGCAGGAAGTCGATATTCAGGCTGCGCTCATGCGCTTCATCGATGATGATGGTGTCGTACTGCATCAGCAGCCGATCCTGCTGGATCTCTGCCAGCAGGATACCGTCGGTCATCAGCTTCACCATGGTGTTATCGCTGACGTGATCGCTAAAGCGAACTTTATAGCCGATGCAGCCGCCAGGCTCCGTTTGCAGCTCTTCGGCAATACGGTTGGCAACGGTACGCGCCGCCAGACGACGCGGCTGCGTATGGCCAATTAACCCTTTGATTCCACGCCCCAGCTCCATACAGATTTTCGGCAACTGAGTGGTTTTACCGGAGCCGGTCTCCCCCGCCACAATCACCACCTGGTGGTCGCGCACGGCTTCGAGGATCTCTTGTTTTTTCTGACTAACCGGCAGGTTTTCCGGATAAGTGATATCAGGCCGAGCGGCTTCGCGCAGCAGGACTCTCCCTGCCGCCTGTTCAATTTCTTGCGCCATCTCCTGCAGAATGGCCTGTTGGGATTCAGGATTTTTAACCTTCTTCACGCCGTGCAGGCGACGGGCGAAGCGCGGCTTATCGCGCAGCATCAAGCCATCAAGCTGCTGAAAGAGCTGTGAGAAGGTGAATTTTTGTTGTTCTGTCATAGCGTTATCGGGCAGTGCACTGCCGGGAAAAATCTCTTTTGAAGTATCGCGTTAGAGTATCACATCCGCGCATTTCGTGCCTTGTTCAAAAAAACTGAACACAGAGTTCGATTTATTGCGCTTTCTCTGTGGCATGATTGTGAATACAGTGTCATCAAGCACCAGGGCACAGGCCCGTCAATCACATTAAAAAGGAAACACCCATGAGCAAAGTATTAGTTCTTAAATCCAGTATTCTGGCAGGGTACTCGCAATCCGGTCAGCTGTCCGACTATTTTGTTGAACAATGGCGTGAAAAGCACGCTGAAGACGTTATCACCGTGCGCGACCTGGCAGCAAATCCGATTCCGGTACTGGATGGCGAACTGGTTGGTGCTCTGCGTCCGAGCGATGCGCCGCTGACTCCTCGTCAGCAGGAAGCGCTGGCGCTTTCTGACGAACTGATTGCTGAACTGCAGGCTAACGATGTGATTGTTATCGCCGCGCCGATGTACAACTTCAACATCCCGACCCAGTTGAAAAACTACTTCGACCTGGTGGCGCGCGCTGGCGTGACCTTCCGTTACACCGAGAAAGGACCGGAAGGTCTGGTGAAAGGTAAACGTGCGGTGGTTGTCACCAGCCGTGGCGGTATCCATAAAGATACCCCGACCGATCTGGTGACGCCATACCTGTCTACCTTCCTGGGCTTTATCGGCATCACCGACGTGAACTTCGTGTTCGCTGAAGGTATCGCCTACGGTCCGGAAGTGGCATCTAAAGCGCAGTCTGACGCTAAAGCAGCTATCGATAGCGTGGTTGCAGCATAAGACCGTACTCCTCCCGCTTCCCGGCGGGAGGAACGTTTCACCTTTTCTCGTCGCGCAAATCCCCCACCACGCCACCGCCGCCATCTTTTGGCGATGGTCAGCAGGTATTTCCCCGGAGGCGATGCTGCGCATCTGTCCGGGCTACAAAACCAGCGCACCGATCCGTAATCCGGACAGGCGCAACGCGCCGCCTCCGGGATTCATTCCCAACCAGATTGTTATATCAAGCTACTAATGCCAGTATCAACATCACCCACGTTGCGGCGACAGCCACCAACGTAAGGCGAAGCTGTTTAAGTGCGCCCTGTTGGCGCTCGGTTAACGTCAGTTCGCGCAACCTTGCGCGCCGCCAGATAAAAAATAGCGCCTCCCCGGCCTGGTCGTTGTTCTCTTGCGTAATGAGCGTGAAATAGCGCGCATCCAGCCATATCCGCCAGCAGCCAAAAAAGACGCTACCGCAGAGCAATACAATAACGCCGCGCATTACCCCCGGCGGCGCGATAAATATCGCCCACAGCAGAGGCGGAATGGCAAACAGTAAGAAGTAGCGCCAACTGGCCAACGTGTGTTGAAGTAAATCACGCCGAAGAACTTGCGAATTTGTTACGCCGTCACTTTCTGCTGCCATTGCTGTAGCCTCTTCAGATGTTCCTCCGTCAGCACGACCTGCGGCCGACTTCTGCGCAGTAACGAAACCGCCTGCTCTACCGTCGCCGCATGGCCGTAGCTCAAGAGCCATGCCGCGACCACCATCGCGCTACGCGACAATCCCAACGCGCAGTGAACCAGCACCGAGCCTTGCTCCTCGCGCAGCGTTTCCAGCATCGCCACCGCCAGCCGCAGCTCGGCTTCCTCCGGCGGCACCAGATCCAGCATCGGTACGCAGTAATAGGTGCGCGATAACGTGGCGCGGCTGCGCGGAAATTCGCAGGTCAGATCCAGCACCGCATGTTGTTCAGGCGGGCGACGCGGATAGCTGCCGAGGTAAACGCCCGCAGCGATGGCGCTCACCGGCGGCAGACGCCGAGTGAACCAACGCATCGACAACCACATGCCAGCGCGCCACGGGAGCGTCAACCAGTACACAGCTGGCGGCAATCGCCCCTTTTCATCTTTACCCATGGTCGCCGCGCCAAACCCGCCATAACCGCGTCCGGCAATCAGCAGCGCCAGCACCGGCCAGAACAGCACCAGTAGTGGCCAAAAAGACCACGGTCCCAGCAGCGCCCCGACAACCATGCAAAAGGTTGCCCCCAGCACGTAATACCGCAGCAGCCTGAAGTGGGCTATATCCGGCTGCTGCCAGCGCCAGCGGCTTTGATAAGGCACCATCCAGTCGATTAACATCCCCACCGCAAGCCCGGTCACAATATCAATGAAATGATGCTGCCAGGTGGTCAGTACCGAAACCGCAATCAGTAAAAACCAACCACTACATAGCCTGCGCCAGCCGCCGGAAAGGTGGCGGCTGAAATGACGCCACAGCAGCCAGCAGAGAATAATATGCAGCGATGGCGACTGGTTATACGGTAAGTCAAACTGCTCAAGTTGGCTGAACAACCAGCCCGCCGCGCCGGAAACCGGCGGACGCGTAAAGCTAAACTGCAAGGGGAAAAGTGCAAATCCGACACAGGCGAGTACCGAAGCTAACACCAGGCGATGCACCAGCCGCCGCTGCTCAAAACGCGTCGCACAGACAAACAGCGACAGCCCGTAAAACAGATCCAGGCTCCAGTAAGGAATAATGCTCCACGGAATAAAGGGGATCGCCGACTCCCAACCAAACACGATGCTACCCACGTCATGATGCTGAGCATCGCGAAAGGCGGTAAATAGATTCAGCTTGCCGTAGGTGAAGAAGAAAAACGGAGCCAAAAAGAGTAACCAGCCAACCGCCTGCAGCATGACCTTACGACGTTCAGTCATCACGGCGCACCGCCATGGAAACGGTGAAAATCCCCCACTCGTCAATCAGCTGCGTACATTTCTCAAAGCCCGCTTCGCGCACCAGTGCATCCATTTCGCCCTGGGTACGCACCCGCATCACCCACGCTTTACCATCTTTATGGCTGGTCAGCGACCAGGCGATGGTTTTTAACTGCGGGTGCCACGGCTGTCCGGTGTAAATCAGCACCCCACCAGGCGGGATAGCCTGCGCAAGGCCTTTTAGCGACTCACGCACCGGCGCATTTTCCGGGAACAGCTCGTACAGCCCGGAGACAATGCCCAGCGTCGGTTTCGGCTCCAGCGCCGCCAGCTCCGCGCGGTTAAAGGCATCGCCCTGCTCAAAGCGCGCGCGGGCTGACATATCGCGTTCCGCGATCATCTGCTGGCCCTTCTCAACGTTTAGCTCGCTGTAATCACGCAGCAAAATGTCGCTTACAGTCGTTTCTGCCTCCAGCGCATCGAGCACGTAGCGCCCATGTCCGGCGGCGATATCCACCACTCGCACCGGCATGCCTTGTGCTGAGAGTTGCGCCACTGCTTGCTGAATCAACTGCTGGAGATGGACCTTACGCTGACGAATACCGCGCCAGCCAACGCTATTCAGGTAATTTTTGTCGATGTTTCGCCCCAGCCAACTGCTGCCCTGCGGCTGGTTACGGTAGACGTAATCGAGGGTGCTGCCAGAGTCAAAACCGGTTGTAAAACCCAGACGTACACCGTCGGATTGAGTCCCCAGCATCCTCATCACATAACGCAGACCACGGTAAGCAAAATCGTCGAAAGAGTAAGGCTCCGGGCCGCCGTTCAATTGCCGCCAGCTATCCGCCCCCGGACTCCAGCGATCTTCCTGAGAGTAATCGAAAGGCTGCGGCGGCTGCGCGTACAGCACGTCAAGAAACGCGCGTATTTTGTCGAATGCCAGCGCGCGGTCGCGCTCACCCAAGGTATCGTGATAAAAACCGGGCAGCACATGCATTTCTTTCAGCGGGTGACGCAAACGCTGGTAAAAATCACGCTGCGGCTTACGGTGAACCACATAATCCGCACCGGAAACCAGCATCAGCGTCGGTAAGGTGATTGCCGCCGCATCGCTCACCAGCCGCTCCGCCGTGCGGTAGAGATCGAGCAAAATATTGACCGCAATCGCCCGCGCAATCAGCGGGTCCTGATTAAAACTCGCCACGCGCTGCGGGTCGTGCGTCAGGTATTTTCCTTTTACATAGGAATTAACAAAAAACAGGCCGCGCAGCTTGTGCATCAATCCCAGACCCGCGCGCGAACGGGACGTAGAGCTTGACCTTAAACGCGGGCGAAGCCAGCACCAGGGCGCGAATATGCGGCGCATAATCATGGGCCCAGGCGGCGGCCAGCACCGCGCCAACGCTTTGCGCGATCACCGTAACGTCCAGCATGTCAGCCTGAGAATTCGCCGCCGCAAAGCGAACAAATTCATCGACATCGCGCACCGAGCGCGCCAGCGAGGGACTGAACCCGCGCGCACCTGGGGAGCACCCGTGACCGCGTGCGTCCCAGGCGTAAAAATCGGCCTCAGGCATGGCTAACTCATCAACAATATGCTGCAAACGCCCGGAGTGTTCGTGCCCGCGGTGAAACAGCACGATAACTTTGCGCGGCGCTCCCGCAGCAAGGGCCGGCCAGTAGCGATAAAACAGCGACGTGTTGTCGCTGGTAGCAAAGTAGTGTTCCTGCGCAATGCGAGTCTCAACCATGAGATTTTTTTCCTTGTGAGTGCCGTAGCGTTAGTAGCAGAAATAGCGAATAAAGTGGAAAAACACCGGTGCGGTAAAAATCAGTGAATCAAGTCGGTCAAGAATGCCGCCGTGGCCCGGCAGCAGCGTGCCGCTATCTTTCACGCCAATATCGCGCTTCACGGCCGACATCACCACATCACCGCAAAAACCGGTGACGCCGATGATTACCCCCGCTAACAGCGACATCCCCCAGCCGAGCGGAGTCATTAGCGGCCCCAACAGCGGCGCGGCCAGCATCGTAGAGCCGATCCCGCCCAGCAGCCCGGCCAGCGTCTTATTCGGGCTCACTTTTGGCATCACCTTAATGCGCCCCAGCGATTTGCCCCACAGATACTGCGCGACATCGTTAAATTCGGTGAGCCCAACAAGAAATAGCACCAGCAGCGCGCCGGTTTGCAGGCCGTCGGCGGGAAGTATTAGCAAAAAAGCGACATGGCTCACGGCAAAAACGGTGGTCATCAATCCCCAGTGCAGTTGAGCCGCACTGTGTAAGAAGCCCTGAGTCTCGCCCACCAGCACCATCCGGGCAGGCAAAAAGAGAAAGGCATAAACCGGAATAAAAATAATGAACAGTCCGTACCAGTCGATGCCGATTAACCCGTAGTTAATGGGGATAGCGATAAACATCCACAGTACGGGCATCCGGTCGGCATCGCGCGCAGGCACCAGCGTCAGAAACTCCTTTAATGCCAGCACGCTCACCAATGCAAAGAAGGTTAACGCCAGCCAGCGGGGACTGATGAGCGCCAGAGAGAAGAGAACGACAATCACCCACCAGGTGCGGATGCGTAGGGTCAGCTCACGCCAGTCTTTATTCGGTTTGCACCAAACCAGCAGGCCGTTAATCAGCGTCGCCAGCAGCAGCACGGCGAAGACCGCGACCAACGATTTTTCCAGCAGCATCATGGGTGATTCCCCGGTAGCACGCTGCGACAGCGGTTGATGATGGTCCAGATCAATAGCAGCGTGACAATCCCCCACGCGACATTGCACCACGCGATCAACCCTGGCCAGCCGCTCAGCGCCAGCCCACAGGCACCGAACACCAACGCGCGATCGCTCTTACCCATGGGGCCCGCATAGCTGCGCACGCCGTTAATCGCCTGCGCCAGAACCCCGGCGAATTCGCTGAAAACGGTGAAAAATAACATCGACAGCACCAGCAGCGGGCTGCTGCCAGGCAATAATATAAAGGGAAGATAGAGCGCGATATCGGATAAGACATCGCCAAACTCGTTTAGCAACGCGCCGAGCCGGGTCTTCTGATGGCATTCCCTGGCCAGCATGCCGTCCAGCGCATTTAGCGCCATACGGATAAACAGCACAACCGGCAGGAGCCAGAACAATTCAGGTCGAGGAAACAGCAACAGCAGGCCACCGGTGAGCAATGAGAATATCAGCGCGGCCAGGGTAATCTGGTTAGGGGTAACCTGCTTCTTCGCCAGCCAAAACATTAGCGGACGCAACAGCGCCTGGAACAGGGGCTTTATGTCGTAGAGCGTCATTATCATTCCCTGATAAATGCAAAAGGTCATACTGCATCAGACCCGTATCTGACCGCCACTCTACTTGCTGCAACAACGCCAGTTTCAGAATTACTCCATGTTTTCAGGGCATTTCCCTTGCCCGGCGTGGATGTTTTTTAACTCTGCGATTTGGGCTTAAGGTCTTCATCAAACACCAGCCGTTTTCTGTCGGGTTCCGCTTCTTTCAACGGCTCCACCTGATGCAGAGTCTGCTGGCAGCGTTCGACCAGCACCTGATACTCCCGCGTCCCCTGCTTCTTCCAGGTTATTTCCTGCTCGCTTAAGGTGCGGATCGCTTTCGCCGGACTGCCGACAATCAGATGATTGGCAGGCATTTCCGCTTTCGCTTTCACAAATGCCGACGCGCCGACAATGCTGTTTTCACCGATGACTGCTCCGTCGATAATCACCGCGCTCATTCCTACCAGCGCGTTGCGACCAATAACGCAGCCGTGCAAAATGGCACCGTGGCCGATGTGCCCGTCCTCTTCCACCACCGTATCCTGGCCGGGAAAGCCATGCATCACGCAGTTATCCTGGATATTTGCGCCATCTTTCACCACAATGCGGCCAAAATCGCCGCGCAGGCTGGCATTCGGGCCAACGTAAACCCCTTTGCCGAGGATCACATCGCCAATAAGC
Source organism: Klebsiella spallanzanii (assembly GCF_902158555.1). Lineage (GTDB taxonomy): Bacteria > Pseudomonadota > Gammaproteobacteria > Enterobacterales > Enterobacteriaceae > Klebsiella > Klebsiella spallanzanii. The sequence continues at coordinate 22,222 of NZ_CABGGS010000034.1, read as the reverse complement.
ACGGCGGTGGGATGAACATAGCTCTCGTCCGGTACCACCGGCGTCATACCGTCAATCTGATAAATGGGCATGGAGTCTCCTTAGACGCCCGGCAGCCCGCCGAAGCGTTGGAAGTAGAGCGGCCCCGGCGCGGGAAGTTCCCCCACCGAGCTTTCGCCTTTCTCACCGACAAAAGCCAGCGAACCGGACGCAACGCGCTGATAGATGTTAATGCACAGCTGGCGCGCGGTTTGCCCGGCCCAGTGCGCGGGGAGCAGCTCTTCAGGTAACAGCGGATCTTTCAGCACCACCCGGCGATAAAAGTGAATCAGCAGTAGTTGGATCTGAAAACAGCGCTCGGGCGTAAGTTCTGCGGGTTCGCAGTCGCGAAGCAGTGGCAGCAGCGGACGAAACAGATTGATAAACGTCTCATACATCGCGTTCTGTTCGGTAAGATGCCAGCACTCCTCAACGCGAGCGCGCAGTGCCGCCCGGGAGAGCGCCAGCGGAGAATGGGCCTCAAAGCAGATAACGTTCTCCGCCACGCCCGCTTCGTGCAGCAGAGATTGCACATCCGCCAGCTTTTGCGATGGCGAAGCCAGCAGGCTCGGCGCCAGCGCGCCAAAGCCCTGCCACAACAGCTGTTTCTTGACCTCCGCGAGGGTGGCTTTCTCCAGCCCTTCCGATAACAACAGTAGCCAGGTACCATCCCACTCCGGGGCGCTGGCGCGATAGATTTTATTCTCAGCGCGGCGCGTCAGGCGCAGACCTTTATCACTCAGGCGATAGAAGCTGCGACGGCCAATGCGCACCACATCGAGCCACTCTTCTTTATTCAGACGGAACAGCGCGGTGCGTACAAATCTTTCGCCGAATCCAAGCCCTTCCAGCAGCGCCGCCACGCTACCGAGCCAGACCTCTCCGCCGCGCTGGAGCAGGGTGTCTCCGTATAAAGAAGCAATAAGCGAAGTGCCGCTAATGGGCATCGCTTCGGTGGCCTGTTGAATAAAGGTGTCGAGTTTACTCATCTGATTCATTCTGTTGTTATTTATATCCTTTTTGAATCATAGCACAGGAAATCCCGGAGGCGGTGCTACGCACCTGTCCGGGCTACGGGCTTGAGACATCGGGTAGCCCGGACAGGCGCAACGCGCCGCCTCCGGGGGAAGGTGCTAACCGTTGGCGGCAGCTTTACGCAAATCAAACACCCGGCAGGCCTTACCCTCTGAGCGTGGAATGCTGCCGCAGTTAACAATGCTGATGTCGGTGGAAATCCCCACCATCGACTTGATTCGGTGGCGCAGCTGATGGCAAATCTGGCAGCGCTGCTCGTGGTTCAGCGCCAGACCGCTCTCTTTAAGCTCCACGCGCACCGAAAGTGAATCAAGATGGCCCCGGCGGTTCACTTCCAGTTGGTAGTGCGGCGCCAGATGTTCGAATTTAAGGATCTCTTCTTCCAGCTGCGACGGGAAGACGTTGACGCCGCGGATAATCAGCATATCGTCGCTGCGCCCGCTGATACGGTCCATCCGGCGCATGGTGCGGGCGGTGCCCGGCAGCAGGCGCGTCAGGTCGCGAGTACGGTAGCGGATCACCGGCAGCGCCTCCTTAGTCAGGGTCGTGAACAGCAGCTCGCCGTGTTCACCGTCCGCCAGCGGCGTACCGTTATCCGGATTCACCACTTCAGGGTAGAAATGATCTTCCCAGATGGTTGGACCGTCGGCGGTTTCCAGACACTCCATCGCCACGCCCGGCCCCATCACTTCTGACAGACCATAAATATCCAGCGCAGAGATCCCCAGACGACGCTCGATTTCCGCCCGCATCGCCTGCGTCCACGGCTCCGCGCCAAATACGCCCACGCGCAGGGAGCAGCCGCTGGCGTCGCCGCCCATCTGGCGCTCCAGCTCTTCAATCAGGTTCAGACAATAGGACGGCGTCACCATAATCATATCCGGCTTAAAATCGCGGATAAGCTGAGCCTGTTTCTCCGTTTGCCCGCCGGACATCGGAATGACCGTCGCCCCTAAACGCTCCGCGCCGTAGTGCGCGCCGAGGCCGCCGGTAAACAGGCCGTAGCCGTAGGCGACGTGAATTTTATCTTTCGCCGAGCCGCCCGCCGCACGCAGGGAGCGGGCAACAATATTGGCCCAGTTATCAATATCGTTTTGCGTATAGCCCACCACCGTCGGCTTGCCGGTAGTGCCTGATGAGGCGTGGATACGCACTACCTGCTCCATCGGCACCGCGAAAGTATCAAAAGGATAGTTGTCGCGCAGATCCTGCTTGGTGGTGCAGGGAAACTTGCTCAGATCGCTCAGTTCATGAAAATCGTCAGGGTGAACGCCCGCAGCGTCGAATTTGCGGCGATACATCGGCACATTGTCGTACGCATGCTTGAGGGTCCACTTCAGACGCTGGGTTTGCAGGGCCTGTAGCTCATCACGCGATGCGGTTTCAATCGGATCTAATTTTGTAGTAGTTATCATTTTAGGGTACTCGCAGGTCAATTAGCTCACACTCGCTCAAGGATCATGGCAATGCCCTGACCCACGCCAATACACATCGTACACAGCGCATAGCGCCCGTTGCGTCGTTGCAGCTCCAGGCTGGCGCTTAAAGCCAGCCGCGCGCCGCTCATGCCCAACGGATGGCCTAAAGCGATGGCGCCGCCGTTGGGGTTTACGTGCGGGGCGTCATCCGCCAGCCCCAGTTGCCTGAGCACGCCCAGCGCCTGAGCGGCGAAGGCTTCATTCAGCTCAATCAAGTCCATATCGTTAATGTTCAGCCCGGCGCGTTCCAGCACCTTACGTACCGCCGGAACCGGCCCGAGCCCCATAAACTTCGGTTCAACGCCCGCGGTCGCCATGGCGACAATACGCGCCCGCGGCGTTAAGCCCTGCGCCACCGCCTGCTGTTGGCTGGCGATAATCAGCGCGGCGGCACCGTCGTTCACGCCGGACGCGTTCCCGGCGGTGATCACGCCGCCTTTGCGGAACGGGGTTTTCAGTTGAGAAAGCTGTTCGGGAGTGGTTTCCGCACGCGGGTGCTCATCATCACGTACCGTGCTCACCGCTCCCCTCTTACCGGTAATCTGCACCGGCACGATCTCCTGCGCCAGAATACCGTCGCGCTGAGCTTTGGCAGTACGCTGCTGGCTACGGTAAGCAAAGGCGTCCTGGTCTTCGCGGCTGACATTTAACAATTCAGCTACATTCTCCGCCGTTTCCGGCATGCTGTCAGTACCAAATTGTTGCTGCATGAGCGGGTTCACAAAACGCCAGCCGATGGTGGTATCAAACATCTCCGCCTGACGCTGGAATGGCGTAGTGGCTTTGCCCATCACAAACGGCGCACGGGACATGGACTCCACGCCACCAGCAATCAGCAGGTCCGCATCACCGGCTTTAATCGCCCGGGCCGCGAAGCCAATCGCGTCCAGACCGGAACCGCACAGGCGGTTGATAGTGGTGCCCGGCACAGAGTGCGGATAGCCCGCCAGCAGCGTCGCCATATGCGCGACGTTACGGTTGTCTTCCCCGGCCTGATTAGCACAGCCCAAAATCACATCATCAATCGATGCCGGGTCGAACTTAGGATTACGACTCAGCAGCTCGCGCAGCGGGATAGCGGCCAGATCGTCGGCGCGCACACCGGCCAGCGCCCCGCCGTAGCGGCCAATCGGGGTACGAATGCCGTCACAAATAAACGCGTCACGCATTAGACTTCTCCTGTAATAGTGCCGCCGATGCGGTGCGATTTGCCGCGAAACAGGGCCACGATTTTTTGCTGCTGGTTGATAATTTCAATGTCATAGACGCCGGTCAGCTTACCCTGCTGCTTGACCCGCGCGGTGGCGGTCAGCAGCTCACCAACAAAGGCCGGACGCAGGAAATCAATGCTGGCGGCAGACGCCACCGCCGCCAGCCCCTGACTGTTGCAGGCGTAGGCAAACGCGGTATCGGCGAGTGAAAACAGCTGTCCACCGTGGCAGGTGTGATGACCGTTAAGCATGTCCGGCGTCACGGCCATAGTCATCTGCGCATAGCCTTCATCCATTTCGATAATCTTGATGCCCAGCGTTTTGGCACAGGTATCGTTCTCGTACATGGCGCGGGCGTTGCGCCAGGCTTCATTACTCATGACGCATCTCCAGTAGCGCTTTTTCACGCAGCAGCGCACTCGGGCGATAGCGTTCTTCACCGTAGTGCTGTTGCAGGTTTTCTAAAAGGCGCAGCACGCGCCCCCAGCCCAGCGTTTCGCCCCAGGCAATCGGGCCGTGCGGGTAGTTGACGCCCAACCGCATGGCGGTATCGATATCCTCGGCGCTGGCGACACCTTTTTGCACCGCGTCCAGCGCTTCATTCGCCAGCATCGCCACCGTGCGCCACACCAGCAGTCCTGGGTAGTCGGCAATGCGCAGCACTTTTTTGCCCTGCTGCTGGAAGAAATAAACCGCTTTGTCGGTGGCGGATTGCGGATTGGTGGCGGCACTTGCCAGCACCACCGTGTCGCCCGCCGTGTAGTCGTACACCACTACCGGGCGGTTGTGCTGCACGCTTAAGGCCAGCGCGGTTTCGCCAGCGGTTTCCAGCAGCAGCACCTCATCCAATTCAGTGACAACGTCACGCCTAATGCGCTTTGCAGCACTCGCAGCTGACACCGCAGCCAGCGCTACTTCTGATTGATTTTCAGCAGGCCAGCGGTAAACGCCATGACCGCTCTTCTTACCCAGACGCCCGGCAATAGCCAGCTCCTGTTGCAGCAGCGACGGCAGAAAACGACGGTCCTGCCAGAAGGCGTTAAACACCGAACAGGTCACGGCAAAATTGACGTCCTGGCCGATAAGGTCGGTCAGCGCCAGCGGCCCCATCGGGAAACCGCCGCCGTCGCGCAGCGCGGCGTCAATCACTTCAGGCGTTGCCACCTGCTCTTCCAGCGCCCGCCAGGCTTCGGCGTAATAAGGACGCGCCACGCGATTGACGATAAAGCCCGGCGTTGAACGGCAGCGCACCGGCTGTTTGCCCCACGCGCTCACGCACAGGCACAGCTGCTCAACCACTTCGGCTGAGGTGGCGAGCCCGCTGACCACTTCGACCAGCTTCATCACCGGCGCCGGGTTAAAAAAGTGCAGCCCGGCAACACGTTCAGGATGTTTGATGCCTGCGGCAATGGCGGTAATAGAAATGGACGAGGTGTTGCTGGTCAGCAGCGTCGACGGGGAGCAGATCTCCGCCAACTGGCTAAACAGCGCCTGTTTGATCTCCAGGCGTTCGGACGCGGCTTCAATCACCAGCTGTGCGTCGGCAAGTTGATTCAGCTCGGCAGCAGGCGTAATGCGCGCCAGCAGCGTCTGCGCCTGCTCAGCGCGGAGTTTTCCACGGTTGACGCGGGAATCCAGACGCTGAGCGATACCGTCGATTGCACGGGTAATCGCGTCGGCGGAAATGTCATACAGCAGCACCGAATGCCCGGCGCTGGCGGCCACTTCAACAATGCCCGCGCCCATGGTGCCGCCGCCAATTACGGCCACGGTGTGGAGTGTTTGCGTCATGGCTTATTTCCCGCTGAACTGTGGAGGACGTTTACCGAGGAAGGCGCTGACGCCCTCGCGATAGTCGTCGCTGCGCCCGGCAAGGCGCTGGAAATCGCGCTCAACGTCAAGCTGATCATCAAGAGTGTTGGTCTCCGCCAGCTGCAACGCTTTTTTGATAAGCCCTAAACCGTAGGTGGGCTGGGAAGCCAGATGGCGCGCCAGCGTCAGGCTGGTGTCTTTCAGTTCGGCATCGTCAACCAACTGCCAGATCAGGCCCCACTGCGCGGCCTGCTCGGCGCTTAAGCTGTCGCCCAGCAGCATCAGCCCCATGGCGCGGGCGCGGGTGGTGACGCGCGGCAGCACCCAGCTACCGCCGCAGTCCGGCACCAGACCGAGCTTGCTGAAAGCCATTACGAATTTGGCGGAGCGCGCCGCCAGCACGATATCGCAGCCCAGCGCCAGCGTGGCACCGGCACCTGCCGCCACACCGTTGACCGCGCAAATCACCGGCTTGGGCAGCGCGGCTAAGCGACGCACCAGCGGGTTATAAAAACGCTCCACCGACATGCCTAAATCCGGCGCGGGACCGCTCGGGTCGACGTTGCGGTCGTTCAGATCTTGTCCGGCGCAAAAACCACGTCCGGCACCGGTTACCAGCAGGCAGCGAATGGTATCGTCGCGTTCAGCCTGCTTCAGGCACTCGGAGAGCTGCTGGTGCATGGCGTCGTTAAAGCTGTTGAGCCTGTCCGGGCGGTTCAGAGTGATGGTCATCACGCCCTGGTCGATATCGCTAAGAATGAATGCGTCCACGGTTAACGTCCTTTGAAAGCTGGGGTGCGTTTTTCTAAAAAGGCAGCGATGCCTTCGCGACGGTCTTCGGTGGCGCTGAGCAGGGTAAACAGCTGGCGCTCCTGCATTAGCCCGGCCTGCAAGCTCACTTCCTGCGCCAGACGCAGCGACTGTTTGGCGGCACGCAGCGCCAGCGGTGAGTGACGGGCAATGGTCGCCGCCAGCTTCAGCGCGTATTCGTCAGAGAGGTTGGCCGGATGGATATCGCTAACCAGCCCGGCGTGCTGTGCCCGCAGCGCGTCGATGCTTTCACCGCTCAGCACCATCCGGCTGGCCAGCGCTTTCCCGACGCTGCGAATCAGGCGCTGGGTGCCGCCCGCCCCCGGCATGGTGCCAAGGGTGATTTCCGGCAGACCAAAGCGCGCGTTATCCCCGGCAATCACCAGGTCGCACAGCAGCGCCAGCTCGCAGCCCGCACCCAGCGCGTAGCCGTTGACCACCGCAATCAGCGGCTTGTTAAAGGCATCGATCCGCGCCCATAAGCGCGGGCGAATATCGTCGAAAGTGGCGGCCAGGTCTTTTTCCGCCATTTCATTAAGATCGGCACCGGCGGCAAAGTAGCGCGGATTGCCGCTTATCACGCAGACGCTAACGCTTGTGTCTGCAGAAGCACTCTCCAGCGCCTCGGCAATCTGCGTCAGCAGCGCGTTATTCAGCGCATTACGCGCCTGCGGACGGTTCAGGGTTAGCTGTAAAACGCGGTCGTGACGGGTTATCAGCAGTTCGCTCATGCCATCCCCCGCGCATCAAAGTCGACTATCACATCGCCGCTGGTCGGCAGCGCCTGACAGCTCAGCACATAACCCGCCGCCAGTTCATCGGCTTCGAGGCTGTAGTTGGCTGCCATCGCCACTTCGCCACGTACCACTTTGCATTTACAGGTGGCGCAGACGCCGCCTTTGCAGGCAAACGGCAGGTCGGCACCCTGGCGTAGCGCGGCGTCGAGAATGCTGTCGTCTTGCGCGCTCAGGGCAATGGTTCTTTCGCGACCGTCCTGGCGAATCGTCACCGTGCGTCCTTCAGCCTGTACGCCGGTGGCGCGCTTGACGCTGGTTCCCGGCGTATTGAAGCGCTCGAGGTGAATGGCTTTTTCCGGCACGCCCAGTTCGCGCAGCGCCACTTCGGCTTCGTCCATCATCGCCGACGGGCCGCAGATAAAGGCATCGTCAAAGCGGCTGAAATCGAGCAGATGTTCAGACAGCGCGCGAAGTTTGTCGCCGTCGATGCGCCCCTGTAGCAGGTCGCTGTCCATTGATTCCTGGCTGAACAGATGAATCACCTGTAAACGCTGCGGATAGCGGTCTTTCAGGTCAGCGAGCGCCTGGCGGAACATCATGCTGTGGCTGCTACGGTTGCCGTAAATCAGGGTGAAGCGGCTGGCTGCTTCGGTAGCGAGCGTCGCGTCGATAATCGCCATCATCGGCGTGATGCCGGAACCGGCGGCAATGGCCAGATATTCGGCCTGACGTTCAGCCTGTGGCTGGTAGCCGAAGTGGCCCTGCGGCACCATCACCTCAAATGCCATACCCTGCTGGATATCGCTCTGGGCAAAGCGCGAGAAACGCCCGCCGTCGATGGCTTTCACCGCCACGCTGATTTCAGACGGCGAGCGGCTGCGGCAGATGGAGTAGCAGCGACGCAGCTCTTCGCCGCCAAGGCGAGTTTTCAGCGTCAGATGCTGGCCCGGACGAAACGCGTATTCATTACGCAACGCGTCGGGAATGGCAAAGGTGATGGTCACCGCATCACGGGTTTCCGGCTCAACATTTGCCACGGTAAGCGAATGAAATGTTGTCATCGCAGCCTCAAATACATTTAAAGTAATCAAAGGGTTCACGGCAGCTGTCGCAGCGATACAGCGCTTTGCAGGCCGTAGAACCGAATTCGCTGATAAGCGAAGTGTGGGTGCTGCCGCAGCGCGGACAGAGCACATCCTTCGGCATCTCGTCGGCGTGACAGGCGTGGGCCTGCGGCGGGCTGATGCCGTACTGACGCAGGCGTTCGCGGGCGTCCGGGCGCATCCAGTCGGTGGTCCACGGTGGATCAAGCTGCAGCACAATGTGCACTGGCGTAAAACCGTGTTCGCTCATCACCTCGCGGATCTCACCCAGCAGATGTTCGGTTGCCGGGCAGCCGGAATAGGTTGGCGTGAAGCCAATCACCCAGCCATCACCGCGACGATCCACACTGCGCACCATGCCGAGGTCGGTAATGCTCAGCACCGGGACTTCCGGGTCGGGGATAGCGCTTAGCAATCCCCAAACGGTATGCACCTCAGCGGGCGCGATGGCGGCAAGACGTTTCATAGCGACCTCCGTTTACCACTGCTGACCGGGGTAAGCACGCTGCAGGTACTGCATCTCTGCCAGCATTGGCCCAAGATGTTCACTGTGCAGGCCCTGTTTGCCGCCGCTGCGAAACGCCGCTTCTTGCGGGATCTGCAAACCGGAATCGAGCAGCGCGGTGTGTACCGTCGCCTGCCATTGGGCCTGTAGTTCACGCGGATCGACGGCGATCCCCTGCTCAATCAGTGCGATCTCCAGCTCATCGGCCAGGAATAGCTCGCCGGTAAAACGCCACAGGCTATCAACCGCCTGCTGCATCAGATTTGCCGAGAGTTCGGTGCCGTTGCCCAGACGCTCCAGCCAGCCGCGGCTAAAGCGCTGGTGATAGCGCACTTCTTTCAACCCTTTGGCGGCAATGGCGGCAAGCTGCGCGTCGCGGCTGTTGACCAGGCGGCTGAACAGCGCCACGTGCCAGACGTCGATAAAGAACTGGCGGGCGATGGTGTCGGCAAAGTTGCCGTTCGGCTGTTCCACCAGCAGCAGATTGCGGAACTGGCGTTCATCGCGACCAAAGGCCAGCGTGTCTTCGTCGCCGCTGCCGTTAAGCTCGGCGGCATAGCTGAGAAAATTGCGCGCCTGACCGAGCAGATCGAGGGCGATATTGGTCAGCGCCAGATCAATCTCCAGCTCCGGCGCATGACCGCACCATTGGCCTAAACGCTGGGACAGCACCAGACCGTTATCGCCGAGGCGCAGGGCATAGGTTGCAACGGGATTCAGGTTATTCATCGTTGCCTCACATATGTTCCATGCCGTCCGGCACGGTGTAGAACGTCGGATGGCGGTAGACTTTGCTCTCAGAGGGGTCGAAAAACGCGCCGCGTTCTTCCGGCTGCGAGGCGACGATTTCGCTCGCCTTCACCACCCAAATCGAACAACCTTCGCTGCGGCGGGTGTAGGCATCGCGGGCGTTTTCCAGCGCCATCTGGTCATCGGCGGCGTGGAGGCTGCCGACGTGACGGTGAGACAAACCTTGTTTGCTGCGGACAAACACTTCGTATAACGGCCAGTATGTTTTGTTCATCTTTATTCTCCTTAGGCGGCGCTGCGGGCCTGCTGTTTTTCGGCATGAGCCAGCGCGGCTTCACGCACCCATGCCCCCTCTTCCCAGGCCTTGCGTTTAGCTGCCAGACGCTCGTGATTGCAAATTCCGCGCCCGGCGATGACCTCGTTAAACTCCTGCCAGTCGATAGCGCCAAAGCGATAGTGGCCCGCGGCTTCATCAAGCTGCAGGTCGGTGTCCGGTACGGTCATGCCGAGAATTTCCACTTGCGGAATCGTGTTGTCGACAAAGCGCTGACGCAGTTCGTCGTTGGAGTGCAGTTTGATTTTCCACGCCATGCTGCGGGCGCTGTTCGGCGAGTTGTCGTCGCTCGGGCCGAACATCATCAGCGCAGGCCACCAGAAGCGGTTGATAGCGTCCTGCAACATCTGACGTTGTTCTTCGCTGCCTACCGCCAGCGCCATGCAGGCTTCAAAACCCTGGCGCTGGTGGAAGCTCTCTTCTTTGCAGATTTTGACCATCGCCCGGGCATACGGGCCATAGGAAGTGCGGCACAGCGCCACCTGATTGACGATCGCCGCACCGTCGACCAGCCAGCCGATAACGCCGATATCTGCCCAGGTCAGGGTTGGGTAGTTAAAAATGGAGGAGTACTTCATCTGCCCGTCGAGCATCTTTTGATACAGATCTTCACGGGCGCAGCCGAGGGTTTCGGCGGCGCTGTAGAGGTACAGGCCGTGCCCGGCTTCATCCTGCACTTTCGCCAGCAGAATCGCTTTGCGGCGAAGCGTTGGGGCGCGAGTGATCCAGTTGCCCTCCGGCAGCATGCCGACGATTTCCGAGTGCGCGTGCTGGCCAATCTGGCGGATTAGCGTCTTGCGGTAGGCATCCGGCATCCAGTCCTGCGGTTCGATGGCCGTCTCCTGCGCAATGCGTTGGTCAAAGCGTTTTTCTTCTGTCACGTCATCACCTTATGATTCCGATAAATTCAACAAATCAATTTTTGCGAATCACTTTGTTTTATAAAAGTTACATTCAAGTTAAATAAAACCACAAATTTTGTTTGTGTATTTTGTGATGCATACCGCAAATACTTTTAATAAAATCAATTAAATCAAATCAATATAACGATCACGCAACTCACCCGCGATCACATTGTTAATAAATTATTAAAATCAGGCTTGCATTTTATGATTCAGAAAAGAACTATTTATAGCGAGATTACGTAACATATCTGGAGAATAACCATGCAGCAGTTAGCCAGCTATTTATCCGGCGCCTGGCAGACCGGCCGGGGCCGCACCCGCACCATTCATCACGCCATCAGCGGCGAAGCGCTGTGGGAAGTCACAAGCGAGGGGCTGGATATGGCGCAGGCGCGCCGCTTCGCCATCGATCGCGGCGGCAAAGCATTACAGGCGATGACCTTTATTGAACGTAGCGCGATGTTAAAAGCGGTGGCGAAACATCTGCTGGAACTGAAGGCCTATTTTTATGCCATCTCCGCCGAGACCGGCGCGACGCGTGCGGATAGCTGGGTGGATATTGAAGGCGGTATTGGCACCCTCTTCACCTACGCAGGCCTCGGCAGCCGCGAGCTGCCGGACGACACCCTGTGGCCGGAAGATGAGCTGATCCCGTTGTCCAAACAGGGCGGCTTTGCCGCACGTCACGTGCTGACCTCAAAATCCGGCGTGGCGGTGCATATCAACGCCTTTAACTTCCCCTGCTGGGGCATGCTGGAAAAGCTGGCGCCCACCTGGCTTGCCGGGATGCCCGCGATTATCAAACCGGCCACCGCCACCGCGCAGCTCACCCAGGCAATGGTCAAAGCCATTGTCGACAGCGGGCTGGTGCCGGACGGCGCGATTAGCCTGATTTGCGGCGGCGCGGGCGACCTGCTCGACCAGCTTGACCATCAGGACGTGGTGACCTTTACCGGCTCGGCAAAAACCGGGCAGCAGCTGCGGGTGCATCCAAATCTGGTCAAAAAGTCGGTTCCCTTCACCATGGAAGCGGATTCGCTGAACTGCTGCGTACTGGGCGAAGATGTGACGCCGGAACAGCCTGAATTTACGCTATTTGTTCGTGAAGTGGTGCGCGAGATGACCACCAAGGCCGGACAAAAATGTACCGCTATTCGCCGCATTATCGTGCCCCAGGCGCAGGTCAACGCGGTGCGCGAGGCGCTGGTTACTCGCCTGCAAAAAGTGGTAGTCGGTGACCCGGCGCAGGAAGGCGTGAAGATGGGCGCGCTGGTCAATAGCGAGCAGCGTCAGGACGTACAGGATAATGTAAATCGACTGATCGAAGCCGGATGTGAAGTGTTGCTGGGAGGTCGCGCGGATCTCAACGCTGTCGGCGCATTCTTCCCGCCGACCCTGCTGTTCTGCCCGCAGCCGGACGAGACTCCGGCGGTACACGCCATTGAAGCCTTTGGCCCGGTCGCCACGCTGATGACGTATCAGAATTGCGAGCACGCGATGGCGCTGGCACGTGCCGGTGAAGGTAGCCTGGCGGGAACCTTAGTGACGGCGAAGGGTGATTTGGCCCGCCAGTTTATTCTCGGTGCCGCACGTGCCCACGGGCGTATTCAGGTGCTGAACGAAGAGTCATCGGTAGAGTCCACCGGCCACGGTTCCCCGCTGCCGCAGCTGGTGCACGGCGGCCCGGGACGCGCGGGCGGCGGCGAAGAGCTGGGCGGTCTGCGGGCGGTAAAACACTACATGCAGCGCACCGCGATTCAGGGCAGCCCGACTATGCTCGCCGCCGTCGGCCAGCAATGGGTGCGCGGCGCGCAGGTGGCGGAAGACCGCATTCACCCGTTCCGCAAATACTTTGAAGAGATCCAGCCGGGCGACAGCCTGCTGACCCCGCGCCGCACGCTGACCGAAGCGGATATCGTCAATTTTGCCTGCCTGAGCGGCGATCACTTCTACGCCCATATGGACAAAATTGCCGCCGCCGAGTCGATTTTTGGCGAACGCGTGGTGCACGGCTACTTCCTGATATCTGCCGCCGCCGGGCTGTTTGTTGACGCGGGCGTCGGCCCGGTGATCGCCAACTACGGCATGGAAAACCTGCGCTTTATCGAGCCGGTGAAGCCGGGCGATACCATCCAGGTGCGCCTGACCTGCAAGCGCAAAACGGTGAAACGCCAGCGCAGCGCCGAGGAGAAAGCCACCGGCGTGGTGGAATGGGCGGTGGAGATTTTCAACCAGCACCAGCAGGCGGTGGCGCTGTACTCCATTTTGACACTAGTCACGCGTCAGAAAGGGGATTTCCCGGCGTAAGCTCCGTGCGATTGCCCGGTGGCGGCTAGCGCCTTATCCGGCAGAAACATCGACACAATCACCTGAATGCCTCTGCGGAGGCATTTTTTGTAACTGGCATAACTGACCAATAACCTGGCAAGCGTGAGCAAACGTGTCGTGACGTTTGGCTGTTAGGTTAAGAGACTGGAACCGAAAAGCCTGGCACGGCACAACATAACGATAAGATGAGGTCACAATGTCTAACGCTTTGATTCAAAAGACACGCAAAACCGCACTGGCGCTGGCTATCGCCCTGTGTTGCGTCGGGACTGGCCCGGCGTTCGCCCACGGTGGCGAAGCGCATATGGTCCCGATGGACAAAACGCTGCAAGACTTTGGCGCTGATGTTCAATGGGACGACTACGCGCAGGTGTTTACGCTGATTAAAGACGGTGCCTATGTGAAGGTGAAGCCGGGCGCGAAAACCGCGATCCTCAACGGCAAGTCGCTGAGCTTACAGGTGCCGGTGGTGATGAAAGACGGCAAAGCGTGGATTTCTGACACCTTTATCAACGACGTTTTCCAGTCCGGCCTTGATCAGACCTTCCAGGTCGAAAAAGTCCCTCACCCGCTGAACTCGCTGTCATCAGCAGAGATTGGCGAAGCGGTCACTATTGTTAAAGCCGCGCCAGAGTTCCAGGCCAACACGCGCTTCACCGAAATTTCCCTGCACGAACCGGATAAAAAAGCGGTGTGGGATTTTGCCCTCAACGGCACGCCGGTTAACGCCCCGCGCACCGCCGACGTGGTGATGCTCGACGGCAAGCACGTGATTGAAGCCGTGGTCGATCTGCAAAATAAAAAGATCCTCTCCTGGACGCCGATTAAAGACGCGCACGGCATGGTGCTGATTGACGATTTCGTCAGCGTACAGAACATCATTAACACCAGCACCGAATTTGCTGACGTGCTGAAAAAACACGGCATTCAGGACACTACCAAAGTGGTCACCACCCCGCTGACCGTCGGTTATTTCGACGGTAAAGATGGCCTCAAGCAAGACGCGCGCCTGCTGAAAGTGGTCAGCTACCTCGATACCGGCGATGGCAACTACTGGGCACATCCGATTGAAAACCTTGTTGCGGTGGTTGATCTTGAGCAGAAGAAAATCATCAAGATTGAAGAAGGCCCGGTGATCCCGGTGCCGATGCAATCCCGCCCATACGATGGCCGCGACCGCGTGGCAAAATCGGTGAAACCGCTGGAAATCATCGAACCTGAAGGCAAAAATTACACCATCACCGGCGATATGGTGCACTGGCAGAACTGGGATTTCCACCTGCGTCTGAACTCACGCGTCGGGCCGATTCTCTCAACCGTCACCTATAACGACAACGGCAAAAAACGTCAGGTGATGTACGAAGGATCGCTCGGCGGGATGATCGTCCCTTACGGCGACCCGGACGTGGGCTGGTACTTCAAAGCGTATCTGGATTCCGGCGATTACGGTATGGGCACCCTGACCTCGCCAATCGTGCGCGGTAAAGATGCGCCGTCTAACGCCGTGCTGCTGGATGAAACCATCGCCGATTACACCGGCGCGCCCTCGACTATTCCGCGCGCCATCGCCATCTTTGAGCGCTACGCTGGGCCTGAGTATAAACACCAGGAGATGGGCAAGCCGAACGTCAGCACCGAGCGCCGTGAACTGGTGGTACGCTGGATAAGCACCGTCGGCAACTACGACTATATCTTTGACTGGGTATTCCACGAGAACGGCACCATCGGCATCGACGCCGGCGCTACCGGCATTGAAGCGGTGAAAGGCGTGCTGGCGAAAACCATGCACGACCCGAGCGCCAAAGACGATACCCGCTACGGTACGCTTATCGACCATAATATCGTCGGCACCACCCACCAGCACATTTACAACTTCCGCCTGGACCTTGACGTCGATGGCGAAAATAACAGCCTGGTGGCGATGGACCCGGAAGTGAAGCCGAATACCGCCGGAGGCCCGCGCACCAGCACCATGCAGATCAATCAGTACACCATTGATAGCGAGCAGAAAGCGGCGCAGAAATTTGACCCCGGCACCATTCGCCTGCTGAGCAATACCACGAAAGAAAACCGCGTGGGCAACCCGGTGTCGTATCAAATTATCCCTTACGCAGGCGGCACGCACCCGGTGGCGACCGGCGCGAAATTTGCCCCTGACGAGTGGATCTACCATCGCCTGAGCTTTATGGATAAACAGCTGTGGGTCACCCGCTACCATCCAACCGAGCGCTTCCCGGAAGGTAAATATCCTAACCGCTCGATTCACGACACCGGCCTCGGCCAGTACGCGAAAGATGACGAATCACTGGACAACCATGATGACGTGGTGTGGATCACTACCGGCACTACCCACGTGGCGCGCGCCGAAGAGTGGCCGATTATGCCAACCGAGTGGGCGCATGCGTTGTTGAAACCGTGGAACTTCTTTGACGAGACGCCGACGCTGGGGGAGAAGAAGAAGTAAGGTGATTTGAGGGCTGAACGGCGATAAATCCCCCCGGGTTTAGCGCCGTTTTTTTTGTTTTAGGGGGGCGAGGTATGTTTGGGGATCTCCCCTGGCTAATATAGTATCCAGAGTAATCAAAGATGTTGGAGAGGAGGAGCGAGGTTATGCCATACAAACCCAATGTTTCCGAACTTAAGAAAATGACTGTTGCAGAGGGCAAGCAAGAAGCCATGCGCCAACTTAAAGCCTCCTTTGAGCGTGCCAGCAGAGAAGGAACTTTGCATAAACGTTCCGCAAAGCCTGTTGCGTTAATGAAAGATTTCGATGACCCGCTGCGGCGCTGAGGTATCCCCTGAAATAAGGTCAGGCACGGCGTGCCCCCTCTCCCTTTTTTAAGGGAGAGGGCTGGGGTGAGGGTTAATGCACGGTTATTAAAGTGAATTTTATTTCCTTTTCAGATCCAGCCAGCCCCTCACCCTAACCCTCTCCCCAAAGGGGCGAGGGAACCGAACAGTGCGAATTTCCCTTTCAGAGCAATACATTAGCCTATTCGTTAAATTATAAAAATTTACTGGGGATACCTCAGCGCTGCGGCGGTTTTTTTATGTCCTCAGCATCCCTGACCTGTCCCCGTTGATTAAAACACCTCAATAGTTCAAAGACCGCTGCGTTACCGTTGTATTTCGCTCATTTCTGCGAGCCGCCTTCCAGCAAACGGTATTGCCCAGCGTAGGTAAGCGCTGTATCGTATTGTTGTACCTGCAAAATCAGGTACCGGGATTAGCCTCCTGACCTAACTTCATCGGCGACACTTGCGCGTTAGCGCTTTTTTTGTGTCGTGCGTACTGCTACACCTCAATGGTGGGCCGGACGGGGGCATCGCAAGATGCGCCGGTGCGATGAGGCCGGTAAGGCTAACTCTGTTCGGTTCCACCACCCACGAGATTAGCCTCTCCGGTGGTGGTAATAACACCCTACTCATCGGAGGCTGCCCCATGGCAACACCCCTCACCCCAGACACCGTTCCAGATTTTACCGACTGCGAGTTTTATTCCCATGTTGAAGCACGCGCGATCCCTTTATACGGCGAGTGGATGGCTCAAGCCGGATTTGTTAACGGGATGCCGGTTAAAATTCGCGTGATGAAAGATTGTATTGTGATTACCCCGCAAAATACTCGCGAGCTTTGGGGCTGTCTTGAAGGTATGAGCGCAACCTATATCAATCAGCGAAAAGTAAAGGCATGGCTGAAAACCTTTCCGGGGGCGCTGAATGATACCGGAGAGATTCCGGCTATTAAGCGCAGGAAGTTGGGCGGTAAACTCTAGCGATGGTCGTAGCCCGGCCGAGCAAAGCGACGCCGGGATTCACACCCGTGGCTCATGAAGTGTTTGGTGGCGCTTCTGCTATGTGCCAGGAGCGGAAGTGAGGTCTGATAAATAAAATCAGCACAATACCTTTGAGAAACAGACAGCCTCTTCCCGGCCTACGTATGGGCCATAATTATCAATACGAACATATCCATTTTTCTCGTAAAAATTGACGGCCCGGAGGTTGATATGTCGGGTTTCCAGCTTAAGTTCTCGATATCCCATTTGCTTTGCAGAGGTTTCCAGAAAAGTAAGTAATGCACTACCCACGCCTGGCTCGCTTCGGTCCGAAAACATTCTTTTAAGCTCAGCTATGTTTTGTGTTAATGGGCGGATTGCACCACATCCTATCGCATCGCCATGTGCATTTTTTGCCAATACCCATAATGCTTTGTCATTGTTCATAGTTTCAACGGTGAAGTTGGTTTTGCCATTATCGCCAGTAATAGCGGCAAGTTCAGCTGACAGCATTTCGATTAAGCGATGGGATTCTGAAGAAAATGGATCTGATTTCTCTACTGTTATCATGGTTATATCCTGCAAAGGGAGTTTAACCAGAATAAAGTATGCTGCCTGAAAAATCACCACATTGGAACAGATAATGGGACAACCCTGATCCTTGGCTTTATCGGGGATGTAATGTCCGCACCTCGCTCAGGCTGTGTGAAAACTCCTGATCACTTCTTGGTCTAAGCGATGGTTTCATATGATCAACCATTCTTGATAAACCCATGCGACGAACTGACTTTTTCATTAAAATTAGAAATATACGAATGAATACTGCGGATACCGACATGGCCAATCACATTCAAGGACAAGGCAGGCACCAGGTGACATTACTCCCTGATGCACTGGATGATTTTGTCACTGAAGATAACCCCGTCAGAGTCGTTGATATCTTTGTTGATGGACTAAAGCTCGATTCTCTTGGTTTCAGAAGAGTTGATGCAAAGCGAACCGGATGACCCGGATATCACCCTGCAACCCTACTGAAGTTGTACATTTACGGATATCTCAACCGAATTCAGTCCTCCCGCAGACTGGAAAAAGAGGCCCATCGGAACGTTGAACTGATGTGGTTACTTGAACGATTAACGCCTGATTTTAAAACCATTGCAGACTTCAGAAAAGATAACGGTGAAGGTATCAGGAATGCCTGTAGGGCCTTTATTGGCCTGTGCCGGCAAATGCAAATGTTCACTGATGTCGTTGTTGCCATCGACAGCAGCAAATTTAAAGCAGTAAACAGCAAACCCAACAACTTCACATCTCAGAAAGCCAAAGACCATATTGAGCGCGTTGAGCAAAGTATTACTTATTATTTAAACAAGCTGGATGAAGCCGACAAGAATACTGAGCCAGATGCAAACACAAAGTTAACTGCCACTAAACTGGCCTGGCTAAAAAAGCGTTTACGTGAGCTTCAGGAGATCCAACAAGCAGTCGCACAACAGCCAGATAAACAACTCTCTTTAACCGACCCTGACTCCCGGTTGATGAAAACAAATAATATGAATCGGCAAGTTTGCTACAACGTTCAGACAGCTGTGGATACGAAGAACCACTTGATTGTTGCGCATAAAGTTACCAACACAACAGATAATGGGCAACTTGGTTCAGTAGCAACACTGGCTCAGAAAGCTGTTGGCCGGAAGGACATAACAGTACTTGCCGACAAAGGGTATTACAGTCGCAGCGATATTAAAACAGTTCTGGATAGCGGAGCCGTGGCGTTAGTGCCAAAAGGAGATACCTCTGGTGCTGAACGTAAGGGGCTCTATAATCGCTCAATATTCAGATATAACAGGGAAAAAGATGTTTATGTATGCCCAATGGGCAATGAGCTTCAGAATCGATTTATCTCAATAGAGGACGGACTGGAGCAACATTTATACTTTAACAATATTGCCTGTCGCGATTGCAGCCAGCGCTCCAGGTGCACTACATCGAAACGCGATCCAAGGCGTATACGCCGTTGGGTTCATGAAGCTGAAATGGAAGAAATGCATGCGAGGCTTGAGTCATTTCCTCAGGCGGTAGTCATGCGAAAGCAAACGGTAGAACATCCGTTTGGGACAATTAAAATGTGGATGGGTGCAACGCACTTCCTGATGCGGAAATTTAAAAATGTCAGTACGGAAATAAGTCTACATATATTGGCTTATAACCAGAAAAGGATGATATCGATATGGGGTACTACAGGATTGATATTTCAGCTTCAGGAACAATACGGCTAACGGTTCCGGCCGTTTTATCCTCCAGAAACAAATATTAGGCTCTTTCCCGCAATAAAAATCTCTGAAACACCCGAATAAAATCACAGATTAACTCGTCAACTTAAACAGCATTCTCAAAACACAGATGAGAAATATTTTTTGGCTACTCAAAGCTATGAGTTTTCACACAGCCTGCGCTCACAGCGGACTTTCAACCCTGCAAACTCGTCCGCTTCGTGCCCAGGCTGTGTGAAAACGTTAATGATCGTAGAAAGAGTGTAGAACAGAGTCGAAAAATGCGCTCCTACGTAAATTTGACGCAGGTTGACCAGTCGATCGACTCCAGATTTTGCATAACCTCACGCACTTCGGTTTTTAGGTAGGGTTTTCACACAGTCTGTGCCAATAGCGGACTTTGTTTGCACAGTGTTATATTGTTCCCAGTAGCAGTTCATTAGGTATGCGGTTCGCACAATGAGGGGCTGTCTGGCACTGATTAAAGATGGAAACATGAATGACCGGTGATTTGATCGCGGTTTCTGCTATTGGCGTAGCTATCCTGTTTGGTGCAATAAGCCCGGGAGCTAGCTTTCTTCTCGTTGCCCGAATGGCAATGTCCAGTTCGAGACGGACGGCTTTATCTGTTGCTGCAGGTATGGGTTTTGGTGCGTCTGTTTTTGCTGCAATAGCGCTAGCAGGTCTCCACACCCTGTTGACTCTGATCCCATCACTTTACACAGGACTTAAGGTTGCAGGCGGTTGCTATCTTTTATGGCTGGCGTTGAAAATGTTTCGTCGTCCTT
The DNA here is from genome assembly GCF_902158555.1 of Klebsiella spallanzanii. Lineage (GTDB taxonomy): Bacteria > Pseudomonadota > Gammaproteobacteria > Enterobacterales > Enterobacteriaceae > Klebsiella > Klebsiella spallanzanii. The sequence continues at coordinate 2,361 of NZ_CABGGS010000034.1, read as the reverse complement.
CAAATCATTTTAATAATTCTGCCGGTACACAGGAAGTAAGCGTTTCGAAAGCTTTTATGACTGGCTTTTTTACGCAAATCAGCAATCCCCATACTGCGCTGGTATTTGCCAGTATTTTTTCCGCAGCGTTGAGCAAAAATATTCAGCCTGTTATGTACATCATCCTGCCCGCAATGGCATTCGTTATTGATGTGCTCTGGTATGCAGTCGTTGCATGCTTATTATCAACTGACGGCCACGTAAGGCTTACATTAAATATCGTCATTTTATAGATAAACTCAGCGGAGGCTTTATGGCCTTTTTGGGAATACGATTACTGTTAAAGTGAGTCTGACTAGTACGACGTAGTCTGGTGATACGAAGTGTTCATTTCGTCTTTTCGCTCATAGCTGCTAGTCAAATATCTCGCATTAAGCATGTGAGATGACAGTGTCTGACTGATGGGCAGAATTACCGGACAGCCCTGGGGAGACATTTCCGGGAGACAATCAATGGGAAACATTTTAATGTGAGAGTTTAGGCGGGTCACTGAGTATGTATTACCACATGCCATTGGAAGAATGATCCATGCCACCTGCGAGTGTGGAACAACCAAAAGCCTACTGCACCGGAGGATGTCTTACCATGTTGACTAATCTCAGTAGAGATGAAAGTAAAAGACTTGCGGCTATCGACTTGTTGAAAAATCCTGACAAAGGTCGGGATGATGCGTTAAAAAAATATACTCATCTAATATGCCACTTGCTGAACATGCCGATGAGCTTTGTTTCTATTCTCGATGAAGAAAAGCAATATATCAAATCCGCTCAAAATATCGCCACCACGGAAACCCGCCTGAGCGAGGCATTTTGCGTACAGCCCCTGAAACAGAGTAAAACATTCATTTGTCATGACACTCATCAGCACCCTACCTTTCATGACTATCAGGCGGTAAAAGAAGATCCATTCATTCGCTTTTATGCAGGGTGTCCACTTAAAACTCAGGATGGAGTACCGATAGGAACCTTGTGTATCTTCGATACTCAACCCAGGGAACTTTCAGACAAGCAGCTCGATCTTTTTGAAAAGATGGCAGGGCTTATATCAGATTTCCTGGCCTCCTGGCACTCGGTAGGCTATACCGATGTCGTCACACTATTACCCAATCGTCAGCGCCTGCTGAAGGACATTGAGGTGTCGGCGGCGAGCACCTTCCGGCTGGTCATCATTGACTGCATTGATATGCCCTTTGCCTACGAGATGGCCCGCTCATTGGGGATGATTGCCGTAGAAAACTTACTTCGGGACATGACCGTCGAACTGCAGGCACGTCTTCCCATGGCGGGCCAGCTTTACGCCGTGGCGGTCGGACGATTTGCTTTTTTTACGCCTGAACCTACGGCCCTGTCACTGAAAAACATTGCACAAAACCTTCAGGGAACCCAGGCCAGGATTGGCCCGGAAGTTCCCCTGGATTTGGATATTCACATGGGTGACTCCGGGCTTTGCGACAGCACCCTGACGCCGAATGAAATTCTGCGTCGTGCGGTGAGCGCATTGCATGAGGCGATAAGCCAGGGGCATCGTTTTACCACCTATAATGACGCCCTGGATACCCGCAAAAAGAGAGATTTCAGCCTGCTGACCGAACTCAGACAAACGCTGAAGGGAAACCAGGGCTTATATCTGGTCTATCAGCCGAAAATCTCACTGGCGACCGGGCGCGTGACGGGTGCTGAAGCGCTGGTCAGATGGAAGCATCCGACCAACGGCGAAGTCCTGCCCGGCGAATTTATCCCGCTGGTCGAAAAAACCAGCCTGATGCGTGAGCTCACGGCCTGGGTTATCGATCGTACTATCGCGCAGCTGAGCGAGTGGCGGGACCAGGGACTTACTCTGCCAGTGTCAATTAATCTGGCCGCCAGTGACTTTTCTCGGCCCGATTTCGCTGAGGAGCTTGAACAGAAACTGCGGAATGCGTCTCTTGACCCGGCGCTGCTGGGGTTGGAGTGTCTGGAAACAGAGAAGATGCTTGAAAGTCCGACCGCGCTAAACGGACTAAACATGCTCAAAAAACGCGGGTTTAAAATTTCTCTGGATGACTTTGGATCGGGATACAGCAACATTAATTACCTGCGACAAATCCCGATGGACATCATCAAGCTTGACCGCTCTATTGTGAGTAAGGTTGCCCACGACAAGGCAAGCCGCATCGTTGTTCGCAACGTTATCACCCTCCTCAAGCAACTCGACTATATCGTTCTGGCCGAAGGAGTCGAGGAAGCCAGTACTGTTGATATTTTAAGAAAGCTGGGCTGCGATGAAGTTCAGGGCTATTTTTTTGCCAAACCAATGACCCCCGATGTTTTTGAAACCTGGTAT
>NZ_CABGGS010000033.1 GCF_902158555.1 Klebsiella spallanzanii | reverse complement strand
GTTCGATCCCGCATAGCTCCACCATCTTTTACTGCTCAATATAAGAAAACTTCAGAGTGTACCTGAAAAGGTTCACTGCGAAGTTTTGCTCTTTAAAAATCTGGATCAAGCTGAAAATTGAAACGACACACTGTTAATGGTGTGTTCGAGTCTCTCAAATTTTCGCGACACGAAGGTGTTTTACGAAACATCTTCGGGTTGTGAGGTTAAGCGACCAAGCGTACACGGTGGATGCCCTGGCAGTCAGAGGCGATGAAGGACGTGCTAATCTGCGAAAAGCGTCGGTGAGGTGATATGAACCGTTATAGCCGGCGATGTCCGAATGGGGAAACCCAGTGCAATTCGTTGCACTATCGTTAACTGAATACAT
>NZ_CABGGS010000032.1 GCF_902158555.1 Klebsiella spallanzanii | reverse complement strand
AGCCTGTTATCCCCGGAGTACCTTTTATCCGTTGAGCGATGGCCCTTCCATTCAGAACCACCGGATCACTATGACCTGCTTTCGCACCTGCTCGCGCCGTCACGCTCGCAGTCAAGCTAGCTTATGCCATTGCACTAACCTCCTGATGTCCGACCAGGATTAGCTAACCTTCGTGCTCCTCCGTTACGCTTTGGGAGGAGACCGCCCCAGTCAAACTACCCACCAGACACTGTCCGCAACCCCGGTAAGGGGCCAACGTTAGAACATCAAACATTAAAGGGTGGTATTTCAAGGTTGGCTCCACGCAGACTGGCGTCCACGCTTCAAAGCCTCCCACCTATCCTACACATCAAGGCTCAATGTTCAGTGTCA
>NZ_CABGGS010000031.1 GCF_902158555.1 Klebsiella spallanzanii | reverse complement strand
GATTGATTCCCCTGCTCTCGGCCTGGCGAATAGCGTCGAACTGACGCCTGCGGAAAAGCGTAACTTGCAGCTGAACGCCGCCGCCGAACTGGTGCGCCTTGCCGATACCCCTTCCCGCGAAGAAAAGGCGCGTTACGCGCTGGCCCGCACGGCGCTCACGCAGTATGACGCGATGATCGCCGCCTGGCACCCCGACCCACAGGCTGCGCCCGACATCATCCGGGCGCGTATTGATCGTCTGGGCGCGCTGTACGCCAGCGCCGAGTACGCGCAGGTCATCCGCGAATACCAAAGCCTGATCGCGCAGCAGCAGACCGTTCCCGACTGGGCCATCGGCTGGGTCATCTCCTCTTTTATCGCCCTTAAGCAAATTGA
>NZ_CABGGS010000030.1 GCF_902158555.1 Klebsiella spallanzanii | reverse complement strand
ACCCTGAAAAAGCAGCTGCTGGCCTCCCTGCCCTTTAAGCCCACCGGCGCGCAGGCGCGGGTTACCGCCGAGATTGAACACGATATGGCGCTGGACGTGCCGATGATGCGCCTGGTGCAGGGCGACGTTGGCTCCGGTAAAACGCTGGTCGCTGCCCTGGCCGCCTTGCGCGCTATCGTCCACGGCAAACAGGTGGCGCTGATGGCGCCCACCGAACTGCTTGCCGAGCAGCATGCCAATAACTTCCGCAACTGGTTCGAACCGCTGGGCATAGAAGTCGGCTGGCTGGCGGGCAAACAGAAAGGCAAAGCCCGTCAGGCGCAGCAGGAGGCTATCGCCAGCGGCGAAGTGCAGATGATTGTCGGCACTCACGCCATCTTCCA
>NZ_CABGGS010000029.1 GCF_902158555.1 Klebsiella spallanzanii | reverse complement strand
TATGGTCGCGCAGGCCGTCCCAGCGGTAGCTGTCGAGATCCTGCTTCAGGGTCGCGCACAGCTTCTGCTCCGCCTGATTATTCGGGGTGAGATCGTCATCGAGAAAGGCCAGCAGATCCTGCTGCGACGGCTCGGTGCTGGCCAGCGCCGTCAGGTTGCGCGGACAGACGTAGCGTCCGCGGCCAAAGGCGGCGGTGAAGCGCAGGTCGGGAATGATTTTACGCAGCAGCGGCAGGTCCTTACTGTAGATTTGATCCTGCAGGGCGACGTTGGCGGTGCTGACCACCAGCGTTTTTTGTTCCTCGCGGGCGATGGCGATGCCCGGGATCAGATATGACAGCGTTTTGCCGACGCCGGTCGGCGCTTCGATAGCCAGATGCCTGCCCTCTTCCCCGGCAA
>NZ_CABGGS010000028.1 GCF_902158555.1 Klebsiella spallanzanii | reverse complement strand
CAGATGCGAGTAAGAGCCCTTGGGACCGAGGAACGCCACGCGGGCCGAATGCGGGTTAATTTTATTCAGATGCTGCTGCAGCAGGGTTTGCTGGGTAAGAACAGAGTCTTCGATAATCAGCTGGAACAGGCGGGTGATATAGTGCGCATCCAGATTATGGCGCTTGCCGATAGTCATCAGGCGCTCCAGCAGATCGCGTTCGCGGTCAATATCACGCACCGGACGATGGGAGGCCAGTTTGGCTTTTCCAACCTCAACAGCCAGTCCGCGGCGCTCCGCCAGCAGAGCAAGCAGCTTCTCGTCCAGGGCGCTTATCTTATCGCGCAGCGCCAGTAATGGGTTTTCCTCGGTCATAGATGTTGCCTTTGTTGTTATCAAATAAAAAAGGCCTCCCGGGTGGGAGGCCTTATTGTTCGTCTTCACATTCTTTCTTATACGACG
>NZ_CABGGS010000027.1 GCF_902158555.1 Klebsiella spallanzanii | reverse complement strand
TGCAAAAGAAGTAGGTAGCTTAACCTTCGGGAGGGCGCTTACCACTTTGTGATTCATGACTGGGGTGAAGTCGTAACAAGGTAACCGTAGGGGAACCTGCGGTTGGATCACCTCCTTACCTTAAAGAACCTGCCTTTGTAGTGCTCACACAGATTGTCTGATGAATGATGAATTTCAAAGTGTGCTTATTAAGTGCATTGTGAAATTTTGCTCTTTAAAAATCTGGATCAAGCTGAAAATTGAAACGACACACTGTTAATGGTGTGTTCGAGTCTCTCAAATTTTCGCGACACGAGGGTGTTTTACGAAACATTTTCGGGTTGTGAGGTTAAGCGACTAAGCGTACACGGTGGATGCCCTGGCAGTCAGAGGCGATGAAGGACGTGCTAATCTGCGAAAAGCGTCGGTGAGGTGATATGAACCGTTATAGCCGGCGATGTCCGAATGGGGAAACCCAGTGCAATTCGTTGCACTATCGTTA
>NZ_CABGGS010000026.1 GCF_902158555.1 Klebsiella spallanzanii | reverse complement strand
ATGTGACTTTGTGCACGCGGGAAGGCACGAGGTAATCGCGGGCGCCTTCCGGGGTGGCTTTAGTCAGCATCGGGGTTTCGATGTCGAGGAAGCCATGGTCGTCCATAAAGCGGCGCACAAAGCTGGTAATTTTCGCGCGGGTTTTCAGGCGCTGCGCCATCTCCGGACGACGCAGGTCGAGGTAGCGGTATTTCAGACGCGCTTCTTCGGTGTTGACGTGATTGGAGTCCAGCGGCAGCGATTCTGAGCGGTTAATGATCGTCAGATCGGAAGCCAGCACTTCGATAGCGCCGGTGGCCATGTCCGCGTTGATGTTTTTCTCTTCACGCGCGCGAACGGTGCCAGTGACCTGAATGCAGAACTCATTACGCAGTTCAGAGGCTAACTTCAACGCATCCGCACGATCCGGATCGAAAAACACCTGAACGATGCCTTCGCGGTCGCGCATATCGATAAAAATGAGGCTACCGAGATCGCGACGGCGGTTGACCCAACCACACAGAGTCA
>NZ_CABGGS010000025.1 GCF_902158555.1 Klebsiella spallanzanii | reverse complement strand
TGCAAAAGAAGTAGGTAGCTTAACCTTCGGGAGGGCGCTTACCACTTTGTGATTCATGACTGGGGTGAAGTCGTAACAAGGTAACCGTAGGGGAACCTGCGGTTGGATCACCTCCTTACCTTAAAGAACCTGCCTTTGTAGTGCTCACACAGATTGTCTGATAGATGTAGAGAAGCAAGACGGCTGCGAAGTCGAGACACTTTGTGTCCCCTTCGTCTAGCGGTTAGGACTCCGCCCTTTCACGGCGGCAACAGGGGTTCGAATCCCCTAGGGGACGCCACTTGCTGGTTCGTGAGTGAAAGGCACAACCCGTTAATATCTCAAAACTGGCTCAGCGAGTCACGTTTGAGATATTTGCTCTTTAAAAATCTGGATCAAGCTGAAAATTGAAACGACACACTGTTAATGGTGTGTTCGAGTCTCTCAAATTTTCGCGACACGAGGGTGTTTTACGAAACATCTTCGGGTTGTGAGGTTAAGCGACTAAGCGTACACGGTGGATGCCCTGGCAGTCAGAGGCGATGAAGGACGTGCTAATCTGCGAAAAGCGTCGGTGAGGTGATATGAACCGTTATAGCCGGCGATGTCCGAATGGGGAAACCCAGTGCAATTCGTTGCACTATCGTTAACTGAATACATAGGTTAACGAGGCGAACCGGGGGAACTGAAACATCTAAGTACCCCGAGGAAAAGAAATCAACCGAGATTCCCCCAGTAGCGGCGAGCGAAC
>NZ_CABGGS010000024.1 GCF_902158555.1 Klebsiella spallanzanii | reverse complement strand
GCCGGTAACTACATCCATTACGGCGTGCGTGAATTCGGTATGACCGCTATCGCTAACGGTATTGCGCTGCACGGCGGTTTCCTGCCGTACACCTCCACCTTCCTGATGTTTGTCGAATACGCCCGTAATGCGGTGCGTATGGCGGCGCTGATGAAGCAGCGCCAGGTGATGGTGTATACCCACGACTCTATCGGTCTGGGCGAAGACGGCCCGACTCACCAGCCGGTTGAGCAGGTGGCTTCCCTGCGCGTGACCCCGAACATGTCCACATGGCGTCCGTGCGACCAGGTGGAATCTGCGGTGGCATGGAAATACGGCGTTGAGCGTCAGGACGGCCCGACCGCGCTGATCCTGTCCCGTCAGAACCTGGCGCAGCAGGAGCGTACGGAAGAGCAGCTGGCGAACGTCGCCCGCGGCGGCTACGTGCTGAAAGAGTGCGCGGGCTCGCAGCCAGAGCTTATCTTCATCGCCACCGGTTCAGAAGTGGAGCTGGCGGTAGCCGCTTACGAAAAACTGACAGCCGAAGGCGTGAAGGCGCGGGTGGTTTCCATGCCGTCCACTGACGCGTTCGACAAGCAGGATGCGGCTTACCGTGAAGCCGTGCTGCCGAAAGCAGTCTCTGCGCGCGTAGCAGTGGAAGCGGGCATCGCTGACTACTGGTTCAAATACGTGGGCCTGAACGGCGCGATTGTTGGTATGACCACCTTCGGTGAGTCTGCTCCGGCAGAGCTGCTGTTTGAAGAGTTTGG
>NZ_CABGGS010000023.1 GCF_902158555.1 Klebsiella spallanzanii | reverse complement strand
GATGGAATATAACAACGAGCGGCCTCATGAATCCCTGAATAACCTGACACCGGAAGAGTACCGGCTGATGGCTGAAAAACCGGAACTCTCAAAAAGTGCATGGAACTGAAGCAGGGGTGCTTACACTTACAGATAGCAAGACAGGGAGCTTAAAGGGCTGGGGCCAGAAACAACAAAAGCCTGCAAGCAGGCTCTGTTTTACCTTCCGGCGCTTATCTCCAGCATCTACATCTCAGTGACGGTAGCTCTTCACAAGGTAGATTTAACATATCCGACCTCAATGATTGGCACAAGATCATCGATTAAAGAATACAAGCGGGGTCACGTTTTTTGGGTATTTAGTCAGGGAAGAAAAGCAGTACGATTTGCCAGACGAATAGCTGAACAGCTGAGGAGGGAGAAAGGACTGGTGAAAAGTTCTGACCGGCAGCGAAAACTGCCAGTCAGAGGAGAGATTAGTCACTGCCAAACAAATCGCGGGTATACACTTTATCTGCAACGTCCGACAGCTCTTCAGCCATACGGTTTGAGACAATCACATCAGCTTCTTGTTTGAACGCTTCGAAATCGCGAACCACGCGGGAATTGAAGAACTCATCTTCCTGCATGACCGGTTCGTAAATAATAACCGGGATACCTTTGGCCTTGATGCGCTTCATGATGCCCTGAATAGAAGAAGCGCGGAAGTTATCAGAACCACTCTTCATTATCAGACGATAGACACCAACGACTTTAGGCTTACGCGCCAGGATAGAGTCGGCGATAAAATCTTTGCGTGTGCGGTTGGCATCAACAATCGCGCCAATAATGTTATTTGGCACAGATTCATAGTTTGCCAGCAGTTGCTTAGTATCCTTCGGTAAGCAGTAGCCGCCATAGCCAAAGGATGGATTGTTATAGTGATTACCAATGCGCGGATCGAGGCACACGCCTTCAATAATCTGCTTACTGTTCAGGCCCTGGCTCTCAGCGTAGCTGTCCAGTTCATTGAAGTAAGCTACGCGCAGCGCAAGGTAGGTGTTGGCAAATAACTTAATGGCTTCGGCTTCGGTAGAATCAGTAAACAGCGTCGGAATGTCCTGCTTGATCGCCCCTTCTTTAAGGAGGTTAGCAAAACGCTCCGCACGTTCTGAGCGCTCGCCAATGACGATACGAGACGGATGCAGGTTGTCGTAGAGTGCACGGCCTTCACGCAGAAACTCAGGAGAGAAAATAACATTATCAATCCCCAGACGCTCTTTGATATCACGCGTAAAGCCGACGGGAATGGTTGACTTAATAATCATTACCGCATCAGGGTTAATTTCCGTGACATCACGAATAACAGCTTCAACGGTCGAGGTATTGAAGTAGTTTGTTTTCGGATCGTAGTCAGTCGGCGTAGCGATAATGACATAATCAGCATTACGATAGGCGTCATGCTTGTCAGTTGTCGCACGAAAATTCAACGGTTTTTCCGCCAGATATTCCTGGATCTCCTTATCGACAATCGGCGAAATCTTTTGGTTAATCATATCAACTTTGGATTGAATGATATCCAACGCAACCACTTCATGGTTTTGCGCAATCAGGATGCCATTCGACAAACCAACATAACCGGTACCGGAAATAGTAATTTTCATTCGATCACACTTTAATTAGTTAACAGGATTATGGCCGAAGGCCATCACAAAATTAGAGGGTATATCTCACTTGGACCTATGCCCCCTCAGTGATTTAGATTATATTTAATAGGTAAAAAAACACCATAAGCTATAATCATCAATTAGTTGCAGCCATAGAGTTTATATCTTCTACAATATATTTCGCCATTTTCATAGATACATGCAATGATAAATGATTATCGTCAAATGAAATCGGGATGCCTTCAAAAATCATATTACACATGTTATTATTACACATATAATCTTGATATCGAAAAATTTTAACTCCTGGAGATATTTTTATTTCCCGAAAAACATCATTATTATATTCAAATTTTTCATTTCGAATCTTCGTTGAATTAATCAAAAAATGTGGTACATCTACACCCGGACTGGGTACTTGGTCAAGAACTAACACATTACGCCCTAATTCTCGAAGTCGCTCAATTGTCGAAGCAAATTCAGCGGTGAAACCATTACTTGAACGAGCATCATTATATAAATTATAATTTGCCGCTAATATTACCGTTCTTATATCTTTGTTTTCTTTAATAAAATTAATAACGTTATTATTGTGGCTAGAACAGTTAAGCCGCCCGGAAGCTTGATATCCGAGCGCAGGAGGGCATGCAGAATACGTTACAGCATATAAATTAATCTCTTTAGATAAGCTATATGCAATCTCTGCGCCATGGCTATCTCCCCATACCAGAACTTTTGCATCAGCATGGTTATTGGTTAAACCCTGACTTAGCTTACAGTATCGGTTGTATGCTGGTAGACCATCATTAAAATGACAATCATTACGCACAGGACTAATATCATCAACCGCGCTTAAGATTTTAAGTTTATCATCGCTTAATCTATCGGGCCATCCATTCAATGGCCAAATTATTAGTGCCGCAAGAAATGCTATTAAATACATTCCTGATGAGTATTTATAAATTTTCCTTTGATCATAATTAATTCTATTTCTGAATGGAGACTCAACATACTTTGTTGATAACCATGCCATGATAAAAGATAATAAAACTATCAACTCTTTGCTTAACATTATATCAACAATGTATTTATCCCTTGAAAATACAATTAAAGGCCAGTGCCACAAATATAGCGAATAAGAAATGAGCCCAACAAAAACAAATGGCTTTGTTGAAAGCAATTTACCAACAAATGTATCTTCAGCATTCACAATAATTAATGTCGCACCAAGAACAGGGATTAAAGCCATATATCCGGGGAATATCGTGCTGCTGCTAAAAGTAAAAATTGAAAATAAAATCAACACTACACCAAAAAAAGATAAAAATTCTGCAAATATAATACTTTGCGGTTTCTTTATAAACCCAACTGCTGCCAAAGAACCGAAACATAATTCCCAGTAACGCGTAGGCAACATGTAGAAAGAAAAGGATGTATGTTGTTTAGTTAAAAAAACGCATAATGTGAATGAGATTAAAGCAGTCGCAAGAATAATACCTTTCAGCATGAACTTACAGTGTTTTAATACTAAAAATAAAATAATCGGTGAAACAATATAAAACTGTTCTTCAATACCAAGAGACCACGTGTGGAGAAGTGGTCTTTGTTCAGCATCTGTTGAAAAATAACCAGATTTAAAATAACTGATAATATTAGACACAAAAAAAGCGTACCTAAAATCTCTTTAGGTAAAAAGGAATATATATCTGGTGTTAAAAAAAAAGGAGAGGCCAGCACAACAAATACAATAACACCGAATAACGCTGGTACTATTCTGCGTAATCTTCTTTCATAAAAACTAAGTAAACTATAAGTATTATTATTTATATCTTTTACTAAAATTTTAGTTATCAAATAACCACTAATAACAAAAAATATATCTACTCCAACATACCCACCTCGAAATGTAGTATATCCTGCATGAAATAATAACACTGGTAGGATTGCTACTGCTCTCAAGCCATCTATATCTTTACGATATTTTATATCGCTCATACATATTCCATCCTGCACTGAGGCTAAATAATAAAAAATCACAACATATAAAAATATATTATAAATTAGCCTTTCTTTTTGAATTGCGCACATTGAACAATGTTAAAAAATATAACTATTTAAAACTATAGTCTTTTTTAACTAAGTTCAATCTGCGAGTTTATAAAGTGGTGCGGCTATCAAAAAGACGTATCAAAAGGCCTAAGTTGACCTTTATAGACACTTATTCTCTAATATTAAGTATAAAATGCTATAGCATAATCAATCGTTTTCACTACTTAAAAAATTGTATAAAGTCACTGACTATCTCAGTTGCGCTGGTCAGTGACTTATCAAAATATGCTGCTAATTTAGTTTAGATCGCGCATTAGTATAGCCAGTCAGTATGAAACACGCCTTCTTTATCTATTCGCTTGTAGGTATGTGCACCGAAGTAGTCACGCTGTGCCTGAATCAAATTAGCAGGCAGAACTGCAGAACGGTAGCTGTCATAATAAGCGATGGCCGCAGAGAATGTCGGAACCGGAATACCGTTCTGAACGGCGTACGCAACTACATCGCGAAGCGCTTGTTGATAATCATCAGCGATTTGCTTGAAGTAAGGTGCCAGCAACAGGTTGGCAATGCCAGCATTTTGCTCATAAGCATCAGTTATCTTCTGCAGGAACTGAGCGCGAATAATACAACCGGCACGGAAGATTTTAGCGATCTCACCGTAGTTCAGATCCCAGTTGTATTCATCAGATGCTGCGCGCAGCTGTGAGAAACCCTGCGCGTAAGAGACGATTTTGCCCAGATACAATGCGCGACGAACTTTCTCGATAAACTCTGCTTTATTGCCTGCGGTCTTCGCTTGCGGCCCGGTAAGGACCTTTGAAGCTGCAACACGCTGCTCTTTCAGGGAGGATATATAACGAGCAAATACGGATTCGGTAATCAGAGATAATGGTTCACCCAAGTCTAGTGAGCTCTGGCTGGTCCATTTACCGGTGCCTTTGTTTGCGGCTTCATCCAGAATCACGTCGACCAGGTATTTACCTTCTTCATCCTTTTTGGTGAAGATGTCCTTAGTGATGTCTATCAGATAGCTGCTAAGCTCACCTTCATTCCACTCGGTGAAGGTATGTGCCAATTCTTCGTTAGAAAGTGCAAGTCCACCTTTCAGTAAAGCGTAAGCTTCAGCAATAAGCTGCATATCGCCGTATTCAATACCGTTGTGCACCATTTTGACATAATGACCAGCACCATCCGCACCAATATAGGTTACGCACGGCTCACCATCTTCTGCGACAGCAGCAATCTGCTTAAGAATTGGAGCAACCAGCTCGTAAGCCTCTTTCTGCCCACCAGGCATAATAGAAGGACCTTTCAGAGCGCCCTCTTCTCCGCCGGACACACCGGTGCCGATAAAGTTAAAGCCTTCAGCTGAAAGCTCACGATTACGACGAATGGTATCCTGGAAGAAGGTATTGCCGCCATCGATGATGATGTCCCCTTTGTCCAGGTATGGTTTCAGGGAGTCGATGGCACTGTCAGTGCCTGCACCAGCCTTCACCATTAACAGGATACGGCGTGGAGTTTCGAGCGATTCAACGAACTCCTGCACTGTATAATGTGGAACCAGTTTCTTGCCTGGGTTCTCGGCAATCACTTCTTCGGTCTTTTCACGGGAGCGGTTGAAAACGGAGACGGTATAACCACGGCTCTCGATGTTGAGCGCAAGGTTACGCCCCATCACTGCCATACCAACAACCCCGATCTGTTGCTTGGACATTACATACTCCTGTCAGGTGTAAATGGCTATTTTAAAGCATCTGATGCGTTTATGCTACATATGGAGCATAACCCTTAAGATGTCTAATTACTCAAATGATGAATCACATCATCGACTCAGAAGTTCTTTGGCATTAGCTATAATATTTCTAATCTTGAACTGTTCGATATCTAAAATCTTAATTCCTTTTGCTCTGATAAAGAAAACTTGCATTAAAGTCATAATACATTCTGATATAGTCCATATATACGCAAGACCTGTTGAACCATATTTCTTTAGAAAAAGAATATTACATATGAAACTAAAAAAAGCCACTCCCCACTGCATTAAAACAAACTGCTTATCATATTTTAAATTCAAAACAATTTGACCGCCAATCACAGCCCCCCAAAAAACAAAAAGATATCCGAATGCCAATATCTTCAATACATAGATACTGTCTTCAAACCCTTTCCCCATCATGATCAGAATTACCTCCCCACCAAAGAAAAAGATGAAGAGGAAGGAAAGAAAACAACACAAACATAATAAAGGCATAAATTTTCTAAATGCAACCAATCCTGATTCGACACTAACACCAAAACGTTTAGACAAAGCGGGAAAAACAATAAATGATAGTGGTGTTATAATAGCACTTATGAAAAGCATCACTATCTTTTGAGCAGATGTATATATCCCGACATCGTACGAAGAGGCATAAAAACCTAAGAATATAACACCCATTGTGGTATACAAAAAAGACGATATTTTTGATAAAAAGATCCACACCTCATTTTTTATTAGAAGAAACGTCTCCTTTAAATTTGGCCATAATAATTTGATTTTATATTTTAAAACGCAATAATATATCGAAAAAATAGAACTCAAGACCATCGGCACATTAACAAATATAGCATACATTAATAGGTCATCTTTAGTATTTATGAAGATAACAATTAACGCTATACTAATCATTTTTGTTAGCAATGAAACTTTCGTTATTAAACTAAAGTCACCTGTAGATTGAAAAAACCAATTCACATTGAATAATGAGGACAAAACAAGCAAATAACATGATATAAAGAGAGTGAAATTATCTTTTTCTGTATAAAAATAGAGATATCCAAATGCCACCAATGAAACAAGCAATAATATTATAAATTTAGCTAATAGAATCCTATTAAAAATAAGAGACTTATTATCATAGTCTCTAGTTAATAATCTTACTCCCGAATATCCAAACCCGAACTCAACTATCATACAATAAAAAGAAACTATATATGTATAATAGTTGAAAACGCCAATCAACTCCGGTCCAAAAATACGTGATGCAATTGGTATGGTTACAATCGGAAAAATATAGTTCCCTCCCTGCAATAATAATACATGGAGAAAATTTTTAATATTTTTCATATCATAACGCCTTATTTTTCAGCAATTGTCCCCAAAAAGTTAATCTATCAGGAGATATTTGCTCCCTCAATTTATACTTGTTTGACAATTTAAATACTCCATATTCGCATGCATCTATTTTAGAGAGATTTTGTTGAGTGTATTCTTTATTAATCATTTCAACTAGCTTGAAGCGGTTTAAACCAGTTAATGGTAATGATTTTACAACTCTCGAAAATTCCGTATCCTGTAAATAAACTAATTTAAAACAATAATCGACCAAGAAATAATCTATTTGTTTATCGTTATTTTCCCAGTAACTGAACAGATAATCCCTGACCTTGACCATAGGACTGAAACGTGAAACACATCCTATAAAATATGCAGGGACTAGCCCTAAATATTCACCTTTCCCTAGAACAGTCACCCCCTTAAGAGTACAAAAAGGACCGTCAAAAAGATCTGTTATGAATGGTTTATGTATAAAGACTGTAGAATCTATCCAAATTCCTCCATAAGTAACAAGTAATTCTATACGAATGATTTCTGAAAAAGCCGTATAACCGATAATACCAGATTCGAATTTCTTTACTATCAATTCAGGTAATGTAATGTAATCTTTATAATTTTTTTCAGTTATTATTATAGTTGTATGATTTTCAATTTTCCCGAACGAATCAATGCATATTTTCACTAACGGAGGTGCAGATTCAATCCCTTGAAACCAAGCAGTCCAAATAGTATTAGAACTAATTTTTTTCTTTGGTTGAAATAATGGATATTTAGAATTATTCTCAACCAACTTCGAGAATATAACCCTCTCTTTTAAGCAAGAAATAGCTGTTAGCCTAGATATCGTCCTTATTCTGAATAGTTTAAAAAAAATCTTATCCAATAAAAGAGAAAAATTTACAATATACAAAAGAATGCCCCCCCTAACGGGATGGTATTTATTTTGCATGACAACCTCCAAATCATAATAAACTGATTTACCAAAATAACTATAAATAGTAAATCATATTATAATAAAGAACACTTAAAAATTCTACAATATAGAATTTCTGATCTTTATGCTAGCTTCTACTTTATTATATATAGGTGAAATAATCACACCGCTCAAATCAGAATCAGAAACAATTATACTTCCAGATTTATTTTTATCATCTATATATATACTATAATTTGGCGATAATTTTCCTTTACCATCATCATTACGTCCTTTTTTTGTTAGAACACCTGTAATTATTAAATTACTATTTACTATATATAAATGTGTTGAATCTGCTTCTTGCTTTGCAATCCCTCCACTTCTTCTAATAACAATTGAGTTTAAAACTAGCTCAGCATTAGAGATATACAGTCCAGCCTTGCCAGCACGATCAAAAATTGACGTTGAAACTATATTATTAACAGCAAATGCTATGAATAGATTATTGATCCCGTTCCATTCAACCTTTAATTCAGAAAGTATATTATCATTAGCTCCTTTATTCAAAGCAATACCAAACTGAGAATTAGAATTAAATGTTGAAGTCGTTATCTTAGAATCAACTACATTTGCTAATCCAATTTTATTCGATGAAGAAATACAATCTCTTACGTCGATCTTTATGTAATTTGTAAGGCTACCTATTCCAACTCTAAAATTGTAAAAACCACAAGCATCTATTCTTACATTTGATATTTTTTTCCCAGTATCGGAAACTACCCCATCAATGTATCTATTGCCAAAAAAAACCAAACCAGAGAAAGTAACATGATTATTAACTTTAAAAATATTTTTCCCTTTGCTAAAAAAAGATATCGCTGAGCCACTCCCCTTAATATCATTTATAGATTTAACCGTGTAAGGTAATTCAACATTACCTTTTAATATAGCACCTGTAGGGACTTTTACTTCTTGAAAGAGATAACATCCCTTTACAGGAGGTAGATATATTTTATTTCCTTTTTTTAGAGCATTATTTAAAGCATAAGAGTGATCATTTTTAGGTTCATTAGAGTTACAATCTAGCCAGTCATCATTAGTTAAAAAATCTTTAAGGTTGATGAAACCATCTATTTCTTCAGCGAATGTCTTAGCTTCAGATTTTGACACAAGCTGACTGACACTAACTGGCAATAAAATAATTGCGAATATTTTTTGTATGAATTTTCGTCTGATAAAATTAGTTTTTTTCATTCGTCAATTTCATCCTGAAAAAATCATATATGAACAATATCATTGATAATGGATAATAACAAAAATATCGTTTAATTAGCTTGGGTTCATCATACATACGATATAGCCAGCGAAGATTAAATTTATCAAAAAACTTAGGGTAATAATTCAATTTACCTGACGCTACTTGGTGAATGAATCCACCACAAGTGTAAGCAATTCCCTTCCAACCAAACTTATATAATTCAAATAGGAATTTGTCCTGGGCGGGGGTTCCCATCCCTACTATTACAATATCAGGGCAAAATTCGCATATAGTTTTGATAGTGTCTATTTTTTCATTATCATCAACAAAATAACCGTTTCTATACTGGATATCTCCAAAGTTGTAAACCCCTTGAATTATCTCCACAAACTTTGAAATATACTGCTCTTCACTGCCTATAATGTAAACTCTTTTATTATTTAAGCTTGCATAAGTAAATAATTCAGGCGCAATTGAGGTCATATCAAAACTTTGCCGTGAGCACTTAACACCAATTAGATTCAGAGACTTTTGTAATAACACACCATCACAATAAATATTTTTAAAAAACAGATAGTTTTCAGGTATTCTTCGAAATATGTAATAGGAATAAAAATTCAAGAATGTATTATAACCATCACTGACATTATCCATAGTTACTATATCTATAGTAGATTTACAAATCAGTACGCTTAATGGATTCATTTTTTCTTCTAAATGCATTAACTTTCCTTCTCTTAAATGCTTTATATAAATAAGGGTAGGCAAAAACTGGCATTAACATCAACAAAAAAAAGTATACTTTTTGCTTAAAAGAGATTTTTTTCAAATCAACTAATTTTGTATAATGCAGGGCTTCTGCTTTCATACCTAATCTAATTGACTTTATTGCTACAAACTTAAAAACAAAGTTATTATAGCCAAGGGATGTTATTCTTCTCTTATTTTCCTCAATCCATTGATAAGAATACTTAACAGATTCCCCCTTATTCGTTGGCCTCTCTAAACTCCCCCAATATATGTTTGTGCCAATAAAGTCCAAAATATTAAATTTATAGCCTAGGTCATACAGTGTCAGACATAAATCATAGTCTTGATGTCGGATATATCTATCATTAAAGCCATAGTCATTAAAAAAAGATCTATGTATTGTAAGCGTAGATGTTTGAAGGTATTCACCAAATACAAAAAGATAATCACTAATGTGTTCATCTTCATGAATTGAGCGATGGGGTACTATATCCTCGATTTTTTCATCAAAAAATACGGCCGCTTTATTAACATAAACACGTAAAGGATCATTTAAATCCCTTTTAATTTCATCAGCAATATATTTGAGCTTAGAAGGAGAAAAACAATCATCGGAATCAAGAAAACAGATCCATTCAGAATCAGAAAATCGAGCCCCCTGATTTCTAGTGTATGCCGCATTTGTTTTAAATTCATTTTTTATATGTACAATTCGTTTATCATCAAAAGCAATTAGAGCATCATCAATTTCATTTACATTTTCACTTTTGTCATCTACAATTATAATTTTATCAATTAATACGTCGGATAATTCTTGTTTCAACACACTTTTAATAGCCCTAACGAGCGTATCAATACGCTTATAATTAGGAATTACTATAGAAAACGTTGGATGCTCAGTATTAATCATATTTATTCCTATTAGTTTTTGCCCCGACGAAAAAAATAAGAGCCAGAGATACATAGACGTTATTCAATGATGATACTGATAGCCCTGTAGCAATTAATACTAATAATATTGCCATTCTTTCTTTAAAGGAACACTTATTTAAATACATAAACAAACATAATATCAAAAAAGAAAACCCGATAAATCCATGATCATAAATTACACGTATAACAAAAGAATGGAGAATTACTGAATAACATCGACCATCTCCAGCAAAACTAAACAACGTTTGATAGTATGATAAAGCTGCACATGATTCAGGAAGCAATGGTGTTAAAGCCTTCGACCCGGTAAAAAACTCCCACCATTGCCAATTTGAGGTTGAATAAAGGAACTCGTTGAAAAATTTTACTCTATCGATTTGCTCTATACCGTCAAGTCCTGAAATCCTTTCCTGAAAAAGAATTAAAACAGCAAAAACCATAACAGGTGAAATAATGTAGATCAGCATGGTCTTAAATGTCACTTTTTTCTCAATTGAAAAGAAAAAAGTAATAACCATTGCAATTAATGATGATCTTGAACCAGAAATAAAACATAAATAAGCAATAAGAACGGTGTTGATAACAACAATTTTCTTATCTTTTAAATTAACATAATAATAGAGCAATATTAACAGAATAAGTTCATAATTATTTTCAACAAGAAGTTGAGGTCTATCTATATCTAGTAGGAAACGATCTGTTGTATATTTAAACAAGAAAAGTATAAGTAATAGCTTAAATAATGATTCTATTGTGCTTTCTGAAAAAATATTCTTTTTATAGAAAAAGCCAATGAGCAACATATAGTAATATGACTTATAAGCCAGTACCAAATCGAATATATTAGTATTTGTAAACAATGAAGCGTAACACCAAGAATATATAAGATATAATAAGCATAGAAAACTTATTATTAACGCAGTTTTATTTATCCCCCGAGATACAAGCGCCATTAGCGATGCAAATAAAAATATTATTTCTAATATAGCTGTCTCGGATAAAGGTAAAATAGGTGCAACATGTATAGCACCTAATAAACCAAGTATTAATAATGAATAATATGTAAACCTCTCACAACCATTTTTATCTATATTTTGCAGCATATTATATATAAATCCTAGCTATAATAATTCTTGTCATGAATAATTTGTAAGAGTCCTTTATACTAATAGGCTGATTTATTTATAAATCCTTTAAATATCGTTAGGACTATGATTTTAATATCAAGCCATATACTCCATTCTCTTATATATTCTAGATCATACTCAACTCTTTTCTGCATTTTTTCAAGCGTGTCCGTTTCCCCGCGCCATCCTTTTATTTGTGCCAAACCTGTTATCCCAGGTTTAACTTTATGCCTTAGCATATATCCTTCAATAAGTTTTCTATATTGTTCATTATGCGAAACAGCATGAGGACGAGGACCAACAATCGACATATTACCAAGAAGCACATTAATAAATTGTGGTAACTCATCAAGAGAAGTTTTTCTTAAGAAGCCACCCAACGGGGTAATTCTTGAATCATTCTTCTTAGCCTGAATAACAATTGCATCATTTTCCATCACAGTCATGGATCTAAACTTCCATACTTTTATAGGTTTTCCATCAATACCATAGCGTGTTTGCTTAAATATTATAGGCCCGTTAGATGTAACTTTTATAGCAAATGCGATGAGTAATAACAATGGAGAGATCAACAACAAAATCATACTTGAAACAAAAATATCTTCAAGTCTCTTTAGCACCATATTTATGCCATTTAAAGGGGTATCAAAAAGAGGAACAACTGGTACACCATTAACTTCCTCTGTCCTTGAGTGTAATATGTTGAACGTAAATAGGTCCGGTATGAGCATGACAGAGCAAGTAGTATCCGTTAATTCTCTTACTAATTTTTTTATTTTATCATTATCATCCATGCTCATTGCTATATAAATTCTATCTATTTTACCTTGCTTTGCATCGCAAACAAGAGCATCTAAATCACCAGCATATGGAATATTTTCCTCAACTTTTTTCTTTTCTCCATAATACCCTTGTACAATAAAGCCAAGCCATGGCTCCTCAATAAAACTTTTAGCAAGATTTATACCTACAGGCATGGAACCAGCAATAGCGACTTTTCGGGTATTATATCCAAGCATTCTCAGCCATCGAGCAGAATATCTAATTAAAACGCGAAACGACAATATCCCTACACAACAAAATATAAACCACCAGAATATTATATTAAATGAAATAGTTATTTGAGGAGTAAAAAAAATAACTCCCATAGACAGTAAAATACTAAGAGTCCAATTTTTAATAACCAATGTTATTTCTGAAGATAATTTTACACCCCGCCATGAGCGGTAGAAATCAGTAATACCTCCAATCATTTGAAATATCACAAGTACAACTAAAAACACAAATATATAAATATAATTAAAAAAAACATCATTAAAAAAACAAAGATAATAGAGTGTAAACACCATTATAAATATATCAGAAAATCTTTGGAATATTGAAATTATAGACGCATTTGTTTTCGTTCGAAAATGTGACTTTAAATTGGTCATGACTAAACCACCTATTACATTTTGTTATTATATAATTTCAAGATAATATATTCTCGTCGCCTGTATCATTTAGATGAGACTGCATCGTAATAGGCGAAGTAAAATTATATTGACTAAGCAAGTTCTCAAACTCGCTTAGCCATTTTTTATTTTCTAATTATTTTTCTCATCATATGAATATCCATAGTGATTATATCCATAACTATAATAACCACTTACCTTCTTGATAACACCGTTTAGAATGCAGCCTTTAACAACCACTCCACTCTGTTCAAACCTTTTTGCACTTATGAATATTTCTTTTGCGGTATTAGCTTCAAATCGAGCAACTAGCAACGTTGTACCCGCATAACGGCCTATAATTGCAGCGTCAGTTACTGCTAAAATAGGTGGAGTATCAATGATTACTATATCATAATTATTTGAAGCCCATGTTAATATTGACTCGAATCTTGGATGCATTAATAACTCTGCAGGATTAGGTGGAACCTGACCGCGCCCTACATAGTCAAAATTGGCATCCCTTGCTCTCTCTAGCGCATTCTCTATGAGAATTTGCCCAGAAAGAATTTCCGATAGTCCTTTTTCATTTCGGCCACCAAGCATTTTATGCACGTAACCTTTACGCAAATCTGCATCTATGAAAAGGACTCGTTTACCGCTTGAGGCAATAATAGCTGCCAAATTAGCACTGATAAAAGTTTTTCCAGCATTTGGGCTAGCTCCCGAAATCATTAATAGATTGTTTTTTGCCTCCATCATGGCAAAATGTAAACTTGTTCTCAAACCACGAATCGCTTCTACTGCTATATCGGCTGGATTTTCAATAGTTAGCAGTTTGTCAGACTCGTTTTTTCTCTTTTTATCAGTTCTTTTAATTAACCATTCAGAAACGGGAACACTTGCATAAACATTTATTCCCATTTCTTCTAACTCTTCGGGAGATTCAATTCCTCTACGAAGGAAAACTTTTAAAATCACTCCTCCAATAGAGATAATCAAACCGAAAATAAAACCAACAGCTATTATTATTGCTTTCTTCGGTTTTATGGGGTCAGGTATAGTAACAGCGGAGTCAATAATTCTGACATTTCCTATAGCGCTAGATTTAGCTATATTCAACTCTTGTTGGCGATTCAATAGTTGCAAGTAAACAGCCCTTCCGGATTCAACATCTCGGCTTAAACGCAACACTTCCTGCTGTGTAGCTGGCATGCTACTAACACGCTTACCAAGTTTATTTTTTTCCTCCTGTAAGGTTTGCCGCTTTTCCATTAATGATTTATATGTAGGGTGTTCCTTAGTATATAATTGAGAAATCTCTGCTTCTCTAAAAGTTAATTCATTCAGCTGATTATCAACGTTGACTATTTGATCAAGAACTGACTTTGCTTCCATAGAAAGATCAACAGAGTCCTTTTGCTTTCGATAAGCATTAAGTTTATCTTCCGCATGATCTAAATCATTTCTTACAATTGGTAAACGTTCATTTAAAAACTCTAAGCTTTTTGCATCTTGTGCTGCCTGTCTTTCAATATTTTGAGCTAGATAGTTTCGACTAATTTCATCAATTATACGCGCAGCTAATACAGGATTCTCATCTAAAAAAGTTAAACTTAGCATCCCTGTATCTTTGCCTTGGTCTGAAACGCTAAGGGATTCCTGCAAAAGAGTTATCGCTTTTAATTTACTAACATACTCAATTTTAAAGTGACTTCCAGGCTCTGCAGTAATATCTTTTATTAGCAATGATACACCTTTCTCCTCAAGAGGTACTCCAACCTTCCCCTCAAGAATGACTCCATCAGATTCAATTACATAGTTTTTATTATCTTTTACTGTAAGCGTTGCAATTATAGAATCCATACCCTTCGGATTTGGAATGTCAATATATGATATTTTTATTTCTCCAGTTTTCTCTCCCAATATTCGTGCTAATCCTTTGCCGATTATAGGGAAATATTTAGGCGTTATCCTTGCCTGAAGTGAAAGATCATCCACAGTCTTGCCTAAAATCATTCTGGATTGCAAAAGCGATATTTCTGGAGCCGATTGCGGTTGCCCATCTGGTAGTATTTGGCTCAAACTGCTTAATATAGCGTTACCTTGCTTTTGCTCAACTTGAATTAACGCATTTGCTTGATAAATTGGAGTTGCTAACAGTGCGTATAGAACTGCAATTACTGTAAACCCCATTGTTAATGCGATTATTAATTTACGGTGATCAATTAGTTCCCCAATCAATCGACCAAAATCGATCTCACTAGTATCTGTTGAGCTAGACTTATTGTTTATTACTGATGTCATACAGTAGATTCCTGAAGTTACCTAACCAATTTATCAGCCCAACACTGACAACTCTGTTCAATTAATTGATATACTAATTCGAAAGCCTCATCGCTTTTTTTATAAGGATCTGGTATTTCTTTTCGATCTAACCAATGACCTAATAGCATAGTTTTACCACGAGCTTCTGGCGCAATTTTACTAATTTGTTCAATATGCTCTTGTTCCATAACTAGCAATAGATCATAGTCCTTACTAATCTTTGATGAAAATTGAGTTCCTCGATGCCCTTCAAGAGATATTCCATGCTTTTCCGCTACTTTCTCTGCCGAGCTATCCGCTGGATAATTTTTTAATGCACCAACTCCTGCTGAATCGATTTTTTTGCCCGGCATTTTTTTCCTTAAAATACGTTCAGCAATCGGAGATCTGCAAATATTCCCAGTACATATAACTAATATTGAATCAAACATATTTAGTTCCAATTTTTAATATATCTTGTCGTCTCAGTCATATCATGTACACCTGAAATAGTTGGTACTAACTGAGAAATAACTCTATTCCATCTGACTATTGGCGCAGTGGTTACATATACGATATCATATGGTTTTAGTTCAAACTCAGTTCCTAATACCATTGCTGATGCATCTTGTGCATTTAACTGATATATATTTGCAATTTTACCTTGTCTTTCACTTTTCAATTGACGTATAACAAATATACCAGTTGCATCACTCATCTCCTGTGAAATACCCTCAGCATTACTTAACGCTTCTGCTAACGTCATTCCACTGCGGTCCATTTTCATTGTAGATTGTTTACCCACCTCTCCCATTACGAAGATTTTCAAGTCATCATTACGGGGAACAAACAAAATATCGCCGGGATAAAGCAAGTGGTTCTGGGTTAAATCTCCCTTTTGCATCAACGCATACAGAGAAACTTTAGTATCTTTTCCCTTATGTGTCAGTACTACATTCCGCCAATCAGCATCTGCAGCTAAACCACCTGCTGCATTAATTGCATCCATAACAGTTAATGGAATATTCGTAATTGGCTGCTGGCCTGATTTAGCAACTTCACCCGTTACGTAAGCTTTCTGAGATCGAAATGCAGCTATACTGACATCTACCTGTGGACTTTCTATATAAGTGGTCAACCTAGCAGCAATATCTTGACGAACTTGGCTAAGTGTTTTGCCCTCTACCTTCAGTTTTCCTATATAGGGATAGAAAATAGTTCCATCGGAATTTACCCAGTTGCCAGTATCACTAGCGCTACGATACTGGCCAGCAGGCGTAGTCAATTCCGGGTGATCCCATACAGTCACCATTAACACGTCACCAACACCGATGCGATACTCATAACTTTTTAACAGGTTATCCAACTGAGGATTTGAGCGAGCAATCACTGGTTCTGGACGAAGTTGCTCTACCAACCCTGGAGTCATGGGATAAACATTAACGAGCTTATCTAGATCGTAGTCGCTATCCGGTAACTCAACTACATTCTTGCGTAAGCTATTTAATCCCTGTCCAGGCATAATAGTACAGCCTGATAAAAATCCTATTGCTAATGCTAATGCCGAAAACCTTACAATTTTATTCTTCATAATGTCACATCATCAATAAACCAAAAGTGTCAAAGTCCTGAACGACCATAGTCATAAAGTTCAAGGCATCTGGTTAACGTCATCTAAGTTAAACAGATGCCACGTTCAGGCTATAAATTGAATGGAATCTCAATCCCAGCGCTGGCACCAACATCATCACTATCGCTATTATCAGCGTCGGTATACCAGAGTGAAGTGTTTAGCCGTACCGATTTATATACATCACCACTCCACCCCAACTGCACACCTTTCAAAGTATCTGAGTGAGGGAACGCTTTATTTATTGACTGATTTTCAGGATTAACCTTCGCGTATGCCAAACGAGCACTCCAGCGCTGATTATTCTCTGTCACCAGTTCAACTTTGCCAGCAAAGAGTTGACCATCCCCACCCATTGCATCACCTAGCGGATACCCTTGCTGATAGTAACCCCCTTTATAAATATGGTGGGTATAAATATAATCAGTGCGGCTCATATTTGAGCGAGTATCATGAGCCTCAAGATACCAGTTAATGGCATTTTTACCCCAACCATGATGCCCCTCAACTCCCCCAAGGAACATATTCGCAGATGGAAGGTATCCAGCCTCATCTTCACCAATCATTTGTCCATAGAAGCTAACAGGCCAACCTAGCGTCGGCTCTAACTTAAATTTAAAGTCAAAACCGGCTAGCTGGTTACCCGGCTCATTGGCTGTACCGGTGTTATCCTGTCCAGTCAAGCCATCCCAGAAGCTACTGAACGATTGAGGTCTCCCCTCCCCTCCCCACTGCATAATGCGCGAAGCACCAAGCTCAAGTGACTGGAAGGGAGAAAATGTCAGTCGACCACCGATAATCTTGGTATGCGGAACGGCAGTATATTGATTCATCTGGCTGGCAGAAATCTGATACTGCCATGGGCCAATCCAGCGCAGCCACCAGGTTTCCGGTGCGACCTGCTCGGCGCGCTGCATCAAAAAGCCGGTCATTGGACGAGCGGCGTCACCGCGGATCAGGCTACCTTCATAACCCGGCCCCCACCACTGCGGCATCTGGCCGAAAGAGAGCCACTGGTTCCAGAACTTAACCGCACCATAGGCACCGTTAGCATTAAACCGTGAACCATTGCTAATGCGTTCGTCGCCCTCAACGTTACCCTGCAGATGAACATCCCACCACTCACCGCTATTATTAAAGGCTAACGATAAGGAACTATCTGCAGGCTGATTCTGACCAAACCCTTGTGGTGTTCCGGGCTTATCCGTTGAGGTATAGCCGCTCACACGAAAATCAGCTTTTAAAGAATCAAGACGCTGGTTGATTCGCGCCAGAACAACCTGTTCGGAAGAGTAAGAGGGTTTTGCTTTCTTAAGCGCCCGGTTGATCTCTTCCTGGCTCAGTGGCCAGGTTGACAGGCTGAGGTGAATAACACCACGATCGGAAAGCCACGCAAGGTCGCTGCGTAGCTCGTTGTCATTCATTACTAACCCGGAGGCATAGGCAAGTGAGCTGGCAGAAGTAAGCAGCCCTAATGCAAGTGCAATTCGCGCAATTTTTATCATTGTACAAGATCCATTTTAAACCCCGTTTCCGCATGCTGGCGCAACAAGGGGAACACTGAGAGATTCAGCGCCCTCTGACGCCAACCTTTGGTATGCTCGACCTACAGATTTAGTTCTGTTTGTAACAAACAACGCATGTGACCTGAATCCCATGTCAAAGCTTGCTTCCAATTTACACTCTACCTGCAGTACACAATGTATGCGAAATTGTTATCGAAGGCCATTCCATAGCGCATTACACCAGCAGTTTTCTCTCTGTAACGTCATGCAGGCTACACGCTGATTGGGTGACGAACACGCTAGTATATACAGGCTGTGAAGATAATCACCTGTACGAAGGACACTTTAGGAATTTCGGTCGCATGGAATGAGATGTGATTTACAGAAAACGACAGGCAGCACGTACGCTACCGCCCTTGGCTTAACAGCTACCAATGCACTGTACTTCTTCCATTTGTATTTTAACCGCCGGTTTCAGAGAATCGGTGATTAATCCATCAAAGCAATCAATTTCGCGGGCATAAGTTTACGAGATTATGGTCTCGATTGGGAGTCTAATTTCGAATTATTCGTTGTTCAGACTACGTCCTGCACAGACTTACCCGATAACATTATTGTTTATCGGCAAATACGTATAAGCGTGCTCCGCTCATAACAAGCAAAAAACATCAACAGTATGATTTTATTGATTTTTCACCACAAAAACTATACTAAGTCACCTTCTGGATAATTATGTCCAGTCAACTACAAAATTTAATAGTAAAAAGAACTATGCCAGCGTGTTGTTATCATTAATAAATTCAATATTTAGCCAAAAAGATTATTTAGGAAACATCCTGGCAGATTATCATTTTGTCAAATATTGCGCAGATTGCACTATCATAAATTTATTTCATGAATGTGAATTCACCTTTATCTGCACACCTGCCAGAGCCTGCCTCTTACAGACGCTAATAGACAGGATATATCTCCAGTCTCAGGTAACACCGTTCTACTACTACAGTCTCAATAAAATCGCTTATGAAGGTCGGCTCGGGTAAAAGGTTTTTCCAGTGATCCAAGCTTCACCGCAATCTCACCCAATAAAGACTGAGTGGGTGCCCTGGCCCCGGTATTCAGCAACAGTGCCGGGATGATAACCACGCTTGCTAACCCTCCCCAGGACAACTGGGCCGTATGAGTACCACTTGTGCGCAACTGTATAAGCAGGAACAATGCGCTTCCCGCAGCCCCCAGCATAAAACCTGCGATAACCTCTGAGGTTGAATGGGCATGAATCATCAATCGTGAATAGCCCACAAATCCGGCTAATGCATAACCCAGAACGACCGAAGAAAAACGAAACGCTGGTGTAGCACGCACGCACAGCAGCCATAAGAAGATTGGCCAGAAGGCGGTAGATAATGCGGTGTGCCCGCTAAAACCGGTAAAGTCCAGCTCGCGAATGCCTATACCCCAACCCATAAATGCCAGTTTTGATGCGCAAACAATCGCGCCGGTGATACCAAACAGCAGCGCCCAGTGCCAGGCCACCTGCTTTGAATCTTTTCGCAGAAAAAGAACGATAAACAACACGGCCGCACTGGGTAACAGCACGGTACTATCGCCAAAAAAAGTGACTACCTGCCAGTTCATTTACCTTTCATCCTTTGACGATCTCTCCAGTCCGTAACGTCTTTTCCGCGACATCTATGTGGGCATACACATCCAGCAACTTCACATTTTTATGCATGCAGTACCGTTGTTTAATGCGCAAACATGATCTCAGTCAAGTTTTATTTTTGTATCGTAACCTGCACAATGCTTATTTACTTAAGAAAATTCCTGGTAAGTAATTATTAGCAAAGCTGAAATTTAGCTACTCCGACCATCTCATCATGATGGGTCTTTTCTGACGACCAGAAGTCTCTGAACGTTGATGGCAGTTTTAATCGATACAATATAACAAAACAGGCATCAATCCTTTGAATTTAAATAAAAAATCATTAAAAACGAATCTTATCGTTCGGTCAGGTGAACAGGTACGGCTGCATCGTGCTTACCAATACCTTGCCGCAACCGTTCACTTTTTCATATGCCCGTAAAATCCAGCACAATAATTACGCTAACAGTTTTTTAATACTCTCGCGGAACTTCGTCCCTTCTTTATGGTTACGCAGCCCGTAGTTTACAAAGGCCTGCATATAACCCATTTTTTTACCGCAGTCATAGCTTTCGCCAGTCATTAGCATGGCATCAACCGACTGTTTTTTCGCCAGCTCTGCGATAGCATCGGTTAATTGGATACGGCCCCACGCGCCCGGCTCGGTATGTTCCAGCTCAGACCATACATCCGCAGAAAGCACATAGCGACCAACCGCCATCAGATCGGAATCCAGCGTCTGAGGTTCATCAGGTTTTTCGATGAACTCAACGATACGCGCAACCTGCCCGGCAGATTCCAGCGCATCTTTGGTCTGGATCACGGAGTATTCAGAGAGGTCACCTTCCATGCGTTTGGCCAGGACCTGGCTACGACCAGTTTCGTTGAAGCGCGCCACCATAGCCGCAAGGTTGTAGCGCAAGGGGTCAGCGCTGGCGTCATCGAGGATAATATCCGGCAGCACAACCACAAACGGATTGTCGCCGATGACCGGACGCGCACAAAGAATTGAGTGGCCTAATCCAAGCTGTTGGCCCTGACGCACGTTCATAATGGTTACGCCTGGGGGGCAGATAGCCTGAACCTCTGCCAGCAGCTGGCGTTTTACGCGCTGCTCAAGCAGAGCTTCAAGTTCGTATGAGGTGTCAAAATGGTTTTCCACGGCGTTCTTCGAGGAGTGGGTGACCAGCACGATCTCCTTGATACCAGCAGCTACGATTTCATCAACAATATACTGCACCATTGGCTTGTCGACGATCGGCAGCATCTCTTTTGGGATAGCCTTGGTCGCAGGCAACATATGCATCCCTAGTCCTGCTACCGGTATCACTGCTTTCAAACTCACCATTCTCTGTCCACCTGTATGGTTATAAATCTCTCGATTCCTGTCAGATTGTATGTATCACTGGCATTTATCCATGATGATACACGTTTGCCGTCTACCCTACTGTCCGTCAAATTCTGAAATTACACGTTTAATTTAAGAATACACGTAAAGCATGCGGACCCATAGACGAACTTGAGAAAATTCTTATTCACTATCACTCAAAAAAAATTACCAATATTTACAATAAGTTATCATATCTATTTATCTATTCTAATTCATAAGAGATAGCAATGATGCTCACAGCCACTGCATCATTCCCCTTTTGATACGCTGTTATCTTTCAACATGAGTTGACACAGAACAAGTGACCACAAAAAAATAGAAAATCAGCCAAAATATTCGTCTATATTCGTTATAAAATTATAAAGCACATAGAAATGGTTAAATATCAGTCATATTAGCACTATCAATCTTTCTTAACTGTGCTCATGTGAACTCATCTGGCAATATCTCCATCGCCACCGCAGATTAACACTCCTAATTTTCTCTTATTTTCTACTACAAAAAGCTGACATCATCGTCGCGTAAAAACGGATATACGACAACCCACGACATTAAGTAGTGTAAAAATCTGGAATCTGGCAAAACCATATTGCATACATCAAATCTATTGATTAATTTCCAGCCCTGCTTCATCAACCACCCGTATCTGGAAACCAATCCCCATTGCGCGATTTATTACTCATCTTGTATATGTGGTTATAAATAAAACGAACCTATTTCAGAAAATTCTTATGCGCTGATAAATACGTCAATTCACATACGGTAACCCCTGAATGTTGAGCGGTTACCCTATCGCTTGCAACAGAGAATACTTTGATTGTTGGTGTGGCAGAGCCTGACGCCACCTCCAGCGAAGCTGATACAGAAAATATTGCAATTTATCTATGGGTTATCCATGATCGATACATGGCACTCTTAAGTTGTAAAGGTTTTAGCTAAATATGGAATGGATTGCCGACCCCTCTATCTGGGCCGGTCTCATAACTCTTGTCGTTATTGAGCTGGTACTCGGTATTGATAATCTGGTCTTTATCGCAATTCTTGCGGAAAAACTCCCTCCTGCGCAGCGAGATCGCGCGCGGGTAACCGGTTTGCTGCTGGCGATGGTGATGCGCCTGCTGCTGCTGGCCTCTATCTCCTGGCTGGTCACCCTCACTAAACCCCTGATTATCTGGCACGATTTGAGCTTTAGCGCTCGCGATTTGATCATGCTGTTTGGCGGACTTTTCCTGCTTTTCAAAGCGACAGTTGAGCTAAACGAACGACTGGAAGGAAAGGATAGCGATAACCCTACCCAGCGCAAAGGGGCAAAATTCTGGGGTGTTGTGGCGCAAATCGTCGTTCTTGATGCCATTTTCTCCCTCGACTCGGTGATTACCGCCGTCGGGATGGTTGACCATCTGGCGGTGATGATGGCGGCGGTGATCATCGCTATTAGCCTGATGCTGATGGCCAGTAAAGCCCTGACCCGCTTTGTTAACAGCCATCCGACGATAGTTATCCTCTGCTTAAGCTTCCTGCTGATGATCGGCTTTAGCCTGATAGCCGAAGGCTTTGGCTTCCCGATTCCTAAGGGTTATCTGTATGCGGCTATCGGCTTCTCGGTAATGATTGAATCATTTAATCAGCTGGCAATTTTTAACCGCCGTCGCTTTCTCTCTGCCAACCTGACGCTGCGCCAGAGAACCACTGAGGCGGTAATGAGCCTGTTGAGTGGTCGCAAAGACAATGGCGAGTTAGATAGCGATACCGCCTCACTGGTTGCCGATCGAGAGGAGAACCCGCTATTTAACCCTCAGGAACGGCGGATGATTGAACGGGTGCTGAATCTCAATCAGCGCACCGTCAGTAGCATAATGACCTCACGTCATGATATTGAACATATTGACCTCAGCGCCCCGGAAGAAGAGATCCGCGCTTTACTCGATAAAAATCAGCATACCCGCCTGGTGGTCACCGGCGACGATGACGATGAAGATATGCTTGGCGTTGTGCATGTTATTGATCTTCTGCAACAATCGTTGCGCAACGAACCGCTCAATCTGCAGGCCCTGATTCGCCAGCCGCTGGTATTCCCGGAAACGCTGCCGCTGCTCCCTGCGCTGGAGCAGTTCCGCAACGCCAGAACCCACTTTGCGTTCGTCGTTGATGAATTTGGTTCCGTTGAAGGCATTGTGACCCTTAGCGATGTGATGGAAACCATTGCCGGTAACCTGCCGAATGAGGTGGAGGAGATCGATGCCCGTCACGATATTCATAAAAACGGCGATGGTAGCTGGACGGTCAACGGCCATATGCCGCTGGAAGATTTAGTTCAGTACGTCCCTCTTCCTCTGGATGAGAAACGTGAATACCACACGGTTGCCGGTCTGCTGATGGAGTATCTGCAGCATATTCCGCAGGAAGGTGAAGAAATAGAAATCGGCGGGTATGTTCTGCGCACGTTGCAGGTTGAAAGTCATCGGGTGCAAAAAGTACAGATAGTGCCACCAGCGCCGGAAGAAGATGAACTGGATTATGAAGTGTAATGCCTTCATATGTGAACAGGCTAAAGGGTAGTAAATCAGTTGTAGAAAGTGCGCTAATGTTTATGTCGGGTGGCGGCTATCGCCTGACCCGACACAAAAAAACGATCGATAGCTCGGTATCAGCCAGCAGCGCTTTCCCGGAGGCGATGCTACGCATCTGTCCGGGCTACAGGTTTCTTGCTGACCGGACTCACAGCTTATCAAGCAACTTCTTCACATCCTTCCCGTCCTGGGTATTTTTATTGCGCTCAGCCCATTCGTTAAGCCGTTTTTTCGCTTCGTCCTGCAGCTGTTTACGCAATATCTGGTCAACCTGCAGGCTGTAGCTCAGCGTCTGCCAGTTACCATAAATACGTAATGGAATCGCCGTCTGCTTGAGCCTGTCGATAAGCTTACTCTCGCCCTTCCAGCCGCCTAAAACCCGAACGTTGAAGCGCATATCGCAGTCTTCTTTCAGCAGGTTGAGCTCGCCCTGCCCGGTTAACGCCATTAGCTCAGATTGCCCCTGCATGCGACTTAAGGTCACCAGGCCATTATCCAGCGCCAGCGCGGTGCTCACCGAATCCAGCCGGGTGGCATTATCGTAGTTTTCCTGTGCCTGAACGTTAGTGCTACGCTCAACGGCCTGCTGGACCAGTTGCTGGAAGTTCAGCCCCTCAGTGCGCGTATCCGTCATCTGAATTTGCGCCTGCCCCTGCCAGCTACGGCGGAAATCGTCGGCATCAATCTTTTCACCCGAGAAATCGCCGTTCAGCGACAGTTTACCGGTAAGGTTTAACGAGTAGTTGAAGGCTTTCAGAATCGAGCTTATCTCAACGTTTTCCAGTTTCGGCTGGAACGAGGCTTGTGGCGTGTCGCCGCGAGCGTCCAGTGAACCCGGTAACGACAATCGCCCGCCATCCAGACTCCCCTGCATCTGATTGATGGTCAGCAGCCCCTGCTGGTTGCTGATATCGCTTTTAACCTGAGTAAAATGCATCCCCCGCCACTGTAGCTGGTCAGCCGTCAGGGTCATTCGGGCATTAAAGCCGCGCAGAGCGTTGTAGTCCTGCTGAATATCATTATCCGCAATAACCGGGCGTAGCTGTCTGGTCTGGCTCTGACCTTGCTGGTTGATGCCATTTTCAGTAGACGGCGAGGCATGGGAAAGCAGGCTGTCAAGGTTCAACGTACTTGCCTGAAGATTCAGTTCCCAATCCGGCTGCTCGCCCAGCACCACGCTGGCGTTCCCGGCAACGTTGCTACCGTTAGCGGTTAAATTCAGATTATTGAAGCTGAGCTTTTTGGCATCTTCAAGCCAGCTAGCCTGCATGCTGCCCTGCCCGCTAATCCCTTCCGCAGGGAGTTCCGCCCCGCGAAGCTGCCAGCTTAACTGCGAAATATCCGCCTTCAGGGAGTGTGGGTAATCGCCGCCTTGCACCTGCGCAGATAAAGAGAGCGCCAGATCCCGCTGATCGCGGTTTACCCGGCCTGAAAAATCAAGCGTGGCGTGATGATTTTCATCCTGTTCCATCTGCAGACGAATATCGCGTACCGTAACCTGTTCGCCATCTTCATGCTGGAAGAAGAGTACGCTATCAACAACCTGAAGCTGCCGAACGTCATATGACCAGCCGCGGTCCTCAGGCACCTGAGGCAGCGTGTTATCGTGCGGAACCACCGGCGCATTCTGGCTACGCACGGCTTCAGTTTTAGAGGTTAGCTGGATAACCGCACCTTTTAGCATCACCTGCTTGACCTGCAGCTGATGGGAAATCAGCGGCATCAGCGCGACGTCAAGGCGCATATTATCAGCGCGAATGACCGGTTCATCTGCGCCAGGCGCGGTCAAAGTCATACGGCCTGAGAGAATACTGAGCTGCGGCCAAACGTGCCAGCGCAGCGGGCCATCGAGTTCAAGCTGATAGCCGCTGCGCTCCGCCACCTCTTTGACCATATAGGCGCGAAAGTCGTTGGGATTGACCAGCAATACCAGCGCGGTAAGACCGGCGACAACTACCGCCAGTAAGATCATCAGCGTGGTCAGAATTCGTCTCATGGCATCCTCAGCAAACCGCTAAAATTATCAGTCCTTGTCGATTCGACTCGCTACCGCGCCCTGCTGGTCGCGATATTTTGCATCTTCGCGACGGTTATAAGGGCGCACCGCCGGGCCGGATAAGGGTTCAAAACTTAACGCGCCGATAAGCATCCCCGGACGCAGCGCCAGCGGCAGCTTACCTGAATTATAGAACTCCAACACGATACAGCCGGACCAGCCTGGATCGATGCGGTGCGCGGTAACGTGCACCATCAAACCCAGACGCGCCAGCGAAGAACGCCCGTCAAGCCAGCCGACCAGATCCGGCGGCAGGGTGACGGATTCAAACGTCACCGCCAGCGCCAGCTCGCCCGGATGCAGGAAAAACGCCTCGCCATCCGGCAGAACAATCTCTTCGCTCATCACGCGATCCAGCGCCGCGCTCACTTCCGCTTTAGGCCCGCTCAGGTCAATAAAGCCCGCAGTATGCCCGCGAAAAGTACGGAATTTATTCCCCAGACGTACATCGACCGTCGCGCCATTAATGCGCTCAATGGGCGGGCGCGGGTTAATGCCCAGCCGTCCCTCATCCAACCAGGCTTCTATATCTCGGTCGCACAAACGCATCAACGTTCTCCTTTAAGGCATTGCGCCCTTACGCCTTCCGGGGATAAGGGCAAATTGGCTTCTTCTTTGCACGTTACACAATTCGTTCGTGTTATTCAAAGAACTGACTGATTTTGGCCTTCAGAATATCGATGGCGATACGGTTCTTACCGCCGCGAGGCACAATAATATCGGCATACTGTTTGGAAGGGTCGATAAACTGCAGGAACATCGGACGCACCGTTTTCTGGTACTGCGCCATCACCGAGTCCATTGAACGCCCGCGCTCGTTGACATCGCGCTTAATGCGGCGCATCAGGCAGATATCCAGCGGAGTATCGACGAAAATAGAGAAACTGAGCTCGTTACGCAGGCGGGCGTCGGTCAGCAGCAGGATCCCTTCAAGGATGATGACTTTTTTCGGTTCAATATGAATGGTTTCCGGCATACGAGTATGTTCAACGTAGCTGTACACCGGTAGCTCAATCGGCTGGCCGCTTCTCAGCATCTGTAAATGCTGAAACAACAGGCTATGATCCATGGAACTCGGATGGTCGTAGTTGGTTTTTACACGCTCTTCCATCGACAGATGACTTTGATCCTTGTAATAGCTGTCTTCCGGAATAACGCCGATATGTTCATCGCCGACCTGTTCACGTAATTCACGATAAAGCGTACTGGCGATAAGGCTTTTGCCCGAAGCCGATGCGCCGGCGATGCCTATAATGACGCACTGATGAGACGTATCAGTCATAAATTTTTGCGACCTGATTAACCTGGGAATGTAGGAAGGGTGGCGGTTGACCGCCAAACGCCGCAATTATAGGGATTTCAGCGCGTCGATACTAGTGCTAAGCGCCCTGCGCGTCTATTCCTCATCCGGCGACCAGCCTTCCGTATACCATATATGCAGTAACGCGTACGATCGCCACGGCTGCCAGCGGCTGGCATAGCGCGCAATACGAGCAGGCGTCATTCCGGGAAAGCGCTGTTTAATCAGGTAGTCATCCGGCAGAAAGATGTCCTGCGCCTGCCAGCCGCGCAGCGCGAAATAGCTCGCCGTCCAGCGGCCAATGCCGGGCAGGGTCTGCAACTGCTTCATACCCGCTTCTATATTATCCGGCGCAACGAGGGGGAGCTCGTCGCTGATGGCCGCTTGCGCCAGATGAATCAGCGCCTGGGCGCGCCGCAGCGGCATGCCCAGAGCCTTAATCGCCAGCGGATCGGCCTGCGCCAGCCGTTGCGCACCTGGAAACAGGTAAAACCCCGGGGCGTCGACCAGCGGCTCTCCGAAGGCCGCCACCACTTTCCCGGTCAGCTTTGCCGCCATCGCTACGCTGACCAACTGCCCCAGCACCGCGCGCACCGCCTGCTCAAACGCGTCGAGGGAGCCCGGCAGCCGAAGCCCCGGCCTCGGCTGAGCGAGGTTTCCCAAGGTCAGGGCGACCTGCTGCGGGTCGCAGGATAAATCAAACAAGCGCGCAATTCTCACCAGGCACTCGTCCGCAACCGGCTGCAGCCCGGCGGAAAGCGTCACCCGCATGCCCTGCGCGGCATCGTCCGGCGTCACCGTAATCAGTCCTGAGTGGCCCTTTAGCGCAAAGCTGCGGCTATAGCTCCCGTCGGCAAAGGTCTCAATCCCCTGCACCGCACGCGCACCAAGAAAACTAAACATCCATTGCCAGTCGTAGGGGGGATGCCAGGGTAACAGCGTCATCATTTCTCCTTTTTCAGCGCTTCAATCATAGCGGCTCTGCGCCGGACGTGCCTTGCTTTTAAATTCCAGTTGTCGCAGTGCCGTCAATCCGCTAAAGTCGCCCCCCTTCTTCACCGGCATGGGGATTTTGCAGGCTATGTTTATTGGTTTTGACTACGGTACCGCTAACTGTTCGGTAGCGGTCATGCGTGAGAATACTCCGCAGTTGCTGACGCTGGAAAACGGCAGTTCGCTGCTGCCTTCAATGCTTTGCGCACCTACCCGCGAGGCGGTCAGCGAGTGGCTCTACCGCCATCATGATGTTCCTACCAACGGTGATGAAAACCAGGCGCTGCTGCGTCGCGCCATTAGCTTCAACCGCGAGGAAGATATCGACGTACTCAGCAACAGCGTGCAGTTTGGTCTTGCCTCGCTGCATCAGTACGTCGAAGATCCGGAAGAAGTGTACTTTGTGAAGTCGCCGAAATCGTTCCTCGGCGCCAGCGGGCTCAAGCCGCAGCAGGTTGCGCTGTTTGAAGATTTAGTTTGCGCCATGATGCTGCATATCAAATTACAGGCGCAAACGCAGCTGCCGGAAACTATCGACCAGGCGGTTATCGGGCGGCCGATTAACTTTCAGGGCCTCGGCGGCGATGAAGCCAACGCCCAGGCGCAGGGTATTCTGGAGCGAGCGGCAAAGCGCGCGGGCTTCCGTGACGTGGTATTTCAGTTTGAACCGGTCGCCGCCGGTCTGGATTTCGAAGCAACCCTGACTGAAGAAAAACGCGTTCTGGTCGTCGATATCGGCGGCGGTACTACCGACTGTTCGCTGCTGCTGATGGGCCCGCAGTGGCGAGAAAAAGCCGATCGTCAGCAGAGCCTGCTTGGCCATAGCGGCTGTCGCGTTGGTGGTAACGACCTGGATATCGCCCTGGCCTTTAAGTGCCTGATGCCGCTGCTGGGCATGGGCGGCGACACCGAGAAAGGTATCGCGCTGCCGATTCTACCGTGGTGGAATGCGGTAGCGATTAACGACGTTCCAGCGCAGACCGATTTTTACAGCACTGCCAACGGCCGCCTGCTGAACGATTTACTGCGCAGCGCTCGCGACAGCGAGAAAGTCGCCCTATTACTGAAGGTCTGGCGTCAGCGTCTGAGCTACCGCCTGGTGCGTAGTGCGGAGGAGAGCAAAATCGCCCTTTCCGCACAGCCGAGCGTGATGACCGGACTGCCGTTTATCAGCGACGAGCTGGCAACAGCTATCAGCCAGCAGGGACTCGAAGCCGCGCTGGATCAGCCGTTGGCCCGCATTATGGAGCAGGTGCAGTTGGCGCTGGATAACAGCAATGACAAACCTGATGTGATTTACCTGACCGGCGGTAGCGCTCGCTCTCCGCTGATAAAAAAAGCGCTGGCGGCTCACCTGCCGGGTATTCCCGTTGCCGGTGGCGATGATTTTGGCTCGGTAACGGCCGGATTAGCCCGCTGGGCGCAGGTGGTATTTCGTTAGCGATCCTTTGCGATCCCGGATTGCGGCGCACGCGCCTTATCCGGGCTACCGACCTGGGTTTCGTAGGCCGGGCAAGGCGTCAGCCGCCGCCCGGCAACAATACCAGCACAATAGCAAAATCGCGCTCTGCTATTTCCCTTCACGGCGCGAAACGTAATCCCGCATCCCTTCCCCGGTATAAATCTGCCGCGGGCGATAAATATTCAGCGGCGCTTCGTGCATTTCATTCCAGTGCGCCACCCAGCCGAGCGTTCTGCCCACAGCGGTAATCACCACAAACATCGACGCAGGTAGCCCCATCGCTTTGAGGATCACCGCCGTATAGAAGTCCACGCTTGGCGACAGGCCATTTTCGATAAAGTACGGGTCGGTCAGCGCCACCTCTTCAAGCGCCATCGCCACCTGCAGCGGCATATCAGACATCCCCAATTCCTTCAGTACCCGATGACAGGTCTCGCGCAAAATAGCGGCTCTTGGGTCAAGGTTACGGTAGCGGGAGTTACCGAAGCCGAGACGACGAAACGCCTGCGGATCGCGTTTTGCTTTACTCAAAAACGCAGGGATCTGATCAACAGTCTGAATCTCTTCCAGCATCCGCATACTGGCTTCGTTGGCTCCGCCGTGGGTCGGCCCCCACAAAGAAGCGAGCCCAGCGGCAATACAGGCAAAAAGATTCGCGCCGGAAGAGCCCGCAGCCCGAACGGTTGTGGTCGATGCGCACTGGCCGTGATCGGCGTGCAGCACCAGGATTTGGTTCATCGCCTGCTCTATCACCGGATTCAGTTGATACTGTTCCGCCGGGATGGCAAACAGCAT
This sequence comes from Klebsiella spallanzanii, assembly GCF_902158555.1. Classification (GTDB taxonomy): domain Bacteria; phylum Pseudomonadota; class Gammaproteobacteria; order Enterobacterales; family Enterobacteriaceae; genus Klebsiella; species Klebsiella spallanzanii. The sequence continues at coordinate 571,480 of NZ_CABGGS010000023.1, read as the reverse complement.
ATGCAAGAAATTACCCGCATAAGAGAGATCGTTCCGTGGATACTGCGCCGGTTGCTCAATAGAAAACTTGTAGCTCATCGCCGCAAGCGTCGGCATTTTCGACAGCAAGCGGGTAGCGGCCAGCGCGCGATGCTCCGGATTTTCGACGTCCAGCACATCGTGATAGAACGCCGCCAGAGTTCCTACCAGCGCGCACATTAAGGCCATCGGATGAGAGTCGCGACGAAAGCTACTGCACATACGGGCAATCTGCTCGTGCACCAGGCTGTGACGGGTAATATTGTTTTTAAAGATCTGATAGCTGGCTTCATCAGGCGCGTTACCTTGCAGCAGAATATAAGCCACTTCAAGGAAGTCACACTGGCGAGCCAGTTGATCGACCGGGTAACCGCGGTGCAGCAGAATACTTTTTTCGGTATCAATCCAGGAGATGGCCGACGTACAGCCTGCGGTATTAGTAAAACCGGGGTCAAAGCTGCATAGCCCTGCAGACGCCAGCGGACGGATATCCATGCCGACGTGGCCCAGCGTCCCCGAGACCGTACTCAAAGGAATTGACTGTTGTTCATCCAAAGCAAGCGTTAGCGATTTTGTCGTCATCCTGTAAGGTCCCCTTCCACAACGAGTGAATAATTAACCTGGTCATTTCTTCAGGCGGAATTGTCAACATAACCAGTGTGGCTCGTTGGTTCTTTGATGTGAATAGCCAAAACATTCATAAAACGGCGCTATTATTCATCGTTTGAATCAGACAACGGAGGGCCGCCGACCAAATAAAATCATGCTAAAAAAGCAGCGCCATCATTTTACCCCTGGCAAATAACGCAGAAATTAAAATTTTACTCTGATTTTTTAACGATAAAAAACATATTTAAAAAAAATAAAATCCTAATCATATAGCCAGAAGTGCCTCGACCTTAGCTGTTACGTTTTCTAACCTGACACACTTCTGGTGACGGCGTTTTTTTTATGCACCGCTGTTAAAGAGCAATAATTAAAAAATTAATCAAAGCTTAATATAACCACCTGGTTTTATGTGCAATAAACAAATAACCTATTGCGCATTTTGTATATTAAAAACGCGAACCACTGGTATAACATCATAAATTCCTATGACCAAACTGAGCTTCCAGGTTGTGTATTACTCACTATCCCCATACGTTAATCACCATTAAGGATTTACTCACAACAGGTCTGTCCAGTAACCCCGCACGCAGATAACGCTGGAATAATACCTTCGACACTAGCAGAATGCTGCGTCGTCCAACCCTACACGTTTATTTCCCGGATTCCGGGGGGTTGCCTGTGCCGGCAGGCCACCAGACTATATCTATCGTACTGATTTTATTAATCCATGCCGCAAGGGGACGTGATTGAATCGTTTGTGCGCTTTTTTTGATATTTTTTGCCGAAGCCGCAGACTGCATTTCTGGGCATGGTCCGGCATCCTGATTTTTCTACAGATGTGGACTCCAGCGCGAGCGGAAGTCCGCCAGTTAGGTATTGATATTCCCGTATACTGGTATGCGGACGCCAGCGACAAGATGACGCTAGACGAATTTCTTTCGTTACCGAAAGATACGCTAAAAACGGCGCCGCTTATCCCGTCATTTGGCTACTCGCCAAAGACCTTCTGGCTACGCGCTTCACTACCGGCAAATTACTTTTCCGGTGAGCAGCGCTGGTTACAGCTTGGCCCATCATTTGTTGACCATTTAACGGTTTTTTATCGCCCTTACGCCAGCCATAGTCCATGGATACAGAAAGAGTTTGGCGACCATGCTCCAGCCCGGGATAACGACCTCGACTATCGTGAAAGCGTGCTGATTTTACCGCCTCCGCCCACGGCGGCAGGCTACGAGATTGCATTCCGTATCCAGAGCAGCAGCACGCTGATCCTGCTGGCGACGCTCTCTTCACCGCAGGAATTCGTGCGTACAGCAACTCTCGATACCGCTTTCTGGAGCTTTTACTTCGGCCTCGCGGCGATCGCCAGCGGTATCGCCCTGTGGCTGGCCGTTGTACTGCGCCGACGTTTGCTGTGGGGGATCTGCCTCTTTTCTCTGAACTATCCGCTGGTCGCAGCGCTGCATGGCTACCCGGAATGGCTTTTTGGCGATGCCCTTCTGCCGATTCAGGATTACATGATCAGCTGCCTGTCGCTGGTGAGCTACGCCACCGCGCTGTGGCTACATAGCGAGGTTTTCGACCTTAAGAAAAATATGCCACGGCTGCATCAATTGCTGCTGTCGGCGATAGGTTTAAATATTGTTCTGCAAATCAGCATTCCACTAGGCTTTTACGGCCTGGCGATGCAGATTGAAGCAGGGATTTTCTTTATCGCCGCCCCCATTCTGCTGATCACCTCATGGACGCTGTGGCGACGCAAGGCGATTGATCTGAACACACTGCTACTGGGGTTGCTGCCGCCGGTATACGTCGTTTCCGCTGCGCTGGTGCTGCTCTCCATTCACGGCGTCATCCCCTTTCACAACATGATTTATTCCACCTGGCAGTACGCGCTGATTATTCATATTGTCACCGTACTGATTATCGCCGTACTGCGCGTGCGGGCGGAAAACCGTGCGCTGGTGCGCAAGCAACAGCTGGCGCGGGAGCTACAGATTGAGCGCGACGCCAGTTTTCACCAGCGCCAGTTTATGGGGATGGTGGCGCATGAGTTCAGAACGCCGCTGGCGGTTATTCAGGCCGCGCTGGAGAACCTGCGCCTGTGCACCTCATCCGCGAGCCAGGGCTCACGTCTCGATCGTATGCAGCGGGCAACTACCCGCCTTGTACAGCTAACCGATAATTGCCTGGCCGATGCCCGTCTCTCCTCCTACGACCTGCACGCAGATAAACAAAATGCCGAACTGCTGCCGGTTATCCATACGGCCGCCACGGTGGTGGATCTGTCGCTGAACCATTATTTAAATGTCACCCTGGAGGGGCAAAATGTTGGCCCTGAATCCTCTTCGCCGATGCTGTTCATTGATAGCGGGATGCTGTGTATTGCTATCGCTAACCTGCTTGATAACTCGGTCAAATATTCAGAATCGGGTGAGATAAGAATCGAGATTTTTCAGCAGGAAAAACATTTTGAAATCCGCATTGGCGATCGCGGTCCCGGCATTCCACCTGAACAGGTCGAACATATTTTCGAGCGCTATCGCCGCGGCGAAACGCATACGACAACACCGGCCGGGACCGGTCTTGGACTGTATGTCGCCCGACAAATCGTACAGGCCCACGGCGGGGACCTGTGGCTGGCAAAAAATACCGCTGCCGGATGCGAATTTGCGCTTACTCTCCCGCTGGATGGACAGCAGAAGGACAAATCATGACATTACGCGTGGCTATTATCGAAGATAGCGCTGATTTACTGGATGAACTATTGGCTTTTTTGCGCCATCGCGGCTTTGATGCCTGGGGCGTACGCAGTGCCGAAGCATTCTGGCGGCAGCTGCATCGCGACCCCGTCGATATCGTGCTCATCGATATCGGCCTGCCGGGGGAAGACGGATTTAGCGTACTGGACTATCTGCATGAAATTGGCCAGTTCGGGCTGGTGGTCATTACCGCCAGAGGGCATGAGCAGGACCGGCTACAGGCGTTAAACTCCGGTGCCGACCTCTATCTCATCAAGCCGGTAAACTTTTCCGATCTCGCGGAAAAGATTCATGCGCTAGGTTCCCGGCTCCGCCAGCAAAAACCGCCGGAACAGCCCACTCCGGTGGAATCAGCAGAACGGCCTGCCCCTTCTCCCTGGATACTGCAGGCCGAGCAGTTGGTTGCGCCATCGGGGCTGAACCTCCCCCTGACGCAGCAAGAGTATCGGCTGCTGGAAGTCTTAATGCGTAATCGCAATGAAGTGTGCAGCAAAGTTGACCTGCACACCTCTTTGTTCACCGATGAAGGGGAACCAGAGCTGCACCGAATTGACGTCGTGATTAGCCGCCTGCGGCACAAGGCCCGCCTTCACGGTATAACCCTGCCGATTCGCGCCATATTTGGTAAAGGGCTGGCGTTCCTTTCCTGACCTCTCCCGACCCGGCGGCCGCTGCGCCGCCGGTTAATGTTTATCCTTGCGCAGTACATCATTACCAATACGTTATACATTTTGCTTTTCTTGTTAACTTTTTTTCAGTTTTTGAGAGGAATGAGAGAAATGAGACTGACAGCACATTAAGAATTTTCCTACATTGACATGGTGTCGTGAGCGAACCACGTCAAAGCGTCATTAAGATAATGGACTGTCGATAAATTCAGCAACCTCTGAATTCCGGCCGTTTGCCGCACGCTTTTCGCCCACGATCGCCAGTACGATTTTGAAGATGAGTATAAAAATATTCTCGTGCGTACGATGTACTGTTTTAACACCTAAAATTAAGTTAAAGGATATCAATCATGGCCATGCAAACATGGTTAGCCTTATTGCTGTGCATATTTTGCCTTTGCGTTTCCGTCTATAGTCTTGTTTCTTATATCAGAGACAGGAGAAAACAGAAGTTTCCGTTTTCAACGAAGAACTCTTCGCGCAGAAGATAATTAAAGCCACAGCAATAATAAAAAATCTGCACAGCAACAATCACCGCATACGCCCGGAGGATTGATCACAACATGGCGTTATGTTGATTTATCAGGGAAATAACGCCATGAAAACAATAAACATCGCAATCAATACTAAAAATACGTTCCTCAGAGAATCATTGGTTTCAATGGTCAATGAACTTATCCGCAGCAATGCTAATCTGGACGTTAATTTTTCTTATAAGCATAATGATTTTTTAGATAAGGATATCATTATCGCTGAAGTTCTCCCCGGCGAGATCTACCTGTGCAATACCAGCATAAAAAATCGTAAAAAAAATAGTTCAGTGATTATATTGCACAGCTATGACAAACTCCCGGAAAAAGAGCTCATTGTTAACTGCCTGAAAGGCGTTATCTTCGTTTCAATCAAATCCGTTAATATTGATAAAATGTTTGAAATCATTGCCCATGAGCTGAGAAAGAGTGAGAATCGCCCTCTGGCGCAAACGCTGGACTCAGCGCTAACCTGCACCAACTGCCCGCATAAAATGCTTTCCCGATCGCAGGTCGCCGTCGCCACCGGCATTATTCATGGCTTTGACATTAGCAAGATATCTGCCCTCAACAAGGTGAGTATCAAAACCACCACATGGCACAAAAGTAAAATTATGGAAAAATTCAGCCTTAATAATAATTATGATTTTTTCCAGTTTATGAATTTGTTAAAAGAGCGCTGGTAAACCCTCGCTTATGCTGATCATTGATAACACTATGCACGGTAAAATTAGGAATTTGACGGCTTGTATAGGAAGAGATTCCGAAAAATATCAACAAGATGAAAAACATCTACTCAGGTGCGACAAGCAGCAGGTAACATTACTTGGTTCCTTGGTATGAAGATACCGTAGCGTATTTTTATACAATAAGAAAAACGTCTTTATCGAGGAATGAGTCACTTCGTCACATTGCCCCTTGCGTGCCTGTTAGGGGCCTCTTTTTCGCCGTGATGAGTAAACGCGCCCCCGTTAACAAGGGCGCGTGACGATCAGGCTTCGACCTGCTGAGGTTCAGCTTCAGCTTCCGGTACTTCTTCCTGCAATAAACCTTCATTTTTTGACAGCATTGCCGTCGCGATCCCGTTACCCAGTACGTTTATCGCCGAACGCCCCATATCCAGGAAGTGATCAATGCCCATCAGCAGCAAGATACCGGCAACAGGAATATTGAAGCTGGGGATTGTGGCGGCCAGCACCACCAGCGCCGAACGCGGCACCCCGGCAATCCCTTTCGATGCCAGCATCAGCGTCAGCATCATCACGGTAATCTCACTAAAGCTCAGCTGAATATTGTAGGCCTGAGCGATAAACATGGCGGCAAAAGAGCAGTACACCATCGAGCCAACCAGATTAAACGAGTAACCAATGGGCAGCACAAACGAAGCGATGTTACGCGAGCAGCCAAATTTCACCAGCCGCTCCAGGGTCTTCGGATAAGCGGCTTCCGAGCTGCTGGTGGTAAACGCCACCAGTACCGGGTCTTTCAGCATATTGAGCAGGCGAAAAACCTCTTTTTTCAACACCATATAGCCTACCGCCAACAGCACGACGCTGGTCAGCAGAATCGCCACATAGTAACCGCCGATAAAAGAGGCATAGTTAAGCAGGATCCCCAGCCCCTGAGAGGCGATAACCGATGAAATCGCCGCGAAAATCGCCAGCGGTGCCACATACATGACGTACCCGGTCACCTTCAGCATAATGTGGGAAACCACGTTGAGCGCAGCCACCAGCGGGGCATTAAACTTTTCGCCCAAAGACGCCCCGGCAATGCCAAAGAACATTGAGAACACCACGATTTGCAGAATCTCGTTGTTGGCCATCGCCTCGGTAATGCTGGTCGGAATAGTATGCGTCAGAAAGCCTTTTAAGCTCATTCCGCTTACCGCCAGCCCGGTATCCACGGACTCTTTAGGAATAGCGAGGTTCAAACCGGCGCCGGGATGTTCGAGAGTCACGATCACCAGCCCGACCAGAATGGAGAGAATTGACGAGGTGATAAACCACACCATCGCTTTACCGCCGACCCGCCCGATGGTTGCCGTTTCGCCAAGACGCATAATACCAACCGTCAGGGTACTGAAGACTAATGGCGCAATCACCATCTTAATCAGACGCAGGAAGACGTCGGTTAGCAGCGTAATGTTTTCAGACCATGCGGTAATGGTCGTTTGCGCGGCATATGCATGGATGGCCGCGCCGGAGAGGATCCCCAAGAGCATGAAAATGACGATGAACAGCGTGAGTTTGTTTGCACTTGCCACAAAAATTAACCCCTGATTTATTTAACGTGTTGTTTTCAATGCGTATGTATTTTTTTTATTGAAACGCACCAAACATTCACCACATAAATTGAATAAAAGCAGACGGGGTTACAACTCTTTTTTTAGTTTTTATAGTAAAAGTTGATGTGCTCGTTGACGTGCATCAAGCCGCAGCGGGTTGTCCGAAAAGATCAAAAAAAGCGCCGGTGGTCGAGGCCAGCCGGCGCAAAGAGGCATTAGTTTTTGACGGTATCCTCCAGGAAGAAGCGCCCCAGCGGATTCTGGTAAAAACCGTCGATATTCTTGCGGCTGACGTTGCGGTACGGGCTGTAATACAGATCAACCCAGTTCACGTCGGCTTTGGCCATTTTTTGCAGGTCAATATACATCTGCTCGCGCTTTTTACTGTCCATTTCTACGCGCGCAGCGGCCACCAGAGCTTTAACCTGCTCATTATGATAGCGGGTCATATAGTTCATATTGGCATCATGACCAAGCACAAAGGTGGTTTTCTGGTCAGGGTCAAGAATATCGTTCGTCCAGTACATTACCGAAATATCATAATCCCCGGCGACCAGCATATCCCAACTCTGGCTCGGATCGACTTTTTGTAAATTCACCGTCACCCCGGCTTTTGCCAGCTGCTGCTGGAGCAAAATCGCGATTTGCTCGTCCACTTCATCCCCGGCGTTAACCACGTAGTTCAGCTTCAGGTCGGCGGCCCCCGCCGCCTTCAGCATCTCTTTGGCCTTTTGCGGATCGTATGGCCTGCGAAGATTGTCCGCGTAATGGTAAAGCGCCCCGGCAGGAATGTAGGAGTTCGCCACCTGACCATAGCCAAAGGTCACGGTCTTCACGATAGCGTCTTTATCAATCGCAAAGTCCAGCGCCTGACGCACCTCCACCTTACCCAGCGCGCCGTGAGAATGGTTGATCAGCAGATGGTCTTCACGAGTGGAAGGATCCAGCTCAACCTTCAGATTGGCGTCTTTTTGTAACGAGGCAATGCGCGAGAAAGGCACGGTCAGCGCGGCGTCAAGCTCACCAGCCTGCACTTTCAGCATTCGGGTATTATCATCCGGAATGGTTAACCACTCCACGCCGTCCAGGCTGACGTTTTTCGCCTGCCAGAAGTTCGGGTTCTTAACCAGCACGATTTTTTCGCCGCGCAGCCACTCTTTAACACTGAACGCGCCGGAACCTATCGGTTTTTCGGCAAACGCCTCTTCACCTTCCGCCTTCATCGCCTGCTGTGAAACCACCGAGGCGTTCGGCAGCGCCAGCTGCGATAAGAATGGCGCGGAGGGCGATTTCAGCGTGACCACCAGGGTGCGCGGGTCCGTGGCCTCCGCTTTGGCGATAATGCTATAGGAATCACGCCATAGCGAACCTTCATCATCGCGGATACGCAACAGGCTAAACGCCGCATCGCTGGCGGTCAGCGCTGTACCATCAGAGAATTTGGTATCACGAATTTTAAAGGTATAGACCTTACCATCCGGGGAAATCGTCCAGCTTTCTGCCACGCCAGGCTCCAGCTTAGTCCCGGTTTTATCCACTCGTACCAGCGGATCGAAGACGTTGGAAAAAACCCAGTTGTCGGCATTTTGCGCCGATTTTATCGGGTCAAAAGTGGTGCTGTCCTCGCGACGACCAATGGTCAATACCCCTGCCGCCTGCGCTATTTCGCTCACCACGCTGAGCGCCAGAAAAACGCTCGCCGCCAGTAATTTAACTTGCCTGTGCTTCATCAAAAGATCCCCCTGTCAAAGGATAAACGGTCTCATCGCCCGCATGGTTCAATACGCAGGCATAAGCGCGGTCGGCAATCTGCCGGGTTGATGGTGGTTCGCCGGTGCGGCACTGCACCTGCGCATAAGGGCAGCGCGGATGGAATGCACAGCCTTGTGGAACAGCGACGGGGCTGGGCGGCTCGCCCCCCAGCAAATTCTTTGGCAGCGGTTTATCCGGGTCAATTTCCGGGATCGCAGATACCAGTGCGGCGGTATAAGGATGCAGGGGGCGGGTAAAGACCGCTTCCGCAGGCCCCTCCTCTACAATTCGCCCGAGATACATCACCGCGACGCGATCGCAGAGCCGACGCACAATCGCCAGATCGTGAGCAATAAACAGAATCGCCAGCCCCATTTTCTCCCGCAGATCCATCAATAAATTCACGATCTGCCCCTGAATAGAGACGTCCAGCGCCGCAACGCACTCATCCGCCACAATCAGCCGCGGTTCAATAGCCAGCGCTCTGGCAATACCGGCACGCTGGCACTGACCACCGCTAAGCTGAGAAGGTTTCGCGCTGGCCTGCTGCGCACGCAGGCCAACCTGGGTGAGCAGTTCCGCTACCCGCTGAGCAACTTGCGCGCGCGGCACCTTCTGATGAACGCGCAGTACCTCCGCAATACTTTCTCCCACGGTCTGGCGCGGGTTTAATGACCCAAAAGGATCCTGGAAAATCATCGCGCTTTGCTGGCGTAGACGGGCGATATCGCTGGTTAAGCCATGAGTAATACGCTGACCATCGAACCGGACCTCTCCGCCAGCAACCCGTTCGAGCTGCAGCAGCGCCCGTCCAAGGGTGCTTTTACCGCTACCGGACTCGCCGACCAGGCCCAGCGTCTCGCCGGGATAAATTTGCACCGTGACCTGGTTAACCGCATGCACCACTTTTTTCGCTTGCCAAAGCCCGCCGGACACCGGAAAGGTGACGGAAAGATTATCGGCCTCAAGCAGCGGCCAGTTAGGGTAAGCCATTATCCCTCCCACCGGGTAAGCGTCGGCAATATATGATGGCAGGCTACCGCATGGCTATGGCTAGCCTGCCCGTCGCGCAGCAACGGCTGGTGCAGGCAGGACGCATCGGCGCGTCGACAGCGCGGATGAAAACGGCAGCCCGATGGAAAGTGGTCGGCAACCGGCGGCTGGCCGTCGATGGTCGTCAACCTCCCCAGCCCGCCTTCACTGACCGGCTGGCAATCAATGAGTCCGCGAGTGTATGGGTGCAGTGGCCCGGCCAGTACTTCTCGCTTGTCGCCCACCTCACACAGTCGGCCGCCGTACATCACTGCAATTCGATCGCAGGTTTGCGCCACCACGCCGAGATCGTGAGTGATCATAATGACCGCCAGCCCCAGCTCAGCACGCAGGTCGCTCAGCAGGCGCAAAATCTGCATCTGTACGGTCACATCCAGCGCGGTTGTCGGTTCGTCGGCAATCAGCAGCGCAGGCTCCGGGGCGAGGGCAACGGCAATCATCGCCCGCTGGCGCATGCCGCCGGAAAATTCATGCGGATAGTTATTAAGCCGATTCTGTGGGTCCGGGATCCCCACCTGGCGCAGCAGCGCCAGCGCATCCTCTCGCGCCTGACGACGGTTAGCGCCAAAATGGAGGCGGCGGCTTTCCGCAATGTGTTCCCCGATGGTCATCACCGGATTTAAGTGGCTGGTGGGGTTCTGGAAAATCATGCCGATTTCCCGCCCGCGCACCGCCGACATTTGTCCTTCGCTCAGGGACAAGATATCGCGCCCTCCCAGCAGAACCTCGCCGCCAGTAATCCGCAGTCCGGCCCCCGGCAGCAGGCGCATCAGCGCCCGGCAGGTTACGGTTTTTCCCGACCCGCTCTCGCCGACCAGCCCAAGCATCTCACCGGCTTCGAGACTTAACGAGACGTTATCCACCAGCGCGATATCTTCACCACGCGTGACCGTCAGGTGATTCACCTTAAGCAAACTCATACGCGCTCCCCTAACTTATCCCCTAGCCCATCGGCCAGCAGGCTGAACCCCATGGCCAACAGCACGATGGCGATCCCCGGAAAGGTCGTTATCCACCACGCGGTGGTGATAAAGCTCTGCCCTTCGGCAACCATCACGCCCCATTCAGCGGTTGGCGGCTGCACGCCGAGCCCGAGATAGCTCACCGAGGCTCCGTTTAGCAGCACCAGAACGCAGTCGGACATCGAAAAAACGATCGCGCCGGTCAGCGCATTCGGCAACAGATGGCGAAACAAAATGCGCAGGTGCCCATAGCCCAGGCTGCGGGCCGCCAGAATAAAATCGCGCTGTTTCAGCGTGAGTACCTGAGCGCGCACCAGCCGGGCATAGGAGACCCAGCCCACCATTGCCATGGCAATATAAAAGCTGCTCAGCCCCGGCCCAAGGATGGCAATAATTGCCAACATCAATACCAGAAACGGAAAGGCCAGCACGATATCGATCACCCGCATCACCAGCGCATCCACGACGCCGCCGAGATAGCCGGAGAGCGCACCCAGCGTGGTGCCGAGCATAAAGGGGAACAGTACTCCCAGCAGGCAAATTTGCAGATCAACCCGCGCGCCCCATAGCACCCGGGAAAAGACATCGCGACCAAAGTTGTCGGTACCGAACGGGTGCGCGCCGCCCGGCGACAGCAGGCTGGAGGACACGTCCTGAGCAATCGGATCGAACGGCGCTATCCACGGCGCCAGGCAGGCCACCAACAGCCACAGTCCGACAATTGCCAGCCCGGCATATAGCGCCTGCTGACGCGGAATAACCCGCTGACGCAGACGGGAAAACGTCGCTGTCGCCTTCATAGTTTTATCCTCGGGTCGAGAGCCACGGTCAGAATATCCGCCAGCAGGCTGACCGCCACGGTGGCAAGGGCAAAGACCATGACCACGCCCTGAACCACCATGTAATCACGGCTAAAAATCGCCTTTACCAGAAGTTGCCCGAGACCAGGGATGGCAAATACGCTTTCGATAACTACCGTACTGCCGATTAACCAGCCAATATTCACCGCCAGCAGATTGATGGTCGGCACCAGCGAATTGGGCAGTACATGCCGCCAGAAGATGCGTCTTTCCCGCTGCCCGCGCGCCCGCGCCGCCACGACGTAGTCGCTATTCATCTCCATCAGCAGGCTGGCGCGCAGGTTACGAATCAATACCGCTGAAAGCGCCAGCGCCACGGTCAGGCACGGCAGAACCATATGGTGTAGCTGGTCTAAAAAATCGCTGCCGTAGCCGGAAACCGGGAACCAGCCAAGCACGATGCTGAACAGCAAAATCAGCATGATGCCGAGCCAGAATGCCGGAAACCCCAGCCCGGCGGTGGTAAAAAGGCGAATCAGCCGATCGGCGAGACATCCGCGCTGGCGTGCGGCGATCGCCGCCAGCGGCACCGTCAAAGCAATAGCCAGCAGAACGCTACCCAGTACCAACCACAGCGTCGGTTCAAGACGCGAACCAATCAGCTTCAGGGTATCCACTCGATACACAATCGACTTTCCCAGCTCCCCTTGCAGCAGGTTGCGCAGAAAATAGCCGTACTGCACCCATAGCGGCTCATCAAGACCAAACTGCGCGCGAATGCGGGCCAGCGCAGCCGGAGTGCTGCGAACCCCCAGCAGAATGCGCGCCGGATCGCCGGGGATCGCCCGCACCATCATGAACGTGATCAAGCTGATGCCGAGCAGAACCGGCAGCAGCTGCAGCGGGCGAAAAAGCAGGAAGCGGTAACGATGCATCAACGGCCTCCCGCATCACGCTGGCGCGCCAGAAAATCGAGCAGTACCGGGTAGTAAGCCTGCGGCTCTTCGTAAAACGGCATATGGCTGCTATTGGCAAAAATGGCTATTTCGGCGTTCGCCAGTCCCTGCTTCATCTTCAGGGCGCAGGCGGGGGTAAGTTCATCATGCTGCCCGCTGGTTATCAGGCACGGCAAGCGGATCGAACCCAGTTCAGCACTGCGGCTCCACGTTTTTAAATTACCGGTATAGAGAAATTCGTTCGGCCCCTGCATCGTGATATACGGCCCCATATTCCAGTCCTCAAGCGATCGCTTAACCGGTTCGGGCCACACATCAAGGCGGCAAACGTGGCGATAATTAAGCAGCGTAATCGCCGCCTGATAGGCCGGGTGCTCCAGCCAGCCCAGCGCCTCATAGCGCTGCATCATGGCGACGGTTTCGGGTCCCAGCGCACCGCGCAGGCGGTTCAGTTCCTGCACCAGATGCGGCATATCGGCGACGGTATTTTCGAGAATCAGCGAGCGAATTGCGCCAGGATGGTGCAATGCCACTTCAATCGCCAGCCATCCGCCCCACGAATGACCAAGCAGGTGCACTTTACCGAGCCCCAGCGCCTGGCGGACGGTTTCCACTTCACGTACGTAGCGCGCCATGGTCCACAGGCTGGCGTCATCCGGTCGGTCGGATTTCCCGGTTCCCAGTTGATCAAAGGCTATCACCCGGTAGCCGTGCTGCTTCAGGCAGGAGTGAGCCTCTCGCAAATAGTCGCAGGGCAGCCCCGGTCCGCCGTTGAGGCAGAGAACGGTCTCATCGCCGTCGCCAAATTGATAAGCCACGACGTTATAACCATCCACGGCAATGTTATGGCACTGATCGGGCGCTATTTCGCTCCACATGGTGTGTTCCTCGTCGTCGATGCTGCTGGTGTGGCGTTGCCTTAACGCTAACGGCAACGTCAGAAGCTGAACAGTTAGCAAAAATACTAGTTTTGCGCTGCGCCGGGACGGCATCGGAATTGCATACCTCAGAGCGAGCTATTGACGGGTTTGCACAAATCGTGCCCGTCGCAGGTCTCGTTTAACGTAAAGGGGGTTATATGCGACTGGAGTTTGAACACCCCGGCAGCACCCGGGCAGCCAGCCTGGATGACGCATTCATAGGGCTTTTCCAGCACACCCGAACGCTGGGATTTGACGCAGTCATTTACGACTACACGCCGGTCCCGCGTTCGCTGGAGGGAGAGCTGATTACGCCATCGCTGCTGAAAACGTGCAATGTGCCGGAGGATATGCGCCAGCTATGGTGCGAGCGAGGATATTACCAGGTTGATCCAGTACAGCACTGTGCGCTGGAGAGCTGCGCGCCCTTTGTCTGGTCCTATCAACGACCAGACAGTAGCATGCTGCGCGGCAGGCTGGACGATCATGCTACCGCCGTCACCGACTATATGCGTGAACACAATATGCCCTGTGGAGCAACGGTTCCCCTGCATCTCCCCAACGGCGGATTTGTGACCCTCACCGGCATCCATACCGGCCAGCGTCAGGAACGGGAAATCAGCGCGACCCTGGCGCAGCTGATGCTGATAGCCCACCAGTTCCAGGAGTCGGCCTTTCCGCTATTCGACAGCACCATGCTGACCTGCCGCCACGTGAAGCTAAGCAATCGTGAGCGCGAATGTCTGGCGTGGTCTGCTGAAGGGCTCACCGCCAAAGAGATCGCCCGCAAACTGCATCGCTCGGTAGCAACGGTGACGTTGCACCTAAATACCGCAGCCAGAAAACTCGGCGCCAGCAATCGCGTACAGGCGGTGGTTCGCGCCCTGCATTACCGTCTGCTCGACAGCTAAGAACTAGCATTTTTGCTAGTGTTCAGCGTTGGTTGCGACCCTTTACCCTGAAAGCCGGTCCACTTATCAGGGTAAAGATCATTCATGTACACCATTAGCGAAGGCTACGCCCCGTTTCGGGAATACCAAACCTGGTTTCGTATTTGCGGCGATACCCATAGTGGACTGACGCCGCTGGTTATTGCCCACGGCGGGCCGGGATGTACGCACGATTATGTCGATGCGTTCCGTGATATCGCCCTCGGCGGGCGAGCGGTGATCCACTACGATCAGCTTGGCAACGGCCGTTCAACTCATCTGCCGCAGCATCCTGCCGATTTCTGGCAACCAGCGCTGTTCCTCGACGAACTGGATAACCTGCTGCGATATCTCGATATTGCCGATAATTACGCCCTGCTCGGTCAATCGTGGGGCGGTATGCTAGGCGCGGAACACGCCGTGACGCAACCAACGGGCTTAAAAGCGCTGATTATCGCCAACTCTCCGGCCTCAATGGCGCTGTGGCTACAGGGCGCAGCAGAACTCCGGGCGCAGCTCCCTGCCGACGTCCAGCAGACGCTGCTCGAACATGAGGCTGCGGGTACCCTGGACAGTGCAGAATATAAGGCAGCAAGCGCAGTATTTTATCAACGCCACGTCTGTCGGCTTGATCCCTGGCCGCCGGAAGTACGGCGCACCTTTGATGCGATGGATGCCGACCCAACGGTGTATCACGCGATGAATGGCCCCACCGAATTCCACGTCATTGGCAGTATGAAAGAGTGGACAATTATCGACCGCCTCGCGCAGATTCAGATTCCGGTGCTGCTGATTTCCGGGCGCTACGATGAAGCCACACCGGAAGTGGTACAGCCCTTTATGGACCACATCCCCGGCGCGCAGTGGACCATTTTTGAATCCTCAAGCCATATGCCGCACGTGGAAGAGCGCGAGCTATGCATGAAGACGGTGAGCGATTTTTTAAGCCACGTGCTCTCCTCAACATAATTCCTGCCGTTCACCGAAGCCAGCCATCAACGCTGGCCGAGCGGTGAACGGTACTTTTTTAGCGTCGAATAACCCGCCCCGCCGTCTGATGGCGGATTTCACCGTCATCCCAGGCCAGCTGGCCATTGACCCACACCTTCTCAATACCCTCAGCCCGGGTACGTGGTTGCGCAAAAGTGGCGCTGTCCTGCACCGTCTGTGGGTTAAAAAGCACCATATCGGCATAATACCCGGCGGCAATCCGCCCGCGACGGTCAATACCCAGTTCAGCAGCGGGAAGGCCGCTCATCTTATTAATCGCCGTGTGCAGCGGGAACAGCCCCAGTTCGCGACTGTAATGACCCAGTACGCGGGGGAAAGTACTCCATAAGCGCGGGTGCGGATGCTCATCGTGCGGCATGCCGTCAGAACCAATCATCGTTGGCGGGAAAGCCAGAATACGCTGGACATCATCCTCATCCATCATGAAATAGATAGCTCCGGCGGGCATCAGCCGCTGCGCGGCCGCTTCATCGCTAATGCCCCATTCGACCGCAATCTCAGCCAGCAGCCGTCCGGCATGCTGGGGATACGGCGTCGACCAGCTCACCAGCACCCTGGCCGCTCTGGCGATAAAGTCCGGATTTAAGGTCGTGGATGAGGCGTTATAGGGGTAACAATCCAGCGATACCGGCTGGCGAGCGCGGGCGGCCTGAATACTGGCCAGCGTTTCCCGCGAACGACCATGGTTTTTCACCCCGGCTAATTTATGGTGAGAGATCAGTACCCTTACCCCCAACCGACGGCCAATCTCATAGGTTTCATCAAGCGAGTCCAGCACCGCTTCAGCCTCGTTACGCATATGGGTCGCGTAGAACGCTCCATAGCGCGCCAAGGGTTCAGCCAC
Organism: Klebsiella spallanzanii; assembly: GCF_902158555.1. GTDB lineage: Bacteria > Pseudomonadota > Gammaproteobacteria > Enterobacterales > Enterobacteriaceae > Klebsiella > Klebsiella spallanzanii. The sequence goes on along the minus strand of NZ_CABGGS010000023.1, from coordinate 555,379 downwards.
CGCGACAATCTCATCGATAGTGGCAGCCCGCGCCGGCGGATAAAAAGTCCCGGTCGAGAAACCAAACGCACCGGCGGCAAGAGATGCTTCAAGCAGTTCCCGCATCCGGCAACACTCCTCTTCGCTGGCGCGACGATCCAGAGAATCCCCCATCACGCTGGCGCGAAGCGTAGTATGCCCTACCATGCAGGCGGCGTTGACGGCAATACCGCTACTGACCAGCTCCGCCAGATAGTCGGCAAAATGGGGAAAGCGTAACCATTCGGGAGTCGCTATCAGATCCAGCGGTGCGGGAACGTTCGCCATTCGCGCCGGCGCCAGGCTCAGACCACAGTTGCCGGTCATCACCGTCGTCACGCCCTGGGACAATTTTGCGGTCATCATCCCCGGCATTAACAGCGCCCGGTCGTCATGGGTATGAACATCAATAAACCCCGGCGCCAGCGCCAGGCCGTGCGCCTCAACGATATGTCCCCCGGCCAGCGAACCCGGTGCGCCGATGGTCGTAATAAATTCGCCAGTAATCGCCACATCCGCGGGTATCGGCGGCTCACCGCCGCCATCAAACAGCAGCACGTTACGAATCACCAGGGTCGGACTACGTATAGCCTCATTCATCGGCATTTTCCACGTTAAAGAGAGGGGATCATGCCGCCATCAACCCGCAGCACGCTGCCGGTGATAAACGACGCCTGCTGGCTGGCGAGGAACGCCGCCGCCGCGCCATATTCATCCGGGCGACCGTAGCGCCCGACCGGGATGGTCTGCTGGCTGCTGCTGCGCACCGTCTCAACGCTGATCCCTTCACGCCCGGCGCGCGCGGCGTCAAGCTGACCAACGCGCTCGGTGGCAATGCGTCCCGGCACCAACACGTTCGCCGTAATTCCGCTGGCGGCAACCTCCGCAGCCAGCGTTTTCGACCATCCCACCAGCGCCATGCGCAGGGTATTTGATACCCCTAACCTGGCAATCGGCGCGACTACGCCGGAAGAGGTGCTGGTAATGATGCGCCCCCAGCCCTCCGCACGCATATCGGGAAGCACCTTATCGGTTAACTGAATGAGCGAGCTGACCATGGCGCTAAACTGCTGCTGCCAGACCTCCGCGTCAACGCCAGAAGCGGTGGAAGGCGCGGGACCGCCCGAGTTATTTACCAGAATGGTTATCGCACCGAAGCGTCGACGGATCTCGTCAAGGACCGTATCGAAGGTCTGAGGAGTTGTCAGATCCAGCCGCCAGGCCCGGGCTTCCCCTCCGGCCTGAGTAATCAGCGCCACCGTTTCCGCCAGCTTTTCTTCATTGCGTCCGGTTACCGCAACCTTTACGCCTTCAGCGGCCAGCGCCTGGGCCATCGCGCGCCCTAAACCGCTTCCCGCTCCGCAAACCAGCGCCGTTTTTCCGCTAATCATAAAATCCATCAGTTCAGCCCCTTGTCGGCAAGTTTGCGTTCCAGGCGAGCCATCAGCCCGCTCAGTTCCTGGAGATCGGTACGGTCAAGAGTCGGCCCCGGCTGGCGGACCGCTGCACTTTTTATCGCCCCGCGCCGATGTAGCGCCTCTTTGCGCAGCCCCAGCCCAATGCCGTACTGAAACTCATGGCGCAGCAGCGGCAGGTAGCAATCGAAAATATCCTCACCGCGTCCCGGATTACCCTCGGCATAGGCCTGGCACACCTGCACTAGCATTTCCGGCCAGGCAAAGCCGGTCATCGCCCCGTCGGCTCCGCGCGCCAGCTCCTGCGGCAAAAAGAGCCCGCCGTTACCCACCAGCACGCTGATGCGGCGCAGCCCCTGCGCCTCGCTCTGACTGCGCAGCTGACTAAGTTTGCGCATTCCCGGTAGATCCTCATGCTTAAGCATCACGATTTGCGGCAGCGCTTCGATCAGCCGCAACATCACCGGAACAGAGGTATGAACTTTGGTCGATTGCGGGAAGTCCTGCAGGCAAATGGGCACCTCGTTGCCCAGCAGCTTCGCAACGCTAAGAAAATAGTTTTCCACCTGCGGGTCGGTTGCCAGATTCGGACCCGGCGCCAGCATGACCCCGGCAGCGCCTTTATCCATCGCCGTTTTCGCCAGACGCTCCACATGACGGTGGGAAGCATGGCTGACGCCAACCACCACCGGCACTTGCCCGTTCACCCGCGCCAGCACCCGCTGCATAAAGCTCAACGCTTCTTCTTCGGTAAGCTTATGCGCCTCGCCCATCATGCCGAGAATAGTGATCCCACTGACGCCTTTTTCGAGATAGAAATCGGTCAGGCTATCCGCGCTGGCTAAATCCAGCTCGCCGCTGTCGGTAAACGGCGTCGCGGAAATAATGTAAACCCCATTGGCTTGTTCGTTCAGTTTGTTCATTACCCTTCTTCCCTACTCAGATTGCCGTAAATCGGGCGACGATACCGGCCCGCGCCTGGGTCAGATGAAAGACCATCGCCTCTCTGGCCCCCGGCGCATCACCGGCGAGAATGCGTTCCATTAGCGCGATATGCTCCTGGCAGCCGGGCTCGAAGCGGGCGACGGTGCCGTTCTGGTCAAAAGTGCGCGCTTTAATACGTAAATCAAAAATCATGCTTTCAAGCATGGCGTTGCCGCAGTGGGCGGCAATCGTCTGGTGGACCAGGTTATCGATACGATGATTCTCAGAAGCGGAAAAGTCCCGCGCCTGACGGTGGGCAGCCAACACGCTAATCACCGATTGCGCCTGCTCCGTCGGCATGCGGGACGCGGCGGCAAACGCCGCCTCCCCCTCAAGCAGAATCCGCAGTTGCAGAATCTCCAGATATTCGCGGAGTGTGGGCTCTTTCACGATGAGCTGCCCACGACCAACCCGCGTCGCGAAGCCGCCGCCAACCAGACGGCTGAAGGCTTCACGCAGCGGCGTGCGCGAGACCCCCAGCGCGGCCGCCAGCGCCCGTTCCTGCAATGGCATATTGGTGGGGATCCGTCCCTGCTGGATCATTTCCAGTAGCTGTCGATAGGTTGTTTCTGTCAGATCCTCGCTACCTGGATTGAGGAAAATATTGTCTACATCGGTCTGTGTTTCACTCATAGCCAGCTCACTTCCGTTGATTGAATATGCTGTAAACAGGCGGCGATGCCCTCTTGCAAACGCCGCCAGCGCGCAACGCCTTCCGATACGGTAATCGCACGAAACGCCACGCTCTGCCCCGGCCGCAGTTGCCCAACGCGCGGCAGATCTGCCCCAATTAAGGTGGCAATTTTTGGATACCCTCCCGTGGTCTGACGATCGTGCAACGCAATAATCGGCTGACCATTACCAGGAACCTGAATGCTCCCGGGCACCACCGCATCGGAAACCATATCGGCCCCGTACAAATGCGCCAGCGCCGGGCCCACCATCCGGTACCCCATCCGGTCCGCATGGGCGCTAACTCGATAGCGCCCATGCAAAAACGTGAGCAGCGAGGCTTCGGTAAAAGCCTCCTGCTGCGGCCCCATGACCACCGATAGCGGGCCGCTGCTGTACAACGATGTCAGATACGCGTGCAAACAGCGGCGACGTCCGACAACGGTTTTTTCCGCCAGAGGCAAGCGATCGCCTTTTGCCACCGCTCGCCCATTCAGACCACCAAGCGACGCCCGGGTCAGCGTAGCGCGGCTGCCCAAAATAGGCTCCACATCGATACCGCCAGCCAAAGCCAGATAGGCGCGCAGCCCGCGCTGTATGCGCCCAACGACCAGTTCGCTGCCCTCCGCCAGCCGATGACCAACCCAGGGCTCCAGCACCCGACCATCAGCCTGTGCATCGACTGCCCCGCCGAGGCACAGGATGCATTCGCCACCCATCACCCGGTATCGCCCACCAAGCGCGGTTAATTCCAGCGCCGCGCATTCCGGTCCGTTTCCAACGACGGCATTCGCTAATCGAAACGCAATCATGTCCATCGGCCCGGATGCCGGTACGCCCAAATGCGCAAAACCACGACGCCCCTCATCCTGCACGGTGGTCAATAATCCTGGAGAGATAACTTCCAGCCAGCGCATCACGCTACCTCCGGCTCAGGGTACCAATCCGCTGCTCGGCACTTGTCGCTCAGACGGGCGAACTCCGCCGGAGTAATGGGCATAAAGCCAACTTCATCCCCGGCCTGAAACAAAAATGGTCTTTGCCGCAGCGGATCAAATGAACGCCAGGGTGTCCGGCCAATAAGGTGCCAACCGCTGGGGCCTGCTACCGAGCTGATTGCCGTCTGCTGGCCGCCGATATTGATACTGGACGCCGGCGTCATCGCACGCGGCGATGAACGACGCGGGGTATGCAGCAATTCAGGCAGACCACCGAGATAGGCAAATCCCGGCATAAAGCCCACCATATAAACCCGATAACGCGCGCTGCTGTGTATATCAATCACCTGCTCCGGGCTGAGCCCATGTCCCTGCGCCAGCGCAGGCAAATCTTCGCCATACTCGCCGCCATAGCACACCGGCACGCGCCAGCGGCGACGCGCTAAATGTGTAGCAGGAAGCTGATTAAGCAGAAGCGTCACGCGTTCACAAAGCTCAATACAGGTCACCGTTAATGGGTCAAACACCACGGTCAGGGAGCGATAGGTGGGAATAATTTCGCTCACGCCGGTCGTACCGTTCAACGCTGCCGCCAGCGCCAGTACCCGGGCATTCAGTTGGTTGTCGATACGGTCGCCGAATTCAACTAATAGGGCCAGTTCGCCCACCGCGATAAAACGTGGATAACCGTTCACGCGGACTCCCTGAAGGTCATCGCCAGTTCCGGCTGAAAGCCAAAGCTGATGGTCTGGCCAGAATGGCGCTCCTCAGGCGGGAGATCGACCGGCGCGTAGGCCACCACCATCTGCCCCTGATACTCAATCAATAGCTTCCAGTGCAGACCGCAAAAGGTGGCCATCACAATGTTGCCCTGATAGCGTCGGGGCGCCCTCTCGCTGGCGCGGCCAACCAGCATATGCTCGGGCCGGATGCCCAGCGTCCCGTCGCGCTCGCCGGGAATGAAATTACACTCACCGAGAAAACCGGCGACAAAGCGGCTATCAGGCTGGCGATAAAGGGTCTGCGGAGAACCATCGCCAACAATCTCCCCTTTATCCATAATGATTATCCGATCGGAGAGATTCATCGCTTCTTCCTGATCGTGAGTGACAAAGACCACCGTCAGGCCCAGTTCCTGATGCAACTGCTTAATCTGAATCTGAATCGACTGACGTAAATTTTTATCCAGCGCGCCAAGCGGTTCATCCATGAGCAAAATATCCGGATTGAACACCAGCGCCCTGGCCAACGCGGCGCGCTGCTGCTGGCCACCGGAGAGCTCTCCGGGCAGGCGTTTACGAAACGTGTCAAGACTGACCAGCGCCAGTGCCTCACCAACCCGCCGTTCAATATCGACCTTCGCCAGGCGGCGCATACGTAATGGAAAGGCGACGTTCTCAAATACGGACATATGCGGAAAAAGCGCATAGTTCTGGAACACCATGCCGATGTTGCGGTCGGAAATTGGCTCGCGAGTCACATCCTTACCGGCAATCTGAACGCTGCCGCTATCAGGGCGTTCAAACCCGGCAATCACTTTCAGCAGCGTCGTTTTCCCGGAGCCGGAAGCACCCAGCAGCGTACAGAACTCGCCGCGCGCCACCTGAAGATCGATACGCGGCAGCGCGACCGTGGAACCGTAGGTTTTGCGAATGGCGTTAAGAGTGACATCTTTACCCTGCATTTGACGCATGTTTGCCTCCATTACGTTTTACCAGGCTCTGCAAAATCAGGATCCCCGCCGTCGCCGCGATCAGTACGCAGGAAGCCGAGATCACCGTCGGGTCAAAATCGAACGCCAGTCCTTCATACATCAGTTTCGGCAAGGTTCGATTACGGATAGTGGTGAGAAATAGCGACATCACAACGTCGTCAAATGAGGTTACGAAGGCAAACACTGCCCCGCCAATCATGCCGGGGAGCAGAAGCGGCAACATCACGCGGCGAAACATCTGCCAGGGTTTGGCCCCGAGGCTATAGGCCGCCAACTCAAGGCTGGGATCAAATCCTTTGAGCGCTGCACGTAACGTAATAAAGGTATAAGGGGTAGCCAGAACGGTATGGCCGAGGATCAGCGCCACCGAGTTGTTGATCAGTCCTAATGGTCCGCACAAATAATAAAGCGAGACGGCAGTAATAATGGCTGGCACCGACATGGGAACGATAAACAACGTTTCCAACCAGCTTTTGCGCGGCGAACGGAGCTTATGGATCCCCATCGCGGCGGTCGCCCCCAGCACCATCGATAAAATGGTGACAATCAGCCCAATCCGCACGCTCTCGCCCAGCGCCAGCATCCATTTACGGTCGGTAAAAAAGTTCACGTACCAGCGTACGCCGTATTCAGCAGGGGGAAACGTAGGGAAGCTGGCGGTACCGAAACTCATTGGAATAACGACAACAATCGGCAGGATAAGAAATAGCGCCACCAGCACGCCTGCGCCTGCGCTAATACGCCCACCGCCGCTGCGCTGCGTCACGACAACTGACTGGCTCCCTTTACCGCTGGAACCCCCCATCAGCTTATCGAGACCAAACAGGCGATTAAACAGCCATAGCGCGACCAGCGTGGTGATCAGCAATACGCAGGCCAGCGCGGCGGCGATCCCCCAGTTCAGCTCGTCGGTAATATTATGCGAAATAAGCTCCGCAACCATGCGCTGTGCCGGTCCGCCCATCAGCGACGGCGTGATGTAGTAACCGACGGCGTTCATAAATACGATGACCGCACCCGCGACAACGCCAGGACGCGTCAGCGGCAGGATGATGCGGGTAAATACGCTTAGCGAATCCGCGCCTAAACTTTGCGCCGCCTGCAGCAATGAGCTGTCCAGCGAACGGAATGAGGCGTAAAGCGGCAGCACCACGAAGGGCATCAGAACATGAACCATACCAATCAGCACGCCGGTAAAGTTATAGAGAAATGCCACCGGCTGTGAAGTAATTTGCAGGGTCATCAACAGATTATTCAGCGGGCCGTTTTGCTGCAACAATGCTATCCACGCCGAGGTGCGCACCAGAGCGCTGGACCAGAACGGAAGCAGAACGGCGAAGAACAGCAGCTTCGCCATCGCCGGACGCACCGAGGCCATCAGCCAGGCCAGCGGGTAGCTCATCACAATGCAGCCGATCGTCACCGCCATGGCGATCACAAAGGTATTTTCCAGCACGATGCGATAAATGGGCGTATCCCACAGGTGGAGATAGTTTTCGAGACTAAAGTGCCCCTGTGCCAGGAAACCTTGTTTAAGCAGTCCGGCAATCGGCCAGACAAAAAACAGGAGTAAAAAAAGCAGCAACGGTAGCGTCGCCACGAGGGCCAGCCCGGGCCATCGGATCCGCCGGGATGGGGTAAGGTTGTCGGTCAATATCGTTGCCACCATAACACACTCCGTTCTGGACGAGGCACCGTCAGAGGTACCCCGTCCGCCCAGTGACTCACTGAATCAACTTATGTTTCGCGCGCCGTTATTGCGCACGCACCTGGTTGTAGCGCTCAATGATGGCGGGGCCATTTTTGTCCCACCATCCGGCATCCATAAACAGAGTGTGCTGCAATCGTTCCGGGGTGGACGGCAAACGTTCCTGACGCGCTTTGTCGATGTATTGCATCGCCTCGCTGGTGGTCGGGCCATAGGCGATGTACTTACTGAACTCAGCCTGATGCTGCGGCGAAATAATATAGTTGAGTAGCTTCAGCGCCGCGTCGCGGTTGTGGGCCCCTTTGACCAGTGCAAAGTAGCCAACCTGCGCGACAGAATCATCCCATGACATTTTGATCGGCACGCCAGAGTCAATACCCGACTGGAAGCGGCCGTTCCAGCCTAAAGCCATCACCACTTCACCGCTGGAGAGCGCCTGCACCGGTTCCGCGCCGCTCTTCCACCATTTCGCCACATAGGGTTTGATTTTCTTAATCTGGTTCATCGCCCGATCGACCCCCTCCGGGGTGCTGAGCGTTTTATAGACATCTTCCGGCTTGACGCCATCGGCAATGAGCGCGGCTTCGATAACCGTAGCCGGTTCATCCTGCAAGGTGCGTTTACCGGGGAATTTCTTCACATCCCAAAAATCAGCGAAGGTTTTCGGCTGCGGTTTCCCCTCCGGGAAGACCTTGCTTGAGAAGCCTATCAGGGTGGAGAAAATCTCAGACGGGACGCCGTAATCATTACGCGCGCCGGGGATAACATGCTGCTGATTGACCATTTCTGGGGTGATCTTTTCAAATACCCCGAGCTTAATGCCGCGAGCCAGGCGCGAGCTATTCTCCGTCACCACATCCCATGACACAGTATCGGTATCCTGCATGGCTTTTAGTTTACTGACCTGCGGGTCGGTATCTTCCACGACATCAATACCGGTTTCTTTATTGAAGGGCTTCAGCCAGGCTTCACGAATCGCATCCTGATAGGCTCCGCCCCAGCTAGCAAAATAGAGCTCATCCGCGCTGGCGGACAGGCTATAGCTCATGGTCAACAGGCCCAATGTCAGACAGCCTGCTTTGATCGATGGTTTCATCTGCTCACTCTCTCCTGGTTAAACATTCGCTCATCGGCACATTCGCCAGCGACGTCATTTTGGCTTTTACCCTTTGGCATTCTCATTGCATGCATTTGGTATACCAACTGTCTCGAGGAGTAATCATGCAAGAAGTGGACCTGAATTCAGATCTGGGTGAAAGTTTTGGTCAATTCAGCGTTGGCGACGATGAAGCCATGCTGGATCTGGTGACCTCAGCCAACGTCGCCTGTGGTTTTCACGCCGGCGATGCGCTGGTGATGCACCGCACTATCACCCATGCCAGAGCGCGCGGGCTGGACGTCGGGGCCCATCCGGGGTTTCTTGATCTTTGGGGTTTTGGCAGGCGCACGATTACCGGTGATAGCCCAGCGGACGTTGGTAAAATGGTGGTGTACCAACTGGGCGCCATGCAGGCCATGGCGCGGGTCTGCGGTCATATGATGACCCACGTCAAGCTACACGGCGCAATGGCTACCCAGGCCTTCACCGACGATGCCTTATCGGAAGCCATCGTCAGCGCTATTCTCGCCGTGGACCGCCAGCTGGTGCTGGTCACTACGCCGCACAATGCGACAGAACGCGCGGCGCGCAAGGCCGGGCTGCGCGTCGCCTGTGAAGTGTTCGCCGACCGCAGCTACGGTGAAAACGGATTGACTCTGCCGCGACATTTGCCGGACGCCATTATCCGCGACCCCGAACGCGCCGCCAGTCGTGCGCTACAAATGATTGAAGAACAAGCGATTCGTACCATTAGCGGGGTCAAAATCCCAATGCCCGTTCATACCCTATGCGTCCATGGCGATAACCCGCAGGGCGTGGCCATCGCCCGCACGCTGCGCGAACGTCTGACCGCCGCTGGCGTCGTCATTCGCCCGCTCAGCCAGCTGAGTCATCTATAAGCCGTTGCAACATAAATGCACAAATGATGCGCACTTATCGTGCGCATTTGCACCATCGACAGGCAGCCGCCGGTCACCAACCACCAGACCATCGTCATGCCGTCGTGGCATGACCAGTTAAGGAGAGAGAGATGAAAGACAGGATTGAATGCCGTGAAAGACTACGCGGGATCTTCAATATTACCGTGACCCCTTTTACCGAACAGGGAGAGATTGATTTCGCCGGTCTGGCCGCCAATATCGAGCGCGTCATTGACCTCGGCTATGACGGCGTCCTGATAGGCGGAACCTACGGCGAATTCCCGGCGCTGAGCCCTGAGGAGCGAGCAACCATTTTCCGTCACGTGATGCAGGTTGTCGGCGATCGCGTTCCGGTGATGCTGTGCAGCGCAGGCTCCGATGCCCGGGTAGTCCGTGAATTAACCACGCTGGCAGGCGATCTCGGCGGCCTGCCGATGGTTACGCCGCCTTTTGTTTCCGAAGTCACCGATACGCAAATCGTGAATTTTTTCCAACAAATGGCGCCGTTATCTAAAACCGGGATTCTGGTATACAACGCGCCGGGTATCGGCATTACCCTCCCTCCTGCGCTTCTGGAGCAGTTGGCAGATATTCCGCAGGTTGTAGGCATCAAACAAGGCGACCTGAGTCCAACCGTTATTGACCAAATCGCCAACCGGTTGTCCGGGCGTCTGCGCCTGTTCTGCGCTTCAGACCTGGCATTTTTAGGCCCAATGATGTGCGGTTTCGATGGGATAAGCACGACCAACAGCGGTGCGCTGCCTGAGCTGGTATTAGCCAGTTTCCGTGCGCTGGAGCGAGGCGATGCCATCGCCGCCAGAGAGCTGCACCGCCTATGGTACGGCTTCCGTGCTCTTGCGCGTCGCCATGGCCAGCCGCAGCTGGTGAAGGCAGCAATGAATCTGCGCGGCTTCAACGGCGGACATGTACGTTCACCGCTAGTCGATGTTACCCCGGAGGTGATTGCCGAAACCCAGGCGGAGCTTCAGCGACTCGCCGCCGATGCCCGCAGCGGCGTCTCGCTACCGGCCTGAATCCCCTGAAACAAACGAATACGCCGCGCGATGAAATGCGGCGTCTAACCAAAGAGAGCACTATGTCAGCACAATTTCTCGCGCCGCGTATGCGGCGAGTTCGCCCTTCGCCGACGGCGGCCATCGCCGACCGGGTCCGTACCCTGCAGCAGCAGAAAATCGACATTATTAGTCTTGGCCTCGGTGAACTGGACTTTGCTACGCCTGCGGCGATTGGCCAGGCGGGTATCGACGCTATCCGTCAAGGTGAAACAAAGTACACCGCGGTCGGCGGCACCGCCGCCCTTAAAGCCGCCATTATTGATAAATTCACCCGTGACAATGACCTGCGCTTCACCTCTCAGGAGATTATTGCCGGCACAGGTGCTAAGCAGCTGATTTTTAATGCGCTACAGGCCACGCTGAGCAGCGGTCTGGAAGCTATTATTCCCGCACCTTACTGGGTTTCCTATCCCGATATGGTAGCGCTGGCGGATGGCGAGCCCGTCATCGTTGCAACCCAGGAACAAAATGGCTGGAAGCTGACGCCGCAGTCTCTGGCCGCAGCCATTACTCCGCGTACCCGCTGGCTTATCCTCAACTCCCCATCCAATCCAACGGGTGCGCTGTATAGCCGCGAGGAGCTGCAAGCGCTGGCGAAAATACTGCAGGCCGCACCGCAGGTACTGATTCTGGCGGACGATATTTATGAGGCGCTGCGCTACGACGGCGCACCTTTCTGCACGCTGGCTCAGGTTGCGCCAGCGCTGCGTGAGCGTATCTTGACGGTGAATGGTCTCTCCAAAGGGTTTTCCATGACCGGCTGGCGCCTGGGCTATGCCGCCGGGCCTGCCTGGTTAATTTCTGCAATGACGATTCTTCAATCGCAAAGCACCTCCAATCCTTGTTCGCTCGCGCAAGCTGCGGGCGTTGCCGCGCTGACCCAACCCGCCGATTTTCTGCCGCAGTGGCAGGCCATCCTCGTCAGGCGCCGCGATCGAGTGATGGCGATGATAGACCAGGTCGATGGGCTAAGCGCCAGCGCGCCGCAGGCCGCATTTTATATCTTCGCAAATTGTTCCGGCCTTATCGGTAAATCAACCCCCGCAGGCGTTCAGCTCAATGATGACGTTGCGGTTGCCGATTACCTGTTAACCGAAGCTCATGTTGCCACTCTACCCGGGACGGCATTTGGCGCACCAGGGTATCTGCGTCTGGCTTACGCGCTGGATGATGCCCTGCTGGACTCAGCCTGTCAGAGCATCGCTCGCGCTTGCGGAGAACTCCGTTGATGTCTTAGCTAACAGGTGATGCCAGCGCAGAGATTATTTGCTCGCGCATAGCGCGGCTTAACAGCATAAACTCGCTGTTCTCCACGCTGGTGTTACGATTTTCGATCAACGCCAGCTTGACGCCTGGCCAGGTAATCGTATTGTGCCAGGCACCTTTCGGGATGCAGTACACCTTATAAGGTTCCATTGAAATATATTGAAAATGAAATTTTGCGCTATCATTTTCATCAATAACCAGCAGAGTACATTTCCCATCTAACAAAATGAAAACCTCGTCAGTTAATAAATGGCGTTCTAGCGTATCGATATACTGGATATCATTTTCGGGTTTCCAGTTTTTTATTCCGACAAACCAGTCAGCGCTTTCAACCATGCACTGCAGGCCAGCTCCATCATACTGTCCAATTTTTACCGAATATTGCATTATTTTTCCTCCCGGCCGCGCGCGGGCGTACGAATCCCCTGGCGCCTGCGCGCAAGCTAAGTCATTTGCTATAAAACCCGGTGTTAAAGGTTGTGATAATTTATCTAAAGTGACTCGCTTTACCGCTGGAGCCAGAAATACGAATATAGTTTTGTAGCGTTTCTTTAGCCTGATTTTCCATATTGATCATCATAGACATGAAATCAATATCCGGCGTCTCTTGCAGCATTGTTCTCAAGCCCTCTTTGCAGCTGACGAACGTGTCGGTACAAACGTTAATTTTATTAATGCCGCAAATAACGGCCTGGCGGATATTTTCTTCCCCGGAATCAGACCCTCCATGAAGCACCAGCGGTTTCTGAGTAGCTTGTTTAATTTGGCTGATACGATCAAAATCGATTTTAGGTGCACGATTGGCCGGGTATTTACCATGCGCAGTCCCCACGGCTATCGCCAGCGCATCAACTCCGGTAGCCTCAAAGAAATGGACAGCATCTTCAACGCGAGTATAGAGGTCAAATTTTTCATCATCCGCATTGGCGGCCTGACCAATAAAACCGATCTCTCCTTCAACCGTCACATTTTGCGAGTGGCATAAAGTTACGACATCTTTGGTGCGCCGAATATTCTCTTCCATCGGATATTCGGAGGCATCAATCATAATGGATGAAAACTGATGGCGAAAAGCGTGGGTAATACGCTCATAATCTTTACCGTGATCAAGATTCAGCGCTACCGGTACGGTTGCACGCGCTGCCAGAGTCCGTACAATCTTAGAGATAATTTCACCATCACCGTGCTTACTCATTTGCCCCTGACCTATATTAATAATGATCGGTGCATTCTCCTCTTGTGCTGCCCGAATCGCCCCACGGACTAACTCAAGATTAATAACGCTGGCGGAAATAACGCCATAATAATGGCGATTAGCATCATCTAAAATAGTTTTCATTGTGACATACATATTTTATACCTCTGCATAGAAAGTGATTTTACACAACAATCATCCCTTCCAGATCTAACTATCTGAAATAACAGATGAACTCTTTAACTAACGACTAAAATTCTAGTACGTCTATTTCTTTAGCCATTCCGGAGAGCAATGACTCTATTTTTTCCATTTCATATGTTGACAAGAGTGATTTCAGCCATGATTCACATTTCACCGTTGCCATTTTCGCTACCGTATATTTCACTTGCGGAACGCTTAATGGCGTGACGCTGAGTTCATCAACACCGGCAGCAATCAGGAAAGGTAACATATTTTTATTTGAAGCTATTTCGCCACACACGTGAACAGGAATCAGGTGTTTTTTTGCAGCATCAATAACTTGCTTAATCGCACGCAACACCGCAGGATGATGCGGCTGATATAAGTGCTGGACTTTGCTGTTATTTCGATCGCTGGCGGTGATGTATTGCGTAAGATCGTTACTACCGATACTGAAAAAATCGCAGCGGCTGGCAAAAACATCAGCAAGCATGGCAGCAGCAGGTGTCTCAATCATTATGCCGACAGGTATATTTTCGTCATATGCAATTTGCTGCATACTTAATGACTGCTTAATATCAGCTATCAGCGCCTTTGTTTCCCAAAGCTCTTCCAGCGTGGCAATCATCGGAATTAATATTTTAATCCGGCCAAACGCCGAGGCACGAATAATAGCTCGCAGCTGTTGTTTGAAAATATCTTTATTATCCAGACAGTAGCGAACAGCTCGATAGCCAAGAAATGGATTCTCCTCCGCAGGAATACCAATGTAATCCGCCTGCTTGTCCCCGCCGATATCCAGGGTACGAATGACAATCTCCTTTTGTGCCATAAGCAGGGCCAGCGATTGATAAAAATGAAACTGTTCATCCTCATCCGGAAACCGATCTCGATTCATATACAAAAATTCGGTCCTGACCAGTCCAATACCATCGGCATACTGTTCGAGAGCTCTCTGAGCTTCGCTAAGGGCCGTAATATTGGCGCACACTGCAATCTTCTCTGGCGTATGGGCAGCATCGATAACAAAACGCCTTAGTGTCTCTTTGCGCTGCGCTAATTGTGTAATGAGCTGTTGATACCGAGCGATACACTGCTCATCAGGATCAACATAGATAACCCCACTGTCGCCATCAACGATTGCTGGCTGACCGTCTACCAGGCTGTCGAGATCCATCGTGACACCAACAATGGCAGGGATCCCCAGCTCTTTTGCCAGAATCACCGAGTGAGAAGTCACCCCTCCGCGGCAAGTGATAAATCCCTGCAGCTGCTCAGGGTTATAGACAATGGTATCCGCTGGCGTCAGTTCATCCGCAACAATAATCATTTTTTGCGGACAATCGGAAAGCTCAACAATAATTTTATTCGCCAGACAGTCCAGCAGCATTTTTTCTATTGCGCGAATATCCTCAACTCGCTGATTCAAATAGATCGACTTAGACTTTAATAAGCACCCAACCAACCTCTCTGTTTCATTGATAACCGCCAGCTCAGCGCACAAATCAGAGAAAATGTTCTCCCGGATATTTGCAATATAATCTTCATCCTGCAACATTAACAGATAAGCTTTATAAACCTTAGCCATATCATCAGTGTATTGCTGTCGTGCTTGCTGATGAAATTTAGCCATACTTTCAATGCAATTCTGTAATGCAGTTAAAAAGCGGTCCCACTCACAGGAGGGTTCCCTGGCATCAGAATATTCAGCATACCTGTGATTATTACGTACCACCTGAATCTGACAAAAAGCGATTCCTGGCGACGCTGCAATGCCATTCAAAATATACATACCGGACCTCAACTATTAGAATAATCTTGAGTAAGCGATGTACTATTTAATGCTAATCTCAAAATCGTCAACTTCTGGCTCCTCTTCATCGCCATCTTGCTGATCGGATGCTTTTAATACTGGTTTGAGGATGGTTAATACTGCGGCAGTAATCAGGCTGCCGATAATTAACGCAGCGACAAATCCCCATGGGTTCCCCATGATGGGAATAACAAAGATCCCGCCGTGAGGAACTGTGCTGGTAACGTTCCACAGCATCGTTAGCGAGGCAGCTGTGGCGGAACCGGCCATACAGGCAGGAATGACCCGCAGCGGATCGGCAGCAGCAAACGGCAGGACGCCTTCAGTGATAAAGCATAATCCGAGAGGAAACGCGGCTTTCGCTGCTTCAATTTCTCCCTGAGAATAGCGTTTACGCCGAGAAATAAACACGGAAATCGCAACACCGATGGGAGGAACCATACCCGCGACAATTTTCGCCGCTTCCGGGCCATAAATCCCCTGAGCCAGCATGGCATTTGAGAAAAGAGATGCGGATTTATTTACCGGCCCTCCAAGATCAAACCCCATCATCGCACCAATTATCCCCCCGAGTACCATCCTCGATCCGCCCATAAGTCCCCCCATCCAGTCAATGACTGCCGCCTGAGCGATGGCAACCGGACGTCCCAGAAATAGATAAAACGCCAGGCCAATAATCAGGGTTGAAAGCAAGGGGATAAAGAGTACCGGCATCAGCCCCTGCATACTGGAGGGAAGCTTTAAGTAGCGACGAATCGCCAGTATGACGTAACCCACCAGGAACCCGGCCAACATGCCTCCCAGGAACCCGGCTTTAATTTCAATGGCCACAAACCCCAGAATCAGCCCAGGGGTAATACCCGGGCGATCGGCAATGGAATAGGCAATGCCGGCAGTAAGAACCGGGACAACGAGCCCCATTGCAACCACGCCAAGCTGGTTGATAAACCAGGGCAACGTTTGCGTCGCATTGGCAACAAATGCACCGCCAAATATTTTTGCAATCGCCATACAAAGCCCTGCTGCGACAACCACAGGAATCATGTAGGAAACGCCGGTCAACATATGCTTCTTGAAACCGATACTGTAAGACATACTATCGCCCTCATATTTAGGGTTAATTATTTTTGCATTTTTTCTTGTATTTTTTGAATCAAAGACTTAGGTGATTTGACTACGGTAGAAATAGGAACTTCGACCACATGCTTATCCTTAAAACGCTCTAACCCGCCAATGCCAATATCGGTTGCAAAAATAACAATGTCCGCATTAGCGATATCCTCAGGACTAAGTTTATCATCGACACCAATAGACCCCTGAGTTTCTACTTTAATGTTATGCCCCAGACTCAAGGCAGCCTGGATTAGTTTTTCTTTAGCGATATAAGTGTGGGCAATGCCCGCAGTACAGGCGGTAATTCCAACAATATTCATCATACACTCCAGATTATTCAAAGGCAGACACCAGTTCGTCCGTCGACGCTGCTGAGAGTAATTTCTCGCAAGTTTCCTCCTTTCCTAACATGCGAGCTACTTGTGACATCATTTTAACGAAATAATCATTTTTATCTTTTTTATTTACGGCAAAAAGAATTATAACTTTTACTCTATTACCGTCCAGGGACTCCCATTCAATTGGTTTTTTTAATAAACCAATAGCGATACAGGTATTGTTAACAAAATCTGATTTACCATGAGGTATAGCAATAAAGCCACCAATTCCCGTTTTACCTTCACCTTCACGTTGGTAAACATCCTGAATAAAAGCGTGTGGATCGTTAACTGCACCATCCTTATACAGCAGGTCAATTAATGATTCGAGCGCTTGCCGTTTATCGGTCGCTGGCATATTAATTTGCAGGGCGTTTTTATTGATAACATCTGAAAGCATCATAAAAATTATTGTCCTTATTACATCCTGATGTCTGACATAGTATAACCGCATTAATTTAATGTATAAAAAAAGGCAGTGAGTTCATCGATCGCCTGTTCTTCATCCTCTCCCTCTACCTTGATAATAATTTTGTCGTTTTTACACGCTCCCATACTCAGTACGGAGGTAAAACTTTTGGCGTTAAAAATCTCACCATCTTTTTCAAAGGTAATTTTACTCAGATAAGAAATAGATTTATCAACAAAGTCCGCTGCGGGTCTGGCATGCAACCCTTCATCACTTTCAATAATAAATTCGCACATTTTCATATTACATCCTCATACTTGTTCTCATCGATTAAAAACCGATATAGTTCTTGCTCAGAAGTACAGTTACGCAGTGATTTCATTAGGCCATCATTTTCCACCATCGCAGCTAGCATGGTGTAAAAACCGGCAATACTTCCATCAATTTTGCCATCAGACGATCTTTTAAAACCAACCATAAAGACTACATCCACCCCCTGCTCTCCTCCCCAGTCGACGGGTTCGCGTAGTAACGTTAATGAGATAAAATTCACCTTCACCAGACCCGGATCGCCGTGAGTCAGAACAACGCCAGGAGCAATTTCTGTTGGGGAAACTTTTTCTCTCTCTAACACAGAGGATAAATAAAGTTCATCACAACAGCCTGTAGCCGCCGCTTGCTGGCAAACATATTCCAGCACCGCATTGTTATGTTTAATTCCTGAAACGACGAATAGCATCTCAGGCAAGATATACTGATGATAACTTTTTACTTTACCGTCCGTTTTTTTCTGTAGCGTTTGCAGCATCTTGCTTTTTTGCATCTTCTTAACGGTTTCTTTAATCAGAGAAAGATCATAAGGTAACAATACATCATTGACGTGGATAACAACCTCTTTACTACGCTGTAGGGGCACTGTACTCACAACCAGATCGCAGTAATTATTATCCAGCTGGTCTAGCTCTCTTAACGAAAAAATACCAACAATTTCAACCTGAGTTATTGCCCGCTGTATTTTTTGCGCGACAAATTGAGAGATGCCAATACCATAATTACAGACAATGGCGATTCTAATTTTCTTAAACGCTAAACTTTGTGCATTTTTAATACATAAGGTAATCAGGCTAATTTCTTGTTCATTCAATGTTAGATGATAACGTTGCTCATATAGCAAACTGCAAAGCTCAACTTCAAGATATAAATCAAGGTAAGAAAATTTGACCTGCCTAATCAATGACTGAGAAGCACCGGCTTCAGCCCGATTTATACCAAGGATATTACGATAGACCATCGGTCTAATGAGTAAAATCAAGCGCCATAATAATTGTTTATCTCTCAGCAACCCGCGACTGACCACATGACTTAACGATAAAATAAACTCCTGAATAGTTTCCTCAAGATGCCGTGGTGAAGCACAAACCTGAACTCTGACGCTCTCATCATTAACGTCATTTAACTCGCTGGCGAGTAAAACAAGTGTCGTATATCGTACATCATCAGCTGAAAATACAATCCTGGTTGCAGTATGTAACTGCTGGCAAAGGTAATGCGCCATTTCTTGCTCAGGACCTACATCCCAGGCTTCCGATGCAGCAGCAGTCAGGTAATCTTTAGCCATCTTCTGGCGATGCATAACAAGCACGAAGGAAAATATTAACCATACGCAGGAGTCATAGGTATAAGAGACATTATATTGTTGCTCCAATTCTTCAATCGCTCGCATAATCGGTTCAAAATATTGCATTTCTCTGGAAAACATCATTTTGAGCGTAAGATAATCGGCGCCATCAAAATATTTTTTACTGAGAGCATGTGTAGATGAATAAAGACGCTCTGCGAATGCTTTTTTCTGGCAACGCTTTAGTTCAATAAATAAATACCAAAATAACTTACGCCTAACTACCTCAGTGCAGGATAATTTATAGGTTGCGTTAGATTTGCAAAGTTCAATGCCAAAAGGCAGGAGCCAGGACTCAACTTCGAGCAGATATTTTTTTATCGCGCCTTTATCTAAATAAACACAATCTGCCAACTCCTGGGCGGACACCACCGGCCGTACCAGCAAAACCATTAGCATGCGGCACATACGGTTTTTTATACGTTCATCAATTTTATTCTCAACAAAGGTCGTGGCTATTTTTTCGTAAGCCGTTTTTTCCATTTCGAGGAAAAATCCTTTATTAGTTTTAGCCAGCAGCCGACCGACATTATGATTAACAACTTCATTTCTGATAACATCCAGATCGCTTCTTACCGTTTTTTCTGAATAAGACACCTCATCAGCAATATCCTTTACTGTGACATAATCTCTGATCACCCAAAGCATCTCAAAAATTTTACGTTGTCTAACAGTAAATAACATCACGGCAATTACCCCATCAGAAATAATTATTGCAACAATATTATGCCCCAGCACCAACCTGTATCATTCTTACTATCATCGATACTAGCAGCGACATTTTTTTAAGCAAAGTCAATTAATGACACAATCCAATGGTCATTATTCCTTTTTTTCCATATTCGGTGGATCAAGATCACATTTATCAAAGAGAGGACTTAAAGACTATTACTGCGAAATAAATCACAATTTATTCAATGAGAATGAAGTTTTTAGCGTGAGACATCACACTTTATTGCCAGTTTCTTTTTGATTGAGGGTAAAAATTCATCAGGAATCAATAAAACAGATGCTGATAGAGTATCAGGGAAGAATACGCTAACGGCGGTTAACTTCAGGTCATCGATAACCGCCAGGGATAGATAACGTTATCGCTTACATCGCCAGCCCGCCTCCGCCGCTGAACGGCTGCTCACCGGCGATTTTCATCACTTCCGCCCCGAAGGTCACAAACGGCGCACGACGGCTGGCATAGATCAGACCGCCCGCTTTAGGCCGTACCGCTTTGACCATATCAGTCAGCGGATCGATGATTTCCGCCACGACGTCATCGCGACTCACCCACTCGCCGGGCTGTTTTAGCTGGACCAGAATGCCGGTCGCCGGGGCGGTAATAATCTCTCCGGCCTCAAAAGGCAGCATCACCGTTTTCTGCTGCGGCACCTCGGGCCTGGCGCCTGCCAGCACGCCGCGGTATTGCAAATAGCGATAAATACGTTCGGCGTCGTCGCAGGCGGTGGCATGATTCACATCCTGCTGGCCGCGCAGCTCTACGGTCACCGCCATGCAGCCGGGCTGCTGCTTGCGCCATAACGGATTAAGCGCTGCCAGACGCTGCCACGGCAGGCCGCAGGCCTCATCAAACGAGTTGCCTCCGCTCTCCTGCGACAACAGCACGGCGCCAATGCCGAGAAAAGCCGCCAGAACGCTGGCTTCGTTTCGCCAGGCCGGATCGGCATAGAGATGCAAAATGGCCTGGTCGTCGCAGTGCAGATCCAGCACCAGGTCAGCATCACAGGCGAGACTCAGTAAATGATGACGCAGTGCCTGAACCTCGCTACCAGCAGGAAGCGTCGCCAGCGCATACTGCATCGCCACGCGCACCTGTTTTAGATATTCAGAGCGCGAAACAGGGGGCTCGGTGTCTAAGTGCTGGTGCGCCAGAGCAGCGAGGTCGGGAAAATCGCGGTTAAAGTTGCGCCCACTCGCCAGATCAAAACGACCAATACCGCTGTTCAGCAGTACCTGCGCCAGC
Source organism: Klebsiella spallanzanii (assembly GCF_902158555.1). Taxonomy (GTDB): domain Bacteria; phylum Pseudomonadota; class Gammaproteobacteria; order Enterobacterales; family Enterobacteriaceae; genus Klebsiella; species Klebsiella spallanzanii. The sequence continues at coordinate 534,826 of NZ_CABGGS010000023.1, read as the reverse complement.
CCCGGCGGGTTCGCCACCGGCACGAGAATGATTTCGCCGCGCAGCTCGCCGCGCCGTTCCGCCTGGCTGAGTAATCTTTTAAGATAATGCGCAACCAGCATGCCCGGAATTTCATCAGCGTGCAGTCCCGCCTGCAGATAGACTTTCTCTCCTGTACCGGGTTCGCCGAAATGAAAATGGCTTAATTGCCGCTGCCCACTGAGGGCATGTTCAGGTAATGTATAGTGTTTAATTTTCATTGGACGTCCTGGTTGTGGAAAAGAAAACCCGGCTTGACCGTATCGATCACAAGATCCTTGAAATCCTGCGCCGGGATGGCCGCATCTCTTATCAGAAGCTCTCGGAGCAGGTAAACCTCACCGCGCGCCCCTGCCTGGAACGCGTGCGCGGCCTTGAGCGCGATGGGATCATTCGCGGCTACAGCGCCATCATTGAATTGCCTGAGCCGGAGCACGCTTTTGTGGTACAAGCGCAAATCGCGCTGGCTGACCACGGACGCTCGCAGCCGGTGTTTGAACAGGAGATGCGCCAGACGCCCGAAGTGCTGGACTGCTGGCTGGTCAGCGGCAGCTTTGACTTCCTGGTACGGATTGGCTGTCGCAGCATGGCACACTACTGCCAGCTGGCGGATAGCTGGCTGACCAGTAAAAAGTTTCATGTTGATAAAATCGTTACCCTGACCGAACTCCAGTCCATTAAGCGCTCCTGATTAGCCGCGACGGATAAACGCCAGCCAGCGCCGTTCAGCGCGTGAAAAGGTGAATATCAGCATAAAAGTGCACAGCAGATACAGCGCGGCGGCCATCAGAAACGGAATAAACGGCGAATAGGTCATGGCGTAGAACGCGCGCGCCACGCCGGTGATATCCAGCAATGTCACGGTGCTGGCCAACGATGTGGCATGCAGTAAAAAGACCATTTCATTATTTAGCGCCGGGATCCCGCGTCGCAGGGTGGCAGGCAGAACGAGGCGGCGAACAATTTGCCATTTCCTCATACCGTAGGCCTCGCCGGCGACCCATTCCTGGCGCGGGAAAGTTAGCATCATTCCCGCCAGCAGCTCAGCGACGTAGGCTGAGGTATTCAGTACCAGCGCTAACGTGGCGCAGAAGGTGGCATCGCGGAACAGCAGCCAGAACGGCTGGTCGTTCATCCAGCCCGTCTGCACTATATCGAACTGCGACAGGCCGTAGTAGATCAGCATCAATTGCAGATAAAGCGGCGTACTGCGGAAAAAGTAAGTAAAACCGCGAACGGGCAACGCCAGCGCCCGTGGACCGTAAACCTGCCCCACCGCCATCAGTATCGCCAGCACCATGCCTGGAATAATTGACAGCAAAAACAGCTCCGCCGTCACCGCCAGCCCGCTTGCGGCACCGTTACCATCGCTCCATAAATAGCTGGGAATCGCATCGATAAAGGTTTGCAGATTCATAGTGCCGCCCCCGCCGTTGAAGAGCGCAGCGCGTAGCGTTTAGCCAGACGACTGAACAGCCAGCTGGAAAGCGCGGTGATCACCATATAAATCAGCGAAACCAGGAAATAGAACAGAAACGGTTTTTGCGTGGCGCGACCGGCCTGTTCAGCCAGCCATACCATATCCTCCAGACCGAGGATCGACACCAGCGCCGACGCTTTCATCAGCCCCAGCCAGTTATTGTTGATACCCGGAATCGCGAAGCTCAGCATCTGCGGTAGCATCACCCGACGAAATACCGTCCACGGGCGCATACCATAGGCCTGCGCCGCTTCGGTTTGCCCGCTATCCACGGTAAGGAACGCGCCGCGAAAGGTCTCGGTGTAATAAGCGCCGAAGACAAAACCAATGGCCAGCACGCCGGAAATAAAGGTGTTGAAGCGCACTGGCCCCAGCCCCACTAAACTCAGCAGTAGATTGACCAGCATCTCGCCACCGAAGAACAGCAGCAGCATAATGACCAGTTCCGGAATACCGCGCACCAGCGTGGTGTAACCGGTGGAAAACAGGCGCAGCCACGGCGGGCCAAAGAGTTTCACCAGCGAGTTAATCAGCCCCAGCAGCAGAGCCACCAGTAATGAAGAGAGCATCACGCACAGCGAAAGCGCCGCGCCGCGTAACAACAGGGGTAAATAGTCTGCGACCATATTCAGCCTTCCGCGGATGTCGTAAAGCGGCGCAAGCCATTGCCTGCGCCCTCGCCTTCACGACTTATTTGCCATAAATATCAAAGCTAAAGTACTTTTTCTGGATAGCATCGTAGGTACCATCAGCGCGGATGGCCTTGATAGCGCCATTTAGCGCGTCACGCAGCGCCGGATTATCTTTATTCACCGCAATCCCAACATCGGAAGAGATGCCGCCGTCCTGAATAACCGGGCCGGCAAAAGCAAATTTTTGCCCGCGCGGGGTATCAATAAAGCCGGTCGCCGCCTGGATATTGTCCTGCAAAGCGGCGTCGATACGCCCGGAAAGCAGGTCGAGATAGACGTTATCCTGGTTTGCATAACCAACGATTTTCACGCCATGATTGGCCCAGTTGGCCTTAGCAAAAGCTTCATGAGTGGAGCCTGTCTGTACGCCGACGGTCTTGCCTTTCAGGCTGGCAACTTCCGGCAGCAGCGGGCTACCTTTACGCGCAACCAGCTGCGCCGCGCTGCGATAGTAGCGATCGGTGAAATCCACTTCCTTTTTGCGCTCATCGGTAATATTGAGCGAGGCGATAATGGCATCGAATTTATGCGCATTCAGCGCAGCGATCATGCTTTCGAACGGCTGCTTAACAAAAACGCATTTGGCTTTTAGCTGCGTACAGAGCGCATTAGCGATATCGATATCAAAACCGGTAATTTCACCGCTGGGGGCCAGGACGTCAAAAGGCGGATAGCCGCCATCGACGCCAAAGCTGATGGTGTCAAACTGCTGGGCGGCCAGCGGCGCGCTGAGCGCCATACAGGCCAGTAATGCGGCAAGGCGTGTTTTCATTTCGGTTTCCCCGGTGTCGGCGCGGTGATTAAAAACGCAGTGAGAGGCAGGTCAGCCCGCCATCCATTTTCTTAAATTCGCTGGTGTCGAGTTGCACAATGGGCATTCCCAGCTTGCTGATTTCGCCCAGGGTATGGGGGTAACCCTGCGGCGTAATTAAGGTATCGTTGATCCACAGCGTATTACCGGCGTAGGACTCTTCTTCCGGGATAACGATGCTGTTAAAGCCGCTAAACGCCGGATGGTTAACGTAGCCTTCCGTCAGCAGCAGCGTGTTACGACCAACATAGTTGACTATCGATTTCAGATGCAGCCCGGCGCTGACTTCAATCGCCGTGACCTGATAGCCGTGTGGCTCAACGGCGGCGGCAAACTCGCGAATGCCTTGCTCATCGGTACGCGCCGTCAGGCCGATAAAAAACTGTTTGTCGACCAGCAGCACATCGCCGCCGTCCATATGCCCCCGCTCGCTCATCTGCACCAGCGGCCGAAAGCCCGCCAGCACCGGCGCGATGGTGTCAACTTCACCCTGGCGGCTCGGTGCGCCAGGATGGGTAATCACCGCCAGTTCCGGCATCACCACCGCGGTATCTTCAACAAAGTGCGCATCCGGATAATCTGCCGCAGCAGGGAGTACGGTGACCTTCAGGCCAAGTTGCAACAGGGTTTCTACATAGGCGAGAAACTGGCGAGTGGTATTGGCAATATCCGGCGCGCCCAGTTGGGCAGTAGTTTGTCCTGCACCGCAGGTAGCGGCCGGAAGACGAGCGATAGCTTGGGTAAAATGCATAAAGAACCTTCTGGTATGGGTCGCTTTGATTAAGACAAAACACTGAGTGGATTTGATTATTAAACAGATACGACCGCCAATCAGGCTGAATCATCACTCCGGGCGGTGTATTCACGCTGTATATCAGTTCAGGTGCGACGTATTCCGCTGTCGACATCAAGAAAGCGCGGCGACAGAGCGATAAACGTTCGCATTCACATGCTCGACAGGTAACAATCGATAAGCATAAATTACGCGTAACTATTCACCGTAACTGGCTCAACAAAAAGCGTTTTATCCAGACATATCTCAACAGTCTTTTCATAATTCCTCCATTTTTAAGCAGCGTTCACTGACTAAACTAGTATCATTCCGTGAAACGTTTCAGGATGAGATAGCAAATTAATGAAAGGTAGCAATAAAAGCCGTTGGGTAGCCGTTCTGGTCATCGCGATCGTCGCGGGCGCCGCGTACTGGTTTTGGCAGGGTCGCGAAGCGGCAAACACACCGTCAGCAACGGCGGCAGGCCCGGGCCAACAGGGGCCGGGACCAGGCGGTGGACGCCACGGTCGTTTTGGCGCAGCCCTCGCGCCGGTGCAGGCAGCAACGGCCACCAGCGAATCGGTCCCACGCTATCTCTCCGGCCTCGGTACGGTAACGGCCGCCAACACCGTTACCGTCCGCAGCCGCGTCGACGGTCAGCTTTTGGCTATCCACTTCACCGAAGGCCAGCAGGTAAAGGCGGGCGACCTGCTCGCCGAAATCGACCCCAGCCAGTTTAAAGTTGCTCTTGCCCAGGCTCAGGGCCAGCTGGCAAAAGATCAGGCCACCCTGGCCAACGCTCGTCGCGATCTGGCGCGCTATCAGCAGTTGGTCAAAACTAATCTGGTATCACGCCAGGAACTGGATACTCAGCAATCGCTGGTCAGTGAAACCCAGGGCACCATCAAAGCCGATGAGGCCGCCGTCGCCAGCGCCCAGCTGCAGCTGAACTGGAGCCGGATCACCGCGCCGATTGATGGCCGGGTCGGCTTAAAGCAGGTGGATATCGGCAACCAGATCTCCAGCGGCGATACCACCGGGATTGTGGTGCTAACGCAAACTCACCCTATCGACCTGGTCTTTACTCTTCCTGAAAACCAAATCGCCACAGTGGTTCAGGCGCAAAAGGCGGGCAAAAACCTGGTCGTCGAAGCCTGGGACCGTACCAACAAACAGAAAATCAGCGAAGGTTCCCTGCTGAGCCTCGATAACCAGATTGACGCCACCACCGGCACCATCAAGCTTAAAGCACGCTTTAATAATCAGGACGACGCCCTGTTCCCGAATCAGTTCGTCAACGCCCGGATGCTGGTGGATACCGAGCAAAACGCGGTGGTTATTCCGACCGCAGCCCTGCAAATGGGCAATGAAGGCCATTTCGTCTGGGTGCTGAACGACGAAAACAAAGTCAGCAAACATACGGTGACGCCAGGGATTCAGGACAGCCTGAAAGTGGTGATTAACGCCGGACTTTCCGCAGGCGATCGCGTGGTGACCGACGGCATCGACCGCCTGACGGAAGGCGCAAAGGTTGAAGTTGTAGAAGCTCACGACGCCACCACCGCAGCTGAACCGGCGAAAGCCACCAGCCGTGAATACGGTAAAAAAGGAGCGCGCTCCTGATGCAAGTGTTACCGCCGAGCAGTACGGGTGGCCCTTCCCGTCTGTTTATCATGCGCCCGGTAGCGACGACGCTGTTAATGGTGGCCATTATGCTGGCCGGGATTATCGGCTATCGGTTCCTGCCCGTTTCGGCGCTGCCGGAAGTGGATTACCCGACAATTCAGGTGGTGACGCTCTATCCCGGCGCCAGCCCGGACGTCGTGACCTCGTCGATTACCGCCCCGCTGGAGCGCCAGTTTGGCCAGATGTCCGGCCTCAAGCAAATGTCGTCCCAGAGTTCGGGCGGCGCATCGGTGGTCACGCTCCAGTTCCAGCTTACGCTGCCGCTGGACGTTGCCGAGCAGGAAGTACAGGCGGCCATCAACGCCGCCACTAACCTGCTGCCGTCAGATCTGCCCAACCCGCCGGTCTACAGCAAAGTTAACCCCGCCGACCCGCCGATTATGACCCTCGCGGTCACCTCTTCCGCGATTCCGATGACTCAGGTCGAAGATATGGTGGAAACCCGCGTGGCGCAGAAAATCTCCCAGGTTTCCGGCGTTGGTCTGGTGACCCTGGCGGGCGGTCAGCGCCCGGCAGTGCGCGTGAAGCTGAACGCTCAGGCCATTGCCGCCCTCGGACTCACCAGCGAAACCATTCGCACCGCGATTACCAGCGCCAACGTTAACTCGGCGAAGGGTAGCCTGGACGGCCCGTCGCGGGCGGTTACGCTTTCCGCCAACGATCAGATGCAATCAGCAGAGGATTACCGCCGCCTGATTATCGCCTGGCAGAACGGCGCGCCGATTCGCCTCGGCGACGTCGCGACAGTTGAACAGGGCGCGGAAAACAGCTGGCTCGGGGCATGGGCCAACAATCAGCGGGCAATCGTAATGAACGTTCAGCGCCAGCCGGGGGCCAACATCATTTCCACCGCTGACAGCATCCGCGAGATGCTGCCACAGCTGACCGAAAGCCTGCCAAAATCGGTCAAAGTGCAAGTGCTTTCTGACCGCACCACCAATATTCGCGCCTCGGTCAGCGACACCCAGTTCGAACTGATGCTGGCCATCGCCCTGGTGGTGATGATTATTTACGTGTTTCTGCGCAACGTCCCGGCGACCATTATTCCCGGCATCGCCGTGCCGTTGTCGCTGGTCGGCACCTTCGCGGTAATGGTGTTCCTCGACTTCTCGATTAACAACCTGACGCTGATGGCCCTGACCATCGCCACCGGGTTTGTGGTCGATGACGCCATCGTAGTTATCGAAAACATCTCGCGCTATATCGAGAAAGGCGAAAAACCGCTGACCGCCGCCCTGAAAGGCGCAGGTGAGATCGGCTTTACCATTATCTCCCTGACCTTCTCGCTGATCGCGGTGCTGATCCCGCTGCTGTTTATGGGCGATATCGTGGGCCGCCTGTTCCGCGAGTTCGCCGTCACCCTGGCGGTGGCGATCCTTATCTCGGCAGTAGTGTCGCTGACCCTGACGCCGATGATGTGCGCCCGCATGTTAAACCACGAGTCGCTGCGCAAGCAGAACCGCTTCTCCCGCGCCAGCGAACGCTTCTTTGAGCGGGTGATCGCCGTCTATGGCCGCTGGCTGAGCCGGGTGCTAAATCATCCGTGGCTCACGCTGAGCGTGGCCCTCAGCACGCTGGTGCTGTCAATTATGCTATGGGTGTTTATTCCAAAAGGCTTCTTCCCGATTCAGGACAACGGCATTATCCAGGGCACGCTACAGGCCCCACAATCGGTGTCGTTCGCCAGCATGGCCGAGCGCCAGCAGCAGGTTTCCGCCGTCATTCTTAAAGATCCGGCGGTGGAAAGCCTGACGTCCTACGTCGGGGTTGACGGCACCAACCCGGCGCTGAACAGCGCCCGCCTGCAAATCAACCTTAAGCCGCTGGACGAGCGTGACGATCGCGTACAAACGGTCATCGCCCGCCTGCAAAACGCGGTGGACGGCATTCCCGGTATCGAACTTTATCTTCAGCCAACCCAGGACCTGACGATTGACACTACCGTCAGCCGCACCCAGTACCAGTTCACGCTTCAGGCCAACTCGCTTGATGCGCTAAGCAACTGGGTACCGCAGCTGTTGACCCGCCTGCAGGCATTGCCGCAGCTCTCCGACGTCAGTAGCGACTGGCAGGATAAAGGCCTGGCGGCGTATATCAACGTTGACCGCGACAGCGCCAGCCGTCTCGGCATCAGCATGTCCGATATCGATAACGCGCTGTACAACGCTTTCGGTCAGCGCCTGATTTCCACTATTTATACCCAGGCAAACCAGTACCGCGTGGTGCTGGAGCATGATACCCAGGCGACGCCGGGCCTGGCGGCGCTGGATAACATCCGCCTGACCAGCAGCGACGGCGGGATCGTGCCGCTTACCGCAATCGCCAAAGTGGAGCAGCGCTTTACCCCACTGTCGATTAACCATCTCGATCAGTTCCCGGTCACGACTATCTCATTTAACGTACCGAACAACTATTCGCTGGGCGACGCGGTAGACGCTATCCTTGACGCCGAGCAGGCGCTGGAGTTCCCGAGCGATATCCGCACCCAGTTCCAGGGCAGTTCTCTGGCCTTCCAGTCGGCGCTCGGCAGCACCGTCTGGCTGGTGGTTGCTGCAGTGGTGGCGATGTATATCGTGCTCGGCGTGCTGTATGAAAGCTTTATTCACCCGATCACCATTCTGTCCACCCTGCCAACGGCAGGCGTCGGCGCGCTGCTGGCGCTGTGGCTGGCCGGTAGCGAGCTGGACGTTATCGCCATTATCGGCATCATCCTGCTTATCGGTATCGTGAAGAAAAACGCCATCATGATGATCGACTTCGCGCTGGCCGCCGAACGCGAACAGGGCATGCCACCACGCGAGGCGATTTATCAGGCCTGTCTGCTGCGTTTTCGTCCGATCCTGATGACCACCCTTGCCGCCCTGCTCGGCGCGCTGCCGCTAATGCTTAGTACCGGCGTCGGCGCGGAGTTGCGTCGTCCGCTGGGGATCGGCATGGTCGGCGGTCTGATGCTCAGCCAGGTGCTGACGCTGTTCACCACTCCGGTTATCTATCTGCTGTTCGACCGCCTGTCGCTGTATATGAAAAGCCGATTCCCCCGGCGTGAGGAGGAGGCGTAAGTGAAGTTTTTCGCGCTCTTCATTTACCGTCCGGTGGCGACGATTCTGATTTCGCTCGCCATCACCCTGTGCGGCATCCTCGGCTTCCGCCTGCTGCCGGTTGCGCCGCTGCCGCAGGTGGATTTTCCTGTCATTATGATCAGCGCCTCGCTGCCCGGTGCTTCGCCAGAAACCATGGCCTCTTCGGTGGCGACGCCGCTGGAGCGCTCTTTGGGGCGGATTGCCGGGGTGAACGAGATGACCTCCTCCAGTTCGCTTGGCAGTACGCGAATCATTATGGAGTTCAACTTCGATCGCGATATCAACGGTGCCGCGCGCGACGTGCAGGCGGCGATTAACGCTGCGCAAAGCCTGCTGCCGAGCGGTATGCCGAGCCGCCCGACCTATCGCAAAGCTAACCCATCCGACGCGCCGATCATGATCCTTACCCTCACCTCGGATACTTACTCCCAGGGTGAGCTGTACGATTTCGCCTCTACCCAGTTGGCGCAGACTATTGCCCAGATTGACGGCGTGGGCGACGTTGACGTCGGCGGCAGTTCCCTGCCCGCCGTGCGCGTTGACCTCAACCCGCAGGCGCTGTTTAACCAGGGTGTGTCGCTGGACGCGGTACGTACCGCTATCAGCAACGCTAACGTGCGTAAACCGCAGGGAGCGCTGGAAGACGCCTCCCATCGCTGGCAGGTGGAAACCAACGACGAGCTGAAAACCGCCGCCGAATATCAGCCGGTTATCGTGCACTACAATAACGGCGCGGCGGTACGCCTCGGCGACGTCGCCAACGTCACCGACTCGGTACAGGATGTGCGCAACGCCGGGATGACCAACGCTAAACCGGCAATTCTGCTGATGATCCGCAAGCTGCCGGAAGCCAACATTATTGAGACGGTGGACAGCATTCGCGCCCGCCTGCCGGATCTGCAGCGCACGATCCCGGCATCTATCGACCTGCAAATCGCCCAGGACCGGTCGCCCACCATCCGCGCCTCGCTGGAAGAAGTCGAGCAAACGCTGGTGATTTCGGTTGGTCTGGTGATCCTCGTGGTGTTCCTGTTCCTGCGCTCGGGACGCGCAACGCTGATCCCGGCGGTGGCGGTTCCGGTCTCGCTGATTGGCACCTTTGCGGCAATGTATTTGTGCGGCTTCAGCCTTAACAACCTGTCGCTAATGGCGCTGACCATCGCCACCGGCTTTGTGGTCGATGACGCCATCGTGGTGCTGGAGAATATCTCCCGCCATCTTGAAGCGGGTATGAAGCCGCTTCAGGCCGCGCTACAGGGAAGCCGGGAGGTGGGTTTCACCGTGCTGTCGATGAGCGTATCGTTAGTCGCCGTCTTCCTGCCGCTGCTGCTAATGGGCGGCCTGCCGGGAAGATTGCTACGTGAATTTGCCGTTACCCTGTCGGTGGCGATCGGCATTTCGCTGGCGGTGTCGCTGACCCTGACGCCGATGATGTGCGGCTGGCTGCTGAAAAGCGGCAAGCCCAACGAGCCGACGCGCAAACGCGGTTTTGGCCGCCTGCTGGTGGCGATTCAGGGCGGGTACGGCAAGTCGCTGAAATGGGTGCTGAAGCACAGCCGCTTAACCGGCCTGGTGCTGCTCGGCACCATCGCGCTGAGCGTCTGGCTCTATATCTCTATTCCCAAAACCTTCTTCCCGGAGCAGGACACCGGGGTACTGATGGGCGGCATTCAGGCCGACCAGAGCATTTCATTCCAGGCGATGCGCGGCAAGCTGCAGGACTTTATGAAGATCATCCGTGAAGATCCGGCGGTGGATAACGTCACTGGCTTTACCGGCGGCTCGCGGGTGAACAGCGGAATGATGTTTATCACCCTGAAGTCCCGCGATGAACGCCACGAAACGGCACAGCAAATTATTGACCGGCTGCGTAAAAAACTGGCGAAAGAGCCGGGGGCCAACCTGTTTCTGATGGCGGTACAGGATATTCGCGTCGGCGGACGTCAGTCCAACGCCAGCTACCAGTACACCCTGCTGTCGGACGATCTTGCTGCGCTGCGCGAGTGGGAGCCTAAGATCCGTAAAGCGCTGGCGGCGCTGCCGGAACTGGCGGATGTTAACTCGGACCAGCAGGATAACGGCGCGGAGATGGGCCTGGTTTACGATCGCGACACCATGTCGCGGCTCGGTATCAGCGTGCAGGATGCCAACAACCTGCTGAACAATGCCTTTGGTCAACGGCAGATCTCAACCATTTACCAGCCGCTGAACCAGTATAAAGTGGTGATGCAGGTCGATCCGGTTTATACCCAGGACGTCAGCGCGCTGGATAAGATGTTTGTGATCAACAGCGAAGATAAACCCATTCCGCTCTCTTATTTCGCCAAATGGCAACCGGCCAACGCCCCGCTGTCGGTGAACCATCAAGGGCTGTCGGCAGCCTCGACCATCTCTTTCAACCTGCCGACCGGTAAGTCGCTGTCAGAAGCCAGCGATGCCATTAACCGGGCTATGACCCAGCTTGGCGTGCCGTCCAGCGTACGCGGGTCGTTCGCCGGGACCGCGCAGGTGTTCCAGGAAACGATGAATTCCCAGGTGATTTTGATTCTGGCGGCAATTGCCACGGTCTATATCGTGCTGGGGATCCTCTATGAGAGCTACGTTCATCCGCTGACTATTCTCTCGACCATTCCTTCCGCTGGCGTCGGTGCGCTGCTGGCGCTGGAGCTTTTCGATGCCCCGTTCAGCCTAATCGCGCTTATCGGGATTATGCTATTAATTGGCATCGTGAAGAAAAACGCCATCATGATGGTCGACTTTGCCCTTGAGGCGCAGCGCAACGGCAACCTGCCGCCGGAAGAAGCCATCTTCCAGGCCTGCCTGTTGCGCTTTCGCCCGATAATGATGACCACCCTGGCGGCGCTGTTCGGCGCGCTGCCGCTGGTTATCTCCGGCGGCGATGGCTCCGAACTGCGCCAGCCGCTGGGGATTACCATCGTCGGCGGTCTGGTGATGAGTCAACTGTTGACCCTGTACACCACGCCGGTGGTCTATCTGTTCTTCGACCGTCTGCGGTTGCGTTTTTCGCGAAAACTCCATCAACCGGTAAGCGAATAACATGACAGATCTCCCCGCCAGCGTACGCTGGCAGCTATGGATAGTGGCCTTCGGCTTCTTTATGCAGGCGCTGGATACCACTATCGTCAACACCGCCCTCCCCTCGATGGCGAAAAGCCTCGGGGAGAGTCCGCTGCATATGCATATGGTGATTGTCTCCTATGTGCTAACGGTGGCGGTGATGCTGCCCGCCAGCGGCTGGCTGGCAGATCGAGTCGGGGTACGTAATATCTTCTTTAGCGCCATCGTGCTGTTTACCGCCGGTTCCCTGTTCTGCGCCCAGGCCGCGACGCTCGATCAGCTGATACTCGCCCGCGTATTGCAGGGTGTCGGCGGCGCGATGATGGTTCCCGTTGGTCGACTGACGGTGATGAAAATCGTCCCCCGCAGCCAGTATATGGCGGCGATGACCTTCGTCACCCTCCCCGGCCAGGTCGGCCCGCTGCTCGGTCCGGCGCTCGGCGGAATGCTGGTGGAATACGCTTCCTGGCACTGGATCTTCCTGATCAACATTCCGGTCGGCATTGTCGGCGCCATCGCCACGCTATGCCTGATGCCTAACTACACCCTGCAAACCCGGCGCTTTGATATTTTCGGCTTTATTCTGCTGGCGGCGGGAATGGCCACGTTGACCCTGGCGCTTGATGGTAAAAAAGGGCTTGGTATCTTTCCGCTGTGGCTGGCGACGCTGGTCGCGGTCGGCGTTGCGTCCATTCTGTTCTATCTATGGCACGCGCGCGGTAATCGCAACGCGCTGTTTAGCCTGAAACTGTTCAGCAATCGCACCTTCTCGCTCGGACTTGGCGGCAGCTTCGCCGGGCGCATCGGCAGCGGCATGCTGCCGTTTATGACGCCGGTATTTTTGCAGATTGGCCTCGGTTTTACACCGTTCCACGCCGGTCTGATGATGATCCCGATGGTGCTCGGCAGCATGGGCATGAAGCGTATCGTGGTACAGGTGGTCAACCGCTTCGGCTATCGCCGGGTGCTGGTGGTCTCAACCATCGGCCTGGCGCTGGTCAGCCTGCTGTTTATGGCGGTGGCTCTGGCAGGCTGGTACTGGCTGTTGCCGGTGGTACTGTTTCTGCAGGGGATGATCAACTCCAGCCGCTTTTCGTCAATGAATACGCTGACCCTGAAAGACCTGCCCGATGACCTGGCCAGCAGCGGCAACAGCATGCTATCGATGGTCATGCAGCTATCGATGAGTATCGGCGTCACCATCGCCGGCATGCTGCTGGGTCTCTACGGTCAGCAGCATATCAGCGCCGACGCGGCGACCACTCATCAGGTCTTTCTCTATACCTACTTAAGCATGGCGGTGGTTATCGCGCTGCCCGCGCTGATTTTTTCCCGCGTACCGGACGACACCACCACCAACACCGTGATCGGTCGTCGCAAAAGGAGTGAATCTTGAAGTTCTGGCGTCCCGGCATTACCGGCAAGCTATTTATCGCGATTCTCGCCACCTGCATCGTGCTGTTAATCAGCATGCACTGGGCGGTGCGCATCAGCTTTGAGCGCGGGTTTATCGACTATATCAAGCGCGGAAACGAGCAGCGGCTGACCATGCTCGGGGACGCCCTGAGCGAACAGTATGCCCAGCATGGCAGTTGGAAATTCCTGCGTAACAACGACCGGTTCATTTTCCAGTTGCTGAAAACCTTTGAGCGCGACAACGATGACCATTCGCCGCAGGGCCGAGGCATGGATTCTGGGCCAATGGATGCGCCTGGACCCGGCCCGGTTCCAGAGGATATGCCACTGGACGCCGCGCCAGACCGGCCGCTTGAAGGTCCCCGTGGCGATCGCGGTCCCGGCCCCGATATTCCGCCGCACGGCTGGCGCACCATGTTCTGGGTGGTCGATCAAAAAGGGCGCGTTCTGGTTGGTCCGCGCGAACGCGTGCCGAAAGACGGTACCCGCCGCAGCATTATGGTTAACGGCGTGGAGGTCGGCGCGGTGATTGCGTCGCCGGTTGAACGTCTGACGCGCAACACCGATATCAACTTTGACCGCCAACAAAAACGCACCAGTTGGCTGATTGTCGCTCTCGCTACGCTGCTGGCGGCGCTCGCCACCTTCCCGCTGGCGCGTGGCCTGCTTGCGCCGGTCAAACGACTGGTTGAGGGCACGCATCGCCTGGCTGCCGGAGATTTCTCAACCCGCGTCACCGCCACCAGCAGCGATGAACTGGGGCGTCTGGCACGGGACTTTAACCAGCTAGCCAGCACCCTTGAGCGCAACCAGCAGATGCGCCGGGACCTGATGGCCGATATTTCCCACGAGCTGCGCACGCCGCTGGCGGTGCTACGTGGCGAGCTGGAAGCCATTCAGGACGGCATCAGGAAATTCACCCCGGACTCCATCACTTCCCTACAGGCCGAGGTCGCGACCCTGACCAAACTGGTCGATGATTTGCACCAGCTATCGATGTCCGATGAAGGCGCGCTGTCCTACCAGAAAACCTCGGTGGATATCATCAATCTGCTGGAAGTCGCCGCTGGCGCGTTTCGCGAACGCTTCGCCAGCCGCGGACTGGCGATTAGCGTTTCGTTGCCGGAAAGCGCGACGATTTTTGGCGACCGGGATCGCCTGATGCAACTTTTCAATAACCTGCTGGAAAACAGCCTGCGCTACACCGATAGCGGCGGCAGCCTGCAGATCAGCGCCAGCCAGAGCGGCCATATGCTGGTTCTCGACTTTGCCGATAGCGCCCCCGGCGTCACCGACGAACAGCTGGAGCGGCTGGTTGAGCGCTTTTACCGTACCGAAGGATCGCGTAATCGTGCCAGCGGCGGCTCTGGTTTAGGACTGGCGATTTGCCTTAACATTGTGGCGGCCCACGGTGGCACTTTACGTGCCGGTCATTCGCCTTTGGGCGGGGTTAGCATTAAAGTAGAGTTACCTCTGGAACGTAATTTATCGAGAGACGTATGACTGAATTACCTGTTGATGAAAACACACCACGTATTCTTATCGTGGAAGATGAACCCAAGCTGGGTCAGTTGCTGATCGATTATCTTCAGGCGGCAGGCTATGCGCCGACGCTGATTAATCACGGCGATCAGGTTTTACCGTACGTTCGCCAGACGCCGCCGCATCTGATCCTGTTAGATCTGATGCTGCCCGGCACCGACGGACTCACCTTATGCCGCGAAATCCGCCGCTTCTCCGAAGTTCCGGTGGTGATGGTGACGGCGAAAATCGAAGAAATTGACCGCCTGCTGGGGTTAGAAATCGGCGCTGATGACTATATCTGTAAGCCCTACAGCCCGCGCGAAGTGGTGGCTCGCGTGAAGACCATTCTTCGCCGCTGCAAGCCGCAGCGCGATCTGCAGGCGCTGGATGCGCAAAGCCCGCTGATCGTTGACGAAGGCCGCTTCCAGGCCTCCTGGCGCGATAAACTGCTGGATCTCACGCCCGCAGAGTTCCGCCTGCTGAAAACCCTCTCCCAGGAGCCGGGTAAGGTCTTTTCACGCGAACAGCTGCTGAATCATCTGTACGATGATTACCGTGTGGTTACCGACCGAACCATTGATAGCCATATCAAGAATCTACGGCGCAAGCTGGAGTCGCTGGACGCCGAGCAGTCGTTTATCCGCGCCGTTTACGGCGTAGGCTATCGTTGGGAAGCCGACGCCTGCCGGCTGGCCTGACCGTAGCGCCAACTAATAAGGGAGGCCTAAGATTGTGCCTCCCCATCAGTGCCCGGATAATAACCCGGTCGCATTTTCAAAACGATTCCAGTTGGCCGCTTTACAACATCAAAAGAACACAAATAAGTACGATCCAACGACATATTTTACGAAAATGCCCCCATACTCGCTAAGCACCATATTCATGATGAAAGTTTAGTTAGCATTGTACATTCCACATCTTTAACGCATTGATCTGGCTATTTATTTTAACTTCACATCTTGTTCAGACCTTGATTTATCGAATATATGTGATAGATTTATCTCAATCTATCTTTAAAGCTAAAGGGCGAAGATCAACTGCAGGTGTGTTATTATTATAAAAGCGTCAGGATTGCAGTAACCAACGGACTTAAGTAGATAATAACGGTAATGAACATGAGATTTTATGGTATAGATTATTTGCAAACGCAGTCTGCTTTGAATGATTATCTAAAATATATCATTATCTTTAGCACGCTATTTATATTACTTGCGGTTTTCAGCATGTATATGCGTCATCGCCTGCAGACCAAATACAGAGACCTCACAATTATTGTCTTTCTGTTTTTACTTTTTCTTTCTGGCGTTCAGTATTCAGATTATACCAATAGCCAAAATGTCCATTCTCAGTCATCACAGATGGTTAACTTTGTTAAACTATTAGCACATGAAAAAAATATAAGCGTCAACAATATCTACTCCAATTCAGTACAATTATCAGATGGCGTAATAGTTAAAATTAATGATGATTATTACCGGGTTAGCTTGAGTACCGATCAAAACACCTATAGATTAGAGCAAACGTGGTTAACCAACCCGGCCATTAATATTATAAAAAAATAAGGAAACGAAGATGGCTATTTATACGCCTATTATAATAAAACTCGGCCTGGGCATTCTCTGCCTGATAATCCAGATCAACCTAATGGGAAAAGGCAATCTAGCGCCCTCATCAGCAATGGACCAGATCCAAAACTACGTCCTTGGTGGTATTATTGGTGGCGTAATCTATAATGAATCAATTACGGTGTTGCAATTTGTTCTCGTATTGATCATCTGGACGCTACTCGTCTTTATTCTTAAGTTTTCCAAAGAACATAATCACCTGATTAAACGCATCGTGGATGGTAAACCTATTACTCTTGTGCATAATGGTAGTGTTGACGTGAAAGAGTGTTTGAGAAATGGTATCTCCGCAAATGATTTAATGTTTAAACTAAGGTCCAACGGCGTATATGAAGTTGAAAAATTAAAACGAGTTATCCTCGAGCAAAATGGGCAATTAACGATAATTGAAAGCGGTGATGAAAATATTCGCTATCCAATTATTGTCGATGGGCAGGCAAATCGTGATGTGTTGGAAATAATTGACAAGGACGATCAATGGTTAGAATCAAAAATTAAAGAACAAGGCTTTAGCAAAATCAGTGAAGTCTATTTAGGCGAGTATTTATCCGGTAGGCTCAACCTCTATGGCTACAATCGTTAAACAGGAGGGGGTATGATAACGGGCCCCTTTCATCTAATGAGCAGCAAAAATTACCGAAACTAAAAAATCTGTTGACGTCCTGTCAATATCACGGATAACCGAAGCCACTCGTCTACTACAGTACATTGTGCTCCAGTGCCCGACAAATCTTCGCAAAGCATATACTCACGTATCTTCCATACTTTACCCCCTATGGATACCCCTATGATATTTACTCCCCTCTCCTACAGCGCTACAATGCCCGCCCTTAATGTGGGGGCACTCCCCAACTCGCCGCACCGGGTGCGGCGAATCTGACCTGTCATCAGAACGAGAAAATCATGTTTAAACCGGAACTCCTTTCCCCGGCGGGAACGCTGAAAAATATGCGTTACGCATTCGCTTACGGCGCAGATGCTGTTTATGCGGGCCAACCGCGTTACTCCCTGCGCGTGCGCAATAACGAATTCAATCACGAAAATCTGCAGCTCGGCATCAACGAAGCCCACGCGTTGGGTAAAAAGTTCTATGTGGTGGTCAACATTGCCCCGCATAACGCCAAGCTGAAAACCTTTATTCGCGATCTGAAGCCGGTGGTGGAGATGGGACCGGACGCCTTGATCATGTCCGATCCGGGTTTAATCATGCTGGTGCGCGAAAATTTCCCCGATATGGATATTCACCTGTCGGTACAGGCTAACGCCGTCAACTGGGCGACGGTCAAGTTCTGGCAGCAAATGGGGCTGACCCGCGTCATTCTCTCCCGTGAGCTTTCGCTGGATGAAATCGCCGAAATCCGCAGCCAGGTGCCGGATATGGAAATCGAAATTTTCGTCCACGGCGCGCTGTGTATGGCCTACTCCGGCCGCTGCCTGCTCTCAGGCTATATTAATAAACGCGACCCGAACCAGGGTACCTGCACCAACGCTTGCCGCTGGGAGTATAACGTCCAGGAAGGGAAAGAAGACGACGTCGGCAATATCGTGCATAAGCATGAGCCGATTCCAGTGCAAAACGTGGAACCAACATTAGGCATCGGCGCGCCGACTGACCAGGTGTTTATGATCGAAGAGGCTAAACGTCCGGGCGAGTATATGACCGCTTTTGAAGACGAACACGGCACCTACATTATGAACTCGAAAGATTTGCGCGCCATTGCGCACGTTGAGCGCCTGACCCAGATGGGCGTTCACTCGCTAAAAATCGAAGGTCGCACCAAATCGCACTACTACTGCGCGCGCACCGCGCAGGTGTACCGCAAAGCCATTGACGACGCTGCCGCAGGGAAACCGTTCGACACCACTCTGCTGGATACTCTGGAAAACCTCGCGCACCGTGGTTACACCGAAGGCTTCCTGCGTCGCCACACCCATGATGACTACCAGAACTACGAGCACGGCTACTCCGTTTCTGAGCGCCAGCAGTTCGTCGGCGAATTTACCGGCGAGCGCAACGGTCAGTTAGCCGCAGTGGCGGTGAAAAACAAATTCTCCGTCGGGGATAGCCTTGAGCTGATGACCCCGCAAGGCAATGTCAACTTCACTCTGGAGCATATGGAAAACGGCAAAGGCGACATCATGCCGATCGCGCCGGGCGATGGCCACACAGTATGGTTGCCTGTTCCGGAAGATATGGTCCTGCAGTATGCGCTGCTAATGCGCAATTTTACTGGTCAGACAACCAGAAACCCGCATAGTAACTAGTTATACCCGTCATACTTCAAGTTGCATGTGCGTTTGCCGCGTTCGTTCACCCCGGTCACTTGCCGCGTTACTCGGCCTGTGGCCTCGCCCCTCCGGGGCCAGCGCAAGCGCTGTTCAAGGCACAAGTGCCTTGTCCTGCAACTCGAATTATTTAGGGTATAAATTGGGTTATTTTTAGCGATGTAAAGATATTAGAAACGGATCACATACCGTTTCGTTCAAAGCAGATATCATCCATTTCGCTGAAAAACATAACCCATAAATGCTAGCTGTACCAGGAACCACCTCCTTAGCCTGCGTAATCTCCCTTACGCGGGCTTATTTTTTATCCCCCTTCCTTCGGTATTCACCTCCTTCATGCGGTACACTTTATGCATCACTGTGCAATAAAGGTCCCCCAGATAATGTCAACGTTTCCAGCCAGCTTACTGATTCTGAATGGCAAAGGTGCCAATGAACCGCAGCTACGCGAAGCGGTTAAACTGTTGCGCGCTGAAGGAATCGATATTCACGTCCGCGTCACCTGGGAAAAAGGCGATGCCATCCGTTTTGTCGATGAAGCGCTGAAGCTGAACGTAGAAACGGTGATTGCCGGCGGCGGTGATGGCACCATTAATGAAGTGGCGACGGCGCTGGTCGAGCGCGACGGCAAAATGGCGTTGGGGATTCTACCGCTTGGCACGGCGAACGATTTCGCCACCAGCGTCGGGATCCCGCAGGATCTGGCCAGCGCGTTGAAACTGGCCATCGTTGGCCGCGATGTGGCGATTGACATTGCGCGAGTCAACGACAGAACCGGGTTTATCAATATGGCCACCGGCGGCTTTGGCACCCGAATTACCACCGAAACCCCGGAGAAGCTAAAGGCAGCGCTTGGCGGCGTCTCGTATTTAATCCACGGCCTGATGCGCATGGATACGCTCAAACCAGACCGCTGCGAAATTCGCGGTGAAAATTTTCACTGGCAGGGAGACGCGCTGGTTATCGGCATCGGCAACGGCCGCCAGGCCGGAGGCGGCCAGCAGCTATGCCCGGAAGCATTAATTAATGATGGCCTGCTGCACCTACGTATTTTTACCGGCGAAGAACTGATCCCGGCGCTGTTCAGTACTCTGGCAAACCCGGAAAACTCGCCAAATATTATCGATGGAGTCTCCTCATGGTTCGAGATTACCGCTCCCCATGAAATGACGTTTAACCTCGATGGTGAACCGCTAACCGGTAAAACCTTCCGCATGGAACTCTTACCGGCCGCGCTGCGCTGCCGAATGCCGCCCGACTGCGCGCTACTACGCTAATCAGGCTTCACAAAATAGAGACGGCGCCCGGCTGGTATACAGCAGCCGGGTACGCTCATTAAGCCGCTGGATATTAAGATAAAACGGCACCTGCGGCTGGAGGAAAAACGTTGGCAGAATACGCTTTATCTGCTCTTCCTCCTCAAGTTTTCCGATACTGGCGGAGACGGTTTCCGAACGCAGGAAGTAGTGCTGACCATCGCGGGTAAAGCTAAACCAGATGTTCTGATTGATGGTGAATGGTTCCCCCTGCGGCGGCGTAATTTCGCCACGAACGATAGCCAGACCTCGATCGCTATCGAATATGTAACGCACTGAAATATCACCGTGAAAACCAGCGTTAAATAAACGCAGCTCACCACTACATTGGAAATGATTTTTCTGCCAGTATTGCCAGGATTTTATCGTCACGCCGATGAGCAACCCGGAAAATATGATAGCAATTAACCATTTAATTTCACGCAGGCGCATGTGATGCCTCCTTAATGTAATACCAGGTGAGGCATTGATTATCACGCCATTGGCTTATTTCCTGACGGCAACTGATTACCGAGACCCGGGTCTGGCCAGGATAAAGCGTTAAATAAACCCACGAATATTTTTCACACTCAAATTTACTACGATTGATAAAACCAACATGTCGGACGTGATCGACCACATCATTATTGGCAAAGAAATGACATTGTTGCGAAGTTTTAACATTAATGGGTAAATAACTTTGCAGTTGAGAGTCGAACCCTGTCTGCCAGGCAACAAAACCAATCACCAGAAAGCTGAGTAACGCCGCAATCGCCCATATCAAAGAGCGTTGCGGCTTTAACCGCTTTTTTTCCGGTAGCCTCGCAGCGGCGACCTCCTCTGGCTTGCCCTGCGCAACTGCCGAATCCTCTACCTCTGCAACAGACGGATTTTCCGCTTCAGTTGACTGGATTTCAGTCACCGATAATGTGGCATCCAGCCTGACGCCAACTCTGGGTACCGTAATAATAATATCTTCTTCAGCACCCAGCTCCTTAAAAGCCCGACGCAATAAAGAAATATTCTGGTAAAAACCGTTGCTGGTCACCTGGGAGCCGTGTTTTATCCACACTTCCTGAAAAAAGGTTTCACGGGCAACGGTTTTACCATACTGCTGAATAAGAAGGTATAAACAGCGGCTGGCCGGAATATTTAGTGATACATTTTTCGTATCATCATCAATAAGTATTAAAGATCCACTTTGTGGAACAAAAGAAATTCGTCCATTAATTGTAAATATTTTTTCCATCCTGTTCCCTGAGAATAGTAATCATTTGGATGAGAGCGGCACGAACACCATACTATAAATGAGATAATCCTTCATACTTAGATGACATCGTAGGATTATTCGCAAGCAAGTTTACTCTATTACGCAGAGGATCTGGAGGTGCAATACACAGTTTTTCCTTGCTATTGGCAAGGTTTAAATGAATTTACAGCATGGAAGATGTCGTTCATATGGAGATAATCAGTCATTTATTTCACTGATAAAGATAAATGCGATTTATGATTTCACACAAAACAATATATACAGCAGATATTACGCTTTTAGATCTAAACACCATTTTTACATTAATAGACGATATTTATAGCTATAAATACAATTTAATTTACATTTTAATCTAAAAATTGGCGCATTTCACGATAGACAATGCGCCACATTGGCTAGTACGCGGCCACCTCTCTCGCCATTTCACGCGTATATTGCTGACTGGCATTAACCAACATCTGCGTATAAGCCGTTTGCGCCTCGCCGTTCACCAGCGCATCCACGGTCAGGGTTTCGAGGATCTTACCGTACTGCATCACCGCAACCTTCTGACATAAGTGGGCGATAACGCCCAGATCGTGGGTCACCATCAGGTAAGTCAGCTTAGCCTCTTGCTGCAATTCCGCCAGCAGATTGAGGATCTCTGCCTGTACCGACACATCCAGCGCTGACGTCGGCTCATCCAGCAGCAGCACCTGAGGTTCGAGAATTAGCGCTCTGGCAATCGCCACACGCTGGCGCTGACCACCGGATAGCTGGTGTGGGTAGCGTTCGCGAAAGGCACGGTTCAGACCGACTTTATCCAGCAGCGCATTGATCCGTCGATCACGATCGTTAATACCATGAATCTGTAAGGGTTCTTCCAGAATATCGCCGATGGTATGCCGCGGATGCAGCGAGCCGTAGGGATCCTGAAATACCATCTGTACCTGACGGCAGCGTTCGCGGCTAATCTCGTGCTCGAGCCGCTTCCCGTCAATGGTCAGCTCTCCCTGCCAGTGGGTAAATAGCCCAGCAAGACACTTCAGTACCGTGGTTTTACCGGAACCGGACTCGCCCACCAGACCGTAGATTTCGCCAGGCTTGACGTGGAAATTCACGTCGTACAGCACCTGATTACGCTTCTCCCCTTCGCCAAACGCGAGGTTGAGGTTTTGTACTTCAATCATTCTGCGCTCCTTATTCCGTCAGCCAGCTGGCCTGGCGCTGCAGTACCGGTAAAACCGGGCGGCGATGCTGCATATCCGGCAGCGAGTTAATCAATCCTTGGGTATAGGGATGACGGGCGTTATCGAGATCTTTGGCGGCGATAGACTCCACCACCCGCCCGGCGTACATCACCAGCACCCGGTCACAGAAGCTGCGCACCAGATTGATATCGTGACTGATAAAAATCAGCCCCAGACCACGCGATTTCACCAGGTCATCCAGCAGACCCAGCACCTGCAGGCGTACCGACACGTCCAGCGCCGAGGTCGGCTCATCGGCAATCACCAGCTCCGGGTCGGTGATCAGCATCATCGCAATCATGATACGCTGCCCCTGACCACCGGAAATCTCATGCGGATAGAGCTGGTAAACGCGCTCCGGCTGGCGAATGCGCACCACCTCCAGCATCTCCAGCGCCTTTTCTTTTGCCTCATCTTTGCGCCCCGGATGGTGCGTAAGCCACGCCTCCGCTATCTGATTACCAACGCAGACCACCGGATTCAGCGAATATTTCGGGTCCTGCATAATCATTGAGATACGTTTGCCGCGCACACCGCGCATTTGCGCCTCGCTGAGATGCAGTAAATCAAGGTCACCAAACTGCATCCGGCTAGCGGTGACGCGGGCCTTTTTCGGATGCAGTTGCAACAGCGCACGCCCGACGGTGGATTTACCCGAACCGGACTCGCCAACAATCGCCAGTTTTTCCCGCCCCAACTGGAAGGAGACGCCGCGCACGGCATGGGTCACCGCGCTACCGTTAACAAAGTCGACGCACAGGTCGCGCACGTCGAGCAGCGGAGCATTATTCGCTGCGAGGATCGAGGATGTCACGTAGGCCATCTCCTAAGAAGTTGAACGCTAAGCTGTTGATCAGAATCGCCAGCCCCGGAATCGTTACTACCCACCAGCACTCCATCATGTAGGTGCGGCCGCTGGAGATCATCGCCCCCCACTCCGGCTCCGGCGGCTGCGCGCCGAGGCCAAGAAAGCCCAGACCGGCAGCGGTCAGAATGATCCCCGCCATATTCATGGTGATACGAATGATGACCGAAGGCAGGCACAGCGGGACAATATGCCGCCACAGTACGCGAGCCGGAGACGCGCCTTGTAAACGCACGGCGGAGATAAAATCAGCCTGACGCAGTGACAGCGTTTCGGCGCGCGCCAGACGAGCAATCGGCGGCCAGGCGGTCAGCGTTATCGCGATAACTACGTGCTCCAGCCCCGGGCCTAAGGCGGCGACAAACGCCAGCGCCAGCACCAGGCTTGGAAAGGAGATGAAAATATCGGTGACGCGCATCAGCACCATATCAACCTTGCCGCCAAAATATCCGGCGCTGACGCCGAGCAGCAGCCCGAGCGGGCCGACGGTGACCGACACCAGCAGCACGATATACAGCGTGATGCGCGAGCCGTACACCAGGCGGCTAAAAATATCGCGGCCAAACTCATCGGTACCAAACCAGTGCTGGGCGTTCGGCGCGACCAGCGCGCTGTTCAGGTCCTGCACCAGCGGGTTATAAGGCGCGATCAGCGGCGCAAACGCTGCCACGACGATCAACAGGAAGATAATCCCGCCGCCGATAGCCGTTAGCGGATTACGCGCCATTTTGCCGATAAATCCGGCAGCCCGCGCCGCCGCGCGTTGCAGCCGCTGGCGGCCTTCACCCGTGCCGCCCGAAAGCGGCGTATCCAGAGAAACGATCATGATTTTGTCCTCGGGTCAAAGAATTGATACAGCATGTCGGAGAGCAGGTTGAGCATCACAAAGATAACCCCCACCAGCAGCACGCAGCCCATTACCGCGTTCATATCGCCCAGCAGCAGGCTGCCGGTCAGATAGGAGCCAAAGCCCGGCCAGGAGAAGACGGTTTCAATCAGTACCGCCCCTTCCAGCAGCGCCCCGTAGGCCAGCGCAACCACCGTCAGCAGCTGCACGAGGATGTTACGAAACGCGTGGTTCCAGATAACCTGACGCTCGGTTAGCCCCTTTACCCGTGCGGTAATAATGAACTCCTGCGACAGCTGGGCCAGCATAAAGCTGCGGGTCATACGGCTGATGTAGGCCAGCGAGTGAAAACCGAGCAGAGAAGCGGGTAAAATCAGGTGGTTAATTGCATTCCAGAACACCTGGCTGTTACCTGCCAGCAGCGCGTCCACGGTCATCAGGCCGGTGCGACGCGGCACAATACCGTCCAGACCGAGGTCTACCCGTCCAGCGCCGCCCACCCAACCGAGCCAGGCATAGAACACCAGCAGCCCCATCATTCCGACCCAGAAAATCGGCGTTGAATAGCCGGCGAGGCTGATAATACGCACCACATAATCGGAGAGGCTGTTACGTCGCGCCGCTGCCAGCACGCCCAGCGGAATACCAAGGCCTGCGCCGACGATAATCGCCATCGTCGCCAGCTCCATGGTGGCCGGGAAGACACGAATAATATCGTCCACTACCGGTTTCCCGGTCAGCAGCGCATTGCCCAGGTCACCGTGCAGCAGGTTGACAAAATAGATGCCAAACTGGGTGGTCAACGACTTATCAAACCCCAGTTGCTGATAAACCTGCTGGTAGGTGCTCTGGTCGGCGTCCGGGCCAACAATCGCCAGCACCGGGTCGATGGGCATCACGCGTCCGATGGTGAAGGTCAGCAGCAGCAGACCGAACAGCGTAATCGCCACCTGCAGCAGTCGTTTCGACAGGCGCCGGGTGCGGGAGCCGGGCGCAAGGATTGCAGTACTCATCCTTTCTCTCCTTCGCGGGTTTTATAGACTTCTCGCAGAAAAGTGGTCGCGGAGGGGTGCGGTTGATAATCCTGCACCTCGTTGCGGACCACCACCGAATCGACCATTTGCGACAGCGGAATTAACGCCGGGATCAACTGGTCATAGCGTGCCTGAATCGCCTGGTAGCTCGCCACCTGCTGCGCGGGGTTACGTTCCAGCAGGGCATGGTCAATCATCGAATTCAGCTGCGGGTCGTAAAAACCGGTACGCCATCCCTGGAAGTTGGTCAGGCGAGCCTCAGCGCTATTATCCGGGTTATAGACCAGCGCACGCAGGCTGGAGTGCGGGTGAGGTTCCATTCCGCTCCCGCCGCGCCCGACCAGCAGATCAAACTTACGTTCGCGCATCGCGCCGTAAATCTGGTTGCCGGTGCCGGTGATAATTTTGGCGTTAATCCCCGCCTGCATCAGCGTCGACTGCACGGCAATGGCGATATTGAGGAACGGCTGATCGGAGAGCACCCGCAGCGTGGTATCAAATCCGTTGGGATAGCCCGCTTCCGCCAGCAGCTTCTTCGCCCGCGCCACGTCGAGCGTGTAGCCCGGGTCAGGCAGCGTGGACGGCATGCCGGCTTTGATTGGTCGCTGATGCAGCACGCCGTAGCCCGGCATCAGCGCTTTGTTAATGCCCTGGTAATCAATCAAATAGCGTACCGCTTCGCGCACTTTCGGATTGGCAAAATGATCTTCATTCATGCTCATGGCGACGTAGTACATAGTCCCACGCTGCACCGCATCGACGGTCAGCTGCGGGTCGCTGCGCAGGGCGTTGATATCGGAAACCGCCATATTATTGGCAATATCAAGGTCACCTTTTTCGATCATCAGGCGCAGGGTTTGCGACTCCTGGAAGTGACGCAGCACCACGCGGCTCATTTTCGCTTCTCCGCGCCAGTAGTCGGGGTTGCGTTTCATGCGCAGAACATCTTTCGCCTGCCAGGTTTCGAGGGTAAACGGTCCGGAGCCCGCTTCATGGGTGGTCAGCCAGCGGTTGCCCCAGTCCTTATCCTGCTCGTTGCTCTGCACCGTTTTACTGTCGAGCACGCCGAGGTTGCCCAGCGCCGCCAGCGAGTAAATCACCAGCTGCGGATCGTTATCTTTCGGTAACACGATTTGTACCGTAACGTCGTCCGGAGCGCTCACCTGGTTATCAATATTTTTCTTACTGAAGCCGTAGGATTTCCATACCGAGGCCTGGGCGAGGTTGAGATGCAGGATACGCCGCATTGACCACACCACGTCTGCGGCGGTCAACGGGTTACCGGAGTGAAACTTCACATCGTCGCGTAAATGGAAAGTCAGGGTTTTACCGTCCGGGCTGATATCCCAGGATTTCGCCAGCGCGGGCCTGACGTTGGTTAGCTGTTTAGGATCAAGCTCCACCAGCGAGTCATAGAGATTGACCACAATCCCGACGACTTCATTACCGGTCATCGCTGCCGGGTCAAGGGTCAGAAGGTTGTTCATATTCATGCCGATGATCAGCTGGTCGGGCGGCGTTTTCGCTATTGCCGCCCCGCTCCCCATCGACATGGCGAGCGCGAGTAAGCACGCTCCCAGTAAAGAGGTTTTTTTCATATCTATCGCCTGTAGGGTACACGCCCGTCATCATTCACATCGAGACTGATGACGGGTCTGGCTTATATTTATTATCCGTTTGCCTCAATCCAATAAGCCTTAAGCCTTTGGAGTTTTTATTAATCAGTCGTGGCTAACGGTATTGGCTTCGATATACGCAAAATTAATGTCTTCGCCGAGGCCCGGACGTTGTGACAAATGCACAAGTCCCTGGTCATCCATTGGGTCGACAATGCTGTTGAGATACGCGGCTGGCTCATCGTAATCGAGGAACGGATGCAGCAGGCCGCGCTCATACCAGCGGCAGTTGCGGATAGCGCCGACCACCGCGAGGCTTGCCGCGCCGTTACCATGGACTTCGCAATCCATGCCAAACGACTCCGCCAACGCCGCCACCTTCATGGTCGGGGTAATACCGCCAACGCCGTTGGCTCCGGCGCGCAGGATGTCGCAGGCCCCGGCTTTCACCCATTCGGCGCGCATATGGTGCTTGCCGCCAAAGCTCTCCGGCCCCACAACAGGAATGGACAGGTTTTCCGCCAGCCATGCGTAAGAAGACATCGAATCCTCTTCCATTGGCTCTTCAAACCAGGCGAAATTCAGTTTTTCCAGCTCTTTGCCAATCCACAGAGCTTCGGCGCGGCTATACCAGTGATAGCCGTCAATCATCAGGTCGATATCCGGCCCCACCGCTTCGCGCACCGCCGCGCAGGCTTTGATGTCCATTTTCGGATTTGGCGCAAAAGAGATCGGCGGCATCCAGGTGTGCAGCTTGATGGCTTTGTAGCCGCGGGCCACCAGCGTTTCGGCGAATGACGCGTATTCTTCCGGAGTCGACAGACCGCCCGGCAGATCGTCGCCGCACATGGTGCTGCCGTAGGCCGGAACCGTGTCGCGATAGCCGCCGAGCAGCTTATAAACCGGCATATTGAGCTTGCGGCCTATCAGATCCCACAGCGCCTGTTCGACAAACGACAGCGCGCGCTCGGTCAGTTGATGAGCGCTGCCGCGCTGCCAGTGGTTAAGATCCTGCCAGATGCGTTCACGGTTGAACGGGTCCTGCCCTACCATCACCTTACGGAAGAAGGTATTCACCACAAACGGACGCACCACTTCCGGCGGCGCAAACGAAAAACCCTGGGTGCCATCATCGGCAGTAATGGTCAGCATCGCCATTTTTGCCATGCTTTCGGCTCCCGGATGGGAGTGCCCGGCGCTGTCGGAAACCCGACGAGTGGGATACTGGAAAACGGTGACATTTACAGATTCAATTTTCATTCTCAGTCCTTATCGCAGCCAAACCCGATCTATAGACGCAAATCGGCAAAGTGGTTTCACATTATTGAAAAAACGTTTCAATATCTAATCTAAGCACAATTACGCAGCAGTGCCTCGGACAATCACCGCTAAGCAAGAGATTAAATTTGGGCATTGGCACGACGGGGCGTGATTGTTTTCACAAAAGAAGGGCGAAATGTGAGGGCGATCGGCATGGTGAAAAGAGGAGCGTGAGCGCAGAAAAGAGATTAACCGACCGGGTACATCCTGAAACTTTCTGCGCTCACAAATTACTGACTTATACCGCCGCCTCTGGCTCTACAGAAAGAGCTTCCAGCAGTTCAGGTAACGCCCGATAGCGACCTGCGGCGGCCTGAAAACGACCATGCAGGCAATCTTCGGCGATAACGATAGTGGGGATATTTGCTGCCTGAGCGGCGCTAAAACCATTAAAGCTGTCTTCAATCACCAGGCACTGACTGGCGTTGAGGTTGAGCTTGCGCAGCGTTGACAAGTAAACCGCCGGGTGAGGCTTGCCGCGTTCTTCATCATCCGCGCTGGAAACCACGTCAAAATAGTGCCAAAGGGAGAGTTTGTTCAGTACTGCGGAGATAACCTGGTGGGAAGATGAGGTGGCGAGCGCAATCTGATAGCCAAGCTGACGAAAATAGCTTAACGCTTCATGCACGCCGTTCATCGGCTCACCTTCGGCGGATATCAGGCCAGTGATGCGCTGCAGTATCGCCTCTTCAAGCCGCTGTGGCGCAACATCAAGTCGACAGTGTCGGCACCAGGTGCGGGCAATATCGTCAAGGCGTTTACCTTTGGTGAGCGTTTCGCACTCATCAACGCTCACCGTTACCCCCCACTGCGCCAGCGCTTCAATTTGCGCCTGTCGCCACAGGGTTTCGGAATCAATAATCACGCCATCCATGTCAAAAATAACTGCCTGAATACTCATCATCCACCTCATTAAGGCTGGCACAGAGACCATGCCAGCCGCATTACCTTAAGAAAACTCAACCTGCTCGCTGGCGGGCGCTTCCTTGTGGGAAAATCCCGGCTGCTCAACGCGAATAAACGCACAGAGGAAAAAGGCCACCACGTACAGCGCGGTATAGGCAATAACCACTCCGATAGTGCTGAAGAACGGCAGCAATATCACCGCTATGGCTGGCGCAAGAAAGTTCGACATCCCTGCTGACAGGTTATAAACCGAAATCGCCGCGCCTTTGTGCTTCGGTTCCAGCGCCGGGAAAACGGCAGCCAGCGGCACGAAAGCGGCGACAAAGATCCCTAAGGCGATAGCCGGAATCATCGCCATAGCAAAGTTATGCCCAAAGTGCTGCGGAATGTAGTAAAACGCCAGGCTGGAGAGCGCCATACCGATACAGCCGAACCAGCGCACTACCTTCATCCAGCCTAGTTTTTCGCCCAGAATACCCCACAGCACGTTAGAGAAAATGGTGGTGAAGAAGAAGGCGGCCCACACCTGCAGCCATTCCGACGTGGTAAAGCCCAGCTCGTCAACAAACATCATCGGCATAATTACCGCAAAGCCAAACAATGACAGGGTATTAATAATCCTCACCATGCTCGACAGCAGAATATTGCGATTGGTATAAAGCAGCGTCGCCGCGCGTCCCAGCTCGGAAAACTTCTCCCGCGTGGTCAGGTTCTGCATATGACGCGGCGTTTGAATATGGCGCAGGGAAACCAGCGCAATGATGCCGCCGGTCAGGCAGAAGGCCAGCGCCAGCCACAATGTTCCCAGTTCGCCGATGTGCGGAATAGTAAAGCTCGGAATATAGCTGCCGAATACGCCGATACCGATGGAGTAAACTGCCCAGAACCAGCCGATTGCCGAACTGGCGTTATCGCTTTTCACGTTGTGGATAATGGCCACGATAAACGAGTAAAGGAACAGAGGATACGCGAAGCCGCGGATACCGTAGAAAATTAAGATCAGCGCATAGTTCGCGTGACCGAGGCCGAAGACCAGAAACAGTACATGGAATACGCACCACAGCACGAAGCCGATCATCATGGTTTTCAGAGGGGTGATAATTTCTGCTACGACCCCTGAAATCCACGCTGACAGCGCGGCGGCCAGTCCGTACAGGGTAAAGGCAAATGAAGCCTGCGCCGGGGAGAACCCAAGCTCTTTGATATAGTGCGACAGAAATGCCAGCTCAAAACCGTCGCCGGTCATAAACACGGCAATGGCGATGTATCCCCAGAGCAGGTTGAGGGGTAAACCGAGCCACTGTTTATTATTTACGGACATAATGACCTCGTTTTCAGGGTACAGGAGGCCGCTCCGGGGAGTTCACCGGAGGGCCATTCTACCCGTCATAATTCAAACCGCAGCTGTGTTGCCTTCCTCGTTCACTCCAGTCACTTACTTATGTAAGCTCCTGGAGATTCACTGCGTCGCCGCCTTGCTGCAACTCGAATTATTTAGGGTATGTTTTTAAAATTAGTGTTGACGGAAGTTCAGGTCGTTTAAATACAAGGCGTTAAACTGCGCGTAACGCTGCATCAGGGTTTGATGACGAACCGGATCTGCCTGCCAGGTCTGCCAGACTTCTGGTTTTTCACACACGGCGGCGATGGGCTTCCCTGCCGCCAGGCAGGCCAGTCGTGCCGCGCCCAGTGCGCCGCCGGTCTCTCCGCCTTTGTGAGTCACCACCGGCATGTCGAGAATATCGGCCAGCAGTTGCGCCCAGAACGGGCTGCGGGCGCCACCGCCAACCAGCGAACATTGATCGATCTGCGTGCCGCTCTCTTTCAGCACCCGCAGGCCATCGTTAATGCCAAAACTCACCCCTTCAAGCACCGCGTAGCCAAGCTGGGCGCGCAGGCTGGAATGGGTCATTCCCCAGAACATTCCGCGCGCTTCAGGATCGTTGTGCGGCGTGCGTTCCCCGGAGAGATAAGGCAAGAAGAACGGCGCATTGGCTTTCTCTTCAGCACTTAATTCAGCAATCTCCTCCAGCAACGCCACTTCCGTGGTGCCGGTCAGACGACAGAACCACTGCAAACAGCTGGCGGCGCTGAGCATCACGCTCATCTGATGCCACAGATTCGGCAGCACGTGACAGAAAGCATGTACCGCCGACTGCGGGGCCGGACGATAGGCATCAGTTACTACAAACAGCACCCCGGATGTGCCGAGCGAAATAAACGCATCCCCCGGCGAGACCGCACCGACGCCAATGGCGCTCACCGCGTTATCACCGCCGCCACCGGCAACCACCACCGAAGCGTTAAGCCCCCAGCGTTCGGCTACCTGCGGATCGAGCGTGGCGGAAACCTCGCAGCCTTCAACCAGCGACGGCATATGGCTGCGCGACAATCCGCATTTTTCCAGCAGCGAATCAGACCAGTCGCGTTTCGCCACGTCCAGCCACAGCGTCCCGGCGGCATCCGACATATCGGAGACTTTCTTCCCGGTCATCTGGTAGCGCAGATAATCCTTTGGCAGCAGCACCGTCGCAGTACGTTTAAAGTTTTGCGGCTCGTGACGGCGCACCCACAGCAGCTTCGGCGCGGTGAAGCCCGGCATTGCCAGATTCCCCGCCACCTGATGCAGCTCCGGCGCCATCTCTTCCAGCTCTGCGCACTCCTCAGCGCAGCGAGTGTCGTTCCACAGAATGGCCGGGCGAATCACCTCCCCTGCCGCATCCAGCAGAACCGCGCCATGCATCTGCCCGGAAAGGCCAATGGCTTTGATTGCCGGCCAGTGCTGGGCGCATTTTTCCCGCAGCGTGGTCATCAGGTACTCCGTCGCCTCCCACCAGGATTGCGGCGATTGTTCTGACCAGTGCGGATGGGGCCGCTGAATACTCAGCGGCGCGCTATGGCTGGCAATAACCTCATTGTTCTCATCAATAACCAGCGCTTTAACTTCCGATGTGCCGAGATCGATACCCAGATACATAGCCACCCCTTATTTAATCAGCGAGTAAACTGCGGCGACCTTCTCGCGCATCAGCGCCAGGAAGTCAGCGTTATCGGCCAGTGTGCCAAACAGGGCTTTATCGCGGGCGTAAAGCGCTACCGGATCGCTCGCTTCAAACATTTCATGCACCGCTTGAGCGTCGAGGATGCCGTCCTGGTACTGATACGGCAGGGTTCCCTTGTGCCACTGCTCCATAAAGACGAAGAACAGCGCGGGCAGCATCGCCGTTGCTTCCGGGCGAACACCGCGCTGGTAGCACTCCTGCAGAGTTGGCGCGATCATTGCCGGAATTTTCGAAAAACCATCGGCAGCAACGCGCTGGTTGGTGTCCTGGATGTACGGATTGGTAAAGCGCTTGAGCACCACATCGCGATAAGTCGGTAAATCAATGCCGTTATCGCCGAGGCACGGAATGACGTCCTCAGTAACGTAGCGGTCGGCAATGGCATAGATAAAATCGGTCAGCGTACTTTCATGAATAAATTGCTGGCCGATTAACGTCCCCGCCCATGCAATGCAGCTATGCGAAGAGTTCAGAATGCGGATTTTCGCCTCTTCATAAGGGATAACCGACTCAACCATCTCCACGCCAACCGCTTCCAGGTTCGGGCGTTCATCGCGGAAGTTGTTTTCCACCACCCACTGAATAAAGGTCTCGCCCATTACCGGCGCTTTATCATCAATACCGGTTTGCGCTTTGATGCGCGCAGGCAGATCCGCCGCCGGACGCGGAGTGATGCGGTCCACCATGGTGTTCGGGCAGGTAGTATTAGCGGCCATCCAGTCGATCACTGCCTGTTTGCCAGTGAGCTGCAGAAACTCAACCATACCGTCGTGGAAACGTTCGCCGTTGTGGCGCACGTTATCGCAGTTCAGCAGAGTAAGAGGTCCGGCATTGTCCGCCATGCGCTTTTCCAGAATCCGCGCGATGGTGCCGTAAATGGTTTTGCAATCGCCCTTAAGGTCGGCGATTAAATCGGGGTTGTTGGTTTCCAGTTTATGACTGGTGTTCAGGTAATACCCCCCTTCCGTCACGGTGAAGGCGATAACTTTAGTCTGCGGATTTGCCCCTTCGTTAATCAGCGGCTGCAACCCGGCCTGCCACGGCAACAGTTTTTGAATGGAGGTGATCTCTTCATATTCGCGCTCCCCTTCCGGGCTCACGGTTTCCAGCACGTAGCGCCCACCCTGCGCCGTCAGCGCCTGAACGACCTGCTCAGCATCGTTGCGAATATTCCCCGCCGCGATGTGCCAGCGCTTATCCCCGGAAGCAATCAGACGATGCAGATACCACGCCTGATGTGCGCGATGAAAAGAACCCAGACCAATGTGAAGCCATGTGAATTGATTGTTCATGTTCTGCTCTCCTTGAGTTGATGGGGTCACTGTAATTGATCATTTGACCCAAATAAGAGCTATAGATCACAAAAGAGCAATTACCCAATTAAATTACAAATGACCATTAAAGAGCAAAAGCTTGCCAGTTATCCCGACCGCAGCCAGAATGCGGTTATTCGCCAGGCGAATTTTTCGCTGTGGCCAGAAACTTAGGGCAGGAAACCATGAGTAAAGAAGATGATATCCGGCTGGATCAGAAGGTCCGCGCCGCATGGATGTACTACATCGCCGGACAAAACCAGAGCGAAATCGCCAGTCAGCTTGGCACTTCAAGACCAGTGGTGCAGCGGCTGATTGCTGCGGCAAAAGAAGAAGGGATCGTATCGATTAGTTTGCACCATCCGGTAGCGAACTGCCTCGATTATGCGCAATTGTTACAGGAAAAGTACCAGCTTATTGAATGCAATATCTTGCCTGCCTTTAGCGAAGAAAGCACGCTGGACAGCGTGTCGTTCGGCTGCTATCAGCTGATGGCCCGCTACCTGCAGGATGATAAAGATAAAATCATCGGCCTGGGATCCGGACTGACCCTGAAAAAAACGCTACAGCGCATCGACTTCGATAGCTCAAATACCCGCTGCGTCGCGCTCATCAGCGCCATGGACGCCGATGGTCAATGTAACTATTACGATGACGTCCCGCTGCTGCTGACCAGTAAAATTAAGGCGAAGTACTATCAGTGGCCCGCGCCGCGCTATGCGCAAACCCAGGAAGAGTACAACATGTGGTGCACCAGCCGACTGTTCCGCAGCGTTTGTGACGTTGCCCGCCAGGCGGACGTTATTTTTGTGGGGATTGGACCATTAGGTACGCAAAGCCCGATATTTAAAGATGGCTTTATCAATCAGGCGCAAATGGATGAGGTGACCGCGCAAGGCGGGATCGGCGAGATCATGGGGCGCTTTATCGATGCCGAAGGCGGCGTGGTCGACAGCGAAATCAACAGAATGATCACCAGCTACGATATCCGCCAGAATCAGTGTCCACGTATCGCGGTGGCGTGCGGCGAATACAAACGCCCGGCTATCCTGGCGGCGCTTAAGGGCGGCTGGATCAACGGCCTGGTGACCGATGAACACACCGCCCGCTGGCTGCTGACGCGCTAACGTCAACAGCCGAATCAACGACTGCTCATCAATAGCGGCGGAATTTCAATCCGCTGCTGGTTGGTATCGCCGGAATCGATAATACTAAATACCGCCTCCAGCATCGCCGGGACGTTCTGCTGCACCATATCAATATCGTGCCCCAGCAGATAGACAAACGGGTCCCAGTCAAAGCAGCCCATTGGCGGCTGGCCGCTACCGGTAAGCCCCGCCTGCGACAGCCATCGCACCACCCCTTCCAGCGAAATAGTCGAGTTGACGAACAGCCCCTGCAAAGGAATATCAGTCAAGCCAAACCGCTCTTGCAGGCAGGCCTCAACTTTACCCTTCGAATAGCCGGGGGCCAGAATATTCGCCTGCGGCACGTTCAGCCCCAGCTCACGGTGCGCATCGTGAAAACCGCGTAAACGCTCGCTGGTGTTGTGGTCGCTACTACGCCCACCGATAAAGGTCAGCGGCGCCAGCTCTCCCCGGCGGCGGGCGCTGTTAGCCAGGATCTTGTGGGTCAGCGCTTTCGCGCCACCGTAGTTATCAGAAATCACCGACGGCGCGATAGACCCCGGCAGGTCAAGGTTGACGGTTGGCACCCCCGCCTGCTGACATAAAGCAGTAATTTTGTCCGGGTTGGTGGCCCCGGTTGCCACCACCCAATCCACCTGCCAGGAGAGCATCGCTTTTACCGCTTCAATTTCCAGTTCCGGGCTACGACGGGTGCAGGTAATAATCGGCAACAGCCCGCGCTCGCGGGCCATCTCCTCAAAGCGCTCGGCAACCGATCCGAAATAGCGGTTATCGTATTTGGGGACAATCATGCCGATGACGTGCGATTTTTTACTGCGCAACATGCTGGCCTGACGATTAACCGCATAGCCCTGCTCTTCGGCAATTCGCGTTACCTTTTCGGCAAGCTTTGCGCTGATGCGGCGCTTTTTCCAGTTGCCATTGAGGATGGCGCTCACCGCGCTTGCCGACACGCCGGATAGCTCCGCCAGGTCGTAAATCGTGATTTTCTTCATTTTCCCAACTTGCGTCACAAATTCATTTCGCCGTTAATTTCCCCACTTGCTCAATCGATGAAGCTAGCGCAACATGAGCTTCATCGATTGAGCTTCCATTTCACTCCACGAAGTATTAGCGCATTCAGCGTTAATACTCCAGCGAATATGAAAAAATAGTGCTTGTATTCAATAACTTAAAATATTTAATTCAAAGCATCGAACGCGATGCCCTCGCGTTCGATAGTTCCAACCAGACTCTGTCGAGGATTATAAAATGAACCACTCTGTCTCCTCTATGAATACTTCCCTCAACGGTAAAGTTGCCGCCATCACTGGTGCCGCTTCCGGTATCGGCCTCGAATGCGCTAAAACCCTGCTGGGGGCTGGCGCAAAGGTCGTGCTTATCGACCGTGAAGGTGAAAAGCTCAATAAAATTGTCACCGAGCTGGGCGAAAACGCCTTCGCCCTACAGGTTGATCTGATGCAGGCGGACCAGGTCGATAATATCCTGCAAGGTATTTTAAAGCTGACCGGGCGTCTCGATATTTTCCATGCTAACGCCGGAGCCTACATCGGCGGGCCGGTAGCGGAAGGCGACCCGGACGTGTGGGATCGCGTACTGCACCTCAACACCAACGCCGCTTTCCGCTGCGTGCGTAGCGTCCTCCCGCATCTGATTGCGCAAAAATCCGGGGATATTATTTTCACCAGCTCTATTGCCGGCGTGGTGCCGGTTATCTGGGAACCTATCTATACCGCGTCGAAATTTGCCGTCCAGGCGTTTGTCCATACCACCCGTCGCCAGGTTTCCCAGTACGGCGTCCGCGTGGGTGCCGTGCTGCCAGGACCGGTAGTGACCGCCCTGCTGGACGACTGGCCAAAAGCCAAAATGGACGAAGCCCTGGCCAACGGTAGCCTGATGCAGCCGATTGAAGTGGCCGAGTCGGTGCTGTTTATGGTGACCCGCTCGAAAAACGTTACCGTGCGCGACATTGTTATCCTGCCTAACAGCGTGGATCTCTGACCGTTCAACCAGACTGTGTGAGAGGATTTTATGCAAAGCAATACTCAAAATATTATTGGCGTAGATGTTGGTTCAGGCAGCGTTCGCGCGGGGGTATTCAACCTGCGGGGTGAGCTTCTTGCCCACGCTACCCGGGAAATCACCCTGTTTCGCAGCGCAGGAAGCGTGGTTGAACAGTCGAGCCGCGAGATCTGGCAGGCGGTGTGTTACTGCATTAAAACGGCGGTAGCGAACGCGAACGTCGCTCCCGCGTCGATTGCCAGTATCGGCTTCGACGCCACCTGTTCGCTGGTGGTAATTGGTGAAAACAACGCGCCGCTGGCGGTTGGCCCTTCGGAAGATCCTGACCGCAATATTATTGTCTGGATGGATCACCGCGCCACCGGGCAAGCGGAAAAGATTAACGCCACGGGCCACTCGGTGCTGCAATACGTCGGCGGTAAAATCTCGCCGGAGATGGAAACGCCGAAAATTTTGTGGCTGAAGGAGAATCGTCCGCAAATCTATCAACAGGCGCGCCACTTCTTTGACCTCGCTGATTATCTCACCTGGCGCTCAACCGGCGATTTGGCCCGCTCGGTGTGCACCGTGACCTGTAAATGGACCTACCTGGCGCATGAAAAACGCTGGGATGCCGGATACTTCCGCCAGATTGGCCTTGAGGAACTGGCGGATGAAGATTTTGTCCGCATCGGCCAGCGTATTGTCGATCCGGGAACGCCCTGCGAGGGTGGTCTGTGCGCAACAGCGGCAGATGAGATGGGCCTGCCCGTCGGCACGCCGGTGGCGGTCGGCATGATTGACGCCCACGCGGGCGGGATTGGTACCGTTGGCGTGCTTAACGGCGCGGTCAACAATATGGCCTACGTGTTCGGTACTTCCTCCTGCACTATGACCACCACCCAGGATGCCGTCTTTGTGCCCGGCGTGTGGGGGCCTTACTATTCCGCCATGGTGCCAGGGTTCTGGCTTAGCGAAGGCGGCCAGAGCGCAGCGGGTGCGGCTATCGACCAGTTATTGAGCTTCCATCCCGCCGCGGCAGAGGCTAAAGCGCTGGCAAAAGAAGCCGGGGTTCCGCTACCGGTGTATCTTGCCGACAAGGTGCTGGTGCAGGTGGATAATCCTTCCGAAGCAGTCAAGCTCGCTGCCGGTCTGCACGTGGTGCCGGAGTTTTTAGGCAACCGTGCGCCGCTGGCGGATCCGAACGCGAAAGCGATTATCGCCGGACTGGGCATGGAGCGGGATCTGGAAAACCTGATTGCGCTGTACGTCGCGGGATTATGCGGTATCGGCTACGGTCTGCGGCAGATTATCGATGCGCAGAAAAATTGCGGGATTGATAGCGAAAATATCGTCATCAGCGGCGGCGCAGGTCAACATCCTTTAGTTCGCCAGCTGCTGGCAGATGCTTGCGGCATTAACGTGGTCAGTACCGAGTCCAGCGAACCAGTGCTGTTAGGTTCGGCAATTCTCGGTGCCGTAGCGGGTAACATTGCCCCTTCGCTGCCGGAAGCGATGAAGCAGTTTACCCGAGTGGATAAAACTTACCGCTGCGAAGAGCAATTTAGCGCCGATCATCAGCGTCGTTACGAAGCGTATAAAACGCTCCAGCACACGGCGCGATTGATTCGCGAATAAGCAGGATCCCGGAGGCGGCGCTTGACGCACCTGTCCGGGCTACCCTTCCCGTAGCCCGGACAAGCGTAGCGCCGCCGGGGAAGGCAGACGACGCGAATGCTTAAGCGATGGTAACTTTGCCGTCCAGATAAACATCCTGCACGGCATTAATCAGCTTCACGCCGTCGGCCATCGATTTTTTAAAGGCCTTACGGCCCAGAATCAGCCCCATGCCGCCCGCGCGTTTATTGATAACCGCCGTACGTACAGCATCGGACAGATCGGTTTCACCGCCCGCCGCGCCGCCGGAGTTAATCAGCCCGGCGCGACCCATATAGCAGTTCGCCAGCTGATAGCGCACCAGATCAATCGGGTTCTCGGTAGTTAATTTGCTGTAAACCCGGTCATCGGTATAGCCGAAGTTCACCGCCTTATAGCCGCCGTTATTCTCCGCCATTTTCTGCTTCACAATATCCGCACCGATAGTGGCCGCCAGATGGTTGGCCTGGCCGGTTAAGTCGGCGGAAACGTGATAATCGACGCCATCTTTCTTAAACGCCGGGTTCCGCAGATAGGCCCACAGCACGGTCACCAGGCCCAGTTCATGCGCGCGCTCAAAGGCCACAGAAATTTCCTCAAGCTGGCGACGAGATTGTTCAGAACCGAAATAGATAGTCGCCCCTACCGCCACGGCTCCCATATTGAACGCCTGCTCAACGCTGGCGTACAGCGTCTGGTCATATTCGGTCGGGTAGCTTAGCGTTTCGTTGTGGTTCAGTTTGACCAGGAAGGGGATACGGTGCGCGTAGCGGCGCGACACCGAGGCCAGCACGCCATAGGTGGAGGCCACGCAGTTGCAACCGGCTTCAATAGCCAGTTCGACGATATTTTTCGGATCAAAGTACAGCGGGTTAGCGGCAAAAGAAGCGCCAGCAGAATGCTCTACGCCCTGGTCAACCGGCAGAATAGACAAATATCCGGTTCCCGCCAGACGGCCAGTGTTATACAGGGTTTGCATATTACGCAGCACCGCCGGTGGACGATTGTTATCAACCATCACCCGATCGACGTAGTCCGAACCCGGTAAATAGAGCTGATCGGCTGGAATCGTCATACAACGGTGCTGTAAAAGCGTGTCGGCATCTTTGCCAAGCAACTGCGTAATATCGGTCATAGCTATCTCCCGTAAGTGCCGGTCGAAACCGGCATGCATTTTCCCAACCCAATTATTTTGGGCAGGTTAAGCCTGGTACCGACTCAGCAGATTTTCCAGCCGGGAGCGTATTTTTTCAGCATGGTCTGCTGGCACGTTGTCGTGCCGTTTACCACCAGGCATGGAAATGATGCACCGGGCCAATCCCCTGCCCGACCTCCAGCGAATCCGCCTGCGCCAGCGCCGCAGAGAGCCAGCCTTTAGCCTCCGCTACCGTTTGCCCCCAATCATCGTAACGAGGACGCAGCGCCGCCAGCGCCGCCGATAGGGTACAGCCGGTGCCGTGCGTATTTTTGGTCTGCACTCTTGGCGCGGTAAAGCGCTGTTCTTCTTCACGGGTAAACAGCCAGTCCGGGCTTTCGGCGTCATCCAGATGACCGCCCTTCATTAATACCGCGCCGCAGCCCATTCCCAGCAGCGCTCTGCCCTGCTCCAGCATCTCCTGTTCCGTTCTGGCATGCGGCGTATCCAGTAGCGCTGCCGCTTCGGGCAGATTTGGCGTGATCAATGACACCTGCGGCAGCAGGCGCTGGCGCAGCGTCTGCACTGCGCTGACCGAAAGCAACGGATCGCCGCTTTTCGCCAACATCACGGTATCCAGCACCACGTTTTTAATCTGATAACGCGCCAGCCGCTCCGCCACCGCTTCGACGATATCCGTTTCCGCCAGCATGCCAATTTTAGTGGTATCGATTCGCACATCGCTGAATACCGAATCGAGCTGCGCGGCAACAAAATC
The DNA here is from genome assembly GCF_902158555.1 of Klebsiella spallanzanii. Taxonomy (GTDB): domain Bacteria; phylum Pseudomonadota; class Gammaproteobacteria; order Enterobacterales; family Enterobacteriaceae; genus Klebsiella; species Klebsiella spallanzanii. The sequence goes on along the minus strand of NZ_CABGGS010000023.1, from coordinate 494,883 downwards.
AGGCTCAATGCGGTACACAGACTGCACGCCTCGGGTGTTTTGCGCCACCAGCGCAGTGATGACCGAGCAGCCGTAAGCGCCCAGCGCTGAGAAGGTTTTGAGATCCGCCTGGATCCCCGCGCCGCCGCTCGGGTCGGTTCCGGCGATGGTTAAAGCATTGATTCGTTTCACAGGCCGCCCTCCGCGTACAGCGCATCCAGGAATGCGGGAGTAAAGCTGCCGGGACCGCCCCGCTGCGCCGCGATTCCACCCGCGAACTTCATCAGACCGCAGGCCGCAGCGACGTTTTCCAGACGGTCACCGGGCATCGCCGTGCTGGCGGCAACCACCGCCGACAGCGCGCAGCCAGTGCCAACCACCCGAGTCATTAGCGGATCGCCGCCGGTGACAGCGCGCGTACGCTGACCATCGGTGACGTAATCGACCTCTCCGGTTACTGCGACCACGGTATTCAACTGGCGAGCTAACGCCTGAGCCGCGGGCAGCGCGGCGGCGGCGGTATCGGTGGTATCGACACCGCGCCCGCCGCCGCTCATCCCGGCAAGGGCCATAATTTCTGAAGCGTTACCACGAATAGCGGCTGGCTGTAGCGCCAGAAGCTCCCGACAAAATTCAGTACGTAAAGTCAACGCGCCGACCGCCACCGGGTCCAGCACCCACGGTTTGCCCGCCTGCTTTGCGCTATGCGCCGCCGCCCGCATCGCCGTCGCACGCTCAACGGTTAGCGTGCCGACGTTAATCAGCAGCGCGTCGGCAATGGCAGCAAACTGGCTGGCTTCATCCGGGTCGATAACCATCGCTGGTGATGCGCCAATCGACAGCAGCACGTTGGCGGTAAAGGTTTGCACCACGTCGTTAGTCATGCAGTGAACAAGGGGAGAATGGCGGCGAAAAAGGTGCCGCAGATGGGCAATATGCGCGGGGTTTAGCAGGTCAGACATCGTTTGCTCCCGCCAGGCGATGAAGAAGCAACGACCCTGCGGTCTCTGACTTCCCTACGCTGGCATTATCCAGATCAGGTGGTACGGGTTTTTCTCAGCCTTCACAAGGAAGGGCACCCCGAGTCATTGAGAGATAAAACGTTCTCAGCAGGCAGGTTACGGGAAGTCACCAGACAACGCAAGCCGGTCCAGTGAGGTTCATATTGACCTTACCGATATAAATTTAACATTTAATTTATTTTAAATTAACAAAATAAACACTTTCCCAGATACATGATTATAGTTTGAGGAAGCGTTACAGGATGTAACCCGACGTCATATCGAAATTAACGAGTGAATCATTGCAAAACCACGAGGATTCCAATGAAATTAACCCCGATAATGAAAGGATTGGCCCTGGCTGGAATATTCACTACCCTCCCCCTGACAAGCTGGGCGGAGACCTCCCCTAAAGAAGCGACAGCGGCAACCAAACAAGCGAACGACGCGCTGTACAAACAACTTCCCTTCTCCGATAACACCGACTTTACCAACGCGCACAAAGGCTTTATCGCCGCACTGCCCAGCGAGATAATTAAAGGCGAACAAGGCAATGTTATCTGGAACCCGCAGCAGTATGACTTTATTAAAGAGGGTGAAAAAGCGCCGGATACCGTCAACCCCAGCCTCTGGCGTCAGTCTCAGCTGATTAATATCAGCGGCCTGTTTGAAGTGACCGAAGGTGTGTATCAGATTCGCAACCTCGATCTCTCCAATATGACCATTATCGAAGGTAAAGAAGGCATTACCGTTGTGGACCCGCTGGTGTCGGCGGAAACCGCCAAAGTCGGTATGGATCTGTATTACAAAAATCGCGGCAATAAGCCGGTGGTAGCGGTGATCTACACCCACAGCCACGTTGACCATTACGGCGGCGTGCGCGGCGTAGTCGATGAAGCCGATGTGAAATCCGGCAAGGTCAAAATCTACGCGCCTTCCGGTTTTATGGAAGCCGCCGTTGCGGAAAACATCATGGCCGGTAACGTGATGAGCCGTCGCGCCAGCTATATGTACGGCAACCTGCTCAAACCAGATGCAACCGGTCAGGTTGGCGCGGGGCTAGGTACGACGACCTCTGCCGGTACCGTCACCCTGATTGCCCCAACCAACATCATCGAGAAAGATGGCCAGAAAGAGACTATCGACGGCCTGACCTACGATTTTATGCTGGCGCCGGGCTCGGAAGCGCCATCGGAAATGCTGTGATATATCGAAGAGAAGAAACTGATCGAATCCGCAGAAGATGTCACCCACACACTGCATAACACCTACTCGCTGCGCGGGGCAAAAATTCGTGAGCCGCTACCATGGTCGAAATATATCAACGCCGCCATCGTACGTTGGGGCGACAAAGCCGAAATCATCATGGCGCAACACCACTGGCCAACCTGGGGCAATGAGAACGTTGTTAACCTGCTGAAAAGCCAGCGCGACCTGTATCGTTACATTAACGACCAGACCCTGCGTATGGCCAACGAAGGTTTGACCCGCGATGAGATCGCCGCCAAATTCAAACTCCCGGACAGCCTGGCGAATACCTGGGCCAACCGCGGCTATTACGGTTCCGTCAGCCATGATGTGAAGGCAACCTACGTACTCTATCTCGGCTGGTTCGACGGCAACCCGGCAACGCTGGATGAACTGCCGCCGGAAGAAGCGGCGAAGAAATTCGTTGATTATATGGGCGGTGCCGACGCGATTATGAAGAAAGCCAAAGAGGACTACGACCAGGGCAACTACCGCTGGGTGGCGCAGGTCGTGAGCAAAATCGTCTTCGCCGACCCAGGCAATATTGATGCTCGTAATCTGGAGGCCGATGCTCTGGAACAACTGGGCTATCAGGCAGAATCAGGGCCGTGGCGTAACTTCTACCTGACCGGCGCGCAGGAGCTGCGTAACGGCGTGGTGAAAGGCCCGACGCCGAACACCGCCAGCCCGGATACCGTGCGGGCAATGACGCCTGAGATGTTCTTCGACTATCTGGCGGTACATATCAACGGCGAAAAAGCTGGTACGGCTAAATCGGTGTTTAATATCGATCTCGGTAACGATGGCGGCAAATATAAGCTGGAGCTGGAAAACGGCGTACTGAACCACACCGCCGATGCCGAAGCGAAAGACGCCGATGCCACCATTGCGCTGGATCGCACCACGCTGAACAAAATCATCCTGAAAGAGGAAACGCTTAAGCAGGCGCAGGATAAGGGTGAAGTGAAAGTGACCGGAAACGGCGCCAAGCTGGACGAAATGCTGGGTTATATGGATAAATTTGAGTTCTGGTTCAATATTGTGACGCCGTAAATAAGTCACCCCGCGGCAGTCGGTCGCGGGGTCTTAACTTGCCTATTGTTCGATTTGCGTATCGCCGGATATCGTAATCGTAGAGTACATTCCCAAGCGTGCTGATTCCGCCTATCCCGCAGACGAGGCGCTTCGCTTGCACGGGCCGACTAGAAATGCATAACATTATGATATTTTGGATTTTACAGGCTGGGTAAGGCACCAGCCCCCGGCAGAAATGCCAGTAAAATAGCCAAAACATGTTTTTCATCATACGAGTTAATCTCCAGCGCCTATTCATCCCTGCTGGCGAGAGGAACATTTCTTCACTGCCTCTATGGCTTGCCATGTAGCTCCTCTGATTGTTCATTAGTCCTCGACCTACGTTATATCTTCGATTTTATTAATCGTTTTTTTGATGTATACCGGGATACGAGCAAAGGTATTTTTAGTGCTACTTTGTGCTATATTAAGTAGAACAAAGTAGCACCAAGAGGAAGCACAATGCAGACTGTAAAACTGAGACAACAGGGCGGGGCCATGATAGTCACCATCCCACGCGATCTGGCTGCTGGGCTCGGCTGGACCGTTGGCGCAGAACTGACGGTTGAGAAAAAAGGCGATGGTGTCAGCCTCACTGCCACTAAGCACAATCCACGCGGAAGGCTCACTGTCACTCAGTTGCTAGGGCAGATTGACGAGAAGGAGATCGCCGAGCTGAACAACGCGGTCGACAGCTGGGCAAATGGGAAACAGGGGAATGAGGCATGGTAAAGGCAAGGACGCCACACCGCGGAGAAATCTGGCACTTTAACCCGGACCCAGTCGCCGGTCACGAGCTGAGCGGCCCTCATTACTGTATCGTTGTTACTGACCAGGCGCTAAACAGGGCGCTGAAAGTCGCAATGTGTTGCCCTATCTCGACCAGCGCGAACGCTGCGCGCTCTGAGGGAGTGACAGTCAACGTGTTACCACACGATACTGATAACGGTAACCTGCGCGGCGTCGTTCTCTGTCACCAGCTAAAAGCCGTGGACCTGATTGCGCGTGACGCTAAGTTCTATGCTGCCGCAGATGAAGCGCTGATTTGCGAAGTTGTGACAAAGCTGGTGAATTTAATCGACCCACAATAGCGCCATGATGCGTAAAGCCTGTAATGCTACATGCTGTTCATCCCCACTCCCGTGGGGAACGTCATGAAAATTGACAGCCGCAACCTCTATTGATCGGTTCATCCCCACTCACGCGAGGAACGTGCTTTTCCCGCAAGCCATCCCCACAGTTATGGCGATTCATCCCCGCTGACGCGGGGAACATCTGCTGATTTCCTCACCGCGCCAAACAAAGTCCGGTTTATCCCCGCTGGCGCGGGGAACATACCGTCGTTAACTGACCCCACGTCCAGCCAGCCGGTTTACCCCCGCTGGTGCGGGGAACATTCAAAGCGGACTGTCGTCGCCTCAGAGCACAGCGGTTTACCCCCGCTGGTGCGGGGAACATACTAAACATACCTTTTTGTTTTATAATGATTTTTTTCGCATAAAACAATCTACCGACATTTTTGCAACAAATTGATTTTATTAAAGAGCGATAACTCTTTGATTTTAAAAGGCACGATAAAGCATTCCGTTAACTCTATCTCAATTCACCAAAACAAACTATGAAAGCAATGGTCCCCTACAGACTCACTTCCCGCAGTGAACTTAGCAATAAAGAGAAGCACTCTTCAATTAGCGGCGGCAGAGGCTGAGGCCCGCGCATCAGCGCGACGGTACGCGTTAAAGCAGGCTGCTGAAGCTGGGCAATCTTCAAAGCAGGATCCTGAAGGTGAGTAGTATAAAGCTCAGGCAGAATCGCCACCGCCAGCCGGGAACGCACCAGACCATAAAGGGTTTCAATATAATCAACCTGATAGCGTGTATTCAGCGTCAGGCGATGGCTCTCTGCCAGCGCGCCGACCAGACGCTGAATATTGCCCTTTGAGAACACCGCAATATCTCGCCCGGCCAACAGCTTCCACGGCACGTGCGGCTGCCCGGCCAGAGGATCGTCACAATGCAGCACGGCAACGAACGGATCTTCGCGCAGAGGATAAACCAGCAGTTCCGGCGGCAAAGAGCGATCAATTGCACCGACGGCGAAATCTATTTTCCCTGACTGAAGCTCACAAAACAGGGCATCGTTAGTCTGATCGTGAAATTCCACCCTCAGGCGCGGAAAAGCCTGCGCCAGCGTCTGCGGCAGAAGAGGAAACAGCAGCGAGCTCACCGACGGCACCAGGCCTATGCGCACCGTGCCATCGCCGCCGGCCTCGACAATCTGCTGCATATCCTGAAACGCCAGTTGCGCCACGCTCAGCACCCGCCGGGCATGGGGCAAAATTGCGGACCCCAACTCGGTCAACGTCACTGACGACGCCGTGCGGTTAACCAGCTTACCGCCCAGTACTGCCTCGATTTGCCGCAGCGCGCTGCTTAGCGCCGGTTGGCTGATAGCCAGCCGGTTAGCGGTGTCGGTGAAATGGCGTAGCTGAGCCAGGGTCACAAAATACTGGATCTGCTTAAGAGAGAGCGCGGGCAGACGCTGCCAGGGTTCAGTCATAATGTTCTTCGTCTTCACTAACGGTCATTACGCAGAATAAGCCGAGGTTATCGGGCAATAAATTTATTCATCTGGGCAAACGTTTGCTCTGCCCCTAGAGTATCCCCATTATCCTTGTGCCGGAGTTGTTATGTCCAGCAGTGCTGAAACCCGCCGTCGCGCCGTCCAGGCCGCACGCGGCGAATCCCCGTTCGATTTATTATTAACCGACGCGCAGATCGTCGATATGGCGACCGGCGAGATCCGCGAGGCCGATGTCGGCATCGTCGGTGACACGATCGCCAGCGTGCATCCACGCGGCAGCCGCTCCGACGCTCAAGAACATCGCTCTCTGGCAGGATACTTTTTATCGCCGGGACTCATGGATACTCACGTCCATCTGGAAAGCTCCCATCTGCCGCCAGAACGCTACGCCGAAATCGTCCTTGCCCAAGGCACCACGGCGGTGTTCTGGGATCCGCACGAGCTGGCCAACGTGCTTGGCGTAGAAGGCGTGCGCTATGCCGTCGCCGCCAGCCGCTCTCTGCCGCTGCAGGTGATGGTCGCCGCCCCCTCCAGCGTGCCGTCCACGCCAGGGCTGGAGATGTCCGGCGCGGATTTCGCCGGCGCGGAGATGGCAACCATGCTGGCGTGGCCGGAAGTCCGCGGCGTCGCCGAAGTCATGGATATGCACGGCGTGCTGCACGGCAGCGAGCGGATGCAGGAGATTGTCCAGGCCGGTCTGGATAGCGGTAAGCTGATTGAAGGCCACGCGCGCGGTCTGAGCGGTGCGGATCTACAGGCCTATCTCGCCGCCGGGGTCACCTCCGATCACGAACTAACCTCGGCAGAAGATGCGCTGGAAAAACTGCGTGCAGGACTGACCATCGAAATTCGTGGTTCGCACCCTTATTTGCTGCCGGGCATCGTCAATGCACTGAAAACGCTACCGCATCTCTCCTCGCAGATCACCGTCTGCACCGATGATGTTCCGCCGGATATGCTGCTGGAAAAAGGTGGCATCATTGCCCTGCTCAACCTGCTGATTGAGCATGGTCTGGCGGCGACCGACGTATTGCGCTTCGCCACCTTAAACGCGGCAATCCGCTTACAGCGTAGCGATCTTGGACTGATTGCCGCCGGACGTCGTGCCGATCTGGTAGCCTTCGATTCATTAGAACAACTCAAAGCGCAGGAAGTCTACGTCGCCGGGAAGCTGATTGCCCGCGAAGGGACTCTGCTCCAGCCTGTTTCAGCGGCGGCAGGCGTCACTCCACCGCGCGACACGCTGCAAATCTCACCGCTAAGTCCTGACGATTTTATCCTCCGCGTCGAGGCGATTCGCCACGGCATCGCCCGCCTGCGGCATATTTGCGGCGCGCGCTTTACCCAGTGGGGCGAAGTTGAAGTGCAGGTTCGCGACGGCAAAGTGCGCATTCCGGATGGGTTCAGCCTGATTTGGGTCAAGCATCGCCACGGTCGCCACGAGGCAACACCGCAGATTGCGCTGTTAGAAGGCTGGGGAGAACTACGCGGCGCAATCGCCACCAGCTACTCCCACGACTCGCATAACCTGGTGGTGCTGGGTCGCGATGCTGACGATATGGCGCTGGCGGCAAACCAACTGATTGCATCCGGCGGCGGCATGGCGCTGTCGCAGCAGGGTCAGATCCTTGCCCACGTGGCGATGCCGATTGCCGGTATGCTCTCGGACTTACCGGCCCCGGAGCTGGCCCAACAGTTCCGTGAGCTGCGTGATTTAAGCAGCAAAGTTGCCGACTGGGAGCCACCTTACCGCGTGTTTAAGGCTATCGAAGGCACCTGCCTCGCCTGTAACGCCGGTCCGCATTTGACAGATTTAGGTTTGACCGACGGCAGCACCCGCCAGATAGTCGAGCCGCTGATAGACTGCCGGGAAACCCCGGAACACACACATCACAACAATAAACATCAGGGAGCCTGAGCATGGCCGACAACACCCTTCATTCATCCGCGCAAGGAAGCTGGCTGGAGCGCCGTTTTGCCTTGTATTCCCGCGGCAGTACGCTACGCACTGAATGCCTCGCGGGCATTACCGGCTTTCTCGCCGCCGCCTATCTGCTGGTGGTTATCCCCGGCCTGCTGGCGGTTGGCGGGATGGATAAAGGCGCAGCAACCACCGGTACGATTCTGGTGTTCGTCGGCGGCACGCTGCTGATGGCGTTTTACGCCAACCTGCCCTTTATTGTCGGACCGGGCATCGGCGGCTCGGTGCTGGTCGGCGTGACCCTGGCTGGCAGTGAGGGCATCGGCTGGCAGGTGGGGCTCGGTATCGCCTGCTGGTCGGGGATCCTGTTTTTCCTGCTGACTAAATTCGGCCTGCGAGAAGTGGTGACCCGCTCGGTGCCGCAGTCCATTAAGCTCGGATTAACCGCCTCGATCGGCCTTTTCGTCGCGGTACTCGGCTTCCGCAACGCCGGGCTGGTGCTGGCCAACGCCAAAACCAATGCCCTGATGCTCGGTGATTTTCTCTCACCAGGGGCGTTGGTGGCGCTCTGCGGGCTGTTTCTGGCCATCGCTCTGCAGGCGCGGCGGATCCCCGGTTCAATTTTATGGGCCATTCTGGTCGCGACGCTGATTGGCATCCCCATGGGCGTGACTAAACTACCGGGCAGCTTTATCGATATGCCGCATTCGCTGACGCCGGTGCTGGGACAAATTGATATGCTAGGGGCGTTGAATATCGCCTTCCTGCCGTTCCTGTTTGTCTTTTTCGCTTCAGAGTTCTTTTCCACGATGGGTACCACGCTGGCGGTGGGCGGCGAAGCGGGTCTGCTGGATGAAGAAGGCAACATGCCGCATATCAATCGCCCGTTTATGGTCGATTCGATTGCCGCAGCCGTTGGCCCCTGGCTGGGCATTCCAGCGGCGACCGCGCTGATTGAATCTTCGGCGGCAGCGGAAGCTGGCGGCAAAACCGGGTTAACCGCGCTGTCGGCGGCGGTAATGTTCCTGCTGATGCTGCTGTTTACGCCGGTGGCGCTGATGATCCCTAAAGAAGCGACCGCCCCGGCGCTGATCCTGATCGGCCTGAATATGTTCAGCGGCCTGCGTAAAGTGGATCTGGCGAATTTCACCGACGGGCTGCCGGTGCTGATGATGGTGATGATCACCCTGATCGCAAATAGCTTTGGTACCGGGATTGCCGGTGGGCTGCTGTTCTATGTGGTGATTAAAACCATCGCCGGTAAGTGGCGGGAGATCCCGGTAGGTCTGTGGATCCTCGCGATTCCGCTGGTGTACTACTTTGCTACGCTGGTGAAGCATTAAGGTTCGTGCCAATAATTGCCCCGGAGGCGGCGCTTGACGCGCCTGTCCGGGCTAGCGGTCCGCAGACAGTGGTGGATCCGTAGCCCGGTCAGCGAAGCGCCGCCGGGAATGACACCAGCGTTAAAGCCTATACTTTCTCGCACTCCGCTTTTACCGCATCATATAACAGCCTCACCGCAGCAGAGAGCTGTTTGCGGTGCGGGCAAATCATATTCAACGGCACCACATCTCCCTGATACTGTGGCAACAGCACCTGTAGCCGTCCTTCGCGGAGATCGTCGCCAACGTCCAGCGCCGATTTAAACGCAATTCCCTCTCCAGCCACGGCCAGGCGGCGAATCACCTCCGCGTCATCGCTCACAATCGTGCCGGAAACCTGCACGTGATGTACTTTCCCGTCCAGACTCAACGGCCAGCGGTCGAACGGCCTGCCGCGCAGCACGTAGGTAAGCGCATTATGCTGGGCTAAATCTTCCAGCGTTTGCGGTTCGCCGTGCTCAGCTATCCAGCCGGGCGAAGCCACCAGCACCCGGCGGTTCTCCCACGCGACGGGCAGGGAAATAAACGAAGCATCATCGTTATCGCCGTAGCGAAACGCGACGTCCACCGGATCTTTAAACACATCGGTCCGATGATCGGAAAACAGAATCCGCAGGCGCAGCGCCGGGTGACGATCGCGAAAAGCGCGAAACACATTGAGCAGCAGATTGCGCCCGAGGTCGGATGGCACGGCGATTTGTAGCGTGCCGCGAATTTCGTCGTCAGGCGCCTGAATTTTTTGCAGTCCTGCATGCAACGTATCGAGCATCTGAGTGGCATAGGGCAACCAGGTCTCCCCTTCCGGCGTCAGACGCAGACTGCGGGTCGAACGGGCAAAAAGACGAATATTCAGCGTTGTTTCCAGACGCTTGATCGCCGCACTCACCTGCGCAGGCTGCTGCCCCGCTTCGCGTGCCGCCTCGCTAAAACTGCCTAACGCCGCCGCGCGGACAAATAGGGTCAGATCTTCCAGCCTGAACATAGGGACTCCCGAACCCGGATTATTCTTAAAACAGGCGCGACGCGGTAAAAAAGCATCGCTGCATCACTGTTTGCTTACACTTTAAACCAAACCAACACTTGCCATTTAGTTGATGCATCAGGAATCATACGAGGCTGCGATTTCGTGTCCAGGATATTAATGAGGAAATTATGCGTAAAACGAAAATGATGCTTCTGGGCGTACTCTTGGCCAGTACCAGCGCCGTATGGGCGGCTGACGCGGGCAGTCTGCAAAAATATGAACTGGATGGGGTCACCGCAGATTTCAAACAGTTCCACATCGGCGATACCGTACCGCCGCTCTATCTCACGCCAGAGTACAACATTAAACAGTGGCAGCTTCGTAACCTGCCCGCACCGGATGCCGGTACACGCTGGACCTATATGGGGGGAAGCTACGCGTTGATTACCGATACTGAAGGGAAAATTCTAAAAATCTACGACGGTGAAATTTTCTATCATCGTTAAGCCATGAACGCCAGCGTACTGCTCAGTTCGCTGGCGTTTTGCTTTCTGCTTGTTAAAGCGCTATTCGTTAAAACGGTTTTGCTTTTGCATAAATTCCTCGACGGCAATGTATGAAACGATCTGTTCATACAACATCAGAATACTTAATATCAAATCGCCACCGCTGCGCAGTAAATCATCCGGCGCCATATGATTCTGTTCATCTGATAAAAAATTAATTTGCTCATAAATCTCGCAATATTCACCATAAGCGCCAATCGGAACCTCAGTTAGGGGAATGTTTTCCTGGCAATAGCGCAGCGCGTCCGCAGCCTTTTCAGGTAGCGAGCGTGTGTGCATAAAAATCACCAGCAGTTCTCGTAACTTAACGATTAGAGCAATATTATTCATCTCGTACTCCGGAAATTTATTACGGCTACATTTCCCTTCCATCGTTTTTATTTACGCATTGCTGTTACTGTCCACACCTCGCCAAATAAAAAAGATAAACTTTCAAAAAATAAAGCTCGTAGTGGCGAATAATAAAATATTCTACTTCTATATTAATAAAGCTCTCATAACCACGGCAAGAAAACAATGTTAAAAATATGTTTTATTGATAAATCTCAATATCGCTTAATGTGAATAAAAATATGTAATATTTAACGATAATGATATTGATGTGGTGATTAAATTATTAGCTGAAACACCGTTATCAGAAAATAAAAAAACCGTGCTACGCAGAACGCCGCACGGCTAAGGACTGTGAGGACATTACACCGCGCGGAAGGCTATCTCGCCGGGGATAACTTCCCCCTGCCAGTAGAGCTGAGCCGCAACGCGGTCCGCCAGCTGGCGGTAAGTCTCGGTAAACTCGCTCTCCGGACGCGCAACCACCGTCGGAGTCCCTTTATCAAGGTCTTCACGCAAGGTGATATGCAGCGGCAGCTGGCCCAGTAGCTGGGTGTGGTATTTATCCGCCAGCTTTTGCGCGCCACCGGTACCGAAGATAGGTTCATGGTGCCCGCAGTTGCTGCAAATATGCATGCTCATGTTTTCCACAATACCCAGCACCGGCACTTCGACTTTTTCAAACATCACGATGCCTTTTTTAGCGTCGATCAGCGCAATATCCTGCGGTGTGGTCACCACTACCGCCCCGGTTACCGGAATATTCTGCGCCAGCGTCAGCTGAATGTCGCCGGTGCCTGGCGGCATATCCAGTACCAGATAATCGAGATCCGGCCACAGGGTTTCCTGCAGCATCTGCATCAGCGCTTTGCTGGCCATTGGGCCGCGCCACACCATGGCGTTATCGTCGGTCACCAGATAGCCGATAGAGTTGGTGGCAAGACCGAATTTCATAATCGGCGCCATATGAGTGCCGTCCGGCGAAGTGGGACGCTGGTCTTCCGCGCCGAGCATGGTCGGAATCGACGGGCCGTAAATATCGGCATCGAGAATGCCGACTTTCGCTCCTTCCGCCGCCAGCGCCAGCGCCAGGTTGACCGCCGTAGACGATTTCCCCACCCCGCCTTTACCGGAGCTGATAGCGATAATGTTTTTTACGCCGTTAATGCCGGGCTGATTTTTTACCCGCTGAAGCGTGGCGATGCTGTGCGTCAGCTTCCAGTCAATGGCTTTTGCGCCGGTAATGCGCAGCAGCTCGGCGCTGCACTGCTCCTTGAGCACCTCAAACGCGCTATGCCAGACAAACGGCATCTGAATTTCGATGTGTACGGTGTCATCCAGCCAGGCGACGTGATGCAGCGCCTTCAGCGTGGTGAGGTTATGTTTCAGGGTTGGGTGCTGGAAATTAGCCAGGGTCCCGGCGACCATCGCACGCAGACGCTCGGGGGATTTGGCCTGGGATTGCGAACTCATCCCGACTCCTTTGTTATTGTGGGTTGAATCTTATCCGTTAAGTTTACCTTAAAGGGAATAATTCCCCCACAATAAGCTTTGGGCTTACCAAATTATTGCCTTTGCGGTAACATCAAAAACCCTTTTTACAATAGAAGATGTAATGCCCACTATGACTCAAGTCGCGAAGAAAATTCTGGTAACGTGCGCGCTGCCGTACGCAAACGGCTCAATCCACCTCGGCCACATGCTGGAGCACATCCAGGCTGATGTCTGGGTCCGTTACCAGCGAATGCGCGGCCACGAGGTCAACTTCATCTGCGCCGACGACGCCCACGGTACGCCGATCATGCTGAAAGCGCAGCAGCTTGGTATTACCCCGGAACAGATGATTGGCGAAATGAGTCAGGAGCATCAGACCGATTTTGCTGGCTTCGACATCAGCTACGATAACTATCATTCCACGCATAGCGACGAAAACCGCGAGCTGTCGGAGCTTATCTATGGCCGCCTGAAAGAGAACGGTTTTATCAAAAACCGCACTATTTCTCAGCTTTACGATCCGGAAAAAGGCATGTTCCTGCCGGACCGTTTTGTGAAAGGCACCTGTCCGAAGTGTAAATCACCGGATCAGTACGGCGATAACTGCGAAGTGTGCGGCGCGACCTACAGCCCAACCGAGCTTATCGAGCCGAAATCCGTGGTTTCCGGCGCGACGCCGGTGATGCGTGAGTCCGAGCACTTCTTCTTCGACCTGCCGTCGTTCAGCGAAATGCTCCAGGCGTGGACCCGCAGCGGCGCGTTGCAGGAACAGGTCGCTAACAAGATGCAGGAGTGGTTCGAGTCCGGCCTGCAGCAGTGGGACATTTCCCGCGATGCACCTTACTTCGGCTTCGAAATCCCCAACGCGCCGGGCAAATATTTTTACGTCTGGCTGGATGCGCCAATTGGCTACATGGGCTCCTTCAAGAACCTGTGCGACAAGCGCGGCGACACCGTAAGCTTCGACGAATACTGGAAGAAAGACTCCACCGCCGAGCTGTATCACTTTATCGGCAAAGATATCGTCTACTTCCACAGCCTGTTCTGGCCGGCGATGCTGGAAGGCAGCAGCTTCCGCAAGCCGACCAACCTGTTCGTACACGGCTACGTAACGGTGAACGGCGCGAAGATGTCCAAGTCGCGCGGCACCTTTATTAAAGCCAGCACCTGGCTGAATCATTTTGACGCCGACAGCCTGCGCTACTACTACACTGCCAAGCTCTCTTCGCGCATTGATGATATCGACCTGAACCTGGAAGATTTCGTGCAGCGCGTCAATGCTGACATCGTCAACAAAGTCGTTAACCTCGCTTCGCGTAACGCCGGTTTTATCAATAAGCGTTTCGACGGCGTGCTCTCTGCTGAGTTGGCCGATCCGGCGCTGTACAAAACCTTTACCGATGCGGCTGCCAGCATTGGTGAGGCATGGGACAGTCGCGAGTTCGGTAAGGCTATCCGCGAAATTATGGCGCTGGCAGACGTCGCTAACCGCTACGTTGACGAACAAGCTCCGTGGGTGGTCGCCAAACAGGAAGGCCGCGATGCTGACCTGCAGGCCATCTGCACCATGGGTCTGAATATGTTCCGCGTGCTGATGACCTGGCTCAAACCGGTCCTGCCGCAGCTTGCCGCACGCGCCGAAGCGTTCCTCAACAGCGAACTGAGCTGGGATGCTATCCAGCAGCCGCTGCTCGGCCATAAGGTCAATACCTTTAAAGCGCTGTACAACCGTATCGAAATGAAACAGGTTGAAGCGCTGGTTGAAGCGTCGAAAGAGGAAGTGAAAGCGCTGTCTGCGCCGGTTACCGGTCCTCTGGCGGATGATCCGATTCAGGAAACCATCACCTTTGACGATTTTGCCAAAGTGGATATGCGTATCGCGCTGATTGAAAACGCCGAGTTCGTTGACGGTTCCGATAAGCTGCTGCGCCTGACGCTGGATCTTGGTGGCGAGAAACGTAACGTCTTCTCCGGTATCCGCTCCGCCTACCCGGATCCGCAGGCGCTGATTGGTCGCCTGACGGTGATGGTCGCCAACCTGGCACCGCGCAAAATGCGCTTCGGCATCTCGGAAGGCATGGTGATGGCCGCAGGCCCAGGCGGGAAAGATATCTTCCTGTTAAGCCCGGACAGCGGCGCTCAGCCAGGCCAGCAGGTCAAGTAATCCTCGCATAACGCGCTGCTCCGGCAGCGCTTTTTTTTATAAATTCTGAAAATCGCATTCTTGTCGTCCTCCCCCTCTGTGTTCTTAGTAATAACTGCTAGCATCAAATCCAAACTGGATAAAAACACAGGGAAGAAAATGAGATCTTTTATTTATCAGGACGAAAAATCACATAAATTCTGGGCGGTGGAGCAGCAAGGTAACGAGCTGCATCTGAGCTGGGGCAAGGTCGGCACCAGCGGTCAGAGCCAGATTAAAACCTTTGCCGATAGCGCCACTGCCGCAAAAGCCAAACAGAAACTGATTGGTGAGAAAACAAGAAAAGGCTACGCAGAAAATACCGCGGCGGAAAAACACCCATCCCAGGCAGCCGCCAGCCAATCTAATGACCGACCCTGGCTCGCTGATGATGCCCTTATACCGCTAACGGAGGAGATCGGCTGGTTTGCTTTCCATCACCGTAACCGCTCCAGACCGTTTAATACCACACCGGATGGCAATCAAATTTGGCAAAGCATTACCAGGAATGATAAAGCCACATTCAGGCCATCCGACTACCATTTTACATCACCTGTCTGGGAACAGGCTTACGTTGAGCTACACCAACGGATTAAACATAACCAATCCACAGGAAGCCTGTTTTCTGAAGCGGCTCTTCTCGGGCAAATGGGCTATTATTCTGATGATTTAATCGACCTCTTTGTGACGCAATACGGACTTGAAACCACGGTTGAGATCGCCTGTCATACCCTGCAAGTGACATGCGAGTACGATGATGACCTTGAGAAAACTGTCGTAGGTAGCGACTTTCCTGTTAACGAAATAGAATATCTGCCCGACTGGCACCCGCGCTTGTGTCATCATCTTTCATTAGCACCTGAGGAAGAGTGGCAGCGCTGCGTCCAAAAGCTGATCGCGGCTATTCCTGGGCTTTCCCCCTCTATGCAGCCGTTTGCCGCATTGATGTTGCCAGAGCGCCCGGATATCGCCAACGAGATAGTATTGCGTTTCGCCGCAGAAGAGATCCCGGCAATGGCGTGGTTGAAAATGGTCGTCGATGCCCCTTCTGCACTGACGACGCTAGAAAAATACCCGTTGCCTCCGCTTTACTCTCACTTTCTCCCCTATGTTGCCACATTGATAGCCAACCATGGCATGATCGGGGTAAGTCAACTCGTTAACGATTTGGACGAAAAGGAAGCAAGCACCCAATTACCTGAGCTTGAAGCTACTGACTATTTCACTAAGTGGTTAGCTAAAACGAACCATCCGGATGCGCTTAAGATATTAATTCTTGGTGCCGGCAACAAAAATAAGCGTCTGGGATATTTAAGTAAGGCCAGTCAAAAATATCCTCATGCAGCCATTGCCGCTTATGCATCGCTGCTGACGAGCTATGAAGATCCGAGCTGGCGCAAAGCGCTAACGGTACTCATCAGCGCTGAACCAGCTCGGGTAGAGCAAGTTCTGCCATGGATTGATGCACACGCCGCAGAAACGCTAGCTGCGACGCGGCCACATAGCGACTCATCAGCAGAATATGCCAGCCCGGAGACCCTACCAGAAATACTGGTATCCCCGCCGTGGCTAAAGCAAAATCAAAAAAGCGCATCACCAGTATTCAAGCTATCGGTACTCCCCGTCGCTTCTACGCTAAACTTGACGCCGGCAATAACGGAAGAGCTAACTGGCTACGATTACAGTGATTACCACTGTCAATTCAATTACGCGGACCTGCCGCCATTTGAAAGCTATCATTGGGAAAAAGTGACGGAGCCATTCAACCCGGAACAAAACTTTCTGTGGCGTCTGGGGTTTGAAAAGTGGCAGCAGGTAAACCCTGGCACATCGCAAAAAGTCCCCATTCCGCAAAATGCTATCACAG
The DNA here is from genome assembly GCF_902158555.1 of Klebsiella spallanzanii. Classification (GTDB taxonomy): domain Bacteria; phylum Pseudomonadota; class Gammaproteobacteria; order Enterobacterales; family Enterobacteriaceae; genus Klebsiella; species Klebsiella spallanzanii. Next base: position 478,292 of record NZ_CABGGS010000023.1, on the reverse strand, counting down.
CCCTGCAATGCGCTGACTACACCACCTTGATAAATGAGTTCCATCAGTATACGGGTAAGCGGTATTCGCATTGGAAGCTACATCTGCTGACCTGGATGCCGCGTGAGCAAGCATTAGCTCTGCTGGATGCTCTAGCTGATGAACCCCACAAAGGCGAAGAGGGGATCTTACCCATTTTTGGCATCGATGCCCTGCCGATATTTGTCCGTTATCTTAAACACGATCGCCAGTCGCTGTGGCCGTTTACCCCCTATTGCGGCACAACCGATTTGGCACTACCGATGGCACAAAACTTCAGCCGTAAAAAAACGCTACGCGAAGACGCCCGCAGCTGGTTACTTGAGTATCCCGAACATGCCATTGCCGGGTTATTGCCCGCAGCGCTAGGAAAAGCGTGCAAAGACAGGGACGATGCTCAACAAGCTTTGCGATTACTGGCCGATAATAATCACCGTTCTCTGATAACCCAAATAGCACAGCGCTATCAACAACCGGAGATTATCGCTGCACTGGGAGCCTTTCTCGACGTAGGAGACTTTCATGATTTCCCGGCGAAAATTCAGCCTTTGCCTGACTTTTATCAATTTGCACTGTGGCGCAGACCACAGCTCAAAAGCTCGGGTCTGCCGTTGCCGGATGACGCCATGCGTTACCTCGGCGATATGCTGAATTTCCCACGCGAAGTGAAACTTTACGCCGGACTGAATACCGTAAAAAGCATCTGTACTCCAACATCTCTGGCTAACTTTGCCTGGGATCTTTTTAACGCCTGGATTGAAGCCGGAGGCCCTTCAAAAGCGAACTGGGGCTTCACGACATTAGCCTTTTTCGGTAATGACGATACCGCGCGAGCGCTGACGCCACTCATCCGTGCCTGGCCTGGAGAGTCACAACATCAACGCGCAGCGCTTGGGCTGGATATTCTGGCGGAAATAGGCAGCGACATCGCTTTGATGTTGCTAAACGGCATTGCGAAAAAAATCAAATTTGCGGCGCTACAGGAGAATGCACAGAATAAAATCAAGCAAATTGCCGAACAGCGCGAACTGACCATCGCCGAGCTGGAAGACCGCCTCGCCCCGGATCTGGGGCTGGACGATAACGGCTCCCTGACCCTTGACTTCGGCCCGCGCCTTTTTACCGTCAGCTTTGATGAAGCCCTCAAGCCTTTTGTACGCGATGAAAACGGCAGCCGCCTGAAAGACCTGCCGAAGCCCAACAAAAGCGATGACGCAACGCTGGCTACGGAAGCCGTCAACCGCTACAAGCAGTTGAAAAAGGACGCCCGCACCGTCGCCGCTCAGCAAATCATGCGCCTCGAATCGGCCATGTGCCTGCGCCGCCGCTGGACGCCGGAGCAGTTTCGCCTGTTTCTCGTCGAGCACCCGCTGGTGCGTCATATCACCCGCCGCCTGGTGTGGGGCGTCTATAGCGAAAAAAACATTCTGCTGGCCTGTTTCCGCGTCGCCGAAGACAACAGTTACAGCGATGCGCAAGATAACCCATTCAGCCTGCCGCAAGGGCAAATCGGCATTCCGCACGTACTGGAAATGACCCCGGAAGACGCCGCCGCCTTCGGCCAGCTGTTTGCCGACTACGAGCTGTTGCCGCCGTTCCGCCAGCTCGATCGCAACTACTACAGCCTGACGGAAAGCGAATGCGACGCCATGGAGCTGAATCGGTGGAGCGGGCGACAATGCCTGGCAGGCCGCATCGTCGGGCTGGAGCGCAAAGGCTGGCAGCGAATAGAAGATGGCGGCAGCATCTGCGGCATGTACAAATCTGCTGCCAGCGGCGACATTGTGCTGGAAATGGAACCTTTTTCGCTGCTGTATGGTGAAACCGGATATGACGAATTGATCCCGCTCGATATAGTAAAAATCATTCCTGCGGGCGATATTTACTTCGGAAAAGCGACTTTTGCTTTCTCCACTCTCGACGCTATCGCCGCCAGCGAACTCATTAACGATATCGAATCACTGTTCGATTAAAAGGAATTAACGATGAAAACGTTTATCTATCAGGACGAAAAATCACATAAGTTTTGGGCAGTTGAGCAGCAGGATAACGAGCTGCACCTGAGCTGGGGCAAGGTGGGCACTAACGGCCAGAGCCAGGTTAAAACCTTTGCCGATAGCGCTGCGGCCAGTAAAGCCGAACTGAAACTGGTGAATGAGAAAACCAGAAAAGGATACATCCAGGATACCGCGACAGTACAGCCTGCCGCCGCCAGCCTGCCTGTGGAACCCGCTTCCCCGCCAGCCGCTCCGCAGCCAGAAAACACCCCAACGCCAGCGGACGTTGCTTGTCCATGGCTGGCTGATAATGCCGAACTGCCGCTGTCCGATGAACTACTTCAGGAAGCCCTCCCTTCACGTCTCTACCCCGGCGAGCCCATTGCCGCACCCGCAGAGAGTAAACTTATGGATCTCGGCAAAGAGATCCATAAGCAATCGGGGAGAACCGTTATCTTCAATTATGCTGACTGTTCCGCGTACTGGCAGCAGGTCATCAGTGAAGCTCTTGCCGATGGTCAACTTTCGCCCCCCGCGCTGGCGGTGCAGGTTGCCGTAACTACGCGCCGCGGCTGGCGCAGTAGCGACGAGCCAGAGCTGATGGACGAGATTGTTTACGTCTACGGACTGGAATATGCCGTTGAGGTGTTCATAGCCCTACAACACATTGAATTTGAATACAATTATCAAACTGTTGTGGTCACGTTTCATGCGGAGCCTACCCTGCCTCGCGGGCCGGATATGTTCGATATTCGTTTGCGCGCGCATCTGGCCCAGGCTGAAGAATCCCTCTGGCAACGCTGCGTAGACAAACTTATCACCGCATTGCCGGATATGCCCGTCGGCCAGCAGCCGCTGGTCGCGCTATTGCTACCGGAACGCCAGGATATCGTTAACGACATCGCCCGCCGGGCGCTGGCGCACAAAAACATCAAAACGGCGGAATGGCTGAAGCTGGTTGCCTGCGACCCGCAGGTGGTCAAAACGCTGGAGACTTACCAGGCACAAAACCTGTTTAACGATTACTATCACGGCAGCGTCTGGAACGCGACGGTGATGCGCGAACAGGGCGTCGCCGGAATCTCCCGCTTTGCGCCTTACGTACACGATGACTTGTGCGGTGAACTCATAAGCTACGTTAACCACCCGCAGGCGCTGATGCAGCTTATCCGCGTGAGCGAACAAGGAAAACGCTGCCACGAACGCATGACTCAAGCCAGCGCCCGCTTCCCCCATGCCGCACTTGCTGCCCTGGCCGAACTGCTGGCGCAAAAAGAAGAGAAACGCTGGCGCATTATGCTGATGACACAGTTGAGCACGCAGCCGGAGCTGGTCGCACAGATTTCGCCATGGCTCTCATCTCAGGCCGTCGCGCTACTGGAAGCCTGCCAGCAGCAACTACATCAGCAGACCGACTGCGCCAGCAACGATATGCTGCCACCGGTGCTGGTATCCCCGCCGTGGACGGTAAAAAAGAAAAAATCACCGATTCCCCAACTGAGCTTAACACCGCTTGCTTTAGAACCCGTCTGTATGCTGACGGAAGAAGCAAGCAAGCAGCTTCTCGAACAACATAGCTGGTATGCCCACCAGATTGAGCTGGGCAAAAAAGAAGATGGAAAGGAGTATCTGTCGCGCTTAGGCTTCCGATACTGGGGTCAGAACCACAATCGCTATGAACACGCCTCCGACGCCGCTATCGATGCCTGGCAGCGGCAGGATTATCCAGCGCTGATCGCGGAATATAAAAACACTCGTGCGTCTTATCTCCGGGAAGAATGGGATCTTTATATGCTCGCCGCCCTGCCCGTCGAGCTGGCGCTTCAAGCCTGGAATGCGCTAAGCAAAGAACCGCATACCGGGGCGGAATATGTGATGACGTACCTGCGTCTTGCCGGGCTGCCGGGTTTTATTAACGCCCTGTCCCGCTATCCGCAGGAGAACTTGCCGGTTGCCATCTGGTTTGCCGCCAGCGAACTGACCCCGACGATCGCCCGCGCCTTTAACAAACTTAAAACCGTACGTGAAGGCGCGCGCGAGTGGCTACTGGCCTATCCGGAACATGCCATAACCGGCCTGCTGCCCGCAGCCCTCGGTAAAGCGGGCGAAGCGCAGGATAGCGCCCGGCTGGCACTGCGCCTACTGGTGGATAACGGCCACCAGCCGCTGCTTGAACAGGTCGCGCAACGCTATAATCAGCCGGAAGTGACAGAAGCTTTGAGCGCTCTGCTTGCACTCGATCCGTTGGATAACCATCCGACCAAAATTCCGGCCCTCCCGGCATTTTACCAGCCTGCGCTGTGGGCGCGGCCGCTGCTGCGGGATAATGGTCAGGCACTTCCGGACACAGCCTTAAAATCACTCGGCGAAATGCTGCGTTTCCCTGCCGAAGAGGGGATTTACCCCGGCTTGCAGCAGGTAAAAGATCTCTGCACGCCCGACTCGCTCGCCGCCTTCGCCTGGGATCTGTTCAGCGCCTGGCAAACCGCTGGCTCGCCATCTAAAGAAGGCTGGGCCTTTAGCGCCCTGGGGATACTGGGTAACGACGATACTGCACGCGCGCTGACGCCGCTTATCCGCATCTGGCCGGGCGAATCCCAGCATAAACGCGCCACTACAGGCCTGGATATTCTCGCAAACATCGGCACGGATATTGCTCTGATGCAGCTTAACGGCATCGCACAGAAGCTGAAGTTCAAGGCGTTACAGGAGCGTGCGCGGGAAAAAATCGCTGATATCGCCGAGAGCCGTGAGCTGACCGTCGCCGAACTGGAGGACCGTCTCGCCCCCGATCTCGGGTTGAACGATGAAGGAACATTACTCCTCGACTTCGGTCCGCGCCGCTTTATCGTCAGTTTTGATGAAGCGCTCAAGCCCTGGGTGCGTGATGAGAACGGCTGTCGCCTGAAAGATCTGCCAAAACCGAATAAGAGTGATGATAGCGCTCTATCAGCAGACGCCGTTAATCGCTATAAAGCGCTCAAAAAAGACGCCCGCACGATTGCTGCCCAGCAGGTCGCCCGAATGGAATCCGCCATGTGCCAGCGCCGCCGCTGGGAGCCAGAGAACTTCCGCCTGTTTCTGGTCAATCACCCGCTGGTGCGCCACCTCACCCGTCGCCTGGTGTGGGGCGTTTACAGTGAAGAAAACACCCTGCTGGCCTGCTTCCGCGTGGCGGAAGATAACAGTTACAGCACCGCCGATGATGACCTCTTCACCCTCCCGGACGGCAAAATCCGCATCGGCCTTCCGCATGTGCTGGAAATGCCCCCGGAAGATGCCGCCGCCTTCGGCCAGCTTCTGGCCGACTACGAACTGCTGCCGCCGTTCCGTCAGCTCGACCGCAACTGCTACACACTGACGCCCGCCGAGCTTGCGGCCTCCGAGCTGACCCGCTGGGCCGGGCGAAAATGCCCGAGCGGCCGGGTAATAGGGCTGGCCAACAAAGGCTGGCTGCGCGGCGACCCGCAGGATGGCGGGTGGATCGGCTGGATGCTCAAGCCGCTAGGGGACTGGGCGCTGGTGATGGAGATCGACGAAGGTTTTGCCGTCGGCATGTTGCCTGACGAACTTAGCGCCGAGCAGCTATTAAGCAAAATCTGGCTCTATGCCGGAACTGCGAACCAGTACGGCTGGGGCGGCAACAGCCCGCAAACAGCAACGTTTTCAGTGCTGGATAAAGTCACCATCAGCGAACTGATTAACGACATCGACGCGCTATTTGAATAAAACAAGGAACGTTTATGCACACTACAGTAACCCCGCCATGGCTGGCGGACGACGCGCAGCTGGAACTGACCTTTAAAAAGGGCAAAGAACCGTTAAGCCACCGCCGCTGGCCGGGCGCACCGGTGCCGCAGGTCGAAGAGGGACGTATTCAACAGCTGGCGAATGATTTGCCGCAACGCTTCGGGAACACGCAACCGACAACATTTCATTACGGCGAATGTGATGAGCAGTGGCAACAGGCTATAGCGCAGGCGATCGGTTATATTAATATGCCCAAACCAGCAATGCCTGCCCGTGTAATGGCTGTACTAGTAGAGCTCAGTGACAGTCATCATACCGAAAATTTAGATGCTATCGTTCAACAGGAGGGGCTGGAGTACGCCACTGAGGTAGTTATTGAACGGCAGAAGATAGGTATTCAATACAGTACTTCCAATATTTGGCGATCGACAAACACCGTCACTTTTTCCCCCTTCGCCAGGCAAAATGTCTGGCGATCCTGTACCTACCATGAGTTCGATATCCGCCTGCGTAAGCATTTTTCGTTGGCAGAAGAGTATCTATGGCAGCGCTGTGCCAACAAGCTCATTGCCGCGCTTCCTGATATTCCGCCAGATCGCCGTCCGTTAATGGCGATACTACTGCCTGAAAGAGCAGATATAGCCACTGAGATGGCGACACTGCCTTCTTCATCGGCAGAGTGGCTGAAAACGGTGATAACCGTCATTCCCGGAACGCTGGCAAAGCTCCGCAAGATGGACGTGTTTAATAACCACGAAACCAGCGATGCCTGGTACGAAAACCATTATGGTTATGCTGCCTGCGCTGCGCTGCTGCGCGAACAGGGGTTAACAGCAGTATCACGCCTGGCACCGTATGCTCATGGTGACGATTGCGCCGGGCTGCTGGCGCAGATCAACCATCCGCAGGCCGTGACCTTACTGCTACACGTCGCAGATAAAAATCAACGCAACATGGCGCGCGTGAACAAATATGCCAAACACTTTCCACAGGCGACGCTGGCCGCGCTGGCGGAACTGTTGGTGCAAAAAAATGTGGCAGGAAGCCTCGGCTGGCTAAATCAATGGGGCGATGAACCGGATCTACAAGAACGTGAGTGCCGCCAGCCCAAGCTGGAGGCGATTTGGCAATCCCTATTGCAGGTATTACTCACCGCTCAGCCATCACTGGTTGAGCAAATACTGCCATGGCTAACACCACAAGCCGCTGCTCTGTTACAGCTCCGCTCAGCGAAGCAGACCTCAGCCCCTCTCCCCACCACCGATAGCGCCAGCCTGCCGGAAATCCTGCTATCGCCGCCGTGGCGCGGCAAAAAGAAAAAAGCCGCCAGCCCGCGTTTTGAACTTCCTGCGCTGACCGTTGCGCCGCAGGAGTACTGGCTGCCGGGAGAGCGAGAAACGCTGGCCGCCAGCAAACCGGCCCGCTTTTTTAACGATCTTCCGCTGCACGAGCGCCTCACCCGCAAAGGCGAAGTTGTATTAAGAGAACTGGGCTTTGAGGATATGGATTATCTGTTCCATCAATATACGCTTAACGGGCAGTCAGGGCATTCGTGGTCCGGATATAGCGCATACGGAAATAAGGAGAGGTGGTATAAAACGGCCGTCAGGGCACTGCACAGCGGCGAAAGCGAGGTACTGCTGCAGGCCTGGCGAGGCCATCTCGAAGAAGGTTATAAGCCCAACGACTGCTGGAATCTTTATCTGCTGATGCAGTTGCCCCGCACGCAGGCGGTAACACTCTGGCAGCGCATCAATGAAGAGAACTTCAAATTCGTCGGAGCCGAGTATGCGCTGAGCATTCTCGGAACCGACGCCCTCCCCGGCCTGCTGCTGGCGCTCCAGCATCGGCCAAAAGAGATTTTTCCGCTGCTGATTCATCTCGGCGCGACGGAGCTGGCCTTGCCGGTTGCTCGCCTCTGGCGGCGCTTTCAGGCGCAGAGCCATCTCGCCCGCCAGTGGTTACTGCAATGGCCGGATCACGCCGCTGCCGCATTAATTCCGCTGGCGTTCGATAAACCAGGCGATAACCGCGAGGCGGCCATTAACGCCCTGCGTCTTCTGCATCAGGAAGGCCACGGCAATCTGCTGCAAACGGTCGCCCGGCGCTGGAACGAACCGGCGCTGTGGCCAGCGCTGGAGCAGTTGCTGTTGCAGGACCCGCTTGATAACTACCCGGCCCGGACGCCGAAAGCGCCGGACTTCTGGCAGCCCGTGCTCTGGCGCAGGCCGCGGCTTATCAGCAACGACCAGCCGCTAACCGACGACGCGCTGGAGATCCTCGGCGAGATGCTGCGCTTCGCCCAGGGCGGCCATCATTACTGCGGGCTGGATCTCGTCAAAGCCGCCTGCCAGCCTCAATCGCTGGCTGCTTTCGCCTGGGATCTCTTCAATGCCTGGCAGAATTCAGGTGCGCCGACCAAAGAGAGCTGGGCGTTTCAGACGCTGGGAATTTTTGGCGACGAAGGCACGGTGCGTGATTTAACCCAGCTTATCCTCGCCTGGCCGCAGGAGGGGAAATCCGCTCGCGCCGCCAGCGGGCTGCATCTCCTTACCCGCATCGGCAGCGATATGTCGCTCTTACAGCTGCACCACATTTCTCAGCGCGCAAAATCTCGCCCGCTGCGCGACAGCGCGGAACAGTATCTTAAAGAGGTCGCCGAAGCACGCGATCTCAGCGAAGAGCAGCTCCAGGATCGGCTGACCCCGACGCTGGGGCTGGATGACGCCAGTGCGCTGACCTTTGACTTCGGTACCCGCAGCTTTAGCGTACGCTTTGATGAAAATCTGCTGCCGGTGATTTATGACCAGCAGGGAGCGCGGCAAAAGAGCATCCCGCGCCTGCGCGCCGAAGATGAACAGGCGAAAGCCGCAGAAGCGCTGGCCCGGCTAAAAGGTTTGAAAAAGGACGCCACTCAGGTAGCAAAACGCCTGCTTCCGCATCTGGAAAACGCCCTGCGGTTAGCGCGACGCTGGACGCGTACGGAGTTCCAGACGCTGTTCGTCGACCACCCATTTACCTGCCATCTGACCCGGCGACTAATATGGGGAGTTTACGCCGCTAATGAACCGCGTCGTCTGCTCAACGCCTTTCGCGTCGCCGCAGAAGGGGAATTCTGCGACAGCCTGGATGAATCCATCGCGCTGCCGGAAGATGCCCTGTTCGGCATAGTCCATCCGCTGGAAATAGATGACGAAACGCGCGCCGCATTTGAGCAAATCCTTGCCGATTACCAGCTATTGCCGCCGTTCCGCCAGCTGGCACGCCGCACGGTATTGCTGCACGAGGAAGAAGCAACGCGAAGCAAGCTAACGCGCTGGCAGGGCAAATCAACCACCTGCGGACAGCTGTTAGGGATCCGCAGCCGGGGCTGGTGGCAAGGTAGCGAAAGCTATTTCTGTTACGATGTTGCTCAGCATCGGCTGATACTGGAAATCACGCCGGGGTTTGTTCACTACAGCATAGACGCTAAAGCCCCTCAGCAGTTTGGCGCGATAACGCTCTATTATGGCGAACAACCCGTTGCGTTTTCCCGGCTCGATCCTCAGGATCTCAGCGAAGCGCTAAGCACAATAGAGATTATTTCCCGCTAGTGCGACAAACGAGGTGAGTCAATTAGCAACAATATTCGACTCACCGCATGAGTCGAATATTGGCTTTTTAGCCCCACGAACCTAATGTGCCTTTTTAACTACAAGATACGCAGGAAGATGTTGCGTTAAATATAATCCGATATATCAAGCTCGGAAATAAAGCACCTCACGCAATCTGCTGCGCATAAATAAGGTCTAACGATTACCGCTGTCACTTTAAGGAAGAAACGATGACACAACAGGAAACACATCTTCAGCGCCCACCGGCCACCGTACTGTATGCCGATGAGCTGGCACGGCTGAAACAGGACGACCGTCTCCCCTGCCCGCCGGGCTGGCAGCTCAGCCTGCAGGCCGCGCGGACATTTATTCTCGGCGATGAATCGCGTGGTATCAGCCGTAAAGTGGTTATCAGCCCCGCCGCCGTTGAACGGATGCTGGTGACGCTGGCTACCGGACGCGGCCTGATGCTGGTCGGCGAGCCGGGCACGGCAAAATCGCTGCTCTCGGAGCTGCTTGCCGCCGCCATCTGCGGCGATGCAGGGCTAACCATCCAGGGCGGCGCCTCAATTACTGAAGATCAGATTAAATACGCATGGAACTATGCGCTGCTGATAAACCAGGGACCGTCGGCGCAGGCGCTGGTTCCCGCGCCGCTGTATCAGGGTATGCGCGACGGTAAAATCGTCCGCTTTGAAGAGATAACCCGCACGCCGCTGGAGGTCCAGGACTGTCTGCTGGGGATGCTTTCCGACCGCGTGATGGCAGTCCCGGAGCTGACCGGTGACGACAGCCAGCTCTACGCCCGCGCCGGGTTTAATATCATCGCTACGGCTAATACCCGCGATCGCGGGGTCAACGAAATGAGCGCGGCGCTCAAACGGCGCTTCGACTTCGAAACCGTATTCCCGATTATGGATTTCCAGCAGGAGCTGGAACTGGTAGCGAACGCTTCGGCCCGACTGCTGGCGCATAGCGGCATCCCGCACAAGGTCCCCGACGCCGTTCTGGAGCTGCTGGTGCAAACCTTCCGCGATCTGCGCGCTGACGGCGATAAGAAAACGTCGATGGATACCCTTAACGCCATTATGTCTACCGCCGAAGCAGTCAACGTCGCTCACGCGGTCGGGGTACGAGCATGGTTCTTAGCCGGTCGCGCCGGAGAGCCTGCCGACCTGGTTGACTGTATCGCCGGAACCATCATCAAAGATAACGAAGATGACCGCGCTCGCCTGCGCCGCTATTTTGAACAGCGCGTCGCTTCGCATAAAGAAGCCCACTGGCAGGCCTATTACCAGGCCCGCCACCGCCTGCCGTGAGGGAACACGCATGCCTGAACAGCCGTTAATTATCGGCGTTCGTCATCACAGTCCTGCCTGTGCAAGGCTGGTGAAAGAACGAATTGAACAAACGCGACCGCGTTATGTTCTGATTGAAGGTCCGGCGGATTTTAATCCTCGGCTGGATGAGCTGTTTTTGCCTCATCAGCTGCCCATCGCCATCTACAGCTACTGTCAGTACCAGGATGGCGGCAAGGCAGGACGCAGCGCCTGGACGCCGTTCGCCGAATTCTCTCCTGAATGGCAGGCCCTGCTCGCCGCACGGTCTACGGGCGCGCTGGCTCGTTTTATTGATTTGCCGGTCTGGGCGCAGAATAACGACGATAGCGAGACCTCTGACGCCCGTCGCGCCGATGACCAGCAGCGTCTGCTTGCCGCCAGCGGAATGGAGAATACCGACACGCTGTGGGACCATCTGTTCGAAGACGAAACGCAGAGCGTCGACCTCGAACGGGCGCTGGAAACGTACTTTATCCGCCTGCGCGGCGATGAAAACGATGGCGAGAATAACCATCAGCGGGAAGCCTATATGGCCCGCTGGCTGGCATGGGCTATGCGCCAAAATGACGGCCCGGTAGTGGTCGTCTGCGGCGGTTGGCATGCTCCGGCGCTGGCCACCCTGTGGAAGGATGGTAAAGCCGAGCAGCTCGAGCCCGCCTGTCCCCCCTCGCCGACGCCCGATGCCATCACCGGCTGCTATCTGACGCCCTATAGCGAAAAACGGCTGGATGTCCTGGCTGGCTATCTTTCCGGCATGCCCGCGCCGGTCTGGCAGAGGTGGTGCTGGCAGTTTGGCCAGCGTCAGGCCGGTGAACAGCTGCTGAAAGCCGTACTCGCCCGCCTGCGTCAGCATCGTCTTCAGGCCTCTACCGCCGATTTCGCTGCTGCGCACCTGCGCGCCATGGCGCTGGCGCAAATGCGCGGTCATACCCAACCGCTGCGCAGTGACTGGCTCGATGCCCTGGCTGGCTCGTTAATTAAAGAAGCGCTCAACGCCCCGCTGCCGTGGAGCTATCGCGGCGTCATCCATGCGAATACCGACCCGATCCTGCTCGCCATCGTCGATGTGCTGGCGGGGGCCGATTTTGGCAAGTTGTCGCCAGGAACGCCGCAGCCGCCGCTACCGATAGATGTTGAACGCGAACTGGAGCGCGTAGGTATTACCCTGCCGGCAAAGCTGACTCTTAATCGCTTTGACTCCGATGGATTAGCGCAAAGCCAGGTGCTGCACCGGCTGGCAATTCTTGAGATTCCGGGGTTCCTGCGCCGGGCAGGCAGTACGATGGCGCTTTCCGGTAGCGGTGAAGAGAGCTGGGGATTGTTTCGCACGCTGGAACAACATGCCGCCCTGATTGAAGCCGCCTGCTACGGCGCTTCTCTGGCGGATGCGGCTCGCCAGCGGCTTGAAGTGGAGATGCTAGCCTCCGTCGGCATCAGAAATCTGGCCGCCTGCCTGAATCAGGCTGCGCTGGCGGGGTTGTCCACCTTCAGCCAACAGATGCTGGCGCAGCTGGCTCAGCTCATTGCCGAAGAGAACCGGTTCGCCGAAATGGGTCCGGCGCTGGAGGTACTTTACGCTCTGTGGCAGCGGGATGATATCGGCGGCATGCAGAACGCCGACGTGCTGGAAACCACGCTCTGCGCCGCGCTTGATCGCACGTTGTGGCTGTGCGAAACCAGCGGCGTGGCCGACGAAAAACAGTTTCATGCCCACCTGCATAGCTGGCAGTCCTTGTGCCATATCCTGCGCGACATGCATAGCAGCGGCACTCTCCCCGGAGTCTCGCTCAGCGCCGCACAGGCGTTACTTGAACGGCGTATACGCACGCCGGACGCGGCCCCGCTCGACCGCGGCGCGGCGCTTGGCGCGCTGCTTCGCCTTGAACATCCAGCGGCAACCGCTGACGCGGCGCTGAACCTGTTAACGCAGCTACCGCCGCAGAGCATTGGCGAGGCAGTACACGGCATGCTGGCGCTGGCCCGCCATCAGCTCGCCTGCCAGCCCGCCTTTATCGCCGGATTTAGCGGATTGCTCGCCCGGCTAGCCGAAGATGAATTTATTCTCGCACTGCCGGATTTACGCGCGGCCATGGCCTGGCTCCCCCCCCGCGAACGCGGCGCGCTGGCCCGTCAGGTACTGGACCACTATCACATGACCATGCTACCAGCACATGCGCTACAGGCGCCGGTATCCTGTTCGCCACAGCAGTTAATCCATCACCAACAGCTGGAACAGCAGGCGCTGGCGGCACTTCAGCATTGGGGAGTACGCTAATGAGTACGCAATCCGATCTTCTGACCACCCGCGAGCTCCAGCGCTGGCGATTGATTTTAGGTGAAGCCGCCGAAAGCAGCCTCGGCGGCCTTGATGAACATAGCCGTCAGGTAGACCACGCGCTGGAGTGGCTATACGGTCGCGACCCGGAGCGATTACAGCGCGGGGAGCGCCAGGGCGGGCTGGAAGATTCCATACTGACAACGCCGGAATGGATTAACGCAATCCATACGCTTTTTCCTCAGCCGGTCATTGAACGGCTGGAGAGCGATGCGGTGCTGCGCTACGGTATTGATGAAGTGGTCACCAATCTGGAAGTGCTGGAACGCATCGAACCCTCCGAAAGCCTGCTGCGCGCGGTGCTGCATACCAAACACCTGATGAACCCTGAGGTGCTGAACGCCGCTCGTAAGCTGGTTCGTCAGGTGGTGGAGCAAATTATGGCCCGGCTGGCAAAAGAAGTCCGTCAGGCCTTTTCCGGCGCACGCGACCGCCAGCGGCCTTCACGCATCCCGCTGGCGCGCAACTTTGACTTCAAAAATACCCTGCGCGCCAACCTGAAACACTGGGATCCGCAGCGCGGGAAGCTTTACATTGAATCGCCAAAATTTATCAGCCGCGTTAAGCGCCATAGTGAGAAATGGCAGCTGATTTTGCTGGTCGATCAGAGCGGTTCGATGGTGGACTCCGTGATCCATTCGGCGGTCATGGCCGCCTGCCTGTGGCAGTTGCCCGGCATTCGTACGCACCTCGTCGCTTTCGATACCAGCGTGGTGGATCTCACGGACGACGTTGCCGACCCGGTGGAGCTACTGATGAAAGTGCAGCTCGGCGGCGGCACCAATATCGCCCTGGCCGTGGAATATGCCCGACAGCTCATTGAGCAACCGCAGAAAAGCGTCATTGTACTGGTGAGCGACTTTTTTGAAGGCGGCGCAAGTTCGCTGTTGATTAATCAGGTGAAGCTGAGCGTACAAAGCGGCGTCAAGGTCCTCGGGCTGGCGGCCTTAGACAGCGCAGCTTCCCCCTGTTACGACCACGAGATGGCTCAAGCGCTGGTCAACGTCGGGGCGCAAATTGCCGCCATGACGCCCGGTGAACTGGCGGCCTGGCTGGCGGAGAACTTACAATCATGATGCCTTTACGCCCTGAATTACTGGAGCTCACGCCGCAGGCGCTCATGGCCCTGAGCAATGCCGGGTTTGTCAAACGCGGCCAGAAAGAGCTGGATAACGGCAATATCCCCGAGCTGGAGCAGGATGACGACGGTACGCTGACCGCCATATTTAGCGACGGTACCCGTACCCGTCTGGCAAAAGATCACGCGCTGAAAGCGTCGATCTGCTCCTGTAGCGCCGCAGGGATGTGCCGCCATCGCGTGATGCTGGTCCTGAGCTACCAGCGCGCCAACGCCAGCCATAACACCGCAGAAGAAGCCATAGAAGAAAGCGAACGCTGGCACCCTGGATTATGGCAGGAAGAGCTGGCCTCACTCCCCGAATCCGTACGCAAACGCGCGCAGCAGCTGGCGGATAAAGGACTGGCGGTGGAGCTGTTCTGCCTGCCAGGGGAAACACCATCCGCAAAGCTGCCAATGAGCGATGTGCGCTTTTACTCCCGCAGCAGCATCCGTTTTGCCCGCTGCGACTGCGTGGAAGGTTCACTGTGCGAGCACGTTGCGCTGGCGGTCCAGGCTTTTATCGATGCCGAAAACCAGCAGCCCGGCTTTACGCACCTGGTCTGGCAAACGCGCAGCAACAAAATGGCCGCCCGCGGAGGACCGTTCGATACGCCAGACGGCGAAGCCTGCCGACAACGCCTTCAGCAATTGAGCCAGCTACTGTGGCAAGGCGGCATCAGCCAGCCGGCGATTAACGTTGAGGCGGCGTTTACCCGAGCACAGCGTGCCGCGCAAACGGCCAACTGGCGCTGGGTTGCCGCAGCGCTGACCCAGCTTCGCGAAGGCGTCGAAGCCTTCCAGCAACGCGCCAGCCATTACCATCCTGAGCAGCTGCTCGCCCAGCTCGCAGGCCTTAACGCCCGCCTGGAGAGCGCCGACCGAATGGCGCAGATCGCCGATACCGACCAGACGCCGCCCCTACCGTGGCGCACCGTTGTCGGTCTGGGAATTGCCGGTGAAGCGCAGCTTGATCATTTGCGGCTCATCTCTTTGGGCATGCGCTGCTGGCAGGATAACCAGCAGTACGGCTTACGTATCTGGTTTAGCGATCCGGATACCGGCAGCATTGTGCATCTGTCGCGCAGCTGGCCGCTGGCTGAACGGGAGCAAAATCCGCTATGGCAACGCCGCCTGTTTACCTTTCAGGCCGGAGCGCTGGCGGGCGGGCAAATTATCACCCAGTCAGCGCGCCGTCATGCCAGCGGCGAACTGCTACTGGGTACGCGCCACCGCCTGAGCAGCAACGTTCCGCTAAGTGAAAATGCCTGGCTTTTGCTCAGTGCCCCGCTGCGTCAGCCGGGCGTTGCGGCGCTGCGTGAATATTTGCGCCAACGCGCCCCGGCCTGCGTGCGCCCGCTCAACCAGGTTGATAACCTCTTTATTTTACCAGTGCAGGCGTGTATTGCCGTCGGCTGGGATGCCGCCCGGCAAACGCTGGACGCACAGGTTCTCAGCGGCGAGGGGCAAGACAACGTTTTGCATCTGTCTCTCCCTACCTCCGCCAGCGCACCGTACGCCGTTGAGCGGATGGCGGCGCTGCTCAGACAAGAGGACGATCCGGTGGTGATGGTTTCCGGACTGGTCACGTTTAACCACGGGCAGCTCACCCTTGAGCCGCTGGTGATGATGACCCGCTCGCGCGCCTGGTGTCTGGATGCAGAACCCCTCCCCGTAGGCCCGTTACCTGCTGGCGATATATTACCGTCGCATTCGGTGACTCATGATCTATTGCAACGCGCCCGGACGCTGCTGATCCAGATACTGCACAACGGCCAGCGCTACCAGCAAAAGAGCCTGTTTCGCGAGGCACAAACGCTGGGCGATGATTTCACGAACCATGGTTTTAACCATCTTGCGCGCCTGCTCCACCAGTTAGCAAATAGCGAAACCGCAACCTCAATCGATACGCTCAATACTATTGCGCTACTCTGTATACAATTAGAACTGATGCTTGATTAACAAGGAACGATCATGAAATTTAACCGCAGGATTATCACCGCGCTGGGCGCAACAGTATTGGTTGCCACGCTTATCGGCTGCGATAACAACAAAGATGATGTCAAAGCGTTTAGCAACACCATGAACGGCGTTGATCTGACCTTCACCTACCACTACAAAGGCGATATCGTCACGCGCCAGGACGCGGACAATACCATTCCCTATCAATCACTCGGGGTGAGTAACGAAGAGCAGGCGCGCAAGATTATCGACCCTATCGGCGCGGCTTACAGCAGTATTAAAGGCGTCACGCACAGCGTGGACTATAAAGATACCTACGCTAAGGAACATCTCTCCATCGACTTCAATCAGGTAAAAATCAGCGAGCTGTGCAAATTACCGGGAGCCAGCTTTACCGACTGTTCACAAAAATTTATTTCGTTAAGTGAGTCGGAAAAAATGCTGACGTCGCAGGGATTTAAAGAGGTGAAATAACGGCAACTCCCGACTCGCGCTGCGCTTGGCCGGGCGGCCTTCGGGTAGCCCGGCTCAGGCATTGACGCCGCAAGCCGGGCAAACGCATCAGGATTTTGCGTGTTCGCGCTCGGTGAGACCGCGCAGGAAATAGCGCAGGAACTGGTCACCGCATTCGCGGAAGTTTTTGTGCTCAGGGGCACGCATCATGGCGGTGATTTCCGGCATTGAGACGCGGAACTTCTGCTGGGTGAGAATCGCGAGAATATCATCGGTTTTCAGCGAGAAGGCGATGCGCAGCTTTTTCAACACGATATTATTATTCACCCGGCGTTCGACAGCCAGCGGCGGCGCGGACTCATCTTTCCCGCGTTTATCGTAAATCAGGCCGTTAAGGAAATTCGACAGCACGACATCCGGGCAGCGCACAAACCCCTCTTCGTCTTCTTTTTTTAGCCAGGGAACCAGCTGCTCCGCGCTGACCGGCGCATCCGCCAGCGCAAAAATGCGCACCAGACCGCTATTATTCGTTTTCAGGGTGTAGCGCAAACTACGTAGGATATCGTTACTGATCATATTGCCTTCATGATGAAAAATTCTGGCGCTAAGTCTAACACGATTCCGTCGTTTTACAGCCCAATCGCCTCTTTCAGGCTTTTCAGGTAGCGGCGACTGACCGGCACCGTTTGCCCGGCGCGCATCAGCAGCTCTGCCTGGCCGTTCTCCTCCAGGCGAATCTCCTTGAGATGGGCCATATTAACCAGGTACTGGCGATGGCAGCGCAGCAGCGGCGTTCGGCTCTCCAGCGTGCGTAAGGTCAGCTCGGTAAAACCCTCTTTCCCTTCGCTATCGGTCACATAAATACCGCTCATCCGGCTGCTGACGAAGGCCACATCTTCCATCTGCAGCAGCCAGATCCGGCTGTGTCCGGTGCAGGGAATATATTTCAGCGCCTGTTGGGTGTCATCAAGAACGGTCATATCCTGCAGGCTGCGCTCCTGGCGCAGGCGAGCCAGCGTTTTTTCCAGCCTGGCGGACTCTATTGGCTTAAGTAAATAATCAAATGCGTGCTCTTCAAACGCTTTTACCGCGTACTCGTCAAAAGCGGTCAGGAAGACAATGTAGGGCCGATGCTCCGGGTCAAGCATGCCAACCATCTCCAGGCCGCTGATCCGCGGCATCTGGATATCCAGAAACAGCACATCAGGACGCAGCTTATGCACCGCGCCAATCGCCTCTACGGCATTTCCGCACTCGCCAACGATTTCAATATCCGGCTGGGTCTCCAGCAAAATACGCAGGTTTTCACGTGCCAGCGGCTCGTCATCAACAATTAATACTTTTAACATGCGTTTTCCTCCAGAGGCAGTCGCAGCGTGACGCGGGTAAAACATTCCGGCTCACAGGTGACGGTGATCCCACAGTCGGCGCCAAAACGTGCCCGCAGCCGTCGATCGACCAGATTCATGCCAAGCCCGCTGGCGCTAGGTTTGTCCTGATAGAGCCCGGCGTTATCTTCAATATCCAACTGCAGCCAGCGCTCATGCTGGCTGGCACGAATAGTGATTTCTCCCACGCCAAGGTGCTGTGAAGTCCCGTGCTTAATGGCGTTTTCAACAATCGGCTGTAGGGTAAAGGCCGGTAGATGATGCTGGGCCAGCGCTTCGGGCACCAGCATGTGGATCTGTAAATTGGCCTGAAAGCGCGCTTTCTCAACCTGCAAATAGGCGTTTACGTGTTCAATCTCATCCGCCAGGGTGACAATTTCCGCAGGTCGTTTTAGGTTTTTACGGAAAAAGGTCGACAGATACTGCACCAGTTGCCCGGCCTGGTCGCTGTCGCGGCGAATCACCGCTTTTAGCGTATTCAGCGCGTTGAACAGGAAGTGCGGATTCACCTGGGCGTGCAGCAGCTTGATTTCCGATTGCGTCAGCAACGCTTTTTGTCGCTCGTACTGACCAGCGAGGATCTGCGCCGACAACAGCTGCGCAATCCCCTCCCCCAGCGTGCGGTTAATAGAGCTAAACAGGCGGTTTTTCGCCTCATACAGCTTAATGGTGCCGATCACCCGCTGATTTTCACCGCGCAGCGGGATAACCAGCGTGGAGCCCAGTTTGCAGTTGGGATGAATCGAGCAGCGGTAAGGCACTTCGTTGCCGTCGGCGTAGACCACTTCGCCGGTATCAATCGCCCTTTGGGTATATAGCGAAGAGATAGGTTTGCCGGGGAGATGGTGATCGTCGCCAATCCCGGTAAAGGCCAGCAGTTTGTCGCGATCGGTTATCGCCACCGCGCCAATATCCAGCTCCTGAATTAGCACCTGCGCCACCTTCATACTGTTCTCTTCGTTAAAGCCCTGACGCAGGATCCCTTCCGTCGAGGCGGCAACCTTCAGCGCCGTGGCCGAGAATGCCGAGGTGTATTTTTCAAACATCGCCCGCTTATCCAGCAGAATGCGCATAAACAGCGCCGCGCCGACGGTATTGGTGACCATCATCGGCGCGGCGATGCTCTGTACCAGATGCAGAGCGTCTTCGAACGGGCGAGCGATAAGCAGAATAATCAGCATCTGTACCATTTCGGCGAAAAAGGTAATCGCCCCGGCGGTCAGCGGGCTGAAAACTTTGTCCGGCCGGCCACGTTTTACCAGAATGCTGTGTACCAGCCCGCCGAGCAGTCCCTCAACGATAGTAGAAACCATGCAGCTCAGTGCCGTCATGCCGCCCAGCGAGTAGCGATGAAGCCCGCCGGTCAGCCCCACCAGGCCGCCGACCACCGGCCCTCCCAGCAGGCCGCCCATCACCGCGCCGATAGCGCGCGTGTTGGCGATCGAGTCTTCGATATGCAGACCGAAGTAGGTTCCGAGGATGCAGAAAATGGAAAAGGTGACATAGCACAGCAGCTTGTGCGGCAGACGAACGGTGACCTGCATTAGAGGAATGAACAACCGCGTTTTGCTCATCAGCCACGCAATGACCAAAAACACGCACATCTGCTGAAGCAGCAGCAACACCAGATCAAACTCGTACATACCCGCAGACCACACTTCACATGAAAGCGCGTAACATACACTGCCTGCTTATAACTTTCTTTGAAGCAATACATGAAAATCATAATTCATGTTCAGGATCACACTTCCGAGCGCCTCTCCCGCCATTGAATGTACAAAAAACAAGCAAAGCATCTCTCTTCATAAAAGTACTTCTACAGTTAATAAAGGAGAACGCGACAGGAGCAGCAACAGGATCAGGTTATCTGGCTCAATAACTCTGCGGCGACTTTTCCCGGAGGCGGCGCTTAACGCGCCTGTCCGGGCTACCGGATCGCAGATGCCTGTAAACCCGGAGGTAATGTCGTAGCTAAAAAGCAATTAATGTTTTATTAACACCTGCGCTTCACCGTATAATCTCCGCGTTAACATCAGGAGCCTATTATGAAGCCAGCGAAAATTGCGGTTATCACCCTATTCTTATTTATGGCCATCAGCGGCATCGGCGGCGTGATGCTGGCCGGTTATTCATTTATTGTTCGCGGCGGTGTCGGCTGATTAGCCGGTTCAGCCGTTCAAATCCGCGGTCGACGATAATCGCCGCCAGCGCCACCAGCAGCGCCCCCTGAATGACATAAGCAGTATTAAACCCACTCAGGCCGATAACAATCGGCGTGCCGAGGGTATTCGCGCCCACCGTTGAGGCGATGGTCGCCGTACCAATATTGACGATGGTCGACGTGCGGATACCGGCCAACATCACCGGCGCCGCCAGCGGCAGCTCCACTTTTATCAGCCTCTGCCAGCCGCTCATCCCCATCCCCTGGGCGATAGTTAACACCCCGGACGGAACTGCCCCCAGTCCTGCCAGCGTCCCCTGCAAAACGGGCAATATACCGTACAGCGCCAGCGCAATCAGCGCAGGCTGCCAGCCGAATCCCATCACCGGCACCGCAATCGCCAGCACCGCCACCGGCGGAAACGTCTGCCCCATCGCGGCTATCGTTTCCACCAGCGGACGAAACTCATGCCCCGCCGGACGCGTCACCGCAATCCCGGCCCCGACGCCCACGACCGTCGCCGCCAGGCTGGAGAGCGCCACCAGCCAAAAGTGCGCCAGGGTGAGAGAAACAAAACTCTCCTGCTGATAAACCGGACGCGGCAGCTCGGGAAACAGCGTGCTGAACAGCGGCGCGCTCCAGGGCAGCACCAGCAGCAGCGCGATAAACATTCCCGTTAGCCATAGCAGCGGATCACGCAGAACTTTCACGTCGGACCTCCTCGCGCAGCAGGTCGGCAAAATGCAGCGTCCCGCAGGCTTGCCCTTGTTCATCAACCACCGGCAGCACCTCCCGGCGATGAGCAACAAACTGGGACAGCGCCTCGCGCAGGGTCATCGTCACATTTAACGCATCCCCCAACAGACGCTCGTCGCGACGCAGGTAGTCGCCCACCCCGCGCAGCGACAACAGGCGCACACCCAGTTCGCTGCGGCCAAAAAAGGTCTGCACAAAGGCATTTTTCGGCTCAAGCAGCATCTGCAACGGTTCGCCCTGCTGCACTACTTCGCCGCCGTCCATCAGCACCAGATGATCCGCCAGGCGCAGAGCTTCGTCGATATCGTGGGTCACCAGCACAATCGTTCGCCCTAGCAGGCGGTGAATGCGGATCATCTCCTGCTGTAGCGCTTCGCGCGTCACCGGGTCGAGCGCGCCAAAAGGTTCATCCATCAGCAAAACTTCCGGATTGGCCGCCAGGGCGCGCGCCACGCCGACGCGCTGCTGCTGACCGCCGGAAAGCTGGTGTGGATAGCGCTCGCGCAGACCAGGCTCCAGCCCCAGCAGCGCCATCAGCTCATCAACCCGCGCCTGCGTTTTCTGCTGAGACCACTTTTGCAACTGCGGAACGGTGGCAATGTTCTGCGCCACCGTCCAGTGGGGAAACAGGCCGATAGACTGGATGGCGTAGCCCATTCTGCGGCGCAGTTCGAGAACCGGCTGCTGGCGGATATCCTGCCCGGCAAAACGGATCGTCCCGCTATCGTGTTCCACCAGACGATTAATCATTTTCAGCGTGGTCGACTTTCCCGAGCCTGAGGTACCAATCAGCACCGAAAATGCCCCTTCGCGAAGATGCAGATTGAGGTTTTTTACCGCAGGCTCTCCGGCAAAGGCTTTGTTGACGCTGTCGAACTCAATCACGGGCCTCTCCTTTCAGTAATGCGCCCCACAGCGCGAATAGCGCATCCACCACCACCGCCAGCGCGATGGTCGGGATCACCCCTAACAGTACCAGGTCCAGCGCGCTGCTCAGCAATCCCTGGAAGACCAGCGCGCCAAAGCCGCCCGCACCAATTAACGCCGCCACCACCGCCATGCCGACGGTTTGCACACTCACCACCCGCAGGCTGCGCAATAATACGGGCAGCGCCAGCGGCAGCTGCACCAGGCGGAAACGCTGACCGCTGCTCATCCCCATCGCCACGGCGCTTTCCAGTGTTTCACGCGGCACCTGTTGCAATCCGGTCACCACGCCGCGCACCAGCGGCAAAAGGGCATACAGCACCAGCGCAATCAAAGCAGGCGTCATGCCGGTGCCGGAAACGCCAAGCTGCGCCAGCGACGGAAATTGACGCGCTAATCCGGCCAGCGGTGCGATCAACAAACCGAACAGCGCAACGGAGGGGACGGTCTGAATCACGTTAAGAACGGCAAAAGCCGGCGATTGCCAGCGGGGATAGCGCCAGAGCCAAATCCCCACGGGTAGCCCGATCAACAACCCCGGCAGCAAAGTGCCAAACAGCAGCGTGAGATGCTGATACAGCGCATCGTCAAAAACATCCTGGCGGTTGAAGTACTCTTTGAGTAGCGACAGGCCGTCCAGTGCACCCAGCCACAGCAGTAGTCCGGGCAGCAGCCAGATTTGCGCATTCAGCAGCCAGCGCCAAAGCGCACGGGAGGTAAGGCGACGAGCGGCGTCGCTGGCGATAAGCAGGCATAACGCCACAGACAACCACAGGCCGCTGCCGGGCGAGGTGCGGGCCAAGGGTGAGCCGCTACGCGCCAGTTCAACCGCCGCCTGACCTGCGCCCCATAGCAAAAGCGGCAGCAGCAGGTCCGCCAGCAGAAAGATAAGCAGCAGAGGAAGACGTCCTGGACGCCAGCATAGCAGCCCAATCAGCAGCGTTACCGCAGCCTGTATGCCAGCCAGCCACGGCCAAACCTGCCACAGCCAACGGCCCTCGCCGGATAACAGCCGGTTAGGCGCGTAATTGATAAACGGCAGCGCCATCACCAGCAGCAGTAACAGCGCCAGCAGCAACGCAACGCGGTTATAACAACGAATCGTCACGCGGGTTCTACTTCAGCAGCCCTTTTTGTTGCAGATAATCGGCGGCGACTTTCTTCGCATCCAGGCCCTCTACCGCAATGCTGGCGTTCAGCTTTTGCAGCGTCTTTTCATCCAGGCTGGCGAATACTGGCTGTAGCCATTCGGCTATCTGCGGGTACTCTTTCAGTACCGCTTCACGCACGACCGGGGCCGGAGCATAAATCGGCTGTACACCCTTTGGATCGCTGAGGGTTTGCAGGCCCAGCGCGGCGACCGGGCCATCGGTACCGTAGGCCATCGCCGCATTCACGCCGGAGGTTTGCTGTGCCGCCGCCTTGATAGTGACCGCCGTATCGCCGCCCGCCAGCGACAGCAGTTGGTTTTGCTTAAGGTTAAAGTCGTAGGCTTTTTCAAACGCCGGCAGCGCGTCCGGGCGTTCGATAAATTCCGCCGAGGCAGCCAGCTTAAACTCGCCGCCCTTTTGCAGGTAGCTGGCAAGGTCGCTTAATGAGGTGAGGTGATTTTTCTCCGCCAGGTCCTGACGCACGGCGATAGTCCAGGTGTTGTTGGCCGGAGCCGGAGTCAGCCAGACGAGTTTGTTCTTTTCCGCATCCAGTTTTTTGACTTTTTCATAGCCCTGCTGGGCGTTTTTCCACGCTGGGTCATTTTCCTCTTTGAAGAAGAAAGCGCCGTTGCCGGTATATTCCGGGTAGATGTCCAGTTCACCCGCAGTGATCGCCCCCCGAACGACCGGCGTAGTGCCAAGCTGGACTTTATTCACGGTTTTCACTCCGTGGTTTTCCAGCACCTGCAGAATAATATTGCCCAGCAGCGCCCCTTCGGTGTCGATTTTTGAGCCAACCTTAACCGGCTCCGCCGCCTGCAACGGCAGGCTTATCAGGGCCGTCAGCGCCAGCGCGCCTGACCAAATACTTGCCTTTATCATCCCGCGTCCCTCTTTAATTTGCGCTCCATTAACAGGAGCTTAAGAGAAAAGCGTAGTTCATTTAGGGCATTGCGGAAAAAGAAAAGGCCGATTAATCGGCCTTCAGGATAACGGTCCGCAGATGACGGTGAACCCGTAGCCCGGTCAGCGCAGCGCCACCGGGAAGAAACGGCTCCGATGCATCAACCCGGCACATTCCCCGGAGGCGGCGCTTAACGCGCCTGTCCGGGCTACAAATCGCTGTTACAGCAGCTCAAATTCGCTCTGCTTAACGCGGGCGGAGTCGACGCCGATAAAGACGTTGAATTTGCCCGGCTCGGCGTCGTACTTCATCTGCTGGTTCCAGAACTTCAGCGCGTCGACGTCAATCGGGAAGCTGACGGTTTGCGTCTCGCCCGGCTTGAGCGTCACTTTCTTAAAGCCGCGCAGCATTTTCACCGGACGGCTCATGGAAGCAGTGACATCCTGCAGATAAAGCTGAATCACCGTTGCCCCTTCACGCTTGCCGGTGTTGGTCACCTGCACGCTGGCGGTCACGCTGCCGTCGCGTTGCATGGTCGGTGCTGACATTTTCACGTCGGAAACGCTAAAGGTGGTGTAGCTCAGGCCGTAGCCGAACGGATAGAGCGGGCCGTTAGCCTCGTCAAAATAGCGCGAGGTGTACTTGTTCGGCTTATCGGCATTATAAGGACGACCGGTGTTGAGATGGCTGTAGTAGGTGGGGATCTGTCCGACCGAGCGCGGGAAGGACATCGGCAGCTTGCCCGATGGGTTATAGTCGCCGAACAGCACATCGGCAATGGCGTTACCGCCTTCGGTACCGGCAAACCAGGTTTCCAGAATCGCATCAGCCTGCTGATCTTCTTTCACCAGCGCCAGCGGACGACCGTTCATCAGCACCAGCACCAGCGGTTTGCCGGTGGCCTTCAGGGCGCTGATCAGGTCACGCTGACTTTGCGGCAGAGTGATATCAGTGCGGCTGGACGCTTCATGGGCCATGCCCTGCGCTTCACCCACCACGGCAACCACCACGTCGGACTGCTTCGCCGCCGCTACCGCTTCGTCAATCATCTCCTGCGGCGAACGCGGGTCGACCTGCACCGCTTTCTCATACAGATTGAGGAAGTCGACGATGCCTTTATCGTTAGTGACGTTAGCGCCTTTGGCGTAGATAACCTTGCCTTTGTCGCCCAGTGCATTCTGGATGCCGGTCAGCACGGTTACCGACTGATCGGCAACGCCCGCCGCAGACCAACTGCCCATCATGTCGCGCTTGCTGTCGGCCAGAGTGCCAATCACCGCGATAGTGCCCGATTTTTTCAGCGGCAGCGTGTCGAGACGGTTTTTCAGCAGCACCAGGCTTTCGCGCGCCACTTCACGGGCTTCTTTGCGATGCAGACGGCTTTCAGCATTGGTGTCCTCTGGATCAGACTCTTTCGGCCCCAGATGGCTGTACGGGTCATTAAACAGTCCCATATCATATTTAACGTTCAGCACATGGCGGGTGGCGTCATCCAGCTCCGCCATGGTCACCTTGCCGGACTTCACCAGCTCAGGCAGATATTTGCTGTAGTACTCATCGCTCATACTCATGTTGATGCCGGACTTCAGCGCCACGCGCACCGCGTCTTCCGGATCCGACGCCACGCCATGCTTGATGAGTTCCTTGATGGCCCCGTGGTCGGATACGGTGATGCCTTTAAAGCCCCACTGGTCGCGCAGCACGTCCTTCAGCAGCCAGGCATCGGAGGTCGCCGGGGTGCCGTTGAGCGAGTTCAGCGCCACCATCACCGCCCCGCTCCCCGCATCCAGCCCCGCTTTATACGGCGGCATATAGTCGTTAAACAGTCGCTGCGGGCTCATATCAACGGTGTTGTACTCTTTGCCGCCCTCGACCGCGCCGTAGGCGGCAAAGTGCTTAACGCTGGTCATCACCGAGTACCTGTCCGCCGGGCTTTTTCCCTGCATCGACTCAACCATCGCCCTGCCCATCTCGGTGGTCAGGTACGTATCTTCGCCGAAGCCTTCTGAGGCGCGGCCCCAGCGCGGGTCGCGGGAGACATCGACCATCGGCGCCCAGGTCATATTCAGTCCGTCGTCAGCCGCTTCATAAGCCGAAATCCGCCCAACGGTGTTGACCGCGCCGAGGTTAAAAGAGGAGGCCAGACCCAGGCTAATCGGGAAAACGGTACGCTGACCGTGCAGTACGTCATAGGCGAAAAACAGCGGGATTTTCAGGCGACTGAGTTCCATCACCTGATCCTGCATAATGCGGATATCGTGGCGGGTGACGGTGTTAAAAATCGCTCCTACCTGACCGTCTTTAATCATTTCGCGGATGGCTTCTTTCGGGTTATCGGGGCCGACGCTAATTAAGCGTAGCTGACCGATTTTTTCATCCACCGTCATTTTGGTTAGCAGTTCCGTCACAAACGCATCCCGCGCCTGCGGCGTCAGGGGATGATTGCCGAACAATTCATCCGCTAGCGCGGGTTGCAGCGCCAGACTCACGGCGACGCCTACAGTACAGAGCCATTTCATTTTTATCCCTCATTGTTCCAGTCGGCCAGTTCGGCGAAAAGATAGCAAAAAACCAAGTCTGACATAAACATAAACGAGACGCCTGGAGAAAGCGCAGGTTGTTCTCTGATTTTTCGTAACATTGATGCATCAAATTGTCATACAAAGCGCTATTCTTAAAGCTGATTATTTTGTACCACCACAAGGAGTGGAACATGTCATCTGCAATAACAAATAACAACGCTTTTCTGGCTGAACTGACCCGCCTGGTCGGCGCTTCCCATCTGCTGACCGACCCGGCCAAAACCCAGCGCTATCGCAAAGGCTTCCGCTCCGGTCAGGGGGAAGCGCTGGCGGTGGTCTTCCCCGGAACGCTGCTGGAACTGTGGCGCGTGCTGAGCGCTTGCGTCACCGCCGACAAAATCATTTTGATGCAGGCGGCGAACACCGGCCTGACCGAAGGCTCAACGCCGAACGGCAATGATTATGACCGCGAAATCGTTATTATCAGCACCCTGCGTCTGGACAAGCTGCATCTGCTGGATAAAGGCGAGCAGGTGCTGGCTTACCCCGGCACGACCCTTTATTCGCTGGAAAAAGCGCTGAAGCCGCTGGGTCGCGAGCCGCATTCCGTCATTGGCTCGTCATGCATCGGCGCGTCGGTGGTCGGCGGGATCTGCAACAACTCCGGCGGCTCGCTGGTACAGCGCGGCCCGGCCTATACCGAGATGTCGCTGTACGCCCAGATAGATGAAAACGGCAAGCTCAGCCTGGTCAACCATCTGGGCATCGACCTCGGCACCACGCCAGAGCAGATCCTCAGCCGCCTTGATGACGAACGGGTTAAAGATGAGGATGTGCGCCATGATGGCCGCCATGCCCACGATCATGACTACGTCACCCGCGTGCGCGACGTCAATGCCGATACCCCGGCGCGCTACAACGCCGACCCTGATCGCCTGTTTGAATCTTCAGGTTGCGCCGGAAAGCTGGCGGTGTTCGCCGTACGCCTGGACACCTTCCCGGCAGAGAAACGCCAGCAGGTGTTTTATATCGGCACCAACCAACCGGACGTGCTAACCGAAATTCGCCGCCATATTCTGGCGGAGTTTAATAACCTGCCGGTGGCGGGCGAGTATATGCACCGCGATATTTACGATATCGCCGAGCAGTATGGCAAAGATACCTTCCTGATGATCGACAAACTCGGCACCGATAAAATGCCGTTCTTCTTCACCATGAAGGGCCGCACCGATGCGATGCTGGAGAAGGTGTCCCTGTTTAAGCCACACTTCACCGACCGCTTTATGCAGAAGCTGGGACACGTCTTCCCGGCGCACCTGCCGGAGCGAATGAAATCCTGGCGCGATAAATACGAACACCATCTGCTGCTGAAGATGGCAGGTGATGGCATCGAAGAGGCTCAGACCTGGCTTGGTGAATATTTCAAAAACGCCGAGGGTAATTTCTTTGCCTGTACCGCGGAAGAAGGCAGCAAGGCTTTCCTGCACCGCTTCGCCGCAGCGGGCGCGGCAATCCGCTATCAGGCGGTTCACTCAGATGAAGTGGAAGACATTCTGGCGCTGGATATCGCCCTGCGGCGTAACGATACCGAATGGTTTGAGCATCTTCCCGCCGAGATAGACAGTCAACTGGTGCATAAGCTCTACTACGGTCACTTTATGTGCCACGTTTTCCATCAGGATTACATCGTGAAAAAAGGCGTCGATGCCCACGAACTGAAGGAGAAAATGCTGGTGCTGCTGAAGGAGCGCGGCGCTCAGTATCCGGCCGAGCATAACGTGGGTCATCTTTATGAAGCGCCGGAAAGTTTAAAACGCTTCTATCGCGAAAACGATCCGACCAACAGCATGAACCCGGGTATCGGCAAGACCAGTAAGCAAAAATACTGGGGCGAAACGCAGGACAACTCTGCGAACGCGACCGACCCGCAATAATCCGCAAGAGGGACTGTTCAGCCTCGGGGCTTCTGTATTACGCTGCACGCCGGAGAAATCTCCTCTCCGGCGAACCCGCTTAAGGAACCCATCATGTCCGCAGTGGATAAATTACACGACGCTGACTTAGAGATCCGCGAGGCGCTGCCCGATGACGCCCACGCCATCGCCGCGCTGTACGTCTGGCACGTACTCAATGGACGCGCCTCTTTTGAAGAGATCCCGCCGACCGTCGATGAGATGCGCAAACGTATCAAAACCGTGCGCGATAGCGGGCTGCCGTGGCTGGTTGCCCTGTGGCGCGGCACCATCGTCGGCTACTGTTACGCCACCTTCTATCGTCCGCGCCCGGCCTATCGTTACACCCTTGAAGAGTCAATTTATGTCGAAGCGGGTATGGGCGGACGCGGTATCGGCAGCGCCCTGCTCTCCCGCTTAATTGAAAAGTGTGAACAGGGTCCGTGGCGACAAATGCTGGCGATTATCGGCGACGGACACAGTAACGCCGGGTCGATTGCCATACATAAGAAATTCGGCTTTAGCGTGGCGGGCCAGCTGCGCAGCGTCGGCTATAAGATGGGCGACTGGCGGGATACCTTAATTATGCAGCGCCCGCTCGGCGATGGCGACTGGACGCTGCCGGAGTAAGCCCTCGGGGTCGCGGGTAAGCGGTAGCCCGGACAGGCGCGCCAGCGCCGCCTCCGGGAAAATCCCCCGGCTCGCGCTGCGCTTAGCCGGCTACGGTTCAGCGCGGTTCTGTAGCCCGGATAAGGCGTTTACGCCGTAATCCGGGGAAATGGGGGTTAATCGTTCTGCGCGGTCTGCGCGCCGCCTTTTAGCATCGCATCGGCCATTTGCGCTTCGCGCTGCTTCTTATAGCTGAGCGCGGAAGCCGGAACCGGCATCACCTTCCCGGTTTCAATCCACGTCCGCAAACGACTGGCATCAGCAAAGTGGGTATATTTTCCGAACGCATCCATGACCACCAGCGCCACCGGACGCCCTTTGATCACCGTACGCATAATCAGGCAGTGGCCCGCCGCGTTGGTAAAACCAGTTTTGGTCAGCTGAATATTCCAGTTATCGCGGTACACCAGATGGTTGGTATTACGGAACGGCAGCGTGTAGGCGGGATGAGCAAAGGTCGCCATATCCTCTTTGGTGGTGCTCAGTTGACCAATCAGCGGATACTGTTCGCTGGCGATCAGCAGCTTGCTCAGATCGCGTGCAGTGGAGACGTTATGAATCGACAGGCCAGTTGGCTCAACGTAACGGGTACGGGTCATCCCTAGCGCCTGCGCTTTGGCATTCATCGCACGAATAAACGCATCGTAGCCACCCGGATAATGGTGCGCCAGGCTGGCGGCAGCGCGGTTTTCCGAGGACATCAGCGCCAGCAGCAGCATATTGCGGCGGCTGATTTCGCTGTTCAGGCGCACGCGTGAGTAAATCCCTTTCATTTCAGGCGTCTGACTGATATCGACGGTCAGCATCTCATCAAGCGGCTGATGGGCATCAAGCACCACCATCGCGGTCATCACCTTGGTGATCGACGCCATCGGGCGGACCAGATCCGGCTGGCTGGCATAGATCACTTTTTTGCTGGCAAGATCGACGATCATCGCGCTACCGGAAGCGATATCCGGCTGTGAAGCGGTAACCGCTGCGGGGGTTTTAGCTATCGCCTGGGGCGCAAAAGGCACAGCCAGCAGCAAAGTCAGGCTGAGCAAAGAAACTCGAAATTTGGTCATCGTGAGCATTCTGAAAAGTATTTTTGCACGTTATGAACGTACGCCGCGGCGTTGGGGTGGTAACGCCGCTGGCAAAAATCATCATACCCCGGCAGAACGCTGGCTGGCTAATAAGAATCGTGAACAAATGCTGCATTGCCGACATAAAAACCTATTTATGTCGGCAATGAGTCAATCAGAAGAGTCGATATCCGTAACCCCAGAGAATCACGGTGATGGCGAGCAGCACTTCCAGCACCAGCACCCCAATCGCCAGAGTGGAGCTGGCGAAGCTCAACCCCTCTTCTTTATTGATACTCAAGAAGGTTGGAATGCCGAGATACAGCAGATAACCGGTATACAGCAGCGCGACGGTCCCCACGAGCGCGCACAGCCATACCAGCGGATAGAGCGCCACAATCCCGCTCAGGAAGATCGGCGTGGCGACATAACCGGCAAACACCATACAGCGTTTCAGCGAAGGCCGCTGCGGATAGCTTCTTGCCATCCACCAGATAACCCGCCCCATCACCGCCACCCCGGCGAGCATAACGGCATAAAACAGCACCGCCAGCGCCAGCCCGGTCATCAGCGACAGTTTTACCACGGTGCCATCGCCGAAGTTCCAGCCCAGCTGCGTCGTGCCGATAAAGGCGCAGATAACCGGAACCGCCGCCATGACCAGCACGTGGTGCGTATAGTGATGCGAAATGGTCTCGTTTTCACTTTTGATAACGCTCATCTCTTGATTAGGATGAGAGAAGAGTCCCCAGACATGGTTCATAGCGTCCCCCTTGTCACGGCGTGGTACAGCACTGATCCAAGTATAATTCACCTTGTAGATTATTTTGTGTACAGCAATAAAAATGCGCTTCCCCGCATTTTTATCATCAGGGTGTATGATTAAGGGACTGACGTTTTAAGGAGTTTATCTTTATATGGATATCAATAACCTGATTTCCCAGTACGGCTACGCGGCGCTGGTCATTGGCAGCATGGCGGAAGGCGAAACCATCACTCTGCTCGGCGGCGTGGCGGCACATCAGGGATTATTGAAGTTCTGGCTGGTGGTTGTCTCGGTTGCCCTTGGCGGAATGATCGGCGACCAGTTGCTTTACTTACTTGGCAGACGCTTTGGCGGGCGCATTCTGCGGCGATTCTCGAGCCAGAAAAAGCGGATTCAGAAAGCCCAGCGCATGATTCAGCGATGCCCTTATCTGTTTGTGATTGGCACCCGTTTTATGTACGGCTTTCGGGTTATCGGACCGTTACTGATTGGCGCCAGCCGTCTGCCGCCAAAGGTCTTTCTACCGCTGAATATTCTCGGTGCCATTGTCTGGGCGCTGATCTTTACTACCCTGGGGTATCTCGGCGGCGAAGCGATTGGCCCGTGGCTGCATCATCTGGATGCGCATCTGAAACACTGGATCTGGCTGATTCTGGTGGTCGTTCTGGTGGTTGCGGCGCACTGGTGGCTCAAGCGCCGCGAGGCGAAAAGGAAGGAGTGACGAGAGTTCCCGGAGGCGGTGCTGACGCACCTGTCCGGGCTACAAAACCCACAGACCGCACGGACCTGTAGCCCGGGCAGGCGCTTTGCGCCGCCCCCGGGGAGAATAATCAGAAGCCGCGTTGGGTGTGGCTACAAAACCCGCAGACCGCACAGTTACTTCGCCGCCTGATGATATCCGCCACCCAGAGCGGAAGTCAGCTGGATGCTGGCATCAAGCCACTGGCCGTGCAGGCGCAGCGCGGCAATCCGCTCCTGTAGCGCGGGCAGCTTCGCCAGGCTGACGCGCGAGCCGGAGATGATCCCGGCATTCATCCGCGCTTGCGCCAGAGCGACCATCCGCTGGGCATCTTTCTCAACTTGCAGCTGCTGCTGGTTTTTCGCCATCAGCGTCTCAACCTGGCTGGCGGTTTTCGCCACCTGATTAACCGCATCGACCACGGCTTTGTTGTACTTCGCCACCGACAGGCTGTTTTGCGCGCTGGCGATATCCAGATTCGCATTCAGGCGGCCGCTATCAAAGATAGGCAGCGTCAACCCGGCGGTAACGCCCATCTGCTGCGCGGAGTGACGGAACAGATCGCTGAGATGCAGGGCATCCTGTTGCAGGAAGGCCATCAGGTTGATATCCGGATAAAACGCCGCTTTAGCGGCATCAATTTCGCTTAAAGAAGCCTCGATATACCAGTGCGCCACCTGCAAATCCGGGCGCCGCGCCAGCAGTTCATAGCCCAGTTCGCTGGGCATCTGTGCGCTGACGGCGGGCAAATTAGCCGGACGTAAATTCAGCGCCTGGCTCTGATTGTTGGTCAGCGCCATCAGCCGCGCTTCAATCTCTTTCATATTGCCCGCAACGTCGGCGAGCTGCTGGTCGGTTTTGCTGACGTTAATATCGTTCTCCGCCCCTTCGGCAGAGTTGGTGATCCCGCGCTGATACAGCGCCGTATCCACGGTAACAATATTGTTCTGCTCGCTCTTCACCTGAGTCAGCACGTTTTTAATGGCGGCTTCGGTCTGCCATTGCCAGTAAAGGCGGGCGACGCTGCTGGCCAGCAGTTCGCGAGTCTGCGCCTCTTCAGCAACCTGAGCTTTAACTTCACCGATGCGTGCTTTTAGCAGAGCGCGATTTTTACCCCATAGATCCAGATCCCAACCCGCCGTCAGGCCAAAGGTACCGTTGGTATACCACGGGCCGGTGTTGCCGTCAGTATCCGTCGCGAACGGCCCCATCAGGCCTTCAGAGGACATTTTCTGTCGCTCTATATCGGCGGAAAAATCCAGATTCGGCCCCAGATTAGACTGCGACATCCGCGCCTGCGCTTCCGCCAGCTTGATACGTTGTTCAGCAATCTGCATATCCGGCGCATTAGCTAACGCGCGTTGAATCAAGCTATTGAGCTGCGGGTCGTGGTAGTCCTGCCACCAGTTGCTCTGCGGCCAGCCGTTTTTCACGGCGGCGGGCAGTTCCATTGAGACGTGGGATGCCGGGGTCTGCTGCTGCGCCGGGTTGCCAATATCGTGCGATGGCGCGCAGCCAGCCAGCACGATAGCCAGCGGCAGGCCAGCCAGCACGCGTTTGCTCAAAGTCAGGTTCATGAAATCGGTCAGATGATTAAATAAGGTCGGGTATATTAAGCTAATTGCATCATAGCCGTTTAGTAAAGCGTGTGCCGTAACTATTAGCAGGCTAAAAATAAACTTCTCATGGAGTGAAAATGAGTCAGAACATCTATGACGATCCCGCTTTTTTTGCCGGATACGCCACCCTCGACCGTTCAGTTAAGGGGCTGGAAGGCGCGCCTGAGTGGCCAACCATACAGCAAATGCTTCCGCCGTTATCCGGTTTACGCGTCGTCGATCTTGGCTGCGGCTACGGTTGGTTTTGCCGCTGGGCCCGCGATCGGGGTGCCGCGCAGGTCGAGGGACTGGATCTCTCCAGCCGGATGCTGGAGCGTGCCCGCGAAATGACCCGCGGCGAAGGTATCCGCTACCGCTGTGAAAACCTGGAGAACCTGACCCTGCCCGCAAATAGCTGCGAGCTGGTCTATAGCTCGCTGGCGCTACACTATCTGCCCGACGTGGCGCCGCTGTTCGCTACCGTTTACCAGGCGCTGACGCCCGGCGGTACGCTGCTGTTCTCCGCCGAGCATCCCATCTATACCGCCCCGCCGCAGCAGAGCTGGCTGGAAGATGAGAACGGACAGAAGCGCTGGCCGGTGAGCCACTACCAGCAGGAGGGCGAACGTATCAGCAACTGGTTTGCCGACGGGGTGAAGAAGCAGCACCGCAAGCTGTCCACCTGGATAAACCTGCTGGTGGCCGCCGGTTTTATCATCGAGCATCTGGATGAATGGGGGCCAACGGCGGAGCAGATTGCCGCCCAGCCAGCGCTGGATGAAGAAAAAGAGCGGCCGATGATTTTTCTGCTGCGCGCGCGCAAGCCGGCGTAATACGCAAAATGGCCCGGAGGTTATCCGGGCCATATGGATGATGTTACTTTCGTGCTCAGGGCATTACTCTTTTAAGCTGCCGCCGTTAGTGGCAATCACTTCTTTATACCAGTTGAAGCTTTTCTTGCGGCTGCGCGCCAAGGTACCGTTACCTGCGTCATCACGATCGACGTAGATAAAACCGTAGCGCTTGGACATCTCCGCCTTCGACGCGCTCACCAGGTCGATTGGCCCCCAACTGGTGTAGCCCATCAGCTCAACGCCATCTTCAATCGCCTCGCGCGCCTGTACCAGATGGTCGTTAAGGTAGCTGATACGATAATCGTCGTTGATGCTGCCATCGGCTTCGACTTTATCCTTCGCGCCCAGGCCGTTTTCAACGATAAACAGCGGTTTCTGATAGCGGTCCCACAGCACGTTCAGCAAGGTACGCAGGCCCAGCGGGTCAATCTGCCAGCCCCACTCCGAGCTTGCCAGGTGCGGGTTCGGCACCATGCTGAGAATATTGCCGCGCGCTTTTTTGTTCAGCTCTTCATCTGCAGTGACGCAGCCGGTCATATAGTAGCTAAAGGAGATGAAATCGACGGTCTCTTTCAGGGCTTCGCGATCGGCATCGGTGATCTCAAGATTAATGCCGTTATCGCGGAAATAGCGCAGCATATAGCCCGGATACGCGCCGCGGCACTGTACATCGCCAAAGAACTGCCAGCTGCGGTTCTGCTGCAGGGTTTCAAAAATATCTTCCGGTTTGCAGCTCAGCGGATACATCAGGCCGCCGAGCAGCATGTTGCCGATTTTGCCTTCCGCGACAATTTCATGGCAGGCCTTCATCGCCAGCGCGCTCGCCACCATCTGATGGTGAATGGCCTGGTATACTTCGTTTTTCCTGCTGTCGGATGGCAGACCCACGCCGGTCATCGGCGCGTGCAGGGACATATTGATTTCGTTGAAGGTCAGCCACAATTTGACCTTCGCCTGATAGCGCTCAAACACCGTACGGGCATAGCGCTCGAAGAAACCAATCACTTTACGGTTACCCCAACCGCCATAGTTTTTCACCAGCGCCCACGGCATCTCGTAGTGCGACAGTGTCACCAGCGGAGTGATATTGTGCTTCGCCATTTCATCAAACAGCTTATCGTAAAAGGCCAGTCCGGCTTCGTTTGGCTGAGCATCATCGCCGTTAGGGAAAATACGCGTCCAGGCAATCGATACACGCAGGCAGTTAAAGCCCATTTCAGCAAACAGGCTGATATCTTCCGGGTAGCGGTGGTAAAAATCGATGGCAACATCTTTAATTCCGCTATCGCCCGGTACACGCTCCACGACTTCGCTAAAAATACCGCCGTTTGGCTGAACATCAGAAGTCGACAGTCCTTTGCCATCCTCCTGATAAGCGCCTTCGACCTGATTTGCCGCGGTCGCGCCGCCCCATAAAAACGCCTGTGGGAATGTTTTCATTCATCTCTCTCCTGTGATTAACGGGTTACGGACAACAGCGGCTGACCGGCTTCCACCGCGCTGGCGGAAACAATGTCGAGAGCACGATAATCGTCGCTGTTGCTGATAATAATGGGCGTCGCAAGGTCATAACCGGCATCCAGAATCGCCTGGCGGTCAAACTCCAGCAGCAGGTCGCCCGCTTTAACTTTATCGCCCTCTTTAACATGAGCGGTAAACGGCGCGCCATCGAGCTTAACGGTATCGATGCCGACGTGAATAAGCAGTTCAATGCCGCTATCGCTTAGCAGGCCGATGGCATGTTTGGTTTGAAAAATTGAGGCAACTTCACCTGAGAACGGCGCAATAACGCGGCCCACGGACGGAATAATCGCTACGCCCTGGCCGAGCAAACCGCTGGCGAAGGTGCTGTCAGGAACCTGATCCAGCGCCAGTACGCTACCGGTCATCGGCGCCAGAACGTCGTTTTCCGAAGCGGGCGCAACAACAACAGCAGCCTGTTCGGAGGTCGTGCGCGGCAATCCGGCGATAAAAGTCAGCACGCAGGCGATAACCAGCGCCACCACCATACCAACCACACCACCCCAGACGCTGGCGTCGACGCCGCCTGGCGGAATCATCAGCGCCGGTAAAAAGATATTCGGGAAGCCGAAAGAGTAGATGCTGGTATTGAAGAATGCGGTAATCGCACCGCCAATCGCCCCAGCCACGCAGCCAAAAATAAACGGACGGCGCAGCGGCAGAGTCAGACCATAAATTGCTGGTTCGGTGATACCAAAAATCCCGGCGGAAAAAGCGGAACCGGCCAGTATTTTCTGGCGGGTATCACGAGTACGCAAAAAGATACCCAATACTGCGCCGACCTGGCCCATCACCGCAGGCAGCACCATCGGCCCCATGGTATCGTGACCGAGCACGGCCAGATTGTTGATCATCAACGGAACCAGGCCCCAGTGCAGGCCGAAAATCACGCACACCTGCCACAGCGCACCCAGCGCGGCACCCGCCAACCATGGCGCTACGGCGTAGATTATCTGGTAGCCCTGCGCCAGCAGTTGGCTTAGCCAGGTGGCGACCGGGCCGATAACCAGGAAGGTCAGAGGCACGATGACCCCCAGACAAATCGCCGGGGTAAAGAAGTTTTTCATGGCCGACGGCAGCAGCGCGTTGCTTCTGCGCTCCAGCCAGCAGCTGACCCAAGAGGCGAGAATAATCGGGATGACCGATGAGCTGTAGTTAATAAACGTCACCGGAATACCAATAAAATGCTCGACCGGCGCGCCCGGCGCCTGGGCGGCCTCAAAGGCCTGAATCATCAGCGGATGGGTTAGCGCACCGCCGATGGTCATCGTGATAAACGGATTACCGCCAAATTTCACCCCGGCGGTATAGCCGAGAAAGAGCGGGAAGAAGAAGAACAGGGCATCGCTGGCGGCAAACCAGATTTTATAGGTCGCATCACCGGTATTGAGCCAGCCGCAAACCACCGCCAGCGCCAGAAAACCTTTCAGCAAACCGGTGGCCGCCAGTACGCCGATAAACGGGGTAAAAATACCGGAAACAATATCGATAAGCTGGCCAAGCAGCGACGTTTTCTCGCCCTTTTCCGCGACCGGCTGGCTCTCATCCGTCAGACCCGCTTCGCTACGCACCGCTTGCCAGACATCATGCACATGGTTACCAATGACCACCTGAAACTGACCGCCGCTTTCTACGACCATAATAACGCCAGGATTCGCCTTCAGCCCTTCAGCATCCGCCTTTTTGCTATCTTTGAGCTTAAAACGCAGTCGTGTAGCGCAGTGAACCAGACTCACAATATTCTCTTTGCCGCCTACCCGGCTGAGAATATCCTGCGCGAGTGCTTTATATTCCATGCTGTTTTTCCTTACTTCCGCTGCCCGCAGGCATCGTTAACTGAGTATTAAAAATAAAAAAACCCGAGAACAACGCCGGGTTGGCGTTGCGCTCAGGTTTTGCCTGCATGATGCAGTAACAATCCAGTTTTAATGAAGGTGCTAAGAGCCAGGCCCGATAAGCGTTTAGCGCCCCTCTTTTCTCACGCGTTCAATATGAATGGCGAGAAACATAATTTCTTCCGTCGTCAGCGGCCGCTGGTAGCTTTTTTGCAGGTGCCGGGCGACGGTTTCCGCACACTTCCACGCTTTAGGGTAGTTATCCTTTACCGCGCTGTGCAGCGTCACATCATCATCTTCGACAACCGTTCGCGTCAGCATACGCTGGGCGAAAAACTTGAGATGAGTGACAAAGCGCTGATAGCTCAATGACTCTTCGTCATAATTGAGCGTCAGCTGATACTTCACCAGTTGCAGGATCTCCTGCATCACCCGGGTAACATGCATCACCTCAGGCATTTCGCTGTTAAGCTGCGCCGTGACCAGATGCAGGGCGATAAACCCGGCTTCATCTTCGGCAAGTTCAACCCCGAGCCTTTTGGCGATAATCGCCCGCGCTTCCTGCCCTAACTCAAACTCCTTCGGGTACAGCCGCTTAATTTCCCATAGCAGCACATTACGAATCGCGAGGCCCTTCTTCTGCCGCTCAATCGCAAAATGGCAGTGATCGGTCAGGGTAATGTACAAACTGTCCTGTAACTTACCGAGACGACCGCGCGCCAGATCGATAATCCGATCGCAGGTGGTCATCACTTCTAACGGTATCTGACTGAGTAATTCGCCTAAACGGCCAACCAGTTCATCGCTCTGCAGCGCGAAGACCTTTTCAATTTTACTTTCATCAAGAGAGTCACCAACGCGTTTTTGAAAGGCAAGTCCTCGGCCCATGACCACCTGTTCGCGCTGCTGCTCATCTACAACCACCACTACATTATTATTAAGTACTTTGGCGATTTGCATATGAACCCCAAAAACAAAAAAACCTGACCCCGACAGATGCCAGGAAATCAGGTTTTGCCTGCCGAAGCAGTAACAATCGGTAGTGAGTATTTCACTGTCCACGGGGTAATCTCAACGGGACAAACAGAAAAATGTGATGCAGGTCAGATAGTTTCGTTACGCCAGCCGTTAATTGTGCGCGCAATGCTCGCTGAGTCCTGAAGGGTGCGTACCGCGCTGAAAAGCTCAGAGGCTTCAAGGTATTCTTTGCGCAAATAGCTTAACCATTGTTTTATACGCGCAACATGATAAAGGCCGGTGTCGCCCTGCTTTTCCAGGCGGGTATATTTTTGCAGCAGCTCGACGACCTGAGGCCAGGGCATGCGCGGTTCGTTATATTTTATCACCCGGCTTAAGTTGGGTACGTTAAGCGCGCCGCGGCCAATCATCACCGAATCGCAGCCGGTCGCCGCCAGACAATCCTGAGCGCTCTGCCAGTCCCAGATCTCACCGTTGGCAACCACCGGAATGGTCAGACGCTGACGAATTTCGCCGATGGCCTGCCAGTTAATACGCTCCGCTTTATAGCCGTCCTCTTTGGTGCGACCGTGGACCACCAGTTCGCTGGCTCCCGCCTGCTGGACCGCGTCGGCAATTTCAAAGCGCCGATCGCCGCTGTCCCAGCCAAGACGCACTTTGACCGTCACCGGTAGATGATCCGGGACCGCTTCGCGCATCGCTTTCGCGCCGCGATAGATCAGTTCCGGATCTTTGAGTAACGTTGCCCCGCCGCCGCTGCCGTTGACCAGCTTCGACGGACAGCCACAGTTAAGATCGACCCCCCAGGATCCCAGCTCAACCGCGCGGGCGGCATTTTCCGCCAGCCATTGCGGATACTGCCCGAGCAGTTGTACGCGCACGCGGGTGCCGGATGGCGTCAGGCTATGGTTATGCAGCTCCGGGCACAGCTTATAGAATGATTTTACCGGCAGGAGTTGATCGACCACGCGTAAAAATTCGGTGATGCAGAGATCGTAATCATTCACTTCGGTCAGCAGCTCGCGCACCAGCGAATCGAGCACGCCTTCCATCGGCGCCAGTAATACACGCATATTGTTTATCATTGCCCGGAAAAAAAGAGGCGCTATGGTAGCGCCTCCCGGGGCGGGTTGAAAGGGGTACGTCAGTTTTCCCGGAGGCGATGCTACACATCTGTCCGGGCTACAAAAGTGCACCCCGGGAAACGCACAACCGCTTAACGTGGTTCCAGGCAGTTATCCTCTTTCCAGCCGTACAGCCACTCGATGCCGCGATAAAACTCACTCTGGGTTTTGCCTTTCCACAGCAGGTTGCGCACCTGGCGCTCCACTCCGGCGGCATGATAAACCCTCCCCATTTCGCGAGTCGACCAGACGATACGCGCGGTGCGCGGGATACGTACCGATTCATATAACGCAAAGGCACGGGCGGCATCACCATCGCACTCCGACAGCGCTTTACCTAAGGTAACCGCATCCTCCAGCGCCATACAGGCCCCCTGAGCCATATACTGCGCCACCGGGTGCGCGGCATCGCCGACCAGCGTAATGCGATCGTTGCCCCATTTTTCTACCGGCTCGCGGTCGGCGGTAGACCAGCGGCGCCACGAGGTGGGTTTGTCCAGCATCTGCCGGGGTCGAGGATGAATGCCTTTAAAGTAGGAGAGCACCTCCTCTTTACTACCGTCACGCACGCCCCACTCTTCTTTTTCGCGGCTATGAAAAGTCACCACCAGGTTGTACTGCTTGCCGCCGCGCAGCGGGTAATGCACCAGGTGGCAGTGTGGCCCGGCCCACAGAACCGGCGCATTAATACGTAAATCTTCCGGCATATCGACGGCATCGACCACCGCGCGATACACCACGTGGCCAGTCACCCGAGGCGTATCGCCGAGCAGGCTCTGGCGCACCACTGACTTCACGCCGTCGCAGCCGATCAGGATATCCGCCGTCCAGCTGTTCCCTTTGTCATCAAAAACGGTCACGTCGTTGGTGGTCTGGCGGATATCCACCACCTGCGTCGACGTGCGATACTCGACGCCAGGATGGGTCAGTACGGCTTCCCAGACGGTGGCGTGAATATCCACCCGGTGGATAACCGCATAGGGGCCGCCGAAATGGTCGCGGAAGGCCTGCCCGGTCTCAATATGCACCACCTCTTCGCCGTTTACCGCATCCATCATCGTGATGTGATCGGTAAATACCGCTCGCTGGCGGGCAACTTCGCCAACGCCAAGGCTATCCAGCGCCGAGAAGGCGTTTGGCCCAAGCTGGATCCCCGCGCCGATTTCGCCAATTTCGTGGGCTTTCTCCAGCAGCATAACTTTGATTCCCTGACGCGCCAGAGAGAGTGCCGTTGCCGCCCCGCCAATACCGCCGCCGACAATGATTGCTCGCATCACTTTTGCCATGTTGTCTCCTAAGCCGGGATCTTATCTTGTTGGTTTTCCGGCGCGGCGGCGATAAACGCCGGGAGCCGGGTACAGGCGTCATAAACCGCCTGGCAGCGCGGGTAGTGGCTCAGGTCGCAGCCCATACGCAGAGCGTTTGCCCATTGCGGCACCAGGCAGCAGTCAGCCAGGGTCGGCGTATCACCCACGCAGAAATTGCCGGATTTGGCGCGGCGCAACAGCTGCTCCACAGCGCTCAATCCCTGCTGGATCCAGTGCGCATACCAGCGTTTTTTGTCCTCTTCGCTCACCTTCAGTTCGTCACCAAGGTAGCGCAAAACGCGCATGTTATTAATCGGGTGGATATCGCAGGCGATAGCATAAACAATCTCCAGCACCTGCATCCGCGCAATATCCTCCTGCGGCAGCAGTTGCGGTTGCGGATAGTGGCGGTCAAGCCAGTCCACAATCGCCAGCGACTGGCCGAGTGATTCGCCCTCATCGGTAATCAGCGTCGGCACCAGGCCAACCGGATTCAGCCGCCGGTATTCCAGCGCGTTCTGCTGGCCGATGCGGATATTCACGCCCACGCTCTGGTAGTCGATGCCTTTCAGCGCCAGCGCAATCCGCACGCGGTACGACGCGGAGCTATTAAAAAAGCTGTACAGCTTCATCATTCACCTCACACCACGCGAACGGAGATCGGCGTTAGTCCCTCTACGTTGCCGGTAATGACATCGCCTTTCACCACCGCGCCAACGCCTTCCGGGGTACCGGTGAAAATCAGGTCGCCGGGCTGAAGTTCGAAGAAACCAGACAGGTAGCTGATGGTTTCATTGACCGACCAGATCAGATGGCGGATATCGCTGCGCTGGTGATCTTCGCCGTTAACCTGTAACCAGATCCCGGCCTGATTCACATCTGCGGTATCGGCTTTATGCAGCGGCGCAATCGGCGCGGAGAGGTCGAAGGCTTTACCGATTTCCCACGGACGGCCCATCTGGCGCATTTCCATCTGACGGTCGCGGCGGGTCATATCCAGGCCGGTGGCGTAGCCCCAGACATATTCATGAGCCTGCTCCAGCGGGATATCGCTACCTTTTTTGCCAATCGCCACCACCAGCTCAATTTCATAGTGATAGTTATCGGTTTGCGTCGGATACGGTAGATCCAGAGTTTGTCCTGCGGCCACCGGCACCACCGCATCGGCGGGTTTGCAGAAGAAGAACGGCGGTTCGCGATCCGGGTCAAAGCCCATTTCACGAGCGTGGGCGGCATAGTTGCGACCAACGCAGTAAACACGGCGTACCGGGAACTGCTCATCGCTGCCAACAACCGGAACGCTAATCGGGGCCTGGGGTGCAAAAACGTATTGAGTCATGAGTCTTTTCCTTATTCTTAATTTTTAATAACGCGCTTCGCGGAACAGGCCGAGAGCTTCCTGCACGGGACGATCCGAAAAGCTGAATAACACAGTGTCTTCGGCAGAGATAAAAGAGACGGCGTACCAGGTCGGCACGACGAAGATATCTTTTGCCTGGAAAGAGAAGGTTTGCTCGCCAATGGTTACCTGGCCGCTGCCTTCCACCACGTGATAAATGGTGCTGTCGGTGGTTTTTGCCGCACGTGAACTAAACCCTTTTGGCAACAGCTGCAGGAATGCGCCCATCGACGGCATCGGGTAGCCGCCGGTGACCGGGTTAACGTAGCGCATCTTGTAGCCGTCCCACCCATCAGCATCGCCCATACGCGTCAGGTCGTGCAGTGCTTCGCGGCTACGATCATAGCGATAGTTAAAAATGGGCGAGGAGTTACCGACCTGATGGCGCAGCGGCAGCATATTGGCGGCATAGCGCGGCAGATAATCCCCCTCTTTACGGGTTACCGGCTGCTGCTCTTCCGGGTAATCTTCAGCAAAGCCGCAGCCCAGATAGTTCACCAGCGGCAGGTCTAAACCATCCAGCCAGATAACCGGTTCATTGCCGGGGTTGCCGTGGTCGTGCCAGCGCCACTGCGGCGTCAGGATAAAGTCGCCGGCGCGCATTTGCGTGCGTTCGCCGTCGACAGCGGTAAACGCCCCTTCACCTTCAACGACAAAGCGCAGCGCCGACTGGTTATGGCGGTGGCTCGGCGCGACTTCGCCGGGCATAATCAGCTGTAAACCGGCGTACAGAGAGGACGTAATCGACGACTGCCCGCGCAGCGCCGGGTTTTCCAGCACCAGTACGCGACGCACCGCTTCTTTCGCGCCAATCAACTGGCCGCTTTCCAGCAGCAGCGGGCGAATCTCCTGATAGTTCCAGTAAGCCGGCGCGCAGGTGGCGTTTGGCGTTTTCGGCACCAGGTGGTGCAGCGATTCCCAAAGCGGCGTCAGGTTTTGTCCGGAAATATGCTGGTAAAACTGCTGACGACCGTTGTGTGCTTCCGTGGTGGATCGGGACATGAGCGTTCTCCTTATTATTTATTCACGATGCCTGCAGAAGGCAGCGCGGCAGGTACAGATATCGGGTTGCGGACGGCAAGCGTCAGCAGAATAAGCATCACGGCGCTAACAACGGCCGGTACGGCGATAACAAAAAACAGGGTGTCGAAAGAGAAATTCATCGCCATCATCATGCCTCCGGAGAGCGAGCCGACGATGGCCCCGCAGCGGCCAACGGCGTTGGACCAGCTCACGCCGGTAGCGCGGCTTTGCGTGGGGTACAACGTTGCGGTTAGCGCATTAAGACCCACCTGAGAGCCGCTGATACCAATGCCGGTACCGAAAATCGCCAGCGCCATCTGCCACAGGCCGTTCTCGCTCAGGCCAATCATGACGATACAGACCGCCCCCAGACCGTAGCTCAGCGCCAGCACCCGATAAGGATTGAAGCGATCCATCAGCACCCCGAGCAGCAGCGCGCCAAAGGTACCGCCAATCTGGAAGGCGGCGGTGACCCACGAGGCATGTTGTAAATCAATCCCGCGATGATTAAGCAGCGTCGGCATCCAGCTGGAGAGCAGATAGATAATCAGCAGGCTCATAAAGAACACGACCCATAACATTAAGGTGATGGGTAACTGACGCCCGGCAAACAGCTGGCGAATGCTGCCTTTCGCGCCAGCGGCTGGCTCATCAAGCCAGAAATGGGTATCGGTATAGCGCTCGCCGGTTATCGCGCCAACGGTTCTGGCGATAACCGCCTGCGGCAGCTGACGGCGAATCTGCCAGCGCGGTGATTCAGGAAGCAGCGGCACCAGCGCCACCGCCAGCATCAGCGGGAGAACGCCGCCCAGCACCAGAATACCGTGCCAGCCAATCAGCGGCACCAGTTGGGCGCTGACCACGCCGCCAAGCGCCGAGCCAAGGGTGAAGCCGCAAAACATCAGAGTCACCAGCGCCCCGCGCCGCCGGGCAGGCAGATATTCCGACGTCATGGTAATGGTATTGGGCATCGCACCGCCGAGGCCGAGGCCGGTCAGAAAGCGCAGAATAACCAGCGTCTCAAGGTCAGGGGAAAAAGCGGAAAGCAGGCTGAACAGACCGAACAAGGCCACGCAAAACTCAATCACCCGTTTACGGCCAAAGCGGTCGGAGAGCGGGCCGCAGAGCAGCGCCCCGGCGGTTAAGCCCAGCAATCCGGCACCAAACAACGGTGCAAGGTCGCTGGCAGTGAGCTGCCAGTGGCTACGAATATCCGGCGCGATAAAACCAATGGCCGCAGTATCGAAGCCGTCCAGCATGACCACCAGAAAACAGCAGATAATCACGCGCCATTGGCGGGCTCCGACCGGTACGGCATTCAATAGCGTTTGCAATTCAAGTCGTTGAGTCATCGTTATGCCTCAGTGCAGGTAGGGGTAGATGTTGTATTTATTTCTTTTATGTTGCGATTTTGTAACTCAAGCAATGAAATGTACAATGGTATTTCGGGCATAGACATAACCTGGAGGTTATCGCCAATGGCAGACTGGACGCAGAAATTGAAG
Organism: Klebsiella spallanzanii; assembly: GCF_902158555.1. Lineage (GTDB taxonomy): Bacteria > Pseudomonadota > Gammaproteobacteria > Enterobacterales > Enterobacteriaceae > Klebsiella > Klebsiella spallanzanii. Next base: position 433,584 of record NZ_CABGGS010000023.1, on the reverse strand, counting down.
CGACACCATCTACAGATGCTGGTCGCGCTGGGGGAGCAGGGCAACCTCACGCAAGTGGCTAAAATGATGAACATCACTCAGCCTGCGCTTTCCAAATGGCTAAGCCAGTTTGAAGACGAAGTTGGCATCTCTCTGTTTGAACGACATAGCAAGGGCCTGCGCACGACGGAAGGCGGAAAACTGTTACTTCAGCATGCTCAGCGGTTAATTAACGATATGTCGCGGTCGCAGTATGAAATTGAGCGTTTTAAACAGGGCGGACAGGTCGGCAGCCTGATGATCGGCTGTTCGCCGGTGGCGACCGACTGCGTCTCGCAGGCAATCCTCGAACTGCTCAAAGAGATGCCGACTCTACATCTTAATATCGAAGAGAAAGTGATGACGCCGTTGCTCAACGATCTGCTAGCCGGCGTGGTCGATGTTGTGGTGGGTCGGGTCGGCGGACGAGCGCTGGAACTACCGCTTAACTATCGGGTGCTCTACACCGAACCGGTCTGTTTTGTTGCTCGTCCCGATCACCCACTGGCTCAAAAGCCGCGTTTAAGCTGGACCGACCTTGCCAGCTGGCGTTGGATTGTCTGGCCGACCGGAACCCCTATCCGTTTAAGTATTGATAACGCGCTGGTAGATAACGGCGTGATGCTGCCGGAAAACACCATCGAATCGGCATCAATGAACGTCACCAGCAACCTGCTACAGAGCAGCGATATGGTTTCGATACTTTCACTGCGCCTGGCGCAGCGCTACGCCGCGCAGCACCAGCTGGTGATTCTTAATTTGCCGCGCATTGAACAAAAAGGTAGCGTTGGGGTGTTCTGGCGTAAAAGTGAAGTACCATCGCAAGCGCTTAACCGGTTCCTTCATTACTTGTCGCTGCCATCATCCCCCTGAATTTCGTCAGTTCGACTGTTCCAGAGTTCTATCTCAGGTATGCGTAGAATTCATGATGTGATCGGTAGCACATTTTAGGGTTTAATTGTATGATGAATGTGGTTCATCAAGGGTCATTACCATGAGTAAATCACTGATTATTGTCTGGCAGTATCTGCGCGCTTTCGTGCTGATCTACGCCTGCTTATATGCAGGTATTTTTATCTCTTCACTCCTGCCGATTACTATCCCCGGCAGCATTATTGGCATGCTGATTTTGTTCTTTCTACTGGCGCTGCAAATTATGCCTCCACAGTGGGTTAACCCCGGCTGTAATATCCTGATTCGCTATATGGCGCTGCTGTTTGTGCCTATCGGCGTAGGCGTCATGCAATATTGGGATCTTCTGCGCGCGCAGTTCGGCCCGGTAGTGGTCTCCTGCGCGATAAGCACGCTAGTGGTCTTTTTAGTAGTCAGCTGGAGCTCGCATCTGGTTCACGGCGAGCGCAAAGTGGTTGGGCAAAAAGGAAGTGAAAAATGATCCATGAAATCTGGTGGTCGCTGCCGCTAACTCTGGCCGTCTTTTTCCTCGCCCGCAGGCTGGCGGCGCGGTTTAAATTCCCGCTGCTCAATCCACTGCTGGTGGCAATGGTAGTATTGATTCCCTTTTTACTCATTACCGGCATCTCTTACGAGCGCTATTTCCTCGGCAGCAAAATTCTTAATGATTTGCTGCAACCGGCGGTAGTTGCACTCGCCTTCCCTTTGTATGAGCAGTTACACCAGATCCGCGCTCGCTGGAAGTCCATCATTACCATCTGCTTTATTGGCAGCGTGGTAGCCATGGTTACCGGGACGACCGTCGCGCTGTTGATGGGTGCAACTCCGCAGATTGCGGCTTCCATTTTGCCGAAATCGGTCACTACGCCGATTGCCATGGCGGTAAGCAGCAGCATTGGCGGCATTCCGGCAATCAGCGCGGTCTGCGTCATTTTCGTTGGTATTCTTGGGGCGGTCTTCGGTCATACGCTGCTGAATCTGATGCGCATCCGTACTAAAGCCTCGCGCGGCCTGTCGATGGGTACCGCTTCCCACGCCCTGGGGACCGCCCGCTGTGCAGAGCTAGACTATCAGGAAGGGGCGTTCAGCTCGCTGGCGCTGGTGCTTTGCGGGATTATCACCTCGTTAGTCGCACCATTTTTATTTCCGCTGATCCTGGCAATAGCCGGATAATGTGATTTACATCACATTTTAAAATGCAACAAGATGAAGTTGCACCAACAATGAGATGTTTATCACATATGCAGGCTATAACCGCCCGTACACTAGATTCCCATTACATTGTTATGAGGCTATGCCATGCACCCACGTTTTCAAGCTGTTCTTCCCCAACTGGCGGCGGACCTGCAAACGGCCATTGCCCCCATGCTGGCCGACCCGCATTTCCCGGCGCTGCTCAATGCAGATCAGGTCGCAGCGCTGCAAAGCGCAACGGGGCTGGACGAAGACGCGCTGGCCTTTGCTCTGCTGCCGCTGGCGGCGGCCTGTGCGCGGGCCGACCTTTCCCACTTTAACGTTGGCGCGATTGCCCGCGGCATCAGTGGTACCTGGTACTTTGGCGGCAATATGGAGTTTCTTGGCGCAACCATGCAGCAGACCGTGCATGCCGAACAAAGCGCCATCAGCCATGCCTGGTTACGCGGTGAAAAATCTCTGCGGGCGATTACCGTTAACTACACCCCGTGCGGCCACTGCCGTCAGTTTATGAATGAATTGAACAGCGGGCTGGCGCTGCGTATTCATCTGCCCGGTCGCGAGGCACATTCGCTACAGCACTATCTGCCGGATGCGTTCGGGCCGAAAGATCTTGAAATCAAAACATTGCTGATGGACGAGCAGGATCATGGCTTCCCGCTTAGCGGCGATGCGCTGGCTCAGGCAGCAATCCGGGCAGCTAACCGCAGCCATATGCCCTACAGTAAAGCGCCTTCCGGCGTCGCGCTGGAGCTGAGAGATGGTTCGATTTTCACCGGTAGCTATGCCGAAAACGCCGCCTTCAACCCGACGCTACCTCCGCTGCAGGGCGCATTAAACTTGCTGAGCCTCAACGGTTATGATTACCCGGATATCCAGCGCGCTATTCTTGCCGAGAAGGCCGATGCGGCATTAATCCAGTGGGATGCCACCGCCGCAACGCTGAAGGCGCTGGGTTGCCATAATATCGATCGCGTGCTGTTAGGTTAGCCGCATGATGTGGGCCGAATGGCCCACATTGTTGAAAATCCCCGCAATTAAACGACGGTTTCTTGCGCTTACCCGGCGGGTAAAGTAGCCTGAAGTCTCCCTTATCCACTATCGAGCCAGGTTCATGTTAAAGCGTGTGTTTTACAGCCTGTTAGTCCTGTTCGGCTTACTGCTGTTAACCGTGCTGGGTCTCGATCGCTGGATGAGCTGGAAAACATCCCCCTATATCTATGATGAGCTGCAGGACCTGCCCTATCGTCAGGTCGGCGTGGTGCTCGGCACTGCTAAGTACTATCGTACCGGCGTTATCAATCAATATTATCGCTACCGCATTCAGGGCGCACTGAACGCCTATAACAGCGGCAAGGTGAACTATCTGCTGCTTAGCGGCGATAACGCACTGCAAAGCTATAACGAGCCGATGACCATGCGTCGCGATTTGATCAAAGCAGGCGTCGATCCGGCGGATATCGTGCTGGATTACGCTGGTTTCCGTACGCTTGATTCGATTGTGCGCACCCGCAAGGTTTTCGATACCAACGACTTTATTATTATTACTCAGCGCTTCCACTGCGAGCGCGCGCTGTTTATCGCCCTGCATATGGGGATTCAGGCGCAGTGCTATGCGGTGCCGTCACCGAAGGATATGTGGAACGTACGCCTGCGCGAGTTCGGCGCGCGCTTTGGCGCGCTGGCGGATCTCTATATTTTTAAACGCGAACCGCGCTTTTTAGGCCCGCTAATCCCTATCCCCGCCCAGCAGGAAGTCCCGGATGGCGTTCAGTCGTATCCGGCCGTCACGCCGCAGCAGCTGCTGGAATTGCAGAAAAAAGAGAAGTGATGTCGTTATCTAACAAAAATAGATTCTCGCAATGGCCGATGCAAACGAGCGCATCGGCCATTTATAGAAAGACGCTATTGCAAATCTTTACCGTATTTTGGAGAACGAGGGCCGTAGAGAATACCATCTGGGGCGCCAGGGGTTAACAAACGCGCATCGGCAATGCCCGCAATCTTATAGCTTCTGTCAGTCAATGTATTGACTATCTGATCGACAGCAGCCTGAATGAGCATGCCTAAAAGCGATCCTCCGCTGCCGTCAGTTTCGCTACTTGAAGCAACTGCGCTACCGTTCCACAATAATTGCCCGTTACGGATGTCAACCAGTTCAGCAGAAACTGCAACTCGTGTGGCGCTACTGATAACCTGGTAAGACGTTCCGTATTCTGTCACCTTAAGATAAAGTACGGCATCCGCACCAAATATCTCCCCAAGCTTCTGACGGCTGACGCTATGCATTTCTTCGCCATTGACAACACCATTTTGCTTAAAGGTATTTTCTACGACGGCAACAGGGAAAACGTAATACCCGGCCTCCGCTAGCGGCAGCGTGACTTGAGAAAGTACGCCATAACCCGCTTTAACGTCTGGTGATTCGTTTTTCGGCAACAAAACCAGGATACTTTTCGGTTTACTTTGCCTGAACGCCGTATAGTCATAGCTTTTTTTAGGCGCACAACCGCTCAGCAGCAGGGTCAGTAATAGACCAGCGCACAATACATATAACTTTTTCATGCTTTGCCTCCCTGCATTTTCTTCAACAGAAAATCCATAAACTGGCTGGACTCAGGAAACAGCCGTTTCTCCTGTTCAAATTCTGTTTTCGCCAACTCCGGGTGACCGGTGTTGATATATAGCATCCCTAGATGGGCATGCAGTCCGGGAGGGACAGGGAGAGCTTTTGCCTGAGCTTTCTCGATGTCTTTTTTTAATGTTTCGATCTGTTTTTCTGGCCCCATATCCATAGCGTAATATTCATACACTACTGGTTGATATTCATTCCAACTATAAATAGGTTTTGGACCATTAGCACAACCGTTCAGCACGGTCGCTGCAAGCAATATCAAAATAGAACGAATGATATTCATCTTTAATATCCATATTATTTTTTAAGCTATGTTTCAAGAGAAATCGCGAAATAAGAACCGTTATTTCGCCGGCGTCCATGCACCACTTTCAATGCCTGAAACCAGGTTGTTTACAGCTTCCCGAATCGCGAGATCCAGGACTTTACCATTGAGCGTAGAGTCATAGCTGGCAGTACCACCGAAGCCAATTATCTCACGATTTGAAAGCTCAAATTCCCCTGCCCCCTGGGCTGAAAACACGACTTCAGACGTCTGAACATTCACAATATTCAGATTCACTTTGGCATAAGCAATTTGGCTCTTTCCTCTCCCCAAAATACCAAACAGTTGATGATCGCCAACCTCTTTACGGCCAAATTCTGTCACGTCGCCCGTTACCACATAATCAGCACCTTTTAATGTCTGGTTAGTTCCTTTGATGCTTGCTTCATTTTTCAACTCAGCCATATTGCTACGATCGAGCACATTGAATCGCCCGGTTTGTTGTAAATGGGTTATGAGAATTGTTTTAGACTGATTTCCCAGTCGGTCGACACCATCAGAGAAAACACCATTCATATAATTTGAGCGATTATCAAATTTCCCAACCGAAATAGGGCTACGGGCGCCATGATAAGGAGTATTCCAGGCCGCAACCTTAGCAACTTCCAGAGAGCGAGATGATTCTTTCGCGCAGCCACTGAGGATGATAAGGCTTCCGAGCCCAATCGCTGCGACAACTTGTTTAAACATAATATGAGATCCTTTCATTCTTTAATGAGTCCAATAGAAAAATATATCAGTACACCTTTATATATATATAATATCAATAACACCTCTATTTCAAATAATAAAAGGCGTTGAATTATAAATAGCAAGTTGTAGCCATTCGCGCCAGCATTCTTTACCCAGGACAAATCAGTGAGGAGGTATAAATATAACAAGAGGGGGAAGAAGAATATTCAGTCTTATACGAATTATTCGTTACGTTACGCCAATGGTTACCGAGAAATAAAAACTATTGAGCATCTATCCTTTCTTATGCAGTCAAAAAAGCTGCCCCTTTAGGGCAGCTTCTAATGAAAAATCACTTCTTCCGCGCGTACTTCAGCGAATCCAGCGCGACGGCAAAGATGATAATCGCCCCTTTGATAATGTACTGCCAGTAAGGGTTCACGCCGATATAGGTCAGGCCGTAGTTGATGACGGTGAAGATTATCACCCCGGTCACCACGCCGAACACGGTACCGACGCCGCCGCTGAACGACACTCCGCCCACCACGCAGGCCGCAATCGCATCCAGCTCGTACATAAAGCCAAGGTTGTTGGTCGCCGAACCGATACGCCCGGCTTCCAGTAACCCGCCGAACGCGTAGAACACGCCGGACAAGGCGTAAATCATCAGCAGGTTCAGCGCAACGTTTACGCCAGACACTTTCGCCGCTTCCGGGTTGCCGCCGATGGCGAAGATGTTTTTACCAAAGCGGGTTTTATTCCACAAGATCCACACGAAGAAAACGGCAATCAGCGCATAGAAGGTAATATATGACAGACGGAAGGTCCCCAACGCCACAAACCCTTGGGCAAACTGCGAGAAATGGCTATCGAAACCAGAAATCGGCGATGCGCCCACGAAGTCGTAATACAGTGAGTTGATACCGTAAACGATGATCATCGTGCCGAGGGTAGTGATAAACGGCGTCACGTTCAGATAGGCAATGATAATACCGTTGATAAGGCCAATCACCGCGCCAATTGCGCAGACCAGCAGGATAACCAGCGGAATAGGCATCGTGGCCATTTCCGGGAATACCTTATTGGCATTATCCACTGCCTGGAGCATCGTGGCGGCGATAACTGCCGCCAGGCCGACCTGACGCCCGGCCGAAAGGTCTGTCCCCTGGGTCACGATAAGCCCGGCAACACCAAGGGCGATAATAATACGCACCGAAGACTGGGTCAGAATATTACTTAAGTTCAGCAAACTTAAGAATGTCGGATCCTGGAAAATAATAATGGCCAGTAACACTAAAAGAACCACGTAAATCCCACCTTCTTTCAGCCAGGTGAGAAAACTCTTTTTATTTAACGCACTCATGGGGAGCCCCTGATCTTAAAGGTGCAACGACGCAAGACGGAGAATTTCGTTTTGCGTGGTAGTTTTCGTCTCAACAATTCCGGCAACAAGACCATTGCTCATCACCAGAATACGGTCCGTAATACCCAGCAGCTCCGGCATTTCGGAGGAAATAATAATGATCCCTTTTTCTTTTTTGGCCAGCTCTGCAATCAGCTGATAAATTTCAAACTTTGCGCCAACATCAATCCCACGCGTGGGTTCATCAAGCATCAGTATTTCCGGTTGGGTTAATAGCCAGCGGCCGATAATGACTTTTTGTTGGTTACCACCGGACAACGAACCAATTTGCGTATGCTGTCCTGGTGTTTTTACGCGCATCGAGTCAATGACCCATTGGGTATCACTTTTCATGCGTGAGTTATCGAGCAATCCGACCTTATTTTTGTATTTCTTAATATTGGAGATCAGCGAGTTAAAACCAATATCCAGATACGCATAAATCCCCGTCGAACGGCGCTCTTCGGTCACCAGGGCAAAACCATGGTTGATGGCTTCATTGGCGTTATGGTTATTAATTTTTTTGCCGTGCAGTTTGATCGTTCCGCTGGCTTTCTCACGAATACCAAATAAGGTCTCAACGATATCAGTACGTTTCGCCCCTACCAGCCCGGCAATCCCCAGGATTTCACCTTTGTGCAGGTCGAAAGAGATATCGCGGATTGACGGTTGGCGCAGCGAGGTTAAATTGCGCACCTCAAGAATCACCTCGCCCGGTTTATTTTCACGGTTAGGGAATCGCTGATTAAGGGAGCGCCCCACCATCATGGCGATGATCTTATCCATATCCAGCCCTTCCAGCGGTTGGGTAGCGATCCACTGGCCGTCGCGCAGGATAGTAATTTCATCACACAGCTGGAAAATCTCTTCCATCTTGTGGGAAATATAAACAATGCCGCAGCCGCGCTCTTTCAGCTTGCGGATAATTTTAAACAAATGATTGACCTCTTTTTCGGTCAACGAAGACGTCGGCTCGTCCATAATCACGATTTTGGCGTTATAGGAAAACGCCTTCGCAATTTCAATCATCTGCATTTGCGATACCGAGAGCGTACCGACGCGGGCGCGCGGATCGATATCAATATCCAGCTCATCAAAGATGGCTTTGGTGTCGCGATACATTTTTTCCTGATCGACAAACATGCCTTTGGTGGGATAACGCCCCAGCCACATGTTGTCCATCACCGAACGTTGCAATACCAGGTTTAATTCCTGGTGAACCATCGATATACCGTTTTCCAGGGCTTCTTTCGCCGAATGGAAATCAATCTCTTTTCCCTGAAAAAGAATACTGCCGGAATCTTTTTGGTAGATCCCAAAAAGGCATTTTAATAATGTTGATTTGCCCGCGCCGTTCTCCCCCATTAATGCATGAATAGAGTGGGGACGAACCTTGAGGTTCACATTATCGAGAGCCTTGACGCCAGGAAACGATTTGTTGATATTGCTCATTTCCAACAAATATTCGCCTGACCGTTCGCTATTATTGCTGACCATAATTATACCTGGCTGCGTGCGTGCATACCCCAGCCGACGAATTAACGACGCGCAGGGACGAGTTCTGTATCAGGAATAATCGGGCGTACAGCACGTACGCCCGCAATTTATTAATCTACTATTTGCTGGTAAATTCGCTCAGATTATCTTTATCAACACCGACGTACGGTACGCGAACAATCTTGTTCTCGATTTTCCAGTTAGTTCCGGCAGCGGGTTCTTTTCCATCAGCCAGGTTTTTCGCCAGATCGAAGGTGGCTTTCGCCTGGTTGTTAGCATCGTTCAGCACGGTACCGGCCATTGCGCCAGATTTAACCAGCGCCAGCGCTTCAGGCAGCGCATCGACGCCGAATACCGGAATACTGCTCTTATTGTGCGCCTTCAGCGCTTCTACTGCGCCCATCGCCATCGCATCGTTGTTGGCGATGACAACTTCAATTTTGTTGGCATTCGGGCCAGACAACCAGGCATCCATCTTATCTTTCGCCTGCGCGGTATCCCACATTGCGGTATCTAACGCCAGTTGCTGTGTTTTAAAGCCCTTGTCGTTCAGCTCTTTAATCACGTAGGTGGTACGCGCTTCAGCATCCGGGTGGCCCGGCTCGCCTTTCAGCAGCACAAACTGAATCTGGCCATCTTTGTTCAGGTCCCAGTTCGGGTTCGCTTTCCAGTGTTTAGCAATCAGATCGCCCTGGATAATCCCGGACTCTTTTGAATCGGTACCGACGTAGAACGCTTTGTCATAGCTATCCAGCGCTTTGCGGGAAGGTTCTTTGTTGAAGAACACTACCGGTACGTTCTGTCCGCGGGCCTTGTCGATAACCGTGCCCGCCGCCGCCGGGTCAACCAGGTTGATGGCCAGCGCCTTCACGCCTTTTGCCAGCAGGACATCAATCTGATCGTTCTGCTTGGACTGGTCGTTTTGCGAGTCATTCATCAGCAGCTGAACGTCCGGTGCTGATTTGCCGTCTTTTTCGATTGCCTTACGCACCACCGACATAAAGTTGTCGTCGTATTTATAAATCGTCACGCCGATGCGGGTATCCGCTGCGTGAGCCGCGGCGCCAAATAACATGCTAGCCATAACAGCAGACAGGGTTAACACCTTCTTATTCATGGAATCTCCGGTTTTATTATGCAGGGTCTTTGGTGTGAAAATGGCAGGCGGGCGTGTTACATTGATGTTACCGCACAGCGACATTCACGACTGTAATTCTGTCTTCCGTGTAGGGTAACGCTCCTGAAAAACGGCTTTATTTATCGTTTAACCGCCGATTACTGCTGTAAAAGTGATTAATCACCGTGACATAGTATGTTCAGACTTGTAAACGCAGCAATCATAGTCAGCTTAATGTTAACAATCTGTGAAATCACTCACAGATTGAAAGCGGTTACATCAGGCAGATAATTAGTTAGTGATCGGCCCCACAATTTGCCGCTGCGCCACCGAATGTCGACGTACCAGAGTCGGCATAAAGCAGTGGCTGGCTTCACGATCCAGTTTCCCGGCGGCTCCCTGTAGCGCCAGCTCCGTCGCCAGTTTCGCCATCGACATAATGGGATAGCGCACCGTCGTCAGCTGCGGGTCGGTGTAACGGGAAATCGGGATATCATCAAAACCGATGAGTGAGAGGTGCTGCGGCACGGCAATAGCGTTATCTTTTAGCGTCGTTAGCGCACCCGCCGCCATACTGTCGTTATAGGCAAACACGGCGGTCAACCCGAGGTTGCGCCCCAGCAGTTCCACCATCGCCGCTTCACCGCCCTGCATATCCGGTGACCCGGAACCTATCCAGCTGTCAGGGGCGATAATGCCTTGTTCATGTAACGCCCTGGCCCAGCCTTCCCGACGCAAATCATCATCTTCGATACCGTGATTGGAAGAGAGATAGCCGATACGCTGGTGACCATGATTGAGCAGCATACGGGTCGCCATCAGCGCGCCGCTGACATTGTCCAGCCCAACGCAGCGATGGGCATATCCCGGCACGATGCGATTAATCAGCACCATTCCCGGCATATGTTCCATAAAATCGCCAAGCTCTGCGTCGCTTAACGCTTTGGAGTGAACAATCAGCGCTGAACAGCGCTGGCGAATCAGCACCTCAATGGCGTTACGCTCTTTTTCCGCTTCATGATAGCTGTTGCCAATCAGCACATATTTCTGATGCTGCTGGGCGACGGTATCCACCGCTTTAACCAGTGCGCCAAAAAAGGCATCCGATACATCCATCACCACGACGCCGATGGTATCGCTGACCTGCGTCGCCAGCGCCTGGGCATTGGCATTAGGCCGATAGCCCAGCAGCGTTACCGCCTTCATTACCGCTTCTCGCGTATCCGGGCTCACCAGCGCGCTGTTATTCAGCACACGCGAAACCGTTGCGACGGAAACCCCCGCCTGGCGGGCGACATCACGAATGGTGATCATACTCACCGACCTTAAGAGAATTACAGTACGTCACACTCACCTCCTGTGTTCAGCAAGGAGGCTATTCTGGCAGCGACGTGCCGGACGCTACGTGAGTGATGTCACAAGGATGGAAACGGTTACATCCATTTTGTTAATGATTGTGATCCAGATCGTTATCTTGATGTATCTTTTAATGATGTCCCCGACGCACGCAGGGTTAATTGACGCCACAGCCACTCAACGGGACCCTGACGAAAATGACGTAGCCAAAGCCACGAAAAGATAAGATTAATCGCCCATACCGGCGGCACGAAGGCTAACAGCTGTAAGCGGTCAAACTTCATAAACAGGCCAAAGCGGTAAAACAGCGTAGTGCAAATCAGGGTTTGCAAAAGATAGTTGCTTAACGCCATGCGCCCGACGCAGGCAATCGCCCCGGTGAGGCGAAACTTGCACAGCTGCGGCCAGAAGCCCCAGGCTAATGCCGCGTAGCCGATGGTTTGCAGCGGTGCGCTTAACTCGCGAGGCGCCTGTAACAAGAATGCACACCAGCGGTAATCCCAGCCAAGATGCCACTGGGCAAGAATAGAGGGCAAATTGACAGCCATTCCGGCAACAATCAACAACGCGCCAGTACGACGATAGTGATGAAGGCTGAACTGTCCTTTAAGCCAACCGCTGCGCATCAGCGCGGCCCCCATCAGCATCATCCCGGCTAACTGCCAGCCATACTGCGCGCCCAGCGCCAGCAGGTTATCCGATAGCATATCCGCGCGATTGCTCACCGCTTCAAAGCCGCCCTTCAGCTTCCAGAACTGTTCATACTGCAAATTCGCCGCATCCGGCACCCATGAACGGTTGGGCGTATTGCCAGAAATCAGCCCCAGCAGCAGCAGTACCGCCACGCCAATAACGTACAGCACCACGCCGGTATTAAATAGCGATTTAACATCATGAGCATCGCGCACCATCCGCCAGCCCACCAGTCCTACCAGCGCATAGGCCAGCAGAATATCACCGTCCCAGAAAAACAGGCCGTGAATGAAACCAAGCAGCGCCAGCAGCGTCAGGCGCGACTGGATCCAGCGCTTGCCGCGCGGCAGCAGAAGCTGAAGCCCTGCGCCAAACAGCAGTGCGAATAGCGTCAGAAATTTGACCTGCGCAAACAAGTCGAGAATTGCCCAGGTCCAGGCATCGCTAACAGAAATACTCCCGGACCACGCCGGATTGAGGTAAGCAGCCTTCGGCAAACCGAAGGCGCTGATATTCAGTAGCAGGATACCGAGGATGGCAACGCCGCGGACAAAGTCCAGCGTGACATTTCTCTCCATGTACCCTGCTCCGTCTTAGTTGTGGTGACGTACAGCGCGCAGGAACTCCTGGCGAGTATTCTGGCTGGATTTAAACAGGCCGCCCAGCGATGTGGTGGTGGTGGCGCTGGTCGCATCGCGAATACCGCGCGCTTTCACGCAGTAATGTACCGCATCAATGGAAACCGCGACGTTGCTGGTACCCAGTAGCGTTTGCAGCGCGGTGAGGATTTGCTGGGTCAGCCGCTCCTGCACCTGCGGACGCTGGGAGAAGAACTGTACGATACGGTTGATTTTCGACAGACCAATCACCGAATCTTTCGGGATATAGGCCACCGTCGCTTTACCATCAATCGTCACAAAATGGTGTTCGCAGGTGCTGGTCAGAGTAATGTCGCGCACGGTCACCATTTCATCCACCTGCATCTTGTTTTCGATGACGGTGATTTTAGGGAATCGGGCGTAATCCAGGCCGGAGAAGATCTCATCAACGTACATTTTGGCGATGCGATGCGGGGTCTCCATCAGGCTGTCATCACTTAGATCAAGGTTTAACAGCTGCATAATCTCGGTCATGTGTCCGGCGATCAGACGCTTGCGAGTTTCATTATCAATTTCTTGCACTGGCGGACGCAGCGGCGTCTCCAGCCCACGAGCGACCAGCGCTTCATGAACGAGTATGGCTTCTTTACTCAGTGATGACATTTTTGTTCTCCTGCAGGTGTGGCGCTCTTTGCTCTTCTGAGGGCAAAGTTTGTATTCATTGTGCGTGAGGTGACGCACAGAATCCAGTAGCCGCATCGATAATTGTTGAAATTGGCGTCACCTCTCGTTCCACGCCGCCAGACCAGCGCACTACGATGCGTCACGCAACGCCTTACTCACCTTGCCACAACCAACATAATACCGGGTACATAGCGTGATTCCTGACGCTTGAGCCATTTCGGCATGTTGGTTAAAAGTTGCATTAATGATGCAATATGTTCCGAAAAGGAGAAAGTGAAAGTTGCTCACGGGTGAATGAAATATCTGTATTATGGAAAATTACGCGTACAACACTTAAGGAGCCCTGCATGGAACTGCTCGAAGAGCACCGCTGTTTTGAAGGTCGGCAGCAACGCTGGCGGCACGACTCCACGACGCTGAACTGTGCAATGACGTTCAGTATCTTTTTACCGCCCTCTCACGTGGACACGCCGCCGCCGGTCCTCTACTGGCTGTCCGGTCTGACCTGCAACGATGAAAACTTTACCACCAAAGCAGGTGCTCAGCGGGTTGCCGCCGAACTGGGCATTGTGCTGGTGATGCCAGACACCAGTCCGCGCGGTGATAGCGTTGCCGACGATAGCGCTTACGATCTGGGCAAAGGTGCGGGTTTTTATCTTAATGCGACCCAGGAACCGTGGTCCACGCATTTTCGCATGTACGATTATCTTCGCGACGAACTGCCGCAGCTTATTACCCGCGAGTTTAAGGTTAGCGAGCGCTGCGCCATCAGCGGGCATTCGATGGGTGGCCACGGCGCGCTGGTTATGGCGTTGAAAAACCCGGGTCGTTTCACCAGCGTGTCGGCTTTCGCGCCAATCGTTAACCCGGCTCAGGTTCCCTGGGGCAAAAAAGCCTTTACCGCCTATCTGGGAGCGAATGAAGCAGACTGGCAGGCCTGGGACAGCTGCGCGTTAATGCAGGCCAGCAGCGAGTCAGATGCGATCCCAACCCTGATTGACCAGGGCGATAGCGATGCATTCCTCGCCGAACAGCTGCAGCCGGCGGTGCTGGCGGAAACCGCACGTCAGAAAAGCTGGCCGTTAACCCTGCGTATTCAGCCCGGCTACGATCACAGCTACTATTTTATTGCCTCATTTATTGAGGACCACCTGCGCTTTCATGCCCAACACCTCTTTAAATAATCGTTTCAATGCGCCGTGAAGAATCTTCGCGGCGCATTCATATACAAAATTCCTCGCCATCAAATAGTCATAAAAACTAATATATACAGAGTGTCATCGTCATTTGGATTCAGGGTGATCTGCCCCCCAGAAATTGATGCAGATAGATGTTAGCAACGTCCGCTCCTGGCTGTGAGTTCAACGGGTCGATGCAACGCTATCCTTAATCTAGGGTACCGTGGCGGTACTGAATGGCTGCAAGCCGGGACGGACGCAGCCATATTGCGCTTTCCACATTTCTGGAGCGCGGACCTTCGCCGGATTAAAGCGTACCGGCCTTTTGGCGTGCGGTGAAAAAGGTTAGTACGCCCGCGCAAAGGAGCAGCACACTGCTCATGGTAAACGTGCTCTGCCAACCAAGGTGGTCAAACACGATGCCTCCTGCCGTTGACCCAAGGGCAATGGAGAGCTGAATCACCGCGACCATGAGCCCGCCTCCGGCTTCGGCATTGTCGGGAAGGGTGCGCGCAACCCATGTCCACCATCCGGTTGGCGCGGCGGTGGCCAGCATACCCCAGAGCCCTAACAACAACGAAACCGTCCAGACGTGATGCCCGGTCAGCATCAGGCCGATGGCAATGACGGCCATCAGTCCGGGTATGGTCATCAGCGTGGGGTAAAATTTTCTGTTGAGGAATGTCGATACAACCAGCGTGCCAATAAAACCGGCTACACCGATAACCAGTAAAATCAACGATAAACCAGAAGCGTCAACCTGCGTCACCGACTCCAGAAACGGGCGTACATAGGTAAATAACGTAAACTGGCCCATGAAAAACAGGCCACACGCCAGCATGCCGACAGCAACCCTGCGGTGGCTAAGTAAGCGGAATACCGCGCCACGTGACGTGTGGCTTTTATTTGCATCCATACCAGGCAGGCTGATGCACTGCCAGATAAAGGCGACAACCGCGATGGGCACCAGGCACAAGAAAGCGCCTCGCCATCCGACCGTGGCACCCAGATAGCTTCCCAGCGGCGCGGCCACGACCGTCGCCAGCGCATTACCGGCGTTGAAAATAGCCAGCGCACGCGTGACCTGATGCTGCGGCACCAGACGAATCGCCGTTGCCGCAGACATCGACCAGAATCCGCCAATCGCCATCCCAATCATCGCGCGACCGACCATATACATCAGATAACTGGAAGCCAGCGCAATAATAAGACCCGATATGGCCATCAGAACCGTCATCCCCAGCAGCAAGAACTTACGATTCACATTTCCGGCCAGCGTTGAAAGCGTCAGGCTGGTCAGGACCGCCAGTGCGCCGGAGATGGCAATCCCCTGCCCTGCCAACCCCTCCGTCACGCCTAAATCGCTGGCAATCGGCGTGAGCAGGCTGACAGGCATAAATTCAGAAGCAATCAGCACAAACACGCACAGGGTCATGGCAAAAATGCCGCCCCAGTATGCACGCTGATGATGAGGTGATGGTGTTTGGTTTAGCGTCGACATAGTGAAATTTCACGAAGATCCGGATAAAAGCCACCTGCCATAGGCCGGTGGCTTTGCATCAATTCAGGAGAGGGTTTATTTCAGTTTGGTCTGGAAAAATTGTTCGAACTTCGCGAAAGGTATTTTTCCGGCAACGTTATCATACAGATCCACGTGATTTGCCCCAGGCACCACCACCAGCTCTTTGTCTTTACTGCCGACCGCCTTGAAAGCATCTTCAGCAAAATAGCGTGAATGCGCTTTCTCACCGGTCACAATCAGCGTCGGGATGGTGATTTCACTGGCGTAGCTCAGCAGCGGCATATTCATAAACGAAAGCGGCATCGTTGCCGTCCACGCCCCGGTCGAGTTAACGGAACGTTCGTGGAAGCCGCGCGGCATGCGATAGTAATCGAAGAACTCTTTCAGTACCGGATGCGGATTTGCCGGCAGCGTTTCTGGCAGAACGCGCTCGCCCGCGCTGACCTTGCCGTTACTGTCGACGCTAATATCATGAGCACCGTGTGCGAACGTGCCGCTCTGCGCATCCTTCCAGCGCTGTTCATTCAGATATTGCAGAACAGCACGACGGTCGGCGGTGGAATAACGGTCTTTACCCTCACCCACACCATGGCCCATCGCCCGGCTCATGTCGTACATCACGCTGGTAGCCACCGCTTTGACGCGGGTATCCATCGCGGCGTCGTTCAACGCCATGCCGCCCCAGCCGCAAATACCGAGCAGCCCGATACGGTTGCGATCCACCTCTTTTTGCAGCCCTAAGAAATCCACCGCCGCGCTGAAATCTTCAGTGTTGATATCCGGTGACGCGACGTTTCGCGGATAGCCGCCGCTTTCCCCGGTGTAAGAAGGATCGAACGCCAGGGTAACAAACCCTTGTTCCGCCAGCGTCTGCGCATACAGGCCGCTGGATTGCTCTTTCACCGCGCCAAATGGCCCACTGACCGCAATCGCTGCCAGCTTGCGATCGCCGCGATCTTTGGGCAGGTAAAGATCGCCCACTAAGGTGATGCCATATCGATTCGGGAACGAGACTTTACGATGATCGACTTTCTGGCTCTCGGTGAACGTTTTATCCCATTTATCTGTCATGGACACAGGGGCATTCGGATTGATTGAATCAGCATAACTCATTGTCGTGACTCCACTTAATGATGCGAATAACAGCATGGCCGGCATCGCGGTTTTTAGCGTTCGGGTGAAGGCTTTCATAAAAATCCCCATAAAAAAACAACAGAGAGATACAGGTTTCCGACGGAAAACGCTGCGGTGCTTTGTTCTGATGGGGTCATTATAGTGAGCAGAATTAGTGCTGATTAGGTGGCGATTACTGCTAAGATTGATACCATATTGTTATAAATTAATGCTGGGATTGCTGGCATGAAGGGAGGATTTTTCAATGGCAAAAAGGGAGAACTACAACGAACTGTACCTGTTTATGCAGGTGGTACGAGAAGGCAGCTTTACCGCCGCGGCTCAGCGACTGGGGCTTGCTCAGTCAGGTATCAGCCGTTCCGTTCGTGAGCTTGAAGAAAGGCTGGGCGTCCAGCTGCTGGTGCGCACCACGCGTAAACTGTCGCTGACGCAAGCAGGCGAGCAGCTCTACCAGAAGACGGCGTCGGGATTTGATACGTTAGATCGTGGGCTTGCCACGCTGGCGCACTATCGAGAGACGCCCTCCGGTACGGTACGTATCAATGCCAGCCAGCACGCGATTGATAAATGCCTGCTGCCAAAGCTGGCGGTATTTAAACAGCGCTATCCTGATATCCGGCTTGAACTGATGAATGAGAGCCGGTTCGTCGATATCATCGAGGAAAGATTTGATGCAGGGGTCCGTTTGGGGCCAGAAGTCGGCCAGGGCATGGTCGCGGTACCCATCACGCCCGATATGGAGATGGCGATTGTGGGGACTCCGGAACATTTTCGTCGCTACGGTTTTCCGCAAACCCCGGCGGATTTAAAGGCGCATCCCTGCATCGCCTATCAGTTTGCCGACGGCAGCGTATATCAGTGGGAACTCATTCAGGATGATAAAAAAATTACCCATCGACCTGAAGGGCAATGGGCCTTATCTGACAGCTATATGGAAGCAGAAGCCGCCCGGCTGGGTCTCGGATTGGCCTATGTTCCTGTTGAACTGGTCGCGGATGATTTAGAACACGGTAAGCTTATCAGAGTGTTACAGCGTTACAGCCTGCGAATGGAAGGATTGTTTCTCTATTATCCTCATCGCAACGTCTCCCCTGCCCTACGGATGGTCATTGATACATTGAAAATCTGAACGTTAACGGTGACCGACTCTTCACTGTACAACATTTGCTTTCAATCCCAGGGTCCGCTTTAGCGAGCAGCGGACGTTGAGGCACCTAATAAATCATCTCAACTTTCAACTTTTCTTACCCTTAATGTCCTGATTAGCAAATCATACAAACTATCCACAGCTGAAGAACCCTGAGAAGCACGACTTCTGAACAAGGCGACTTCCATCGGTTCAAGGGGCCCCAAAAGATGTTCACTGCCAAGAACTTGCAAATGAGGTGGTACGCTGCACTGGGTCAGAACGGCAACAGCCAGGCCACTTTCTACTGCTGTAATCTGTCCCGACAGACTGGAGCTGTTATACACCACCTTATATCTCCGCCCCTGTAATGCTAATGCATTGATAGCGCTACGCTTAGCAAGGCTCGTGCTTTCATATACCGCAATGGGTAATGGATCACGCCTCCACACTTCAAATTGCGGAGAGCCTATCCACACCATTGGTTCATAAAACAATAACGAGCCCTGGCTGTGATGTTCCCGGGAGACCAGGGCCAAATCGAGATCGCCGCTCTCAACGCGAGGAATGAGTGACGTTGATTGCTCACAACTCAGTTCGATCTCGACTGATCCAAAGTTAGGCGCAAATCTCTTCAGAGCAGGTGTAAGGTATTTTGCTGCATAATCATCAGGAACCCCCAGACGAATACGCCCTGTTAATTCCTTACCGTGGAATGCTGCCTGCGTTTCAGCATGAAGGTCGAGCATCCTTCGGGCATATCCCAACAGTTTTTGTCCTTCAGACGTGAGCTGATGTTGACGAGGACCGCGAAGTAAAAGCTGACACCCTAATGCGGATTCCAGCTTTTTAAGCTGCATGCTGACCGCAGACTGTGAGCGATGAACCTCAGGTGCCGCAGCCGAAAGCGACCCTGCGTCCACTACCGCAACAAAACACTTGAGCCAGTCCATCTGGAGGTCTTGATAATGCACCTTTGATCCTTGTATTTGATTATCAAATATTAACATCAATTATTATGCGTTTTTATTGATTTCACAACACTGTCATAGTGGCGCTCTGTTTAATATTACTGAGAGGAAGTTCATGAGGCCTCAAATGGAGTATCACGAGTCCGATTTATCTCAACTTAATCATTCACTTATTTGGGCTGGTTTTCGTCAACTTATCCCGGTTTCACTCTTTGTCGCTGTTTTTGGTGCCGCCTTTGGCCTGGCTGCATCACAGAAAGGACTGGACCAGATGACTGCGACAATGATGAGTTTGTTGGTTTTTGCCGGTTATGCACAATTCGCCGCGTTAGAACTTTGGACGCCTCATGTTCCTGTAATAACGCTAATAGCCACCGTCTTTGCCATTAATGCCAGGCATCTGTTGATGGGGGCCACCTTATACCCGTGGTTGCGCTCTTTAACACCCGCTAAACGCTACGGAATTATGATGGTTGCATCCGATGCTAACTGGGCTATGTCCATTCAGGCATTCAGCAGGGGAAAAGCAGGGCTAGGGTTGCTCTTTGGCGGTGGTCTTGCGTTATGGCTTTTTTGGGTAGTAGGGACACTTGTAGGGCTTTATTTCGGTAATGCTATCCAGGAGCCTAAAAGCTATGGTCTTGACATGGTCATGGGATGTTTTCTCCTTTCCATGGTGTTCGAAGGAGAAAGAAATCTAAGAATGTTTTGTATCTGGGCCGTAGCGGCCGGAGCTTCGCTGATAGCTTATAAATGGTTACCAGAAAATAGCCACGTCATCACCGGGGCCCTCGCCGGAGGCATCGCTGGAATCATCATGAGAGATAAAAGATGAGTATTGAGACGGAAGGTTTTGGGCCTCTGATTATTATCATTATTATGGCCCTGGTCACTCTAGCTACCCGATGGGGTGGCGTCTGGGTTATGTCTTTTGTTCCTTTTAATAACAGAATAAAAGCCTTTATTCAGGGCATGTCAGGCTCCGTTCTCGTTGCGATTTTAGCCCCCGCGGCTCTTACAAGCGACAAAGGTGCTCAGATGGCATTATTGACCACCGCTATTTTAATGCTGGTTTTTAAAAGGCCTTTGATTGCTATCACTTTTGGGATTGTCGTTTCAGCCCTGGTCAGATATTTTTAACCAGTCTAACCCCATAAATACACTGATGCTTTTAAGCGAGACCTATGAGTTTAAAGCCGCGTACAATCGTTTTAATTCCCGGGTTTATGCTGAATGAAATGCTTTGGCATGAATTTGAAACATACCTGCCATCAAACTGTATTGTTCATCATGCATCCGTTACCGAAGGCCAAACCATTCACGATGTAGCGCGGCATCTGATTACCCTTCTGCCTGAAAAGTTTTCTTTAATAGGTTTTTCGATGGGAGGATACATTGCCCGACAACTGGCAGCAGAATTCCCTGAACGCGTGGAGTCCTTAGTGCTTATTGCCAGTTCCTTACAGGAAGATACGCCGTTAGAGGCTGAAGCAAAGCGGAAAAGCGTGCAGTCATTGTCCCCTACGACGTTTAAAGGACTGAGCAGCCATGCTGTTGCCCGGTCACTCCACCCTCTAAACGCATCAAATCAGGATATGATTTCAGCTATCCAGAAAATGGGATGCTCTCTGGGATTTGAAGCCTTTATCACGCAATCATCATTATTCAGGCAAGGTATACCTTCAGCAACGATATGTTGTCCAACGCTGGTTATCGCCAGTGAAGATGATGCCATCCGTTCGATGAAGGAAGCAGAAGAGTTGGTCGAAGCCATACCTTATGCATCGTTAAGAATCATTCGGGGTTGCGGCCATATGATTCCGCTCGAACAGCCCGGGGAGTTGGGAAGAACGATTGCTGAATGGCTCCCGGTAGCGTTAACCATACAGAAGCCACAGGGGTCTTCGGCGTAAAATGCCAGATCCCATTCCTGTTACTATACTCGCCCGGCTTGCTGTCGACGTCTCATTCCGTGGAAAAGGGCTGACAGGGAAACCTGCCAGCCCTCTTTTATTGGCCTAATCAGAAGCGGTAATCGACGGCCATGAAGTAGCGGCGGCCTTCTTCGGTGTAGCTGTAGTCGTCGCGGCTCAGGTCTTTATCGCCGACGTTAAGCACGCCAGAACGCAGCTTAACGTTTTTGGTCACGTTCCACGCCGCGCCGATATCAAACATGGTATAACCGCCCGGCGTTTTACCCGTGGAGCTGACCGCACGCTGCTCACCAGTGTAGTTGGCGGTCACGTAGAAGGACCAATCGTCCAGCGGTTTCCAGTCGAGGGTACCGTTTGCAGTATGGAACGGCAGCGTTTGCAGCGGTTTATCGCCGCCGTTACTCAGATCGCGACCATCGTTATAGGTGTAGTTCACCGTCAGCTTCCATTCATCGCCGAACGGCACTTTCAGTTCCGTTTCCACCCCTTTGATACGCGCCTTATTAACGTTGAAGTAGCGGAATACCGGCACGCGTTTACCGTTGACCGTTTCCCAGCCGACAAAGTTCGGGTATCCCGGCGCTTCGCTAGCGCTGGAGGTACGCAGGATATCAATCATATCGTCGACATTGTTCTGGAAGGTTGTCACGCTCCCTTCCACGCCTTCAAGCCAGCCTTCTTCACCACGATAGTAAAGACCCAGCTCAAAGCTTTCGCTGGTTTCCGGCTTCAGGTCCGGGTTACCGATGATACGGCATGAGCCGCGACAGGAGTTAGTGGTCCAGTCCGGGTTCAATTGCAGCAGAGATGGCGCTTTAAATGCCGTCGCCCAACCGCCCTTCACGGTGACGGTATCGGTCGCGTTATAGACCAGATAAGCACGCGGGCTCCAGTGATCACCATAGGTCTGGTGATCGTCCATACGAATACCGGTGGTTAACGCCAGCGGCTCGATGATCCGCCACTCATCCTCAAGGAACAGCGCGTACTGGCTGGCGGAGGTGGATTTACCGCCGCTGCTCAGGTTAACCGGGTCTTTCAGCTTGTCGTGGCGCCATTCACCGCCAAAGGTCAGTAACTGGTTAATCATCCCCAGCGGCAGGACGTATTTACCATCAATAGCGTTGCTTTCAGAGGTGATCGTCCCGGCCTGACCCGGGTTTTTGTTATCCACTTTCTCACCGTAGAATTTCACCTCGCTGTTACCGACATCCCAGCGGCCGTTGTGGCTCAGGGAGTAGTTCTGGCGTTCGAGGCGGTTACGATCAAGGGAGTCAGAATCACGATCCTGGCGATCGAAACCGTAGCCTGCGGTAATGTCCTGATTATCCGTTGGGGTCCATGCAAACTCAACGTTCCCGTCACGGCTGGTGAAGCCTTCAATACGCGGCGTTTCGCCCGCTGCGTTGCTGGAGGCCTGCTGATCGTCTTTGGCGCGTTTCGCCAGGCTGCCGTAAGCTTTCATGCCCAGCACGCCGTCAATCAACGGGCCGCTGGTAAAGAATTGGCCGTTATAAGTATCACCGCGATCGCGATGTTCCTGAATGGTCGTGTCCGCACTGAGGGTACCGGTCCACTGCTGACCAACTTTTTTGGTGATGATATTCACCACGCCGCCAAGGGCGTCAGAGCCATAAAGTGAGGACATCGGCCCGCGCACGACTTCGATACGTTCAATGGCATCTACCGGGATCCAGTTGAGGTCGAAATCATTGTGGCGGAAAACGGCGTTGCGCGAGTTAACGCGTTTGCCATCAATAAGGATCAGCGTATAGCTGCTATCAAGACCGCGGATACTTACGCCTTTGCGGTTATCCCCTTCGTTGGTGAGCTGCACGCCAGGAACATCCCGCAGTACATCTTTCAGATTCTGTACCGGTTTACGCTGCAAATCCTGTTGGGTGATAACGCTAATACTGGCGGGAGCATCTTTTACGCTCTGTTCAGTTGCCGCAGCGGTGACGACCAGCGTTTCTTCGTTAACGGCGGCAAGCGCCGGAAACGCCAGTGATACGACGGACGCGCATAATCCGGCCCGGACAAAAGGGTTTAACCTGAACATTCCATATCTCCATGAGGTGTACAACAAATCAAACAAAAGGGTGCTGCTCACAGGTACTGTCGGCCTATCGCTCTATCGGCAATATGCGCGCTGTTTTTTTACAGTAGATGTGGCTGGTCGCCCCTTGTCAGTCTGACCGTCTGCAAGATATGGGGATTGGCTTCATCCTGAATTTGACGAAAATGATAAAGATAATGATTACAATTATCAATACAATTATGGAGAACTGTATCAAATTGTAATGAATACACGCATAAAAAAACCCTCTTAAAAAAGAGGGTTTACGTAACGTGGTCGCTCACCTTAGCCTTTAAAGCGCTCCGGGAACTTCATTTCGCTGTAGCGGACAAAACGCGTCCCTTTCGCCAGCTTGTAGCCAAACCAGATAACCAGGAACAGCGGAATGCCGATATAGGTTGCCGCGACGCCGCCCCAGTCGATGGTGTCTTTGAGGAACGCTTCGTAGTTTTGCCCCAGGGTAATGATCAGGCACAAGACGAAAGCGAAGATTGGCCCCAACGGAAAGAAGCCTGAACGATATGGCAGGTTATTCAGATCGTTACCCTGCAGCACGTAACCGCGGCGGAAACGATAGTGGCTGATGGCAATCCCCAACCAGGCGATAAAGCCGGTCATCCCGGAGGTGTTCAGCAACCACAGGTAAACGGTCTGGTTACCAAACATCGAGCTCAGGAAGCACAGTGCCGCAATGACCGTAGTGGCATACAGCGCATTACGCGGCACACCGCCTTTCGACAGCTTAGAGAAAATGCGCGGCGCTTTGCCATCGCAGGCCAGGGTGTAGAGCATACGGGTAGACGCATACATCCCGGAGTTACCCGCCGACAGCACCGCCGTCAGAATAACCGCGTTCATAATCGCCGCAGCCGACAGCAGCCCAGCGTGCTGGAACACCAGCGTGAACGGACTCACGGAAATATCTTTTACATCATTACGCAGCAGGCTCGGATCGGTATACGGAATGATCAGGCTGATAATCAGAATCGCGAATACATAGAACAGCAGGATACGCCAGAATACCTGACGTACGGCGCGCGGAATGTTCTTTTCCGGATTTTCCGACTCACCGGCCGCAATACCAATAAGCTCGGTTCCCTGGAACGAGAAGCCAACGATCATCGCCACGCCAATCATTGCCGCAAAGCCGCCAGCGAACGGCGCATCGTCAATAACCCAATTACTCCAGCCCGCAGGCTGTGCGCCTTTAAAAATACCAAAGATCATCATCACGCCGACGATGATAAAGATAGTGACGGTAGCAACTTTGATAAGCGAGAACCAGTATTCCGCTTCGCCAAAGCCTTTTACCGAGATCCAGTTCAGCAAGAACATGATGCCGAGGAACAGCGCGCTCCAGACCCAACCGGGCGCATCCGGGAACCAGTAGGTCATCACCAGTTGAGCGGCAACAAGGTCGACGGCGATTGTCACCGCCCAGTTGTACCAGTAGTTCCAGCCCAGCGCGAAGCCAAAACCCTCTTCGACATAATTCTGGCCATAGGTGGCAAAAGAACCGGACACCGGCATAAACGCCGCCAGTTCGCCGAGGCTGGTCATCAGGAAGTAGACCATCAGGCCGATGAGGATATAAGAGAGCAGCGCGCCGCCGGGGCCTGCCTGAGAAATCGTTGCGCCAGAGGCAACAAAAAGACCTGTACCGATGGAACCGCCAATAGCGATCATGGTCAAGTGGCGCGCCTTCAGTTCACGACGTAAACCGGGCGCTTCTGTGGTTTTAGTATCCGAAACCATGTGAAAATGCTATCCATCCAAAAAACGAGGCGCGATTGTAGCAGACAGTCTGTGATCCATCCGATACAAATGCAAAGTTATAAGAGAGCTTCATGATCGAGCGTGGATTATTAGTAAAGCACGAAATCATGGAAACGCCAGCGTTCAGTTTACCCCGATTCTACACTTCGCAATAATGCAGAAAACGTTGTAATGCCTTGGAAATATGCTTCTGTCGGTGATGAATACGCCACAGCGTGCGGGTTAAACGCGGAAGTGGAATCTTCAGCTCCACCAGGGAACCCACTTCAAGCTGTTCCGCCACGACGCGTCGCGACAGGCAGCTAATGCCTAAGCCATGACGCACCG
This sequence comes from Klebsiella spallanzanii, assembly GCF_902158555.1. Lineage (GTDB taxonomy): Bacteria > Pseudomonadota > Gammaproteobacteria > Enterobacterales > Enterobacteriaceae > Klebsiella > Klebsiella spallanzanii. The sequence goes on along the minus strand of NZ_CABGGS010000023.1, from coordinate 408,432 downwards.
CATGCTTGATTGCTTCAGAGTTACCCAGCTCCATTCCAAGATAAAACATCGGTAGATGCGACAACAATAAATAGTCGACAATTTCCCGGGTCCCGGAACCGTGCTCACGCAAAATCCACGGCGCTTCCGCCAGCCGTTGTAGCGTGACCTCGCCTTCTAACAACGGAGAATCCGGCGCGGCAAAGACCACCAGCTCATCTTCCAGCCACGGCTCGGCGATAATATCCGCGGCGTGACAGGGGCCTTCAATCAACCCGATATCCACGCGAAGATCGACCACCGCATTAATCACGTCCTGACTATTTCCGACGCTCAGCTCCAGCGGTAAATCAGGGAGATCGCGTCGATAGCGGGCGATGATTTCCGGCAGAATATAGTTACCGATGGTGCTGCTGGCGTAGACGCGAATCGCACCGTTATCGCCGCGAAACAGCTGCTCTATCTCCAGCGCACGCTCCAGCAGCGCCAGCGCCCGTGGGTAAAGCAGCCTGCCGTGTTCATTGACCATTAACCGCTTGCCGACGCGATCGAAAAGCTGGACGCCAAGCTGCCCTTCCAGATCGGTCAGCGCCGCGCTGACCGCCGATTGCGAAAGCGCCAGCATTTGCGATGCCTGCGTCGTCGAACCGCTTTTTAAGACTTCAGCAAAAACTTCCAGCTGCCGTAGCGTGATATGCATAACCCTTCCTGCCTTCATTTATATGCTGCGCGGTTCTCCAACAACCCGCCGCTCGTGGGAGCTTCGCCGAAGACGCGATATACCCTAAATAATTCGAGTTGCATCACGGCGGCAACTAAGCGCATCCCAGGGAACGTACAAATAGTACGTGACCCGGGTAAGCGCAGGCAGCCAACAAAGATGCAGCTTGAAGTATGACGGGTATACCACTTATTTCGATTAATTATAAATATATAATCAATTTTATATTTAAACCAGCAAGTCGTATGCTTTTCCCAGACAAAGGAGAAGGTTATGACAGCACTCACTTTACCAACCAAACATCGCCCATTGCGGCACTTTGCACCTGGACTGGCGCTGACGGCCCTGCTCACCGGCGCAGCGCTGTGGGCAGGTAGTTTCCCGGCAATCGCTGGCGCGGGTTTCAGCGCCCTCACGCTGGCCATTTTGTTCGGCATGGTCATCGGTAACACCGTTTACCCTAAAATCTGGCAACCCTGCGACGGCGGCGTGATCTTTGCCAAACAGCACTTGCTGCGCCTCGGCATCATTTTATACGGCTTTCGTCTGACGTTCGCCCAGATTGCCGACGTCGGCATAAGCGGTATCGTCATTGACGTGCTGACGCTTTCCAGCACCTTTTTTATTGCCTGCTTTCTTGGGCAAAAGGTTTTCGGCCTGGATAAACATACCAGTTGGCTGATTGGCGCCGGTAGCAGCATCTGCGGCGCGGCGGCGGTACTGGCTACCGAGCCGGTAGTCAAAGCGGAAGCCAGCAAAGTCACGGTAGCCGTCGCCACGGTGGTGATTTTCGGTACCATTGCTATCTTCCTGTACCCGGCTCTTTATCCGTTCCTGGCGCACTGGTTTACCCCGGAAACCTACGGTATCTATATGGGCTCAACAATGCATGAAGTTGCTCAGGTTGTTGCTGCAGGCCACGCCGTTAGCCCGGATGCAGAAAACGCGGCGGTGATTGCAAAAATGCTGCGCGTAATGATGCTGGCTCCGTTCCTGCTGTTCCTCGCCGCTCGCGTGAAGCAATTAGCCCCGGCGAACAGCGGCGAGAAAAGCAAAATCACCATTCCGTGGTTTGCTATCCTGTTTATTCTGGTGGCGGTGTTTAACTCCTTCCACCTGCTGCCGAAAGCCGTTGTCGATATGCTGGTGACTCTGGATACCGTGCTGCTGGCAATGGCAATGGCCGCCCTGGGCCTGACCACTCACGTCAGCGCGCTGAAAAAAGCCGGAGCCAAACCGCTGCTGATGGCGCTGATGCTCTTCGTGTGGCTGATTGTCGGCGGCGGTGCGATTAACCTGGCCATTCACAGCCTGCTGGCCTGAGGCTCATCAATCGTGAGGTTGTGTTAAGGCACGTGTAACTCTCCGGCTAAGCCGCTATCATTACCCTCCAACCAGCGGCTTAACTGGAGTTTTTTATGAAATATATTGGAGCGCACGTCAGCGCCTCCGGCGGAGTGGCCAATGCCGCCATTCGCGCAGCCGAAATTGGCGCAACCGCATTTGCCCTCTTCACCAAAAACCAGCGCCAGTGGCGCGCCGCTCCCTTGAGCGACGAAACCATTGCTGAATTCAAAGCCGCCTGCGAGAAGTATCATTTCGGACCCGGGCAAATTCTGCCGCATGACAGCTATCTGATAAACCTTGGCCATCCGGTTGCAGACGCGCTGGAAAAATCCCGCGATGCCTTTATTGATGAGCTCTCCCGCTGCCAGCAGCTCGGTCTGACACTGCTTAATTTCCATCCGGGCAGCCATCTTCAACAAATTCCAGAGGACGAATGTCTGGCGCGTATCGCCGAATCAATCAATATCGCGCTGGCAAAAACCGAAGGTGTGACGGCGGTGATTGAAAATACCGCCGGCCAGGGCAGCAACCTCGGTTTTAAGTTTGAGCATCTGGCCGCCATCATCGACGGCGTGGAAGATAAATCCCGCGTCGGCGTGTGCATTGACACCTGCCACGCCTTCGCCGCCGGTTACGATCTGCGTAGCGCACAGGAGTGTGAAAAAACCTTCGCTGATTTCGAACGCATTGTCGGTTTTCAGTATCTGCGCGGTATGCACCTGAACGATGCGAAAAGCACCTTCGGCAGCCGGGTTGACCGTCACCACAGTCTGGGCGAAGGCAATATTGGTCATGACGCCTTCCGCTGGATTATGCAGGACAGCCGCTTTGACGGTATCCCACTGATTCTGGAAACGATCAATCCTGATATTTGGGTGGAAGAAATTGCCTGGCTACGGGCGCAGCAGACGGAAGAGGCCGCGGTCTGATATGAACGACAGGGAAAAGCAGATCCTCAAAATTTTGCGACGCAATCCGCTGATTCAACAGCATGAGATTGCCGATATTCTGCAAATTAGCCGCTCCCGCGTAGCGGCGCACATTATGGACCTCACGCGTAAGGGGGCCATCAAGGGCAAAGGCTATATTCTTACCGAGCAGGAGTATTGCGTCTCGCTGGGGGCCATCAATATGGATATTCGCGGGATTGCCGATATTCATTATCCGCAGCCGGTCTCAAATCCGGGCAATATCCAGTGTTCCGCCGGCGGCGTGGCGCGCAATATCGCGCACAACCTGGCGCTGCTGGGCCGCGATGTACATTTAATTTCCGCCGTTGGCAGCGATTTCTACGGTGAAACGCTGCTGGAACAAACCCGGCAGGCCGGCGTTAACGTACAGAGCTGTATTCGCCTGCACGGCCACAACACCGCAACTTATTTATCCATCGCAAACCCGCAGGAAGAGACGGTGCTGGCGATTAATGATACCCATATTTTACAGTCGCTGACCCCACAGCTGCTGAATCAGTATCGGGATCTGTTAACTCATGCGGGCGTCGTTCTGGTCGACTGCAATTTAACGGAGCCGTCGCTGGAGTGGGTATTTACGCTGGCAAACGCTATTCCGGTGTTTGTCGATACGGTGTCGGAGTTTAAAGCACATCGCATCCGCCCGTGGCTGGGGAAAATTCACACCCTCAAACCCACGCTGCGCGAACTACAAATCCTCTGGGGACAGACGATATCCAGCGATACAGATCGCGATCGAGCGCTGTCATGGCTGCACGAACAGGGAACGCAACGGGTGGTGATTTGTTCAGAAGACGACTCTATTTTCTGTAGCGAAGCAGGCGGTGAGCGTTTCCAGATGAGTCTGCCAGGCCACACGACGGTAGACAGTTTTGGTGCTGACGATGCGCTGATGGCCGGGCTGCTTTATAGCTATCTCGATGGCAGCGATTTTAAAGAGAGCGCCGCTTTTGCTATGGCCTGCACCGCCATCACCCGCGCCAGCGACAGTATTAACAACCCCTCATTGTCCGTTGATAACGCGCTCAATTTACTTCCCAACGCATAACGGTATGCACCGCAGACGCGGTGCATACTCTCGTTTTATGCCAGACCAATAAAGAATCCGGCGATGGTGGCGCTCATCAGGTTTGAGAGCGTCGCCGCCGCCAGGGCGCGCAGCCCAAGCTGGGCAATTTCCGGCGCGCGCTGCGGGGAAATCGCCGAGAACGCCCCGACAACCACGCCAATTGAACCAAAGTTGGCGAAACCACACAGGGCGAACGAAATAATCGCAATGGTTTTGACGTCCAGCGTGCCGCCGGTTTGCAGATATGGCGAGAAGTTGAGATAGGCAACGAATTCGTTAATCGCCAGCTTTTGCCCAATCAGGCTGCCCGCCAGCGTCGCATCGCTCCAGTCAACGCCCATAATCCACGCCAGAGGCGCCAGCACAAAGCCGAAGATCCCTTCCAGAGTGGCATGACCATAGCCAAACCAGCCGCCAATTCCGCCGATAATACCGTTCAGTAAGGCGATAATCGCCACGAACGCCATCACCACCGTTGCCACCCCGGCGGCAATTTTCAGGCCGGTCATCGCCCCGGATGCCGCCGCTTCAATAATACTTTTCGGAGGCGTTTCGGTGAAGGAAAGGTTGTCAAAAGTCACCTGCGACGCTTCGGTTGCCGGACTCAACATACGGGCAAACAGGATCCCTCCGGGGATAGCCATTAGCGAAGCAGCCAGCAGGTAGTCAATCGGTACGCCCATTCCGGCATAGCCGATCATCATCGACCCGGCGATTGACGCCATCCCGCTACAGATAGCGGTAAATAGCTCATTGCGGTTGAGCTTATCGATAAACGGTTTGACGATCGCCGGGATCTCGTTCTGCCCTAGAAAAATGGTCGTCACGGCGACAAACGACTCAATTTTGCTGATATTCAGCGCCTTCTGGAAGATTCCTCCAAGAATACGGATCAACAGCCCCATTACGCCGAGATAGTAAAGCAGGCTTATCAGCGCTGTGACAAAGATGATAGCGGGAAGAACGCGGAAGGCGAAAACAAAGCCCGCGCCGTCAAACAGCACATCCATCTTCGGGCCAACCAGCGAGCCAAAAATGAACGCGCTCCCGGCGTCGCTATAGGACATGACTTTATGCACCCCCAGCGCCGCCTGTTCGACCAGCCATTTGCCCGGCGGGAAATAGAGCATTATCCCGCCAATCACGATTTGCAGCAACAGCGCTGCCCCTACCGTTCTGATACTAATGCGTTTTTTATTCACTGACAGCACAAAAGCGATGGCCAGTAGTACCACCATCCCCAAAAGACTTCTCATGATGTCCATAATGATATCCTTACCTGGTGGAAAACCCGGCGTCAGGCCAGGCTTTCGGTATATTTGATATCGGGGCGGGCAACCGCAAACAGCCCGCAACTGTCGTCAGGCGATCTGCTGATACTCTTTGGCAATCTCGCAGGCCAGAATGGCGTTGTTAAAGACCAACTGAATATTGGACTTCAGACTGTCTCCGCCGGTGAGTTCAGCCACGCGGGCCAGCAGGAATGGCGTACTCTCTTTGCCCACCACGCCCTGCTCTTCCGCTTCCCTCACCGCCTGATCAATGGCGGCATTGATTTTCGCTTCCGGCATCGCGAACTGCTCAGGGATAGGATTCGCCACCACCATGCCCCCCTTCAGGCCAGACTGCCATTTCACTGCCATGGCTTTAGCGATGTCTTTCGCGCTATTAAGACGAATGCTCACATCAAATGGGCTGGTCCGGCAGAAAAATGCCGGTAGCGCTGAAGTTTGATAACCAATAAGCGGCACGCCGAACGTTTCTAAATATTCGGTGGTTAATCCAAGATCGAGAATAGATTTAGCACCGGCGCATACTACGGTAACATTCGTATTTGCCAGCTCCTGTAAATCCGCAGAAATATCGAAAGTGTGCTCTGCGCCACGGTGTACTCCGCCGATCCCACCGGTAGCGAAGACTTTAATTCCGGCCATTGCGGCAATAATCATGGTAGAGGCAACGGTAGTGGCACCATTTAATCCCGCAGCAACAACAAAAGGTAAATCCCGGCGGCTAACTTTGGTAACGTTATGTCCTTCACGGCCGAGCAGTTCAATTTCTTCACGGCTTAAACCGACTTTCATTACGCCATGAATAATCGCAATCGTTGCCGGTACGGCCCCCTGGCGACGAATGGTTTCTTCGACTTCCAGCGCGGTCTGCGCATTCTCAGGGAAAGGCATACCGTGAGAAATAATGGTCGACTCCAGCGCGACTACCGGTTGATTATTTTTTAATGCCTGCTGAACTTCCGCAGAAACCTGTAATAATTCAGAGGAAATATTTAATTCAGACATATTCTTTCTCCACTAACTTTTTTACGTTTGCGTAAGATAATTCAGGGTTATTGGTGAATTCCGATGAGAGCGCCAGGGAGGAACATCCCTGAGCAAACTTCACCGCTTGCGAAAATGAGCAGCCGTCAAGCCAACAGCAGGCAAGACCAGCCATCATCGCGTCACCGGCGCCGGTGACATTAACAACCTGAGTTTTTAGCGGTGCAGACCAGCCGCGTTCACCATCCTTTTCGCTGTAGTAAACGCCGTCGCCGCCCATGCTCAGCACCAGGCGCTTCAGGCCATGCTGGTGAAACCAATCGGCAACGCAGGCCACATCGTCGGTACCAGAAAGCGAGATTCCGCTCAGCGTTTCAGCCTCAATTCTGTTCGGTTTCAGCGTGTGAATACGCCCCAGGTGCTGGCTGATTTTTACACACTTCCAGGCCGAGACCGGGTCGACGAAAATGGGCGTTGAGCCGGTGTTTTCCATCAACCAGGAGAGTGCCAGTTCGCTAATATTACAATCAACGACAATGACCGCCGCATTGCAGATAAAATCCTGATGCTGCCTTAAAAACTCCGGCGTAATATGTTCAGTGATGCTCATATCATTAATCGCCACCAGCATTTCCCCGGTGTTATCAAGCAGCGACAAATAGCTCGACGTTCCCTCCCCCTGGATAACCTGACATTTATCAACATGCACCCCGGACTGGGCCGTTTGTTTTAATAGCGAATGACCATAAAAGTCATCACCGACAACGGATAATAGCCAGGCTGGTTTATTCAGCAAGGCAATATTCTGCGCAATATTCCGCCCTACTCCGCCTGGCGTGTATTTTATCTTTCCGGGATTAGAATCAGCATAGTTCAACGACACATTAGAATAGCCAGCAACATCCATATTGGCCGAACCAATAATCACAACATAATCATTTTCAGGCATATAAATACCTCCAGCACAGGATGCTGTAAAAATAGAATTATTTAATACAAAGAAATAAGTCTTCCTCTATTCAGATCAACAAAAGAAACATATGTTTGATTATGAACATGTGTTTATAATAAGCAATGAACTTTCAAAGTAAAGGGGATGTAAATAGGATTTTCATATGAACATGAACCCAATCACAGATTTCGGCCAGTATGGTTTTTAAACAGTTTAAAAATGCGAAGGAGAGCACATATGACGAGATTGATGCAAGGTCCCGGCTGTATACAGGAACGCTAACCGCTCACGCTATGAGGGGATTTTCTGATGAGAAAGGACCTGAGCTTAATCATTCTGCGCTCCAAAGGTTATCATTCGTTCCTGATGAGCGAGTAATCGCTTGCTTATAGCCCTGCGCCGCATCGCTATTATTTGGATCCAGCCGCCAGGCGTTGGCATATGACTGAGTCGCCATATCGACATTTCCTGATGCCATCCCGAGTCGACCAAGCATAACCCAGCCTTCTACACTACCAGGATCGCTATGCAAACGCGTACGTAAACCCAGCGCCAGGCGCGCCATCTCCTCTTGATTGAGCGGTTTTTCTTTCGGATACAGGACTCGTTTCAATAGAGTTGGCAGCTGCGCGGTCGCCTGCTGCCAGATTTTTACTTGCTTGTAACTACCGGTCTGGTAATAGCTGAGGGTCGCGACGATCAGCGCAATAGCGATCCCCGGAATATAAAAGGCAAATCCACCCTGTTTACTCTCCGCGTGAATGTCGTCAGGAAATGCTTCCTGCTTCAGCCGCACACGGCGGCGCGAACGGGCAAAAATAATCCAGCAACCAGTGGCGACAGCGGCAATCGGTAGCACCCACAGCAGAATAGTCAGCGGGGTTAATGGCGGATCGTAGGTGACGAAGTTGCCGTAGCGCACCACCATATAATCGATGATCTCCTGCTTACTTTTTCCCTCCTGCATCAGCTCATAAACCTTCTGCCGCAGGTCGGTGGCAATCATCGAGTTGGAATCGGCGATACTGTTGTTCTGGCATTTCGGGCAGCGCAACTGCTCAGTAAGCTGGCGGAACTGCTGCTCCTGAGCTTCATCCTTAAACGGCATGACGTCGATGGCGGCCAGCGCCGACCCGGAAACGATCAGCATCAGCACGCCCAGTAACACCCTCATTGCGCAGCCTCCCTGCTGTATTGCTCCCAAAGTGACCTGAATTCACACTCCCACACCCGCTCGTTGAGATCGCCCGCATGGCGATAACGAATAAATCCTTTTCCGTCGATCAGGAAGGTTTCCGGTGCGCCGGAAACCCCCAGATCCAGTCCCATCCTCCCATCGCCATCAAACAGGCTCAACGCGTAAGGATTTCCCAATACTTTCAGCCAGGTCATCGCTTTCTGCCGCTCGTCTTTATAGTTCATCCCCACCACGCGGATCCCCTGCACCGCGAGCTGATTCAGATACTGATGCTCGGCGCGGCAGGTCGGGCACCAGGTCGCCCAGACGTTGAGCAGCAGCGGTTTGCCTTGGATTAGCGCATCTGCCTGATAGTACTGCCCGGGATTCTCCAGCGACTCAAGACGAAAGGTCGGCACCGGTTTACCAATCAACGCCGACTCCAGGATGATCGGATCATCCCCTTCTGCATTGCGCGCCAGCTGCCACAGCATCAGCGCGGCGATGACCACAAAGATCATCAACGGGATCAACCGTAAACTGTGCTTCATGCGGCCTCCGGCACGGGCTGGCGATAGCGTGGATCGCACAGACACAACAGCCCGCCCAGCGCCATTAATAAACCACCCGCCCAAATCCAGCGAATAAACGGTTTGTAATACAGCCGCACGGCCCACGCGCCGTTGTCCAGCTCTTCGCCAAGGGCAGCATATAGATCTCGAGTGAATCCACCGTCAACCGCCGCTTCGGTCATCACTGAGCGGGTACTGTTATAAATACGTTTTTCTGCATGCAGTACCGCTTCCGTTTTGCCATTTCGCGTGACGCCAATCATGGCCACGCCGCCGCGATAGTTCGGCCCGGTCACCTCTTTGACTTCACGGAAGATGAAGCGATAATTATGAATTTCGATACTATCGCCAGCCTTCATTCGCACATTGCGCTCCACGCTGTAGTTCTGGCTGAAAGCAATACCGACAACCATCACTGCCACACCAACATGACCGGCGACCATCCCCCAGTAGCTGAGGGTCATCTTTGCGCCGCATGAAATACGCAAAGCCACTTCCGCCATCGCCAGTCCAAAGACCCAGCAGGCCATCGCCAACCCGACCACCGTCATGGCGACAATCTTGCTTTCAAATAGCCACGGCAGGAGCAGAGACAGCGCCAGGGTGCTCCCCATGGCGATAATCAGTAGACGCTGCAGCTTGCGTGGACGATCGCGTCCCCAGCGCACCAACGGACCGATGCCCAGCAGTAGCGCAAACGGAGCCATCAGCCAGCTGAACATGATGTTAAAAAACGGCATGCCGATGGAAATGCTACCCATCCCCAACTGTTTATGCACCAGCGGCAGCAGCGTCCCCAACAGCACCACCAGCATGGCGGTAACCAACAGGACGTTGTTACCAAGCAGCAGCGACTCCCGTGACCAGAGAGCGTTATTCACTCGCGCTCGCACCCTGTGCCCACGGATAGCGAACAGCAGCAGCGAGCCGCCGATAACTAACACCATAAACGCAAGAATAAACATCCCGCGCGACGGGTCAGAAGCAAAAGCGTGAACCGAAACCAGCACGCCGGAACGCACGAGGAAGGTTCCCAGCAGGCATAGCGAAAACGCGCAAATAGCGAGCAGTAGCGTCCAGGCTTTAAAACTGGCACGCTGCTCCGTTACAGCCAACGAATGCACCAGCGCGGTACCAACCAGCCACGGCATCAACGAGGCATTTTCCACAGGATCCCAGAACCACCAGCCGCCCCAGCCCAGCTCGTAATAGGCCCAAACCGAGCCCAACACAATGCCCAGCGTCAGAAAGGCCCATGCCGCCAGCGTCCAGGGACGAGAAAAACGCACAAAGGTGCTGTCCAGCCGCCCGCTCAGTAGGGCGGCAATCGCAAAGGCAAAAGCCACCGAGAAGCCGACATAGCCCATATACAGCAGCGGCGGATGGAAAATCAGTCCCGGATCTTGCAACAGCGGATTCAGGTCGCGTCCTTCAATCGGGAACTCCGGTAGCGTGCGGGTAAACGGGTTGGAGGTAAACAGGATAAACAGCAGGAAGCCGACGCTTATCATCCCCATTATCGCCAGCACGCGGGCGACGATATCGAGCGGCATGCGCTGACTGAACAGCGCCACGGCAAACGTCCAGCCGCTCATCAACAGCATCCACAGCAGTAACGACCCTTCATGTGCGCCCCAGGTTGCCGCCACGCGATACCACACCGGTAACTGGGTGTGAGAATTGCTGGTAACGTAATTCAGCGTAAAGTCGTTCACCACGAAGGCGTTGATCAGCACCATAAAAGCGCCCATTACGAGGAAAAACAACAGCCAGGCGAAGAGCCGGGAAGATGCCATCATTCGCCTATCGCCACGCACAACGCCCCACAGCGGGTAGATGGAGAGCAATAGCGCGATGCCGAGCGCCATGCACAGCAGTCCGTTACCGATTTCAGGCATCATGATGACTTGCTCTCCGGGCAACGATGGTGCTCCTGAATCGCTTTTTTCACTTCCGGCGGGGTGTAGTTTTCATCATGCTTAGCGAGTACTTCTTTCGCCAGCAGATGATTTTTCTCGCCCAGTTCCCCCTGCACCACCACGCCCTGCCCTTCGCGGAACAGATCCGGCAGAATGCCTTCATAACTGACGTCCACCGAGCCTTCAGCGTCGTAGATGCTGAAATTAACCTTCAGTGAATTTTGGTCGCGTCTAACGCTGCCGGGCATCACCATTCCACCAACGCGCAGGCGCTGGCCCACCATCGGCCGTTGCTGTGTTTCGCGCTTGCCATAAAGGATTTCACCTGGCGTATAAAACAGGTCGATGCTAGAGCGCAGCGCGTAGAGCACCAGCGTGATGGTCAGCGTTAACCCCGCCAGTACCGCGAGGGCCACCCACAGACGGTTGTTAAGCCGAATATTCATACCGCCTCCCGAGCCACGCGCATGCGGGCTTCGCGGGCTTGCTGTTGCGCCACGCTACGTAAAATCGAACGATGTTGTCTCGTCGTGTGTAGAACCAGCACCGCCAGCGGGATAACAGTCATCACTACCGCCAGCCAGATGTAAAAGGCATAACCACCCATGGCGAAGAAATCACCCCAGGTTGCAAATGCATTGCTCATCGGCGGCCTCTTTTTAAAATCAGCTCACTCACCCACGGGCGACGTTTTTCCATTAGCAAAATCAGGTTGCACATGCGCATCAGCGCCAGCGAAATAAACAGCAGCAGGTAGCCGATAATCGCCAGGCGCAGCGGCGTACGCATCGCCGGGGCAATGCTTTGCTGCATGTTGGTTGATCCCTGATGCAGAGTGTTCCACCACTCCACCGAGTAGTGAATAATCGGCAGGTTAACCACACCTATCAGTACCAGAATGCCCACCGCACGCCCGGCCAGACACCGATTGTTAAAGCCGTGCCACAGGGCAATCACGCCGACGTAAAGAAACAGCAGCACCAGTTCAGAAGTCAGCCTGGCGTCCCACACCCACCAGGTACCCCACATCGGTTTCCCCCACGCGGAACCGGTCGCCAGCGCAATAAAGGTAAAAACCGCGCCAACCGGTGCCATCGCCATCAGTGCCAGGTTGGCCATTTTCATCTGCCAGACCAGGCCTATAAACGCCGCAATTGCCATCAGCGCATAAATCCCCATCGACCACATCGCAGCCGGTACGTGCAGATAGATAATGCGGTAGCTGTCTCCCTGCTGGTAATCCGCAGGCGCAAAGCCGAATCCCCAGACCCAGCCCACAGTCAGCAACAGCGCACTGGCAATGCCCAGCCACGGGACCAGCCTGCCGCAGAGCAGATAAAGCTGCGGGGGATTCGCTAGTTGATAGAGTGTTTTCCACATAATTGAGTCACCAGAGCAGAAAATAATGAGTGCGTTGATAAAACTTTTACCGGATGGCGGCGCAAACGCCTTATCCGGCCTGCAAGCTAATACGTAGCGCAGCCGCCGTCGCAAAGGGGCTCAACGTTGCGCTGCCCGCCAGCAACGCGCCCAGAATCGCCATGTAATCCTTAACAGGCAGATGCATAGCAGCCGCCTCCATCGCGGCGGTCGCAAAAATCAGTAACGGAATGGTCAGCGGCAGCACCAGCACGCTCAGTAGCTCGCCTCCGCGCTTTAGCCCGATGGTCAACCCAACGCCCGGCGCGCCGAGAAAGCTCAGCGTCGGCGTTCCCAGCAGCAGGGTCAGTGCCATGATTTGCCAGCCGTAAACGTCCATTCCTAACAGCAGCGCCACCAGTGGTGAGAGGATAAGCAGCGGCAGGCCGGTCACCACCCAGTGGGCCATTACCTTCGCCAGTACCACCGCTGATAACGGCAGCGGCAGCAGCATCAGTTGTTCGAGGCTCCCGTCCTGTAAGTCGTCGCGAAACAGGCGCTCCAGCGCCAGCAGCGAGGAAAGCAGCGCAGCGACCCAGATAATCCCGGGGGCAATGCGTGCCAAAAGCTGCGGCTCAGAGCCAACACTCAGTGGAAACAACGTAATAACAATCAGGAAGAACCACAGCGGATTGGCGATTTCTGCACGATGGCGAAACGCCACCCTTAGCTCAAGACGAAAAATCCGCCACATCATCACCCAGCCTCCTCGCCGCTCAGCGCAATGCGGCGAATCTTATCGGTCGCCACGTTTATGGGCTGATGGGTGGTGAGAATGACAATGCCGCCCTGCTCGGTGTACTGCGCCATTCGTTGCGTCAGGCGCTCCACGCCGTTCACATCAATGGCGGTAAAAGGTTCGTCGAGGATCCAGAGCGTAGCGCGCGTCAGCCAGAGTCGCGCCAGGGCAACCCGGCGCTGCTGCCCGGCGGAGAGTTGATTAACGGGAATATCTTCGTATCCACCAAGACCCGCCTGAGCCAGCGCATTCATACATTGAGCTGCGTTACAGTCATGATGGAAAAAACGCAGGTTCTCTAGCGCCGAAAGCCGGGTTTTAATCCCTGGCTGATGGCCAATCCACAGCAGGTTTTGTTGATAGCTGTCGCGCACACGGTGCAGCGGCTGCGCCTGCCAGTACACTCCCCCGACGTCAGGGCGAGCCAGTCCGCTGAGCAACCGTAGCAGAGTCGTTTTCCCTACGCCGTTGCCCCCGGTAATTTGTATCCACTCCCCCGCTTTCACCTGGAATGATAAATCGCTAAACAAGATTCGTTCATCTCGCTCGCAGCGGAGCTGTCTGGCTTCAAGCATATTACCCACTCTCTCTCGCTTATTTCGGCGAACGTCTCTTCATTCGTCGTAAAACCCATAGCAATCCCAGCATCACGGTGAGGTAGCCCATGACGTAAATTCCCTGCTGTTTTCGCGCCCAGAGATCCGGATCCGCAGCCCATGCCAGAAAGGCGGTGACATCCCGGGCATACTGCTTTTCTGTTTCGGCTATTTGAGACGCCGTTTGCCAATGAATTTCGCCATCCGTAAGCGGCTTTGGCATATTAATCACGCCACCAGGAAAGTAGCGATTAGCCTTCATTTCAGGATCGTCGGGCCGGTAACCGGTTAATAGTGCGAAGACATAATCCGCCCCCTGATCCGTGTAGGGTAAAAAGGCATCAAACAGGAATTGCGGGAATCCGCGATCATATGATCGGGCCCGGACGATATAGCTCAGGTCAACGGGTTCAGTACCATTGTTAAGGTATCGCGCTTCCTGAACGTTAAGATATGGCGATATAAAACTGTCATTTAGCGTACCGTCCCGCTCGCCAACTTGGCCGTCATCCTGTATGTCAGGGAACTGATAGCCACTGGCGATACTTTTTGCTTCTTCGAGCGTGAGTTCCGGGCCGCCGGGTCTGGTCAGGGTGCGAAAAGTGAGGTATTTCATACCGTGACAGGCGCGACACTTCTCTTCATAAACCTGCATGCCGCGCCGAAGCTGATCTTTATCATACTGGCCCGTGATGCCGCTAAAGCTCCAGTCCTGCCGCACAGGCGTGGGCTCTTTCGCCCAAGTAGAACCCAGCTCTAAAAGTGACAGACACAAAACGCTGAATTTCAATAATCGCGTCATCTTCAGTCCTGTTTTTCCAGAAAACGGCGGCAGGGCAGCACGATTAAAAACCAGGCAAACCAGATCAGCGTTGAAAGCTGCGACGCCGCGCGGATCCAGCCCTCTTGATTGCGGAAACCGTCAATAAGGTCAGGTCCCACCAGCGCTTTTGTTCCCAGCCAGCCTAAAAAGCAGGCATTGATAACCCACAGCCAAAAGCCGCACTTAACCAGCTTGCTGTAGTGGCGAAAACGGGCCCGAGAGGAATCAAGCCAGGGCAAGAAATAGAAAATCAATACCGAGCCGCACATCGCGACTAACCCGGCGAATTCATTCGGAAAACATCGAAGCATCGAGAAGAAAGGAAGAAAGTACCATTCAGGTGCCACAATCGCTGGCGTAACCGTTGGATCAGCTGGGATAAAGTTATCTGCGCTGCTCAGGTAGTGCGGCGCGAAGAATAAAAACCAGGCGAAGAGCATCAAAAACAAGGTGATTTTGATGGCATCAAGATCGGTGATTTTATAATCAAACAAAAGCTTTCTGGACTCTTTCTCACTAAAGGTCTTCTTCATCGCCTGCGCAAAAGCAGACTGGACACTACGAACGTGGAAGATCGTCGCGACAACAATTGCGAAGGGAAGCATAAAGTGCAGAACAAAAAAACGGCCAAGCATCGGGGTACCTGGCGTATAGCCGCCGACCAGAAACGCATACAACGTATCGCCCACCAGCGGGATGGCCTGTGCAAAACGAGTAATGACGGTTGCCGCCCAGTAGCTTTTTTGCCCCCAGATGAGGCTATAGCCAAGAAGTGCGGTAATCATCAGCAAAATGTATAGCGTTACGCTAATCATCCACATTGCAACCCACGGCTTGCGATATACGTTGTAGTACATGCCGCGAAAAATATGTAGATAGCAGGCGAAGAAAAAAAGCGATGCGCCAGTGGCATGCAGATTACGCAGCAGTTCTCCGTGGCTTACCGTGCGCATAATATGCATGATGGAATCAAATGCCAGCTCAGCCGTCGGCACGTAAAACATCGCCAGTACGATACCGGTAAGGATCTGCACGCCGAGCATGACCAGCAGAATAGCGCCGATAGCAAATACCCAGAGTCCAGCAACCGATCGGGGAAAAGGGATACGCCAGCGGAGCGAATAAGCACGCGCGGTCGTCATCTCAGACTTCCTTAGCGCCGATGCGCACGGTCAGACCATCGGGATGAAAAGTAAAGTCGGGAACGGCCAGATTCGCGGTCGCCGGTCCGCGGGTAACGCGTCCGGAGGCATCGAATTCTGACCCGTGGCACGGACAAACCCAGCCCTGTCCGCCAGCTCTGGCATTTGGCACGCACCCGGCATGAGGGCAATATCCCTGAACAACAAGCCATTGGGGATAATCGGCATTAACCCTTTCGTTGTCTGCCTGTGGGTCAATGAGTTTATGGCTTTCGACATCCCGGGCAGCAGCTATCTCATCTGCAGTCCGATGGTGAATAAGAATGAGCTTGCCTTGCCAGACACGCCTAACGGTTTGACCGACAGCCACACCAGCAAGGGAGACATCGATCGGTTCATTTTCTCCGGCCGTCTTTTCATCCGGGCCCAGAGCGGATACCAGCGGCCAAACGGCAGCGGCAACGCCTGCTGCGCCAACGAATTTTGTCAGCCTGCACAAGCAGTCGCGGCGCTGCTCCTGAATTTCATCACCGGTATGTTTGTTATCCGCCACAGCGCAATTCTCCCTGAGTGTCGCGAGCTACTGCTTGTCGATACGTGAGTAGATATCCTGGAAGCGTTTATCGGCAATTCCCGGTGCTTTAAACGCGCGATAGCTGTCCGGCAGAGTGGCATCACCAACCTTAATCAACATCACCATGCCCTGCGCGTAGTGTGGCGTGCATTTGACGCCGTAAAATCCGGCATTGTCATATTTCACTTCGATCTCTTCATCGATTTTGCCCATAAATCCCGGATAATCCGCCGGAGACAGTTCCGGGATGGAGGCCGCGTTATGGCTTTTATGCTTACGGATAAACTTCACTGTATCACCAGGTTGGATCTCCAGGTAATCCGGCTCATAGATCATTGGCCCTGCCGTCCCGCGATTTTTCATTAACACTTCATGAGTTTGCGCGAAGACTGAAGAAGTGAAGGCCAGTAAACATAAAACTTTCAGACTCTGTTTGAGGTATTTCATCGATTCTTCCTTAGAATTCATCAGGTCTCTGATAACGAATAAAGCAGCTTGTACCGCCTGGTTCGCGTTCAACAATGGCGTCAATGCCAAACCAGGTGCTGAGGTGTTCCCGGGTAAAAATGGTGCCCGGAGCGCCCTGCATCACCATGCGTCCAGACTTCATCACGATGATGCGATCGCAAAACATCGCGGCATGATTCAGGTCGTGCAGGGCAGCAATTACCGTGAGCTTTTCACGTTTAACCAGGCTAAGCAGGCCAATCTGATGTTGAATGTCGAGGTGGTTGGTAGGTTCATCCATTAGCAACAACTGAGGCTGCTGTGCCAGCGCCCGGGCGATATGCAGGCGCTGTTTCTCTCCCCCAGAAAAGGTATGCCAGCAACGGTGCTGTAATTCGCGGAGATCGACCTTCCTCAGCATCTTTTGCACGATATCGTCATCTTTAGCGGACCAGGGAGAGAGCAGGCTAAGCCAGGGGGTCCGTCCCAGCGAAACGGCCTGCAAAGCGGTAATACGTTCACCTGTCTCAGCCTGTTGTTCGACCAGCGCCACCTGCTGTGCAAGATGGCGACGTGAGTAATGATGGAGTGCTTTGTGCTGTAGCGTGATGCGTCCAGACGTGGGTTTCAACAAACCTGCTAACAACGAAATGAGTGATGTTTTACCCGACCCGTTGGGGCCAATAATTCCGACAAACTCGCCGGGAGCCACCCTGAGCGAGACATCATCAACGATCGCTTTGCCTTTTACCTTCCAGCGCAGGTTACACGCCTCGATAACGACTTCAGCCGAGGCTAAAGGAGGCAGTACAGGATTGACGGTCATTTGGCCTTATTTCCTCTGATCAGGATGATTGAAAACGCGGGCGCGCCGACCAGAGCCGTGATCACACCTATAGGTAATACCTGTCCGGGCAGTAATGTGCGGGAGATAACATCGGCAATGATGAGAAAAATCGCCCCAATCAGTGCGCTAACTGGCAACAGGCGATGGTGTTGGTTACCAACCAACATACGGGCAGCGTGGGGGATAACCAGACCAACAAAGCCAATGGCACCGACGATGGAGACCATAATCGCCGTCATACCGGTGACAGCGGCAATAAGTACCGCACGGGTGCGTTTGACAGGAATTCCTAACGATGCCGCAGACTCAGCGCCAAAGGAAAAAGCATCGAGATGGCGGGCATAACAGAAGCACAGCGCGACACCGACCAGGGCAGTAGGAATGGCTAATACAACATCGGGCCAGCGCACGCCGCTCAGGTTACCCAACAGCCAGAACATAATACCGCGCGCCTGTTCGGCGTTTGCTGAGCGGGTGATGATCAGTGAAGTAATAGCGTTGAATAGCTGCGAACTGGCGATCCCAGCAAGAATGATTTGGGTTGTGATGCCACCACCTTGCCTGCCGCCTGCAGCCATCGCCAGCAGAGCGACGAACAGAAATGCCGTCAGCGCACCAATGAAAGCGCCAAATGACATACTGATGATCCCGGCCCCCAGACCGGTGAGCGCAACCAGTACTGCACCGGTGGAAGCCCCGGCGGAAATGCCCAGCAGATAGGGCTCAGCAAGCGCATTACGCAGTATCGATTGTAGCACTACCCCGGACACCGCGAGGCACGCGCCGCAGCAGGCAGAAACCAGGGCTCGCGTCAGGCGATAGTTCCAGATGATCCCGGCATCCAGCGCATCGACTGGATAGTCAGTATCAAGCAGACGATTTGCCAGCGTACTGAGTACATGCTGCCAGGGGATAAGCGTTTCGCCAATGGAGATCCCCGCCAGCAGTACGCAGCACATCAGCACACTAACCCAAATGGCATGTCCACCAACTCTTACCGCAAGCTGACCAACAGCGCGACGCATCCTGCGAGAATCACTCATGATTATATCTGCGTTCCTGAGTAACGGAGATGCGCTATGCCGGGCAAGGACATAGCGCAAAATGTAGATTAATGAGAGGCCTGCGGATGCGCTAAGCCATATTCAACCAGGGCATCAGCCAGTTTTTCTAGCCCATCAATAGTTCTGATGCCGGCGTTCATTGTTTGTACGTCAATGACAGGCAGGTGATTTTCCTTCACTGCAGGAAGTAGTTTGGCGACTGGGTCGGACTTGAGGTAATCCATCTTGACCTGCCAGTCATCGGCCGGGAAGCGGCGACGACTCATCTCACCGAGTACAATGACCGAAGGATTGGCTTTGGCAATGGTCTCCCAGCCTACCGTTGGCCACTCTTCGGCTGAATCAATAACGTTTTTCACGCCTAGCTTCTGAGCAATCCATGCGGCTGGACCAAACTTCCCTGCCACGTATGGATCAAGCTGCAGGTCGGCGCTGGAGAACCAGAATACTGCTGAGACATTTTTATCCATGCCGGAAATTTTATTTATCGCTGCTGCTTCACGCGCTTTAAGACTGGCAATCAGCGCATCGCCTTTATCCTGAACGTCGAAGATTTTTGCCAGATCAGCGACTTCCTGATACACCATGGCAATATCAAACATACCTTTACGGACGCCATCACCGCCATCTTCGTTATCTTTCGCGCAGTCGGCAGGCGCGGTGTAGACCGGAACGTTCAGTTCACTAAACTGCTCGTAAGAGGCAACCGTACCCGCAGGACCGATTTGCCACTCAAACTGGCTGGCAACCAGCTCCGGTTTTTTAGCAATAATCCCTTCAAAGCTGGGAATATTTTGCGCAATGACGTCCACCTTCTCGTTTGCCGCTTTATACGCATCAGGTACAGGGCCAAACCACAGCGAAGTTCCCACGACGCGATCGGCAAGCCCGAGCGAATAGAGAATTTCAGTGCTGTTCTGACCCACCGTCGCCACACGTTTAGGGGCCTGATTGAAGGTGATGTCGCGGCCGCAGTTTTTAATCGTTAAGGGATATTCAGTTTTTGCCGCACTGGCGACACTGGAGTTGAGTAGAAGAGTTACGCCTGCAATAATCAGAAGCGTTTTTTTAGAAGTGAAAGAAGTAAAATTAGCGTGCATTAT
Source organism: Klebsiella spallanzanii (assembly GCF_902158555.1). Classification (GTDB taxonomy): domain Bacteria; phylum Pseudomonadota; class Gammaproteobacteria; order Enterobacterales; family Enterobacteriaceae; genus Klebsiella; species Klebsiella spallanzanii. Next base: position 388,695 of record NZ_CABGGS010000023.1, on the reverse strand, counting down.
CATCGTCCCGTTGATGCCAGATCTGAAGGTCTGGTCATGGCTCATTTCGTTCCATATATCGGGAGGAGACATGAAGATAGATGACATTGAATCGTGAAATTTAAGAATAAAGATATGCAAAAAATGCAAATAAGCCTTACTTAGCCAAAATTTTATTCATAAATACACTACTGCCTGCGTCAAATAATTCATCCCATGGACCATCCCGTCCACTAAATGGTATACAACCTTGTTGACAGCAGGTCTCCTGACTCACGGTAACCAGAATATCAGCCTTCCCATAAAGACAAACTTTACAGTGACCAGCGGTTAATTAACCGCACAAGGATATTCTGCATCCGCCTACAGTTGCGGGGGCAGTTATGGCATTGAATTTAACAATTCGCACCATATTCCTATTCAAATACAAAAATGTAATGAAATGCTGTCGAAAGCGACTCTAGCGGCAATTGTTAACAAGGTCAACCGTATGACGAAACAATCAAAACGTCACACCAACAGAAAAATAGCAATGAAATATAACAAGTTACAACAAAATCACTTATCAGAAAGTTATGCTTGAAAATAATCATAAAAAGCTAAATGAGAATTAATTGACACTGATCAAACTATATACTCGGTTTACTTACCTCAAATTAAATATATTGATCGCTATCAACAATGCGGCCAATTAGCGTTGGGTTCATTTATTAATGTGATCTTTCCATATGAACCAACTGCCATTTATCCTGCATATCCATCACAACGCTAAAATGATTACGCAACCAGAAATGATAGCCTCCAGGCAAAAAATGATGCGTGTGAAGATATAAGGTTTTGTATTGTTGCTGTCGACAGAATTCCTCAGCAAAAGCGATCAACTGACTACCAATACCCTGTCTGCGATAACGCTTATCCACATAACAGCGGCAAATTTCTGCGGTTTCAGACAAATTATAACGCCCGCGCAACTCAGCGAGCCTGTCATCATATTGACATACTGCCAGTGTAGCGATTAACTCCTGTTTTTCATCCCATGCGCAAAGCAGCAAATTCCTTTCCTGCGAAATATACTGCTGTTCGAGATTGAAAATATCCTCACCGGCAGAAGGTATTGATCTACCAGCGTTGAAGAACAGATTGAGGTGCTGAACAAGGAACGACTGAACTGCGGGAATATCAGCGTGAGTCATTTCACGAAGCGTAAATGGAAACATAGTATGGCTGGCTCAAACTAGACAAGGAAAAAGAATAATAACAATTCAGGCAGGGAAAACCACTAGCGTCAGAAACAATAAAAAAGGGCAGAGAAAACTCTGCCCTTAATGAAGGTATTACAAGGTCTATCAGGCTGCTTTTTCTTCCACCTGAACTTCAGGACGTTTCAGCACCGCGTAGGAGATACCTGCAACCAGCGTACCGACCACAATCGCCATCAGGTAACCGAGGACCGGTGTAATCGCGCCAGGGATCAACAGAACGAACAGACCGCCGTGCGGAGCCATCAGTTTCGCGCCAACCCACATGGACATCGCACCGGTTACCGCGCCGCCAACGATACAGCAAGGCAGGACGCGCATCGGGTCACGAGCAGCGAACGGAATCGCCCCTTCGGTGATAAAGCACAGGCCAAGAACCAGTGCCGCCTTGCCGCCTTCCTGCTGCGCTTTGTCAAACTTTTTACGCGCAATCAGCGTCGCCAGACCCAGCGCCAGCGGTGGCACCATACCCGCAGCCATAATAGCCGCCATCGGTGCATAAGTTTGCGTACTCAGCAGGCCAACACCAAACGCATAGGCTGCTTTATTCACCGGGCCGCCCATATCGGTACACATCATACCGCCAAGGATTGCGCCAAGCAGAACCGCGTTCGCTGTACCCATAGTTTGCAGCCAGTGGGTCAGACCTTCGAGGATCCCGGCAACAGGTTTACCAATCAGGTAAATCATCGCCAGACCCACGATCAGGCTGGAAACCAGCGGAATGATCAGAATCGGTTTCAGCGCTTCCATACTTTGCGGCAATTTCAGCTTCGTACTAATCGCTTTCGCCACATAACCAGCAAGGAAACCAGCGATAATACCGCCGATAAACCCAGACCCGGTGCTCACTGCCAGCATACCGCCGATAAGACCTGGGGTCAGGCCTGGACGGTCAGCAATAGAGAAGGCAATGAAGCCCGCCAGTACCGGGACCATCAGCGCAAAGGCTGAACCACCGCCGATTTGCATCAGCGCTGCGGCCAAGGTGTCTTTCACTTCAAAGGCTTTAATACCAAAAGCGAAGGAGAGCGCGATACACAGACCGCCCGCAACCACCATCGGCAGCATGTATGACACGCCGGTCAGCAGGTGACGATAGGCGCCCGCGGACTCTTTTTTGCCTTCAGCAGCGGCCTGGGATTTACCTGCTGGCTGATACGGTTTCGCTTCAACGACGGCTTTATCCAGCTCCTGAGCGGTTTTCTTCAGCGCCAGACCGGTTGTTGTGCGATACATCGGCTTACCGGCAAATTTCGCCAGATCCACTTCGATATCAGCAGCCACCACCACCAGATCCGCCTGTTCGACCTCTTCCGGGGTGATCGCGTTGCCCGCGCCGACAGAGCCACGAGTTTCAACCTTCACCCACCAGCCGCGTTTTTTGGCTTCGGTTTCAATCGCTTCCGCTGCCATAAACGTATGCGCGACGCCAGTCGGACAAGCAGTTACCGCGACAATACGTTTTGGACCGTTAGTTGCTGCCGGTAACGCAGCTGCAACCGGGGCGGTATAAGGCGTTGCATGGCTTTTGGCTTCACCGAGAAACAGTTCCGGGTGAGCAACGGCGCGATTAATATCGCCGAGATAAACCTTTTTGCCGTTCAGCGCGCTGTCAGCCGGCAGCGCCGTGCCCAGCACAATCGCCAGCTCAGCGTCGTTCGGGTTATCAATCAGTTCGAGTTGCGCTTTTTGCGCCGCAGTGCTTAACAGAGTCTTCGCCATATAGGCGCGAGCCTGTCCAAGCCCGGCATCAATAATCAGCAGCGTTTTCATTATGCCTCTCCTGCTGTTAATTAAAGGGTTGTAAGTCGACGCGCGCCATCATTGCGGCCAACTGGGTACGATCGGTAATACCGACATTGCTCTGACTCACCGCCAGCGCGGCAACCGCCGTTGCCAGGCGCAGCGTGTGCTCGCTGGACTCACGCATCAGCAGGCCGTAAATCAGGCCGCCAACCATGGAGTCACCGGCACCAACGGTGCTAACCACTTCAACTGAAGGCGGCTTAGCAATCCATTCTCCGGATGCGTTAACCCATAAAGCGCCTTCTTCACCAAGGGAGATAACCACGTGGGCAATCCCCTGCTCACGCAGCGCATGAGCGGCTTCAATCACGTCTTTCATTTCAGGCAGCTTACGGCCCGCCCAGATTTCCAGCTCGCGGCGGTTAGGTTTAACCAGCCATGGCGCCGCTTTCAGACCGGCAACCAGCGCTTCGCGGCTGCTATCAAAAATGATGCACGGGCACTGGCTACGCAGACGAGTCATCCAGTCAGTAAACGCTTCCGGGCTAACGCCGGATGGCAAGCTACCGCTCACGCAAACCATATCAAACTGACCCAGCCAGCTCAGGGAATCGTTAACAAAACGCTCCCAGTCGCCCGGCGTCACTTCAAAGCCGGAGAAGTTGAAGTCGGTGACTTCACCGTCTTTCTCCGTCAGCTTGACGTTGATACGGGTACGGCCCTGAACGACCTGAAAACGGTTAGCGATGCCCAGTTCACTGAACAGCTGCTGAAAACCATCCTGATTGTCTTTACCGAGAAAACCGCCAACGGTGACATCGATACCGAGATCTTTCAGCACTTTTGCAACGTTGATCCCCTTCCCTGCAGCATGCAAACCGGTCGTACGAACAAGGTTGACCTCGCCACGTTCAATTTCTGGGGTAAACCCCACCAGGTCATAAGCCGGGTTTAAGGTAATCGTTGCGACACGTCTGCTCATTTATGCGCCCTCCCCAAGGCCTGCGGCGATCGCTTCGCCAATCGCATCCAGCGCCTGTTGCGCATCCTCACCCTGCGCGGTAAAGCGCAAGCGGTGACCTTTCTTCACGCCCAGCGCCACAACTTTCATCAGGCTACGGCCATTTGCCGGTTTGCCCGAACCATCAAGGTTGGTCACGGTAATGTCGCTGGAGAATTGTTTAATGGTATTAACCAGCATAGTGCCCGGACGCGCATGCAGCCCGTGCTCGTTGCGGATAACGAATTCAGCGCTGAGAACATCTTCAGCAATCGCATCGTCGCTGGTCAGCAGCGCCAGCAGCGTGGCGCCATCAGCTTTCAGCAAGCGGTCAGCTTTTTTGTCTAGCAGCAAATTGCTCAGGCGATTAAGCACCGCTGTCGGCTGGTCATCGGCCATCGCGACGGTGATCAGCAGAGAAACCGGCTGCTCATCGCTGGTAAAGGCGTTTGCTGCACGGCTAACCGCAACGGCGCTGCGCAGGTTCCCTTCAGTACTGTCGTTCAGCCAGATGCCCTGGCCGAGGTTCAGCGGCTTTTCATTAATCGTACGAGTAACAAAGGACGCATCGACGGCACCGGCTTCTTTCAACCGCGCGGCGTTCAGCGCCTGCAGCGTCAGCAGATCGCCTGCGACAACGTCCAGAGTCAGCGTGTCGTTATCCAGCTTCAGCGCTTCGCTCTGCTTTTCACCCATCAGCAGGGCGCGCAGTTCTTCAGCGGTGGTGGCGGACTTAAGCTGTTCAGCAACGGAGTCGTCGCTCAGCACGTGGGTCAGCTGACGCAGTAGCCCAAGGTGTTCATCCGAGCTGGCGGCGATACCAATAGCGACATAAGCGGTCTGCCCTTCGCCCCAGGTCACGCCCTGCGGGAACTGATAAACCTGGACGCCGGTTTTCAGCACCTGATCGCGCGTATCGGTGGTACCGTGCGGAATGGCAATACCGTTACCCAGGAAGGTGGAGGTTTGCTGCTCGCGAGCCAGCATTCCGTTAACGTAGCCTTCAGCCACATTGCCCGCGCTGACTAGCGCAGAAGCAACCTGACGAATAGCCTCTTCTTTATTACCGGCCTGCTGACCGGGATGAATATCCTGCACAGATAACTGGAACATGGTTCTCCTCTCCTGCTGAATTGAATCGTTTCAGCTACTTTGAGAAAAAATGCGTCATCTACCTGCTGGAGAATCTCCCGATGACGCTGAAACGTTTCAATGAGTCTGTACCTTTATTCACCACCGCGCAAGAAAAGTTAGCATCCTGATAACAGAAATTAGAGATACAGCACACTTTTGCTGACAGCGGGCTTACATCATCGGCAAAACTTCAGCTTTTTGCTGAAGCAAAATTTTGAAACGTCTTTTTGATTTATTCGTGCCCTGGCACTGTTCATTTTCTGACTGACGGCGTAAACTCCGCGCGACTCTTGAAACCATTGAAAATCGACATGCAAAACAGTAGCGCCGCCCTGCCACGACGCGGGTTTGACTTAACCTCTTCCGCCTTCCTGATCGTCGCCTTCCTGACGGGCATCGCAGGGGCGTTACAAACGCCAACCCTGAGCTTGTTCCTGACCAACGAAGTTCACGCACGACCGGCGATGGTTGGTTTCTTTTTCACAGGCAGCGCGGTGATAGGCATTCTGGTGAGCCAGTTTCTTGCCGGGCGCTCGGATCGCAAAGGCGACCGCAAGCAGCTGATTGTCTTTTGCTGTTTAATGGGCGTGCTGGCCTGCGCGCTATTCGCCTGGAACCGTAACTACTTTATTTTGCTGTTTATCGGCGTGTTCCTCAGCAGCTTCGGTTCCACCGCGAACCCACAGATGTTCGCCCTTGCCCGCGAACATGCGGATAAAACGGGCCGCGAGGCGGTCATGTTCAGCTCAATTCTGCGCGCACAGGTGTCTCTGGCATGGGTCATCGGCCCACCGCTGTCCTATGCGCTGGCGATGGGTTTCGGATTCACGGTGATGTATCTCTGCGCGGCGGTAGCCTTTGTCGTCTGCGGCGCGATAGTCTGGTTTTTTCTCCCCAGCATGCGCAAGGAGCCAAAAGCAGCTACGGGTCATCTTGAAGCACCGCGAACCAACCGCCGCGATGCGCTGCTGCTGTTTATCATCTGTACGCTAATGTGGGGAATCAACAGTCTGTACATCATTAATATGCCGCTGTTCATTATTAATGAACTGCATTTACCGGAGAAGCTGGCCGGGGTGTTGATGGGAACCGCCGCCGGGCTGGAAATCCCGACGATGCTGCTTGCGGGCTACTACGCCAAACGTTTCGGCAAGCGTTTTCTGATGCAGGTCTCTGCGGTTGCCGGGGTGCTGTTTTACGTCGGTATGCTAACCGTACACACCCCCGGTCTGCTGCTGGCTCTGCAGGCGCTGAACGCCATTTTTATCGGCATTCTGGCCGGTATTGGTATGCTCTATTTTCAGGACCTGATGCCAGGCCAGGCCGGGGCGGCCACGACCCTTTATACCAATACGATTCGCGTGGGCTGGATTATTGCAGGTTCACTGGCGGGCGTGGTTGCGGAAATATGGAGCTATCACGCCGTATTCTGGATTGCGTTAGTCATGGGCGTGGCGACTCAGGTCTGCCTGTGGCGTATTAAGGACGTTTAAGACGCGCGGTGCACCGTTGATACGGTGCACCTTATTACTACGCCAGTCCAATAAAGAACCCGGCAATCGTGGCGCTCATCAGATTTGACAACGTCGCCGCAGCCAATGCCCGCATCCCAAGCTGCGCAATTTCAGACGCCCGCTGGGGCGCAATCGCCGAAAATGCACCAACCACGACCCCAATTGAGCCAAAGTTAGCGAAGCCGCACAGCGCAAACGAGATAATGGCGATGGTTTTCACCTCCAGCGAGCCCGGCGTTTGCAGGAATGGTGAAAAGTTGAGATAAGCCACGAACTCGTTAATCGCCAGCTTCTGGCCAATCAGGCTACCTGCCAGCGTCGCATCGCTCCAGTCAACGCCCATCAGCCACGCCAGCGGCGCAAGAGCGTAGCCAAAGATACCCTCGAGGGTAGCATGACCAAAACCGAACCAGCCGCCAATACCGCCAATCACGCCGTTGATCAGGGCGATAATGGCCACAAACACCATCACTACCGTCGCCACGCCGACGGCAATTTTCACTCCGGCCATGGCCCCGGTTGCAGCGGCTTCAATAACGCTTTTCGGCGGCGTTTCGGTGAATGAAAGGTTCTCAAAAGTGACCTGCGATACTTCCGTTGCCGGGCTAAGAAGGCGAGCGAAGAGGATCCCGCCGGGGATCGCCATCAACGATGCCGCGAGCAAATAATCAATCGGTACGCCAAGCCCGGCATAACCGATCATTGTCGATCCGGCAATCGAAGCCATCCCACTGCAAATCGCGGTAAACAGCTCATTGCGGTTTAAGCGGTCAATAAATGGCTTAATGATGGCCGGGATCTCATTTTGCCCAAGAAAAATAGTCGTCACGGCAACAAAAGATTCAATTTTACTGATGTTGAGTGCTTTCTGGAAAATACCACCAAGAATTCGAATCAGTATTCCCATTACGCCAATATAGTAAAGCAGGCTGACCAGCGCGGTAATAAAAATGATTTCCGGTAATACCCGAAAGGCAAAAATAAACCCGGAACCATCAAACAGGACATCCATTTTCGGCCCAACTAATGAACCAAAAATAAATGCGCTACCCGCATCACTGTAGGTCATGACTTTATGCACGCCGAAAGCTGCCTGCTCTGCCAGCCATTTTCCCGGTGGAAAATAGAGCATAATCCCACCAATGGCAATTTGTAGCACCAGCGCCGCACCAACGGTGCGTAAACTAATTCTTTTTTTATTTACTGACAGGAGAAAAGCAATTGCCAGTAATACCGCCATCCCCAGAACACTTCTCATTATATCCATAATGATTATCTCTTGATGCCAGCAAACCCGGCATTTACGCCAGGTTTTGGTATGTCTGATGTTATTGCGGGCGACACCTTACTTCCCGCCTGTTTTTATCGGGAGATAAAAGATATTCCACACGCCTGGTACAAAGTGAATTAGCGATACATCCGTACACACTCGTCAACTAAGCCCCAAAACCAGTTGGTATCAATAGTGATGCCTACTTTAGTATTTGGCGCTTTGCCGAGAACGCCCAGCTCGTCACATACCGTACGGCCATAGCAGGGACCGCTGTTAACATCGACTTCGACGTACATGTCACGAGTTTTGATACCCTGAGGATTTATCAGATAACCAATACAGGTGGCATCATGCACCGGGCCACCCGCTAAGCCATAATTTTCATACTGCGTTTTAAGGGTAAAATTCATGATATCGCTGAACAACTGCCCCGCCGGGCCGCCGGCTTTTTCCATGCGCGCAATAACATCAGCGGTGCATACGGTCTGGTTAGTCAAATCCAGGCCCATCATCACCAGAGGGACGCCGGAGCTGAATACAACTCTCGCGGCTTCCGGGTCGGCATAAATATTAAACTCCGCCGACGGTGTAAAATTTCCGGTACCGTAAGCGCCGCCCATGAGTACAATTTCACGAATTTTCGGTAAAATCGCCGGTTGCATACGCATGGCTACTGCAATATTGGTCAATGGTCCAACGGGTACCAGCGTAATGTCTCCATCGCTTGCCATTAGCGTATCAATAATATATTTAACTGCATGCGTACTTTCTGCTTTACGTGTCAGTGGAGAGAATACTGGGCCATCAAGCCCGGTTTCACCATGAATATTATCAGCGACAATTTGCTGACGCATAATGGGCTGCGGCATTCCCGCATAGACGGGGACGTTGATATCTAAATGTTGGCAGACGTTTAATCCATTAACCAGCGTTTTATCCAGCGTCTGGTTTCCTGCAACAATTGTTATACCTAATAAATCAATAGCAGGGTGTCTGGCTGCCATCATTATCGCAATAGCATCATCGTGACCAGGATCGCAATCGAGTATAATTTTTCTTTTTTCCATTTTTATTTCCTCTTTTCGCTTTTAAAGCATATTTATGTTATTACAGCAGGATTAACCAGGTAGCGTTTGCAGCATACAAGTGGAAAACCAATACTGAATATGAGAAATCTCATACCGGGAAGCGACCGTGAAAGAAATCCAAAATGAAAATCTCAAGCAGCAATTGATGAGCGATTCTGGCTATCAGGGAAAGTTTTCCGTAGAGGTAGTACGGGATACTCGATTGTTTCACGTGGTAGCCGGGGATTTTATCATCAGGGAAGGTGCCCAACCCGCGTACCTTTTTTACCTCGCGCGCGGTCGGGCAAAACTCTATACCACATCAGCTAACGGTCGGGTCTCACTGATAGACTTCTTTGGCGCGCCATGCTTTATCGGAGAGATAGAACTCATTGATAAACATCACCATCCTCGTGGAGTACAGGCGATTGAGGAGTGCTGGTGCCTGGCGTTGCCGATAGCCTCCTTCCGACCGCTTCTGCTCAACGATGTCGTTTTTCTGCGTAATCTCTGTATGGCGTTAAGCCAGAAAAATTATCGCAACATCGTATCGCTTACCCAGAATCAATCGTTCCCGCTGGTGAATCGTCTGGCGGCATTTATCTTATTAACTCAACACTGTGATATTTATCACGAAAAACATACCCAGGCTGCGGAATATATGGGCGTTTCATATCGCCATTTATTATATGTCATTGCGCAATTCAGTCAGGAAGGCCTGCTGGTTAAACAAAAATCCGGATACGCTCTCGGCAATAAGCAAAAACTTATCGCCCTCGCACGGGAGATGGATCCGGATAATAATTTTGCTGATTTATTGTATTAATCAGTTCGTGGCTTCAGGACGTGCTCTGTTCGAGATGAAGCAGCCAGGTCATCGCGTCATCGCGATTCGTCGCGCACATTTCCACTTCCGGCTTCAGGCTGGCGCACACTTTAGGCCTTAGCGGCGAGCCGAAAATGTTGCACAGGTTGTTTTCCGAGAGCTGTACGCAACGGGTGTTTGCCGGTTTGCCGTACGGCATACCCGGAATAGGGCTGGAGATAGAAGGAGCGATACAGCAAGCTCCGCAGTCAGGGCGGCATTCCATAATCGACTCTTCCGATAACGCTTTTGGCGAATCAGCCTAAACGTTTTACCTGAAGATAGCAAAACACACGAATTCCACTTGCCTGAAAGGCCCGGCGCGAGTAGTTTTACGCGATATTTTTGACCCTTTATGTGACAGGATTACTGCAATGCCAAGAGCAAACGAAATTAAAAAAGGTATGGTGCTGAATTACAACGGCAAACTGCTGATTGTTAAAAATATTGATATTCAGTCACCGAGCGCCCGTGGCGCAGCGACGCTGTACAAAATGCGTTTCTCTGATGTGCGTACCGGCCTGAAAGTGGAAGAGCGCTTCAAAGGCGACGACATCGTCGATACCGTCACCCTGACCCGCCGCTTCGTTGACTTCTCCTATATCGATGGCAACGAATACGTCTTTATGGATAAAGAAGATTACACCCCGTATATCTTCACCAAAGAGCAAATCGAAGAAGAGCTGCTGTATATTCCGGAAGGCGGAATGCCGGACATGCAGGTTCTGACCTGGGATGGTCAGTTGCTGGCCCTTGAACTGCCGCAGACCGTGGACCTGGAAATTGTTGAAACGGCTCCAGGTATCAAAGGCGCGTCCGCGAGCGCACGTAACAAACCGGCGACCCTGAGCACCGGCCTCGTGGTTCAGGTTCCTGAATACCTGAGCGCAGGCGAGCGCATTCGTATCCATATCGAAGAGAGCCGCTATATGGGCCGCGCGGACTAAGCACTGCTTTTCCGGCAATCATAAATAAAAGAGGACAGCCTGGTGACTGTCCTCTTTTTTACCACCGAGCTTGACCTACAGTAGTTCAGGATACTTCGTCATCTTCAACGCCAACTCAACGCCGCGAACCTCCGCCATCCCTTTTAAACGGCCAATCGCCGAATACCCTGGGTTGGTCTTCTTACGCAGATCGTCCAGCATCTGATGCCCGTGGTCCGGGCGGAACGGAATCGGACGCAGATCGCCAGCACGCTTACGGCGTAGCTCTTCGCTCAAAATTGCATTCACTACCGCTACCATATTCACGTCACCGGCCAGATGCGCGGCCTCATGGAACGTCTTCGGATTCGCTTCGCGGCAGGTTGAACGCAGATGCGTGAAGTGAATACGATCGCCAAATGTTTCAACCATTTTCACCAGATCGTTATCCGCGCGGACGCCGTAGGAGCCGGTGCACATGGTGAAGCCGTTATTAATGCTATCTACCGTCTCTTTCAGCCACTGCATATCTTCAATGGTCGATACAATACGCGGCAGGCCAAGGATCGGACGCGGCGGATCGTCCGGGTGAACCGCCAGCCGTACGCCAACCTCTTCACAGACCGGAACAATCGCACGCAGAAAATACGCCATATTTTCCCGCAGCTGTGCCTTATCAATGCTGTCGTATTCCGCCAGGCGAGCGCGAAATTGATCGAGGGTGTAGCCCTCTTCCGCCCCCGGAAGGCCAGCGATAATATTGCGGGTTAGTTTTTCGACTTCCGCTTCGCTCATCGCGGAAAAATAAGCCCGCGCCTGCTGCTGCTCCTCTTCGCTGTAATCCGCTTCTGCACCAGGACGTTTAAGGATATGCAGCTCAAATGCAGCAAAAGCGATTTGGTCAAAGCGCAGCGCTTTAGAGCCATCCGGCAGCTCGTATTCCAGATCGGTACGCGTCCAGTCGAGGATCGGCATAAAGTTGTAGCAAACGGTATCGATGCCGCAGGCCGCCAGATTACGGATGCTTTGCTGATAGTTTGCGATCCAGATGGCAAATTGCCCGCTATGGGTTTTAATCTCTTCGTGAACGGGAATACTCTCCACCACCGACCATATCAGACCTTTCTCCGCCAGCAACGCCTGACGCTTTTTAATCTCACCCACCGGCCAGACTTGCCCGTTAGCAATATGATGCAGCGCCGTCACGACGCCCGTCGCTCCCGCCTGTCGAACATCATCAAGCGATACAGGGTCATTCGGCCCATACCAACGCCAGGTTTGCTCCATCGCGATCCCCTTACAAAAGTTGTTATACCAATATGATGCTAATTACTGACAACTACCATACATCCTTCTCTGTGCCGATCAATTTATGCCGTTGGATTGATTGATCACGCTCACATCAAGCGGATAAATAAGGCTCACCAATTTAATTTGCTGTCATATAACTTTACACTGTCAATGTTAATTGTTGGTTAATCAGGTGTATTGATAATGAATACTATTGCTACAGCCACGCTGCCGGAAGGCGTGCAGCTTCCTCAATATGATCGCAGCCAACTGCGATCGCGTATTGTGCATTTCGGCTTCGGCGCGTTTCATCGCGCGCACCAGGCGCTACTCACCGATCGGGTGCTCAACGCCAGCGGCGGGGACTGGGGGATTTGTGAGATTAGTCTGTTCAGCGGCGACCGGCTGATGAGCCAGCTTCGCCAACAGAACCATCTGTTTACCGTGCTGGAAAAAGGCGCTAAAGGTAGTCAGCCGATCGTTGTCGGCGCCGTGCATGAATGCCTTAACGCGAAACTGGATTCACTGGCCGTCATTATTGAGAAATTTTGCGAACCGCAGGTCGCTATTGTTTCTCTGACCATCACCGAAAAGGGCTACTGCATCGATCCGGCCAGCGGCCTGCTGGACATGACGCAACCGCGTATTATCCACGATCTACAAAACCCGACGCTGCCGCAATCAGCCCCCGGAATTCTGGTCGAAGCGCTGGCGCGTCGCCGCCAGCGTGGGCTACAGCCGTTTACCGTGCTCTCCTGCGATAACATTCCCAACAATGGGCACGTGGTGAAAAACGCCGTACTGGGCATGGCAGAGAAACGCGACCCGGATCTGGCGATGTGGATAGCTGAACACGTCAGCTTTCCCGGCACCATGGTAGACCGCATTGTGCCAGCCGCAACCGATGAGTCGCTGGCGGAAATTAGCGCCACGCTGGGCGTGGAAGACCCCTGCGCAATCAGCTGCGAGCCCTTCATTCAGTGGGTGATTGAAGATAACTTTGTTGCCGGTCGCCCGGACTGGGAAACTGCGGGCGTACAGATGACCGATAACGTTTTGCCGTGGGAACAGATGAAGCTGCGGATGCTCAACGGTAGCCACTCGTTCCTCGCCTGGCTCGGTTACCTGGCCGGCCGCAAACATATTAGCGACTGTATGCAGGACCCGATTTTCCGCAACGCCGCATATCGACTGATGCTTGATGAACAAGCACCGACCTTATCTATCCAGGGGGTCGACCTGACAGCCTACGCTGACAGTCTGATCGAACGCTTCAGCAACCCGGCGCTAAAGCATCGCACCTGGCAAATCGCCATGGACGGTAGCCAGAAGCTGCCGCAGCGTATGCTTGACGGTATCCGTGTCCATCTTGCTCGTGGCAGTCAATGGCCGCTCCTGGCACTCGGCGTCGCGGGCTGGATGCGCTACGTCAGCGGTAGTGACGATGCGGGAAACGCTATCGATATTCGCGACCCATTGGCTGACAAGATACAGAAACTCGTTTCCACCAGCGATGAACAACAGCGGGTGGCTGCTCTGCTCTCGCTTGAAGAGATCTTCGGCCATGACCTGCCGCAAAATCCGCAGTTTGTTGCCCAAATCACCACCGCATGGCGTCAGCTTGCAACCTCAGGCGCTCGCCAGGCGATTGCCGCCGCGCTGAATTCTTAACAATTTCTGCTTTTAAGCGGACAGAGCGTCGTATCTGTCCGCGCTAGTGCTTCTCTTTTCCCCTTTTTTTCGTCAGGATAGTCTCAACTGTTACAACATTACATTTATCCTGGAGAAAAGGTGACCAAAACTAACTTGATCACGGGGTTTCTCGGCAGCGGCAAGACGACGTCGATCCTGCACCTGCTGGCCAATAAGCCCGCGGATGAAAAATGGGCCGTGCTGGTCAATGAGTTTGGCGAAGTGGGCATTGATGGCGCGCTGCTGGCAGAGAGCGGTGCGCTGCTTAAAGAGATCCCCGGTGGTTGTATGTGCTGCGTCAACGGTTTACCGATGCAGGTTGGGCTCAACACGCTGCTGCGTCAGGGTAAACCCGACCGCCTGCTGATAGAACCCACCGGATTGGGGCATCCTAAACAGATCCTCGATATTCTGACCGCTGCAGTATACGAGCCATGGATCGATCTGCGCGCCACCCTTTGCGTGCTGGACCCGCGTCAGCTGCTGGATGAAAAAGTGGTGACCAACGAAAACTTTCGTGACCAGTTGGCCGCCGCAGATGTCATTATCAGTAATAAAGCCGATCGCTCGACCGACGAAAGCCAACGTGCCTTTGCCGCCTGGTGGCAGGCATATGCCGGCGATCGCCAGTTTGTTAGCGCCACGCAGGGTAATATTGACCCGGCATTGCTTGACTTGCCGCGCCGCAATCTTGCGCCGCTCCCCGAAAGCGCCGAGCACGCGCACAGCCACGGACAGAAAAAAGGCCTTGCGGCGCTTAATCTTCCTGCTCACCAACGCTGGCGTCGCAGCCTCAATAGCGGCCAGGGCTATCAGTCCTGTGGCTGGATTTTTGACGCTGAAACCGTATTCGATACCGTAGGTCTGCTTGAATGGGCGCGTCTGGCACCGGTCGGACGAGTGAAAGGCGTCATGCGCATTACGGAAGGTCTGGTACGCATCAACCGCCAACAGCTTGATCTGCATATTGAGACGCAGAACGTCGCACCGCCGGATAGCCGCATCGAGCTCATTGCCGATAGCGAAACGGACTGGAACGCACTGCAGGCCTCCTTGTTGAAGCTTCGTTTAAGTTAAGGCGGCTATGGTTGCCGTCGTTTTACACAACACGCGATAGTTATGATTAAAAATCGAATTCCCCTTATCCTGCTGCTGAACGCGACGGGTATAGCGCTTTTTTGTTCATGGTACCTTCCTGTAAACCATGGTTTCTGGAATCCGCTGGACTCGGCGATCTTCTATTTCTTTAACCACCTGGTTGGCGTGAGCACTGCTTATACCTGGCTGCTGGCGATTATCAATAACCGCGCATTTGACGCCTGTTCGCTGCTGGCAATGGGTAGCCTGATGCTGAGCTTCTGGTTTAAAGAACAGAGCGCAGGACGCCGCCGGGTGATTATCATCGGGCTGGTGATGCTGCTGGCCGCCGTTATCATCAATCAACTGGCCCAGCATCTGATGCCGGTTAAGCGCGCTAGCCCTTCGCTCTCTTTCACCGACATTACCAAAGTGAGTGACGTGATCTCATTCCCGACTAAAGATGCTTCTAAAGATAGCTTTCCGGGCGATCACGGTATGATGCTGCTGATTTTCGCTTCTTTTATGTGGCGTTATTTTGGCCGCCGCGCATTTGCTATTTCACTGGTAATATTTGTGGTGTTCGCCTTCCCTCGGGTGATGATTGGCGCTCACTGGTTTACCGATATTGCCGTTGGCTCATTAACCGCCGTGCTAATTGGCGCGCCATGGGTGTTGATGACCTCGCTGAGTGACAATGTCATTGCTTTATTTGAGCGTCATCTTCCCGGTGGAAAAGTCAAAAATTAAACTCCTCTTTACAATTAATTAATATCATTCATAAGGGATCGTTCTGGGTCCCTTTTTTTATCCGCTCATTTTTTCTCATTCCGTATCATCTTCCTGTCACATTAATCATGATAAAAATGAGTAAATTGCGTATTTTTTGCCCACCATTGTCGCTAATTTGTCCTTTGCCGATGATTCACTTTTTGTCGCAAAAATACTTATAAGAAAATGCGCAAAACCGCTCGCCATCCCCCGTCCGATCGGGTAACCTCGATCTCGTTTTGCCTTTTCAGCAACATCAATTCAGAGAGTGAATAAATTTGTGCGTCAGGCCACAATTTTATGCTTAGGGAATTGTCTCATTGCGACCAGGTATTTAGGCTCTAACACGTTTGGCATTTTTTATAACGACATTGTCGTTAAGGACAACAAGGGATAACACACAGTATGGTCAAATCTCAGCCGATTTTGAGATATATCTTGCGGGTCGCGCCCGCGATTGCAGTTGCGGTTCTGCTTTCCGCGTGTAGTTCAAATAGTACCGCCAGGAATATGCATTCTGAGACGCTTGCTGTGGGTAGTGGAGATTTATCATCACTGCAAGCCTCTCAGGATGAATTTGAAACAATGGTCCGCAATCTGGACGTGAAGTCCCGTTTGATGGATCAATATGCTAGCTGGAAGGGCGTGCGTTACCGCCTCGGCGGCAGCACTCGTAAAGGCATCGATTGTTCTGCCTTTGTGCAACGTACTTTCCGTGAACAGTTTGGTCTGGAACTACCGCGCTCGACTTCAGAGCAGCAGGATTCTGGAAAATCCATCAGCCGTTCACAGCTGCGTACCGGTGATTTAGTCCTGTTCCGTGCAGGTTCCACGGGCCGCCATGTGGGTATCTACATCGGCAACAATCAGTTTGTTCATGCTTCCACCAGCAGCGGTGTGACAATATCCAGCATGGACGAGCCGTACTGGAAAAAGCGCTATAACGAAGCGCGACGCGTTCTGAGCCGCTCGTAATTTCTTCTGACGTTGGTTAATCCCTTGGCCAACGGAAGAAACAGAAAACACTGCCAAGGCAGTGTTTTTTTTTGCTTGTCCGCCAATGAACTTCGCAAAATAAGCTATGTCTTTAAGTGGGGATGGAAAAACGACTTTCTATGAACCCTTTGGCGCTAATCAACAACACGGACTGACTATAGCCTATGCCTACCCGTCACCTCTCTCCCCAGCGTAAAATCTGGCTGACCAGCGTATGCTTCGGGATTGCCGTCGCCCTGCTGGCCGGTAGCATTCAGTTTATGGTGATTTATCATAACCGGGCGGAGCGTTTCGACGTCATCATCAAAAATGTTCATACTTATCTGCAGGACTATTTCCGCGATTTAAATCAGACCATTGACGGCCTGCAGCCGCTGGTAGACCAACCCTGTGAGAACGTTGCTTCAGGCTTAACCGCCCATGCGGCATTCAGCCCAAACGTACGAGCCTTCCTGCTGGTTAAAAATGGCCTCGCGTTTTGCTCCTCTGCTACCGGCGCGATGAGCTCGCCCTTAACCCAGCTCATTCCGCAGCTTGATATCTCTAAAGCGGTCGATATGGCGATTTTGCCGGGAACGCCTATGATGCCAAAAAGCGCCGCGCTGGCAATGTGGGTGCGCAGCCCGCACGGCGGTAAAGACGGTATTTTTGTCTCAATTAATGCCAACCTGACGCCTTATATTCTCTACTCTGCCCGGCAGAATGATTTCAGCGGCCTGGCGCTGGCCATTAAAGACATCGCGATCTCCACCTTCAGCAATCGACTTATCGACCCGCAAACGCTGCTCTCACCGCCGATTCGCCAGACGCAAATTGATGGCCTCCCGCTGAACGTCTATCTCTACGCCAACAGCTGGCTGGGGGAAAATACCCAGTTCGCTCTGCTACTTGGCGTCGTGTGCGGGCTGCTGGCGGGACTTTTGAGCTACTACGTATTGACCATTAAATCTGACCCGCGCAAAGAACTTCTCCTGGCGATCAAAAACGATCGGTTTTACGTGGTCTATCAGCCAGTGGTCAGGTCAGATACGCTACAAATCAGCGGTATTGAGGTGCTGATGCGCTGGCGTCATCCAACGGCCGGGGAGATCCCTCCCGATGTGTTTATTAACCTTGCTGAAACCCAACAGGTGATTATTCCGCTGACCCGCCATCTGTTAAAACTGATCGCCCGTGATGCCCCTACGCTACAAACGCTCCTGCCCGTGGGCAGCAAACTTGGCGTCAATATATCCCCCGCTCATCTGCATTCCAGCAGCTTTCAGCAAGATCTTCAGCAGTTCGCCACCACCATGCCCACGAATCATTTTAGCGTGGTACTGGAAATCACCGAACGCGCAATGATCGACAAGAATCGTTCGCTGGAGAATTTCGACTGGCTGCATGAGCAAGGTTTCGAAATTGCGATCGATGATTTTGGTACCGGCCATAGCGCGCTCATCTATCTGGAGCGCTATAACTTCGATTATCTGAAAATCGACCGCGGTTTTGTCCAGGCCATTGGTACGGAAACCGTGACCTCTCCGGTACTGGATGCCGTCATCACCCTAAGCCGTCGCCTGAAGCTCACCACCGTCGCTGAAGGCGTGGAAACTCAGGAACAAGCTGAATGGCTGCGCGACCATGGGGTAAACTACCTGCAAGGCTACTGGCTCAGTAAGCCGCTTCCCCTGGAAGCGCTGATCGCCGCTCGCGATGAACCAGCGAAATATTTCACAACCCGCTGAGTGTCCTTTATTATTTGCTATCAGAGGTCAGGCCACTTCAGGCCTGTCATTGGAGGACGATATCCTGGTTATGTTTGTACGCATCAGCCTGATACTGCTGGCCTTATTTAGCCTGCAGAGCCGGGCGCAAACCATTAAAGAGAGCGATACGTTCGCCATTATCGGCGAACCGAAGTACGTCGCTGGTTTTGAACACTACGACTATGCCAACCCCGACGCGCCCAAAGGCGGCGCAATTACCCTCGCAGCCATTGGCACCTTTGATAACTTCAACCGCTACGCTATGCGAGGTAATCCCGGCATTCGCACCGAGACGTTATACGACACGCTGTTCACCACCTCTGACGATGAACCCGGCAGCTATTACCCCTTGATCGCCGAACACACGCGTTATGCCGATGATTTTTCGTGGATGGAGATAACCCTCAATCCACGCGCGCGCTATCACGATGGCAGCCCCATTACCGCCAGCGATGTCGCTTTTACCTTCCAGAAGTTTATGACCGAAGGGGTGCCGCAGTTTCGCCTCTATTATAAAGGCACCACCGTTAAAGCGATCGCCCCACTTACCGTACGCATTGATTTAGCCAAACCGGGCAAAGAGAACATGCTCAGCCTGATGACGCTACCCGTCATGCCGGAGACATTCTGGAAAAGCCATAAGCTCAGCGACCCGCTCTCTGCGCCGCCGCTGGCCAGCGGTCCGTATCGCGTGACCGCCTGGCGAATGGGCCAGTACATCACTTATTCACGCGTAAAAAACTACTGGGCAGCCGATTTACCAGTCAATCGTGGACGCTGGAATTTCGACACGCTGCGCTACGATTATTATCTGGATGACAATGTGGCTTTCGAAGCCTTTAAGGCTGGCGCTGTCGATCGCCGCGAAGAAAACGTCGCCAAGAACTGGGCTACCCGCTACGTCGGGCGTAACTTTACCCATGGCTATATTATCAAAGATGAATACACCAACACCTCGGCGCAGAATACGCAGTGGTTGGCTTTTAACATCCAGCGTCCGGTATTTTCCGACCGGCGGGTACGCGAAGCGATAACTCTCGCGTTTGATTTTGAATGGATGAATAAGGCGCTGTTTTATAACTCGTACAGCCGCGCCAATAGCTTCTTTCAGAACACTGAGTATGCGGCGCGCGACTACCCTGATGCCGATGAACTCGCCCTGCTGACGCCGCTGAAAAAAGAGATCCCAGCCGAAGTCTTCACGCAGATTTACCAGCCGCCGGTCTCCCGCGGCGATGGTTTCGAACGCGCCAATTTACTCAAAGCGGATGCCATCCTAAACCAGGCGGGATGGGTAGTGAAAAACCAGCGGCGGGTCAACGCGCAGAGCGGCAAGCCGCTACGCTTTGAGCTACTGCTTCCCTCCGGAAGCAGCGATCGCTGGGTCCTCCCCTTTCAGCACAATCTTCAGCGTCTCGGGATCGTCATGGATATTCGCCAGGTCGACAACTCACAGTACAGCAACCGCAAGCGCAGCCGGGATTACGACATGATGCCAAACGTCTGGCGCGCAACCCCCTGGCCCGGCACCGACCTGCAAATCTCCTGGGACTCCGAATATATTAACTCCAGCTACAACGCCTCGGGGGTACAAAGCCCGGCCGTCGACCAGCTTATCGCGCAGATTATTCGCTGGCAGGGTAATAAGGAAAAGCTGCTGCCGCTGGGCCGGGCTCTCGACCGCGTGCTAACGTGGAACTATTACATGCTGCCAATGTGGTATATGGCACAGGACCGAACCGCATACTGGGACAAATTCTCCTTCCCGCAGACCCGCGCGGTCTACTCTTCCGGTTTTGAAAACTGGTGGTACGACGCAAACAAAGCGGCCAGACTCCCCGCGGACAGACGCTAAGGAATTAAGATGGGTGCATATCTGCTCCGCCGACTACTGCTCATAATCCCTACCCTGTGGGCGATTATCACCATTAATTTTTTTATTGTGCAGATCGCGCCCGGCGGTCCGGTCGATCAGGCTATCGCGGCGATTGAATTTGGCGATCGCGGCGGCTTGCCCGGCGCCGGGGACAGCGGGATGAGCGCCAGCCACGCGCGTACCGGGGTCAGTAATATCAGCGACGGGCACTATCGCGGCGGGCGTGGACTCGACCCGGAGGTTATCGCCGAGATAACCCACCGCTACGGTTTTGATAAGCCAATCCACGTGCGCTATTTTAAAATGCTCGGTGACTATCTGCGCTTTGATTTTGGCGATAGCCTGTTCCGCAGCTCGTCGGTACTGCAGTTGATTAAGGACAGCCTCCCGGTCTCCATCACCCTGGGTTTATGGAGCACGCTCATTATCTATCTGGTGTCGATTCCGCTGGGGATCCGCAAAGCGGTCAGCAACGGTAGTCATTTTGACGTCTGGAGCAGCACGCTGATTATCATCGGCTATGCGATCCCGGCGTTCCTGTTCGCCATCTTGCTGATCGTCATCTTTGCCGGCGGCAGCTATTTCGATCTCTTCCCGCTGCGCGGGCTGGTATCCGCCAACTTCGACAGCCTGCCGTGGTATCAAAAGATCCTCGACTATCTCTGGCATATCACTCTACCGGTGCTGGCAACGGTGATCGGCGGTTTCGCTGCGCTCACCATGCTGACTAAAAACAGCTTTCTCGATGAAATCCGCAAGCAGTACGTCGTTACCGCCCGCGCCAAAGGCGTCAGCGAAAAACAGATCCTCTGGGGCCATGTGTTCCGCAATGCCATGCTGCTGGTGATCGCCGGGTTCCCGGCCACCTTTATCAGTATGTTTTTTACCGGATCGCTGCTGATTGAAGTGATGTTCTCGCTAAACGGATTGGGGCTACTGGGCTACGAAGCCACCGTTTCGCGTGATTACCCGGTGATGTTTGGCACGCTGTATATTTTCACCCTGATTGGCCTGCTGCTGAATATCGTCAGCGATATCAGCTATACGTTGGTCGATCCGCGTATCGATTTTGAGGGTCGCTAATGTCATTTTTTAGTCCCGTCAATCAGGCTCGCTGGGCGCGCTTTCGCCATAACCGTCGCGGCTATTGGTCGTTGTGGCTATTTTTAGCGCTTTTCGCCTGTAGCTTGTGCGCTGAGCTTATCGCTAACGATAAACCGCTGCTGGTACAGTATCGCGGCAGCCTTTACGTTCCGCTATTAAAAAACTACAGCGAGACCACCTTCGGCGGCAGCTTTGCCACCGCCGCCGACTATCAGGACCCGTGGCTAAAAAAACAGCTGGACGATAACGGTTGGGCGCTGTGGGCACCGGTACGTTTTGGCGCAACCACCATTAATTTCGCCACCGACAGTCCCTTTCCTTCATCACCGTCAGCGCTAAACTGGCTGGGTACCGACGCTAACGGCGGAGACGTGCTGGCGCGTATTCTGTACGGCACTCGTATTTCGATACTTTTCGGTCTGCTGCTGACCTTCTTCTCCAGCGTACTGGGCGTGATGGCTGGCGCTGTTCAGGGGTATTACGGCGGAAAAGTTGACCTCTGGGGGCAACGGTTTATCGAAGTATGGTCGGGAATGCCGACGCTATTTCTGATTATTCTGCTCTCCAGCGTAGTACAGGCCAATTTCTGGTGGCTGCTGGCAATTACCGTGTTGTTCGGCTGGATGACGCTGGTAGGCGTCGTCCGCGCTGAGTTCCTGCGCACCCGCAACTATGATTACATTCGGGCCGCTCAGGCGCTCGGCGTTAGCGATCGCGCCATTATTCTGCGGCATATGTTGCCTAATGCGATGGTCGCCACCCTCACCTTCCTGCCGTTTATTCTGTGCAGTTCGATAACCACTCTGACCTCGCTGGACTTTCTCGGTTTTGGCCTGCCGCTGGGTTCCCCTTCGCTGGGCGAGCTACTGTTGCAGGGCAAAAACAACCTCCAGGCACCGTGGCTGGGTATCGCCGCTTTTTTGTCGGTGGCAGTGCTGCTGACATTGTTGATTTTTATTGGTGAAGCGGTTCGCGACGCCTTTGATCCAGGTAAGGCGGTGTAGCATGACGCAACCTCTATTAGATATTGATAATCTCTCCATCGCCTTTCGCCAGCAGGGAGAAACCACCACCGTGGTGAGCGAGCTATCGCTGCAGATCGCCGTTGGCGAAACCCTGGCGCTGGTGGGCGAGTCTGGTTCCGGCAAGAGCGTTTCAGCGCTATCGGTGCTGCGGCTGCTCCCCTCGCCACCGGTCTGCTATCCCAGCGGTGATATCCGTTTTCACGGCCAATCGCTGCTTCACGCTGATGAACGCACCCTGCGCGGCGTGCGCGGTAACCGCATCGCGATGATCTTTCAGGAGCCGATGGTTTCGCTAAACCCGCTACATAACCTCGAAAAACAGCTGTACGAAGTGCTCTCTTTGCACCGTGGTATGCGTAAAGAGGCGGCGCGTGGGGAGATCCTCGACTGTCTGGATCGCGTCGGGATCCGCAATGCGCCCAGACGACTGGCCGACTACCCGCACCAGCTTTCCGGCGGCGAGCGTCAGCGGGTAATGATCGCAATGGCGCTGCTAACCCGTCCGGAGCTGCTCATTGCCGACGAACCTACCACCGCGCTGGACGTGTCGGTGCAGGCGCAAATCCTCGCGCTGCTGCGCGAATTGAAGCAAGAGTTAAATATGGGGTTGTTGTTTATCACCCATAACCTGAGTATCGTTCGTCAGCTCGCCGACCGCGTCGCGGTCATGCAAAGCGGCCACTGCGTGGAACAAAACGGCTGCCGGGAGCTGTTTTCCTCCCCCGAACACCCTTATACCCAGCGCCTGCTGGATAGCGAGCCGTCGGGCGACCCCGTACCGCTCGCTCCTGATGCGCCTGAATTACTGCGGGCTGAGAGCTTAAGTATCGCCTTCCCGATACGTAAAGGGATCCTGCGGCGGGTCGTCGATCATAATCGGGTGGTTAACGCCCTCAGCTTTCATTTACGTGCCGGTGAAACCCTGGGTCTGGTCGGTGAGTCAGGATCGGGCAAAAGCACCACCGGGCTGGCGCTTTTGCGCCTGATTCATTCCGATGGGGCCATCACTTTTGACGGAGAGGCTCTTCAGGGACGCAATCGTCGGCAAATGCTGCCGCTGCGCCGTCGTATGCAGGTTGTCTTTCAGGATCCTAACTCCTCGTTAAACCCACGGCTCAACGTGCTGCAAATCATTGAAGAGGGATTGCGCGTCCATCAACCGGCGCTTACTGCGGCCGAACGAGAGCGGGCGGTGATTCAGGTCATGCAGGAGGTCGGACTCGACCCGCAAACGCGCCACCGCTACCCCGCTGCCTTTTCTGGCGGTCAGCGCCAGCGTATCGCTATCGCCAGGGCGCTTGTCGTCAAGCCGCAGCTTATCGTGCTGGATGAACCGACGTCATCACTGGACAAAACCGTGCAGGCGCAAATCCTGACCTTGCTAAAGGCGTTACAGCAAAAACATCAGTTGGCCTATATTTTTATCAGCCATGACTTACGCGTTGTACGGGCGCTGTGTCATCAGGTCATGGTGCTGCGGCAGGGAGAAGTCGTTGAGCAGGGAGAGTGCGAGCGCGTATTTACCGCTCCGCAACAAGAGTATACCCGTCAGCTGCTGGCGCTGAGCTGACGGTTAAAATGGGTTGTTACCCGAGAAAGGCTCAGCAATCGCCACGCCGAAATTTTTCAGGCGACAGGTTGCGGCAAACTCGTCCTGACGATTAACAAACAGGCACGGTTCCCCTTCGCATTCAACAATAGAACAGTCTACTTCGATGTCGCTGAGCGCCTGGCTAAGTTTATGCATGACCGACCACGCGTTTTCGCCATCAGGGCTAAGTAATTTCAACGCCACGAGACTGTTTTCGCTCTGAGCACCGTTTTGCGGAATCGGTTCAACTCTTGAACCTGCAAAACCGGCCAGCCAGCGATAGCTCTGCGGCAGACGGTGTACGATAGAGAGTTGCAGTGTATTCACGTGTTTTCCCCGGAAGCAAAATACTTCACAATAATTTTACATTAATGCTAACACATTATTGACAAATAGTCCTGTTCCTACACAGAAAACGCTTACACCGATATCAGACTTGTGTTATTGGTTTGTAATGTAAAAGTTTATAATTGTGCAAATGGAACATCTTCGGGCTATATGTACCCGTTTCTGTGATCTAAAACAACTTTTTTATCGCAACAATGCGACTTTTTAAACGATTTGATTTTACATAAAACAAACAAATAGCCAAACCGTGAAGCCGGTTTCAGTTGATATGTATCAAAGAAGGGGGCGATATCGCCCCCTGAATGTGGCTCAGCGTGCGGCTTTGCGCCGCCTGCTGGCATAGAGATAGAACAGAATGGAACTGCTGGCGCAGAAGGCGATTGAAATCAGCATTGGCCAGGCAGTGGTAAAGGTTGCCATTGAGAGCAGCGCGCCGACAATCGCCCCAATCCCGAAACGGAAAGTCCCCGCCAGTGAAGATGCCGTTCCGGCCATATGCGGGAATTCATCGAGAATAACCGCCATCGCGTTAGAGGAAACCATCGAAACGCAGCCGATAAAAGCCGCCACGCCAAACACCAGCGCCCAAAAACCAACATCAAATAGCGCGCACACCACTATCCAGAGCGCCATCGCAAACTGGATCCACAGCCCTGCGCGAAACATATTCAGAGCCCCCACCCGCCGCACAAACCGGCTGTTGATCATCGTCATCACGAACAGAAAAACAACGTTCAGGGCAAAGTAGTAGCCAAAATGCTGCGGTGATACGTGGTTAATATTGATATAGACAAACGGACCGGCGCTGAGAAACGAAAACATCCCGGCAAAGCTAAACCCGCTCGCCAGCATATAGCTCAGCACCCGCTTGTGGCGAAACAGAGTGGCAAAGTTACCCAGCGTTGTATGTATATGGAACTTCTGTCGACGCTCCGGCGGTAAGGTTTCGCTAATGAAGAAGGCGATCATCGCGGAAGCCAGTAGCGCCGCCACAGCAAGGATCCAGAAGATCGCATGCCAGCTAAACCACACCAGCACCGCCCCGCCGACCATCGGCGCCACCAGCGGCGCAACGGTGGTCACCAGCATGACGAACGACATCATTCGCGAAAACTCTTCTTTCGGATAGATATCACGCATCAGGGCGTTAATCACCACGCTCGCCGCTGCCGCCGCCAGCCCGTGGAAGAAGCGCATGGTAATCAGCATATCGATAGTCTGCGACAGCGCGCAGGCCACCGCCGCCGCCGCAAATACCAGCGTACCGCCAAGAATAACCGGCTTACGCCCGATGCTGTCCGCCATCGGGCCATATAAAAGCTGGCCCACCGCAAAGCCCAGAATATAGGTGCTGAGCGTCATCTGCGCGCTGCCGTCCGGCACATTAAATTGCGCAGAGATCACCGGCAGCGCCGGAAGATACATATCAATCGACAGCGGCATCAACATGGCCAGAAGGCCAAGAATAAACACAATCCCTAACGAAGAATTCTGCTTTGCCGTCACGTTTTACTCCGCGCATGTTGGCCGCCGACGCTGGCAATTTCGTCTTCAGTCAGCGGGCGATATTCACCAGGGGCTAACGACTCATCAAGCATAATGTCGCCAATACGTTCGCGATGCAGGCCAACCACATGATTACCCACCGCGGCAAACATCCGTTTAACCTGGTGGTAGCGGCCTTCGCTAATGGTCAAACGGACTTCGGTCGGCGTCACCACCTCCAGCACCGCCGGTTTGGTCAGCTCTTTCTCATTGTGTAGCTGAACGCCTTTCGCAAACTGCTCAGCGGTAGTTTCATCCACCGGGTTTTCCAGTTCCACCAGATAGGTTTTTTCACAATGATGGCGCGGGGAAGTGATCCGGTGGGACCACTGACCATCATCGGTCATCAGCACCAGCCCGGTGGTATCAATGTCCAGGCGTCCTGCGGCGTGCAGCTTATGGGCGACGGGCTCATCAAGGAAGTAAAGCACTGTCGGGTGATCTGGATCGTCAGTGGAACAGACGTAGCCCTGCGGTTTGTTAAGCATGAAGTAGCGCGGGCCGTGCTGCTGAACCAGCGTGTTGCCGTCATACTCGACATCGTGCTCCGGCTGAAGCTTAAACGAAGTGTCTTTTACAATGTCGCCGTCCACGGTAACGCGGCTGCCGCGGATTTCACGCCCGGCAATAGCCCGGCTAACGCCAAGTTGCTGAGCGATAAACTTATCAAGTCGCATGAGATTTTTTTAGCCTGTAAGAGTGCTGGAGCGGGCAACGCGCCCGAAAAAAGAAGAATTTCATTGGTTAGTATAACGAGCTATTAACACCACTCAAGGGAAAAGATTCGTGGCATACTATTCGCGAGTTAATTAACCGCTATAAATTCATGACTTTTACACTACGTCCCTACCAAAAAGAGGCGGTCGACGCCACTCTGGCCTGGTTTCGCCGCCACCATGAACCCGCCGCCATCGTCCTGCCGACCGGCGCAGGTAAAAGCCTGGTCATCGCCGAGCTGGCTCGCCTGGCGCGCGGTCGCGTACTGGTCCTGGCGCACGTAAAAGAGCTGGTCGCGCAAAACCATGCCAAGTATTGCGCGCTCGGCCTGGAGGCGGATATTTTCGCCGCGGGCCTCAAGCGTAAAGAGAGCCACGGCAAAGTGGTGTTTGGCAGCGTGCAATCGGTGGCCCGCAACCTTGACCAGTTTCAGGGGGAATTCTCGCTGCTGATTGTCGATGAGTGCCACCGCATCAGCGACGATGACGACAGCCAGTATCAGCAGATCATCAGTCACCTTCAGCAGGTTAACCCCAATTTGCGCCTGCTGGGGCTGACCGCCACCCCCTTTCGCCTCGGTAAAGGATGGATTTACCAGTTCCATTACCACGGGATGGTGCGCGGCGATGAAAAAGCGCTGTTTCGCGACTGCATTTACGAACTGCCGCTGCGCTATATGATTAAGAATGGCTACCTGACGCCGCCAGAGCGGCTGGATATGCCGGTAGTACAGTATGATTTTAGCCGCCTTCAGGCACAAAGCAGCGGTCTGTTCAGTGAAGCTGACCTGAACCACGAGTTGAAAAAGCAGCAGCGCATTACACCGCATATCGTCAGCCAAATTGTTGAATTTGCGCAAACGCGCAAAGGGGTAATGATTTTCGCCGCCACCGTTGAACACGCCCGCGAGGTCACCGGCTTGCTGCCAGCGGGTGAAGCCGCTTTAATTACCGGCGAAACTCCTGGCCCCGAACGCGATCGCATTATCGAAGCGTTTAAGGCCCAGCAGTATCGCTATCTGGTTAACGTCGCGGTGCTGACCACCGGCTTTGATGCGCCCCACGTCGATCTCATCGCTATCCTGCGCCCTACCGAGTCGGTAAGCCTTTACCAACAAATTGTGGGTCGTGGCCTGCGCCTGTCGCCAGGCAAAACTGATTGCCTGATCCTTGATTACGCCGGGAACCCGCACGATCTTTATGCCCCCGAAGTCGGCACGCCGAAGGGAAAAAGCGACAACGTGCCGGTGCAGGTTTTCTGCCCCGCCTGCGGTTTCGCCAATACTTTCTGGGGAAAAACGACCACCGACGGCACGCTGATTGAACATTTTGGCCGCCGCTGCCAGGGCTGGTTTGAGGATGATGAAGGCCATCGCGAACAGTGCGATTTTCGCTTTCGCTTTAAAAACTGCCCGCAGTGTAACGCGGAAAATGATATCGCTGCCCGTCGCTGCCGCGAGTGCGACACCATTCTGGTCGACCCGGATGACATGCTGAAAGCGGCGCTGAAGTTGAAAGATGCGCTGGTGCTGCGCTGTAGCGGTATGGATCTTCAGCACGGTGCCGATGAGAAAGGCCCATGGCTGAAAATCACCTATTACGATGAAGATGGTGCGGATGTAAGTGAGCGCTTCCGTCTGCACACGCCCGCCCAGCGTACGGCCTTTGAGCAACTGTTTATCCGCCCACATACCCGTACACCGGGTGTACCGCTGCGCTGGATAACGCCCGCCGATATCCTTGCCCAGCAGGCGCTGCTGCGCCACCCGGACTTTGTCGTCGCCCGCATGAAGGGGCAGTACTGGCAGGTGCGGGAAAAAATATTTGATTATCAGGGGCGCTTTCGTCGGGCCAACGAGCTGCGCTAATCGGCTGCCCGGCTGAGGTTTTGGTTGCTGCAAAGGCGTTTGGCGGCTATAATGCCGCCCGCTTTTGCATTCGCAAAGCAGATAATCTGCCTGCTGCTGGGTCGCCTGTAGCAGGATTTATATATAGAGAGACATCAATGTTTACTATCAACGCAGAAGTACGTAAAGAGCAGGGTAAGGGTGCGAGCCGCCGCCTGCGCGCAGCAAACAAATTCCCGGCCATTATCTATGGCGGCGAAGCTGCTCCGGTTGCTATTGAACTGGACCACGACAAAGTATGGAACATGCAGAGCAAAGCTGAATTTTACAGCGAAGTTCTGACCATCGTTGTTGATGGCAAAGAAGAAAAAGTTAAAGCTCAGGCCGTTCAGCGTCACGCGTTCAAGCCGAAGCTGACTCACATCGACTTCGTTCGCGCTTAATCGCCGACTGAAAGTTGTATGGCAAGCGCCCCGGCCTGCAAGGTCCGGGGCGTTTTGTTATGGAGCTAACAGCGTCGATGCATTGAGCGCCAAATGCTGCAGCAGCATAATGGTTTTCGCATCGACAATTTCCCCTTCGCGAATGGCCCGCAGCGCTCTTTCCAGCGGCCACTCCAGCACTTCGATATCTTCCCCTTCGGTCGCCAGCCCGCCACCATCGCTAAAGCGATCATCGGCAGAATATTCGGCAATAAAAAAATAGAGTTTTTCCGTTACCGAACCCGGACTCATATAAGCGGTAAATACCGGCTCAATGCGCGTGACGCGAAAACCGGTCTCCTCTTCCGCTTCAGCGATAATGCGCTCTTCCGGAGAAGCGTTATCCAGCAATCCGGCAGCCGCCTCAATCAAGAACCCCTCGTGGCCGTTAATCCATACCGGGAAGCGAAACTGGCGAGTCAGCACTACCGTTTTATTTTCACGGTTATAGAGCAAAATGACCGCCCCGTTTCCGCGATCGTAGGCCTCGCGGCTTTGCTCCTGCCAGCGCCCATCCCGGCGTAATAATTCGAACGTGTATTTTTTGAGCGTGTACCAGTTATCTGAGAGTAGCGTTTCGCGGACATGGCGAACGCGGGGTACGTCAGCGTGCATGTATTTCCCCTTATAAGGTGACAGCAGGCAACATAACATGCATAATCGTGTATAAACAAGATAACTCATGAAGGTATTTTCATGCTTGCCAGCCAGAGAAAACAGCAGATTTTGCAGATCCTCGCTGAGGAAAAACAGGTGATGTCAGGCGATCTCAGCCAACGTTTTCGCATTTCGGAAGATTCGATTCGCCGGGATCTGCGCGAGCTGGCAGCTGAAGGAAAACTACAGCGCGTGCACGGCGGCGCATTGCCGGTTTCCGAAGCCATCGCGCCAATCGAAACAAGAAAAAACGTGCAAATAGCCTCGAAGCAGACCATTGCCCAGCGCGCAACTGAGCTTATTCAGCCCGGCCAGGTGGTGATTATCGACGGTGGAACTACGACCGGAGAGATGGTACGCCTGCTGCCAGATAACATGGCGTGTACGGTGGTGACCCACAGTCCGGGGATCGCCGTCGCGCTGGTGGAGAAACCGCTAATCGAGGTGATTTTGATTGGCGGCCGATTATTTAAACATTCGGTGGTCAGCGTAGGGGCAGCAGCCCTGGAAAGTATTTCTCGCATTAATGCCGACCTGTTTTTTATGGGCGTAACAGGCGTCCATCATCAAGCCGGATTGACTACCGGAGATTATGAAGAGTCAGGTATCAAGCGCGCACTCGCGGCGCGGGCTGCCGAAACGGTGGTGATGGCGTCGCAGGAAAAACTTAACTCCGCATCGGCCTTTGCCATCGGCGAACTGAGTCTCGTCAGCACGCTTATTGTCGATACACCGTTAGATGATGCCCTGCAACAGCAATTAGCAATAGATGGCGTAGAAATCCTCTATGCCTGTTAGCCTGGAACCACAGGCGTGCGCTAAATAAAAAAATCCCGACTCAACGCCGGGATTTTTCATTTATTTAGTTACCGCCAGAAGTCCGGCGCTGCAGCTGGTCGCGCAGATTTGGCGGCGTGCCCTTAATCGTTAAGGTATCCGTAGCCGGATCCCAGAACACGCGCTCACCCAACAGCATGGCATCAAAGTTAATGGTTAACCCACCGCCGCTACCGGCAAACTTGGTTAACTGGCGCAGAGTGCTGCGATCCGCCGGGAAGCTCTCTTCGAGCTCGTAGCCTTGTTCTGCGGTAAACTCCTGGAACGTCTTCTCGCTGACGCCCGCCAGCTCTTTGGACAGCGATTCCAGCTCAATTTCCTCTCCGGCCTGCAGCTGTTCGTTGCAGTAGCTGTAAACCTGCTGGCGCACGTTCTGACGCTCAGATTTATCCAGCTGCGCATCGGCAGCGAAATCATCCAGCGCCTGTAACAGGCCACGGTTCTGCGCTTTCGCATTCAGCCCTTCGCTGGCACCGAGGAAATCCATAAAGAAATCTGCCACTTTTCGCCCTACCCGACCTTTCAGGAAGGTCAGGTAGCGAGTTGATTCCGGATTGGTTTCCCATTCGGTTAAATCAATACGCGCAACAATATCAGCGTGATTAATATCCAGATAGTGGGTGGAGCTGATGTCCAGCTCTTCGTTGACGCGCATGCTGCTTAAGTTGTTCAGCACCGCCACCATCAGGTATTCCACCGCCAGATAGCGATACTGGCAAAACAGCACAATCCCCCCTTCAGCGAAAGGGTATTTTGCCAATTCATCGCGCAGGCGACCGGTCGCCGCGCGGCTGAACGGCAGGAACTCTTCTTCACCCTTACGCTGCTCGCGTAGCGCCTGCGCCAGCTCGCTCTCTTCAGTAAACAGGCCATAGGCTTTATTTTTTGCGCTGTAGACACGATGCAGCTCGGCCATCATTTCTACTACCGTCGCTGTCGGCTCCAGCAGTGACTCGCGCAGCACCAGTTCCAGATTTTGTTCATCACGTTTGATCAACTGATGCAGGGCAATCTGGTCGATATCCAGACTCATGTTAAACTCTCCTTTTAGACCGGGCGATATTCAACCACCGCCGGGACGACGGCGCAACCACCGCGTAACTCTTTGCGAGCTAAGCCGCGCGCTTTTGCGCCGTGGCGAAAAAATGCGGAAAAAAAGCTGCTGCTACGGTAATATGTTGCCCTTTCACGAACAAACAGATTTTGAGTTTATGCCGCAAATATCCCGCTATAGCGATGAACACGTCGAAAAGCTGCTCAGCGAGCTGACGAGCGTTCTGGAAACACATAAAGCGCCCGTTGACCTGTCTCTGATGGTGCTGGGCAATATGGTGACCAACCTGATCAATAGTAGCGTCGCGCCGGCGCAGCGTCAGGCCATCGCCCGTTCTTTTGCCCAGGCGTTGCAATCATCTATCAACGACGATCCGGCGCACTAAGGATAACGAACAACAGTATATGGTGACTCTTCGTCAGCCCTACCGAGAAAAAGTCTCCCAGATGGTCAGTTGGGGACACTGGTTCGCCCTGTTCAACATGTTGTTGGCTATGGTGCTCGGTAGCCGCTATCTTTTTGTCGCCGACTGGCCAACGACGCTTGCCGGACGCATTTTCTCGTACGTCAGCCTCGTTGGTCATTTCAGCTTCCTGGTCTTTACCAGCTATGTGCTGATCCTCTTTCCGCTAACCTTTATCGTCATCTCCCAGCGTTTGATGCGGTTTATATCAGTCATCCTGGCGACAATGGGCATGACGCTGCTGCTCATCGACAGCGAGGTGTTCACCCGTTTCCATCTGCATCTCAACCCCTTCGTTTGGGAACTGGTCATTAACCCCGATCAGAACGAGATGGCGCGCGACTGGCAGCTGATGTTCATTAGCGTTCCGGTTATTTTTCTGCTGGAAATGCTTTTTGCAACCTGGAGCTGGCAAAAGCTGCGTAGCCTGACGCGCCGCCGCCACTACGCCCGCCCGGTTGCCTGGTTTTTCTTTATTTCTTTTATTAGCAGCCACCTGGTTTATATCTGGGCAGATGCGAATTTCTATCGCCCTATAACCATGCAGCGAGCTAATCTGCCGCTTTCCTATCCCATGACGGCGCGCCGTTTTCTGGAAAAACACGGCCTGCTCGACGCCCAGGATTACCAGCGCCGTCTGGTGGAACAAGGCGCACCGGAAGCGGTCTCGGTACAATACCCGCTTAGCGACCTGCGTTATCGCGATCTCGGCACTGGCTATAACGTGCTGCTTATTACCGTGGATAACCTTAACTATTCGCGCTTTGAGAAAAACATGCCAGCGCTGGCCGGGTTCGCTAAAGAGAGCGTCAATTTTACCCAGCATATGAGCTCCGGCAACACCGCCGACAGCGGCATGTTTGGCTTGTTCTATGGTATTTCGCCGGGCTATATGGATGGCGTTCTGTCGGCACGCATTCCTGCGGCGCTGATTACTTCGCTGAATCAGCAAGGCTACCAGTTGGGCCTCTTCTCTTCTGACGGTTTTAGCAGCCCGCTTTATCGCCAGGCGCTGCTGTCCGATTTCTCATTGCCGGTCGCGAAAGCACAAAGCGATGAGCAGACAGCGAACCAGTGGATTAACTGGCTGGACCGTTATGCTCAGGACGAAAACCGCTGGTTCTCATGGGTTTCGCTTAACGGCACCACTTTTGATAATGGACAGCAGCAAAACTTTGTCCGCCGCTACAGCAATGCCGCTGGTGCGGTCGATGCACAAATTGGTCGCGTGCTGAACGCGCTGCGCGAAGCGGGCAAGCTGGACAACACGGTGGTTATTATTACGGCAGGCCATGGTATGCCGTTGAACCCTCAACATGATCAGTTTGGCTGGTCGCGCGAGCAGCTGCAGGTACCTTTAGTCATCCACTGGCCCGGTACGCCTGCTCAGGAGATTGCGACGTTGACGGATAATAAAGACGTGATGACGACGCTGATGCAACGGCTGTTGCACGTTTCCACACCGGCAAATGAGTATTCGCAAGGTGAGGATCTGTTTAGCGCCGCCCGTCGTCGCGCGTGGGTGACCGCCGCCAATAGCGATACGCTGGCGATTACCACGCCGAAAGTCACCGTCGTACTCAATCACAACGGTACTTACAGTACATGGAATAGCGACGGTGAGAAGGTTAAGGATCAAAAACCGCAGCTCAGCCTGCTGCTGCAGGTGCTAACTGATGAAAAACGCTTTATCGCTAACTGATTGATTATTTATGAATCAATCAGTCATTTCCCGACTTGCATTCAGTTGGGGAACGGGTAATATTGTTCCCCACAAATCGGCACGTAGCGCAGCCTGGTAGCGCACCGTCATGGGGTGTCGGGGGTCGGAGGTTCAAATCCTCTCGTGCCGACCAAATTATTCACCGATAACATCGGTAACCCCTTAAGAACCCGCACTCTCTTAGAGTCTGCGGGTTTTTTAATGCCTGAAATCACCCTCTGCTCTTACCCGATACGATAAGCGCTCTAATTGTAAATCGTGGAAAAGCTTCTATTATTTGACTGTATTCGTCATTTTTCTGAAGGATTTACATGAGAGTTAATGGACTTACAAAAGGATTTTTCATCCTGATCGTACTGATCGTCACCCTCGCTTTTTTCGACGTTCTCTCCCCCTATTATTCAGCCATTTTATGGGCAACGATTCTGGCGGTGATCTTCCATCCGGTTAAGAACAAACTGCGCGATCGGCTCGGCGAGCGTAACGGCCTGGCGGCCTTTCTGACGATAGTAATTATCTGCCTGATCGTGTTTACCCCGCTGGCGATTATTCTCTCGTCGCTGGCCTTTGAGCTGAACGTGGTTTACACCAAGCTGCAGCATAACGATACTCAGTTCCCGACGGTGGTAGCCAGCCTGTTTGCTCACCTGCCGGAGTGGGCCCGTAGCTTCCTCTCCGAGCATAATCTCGATAGCGCTGAACAAATTCAGCAGCAGCTTTCTGACGTTGCGCTAAAAGGCGGTCAGTACCTGGCCGGTAGCGCATTCCTGATTGGTAAAGGGACCTTCGGTTTTACCGTCAGCTTCGGCATCATGCTTTATCTGCTGTTTTTCCTGCTGAAAGACGGCCCATATCTGGTCAGGCTGATTCTCGAATCCTTGCCGCTGTCAAATCACGTTAAGCAGCATCTTTTCGCTAAATTTGCCGCCGTGGCCCGGGCGACGGTAAAAGGCACCGTTGCGGTCGCGCTTGCCCAGGGCGCACTTGGCGGGCTGGCGTTCTGGATAGTCGGTATTGATGGCAGCATTCTGTGGGGCGCTATGATGGCGTTTCTGTCACTCATTCCGGCGGTGGGTTCGGCGATTATCTGGATCCCTGCGGCCATCTATCTTTTCGCAACCGGTCAGATATGGCAAGGCGCTTTTATCGTCGGTTTCTTTGTGATAATCGTTGGCCTTGTCGATAACATTCTTCGCCCTCTGTTGGTCGGGAAAGATACCAAAATGCCGGACTACCTGATACTGATAACCACCATTGGCGGGATGGAAATCTACGGCATCAACGGTTTTGTTATCGGCCCGCTGATTGCCGCGCTGTTTATTGCCTGCTGGAACCTTCTTTCCGGGCGCGATCACGCCGGAAATATCGATGAGATCGATGAAGACTTCTTAGAAGAGGGAAAAAACCGCGAGGAGTAGCGCATTACCTTAATAAACAGGGGGCTTCCCCCTGTTCAACGCGATGACTTAGAGCCTATCCCAGTATGCGTAATTGGCGAAGACAGTTTGAACACTGCCCAGGTTCAAAATGGCAAGCAAAAAAGCCCTAATGGGATAGGCTCTTAAGTGATTACTTAGCGTAGCCCTCAAGTTGAGGCTGTTAACCCTCTTGCAAACCTGCAGAATTTATAACTATATATTATGAAAATTTTGGTAAATACCACTTATTATTCATCTTATAAATGCTACTCTTATGCTGTTCAGGAATGATAACAAAGGATTACCCACGTGAAAAAAATCACTACGTTTGCCATTTCCCTGCTGGCCGTTGCCTGCGTTTCCTCCAGCGCCCTGGCCGCAGAACAGCCGCTGGAAAAAATCGCCCCGTATCCTAAGGCGGAGAAAGGCATGAAGCGTCAGGTGATTCAGCTGCCGGAGCAGCAGGATGAATCAGCGTTTAAAGTTGAACTGATGATTGGCCAGACGCTGGAAGTCGACTGTAATCGCCATCGCCTTGGCGGCCAACTTGAAAGCAAAACCCTGGAAGGCTGGGGCTACGACTACTACGTATTTGATAAAGTCACTTCACCCGTCTCAACCATGATGGCCTGCCCGGACGGCAAAAAAGAGAAGCAGTTTGTAATGGCGGGCCTGGGTGATGCGGGAATGTTACGCTACAACAGCAAATTACCTATCGTGGTTTATACCCCGGCCAACGTTGATGTGAAATATCGTATCTGGAGAGCGGACGAGACCATCGGCACTGCCGTTGAGCGTTAATGCCTTGAGATAGAATCCGGCGGCCCGAGCCGCCGGAGAATGGGTTACAGCGCGATATCGGCGATAGGTTTTCCCTCCGGCAGCGGCTTCAGCTCCGCCTGCGGAACATCATCAGCAACCGTGAGCGGCTCATAGTGCAGCTCCAGAACCTCACTGGTCCACGCCAGCGCCTTTTCAATTTCCGCGGCGTTGCCATCCAGACGCGTACCATAACTAGGAATAATCGCTTTCAGTTTCGCCTGCCAGTCAGCTGAGTTGACCTTATCCTTGAACACTTTTTCCATCAGCTGCAGCATAATTGGCGCGGCGGTGGAAGCACCTGGCGATGCGCCCAGCAGCGCGGCTACGGTACCTTCATCATCGCTGACGACTTCGGTACCCAAACGCAGAACGCCACCCTTCTTCTTATCGCGCTTGATAATTTGCACGCGCTGACCGGCTTGCCATAGGCGCCAGTCTTCTTTACGCGCTTCCGGATAGTACTCACACAGCGCCGCATGGCGGTCTTTGTCTTTTTGCAGCACCTGGCTAATCAGGTATTTCACCAGATCGAAGTTGTCCAGACCCACGTTGAGCATCGGCATGATATTCGACGTATTGGTTGAAGCCAGCAGATCCCACAGCGAACCGTTTTTCAGGAAACGCGTTGAGAAGGTCGCAAACGGCCCAAACAGCACCACGCGCTTGCCGTCGATAATACGGGTATCGATATGCGGAACCGACATCGGCGGCGCCCCAACTTCCGCCTGGCCATAGACCTTCGCCAGATGGTGGTTAACCACATCCGGATTCTCGCACACCAGGAACTGTCCGCCGACCGGGAAGCCCGCGTACTCTTTAGCCTGCGGAATACCCGTTTCCTGCAATAGAGTCAGCGCCGCGCCACCGGCGCCAATAAAGATAAATTTAGCTTTGATCACCCGTTTCTGGTGGCGATTGTTGGCGTCCGCCAGCGTCACGGTCCAGCTCTTATCAGCGTTGCGCTTAAAGCGGCGCACCACGGTACCCAACTGGAGAGAGAAATTATCATGGGTTTGCAGCCCGGCGATCAGCTGACGGGTGATTTCGCCGTAGTTCACGTCTGTACCGACTTCCGTACGGGTGGCGGCTACTTTCTGCTGCGGATCGCGCCCTTCCATCACCAGCGGTGCCCACTGCTTAATTTGTTGATGATCTTCAGAGTAGCGAATGCCGCGGAACAACTCGCTTTGCTGTAAAGCCGCATAGCGGGCGCGCAGGAAGTTAACGTTGTCTTCACCCCACACGAAGCTCATGTGCGGCACGCTGTTAATAAATGACTTCGGCTTGTTCAGAATGCCGCGCGTCACCTGATGGGCCCAAAACTGACGAGAAATCTGGAACGATTCGTTGATATCAACCGCTTTATCGATATTGATTCCGTTGGCGGTTTGCGGCGTATAGTTAAGTTCCATCAGCGCCGCATGGCCGGTGCCCGCGTTATTCCATCCGTTCGAGCTCTCTTCCGCGACGCTGGACATCTGCTCGACCATGGTAATAGACCAGTCCGGCTCCAGTTCCTGCAGCCAGGTTCCCAACGTGGCGCTCATGATGCCGCCGCCAATCAACAATACATCCGTCTCTTGCTCATGGCGGGTGTTGGTCCGAGTGTTATTGGAACCAACCGCCTGTGAGCTGGGTACGGCCATCTTTTTCTTCATCGGATTTGAGCCTTACTTTACTCGCTTTTTTATTTAGCGCAGGTGAAACGATTCTCGGCTTCAAAGGTAACACTGAAGAAAAAAAATTTAAATATTGTTTAAATTTTAAGTTGAGTTTTGAGATCTGTTATAAAAATGTTTAATAAATGTGTATCACAAATCACATTTTGTACTGGTATCAGCGGCGCTTCCGCGCTATCATCCTCGGTTTTGTGACGGACCGCACGTAAGCAGCGTCTGTTGCCACGCCTCTTTTTTATATTCTGCGAACTTTTTTTATGCCACCAGTTTCTGACTCCGCAACTGCCAGTCGCGCTGGCACATTAGGCCAGATATTACGCTCTCCTGCGCTGCTGACGCGTGAAACCCTGGCGGGTGTACTGACCGCGCTGGCCCTGATTCCCGAAGTCATCTCCTTTTCCGTTATCGCAGGCGTTGACCCGAAAGTTAGCCTGATTGCCTCCGTGGTGCTGTGCCTGGCGATGTCGGTTCTGGGCGGCAGACCGGCTATGGTCACCGCAGCCGCCGGTTCTGTGGCGCTGGTGATCGGCCCGATGGTGCATCAATATGGCGTCGGCTATATTCTCCCTGCGGTTATTCTGGCAGGCATCATTCAAATTTTGTTTGGCATTTGCGGTATGGCGCGCCTGATGCGTTTTATCCCGCAGGCGGTGATGACAGGTTTTGTTAACGCGCTGGGGATCCTGATTTTTTTCGCCCAGGTTCCGCATTTCTGGAGTAAGCAGCCGCTGATTATTGGCCTGTTCGTGTTAACGCTGCTGATTGTGCTGTGGGCTCCCCGCTACATTAAGGCGGTTCCTTCTCCGCTGATTGCTATCGTTTTACTGACTCTGTTTACCGTTTTCAGCGGCCAGCTGCTGCCGACCGTTGGCGATGAAGGCCCCATGAGTGGCGGATTGCCGGGGTTAACCAGTCTGATGGTGCCGCTCGACTTAACAACGCTGCAAATCATCTGGCCCTGCGCACTGAGTATCGCTTTTGTCGGTCTGATGGAGTCGCTGCTAACGGCAAAACTGGTCGATGACCTGACCCACACCCCTTCCAGCAAAGCACGTGAGAGTGCCGGTCTGGGCATTGCTAATATTCTCGCAGGCTTCTACGGCGGTATCGCCGGGTGCGCGATGATCGGCCAGACCATCGTTAACGTTGAAATGGGGAAAGCGCGCAGCCGCGTTTCAACGATTGCCGCCGGTCTGGTGCTGCTATTGCTGGTAACGGGGTTAAGCGAAGTGATGGCGAAAATCCCGATGGCCGTTCTCGCCGGGGTGATGGTGATTGTGGCGGTTAAAACCTTTAGCTGGCACAGCATTCGTCCGGCCGAGCTGGCACGTAATCCATGGCCGGAAACGCTGGTGATGCTGGTGACCGTCGGCGCGACCGTCGGTACCAGCAATCTGGCGATTGGTGTCCTGGCGGGCCTGGTCTCGATGGCCCTGATCCCCCGTCGTCTGCGTACTAAAGCGCAGGCTACATCAGAAAAACCGTCGCCAACCCAAGAAAAATAAAGAACCCGCCGGTGTCGGTGATAGCGGTAATCATGACGCTGGAGCCGACCGCCGGATCGCGGCCCAGTTTAACCATCACCATCGGGATAATCACCCCCATCATCGCTGCCATCAGCAGGTTGAGCATCATCGCCAGCGTCATCACACCGCCGAGCTGCGGGTCATCGTACAGCCACCAGGTAATGGCCCCCATAATCCCGCCCCAGACGATCCCGTTGATCAGCGCAACGCCCATTTCACGCAGGATCAGAAAGGTGAAACTTCCCGGCTGAATATGCTGTAGCGCCATCGCCCGCACGATCATGGTGATCGTCTGGTTACCGGTGTTCCCCCCGATCCCGGCGACAATGGGCATCAGCGACGCCAGCGCAACCAGCTGGGATATAGTGTGTTCAAAACCATCGATAACGCGGGAGGCGATAAACGCGGTACAAAGATTCACCGCCAGCCAGGCCCAACGGGTCTTCACCGCCTTACTGACCGGGGCAAATACGTCGTCATCGTTACTCAGACCGCCCATCCGGCGTAAATCGTTATCCGTCTCTTCATAGACCACGTCAACAATCTCATCGATGGTCAAACGCCCCATCAGCTTGCCGTCAGCGTCAATAACCGCGGCGCTAAGTAAGTCGTCACGTTCGAACGTGCGCGCTACCTTTTCGGCATCTTCATGCGGCTGGAAGGTGACCGGGTCGCCTTCCATCACTTCCCCTACCCGCTTCTGAGCATCGTTGAGCAGGATCGTTTGTAGCTCCAGTTCACCAAGCAGCAGCTTATTGCGGGTGGTCACAAATAGTTTGTCGGTATTTTCCGGCATTTTGCCCAACCGCCGCAGATAGCGTTGTACCGCTGCAAGCGTGGCCTCCGGACGGACGGTGATGACTTCAAACTCCATTATCGCACCGACGGTATTGTCGGCGTAGCGCATCATCTGGCGAATGCGCGCACGCTTATCCGGCGGCAGCGTCGCCAAAAGACGTCCGGTCAGATCACGCGGCAGGTGTTGCAGCAGGTAGACCTGCTCATCGATATCAAGGTTTTGCAGAGCAAACAGCAGGTCGTGATCGCTCATCTCTTCGATGAGATCGCCCCAGACGCTTTCCGATGCTTCCAGCAGCACTTTACCGCGTTTGTCGTCGGCCACCAGTCGCCAGAGCGCATTACGGGCGTCGTAGGGCAGCGCTTCGAGCGCATCGGCGAGGTCCGGCGGCGGAAGATGGGAAACCAGCACTTCCACTTCCGCCAGATCGTCGGCAAGCGTACTGTCATCATAGCGTTCTGCCAGGGTTAATTTGCCCAGCAGCGAAGATGTAACGGCTTTATCGGTACTCAGTAACCATATGAGACGGGCGCGCTCTTCGTCGCGCAATCTGGCGCTTTTTTTGTGCAAAACGGACATCGGTCAGGCAATCCTTGTAAAAATATCTGTCAGACCAGCAGGCCGGAAGCCTTAAGCATAGCGCGAGGAGGGGGAAATAATAACCGCTATGAATTCAGTCGATGGAAAAAACAGCAGCCAGAGGTAATCCCGGAAGACGGCTAACGCCTCCGGGATGTAGTAAAGTCATCAGGCAGTACGGGCAACCGCATCGCGAGTCGCCAGCTCGCGCTCTTTTCCGGTTAGCTCAGAAAGTTGGCCACCGCGCATTTCCAGCAACCTGTCGGCATGCTGAAAGTAGTGGTCATCATGGCTGATAGCAAAAATGGTTTTCCCCATTTGCTGCATCAGCGGTAACAGCACCTGGTAGAATTCCCGGCGGAAATGCGGGTCCTGATCCGCCGCCCATTCATCCAGCATGATGATATCTCTATCCTCAGCCAGCGCCAGCAGTAACGCCACGCGCTTTTTCTGCCCTTTCGATAGCTTCAGATCGAGAATTTTGCCGTTATCCAGCTGGATTTTGTGGCTCATTTTCAGATATTCCAGCCACTTATCCACTAGCGCTGAATCGGCCGCTTTCCCTTCCGGCCCCAGCAGCCTGTCGAACAGCCAGACGTCGGTGAAAACCGCAGAGAATAGTTTGCGATAATCTTCCGGTTTATCCGCCGCCATCGGCTGCCCGTCCAGCAGGATCTGCCCGGAAACCGGCTGATACAAACCGGTCAGCAGCATGGCCAGCGTCGATTTCCCGCTCCCGTTGCCGCCAATCAGGAACACCAGCTCGCCGCGCTTTAGGGTCATATTAATCGGCCCTACCGCGAAGCTATTATCGGGATAATGGAACGCAACATCGCGCAGCTCCAGGGTTTGCCAGCCGGGGTGCGTCTGCGCCTGTGGAAATTCAGCGCGGTACGGCGCAAGAGAAAACTTATGCAGCTTGTTAAAAGCCACCTGGGCGCTGAGCAAAGTTGGCAGCGCACCAACAGCGGAAAGCAGCGGCGTACGCAGGAATAGCAGCGTCAACGAGTAGGTCGCCGCCACCGCCGTATCGGCCCAGCCCAGGCTATTAGCCATCCAGAAGACCAGGCCAATCGCGCCAAGCATCATGATATTCGACCAGTTAACCGCGCTCAGGTGGAAAGTGTCGGCGCGAACGATATGGTGCCGGTATTCGCGCGCGTCCGGGAGATAGAGCTGGTTAAAGACATATTCAGCGCGCTCACGGTTCAGGGTCAGCTCTTTGCGCCCCTCCAGCACCGTCTGATAATCATGATATAACTTGTCTTCGGTTTCGCGCAGTGAGGCCATATGCTTATAGACCCGCGATACCAGCATAAATCCGCCCCAGATGGTCAACGCCAGCCACAGCGCGGTGACCATCATCATTTTCCCCGATAGCCACGCCAGATATGCGGCGGAACCGAAGGTCAGAATAATTCCCTGCACCAGCTCCGGCAGACGCACGAAGGCAATGGTGATATTACGGATATCGCTGGTTAACCCCGCCAGCAACGACGCGCTGCCGATTTTCTCGATCTTCTCGATTTGGGTATCCAGAATGCGCTTAATAAATTCACCACGCAGGCGGTAGACAAAATGGTGGCCAAGCGTGGTCAGCGCCAGTTGCGAGCCGAGCGTGACCGCCATCAGCAGCAATAACAGCCCAAGGAATTCCGGCAAGACCGTCAGAGAG
The DNA here is from genome assembly GCF_902158555.1 of Klebsiella spallanzanii. Taxonomy (GTDB): domain Bacteria; phylum Pseudomonadota; class Gammaproteobacteria; order Enterobacterales; family Enterobacteriaceae; genus Klebsiella; species Klebsiella spallanzanii. The sequence continues at coordinate 346,589 of NZ_CABGGS010000023.1, read as the reverse complement.
GTATCAACAATAGTAATCAGGCGCAGGTTAATGAAGGCGATAAGCCCAATACCCAGCGCCGCGCTGAGCAGGCTCAGGGCAATAACGGCGATAAAAGGCCAGCGATACTGACGCCAGACAAGAAGAAGAAGTTCCATAACAGCTAATCCGGGCAAGCAAAAACAGCGAGCAGTTTAAACTGCTTACTGATGACAGCAAGAATAATTCTTATTTTTATTCTTTATTACCAGCAAGACGGAACGTGAGGTTGTAACGACAGGGGCCAGTATCAGGATGAATCCCCTCTTTCAGCGGTTGAATACCGTGGTAAAACAGCCGCGATTCGCCGCCCCAGACCACCACGTCACCGTGCTCCAGCAGCACCCGCTGTAGCGGATCGTTACGCTGTCGGCCACCGAACTGAAATATTGCCGGAAGCCCGAGCGAAACGGACACTATCGGCGCGCGCAGATCACGTTCATCTTTATCCTGATGCAGCGACAGCTTTGTCCCCGGCTGATAGCGGTTGATAAGACAAGCATCCGGCGTAAACTGCGCATAGCCGCCAGCGGCGGCAGCCTCTGCGGCCAGCTCGAGGAAAAGCAGCGGCATCAGCGGCCAGGGTTTGCCCGTTAACGGATCTTCATGAGCGTACAGATAGCCATGCTGATTGGTAGTCCAGCCCAGTTTGCCGCAGTTGGTCATCGCCACCGACATCGTATAGCCGCCGGGGGTTACCATCTGGCGAAAAGGAGAGCAGTTGGCAATATCGCTAATAGCCTGCAACAGCGCCGGAGCGCGGTCGCGGACATAGCGGCGTAAAATTATCGCCCCCGGAGCCAGCGGTTCCTGCCAGGGCGGCGTATCGGCAAAAAGATCGAGCATCAGTTCTCCTCGGTTTGCGCCTCACGAGCCAGCAGCAGCGCTTTGCGCGCTGTTCCCCAACGATAGCCTGATAGCGCCCCTCCCGCGCGAACCACCCGGTGGCATGGGATAACCAGCGCCAGCTTGTTGGCGGCGCAGGCGCTTGCCACCGCTCTGACCGCGCGAGGGCGACCAATGCTTTGCGCGACCTGGCGATAGCTACGGGTTTCCCCCGCAGGGATCTGCCGCAGCGCCTGCCAGACCTGAAGCTGAAAAGCCGTGCCGCGCAGATCCAGCGGCAGCGAAATGGGCTGGCGATAGTCAGCAAGATGGGAAAAAACCTGCGCTACCCGCTGGCGAAAAACATCACCGCCCGGCAGCAGACGCGCATTGGGAAACAGGCTGGCTAATTCCTTATAGAGAGACACGTCATCATCGCCCGGCAGTACGGCGCATACGCCCCGTTCGCTCTCCGCCACCAGGCAACGCCCCAGCGGGCCATCGCCGCATATCCAGGTAATATCGGTATCTTCGCCACCGCGGCGAAACTGGCTGGCGGTCATTCCCAACGCAGCATCAGCCTGCTGATAGTAGCTGCTGTTATCCGGGAAACCGGCGGACAACGCCGCATCGATAACCTTCTCCCCCTGACCCAGCGCCTCGCGTAAGCGGCGAGCGCGCCAGGCCTGCTGCCAGGCTTTGGGCGTCATGCCGGTAACGGATTTAAAGAGGCGGTGAAAATGAAAGGGACTGACCGCCAGTTGCTGCGCCAGTGCTTCCAGCGTTATCGGCGTCTCCTGCTCCAGCAAACGACAGGCGGCGGCAACTTTATCCACCTTTTGCTGCTGTGGGTCTGTCTTTTCCGGCTGGCAGCGTTTGCACGGACGAAAGCCTTCCGCCAGCGCGGCTTCAACGTTGGGATAAAAGCGGATATTCTCCCGCAGCGCCCGCCGCGAACGACAGGACGGGCGACAGCAAATTCCGGTGGTCAGCACGGCAAACACAAACTGACCATCGGCGCGAGCATCACGTTCACACACCGCCTGCCAGCGGCGCTCGTCGGTATCAATCATTATCGGTTGCATAACGGACTCCTGCTGTAAGTGTAACTTCAGTCTGGGCCGAAATCCGTTAGCAAAAACCCGAAATCTTGCTGTTTAATTTTTCTCGCCAACGAGGAACGCGCGGAACTGCGGCGACATCCAGGTTTTGAACCCATCCCCGTCTTTGACAATCATATAGACCGCCAGCCCCTGTTCGCGTACCACGTCCTGCGCTTTCTCCGGCCCCAGCACCATCAATCCGGTATCCCAACCGTCGGCCTCCAGAGCCGTCGGGGCGATAACGGTCACCGACACCAGTTTATGATCGATTGGTCGCCCGGTTTGCGGATCGATAACGTGCGAAATGCGCTTGCCGTCCAGCTCATAATAGTTACGGTAGCTGCCGGAGGTGCTGATCCCGTGACCGTTAATATCGACGATCGCCTGCACCGCGTTTTCGCGATCGGTTGGCTTCTGAATGGCCACCCGCCACGGCTGCCCTTCGGCGTTCATTCCGCGACTCACCAGCGCACCGCCTACTGAAACCAGGTAACGCGAGATCCCTTCCTGCTCCATCAGACGCGCGAGATGATCGGCGGCATAGCCTTCACCTACGGTAGAGAGATCGACAAACAGATCCGGAATGTCTTTTTGCAGAAACTGCTTATTGGCCTGGTTAATCACCGTCAAGTGCTGTAGCCCACTGCGCGCTTTTGCGGCGGCAATTTGCTGCGCATCCGGCGTTTTTACCGGCTGTTTATCCGGGCCAAAACCCCACAGATTGACCAGCGGCCCGACGGTAATATCCATCGCGCCATGGGTTTTAGCCCCTATTCGCAGCGACAGCGTGACGATATCTGCCATCGCTTCGCTGACCGGCCACGGCGCGGTGCTCGGCGAGTGGTTAAAGCGCATCAGCGCTGAATCGTTCTTCCAGGTGGAAAGCAAACGATCGTCAGCGTCCAACTGAGCCTGAACTTTCTGGCGTAGATCCTCAGCCTTTGCATCATCAAGGTTCATCACGCTGACCCGCCAGAATGTGCCCATGGTTTTACCATCCAGCACGGTGGCAGCAGATTTTGGCGTCTGTGGAGAGGTGGCTGAATCACAGCCTGAAAGTAGTACGCAGACCCCAAACAGGGCGGCGCGGAAAAAAGTGATATCCATAAAAATTGGCTTCCTCTTACTGGGATTCAAAGAGTACACCAGCAAGGTTAAACCGGGCATAAAAAAAGGCGCCATCGGCGCCTTTTTCGAAACTTCAGCGTGCTTAGAACTGGTAAACCAGGCCCAGAGCAACGATGTCGTCGGTAGAGATGCTAGCATCTTTGGTGAATTTGTTGTCGTCCAGCAGGTTGATTTTGTAATCAACGTAGGTAGACATATTTTTGTTGAAGTAGTAGGTTGCGCCAACATCAACATATTTCAGGATATCCTGATCACCATAACGGCCGAGGTCCTTACCTTTAGACTGCAGGTAAGCCACGGACGGACGCAGACCGAAGTCGAACTGGTACTGAGCAACCACTTCAAAGTTCTGCGCTTTATTTGCAAAACCGATGTTACCAGTACGAGTTGCGTTATAGGTCTGGGAGTACTGAGTTGCCAGGTAGATATTGTTGGCGTCATATTTCAGGCCACCGGTGTAGGTTTCAGCGTTGTCACCTTCACCCAGAATGCGGCGAGAAATGTTGTCAGAGTCAGTATATCTGGTGTTGATGCTGTTCTGCTCAGAGGTACGTTTGGAGTGAGAATACGCGAAACCAGCGCTGATACCTTCCCAGATATCATAAGTTACAGCAGTGCCGTAACCGTCGCCATTCTGTTTGTTCCAGCCACGACCATTGTTAGTCGCGCCTTCACCGCTTACGCTGCCGTTTTTACCCTGGTACTGCAGAGCAAAGTTCAGACCGTCAACCAGACCGAAGAAGTCAGAGTTACGGTAGGTTGCCACGCCGTTAGCACGAGACTGCAGGAAGTTGTCAGAACCGTAGGTGTCGCCGCCGAATTCCGGCAGAACGTCAGTCCAGGAAGTCACGTCGTAGACAACGCCGTAGTTACGACCATAGTCGAAAGAGCCCGCGTCGCCGAATTTCAGACCTGCAAATGCCAGACGAGTCCAGGACTGATCGCTGGAGCTTTCGGTGTTGTTCGCCTGAACGTTGTATTCCCACTGGCCGTAACCGGTCAACTGGTCGTTGATCTGAGTTTCGCCTTTGATGCCCAGACGCATATAGGTCTGGTCGCCATCGGAAGATTTGTCGTCAGAGAAATAGTGCAGACCGTCGATTTTACCGTACAGGTCTAATTTGTTGCCATCTTTGTTATAGACTTCAGCCGCATTTGCTGCGCCCGCTACCAGCAGAGCCGGTACCAGGAGGGACAGTACTTTAACTTTCATGTTATTAACCCTCTGTTTGTTATATGCCTTTTATTATTGCCACTGCTTACTGATTACCCTTCTAATCAGTCGGCTATTTCATTGTGCTGCAAAATGCAGAATAATCCAACAAGAATATGATACTAAAACTTCTAAGATGTTTCTAAATGCGCACAAGATGTTTCAACATGTAAATACCGGGGAACTTTTTTTCTACTCACAAAGCTCATCAAAATAAGCACTAATAATCAAAAAATTAAAATTATCAATCAATGTCAATAAGTTACGCGCTTACATATCTATAGCACTGAATGGTAAAACAAAATTCTCATCTGAGACTAAAATTAATCCCGCTATCATCATTAACTTTATTTATTACCGTCATTCAGTTCTGAATGTCTGTTTACCCCTATTTCAACCGGATGCTTCGCATCCGGTTTTTTTTACCCTTCTTTACACATCTTTAATTATTCCCTGCTACCCACAACAATAAATAACGGTTATTAATCAAACAACTTACATCTGAAAGATAGGTTATATAGATAATTTCTTGTTATTTAGTGCTATTTCTCATGAAGGATACGTAAGTAATTGTACAAAATACCCAAAGCCGTACATCTTTACCTGCCCGATCGATTTAAGATAAATCTCAAGGCAAAAAACTCGGTGCATGATATTCAGATGTATGGATTTTGGGCGTTAACCTTTATACTGCTCGTAACATCTGCGGTTACCCTGAAGCAACCGTCCGTTTACAAACACTGACGAGTCGTACTCTCACACGATGACCCCGAAAAAATTTTCCCTCATCCCAGGCAACATTACTCGCTTCTTCATTCTCATGGTTGTCGTACTGCTGGCAACAATGGGGGTCATGATTCAAAGCGCCGTCAACGCCTGGCTGAAAGATAAAAGCTATCAGGTTGTCGATGTTAGCGATGACTTGCATAAGCGTATCGATACCTGGCGCTACGCCACCTGGCAAATTTACGACAACATTGCCGCAACTCCTTCCAGCACGACAGGAGACGCAGGTTTACAGGAAACGCGTTTAAAGCAGGACGTTTACTATCTGGAAAAATCCAGACGTAAAACCGAAGCGCTGATTTTTGGCTCCCACGACAGCTCAACGCTGGAAATGACGCAAAAAATCTCCAACTATCTCGACATTCTGTGGGGCGCAGAAACCATCCCCTGGTCTATGTACTATCTGAACGGGCTTGATAACAGCCTGATTCTGGTTTCAACGCTACCGCTGAAAGATTTGTCATCCAGCTTCAAAGAATCAACCATCAGCAACGTAGTGGAGTCTCGCCGGGCAGAAATGCTGCTCCAGGCAAATACCCTGGATGAGCGCGAAACCTTCTCTTCGCTGCGCCACCTTGCCTGGCAAAATGGCTACTACTTTACTTTACGCACCACCTTCAACCAGCCAGGCCATCTGGCGACCGTAGTGGCTTTTGATCTGCCGATTAACGATCTGATCCCTCCCAGCATGTCGCTGGAGAATTTCCGCCTTGAGCCTGACCCCTCGCAAAACATCACCAGTAATCCGGATAAAGAAACTGCCGACATTGTCAGCATCAACTTTAATGGCCCACAGATTGAAATTATCACCACCATTAATACCACCGGTATGCGCCTGGTATGGATGGTGCCTTTTAGCGAGCTGATTCTGGAGTCCTTACAGAATATTTTACTGCCGCTGCTGTTGACCATCGGTCTGCTGGCGTTAACGCTGTTCGGTTTTACCACTTTCCGCCACTACAGCGGTCGCAAAAGCGTCGCTGGCACATCGGTCTCTTCGGCAGCCAATAGTGAACTGCACGCCCAACGTGCAATTCATGAAGAAATTGTCTCTCTGTTACCGCTGGGGCTACTGGTTCATGACCAGGAATCCAATCGAACAATAATCAGTAATCCCATTGCCGATCATCTGCTGCCGCATCTGAACCTGCAAAACATCATTAATATGGCCGATCAGCACCAGGGGGTGATTCAGGCGACGGTGAATAACGAACTGTATGAAATCCGTCAATTCCGTAGCCAGGTCGCGCCTCGTACGCAAATCTTCATCATTCGCGATCAGGATCGTGAAGTTCTGGTTAATAAGAAACTCAAGCAGGCACAGCGTTTGTTCGAAAAAAACCAGCAGGGGCGTACCGCTTTTATGCAGCATATCGGCACGGCGCTGAAGCAGCCTGCGCAGACGCTAGCGGAAGAAGCCGCGGCGCTCGGCATTGCCGAAAGTAGAAAACTGGCCCAACATGCTGATGAACTGGTGCAGTTGGTAGATGAAATACAGCTGGCAAACCTGCTGGAGAGCGATAGCTGGAAGAGCGCCCAGGGGCTGTTCTCCATTCAGGAACTGATAGATGAAGTGGTGCCTGAAGTCCTGCCAATCATTAAACGCAAAGGCCTGCAGTTGCTGATCAACAATGCGCTCCCGGCGAATGAACAACGCTATGGCGATCGCGACGCCCTGCGCCGTACGCTTTTGCTTCTCATCCAGTACTCGGTGACCACCACGCCAATTGGTAAAATTACTCTGGAAGTGAGCAAGGAAGAGTCGGCAGACGATCGCCTGACCTTCCGAATTATCGATACTGGCAACGGCGTTTCCGGCAATGAAATCGATAATATGCACTTCCCGTATCTCAACGATACGCAGTCAGATCTCTACGGTAAAGCTAACGCCCTTACCTTCTGGCTCTGCGATCGCCTGACGCGAAAACTGGGCGGTCAGTTGAATATCAAAGCGCGCGAGTCTCTGGGTACCCGCTATTCTCTGCATCTAAAAATGGCGGCCAGTGAAGAAGAGCGCGATTCTGGAGAGCATCTGCTTGATGACGTCGTGGTATTACTTGATATTACCGCTAATGAAGTGCGCCGTATCGTCATGCGCCAGCTTGAAAGCTGGGGGGCAACCTGCATCACGCCGGACGATAGGGTAACAAGTCAACAATATGATCTCTTTTTGACAGATAATCCGTCTAATCTTACTGCTTCGGGCTTGCTTTTAAGCGATGATGAAGCCGGAATACGCAAAATTGGCCCCGGCCAGCTCCGCGTCAATTTTAATATCAGCGCCGCAATGCAGGAGGCTATCCTGCAGCTGATTGAACAGCAGCTGGCCGATGAAGAGGGCCACTCCTCCTCTCCAGGAAGTGAGAGTAACGCCGAACTGCATGCCAGCGGCTATTACGCGCTGTTTGCCGACACGGTACCAGATGATGTTAAGAGGCTGTATAATGAACTGGCAACGAGCGACTTCGCCGCGCTGGCGCAAACCGCTCACCGCCTCAAAGGGGCGTTTGCTATGCTAAATCTGGTACCCGGCAAGCAGTTATGTGAAACGCTTGAGCATCTGATTCGTGAAAAAGATGCGCAAGGCATAGAAAAATATATCAGCGACATTGACGTCTACGTCAAGAGCTTGCTGTAGCAAGGTAGCCTAATACATGAACAATATGAACGTAATTATTGCCGATGACCATCCGATCGTACTGTTCGGTATTCGTAAGTCACTTGAGCAAATTGAGTGGGTGAACGTTGTTGGCGAGTTTGAAGACTCCACGGCATTAATCAACAATCTGCCTAAACTGGACGCACACGTCCTGATTACCGATTTATCCATGCCCGGCGATAAATACGGCGATGGCATTACGCTTATCAAATACATTAAGCGTCATTTCCCGGATCTGTCGATCATTGTGCTAACGATGAATAATAACCCGGCGATCCTGAGCGCGGTACTGGATCTGGATATCGAAGGGATCGTCCTGAAACAGGGCGCGCCGACCGATCTGCCAAAAGCGCTGGCCGCGCTGCAAAAAGGCAAAAAATTCACCCCGGAAAGCGTTTCTCGTCTGCTGGAAAAAATCAGCGCCGGTGGTTACGGTGACAAACGCCTGTCGCCGAAAGAGAGTGAAGTATTGCGTCTGTTTGCCGAAGGCTTCCTGGTCACCGAGATTGCCAAAAAGCTCAACCGCAGTATCAAAACCATCAGTAGCCAGAAAAAATCGGCAATGATGAAGCTTGGCGTAGAAAATGATATCGCCCTGCTGAACTATCTCTCTTCCGTTTCTCTGAGTTCAACGGACAAAGACTAACGCCCCTCTTCCCGGATAGCAGATGCCATCCGGGAAAATCCTTTACTCCCTTCCTTTACGCACCCGTGCGGCGTAAACCGTCAAAGTCTGCTTAATAACATCCAGAGTGACGGGCTTGGAGAGGCAGCTATCCATTCCTGATTCAAGGCAACGCTGTTTCTCTTCCGCCAGCGCGTTGGCTGTCACCCCGATGACCGGCAACGTAAGCCCCAGCTGGCGAATGCGCTGGGTCAGGCGATAACCATCCATATTTGGCATGTTGACGTCGCTGAGCACAATATCAATATGCTGTTTGCTCAGGACATTCAGCGCATCGACCCCATCATTAGCCGTCACGCACTGATAGCCCAGAGATCCAAGCTGATCGGCCAGCAGGCGTCGGTTAATCGGATGATCGTCAACCACCAGAATCATCATGTCATCATTGCTGGCGGTTTGCGTATCCGGCGCGGATAGCGCAGGCCCATTTTCCGCATTAGCCACGGCAATATGGAAGATGCGTCCCAGCAGCGGCAGTAGCTCATGCGGCGTCGCCACGCTATGCAGCCACTCGCCAGGCGCACGCTCCTGCGCAATACCGATATGCCGACGACAGAAGATAATGGAAGCCACGCCGGACCAGGCAGCCTGCGTCTCGCTGTCGGTCAGCAGAATATCTTCCGATCCGGGCTCCTGCCCTTCAAAACGACGAACCGGGATGCCATGGAATTTCAGCAGAGACTCGACAAACAGAGCCAGCGAGCTGTTATCAATCGCCAGCCAGCAGCATTTTTCAGACAAGCCATTGATAATCGGCGGCAGCGTATTTTGTACGCCATAAAGCGGTATGCGAATAGTAAACCGACTGCCCATACCGGGTTCGGTTTCAACGGCAATATCGCCATCCATCATGCTGATAAGCTTCTCACAAATTGCCAGGCCGAGCCCGGTTCCCTGGAAGTTACGCTGCACGCCGGTACCGACCTGGAAGAACGGGTCAAACAGGCGTACGACCTCTTTCGCCGGGATGCCCTCGCCAGTATCGCGTACGCTGATCTGCAAATAGTCGCCTGCCCGTTCTACATGCAGGACGATACAACCGGTGTCGGTAAACTTAATCGCATTGCTCAACAGGTTTGAAATAACCTGCTGCAGGCGCATCGGGTCGCCGGACATCAGCTGAGGTACGTCAGGTTCAATAAAGCAGTACAATCCAAGCTGTTTACGCACCACCAACGGTAGATAGTTGGCGGAAATATGGTTCATCACTTCGCGCGGCGAAAATTCCCGCGGCTCAATTTTGAGCTGTTCAGACTCTATTTTTGAAAAATCGAGGATATCGCTAATGATTTTCAGCAGCAGGCTGGAGGAGTTGTTCATCGCCGTCACCAGACGGTCAACGCCCTTAGGCAACTCTTTGGTCTGCAATAAATCGAGGTTGCCGATAATTCCGTACAGTGGCGTACGCAATTCGTGGCTGACGGTGGCAAGGAACATGGATTTCGACTGACTGGCCTGCTCAGCGGCCTGGGCCATCTCCTGCAGCGACTCCTCCATCTTGACGCGCGCCGACACATCCACCAGTACGCAAATCGCCACGTTCTCATTACGGTAGCGCGAGTGCACAAAGCTGATTTGCAGGTTAGTATTATTGCTGGTCAGCACATCAACAAAATTCACCTGCTGACCGCAGATAATCTGCGTCAATCGCTGCCTGTCCTCATGCGTCAGCATGTTGAGATAGTTATGCGCCAGCTCGTTACTCAGGATATTAGTGCCGTCGAGCGTACGTAAAATACAGATACCTACCGGCGCAGAGGCGACGATTTTTCGGTTGAACTGCTCATGCTCTTCCAGCCGCTGAGCGTCATTCTCTGCCGGAATAAAGATGCGCCGTTCATACATCCGGGCAAGAGCAAAAAGGATCACCCCGGTTAGCAGATTGAGCACCACGGCGTTCAGTATCAACATCCGGATGCGTTCCAGTACCTGATCCACCGAGACCGAATACACAATGCTCAAGGAAGACGGCGACAAACTTTTTTTCATCGCCAGTTCACGAAAACCTGAGGTATAGCCAAACCATAGCCGCTCCTGCATCCACTTCGCGTCAGGCTTTATATTGCCGTCCGACCCGGCGAGGGAAATAAGCGATTGACCATTTTCATCAAGGATGGTCACGTTCATGGGCAGGCTACCCGGGGTAAAGAAACTTTCCATTCGGATAGTTTGCTCAACCCCAAGCATCGCCTGCAGACGATTAGCCACATAGATTGGGGTCAGCGCATAAAAATAGCCGACGCCGGGACGCACGCCCTGGCTTATCCAGAATAGATTGTTACCGCGCTCGTTTTGCGGCGCATCGCGATACTGTTCAATGCGCTGATGCAGAACTTTTAACGCCTGATCTCGTTCCAGCGGAATATCACGCAGGCCGAAATTGGCCATACACAGATTATCGCTGCCGATCAAAAAGATACGATTGAGGTCGTAGGCCGTAGAGAAATTATCGCGCCAGTAGCGCATAAACCACGCCAACGACTGTAGCGAATTACGCCAAGTGGTACTCATCAGCGCGCAGTCAGAATCCGGGTAGAGCGGTTCAAAATTAGGGATAGCAATCTCGCCGCGCTGGGCTGGCGTATCGCCGCCCTCACTGCCATCCATTGGCCGGTTACCCGCGACGTATTTCAGCTCTTTAATCACATCGGCCGTGCGCTGAATGTAGCGCTGCGCCTGATCGGCGTTAAGGTTAAATTCCTGACGAATTTCCGATTCCCGATCGTGCAGAGCATTAACAATGTAAAACACTGAGACAAAAGCGATCAGCATCCACAGCAGTACCGCCAGCGCTCTGAACAGGTAGCGTGAAACTTTTAACGTGGTATGGAAAGATGCTAGATATTTCAAGGTGGCGATGCTCGGCCGTCAGGACTCAACAGAATGGCGTTAAGGTAACGATAAAACAACACTCCCGCAACGGAAAACAAAAAGGGCCGGGGATAACCCCGACCCTTTCAGAACAATTACCGTAGAAGATTACTCTTCATCTTCGGCGATGTCGTCGTCAGTATCCGCTTCCGGCGCAATATCATCATCGCCTTCCGCCGCGCTACCGTCGATAGCATCCAGCTCTTCGTCATCCACCGGCTCAGCCACGCGCTGCAGGCCAACCACGTTTTCATCTTCCGCAGTACGGATAAGGATAACGCCCTGAGTGTTACGCCCCACAATACTGACTTCAGAAACGCGGGTGCGCACCAGCGTACCGGCATCAGTGATCATCATAATCTGATCGCAATCATCTACCTGCACTGCGCCCACCACGGAGCCGTTGCGTTCGGTGACTTTGATAGAGATAACGCCCTGAGTCGCACGCGACTTGGTTGGATACTCTTCAGCTGCGGTGCGTTTGCCGTAACCATTCTGCGTGACGGTCAGGATTGCCCCTTCGCCGCGTGGAATGATCAGAGAAACAACTTTGTCCTCGCCAGCCAGCTTGATACCGCGTACGCCGGTAGCAGTACGGCCCATCGCGCGGACCGCGTCTTCTTTAAAGCGCACAACTTTACCGGCAGCAGAGAACAGCATAACTTCGTCCTGACCGGAGGTCAGATCGACGCCAATCAGCTCGTCGCCTTCGTTGAGGTTAACCGCAATAATACCGGCTGAACGCGGACGGCTGAACTCGGTCAGCGCCGTTTTCTTCACGGTACCGCTGGCGGTAGCCATAAAGACGTTCACGCCCTCTTCGTACTCGCGAACCGGCAGAATCGCCGTGATACGCTCGTCGGCTTCCAGCGGCAGCAGATTGACGATCGGACGACCGCGCGCGCCGCGGCTGGCTTCCGGCAGTTGATAAACTTTCATCCAGTACAGACGACCGCGGCTGGAGAAGCAGAGGATCGTGTCGTGGGTGTTGGCCACCAGCAGGCGGTCGATAAAGTCTTCTTCTTTAATACGTGCAGCTGACTTGCCTTTACCGCCACGACGCTGAGCTTCGTAATCGGTAAGCGGCTGATACTTCACGTAGCCCTGGTGAGACAGCGTCACAACAACATCTTCCTGGTTGATCAGGTCTTCGATGTTGATATCAGCGCTGTTGGCGGTGATTTCCGTACGACGCGCGTCGCCAAACTGTTCACGGACCAGCTCCAGCTCTTCGCGAATCACTTCCATCAGACGATCGGCACTGCCCAGAATGTGCAGCAGTTCAGCAATCTGTTCCAGCAGCTCTTTGTATTCGTCGAGCAGTTTTTCATGCTCAAGGCCAGTCAGTTTCTGCAAACGCAGATCCAGAATCGCCTGCGCCTGCTGTTCGGTCAGGTAGTACTGACCGTCGCGTACGCCGAATTCAGGCTCCAGCCACTCAGGACGCGCGGCATCATCACCCGCGCGTTCCAGCATGGCGGAAACGTTGCCCAGATCCCATGAACGAGCGATCAAGCCTGCTTTCGCTTCCGCCGGGGTCGGCGCGCGGCGAATCAGTTCAATAATCGGGTCGATGTTGGCCAGGGCAATCGCCAGCGCTTCAAGGATGTGCGCACGATCGCGGGCTTTACGCAGTTCGAAAATGGTACGACGGGTCACCACTTCACGGCGGTGGCGTACGAACGCCGCAATAATTTCTTTCAGGTTCATAATCTTCGGCTGACCATGGTGCAAAGCAACCATGTTGATACCGAAGGAGACCTGCAGCTGAGTCTGTGAATAAAGGTTGTTAAGAACAACTTCACCCACGGCATCGCGCTTAACTTCGATCACGATGCGCATACCGTCTTTATCAGACTCATCGCGCAGCGCGCTGATGCCTTCCACGCGTTTATCTTTAACCAGCTCGGCGATTTTCTCGATCAGGCGCGCTTTGTTCACCTGATACGGAATTTCATGCACGATGATGGTTTCGCGACCGGTTTTCGCGTCAGCTTCCACTTCCGCGCGAGCGCGAATGTACACTTTACCGCGACCGGTACGATAGGCTTCTTCAATGCCACGACGACCGTTAATGATTGCGGCGGTCGGGAAGTCCGGGCCCGGAATGTGTTCCATCAGCCCTTCAATGCTGATGTCTTCGTTATCAACATAGGCCAGACAGCCATTGATGACTTCGGTCAGGTTGTGCGGCGGAATGTTGGTCGCCATCCCGACCGCGATACCGGACGAACCGTTCACTAACAGGTTCGGGATTTTGGTCGGCATGACGTCAGGGATCTTCTCCGTGCCGTCATAGTTATCGACGAAATCCACCGTCTCTTTTTCCAGGTCGGCCATCAGCTCGTGGGCGATTTTCGACATACGGATTTCCGTATAACGCATCGCTGCGGCGGAGTCGCCGTCAACCGAACCAAAGTTACCCTGGCCATCTACCAGCATGTAGCGCAAGGAGAATGGCTGTGCCATACGGACAATGGTGTCATAGACGGCAGTATCACCATGAGGGTGGTATTTACCGATGACGTCACCAACGACACGGGCAGATTTTTTATAGGCTTTGTTCCAGTCATTGCCCAATACGTTCATGGCGTATAGTACGCGACGGTGTACCGGCTTCAGGCCATCTCGGACGTCCGGCAGCGCACGGCCAACAATGACCGACATCGCATAATCCAGATACGAGCTCTTCAGCTCTTCCTCAATGTTGACCGGTGTAATTTCTCTCGCAAGGTCGCTCATCTAACCGCTATCCCTCTACTGTATCCCGGATTCAAAGGTCGCAAATTATAACACAGCCGCGGTGATACGGGTAAACCTATACCCAATGAATTTCGCGCCGTGACAGGGACAGGTATAGACGGTTTATTCATCGCGGAGGCCTGATATACTTGCCGGTCTGAACTGAACAGGAGTAATAGCGCCCATGAATGCCGAAAAACCGTCGGTGTCCCACAACGTTGACCATAATGAAATCGCTAAATTTGAAGCCGTCGCATCGCGCTGGTGGGATTTAGAGGGTGAGTTCAAGCCATTGCATCGCATTAATCCTTTGCGTCTTGGCTATATTGCGGAGCGCTCAGGCGGCCTGTTTGGTAAGAAAGTGCTGGATGTCGGCTGCGGCGGCGGCATCCTGGCAGAAAGCATGGCCCGGGAAGGGGCCACGGTCACCGGTCTGGATATGGGGTTCGAACCGCTGCAGGTGGCAAAATTGCATGCCCTGGAGAGCGGTATTCAGGTCGACTATGTCCAGGAAACCGTTGAAGAGCACGCAGCGAAGCATGCCCAACAGTACGACGTCGTCACCTGTATGGAGATGCTGGAGCACGTCCCGGACCCGCAGTCGGTGGTCCACGCCTGCGCGCGGCTGGTGAAACCCGGCGGACAGGTCTTCTTCTCTACGATTAACCGCAACGGTAAAGCGTGGCTGATGGCGGTCGTGGGTGCCGAATACGTGATGAAGATGGTGCCGAAGGGAACTCATGACGTGAAGAAATTCATTAAACCCGCGGAGCTGATTGGCTGGGTTGATCAGACTATTCTGAAAGAGCAGCATATTACTGGCCTGCATTACAATCCCCTGACCAACACCTTCAAGCTGGCTCCGGGCGTTGATGTTAACTACATGTTGCATACCAGCGCAAAAAGCGCATAGCGTCAGCCGTTTTTCTTATGGTAATTGCGCGGCATCAAGCCGCGTGATTTTGTCTTCCGATGAAGAAATCAGCACTCGATCAAATTTTCATTTTTTTTTCTGATTTATTGACATCTTCTCCAGGCCTTATGTGGCGTGGACTTAGCGATTATTACCCTTCCGCAACCTCAATTTAACGTCAAAATCAACTCTTGTACTCAAAAGAATCCTTACTAGAATACTCACCATATAGCGTTTCTTTTATCGACAACCCCCTACATATAGTATTTATCCACAGAGTTAGTCACAACGGCCATCTGTGGATAAGTGGGGGATATTTTCTTTCACGGACAGGTATAACCCACATGAATCAGAGTCTGCTGGTGACAAAGCGCGACGGTAGCACCGAGCGCATCAATCTCGACAAAATCCACCGCGTGCTGGATTGGGCGGCAGAAGGACTGAATAACGTATCCATCTCCCAGGTAGAACTGCGTTCTCACATCCAGTTCTATGACGGCATCAAAACGGCCGACATTCACGAAACCATTATCAAAGCCGCTGCGGATCTTATTTCCCGCGATGCGCCGGATTATCAGTATCTCGCCGCCCGTCTGGCGATTTTCCATCTGCGTAAAAAGGCCTATGGCCAGTTTGAGCCGCCGGCGCTGTTCGATCACGTCACGAAGATGGTGAAAAACGGCAAATACGATACTCATCTGCTGGAAGACTACACGGAAGAAGAGTTCAAGCAGATGGATTCGTTCATCGAGCACGATCGCGACATGACCTTCTCCTACGCGGCGGTTAAGCAGCTGGAAGGGAAATATCTGGTGCAGAACCGCGTGACCGGTGAGATCTACGAAAGCGCCCAGTTCCTGTACATTCTGGTTGCCGCCTGCCTGTTCTCTAACTACCCGCGCGAGACGCGTCTGGACTATATCAAGCGTTTCTATGACGCGGTGTCCACCTTTAAGATCTCGCTGCCAACGCCGATCATGTCCGGCGTGCGCACCCCAACTCGCCAGTTCAGCTCCTGCGTCCTGATTGAGTGCGGTGACAGCCTGGATTCCATCAATGCCACCTCCAGCGCGATTGTGAAATACGTTTCCCAGCGTGCCGGTATCGGCATCAATGCCGGTCGTATCCGCGCGCTGGGTAGCCCGATTCGCGGCGGTGAAGCGTTCCACACCGGCTGTATTCCGTTCTACAAACACTTCCAGACCGCAGTGAAGTCCTGCTCGCAGGGCGGCGTGCGCGGCGGTGCGGCGACTCTCTTCTACCCGATGTGGCATCTGGAAGTTGAAAGCCTGCTGGTGCTGAAAAATAACCGTGGTACCGACGCTAACCGCGTTCGTCACATGGACTACGGCGTACAGATCAACAAGCTGATGTACACCCGTCTGCTGAAAGGTGGAGATATCACCCTGTTCAGCCCGTCCGACGTTCCGGGCCTGTACGATGCGTTCTTCGCCGATCAGGACGAGTTCGAGCGTCTGTACACTCAATATGAGCAGGATGACAGCATCCGCAAACAGCGTATTAAAGCGGTTGAACTGTTCTCGCTGATGATGCAGGAACGCGCCTCTACCGGCCGTATCTACATTCAGAACGTTGACCACTGCAATACCCATAGCCCGTTTGATCCGGTTGTCGCACCGGTGCGCCAGTCCAACCTGTGCCTGGAAATCGCTCTGCCGACCAAGCCGCTGGACGATGTTAACGATGAAAACGGTGAAATTGCGCTGTGTACCCTGTCCGCTTTCAACCTCGGGGTTATCGATAGCCTTGATGAGCTGGAAGACCTGGCGGTACTGGCGGTTCGCGCTCTGGACGCCCTGCTCGATTACCAGGACTACCCGATCCCAGCCGCTAAACGCGGCGCGATGGGTCGTCGTACTCTGGGTATTGGCGTGATTAACTTCGCCTACTATCTGGCGAAGCACGGTAAACGCTACTCCGACGGCAGTGCCAACAACCTGACGCATAAAACGTTCGAAGCCATTCAGTACTACCTGCTGAAAGCTTCTAACGAGCTGGCTATCGAGCAAGGCGCGTGCCCATGGTTTAACGAAACCACCTATGCGAAAGGCATTCTGCCGATCGATACCTACAAAAAAGACCTGGATGCTATCGTCAGCGAATCCCTGCATTACGACTGGGAAAGCCTGCGCGAATCAATCAAAACCCACGGTCTGCGTAACTCCACGCTCTCCGCGCTGATGCCGTCCGAGACCTCTTCACAGATCTCTAACGCCACCAACGGGATTGAGCCGCCGCGCGGTCACGTCAGCATCAAAGCGTCGAAAGACGGTATCCTGCGTCAGGTGGTTCCGGATTACGAAAAACTGCAAAACGGCTACGAACTACTATGGGAAATGCCGAACAACGACGGCTATTTACAGCTGGTGGGCATTATGCAGAAGTTTATCGACCAGTCGATTTCTGCCAATACCAATTATGACCCGACGCGTTTCCCGTCAGGAAAAGTGCCGATGCAGCAGTTGCTGAAAGACTTACTCAACGCCTATAAGTTCGGCGTCAAAACGCTGTACTATCACAACACCCGTGATGGCGCGGAGGATGCCCAGGACGATCTGGCTCCGTCCATCCAGGACGACGGCTGCGAAAGCGGCGCATGTAAGATCTAAGTTATTTTTGCCGGGTGGCGCTACGCTTACCCGGCCTACGGTTTTGTAGGCCCGGCAAACGAAGTACCGCCGGGCGATACAATCTCAACAGGACTCACTTCAATGGCATACACCACCTTTTCACAGACGAAAAATGACCAACTGCTTGAGCCGATGTTTTTTGGTCAGCCGGTGAACGTCGCCCGTTACGATCAGCAAAAATATGACATCTTCGAAAAGCTGATTGAAAAACAGCTCTCCTTCTTCTGGCGCCCGGAAGAAGTTGACGTTTCCCGTGACCGTATCGACTATCAGGCGCTACCGGAACACGAAAAACACATTTTTATCAGCAACCTGAAGTATCAAACGCTGCTGGACTCCATCCAGGGACGCAGTCCGAACGTCGCTCTGCTGCCGCTGATTTCGATTCCGGAACTGGAAACCTGGGTTGAAACCTGGGCGTTTTCCGAAACCATCCACTCGCGCTCCTACACCCATATCATCCGTAACATTGTTAACGATCCGGCAGTGGTGTTTGACGATATCGTCACCAACGAGCAGATTCAGAAACGCGCAGAAGGGATTTCCAGCTATTACGATGAATTGATCGAGCTAACCAGCTACTGGCATCTGCTGGGCGAAGGCACCCATAGCGTGAACGGCAAAACCATTACCGTAAACCTGCGCGAGCTGAAAAAGAAACTCTACCTGTGCCTGATGAGCGTGAACGCGCTGGAAGCCATCCGTTTTTACGTCAGCTTCGCCTGCTCATTCGCCTTTGCCGAGCGCAAGCTGATGGAAGGCAACGCCAAAATTATCCGCCTGATCGCCCGTGACGAAGCGCTGCACCTGACCGGCACTCAGCATATGCTGAATCTGCTGCGTTCTGGCGTCGACGACCCGGAAATGGCGGAGATCGCCGAAGAGTGCAAGCAGGAGTGCTATGACCTGTTCGTGCTGGCGGCGCAGCAGGAGAAAGAGTGGGCGGACTATCTGTTCCGCGACGGCTCGATGATCGGCCTGAACAAAGATATTCTCTGTCAGTATGTGGAGTACATCACCAATATCCGCATGCAGGCGGTCGGTCTCGATCTGCCGTTCCAGACTCGCTCCAACCCGATCCCATGGATCAACACCTGGCTGGTGTCCGACAACGTGCAGGTTGCGCCGCAGGAAGTAGAAGTCAGTTCTTACCTGGTCGGGCAGATCGATTCCGAAGTCGATGCCGACGATCTGAGCAACTTCCAGCTCTGATGAAACGCATTTTTTTGAAAATTTCTGACACTCGTCTTGAGTGTCAGGATGAACATCCCTCCCTGCTGGCAGCCCTGGAATCGCACAATATCGACGTGGAGTATCAGTGCCGCGAAGGCTACTGCGGCTCCTGCCGCACGCGGCTGGTTTCCGGTCAGGTTGACTGGCTGACCGAGCCGCTGGCGTTTATCCAGCCGGGAGAAATTTTGCCCTGCTGCTGCAGGGCAAAAGGGGATATTGAAATTGAGATGTAATGCTTAGAGCTTATCCCAACAGTCGTTATTGGCGCAGACAGTTTGGACCCGGACAGCGCGCAGAAACCGGAGCGTACATTTAGTACGTGAGGATGATTCGCTCCGCTCACCCTTCGGGCCGCCCTGAAGGGCGTTCAAAACTCGGTGAGTTTTGTCTGAGCACTGCCCGAGTCCAAAATGGCAAGTGAAATAGCTCTGGTGGGTAGGCTCTTAATGTACTTTGTGCGCGGAGACCAGCTTAACGTCACCGCGTTTTTTCATCTGCAGGATATACAGCGCTCCGGCAAGCACCACCAGCACCGCCCCCATAAGATAAATTGAACGATAGCCCACACCATCCACCATCAGGCCCATCACAAAAGCGCCCAGCGCCAGCCCCGCGTCCATCGCATTAAAAAACAGCGAGTTCGCAACGCCAATCTTGTGTGGCTCTACTGAACTGATGATTTGCGTCTGGAATATCGGCGTGACGGAGCCATAGCCAATACCGATCAGCGCCCCGGATAGCACCATCGTCACGCTACCGTGGGTGTAGCCCAATACCACCAGGCCGACAGTGAAAGCGAACAGACAGGGATAAACCACATACTTCGGTCCTTTGCTATCGCAAACGTTGCCGGTAAAAGCGCGGCAAATCATCAGGAACACCGCATAGCACAGCAGGAAATTACTCGCCGCCGCCATCAGATCCAATTCGCGAGCGTACAGGGCGAGAAATGCAGAAACGCCAGCGTAAGCAAAGGTCATAAAGAAGGTGACCATAGCAAACGGCATTGCCGCGCGATCGAACATAGCAGCAAAACCCAGTTTCGGTTTTGCACCGTTAGCGTGGAGGATCACCGGTGGTACAGCCACGATAATGGCAAGTACGATGCTGACAAGCGAGACGCCGGTACACAGCCAGAAAGCTCCAATATAGGCGCTATGCCGCGCCATATTCAGGCCGATCCATGGCCCCACCACCATCGCCAGCCCCATGGCCAATGAGAAAAAACTGATGCCCTCTCCACGTCGGGAGGCCGGTATTAACCGCGCAGAAATCGTCCCCTTTACCGTGGTTATCACGCCGAAGGTGATACCATGAAGCACGCGAACGAATAACAATGCTTCAATGGAATGACAAAGAGGATATATCGCGGTCACGACCAAAAAGGCCAGAGAAGAAAGCATCAGAACCGTTTTATTCGAATATTTCCCTACCCACTGCCCGGCAAACGGTCGAATAACAATCGCCGCGACCAGGAAACATGTCACCAGTAACCCTGCTTTATCGGCGGTGGCGTTTAATTTGTCGGAAATATAAATAGGGAGTAAGGTCAATTGCACATAAAAAACAAAAAATATAATAAAGCTAATGATCGTAATTGCCCAAAAATCTTTAGTCCATAATCTCTCTTTCATCGATAAGCACCCAGTTTATACGGCGCGCAGCATCACATTCATCATGAATATTTTATTCATAGATATATTATCAACACAGATGATTGCGTACGTTATTTTGTGATTAAGTCCGTAGAAAAATGATAGCCGAATGATATACATTAGTAAAATTAATCGTATTAATGACTTTAATTAGAATAAACTAATGACATTCACACAGATAAACGCCCTGCTTATGGTCCTGGAATGCGGTGGATTTACCGAGGCAGGAAAGCGCTTGTATATGACTCAATCGGCCGTTAGCCAGGCCATTTCGGCGCTGGAAGAGGAGCTAGGCGTTGTCATCCTGGTCCGCGAACGACGCAAAACCATCACATTAACAGCAGCAGGGGAACGTATCGTTTTCCACCTGCAGCGCCTGAGGCATGAGGTCAATGCGGTGAAGGAAATTGCCGAACAGGAAAAACAATCTCCGCTACGGTTACTGCGTATTGGCTGTTTTCCCAGTATTTGCGCCTGTATTCTGCCGCAGGTTGTGCGCTATTTCGAAAGCAACTATCCACAAATAAAAATCATTCCTCATGAAGCCAATAGCGCAGAAATCATTGACTCCTTGCAACAGGATAAAATTGATATCGGATTTGTTCATTCCCCAACCCCAGGTATGTACTCACTCCCGATCTACAAAGATAAGTTCACCGTAGTGGTGCCGGAAAATCACCCTTTTGCACAACGGAATTCGGTGAAACTTGAAGATCTTTTTAACGAACCTCTGATTACCAGCACCGGTCGTTATGAATTAAGCATTATGTCACTCTTTAAAGAGCACAATATTACGCCAGAGATTAAATATGAATTTAATCATCCAGCAACGGCCATTAGTTTTATTCGCCAGGGGCTGGGGATCGCGCTACTGCCTGAACTGACGCTTAAAGCGCTGGAACACCCTTTGCGTTCCGTGGCTCTTGAGCCGGCCTTTTACCGGCATATTTCACTCATTGCCAACCACCCTCCGGTGGCGGGCAGCCCCTTGCAAATACTCAGTGAATGCCTCCATCAACTGGTCGCAGAAGGCAAAATTTAAACCGATCTGCTGCACAAAACGGCAATAAAACTTTCGCTTTAAGTTCGAATATGCTCGATATCAAACAAAAATAAATAAATGCGTGCCTTAATGATGTAAAACGAACATCGGAGGCACGGAATGAACTCTGCCGGCTCAGACTTTGAGGTCATCATTATTGGCGGCGGCGCAACCGGAGCGGGGATCGCCCGCGACTGCGCGCTGCGCGGCCTGAAGGTCGCGTTGGTTGAGCGCTACGATATCGCTACCGGCGCAACCGGCCGCAACCACGGTCTGCTGCATAGCGGCGCACGTTATGCGGTAACCGACAGCGAATCGGCGCGGGAGTGCATTAGCGAAAACCGCATATTACGCCGTATTGCCCGCCACTGTATTGAGCCGACGAATGGACTCTTTATCACCCTACCGGAAGATGACCTGGCATATCAGCAAACTTTTATGACCGCCTGCCAGCAGGCCGGTATTGATGCTAATCCTTTAACACCTGCCGAGGCGCTGCGCATTGAGCCAGCGGTTAACCCGGCGCTGCTCGGCGCAGTGCAGGTTCCCGACGGCACCGTCGACCCCTTCCGCCTGACCGCCGCCAATATGCTGGATGCCCGCGAGCATGGTGCAACGATCTTCACCGGCTGCGAAGTCACCGCCCTGCTGCGCAATGGCGATACCGTCTGCGGTGTACAACTTTACAATCATGCGCAGCGCCAGGCGCAAACGCTACGCGCCAACGTGGTGGTCAACGCTGCCGGGATCTGGGGGCAGCGTATCGCCGAATATGCCGATCTGCGCGTTGCCATGTTTCCCGCTAAAGGCTCGCTACTGATCCTCGACCATCGCATTAATCAGCAGGTTATTAACCGCTGCCGCAAACCGGCCGATGCCGATATTCTGGTACCCGGCGATACCATCTCGCTGATTGGCACCACCTCGATGCATATCGCTTATGATGAGATTGACGACAACCGGGTCACTGCCGCCGAAGTGGATATTCTGCTGCGCGAAGGCGAAAAGCTGGCTCCTGTGCTGGGTCGTACCCGGGTACTGCGCGCCTACTCCGGCGTGCGCCCGCTAGTGGCGAGCGACGACGATCCGAGCGGGCGCAGCGTCAGCCGCGGCATCGTTCTGCTTGACCATGCCGAGCGTGATGGACTGAACGGCTTTATCACCATTACCGGCGGCAAACTGATGACCTATCGCCTGATGGCGGAATGGGCCACGGATGCGGTATGCCGCAAGCTCGGGAATAGCGTCTCCTGTACGACCGCCGATACGCCGCTGCCCGGTTCGCAGGAGCCGGCGGAAACCACGCTACGCAAAATTATCTCCTTACCTGCGCCGCTGCGCGGTTCGGCTATTTATCGCCACGGCGATCGCACGCCCGCCTGGCTTGGCGATAGCCGTCAGCATCGCAGCCTGGTCTGCGAATGCGAGGCGGTTACCGCTGGAGAGGTTCAGTACGCGGTCGAAAATCTGGCGGTGAAAGATCTACTCGATTTACGCCGCCGCACTCGCGTCGGCATGGGTACCTGCCAGGGCGAGCTTTGCGCCTGTCGCGCCGCCGGACTGCTCCAGCGCTTCAGCGTGACGACGTCCGCCCAGTCTCTCACTCAGCTGTCAGAATTCCTCAATGAACGCTGGAAAGGTGTACAGCCCGTCGCCTGGGGAGATGCGTTGCGCGAAAGCGAGTTTACCCGCTGGGTCTATCTCGGCCTGTGCGGGCTAGAAAAGGAGAACCAGGATGAAGTTTGATTGCGTGATTATCGGCGGCGGACTTGCCGGATTACTCTGCGGCCTGGCGCTAAACCAGCGCGGCCTGCGCTGCGTGATTGTCAGCCGTGGTCAAAGCGCCCTGCACTTCTCTTCCGCCTCGCTGGATTTACTCTCGGCGCTACCGAATGGTGAAACCGTCACCGATGTCGCTCACGGTATAGTGCAGCTAGCCCGCCAGCTTCCTGAGCATCCTTATGCCAGACTCGGCGTCGAACGGGTCATGGATTATGCCACTCAAACCCAGCAGCTGTTCGCCGCCTGCGGTATCACCATGCAGGGGGATGCCCGCCAGCCGCATCTGCGCGTAACGCCGCTGGGTACCTTACGCGCGGCCTGGCTTTCGCCACAGGAGATAGCCACCGCGCCGCTACCCGCCAGCGGCGTTTGCCTGGTCGGCATCAGCGGATTCGGCGACTTTCAGCCATATCTTGCCGCCGCGTCTCTACGCCAGCACGGCGTTAACGCCGAGGCGCAAGAGATCGATTTGCCTGTGCTTGATGTTTTGCGCGATAGCCCGTCCGAATTTCGCGCCGCTAATATCGCTCGTCTGCTGGACGATGAAACGTACTGGCCCGCGCTGCTCGCGGCGCTGCGTCCGCTGGCCCAGGGGCGTCATTTAATTATCATGCCCGCCTGCTTCGGACTCGCCGACGGGCGGCTATATCACTGGCTCCAGCAGCATCTGCCCTGCCCGCTACGCCTGCTGCCTACTCTGCCGCCATCGGTACCCGGCATGCGCCTACACGCCCAGCTACAGCGGCAGTTCGTCCGCAGCGGCGGCACCTGGCTTAACGGTGATGAAGTGGTCAATATCAGCCACCAGGATGGCCTTGTTAACGCAGTCTGGACGCGCAACCACGGCGATATCCCACTGCGCCCGCGCTTTACGGTGCTGGCCAGCGGCAGCTTTTTCAGCAATGGCCTGGTCGCCGAACGAAACGACGTCCGGGAGCCGATTCTTGGCCTCGACCTGCAGCAGACGCTGCCGCGCGAAAGCTGGTACCAGCAGGATTTTTTTGCCTCACAACCCTGGCAGCGTTTCGGCCTGAGAACGGATACGGCACTGCGCCCGCAGCTTCATGGGGAGACGCTGGAGAATCTGTTCGCCATCGGTTCTGTGCTCGGGGGTTTTGACGCCATCGCGCTGGGATGCGGCGGCGGCGTCTGCGCGGTGACGGCGTTACACGTTGCGCATCTCATCGGTGAACTTGCCGGAGGTGAGTTATGAACGATACGCGCTTTGAACACTGCATTAAATGCACCGTTTGCACCACAGCCTGCCCGGTCAGCCGGGTCAACCCGCGCTATCCGGGGCCAAAACAGGCCGGTCCGGACGGCGAACGCCTGCGACTGAAAGACGGCGCGCTCTACGATGAAGCCTTAAAATACTGCATCAACTGCAAACGCTGCGAGGTCGCCTGCCCTTCCGACGTCAAAATCGGCGATATTATTCAACGGGCGCGCATTCAATACGGTCGGCAAAAGCCTGGGCTGCGCGATACTCTCCTCAGCCATACCGACCTGATGGGCACCCTCTCCACGCCGTTTGCTCCGCTGGTCAACGCCGCCACCGGGCTGATGCCGGTGCGCCGGATTCTGGATGCCGCGCTGAAAATCGATCACCGCCGCGCGCTACCCAAATATGGCTTTGGCACCTTCCGTCGCGCTTATCGTCAGTTGGCTGTACGGCAGGCGCAGTACACCGAGCAGGTGGCGTTCTTCCACGGCTGCTATGTGAACTACAACCACCCACAGCTGGGTAAAGATCTTGTTCGGGTGCTTAACGCCATGGGAATCGGCGTTCAACTGCTCAGCAAAGAGAAGTGCTGCGGGGTGCCGCTGATTGCCAACGGTTTTTTTGCTAAAGCGCGTAAACAGGCGCTCAGCAACGTCAGCGCAATACGGGAAAACAACCTGCCGATTATCGCCACGTCATCAACCTGCACCTTTACCCTGCGCGATGAGTATCCGCACGTGCTCGATATCGATAACCACGACATTCGCGATCGGATAGAGCTGGCGACCCGCTGGCTGTGGCGTCAACTGGATACCGGACGGACGCTGACGCTAAAACCGCTGCCGTTGAAGGTGGTCTATCACACGCCTTGTCATATGGAGAAAATGGGCTGGTCGCTGTATACCCTTGAGCTATTGCGGCTCATCCCTGGGTTGCAGCTTGAGGTACTCGACTCTCAGTGCTGCGGTATTGCCGGAACCTACGGGTTTAAGTCGGAGAACTACGACTCATCGCAGGCAATTGGCGCGCCGCTATTTCGGCAAATTGAGGAGAGCGGCGCGGACATAGTGGTGACCGATTGCGAAACCTGCAAATGGCAGATTGAGATGTCCACCAGTAAACGCTGTGAACATCCCATTTCCCTGCTGGCGCAGGCGCTGGCCTGAAACCAGCGCCTGCAAAGGGGAGACTAATAGCTCCCCTTCCCCTCCGCCTGTTCGACTACCGGTTTGAACATCGCCAGCCGTTTATCCAGCGCGCTGGTATAGAGATTGGTATCAACGCCCACGGCAACAAAGTTCGCCCCCCACTCCAGCGTTTTATGCGCCATCTCCGGGTCGACGGCCAGGAATCCGGCGGCTTTTCCGGCTGCGCGAATGCGCCGAATGCTCTGTTCAATAATCCGCTGCACTTCAGGATGCCCGGCATTATCGGGGTATCCCAGCGAGGCCGATAAATCAGCGGGGCCGATAAAGACGCCGTCAATACCTTCCACTTCGAGGATCTCATCCAGATTATCGAGGGCCGTTTTACTTTCCATCTGAATCAACAGGCACAGCTCATCGTTGGCCTTCGCCATATAGTTCTCCACCCGTCCCCAGCGCGCGGCGCGGGCAACCCCGGCTCCGACGCCCCGGGTGCCTACCGGCGGATAACGGGTCGCCGAGACAATTTCCCGCGCCTGTTCGGCGGTATCGACCATCGGGATCAGCAACGTTCTGGCGCCAATATCCAGCACCTGTTTAATCAGGCTGCGATTGCCCTCCACCGGGCGAATCACCGGATGGCTGGCGTAGGGGGCAATAGCCTGCAGCTGGTGATAAAGATCCTGGACAGTATTGGGCGCGTGTTCGCCATCAATCAGCAGCCAGTCGTAGCCTGAGGTAGCGGCAATCTCAGCCATATAAGAAGAGGTTGAGCTCAGCCACAGGCCAATTTGCGCTTCCCCTTTCGATAATCCCGCTTTAAATGGGTTCGATAAAATTGCGTTCATAGTTCTCCCTTAAATTAATGCTGTACGCTGCCAGCCTGCGGCACCGTGCGATTAACGCGCAGTGAAAAAATAATAACAACTCCGACAATCGCCACGCAGGCGAGCGTCAATAATCCGGCGGAATTACTGGCAAAAATCGTTTCGGCCCGAACGCGAATAATGGGGGCCAGAAAACCGCCGATAGCACCGAACAAGTTGACGAAACCAATGCCAGCCGCCAGCGCCGTACCGGACAACAGCTGGGTCGGCATGGTCCAGAAAACCGGCTGTACGGCAATAACGCCAACGGCGGCCACGCACAGCGCGATGATCGCCAGCACCGGTGAAACCAGCCCGGAGACCGCAATGCCAATTGCCGCCGCCAGCAGGGTGAATGCCGCGATATTACGCCGCTCGCCGGTGCGGTCGGAGTAGCGGGGAATCAGCCAGGTACCGAACAGCGCCGCAACCCACGGAATCGCGGTCACAACGGAAGCGACAAACCCCACTTTGGTGCCCAGCAGCGCGGCGACCTGGGTCGGCAGGAAGAAAATCAGGCCGTAAACCGCGACCTGAATGGTCAGATAGATAATCGCCAGTTGCCAGACGCGGCCGTTGCGCAAAGCATCGGACAACCGTGAAGTGACCTTTTTCTGCTCTTCGCTGGCCAGCTCGCTGATTAACGCCTGTTTCTCGGCGGACGTCAGGAAACGCGCATTTTGCGGCGTATCGTCGAGCCAGAAGAAGGTGAAGAATCCCGCGCCGACGGCAAGCAGCCCTTCAATGATAAACATCCAGAACCAGCCGGGATGCCCCATAAATCCATGCATTTCCAGCAGCGCGCCGGATAAAGGCGAACCGAGCGTTAATGCCAACGGCGCTCCCATATAAAACAGCCCCATAATGCTGGCACGGTTTTGCTGTGGGAACCACTGGGAGGTCAGGTAGATCATGCCAGGGAAAAAGCCCGCTTCGGCGGCGCCAAGCAAGGTGCGCACCAGTAGAAATTTCGCTTCCGTATCTGCCCACGCCATCGCTGCAGACAGAACGCCCCACAGCAGCGTGGTGCAGCCAATCCATTTTCTCGCGCCGAATTTGCGCATCAGCAGGTTGGCGGGTACCCCGAGAAAGGCGTAGACCACAAAGAAAATCCCCGCCCCCAGCGCATAGGCTTCATTACTTAGCCCGGTATCCAGTTGGTAGGTCTCTTTGGCAAAGCCAATATTCGAGCGGTCAAGAAATGCCAGTACGTACAGCGCCAGCATAAAGGGGATCAAACGGGCGCGGTTTTTCTTCACCACGCTCTCAAGCAAGGTGTTGCTCATCGTAATATCCTCAAAAAATGGGCCGCACATCAGCGCTGTGCGGCACGACGGGATCAGTGGCTATAAGGACGTTTCAGGTTGCAGTCGCGGTTCAGCTCAACGCCGAAGCCCGGTTTGTCCAGAACGGTTTTATGAATGCGCCCGTTTTGCGGCACCGGTTCGCCGACCAGAATCGGGTCAAACTGCGGACGCATTGTTGAGCAGTCCGGGCTGGTCATCAGGAATTCGCTGAACGGTGTGTTGGTAAAGGTAATGACCGCGTGGTGCGAATAGACCGATGATCCGTGCGGGACCACCAGCTGACCGCGCGCTTTAGCAATGGCGGCAATCTCTACCAGCGTGGTCAAACCGCCGCACCAGCCCACGTCAGGCTGCATAATATCGATGCCGGTTTCCGACAGGGTACGGAATGATTGCAACGTGCCATGGTGCTCGCCGCTGGTGACCATCATCCCGGCTGGCGCGTTGCGTTTGAGTTCGCGATAACCTTCGTACTGCTGCGGCGGCAGACACTCTTCGATCCACTTAAGGTTGTGAGGCGCGCAGGCGTGAGCCAGCTTAGTGGCGTAGTTAACGTCCTGGCTCATCCAGCAGTCCAGCATCAGCCAGAAATCCGGACCGCATTTTTCGCGCATGTCAGCGACCATCGCCGCATCTTTGCGGATCCCCGCATCGCCATCGTGCGGCCCCCAGTGGGTTGGCATTTTGCCGCCAATAAAGCCCATCTCTTTCGCCAGGTCCGGACGCGCGCCGGTGGCATAGAACTGAATTTCATCGCGCACCGCGCCGCCCAGCAGTTTATACACCGGCAGGCCAACCACTTTACCGAACAGATCCCACAGCGCCAGATCGATACAGGAGATAGTGTTCATCACCAGGCCGCCGGAACCAGAGTAGTACATGGTCGCGTTGAGCATCTGGTCATGGATCAGTTTGATATCGCTGACGCACTTACCTTCGATAAAGCGATTCAGGTGTTTTTCAACGATAAAGCAGCCCATTTCGCCCGCCGTTGACACCGCAAACCCGGTCTGCCCGTTTTCCGCTTCAACTTCGACAATCAGCGTGCCCAGAACGTTGATACCAAACGACTGGCGAGACTGCTCATATTGTTTGTACTTGCTCATCGGCGTGGCGATGTGATCGTCAATCCAGTGGTTGGCTCCCTGGTCGTGATAATCGCCGCCGCCAGCGCCTTTCTCTGCGGTAGCGCCGCCGATAAACCAGGCGCGAACGTGTTTAATTTTCGGTAGGGTCATGATTCTTCTCCTTGCTATGAGGCTTGTTGTTCAAAGGGGCTCTTCCACCCCAACAGACGTGAAATATCTTTAGCGCAGGCAATCGCCTTACCGGCGAGGTAATCACGATTGTCTTCATTGATTTGCAGGCGCGTGCCCACTACTGAGATAGCAGCGGTCAGCTCGTTATTGGCGTTAAATACCGGTGCGGCGACGCAGCGAACGTCGGGATAATCTTCGCCGTTATCGAAGCTCCAGCCTCTGGCACGAATGCGTCTTAGCTCATCGTGAAGCTGCTGAGCATTGATGATGGTGGTCGGCGTGGCCCGCTCCCAGCGCAGTTCGCTGATAATCGCCTCCTGAACCCGCTCAGGCTGCCAGGCCAGCAGGCATTTACCGATACCGGAACGATAAAGCGATAAGCTCTTGCCTTCATGTGAACGCACGCTGATGGTGGCCGGAGATTCGACCTTCAGAATGTAATAGGCATTGCCGTTATCGATGATACCCAGGTGGCAGAGCAGTCCGCACTGATCCATCAGTTGCGTCAGGCGCGGGCGCGCCAGTTCGCGCAGGTCCATTTTGCTCAGCGCATGGCCGGCCAGTTCAACCAATTTGGTCCACAGGCAGTAGTTGTCCTGGTTATCCATGCTGAGGAAGCGCTGTTTTTTTAACTCCCCCAACAGCAGGTAGGCGGTGCTTTTCGGAATACCCAGTTCGTCAATAATGGTCGCCGCGCTGCAGGGGCCGATGCGAGCGATCAAATTAAGAATATCAATGGCGCGGGTTAGCGCCGGGACTTTACTTGATTCCAACATACTGGACTCCAATCCTGAATACTGGAATCAGTGTTGCGGTTGTGGGCGCTGAAAATTGTGAGCAACTTCAAATGACGACGTTATTCCAGCAAGGTGGACATGCAGAGGGGGAAAAGTGCGAGATGACGCACAGAATATTTAAAAGTAAGTACAGCGGGTTGGACTAAATACAGCGCCGGGAGAGGATCCCGACGCCAGGGACGACTTAAACTGAAAGGGATTCGACGACGTTGATCCAGCCGTGCTCACCAGCCACCGGCTGGCCGTTTAGCCAACGACGCAGCATATTCAGGGCCATCATTGCACAGACTTCCTGGCGCACCTGTACGCTGTGGCGGTTAGTACTGAATTTTACCCGCAGCGCGTGTGTACCATCCGGCGTAGATAGCGCAAAGTTCAGGTGATCGCTTTCCTGACCGCTGACCGCCAGCGCCAGACCGGCAAAGTGTTTTTCGCGACGCTCCGCCGCCCAGCGCGCAGACTGCGCCAGGGTCTCTTCCTGGGCCGGGATCACTTCGCTGGCCAGCAGCGGCGCATTGACGCGTGAAAGCTGCAGTGCCAGCAGACCGCCGGTAAACTGCTCGCTCAACGTCAGGCTGAGCTGACGTTCCTGCAGGCGACGGGCAATCTGCGCGGGCAGGCCTTCAGTACCCTCGAAAATCACGCTTTCACCCGCCACTTTCTGCACTTCCGGCCACAGCGCCAGCATCGCTTCGCGCTGTTCAGCAGGCCCGGTCAGCTTCAGTTCGATAATCGGCATTGAGGAACGATAGCCCATCACCACGCCCGGCGGTAGCTGCAGATGGTCGAGGCTCTGCGCCAGCTCGCTTTCCGAGCGACCAAAGGTGGTCAAACGCAAGCACAGCGGCGCAGCAGGCAGCGGAAAACGTTCGCGCAGGCGCGGTAAAATTTCCTGCTCGATCATCACCTTAAATTCAGAAGGCACGCCAGGAGTGAAAAACATCAGGCAGCGATTAAGCTGCACGGCGAAACCGCAGGCGGTTCCGACCGGGTTATTGATCATCTCAGCGCTTTGCGGAATTTCCGCCTGCTTGCGGTTGCTGGCGGCCATCGGTCTTCCACGCTCGGCGAAGAAACGGGTCATCGCTTCCAGCCACTCTTCATGCAAAATCAACCCTTCGCCTTTAGCCGTGGCGGCAGCCAGCGCACTTAAATCGTCGCTGGTCGGCCCCAGGCCACCGTTAACAATCAGCACGTCGGCATGTTCGCTGCGCTCGCGTAAAATTGCCACCAGGGCGTCAAGATCATCACCCACGGTGTTACGACGCTTTAAGGGTAATCCTTGATTAAAAAAGAAATCCGCCAGCCACGCGGCATTGGTGTCAACGATTTGCCCATGCAGCACTTCGTCGCCGGTGGACAGCATTTCCACGTTTAACATTGTGAACTCCAGCCTGATAAGTCGGGATACTATATCGCAAAGTGGCTGGCGAAAAACAGGCGCGGCAGAATACCGCGCCGGAGAGATTAGAAGCTGGCGTTAACGCCGACGTACGGGCCATCGGCTACGGTGTTATCGCGGTTACCTTCTTTACCTGCAAGGTTAAGGTAACGATAACCGGCTTCGATGCTCAGAGGACGCATAATGGTAAAGCGCGCGCCGGCATTGGCTTCCTGATAGCTGTCGATACCGCTGGAGAGTGAATCCGGGGAGTAATAATATTCGCCAAACAGGCGGAAGCTGTCGCCAATTTTCCACTGCAGACCACCGCCAACCGCCGCCGCGTAACCTTCATCACCGGCCTTCGGGTTAGTATAAACGCCCTTTCCGCCAACGGTTGCGAGGAATGGACCCAGAGGAATGTTCAGACCCAGTCCCAGACCCGCAGCATCGCCATCATCATCGTTGTGCAGCCAGTTGCCGGTCACTGCCAGGCCAGTCGATTCCGTACCAAAACCAACCCCCAGGT
Organism: Klebsiella spallanzanii; assembly: GCF_902158555.1. Classification (GTDB taxonomy): domain Bacteria; phylum Pseudomonadota; class Gammaproteobacteria; order Enterobacterales; family Enterobacteriaceae; genus Klebsiella; species Klebsiella spallanzanii. The sequence goes on along the minus strand of NZ_CABGGS010000023.1, from coordinate 314,777 downwards.
TAGTGTAGTGCTCACCGGCCTGCCCGCTAACGCTTATCGCATTTGCCGCCGTTGAGACGAACATCATGCCGGCGAAAGCCACAAATATGCTTTTTTTCATTTTTATCTATCCAGACAATAAGAATAAGGAATTCCCGAAAAACCGCGAAATTGTACTGCCGAATGCAAAGGAATCAATGCGCTAAAGCGACCTTTACCATTGTGATTGTAACCAGTTGCTACCGGATATTTGCCAACGGCCGCGGATATCAAATCGATAGCCAGAGCCAGATTGCCCGCGCTGGCTATTTATTCTACAAATAGCGCTCAGCTTATTTTAGCCCTTCAGGGAAATGAATAAGTTACATAAAACTTTGTCAGGAGATAAAGATGAGCAAGAAAGGATTAACTACCGGCTCCGGCGCACCGGTTGTCGATAATAATAACGTTGTTACCGCAGGCCCTCGTGGCCCCATGCTGCTGCAGGATGTCTGGTTTCTTGAAAAACTCGCCCACTTCGACCGGGAAGTTATCCCGGAGCGCCGAATGCATGCTAAAGGTTCCGGCGCTTACGGCAAACTAACCGTCACCCAGGATATTACCCGCTATACGCGAGCAAAACTCTTCTCTGAAATTGGCAAAACTACCGACCTGTTCCTGCGCTTCTCGACCGTCGCCGGCGAGCGCGGCGCGGCTGACGCCGAGCGCGATATTCGCGGCTTCTCTATTAAGTTCTACACCGAAGAGGGCAACTGGGATCTGGTGGGCAACAATACGCCGATTTTCTACCTTCGCGACCCGCTGAAATTTCCCGACCTTAACCACGTTGTAAAGCGCGATCCGCGCACTAATTTGCGCAATCCAACATATAAATGGGACTTTTTCTCCCTGCTGCCGGAAACGCTGCATCAGTTGACGATTGATTTCAGCGACCGCGGTATCCCGCGCTCTTATCGCCATATGCACGGTTTTGGCAGCCATGCGTTCAGCTTTATCAATGCCGACAACGAGCGCTTTTGGGTAAAATTCCACTTCAAATCCCAGCAGGGGATCGCCAACCTGATGGATGATGAGGCGAAACGACTGGTGGCTGAAGACCGTGAAAGCTCGCAGCGCGATCTCTATGAGTCAATTGAAAAAGGCGATTTTCCGCGCTGGACCTTCTACGTGCAGATAATGCCGGAAGCAGAGGCCAGTCAGGTCCCTTACAACCCATTTGACCTGACCAAAATCTGGCCGCATAGCGATTATCCGCTGATTGAAGTTGGCGTGCTGGAGCTAAACCGTAATCCGGATAACTACTTCGCGGAAGTTGAGCAGGTGGCGATGAATCCGGCAAACGTAGTGCCTGGGGTAAGCTTCTCTCCTGACCGCATGCTACAGGGGCGGCTGTTCTCCTATGGCGACACTCAGCGTTATCGTTTAGGGGTTAATCATCATCAGATCCCGGTAAACGCTCCGCGCTGCCCGTTCCATAACTATCACCGTGACGGTGCGATGCGCGTAGATGGCAACAGCGGCAACGGCGCAACCTACGAACCCAACAGCTTTGGCGTCTTTCAGGAGCAGCCGGACTTTAGCGAGCCGCCGTTAAGCCTTGAAGGCGCGGCAGCCCACTGGGATCATCGGGAAGATGGCAACTACTTTAGCCAGCCGCGCAAACTGTTTGAGCTATTAAGCGAAGAGGAGCATCAGCGCATGTTCCAGCGAATAGCCGGTGATATGCGGGATGTCCCTGAGTTTATTCAGCAGCGGCAAATTGGGTTATTCAGCGAAGTACACCCCGACTACGGCACGGGCGTTGCCGCAGCCCTGAAAGCGTTAAAAGAGGCTAAATAAACCTTCACGGCAGTTGCTAAGGCTGCCGTTTTCTCTGGCATGAATCTGGTATGAAGCTGCTCTGAAATTTCCATCATATTCCGCTGCCGGAACTGATAAGACCCCGTTTTAGCCATTGCGCTAACATTTCTGCCGAGCGGCGGCTAGCGCCTTGCACGGCCTACAAAGACTATAATATCATCCGGTTATGCATTTTCCGTAGGCCCGGTAAGGCGCTAGCCGCCACCGGGCGGTTCCAGAAAGGTGCGCTTTGTCAGCAACGGGCGATACCTCTTATCCAGATGGCGCTGCATCACGGCAATGACATAACGCATCTGGTACTTGCTGTTTGCCGAGTCGACTCGCAAACTGGGCTATCTCAATGTTTACCCACGTCATCATTAAGGAAAAACCATGCGTCAAAGGACTATCGTCTGCCCGCTTATACAACATGAAGGCCACTACCTGCTGTGCAAAATGGCCGACGATCGCGGCGTGTTTCCCGGCCAGTGGGCGCTCTCCGGCGGCGGCGTGGAGCCTGGCGAACGTATCGAAGAGGCGCTGCGACGGGAAATTCGTGAAGAATTAGGCGATAAGCTTCAGTTAACCAGCATTACGCCATGGACCTTTAGCGACGACGTGCGGGTGAAAACCTATGCCGATGGCCGCCAGGAAGAAATTTATATGATCTACCTGATTTTCGATTGCGTTAGCGCCAATCGTGAAGTGACGATCAACGAAGAGTTTCAGGATTACGCGTGGGTGAAACCGGAAGATCTTTCCCATTATGATTTGAACGTAGCGACTCGTAAAACGCTGAGTCTGAAAGGCTTACTCTGAACGAGCGATCAAAAAGCGCAGCCTGACCTTCAGCCCGCCCAACGTTTCGCTGCGCAGCAGCTGCGGATGGCTGCGGTGCAGGCGCGCAATATCGCTGACCAGCGCGAGTCCAAGCCCCACGCCGGGGTTATCACCGACGTTTTCCAGGCGATGAAACGGCATCAGCGCCTGCTGAATCTGCGTATCCTCAATCCCCGGCCCGCTATCCTCAACGTCCAGCAGCACCGCGTTCCCATCGTAATGCAGGCTTAGCGTGACTATCCCTCCCGGAGGCGTGTAGCGGATCGCGTTATCCAGCAGATTTGCGCACAGTTCGCTCAATAGCACGCTATCCCCGGCGATCGATACCGCTGATGGCTCACCCTCATAACCGAGATCGATAGCTTTGCTTCGCGCCTGTTGAAGACGGGAAAAGCAGCTATTATGTACGATCTCCTGAAGATCAACTGGTGGGAAGGCGTGTTCCCCCTGTTCCTTCCGTTTGATGGTCGCCAACTGCAGCAAGCGCTCGGTGAGCAAAATCGTACTATCAAGTGTGCCGCTCATCGCTTCCAGGCTCTCTCGCCACAGTCGGGGATCGCTGCTCGCCAGCGCCACCGACGCCTGAGTTTTCAGCACTGCCAACGGAGTTTTGAGCTGGTGAGAGGCATCGGCGCTAAAGCGCTCCTGGCGGGAAACCATCACCCGCAGCCGATCGATATAGCGGTTAAAGGCGACGATCAGTAGCCGGGTTTCCGACCAGGGCAATAGCTCCGGTAGCGGCTTCAGCAGGCCGGGTTCACGCCGTACCATCAACGCCGAAAGCTGACGCATCGGCCGCAGTACGCGGCGCAGCAGCCAGCCGGTGAGCACCAGCGTCAACAGGACTAATAACCCCTGCGATATCCACGATGAAAAGAGCAATTGCCCTGCCAGCCAGCGCCGTGATTGCAGCGTTTCGGCGATATAAATTTCCGCCATCCCGACAATTCCTGCCTCGTTAACCGGCTGCAGCAGACGCGCTACGCGAATGGCCTGCCCGCGATACTCGGTATGATAAAACCACGCCAGCGCTGGATAGAGATCGGTGCGAGAGGTCGATGGCGGCATCGGCGGCAGGTCGTCAAAACCGGAAATCACCCGCTTCTCAGGATCGAGAACCTTATAGTACAGGCGATCGTTCATGTTCAGCTCGAAGCTATCCAGCACCACCCAGGGCACATTCACCTCCAGCTTACCGCCGCGCACCACCAGACGTTCCGCCACGGTACGGGCAGATGAAAGCAGCGTACGATCGTAAGCCTGAGTCGCCGCCTGCAGGGCGCTGACGTAGCTATTGAATGCTGATAGCCCCCACAGTAAAACCAGCGGCAGGCCGAGAAACAGCAGCAGTTGAGCAAAAAGCGACTGCGGTTTACCCCACCTCATCAGCAAGCTCCAGTACGTAACCCAGACCACGCAGCGTCGTGATCCGTACGTTGCTCTCCTGAAGCTTTTTCCGTAAACGATGAATATACAACTCGATACTTTCCGGGCTAACGTCGTCGCTCAGGCTGAAAACCTGCTCGAAAAGCTGCTGGCGTGATACCGGGCGCGTGCGGCGAAACATCAGCACCGTCAGCAAAGCCAGTTCACGCGGGGTCAGCGACAGCATCTGCCCACGCAGCAAAAAATAGCCTTCATCACGATATTCCAGTTCGCCGATCTGCTGGATCTCGTGCACTTGCCCCTCGCTACGCCGCAGCAGCGCCCGCAGCCTGGCATCCAGCTCTTCAAGCTCAAAAGGTTTCGGCAAATAGTCATCGGCCCCCACGTTCAGTCCTTTCACCCGATCCGCCACCGCGCTGCGGGCGGTCAGCAGCAAAACGGGAAGCGTCTGTCCACGTTTTCGCAGACGCTGCACCACTTCCAGCCCATCGAACCCCGGCATACCAATATCCAGCACCGCCAGCGCATATTTTTCGCTTTGCAACAGATGGTCAGCGGCTCGTCCGTCAAGTACGCAGTCTACGGCAAAACCGCTCTGCACCAGCGCTTTCTCCAGCCAGTGAGCCAGCTCACGGTTATCTTCAGCCAATAAGAGACGCATATCACATCCTGTAAAGTTGCTGCCGCATTGAAAGGGAAATGAAAGGTAACTGTTTTAACAATCACGCAACCGAACTACCACATGTCGGTTCACATAATCAGAAAAAACGTTCCCTGTACCCTATCGAGGAAGCCTATGAACATCTCGTTCCTTCGCCATCTGAGTGCCTTCGCTTTATGCCTTTGTACCGTCTCTGCTTACGCCGCCGAAGCGCCTTCCCGCACCGAATGTATCGCGCCCGCCAAACCCGGCGGCGGCTTCGATCTGACCTGCAAGCTGCTTCAGGTCAGCCTGATGGAGACCGGCGCTATCAAAAAACCGATGCGCGTCACCTACATGCCCGGTGGCGTAGGCGCGGTGGCCTATAACGCCATTGTTGCCCAGCGCCCCGGTGAACCCGGCACCGTAGTCGCCTTCTCCGGCGGCTCGCTGCTCAACCTGTCGCAGGGAAAGTTTGGCCGCTATGGCGTCGATGATGTCCGCTGGCTGGCCAGCGTCGGCACTGATTACGGCATGATCGCCGTGCGCACTGACTCCCCGTGGAAAGACCTGGCATCGTTTATGGCGGCGATGGAAAAAAATCCCGCCAGCATTGTCATCGGTGCTGGCGCGTCCATCGGCAGCCAGGACTGGATGAAAGCGGCGCTGCTGGCGCAAAAAGCCAACGTCGACCCGCATAACATGCGCTACGTGGCGTTTGAAGGCGGCGGCGAGCCGGTCACCGCGCTGCTCGGCAATCATGTGCAGGCGGTCTCCGGCGATCTGAGCGAAATGGTGCCTTATCTCCAGGGCAATAAAATTCGCGTGCTGGCGGTCTTCTCCAGCGAAAGATTGCCAGGCGCTCTCGCCAACGTACCCACCGCCAAAGAGCAAGGTTACGATCTGGTCTGGCCGATTATTCGCGGCTTCTTTGTTGGTCCAAAAGTCAGCGATGCCGACTATCAGTGGTGGGTGGAGGAGTTCAGCAAATTGCAGCAGACCGATGCGTTTAAAAAGCAGCGCGAACTCCGGGGCCTGTTTGAGTTCAACGTGAATGGCAAAGAGCTCGACGCGTACGTCAAAAAGCAGGTGGAAGACTATCGCCAGCAGGCGAAAGCCTTTGGCCTGGCCAAATAATTAACGGAGGTTGCAATGAGCGATCGTATTTTTGCCGGAGTATGGCTGCTGCTCTGCGTGGGTGGAATGTTTATCGCCTGGCAAATCCACAGCGAGTACGCCTATGAACCCGTCGGCCCCCGCCCTTTTCCGGTGGGTATTATCGGCCTGATGCTGCTGTGCTCTGTGCTGCTGCTCCTGCGTCGGCCCGATGTCATCACATGGCCGGGGTGTCTGGTTTTACAACGTTTACTGACGATGGTGGTGGCACTGGTGGTGTATGCGTGGGGCTTTGAGTGGCTGGGTTTTCCCTTGTCAACCGCGCTGCTGACCGCCGTTTTCGGCCTGCTGTTTGGCGCGACCTTACCCGCGGCTGGCGTTGCTGGCATCATCATGGGCATCGCGCTGTGGTACGTCTTTGACGCCCTGCTTGATGTCACCCTGCCGCTCGGCGTCTGGTTGAGTTAACGGAGAAATTTATGGATATCTGGATTTATCTGTCGCAGGGCTTTGCCGTCGCCATGACGCCAGGCAACCTGATGATTGCGCTGATCGGCTGCTTTGTGGGCACCATTGTCGGCCTGCTGCCGGGCCTGGGGCCAATTAACGGCGTAGCGATTTTACTGCCGCTGGCTTTTGCCCTGCACCTGCCTGCGGAGTCGGCGCTTATTCTGCTAGCGACGGTCTATATTGGCTGTGAATATGGCGGACGCATTTCATCGATTCTGCTTAACGTGCCCGGCGATGCCGCCGCCATTATGACCGCCATCGACGGTTATCCCATGGCGCAGCAGGGGCGCGGCGGCGTGGCGCTATCTATCTCTGCCGTTAGCTCCTTTGTCGGATCAATGATTGCTATCATCGGTATGATTTTGTTCGCCCCACTGTTGGCCCAGTGGTCGCTGGCGTTCGGCCCGGCTGAATATTTCGCGCTGATGGTTTTTGCCATCGCCTGCCTCGGCAGCATGATGGCGCAGAATCCGCTGAAGTCGTTCCTCGCCGCGTTAATCGGTTTAGGGCTGGCGACGGTGGGCGTTGATGCCAACACTGGCGTCTATCGATTCACCTTTGACAGCGTTCATCTTTCCGATGGCGTGCAGTTTATCGTGGTAGTGATTGGGCTCTTTTCAGTCTCAGAAATTTTGCTGATGCTGGAGAGCACCAGCGGCGGGCAGAAACTGGTCCGGAAAACCGGACGCATGCTGTTTAGCGCCAAAGAAGCGGGTCAGTGTGTGGGGGCAACGCTGCGCTCATCGGTGGTCGGTTTTTTTGTCGGCATCCTGCCGGGCGCCGGAGCGACCATTGCCAGCGCCATCACCTATATGACTGAGAAAAAGCTCAGTGGTAATAGCGACACCTTTGGTAAAGGCGATATTCGCGGGGTGGCGGCGCCGGAAGCGGCGAATAACGCCTCCGCCTGCGGTTCGTTTATTCCGATGCTCACACTCGGCGTGCCCGGCTCCGGGACCACTGCGGTGATGATGGGCGCGCTGACCCTGTACAACATCACTCCCGGTCCAGCAATGTTTACCGAACAGCCGGATATTGTTTGGGGCCTGATCGCCGCGCTGCTGATCGCCAACGTAATGTTGCTAATCATGAACATTCCGCTAATCGGCCTGTTCACCCGCATGCTCACCATTCCGCTGTGGTTTCTGGTCCCGGCAATCGCCGCCGTATCTGCGGTTGGCGTCTACGCCGTGCACAGCACCACTTTCGACCTGCTGCTGATGGTTGGACTAGGCGTACTCGGCTACATCCTGCGCAAAATGCACTTCCCGATGTCGCCGCTGATCTTAGGCTTCGTACTGGGCGAGATGCTGGAGCAGAATCTGCGCCGTGCGCTGTCGATTAGCAACGGCAACATGGCGATTCTGTGGCAAAGCGGTGTGACTAAAACGCTCCTGCTGCTGGCGGTTCTGGTTATCGTGGTTCCGCCGCTGGTGAAGTACTGGCGCAAGCGCCAGTTGATGACGAAAGGCGATCTTCCGGGGAGCTGACAGCATGCGCCCCCAGGTTCTTCATTGCAGCATCCGCTATCTTCCCGGTGGTACTGCGCTGACCGGGCTACGGGTCCCGTGCCGTCTGCGATCTGGTAGCCCGGACAGATGCACAGCATCGCCTCCGGGAAACAGCGTGCATCGTCATTGTATTTTCCCGGTATCCATCTGATAGTAACGTCTTTAAACTTCTGGCGATATATTATGACCACCACGGTTTCCGGCTCGTTAATCAAATTCGCGGCCCTGGCGCTTCTACTTATCCTTGTTTATACCGGCATCAGCGCGGGAGATAAGCTCACCTGGCTGATGGAAGTTACGCCGGTTATCATCCTCGTTCCTTTGCTGCTGGCAACGCACTCACGCTATCCGCTAACGCCGCTGCTGTACGTGCTGATTTTCTTCCACGCCATTATTTTAATGGTTGGCGGAATGTACACCTACGCCAAAGTCCCCATCGGCTTTGATGTTCAGGCCTGGCTTGATTTGAGCCGCAATCCTTACGACAAGCTGGGACACTTTTTCCAGGGGCTGGTACCGGCGCTGGCGGCGCGGGAGATTTTGCTGCGCGGCGGCTACGTTCACGGACGCAAAATGCTCGCCTTCGTGGTCTGCTGTATTGCGCTGGCGATCAGCGCCGTCTATGAGCTGATTGAATGGTGGGCAGCGCTGGCGCTGGGGCAAGGCGCGGATGAGTTTCTCGGCACCCAGGGCGATCCCTGGGATACCCAGTCTGATATGTTCTGCGCCCTGCTTGGCGCATTGACTACCGTTTTGCTACTGGGCCGTTGGCATACAAAGCAGCTACTCGGCGTCCAGCGTTCCTGAGCTATGGAATAGCCTGCTGATTTACCCAAGCACGTAGCGCCCGGCGGGAAATTTTAATACCGCCGGTTTTCAGCGTTTCAGGCAGCAGCAGCCAGCGCACCGGTTGCTGAAATCGTGCCAGCTTATCGGCGCACCAGAGTGCCAGAGCAGACAGGTCGCAATGCTCGCTACACTCCACCACCGCCACCGGCCGCTGGCCAAATTCGGCATCATCCAGCGGCACAATAAAAACCTGCTGAATCTGCGGATGAGCGCCAATTACCCGCTCCACCTCTTCCGGTTGAATGCCCTCCCCGCCGCTGAAAAAGAGATTATCCATCCGCCCGAGGATAGTCAGCTTACCGTTATCAAACCTGCCGCGATCGCGGGTAGCAAACCAACCGTGCTCATTAACCAGTGGAACTTTTTGCCCATCGCGCCAGTAGCCCTCAGCCATACTGTCGGCCCGCAACCAGACCTCACCGTCGACAATCCGCAGTTCGCGTCCCGGCAGTGGCTGCCCGACGTCCGCCAGGCCATCGGCCTCTTTGGCGCACACCGTAGAAGCAAACTCGGTCAGTCCATAACCGCACCAGCAGCGGATACCACGCGCCTTCGCCTGCTCGGTCAGCGCCACCGGGATCGCCGCGCCGCCCAGCAGCACCGCTTTTAACGACACATCGGCATCACCGTTAAGTAAACGCCAGAGCTGAGTCGGCACCAGAGAGGCGTGAGTACAACCCCGCAATGCCTGCTCCAGCGGCCGTTTGTCGCGCACCGTCAGGACAGCGCCCGCATGCAGCCAGCGCCAGAGAATGCCCTGACCGGAAACATGAAACAGCGGCAGCGACAGCAGCCAGTCATCCTGCGATGTAAAGGGGATCATCGCCAGCACGCCCCGGGCGCTGGCAAGATGCGCGCGAAACGCGTGGACCGCCGCTTTCGGTAGCCCCGTCGACCCTGAAGTTAAGGTCATGGACGCGATACGTTCTCCTTGCCAGGCAACCGCATGCTCGCCGGCCCCTGGCTGCAAAGCCAATCGATTAAGCTTTAGCGGCAGCTCGTCGCCGTTCAGCATCAGCGCATGACTCAGACCCAGCGACGGCAGCAGCTCTGCTAACAGGGGAGCAGGCAGCTGCGGGTTCAGCGGCAGGACGCGCGCGCCACATTGCAGGAGCGCCAGCCATGCCAGCAACGCATCAGGCTGGTTATAGCTCCGCAACACAACGCCATCGCCTTCGCTGACGCCCTGGGCGTAAAACCCTGCCGCCAGCGCATCAATTTGCGCGCAAAGTTCTCGCCAGCTCAGACTCTGCTCGTTCAGACGCAGCGCCTGCACCTCCCCCCGCAGCTCTCGCCAGCAGCGCCAGGGCCAGTCGTTAAATATCACAGCAGCGGCTCCAGCTCATCCACGGTCAGGCACGGCAGGTCGCTTTCCGGCCAGCGGCGCACCAGCTGACCGCGCATCAGACTCAGGGTATCGAGACCGGGAATGGTATCCGGCGTCAGCCAGGCGGCTATCCGCGCCAGCTGCGTCAGGCCAAGACTCGACTCAATGGACGAACTGATGACCGCCGTCAGCCCCAACTCATGAGCCTCAGCCACCTGCTGCTGCACTTTTTGCAGGCTTCCGGTCAACGTTGGTTTGATAACCACGGCCCGTAAACCCGGCTCGGCGGCAAACGCAAAGTCCGCCTCGCGCAGGCTCTCGTCCCAGGCGATAGCGATGCCTGTCTCTTGCGCAAAAGCGCGCGAGTCGTCGCGAGTTTTGCAGGGTTCTTCAAGGAAGGCGATACGCTCACGATATTGCGGATCGACGTATTTGGCGAACTGCCGGGCTTTTAGCGGCGTCCAGGCGCGATTGGCGTCGAGACGTAAAGTCAGATCGGGGATCGCCTCCAGCAGCAGATTCACCACCATGCCGTCACGCACCGCTTCATACAAGCCGACTTTGACCTTCGCGACTTTCTCGCCAGGCATCAGCGAAAGCTTCGCAAACAGCTCGTCCGGGTCGCCGGAACAGAGCGGTGCCGCACGATAATCCGCCGCCTGCGGCAGCTCGCCGTGCAGTTCCGCCAGCGCGCAGCTCACGCCAAAAGCCGCTGAAGGCTGCGTCGGCAGCGCGGCGTCTTCACCATCGCGCCAGGCTTGCGCCCAGGCAAGCAGCGCCGCCTGCGCTTCGTCCAGCGTTTCAAGGCTGAATCCCGGCAGGGGAGATATTTCGCCCCAACCTTCGCGCTGGCCGTCGCGCAGGCACAGGAGCAAGCCATCGCGGGTTTTTAACCGCCGTTCACGCAGCACCACACCCGCGTCCATCGGTAGCTGCCAGCGGTAAACCTGCGCCTGTCGCATTATGGATTCCGTTTAAATTTGCTGAAGTCCGGCTGGCGCTTCTGGTTGAACGCGTTGCGCCCTTCCTGACCCTCTTCGGTCATATAGAACAGCATGGTGGCGTTACCCGCCAGCTCCTGCAGCCCCGCCTGACCATCGCAGTCGGCGTTCAGCGCCGCCTTCAGGCAGCGCAGCGCCATCGGGCTGTTCTGCAGCATTTCGCGACACCAGCGCACGGTCTCTTTTTCCAGATCTGCCAGCGGAACCACGGTATTGACCAGGCCCATATCCAGTGCGGCTTTCGCGTCGTATTGACGGCACAGGAACCAGATTTCACGGGCTTTTTTCTGCCCAACGATGCGCGCCATATAGGAGGCGCCCCAGCCGCCGTCAAAGGAGCCAACTTTCGGGCCGGTCTGGCCGAAGATGGCGTTTTCCGCCGCGATGGTCAGATCGCACATCATATGCAGCACGTGACCGCCGCCGATGGAGTAGCCCGCGACCATCGCCACCACCGGTTTCGGACAGGTGCGGATCTGACGCTGGAAATCGAGCACGTTAAGGTGGTGAACGCCGGAGTCATCCTGGTAGCCGCCGTAGTCGCCGCGAACTTTCTGATCGCCACCGGCACAGAATGCCTTGTCGCCTTCACCGGTCAGGACGATGACGCCAATATTGTCGTCATAGCGGGCATCTGCCAGCGCCTGAATCATCTCTTTAACGGTCAGAGGACGGAATGCGTTACGGACCTGCGGGCGGTTAATGGTGATTTTAGCAATCCCATCCGCCGACTTTTGATAACGAATGTCGGTGTAGCCTTCAGAGCAGTCCTGCCATTCAACCGGGGCGTAAAGCATTGCTTCATCAAGAGAGATCATAAAGTGTCCTTCAGTTAACTCGCTAAAAACTGCGCCAGACAAGCAACTACCGCAGCAGGATTTTCCCGATGCGCGTTGTGTCCAGCATGATTAATCACGTGCGTGGTTGCGGATAACTCATCTGCGATGGCGCGAAACTTGCCATCTCTTTCGCCGCAAAGGTAATGAAATTGGAAATCACGAGTGCGTAATGCCCCACGGAGATCGGGCTGTTGACCCAGTGAGGTCGCCAGCAGCATCGCCGCCAACGCCGTGCCGTTATTACGGCTGCGCAACGCAACCAGCGCCGCGCGCTGGCGCTCATCAAGGGAGGCAAAGACCGGCTGCCGATACCAGTCGGCAAAGACCTGCGCCAACGGTTCAGAGCAAAAGCGTTCAGCCCAGACGGCATCACTACGTAGGCGCAGCAGACGCTGGTTGTCATCCTGCAAGCCCGGATGCCCGCCTTCGACGGCCAGCCCGCAGAGCCCTTTACGCGGCTGGCAGGCATAAAACATGGCTACCCTTCCGCCAAGAGAGTACCCCACCAGCCAGTACTTTAGTATGTTGTAACTATTGAGCGTATTCTTAAGGAGCTGGCAGACATCAGCAAAGTCGCTCACTTCAATATTCGCCGAACCACCGTGGCCTGGCAGGTCAATATACAAACGCGGATACGCGCTGAACGCCTGGCCCACCGTGCGCCACTCGTGGCTATCGCCGGAAAAGCCGTGCAAAAAGACCAGCCAGGGATAGCCGGACTGCCCGCGTTCAACCACCGCGTGCAGCGTCATAGTTGGCTCACCTGCGCCAGTAACTGCTGTAAAGTTTGTGCGCCGTCGGTTTCATTGACCACCATTTCGATTAGCGTTGCGCCAGGCCCTCGCCAGGCAACGTCTAACGCGTTCTCCAGTTCATCCCATCCCGCCGGGCGATGGTACGTCAGATTGAACATCGCCGCCGCGTGCTCGAAGTGGATATTCTGCGGCATCAGATAAAACTGGCTGCGCTGCTCCTGCGGCGTCGGCAGCAGAGAGAAAATCTGCCCGCCGTTGTTGTTGACGACAATCAGTACCAGCGGCGCTGAAGCCTGACGCATCAGCGCCAGCGAATTGAGATCGTAGAGCGCAGACAGATCGCCAACGATAGCCAGCGTTGGGCGAGCGCTGGCGCGCTGCACGCCGGTCGCCGTCGCCAGCAGGCCGTCGATTCCGCTGGCCCCACGATTACTGTAAACCGGGTAGCCTGCCGGTAGCTGCGACAGCGCGTCAATTAAGCGCACCGCCAGGCTGTTGCCGACAAACAGCTGGCCCTGCTCCGGTAGATAGCGATGAATGCGCTGTGCCAGCTGCGCCTCGCCGAAATCCTCGCTGCTGGCGACCGCCGCCTGCCACGCCCGGCGCGCCAGTTCAGGAATAACGACGGCCCACGGCTGGCGCTTTTCTGCCAGATGCAGCTCAAGCCAGCGATCGATAGGACAAATCAGGCGACGACCGCGATGCTGCGCAGGATCCAGACGCCCCGGCAGGTTATCCACCAGCCAGTACTCGTCAGGCTCGCAGGTTGCCTGCCACTGTAAAACGCGTTTGCCGGTCAGGCTACTGCCCAGTTGAACAATGATTTCCGCCTGCTCCAGCTCGCTCACCGCTTTACCGTTACCGAGCCACAGGTCGGCGCAGGGTAGCGGCTGGCCGGTTTGCGAAAGCACATCGCCAATCAGCGGCCAGCCGAGGGTTTTCGCCCACTCGGCAACCTTTTTACCTTCCTCAGCGCTCATTCGTCCGGCCACCACTACGCCGCGCTTTTGCCGCCAGAAAAACCAGTCACGCTGCTTTTCGCTCTCCAGATGTAGAGATTGACGCAGCCAGGGCTTATCGCTCTGCCACCAGTCGCCCAGCTGCTGTTGCCACTCGGTGCCGGTATCGTCCATATCGCCGTACAACGGTTCGGCAAACGGACAGTTGATATGCACGCCCCCGGAGTGCAGCGCGCCAAGCGCCTGATCAAGGGTCGATACCAGCCAGCGGGCAGGAATATCCTGCGACGGTCGCGGCAGCGATATCGTCTGCGACGGATGCGAGGCAAACATGCCCGGCTGGCGAATGGCCTGGTTCGCACCGCAGTCAATCAGCTCCGGCGGACGGTCAGCGGTGAGTAAAATGAGCTTTTCACCGGTCAACCCGGCTTCTATCAGCGCCGGATAGAGGTTGGCCGTCGCGGTGCCGGAGGTGACAATCACCGCCACCGGCTGACCGCTGGCCTTCGCCAGCCCCAGCGCCAGGTGGCCGAGGCCGCGTTCGTCAAAGTGAGTATGATGAATAAAAGCGCGGTTTTCCGCCGCCGCCAGGGTTAAAGGTGTTGAGCGTGAGCCGGGCGCAATGCAGATATGCTGCACGCCGTGGCGCGTTAAAGCTTCAAGGATCACCGCCGCCCAGCGTCGGTTAAATGCGCTTACTGACATGAATTTGTCCGGTATCAAATATTGAGGCTAAGTATAGATAATACAAAGTGATCGAGCTTTGATATGCATCGTTTTATCCAGGCTTTGTCAGCAGTAACGAACGCAATCCTGCGGCTTTATTTTCAATTTCCTGCCACTCTTGTTCGGGGTCCGAACCGCTGACAATTCCTGCCCCGGCGTACAATCTAAGCATATTGTGTTCTACTTTTGCCGAACGCAGAGAGACGCAGAATTCACTTTGTGCCAGCGATAGATAGCCAGCGGAACCGGCATACCAGTCGCGGGTAAAAGGTTCGTGGCGGGTGATAAAATCCAGCGCCGTTTGTCGAGGTAAGCCGGCAACCGCCGCCGTGGGCTGGAGCCGGTGCAGGCAGCGGGCATCATCGGGTTTATCCAGCGCGGCCCAAATACAGCGCCGCAGATGCTGTACTTTACGCAGGCGGACGATCTGCGGCGGCAGTACCTCCAGCGCGCGAGTCTCCCCCTGCATTCGCTGACAAATATCTTCCACCACCAGCATATTTTCGCGCTGGTTTTTATCATCACTCATCAGCCAGTCGCCTAAACGCTGCGCCTGGCACTCGTCTTCATGGCTGGCTACGGTTCCCGCCAGCGCTTCGGTACGCAGTAGCGCACCGCGACGCCGCCACAGTCGTTCCGGCGTGGAACCCAGGAAAGCTTCCTGTGAGGTAAAGGCCATCAGGTAGTGGAAGCAATTGAGGTTACTCCGGCGACTGGCGGCCATAATCACTCCGGCGTTTAACGGCGCGGCAAAATGCAAATCGGTGGCGCGAGACAATACCACTTTGTCCATTTCCCCTGCCGCTATCGCCTGAGTGGCCTGCATAATCAGCTCTCGCCACTGCGGATACGCCGGAAAATGCTGTTCGCTATGCAGATAAGGTATCGCCGTAGGCTGCGCTTGCCTGGTCGTTAACGAACGGAGGTATTCCCGCGCGGCACAGGCATCATCACGGAGCGAAGTATCGCTACACAGCACCAGACGTAGCGTGGCGTTACCGCCCAGCCGACGCCACTCCAGCCTCGGCAATATCAGCATGCCCCGCTGCGGGTCAAACGCGTTAAGGCCGCAAATCCGCAGGTCGTCGCGCCCCTGTCGCTGCAAAAAAGCGTGCGCCTGGTTCAGAGAAGAAAAGGTGATTACCGCCCCCAGCGCGGCCAGCTCTTCATCGCCGTTGCGCTGCTGCCAGTAGAATTGCGGCCAATGCGGCTGATGGCAGCACCACAACAGAGGGTCAAAAGCGTCATTCAGCGCAAAAGGGATATCGAAAATTCGCGTGCCGGGGGATGGCGGGAAATCTTCAGCCAGACAGCCGGACAGGCTTTCCAGCGCGGTGGAAATAGACAGCACGCAAACCTCCACGGAGTAAAAACCCCACATTATACGGGGTACTGCGGTGAAATAGCAGTACCCACGATGAGGGAGCGGCTTTAACCAACACGATGGTTAGTGGGTGGCAATTTCGCGCGCCATGCCGATATGTTTGATGCCGTCCTCGTCATAAACCTCGGTGACCGGCACAAAGCCGAAGCTGGCATAAAATTTTTGCAGATGCGCCTGAGCGCCAAGATAGATAGCCTTTTGCGGCCAGTGCTGGCGGCAGCTGGCCAGCGCCTGTTCCATCAGTTGATAGCCTAGCTTCTCGCCGCGCACCGCCGGGCTGACGATCACCCGCCCAATCACCACCGGCTCAAACTCATCATCGCTCTTGAGAATACGTGCGTAGGCCACCAGTTCATCGCCGCGCCAGCCGAGGAGATGGCGGTTTTCGCCCACCAGATCGTCGCCATCAACGTCCTGATAGGCGCAGGTTTGTTCGACAACAAACACCGCGCAGCGTAACTTGAGTACGGCATAGAGCTGTGGGACGGTCAGTTCGGCGTGGTGAAGATCCTGCCATGTAATCATCTGCTGTTCCTTAATTGGTATACTCTGTTTTTTGACTTACGCCCTAAGGACACTGGACGATGGAATTACTATTTTTGGGGACATCCGCTGGCGTGCCTACCCGTACGCGTAATATGACGTCGATAGTGCTGAATTTGCAACAGCCAACAGCGGCTGAGATGTGGCTGTTTGACTGCGGAGAGGGAACCCAGCATCAGTTCCTGCACACCCCTTATCATCCAGGCAAACTGAATAAGATTTTTATCACCCATTTACATGGCGATCATCTGTTCGGTCTCCCCGGCCTGCTATGCAGCCGCTCGATGCAGGGTAATTCACTGCCGCTGACGCTGTATGGGCCAAAAGGGCTGAAAGAGTTCGTCGAAACCGCGCTGCGCCTTAGCGGTTCCTGGACCGATTACCCGCTGACTATTGTCGAAATCGGACCGGGGCTGGTGTTTGATGACGCAGGCTACCGGGTGACGGCCTGGCCATTAAACCATCCGGTTGAGTGCTACGGCTACCGTATTGAACAGCACGATAAACCGGGCACTCTGGATGCCGCTCAGCTTATTGCCGACGGTGTGCCGCCAGGTCCGTTGTTCCACCGCCTAAAACAGGGTTTAACGATTGAGCTGGAAGATGGTCGGGTAATTGATGGCTGCAGGTATCTTGGCCCATCAACGCCGGGGAAAAAGCTGGCTATTTTCGGCGATACCGCCCCCTGCGCTGAGGCGCTGGAGCTAGCACGCGGCGTCGATGTCATGGTTCATGAAGTGACTCTCGAACAGGCGATGGCGGAAAAAGCTAACGGTCGCGGGCATTCATCCAGCCAGCAAACGGCGAAGCTGGCGCACGATGCGGGCGTCAGTACGCTAATCGCAACCCACTTTAGTTCTCGCTATGATGCTGAAGGCTGCCAGCGACTGCTGGCGGAGTGTCGGGCAATATTCCCGTCAACCGTGCTGGCAGAAGATTTTCTGGTTTATACCGTAGATTAAAAAAGGCGTAACGCGGGAGATAAACGCCACCCGCGATTACGCTAACAATTACTCTTCAGCATAGCTGTTATAACGCAGGATAGATTTTAAATTTCGATAGCCGAGATAATCCTGTATAGAGTCGTCATCAACACCTTTTTTACCCAGCTCATAGCCACAAGCATGACGCAGCATCCGCGGATGAATATTTTGCTTTAGCTTCGCCAGCTCGCAGCATTCGCGGATAATTTGATAGAAACGCTGGCGGGTCATCTGATTTCCCCG
Source organism: Klebsiella spallanzanii (assembly GCF_902158555.1). GTDB lineage: Bacteria > Pseudomonadota > Gammaproteobacteria > Enterobacterales > Enterobacteriaceae > Klebsiella > Klebsiella spallanzanii. The sequence continues at coordinate 297,347 of NZ_CABGGS010000023.1, read as the reverse complement.
AGAGGAGATAAACAGTAAATCATTATGGGCCGGATAGCACTCTCTGGCCAGCAGCCAACGCTGTAGTGAAATAACCTCTTTCGGCTGCAAAGGGTGATAGCCAGAAATTCCATGACGTGAACGGCGAATATAAATCCGCTTCCTCGGAAGGTCGATATCTCGCAAGGTCAATGCTGTAATTTCATTAATTCGGCAGCCGTGTAAAAAGCACATTTGAATCATGCAGCTATTTCTTTCTGGATGAGAACAATAATGTGCGGCGAGCACCAGGCGCTCAACGTCTTTCACGCTAAGATATTCCGTTTCTTCCTGCATACGTCATTCCTTTTCATCCATTTAATACATAAAATTACTGATAGGTAAAAGTCAACTGCACCACTGATTCAAATTTTCCGACCGTTACCCCGCCCTGGGTTGAATATAAGCGAGCAGCCAGCGGGAATTCACCCTTGCCGGTACTGCCGTTAATAGCAATGGTCATTTGATCCTGATTTTTATAGGTTATGGAATGATCGGTACTGGTTATCTGCAGCGCGATATTCTGCGCCGCGTCGCTGGCGGCCATATTGGCGAAATGCGTCGCGTCATCGCCATCGGTGACACCATCAAACTTCACCGTCGCTTTGGTGGTTCCTGCCGGGCAGTTTTCTATATTTAAGCTAAAGGTTTTCCACTCCGAAGCATTGCCGGCCGTTTGCAAATCTATGTTCAGAAGCGTGCCAAAGTTCACCTCCTGATACTGGGTGTCGGTACTCACGTCACAGGGAAGAAAATAGATATTCCCTTTTACATTCAACGGTATTCCGCCCCAGGATGAAAAAACAGGCAGCAACAATACCAACCACAGCGCCTTTTTCATTATTTACTCCTGTTATTCAATTTCTGCCTGAATGGTTGCCGTGGCCGTAAACCCGCCGCCGTCGGGCAAGTTTCCGGTGGTATTAATCGGATAGATTTTCATGGTTGTATCCCCGGTCTGGGTTGAATAATTCAAATTGACCGGCAACAACCCTGAGATCACTGGAATTTTGGTTCCGGTAATATTTTCAATTCGTACCGCAATATCGCTATTGGTCGTCGCCAGCGCGGTGTTGTCATGACTATCCTGCGTCCCCTGGAATGAGAGAGCGATCTTTACCCCAGCGGAAATATTGGTACAGGCCACCGTCATATTTACCGTATGCGGGGTAAACCCTGTCGGCATCTGGCCTGACGTTTTAAAATTGTTGGCGGCAATATCGCCAAAATCGACGTTAATCGGTTGACCGGTATTTATTTCGCACGATTGGGGTACCGTAACGGAACCGCTCATGAAGATCCGCGTTAATGGAGTTGAACCATAGTTTCCAGAGATTCTCGTTCCGAAGACCTCCAGGATAACCGTCGGAGGGATGCTCACCTGACCAACAAATGGCCGGGTAAAATAGAGTGAAATATATCCCACTGAACCACTCTGGAAACTTGAACCACCCGAGTTGCAAGCAAAACCCTGGTTATTTTCATTACTTTTATTCGTAATAGGCGTCGGGAAATAGTCATTCACGCCCCCGGCAATATATAATTCGCTGGCAATTTCCAGATATTTATTTAGCTGGTAATAATTTACCCCACCTCGACTTTGCGTCGCAGCCAGTCCGGGAATCGAGGCTTTAAAATATGTAGGCCCAGTGTTATAGCTGCCACAATCACATTTTGCATTATAAGTTCCCCCGGTATTCCAACGATATAGACGAGGAAACGTCATCCCCGCCTGATTTTGCGCGGGATTAGTAAAGGTTTCAATAAATGAAAAGGTGTTATTAAATGGAGCATGACCAGCTGCAGTCGTCTCACACCACCCGGTAGCAGCCATCGCCTGCGGCGATATCGCCAGCGCCGTCAGGCCTGCTAATATTCCCCATGAAAATCGTTTCATTGTTTTTGCATCCTTTCGATTAGCGGCATAGCCCCTGGGCTACGATAACGCCGGTAAGGGTTTTTCCTGACGGCAGCGCATACTGAACCTGGCAGCGCTCTTGCGCGCCAGAACCCCATTTCACGTTAAGTGCCCCGTTAGACTCCAGCCCGGTCAGGTAGACCTGCCCGCCATCGCCAACGATAAAAGCCTGCTCTGACGCTGCGGCTCCGGGGATGCTGACCATGGCGCCGAAAGGTACCGGCTGACTATTCGCCCGGCGCACGGTCATCAGCACCCGATTACCGACGCTGGTGGCATAGTTTGCGCGAACCACCGCCCCACGGGTTGGCACCACCGTCTGGGTAGTGAGTTCAAGATCGACATCATCCGGCATCGTACTGGTATCAAGGGTCAGCGTATTCTTACGATACGGTGAGGTATAAGGCACTACGGCATAACCCCGCCAGTCGGTTCTGACGCCGGTCTGGTTGTTGACGCCAACGCCTGAAGCGCCTGGCGCTTTAACTAAAGCCAGGGTTTCACCAAAAGGCTGCCCCAGCGTCAGGCCATTTTCATGCGCCAGCACTCCGCCGCGCAGGGCGTAGTTCAGGCGATGGCTGTATTTATCGTGACTGTAACCGCCAGTCAGCTCAGCATAGGTCGCCCGCCAGTCGGCGTTAACGCTACCGCTCTCCCCTCTTCCCTGGCTGGTATACCCTTCCTGTACGCTCCAGCTCAGGTTATTACGCTCCAGCAAAGTGCCGGAGAGCCCCAGATTGTTGCTGGTTGAGCCATTTTTGCTGCTGTTCAGGGAGTAGTTGGCGTAAACCGGTTTTGGCAGCCATTCCCCCAAAGGCACGCTGATGCTCAGCGCGAACAGGTGATCTTCGTCATTACGCTTGCCGGTGCTCTGGTCGGTTGTATTACGGTTATAGCTGTAGTTCATGCTATAGCTGATGCCGCGCCAGCTGTTGTTGTAACCGACGCCAACGGATTCCATGGTACGCCCGCTGTTCCAGTAATCTTCACGGATATAGCTTAGCGACATCGACCCCATTTCTTCGCCGAGGCTCTGGCTAAGGGTCACTTCTCCCCGATTGCGACGCCGTTCGATCGAAGGGGTATAGTTGTCATCCCGATAGGTATCCAGCACCTCCTGCATATCCCAGTAGCCGCTGGTCGCATAGCGATATCCGGCAAGGGAGACGTTAGTGCCTAAGCCCGGGAGATCTTTGCTATAACGAACACGAACCGACTGACCGCTCTCTTTGTCTTGATCCTGGCGGTTAGACCAGGCCTGGGTGACATCTGTCGATACGGCGCCAAATTCACCGAGGTTTTTCCCCATCCCCAGCGCCAGCGACTGATATTTACTGCTAAATTGACCGCCGCCGTAAAGGGTCATCCCCCAGGGTAAACCGTAAATCGCCGTCGCCTGAGTGAGAGGCGTTTCGTCAATGCTATTGTCGTAGGCCCGGTATACACCGGAGGTGACGCTATATTTCAGACGACCCTCACGCTGCAGAACAGGAAGGGAAGCATAAGGCACAATCAGATTCTGCTCGCTGCCATCGGATTCTTTGATGGTGACCGATAAATCGCCCGAACCGCCGGTTGGATACATATCGGTGATTTCAAACGCGCCAGGAGCGACGTAGGTCTGGTAAATCTCATAGCCATTCTGACGAATAATGACCTGGGCATTCGTTCGCGCAATCCCGCGCACGACCGGCGCATAGCCGCGCAGGCTTTCCGGCAGCATATCGTCATCGGAAGCCAGCATCGCCCCACGGAAGGGAATGCCTTCAAAAACATCGGCGTCAGTGCTGCTGTCGCCCAGCGTCATCACCCCTTGCAGGGCATTAATATTGCGTTGAGCGTAGGTATAAACCGTATCCCAACTATTATTTGATTCGCCGCCGCTGCTATTACGCGCCCAGGTGGTGTAGTTGCGCAAACGCCACGGCCCGATGTTGATACCGGGGCGCAGGTTAACATACTGATTATCGCTGTCCGGCGTGTCGTTCTTACGCGACCAGTTATTTGCCCCGCTAAAAGAGTAGTTCAGCAGAAGAGCCGTTATTCCGTCATCCCATTGCTTAGGGTCAACCCACCCTCTTGCTGCGCTGGAAACCGCAGCCTGCGGGAAGCTTAATAACAGGCGCTGCTGACTAAAACGGAAATCAGCCTTTGCCTGCGGTATAACGCCCAAATCCGCGCAGTCCGCCGATTGACGGCCTAATTCAGGGAATTGCTTGACGCGCACGCCCCATTCGGCAAGTTCCTCAACTTTCAGACAGGGCTGTAATCCTGTCGCTCCCTGGACTCGACTCTGCTGAAAAGTCACATCCCTGGTATCCATAAAGACGTTATTGAGGTAAATATCGACCCGATAGGTTCCCGGCTGCTGCCCTCCGGCCTGTTCATAGGCTGATAAGTCCCTGACGCCCGTCTGCGGGCCATCCATTTCCAGTAGCGCCGGGTTAAAAACATCACGCGCCAGCGCATCATCACACCATGGTATCAAGGCAACGGCCAGAGCTCCGGCTATCCGGTTAAGCCGCCATTTGTTATAGTTATTTGTCATTGTCTCTGGAACTCCCTGGCCTGATAGCCTTTACAAATTAGCGTTATGCTGTGCGCCAATACCGCCGTAATCATTAATCAGTTTCCACCGCAAAGAGCCCGTGCTACCGCGCGGTAATTCAAAGCTTGCCGTCGCGCCAGGCGCCACCCAGTTGGCTTCTTTAACTTCTGCGCCACCGATTTTTACCTCGGCGAAATTCATATAAAACGCAGTGGGATTAGTGACCTGCAGCTTATTACCGCTGCGTGTCCAGCGGAGCTGTTCGGTGACCATTTCCGGCGTTCCCGCAACAGATTTAGGCCGGTAAATTAATTTGATACGCGTTTTAATGGCTATCTGTAGCGTATTGGCGCCAGCTTTCGCCTGTGCGGATGGAATCGCTTTGATATTCATCCAGAACATGCTTTCTTTGTTTTCCGGTAATCCGCCGCTATAAATCACCCGCAGGCGAGTCTGCTGTTCGCCGTCGAGGCGAAACAAAGGCGGCGTTAACAGAAAGGGTGTAGATCCGTTATTCGTCTCTACCCAGCTTTGAATGAGGTATGGCGTAGCATCATTATTCGTTACGCTCAGAGAGGCCTCTTTTTTGCCACCGGGATAAATCAGGCGCGTACCGCCGGTGACGACGCCCGCATGCGCCGCAGCGCCCACTAACAGCCATCCAGCCATCAGCACTTTCAGGTATCGTTTCATCTCCAGCTCCCTGGAAAAGCGAGCCGATTTCGGCTCGCTAGCACGGTCTAATAGACGGAGAATCAGTTGTAGCTGATAGTGAAGTTAGCGGTACCGTTAGCTTTACCAGCAACAACGGTAGCGTCAGTCTGGATATAACGAACGCGGAACGGCAGATCGATATTACCGGTTGACGGGATGGTCAGGCTGGTAGAACGGGTGAACAGCGGCAGGGTGCTGTTGGTGCTACCATCAACTAGTTGCAGAGCCACACCTTCAGCAACGTCAGGATCGGTGCCTGCGCCAGTCAGCTGCAGTTTGTCGTTGTCGCCGCCAACGTTATCGCCAGAGAACAGTACCGATGCTTTAGTCACGGTAGTCGGGCAGTTTTCCAGTTTGATATCGAAGCCTTGTTCTGCAGCGGTAGAACCAGTACCGGAAAACGCGGTCTTAGCAATCTGTCCCATCTGAACTTCCAGCGGGTTTGACAGGTCATTGACCACGTCACAGCCAGCATCGATGATGTCGCCAATAAACTTCACCTGACCGTCATCTGCCAGCGCAGCACCAGAGAACGTCGCGCAACCAGCAACAACAGCAGCAAGTAATGTTTTTTTCATGATTTATCCTTTTCAATGCAGTCAATGCATTAACTTAAAAAGCGCAATACCGTGCGCATCCTTTTATTTACGTTTGATATTAATTACGCAACAAAACATTGATCCATGAAATGGATATAATATTTGAAGTGGTCATTTTGTATCAATTTGACCACTTCAATTAATTGAAATATAAATTGCCAGGGAAGGCATTTTTGATTTTATATTTACCAGGAAAAACCCTAATAAACATGATAAAAAACTAAGGGGCGGGTCGAGGCATAAACCATACATGTTTCAAATTTATTTAAGCAAACAAATAACCACCAGCTATGATTAATATAAGGACATGAAAAACATAATAAAAAAAATTGTTAGACATAAATTGACATTGTTACGGGTCATGGATAGCATAGGAGTCAGTTTGATACAAAATGACTATTTCATTTACCAAACCTCCCTAAATCTCGCATCATTACTTGCCGTATAAATAACCGTATGCTGAATATTTCTGTGCCCCAGAAAATCCTGGATTAATCGCGTATCCACACCGTTATTAGCCAGCGCAAAGCCACATGCGTGACGCAGCATATGCGGATGGGCGTTGATTTCCAGCTGCGCATCCAGGCTCAGGTTCTTCATCATCTGATATATTCTCTGCCGCGACAAAGGCTGGCCATTGCGCGATAAAAAAAGCCACTCAGAATTATTTCCTGGATAATCCTTGCGCACACGCAACCACTCATTAAGTACCTTGACTTCTTGCTTATAAATAGGATGCGTAGTTGAAAAGCCATTTTTTAATCGTCGAATATAAATAACCCCGCTTTGAATATCGATATCAGATAGCTTCCAGTGCCGAATTTCGCTTACCCGACATCCATGGTTAAAACACATCCACAGTAAACAGACATCGCGCTCCGGGTTTGCCCCCCGTCTGGCCGCATCAACCAAACGCTGAACTTCTCCGACCGTTAAATGCTTACGCCTTGTTTTCATTCACTTTCTCCGTCTACAGAACACAATAGTATGCGTATTAATAATAGTACGGAAAATAAGAGTGGGAGGGGAAACGTAAAATGAGATTAATATGACAAACCGCATGAGAAATACGAATATTAAAGAAAATTCCCATGCGTTTTATGCTGATAAAAAAAGGACCGCCGAAGCGATCCTTTTTACACCGGGAAGTCAGGTTACATCAACGGCATCGCCAACTGCACGATGCTGATTAGCGGTTGCGGCCATACGCCGAGCACCAGCACCAGCACCGCGGAAATCAACACTACGATGCCCCCGGCGCTGTACTGCCAGTTAGACGGCGCATCGCGATTCAATTGCTCCGGCGCGCTCAGATACAGGCTCACCGCCACGCGCAGGTAGTAGTAGAGACCAATTGCCGAACCAACGACCACTGCCCCAACCAGCCACCACAGGTGCGCATGGACACCAACCGCCAGCACGTAGAACTTACCGATAAAGCCCAGCGTCATCGGAATACCGGCAAGAGACAGCATCATCACCGTCATCACCGCCGACAGGATCGGCCGATGCCAGAACAGGCCACGGTAGGAGTACAGAGAATCCGCATCCGGCCCGCGGTACGGGCTGGACATCAGGCTCACCACGCCAAACGCGCCGAGGCTGCTGAACAAATAACCGGCCAGATAGACGCCCACCGCTTCCATCGACATCTCGCCGCTCTGCAGAGCAATCAGCGCCACCAGCAGATAGCCAAGATGGGAAATGGAAGAGTAGCCGAGCAGACGTTTGATATTGGTCTGACTCAGGGCCATCAGGTTACCGAAGATAATAGACGCGAAGGCGATCAGGCCCAGCACCACGCGCACCGCCTCGCTATCACCCACCGGCATGTAGAGGAACAGACGCATCACCACGCCAAAAATAGCGATCTTGCTGGCGGTCGCCAGGAAGGTGGATACCGGAGCAGGCGCGCCCTGATAAACGTCCGGCGTCCACAGGTGGAACGGTACCAGCGACAGCTTAAAGCCGAGGCCGACAATCATCAGGCCAAGACCGGCCAGCAGCAGCGGCTCGTGCAGCATGCCATCCGTAAGACTCTGACCAAGCGCCAGGAAAGACAAGTTACCGGAGTTGGCATACACCAGCGCCATACCGAACAGCAGGAACGAAGAGGCAACGGCGGACAGAATCGTGTACTTGATACTGGCTTCCAGCGAGCGTTTCTGACGGAAGGCGTAGCCCACCAGGCCGAACAGCGGCAGCGAAATGAGTTCGATGCCGAGGAACAGCGCCGCCAGATGGTTCGCGCCCGCCAGCAGAATGCCGCCCAGCGCGGCAATCAGTACCAGCAGGTAGAACTCTTCTTTATTGTCCTTATACCCCTCAAGCCACGGGTAGGCAAAGGTGCAGGTTGCCAGACTCGCCAGCAGCACCAGCCCGGTATAGAGCATGGCGTAGCCGTCAACGCGAATCAGCGGCGTAACGTCCATTGCTCCGTTCTGACCCACGAACCAGAGTGAAATCAGCGCGGCGTTCAGGCCGAGAACCGACAGCGTGGCATTAAGGAAATGATTGCGTCGCCACGCAATGGAGAGCATCACAACCACCACCGTCAAGCCGACGATCAGCAGCGGTAGCAGTGCGATCAGTTGTTGTGGAGTTATTGTCATGGCGAATTACGGCCTTGTAGTAGAAACAGAATTAACAAACCACTGCTGAATATTGCTCATCGCAGAGTGCGAGGTGTCCAGAATCGGCTGCGGGAAGAAGCCCAGCAGCACCAGCAGAACAACCAGCAGCAGGATGATCGACAATTCACGCAGGGACATTCCCGGCAATTCTTTTGCGGCAATTTCGCTTTTTGCTTTACCAAAGTACGCGCGATGCAGCATCGACAGCGAGTAAACGGAAGCAAACACCAGGCCAAAGGTGGAAATAATGGTAATCACCGGCACGGTTTTATAGCTGCCGAACAGAATCATAAATTCGCCGACGAAGTTACCGGTACCCGGCATCCCCAACGTCGCAACGGCAAAGAACATTGATAGCGCCGGAAGCCACTTAATTTTGCTCCACAGGCCGCCCATCTGGCGCATATCGCGCGTATGCAGACGTTCGTACAGCTGGCCGCACAGAATGAACAGACCGGCTGCGGACAGACCGTGCGCAATCATCTGAATCACCGCGCCCTGATAAGCCAGCTGGCTGCCGGTGTAGATAGCAATCAGCACGAAGCCCATGTGGGAAACGGAGGTGTAAGCAATCAAGCGTTTGATGTCGTACTGGCTGAAGGCCATCCACGCGCCGTAGAAAATACCGATGACGCCCAGCCACATAGCGATAGGAGCAAACTCGGCGGAGGCGTTCGGGAACAGCGGCAGCGCGAAGCGCAGCAGACCGTAGGCCGCGGTTTTCAGCAAGATCCCCGCAAGGTCAACGGAACCCGCGGTCGGCGCCTGCGAGTGCGCATCCGGCAGCCAGCCGTGCAGCGGAACCACCGGCATTTTTACCGCAAAGGCGATAAAGAAGCCCAGCATCAGCATGTATTCCACACCGTGGGACATCGGCGTCTTCAGCAGCTCTTCATAGTTGAAGGTCCACACGCCGGTGGCGTTGAAGTGGACAAACGCCAGCGCCAGGATGGCAATCAACATCACCAGGCCGCTCGCCTGGGTATAAATGAAGAACTTGGTTGCCGCCGTGATGCGTGTTTTCCCGTCGGAAGCCTTATGACCCCAGAGCGCGATCAGGAAGTACATCGGCACCAGCATCATTTCCCAGAAGAAGAAGAACAGGAACAGGTCGATAGCCAGGAACACGCCAATCACGCCGCCCAGGATCCACATCAGGTTAAGATGGAAAAAGCCCTGATACTTCTCGATTTCACGCCAGGAACAGAGCACCGCCAGCACCCCGAGCAGCCCGGTCAGCACCACCATCAGCAGCGACAATCCGTCGATAGCCAAATGGATGCTAATACCGAAACGCGGGATCCACGGCATGACGAACTCCGACTGCCACTGCGGAATACCGGTAGATTGCGTGAGAGAGTAGCCGCCCTGCATCCACAACTGCAGGCCAAGCAGAAACGTCAATCCCATAGTGATCAGCGCGATCCAGCGCGGCATCTTCACGCCAAAGCGTTCAGTCTGCCAGCACAGGAAGCCGCCGATAAAGGGAATTAATATTAGCCAGGGTAATAACATGGCGATTTTTATTCCTTGTTAAAGTCCCGTTCAGGACCGATTTTCAACGAATTCGACTACATTCACGTTTGAGTGCGGTTTGTTGTGTCGGGTGGCGCTTCGCTTACCCGACCTACGGTTTCGTAGGCCCGGTAAGCGTTAGCGCCACCGGGCAAAACCGCGCACTCAAATCAACGCAGCACCATCAGCAGCGCCAGCACTACGACCGCACCGATGCTCATTGAGGCCACATACCAGCGCAGATAGCCATTCTCGCTCACCACCAGGCCTTTGCCTGCGAAGCGGGAAAGGATCGCCGGAATGTTCATCAGCGCATTCAGCGGATCGCTCTTCAGCAGCCACGCTACGCCGAGGAACGGCTTCACGAACACTTTGTCGTACAGCCAGTCAAAGCCCCAGGCGTTATACCACCAGGTCCCGAGCAGACGGCCCGGCGCGCTGTTGGCAATCGATGTGACTAGCGTGCGTTTACCCAGCCACAGCCAGGCGGCAATCAGGATGCCCGCGATGGCAATAACTCCGGAAGCGATTTCCAGCGTCATAACGCGTCCATGTTCAAGCTCGGTAGTCTGCGGCAGCACGCCTTCCAGCGGCGGCACAATCAGCGCGCCAACGAAGGTCGAAAGCACCAGCAGCACAATCAGCGGCAGATGATGGGTAATCCCCTTCCCTGCGTGAGCGTGAATCTGCTCTTTGCCGTGGAATACGATGAAAATCATACGGAAGGTGTACAGCGAGGTCATAAACGCACCGACCAGACCGGCAACCATCAGATTCAGATGACCGTTCGCCATCGCGCCCGCCAGAATCTCATCCTTACTGAAGAAGCCTGCGGTAATCAGCGGCAGCGCGGACAGCGCCGCGCCCCCCACCAGGAAGCAGACGTACACCAGCGGAATAGACTTACGCAGGCCGCCCATCTTAAAGATGTTCTGTTCGTGGTGGCAGGCCAGAATGACCGAGCCGGACGACAGGAACAGCAGCGCTTTAAAGAAAGCGTGGGTCATCAGATGGAAAATCGCCGCATCCCATGCCTGCACACCGAGCGCAAGGAACATGTAGCCAATCTGGCTCATGGTGGAATACGCAAGTACGCGTTTGATATCGGTCTGCACCAGCGCAGCGAAACCGGCCAGCACCAGCGTTACCGCCCCGACAATCCCCACCAGATGCAGCACTTCCGGGGTCATCAGGAACAGGCCATGGGTGCGCGCAATCAGGTAGACACCTGCAGTCACCATGGTCGCGGCGTGGATCAGCGCGGAGACCGGCGTCGGGCCCGCCATCGCGTCCGCAAGCCAGGTCTGCAACGGCAACTGCGCAGATTTACCCACCGCACCACCCAATAGCATCAGGGTTGCCCACATCAGCATATTGTTGCCAGCTTCAAAGTGCTGCGGCGCCAGTTCGACCATTTCGCGGAAGTTCAGGGTGCCCAGCTCGTTGTAGAGAATGAACAGGGCAAACGCGAGGAACACATCGCCGACGCGAGTCACCACAAACGCTTTCATCGCCGCCGCGCCGTTCTTCGGATCGGTATAGTAGAAGCCGATCAGCAGATAGGAGCACAGGCCCACGCCTTCCCAGCCGAGGTACATCAGCAGCAGGTTATCAGCAAGAACCAGAACCACCATGCTGGCGATAAACAGGTTGGTGTAGGCGAAGAAGCGGGAGTAACCCTCTTCACCGCGCATGTACCAGGAGGCGAACATGTGGATCAGGAAGCCCACGCCGGTGACCACCGAAAGCATCGTCAGCGACAGGCCGTCCAGTACCAGGTTGAAGCCAATGTTGAAATCACCCACCGACATCCAGGTCCACAGCGGAACGCTGACCGCCTGTCTGCCGTTAGCAAAGAAGTCGACGCCAACAAACGCCGTCACCAGCGCAGCCAGACCAACCGAGCCCATCCCGATGGTAGCGGACAGATTCTCCGACCAGCGCCCGCGAGAGAAGGCCAGCAAAACAAAGCCAATCAATGGCAAAAGAATGGTTAAGGTAAGCATGTTCATCCGCGCAACTCACTTACTGAATCGATGTTCAGGTTCTGGCGACGACGATGGAGCTGCAACAGCAGCGCCAGGCCGATACTCGCTTCCGCGGCGGCAAGGGTGATGGCGAGGATATACATTATCTGACCATCAGTCTGGCCCCAGTAGCTCCCTGCAACCACGAAAGCCAGCGCCGCGGCATTGATCATTATCTCCAGGCTAATCAGCATAAACAGCAGATTGCGGCGGATAACCAGCCCCGTCAGGCCGAGGACAAACAGGACAGCGGCGAGGATCAGTCCATGTGTTAAGGGGATCATGCGTGCTCCTCCGTTTTTCTTTTATCGCTGTCGTTCTGACGGTTGCTCAGCACTTCCCCGACGCGCTCTTCGCGGCCGATATGGAAGGCAACAACCAGGCCCGCCAGCAGCAGCATGGAGGCCAGCTCCACCGCCAGAACGTACGGGCCAAACAGCGCAATACCGACCTCTTTGGCGTTAATTGCCGCGCCGTCGATCCCCTGATCGTTAAGACCGAGGATGGCGTAAACAATAACCACCAGCAGCACCGCAGAGAGGATGGCCGGACCAATCCAGATCCCCGGTTTCAGCCACTGACGTTCCTGCTCGATTTCGCTACCGCCCAAGTTGAGCATCATCACCACGAACACGAACAGCACCATAATGGCCCCGGCGTAGACGATGATTTCCAGCGCACCGGCGAAGTAGGCCCCCAGCGAGAAGAACACCCCGGCAATGGCCAACAGCGAAATGATCAGGTACAGCAGCGCATGCACCGGATTGGTGTGGGTGATCACCCGCAAGGTTGCGAGGATGGCTATCAGGCCACAGATATAAAAAGCGAATTCCATTGCCCTCTCCTTACGGTAACAGGCTCTTGACGTCGATAGGCTTAGCTTCGTTCTCTGCTTCGCCCTTATCTTTGCCGTCGATTGCCATACCCGCCATCCGGTAGAAGTTATATTCCGGGTATTTGCCCGGACCGGAAATCAGCAGATCCTCTTTTTCGTACACCAGATCCTGACGTTTGTATTCACCCAGTTCAAAATCCGGGGTCAACTGAATCGCCGTGGTCGGGCACGCTTCTTCACACAGGCCGCAGAAAATACAGCGTGAAAAGTTGATGCGGAAAAACTCCGGGTACCAGCGACCGTCTTTGGTCTCCGCTTTTTGCAGAGAGATACAGCCTACTGGACACGCTACCGCACACAGGTTACAGGCAACGCAGCGCTCATCGCCGTCCGGATCGCGCGTCAGCACGATGCGGCCACGGTAGCGCGGCGGCAGATATACCGGCTCTTCCGGGTACATCTGAGTTTCACGTTTGGCAAAGGCGTGCATCCCGATCATGCAGATACTGCGGACCTGGGTGCCAAACCCTACCAATAATTCTTTTAAGGTCATGGTCAATTCACCCCTTATTGCGCCTGCCAGAGAATGACAGCCGCCGTTACCAACAAGTTGACGAGCGTCAGCGGCAGGCACACTTTCCAGCCGAAGGACATTACCTGGTCATAGCGCGGACGCGGTAAAGACGCACGAATCAAAATGAACATCATCATAAAGAACGCGGTTTTCAACGCGAACCAGATGAAAGGAGGTAACCATGGGCCATTCCAGCCGCCGAAGAACAGCGTCACAATCAGCGCCGACACGGTAACAATCCCGATATATTCACCGACGAAGAACAGGCCGAACTTCATGCCGGAATATTCAATGTGGTAACCATCGGCCAGTTCCTGCTCCGCTTCCGGCTGGTCAAACGGGTGGCGGTGACACACCGCTACGCCCGCAATCGCAAAGGTCACGAAGCCAAAGAACTGCGGGATGACGTTCCACAGATGCGCCTGATTGTTGACGATATCGGTCATGTTGAATGAACCGGCCTGCGCCACCACGCCCATCAGGGAAAGTCCGAGGAACACTTCATAGCTCAGGGTCTGGGCGGAAGCACGCATCGCGCCGAGCAGCGAGTATTTGTTGTTGCTCGACCAACCGGCAAACAGCACCGCATAAACCGCCAGGCCTGCCATCATCAGGAAGAACAGGATACCGATGTTCAGGTCGGCGACTACCCACGTCGGGCTGACCGGCACAATGGCGAAAGCCAGCAGCAGCGAGGTAAAGGCAATAACCGGCGCCAGAGTAAAGATCACGCGATCCGAGAAACGCGGGACCCAATCCTCTTTAAAGAACATCTTGATCATGTCGGCGACGAGCTGCAGCGAACCGCCCCAGCCCACGCGGTTAGGTCCGTAACGGTTCTGGAACAGACCCAGCAGACGACGTTCGCCAAAGCTCATAAACGCGCCGCAGGTGACCACAACCAGCAGAATCACTACCGCTTTGAGGATGCCTAACAGAATGTCGATGAGATCGGGAGTTAACCAACTCATGCTTTCGCCTCCTGCAGAGTATCAATACGCGCTCCGGTCAGTACCGGCGCAATCCCAGGCATGCCCATCGGTAAGCCAACCTGCCCTGCTGTCAGACCCGCCGAAATCACCAGCGGCAGGCTGAGAGTCTGGCCATCAACGCTGAAGGAGACCGTTGCGCCGTCATTTACGCCGAGCTTCGCGGCATCCGCCGGGTTCAGCTTAACGTACGGCTGCGGCATGCGGCTCTGGAATACCGGAGAACGCTGTGACATTTCGTCGCTGCCGAACAGATGGTAGTAAGGCGCAATACGCCATTTACCTTCTTCAGCCTGGAAGCTGGCCGGTACCGCAGTAAAGTACCCCAGGCCGCTGGCGGAGGCTTCAATCAGACGCACGCCCGGATCGCCGTGGCGCAGTTTACCGCCCACTTCATCCTGGAACTTGTTCCATGCCTGCGGGGAGTTCCAGCCCGGAGCCCAGGCAAACGGAATTTGCGAGCGCGGCGCGGACGGCTGGTTGTTCCCTTCCATGGAGAAGGCGAACATGGTGTCTTTATCCTGCGGTTGGCGCGGTTCGTGCACGCTGATGTTAGCGCGCATCGCCGTACGGCCGCTGTAACGGTGCGGTTCACGGGCCAGCTTCTGACCGCGAATACGGAAGGTCGCATCCGGCGCGGCGTCTTTGATACCGGCCAGTTGTGGCAGTGCGGCAATAGCGGCGTCGATCACGTGGTCCAGTTGCGTCCAGTCAACCTGACGGTTGTTAACGGTACTGTGCAACGAATGCAGCCAGCGCCAGCTTTCCAGCATGATGGTTTTCGCATCGTAGTAGGCCGGGTCGTAAACCTGGAAGAAGCGCTGAGCGCGACCTTCGTTATTCACCACCGTGCCGTCACTTTCCGCAAAGCTTGCCGCAGAGAGCACCAGGTGCGCTTTTTCCATAATCGCCGTACGCTGATGGTCAACCACCATCACCAGCGGCGCTTTAGAGAGCGCCGCATCAACGCGGGCGGCTGAAGCGTGGCGGTGCAGGTCGTTTTCCAGCACGATAACCGCATCGGCGGCACCGGTTTCCAGTTCGCTCAGCGCCTCTTCAAGAGAGCCGCCGCCTATCATGCCGAGACCCACGCTGTTCACCGCGCGGGCAACCATCGTTACGCCAACGTCAGCACCACGGCCTTTAAGGGCTTTCGCCACGTTGGCCGCAGCCTGAATGACCTCAATGCTGCCAGCATTGGTTCCAGAAACAATCAGCGGTTTTTTCGCTCCGGCTAATGCCTGAACGATCACGTCGATTTTGCCTTTCAACTCGCTGCTCAGACCTTCCACCGCCGGCGCGCTGTCATCCAGCGCGTGGGCGATAGCGAAACCGAGGCGCGCCTGATCTTCTACCGGCGCGCGGTAGGTCCACGCGGCGATATCGTCAAGGCGAGTATCATCAATATTGGTCACAAACAGCGGATGCTTCGCGCGTTGGCCGATGTTAAGGATCGCGGCGATCTGCCAGTCGGCGACTTTCTGCGCCGCCGCCATTTCACGCGCTTTGCCTTTTACCGCCTGACGCACCGCCAGCGCAATACGCGCGCCGGTCTGGGTGATGTCCTCACCGAGGATCAATACCGCATCGTAGGATTCGATTTCGCGCAGCGCCGGAGTATGAATACCGCCTTCGCGCAGCACTTTCAGCATCATCTGCAGGCGTTCTTGTTCGCCCTTCGCGATGCCGGTATAGAAGTTATCGGCGCCGACCAGATCGCGCAGCGCGAAGTTGCTTTCGATGCTGGCGCGCGGGGAGCCGATACCAATGACTTTCTTCGACTGGCGCAAAATATCCGCCGCGCCCTGCATCGCCTGTTCGGCGTTGAGGGTGATGAAGTCGTCGCCACGGCGCTGAACCGGCTGACGCGGACGGTCTTTCAGGTTCACATAGCCATAGCCGAAACGACCGCGGTCGCAGAGGAAGTAGCGGTTAACGGTACCGTTATAACGGTTTTCGATACGGCGCAGTTCACCGTAGCGCTCACCGGGGCTGATGTTGCAGCCAATGGAACACTGCTGGCAGATGCTTGGCGCAAACTGCATGTCCCATTTACGGTTATAGCGCTCAGAGTGCGTTTTATCAGTGAAGACGCCGGTCGGGCAGACTTCAACCAGGTTGCCGGAGAACTCGCTTTCCAGTACGCCGTCTTCCGGGCGACCGAAGTAGACGTTGTCGTGCGCGCCATAAACGCCCAGGTCGGTACCGTCAGCATAATCTTTATAGTAACGAACGCAGCGGTAGCAGGCGATGCAGCGGTTCATTTCATGCGAGATGAACGGCCCCAGATCCTGATTACGGTGGGTACGTTTGGTGAAACGATAGCGACGGAAGCTATGACCGGTCATTACGGTCATATCCTGTAAGTGGCAGTTACCACCTTCTTCGCAGACCGGGCAGTCGTGCGGGTGGTTGGTCATCAACCACTCAACGACGCTCTCGCGGAACTGTTTCGCTTCGGTGTCGTCGATAGAAATAAAAGTGCCGTCGGATGCCGGTGTCATACAGGACATCACCAGGCGGCCACGCGTGTCTTCCGCGTTTTGATATTGCTTCACCGCACACTGGCGGCAAGCACCAACGCTTCCCAGCGCCGGATGCCAGCAAAAGTATGGAATATCAAGACCAAGAGAGAGACAAGCCTCTAGCAGGTTGTCCGCTCCATCGACCTCGTATTCTTTGCCGTCTACATGAATCGTAGCCATTAGCGTGCTTCCAAAATAAATAATTCTTTAGATTACCAGCGCGTCTTAAGCAGGTTCGGCTGAATACCGTTGATTGCATGGGTATTGCTGAACTGCTGCTTGATGCCTGCCTCGAATTCTTCGCGGAAATATTTAATCGCGCTCTGCAGCGGCTCAACCGCGCCCGGCGCGTGCGCGCAGAAGGTTTTCCCCGGCCCGAGGAATCGACACAGTTGCTCAAGTGTTTCGATATCCCCCGGCTGACCTTCGCCGCGCTCCAGAGCGCGCAGAATTTTCACGCTCCACGGCAGCCCGTCGCGGCACGGCGTACACCAGCCGCAGGACTCGCGGGCGAAAAACTCTTCCAGGTTGCGCACCAGCGATACCATGTTGATCTCGTGGTCAACGGCCATCGCCAGCGACGTCCCCAGGCGGCTCCCCGCTTTACCGATGCTTTCGAATTCCATCGGCAGGTCAAGATGCGCTTCGGTCAGGAAGTCGGTTCCCGCACCGCCCGGCTGCCAGGCTTTGAACTTCAGGCCATCACGCATGCCACCAGCGTAGTCTTCGAGGATCTCGCGCGCGGTGGTGCCGAAAGGCAGCTCCCAGACGCCAGGATTTTTCACCCGACCGGAGAAGCCCATCAGCTTGGTGCCAGCATCTTTACTGGTCGAAATGTTCTGATACCACTCAACGCCGTTAGCCAGAATCGCCGGGACGTTGCACAGGGTTTCGACGTTGTTAACGCAGGTCGGTTTACCCCACACGCCAGAACTTGCCGGGAACGGCGGCTTGGAACGCGGGTTCGCGCGGCGGCCTTCGAGGGAGTTAATCAGCGCGGTCTCTTCACCGCAGATGTAGCGCCCTGCCCCGGTGTGCACGAACAGTTCGAAGTCAAAACCGGTGCCGAGGATATTTTTCCCCAACAGGCCCGCCTCGGTGGCTTCGGCAATCGCGCGACGCAAATGCTGCGCTGCTTCGATATATTCTCCGCGCAGGAAGATGTAGCCGCGATACGCTTTCAGCGCAAACGCGGAGATCAGCATGCCTTCCACCAGCAGGTGCGGCAGCTGTTCCATCAACAGACGGTCTTTATAGGTGCCCGGTTCCATTTCATCGGCGTTACACAGTAGATAACGGATGTTCATGGACTCGTCTTTCGGCATCAGGCTCCACTTCAAACCGGTGGAGAAGCCCGCACCGCCGCGCCCTTTCAGGCCGGCGTCTTTTACCGCAGTGACGATTTCATCCGGTGCCATTCCAGAGAGCGCTTTACGTGCCCCGGCGTAGCCGTTTTTACTCTGGTATTCATCCAGCCATACCGGCTGTTTATCGTCGCGCAGACGCCAGGTTAACGGATGGGTTTCGGCAGTACGAATAATGGTTTTCATTTATACCGCTCCAGGAGGTCAGGAATCGCTTCCGGCGTCAGATAACTGTGAGTGTCCTCATCAATCATCATGGTCGGCCCCTTGTCGCAGTTGCCCAGGCAACAGGTCGGCAGCAGAGTGAAGCGGCCATCAAACGTGGTTTGACCTGGTTTGATGTCCAGCTTCTTCTCGATAGCCGACTGAATGCCCTGGAACCCGGTGATATGGCACACCACGCTGTCGCAGTAGCGGATCACGTGACGGCCAACCGGCTGGCGGAAAATCTGGCTATAGAACGTCGCTACGCCTTCTACGTCGCTGGCCGGGATCCCCAGCACATCGGCGATGGCGTAGATTGCGCCGTCCGGCACCCAGCCGCGCTGCTTCTGAACGATCTTCAGCGCTTCAATGGACGCCGCACGCGGGTCTTCGTAGTGGTGCTTCTCGTGCTCAATCGCCTCACGCTCTGCCGCACTCAGCTCAAAAGCCTCGGTTTGTGGTTGTTGATTCTCGTGCATAATTAGCGGTCCACGTCTGACATAACAAAATCGATACTACCCAGATAGACAATCAGGTCCGATACCAGGCTGCCGCGAATCGCCGCCGGGATCTGCTGCAGGTGCGCATAGCTCGGCGTACGGATACGGGTGCGATAGCTCATGGTGCTGCCGTCGCTGGTCAGGTAGTAACTGTTTATACCCTTCGTCGCTTCAACCATCTGGAAGGATTCGTTGGCCGGCATGACCGGGCCCCAGGAAACCTGCAGGAAGTGCGTAATCAGGGTTTCGATATGCTGCAGCGTGCGCTCTTTCGGCGGCGGCGTGGTCAGCGGATGATCCGCCTTGAACGGGCCTTCCGGCATGTTATCGAGGCACTGCTGAAGAATGCGCAGGCTCTGGCGCAGCTCTTCCACTTTCAACATCACACGGGTATAGCAGTCAGAAACGCCACCACCGGTCGGGATTTCGAAGTCGAAGTTTTCATAGCCAGAATAAGGACGCCATTTACGTACGTCGAAACCAATACCGGTCGCGCGCAGGCCCGCGCCAGTGGTACCCCACTCCAGCGCTTCTTTCGCGGTATAGGCGGCAACGCCTTTTGAACGGCCAATCAGGATGGTGTTGCGCAGCGCGGCTTTCTCATACGAGTCCAGACGCTTCGGCATCCACTCAAGGAATTCACGCAGCAGGCGATCCCAGCCGCGCGGCAGGTCGTGGGCGACGCCGCCGATACGGAACCAGGCCGGGTGCATACGGAAGCCGGTAATCGCTTCCACCAGATCGTAGATTTTCTGACGGTCGGTAAAGGCGAAGAAGACCGGCGTCATCGCGCCGACGTCCTGAATAAAGGTCGAGATGTACAGCAGGTGGCTGTTAATACGGAACAGCTCGGAGAGCATCACGCGGATCACGTTGACGCGATCCGGCACGGTGATCCCGGCTAGTTTTTCCACTGCCAGCACGTACGGCATCTCGTTAACGCAGCCGCCGAGGTATTCGATACGGTCAGTGTATGGGATGTAGCTGTGCCAGGACTGGCGCTCGCCCATCTTTTCAGCGCCGCGGTGGTGATAACCGATGTCCGGCACGCAGTCGATGATCTCTTCGCCATCCAGCTGCAGAATAATGCGGAATGCACCGTGGGCGGACGGGTGGTTCGGGCCGAGGTTGAGGAACATGAAGTCCTCGTTTTCAGTGCCGCGCTTCATGCCCCACTCTTCCGGTTTGAAAGTCAACGCTTCCATTTCCAGATCCTGTTTAGCTTTGGTCAGCTCAAACGGGTCGAATTCGGTGGCGCGCGCCGGGTAGTCTTTGCGCAGCGGGTGGCCTTCCCAGGTTGACGGCATCATGATGCGACGCAGATTCGGGTGACCATCAAAGGTCACGCCAAACATCTCCCAGGTTTCACGCTCGTACCAGTTGGCGTTAGGGTACAGTTTGGTAAAGGTCGGCAGATGCAGATCGTTTTCAGACAACGCCACCTTGAGCATAATGTCGCGATTGCGGTCTACTGAGATCAGGTGATAGAAAACGGAGAAATCCGCAGCGGGCAGGCCGTCACGATGCGTGCGCAGACGTTCGTCCATGCCGTGCAGGTCAAACAGCATCACGTAAGGTTTCGGCAATTTCTTCAGGAAATCACCCACCTCAAGCAGCTGTTCACGCTTCACCCAAACCACCGGAACGCCGGTGCGGGTAGGCTGAACGGTAAAGGCATCCGGCCCAAAACGGTTGCGCAGTTCGCCAATCACCGGATCATCAAGATGATCGCGGGTTTGCCAGGCTGGTGCGGCGTCATGCGCGGTTAAATCGGTCATATTGTTCACCATTGCAAAAGGTCCGTGGTGACTGCTGGCGAGGCTTCGCTGCTTTAGTAGATTAATTTGCGAAGTTTCTATCCCACCCGCAGGCGCAAGTTAAATCTCGTCCGGAGTCCGCAGATTGGTCACTGCAATACGTTCGCCGCGTTTACGCTCGCGCTCCGACTGCATATTGGCGCGATAAACGCCCTGATCGCCAACCACCCACGAGAGCGGACGGCGCTCTTTACCAATGGACTCCTGCAGCAGCATTAACGCCTGCATATAGGCTTCCGGGCGCGGCGGGCAGCCCGGGATGTAAACATCAACCGGGATAAACTTGTCCACACCCTGTACGACAGAATAAATATCGTACATACCGCCGGAGTTGGCGCATGCGCCCATCGAGATAACCCACTTCGGCTCCAGCATCTGGTCATAAAGACGCTGAATGACCGGTGCCATCTTGGTAAAACAGGTACCAGCAACCACCATCAGGTCAGCCTGACGCGGGGAAGCACGCAATACTTCGGCACCAAAACGCGCAACGTCATGCACCGCAGTGAATGACGTCACCATTTCCACGTAGCAGCAAGAAAGGCCGAAGTTGTAAGGCCAGATTGAGTTCTTACGGCCCCAGTTCACCATGTCATGCAACGCGTGTTCGAGCTTCCCCATATACACGCTTTTGTTGACTTCTTGCTCCAGGGGGTCGGTTACGATCTCCTGTTTTTGCAGGGGGTAACGGTCGTTCTCACCGTTAGGATCGATGCGGGTGAGCGTATAATCCATCTTATTGCCTCGCTTTTACTGCGTATGACGGTTAGTGGGACTGTCTGTATCCGGGTTAACCAGCGTGCGACGGGAGCGCGTAGGCGTCCAGTCCAGTGCGCCGATACGAACGAGGTAAACCAGACCAGCCAGTAGCACTAAAATGAAAATTGCGGCTTCCACAAAGCCGACCCAACCGCTTTCGCGGATAGAAGTCGACCATGCGTAGAGATACAGGGCTTCCACGTCGAAAATAACGAAGAACATGGCAACCAGATAAAACTTCGCAGAAAGACGTAAGCGAGCCGAACCAACAGAGTCGATCCCGGATTCAAACGGCGTGTTCTTGCTACGCGCGCGCGCGCGACCGCCGAGGTACCAGCCGCCGACAAGCATCAGGCAGCACAGGCCGATAGCGATGATGAGAAATACAGCGAATGCCCAATGATGAGCGATGACTTCAGTGGATGTTGACATACGCATTGCTTAACCAAAAAAGTGTAGCGCTAAAACCCTCTGCTCTTACTGGCAGATGAACGCCACAGCGTTTCACGGGGAGGAATAAAAAAATAGCCGTGCAAAAAAGCGTCCCTGGTAGATGTGGAAGGCCAGTTGCGGTGGCTTTTTACTCCTTTCATTAACCTTTTGTCAACTTTAACAAAAGTTTTTACAACATTAATTTACATTGGATTTTTTTCATTAACATTAAATGCCCTTTTATGCGGAATAACCTTGCATACCATTCGGATTTAGTGCTGTTGAATCGTGTCCGTTTCCGCCGTAAATCAAAATTACCCGTCTATTTTGACAGGATTTAGCCACGATTCCTCCCCCTAAGGAGGGGTATTTTCTTGATCTGTGACACGCTTTTGTTAATTCAATCAAGAAAACAGCAACAAACCATCCGGTTTTTTAACATTAGCAGGAAGTATTGAAAGTGCAGAGAAAAGTAGAGAAGTGAGAGAAAGAGCAGGTCTAACTTACTGATTTAAATAAAAACAACTCAACAAAACATTCAATTCATCAATAAAATTTGAAAAAAAAGAACCACAGCGTCCATTTTTGACCTCTGTGGTTCTTTTTTGCACTTACATTTTGTTACCAGTTTTTGTGATGTTTGTTAGCCTTTTCCCCTCACAAAACGAAGGAATTATCTCCCCCTTCAGGGGTACAAACTTGCTGCTCCGACCACGATTCACGGTCTGCACTAAGTGACTGGAAAATAGCCTGAGCTAATTCGCTGGCTTTCTGGGGATTACAGCTCAACAGGTAGCGTGTATCCGGTAATCCCGGCAAGCCATCGCTTCTGCCAGGCACACGCAGCACCGGACTCATCATTTCGACCGGCTGCGCCGTGACGCCGAGACCAGCCATCACCGCTGCCTTTACGCCCGCCAGAGAGGAAGCCTCATGGGCCAAATGCCAGGACACCTGAGCGGTATTGAGTACTTTGATAATATCTTCACGGAGCGGGCCTGGCGCATCCAGCAGGATAAGCGGAACGGATTCTCCCTGCGGGACAACGTAATCGGCGGCGCAGTACCACAACGTTGGCGAAGTGCGTAATGTCAGCATCTCGACGTTTTTCATCTGCCGCGTAGTCAAAGCAAGATCGATTGCCCCACTCGTCAGCATCGCTTCGACATCAACATGATTGAGAACTTTGATTTCGAGGGAAAGTTTAGGGTAAAAGCTGCCGATCCGGTTCAGCAAGAACGGTAAAATGGTATCCGCAGTCTCATCAGATGCGCCAATAGTCAACGTTCCCTGCAAGCTACCGAACATAAGCGACATGCAGGCTTCATCATTAAAACGCAGAATTTTCCGCGCGTATCCCAGTAGCTGAATACCTTGCTCAGTCAGGAGCTTATTGCGCCCGTGACGGGCAAAAAGTTCTTTTCCGACCAGTTGCTCCAGCCTCTGCATTTGCTGGCTTACCGCTGACTGAGTGCGCTGCACCGCAGCTGCAGCGGCGGCAAACGTGCTGAGATCGGCGACAGCAACGAAGGTTCTCAGGAGATCGAGGTCTAAATTTAGTATCGGACGATTTTCATTTATCATATTTGCTTCACTTAAAAGCGGCTAATGCTTGCCTGCCTTATTGATGCTGTGCTCCAGGCTTCCGGCTATTCCTTAAGCCTCGTGTTCCCCACCCAAAACCGATGGATGAACAACTGGACGAACGTTATTGCATTTGAAAGCGCTCATCCGCAGCAAATGTGCGAAATTTCTGAGTAATATTTTGTTCGTACTTCTAAGCGCTATTAATTACGACCTTCCCGCTTTCTGTGATGCAACGCAAAAAATAACGTTCGATGGACGCAGCCTGCGCTTCACAAGCGACAAAAGCTTGCCACGGCCCTCAACAAGACGAACAAAAACCTGCAATAACAATGTATTAATAAAGAATAGCAACTACCTGGCATAGCCATATGTCAATATTAACGGTGATATTCTAACCGAAAACCACAATATTTATAAGAGTTATTCAGTATTATCTCAGGTAATTTTAAACACTTTTCAGCGCTTTAATTAAATTAACAAATCTAAGAATATTCTCTGAGTAAATTAGAAAACATTAATCAATTAAATGTTTTCATTAAAAGTATCCAGCAAACTTGTTACAAATTTCTGTGCATTGTGAATTAAAAGTTCATCAAAAGAGTTGCTCGTTTCATGCGTGAAAAACAAGCGATCAGTAGCCCTTAGGCAACAAACCAGATAAACGTTCACAAAAAGACCACAACACGCAACATAAAACCATATCACAAACAATAAAAGGCATAATGAATAAATTAAATCGCCAATCACCAGGTATATTGATTAATCCAAAAAAACAAGAATGGCAAAATCTTCTCCTGTTAACCCTTCAAAACAGCGGGGATGCGGAGTACATTATTCCGTGCTGACTTCCACGGCAGGGAGTGGCGATAACAGCTAAAAGGTCAAAGGTTCATGTCCCCCATCGAAAAATCCAGCAAGTTAGATAACGTCTGTTACGACATCCGCGGCCCGGTACTCAAAGAGGCAAAACGCCTTGAAGAGGAAGGCAACAAAGTCCTGAAGCTGAACATCGGCAACCCGGCGCCGTTCGGCTTTGATGCGCCTGACGAAATCCTCGTTGATGTCATCCGCAATCTGCCTACCGCCCAGGGCTACAGTGATTCAAAAGGCCTTTATTCCGCACGTAAAGCCATCATGCAGCACTATCAGGCCCGCGGCATGCGTGATGTGACGGTCGAAGATATTTATATCGGCAACGGCGTTTCCGAGCTTATTGTCCAGGCCATGCAGGCGCTGCTGAATAGCGGCGATGAAATGCTGGTGCCCGCGCCGGATTATCCGCTGTGGACTGCAGCAGTAGCGCTCTCCAGCGGTAAAGCGGTGCACTATCTTTGTGATGAGTCGTCCGACTGGTTCCCGGACCTGGACGATATCCGCGCAAAAATCACCCCGCGTACTCGCGGTATCGTGATTATCAACCCGAATAACCCGACCGGCGCAGTGTATTCGAAGGAATTGCTGATGGAGATCGTTGAGATCGCCCGCCAGAATAACCTGATCATTTTCGCCGATGAGATCTACGATAAGATCCTCTACGATGACGCGCAGCACCACTCGATTGCCCCTCTGGCGCCGGATCTGCTGACCATTACTTTTAACGGGCTGTCGAAGACCTACCGCGTTGCCGGTTTCCGTCAGGGCTGGATGGTGCTTAACGGACCGAAGAAACACGCAAAAGGTTATATCGAAGGCCTGGAGATGCTGGCCTCTATGCGCCTGTGCGCCAACGTCCCGGCCCAGCACGCGATTCAAACGGCGCTCGGCGGCTATCAGAGCATCAGCGAATTTATTATCCCCGGCGGCCGTTTATACGAACAGCGTAACCGCGCCTGGGAGTTAATTAACGAAATACCTGGCGTATCGTGCACCAAGCCGAAAGGCGCGCTGTATATGTTCCCGAAAATCGACGCCAAACGCTTCAATATTCATGATGATCAGAAGATGGTTCTCGATTTTCTACTGCAGGAAAAGGTCCTGCTGGTTCAGGGCACTGCCTTTAACTGGCCGTGGCCGGATCACGTGCGTATCGTGACCCTTCCGCGCGAGGACGATCTGGAAATGGCCATTACCCGCTTTGGGCGCTTCCTTTCCGGTTATCACCAGCTCTGATTTAACGCCTCCTGCCGCCGGAATTTGCATCCGGCGGCAATCCCTGCGCACAATGACACCCGACGTCGTAACTGATTAAGGGTCCCTAATGAGTCAGAGTCACTTCTTTGCCCATCTCTCCCGTTTGAAACTGATCAACCGCTGGCCGCTGATGCGCAATGTCCGCACCGAAAACGTCTCCGAACACAGTTTGCAGGTCGCGATGGTTGCTCATGCCCTGGCAGCGATTAAAAATCGTAAATTTGGCGGCCAGGTTAACGCCGAACGAATCGCGCTACTGGCGATGTACCACGATGCTTCGGAAGTCCTGACCGGCGACCTCCCGACTCCGGTTAAATATTTCAACTCGCAGATTGCGCAAGAATACAAAGCCATCGAAAAAATAGCCCAGCAGAAGCTGGTCGATATGGTTCCTGACGAGCTGCGCGACATTTTTGAGCCGCTCATCGACGAGCACCACTATAGCGAAGAGGAGAAATCCCTCGTCAAGCAGGCCGACGCGCTTTGCGCCTATCTGAAGTGCCTGGAAGAACTATCGGCCGGGAATAACGAATTTCTGCTGGCCAAAGGCCGTCTTGAGAAAACGCTGGAATCACGTCGCAGCGAGGAGATGGACTACTTTATGCAGGTATTTGTGCCGAGCTTCCATCTTTCGCTGGATGAAATCAGCCAGGATTCGCCTTTATAAACGGCTCCCCGGCCAGCATGAACCTGACCGGGGAATTTAACTGCTTACTCAGAACGGGAACAACACCGGGATCAGCAGTACGCACACCACCATAACCAGCACGGTAAACGGTACGCCGATTTTGACAAAATCGCTGAAAGAGTACTTGCCTGGCCCCAGTACCAGCGTGTTCACCGGCGACGATACGGGCGTCATAAACGCTGCCGAAGCCGCCATTGCCACCACCATCGCGAAGGGATAAGGCGATACCCCCATCGACTTCGCCGCAGCCAGCGCAATGGGCGCCATCAGCACCGCAGTGGCGGTATTTGAAATAAACAAGCCGATTGCCGCGCACATCACGAACAGGCAGCCGAGCATCAGATAAGGCCCTTTGCTTCCAGCCACATCCATCAGACCTTTAACAACCAGATCCACGCCGCCGGTTTTCTGCAGCGCCAGGGCAAAAGGCATCATCCCGACAATCAAAATAATGCTCGGCCAATGAATGGCTTTATAGGCGCTTTCGGCGTTGATACAGCGGAATTTCCCCATCAGCAGGCAGGCGATGATAGCCGCTATTGGGTTAGGAATTTCGTCAGTCAGCATCAAAGCGACCATCAGCACCAGGCAGAAAATCGCATGCGGTGCCTGGCTGTGCGCAGGCGAGGCGTCATTAACCTCAATGGGCATATTCAGCACCACAAAGTCGCGGCCCCGCTTGGCCAACAGAGCTATCTGCCGCCAGTTGCCCACCACCAGCATGATATCGCCAAGCTGCAGAGCTTCGTCGGTCACCGCGCCATCAAGGGCTTTACCATCACGCTTTAGCCCCACGATATTTAGATCGAAACGGGTACGGAAAGCAATTTCACGCACCGTCTTGCCAATCAGTTCGGAATCCGGGATCAGGGAGACTTCCGCCATCCCCACATCCAGCGCCTGATCGGAAAAATATTCGCCGCGCAGGACCATCGGCTCCAGCATTTGCTCGCCGCAGAACTGGCGTAAATCAACATCCGAGGCCGACATATCGATCAGCAAAACGTCACGGGCGCGGAATTCGGATACCCCGTTGACGTTAACAATAACCCGCCGAAAGCGCCTCCAGCGCTCAACGCCGATGACGTTGGCTCCGTAGCGCTCGCGAAGTTTTAGATCGTCCAGGCGCTGGCCAATCATCGGCGAACCGGGACGAATTGCCAGGCGGCGCGCCCTGCCCGTCAGGTGATAATCTTTAATTAAATCACGGAAAGTGCTTCTTTTGCGCCCATCGCGCACCAGCTCACCTTCCTCACCCTTAAGCATAAAGCGCATCACCAGCATATAAAAAACGCCCAGCACCAGTACAACGAGACCTATTGGCGTAACGCTAAAAAAGCTGAATCCCTGCAACCCCTCTCGCAAAAGCTCACTATTGACGACCAGGTTGGGCGGCGTGGCCACCAGGGTCATCATCCCGCTGATAAGCCCAGCAAAACTAAGCGGCATCATTAACCGTGAAGGGGACGTGTTCATGCGCATTGAAACGCTGAGCACCACCGGAATAAAAATGGCGACCACGCCCGTCGAGCTCATAAAAGCGCCCAGACCGGCAACGGTCAGCATTAAAAAGACCAGCATTTTGGTTTCGCTGTTACCGGCAACCTTCACCAGCCAGGAGCCCATTTTGGTCGCGACCCCGGTGCGCACCAGCCCATCGCCAATAATGAAAAGAGCGGCGATAAGGATAACGTTGGGATCGCTAAATCCTGAGAAAGCCTCGCTGAGGGTTAAGGTATCGCTCAGAACAAAAGCGACAATCACCAGCAAAGCGATAGCGTCCATGCGCACTTTTCCGGTGGCAAAGAGCACGACGGCTACGGCAAGAAGAGATAACACCCAAATCAATTCACCGTTCACAACTTATCCTTGTCAGAAGATGGAGTTGGAAGTTTGGCATAAAAAAGCCCCGCCAGTGCGGGGCTAAATCATGAGATTAGTCTTTAAGGCTAACATTCACATTGCCGTCGGACAGACGCTCAACCTGCAGGCTCTCAAGCGTCGTTAACACAAAATCTGCTTCATCAAGCCGCGGCGCATCCGCAGGCACATTTACCGCGATAGTGCGGCAGCCAGCAGTCAGCCCGGAGAGCAGCCCAGCTGGGGCATCCTCCACGACAGCGCAATCTTTCGGCTCCAGACCCAACAGTTCAGCCCCCAGCAGATATGCGTCCGGAGCGGGCTTTCCGTGCTTCACGCGCTCGGCGGTGACGAAAATTTTAGCGTCAGGCAAACCCGCCGCACGATGACGCGCGTGGGCGACAGGTATTGAGCCCGACGTCACAATCGCCCAGGGAATTCCGGCGTCGTCGAGAGTGTTGAGTAACGCAACAGCCCCAGGCAGCGCCGTTACGCCATCCGTATCCGTCGCCTCTACCGTTTCCAGCCGGGTGAACTCGGCCTGAATCTCTTCTTCGCTGCGGCCGGGTAGAAAATGACGCAACGAGGTTATCGCCTGTTTGCCATGAATGAAGTTCAATACTTCATCGTGCGGGATACCGAACCGATCCGCCCATTTGCACCACGAACGCTCCACGACCGGCAACGAATCGACTAATGTCCCGTCAAGATCAAACAGGAAACCTTTACACTGCACGGGAACCTCCATCAGGCGTTGATAATTTGATTAATTTCGTTGCTGCTTAAATGATACTGACGTGGGCAAGAGTGCCAGGTGCTCAGCATACGCTGGTATTTTTCCCACATCGGGGTCTGGGAGTTAAAGCCATGGGTTCCGGCATCGAAGTGGCTGTAGCGCCCTTCAATGTTCACCATAAAGCGAACATATCCGAGATAGCGTGCTTCGGTCGCCACGTCAAAACCAAGGAAAGTCACCCGACGCTCGTCGATTCCGCTGGCATCCTTCAGGTTCGTCCAGGAGACATGCAGCGCGTGATACATCTCCATGATATCAATGACGGTACGGCACGTTTCCTCGGTGAGCTGGCCAAATTCACGGTCCAGCTCGCGCATCTGTAGCCCATATCCACGCTCAATGATAGTCTGCAGACGGCGGTAGCGTTCAGCGTTGTCCGGGTCGAGCATCGTCATCATCTTGTACTGATTCGACAGAATCAGACGCTGCGCATTGGTCATTTCCATTTTTGACTCCTGTAGCACTTTACGACGTGAAAAAAGAAGGCGCATGAATCATGCGCCTTCTTTTATATGCGTTTTCCTGATGCAATTACAAATCATCCAGGAAAGTTTTATCCAGTTGTTTGAAGGCGCGCTTAAGCGTGTCAGCTAAAGCTTGATAATCGGGCTTACCGTTAAGCGGCGTCAGCGCCTGTCCAGCCTCCTGCAACTTACCGCGAACTTCATAAAACCAGTTCAGCGTGGACGGCGGCAGCGGGGTCACCGAACGCTTACCCAGCCACCATAAACCTTGCATTGGCAAGCTCAGCGCGAACAGCGCGGTGGCAACCGCGGGCCCTAACTGACCGCCGAGGGCGATTTGCCAGCATAACGTGAAAATCGCGACCGGCGGCATGATGCGAATCGCATAGCGCGTGGCGCGAATAATGCGGTTTTCAATAAACACCGGGGCAAGACGTTTATCCAGAGGCCAGGTCTTTGCATAGTGTTGCCCACGGCGAAACAAGCCAAAAAAACTGAAAGGGCGATTCTCGGGACCAGACATGACTTACCTCAACTTTACATATAAAACTTAAAATATTTGTGCAAAACACCAACTGTGCATGACAACGTTCAAAAGATTTTGGCAATGGGTGCGGCAATCAGGTATTCTGTGCGCACCTGAGGGGCGGTTAGACCCTTTTACCAGGTTAGTCAAATTATCGCACATTCTGCCATTGGCTGAAAATTATGCAAAATGGCATAAAATCAAATGTACTTATCTCATCGTGCCCGAAAACAGTACAAGGCATGATGTTAATCATAAATGTCGATGTCATCCTGCGCTACGCTTTGTGACACACTGACGTTTTTTTAGCCACGTATCATAAAAAGGTACTTCCATGTCGAGTAAGTTAGTACTGGTTCTGAACTGCGGTAGCTCCTCACTGAAATTTGCTATCCTT
The DNA here is from genome assembly GCF_902158555.1 of Klebsiella spallanzanii. GTDB lineage: Bacteria > Pseudomonadota > Gammaproteobacteria > Enterobacterales > Enterobacteriaceae > Klebsiella > Klebsiella spallanzanii. The sequence continues at coordinate 266,928 of NZ_CABGGS010000023.1, read as the reverse complement.
GATGCCGTCAACGGTGACGAATATCTGTCCGGTTTAGCCGAATGTTTCCATCTTCCTGAAGCACGTATCAAATGGAAAATGGACGGCAGCAAACAAGAAGCCGATTTAGGCGCAGGCGCTGCTCACAGTGAAGCTCTTAACTTTATCGTTAACACTATTCTGGCACAAAAACCAGAACTGTCTGCTCAGTTGACCGCAATCGGCCATCGCATCGTTCACGGTGGTGAAAAATACACCAGCTCCGTAGTGATCGATGACTCTGTCATTCAGGGAATCAAAGACTCCGCGTCTTTCGCTCCGCTGCACAACCCGGCTCACCTGATCGGTATCGCAGAAGCGCTGAAATCCTTCCCGCATCTGAAAGACAAGAACGTTGCCGTGTTCGACACCGCGTTCCATCAGACCATGCCAGAAGAGTCTTACCTCTATGCCCTGCCGTACAGCCTGTACAAAGAACACGGCGTACGTCGCTATGGCGCACACGGCACCAGCCACTTCTATGTGACTCAGGAAGCCGCAAAAGTTCTGAACAAACCGGTTGAAGAACTGAACATCATCACCTGCCATCTGGGCAACGGTGGTTCTGTTTCTGCCATCCGCAACGGTAAATGCGTTGACACCTCCATGGGTCTGACCCCGCTGGAAGGCCTGGTTATGGGTACTCGTTCTGGCGATATCGACCCGGCAATCATTTTCCATCTGCACGATGCCCTGGGCATGAGCGTAGACGCTATCAACAAAATGCTGACCAAAGAGTCCGGTCTGCTCGGCCTGACCGAAGTGACCAGCGACTGCCGCTATGTTGAAGACAACTACAAAGAAAAAGCAGATGCTAAACGTGCAATGGACGTTTACTGCCACCGCCTGGCGAAATACATCGGTTCCTATACCGCGCTGATGGACGGTCGTCTGGACGCAGTGGTGTTCACCGGTGGTATCGGTGAGAACGCTGCAATGGTCCGCGAACTGTCCCTGGGCAAACTGGGCGTACTGGGCTTCGAAGTTGATCACGAACGTAACCTGGCTGCCCGTTTTGGCAAGTCCGGCTTCATCAACAAAGAAGGCACCCGCCCGGCTGTCGTCATTCCGACCAACGAAGAGCTGGTCATCGCGCAAGACGCCAACCGTCTGACCGCCTGATTCCACACCGCCAGCGATAACCCTAAATAATTCGAGTTGCAGGAAGGCGGCGACGCAGCGAATCCCCAGGAGCGTACGAGGAGTACGTGACTGGGGTGAGTAAGTAAAGCCAACGCACATGCAACTTGAAGTATGACGGGAAGCTGGTGGTGCAGTTTTGTATCCCGCCCGATACTGGCGGTAACGAAAGAGGATATATCGTGTCCCGTACAATCATGTTGATCCCTACCGGAACCAGCGTAGGCCTGACCAGCGTCAGCCTCGGCGTTATCCGTGCTATGGAACGTAAAGGCGTTCGTCTGAGCGTTTTTAAACCTATCGCCCAGCCGCGTGCTGGTGGCGATGCGCCAGACCAGACGACCACCATCATTCGTGCGAACTCCGACCTTCCGGCCGCAGAACCGTTGAAAATGAGCCACGTCGAGTCGCTGCTCTCCAGCAACCAGAAAGACGTGCTGATGGAAGAGATCATCGCCAACTACCACGCCAACGCTCAGGATGCTGAAGTCGTGCTGGTTGAAGGTCTGGTTCCGACCCGCAAACACCAGTTTGCCCAATCCCTGAACTATGAAATCGCGAAAACGCTGAACGCGGAAATCGTCTTTGTGATGTCCCAGGGCACAGATACCCCGGAACAGCTGAAAGAGCGTTTTGAGCTGACTCGCAGCAGCTTCGGCGGCGCGAAAAACACCAACATCACCGGTGTTATCGTCAACAAGCTGAACGCTCCGGTTGATGAACAGGGTCGTACTCGCCCTGATCTGTCCGAAATCTTCGATGACTCTTCCAAAGCGAAAGTCGTGAAGATCGACCCGGCTCAGCTGCAGAACGGCAGTTCATTACCGGTTCTGGGCGCGGTACCGTGGAGCTTCGATCTGATTGCTACTCGTGCGATTGATATGGCGCATCACCTGAACGCCACCATCATCAACGAAGGCGACATCAAAACTCGTCGCGTGAAGTCAGTCACCTTCTGTGCCCGTAGCATCCCGCACATGCTGGAACACTTCCGTGCAGGTTCTCTGCTGGTCACTTCCGCAGACCGTCCCGACGTGCTGGTCGCCGCCTGCCTGGCAGCGATGAACGGCGTAGAAATCGGTGCTATTTTGCTGACCGGGGCCTACGAAATGGACCCGCGCGTAAGCAAACTGTGCGAACGCGCGTTTGCGACCGGCCTGCCGGTATTCATGGTTAACACCAACACCTGGCAGACCTCTCTGAGCCTGCAGAGCTTCAACCTGGAAGTTCCGGTTGACGATCACGAGCGCATCGAGAAAGTTCAGGAATACGTTGCTAACTATATCAACGCCGACTGGATTGAATCCCTGACCGCAACTTCCGAGCGCAGCCGCCGTCTCTCTCCGCCAGCCTTCCGCTATCAGCTCACCGAGCTGGCGCGTAAAGCAGGCAAGCGCGTTGTTCTGCCGGAAGGTAACGAACCGCGTACCGTTAAAGCAGCGGCTATCTGCGCCGAACGCGGTATCGCGACCTGCGTACTGCTGGGTAACCCGGATGAAATCACCCGCGTTGCCGCCTCTCAGGGCGTAGAGCTGGGTGCTGGTATCGAAATCGTTGACCCGGAAGTGGTTCGCGAAAGCTACGTTGCTCGCCTGGTTGAGCTGCGTAAGAGCAAGGGCATGACCGAAGCCGTTGCGCGTGAGCAACTGGAAGACAACGTGGTTCTCGGCACGCTGATGCTGGAACAAGACGAAGTCGACGGTCTGGTTTCCGGCGCAGTTCATACCACCGCCAACACCATCCGTCCGCCGCTGCAGCTGATCAAAACTGCGCCGGGTAGCTCCCTGGTCTCCTCCGTCTTCTTCATGCTGCTGCCGGAACAGGTTTATGTTTACGGTGACTGCGCGATCAACCCGGATCCGACCGCTGAACAGCTGGCTGAAATCGCTATCCAGTCTGCAGACTCCGCGATTGCCTTCGGCATTGAGCCGCGCGTAGCGATGCTCTCCTACTCCACCGGCACCTCCGGCGCAGGCAGCGATGTAGAGAAAGTACGCGAAGCGACTCGTCTGGCGCAGGAAAAACGTCCTGACCTGATGATCGATGGCCCGCTGCAGTACGACGCCGCGGTCATGGCTGACGTTGCGAAATCCAAAGCGCCGAACTCTCCGGTTGCCGGTCGTGCTACCGTGTTCATCTTCCCGGATCTGAACACCGGTAACACCACCTACAAAGCCGTACAGCGTTCTGCCGACCTGATCTCCATCGGGCCGATGCTGCAGGGTATGCGTAAGCCGGTGAACGACCTGTCCCGTGGCGCGCTGGTAGACGATATCGTCTACACCATCGCTCTGACCGCGATTCAGTCGTCTCAGCAGCAAGCATAATTTGTTTCCGGCATGAAAAAAGGCGACCGTTTGGTCGCCTTTTTATTTACAGCAGCTCCCGCGCCGCTGAGACAATATCGTGCGCCGTCAGGCCATACTCCTTCTGCAAAAAATCCTGCGTCCCAACCTGACCGTAGCGCTCTTTCACCCCCACGCGGCGCATCGGCACCGGGCAGGTCTCCACCAGCACTTCCGCCACCGCAGAGCCCAACCCGTTGTGGATACTGTGGTTTTCGCAGGTCACAATGCGCCCGGTTTTTTCAGCATAGTTTTTTACCAGCATACGGTCGATAGGTTTCAGGGTAAACATATCAATGACCGCCGCGCTGACGCCTTCTTGTTCAAGCTGACGCGCCGCCTCCAGCGCTTCCGCCACCATAATACCGTTAGCAATCAGCGTAATGTCATCACCCTCGCGCAGGACGTTACCTTTGCCGATGGTAAACGTTGAACCCGGCGCATACACACTTGGTGCCTGCTTGCGAATCGTGCGTACCCAATAGAACCCCTCAAGGTCTATAAGCTGGCGCAGTACATCATCAAACATCACCGCATCGGTCACTTCCAGCACCACCGAGTGCGCCAGACCGCGGACAATCCCCATATCCTCAAACGACATATGGGTACCGCCGTTATGGCAGGCGGTCACGCCCGCATCCGAAGCAATGACTTTGACATTATTGCGCTGATAATCCAGCGACATAAACAGCTGGTCAAAGCAGCGGCGGCTGGCAAAAGCGGTAAAGGTGTGCACGAACGGCTTGCGCCCGGTTAACGATAGTCCGGCGGCAGTGCCAATCACGTTGGCTTCCATAATGCCGCAGTTGATAACGTGTTGAGGGTATTCCCGCGCTACGCCGTCCATCGCCATGGAGCTCATCAGATCCGCTTCCAGCGCGATAATCGGGCTACCGGATTCAATCTGCTGCGTGACGAATCCGGCATAGACTTTGCGCATCTCCATGGCGTCTTTTTGTCCTGCGGGTGCAACCTTAATCATGTTCGGCCTCCAGTTGGCGAATCGTCTCGTTCAGCGCCTCTTTCATCTCATCCGTCAGACGCAGGTGATGGTTATTACTGAGCTTTTCGAGATACGGAACCCCCTGCCCCTTAACGCTATCAAGGATCACCACGCGTGGACGCGCATCGGCGGGCAGAACAGGCTGTACCGCCGCCAGCAGCCCGGGGATATCATCACCTTTGACGGTAACGACATCAAAACCAAAGGCGCGGAATTTATCTTCCAGATTAAAAGCGCGGATAATTTCGTCCAGCTTGCCGTCAAGCTGGAGCTTGTTCCAGTCAACAAACACCGTCAGGTTATTCAGACGGTGGTGGGCAATAAACTGGAATGCTTCCCAGCACTGGCCCTCGTTCAGCTCACCGTCGCCAACAATGCAAAATACGCGATTCGCCCGCCCCGCGAGCTTATGCGACAGCGCCATCCCCCCGGCGATTGAGATTCCCTGCCCCAGTGACCCCGTCGTGGCATCCACACCGCGCGTTTTTAATCGATCGGGATGACTTGGCAGCCGCGTACCGTTCTGGTTGAGCGTGCTGAGTTCTTCCATGGGGAAGTACCCCTTAATCGCTAATGTACTGTAGAGCGCCGGGCCAGCATGACCTTTCGATAACACAAAGTAGTCGCGCTCGGGCCAGTCAGGGTCAGCGGGGTCGATTTTCATCACCGCGCCGTACAACACTGCCAGCGTTTCCACCACCGACATGCTGCCGCCGTAATGGCCAAAACCAAGATCCGTCAGCGATTTAAGGGTTGCCACGCGAATATCACGCGCCAGTTTGGTCACTTCTTGCACATTCATGATTTAGCTCCGCTGTTCTCCTGCGCGCCGCCGCCCGCAGATTTCTTTTTCGCAAACACGTTGTACACCACCAGCAGCGCGAACAACGCCACAACAAGACCGGTGATAGCAAACGGTGACAGATAGCGCGCCAGGTTGCCCAGCACGATACCAACGGCGCCGAAATCAGCATCCGAGAAGGTGGTGTTGGCAAAACCAATCGCCCCCAGCACTGGCAGCAACAGCACCGGCAGGAAGGTAATCAGCAGGCCGTTAGCGAACGCACCAATCATCGCTCCGCGCCGCCCGCCGGTTGCATTGCCGAACACGCCAGCAGTCGCGCCAGTAAAGAAATGCGGCACTACGCCCGGCAGAATCAGCACCCACTTAAACTGGCCACAGAGGAACAGCCCGACCAGGCCACCGAGGAAACTAAACAGAAAGCCGATCAACACGGCATTAGGGGCATAGGGATAAACCACCGGGCAGTCCAGTGCCGGACGGGCGTTTGGCACCAGCTTTTCCGAAAAACCGGTAAACGCCGGGACGATTTCCGCCAAGATCAGGCGTACGCCTTGCAGGATGATGAACACCCCAGCCGCGAAGGTAATCGCCATAATGATGGCGTATACCAGATAGTTCTGCCCGCCGCTGAAGGTGCTTTCTACATATTCACGCCCTGCGCTTACCGCCATAATCAGATAGATAATCATCATGGTCAGCGAAATGGAGATCGAGCTATCGCGGAGGAAGCTCAGGTTCTTCGGCAGGTTCATCTCTTCGGTCGAACGCGAGCCTTTACCGCAGACGCTACCAATCCAGCCCGAAAGTACATAGCCCAGCGTGCCAAAATGGCCGAAAGCGATGTCATCAGTGCCAGTAATACGCTTCATATAGCGCTGCGCCAACGCCGGGAAGAAGGCCATCACCAGGCCGAGGATCAGCGAGCCGGTAAAGACCAACCCAACGCCTTCGAAACCCGCTACGGTGAGAATCACGCCGATCATGCAGGCCATATAGAAGGTGTGATGCCCGGTGAGGAAGATATATTTCAGGCGCGTAAAGCGGGCAACCAGAATATTCGCTACCATACCAAATGCCATAATAAGGGCTGTTGATGCACCATATTTTTCCAGCGCAATAGAAACAATCGCCTCGTTATTGGGAATAATCCCCTGAATATTAAATGCATGTTCAAACATGCCCCCCAACGGGTTCAGCGACCCAACTAATACCGTCGCACCTCCGCCGAGAACAATAAAGCCAAGAATGGTTTTAATGGTTCCCTTGACGACATCGGAGAAAGATTTCTTTTGCGCTACCAGACCAATTAACGCAATTAAACCGACCAACACCGAGGGTACTTTTAGAATATCAACAACAAAATTCAGCGTTTCAAGGATAAACATATCCGCCTCGCTATAAAGAGTTATTGTTTGGCAAACCACGCGCGCAGCTGCGCTTCGAGTTCATTAATATCGATAATATTAGTAATCACCACCAGCTGGCTCTCTGGTACGCTGGCGCTGGCCGCAATGTCTTTTGCCATCACGAATAAATCCGCCGCGCCCGGCGTAGCCGAGGACAGATCGGAGTGCTCCACCTCAGCCTCTATTTCGAGCTTTTTGAGCACTTTTTTAATATTCATCTCAACCATAAAACTACTGCCCAGGCCAGAGCCGCAAATTGCCATAATTTTCATTGTTATCACCTTTTTTGGGTAGAGTACGTCCGCATCACGCTGGCGCGTAATGTGTTATTAGTCGGATAATAAAATTGAATCAGAAACGTGCGATGATTTTTTTAATCTCCTCCAGGCTTGTGGCTTGATGTAATTTATCCAGATCGTCATCGCTGGCAAATAATTCCGCCAGCGCAGAAATCATTTCGATATGACTATGCTTATCCGGCGCCGCAAGCATAATAATAATATCAACCGGGTCGAACTCTTCTGAGCCAAACGATACGCCCTGTTCCAGTTTCAGCAGCGATAGTCCTAAACCTTTGGCCCCCTCTTCCGGCCGCGCATGCGGCATTGCCAGACCCGGAGCCAGCACATAATACGGCCCCAGCTTGTGGTGCTGTTCAACGATGGCCGCTACGTATTCAGGTTCTATCACCCCAGCCTCAAGCAGCGGTTTGGCGCAGATATCCAGCGCCCGTTGCCAGGTTTCTACGCTCTCTAGCTGCGTGATGGTGGCATCAGAGATCCATGTCTGGAGCATTTTGTCCCTCGTCTTTTAGCAAAAGATGGGCAAACTTTATGCAAGCGGGCAATAGTTATCTGCGAGAACGATCACAAAGATAGCGCTACCAATAGATAACATTCAGATTTGTGATAGCGCTATCAATTCGCCATCATCACATGAAAACGCAGCAAAAAAGCCCGTTTAAGGCGTATACTCCCTGACACGTGAAGTAATGGATGATAATAAAAAACGTCTGTTTAGCAGGAATATGTATGTCTCTAACCCGAAAACGGCGCAGTACCGGTAAGGTCACGATCGCTGATGTTGCTCAACTGGCTGGTGTGGGTACGATGACCGTGTCCCGCGCCCTTCGGACGCCGGAACAGGTTTCCGATAAGCTACGTGAAAAAATCGAAGCGGCGGTACAAGAACTAGGGTACATGCCTAATCTCGCCGCCAGCGCGCTGGCATCCGCCTCCTCAAGAACCATTGCTATGGTCGTACCGAATCTTGCTGAGGCGGGCTGCTCGGAGATGTTTGCCGGGCTACAGCAGATATTACAGCCCGCGGGTTATCAAATCATGCTGGCGGAGTCACAGCACCGGTTGGAGCAGGAAGAGAAACTGCTGGAAACCCTGTTGGCTTCCAATATCGCCGCCGCCATCCTGCTTAGCGTTGAGCATAGCGATACCGTACGCCACTGGCTGAAAAACGCGTCGATCCCGGTAGTGGAGATGGGGGCAATGCGCGCCGACCCTATCGACATGAATATCGGCATTGATAACGTAGCGGCGATGTTCGAGCTAACGGAGATGCTTATTCATCGTGGCTATCAGAATATCGGTCTGCTGTGCGCCAACCAGGAGCAGTGGATTTTCCAGCAGCATTTACAGGGATGGTATAAAGCGATGCTGCGCCACCATATGTCACCGAACCGAGTGATTAACGCCGCCCTGCCACCCAATTTTTCCACCGGCGCTTCCCAACTGCCTGAGTTTTTACTGGCCTGGCCGGAGCTGGATGCGCTGGTTTGCGTTTCCGATGAACTGGCGTGCGGGGTGCTGTACGAATGCCAGCGTCGGCGTATCAAAGTACCTGATGATTTAGCTGTTGTCGGTTTTGGTGACAGCGACGTTAGCCGGGTCTGCCAGCCGCCGTTAACCACGATGGCCGTGCCGCATCATAAGATTGGCATAGAAGCCGGGCGGGCCCTTCTGGATCGCCTTAATGAAGGGAACTGGAGCGACAAAAGACCCATCGCGTCCAGTTTATGCATGCGGGATAGCTGCTAGAGGCTACTCCGCTTCTTCCTGTTTTTCGGCTTTTGCTGACTCATTATTGGCATTGCGAGTCATCCACAGCGCCAGCGCTTTTAATGAATCCGGGGTGAACTCATCGCAGCGGGCGGTGATCTCTTCCGGCGTCAGCCAGCACACTTCGCTAACTTCTTCTTCTTGCAGAGCAAACGGCCCGTGCGATACGCAGCTAAACAGGCCGCCCCAGACGCGGCAGTGTTTATCTTCGTAGTAAAACTGGCCGTGGTCGGCAAAAGGTACGCCGGCAATACCGAGCTCCTCTTCCGCCTCACGGCGAGCAGACTCCAGCATTTGCTCATCAGCCTGGACCACGCCACCAGCGGTGGCGTCCAGCATGCCCGGCTGGAAATCTTTTGTTTCGGTACGACGCTGCACCAGGATTTTGCCCATCCCATCATGAACAACAATATAGGTCGCCCGATGACGCAGACATTCCGCACGCATTTGTTCGCGGCTGGATTGCGCTATCACCTCGTTGTTTTCATTAACAATATCGACCCATTCTGTGCTTGCCAAATGATTCTGTTCCGCCATCAGGAAACCTTACTTTTTAAAGCGCTCTCGCGGCGCGTCTATACGGTTGAGGGGTAAATTACGGGTAAATTGCGACCTCTGCAATAACCTGATGATCATCGAGTGCTAAAACCTGCAATTGCCCCTCGTTCAGCAGGCCGTAGCTGGCGGTGAATCCCCCTTTTGGGATGCTGACCGAGCCGGGGTTGAAGAGGAAAATCTCGCCACGTTTCTCTGCAACCGGAATATGAGTATGACCATAAGCCAGCACATCGCCAGCGGCGAGCGGTGGCAAATTATCGGGGCTATACAGATGACCGTGGGTCAAAAACAGGCGAGTTCGCTCGCTTAATACCTGCTGCCAGGGGGCGGTAATGGGGAAATGAAGCAGCATCTGATCGACTTCGCTGTCACAATTACCGCGTACGGCAATCACCCGCTCCGCGACGCTATTCAGCGTCTCCGCAACCCGGGCAGGGGCATAACCGTCAGGAAGGGCATTACGCGGCCCGTGATTGAGCACATCGCCGAGGATAACCAGCCACTGCGCCCCACTTTGCGCGAACAGTTCAAGAACGCGTTCAGTTGCGGGCAGCGAGCCGTGGATATCCGATGCAAACATCAGCTTCATACATTTCATCTCCACGCATTACGATGCCGCTATGATAACGGAACCGCTGAGGCTTATCAGCCCGCTCGTTTGGCTGAGAGTGCGACGTAGCGCTGGACCGACGCTCGCTGCCACTGGAAGGTGGCGTAATCAGCCAGCCGGGCGGGAACCTCATCGCCGTTAAGGACTAATCGATTGAGCATCAGCGCAAGGTCAGTATCGGCTATAGACCATTCGCCAAATAAATTCTGCCCGCCATGGGATAGCAGAACGCCAGCGGTTTCAAACAGCTTGTCGGCGCTTTTTTTCCCGGCTTCGCTGAGCGGCGGTTTCTTTGCTCCGGCAAACACCACGGCCGTCGAGCGTTCTTCACGAATCGGCATTAAATCGCTACGCAGCCAGGCCTGCACCTGACGCGCCCGCGCGCGCTTTTGCAGGTCGTGCGGATACAGTCGCTCCCACTCAGGCGGCGCAAAGCGTTCATCCAGATATTCAGTTATCGCGGAGGATTCACTGAGGGAGAACTCCCCGATCTCCAGCAGCGGTACGCGTCGCGTCGCACTGTAGCCTTTCCAGCTGCTTTGTAGATGCTCGCCGCTGTCGAGGTTAACGGTTTTTAAGGTAAAAGGCAGACTCTTTTCCTGCAGAGCAACATACACTGACATCACATACGGCGAGAAAAAATCGGCATCGGACCACAGGGTCATCGCGGGCTGGCTCATAGCATCCTCAATGGCTAATGTACGGGGTGATAAGCCAACATATCCTGTCTCTCAGAGGATGTCACTGACGCCGCCATGAGGATTTTGCATATACCCTTCATACTTCAAGTTGCTTGTGCATTGGCAATACTCGGCCCATCCCTGGGCCTCGCCCCTCCGGGGCCAGCGCAAGCGCTGTTCAAGGCACAAGTGCCTTGTCCTGCAACTTGAATTATTTTGGGTAGATATCTCAAACAGCGCTCTTACCGCAAACTGAGTCAATCTGCGAATCCCCTGAGTTCACCTATACTCAAGAAATTTGCGACCTATGACGGCGGGAGATTCTCATGATTGATCTTTACTATGCACCCACCCCGAATGGCCACAAAATCACGCTCTTTCTTGAAGAAGTGCAACTGGCTTACCGCCTTATCAAAGTGGATGTGGGCAAAGGAGAACAGTTTCATCCGCAGTTTCTTGCTATATCGCCGAATAATAAGATCCCGGCAATCATTGACCATGCTCCTGTCGACGGCGGAGGTCCATTAAGCCTGTTTGAATCGGGTGAGATCCTGCTGTATCTGGCTGAAAAAAGCGGAAAATTACTGAGCGGGGAACTCCGCGAGCGCCACATGACGCTGCAGTGGCTATTCTGGCAGGTCAGCGGTTTAGGGCCGATGCTCGGGCAAAATCACCACTTCAACCAGTTTGCTCCGCAGGCGGTTCCCTACGCGATTGAACGCTATCAGGTAGAAACGCAGCGTCTGTATGGCGTACTTAACCGACGCCTCATGGAGAGCCCCTGGCTTGGCGGAAACCATTACAGTATCGCCGATATTGCCTGCTGGCCCTGGATTAACGCCCATCAACGCCAACGTATTGAACTCGCGAATTTCCCGGCAGTACACAACTGGTTCGAGCGTATTCGCCAGCGCCCGGCCACCGTTGAAGCGCTCCTGAAAACAGAAGGCCATTAACCCCCCTGCTCGGCCGGGAAGCTTTGATGTATGATTGCGGAAATTACTACACGGAGGAAGCCTGCAATGTCTCAACCAGACGCCATTATTCGAATTAAGAACCTGCGCCTGCGTACTTTTATCGGCATTAAAGAGGAAGAGATCGCCAACCGCCAGGACGTGGTGGTCAACGTCGCAATCCACTACCCGGCGGATAAATCACGCAACAGTGAAGATATTAACGATGCGCTGAACTACCGCACTATCACCAAGCGCATCATTAACCATATCGAGAATAACCGCTTCTCTCTACTGGAAAAATTAACTCAGGATGTGCTCGACATCGCACGCGAACATCACTGGGTCACATATGCTGAAGTAGAGATCGATAAACTGTACGCACTGCGCTACGCCGATTCGGTATCCATGACCATGAGCTGGCGGCGGTAGACGCATCTTAGGGAGGCGCTATGAACGTTCTGCTTACTGGCGGTACCGGCCTGATTGGCCGCCATCTAATCCCTCGGCTACTGGAGCTGGGGCATCAGGTAACGGTTTCAACGCGCAGCCCTGAAAAGGCGAAAAATCGCCTCGACTCTCGCGTCACACTGTGGCGCGATTTCGAGCACCAGGCAAACCTCAACGGCTTTGATGCCGTCATCAACCTGGCTGGCGAGCCTATCGCCGACAAACGCTGGACGGCAGAGCAGAAACAGCGTCTCTGCCACAGCCGCTGGGATATCACCCAAAAGCTGGTCACGCTGATCAACGCCAGCGACACCCCGCCAGCAGTGCTGATTAGCGGTTCCGCAGCGGGTTACTACGGTGATCTCGGCGAAGTCGTGGTCACCGAAGAAGAACCGCCGCATAACGAATTCACCCACAAACTTTGCGCCCGCTGGGAGCAAATCGCCTGCGAAGCGCAAAGCGAGCGCACGCGAGTCTGCCTGCTGCGTACCGGCGTAGTACTGGCTCCGCGAGGCGGTATTCTGGCCAAAATGACGCCCGCATTTAAGCTTGGCCTCGGCGGACCAATCGGCAGCGGCAGACAATATCTGGCCTGGATCCATATTGACGATATGGTCAACGGTATTTTGTGGTTACTGGATAACGACCTGCGGGGCCCGTTTAATATGGTCTCCCCCTACCCTGTGCGTAACGAACAGTTCACCCACGCGTTGGGCCATGCGCTAAATCGCCCTGCTATTTTCCGCGTCCCGGCGGCGGCTATTCGTCTGCTAATGGGGGAATCATCAGTTCTGGTACTCGGCGGCCAGCGCGCGCTGCCTAAACGCCTGGAAGCCGCCGGATTTGGTTTTCGTTGGTATGACCTGGAAGAAGCCCTGGCCGACGTGCTGGGATAGTTCGGGTCCATCAGGGAGAGCATCGCTCTCCCTGATTTATTTATGGAAACCGCCTCGCAACGCGCGCAAATCCTCTGTTCTGTGCCGTCTTAACTGTGAATCTTATTCCAGTGATTTTCTCCTCACTCTGTCATAACCCCTGGTGTGCAATTTAACATCACACCATGTTGACAAACGTCAACAATCTATTCAATATGACAGGACAGATTGATGAAGGAACATCCGGATAAACATATCAGAGCAGCCATTGACTACGCGCTGGCGCGGGGCTGGATTTTTATCACTGGCGGCAAAAGCGCTCACTGTTTTGGCAGGTTGATGTGCGGGACGGCTCATCACCGGGAACATATGATGAGCATCTGGTCAACGCCAGCGGTCCCCATTAACCACGCCAGGCAAATCATAAGAATGGTCGACCGCTGCCAGGGACCTGTATCGGGTCGGATTAACCACAAGAAGGATTAAACGATGGCGCTGTATAATTTTACACTCACCCTCTCCGGGGTCACGGCTCGTACCGTGGGTCTGGAGGATGCGCTACATGCGGCGGGCTGCGCTGACGCTCTGGTCTGTTTTTACGGAACGGCGGTCTATCTGGAGTTCGATCGGGAAGGCGATTCTCTCGAGCAGGCCATTCTCTCAGCCATCGCTGATATCGAAGCCGCCCCAACCCTGAACGCACGAGTCGAATCTGTTGATTCTGCACTGGTAGGATTAAGCGATATTGCCGAGCTCACCGGCCTGACGCGGCAGGCCGTTGCTTTGTTGAAAGATGGTGCACGAGGATCGGGCCAGTTTCCAGGGCCGGTGCAGCGCGTTAAAGGCAATTCGCCGCTATGGCGCTGGAAAACTATCGTTGGTTGGCTGGTCACGGAAGGACGACTTCCTGAGGACTCGCTGCTGGTCGCCCACGCCGAGGTACTGGACAACCTCAACCTGGCGCTGCAACTGCGGGCTTCGCGAGAGAGCAAAACTGTGCTGCACTATCTTCACGGTCTCGAAAATCAGCAGTTGACTTCACCGACGGCTGGCTAACCTTGTCTTCTGAGGCCATACAATCCAGTGCCTTATGGTGTTAAGGTGACTGAACAATCTATCTTGATGGCCTGCTTTATGATAACACTCACCACACTACGCCTGCGCCTTTCTCCATTTAACGCATCAGACTGGCCTTTTTTCCTGCGTTTACGGCAGGATCCGCAAGTAATGCGCTATATGGGGGAGGTTCTTGAAGAGTCGGCGCTGCGGGCGCTATTTGAGTCCCGCTGCGCGGATCCCGGCGTGTTCGTTTTACGCGATGCCAGCGGCGCGGCAATGGGTGACATCGGCCTGCGCATCAGCAGTAAAAACCCGCATGAAGCAGACGTGGGTTATGCCCTTCTTCCCGAAGCGCAGGGACAGGGGTACGCCCGCGAAGCGCTACAAGCCATTTGCGATTACGGATTTAACCAACTCGGCGTTCAGGCGATTAATGCATGGGTGTTAGGCACTAACTCAGGATCTTCCCGCCTGCTGGAAAAACAGGGTTTTATCCGCATTCAGGTGCTCGAAAAAGCTTACCATCTAAATGGAATAGATTACGATGACTGGGTGTATCGGCTCGAGCGCTAGCCGTCCCGGCGGAGAGTATTCCGCCGGGTCAGGGTTGATGTTACTTCAAAGAACCTTTCAGAAACTGCTGCAGGCGCTGGCTTTTCGGATTGCCGAAGACTTCATCAGGGTGCCCTTCTTCTTCAATCTTGCCCTGATGCAGGAAGATCACGTGCGAGGAAACGTGGCGCGCAAAGCCCATTTCATGAGTGACAACGACCATTGTTTTCCCCTCTTCCGCCAGCTGCTGCATAATACGCAGCACTTCGCCCACCAGTTCAGGATCGAGCGCCGAAGTCGGTTCATCAAACAGCAGCACGTCAGGCTCCATCGCCAGCGCGCGGGCGATGGAAACGCGCTGCTGCTGGCCGCCGGAGAGGTGTACTGGATATTTTATCTGCTGGCGTTCATCAATACCCACTTTTGCCAGATATTTCACCGCCCGCTCGCGCGCTTCCTGCTTACTGAGGCCCAGCACCTGAACCGGCGCTTCCATCACGTTTTCCAGCACCGTCATGTGACTCCACAGGTTGAAATGCTGGAATACCATCGTCAGACGAGTGCGCAGCAGGCGTAGCTGGTTCTTATCAGAGACCTTTAGCTGGCCGTCTTTATCGCGAACCAGACCAATGTTTTGCCCGTTAACGACAATCGTTCCTTCGCTGGGCTTTTCAAGAAAGTTAATGCAGCGCAAAAAAGTACTTTTACCGGAACCTGATGAACCGATAATACTGATAACGTCCCCGGCTTTCGCCCGCAGCGAAACACCTTTCAGCACCTCGTGCTCGCCGTAACGTTTATGGAGATCGATTACATTTAATTTATTGTCGGACATGGCGTTCTCAATGCGTCGAAGAGGGTTTGATATGCTGCAACCAGCGCTTTTCCGCCTTGCGGAACAAGCTAATCAGCACATACGAGATAATTAAATAGAGTACTGCGGCAATACCAAATGCGGTAAAAGGCTGATAGGTTGCCGAGTTAATATCACGGGCTATTTTCAATAAGTCCGGCACCGTGGCGGTAAAGGCCAGCGCGGTGGAGTGCAGCATCAGAATCACTTCATTGCTGTAAGCAGGAAGGGCAATGCGCAGCGCGGAAGGCAAAATAATACAACGGTACATTTTAACCGATGAAAAACCGTAGGCTCGCGCCGCTTCTATCTCTCCGGCAGGCACCGAACGAATCGCCCCGGCGAAAATCTCGGTGGTATAAGCGCAGGTATTCAGCGTTAGGGCGAGCACCGTACAATTCAGACCGCTACGGAAAAAGGCGTTCAGCAGTTCAGTCCCCTTCACAACCTCCAGCGTGTACATCCCGGAATAAAACACCAGTAGCTGGACGTACAGCGGCGTGCCGCGAAAAATGTAGGTGAATAACCAGATGGGAAACTGGATGTATTTATTACTCGATACCCGACCGATAGCGAGGAACACCGCCAGAATGCCGCCCATCACCACTGACGAAACGAGCAGCCAGAGCGTAATCGCCACCCCGGTAAAGCGGTAGCCGTCGGTCCACAGCAGGGATTTCCAGTACTCCTGAATAATTTCAATCACAGGTCAGCCCTCTTCACGCCGACAGAATAACGGCGTTCAAGCATCAGCAGCACACCATTGGAAACCGTGGTAAATACGAGATAAATCAGGCCACAAACGATAGCGAAGTAGAAGGGCTCCCAGGTGCTTTTACCCGCAAGCTGGGTTGCCTTGACCACATCTTCCAGCCCGAGCAATGAGACCAGCGCGGTCGCTTTGAGGATCACCTGCCAGTTGTTACCTATGCCGGGAAGCGCATAGCGCATCATTGCCGGAAACAGGATGCGGCGAAAAGTTTGCCCGCCGCTGAAACCAAAAGCGGTCGCCGCTTCAATATGCCCCTTGGGCACCGCCAGGAAGGCGCCACGGAAGGTTTCAGTGAAGTAGGCCCCGTAAATAAAGCCCAGCGTGATAATCCCCGCCACCATCGGGTCGATATCAAACTGCGCCAGACCCAGCGCGTCGGTCACGCTGTTAAGCGCAATCTGCAGCCCGTAAAAAATCAGCAGCATAAGCACCAGATCGGGTACGCCGCGGATTAAGGTGGTATAGCCTTCAAAAATCAGCGCTAACGGGCGATTGTTGGAAAGCTTAGCTCCTGCGCCCGCCAGTCCTATAAGCACCGCCAGAACAACCGAGCTTAACGCCAGCTCAAGGGTGACCAGCGCGCCCTGAAAAATAACCTGAGAAAACCCGTACAGCATGCTGTCTGCCCTGTCTGTCATCAACCATCGCGCGCTAAATTACGCGCGATGGGGTACGCGAGATAGTTAGTCGCCGTACACGTTAAAATCAAAGTATTTCTTCGCCAGCTTGTCGTAGGTGCCGTCTTTACGCATCTCGGCAAAGGCTTTATTCAGCGCTTCACGCAGTTCGTTATCGTCTTTGCGCAGCCCCATGCCGGTGCCGACGCCAAACAGCTTCTCATCTTTAATGGACGGGCCGCCAAACTGATAATCTTTACCGATGGGCTGTTTGAGGAAGCCTTCGCTGGCGGCAACTTCATCCTGGAAAGCCGCATCAATACGCCCTGCGGTCAGATCGGAATAGATATTGTCCTGTCCCTGATAGGAGACGATTTCAATGCCTTTCGGTGCCCAGTGCTCGTTGCCGTAGGTTTCCTGAGTGGTGCCCTGCAGAACACCAACGCGCTTGCCTTTCAGCTTCGTAAGGTCAGGCGTGACATCACTGCCCTTTTTCACCACAAGGCGGGAATCAGCAGCGTAAAGTTTGTCAGTGAAAGCAATTTCCTGTTGGCGTTTTTCGGTAATTGAAAGCGAGGACATAATTGCGTCGATTTTCTTCGCTTTTAAAGAAGGGATCAGCGCGTCCAGCGGGTTCTCAATGAAGGTACATTGCGTATTGATGCGCTTACACAGTTCTTTTGCCAGATCGATGTCAAAACCAACCAATTCACCCTGTGCATTCTTTGATTCGAACGGGGCGTAAGTAGGATCGGTACCGATACGGACTTTTTGCGGAATTGCTGCGAATACAGTGGAAACGCTGGAAAGGGCCAGCGCTAAAGAGAGAGACAACGCCAGTTTTTTCATAACTATCCTCAACAGACTGTCATTCTAACGGATTTATTAGAAGTACTTACGGCAGTTATCGTGCCATTATTCGCCCCGGTAAGGCAAAACATTCTGCGCCGGAAAGCAAATTTTTTCGCATCTGAAACGCTTAACTATGCACTTTTTATCATGCCGCGCTCACTTTTTTGCACCAAATTGATCCACATAAAGTGCAAATGCACCAATAATGGGCAGAAATAGATGCAGCTGGCCCGGAATCCGGGCCAGCTGGCGTCTTAGTCACCGTAAACGTTGAAGTCGAAATATTTCTTCGCCATTTTGTCGTAGGTTCCGTCTTTGCGAATATCAGCCAGCGCTTTATCAAAAGCCGCTTTCAGCTCGCTATCGTCCTTACGCAGGCCGATGCCGGTACCATCACCAAAGAATTTTTTGTCTTTCACGGAAGGACCGGCAAATGCAAAATCTTTACCGGCAGGCTGCTTGAGGAAGCCTTCACTGGCGGCCACTTCATCCTGCAATGCGGCGTCCAGACGGCCTGCAGCAAGATCGGAGTAGATTAAGTCCTGGTTCTGATAAGCCACGACATCCACGCCGTGACTACGCCAGCGTTCATTACCGTAGGCTTCCTGCGTGGAGCCCTGGAGTACGCCAACATGTTTACCCTTCAGGGATTCCAGGGTCGGCTGAATCGGCGAGCCTTTGGCAGCAATCAGGCGGGAGTCAGCCGCGTAGAGCTTGTCAGAAAACGCGATTTCCTGCTGGCGTTTCTCAGTAATCGACAGCGAAGAGATGATGGCGTCGATTTTCTTCGCCTTCAGCGACGGGATCAGGGAGTCAAAATCGCTGCCTACCCAGGTACATTTCACTTTGATACGCGAACAGAGTTCATTACCTAAATCAATGTCAAAACCCACGAAATCCCCTTTTGCATCCTTAGAGGAAAAAGGTGCGTAGGTGGCGTCGGTGCCAATGCGAATACTCTGCGGCAGCGCGGCGAATGCGCTGGATGCGCTGCAAATTCCCATCATTAAAGAGAGAGCCAGGACCGTCTTCTTCATAGGTTACCCTTAAGTGTCGTGATGTTGTTATGCGATGCGTTGTCTTGTTATTTGTGCTGCCGACAAAATCTTGCACGTTTTATGCCATTTTCTCAGTGCGTGCTGGAAACGGCGTTAAATTTGTTAAATAAAGGTTGCAAGTTTGTCTTAAAAGGGAAGATACCAGCAATAGTGGATAAACCGCAGTACCGG
Organism: Klebsiella spallanzanii; assembly: GCF_902158555.1. GTDB lineage: Bacteria > Pseudomonadota > Gammaproteobacteria > Enterobacterales > Enterobacteriaceae > Klebsiella > Klebsiella spallanzanii. The sequence goes on along the minus strand of NZ_CABGGS010000023.1, from coordinate 248,079 downwards.
AGCGCAAAAAAACAAATTAAATGTTGAGGATTTGATCGAGGCGACAAAATTGCACTGCAGGAGCGCAATTGTGAAGATAGCGCACTATGTTAGTGCGCCCTACACACCCTGCCAGCGGGTAAAGAGGTCTTCCGGAAGTGAGATATCAAACTGATCGATAACGCGATTGACCGTCTGGTTAATCACATCATCGAGCGTTTGCGGACGATGATAGAACGCAGGAACCGGCGGCATAATCACCGCCCCCATTTCCGCAGCCTGAACCAACAGACGCAAATGGCCAAGGTGGAACGGCGTTTCCCGCACGCACAGCACCAGCGGGCGCCGCTCTTTGAGCACCACGTCCGCGGCTCTGGTCAGCAGACCATCGGTATAGCTATGAACAATGCCGGAAAGGGTTTTCATTGAGCACGGCAGTATCACCATTCCGGCGGTTTTAAAAGAGCCGGAAGAGATGCTGGCAGCGATATCGCGAGCATCGTGCACCACATCGGCTAGCGCCTGCACCTCACGCAGTGAATAATCCGTCTCAAGCGCCAGCGTCTGCCGCCCGGCCTGGCTTAAAATAAGGTGAGTTTCAACCTCTGGAACATCGCGCAAAACCTGGAGCAACCGCACGCCATAAACTGCGCCGCTGGCGCCGGAAATACCAATAATGAGTCGCTTCACGATGATTGCCCCCTTCACACAATGGCGCAGACTTTGCCGGATTATGCTTCCGGACGCAACCGCAACGAGCTTTCACGAACCACCAGCCGTACCGGCAAAAGCAGGTTTCTCTCACCCTCATCGCTCAGTAAAAGGCGAAACGCATCGCGACCAAGTTCACGCTTATCAATAGCCACCGTGGTTAACGGCGGGTATGCCCAGGCAGCGGCTTCAATATCATCAAAACCGACAATCGCCATCTCTTCCGGAACCTTGATCCCCTTGCGTGCGCAGACCCGCATGGCCACCAACGCCGCCATATCGTTATAAGCAAAGATAGCATCCGGCGGCTGCGGCAGCGCCAGCAGCTTCTCCATACCTTCCACCAGCGCCTGTTCTATCTCCTTGACCGGCGGAACCTCGACCCGATAATCCGCAGAAAGAGAGATTCCGGCATCAAACAGCGCCTGCTGATAGCCCTCAGTGCGCTGGCGAATACTGTAATGACGCTGCGAATGGCCCAGCAAAGCAATGCGCTTTCTTCCCTGTTCCAGCAGGTGGCGAGTGGCAACAAAACCGCCGTGATAGTTATCAGGATTCACGCACGGGAAATCCGCCGCCCACAGGTCGACCAGGGCGACAGGTAATGCTGTTTTCCTTAGCTCCGCCAGAACCTCAGCTTCCAGATAGCCCGCACAGATCAGCGCATCCGGTTGATGCAAATTAATCAGCTCGCCAACTGAATCTCCTGGACCAATGGGCTGGAAGCTCATGGCAATTTCGTTTTCTCTACAGGCATCAGCCACGCCGAGCATCACGGTCGAATAGAACGGCAACGCGCTAGCGATATTGTGTTCCCGGTGCAGCAGAAAAAGCAGGCGCTTGATACGCCCGCTGCGCAAGCGGGTAAAATCATAACCTTCTGCTTCCGCTATCGACAGGATCCGCTGGCGAGTCTCTTCGCTAAGCCCCGGCTGCCCCTTCAATGCCCTGGAGACCGCGGCAATCGAAACGCCGCAGGCCGTCGCAATATCTTTAATTCTGGTCTTTTTTGCCATTCCGTTCGTTTTCACCTGTTTTACGGGATTTATGCCGATTATCCTTTCAGCGCCTGCTCTCCAGCCCATGCGGCACCGCGTACGCCGCTGCTGTCTCCATGCTTCGCCGCCAGAACTGGCGTTACGCAGCGCCCACCAAATACGTACTGTGCCATCTCAGCCGATAAATCGCTATATAGCTCACTCACGCCCGAAAGCCCTCCACCTATCACAATCACATCAGGATCGATCGCGTTGACAATATTGGCGAAAGCGCGCGCCACTTGATTGCGGAAGCGACGCCACAGAAGGATCGCTTCAGGACCCCCTTCACGCATCCGCCGCACCAGATCTTCGGCGGTTCCGGCCCCCTCGTTTAACAAGCGAAACTGTCGTGCCAGCCCGCTACCGGAAATGAACGACTCCACGCAGTTATGCTGGCCGCAGTAACACAGATGCGAGGGCCCGTCTTTTTCAACCGAATAGTGCGGCAAAGGATTATGTCCCCATTCGCCGCTACAAGCATTCGGCCCCGTTAATAAACGTTGATGAACGACTACGCCACCACCGCAGCCGGTACCGAGTATTGCCCCAAATACGACTTCGTGACCGGTACCGCTGCCATCTATCGCTTCAGAGAGCGCAAAACAGTTGGCATCGTTAACCACCGCAACCGGCTGAGCAAAATAATTGCTCAGGATATCACGCAGCGGGTGGCCATTAACAACCTGTATGTTTGAATTTTTTACTAAACAAGAATCCGCTTCAATCGCCCCCGGTAAACCGATACCCAGGCTGATCTTTTCTCCTGCTTTATCCTGCGCCCGCTGTACTTCGCCAATGACGCCCTGCAAGAACTGTTCAAAGCTCGCTTTCGGCGTCGAAACCCGCTGCTGCCAGACCACGGAACCCGAGCTATCCAGCACAACAGTTTCAATTTTTGTGCCGCCGATATCCATTCCTAAATGCATTTCACCCTGACCTTCTCTCGTAGAAATTAAGGTTAGTTTATCCAAAAAATGAAAATGAAATCGCTTTACACACGGCTAATTGTGATCAAGATCGGCATTAAAAAATTATTTATAGTAAAAATAAAGATCGTAATCACAAGCCTAAAAGCAAGACGTGTACAGCATGACTGGATCAGATCTACGCTTCTCGACGAAACAAGTTTACTAAAAATAGTCAGAGATTCGTCGTAATGACTTTTGAACTCTTACCCCCTGCTAAGAAAATAAGGATTGATTATGGCTACTGCCGATAATCTGGACACTGATGTGCGGATAGTTGATGCGGGCGAAACGCTCTCCACCCGCGAAAAAATAGGCTATGGGCTGGGAGATGCTGGTGGGCACTGCATCTCTGATTTGATCAGCGGCTTTCTGCTTTTTTTCTACACCGATGTATTTGGCCTTAGCCCGGCCATCGTCGGTGTCATGTTTTTTACTCTGAGAATTGTTGATGCGGTGTCTGACCCGGTTATGGGCGTTATCGCTGACAGGACCCGCAGCCGCTGGGGTCGTTTTCGCCCGTGGCAGCTATGGACTGCCGTTCCGCTCGCGGTTATCGGGATCCTGACGTTTACCGTGCCGGACATGAGCCCGAACATGAAAATTGCCTGGGCCTTCGGTACCTACTTCCTGCTCTCAGTAGGCTATACCGCCAACAACGTCCCCTACTGCGCGCTGATTAACGCCATGACCAACCGTCACGATCAGGTCATGTCCTGCCAGTCATGGCGCTTTGTCTTAAGCGGTATCGCCGGATTCCTGGTCTCTGTTGGGCTACCGTGGATGGTCGAATTCTTTGGTCAGGGCAATCTGGCCAAAGGTTACCAGTATGGCGTGACCGTACTGTGCGGGATTGGCGCGGTATTGTTTTTACTGTGCTTTTTCTGGGTCAAAGAGCGCGTGCCTTTGTCGCTGGCCGGGAAGTTCACTTTGCGCCAGCATCTGCAAGGGCTGCGCAAGAACGACCAATTGCTCATGATGCTGGTGATGTCCTTCCTGCTGGTGAATATTCTGTGTATCCGCGGCGGCGGCTATATGTACTTCATCTCCTATGCGCTACAGGGCAGCGCTGGCTTTATGTCGCTGTTTTTTGCCATCGTCACGCTGGCAGCGATTATCGGCGCGGTGATCGTCAACCCGCTTTCCCGTCGCGTCGATATGGTCAAGCTGTACTTCCACACCAATCTGGTGCTGGTTGTTTTCGGCCTGGCGATGTGGTTCCTGCCGACCGGGCCGCAGCACCAGACGCTATGGCTGGTCTGTATCCTGATTAACAATATCGTGCTTGGTTTCACCCTGCCGCTGCACTTCTCGATTATGGCCTTCGCCGATGACTACGGCGAATGGAAGAACGGCGTGCGATCTTCCGGGATGAACTTCGCTTTTAACCTCTTTTTCATCAAGCTCTCCTGGGCCTCCTCCGGCGGCATCATCAGCCTGCTGCTGATTTTGGTCGCCTACCGCCCTGGTCTGGAAAACCAGACCGCCGCCTCGATTCAGGGCATCACTCTGCTACAAAGCGTCGTACCAGCAATTTTCCATCTGGTGCTGGCTCTGTGCCTGCTGAAGTGCCGCCTGAATGGCCCAATGATGAAACGTATCTCTACCGATCTTCACCAAAGACATAGTCAAATCTCCTGAGGTAAACATGATGCAGTCTGAAGTAATTGAAGCCGACCTGAACCGAATTACCGTTACCGACCCTTTCCTGGGGGAGTATCAGCGTCTGATTCGCGATGTCGTCATCCCCTATCAGTGGGAAGCGCTTAACGACAACATTCCTGACGCGGAGCCAAGCCATGCGCTGGCTAACTACCGCATTGCTGCGGGATTAGAGGATGGCCAATTTTACGGTATGGTTTTTCAGGATAGTGATGTCACCAAATGGCTGGAGGCGGTCGCCTGGTCCTTGAGCCAGAAGCCTGACACAGTTCTGGAACAGACCGCCGATGAAGTGATTGAACTGCTGGCGCAGGCGCAGTGTGAAGATGGCTATCTCAATACCTGGTACACCGTCAAAGAGCCGGGCCAACGCTGGACTAACCTTGCGGAATGTCACGAACTTTACTGTGCCGGACATCTTTTTGAAGCGGCGGTCGCTTTTTATAACGCCACGGGAAAACGTCGGCTGCTGGAAATCTCCTGCCGCTTCGCCGATTACATTGATACCGTTTTCGGTCCAAAACCCGGCCAGATTCGCGGCTATCCGGGGCATCCGGAAATCGAGCTGGCGCTAATGCGCCTGTATGAAGTCACCCAGGAGCCCCGCTATCAGGCGCTGGCCTGCTTCTTCGTCGAAGAACGCGGTAAGCAGCCTTACTATTACGATATTGAGTTCGAAAAACGTGGCGGCACCCGACACTGGATCGGCTGGGGCGATGCCTGGCCGGGGATGATAAAAGATAAAACTTACACTCACGCGCACAAGCCGCTCTCCGAACAGAGTGAAGCGGTTGGTCATGCAGTACGGTCGGTTTATCTGATGACCGGCCTGGCGCATATCGCCCGCATGACCAATGACGAGGAGAAACGCCAGACCTGCCTGCGGATCTGGAACAATACGGTCCAGCGCCGGATGTACATTACCGGCGGCATCGGCTCGCAGGGGATCGGCGAAGCCTTTACCAGCGATTACGATCTGCCTAACGATACCGCTTACGGCGAAAGCTGCGCTTCAATTGGCCTGATGATGTTCGCCCGCCGGATGCTGGAAATGGAAGGCGACGCGCATTATGCCGATGTCATGGAGCGCGCTTTCTACAATACGGTACTCGGCGGGATGGCGCTGGACGGTAAGCATTTCTTCTACGTTAACCCGCTGGAAACTCACCCCAAGAGCATCCCGCATAACCATATTTACGACCATATCAAGCCCGTTCGCCAGCGCTGGTTCGGCTGCGCCTGTTGCCCGCCAAACATCGCACGCACGCTGGTCGCTATTGGTCACTACCTTTTTACCCCGCGCCAGGACGCGCTATTTATCAATTTCTACGCCGGAAGCGAAGCCCAGTTCACCATTAACGACCAGCCGCTGGCGCTGAAAATCAGCGGTAACTACCCGTGGGATGAAGAAGTTAATATTACCTTCAGTAACCCGCAGGCCATTCGACATACTCTGGCTCTGCGTCTACCTGAATGGTGTGAAGCCCCAGAGGTGCTCGTTAACGGCGAAAAAGCACAGGGCGACCAACTGAAAGGCTATCTGCATATCACTCGTCAGTGGCAACAAGGAGACGTCATTACGCTGCATCTGCCGATGACCATCCGTCGCGTCTACGCCAACCCGTTGGTGCGCCACAACGCAGGTAAAGTCGCTATTCAGCGCGGGCCGCTGGTTTACTGTCTTGAAGAGGTGGATAACGGCAGCGAACTGCACAATCTGTCGCTGCCAAAAGAGAGCGAGCTGCGAGAAATTCAGGGCACTGGCGTACTGAAGGGTAAAGTCGTGCTACAAGCGGAAGGGCTTCGCGTGCTGACCGCCCAGCAGGATAAACCGCTGTACAGCTTCGACCATCGGCAGACGGCGGTAGAGAAACAGATCTTAACTTTTATTCCGTGGTTTAGCTGGGCCAACCGCGGCGAAGGCGAAATGCGGATTTGGGTCGACGAGGCTTAAAAACCAAAAAGCCCGCGATCTCACAACCGCGGGCTTTTTCTGCCAAAGGAATTACCCTTCGTTATGCATCTCTAAATTTTCGACTTCGTTCTGCAGCTGAACCGCTTTCGCATCGTCGTTACGCAAAGAATCAAGGTAATCCAGATACTGCTGATCAACATCTTTGGTGACGTAGATACCGTTAAACACCGAGCATTCAAACTGCTGAATATCCGGGTTTTCAGCGCGAACCGCATCAATCAGATCGTCCAGATCCTGGAAAATCAGGCCATCTGCGCCGATGATCTGGCGAATCTCATCCACTTCACGGCCGTGAGCAATCAGCTCATTGGCCGTCGGCATGTCGATGCCATACACGTTCGGGAAGCGGATTTCCGGCGCGGCGGAGGCCAGATAGACCTTTTTCGCTCCGGCTTCACGCGCCATCTCGATAATCTGTTCTGACGTGGTGCCACGGACGATGGAATCATCCACCAGCAGTACGTTCTTACCGCGAAACTCAGCGCGGTTCGCATTGAGCTTACGACGCACGGACTTACGGCGCAGCTGCTGGCCGGGCATGATAAAGGTGCGGCCAACATAGCGGTTTTTAACAAAACCCTGGCGATACGGTTTGTCGAGGATACGGGCGATTTCCAGCGCGATATCGCAGGAGGTTTCCGGAATGGGGATCACCACGTCAATATCGAGATCTTCCCACTCACGGGCAATTTTCTCGCCAAGCTTAGTCCCCATGTTCACGCGGGCGCTATAGACGGAAATTTTGTCGATGAAGGAGTCCGGACGCGCAAAGTAGACGTATTCGAACAGGCATGGGTTGCTGACCGGGTTCTCTGCGCACTGGCGAGTGAACAGCTGGCCTTTTTCAGTGATATACACCGCTTCGCCAGGCGCCACGTCGCGCAGGAACTCAAAGCCCAGCGTATCCAGCGCCACGCTTTCCGAAGCAACCATATACTCGGTGCGACCATCGCCGATATCGCGCTTACCCAGCACCAGCGGACGGATGCCGTTCGGGTCGCGGAAGGCCACCATACCGTGACCGATAATCATCGCCACGCAGGCGTAAGCGCCGCGGATCTGGCGGTTGGTAGCGGCAATCGCCGCAAAAATGTTGTCTGCTTCCAGCGGATAGTGGCGGAAGTTATCCAGTTCGCTGGCGAAGATATTCAGCAGGATTTCAGAATCAGAGGTGGTGTTGATATGGCGGCGTTTTTCTTCAAACAGCTTTTTACGCAGCTCGTGAGCGTTAGTCAGGTTACCATTGTGCGCCAACGTAATGCCGTACGGCGAGTTGACGTAGAAAGGCTGAGCCTCGGAGGCGCTGGAGCTGCCCGCCGTCGGGTAACGAACGTGACCAATCCCCATATTGCCCTGCATACGCTGCATATGGCGAGCTTCAAACACGTCGCTCACCAGCCCGTTCGCCTTACGCAAACGAAAACAGTTGTTCGCATCAATAGTGATGATGCCTGCGGCATCCTGGCCACGATGCTGAAGCACCGTTAACGCGTCATAAATCGACTGGTTTACCGGCATAACACCGGCGATACCGACAATACCGCACATACGTCTTTTCCTCGTTAAGCTACATCCCAACGCTTATGCTTTGGGCAAGAAACTTGACGAGCTCTGCAGATAGTCAAAAAACCATCTGATAACGAAACTGAACTGCGGGATAAGCTCAGACTTTTGCCAGTCTTCGCTCTTCGCCATACTGGTAAAGCTATCGAGAAAGAACAGAATCGCTGAGACGATTAGCACACCGCGCAGGGCGCCAAAGCAGATCCCTAACACCCTGTCGGTACCCGACAGGCCGGTCTTTTCCACCAGCTGACCTATCACAAAGTTAACGATAGCGCCGACGATAAGCGTTGCGATAAACAGTATCGCGATAGCAATCCCATTTCGGACCAGTTCGTCTTCAAAGCCCGTGAACCAGACAGCCAGGTAAGTGTAGTAATGACTGGCAACAAAGAAAGCGCATCCCCAGGTTACCAGCGATAAAGCTTCACGAACAAAGCCGCGGATCAGGCTGACCAAAGAGGAAAAACCAATCACCGCAATTATGGCGTAATCAATCCAGACCATATACGTCCCACGATTTTTACGCCCTGTCGTCCGGTTCGGGGCGCATTCTAACAGAAAAAGAAAACGTTTGCGTAGGGATTTCCGTGCCCTACAGAAATAAAAATGGCGCTGAAAAAACATTCAACGCCATACTGCCTTTCGCCTCTTCAGGGCGCGTCAGACAGGGGTTTCAGCACGCTTCTCTTTAAAAAAAGAGAGGGTTAGTTCGGGCTGTAGCCCATCACCACGCCGCTAAGTCCTGAAAGTTGCTGCAGTTCGCCAAGTTGCCCCTTCAGCTTATCTCTTGAGGCATCCGGGCCAACCAAAATACGGGTAATTTTACCCTGCACCGGCGTCGAAGGCGACGTGTAAACTTTAAAGCCAGAAGCGCGCAGTTTACCGACGATCTCGTTGACCTTATCGGCATTCTTCAGCGCGCCTAACTGCACAACATACGCTTTACCGGTCGGTGCCGGAATTTCAGCCTGCTGCTGCGGTTTAGGGGTCGGCGCTTGCGCCGCGACCTGCTGCTGCGGCTGTGGTTTCTCAACCAGCTTCGGCTGAGGTTTAGGCTGAGGCTGCGGTTTTGGCGCGACAACCGGCTCCTGCACCACATCAAAACTGTTATTGTTCACCGGGATCCGCGATGGATCCAACGATGGCGCGGCGGCGTCTCCGGCTCTCACCTCTTCCGCCGCCCCTTCAGGAGGCTGCGAAGGCAGCGCCTGAGTTGCCGCAGGCAGCATATCCGGCTCATCACGATCCCCCGGTTTTGGCACCAGCGGAATTGCGGCAAACTCATCCTGATAATGTTTTTTCTGACCATCGAGCAGCCCTGGCAGGATTATCACCCCCAGCGCCACCAGCACAATCGTCCCGACTAAACGGTTCTGAAACTTACTCGCCACAGATTCTCCCCGCGTCTATCTCTTCCATTACATGCGCCACCGTGTGAAATGAACCACACACCAGCACCGTATCCTCAGGTCTGGCATCCGCCATCGCGGCATGCCAAGCCTGCGCGACGCTAGTATAGACGTTGCCTGTAGGTAAATGTTCCAGCAGCTGCTCTGCCGTGGCTCCGCGCGGCCCTTCCAGCGGTGCGCAGTACCAGTCGTCAACTTCCGTCTGCAGATTTGCCAACGTACCTGCGATATCCTTGTCATGCAGCATACCAATAACCGCCAGCACGCGCCCCGTTTTCAACAAGGTTTTGAGACGCCCGGCGAGATACGCCGCCGCGTGCGGATTGTGCGCGACATCAAGGATCACCCGAGGTGCCTCACTGATTATCTGAAAACGCCCCGGCAGCATCGCGTTTTGAATTCCGTCACGAATCGCCTGCTCGCTAACCTTGAGCCCGCTGGCACGCAGGGCTGCGAGCGCGGTTGCCGCATTCGGCAGCGGTACCAGCGGCAGCGGCAGATTGGCCAGCGTGCCGCTTTCATCGCTGAAAGACCAGTTCTGTGCGCTGGCGTCATATCGCCAGTTAACGCCACGGCGCAGGAGATGCGCGCCTTTTTCACTCGCCACCTCGGTAATAGTGAGCGGCATATCGGGTTCACCGACGACGGCTGGTTTGCCTGCGCGGAAAATGCCTGCCTTTTCGCGGCCGATGCTTTCGCGGTCTGGCCCCAGCCAGTCCGTATGGTCAAGCGCGATACTGGTAACTACCGCCACGTCAGCATCGACGATATTAGTCGCATCCAGGCGACCGCCCAAACCGACCTCAAGAATCACCACATCCAACTGTGCCTGCTGGAAAAGCCATAGCGCGGAAAGGGTACCAAACTCGAAGTAGCTCAGAGAAATCTCGCCGCGCGCCGCTTCGATTTCTGCGAAAGAGGTCGTATGCGCGAGCTCTGATAGCTCCTCACCCTGTACGCGCACCCGTTCGGTATAGCGCACCAGATGCGGGGAGCTGTAAACGCCAACTTTAAAGCCCGCCGCCATCAGTACCGATTCCAGGGTACGGCAGGTCGTCCCTTTACCATTCGTCCCCGCCACCGTAAAAACAAACGGTGCAGGTTTTAATACCGCCATCCGCGCAGCCACCTCGCTGACGCGCGCCAGCCCGAGGTCGATAGTTTTACTGTGCAAATGTTCCAGATAAGAAAGCCACGTAGCCAGGGGCGACGCGGCCTGAGGAATAGGTTGTTTTTCCATGATGTCCGGCAAGCGTTAAGATAACTCTGCGTATAAAAAAGGGCAGCGCCGTCAGGCCTGCCCTCTGCATTATCAGGCCTCTGGTTCCTGATCCGGCACCGGTGGCACCACCTCACCTTCGTGGGCGGGTTCCGGATTTGGCGCCGGAAGGTTCATTAGCTTCGCCAGGATACTGGCCAGCTTCAAACGCATTTCCGGGCGGCGAACGATCATATCGATCGCCCCTTTCTCAATCAGGAACTCGCTGCGCTGGAAACCCGGTGGAAGCTTCTCGCGAACGGTTTGTTCGATAACGCGGGGACCGGCAAAGCCGATCAGCGCTTTTGGCTCAGCGATATTCAGATCGCCCAGCATCGCAAAGCTCGCCGAGACGCCGCCCATAGTTGGATCGGTCAGCACGGAGATATACGGCAACCCGCGCTCCTGCATTTTCGCCAGCGCAGCGGAGGTTTTCGCCATCTGCATCAGCGACATCAGCGCTTCCTGCATACGCGCGCCGCCGGATGCGGAGAAACAAATCAGCGGGCAGTTGTCTTCCAGAGCCTGCTCAACTGCGCGAACGAAGCGCGCGCCGACCACAGAGCCCATTGACCCACCCATAAAGGAGAACTCGAAGGCTGCGGCAACAACCGGCATATCATGCAAGGTGCCTTTCATGACCACCAGCGCGTCTTTTTCGCCAGTCTCTTTCTGGGCTGACGCCAGACGATCTTTATACTTTTTCGAATCGCGGAACTTCAGCACATCTTTCGGCTCGAGCTCGCTTCCCAGCTCCACGAGGGAACCTTCGTCCAGCAGGCTATGCAGGCGATTGCGCGCCGACATACGCATGTGGTGATCGCACTTAGGGCAAACCTCCAGGTTGCGCTCCAGCTCTGCGCGGTACAGTACTTGACCGCAGCTGTCGCACTTGGTCCATACACCCTCAGGAATACTTGCCTTACGGGTGGGGGTTATATTGCTTTTAATTCGTTCAATCCAGCTCATTGATAACCTTTCTACCTGAACCTGGTCGATGCCAGTTTTGTCGCAAGGGGCGCATAATGCCATTTTTGCCCCTTACAGACCATGAATGTTGCACATTAAATCATAACATCCCGTAACATGGGATAAAAAAGTGGTCGAACCGCTCACACTTCACGCTTCGGACGGCGGCATACCGCCCGAAGAGAATCGCCGCGTTATTTCGCCTGTTTCGCCGCCGCCCGCTTGTGGCGGATGACTTCAATCACACCAGGCAACACGGACAGGACGATAATCGCCACAATGAGTAGCTTAAGATTTTCCTGTACGATCGGCAAATCGCCGAACAGATATCCTGCGTAAGTGAACAGCAATACCCACAGCAGCGCACCAACCACGTTATACATCGCAAAATGACGATAGGACATATGCCCCATTCCCGCCACAAACGGCGCAAAAGTTCTGACGATCGGCACAAAACGCGCCAGAATGATGGTTTTACCCCCGTGGCGTTCGTAGAAGCTATGGGTCTTATCCAGGTAGCTGCGGCGGAAAATTTTTGAATTGGGGTTGCTGAATAACTTTTCGCCAAACAGCCGGCCAATGGTGTAGTTCAGCGCGTCGCCAACAATCGCGGCAATGACCATCAACAGTACCATTAAATGCACGTTGAGATCGTTAGTTGGCAGCGCGGAAAGCGCCCCAGCCACAAACAGCAAAGAATCGCCCGGCAGGAACGGTGTGACTACCAGACCGGTTTCGCAGAACAGAATCAAAAACAGAATCGCGTATACCCAGATACCGTACTCCGCGACCAGCTCAGCCAGATGCACATCAATATGCAGGATAAAATCAATTAAAAAATGAATCAGGTCCATAATTTGCGTTAGCCCTTAATGACCAGGTTAGTCCGCCAGAAACAGCGGGCCCATCGGCATAACCGGCAGGTCGTAGCGGGCCGGATAGTCCACCGACACCAGATACAATCCTTCCGCTTTTGCCGTTGCGGCGGCAAGCGTCCTGTCTTTTGCCGCCAGAAGTTCTGCAATCCAGCTCTCTGGCTGGTTACCGGCACCTACTTCCATCAGACTGCCGACAATGTTCCTTACCATATGATGTACAAAGGCATTTGCTTTGATGTCCACCACCACATATGCACCATAACGAGTGACGTTAATGTGCATCACGTTACGCCACGGGGTGCGCGACTGGCACTGTACTGCGCGAAACGAGGTGAAATCATTCTCTCCCAACAGGCACTGAGCGGCACGCTGCATCCGTTCTGCATCCAGCGGGAGGTAATAATGGGTTACGCCACGACTCAATACCGCCGGTCGCAGACGATGATTATAGATAACATAGCGATAGCGGCGCGCCGTGGCGCTGAAGCGGGCATGAAAATCTTCCGGAACCTGCTTCACCCAGCGAACCGCGATATCGCCGGGTAGATTCGCATTAACGCCCAGCGTCCATGCGGCATCCTGACGCTGCGAGCGCGTCTCAAAGTGCACGACCTGGCCGGTGCCATGAACACCGGCATCGGTACGACCCGCGCAAAAAACGTTAACAGGCTCATTCGCCACCTGCGAAAGCGCCTTTTCCAGTTTCTCCTGCACGCTGCGCACTTCATTTTGCCGCTGCCAGCCGTAATACTTGCTGCCATCATATTCGATGCCCAGCGCAATTTTATAGACTGGCGGCTGCTCCATCTCAGACATCAGTACAGATACTCCTGAACCAGCTTCTCAGCGATTTTCACTGCCATCAGCGCACCGCCAAAACGGACGTTATCGGCGACGGACCAGAACTGCACCTGCTCCGGCATCCCGTAATCGTTATGCACGCAGCCGACGGATAGGCGGGCGTTGCCGGAAGCATCGCCGACCTGGGTCGGGAATTCTCCCTCTTCAGACAGCTCGATATCTTCGCCGCGGCTAAAGGCATCACGCGCCTCTTCGGCCGCCAGCGGACGCTGCGCTTCAAAGCTCACCATCTGCGCGTGGCCGTAGAACACCGGCGACTGGACAACGCTTGCGGAGATCATCAGCCCGTCATCCTGCAGAATTTTGCGTGCTTCATCGACAATACGACGCTCTTCGCGCACGCTTCCTTCACGGTCTGGTAGCAACGGCAACATATTGAACGCCAGCTGGCGGCCAAAAAAATCGTCTTCATCGATCGGAATGCCGTTCAGCAGTTTGGCGCTCTGCCCCGCCAGCGCATCAACCGCTTTTTTACCGTGGGCGGAGGCGGACAGCAGGTTGGTCACGCTGATGCGCGAAAGTCCACCCTGATCGATCAGCGGTTTCAACGCTGACAGCAGCTGGCTGGTCAGGCTATTCGCTACCGCGATAACGTTGCGATTGCGGTAATCCGCTAATACGAATGGATTTACGTCCGGAACCACCAGCGGCACGTCCGGCTCCAGGGCAAACAGACCACTTAAATCAATTACCAGACAGCCCGCGTTAGTGGCATCTTCAATATACGCGGCGGTCGCTTCGACACCGGCGGCAAAAAAGGCCAGTTGAGCCTGAGTCCAGTCAAATTCCGCAGCATCCTGAACGATAACCGACTTACCTGAAAAACGCAGATGCTCACCCGCGCTTTCATTTCGCGCCAGCGCGTAAATATCCCCCACCGGGAACTGACGATCGGCAAGAGTTTCAAGCAGGGCTTCGCCGACGGCGCCCGTTGCGCCCAGTACGGCAATATTCCAGCCTTCAGACATGGTGGTGTACTCCAGAAAAAAGCGATCCTGCCGGATTATCCAGCAGGAGCATTAAGATGATATTAACGAACAGGATGATGTACAGCGTTAAAACCCAGCTGACGCAGCAGCGTCGCCGCCTGACTATCGCTGCACTGCACGTACAACGAGGACCATTCACGGCGCTCCTGATAATTTTTGCGCAGCTTGTCGAACTCGCCCGCAACGCCGGCAACTTTTCGCAGCGGCGCATCATCGCGGCGCACATCATACACCAAATGCGCCAGCCGTTTTAGCGTCGCCTGATCGAGCGGTCCATGCAGCGTAATACGACCAAACTCTGGTGCCGGTAGTAAGGTGTCCAGCGCGACCTGCTGCGGATGGCCGATAAACGCGCTATAGGCCTCGAAAACCTGCGTCGTGCCGCGCGCTTTTCCTTCCAGGGTATAACCCGCAATATGCGCAGTACCAATATCAACCCGCTTGAGCAGTTCGGTATTCAGGTCTGGCTCCGGCTCCCAGACATCCAGCACTACGCTTAACGGCTGATTAACCTGCAGGCGTTGCAGCAACGCGGCGTTATCCACCACCGGCCCGCGGCAGGCGTTGATTAAAATCGTCCCCGGCTTAAGACGGCTGATCAGCGCCTTATCCGCCAGATGCAGCGTTTTGTATTGCCCTTCTTTATAGAGCGGCGTATGGAAGGTCAGAACGTCCGCTTCCTGCACCAGCTCGTCGAGGGTACGGAAATCGCCCTCATCGCCACGATCGGCGCGCGGTGGGTCGCAAAGCAGCGTTTTTATTCCCAGCGCCTCAAGACGTTTTTGCAAACGCCCGCCTACGTTGCCGACCCCCACGATCCCGACGGTGCGGTCGGTAAGCGCAAAACCATCTCGCTCGGCCAGCATTAACAGCGCTGAAAAGACATATTCCACCACCGCGATAGCGTTGCAGCCGGGGGCTGCGGAAAAACCGATTCCCGCCTGCTGCAGCCACGCCTGATCGACATGATCGGTGCCTGCCGTCGCGGTACCCACAAATTTGATAGCCTTGCCGGAGAGCAGCGCTTCGTTAACTTTGGTGACGGAGCGAACCATCAGCGCATCAGCATCATTCAACGCTTCGGTCGGGACAGGACGACCAGCAACGGCCTTTACTTCCCCCAGGCGGCTAAAAAGCTCACGCGCATAGGGCATATTTTCATCAACGAGGATTTTCACGGTTCAGTACCTGTCTGAGAGCGAGAGTAAACCGGGGAAGTGTGCCATAATCTCGCCGCCAGGAACATCATCACCCGGCCCTTAGTGCAGCAATTTTAGTACCGCAATACGCAAAGGATTAATCATGACACAACCCGTTTCAGGTATGTCCGATCGCCCTCCGGGGACAGGCGAACCTCCGCTTACCATGCAGCAGCGCACCGTACTTGAGCGCCAGATTACGCGCCTGGTGGCGCTAACATCGCAGCAAAATGCGGAAGTGTGGGCCTGTGTTAAACACGATCTGGGCCTGAAAAACGATGCCCCTCTGCTGGCAAATCATTTTACGTCCGCCGAGAACAGCCTGAATCAGCGCTTAATCCTCGCCCAACAAAACCATCACCGTCGGCAAATCCTGGCGCAGCTGAGCGAACTGTTGAATCAGGGTAACAATCGTCAGGCGGTCAGCGATTATATTCGTCAGCATGACGGTCAAACCGCTCTACATGCATTGACCCAGCCGCAGCTGGAGAATGTTTTGCAATTACTGCAAAGCGGTCAACTCTCGATTCCTCAACCCCAGCAGCGCCCGCCAACGCATCGCCCCCTGCTGCCTGCGGAGCACAACACGCTGAATCAGCAGGTGACCAAACTTGCCGCCGCCACTGGCGAATCCAGCAAGCTTATCTGGCAATCAATGCTGGAGCTAAGCGGCGTAAAAAGTGGGGAACTGATCCCGGCCACCCACTTTACTCCCCTGTCTTACTGGCTACACGCGCGGCAAACGCTCAGCTCGCAGACAGCGCCGACGCTAACCTCACTAAAAGCCGCGTTAAAACAGCCCCTGGAAACCGGTGAGTGGCAAAGAGTGATGGATTTTGCGCAAAGTAGCTGGCATGCATCGGCGCAAACGCCGCTCAGCCCAGCTCAGTTGCTGATGTTGCTTAACAAAATTTTCGTGCTCAGGGTCGCCAGAGCGCAGGAAACGCTGGCGATCCCAGCAGTCCAGGCTCCGCCATCGTCACCATGGTTAGTGTTTAAAAAACCGTGGGTTATCGTGCTGACGTTAATCGTAGTGCTTGGCCTGTTGTGGCTGGCGATTTAGAAACCTAATCGGCCCGATGTAGGGCCGAATGATGATTCTATTTACGCAATGACAGTAGCGTCACCATGATCCCCAACACTGCGCATATCGCGGCGGCCAGGAAGACGGAAGAATAGCCTAAAGAGGTTGCAAGCAGCCCGGTTAGCGGCCCGGTGATGCCGTAAGAGATATCCTGAAACGCCGCATAGCCGCCAAGCGCCGTTCCTCGTACCTGCGGCGGTACACGCTTCACGACTTCTACGCCCAGCGCCGGGAAGATAAGTGAGCAACCGCAGCCAGTCAACGCGGCGCCCGCCAGCGCCACCCAGGCATTGGGTGCCTGCCAAAGCAGAGCCAGACCAATCGCCTCAATCAGCAGCGAAACGATGGCGACTTTCACCCCGCCAAAACGATCTGGCATCCAGCCAAACAGTACGCGCATCAGCACAAAGGCCCCGCCAAACGCGGTCAACGTGAAACCAGCCATCGCCCAGCCGTTGCTGGCGAAATACAAAGAAACGAACGTGCCAATGACCGCGAAGCCGACGCCCTGCAGACCAAGACCTATACCGGGTCGCCAGATCATACCCACGACGCTCCACAGTGACGGCCGCTCCCCGCCGTGAGCGGGCGTTTTACGCACCGTGCCATTAATTGCCCATGCGACTAACGGCAGCACCATGGTGACGCAGGCCAGCACCGCAACGCCGTAATGGCTGTAGATCAGCAGCCCCAGCGGCGCACCGGCTGCTAACGAGCCATATATCGCCATGCCGTTCCACGACATCACCTTGCCAGAACGTGAGGGACCAACCAGCCCCATCCCCCAGCTTAAATTGCCGGTAAGCAGCTGACTTTCACCAAAACCAAGAATCAAACGACCCAGTACCAGCAGACCAAACTTTGCCATGACGGGTACCGGCAACAACGCAGCGCATAGCCAGGCACCACCCGCCAGCGCACAGGCCAGCATCCCCTGCAGAACGGAGCGCTTGGCGCCATACTGATCCGCCAGGCGACCGGCATAGCCACGGGTTAATACGGTAGCTAAAAACTGGATACCGACGGCCGCGCCAACCATAGTGTTACCGAACCCCAGTTCCTGATGAACAAACAAGGGAATAACCGGTAGCGGCAGGCCTACGGTCATATAGGTCAGAAAAACGGCCAACGTGATACGAAATAGCGAACCATTCGCTGAAGGGGGATTTTTTGTTTCAGTTACTGCGGACATGCTTTACTCCAGTTCGCAGAGTAAGGCGAGGTGATAGCCACGCCCTCTCCACCTGATTATCAGGGTTAAGGCGCGTTGGATGACGTTAAACGCTTACGCATTATCGGAGAGAATAATGTTGTGGCAGGAGTTTGCCTGCTTGCGCAGGGGTCTGTCAAGAAGACAAAAAAGGGAGCCCGTTGGCTCCCTTCTCAAGGTTTGCTCGTTACGCGCTGTATTTGCGCATCACCAGCGTGGCGTTAGTCCCGCCAAAACCGAAGCTGTTAGACATCACGGTAGTCAGCGCGCGCTCAGTCGGCTCGGTCACGATGTTCAGGCCTGCAGCCTGCTCGTCCATCTCTTCAATGTTGATGCTTGGGGCGATAAAGCCGTGTTCCAGCATCAGCAGAGAGTAGATAGCTTCCTGCACGCCAGCCGCGCCCAGAGAGTGGCCGGTCATCGCTTTTGTGGCAGAGATTGCCGGGCTGTTATCACCGAAAACTTCGCGAATAGCGCCCAGTTCCTTCACATCGCCAACCGGTGTAGAAGTACCGTGGGAGTTCAGGTAATCGATTGGGGTATCAACGCCGTGCATCGCCATCTTCATGCAGCGCACCGCGCCTTCACCGGATGGAGCAACCATATCAGCACCATCGGACGTTGCGCCGTAGCCAACGATTTCAGCATAAATGTGCGCGCCGCGCGCCAGAGCGTGTTCCAGCTCTTCAACGACAACCATACCGCCGCCGCCTGCGATGATGAAGCCATCGCGATGCGCATCATAGGTACGGGACGCTTTTTCCGGCGTTTCGTTGTATTTAGTGGACAGAGCACCCATCGCGTCGAACTCACAGGCCATTTCCCAGCACAGCTCTTCGCCGCCGCCAGCAAACACGATATCCTGTTTACCCAGCTGAATTTGCTCAACAGCATTACCGATACAGTGTGCGGAAGTCGCACAAGCAGAGCTGATGGAGTAGTTCACGCCATAGATTTTGAACGGTGTGGCAAGGCAAGCGGATACCGCAGATGCCATCGCTTTAGTCACTACATAAGGACCTACGGCTTTCAGACCACGCGGGCTGCGCATTGCGTCAGCGCCGAAAACCTGAGATTTAGAAGAACCGCCGGAACCGGCAATCAGACCCACACGCGGGTTTTGCTGATAGACTTCTTCTTTCAGGCCAGCATCTTCAATCGCCTGCTGCATGGAGAGATAGGAATAGATAGAGGCATCGTTCATGAAACGAACCACTTTACGGTCGATCAAACCCGTTGTGTCCAGTTTGACATTACCCCATACGTGGCTGCGCATTCCCGAATCTTTAAACTCTTCAGAGAAAGTGATCCCGGAGCGTCCTTCACGCAGAGATGCCAGGACTTCCTGCTGGTTATTACCAATACTGGAAACGATGCCCAGGCCAGTAATCACTGCACGTTTCATTCAATACCTCTGTCAGTCACACTATATTAAGTTTCGAGTCGCACAATAGCGTACACTTGTACGCCGAACAAGTCCGATCAGCCAAATTGTGTATAAATTTGCGCCCTCAGGCACACATCGTTAAGATCGTTCTACGCCTTGTGATTCGAGTAACTTACGTGAAACAAAACGCCATACAACCTGCCAACCTGGAATTCAACGCTGAGGGTACACCTGTTTCCCGAGATTTCGACGATGTCTACTTTTCCAATGACAACGGTCTGGAAGAGACGCGCTATGTTTTTCTCGGCGGAAACCAGCTTAATGTACGTTTCCCTGATCATTCACGCCCTTTATTTGTCGTTGCCGAAAGCGGGTTTGGTACCGGCCTTAATTTCCTGACGCTGTGGCAGGCATTTGACGTTTTTCACCGTGATAATCCAGAAGCTACCCTGCAAAGATTACATTTCATCAGTTTCGAAAAATTTCCGCTGAAAGCAGATGACCTACGCCTCGCTCATCAGCATTGGCCGGAGCTTGCGCCATGGGCAGAACAACTTCAGGCGCAGTGGCCACTACCTTTTGCGGGCTGCCATCGCCTGCTGTTAGATGACGGACGCGTCACGTTAGATTTGTGGTTTGGCGATATTAATCAACTGACTAACGAGCTTGACGACTCGCTTAATCAGCAGGTGGATGCCTGGTTTCTTGATGGTTTTGCTCCAGCAAAAAACCCTGATATGTGGACGCCGGGCCTCTTTTCCGCGATGGCTCGCCTGGCAAGACCCGGCTGCACTCTGGCCACCTTTACCTCTGCTGGTTTTGTGCGTCGCGGGCTGCAGGACGCTGGTTTCAGCATGCAAAAACGCAAAGGGTTCGGCCGCAAGCGCGAAATGCTTATTGGCGAAATGAATCAAATGCTGAACCACCCCGCGCGTACACCGTGGTTCGCCCGCAGCGGGACGGAAAATCGCGACGCGGCGATTATCGGCGGGGGGATCGCCAGCGCCCTGCTCTCTCTGGCGCTACTGCACCGAGGATGGCAGGTAACACTATACTGCGCCGACAGCGCCCCGGCACAAGGCGCATCCGGCAACCGCCAGGGTGCGCTCTATCCGCTGCTAAGCCAGCACGACCCCGCCCTGGCCCGCTTCTTCCCGGCAGCGTTTACTTTCGCTCGCCGCCTCTATGACGCACTTCCGGTAATGTTTGACCATGACTGGTGCGGCGTTACCCAGTTAGGTTGGAATACCAAAAGCGCCCAAAAAATTGACCAGATGATTGCGCTCAATCTGCCGCCGGAAATCGCCGTTGCCATTGATGCGCAGGCTGCTAAGGAAATAACCGGTGTGGAAACAGGCTGCGGGGGAATAACCTGGCCTGCTGGTGGCTGGCTCTGCCCGCAGCAGTTAACTGCTGAACTGCTGGCTCTCGCTGCAACTCGGGGATTACGCGTTCACTACGACGACCCAGTTGAGAGCATCACGCCTGACAATAATGGCTGGCAATTAAACCAGCGGCAGTACCATGAAGTCGTGGTGCTGGCTAATGGCCATCAGTTAACCCGCTTCAGCCAGACGGAACATCTCCCCATGTATCCCGTTGCCGGTCAAGTTAGCCATATCCCGACAACGCCCGCGTTATCGCAATTGCGTCAGGTCTTGTGCTATGACGGCTACCTGACGCCGCAAAATCCGCACAACCAGCAACATTGCATTGGCGCAAGCTATCATCGTGGGCAGACAGATACCGCATTTAGTGCCGACGATCAGCAGCAGAATCGTCAGCGCCTGATTGATTGTTTCCCGCAGGCGCAATGGGCTCAGGAGGTGGACGTTAGCGCCAATGAAGCCCGCAGCGGCGTGCGCTGTGCAACCCGCGATCATTTACCGATGGTCGGTAACGTACCGGATTATGATGCGACCTTAAGCGAGTATGCTTCGCTGGTTGAACACCAGGAGCAGGCCGCAGAAGCGCCGGTCTATCGCAATTTGTATATGCTGGGCGCGCTGGGCTCACGAGGATTATGTTCAGCCCCGCTGGCGGCAGAAATTCTGGCAGCGCAAATGAGTAATGAGCCATTACCAATGGACAGAGAAACATTAGCTGCGATGAATCCGAACCGTTTATGGGTAAGAAAACTGCTGAAAGGAAAAGCGGTGAAATAATCGAGGAAGACGGGCCCGGTTGAACGAAAGCCGGGCTTTGGCTGGAAGCTGAATTACTGCTGCATCGCCTGCTGATACAAGCTATCCCACATTCCCTGCACCAGAATCTGATCCGGTGGCGACAGTTCGCCCGCGCTGATGGCTTTTTCCAGGCTCTGAGTCACCTTGCTGTGTACCGCTTGCGCTGTATGTTCACCTTCCCCTTCCAACTCAGCCACCGCCAACGTCAGGTGCCCGCGCAGATAACCGCCGGCAAACAGTTCGTCATCACTGGCGTGATCTACCATGTTGTCAATTAACGCCAGAATGCGTGATTCAAACTCCGCGATCATCTTCTTTCCTCATATTATGTAAAACGTGGCCTTAGTGCAGGTCTTCTGGCCACGGGAACTGTTCTGCCGTCAAAGGCGGCGTTTGATAGTATTTTTGTAGCGCTTTAATAAAACGTGCCGGACGCTCGGGGATCCCCTGCTTCAGATAAGCCATTACCTGAGCATGCACCCGCCGCTGAAAAGCAATCCGATCGGGTTCAAAATCCCCTTCCAGATTGTCGCAACTGACGTTAAACGGATAGCCCGCCGCCACGCAGAACAGCCAGTCGAATGCCTGAGGCTTCACCTCAACGTCTTCAAATTTAGACTGGGTCATCGCGTCGCGGCCATCCGGGCAATACCAGTAACCGAAGTCAATCTGCTCGCGGCGTGCCTTGCCGGCGATGCACCAGTGCGATATCTCGTGCAGCCCGCTGGCATAAAAGCCATGGGCAAAGACGATACGGTTGTACGGCGCGTCATCATCTGCTGGAAGATAAATCGGCTCGTCGTCGCCTTTAATCAGACGGGTATTAAAATCATCGGCAAAACAGCCGTCGAAAATTTCGATCAGCTGTTCGTATTTATGCGTACTGTTCATTAGTTCATCCCCAACCAGTGGAGGATCTCCTGTCCATGGCTGTCATAAAGAAGTTTTGCACTCATCACCGCCGAGACGACAACGATCATCGGTCGAATCAGTGATTGTCCCTTGCTAAGCACCAGCCGCGATCCCGCGCGAGCGCCGATAAATTGCCCTGCCATCATCACAAAACCGGTTGCCCAAATCACCTTACCACCAATGATAAACAGCAACAGGCCGCCAACATTGGAGGTCGCATTAAGCACTTTGGCATGGGCGGTGGACTTGGCGAGGTTGAACCCGGCCAGCGTGACGAAAGCCAGCGCATAAAAAGAGCCAGCGCCAGGGCCAAAAAAGCCATCGTAAAAGCCCACGCAGCCGCCAGCGACCAGGGCAAACGGCAGGCCGTACAGGCGTCGCTGCCGATCCTCTTCGCCTAACTTCGGCATCAGCAGAAAATAGAGACCAATACCGATAATCAGGATCGGTAGAATCTGCTTAAGAATATCTGACTGAACGTGCTGCACCAGCAGCGCGCCGCCGGTCGAGCCGATAAACGTCATCAGGATATTGAGCTTCTGATCGGCCAGATTCACCACCTTACGGCGGATGAAATAGAGCGAAGCGGATAGTGACCCGCCGCAGGCCTGCAGCTTGTTGGTCGCCAGCGCCTGCGCAGGGGGAAGGCCCGCCGCCATCAGGGCCGGAACGGTTAATAGCCCGCCGCCGCCCGCCAGTGAATCGATAAATCCCGCCAGAATGGCCACGAAGAACAGCACAACCAGTACCGTCGGTGACACCATAAAAAGGTCGATAAAACTATCCATTAAAGAACATGCTCATCCAGTAGCGCCTGGCAGGAAGGCGGCAGCGGAGGCGGCGTCTTCCTCGCAGGAGAGGTTGATCCCGGTTTTGGTGGTTCAAACCAGCTTTGCAATTCGGCACCACAGCCGTCTCCTGCCGGAGGCGGAGCCTGGTCTTCGCATTCAAGACTGCCCGCAGGGCACTTCAGGCGCACATGCATATGCGCACGATGCTGGAACCACGGGCGAACTTTGCGTAACCAGTCGCGATCGTTACCTGCATCCAGACACAGCTGCTGCTTAATCGCCGGGTTGACGAAAATGCGCGTGACTTCGCTATCTTCCGCCGCCATCTTAATCAACTGACTGATTTGCGGGCTCCACAGAGACGGCACTACGCGCTTGCCGTCGCGAGCCACCAGATCCAGAGCCTGCGGCTTCAGCAACTGTGCGGAAGTCCAGCGGGTTTGCGGCAGTTGCAGGAAAATATCGACGTCCAGCCCGGACTGATGGCTGGCATGACCGCCGTTAAAACGACCGCCGGCCGGCATCCCCATATCGCCAATCAGCACCGTTCCCATCCCTTTATTGTGCGCCTGATTGCTTAGACGCTGAATAAACTGCACGAGATCCGGATGGCCGAAATAACGACGCTGATCGGTACGCATCACCTGATAGCCGGTAGAATTTAACGGCAGCGCCTGTGCGCCAACGATACAGCCATTAGAAAACGCGCCAATAGACTGTGAACTTCCGCTGATAGGCTGCGTGATTTTCTGCCACGGCGTTGCCGCCAGGCTGGTACCGCTGGCGAGGAGCGCCAGCAGTGCGATAACGGTTTTATTCATCTATTACCAGCGTGGAATTGATGTCGTCACGTCGCCGTTTTGCGCGCGCTGACGCATAAAGTGATCCATTAACACGATCGCCAGCATCGCTTCGGCAATTGGGACTGCGCGAATACCGACGCAAGGATCGTGGCGCCCTTTGGTTATCATCTCGACTTCTTCGCCAAAGCGATTAATAGTATGCCCCGGAACGGTAATGCTGGAGGTCGGCTTCAGCGCAATGTTCGCGACGATCTGCTGACCGCTGCTGATACCGCCGAGGATGCCGCCCGCGTGGTTGCTCTGAAAACCCGCTTTGGTAATTTCATCGCGGTTTTCGCTACCGCGAAGTTTCACCACCTCAAAACCATCGCCAATTTCCACGCCCTTCACTGCATTAATGCTCATCAGCGCATGCGCAATATCGGCATCCAGGCGGTCAAACACCGGCTCGCCCAGCCCCGGCGGTACGCCGTCGGCCACGACGGTCACTTTCGCGCCGATAGAATCGCCCTCTTTTTTCAGGCCGCGCATCAGTTCATCAAGCGCTTCAATTTTCTCCGGGTCCGGACAAAAGAACGGGTTCTGTTCAACCTGATCCCAGTCTTTTATCGCCAGCGGAATATCGCCCATCTGGGTCAGGCAGCCGCGGATCACGATGCCGAATTTAGCAGCGAGGAATTTCTTGGCAATTGCCCCGGCAGCCACGCGCATCGCGGTTTCACGCGCAGAGGAACGGCCACCGCCGCGATAATCGCGCAGGCCATATTTCTGCTCGTAGGTGTAGTCAGCATGTCCTGGACGAAAAACGTCCTTAATGGCGCCGTAGTCCTGAGAGCGCTGGTCAGTATTCTCAATCAGCAGGCCGATGCTGGTGCCGGTCGTCACGCCTTCGAATACGCCAGAGAGGATTTTAACCTGATCCGGTTCGCGGCGCTGGGTGGTGTAGCGCGATGTTCCCGGACGACGGCGATCGAGATCGTGCTGCAGATCGGCTTCAGTCAGCGGAATGCCTGGCGGCACGCCGTCGACGATGCAGCCCAGCGCCAGGCCGTGCGACTCGCCGAAAGTAGTGACGCGAAAGAGTTGTCCAATTGTGTTTCCTGCCATCACGGCTCCGTTCTTGTCGTTATGTTTGCGTGTTGTTTTAGTCTTTATAGATGCCGAAATGCGCGCGGGCGGCAATCAGCTGCGGTTTGGTCAGCATAAAGACGCCATCGCCGCCGTTTTCAAACTCCAGCCAGGTAAATGGAACGTCAGGATACTGTTCCATCAGATGTACCATGCTGTTGCCGACTTCACAAATCAGGATCCCGTCATCACTGAGATAATCCGGCGAGCAGGCCAGGATCCGGCGAGTCAACTTCAGGCCGTCGCTACCGGAAGCCAGACCCAAAACCGGTTCATGACGATATTCACCCGGCAGATCTGACATATCTTCTTCATCAACGTACGGCGGATTGGTCACGATCAGATCGTACTGCACCTTCGGCAGGTCGCGGAACAGATCGGAGCGGATTGGTGTAACGTTATGAATTAACCCGTGATCCTCTACGTTCTGCTCGGTAACAGCCAACGCGTCAGGGGAAATATCAACCGCATCGACTTCCGCTTCCGGAAAAGCATAAGCGCAGGCGATAGCGATACAGCCGCTGCCGGTACACATATCAAGAATGTGCTGTGGATAGCGGTCAATCAGGCCAGCAAAATGATTATTAATAAGCTCGCCAATCGGTGAACGCGGCACCAGCACGCGTTCATCAACATAAAACTCATAACCGCAGAACCAGGCTTTATTGGTCAGATAGGCGACCGGGATACGCTCGTTAATACGGCGAATCACCCGCTCAACGATACGGTGCTTTTCGCTGGAAGTCAGGCGCGCGGTGCGCATATCTTCCGGAATATCGAGCGGCAGATAGAGCGAGGGCATTACCAGTTGCACCGCTTCATCCCACGGGTTGTCGGTACCGTGTCCGTACCAGATGTTTGCAGCACTGAAGCGGCTTACCGCCCAACGCAGCATGTCCTGAATGGTATGAAGCTCATTTACGGCTTCATCAACAAAAATTTTATCCACGCTATCTCCCAGGGCACGCTCTGCTATAAATTCGGCGGCTAGTTTGCCACGAAGACGGGGATAAATCAGCATTCTTACGCCAGAGCGAGGGGGAAAAATAGGTTTTCCTTGCCTGAATGTGCGGCGAGTCGGGTAAACTACCAGCAAAGAAAAAATGAGATCAGGTAATGAAAAAGAAAACATCGCTAAGCGAGGAGGATCAGGCATTGTTCCGGCAGTTAATGACCGGCACGCGTCAGATTAAGCAGGACACTATCGTTCATCGCCCGCTGCGCAAGAAAATCACCGACGTTCCGCCCAAGCGGCTGCTCCAGGAACAGGCAGATAATAGTCACTACTTTTCTGATGAGTTTCAGCCGCTGCTGAATACCGAAGGGTCGGTTAAATATGTACGTTCAGACGTCAGCCACTTTGAACTGAAAAAACTGCGTCGGGGTGATTATTCGCCGGAGCTATTTCTCGACCTGCACGGCTTAACTCAACAGCAGGCTAAGCAGGAACTGGGGGCCTTGATTGCCGCTTGCCGTCGCGAGCACGTATTTTGCGCCTGCGTGATGCACGGACACGGGAAGCATATTCTCAAACAGCAAACGCCGCTATGGTTGGCGCAGCATCCGCATATTATGGCGTTTCATCAGGCGCCAAAAGAGTACGGCGGTGACGCCGCACTGCTGGTACTGATTGAAGTTGAAGAGTGGCAGCCGCCGGAGCTTCCGTAATACGTCAGCCCCGGGGTGGGAATCAGATAGCTTTCGCCATCTTCAAATTACAAGGGCTCATTTGCCAGTTGAATTCGCCTTTGCCGTTGGCATTAAGCGTCACGCAGGCAATCGCCGAGGTGGTGAACATCGGGGGTGTTTCCCCCGGGCACAGCTCTGAGACGAGGTACCCCACCAGAGGCAGGTGAGAGACGACCAACGCCGTCGCCACGCCTTCATTTGCCAGCGCCTGGAGATAAGCGCTAACCATACCAACATCGCCGCACGGCGTGAGTTCCGGCATCACGTCGACATCTTTTGGCAGATTCATGCACTCCCCAACAATTTCCAGCGTCTGTTCAGCACGCAGGTAGGGACTCACAAGAACCCGCTCAATATCCACTTTTTGACCTTTCAGCCAGGTTGCCATCTGACGAGACTCATCGCAACCGCAGACGGTTAATGGACGAACCGAGTCACTGGCTGCATCGAGGGCAGCGTCGCCGTGACGCATGATAAAAACTTGCATATTGCACCGCTTTTGTTAACCAGAAGCACCGTAGTCTTACCCGCGTAAACAATACGCAGGTGACCCGGTGGCCGGGCATTGTGCCTGATCCATTCAACGAATGAAACGCTGTTTTTTACCTCAATGGCGTAAGTATAGTCAACTATTGCTTACAAAATCGCCAAATAACAACGCTATTCATTGCCGGATTTACCTTCTTTGACCATAACTTAGGTCATCCGTTCATCAGTGGGCCAAAAGGTCGCCCCCTGCTCGGCCATGTGTAATAAAGTGTCACATGGTGTAAAACGCGGCCCATACTGCGCGGCCAGGCGCTGCAAAATCGCCGCGACTTCCCCCGCCCCCAGCTTATCCATATAGCGGAACGGACCGCCAAGAAACGGCGGGAAACCAATGCCAAACACGGCGCCGATATCGCCATCACGAGCGCTGCGAATAATCCGCTCATCGAAGCAGCGTGCCGCCTCGTTAAGCATTATCATCACACAACGTTCCGCCACCTGCTGCGCTGGCAAGCGAGCCTGTGGAGAAGAAACGCCCAGCAAAGAATAAATCGCCGGGTCGGGCCGTTTTTTGCTTTTACGCCCTTTTGTCTCATAAAGATAGAAACCCCGATTATTTTTTCTACCTTTGCGATCGTCATTCAGAATCGCGCTAATGATGTTTGCAGGCGGGCTAAAACGTTCTCCCCATGCAGCCTCCAGAACAGGGATTATTTTCGTACCGGTATCAATTCCCACTTCATCAAGTAGCTGAATAGGTCCAACCGGAAAACCGTATTTTACCAATGACTTATCAATATGCTCTATCGGTTCCCCTTCAATTAACAGGCGCATCGCTTCATTAATGTAGGGAGCCAGAATACGGTTAACATAAAAACCAGCTTTATCGGCGACAACAATCGGCGTTTTCCCCTGCAGCTTCGCGAGCTTTACCGCCGTCGCGATAGTCTGCTGATCCGTACCAATATGTGGGATAACCTCCACCAGCGGCATTTTGTCTACCGGACTAAAGAAGTGCAGGCCAATAACCCGCTGCGGTCTGCTTGCATATGCAGCGATCTCGCCAATCGGCAAAGACGAGGTGTTTGAAGCAAAGATCGTCTCCGGGCTACCGTTCTGCTCAACTTCACTCACCATTCTTTGCTTAAGAGCAAGGTCTTCAAATACTGCTTCTATAACTACATCGCGATGCGCAAATCCCTGGTAATCCAGAGAACCGGAAATTAACGCCAGTTGACGATCGCGCTCGCTGGCGCGTAGATAGCGGCGACGCACCTGTTTATCGAGCAGATCCCAGCTGTACTTCAATGCGTGATTGATCCCGCGCGGTTGGATGTCCTTAATGCGTACTGGCAATCCTCCTTTACAGGCGGTGACGTAAGCTATTCCCCCTCCCATCAGCCCGCCGCCAAGAATACCTACACTGCGCAGCGCGCCGGGTTCAGCATCCGCACTACGATCTTTTTTCAGATCGGTGCTGGCGAAAAAAATCGACCGCAACGCCTGCGACTGTGGCGTCATCGCCAGCTCGCCAAAAGCCCGGGCCTCTTCGGCATACCCGCTAGCGCAACCCTGCGCCAACCCAGTTTCAATCACCTGCAGAATGCGCTCCGCCGCCGGGTAATTCCCCTGCGTCTTCTGATGCGTTTTTTTCGCCACCAGACGAAACAGCAGGCTGCGGGCAATAGGGCCCGCGAGAATACGCTCACGCACCGACACATTGCGGCTTGCTGGACGACCTTTTAACGCCAGTTCAACCGCAGTTTGCAGCAGAATGGCCTGCGGTACCACGTCATCGACCAATCCGGCCTTCAGGGCCTGACGTGGACGAAGCTGCTTTCCGGTAAGGATCATCTCCAGCGCGCTGCTGACGCCAATTAATCGCGGCAAACGCTGAGTGCCGCCGGACCCCGGCAGCAGACCCAGTTGAACTTCCGGCAGGCCAAGCCGAGTTTTTTCGTCATCGCTGCATACTCGTCCATGGCAGGCCAGAGCCAGTTCCAGACCGCCGCCCAGGCATGCCCCGTGGATAGCGGCAATCACCGGGATCGGCAGAGCGTGGATCTCCGCCATAATTTGTTGCCCCTGCCGGGCCAGCCCCTCTGCTTCCTGAGCAGAAGTGCAGCGGGCAATCATGTTAATATCCGCACCGGCGATAAAGTTATCGGGTTTTGCGGAAATAAACACCGCACCGCGCAGGTCTTTATTGTCGCGAAGCTGACGGATGATTGCCCGTACTTCGCTGGCAAACTCAGCTTTCAGGGTGTTCATTTTTTCGCCGGGTGCATCAATCGTGATAACCGCGATATTTTCCGGACGAACCTCAAGCGTAAATGCCGATACGGTTTCCATTATTCGGCCTCCAGAATCATGGCTGAGCCCAATCCACCCGCCGCGCAGGCGGTGACCAGCCCAAACCCGCCACCGCGACGCCGTAGTTCATGCAGCGTTTGAGTTATCATCCGCGCGCCGGTGGCGGCAAACGGATGACCGTAGGCAATCGAACCGCCAAGCACGTTAAATTTACTCTCATCGACTTCACCGATAGCCCGGGAGCGACCAAGTACTTCGCGGGCAAAGCGATCGCTTGCCATACACTGCATATTCGCCAGCGTTTGCGCGGCAAACGCTTCATGCATATCAATCAAGGTTAAATCCGCAAGCGTTAGCCCTGCCCTTTCGAGCGCCAGCGGCGTCGACCACGCCGGGCCCAGCAGCATATCCTGGCGGACATCAATGGCGGTAAAAGCGTAGCTGCGCAAATAACCCAGCGGCACAAGGCCCAATTCTTTAGCCCTCGACTCGGTCATCAGGATCACCGCCGCCGCCCCGTCGGTTAACGGCGTGCTGTTCGCGGCAGTCACGGTACCGTGTTTACGATCGAAAGCTGGACGTAACTTTTGGTAATCAGCAAGGGTTGAATTTTTACGAATATTGTTATCTTGTTCCAGCGGCTCACGGAACGGTGGGGTGTACGCAGTCATTACTTCTGCTGATAGCTTCCCCTCTTCCCAGGCTTCGGCGGCAAGCTGGTGCGAGCGAAGCGCCAGCTCATCCTGCCGTTCACGACTGATACCCCAGGTTTTCGCCATCTGCTCGGCAGTATCCCCCATACGCAGACCGGTTGAGTATTCAGCAACTGCGGGCGGTACGGGGAGAAGATCGCGAAAACGCAGACGGGAAAATAGCTTGATGCGCTGACCCAGGGTCCGGGCTTTGTTCGCATCAACAAGCGTACGAGCGAGTTTTTTGCTGACGCCAATGGGCAATACGGAAGAGGAATCAGCCCCACCCGCAATGCCTGCACGGATAGTTCCCGCCATCAGACTTTCCGCGACGTTGGCCACCGCCTGAAAGCTGGTCGCACAGGCGCGACTGACGCTGTAGGCGTCAGTGTGTACGCTCATACCGGTTCCCAGAACAATTTCCCGCGCAATATTTGGCGCTTCCGGCATTTGTACCACCTGACCGAATACTAGCTGTTCGATTATTTCTGCGGGGATATTGCTGCGAGCCAGCATCTCGCCGACCACCAGTTTACCGAGATCAACGGCAGGAACGCCGTGAAACGCCGTCGCCTGTCTGGCAAACGGAGTACGTAAACCGCTGACTATAGCAATGCGGTCGCCCTGGCGGGTGACTAGCGATAATGCCTGACTCATAACACTCCCCTGTTAACCGATAAAACAAAGTGGTCTGACCTGATAACAGTTTTAACCAATATTTTACATTAAGCCAATCGGGGAACAGAAAAAGTGCGAGCCAAAACACATTGAAAAGAAAAGATAACGCCCCTGTCAGGAGGGGCGTCAAGGGAAGGATTAACGCAAGCCGAGCTGGAAAATCAGAGTTTCAGCTTCACAGCAGAATATGAAATCAATATCCAGCTGCACGCCGCCATCTACCTCAGTAAAGGTCGGGGTGATTTTGCACGGCTCGGATTCAACGTTACGCGCTCTTTCGCTTAACGCGGCAAGCGTTTCTTCCGCTTCACCACGGTTTGCAAACACGCGGCTATAAGAAGCGGTGCAATCGCTATTGTCCATAATGGTGCCAACATCCATACAGCAGCAAACCGGGGTTTCATCAGCACTGCATTTACTCATCGTAGATTTCCTCTGTATATGCACGCAAGGTGCCAGACAAACAATGAGTTTATTTTAAGCCCGGCGCATGCCCTCCTCCAGCCGTTAATGGCGACAAATAAGATAAGTGAGCGAAATCACACTTAAAAATGATCCAAAACAAAAATCGCTAACTTTGGGTATGACGAACAACGGCAAATTTGCCAGCTGGATCGCGTTTTCAGTATCACAATTGAAAAAACTTATAAACAAACTTGCAACATATCATCTGGTCAGACCTATACTCAGCGCACTGGTCTGATTTCTCTGTCGTAAAGCAGACCCTACACTTCGCGCTTCTGTTACGGCATGTAACATTGTTTAAATAAAAATAACTCTATGAGGTTATGGGCATGAGCCAGAAAACCCGCTTTACCCAATCTGCCCTTGCAGTGGCTGTAGCAATTGTTTCAACCCAGGCCTGGTCAGCAGGCTTTCAGTTAAATGAATTCTCTTCATCGGGCCTTGGTCGCGCTTATTCAGGTGAAGGTGCTATCGCTGATGATGCGGGAAACGCCAGCCGTAACCCGGCGTTAATCATGATGTTTGACCGTCCGGCGATGTCTGCCGGCGCGGTATTCGTTGACCCCGATGTGAATATTTCAGGTAAATCGCCCTCAGGCAGAAGCCTGAATGCAGACAATATTGCCCCAACCGCATGGGTGCCAAATTTACATTACGTCGCCCCGATTAACGATCAATTCGGCTGGGGAGCATCAATAACCTCCAATTACGGACTTGCGACGGAATACAGTACCGATTACGCCGCCGGAACCATGGGCGGTAAAACAGATTTGACCACCGTCAACCTGAACCTTAGCGGTGCTTATCGCCTTAACGATAACTGGAGTTTTGGTCTTGGCTTTGATGCCGTTTATGCCAAAGCAAAAATTGAGCGTTATGCAGGCGATGCTGGCATATTGGCCGCGGGTCAAATTATGCAACAGGTACCTAATCTACCTGCGGCAGCTCGTCCAGCCGCCATTGCAAAAGCACAGCAGCTCGCGGCAATTCCTGCGGACCAACAAATTGCTCGCTTGAAGGGTGATGAGTGGGGATTTGGCTGGAATGCGGGCATTCTGTATGAAGTAGACAAAAATAACCGCTATGGCCTGACCTACCGTTCTGAAATAAAAATCGATTTCGACGGTGATTATCGTAGCAACATGAACACAGCGATTCCGGGTTTTCCTTACCCAACCGGCGGCTCAACCATCCCAGGTTCTCTGACGCTAAACCTGCCGGAAATGTGGGAGCTGTCAGGCTATAACCGCGTTGCGCCAAAATGGGCCGTTCACTACAGCATCGCTTATACCAGTTGGAGCCAGTTCCAGGAGCTGAAAGCTACCGGTTCTGACGGACAAACGCTGTTCTATAAGGATGAGAGCTTTAAGGATTCCTATCGTCTTGCGTTGGGGACCACCTATTACTATGACGATAACTGGACCTTCCGTACCGGTATCGCCTTTGATGATAGCCCAGTACCTGCGACAACCCGTTCAATTTCCATTCCGGACCAGGATCGTCTGTGGCTGAGCGCAGGTACGACGTATGCCTTTAATAAAGATGCATCGGTTGATGTAGGCTTATCCTACATGCACGGTCAACACGTAGAAATCAAAGAAGGGCCTTATACCTTCCGTTCTGAAGGCAAAGCCTGGCTGTACGGTGCGAACTTCAACTACCGCTTCTGATAATCTGCAGCCACAAAAAAGGGTGGACATCATGTTCACCCTTTTTGCTTTCTGCCAATGGATTACTGTGAATCGATATCTTTCAGATCGCCCTCAATCGCCTGCGCGTTCGGGTTTTCATTCGGCGAAAGTTTACCGCCGTTGGCGATAAAGTCGTGACGCTGGAAGTAAGCTTCACGCATTAAGATATACGGATCGGAAGACTGGCGAAGCAAGCCGTCGGAATCCAGCAACTGCGCACGAGTTTCAATTCCCTCAACCATCCATTTACCGATAGACATCGGCCAGGTCAGCCAGGAAAGGACCGGATAGAAGTCATCAGCCATATCGCCCCCTTCATCACGCAGGGTGAAGCTGCCATAGAAAGGCAACTGCATGTATGGACCGTAGCCAACGCCATAATGGCCGAGAGTGCTACCGAAGCGGCTTGGCTCGACGCGCTGTAGTTTCGGGTTCGCCATTCCAGCCACATCAATCAAACCACCCATCCCAAGGAGGGTGTTCAGGAAGAAGCGGGTAAAGTGCACCATCCCTTTATAGGGATCGCCCTTCAGGAAGGAGTTCACCATTACCGCCGGTTCTTCAAGGTTGCTGGTAAAGTTACTCAGGCCATTACGCGCCGGCTGCGGAACATAATCACGCCACGCCACGGCGACAGGCCGGAGAACATAAGGATCGACAACATTGAAGTTGAAGTTGAACATGGTGCGGTTAAAGCCTTCAAGCGGATCTGAACGCCCCTGCGGTTGATCGCCAGAACTAGAACTGGCACATCCGACCAGCAATGTGGCGCCAAGCGCAAGCGCCGACAGGCGAAAATTCATAGGTGTCTCCCTGTTAATTTTAGCTATCGCTGGGGGTTATCCGGGGACAGCTGCCTCCATTAAGATATCGCCCGTAAGCATGTGCCTGCTTTCAGCATAGCCTTCTTTGGCATAATTGTTGCTCCCCGATTCTATACACATTTTGCAATTTCCGTATTGCTAATCTTGTCATTGTGAAGAATTTAGGAGGTTATCCAGCCCGGATAGCTGAAACCACTCTACGATTATAATAAAGACCCGTCGTAGAGGAAAAGTTATGAAGCCACAAACTCACCATGACAGCGAAGATGTTGAGGTAGAAAGCGATGAAAAACAACATGGTGAACAAATTGAGGTTGATGAAGAACATCTGCCTTCGCAAGCGATGGCCACCCATGAAGTCATTCGTCAGGAAGGGGAAAAAGAGCTTGAGCGCGATGCGATGGCGTTACTCTGGTCAGCGATCGCTGCCGGGCTTTCAATGGGAGCCTCACTCGTCGCAAAAGGCATTTTCCATGTGCATCTTAGCGAACTTCCCGGCGGTTTTTTGCTGGAGAATCTCGGCTATACCTTTGGCTTTGTTATCGTTATTCTCGCTCGCCAGCAGCTGTTTACCGAAAACACCGTAACCGCCGTCCTGCCGATTATGCATAAACCCACAATTGGCAATATTGGCTTGCTATTACGCTTGTGGGGAGTCGTACTGGCCGGCAACTTAATCGGAACGGCTATCGCCGCATGGGCTTTCGACGTTATGCCAGTGTTCGATGAACCTACTCGTGAAGCCTTTATGAAAATCAGCATGAAGGTGATGCAAAACCCACCGTTAGAGATGTTCGCTAACGCGATTATCTCCGGTTGGCTGGTCGCCACCATGGTGTGGATGTTTCCGGCGGCAGGTTCCGCGAAAATTGTCGTCATCATCCTGATGACCTGGCTTATCGCACTAGCGGATACGACGCATATTGTCGTTGGTAGCGTCGAAATTTTTTACCTCGTGTTCGACGGTGCGTTACCGTGGCAAGATTTTATCTGGCCTTTCGCCCTGCCGACGCTTGCAGGAAACATCTGCGGCGGGACCTTTATCTTTGCTTTGCTAAGCCACGCGCAGATCCGCAACGATATGAGCCATGAGAAAAAAGCTCGGGTAAAGTCCCAAAAAGAGCGGTGAGTGGCGACAGTTTGAGCAATCAGTCCGTATCAGCTTAACCTATAAAGGAAAAGGCGCTATAATCGCGCCGCCCTGTCCCCTTAGTTAAATGGATATAACGAGCCCCTCCTAAGGGCTAGTTGCAGGTTCGATTCCTGCAGGGGACACTTTTCGACAGAGCTTTCAAAGTAACTGGTTTATGTCCATCCATTTCTACTGGTCGGATGATAATGCTTAGGCATGTCTACGATAATATGGCGCCGTTCGGATTAGATTAATGAGTATTATACAGTTATTTGCAATGAGTGTTTTTTCACGTGAGCAATCATCAACACCTGAACGGCACCATTTCGTATTCTTCTATCAATTAGATTAAAATTTCCGTGATAAATAGCACATGCAATTTATCATTCACAGTAGAAATGAATAGAGCCATTAACGTTAAATATATAGCTCACTTTATTTAAATAAACTCAATTCAAAATGAATTCAAGATCAAAAAAATGAATTTTTTTAATTCATGAAAACGTTAACACAAATTACATATATGATTACCTCATCAATGAATTAATATAAACAAAAACCAACCAAACAAGAAAATAAGATCATGAATAAAACTGAAAGAAATGTCTGGAAGATGAACAATATTCCACCGCTTGAGTACTGTTCAATTTTTCGTGCACAAAAACTATTAAATTGTGAAGTTGAAGATCTACTTCACTGGCATGATATCGGTGCAATAAACCTCTGTGTAAAATTAACCAATATCACAGGAACATTGAACATCGCGATAACACCAAATAAAGACAAGACAAATAAACATAATCTTTTTGCTTCAAATCAGAATGACATATTCAAAAAAACTAAAGAAACATGGTCGCAATACTCCAGAGTAGATAGAGTACTGGAATTAAAAGATAGCGTTTCAGCTATAGAAACTCATCACGGCAATCATGCAATACAAATCCAGCTCAAAGCTACCATATCCGGACTTTGGCATACGGCCTCAAAAAACCTTGTGGAACTCCTGGAATGCCCAGAACACAACCAGTTAGCACGAGAAGTTAGCGCAATAAATCCTGCGAACAATACGCTTTTTTGCCATTTTTCTCCAGACGATAGCAGTAATCTGCCATTATCGCTCAATAAAATCTATATCCTTAGCAAGGATGTTGAGAAAATTTATGAGCATACAATAAGCAGTCGCCCTCTTGATCTAACTAAAGAGCCAACAATTATTTTAAATAAAAAAATCATAAACGAACCTCAATTCACTTTACAAAACAAAACCCTTGGAGACTTCATTAATGAGTTTATGCAATTAAATCCTGCACTCGACAAGCATTCTATCTTTTCTGACAAAATCTGAAGGCAAAATCTTTCGAGAGTTTTACAATAGGACAAATTGAGATAGAGTTGATGTAAAGATGAATTTGGTAAAACTCATCAAAGCCGCTTCGTGGTTACAATTATACATTGTAAAAATATCCTTGCTGGAGCTTCAATTCATAAAGCGATAAGGCATAACAAATCCAATTGAGTGACAGATAAAAGAAGAGAACGGCATACTACATCCATTTTTACCGCTATCCATCTATTTTCCCAACGCTCTATTACGGCAATCATGATGAAAAAAATCACATGAATACATATACTTTACTTTATTAACTACATTTAGATTGTTGCATATGAACCAGCGTCGACATCTCCTGCACCATCACAATAAACTCCCGCACGGCAGCGCTTTGCCAGACTCCCTTACGCTGCATCAAACAGGCAGTTCTTTCCAGCAATGCTGGCGTTAGCTCAAGGGCCGTCAAATCTCTACTGTTCCGAACAATTGCTGCCGGAAGAAGCGTCGCTAGCGTAGTGTGTTTCACCACTGCCAACACTGCGCTAATTGAATTAGCTTCCATCACCACTCTGGGTTGAATATCATGCTTTCGGCAATAGCGATCGATCTGCTCTCGGGTCGCAAACGCATTGCTTAGCAGAATCAAAGATTCCTGACTGAGCGCGGCCAGTTGTACATCACCTGTCGCCTTCAGAGGATGGTGTAGCCCTACTACCAGCGCCAGAGTTTCCATGAACAGCGGATGAGACTCGATGTCTCGAGAATCGTGACCTTCAAAAGCAATACCAATATCCAGTTCATCATTAAGTAGCATGGCCTCCATCCGATCCTGTGCCATCTCATGCATATTCAACGTAATATTCGGGTAACGTTGATAAAATGAAGCCACCAGCGGCCCCATAAACCAGGTCGTAAAGGTTGGCGTCATCGCAACGCGCAGCGTTCCTCGCTGCAGGTCTTCAACATCATGAAGTGCACGCTGTCCCTCGGCTAATCCCTGTAAAGTTCGGCGAGCATAAATCAACCAGACCGAGCCGGCATCAGTAAGGCGAGTATTGCGCCCGCTGCGATCAAAAAGCTGTACGCCCAGAGTTTCTTCAAGCTGGCGAATTTGCTGCGACAACGCTGGCTGTGAGACATGCAATACCGTCGCCGCCCGCGTAAAACCACCGTGTTCCGCAACGGCAATAAAGTAAGTGAGGTGGCGTAAGAGCATGAATTCATCCATAAGCAATTCAAATGAACTTAATCATAAATAAGTATTTTAACTTATGAAACAAAATACGTACGCTCACCACATCCTCCTTGTTAATCTCCACAGGATGCCCGGATGTTTTCCTGCATGGCTCTTCTTCACTCAACCATCGTCTCTTCTTCAAGGCGGACCATTCAGCAATGAATCAGATACAACGTAACGGCGCCATGCTGCTGGTTCTGGTGCTTATTGGTATGAATATGCGCCCGCTGCTGACCTCAGTAGGCCCACTGCTTCCTCAGATACAGCAGGCAAGCGGAATGAGCTTCACCCTTGCTTCCCTGCTCACAGCACTCCCGGTGATCGCTATGGGTCTGTTGGCGCTGGGCGGGGGTTGGCTCAACCACCAGATCAGCGAGCGTCAAAGTATCGCCCTTAGTCTGCTAACAATTGCTGGCGGGGCTTTTCTTCGTGAGCTGGCGCCGCAGAGCGGGATACTGCTGGGCAGTGCTCTCCTTGGAGGAATTGGCATTGGTATTATTCAGGCGCTTATCCCGGCGTTGATAAAACGGCAGTTCCAGCGTCGGACGCCGCAGGTCATGGGACTATGGTCGGCTGCGCTGATGGGCGGAGGTGGCTTGGGTGCGGCGTTCAAGCCATGGCTGGCACAACACAGCGCTATATGGCATCACGCGCTTGCCTGGTGGTCCTTACCAGCCGCAGCTGCGCTCTTCAGTTGGTGGCCGCTAAGTCGATCGCTACCCACCCAGTCCCCATCGGCAGCAATGGCGATACGGTCAAACCTCTTCCGCAATCGCCGCGCGTGGACGCTTGGACTCTATTTCGGCTTGATCAACGGCGGCTATGCCAGCCTGATCGCCTGGCTACCGCCATACTATATGCAGTTAGGGCACAGCGCACAGTTCAGCGGCACTCTGCTGGCGCTAATGACCGTTGGCCAGACTGGCGGCGCGCTTCTCCTACCCATTCTGGCCAGACATGAAGATCGGCGTAAGCTTCTGATGCTGACATTGACATTACAACTCGTCGGCTTCTGCGGCTTTATCTGGCTACCACAGCAGGTACCGCTTATATGGGCTGTCTGCTGTGGTATTGGCTTAGGTGGCGCATTTCCGTTGTGCCTGGTGCTGGCGCTCGATCACGCAGAGCAGCCCGCTATTGCGGGTCGACTAGTGGCCTTTATGCAGGGAGTCGGTTTTATTATTGCAGGCATTTCCCCCTGGATATCGGGGATGTTACGAAGTTTGAGCGGCAACTACCTGCTCGACTGGATGCTGCACGCCGTTTTCGTCTTAGGACTGATGACCATAACACTGCGCTTCTCCCCTGCGCGTTATCCGCAAGAGTGGCAACACCCGGACTCTGCGACTCGCTAAAAGCCCCTTTTTATCGTGCGGGATGTTTATCCCGCCTCCCTTTCGAGCAGAAAAAAGCCCAAAATCAAATGGCTATATCCGGGCAAAAAACTGCCGTTAATAACCGTCGCCAGAATAAGATTTAATACCAAATGAAATTAATGTGTCGCCGAATAACGACACTCGTAAGTAACTAAAAATTAATAAGAAAATGGCTCTTGTTTCCCTCATTTTTTAGGCGTACATTAGCGCCATCTGGAGCAGTTTGAGCACAGAATTCACAGCTATCGCCAACGGTAAAATGTTCTGTTTTTGTTAGCGTTAGTTGAGCAGGCAATGAAAATTAAATTCATTTAAGGCGTCTCGCAGAGAGCGCGGAGTGATGAGTCGTGAAATATTTTTTAATGGGCATTTCTTTTATGGTCATCGTTTGGGCCGGTACTTTCGCCCTGATGATCTAGCCATAATGATGTTAAAAAAACGGGAGCCCGCTGGCTCCCGTTTTTCATTCGTTGCTTTCGCTTGTCAACCTGGTCGAGGCTGGAAGAAGCCCGTCGGCACGGAACATAGATTTAATGCCGCGCACGGCCTGGCGGATACGATCGCGGTTCTCGATTAAAGCAAAGCGAACGTGGGTATCGCCATAATCCCCAAAGCCTATACCCGGTGAAACGCAGACTTTGGCATCCTGCAGCAGCTTTTTAGCAAACTCCAGCGAGCCCATTGCCGCATACTGCTCAGGGATCTTCGCCCATACGTACATCGATGCTTTCGGACACTCCACCATCCATCCCGCTTCGTGCAGCCCTTTCACCAATACATCGCGACGGCGCTTATACTGCTCAGCAATATCGCGTACGCACTGCTGATCGCCTTCAAGCGCAGCAATCGCCGCAACCTGCAGAGGAGTGAAAGTACCGTAATCGTGGTAGCTTTTAATTCGTGCCAGCGCGTTGACCAACGTTTTGTTACCGACCATAAATCCGATACGCCAGCCCGCCATATTGTAGCTTTTAGATAGCGTAAAGAATTCGACGGCAACGTCGCGCGCGCCGGGAACCTGCATAATAGAAGGTGCTTTCCAGCCGTCGTAAACAATATCAGCGTAAGCCAGATCGTGGACGACCAGTACGTCATAACGCTTCGCCAGCGCGACAACTTTCTCAAAGAACTCCAGCTCGACGCACTGCGCGGTCGGGTTGGATGGGAAACCGAGGATCATCATTTTCGGTTTCGGATAGCTCTCGCGAATGGCGCGCTCAAGCTCATTGAAGAAATCAACGCCTTCAACCAGCGGTACTGAACGCACCTGGGCTCCGGCAATCACCGCGCCGTAAATATGGATGGGGTAACTGGGATTTGGCACCAGCACAGTATCACCATGATCGAGAGTTGCCAGCATCAGATGCGCCAGTCCCTCTTTTGAACCGATGGTGACAATCGCTTCTGACTCCGGATCGATCTCAACGTTATAACGATCCTGATACCAGCGCGAAATCGCCCGGCGAAGGCGCGGAATGCCGCGAGATGTGGAATAGCCGTGCGTATCAGGGCGCTGGGCAACGGTACAGAGCTTCTCTACGATATGCGGCGGAGTCGCACCGTCGGGGTTGCCCATGCTGAAATCAATAATGTCTTCACCGCGGCGTCGCGCAGCCATTTTCAGTTCGGCAGTGATATTAAAAACGTACGGGGGGAGACGATCGATACGCGTAAAACGGCGTTCAGGACTGAATTCAGCCATAGATTCCTCAGATTAACGTTAGCGCCCGGACCGTCCGAGCGACGCGGCTGCATTTGCAGCACGTTTAGAAAATAACCCGAAAAAATTCCTGCTGTCGATAGGGAAGATAAAAAATAATTTCAGGCGATAAAAACGGGTATCAGTTCAGCTAAATACGGCAGAAATGACCCTCAACTCTATCTATCAATCGATAAAAATCAACATATTGATATCATTAATTTTACTTAAAATATTTCTCATCAATAGATGAGATTGAATCTAAAGTCTTTGTTATTAATCCCCTTTTATTTGTGCGACTTTTCCCTATTCATGCCTTCGGCTAGCCTTCTGTCGTAAGGTTTTCTATCATATTGCTTTCTCGCGATTATCACGGCGCACACATGCACGAAATATTTACTATGCTGCTGGCGGTTTTTGACCGTGCGGCATTAATGCTGATTTGTCTTTTTTTCCTCATTCGCCTGCGCCTGTTTCGTGAGCTTCTGCATAAATCCGCGCACACGCCAAAAGAGCTGTTGGCTGTGACGGCAATCTTCTCCCTCTTTGCTCTGTTCAGTACCTGGTCTGGCGTTCCGGTCGAGGGATCACTGGTCAACGTGCGTATTATCGCGGTCATGTCCGGGGGGATCCTTTTCGGCCCCTGGGTCGGGGCGATGGTGGGCGTGATTGCCGGGGTACATCGCTATCTGATCGATATTGATGGCGTCACCGCCATCCCCTGCTTTATCACCAGTATTGTCGCGGGCCTGCTCTCCGGTTTTATCAGCCGTAAAGTTTCCAAAGCGCAACGCTGGAAAGCAGGCATTCTCGCCGGAATGCTGTGTGAGACGTTAACCATGATCCTCGTGGTCACGTGGGCCCCTTCGTTGTCGCTAGGGATAGATATTGTGTCAAAAATCGGTATTCCGATGATCCTCGGCAGCGTCTGTATCGGCTTTATCGTTCTGCTGGTGCAGAGCGTTGAAGGTGAAAAGGAGGCCAGCGCCGCGCGGCAAGCAAAACTGGCGCTTGATATCGCCAACAAAACGCTACCGCTATTTCGCCATGTGAATAGCGAATCCCTGCGCCAGGTCTGCGACATCATCCGTCGTGATATCAATGCCGATGCCGTCGCCATCACCAATACCCAGCAGGTTATGGCCTATGTTGGCGTGGGGGAGGCCAACTATCGAGATAACGACGATTTTATTAGCCCGACGACGCAACAGGCGATCCGTTATGGAAAAATCATTATTAAAAACAATGACGAAGCTCACCGAACGCCGGAAATACACTCCATGCTGGTCATTCCGTTATGGGAGAAAGGCGTCGTCACTGGTACGTTAAAAATCTATTATTGCCACGCGCATCGCATCACCTCTTCGCTGCAGGAAATGGCAATCGGCCTGTCGCAAATTATCTCTACACAGTTGGAAGTCTCTCGTGCCGAACAGCTTCGTGAGATGGCCAATAAAGCCGAACTGCGCGCGCTGCAGAGCAAAATTAATCCCCATTTTTTATTTAACGCCCTGAATGCAATTTCGTCTTCAATCCGCATGAATCCGGACACCGCGCGCCAGCTGATTTTTAATTTATCGCGCTATTTACGCTACAACATTGAATTAAAAGATGATGAACAGATAGATATCAAAAGAGAGCTGTATCAAATCAAGGACTATATCGCGATTGAACAGGCACGCTTCGGCGACAAGCTAACGGTGATTTATGATATTGATGATGAAATCAGCTTCATGATCCCCAGCCTGCTTATTCAGCCGCTAGTGGAAAATGCTATCGTTCATGGGATCCAGCCCTGTAAAGGTAAAGGCGTGGTCACCATCGGAATTAATGAGTGTGGAAATCGTGTACGAATTAGCGTTCGCGATACCGGCAACGGCATTGACCCGGCGGTCGTAGCAAGAGTAGAAGCCGACGAAATGCCGGGTAATAAAATTGGTTTACTGAATGTTCATCACCGGGTCAAGCTGCTGTACGGCGAAGGTCTGCACATCCGACGCCTGACTCCGGGAACCGAAATTGCCTTCTACGTACCAACCCAACACGCGCCCCAGGCGGCGACGGAGTCGTTGCTGTCATGAGTGGAGATAAGATGAAAGTCATCATTGTTGAAGATGAATTTCTGGCGCAACAAGAGCTCACCTGGCTGATTAACACCCATAGCCAGATGGAAATTGTCGGCACCTTTGACGACGGACTGGACGTGCTGAAGTTTTTACAGCACAACAAAGTCGATGCCATTTTTCTCGACATCAACATCCCCTCTCTGGATGGCGTTCTTCTGGCACAGAATATCAGTCAGTTCGCGCACAAGCCCTTTATCGTGTTTATTACCGCGTGGAAAGAGCATGCCGTGGAAGCCTTTGAGCTGGAAGCGTTTGATTACATCCTGAAGCCGTACCAGGAATCACGTATCATCAATATGCTACAAAAGCTAACCGGCGCCTGGCAACAGCAGCAGGTTAGCGCCGGTAGCGGGACGGCACCCAACCCAGCTCGGGAAAACGACACAATTAATCTGATTAAAGATGAGCGGATTATTGTCACCAGCATCCACGACATTTACTACGCAGAGGCGCATGAGAAGATGACTTTCGTCTATACCCGGCGGGAGTCATTCGTAATGCCGATGAATATTACTGAATTCTGCAATAAGCTACCGCCAGCGCACTTTTTCCGCTGCCACCGCTCATATTGCGTCAATCTGAATAAAATTCGTGAAATTGAACCCTGGTTCAACAATACCTATATCCTGCGGCTTCGCGATCTGGAATTTCAGGTTCCAGTCAGCCGCAGCAAAGTAAAAGAGTTTCGCCAGCTCATGCATCTGTAGGAGATCTTACCCGGATAAGCGCATTACCGGGTAAGAAGGACATTTAGAGAACCTGGCCCAGAGTCTGGCGCAGGTGAGCACCGGAACCCAGCAGCCCAGGGTTGTCGTGGACTATCAAATATACCGGGATATCCTGGACAAAGGCTTTGAAACGACCTTTATCTTCAAAACCACCGCGGAAGCCAGAGGCTTTAAAGAAGTCAAGGAAGCGCGGAACAATGCCGCCAGCGATATATACGCCGCCAAAAGTGCCGAGAGTCAGCGCCAGGTTACCACCAAAGCGCCCCATAATGACGCAAAACAGCGACAGCGCACGACGGCAATCGATACAGGTATCGGCCAGCGCGCGTTCAGTGACATCCTTCGGCTGCAGGTTTTCCGGCAGACGCCCATCAGACTTAACTATCGCATGATAAAGATTGACCAGACCAGGCCCCGATAACACGCGTTCGGCGGAGACGTGTCCCAGCTCGGTACGCAGCTCCTCCAGAATAATGCCTTCTTCTTCGCTGTTCGGCGCGAAATCCACATGACCGCCCTCGCCCGGCAGGCTTACCCAGCGTTTATCGACATGTACCAGGTGAGCAACGCCCAGACCGGTTCCTGCGCCATAGACGGCAATGGGTTTGCCTTCCACTGGTTGCGCACCGCCGAACTGAATCAGATGCTCCGCTTTCAGCATCGGAATCGCCATCGACACGGCTGTGAAATCATTA
The DNA here is from genome assembly GCF_902158555.1 of Klebsiella spallanzanii. Taxonomy (GTDB): domain Bacteria; phylum Pseudomonadota; class Gammaproteobacteria; order Enterobacterales; family Enterobacteriaceae; genus Klebsiella; species Klebsiella spallanzanii. The sequence goes on along the minus strand of NZ_CABGGS010000023.1, from coordinate 203,953 downwards.
ATGATTTCCAGATGAGAGAAGCCCAGGTTCTTTTTCATCTCGGCGATAGAAAACGCCCAGGTGTGGTTGGTCATTGCCACCCAGTCACCGGTAATTGGACAGGCGATAGCGATACAGCCGTCTTCAACCTTAACGTCATGCTCCTCCAGATAGACCCGAACAACGGCTTCAAGACTGGGATAATCGAGCCCGGAATAGGTCTTGGCACAAGAGATTTCCCCGCTTGCGATGTCACATAACGCCAGACGGGCATTCGTTCCGCCAACGTCCCCTACTAAAGCAAATTTTGTCATTCCGTTACGGCTCCGCTAAAGTCAAAATAATTCTTTTGGCACACTCTAAATTCATGAAGCGCTAACAACAACGACCAACGCATAAGCACCCTTGGTTTAGCGATCTACGTCACAGTTGAGCTGAAATTCATGAAAATTTGAGCATCATGGCTCTTACAATTTACAGGTTGCATCATTACTTTATCGTTTCAGCACCATTTGCGTCGACGCCCTTTAAGAGTCCATGCAAATTAGTGCTCAAGACTCTCAGAAGGATCTTTTACATGCTGCACCCACGCGCCAGAACAATGCTATTGCTATCTATACCTGCAGTCATGATTGGTATTGCTTCCAGCCTGGTATTAATCGTAGCGATGAAAATTGCCACCGTATTGCAAAATATCCTGTGGACCAGCCTGCCAGCTAGCGTGGGCATCAACGCCAGCGGACCTTTCTGGACGATTGCCATCCTCACCTGCACCGGTATCGCCGTCGGCCTCGTAGTCCGTTTTAGTCCAGGCCACGCGGGCCCGGATCCAGCAACAGAATCGTTAATTGGCGCACCGGTCAGCCTCAGCGCGCTGCCGGGCCTGCTCGCGGCGCTGATACTCGGCCTGGCCGGCGGCGTTAGCCTCGGGCCGGAACACCCCATTATGGTTGTCAATATCGCCCTGGCGGTAGCGCTTGGCTCCCGCATTTTCCCCCGAGTCAGCGCTCTGGACTGGACGATCCTCGCCGCATCCGGCACTATCGGCGCACTATTTGGCACCCCGGTCGCGGCGGCGCTTATTTTTTCGCAAACGTTAAACAGCAGCAATGATGTCCCGCTGTGGGACAAGCTGTTTGCCCCACTCCTTGCCGCGGCGGCTGGTTCACTGACCACCAGCCTGTTTTTTCATCCCCACTTTTCACTACCGCTACCCTATCTGCCAGAATTACGCTTTGTTGACATCATCAGCGGCGCCATCGTTGCGCTTATTGCTATTGCCGTTGGCATGGTTGCCGTTTGGTGCTTGCCGCGCCTGCATTCGCTGATGCAACGCCTGAAGAACCCGATATTAACCCTGGGTATTGGCGGCTTTTTATTAGGCGTTTTGGGTGTCATCGGCGGGCATATCACGTTGTTTAAAGGTCTGGATGAAATGCAGCAGTTGGCGCTAAGCCTGACTCTGAGCGCTAATGACTACATGCTTATTGCGCTGATTAAACTGGCGGCGCTGGTGATGGCCGCCGCCTGCGGCTTTCGCGGAGGGCGTATTTTTCCGGCAGTATTCGTCGGCGTCGCGCTCGGACTCATGCTACATGCGCATGTTCCGGCCGTTCCGGCGGCCATCACTGTCTCCTGCGCCATTCTCGGCCTGACGCTGGTAGTCACGCGCGATGGCTGGTTAAGCCTGTTTATGGCAGCGGTTGTGGTGCCGGATTCCACTCTCCTACCGCTGCTGTGTATCGTTATGCTTCCTGCCTGGCTGCTGCTGGCGGGAAAGCCGCTGATGATTGCAAAACGGCGCAACGATTAAACGCGGCTGTTTCGCTCTTCCAGCGCCTGGGTTACCGCCCGTAGAAAATCAGGGATATCCATTTTCGGCAGCATCACCTCCACCAGCGTCAACCTGTCTGAGGTGACGCTGCTGGTCATTGCCTCTTCCAGCTCTTGCGTACGCATCACCCGCCAGCAGCAGGATGGTACATCGGGTGCAAAAGCTTCAGGCAGACGATTCCAGTCCCAGAGAGCAATGTCGTTATACCTCTGCTCTGGGCCATGAATCGCGCGTTCGACCGTATAGCCTTCGTTATTGAGCAAGAGAATCAGCGGGCGTTGCCTATCTCTGAGCATCGATCCCATCTCCTGAATGGTTAACTGCGCGGCGCCATCACCGACAATCAGTACTACTCTTCTGTCCGCCGCCGCCGTTTGCGCCCCGTAGGCCGCCGGAAGGGTAAAGCCTATCGATCCCCATAACGGCTGGACAATAAGCGTTGCATCAGTTGGAAGCTTAAGCGCTGCAGCGCCAAAGGCAGCGGTTCCCTGATCGGCAAGAATAATGTCACCAGGGCGCAGCTGTTTCTGCACCGTATGCCAGAAATTTTTCTGCGTCAGGCTCCCCTCAGATGCGCTGTCCACACCAGTAGCCAAAATTCGCGCAGGGATCCACTCAGTTGCCAGACTGGCTGAGAGCTCAATTAAGACATCAAGGGCTTTATCCATCGGAACCCGGCTGAACCAATGGTCGCCAACTCTAACAGCGAAGGGTTGGATTTCTATCGTTTTTTCCTGCAGGAGGCGCTGAGTGAAACCGGCAGTAATGGTGTCGGTAAAACGCGTGCCGACGCAGATAATCGTATCGGCATTTTCAATAGCCTCACGAGTCTCCTCTGAGCTGGCTATCCCGCTATAAGTCCCAGCGAAGCCACGCTGCTGCTCATCAAAAAGTCCTTTGCCCATCAGCATCGTGGCGTAAGAAACGGGGACTTTCGCCACCCACTCTCTGAGTACAGTTTGCAGACCGTAACGCTGGGCGAGGAAATCAGCCAGTAGCGATACGCGGCGACTCCTCCTTAGCATCAGCTCAGCGTGCTCGCGAAATCCGGCCAGATGGTTCTCATCGGCAGGCAGACCTTCAATAAGCAAACGACTGGCAGGTGGCGTCGCCTTTGCTTTTGCCACATCGGCGGGCAACATCAGATAACCTGGTCGATGATGAGTCAGCATTTCGCTTAATACCCGGTCGATTTCATAACAGGCATTTCCCGCTGCCAGCACCGCCTGAGAACAGGTAATGTGTTCGCTCATCCGCGAAAAGTGGCTGAAATCACCATCGCCAAGCGTGTGGTGCAGGAGCTCGCCGCGCTGCTGCGCGCCGGTACAGGGAGCGCCAACGATATGCAGAACAGGGACATGCTCAGCATAGCTTCCGGCAATGCCGTTGAGCGCGCTAAGCTCGCCAACGCCGTAGGTGGTCAATAGCGCGCCTGCGCCTTTAATACGCGCATAGCCATCGGCGGCATAGGCCGCGTTTAGCTCATTTGCACAACCCACCCACCCTAAGTTTTGATGCGCAATAACGCTGTCGAGGAACTGTAAATTGTAATCGCCTGGTACGCCAAACAAGCGGTCTATGCCGCAATCTACGAGACGATCCAGCAGATAATCGCCAATGGTGTAAGTCGGTTGCATATCCATACTCTCCTCTCGTGCAGGTAATTTGAGTATTGAATAAGCAGTTGCGCTGTCCAGATTGCGCTCAACAAATGTGGTGGAAAGCAAAATTTACGCATTTGGGGAGTGTACTCGGCGTCCAACATTCTTTAGTGTAAACGTATACACACCCTGTTTTATCTGCGGAGGAAGTATATGGTTTACCAGGCAAGCGCCACGCGATATCAAACGATGGAATACCGCCGCTGTGGCCATAGCGGATTAAAGCTACCGGCGATTTCGCTTGGGCTTTGGCACAATTTTGGTGACGAGACGCTGGTGGAAACCAGCCGTCAGCTACTACGCCACGCATTCGATCTCGGCATCACCCATTTCGATTTGGCCAACAACTACGGGCCGCCGCCAGGATCAGCAGAAAGTAATTTTGGCCGCATCCTGAAGGAAGATTTTTTACCCTATCGCGACGAGTTAATCATCTCAAGTAAAGCCGGTTACACCATGTGGGACGGGCCTTACGGTGATTGGGGCTCACGCAAGTATCTGATTGCCAGCCTCGACCAAAGCCTTAAACGGATGGGCCTGGACTATGTCGATATTTTCTACCACCACCGTCCTGACCCTGAAACGCCGCTGCTGGAAACCATGCGCGCGCTGGACCACATCGTTCGACAGGGCAAGGCGCTGTACGTCGGGTTATCCAACTATCCGCTTGAACAGGCCCGGGAGGCGGTCAGCATCCTCAACGATCTCGGTACGCCATGCCTGATTCATCAGCCCAAATATTCGATGTTTGAACGCTGGGTCGAGGGTGGATTGCTGGAGTTCCTGCAAACTGCGGGGGTAGGAAGTATAGCGTTTTCACCACTTGCTGGCGGGCAGTTAACTAACCGTTATCTGCATGGCATCCCGGCGGACTCCCGTGCCGCCAGCGGCAGTCAATTTCTGCAGCCAGATCAGCTTACCAAAGCCAAGCTGGAGAAGATTCGTCAGTTGGATACGCTGGCCGAATCCCGCGGACAAAAACTCTCGCAGATGGCGCTGGCCTGGGTACTGCGCGAAGAGAAAGTGACTTCGGTACTGATTGGCGCCAGCAAAACCTCGCAGCTTGATGATGCGGTTGGCATGCTGGAAAATCGCCATTTTAACGCCGAAGAACGTGCAACCATCGACGCTATCCTTGCGGTGTAAATTCTTTTTTACTTTAGCAAAAAGTGCTCTCACTTGCGATTTAGGAGTTCCTCCGATGCGACGGGGCTTTACCGCCCCGTAATATCAGGTTAACAGGCCGACAACGGCCCCGATCGTGAAGGAGAAGAGTATGTTCAGGTCACTGATTCTGGCTGCAGTGCTACTGGCTTCAGCGCCATTGGTCGCGAATGCTGGTGAAATCACCCTGTTGCCATCAATAAAATTACAAATTGGCGATCGCGACAACTACGGTAACTACTGGGACGGCGGCGGCTGGCGCGACCGTGATTACTGGCGCAAAAACTATGAATGGCGCGACAACCGCTGGCGTCGCCATGACAACGGCTGGCATCGCGGCTGGGACAAGCGCAAAGCCTACGAGCGCGGTTATCGTGAAGGCTGGAACGATCGCGATGACCGACGCGGCGGCTGGGGACGTGGTCCTGGCGGACGCGGGCATGGTCACGGGCACCATTAATCACCAGGGGAGCCAAACGGCTCCCCTTTTATATTATGACTAACTGAATATCGTTCCGACAATTAGCCAGCCGTTAAGAACCACAACAATCGCGACAATCACCCACCCCAGCTGTTTTACCCAGCGAGCGTTAACCAAATCCCCCATCAACTGCGCATTACTGGTGAAGATAAGCAGCGGCACCAGCGCAAGGGCTATACCGAAACTGAGCAAGACCTGACTCATAACCAGAATGCGCGTTGGATCCAACCCCATCAAGATGACAATAAACGACGGTAGCATGGTGATAGCCCGACGAAACCAGAGCGGTATATGAAAGCGAATAAAGCCCTGCATCACGACCTGCCCCGCCAGGGTCCCCACGACGGTGGATGACAAACCGGCAGCCACAAGGCTCAGGCCAAAAATAGTGGCTGCCGCGTGGCTCAACAGCGGCTCCAGCGTCAAATAAGCCTGATCGAGATCGGCAATCCCGGTATGACCATTGAAATGAAAAGCCGCTGCGGCAGTCGCCATCATTGCCAGGTTAACAAAACCGGCAATGGTCATCGCAATCGCGACATCCCAGCGCGTAGCGTTATAGCGTTCTTTACGCGTTCCGCCGTGCAGATGCTGGGTCAACGAAGAGTGTAGATAGATAACGTGCGGCATAATAGTCGCCCCCAGCACCCCGGCGGCAAGGAATACCGCCTCGCTGGTTGGCAAAGACGGTACGAGCATCCCTTTTGCCAACGGCGCCAGCGCAGGCTGGGAGAAGATAAGCTCGACGACATACGCCGCAGCAACAAACAGCAACAGCCCACCGATCGCTTTTTCCAGCGGCTTTTGGCCGCGGCGCTGAAGCATCAGGATCAGGAAAGTCGCAATCCCCGTCAGTACAGCTCCCTGAAGCAACGACACCCCAAGCACCAGCTTAAATCCGATAGCAGCGCCAATAAACTCGGCAAGGTCGGTCGCCATTGCGATGATTTCAGCCTGTACCCAGTAAAACCACACTACCGGGCGCGGGTAGTGGTCACGAATTTGCTCAGCCAGATTTTTACCGGTAGCAATGCCCAGTTTCGCCGACATAACCTGAATCAGCATCGCCATCAGGTTAGCCCATACCACCACCCACAGCAGTTGATAGCCAAAACTGGCCCCGGCCTGAATGTTGGTCGCGAAGTTCCCCGGGTCGATATAACCAATGGCAGCAATGAACGCAGGTCCCATCAAGGCGAGCCTAATCTTGCGCGCTGCGCGACCGCTGCTATTCTCAACGCGACTGCTTGTCATTTTCTGCCTCTGAAATATAGCCTTTGCTATGTTTCATGCTATCAAAATGCGAATGATTATCAAGTTCATTTGGAAAGGTGATAATGATTGCTGTGATAGAAGGGAACGATAGCGGGTCGGTTACTAAAAACCGGGGACTGATAGCTTACTTTATTCAGTCATCAGAATAGTACAACGATGCAACTTTTAAAACCTTTACGTAACATAACAAAAATGCATGCTTGATCACTATTTTTGTCATTAGTCACACATCCTTGCAATAGTGTGTTCTAGCTCTCGTTTTCTTTGTTCCTGTTACATAGAATGTGCACAGAAATTTAACCTGCCTCATATTTGGAGCAAATATGGACCGCGTCTTGCACTTTATTCTCGCGATCGTAGTGGTTGCTATTCTGGCCCTGTTGGCTAGCCACAACCGTAAGCAGATTCGTATTCGTTATGTTATTCAACTGCTTGTCATTGAAGTTTTGCTGGCCTGGTTCTTCTTGAACTCTGACATTGGTCTGGGTTTCGTAAAGGGCTTCTCCGAGATGTTCGAAAAACTCCTCGGTTTCGCCAATGAGGGGACAGACTTCGTCTTCGGCAGCATGAACGACAAAGGCCTGGCTTTCTTCTTCCTGAAAGTGCTGTGCCCGATCGTATTCATCTCTGCATTGATCGGTATCTTGCAGCATATCCGTATTCTGCCTGTCGTCATTCGCGCTATCGGTACCGTTCTGTCCAAAATCAACGGCATGGGCAAACTGGAATCCTTTAACGCAGTCAGCTCGCTGATTCTGGGCCAGTCCGAAAACTTTATCGCTTATAAAGATATTCTCGGCAAAATGTCCCGCAACCGTATGTACACCATGGCTGCAACGGCGATGTCTACCGTATCCATGTCTATCGTGGGCGCGTACATGACCATGCTGCAGCCGAAATATGTTGTTGCCGCGCTGGTGCTCAACATGTTCAGTACCTTTATCGTCCTGTCGCTGATTAACCCGTACCGCGTTGATGAAAGCGAAGAAAATCTGCAGATGTCCAACCTGCATGAAGGCCAAAGTTTCTTCGAGATGCTGGGTGAATATATCCTGGCGGGCTTTAAAGTGGCGATCATCGTTGCCGCGATGCTAATCGGTTTTATCGCGCTGATTTCTGCGCTCAACGCCCTGTTTGCCACCGTCACCGGCTGGTTCGGCCACAGCATCTCCTTCCAGGGAATTCTTGGCTATATCTTCTATCCGGTTGCATGGATCATGGGCGTACCCGCAGGCGAAGCGCTGCAGGTGGGAAGTATTATGGCCACCAAACTGGTTTCTAACGAATTCGTTGCCATGATGGATCTGCAGAAAGTGGCCTCTACCCTCTCTCCGCGCGCGGAAGGTATCATCTCTATCTTCCTGGTTTCCTTCGCCAACTTCTCCTCAATCGGTATCATTGCCGGCGCAATTAAAGGGTTGAATGAAGAGCAGGGTAACGTGGTTTCCCGCTTCGGGCTGAAGCTGCTTTACGGCTCTACGCTGGTGAGCGTGCTCTCTGCATCTATCGCTGCGTTAGTGTTGTAATCTTCATCTATATTGCGAAAGCCGGGCAAGTCCCGGCTTTTTTACGTCTGTAGTTCACTTAACGGCTGCGGCTTACCAATCAGATAGCCCTGTAAATAATCGACGCCTAGTTGCAGAAGCTTTTCCCGCTGCTCAGGCGTTTCAACGTATTCCGCCACTACCTTCATCTTCTTAACCTTCGCCATTTCAATGATGGATTTGACCATAATGGCATCCAGCGGATCGGTCTCGATATCACGCACGAAGCAGCCGTCAATTTTTACAACATCAGCCTGTAAACTTTTCAGACGCTCGTAGTTGGCATATCCGGTACCGAAGTCATCAATAGCAATGGAACAGCCGAAATGTCTGAGCAACTGTATATTATGCATACTGGTTTCAATATCGGAAAACGCCTGCTCTTCAGTCACTTCAATAGTTATCGTCTCTGGCGACAGATTATAGCGTTTGAATAGCGAGATAATTTGTGCCGCGCTGTCATTTTGCATTAGCGTATAGGGCAGTAGATTCACGGAGAAATGCTTGCCTGGATGGTGATTAAGCCTGCTAAACAGCGTTTCCAGTACCTGCATATCAAAACGCTGGCTCAGGTTAAACTGCACAATCAACGGAATAAACCGGTCGGGCATAATGATACTCTCACCGCAGCGCATACGGCTAAGTACCTCATAGTACCCTTCTCCTGAGGCATCCTGAATAGGCTGGGCATACAGCACTAGCCCACGCTCGTTAAGCGCCTGCTTAACCTGTGCCAGTAATCGTACCTGCTCGACTGTGTGGTCGGAAATTTGCTCTTGCGCCGCATCCAGTGCGAATACACGGCGAGCCGCACCGGCCTGCTCCGATAGCCAGCTAAGCTGACCAAGCATCGGATGAAGCTCCGACTCCATACCGCCGTAGCGGCTCCACGATGCGCCAAATTCCAGATCCAGCGCTTGGTTATGCCAACTGAACTTTTTATGATTAAGCGTTGAAACAATGTGATTTAAACGTGCTTCTGTCTCCGGGCTATTCAGCACCAGCAAGAGCTCGCTTCCGGGAAGCTGAAAAATTCGCTCTCCCTGAGCCAGTAACGGCTGTAGCTTACGGACAATCTGCCGTTTGCTCTCCACCCTCATCATCATGCCATAATGGCGGCTGAGAAAATCCAGATTCTGAATCCTCAGACTGCTGAGAGCAACGGCGGGGTTGCGCTGAAGGTGGCTCTCCAGGGCGCGTAAATTCGGTAAACCAGTTAGCGGATCTTCCTCTGCCTGATCTCGCCATCTAAGCTTCATTCTTTCACTACGCGCATAAATATCTGCCATGTAAAACAAACAGATAGTAAAAGAGATCAGCACAGAAAGGACAAATGATAGTGAATATTCAGTTTGTACCCCATGTAAGAAATTTCGGTTATACGCCACGAGCAAAAAGGCTGAAACGGACCATGAAATGCGAATCAACGTATGTCCAAGGCGGCTAATACCAATAAAGTACAAAATAAATATAAGAGGAACTAAATAACCTGCAATAAAATCAGAATCATAGGGCGTACACAGCACCAGTAATATTGCTGTCAGGGCCAAAAACCAATACAACGTAAATACTCGATGCTCACCAGTCAGCCATGGTTGACAATGATTACGCCAAAATAATCGCCCATATCGCGGACTGATTATCATCCGCAATGGATAATAAAAGAATGTCGTAAAAATTAATGCTGCGCTAATCAGACTTTGGATATCGATAATAGTATAGATAACTGACATCGTGCCGAAATAACTGGAAATCGCCAGCGGAAAAGAAAAAAAACGCCCGGCCAGGTGCATCGTGACCTTCAACAGGATCGGTGCGAAAAACCCTCCCCAAAAAATCCTCACGCCCATATGTCTTGCCGTCAACCCGGCACGCCAACGCCTGCCTAGCTGGACGCGAACAATAGCGCAGGAAACAAAAACCGAGAAAAGCTGACAAAATAGCAGGATAGCCGACTGCGCCAGCGTCAGATCTATTATCCAGGTATTGGTAATCGCAAACGCGATAATCAACGGAGCAACGGCATAGCGGCCAAAAATAAAAAGCACAGAATACATCAAGCTCATCGGCAGCCATGCCAGATAAATTTGATTTCCATCAATGATGGTTTGCGGAGAAATAAATCTGGATAAAGGAATAGCGATAAAGCAGACCAATAAAGCCAGCAGAGTTTTTTTGATCTTAATGTTAAGATGATCAATCATTATTGTTAATTAAAACTCCTGCTGCAAAAATATATTTAGGCGACAAATATTATGTCTCTTAATAATGGCAAGGCAAGATTTTAAATCGTGAAAAAATCTGAAATTACTTAAAGTGGAGATTTACTGACTTATTCAAAGAATGCTTTACATTTCCCGCGTAAAAAAAAACCCCCGCCGTAGCGAGGGTTCATAATTTGGTGGAGCTAAGCGGGATCGAACCGCTGACCTCTTGCATGCCATGCAAGCGCTCTCCCAGCTGAGCTATAGCCCCACAGGACCTCTTTACGAACCAAACCTGATGGGTGCAGGTTTTGGTGGAGCTAAGCGGGATCGAACCGCTGACCTCTTGCATGCCATGCAAGCGCTCTCCCAGCTGAGCTATAGCCCCGTAACGTAAAGCGTGTCGTGTTGACGGGCGGCATAATATGAATTCCTTCGCCAGGTGTCAACGGCAAAATCAATCCCTGTCATTTTATCGCTGAAAAAGCAGGCAAACGGCTGACATTGCGAGCCTTATCGCAGCCAGAAGCTAAACATGTCACCCTTTCCTCTAAAAGGATGCTATAACATGTGCAACTAATTCCCACATATTTACTCAGGAAATAGTATGCTCAAGGAACGAATGACACCTGAAGAAATAGCGCATCTGACTGGCTTCAGTCGGCAAACGATTAACAAATGGGTACGTAAAGAGGGATGGCAAACGTCCCCACGACCCGGCGTACAGGGCGGCAAAGCGCGACTCGTACATGTTAATGAGCAAGTTCGCGAGTTTATTCGCAGCGCACAGCGCGTGGCCGAAAACCCTGTCCCCTATTCTGCAACCGATAACGATCTTGAATCTCTGCTGCTCACACTGTGTAAAGAGATGACGCCGGGCGAGCAAAAGCTGTTTATGTCGCTGCTGCTACGCGAAGGGATCACCGGACTACTCAATCGGCTGGGAATACGCGACCAGTAAAATCATGATGAAACTCAAAGATAAAATGACTCCAGCGGAGCTCGCTGAATGCCTTAGCCTCGCTCGGCAAACGATTAACCGCTGGGCCAGAGAGCAAAAATGGCGAACCGAAGCCATACCCGGCGTCAAAGGCGGTCGAGCTCGTCTGATCGTTATCGACAAATCAGTTATCGATTTTCTGGCAAATATCCCGGCATTACGGCATCTGACTATTGATAATCAGCTGGCGGAACAGCCAGTTAATTACTTTGTGAATGACGCTGATACCATCTGGCGCCAGATTGTCGAGACGCTGCATCTGATGACCCCAACAGAGCAATTGCATCTACGGGATCTTCTGGCACGCGAGGGGATCAGCGGATTTCTGTCCCGGCTTGGTATTAATGATGCTGAGAATAGTTAAAAAAACGGCGGGAATATCCCGCCGTTTTACTATATCTGTCATCTAAATCAGGATTATTGACTCTCACGCTCGGCAATAAAAACCAGCGCTTTGTTGATACGTTCGACGCTGCGTGATTTGCCAATCGCATGCACGGTCACATCAAGCGCAGGAGACTGGCCTGCGCCAGTCACGGCTACGCGCAGCGGCATGCCCACTTTACCCATTCCAACTTCCAGTTCATCTGCTGTCGCCTGAATCGCATGGTGAACGTTCTCTGCCGTCCAGTCACTAATGGCAGTGAGTTTGTCGCGCACCACTTCGAGCGGCTGACGAGCAACCGGACGCAGATGTTTTTTCGCTGCATCGGCATCAAATTCGGCAAAGTCTTCATAGAAATAACGGCAGCTTGCCGCCATCTCTTTCAGTGTTTTGCAGCGCTCACCCAGCAGTTTCACCAGCTCAGCCAGCTGCGGGCCGTTACGGGTATCGATATTTTCCTGCTCAATGTGCCACTGTAAATGCGTTGCCACGTATTCCGGCGCCAGTGAATTAATGTAGTGATGGTTCAGCCACTGCAGTTTTTCCGTGTTGAACGCACTGGCAGATTTGCTCACCGCACCCAGGCTAAACAGTTTAATCATCTCTTCACGAGAGAAAATCTCCTGGTCGCCGCTGGACCATCCCAGACGCACCAGGTAGTTCAGCAGCGCTTCCGGCAGGTAGCCGTCATCGCGATACTGCATGACGCTTACAGCACCGTGACGCTTGGAGAGTTTTTTACCGTCATCGCCATTGATCATAGAGACATGGGCATAAACCGGCACCGGAGCGTTCAGCGCTTTCAGGATGTTAATCTGTCGCGGAGTATTGTTGATATGGTCTTCGCCACGGATAACGTGGGTGATTTCCATATCCCAGTCATCAACAACTACGCAAAAGTTGTAGGTCGGGGAACCGTCGGTACGACGGATAATCAGATCGTCCAGCTCCTGGTTGCTGAATTCAATAGGACCGCGGATCTGATCGTCAAAAATAACGGAACCGCCTTCTGGGTTGGCAAAACGTACCACGCAAGGTTCATCATCGGCGTGATGTTCGTGACCATGGCGGCAACGCCCGTCGTAGCGCGGCTTCTCACCTTTAGCCATCTGCTCTTCGCGCAGCGCTTCCAGACGCTCTTTGGAGCAATAGCATTTATAAGCGGTGCCCGCCTCCAGCATTTCATCAATCACGGCGTTGTAGCGATCAAACCGCTTGGTCTGGAAGTACGGACCTTCATCCCATTCCAGGCTCAGCCAGTTCATCCCATCCATAATGGCTTCAATGGCCTCCGGCGTGGAGCGCTCGAGATCGGTGTCTTCAATACGCAGCACAAACTCACCGCCGTGGTTACGTGCAAAAAGCCAGGAATAGAGAGCAGTACGCGCACCGCCAACGTGCAAATAGCCTGTTGGGCTTGGCGCGAAGCGAGTTTTGATTTTCATGAATTGGCCTTACGTTTGATAAAGATGCCGGCAGGCGGCAGTGTTCGTTAGATTTTACAAACGATTATTCTAACACTGTAAGCTGATTCCTCAATGTTGTTGGTGTTTCAACGTCACGCTTTGCCCTTTTTGTTTATAAATCATGCTCCATAGATGACATTGCGATCGTTTTGTTTAATTTTACGACGAACAAACAAATTATTTAGAAAAGGCGTTGACTCATTTTCAACTCTCCCTATAATGCGACTCCACACAGCGGGGGTGATTAGCTCAGCTGGGAGAGCACCTCCCTTACAAGGAGGGGGTCGGCGGTTCGAACCCGTCATCACCCACCAACTACTTTACGTAGTCTCCGCCGTGTAGCAAGAAATTGAGAAGTGGGTGATTAGCTCAGCTGGGAGAGCACCTCCCTTACAAGGAGGGGGTCGGCGGTTCGATCCCGTCATCACCCACCACTTTCTCGCCAGCTGGATTTCTTGCAGTAAAATGAAGTACCGAAGTGGGTGATTAGCTCAGCTGGGAGAGCACCTCCCTTACAAGGAGGGGGTCGGCGGTTCGATCCCGTCATCACCCACCACTTCGGGTCGTTAGCTCAGTTGGTAGAGCAGTTGACTTTTAATCAATTGGTCGCAGGTTCGAATCCTGCACGACCCACCAATGTAAAAAAGCGCCCTAAAGGCGCTTTTTTGCTATCTGCAATATATAATCCTGAGCCAATAATTACCCCGTCAACGCTTCCACCAGCTTTGTCAGCGCAGGCGTCGCCTGCTGTTGGTCATATACAATATACAAATCGGCGGGTATTCGCTCCTCCAACGGACGAAAAACAACGCCAGGCCATGTCATCTGTGCATAGCTATCCGCTATTAGCGTAATACCAATCCCCATACTGACCATCGCCAGAACCGTTTGTGGCTCCATCACTTCACGAACGATCATCGGCGAAAATCCGGCACTCTGGCAAACGCGTTGCAAAAACGTCCAGTCGGTATGTATTGAGGGCATGGTGACAAAGTATTCGTTACGTAGCGCTTCAAGCGGTATATGTTCACGAACGGAAAGCGCATGCTCTTCCGGCATCGCAACTAAAAAAGAGGACTCATGCAAACGCAGGCTGGTAAATCCAGGAGAAGGTTCTATTGCCATCCGCCAGACTCCGGCATCCAGCTCTCGTCGCTCCAGCATCGCCATCTGCATCGCGGGCATATTCTCTCTGAAAAGCACTTCGACGTTAGGGTTCTCTTTCAAAAAACGACGCATCACCGGGCGCATTTTCCCCCACATTGCCGTTCCTATCACCCCCAACTCTACCCGCCCCGCTTCTCCCCGGCCAATCTGCTCCACTCGCGCCAGAGCCTGATTAGCACTCGAAAGCAGACGACGGGACTCTTCCATTAGAATTTTCCCTGCATGGGTCAACGCCACGCTGCGGGAATGGCGAATAAACAACAGCGTACCGAGCTGCTGTTCAAGTTCTTTGACATGCATACTTAACGGAGGCTGCGACATATTCAGGCGGGCAGCTGCACGCCCAAAATGCAGCTCTTCTGCGACAGCCAGGAAATAGCGCAATAACTTCAGATCGATACGATGCGTGCGTTCCATGTGTTATGCGCTCCTGACGTGAAGGATAATGCGCAAAGTTATCACATTGCATCATAGAAAATGAAACGGCGGGGGCATAAACCCCGCCATTGGGCTGCGTTAGTGTGCCAGCTCTTTCTTCAGCTGGTTCTCAGGCTCATGCTTATACCTGAAGAACAACGCAAAAATAACCGCCAGCATCAATGAATAGGCTGCGAACACCAGCCAGATAGTCTGCCAATCCTTCACGCCATCAATAGAGAAATAGTCCACCGCCATGCCGCTCAAGATCGAACCAACCCACGCCCCGACGCCGTTGACCATGGTCATAAACAGCCCTTGTGCGCTGGCGCGAATATTCGAGCTAACTTCCTGCTCAACAAATACCGACCCAGAAATATTAAAGAAGTCGAATGCGCAGCCGTAGACAATCATCGACATCAGCAGCAGAACAAAACCAAACGGAGACGGATCGCCAAAGGCAAAAAAGCCAAAGCGTAGCGTCCACGCCAGCATACTCATCAACATCACCGTTTTAATGCCAAAGCGTTTAAGAAAGAACGGGATGGTAAGAATAAAGCCGACTTCCGCCATCTGCGAAACCGACAGCAAAATAGAGGGATACTTCACCACAAAGCTATCGGCAAACTCTGGGTTGCGGGCAAAATCGTGCAGGAAGGGGTTACCGAAGACGTTGGTAATTTGCAATACCGCTCCCAACATCATCGCAAACAGAAAGAAAATAGCCATCCGCGGATTTTTAAACAACACGAATGCATCCAGCCCCAGCTTGCTGGCAAGCGTTGCAGTGGCTTTTTTCTCGGCAACCGGAATTTTCGGTAGCGTAAACGCATACATCGCCAGTAATAACGAAGCGCCAGAAGCGATGTACAGCTGTGCGCTGCTCAGTTCCAGCCCCATCAGGCTCACTGTCCACATGGCGACAATAAAACCAATCGTGCCAAATACGCGAATAGGTGGAAACGCGGTCGCCGGATCCTGACCAGATTGCGCCAGACAAGAGTAGGAGACGCTGTTAGATAACGAAATGGTCGGCATATAGGCCATTGCATTTATCAGCATCACCCAGAACATCGTATCCGGATCGGTAACGGTTGTCGCGTAAAGAAGTATTCCCGCGCAGGCCAGGTGGCAGAGCATGTAGGCCCGTTCTGCACGCAGCCATTTATCGGCGATAATCCCCATAATGCCGGGCATAATAATGGCCGCCAACCCTTTGGAGCTATAAACCATCCCAACGTTTGCACCAGTGAAATGCAATGTGTTTATCATGTAAGAACCCAGGGTAACCAGCCAGCTTCCCCAGATAAAATATTGCAAAAACGACATGAGTTTTAAGCGAGAGGCGATACCCATTTTTCCGTTCCTTGCCATTAAAGTAAGACCCCGCGAGCGGGGTCAATTTTTATTATTTGTTCAGGCCAGTTTGCGTAAGAAGCCGCAGATCAGGTTGATAAAATTCTGTCGGGAGAGTTCGGCCGCAGCCAGGGTTTGCGCGTGAGATAATTTCACATCACCGAGCCCTTCAGCCAGATTGGTGATGGCGGAAACAGCCACCACTTTAAGCCCACAATGGCGGGCGGTAATCACCTCCGGTACTACGGACATTCCTACCACATCACCGCCGATAATCTGCATCATGCGAATCTCCGCTGCCGTTTCAAAGTTCGGCCCGGGATAAGAAACAAACACGCCCTCAGTAAGCGGAAAGCCCCCTTCTTTCGCAACGGTCTGCAGTACGGCTCGATAATCCGCATCATAGGCATTCGCCAGAGAAAAGAAGCGTTCGCCGAAGCGTTCATCATTCAGACCAACCATTGGCGTACCCGGCATGGTATTAATATGATCGCTTAGCGCCACCAGGCTCCCCGGGCCAACCTCAGGGCGTAAAGACCCGGCCGCGTTAGTGCAAAACAGCAGTTCACATCCCAACAGCTTTAGCGTCCGGATGGCGTCGGTCATCACGGTCATTCCCCGTCCTTCATAGAAGTGGCCGCGCCCTTTCATACAGGCTACGGGAACGCCGGCTAGATTTCCAAGTACCAGCTCCCCCGCATGGCCATGCACAGTACTGACCGGGAAGCCTGGCAACTTCTCGTATGAAATCGCTACTGCATCTTCAATTTGTTCCGCTAACGCCCCAAGGCCAGAACCAAGAATAAAGGCGACTCGTGGCGTGAAGTCAGGCTTATAGCCGCGAATAATATCTGCGCTATACCAGGGGTTCTGTGAGAAAAGAGAGTGACTCATAAGATGTCCTTAAAAACTGAAGAATGGATAAATTGAATGGGTACCATGCTGTTATAACGACGGTACGCAATCGATTACCAATACAGTTTTCCCGGACGTTCAATATCAAAAAACTATTGATTCATAACTGATACAAGGGATCATGCTCGCGCAAAGAGGTCAATTGCCTGGCTTGATGTCGCACAACCTCCCACAGCGCCTCTGCTGCCGTAGATAACGAGCGATTTTTACGTCGTGCCAGCATCAACTGGCGTTCCACCACCGGGGTAAGCCGTTTCACCTGTAGACGGCTTCCCTGAGGGAGCGGCAGCGCTAATGCAGGCAGGATACTAATACCTATCCCTGACTCAACCATCGGAAATAGCGTTGCTGGATGGCCTATTTCCTGCACAATATTGGCAGAAACGGAAAACCCCGAAAGCGCAGCATCAATAAGCGGACGGCTGCCAGAAGCATAATCCTGTAACACCAGCCGCTGATGCTGTAGCTCCTGCCAGCTCACCGAGTCCTGTCTGGCAAAAGGATGATCGCCACGACAAAGCAGCAGAAAAGGCTCAGCAAGAACCGTCTCACACTGTAAATCGGTAGCGGCTCCGGGATCGATAACAATACCGAAATCCACTTCCCCCTGGCGGATACTCTCCAGTACCCACCGTTGAGGGCGATCGTGCAGAACGAAGTCGATATCCGGATAGCGCCAGTTGCTGTAGGCAATGCACTGGGGGATAAGGTGAGCAGAAATGGTCTGACTTGCCGCCACCCGAACGGTTCCCATAAGCTGCTGCCCGACGCGTCCTGCTTCAAGCAACGTGCTGTTCAATTCGTCCAGCAGGCGCTCAAGCCTGGCCGCCAGCTGCTGTCCGGCTTCCGTGAGCACGACTTCCCGCGTCGTCCGGTCAAGCAAACGCACGCCGGTTTGGTGTTCCAGCTCTTTAACGCTATGGCTCACCGCCGACTGGCTAAGGCCAATACTCTCTCCTGCCCGGCTAAAACTTTTGACCCGAGCAACGGTCACAAACACCTTCAACTGACGTAGCGAGTAATTCATCTCTTTTTTTCATGAATAGATGCAATAAATCGATTTTATTTCTCAAACTAAAGAAAGCACAATAGCGGCATCGATTTTCAGGAGCGTTTATGAAATTTTTCCGCATTCTTGATCCATTTACTCTGACCTTAGTCACCGTCGTCCTGCTGGCTTCTTTTTTTCCCGCTCGCGGCGCATTTGTCCCCTTCTTTGAGCATCTAACCACCGCTGCCATCGCCCTGCTGTTCTTTATGCACGGCGCAAAACTTTCTCGTGAGGCCATCGTTGCCGGGGGAAGCCACTGGCGTTTGCATCTTTGGGTAATGTGCAGCACCTTTATCGTCTTTCCCGTTCTTGGCGTGCTGTTCGCCTGGTGGGCGCCCATTAACGTCGATCCGGCGCTGTACACCGGCTTTATTTACCTCTGCATTCTGCCCGCCACCGTCCAGTCCGCAATCGCGTTTACTTCGCTGGCGGGCGGCAACGTAGCGGCGGCGGTATGTTCGGCTTCGGCATCAAGCCTGTTGGGTATTTTTATTTCGCCATTGCTGGTCGGCCTGCTGATGAATCTGCACGGCGCAGGCGGGAGTCTGGAGCAGGTTGGCAAGATCATGCTGCAGCTTCTATTGCCGTTTGTGCTGGGGCACCTTTCTCGTCCGTGGATTGGCGATTGGGTGGCGAAACGTAAAAAATGGATCTCTAAAACCGACCAGACCTCTATCCTGCTGGTAGTTTACTCAGCGTTCAGCGAAGCGGTCGTTAACGGCATATGGCACAAAGTCGGTGTCGGTTCGCTGCTGTTTATCGTCGTTGTCAGCCTTGTGCTGCTGGCGATTGTTATTGCGATTAACGTCTTTGTGGCGCGCAAGTGCGGGTTCAATAAAGCGGATGAGATTACGATTGTCTTCTGCGGATCGAAAAAGAGTCTGGCAAACGGAATTCCGATGGCCAACATTCTCTTCCCGACCTCAATACTGGGGATCATGGTGCTGCCGCTGATGATCTTCCATCAGATTCAGCTCATGGTGTGTGCGGTTCTGGCTCGGCGCTACAAACGCCAGGCCGACGCGTTACAGGCGCAAGAAAAAACCCGCGCCTCCAAAGCTTAACGCGGGCGCTTCAGGGGCTGAACCAAACTGGTCAGCCCCTCAGTTTGAATCAACAAGGTTAACGCCATCAGCTCGCCAAGATGCCCTGCGGGAAATTGATCTTTACGGGCAAACCACAGCAAATACTCTTCCGGCACATCAATTAAACAACGCCCTTTGTATTTGCCAAACGGCATTTCCGTATTGGCAATTTCAATAAGTTGGTCTTTATCCACGTGATTCTCCGAGCAGGCGCACCATTTCGGCTTCATCAATCACCATTATCCCCAGCTCCTGCGCTTTGGCCAGTTTAGAACCCGCAGCTTCCCCGGCTATGACCAGATCGGTTTTCTTTGACACGCTGCCTGCAACCTTCGCCCCCAGCGCCACCAGCTGCGCTTTCGCGTCATCGCGCGAGAGCTGGCTCAGGCTACCGGTCAGAACCACCGTTTTCCCGGCAAATGGGCTATCAATCTCTTCGGCATTAACCACTACCGGCGCAGGCCAGCGGACCCCCTCTTTGCGCAACTGAGCAATCACTTCGCGGTTGCTCTCTTCGGCAAAGAAATTGCGCACGTGCGTGGCGACAACAATCCCGACATCAGGCACTTTTTGCAGATCGTCAATCGATGCCTGCTCCAGCGCCTCAATGGTACCAAAGTGGGCCGCCAAACCTGCTGCCGTGGCTTCGCCTACTTCGCGGATCCCTAATGCATAAAGGAAACGGGCAAAGGTCGTTTCTTTGGATTTTTCCAGTGCATCCACCACATTCTGCGCTGATTTCGGCCCCATGCGGTCCAGCCCGGTCAGTTTACCCGGCGTGAGCAGGAAGAGATCGGCTGGCGTATGTACATACTCTTTTTCAACAAGCTGATCGATGATTTTATCCCCCATACCCTCGACATCTAAGGCGCGGCGGGAGACAAAATGCTTGAGCGCTTCTTTACGCTGCGCACCGCAAATCAAACCGCCGGTACAGCGCGTCACCACTTCGCCTTCCACGCGTTCGACATCGGAATGACACACCGGACAATGTGTGGGGAATACGATTTCTCGCGTCTCTTCCGGACGTTCCGAGAGAACCACATTCACCACCTGAGGAATAACATCTCCAGCACGGCGAATGACCACCTTATCGCCAATTCTCAGCCCCAGACGATCGATTTCATCTGCGTTATGCAGCGTCGCATTACTGACCAGCACCCCGGCTACGTGCACCGGCTCCAGACGCGCAACTGGTGTGATGGCTCCCGTCCGTCCAACCTGAAACTCAACATCACGCACAAAGGTCATCTGTTCTTGTGCAGGGAATTTAAACGCCACAGCCCAACGCGGCGCACGGGCCACAAAACCAAGCTGCTCCTGTAGCGCCAGAGAATCGACTTTGATAACGACACCGTCGATATCAAAACCCAGCTTCGGACGGTCTTCTTCAACCTTGCGATAGTAAGTGAGCACTTCCTCTGGCGTATGACAGAGTTTTACGCGCTCGCTGACCGGCAATCCCCAGGCCTTAAACTGCTGTAAACGCGCTGAATGACTCGCAGGCAGCTCACCGCCCTCCAGCACCCCTACACCGTAGCAAAAGAAAGTAAGTGGTCGCTTCGCAGTAATCCGCGGATCGAGCTGGCGTAAGGAGCCTGCAGCCGCGTTGCGCGGGTTAGCAAACACTTTCCCACCGGTTCGCCGCGCCTCTTCATTGATTTTTTCGAATCCAGCCTGAGGGAGAAACACCTCTCCGCGGACCTCCAGTCGTTGCGGAATATCATCACCGCGCAGCTTCAGGGGGATAGCGCGAATGGTACGTACGTTGGAAGTGATATCTTCCCCCGTCGTTCCATCGCCGCGGGTCGCCGCCTGTACCAGCACACCGTTCTCATACAAGATACTGACCGCCAGCCCATCCAGTTTGAGCTCACAACAGTATGTCAGGTCATCGGTATTTTTCAGGCGATCCTGGACGCGCTTATTAAACGCGAGGAAGCTCTCCTCGTCGAAAACGTTATCCAACGACAGCATCGGAACTTCATGTCGAACCTGGCTAAATGAAGCTAGCGGTGCGGCACCCACGCGCTGAGTGGGCGAATCAGGCGTAATCAGTTCAGGATGTTGAGCTTCCAGTTCACGTAATTCACGCATCAACCGATCGTATTCAGCATCAGGAATTTCAGGCATATCCATGACGTGGTACAGATATTCATGATGGCGAAGCGTGGTTCGCAGTTCAGTCAGTTTTTGTTCGTTCGATTCCATATCACACCATCAATGATAAAAAACCCCCGACGGGCGGGGGTTCAGGATAATTAGATGAAACGCAAGAAGATGAATCAGGCGTTAGCCTCTTTCACTTCACGAATGCGGTCCTGGTATTCACGCAATTTTTGCGGCGTCATCATACGACGCTGGTCGTCCAGCACCACGCCGCCGACTTCATCGGCGATGTACTGCGCGGATTGCAGCATCAGCTTAAAGTTTTGCAGTTCATCGCCAAAGGACGGGACCTGCATAAAAATAGTCACCCCTGGCGTCATCATATCCGCCATGCTGTCCGGATTGAAGGTGCCGGGTTTAACCATATTCGCCAGGCTGAAGAGTACCTGGCCGCTGCCGTCCGGGCTGAGGTGGCGATGGAAGATATTCATATCACCAAATTTGAAGCCCGCCTGCTGGATACTGTTGATTAACAGCTCGCCATTGAGCTGTGAGCCATGGTGCGCAGCAACGTTCATCACAATAACCGTCTCTTTACGCTCTTTAGGTTGCGGCGCTGCCTGCTGCGGTTCAGGTGCCTGAGGCTCAGGAGCCGGCTGCGGCTGCGGAGCCGAAGCGGGTTGTTGAACTGGCTGCTGTGCATGCTGAACTGGCTGCTGCACATGCTGAGCGGGTTGCTGAGGCTGCGGTGGTTGTTGCGGCGGCACCGGTTGCTGTATCGGCGCGGCATGATGCGGTTGCTGAACCGGAGCCTGAGTGTGAACAGGCTGCTGATGCGGCGCACGAACAGGCTCTTCCTGACGCACAGGCTGCGGTTGCGCCTGACGCTCATAAGGAGGCTGATACTGGTGTTGCGGCGCCTGATGAGGTGCTTCATGCTCCCCATTAACGCCATTCGGCGCATGATTGGTCCGATGAACCCGGACTTCACCAACGCCTTCAACATCGTCATCAAAGTCATCGCCTTCCGACGCTTCATCGTCGCGAGACTTCATACGTTTTAGTGGGCGATCGCGGAACATCGAGGAACGCTCTTTACGGCTGGTCCAAAAACCATGCACCAGTAAAGCGATTATGGCGATCGCGCCAACAATGATTAATATCAGACGCAAATCCTGCATCATTATATTCTCTGTTGTTCTAACACCTTGCCACCACGGCAAACATTTACTCACTAAGAGTATTTGTCGATTACATCAAGTGCAAGTGCGTCTGGGGCTTTCACTACATAAAGATGAACTAAATCGTGCTTTTTGCTGTTTTTTCGAACATTTCCTAACTGGTTATTGTCCGCTAACCCGATAAAATAGCCCGGCATTCAGTCTGGATGTCAAAAAAGGAGCATTACCTGACTATGGTTTCATCATCCGTAACGACCCCGCGTAGTGGCGTCTACTATTTTTCGCAGGGCTGGAAACTGATCGGGTTGCCGGGGCTCCGTCGATATGTATTCCTCCCTTTACTCGTCAACATTGTTCTGATGGGAGGGGCATTCTGGTGGTTGTTCACTCGCCTCGACAGCTGGATCCCTTCTTTTATGAGCCATGTGCCTGAATGGCTGCAGTGGCTTAACTATCTGCTATGGCCAATCGTGGTGATTTCCATTCTGTTGGTCTTTGGCTATTTCTTCTCAACTATTGCCAACTGGATTGCCGCCCCCTTTAGCGGCCTGCTGGCCGAACAGCTCGAAGCGCGCCTGACTGGCGCCACGCCTCCGGATGTTGGTGTTTTCGGCATAGTGAAAGACGTGCCGCGCATCATGAAACGTGAGTGGCAAAAATTTGCCTGGTACCTCCCGCGGGCCATTGTACTTTTGCTTCTCTATTTTATCCCCGGTATCGGCCAGACCGTTGCCCCCGTGCTGTGGTTCCTGTTCAGCGCCTGGATGCTGGCGATTCAGTACTGCGACTACCCTTTTGATAACCATAAAGTGCCGTTTAAAACCATGCGTCAGGCTCTGAGAACCCGCAAAGTCACCAATATGCAGTTTGGTGCCCTGACCAGCCTGTTCACGATGATCCCGGTGCTTAACCTGGTTATCCTGCCAGTCGCCATTTGCGGCGCAACGGCGATGTGGGTCGATTGCTATCGCGATAAACATGCGATGTGGAAGTAACTTCATCTCTTTCGGAGTGGCTTATGCCACTCCTTATTACTTCTGGCTTACCATTATTTCTCTTCCGAATATAGATATGCTAAATCCTTACTTCCGCATATTCTTTAAGCGGGTATGCTGGAGCCGTACTCCCAAATTTCATACAGTTAAGGACGGGCCATGAGTAAGATTTTTGAAGATAACTCCCTGACTATCGGTCACACGCCGCTGGTACGACTGAACCGCATCGGTAACGGACGCATCCTGGCAAAGGTAGAATCTCGTAACCCGAGCTTTAGCGTAAAATGCCGTATCGGTGCCAATATGATTTGGGATGCCGAGAAACGCGGCGTGCTAAAACCCGGCGTTGAGCTGGTAGAACCGACCAGCGGTAACACCGGTATTGCCCTTGCCTACGTCGCAGCGGCACGCGGCTATAAACTGACGTTAACGATGCCGGAGACCATGAGCATCGAACGTCGTAAGTTACTGAAGGCCCTGGGCGCCAATCTGGTGTTAACTGAAGGCGCGAAAGGTATGAAAGGCGCAATCCAGAAAGCCGAGGAAATTGTCGCAGGCAATCCGGAAAAATTCCTCCTGCTGCAGCAGTTCAGCAATCCGGCGAACCCAGAGATTCATGAAAAAACCACCGGCCCGGAAATCTGGGAAGATACCGATGGTCAGGTCGACGTATTTATTTCTGGCGTTGGTACTGGCGGTACGTTGACCGGCGTGAGCCGCTACATCAAAGGCACTAAAGGCAAAAAAGATCTGATTACCGTTGCTGTTGAACCTACCGACTCACCGGTTATCGCTCAGGCGCTGGCAGGTGAAGAGCTGAAACCCGGCCCACACAAAATCCAGGGGATTGGCGCAGGCTTTATTCCTGGCAACCTGGATTTGAAACTGGTTGATAAAGTGGTTGCTATCACTAACGAAGAAGCAATTTCTACCGCACGTCGCCTGATGGAAGAAGAAGGTATTCTGGCCGGCATCTCTTCCGGCGCAGCCGTTGCTGCTGCACTCAAGCTGCAGGAAGATGAATCCTTTACCAATAAGAATATTGTGGTTATCCTACCCTCTTCAGGTGAGCGCTATTTAAGCACAGCATTGTTTGCCGATCTCTTCACAGAGAAAGAACTGCAACAGTAATGCCAGCTTGTTAATATCGTGTAAAAAAGCACCTTTTCAGGTGCTTTTTTGTGGCGCACGTCAAAGTTTTACCCCTCCTGGCATTGATTCACTTCGTTGGGTCTGGTATTTAACCAGCACATTTATTTCGATGCGCGAAATTATTCCGATTTGGATTTCCATAAGCTGAATCGATTTTATGATTTGGTTCAAGTCTTCCTTTAGCGGCATAATGTTTAATGACGTGGTAGACGTTAACGGCCTGAAGGTTTCCACAGCAATTCTCCGCTGCTGGTGCCGGAGCCGGACACGTGATGCCGGCGCTAACGATACAGGCTAAAGTTTGGCCGTTAGGCTAAACTTTAGTTCCACAACACTAAACCTATAAGTTGGGGAAATATAATGTTCCAGCAAGAAGTTACTATTACCGCTCCGAACGGTCTGCACACCCGCCCTGCTGCTCAGTTTGTTAAAGAAGCAAAAGGCTTCACTTCTGAGATCACTGTAACCTCCAACGGCAAAAGCGCCAGCGCCAAAAGCCTGTTCAAACTGCAGACTCTGGGCCTGACCCAGGGTACCGTTGTGACTCTCTCAGCCGAAGGCGAAGACGAGCAAAAAGCAGTTGAGCATCTGGTTAAACTGATGGCTGAACTCGAGTAAGTTCACGGGTTCTTTTTAATATCAGTCACAAGTAAGGTAGGGTTATGATTTCAGGCATTTTAGCATCCCCGGGTATCGCTTTTGGCAAGGCTCTCCTGCTGAAAGAAGATGAAGTTGTCATCGACCGGAAGAAAATTTCTGCCGATAAGGTTGATCAGGAAGTTGAACGTTTTCTGAACGGCCGCACCAAGGCCTCCGCCCAGCTGGAGGTCATCAAAACCAAAGCTGGTGAAACTTTCGGTGAAGAAAAAGAAGCCATCTTCGAAGGGCACATCATGCTGCTTGAAGATGAGGAGCTTGAGCAGGAAATCATAGCCCTGATTAAAGATAAGCATATGACTGCCGATGCGGCAGCCAATGAAGTTATCGAAGGTCAGGCGACTGCACTGGAAGAACTGGATGATGAATACCTGAAAGAGCGTGCTGCTGACGTACGCGACATCGGTAAGCGCCTGCTGCGCAACATCCTCGGCCTGGCAATCATCGATCTGAGCGCGATTCAGGATGAAGTTATCCTGGTTGCTGCTGACCTCACCCCGTCTGAAACCGCACAGCTGAACCTGAACAAGGTGCTGGGTTTCATCACCGACGCGGGCGGCCGTACTTCCCACACCTCTATCATGGCGCGTTCCCTTGAACTTCCAGCCATCGTGGGCACCGGTAGCGTAACGACTCAGGTGAAAAACGGTGATTATCTGATCCTCGACGCGGTAAATAATCAGGTTCTGGTTAACCCGAGCGAGCAACAAATTGAAGAACTGCGTAACCTGCAGGCTCAGGTCGCTGAAGAGAAAGCGGAACTGGCTAAGCTGAAAGACCTCCCGGCGATTACGCTGGATGGCCATCAGGTTGAAGTTTGCGCCAACATCGGTACCGTTCGCGACGTTGAAGGTGCCGAGCGTAACGGTGCAGAAGGCGTTGGTCTGTATCGTACTGAATTCCTGTTCATGGACCGCGACTCGCTGCCGACTGAAGAAGAACAGTTTGCGGCGTATAAAGCGGTTGCTGAAGCGTGCGGCTCACAGGCCGTTATCGTTCGTACCATGGACATCGGTGGCGACAAAGAGCTGCCGTACATGAACTTCCCGAAAGAAGAGAACCCGTTCCTCGGCTGGCGTGCCGTGCGTATCGCGATGGATCGTAAAGAAATTCTGCGCGACCAGGTTCGCGCTATTCTGCGCGCCTCTGCTTTCGGTAAACTGCGTATCATGTTCCCGATGATCATCTCCGTTGAAGAAGTGCGCGCGCTGCGCAAAGAGATTGAAATCTACAAACAGGAACTGCGCGACGAAGGTAAAGCTTTTGATGAAGCAATTGAGATTGGCGTGATGGTGGAAACCCCTGCCGCAGCGACTATTGCTCGTCACTTAGCCAAAGAAGTTGATTTCTTTAGTATCGGTACCAATGATTTAACGCAGTATACTCTGGCAGTTGACCGTGGTAATGATATGATTTCACATCTTTACCAGCCAATGTCCCCGTCCGTGCTGACGCTGATTAAGCAAGTTATTGATGCTTCTCATGCTGAAGGCAAATGGACTGGCATGTGCGGTGAGCTTGCGGGCGATGAACGTGCTACACTTCTGTTGCTGGGTATGGGTCTGGACGAGTTCTCTATGAGCGCCATTTCCATCCCGCGCATTAAGAAGATTATTCGTAACACGAACTTCGAAGATGCGAAAGTATTAGCAGAGCAGGCTCTTGCTCAACCGACAACGGACGAGTTAATGACGCTGGTTAACAAGTTCATTGAAGAAAAAACAATCTGCTAATTCACGAGATGCGCGGCCCAAATTACTGCTTAGGAGAAGATCATGGGTTTGTTCGATAAATTGAAATCTCTGGTTTCTGATGACAAAAAAGACACCGGAACTATTGAGATTGTTGCCCCGCTCTCTGGCGAGATCGTCAACATCGAAGACGTGCCGGATGTAGTTTTTGCGGAGAAAATTGTGGGTGATGGCATTGCTATCAAACCTACTGGCAACAAAATGGTTGCGCCGGTAGATGGTACCATCGGTAAAATTTTTGAAACCAACCATGCGTTCTCAATCGAATCTGATAGCGGCATTGAGCTGTTCGTTCACTTCGGTATTGATACCGTTGAACTGAAAGGCGAAGGCTTCAAACGTATCGCTGAAGAAGGCCAACGCGTGAAAGTCGGCGACCCGGTTATCGAATTCGATCTGCCGCTGCTGGAAGAAAAAGCCAAGTCTACCCTGACTCCGGTTGTTATCTCCAACATGGACGAGATCAAAGAGCTGATCAAACTGTCCGGTAGCGTAACCGTGGGTGAAACTCCGGTTATCCGCATCAAGAAGTAATTCTTGCCGCAGAAAAATGGCGCCTCTGAGGGCGCCATTTTTTTATATCGCCGCTTTAAAGGGTCGATAGCACTTCTCCCGCGAGAGTATTTTCATACCCTCCGGGCTGCTTTCCAGAATTCGCTTCTCGCTGTCAGAAACCAGCAAATCACATTGATACCCTCCAACGGCGCCAAATAGCGCCCCGACTTCACAGGCATCCTCCAGCGCTTCGCTACCGGTCGTATCAAAATACCCAACGACTCTTCCCTGCTGACGAACTACTAAACGATAGCTCTTCATGCGCCCTCCCCTTGTGGCGGAAGAATAAGCTCATCGCAGCCCTGTTCATCAGTCCAGGTCATGACCGCCAGTACCCGCTGCGCTGCAGCATGAGTCGCCACGCTCAACGGCATTCCGCAGACCAGTCCGCTAACCAGCTCAGCGCAAAAAAGGTCGCCCGTTCCCTTAAGATCGGTTTCAACGCGCGGATGTTCCACCACGTCAACCGACTCCGCGCCAACCACCAGCACGTTAATCGAGGCGTTATCCACTCCTGGCGCGCTGGTAATCACCACCCATTGCAGTGAGTCAGATAACAAACTGCGCGCGGCAATAATTGCCTCCTGCTGATTATGGCAAGGCAGGCCGCTTAGGGTCTCCAGCTCAAACAGATTTGGCGTGATCCCCTGCGCCAGCGGTAACAAATGGGTGCGATAGGCTTCAGGAATTTCGGCCTTCACGTAAATGCCGCTATCCACGTCGCCAATAACCGGGTCAACCAGAATACACAGGTCAGGATGGTGCTCACGAATACGCAACAACCATTGCGCCAGGCGCTCAATCTGCACCGCGCTGCCCATATAACCGGTGGTCACTGCTCGCAGTTCACGGAGCGCGTCACGCTCCTCCAGCGCCTTTAAATAACCGACAAACCACTCTTCCGGAATGACGCCGCCATAGTACGTATCATAATGCGGAGTATTGCTGAACAGCACCGTCGGCACCGCGATCACCCGCAGGCCATGCTGCTTTATCGCCGGTATCGCAATGCTGTTTCCTACGCTACCGTAGACCACCTGCGATTGTACGGCCACGATATCGACCTGTAGCGCCCGACTTTTATCGTTGAAGAGCACTGATTGTATTTCGTCCTGCTGGCCCATCCTTTCTCCCCCCGCTGGACAGCGGGTCATACTCTGATTATCATTCGTCCTATGCTAAAATTCATTTTGTCATAGGTCAATAATGATTGTTGGAAAAACTGCCAGTGAGATCTTCGATAATATCCGCCATCTGGTACAAAGCGGCGTACTGAAACCTGGCGCTGTTTTGCCGCCGGTGCGCGAGCTGGCTGGCGAGCTGTCGGTTAACCGCAATACCGTCGCTGCCGCCTATAAGCGACTAGTGACCTCCGGTCTGGCCATTAGCCAGGGGCGTAATGGTACCGCCATCAAGACGCATAATACTCTCCCCGCGCTTGAAGGGGGCGATCCTTCTTCGCCACTGAAAGATATTTCCAGCGGTAACCCCGACCCCAGCCGCCTGGCAGACCTCAGGAACTACCTCAGCGCCATCGCCATAGCTCCTCGTCTGTACGGCGATGCGGCAGTTGAACCGAAGCTCGCCGCCTGGGCCCATACCTGGGTAAACAACGATCTGGGCATCGATGCCGAAATTAATCTTGCCAGCGGCGCTATCGATGCGCTGGAGCGCCTGCTGTGCGCCCTACTGCTGCCAGGCGATAGCGTGGCCATTGAAGACCCCTGCTTTCTCAGCAGCATCAACATGCTGCGCTATGCCGGTTTTAATCCTTCGCCAGTACCGGTCGATGGTGAAGGCATGGAGCCAGAGGCCCTTGAGGAAGCGCTACGCAGCGGTGCCCGTGCGGTCATTATAACTCCCCGAGCGCATAATCCGACCGGCTGCAGCCTCAGCGAATCCCGCGCCCGGGCGATACGTGAAATACTGGCCCGCTATCCGCAGGTGCTGGTGATTATTGATGACCATTTCGCCCTGCTCTCCGCCACGCCCTGGTTCTCTCCGCTTCCAGCAGAAACTCAACGCTGGGCGCTGGTGCGCTCGCTATCGAAAACTTTGGGGCCGGATATGCGCCTGGCCATCGTCGCCAGCGACGCTGACACGTCAACTGCGCTACGCCTCAGGCTTAATTCCGGTAGCCAATGGGTCAGCCATCTGTTGCAGGATCTGGTGCTTGCCTGCCTGAACGACAACACCTTTATGACATCCCTGGCGGAGAGTCGACGCCACTATCGGCAGCAGCATGAAAAGCTGATTGCCGCGCTCGCCAGGTGCGGTATCACTCATCTGACGCCAGGAGATGGTCTTAATTTTTGGTTCCCGCTGCAAGAACCGAGCCAGCAGGCAGCGCTGCGCCTGGCGCATGCCGGTTGGCTGGTTCGTGAAGGTGAAACGTTCGGCATTCGCGCGCCATCGCACGGGCTACGACTGTCGATTGCGACGCTGAGCGATGATGAAATTAATAAACTCGCCAATGACTTATGTCAGATATTACATCAACACTAACAGGAGTTAACGCTATGCAGATCCACTTTATCGTCCATGAAGTCTTTGAAGCGCCGGGAGCTTATCTGCATTGGGCGCAGGAGCGCGGTCATGATACCAGTTGGTCACGCGTTTACGCGGGGGATACGCTGCCGGAAAACGCTGATGCCTTTGATATGCTGGTTGTGCTGGGCGGCCCGCAATCGCCGCGCACAACGTTAGCTGAATGCCCATATTTTGATACCCACGCCGAGCAGCGTTTGATTGCGCAGGCCATTGCCGCTGGACGGATTGTTATTGGTATTTGTCTCGGCTCGCAGCTTATCGGTGAAGCGCTGGGCGCAGCAGTTATGCAAAGCCCGAAAAAAGAGATCGGTCACTACCCGATAACGTTAACCACAGCAGGCCTGCATGATGACAAACTTGCCCATTTTGGCCCGTCGCTGGTCGTAGGCCACTGGCATAACGACATGCCGGGGCTGACGCCGGAGGCGATCGTGATGGCCTCCAGTGAAGGTTGTCCACGGCAAATTGTCAAATATAGCGACAGAGTATATGGCTTCCAGTGTCATATGGAGTTTGATGCTGACGTCATTGAACTGCTGATCGCGCATTCGAAGCCAGAGCTTAGCGCTGCCAAAGGTAGACGCTTCATCCGTAGCGAACAGGAGATGCGTGCCTGGGATTATCGTGAGATGAATGAAAAGCTGTGGACATTCCTCGACAAACTGACGAAAAAGCAACCATAAACGGCCGTTTTTCTTAAAGCTAAACCCCCTCACTGCGAAAAGAGTAAACTTTATCGCGAACAAACCACTATGGAAGGGACTCAAGATGAAGAACATTCTCTGCGCAGTGATGGCATTACTTCTAACACTTCCCGCTTTTGCCAAAATCAACGCTTATCAAGAAGCCCGCATTAACGCGATGCTTGACGCCCTGGCGCAAAAGAAAGATCTGATCTTCGTGCGCAACGGTGATGCCCATACCTGCGAGGAAGCAGTCTCACACCTGCGGCTAAAATTAGGCAATACTCGCAATCGCATCAATACTGCCGAGCAATTTATTGATAAGGTGGCATCATCATCGTCGATCACCGGCAAGCCCTATATCGTCAGGATCCCGGGAAAAAGTGATGAAAACGCGCAGCCCTACCTGCACGCGCTGATCGCCGAGACTGATAAAACGGTCGTGGCGGAAAGTCAATAGTTCACAAAAAGGGCCATCAGAGATGCACAATCCCAACCCACAGCTAAAAGCCGTCATTGAAGCCTGCGATCGCGCCATCTCTCAGGAGGATTACGATAGCCTGATGGAATATTACGCCGAAGACGCCGCGCTGGTCGTCAAACCGGGCATGGTGGTCAGGGGTAAAGAAAATATCCGCAAAGCGTTTATCGCCATCGCCGATTATTTTCAGCACCGGCTGGTGGTGACGCAGGGGAAAATGGAGATTATTGAAGGCGGCGGCAATGCGCTGGTGATTATGGAAACCCGACTGGACATCCCCACTGCGGAAGGCGGGATAACACAGGTCACGCGGCGCGCAACCTATGTCTTTCACCTGCAGGGTGAGCGCTGGCTATGTACCGTAGATAACTCCTACGGTACTGACCTGCTTGACGTTCCCGAGGTTTAAATTCCCGCACCCTGGGCAAAGTGCTCTTCGCCAAAAACGCCGGTAGAGAGGTAGCGATCGCCGCGATCGCAGACGATCGCCACCACCACCGCACCAGGATTTTCTCGAGCAATGCGTAACGCGCCAGCTACCGCACCGCCTGAACTGACGCCGCAGAAAATCCCCTCCTGCACCGCCAGCATCCGCATGGTCTTTTCTGCATCCTGCTGATGAATATCCAGCACCGCATCCACCAGCTGCGCGTTAAAGATCCCCGGCATATATTCGGCAGGCCAGCGGCGAATCCCCGGAATGCTGCTTCCTTCTTCCGGCTGTAGCCCGACAATGCTTACCGTTTTATCCTGCTCGCGCAGAAAGCGTGAAACGCCGGTAATAGTTCCGGTAGTGCCCATACTGGAGACAAAATGGGTAATGCGTCCGTCAGTCTGCTGCCAGATTTCCGGCCCGGTAGTGGTATAGTGCGCGTAAGGGTTATCCGGATTATTGAACTGATCCAGCAGCTTACCTTCCCCGCGTTGGGCCATTTCCAGCGCCAGATCGCGCGCCCCTTCCATGCCCTGCTCTTTGGTCACCAGAATCAGCTCAGCGCCGTAGGCGCGCATAGCGGCACGACGCTCCTGGCTCATATTATCCGGCATCAGCAGCTTCATCTGGTAGCCTTTAAGCGCGGCAATCATCGCCAGCGCGATACCGGTATTGCCGCTGGTCGCTTCAATCAGCACATCGCCAGGTTTAATCTCTCCGCGTTTTTCCGCTTCGACAATCATCGACAGCGCGGCGCGATCCTTTACCGAACCGGCCGGGTTGTTCCCTTCCAGCTTGACCCAGATTTCGCTGCCGTTGTCAGGTGCAAGGCGTTGTAATTTCACCAGAGGCGTATTGCCAATTGTTTGTTCTAATGTATTCACGTTTTTTGCCCAATAAAAAGGCCGGGAGAGTTTACCCGGCCTGCAAACGTCCCCGGATGGCGACGCATCGCGTCTTACCCGGGCTACCAAATCCTGCCGTTGCGTAAACGGCGATAAACTTGCGGATTAAGCTATCAGGCCGATTCGGCCAGAGCAAGCTCCTCGCGCGGCTCAATACGCTCGGTGCCGTTATACAGACGCGCGTTCTGCAGACCGACAAACAAGCGTTCCCCACGATACGGCGCATCTTCGCCCTGTAGAACCACGGTTAGCGGTTCGTCATACCACCCAAGGGGTTGAACAACTAATTGGGTGTAGTGGCCTTTGGGGCTGGCTTCAAGTACCTGTACCGGCAGCGGCGAATCAAGACTGGTGCGACGGCTGATATCCACTTCCCACGGACGCAGGAACAGATCGACCGGCCCCTGGTATGCAGGGGTATAGCCCAACGGCCAGCGATGCGCGCCGACGTGGAACTGACCGCCGCGAATGGTGCCTTTCAGGCGGTTAACTTCGCCCATAAACTCCAGCACAAAGCGGGTGGCAGGCTCACGCCACACCAGGTCAGGCGCATCGGCCTGTTCGATATTGCCCTGGCTCATCACTACCACGCGATCCGCCACTTCGGTGGCCTCTTCCTGATCGTGGGTCACAAATACGCTGGTAAACTTCAGCTCTTCATGCAGTTGACGCAGCCAGCGCCGCAGCTCTTTACGTACCTGAGCATCCAGCGCGCCGAAAGGCTCATCCAGCAGCAAAATTTGCGGCTCAACCGCCAGCGCTCGGGCCAAGGCCACGCGCTGCTTTTGCCCGCCGGAGAGCTGGGCCGGATAGCGATCGGCCAGATGCGCCAGCTGCACCATTTCCAGCAGTTTGGTGACTTTCGCTTTAATTCCTGCGGCATTTGGCCGCTCACGACGCGGCAGCACCGTCAGGCCAAAAGCGATATTATCGAACACCGTCATATGGCGAAACAGCGCATAGTGCTGGAACACGAATCCAACTTTGCGATCGCGCGCATGCACGCGGCTCACGTCGGTACCGTGAAAACGGATATGCCCGCTGGACTGATTCTCCAGCCCGGCGATAATACGCAGTAGCGTGGTTTTCCCGGAGCCTGACGGCCCCAGCAACGCGACCATCTGTCCGGAGGGGATATCCAGTGAGATATCATTCAGCACCTGGGTGCGACCAAAAGACTTCTTAATATTGGCAATCTCAATGCTCATGATTTCCCTCCAGTTGCGCGCGTTTTTCCTGATTGGCCAAACGCCATTGCACCATACTCTTCAAAAACAAGGTCAAAATAGCCATTAACGTCAGCAGAGCCGCGGCGGTAAACGAACCGACGGTATTGTAGTCCTGCTCCAGTAATTCAATTTGCAGCGGCAGCGATAAGGTTTCGCCGCGAATCGAGCCGGAAACTACCGACACGGCGCCGAATTCGCCAATGGCGCGAGCGTTAGTCAGCACCACGCCGTAAAGCAGTGCCCAGCGGATGTTTGGCAAGGTAACGCGACGGAACATCTGCCAGCCCGAAGCGCCGAGCAAAATCGCCGCCTCATCTTCATGGCTACCCTGACTCATCATCACCGGCACCAGCTCGCGAACCACAAACGGACAGGTCACAAAGATGGTCGCCAGCACCATACCTGGCCAGGCGAACATGATCTGCAGGTTGTGCTCATCGAGCCAACCGCCCAGCGGGCCGTTAGAACCGTAAAACAGCAAATAAACCAGCCCCGCCACCACCGGCGAGACGGCAAACGGAATATCCAGCAGCGTCAGCAGCAGCTGGCGGCCCGGAAAAGTAAAGCGCGTCACCAGCCAGGCAAGCAGCACACCGAACACCAGGTTTACCGGCACGGTAATCAAAGCAATCATCACCGTCAGCCAGATAGCATGCAGCATGTCCGGATCGGCAAGGTTTTGCAGCACCGGCATCAGGCCTTTGCTAAACGCCTGCACGAAGATATAGACCATCGGCACAATCAGAATGAAGGCAGAAACCAGCATTCCGGTACCAATCAGAAACCACTTTCCCCAGTTAATACGGGGGGCGTCATAACGCTTCAATTGAGTAACTTCCGCCATTAGTGACCTACCACGCGTCGACCAAAGCGACTCTGCAAGGTATTGATGGAGAACAGCAGCAACAGCGAAGCCGCAAGGATCACCGAAGCAATCGCGCTGGCGGCAGGGTAATCAAACTCCTGCAAACGAATAAAAATCATCAGCGAGGTCACTTCCGTTTTCCACGCGATGTTGCCGGCGATGAAAATTACCGCGCCAAACTCGCCCAGGCTGCGGGTAAACGACAGCGCGACGCCAGCCAGCAGCGCCGGAGACAGCTCCGGCAGCACCACTTTGCGAAAGCTCTGCAGACGAGTCGCCCCCAGGGTTTCAGCGGCCTCTTCATACTCCGGACCCAGTTCTTCAAGCACCGGCTGGACCGTACGCACCACAAACGGAATGCTGGTAAAGGCCATGGCTACCGCGATACCCAGCCAGGTATAGGTCACTTTGATATCGAACTTCGCCAGCCACTCGCCGTAAAAGCCGTTGACGGAAAACAGCGACGCCAGCGTCAGGCCTGCCACCGCGGTCGGTAGCGCAAACGGTAGATCCATCAGCGCATCCAGCAGCGTACGGCCCGGAAAGCGATAGCGCGTAAGGATCCACGCCATCAACAGGCCGAATACACCGTTAAAAATTGACGCCACGAAAGCCGACAGCAGGGTAACTTTATAAGCCGCCACGACCTGAGGGTTAGTAATCACATCCCAGTACTGACCCCAGGTCATTTGTGCAAGCTGCATCACCAGAGCGCTCAGCGGTAAAAGCAGAATCAAGCAAACAAACAGCAGGCTGGTACCGAGGCTCAGGGTAAAGCCCGGCAGCACGCGCTTTGATGCAACAGCAAACATTACTTACGCCCCGCCGCCAACAGTTTGTCCAGCTCGCCGCCGCTGGCAAAGTGGGTTTTCATCACTTCCGGCCAGGAGCCAAATTGATCTTCCACGCGGAACAGTTCGGTCTGCGGGAATTTATCTTTTAACGAATCCATCACTTTCGGGTTGTTCACACGATAGTAATAGTCGGTGATGATCGTCTGCGCCTGCGGGCTGTAGAGCCAGTTCAGATAGGCTTTAGCTGCTTTCTCCGTTCCATTGGCCTGTACGTTTTTATCCACCCAGGCCACCGGGAACTCAGCAAGAATATTGGTTTTAGGAACAACGACCTCGAACCCCTGCTCTTCATACTGTTTGCGGATGTTATTCACTTCCGATTCGAAGCTAATCAGCACATCGCCAAGTCCGCGTTCGGCAAAGGTGGTGGTTGCACCGCGACCACCGGTATCGAACACTTCGACGTTCTTCAGAAACTGGGTCATGAACTGCTCGGTTTTCGCTTTATCACCGCCATCAGCTTTGTCCGCGGCCCCCCACGCAGCCAGATAGGTGTAACGGGCGTTACCTGAGGTTTTCGGGTTCGGGAAAATCAGTTTCACATCGGAGCGCACCAGATCGTTCCAGTCGTGGATATTTTTTGGGTTGCCCTTGCGCACCAGGAATCCCATCGTGGAATAAAACGGCGAACTATTATTCGGCAGACGGCTTTGCCAGTCGGCGGGGATCAATTTGCCTTTATCGTGCAGAATCTGTACGTCGGTCACCTGATTGTAAGTGACAACGTCGGCCTTCAGACCTTGCAGAATCGCCAGCGCCTGTTTTGATGACCCGGCATGAGATTGTTTTATCGTCAGCTTGTCGCCGCCGTTATCTTTTGCCCACTGCTGTTCAAACGGTGGGTTAAGGGCGGCAAACAGCTCGCGGGAAACATCGTAGGAACTGTTCAACAGTTCCGTCGCCTGAGCCTGCGCAACCAGCAGCACAGAAGCAGCCAGCGCCAGATATCCTTTTTTCAGTGAATTAACGGCCATTGCGCACCCTTATCAATTTGATGATTTTCTGGTGATCATCATATTTATAACGGCTATGAAAGGAGTAACGGTTTTATATACCGTTTGGCGATTTGGAAGTCGAAAAGAGAATAAGAGAATGGCAAAGCTTTTCTGAATCGTGCTTCCAGAATCGGGATGAGATTCAGACAACCGGCTGATAAGCAGGCATGGTGTGTGGATGAAAAACGCGCAATTATTCGCTCGCCAGCTCAGGCGCAGCTTAACGCTCCAGGAACGTAGACTATGGTATTTGCTGCGTAACCGGCGCTTTGCTTGCTACAAATTTCGCCGCCAGCATCCCATAGGCCCCTATATCCTCGATTTTGCCTGCTGCGCAGTACGCCTGGCGATTGAGCTGAATGGCGGCCAACACGATGAAAGGAGCCTCTACGATGCCCGTCGCACCCGCTGGTTGCAGGGTCAGGGATGGCGAGTTTTACGTTTCTGGAATAATGAGTTTGAACATGATGAGGAGGCGGTGATGGAGAGGATACTTGAGGCGCTTGAGTCGCCAATACCCTCACCCCGGCCCTCTCCCTAAGGGAGAGGGAGAAAGGCAATCCGCGCTCAAGCTCGGCAACAACCGCCAATCGGTCCCCTGCGACACAGCACTCACAGACTACGCCGGTCAGTCCCCTCTCCCCTGTGGGGAGAGGGTTAGGGTGAGGGGAAAAGTTTACAGCGCCTGCAGCCTGTCCAGCGACGGTGCGAAGTAGTATCCACCGGTCACCGGTTTAGTGAAACGCAGCATCGCATCGCGCTTACCGTCGGTATCGCCGAACATGCTCAGCAGCTGCTGCTCGATATTGTACAGGCGCGCGCAGTAGGCGCAGAAGTAGAGGCCATGAGTACCGCTGGCGGTGCCGTACGGCAGGCTCTGACGCACGATTTTCAGCCCTTTACCGTCTTCTTTCAGATCGACGCGGCTCAGGTGAGAGGTCTCCGGACGATCGTCGCCGTCAATCTCTTCATTGGCCTCTTTGGTGCGGCCAATCATCATTTCCTGGTCAGGGATGCTCATGCGATTAAGCTGCTTGAGGTTATGCTCCCAGCGCTGAACGAAGACATAGCTGCCGCCTGCATCAACGCCATCTTTAATAACCGCGACGTCACGACGCGTCTCTTCACCCGCCGGGTTTTCAGTACCATCGACGAAGCCGCTCAGATCGCGCTCTTCAATCCAGCGGAAACCGTGAATTTCTTCTTTAACGTCAATGATGCTACCGAATGCAGCCATTGCTGCCTGGGCAACAGAGAAATTCACCTCATGCTGCGCGGACAAAATATGGATCAGCAAATCATACTGGGTGGACGGCGCCAGACCTTTACCGTAAACCGGGAAGTCTTTTAACTCTTCGGCCCCTACGCCGCCGCTCAGTTGACGCCAGACGTTATGACCAAAAGCGACAACCGCCCCCAGTTTAGCATCCGGATATGTCGCCTCAAACGTGGCTAACTTATCGGCAAAAACCTTGCTGGCTTCGCGCAGTGCGTCGACGTCGCCTTTAACATTCGCTTCAATCCAAATCGCCGCACGGCAATGTTCCGGCAAAATGCCGCTCTGAACCTGAGACATCGCTCCTCCTGAAATAATACAGCCACAACGCTGTGACCTTTTTAAGGCGCTATTGTACCCGCTTTTTCAGGACGTCGAATCACTTCAGATCAAATTAGCGACGCCAGATAATCTTGCTCACCGTCCAGTTTTTCAGCGTGTCATCGGAAGGCATTAACTCTTCAGGGCCGCTCCAGTTTCCGGTAAATGCATAGCTAATATGCTGGCTTCCCTCGGCCTTACACTCCACTACCGCACCGTTGTCGTGAGTGCCTTTCTGACAGTGACCAAATGCTTTGCTGTAGATGTCGCTAAACGGAGTGCCAATTTTCACGCCGCTGGCGGCTTTAATATTGCTGTCGCGCACGTCGATACGGCTAATCGTACCGCTCTCGCCGTTGATGGTCAGGGCAACCTTGTCATCTTTTAACGCTTCAAAGTAGCGCACAATATTGCCGTTAGCCGTTTTCATACCGCTGCGCAGGCGGTAGCTGCTGCCAAGCGCATCGCTGATAGCCTGCTCGCTCAGCGGCGTGGCTGCCGTCAGGTTGCCTACGCCCCGCTCGGTGACTTCCGTTGAGGAACCAAACCAGTTCCACGGATATGCCGCCGACCAGTTAACCGAACTCATCGTCGAGCAGCCGGTTAAAGCCAGCGGTAGCGCGCAGAGAAATAAACGTAGCGATTTCATGACTTAGTCCTTTCTGATTAATTCAACGCAAGTTGGAGTACGCGATCGGCAAAAAGTGCCCTTAAAGCTGCTCCTGGCGAAAACAGGCTTTCAGCCGACGGCTGCTTAACAACCACCAGAGCGCGTAGAGATCTGCCACCAGCAGGGAGATTGTCACTGCCGATGGCGATTCACCGCTCATCCATAACAGCGGCTGCCAGACCAGCAGCAATATCTGAGAGAGCACCAGCAGCCAACGCATTATGGGCCAGAGCCGGGGGAATCGCTGACGATGCCCGCTGAAAACAAACGCCAGCACCGCCGGAATGCCGGGCAGCAGCCCCAGCCAAAAATTATCGTGATCGGGATAAAACAGATTCAGCAGCGCATCACCCTGCTGCCGCGACGCCCCGGCCATCAGAAATAGTACCCACGTCCGCGCCTGCAACAGCAGCACGCACCAAAATAGAAACGGCAAACGCAGGCGACCATGGGTATCAAAATCGGAGGGGATAAACTCAGTATTCTTCATCTTCAATTAAGCGTTTGCCAAGGCACAGCACGTCAGAATGCTCATAGCCCAGGCGTTCATACATTCCCTGAACCACGTCATTATCTTCGCGTACCATAATATTAATTTTCGGGCAGCCGCGAGCTATCAGCTTTTTCTCCAGCCGATTAAGCAGCGCATTAGCAATACCTCGACCGCGATATTCAGGGTGCACGCCAAGATAATAAGCAGACCCGCGATGACCATCGTAGCCGCCCATCACCGTGCCAACCACTTCCCCATTGACCTCGGCAACCAGAAACAGGCTGGCATCATGGTTCAGCTTACGTTCAATATCCATTTCCGGATCGTTCCATGGCCGCAGGAGATCGCAGCGCTCCCACAGGGTAATGACCTCTTCGAAATCTTGCTGGCGAAAAACGCGTATCTCCATGGTATTGCCCACCATTGACGGTTAAAAACAGTGATTATGGCGCGATTACGCCCGATAGCCAATATCAGGCGCAATGAGCCGCAAAAAATGGCATAATGTGACTTTGTCATGTATTGAAATGAAAAGTAAAACAATTCTTATTTTGAATGGTCGTATCAGAAAACACGATACGATATAACATTGGTTACCACTTGTTTGCAATTCAGGCCGAATGAGCACTTTTAAACCATTAAAAATACTTGCTTCGCGCCGCCAGGTGCTGAAAGCCGGGCTGGCAGCAATCACGCTTTCAGGGATCGCCTCACAGGCCAGCGCGAAAGAACAACAACCATTGAAAACATCCAATGGGCACAGCAAACCCGCAGCAAAGAAAAAGGGCGCTAAACGCATCGTGATGCTCGACCCGGGCCATGGCGGTATTGATACCGGCGCTATCGGCCATAACGGTTCAAAAGAGAAGCACGTCGTGCTGGCGATCGCCAAAAACGTGCGCAGCATTTTGCGCAGCAACGGCATCGATGCACGCCTTACGCGCAGCGGTGATACCTTTATTCCGCTATACGACCGCGTGGAGATAGCCCATCAGCACGGTGCCGATCTCTTCATGTCGATTCACGCCGACGGCTTTACCAACCCGAGCGCTGCCGGAGCTTCCGTTTTCGCGCTCTCCAACCGCGGCGCCAGTAGCGCCATGGCGAAGTATCTCTCTGACCGTGAAAACCGCGCGGATGAAGTGGCCGGCAAGAAAGCGACGGATAAAGACCACCTATTACAGCAAGTGCTGTTTGACCTGGTACAAACTGATACCATCAAAAACAGCCTGACGCTCGGCTCGCATATCCTGAAAAAGATAAAGCCGGTGCATAAGCTACACAGCCGTAATACCGAACAGGCGGCGTTCGTGGTGCTGAAATCGCCATCAATTCCGTCGGTGCTGGTGGAGACTTCGTTCATTACTAATCCGAACGAAGAAAAGCTGCTGGGCACCACCGCGTTCCGACAGAAAATCGCCACGGCGATTGCCAACGGCATTATTAGTTATTTCCACTGGTTCGATAACCAGAAAGCCCACTCGAAGAGACGTTAATGAAACCCGACGCGCACCAGGTAAAAGCTTTCCTTCTTCAGCTACAGGACGCGATTTGCCAAAAACTCAGCGCCGTTGACGGCAGCGCTTTTGTCGAAGATAGCTGGCAGCGAGAAGGCGGCGGCGGTGGGCGTAGCCGGGTACTGCGCGATGGCGGTATCTTTGAGCAAGCTGGGGTTAACTTTTCTCATGTGCACGGCGAGGCAATGCCGGCTTCCGCCACTGCTCATCGCCCTGAACTGGCGGGCCGCAGCTTTGAAGCGATGGGGGTATCGCTGGTCGTGCATCCGCGCAGCCCGTATATCCCCACCAGCCACGCCAACGTGCGCTTTTTTATCGCCGAAAAACCGGGCGCCGATCCGGTATGGTGGTTCGGCGGCGGCTTTGATTTAACCCCCTATTACGGCTTTGAAGAAGATGCCGTTCACTGGCATCGGACCGCCCGCGATTTATGCCAGCCCTTCGGCGAAGAGGTTTATCCGCGCTACAAAAAATGGTGCGACGACTACTTCTTCCTCAAGCATCGTAACGAGCAGCGCGGTATCGGCGGGCTGTTTTTCGACGATTTGAACACACCGAACTTCGATCGCTGTTTCAGCTTTATGCAGGCGGTCGGTAACGGCTACACCGAGGCTTATTTGCCGATCGTCAAGCGACGTAAAGAGATAGCCTGGGGCGAGCGCGAGCGTGATTTTCAGCTCTACCGCCGCGGGCGCTACGTGGAGTTCAACCTGGTATGGGACCGCGGCACCCTGTTCGGCCTGCAAACCGGCGGGCGCACCGAATCCATCCTGATGTCGATGCCGCCGCTGGTGCGCTGGGAATATGACTACCAGCCGGAAGCGGGCAGCCCGGAGGCGGCGCTAAGCGAATTTATTCAGGTACGCGACTGGCTGTAAACGCACGCTTCCTCAGACTGGATTAGACGCAAAGCGCCGCCATCCGGCGCTCCACTCATTACGCCCACTGCCGCATTCGCTGATGCAGCGTTAGCGACGGTTTCTCAGCGAATAGCTGTTGATAATCGGTGGCAAACTGCCCCAGATGCCAGAATCCCCACTGCATAGCGGCATCTTTGACCGTCGCGCTTTGCGACCACGGACTAATAAGTTCCCGACGCACCGCGTTGAGCCGAATGCGCTTCAGCCACGCGTTCGGGCCAATACCCAGAATGGCGTGAAAAGCGTTTTGCAGCGTGCGGCGGCTAACATGCAGCTGATTACATAAGTCAAGAACGGTCAGCGGCTCCGACATATTCTCCAGCACATACTCCCGCGCCCGGGAGAGTAGTCGTCGATAGCTTTGATGGCTGATGCTCTCGGCGGTAACCATCGGCTGCGCCTCTTCCAGCATCGCCCCCATCGCCAGCAGTAGATTATCGCCCAACACTTTGCGTACTGCGGGTTGATGGAGGTTTTCCGGGTTCTCGCTAAACGTTGCCAGCGCCTGCTGCACGAAGCCCCATAGCGCCGCTTTGTGCTGCTCTTTCACCTCCAGCGCCGACTGGTTACGCAACATATGCAGCACTCTTTCCGGATGATGCAGGAAGCCGGCCTGGCGGGAAATCACATCTTCCGAGATAACCACCCCAAGAATGGTGTAATCATCCGGCGTACTGAGTTCAAACTCCGTACCGCCGGGTCGGGTAGCGATTTCCGCGCTGCCAATACACTGTGAGCCAATAAACCCCTGCTCGCCGCGGGTTGCCGGAATACCGAACCAAAAAGAGTTAGGCCATACCAGGCAGGATTGACGCAGCGCCAGGCCAGTATATTCGCGAAAAACCTGAATATCATCGAGCAGAATTTCGGTGAATTCACCGTGGAATTTTCCCGGATGAAGCTGATCGTAAATCTGCTGCCAGGCGGTAATCGTCAGGGCATGTTCATAAACATCGGTGGTACGCCGCTGGTGGACGTTATCCACCTCCACCATCGGCGTCAGCTTAACGTCTTCGGGTAATGCTTCATGATAAAGATGGTGCAGGTTTGCCGTTTTTTTCTTTTTCATGATCTTTTGAGCCGGGAGCCCTTTCGCGTTCCCGGCACCTCCGACAAGTTAATTTTTTAAGCGATAGCGACTACTGCGTTTACGCAACGCTCCGGCAGAAAAGAGCTGCTCCAGCGCCTTTCTGGCTTCCTCAAGCGACCAGCCGAAATGCGCTGCCACCTCCCCTGCCGTCATTCCCTGACGAACCGATGCCAGCAGCGCCAGCAAGGCTGCTGCTGATTCCGATTCTGCAGGCGGCTCAGGCGCTTGCGGCTGCGGCTGCCGCTGAAAACCGCCAATCAGCCGCTGGGTATCCTCTTCAGGGCGGCCAATCTCCCGACGGCTAATAACTCGCCCCGTACGCTCGGCCGCAGCGCTTCCGGCATCCAGCGCCGCCCGGCACGCCGCCAGGTCGCCTTCCACCACCAGCGTCAGCCTGCCGGGGTCGAGGACCTGATGGCTGAGCAAGCGCACGTTGGCCGCCTTCAGCATGGCATCCGCCGCGTCAACGGCGGCAACCATGCCGTCCACTTCCAGTAATCCCAGGGCGTTGATCATCACAACCCCCTTACGCGCGCTGGATTGGATGACGGGCAATATCCAGAACGGCATCGGTAAAGGCGTTGCAGGCGGCTTTACAGGCGGCCTGGCTTCCCGTCAAAAACGCAGCAGAATAGTTGGTTTCCGACGGCGGCGGCACGTAGGTCACCAGCTGGACATCGGCCGATTTCATGGCAGCATCAATACCAAAAGTGGCTTCCAGCGGCGGAGCGACCAGATACGCGATCGGATCCCCCAGCGCGATGCCTGAAGTCGACGAGAGATACGAGCCGGTACGCGAAACCACGTGCGCCAGAAACGCCGTATCTTCCGCGTCATTAGCCCACTGGAACGCCGCCCCATTTTCAATATGTGCCACCATCGCATCCAGACCGGCGCGAACTTCCGCCGGGTTTGGACCACCCAGCATAATCAGCACCTCGCCTGCGGTTGGCGACGGGCCGTGAGCCGCGCCGGCGTAGAGGGAGCGGCCATAGACCACTTCCACCATCGCCTGTTTTGTCGCTTCGTCAGCGGCAATATAGGTCACATCATCAGAATCTGCCGTGATGAGTCCGAGGCTACGTATATGTGGCGGTAATTTAAGTTCACGGGCAAAACCGTCATTCACCGAAGCAATCACGCGCATGGCCGTCACCGAAGGGCGAATTAAATCTAATGCAGGCATGATGCCTCCTTAACGAGTCATGTTGATGCCGGAAGCCTTCTGCTCCAGCATGCGTTTGGCCAAATCGACAATCACCGCGGCGGCTTCTACCGGCGGCGTACCGCCCTGGTGAATATTCGAAATACAGGTACGATCCGCTTCGACGGTAGTCGCTACGCGCGGTGAATACACGGCGTAGCAGGAGAGGCTTTCCGACTGCCCCAGCCCAGGACGTTCGCCTACCAGCAGAATCACCACCTTCGCGCCGAGGATTTCGCCAATCTGATCTTCGATTTTGACGCGTCCGTAGCGAACGAAGAACGGCGTACCCACCTTCAGCCCGGCCTGTTTCAACCCTGAGAGCAGCGGCGGCAGGATCTCTTCATAGTTGACGGTAATCGCATCCGTGGAGAGGCCATCAGAAACCACCACCTGCACATCCGGGCTCATTACGCACTGCGACTTCAGCGCGTCAACCGCTTCCGGACTCAGGCGACGGCCCATATCAGGGCGCGTCAAATAGAGGTTCTTGTCGCTAATCTCGGAGCGCACCTCCAGCAGGCCCTGGGTTTTCACCCACGCTTCCGGCACCTCTTTCAGCACCGTATCTTTAGAACGCGAGTGGTCGGCGAGGAAGCGCAGCAGCGCAAGGGTGCGCGGGCGCGGACCGGCACGACCGGTACACACGCGCGCCGCCGTACTGCGCTTCAGTTCAGCCAGCACTTCCGCACGATGCGGCTGCTGTACGCCAATCCAGCCTTTCGCCTCTGCTGAGCCTAAATCCAGCGCGCAGCTCTCTGCCGTGATGTCACACTGGCTGGAACATTTCGCTACCGGCGCCTGCGGCTCTGCCGCGGCCGTTTGCTGTTGTCCCATTGACGCCATCACGCCACGTACAATTTCTTCAATCTGCTTTTGATCCATCATGTGTCATCCCCGCGTCATCAAAAGAACAGTGACGGATCGCCCGCCCGTTTGGTCAGACGACCGTTTGCCATAATGCCCATGCTTTCCAGCCAG
The DNA here is from genome assembly GCF_902158555.1 of Klebsiella spallanzanii. Taxonomy (GTDB): domain Bacteria; phylum Pseudomonadota; class Gammaproteobacteria; order Enterobacterales; family Enterobacteriaceae; genus Klebsiella; species Klebsiella spallanzanii. The sequence goes on along the minus strand of NZ_CABGGS010000023.1, from coordinate 159,102 downwards.
CGTTCGAACTCCGGCGATGGCCGTAAATTCAGCAGCTGGCGGACGGTAGCGGTATCGTGAAACGCAGTGGTCTGATAGTTGAGCATGATGTCGTCGCCGAGCGGCATGCCCATGATGTAGTTACAGCCCGCGCTGGCGAGCAGAATCATCAGGTTTTCGTTGAGGTTCTGATCGGCGTCAGCATGGTTGGTGTAGCAGCAGTCGCAGCCCATTGAGATGCCGCTGAGCTTGCCCATAAAGTGATCTTCCAGACCGGCGCGGATAATCTGCCTGTCGTTGTAGAGATACTCCGGCCCGATAAAGCCCACCACGGTGTTGACGAGGAACGGATCGTAGTGCCGCGCCAGACCGTAGTTGCGCGCTTCCATCGTCACCTGATCGGCACCAAAGTTCGCGCCAGCCGACAGCGCCGAGCCCTGCCCGGTTTCAAAGTACAAGCAGTTTTCCCCGGCGATGCGATTGAACTCAGCACCCACCGCCCGCGCTTCGTCGAGCATCGCCAGCTCCACGCCGAACTCTTTTAACCCCTTTTCACTGCCGCAGATGCTCTGGAAGATAAGTCCCCCCGGCGCGCCGCGGCGTATCGCTTCAATTTGCGTGGTAACGTGCGCCAGTACGCAGCCCTGAGTCGGGATATTGAATTTGTCGATAACGCCGTAAACGGTATCTAATACGCGGGTCAGGTTCTCCACGTCATCGGTCACCGGGTTAACGCCGATCACCGCATCGCCCGCGCCGAAGGAGAGACCTTCGTAGATTTGCGCGGCAATACTCTGCACATCGTCACGGGTATCGTTCGGCTGCAGGCGGCAGCTAAAGGTCCCCGGAAGGCCGATGGTGGTGTTGGCTTTTTTGATCACCGGCATTTTCTTCGCACCGTAGATCAGGTCAGCGTTGGAACAGATCTTCGCCACCGCCGCCACCACTTCGGAGGTCAGTCCTTTGCGCACAAACGCGATATCGTCGCTGCTGACTTCATCATTCAGCACGTATTCGCGCAGGTCGCTAATGGTCCAGTTCTTAATACGGTTATAGGCGGTTTCGTTGACGTCGTCCTGAATCAGGCGCGTCACACAGTCCTCCTCGTAAGGGATCACCGGGTTATTACGAATATCGGCGACCGTCATATCGGACAGCACCTGCTTCGCCGCCACGCGCTGCTGCGAACTCTCCGCCGCCACGCCCGCCAGCACATCCCCCGAACGCAGTTCGTTGGCTTTAGCCAGCACCTCTTTTACATCCTTAAACTGATAAACATTGCCGAACAATGTGGTCTTTAGTTTCATAAGTCGTTCCCTCAGGAAGGAAATGCGAGTGATTTCACCGTCACCGGCACAACCGATCCGCCAAAAAGAGGCGTACCAATGTCGATATAGTCCCCCGCCCGGACGCTCACCTCATCGATGACCGCCAGCGGGAGTTGTTGTAACTGCGGGCGCAGCAGCATGCCCAGCGCTTTGCCAAAATCCTGCTCGGCTACCACCAGCAGGGGATGCGGATTGGGAAAACGCGCGATAAAGGCGACAAGCGCGTCAATAACCATGAGTAATGCGGCGTAGCGCACCGGAAGCGATGCGGGAAGCGCCAGCACGTAAGCATCCGTTTTAGGATCAAGATCGAGCTGCATCAGCGCCTGCTCCCAGGCATCCAGCAGGCAGGATTCTTCCTGTGGGATTGCCACCGGCAGATTACGCAGTGGCAACGCAACCCCCTCCAGCCAGATAGTGCTGCCGGAAAGCGAGAGCGTGTGCGCCCCCGCGCCAATCACCGTGGCGCGCACGGTTTGCGCCGGGAACTGCACGTTCATTTCGCGCAGGCGCGGATGGTCGTGCAGCGCCGTCGCCAACAGTGGTCCAATATCAGAAAAACAGAACGGATCGGCGGGCTGGTTGCGGTAGCACTCGCCCACTCCGCCGGAAAGGGTAATCACCTCAGGCTTAACCCCTGCGGGCAGTAAGCTGGTTTGCATTAGCTTTTGCGCCAGTGGAGAGAGTGTGCCGTCGATAACCTCGACAATCAGTTCCGCCATGCGATGAGCCACCTGCGCCAGTTGCCCGGCAGTCAGCGCCAGCGCATCGGCGCCGGGGCCAAAAACCTCATCGACAATCATCTGGCCCGGCTGATGGGCATGGACCACGCGCCCCTGACCGTCGGTTTCCAGCAGACGGCCGCCGACGTTCAGGCAGGCAGTACCGCTGACTTTTCCGGCCTCGAACAGGGCATAGTTCGAGGTGCCGCCGCCGATGTCGATGTTCAGTACCCGACAAAGACGCTGTTCCGACAGGGTTTGCGCCCCGGCGCCGTGACCGGCAATCACCGACTCCAGATGCGGACCGGCGCTGGCCACCACAAAGTCTCCCAGCGACTGCGACAGCGCCATCACTGCCGGACGAGCGTTGCGGGTTTTCGCGCTTTCTCCGGTGATGATGATTGCCCCGGAGTCCACCGATTCGGGGGCAATACCTGCAGCTTGATACTGGGCCAGAATCAACGCCTTAAGTTCGTTCTCTTTCAGACCGCCCTGCTTATCAACAGGGGTAAAGAAGACCGGGCTTTGCCAGCTAATTTCGCGTTTGATAAATTCGTAGCGCGGCACCTGCGACACTGCCGCACGGTTCACCAGCTCAAGGCGGGAGAAGATCACCTGAGTGGTGGTGGTGCCGATATCGATACCGACGCTCAGCAGCTGGCGAGTCTTCACGATTGCGCCTCCGCTTCGGTTTCTGCTGGTGCAGAAACGTTTTCATCTTTCGGTACCAGCATCATCGCCACGCCGATTGCCGTCACGCCGCCGATCAGCTTGCCGACAATCATCGGGAAGATCATGGCGTTCATATTGGCGGCGGCGAAACCTAAGTGGTCGCCCAGCGCAAAGGCAGCGGAGACGGAGAACGCGCAGTTGATCACTTTGCCGCGAGTATCCATCTGCTTCATCATGCCGAACATCGGGATATTGTTGGCCAGCGTCGCGACCATACCGGCAGCGGCGATATTGTTAACTTTTAGCAAACTGCCGACGCGCATCAGCGGTTTTTCAAACCAACGGGTCAGCAGCAATACCATTGGATAGGCACCGAGCAGTACGCAGGAGATGGAACCAATCACTTCGATGGCGCGCATCACCTCACCAGGTTGGTCGCCGGGGGCCATAAAGATCGGATCAAGCCCAGGGATGAGCTCCCAACCGAGGAGGAACTTGATCACCGCTGCCGCCAGACCGATAGTGATCAGCGCCACCAGAAACTTGGCGAAGATCTGGAAGCCGTTGATCATTTTTTCAGGAATAAACTTCAATCCCAGCGCCACCAGCACAGCGACAATCAGCACCGGGATCATGTTCATCAGGATCAGCGCGAAGGTGAACTCTACCGGCTGGCCGTTAACCTCAACACCGGAGTACATCGCAATCAAGCCACCCGCAATACAGCCGATCGGAATCGTCACGATCCCTGCCAGTACGCCCAGCGCCAGATAGCGCCGATCGGAGGGTTCGATAATGCCGAGCGCGACCGGAATGGAGAACACAATGGTTGGTCCCATCATGGAACCCAGAATCAGGCCGGAGTACATCCATGCCGCAATATCGCCCCCCGCCAGCTCTTTGGCGAGGAAGAAGCCACCCATATCACAGGCCAGCAGCGTCCCGGCGAACATCGACGGGTTGGCGCCGAGCATTTCATATAACGGAATAATCACCGGACCGAGCAGGTGTGCCAGAACCGGCGCCAGCGCGGTCATCCCGACCATCGCCAGGCCCAGCGCCCCCATCGCCATAAAGCCTTCTTCGAACTGTCCGCCGGATCCCTCGATACTTTTACCAAACTTGCCGAGGAAGCGCGCCGAACCGCCGAACTGCGACAGGATCCTGTCCACGGCGGCAATCAGCATAAAGAACATCATGATGTACATGATGATTTCGTTAATTCCCATAGCCCTTACTCCCTGTCATTTATGATTTGTAGATACTGTGAACACCTGGAACTCTTGAGTGATATGCCGGTGTTGTAGCCCGGACAGGCGCTACGCGCCGCCTCCGGGATAACCCTCCAGCCCGCATCATTCCCGGTGGCGCTTCGCTGACCGGGCTACGGGGTCACCGCAATCCTGTACTCCGGGAAATCGCATCATTGCGCCGCCGTATACAGCTGGATAATCTGCTCCTGGTTGGCGGTTCGCGGGTTAGTACGCAAACAAATGTCCCCCAGCGCCGCCTGCGCCCATGCGCTGAAGTGTTCAGGTAACGCTCCGGCATCCGAAAGCCGTTTGCTCAGGCCCACTTCGGCGGTAAGCTCGCGCACGGCGGCGATAGCCTCGCGGTCATCGGTTTTCTTGCCGGTCAACGCCCGGCCGATTTGACTAAACCGTTCGCGGCGCACCATGCGGTTAAACTCCATCACCGTCGGCAGCAGCATGGCGTTGGCCTGGCCATGCGGAATGTGCAGCGCTGCGCCAGGCTGATGCGCCATCGCATGACATAAGCCCAGCCCGGCGCTGGAAAAAGCCATCCCCGCCATACAGGAAGCCAGCAACATGCTTTCGCGCGCGGCCAGATCGTGACCGTAGCCCACCGCCTTCGGCAGCGTCTGGCCAATCATCGCCACCGCGCCAATCGCCAGACTGTCGGTGAACGGCGTGGCGTTGAGCGCGCTGTAAGCTTCTATGGCGTGAGTCAGCGCATCGATACCGGTCATCGCTGTCACGTGAGGAGGAACACCTTCAGTCAGCGCAGCGTCAAGAATCGCCACGTCCGGCATCAGAGAAGCATGCGCCAGCACCTGCTTACGCCCGCTGACCGCATCAATAATCACCGTCACGTTGGTGGTCTCTGAACCGGTTCCGGCTGTAGTCGGCACCGCGATCAGCGGCAGACGCGGACGCAGTACGCTGGTTTCCGTCATGGCGCTCAGCGTCTGGTCAGGGTTGGTGACCAGCAGCGCCACCGCTTTCGCCGCGTCCAGCACCGAACCGCCGCCAAAGGCCACCACGCCGTCGCACTGTGATTCGCGCAGTTGAGCCACCGCCGCGCAGACGTCGGTAATGCACGGCTCGCCCGGCGGGCACGGCCAGACCGTCATCGCCACGCCTTTCATCGCCAGGCTGCGCTCAAGCCCGGCGGTCATTCCCGCCTGATGCAGGAAGCTGTCGACCATCACAAACAGATGGCTTACGCCCCTTGCTTGCGCTTCCTGCCCGCAGGCGCTGAGCGCGCCCAGGCCGCACAGCGTCACCGGCGGTACGCTGAAGGTTTTCACCCGTTGCAGATTCAGGGTATCGAATGCCTGAAAGAGCGCCGTCTGCAGTTCAGCTTGCATAGATTCCCTCCGCTTTCTCTCTCCCGCTGTTGGCTATCGCCAGCGGGGTCATAAACAGGCTGTGCTGCGGCAAATGCACCTGTAGTTCCGGGAAGCGCTTGCGAAATAGCGCGTCCACGCCCGGCTGCATACAAGAGCCGCCCGCCAGCCATAAATCAGCAATTCCTTGCCCTTTAATATGGTGAGCAACGATTTCCGCCATTTTTTCGTACACCGGTTTCACTACCGGCCAGATCTCCTGGGCGTTGCTGCGCTTGTACTGCTCCGCCTCTTCCAACGGGATGCGGCGGTTTCCGGCGAGCGTCAGGGAGATATGATGACCACCGGTCGCTTCATCGGCGGAGTAAGTCACTTCTCCCTGCTTAACGATGGCGATCCCGGTGGTGCCGCCGCCGATATCCACCACCCCGGCGTTATCGAGCTGTAAAAGATCCGCCACCGCGGTCGGCTCATCCAGCACATGGCTAACTTCCAGCCCGGCGGACTCCAGCACGTTGATCGAAATGCGCGGATCGGTGCCCGGTGGAAACGAGGTCGCCGCGTGGGTAAAGCGGCAGCCAAGCTGCCTTTCGAGCGCATCAAGATGGCGACGCACGATGGTGACGGCGCCAAAGAAATCCCAGACGATGCCATCACGCACGACGTCGGCCCAGTCAAGGCACACCGCCACCGGCTGCGCGTTGCCGTCGACCACCATCGACACCACGTCGCAGGTGCCTAAATCCACGCCCAGCCACAGCGGTGATTCACTGGCGGCAGGCGTCTGATTACACAAAGCAGCCGCTTTTTGCAGTCTGGGGGTGAGCCAAAGTTGTTCGTCGTGCGCCATGCGTTATCCCTTATACAATGCGAAACGCATCCACCAGCACGCAGCGACGCAGGCGAACAAAGGTGCGCGCGCTGGTCACCCCTTCCCCGGTTGGCGTGGTGATGGTCATGGTGGTCCAGCCTTCACCGCCCAGTCCGAGACCAGCAATGCACGGACCGTTTTTGACGAAAATACTGGTATCAATGGCATTCGCCATCTGGTTCATATTGTCGATATTGCGCGAGTGCATTGCCGCGGTGTGGTGGCAGCCGCCCTCAAGCTGGACCGCCAGCGCAATGGCTTCTTCAACGTTGGCAACGCGTACGACAGGAAGCACCGGCATCATCAGTTCGGTCACCGCGAACGGATGGTTGGCAGAGGTTTCAACAAACAGCAGGCGCGTTTGATCCGGGACGTTCAGGCCGATGGCCGCAGCAATCTTGCCCGCGTCGCGGCCGACCCAATCACGGCTGACAGTGCCTTTGCCGCGCTCATCAATATTCTTCAGCAGCACCGGCTGGAGCTGCTCGGCCTGGGCGGCGGTTAGTTTCACCGCATGCTCGCCCTCCATCAGGCGCATCAGTTCGTCGGCGACGCTATCAACCACGATCAGCACCTTCTCGTCGGCGCAGATGATGTTGTTATCAAACGACGCGCCTTTGACGATGGACTGCGCGGCGCGCGCCAGGTCGGCGGTCTCATCAACCACTACCGGCGGGTTACCCGCACCTGCGGCAATCAGGCGTTTATTGGTATGTTTGCGCGCGGAATCCACCACCGCTTCGCCGCCGGTCACCACCAGCAGGCCGATTCCGGGGTACTTAAACAGCCGCTGGGCAGTTTCGATATCCGGGTTCGCCACGGTAACCAGCAGGTTCGCCGGGCCGCCTGCGGCAATCACCGCATGGTTGAGCAGCATAATCGCCCGCTGAGAAACCCCTTTCGCCGCCGGATGCGGCGCAAACACCACGCTGTTGCCCGCGGCTATCAGGCTGATAGCGTTATTAATCACCGTCGCCGCCGGGTTGGTTGACGGCGTCACCGAGGCCACCACGCCCCACGGTGCATTTTCAATCAGCGTCAGGCCGTTATCGCCGGTCAGCACCTGCGGGGAGAGGCACTCCACGCCCGGCGTACCGCGCGCCTGCGCCACGTTTTTGGCAAACTTATCTTCTACGCGTCCCATGCCGGTTTCAGTGACGGCAAGCTCCGCTAATTCTCTGGCGTGTTTTTCACCTGCCTCGCGAATGGCATGAATAGCAAGCTGGCGCATGGCCACGCTTTTCAGCTCCCGCTGGGCTACTTTTGCTGCCGCGACGGCATCATCAAGAGAGGCAAAGACGCCCATTTCATGAACGGCGCTGGCCGGCTGGCTGCTGTCTTTCATTTTCAGCAGTACCGCTTTGATGACCTGTTCAATATCCTGTTGATTCATGATTTTCTGTCCTACTTGTGGAAGATCACCTGACCATCGGCGACCACTTCATCGACTATGCCAATCACGCACAGGTCGACGGGGGATGATTCACGTGCATGCGCCTGGCGGGCAGAACTGCCGCTCACCAGCAGTACCCATTCGCCAGGTCCTGCGCCAATATTGTCGATGGCGACAGCGCACTGCCCGTCAGGCCTGCCGTCGGCGTTAATCATTTCCACCATCAGCAATTTGTCGTGCGCCAGTCCCTGATGGCGGACGGTACAAACAATTTGTCCTGTGACGATTGCCAGTTTCATATCCGCCTCCGTGGCATATTTCAGGTAAAACCCTCCCCTGCCCTCCGCAGAGGGCCATTTAAAAAGGAGAGAACGTGACGCCAGCGCGTGACGTCACATGGGGTCGTTACAGGTTGCTGCTGTCGCCTTTAAAGCTGATCGGGAACACTTCTTCCAGATCGCCATGCGGACGCGGAATAACGTGTACCGAGACCAGCTCGCCAATGCGCTGCGCCGCTGCGGCACCGGCATCCGTCGCGGCTTTACACGCCGCCACATCGCCACGCACCATGGCAGTACACAGGCCGCCACCGATCTGCTTCACGCCAACCAGCTTCACGCGTGCGGCTTTAACCATTGCGTCAGAAGCCTCAATAAGCGCAACCAGGCCCCGGGTTTCAATCATTCCTAATGCTTCCATTGTGTTTTCCTCTTAATAAAGGGGGTCCAGAACGGGACCGTTCATTCAACCAATGTTTGTAAGCGGCTCTCGCGGCTTACGTCAGCCTGGCGCGGCACGGCTGCCACTAACGCCAGTTCGATAATTTCCTGCACACTACAGCCTCGGGAGAGGTCGTGAAGCGGTGCGGCAAGTCCCTGAATCAACGGACCTACGGCGCGATAGCCGCCCAGGCGCTGGGCGATTTTGTAGCCGATGTTGCCTGCCTCCAGCGATGGGAAGACCATCACGTTCGCATTGCCTTCAAGCGGGCTGGCGGGCGCTTTTTGCGCGGCGACGTCCGGCACGAAAGCGGCATCAAACTGCAGTTCGCCGTCCACCATCAGCTGCGGCGCACGCTGGCGGACGATCTCGGTCGCCTGCTGTACGTTGGCAACATTGGGGTGACGGGCGCTGCCGTTGCTTGAGAAAGACAGCATCGCGACTCGCGGCTCCTCGCCGGTAATGGCTCGCCAGGTGTCGGCGCTGGCGATAGCGATATCCGCCAGTTGCGCCGCCGTCGGCTGCGGCACCACGCTGCAATCGGCGAAGCCTAATGCCGGTCCGATGTACTGCGGCAGCATCAGGAAAATTGACGACAGCGTTTTGCAGCCCGGCAGTAGGCCAATAATCCGCAATCCGGCGCGCAGCACGTTCGCCGTTGACGAAAGATTGCCAGCAATGCACACATCGGCCTTACCCGCGCTGACCATCGCGGCGGCGAACATCAGCGGGTCATTGAGTTTTTCCAGCGCATCCGACGGCGTTTTCTCTCCGGCACGGGCCAGCCAGCGCTCGGCAAACGCTTCGCGCATGGACAGATTGCTGTGCGGGTCGATGACCTGAATACCGTCCATCGGCACGCGGTGGCTGAGCGCAAACTGGCGCAGAGCAAAGGGGCTGGCGATCAAAATCGGTCTTGCCAGCCCCTGCTGCTGCAGATAGTGGGCCGCTTTGAGAACGCGTTCGTCCAGCGCATCCGGAAAGACCACCCTGGCGGGCGAACGCAAAGCAAGTTGACGGGCGCGTTCAATAATCATTGTTCGCCTCCCAGACGTTGTTGGATCTGGCTAACGGTAAGCGGATGCTGCACCACGCTTAAAATCATCATCACGTAGACCGCGCTGGAGAGGCGGTTCAGCGCCTGCAGGATGTCCGGGCGCAATACCTCAAAACTGCGGGTAATAAAGACCTGCGCGGCGACGGTTTCCGTTTCCCGGACTTTGGTGCGTAGCAGATTCAGCAGCGCGGCATCCCGCCCGTGGCTGGCTTCCGGCACCAGATGATCGTGGTCGAGATAGCGCAGCGGCTGATGGGAAAGCCGGTGCAGCTCATCTTCGTTCAAGCCGACGATGGACTGCGCCGCCAGCGGTTCATCCATGGCGTCGGCGCGCATAATGTTGCCCAGACGCGAACGAATATCCGCCAGCCACGGCTGCCACGGTTCCGCCAGTTCGATTTGCAGCCACACCGCCAGAGCAATGGTGCTATCAAGCGCAGCGCGAAATCCCAGCCGCGGGTCGCTTTTGGCGACCATTTTGTCTGCTGTCAGATGGGTCAGGGTGTCGGTTTTTTTCACCACCGGCTGACGACACAGCTCGCAGCAGGCCTGCGGATGCGTGTCGCTGCTGGTCAAACCGTGTACCGGCTGCGGCTGCTGCTCTTCGTCATCAACAAACAGGCTTCCCTGCTCGTCGATAAACTTGATACGCAGACGGCGGCTTTCCAGCAGTTCACGGGCCGATGGCGTCAGGCGGGCATCAGCGGGCAGATGAATTTCTGCTCCTTCGCTGAGCGTGTGGTTTGCCCTGAGCCAGGCTTCGGTGATGAAATCTTTCATAGCGATTGCCAGTTCGCAGGCCAGGCAACGTACAGGAAGCGCACGGTCGACGGGGTGCCAAATTCAATGCTTGAACCTTTTGGGATAAACATCACGTCTCCGGCTTTGGCAATCATGGTTTCACCTTCATGACGAACGTGCAGTTCGCCCTCCAGCACCATATCCACTTCGTCATAGTTCAGCGTCCATGGGAAAAAGGCGTTTTCCCACTGCATAAACCCGGCGGCCATGCTGCTGCCGTCCTGCTCGGTAACCAGATCCGTCAGACCAATGCATTGCGGTTCAGCACCGTCGAAACGGCCGAATTTCACGCTGCCGCCATCAATCACTTTTATCCCGCCTTTGCCGGTGACTGACTTAAAGCTGGGCTGCATCTCACCCAGCGACAGCGACTGCTTCTCCTTCATCACTTTGTCCATCAGCTGCGCGACCAGGCTTTCGGTAAACTGCCCTTCCGGCAGCTGCGCGATAATGGTTTCGCGAATGCGCTGGCTTTCGGTTTTATCCTCTGTAACCGGCACCGCCGTAGCGGGTGCAGACTCATCGCATTCTTTGATGGATACGCCCAGCAGCTCCGCGACTTCGCGGGCTTCCGGGGTGATGATACTGGCGCGCAGAACGACCGATATTTCCTGTTCGCCGCGTGCGTGGGCCGCACGAATATCGTTAGCTGTGATTAGTTTCTTCACCTGCCCCTTCCTCCTTTTGGCTGAGCTCACTCAAGTAATTCACCAGATGCGCTATGCTTTGCGGGTCGTGACTGTTGAGCTCAAAAATCGGCTCCTGAAACCCCATCCCGTGCAGTAATTGCCGTACCGCAGCAACGTCGGCATCCGGCATGTCCGTTTTACTAATCGCGGCGATATGTCGTTTATTCGCGCCAATATCCAATAACCCGGCAGGCAAGCGACTTTCTGTGTCATTAGCCGCATGGACATAAATCAGCGTATCAACATCCTGCAGCGTGGTAATTAAGGCGTGATACCACCGTGGATGGCTGAAATATTCTCCTGGCGTGTCGATATCGCCCTGTTCATTAAATTCCACGGCCTGCGTTTTCCTGGCGAGGGAATAATTCCCCTGTAACGCGTTAAATAGCGTTGTTTTCCCCGCGCCCACCGTACCGACAAATGCAATACGTTTCATCGCCGCCTCTAATTAGCTTTTCGTTAACTCACAGAGGGTATAATTTAATAATCGACCAAGCCCGCTAACCGTCTGGATTAGCGCCTCTTCGACCGCCCCGACCGAGCCATAAATCACCAGCGCACCGCTAAACCGGTCGAGAAAACCGATATGCACATCGGCGGCCTTCATCGCCAAATCACCAGCGATCATGGCGGTTTCTCCAGGGGTTAAGGTCATAATACCGATAGCGCCGGATTCGGGAACGCCGATCTTTTTCGCCAGCTCTGCACCGGGGTGCGCAATCAGATGCGCCAGCGTAACCTGCTTGCCGGGTACAAACTCCTGAATGATGCGTTCTTTATCCATGACTCACCGCTCCGCTAAAACTTGAGCTAATCGTGACAAGTTTTTGCTGGAGTAAATAACAAAATTCGGCAAGCTGATTTAAAAGGTGAGGTAGATCACTTATGAGCAGAAATAAAAAAGCGCGGGAAGATTTCCCGCGCCTGAATTAATTAAACGAATATTACAGCGGTTGAGTTTGCGCTTCGACAACCGCCAGCGCCACCATATTCACGATACGCCTTACCGAAGCAATGGGTGTCAGAATATGCACTGGCTTCGCCACGCCCATCAGTACCGGCCCGACGGTAACGCCTTCGGAGCTGGAGACGCGCAGTAAGTTGTAACTAATACGCGCCGCTTCCATATTCGGCATCACCAGGATATTCGCCGAGCCTTTCAGCGGACTATCCGGCATCCGGTCGTTACGGATACTTTCCACCAGCGCGGCATCGCCGTGCATCTCACCATCGATCATCAAATCCGGCGCCTGCGCCTTCACCAGCTCCAGCGCCTGGCGCATTTTGCTGGCAGACGGACAGTCCGAAGAGCCAAAGTTCGAGTGCGATAGCAGCGCCACCCGTGGTTCAATCCCGAAACGACGAACGGTCTCCGCCGCCATCAGGGTGATTTCAGCAATCTGCTCCGGCGACGGATCGTGGTTGACGTAGGTATCAGCAATAAAAGTGTTGCCGCTTGGCAGCAGCAGCGCATTCATCGCCCCCGCCGCATGAACCCCATCGCGATAGCCGAACAACGGCTGAATCACGCCATAGTGCTCGTGATAATCACCAATGGTGCCGCAGATCATCGCATCGGCTTCGCCGCGTTGCACCATGATCGCCCCAATCACCGTGGTGTTGCTGATCACCGCACGCTGTGCCTGTTCCTGCGTGATCCCGCGGCGCTTCATCAGATTGTAATATTCGTTCCAGTACTCTTTAAAGCGCGGATCGGACTCGTTATTCACAATTTCAAAATCAACGCCAGCTTTGATCTGCAGCCCCAGCTTCTGGATACGCATTTCGATGACGCCGGGGCGACCGATCAGGATCGGTTTCGCCAGCCCGAGAGAGACTAGCTCCTGAGTCGCGTGCAGCACACGGGTATCTTCACCTTCCGCCAGCACCACCCGCTTCGGCTCTTTACGCGCCTGTGAGAAAATCGGCTTCATAAACAGGTTCGTTTTATAGACAAACTCGCTCAGCTTCTCAACGTAGGCATCGAAATCGGCAATCGGGCGGGTTGCTACGCCGGAGTCCATCGCCGCTTTCGCCACCGCCGGTGCAATCTTGACGATCAAGCGCGGATCGAACGGTTTTGGAATGATATATTCCGCGCCGAAACTCAGGTCCTGATCGCCGTAGGCGGAGGCGACGACTTCGCTCTGTTCGGCATGAGCCAGCTCGGCAATCGCGTTTACCGCCGCCAGCTTCATCTCTTCATTAATCGCCGTTGCGCCGACGTCCAGCGCCCCGCGAAAGATGAACGGGAAGCACAGTACGTTGTTAACCTGGTTTGGATAGTCGGAGCGACCGGTGCAAATAATGGCGTCGGAGCGCACCTCTTTCGCCAGCGGCGGCAGAATTTCCGGCTCCGGGTTAGCCAGCGCCAGAATCATTGGCGCGCGAGCCATTTTCTTCACCATCTCCTGGGTCAGTACTTTCGGTCCCGAGCAGCCGAGGAAAATGTCCGCCCCGTCAATCACGTCATCCAGCGTACGTTTGCCGCTGTCTTCCACCGCGTAAGCCGCTTTGGTTTCCGCCATGTTCGGCTCGCGGCCTTTGTAGATAACCCCTTTCGAGTCGCAGACCACAATGTTGTGTTTCTGCATTCCCAGCGCCACCAGCAGGTTCATACAGGCAATCGCCGCCGCGCCCGCGCCGGAAACCACCATCCGTACGTCGGAGATGTTTTTTTCCACCACCCGAAGACCGTTAAGAATCGCCGCCGTACTGATAATCGCCGTACCGTGCTGATCGTCATGGAAGACCGGAATATTCATGCGCTCGCGCAGCTTCTGCTCAATGTAGAAGCACTCCGGCGCTTTAATATCCTCCAGGTTGATACCGCCGAAAGTCGGCTCCAGCGCCGCGACGACGTTGATAAATTTGTCCGGGTCCAGTTCATCGACTTCAATATCAAACACATCGATACCAGCGAATTTTTTAAACAGAACGCCTTTCCCTTCCATAACCGGCTTACCGGCCAGAGCGCCGATATGGCCTAGCCCCAGTACCGCAGTACCGTTGGAGACCACCGCAACCAGGTTGCCGCGAGCGGTATATTTATAGGCTGCCAGCGGGTCCTTCTCGATTTCCAGACAGGGTGCGGCGACGCCCGGCGAGTAGGCCAGCGCCAGATCGCGCTGGGTCGCAAGGGGCTTCGTCGGGGAAACCTGGATTTTTCCGGGGACGGGGAATTCATGGAAGTCGAGGGCGCTTTGTTTTAACTGCTCATCCATTTTATCGTTCCTTTCACGTATCGATCGTAGGGGGGTGAAACGTAATGGCGTACCTGGTGTTCACCCTAAAGGGCCACCTAGTATCTCGCCTGACGGCTTCATAAACTTTGAACACCGCCAAACTCTCGCCAAAACAAAGTTATATTTGTTATCGATTTATAATGTTTATGTAACTTAGATTCGGAAGCAATGATAGCCCCATCTGCTATGCTTTTTAGTTATGCAACTCATCAACCTCTCTATCCTAAGCCAATAAAAACTCATGCAACGTATTGTTTCAGGAGCATATTATGTCCCGTAGAGAACTTGCCAACGCCATCCGCGCCCTGAGTATGGATGCTGTCCAGAAAGCCAACTCCGGCCACCCCGGCGCGCCGATGGGCATGGCTGATATCGCAGAGGTGCTGTGGAACGATTTTCTTAAGCACAACCCTGAGAACCCCCACTGGTACGATCGCGACCGCTTTATCCTCTCCAACGGTCACGCTTCAATGCTGCTCTACAGCCTGCTGCACCTCACCGGTTACGATCTGCCGATGGATGAGCTCAAGCGCTTTCGCCAGCTGCATTCAAAAACTCCCGGTCATCCGGAGCATGGTTATACGCCAGGCGTTGAAACCACGACCGGCCCACTGGGACAGGGGTTGGCCAACGCCGTGGGAATGGCCATTGCCGAACGTACGCTCGCCGCGCAGTTCAATCGTCCAGGACATGATGTTGTTGACCACTTCACTTACGTGTTTATGGGCGACGGCTGTCTGATGGAAGGTATTTCTCACGAGGCCAGCTCGCTGGCGGGTACCCTTGGGTTAGGAAAGCTCATCGGCTTCTATGACCACAACGGCATCTCTATTGACGGCGAAGTTAAAGGCTGGTTTACCGATGACACGGCAAAACGCTTCGAGGCCTACCACTGGCACGTCGTGCATGAAATCGACGGTCACGATCCGCAGGCCGTGAAGCAAGCCATTCTGGAAGCTCAAAGCGTGAAGGACAAACCATCGCTGATAATCTGCCGAACGGTGATTGGTTTTGGCTCGCCAAATAAAGCCGGGAAAGAGGAAGCGCATGGTGCGGCTCTGGGGGAAAAAGAGGTCGCCTTAGCCCGCGAAAAACTGGGCTGGAAGTCTCCACCGTTTGAGATCCCGAAAGAAATTTATCAAGGCTGGGACGCCCGACCACGCGGCGAAAAGGCCGAACATGCGTGGAACGCAAAATTCGCCGATTATCAGCAACAGTATCCTGAGCTGGCGGCGGAGCTCAGCCGCAGAATGAGCGGCGAACTCCCGGAAAACTGGGCGGAAACCACGCAAAGCTATATCGCCAGGCTACAGGCTGAACCGGCAAAAATCGCCAGCCGCAAAGCATCGCAGAATGCTCTGAACGCTTACGGCCCGATACTGCCGGAGCTGCTGGGCGGTTCGGCGGACCTCGCGCCAAGTAACCTGACCATCTGGTCCGGATCGCGGTCGATTAAAGAAGAACCCGCCGGAAACTATATTCACTACGGCGTGCGTGAATTTGGCATGACCGCCATCGCTAACGGCATCGCGCTGCACGGCGGTTTTATCCCCTACACGTCCACTTTTCTGATGTTTGTCGAGTATGCCCGTAACGCGGCACGCATGGCGGCGCTGATGAAAGCACGGCAAATCATGGTCTATACCCATGATTCCATCGGTCTCGGGGAAGACGGTCCAACCCACCAGGCTGTGGAGCAGCTTGCCAGCCTGCGCCTGACGCCGAACTTCAGTACCTGGCGGCCGTGCGATCAGGTAGAAACGGCGGTGGCATGGCAGGCAGCTATCGCCAGAAACACGGGCCCGACAGCGCTGATCCTCTCAAGGCAAAATCTGACGCAAATGGCGCGGACACCGGAACAAGTGCAGAATATCGCCCGCGGCGGCTACGTGTTGAAGGACGCTGGCGGCAAGCCGGACCTGATCCTGATAGCCACCGGTTCGGAAGTGGAGATAACGGTACTGGCGGCGGAGAAGCTGCTCGCCAAAGGCGTCAACGTGCGGGTTGTCTCCCTGCCTTCGACTGATGTATTTGACGCACAGGACGAGGCGTATCGGGAGTCAGTCCTTCCCTCTGACGTCAGCGCCCGCGTCGCCGTCGAGGCAGGAATCGCCGACTACTGGTACAAGTACGTCGGCGTAAAAGGCAAGGTCGTCGGCATGACTGGCTTTGGCGAATCTGCTCCAGCAGATGAACTCTTCCCGTTCTTTGGCTTTACCGTTGACCATATCGTCAGCGTGGGAGATGAGGTACAGAACGGGTAACCCATAAAGTGGGCCAGGCATCTGGCCCCTGCCAGTTATCGCACTGCGGCTGCTGGGCGTAGCGCACAAGGCTAAACCGCTGGCCATCATAGCGCCAGCGCGTTTGCGTCCCGCAGTCGCCGGACGCGCGCCCTTTATCCAGCGTCACCAGTTCCTGTCGTCGGTCATCATAGCTGGCGTTAACCAGCTCAACTTCACGCGGGGCCTCGCCGGGCGGCTGAAAGGGTAGCGTGAGGCGCACCGGATGAGCAACGTACGGTCGCTGGCGCGAAACCAGCCAGGCCAGCCAAATCGTGTTGTAGGCACCCGCTTCGCAACTGGTCATCAGCAGAACTTTATCGTCAGTGAGCGCAGCGACTCGCACCTCGCGGCGAAACGGATCCAACGAACAGGCGCTGCTATTCATCCGCTCGTTACCGTAATCCATCAGATCGTTAAGTTCATCGCGGCTAAGGGGCGACTGCGCCATATCGATTTTTGTCACCGATCGCAGTGCGGGAGCAGGCGGAACGCTGAGCGGCGGCTCTTCCCCTTTCCCTACCCACGCGGTTTCGCTACCCACTCGCTTTTGCCGGTTATCGATAAACAGCAGCGCGGCTTTCAGCCCCTGTAAAGAGAGTGTCTGCAGGCCGTTTTCAAGTGTGATGGTCTTGGCTGTCTGTACCTGATGCAGGAAGGCATCGATAGTGTCGCTATCGTCGGTTTTAAGGAGTTTGTCGGCAATCTGCCAGTGTTTGTCGCCGAGGGCCAGAGGTTTGCCGTCGAGCTGAAGGCGCGGCGCAATCGGCGCCAGCGCGGCGACCGGGTTGCCCACGCCGCCGAGTTCAATGCGCAGGCTGGCGTTAGTCGCTGCCCCGGCGCTGCGGGTGAGGGTCATGACCAGACCGTGGTGTAACCCCACATTACGGGCCACGCAGAAATTCTGATTATTGCAGGTCACCAGCCAGTCGCTGAAGAGCTGTTGCGCCGGCGCCGCCCACACCAGCGATGTCGGCAGCAAACCGAAAAACAGAAACCCAATAATCCGATACAACATGAGCGGCACAACCCCGATGAAAACGCCATAAACAGCGGCTATGTTCACCAGCGGAGAGGTTTTACTCAATCAGATTTATCAGAGATCCCCGTCCATCAGCCCGGACGTTTGCAAATATTGCAGCAGGATCACCGCTTTGCCATCGCGAATTTCCCCGTTCGCCATCATCTCCAGCGCCTTGTTGAAGGGCAGTTCCAGCACTTCAATCTCTTCATCATCAACGCCGCCACCATCGTTGGCCCGCTGGGCGTCGCTGTATTCGGCAATAAAGAAGTGAATCAGCTCGGTGACGCCGCCGGGGGACATATACAGCTCAAACAGTTTACGCACTTCGCCGACTTCAAAGCCCGTTTCCTCAATGGCCTCTTTGCGCACGCACGCTTCCGGCTCGTCGTTATCCAGCAGCCCGGCGCAGGTCTCAATCAACATTCCGTCTTCGTTGCCGTTTACCCAGGTCGCGACGCGGAACTGGCGTACCAGCACTACGCTCTGCTTACGGCGGTTGTACAGCATGATAGTGGCGCCGTTGCCGCGATCGTAGACCTCGCGCTTATGGCGAACAACACTGCCGTCGCTGCGCGTCAGCTCATAGGTCATATTGCGTAACACGAACCAGTTTTTGGAGAGGATTTTATCTTTGATAACGTTGATATTGAGTGACATACGGGCCCCACAGCGAGAAATGACGTTGCCATACTACGCTGCGGAACCCGCTTTGTCGTTAGTGGAGCGGAATCGATTTAACGCCGAGGAAATCCATGATCCCCTGCGCCGCGTGGCGGCCTTCCGCCATGGCGGTCACCACCAGATCGGCACCGCGTACCGCATCGCCGCCGGCAAACACCTTGCGATGGGTGGTCTGGTAACGATAGCGGCTTTCGACATTAGCTTTGATCCGACCGCGGCTATCGAGCTTAACGCCGACTGACTCCAGCCACGGCATGCCGTGCGGATGGAAACCAAAGGCCATAATCACCGCATCAGCGGGCATCACGAACTCGCTACCGGGAATCGGCGACGGGCTGCGACGCCCCTGAGCATCCGGCGCGCCAAGCTGGGTCCGCAGGAAACGTACGCCGTTGACGTGCCCCTCGTCATCCAGCTCCAGGGTGACCGGCTGGACGTTGAACTCAAACGATGCCCCCTCTTCACGCGCGTTTTTAACCTCTTTCTTCGAGCCGGGCATATTGGCCTCATCGCGACGATAGGCACAGGTGACCTGCTTCGCGCCGTGTCGCAGCGCGGTGCGCACGCAATCCATCGCCGTATCGCCGCCGCCGAGCACCACGACGTTCAGCCCTTCGGTATTGACGTAAGGCTCTTCCGGCAGCTCCAGAAGCCCCATCACCTGCTTGGTGTTGGCAATCAGGAACGGCAGCGCGTCGTATACGCCCGGCGCGTCTTCGTTCGGCAGATCCGCTTTCATCGAGCGATAGGTTCCGGCACCAATAAACACCGCATCGTAGTCATCAAGCAGCGTGGTCAGCGGGATATCCTTGCCAATCTCACAGTTAAGCTCAAAACGCACCCCCATCTGGGTGAAGATTTCACGTCGCCGGGCAAGGAGTGATTTATCCAGCTTGAAGGCCGGGATACCGAAGGTCAGCAAACCGCCGATTTCCGGATGGCGGTCAAACACCACCGGGCTCACGCCGTTGCGCACCAGCCGGTCAGCGCAGGCAAGCCCGGCGGGACCGGCACCGATAATCGCGACCCGTTTGCCGCTTTCAACCACCTGCGAAAGGTCCGGCCGCCAGCCGTTGGCCAGCGCCTGGTCAGAGATATAGCGTTCAATGTTGCCGATCGTCACCGAACCGTGCTCATCGCGTATCGTACAGGCCCCTTCGCACAGGCGATCCTGCGGGCAGACGCGGCCGGTAATTTCCGGCAGGCAGTTGGTCTGGTGAGAAAGCTCTACGGCAGCGGAAATATCCCCCTCTTTTACGCGCTCAATCCATTGCGGAATATGGTTATGCAGCGGGCAGGTCCACTCACAAATGCTGTGATCGCCGCACTTAAGGCAGCGTTCCGCCTCTCGGTTGGCCTGCCCAGCGCTGAACGGCAGATAAATCTCAGCAAAATTGGCCTTACGCGCCTCGGCGGAGAGCTTATCCGGTTCACCACGCGGTGGCGTCGCCTCCATCTGAGCGACTTTCCCGGCGGTACAGGACGATATCACCGCGCTGGAGTGACCCAGACGCGCCGCGCGTTGACGCCGCTGTTTCGCCAGATTCAACAACGTGTTGTCCGTCGCCAGCTGTAGCGCCTCCGCCGGACAGTTTTGCACGCAGGCTGGCCCCTCTTCGCGACCATCGCACAAATCACATTTATGCGCCGTCGCTTTGACTCTTCCCTCCTGTACTGGCGTCAGAACAATTTGCATCACGCCAAACGGGCAGGCAACCATACAGGATTTACAGCCGATGCATTTCTCCTGATTAACCTGGACGCTGCCGTTAAGCTGGCTGATTGCGCCATTTGGACAACTGCGGGCGCAGGGCGCCCCTTCACAATGGTGACATGTTACTGCGTTACGTTTTTGCTCGCTTTTGATAACCGTAATGCGCGGCAGAAAACGCTGCGGGGTCAATACATGCTGCTCATCGTTGTGCGCCATGACGCAGGCAACTTCACAAGCCTTGCATCCGATGCACTTATGACTATCGCTTAAAATAAAGTGGTTCATGACATCCTTCAGTCTTATTGGTGAATAACCCCTCAATTCGCATGCTTATCTATTACCCGACAAGGTGGTGCCGGAACAATGTACATTTGCCCAGGTTAGCGATTTTTTGGTGATAACCCGAGTTGGATCAATTTTTTTGACTTAAATGAAATTACGTTTTATTTAGCTAAGTAATAATTGGTTGCATTCGAGTGGCCGCGGCGAGGCGCGGAAGAGAAATAAATATCGGTAGAGATAGCAGGACAGTTCTTTACGCTGCCATAAAAGGCACATGATAAATTACACTATCTCCTTAATTTCTCCACGATTGCCTGAGGGCTTGCCGCTAGAGTGTCACAGGCTGTGCAATAACAAAAAAATGTGCAAAATGAGGTCCTAATTCTGATGGCGAATTTTTTTATCGATCGCCCCATTTTTGCGTGGGTTCTGGCAATCCTTTTATGCCTGACCGGTACGCTCGCAATCTTGTCGCTTCCCGTTGAGCAGTATCCCGAACTAGCCCCCCCTAACGTGCGGGTCACGGCGAACTACCCAGGCGCTTCAGCACAGACGCTGGAAAATACTGTGACTCAGGTTATCGAGCAGAATATGACCGGCCTCGACAACCTGATGTATATGTCATCCCAAAGCAGCGGCACCGGCCAGGCAACCGTAACGCTGAGCTTTACCGCCGGCACCGACCCGGATGAAGCCGTCCAGCAGGTACAAAACCAGCTGCAATCGGCAATGCGCAAACTCCCGCAGGCTGTACAAAACCAGGGCGTCACGGTACGCAAAACCGGGGATACCAACATCCTGACCATCGCCTTCGTCTCTACCGACGGCAGCATGGATAAACAGGATATCGCCGACTACGTCGCCAGTAATATTCAGGACCCGCTAAGCCGGGTGAACGGCGTAGGCGACATTGACGCCTACGGTTCTCAGTACTCAATGCGCATCTGGCTCGACCCGGCCAAACTCAACAGTTTTCAGATGACGGCAAAAGACGTCACCGATGCCATTTCCTCGCAGAACGCGCAGATCGCCGTCGGCCAGTTAGGCGGCACGCCGTCGATAGATAAGCAGGCGCTTAACGCCACGATTAATTCACAATCGTTACTACAAACCCCGGAGCAGTTTCGCGATATCACCCTGCGGGTTAACCAGGATGGTTCAGAAGTCACCCTCGGCGACGTCGCCACCGTCGAAATGGGGGCGGAAAAATACGATTATCTTAGCCGCTACAACCGTCAGGCCGCTTCCGGTCTGGGGATAAAACTGGCATCCGGCGCTAACGAAATGGCGACCGCCGAACGTGTCATCAGCCGTCTGAACGAACTATCGCAATACTTCCCGCACGGTCTGGAATACAAAGTTGCTTACGAAACCACCTCTTTCGTTAAAGCATCGATTACCGACGTGGTGAAAACGCTGCTTGAAGCCATCGCGCTGGTCTTCCTCGTGATGTATCTGTTCCTGCAAAACTTCCGCGCGACGCTTATCCCGACGATAGCCGTACCGGTGGTGCTGATGGGGACCTTCGCCGTCCTCTTCGCCTGCGGCTACAGTATTAACACCTTAACCATGTTTGCCGTGGTGCTGGCGATTGGCCTGCTGGTGGATGATGCCATTGTGGTGGTGGAAAACGTCGAGCGTATCATGAGCGAGGAGGGCCTCTCGCCGCGCGAAGCAACGCGTAAATCGATGGGGCAGATTCAGGGCGCACTGGTCGGTATCGCCATGGTGCTTTCGGCAGTATTTGTGCCGATGGCCTTTTTCGGCGGCACCACCGGCGCTATCTATCGCCAGTTCTCGATCACCATTGTCTCGGCGATGGTACTGTCTGTTCTGGTTGCGATGATCCTGACCCCGGCGCTGTGCGCCACGCTATTAAAACCGATTCATAAAGGTGAAACCCACGGACAGCGGGGCTTCTTCGGCTGGTTTAACCGCATGTTCAACCGCAACGCCAGCCGCTACGAAACTGCCGTCGGCAAAATTCTTCATCGTTCGCTGCGCTGGATAATGATCTACGTCCTGCTGCTGGGGGGGATGGTGTTTCTGTTCCTGCATCTGCCAACGTCGTTCCTGCCGCTGGAAGACCGCGGCATGTTTACCACCTCGGTGCAGTTGCCAAGCGGGGCAACCCAACAGCAAACCCTGAAAGTAGTGCAGCAAGCAGAAGATTACTTCCTGAAAAATGAGAAAGAAAACGTCGAATCGGTGTTCGCAACTATCGGCTCCGGCCCCGGCGGCAACGGCCAGAACGTGGCGCGCATGTTCGTACGCCTGAAGGACTGGGACCAGCGCGATCCCACCACTGGCTCATCTTTCGCCATTATCGAACGCGCCACCAAAGCGTTTAACAAAATTACAGAGGCTCGCGTCTTTGCCAGCAGCCCACCGGCTATCAGCGGCCTGGGCAGTTCCGCCGGTTTCGATATGGAACTGGAAGACCACGCGGGCAACGGTCACGAAGCGCTAATGGCCGCTCGCGATACCCTGCTGGAACTGGCTGCCAAAAATAACCAGCTGACTCGCGTCCGCCATAACGGCCTCGACGATAGCCCACAGCTGCAAGTTGATATCGATCAGCGTAAAGCGCAGGCGTTAGGGGTCTCCATTGACGATATCAATGACACGCTGCAAACGGCGTGGGGCTCAAGCTACGTCAATGATTTTATGGACCGGGGACGCGTGAAGAAGGTCTACGTTCAGGCGGCCGCGCCGTATCGTATGCTGCCGGACGATATCAATTTGTGGTATGTACGCAACAACAACGGCACGATGGTGCCCTTCTCCGCCTTCGCCACCTCACGCTGGGAGACCGGCTCACCGCGTCTGGAACGCTACAACGGCTACTCGGCGGTAGAAATCGTTGGTGAAGCCGCGCCGGGCGTGAGTACCGGTACCGCTATGACGATTATGGAGGAACTGGCTCAGCAGTTGCCAAACGGCTTTGGTCTTGAGTGGACAGCGATGTCCTATCAGGAACGCCTCTCCGGGGCGCAGGCTCCGGCGCTGTACGCTATTTCACTGCTGGTGGTGTTCCTGTGTCTGGCAGCGCTGTACGAAAGCTGGTCGGTGCCGTTCTCGGTGATGCTGGTGGTGCCGCTGGGGGTTATCGGCGCGCTGCTGGCGACCTGGATGCGCGGGCTGGAAAACGATGTTTACTTCCAGGTCGGTCTGCTGACGGTAATCGGCTTGTCGGCGAAAAACGCGATTCTTATCGTCGAATTTGCCAATGAGCTGAATCAGAAAGGTGAAGACTTACTGACCGCCACGCTCTCCGCCTGCCGTCAGCGCCTGCGGCCAATTTTGATGACCTCGCTGGCGTTCATCTTCGGCGTACTGCCGATGGCCACCAGTACCGGCGCGGGATCAGGAAGTCAGCATGCCGTGGGTACCGGAGTGATGGGCGGGATGATCTCCGCCACCGTACTGGCGATTTTCTTCGTACCGCTGTTCTTCGTGCTGGTACGCCGCCGCTTCCCGCTCAAGGAACGACCGCAGTAACAAAGGCATGGCCCCTGTTTTTCATCGGGGCCAAATAACAGAAAAGGCGACCGGATGTGTCGCCTTTTTCATATGGTCGCTTCAACTGCATTATTATTCTGCCTGCGGAATCGCCATGCTCTTATTGCGGAAATTTATTTACGAAGCATGCCTTCGATAAAATCTTTCCAGTTCCCCAGTTCATGTTCAATCATAATAGCCTCTCTTATTATTATGGGTGATTCTATGAAAACTCATTGATGGTTAACAGACGGTTTACGCTATCGCTCTGATGACTTTAATTATCGCCTCCGCAACGGCCCCTTTCATTCGTAAGTACTATGAGCCGATTTTGGCCAGGTTAATGTGACCAATAGCAACATTTAGCAACATTTGTTCATGTGCACAGTCTGCTCGCACTCGGCTTCCCACCAGGGCACGCGCCATTGAGCGCACAAAAAACAACCAATATGTAACGTTTGATATATATTACGGGTAAAAACTGATATTTATTAACGTAATTCACGTATTATTTATTAACGACTTATATATTCGGAACATTCCTGGTCAAACGTTTAATTCAATGGAAAAGGTTTAATCATGCTCACCATGTACGGGATAAAAAACTGCGACACCATAAAAAAGGCCCGCCGCTGGCTGGAAGCCCAGCAGATAGAATATCGTTTTCATGATTATCGCGTCGATGGTCTGGACCGCGAATTACTAGACACTTTTATCGACGAACTCGGTTGGGAAGCGCTGCTCAACACCCGGGGCACCACCTGGCGCAAGCTGGATGAAACGGTCCGTGCCGGTATCAACAACGCCGACGCCGCGGCGAAACTGATGCTGGAAATGCCGGCAATCATTAAACGCCCATTGCTCTGCGCGCCCGGTCAGCCTATGCTGCTGGGTTTCAGTGAATCAAGTTATCAGCAGTTTAACGAGGTGTAGTCTATGTCTTGCCCGGTCATTGAGCTGGCTCAGCAGCTTATTCGCCGCCCTTCCCTCAGCCCCGATGATGCGGGATGTCAGGCGTTAATGGTTGAACGCCTACGTGCGATTGGCTTTACCGTTGAACCGATGGATTTCGGGGATACCCAAAACTTCTGGGCCTGGCGCGGGCGCGGAGAAACGCTGGCCTTCGCCGGTCATACCGATGTCGTCCCTTCAGGTGATGCCGACCGCTGGATTAATCCGCCGTTCGAACCCACGATTCGCGACGGTATGCTGTTTGGCCGCGGCGCGGCGGATATGAAAGGTTCTCTGGCCGCGATGGTGGTTGCCGCCGAACGCTTTGTCGCCCAGTATCCAGATCATAAAGGCCGCCTGGCATTCCTGATAACCTCTGATGAAGAGGCCAGCGCCAAAAACGGCACCGTTAAGGTTGTTGAAGCGCTGATGGCGCGCAACGAGCGCCTGGATTACTGCCTGGTGGGCGAACCGTCCAGCACCGAGGTCGTGGGCGATGTTGTCAAAAATGGCCGCCGCGGCTCTCTGACCTGCAACCTGACCATTCACGGCGTACAGGGGCACGTTGCCTATCCGCATCTCGCCGATAACCCGGTACACCGCGCTGCGCCGATGCTGGCGGAGCTGGTGAATATCGAGTGGGATAAAGGCAACGAATTCTTCCCGCCGACCAGTATGCAAATCGCCAACGTGCAGTCCGGAACCGGCAGCAACAACGTTATTCCCGGCGATATGTTCGTGCAGTTCAACTTCCGCTTTAGCACCGAGCTGACCGACGAAATGATCAAAGCACGCGTCGCGGCGCTGCTGAATAAGTACGAACTACGCTATAGCGTTGACTGGTGGCTCTCAGGCCAGCCGTTCCTGACCAGCCGCGGTAAGCTGGTTGATGCGGTAGTAAACGCCATTGAGCACTATAATGAAATAAAACCGCAGTTGCTGACTAACGGCGGCACTTCCGATGGGCGTTTTATCGCACGTATGGGCGCGCAGGTGGTTGAGCTGGGGCCCGTGAATGCCACCATCCATAAAATAAATGAGTGTGTGAATGCTGCCGACCTCCAGCTGCTGGCGCGGATGTACCAACGCATCATGGAACAACTGGTCGCCTGACGGCATCAATAGATAAGAGGTAGAGCGCATGGATTGGCTATCGAAATACTGGTGGATCCTGGTGTTGGTATTTTTAGTGGGCGTCATGATCAACGTGATTAAGGATCTTACCCGCGTTGACCATAAAAAATTTCTCAACAATAAGCCGGATCTTCCGCCGCATCGCGACTTCAACGATAAGTGGGACGATGATGATGACTGGCCGAAGAACGACCAGTCGAAGAAAAAGTAAGCACCTTGCCCGAACTACGGGCCCGCACAGGGTGCACTTTTGTAGCCCGGACAGATGCGCAGCATCGCCTCCGGGTTTTTTATTTACAGCAGCTCGATAATGTCGCTGTCTTTTGGCGTACTGCCGCTGAGCGCTTCGTCAAAATAGTGCTTCGGTACGGTAAAACGCAGATGATCGAGCGCAAACTGCATGCTGCGATCGTCAATGGCGTGTCCCAGGTCCTCAACAATATCCAGCGTTACATCACCGCCTGCCTGCTGAAGCGCTTCTTGCCCGGCTACCGCCCATGCCAGATCGATAACGCGATCTTCACCGCCGTGAATCAGGTGGATGGTCGTCGCCGTCGTCGCCGCTTCCGGCAACGTCGCATAGCGGCCGTTAAAGGCGATCACTCGCGATGCCAGACCCGGCTCAGCTTTAATGCTCTCCAGCGACATTATCGCCCCTTGCGAGAAGCCAATTAGCGCTGTTGCCTGCGGGCCGACGCCGCTTTGCTGCTGCCAGTAGCGAACGGTCTCGATAAAGGTTGGCATAATGGCGTCTACACGCTGCTGGCGGTTCTCTTCAGTGACGCCCTGCACGGAGAACCACTGGCGTCCAGGAGGCGGGCCGCACGGCTCTACGCCACCGATACTGACGATCAGCGCATCCGGGAAGAGCGGCGCAAACCAGCTGCCGATTTGTCCCATGGCAACCGGGTTATCGCCGACGCCATGAAACAGCAGCAGCAGTTGCTGTGCAGGGGTCGCGGGGCTTTGAACAACAAAATGGTCGTGTTTCATGGCTGTCTCCTTAATGTCTGCAAGGAAGTTTACGCCGCAGGCGAAATATGACCATGCCAATTAACTGAAGGAGTTAGTTAAAAAAATTGCAGCATTTCGACCTGTTGACGTAGATCCCTGGTGCGGGTTGCGTCCAGGCTTGATAACGCCTGCGCCGCCTCATCGCGTAGCCTGGCCAGCAGCGCTTTTCGCCCGGACAGCCGTAACGCGCGGCAAAGCTCTACCTCATCCTCCTGCTGCAGACGCGCGCGCAGCGCCGAAAGCGGTAAATCCACCTGAATGAGCAGGCGATTCAGGCAGCCAACAGCCGTCAGCAGCGGGCGATGAGCAAATGCAAAACCCGCGGCCTCCAGCCAGTCCTCTTCAGTAAAGATAGTCGCTTCTTCCGGCGTAGTCAGCAGCGAAGGTTCATCTCGCCAGTGGCGCAGCCAGCGCTCGTCGCGAAGTAACCGTTGAGCTTCCTGTTGAGCCAGATACCGACCAGCGGCGCTGATGGGATAGAGCGCCATTGCGCTATAACAGCCGCTGCTGGCTTCCCGGTGGGTTCCCAGCCGCACCAGCGTAAAACCGCAGCGTTGCCAGAATCGCCACAGCTCAGGCGTATAGCCAAAACTGACAGAAAGGTAATCCCGCCCCGATGCCTGGACCGCCGCACCGGCGACCAACCGTCGCCCCAATCCTTCACGCTGGCGAGCCGGGTGCACGGCAATACGACTGATACGCAGCCCCATGAGCGTCGCCGCCAGCGGGCTACCGCCGTGCGCCGCCAGCGACTGTGCAACCAGATTGCCGCGCGGGCGGCGATAGCCAGCCCATACCGCCTGGCTAAGCGACGGCTCAAGACCGCCCTCTTCCACCAGCCACAGCGCGCCGGCGATGCGCTCACCGCTGCGGGCGCAGGTAAAATGCTGCCCCGGCGCATCCATCATGCGCCGGAGATCCAGCGGCGAAGTGCGATAGTGCGCCCCCGAGAGCAGTTGATACATCGCCTCCAGTAAAGCAGGCTGCTGCTGCCAGCTAGCCTGGCTGATCTCTTCCAGCACCACATCACCAGCGGGCGCGTGCTGGAAGGTCTCGTCGCTAAACAGCAGCAACTTAGCAATGGCCGCCTCCAACGGACAGCCGGCCGCCCAGCGGATGGGCGTCGTCAAACTAAACTGGCGTAAATGTGAAAAGCTGGCGCAAAATTTAAGCAGAAAGCCGCGCCCGGTACCTTCGTAGCCCTGCACGGTGGTGGTCAGCAGCGTCCTCGGGAAACGAGCGATAAGCTGGCGCAACAGCGGCCCAGGGATTGCGGCGGCCTCGTCAACAATCAGCCATGAAGCCTCACACTCTGACGCCAGTAACGCATCGGGGGCCATAAAGCGAAAGCCTTCACCTGCAAAAGCCGTCATCACATCTGTGGCTGCGCGCGCGGGTGCCGTGACGACAGCGTCTCCCGCTATCTGGCGAATCAACATCCCTGCAAGAGCCGACTTTCCTCGTCCGCGTTCGGCGGTCAGCGCGGCAATACCGGGAGGGAAGTCAGCCAGTTCGGCAAGAACGGCGGCCTGCTCCGCCTGCGGATGACCGTCGGCGGGATGCCATTGCGTACGCACAGGAAAATCAGGCACGGCGAGTTCATTACCCTGACGCCAGAGTATTGACTCTTTTTCCGTCACGATCTGCTGGCAAAAACGGTAAACAAAATTAGGCGTAGGGACCGGTTCGGAGCTATCACTCCAGCGCAGTGAATCCGCATCAGGTTGAGTCGGCCATTGCGCAAAGTCTGGAGTGAGCAATACCAGCCAGCTTCCCGCGCGCAGCGTACCGGCTAACGCGGCAAATGCCGCTACATCAAACCCTTCGCGAGCATCGAAAAAGGCGTGCTGAAATTCGCGTCCCAGCAATGATTTTAGTGCAACAGAAGAGACGTACGGCTCCGGCATCGGCTGCGGGCCAACCCACAGACCGTCTCCGGATAGCGCGGTACGCAAGATTTGCGCCTGGCGCAGGCTCCAGGTATCATCGCCGCTAAGTACCAGCAGGCGGCGAATGCCCTCATGCGCCATTTGCGCCGTCAGGTGAAGCAGTTCATCCATAACAGACAGCAATTACAGCGCTTTGCCGAAGGTATTGCACTGCGCCGGGTCGCCGCTGTCAAAACCGCGTTTAAACCAGGTGTAGCGCTGCTGCGACGTCCCGTGAGTAAAGCTGTCCGGCACCACGCGCCCCTGGCTCTGCTGCTGCAAACGATCGTCGCCAATCGCCTCGGCGGCGTTCAACGCCTCCTGCAGATCACCGGTCTCCATCACGTCCTGTTTCTGCATATTGTAGCCCCACACGCCCGCAAAGCAGTCCGCCTGTAGCTCCATTTTCACCGACAGGCGATTCGCTTCCGCCTGTGAAGCATTTTGCTGCAGTTGGCGCACTTTCGCTTCAATACCCAGTAGTTTTTGTACGTGATGGCCCACCTCATGGGCGATAACGTAGCCCTGAGCAAAGTCGCCGCCCGCGCCGAGCTTGGTTTTCATCTCATCGTAGAATGACAGGTCGATATACACCGTGCTGTCCGCAGGGCAATAAAAAGGCCCCATCACCGACTGGCCGGTGCCGCAGGCGGTGCGCGTCGCGCCACGATACATCACCAGCTTTGGCTGCGGATACTGACGGCCCATCTCTTTGAAAATCGCGCCCCAGGTGTCTTCCGTATCCGCGAGGACGACTTTAGTAAACTTCGCGGCTTCATCATCCTGTGGACTAATGGAACGCTGCGTGGTGGTTTGCTGCTGGGTGACCGGCTCGCCGGTCAGCATGCCGGTTAAATCTACGCCGTAATATCCCGCCACCAGGATAATAATCAGCAACACGATACCGCCTTTCCCGCTGGGGAGACGAAAACCGCCACCTCCGCCCATCGGCGAACCAGATTGACCACGACGATCTTCAACATTGTCGCTTTCGCGACGTCCTTGCCAGCGCATAAGCACCTCAATTCATCATATTAACCAATGTATGAGATCGTAGGCGGTTCAGCGGAGGATTACCACAGGAAACAGCAAGAAGAGCGCCAGAAGAAGGGGTCTTCCTCTGGCGTCGGGAGATTAGTCGAGCTTAACGCCCAGGCGATGAGCCACTTCTTCGTAGGCTTCAATCAGGCCGCCGAGGCTCTGACGGAAGCGGTCTTTATCCATTTTATCCATGGTCTTTTTGTCCCACAGGCGGCTACCATCCGGTGAGAATTCATCACCCAGCACCACTTCACCTTTGAACAG
The DNA here is from genome assembly GCF_902158555.1 of Klebsiella spallanzanii. Classification (GTDB taxonomy): domain Bacteria; phylum Pseudomonadota; class Gammaproteobacteria; order Enterobacterales; family Enterobacteriaceae; genus Klebsiella; species Klebsiella spallanzanii. The sequence goes on along the minus strand of NZ_CABGGS010000023.1, from coordinate 129,219 downwards.
ACCGAACTCCAGCTTGAAGTCCACCAGGATCAGACCGGCATCGTCGAACAGCTTTTTCAGCACGTCGTTAGCTTTGTAGGTCAGTTCCTGCATGCGCGCCAGGTTCTCTTTGCTCACCCAGCCAAAAGTTTCGCAGTAGGATTCATTGACCATAGGATCATGCATGGCGTCGTTTTTCAGGAACAGGTCAAACAGCGGCGGGTTCAGCTCGATGCCTTCTTCGATCCCTAAGCGTTTCACCAGCGAACCGGCAGCGCGGTTACGCACAACACACTCCACCGGCACCATATCCAGTTTTTTCACCAGACACTCGGTATCGGACAACAGAGCTTCCATCTGGGTTGGGATACCCGCTTCCGCCAGTTTGCTCATAATGAAATGGTTGAACTTGTTGTTCACCATGCCTTTACGATCGAACTGCTCAATGCGAGCACCGTCACCTGCTGACGTATCGTTACGGAATTCGAGTACCAGCAGATCCGGGTTTTCGGTGCTGTAAACGGTCTTCGCTTTACCACGATACAACTCAGCTAGCTTTTGCATCTTTGTCACTCCAGTGATGATTAACGATAAAAATTTGTGCTTTTTTGCTGACGCACACGTTTGCGTCACTATACATTAAAAAGGGCCGGATTGCTCCAGCCCTGTTTATTACTTACTTAATGCGGCCTGGAATACGGCAACCAGGGCATCATTTTGCGACTGCGTCAGAGTATGACCTTTCGGGTCGATAAACTGCAGACTGCTGCGGTTATCGAGGTCTCCGACCTGCAGTTTATAATCACCGGATACCAGCTGCGGGTCACGCGCGCCCAGATCGGTCCAGCCGCTGTCGGATAGCGGTTTGTAGGTCACAGAGAAGCTGCCCTGAGAACGGGAGCTATCGGTTACCTTCATGCCCACTTTTTCCAGCGCGCCCGGCAGGCGTTGCCACACCAGGTTAAACGGTGCGCGAACGACCAGCATCGGCAGGCCGGTATCATCGGCACCGCTCTGCACGTCGAAGGTTGCACCGGCATTTTTCTGCGCGGCGTTCTGCGCAGTGGTCGCGTTCAGATCCAAGCCTTCGGAAATGACGTTCAGCATAGCGGTACTGTAGCGCTGCAGCGAAGCCGGATCGGCAACCGGTTTACCCGCCTGCTCCAGATTCACCAGCTTCACAACCACCGCCTGCTGATAGCCCTGCTGTTTAACTGAGATTTGATAGCGACCACGGTACTGCTGGTCTTCATCGAGGCGATTCCATTCGACCCAGTCGGTATTCAGCGTCTGGCTGGCATCATCGCGTTTCGCGATAGTGTAGTTTTTCGACTGCACGATGCTTGCCACCTGCGCCCACAGCGAACCGCTGCGGCCATTTTCCACCATCAACGTCGCGGTATCACCATTGAACTGAGTGCGCGCGCCGCTGACCAGCGCCAGAGGCTGAGCCGGTGGACGAATGTCCAGGCCTTTACCTGTGTTGCCGGTGCTGGTCGCAACCGGAATATTATAATCACCCACCTGAACCGGCAGGATCATCCCTGCTGGCGCGTGAAGTTCACTAAGCGGCGTAGCCTGCAAATAGGCCTCGTCGCCGCTCACCTGACGCTTATAGCGCGAGTCAGAACTACAGGCCGCGAGGAGTAGAACCAGCGAAACACCCGCAACCTTCGCCAGGCGCGACTTCTGTACTGAGTAAGCCATCAAATCTCCCTAAACTTTACAGCAAACCGGCATGCTTCAGCGCTGCGGTCACGACCTTGGTACCGTTTTCGGTAATCGGGGTCATCGGCAGGCGTAGCGTATCGGTCGCCACAAGACCCAACGCCTTACAGGCCCATTTGACCGGGATAGGGTTGGGTTCGACAAATAATTTGGTATGCAATGGCATCAGACGCTGGTTAATCGCACGAGCTTCGGCAAATTGACCTGCTAGCGCCAGTCGGCACATCTCGGCCATTTCGCGCGCCGCAACGTTTGTTGTTACGGAGATCACGCCATGACCGCCAAGCTGCATAAAGTCCATTCCGGTCGCGTCATCGCCGCTCAGCAGAATAAAGTCATCTGAAACCAGCTCTTTGATCTGATGAACGCGGCTTAAGTTCCCTGTAGCTTCCTTAATACCGATAATATTTTTGATTTCCGCCAGACGGCCGACGGTTTCAGGGAGCATATCGCAACCGGTACGGGACGGCACATTATACAGAATTTGCGGCAGGTCAGTATGTTCTGCGATAGCTTTAAAGTGTTGGAACAGCCCTTCTTGCGTCGGACGGTTGTAATACGGTGTTACCGTCAGGCAACCCACCACGCCGCTATCGTTAAACCGCTTGGTCAGGCTAATTGCCTCTGCGGTTGCATTAGCACCAGTACCAGCAATGACCGGGATACGCCCGTCGGCCAGTTCCAGCGTCTGCATAACCACGTCACCATGCTCTTCATGGCTCAATGTTGCGGACTCTCCGGTAGTACCTACCGAAACGATCGCCGAGGTTCCGTTGGCGACATGGTAATCAATCAGTTTTTTCAGGCTTGACCGGCAGACGTTGCCGTTTTCATCCATTGGCGTGACAAGCGCTACAATACTTCCCGTAAACATGGGCCATCCTCAGAGCATAAGTGGGACAAGATTCTCAATGTTACGTTTGGTGCCGCAATAAAAGCAAGAGACCCGATGCCATCAGGGATGTTGTATGCCGGTTTTTTTTATGCTTTCCTAACGTTACCTCACCTTTTTAAAGGAAGAACAGGTTTGACAGCCTCATTACAACACTATCTGGTTATTACCGCGTTGGGTGCTGACCGCCCAGGCATCGTGAATACGATCACTCGTCACGTCAGCAGCTGCGGCTGTAATATCGAAGACAGTCGGCTGGCCATGCTTGGTGATGAGTTTACGTTTATCATGCTGCTTTCCGGTACGTGGAATGCAATTAACCTGATTGAATCAACTCTGCCGCTGAAAGGCGCCGAGCTGGATCTGCTTATCGTGATGAAGCGTACGACCGCAAGGCCCCCTCAGGTGATGCAGAATACCGTCTGGGTTCAGGTTGAGGTGCCGGATTCGCCGCATATTATTGAGCGATTTACTGCCCTGTGCGACACGTGGAAAATGAACATCGCCGAGCTGGTTTCCCGCACCCAGCCGGGAACAAACGACGATTCAGCACAGCTTTTTATCCAAATCACCGCCCACAGCCCGACTACGCAAAATGCATCAAATATCGAACAAGCGTTCAAAGCCCTATGTACAGAACTGAATGCACAAGGCAGTATTAACATCGTTAATTATTCACAGCATGATGAACAGGATGGAGTTTGAGTAATGAACCCACTGAAAGCCGGTGATATTGCACCGAAATTTAGCTTACCGGACCAGGACGGCGAGGAAGTAAATTTGACCGACTTCCAGGGACAGCGTGTTCTGGTTTATTTTTATCCGAAAGCCATGACCCCGGGCTGCACCGTACAAGCGTGCGGTTTACGCGATAACATGGACGACCTGAAAAAAGCAGGCGTTGAAGTACTGGGAATCAGTACGGATAAACCAGAAAAACTCTCCCGCTTCGCCGAAAAAGAGTTGCTGAACTTCACCTTGCTGTCTGATGAAGATCATCAGGTATGCGAGCAGTTTGGTATCTGGGGTGAAAAAACATTTATGGGGAAAACCTACGACGGTATTCACCGTATTAGCTTCCTCATCGACGCCGACGGCAAAATCGAACATGTGTTTGATGATTTCAAAACCAGCAATCACCACGACGTGGTGCTGAACTGGCTGAAAGAAAACGCCTGACGCTCAATCAAACGCAAGACGCCGGGTCGTTCTCACATCCCCCGGCGTCTTTTTAAGACATTCCCTTCAGCTTCGCGCTAACTCTCGTCTTCCACAATCAGGCCATCCGGCCAGGCATGGACCACCGCTTTGATGAGCGTCGCCAGCGGGATAGCAAAGAACACGCCCCAGAATCCCCACAGGCCGCCGAAAATCACCACCGACAGAATAATCACCAGCGGGTGCAGGTTAACAGCCTCCGAAAACAACACCGGTACCAGCAGGTTTCCATCGAGCCCCTGAATAATCAGATACACCGCAAACAGGCTCCAGAACTCGGTGCCAGCGCCAAACTGGAACAGCGCCACGCCCACCACCGGAATGGTGACCACAAACGCGCCGATATAGGGGATTAATACCGAGAAACCGACCAGTACCGCCAGCAGCAGGGAGTAATTAAGACCAAACAGGATAAAGCCAATCCACGTCGCCACGCCGACGACGATCATCTCCAGCACCTTACCGCGGATATAGTTAGTAATTTGCTGGTTCATCTCTTTCCACACCTGCCCCGCCAGCCCGCGGTTGCGCGGCAGCACCCGGCGCACGGCGTTAAGCATCTGCTCTTTGTCTTTCAGCAGAAAGAAAACCATCAACGGCACCAATACCAGATAAACTGCCAGAGTCAGCAGCCCGACCAGCGACGCAAGCGAATATTTCACTACCGAATCACCAACGGTTAACATCCGCCCGCGCATATTCTCCGCCATGGCATCGATAATCCCGGCATCCATTAAGGCTGGATAACGACGCGGCACCGTCGCGGCAAAATCAGAAAGTTTATTCAGCATCCCTGGCATATCGCGAATCAGATAAATGCCTTGCTGCCAGGCAACCGGCATCACCACAAATGCCATCAACAGCAGAATGCCAACAAACAGAATCAGAACGACCGAGGTAGCCCAGGTACGTGAAAAACCGATACGCTCCAGTCTGACCGTGGGCCACTCCAGCAGATAAGCCAGAACAATAGACACCAGTAGAGGTGCCAGCAGGCCGCTGAAGAAAAACATAATGCCAAACCCGGCCAGCAAAATGACCAGCAGCGCTATCGCCTCCGGATCGCTGAACCGACGACGGTACCACTGCATTAACATCTGAAGCATAAAACCCTTCCCTGAAGAGCAAAGCTGTAACAATCTCGGGAATTGTATCGAAATGTCACAAAAAAGACTTCGCTTTTTATGGTTAAAACCACAAACATTAATGACCGGGTGAATATGATATTTGCAACGCCGCTAACGACGGCTAAACTCGCTGAACTTGCTTGCGGTCAGGGAACATTACGCCGCACAATCGGTCAAACTGGCACACCTACATTACAGGACAGAGGTTATGTTCAGGCAGTTGAAGAAAACGCTGGTGGCAACCGTTATAGCGTCGCTGACGCTGGGTTCAATATTACCTGCTTTTGCCGATACCGCAGATACCCTGCCGGACATGGGCACCTCCGCAGGAAGCACGCTCTCCATCGGCCAGGAAATGCAGATGGGAGATTACTATGTACGCCAGCTGCGCGGCAGTGCGCCGTTAATCAATGACCCGCTTCTGGTGCAGTATATTAATGGTCTGGGCATGCGCCTGGTCTCGCACGCCAATTCAGTGCGTACTCCGTTCCACTTTTATCTGATAAATAACGATCAAATTAACGCCTTCGCTTTCTTCGGCGGTAACGTTGTGCTGCACTCGGCCCTTTTCCGCTATTCCGATACCGAGAGCGAGCTGGCATCGGTGATGGCGCACGAAATTTCTCACGTTACCCAGCGCCACCTTGCCCGCGCGATGGAAGACCAAAAGCGTAATGCCCCTCTAACCTGGGTAGGAGCGCTGGGTTCTATCCTGCTGGCGATGGCCAGTCCGCAGGCCGGGATGGCTGCGCTGACCGGCACCCTGGCAGGGACTCAACAAGGGATGATTAGCTTTACACGGCAAAACGAAGAAGAGGCCGACCGTATTGGTATTCAGGTCCTTCAGCGTTCAGGCTTCGACCCGCAGGCAATGCCGGCGTTTATGGGTAAGCTGCTTGACGAATCACGCTACTCCACCCGCCCGCCGGAAATGCTGTTGACCCACCCATTGCCGGAAAGTCGCCTGTCCGATGCCCGTAACCGCGCGAACCAGATGCGCCCGGTTGTCGTGCAGTCCTCGGCTGACTTCTATCTGGCAAAAGCCAGGACGTTGGGGATGTATACCTCCGGCGACAATAAGCTGGGCAATGATCTGCTAAGCAGTTGGGAAAAAGGCAATATCCGCGAGCAGCATGCCGCCCAGTATGGCCGCGCCCTGCTGGCGATGGGCAGTAATAATTACGATCTGGCGCGCAAAACGCTACAGCCGCTGCTGAACGCTGAACCGCAAAACGCCTGGTATCTTGACCTGGCGACCGATATCGATCTGGGACAAAACAGAGCGACTGACGCGATTAATCGTCTTAAAAGCGCCCGTGAGGTTCGTACCAATCCGGTGCTGCAGCTTAACCTCGCCAACGCCCTGCTTGAAGGCGGACAGCCGGCGGAAGCCGCGAATATCCTTAACCGCTACACCTTCAATAATAAAGATGACGGCAACGGTTGGGATTTACTGGCGCAGGCGGAAGCCAAACTCGGCAATCGCGATCAGGAGCTGGCGGCCAGAGCGGAAGGCATGGCGCTGGTAGGCAGGCTCGATCAGGCCATCACGCTTCTCAGCAGCGCCAGTTCGCAGGTGAAATTAGGCAGCTTGCAGCAAGCCCGCTACGATGCGCGTATCGACCAGCTGCGCCAGCTGCAGGAACGTTTCAAACCGTACCAGAAAATGTAAGGAGACCTCATGTCCGATACGGTCAAAATCTATCATAACCCTCGCTGCTCCAAGAGTCGCGACACCCTGAGCCTGCTGAAGGCTAACGGTATCGACCCTGAAGTGGTGCTCTATCTGGAAACGCCGCCGGATGCCGCAACGCTGCGCCAGCTGCTGAAGATGTTAGGAATGGCCAGCGCACGCGAATTAATGCGCCAGAAAGAAGATCTCTATAAATCGCTGGATCTCGCCAACCCGCAGCTGAGCGAGGATGCGCTGATCCAGGCGATGATCGAGAATCCAAAGCTGATTGAACGGCCCATTGTCGTCAGCCACGGTGAGGCTCGTATCGGCCGTCCGCCGGAGCAGGTTCTGGAAATCGTTAACTAAGGTGCGGGATCCTCAAGCCGCGGCCTGCTAAAGCTTGAGGATCTCTTTAACAAAAGGAATGGTCAGCTTGCGCTGAGCGGTAATTGAAGCGCGATCGAGCTGATCGAGCGTCATAAATAGCGAACGCATTTCGCGATCCAGACGTTTAAGCAGGAACCGGCAAACATCTTCCGGCATTTCGAAACCACGCAGCCTGGCGCGCAGCTGAAGCGCCTGGAGCTTATCTTCATCCGATAGCGGCTGTAGCTTGTAGATTTGCCCCCAGTCGAGACGCGAAGCCAGATCCGGCAGGCCCAGTTTGAGCTGGCGCGGTGGTCGGTCGCCGGTAATCAGCAGCCGGGTCTTGCCTGATTCAAGGATACGGTTATAGAGATCGAAAATAGCCATTTCCCATAGTTCATCGCCCGCCACGCATTCAATATTATCGATGCACACCAGCGAAAGTTGCTCCATTCCGTCCAGTACTTCAGGAACAAACCACGTCCGTTTATCCAGGGGAACGTAGCCCACCGCATCGCCGCGCTGGGAGAGCTCCGCGCAGGCCGCGTGTAATAGATGGCTACGCCCCGCCCCTTCGCGTGACCAGATATAGATGTATCCGCTATGTTCCTGCCGCAGCACGTTCTGAAGGGCAGCAAGAAGAGAAGGGTTATCACCCGGCCAGAAACTCGCGAAAGTTTCATCATCGGGAAGGTACAGTGGCAAAGAGAGCTGTGCCGGTGCGTTCAGATGGACCTCAACATAGGCTTGCAGAAAAACGCGAAGAGTTTAACACAGAAATACATAAGGAGAGAACCGGGCAGGATCGCTGCCCGGCCCAGGGATCAATGTTTTGCTTCTTCGCTGTCTGCCGCGTCAAGGACAACCTCTTCCGGACGCAGGACGCTGATCAGTTTGAAGATCAAGCTCAGGCAGATACCGACGATGGTCGCCAGGGCCATACCTTTCAATTCTGCCGCACCAATATGCACCTTTGCGCCGCTGACGCCGATGATCAGGATAACTGAAGTCAGAATCAGGTTCTGCGCCTTGTTATAATCAACTTTTGATTCAATCAGTACGCGAATACCTGATGCACCGATCACGCCGTAAAGCAGCAGAGAGACGCCGCCCATCACCGGCAGCGGGATAATCTGGATAGCCGCCGCCAGCTTGCCAACACAGGAGAGCAGAATCGCGATGATCGCCGCCCCGCCGATAACCCAGGTGCTGTAAACGCGGGTAATCGCCATCACGCCAATATTCTCACCGTAGGTGGTATTCGGCGTTGAGCCAAAGAAGCCGGAGATCACTGTAGACAGGCCGTTGGCAAACATTGAGCGATGCAGACCCGGATCGCGGATCAGATCTTTTTTGACAATATTGGCCGTCACCACCAGGTGCCCAACGTGCTCAGCGATCACCACCAGCGCCGCGGGCAGAATAGTGAAAATGGCGAACCATTCAAAACGCGGCGTATAGAAGGTCGGCAGCGCGAACCAATGCGCCTCGGCGATGGGCGTGGTATCAACAACCCCCATCACGAAGGAAAGCGCGTAACCGACCAGCACGCCGATTAAAATCGGGATAATTGCCAGGAAACCGCGGAACAGCACGGAACCGAAGACCGTCACCGCCAGCGTTACCATCGAAATAATGATGGTTTTGCTGTCCGGCGATTGCCCGTCAGCAGGCAGCAGACCGGCCATATTCGCCGCGACGCCCGCCAGCTCCAGACCGATAACCGCAACAATCGCGCCCATCGCCGCCGGAGGGAACATCACATCCAGCCAGCCGGTACCGGCTTTTTTAACAATAAAGGAGACGATGCAGAACAGCACGCCGCACATAATAAAGCCGCCGAGAGCGACTTCGTAGCCCAACGGTAGCAGAAGGAGCACCGGGGAGATAAACGCAAAGCTCGATCCTAAATAAGCCGGAATTTTACCTTTGCAGATGAAAAGATATAACAGCGTTCCGATGCCGTTAAACAGCAGTACCGTGGCCGGGTTGATATGAAACAGAACGGGCACCAGTACGGTTGCGCCAAACATGGCGAACAGATGTTGCAAACTAAGCGGGATTGTCTGTAAAAGCGGCGGTCTTTCACTGACCCCGATAGCACGGCGCGTCATGGCATTTTCCTCTGAGAGTCGTTTATTGGTTGCTGTTGGTGTGTTTTATTCAAAAAAAAGCCGACTATCAAAGTCGGCTTTTTTTACTTCATCATTTATTTCGTACCAAAAATCTTATCGCCGGCATCGCCGAGCCCCGGAATAATGTATCCGTGCTCGTTAAGCCCCTGGTCAATTGACGCGGTGTACATTTCCACATCCGGATGCGCTTTCTCCAGCGCGGCGATACCTTCCGGCGCGGCGACCAGAACCAGCACCTTAATGCTGGTGCAGCCCGCTTTTTTCAGCAGGTCGATGGTCGCGATCATTGAGCCGCCGGTTGCCAGCATTGGGTCAACCACCAGAGCCATACGTTCGTCGATATTGGACACCAGTTTCTGGAAGTAAGGTACTGGCTCCAGGGTTTCTTCGTTACGGTAAATGCCCACAACGCTGATGCGCGCGCTTGGCACGTGCTCAAGGACGCCTTCCATCATACCCAGACCCGCGCGCAGAATCGGCACCACGGTAATTTTCTTACCTTTGATCTGCTCAACTTCTACCGGGCCGTTCCAGCCTTCAATGGTGACTTTCTCGGTCGCCAGGTCGGCCGTGGCTTCATAAGTCAGTAAGCTGCCCACTTCTGAGGCGAGTTCACGGAAGCGTTTGGTGCTGATGTCGTGCTCGCGCATCAGGCCCAGCTTGTGTTTGACGAGTGGGTGTTTCACTTCCACAATCTTCATTCTCTTTCTCCTCTGAGGGGCAGCCACAAAAAAAATCGCCGGATTATACCGCTTTTTTCCTTTTGCGCCATAGCCGATATGTTTGACCGCGATCAACCAAAATGATTTACGCTGCCTGAGCCAGTATAAGACAAAATAAAAAAACCCCGCTAAAGCGGGGCTGGGCGTGGCTTTGCGGCGATTTATAGCTTTTCGCCGTTGCTGCCGATAACCTGCTGATACCAGGCAAAAGATTTCTTGCGGCTGCGCGCCAGCGTGCCGTTGCCCTCGTTGTCTTTATCCACATAGATAAAGCCATAGCGTTTTTTCATCTCACCGGTACCCGCGGAGACCAGGTCAATACAACCCCACGGGGTATAGCCCATCAGGTCCACACCATCCTCAACGACCGCTTTTTTCATCTCGGCGATGTGGGCTGAGAGATAGTCGATACGATACTGGTCATCTACCGATCCGTCTGCTTCACGCACGTCGATAGCGCCGAAGCCGTTCTCAACAATAAACAGCGGCAGCTGATAGTGATCCCAGAACCAGTTCAGGGAGTAGCGCAGCCCGACCGGGTCAATCTGCCAGCCCCAGTCAGACTTCTGTACGTAAGGGTTAGAGACCAGGCTGGTGGTTTCATCATAATCCAGCTGCGGGTTATCCTCAGTTGCTTTGGTGGCGAACGACATATAGTAGCTAAAGCCAATATAGTCGACGCAGCCCTGAGTCAGCGCCACCCGGTCCTCATCGGTAATATCCAGCGCAAAACCGCGACGTTCGAAGTAGTTCAACAGATGCTGTGGGTATTTACCGCGCACGTGAACATCGGTGAACCAATAGCGGCGATGCATGGCGTTCATCGCCATCATCATGTCGTTTGGCGCACAGCTCAGCGGGTAAATCGGGCACATAGCGATCATGCAGCCAATCTGCAATGACGGATTGATTTCACGAGCAGCTTTAACCGCCAGCGCGCTGGCGACCAGCTCATAGTGCGCCGCTTGATACATAATCGGTTCGCGGTCTTCACCCGGCAGATACTTCAGCCCGGAGTTGGTGAACGGCGCAAAATCTTCGTGGAAGTTAGCCTGGTTATTGATCTCATTAAAGGTCATCCAGTACTTCACCTTATGCTGATAGCGGGTAAACACCACCTGCGCAAAGCGAACGAAGAAATCAATCAGTTTACGGTTACGCCAACCGCCGTACTCCGTCACCAGATGATAGGGCATTTCGAAGTGGGAAAGCGTAATCACCGGCTCAATGCCGTGCTTGTGGCACTCATCGAACAGGTCGTCGTAAAACTGCAGCCCGGCTTCGTTAGGTTCCAGCTCATCCCCCTGCGGGAAAATACGCGTCCAGGCAATAGAAGTGCGGAAGCATTTGAAGCCCATTTCGGCAAACAGCTGAATGTCGTCTTTATAGCGATGGTAGAAATCAATCGCCTCGTGATTCGGGTAGTTTTTTCCGGGCAGCACGCCGTCGGTGATTTCGCGCGGTACGCCATGCGCGCCTGCGGTCATGACGTCGGCAACGCTTACGCCTTTACCACCCTCTTTCCAGCCGCCTTCCAGCTGATGCGCCGCAACCGCACCGCCCCACAGAAAACCTTCTTTAAATCCAGACATGTTCTCTCCCTATGCGCAGTCGCTGCTATGCGACCGATATTGCTGATTGAAATGGTAAACGGCCCCTACCAGCCCGGCATCGTTGCCGTGGCTGACGGTGTCGATATATTCCGCAATGCCAAACCAGGCCAGATGCTCGCGCAGCAGCGCCAGGAAGCCCGGTCGTTCCACAATCCCGCCGCCGATCAAAATCGTCTGTGGGTCGAATAAGTTGACGAGGTTGTAAAGCCCGGTACCGAGACCGTTAAAAAATTCGGAAACCAGACGCCGACAGATGGCATCGCCCGCATCATAGCGGTCAAAAATTTCTTCACCGGTCACTTCATCCAGCGTTTTACCGATATGTTCAGCATAGCGATGACGCAGAACGCGCAGCGTGCAGTTTTCATTCATTGAGTAACGCCGCACATCCCGGGTGCCGGGGCGAGCCGTTTGCATATAGCCGAATTCACCCGCGCGGAAGCGAGCACCGTGGACCAACTGGTTATTACAGAAAATCGCCCCGCCGATACCGGTGCCGATGGTCAGCACCAGAAAGTTGGCCATTTCAGCGGCTTTTCCCTGCCAGCGTTCAGCCAGCAGCACACAGTTGGCATCATTCTCAATGGCGACGGGCAGTCCAACCTGCTCTTCGAGCCAACTCTTGATGGCGAAGTTATCAAATTTCCGGATGGCGCCGCCCATTTCGATAAAGCCGGTGTGCGGGTTAACATAGCCGGGAGCGCTGATTGCGACGCCTTCGCATTCAGGATGAGCGGCGATCCACGCCAGCATCGCCTGCTGGATCTGGTCGCCATTGCTATCGATGATGGTCTGCTTTCCTTTATCCAGTAGAGCGCCTTCACACGTCATTACGCCCATTTTTAACGCCGTGCCACCGATATCAAATGCGGCAATTTTCATCCTCAACTTCCCTCCTGAATCCATCAAATTCACGGCTATCTCTCTTTGAAACAGAAAAGAAACCGGTTTCAGTGGCATGATGATTATTCCCAACTACGCTGGCAAGCAGAAGAATGTACCCGGTTTCATTTTCGTGAACAGTATCAAATTTGCGCACTTAACGGCCGTTTTACATCCACTGTAAAGCAGGCTCGCAAACGTTTGCTTTCCCTGTTAGAATTGCGCCGTTTTTTATTGCTACCGCAAACGCGTGGAGACTTCGCAGTGACCGATAAAACTTCTCTCAGCTATAAAGATGCCGGCGTGGATATTGATGCAGGCAACGCTCTCGTCGACCGTATTAAGGGCGTGGTGAAGAAAACCCGTCGCCCGGAAGTGATGGGTGGACTGGGCGGATTCGGCGCACTGTGCGCGCTGCCGCAGAAGTATCGCGAGCCGGTACTGGTCTCCGGCACCGATGGCGTCGGCACTAAGCTGCGTCTGGCGATGGACCTGAAGCGTCACGACACTATCGGTATCGACCTGGTCGCCATGTGCGTGAACGACCTTGTGGTTCAGGGCGCAGAACCGCTGTTCTTCCTCGATTACTACGCCACCGGGAAACTGGATGTGGATACCGCAGCCAGCGTCATCAGCGGCATCGCCGAAGGTTGCCTGCAGTCAGGCTGTGCGCTGGTCGGTGGCGAAACGGCGGAAATGCCGGGCATGTACCATGGCGAAGACTATGACGTAGCCGGTTTCTGCGTCGGCGTGGTAGAAAAATCAGAAATTATCGACGGCAGCAAAGTGGCCGATGGCGATGTGCTGGTCGCGCTGGCCTCCAGCGGTCCGCACTCCAACGGTTACTCTCTGGTGCGTAAAATTATCGAAGTGAGCGGCGTTGACCCGCAAGCTACCGACCTCAACGGTAAGCCTCTGGCCGACCACCTGCTGGCGCCAACCCGCATTTATGTGAAGTCCGTGCTCGACCTGATTGCCAACGTTGACGTGCACGCCATCGCCCACCTGACCGGTGGCGGCTTCTGGGAAAACATCCCGCGCGTCTTACCGGATAATACTCAGGCAGTGATTGATGAATCTTCCTGGCAGTGGCCGGAAGTGTTTAACTGGCTGCAAACTGCCGGTAACGTCAGCAGCCATGAGATGTATCGTACCTTTAACTGCGGCGTCGGCATGGTTATCGCACTCCCGGCTGAAGCGGCGGACAAAGCCGTTGCTTTCCTCAATGACAAAGGTGAAAACGCATGGAAAATAGGTTATATCAAAGCCTCTGATTCCGAACAGCGTGTGGTCATTGAATGAAAAACATCGTGGTGCTGATTTCCGGTAACGGTAGCAACCTGCAGGCGATTATCGACGCCTGCGCCCGGAAGAAAATCAACGGCACCCTGCGTGCAGTCTTCAGCAATAAGGCCGACGCGTTCGGCCTTGAACGCGCGCGTGAGGCGAATATTCCGGCCCATGCGCTCGCGGCCAACCTGTTCCCCAGCCGTGAAGCTTTCGATCGCCAGCTGATGCATGAGATAGATGCCTACGGTCCGGATCTGGTCGTTCTGGCGGGCTATATGCGCATTCTCAGCCCGGCATTTGTCGCGCACTATCAGGGGCGCTTGCTGAACATCCACCCTTCTCTGCTACCGAAATACCCGGGGCTGCACACCCATCGTCAGGCGCTGGAAAACGGCGATGAGGAGCACGGCACATCGGTACACTTCGTCACCGATGAACTGGATGGCGGCCCGGTCGTTCTGCAGGCTAAAGTCCCCGTCTTTGCCGAAGATACCGAGGATGATATTACCGCTCGCGTTCAGGCCCAGGAGCACGATATCTACCCGCTGGCTATCAGCTGGTTTGTTGACGGGCGCCTGCGTTCGGCGGGAAACGAAGCCTGGCTTGATGAGATAAAGCTACCGCCGCAAGGCTACGCTGCCGAAGAGTAATCCACCGCCCTGCGTTTTATCCACGCGGGGCTTTTTTTGATTAAAATCGTTTAGCAATCAATCATATTGCAGAAATAATTCTTCTTACTGTCATATTGTTGTGACACAGTGAATCGCTATGCGGAAAATTTCGTCATAATAGTCTATGTCCTGTGAGTAAAACGGAGTGTGAGCTGTAATGGGCCAGGAAAAGCTATACATCGAAAAAGAACTCAGCTGGTTGTCCTTTAACGAGCGCGTACTTCAGGAAGCGGCAGACAAAAGCAACCCGCTGATCGAGCGCATGCGCTTTTTGGGTATTTACTCAAACAACCTCGATGAATTTTATAAAGTGCGCTTTGCCGAGCTGAAGCGCCGCATCATCATTAGCGAAGAACAAGGCAGTACCGCCCACTCTCGCCACCTGCTGGGTAAAATCCAGGCCCGCGTGCTTAAGGCCGATCAGGAGTTCGACGGTTTATATAACGAGCTGCTGCTGGAAATGGCGCGTAACCAAATTTTCCTGATTAACGAACGCCAGCTTTCGGTCAATCAGCAGTCCTGGCTGCGAAACTACTTCAAGCTGTATCTTCGTCAGCACATTACGCCGATTCTGATTAACCGCGAAACGGATCTGGTACAGTTTCTGAAGGATGATTACACCTATCTGGCCGTCGAGATTATTCGCGGTGACGCGATCAACTACGCGCTGCTGGAAATTCCGTCTGACAAGGTTCCACGTTTTGTGAACCTTCCACCGGAAGCACCTCGCCGCCGCAAGCCAATGATTCTGTTAGATAACATTCTGCGTTACTGCCTGGATGATATCTTTAAAGGCTTCTTTGACTACGACGCGCTGAACGCCTATTCGATGAAGATGACCCGTGATGCCGAATATGACCTGGTACACGAGATGGAATCGAGTCTGATGGAGCTGATGTCCTCTAGCCTGAAACAGCGCCTGACCGCCGAACCGGTGCGCTTTGTCTATCAGCGCGATATGCCAGACGCGATGGTCGAGATGCTGCGCGATAAGCTCTCTATCTCCAACTACGACTCGATGCTGCCGGGCGGACGCTACCATAACTTTAAAGACTTTATTGGCTTCCCGAATGTTGGTAAAGCCAATCTGGTCAACAAGCCGATGCCGCGTCTGCGCCATCTGTGGTTCGATAAGTTCCGCAACGGCTTTGACGCCATTCGAGAGCGCGACGTGCTGCTCTACTATCCGTACCATACCTTCGAGCACGTGCTGGAACTGCTGCGCCAGGCTTCATTCGACCCCAGCGTGCTGGCTATTAAAATCAACATTTACCGCGTGGCTAAAGATTCGCGAATTATCGATTCGATGATTCACGCTGCCCACAACGGCAAGAAAGTCACCGTAGTCGTAGAACTGCAGGCTCGTTTCGACGAAGAGGCCAACATTCACTGGGCCAAACGCCTGACCGAAGCCGGCGTGCACGTTATCTTCTCCGCACCGGGGCTGAAGATTCACGCCAAACTGTTCCTCGTTTCCCGTAAAGAGGGTGATGAAGTCGTCCGCTATGCGCATATCGGTACCGGCAACTTCAACGAAAAAACGGCGCGTCTTTACACCGACTATTCATTACTGACCGCCGATGCGCGCATCACCAATGAAGTCCGCCGGGTGTTTAACTTTATCGAAAACCCATACCGCCCGGTCAGCTTCGACTATCTGCTGGTATCGCCGCAGAACTCGCGCCGTCTGCTTTATGAAATGATCGATCGCGAAATCGCCAATGCGCAGAATGGCCAGCCTTCCGGTATTGCCCTGAAGTTGAATAATCTGGTTGATAAAGGCCTGGTAGACCGTCTCTACGCGGCCTCAAGCTCCGGTGTCCCGGTTAATTTGCTGATTCGCGGCATGTGCTCACTGATTCCCGGTCTGGAAGGAATCAGTGATAATATTCGCGTGATCAGCATCGTGGACCGTTTCCTTGAGCACGACCGGGTCTATAGCTTCGAAAACGGCGGCGATAAACAGGTGTGGCTATCGTCTGCAGACTGGATGACGCGCAATATTGACTATCGTATCGAAGTCGCCGCGCCGCTGCTGGATCCAAGACTAAAACAGCGCGTGCTGGATATTTTCGATATCCTGTTCAACGATACGGTAAAAGCACGCTATCTTGATAAAGAACTGAGTAATCGCTACGTGCCGCGCGGCAACCGCCGTAAAGTTCGCGCACAGATGGCGATATACGACTATCTCAAATCACTTGAACAGCCCGATTAACCTATGCCAATAAACGAAAAAGCCCCTCGGCCGCAGGAGTTTGCTGCGGTCGACCTTGGTTCGAACAGTTTTCATATGGTGATCGCCCGTGTCGTTGACGGGGCAATGCAGATCATCGGTCGTCTGAAACAGCGCGTGCATCTGGCCGATGGTCTGGATGAAAATTCGGTTCTGAGCGAAGAAGCCATCAGCCGCGGGCTAAACTGCCTGTCGCTGTTCGCCGAACGCCTGCAGGGCTTTGACCCATCGAGCGTCTGCATCGTCGGCACGCACACGTTACGCCAGGCAACAAACGCTGCCGAATTTCTCAAGCGTGCGGAACAGGTTATCCCCTATCCGATTGAGATAATCCCCGGTAACGAAGAAGCGCGCCTGATTTTTATGGGCGTGGAGCATACGCAGCCAGAGCGAGGCCGCAAGCTGGTTATCGACATCGGCGGCGGTTCAACTGAGCTGGTCATCGGCGAGGATTTCGAGCCCCGTCTGGTAGAAAGCCGTCGTATGGGCTGCGTGAGCTTCTCCCAGGTCTACTTTCCTGGCGGCATCATCAGCAAAGAAAACTTCCAGCGCGCGCGCCTGTCAGCCGTGCAGAAGCTGGAAACGCTGGCCTGGCAGTTCCGCATTCAGGGCTGGAACGTCGCCCTGGGCGCGTCGGGTACCATTAAAGCCGCTCATGAAGTCCTGGTGGCCATGGGCGAGAAAGACGGTTTTATTACCCCTGAGCGCCTCGAGATGCTGGTCGAAGAGCTACTGAAGTATAAAAACTTCGATTCGCTTAGCCTGCCGGGACTTTCTGAAGACCGTAAAGCCGTTTTTGCCCCCGGTCTGGCTATCCTTTGCGGGGTGTTTGACGCGCTGGCGATTAAAGAGCTGCGTTTATCTGATGGCGCGCTGCGCGAAGGCGTACTTTATGAGATGGAAGGACGTTTCCGTCATCAGGATATCCGCAGCCGCACCGCGCAAAGCCTGGCTAACCAGTACAATATCGACCGCGAGCAGGCGCGTCGGGTGCTGGAGACAACCACGCATATGTTCGAACAGTGGCAGGAACAAAATCCTAAGCTTGCTAATCCCCATCTGGCAGCGCTGCTAAAATGGGCAACCATGCTGCACGAAGTCGGCCTGAATATTAACCACAGCGGTATGCACCGCCATTCGGCTTATATCCTGCAAAACAGCGACCTGCCGGGCTTTAATCAGGAACAGCAAATGCTTATGGCGACGTTAGTTCGCTATCACCGTAAAGCGATCAAGCTGGATGATTTACCGCGCTTTACGCTGTTTAAGAAAAAGCAGTTTCTGCCGCTGATTCAGCTTCTGCGCCTTGGCGTACTGCTGAATAACCAACGTCAGGCGACGACAACCCCGCCGACTCTCACGTTGAAGACCGAAGCGAACCACTGGACGCTGACGTTTCCACACGACTGGTTCAGCCAGAATGCGCTGGTTCTGCTCGATCTGGAAAAAGAGCAAGAGTACTGGGAAGGCGTTCCGGACTGGTGGCTGAAGATTAGCGAAGAAGAAAAGCCTGCCGCAGCAAGTTAACCTATCTCAATGGGCCGGATAACCGGCCCATTGACTGTTCAATCCGCAACCAATGCCTCAAGCGGGGCGGGTTTACCGATGTCGTAGCCCTGCATATAATCGATCCCTAACGAAATCACCGCCTGACGAACCTCTGGTGTTTCGACATACTCAGCCACTACCTGCATATTTCTCATTCGCGCAAGAAGGCAAATGGACGCAACGGCCTGATAATCAAGACTGCTGGTGACAAGGTTGCGAATAAAGCTACCATCAATTTTCAGCAGGTCCGCATTCATCGTTTTCAGCCGCGCATAGCTGGCATAACCGGTACCAAAGTCATCAATCGCCACGCGACAGCCCAGTTCCTGAAGCTGCGCCAGCGTTTTCCGCGCTTGTTCCGGATTGGTCAGTGAATGGTTTTCGGTCAGTTCAAAAATAATCTGCCAGGGTTCAATATCGTAATGCGCCAGCAGCGTTTTCACTTGCTGATGAAAATGGCTATTACTCACTGAAAAAGGCGAAATATTAATCGCTAGCCGTATACCGGGTAGCTTCTTGCGCTGTTTATCCATAAAGAGAAGCGTATGCTCCAGAACCCAGCTATCAATGCGCGCAGAGAGACCAAATTCGTACGCCACTGGTAAAAACGCATCTGGCATGATGATTTCATCGTTGTCGTTCAGCATCCTCAGCAGAACTTCATGGTAGCTATCGCCACGAATACCGACGATCGGTTGCGCCATCAGGAGAAACCGATCCTGCTCCAGCGCCTTCACCAGCAGATTCATCATCGTGACTTTGTCTTTCAGCTCTTGCTGCAAATTAATGGCGCCACGACGCTGTAGATTCTCAGGATTTCCGGTCGCCAGCGAAAGGTCAGCCACGCTGTTAAGTTCGCCAAGTAGCAAATGCAGGTGAACCACTGGAGACCGAACGTTGCAATAGCTAAACCCCGCAGGTGGTTGCATCGGCATACCGTTCCAGATAAAACGAAACTTTTTGAGATGTTCATGCAATAACGGGATCCGCTGCTGATGATTTTCGCTGTTGAGGCGGATAACCAGCTCATGCCCCGCCATCTGATAGACATCTTCTCCAGCATTTAATAGCTCGCCAAGGGACTCAGCCAGTTTCTGCTTGTACTGAATACGCAGCAAAACGCCATAATGGCGCCCTAATATCTCCAGTTCAGGAATGCGCAGGAAACACAGGACAGACCAGGTCGAGTGATTCAACGCGCGACTTAAAGCACGTAAATTCGGCAAATGAACAACCGGGTCAAGGAAGGCCATCCTTCGTACGCGCGCGTAAATAACTCTCTGCTGAGTCGCCAACATCGCCATATAGGCGATAATAAAAGAGAACACCAGATAACTGGAGGAGGTAATCGCTAACTGGTTATTGTAAATTGGAGAAAGTGGTAGATATCGATAATGGAAATGAATAACAACAATTAATACCAGCGGCCAAATCAATGATATGAAACGGTAGCCAAATCGCATTGCTCCCCACAGCATCACGGGCATAAGCAATGATAACGTGTAATTGGTACTAAATATGGTACTCGAATGACTCAACGGCATTAATAGTAAAACTAATAACATTAACAGCACCGCGGCCCACAAAAAGATCTCAAAATACTTAATTTTCGGATCGATTTGTAAGCGTACCTGAGAAATAAAACCCCGAATATAGAGTGGATTTCGGATAATTCTAATTAAAAAATAGCACAGCGGTACGCCAGTCAAACATCCAACCATCAAAGCCTGAAAGGTGATTAGCGAACGTAAGCTAAAAGGATTAATGCCTATCAACCCCGTCGCTCGGGGATGAATACCAAGATACTCTGCCAGCTGGGAAAGGGTGAGAAAAATGCACGAGGGCAGCAGCATTTGCCAGAACAGCCTCTGTGGCATCAGCTTTATGTTACCATGCGAGGTTTGCTGCCTTTGCGGCACAAAAATTCGGTATCCCCCCCAGCACAGCACGGTTGGAATAAGAAAATGAAAAATAACGCCGATGGTATCTTCAAACGTCATACCGCGCGTTATGGAAAGTAATAAACCGAGAACAATTCCCGGCAACGCGGCCCAGCCAAAAAATAGCATCAGGCTGAGGACTAATGCCAGAGGTAAATAGTACAGAGAAACATTATTACCGTTCAGCAACGCAGCGGTATTAGCCCATCGTGATACGGGGAGCAAAAGCATGGGTAAGACGAGAGGAAGCGCCCACCATTTATCTCGATATTGCCTGTATAGTTTAATCAAGTTCATAGATGCTCTACGGATAACCCCTAATCCTGCAGGGTATATTCAGGCAGGCATCCAACCAACCGTCATAATCGCGCCAGGAATAACAACGCGGAACTGGCTGGTGATTTTAGTTCTCAGAGAGAACAGACGATTGATATAAATCAAAAAATTGCGCAGCTAATATTAATAAGAGCGTTTTTTTAACATCCATTCGCCATAAGCAGAAAGCATGTAAATACGAGGATTATCTTATATAACATTAATTAATGTTTTACCCCTCGGATTTTTACATCCTCACCAATTGACCCTCCCGCATTCCTGTGCCTTAATACGCACATCGCCCATCCTTTGGGTATACTTCAAGGAACCTTTTGTGAGTCAGGCACCCAGTATGCGTAAACGACATCGATTTAACCGTCGCATGACCCGTATCGTACTGCTTATCAGCTTTATCTTCTTCTTTGGACGCTTTGTCTACTCCTCCATCGGTGCCTGGTACCATCATCAGGACAAGAAGCAATCGCAGCAATCCACTATCACCGTTGAGCCTTCAGGTTCAGCAAAAGCGCCTGAGCAAAAGTAAACGCTCAACATCTCTAATGACGAATCACGACCAGTACGCCCGCCATCACCAACAGCGTGCCCGCTATTTGCGCCAGCGAAATGGGTTCCCCCAGTAACCACCAGCTAAAGAATATTGTCAGCATCGGTCCCAGAAGGCCGATCAGCACGGCGCGCTCGGCACCAATGCGCTGCACTGCCGCCGACTGCCAGAAGATCGGTAATACGGTTGAGAAGAGCGCCATCGCGCCACACCATAGGTATACCTGCCACGGCAGGTTAAGCGCGGATAACGGTTGCGCAAGATAAAAATGGGTTTGCGTGGCCAGGGATGAAACCAGCAGGGCAAGAACCGAGAACTTCATCGACCCCATGCGCCGGATTGCCACCTCTGACCCGGCATTATAAATGGCATACAGTAAGGCCGCGGCGGCAACCAGACCGCCACCGAGAACCAGGCTATGGATATCGCCGCTAATCTGCAAATCGTGGACAAACGCCAGCAGAATTCCCGACCAGGAAAGCACTAAGGCCAGGAGTACCTTTTTTTCAAAACGCTTACCCAAAAACAGGACGCCCATCAGAATAGTGAGCGCCGGGTAGGTAAATAAGATCAGACGTTCAAGCCCGGCAGTAATATAGCGCAACCCCATAAAATCCAGGATCGCCGAACCGTAATATCCCACTATTCCCAGCAACAGCAGCAGAAGATAATCACGACGCTGTAGAGGACTGCCGCTACGCAACCCCCGTAGAGCAACCAGGATGACGAAAGGTAACGACAGGGTCATCCGCAACATGAGCAAAGTGATGGCATCGACCGTTGCCTGCTCGTAGGCAAGCTTGACAAATATTGCCTTAAACGAGAAACCAAAAGCCGCGCACACGGAAAATAGTACGCCGACCAGTTGTGAAGATGGCGTTTTATTCATCCTGATACCGCGCGACCTGTTGCAATAAAGCTACTTGTCGCCACATCTCCGGCGAGTTTGAATACATAGGGAAATGTCCGCAATGCGGAATTTCTGCCAGCTTTACACCACGGCGGGCAATAGAAGATAAATAGCTCAGCCCGGCATTCTGGTCGCCGTACATAAACATTTTTGGACACGGTAAATTGAGGAATTTCTCCATTAGCTCACCGTGGTCAGAATAATCCACCATCGAAGAGAAAATCCCCGGCACCGCCTCAGCGTGAACCTTCTGCCGCAGGTTGCTGGCGTAGAGCGCGCTGGCCCAGGCTGGCGAGTGGCGAGTGCGTTCAATAAAACGCGCGAAGAAACGTTCCGCGTCCGACTCAGCATATTGCACAATTTGTCGGCTCAAAAAACAATCTTCCGGCGCGATATTACCCTCAATATTCACAAAACTTAGCACTCGCTCGGGAAAAGCGTGTGCCAGCAGAAGCGACGTTAATCCTCCCATGGAATGCCCGACCAGGTGAAAACGCGTAAACCCCGCATGGGAAATCACCTTCAACGCCGTCTCAAGCAGGAAGGGTAACCCCATCTTGCTATAATCGGCGCATTGACTCTCACCACAGCCGGGTGCATCCCAGGCAATAAACGGCTGCCCCTCAAAGGCTTGATGGAGCACGAAATCAGCGTAATCTTCCTTGCTGGAGCCAAAACCGTGAAGAAAAACCACCGGCTCCCCTGCTCCTTCCCGGCTAATGGACGCGATATCAAGCTCAACGCCCTGTACCGTCATCGGTAAACGCTGCTGGGTAAACTCCGACTGCATGCTCATCATATCCTCATTGCTCATCATTCCCGGACAGAGATAATAACCAGCCATGTTGATATGTAAATTCTTATAAAATAAACTCTGTGATACGAATTCATTAACAGAATATCGCCTATGAGCAATATTGATTTTCGTCGTATCAAGCAGCTATGGATGTTTCTCGCCGTCGCCGAAGAGGAACACTTTGGCCGCGCAGCGCTGCGCCTGGGGATGTCGCAACCGCCACTAACGGAACAAATCAAGCTCCTGGAGCACGGGCTGAAACTCCAGCTATTCGAGCGTTCACGGCGCGGGACCCGCCTGAGCCCGGCCGGATCCGCACTCCTGCCCGCGGTACGCCAGTTCGCCGACCAGCTCAGCCAGTTGGACAGAACCATCGATGAAATAGCCGCAGGCCACTCGGCGGTATTGAATATCGGGGCAATAACCTCGGCCATGCTGGAGACCTTGCCCCCATTGCTGGAGGAACTTAAGCGCGCCACGCCTGGGCTAACGATATTTATTCGGGAAATCGATAGCGTTGATGCGATCCCCGCGCTGGAGAACGGTGAACTGGACCTGGCTTTCGTGCGTCTGGAAAGTGAGGTCGGAGGCCATATCATCACTTTGCCGCTAGAAGAATCGCGTCTGGCCGTCGCACTACCGACCGATCATCCGCTGGCCTCACAGCATCGCGTCAGCCTGCGCGCATTGGCAAAGGAACCAATGATAATGTCAGCACGACAGGTCAGCCCGGCCTGGTTTGATCTGCTCACCTCGCTATGCCGAACCCACGGTTTTACTCCCCGCATCCTGCATGAGGTTCGCTCGGTCAGTTCGCAGATTGCGTTTGTCAGCTGCGGCCAGGGCATCGCGCTGGTTCCCGCATCCACCCGCAAACTGGCACCGGCTAATGTGGTGATAAAAACGCTGGAAGAGAAGCAGATGGTTGTTACCGCGGCGGCAGCGTGGAACAGCGAGCGTCACCACCCGTTGGTTGATTCGACCATTGCATTGTTGAAAACGCGCTACGCTTGAGCCGCCTCCAACTTCTGCAGTAAACGCAGGATCTCAGCAATACCTTTGCTGATAATTTTATCCTGCCGCATGATTATGCCTAACTGGCGATGCAGCAGCGGAGTCAATGATTGAACAGTTAAGCCAATGCGATCATGCGGGTGCTCTACCGCCATTCTCGGCACAATGCTAAACCCTAGCCCTGCACGCACCATACGCTTAATCGCCTCAATACTGCCTAACTGCATCACTGGCGCGATTGCCCGACCATCAGCCAGGAACCAACCGTCAATCAGATCCCGGGTTCCGCTGCCCGATTCAAATGCAATTAACGGCAGAGTTTGCAGAACCTCCGGCGTAACGGCTGGCGGTAATACCTCCTGATTACGGGCAAAAATACAGACAAATTCTTCATCCATAACTGGCGTCACCGCCAGGTTACGCCCAGTTGCCGGGAGCGTAACCAACCCTAAATCAAGTCGGTTTTCTTCTACAGCCCGCACAATATCCAGCGTGTTGCCGGTGGTCACGCCGACGGTCAGCAAAGGATGCCGCTCGCGCAGCGTTAGTAATAGCGAGGGTAAAAGATGAATGCAGGCGGTTGCTCCAGTACCCAGCGTTATCGAGCCGCTAACTTCACGATTGAACTCGCTCACCGATTGCACTGCCGCGCTCACCGCCTGTTCAATCTGCTCGCTATGCGCCAACAATGCGATTCCGGCCGCCGTTGCTTTGATGCTTCGCCCGGTTCGCTCAAGCAGTCTGGTCTGCAGAAATTGCTCCAGCTGTCGCACCTGCAGACTTACCGCAGGCTGCGACAATCCCAGCACATCAGCAGCGGCGGAGAAGCTCCCGCGCTGTACGACCAGGCGAAACGTCGCCAGGTTTCCCAGATTGAGCGTCATCATCACAAAGTTTCTCTTATAAGGGTCATAAACGGACCGGCCTGCCTGCACAATAGCGTGCAGGGTATGCTGCCGACAACAGCGTAACAGAATGGAAAATCATGAAAACATCTGCAAAATCACTTTCGACGCCGGGCTTTGTCACCCTTGTCGCCGGGTGCAATCAGCTTATTAACTGGGGAATATCTTTTTATATGCCCGGTACTTTCGCGAGGGCTATCGCTCATGAGACCGGCTGGGCCGCAACCGATATCTACTTCGGACTGACTATCGCCATGCTTATGATGGCGATACTCTCTCCATTTGTCGCCCGGTTACTGGCCCATTTTGGCGGCCAACGGGTGGTAGTATCCGGTACGCTGATGATTTCAGCGGGTTGCCTGATAATGGCTCACGTCCATAGCCTGACGGGCTGGTTTGCCGCCTGGATCCTGACCGGCGTCGGCATGCGGCTGGCGCTTTACGATGCACTGTTTGCTGCCCTGGTGAACCTCTACGGACAGCGCGCCAGATTAACCATCTCACGCGTTACCCTCGCAGGTGGATTGGCTTCTGCTCTATTCTGGCCGCTCGGGGCATGGCTGTTAACACAGATGGACTGGCGGCATGCGCTGATCATCTACGCCCTGTTTGGTGTGCTTAGCGCGCTGTTGTTGTGGGGAATGCCAAATCACAAACAGCCATTATCGCTACCGGTGAAAAAACGCCAGCCGCTTTCTGGCAGCAGCGATAAGCGTCCCGCCCTGCTGTACGCGGTACTGATAGCGCTGGTCACCTTCGTTTCTAACGGCACATCAACGCACTTACCGGAGTTTATCGCCAGCTACGGGCTTCCTGTCGGGGTAGGAATGCTATGGGGAATAGGGCAAACCGGCGCGCGCTTTCTCGAAGTCGCGTCCGGCTCAGTATTAACGCCGTTAAGACTAACGCTGCTGACAACCTTACTGATGCCGCTCTGTTTTGCGCTTGGTCTGAGCGGGCCTTATCTGGCCTGGGCAGCCGGAGGATTTGTGTTGGGCTATGGCGCAATCAACGGTCTGACAACCGTATTTAAAGCCACGTTGCCGCTACAGCTTTTTGCCGCTGAGGATTATGCTCATCGCACCGGCATTCTGTTGATTCCCGCCCAAGTGCTGGCGGCCATATCACCGTTTGCCTATGCGTGGCTTAATCATCGACTTGGAATCCAGGGAGGTTTAGCCGTTTCCGCCGCGTTGGCGCTGGTGGTGGTAGGGTTGGCAATATCGATTGCATGCACCCAACATATAAAATTGCCGCTAACGGCTGGCAAGCGATCGTGAATGGCGAGGATAAAAAACCCTCTTTTTAAAGAGGGCTTTAGTTAGCAAAAATTTAGCGATTGCGAGGAGAAATTATTCCCACTCAATCGTCGCTGGCGGCTTACCGCTGATGTCATACACCACGCGGGAAATACCGTCGACTTCGTTGATGATGCGGTTGGAGACGCGACCAAGGAAATCGTACGGCAGATGCGCCCAGTGCGCGGTCATAAAGTCGATGGTTTCGACTGCACGCAGGGAAACCACCCAGTCATACTTACGACCATCGCCCATGACGCCGACGGAGCGAACCGGCAGAAACACGGTGAACGCCTGGCTCACTTTGTTGTACAGATCGGCTTTGTGCAGCTCTTCAATGAAGATGGCATCCGCACGACGCAGCAGGTCGCAGTACTCTTTCTTCACTTCGCCCAGCACTCGCACGCCGAGACCCGGTCCCGGGAACGGGTGGCGATACAGCATATCGTACGGTAGCCCCAGCTCGAGACCAATCTTACGCACTTCGTCTTTGAACAGCTCACGCAGCGGTTCGACCAGACCCATTTTCATCTCTTTCGGCAGGCCGCCCACGTTGTGGTGAGATTTGATGACGTGCGCTTTGCCGGTTGCGGAAGCCGCAGACTCGATCACGTCAGGGTAGATAGTCCCCTGCGCCAGCCATTTCACGTCTTCCAGCTTCAGCGCTTCTTCGTCAAACACTTCAACAAACACGCGGCCGATGATTTTACGCTTCGCTTCAGGATCGTTTTCGCCCGCCAGCGCAGCCAGGAAACGCGCCTCACCTTCGACGTGAACGATGTTCAGACCGAAACGATCGCCGAACATATCCATAACCTGCTGAGCTTCATTAAGACGTAGCAGGCCGTTATCCACGAAGACGCAGGTCAGGTTTTTACCAATCGCGCGATGCAGCAGCATCGCGGTAACAGAAGAATCTACGCCGCCGGACAGGCCGAGAATGACTTTATCGTCGCCAACCTGCTGACGAATGCGCTCGATGGCATCGTCGATAATTTTAGCTGGCGTCCACAGCGCTTCGCACTGGCAGATCTCAAGCACGAAGCGCTCCAGCATACGCAGGCCCTGACGGGTATGAGTCACTTCCGGGTGGAACTGCACGCCGTAGAAACGCTTCTCTTCGTTAGCCATAATAGCGAACGGGCAGGTTTCGGTGCTGGCAACGGTAACGAAGTCCGAAGGGATGGCGGTGACTTTATCACCATGGCTCATCCAGACGTCCAGCATTGCCTTACCGTCTGCGCTCAGCGCATCTTCAATACCGTGGATCAGCGCGCTATCGGTCTGGACTTCAACCTGCGCATAGCCAAATTCGCGCTCATTAGAGGCTTCAACGTGGCCGCCCAGCTGCATCGCCATGGTCTGCATGCCGTAGCATACGCCAAATACCGGCACGCCAGCTTCGAAAACGTACTGCGGCGCGCGCGGGCTGTTATCTTCGGTGGTACTTTCCGGGCCGCCGGAAAGAATAATACCGTTAGGGTTGAACTCACGAATTTGAGCTTCAGTGACGTCCCATGCCCACAGTTCGCAATAGACACCTAATTCACGAACGCGACGCGCAACCAACTGGGTGTACTGAGAACCGAAGTCCAGGATAAGAATACGATGTTTATGAATGTTATCCGTCATTGACGATAATTCCGAGGCAAGTGATACAGGTTAAATAAATCGCCCGGCGCATGGCCGGGCGATGAAAATCAGGAGCCCATGCGGTAGTTCGGGGATTCCTTAGTGATCGTCACGTCGTGAACGTGGCTCTCCTGGATACCCGCGCCGCTGATGCGCACGAATTCCGCTTTGGTCCGTAGGATATCGATGGTACCACAACCGGTCAGACCCATACAGGAGCGCAGGCCACCCATCTGCTGGTGAATGATCTCTTTCAGACGGCCTTTATAAGCAACACGACCTTCGATGCCTTCCGGCACCAGTTTGTCGGCAGCGTTATCAGTCTGGAAGTAGCGGTCAGAAGAACCTTTAGACATCGCGCCAAGGGAACCCATACCGCGGTAGGATTTGTAAGAACGTCCCTGGTACAGTTCGATTTCACCCGGGGATTCTTCGGTACCGGCCAGCATGGAACCAACCATTACGGCAGCTGCGCCTGCGGCAATTGCTTTAGCGATATCGCCAGAGAAACGAATACCACCGTCGGCAATAACCGGAATACCGGTGCCTTCCAGCGCTTCAACCGCGTCAGAAACGGCGGTGATCTGCGGAACGCCCACACCGGTCACGATACGAGTCGTACAGATAGAACCTGGGCCTATACCCACTTTGACCGCACTGCAGCCCGCTTCCGCCAAAGCGCGAGCGCCCGCGCCTGTCGCAACGTTGCCGCCGATGATTTGCAGGTCAGGATATTTAGCGCGAGTGTCACGGATACGCTGCAGTACGCCTTCAGAGTGGCCGTGGGAAGAGTCGATCAGCAGAATATCTACGCCCGCAGCTACCAGCGCATCAACACGCTCTTCGTTGCCTGCGCCCGCGCCAACCGCTGCGCCAACGCGCAGACGCCCCTGCTCATCTTTACAGGCGTTCGGTTTACGTTCTGCTTTCTGGAAATCTTTAACGGTGATCATGCCGCGCAGATGGAAGCTGTCATCCACAACCAGCGCTTTCTCTACGCGTTTTTCATGCATTTTGGCAAACACCACTTCGCGGCTCTCGCCTTCGCGAACGGTCACCAGACGCTCTTTCGGCGTCATATAAACGCTAACCGGCTGATTCAGATCGGTAACGAAACGCACATCACGGCCAGTGATGATACCCACCAGCTCGTTGTCTTCGGTCACCACCGGATAACCGGCAAAACCGTTGCGTTCAGTCAGCTCTTTAACTTCGCGCAGAGTGGTGGTCGGCAGGACGGTCTGCGGGTCGGTAACCACGCCGGACTCATGTTTCTTCACGCGCTTAACTTCTTCAGCCTGGCGCTCAATAGACATGTTTTTATGAATAAAGCCGATGCCGCCTTCCTGTGCCAGGGCAATTGCCAGACGCGCTTCAGTCACGGTATCCATTGCAGCGGAAAGCATTGGAATATTCAGACGAATTGTTTTCGTCAGCTGAGTGCTGAGATCGGCGGTATTTGGCAGAACGGTTGAATGAGCGGGAACAAGGAGGACGTCGTCAAACGTCAGAGCTTCTTTAGCGATACGTAGCATGGGCAATATCTCGACCAGGGTGGATAAATATTGCCGTGGCATTATACAGAGCGTAACCGATTGCATCTACCCTTTTTTGCAAATAATACTTGCGATCCCCTCCCAGCAGGTTACTATCGACTGAATAACCTGCTGATTTAGAATTTGATCTTGCTCACATGTTGCCCTCTCAATCCCCCTCAATTTACACGGTTAGCCGCCTGAATCAGTCGGTTCGACTGCTACTGGAACGTGAAATGGGCCAGGTATGGATTAGCGGCGAGATTTCAAATTTCAGCCAGCCTTCATCCGGCCATTGGTACTTCACCTTAAAAGACGATAACGCTCAGGTGCGCTGCGCGATGTTTCGCAACAGCAACCGCCGCGTGACGTTTCGTCCGCAGCATGGGCAACAGGTGTTGGTTCGCGCCAACATTACGTTGTATGAACCGCGCGGTGATTATCAAATCATCGTCGAAAGCATGCAGCCTGCGGGCGAAGGTCTGCTTCAGCAGAAGTATGAACAGCTTAAGGCCACATTGGCTGCGGAAGGGCTGTTCGATCAGCGGCACAAACAAGCGCTTCCCTCCCCTGCGCACTGCGTGGGAGTTATTACCTCTAAAACCGGGGCCGCGCTGCACGATATTTTACAGGTGCTCAAGCGCCGCGATCCCTCCCTGCCGGTCATTATCTATCCGACCGCCGTTCAGGGCGAAGACGCTCCGGGGCAGATCGTTCGCGCGATTGAACTGGCCAACGCGCGTCATGAATGCGACGTGCTGATTGTCGGGCGCGGCGGCGGTTCGCTGGAAGATTTATGGAGCTTTAACGACGAACGAGTAGCGCGCGCGATTTTTGCCAGCCCTATTCCAATCGTCAGCGCCGTGGGTCACGAAACCGACGTGACTATCGCCGATTTTGTCGCCGACCTGCGCGCGCCAACGCCTTCCGCTGCCGCAGAGATTGTCAGCCGCAATCAGCAGGAACTGCTGCGCCAGCTGCAGTCCGGTCAGCAGCGTCTGGAGATGGCGATGGACTACTTCCTGGCCAATCGCCACCGTCGCTTCACCCAGATTTTTCACCGTCTGCAGCAGCAGCATCCTCAGCTGCGGCTGGCGCGTCAGCAAACGGAACTGGAGAGATTACGTCAGCGGATGCGTTTCGCTCTTGAGACGCAGATAAAACGTGCAGATCAGCGCCAACAGCGCGCTACGCAGCGTCTGAGTCAACAAAACCCGCAGCCGCGTATTCACCGCGCCCAGAGCCGTATTCAACAACTGGAATTCCGGCTGGCGGAAAACATCCGCGCTCGGCTTGGCGAGCAGCGCGAACGCTTCGGCAATATGGTGACGCATCTGGAAGCCGTCAGCCCGCTGGCGACACTTGCCCGCGGCTATAGCGTGACTTCCGCCAGCGACGGCAAAGTCCTGAAACAAACCAGGCAGGTACGTGAAGGGGATTTACTTACTACCCGCCTGAACGACGGCTGGGTAGAGAGCGAGGTAAAAACGGTGACGCCCGTGAAGAAAACCCGGGCGAAGAAGAAGTAACGTCGGTTATTCGGTTTCCACCCACTCCACGCGTTTTTTCGAAATCAGCCCATGTCCGTTCTGGCAGAAGTAATCCACCGCGCCGCAGGCCTTTAAAACTTCCAGCGGTTTGTGGCAGTCCGGGCAGCGAGCTTCCACAACATAATCTTTTGCACAATGATCGCAGTGGGCGCTATTAGCCTGAATATCAAGCTGCGCGTGGCAGACGGGGCAATCAAATTCCATAGTGACTCCTGACGACGTTTATATTTCGTTATTTTATCACGTTTAAGTGAGGACCACGCGGCGGCTGTTGCAACTGCATAATCATTAATGACAAATGGGCTATTCATCCATCATCGGGCTATCCAGTTTCGTTTTACTCACCCTGCATGCTGAATCGTGATTGAGCAAAAGCGCCATAGATTTTTTCATTGGTAAACGGCGTAAAGGTGGCCCGTTTAGCGGCGGCAACCAGCGCGGCACAATATTGTTTGTTGCCTTCACTTGTAGTGATGCTATTCAGTTGTCCATTGTAGCTAAAGCTCATGTATATCCTGCATTTTTTGCCCGTCCATGTGTAGCGATCGGATAGCTGGGACTCTATGGACGCTTTAATCGCTCTGGCCTGCTTGCCATATTCATCGTCATCAGTGAAGCGTCCAGAGTCACAACTCCCTAACGCCGTCGTTTTATGGCAATCAGAAGGACGCAACGGCGCACAACCACTAGTAAAGATGACTAAAATACCCATTATCATTACCTTTTGCATATCCCTGTTCCCTCCCTTTAAACGATTCTCCATAAACTGTTTCAAATGAATTCTTCTTATCTAAAAGGAACTCCTCTACTTTTAATGCTACCCGGTTGGTTTGGCGCTGGCACCTCTACGGAGGACGGACATGGCCTGAAGTTAATGGTAATGATGTTATTCCTGGAGGGCTTCCCTTTAACATATCGCCATTTGTTCATGGCTGCCCTGACCTCGTTATCAAACATTCCGGAAGGGTCAGCGCTTAACAATTGAACGTTAGTGACAAGGCCATTATCGTCTACATCAAATTGCGCCTTAACCTGACCTGAGATCCCTTTTTTCTCAGCTTTAGCTGGATAAACAGGCTTAATACGAGGCTCAATGGGTTGTGATTCAGCGGCATACGCTATGGGGATAATAAACAATATCAGGAGAGCTAAAAATCTTTTCATTTTGACCTCATGTCATAGAAGTATTAATCCTGATTAATTTTTCGCACATTTATACGCCAGCCTCAAGCAGGTTTATTGTTAATCAGCGATTGGGCGATCCCGAGAAATAAAAAAGCCCGACAAATTCGGGCTTTGGGGTTTTCATTCAGGCAAATAGCTTAT
Source organism: Klebsiella spallanzanii (assembly GCF_902158555.1). Taxonomy (GTDB): domain Bacteria; phylum Pseudomonadota; class Gammaproteobacteria; order Enterobacterales; family Enterobacteriaceae; genus Klebsiella; species Klebsiella spallanzanii. Next base: position 97,351 of record NZ_CABGGS010000023.1, on the reverse strand, counting down.
TTGCTTTTCTTGATATGTTTGATGAGGCGCTTACGCTTACGCATCTGGTTAGGCGTCAGGGTATTACGTTTGTTGGCAAACGGGTTTTCCCCTTCCTTGAACTGAATACGAATCGGCGTACCCATCACTTCCAGCGATTTACGGAAGTAGTTCATCAGGTAGCGCTTGTAAGAATCCGGCAGATCTTTCACCTGATTGCCGTGGATAACCACGATTGGCGGATTATAACCACCGGCGTGAGCATATTTTAGCTTCACGCGACGGCCCCGCACCAGCGGCGGCTGGTGATCTTCGGCAGCCATGGTCATGATGCGAGTCAGCATAGCGGTGCCCACGCGACGGGTTGCGCTGTCGTAGGCCTCACGTACTGATTCAAACAGATTACCTACGCCGCTGCCGTGCAGCGCGGAAATAAAGTGTACGCGGGCAAAGTCGATAAAGCCCAGACGGAAGTCCAGGGTCTCTTTCACTTGCTCTTTCACTTCCTGGCTCAGGCCGTCCCATTTATTGACGACAATCACCAGCGAGCGGCCGCTGTTGAGGATAAAGCCCAGCAGAGACAAGTCCTGATCGGAAATCCCTTCCCGCGCATCAATCACCAGCAGCACGACGTTAGCATCTTCAATCGCCTGCAGTGTTTTAATCACCGAGAACTTCTCTACGACATCGGTAATTTTTCCACGCTTACGTACGCCCGCGGTATCAATCAGCACATATTCACGCTCATCGCGCTGCATCGGGATATAGATACTGTCGCGAGTGGTGCCGGGCATATCGTAGACCACCACGCGGTCTTCACCCAGAATACGGTTGGTGAGCGTTGACTTACCGACGTTCGGACGGCCCACAATCGCCAGCTTAATTGGCAGATCCTGCGGGTTAAAGTCATCTTCCGGCTCTTCAACTGCTTCGCCATTCTGCTCGGCTTCAAACTGCGCCCAGTATGCCGCGTCTTCGTCAATTTCTTCCGGCGGGTTCACTTCGTCAACCCACGGCAGCAGCACGTGCTCCAGCAGGCTGGTAACGCCACGACCGTGCGAAGCGGCAATCGGGTATATATCGCCTAGTCCCAGCGACCAAAAATCGGCAATCGCCTGATCGGCATCAATGCCGTCAGTTTTGTTTGCCACCAGGAAGGTCGGTTTTTCACGGGAACGCAGGTGCTTAGCAATCGCCGAATCCGCCGGCATCAGGCCCGCACGCGCATCGACCATAAACAGCACCACGTCCGCTTCTTCAATGGCCAGCAGCGACTGTTCCGCCATCCGCGTTTCTACGCCATCTTCGGTACCGTCGATGCCGCCGGTATCGATACAGATAAATTCACGACCTTCCACTTCAGCACGACCGTACTTACGGTCACGAGTCAGCCCCGGAAAATCCGCGACCAACGCATCACGAGTGCGCGTTAAGCGGTTGAAGAGCGTGGATTTTCCAACGTTAGGGCGCCCGACAAGCGCGACCACAGGTATCATGTTAAATGCCTCATACAAAATTCGATACAACGCCAGTTTTCACAGCGTTTTTAAAAAAGTCAAAACGGCCCCTGTCTGCCAGGGGCCGTTTCTCAAAAATAGACTACCGCTGTACTTAACGCGTAATCGCGTACAGCGTACCGTCTTTAGCCTGAATCAGCAGCTTACCGTCGGCAACTACCGGATCGGTCAAAAAGCCAGAGCTGTCTATCTTCTGCTGAGCCACAAAGTGACCATCTTCAGGGTTAACCCAGTGCATATAGCCTTCACTATCGCCAACCACCAGGTTGCCATTATACAACGCTGGTGCCGTCAGCAGACGATGCAGCAGATCGCTTTGCGTCCACAGCGTTACGCCGCCATCGGTGGTCAGCGCCAGCATACGGTCATTCTGATCGACCAGGTAAATACGGTTGCCATCAACGATGAAATCGTTCACTGAACCCAGTTCGCGTTTCCACATAATCTGGCCGCTACGCAGATCCAGAGCGGTCAGGTTGCCGTTGTAGGCCAGCGCATAAATCACGCCGTTTACGATAACCGGCGTAGTATCGACATCGTTAAGACGGTCGATTTCAGTCGGTCCAGTCGCGGTAGAAATACGCTGCTGCCAAATCATCTGGCCCTGCTGCATCAGCACTGCGCTAACGCGACCGTTATCGCCGCCAACAATGGCTGCGCCGTAGGCAGTAGCCGGAGCGGATTCACCGCGCAGAGAGAGCGCAGGCATATCCAGGTTAACGGTCCATTTCACCGCGCCGTCGGCTTCGTTCAGCGCCTGCAGCTGGCCGTTAGTGGTATGAATCAGAACCATACCGTCGCTCACTACCGGACGAGAGATCGCTTCACCAGCAACGCTCGCTTCCCACGCGACGGTACCGTCACTGGTATTCAGCGCATAGACTTTGGCTTTTTCACTACCGATGTAAACATGGCCGCCGGAGACGGTCACACCGCCGGAAAGCAGCGCAGGCGCACGGGAGAACCAGCCGTCTTTCTCTGCCAGATTAACCGACCACACCTCTTTGCCATCACCGGAATTCAGGGCTTTAACGGTACCTTTACGATCGGCGGCATACACGACGCCGTCAGCAAAAGCCGGGTGCAGATTAGAGTAGAATTCGCCAATACCGCCGCCAACAGAGGTGCTCCAGGACGTGGACGGCGTAAACTGGTTTTCCACCGTCGGCAGTGGCGACATTTTCACCACATCTTCTTCGCTGTTAAACAACGAACAACCGCTCAACAAAGTAACGGAAAGCAGCCCTGGCAAAAGTAATTTACGCAATTGCATCGAGTCCCTCTCAGATGGACAAATTATTTATTTTCATACGCATCATTTCGCTGAGCGCCGGTGAAGCATCGCTTTTCGCGCCCGCTTCCCAGGCCGCTTTCGCCCCTTGTTTATCACCTTTGCTCAGCAGGATCTCGCCGCGCAGATCGGCAACAATCGAGGTCCAGCCTTCACCTTTCACGGCATCCAGGGTTTTCAGCGCGGCATCAGGCTGCTTAAGTTGCAGCTGTACGCGCGCAAGACGCATATTGATAACCGATTTCAGGTTATCATCAGAAGCGGCTGCCAGCCCCTGCTGAAGCTGCTTTTCAGCGTTCTGCAGATCGTTTTTATCAACAAACTGCTGCGCCAGCTCAAGCGAAGCAAACGCACCGTAGGTGTTTTTACTGTCAGCAGCAAATTTCTGCGCAGCGTTCAGCGCTTCTGGTTTATCCGATTTAAGCGCGGAAATCGCATTTTCATAAGCCAGAGACGACCCTCTGGCAGTGTCTAACTGATGGGAGGTCCAGTAGCGCCAGCCAACCAGTGCGCCAACGCCCAAAATCACCCCGACGGCCAGCGCTTTGCCATTTTCAGCAAAGAAACGCTTCAGCGCGTCGACCTGATCGTTTTCGTTATTGTAAATTTCCACGCAGTCCTTCTCCTGACTAATGATTCCCGGGAGATTAACCCAGAATTGTGCGCAAATGCGCGGCAACGCTATCCTGCGTTACGGTAGTTTGCTCACCTGAGCGTAAATCTTTCACTACCACGTTTCCGTCAGCGATTTCTGATTCGCCCAGTACCAGCGCCACACGAGCGCCCCATTTATCAGCACGCGCAAACTGCTTCTTAAAGTTGCCGCCGCCGTGGTTGGTCATCAGCTTGACGCCGGGTAACGCATCGCGTACCTGCTCACCCAGACGCATTGCTGCGGACTGGGTGCCAGTTCCGGAGGCTACCAGGTATATATCGACAACAGGAGAAGCAATAAATTCCGGATTCACTGCCTGGACTAGTAAAACAAGACGCTCCAGACCCATCGCAAAGCCTACGCCTGGGGTTGCGCGACCGCCAAGCTGCTCAACCAGACCGTCATAACGGCCTCCGGCGCAGACGGTACCCTGGGAACCGAGGCTGGTGGTTACCCACTCAAACACGGTACGGTTGTAATAGTCGAGACCGCGCACCAGACGCTGATTCACGGTATAGCGGATACCCGCATCATCCAGCAGCGCGCACAGCCCGGCAAAGTGCTCTTTGGACTCTTCATCAAGATAGTCGCCCAACGTCGGCGCATCGTTCAGCAGAACCTGAACGTCCGGGTTTTTCGAATCCAGCACGCGCAGCGGGTTGGTGTACATGCGGCGTTTGCAGTCTTCGTCGAGCTTATCTTTAAACTGCTCAAGGTAAGCGACCAGCGCATCGCGATAATTGGCGCGGGCTTCCAGCGAACCGATGGAGTTCAGCTCCAGCGCAACATGGCCGGAAATCCCCAGTTCACGCCACCAGCGGGCGGTCAGCATGATCAGCTCAGCGTCGATATCCGGACCCTGCAGGCCGAAAACCTCCGCACCAATCTGGTGGAACTGACGATAGCGCCCCTTTTGCGGGCGCTCATGGCGGAACATCGGCCCAATGTACCACAGGCGTTGTTCTTGATTGTACAGGAGACCATGTTCGATACCGGCGCGTACGCAACCAGCCGTGCCTTCCGGACGCAGCGTCAGGCTATCGCCATTGCGGTCCTCGAAGGTATACATCTCTTTTTCAACCACGTCGGTCACTTCGCCGATAGCGCGTTTGAATAACGGGGTCTGCTCTACAATCGGCAAACGGATTTCGCTGTAACCGTAGCTACCAAGCACCTGCTTCAGTGAGCCTTCAATGCGCTGCCAGAGAGCGGTTTCGCCCGGCAGATAATCGTTCATGCCACGGATGGCTTGAATGTTCTTTGCCACGTTTATTCTCTTTATATATACAAAAATGAACCCCGGCGCCTCGCGCCCGCAGGTTCAATCATACACGGGAAGCGTATTGCTTCCCAACACGTTATTTCGCTTCAACCTGCTGAATATCGATACGACGCGCTTCATCAAGCATCGATGCTTTGGCACGAATACGCGCTTCCAGCTGATCGATCATATCGTCGTTATCCAGCCTGTCTTTACGTACGCCATCTTCGTACAGGCCGCTTTTCTTATTACCGCCGGTCACGCCAAGCGTAGAAACCAGCGCCTCGCCTGGGCCGTTTACCACGCAGCCGATGATCGAAATATCCATCGGCGTAATGATATCTTCCAGACGCTGCTCCAGCGCATTAACGGTGCCGATAACGTCAAACTCCTGACGCGAGCAGGTTGGACAAGCAATGAAGTTGATGCCGCGAGAGCGGATACGCAGAGACTTCAGAATGTCGAATCCGACTTTGATCTCTTCAACCGGATCCGCCGCCAGCGAAACGCGCAGGGTGTCGCCAATGCCTTCATTAAGCAGCAAACCGAGGCCAATAGCCGATTTCACCGCACCGCTGCGGGCACCACCGGCTTCGGTGATCCCCAAGTGCAGGGGCTGATCGATCTGCTTCGCCAGCAGACGATAGGATTCAACCGCCAGGAACACATCGGAAGCTTTTACGCTGACTTTGAACTGATCGAAGTTCAGACGATCGAGATGATCGACATGACGCATGGCAGATTCCAGCAGCGCCTGCGGCGTCGGTTCACCATATTTTTCCTGGAGATCTTTTTCCAGAGAACCGGCGTTCACCCCGATACGAATGGGAATATTTTTATCGCGAGCGCAATCAACAACCATGCGAATACGCTCTTCATTACCGATATTACCTGGGTTAATACGCAGGCAATCGACACCGTATTCCGCAACCTTCAGCGCAATGCGATAATCGAAGTGGATATCGGCAACCAGCGGGACGTTAACCTGCTGTTTGATAAGCTTGAAGGCTTCGGCTGCATCCATCGTTGGCACCGAAACGCGAACGATATCTGCGCCAACGCGCTCAAGGGCTTTAATTTGATTTACCGTCGCTGCCACATCGGTGGTGCGCGTGTTTGTCATCGACTGTACGGCGATAGGAGCACCATCGCCAATCGGCACATTCCCAACGTAAATTCGTTTTGATTTTCTACGTTGAATCGGAGCCTGGTTATGCATGAAAAATCTCCCGCGTTACCCGTCTGTTACTGCGCCGGTGATTGTTCGGCATTTAGGGTCAGACGCGCAACCTGGTTAGTTCTGATAAAACGACTCAAATCGACGGGTTTACCCAGATACTGAATCTGTACTGCTGCCGGTGCACCAATTTTCAGTTTATAAGGTGCCTGGCCGCTCAAATTGAGGTTACCGCCTTTACGTTGCAATCCACTGAACAGCTTTTTACCGGTCGCATCACTCACTTCCAGCCAGCAGTCGGCGGTAAAATTCAGCACCAGATCCTGAGCTGAGGCCGCAGTAGCGACGTTTGCCTGATCGGTCGGTAACGGTGAAGCAGGGTTTACCGGCGCAGTCGTTGCTGCCGTGTCAACGTTAGCCTGAGAAGGCGCGACAACGGCGTTATTATCGACCGGAGCTGGAGCCGGCGTCGACGCCGAAGGTGCAGTAGAAGTCTCTACCGGCGCGCTGTTGGCAACAGCATCCGGTGCAGAGTTGGCCGAATCATTATCCAGAGGAATATTTTGGCTATTGTTATCGCCAGAATTCAGCTCTGCTGAGGATTGATCGGCCATGGTGGAGATCTCGTCCTGCTGCGCTTTGTGGTCCTGCCACCACCAGGCACCGCTGAGGCCAATCACCACAAACAGCACCAGCCAGGTAAAGCTCATCAGCCAGCCGTCACGCTTTTTACGGCGTTTGCCGAGCGAGAAGCTTTGCATCGGCGCCACTTTCGCTGCACGAATTGGAGCCTGCTTCGCCATCATCGGCAGCAGTTCTTCTTCGGGGATGTGCACCAGGCGGGCATAGGAACGGATATAACCGCGCAGGAAGGTTGAAGCGAGATCGGCGGGTGCCTTATCGTCTTCAATATCACGAACCGTGGAAACCTTCAGGCATAAGCGTTCAGCCACCGCTTGCTGGCTGAGCCCGAGTTGTTCGCGGGCATTACGCAGACGCGCGCCCGTGGTGTTTGCTTCTTGATGGTCTTGAGTGGCTTCAGTATTCATTCGCTACAACTACTGGTACGTGAAATTTAAAATTCAGCGCCGGTAAGCCCGCGCCGCGAGACATCTGCTCAACGTCAGACAAACAGTATAAGTCCGTATGACGTACTATCACAGAGACTTATCAATATTGAATGCTAAGCGGTTGTTGTACCGCTACATACTGCCTCAAAGTCGACAAAAACGCACCGTAATTATTAACCAGAACAGCGTATTTCGCCCGGCTATTCAACATAATGATGCAACATGCGACCTGGGCCGCATGCTGCATCATTTATCAGACAGCCTTCACCTCAATCGCTTCGCCCTGCATACGCTTACGCAGCGTACGTTTGGTACGGTCGATAACGTCACCGGCCAGTTGGCCGCAGGCAGCATCAATATCATCACCGCGAGTTTTACGCACGATAGTGGTGAAACCGTACTCCATCAGAACCTTGGAGAAACGGTCGATGCGGCTGTTGGAGCTACGGCCATATGGCGCGCCCGGGAAGGGGTTCCATGGGATCAGGTTGATCTTACACGGCGTATCCTTCAGCAGCGCGGCCAGCTCGTGAGCATGTTCGGTGCCGTCATTAACATGATCCAGCATAACGTACTCGATGGTCACGCGGCCTTGATTGGCGTTGGACTTCGAAATGTAACCACGCACCGAGTTCAGGAAGGTCTCAATGTTGTATTTCTTGTTGATCGGCACGATTTCGTCACGAATGGTGTCATTCGGCGCGTGCAGGGAGATAGCCAGCGCAACGTCAATCATATCGCCAAGCTTATCCAGCGCCGGAACAACGCCGGAAGTGGAGAGCGTGACGCGACGTTTGGAAAGACCAAAACCGAAATCGTCGAGCATGATCTCCATTGCCGGAACCACGTTGGTCAGGTTCAGCAGCGGTTCGCCCATCCCCATCATTACCACATTGGTAATCGGACGCACGCCTGTAGTCTTCACCGCGCCGACGATTTTCGCCGCGCGCCAGACCTGGCCGATAATTTCCGAGACCCGCAGGTTGCGGTTAAAGCCCTGCTGCGCCGTGGAGCAGAATTTACACTCCAGCGCGCAACCAACCTGGGAAGAAACGCACAGGGTCGCGCGATCGTCTTCCGGGATATACACGGTCTCAACGCGCTGATCGCCAACGGCAATCGCCCATTTGATGGTACCGTCGCTGGAGCGCTGCTCTTCAACGACTTCAGGCGCACGGATCTCCGCGACTTCCTTAAGTTTGCCGCGCAGAACTTTGTTGATATCGGTCATCTCATCAAAGTTATCGCAGCAGTAGTGATACATCCATTTCATCACCTGATCGGCGCGGAAAGGCTTCTCGCCCATGTTTTTGAAAAACTCGCGCAGCTGCTGACGGTTCAGATCCAGCAGGTTGATTTTGGCATCTTTGTTCGGCACCGTCAGAGCGGCGCTATCAGGTGTGACTATTTGTTCAGACATAATTGATTCCGGCCTCGTTATTACACGTTATGGCCCCTGGAGGGTTAAAAAGAAACGCCCCGGGAGCGACTGCTCATCCGGGGCGCTGTATTCTACAAAGTCTGGCGCATCAATACCACGCTTGCACGCAGTCAATGATAAAAAAATCGTAACCACATACTTAATCCTCTATGGCTTTTCGATTGTCGCAAGGCGGCAAGCAAGTGAAGCCCCGGGAGCATAGAAACTATGTGACCGGGGTGAACGCGCGCAGCCAACACCGCGACGGTTGAAAAGACGACGAGGATTGGGATCTCCAAAGTATTTTACGTCACGGCGAGGCGGCGAGTTCGCAAATCCCCGGGAGCATAGATAACTATGTGACCAGGGTGCGCGAATGAAGCCAACAAAGCGGTGGCGTGAAAGACGCGGGAGATTAGCGGGTGCGCGGGCAAACCTCGCCTTCCGCAAAGAAAAACGCAATTTCGCGCGCAGCAGATTCAACAGAGTCGGAACCATGGGTACCGTTCTCGGTGAAGCTGTCAGCGTAGTCAGCGCGCAGAGTACCTGCCAGCGCGTTCGCCGGGTTGGTTGCGCCCAGCAGGTCACGGTGACGCTGAACCGCATTTTCACCTTCCAGTACGGAAACCACGATCGGACCGGAGGTCATAAATTCAACCAGGCCGTCGAAGAATGGGCGACCTTCGTGCTCAGCATAAAAACCGCGAGCCTGCTCAACGGTCAGATGCAGCATTTTGGTGCCGACAATTTTGAACCCTGCAGCTTCAAAGCGAGAAAAGATGCCGCCAATAACGTTTTTTGCCACCGCGTTTGGTTTGATGATGGAAAAAGTACGTTCAATAGCCATGATAACCTCTTTATATGTGTTGTTCTGTTTTGCAGATGAGCAGATAAATACGGCGCGAATTATAATCATCATCTAAGGCGGTTGCCTATGTGTTTAGGTAACATTTTTTTAAAAAAAAGCGACCTTAAACAACAAATCAGGCCAATTAAGGAAAGTTCTGTTTATTGCACGGTGAAGTTTGCGGCAACAATCTGCCCACTTTGATCCATCACCACCAATTGGTAACTATCAGGTCGCTCAAGGTTAAGAGTCGTACCGACGCCTTCCGCCAGCAGCGGCTCGCCGTTCAAAAACCACCAGCGCCGCCCTTCTCCACCGGTCGTCTGCAGCGGTAGCATCACTTTTCGCTCACCGGGAAGACGTTTAACCACCGCGCCCTCTCGAACGCCGGATAGCACCAGCGGCGCGGGATCCGTGGTTTGTACTGGCGGACAATCAGCCGATACAGCAGGCAGTCTGGCGCGACGCCGTTCGCCTGCGGGTAGCCAGGGTTCAAGCGGCAGCGGCCAGACGTCGATACTTCTCTCCACCGCGCCGGGGCAATCTGCCGCCACCCGCAATCCTTTCTCATTCAGCCATACCGGGAAACGAATGCCGCGAATACCCTCCTGACCCGGCAACAGCAGCGTCGGCGGCTGGCTCTCGTCCAGCAACCAGGTTGCCAGCCGTCGGCGACAGTTCGCATCACCTGCCGCTAAATGCTGCCCGCCGGGCCAGCAAATGGTCCCGGCGCTAACCGACGGTGGACGCGGGTCGGTTGGTAGTCCACCGCGACCCATCGCTGGTCGCGCCAGCAGCATATTATTCACCTGATTAAGCAACGGCACCGCGCTGGCAAAACCAAACTGCCCGACTACCGGCGTACCATCAGGTCGCCCGGTCCAGATGCCGATCAGGTAGCGAGCATTAACGCCGATCGCCCAGGCATCGCGATAGCCATAGCTGGTGCCGGTTTTCCACGCCAGCGGCACCACCTGCACCAGCGATGCATCAGGAACTGGCTGCGCTTCACCGGCCAGAATGCGCCGTACAATCCAGGCAGAACCCGGCGACAACAACGGCCTTTCCACCAGCGGAGTGTCAGGGGTGATACGCAATCGCGCGGCCTTGCCGTGACGGGCGAATGCGCTGTACGCCGCCACAATATCCTCCAGCCTCGCTCCGGCCCCGCCGAGGATCAGCGACAGATTCGGCTCTGCACCCGCTGGCAGCATCAGCGGCAGACCGGCGTTACGCAAGTTAGCAGCAAAACGCTTCGGCCCGTAGGCCTCCAGTACCTGCACCGCCGGAAGGTTCAACGAACGAACCAGCGCTTCGCTGGCGCTCACCGGCCCGTGAAAGCCGCTATCGAAGTTGCCCGGCCGGTAATCGCTAAAGCGTCGCGGGACGTCCTGCAATAAAGACGCCGGATGAATCAGCCCCTCATCCAGTGCCATACCATAGACAAATGGTTTCAGCACCGAACCGGGAGAGCGGACCGCTGACACCATATCAATATGGCCAAAGCGGCTATCATCGCTAATATCCGCCGAACCTACCCAGCCGCGTACCTTCATATTGGTATGGTCAACCACCACCATTGCCAGCGAGCTGCGCGGCGGCAGACGCGATTTCCAGTTCAACGCCAGATCTTCCAGCTGCCGCTGCAGTCCGGCATCCAGCGTCGTCACGACCTTCTCTTGACGGCTGCTCGCCAGCGCGCGGCGGGAAAAAAGCGGTGCTAACTGCGGCATCTGGCGCGGGAATAGCCATACCGGCTCTTCGATAGCTTCACGTACCGGTTTTTCTGACCATACTCCCTGGCTCAGCATCCGCAGCAGCACTTTGTCGCGCGCTGCTTGTGCCCGCTCGGGCCAGCGGTCCGGGCGCAGGCGGCTCGGGGCCTGCGGTAGCACCGCCAGCAGCGCCGCTTCGCCGTAGCTTAGCTGAGCTGGTGGTTTCCCAAGGTAAGCCCAACTGGCCGCACCGATCCCCTGCAGCGTGCCACCGAACGGCGCCCGGTTGAGATAGAGCGTGAGGATCTCGCTTTTTGACAAATGCCACTCCAGCTGCAGCGCCCGCCATAGCTGACGCAGCTTGCCGCCGAAGGTGCGAGGATGAGGATCGAGAAGGCGCGCCACCTGCATGGTCAGCGTGCTCCCCCCGGAGATCACCCGCCCGGAGATCAGATCCTGCCAGGCGGCACGCGCGATCGAGAACGGATTAACGCCAGGATGATCCCAGAACCAGCGATCTTCATACTGGATCAGCGCCTGCAAATAGCGCGGCGAAACATCAGCCAGCGTCACCGGATAGCGCCAGACGCCCTGCGCATCGGCAAAACGCCACAGCGGCGTCCCGTCTTCCGCCACCACCACTCTGGCAGGCGTGACCTCACGCAGCGGTAGCGGCCATAACCTGTCAGCCACCAGCACCGCAAGCCACAGCAGAAAAATAAACGCCGCCAGCCAGCGCCAGCGGCGTTTTATCGCGGTAAAACACTTCATTTATGGAGTAACAATCAACGGACCACTGGCCGCGCCGGTTGCCCGCCACTGCGGCACATACATCGATTCCACCTGCGGCTGCGGAACCTGATAAGTCCCCGGCGTCACCGCCCGCGCCAGATAAACCAGGGTCACCGGCTGTCCTTCGTTGATAGCCACCGCAGCGACAAAACGATCGTCGCGAAATTCAATGTGCTGGATATCCGCCTGCTGCATCTGGTTGAGCAGATTCTGCACCACCTCGCCATTCTCCTGCAGGCTAGCGCTGCTGTTGGCCAGATTCTGGTTTTCCAGCTCCAGCCCTGCCGGAAGTAAATCGACCACCAGCGCGTCCGGTACGTTGCGTTTGGCTGTGACTTCCAGCTTCACCAGTACCAGCTCACCGCTGCGCAGTGAAGAGAGCGATTTCTGCTGGCCCTGAGTATCGAAAATTTGCCGTTCAATACCCAGCAAGTTACCGCCCGGCTGCGGAGCGCTCTGCGGATACCCGCTGCTGTCGAGACGTAACCACAGCGGCTGCTGCCCGGTATTGGTCACCTGCAGCGCCGCCAGCTGGTCGCCGGTCAGGTTACGGGTTTGCGCTTTATCGCCAGAAAGCGGCTCGGTCTGCAGCGAGGTTTGTACCTGCCAGTTGCCAGGAACGTCCTGCAACGAGCGCCCGGCCAGGAACAGAGCGTTACTCTCCTGCGTCGAGAGCCAGCGCTGACCATAGGCTTCTTCCGCCAGGTTGCTTAGCAGCCTGTTTTGTGCCTCCGGCAGCAGCTTGTTCTCTTCCAGCAACGCCAGCTTCAGCGCATCGTCGCGCAGCTGGCTACCGTAGTCGCCAAGCCAGCGATTTGCATCCTGACGCGGCGTAGACATTGCCAGCTTCAAAGCTTCGTCACCGCGAGGTGCATCGCCCATCGCTTTCAGCGCAACGCCTAACTGCAACAACGGCAGACCAGAACGCGCCTGCTCGTGGCGATTCCAGATTTCGCGCAGTGCGCCGAGCGGCGCTTTCTGCTGTCGCGCCAGCACCAGCGCGGCGTAAGCCTGAGCGGCAAAACGGCTGGCCTGAGCATCATCGCTGTAGCGGACGGTCATTAAGCCCGGCTCCTGTAGATAACGCAGCAGACGCTGGTTGCCGTTGTTCACTGCGTTCACCGGTACGCTGTAGCCCTGCTCGCCCGCTCGCACGAGGAAATCCATTGCGTAGGCGGTCAGCCAGTACTCTTCCGGTCCTTGTTTGTCCCACAAGGCGAAACCGCCATCGTCGCGCTGCATTTGCAGCAGGCGAGAAATGCCGATATCCAGCGCCGCGCGTCGTTTTTCATCGCTGTCTCCGCTGATCCCCAACGCTTTTAGCTGGGCTGCGTTGGTGTAGAGCGACGGGAACAGCCCGCTGGTGGTCTGCTCCAGGCAGCCGTAGGGATAAGCTTTGAGGTCGCGAATATAGCGCGCCAGATTCAACGGCGGCTTGCCGCTGAACACCAGTTGCCCTTGTAGCGTTGCAGGCGAGAAGTCCTGGCTTTGCTCAGCCGGGGCCTGCCAGCTTTCACCTGGCTGCAAGACGGCGCCGGAGTTCACTGTCTGTGCCGGGAATGCCGGACGCACGCCCAGCTTCCACTGCTTCTGCATCGGCGCGAACGTTTCACCCGGCAGGTTCAGGCCGCTGATCGTGGCATTAACCTGGCCATCGCCAAAACCATCCAGCGCGCTGACCGGCACAAATAGCGTAGTCCGCATGCCGGGCGCCATCTGGACCGGGGGCAGTTCCCCCCTTTTCAGCTGTAGCAGACCGCTGGTCGCCAAAGCCACATGCAAGGTCTGCGGTTTATCGGTCAGGTTGCGGAGATCCAGCGCCAGACGAGTAGTGTCTCCGCTGGCGAGGAAGCGCGGCATATTCATCTCGGCAATGACCGGCGCAGCAACGATCACTTTATCTTCGCTGCTACCGAAATCCTCGGTGGTCCATGCCTGAGCCATGACCCGCAGTTCGCCGTTAAAATCGCCAATCGGCAACGTTACCGTCCCTTCGCCTTGCTCATCCAGCACGACCGGCTGCGCCTGCTGGGCGACAATAGTTACATGATTAACCGGCGGTTTGCCGCCGCGCTTAAGTTCATCACCATCGCCGCCGAAGCGCAGGCTGGCGAGCCTCCCCTGCCCTTCAATGACCTGACCGTAGATATCGTAAATATCTGCGCCGTAGCGCTTCTGGCCGAAGAAAGCATTCCACGGATCCGGCGTCGCATAGTCGGTAATATTCAATACGCCGCTATCCACGGCGGAGAGCAGAACGTTGACCTGCTTCGGCGTTTCGCCTTCTTTGACGCTGGCCTTAACCTTAACCGTCAGCGGCTGGTTGGGGCGCATTTTATCCGGCGCTTCCAGCGCCAGATTCAGACGGCGGTTTTCATCGCCAAGCGGCAGATGCAGCAGACCCACCGCCCGTTTTGGCGTCGCGGAGCGTGATTTATCCCCTGGACGAATCACCAGGGTGCTGAGGTACAGATCGTGGCGATTCCAGGCTTTATCCACCGGAATCGACAAATCCATGCCTTCCGCCGGAACGTCAATTTCCTGCCACCACAGCGGCCCTTCGCTTGATTCCACCAGCGCGTAGCCTTTACCGGCTGCCGGAGCGGCAATGTGCAGCTTGATAGTGTCGCCTGGTTTATAGGCTGGTTTATCCAGCTTCATGGTGACGCGGTCCGGACGCGCCGCCCCCTGACCGTCGCTGTTATCCTGCCAGCTGTATCCGGCCCAGAAGCGCACGCTGCTGACAACATCGTCCGGCCCTTTGACTTCCAGGCGATAAGAGCCCCATTCAACCGGGAAGCTGACTTTTGCCGTTTGCCCGGCAGTAAGATCCAGCGACTCCTCTCCTTCCTGAAGATCTTTTTGATCGAACTGCGACTGCCAGCCTTCACTATCAGACCAGTTCCAGTAGTAGTCGCGGCGCTCGCGAATCAACCGCACCTGTAGCCCGGAGACCGCCTTCTTCTCGCCTTTGGCATCGGCATAGACAATCTCAAACGCCGCGTTGCCATTTTCATCCACCACCGGCTGCTTGCTGGTGCTGTCGGTGCGATAGTCGTAAATCTCTTTCAGGGCAAATTCCGGACGAATGCCCGGCAGCGCGTCGGCTGGCCAGATTGGCTGTCTGACGGTGCGCGTGACCGGGCGACCGCCGGACTCCAGCAGGCTTGCCTGGAGGATCACCTGCAACGGTGAGTGGCTCTCCTGCCACTGACTATCGGCGGTCACCTCGCCTCGGCCGCTGTCATCCAGCGTTAGCTGGACTTCATCAAGGCTACGGGAAAGGTTTTCTTCGGCGATATCGCCAAACTGGAAGCCCGGCAACGCTGGTACCGCGTCGCGCAGCGGGCGAAGGAACAGTTTGCCCTGTAGCTGATTGCCGCTGGCGGGGGCACCGTATAAGTACACGCCCGCGACGGCGAAATCCACACTGGCATCGGGTGCCAGCGGCGTCTCCTGCGGCGTCAGGCTCAGCGCCATCCGCTCAGGCATAAAATCTTCAACGTGGAAATCCCACTCACGCGGCTGGTTGTCGCCAGTTCTGGCACGAATATGCCACATGCCGGTCGCCGCGCCGCTATCGAGCGGATACGTAAACTGATACAGGCCGTTCACCGGTTTGCTTACCGTCGAACGAATCACCTGGCCGTCCGGTTGCACCACTTCCAGCTTCACCGGCTGCTCGGCCAGCGGTTTGCCGTCGCTATCGCGCAGCAAGGCGTTGAGGATCACCGTTTCGCCCGGACGATAGAGATCCCGCGGGCCAAACATAAATAGCTGCTTAGTGAAGCCCGGCGCGCCGGCAATGGAAAACTCCGCCAGATCCAACGCCGGAAGTTTAAGATCAAGCAGCGTGGTTTGCCCGTCCTTACGCGCCAGCAGCAGCGCCGCGTCTTTATCAGTTTGCAGCGTGACGTGGCCCTGACCGTCGCTCTTTGCCTGCGCCAGAGTCTGCCCTTTAGCGTTCAGCAGTTGAACATCAATATCCGACTGAGCTGCGCCGTTTTCGAGGCTCTGGGTAAAGACATCCAGCCGGTTGTGATAACGGTGGGCGGATACACCGATATCGCTGAGAGTGAACAGCGTCGCGGCGTTGCTGTAGTTGTAGTGGCCCGCCTGATTCATCACTGCGATGTAGACGCCCGGCTCCTGCAGAGGCTTGATATCCGCCAGCGGCAGCAGCAGTTTTTCACGGGTATTGCGCGCGGGGTTAAGGTCAAAACGTCCGGTATAGACCAGATCGGCCATCTTAAGCAGCTCGTCAGACTCCCAGTTGCTCAGTGAGTTACGGTATTCCCATTGACTGACGAAGGCGGAGAGCGACTCCGGTTTAATGCGGAAAAAATTCACGTCGACGTTATCGACATTCAGCGCCATCACCGGTAGCCCGGCAACGACTTTCCCCGGCAGCAACGATCCACGGCTGGCAAAACCAATGCTTGGGGCAATATCGCGCGTGGTAATGGTTTTTTCGAAGCTGCTGTCAAAAGTCGCTTTATTCAGCGCCGCCAGAGTGGGGTCCACCGAAACAATCAGCTCGCGTTTTGGCTCCAGATGGCGAAGCCGTAGCTCTTTAAGATTCGGCGCCAGCTCCCAGGCGCCGTCAACTTTGCCGCTCTTTTTGTCGACCAGATGTACGCTGCGGGAGAAATCCTGATCTGGCTGCAAGGGGATAGAAAAGGTCAGCACCAGCGTCGCCGCGCCGTCAAGCTGCACTTCTGAGGCATCCAGCAGCGTTAGCGATTTGCCTTTACTTTTTTCAGCCAGCGCCGCCAGCTGGCTGGCATCCGGCTTCGCACTCTCTTTTTCCGCCGCCGTAGATGCCGCGGGAACAACCGCCTGCGGTTTGCCGCTGTCGTCACAGCCTGTCAACGATAGCGCGGTGAGTAGCGCCAGAGATAGCGCTGCCAAACGAAATGGTTTCATCCTTCTAACCCCTCGGCCCAAGAGCCAGATACATTCAGTGAACACATTATTATGCGTGAAGGGCAAAATTACCAATAGCACGCTCGTGAACAATATCCGGCAAAAGATACCTCAGGATTGAGTATCAGAACTCATAAATTAATCAAATAGCATTAACCAGGATTTTTCTTACTTCCTCTGAAAAAGGAATTTATTGCTGTCTTGTTATTCTGAGCATCCATCAAAAGCAAACCTATATAAATTGACAACTCTCGCATTTTCAATTATCTGATATATATCAACGCCTCTAAAGCATAAATGACCTCATGGCGAAGATATTATCTGCGCGTTCCGCAGTTACCTGACAACACAATATCCACCCGTCCCATAAACATATATGGGATAAATAATATGGAAATTATTTATGTCACAAATGATCGCACTGTCGATTATTGTTTTAATTCTTTATATCGGCGACGTTGTTTCTACCCGCACAAAAGCCTGGATCCCTTCGGTATTTGTCTGCGCAGTTTTGTTTTTGATTGGTTACTGGACATTTTTCCCTGCGGATATTATCAGCCGGGCCGGAATAGGTACCCCTGTTGCCATAATGCTGATGTATCTGTTAATCACCAATATGGGAACTTTGCTGTCGCTTAAAGAGCTGGCGCAGCAGTGGAAAACCGTGGTCATCTCCCTCGCCGGTATCGCTGGAATAACGGCTGCCGTCTTTGCAGTAAGTATGGTGCTATTTGACCGCAATACGGCGCTGGTCACCATCCCTCCGCTGGTCGGCGGTATCGTCTCATCGCTGATTATGTCGCAAGGTGCAAGCAATGCCGGTCTGGTTGATCTATCGGTTTTTGCCATATTGGTTTACGTGATGCAGGGGTTTGCCGGATATCCTCTAACCGCCATCATGCTGCAACGTGAAGGTAAAACGCTGCTGGCCCGCTACCGCAGCGGTGAGCATAGCCACGATGACATCCCGGATGAAAACGCGATGCTTGCCGTCGGCGAGGAGAAAATGCCGCGCCTGTTCAGTAAAATCCCCGTCAGCTATAACAGCAACTACTTCAAATTCCTGCGCCTGGCGCTGGTCGGCTGTCTGGCCTGGTTTGTTGCCGACCTTGCCAAACCCATCGTCAATATCAGTCCATTCGTACTGTGCTTGTTTTTTGGCGTGGTCTTTACCTCCTTAGGCTTCCTCGAAAAGCACACCCTGCATAAAGCTAACGGTTTTGGTTTCGCGATCATGGCATTGATGCTATTTATTTTTGATACCCTGAATAAAGCGACCCCGGAGATGCTGCTGCGCCTGCTTTTCCCGATGGTAGTATTAATCGCCACGGCGGTTATCGGCATGTTTATCGTCTCCTGGCTGGTTGGGAAACTGCTTGGCGTCAGCGGCCCGATGGCATTCGCTATCTCTCTGACCGCGCTGTACGGTTTTCCCGCCGACTATATTATTACCAACGAGGCCATCAACGCCCTCACCCACGATGAAAAAGAGCGCCAGATGCTGACTCACCATATGCTGGGCCCGATGCTGGTGGGCGGATTCGTCTCCGTCACTATGGTTTCGGTGGTGTTAGCCGGAATTCTGGTCGGCTATCTGACGCCGGTTATCGGTTGAGCGCGTTGAATTTTTAGTAAATTATGGAGCCATTAATGATTAACCCTGCCATTACCGAGATTATCGCCAGAGAAGAACCGGCGATGATCGCTTTTCGTCGCGACCTGCACGCCCATCCGGAGCTACCGTGGGAGGAGAAGCGCACTACCGACCGCGTCGCCGCCGAACTGGAAGCCATCGGCATTCCATACCGCCGTACCCATCCGACAGGCATTATCGCCGATATCATCGGTGGTCAGCCGGGTAAAACCGTGGCCCTGCGCGCTGATATGGACGCCTTGCCGGTGCTGGAGCTCAACGACCAGCTCGACTACAAATCGCAAACGACGGGAAAAATGCACGCCTGCGGCCATGATTCCCATACCGCTATGCTGCTGACCGCCGCCCACGCGTTATATGAAATCCGCGAGCAGCTGGCGGGCAACGTACGCTTGATTTTTCAGCCTGCGGAAGAGATTGCTGAAGGGGCCAAAGCGATGATTAAGCAGGGAGCCATCGACAACGTGGATAACGTTTTTGGGATGCATATCTGGTCGGGTACGCCGTCCGGCAAAATATCTTGCAACGTCGGCTCATCCTTTGCTTCAGCGGATTTGCTGAAAATCACGTTTCGCGGCCGCGGCGGCCATGGTTCGATGCCGGAAGCTTGCGTCGATGCCGCCGTTGTCGCTTCTGCTTTTGTGATGAATCTCCAGGCCATCGTGGCGCGTGAAACCTCGCCGCTGGAATCCGCCGTGGTGACCATCGGCAGAATGGACGTCGGCACGCGCTTTAACGTCATCGCTGAGAACGCCGTTCTTGATGGCACCGTGCGCTGCTTCAGCATTGAAGCGCGTCAACGTCTGGAGGCGGCGATTACCCGCTATGCAGAGCATACCGCCGCAGTCTACGGCGCGAGCGCTCAGGTTGACTACTGCTACGGTACGCTGCCGGTGATCAACGAGGAGCGCAGCGCGCTGCTGGCGCAGTCGGTTATCCGCGATGCGTTTGGCGATGAAGTCCTTTTCAACGAGAAACCGACCACCGGCGGGGAAGATTTCAGTTTTTATATGGAGAATATCCCCGGTGCCTTCGCGCTGCTCGGCTCAGGTAACAAAGAGAAAGGTAGCGATTACGCGCACCATCACGGCTGCTTTAATATCGATGAGCAGGTGATGAAAAGCGGCGCCGAGCTGTATGCACAGTACGCCTGGCGCTATCTCCAGCAAAATCAGTTTTAACAGGTCGTTCCCCCGACGCCGTTCGGGGGAATATCACATTCCCGCCGTATCCTCTTGAAAATGCCTTGTCGATAGCGCGAAAAACAACAACAATCACTCTATTGTTGATGACACGGAGGCACTCATGTCTACCTCGTTTTTTGTCGCTGCCGACTGGCTGGCGGAACATATTGATGACCCGGAAATCCAAATTATCGATGCGCGGATGGCCCCGCCAGGGCAGGACGATCGCGATATCAACGCTGAATATCTGGCAGGCCACGTTCCTGGCGCCGTCTTTTTCGATATCGAAGCCCTTTCTGACCATACCAGCCCGCTGCCGCATATGATGCCGCGCGCGGAGGCATTTGCCGTTGCCATGCGCGAGCTTGGGGTTAACAGCGATAAGCATCTGGTGGTGTACGATGAAGGCAATCTCTTCTCCGCACCTCGTGCCTGGTGGATGCTGCGTACTTTCGGCGTGGAAAAGGTGTCGATTCTTGCCGGAGGTCTCGAAGGCTGGCGTCGCGATGAGCTGCCGCTGGAGCAAGGTCTTCCTGAACTGCCGGAAGGTGATTTTGACGGTCGTTTCGATCCATTGGTGATCAAACGCCTGACCGATGTACTGCTGGTAAGCCATGAAGGATCGGCGCAGATCGTCGATGCCCGTCCGGCGGCACGCTTTAATGGTCTGGTTGCCGAACCGCGTCCGGGCCTGCGCAGCGGGCATATTCCCGGCGCGCTAAACGTGCCATGGACCGAGCTGGTAATTAACGGCGAACTGAAAACCGTTGATGAGCTGAACGAGATTTTCGCTCGTCAGGGCGTTGATTTTGAGCGACCGATTATTGCCAGCTGCGGCTCCGGCGTGACGGCATCGGTAGTCGTCCTGGCGCTCACCACGCTGGGCGTTAACGGCGTTAGTCTGTATGACGGCTCATGGAGCGAATGGGGTGCGCGAACGGATTTGCCGATTGAACCGGCGCAGTAGATAATTAGTCGTTCCGTTCAGACAGTTTCCCAATAGAAGGCTGCCATTAATGGCAGCCTTCTTTGTATTTAAACAATGGATTTTATTATAAGGAAATTATATGAAATATTTAAAAATGCCCAGTTTAATCTGCGCATCCCTTTTTTCTGCGCTCAGTATATTTAGCACCACCCACTGTTATGCCAGTGATTATGAAACACTTTTTAAAACAAAAATTGAACCACTCAAAGAGAAGGCCCGTCAGGGTGATATTGATGCTTTAAATGATTTAGCCTGGCGCTATCGTGCGATTATCAGCACCAGCGGTGACAATCTGAAATATGACGGACCGGAAGCGAAGGAAGCGTTCAGTTTTATTATGTCGCATTACCAGGAAGGAAATGCGCAATTAGAATATGAAATCTCCGGGTTTTACGCCGAAGGTATTGGCGTTGCAAAAGATGCTCAGGAATCAGAACGCTGGATTGAAAAATCGGCGCGGCATAATTATCCGAAATCACAATACATCCTTGCCTTGCGATATCTTAACAAAAACGATAATCAGAATGCTTTAAACTGGCTTAAAAAGGCTGCCACCCAAGGTTATGACTCTGCCGAAGACAAGCTGGCTAGTATGTACCACACCGGTACAGGGGTCGATAAAGACTGCCTGCAGGCAATCAAGTTGTATCAAAAATCCGCGACATCGAAAGCTCTACGGGGAGTGGAAGAAATCCAAAACGATCCCACCTGCCAGAGCGCGCTGCAAACCCCGGAAGCAAAACGCGCCCTGGCCCCTGCGCCAGATCTCGCTAATCCTGTGGACGCCGGTGAGCAATACGAGTTAGCCGCTTCTTATGATGATGGTGGCGATAAACATATCGATTATGTTAAAGCGAAATTCTGGTACGAAAAGGCAGCAGATCAGGATTATACCGTTGCTATCCGCGCGCTGGCCTTTATGTATGAAAAAGGTAAGGGCATGAAACCTGATTATCAAAAAGCTTACGAACTGTATAAACGCTCGGCGGCACAAGGCGATGGCGCATCGCAATATATGGTTGAGAGCATGGCTCCCTATATGAAGAATTAGCGCTGTTGGTTCGAAAACGGGGCGCAAGCCCCGTGCAGTTCAGATAATACGATTCTGCTTAAAGTCGCGCAGGAAGCTGCCCCAGCGCTTTTCATAGAACGGCGTGATGTGGGCAATCATAAAGTGGCTGATGCCCTTTTCGCCCTCCACCACCTGGCAGATATCAATCGGCTCATCGCCCACAAGCGTGTCGGTCGCTACGCTGCCGGTGGCCTGAATGATCTCCTCGATGTCGCCTTCCGCTTCAATACCAATCAGCAGGTTAGCTGGCGCATCGGCGCTGTCTTTGATAGAGCATAAAAACGCGCGTTTCACCATTTTCAGGGTCTTAAACAGCGTGGTCAGTGAATCCACCATCTGTGCGGGCGGCTCGGCAACCTCAGACAGCAGCAACGACTCTCCGCCTTCCAGCACGGTCTGGGTGCTAAGCGGGCTGCCCTCTTCGCACAGCAGGTGGCTAATCTCACGCGGCGCAAACTCTTTGCCGGTCGGCAGTTTGGCATTGAGGTACAGCGTCTCGCCGAGGGTCATGGCAAACAGCGTACGCACCGGCATCACCACGAAAGACTGCTCGTCTTCAACGGCCTGCTGCAGCGCTTCCAGAGAAGTAAAAAAAGGAATCACCGAGGTGCCGTCATCTTTTTCCCAGTGCTGCAAATCCAGTACGCTATCTTCAACAACCTGCTCGCCCTGTGCGGCGGCTCCCGGAACCCAAACGGTGGCTTCCAGCAAAGTACGGAAAAACGCCGGACGATGGCCTGGCTCAGTCGCCGCCTTTTCCAGCAGAGTTTCTAGCTCATTTTTAGTTTCGGACATAGTGGTTCCAGAACGGTAATACCCCCTCACCCAGGGAAAAGAGTAAGGTGAGGGGAAAAGGTTATTCCGCAGTCAGCAAATTCGCAATGGTGCGCACGCCGAGGCCGGTCGCGCCCGCCGACCACTGCTCAACCGCAGATTTGCGGTAGGTCGCAGAGCAGTCGATATGCAGCCAGCCTTCATGGTAATTCTCCACGAAGTGGGACAGAAAGCCCGCTGCGGTGCTGGCACCCGCGGGATAGGCCGCGCTGCCGGTGTTGTTCAGCTCAGCAAAGTTCGACGGCAGCTGTCCACGGTGGAACTCGGCCAGCGGCAGACGCCAGAAGGCTTCGTTCTCAGCCTGTGCGCTCGCCAGCAGACGATTTGCCAGGTTGTCATCAAAGCTGAACAGCGCATGATAATCATTGCCCAGCGCGGTTTTCGCGGCACCGGTCAGGGTAGCGGCATCGATAATCAGCTCAGGTTTCTGCGCAGAAGCGTCAATCAGACCATCCGCCAGCACCAGACGACCTTCAGCATCGGTATTCATAATTTCGACGGTTTTGCCGTTGCGATAGTGAATAATATCGCCAAGCTTGAAGGCGTTACCGCTAATCAGGTTATCAGCGCAGCACAGATACAGCTTCACGCGTTTGTTCAGGCCGCGAGTGATAGCAAACGCCAGCGCACCGGTCACCGTCGCGGCGCCGCCCATATCGGACTTCATCGAATCCATAAAGGCGCTTTGCTTGATGCTGTAACCACCGGAATCAAAAGTGATGCCTTTACCCACCAGGCAGGCGTAAACCGGAGCGGCTTTATCGCCGGTTGGGTTATAGTCCAGCGCCAGCAGGACCGGCGGGCGCTCGGAGCCACGACCGACGGTATGCAGACCGAGATAGTTCTGCTCGCGCAGGTCTTCGCCTTTGGTGATGCGATAAGAAACGTTGTCACAGGCGACGCTGCACAGCAGGTCAACCGCGCGCTGCGCCAGCTGTTCCGGCCCCAGCTCTTCCGCCGGGGCGTTGATGGTGTCGCGCACCCAGTCAATAATGGTCAGGCGGTTATCCAGTTCGCTTTTCTGCGCATCGTCGAGAGTCGGCCATTCAACTTTGCGGCTGCCTTTCGGACCTTTATAACCCGCCCAGAACGCCCATGCGCGGTCGGTATCCCAGCCCTCGCCGTCAAGCGCGACATGTTTGATGCCCATACCGTCAATTTTACGCGCCGCGCGCTGAATCAAACCCAGGTCGTCTTTGCCGTTCAGATGCAGGGCGATGCCGTCGTTATTGATGCTGTAAGACGCCTTTTCTCCCCAGCGCGCATCGGCTGGCTGAGCGGTCAGCGTAATTTTCATAGCTTCGGTCATTATCATTATCCTTCTTAGCAAACGGGCCGCCGTATGGCAGCCCGTAAAGTTCTTTAGCTCGTTGATTCATTCGGCTTAAAACCACCGGGTAAATCATGACGCGAAAATTATTCGGCTTCGTCTAACCAGACTAGCAGAATCGCCTCAAGAATTTTTTCATTGGATGCGTTTGGATCGTCATCAAACTCTTCCAGGTCGCAAATCCACTGATGCAGATCGGTGAAGCGAACGGTTTTCGGGTCGAGATCCGGGAAAGCGTCGTAAAGCGCTTCGCCGATTTCACGGCTATCGGTCCATTTCAGTGCCATATTAATGCTCGCGTGCGTGGTTGATGGTGTAACGCGGAATTTCGACGACTAAATCTTCGTCAGTCACCCGCGCCTGGCAGCTCAGACGGCTGTCGGGCTCCAGCCCCCAGGCCTTATCCAGCATGTCATCTTCATCTTCGGTACTTTCCGCCAGCGAGTCAAAGCCTTCGCGCACGATGCAGTGGCAGGTGGTACAGGCACAGGATTTTTCGCAGGCGTGTTCAATCTCAATACCGCTACGCAAGGCAGCATCAAGGATAGTCTCACCGATCTCAGCTTCCACAACTACGCCATCCGGACACAGGTCCTGGTGGGGCAGAAAAACAATTTTTGGCATTTTAAACCTCGTCCACGGATTGGCCTTTCAGCGCGATACGGACCGATTGATCCATACGACGTGCGGCAAATTCCTGGGTTTGTGTGTCGATATTTTTAATCGCTTCTTTGATTGCATCGGCATCATCGCCTGCCGCTGCGGCGCGTACTTGCTCCGCGGCGTCATCGATAGCCTGACGCTCTGCGGCGCTTAACAGCGCGGCGTCGGCGGCCAGCGCACTCACCAGACTTTCCAGAACGCGTGCGGCTTCGACTTTTTGCTCAGCCAGCATCCGCGCCTGAACGTCCTGCTCGGCGTAGCTCATCGAATCTTTAATCATGCTGGCGATTTCGCCATCGGTCAGACCGTAGGACGGTTTCACCTGAATAGAGGCCTCGACGCCGGTCGATTTCTCCATTGCCGTCACGCTCAGCAGGCCGTCAGCATCCACCTGGAAGGTCACGCGAATATGCGCCCCGCCCGCCGGTAGTGCCGGAATACCGCGCAGCGCAAAGCGCGCCAGGGAACGGCAGTCCTGCACCAGCTCGCGCTCGCCCTGCATAACGTGGATTGACATCGCCGTCTGGCCATCTTTAAAGGTGGTGAACTCCTGCGCACGCGCGACCGGAATGGTGGTGTTGCGCGGAATAACCTTCTCCACCAGACCTCCCATGGTTTCCAGCCCCAGGGAGAGTGGGATCACATC
This sequence comes from Klebsiella spallanzanii, assembly GCF_902158555.1. Classification (GTDB taxonomy): domain Bacteria; phylum Pseudomonadota; class Gammaproteobacteria; order Enterobacterales; family Enterobacteriaceae; genus Klebsiella; species Klebsiella spallanzanii. The sequence goes on along the minus strand of NZ_CABGGS010000023.1, from coordinate 72,330 downwards.
AAGCAGCAGCAGTTCGCTGTCCGGCTTATTGCCGACCAGGATATCCGCCTGAATTGCCGCGCCGATGGCGACGACTTTATCCGGGTCGATAGAGGTCAGCGGCGTACGGCCAAAGAACTCGCCAACGCGCTCGCGAACCAGCGGTACGCGGGTGGAACCGCCGACCATCACCACTTCCAGCACCTCTTGCGCCTCAACACCCGCATCTTTCAAGGCGCGACGGCAGGCCAGCAGCGTGCGTTTCACCAGCGGCGCGATCAGGTCATTAAACTGGCTACGGGTGATTTCCCCCTGCCAGCCGCCGACGTCCACCCGCGCCACATCAGCATCGCTTAGGGCGATTTTCGCCGCAATGGCCGCATCGAGCAGCTCCCGCTGCAGGCGGTTGTCGCTACGATCGCTCAGCCCAGCCTGCTCGCGCAGATAATCGGCCAGCAGATGGTCGAAATCATCCCCACCGAGCGCGGAATCGCCGCCGGTCGCCAGCACTTCAAACACGCCGCGGCTTAAACGCAGCACGGAGATATCAAAGGTACCACCGCCGAGATCGTAAACCGCAATCACCCCTTCCTGGCCGGAATCCAGGCCGTAGGCAATCGCTGCCGCGGTGGGTTCGTTCAACAAGCGGAGCACGTGCAGACCCGCCAGACGCGCCGCGTCTTTAGTCCCCTGACGCTGAGCGTCGTCGAAGTAGGCCGGAACGGTAATGACTACACCGTCGAGTTCGCCTGCCAGCGCCTCGGTGGCGCGTTCGGCCAGCGCTTTCAGAATGTCAGCAGAGACGCGAATCGGGTTGAGTAGACCACCAGCGGTCTGAATCATCGGCAGGCCGTTTTCACTGGCCTGCAGTTGATACGGCAGATGCGGATACCGAGCCTCGATATCGGCCAGAGAGCGTCCCATCATGCGTTTAACGGAGCTGATGGTGTTGACCGGATCCAGTGCCGCATTCTGTCGCGCGTCATAGCCAACCGTCAAACCTGAAGCCTGATAGTTAACCACTGACGGCAGCAGATAGCGCCCTTGATGGTCGGGCAGAGTTTCGGCCTGACCGCTACGCACGGTAGCAACCAGTGAATTGGTGGTGCCCAGGTCGATACCGGCCGCCAGACGTCGCTGGTGCGGCGCGGCGCTCAAGCCAGGCTCACTAATTTGTAATAAGGCCATAATTGCTTCCGAAAATTAAAAATCGAGCAGTTTTTCTTCGAGTTGTTCCGCACTGCTTCGCAGTTTATCGAGAAAACGCAGCTTGCGTACAGTATCCGCCGCCGCCTCCCACGTCTCGTTATTCAGTTGTTCAACCATAAGCTGATGCCGGGTATCGAATTGCGCTTTTACCCGCATGATAAAACTTTCCAGGCGCGCTTCATCTTTTGCTTTGCCTATCTCATCGAGTTCTTCGCGTAGTTCCAGCTGTTCCATGAGGAACGCGGTATCACGCACGGTGTGCTGCTCGCTGGCGAGATCAAAACCGTGAAGCGAAAGGAGATATTCGGCGCGGGTCAACGGGTGGCGAAGGGTTTGCCATGCCTGATTGATGGTCGCGGACTGCTGCACCGCGGCAAGCTGTTCGGCCGCGCTACCGCTGGCGAATTTATCGGGGTGATACTGGCGCTGTAGCTCCTGGTACCGGGCAGCCAGGGGTTCTAACGAAAGGGAATAGCTGGCCGGTAACCCGAAGAGGGTAAAATAGTCCATAGCAACCTCAGGGTTAACGAGATAAAGCAAACCCCACTTACGGTCGTCCGGCAGTGGGGTTTAGATTACATGGCAATTACACGTTAAAGCTTTCGCCGCAGCCGCATTCGTCTTTCACGTTCGGGTTGGTGAACTTAAACCCTTCGTTAAGACCTTCTTTGACGAAATCCAGCTGCGTACCGTCGAGGAACTGTAAGCTTTTGCCGTCGATCACGACCTTCACGCCTTTGTCTTCAAACACGGTGTCTTCTGCCGCCGGCTCGTCAACAAACTCCAGTACATAAGCCATACCTGAACAGCCGGAAGTTCTCACCCCCAGACGCAGGCCAAACCCTTTACCGCGGTTGGCCAAGAAGGTGTTGACTCGCGCTGCTGCACTGTCGCTTAAAGTAATCGACATAACAAACCTCAACTCTTAATTATTTTGCTTCACGTTTGCTTTTGTAGTCCGCAATCGCGGCTTTAATCGCGTCTTCCGCCAGGATAGAGCAGTGAATTTTCACCGGCGGCAGCTCAAGTTCGTCTGCAATATCGGTGTTTTTAATTGCCTGTGCTTCGTCCAGCGATTTCCCTTTCACCCATTCGGTCACCAGAGAGCTGGAGGCAATGGCAGAACCGCAGCCGTAAGTCTTGAAACGCGCGTCTTCAATGATACCTTCATTGTTGACTTTAATCTGCAACTTCATCACGTCGCCGCACGCCGGTGCGCCAACCATGCCGCTGCCGACGTTTTCGTCGCTATTGTCGAAAGAGCCGACGTTGCGCGGATTCTCGTAATGATCGATAACTTTTTCGCTGTAAGCCATGATGAATTCTCCTTATTGGTGCCGAATTAGTGATGTGACCATTCAATACTGTTCAGATCCACGCCCTGCTTGAACATTTCCCACAGCGGAGAAAGCTCGCGCAGACGACCAATGGAGTTGCGAACCAGGTTGATGGTGTAGTCAATCTCTTCTTCGGTAGTGAAACGACCTAAAGAGAAACGAATAGAGCTATGCGCCAGCTCGTCGGTCATCCCCAGCGCGCGCAGCACGTAGGATGGTTCGAGGCTTGCGGAAGTACAGGCTGAACCGGAGGAAACCGCCAGGTCTTTCAGCGCCATAATCAGCGACTCGCCTTCAACGTAGTTAAAGCTGACGTTGAGAATGTTCGGCGCGCCCTGCTCGAGGTCACCGTTCAGGTAAACCTCTTCCATATCCTTCACGCCTTCCCACAGACGGTTACGCAGGCCGCGAAGACGGGCCATTTCGGTTTCCATCTCTTCTTTCGCGATACGGTAAGCTTCACCCATACCGACGATCTGGTGGACAGGCAGAGTACCGGAACGCATGCCGCGCTCGTGACCGCCGCCATGCATCTGCGCTTCGATACGGATACGCGGTTTACGACGCACGTACAGCGCGCCGATACCTTTCGGGCCGTAAATTTTGTGACCGGAGAAGGACATCAGGTCAACTTTCAGCTGGCTCAGATCGATAGGCAGTTTGCCCACGCTCTGGGTGGCGTCAACGTGGTAAATGATACCGCGAGCGCGGCACATTTCGCCGATGGTAGCGATATCCTGCACCACGCCAATTTCGTTATTCACGTGCATAATGGAAACAAGGATGGTGTCATCACGCATCGCGGCTTCCAGTTCTTTCAGATCGATAATGCCGTTACGCTGCGGGGCGAGGTAGGTGACTTCAAATCCTTCACGCTCGAGCTGACGGCAGGTATCCAGCACGGCTTTGTGCTCGGTTTTGCTGGTGATGATGTGCTTGCCTTTTTTCTGATAAAAGTTGGCTGCACCTTTAATCGCCAGGTTGTCGGATTCAGTCGCGCCGGAAGTAAAGACGATTTCGCGCGGGTCAGCACCGACCAGCTCGGCAATTTGATTACGGGCGATATCTACCGCCTCTTCAGCCTGCCAGCCAAAACGGTGTGAACGAGAGGCCGGGTTACCAAAGGTCCCGTCCAGGGTCAGGAACTGCATCATTTTCTCGGCAACACGCGGGTCCACCGGCGTGGTTGCGGAGTAATCGAGATAGATCGGTAATTTCATTGCTCTATAAACTCCGTACATCGCTTCAATGCAAGGAATCAGGCAACCGGCTGGATGTACGACCGAGTACACAGGATGTCGGAGCATCCCGGCCTGATTCGAAAATCTTTTTTATCTTTTTGACTCAGCTCGTTTCAGCTTGCAGCCGGATAGCTGCAAGGTGAAACAGAACGAGAACTACGCGCGCAGTTTAACGTCAATAGCGTCCTGAGCACGGGTATTACGCTGGGATTCATGACTATGCTGACGACCGGAGACATCAAGGATTTCCTGGTTATTCACCAGTTCACCCAGCGTGATGTTATTCAGAAAACCGGTCAATCGCTCGCTCAGATCGCGCCACAGCGCGTGAGTGAGGCACTTATCGCCGCCCTGGCAGCCGCCTTTCCCCTGACAACGGGTGGCGTCAACGGATTCGTCTACTGCGCTGATAACTTCGCCAACGGCGATGCTACCCGCTTCTTTACCTAACAGGTAACCGCCGCCTGGGCCACGTACGCTGGAAACCAGACCATTTTTGCGCAGGCGAGAGAACAGCTGTTCCAGATAGGAGAGCGAAATTCCCTGACGCTCTGAAATATCAGCCAACGGAACCGGACCCGATTCAGAGTTGAGCGCAACGTCCAGCATCGCGGTCACGGCATAACGCCCTTTAGATGTCAGTCTCATGTCTTACTTAACCTCAAACTCGCCCCTGCCCGGGCTTTTTATTAATATGGGTATTGCATAGCAAGGGCAAGTCTGACATTCCCGAGTAAATTGGTCAACTATTTACTTGACTGTTTTAGTCAGGTATTTGGCTTTCCGTGCCGTTTTACCTCAGCGCGGCCTGATGCCCTCTCCCACAGCGAGAGGGAGGGAGATCACTCTTTATTCTTTTGCTGCTGCTCAATCGACGCCAGCATCCCGCGCAGGATATTGAGCTCCTGGCTTTCCGGACGAGCACGCGTAAACAGACGGCGCAGCTTGTTCATCACCTGCCCGGGATGGTTTGCACGGATAAAACCCGTTGCCAGCAGCGTCTGCTCAAGGTGGCCATAGAAACGCTCTAAATCATCCACCAGCGGATACGGGCTTTCTTCATGCTCAACGACAGGCTCGTTTTGTTCCTGCGCCGCCAGCCAGGCCATGCGTACTTCATAGGAAATAACCTGCACCGCCATCGCCAGGTTCAGCGAGCTGTACTCCGGGTTCGCCGCAATCGCCACGTGATAATGACATTTTTGCAGTTCATCATTCGTTAAGCCAACGCGTTCGCGACCAAATACCAGTGCGACAGGCGCGTGCTGCGCTTCAGCGACGCTTTTCAGACCACATTCACGCGGGTCAAGCATCGGCCACGGCAGCGTACGGGAGCGGGCGCTGGTACCAACCACCAGGCTACAGCCCGCCAGCGCTTCATCAAGGGTATCGACGATGTTTGCGCTGCCGATCACGTCGCTGGCGCCGGCCGCCAGGGCGATGGCCTGAGAATCAGGTTTAACCAGCGGGTTGACCAGCCAGAGGTTGGTTAACCCCATGGTTTTCATTGCGCGGGCGACGGAGCCCATATTGCCGGTGTGTGAGGTTTCTACCAGTACGATTCGAATATTTTGCAGCATTATGGTTCTTCGGCTAAAGATTATTCATGCATGCTATCATAAAACGGAGACATAAGCAGATTTCACTGTTATTATATGCGCCGTTTTTTCCCGTTCTTTAACATCCAGTGAGAGATACCGATGCATCCGATGCTGAACATCGCCGTGCGCGCAGCGCGCAAGGCGGGTAATTTAATTGCCAAGCACTACGAAACCCCTGATTCCGTAGAAACCAGCCAGAAAGGCAGCAATGATTTCGTGACCAACGTCGATAAAGCCGCCGAAGCGATTATTATCGAAACCATTCGCAAATCTTACCCGCAGCACACCATCATCACCGAAGAAAGCGGTGAACACGCTGGTGAAGATCAGGATGTTCAATGGGTTATCGATCCGCTGGATGGCACCACCAACTTCGTAAAACGTCTTCCGCACTTCTCCGTATCCATTGCCGTACGCATTAAAGGCCGTACTGAAGTGGCCGTGGTTTACGATCCAATGCGTAACGAACTGTTCACCGCGACTCGCGGCCAGGGCGCACAGTTGAACGGCTACCGTCTGCGCGGCAGCAGCGCTCGCGACCTGGATGGCACCATCATTGCCACCGGTTTCCCGTTCAAAGCGAAGCAGCACGCCACCGCTTATATGAATATCCTCGGCAACATGTTCACCGAATGCGCGGATTTCCGCCGCACCGGTTCTGCTGCCCTGGACCTGGCCTACGTTGCCGCTGGGCGCGTTGACGGCTATTTTGAAATTGCCCTGAAACCGTGGGATTTTGCCGCTGGCGAGCTGATCGCCCGTGAAGCAGGCGCGATTGTCTGCGACTTTACCGGCGGCCATAACTATCTGCTGACCGGCAACATCGTTGCAGGCAACCCGCGCGTCGTAAAATCTATGCTGGCAAATATGCGCGAGCAGCTGAGCGAAGCGCTGAAGCGTTAATTCTACTCAACGGGTAGGCCTGCGCTTACCCGTTATTTTCCCTGTCCTTTTCTGAAATTGATCCCAGACGCTTTACTTTCGCCTCCCCCTCTCACACGATTGTTCCTCTTTTATCAACGGATTGAACTGCGGCTTTCCCACGCGGCGGTCAGCGGTAAGGAAATCGTTATGGCTTTTCCCGGCGGCAAGCACGGCACCAAATACCTTTTTATCCTGTTTATCGTGGTAGTGTGCGTTTATTTACTGCCTCGCGTCGCCATCAATGCTTTTTACTATCCGGATAATAAAGTCTATGGACAGGCTCCCTGGTCCGCCGAATCCGTTACGTTCACCGCGAAAGATGGTACGCGCCTGCACGGCTGATTTATTCCATCGGCCACCGGCCCTACAGATAATGCGGTCGCAACGGTGATACATGTCCACGGTAATGCAGGGAATATGTCAGCACACTGACCGCTGGTCGGCTGGCTGCCGGAACGCAATTACAACCTTTTCATGTTCGACTATCGCGGATTTGGCAAATCTCAAGGCACGCCTTCGCAACAGGGCCTGTATGACGATACGAAAAGCGCTATCGACTATGTGCGCAGGCGCAGCGACGTGAACCCGCAGCGCCTGGTGCTGCTGGGGCAAAGTCTGGGAGGCAATAATATCCTTGCCGCCATCGGAAGCTGCATAGATTGCGTCAACGAACGCTCGGCGAATCAATCGGGCATACGCGCCGTTATTCTCGATTCAACCTTTTCATCCTATTCCGCCATCGCTAATAAAATGATCCCCGGCAGCGGCTTTTTGCTCGATGATCGCTATAGCGCAGACCGTAATATCGCCTCTATCAGCCCTATCCCTCTGCTGATTATTCATGGTAAAGCGGATCACGTTATCCCGTGGCAGCACAGCGAAAAGCTCTACCAACTGGCCGGTCAGCCAAAACAGGAAATCCTTATTCCTGATGGCGAACATATTGATGCACTCTCCGAACGCCACGGCGATCGCTACCGGGATGCGGTCGCGAGCTTTATGCAAAATGCGCTGCAGGATGCTAAGAATTAAGTAAGGATGATACAATCCGCACGGCGGTATTTATCGCCATACACAATATCGCCACGCCGTTAAACAAGGCGAAATGCGCGCGCCATTTCAGCCCCCACGTGTCTCCCACCATGTGGCGAATCAGGCAAGCAATACCGCCGGTGGCCAGCCTGGACAATAAAACCCCAACAATTACCGGTACAAACAGTAGCCATCCCAGCAACACATGGTCATATTCAGATGCGCTGAGCAACAGCCAGACTACCTGGGATGGCAAATAAAATCCTAAGGCGAAAATAAGCGGTATCTGGAGATTGCTCACCGGAATTTCAGGCGTTTTCACCAGTCGCCAGGCATCGCGAGCCAGCGTCAGTCCCAGCACAAGCGTGGCGAAATAGCAGATATAATTGAAAATTGAGACAAAACGCAGCAGCATATCGACTGGAAGATCGCGCATAAACCCGATGCGCCAGAAAATAATGATGAAGAAGCCGCATTGCAGGATCCAACTGCGTACTATCCAGCTAAAAAAATGTCTGCGCGACGGCTGGTTATGCAGCATCCAGGCGACAATCGGCATCTTACTGTGCCCCGGGTGCAAAAAAGCCAGCACGAAACCGGCAATCAGCAACTGGCCGTAAACAGCGAATGGTATGCTCTCTACACTCGATTGTCCCAGCCCGATAAGATGATACAGAGCACTATGTATGCGGGGGAGTTCAGCGGGCCACCAGCTTGCCAGCTCAGGCCAAAAGTAGACGATAGACAAGCCGACCAGCAGCCCGGCAATGGCGGAAAACCCAAGCGAATATCCAGCGTTTGCCGATTGATTAACGGTCATTATGACTCCTTGTCACGACCTGATTGCAAAGCTGAACGCTAAAACATCGACGGCCGAGCCACAATCAGTCGCCGACATTTTAGGATTTCAGCCCGTCCAAAGGATATTAAAACGGCCTTAATCCCCCTCCGGCCGGTACGGCGCTACTCCACATCACCACCGCCGCCGCCAGCAAAATCGCGCCCCCCGCCAGCGCCAGCGTTGCCCAGCCGACCTGCTTCCACAGCGCCGGGGCCCGATTCGCGCTCAGTCTGACCGCCAGTTGGCGGAAGCCGTGAACCAGTAGCGCGAGCCCGCTGATCGTCAACGATGTTCCCGCCGCCATCGCCAGCGCTGCCGCCATCCCCCAGCTAAATACGCCGATGACCTTACTGAACAACAGCACCATAATGGCCCCGGAGCAGGGCCGCATCCCCATCGACAGTACAATCACCAACCGAGCACGCCAGTCGTCGCCGCTTTGCAACTGCTCCGGCCCCGGCATATGTTGATGCCCACAGCCGCAGTTAGCATCGTGAACATGGTGCGGGGTAAAGGCGGTAAATTTCGGCCGCCGCAGCAACGTCCGCAGTTTTTTCAGCGCCCGCCAGCACAGCAAAAGGCCCAACGCGCCAACCAGCAGATAGCTCCCCTTCTCCAGCCAGAAGCTGCTTAGATGTAGCTGCCTTGCAGGGAGCCGTAGCAGGGAGAGCACCACCAACACTAAAACAATCGCCACCAGCCCCTGTAACAACGAGGCTGCCAGGGTTAGTCCAATGCTCGATTTCAGCTTTGAAGGGTGAGTCGCCAGCCAGGTCGTAATCACTACCTTGCCGTGTCCCGGCCCCAGGGCATGCAGAACGCCATAGGCGAAGCTAAACCCCAGCAGCGATAGCCCCGCAGCGGAGGGATTGTCCGCCACCGCCTGCAGGAGACGGCTCAGTTCAATGTTCAGCGCTCGCTGCCAGACGGCGCTTTGCAACAGCACCTGCGGCCAGGAGCGCCATAACCAGAAAGCGCCCCCCGCTGCCAACAGCAAAAATAAAGCCAACGGCCATAGCTGACGCCAGCGCGACGAACGGCCGGTTTGGGCAAAAATTAGTGACATTGCAGCGTGACCTTTTGCGCGAAATAGTTACCCAGTTCCATATCCTCCGGCGGCGCATCCGCTTTATCCAGCGACTGCGCATAGGACAGCATTTTTTCGTTGGGTTTCGGCGTCATCACTTTTGCCATGCAGTTCGCTTTCATCGCCGCTGGCAGGGCGAAGTCAGCGTCTTTGTCATAATACATATCAACATAATAGGTCGGATCGTAGGTGGAAAAGGTGAAGGTTTGCCCGGCCAGAGGTTGCGGCTTCGCCAGCGGCAGGGTAAAGGTGAGTACCGCCTGATGACCACTACGCTCAAGGCCATAGCCATCAGGCCGGTTATCAAATTTTACCCGCTGGCCGTTATGCCACAGCTCGCTGAAATAGTGCTGACCCAGCACGTTCGCCATCACTTCCGCCGCCAGTTTTTTCCAGATTTCGCTACCGGGTTTGGCGTTACCCGCATCATAGAGCAGGTCGGCGGAGGTAATTTCATCCATCGTCCAGCGCATTTTAAAACCGCTCAGCTGACCATTTTCCGCCACGGCCTCCGTTTGCAAACTGATGAAACTGTGCGGATGCGCCGCCGCAGATAGCGATAAAAACATGAAAAACACCGCGCTGACGCATTGTTTCACTCTCTTCATCTGTTCCTCACGTGAAAAATTCTGTGAACCTCACCAGCAATCCTGATGTAAAGACGCGGGAGTGACCTGTTCACCCTTAATACATTAACTATTCTTAACCAAAACCCTAACTGGAACTAACCGGATGATGACAGTGATTGAACCACCATCTGTGCTTTCCAGTCCACAGCGCCGTAGCCAGGTGCTCCTGATGTTTTATCTGCCCGGGCAATCCGTGACGCCCGAGTGGCTGGGTAACCTCACTCAGGTTGATGAGGATACCGCCAGGCAAGACATCGCGGAGACAGGACGCGAAATTCAGCGTTATCACCGCCTGACCCTTGCGTCACAGGCGGACGGCAGCTATCGGATGGAAGGCGCCGCGCTCGATCAACGTTTATGCCTGCTGCACGGCCTGCGCCGCGGGCTACGCTTATGCCCACATTTTGTCAGCCATCATTTTACCCCGGCATTAAAAACGCAGCTTAAACAGCAGGGTATCGCTCGTACGCTGTATGATGACACCAACCTTCATGCGCTAGTCAACCGCTGTGCGCGAGCGCTGAACCGACAGTTTGACTGCCGCGACGTGCATTTTCTGCGTCTCTATTTACAGTATTGTTTGCTGCAACACCATCTTGGACAAAGCCCCTTTTTTACTCATGAACAACAGCGTTGGGCGCAATCCGCCGCCGAGTTCTCTCTCGCGGAGGAGATTGTCCGCCATTGGCAGCGTCGGGTAGCGGCAACGCCTCATGCAGGGGAGCCGCTATTTCTGGCCCTGCTATTTATGCTGTTGAAAACGCCCGACCCCATCCGCGACGGTCATCAGCAGGACCGGCGTCTGCATCTGGCGATTTCAGGGTTAATTCACCGCTTCCAGAATCTGGCGGGCCGGTCGTTTAGCGATGAGCAGGGGCTTAGCGATCAGCTCTATATTCATCTCTCGCAGGCGTTACACCGCAGCGTATTCGCTATTGGTATCGATAACGCGCTGCCGGAGGAGATTTGCCGACTTTATCCGCGCTTAATGCGCACAACTCAGGCGGCGCTGGAAGAGTTTGAAAGCGACTGGCTGGTGCGTTTTAGCCAGGAGGAAGTGGGGTTAATCGCGGTGATTTTCGGCGCGTGGTTAATGCAAAAAAGCGATTTACAGGAGAAGCAGGTAGTTCTGCTTACCGATGATAATTCAGACCTTGAGCAGTCGCTGGAGCAGCAGCTGCGCGAGTTAACCCTGCTACCGCTCAATATTAAGTATTTGAGCGTGCGGACTTTTCAGAAAGAAGGCGCGCCGAAGGGCGTCACGCTGATTATCACCCCGTACACCACGGCGCTGCCGCTGTTTTCACCGCCGCTGTTTCATGCTGAAGAGACGTTCAGCGATCACCAGCGGCAGCAAATTTGCAAAATGCTGGAGGGCTAAGAAACCGCTTTTGGTCGCAGCACCAGCGCCGGTAAAGCCACCAGCGCCATGACCCAGAAGACGCCCTGGTGCAGATGCTGATAAAGGAAACCAGCGAATACCGTCATCACCGCAATACTCCCCCCCATCGCCACGGCGGAGTAGACCGCCTGCAGGCGGATCACTTCGCTGCCCTGACGAGCGGCGATATAGCGCATCGCCGCCAGGTGACAAACCGTAAAGGTGCCGCAGTGGAGGATCTGCGCGACGATCAGCCACGGTAGCGCCGTGGTCCAGCCCATTAACGTCCAGCGAATCACCCCGCATACGGCGGAGAGCAGCAGCAGATCGCGCGCGCTGAAGCGGCGGAAGACTTTTTTGCTCAGCGCGAAAATCACCACTTCCGCCACTACGCCCAGCGACCACAAATAGCCAACGGCTGAGGCAGAATAGCCCGCCTCCTGCCAGTAGATAGCGCTAAAGCCATAGTAGGCGGCGTGCGCTCCCTGCAGCAAACAGACGCAGGCGAGGAAACGCCAGCTTTGCCGAACCAGCGTGAGCCAGGCAGATAGCCCTGCGACCTCCTGCTGGCGGGATTCCCCCTGCGGCATCACCGATGGCTTCAGCAACATACCGAGCAGCATGGAGGCGATACCGATGCTCAGCATGACCAGAATCATCCGGTAGTCATACAGGCTGACCAGCTTACCAGTGAGCGCGGAGCCAATGACAAAGGCTATCGACCCCCACAGACGCACGCGCCCGTAGTCCATCGTTATCTGCTTTTGCCAGGTATTCGCCAGCGCGTCGGTCAACGGTACCAGCGGTGAGAAAAAGAGGTTAAAGCCGACGATAATCACCATCAGCCAGGCAACCTGGTTACCAACCCAAAATGCGAGGGCGAAGAGCAGCGTCAGCAGGGCCAGAATACGCAAAGAAGAGATGAGTCGGGACGGGTCGCTGACCCGCGGCGCTATCAGCAGACTGCCAAGAAAACGCGCCACCAGCCCGGCGCCGAGCAGCATGCCGATCGTTTCCGGCGTCAGGCCAAGCCCGGAGAGCCAGACGCTCCAGAAAGGTAGAAAGATACCGTAGCTAAAAAAGTAGGTGAAGTAACTAAGCGCCAGCCAGCGCGTGGAGTGCAAGACCATGATTCCCTCCCGAATGGAGGCGATAGTCTGGCGATAAAGCGGGGAAGGTGCAAGATGCCCTCCCCTCAAATATGGCGCTATTCACGGCCCTGAACGCTTATTTTCAGCGAAAAATCCAGCGAATCTCCCATGCCTAAAACCCGCAGCCCCGGCTGCCCGTCCATGTTATGAGCGTTCACCGGATGACTTTGGGGTTCGAGGCAAAGAAATGGTTCACCCTGCATTCTGAACAGCATCAACCACGGAGTTTGCGAAAGAATTGTGACACTCATCACATCACCAACCACCTTAGCCCGCCCGCTCCAGCCGGAATAACCGACGTTAAGCCAGCGCTCTTCACCATATTGCGCCAAGCTGAAATCAGCATAACCAGGTAGGAAGCCTTGCCAGTCGAGCGGAAGATGCATCTTTCCTTCAGGCCAGTAACCGCTAGCCTGAAACTGCGCCGTATTCTGCCTGTCAAAGGCAAAAAAGGGATGAAAACCGCAGCCATAGGGCATCGGTTTCTCACCACAATGGGTCAACATCAGCGAGGCAACTAGCTGGTTGCGCAGCAGCTGGTAGCGGATCTGCGCCTGGTAATCGAAGCCGCAGGCATGCTGCCGACGCAGTTGTAGTACGCAATAGTCGCCGTCTCGCTCAATGATATCCCAACGTTGTAACCAACCGTCACCATGAAGAAAAAAATGCGCGTCAGCATGGTGATGAGGCAAGAGAATCTCGCGCCCCTGAAAAATAAAACGGTTTCCGGCGACGCGATTAGCTAGCGGCAGCATGGGAAACATGCCGCCAGCAGGGTTCTCATACAGCACCGAAGCCTGGTATTGTCGCGAGAACAAACTTTGCACTTTTCCGCCCAGGGGGGAGACGCGCATCCGCAGATGCGCGTTTTCCATAATTAACTCTTCCGCCATTAGCGCGTCGGCTCCTGTTTCATCGCTTGGCTTCCCGAATGACGTTGCGCCAGTTGCTCCTCCAGCGCTTCAAGGGTAATACCTTTTGTTTCCGGCACGTTACGCAGAATATAAAGGTATCCGGCAGCGCAAATGACGCCATACAGCAGGAAGCTGCCCGCTGCGCCTAGCCCGGCATTGAGCAGCGGGAAGGTGTAGGTTAACAAGAAACAGGCAATCCACAGCGCCAGGGTGCCTAAAGACATTGCCAGTCCGCGCACGCGGTTAGGGAAAATTTCCGCCAGCAGCACCCAAGTCACCGGCGCCAGGGTCAAGGCGTAAATAGCAATCGCCGCCAGCACCAGGAACAGTACCGGCCAGCCCATGATACCCATAGCATAGGCTCCGGCAATCAATACATAGATGACTGTCAACCCTGAGGCACCAAGCAGCATTAACTTACGACGACCAATTTTATCCACCAGCGGCAATGCAGCAATCGTAAATACCAGGTTTACTACCCCGGTCGCGACGATCGATTTCAACGTGCTGTTAATATCGAAACCTGCCGAGGCAAAAATCTCCTGCGCGTAGTTAAAGATGACGTTAATTCCGCACCACTGCTGGAATACAGCCAGAACCATACCAATGATAACGATCGGTTTAACCTGCGGAGCCAGCAGCGCTCTGTAGGAAACTTTACTGTTATCTTTTTCCAGCGTATGCGCTATTTCATGCAATATCTTATCGGCATAATCAGCAGAGCCAATACGCTCCAGAGCAGCACGAGCACGATCATGTTTACCCACTTTCATCAGCCAGCGCGGCGACTCGGGAACAAAAAACATCAGTACCAAAAACGCTAGCGCCGGAACCAGTTCTGCACCGAACATCCAGCGCCAGCCCGTCTGCCCGTTCCAGGTTTCCACAATCATCTGCTGCGTCGCGCCCGTTGCGACTGGCTCAGCAATCATCAAGTTGATAAGCTGAGCGGCCAGCACGCCAATCACGATAGTGAGCTGGTTTACCGCAACAAAGCGCCCTCTTTTTTCTGCCGGGCTAACTTCGGCAATGTAAAGCGGGCTAAGAGCAGATGCCAGACCAATACCGATGCCGCCGACAATACGATAAACCACAAACATATCAAAATTACTGGCAACCGCCGTCCCCCACGCCGAAGCGCTGAACAGCACGGCGGAAAGAATCAATGGCAGCTTGCGCCCTAATTTATCGGCACACCATCCTGATATTAACGCCCCAAAAACACAGCCAACCAAAGCCGAACTCATTGCCCAACCGGACTGCGCCGGGTCAGTAATTGAAAACCAGGCTTCATAAAATGGCTTAGCGCCGCCAATCACGACCCAGTCATAGCCAAACAATAAACCACCGCAGGCGGCGACCAGACAGATAGTCCAGACGTAGCCCATTTTCAGATGTGTCTGCGCGTTATTCATAAGGATTCCTCTATAAGGGAAACGCAGGGAACAGTAGGGTTCAGGCGGGTCAAACCCGCCCATTTGAGGTTCAGGAAAAAATGCCACTTTGCAGAGCATGGTGAATCAGATGCGCCTTATCATGAGCCGGGTTCATTTGCAGAAGCTGCTGCATCGCCTGTTGGCTGGCAGATAAGTTACCCAGCCCCAAATAGCCCAGCGCTTCAATAAACAAGCAGTGCTGCTGATGTTGCGGCTGCGCTGCGACATCAAGAACCACAAGATCCGGCAGAGAGACGGCAAAGAAATCGGCTTGCGGAACGTCATTCCGATGCTGCCCGGCCCAGGTGATAAAACTCTGGAAGTGCTGCTCGGCCTGCGCCGGGTTACCGCTCTTACGTAACGCGATACCCTGCCAGAAAAGGTAATCAGCGGGCTGATCGTTGTAGTAACGCCCGGCATCCAGCGTTGAGCCCCCTTGTTGGGCAAGCTGGTAATATTTCGCTGCCTGCTGCGCATCCCCAGACTGTTCCGCGCAATAGCCCAGCAAATACCAAATGTCGTTGTCAGTCTGCCCCGGCAGTCTCCCCTCCCCCAGGTTATCGGGATAGCGCAATGCATCTTTCAGACATTGCGTGGCCTGCGGGAACGCCTTGCGCTCGATAAACTGCAAAACCCGATGCAACTGATTAAGCAAATATTGGCCGGTAATTTTCCCTTCCCCCCCTTCCCAGGGGTGAAATACGCGCGAGCTGAGAATAGAGGCAGCATCGGCATAATGTCCGGCAGCGTTCCACAGACTCAACAGCTCAGCGGTAAGGTCGTCCCGCTTCAGTACCACCGCTTTGCGCGCTGCCAGCATCTCCAGACGTTGATTTACCGGCGTACCCAGTAATTTTTTCAGAAAATCCAGCTCAAAGAGGAACCGCGGGTTTTCGGGTTCAAGCTCTACGGCTCGCTGCAGATAAGCCAGCGCTTGCGCCGCATCATGTTGTTTGTTCCATACGTAAACCCCCAGTAGACGATGAGCGGGCGCATAGTCGGGAGATTTTTCCAGCGTCTCGCGCCAGCAGCTTACCGCGTCTTCATAACGACGTTTGCTGTACCAGAAACAACCGAGCAAATAGCGAGCGAAAGCGCTGTCTCTCAGGGTTTGCAGCATCTGGACTTCATCAAGTGTGTTGGGGAAACGAACTTTTCGCGTATGGCAGCGTTCGGCCTCGACAATAAACTGTTGCCGTTTATTCACCTCATCACTTAACGAGGCGCGCCACAGCATCGGCAGCGCTTCCTGGCAATCAAGAATCTCAAGGACCTCTTTCGCCACCTGCTTCTGTCCGATAGAGAGCAGCCAGCCCGCCAGCAGGCTGCCGTTAATCCCTCTGCGCCCCGTTGCCCGCAGCAGGTTCTCTCGCGCTTCGTCGCTGGGATCAATCATCCAGCGCGCGCAGTGCAGCGGATAGCTCAATGGGTATTGTTCAAGGCAAGCCAAAATATAATCCTGCGACTCTTTAGCCTGCCCAGATTTCGCTAGCGCCAGCGCTTTCAGCCCCATAGCCAGATGATTGCTGGCGTTGAATTGCAGGCTGGTGTTAACTTTTTCCAGCGCGTCGACCGTATCGCCACGCTTCATCGCCAGCCGCGCCAACGACCACCAGGCGGCGTCACGGCAGTTACCGCTCCAGGTAGCTTTGTAATAGTGATCCCATGCGCCAGCTTCATCGCCCTGCCTTTCCAGCGCGCTGGCAAGTAGCATACTGGCTTCGCCATCGCGCGGATTTTTATTCAGACGATGGGCACGAAGTAGCGCGGCACGGGAACATTGCTCCGCCAATGTCCAGTCTGCACTATTAAACGCCAGGGAACCCAAAGCGACGTTGTTGCGATAGTCTTGCGGGTCAAGGGCTATCGCCCGACGATAGTAGTCAGCGGCATAGCGGCTTGCGTGGTTGTATTGTTCAAGATGCTGGCCGATAAAATAGAGTTCATCGCCATTACGGAGCTCTTCCGGCATTGCTGGCGCTGAAGCCGGCTCGGGCAACGGCGTCTGCTGAGCAATATGTTCCTGATAATCCAGTAGCAGTTTGTTCTCTGCGCTTTTCACCTTTATGGTTAAACGCCGAGCACCATTTTCCGGCAGCGTATGCTGCCAGCTCTCGCCAGGCTTCAACGTCAGCTGAACTTCATACAGCGGCTGGTTTTCAGCACTAAGTTCAACAATGATATTTTCCAGCGGAGCAATGGCATAAACGCCAATCTGCAACTGCTCAGACTCGCGAGTCAGCTTTAGCGCCAGCTGCGTATTGGCATTTTGCACCATCCCTAACTCGCTGTAGGGAAGGAAGTTTTGGACAAAAACCTTCTCTTCATAAGGCGCAAGCCAGGTAAAGTCAGGCTGGTTATCAGTGAATACGCCGGTCATCAGCTCGATGTAAGGGCCATTTTCATCGGTCAGATTTCGATCCCAGGCCTGGCCAAAATCACCATAGCCCCAGCTCCACTGTTTTTTACCCGGCGAGACGTGGTGATCGGCAACATGCAGTAACCCACCGCGCTCATCATGGTGATAAGCACCAACAAAGTCGTAGTCCGATTTCTCCGCCATATACGAAGTGGGCACCGGAACGTTCTTATAACGGGAGATATCGACGCCCGCAGAATAGTCCACTTTGTAGTAGGTACCGGTGGCAATGGGGAAAGCGGAAACATCACGTTTACCGTGATCGAATACGGCGGTGACATCGGGTGGAAAAACGCTCTGATGGGCATCGCCACCTTTTACCGCCGGGTTGGCCCACCACAGAAAATGACGCGGCGTCGCGTTACCGTTAAAGACCTTACCGGTGATTTCAATCAGCGCACGGTCAGGATAGAGAGTGAACCCGGTCATGACCTGCAAACCGCGCATGGGTTCAGCTTCCCCCATCCATACGGTCTGTACGCCGTCTTCCCCATGCTGGATCGAAAAATCAACCGGCATAAAGGTCGTCGGGCGGTGATGCTGCGGCCAGTTGAACTCGATACCGCCGGAGATCCAGGGCCCAAGGAGCCCCACCAGGGCGGGCTTCACGACTTCATTGTAATAAACGAAATCACGCTGTTTGACCTTGTCATACGCCCGATGAATACGGCCGCCAAGCTCCGGTAACAGCATGATACGAATGAAATCATTCTCCATCCATATTGCCTGATAATCACGCATTTCACGTTCGCCGGTCAGCGTATCAATCACGCCATAGGGATAGACGTTGCCGGAAGAGCCTTGATAAACACGTTTTTCCAGAAACATAGGGTTCGGATCCTCCGCCCCCGTTGTCCACGTAGGTAATGTAATTATCTCCTGCCAGACCTTAACCGAACCGTACATGACGCCTCCACTAAACAAAGTAAGGTAAAATTCACTATGAGATGAGTTTATAGCGTCATTTAGCTGCTAAAATACGCAATGCTCACGCAATATAGTTAAGGGAGTTAAGTGTATGCAGCGTACCGGTTTAAATAACGCTCGGGTCAGGCAAGCCAATAAATCTATTTTTCTGTCCCATCTCTGGCGAGAGAAGCAGCTCAGTAAATCACAGTTTTCCCTGCTCACCGGGCTCTCTATTCCAGCAGTGAGCAATATTCTTGAAGAGCTAATTAGCGATGGGCTGATTAGCCATTCAACGGAAAAAATGAGTAAACGAGGCGTGAACAGCGGAAGCTACCAGATCCCCGCGCATGGGGCCTGGACGCTCTGCATGAATATCACGCCGACCAGTATTGAGTATCAGCTTGCCGACGCCCGCTTGCTGGCGGTTGACGGCCACCAGCATTTGCCGATCGACGCACCTACGCCGCAGGCCCTGCTTGAGGCAGTCGTCGAATGCTGGCGGAACATCCACCGCAAGTATCCGCAGCACAGCATTAATCTCGCGCTTGGCGTCCATGGTCAGGTTGATCCGATAACCGGCGTTTCACAAACCATGCCCCAGGCACGCTGGAAAACACCGATTGAA
This sequence comes from Klebsiella spallanzanii, assembly GCF_902158555.1. Lineage (GTDB taxonomy): Bacteria > Pseudomonadota > Gammaproteobacteria > Enterobacterales > Enterobacteriaceae > Klebsiella > Klebsiella spallanzanii. Next base: position 53,615 of record NZ_CABGGS010000023.1, on the reverse strand, counting down.
ATAAAGTATCTGCTGGAAGAACAGCTCGGCGTGCAGGTACGGGTAGATAATGACTGCGTGATGCTGGCGCTGGCGGAGAAATGGCAGCATCAGGGCCTACAACCGGATTTTTGCGTGATCAACGTCGATTACGGTATTGGATCATCGTTTGTAATTAACGATCAGATCTATCGAGGCAGCCTCTACGGCAGCGGGCAGATTGGACACACGATTGTGAATCCTGACGGCAAAGCCTGCGACTGCGGGAGATATGGCTGTCTTGAAACTGTAGCCTCCCTCAGCGCGTTGAAAAAACAGGCGCGAATGTGGCTCAAAACTCAACCTGAAGCACAGCTTTCTCCCGAGCAATTAACCACAGCATCACTCATTGACGCCTGGGAACAGGGAGACATGCAAATTCGCGCATGGGTTGATAACGCAGCCAACGCCATTGGCTTAAGCCTGTATAATTTTTTGAACGTATTGAATATTAATCAGATCTGGCTATACGGTCGCAGCTGCGCCTTTGGCGAACAGTGGCTGGAAAGTATCGTCAAACAAACTGGCTTTAATCCGTTTGACCACGGTGATACTCCGCGAGCACATGCCACCCAAATCGGTTTTGGCAAGCTAACCCGCGCCCAGCAGCTGATGGGGATCGGTTATCTGTACGTAGAGGAGCAGTTGCAGACGCTGCGATAAAAGACCGGAACGTCAGGCCCCATCCCCGGCGCGCAGCCGGGGATTTAGTCCCTCAGAAATCGACGTTAACGCCTAACTGCCAGGTACGGCCCGGCATGACTGACAGCGCTTTATCGTTAGCATCCTGATTAGTTGCCGTTTCGATATTGCGGCTGCTCAGATAATCCCAGTATTTACGGTCGGTGATGTTGTACACGCCGCCGTTCACACGCACGTTCTTCGCCACCTGCCAGTAAGCGGTCCAGTCCAGCATGCCGTAGCCCGGAACACGCATATATTCGCTGGTGGAGTCGGTAAGGTCGGACCCGGTATTAAGGTATTTTTCGCGGTTGGTGGCGATCGCGCGTTTGCCCTTAACAAAGGTCGCGGTCAGCGCGGTACCGTACACTTTGCCCGGATCGTCCCACGCCACGCCGACGATAGCCTTCATTGGCGCGACGCTATCGAGGTCGACGTACTTGTCGCCGCTGTAGCTGGATTTCGACTGCCCTTCGCTATAGCCGTAGGCGAGGGTGGCACTCAGGCCGTTCACCTCTTCAAACCAGGTGCCAAAGTTGAATCTGGCGCTGATTTCGCCGCCGTAGATCCAGGCTTTATCGCGGTTCTCCGCCTGGTAAATGGTATAGATGTTCGACGGTACGTTGGCGAACTGCGCCGGGTTATTGGCGCGCATATAACGGGTAGCAGCGATAAAGTTCTTGTAGCTGTTGTAGAACAGGGCGGTGCGCATAGTGATGCCTTCCGTCACCTCCCCCTTCATCCCCCACTCAACATTATTGCTGGTTTCGGTTTTCAGATCGGTATTACCGATCAGCGCATACTGCTTGTCCCCCCCATAGCTGGAGCCGAGATTCCAGGAGCCATACAGCTGGCTGGCGTTCGGGAACTGCGCCCCGCGCTGGTACTGCAGGTAGGTCATCAGGCGCGGAGTGATGTCATACTGGAAGGCCAGCGACGGCAGCGCCTGGGTATCGGAGTTCTTACCGTACAGATTAGAGACATCAGAGCCGGTCAGCACGCTGCTGTTGTTGGCCAGATCGGAGAGATTCTCCGGCCTGGTCGACTGATGCACCACGCGAATACCCGGGATGACAGCGAAGTTATGGCTGTCGAGGTCAAAGTTAATCTTGTCCTGCATGAAACCGGCAACGGTATAGCTACGGCTGTCGGCGTCCGGCTGCATGACCTGACTGTAAACGCTTGGTGCTGGCGACTGGGTTAATGGCCGCTGGGTTTTGGTGGTGCTGGCGTTAAAGCCAGCGCTCAGGTCGTGGCGGCCAATGGATTTCGCCAGCGCGCTCTGAATACCCCAGCTATCGGTATCATAGTCGGAATTCACCGTGTACATGGCACGAGTGATCCTGTCCGGCATATACGTCCAGTCATGAGACTCAGTGTGCTGGTAGTAGACTTTGGTCGAGACGCTGTCGATATAGTCGTTCATCGGCATCCAGTCATCTTTCAGACTCAGGCCCCAGCGACGGGTCTGGCTGGTCTGGTCAGAGGTGCCGATAACGCTGTTACCGTTGAAGTCCCAGGCATCGTAATGGGTGTGGTTGGTTTTATGGTAGTAATCGAAGGTGCTGGTCAGCTTATGTTCGTCATTCGGCTGCCAGATCCCGGAGGCCAGAAAGGCGTCGGAGTGCCAGTTTGCCGGGTAGGAATCGACGGTCCCGCTGTTATTTTCCGTTTCCTGGCCGTCGCGGCGGCTGTAGACGAAGATCCCGCGCAGGGTTTCGTCACCGCCGGCGACGGTGACGCCGTTGTGCCAGCTGCGGTCTGCTGAGTTGTAGCCGCTGCGGTAGCCGAAGGCGCTGGTTTTGCCCGGATGCAGATAGTCATCTGCCGATTTTGGGCGGAAGGAGACATTGCCGCCGATGGAACTGTTGGCGGTTTCGGTCGAGGTGGCCCCGGACTGAATATCGATGCTGCCGTACATGTACGGGTCAATATAGTCGCGGCCCATACCGAAAGTATTGAGGCCCGCGCGGCTGGCGTAGCTGCGCCCGGTGGCGTTCGGCTGAGCGATGCCGTCGACGTCGATACCGACGCGGTTGCTCTCCATGCCGCGAATGTTGTAGCCGGTATAGCCGCCGCGGTCGAAGCCGCTTTTGCCGTTGCCGGAACCGCCGCTGGCGCCAGTCGCGCCAATCAACGGTTCGTAGCGCATAATGGAGCCAAAGTCGTTGGCCCCTTTATCCTGCAGTTCCTGGGCGCTGATGGAATGCTCGCTGCCCGCTTTCAGCACGGGGGCTGGTGCGGTGACGACCATCTGTTCCGAGCTGTCATCAGAGGATACATTGCTGCCGGTTTGAGCGCGGATATCAGCCGCCCTAACGGGCGTCAGACAACTTACCGCAAATAGTGAAGCAACCAGCGCATTTTGTTGAAACAATTTCCGGGAGCTCCGGGGGGTTTTTAACTTTTCCATTTTGTCTGCCCTAATGTTTTCCGTACGACCCACTAATTGCTCCAGATTTCTGAATTATTTTTATAAGGACGCTACAACTTCAGATAATCCTATTCATCGTTTGAATTACACTGCCAACAATAGCGATGCCAGCTTGTCATTTACCTCCCTGACCGCAACAGCCTCTTTAATACGCAATGATGAGCCAGACCCACGAGGGTGATTTCAATCGGTAACTTTAATATCACATCGATAATGCAAATGATAGTCATTTACATTATCATTTGCATTTTGATAGACTGCGCCATAAGAACGGAATTTAGATGTGATATCTACAACTCGCAAAAGGATTCATGATGAAAATTAATAAGATACGTTTATATTTTATAGCTATGTTTGCTATCACCAGCATATCTACTCAGGCGCTGGCGATAAATCCTCCGCCTTTGCCGGAGGAAAGTCGCTTTAACTTAAGGACGAATTATTTACAGCATGCCGAGGAAGGCATTTATGAGCTGGCATACGACAGTAAACATAATCATGTTTTTGCCGCCGTTATGGACCGGATTCATCGTGAAGACAATAAAGGCTATTTATACTCCTTCTCTTCTGACTCTCTGGCGATTGAAAAGAAATATGACATGCCCTATCGGGCATTTTCTTTAGCGATAAATCCAGAAGCTGATCGAGTATATGTCGGTCATACTCAGGCGGCATCGTTGCGAATCAGTATGGTAGATACGGTTTCAGGAAAATTAATAAAAACCAGCGATCGGTTAAGCTTTAATTACCCGAACGTGGTGAATGATAAAGCCGAACATTTACGCCATATGGTGTACAGCCCAGCCGCGAACGCGTTATTTATCAGCTACAGTAATATGCTGAAAAATCCAGATGGTCCGCAGTCTGTACAAAAACTGCTGGTGCTGGACGGCACGACGCTAAAATCGCTTGGCGAGATAAAGGATGCGTATAAAACCACGGCATATGGCCTTGCTTTTGACGATAAAACGCAACGAATTTATATCGGAGGCAAAGAGTACGTAAACGAGATCGATGCTGTTAGTCGTAAGGTATTACGTACTATCCCGTTAACCAACGCCACCCCACAAATCTCCAGTGTTCAGAGCCTGGCGGTGGACTCTGTAACTAACAGAATATTTATCGCCGTTTTTGGTCATCATGATAAAACCGGGAAAAATGACGGACTTTATGTTTTTGATTTGAAAACAGGAGAACAGTTAGCTTATGTTCATACTGGCACCGGGACCAATGCGGTGAAGTTCAACCCTAAATATAATGAAATATATGTCACTAACTTCACTGGTGGAACCGTTACCGTAGTAGATGCAAAAACATATACTATTAAAAAACAATTCAAAACCCCAGTATTCCCGAATCAAATGACGCTATCTTCCGACCTTGATACGTTATATGTTGGGCTTAAAGAGGGGTTCAATAAACAATGGAATCCTGATGAATTTGTCGAAGGAGCAAAAGAAAGAATTTTATCTATCTCCCTCGATAAGTAACTTTTTTATACTACGCGTAAAAAAGCCGCCTTCATAATGGAGGCGGCTTTGAAATTAGCAGTTATCTTTATGCGTAAACCGGGAAGCGTGCGCAGATATCCAGCACTTTACCCTTCACGCGCTCAATGATCGCTTCGTCATTGATGTTGTCCAGCACATCGCACATCCAGCCGGCCAGTTCTTTCACTTCCGCTTCTTTAAAACCGCGACGAGTGACCGCCGGAGAACCGATACGAATACCGGAAGTCACAAACGGGCTCTTCGGATCGTTCGGTACGCTGTTTTTGTTGACGGTGATATTGGCACGACCCAGAGCCGCATCGGCTTCTTTACCAGTCAGATTCTTATCAACCAGATCCAGCAAGAACAGGTGGTTTTCAGTACCGCCGGAAACGACTTTGTAGCCGCGGTTCAGGAACACTTCAACCATCGCTTTGGCATTTTTCGCTACCTGCTGCTGGTAAACTTTGAACTCTGGCTCCATCGCTTCTTTCAGCGCAACCGCTTTAGCCGCGATAACGTGCATCAGCGGGCCGCCCTGAGCGCTAGGGAATACGGCTGAGTTCAGTTTTTTGTACAGCTCTTCGCTACCGCCCTTCGCCAGGATCAGGCCGCCGCGCGGACCCGCCAGGGTTTTGTGGGTGGTGGTGGTCACAACGTGCGCATGCGGAACCGGGTTCGGATACACGTCAGCAGCGATAAGACCGGCAACGTGGGCCATGTCGACGAACAGATATGCGCCGATGCTGTCAGCGATTTCACGCATTTTTGCCCAGTCAACCACACCCGAGTAAGCAGAGAAGCCACCGATAATCATCTTCGGTTTGTGGGTCTGCGCCTGCTTCGCCATGTCTTCATAGTCAATTTTACCGGACTCATCGATACCGTAAGGGATGATGTTGTACAGTTTGCCGGAGAAGTTAACCGGGGAGCCGTGAGTCAGGTGGCCGCCCTGCGCCAGGTTCATACCCAGAACGGTATCGCCCGGCTGCAGCAGCGCGGTATAGACCGCGAAGTTAGCCTGGGAGCCGGAGTGCGGCTGGACGTTAGCGTAGTCGGCGCCGAACAGCTCTTTTGCGCGGTCGATAGCCAGCTGTTCAACGATATCAACGTATTCACAGCCACCGTAGTAGCGCTTGCCCGGATATCCTTCCGCGTATTTGTTGGTCAGCTGAGAGCCCTGAGCCTGCATCACGCGCGGGCTGGTGTAGTTCTCGGAGGCGATCAGTTCGATGTGCTCTTCCTGACGTACTTTTTCCTGCTCCATAGCCTGCCACAGTTCGGCATCATAATCGGCAATGTTCATTTCACGCTTTAACATCCGCATCTCCTGACTCAGCTAACAATAAAATTTCGGCCTAAAAAGGCGGTCCAATCGGACAACGGCCCACAGTATAACTGAATCATTCTGTGATAACAGGTCTTGACAAAGGATTTTACGCAAACGATTGGCTCCGCATTACACAAGGCTTTGAGCAATAAAGCGCCTTCGATTATCAACGGATTTCTTTTCAGGTTTGTGATGCAAATAATTCATGTTGTAACTGTCATAGGGCAAAGTGTTAAAGAACCATTTACAAAGCAGGGTTATTTTTATAAGATGCATTTAAAATACATCATTAAGATGACACATAAAGGAAGCTGCTATGCTCGACGCTCAAACCATCGCTACGGTGAAAGCCACCATTCCCCTGCTGGTTGAAACCGGTCCAAAGCTGACCGCCCATTTTTACGATCGCATGTTTACGCATAACCCTGAACTCAAAGAAATTTTTAACATGAGTAACCAGCGCAATGGCGATCAGCGTGAAGCGCTGTTCAACGCCATTGCCGCCTATGCCAGCAATCTTGAGAACCTGCCGGCCCTGCTGCCGGCGGTCGAGAAAATCGCCCAGAAGCACACCAGCTTCCAGATCCAGCCGGAGCAGTACAATATTGTCGGTACTCACCTACTGGCCACCCTTGACGAGATGTTCAGCCCGGGCCAGGAAGTGCTGGATGCCTGGGGCAAGGCCTACGGCGTTCTGGCTAACGTTTTTATTAACCGTGAAGCGCAAATCTACCGCGAAAGCGCCAGCAAAACCGGCGGCTGGGAAGGCACCCGCGCATTCCGTATCATCAGGAAGACACCGCGCAGTGCGCTCATTACCAGCTTCGAGTTTGAACCGGTGGACGGCGGCGCGGTAGCTGAATATCACCCAGGCCAGTATCTCGCCGTCTGGCTGAAGCCGGAAGGTTTTCCGCATCAGGAAATTCGCCAGTACTCTCTGACTCGTAAGCCCGATGGCAAAGGCTATCGTATCGCGGTTAAACGTGAAAACGGCGGACAGGTTTCAAGCTGGCTGCATGATTGCGCCAAAGAAGGCGACATAATTTATCTCGCCGCTCCCGCAGGCGATTTCTTCCTCAATGTCGAACCACAGACACCGGTCACGCTGCTTTCCGGCGGCGTAGGCCAGACGCCGATGCTGGCGATGCTGGATGTACTGGCAAAAACGCAGCATCCGGCGCAGGTTAACTGGTTCCATGCGGCAGAAAACGGCGACGTTCACGCCTTCGCAGACGAGGTGAAAGCGCTGGGGGCAAGCCTGCCGAAGTTTGCGTCTCACATCTGGTACCGCAGTCCGAGCGAAGCAGACCGTCAGGCTGGCGTATTTAATAGCGAAGGTTTGATGGATTTGTCAGCGCTGGCCGACAAGCTCAGCGATCCGCAGATGCAGTTCTATCTCTGCGGCCCGGTAGCGTTTATGCAGTTTGCCGCAAAACAGTTGGTAGCGCTGGGGGTGAACAGCGAGAACATTCATTACGAGTGCTTCGGCCCGCATAAGGTACTGTAAAACGTTATCGATAACAGGCCGGGAAACCGGCCTGTAGACCCGGTTAGGATAACCTACCCTACTTTCGCAACCGACTGTCTGACGATCAGGTCAGCGGTAAGGCGCTTAACGCTTTTGCTTCCCTTTTCTTTGTTCTCAATTCTGGAAATGAGCAACTCTGCCGCCGTTAAGCCCAGCTGATACGCAGGCTGCTTAATCACTGTTAATGGCGTCGGGAAGAAGCTTGCCCACCGCGGATCGTCGAACATAAGAAAAGAGATATCATCAGGCACCGCCAGGCCACATTTATAAATAGCGGAAATAACCCCTTCACCAATAAAGTCATTGGCCGCAATAATGGCTGAAGGCCGTTTTTTCCCTGTCAGATAGTTAATCACTTCACTGCTGGTCCTGGCCTGCAGCTTACCCGTATCTTTCACCAGCAAGACTTCATGAACAATATCCGATTCTGCTTCCGCTATTGCGCTTTGAAAGCCGTTCAGGCGTTCATCAAATGTGGTAATGGCTAAGTCACCGGTACAGTAGAGAATATTTCTGTGCCCCTGACTGATGAGATAGTTGGTAGCAAGCTTCATGCTTTCATAGTTGCTAATCAACACCTGATCGCTTGACTCAAGCCCGGAAAGGCGATCAACCTCAACGATGGGGAGATGTTCCAGCGGTTTAATATTGTTTATCGATTGATGCGTCGGAACAATGATAAGCCCCTGAAGCATATTGCTTTTTAGCAAATCGATAAGCGCTTTCTCGATATTTACATCTTCTGAAGATGTACCAAAAATAACGGTATAGCCGTTATCGATAGCGACCTTCTGAATGGCGGTGATGATTTCACCATGAAATAAATTGGTAATATCGGATACGATCACGCCAATGGTTTTCGACTCACCGCTGCGCAGCTTTCTGGCTATAACGTTAACCTCATACCCTACTTCTTGCGCCGCGAGTAACACCTTTTCCCGGGTCTCTTTCGTCACCAGACCAGAATCCCGTAACGCTCTTGAAACAGTAGAGTTGGATAAATTAAGTTTTTTAGCGATATCTGCGATGCTTGCCATATTTTTCTCTTAAGACGATCCGTCGTTCTTTTCACCCATTGACCCTGGAGCCTACACCAGGCCATTCACGCATTCTGGCACGCCCCTTGAGTCCTGACATCCAATTAAACCCTTCAGCTATTCAACAGGTTACTTCACATACCTGTTTTCTGGCAATTCCTGTCGCCCTGAACGGAGAAAGCTCTCACCTGGATGACGATCGCAATCTGTGATCGTTCTCTCTTTTTGATCTTCTTCCGCCAGGCTAGAATGGCCGAAAATGACAACGTTGTCATTTTAAAATAAAAGCCAAAACTAGAATATAAAATACGTAAAAACAATCAGATAACACAACACTAGTGAAAATTAAAAGACGTTAAAAGACAACGTTATCATTAATCAGGAGTATCGAAAATGATCACCATCCCATTGATCGAAGCCACAGCAGAAAACCTGGCCCCTTACGCCAAATTCATCGGTTTACCGGCAAACCGAACGCCTTCAGTTGACCGCACTGACATCACTTACTATCACGATGTCTGCGAGGCGAATGACTTCACTGAAATACCGGTCGCCAGTTTCCTGAAAGCGAAACCGCATCCCTTCACGCTTGCCAATATTGAGCGCCATATGCAAACAGAGGAGGCCGTCATCCCCTTAACCGGTGAGAGCGTGATTATCCTTGGGCCCGTGGGAGAGTTTGATAGCAATAAGCTGGTGGCTGTCCATCTTGATGGTTCTTTCGGGATCATTATGCGCCGCAACGCCTGGCACTTTGCGCCGTTTCCATTACATGGGGAAGACGCCACCTATATGCTGTTATCCGGCCGCCACACCCCCGACGATATCGAAGTGCTGGATATTGATACGGTGATTGTGCCCGAGGTAAAAAAGAAGGAGCGCTCAGATGCCTCATACTAACCCTTCATGCCTGCTGGCCTGCGAAATCCTCTGGGACTGCGTTGAGGACAGTCCCCCTCTTCAGGGGGGCGCGACCCTTAACGTTGCCTACCACCTCAAAAAACTCGGTTGCAGAATCGTGCCGGTTTCAAGCGTGGGTAGCGACAGGCTCGGTAGTCAGTCGCTGAGCATCATTAAAAATGAGTGGTGCTGTGATATTAGTGAAATCGAAGTGCTGAAAGATGTAGGAACGGGCGTTGTTGATGTCAAAATCGATGCTGCCGGCGATGCAACTTATGACATCCATAACCCTGCCGCCTGGGATTATATTCGCATCAGTCACAGCGCCAAAAATCTTACCTGCAGCGCCTTTGTTTACGGGTCCGTGGCGTTGCGCAGCGCATACAATCAGCGCTCCTTCGCTGACTTTTTACAGATATATCAGGGACTAAAGTGCTTCGACGTTAACCTGCGCGAAGGGCAAAATGACATCCAGATTGTCGGTAAATTTTTACAGCACGCTGATTTTATTAAGTTAAATGAAAGTGAACTGGATCAGGTCGCCGATCATTTTCATATTGTCGGTGAAAACATCGAGGAACGGATATTCGCCCTGACCGGCATTATTGGTCACAAGATTATTTGTATCACCCGAGGTGATAAATCTCCGGTGCTTTACTGGAAAGGGAATATTTACCACGGGCAGGCCGTCCGGGTAGACGTTAAAAATACTATCGGCGCCGGTGACGCCTTCTTTGCTGCCATGATTAACGCGTTAATTAACCCTGACTTCGATCCTGTGGCGGCGCTATATACAGCCTCTATTCTGGGCTCATGGGTGGCGACAAAAGAAGGTGCCCAGCCGAAATATGACAGCGACATAACGGATAAACTTTTTAACCACCAGGCGGTGCTGTGATGAAAAAAACAGGATTGTTCATTTCTCCAGATGGTAATAATCAATTCAAGATATTCTGCATCATCTCGATGCTATTTCTTGTGCTTGGATTCAGCACCGGCATGATCGATATCCTGAATAAACATTTTCAGAACACGCTCGAAATAAGCAAAGCAAAATCGGCGCTAATCCAGTTCGCTAACTATATTAGCTATTTTTTCGTCGCCATTCCTGCGGGGATCCTGGCACAGCGCTATGGTTATAAATCCGGCATTATTGTCGGACTCGTGCTGATTATGTGCGGTACCAGTACGTTTATGCTGGCGACGGTGCATGGTGAGTACATGTTCTTTCTTACCGGCATTTTCATCCTCGCAGCTGGGCTGACCTTTATCGAAACCATTGCCAACCCATACGTCATTGTCCTTGGGAATAACGATGGCGGCGCGGCAAGGCTGAATATATCGCAATCCATTGCAGGGCTGGGGCTGATCTTTGGCCCGCTGATCGGCGGTCATTTTGTTCTCTCCGCCACAGGGGAAGTCTCTAAGAACAACGATGGGTTATTCGTACCCTACCTGGGGATTTTCCTTGCAGTGACCCTGATTCTGCTGGTCTTCTTCAGAACTAAAGTGCCTGAAGTGACGCCGGAAGCAGATGAAAGAATCAGCGCGACCGAGAAGCCCTTCTGGCAGCTACCGCATTTTGTATTCGCCGTCATTGCCCAGTTTTTATACGTTGCCGGGCAAACGGGCATCTTCAGCTTCTTTATCAATTACGTTGTTGAACACTCGCCGAGCATGACGTTGAGCCTTGCCAGCCTGCTTCCATCAACGTGGACCTATAGCACGGGGAGTTTTTACCAAATCACCGAACGCGGCGCATCGCAAATACTGGCATTCGGCGGGTTCGGGCTCTTTATGATTGGTCGACTGACCGGAGGAATGCTGCTGAGTAAAATAAAAACTCAGGTTGTGCTTTCCACATTTGCGCTAATCAATTCAGTGCTGATGGTCATTATCATTTACTCTGATGGGTATGTGGCAACAATCTCTTTAGTCCTTAGCTTTTATTTTATGTCAATTATGTTCCCGGCTATTTTCTCACTGGGAATCGCCGGACTTGGTGGACAAACCAAAAAAGCCTCATCGATTATTGTCATGTCGATTGTTGGCGGTGCCGTCATGCCGATGCTGATGGGGGCTATTGCCGATCATTATGATATGGCAACGGGATTTATCATGCCGCTTATCTGTTTTGTATTCATTTTATTTTACGCTTTAACCTGGACCAAATTATATCGTGGACAGAATGCCGAAATAGCAGTCAGTCATTAATTCAAGAATAAAATTTCAACTTAATTAATCAGGAATAATACGATGAAAATCTATGTTGATACTGCCGATCTCAATGAAATAAAACGGCTGGAAGTAAATTTACCGCTGGCTGGGGTGACCATGAATCCCAGCATCACGGCGAAATCCGGCATTGCGCTATCAGTTCTTATTCCACAAATTCGCGCCGTGCTGGGCAAAGACAGAATGATTTTCGCCCAGGTGATTGCCTCCGACTGCGCGGGCATGGTGGAAGAGGCCTGCCGCCTGAGCGCAATGGATGACAATATCGTCATTAAAATTCCCGTCACATCGGAAGGTTTGAAGGCCATCAAAATGCTGAAAACCCATCAGGTAAGGACATTGGGAACCGCCGTGTATACCACCACTCAGGGACTGCTGGCTGCGCTGGCCGGTGCGGAATACGTTGCCCCCTATTTCAACCGCATTGAAGCGCTCTCCGGCAACGGTATTGAGATTGTCAGCGCCCTGGTTGAAATCCTTGCTTTGCATGCTCCTCATTGCAAGGTGTTTGGCGCCAGCTACAAAAACAACCAGCAGTTCCTCGACTGCCTGCTGGCGGGCTGCGAGTGCATCACGCTGCCTGCCGACCTGGCAAAAAATCTTCTGCAAAACCCCGCCGTCGATGCCGCCGTCGCCCAGTTTCAGAATGACTGGCAATCTGCTTACGGAAGCCTTGCGATTAAATAACTAGCTTGTAAATCAAGGAGAAGATAATGAGCGTAAAAATCATTCAGTCACCGGGTAAATATATCCAGGGGGCCGGGCTTTTAGGTTCTGTCGCAACCTATGTCAAACATCTGAACGCAAAATTTTTAATTCTTGGCGATGCTTTTGTGTTGGGATTGACGCAGGAGAGGCTTCGCGCAAGCTTTAAAGAGGCCAGTATCGCCTGCCAGTTTTCGACCTTTAGCGGCGAATGCTCCCGCAATACCATTGCGGCTATTCAGGCGGAAGCCGAGGAGAATCAGTGCACGGCAATTATTGGCATTGGCGGCGGAAAAACAATCGATGCGGCAAAAGCGGTTGCCTGGTATCTGAAATTGCCGCTGGTCATTATCCCGACAATTGCGTCTACCGATGCGCCATGCAGCTCCTGGTCCGTGCTCTACACCGATGACGGAGAGTTCGATACTTATCTCGACCTGCCTTTCAACCCAACGCTGGTACTGGTCGATACGCAGATCGTCGCCAATGCGCCTGCGCGGCTACTGGTAGCCGGTATCGGGGATGCGCTGGCAACCTGGTTCGAAGCCCGCGCCTGTCTGAAAAGCTCGGCGACGACGATGGCTAGCGGGCTTCCCACCGTCGCCGCAACCGGGATCGCCCGGCAATGTTATGAAACGCTGATTGCCGATGCCAGAAAAGCCGTCCTGGCCGTCGAGCGCCATGTGGTAACCGAAGCCGTTGAACGTATTGTCGAAGCGAACACTTATCTGAGCGGCGTTGGTTTTGAAAGCGGCGGTCTGGCGGCAGCCCATGCTATCCATAACGGCTTTACCGTCCTGGAAGAGACGCACTCAATGTATCACGGTGAAAAAGTGGCGTTCGGTACGCTAACCCAGCTGATTCTGGAAAATGCGCCAGTTGAAGAACTCAATACCGTTATCCAGCTGTGCATCGACGTCGGCCTGCCGGTAACGCTCAGGCAGCTCAACGTGACGGATGATATCGAAAATAAAATGCGCAAAGTCGCCGGGCTGGCCTGCGTGAAGGGGGAAACAATACACAATATGCCGTTTGCAGTGACTGAGGAGAGCGTATATGCAGCTTTACTCGCCGCCGATAGCTATGGATCCGCATTTATCCATGCCCAATAAGCCCTGATTCAAAAACCTAACCGCCCCGGTAACATCAAGTGACCGGGGCTTTTTGATGGCTTAAATCGCCGCATCGTCCTCTTCGCCGGTGCGGATACGAATCACGCGCGCGACATCAAAGACAAAGATTTTACCGTCGCCGATTTTACCGGTCTGCGCCGTACGGATAATGGTATCCACGCAGGTATCGACAATATCATCGGTAACGACGATTTCGATTTTCACTTTCGGCAGAAAATCCACCATGTACTCCGCGCCGCGATACAGCTCGGTATGCCCCTTCTGACGGCCAAAGCCTTTCACTTCCGTTACCGTCATCCCGGTGATGCCGACTTCGGCCAGCGCTTCACGCACGTCATCCAGTTTGAAAGGTTTAATAATCGCATCAATCTTTTTCATGGTTTTCCTGTCTTAGTCGCGTAACCGGTTGCTAACCGTATCATAACTTGCAGCATAATACGGAGCTACTCTTTAAAGTCGTTAGCGTCGAGCTCGTGGCGCGACAGCAGCTTGTAAAATTCGGTGCGGTTGCGCCCCGCCATCCGCGCTGCATGCGTAACGTTGCCTTTGGTGATTTGCAGCAGCTTGCGCAGGTAGTTCAGCTCAAACTGATTACGTGCCTCAACAAAAGTCGGCAGCGCGGTGTTTTCCCCTTCCAGCGCCTGCTCCACCAGCGCGTCGCTAATCACCGGCGAAGAGGTTAGCGCTACGCACTGCTCAATGACGTTCACCAGTTGGCGTACGTTGCCTGGCCATTTAGCGGCCATCAGACGCTTCATCGCATCGGTGGAGAAAGCACGCACAAACGGTTTATGGCGATCGGCAGACTGACGTAATAAATAGTTGGCCAACAGCGGGATATCTTCCGTACGATCGGCCAGCGGTGGAATTTTCAGATTCACCACGTTCAGGCGGTAAAACAGATCTTCGCGGAACTCGCCGCGCGCCATGGCCTTCGGCAAGTCGCGATGGGTCGCAGAAATAATCCGCACATCAATGTCGATATCACGATTGCTACCCAGCGGGCGAACCTTACGCTCCTGCAAAACGCGCAGTAGTTTGACCTGTAATGCCAACGGCATATCGCCGATCTCATCAAGAAACAGCGTGCCGCCCTCGGCGGCCTGAAATAAACCTTCGCGATTGCTAACCGCACCGGTAAAAGCACCGCGCGCGTGGCCGAATAGCTCCGACTCCAGCAGTTGTTCGGGTAGCGCGCCGCAGTTAATGGCGATAAAGGGTTTGTCACGACGCGGGCTGGCGTTATGGATTGCCTGAGCGACAATCTCCTTCCCGGTACCGCTTTGCCCATTGATCAGCACGCTCACGTCCGACTGCGCCACCATGCCGGCCTGCTCCAGCAGCCGCTCCATCAGCGGGCTGCGGGTAACAATCGCCTGACGCCAGCGCTCATCGGTTGTCGGCGCGCTTTGCTCCAGCGCGTCATCGATGGCCTTATACAGGGCGTCTTTATCCACCGGTTTGGTCAAAAAGCTAAACACGCCCTGCTGTGTCGCGGCAACGGCATCCGGAATGGAGCCATGCGCGGTCAGGATAATCACCGGCATTCCCGGCTGTACCTTCTGGATTTCGCTGAACAGCTGTAAACCGTCCATCTCATCCATCCGCAGATCGCTGACCACCAGATCGACTTTGTCACGCCCCAGGATGCGCAGCGCCTCCGGCCCGCTCTCTGCGGTCAGTACGCTGTATCCTTCGCTGACAAGGCGCATTCCCAACAGCTTTAGCAGACCCGGATCGTCGTCGACTAATAGCAGACGGGCGGGTTTACGGATCGTCATGAATCACCTCCGGCACTTTATCACCGCCGTGCCCGGCGTCAGAGCTGAAATTCCCGCCGGGTTTACGGCTGGAGAGCTGACGCTCAATGTCGGTGAGATTCTCCAGCTTGCGGGTCGTCAGTTCTAACTGACTGCGTAACTCAATTTCCTGCTGACGCAGCGTCTCCAGCTCCGCATCGCTTGACTGCTGTAGTTTGGCATAGCGGGATCGCTCGTCAATCAGCTGAAGCTGCCGACCCTGAGCATCTCGCCAGAGCTGATAGAGTGGGCGCACCTGCGCAGCAATTTGCGGGCTGAAGGTATCCAGACTGGCCACCAGTTCCCGGCGCTCACCAGGCGTGATTTTGGCATCAGCCAGCAGAATGCCGCGTTTAAAAGCATCCTGCCAGCTGTCGGCATTGTGCAGCCTGGCTTCCGCCCGCGCCTGTACCGGAGCAAGACGATCCGCGCAGTCAATTCCCCGCAGCCAGTACAGCGGGTTTTTATCGCTGGCCTCGCTTTGCAGATCCCAGATGTCGGCGCACTCTACCGAAAGAAAATCGGCGACCTGATGCTGCGGCAGCGCGGAGAGCGTTTTGCCATCCGCCGTGTGTGATGATGTGGAAGCGGAACATCCCGCCAGCGCCAGGCAGGAAATGCCTGACAGCAGCCATCCCCTGAGGGGACGAACAAATGCGAAGAAGTGGGACATATTCACCCGATAGTTATACGTTATTTTTTCCAGGCTCGGCGATGGGGAGCGTGATGCGAAAACAGATTAGCCCTGATTTATCATCAACCAGGCTCAGCTCACCCTGCATTTGCCGTACGCAGTCGCGAGCAATGCTCAGCCCCAGACCGCTGCCTTTTACCGCCCCTTTACGCTGGTGGCTTCCCTGATAAAAAGGCTCAAAAATCATGTTTCTCTCGGCGGATGGGATCGGCTCGCCGTCGTTAACGACGTCAATGCGCACCTGCTCGCCGTGCCGATAGCTGTGAATTCGAATGTTACCGGATTCGGCACCATAGTGCACCGCATTGGAGTAGAGATTATCCAGTACGCTGACCAGCAGCGCGGGCTCCGCTTCGCAAAAACGTTCGGTGAGCGAAAGTTCGGTATGCATCATTTTAGCTCTTGCCGGCAGGCTATGGGCGGAAACCACATTCTCCACCAGCTCGGCCAGGTTAACCGTCTCGCGCGCAATCGGGCCATCTGCCTGTTTACGGTTGTAGTCCAGCAATTGTTCAATCAGCTTTTGCAAATTGCGGCTACTGCTGTCCAGAATCTCGACGATCTCCTGCTGCTCGGGCGTCAGCGGACCGGCAACGCGGTCAGCAAGCAGCTCTGTCCCTTCGCGCATGCTGGCCAACGGTGTTTTCAGCTCATGGGAGAGATGGCGCAGGAACTGATGGCGCTGGGACTCCAGCCAGGCGAGTCGTTCGCTCAGCCAAATAATACGTTTGCCGACAGAACGCAGCTCGCGCGGGCCAGTAAATACCGCAGCGTCGTCCAGCGATTTTCCCTCACCCAGTCGGTTGATCATCCTCTCAATGCCTTTCACCGGGCCGATAATCATGCGGGTGAAAAGCAGTACCAACGCCAGGCTGAGCAGAAATAGCACCAGCGCCTGCCAGCCGAAGAACTGGCCGCGCTCGGCGATTTCCTGCTGCAGCTGCTGCCCGCGTGAATAGACTACCGTCCGGGTTGCCTGGACCATGTCACTATTGGCTGAGGCAAAAGCTTCCAGGCTGGCGGCTGACTTTGCCGCCGGGCCGCTATTTTTACACTGAAGCTCGGCCAGATCGTCGAGATCCTGACGTAGCGCCTGCCAGATTTTTTCGTCCGGCAGAACGCCCGCATGGGCATCAAGCATTTCGCTGTAGCGTTTGCGCTGGTTTTGATAGACCTGCGCTAGCGTCGGGTCATCCAGCACACAGTACTGCCGGTAGCTACGCTCCATTTCTAGCGAAGCATTAATCATTGCCTCGCTGCGGCGGGCATCGACCAGGGTCGTTCGGTTGATATGCGCCGCCTGAGCGCTGAGCGCATTAAGGCTTTGCCACGCCTGCCAGGCAAGAACCAATAGCGGAAGCAGGATCAGCACAAAGGAGAGCGTCACCAGCTGGCGCAACGATCGGGGGAACAGGGAGAGTCGCTTCAAGGATATCGTCTCAATCATTAGCTCATGACGATGCTAACTGAGGACGCAATAAACATCTACGCCAGAAATAATAAAGCCAGGCTACAAGAGCCTGGCTTTATTAAGCAATGAGGCGGTGCCTTACTCGACGTTTCGCCCGATGACTGATAAAGCAAAGCTGTTATCAGGAGTTGGACGGCAGGCACCTGTTTGTGCGTCATTCGAAGTTTATGTAGCGCGTCCCGAAGGGGCTGACATAAGAAGGTGAATGAGCCACTGGTTATAATTATGCACGAACTATGCCACATCACAAAACATTTTATTAACACAATGAAATATAATATGTTTTTACCATTTTCATGCGGTAGTGATGGCGTTCGCTCTTTGCGCAAAGTGTCGTTAATTAGCAACACCTGATGAATGGTTTATTGATACCTTTTTAAATCAATAAGTTAAATGTCACCTTTTGACGACACTGCTATTGCGCTTTTGTCGGCGATCCCCGACACCTTTTCCTCACGGGAATCACAAACAAAAAAAAGCCCCCTGCGCTAGCAGGAGGCTCAATGTGATTTGCGAATAGATATTAGCCCAGCTGTTTACGCGCGTTGCGGAAAATGCGCATCCACGGGCTGTCTTCGCCCCAGTTTTCCGGATGCCAGGAGTTCGACACGGTGCGGAAAACGCGCTCCGGGTGCGGCATCATGATGGTGGCACGTCCGCTTTCGCTGGTTACGGCGGTGATGCCGTTCGGCGAACCGTTCGGGTTGGCCGGATAGTTTTCCGTCACCTTACCGAAGTTATCAACAAAGCGCAGCGCTACCAGGCCTTTGCTCTCCAGCTGCGCCAGATGCGCGCCATCGCGGACTTCAACCTGCCCTTCACCGTGAGATACGGCAATTGGCATCATTGAACCGACCATCCCCTGCAGCAGCAGCGACGGACTTTGGGTCACTTCCACCAGGCTGAAACGCGCTTCAAAGCGGTCGGATTGGTTACGCACAAAGCGCGGCCACAGGTCGCTGCCCGGGATCAGCTCACGCAGGTTAGACATCATCTGGCAGCCGTTGCACACGCCCAGCGCCAGGGTCTGCGGACGATGGAAGAAGGTGGCAAACTCGTCGCGCACGCGCTCATTAAACAGAATGGATTTCGCCCAGCCTTCGCCGGCACCTAACACATCGCCGTAGGAGAAGCCGCCGCAGGCCACCAGCGCCTGGAAGTCAGCAAGACCGGTGCGGCCCGCCAGCAGGTCGCTCATATGCACGTCGATGGCATCAAAGCCCGCGCGATGGAACGCTGCCGCCATTTCAACGTGGGAGTTCACGCCCTGCTCGCGCAGCACGGCAACCTTCGGACGCGCGCCGGTGGCGATATAAGGCGCAGCGATGTCTTCGTTGATATCGAAGGAGAGCTTCACGTTGAGGCCCGGATCGGCATCGTTGGCTTTCGCCTCGTGCTCCTGGTCGGCACACTCTGGGTTATCACGCAGACGCTGCATCTGCCAGGTGGTTTCCGCCCACCACATACGCAGCGTAGTGCGGCTTTCGTTGAACACCGGATGACCGTCGGCAGTGATGACAAAGCGATCGCCCGTTGTTGCCTGGCCAAGATAGTGAACGCAATCCACCAGGCCATTTGCGGCCAGCAGCGCTTCCACCGCCTGACGATCGGCGGCACGAACCTGAATCACACCGCCCAGTTCTTCATTAAATAGCGCAGCCAGATGGTCATTGCCGAGCGCGGCGATATCCACGTTGACGCCACAGTGACCGGCAAAGGCCATTTCGGCCAGCGTCACCAGCAGGCCGCCGTCGGAACGGTCATGCCAGGCCAGCAGCTTACCTTCAGCCACCAGCGCCTGCATCGCATCCCAGAAGCCTTTCAACTGAGCAACGTCGCGAACATCGGCCGTCACATCGCCAAGCTGACGGTAAACCTGCGCCAGCGCTGTCGCGCCCAGCGCATTGTTCCCTTTGCCCAGATCGATCAGTAGTAGAGCGTTGTCTTCGCCAGAGAGCTGCGGAGTTACGGTGCGGCGCACATCTTCCACACGGGCAAAAGCGGAAATCACCAGCGACAGCGGCGAGGTCATCTCGCGCTGTTCATTGCCTTCCTGCCAGCGGGTTTTCATCGACATCGAGTCTTTGCCCACCGGGATAGTCAGCCCCAACGCCGGACACAGCTCTTCGCCTACCGCTTTTACCGCTTCATATAAACCCGCGTCTTCACCCGGGTGACCGGCAGCGGCCATCCAGTTTGCCGACAGCTTCACGCGGTTGAGCGCGCCAATCTGCGTCGCAGCAATGTTGGTCAGCGCTTCACCCACCGCCAGACGGGCGGAAGCAGCGAAGTCCAGCAGCGCCACCGGCGCACGTTCGCCAATTGACATGGCTTCGCCGTAGTAGCTGTCGAGGCTGGCGGTCGTCACCGCACAGTTAGCCACCGGAACCTGCCACGGACCGACCATCTGATCGCGAGCAACCATTCCGGTCACGGTACGGTCGCCAATGGTGACCAGGAAGGTTTTCTCCGCCACGGTAGGCAAATGCAGCACGCGATTTACTGCGTCAGCAATCGTGATTTCCTGACGATCGAGACTCTGGCCCTGCGCTTTCAGCGTCTGCACGTCGCGAGTCATTTTTGGCGTTTTGCCCAGCAGCACGTCGAGCGGCAGATCAATGGGGCGATCGTCAAAGTGAGCGTCGTCGAGGCTCAGATGCAGCTCTTCAGTCGCTTCACCAATAACCGCGTACGGCGCGCGCTCGCGGCGGCACAGCTCATCGAATAATGGCAGCTGCTCCGGCGCTACCGCCAGAACATAGCGTTCTTGAGATTCGTTACACCAGATTTCCAGCGGGCTCATGCCCGGCTCATCGCTGAGGATGTCGCGCAGCTGGAATTTACCGCCGCGTCCGCCGTCGCTAACCAGTTCAGGCATGGCGTTCGACAGGCCGCCCGCGCCAACGTCATGGATAAACAGAATCGGGTTGGCATCGCCCAGCTGCCAGCAGCGGTCGATAACTTCCTGGCAGCGACGTTCCATTTCCGGGTTGTCGCGCTGCACGGAGGCAAAATCCAGGTCAGCATCAGACTGACCGGAGGCCATTGAGGAAGCGGCACCGCCGCCGAGGCCGATGTTCATCGCTGGTCCACCAAGAACGATCAGCTTCGCACCAACGACAATCTCGCCCTTCTGCACGTGTTCGCCGCGAATGTTGCCGATGCCGCCCGCCAACATAATTGGCTTGTGGTAGCCACGCAGCTCTTCGCCGTTGTGGCTGGTCACCTTCTCTTCATAAGTACGGAAATAACCGTTGAGTGCCGGACGACCAAATTCGTTGTTAAACGCCGCGCCGCCCAGAGGGCCTTCGGTCATGATATCCAGCGCGGTCACGATACGCTCCGGCTTACCGAAATCTTCTTCCCAAGGCTGCTCAAAGCCCGGAATACGCAGGTTGGAAACCGAGAAGCCCACCAGACCCGCCTTCGGTTTCGCTCCGCGCCCGGTAGCACCTTCATCGCGAATTTCGCCGCCGGAACCGGTTGCCGCGCCCGGCCACGGAGAGATGGCCGTCGGGTGGTTGTGGGTTTCGACCTTCATCAGAATATGCGCGTCTTCCTGGTGGAAGTCATAGCGCCCGGTTTCGTGGTCGGCGAAATAGCGACCCACCGCTGACCCCTCCATTACCGCGGCGTTGTCTTTATAGGCCGACAGCACGTACTCCGGGGTTTTCTCGAAGGTGTTTTTGATCATTTTGAACAGCGACTTCGGCTGCTGTTCGCCATCGATAACCCAGTCAGCGTTAAAAATCTTGTGTCGGCAGTGCTCGGAGTTGGCCTGCGCGAACATATAAAGTTCGATATCGTTCGGGTTACGGCCCAGCTTATGGAAAGCATCCTGCAGATAGTCGATTTCGTCATCCGCCAGCGCCAGCCCCAGACGGAGGTTGGCGTCAATCAGCGCCTGACGGCCCAGGCCCAGCAGATCAACGCTGGTGACCGGGGTTGGTTGATGGTGGGCGAAGAGTTTTTCCCCCTCTTCCAGCGCGCCGAACACGCTTTCCATCATCCGGTCATGCAGTTCGGCCGCCACCAACGACCACTGTTCATCATTCAGGGCGCTCGCTTCGACGTAGTACGCCACGCCACGCTCCAGGCGCACAACCTGAGACAGGCCACAGTTATGGGCGATGTCGGTAGCTTTAGAAGACCAGGGAGAGATGGTGCCAGGACGGGGGGTAACGAGCAGTAGCTTGCCGCTTGGGGTATGGCTGCTTAAGTTCGGGCCATACTTGAGCAACCTTGCCAGACTCTCGCGATCGTCGCCGCTGAGCGGGGCGCTGAGGTCGGCAAAATGAATATACTCGGCATATAGGGTGCTGACCGGAAGATTGGCCGCCTGGAAACGTGCCAGCAGTTTATTGATACGGAATGCCGACAGTGCAGGTGAACCACGCAAAATTTCCATCATAAGTCTCTCGTCTTCGAAGCTTTCATGGTGAGCCAGGGGGGAAACGGGCGCCATTATAGTGAATCCTGCGCCCCGACGAAACCGTTTGCGTAGAAATAAAATGATTGCCGGGGTTTATCAATAAATGTGACCAGTTTCGCGAATAAGTTGCCAACTGGCGCATTCTTAAGCAAAATGCCGCTCATTCAACGACAACCATTAACTTTTTCCGGTCATAGTCTGCTGAGGAACACAAAGCTGCAGAAGATTAACCATCTGAAAAAACTAAAGATTAATTATCTGCTCATCGGCATTGTTACCCTCTTGCTGGCGGCTGCCCTGTGGCCGTCTCTCCCGTGGATGGGAAAACCTGAGAATCGCGTGGCGGGGATCATGGCGCGTGGCGAGCTACGCATCAGCACCATTAATTCGCCAATGACCTTCGCCTCTATTAACGATAAAACCTACGGTTTCGATTATGAGCTGGCGCAACAGTTTGCCGACTATCTCGGAGTCGAGCTGAAAGTCACCGTCAGGCAGAATATCAGCCAGCTCTTTGACGACCTTGATGACGGTAAAGCAGACATGCTGGCCGCCGGCCTGGTTTACAATTCTGAGCGAGTGAAAAACTATCAGGTCGGTCCAACCTACTATTCTGTTTCCCAACAGCTGGTGTATCGCAAAGGCAGCCTGCGTCCGCGCACCCTGGCTAACCTTACCGCTGAACAGCTGGCTATTGCCCCCGGACACGTGGCGATTAACGATCTGCAGGCTTTAAAAGAGCAAAAATATCCTGACCTCGCCTGGCGCGTAGACGAAAAGCGTGGAACAACAGCGCTGATGCAGGCAGTCATCGACGGCAAGCTCGATTACACCGTTGCGGATTCGGTCGCCGTCAGCCTGTTCCAGCGCGTTCACCCGGAACTGGCCGTCGCGCTCGATATCAGCGATGAGCAGCCGGTCACCTGGTTTAGCAAAAAAGGGGAAGATAATTCCCTGTCGGCAGCAATGCTTGATTTCTTTAACAACATTAATGAAGACGGCACCCTGGCGAGGCTGGAAGAGAAGTACCTCGGCCATGGCAACGATTTTGATTACGTTGATACCCGAACCTTCCTGCGCGCTGTGGAAAGCGTCCTCCCTGACCTGCAGCCGATGTTTGAAAAATATGCCCGGCAGATAGACTGGAGGCTACTGGCGGCTATCTCCTGGCAGGAATCGCACTGGGATCCACAGGCTACTTCCCCAACAGGCGTACGCGGAATAATGATGCTTACCCGTAATACAGCCTTGAGCCTGGGTCTCACTGACCGTACCGACGCTGAACAAAGTATCGACGGCGGGATGCGTTACTTACAGGATATGATGAGTAAGGTGCCGGAGTCAGTCCCTCAGGATGAGCGCATCTGGTTTGCGCTGGCAGCTTACAACATGGGCTATGCGCATATGCTTGACGCGATGGCGCTAACCAAAAAGCAGCAAGGCAACCCCAATAGCTGGGCCGATGTGAAGCAGCGTCTGCCGCTGCTGAGCCAGAAAAACTACTATAGCCGGCTGAAGTACGGCTTTGCGCGCGGTCATGAGGCTTATGCCTACGTCGAAAATATCCGCAAATACCATATTAGCCTGGTGGGCTATCTTTCTGAAAAAGAGAGAAAAGACGCCCAGCTGGCAGCTTTAGGCGAAGACTACCCGGCGGTCATGCCGGATGAGCTGGAGAAAGGAGAACAGTACGCCATGTCCTTTTTCAACTTTCGTGCCGAAACGCTGGTAGATAACGCAAAATTGAAAATCCCTGGGCACGGGCATTAATCTTCCGCTTGCTGGCTCGCTTTCTTCAGCGCTTTTTTCTCTTCCCGCCGCCAGCGGAAGAAATCACTCAACATGCCTGAGCACGCCTCCGCCAGAATACCTTCCGTTATCTCTACCCTGTGGTTCATTCCAGGATGATGCAACACGTCGATAAGCGACCCGGCGGCGCCGGTTTTTGCATCCCTGGCACCGAATACCAGGCGGGAAATGCGGCTATGCACCATCGCTCCCGCGCACATAACGCAAGGCTCAAGAGTGACGTACAGCGTTGCGTCAATCAGGCGATAGTTTTGCAGCACCAGTCCACCTTGACGCAGCGCCATGATCTCAGCATGCGCGGTAGGATCGTGGCGGCCGATTGGCCGGTTCCATCCCTCGCCGATAACCTGGTGATTGTGCACCAGCACGGCGCCGACCGGCACTTCGCCCTCTTCCCAGGCGCGTTTCGCCAACGTCAGGGCATGACGCATCCAGTATTCATCGTTTAATTCATGGTCAGACAAAGCGGGCACTCCTGCGGAAAAAGCGGGGCGCATTATACATGGGCGCTATATATTACACACTACTCTAACTGCTGAAGATCGCCCTGTGGCGTCACTCGCCAGCGGTGCTGACAAAAATAGAGTAGCGGGTTGTCCTGCTCGCTGTCGCTGTAACCACTATACAATCGCAGCGGGGCGCCGATTCGTTGTTCCAGCTGCGCCACTTTTTCGTTACCCAGGCAGCGAAGGGTTAAAACCCAGCCGCCGTAACGACGTTCCATCCGACTGGCTATCAGATTCACCCGCGGCAACCATGCGGTATCAACATAGACTTGTTCTACCAGCGACTGCGGCGACCCGGTGATCAACCAAACGTCTGCATCGGTGCTGCTCAAATAATTGTTAAGTCGTGCCTGAACAACCGGGAAAGCCGTGACATGCTGCTTAAACCAAAAGGTAAATTGCCTCTCGAGACGTTTCAGATGATGCTCACTGTGCCCAAAAGTTGAAGCCCAAAGCAGCAAGCTCATCGGCCAGCGCGCGGCCCGACCGTTTAGAATTAATCCTGCAACAATCACCGGCAATAGAGGGAGCACCAGCAACGCATTCAGCGGCTGATGGCGCAGAATATAGCGTAAGAAGCTGCCGAACATATCCTGCTGGTGCAAGGTTCCATCCAGATCAAAGAAAACCACTCGCTGCGTGCTGCTATTCAAAACCAACTCCTCTGAACGATTGTCCCGATAACCAGTAGCTTAACAGCCCTACACCGCGAATAGCGAAAACATACGCCGTCGTTGAATTCGGATTAAGAAAACGATTTTGTAGATAAATCTAAGGCATAGAATTTTTAATTCGTAATAATCCTCTTATAATCGAATACAAAATTCTTTCAGCCGAGGATGAAGGCTGTCCTCCGGAGCCGCTATGAACTGTTTGACCCGAATCCGCCAGCGCTACCCCACGCTGGCCGCAAGCGATAAAAAACTGGCCGATTTCATTCTGGCCCAACCGGATCAAACCCGCCACCTTAGCTCACAGCAGCTGGCGGGCGAAGCCGGCGTCAGCCAGTCAAGCGTAGTGAAATTCGCGCAGAAGATAGGATTCAAAGGTTTCCCGGCGTTGAAGCTGGCGTTAAGCGAAGCCCTGGCAAGCGCTCCCACTCCGCAGTCCGTGCCGGTACATAACCAGATTCGCGGCGACGACCCTCTGCGGTTGGTAGGCGAAAAGCTGATTAAAGATAATATCGCGGCCATGCACGCCTCGCTGGACGTCAACACTGAAGAGAAGCTGCTGGAAGCCGTGGTGCTGCTGCGTAATGCCCGCCGGATCATCATTACCGGCATCGGCGCATCGGGCCTGGTGGCAAGAAACTTTAGCTGGAAGCTGATGAAAATAGGCATTAACGCCGTTTCAGAACAGGATATGCACGCCCTGCTGGCGACGGTGCAGGCGATGTCGCCTGACGATCTGCTGTTGGCTATCTCTTACTCAGGCGAACGACGCGAGATCAATATGGCGGCAGGCGAAGCGTTACGCGTAGGGAGCCAGATCCTGGCGATCACCGGCTTTAACCCTAACGCCCTTCAACAGCAGGCAACGCTGTGTCTGTACACCATTGCTGAAGAACAGGCCACACGCAGCGCCGCGATTTCCTCCACCAGCGCGCAGATGATGCTTACCGATCTGCTGTTTATGGGGCTGGTACAGCAGGATCTTGAGCGTGCCCCGGAGCGGATTCGCCATAGCGAAGCGCTGGTGAAAAAGCTAGTTTAAAAATGGCTCTTCTGCCCCGACAAAAGAGCCGTCAGGTTTATTGTGCTTCTTTGGCGTGAATCAGTTGGGTCAGAAGCTTGTTAACCGGCACGGCAATATTATTCTGCGCGCCAATTCGCGCAATCGCACCGTTTAAATAGTCGATCTCGGTAAGCCGGCCTTTATGTAAATCCTGATACATAGAAGGATAGTGATGGCCGCTCTCGCGCGGGTCGAACACTTTTTTCACCGTATTCATCACCATTTCCTGAGTCAGCGGGATATGCTGGCTCGCAGCAACTAACACAATTTCGTCAACCACCGCTTGCGCTAAATCTAATGCGCCAGGCCGCTGACCAAATCCGCCGACATTACAATCCAGCAGCGCGCAATAGGTATTCATCACGCTATTAAAGGCTGCTTTCTTCCAGATCGATAATAATACGTCAGGGCTTATTTCAGCATTCAGCCCGGCGCTATTAAGGGCGGCAATGACCTTAGCCTCTAACTCCGAGTCCTGGCTGGCAATCGGCTGCAGTTCAATCGTTCCTGTGCCGGTAGCCATAATATGTCCGGCCCCCTCCAGTTCACTGGACCATAGCGTCACGCCTGCATAGATTTTTTGCCGATCGACATATTTCTCCAGGGTTTCGATATTTCCCAGGCCGTTAGATAAAATCATCACGACCTTCGCGGCTGGCAGCAGCGGCTTAATGCGCTGCAGCATGCTATCCAGCTGCATGGCTTTAGTGAACAGAATAACCAGCTCAAATTCCCCGTGGGATTCATCAGCCATCATCGCGGGGATAGGGTAATACTGCTGGGTCGTTTCCGTTTCGACAAACAACCCCTTGCTGCGAATAGCATCGACATGCTCCTGCCAGCTATCGATAAGCGTCACATCATGCCCGGCCGCCAGCAGCATATAGCCAAAACGACATCCCATAGCGCCTGCACCTGCGATTGCAATTTTCATCTTTATTTCCTTATTATTTGATTAATGGATTTTGGCTAAAACCGTTGCGACATATTTCTTAGTTATCAGGGTTAGTACAACACCAATAAGCAATAGCACCGTTGTCAGAATAAATACCGTATTGTAGCTTCCGGTATATTTTGCAATAGCAGATGTTACGTAAGGAGCAATCACCGCACCGACGGCAAAACCAAAATACATAAATCCGTAGTTTAGCCCCTGGTTACGCATGCCAAAGTTCTGGCTGGTCAGGCCTGGGAAGATAACTAATATACCGGCATAAGCAAAGCCCACGCCCAGAGCGCTGAAATAGAATACCGAAGTATTGCCATTGAAGAAAAATAACAGCAGCATACACAAGCAGGTAAAGAGGTAAACAATAACCAGCGTATTATAGCCGCCTAATTTATCGGTTAACCCTCCCCAGAACAGGCGACCGATCGAGTTAAATATCGAGACCAGGCTAACGACTAACGCACCGGACAATAAACCGTACTGCGTCATGCCAATTTGTGCAGAACTCGAGCTGATCACCATCCCCGAGAACACACCCAGCGCCAGAATCATAAACAGCAACCAGAAGCGCAGATCTTTAAGCATGTGCCGATAGTCTTTATCCATCGGCGATGCTTTAATCCCCCCACTATCTTTTGCTGGCGCGCTGCGGATAAAAAACTGAACGATAAAAATAACCACCAGATAGACGATACCAAGATATAACAACGCCCGGCTAACATCGTGAGTTTGCGTCATAAAATATTCGGCCAGGCGGGTACAAAGTAACGTTCCTACCCCCACGCCAGCCAGCACGATACCGCTAGCGAGGCCGCGGCGGTCGGGGAAAAATTTCAGGATATTATTCAGATTTCCCGTAAAAGCCAGGCCGGATCCCAATCCGGCAATGACGCCGTAGGTTAAAAACAGCATTGGCAAATTATCCACGAATCCCGACAAGATAAAGCCTAAAGAAAACAAGATACCACCGATAACTATCGCCTGTTTTCCTTTACCGTTGTCGATCATTCTCCCCCCCCAAATCATCGGTAAAGGAATGATCCCCATGTTGATAGAGAATGCTAACGCCAGCGTAGCCGGGTCCCAGTGATATTGCGCCATTAGTGGTGTTTTAAAATAGCTAAACGCGTAGACGCCCCCGAGCACAAAATTGATGCACACGTGGGCGGCAAGCATTCCCCAGCGGTTGATTGATGCCGTCATAATATTTCCCTTTTTAAAATGCACTGATCACAGTTTAAAAAAAGCAAAATAGGCAAACAATTTGGTATTTTTTATAATCGTTATAACAAAACCCAATCGATTGGCGTTAAATTTTAATGAATATCAAACAACTGCATTCCTTCCTGATATTGTGTGATGAATTACATTATGGTCGGGCAGCCAGTCGCCTGTTTATCACTCAGCCATCATTAAGCCAGCAAATCAAACAACTTGAGTCATCACTTAAGACAATATTATTTAAGCGAAAAGGAAGAGGCATTGAATTAACAAAACCAGGCGTTATTTTGCAACAGCACGCTAACAAAATAATGCTGGATTTAAAAAATGCCGAAAATGAACTTCTTCCCTATCAGGATCAACAGCGCGATACGATTTCCATCGGCGTGTCAGGCAGCTACTTGTTGTTACCTGCATTCCGTAGCTTTATGGCACACCACCCGGAGATATCGTTAAACGTTAAAGAGTTCTCAACGGAACAAACCATTAAAAAGCTGACGGATAACGCTGTCGATATTGGCATCGTTTATCGGACGACGTTCCCTGCCCAGCTAAGCTCGACCATGCTGTTTGAAGATGAAATTATTGCTGCAATCCCACTTTCTCATCCTCTGGCAACACGCGAACGTCTGCATCCAAAAGATTTAAACGACCAATCCATTATCGTGCTTAATGACTCTCTGCTATTAAGAGGAATCATCACGACTGAATTTAATCACCGCAAAGTCGCACCTAATATTATCTGCGAGCTGGATAACCACTACTCATGCCTTGAGTACGCCGAAGCGCAGATTGGTATCGCATTGATTACCCGCTCGTTAACTCGTTTATCGACCCCAAAAACGTTCGCCTGGTTTCACTGGGTATACCCGCCTTCTTTATTCCCGTGATGCTGGTGCACAGCAATGATCTTTCACTGGATAACGCAACCATTTGTCTGCTCAAGCAGATCAAAAATTTTTACACTGTAGATGGGGAATCAGCGGCAGAAAAGAGCTGGCCCGAGCAGAAAATGGGCGTATAATGCCCGCCCTATTTGTGTTGTTTCTGAGAATTTCCTGATGGCGCTGTTAATCACCAAAAAATGCATCAACTGCGATATGTGCGAACCAGAGTGTCCGAATGAGGCCATATCCATGGGTGATAGCATTTATGAAATTAACAGCGACCGCTGCACCGAATGCGTGGGTCATTATGAAACGCCAACCTGCCAGAAGGTGTGCCCGATCCCGAATACTATTATGAAAGACCCGGCACATAACGAAAATGAAGAGCAGCTGTGGGATAAATTTGTCTTACTGCATCATGCGGAAAAAATCTAACTTTCGATGATAACCGTAGCGCAGGCATAGTGGCGCTCATCGGCCAGCGTCACGTGAATGCTGCTTACGCCCAGGCGCTCCGCCAGGCTCTTCGCCTCCCCCCACAATCGCAGTTTTGGCTTACCCAGCTCGTCGTTGTAAACCTCAAACTGATTAAACGCCAGTCCATTGCGAATGCCGGTGCCAAGCGCCTTGGCCGCAGCTTCTTTGACCGCAAAACGCTTAGCCAGAAAACGGACCGGCTGCTGATGCTGTTCCCATATTGCCCACTCGTGGTCGCTGAGTACGCGACGAGCCAGGCGATCGCCGCTGCGGGCGATCACCGCTTCGATGCGGGCAATTTCAACAATATCAGTACCCAGTCCGAGAATGGCCATCAGGCGCGCGCTTCCTGCATCAGACGTTTCATCTCAGAAACCGCCTCTTTCAGGCCGCTCATCACCGCTCGACCAATAATCGCATGGCCGATGTTCAGCTCGTGCATTTCCGGCAGTGCTGCAATGGCTTTGACGTTATGGTAAGTCAGACCGTGGCCGGCATTAACCTTCAGCCCCAGACTCGCGGCATAGGTTGCCGCTTTCGCAATACGCTCCAGCTCTTTCGCCTGCTCAGCGTCAGTTTGCGCATCGGCATAGCAGCCAGTGTGAATTTCGATATAAGGCGCACCCACGTCCGCCGCAGCCTTAATTTGCGCATCATCAGCATCAATAAACAGAGAAACCAGAATACCGGCGTCGGCAAGACGATTGCAGGCATCGCGCATTTTATCAAGCTGGCCAGCCACATCCAGACCGCCTTCGGTGGTCACCTCCTGGCGTTTTTCCGGCACCAGGCAGCAGAAATGCGGCTTAGTCTCACAGGCAATATTGATCATCTCTTCCGTTACCGCCATCTCAAGATTCATGCGGGTATCGAGAGTCTGACGCAGGATCCGCACATCGCGATCGGTAATGTGTCGGCGATCTTCGCGCAGATGCACGGTAATACCATCAGCACCAGCCTGCTCGGCGATAAAGGCCGCCTGTACCGGATCCGGATAAGCGGTACCGCGAGCGTTGCGTAATGTCGCAATGTGGTCAATATTGACCCCTAACAGTAATTCGGCCATGACAATCCTCGTTAATCGTTATTGGTTTTATTAGCTCGCGCCGCCCGCGCGGGCATAAACTGGCGAAACAGTTCCCGGCTCTTTAACGGTTTCCCACCAAGATAAGGCTTCAGGGCGATACGGGTGAAGCGTTTTGCCGCGCGTAACGCATCGCTATCCGGAAACTCGCGGTTCGCTAATGCCTTAAGATGGTGCCCGGTAAAGGTGCTGTTATCAATAACCACGCTGGCGATAAAGCCTTTTTCTTCACGGTAGCGATAGGTCATGGTGTCGTCAACCGCTTCGCCGCTCCCGGCACAGTGCAAAAAATCGACGCCATATCCCAGGTGTCCAAGCAGCGCCAGTTCAAAGCGCCGTAGCGCAGGTTCCGGCGAACCGCTGGCGCCAGCCAAAGACTGGATACAGTGCAGATAATCGAAGAAGAGTTCAGAGAAGCGCGTTTCATGCTCCAGCACGCGGGAAAGTAGTTCGTTAACGTAAAGTCCGCTGTAAAGCGTGATGCCGCTAAGAGGTAGCGCCAGGGAGACAGCTTCTGCGCTGCGCAGCGTCTTGACTTCGCCGCGCCCGCCGAAACGGAGCAGCAAGGGGGTAAAAGGCTGAAGAGCGCCTTTGAGATTAGAACGTTTAGAACGTGCGCCTTTTGCTACAAGGCGCACGCGACCGGACTCTTCCGTGAAGACGTCCAGCATTAAACTGGTTTCGCTCCAGGGCCGACTATGCAGTACGAAAGCGCGCTGCCAGCCTTCCATCATACTCGTCGTCTTTCAGGTTGCAGGTGCGTTGACCGCGCCACGAAAGCCATAGAGTATCAAACTCAGAGATCGTCAACGTAACCGAGACTACGCAGCGCGCGTTCGTCATCGGCCCAGCCGGATTTCACTTTCACCCACAGTTCCAGGTGAACTGGCGCTTCGAACATCTCCTGCATGTCCTTACGGGCTTCAATACCGATGGTTTTGATCTTGGCCCCTTTGTTGCCAATCACCATCTTCTTCTGCCCTTCACGCTCAACCAGAATCAGACCGTTGATATCGTAGCCGCCGCGTTCATTGGTCGCAAAACGCTCAATTTCGACGGTGACGGAATACGGCAGTTCAGCACCAAGGAAACGCATCAGCTTTTCACGAATGATCTCGGAAGCCATAAAGCGCTGAGAGCGGTCGGTGATGTAATCTTCCGGGAAGTGGTGAATCGCTTCCGGCAGGTGCTTACGTACGATCCCGGCGATGGTGTCAACGTTCAGCCCGGTTTCCGCGGAAATCGGCACGATATCAAGGAAATTCATCTGGCTGCCGAGGAACTGCAGATGCGGCAGAAGATCGGCTTTTTCCTGTACGTTATCGACTTTGTTTACCGCCAGGATAACCGGCGCTTTCCCTTCACGCAGCTTATTGAGGACCATCTCATCGTCTGGCGTCCAGCGGGTACCTTCAACCACAAAGATAACCAGCTCAACATCGCCAATAGAGCTGCTCGCCGCTTTGTTCATCAGGCGGTTAATCGCACGCTTTTCTTCCATATGCAGACCTGGAGTATCGACATAGATTGCCTGATACGGGCCTTCAGTATGAATGCCAACGATGCGGTGACGCGTAGTCTGCGCTTTTCGGGAAGTGATAGAGATCTTCTGCCCAAGCAGTTTGTTCAGCAGTGTGGATTTACCCACGTTCGGACGTCCAACGATGGCAATAAATCCGCAGTAGTTTTTTTCTTCGCTCATTCCAGCTCCAGCTTTTTCAGCGCCTGTTCGGCGGCAGCCTGCTCCGCCTTGCGACGGCTAGAACCTGTGCCAACCACCGGTTCACTCAGGCCGCTAACCTGGCAGTGGATAGTAAATTCCTGATCGTGCGCTTCCCCGCGAACCTGAACAACCAGGTAAGACGGCAGCGGCAGATGACGCCCCTGCAGATATTCCTGCAAGCGGGTCTTCGGATCCTTTTGCTTATCGCCAGGACTGATTTCGTCCAGGCGGCTCTGATACCAGGAGAGGATAAGGCGCTCAACGTTCTGGATATCGCTGTCGAGGAAAATCCCGCCAATTAAAGCTTCAACGGTGTCCGCCAGAATCGATTCGCGGCGAAAGCCTCCGCTTTTCAATTCACCCGGCCCAAGACGCAGACATTCACCTAACTCGAACTCGCGAGCAATTTCTGCCAGCGTGTTGCCTCGCACCAGCGTTGCGCGCATGCGGCTCATATCGCCTTCATCTACCCGAGGGAAACGATGATAGAGCGCATTCGCGATCACAAAACTCAATATTGAGTCACCTAAAAATTCCAGGCGCTCATTATGTTTGCTGCTGGCACTGCGGTGAGTTAATGCCTGTTGCAACAGCTCCTGATGATGAAAAGTGTAGCCCAGCTTTCGTTGAAGCCGATTAATTACGATGGGGTTCATGCGTTACCAATAGATGAATGCGTCAAAAATGCAGCACACGAAACCGACCTGAGTAAAAACCAACGCGGTTTCGTGTGCTGTGTCAATCTTACGAGAGACAACCTAAAACTTCGGGGGGATATTCTATACGCAACGACAAGGGATGTCGTTAGTTTGAATAGATTTAAATCTTAAATAATTCACGCTGCCGTCATTCCTGCGGCAGCGTGAATAAAGACAGGAAAACTACTTGATACCGCCGATACGCGATAAACGTACGCCGGTAGGCCACTCGCCTTCTTGTTTTTCGAAACTCATCCAGATTGCGGTGGCTTTACCGACCAGATTCGCTTCCGGCACAAAGCCCCAATAACGGCTATCAGCGCTGTTATCGCGGTTGTCACCCATCATGAAATACTGTCCCGGCGGGACAATCCAGGTTGCCAGCGGCAAAGCGGACTGATGGTAATACATGCCTACCTGGTCCTGAGCTATCGGTACGGTCAGAATGCGGTGCGTCACGTCGCCCAGCGTCTCTTTACGCTCGGTCAAACGAATCCCGTCAGCCTTGGTTTCGCCTTTCGGTAGCTGCCAGAAACCGCTGGTCGCTTCGCCGCCGTTGCTGCGAGAAAAGGTCTGGACGAAATCGCTCGGCTCAACGTTGGAGTAGGTTACCGGCAGAGCATTGCCGCAGGCCTGGCCGGAGCTGCAACCTGGCTGGATGGTGACCTGTTTAGCAATGGGATCGTATGTCACTTTATCGCCCGGTAAGCCTACCGCGCGCTTGATATAATCCAGACGCGGATCTTCTGGATATTTAAAGACCACAATATCGCCACGCTTCGGGTGACCGGTTTCGATTAGCGTTTTCTGGTAGATAGGGTCTTTAATGCCGTAAGCAAACTTCTCGACCAGAATAAAATCGCCGATCAGCAGGGTTGGCATCATTGAACCGGACGGGATCTGGAAGGGCTCATAAATAAATGAGCGAACCACCAGCACAATCGCCAGAACCGGGAATACCGAAGCGCCGGTTTCCAGCCAACCCGGTTTCGGACCAACTTTTTTCAGCGTTTTCTTGTCCAACTGGTCGCCAGTCGCTGCCTGAGCAGCGGCCTGACGCTCACGACGTTTTGGCGCAAAGATAAACTTATCAAGGCACCACAACAGACCCGTCACCAAAGTAGCGATGACCAGGATCAGGGCAAACATGTTCGCCATGCCAACTCCTTAGGGTTATTTGCCGTCTTTACCAACGTGCAGAATGGCGAGGAACGCTTCCTGCGGCAGCTCAACGTTACCGACCTGCTTCATACGCTTCTTACCGTCTTTCTGCTTCTGCAGCAGCTTTTTCTTACGGCTGACGTCGCCGCCATAGCATTTCGCCAGGACGTTTTTACGCAACTGTTTGACGGTAGAGCGGGCGATGATGTGGTTGCCGATAGCCGCCTGAATCGCAATATCGAACTGCTGACGTGGGATCAGCTCTTTCATCTTCTCAACCAGTTCGCGACCGCGGTATGGCGCATTGTCGTTGTGGGTGATCAGCGCCAGCGCATCAACACGATCGCCGTTAATTAACACGTCAACGCGCACCATGTTTGATGCCTGGAAACGCTTGAAGTTGTAATCCAACGATGCATAGCCGCGGGAGGTTGACTTCAGACGGTCGAAGAAGTCGAGCACCACTTCCGCCATCGGGATTTCATAGGTCAGCGCCACCTGGTTACCGTGGTAAACCATGTTGGTTTGAACACCGCGTTTTTCGATACACAGGGTAATCACGTTGCCCAGAAACTCCTGTGGCAGCAACATATGACACTCAGCGATCGGCTCGCGGAGCTCCTGAATATTGTTCAGCGGCGGCAGCTTGGATGGGCTATCGACGTAGATAACTTCTTTCGAAGTGGTTTCTACTTCATAGACTACCGTCGGCGCTGTGGTGATCAGATCCAGATCGTATTCACGCTCCAGACGTTCCTGGATGATCTCCATATGCAGCAGGCCAAGGAAGCCACAGCGGAAGCCGAAGCCCAGCGCGGTGGAGCTTTCCGGCTCATAGAACAGAGAAGCATCGTTAAGGCTCAGTTTACCCAGCGCGTCGCGGAAGTTCTCATAATCATCAGAACTCACCGGGAACAGGCCAGCATAAACCTGCGGTTTAACCTTTTTAAAGCCTGGCAGCGCTTTCTCCGCGGGGTTACGCGAGAGCGTCAGCGTATCGCCAACCGGCGCGCCGAGAATGTCTTTAATTGCGCAAACCAGCCAGCCTACCTCGCCGCACTTCAGCTCGGTACGGTCAACCTGTTTCGGCGTGAAGATACCCAGACGGTCGGCGTTATACACCTGCCCGGTACTCATCACCTTTATTTTATCGCCTTTGCGCATGGTGCCATTTTTGATACGCACCAGCGAGACAACGCCGAGGTAGTTATCAAACCAGGAGTCGATGATCAGAGCCTGCAGAGGCGCTTCCGGGTCACCTTCCGGCGGCGGAATATCGCGCACCAGGCGCTCCAGTACATCCGGCACGCCAACGCCGGTTTTTGCCGAGCAGCGCACCGCATCGGTAGCATCAATGCCGACGATGTCTTCAATCTCTTCAGCCACGCGTTCCGGATCGGCCGCAGGCAGGTCGATTTTGTTCAGGACCGGTACGACTTCCAGGTCCATCTCCATCGCCGTATAGCAGTTAGCCAGGGTCTGAGCTTCTACGCCCTGACCCGCATCAACCACCAGCAAAGCCCCTTCACAGGCCGCCAGCGAACGAGAAACTTCATAAGAGAAGTCGACGTGACCGGGGGTATCGATAAAGTTCAGCTGATAGGTTTCGCCATCAGCCGCTTTGTAATCGAGGGTGACGCTCTGCGCCTTAATAGTAATACCGCGCTCACGCTCAAGGTCCATGGAGTCCAGAACCTGGGCTGCCATTTCACGATCGGAAAGGCCACCGCAAATCTGGATAATACGGTCAGACAGCGTCGACTTACCGTGGTCGATGTGAGCGATGATGGAAAAGTTACGTATATTCTTCATATTTAGAGTTAATTATGCCTTACGCGTATCATGAGGCCGCTGTTCAGTGCCTGACGTTTTTTAATCCGAAAACGCCGCATTCTACACTACATCCACGAAACCAGGAAATGCTCTTACTGTTAGCATAACCGGAGTAAATGACGAGATCTTGCGGGAGTGATAAATAAAGATAAGGGCCAGTGAAATCACTGACCCAATGGTGAGGAAGACGTCTCGACGCGGACTAAATCTGGCGGTAAACCGACGCTAATAATCACCGGCTGCCACGATTGTCTGGAGGCTAAGCCCGGCGAAAGACCGCGAGCCACCAGAAAACCGCCAACGCCGCCGAGGATTGCCCCGCACAGCGAGGCGAAGTCGTTCGCGAACAGCACCTGAAATATTGATGCCATCACGAACAGACCAACCAGCGGCGCCATATAGACTAATACAGCCGACCCGAGCAAACTGCTTTCAGCGATCCCCAGCTCCACTTTTTGTCCGGCCGCTAACGGCTGTTCGCATGGGACGCTAATGGTATGGCTGGTTTGCGGCCCTAACTTATTTAGTACCCGGCTACCGCAACCGGCGCGGGAGGCGCAGCTACTGCACGAAGCCTTAACATCACAGTGCACCAGCGCAATGCCGTTGTTCCAGGAGACAACCGTCGCCCACTCTTTAATCATTGTGCTGCCCTGAATTTAATACTATCGGAAATACGCTTAGCGGTTTGCGGAGGTAGCTCGCCAACAATGGTTATCTCTGCGTTATCGCGCACGGTAGTCGCTACGGTCCGACGTCCGGTACGCAATAGCTGATCGCTGCTGTTGGCGGTGGCACGATTGATATTGATAGAGAAACTAAACAGCCCGTCAGAATACAAACGAGACTCAACCGGGCCATCGAAAGTAGGCAGACGACGCTGGCTACTGGACACTTCGGCAACGCCCTGCGGCAGCCAGGTTGGCGCCCAGTTAAAGTTAGCCTTATTACCACCTTCCGGAACGGACAGCTGCGGAGGCAGGTTCGCCTTAGACAGGGTTTCCATGCTGGCGCTCACGTTGTCGCCAACGTTGAACGAGACGACCCGGAACTGCTCCAGCGTTTCGCCATCGCGGTCAAGCAAATCGACCCTTAACGGCAGCTTTGTTTCAGCATCTAACCAGGCGATATAACTATAGCGAGTGCCATCGCGGGCCACTACTCGAACGACATCGCATAAGCGATCGGCAATGCGCGTACGCCCAACGGAGATGAAATCGTAATAGGATGCCAGCCGTTTGAAGTCGGTATACACCAGTGAAGGCAGCGAATCGACGATATAGTCGCCGTTCAGGGTGAACGGATCGAGCCCGGGTTCAAAATAGCTTATCTCTGTGCCACGCAGCACCACTTCCCGACGTGGGCCATCGAGCTGTAATAGCTGAGCCAGGGTACGATTGTTCAGTTTTGCGTGTCGATAACGCAGCGACTCAACGCCCTGCTTGTTGATGCTGACGAAAGAAAGCTCGTAATTGAGGGACTGGCTGGCCAGGTTCATCTGCTGCAACAACGCCCCGGACGATGTATCAGCCGAGGCGTTGACGGAGAAGAACAGGCTGCCTGCCATGAGCGACATGGCACACCAAAGTTGCTTCATTACTGCGATTGCGTTCCTAAAGTTTGATAGCCCGGCACCTGAACAGCGGCTTGTTGAGTCTGGGCCTCGCCAAACTGCAGCTGCTCTGCATGCAGGCGACGCTGCAATTCATAGTCCTGTAGCATAGCATTAATTCTACGACGCTGTTCCTGCACCTGAGCCTGCTGACCGGTACCTGCTGAAGCATCCGCCGGTACGCCCAGGCTAACCGGGCTGGCTTTACCCATCATCGGCATAGTGTTAAACACCGGGGCCTCAGGCTGCTGAGATGAATCAGACTGACCATTATACTGCTGAACGCCAACAATCACAGCGAGGGATACGCACGCGGCAACGCCCATCTGGGTAAGCGAACTGACCCATGGACGTACTTTCTGCCAGAAAGGCATCTGACGCCACTGATGCGGAGCGGGTTGAGATTCAGGAATTAGAGGAACCGTCTGACGGACGGGCTCGTTTTCTATGGCGGCCATGACGCGAGCTGAGATATCAAAATGGAGCACCTCACTCGTATCGCCTCGCAGCGTATCGCGGATGAGATGGTAGCTCTCCCAGGTTTTTTGCATTTCAGATGAACGACCCAGCTCATTAAGCAGTTCGTTATCCAGCGTTTCACCATCCATTAAGGCCGAAAGTTTTTCTTTCTGCATGCCTGATACCCTTTTCCAGTATTCCGCTATCGTCAACGCCTGATTAGCGGTTGAACTTTATTATCAATAGCTTCTCGTGCCCGGAAGATGCGCGAACGCACAGTTCCCACCGGACAATCCATGATGGCGGCTATTTCTTCATAGCTCATGCCATCCAGCTCCCGCAACGTAATTGCCATGCGTAAATCTTCCGGGAGCGATTCAATGGTACGAAAAACTATTTGTCTCAGCTCTTCTGACAACATTAAGTTCTCAGGGTTCGAAATTTCTTTCAATGCCCCACCACTTTCGAAGTTTTCAGCATCATTTGCATCAATATCGCTGGATGGCGGACGACGTCCCTGAGCAACCAGATAATTCTTCGCCGTATTGACGGCGATACGATATAACCAGGTATAAAAAGCGCTATCCCCCCGGAAAGAATCCAGCGCACGCCATGCTTTTACGAACGATTCCTGAACAACGTCAGCGATATCGCCCGGCGGCACGTAGCGGGAGACCAGGCTTGCAACCTTATGCTGATAGCGTACCACCAGCAGGTTAAATGCTTTCTGATCTCCTTTCTGGACCCGTTCAACGAGGACCTGATCCGTTAACTGCTCGCTCATCCGAGGTAATGTCTCCCCAAACCCAATTCCCATGCGTATTCAAAAACACCACCCAATGACTGCATAAATGAGCAAGCAGAGGGTTGGAGTGTCTGAAAACAATAAAGTTCCGTTACGCCTTTGTTTTTCGTCTGGCACCGGCTGACGGATTGTTATCTCTCATTATATGTCCCGGTAGCTAAACGATATGTAAGATAATAAGAAAAAGCGCAAGACCCGCCAGAAGGGTAACGTAACCCGGCTTTTATTTCACTATAAAATCTGAAGCTAACGAGCTGCTTCGCAAAACTTTTCTTTGATTTACAGCACGCCTCATTTAGACGATATGTTTAGCCGTCACAACACGCAGTAAAAAAAACGTACGATTTATCGCAGACAGGTGCTATTGTTCGGTTACCGTGTTTAGTAAATTAAACAAAAACTATGAATACAACTTCTGATTGCTCCTGCGATGTGTTGATTATTGGCAGCGGTGCTGCCGGGTTATCCCTTGCTTTACGCCTGGCAGAACATTGTACGGTCACGGTGCTCAGCAAGGGCCCTATCAGTGAAGGCTCAACGTTTTACGCCCAGGGCGGGATCGCCGCCGTATTTGATGAAACCGACAGCATTGAATCCCACGTCGAAGATACCTTGATTGCCGGGGCAGGTCTTTGCGATCGCCATGCGGTCTCTTTTGTCGCCAGCAACGCCAAACCCTGCGTGCAGTGGCTTATCGATCAGGGCGTATTGTTCGATACCCAGGTTCAGGCAAACGGCGAAGAGAGCTACCACCTGACCCGCGAAGGAGGTCACAGTCACCGCCGAATTCTCCACGCTGCCGATGCGACAGGCAAAGTCG
The DNA here is from genome assembly GCF_902158555.1 of Klebsiella spallanzanii. GTDB lineage: Bacteria > Pseudomonadota > Gammaproteobacteria > Enterobacterales > Enterobacteriaceae > Klebsiella > Klebsiella spallanzanii. The sequence continues at coordinate 13,950 of NZ_CABGGS010000023.1, read as the reverse complement.
TTGAGACCACCCTGGTCAGCCAGGCGTTGGCTCACCCCAATATCCGCGTGCTGGAGCGTAGCAACGCCGTTGACTTGATTATCTCTGATAAAATCGGCCTGCCGGGTACGCGTCGCGTGGTAGGAGCCTGGGTATGGAATCGGAATAAGGAAGCAGTTGAAACCTGTAGCGCGAAAGCCGTGGTACTGGCCACTGGCGGTGCGGCAAAGGTTTACCAATACACCACCAACCCTGATGTCTCTTCCGGAGATGGTATCGCTATGGCCTGGCGCGCGGGTTGTCGGGTCGCCAACCTCGAATTCAATCAGTTTCACCCCACCGCGTTATATCATCCGCAAGCACGGAATTTCCTGCTGACGGAAGCGCTGCGCGGTGAAGGGGCTTTGTTGAAACGCCCGGACGGCTCACGGTTTATGCCAGACTTTGACGAGCGCGGCGAACTGGCTCCACGCGACATCGTCGCCCGGGCAATCGATCATGAAATGAAACGCCTTGGCGTCGACTGCATGTATCTTGATATCAGCCACAAACCCGCAGAATTTATTCGCCACCACTTCCCGATGATTTATGAGAAGTTGCTGGGACTCGGTATCGATCTGACAAAAGAACCGGTGCCTATCGTTCCCGCCGCGCACTATACCTGCGGCGGCGTGATGGTTGATGATAGCGGGCGCACCGACGTCGACGGCCTGTACGCCATTGGTGAAGTCAGCTATACCGGATTACACGGCGCTAACCGAATGGCCTCAAACTCGTTGCTTGAGTGCCTCGTCTACGGATGGTCCGCAGCCGAAGATATCATGAAGCGCATACCTTTCGCTCAGGCGGTCAATGAACTGCCATCGTGGGACGAAAGCCAGGTTGAAATACCTGATGAGCTGGTAGTGATTCAGCACAACTGGCATGAACTGCGTCTGCTGATGTGGGATTACGTCGGCATCGTGCGCACAACCCGCCGCCTGGAGCGTGCCCTGCGTCGCATTAATATGCTGCAACAGGAGCTGGACGAATACTACGCCCGCTTCCGCGTTTCCAATAATCTTCTGGAGCTACGCAACCTGGTTCAGGTTGCCGAGCTAATTGTGCGCTGCGCTATGCAACGTAAAGAGAGCCGCGGCCTTCACTACACGCTGGACTATCCCGAACAGCTGCCGGATAGCGGGCCGTCGGTGCTCTCACCACTGGCTCACATAAAAAGATAGAAATCCTGGGTCAGAGCAGTAAACCCTTCAGAATACTGCTGCTCTGGCCCGCGAATAACCAAGCTGTCGCTAAAGCACTCTTCCCCCGCCGTTGGCGAAAAAGCCAACAGCACCCGATGCGGTGGACGCACTTCTGTTTCCGCTACGTCGGTACGTAAACGCAAATGCCACCCCATATTCTGCGCCCGCTGTACAAATGCATTACCGATATCCACCGGCAGTACGACGCAGAAAAAACCCTCTTCCGTAATAAACTCGGCGGCGCAGGTTAATAATGTTGTGTGATCGAGCGAGGTGGTATAACGGGCCTGCTCGCGCTGCGAGGTGGCACAAGGAACGCCTTCAGCGAAAAAAGGTGGGTTGCTGATAATCAGTTCATAGCGCCGGGTTTGCGGTGGCTGCCATTGCTGAATATCAGCCTGATGAATCTGAATACGCCCTGCCCACGGAGAATCCGCAACGTTTTCTCGTGCCTGTGCTGCCGCCTCTCCGTCCAGTTCTACGGCATCCACAATAACTGTCTGACCGGTTCTTTGCGCGAGCATCAGGGCCAGCAGACCGCTGCCCGTACCGATATCCAGCACGCGCTTAACCTGAGCAATCGGGGCCCATGCGCCAAGTAAAATACCGTCGGTACCGACTTTCATCGCGCATCTATCATGGGCGACAAAAAAATGTTTAAACGTAAAACCATTGCGCGGCAGCGCAAACTTCGACTGGGACATCCTCGATAACCTTGCGGGCAAAAAACTCCTGAGCTTAAGGCTATGCACAATACCGGAGAACAGATAGCCTTACAAACAGATGAACATTGCGTCCGTAACGTCTATAATCGGCGGTCCACTCAGAGGTAGATCATGACTGTAACGACTTTTTCCGAACTTGAACTCGACGAAAACCTGCTGGACGCACTCCAGGATAAAGGTTTCACACGCCCGACAGCCATTCAGGCCGCCGCTATTCCGCCTGCGCTTGATGGCCGTGATATTCTCGGTTCAGCCCCGACCGGCACCGGTAAAACGGCGGCGTATCTCCTGCCAGCGTTGCAGCATCTGCTCGATTTTCCGCGCAAGAAATCTGGTCCGCCGCGCATTCTTATTCTGACCCCTACTCGCGAACTGGCGATGCAGGTTGCAGACCATGCGCGTGAACTGGCAAAACATACGCATCTGGATATCGCCACCATCACCGGCGGTGTCGCCTATATGAACCACGCCGAAGTGTTCAGCGAGAACCAGGACATCGTGGTCGCCACGACCGGCCGCCTGCTGCAGTATATTAAAGAAGAAAACTTCGACTGCCGCGCCGTTGAAACGCTGATCCTTGATGAAGCGGACCGCATGCTGGACATGGGCTTCGCGCAGGATATCGAACACATTGCCGGTGAAACCCGCTGGCGTAAGCAGACCATGCTCTTTTCCGCAACTCTCGAAGGTGATGCGATTAAGGATTTTGCTGAGCGTCTGCTGGAAGAACCCGTGGAGGTTTCCGCTAACCCCTCCACCCGCGAGCGTAAAAAGATTCATCAATGGTATTACCGTGCAGATGACGTTAAGCATAAAACCGCTCTGCTCGTCCATCTTCTGAAGCAGTCGGAAGCGACTCGTTCAATCGTCTTCGTGCGTAAGCGCGAGCGCGTTCATGAACTGGCCGGTTGGCTGCGTGAAGCCGGTATCAATACCTGCTGGCTGGAAGGAGAAATGGTTCAGGCTAAACGTAATGAAGCGATTAGCCGCCTGACCGACGGCCGCATTAATGTGTTAATTGCGACCGACGTTGCCGCCCGCGGTATTGATATTGCGGACGTAAGTCACGTATTTAACTTTGACATGCCGCGTACGGCAGATATCTACCTGCACCGTATCGGTCGTACCGGACGCGCAGGCAAGAAAGGGACAGCTATTTCTCTGGTTGAAGCCCACGATCATCTGCTGTTGGGTAAAGTTGGCCGCTATATTGAAGAACCGTTAAAAGCCCGCGTTATCGATGAACTGCGCCCGACGACCCGCGCTCCCAGCGAAAAGCAAACCGGTAAACCGTCCAAAAAGGTGTTAGCAAAGCGCGCTGAGAAAAAAGAGAAAGAAAAAGAGAAGCCGCGGGTGAAAAAACGTCACCGCGATACCAAAAACATTGGTAAGCGTCGTAAACCAAGCGCTGCGGATGCACCGCAACAGACAAACGAAGAGTAAAAAAACGCCGGGATATCCCGGCGTTTTCGCATTAAAACTTAATTTTACAGACTTTCGGTAAAAGTACGGGCGATAACATCGCGCTGCTGTTCCGGAGTCAGGGAGTTAAAACGTACCGCATAGCCAGAAACACGGATAGTCAGCTGTGGGTATTTTTCCGGGTGTTCAACAGCATCCAGCAGCGTTTCACGGCGCAGCACGTTAACGTTCAGGTGCTGACCACCTTCAACGCGAACTTCTGGTTTCACATCTACCGGGATTTCACGGTATTCGATTTCACCCAGATTGCTCACCGCTACCACGTCATCTTCAGCAAAACCGGCTTTAGCGCACAGGCAGCGAGCTTCGCCTTTTTCGCTATCCAGCAGCCAGAAAGAGTTGAGCAGATCGTCGTTTGCAGCTTTAGTAATTTGGATACCAGTAATCATTTTATGCCTCCAGGCAACGTTTGTTCGATTATTGGCCTTCGCGGCCAATTGGTAAAACCATTGTTGTATGAGTGTATATATATCAGCCGAACACTCGGCATTCATTGATTTAAATCAACAAAAACCACACCACAAAAGTGGGCATAGGTAGATATTATTGTTTTACATCAAGTTACGCCATATCCAATACTAAATAAATTTGTAAATTTTCAATTTTTTTTGCATGCAGTACGTCAATCTCGTGGAGCAAATTTTGTGTTGTAGAAAGATGCAGTTAAGCTATGACGATGACACTTTGCAGGAGAGCAAAATGACCACCCCATTAACCTGGCACGATGTACTGGCAGAAGAGAAGCAGCAGCTCTATTTTGTTAATACCCTGAAAACCGTTGCCGAAGAACGCCAATCAGGCATCACCATCTACCCGCCACAAAAAGATGTCTTTAATGCGTTTCGTTATACAGAGCTAAGCGATGTCAAAGTGGTGATCCTGGGCCAGGATCCCTACCACGGGCCGGGACAGGCTCACGGCCTCGCCTTCTCCGTTCTGCCGGGGATTGCAACACCGCCGTCGCTGCTGAATATGTACAAGGAGCTGGAAGGGACAATACCTGGCTTTCAGCGCCCAGCTCACGGATACCTCGAAAGCTGGGCGCGTCAGGGGGTTTTGCTGCTCAACACCGTATTAACGGTGCGTGCAGGGCAAGCGCACTCTCACGCCAGTCTCGGATGGGAAACCTTTACCGATAAAGTCATTTCATTGATTAACCAGCATCGGGAAGGGGTCGTATTTCTGCTGTGGGGTTCACATGCGCAGAAAAAAGGTGCGATTATCGATCGCCAGCGCCACTGCGTGCTGAAAGCGCCGCATCCATCACCGCTCTCCGCCCATCGCGGATTTTTCGGCAGTAATCATTTCGTCCAGGCCAATCAGTGGCTGGCCGAACGTGGTGAAACGCCAATCGACTGGATGCCAACGCTGCCAGCTGAAAGTGAATAAAGCAGCCCAGCGCTAAAAATGAAAATGCCAGCATTACGCTATAATGCTGGCATTTTTGGCTCCAGGCTAAAGTATCAAGCCTTATTCTGACGCCACCATTCAGCAAGTAGTACGCCGGTCGCAACAGAAACGTTCAGGCTTTCTACGTTACCGGTTCCTTCAATCGCGATATTGATATCAGCGCTGGAAATCGCGGCATCGGAAAGGCCATCACTCTCCTGCCCTAACACCAACACCATTTTTTTCGGCAGCTCGGCTTTAAATAGTGGAGTTCCATTATGGCTGGAAGTCGAAACTATCGCATAACCCGCATTACGGAAGCGCTCAAGCGTATCGATAAAACTATCGCCCGTGATTGGCTCAACGTGTTCTGCACCACCTTCTGCGGTACGAATCGCGGCCCCGGACTCCATCACTCCAGCATCCTGCACAACCACGCCCTTCACGCCAAAGTGCGCGCAGCTGCGCATGATAGCGCCGAGGTTGTGCGGGTTGCCGACATCTTCCAGCGCCAGAACACAATCTTCAGCGTCAGCTTTCGCAACCCATTGCTCAACGGAAGTACCATGACGCTTTTTAATCAGGAAGCAAACGCCGCCATGATGCTCAGTGCCGGAAGCTTTCGCCAGCTCGGCTTCATCAACGACGTGATAGGCTTTACGATTCGCCGCCATCCAGCGCAGGGCTTCTTTAAAGCGCGGGGTCACGCTTTGGATAAACCAGGCGCGAACGATAGCATCCGGGCGGCTCTGAAATAACGCCTGGCAGGCGTTTTCACCGTAAACACGGGTCTCTTCTGCGCGCTGACGGCGCAGCACTTCCGGATCGATAAAGCTTTTGCCGCTGATCCCACCGTGATCCGCTTTTACCTGCGTCTCATCACCCGGCGCACGGGACACGGTACGCCACGGAGAAGAACCTTCACCGCTGAAGCCTTCGCGTTTGCGATCGTCACGTTTACGATCGCCACCGCGGCTATCTCTTTCATCGCGCGCAGGGCGGTTACGACCGTCAACACGAGATTTTCCTGGGCGTCCCCCACCTTTCCCGGTTCGCGGGTTATGGGTACGTCTGTCAGAATCATCATCACTGCGGACATACATCACTTTGACCTTGCCGCTTTTATTTTTCAGTTCGTCGTCGCTCATCAATTTTCTCCACCTGCGCTGCGCGAAGCGCGCAGATTACCCGATGTGTCATCACTTAGCCATTATTTCATTTAAAAGCCTGAGTCTATCGTATTCATTGAATAAAACTCATTGTCCTTTATTAGCTGCGCATCGATAATATGTAACATTAGAGAAACAAATCGGCCACGTGCCGCGCTGCAACCCATAACCAGAGGTTAGTTATGAATACCGTTTGTGCCAGTTGTCAGGCTCTGAACCGCATCCCCGACGATCGTCGCGCCGATGGCGCGAAATGCGGGCGCTGCGGCCACGATCTTTTTGACGGCGATGTTATCAACGCGACCGGGGCAACGCTGGATAAACTATTAAAGGACGATCTCCCCGTTGTTGTTGATTTCTGGGCGCCGTGGTGCGGCCCGTGCCGTAACTTTGCGCCCATTTTTGAAGATGTGGCTGAAGAACGCAGCGGCGAAATGCGTTTCGTGAAAGTGAATACTGAAATGGAACGCGAACTTAGCGCCCGCTTCCGCATTCGCAGCATCCCGACCATTATGATGTTCAAAAATGGCGAGGTCATCGACATGCTGAACGGCGCCGTACCGAAAGCGCCTTTCGATAGCTGGTTAAACGAAGCCGGCCAGCAATAAACCCGACGGGGCACCGCTTGTGCCCCGTTTTCACCTCTGCGACAATGGCGTTTTTTCTTAGCGATCCCCATGACTGATAACGCCGTCCTTCGCCTTCGCGCCGAGCGTCTCGCGCGCGCCACCCGGCCTTTTCTTGCTCGCGGCAACCGTATCCACCGCTGCCAGCGCTGTTTGCTGCCGTTGAAACAGTGCCTCTGCGCAACCCTTAATCCCGTTGCCGCCACCAGCCGTTTTTGCCTGGTGATGTTCGATACCGAGCCAATGAAGCCCAGCAACACCGGACGCCTGATTGCCGATATCCTGCCGGATACGGAAGCCTTTCAGTGGTCACGAACCGAACCTCCGCGGGCGCTTCTCGATCTCGTCGCCGACGCGAGATATCAGCCGATGGTGGTTTTTCCTGCCTCCTATGCCAGCACCGAGCGCCGGGTGCTTGACGCACCGCTTCCCGGCAAACTTCCGCTGTTTATTATGCTCGACGGCACCTGGCCCGAGGCGCGAAAAATGTTCCGCAAAAGCCCCTGGCTTGATGCGCTGCCGATGATTTCCGTCGACCTGTCGCGCATTTCCGCCTATCACCTGCGGGAAGCCCACGCTGAAGGACAGTACTGCACCGCCGAAGTCGCGATTGCACTGCTGGATCTCGCGGGAGACAAAACCGCAGCCACGGCTCTTGGCGATCACTTCAGATTATTCAGAACGCGCTATCTGGCAGGAAAAACGCAGCATAAGGGCAGTATCACAGCACAACTGACAGAAAGCGTTTAAAATCATTCGGTCACTGGGGATCAAAGGAGACCGGTATGAGCCAACGAGGCCTGGAAGCATTGCTGCGGCCAAAGTCGATCGCCGTTATTGGCGCGTCAATGAAACCACAGCGCGCCGGTTATCTGATGATGCGCAACCTGCTGGCTGGCGGCTTTAGCGGCCCCGTTCTCCCCGTGACGCCAGCATGGAAAGCGGTTCAGGGAGTGCTGGCCTGGCCTACAGTCGACAGCCTCCCCTTCACACCCGACCTTGCTGTGCTATGTACCAACGCCCGAAGAAACCTTGAACTACTGGAAGCGCTGGGACAAAAAGGGTGTAAAACCTGCATCATTCTCTCGTCCATACCCGAACAATATCCCGTGCTGCTTGACTGCGCCGCACGCTACCAGATGCGGTTGCTCGGGCCAAATAGCCTGGGCCTGCTTGCCCCGTGGCAGGGTCTTAACGCCAGCTTTTCACCGGTGCCTATTCATCGCGGCAAACTGGCGTTTATTTCGCAATCTGCGGCCGTCTCCAACACTATCCTCGACTGGGCTCAGCAGCGCGAGATGGGGTTTTCTTACTTTATTGCACTTGGCGATAGCCTGGATATTGATGTTGATGACCTGCTCGATTTTCTGGCTCGAGACAGCAAAACCAGCGCTATTTTGCTTTATCTTGAACACCTTAGCGATGCCCGTCGTTTCGTCTCAGCGGCCCGCAGCGCATCGCGCAATAAGCCGATTCTGGTGATTAAAAGCGGACGCAGCCCGGCAGCGCAGAAGCTATTGCACGTAAATTCCGGGATGGATCCAGCCTGGGATGCCGCGATTCAGCGCGCAGGTTTGCTGCGGGTACAGGACACCCACGAGCTGTTCTCCGCGGTCGAAACCCTCAGCCATATGCGCCCTCTGCGCGGCGAAAAACTGATGATTATCAGTAACGGTGCCGCTCCGGCGGCGCTGGCGCTGGATGAGCTTTGGCTGCGCAATGGCAAACTTGCCACTCTGAGTGAGGAGACCTGCTGCAATCTCCGTCAGGCGTTGCCTGAAGGTATTGATATTGCCAACCCGCTGGACCTCCGCGATGACGCCAGTAGCGAGCATTACCTCAAAGCCTTGAACGTATTGCTGGATAGTCATGACTACGATGCTCTGCTGGTGATTCATGCCCCAAGCGCAGCGGCTCCAGGCACGGAAAGCGCGCTGGCGCTGATTGACGCCCTGAAGCGCCATCCGCGCGGCAAATACGTCACGGTTCTCACCAATTGGTGCGGTGAGTTCTCATCGCAAGAAGCGCGACGCCTGTTTAGCGATGCGGGCCTGCCGACCTATCGTACCCCAGAGGGTACGATTACCGCTTTTATGCACATGGTGGAGTACCGGCGTAACCAGAAACAGCTCAGGGAAACTCCGGTACTGTCAGACTCGTTAACGGCTAACACTGCCGAAGCCCATAACCTGCTACAACGAGCAATGAATGAGGGTGCTACGTCGCTGGATACCCATGAAGTGAGTCCGGTTCTGCATGCTTATGGTATTCACACCCTGCCAACGTGGATTGCCGCAGATAGCGCCGAAGCGGTGCACATCGCCGAGCAGATTGGCTACCCCGTTGCTCTGAAGCTTCGCTCGCCGGATATTCCACATAAGTCAGAAGTTCAAGGGGTTATGCTTTATCTGCGTACGGCCATCGAAGTACAGCAGGCGGCGGATGCTATTTTCGATCGCGTCAAAATGACCTGGCCGCAGGCACGTATTCACGGGTTGCTGGTACAAAGCATGGCCAATCGCGCCGGAGCGCAGGAGCTGCGAGTTGTCGTGGAGCACGATCCGGTTTTTGGGCCACTGATTATGCTGGGTGAAGGCGGCGTTGAATGGCGGGCAGAGGATCAGGCCGCCGTCGCGCTCCCTCCGCTGAATATGAACCTTGCACGCTACCTGGTTATTCAGGCTATCAAAAGCAAAAAAGTGCGCGGCCGTAGCGCGCTGCGTCCTTTGGATATTCCCGGCCTAAGCCAGCTACTGGTACAGGTATCGAATCTGATTGTCGACTGCCCGGAAATTCAGCGCCTGGATATCCATCCCCTTCTGGCTTCCGGTCATGAGTTTACCGCGCTTGATGTAACATTAACTCTTGCCCCGTTTAACGGCGATAGCGAAAGTCGCCTGGCCGTGCGCCCCTATCCACAGCAGCAGGAGGAGTGGGTAGTCATGAAGAACGGCGAACGCTGCCTGTTCCGCCCAATACTCCCCGAGGATGAGCCGCAGCTGCTGGCCTTTATCGCTCAGGTGACGAAAGAAGATCTTTATTACCGTTACTTCAGCGAAATCAACGAATTTACTCACGATGATTTAGCCAATATGACGCAGATCGACTACGATCGAGAAATGGCCTTTGTTGCAGTGCGCACCACAAAAGAAGGAAGTGAGATCCTCGGCGTGACGAGGGCGATCTCCGACCCGGATAATATCGATGCTGAGTTTGCCGTACTGGTGCGCTCTGATTTAAAAGGTCTCGGCTTAGGCCGCAGGCTACTGGAAAAACTGATCGCCTATACGCAAAGCCACGGCCTGCAGCGATTGAACGGCATCACCATGCCAAATAATAAAGGCATGATTGGGCTCGCCCGAAAGCTAGGATTCTCAGTTGATATTCAGCTTGAAGATGGAATTGTCAGTTTGTCTCTACAGCTTGTATCTGAGCAATTACAAACGGCTGACCGCAATTGTTGACTACATTAACGGGTAGTAATGGTATTATTGCCCGCTTACGTCGTCTGCATGGTACAGAAGACCCTTCAATAAACAGAGAAGAAATGCACTGTGATGTTGTCAAAATTTAAACGTAATAAACATCAACAACACCTTGCCCAACTCCCTAAGCTTTCTCAGTCAGTTGATGATATCGAGTTCTTTTACGCTCCGGCAGATTTTCGGCAAGCGTTACTGGCCAGGATAGCTCAAGCCACTCAGCGTATTTGTATTATTGCGCTCTATCTGGAACAGGATGATGGCGGCAAAGGAATTTTGCAGGCACTGTACGACGCTAAGCGCCAGCGTCCAGAATTAGACGTTCGGGTGCTGGTTGACTGGCATCGCGCCCAACGTGGGCGTATTGGCGTCGCGGCGTCAAACACCAATGCCGACTGGTATTGTCGTATGGCTCAGGAAAACCCAGGCATCGATATCCCGGTTTATGGCGTTCCGGTCAATACCCGGGAAGCACTCGGCGTCCTCCACTTTAAAGGCTTTATCATTGATGATTGCGTCCTTTACAGCGGGGCCAGCCTTAATGATGTTTACCTGCATCAACACGATAAGTATCGCTACGACCGCTACCAGTGCATTCGCAATGGTAAAATGGCCGATGTGATGTTCGACTGGGTTGAGAATAACCTGGTGCAAGGCCGTGGAGTTAACCGCCTTGACAGGGCTGACCGGCCCAAAAGCCCAGAAATCAAAAACGATATCCGTCAGTATCGCCAGGAGCTCCGCGATAGCAGCTATCATTTTATCGGTAATGCTGATGAAGATCAGCTATCGGTCACCCCGTTAGTTGGGCTGGGGAAGACCAGTCTGCTGAATAAAACCATCTTCCATTTAATGCCCTGCGCTGAGCATAAGCTGACTATCTGCACTCCCTATTTCAACCTGCCTGCTCTGCTGGTACGTAATATTATTCAGCTGCTACGCAGTGGGAAAAAAGTTGAAATTATCGTGGGTGATAAGACCGCTAATGATTTCTATATCCCGGAAGATCAGCCATTTAAAATTATTGGCGCGCTGCCCTATCTTTATGAAATTAATCTGCGGCGTTTCCTTAGCCGGCTGCAGTATTACGTCAACACCGATCAGCTGATTGTCCGTTTATGGAAGGACGACGATAACAGCTACCACCTGAAAGGAATGTGGGTTGATGACGAATGGATGCTGTTGACCGGTAATAACCTGAACCCTCGCGCCTGGCGACTGGATCTGGAAAATGCCATTCTTATTCACGATCCAAAGCACCAGCTCGGCGCAATGCGTGAGAAAGAGCTCAACCTTATCCGCAAACATACCACGGTCGTTCAGCATTATCGCGATCTACAAAGTATTGCCGACTACCCGATAAAAGTACGTAAACTGATCAGGCGTCTGCGACGTATTCGAATAGACCGTCTTATCAGCCGTATTCTCTGAATTTCCGCCCCGCATTGCGGGGCTTTTTTCTGGAATTTGTATGCACATCATCATGCTTATCGCACCACTATTATTACTGACCGGCTGCAGCCATATGGCTAATGACTCATGGAGTGGACAGGATAAAGCCCAGCACTTCCTCGCTTCAGCAATGCTCTCTGCCGCTGGCAATGAATATGCCCAACACCAGGGTTACAGCCGCGACCGTAGTGCCGCGATTGGATTGATGTTTTCCGTAAGTTTAGGGGCATCGAAGGAACTATGGGACAGCCGCCCGGCGGGGAGCGGCTGGAGCTGGAAAGATTTTGCGTGGGATGTAGCTGGTGCCACTACAGGCTATGCCGTATGGCAGCTGGCCCATCAATAATTCTACAACCGCAGACCTTTACCTTTGCGATGCAGAGTCAAGGAGACCAGGAAAGCTATCGCCCCCATTACGGTCACATACCAGTAAAAAGCGTGCTCGATTCCAGCCGATTTTAATGACAGCGCGACATACTCTGCTGAGCCGCCAAAGAGCGCGTTGGCAACCGCATAAGATAATCCAACCCCTAAGGCACGGACCTGAGCCGGAAACATTTCGGCCTTCAGGATCCCGCTAATTGAAGTATAGAAACTCACTATCAGCAGCGCACATATCACCAAAGCAAATGCTGCATACGGTGAACTCACACTCTGCAATGCATTCAGGATAGGAACGGTAAAGACGGTAACCAATACGCCGAAGCAAAGCATTGAGGTTCGACGGCCAATCTTATCCGAAAGGGCACCAAAAAGCGGTTGAACCAACATATAAACGAACAAGGCTGCGGTCATAATCATGCTGGCAGTACCCGCCGTCATACCAGCAGTGTTGACCAGGTATTTTTGCATATAGGTTGTAAAGGTATAAAAGCTTAACGAACCAGCGGCAGTAAAACCGAGTACCATAATAAATGCCTTACGGTTACGCCATAGCCCTTTAAACGATCCCGCCTCTTTTAGCGCACGAGTTTCCTGTTTAGAGGTTTCATCTAATTGACGACGCAGCCACAGAGCAACGATGGCTAATACGGCACCAAGGGCAAAGGGGATGCGCCATCCCCAGGCATGAAGATCTTCATCACTAAGGATCTGCTGTAATGCGACAACCACAAGCACCGCCAGAAGTTGGCCACCAATCAACGTGACATACTGAAATGAAGCGTAAAAACCTTTCTTACCTTCCACCGCAACTTCACTCATGTAGGTTGCGCTGGTGCCGTATTCTCCGCCGACGGAAAGGCCCTGGAACAGGCGTGCCAGCAGCAGCAATGCCGGTGCCCAAGTCCCGATAGTGGCATATCCCGGTAGACAAGCAATCACCAGCGATCCGAAGCACATCATGCATACCGAAATCAGCATAGAAGCTTTACGTCCGCGACGATCGGCAATACGTCCGAATAACCACCCTCCGATAGGACGCATCAGAAAACCGGCAGCAAACACCCCTGCCGTTTGTAACAATTGCGTGGTGGTATTTCCCGAAGGAAAGAAGATGTGTGCGAAATAGAGCGAGCAAAACGAATAGACGTAAAAATCAAACCACTCAACCAGATTCCCTGATGATGCCCCCACAATTGCCCATATACGACGCCGGGTATCAGCATGATCAAGCGATCCGCGTTCGTGAATGCTACTTTCTGTCATTGTAATTTTGCTCCAGTAAGGACTGCAATCTGCCGCGTCGGATGAACCAACTCATTCAGATAAATCAATTAGTGAATCAAATGTTATATAATTGTTATAATTTTATATGTGATGATAATCACATTTTATTTTGTTATATGAGTGTTCAAGATTAATGCGAATACCCGGCCAAGGATAAAGTGAAATATGAGGACAAGAGAGTTTGCACAGGCTTTTATGTTGTAGAAAAGGGAGAATATTCTTGGGATTGAAGAGGATTTGTTTAGTATTTAAAAACGCAAAAAGCCCATCCGTCAGGATGGGCTTTTCACTTGATTGATGCCTGGCAGTTCCCTACTCTCACATGGGGAGACCCCACACTACCATCGGCGCTACGGCGTTTCACTTCTGAGTTCGGCATGGGGTCAGGTGGGACCACCGCGCTACTGCCGCCAGGCAAATTCTGTTCATCTGTATCAAGCTGAATTCTTCTCTCAATCCGCCAAAACATCTTCGGCGTTGTAAGGTTAAGCCTCACGGTTCATTAGTACCGGTTAGCTCAACGCATCGCTGCGCTTACACACCCGGCCTATCAACGTCGTCGTCTTCAACGTTCCTTCAGGAGACTTAAAGTCTCAGGGAGAACTCATCTCGGGGCAAGTTTCGTGCTTAGATGCTTTCAGCACTTATCTCTTCCGCATTTAGCTACCGGGCAATGCCATTGGCATGACAACCCGAACACCAGTGATGCGTCCACTCCGGTCCTCTCGTACTAG
>NZ_CABGGS010000022.1 GCF_902158555.1 Klebsiella spallanzanii | reverse complement strand
TGGCTGATATCGCCGCCGTCGCTGACCTTCACCACAAAGGCCTTACCTTCCACTTCCACGGTGTAGATACCGGAGGCGGCAGGCTTCTCTGCTTTTGCCACCGGCTGCGCGGCTTCCGCCTGCGGCACCGGCTCAAACGCCGCCGGGTTGTGGCGGTTCTCAAGGAACTTCAGGCCAGGCTGCGGGAACAGCGCCACGGTGAGCACGTCGTCGATGGCGTTTTCCGCAAGCGTGATGCCCTTCTCCTGCGCCTGGCGCTTCACGTCCGCTTCCAGCGCAGCCAGCTCCGGCTTCAGCAGGTCCGCCGGGCGGCAGGTCACCGGGGCAGCCCCTTCCAGCACGCGGGCCTGTAACGCCGCGTTGACCGGCACCGGAGTGTGGCCGTATTCGCCCTTCAGTATCCCGGCGGTTTCCTTCGCGATGGTTTTGTAGCGCTCGCCGGTCAGGACGTTGAGCACCGCCTGGGTGCCGACAATCTGCGAGGTCGGGGTCACCAGCGGAATAAAGCCGAGGTCCTCACGCACGCGGGGGATTTCCGCCAGCACCTGGTCGAGTTTGTCCGCCGCGTTCTGCTGCTTCAGCTGGCTTTCGAGATTGGTGAGCATTCCGCCCGGCACCTGGGCCACCAGAATGCGGCTGTCGTAGCCCTTCAGCTGGCCTTCGAAGGCGTGGTATTTTTTGCGCACCTCGCGGAAGTACGCCGCGATGCTCTCCAGCTTCAGGATATCCAGCCCGGTGTCGTGTTGCGTTCCGGCGAGAGTGGCGACCAGCGCCTCGGTGGCCGGGTGGCCGTAGGT
>NZ_CABGGS010000021.1 GCF_902158555.1 Klebsiella spallanzanii | reverse complement strand
CTCGGTTGATTTCTTTTCCTCGGGGTACTTAGATGTTTCAGTTCCCCCGGTTCGCCTCGTTAACCTATGTATTCAGTTAACGATAGTGCAACGAATTGCACTGGGTTTCCCCATTCGGACATCGCCGGCTATAACGGTTCATATCACCTTACCGACGCTTTTCGCAGATTAGCACGTCCTTCATCGCCTCTGACTGCCAGGGCATCCACCGTGTACGCTTAGTCGCTTAACCTCACAACCCGAAGATGTTTCGTAAAACATTCTCGTGTCGCGAAAATTTGAGAGACTCGAACACACTATTAACAGTGTGTCGTTTCAATTTTCAGCTTGATCCAGATTTTTAAAGAGCAAAACTTCGCAGTGAACCTTTTCAGGTACACTCTGAAGTTTTCTTATATTGAGCAGTAAAAGATGGTGGAGCTATGCGGGATCGAACCGCAGACCTCCTGCGTGCAAAGCAGGCGCTCTCCCAGCTGAGCTATAGCCCCATCGTAGTTATCTCATTCACCTTAATTCTTTCTGAGACAAAGCGTGGAGCGGCGAAGCATACTGAAATATGCGGGTCGTTTCACAACGCGGTATCAGGAAGAATTTGGTAGGCCTGAGTGGACTTGAACCACCGACCTCACCCTTATCAGGGGTGCGCTCTAACCACCTGAGCTACAAGCCTGCAGAGATTACTTACTGCTACTATTTCATCAGACAATCTGTGTGAGCACTACAAAGGCAGGTTCTTTAAGGTAAGGAGGTGATCCAACCGCAGGTTCCCCTACGGTTACCTTGTTACGACTTCACCCCAGTCATGAATCACAAAGTGGTAAGCGCCCTCCCGAAGGTTAAGCTACCTACTTCTTTTGCA
>NZ_CABGGS010000020.1 GCF_902158555.1 Klebsiella spallanzanii | reverse complement strand
TGTAAGCACCCCTGCTTCAGTTCCATGCACTTTTTGAGAGTTCCGGTTTTTCAGCCATCAGCCGGTACTCTTCCGGTGTCAGGTTATTCAGGGATTCATGAGGCCGCTCGTTGTTATATTCCATCAGCCAGCGCTCGGTAATTTCCCGTGCTTCATTCAGTGTTCTGAACAGGTAAAAATCCAGGATTTCTGTCCGGTATGTTCGGTTGAACCGTTCGATAAAAGCATTTTGTGTCGGCTTACCCGGCTTGATAAATTCGAGCTGTACGCCATGTTCTTCGGCCCATTGTGCCAGCGCCAGCGAGACCAGCTCTGGCCCGTTGTCCATCCGCATTTTCAGCGGGTAGCCGCGGTTTGCCACGATCCTGTCCAGCACCCGGATGACTCGCTGAGCCGGGATATTCAGGTCGATTTCTATCGCCAGTGCTTCACGGTTAAAATCATCCACCACATTAAAGGTTCGGAAGCGTCTGCCGCAGACCAGCGCGTCGTGCATAAAATCGATGGACCAGCTCTGGTTTAACGCTTGCGGTGTCGCCAGTGGTGCGGGATTACGCACAGGCAGCCGCTGTTTTCCCTTGCGGCGAAAATTCAGTTTCAGCAGGCAGTAAATCCGGTGAACACGTTTATGGTTCCAGGTATTACCCTGCCTGCGCAGCAGCTGGAACAGTTTCTTAAAACCGTAGCGCGGATAGCGTTCTGCCAGCTCAGTCAGCGCGTGGATCACTGGTTCATCACGCCGGGTATCGGGCTGATAAAAATACACCGTCCTGCTCAGCGATAACGTCCTGCAGGCCTGGCGTAAACTCATGGCAAATTGCACCGTCAGATAGCTGACGAGTTCACGCTTTATCGCTGGTTTTAAAGCTTTTTTTCGATGACGTCTTTAAGTGCCCGGCACTCAAGACTGAGATCAGCAAACATCTGTTTTAAACGTCGATTCTCATCCTCAAGATCTTTGATTTTTTTAATATCGGCCGCTTCCATCCCGCCATATTTCGCCTTCCAGTTGTAATAGCTGGCTTCCGAAATAGCGGCCTCACGGCACACATCCTTGACGGTACGTCCGGCTTCGACGGACTTCAGAACGGCGATGATCTGGTGTTCAGTGAATCGGATCTTACGCATAGCGATCTCCTCAGGGGACATTATCAGTATGTCGGAAGATCTCTAAAAGTGAATGGTTCGTTTTGCCGGGATACTTACA
>NZ_CABGGS010000019.1 GCF_902158555.1 Klebsiella spallanzanii | reverse complement strand
GATGGAATATAACAACGAGCGGCCTCATGAATCCCTGAATAACCTGACACCGGAAGAGTACCGGCTGATGGCTGAAAAACCGGAACTCTCAAAAAGTGCATGGAACTGAAGCAGGGGTGCTTACACAGACACTTTTTTCAATACACTAGAATTGTCATTTTCTTTCTTATTGGCGAAGAAAGGTAAAGAGTTTTCTATAGGTGCTTTCATGTATGAGTTTTCTCCTACCGAACCACCGATTATTTATACGGAAGGCTCAATTTTTGGAAGGACTGAAAATAAACACGAACAAGATCAAATAATTGATCTGGCTGATCTGACTGATTATTTTCCAGAAAAAAAAGCAAGCTCGATGACAAATTTTTTTAATGTCGTTTTATCTCCGGGTACCCAGCTTGAAAGAAAACTTTCCAGAGCAGTTGAATGGATTGGAGAGGCTTATCGCGATAAAAACAGATCAAGTGCCTTACTGAAAGTCGTAATTGCGCTTGAAGCACTTTTCAAAGTTAATGAACGTAGTGTTATTACTGCCTCTATAGTAGCTAGCATGGCTGAACAATGTGCTTATATAAGTGGGGAATCAGTAGATGAATGCTTAGAAATTGAAGATTACGTCAAAGAACTATATGGATTAAGATCTAAAGTAGTCCATGCTGGGTCTAATAACCTTGGAGAAAATGAGTTGAAAAAGGCGTTAACATTTAGCCGCTCCATAATTTTCAAATTGATAGACTTGAAAATCAACGAGAAATTCGAATCAATTGATGAATTGCAGCCAAAGATCCGGGAAAGCAAATATAAATCATGTCCACTATGGCAAACTACTAATTAGGACACATTAGTGTAATGGACAATGTCCGCTTATGGCACAAAGCGGACTAAGTAGCTGAGGTGAGGGTCCGCTGTGAGCGAATAGCGGTCTTTAGAATTTGTCATGATTACCCGGATGCAGGACTATCATTGGCGTCTGATAATCAATAGAGAGCTGGTCAGGATGACCAGTTTCCTTCTTATTCATATATTACGGGCAGGCGTGCATACGTATTTACTTAATGCTCGCTCACTTTAAGGCTTCGTCTCTACCATAATACCAGGTTTCAAAAACATCGGGGGTCATTGGTTTGGCAAAAAAATAGCCCTGAACTTCATCGCAGCCCAGCTTTCTTAAAATATCAACAGTACTGGCTTCCTCGACTCCTTCGGCCAGAACGA
>NZ_CABGGS010000018.1 GCF_902158555.1 Klebsiella spallanzanii | reverse complement strand
CTCCAGGCCCACCTTGTTCGACACCCTGGCCGCCATCGGCACCGCCGAGACCCCGGCGGAACCTATCAGCGGGTTAATCGGATTCTTGCTGAACTTATTGAGCAGCTTCGCCATCAGCACCCCGGCCGCCGTCCCGATACCGAACGCAATCACCCCCAGCACCAGAATGCCCAGCGTCTGCGGTTGCAGGAACTTGTCCGCCACCAGCTTCGCGCCAACGGACAACCCGAGGAAAATGGTCACGATATTAATCAGCCCGTTCTGCACCGTGTCGCTCAGACGCTCCACCACGCCGCTTTCGCGCATCAGGTTGCCGAAGCAGAACATCCCCAGCAGCGGGGCCGCGTCCGGCAGCAGCAGCGCCACCAGCAGCAACAGCACCGCCGGGAAGAGGATTTTTTCCCGCCTGCTCACCGTGCGCAGCTGCACCATGCGGATTTTCCGCTCTTTATCGCTGGTCAGTGCCTTCATAATCGGCGGCTGGATTAACGGCACCAGCGCCATATACGAGTATGCCGCCACCGCGATGGCTCCCAGCAGCTCCGGCGCCAGCTTGCCCGACAGATAAATCGCCGTCGGGCCGTCCGCGCCGCCGATGATGCCTATCGCTGCCGCCTGCGGCAGGGTGAAGGAAATCAGGCCGAAGTAGTTCAGCGTCAGCGCCCCGAGCACCGTGGCGAAGATACCGAACTGCGCCGCCGCCCCCAGCAGCAGGGTGCGCGGGTTGGCCAGCAGCGGGCCGAAGTCGGTCATCGCCCCCACGCCCATAAAAATCACCAGCGGCGCAATGCCCGAGCCGATGGCGACCTTATAGAAAATCGCCAGCACCCCGGACGAGTAGCCCATATCCACGGCCAGCTCTTCCATCTGCCCCTGCACCGACGGCAGCGCCAGGGCTAACGCCTCCTTGATGGCGTGGACGTCCGGCGTACAGTTGAGCTTCGCGGCAATCACCGCCAACTGCCCGGCGTCGTGGTGGGCCAGCAGGCTCTCCAGGGCGGTCAGCGCCAGCCCGGCTTCCGGGATATTCGACAGCAGCCCGCCGAAGCCAATCGGCAGCAACAGCAGCGGCTCGAACTTCTTCGCGATAGCCAGCCACAGCAGCAGCAGGCTCACCAGCAGCATGATGGCCTGGCCGATGCCGAGGTGCATCAGGCCCATCCCCTGAATCAGGGCGTTCAGACTTTCCATTTCCGCTCCTCGTCCTTACGCCAGCGTCATCAGGGTGTCGCCGACGGAGACCGCGTCGCCGGACTTCACCGCGATACCGCGTACCGTCCCGGCCTGCGCGGCGCGGATTTCGGTTTCCATCTTCATGGCTTCCAGAATCAGCAGCACGTCGCCTTCCGCCACCGTCTGGCCTTCAGCGGCAATCACCTTCCAGATATTCCCCGCCAGCGGGGCGGTGACCGGGGTGCCGGCGCCTGCCGGGGCCGTCGCCGGAGCAGAAGAGGCAGCAGGAACGGCCGCCGTCAGCTGGCTGATATCGCCGCCGTCGCTGACCTTCACCACAAAGGCCTTACCTTCCACTTCCACGGTGTAGATACCGGAGGCGGCAGGCTTCTCTGCTTTTGCCACCGGCTGCGCGGCTTCCGCCTGCGGTACCGGCTCAAACGCCGCCGGGTTGTGGCGGTTCTCAAGGAACTTCAGGCCGATTTGTGGGAACAGCGCCACGGTGAGCACGTCGTCGATGGCGTTTTCCGCAAGCGTGATGCCCTTCTCCTGCACCTGGCGCTTCACGTCCGCTTCCAGCGCAGCCAGCTCCGGTTTGAGTAAATCCGCCGGGCGGCAGGTAATGGCTTCTGCCCCTTCCAGCACGCGGGCCTGCAGTGCCGCGTTCACCGGTTCCGGGGTGTGGCCGTATTCGCCCTTCAGTATCCCGGCGGTTTCCTTCGCGATGGTTTTGTAGCGCTCGCCGGTGAGGACATTGAGCACCGCCTGGGTGCCGACAATCTGTGAAGTCGGGGTGACCAGCGGGATAAAGCCGAGGTCCTCGCGCACGCGGGGGATTTCCGCCAGCACCTCATCCAGACGGTGAGCGGCGTTCTGCTGCTTCAGCTGGCTTTCGAGATTGGTGAGCATTCCGCCCGGCACCTGGGCCACCAGAATGCGGCTGTCGTAGCCCTTCAGCTGGCCTTCGAAGGCGTGGTATTTTTTGCGCACCTCGCGGAAGTACGCCGCGATGCTCTCCAGCTTCAGGATATCCAGCCCGGTGTCGTGTTTTGTGCCGGTCAGCGTCGCCACCAGCGCCTCGGTGGCCGGGTGGCCGTAGGTGGCGCTCATCGAGGAAATCGCCGTGTCGACGCCGTCAACGCCCGCCTCGATGGCCTTCAGCAGGGCCATCTCCGCCATCCCGGTGGTGGCGTGACAGTGCAGGTGCAGGCGCACGTCGTAGCGTTTTTTGATTTCGCTCACCAGCTCATACGCCGCGCCCGGCGTCAGGATGCCGGACATATCTTTAATCGCGATGGAATCGACGCCGGTTTCCAGCAGCTGTTCGGTTAAATCCAGCCAGGTCTGCAGGGTGTGCGCCGGGCTGGTGGTGTACGAGAGCGTGCCCTGGGCATGGGCGCCGTGGCTGCGCACCGCCTGTAATGCGGCCTTCATATTGCGCGGGTCGTTCATGGCGTCGAAGACGCGGAACACGTCCATGCCGTTTTTGACGGCACGCTCAGTGAAGCGCTCCACCACGTCATCGGCGTAGTGGCGGTAGCCGAGCAGATTCTGGCCGCGCAGCAGCATCTGCAGGGGGGTCTTCGGCATGGCCTTTTTGAGCTCGCGCAGGCGGACCCACGGGTCTTCGCCGAGAAAGCGGATGCAGGCGTCAAAGGTGGCGCCGCCCCAGCATTCGAGGGAGCCGTAGCCCACGTCGTCGAGCTGAGCGGCAAT
>NZ_CABGGS010000017.1 GCF_902158555.1 Klebsiella spallanzanii | reverse complement strand
GGATAACAATTTCTAAAAGGATACAGCTATGCCCCTGAACACAAATTCACTCGCCGCGGTGCTGGCTCGACGCGACTGGGAAAACCCAGGCGTGACGCAACTCAACCGGCTGGAGGCGCATCCTCCTTTTTACAGCTGGAAAAATGCTGATGATGCTCGCGATAATCGGAAATCTGCGCAGAAATTCAGTCTGAACGGAGAGTGGCAATTTACCTGGTTTGCCTCGCCTGAAGCGGTGCCGGAAAGTTGGCTGACAAGCGATCTGCCGCAGGCGGATACCATCAACGTACCGTCCAACTGGCAGATGGACGGTTATGATGCACCGATTTATACCAACGTCACTTATCCCATACCGGTTAACCCGCCGTTTGTACCGGCTGATAACCCTACTGGTTGTTACTCGCTCACATTTTGCATTGACGATGCCTGGCTTCAGGAAGGACAGACGCGAATCATTTTTGATGGCGTGAACTCGGCGTTCCATCTGTGGTGCAACGGTCGCTGGGTGGGCTACGGGCAGGACAGCCGCCTGCCGTCTGAATTTGATCTTAGCGATTATCTGCGCAGCGGCGAAAACCGTCTGGCGGTCATGGTGCTGCGCTGGAGCGATGGTAGCTATCTGGAAGACCAGGACATGTGGCGGATGAGCGGGATTTTCCGCGATGTTGCTTTGCTGCATAAACCCACCACGCAAATCAGCGACCTGCGGGTAAACACCCGTTTCAACGATGACTTTAGCCGCGCGGTTCTGGAAACGGAAGTGCGGGTAACAGGCGAGCTGCGCGATGATTTACGCGTGACGGTACAGCTGTGGGATGGCGAAACGTTAGTCGGCGAAAAAAGCGCCCCATTAGGCAGTGACATCATTGATGAGCGCGGCGCTTACCATGACCGAATCACCCTGCGTCTGAACGTCGAAAACCCAGCATTGTGGAGCGCCGAGACGCCGAATTTGTATCGTGCCGTGGTGCAACTGCATACCGCCGACGGCACGCTGACGGAAGCTGAAGCCTGCGACGTCGGCTTCCGTCAGGTCAGCATTGAAAACGGCCTGCTGCTGTTGAACGGCAAACCGCTGCTGATTCGCGGCACCAACCGTCATGAACATCACCCGGAGAACGGTCAGGTGATGGACGAGGCGACGATGGTGCAGGACATTCTCCTGATGAAGCAGAACAACTTTAACGCCGTGCGCTGCTCTCATTACCCGAACCACCCGCTGTGGTACACATTGTGCGATCGCTATGGCTTGTATGTCGTGGACGAAGCCAACATTGAAACCCACGGAATGGTGCCGATGAATCGCCTGACCGACGATCCCGACTGGCTGCCCGCCATGAGCCAGCGCGTGACGCGGATGGTACAGCGCGATCGCAACCATCCGAGCATTATCATTTGGTCACTGGGTAACGAATCGGGTCACGGTGTAAATCATGATGCGCTGTATCGTTGGTTGAAATCAGAAGATCCGTCCCGCCCGGTGCAATATGAAGGCGGCGGAGCCAACACTGCCGCCACCGATATTATTTGCCCGATGTACGCCCGCGTCGATCAGGATCAGCCTTTTCCTGCCGTGCCGAAATGGTCAATCAAAAAGTGGCTGTCGCTACCCGGCGAGCAGCGCCCGCTGATCCTCTGCGAGTACGCTCACGCGATGGGTAACAGTTTCGGCGGCTTCGCCAAATACTGGCAGGCATTCCGCCAATACCCACGCTTGCAGGGTGGCTTCGTCTGGGACTGGGTGGATCAGTCGCTTATCAAACACGATGCTGATGGCAAGCTGTGGTCTGCGTATGGCGGTGATTTTGGCGACATGCCTAACGATCGCCAGTTCTGCATGAATGGCCTGGTATTCGCCGATCGCACGCCGCACCCGGCACTGTATGAAGCCAAACATGAACAGCAATTTTTCCAGTTTGCGCTGCTGCCGGGGGCCGAACGTAAGATTGAAGTCACCAGCGAATACCTGTTCCGCCACAGCGATAACGAGGTTCTGCACTGGTCGCTGGCGCTGGATGGTAATCCACTGGCTTCAGGCGTGGCGACGCTGGATATCCCGCCGCAGGGGCGTCAGGTCATCGCGCTGCCGGACTTCCCTAAACCGGAAACCGCAGGCCAGCTGTGGCTGACCGTTCGCGTTGAACAGCCTCAAGCAACCGCATGGTCGCAGGCCGGACATATTTGCGCCTGGCAACAATGGAAGCTCGACGAGAAACTCTGTACGCAGCTGCCGCAGCCCGCTAACCACGCGCCAAAGCTCACTGCCAGCGAGAGCACATTCAGCATCACAGTGAACGAGAAGCGTTGGGAGTTTAGCCGCCAGCAGGGCGTATTGACGCAATACTGGATTGGCAAAGAAGCACAACTGTTGACGCCGCTTATTGACCAGTTTACGCGCGCACCGTTGGATAACGACATCGGCGTGAGCGAATCAACCCGCATCGATCCTAACGCCTGGGTGGAGCGCTGGAAGTCTGCCGGGCACTATCAGACCGAAGCCATATTGCTGCAATGCGATGCCGACGTACTGGCCAGTGCTGTGCAGATAACTACCGCTCATGCCTGGCAGTATCAGGGTGAAACGCTGTTCGTCAGCCGTAAAACGTACCGTATCGGCGGCAATAGCGAGATGCGAATCACTGTCGACGTTGATGTTGCCAGCGGCACGCCTCATCCGGCACGTATCGGCCTGAGCTGCCAGCTTGCGCTGGTGGCTGAGCGGGTTAACTGGCTGGGATTGGGGCCACATGAAAACTATCCGGACAGGCTTTCCGCTGCCTGCTTTGACCGCTGGGATCTGTCGCTGGAGGAGATGTATACCCCGTATGTTTTCCCGACTGAAAATGGTTTGCGCAGTGGAACTCGTGAACTGAAGTACGGCCCGCACTGTTGGCGTGGTGATTTCCTGTTCAACATCAGCCGCTATGGCCAGAAACAGTTGATGGAGACCAGCCACCGTCATCTGCTACAGCCGGAAGCCGGGACCTGGCTCAATATTGACGGTTTCCATATGGGCGTCGGCGGCGATGACTCGTGGAGTCCTTCGGTTTCGCCGGAATTTCAGCTTAGCGCCGGACGCTACCACTACCAACTGGTCTGGGGTCAAAAGTAAAAACACTCGGGCAGGTTCACGCCTGCCCGCATTCAGGGTAAGGAAGTCCATATGTACTATTTAAAAAATACTAACTTTTGGATGTTCGGCTTTTTCTTCTTCTTCTACTTTTTTATCATGGGTGCTTATTTCCCCTTCTTTCCTATCTGGTTACATGATGTAAACCATATAAGCAAAGGGGATACGGGGATCATTTTCGCCTGTATTTCACTATTTTCGCTTCTGTTCCAGCCAGCCTTCGGTCTGCTCTCCGATAAGCTTGGCCTGCGAAAACATCTGCTGTGGATCATCACCGGGATGCTGGTGATGTTCGCCCCGTTCTTTATTTACGTTTTTGGTCCCTTATTACAGGTAAATATTTTACTGGGGTCGATTGTTGGCGGGATCTACCTTGGCTTTATTTACAATGCCGGCGCACCGGCGATTGAAGCCTATATTGAAAAAGCCAGCCGCCGGAGCAACTTTGAATTTGGCCGCGCCCGCATGTTTGGTTGCGTAGGCTGGGCGCTATGCGCCTCGATTGCCGGAATTATGTTCACCATCAATAACCAGTTTGTCTTCTGGCTGGGTTCCGGTTGCGCCGTTATTCTGGCATTGCTGCTGTTCTTTTCAAAAACAGATGCGCCTTCGTCTGCGAAGGTCGCCGATGCGGTGGGGGCCAACAACTCAGCTTTCAGCCTGAAGCTGGCGCTGGAGTTATTTAAACAGCCGAAACTCTGGTTCCTTTCGTTGTACGTGGTCGGCGTTTCCTGTACTTACGATGTATTTGACCAGCAGTTTGCTAACTTCTTCACTTCTTTTTTTGCTACCGGTGAACAAGGCACTCGCGTATTCGGCTACGTCACCACCATGGGGGAGCTGCTTAATGCCAGCATCATGTTCTTTGCGCCGCTGATTGTGAATCGTATTGGCGGAAAGAACGCTTTGCTGCTGGCAGGCACGATCATGTCGGTAAGGATTATCGGCTCGTCTTTCGCCTCCTCCGCGCTGGAGGTCGTGATCCTCAAAACGCTGCATATGTTTGAAATACCGTTCCTGATCGTCGGCTGCTTCAAATACATTACCAGTCAGTTTGAAGTCCGTTTCTCCGCCACGATTTATCTGGTTTGTTTCTGCTTCTTCAAGCAGTTAGCGATGATTTTCATGTCCGTTCTGGCCGGGAATATGTATGAGAGTATTGGCTTCCAGGGGGCTTATCTGGTGTTAGGGATGATTGCGCTGAGCTTTACGCTGATTTCTGTATTTACCCTTAGCGGGCCGGGACCTTTTTCCCGCTCTTTCGCACAATCGGGTAAACAGGCATGAATACAAAAAATAAAGAGGGAATATCATCGATGAACATTTCTATGAGAGACAGAATTAAAGCAGGAAAGCTGTTTACCGATATGTGCGAGGGCCTGCCAGAAGAGAGATTACGTGGCAAAGAACTTATGTACGAATTTAATCACACACGTCCATCAGAGGTTGAAAAAAGAGATAAGCTGATTCGCGAGATGTTTGGAACAGTGGGAAAGCATGTGTGGGTAGAACCGCCAGTTTATTTCTCTTACGGAACCAATATCCATATTGGCGATAATTTCTACGCGAACTTTAATTTTACCATTGTGGACGATTACACGGTCACCATTGGCGATAACGTTTTAATTGCGCCAAATGTGACGATCTCTGTAACAGGGCATCCCGTTCATCATGAGTTAAGAAAAACCGGAGAAATGTTCTCCTTTCCGGTTACCATCGGCAATAACGTATGGATTGGCAGCAATGTAGTTATCAATCCAGGTATAACGATCGGAGACAATTCGGTTATTGGCGCGGGTAGCGTTGTCACCAAAGATATCCCGCCGGATGTCGTTGCCGTCGGTGTTCCATGTAAGGTGATCAGGACAATTACCGATAGAGATAAAGAGTATTATTATAAAGACTTTAAAATTGGAATGGAGGGTTAAATGTATCAACATCATAAAGATGCAATTGATAAAGCCCTCGAAAAAATCAGAGATAAAGAGGACGTTATAGGAGTGATTCTTGGTGGCTCTATTGCTCATGGTTTCGCCACCGAATCCTCAGATATTGACTTAATGCTTATTTTGTCTGAAGTAGATTACCAGTTGGCATTCAATAATGGAGATTTGCACTATCTGGATAATGAATCAGCTGACTATCCCGGAGGATATGTTGAAGGTAAATACATTAGCGAGTCATTTATCAAGTTGGTTGCTGAAAAGGGAACCGAACCAGCACGATTTGCATTCAAAGATGCTATTTTACTTCATTCAGATATGGATGAAGTGAATGTTAATAAATTGATATTAGAAGCATCTTTATACCCTAAAGAAAATAAAGCCAGTAAGTTAGAGACATTTAATGCTCAGTTCGAAGGCTGGAACTGGATGTATTATGAGGGATTAAAGAAAGATGACTGTTATGTCATCACTCACTCAGTTTCTAATCTTTGCCTTTTTGCTGGGCGTCTGTTACTTGCCCATAATGAATTACTCTACCCTTATCATAAATGGTTTTTAAAAGTACTAGAAAGTGCCCCCTGCAAACCCAAGGATATTATTGGATTAATGAGGCAGGCGTTAGAATCAAAATCTAAAAATGATGTCGCAAGACTATATAATGTAATAAAGGATTTTTATAATTGGCCACAATACCAATGCGGTTGGGTTACTAAGTTTGTTATGGATAGTGAAATTAATTGGTTGAATGGACCTACTCCGATAGCGGATTCATAATTTAAAAAAGGTAGTCCCATAGTTTCCGGGAACGCTCACCTGATACCATTATGCTGTCAGTTTCCCCGGTCTTACGACGCTGACAGGGGCTCTGTGGTGGTGTTTGTTGCCGGAGGCCAGCGTTACGCTTCCGGCACCTCATTAACAATGCGGTTACGCAGGCAGCCGATCTTTTCAATTTCCACTTCAATCGTATCGCCATCTCGCAGGAACAGCGGCGGGGTGCGCTTTTTCCCCACGCCGCCCGGTGAGCCGGTCAGGATAACATCGCCCGGCGTCAGCAGGCAGAAGGTGCTGATATAGGCAATCAGCTCCGGGATGCTATGGATCATGCTGGCGGTATTGTCGTTCTGCACTTCCATACCGTTGAGCCGGGTTTTGATGGCCAGCGCGTTAGGGTCGGCGATTTCATCCCGCGTCACCAGCCAGGGGCCAAAGCCGCCGGTCGATGGCCAGTTTTTGCCGGCGGTAAACCAGGCGTGCTGCCAGTCGCGGGCCGAGCCGTCCATATAGCAGCTGTAACCGGCAACGTGCTCCAGCGCCCGCTCGACGGGAATATTGCGCCCGCGTTTGCCGATCACCAGCGCCAGCTCGCCTTCATAATCAAACTCATGGCTGGCAGCCGGTTTAATGATCTCGCCCAGATGCCCGCACTGGGAATCCGGGAAACGGATAAACAGCGTCGGATCGGGATCCTGCTCGTCAAACTCCAGCCTTTTGGCCTGGTAGTTCATCCCGACGCAGAGGATCTTCTGTGGGTCGGGGATCAGCGGCAAAAATTCGATCTCATCAAGGGCATAGTCGATCGCCATATGCGACAGCATTTCTGCCGGGATATTGTCCATTGCCGCCAGAAAGGATTTCAGCGACGGATATTGCAGAAAATGCCGGGTTAAATCGACAACGCCATCCCCCCGCAACAAACCATAGCGGGGAATATTGCTTACACAAAAACTGATTAACTTCATTAATAACTCTCTGGATATTCTTCAGAAAACAGAGGTCCTGCCGGAAAGTGGACTAAAAAACCGGTGGTGGTCAGTAGTTCACTCAGCCCGCAGAACCCAATGCACCGGGGGGCGGCTTCATCGTCGAGGGATGTTAACACGGCGTACCCTTTCTCCCCCAGCACGCCGCCCTGCCAGAGTATTCTCTGGGTCTGATCCTGCAGCCATGGCGACTCGCTTCGCCAGGCCAGAATATGCAGCAGCGTCTGCCTGACAGCCGTATCATCGCCGTGTCCATCGCGACGCAGGCGTGACCAGACCGGCAGCGCCACGCTGCGCACGGTCTCAACCAGGGCGGGCAGATCTGCCGTCAGACCGGGGGCATGACGAAAGCGCCGCAGCACATCGTCACAAAGCGGGTTCTGCGCCAGGGGCTGCTGGCGGGCAAGGCGCAACCCGGCAGCGGCGTAGACCGGCTCCGTAAGTACTACAGCGGTTCGATCGGTGTCATTGACCGGTAGCTGGAGCATTTTCAGGCCAGAGGCCAGCTTGCAGACCTGTTCCAGCGACTGATGAAGGTAGCCTGCCAGCGAGGTCCTGGTGACCCGGGAGGCGGTATATTCAGGTATTGCTGTTTCAGACATCTCTTTCTCCTTGTAGGGTATTCCCGGCTTGCAGACGGCTGTGAACTCGTAGCCTGGCTCAGCGCAGCGCAAGCCGGGAGAACGTATTTCCCGGAGGCGATGCTGCGCATCTGTCCGGGCTACAGATCCATGCAATCCGGTAGCCCGGACAGGTACCGGTTTACATCGCCAGCACGTACTTGAGCATCACCCCGGCGGCTATCGCCGAGCCAATCACCCCCGCCACGTTCGGGCCCATCGCGTGCATCAGCAGGAAGTTCTGCGCGTCCGACTCCAGGCCCACCTTGTTCGACACCCTGGCCGCCATCGGCACCGCCGAGACCCCGGCGG
>NZ_CABGGS010000016.1 GCF_902158555.1 Klebsiella spallanzanii | reverse complement strand
GATGGAATATAACAACGAGCGGCCTCATGAATCCCTGAATAACCTGACACCGGAAGAGTACCGGCTGATGGCTGAAAAACCGGAACTCTCAAAAAGTGCATGGAACTGAAGCAGGGGTGCTTACAGATCCAGTGAGATATCAAACGACATATGAGTAACTTTCTACTGCCGGTATTAATATTATGTTTATAGCCCTTTCTCATATCTCACTGTCTTCCTCACAACTGATCTTCATACAGGACTCTCCCCATATGAGGTATAAGCAGGGGATCATCGATATCTCCTGTATCAGGAATGGCATCAACTCGATAAGCATCTTTACCCATGAATGAAAGGCCAACCACAAGCAGGGTAAGACCTCTGTCAGTAGATATAGTGACGGGTATCTGTAGTTTCAGGTAAAAGATAACTGTGACCAGGATGGTATTAACCAACAACCAGGGAGCTAAGAAATGACTGACAGAAAAGATGACGTATACAGAGTTAACGAGAACCATGGTGAGCTTAATAACCGGTATCTTGAAAGGCTCAAAAGGGTGACGGAAAGTGCATTAGAAGAACATGCCCGTGTACTGGCTTTCAGAGTCGATTTACACCTTCCAAAAGATAAACAAGAGCAATACAGCAATGCGGTCATTAAACGCTTCATAGCGTCCCTCAAGGCCCAGATTAACGCCTATCAAAACAGGAGAAGGAAACTAGGGAAGCGTACTTATCCTTGCCGCCTGAATTACGCATGGGTGAGAGAATTCGGGGAGATAAATGGAGGGAAGCACTATCACGTGCTTCTGTTGGTCAATCGTGAAGTATTTCATAAAGCGTTCCTTATCTATAACCGGCTGACTAAGAAGTACGGGTATCTGGTAAGAATGGTTATCAGCGCATGGAACAGAGCGCTACGTGATAAAGGACCTGATGATAATGCAGGGATACATTTACCCGGTGTGTCTTATGATCTTAACCGGAAGGATGGAATACACACGGCTGGTTATCAGGACTTTATATACCACATCAGCTATATGGCGAAAGAGTATACCAAGCAGCGTGGAGACGGAGAGCGTAACTTCGGCTGCAGTGTGAAGTGAAGGTAAAACCGGTATTTTTTTACCGGGAAGGTGATTGTTATGACGGAGCACACATCAATACGTAATCAGCCAGATAAACAGGCAGTACTGAAGTGCTCCTGTCTTTCATCTACTAAAGACAGAGGTACTCGTCATGAACAATCAAAATACTACCGCTGACATCGATTTTACTCTCGATAAACTGGTCGACATGGCCTTCATCACATCTTATACCGGGCTGACAGACAAATGGTTTTATAAGCTCATTAAAGACGGTGAATTCCCGAAGCCGATTAAATTGGGCCGCAGCTCTCGCTGGACTGAAAGTGAGGTTAAAACGTGGTTAAAACAACGTATTGAAGCATCCAGAGGGCATTAACAATGTCTGCTCATCGTACTTCCGGCACTAACCAAAGGACTCAACCACCGAGAGTTACTACAGTGAATAAAAGGTCTCGCTGGATCTGTGAACAATGTAAACGTCAGTATTGTGGGGCTAAGCCCTGCCCCTTTTGTTATCGGATAATAATAAACTCACTGAACTCCTCTGGAGCCTACTGACCAGCCCAGCTCCTCGTCCATTGCGAACTTATACGTTATTCACACATATCCAGACTGAACAGGCACAGCATATAGCTGTATGTCGTCTAGAGGTAAGGAACATTTTTATGCACGCAAAATTAATGATGATGATTAATAGTTAAAGAGACCTGTCAGTAATGGAAGACAGTATTTCTTTTGATACCGCCCCCGTCGATTGATACAAGATGCGGACGTATATGGACTGACCCCACCACGGTAGACGATCCTGCCCTATAGTTTGAGCATATACGCTCAATAGTATAAATCCATTTGCTCAGGCTCTGTGAGAAGACGCATTGCTCCCCGAGGCTCATGAGTAAATCTGGCCTGATAACGTACGGAATCGATTCCCGTAACAAGATTATCAAGATCGGTATTGGCCACACGAACCGAAGCATTTTTAGCCCAGGCAGGGATGCCCTGAATAAAATAGGTAAACGTTACGTGGGTTACCCCCGTTCTGTCTGTCTGAATACCCTGTAAAGTTCGTACCCGCATCACGCCATAGCAAAAATCATGTTCTTTGCTGAAAGATGCCTCACCGTACTGTGTCAGCGTCCATGTTTTTCTCCC
This sequence comes from Klebsiella spallanzanii, assembly GCF_902158555.1. Classification (GTDB taxonomy): domain Bacteria; phylum Pseudomonadota; class Gammaproteobacteria; order Enterobacterales; family Enterobacteriaceae; genus Klebsiella; species Klebsiella spallanzanii. The sequence goes on along the minus strand of NZ_CABGGS010000016.1, from coordinate 23,488 downwards.
GCTCTTTTCACGAGAGGTTATCAGCCCGGCATCAACAAGTGCCTCCATTCTGGCATTTATCCACTGGTCACTACCGGTCTGTATAGATACGGGCCAGCGTTTTTCTCCCAGACACAAAGGTTGCTTGTTGAGAGAGCTCTCAATCAGCTGACGATACTGAAGTTCACTGCTGGCGATACAGCGTGGTACCAGTAAAAATATCAAAATTCCAGTCATCCATTTCAACGAAACGCCTCCATACTCAGTGACTGAAAAGCCTCATCCACATCATTGTATTTTTTTTCAGTTACAAAACTCCCGGCCGCATTCCAGTCGTATACGGACGTCCCAGGGTCGGTGCGGTTTTCGGCCAGACGGTAACGTAAAAACTTCACCCTGGAAACGTCAGAAATATCTTCACTGCCGGTTTCCCCTGCGTATTTTAACGCTCTGACGAGATAAACATGGCTTTTATATCTGTGTAATTCGAAACCGCTTATCTTCAGCGCGGAGGCCGATAGCCTGAAGTCGGCCCACGTGAAACCATCATCATCGGGAACCGGCAGAATGAACCAGTTCTTTCCCTGGTTGACAAATACGGTAAGCGTCTGGCTGGGATGCGACGTATTATTGTCATAAATCGCCATAAAGACGTTGTCAGTGATTCCGTCATTATTTAAATCTATGCTGTTAACCCCCTCTTTCAGGTTAATCCGGGTTTCGTTCCCGCATACAGCCGGATGGCTGACCAGAATCGTCGCAAGCAGAATAACAAATCTTCTCATCTGAAATGTGTCCTTACCAGTCGGAACCCTGTATCCGGCAAGGCGTAACCCGCGCTGTGTGTATCACAGCTTGCCAGACTGGTAGTGGGTAACAGGAAGCTCCCCCCGCAGAAATAATACATATTAATGCCGGAGAGTACGTCAAAAGCATATACCCATTCGGAAACGTTCCCGCTCATGTCATATAGCCCGGCAGCATTAGGATGCAGGCGTTCTGTCGGTATGCTCCCCAGACTGGAGGACTCAATGCCCGGGAACCAGGCCACGTCTTTTGCCTCCTCACTTCCGGAATACCTGTATCCGTAAGAGCCATTTTTCAGGCCTGTTTTCCCTCCCCGGGCAGCAATCTGCCACTCTTCAATTGTGGGTAAGCGATAGCCGTCAGCCTGACGGTCAGGCCTGAACTCGTAACGGGCGCTGTTACGAGCAGGCTGGCCGTCCTTATTCTGATATACCGGCCTGAGGCCGCTCATTTCGCTGAATGCATTGGCAAAAATGGCAGCATCAGACCATTCAACATGAGTGACAGGATGCATTCCGTTGTCTTCATCGGGAGGGAGGCACTCCTCAAAGGTCGCACCATTACATCCTTCACCAAATGAATAGCCGTGACTGACGGCCCAACTTCGAACATCAGCGTACAGGCGATAGCTTACTTCCGACCGCATGATCGTAAAATCAGCCAGTACAACATTAGTGTGCGCGGCATAATCATGCTGCCCGAACACGCTGCCAGCATAAAATCGACCACCTTCAATAAAAGCTTCATCGCCATATTGACTTGCCAGGGCGAGTACGGGGAAAGTGAACAAGAGAAACGGGAGTTTTGTTATCAAAATGTATTCCGGGCTGAACTGATGCAAACGCTCAGAGTATGTTTTGCTATTAGAGACTATGAACTATAACAATTCATCAGATACCCGAACATCCCCCCGGAATTAAGGGTCAAGGAAAACCATCTTCATTCGTTCAGGACCTTCATTCAGTGTTTCTTTGGGACACCCGAAATTAACTCGTTCAAACCCTTCCTCCTCAGAACCGAACGTTTCTCCCTGTGTCATGCCAATTCTGGCCTTTTCGAGGATAACGTTCCTGGGCACCTCTGACGTGTAGTTAATCCGAGTTCTTCGTTTCATGACAACGTCCCCCTTGATTAAGGATAGCGTTGCATCGACCCATTGAGCTCACAGCCAAAAGCGGACATTGATCGCTTTCAGTAAAGCTAAATAACAGCTCTGGTATTTATGCTTCTGCAAATCAATTTCTAATGATTATTGCTATTTCGCCATAAAAGCATTCTGAATTGGGTTAAAGTCAAACATAGCAGTGCGCACTACAATACCTTTCTTGTTAATACAAGCATTCAGGCTATGCCTTTCTGACTGAGCCATTCCCGGCAGAGGATGGTTGTAGTAGCGGTTGCGGAAATACATCAAGGAGAAAGCTATGTCTCGTATCGTTGTCATTGGTGGCAGTGGCCACGTGGGATCTTATCTCGTGCCAATGCTGGTTGAACTGGGTCACCAGGTGGTAAACGTCAGCCGGGGCGCAGCAAAGCCCTATCGCTCTCATTACGCATGGTCTGTCATCGAAAACGTTGTCATTGACCGGCTGGAAGAAGAAAAGAAAGGAACCTTTGGTCAACGCATTGCTGAGCTTCAGGCCGATATTGTCATCGACATGATTGCATTTGATCTCGACAGTACGCAGCAGATTGTTGAAGCGCTTCGCGGCAAGATTGAGCATTATCTTTTCTGCAGTTCAATATGGGTATACGGTCGTTATGTATCAGTCCCCTCTCTGGAGACAGATCCCGTCAGCCCGATTGATGCTTACGGACAGGGTAAAGCGGAAAGTGAAGCCTGGCTGATGCGTGAAGCGCGGCTGTCCGGCTTCCCGACTACATGTTTCCGTCCGGGACATATCGTCGGTGAAGGATGGGTACCGACCACGCCTCAGGGGAATTCTAATTCTGAAGTGTATTCGCGTATTGCCCGTGGTGAAACGCTGGCACTGCCTAATCTCGGAAGTGAAACGGTACATCATGTTCATGCCGTGGATGTCGCTCAGCTAATCATTAAAGCCATTGAAAACCGTTCTGCTTCAGTAGGTGAAATTTTCAACGCGGTATCCGGCCAGGCCATCACGCTAAGGGGTTACGCAGAAGCCGTTTTCCGCTGGTTTGGCAGAGAGCCTTCCCTGAAGTTCCAGCCTTTTGACGAGTGGCTTGCCGGGCTTGAACCTGAATTTGCTGAGAACTCCAGAGGGCACGTAGTGCGAAGCTCCTCACATTCTATTGAGAAAGCCCGCGTCAGGCTGGGTTACCAGCCCCGTTACAGCAGCCTGGAAGCAATTCATGAATCCGTTCAGGCACTGATAGCCCAAGGGCAGGTAGAGCCACCTTCACTCTGATCGCTGCGCTGATACGTTTTTAATCTTTATTCTGGCGGGACAGATTTACACAGCTGCTCCGCCGTCATCCTGCTTTTTTATCTGACTGCAGGCTGTAAGCCTGTGGTAACTGTTTACCATCATCTTTAGAAAATATCTATGAATAAACCGCTTAATGCGGGCGGCTTCAGTGCGCCCGAAGTGACGTCTGCCTGGAGTGCAGTAATCAGCATGGCTCTGCTGTGCTTCGTCCTCGTTTCATCAGAATTTATGCCGGTCAGCCTGCTTACCCCGATTGCAAATGATCTGTCGGTCACGGAAGGCCAGGCGGGTCAGGCCATTGCCTTCTCAGGCCTTTTTGCGGTTATAACGAGCCTGTTTGGAAACACGTTGCTTGCCCGGTTTGACCGGCGTACAGCAGTAATTTTCTATACCCTTGTGATGGTGATGTCAGGGGGCATCGTCACGTCTGCTCACGGCTACGGCATGTTTATGTTTGGGCGTGCACTGATTGGTATATCAATCGGGGGATTCTGGTCGCTTTCTACGGCCATTCTGGTACGGATTGTTCATCCCTTAAGTGTCCCTAAAGCTATCGCCATTCTGCAGGGCGGGACCGCTCTGGCGTTCGTGGTGGCGCCTCCGCTGGGAAGCTTTCTGGGCAACCTTATCGGCTGGCGGGGTGCATTCTTTACCGTGGTACCTGCGGGCGTGATCTGCCTGATATGGCAGATGGTCGTCATACCGAAACTGCCGCCACAGCGTGATACCAGCATACGGCAGATAGCATCACTGCTGCGCAGCCGGACATTCGTGCTGGGCATGATTGCTGTAACGCTTGCCTTCATGGGACAGTTTTCACTTTCCACCTATCTGCGGCCATTCCTTGAAGGCGTGACCGGGCTGGGTATAAACATGATTTCCCTTTTCCTGCTGGGCGTGGGTGTGGCAGGACTGACGGGCACGCTTATTTCAGGATTTTTTGTCAGGGATAATCTGCTGCCTGCCCTCACCGGTTTACCGGCGGGCCTGGCGATCGTCGCAGGTCTGCTGACGGCGCTGGGCCATATACCCGCCGCCACTGGCGCATTGCTGCTGGTATGGGGCATTCTTGTGACTCCCATTCCTGTCGTATGGAATACCTGGATGACGCGGATTATTCCGGATGAGCTGGAGGCTGGCGGTGCACTGATGGTCGCCCTGATTCAGTTCGCCATTACAATGGGCGCATTCACTGGCGGCGAATTATTTGATCATCAGGGCTGGGTTAGCACTTTTATGCTCGCCACCGCTCTGCTGGTAGCCTCTGCCATTATTGCCGTCCTGCCAGGACGTCGCTCACTGGCAGAAAAATAAATGCCTGACAGGCAGCCTAACCCACCGAAGAGATGCGTAAGGCATCAATAATAACTTTCAGTGCCGGCAACATCTGTCGCCGGCTGGGATAATAAAGATGATAGCCCTTGAATACAGGGCTCCAGTCCTCAAGAACTCTCTCCCACTTCCCCTGCTTTATCCCGGGCTCAGCCAGATTATCCGGAACATATGCCAGTCCATACCCAGCCTCAACGGACGTGAGCATCGGATAAACACTGCTGTATATCAGCTGCCCCTGAACTTTCATATTCAGTTTCTCATCCCCTTTCTCAAACTCCCATGCGTACAGCTGCCCGGCCCCGGAATGCCTGATATTGATGCAGTTATGACCAGCCAGTTCTGAAGGGTGTGAAGGTTTACCGGCTCTGGCAAGGTAGTCCGCAGATCCAATTACGGCAGGCCGCCAGTCAGCTCCAATCCTGACAGCTATCATATCCTTGACCACATCATCGCCTAACCGAACTCCAGCATCAAAGCGCCCCTCAACAATATCGATAAAGCCGTTTTGCTGAGACAATTCGACCTGAATATCAGGGTAATGTTTAAGGACCGGGGCCAGAGCCGGCCAGATATATTCATGAAGCATATGATCTGAAACCGTGAGCCTTACCGTTCCCGCCGGCGTGTCGCGAAAACGAAGCAGGTCAGAGATATCTGTTTCTATGGCGTTGAGGCGCGGTTCAAGCGCGGCCATTAGTTTTTCACCGATCTCGGTGGGCGCCACTTTGCGTGTTGTACGCATCAGTAGCCGCATCCCGAGCCTTTCTTCAAGACGTCTGATAATGTGAGACAAAGTGGACTGAGACATATTCAGCCGGACAGCAGCTCTGGTAAAACTCCGTTCCTGCGCGACAGCAAGGAACGCAAGATAATCGTTAAAATCTTCGCGCATGAACGTTTTCCGTGAAATGAACAAAACTATTATCTTAAGCTTTTTCCTGAATGAGTTTACAGTCATCCACTTTGAAAGTCCGTTGTTCATATCGGACCTGAAGACTAGTTGATTAGTCCCCTCTGTGCCAAAAGCAGACGTTTCAGTTTGTCGGTGTGCTAAGTTAAGAATTATTGCCGCTTCTAAATTTTTTAAAGCACGACAGGATTAGCTGATATGAAATTTGACTGGCACGGCGCGTTGTTAACCCGCAACACTGTTGTTGACCTTCATTACAAAAACACGCAGAACGTTCGTCGCTTTATGATGAAGGAGTGTGGCGATGTGTTTCGGTTTGACCGGGAATTTATGGAATGGATACGTAATGGCGAACCCAAAACGTTGGGAGATGTTGTCAATGAATGGAAGCGCAGGTCATGATTCTATCGGTACAGGCTGAAAGCGAATCAGCACATCTCTCGATGTGGCAGTGCCAGTGCGAACAGCACCGGCACATGCACAAATGTGGAAGGCTTTGACTAAGACGTTACGAAAGCAGTGGCCTGTTAACCCTTCTCATCTTTAGGGCCCAGGAAATAAAACCCAAAGGGTAATGAGCCTACGATCGTAAACATAAGACTGTAAATGGCGACCCATGCCCCCTGGATAATGAACAGAGAGATGTCCCAGCTCTCCATCGGAAGATTATACTGATCTTCAACTCCCTGAAATGCAGCTTTTGAAACAACGCTTACTGCGATGATAAACACACAAACCACGGCTATAAGAAATTTTTTACCTTCCGGGGTTTTGAGAATTTTTAACATGATGATTTCCTCGTTTCTTCTGTGTCAAGTTCCCGGCCTGGCCGGGCCGGGTCCGATCAGAATGTCACATTAATTTTGCCCCAGAATGTTCTTCCGGGTTCGTTAACGGCGGTATTTGCGGAATAACCAAAGCTGCTGTTGCCGGCAAGATTAAGATGTTCGCTGTAGTCTTTATCCAAGAGGTTATCCACACCGGCGCTGACTTTGAAGTATTTATTGACACGGTATGCAGCGTTAGCAGAAACCACTGCGAAACCGGCGCTACTGTCAAAGTCTTTGCCTACCACATTCCCTTCATTGACGGCCACGCGATGCTGACTGCTGACCAGGCGCACCAGCCCGGTACTGCTCCAGTCACCACTTTCCCATGAAAGACCCAGACGGGCTTCCAGAGGCGGGGTTTGTGGTAGCGGCCGGCCATCATCAGTATTTCTGCCCCAGGAATATGCCAGGCTCGCATCGGTTTTCCAGTTATCGGTTAATTTATAGCTGATGCCTGCTTCACCGCCCATAATGGTCGCGTTGACGTTATCAGCCTGGCTGACATAGGCATCATTCGGGTCATAGCGGAAAAGGATAAAATCGTTCACACGGCCGATATAAGCGGAAACCCAGCTATTGAATTGTTTACCGGCATATTGGGCTCCGATATCAATCTGGGTCGTTTTCTCGGTTTTAACTTTATCAAATGCGTCAGTTGAGCCATCAGGGCCATAGGTCGGGGAAAACAGTTCCCAGTAGTCAGGAAAACGCTCCGTATAGCCGATCCCCGCATAAAGCATGAGGGGTATTTCAGACAGGTTATGCTCGAAGCGAACGAACCCGGCTGGCAGAGTGTCCGTTCGTTCAGAAGATCCGGTGCCACTGAAGTTATCCACCAGCACACGATCCAGGCGCACACCGCTGACGACTTTACTGGCATCGGTGGCAGTCCAGGTCAGCTCACTAAAGATACCGTAATCGTGAAAACGGGCATCTTTGACCCAGACGTTGTCCATTTTATTGCGATGCGTATTCAGTTGGGTGTCTGCACCACTGCGCAGCTCAATATCATCCCAGGCCCAGGTGCCCATCATTCTGCCGCCTACCGTGCGTCTGTCGACCTCCATTGCCATAGGCATGTCCATATCCATCGAAGAACCGGAATCCATTGCGTCACTCATGCCAGCGCCCGACATATCACCTGACATGCCGCTGGTCATATCCGACATACCGCTGCCTGGTGAACGTAATGAGTAGTTGTCCATGATATGGTCAGCGTAGTTGTAATAGACATTCGCTTCGAATTTCTGGAAGACGTCTCCGATATTCGATTTTTCAAAGCGGGCACCCAGGCTTTCGCGTTTAAACTGGGAGCCATCCATGCTGCGTCCGGCATAGCGGGATTCACCGTCGCCTTTACCTGCTGTCAGTTCAATCAAGGTGTCTTTATCAGGCGTCCAGCCAAGCGCCATATCGCCATTCCATTTATCCCACTTCGACGGCACGCGATCGCCATTACCATCCTTATAATCACTTGAACGTGACTTGTTGCCCATCAGACGCAAATAGCCCTCTTCACTTCCCAGACTGATATCCGCATTTTCGTCCCATCGATTATTGGATGCGGCCAGCAGGCTGGCATTTCCCTGTATTCCCGTTTTTTCAAAATGGGGTTGTTCGCGATCAAAATGTATTGTTCCGGCAGAATTACCGGGTCCCCAAAGTACGGTTTGCGGACCTTTAATCAGCGTCAGCACATCAAAGCTCTCTGGCGAGATATAAGAACTGGGTGCATCCATACGTGCCGGACAGGCACCTAACATCTCGCCGTTATTGGTCAGGATGCGCAGTCGCGAGCCGAACATGCCGCGAAATACCGGGTCGCCATTGGTACCACCGGCGCGGATCTGCGAAAAACCGGGGATTGTTTTCAGGTAATCGGAACCGTCGCTGGCTGGCACAGGCTGACGAGGTCTTTTAGGAGAGGTGACAATTTCAAGTGGAGAAGATACCGGAGCCGTAACGATCATAACGGAATCATCATCCATCATCGTGTGATCGTGTTGCTCTTCGGCGGCTGCCGCATTGACATAAAGCGCCAGCATGACCAGAGAAGCGAGTGGCGTGCGCATAAATCGTTGAGTTTTCATTATTTGCCTTACTGTTTTTCTGGCGTAACGAACATTGCCTGTCCTGAGACAAGCCGTCGACTACGCAAATTTTGGAGGTTTATTACACTAAAGAAAGAAAAACAGCAGGCGGCGCGCGCGCGCGTTGAGGCGCCCAGACGCGAAAAATCGGTGAGAAAGTAACCCGTAAAGACGACGTCTTGTGAATGCATAGCAGCATCAGCACAAGCAGGACTGTCAGCATCAACTGAACAAATGGCATGTGGATCAGTAGCTGGCAGTAGCCACAGGCAATTTCCTCCATCGGAGACATTGCCTGTCCGGTCATCATCTGGTGAGGCATTTCATGATGTGGCTGACAGTGACCTGGCTTAACCATGCTGTGATGCATTTCTGGCATAGCCATCGGCACGTCATGATGCGTCTTTGTCGCAGATACTGACTGCTGGCAGGCGGTTCGGTGAGCTAAAGTTTTAGAAATGACAGGCGCAATGAACAGCATGGCTACAGAGAGCAATGCCATCCATGTTGCAATAAAACGAAAACGAGAGCGCCTGTACAAATAATTACCATTCAATGATTGCGTTGGCGGCAGTTTAGCTTATTTGACTTTTAAATGTTAAAAAAGTCTTTCACACAAGGTAAAGAATAACCGAATGACTCGCCACGGTTCAAAAAATATATCAGCATCAACATAGCGTTAGCGTGCAAAGGAGCAGTATATTTTAACTCCCGTTCCTCGCTCATATGGGACAACCATAATCACATCTCCTAACCCAAAGGAGATTGAGCATGACAACATCCCCCTGGAACAAGGGCCGTATTATTGGCCAGAAACGGCCTCTTCAGATCTCTCATATCTGGGGAATCCGTATCAGACTTGAGCTGGAAGGAAAAGTACGCGATTTAGCTCTATTTAACATGGCTCTAGACAGTAAACTTCGGGGCTGTGATCTGGTTAAGCTAAAAGTTTCTGATGTGGCCTATGGGCACTCTGTTTCGGACAGAGCGACGGTGCTGCAGCAAAAAACGGGAAGCCCCGTTCAGTTTGAACTGACTAAAGGAACAAGAGAGGCTGTAGCAGCGTGGATCAAAATGGCTCATCTACGTAGTAGCGACTATCTGTTCCAGTCCCGCGTCGGTTCTTCACAACATATCTCAACAAGGCAATATAACCGTATTTTTCATGGATGGATTGATAAGCTGGGTCTCGACGAGACTCTGTACAGCACGCATTCTATGCGAAGAACCAAGCCATATCTGATCTATAAAAAAACGAAGAATCTTCGAGTGATCCAGCTACTTTTAGGTCACAAGAAACTCGAAAGTACCGTCCGTTATCTCGGTATTGAAGTGGATGATGCCCTAGAGATATCTGAGTCTATTGAAGTTTAATTTATGAGGGCTGCAACAGCAGCCCTGTGCCAGAAGCGGACATTGTTAATAGATGATGTATAAACCAATGGAGAACCGATCATCTCTACACATATTAATCCACAGCGGAAATATTGTTTTCACTGGCCCTATAATGGAAGCGTTAACTATATATTCTAACGCCCTCATTGAGCATACCACTTTGGCAAGGAATTTCTTAAAATTAAAAAGACGTTAGGGGGATTTTACTCAGCTAAATAACCGCCATCGATTGGATAAACTCCTCCCGTACAGAAGGCTGAATTGTCTGACAGCAAGAACAATATGAAGTCTGCTATTTCTTGCATTTTTGCCATCCTTTTCATAGGGTGGCTATTTGCGAAACTACTTACAATCTTTTCAGGGAACTCACTCATTCGTGGGGTTTGGACATAGCCCGGAGCGATTGCATTGATTCGAATGCCTTGACATGCAAACTCTAACGCTGCGGTTTGGGTTAAACCGATTATACCATGTTTAGCCACGGTGTAAGGTGCTAATCCAGGAATGCCAACCAGACCATTTACTGCAGATAAATTAACTATAGAGCCACCAAACTTCATCATTTGGGGTATTTCATATTTCAGGCAGTAAAAAACTCCGCTCAATGAGGTGGCAATAACCTTATCCCAGTTTTCAATTGTCTGCTCTGATATATTTTTACCATGTTCACCTGTTAAACCTGCATTATTTACAGCATAATCAAGTCTGCCGAAATGTTCGATAATCTCATCTATCATTTTCCGTACTTGCTCGGGCTGTGACACATCACATCCGATCCCCATGGCTTGTTGTCCCTGTGAAGATAATTGTTCCGCTTTTTGTTTAGCCTGTTCTGACGAACGGGATACAATAACGACCTTAGATCCATGTTTGTGTAATTGCTCTGCGACTGCCTCACCTATACCTGCAGTACTTCCTGTTATGACAGCAACTTTATTCTTGAAATTCATAATCCCCCCTATGAAGTAGAATTGAGTCTTTCATCTGGGTTAGTATACAAATTAGCTGTGACAGTTTTTGTCAGTACTCTTTCTCCTCGCAGATCCCTTCTTTTAGTCTCCATTTTTTCAATAAAACAGCCCTACTTTCACTATATGTGGAATCCAGTTGCACAATATCTTGAATTTTGTCCGTTCTAAAATGACGAAAATCATTTCTCATCTCACACCATGCAACCAAAAGCCAGCATGACTCCATGTATACCAATCCGATGGGCCATATGACTCGAGAAGAGTAAGAATCCTTCTTATCACAATACTTTATTTTGATTCTCTTCCTATTTTTAATAGCATTGCGAATGTCTTCAAAAAAAATCTCATTGTTTTCTGAAGGACCGATCAGATAGGATTGATTCTCAATAAGATTTTTTAATTCACCGGGAATAACGGCGTGTATTTTCGCAAGTGCATTCTTTGCGGTAATTTTGAAACTATAATCTGTATTATGAGATACCCAATTTAACCCAAGTGTAATGGCATTGATTTCTTCATGAGAAAGGTTTAAGGGTGGCAAATGAAAGTCAGACTTAACGATGTAACCAATTCCAGCACCACCTTCAATGCATACTCCTTGATGCTGCAGCGTTCTTATATCTCTGTAAAGGGAGCGCACACTTATTCCCAATCTTTCTGAGAGGGTGGATGCAGTGATCGGATATCTTTGTGCCCTCAATATCTGTAGTAATTCGAGAAGTCTTTCTGTTCTAGTCATGTTGATAAATCCATCTTGATCTTGAGATGATTTCTTAAATCATCTATTAGATATAGCATCTTAGTACAGAGCAAGTGTACAGGGCTAAGTTGAACTGCTACCGATGATTACTACAGCGTAATGTTCGTAATGCATACATAAGCGGTGTTCGTGAGTGTAAAGGTCCGCAGTTCGCTCAAAGCAGACTTCACAGTCCTCAGGCACGTCCGCTCCATGCCTGGAGCGGACCTTCATATTCATTCTGAAGTATTGACCTAAAAATTCAGCGTTACATTTTCCGGTTAATACGCAACGCATCCACAACGAGTGAAAAGGCCGGAGAGGGTTGTTTACGGCTGGGATAATAAAGATAGTAGCCGGGAAAAGGACGGCACCATTCTTTAAGCACGCGGATCAGTTTTCCTTCCTGCAGATGTGTGCCGAACTCCTCTTCAGGTAAAAAGGCAATGCCCAGTCCGGCAAGAGCTGCGTCAACGACGTGTTCCGATGTGTTAAACGTCAGTTGCCCTTCAACCCGAACGTGAAATTTACCGTTTTCCTGCTCAAACTCCCAGGCGTAAATTTTCCCCGATTGAACCATGCGCTCATTAATACAGCAGTGTTGCATCAGATCGCGTGGCGTCTGAGGGGCGGTGCACCGGGCGAAATACTCAGGGGAAGCTACAGCCGCCATGCGCAGTTTCGGGCCAATGGGTACGGCTATCATATCTTTGTCGATAGTGTCTCCGAGCCGCACGCCGGCATCAAAACGATCCGCAACGATATCCCGGAAGCCGTGGTTGGCATCAAACTCAATATGAATATCAGGATATTCGCGTAACAGTGGTGTCAGTTTTGGCAGCAGTGTGGTCTTCAGAACATTAGGTCCACATGTAATACGGACGGTCCCGGCAGGTTTATCACGCAGTGCCGTCAGCATGTCCAGCTCGGCTTCAATCTCATCAATACGATGTCCCACAGACTGCAGCAGGCGCTCCCCGGCAGCCGTCACTGACACACTGCGCGTGGTCCTTGTCAGCAGGCGGATTTGCATCCGTTCTTCCAGCCCGGAAATCGCCTGGCTCAGTGCGGGCTGGGTCACGCCGAGCTGGGCGGCAGCGCGCGTAAAGCTGCCCTCACGCGCCACGGTGACGAAAGAGAGTAAGTCGTTAAGATTGCGTCTGGCCATGCTCGTTTCCGGTCCATTTATAAATTTTACTTATAAGGGTATTAAGTATTCATTAGCTAGTTAACCCGCTGCATATTGGTAACAATAATGCGATGAAAAAGTCAACGCTAACCCTTATGCAAAACGCTTACCGCAGAACATCACTGCTGCTCCTTGCCGGCCTGCTTTTCGTCACGCAGTCCGCTATGGCGGGTGACAACGACCGGGGAGTGGCGCAGGAGACGCTTATGAAAATTGAGATCATTGTGGAGGGAGAAACCGCCACCGCCACCCTCTTTGATACGCCGACAGGCCGGGACTTTGCGTCTTTGCTTCCCCTCAGCCTGACGCTGGAAGACTATGACGATATTGAGCGTATAAGCGACCTGCCGCGCAGGCTTTCCACGGTGCAGGCACCGGACGGCATGACGCCGGAAGCCGGAGATATCACTTACTACGCGCCCTGGGGCAACCTGGCGATTTTTGCCCGGGGCAGGGCTTACGCCCGTTCACTGATCCCGTTAGGGAAAGTGGATTCCGGACTGCCGGTCCTGCAGCGCCACGGACCTCTTGCGGTGCAGATCAGGGTCGCCAACTGACCCGCAGCACCTTCCGTACCGCGATTATCCCTCTTATCCCGTCCCCGTATGCCGTTTCAGCTCTTCCTGCAGCGCTGAAGGCTCCGGGGCACAGACTTCATGTTATCTACTGAAAAGAAATCCCTGAATGAGTAATAAGACAGACGAAAACAGAAAAAAAAACACCGGAAGCGGGAAACAGCCTGCGCACTGGAGTGGTGTCTTTGCCATGACGCTGTGCGTCTTCGCCCTGATCGCCTCCGAATTCATGCCGGTCAGCCTGCTGACACCGATGGCGAAGACCCTTCGTGTCACCGAAGGCATGGCCGGACAGGGCATCGCTATTTCCGGGGCATTTGCAGTGGTAACCAGCCTGTTTATTTCCGTGCTGGCAGGCACGCTTAACCGGAAAACGCTGCTGCTCGGCCTGACCTGCATTATGGCAATTTCCGGTGCTGTTATTGCGATGGCACCCAATTACCTGACCTATATGGCGGGCAGGGCCCTGATTGGCATTGTGGTCGGCGGGTTCTGGTCGATGTCGGCCGCGACGGCAATGCGTCTGGTCCCGGTGCATCGTGTTCCGCTGGCGCTGGCTATTTTCAACAGCGGCAATGCTCTGGCTACCGTCGTGGCTGCCCCTCTGGGCAGCTGGCTCGGATCGGTTGTTGGCTGGCGGGGCGCCTTCTTCTGCCTGGTGCCGGTCGCCATCATCGCGTTTGTCTGGCAATTACTCAGTCTGCCTTCCATGTCGGTCACCCGTCAGGCGGCGGCTTCCCGCAACGTTTTCATGCTGTTTCGTCGCCGGGTGGTCACGCTGGGCATGCTGGGTGTGGGGATCTTCTTTATGGGGCAATTCACGCTCTTTACCTACATCAGGCCTTTCCTTGAGACGGTGACGCGGGTGGATGACGCAACAGTGACCATGGTCCTGCTGGTTATTGGTGTCGCGGGTTTCATCGGCACTACGCTGATTGGCCGGGTGTTAAAACGCGGGTTCTACCCGACCCTGATGGCCATCCCGGTACTGATGGCCATCACCGCGCTGGCACTGATTGCCTTCGGCAGTCAGGTAGCCATCGTGACGGCGCTGCTTGGGCTGTGGGGGCTGATTTCCACAGCCGCACCGGTGGGATGGTGGGCATGGGTTCCGCGTACCTTCCCTCAGAATGCCGAAGCGGGCGGCGGACTGATGGTGGCGATGGTGCAGCTGTCCATTGCTCTCGGTTCGACGGTGGGCGGCCTGCTTTTCGACCATCACGGCTACCAGAGCACCTTCCTGGCCAGCGCCGCGATGCTGATTATCGCAACCGTACTGATCTTCCTGACCTCGCGGGCAGACACTTCTGCCGCAGACCATTCATAAACCCAGGAGTAATGCCATGACAGTTAAAGCTTACGGTGCCCATGCGGGCACACTGCCGCTGGAGCCGATGGATATCACCCGTCGCGCCCCCGGTGCCCATGATGTGCAGATTAATATCGCGTACTGCGGAGTCTGCCATTCGGATATCCACCAAGTACGCGCTGAATGGGCTGGAACGCTCTATCCCTGCGTACCGGGACATGAAATTGTCGGTCGTGTCGTGGCCGTTGGCGATCACGTCTCCGGTTTTTGTGCAGGGGACCTGGTGGGGGTCGGCTGCATTGTCGACAGCTGCCGGCACTGCAGTGACTGTGACGACGGACTGGAGAACTACTGCGACCATATGACAGGGACATACAATTTCCCGACGCCGGATGCGCCGGGCCACACGCTGGGCGGATATTCGCAGCAGATTGTGGTGCATGAGCGCTATGTCCTGCGCGTCACTCACCCAGAAGCGCAACTAGCCGCCGTGGCTCCGCTGCTGTGCGCAGGGATCACAACGTACTCACCGCTGCGTCACTGGCAGGCGGGCCCCGGCAAAAAGGTCGGCGTGGTCGGTATCGGTGGACTGGGGCATATGGGGATCAAGCTTGCGCACGCCATGGGCGCGCATGTCGTGGCCTTTACCACGTCTGAGTCCAAACGTGACGCCGCCAGAGCGCTTGGTGCAGATGAGGTGGTGGTCTCCCGTCATGCCAGCGAAATGGAAGCCCATGCAAAGAGCTTCGATTTTATCCTCAACACCGTTGCTGCGCCGCATAACCTCGACGTGTTCACTGCGCTGCTGAAACGCGATGGCACGATGACCCTGGTGGGTGCGCCGGCCACGCCGCATGGCTCGCCAGAAGTGTTCAGCCTCATCATGAAGCGCAGATCGATTGCCGGGTCGATGATTGGCGGCATTCCTGAAACGCAGGAGATGCTCGATTTCTGCGCCCAACACGGCATTGTCGCCGACATTGAGCTTATCCGCGCCGACCAGATTAACGATGCCTATGAGCGCATGCTCAGGGGCGATGTGCATTACCGGTTTGTCATTGATAACGCCACCCTGGCTTAATGATAAGGAGACCATCATGAAAAAATTTACGTTAGCGCTGGGGCTGTTGATCAGTGCATTTGCTTCCTCTGCGGCGGATATGTCCCGTGGGGCCGATAATTTTTATAAAAGCGATAAGGTGACGCAGCAAAAAGTCACCTTTAAAAACCAGTATCAGATGGCCGTGGTCGGCAACCTGTTTATCCCGAAAAAGATGAACCAGAATACCCGACACCCGGCGATCGTCGTTGGTCACCCGATGGGAGCCGTTAAGGAACAGAGTTCGAATCTCTATGCGCAGAAGCTGGCGGAGCAGGGGTTTGTCACGCTGGCTATCGATCTCTCTTTCTGGGGAGAAAGCGAGGGCAAACCGGGGCACCTGATTTCACCGGAAATCTACACAGATGATTTCAGCGCGGCGGTTGATTATCTAAGCACACAGCCGTTTGTCGATCCGGATAGCATCGGTGTATTAGGTATCTGCGGCAGCGGAAGTTTTGTTATCAGTGCTGCCAAGATTGACCCGCGTATGAAAGCCATCGCCACCGTCAGCATGTATGACATGGGGGCTGCATTTCGCAACGGCCTCAACCATTCCCAGACGCCGGAACAACGAAAGGCCTTTATCCGGTCAGCCACAGAGCAGCGTTTAGCAGAGTTTCAGGGAGGCGAGACGGCCTACATTCCCGGTACCGTGAATACACTGGACGCTTCAACGCCTGATATTCAGCGCGAGTTCTTTGATTTCTACCGCACCGAACGCGGCGGCTACACCCCACAGGGTCAGAAAGAAGAACTGACGACGAAACCGATGCTGAGCAGTATTGGCAAGTTTATGAACTTCTATCCGTTCAACGATATTGAAACCATCTCGCCGCGCCCGATGCTGTTTATTACCGGCGATCAGGCTCACTCAAAAGAGTTCAGTGAGGACGCTTTCAAACGCGCCGGTCAGCCTAAAGAACTGTATGTCGTACCGGGCGCAGGGCATGTCGATCTGTATGACCGTACCGACGTAATCCCTTTTGACAAGCTGACAGACTTTTTCCGTAAGAATCTGCAATAACACGTTCAGTTAAGGAGCATCTGACATGAACTACAAACATCTTGGTCGTACCGGCCTGCGGGTGAGCCGCATCGGTCTCGGTACCATGAATTTCGGTGAGCTGACGGATGAGTCGGCCAGCTTCAGGATCATGGATGAAGCCGTGGATGCGGGTATTAACTTTTTCGATACCGCTGACGTCTATGGCGGGCCGCAGTCACCGGATATGGCAAAGGGTTACGGGACATCCGAAGAAATCATTGGTAACTGGCTGGAGCGCAGCGGCCAGCGCGACCGGATAGTGCTGGCCACGAAAGTTTACCAGCCGATGGACACGGGTCCGAACGACAAGTACCTCTCCGCCTACCATATCCGCCGGGCATGTGAGGCCAGCCTGAAAAGGCTGAAAACGGACCATATTGATCTCTATCAGATGCACCATATCGACCGGAACACCCCCTGGGAGGAGATCTGGCAGGCTATGGAACAGCTGATCCGTGAGGGTAAAATCAGCTACATTGGCAGCAGTAACTTTGCCGGCTGGGATATTGCCACTGCACAGTGCAAGGCTGACGCGCGTAACCTGCTGGGGCTGGCATCGGAACAGAGTCTGTACAACCTCACCCAGCGCACGGTTGAGCTGGAAGTCATCCCGGCGCTGCGACATTACGGCGTTGGGCTGATCCCCTGGAGCCCAATTGGGAGCGGGATGTTGGGCGGTATGCTGAAGAAAATCGCCGGAGGGCGCCGGGCTTCGCCACAACTGCAGACGCAAATCAACCGCCTGCGGCCACAACTGGAGGCCTGGGAAACATTGTGTGATGAGCTGGGGGAAACACCATCAGACGTCGCGCTGGCCTGGCTGCTGCATAACCCGGTGGTTAGCGCCGTGCTCAGCGGCCCGCGAACAGTGGAACAGCTCCGTCAGAATCTCAATGCCCTGACGCTGTCTCTTTCAGACGATACGCTCAAAAGGCTGGATACCATCTGGCCGGGACCAGGCGGGGAAGCACCTGAAGCTTACGCGTGGTAAAAGGTTATCAGTGTTAACAATTACCGGCCTTCGGGTCGGTAATTACATTATTTCGGCGAAATTTATTTATTACCTGAAGATGTTGTACTTTTCACCAATTCTTAGATGTCCGCTCCTCGCTCACAGCGGACCCTCACCTCAGCTACTTAGTCCGCTTTGTGCCAGAAGCGGACGGTGGACGCCGCGCTATGCGGCAATTTTGGAGCAAAGCGGAAAAATTGCCCGACAGCAGCGCTTTAGTATACGAACCCCGATCAAAAGCAAAATGGTCACTCAAATCTTTGCTCCCGCCGGTTGTACTCTTCGGCCTCACTCGCTCTACTCTCTCTAATAGACCTCTTTAGAAGAGAAAGCTTGGTCTTAGCCATCTCTCGCACCTCAGGAGAGACATGATTTAATAGGACTTCGAATGCCTCCAAACGAACTTCAAGAATATCGGCAAGTGATCCTGACCACCCACCAGGAAAAGACCTTGAGTAAATAGTTTCAACTATCGCAGCTTTGTTCTCTGCGGCATCCAAAAGTGATGTAATGTGATGACTGAGAATTACTTTCTTTGGATTGTCTAGTGGCTGTGATTCCTTGTCTAAGGATGTGTATGCCGAAACAGCACCTGCCACTTTATAAATCCTATCTTGATATCCATCACACCATTTCAGCAAGCGCTCTATCGGCGCTAAGTTTAATGGCGAGCTACTACGATTGATCCTATCCTGGAAAAGCAAATAAATAAGTTGTTCACTATTCTCACTATCTATTAACACTCTATCTAATACAAATTCTGGATAAGTTTTCACTAGATAGGATATGATAGTCTCTAATTCAAAGCTATATAAGCGATACGTCTCTACGCCATTGCAAAGCAAGTTAATAATATCGCGAACTTCATTCTCCGCTGCTGGCTCTGATAAACACTCTGCAACAACACGGTCCATTCCATGGAGTTGTCGCCTACTAACCTCATCCCTGTGCATTGATAACAGTTTCAAAATGGCCTGCCTTCCAACAGATCGTAGGTTATCGCTAGGACTGTTGCTACCCTTTTCAGTAAAGAATCTCATGCTCAAAATTTCAATAGTTGAAAATATCCCATCGGCCAAATCATTAAGTGCGGCAAGTAATTCTGATAAATTATCATCAGAAATGGATTCATGAACTCGACCGTAACTTATCTGTTGAAACCTCCATGCTTCCAGTTCACCTGTCTTCGCCAGCTCAATAAGCTTTTTTGCTCCCCAAGGGGCTATCGGCGTTGCAGACAAAATATCAACAAAATACTGTTTAAGCTCCGGCACATCTAATACAGACTCTTGGAGCTTCCGAGACAAGCCAGGATCACCGGCATGAACGCCAACAATAAAACCGCAAAAGAGGATAGGTTGTACTACTTCTAACTCTTGCTTTTGCATTAGACGGACAAGCATCTCAAAGGTTAAACCTTGGTTTGATGATCCTTTGGCCAATCCTTTGCCGAATGACCAAAGCGCATCAATACGTTTTTCCCATAACCTTGGTGCCAATCTTTCAAGGTAGTCAGGTTCGGATGACGCAAGCTCACCTAGTTCTTCTATCTTCTGATGAATTTTTTCAGAATTTTCTGTGTAATCCCCATCTAATACTTCTACGTGATCCCAAGTGTTAGTCAGGGCATATGCCTCGATTTCGAAATAGCGATCAGCCGGTGCGGTTAAATGCTCGAGTGCTTCAATCCTTTTTAATAATTCGGGTACGTGTTTCTTCCCGTTGTAATGGATTGTCCGCTTAATGGCCATCCATATATCGGGCCATTTACCGCCAGCACCATATTTCAGCACTATGTTTTCGAGAATTTCAAAGCAGCCTGCATAGCTCCATAAAGCTACAAAGTGGTTAGCTAGTATCGCCTTTGCCCAATTGCATAGTGGAGCATTACCCGAATCTAAAAACGGCACTAACAGCTCAATATAGCCTACGTACCAGTTTAATATATCTTCATTCGTTGTCGGTTCCCACCCAAAGTCTCTGCTACGAGCGCCAAAATCAAATCCTCCAAATGAGCTCCAGTGAGAAACCTGAAATGCAGACCGAAGAATATCCTGCGCAATTTCAAGCTGTCTCAAGCTGCCGGAATTTAACATCCTATTCACAAAACAATGTCTTCGCGCTGGTGTAGCCTGGGTTCCAGAAAGGTATAATGAAAAAAGGCTCGCCAATTGACGAGCGATACTATTATTGTTCTCCCCAGATTGTTCAGTTTCCGCAAAGCGAAGAATTAGCCCAGCAGAACGGTCGAAGTACTGATCATCATATGCTATTTTTCTAAGCAATCTAACGAGCGTAGAAAAATTTTGATTATCTCGTGAGCAGAAATCTCGAGCTTCCGAAGCATTCTCTATAGCGGTTAACACTACTTCTGGAAACACAGGTGCGATGTGAGTTAGTGCCGTAAGCTGCTCAGCATCGCACCGTGCAATGTTATGAAATGGCCCATCAATGTTCATCCACGTATGGGCGAGATATCTAGCAGGTTCAAAGTCATGCAGATATCCTAGTCGATGGGCACATGACTTGAATAAACGAAAATTATCAGCCTTTAATAACTCAGCATTAATTTTATCAGGATCGATATTCTGAAGGGCCCGTCGTGCGAGACGGTTAGCTATTGCATGCGGAAGCACTGCTCGCCAGTTTCCCCGCTTTTGCGATAGCTGCCTTCGCAATAGCTCTGCATGATTGCGATTCAACCTGTCACGTTCAAATCCGCCAATTCTAGAAAGAGCGCTCAATTCATCATTGTACTCTTTCGGGGAAATATTGAACGAATAAACCAAGGATAGGATCTCTGCGCTTTCAAGCAAGCTTTCGGTTGTACCTTTTCTTTGATTGAAGAGCCTCTGGAACAAGTCCTCATCAGAAAAATTTGTCAAGGTTTCATCTGGACCCACTCGACTCGCCAATGCAATCGCAACACGTGCATTCCCTCCGGAAAACTCTGCAACTTTATCGGAATTAACACGCCCTAGAGACTGAAACCTCTTTTGGATAAGTTTAGATACGGTCTGTTCACTTGATGGTTCGATGTGTATTACTTCTGTTTCTTCTGGGCGGTCATCCGAAATATCATATTCGATAGTGAGAAGACTCAACTTTGCTTGATTTGACGAAACCTGTTTTTGCAATTTTCTATGAACATCTGGTGGGCAGTTATCCAATACCAAATAGCTTGAAAAATCATTAGCTACCAAGTATGAGACAAGCTCTGATGCTGTTGGAGTTAATTCATCACCAAGATCCGCATATATTACATTTGTTTTCGGTAGCGAGTTATCGCATACATCACTTTCAAAAAGAGCCTGAGCAAAGCGTGTTTTTCCAACTCCTGATAGACCAGTTATTCTTACAGCCGAGCCAGATCTTTTTAATCTTTCACGCACAAGCCTGATTCCATCCGAAATCGTTGAAGGCTCTTTGTGATTTGAGTTCATATCGATGACACAAGGGTGTTCGTCAAGCAAAAACTCATCATCTTTATCGACTGGAGTGGAAGCCCATCTCCCAAACGGTCGCCATCCGGATAATGGCTTGCCTAGTCTATAGCGGACCCACAAGGCAACCTCGGGAAATTGTCTCAACCATGCGCTAAGCCGATCCCTACCATAAAAGTCAAGGAGAAGCTCTTCGCTATCTGGTAAACCTTCGAGCGCAGATTTCATTCCTAGAAGGCGTTCTGATAGCATTTTGTCAGAACAATCATCTTTGCCACTAACAATTATATAAGCCCCTTTTTTTTCTAAGAGATCCGCTATAACAGTTTTTAGCTTCCCTTTATCAAGCATTTCATTTTTGCAAGCCGCCTTACTCATACTGTTTTTCTTCACTTGAAAGCCAGTATTTTCACGACTTATAAAGCCCGGCTTTAGTAAAGGGATAGCATCGACAACTCGAACATCGAGACCACCGTCAGCAGCTTCCTGGGCTCCCCCCCATAGAACACAAGATGTCTGTAGTTCTTGACGAATCAATTCCGCTTCACACAACCTAGCGACCAACTCTCTTAGATCAGCATCATTGAGATTTGAAATATCAAAAGGTTCAAGTTCAAAAAATATCATTAGGTTTCAAATGTCCTTATATTGCCAATTGATATCGGTGAACTGCTCCCCTTTGATTCACACAAAATGCTGTTAGCAATGTCCACTCTTCGCTTGCAGCGGAACTTGTGACCTTGATTTCTGCCTGTTCCATGCCAGTGGCAGACGTTGCTAAAAGCGTAGTGTGATAAGTTGAAGGGCGCAGGTCACGCCAAAACGCGACTTAAGAATAATCTACGCCAATACTGACTGTGTTCTCAACTGAAGAATAACAAGTTTGTCAATATAAGCTCTCTTTTAGGGAATGCGAGCGATTTACCTGTTATCTGACACCGGAAAAATACCGACTGATGCAGTATTTGCCGGGATCTCATAAGGTGAATGGTTTGTTTTGCAGGGATGCTTACACTGCCACGGCAGGGTTAATCAACGGATAGCACGTCACTGGATCTATAAATATCCCTGTCATTCTTGCTTAACACAGCCCAACGTGATTTAAATAAGCAGTACCAGCTATGCCTTGATTGTGAGGCTAACTGTGTACTTCCGCTGTTCGCTCAGGCTGTGTGAAAATGTTAGTGATCGTAGAAAGGGTGTAGAACAGAGTCGAAAAATGCGCTCCTACGTAAAATTTGACGCAGGTTGACCAGTCGATCGACTCCAGATTTTGCATAACCTCACGCACTTCGGTTTTTAGGTAGGGTTTTCACACAGTCTGTGCCAATAGCGGACTTTGCTTGCACAGTGTTATATTGTCACCCAGTAGCAGTTCATTGGGTATGCGGTTCGCGCAATGAGGGGCTGTCTGGCACTGATTAAAGATGGAAACATGAATGACAGGTGATTTGATCGCGGTTTCTGCTATTGGCGTAGCTATCCTGTTTGGTGCAATGAGCCCGGGAGCTAGCTTTCTTCTCGTTGCCCGAATGGCAATGTCCAGTTCGAGACGGACGGCTTTATCTGTTGCTGCAGGTATGGGTTTTGGTGCATCTGTTTTTGCTGCCATAGCGCTAGCAGGTCTCCACACCTTGCTGACTCTGATCCCATCACTTTACACAGGACTTAAAGTTGCAGGCGGTTGCTATCTTTTATGGCTGGCGTTGAAAATGTTTCGTCGTCCTTCAAATCGTTTTAATGATTCTGCCGGTACAAAGGAAGTAAGCGTCTCGAAAGCTTTTATGACTGGCGTTTTTACGCAAATCAGCAACCCCCATACTGCGCTGGTATTTGCCAGTATTTTTTCCGCAGCGCTGAGCAAAAATATTCAGCCTGTTATGTACATCATCCTGCCCGCAATGGCATTCGTTATTGATTTGCTCTGGTATGCAGTCGTTGCATGCTTATTATCAACTGACGGGCCACGTCAGGCGTACATTAAATATCGTCATTTTATAGATAAACTCAGCGGAGGCTTTATGGCCTTTTTGGGAATACGATTGCTGTTAAAGTGAGTCTGACTAGTACGACGTAGTCTGGTGATACGAAGTGTTCATTTCGTTTTTTCGCTCATAGCTGCTAGTCAAATATCTCGCATTAAGCATGTGAGATACAGTGTCTGACTGATGGGCAGAATTACCGGACAGCCCAGGGGCGACATTTCCGGGAGACAATCAACGGGAAACATTTTAATGTGAGAGTTTAGGCGGGTCACTGAGTATGTATTACCACATGCCATTGGAAGAATGATCCATGCCACCTGCGAGTGTGGAACAACCAAAAGCCTACTGCACCGGAGGATGT
>NZ_CABGGS010000015.1 GCF_902158555.1 Klebsiella spallanzanii | reverse complement strand
CAGTTGTAATAGCTGGCTTCCGAAATAGCGGCCTCACGGCACACATCCTTGACGGTACGTCCGGCTTCGACGGACTTCAGAACGGCGATGATCTGGTGTTCAGTGAATCGGATCTTACGCATAGCGATCTCCTCAGGGGACATTATCAGTATGTCGGAAGATCTCTAAAAGTGAATGGTTCGTTTTGCCGGGATACTTACACAATCACCCCGATAAACTCTCTGACCTGCTTCTGCTTCCTGGCCGACAGCTTCTCCACTCTGCGCATCGCGGCTTCCAGTTCCGGTTCTGGCTCGATTGTCGTCAACACGATACAGCCGTTCATCACCCGCACAGTTACTTTGGTGCCGGTCGTAAATCCTGCCGCCGCCAGCCACTCGCCTTTCATGATCACCGCCGGAATACGACTACGATCTGGCAAACGTCTCACATAACTCACCGTCAACTGACGCTTATTCTTCGGCGACACTTCTGGATCAAGCGAATCTACAATACAATCGATATCAGTCATGGTTGCTATTCCTTCATAATAGTAATTGTGATCAGCGGTGCGGGTGTGTTGGCGCACATTCGCACCGCGCTAAATAACACCTGTAAACCTAACCAGTAATAAACGCAAAGTCCAGAATTTAATCGAACATAATAAACGCCTTTAACCGCATGTTAAAAATGAATGAAATACGTAACCCGATTATTTAGCTCCAACGGTAAATACCTTTCCTGATATTGCTGAAATAACCAAAAAACAGCCTCGAACAATAATATAAATTTAATGCCTGAATCAGGATGAAAATATCAAATCAAGAACACCCTAACTCTTTCGCCAGCGTACCTTTATGGGTCTTCAGGCCTTGGGTAATCTCCGGCGGCAGGGCGGACCAAAAAGAGAGCGCCGGATGGGTTCGTTGCTCAATCTCTTCCACCGTTACCTGATAATCACAAAAACTGGCGCTTTTTGGCGTCGCCTGATCCAGTAAAAACGCCGCGTATTCGCCTTTATCCGGACTGGAGCCGATAAAAATAATCTTCCAGTAGCCGCTGGGGATCTCCACGTCGGGCGCGGCGGGCAGGGTGGCAATATGCCGTTCGAACAGCGGCCCGGTTACGGACCAGACTGCTGTGACGTCGCTGCGATCGGCAAGGGCGCGCTCCTTATCCTCCAGCCTTGCCCACGCACCTTGATTGAGCCCGGACTCCTGCGGAGTAATATTGGAGAGATAGTTTAATGTCTGCCAGTCCGCGCTTGCGCCCAGCCCGGCGAGTGGGGCTTGATGCCCGCGATCGACCGTCAGCGCCGTGCTTGCCCCTTTATAGGCAGCAGGGGCTAACGTATCTGCGGCGGGTAAATCCGGATCGCGCTTCCAGCTGCGCGAGCGTCCGCTAGCCTGGCTGGCTTTGGTGATTTTATATGCCACCCAATTAGCGAATTTCCTGCGGCTGTTGTTATTCAGCGTATAGGCTTCGCGAACCAGCGTCTGTGCGCTTCCGCCGGTTGGGCAGCCCACTTCACAATTATCGATGGTAGATGTGCCAGCGGCGCACGCTAGCCCTAAAAATAACGATGGCAACAGGCCCAAAAATCTATATATCTTCATTTTATTTATAACGTGATAGTGAACGTGAATCCAAATTCATAAATGACCTGGAAAGATGAAGTGAGAGAATAAAAACAACCAGAAAAACGCGGCAGAGTGAAATATCACAAGATGATTAAACATCACGCCGGATGATATTTTTTGATAATCAAATGATGTTGGATGATGCCGAAAAAATATATTTCTACCCCATCAACTGAACGGGTCGCAAGGTGAGAATGTTCGACGAAAGAAAAGGGGCTATCTCTGATATTGTCTGAAAAGATTCAAAGAGAAGGGAAAACACTTCTCTCCGGCGTGGGCATTGTTCAGACTACGGAAAATTATCCGGTAGGGAGAAACGGTATGAAAAAGGGAATCAGGGCAGGGCTACTGACATTAGCGGTACTTAGCGCCCCCGTGCTGGCGGAAAAAAGCGGTGTTTCATTCAGCCATAAAGACTGGGAGGTGGTTTGTGATAACACGCTGACCTGTCGGGCTGCGGGATACAGTCCCAACGAAGGTACCGGTGGCTCAGTATTACTCACTCGTCGGGCCGGGGCGGGGACTGCGGTATCAGGAGAGCTGATGCTGGCGGAGGTTACCGATAGCGATGTTTATCCTGACATGACGCTGTGGATCAATGACCAGCCAGCGGGCGAAGTGAAGCCTGGAAAAGAGAGCTGGCCACTGTCGAACAAACAGGTCCAGGACATCATCAATGCGGTCAAAGGCAGTGGAAAAATTGAATTTAAAGGCGGTCCGGACCCGTTTGTGCTCTCCGGCGATGGCGCTTATGCGGTGCTGCTGAAAATGGACGATGTTCAGGGGCGAATCGGTACGCCGGGCGCGTTAACCAAAAAAGGTGATAAGCCGGAGAGCAGCGTCCGCGCCGCTGTTCCCGCGCCGGTGATTAACCAGGTTAAGCCTGAGAAGGCTCAGGAAAGAGCGCTGACAGCGCCTGAATTGGCGGTACTCAAGGCCAAACTTCTGGCAACCCTGACTGAAGATGACTGGTGCGATCGCATCCAGCCTGAAGAGGGGGAGGAAGCAGAAACCATCAGTCTGACGCCGCTGGATAACGCCCACTCGCTGATTTCAGCGCTGTGCTGGCGGGCGGCATATAACGAGGGGTACGGTTATTGGGTGGTTGATAGCAAGCTTGAAGGCAATCCCGCTCTTATTACCGTTTCAGGTTCTGATTATGGCGAGGGTGAGATTTTCATGAGCCAGAAAGGGCGTGGTCTGGGGGATTGCTGGGGAATGGCAAACTGGGTCTGGGATGGCACAACGTTTCGCAAAAGCCGCGAGGCAACAACCGGAATGTGTCGGTATTTACGCCTGGGCGGTACCTGGGATCTCCCCACCTGGGTCGCAGATGTCAAACCTGGAAAGTAACGTGCTGAAATAACGAGGCAAAAATATCTCCCCCGGCATACCCATCAAGGAATTTGCCGGAGGAGAAGAGGAGGTACAGATTATTACTTACGCGCGTCCAGCAACTGCTGCGCGTTGTCAGCGGTGACTACGGTCCACGGAATATAGTAGTGCTTCTGCGTACCGCCATCCCATTTCAGGTCTTTAGCGTACTGCTTCCAGATATCCGACTGTGGCTGGTAGCTTTCGCCCTTCACCGCCCGCAGCGCCACGTCGATAGAGCCCTGCATCTGGCCTTTCGCATCCTGAAGGATAGAGACCATCTCCCCGGCCTGCACCGCGTGGATAGCATCGGAGACGCCGTCAACGCCCGCGATAGCAAAGTCTTTGACGTTCAGCCCCGCGCCCTTAATGGCTTCAATTGCCCCCAGCGCCATCTCATCGTTCTGGCCAATTACGCCGTTGATTTTACCGCGGTGTTTTTGCAGCCAGTTTTCCATCAGCGGCTGGGCTTCAGCGCGCGACCAGTTCGCGGTCTTCCGTTCCAGCACCGTCACCTGGCCTGCGCCACACTCCGCGATAGCCTTGTCGTTGCCTTTACCGCGCTGGATCTCGCCGCTGCCGCCTTTCGGGCCTTCGATGATCACGACGTTTACTTTATGGTTCTTACAGTCGAGTTTATCCAGCACCGCTTTGGCTTCCAGATAGCCGCCAATTTCATCATTGGAGACCACTTCCGAGGTCATCTCTTCGGTGTTAAGACGGGCGTTGGTCACCACCACCGGAACTTTGGCCTCTTTGGCGTTGGTGACGATATCGATGTTGGCCTCGAAATCCATCGGGTTAACGATAATCGCATCGGTACGGGTCTGGAGCGCCGTGGCCGCCTGGTCGTTTTGTACTGACGCATCGTAGCGCCCGTCATAGAACGTCAGCACCGCTTCGCCGCTTTTCACCGCCGGATGTTCCTTGCCATAGCGTTCCATCAACTGCACGAATTCTGCTTTGTTGCCGTACATCAGCACCGCAATTTTAACCGGCGCCGCCTGAGCAGCCGCCAGACTTCCCATCATCATGGCTGAAGCAAACAACGCTATTTTGGTCTTATTCATTATTCTCTCCTGTAGGGGTTTTGCAGGTTAATTAATCGCGCTGTTGCTTACGCGATGGGTCGAGCAGAACGGCGACCACGATCAGGGCGCCTTTAATAATTTGTTGGTAGTACGACTGCACGCCGAGCAGGTCGAGGCCATTGTTCATCACCCCGATAATCAGCACGCCGAAGAAGGTGCCGACCAGCGTACCGACGCCGCCCGCCATACTGGTGCCGCCAATCACTACCGCGGCGATAGCGTCCAGCTCATAGCCCGCTCCGGCGTTGGTTTGCGCCGAACCGGTTCGTGCGGTGAGGATCAGCCCGGCGATACCCGCCAGCGCGCCGCACAGGGTATACACCAGCACTTTGATGCGCACGACGTTAATCCCGGAGGTGCGGGCGCTTTTTGGGTTGCCGCCAACGGCGTAGACGTAGCGGCCAATAATGGTTTTATTCAGCAGCAGCCAGGCGAGGGCGAACAGCAGAATAAAGATAATCACCGGTACCGGGATGCCGCTGACGTAACCGTTGCCCAGCCAGCGGAAATCGCTATTGAGCTGGGAAACCGGGTTGCCGTTGGTGGTCAGCATGGTCAAACCACGGGCGGCGGAAAGCATCCCCATGGTGACGATAAACGGCTGTAAACGATAACGCGCTAATACCGTGCCATTAATCAGCCCACAAACGATGCCGATACCGAGTGCCACGATCAGCGGCATGATCACCGCCGTGGCGGTATCGCCGATGGCCAGCCCGCTGTTATTGGTGGCGAAACGGGCGGCGACGATCCCGCTGAGCGCCAGCACCGATCCGACCGACAGATCCACCCCGGCGGTGATAATGACGAAGGTCATGCCAATTGCCAGAATGCCGTTGATCGACACCTGACGCAGAACGATCAGCATGTTTTCATTGCTGAGAAAATAGTTACTGCTCCAGGCACCCTGGGAGACCTGGTACTCGCCAACCAGCGCCACGATCAGGCACAGGACGAAAAACGCGATGATAATGCCGTACTTGTGCATACGGCGCTTATTGCGGGTGAAAAACGAAACCCCGGATGTTAAGGAGTGGGTACTGTTCATGTTTTATCTCTCTGTTAAACCGCGAGTTTCATCAGTTCGGTCTGGGTCGCATTGGCTGCCGTTAGCTCTCCGGCTAGCTGGCCGTCGCGAAAGACTAAAATGCGATCGCTCATGCCGATAATTTCCGACAGTTCGGACGAGACCATAATGATCCCCTTATTTTTCAGGGCGAATTCCGACATAAAGCGGTAGATCTCTTTCTTTGCGCCGACGTCGATCCCGCGCGTCGGCTCATCCAGCAGCAGCACTTCCGGGTCGAGCAGCGCCCAGCGCCCCAGCACCACCTTCTGCTGGTTCCCGCCGCTGAGGTTGCCCACTGGCTGTTCGCCGTCATGGGTTTTGACGTTGAAGCGTTGAATCATCTCGCGGGTGCGCGCCTGCTCCTGTTTCTCATTGATAAACCCGCCGCGGCTGATGGCGCCGAACGACGAAATATTGATGTTCTCGCTGACCGAGCGGCACAACACCAGGCCGGTATCTTTACGATCCTCGGTGACGTAAGCGATACCGCAGCCGATCGCCTCTTTCGGCGAGTGACGGCCAAGCATCTTTTCGCCCATCTGGATCGTGCCGCTGTCGGCGTGCTGAATACCGAACACCAGATCGAGAAACTCGCTGCGCCCGGATCCGACCAGGCCGTAGATGCCGAGGATCTCGCCGCGCTTAAGCTGCAGGCTGATATCCTTGATCTTGTTGCGCCAGCGTAGGTTCTTCACTTCCATCATCACTTCATCGCCGGGCTGGTTGAACTTGGCGAATTCGCTGTCGTACTCGCCGCCAATGATGTGCTCAATCAGCTGTTCACGAGTGATATCCGCGATGTAGCCTTCATGGATGTAGATGCCGTCGCGAAAAATGGTGTAGCTATCGGCAATCTGGAAAATTTCCGACAGGCGATGCGAGACGTAGATGATCCCTTTTCCTTTGGCCGCCAGGCGCTTGATGGTCTGGAAGATCTTCTGCGCGTCCTCTTCGCCAATTGCCGAGGTTGGCTCATCCATGATGATGATGTCGGCGTTGGCATGGGACAGCGCCTTAGCGATCTCCACCAGTTGCTGCTCGGCGACGCTCAGATTACGCATCTTCTCCGTCGCGCTAATGTTGAACTCCAGCTCCTTCAGCAGGGTGGTCGTGCGCTGGTTCAGGGTGGTGAAATCGACAAAGCCAAAGCGCTTCGGCTCGCGGCCCAGCCAGATGTTTTCCGCCACCGTCAGGTCCGGAATGGCGCTCAGCTCCTGCTGAACGATGGCCACTCCGGCCTCCAGCGCTTCGCGAGGATGATGAAACTCGCGCCGCTGGCCGTTAATAAAGATGTCGCCGCCATCGGGCTGAATAAAGCCCATCAGAATGCTGAGAAACGTCGACTTGCCCGCGCCGTTACCGCCGCAGAGCGCGTGAATGGAGCCGCGGCGCAGACAGAATTCCGCGTTTTTTAACGCCACGACCGGGCCGAAGGCTTTCCGGACGCCGGTCACTTCCAGCAGATAGGCGGGCTGTTGGGTATGCGGATCGCGCGTCACAGTTGTACCTCCGGATAAGCTTGCTGCAGGCGTTGCAGATACCGTTGATAAAGTGTGTCGTACTGTTCCTGACGGCTGGCGTCCGGTCGGGTGTGGGTTGCCGGGTCCAATGAAACAAAGCGCTGACACAGTTCAGCCAGCAGGGCGCGGGCGTCCTGTTCGGGGCGATCCGCCAGGCTGGTGGCCCAGATAGCCTGAATTGCGCCGCCCAGGGCCGCCGCTTCTTTGACGTTCAGGCATACCACCGGACAGCCCATCACGTCGGCAACAATCTGCCGCCAACCAGCGCTGCGCGCGCCGCCGCCGGTAAGACGAATCTCGCGGGCGTCGATGCCCTGACGGCGGAACAGTTCGATACCGTAGCGCAGGCCATAGGTGGCGCTCTCCACGACTGCCATGCAAAGGTTGGCGCGGGTAAAGTTATCGCTATCGAGGTTATGCAGACTGGCGCGAGCGTGCGGTAGCTGCGGAACCCGTTCGCCGTTGAAGAACGGCAGCATCTCGACGCCGCCCGCGCCCGGTGTGGCCTGGGCCAGCAGGGCGTTGAAACCGGCGATATCCTCGTTCAGCAACGTCTGAATGGCGGTCGTGGCCGATGTGACGTTCATCGTGCAAATCAGCGGCAGCCAGCCGTTGGTGCTGGAGCAGAACCCGGCAATCATTTCGGATTCCGCGCTGACCGGTTCGCCGGACCACGCAAACAGCGTACCGGAGGTGCCGAGGCTCATGGTGACCGTGCCCGCAGCGATATTGCCGCAGCCGATGGCCGCCATCATATTATCGCCACCGCCGGTCGAGACGCGGGTTGTCGGGCTAAGGCCGAGCTTCGCTGCCGCTTCCGGGCGCAGGGTACCGATGCAGCTCTCCGCGCTTTTCAGCGGCGGCAGCGCTTGCCACAAACGGCCAGTATTATCGATAAGATCCACCGTGGCTTTGTCCCACTGACGGGTGCGGACGTTAAGCAGGCCGGTGCCGGAGGCATCGCCGTACTCGGCGACCCGCTCACCGGTAAGCCAGAAATTCAGATAGTCATGGGGCAGCAGCACGGTGTGCAGTCGCGCCCACAGCGCCGGATGGTGGCTCTTAAACCAGAGAATTTTTGAGGCGGTGTAGCCGGTGGCGACCATCAGGCCAAGCTTCGCCAGCGAACCCTTAACGCCGCCGAGCTGATGCAACAGCAAGGCGTTCTCTTCCGCGGTTTCGGTGTCGCACCACAGCTTCACGCTGTGTAGCACGTTGCCTTGCTCATCCAGCGGCACAAAACCATGCTGCTGGCCGGAAACGCCCAGCGCGTGAATCTCCAGAGGATCGACCTGCGCCTGGGCAACGGCCTGATGGAAGGCGGCAATCAGGGCCTCGATCCACCAGTCAGCTTCCTGCTCGCGACGCCCGTTAGAGTCGCTGATAAGGCGGTGAGGCGCGCTGCCCTCACCGAGGATCACGCCCTGTTCGCTGTCGACAATCACTACTTTTGTCCCCTGCGTACCGCAGTCTATGCCAGCATAGAGCGTCATAGGATTACTCCATTTCCAGCATGATTTTGATATCGGACGCATGACCAGCGGCGGCGCGTTCGAAGGCGGCAATGCTGTCGGCGAACTTATAGGTCTGGCTAATCAGCGGCTGTACCTGCAGTTTGCCGCTGCTCAGCAGACGCAGAGTACGCGGGTACATGTTGGCGTAGCGGAAAATGGTTTTGAAGGTGATCTCTTTGGCCTGGGCAGCGACGATATCCATCGGTGCGACATCAATTGGCATCCCGACCAGTACGGCGGTCGCACCCGGCGCGGCGTGTTCAGCCAGGGTGGCGATTGCCGGTTTTGCACCGCTGCATTCGAAGACGATATCTGCGCCGTTACCGCTGGTCAGCTCAGCGACTTTACCCGCCAGATCGCCGGTTTTGATATTCACCGCATGCAGGCCTTCATAGTTGGCGGCCACCGCCAGCTTCTCATCAAACAGATCGCAAATGATGACATCGGAACAGCCGCCTGCCAGCGCAGCCAGCGCGGTGACAACGCCAATAGGGCCTGCACCGATCACCAGGGCGATATCGCCGGGTTTGATCCCTGCTTTGGTGGCGGCATGCATTCCGATCGCCAGCGGCTCGACCATCGCGCCTTCGGCAAAGCTGACGTTATCCGGTAATTTGAAGGTGAACGCGCCCGGATGAATCACGGTTTCGCGCAGGCAGCCATGGATCGGCGGGGTGGCCCAAAAGCGTACCGCCGGGTCGAGATTGTAGATCCCGGCGCGGGTTTGCGCAGAGTTTAAATCCGGGATCCCCGGCTCCATGCAGACGCGGTCGCCGACTTTTACATGGGTGACGTTTTTACCCGTTGCCAGCACCACGCCTGCAGCTTCGTGCCCGAGTACCATCGGCGCTTCAACGACAAAAGGACCAATGCGCCCGTGCTGGTAGTAATGCACGTCGCTACCGCAAATGCCGACGGAGTGAATTTTGATTTGCACATCGTTGTCGCCGAGCACTTCGTCAAAGCTGCGATCTTCGATAGCGATTTTACCGGCTTCTGCCAACACTAATGCTTTCATGTGACCTCTCTTTGTAATCATTTTAATGGTATCGGTATCATTCGGGTGCGACGATCCTGGAGTAAATATGAAGTGAAAACTGTGACTGAGGTTAAAAATATTCAAAATATGTTAATCATGATGATCCGATGTAACTTACTGAAGCGATTCATATCACGGAAATGAAACCTTAATGGCGGGTTAAATGCTGGCGGTAGTGTTAACGATACCGTTTTAAAGCAGAGGATACGATGAATACACCGACTGATGCCGTTCAACGCACGCTTCATTTCCTGCAATTAGCTGAGATCGTTTTAACTAACGAGGAAAGACAACATATTGAAATTGCGACATTTGGCTTACCGGACTACCCGCTTTCCGGCCTGCAGCTTCTGACGTACATCAACTCGCCGCGCTACTGCGCCAAAGAGCTGGTGCTGTTCCCACACCAGACCTGCCCGGAGCATTTACATCCGCCTTTCGCCGGGACGCCCGGTAAGCAGGAAACCTTCCGCTGCCGCTGGGGTGAGGTTTATCTGTTTGTTGACGACCCCAGCCTGACGCTAAATAACGCCGACGGTGAGTCGGTATGTCAGGTTCCGGAAGGCAGCGAGGCGTGGTATACCTGCGATCGTTACATCCGGCTGCGCCCGGGGGAGCAGTACACCATCGCGCCTGACACTCGCCACTGGTTTCAGGCCGGAGAGCAGGGGGCGGTGGTGTCGGAATTTTCCTCCGAAAGCCGCGATGAACTGGATATTTTTACCGACCCCAGAGTAAATCGCCTGGCAGGAGTAAAGTGTTAGCATCATAGTGAGAGTTCTGTCATGATAACCTAAATGATACAAAATGATGCTTTAACTAAGGAGCTGCATTTGGCAGTCGGTCGTGGACGGAAGGCGACGCTGGCTAGCGTCGCCGCGCAGGCAAACGTCAGTAAAATTACTGCCTCGCGGGCATTTTCTCAGCCGGATAAAGTGCATCCGGAAACGCTGCAGCGCATTCGCGAAACGGCGGCCAGCCTTGGCTATGTAGTCAATGCTGCCGCGCGCAATCTGCGGGCGAAGACCAGCAAAACCATCGGTATCGTTAATCCCGATATGGCCAACCCCTTTTTTGGCGGCCTGACGCGGCTTATCACCCTCGAAGCGCAAAAAATGGGCTACGACACGCTGGTGTTCGACTCCTATGAATCTCAGGAGAGCGAAGATCGGATTATCGAAAAGCTGATCGGCTATAACGTCGATTCGATCATTTTATCGGTGATTTCCAACGATCATCAGTATCGCCCGTCCTATCTCAAGCGGCTGGAAACGCTCAATATTCCGGTGGTGCTGGTGGACAGGGAGCTTGATGACCGCCACTGTAGCGGTGTCTATATCGATAATCTCGACTGCGGCCTGCAGGCTGGGCGCTGGCTGCTGGAGCAGAAAGCTCAGCGCGTGGTGGTGGTCTCCGGGCCGGAAAACT
This sequence comes from Klebsiella spallanzanii, assembly GCF_902158555.1. Classification (GTDB taxonomy): domain Bacteria; phylum Pseudomonadota; class Gammaproteobacteria; order Enterobacterales; family Enterobacteriaceae; genus Klebsiella; species Klebsiella spallanzanii. Next base: position 15,716 of record NZ_CABGGS010000015.1, on the reverse strand, counting down.
CCAATGTCGCCAGAGAGAGGGTGACGGGTTTACAGGCGGCGCTGCTGGGGAAAGTTGAATCCTTCGAAGTCCTGTATGCGGACTTTTTTATGGATATCGCGTGGCAGGAGACCAGCCGTTGGCTGGCTAACAACCCGGCGCCGGATTTTTTCGTCGGCTGCAATAACCAGATCTCGCTGGGGATTATCAAAGCCTGCCTTGAGCATCAATTAGATCTTAAGCAACAGGTCTCTCTGTTCAGCATTGATGAAGTCTCCCACGCCGGGATCTACGGCTTCCATTTTCCCTGCGTTTCTCACGATCTGCAGGAGATCGCCTGGCAGGCGCTGAATCTGGCGATTCGCCGGGTGACCGACCCGGAGAGCAAACCGGGTAAAGTGGTCGTGCGCGGTAAAATGCTGCCCTAATTTGTTTGCGCAGCCCGTTGACCGGCGCAAATACCAGCACAATATTGTTATTAACTCGCCATGTTGACGCATTGTTCAAAATAACAGCTCAGCTAATGTATTGCTAACTCGAATTAGTTTATGATTAAGCCGTTCTGTTCGTTATGGAAAATGAGTTTATGGCCAAAACCGTTGAGCAAGTCGCCAGGGCGCTGGAAATCTCGATTACCACCGTGCGCCTGGTGCTGGGTGGCAAAGCTGAGCAGTATCGCATCAGCGCCAAAACGCAGCAGCGTATTAATGATTACATCGCCGAGAACGGGCTGGTCGTTAACCATATCGCCCGCAGCCTGAAGCTGAATAAAACCGAGACCTTAGGGCTGGTGATCCCACGCCTGTCGAACCTGTTTTTCTCCACCCTGGCGGAAAAGCTGGAAGCCTGCTGCCGTCAGGCAGGGTATCAACTAATGATCGCCTGTACCTACAGCGACAGCGAGCATGAAAACAGTCTGGTTGAAGGCCTGCTGGCGCGCAATGTCGATGGGCTCTTTGTGGTGCCTTCTACCCGGGAAACGCAGTTGCATCATCAGAAGGTGGCGCGTAAGCGGCCGCTGGTGCTGCTCGACCGTGATTTTGGTGAGAGCGATGTGTCGCTGGTGGTGAGTGATAACTACAACGGCAGTAAAAAGCTGGTGCAGGCGATGACTCAGGCGGTAGACGTTTCGCCGATTTTTTTTATCGCCGGGGATACCCAGCAGCCATCGATCCAGCGTCGTTTGCAGGGCTACCTGAGCGAACTTCCCGCCGGGAAAGAGTGGATTTTGTCGGCCAGCCATAACCGTCAGGAAGAGGGTAAGCAGCTGATGCTCGATTTTCTGCGGCGGCATCGGGAGCCGCCGAAGGCGTTTATTGCCTCATCTCTGCCGATTCTGGAGGGAACACTAAGTGCGCTGCGCGAAACCTATGGTTTTATTCCCTCAGATATTTCAATAGGGACCTTCGATGAACATCAAATGTTAGGGTTCCTGCCGAATGCGGTGTGGTCGATGCGTCAGGACGAAGACGCCTGGGCCCAGCACGCGTTTCATCTGATGCAGCAGAAGCTGCAGGGCGAGAATGCCGACGTGAAGATCACGGTGCCGATGACGCTGATTCACCGCCCTTTGTCGGTGGAAAAGCAGCGGAGTTAAGTGGAAGCGGTAAAAGCCCCTCTCCCTGGAGGGAGAGGGGGAAAAGAGCGTCGGAGCTTGCATATGACGCGTAGCCCGGACAGGTGCGCAGCACCGCCTCCGGGAACGCTTTATGTCATCAGCCGCTGAACAAAAAGCGCCGCCAGCTCGGCGTCTAATTCCGGCGGCAGGCCGCTAACCCCGACGCCGCCTATCGCCAGCCCATCAAGCATCACCGGTGCGCCGCCCGGCATCGCCAGCAGTTGCGGGTCGTGAAACACCTCCAGCCGTAGGCTACCGGCGCTAACTTCTTCCGCAAGCCTTGCCGTCGAACGGCGAAAGCGCAAGGCTGTCCAGGCCTTGCGCTGTGCGAGCTGGCGCGGCAGCGGCGGACAGCGAGCGTGTGCGCCAAAGGCGATAAACTCGCCCTCCGGCCCGACAACCGCTATCGCCAGGCCTCGGGCTTGCGCATCGCCTTCGGTCTCCTGTAAAAACAGCGCCACCTGCTGGCAAACGGCGCTATCGTTCAGGCGGCTCTGGGTACACAGCCTGTCATTGCCGGGCATCGGCGATATACCCCCGTAAACGCAGATAGAGGTCATCCAGCCCGCCTTTTTGCGCCGCCGTCAGCGCCAAAAACGGCTCGCGGGTTGGCCCGGTATCGGCGATCTCTTTACCAGCAAGATATTTCGCCGACTGGAACACGCCGCGCGCCACCAGGTTTTCCACCACCTCGTTAATCTGCTGCTGTAAGCGCTGCGCGCGGGCGATATCGCCCTGCTTAAACGCGCGGCGCAGAGCGAGAAACAGCTCCGGCTGGAGGTTGACCGTGGTGCCGACGGTGGCCGTTGCGCCGGCCGCGAGGCTGGACAGGAAGATCTCATCGAAACCGTTAAAGAACACTTTGTCCGGATAGCGGGCGATCATCCGCTCCAGCGAGTAGAGGTTATGCGAAGTGTGCTTCACCCCCAGCACCTGCTCGTCGCCGAGCAGCGCTTCGGCGGTCTGATGGTCAAGTTCGACGCCGGTAAACTGCGGAATATTATACAAAATCACCGGAATCGAAATGGCGTCCAGTACCCGACGGTAGTAGGCGATAATCTCCTCGCGGCTGTATTTGTAGTAGTAGGGCGGAACCAGCGATACCGCGCTGGCTCCGTCCTGCTCGGCGCTTTTTGCCAGCTCGACGGCATCCTGGGTGCGCGGCGTTCCGACGTGGGAAATTACTGGCACTTTGCCCTCCGCCGCTTGTACCAGCGTTGCCAGCACCTGCCTGCGCTCATCAAAACGCAGTAACGGCCCCTCCCCGGAGGAGCCGCAGCAGTAAAAGCCTTCAACCCCGCGCGCCAGCTGGGCGCGGGCGAGGGTGTCCAGCGCCGCATAGTTTACCGACTCGTCGGCGTGCATCGGCGTCACTACGGCGGAGATAATGCCGCGAAAGGCCTGCCATTTATCGCTTACCATGCGGTCCAGCCTCCATCCACCACTACGTTAGAGCCGGTCATATAGACCGACGCGTCGGAGAGCAGGAACACCACTGCGCCGTTGTACTCATGCGCTTTCGCCATGCGCCCAATCGGAATGCGGTTGGTGTAGTTTTTCTGAAAGCGCGGATCCTGGTCACTACGCTCAACACCGGAGAGGGTCAGGGTATTGACGCGAATGCCGTCGCGGCCCCAGTAGGTGGCGCAGTAGCGAGTAAAGTTATACAGCCCGGACTTTGCCGCTGAATAGGCCACCGGTTTAACGAACGGAATGCCGGTATCCTCTTTTTTGTAGATATAGATATCCTGCACCGGGGAGACCACGCCGTAGATCGAGCCGACGTTGATGATCGAGCCGCCTTTGCCGGCCTGCTTCATGCGCTTGCCAACCTGCTGGGTCATCAGAAAGGTGCCGACCAGGTTCACTTCCACCACCTCGCGGAATACCTCTTCCGGAAACTCCTCAAACGGTCCGGACATTTCCGGCGGCGCGCTGGGCTGGGTATCAACCCCTGCATTATTCACCAGGCCATCCGGCACGCCCCATTTCGCTTCGATGCTATCAAGAACCCGGTTAATGCTGGCTTTGTCGGTAATATTGACTTCCGCGCACAGCAAGCGGTCAGAGTCCTTTATCGCCCCCAGCACGCGATCGATACGTGCGGCATCGACACGGGTGGCTAGCGCTGCCACCTTTGCGCCGCGCTCATGTAAGGTCTTCACGTACTGCGCCCCCAGCTGTCCAAGGCCGCCGGTCACGATGATGACCTTGTCTTTAACTGAGAATAACGTGTCTTCCATTGTCCTTTCCCCATCACTGAGTGGTTAGATTTTGTGTGTTGCGAGATAGTCACGATCGAGAATGATGCCGTGGCCCGGTCGTTCGCTCGGCACGTAGTAGCCGTCCACCTCTTCACCCGCTTCGGCGATAATGCGCAGATCCTTCCAGCGTCCGCCGTCGGTCATTTCGGCGTATGAGATATTCGGTACCGTTGCCAGCAGGCTGGCGCTGAGCTCCATGACAAAATGCGGCGTCATCGGCAGGTTGTGCGCGCGGGCGACGGCGGCGATATCCAGATAACCAGTGATCCCGCCGACGCGTCCGAGATCCGCCTGGATGTAATCCGCACAGCCGCTCTCGATGTATTGCGTGAACTGGTTTAAGTTATAGACGTTTTCGCCCAGCGCGATAGGCGTAGTGCTGCGTTCGCGAAGCTTGAGATGGCCGGTGATATCGTCGGAGGGCAGCGGCTCTTCAATCCATAACAAGTTGAGCGGCTCGAACAGCTTGAACGCGCGCAGCGCCTGCGGGAAGTTCCATCCCTGATTGGCGTCCACCGCTAGCGGAAATCCCGGCACCGCTTCCTGAATTTTGCGCAACCGCTCTACGTCTTCTTCCAGCGTCGGTTTACCGACCTTCACTTTCGCTGCCAGGTAGCCAGTGCTTTTCCAGCGTTTGACCTGGTCGATCACTTCTTCGATAGATAGATGCAAGTTGATACCGCTGCCGTACAGCGGAACGCGATCGCGTACGCGGCCAATAATGTCGATGATCGGCGCGTTGAGAGTTTTGCCTAAAAGATCCCAGTAGGCGATATCCAGCGCCGCCAGGGCATGGGTGGTGACGCCTGCGCCGCCGACGTCGTGAACATGCTTATATGAACGATGCCACAGGCCGCGCGGCGAGAGCGGCTGGCCGATCACGTCCGGGATAATCTCAGCAATCAGCGCGGAGATGGTTTTTCCGCACCAACCGGAAGTGTGGCTAAAGCCGGTGCCGACGTGGCCGTTTGAACCGTAGACATCAACAATTGCCACTTCGATATCGGTGACGTGGTGAATCTGATCTCCCCAGGGACCTTCCGGCAGCGGAACGCGGGCGGTCATCAGTTCGATATTTTCAATCACGGGCATTTTTGTGCTGTTCATCTGATTCCTTCCTTTATGTGTTCAGCGGGGGCCGCACCTGCGACCCGGGCGATTAATGTTTAGAGGTTGAGGCCGGTGATTCATGACCCTGTAGGGCAATTGCCGGGCTGGTGTCATGTTCTTGATCGTTTTCGTCGCCCACCGCATGACCAAAGACTTCCGGTAGCAGGAAGATGGAGGCGAGGAAGGCGCAGAACGGCGCGATAGCGATAATCATCGAGGCTACCGGGACCCCGACTGCTTCAAACAGGGCCGGGAATACCAGAGTCGTGACGAAGGCGGTGACCTTGACGATGGTGTAGCCGATACCGGAAGCCACGCCGCGGTAGCGCGGTTTTGCCACCAGGGAGATGACCGTCATCCCGCTTTCAGAGTCCCAGTAGTGGCCCCACAGCATCAGCGCTGCGCCGAAGATGATAAAAGCGAAGCTGCTGCTATAGACGCCCCACGCCGAAATCGAGATACCGATGGTTACCAGCAGGAAGCCGTATTTGCTCAGCCCTTTATGGCCGAGTTTCGGCAACAGCAGTGGGCCAACGAACGCCGAGAGCGCGGCGATGCAGTTCACCGCCAGCAGAGCGAGGTTGTTCTGGATCTGCCCGGAAATACCGATGGTGACGAGGATCAGCGGCAGGAAGAACGAGAAGGCATAGTTCTCAAACGATTGTACGGCGCAGGAGAACCAGCCGAACAGGGTCGTGCGGCGGGTAAACGGGCGACGGAACAGATCGTGCAACGTCTCTTTGAGCGTCGGGTCGGCGATAGCGACGTTTTCGTTGGGTAGAATGTCGTCCAGCAGGCGCCCATCTTGTTCGCCGTAATATTCGCGGGAGGCTTTTTTAGCTTCAATAAAGCGGCCGCGTTCTACAAACCACGCTGGGGTTTCCGGTAGCTCCCGACGCATAAACAGCAGCAGACAGGCAGGAATGGCCGGAACCGCCAGCACGATACGCCAGATCATATCCGGGTGAACATCAAGCGCGACCAGAGTAGTGACCAGCAGGATAGCGGCGATAATCCCCAGCGCGAACATAAACTGCCAGCGATTCGCCATCACCTCGCGTTTGCCTTTCGGCATGACTTCCATGATGTAGGTAAAGCCGTTGGCCACGTCCGCGCCCACTGGGATCCCGGCGAGGCAGCGAATAATCGCCAGCCAGTACATATTGGGTGCCAGGCCCTGAAGAACGGCGAAAATCGCGAACAGGATCATCGACCAGAGGAAAATTTTGCGCCGTCCGAGTTTGTCGGTCAGCCAGCCGCCGAGCAGCGCGCCGATAACCGCGCCGAGCTGAGTACCGGCGGCGGTAAACCCGAGCAGCCAACTGCTGGGTTCATAAATGTCTTTCAGGGCGAATAAGATAAACGCCATGGAATAAATATCCCATGACTCAATAAGTAATGCGGTGATCATTAGCCATCCCGCTTTGGTACAGCCGGGGGCTTCCTGTAGGTCGAGCCGTTTCTTTGCCTTCTGGATAATAAATTCAATATGTTGCTGCTGATACATATAATCCTCTCTTGTCCGGGCAAGCAAAAGGCCCGCCCGGACAGATGCGCGTTGACCCGCTCTTTATGGGCGATAAAGAGACGAATTAAGCGGATGTTTGCCAGGATCGCTAACAACGTAAAAATTACATAAGCGAATCAGTTTTTATTTCATTAATAAGTGAGCATCGCCTGCGATAAAGACTTTTATATTTTGCGTCAGCGCCTGGGCAATAAAGGCGTTCAGCACTTCGGATAAAACCTCCTCCTCTACGTAAGCCAGACTGAGATGGTTGCTTTGGTGTCCCGCCATTAAATCGTCGCGCGAAACCCCGTCGAGAACGGCGTTGAGTAGCGGCCACTCGTAGTTGGTCGCCTTGCGGCGGCGTTCGAATTCATCATGCGGCAGTTCGACGGCGGTACCGGTACCGATATGCAGGATCACCTGGGTACCTTCATAGTGCGCGCGCGCCCAGATAAAGCGCCCGGCTTTGCCCTGACCGGCAATGGTCGAGCCGCCGTAGGGGAAGAACATTGGCGGCTGGCGATAGCCGGTGGCTCCGGCTATCCCGCCTTTCAGATGGGCGAACGGGACCGCGCCGGAGATCTCCAGATCCCAATAAAATGTGCCGTTGTATTCGCTACCCCAGCGGATATCGTGGAGGGTGGTTTCGCTCTCCATACCCAGCGCGCCGAGCAGCTTCGCCAGCATTACCTGCGGGATGGCGCTGCCCATATCCACCTCGTTGATGCAGGGGATTGGCGCATCCGGGCAGATAATCTCACCGTTCTCATCCGGGATCGGGAAGCGTTCGGCGTTGCCGATAGCGCCTTCAGCAAAATCAGAGGCCGCACAGCTGTCTTTGAGCCCCTGTTGATACTGCACGCCAACCGCCGTCAGCCCGAATCGCTTCACGAAACGCGCCATAGCGATCATCATTGCGCACTGTTCCAGCACCTGCTCCCGGGTGAGATCCTGCGCGCTGTCAGGGCCGAATTTGAACTGCATTCCGCGGGTTTCGTACCAGTCGAGGCAGGCTTCGCGCAGGGCTGCCGGTACTTTATTCATCTCAACCAGCAGCGCCGATTGCGACAGCGACTCCACCGGCATTCCCACGTCGATCATCGCTTTTTGCGGGAACACGCCGTTGATCATCCCCATACAAAAGGTGTCGAACAGGCCGACAATGGCTTTATGTTTGAGGAGCGACTGCCCAACTTTAACGCCAATCTGCCCGGCTTCGCTGGCCAGCAGCGGCGCGCTGGGGGCGACCGGGTGCAGATAGCCGAGCTTATGGCTGAGATGGCCATCGCGCAGCCAGGTCTCTAAGCCGCGAATAAACGCGTCATCGGCAAAGGTTTCGGACCATAGCCGCGAGTAGTTACGCTCAAGGCTGGTGAGGCATCCGGCCATGCAGAGCATGCCGACCAGGCCCGGCCAGGTGCCATCGAAATTGGCGAGCAGCAAAATGGGGCCACGGTGATGTACCAGCGAAGGGGCAAGATGGTGGGAGTATTGCCAGGCGGTCAGCAGGACGATAACCGGCGCATCCGGGTCGATCCCGGCGAACAGCTCGCTACCCTCTTTCTGACTGCTGATAAATCCGTGACCGCGGCTCTCATTGACCGGATGGGCGCGGCGCAGTCGGTAGCCTAATGTTTCCAGCGTCGCTTCCAGACGCTGTTCAAATAATTTTTGTGTGGGCCAGCAGGTGACGTTAGCCGGTTCGCGAAGATCCGCATTGGTGACCATCAAAACTTCGCCTGGTTTCGGGGTAATAAACTCGGCTTCCGCGGGTAACGTTAAATTCAACATGTGAATTTCTCCTGTAGGGGATAGGTAGCTTAGTTATCGTTCATCGTGCTGCGCATGGTTTCGTGCCGTATCAGCCGCTTCTTTGGTTGCTGATTTTACTGGCTAACTCGAATTAGCAAATTAGGGTAAAAAAAAGACAGGAACAAACCCTTTACCGGTATTTTGTGATGGCTATCAATGTGTAATTTTTAATGTATTGATATTTAATTATTTATTTTGATTTGTGCGTCAAGGCAATGGCGAGCGCCTTCTGAAGCGCTGCGCAGGTGACGAGAAAGGCTGAGGAGAGGTGAAGTGATTGCGGTGAATCAGAGAGTTTAATTTATCAAATTGAATTTTAATAAGTTATTTTATTTTTAAACGATCGCTTTATCTGATGGAGTTTACGAGAGTGTTAAATTTTAACCGATCCTGGTCACACTCTTTTAGCATTTACGTTGTGAATCTCTGTATCTTGTTATAATTAGCTAATTCGAGTTAGCTTGCGGGCGATTTTCCCTCGCCACTGCGGTTAGCCAGGCGCCGCCCGATTTAACAATAATGATTCAGGACAGAGGATTTAATGATGACTATGCTTATCTCGCCAGCCATTACCCCTGCAAAAGACGAACAAACATCGCTACAAAAACATGAACGAAGAAAATTGATCACCGTGTTGGGCTCGGGGTTATCCGGCACAACTATTGAGTTCTATGACTTTTTTATCTACGGCACCGCCGCCGCGCTGGTGTTCCCGTCGCTCTTTTTCCCTAACCTCTCGCCGCTGATGGCGCTTCTGGTTTCCTTCCTGACGCTGTCGATTACCTTCGTCAGCCGCCCCATCGGGGCCATCGTTTTTGGTCACTACGGCGATAAGATTGGCCGAAAAAAATCGCTGGTGCTGTCGCTGATGATCATGGGTATTTCGACGTTTTTCATTGGCTTAATTCCCAGTTATGACACCATTGGCAACGCCGCACCGCTGATCCTGATTTTTCTGCGTCTCTGTCAGGGGTTCGCTATCGGTGGCGAGTGGGGCGGAGCGACCACGCTTATCACCGAATATGCGCCACGCAATCGTCGCGGCTTTTTTGGCACTTTTGTTCAGCTAGGGAACGTGCTTGGGCTGTTTATCGCCACCGGGGTTTTTGCGCTGGTGGTGATGCTGCCGGAAGATGACCTGATGTCCTGGGGCTGGCGCGTGCCTTTCCTGCTAAGTATCGCGCTGCTGTTTGTCGGCATGTTTATCCGCTCAAGGATCGAAGAGACGCCGGTGTTTCAGGAGAATCAGAAACAGCAGCAGAATGCGCCGAAAGTGGCGGAACAGAAGTTTCCCATTCTCACCGTACTCAAACATCACCGTAAAGCGGTGTTCCTGGCGATGGGCATGCGTATGGGGGAGATTGTGCTGGGCTGGCTGACGGTGGCGTTCTTTATGTCCTATGTCACCAGGGAGCTGAACTTTACCCGTGAAACGGCGCTAAATGGCCTGCTGTTAGCTAGCTTCGTTGGTATCTTTACTTTCCCATTCTTTGGCTGGCTATCCGATAAAATTGGCCGTCGCCCGGTATATCTTGCGGGGGCCGCCATCACGCTGATCTTTGCCTTCCCGCTGTTCTGGATGATCGATTCCGGCTCGGTGAAAATGTTTATGTTCGCTACCACCTTCTGCTATTCCATTGGGCTGGGAATGATGTTCAGCGTTCAGCCGGCCTTCTTTTCGGAGCTATTTGACACCAGCGTGCGCTATACCGGCGTGTCGTTAGGCTTCCAGTTGGCGAATATTGTTGGCGGCTTAACGCCGATGATTGGCACTTTGCTGCTGGTGTGGTCCGGCGGCGAGTCGTGGCCTATCTCGCTGTTCCTTGCCTGCATGGCGCTGATTACCATCCTGTGCGTCTGCGTGACGCGGGAAAGCTATAACGATGAGCTTAATGAGGTGAAGAAGTAGCCGGGGAGGGTTGCCCCGCCATGACCGGCGGGGCGGGCGTATCAGAAGAGATTAAATTTATATTCGATAATCACTTCCGAGGAGAGCGAGTTGGCCCGGCTGTAATGGCCGTCGGTAAGCACCGGCGTTTTGCCATTCATCTTATAGGACCAGCCCGGCCCGAACATTGCCCAGACGGTGAGGTTTTTCAGCCTAGGGTGCGTTGGCACCCAGCGGCTAAAGGCGTTGATTTCGCCAGTACGAACATGGTTGCCACGGTAGTTAAACTGGGCAATGTTACCGGCCAGGCCGATAGCCAGCTCTGGCGTCAGGTTGTAATCCGACATATTGGAGAGCACCAGTTCGCCGTCGCGCATATAGTCATTACCTGCATAGGCCATTGAGGTAAAGGTGCCGCGCGAGTTTTTGCTCATGTGGCGTGGATAGAATCCCACTTCATTAGCCTTATTCGCATCGGTATAGCCCAGGCCCCATTTGGTGCTCCAGTTGTCGGCCTGCCACTTAACGTCCATAGCGATATGCCAGGCGTCGTCGTCAAAATCACGCTTATTGGCTGGCATGTTTTTGTACTCATCCAGCGCATGGGTGGCGTACACCTGGGTACCAATATTCAGTGCTTTCATTGGCTTAAGATTAGTGAACAGGATATGGCGGCGCAGATAGTTATCGCTTTCACCATAGGCGTACTGCATGTTCAATAACTCGCTCTGCCACAGAATATCGCCGCTGGCGATGTGGTTAATATATTGTCCGCTATTGGTCTGAAAGCGTTTCTTATCCGGCGAGTTGCGATCCATCGAGCTTTCGATGTACGCACCGCGCAGCGTAAACGGACCATAGTTCACCGCGCCGGTCCAGCCTAAATAGGTCGTCGGTGAGAGGCGGGTGGAGTTGGAGATGACGCCGTAGTTTTTCATCGTCTGCCAACCCCAGCGGGCATTCAGATTGATATCCTCAAGGCGGTATTGCAGCTTGACGTTGCGTTGGCCAATTTTTGAAAAACCTTCGGCGTTACTTTTGTTATTACCGCTGCCGTCATTGTAGAGTACGCCACGGGAGTTAAAGTAATCGCTGGCACCGAGTTTCATCGCCCCGTAGTAGGTGGCATCAAAACCGATAATATCGGCAAAATAACCTGACTGGTAATCCACTGCGACACCCTGACCCCAGGCGTTATGGACCTTTTTCGGCTCGGTTTCTTCTTCCTTGAGATATTTCCAGTAGTTTTTAAAAGATAAGGACATGTGCGACTGGCTAAATAACGGGTCGTCGAGCACGGTATTAACCATATCGCGTTCTTGAATGCTGTTTTTGGTCGTGGAGGACCAGACGCTGGTGGGAATAGCCAGCATCATAATGGCGATTGTAATTGTATTGATTTTCATAATAAACCCCAGAGTAGGGACGCAGCGATCCGGGCGAGACAATTTCGCCTGCAGCCTGCAGTAATGAATAACTAAATGCTGGTTTTATTTTTTATCGAGAGATTGTTTTCCGGCTTCGACATATTTCATGGTGCCGATTTCAGGAACGGTATATTTTCCGTCTTTATAAACAATTTTAACCACGGCAGCATTGGCGAGTGGTTTGTTTTTCGTGCTATCGTCCGTTAAATCTGAAATCATTATCTGCATTGCAGTGCCGGATGAAATCGCCAGCACATTTTTATCACCGCGGGCCTGCGCGTTTTCAACGATTGTATGCAGGGCTGCCTGTGTACGCGTTTTGACCTGCTGATAATTTTCCGCCATCCCTTTAGGGTCGGCCGCAGCCAGCGCATTCTGGTTGGTATCAACAGATAGCGTGCCGGCTTTCATTTGGCTGAATAGCGTGGCGCCGTCTTTAAGACCCAGCTGCTTCGCTCCTGCGTCGGCCATATCTTTGTTATAACCACCTTCGAAACCGCCGAAGAACGCTTCGCGCAGTCCGCTTAGTTCAGTAAGTTGGTAATTACTCACTCCGGCTTGCTTAAGGATTACCTGCATGGTCTCACGCTGGCGTCCGGCATCGCTGGAATAGAAGCTATCAAATGGAATGCCTTTTAACCCCTCGCCAAGGTAGCGCGCAACGCGAATACCGTCTTCGGTAAGCGGCGAATCCGCCCAGCCCTGAACGCGGTCAAAAGTATTCAGCAGCGTCTTGCCATGGCGGGCAAAATAGATATTTACTCCGTCATCATTTTTGACCTCTGCGGCGGAACAGGTTGCCGCACCTGCCGTCATCATTAATGCAATTAGCCACTTCTTCATATTATTCTCCATCTGCATGGTCTTTTTATAAGCAAAAAAAAACCTACATCATGTACCCGGAACGAAGCATAAATAAAGTTATGTTCGTTCGAGCTATCTGATGTAGGTTTCGCCTGTTTTTCACAGTAACAATCCAACATCGACTACGGTATCACCAAATATTCTAAAAAACATCCCTTGTGATTATTGATGTCAATAAATGTGATCATCTTCATGGAGTTGATTTTGTGATTGAGAAGTTTCTCATGATTAAATTTCGGATTAATTGGTGGTTTTTTATTGAAATAATATTCAGTGCTTGAGGTCTGTCACAAAATACAGCGTCACACGCTGGACTCTTCACTCATCAGGCGTTATTTTTCCTTCACTTTGGGATTGTTACTGACCACAGGCAAAACCTAAGCCCCCTGTACGCCAATTTGGCTTGCGGCAGGGGGCTTAGGTTTTTTTTTGCGCCTAAGAAATATCTCTGCTACCCAATAAGGAATGAAGATGAGAACGAAAATTCTGACTGCCGCCATTCTGGCGCTATCCGCCGCCTCAGTTCAGGCTGCTGAAAAACCGCTGAAAATACTGCTGGTTAATGACGATGGTTGTCAGTCTGTTGGCACCACTTCGTTGCAGGAAAAATTAGCGGCAAAAGGGTATGACGTCTGGATGGTGGCCCCGGCAACCAACCAGAGCGGTATCGGTTCGGCAATCACCTTTAAGACGGGGAAATTTTTTGACGTTAAAAAAGCTGCTGACAAGCGCTATTGCTTCCCCGGAACACCCGCTGATGCGCTGGATTTTGGCCTGTGGGGCGTGCTGAAAGATGCGCCGCCGGATCTGGTGATTTCGGGTGTCAATGATGGTCCTAATACCGGCATGGCACAGGTTAACTCCGGTACTGTGAGCGCGGCGGTTCGCGCCTTGCGCTACGGTTTCCCGGCGATTGCCGCCAGCATCGGCTATCGTTTCACAGAAGAAGAGATGAAAAACAAGTGGCCGAGTACTCATAAATATTGGCCTGACTCGGTGGATTATGTGGTTTCGCTCGTGGATAAACTTAATGCCGCTCATAAACCGGGGAGTCCAATTTTGCCACAGGGATCGGGGTTGAGTATCAACTATCCGCCGCTGCCGTCGGCTGAAATCAAAGGCGTTCATTACATTGAGAATGAACAATACCCTGCGCCGCAGATTGGCTATGAACTGCTGGCGGACGGAACGGCAAAACAGACGATGAACCCGGAAGCGATGAAACCAGCAGAAGGGGATAATGACTCGGGCTGGTTGAATAAAGGATATATCACATACACCCTGTTTGATGGTTCATGGAACGCGCCACAGTTCCAGGCACAGTACGAGACTTTGCTCGGAAAATGATGCTATAGCGCTATAAAAGCAGAAGGCGCGTTATTCGCGCCTTCTATATATGAACTGATGTTGAAATGCTATTCGTCGAAGAACCAGTAGCCCTGGTTAAGCAAACGGGTCAGGTCGGCAGTGAAGGCAGGATTTTTCAGCGCAGCTTCGCCCAGTTCATCTTTGCCCAAAAGGGTATAGCGGCAAAGCGCGTCCAGGGCATTGGGTTCTGTAGGCTCCAGTTGTTCACTATTCACAAAGAAGCTATCGCCGATGTGCAATACGCGCAGGCCGCTCAGGCGAGTGAGCATTTCACCGCCCATCAGCGCATCAACAATCTCCTCTTCTTCATAAGGTGGCTCAGCTGGCGCAATGTCCAGCTCGTGACGCGGTGTTGTAGCAAAGCGCCCAAACCACTGCCTGAAGTCTTCCGGCTGGCTAATCATGTCGATCATCATGCCGCGTAGACGTTCCAGTTCATACTCTTCTACTCGGCCTGGATGCTCGCGGCAGGTTAAATCCGGATCGCTGTAGTGCTCACCGCCTAAATCGTTTTCCAGCGCGTAATCGGCAAAGCTGCTGATCAAATCGCGACCATTAGGTCCGCGGAAGCCAACGGAGTAGTTCAGTGCCGTTTCGTGAGTAATCCCGTCGTGCGGGAATCCTGGCGGAATATACAGAATATCACCAGGTTCCAGATCCTCATCAATAATCGGAGGGAACGGATCGACATGCAGTAAAGCCGGATGCGGGCAGAACTGACGCATCGGCAGCTTATCGCCCACTCGCCAGCGGCGGCTGCCCATGCCCTGGATAATAAAGACATCATATTGGTCGATATGAGGACCAACGCCACCTCCCGGTACGGAAAAAGAGATCATTAGATCGTCTAAACGCCAGTCTGGCAGCACGCGGAAAGGGCGCACAAGTTCAGCTGCGGGCATGTGCCAGTGGTTTACGGCCTGTGCCAGCAATGACCAGCCGGTTTCGCCCAGGTCATCAAAATGTTCAAAGGGACCGTTGCTGGCTTGCCATTGACCGTTTGTCAGGCTTACCAGACGGCTATCGACTTCCGGCTCCATAGCTAACCCTGCCAGCTCATCCGGCGTAATCGGGTCGACGAAGTCCGCGAAAGCCTTCTTTAATACAACCGGCTGCTTTTGCCAGTACTTTTCTAAAAACTCGGGCCAGTTAATGTTGAGTTGATAAGCCATAGGTTTACACCAGATAAGAAGAAACGGGCCTGATTATAGAAATATGCGGTCTTATGCCGCTTTGTCATGGGTCAAGGCTGTTGCTTAATTCATCATCTGAAGTCGTGACATAAGAAGATAGGGAGATGTTGAAGTGGGGAACGTTGATTTTCGCAAAAAATAATTTTTGCCAGAAAATCAACGCAGGCCGCGTGGTTTCTGGGTTTTCTCCGTTTTTCGTAACGTGGATTATTAGCGAAAAGTTTAAATTATGAGCGCTTGATAAGTTTTTTGTATTTTAAGGGTTGCTATATCCCGTGAGCTCCCTATAATGCGCTCCCACTGACACGGCAGATGTGAATCACTTCACACAAACAGCCAGTTGGTTGAAGAGAAAAACCTGAAAATAAACGGTTGACTCTGAAAGAGGAAAGCGTAATATACGCCACCTCGAAACGGTGGGCGAAAGCCGCGTTGCACTGCTCTTTAACAATTTATCAGACAATCTGTGTGGGCACTCAAAGTGACATGGATTCTTAACGTCGCAAGACGAAAAATGAATACCAAGTCTCAAAGAGTGAACACGTAATTCATTACGAAGTTTAATTCTACGAGCATCAAACTTAAATTGAAGAGTTTGATCATGGCTCAGATTGAACGCTGGCGGCAGGCCTAACACATGCAAGTCGAACGGTAGCACAGAGAGCTTGCTCTCGGGTGACGAG
>NZ_CABGGS010000014.1 GCF_902158555.1 Klebsiella spallanzanii | reverse complement strand
CTGGTGAGAACGTTGGTGTTCTGCTGCGTGGTATCAAACGTGAAGAAATCGAACGTGGTCAGGTTCTGGCTAAGCCGGGCTCAATCAAGCCGCACACCAAGTTCGAATCTGAAGTGTACATTCTGTCCAAAGACGAAGGCGGCCGTCACACTCCGTTCTTCAAAGGCTACCGTCCGCAGTTCTACTTCCGTACCACTGACGTGACTGGTACCATCGAACTGCCGGAAGGCGTAGAGATGGTCATGCCGGGCGACAACATCAAAATGGTTGTTACCCTGATCCACCCGATCGCGATGGACGACGGTCTGCGTTTCGCAATCCGTGAAGGCGGCCGTACTGTAGGTGCGGGCGTTGTTGCTAAAGTTCTGGGCTAATTAATTAGTTCTGAATTAAAAAGGGCGCTCAGGCGCCCTTTTTGCTGTCTGCTATTTATGTAAATGAGTGCGGTAGTAGATAGCGAATAAATCGGATGTATATTTAATAAACAGGCTATTGTAATCATAACTATTCTCATTTACACTTTGTGTGTAAGTTGAACGGGAGTATATATGTACGTTTGTCTGTGTAATGGTGTGAACGATAAAAAAATTCGTCAGGCTGTACGGCAGTTTAATCCTCAGTCTTTTCAGCAATTGCGAAAATTTATTCCCGTTGGAAATCAATGCGGTAAGTGTGTACGTGCGGCACGTGAAATTATGGAAGATGAATTAACCCGCATGCCGGAATATCAAGAAATCGCCTGATCCCCCCTGCTTTACTTTGACATCCCTATAGCCCGAACTACGCTTCAATAAGTGGAAGCGGAGGGACTATATAATGAAAGGTGATGTCAAAATCATAAGTTATCTCAATAAATTATTGGGAAATGAGCTTGTCGCAATTAATCAGTACTTTCTCCATGCGAGAATGTTTAAGAACTGGGGCCTGATGCGCCTCAATGATGTCGAATACCACGAATCTATCGATGAAATGAAGCATGCCGATAAGTATATTGAGCGTATTTTGTTTCTTGAGGGGATCCCTAACCTGCAGGACCTCGGTAAACTCCGCATTGGGGAGGACGTCGAGGAGATGCTGCAATCTGACCTGAGGCTGGAACTGGAAGGTGCAAAGGATCTACGAGAAGCTATTGCCTATGCCGATAGCGTTCATGACTATGTCAGTCGTGATATGCTAATTACCATCCTTGCAGATGAAGAAGGCCATATTGACTGGCTGGAAACTGAGCTGGACTTAATAGGCAAGATTGGTCTGCAGAATTATCTCCAGTCGCAGATTAAAGTGGCTGACTAAAAAAAGTCTGCCATGCACATGTTAAGCCCGCTGCGGCCAGGAAAGGGCCAAAAGGCAGCGGGTTGAATAACGCCTGTCTTTTTCTTCCGCATAAAATCAGCATTGCTACAGCAGCGCATGCCAGCAAAGTTGCGATAAGAACTAGCT
The DNA here is from genome assembly GCF_902158555.1 of Klebsiella spallanzanii. Classification (GTDB taxonomy): domain Bacteria; phylum Pseudomonadota; class Gammaproteobacteria; order Enterobacterales; family Enterobacteriaceae; genus Klebsiella; species Klebsiella spallanzanii. The sequence goes on along the minus strand of NZ_CABGGS010000014.1, from coordinate 25,310 downwards.
CTGGCAAAGCTTTCCAGCCATGCCAGGCTCCCAGTGCCGCGAGAAATTTAATATCGCCATAGCCGATGCCTTCGTGTCCGCGTATTCCCCTATAGAGCCAGTAGAGCAATGCAAAGGCCAGATATCCGGCTATTGCTCCCCAGACTGCATACGACAGAGTGGCTGGTGACACACATAGATGATAAAGCAGCCCACTCCAGAGCAGGGGACAGGTAAACTTATCTGGAAGCAAACCAAAGCGCAGATCGTACCAACAAAGCGTGAGTAATAACCCACAATAGAACATAAGGAAGAGCAGGGAGGCTGCTGACATAGATTGTTCCCGTGTCGTATCGGTTAGTCACCAGTGTGATGAGAAGCTGAATACCTGACAAAGGGTAATCACAAATAGTGGATTGCCTTATCCAGGGTATTTGCTTGCCTTCCATTACATTTCGGCAAACGCTGGAGCGGACACCCAGAAACAAGTGATGATTTTCTACTCAGCGCTTGTGTTGCGTCCGAATTTGCGTATAATGCGCGGGCCTGTCAAAATTGACGGCCGGTTCGATATGAACCCGGTAGCGTATTTAGCTACCAACAATGTTCCCAATTGGGGAACTATGTAAGAACGGTTACACTCTCCCATCAATCGTAATGGGTATGAGGAGTAACCATTTCGTCTATAAAATAATTGGAGCTCTGGTCTCATGCAGAACCAAAGAATCCGTATCCGTCTTAAAGCGTTTGATCATCGTCTGATCGATCAATCAACTGCGGAAATCGTCGAGACTGCTAAGCGCACTGGTGCGCAGGTCCGTGGTCCGATCCCGCTGCCGACCCGCAAAGAGCGCTTTACCGTTCTGATCTCCCCGCACGTTAACAAAGACGCGCGCGATCAGTACGAAATCCGCACTCATAAGCGTCTGGTTGACATCGTTGAGCCAACTGAAAAAACCGTTGATGCTCTGATGCGTCTGGATCTGGCTGCCGGTGTAGACGTGCAGATCAGCCTGGGTTAATCAGGTCATCGAGCGATTGAGAGGTTGAAACAATGATTGGTTTAGTCGGTAAAAAAGTGGGCATGACCCGCATCTTCACTGAAGATGGCGTATCTATCCCAGTAACCGTAATCGAAGTTGAAGCAAACCGTGTTACTCAGGTTAAAGACCTGGCTAACGATGGCTACCGTGCCGTTCAGGTTACCACTGGTGCTAAAAAAGCTAACCGTGTAACTAAACCGGAAGCGGGTCACTTCGCTAAAGCTGGTGTTGAAGCTGGCCGTGGTCTGTGGGAATTCCGTCTTGCTGACGGCGAAGAATTCACCGTAGGTCAAGCAATTAGCGTTGAACTGTTTGCTGACGTTAAAAAAGTTGACGTAACCGGTACCTCTAAAGGTAAAGGTTTTGCTGGTACCGTTAAGCGCTGGAACTTCCGTACCCAGGACGCTACTCACGGTAACTCCTTGTCTCACCGCGTTCCGGGTTCTATCGGTCAGAACCAGACTCCGGGCAAAGTGTTCAAAGGCAAGAAAATGGCAGGTCAGCTGGGTAACGAACGTGTAACTGTTCAGAGCCTGGACGTAGTACGTGTTGACGCTGAGCGCAACCTGCTGCTGGTTAAAGGTGCAGTCCCGGGTGCAACCGGTAGCAACCTGATCGTTAAACCAGCTGTGAAGGCGTAAGGGGATAGCAATGGAATTAGTATTGAAAGACGCGCAGAGCGCGCTGACTGTTTCCGAAACTACCTTCGGTCGTGATTTCAACGAAGCGCTGGTTCACCAGGTTGTTGTTGCTTATGCAGCTGGTGCTCGTCAGGGTACTCGTGCTCAGAAGACTCGTGCTGAAGTAACTGGTTCCGGCAAAAAGCCGTGGCGCCAGAAAGGTACCGGCCGTGCGCGTTCAGGTTCTATCAAGAGCCCGATCTGGCGTTCCGGTGGCGTGACCTTCGCTGCTCGCCCGCAGGACCACAGTCAAAAAGTTAATAAAAAGATGTACCGCGGCGCGCTGAAAAGCATCCTGTCCGAACTGGTACGTCAGGATCGTCTGATCGTTGTCGAGACGTTTTCTGTAGAAGCGCCTAAAACTAAGCTGCTGGCACAGAAACTGAAAGACATGGCTCTGGAAGATGTGCTGATCATCACCGGTGAGCTGGATGAGAACCTGTTCCTGGCTGCGCGCAACCTGCACAAGGTTGACGTACGCGATGCAACTGGTATCGACCCGGTTAGCCTGATCGCCTTCGACAAAGTCGTAATGACTGCTGATGCTGTTAAGCAAGTTGAGGAGATGCTGGCATGATTCGTGAAGAACGTTTGCTGAAGGTGCTGCGTGCACCGCACGTTTCTGAAAAAGCGTCTACTGCGATGGAAAAAACTAACACCATCGTTCTCAAAGTTGCTAAAGACGCGACCAAAGCAGAAATCAAAGCTGCTGTGCAGAAACTGTTTGAAGTCGAAGTCGAAGTCGTTAACACCCTGGTTGTTAAAGGGAAAGTTAAACGTCACGGACAGCGTATCGGTCGTCGTAGCGACTGGAAAAAAGCTTACGTCACCCTGAAAGAAGGCCAGAATCTGGACTTCGTTGGCGGCGCTGAGTAAGTCGGAGGAGTAATACAATGGCAGTTGTTAAATGTAAACCGACATCTCCGGGTCGTCGCCACGTCGTTAAAGTGGTCAACCCAGAGCTGCACAAGGGCAAACCTTTTGCTCCGCTGATTGAAAAAAACAGCAAATCCGGTGGTCGTAACAACAATGGCCGTATCACCACTCGTCATATCGGTGGTGGTCACAAACAGGCCTACCGTATTGTTGACTTCAAACGCAACAAAGACGGTATCCCGGCAGTTGTTGAACGTCTTGAGTACGATCCGAACCGCTCTGCGAACATCGCACTGGTTCTGTACAAAGACGGCGAGCGCCGTTACATCCTGGCCCCTAAAGGCCTGAAAGCTGGCGACCAGATTCAGTCTGGCGTTGATGCTGCAATCAAAGCAGGCAACACCCTGCCGATGCGCAATATCCCAGTTGGTTCTACCGTTCATAACGTAGAAATGAAACCGGGTAAAGGCGGTCAGCTGGCTCGTTCCGCTGGTACTTACGTTCAGATCGTTGCTCGTGATGGTGCTTATGTCACCCTGCGTCTGCGCTCTGGTGAAATGCGTAAAGTCGAAGCAGACTGCCGCGCTACTCTGGGCGAAGTTGGCAATGCTGAGCATATGCTGCGCGTTCTGGGTAAAGCAGGTGCTGCACGCTGGCGTGGTGTTCGTCCTACCGTTCGCGGTACTGCGATGAACCCAGTCGATCACCCACATGGTGGTGGTGAAGGTCGTAACTTTGGTAAGCACCCGGTAACTCCGTGGGGCGTCCAGACCAAAGGTAAGAAGACCCGCAGCAACAAGCGTACTGATCAATTCATCGTACGTCGCCGTAGCAAATAATTTTAGAGGATAAGCCATGCCACGTTCTCTCAAGAAAGGTCCTTTTATTGACCTGCACTTGCTGAAGAAGGTAGAGAAAGCGGTGGAAAGCGGAGACAAGAAGCCCCTGCGCACTTGGTCCCGTCGTTCAACGATCTTTCCTAACATGATCGGTTTGACCATCGCTGTCCATAATGGTCGTCAGCACGTTCCAGTTTTTGTTTCCGACGAAATGGTTGGTCACAAACTGGGTGAATTCGCACCGACTCGTACTTATCGCGGCCACGCTGCTGATAAAAAAGCGAAGAAGAAATAAGGTAGGAGGAAGAGATGGAAACTTTAGCTCAACATCGCCATGCTCGTTCTTCTGCTCAGAAGGTTCGCCTTGTTGCTGACCTGATTCGCGGTAAGAAAGTGTCGCAGGCCCTGGATATTCTGACCTACACCAACAAGAAAGCTGCTGTACTGGTCAAGAAGGTACTGGAATCTGCCATTGCTAACGCTGAACACAACGATGGCGCTGACATTGATGATCTGAAAGTCGCGAAAATTTTCGTAGACGAAGGCCCAAGCATGAAGCGCATTATGCCGCGTGCTAAAGGTCGTGCAGATCGCATCCTGAAGCGCACCAGCCACATTACTGTGGTTGTGTCCGATCGCTGAGACTCTGGAGACTAGCAATGGGTCAGAAAGTACATCCTAATGGTATTCGCCTGGGTATTGTAAAACCATGGAACTCAACCTGGTTTGCGAACACCAAAGAATTCGCTGACAACCTGGACAGCGATTTTAAAGTACGTCAGTACCTGACTAAGGAACTGGCGAAAGCGTCTGTATCTCGCATCGTTATCGAGCGTCCGGCTAAAAGCATTCGTGTGACCATTCACACTGCTCGCCCGGGTATCGTTATCGGTAAGAAAGGCGAAGACGTAGAAAAACTGCGCAAGGTCGTAGCGGATCTCGCTGGCGTGCCTGCACAGATCAATATTGCCGAAGTTCGTAAGCCTGAACTGGACGCTAAATTGGTTGCTGACAGCATCACTTCTCAGCTGGAACGTCGCGTTATGTTCCGTCGTGCGATGAAGCGTGCTGTACAGAACGCAATGCGTCTGGGCGCTAAAGGTATCAAAGTTGAAGTTAGCGGCCGTCTGGGCGGCGCGGAAATCGCACGTACCGAATGGTACCGTGAAGGTCGCGTACCGCTGCACACTCTGCGTGCTGACATCGACTACAACACCTCTGAAGCGCACACCACTTACGGTGTAATCGGCGTTAAGGTATGGATCTTCAAAGGTGAGATCCTGGGTGGTATGGCTGCTGTTGAACAACCGGAACCGGCTGCTCAACCTAAAAAGCAGCAGCGTAAAGGCCGTAAATAAGGAGCGTCGCTGATGTTACAACCAAAGCGTACAAAATTCCGTAAAGTGCACAAAGGCCGCAACCGTGGTCTGGCGCAGGGTACGGATGTTAGCTTCGGCACTTTCGGTCTGAAAGCTGTTGGCCGTGGTCGTCTGACTGCACGTCAGATCGAAGCAGCACGTCGTGCTATGACCCGTGCAGTTAAGCGTCAAGGTAAGATCTGGATCCGTGTATTCCCGGACAAACCGATCACCGAGAAGCCGCTGGAAGTTCGTATGGGTAAAGGTAAAGGTAACGTGGAGTACTGGGTTGCCTTGATTCAGCCGGGTAAAGTCCTGTATGAAATGGACGGTGTACCGGAAGAGCTGGCCCGTGAAGCATTCGGCCTGGCAGCAGCGAAACTGCCGATCAAAACCACCTTTGTAACTAAGACGGTGATGTAATGAAAGCAAAAGAGCTGCGTGAAAAAAGCGTTGAAGAGCTGAACGCTGAGCTGCTGAACCTGCTGCGTGAGCAGTTCAACCTGCGTATGCAGGCTGCAAGTGGCCAGCTGCAACAGACTCATCTGCTGAAGCAAGTGCGTCGTGATGTTGCACGCGTTAAGACTTTACTGACTCAGAAGGCGGGTGCGTAATGACCGATAAAATCCGTACTCTGCAAGGTCGCGTGGTTAGCGACAAAATGGAGAAATCCATTGTTGTTGCTATCGAACGTATGGTGAAACACCCGGTATACGGCAAATTCATCAAGCGTACGACCAAACTGCACGTACATGACGAGAACAACGAATGCGGTATCGGCGACGTGGTTGAAATCCGCGAATGCCGTCCGCTGTCCAAGACTAAGTCCTGGACGCTGGTTCGCGTTGTAGAGAAAGCGGTTCTGTAATACAGTACGCATTCTCGATACGGATAAACGGCTCAGCGATGAGCCGTTTATTTTTTCTACCCATATCTGATTTGCGGTGTTATAATGCCGCGCCCTCGATATGGGGCTTTTTTAACGACCCTACTTTTGGGTCTCAGTAGTAGTTGACATTAGCGGAGCACTAAAATGATCCAAGAACAGACTATGCTGAACGTCGCCGACAACTCCGGTGCACGTCGCGTAATGTGTATCAAGGTTCTGGGTGGCTCGCACCGTCGCTACGCAGGCGTAGGCGACATCATCAAGATCACCATCAAAGAAGCAATTCCGCGTGGTAAGGTCAAAAAAGGTGATGTGCTGAAGGCGGTAGTGGTGCGCACCAAGAAGGGTGTTCGTCGCCCGGACGGTTCTGTCATTCGCTTCGATGGTAATGCATGCGTTATTCTGAACAATAACAGCGAGCAGCCCATCGGTACGCGTATTTTTGGGCCGGTAACTCGTGAACTTCGTAATGAGAAGTTCATGAAAATTATCTCTCTGGCCCCAGAAGTACTCTAAGGAGCGAATCATGGCAGCGAAAATCCGTCGTGATGACGAAGTTATCGTGTTAACCGGTAAAGATAAAGGTAAACGCGGTAAAGTTAAGAATGTCTTGTCTTCCGGCAAGCTCATTGTTGAAGGTATCAACCTGGTTAAGAAACATCAGAAGCCGGTTCCGGCCCTGAACCAACCAGGTGGCATCGTTGAAAAAGAAGCTGCTATTCAGGTTTCTAACGTTGCAATCTTCAATACGGCAACCGGCAAGGCTGACCGTGTAGGCTTTAGATTCGAAGACGGCAAAAAAGTCCGTTTCTTCAAGTCTAATAGCGAAACTATCAAGTAATTTGGAGTAGTACGATGGCGAAACTGCATGATTACTACAAAGACGAAGTAGTTAAGAAACTCATGACTGAGTTTAACTACAATTCTGTCATGCAAGTCCCTCGGGTCGAGAAGATCACCCTGAACATGGGTGTTGGTGAAGCGATCGCTGACAAGAAACTGCTGGATAACGCAGCAGCTGACCTGACAGCAATCTCCGGTCAAAAACCGCTGATCACCAAAGCACGCAAATCAGTTGCAGGCTTCAAAATCCGTCAGGGCTATCCGATCGGCTGTAAAGTAACTCTGCGTGGCGAACGCATGTGGGAGTTCTTTGAGCGCCTGATCACTATTGCTGTACCGCGTATCCGTGACTTCCGTGGCTTGTCCGCTAAGTCTTTCGACGGTCGTGGTAACTACAGCATGGGTGTCCGTGAGCAGATCATCTTCCCAGAAATCGACTACGATAAAGTCGACCGCGTTCGTGGTTTGGATATTACCATTACCACTACTGCGAAATCTGATGAAGAAGGCCGCGCTCTGCTGGCTGCCTTTGACTTCCCGTTCCGCAAGTAAGGTAGGGTTACTTAATGGCTAAGCAATCAATGAAAGCACGCGAAGTAAAGCGCGTGGCTTTAGCTGATAAATTCTTCGCTAAACGCGCTGAACTGAAAGCTATCATCTCTGATGTGAACGCAACCGACGAAGATCGTTGGAATGCTGTTCTCAAGCTGCAGACTCTGCCGCGTGATTCCAGCCCGTCTCGTCAGCGTAATCGCTGCCGTCAAACAGGTCGTCCGCATGGTTTCCTGCGGAAGTTCGGGTTGAGCCGTATCAAGGTCCGTGAAGCCGCAATGCGCGGTGAAATCCCGGGTCTTAAAAAGGCTAGCTGGTAATTGTCACCAATTGAATCACGGGAGTAAAGACAGATGAGCATGCAAGATCCGATCGCGGATATGCTGACCCGTATCCGTAACGGTCAGGCCGCGAATAAAGCTGCGGTCACCATGCCTTCCTCCAAGCTGAAAGTGGCAATTGCCAACGTGCTGAAGGAAGAAGGCTTTATTGAAGATTTTAAAGTTGAAGGCGACATCAAGCCGGAACTGGAACTGACTCTTAAGTATTTCCAGGGTAAAGCTGTTGTAGAAAGCATTCAGCGTGTCAGCCGCCCAGGTCTGCGCATCTACAAACGTAAAGATGAGCTGCCGAAAGTTATGGCGGGTCTGGGTATCGCGGTTATTTCTACCTCTAAAGGTGTTATGACTGATCGTGCAGCGCGCCAGGCTGGTCTTGGTGGCGAAATTATCTGCTACGTAGCCTAATCGGAGGAAAAAATGTCTCGTGTTGCTAAAGCACCGGTCGTTATTCCTGCCGGCGTTGATGTAAAAATCAACGGTCAGGTTATTACGATCAAAGGTAAGAATGGCGAGCTGACTCGTACTCTCAACGATGCTGTTGAAGTTAAACATGCAGATAATGCACTGACCTTCGGTCCGCGTGATGGTTACGCTGATGGTTGGGCTCAGGCTGGCACCGCGCGTGCTCTGCTTAACTCAGTAGTTATCGGTGTTACCGAAGGCTTCACTAAAAAGCTTCAGCTGGTTGGTGTAGGCTATCGTGCAGCGGTCAAAGGGGATGTAGTAAACCTGGCTTTAGGTTTCTCTCATCCTGTTGAGCATAAACTGCCGGCCGGTATCACTGCAGAATGTCCGACTCAAACTGAAATCGTGCTGAAAGGCGCTGATAAGCAGGTGATCGGCCAGGTTGCAGCAGATCTGCGCGCCTACCGTCGTCCTGAGCCTTATAAAGGTAAGGGTGTTCGTTACGCCGACGAAGTCGTGCGTACCAAAGAGGCTAAGAAGAAGTAAGGTAACACTATGGATAAGAAATCTGCTCGTATCCGTCGTGCGACCCGCGCACGCCGCAAGCTCCAGGAGCTGGGTGCAACTCGCCTGGTGGTACATCGTACCCCGCGTCATATTTACGCACAGGTAATTGCACCGAACGGTTCTGAAGTTCTGGTAGCCGCTTCTACTGTAGAAAAAGCTATCGCTGAACAACTGAAGTACACCGGTAACAAAGACGCGGCAGCAGCTGTGGGTAAAGCTGTTGCTGAACGCGCTCTGGAAAAAGGCATCAAAGATGTTTCCTTTGACCGTTCCGGGTTCCAATATCATGGTCGTGTCCAGGCACTGGCAGATGCTGCCCGTGAAGCTGGCCTTCAGTTCTAAGGTAGAGGTGTAAGATGGCTCACATCGAAAAACAAGCTGGCGAACTGCAGGAAAAGCTGATCGCGGTAAACCGCGTATCTAAAACCGTTAAAGGTGGTCGTATTTTCTCCTTCACAGCTCTGACTGTAGTTGGTGACGGTAACGGTCGCGTAGGTTTTGGTTACGGTAAAGCGCGTGAAGTTCCAGCAGCGATCCAGAAAGCGATGGAAAAAGCCCGTCGCAATATGATTAATGTCGCGCTGAACCACGGCACCCTGCAGCACCCGGTTAAAGGTGTTCACACGGGTTCTCGTGTATTCATGCAGCCAGCTTCCGAAGGTACCGGTATCATTGCCGGTGGTGCAATGCGCGCCGTTCTGGAAGTTGCTGGAGTTCATAACGTTCTGGCCAAAGCATATGGTTCCACCAACCCAATTAACGTGGTTCGTGCAACTATTGATGGCCTGGAAAATATGAATTCTCCAGAAATGGTCGCTGCCAAGCGTGGTAAATCCGTTGAAGAAATTCTGGGGAAATAAACCATGGCAAAGACTATTAAAATTACTCAAACCCGCAGTGCAATCGGTCGTCTGCCGAAACACAAGGCAACGCTGCTTGGCCTGGGTCTGCGTCGTATTGGTCACACCGTAGAGCGCGAGGATACTCCTGCCGTTCGTGGTATGGTCAACGCGGTTTCCTTCATGGTTAAAGTTGAGGAGTAAGAGATGCGTTTAAATACTCTGTCTCCGGCCGAAGGCTCCAAAAAGGCGGGTAAACGCCTGGGTCGTGGTATCGGTTCTGGCCTCGGTAAAACCGGTGGTCGTGGTCACAAAGGTCAGAACTCTCGTTCTGGCGGTGGCGTACGTCGCGGGTTCGAAGGTGGTCAGATGCCTCTGTACCGTCGTCTGCCGAAATTCGGCTTCACTTCTCGTAAAGCTGCGATTACAGCCGAAGTTCGTCTGTCTGATCTGGCTCACGTAGAAGGCGATGTAATCGACCTGAACACGCTGAAAGCGGCTAACATTATCGGTATCCAGATCGAGTTCGCGAAAGTGATCCTGTCTGGTGAAGTATCTCGTCCGGTAACTGTTCGTGGCCTGCGCGTGACTAAAGGTGCTCGTGCTGCTATCGAAGCTGCTGGCGGTAAAATTGAGGAATAAGTAGCAGATGGCTAAGCAACCGGGATTAGATTTTCAAAGTGCCAAAGGTGGGATTGGCGAGCTGAAACGCAGACTTTTGTTTGTAATCGGTGCGTTGATTGTGTTCCGTATTGGCTCTTTTATTCCGATCCCTGGTATTGATGCCGCTGTACTTGCCAAACTGCTTGAGCAACAGCGAGGCACTATCATTGAAATGTTTAACATGTTCTCTGGTGGTGCTCTCAGCCGTGCTTCTATCTTTGCTCTGGGTATCATGCCGTATATTTCGGCGTCGATCATTGTCCAGCTGTTAACGGTTGTTTATCAGCCGTTAGCAGAGCTGAAGAAAGAAGGGGAGTCTGGTCGTCGCAAGATCAGCCAGTACACCCGCTACGGTACTCTGGTGCTGGCAATATTCCAGTCGATCGGTATTGCTACCGGTCTGCCGAATATGCCTGGTATGCAGGGCCTGGTAATCAATCCAGGCTTTGCATTCTATTTCACCGCTGTTGTTAGTCTGGTCTCGGGAACGATGTTCCTGATGTGGCTTGGCGAACAGATTACTGAACGTGGTATCGGCAACGGTATCTCGATCATCATCTTCGCCGGTATCGTCGCGGGTCTTCCGCCGGCCATAGCCCATACTATCGAGCAAGCGCGTCAAGGCGACCTGCACTTCCTCCTGTTGCTGTTGGTTGCAGTATTAGTATTTGCAGTGACCTTCTTTGTTGTGTTTGTTGAACGTGGTCAACGCCGCATTGTGGTAAACTACGCAAAACGTCAACAGGGTCGTCGTGTCTATGCTGCACAGAGCACACATTTACCGCTGAAAGTGAATATGGCAGGGGTAATCCCGGCAATCTTCGCTTCCAGTATTATTCTGTTCCCGGCAACCATTACATCATGGTTCGGGGGCGGTACTGGTTGGAACTGGCTGACAACAATTTCGCTGTATTTGCAGCCTGGGCAACCGCTTTATGTGTTACTCTATGCGTCTGCAATCATCTTCTTCTGTTTCTTCTACACGGCGTTGGTTTTCAACCCGCGTGAAACAGCAGATAACCTGAAGAAGTCCGGTGCATTTGTACCAGGAATTCGTCCGGGAGAGCAAACGGCGAAGTATATCGATAAAGTAATGACTCGCCTGACTCTGGTCGGTGCGTTATACATCACTTTTATCTGCCTGATCCCGGAGTTCATGCGTGATGCAATGAAAGTGCCGTTCTACTTCGGTGGGACCTCGCTGCTTATCGTTGTTGTCGTGATTATGGACTTTATGGCTCAAGTGCAAACTCTGATGATGTCGAGTCAGTATGAGTCTGCATTGAAGAAGGCGAACCTGAAAGGCTACGGCCGCTAACAGGGCGCCCGAGAAGTTACGGAGAGTAAAAATGAAAGTTCGTGCTTCCGTCAAGAAATTATGCCGTAACTGCAAAATCGTTAAGCGTGATGGCGTCATCCGCGTGATTTGCAGTGCCGAGCCGAAGCATAAACAGCGCCAAGGCTGATTTATTCGCATATTTTTCTTGCAAAGTTGGGTTGAGCTGGCTAGATTAGCCAGCCAATCTTTTGTATGTCTGTACGTTTCCATTTGAGTATCCTGAAAACGGGCTTTTCAGCATGGTACGTACATATTAAATAGTAGGAGTGCATAGTGGCCCGTATAGCAGGCATTAACATTCCTGATCACAAACATACCGTAATCGCATTGACTGCTATTTTCGGTATCGGCAAGACCCGCTCTAAAGCCATCTGTGCTGACACGGGTATCGCTGAAAATGTTAAGATCAGTGAGCTGTCTGAAGAACAAATTGAAGCCCTGCGTGAAGCGGTTGGTAAATTTGTCGTTGAAGGTGATCTGCGCCGTGAAATCACCCTGAGCATCAAGCGTCTGATGGACCTTGGTTGCTATCGTGGTTTACGCCATCGTCGTGGTCTTCCGGTTCGCGGTCAGCGTACTAAGACCAACGCACGTACCCGTAAGGGTCCGCGTAAACCGATCAAGAAATAGTCGGGGTGATTGAATAATGGCAAAGGCACCAGTTCGTGCACGTAAGCGTGTAAGAAAACAAGTCTCTGATGGCGTGGCTCATGTCCATGCTTCTTTTAACAACACCATCGTTACCATTACCGATCGTCAGGGTAACGCACTGGGTTGGGCAACAGCCGGTGGTTCCGGTTTCCGTGGTTCTCGCAAATCCACTCCGTTTGCAGCTCAGGTTGCAGCAGAGCGTTGCGCTGAAGCCGTAAAAGAATACGGCATCAAGAATCTGGAAGTTATGGTCAAAGGTCCGGGTCCAGGTCGCGAATCTACTATTCGTGCTCTGAACGCCGCTGGTTTCCGCATCACTAATATTACTGATGTGACTCCGATCCCTCATAACGGTTGTCGTCCGCCGAAAAAACGTCGCGTATAACGCCTCGTTTCTAGGATTGTTGGAGAAAGAAAATGGCAAGATATTTGGGTCCTAAGCTCAAGCTGAGCCGTCGTGAGGGCACAGACCTGTTCCTTAAGTCTGGCGTTCGCGCGATCGATACCAAGTGTAAAATTGAACAAGCTCCTGGCCAGCACGGTGCGCGTAAACCGCGTCTGTCTGACTATGGTGTGCAGTTGCGTGAAAAGCAAAAAGTTCGCCGTATGTACGGTGTGCTGGAGCGTCAGTTCCGTAACTACTATAAAGAAGCAGCACGTCTGAAAGGCAACACCGGTGAGAACCTGTTGACTCTGCTGGAAGGTCGTCTGGACAACGTTGTATACCGTATGGGCTTCGGCGCGACTCGTGCTGAATCACGTCAGCTGGTTAGCCATAAAGCTATCATGGTAAACGGTCGTGTTGTTAACATCGCTTCTTATCAGGTTAAAGCGAATGACGTTGTTAGCATCCGTGAGAAAGCGAAAAAGCAATCTCGCGTGAAAGCCGCTCTGGAGCTGGCTGAGCAGCGTGAAAAGCCAACCTGGCTGGAAGTTGATGCTGGCAAGATGGAAGGTACGTTCAAGCGTCAGCCGGAACGTTCTGATCTGTCTGCGGACATTAACGAACACCTGATCGTCGAGCTTTACTCCAAGTAAAGCTTAGTACCAAAGAGAGGACACAATGCAGGGTTCTGTGACAGAGTTTCTAAAACCGCGCCTGGTCGATATCGAGCAAGTGAGTTCGACGCACGCCAAGGTGACCCTTGAACCTTTAGAGCGTGGCTTTGGCCATACTCTGGGTAACGCACTGCGCCGTATTCTGCTCTCATCGATGCCGGGTTGCGCGGTGACCGAGGTTGAGATTGATGGTGTACTTCATGAGTACAGCACCAAAGAAGGCGTTCAGGAAGATATCCTTGAAATCCTGCTCAACCTGAAAGGGCTGGCGGTGAGAGTTCAGGGTAAAGATGAAGTCATCCTTACTTTGAACAAATCTGGCATTGGCCCTGTGACCGCAGCCGACATCACCCATGACGGTGATGTCGAAATCGTCAAGCCGCAACATGTGATCTGCCACCTGACCGATGAAAACGCAGCTATTAGCATGCGTATCAAAGTTCAGCGCGGTCGCGGTTATGTGCCGGCTTCTGCCCGAATTCATTCGGAAGAAGATGAGCGCCCAATCGGCCGTCTGCTGGTCGACGCATGCTACAGCCCGGTAGAGCGTATTGCCTACAATGTTGAAGCAGCGCGTGTAGAACAGCGTACCGACCTGGACAAGCTGGTCATCGAAATGGAAACCAACGGCACAATCGATCCTGAAGAGGCGATTCGTCGTGCGGCAACCATCCTGGCAGAACAACTGGAAGCTTTCGTTGATTTACGTGATGTACGTCAGCCGGAAGTGAAAGAAGAGAAACCAGAATTCGATCCGATCCTGCTGCGCCCTGTTGACGATCTCGAATTGACTGTCCGCTCTGCTAACTGCCTCAAGGCAGAAGCTATCCACTATATCGGTGATCTGGTACAGCGTACCGAGGTTGAGTTGCTGAAAACGCCGAACCTGGGTAAAAAATCTCTTACCGAGATTAAAGACGTGCTGGCTTCACGTGGTTTGTCTCTGGGCATGCGCCTGGAAAACTGGCCACCGGCAAGCATTGCTGACGAGTAACCGGATCACAGGTTAAGGTTTTACTGAGAAGGATAAGGTCATGCGCCATCGTAAGAGTGGTCGTCAACTGAACCGCAACAGCAGCCATCGCCAGGCTATGTTCCGTAACATGGCTGGTTCGCTGGTTCGTCATGAAATCATCAAGACGACCCTGCCGAAAGCGAAAGAACTGCGTCGCGTAGTTGAGCCGCTGATTACTCTTGCCAAGACTGATAGCGTAGCTAATCGTCGTCTGGCATTCGCCCGTACTCGTGATAACGAGATCGTGGCAAAACTGTTTAACGAGCTGGGCCCGCGTTTTGCGAGCCGCGCCGGTGGTTACACTCGCATTCTGAAGTGTGGCTTCCGTGCAGGCGACAACGCGCCGATGGCTTACATCGAGCTGGTTGATCGCTCTGAATCGAAAGCAGAAGCTGCTGCAGAGTAATCTGTAGTAACGTAAAAAAACCCGCTTCGGCGGGTTTTTTTATATCTGCAATACTTCTGCTTTACTACAATATCTGCATTATTTTTGTTCATCACCGGAGCCGTATTATGTGGTTACTGGATCAGTGGGCAGAACGCCATATCCTTGATGCACAGAACAAAGGTGAATTTGATAATCTTCCGGGCCATGGAGAACCACTGACTTTGGATGATGATTCACATATGCCGCCTGAGCTACGAACAGGCTATCGGTTACTTAAGAATGCAGGTTGTTTACCTCCCGAACTAGAACATCGAAAAGAAGCCGTCATGCTTGCTGACTTGCTTAAAGGTGTTGAGGAGAACGACCCACGCTATTTGGAACTGAATCGTCGGCTGGCGCTGCTAGAGTTAAAACTTCGGCAGGCCGGTCTGAATACTGACTTCCTGCGTGGAGATTATGCTGATAAGTTACTGCATAAGATTAATGAGGAGCAATAATGTACCGCATTGGTGAACTGGCCAGATTAGCTGACGTCACTCCTGATACCATCCGTTACTATGAAAAGCAGCAGATGATGGATCATGATGTACGTACTGAAGGCGGTTTTCGGCTCTATTCAGACAAGGATTTGCAGAGGCTCCGCTTTATCCGCTATGCCAGACAGTTGGGTTTTACGCTGGAATCGATCCGTGAACTTCTATCGATCCGTATCGATCCTGAACATCATACCTGCCAGGAATCTAAAGGTATTGTGCAGGCTCGTTTAAGTGAAGTTGAATCCAGAATTAAAGAGCTACAAACCATGCGTCGTTCGTTGCAGCGCCTCAATGACGCTTGCTGCGGCACTGCTCACAGTAGCGTTTACTGCTCAATTCTTGAAGCACTCGAACAGGGAGCAAGTAATCAAAATACTGAGCGTTGATTTTTTCATCACAAAGATCTACACTCGCGCCGATTTCTGTTACTCATCAGGGGGAAGTTTATGAGTCACTATCAGCATACTAAAGGGCAAATAAGAGATAACGCCTTTGAGGCATTACTTCATGACCCGTTATTCCGACAACGAGTTGAAAAGAATAAGAAAGGGAAAGGCAGCTACCAACGCAAAGAAAAACATAGAGGAAGTAATGGTCGGGAGGCCAGTGGCAAGAGAGTGAACTACTTTTTTACCACTGGCCTTCTGCTTTTAGCGTCCTGATCAGGAACGGTTATTCTGTTCTTTCAGTAGATCGCGGATTTCACCTAACAGAACTTCTTCTTTAGTCGGAGTTGCTGCTGCTGGAGCTTCCTCTTTTTTACGATTCAGCTTGTTCATCAGTTTGATTGCCATGAAGATAGCAAACGCAACGATAACAAAATCAAAGACGTTCTGGATGAATACGCCATAATGCATTACAACGGCTGGAATATCACCTTGAGCATCACGCAGCGTTACAGCGAACTGTTTAAAGTCAATTCCACCAATAAGTAAGCCTAGCGGCGGCATAATAATATCAGCAACTAACGACGATACGATTTTACCAAATGCTGCGCCAATGATGACACCGACTGCCAGATCAACCACATTCCCGCGCATCGCAAATTCGCGAAATTCTTTTAAAAAACTCATTTTATTCTCCTTGAGTTAGCTAACACTGATAAGTTTAACAAATGTATTCCTATTTTCCATTGCTGGGAAATAATTGCTGGAAAATATTATCCTTTGATAAATAAGGGATAAAAGAAAGGCGTCTTGATGACGCCAGCAAACTACAGGAAGAAGGGACTGGGCTGGAATAGCCTCTCGACATCGGAGATAAATTTTTTATCAGTCAGGAACATGACGACATGATCCCCTTGCTCAATACGCAGATTGTTATTAGCTATCATGACATCATTACCGCGCACAACGGCTCCAATAATGGTTCCTGGTGGGAGCTTAATTTCATCGATCGATCGACCAACAACCCGTGAAGTACTTTCGTCACCATGCGCTACGGCTTCAATCGCCTCAGCGACACCGCGGCGTAATGAAGAAACCCCGACAATATCGGCTTTACGTACATGACTGAGCAGAGCTGATATTGTTGCCTGCTGCGGTGATATGGCAATATCGATCACGCTACCCTGTACCAGATCAACATAGGCGCGTCGCTGGATAAGCACCATGACTTTTTTAGCCCCCATGCGCTTCGCCAGCATTGCTGACATAATATTAGCTTCGTCGTCGTTAGTGACAGCAATGAAGAGATCAACTTGATCGATATGCTCTTCAGCCAGGAGTTCTTGATCTGAAGCGTCGCCATAAAAAACAATGGTATTCTGTAGCTTCTCTGCAAGCTCTGCGGCTCTCTGTTGATTACGTTCGATAAGTTTAACGCTGTAATCTTTTTCTAATCTATGCGCCAGCCCGGCGCCGATGTTTCCGCCACCAACCAGCATGATGCGCTTGTAGGGTTTTTCAAGGCGCTGAAGCTCGCTCATTACCGCGCGAATATGTTGAGATGCGGCTATAAAAAAAACCTCATCCCCGGCCTCAACGATTGTTGAACCTTGTGGTCTTATTGGTCGATCGTGACGGAAAATAGCCGCTACTCGCGTATCAATATGTGGCATATGTTCGCGCATGGTAGATAAGGCATTGCCAACCAGAGGACCGCCATAATAGGCCTTAACCACTGCCAGGCTAACTTTTCCTTCGGCAAAATTGACGACCTGTAACGCGCCCGGATACTCAATCAAGCGGTAAATGCTGTCAATGACCAGCTGTTCTGGTGCAATAAGGTGATCAATAGGAACTGCTTCTGAATGGAAGAGCTTATCGGCATCTCGTACATAATCCGGAGAACGGATGCGGGCAATACGATTCGGTGTATTGAACAGTGAATAGGCTACCTGGCAGGCCACCATATTCGTTTCATCAGAGCTGGTTACGGCAACCAACATGTCGGCATCATCTGCGCCGGCTTCGCGTAGTACGCGCGGATGTGAGCCATGCCCTTGAACCACCCGGAGGTCGAATTTGTCCTGCAGGCTGCGAAGGCGGTCACCATTCGTATCAACCAATGTAATATCGTTGTTCTCTCCAACGAGATTCTCCGCCAGAGTTCCGCCTACTTGCCCGGCACCAAGAATAATAATCTTCATCAGCTGTGATCCACTATTTCTGGTTTTTGATCAGCTTAGCGTAAAAGAATCCATCGCCTTCTTCTGCACCCGGTAAATTTTGCTGGCCTGGTTTATCCGGTGTACCCGTTGTTTGCAACTCTGCATTAGGCGTTCGACTCAGGAAAGCAGCAATTTGCTCGCTGTTTTCTTCCGGCAAAATTGAACAGGTGGCATAAACCAACGTTCCTCCTGGCTTCAAATGTGGCCAGATAGCATCAAGAATTTTGGCCTGCAGTTGCGCTAACTCGATGATGTCTCGATCGCGGCGCAGCCATTTAATATCTGGATGGCGGCGAATAACCCCCGTAGCAGAGCAAGGGGCATCAAGTAAGATCCTGTCGAATTGTTCATCGCCACACCACTGTTCTGGATGACTACCATCACCCTGTTTGACCTCTGCCTTCATGCCCAGCCGTTTTAGATTGTCGTAGACGCGGGAAAGGCGCGGCTCATCGATATCAACAGCTAACACGCTTGCCTGTGGGGCAACTTCCAGTATATGCGTTGTTTTACCTCCAGGTGCTGCACAGAGGTCGAGAATTCTCTCTCCATTCTCGGGGGCAAGGTAGCGCATACAGCCTTGTGCTGAAGCATCCTGGACGGTGACCCAGCCTTCATCGAAACCAGGTAATGCGTGCACCGGAACGGGGGTGGCGAGGCGAACCGCATCGGGGTAGTCCGAATGAGTAAAGCCTTGCAACCCTGCAGCTTCCAGGAACGCGAGCCACTCATCGCGAGAGTGATGGTTGCGGTTAACACGTAACCACATCGGCGGGCGCTGGTTGTTGGCATCAGCAATTGCCTGCCATTGGTCTGGCCAGGCTTGCTGGAGGCGTTTGAGAAGCCATTTGGGGTGAAGATAGCGATTTTCGTTTTGTGCAAATTCCGTCAGCAGCTCTTCCTGTTGGCGCTGGAACTGGCGTAATACCCCGTTGATAAGACCCTTCAGCTGTGGGCGCTTAACGGCTACGGCCCCTTCAACTGTTTCCGCCAGAGCTGCATGGGCGGGGATACGGGTATATAAGAGCTGATATAAGCCCACCATGATTAAAAAGTGGATAGTACGCTGCTTGCCCTTCATCGGGCGGTTCATCAGTTTGCTAATTAACCATTCAAGTTGATTCAGAGCGCGTAGAACACCAAAGCATAGCTCTTGCAGCAGTGCCCTATCTTTTTCGCCAACTTTCTGTTGTAACGGGGGCAAAACGTTGCTTAACGACTGCCCTTGTTCAACGACCTGTTCAATAGCCTGGGCTGCCAGAGCTCGCAAATTAATATTTTTTTTCATAAGTATAAAAACAAAAATGCCCGGTGAAACCGGGCTTTAGAAGATATGGCCATCAGGCGAGGCGATTACCGGTGATAAACCACTCCCGACGGGAATTTAGTAAATCCTGGGCACTCATCGCTTTTTTACCTGCAGGTTGAAGTGATTCCAGATTCAGAATACCGTCGGCAGTTGCTACCTGGATGCCCTGTTTCCCTGATGCGACAATAGTCCCTGGCTCGGCGCTACTTGCATCGGTAATTACCGATGCGCGCCAGACTTTAACTGGCTGCCCATCAATTTCTAACCAGCTCATCGGCCATGGGTTGAATGCACGGATACAGCGTTCAAGTTGTGCAGCAGAAAGTGACCAGTCAATGCGCGCTTCTTCTTTACTGAGTTTTTCAGCATACGTGACTAATGCTTCATCCTGTGCTTCAGGCTGCGCGTTACCGTTCGCCAGTTGTGTTAGCGTTTCCAGCAGACCCTGAGGACCGAGACCCGCAAGCTTGTCATACAGGCTACCGCTGGTATCTTCTGCAGTAATTGGGCAGGACAGCTTATACAGCATATCGCCGGTATCGAGCCCAACGTCCATTTGCATTATGGTTATGCCTGTTTCTGCATCTCCAGCCCACAATGAGCGCTGTATTGGTGCAGCACCACGCCAGCGTGGCAATAAAGAACCGTGCACGTTAATACAGCCCAGACGCGGCATATCCAGTACTGGTTTTGGCAGGAGAAGCCCATAAGCCACAACTACCATTACGTCTGCATTAAGCGTAGCGACTAGCTGCTGATTGTCCTGTGGACGCAGGGATGCTGGCTGAAATACGGGCAGGTCGTTTGCTTGCGCCAGAACTTTGACTGGGCTCGGCATGAGCTTTTTGCCACGACCTGCGGGACGGTCAGGCTGGGTAAATACGCCGACAATCTCATGCTCAGACGACAACAGCGCGTCAAGATGACGCGCTGCAAAATCGGGCGTTCCCGCAAAAATTATACGTAATGATTGTGACACGTTAGTCCTTGTCCTCAGGCACGCGTGCGCAGGCGGTCCAGTTTTTCAACCTTCTGGCGGATACGTTGCTGCTTAAGCGGCGACAGGTAATCAATAAATAGTTTGCCTACCAGGTGGTCCATTTCATGCTGAATACAAATAGCTAACAAACCATCGGCTTCTAGTTCGAACGAATTGCCTTCACGATCCAGTGCTCGAATTCTAACAGTTTCGGCACGAGGTACTAATGCGCGCTGTTCCGGGATGGAGAGACAGCCTTCTTCTATGCCTGTTTCACCATTTTTTTCCAGCAGCTCAGGGTTAATTAATACCAGGCGCTCTTCCCGGTTTTCTGACACATCAATAACAATGATGCGCTGGTGAATATCTACCTGCGTTGCGGCCAGACCGATACCTTCTTCAGCGTACATCGTCTCGAACATATCATCGACGATACGCTGAATTTCTGCATTCACTTCTTTGACCGGTTCAGCGACTTTGCGAAGGCGCTCGTCCGGGATATGTAACACTTGCAAAACTGCCATAAAGTTCCAGAGTCGTATTCAGGAGTTGATAAGATTATGATCTCTATTCTAGACAAAACCCCCTGCAATTGACAGTCTCGCTGTCCAATCGCAAAGATTGTTAAAGCCGCTTATGGCAAGGGGGAGTAAGGATGACACCCGCGGAAATTTGGTTACGTCTGATGAAGGTGAGTAGCCTGTATGGTGACGGCGTGGTTGTGGCCGCTCGTCGGTTACGCTTGGCTCCCACGTTAGATCCCGAAGCGTTACATGTCTGTGGGTTAAATAAAGCACAATCGAAACAGTTTTTGGGGATTAGTCAACGTGAGATTGATGCCGTATTCCAGTGGCTGGAACAGCCTGGCAGTTCTTTGCTCACGGCAGATTCTCCCCTCTATCCCCCTCAATTGCGAGCTATTCGTGACTTTCCTGGTGCACTTTTCGTGCGCGGCGATCCAGCGTTACTCAGCTGTCCGCAATTAGCTGTTGTCGGAAGCCGTGTCCATTCATGGTATGGCGCTCGTTGGGGAAAATTGTTTTGCGAGATTTTGGGGCGTTGCGGCATTACGATTACCAGCGGATTGGCATTAGGTATTGATGGCATTGCCCATCGTGGGGCCCTGGAAGGGCAAGGTAAAACTATTGCCGTTCTGGGTAATGGGTTAATGAATGTTTACCCGCGCCGCCACCAGGCTTTAGCAGAGGAGATAATTCATAGAGGAGGGGCCGTGCTCTCCGAGTTCCCGTTTTTTACCCCACCATTGCCCGGCAACTTTCCTCGCCGTAATCGAATTATCAGTGGGTTAAGTATTGGCGTATTGGTTATAGAAGCCGCATTGAAAAGCGGCTCACTCGTTACTGTTCGCTGTGCACTGGAACAGGGAAGGGAAGTCTTTGCACTCCCGGGCCCTATTGGGAGTCCAGGTTCTGAGGGGCCTCATTGGCTGATTAAGCAGGGCGCGATTGCTGTCACTTCACCGGAAGATATCGTTGAGTATTGGCAGCATGAGCAGCCATGGCTCCTTGATATGCGGAATAGCATAAATAATTACGACGATCGGCCACCTGTAGCATTGCCATTTCCAGAGCTCCTGGCTAACGTAGGAGATGAGGTAACACCTGTTGACGTTGTCGCTGAACGTGCCGGCCAATCTGTGCCAGTGACCGTAGCTCAGCTACTTGAACTGGAGTTAGCAGGCTGGATCGCAGCTGTACCCGGCGGCTATGTCCGATTAAGGAGGGCAAGCCATGTTCGACGTACTCATGTATCTGTTTGAGACTTACATCCATAACGAAGCAGAAATGCGCGTGGACCAGGACAAGTTGACTCGGGATCTTACCGATGCTGGTTTTGAACGAGAAGACATCTATAACGCCCTAATGTGGCTCGAGAAACTGGCTGATTATCAGGAAGGGCTTGTTGCGCCCATGCAGCTTGCTTCTGACCCTCTCTCCTTACGAGTATATACCGATGAGGAGTGTCAGCGTCTTGATGCGAGTTGCCGAGGATTCTTACTGTTCCTTGAGCAAATTCAGGTGTTGAACCTCGAAACACGGGAAATGGTGATAGAGCGTGTGTTAGCGCTCGATACGGCAGAGTTCGATCTGGAGGACCTTAAATGGGTTATCCTGATGGTGCTGTTCAACATTCCCGGTTGCGAAAATGCCTACCAGCAAATGGAAGAATTACTCTTTGAAGTAAATGAAGGTATGCTGCATTAACATTTTTGCTGCGACATTAGAATTGTTATGACCAAATCAGCACTGTTTTCGGTGCGTAAAAATGAGCTCTGCCCCCAGTGTGGGGCTGAGCTGGTAATACGATCCGGGAAGCATGGGCCTTTTCTTGGTTGCTCACATTATCCGGACTGCAACTATGTCCGTCCCCTGAAGAGCCAGGCGGATGGACATATTGTTAAAGTTCTGGAGGGGCAGGTATGTCCGTCTTGCGGGGCAGTTCTGGTATTACGCCAGGGGCGTTTTGGTATGTTTATTGGTTGTAGCAGTTACCCTGACTGTGAGCATACCGAACTTATTGATAAACCAGATGAAACAGCAATAGCCTGTCCGCAGTGTGGGCAAGGGCATCTGGTTCAGCGTCGCTCACGTTTTGGGAAAAACTTTCATTCCTGCGATCGTTATCCCGATTGCCAGTTCGTCATTAACTTCAGGCCCGTGGCGGGTGAGTGCCCGGAATGCCATTACCCGCTGCTAATCGAAAAGAAAACGGCACAAGGTGTTAAGCGCTTTTGTGCCAGCAAACAATGTGGAAAGCCGATACCGGCGGAATAAACCTGTGAATAATAACCTGCCCTCAGAAGCCATCGAACGTGCTGTGGCGCTTCTGAATAATGAATATGTCATTGCCTATCCTACGGAAGCTGTTTTCGGCGTCGGTTGCGATCCCGATAGCGAGAAGGCTGTTATGAGTCTGTTAAAGCTTAAACAACGGCCCGTTGAAAAAGGGCTGATTCTGATTGCTGCGAGTTTTGAACAACTCAAACCGTATATTGACGATGCGAAACTTAGTGATGAGCAGCGAGCAGCTATTTTTTCATCCTGGCCCGGGCCAGTGACATTTGTCTTCCCGGCTCGAACTTCAACGCCGCGTTGGTTGACTGGGCGCTTTGACTCGTTGGCCGTACGGGTTACGGATCATCCGCTGGTGGTTGAACTGTGTAAGACTTATGGTAAGCCGCTGGTTTCAACCAGCGCAAATTTATCCGGTCAGACTCCCTGCCGTACAACGGCTGAAGTTCATACGCAGTTTGGCGCCGATTTCCCCGTCGTTGATGGAGTAACTGGGGGGCGTCAAAATCCCTCTGAGATACGTGATGCCTTGACGGGCGAACTTTTCCGCCAGGGATAATTCATGGAAACCTATGCAGTCTTCGGACACCCTATTGCCCATAGCAAGTCGCCGTCCATTCATCAGCTTTTTGCACAGCAGTTGCAAATTACGCATCCATATGGGCGTATCCTGGCTCCTCTCGATGATTTTGTTACAACTCTTAATGCCTTCTTTGATGGGGGAGGTAAGGGGGCTAATGTCACCGTTCCATTTAAAGAAGAAGCCTTCGCGCGAGCTGATGAGTTAACTGAACGCGCAGCGCTAGCCGGTGCAGTGAATACGCTTAAACGGCTGGAGGATGGTCGCCTGCTTGGGGACAATACTGATGGCATCGGGTTATTAAGTGATTTAGAACGGCTTGGTTTTATTAAACCTGGATTCCGTGTATTGCTTATCGGCGCTGGTGGGGCCTCACGTGGCGTATTGCTTCCCCTTTTATCACTGGATTGTGCCGTTACGATTGTTAATCGTACCTTTTCTCGCGCGCATGAACTGGCTACGCTTTTTGCTCATACTGGCAGCGTTCGCGCTTTGGATATAGAAGCATTAGGCGATCAGGAATTCGATCTCATCATTAATGCTACATCTAGTGGTATTGACGGCGAAGTGCCTGCGATCCCTGTAACTCTGATTAGCCCCCACGTCTATTGTTACGACATGTTTTACCAGAAAGGTTGTACGCCTTTTTTAGGTTGGTGCCAGCAACATGGTGCGAAACAATGCGCTGATGGGTTGGGAATGCTGGTGGCGCAAGCTGCCCATGCGGTGCTGCTTTGGCACGGCATTCTGCCGGAAATTGCCCCGGTAATTCAGGCTTTGCATAAGGAATTAAATGCATGAACCAGGCCATTCAGTTCCCTGACAGGGAAATATGGGATGAAGAGCGCCAATGCATTGCTTTTCCAGCGTTGGTTAATGGCATGCAGTTAACCTGCGCTTTAACGATGGCGGTACTTCAGCAGCGTTTTGGCGGTGAAGAGCCTGCTCAGTGGCTGGCCGCATTTCGTGAGAACCGTTGGGACCTGGAAGAAGAAGCCCACGAATTAATTAGCGACCAGCAGGAAGATGCTCAAGGATGGGTTTGGTTATCCTGAGTCAGATAATCATTTTTCCATCTTACATAGTTATTTGCTGAATACTTTAAGCCTGCGATTTCTGCCTCCGTGAGGGGGCGTATTTGTTTAACCGGATTGCCAAAGTAAAGATGACCGCTTTCCAGGCGTTTGTTTGGTGGGACCAGGCTCCCCGCTCCGATCATGACGTCTTCTTCCACAATGACGCCATCCAGCAGAATCGATCCCATACCAACCAGTACCCGGTTACCGATGGTGCAGCCGTGCAACATCACTTTATGGCCAATGGTAACGTCATCACCAATAATAAGTGGGTTCCCCTGTGGATTAGATGGAGACTTATGGGTGACATGTAAGACGCTACCGTCTTGAACGTTAGTACGGGCACCTATTTCAACATGATTCACATCACCGCGAATCGCGACAAGTGGCCAGATGCTCACATCATCAGCGATTCTGACATCACCGATTACCACGCTACTGGCGTCGATCATCACGTGTTGGCCTGTTTTCGGGAATAAATCTTTATAACGACGCAATTTAGTGGTCATGGTTACCTCAATAAACCAAGGGAGAGCAGAGACTTTGGTTGCTTTTATTGCCGTCTGCAAGCCTTTATTGTGGTAAAATTGAGCGAATTGGGCAAGAACACCGCGAAAAGGCTGAAAAAACATCATATGAAAAAAAAGATCGAAAAAAGGCTTGTGCAAAAAAATGGGATCCCTATAATGCGCTCCCACTGACACGGCAGATGTGAATCACTTCACACAAACAGCCGGTTGGTTGAAGAGAAAAACCTGAAAATAAACGGTTGACTCTGAAAGAGGAAAGCGTAATATACGCCACCTCGCGACAGAGCGCTAAAGCGCGTCGCAACTGCTCTTTAACAATTTATCAGACAATCTGTGTGGGCACTCAAAGTGACATGGGTTCTTAACGTCCTAGGACGAAAAATGAATACCAAGTCTCAAAGAGTGAACACGTAATTCATTACGAAGTTTAATTCTACGAGCATCAAACTTAAATTGAAGAGTTTGATCATGGCTCAGATTGAACGCTGGCGGCAGGCCTAACACATGCAAGTCGAACGGTAGCACAGAGAGCTTGCTCTCGGGTGACGAG
>NZ_CABGGS010000013.1 GCF_902158555.1 Klebsiella spallanzanii | reverse complement strand
GTAGCGCGGTGGTCCCACCTGACCCCATGCCGAACTCAGAAGTGAAACGCCGTAGCGCCGATGGTAGTGTGGGGTCTCCCCATGTGAGAGTAGGGAACTGCCAGGCATCAATCAAGTGAAGAGCCCATCCTGACGGATGGGCTTTTTGCGTTTTTGTCACATGACCTCATCGATAGCCAGGTGAAGCCTCATGCGCTTTCATTCGACTCTCCCCCTTCTTCTGCATCCAGAATCAAACAAGCCTTCCCTCGCTATATACGGTAAACTAATGCGGATTTTGCATCAGGAAGCCACTATGAACCACTCCCTCAAACCCTGGAATACCTTTGGTATTGAACGTTTTGCCAAAGCGATTGTACGTGCCGAAACTGAAAAACAACTGTTGGATGCCTGGCAAGGTGCCGTTGCAGAGCGCCAGCCAACCTTGATCCTTGGTGAAGGAAGCAACGTTTTGTTCCTGAAGGATTATTCCGGTACGGTCATTATCAACCGTATTATGGGCATTGAAGTGAGTGAAACACCTGATGCCTGGCATTTGCATGTTGGCGCAGGAGAGAACTGGCATCAGTTGGTACAATTTGCGCTGAATAACAAAATGCCGGGTCTGGAAAATCTTGCGTTGATCCCTGGATGCGCCGGCTCCTCGCCAATTCAGAATATTGGCGCTTACGGCATTGAATTACAGAAGGTTTGTCAGTACGTCGATTGTATTGAGCTGGCGACAGGTCTGAAGCAGCGCCTTTCCGCCGCAGAATGTCGCTTTGGCTATCGGGATAGCATTTTTAAGCATGAGTACCAGGGCCGCTATGCCATTGTGGCCGTTGGTTTAACGTTGCCAAAAGAGTGGCAACCCGTTTTGACCTATGGCGACTTAACCCGGTTTGATCCACAGACCGTTACCCCACAGCAGGTATTTGATGCCGTATGCCATATGCGCATGACTAAGCTTCCCGATCCAAAAGTGAATGGAAATGCAGGGAGCTTCTTTAAGAATCCGGTTATTAGCGCAGAAAAGGCATGCCAGCTACTGGCGACCTATCCGAATATCCCACATTACCCGCAGCCTGATGGCAGTATGAAGCTTGCTGCCGGATGGCTCATCGATCAATGCCAGCTTAAAGGCAAAGTTATTGGTGGCGCAGCGGTACATAGCCAGCAGGCTTTAGTATTAATTAACCATAATCAAGCAACCAGTGAAGACGTGGTTAAGCTAGCCCACTACGTACGTCAACAGGTCGGCGAGAAGTTTAATATTTGGCTGCAGCCGGAAGTGCGCTTTATTGGCGAAACGGGTGAAGTTAATGCCGAGGAGGCAATTGCATGAAAGACTACACCATACCTCTGAAGCTGATATCCATATTGGCCGACGCTGAATTTCATTCGGGTGAACAACTTGGTGAGCGGTTAGGGATGAGCCGGGCTGCAATCAACAAACATATTCAAACTTTACGTGACTGGGGAGTTGATGTCTTTACCGTCCCGGGTAAAGGCTACAGTCTGCCAGAACCTATACAGCTGCTGGATGAAGCGCTGATATCCAAACAGATTGAACATGGTCGGGTAACGGTGTTGCCGGTCATTGATTCTACGAACCAGTATCTTCTGGACAGGCTCAGCGAACTGCAATCAGGCGATGCCTGCGTGGCTGAGTATCAGCAGGCCGGCCGCGGTCGCCGGGGACGCAAGTGGTTCTCACCGTTTGGCTCTAATCTTTATCTTTCTATGTATTGGCGACTGGAGCAAGGACCCGCTGCCGCCATTGGCTTGAGCCTGGTCATCGGGATTGTGATTGCCGAGGTACTTCAAAGCCTGGGGGCGGATAAAGTACGGGTTAAATGGCCGAATGACCTCTATTTGCAGGATCGGAAACTGTCTGGGATCCTGGTGGAGCTGACGGGTAAAACAGGCGATGCTGCACAGATAGTCAGCGGCGCAGGTATTAATTTGATGATGCGCCGCGTAGAGTCTGATGTTGTCAATCAGGGCTGGATCAGCCTGCAGGAAGCCGGGATCTCTATCGATCGTAATAGGTTAGCGGCTTGCCTGATTAAAGAGTTGCGCGCGGGTTTTCAGCTTTTTGAGCATGAAGGTTTAGCACCCTATCTGAGCCGCTGGGAAAGGTTAGATAACTTTATTAATCGTCCAGTTAAACTTATTATTGGTGATAAAGAAATCTTTGGTATTTCTCGCGGCATTGATGCTCAGGGAGCATTATTACTGGAGCAGGATGGGGTGATAAAACCCTGGATTGGTGGTGAAATCTCATTGCGCAGCGCTGAATGAAAAGAGGGAGCTAATGCTCCCTTTATTATTTCCGTAACCGAACCTGATTGACCGAGTGATTTGCACTTTTCGTCATGATAAGGCTGGCTCGCTCACGCGTGGGTAAGATATTTTCCTTTAAATTTAAAAGGTTAATCTCATTCCATAGCGACGTGGCAATATTGACAGCCTCATCTTTGGAAAGCTTTGCATAATTGTGAAAATAAGAATCCGGGTCGGTAAATGCCCCTTCACGAAATTTCAGAAAACGATTGATATACCAGGTTTTGAGTAACTCTTCTGGTGCATCAACATAAATAGAAAAATCAACAAAATCTGAAACAAATACATGATGAGGGTCGTGTGGATAATCCATCCCACTTTGTAGAACGTTTAATCCCTCAAGAATTAAAATATCAGGCTGAGCAACAGTTTTATCCCCATCAGGAATAACATCATAAATCAGATGTGAATAGACCGGCGCGGTGGCATTTGGAACACCTGATTTTAGATCCGAGACAAATTTAACCAAGCGATGCATATCGTAAGACTGCGGAAATCCCTTTTTCTTCATCAGGCCGCGTTCTTTTAACACCGCATTAGGGTGCAGAAAACCGTCAGTCGTGATCAACTCGACGTGCCGATGTTCAGGCCAGCGGCTGAGCAGGGCCTGCAGTACGCGTGCGGTGGTGCTTTTACCGACAGCGACGCTACCAGCAATACTGATGATATAAGGAATACGTTGACCATTGGTGCCAAGGAATTGCTCCAGCACGGCCTGACGGCGCAAATTAGAGCTGATATAGAAATTGAGCAAACGCGACAGCGGCAAATAGATCTCCGCAACTTCTTCCAGGGAAAGATCTTCGTTGATGCCTTTTAACCGCGTGATTTCGTCCTCAGTTAGCGTCATTGGAACAGAATCACGGAGTGCAGCCCATTGGTTGCGGTTAAATTGTAGATACGGTGTCATTAACGTTTGCTCTTTTTGGCTCATAAGCATGTTCTTGCAGTCGCCGAATTACATGAAGGCGGGGTGCTTCACACGAGTTAATCAGGACAATGGGCAGGAGGGTAACACCAGATTGCGCGGAATAATAAGAAAAAAACTTATTGGATGATGCTTTCTAATAGCAACATCACAGAGATGAATCAGTTGGCATTGGCATATAAAGCATTCTGTAGAAGTATTAGGGTTATTCACTGAAGGAGATCGTGGGTCGTCGCGACACAAACTTTGTTCTGGCAGTACGACTTCATGTTTCTCTCTCTTCATTGGTTGTTTTTGAGAGGAGATTGGTGCGTTTTTGTTCTGCATTGTTTGAAATTACACCGTTTTTTCTTGTTTGAGCACAAAATGTGAGCGATAGAACATTTTATGCAATTTTTTAGTTGCATGAACTCGCAGGTCTCCCTAGAATGCGCGCTACTTGATGCCGACTTAGCTCAGTAGGTAGAGCAACTGACTTGTAATCAGTAGGTCACCAGTTCGATTCCGGTAGTCGGCACCATCAAGTGCCTGGTGGGGTTCCCGAGCGGCCAAAGGGAGCAGACTGTAAATCTGCCGTCATCGACTTCGAAGGTTCGAATCCTTCCCCCACCACCATCTTTCGGCAACGCTTTGCGAAGCCAGAGTTGATTGGTTAAACTAGTCAGCTCAAACAGAAAAAGAGATTCTTCTCTTTTTTTTGTTATAGAAAGAACTGGGTAGCCGAGTTTCAGGATGCGGGCATCGTATAATGGCTATTACCTCAGCCTTCCAAGCTGATGATGCGGGTTCGATTCCCGCTGCCCGCTCCAAACGTGCTGATATGGCTCAGTTGGTAGAGCGCACCCTTGGTAAGGGTGAGGTCCCCAGTTCGACTCTGGGTATCAGCACCACTTCTTTATCTCTCCTCCCCTGTTTCTCTCTTTTATTGCATTCAACAAGTCGGGCATGTTGCCCGGTTGATGTGGTGATATCACCGATTTATCCGTGTCTTAGAGGGACAATCGATGTCTAAAGAAAAGTTTGAACGTACAAAACCGCACGTTAACGTCGGTACTATCGGCCACGTTGACCATGGTAAAACAACGCTGACCGCTGCAATCACTACCGTTCTGGCTAAAACCTACGGTGGTTCTGCTCGCGCATTCGACCAGATCGATAACGCGCCGGAAGAAAAAGCTCGTGGTATCACCATCAACACTTCTCACGTTGAATATGACACCCCGACTCGCCACTACGCGCACGTAGACTGCCCGGGCCACGCCGACTATGTTAAAAACATGATCACCGGTGCTGCGCAGATGGACGGCGCGATCCTGGTTGTTGCTGCGACTGACGGCCCGATGCCGCAGACCCGTGAGCACATCCTGCTGGGCCGTCAGGTAGGCGTTCCGTACATCATCGTGTTCCTGAACAAATGCGACATGGTTGATGACGAAGAGCTGCTGGAACTGGTTGAAATGGAAGTTCGTGAACTTCTGTCTCAGTACGATTTCCCGGGCGACGACACTCCGATCGTTCGTGGTTCCGCTCTGAAAGCGCTGGAAGGCGACGCAGACTGGGAAGCGAAAATCATCGAACTGGCTGGCTACCTGGATTCTTACATTCCGGAACCAGAGCGTGCGATTGACAAGCCGTTCCTGCTGCCGATCGAAGACGTATTCTCCATCTCCGGTCGTGGTACCGTTGTTACCGGTCGTGTAGAGCGCGGTATCATCAAAGTTGGTGAAGAAGTTGAAATCGTTGGTATCAAAGAGACTGCTAAGTCTACCTGTACCGGCGTTGAAATGTTCCGCAAACTGCTGGACGAAGGCCGTGCTGGTGAGAACGTTGGTGTTCTGCTGCGTGGTATCAAACGTGAAGAAATCGAACGTGGTCAGGTTCTGGCTAAGCCGGGCTCAATCAAGCCGCACACCAAGTTCGAATCTGAAGTGTACATTCTGTCCAAAGATGAAGGCGGCCGTCATACTCCGTTCTTCAAAGGCTACCGTCCGCAGTTCTACTTCCGTACCACTGACGTGACTGGCACCATCGAACTGCCGGAAGGCGTAGAGATGGTCATGCCGGGCGACAACATCAAAATGGTTGTTACCCTGATCCACCCGATCGCGATGGACGACGGTCTGCGTTTTGCAATCCGTGAAGGCGGCCGTACCGTTGGCGCGGGCGTGGTTGCTAAAGTTCTCGGCTAATTGCTGATAACATTTGACGCAATGCGCAATAAAAGGGCATCATTTGATGCCCTTTTTGCACGCTTTCACACCAGAACCTGGCTCATCAGTGATTTTTTGAGTCATAATCATTGCTGAGACAGGCTCTGAAGAGGGCGTTGAGTCCGAAACGCAACAGAGCATTTCGGTTTGGTCGCCTCGCAATCCATGCGGGGTGAAGATAGTTGTCTGAATTCTTGTGACAGGTTGGTTTATGAGTGCGAATACCGAAGCTCAAGGGAGCGGGCGCGGCCTCGAAGCGATGAAGTGGACGATCGTTGTCGTGCTGCTGGTTGTGGCCATCGTCGGCAACTTCCTTTATCGTGACATTATGCTGGCAGTGCGTGCGCTGGCAGTCGTTATTCTGATCGCTGCAGCAGGTGGTGTCGCGCTGTTAACTACGAAAGGTAAGGCTACAGTCGCTTTCGCTCGTGAAGCGAGAACTGAAGTGCGTAAGGTTATTTGGCCTACTCGCCAGGAAACGCTGCACACTACGCTGATTGTTGCCGCAGTGACTGCTGTAATGTCGCTGATCCTATGGGGACTGGATGGTATTCTGGTTCGCCTGGTATCCTTTATCACTGGCCTGAGGTTCTGAGATGTCTGAAGCTCCTAAAAAGCGCTGGTACGTCGTTCAGGCGTTTTCCGGTTTTGAAGGTCGCGTAGCTACCTCGTTGCGTGAACATATCAAGTTACACAATATGGAAGAGTTGTTTGGCGAAGTCATGGTTCCGACCGAAGAAGTGGTCGAAATCCGTGGTGGTCAGCGCCGTAAAAGCGAGCGCAAATTCTTCCCTGGCTACGTTCTGGTCCAGATGGTGATGAACGACGCGAGCTGGCACCTGGTGCGCAGCGTACCACGCGTGATGGGTTTCATCGGCGGTACTTCTGACCGTCCGGCTCCAATCAGCGATAAAGAAGTGGACGCGATCATGAACCGTCTGCAGCAGGTCGGCGATAAACCACGGCCGAAAACGCTGTTTGAACCGGGTGAAATGGTACGTGTTAGCGATGGTCCGTTTGCAGACTTTAACGGCGTGGTTGAAGAAGTTGACTACGAGAAGTCTCGCCTGAAAGTCTCTGTTTCTATCTTTGGCCGCGCAACTCCGGTTGAGCTGGACTTTGCTCAGGTAGAAAAAGCCTAACGGCCGATCAAAAAAGCAACGCTTTAATCGTTGCATGAGGCGCGAAATTGACATACAATTTCGCGCCTTTTGTTTTTATGGGCCTTGTGCCTGTAAAGCGATATTTATCACGGGGAGCCTTTTGAAGGCGCTACACCCAAACGAGGAAATTTAAATGGCTAAGAAAGTACAAGCCTACGTCAAGCTGCAGGTTGCAGCTGGTATGGCAAACCCGAGTCCGCCGGTTGGTCCAGCACTGGGTCAGCAAGGTGTGAACATCATGGAATTCTGCAAAGCGTTCAACGCAAAAACTGAATCCCTGGAAAAAGGTCTGCCAATTCCGGTTGTTATTACCGTTTACGCTGACCGTTCTTTCACTTTCGTTACCAAAACCCCGCCGGCAGCAGTTCTGCTGAAAAAAGCGGCTGGTATTAAGTCTGGTTCCGGTAAGCCGAACAAAGACAAAGTTGGTAAAATTTCCCGCGCTCAGCTGCAGGAAATCGCGCAGACCAAAGCTGCCGACATGACTGGTTCCGACATTGAAGCGATGACTCGCTCCATTGAAGGTACTGCACGTTCCATGGGCCTGGTAGTGGAGGACTAAGAAATGGCTAAACTGACCAAGCGCATGTCCGTGATTCGTGACAAAGTTGATGCGACTAAACAGTACGACATCAATGAAGCCATCACTCTGCTGAAAGAACTGGCTACCGCTAAGTTCGTTGAAAGCGTTGATGTTGCCGTTAACCTCGGCATCGACGCTCGTAAATCTGACCAGAACGTCCGTGGCGCAACTGTACTGCCGCACGGTACTGGCCGTTCAGTTCGCGTAGCCGTATTTGCCCAGGGCCCGAACGCCGAAGCAGCTAAAGCTGCTGGCGCAGAGCTGGTAGGTATGGAAGATCTGGCTGACCAGATCAAAAAAGGCGAAATGAACTTTGACGTTGTTATTGCCTCCCCGGATGCAATGCGCGTTGTTGGCCAGCTGGGCCAGGTTCTGGGCCCGCGCGGCCTGATGCCAAACCCGAAAGTTGGTACCGTAACTCCGAACGTTGCTGAAGCGGTTAAGAACGCTAAAGCAGGTCAGGTTCGTTACCGTAACGACAAAAACGGCATCATTCACACCACCATCGGTAAAGTGGATTTTGACGCTGATAAACTGAAAGAAAACCTTGAAGCTCTGCTGATTGCGCTGAAAAAAGCCAAACCGACTCAGGCTAAAGGCGTGTACATCAAGAAAATCAGCATCTCCACCACCATGGGTGCTGGCGTTGCCGTTGATCAGGCTGGTCTGAGCGCTTCTGCGAACTAAGATTAGCTTTACGTGGGCGGTGGATTTGTCTACAATTCTACCCCCACGATTCTGTTGAAAGATACAGACGCTATGCGAGTCATTTGAATTGCGGCAACGCAGCAGCAGTTCGAAGGACAAAGTCATAGACAAGATTTGTTCGTTGGAGCCTGGCCTATCCAGGCCTCCGTCGAAGACCGCAGGTGTTTCGTCAGAAACTTAATCCCCTGCGTAGACGGTGACAGAACGCTAAGATTATTTTTGGATACTCTGGCTTGTTTCTGCTCACCGTATTTAGACGCTCTTCTCTTTGAGTTGAGTGAAGTGAGTTCCAGAGCATGAGCTCTGGCAAACATCCAGGAGCAAAGCTAATGGCTTTAAATCTTCAAGACAAACAAGCGATTGTTGCTGAAGTCAGCGAAGTAGCCAAAGGCGCGCTGTCTGCAGTAGTTGCGGATTCCCGTGGCGTAACTGTAGATAAAATGACTGAACTGCGTAAAGCAGGTCGTGAAGCTGGCGTTTACATGCGTGTTGTTCGTAACACCCTGCTGCGCCGCGTCGTTGAAGGTACTCCGTTCGAGTGCCTGAAAGACACGTTTGTTGGTCCGACCCTGATTGCATACTCTATGGAACACCCGGGCGCTGCTGCTCGTCTGTTCAAAGAGTTCGCGAAAGCGAATGCAAAATTTGAGGTCAAAGCCGCTGCCTTTGAAGGTGAGCTGATCCCGGCGTCGCAAATCGACCGCCTGGCAACTCTGCCGACTTACGAAGAAGCAATTGCACGCCTGATGGCAACCATGAAAGAAGCTTCGGCTGGCAAACTGGTTCGTACTCTGGCTGCTGTACGCGATGCGAAAGAAGCTGCTTAATCGCAGTTATCTTTGTAAAGCATCTGCTTACGTATAAACTTATTCTGATATTCAGGAACAATTTAAATGTCTATCACTAAAGATCAAATCATTGAAGCAGTATCCGCTATGTCCGTAATGGACGTTGTTGAGCTGATCTCTGCAATGGAAGAAAAATTCGGTGTTTCCGCTGCTGCTGCTGTAGCTGTAGCTGCTGGCCCGGTTGAAGCTGCTGAAGAAAAAACTGAATTCGACGTAATTCTGAAAGGTATCGGCGCGAACAAAGTTGCCGTTATCAAAGCAGTACGTGGCGCAACTGGCCTGGGTCTGAAAGAAGCTAAAGACCTGGTAGAATCTGCTCCGGCCGCTCTGAAAGAAGGCGTGAGCAAAGATGACGCTGAAGCACTGAAAAAATCTCTGGAAGAAGCTGGCGCTGAAGTTGAAGTTAAATAAGCCAACCTTTCCGGTTGCAGCCTGAGAAATCAGGCTGATGGCTGGTGACTTTTTAGTCACCAGCCTTTTTGCGCTGTAAGGCGCCAGTAGCATTTCACACTGTTTGACTGCTGGTTGTCCTGACAATGCTTGTTTCTATAGACGACTTAATATACTGCGACAGGTTAGGGTTCCTGAGCTGTGTAAATCGCAATGAAATGGTTTAAGCGTGATAGAAACAGGTATTGCGGAAAGTGTTCCATTTTCCGGTCAACAAAATAGTGTTGCATAAAAAACTGCCTGATGTGGGCAGATGGGTCGACTTGTCAGCGAGCTGAGGAACCCTATGGTTTACTCCTATACCGAGAAAAAACGTATTCGTAAGGATTTTGGTAAACGTCCACAAGTTCTGGATGTGCCTTATCTCCTTTCTATCCAGCTTGACTCGTTTCAGAAGTTTATCGAGCAAGATCCTGAAGGACAGTATGGTCTGGAAGCAGCTTTCCGTTCCGTATTCCCGATTAAGAGCTACAGCGGTAACTCCGAGCTGCAGTATGTCAGCTACCGTCTGGGCGAGCCGGTTTTTGACGTTAAAGAATGTCAAATCCGTGGCGTGACCTATTCGGCACCGCTGCGCGTAAAACTGCGTCTGGTGATCTACGAGCGCGAAGCGCCGGAAGGCACCGTTAAAGACATTAAAGAACAAGAAGTCTACATGGGCGAAATCCCGCTCATGACCGACAACGGTACCTTTGTTATCAACGGTACCGAGCGTGTTATCGTTTCTCAGCTGCACCGTAGCCCGGGCGTCTTCTTTGACAGTGACAAAGGTAAGACCCACTCTTCCGGTAAAGTGCTGTATAACGCACGTATTATCCCTTACCGTGGCTCCTGGCTGGACTTCGAATTCGACCCGAAAGACAACCTGTTTGTCCGTATCGACCGTCGTCGTAAGCTGCCGGCGACTATCATTCTGCGCGCGCTGAACTATACCACTGAGCAGATCCTTGATCTGTTCTTCGAAAAAGTGGTCTTTGAAATTCGCGATAACAAGCTGCAGATGGAACTGGTGCCGGAGCGTCTGCGTGGCGAAACCGCCTCCTTCGACATCGAAGCGAACGGTAAAGTGTACGTTGAGAAAGGGCGCCGCATTACTGCGCGTCACATTCGCCAGCTGGAAAAAGACGATATCAAACATATCGAAGTTCCGGTTGAGTACATTGCTGGCAAAGTCGCTTCTAAAGACTACATTGACGAATCCACTGGCGAGCTGATCTGCTCTGCGAACATGGAGCTGAGCCTGGATCTGCTGGCTAAGCTGAGCCAGTCTGGGCATAAGCGTATCGAAACGCTGTTCACCAACGATCTGGACCACGGTCCGTATATGTCTGAGACTGTACGCGTCGACCCGACCAACGATCGTCTGAGCGCGCTGGTAGAAATCTACCGCATGATGCGTCCTGGTGAGCCGCCGACTCGTGAAGCTGCTGAAAGCCTGTTCGAGAACCTGTTCTTCTCCGAAGACCGCTACGATCTGTCTGCGGTTGGTCGTATGAAGTTCAACCGTTCTCTGCTGCGCGACGAAATCGAAGGTTCCGGTATCCTGAGCAAAGAAGACATCATCGAAGTGATGAAGAAGCTCATCGATATCCGTAACGGTAAAGGCGAAGTCGATGATATCGACCACCTCGGTAACCGTCGTATCCGTTCAGTAGGCGAAATGGCGGAAAACCAGTTCCGCGTTGGCCTGGTACGTGTAGAGCGTGCGGTGAAAGAGCGTCTGTCTCTGGGCGATCTGGATACCCTGATGCCTCAGGATATGATTAACGCCAAACCGATCTCCGCTGCAGTGAAAGAGTTCTTTGGTTCCAGCCAGCTATCTCAGTTTATGGACCAGAACAACCCGCTGTCTGAGATTACGCACAAGCGTCGTATCTCCGCACTCGGCCCAGGCGGTCTGACTCGTGAACGCGCAGGCTTTGAGGTTCGAGACGTACACCCGACTCACTACGGTCGCGTATGTCCAATCGAAACGCCTGAAGGTCCGAACATCGGTCTGATCAACTCCCTGTCCGTGTACGCACAGACTAACGAATACGGCTTCCTTGAGACTCCGTATCGTAAAGTCACCGACGGCGTTGTGACCGACGAAATTCATTACCTGTCTGCTATCGAAGAAGGCAACTACGTTATCGCTCAGGCGAACTCCAACCTGGATGACGAAGGCCACTTTGTAGAAGATCTGGTTACCTGCCGTAGTAAAGGCGAATCCAGCTTGTTCAGCCGCGACCAGGTTGACTACATGGACGTATCCACCCAGCAGGTGGTATCCGTCGGTGCGTCCCTGATCCCGTTCCTGGAACACGATGACGCCAACCGTGCATTGATGGGTGCGAACATGCAACGTCAGGCGGTTCCGACTCTGCGCGCTGATAAGCCGTTGGTTGGTACCGGTATGGAACGTGCTGTTGCCGTTGACTCCGGTGTTACTGCAGTGGCTAAACGTGGCGGTACCGTTCAGTATGTGGATGCTTCCCGTATCGTTATCAAAGTTAACGAAGACGAGATGTACCCGGGTGAAGCAGGTATCGACATCTACAACCTGACCAAGTACACCCGCTCTAACCAGAACACCTGCATCAACCAGATGCCTTGCGTGTCCCTGGGTGAGCCGATTGAGCGTGGCGACGTGCTGGCTGACGGCCCGTCTACCGACCTCGGTGAACTGGCGCTCGGTCAGAACATGCGCGTAGCGTTCATGCCGTGGAACGGTTACAACTTCGAAGACTCCATCCTCGTTTCCGAGCGTGTTGTCCAGGAAGACCGTTTTACTACCATCCATATTCAGGAACTGGCATGTGTGTCCCGTGACACCAAGCTGGGGCCGGAAGAGATCACCGCTGACATCCCGAACGTGGGTGAAGCTGCGCTCTCTAAACTGGATGAATCCGGTATCGTTTATATCGGTGCGGAAGTGACCGGTGGCGACATTCTGGTTGGTAAGGTAACGCCGAAAGGTGAAACCCAGCTGACGCCGGAAGAGAAACTGCTGCGTGCGATCTTCGGTGAGAAAGCGTCTGACGTTAAAGACTCTTCTCTGCGCGTGCCAAACGGTGTCTCCGGTACCATTATCGACGTTCAGGTCTTTACCCGTGATGGCGTAGAAAAAGACAAACGTGCGCTGGAAATCGAAGAGATGCAGCTTAAACAGGCTAAGAAAGACCTGTCTGAAGAACTGCAGATCCTCGAAGCTGGCCTGTTTGGTCGTATCTACGCGGTGCTGGTCTCCGGCGGTATCGAAGCTGAGAAGCTCGACAAACTGCCGCGCGATCGCTGGCTGGAGCTCGGCCTGACCGACGAAGAGAAACAAAATCAGCTGGAACAGCTGGCTGAGCAGTATGACGAACTGAAACACGAGTTCGAGAAAAAACTCGAAGCGAAACGCCGCAAAATCACTCAGGGCGACGATCTGGCACCGGGCGTGCTGAAGATTGTTAAAGTGTATCTGGCCGTTAAACGTCAGATTCAGCCAGGTGACAAAATGGCAGGTCGTCACGGTAACAAGGGTGTTATCTCTAAGATCAACCCGATCGAAGATATGCCTTACGATGAAAACGGTACGCCGGTCGACATCGTACTGAACCCGCTGGGCGTACCGTCTCGTATGAACATCGGTCAGATCCTGGAAACGCACCTGGGTATGGCTGCAAAAGGTATTGGCGAGAAAATCAACGCCATGCTGAAACAGCAGCAGGAAGTCGCCAAACTGCGCGAGTTCATCCAGCGTGCCTACGATCTGGGTACCGACGTTCGTCAGAAGGTTGATCTGAATACCTTCACTGACGAAGAAGTTATGCGTCTCGCTGAAAACCTGAAAAAAGGTATGCCGATCGCAACGCCGGTCTTCGACGGTGCGAAAGAGTCTGAAATCAAGGAACTGTTACAGCTGGGTGGCCTGCCGACTTCCGGTCAGATCACGTTGTTCGACGGTCGTACCGGTGAGCAATTCGAGCGCCAGGTTACCGTTGGCTACATGTACATGCTGAAACTGAACCACCTGGTTGATGACAAAATGCATGCGCGTTCTACCGGTTCTTACAGCCTGGTTACTCAGCAGCCGCTGGGTGGTAAGGCGCAGTTCGGTGGTCAGCGCTTCGGGGAGATGGAAGTGTGGGCGCTGGAAGCATATGGCGCAGCATACACCCTGCAGGAAATGCTCACCGTTAAGTCTGATGACGTAAACGGCCGTACTAAGATGTATAAGAACATCGTGGACGGCAACCATCAGATGGAACCGGGCATGCCGGAATCCTTCAACGTACTGTTGAAAGAGATTCGCTCGCTGGGCATCAACATCGAACTGGAAGACGAGTAACTCTCGCTCAAACAGGTCACTGGTGCCGGGGTAAGACCCGGTGCCAGATTGTGCTAACTCCGACGGGAGCAAATCCGTGAAAGACTTATTAAAGTTTCTGAAAGCGCAAACTAAAACCGAAGAGTTTGATGCGATCAAAATTGCTCTGGCATCGCCAGACATGATCCGTTCATGGTCTTTTGGTGAAGTTAAAAAGCCGGAAACCATTAACTACCGTACGTTCAAGCCTGAGCGTGACGGCCTTTTCTGTGCGCGTATTTTCGGGCCAGTAAAAGACTATGAGTGCCTGTGCGGTAAGTACAAGCGCCTGAAACACCGCGGTGTGATCTGTGAGAAGTGCGGCGTTGAAGTGACCCAGACTAAAGTGCGCCGTGAGCGTATGGGCCACATCGAGCTGGCGTCTCCGACCGCTCACATCTGGTTCCTGAAATCTCTGCCGTCCCGTATCGGCCTGCTGCTGGATATGCCGCTGCGCGATATCGAACGCGTACTGTACTTTGAATCCTATGTGGTTATCGAAGGCGGTATGACCAACCTGGAGCGCCAGCAGATCCTGACTGAAGAACAGTATCTGGATGCTCTGGAAGAGTTCGGTGACGAATTTGACGCGAAGATGGGTGCGGAAGCTATCCAGGCCCTGCTGAAGAGCATGGATCTGGAGCAAGAGTGTGAAACTCTGCGTGAAGAGCTGAACGAAACCAACTCCGAAACCAAGCGTAAAAAGCTGACCAAGCGTATCAAACTGCTGGAAGCTTTCGTTCAGTCTGGCAACAAGCCGGAGTGGATGATCCTGACCGTTCTGCCGGTTCTGCCGCCAGATCTGCGTCCGCTGGTTCCGCTGGATGGCGGTCGTTTTGCGACTTCTGACCTGAACGATCTGTATCGTCGCGTCATTAACCGTAACAACCGTCTGAAACGTCTGCTGGATCTGGCTGCGCCGGACATCATCGTACGCAACGAAAAACGTATGCTGCAGGAAGCGGTCGATGCCCTGCTGGATAACGGTCGTCGCGGTCGTGCGATCACCGGTTCTAACAAACGTCCTCTGAAATCTTTGGCCGATATGATCAAAGGTAAACAGGGTCGTTTCC
This sequence comes from Klebsiella spallanzanii, assembly GCF_902158555.1. Classification (GTDB taxonomy): domain Bacteria; phylum Pseudomonadota; class Gammaproteobacteria; order Enterobacterales; family Enterobacteriaceae; genus Klebsiella; species Klebsiella spallanzanii. Next base: position 25,368 of record NZ_CABGGS010000013.1, on the reverse strand, counting down.
GTCAGAACCTGCTCGGTAAGCGTGTTGACTACTCCGGTCGTTCTGTAATCACCGTAGGTCCATACCTGCGTCTGCATCAGTGCGGTCTGCCGAAGAAAATGGCGCTGGAGCTGTTCAAACCATTCATCTATGGCAAGCTGGAACTGCGTGGCCTGGCCACCACCATCAAAGCCGCTAAGAAAATGGTAGAACGCGAAGAAGCTGTCGTTTGGGATATCCTGGACGAAGTTATCCGCGAACACCCGGTACTGCTGAACCGTGCACCAACACTGCACCGTTTGGGTATCCAGGCATTCGAACCGGTTCTGATCGAAGGTAAAGCAATTCAGCTGCACCCACTGGTTTGTGCGGCCTATAACGCCGACTTCGATGGTGACCAGATGGCTGTTCACGTACCGCTGACGCTGGAAGCCCAGCTTGAAGCGCGTGCGCTGATGATGTCTACCAACAACATCCTGTCTCCAGCGAACGGCGAGCCAATCATCGTTCCGTCTCAGGACGTTGTATTGGGTCTGTACTACATGACCCGTGACTGTGTTAACGCCAAAGGCGAAGGCATGGTGCTGACTGGCCCGAAAGAAGCTGAGCGTATTTATCGCGCTGGCCTGGCCTCTCTGCATGCGCGCGTTAAAGTGCGTATCACTGAATACGAAAAAGATGAAAACGGCGAGTTCGTCGCGAAAACCAGCCTGAAAGACACGACCGTTGGCCGTGCCATTCTGTGGATGATCGTACCTAAAGGTCTGCCGTTCACCATCGTGAACCAGGCACTGGGTAAGAAAGCCATCTCCAAGATGCTGAACACCTGTTACCGTATTCTGGGCCTGAAACCGACCGTTATTTTTGCGGACCAGACGATGTACACCGGCTTTGCTTATGCAGCGCGTTCAGGTGCATCCGTTGGTATCGATGACATGGTCATCCCGGAGAAAAAATACGAAATCATCAGCGAGGCGGAAGCTGAAGTTGCTGAGATTCAGGAGCAGTTCCAGTCCGGTCTGGTTACCGCTGGCGAACGCTATAACAAAGTTATCGATATCTGGGCTGCGGCGAACGATCGTGTATCCAAGGCGATGATGGATAACCTGCAAACTGAAACCGTTATTAACCGTGACGGCGAAGAAGAGCAGCAGGTCTCCTTCAACAGCATCTACATGATGGCCGACTCCGGTGCGCGTGGTTCTGCTGCACAGATTCGTCAGCTTGCTGGTATGCGTGGTCTGATGGCGAAGCCGGATGGCTCCATCATCGAAACGCCGATTACCGCGAACTTCCGTGAAGGTCTGAACGTACTCCAGTACTTCATCTCCACGCACGGTGCGCGTAAAGGTCTGGCGGATACCGCACTGAAAACAGCGAACTCCGGTTACCTGACTCGTCGTCTGGTTGACGTTGCCCAGGACCTGGTTGTCACTGAAGACGACTGCGGTACCCTGGAAGGTATCACCATGACCCCGGTTATCGAGGGTGGCGATGTTAAAGAGCCGCTGCGCGATCGCGTATTGGGTCGTGTGACTGCTGAAGACGTTCTGAAGCCGGGTACTGCGGACATTCTGGTTCCACGCAACACGCTGCTGCACGAGCATTGGTGTGACCTGCTGGAAGAGAACTCCGTTGACTCCGTCAAAGTGCGTTCCGTTGTATCCTGTGACACCGACTTTGGTGTATGTGCGCACTGCTACGGTCGTGACCTGGCGCGTGGCCACATCATCAACAAAGGTGAAGCTATCGGCGTTATCGCGGCACAGTCCATCGGTGAGCCGGGTACACAGCTGACGATGCGTACGTTCCACATCGGTGGTGCGGCATCTCGTGCGGCTGCTGAATCCAGCATCCAGGTGAAAAACAAAGGTAGCATCCGTCTGAGCAATGCGAAGTCGGTTGTGAACTCCAGCGGTAAACTGGTTATCACCTCTCGTAACACCGAGCTGAAACTGATCGACGAATTCGGTCGTACCAAAGAAAGCTATAAAGTGCCTTACGGCTCCGTTATGGCTAAAGGTGATGGTGAACAGGTTGCCGGCGGCGAAACCGTAGCAAACTGGGATCCGCACACCATGCCGGTTATCACCGAAGTGAGTGGTTTCGTCCGCTTCACTGACATGATCGACGGCCAGACCATTACTCGTCAGACTGACGAGCTGACCGGTCTGTCTTCTCTGGTGGTTCTGGATTCGGCAGAGCGTACCACAGGCGGTAAAGACCTGCGCCCGGCGCTGAAAATCGTTGATGCTCAGGGCAATGACGTTCTGATCCCAGGCACCGATATGCCTGCTCAGTACTTCCTGCCGGGTAAAGCGATTGTTCAACTGGAAGATGGCGTACAGATCAGCTCCGGTGACACTCTGGCGCGTGTACCGCAGGAATCCGGCGGTACCAAGGACATCACCGGTGGTCTGCCGCGCGTTGCGGACCTGTTCGAAGCACGTCGTCCGAAAGAGCCGGCAATCCTGGCTGAAATTAGCGGCATCATTTCCTTCGGTAAAGAAACCAAAGGGAAGCGTCGTCTGGTTATCACCCCGGTAGACGGTAGCGATCCGTACGAAGAGATGATTCCGAAATGGCGTCAGCTCAACGTGTTCGAAGGTGAACGTGTAGAACGTGGTGACGTGGTTTCCGACGGTCCGGAAGCGCCGCACGACATTCTGCGTCTGCGTGGTGTGCATGCTGTGACTCGTTACATCGTTAACGAAGTTCAGGACGTATACCGTCTGCAGGGCGTTAAGATTAACGATAAACACATCGAAGTTATCGTTCGTCAGATGCTGCGTAAAGCGACCATCGAAAGCGCCGGTAGCTCCGACTTCCTGGAAGGTGAACAGGTTGAATACTCTCGCGTTAAGATTGCTAACCGCGATCTGGAAGCGAACGGCAAAGTGGGCGCAACGTTCTCCCGCGATCTGCTGGGTATCACCAAAGCGTCTCTGGCAACCGAGTCGTTCATCTCAGCCGCATCGTTCCAGGAGACTACACGTGTCCTGACCGAAGCAGCCGTTGCGGGTAAACGCGATGAACTGCGCGGCCTGAAAGAGAACGTTATCGTGGGTCGTCTGATCCCTGCCGGTACCGGTTATGCGTACCACCAGGATCGTATGCGTCGTCGCGCAGCGGGCGAACTGCCTGCTGCACCGCAGGTCAGCGTGGAAGAAGCTTCTGCTAACCTGGCAGAACTGCTGAACGCGGGTCTGGGCGGTTCAGACAACGATTAATCGTTGATTCGCTAAGCGCTAAAAAAGCCGGTCGGGTTTCCTGACCGGCTTTTTTTATTGCCTTGGGCCTTCTGCTCAGAAAATCGCTCTATCGCATTTACTAACTTACAAGCATTATTCTCTCGCCTATTTTTATTTACATTTCATTAGCGCAATAGATGCAATTAACTAGCAACTAAACATACAAATAAATTATCAATTTGCTATTTATTAATGATCTCATCAATTGAAAGACGGAAGTTCTACACGTATCAAAAAATGAGCGCTGCAAACGCTATATAGTCAAAAAACTCAAATAATCATTTGATTACTTTCCCCTTTCTTTTCGGTTTACCACAACTGAAGGGGATCGTTGTGCCTGTCGAAAAGATAATGGAGGAGGTGAGTAAGCAAATAGAAACAACGCGGGGAGAATTGTCGTTATTTAATGGATAGCTTCCGGGGGATGCATGGAATTTTCTATACAGCTCATCATTATCTTAATCTGTCTATTCTATGGTGCAAAAAAGGGCGGCATTGCGCTCGGTCTTTTAGGCGGCATTGGGCTAGTTATCTTAGTCTTTGTTTTTCATCTTCAGCCGGGAAAACCTCCCGTCGATGTCATGCTGGTGATTATCGCGGTGGTCGCCGCTTCGGCGACGCTACAGGCCTCCGGCGGTTTAGACGTGATGCTGCAGATCGCTGAGAAACTCCTGCGGCGCAACCCTAAATACGTCTCGATAGTGGCACCATTCGTCACCTGTACACTGACGATTCTTTGCGGCACCGGCCATGTGGTGTATACGATCCTGCCAATTATTTACGATGTTGCGATTAAAAATAACATTCGGCCGGAAAGGCCGATGGCAGCGAGTTCGATTGGCGCTCAGATGGGAATTATCGCCAGCCCTGTTTCCGTGGCAGTCGTCTCGCTGGTGGCTATGCTCGGTAATTTTACTTTTAACGGCAAACACCTTGAATTCCTCGATCTACTGGCGATAACGATTCCGTCAACGCTGCTAGGGATCCTGGCTATTGGTATCTTTAGCTGGTTTCGCGGTAAAGACCTCGATAAAGACGAGGCCTTTCAGGCTTTTATTGCGGTGCCGGAAAACCACCACTACGTTTATGGCGATACCGCTACCTTGCTGGATAAGAAGTTACCAACCAGCAACTGGATTGCAATGTGGATTTTTCTCACCTCGATAGCGGTTGTTGCATTACTCGGTGCCTTCTCTGAACTGCGCCCGGCATTCGACGGCAAGCCGCTGTCGATGGTGCTGGTGATCCAGATGTTTATGCTGCTCTCCGGGGCGCTCATTATCATCATTACCAAAACCAATCCGGCATCGATTTCTAAAAACGAGGTTTTTCGTTCGGGGATGATCGCTATCGTCGCGGTGTACGGGATCGCGTGGATGGCGGAAACTATGTTCGGCGCGCATATGACCGAAATTAAAGGCGTGCTGGGGGAAATGGTCAAAGAGTATCCGTGGGCCTACGCCATCGTACTGCTGATGGTATCGAAGTTTGTGAACTCCCAGGCGGCAGCGCTGGCGGCGATTGTTCCGGTGGCGTTGGCGATTGGCGTCGATCCCGCCTATATTATCGCTTCCGCACCCGCTTGCTACGGCTATTACATTCTGCCCACCTACCCAAGCGATCTGGCGGCGATTCAGTTCGATCGTTCAGGTACCACGCATATCGGCCGCTTTGTGATTAACCATAGCTTTATTCTGCCAGGATTAATCGGCGTCAGCGTCTCTTGCGTCTTTGGCTGGGTATTTGCGGCGATGTACGGTTTTCTTTAACAGGATTCAGGCGCCGCTACCGGCGCCTGTTAAATCGTCGAGGCTATTGTGCCAGTGGAATTCGGCGGTAGAGCTCGATCATATCGGTTGCCAGATCCTGAATGACCATCGCGTTCATCAGGTGGTCCTGAGAGTGAACGGTAATCAGGTTGACTGGAAGCTTGCCGCTGCCTTCGTCCAGACCGATCAGCTGGGTTTGAATTTTATGCGCATGTTTTACAAACTCATGGGATTCCGCCATAGCCTGTTCGGCTGCGGCAAAATCACCTTTACGCGCCAGCTGCAGAGCGGTTAAAGCAGAACTCCGCGCGGAACCCGCATTAACCAGCAGCTCCATGATGATCGTTTCTAAATCTTCCATCTCTTACTCCATCAACTTCAGGGCTTTATCAAGCACGGCATCGCCTTTCATCATGCCGTAATCCATCATATCGATAACGGCGACTTTTTTACCGAACGGATCGGCCAGCGCCTGTAGTTTGGCTTGTTCATACTTAACCTGAGGACCGAGCAGGATAATATCGGCGGCAGCAAGATTATCTTTAAACTCTGCGACCGGTACGGCTTTGATGGAGACTTCAACACCTTTCTGTTGTGCAGCTGCCTGCATACGTTGAACCAGCATACTCGTGGACATACCCGCGGCACAGCATAAAACGATATTCTTCATAGTTTTTGGCCCTTATGTTCCTTGATGTACCATCTTTATCGCGGGCAGGGAGGTGGGACAACCGCTTTACGGTGATTGTGTGTAAGTCATCACAAAATAATGAAACCGGTTTCGGTTTTATGACTGAAAACAGTAAAACCCGGCAAGGCGGGCTTACCGATGAGGGATATCTTAAGTGCGGACGATACGATTTTTGCCCTGCTGTTTAGCTTTATAAAGCGCTTCATCAACGCTTACGACCAGTTGCTCCAGAGGCTCCATATTCCATTCGCCCAGGCCCGCGCTAAAGGTCACCGTTAATCCCTCTTCACGCCAGGAGCGCTGGGCGACGCTTGCTCGCCAGTTTTCCAGCAGCATTAGAGCGTTATCGATATGTCCAGCGGCAAATATCACCGCAAACTCTTCGCCGCCGTAGCGGTAAAGCGAAATCTGCAGCGGTTGCAGGATCTGTAACCCTTCGCGAGCGACGTTGCGTAAAACGATATCACCATTAAGATGGCCCCAGGTGTCGTTTATTGATTTGAAATTATCGATATCAACCAGCGCGAGGGCGAATGGCTGATGATCGTTCATCAACGCGGCGATATCGCTGTCGAAGGCGCGACGGTTTTTACAGCCAGTAAGCGCATCGATGGTCGCCTGGCGAACGTAGGTGAGCTCGCGCTGCTTATTGCTCTCAATGGCTTTGCTGAGCATCGCTTCCAGGCGTGGGGCGCGTTGAACATCCCCTGTTTTAATGGCATTGATGATGTTCATCAACACGGTACGCGAGGCATGGCGCAGGTACAGTCCGAACAGCACAATAACGATAGAGGCCAGGGTAAAGCTCCAGGCGACAATGTCCGTTTCATGGCGTGTTAAGTTGATAAGCGTTGAGTTGGCGACACGATAAATGATAAACCAGTCTGGGTTGGTAAATGAGTAGTAGTAGTACCAGACTTCATTATCCGCATCATAAAGCTGGCCTTCGCCGCTGGTCATTCTGTCCATCAATGCGTCGCTGACGTAGGGTTTAAATAAAGCGCCAGGGTCTGGATGGAGAACGACTTTACCATCGCGCTGGACGACAAAAAACTCACCCTGAACGGGAGCGACCATTTGTCGTAATGCGTACCCCATTGATGTGAGATCGAGATGAAAAGCGAGGCTCCCTTTTAGCCGTCCTTCTGGAGAGATAATCGGTTTATAGAGGGTAATCGTCGGATGATGGGTGAAATAGTCGAGATAGGGGCTGGTATAGAGACTGAAAGTACTGGCTTCCGCCTGTTTGATAAACCATGGGCGCGATTTGGCATCAAAGGTCCGGCTATCTTCAGTCTCGAGGACTTCAGGAACGCGCAAATAATGCCCGTTTGTGTCTGCCAGCGAGATTGATGACACTGTCTGCATCATGTTCTGCAACTGCATTAACAGCATCAAACCTTTTTCAGGATTGATGTTAACGGCATTATTCAGCTCATCATTACGTGCAAAGAAAGTCGCGGCTCGGGTGAGGATAAAGTCATTTCCCCGCAGCAGCGTTTCCGTATAGTTCGTCGCCATATTGTGGGTGAAATTGCGGTTAATATGGTGATAGTCCTCAAGAAAATCTTTCCGCTGCGTCATCGTGGCAAACACCGCGATAAGCAAGAAGCTGAGTAAAATACCCGCAAATCCAATCAAAATCGGCGTGGTGAAAGAGAGCTTTCTATTATGACGAGCCATGAGTCGTAAATCGTTCCAGAAGCGTTAAACCGTGGATGAAGACGCAGGTTTAGCCAGCATGCCTGCTGAGCGAATCAGATAAATCTCCGGTAATTATAACGCTGACGTTGTGATATAGACTGATTAATATTCCATATTAATGGAATTACCTGAGTAGCAAAGAGGATGGAGCAGGGCGAAAATGAGGAAGAGCTATCATTCGCCCTGGACAGCATCCACTGCTGACGAAGGCAGGATAGAGAAACGGGAATCAGGCAACAATCTCCCGTTTCTCTTATTACGGCCATGCACGAAGAACTTTTAAGACGTTACATTCTTCTTCATGATGACTGGGAAGCGCGTCCCAGCCAGCTATCCCAATCCTTCCAGACCGGCTGCAGTCCGCTGGCTACCAGCGCGCTGGCGACCTCTTCCGGGCGGCGATCGTCGTGAGGTGCGAACTGCTCCAGCTCTGGATGGTTATCGGCATAACCGCCGGGCTGCGTTTTTGAAAATGCGCTGACGTTATTGATTGCCAGCGGGATAACCCGATCGCGGAACCAGGGCGATTCGCGGGTCGAGAGCGAAAGCTCAACTTCCGGGGATAGCAGACGGAAGGCGCAAATCGTTTGCACCAGCTGTCGTTCATCCATTAATGAGGCGGGTTCAATGCCTCCGGCGCAGGGTCGTAATCGCGGAAAGGAGATAGAGTAGCGGCTGCGCCAGTAGTGCTGCTGGAGCCACAGCAGATGCTCCGCCACCATAAAGCAATCCACGCGCCAGCTGTCGGAAAGGCCAATTAATGCGCCAAGGCCAATCTTATCAATTCCCGCTTGTCCGAGCCTGTCCGGCGTATCCAGCCGCCAGAAGAAATCCTGTTTTTTGCCTTTCAGATGATGTTTTGCATACATGCTTTCGTGATAGGTCTCCTGATAGACCATCACGCCATCCAGACCGAGAGTTTTGAGTTCGGCGTACTCCTCCATCGCCAGCGGCTGTACCTCCATATGTAGCGAAGCGAACTGGCGGCGAATTGCGGGCAGATGCTGACGAAAGTAATCCATACCGACTTTGCCCTGATGTTCACCGGTGACCAGTAGCAGATGCTCAAAACCCATTTCGCGGATTGCCGCGCACTCACGGGCAATTTCGGCATCATCCAGGGTTTTGCGTTTGATGCGGTTACTCATTGAGAAACCGCAATAGGTGCAGTCGTTGGCGCACAGATTAGAGAGATAAAGCGGGACATAAAAACTGACGGTATTGCCAAAACGCTGGCGGGTCAGGCGCTGAGCACGCTGTGCAAGAGGCTCCAGATAGCCAGCGGCGGCTGGGGAGAGCAGGGCCATCATATCGTCGCGGCTGAGCTGTTTTGCTGCCAGCGCCCGTTCAACGTCGGCCGGCGTTTTGCTGTTGATACGCAGGCGGATATCGTCCCAGTCCAGCTTCCGCCAGCGGTCGGTAAAGGTGTTCATGCCAGCGCCTCCAGAAAGCCGGTCAGCGGGCTGGTGGCCTGGGCCTGCGTACTGCGAGCGCCGGGTCCCGCCTGTCGCGCCAGCAATCCGGCATCGATAGCCAGGCGGAACGCGCGAGCCATTGTCACCGGATCGTCGGCGACGGCGATAGCGGTATTCACCAGGACCGCGTCGGCCCCCATTTCCAGCGCCTGCGCTGCATGGCTGGGAACGCCAATGCCTGCATCAACTACCACAGGAACCGTGGCCTGCTCGATAATAATCTCCAGCATTGCTTTGGTTTCCAGTCCTTGGTTGGAGCCAATGGGCGCGCCGAGCGGCATCACCGCCGCGCAGCCCACTTCTTCCAGACGTTTGCACAGCACCGGGTCAGCGCCGCAATAAGGCAGTACCACAAATCCTTCCCGCACCAATATCTCGGCTGCTTTTAGGGTTTCAATTGGGTCAGGGAGAAGCCAGCGGGCATCCGGGTGGATTTCCAGTTTCAGCCAGTTGGTCCCCAGCGCTTCCCGTGCCAGGCGTGCGGCAAATACGGCTTCTTCCGCCGTTTTGGCCCCGGAAGTATTGGGCAACAGGCTGACGCCAGCTGCCAGCAACGGCGCAAGGATAGCGTCATTATGCTGACGAAGATCGACGCGTTTCATCGCCAGCGTAACCAGCTGGCTACCGGAGGCGCGGATGGCCTCAACCATGACCTCGGGGGCAGCGAATTTACCGGTGCCGGTGAAAAGATGTGATTCAAAGGTTTTATCTGCGATACGTAACATGTCAGCCTCCAGCGATAACCTGAAAAAGCAGGATCTGGTCGCCTTCCTGCAAAAGATGATCTTCCCAGCGCTCGCGCGGCAGGATGTGTTGATTGAGCGCCAGCGCGACGCCCGGCTGTAGCTGCTCCAATTGAGTGAGCAGGGCGGCGACGGATGTCGCGTCGGCGCACTGGAACGGTTCGTCGTTAAACCACACCTGCATGCTGACCTCCGCATACCGGGCAACCCTGGGCCCGCTGGAGCGCGAGTGTGCGCCAGTTGCTGGTCCGGGCATCGAACAGGCGCAGGGTATTGCGCGGCGTTGCCATGCCGCTGAGCAGCTTGATTGCCTCCAGCGCCTGTAAGGTGCCCATCATGCCGACAACCGGCCCAATAATGCCCGCCGTGCGACAGTTGCGTTCAGGTTCGGTAGCGTCCGGCCACAGGCAGCGGTAGCAGCCCTGTTCCCATGGCGGTGTCAGCACCATCAACTGGCCTCCCAGTCCGACAGCGCTGGCGGTAATCAGCGGTGTTTCAAGCGCGACGCTGACGGCGTTAATTTCCTGACGGGTCGCCATGTTATCGGTGCAATCCAGCACTACATCGGCCTTTGCCACTTCGTCCTGTAGTGCCTGACCACTTAATCGCTGCTGTAGCGTAATCAGTTCAATCTGCGGGTTGAGGCGTGCCAGCCGTTCTCGGGCGGCGCTAGTTTTTGGCTGCGCGATATCATCGCTGGTGAACAAAATTTGCCGCTGTAGGTTACTCACGTGCACTTCATCGTCATCGGCTAGCACCAGCGTACCGACGCCAGCCCCTGCCAGGTAAAGCGCGGCAGGTGAACCCAGCCCGCCGAGGCCGATGATCAATACTCTGCTGGCCAGCAGCTTTTGCTGGCCTTCGATGGCGATATCTTCCAGCAGCAGCTGGCGGCTATAGCGCATAAAATCGCTGTCATTCATCGCCAGCTCCTGCTATTTCCAGCAACTGTGCTGTTGTCTGTCGCCAGTCAGCCGCCTGTGTGATGGCGCTGACGACCGCAATACTGCCGACGCCGGTTGCCAGAACCGCTGGAGCGCGGTCAAGGCTGATTCCGCCGATAGCGACCGTCGGATAATCCCCCAGACGCTGGATATGCTGCGCGAGCTGTTCCAGACCCTGAGGGGCGGAAGGCATCTGCTTGGTTTGCGTCGGGAAAACGTGGCCGAGGGCGATGTAGGAGGGACGAGCAGCCAGTGCGATATCCATTTCCATATCGTCGTGAGTAGAGACGCCAAGGCGCAGTCCGGCGTTGCGGGTTGCGCTGAGATCGGTGGTTTCCAGATCCTCCTGGCCCAGATGCACGCCATAAGCCTGATGTTTAATGGCCAGGCGCCAGTAATCATTAATAAACAGCCGCGCATCGTGTTGGCGTCCCAGAGCAATGGCGGCGATCACATCGTCTTCAACTTCACTATCACGTTTGTCCTTGATGCGCAGTTGTATCGTACGAACGCCCGCAGTCAGCAAACGTTCAATCCACTCTACGCTATCGACGACCGGGTAGAGTCCTAAGCGGAAAGGGACGGATGGAAAATCGGGTTGGTACATCAGGCTTCCTCCTTACGTAGATAGATTTCACTGCCGCGGGCGCGAAAGTTTTCCGACATATCCGCCATCCCCACTTCGATTGTCTGTGCAGCGGCGTAGTCGCGAACTTCCTGGCTTATCTTCATTGAGCAGAATTTGGGGCCGCACATAGAGCAGAAGTGGGCCACTTTGCCGGATTCCTGCGGCAGGGTTTCGTCGTGGTAAGCGCGAGCGGTGAACGGGTCGAGCGCCAGATTAAACTGGTCTTCCCAGCGGAACTCGAAGCGTGCTTTCGACATGGCATTATCGCGGATCTGCGCACCGGGATGGCCTTTGGCAAGATCGGCGGCATGGGCGGCAATTTTGTAGGTAATCAGGCCCTGCTTAACGTCTTCTTTGTTCGGCAGGCCGAGGTGCTCTTTTGGCGTCACATAGCAGAGCATCGCGCAGCCAAACCAGCCAATCATTGCCGCGCCAATTCCCGAGGTGAAGTGGTCGTAGCCCGGCGCGATATCGGTGGTTAGCGGCCCTAAGGTGTAGAAAGGCGCTTCGTGGCAGTGTTCCAGCTCTTCGGTCATATTGCGCTGGATCATCTGCATTGGCACATGACCCGGACCTTCGATCATCACCTGCACGTCGTATTCCCAGGCAATTTTAGTTAGCTCGCCCAGCGTATGCAGCTCGGCAAACTGCGCTTCGTCGTTTGCATCCTGAATGGAACCTGGACGAAGGCCATCGCCCAGCGATAGGGAAACATCATAGGCGGCGCAAATTTCACAGATTTCACGGAAATGCTGATAGAGGAAGTTTTCCTGATGATGGGAGAGGCACCACTTCGCCATAATCGACCCTCCGCGAGAGACGATTCCGGTCAGGCGTTTGGCGGTCATCGGCACGTAGCGTAGCAACACGCCGGCATGGATGGTGAAGTAGTCAACCCCTTGTTCGGCCTGCTCCAGCAGCGTGTCGCGGAAGGCTTCCCAGGAGAGATCTTCGGCGATCCCGTTGACCTTTTCTAACGCCTGGTAGATCGGTACGGTGCCGATCGGTACCGGACTGTTACGTAGGATCCATTCGCGGGTTTCGTGAATATAGCGACCGGTGGAAAGGTCCATTACCGTATCCGCGCCCCAGCGCGTAGACCACACCAGCTTCTCGACCTCTTCTTCGATAGATGACGTCACCGCTGAGTTACCGATATTGGCGTTAACCTTCACGAGGAAGTTGCGGCCAATAATCATCGGCTCGGATTCCGGATGATTGATATTGGCGGGGATAATCGCGCGCCCGGCGGCGACTTCATCACGGACAAACTCTGGCGTAATGTTTTCCGGTAGCCGTGCACCAAACCCTACGCCTGAATGCTGTTGGCGTAGCACTTCGCCACGAATACGCTCGCGGCCCATATTTTCACGGATGGCGATAAACTCCATCTCCGGGGTGACGATACCCTGGCGCGCGTAATGAAGCTGGGTCACGCATTTCCCGGAGATAGCGCGTTTCGGCGTTAGCAGGCCGCTAAAGCGCAGTTCGTCGAGGCCATCATCGGCCAGCCGCTGTTGGGTATATGCTGAGCTACGATTGCTGAGTTCTTCGCAGTCGCCACGCGCTTCAATCCACGGCTGACGTAGCTTTGCCAGGCCTTGCTGAACGTTGATGGCGATCTTCGGGTCACCATAAGGACCTGAAGTATCGTATACCGGGATTGCTTCGTTATCTTCGTATTGAGGATTATCTTTTGCGCCGCCAATAAGCGTCGGACTCAGCTGAATTTCGCGCATTGGGACGCGAAGATCTCCTCGCGAGCCGTGGATATAGATGCGTTGCGAATTGGGAAATGCGGTGCCTTCCAGCGTATCGATAAAACGCTGTGCGTGTTCACGTTGCTCTCGACGCGTGAGTTTTGTTGTAGACATAGCTCATTCCAGTAAAACAGGATATGGCTTGCCAGACGACGGATGGAGTAACAGATGCGATCGGGCCCGGATGGGCTGACGCTAAATGCAGTTTACTCTTGTTCCCTTCGCAGGTATTAGCCTGATCAGGTTCCGCGGATCCCGAATTAACGGTCTCAGCCTTTTCCAGTGAGGAAAATGGGCACTCCGACAAGATGACATCCCCTCTCAGCGAGGGGGAATGTATGTAAACTACGCGTTAATGGCTCACAACTCAAGCGGTCGGCGCGATATTGTCGCTGACGTTGTCTTTCCAGTTGTGGGCTACGGCGAGGGCGATCAGTTTGTCTTCCAGCGCAAAACGCGCTTCCAGCGCTTCGCCGATATCCGACAGCGCCTGCTGAAACTCAAGGTAGTTGTCATGATCGATAGCGTTTTCGAGGCAGGAGTCGTAATAATCCATGATCTGCTGGGTATTGCCCTGCAGCTGTGGATAAATCTTAGTCGCGGCTAAAAGTGGCGTATCGCCTTCCAATTCGCCGATAAAGCGTTCATAAATACTAAAATGGCCGGAGGAGAGGTAGTCCACCAGGCTTTGACAAAAATCATCCAGCGCTTTCTCGTTAAGCCGCATAAATGATTCTTTGCCAGGCTTCAGGCCAACCAGGTTGTAGTAAGCCACGAGCAAATGCTTACGTACTTGTAGCCAGCGATCGACCAGTTTATTGCTGCCTCCAACACGTTCCGTCAGGTTTTCCAGCTGGTTTAACATGGTTGACTCCGCAAGTTTTTAAGAGAAATACGTTGCTCACCAAAATGTAAATTTAATGTTAAAAGTGCCAGTAAAATGAAGGTAGTGCAATAGATATGGATCGTATTATTGAAAAATTAGATCGCGGCTGGTGGATAGTCAGCCACGAACAGAAATTATGGTTACCCGACGGGGAATTACCACATGGCGAAGCGGTAAATTTTAATCTTGCGGGGCAACCCGCGCTGCGGATAGGGGAATGGCAGGGCGAACCGGTATGGTTAGTGCGCCAGGATCGTCGCCATGATATGGGATCGCTGCGCCAGGTGCTCGATCAGGACGCTGGTCTTTTTCAACTGGCAGGGCGCGGGATCCAACTGGCGGAATTCTACCGTTCGCACAAATTCTGTGGCTATTGCGGGCATCCGATGCATCCCAGCAAAACCGAATGGGCAATGCTTTGCAGCCACTGTCGTGAACGCTATTACCCGCAAATCGCACCGTGCATTATCGTCGCTATTCGCCGGGATGATTCTATTCTGCTGGCGCAGCATACTCGCCACCGTAACGGCGTGCATACGGTATTGGCCGGGTTTGTCGAAGTTGGCGAAACCCTGGAGCAGACCGTTGCCCGCGAGGTCATGGAGGAGAGCGGAATTAAGGTGAAAAACTTGCGCTACGTAACCTCCCAGCCCTGGCCATTCCCGCAATCGCTGATGACCGCGTTTATGGCCGAGTACGATAGCGGCGAAATTGTTATCGACAAGAAAGAGCTGCTGGAGGCGGGATGGTATCGCTACGACGATCTGCCGCTTCTGCCGCCACCGGGTACCGTAGCGCGACGTCTGATTGAAGATACCGTGGCGATGTGTCGGGCAGAGTATGAGTGACATGTTACATACACTTTATCCTTCAAATTGCCTCTTTGTTGGCTGCTTTCACTTACCCCAGTCACTTACTTGAGTAAGCTCCTGGGGTTCATTCAATTGCCGCCTCGATCCACTTTGAATGATTTTGTGTATAAACTTGGCGCATCAACGCTAAAGGAATGTAAAAATGACCGAACTGAAGAACGATCGCTACCTGCGCGCGCTGCTACGCCAGCCGGTTGATGTCACCCCGGTGTGGATGATGCGCCAGGCGGGTCGCTATTTACCGGAATATAAAGCGACCCGCGCCGAAGCGGGCGATTTTATGTCGCTGTGTAAAAACGCCGAGCTGGCCTGTGAAGTCACGCTGCAGCCGCTGCGCCGCTATAAGCTGGATGCGGCTATCCTCTTCTCGGACATTCTCACTATCCCGGACGCCATGGGGTTGGGGCTCTATTTCGAAGCCGGAGAAGGCCCGCGTTTTACCTCGCCCATCACCTGCAAAGCGGATGTCGACAAACTCCCTGTTCCTGACCCGGAAGGTGAACTTGGCTATGTGATGAACGCCGTACGTACGATTCGCCGCGAGCTGAAGGGTGAAGTGCCGCTGATTGGCTTCTCCGGTAGTCCCTGGACGCTGGCGACCTATATGGTGGAAGGTGGCAGCAGCAAAGCCTTTACCGTTATCAAAAGGATGATGTATGCCGAGCCGCAAGTGCTGCACGCGCTGCTCGATAAGCTAGCGAAAAGCGTCACGCTGTATCTGAACGCGCAAATCAAAGCGGGCGCGCAGTCGGTGATGATTTTTGACACCTGGGGCGGGGCGCTGACCGGCCGCGATTACCAGCAGTTCTCTTTGTATTACATGCACAAAATCGTCGATGGCCTGCTGCGTGAAAACGATGGCCGCCGCGTGCCGGTGACGCTGTTTACCAAAGGCGGCGGGCAGTGGCTGGAAGCGATGGCGGAAACCGGCTGCGATGCGCTGGGGCTTGACTGGACCACCGATATCGCCGATGCACGTCGTCGCGTCGGTCATAAAGTTGCCCTGCAGGGAAATATGGATCCTTCAATGCTTTATGCCCCTCCGACGCGTATCGAAGAAGAAGTGGCAACCATTCTTGCCGGATTCGGCCAGGGTGAAGGCCATGTTTTCAATCTGGGGCACGGGATTCATCAGGACGTCGACCCGGAACACGCGGGCGTATTTGTCGAGGCGGTACATCGGTTGTCGGCGCAATACCACCGTTAAGGAGTGACTATGGATTTGGCATCGCTACGCACCCGACAGCTGGAGCTGGCGGAATCGGTTGAACGGGGCGATCGTCTGGATCGCGATCCGCCAATGTTGATCGGCGGGGCGGATGTTGGATTTGAGCAAGAGGGCGAAGTCACCCGGGCGGCGATGGTGCTGCTGAGCTATCCGTCGCTGGAACTGGTGGAATATCAGGTGGCGCGCGTTGCCACCACGATGCCCTACATTCCCGGTTTCCTCTCCTTTCGCGAAACGCCTGCACTGCTGGCGGCGTGGGAACAGCTTTCAAAAAAACCTAATCTCTTATTCGTCGATGGTCACGGTATTTCCCACCCGCGTCGCCTCGGCGTTGCCAGCCATTTTGGTCTGCTGGTGGATGTCCCGACGATTGGCGTGGCGAAAAAACGGCTGTGCGGTAAGTTTGAGCAGTTGGGCGATGAACCCGGCGCGCTGGCGCCATTGTTGGATAAAGGCGAGCAGTTGGCATGGGTTTTACGCAGCAAAGCGCGCTGTAATCCGCTGTTCGTCAGTACGGGGCACCGCGTTGGCCTTGATAGTGCGCTAATGTGGGTAGAACGCTGCCTGAAAGGGTATCGTCTGCCGGAGCCGACGCGTTGGGCTGATGCGGTGGCGTCCCGCCGTCCGGCCTTTATGCGTTGGCAAGCAAATCACGGCTGATTCAGGTACACTGCGGCTAATTTCTGACTTCGAGAATTCATCATGTTACAAAACCCGATTCACCTGCGTCTGGAGAGGCTGGAAAGCTGGCAGCACGTCACTTTTATGGCCTGTCTGTGCGAGCGGATGTACCCCAACTACGCTATGTTCTGCAAGCAAACGGAGTTCGCCGATGGCCAACTGTATCGCCGTATCCTCGATCTGATCTGGGAAACGCTGACGGTAAAAGATGCGAAAGTGAATTTCGATAGTCAACTGGAGAAACTGGAAGAGGCGATTCCGGCCGCTGATGATTACGACATGTACGGCGTTTACCCGGCCATCGACGCATGCGTGGCATTGAGCGAATTGATTCATTCGCGGCTGAGCGGCGAAACGCTCGAACATGCGATCGAGGTGAGCAAAAGTTCCATCACCACCGTCGCGATGCTGGAAATGACCCAGGCTGGTCGCGAAATGACCGATGAAGAGCTCAAAGAAAACCCGGCTGTTGAACAAGAATGGGACATTCAGTGGGAGATTTTCCGTCTTTTGGCCGACTGTGAAGAACGCGATATTGAACTGATCAAAGGACTTCGTGCAGACCTCCGCGAGGCTGGTGAGAGCAATATTGGTATAAATTTTCAGCAATGAGACCAGAAAACGTGATTTACCGCCTGAATTGTAGCGTCTGAAGGCTTCCATTCCGCCCCCCGTCTGGTCTACATTTGGGGGGCGAAAAAACGTGGCTATCGGTGCGTGTATGCAGGAGAGTGCTTTTCAGGCATTTCCGTCGCACTCGATGCTTAGCAAGCGATAAACACATTGTAAGGATAACTTATGAACAAGACTCAACTGATTGATGTAATTGCGGACAAAGCTGACCTGTCCAAAGCACAGGCGAAGGCTGCCCTGGAATCTACCCTGGCTGCAATTACTGAGTCTCTGAAAGAAGGTGATGCTGTTCAACTGGTTGGTTTCGGTACCTTCAAAGTGAACCACCGCGCTGAGCGTACTGGCCGCAACCCGCAGACCGGTAATGAAATCAAAATCGCCGCAGCAAACGTACCGGCATTTGTTTCAGGTAAAGCTCTGAAAGACGCAGTTAAGTAAGACCGCGTGGCAGTGTACAGTTTTATCGAAGGGGCTTGTCGGCCCCTTTTGTCTACCTGGCGCCGCACGCTGGCGCTGGTAGGCGTATTGCTGCTCACTGCCTGCAGCCATGATTCTTCTCTCCCGCCGTTTACTGCTAGCGGATATGCGGATAACCAGGGAGCGATGCGGATCTGGCGTAAAGATTCCTCCGGTGAGGTCCATCTCCTTGCCGCATTCAGTCCGTGGCGTCATGGCAATACCTCGACCAGCGAGTACCGCTGGCAGGATGGTCAGCTTGCGCTAATTGAACTCAACGTCTACGGCAAACCCCCGGAACATATTCGCGCCCGCTTTGATGCACAGGGCGAGCTCAGCTTCATGCAGCGTGAAATCGATGGGCAGAAGCAGCAACTTTCCAGCGATCAGGTCGCGCTATACCGCTACCGTGCGGAGCAAATTCGCCAGACCAGCGATGCCTTGCGTCAGGGGCGGGTTATGCTACGCCAGGGGCGCTGGCATGCTAACCAGACGGTAACGACCTGCGAAGGTCAGACCGTGAAGCCTGACCTCGATGCGCGGGCGCTGGCCCATATTGAACGCCGACAGAATCACTCAACCGTTGAGGTGAGCGTAGCGTGGCTGGAGGCGCCGGAAGGGTCTCAGCTGCTGCTGGTGGCAAATGAAGACTTCTGCACCTGGCAGCCAACCGAGAAAAGTTTCTGAGCCTTACCAGTGGTTCATTCCCATATGACCGCGTCCTCCGCCACAGTTTCCACGTCCCATTCCCTCTCCGCGAGGAATACCCGCCTGTGCCAGGGCGAGATCGAATTTAACCCGCTGCTGGGTCAGCTTCTGACCGAGAGCTTCCATTTCCTGGGCAACGGATTCAATTTTTGTACTGTCCGGTTTATCCGCAGTTAACAACGCATTGTATTCGTAGCGTTTTGAGGTGAGTTGTTGCCGTAGAGCACGGGTTTGCTCATAGAAATCGTTATGTAGCTTCTGGGCTGTGGCCTGCTGTTCGGTGGTCAGCTGACTATAGCCCTGCGGGCCCATTCCGTTGCCGTTATTCCAGTGGTGCCTGGCCAATGCTGAGCTGCTGCCAAAGGTCAGTGCGGCGAGAGTAATGAGTGTCAGAGTCAGTTCTTTGTTCCGTTTCATGGTTTATTCTCCTGGGTTATGGTTACTTACTGATTTGCATCTTCCGTGCCAGGATGGAAATGCCACAGGATATAGGGTGTTCTGGGCCATCAGCAGATGACAGTGAGTAAAAATGACTCGCTGTAAAGCGCGCCGCGGGTCATTTTTACTCGATCTCCTTCCCGGTTTATGTCTGAAGAGAGGTTAGGCGGGGAGGAAAAATGGCATGATTTCTGCTGGGATACATGGAGTCTGAACAAAGGGAGTTCGCAATGAACGTGATGCGGTTGTCAAAGGATACCGTCGCTGTTGGGCTGAGCTGGCTATTAACTGGCCTTATCTTGCTGCTGGTGTGCCTGTTTTCCGCGTTAATTGTGCGCGACTATGGCCGTGAAAATGAAGCTGCGCGCCAGACAATCCAGGAAAAGGGCAGCGTGTTGATTCGTGCCCTGGAGTCCGGAACCCGCGTGGGTATGGGAATGCGTATGCATCATGCCCAGCTTCAGGCGCTGCTGGAAGAGATGGCCTTGCAGCCTGGAGTGTTGTGGTTTGCGGTGACGGATGAGAGTGGCAAAATTATCGCCCATAGCGATCCGCAGCGGGTCGGTGAGTTGCTCTATTCCACCAATACGATGCGTGAGCTGAATATTGATAGCAAGGAGCGTTGGCGGCGGCTGGGACAGCCGGAGCCCGCGCTGGAGATTTATCGTCAATTTCGCCCGCTTAGCGGCGGAGGCGGGCATCATATGCGTATGATGATGCGTCGCGAATCTGCCGATCTGCGTACTCAAGCGCCGCAGGTTATTTTTATTGCCTTTGATACGCGTGAACTGGATGCCGACAATGCTCGTGGCCTGAGGAATATGGTCATCATGCTTTGCGCGGCAGGCGTAGTGATGGCGGCAACGGTGCTGGCGCAGTTCTGGTTCCGCCGCTATCAGCGCTCACGTAAGCAACTGCAGGAGGCGACGGCGCGTAAAGAAAAGCTGCTGGCGATCGGGCATCTTGCTGCGGGCGTGGCACATGAAATTCGTAACCCGCTGTCATCCATTAAAGGGCTGGCAAAGTATTTTGTTGAACGTACCCCACCTGATGGTGAAGCGCATCAGTTAGCTCAGGTGATGGCGAAAGAAGCCGATCGTCTGAACAGGGTCGTCAGCGAGCTGCTTGAGCTGGTACGTCCGGCGCATTTAACCTGGCAATCGGTCAATCTGAATGAAGTGATTACTCATTCGCTTCAACTGGTTAGCCAGGATGCCGCTAGCCGGGCGATAATGCTTCAGTTTACCCCACAGCCTACGCTATGCCGCATCCAGGCCGATCCGGATCGTTTGAACCAGGTGCTGCTGAATCTCTATCTTAATGCTATCCATGCTATTGGCCGAGATGGCGTGATTACGGTGGCAGCGAGTGAATGCGGCGACGGGCGAGTAAAGGTGAGCATTGCGGACAGCGGCAAGGGGATGACGGTGGAGCAGTTACAGGCCATTTTCACCCCGTACTTCACGACCAAGGCCGACGGCACCGGACTGGGCCTGGCAGTGGTGCAGAACATCGTTGAGCAGCACGGCGGGGCGATTCACGCCGAGAGCACTCCCGGCAAGGGGGCACTATTTACTCTCTATCTGCCGGTTAACGGGCAACAGAAGGATGAACAAGGATGAGAGGCGAGCAGGCCGATATTCTGGTGGTGGACGATGATATTAGTCACTGCACTATCTTACAGGCGTTGTTACGGGGTTGGGGATATCAGGTTGTGCTGGCCCATAACGGTGTGCAGGCGCTGGAGCAGGTACGCCAGCGAGTGTTTGATCTGGTGCTTTGCGATATCCGCATGGCGGAGATGGACGGCATTGAAACGCTTAAAGAGATAAAGTCCTGGAATCCGTCGATTCCGGTACTGATCATGACCGCATACTCCAGCGTCGATACGGCGGTGGAAGCGCTGAAATCCGGTGCGCTGGACTACCTCATCAAGCCGCTGGACTTCGACAAGCTGCAACAGACGCTGTCTCAGGCGCTGGTGCATACGCGCTCGAGCGATTATCCCGTAGCAGGTACTCCTGCCGTCCAGTTTGGCATGGTTGGCGATAGCCCGGCGATGCAGGCGCTGTTGAACAATATTGCGCTGGTTGCGCCCTCCGATGCGACGGTATTAATTCACGGCGAGTCGGGAACCGGAAAAGAACTGGTGGCGCGTGCGCTGCACGCCAGCAGCGCACGACGCGATAAGCCGCTGGTGACGCTGAACTGTGCGGCGCTCAATGAGTCTTTGCTGGAGTCTGAACTGTTCGGCCACGAGAAAGGGGCGTTTACCGGCGCGGATCGACGGCGGGAAGGGCGTTTTGTTGAAGCGGACGGCGGCACGTTATTTCTGGATGAAATTGGTGATATCACACCGCTGATGCAGGTACGGTTGCTGCGTGCAATACAGGAACGCGAAGTGCAGCGCGTGGGCAGCAATCAAACCCTTTCGGTCGATGTGCGGCTGATTGCCGCCACCCATCGTGACCTTGCCGAAGAAGTTAGCGCGGGGCGTTTTCGCCAGGATCTCTACTATCGCCTGAACGTGGTGGCTATCGATATGCCGCCGCTGCGCCAGCGCCGGGAAGATATTCCCCAGCTTGCTCACTATTTCCTGCAACGCTATGCCGAACGTAATCGCAAAGCGGTGCAGGGTTTCACGCCGCAGGCGATGGATTTACTGATCCATTACGACTGGCCGGGTAATATTCGTGAGCTGGAAAACGCGGTAGAGCGGGCGGTGGTACTGCTGACGGGGGAGTATATTTCTGAACGCGAACTGCCGCTGGCAATTGCCGGTACACCGGTACCGGATATGTTGCTCGGTGATGATGTGATTCAGCCGCTGGTGGAAGTAGAAAAAGAAGCAATCCTTGCGGCGCTCGAAAAAACGGGCGGCAACAAAACTGAAGCCGCCCGTCAGTTGGGCATTACGCGCAAAACGTTGCTGGCAAAGCTTAGCCGTTAATTCTGCTCGCGTTCAATGGCGCGCCAGCCGATATCATTACGGCTGAAGCTGCCATCCCAGCGAATATCGGTCATCAGAGCGTAAGCGCGCTTCTGCGCCTCGGCAACGGTGTTGCCCAGCGCGGTGGCGCACAGTACGCGGCCGCCGCTGGTCAACACGCGGTTGTCATCAGCGAGTTTAGTTCCGGCGTGGAAAACCTTACCGTCAGCCGCGTCTTCCAGCGGCAGGCCGTGGATCTCATCGCCAGTATTGTAATTGCCCGGATAACCGCCCGCGGCAATCACCACGCCCAGCGAGGCGCGTTCGTCCCACTCGGAGGTTTTCTCGTCCAGTTTGCCGTCGCAGGCGGCCAGGCACAGCTCTACCAGATCCGATTTCATGCGCAGCATGATCGGCTGGGTTTCCGGATCGCCGAAGCGGCAGTTGAACTCGATAACCTTCGGGTTACCCTGTTTGTCGATCATCAGACCGGCATACAGGAAGCCGGTATAGGTGTTTCCTTCCGCCGCCATGCCTTTCACGGTTGGCCAGATGATGCGTTCCATGGTGCGCTGGTGAACTTCATCGGTCACCACCGGAGCCGGTGAATAAGCCCCCATGCCGCCGGTATTCGGGCCGGTATCGCCATTGCCCACGCGTTTGTGGTCCTGGCTGGTGGCCATCGGCAGAACGTGCTCGCCGTCGACCATCACGATAAAGCTCGCTTCCTCGCCATCGAGGAACTCTTCGATCACGATACGATGTCCCGCGTCGCCAAAGGCGTTACCGGCCAGCATGTCGTGAACGGCAGCTTCTGCTTCTTCCAGCGTCATCGCCACGATAACGCCTTTACCGGCGGCCAGGCCGTCGGCTTTGATAACGATCGGCGCGCCTTTCTCACGCAGATAGGCCAACGCTGGCTCAATCTCTGTGAAGTTCTGATATTCCGCCGTCGGGATCTGGTGACGGGCGAGGAAATCTTTAGTGAAGGCTTTGGAGCCTTCCAGCTGCGCAGCGCCTTCAGTTGGCCCGAAGATCTTCAGGCCAGCGGCGCGGAACGCATCGACCACGCCAATCACCAGCGGCGCTTCCGGGCCGACAATGGTCAGGTCAATCTTCTCGTTCTGGGCAAAGCTCAGCAGTGCCGGGATATCGGTGACGCTAATAGCCACGTTTTGCAGCGCGGGTTCCAGCGCGGTGCCTGCGTTACCCGGCGCCACAAAAACGGTATCGACCAGCGGCGAATGCGCCGCTTTCCAGCCCAGGGCGTGCTCGCGCCCGCCGTTGCCAATCACTAATACTTTCATCGTATGCTCCGTGAATTAATGGCGGAAGTGGCGCATGTCGGTGAAGATCATCGCGATGCCGTGCTCGTCAGCGGCGGCAATCACCTCTTCGTCGCGAATAGAACCACCAGGCTGGATAACGCAGCTCACGCCAACGGCGGCGGCGGCATCAATGCCATCGCGGAACGGGAAGAATGCGTCGGATGCCATGGCGGAACCTTTCACTTCCAGGCCCTCATCACCGGCTTTAATGCCCGCGATTTTGGCAGAGTAAACGCGGCTCATCTGGCCTGCGCCTATCCCGATGGTCATATTCTCTTTGGCGTAGACAATAGCGTTGGATTTAACGAATTTTGCGACTTTCCAGCAGAACAGCGCATCGCGCAGCTCCTGCTCGGTCGGCTGGCGTTTAGAGACCACGCGCAGTTCACCTTCGGTGACCATACCCAGGTCGCGATCCTGAACCAGCAGGCCGCCGTTAACGCGTTTGAAATCCAGACCCGGTACACGCTCAGCCCACTGGCCGCAGGTCAGCACGCGCACGTTCTGTTTGGCAGCTGTAATCTTCAGTGCTTCTTCAGTCGCAGATGGGGCGATGATCACTTCAACAAACTGGCGGGAGATGATGGCCTGCGCGGTTTCAGCATCCAGCTCGCGGTTAAAGGCGATGATGCCGCCGAACGCAGAGGTCGGGTCGGTTTTATAGGCGCGGTCATAAGCGTCGAGAATAGAGGTACTTACCGCCACGCCGCATGGGTTAGCGTGCTTCACAATAACGCAGGCCGGCTCGCTGAATTCTTTGACGCATTCCAGCGCGGCATCGGTGTCGGCAATGTTGTTATAGGAGAGGGCCTTACCCTGAACCTGCTGTGCGGTAGCCACGGAAGCTTCTTTGACTTCTTCTTCTATATAGAAGGCGGCCTGCTGGTGGCTGTTCTCGCCGTAGCGCATATCCTGCTTCTTAATGAAGTTCAGGTTCAGCGTACGCGGGAAGCGACCGGCGGCCTCTTTGCTTTCGCCGTGATAGGCCGGAACCATGGTGCCGAAGTAGTTGGCAATCATGCTGTCGTAGGCGGCGGTGTGTTCGAAGGCTTTAATGGCGAGGTCGAAGCGGGTGTCGAGGGTTAGGGAGCCTTCATTAGCATCTATCTCTTTAATGATGGCATCGTAGTCGCTGCTCTTTACCACGATGGCGACGTCTTTATGGTTCTTTGCCGCTGAGCGAACCATGGTCGGACCGCCGATATCAATATTCTCTACGGCATCTTCCAGCGAGCAACCCTCACGGGCAACGGTTTGAGCAAACGGATAGAGGTTAACGACCACCATATCAATAGGCGCGATATCATGTTGCGCCATAATGCCGTCATCCTGACCGCGACGACCGAGAATGCCACCGTGAACTTTCGGATGCAGGGTCTTCACGCGTCCATCCATCATTTCCGGGAAACCGGTGTAGTCAGAGACTTCGGTTACCGGCAGACCTTTCTCAGCCAGCAGGCGTGCGGTACCACCCGTAGACAGTAGCTCGACACCACGAGCGGAAAGCGCCTGCGCGAATTCGACGATACCGGCCTTGTCAGAAACACTGAGCAGAGCGCGGCGGACTGGACGA
The DNA here is from genome assembly GCF_902158555.1 of Klebsiella spallanzanii. GTDB lineage: Bacteria > Pseudomonadota > Gammaproteobacteria > Enterobacterales > Enterobacteriaceae > Klebsiella > Klebsiella spallanzanii. Next base: position 692 of record NZ_CABGGS010000013.1, on the reverse strand, counting down.
CGTTGTTGCATGGTATTAAATCCCCAGGATTTGAATATTACAGAGAGCGTTAGGTGAGCTTTTGCCTAAAAACTCACCTAACGCACCCAACCGGGCGTCCTTGTTATAGCGCGGCATTGTAACGAAAACGTTTGCGCAACGCTCGCGAATTTTTATCTTTCTCCTTTTTGCCCTGAATTGCTGCTTATATAGAGGAGCAAGATGGCCTCGATAGAAGGTAATTGCTCACGGTCTGTGGATAATTCTGTGTGTAACAGGGTATAAAGCGGGGTTTTGCTGGGGAATGCAGCAGTCAGTCATTTTTCTGCAATTTAACTATTGCGGATGCTCGGGAACTCCCTATAATGCGCCTCCATCGACACGGCAGATGTGAATCACTTCACACAAACAGCCGGTTGGTTGAAGAGAAAAACCTGAAAATAAACGGTTGACTCTGAAAGAGGAAGGCGTAATATACGCCACCTCGCGACAGAGCGCTAAAGCGCGTCGCAACTGCTCTTTAACAATTTATCAGACAATCTGTGTGGGCACTCAAAGTGACATGGATTCTTAACGTCCTCGGACGAAAAATGAATACCAAGTCTCAAAGAGTGAACACGTAATTCATTACGAAGTTTAATTCTACGAGCATCAAACTTAAATTGAAGAGTTTGATCATGGCTCAGATTGAACGCTGGCGGCAGGCCTAACAC
>NZ_CABGGS010000012.1:110879-671711 GCF_902158555.1 Klebsiella spallanzanii | reverse complement strand
CTGAGACAGAAGTTCACGAACTTCCATTTCAACCAGTTCCAGCAGCTCTTCGTCATCAACCATGTCGCATTTGTTCAGGAACACGATGATGTACGGAACACCTACCTGACGACCCAGCAGGATGTGCTCACGAGTCTGCGGCATCGGGCCGTCAGTCGCAGCAACAACCAGGATCGCGCCGTCCATCTGCGCAGCACCGGTGATCATGTTTTTAACATAGTCGGCGTGGCCCGGGCAGTCTACGTGCGCGTAGTGGCGAGTCGGGGTGTCATATTCAACGTGGGAAGTGTTGATGGTGATACCACGAGCTTTTTCTTCCGGCGCGTTATCGATCTGGTCGAATGCACGAGCAGAACCACCGTAGGTTTTAGCCAGAACGGTAGTGATTGCAGCGGTCAGAGTAGTTTTACCATGGTCAACGTGGCCGATAGTACCGACGTTGACGTGCGGTTTTGTACGTTCAAATTTTTCTTTAGACACGGCTATATTCCTTACTATAGTGCTCTCCCCTTCAGGAGAGAGCACGGGACTTTGGTTTTAACCCTGCGGCTTATTTACCACGGGCTTCGATTACGGCCTGAGCAACGTTGTTCGGCGCATCATCATACTTCAGGAACTCCATGGAGTAAGAAGCACGACCTTTGGTCAGAGAACGCAGCTGAGTTGCATATCCGAACATTTCAGACAGCGGAACTTCAGCGTGGATCACAACGCCAGTTACGTTGGATTCCTGACCGCGCAGCATACCGCGACGACGGCTAAGGTCACCGATAACGTCACCAGTGTTCTCTTCCGGAGTTTCTACTTCAACCTTCATGATCGGCTCAAGCAGAACTGGTTTCGCTTTCTTAAAGCCATCTTTAAAGGCAATAGAAGCGGCCAGTTTAAACGCCAGTTCGGAGGAGTCAACGTCGTGGTAAGAACCGAAGTGCAGACGCACGCCCAGGTCAACTACCGGGTAACCAGCCAGAGGACCAGCTTTCAGCTGCTCCTGGATGCCTTTATCAACGGCCGGGATGTATTCACCAGGAATTACACCACCTTTGATGTCGTTGATGAACTCATAACCTTTCGGGTTAGAGCCCGGCTCCAGCGGGTACATGTCGATAACGACGTGACCATACTGACCGCGACCACCAGACTGTTTAGCGTGTTTACCTTCGATATCGGTAACTTTCGCGCGAATTGCTTCACGGTAAGCAACCTGAGGTTTACCGACGTTCGCTTCAACGTTGAATTCACGTTTCATACGGTCAACGATGATGTCGAGGTGCAGCTCACCCATACCGGCGATGATAGTCTGGTTAGATTCTTCGTCAGTCCATACGCGGAAAGACGGGTCTTCTTTAGCCAGACGGCCCAGAGCCAGACCCATTTTTTCCTGGTCAGCTTTGGTTTTCGGTTCAACAGCGATAGAGATTACCGGCTCAGGGAATTCCATACGCTCCAGAATGATCGGCGCGTTAGGATCACACAGAGTATCACCTGTAGTAACGTCTTTCAGACCGATAGCAGCAGCGATATCGCCCGCGCGAACTTCTTTGATCTCTTCACGTTTGTTAGCGTGCATCTGAACGATACGACCGAAACGCTCGCGTGCAGTTTTCACGGAGTTCAGGATGGTATCACCAGAGTTAACCACACCGGAGTACACGCGGAAGAAGGTCAGGTTACCCACGAACGGGTCGGTAGCAATTTTGAATGCCAGAGCAGCAAACGGCTCTTCATCGCTAGCGTGACGCTCAGCCGGAGTATCTTTACCGTCGTCCAGGATACCGTTGATCGCAGGTACATCAACCGGGGATGGCAGGTAATCAATTACCGCATCCAGCATCGCCTGAACACCTTTGTTCTTGAACGCAGAACCACAGGTTACCAGGATGATTTCGTTGTTCAGAACGCGCTGACGCAGAGCAGTTTTAATCTCTTCTTCAGTCAGTTCTTCACCACCCAGGTATTTCTCCATCAGCTCTTCGGAAGCTTCCGCTGCGGACTCGATCAGGTTCTGATGCCATTCTTCGGCCAGTTCCTGCATGTCTGCCGGGATATCTTCGTAAGTGAAGGTTACGCCTGCATCTTCTTCGTTCCAGTTGATGGCTTTCATTTTCACCAGGTCAACAACACCGGTGAACGCTTCTTCAGCGCCAATCGCCAGCTGCAGCGGAACAGGGTTCGCGCCCAGACGGGTTTTGATCTGACCAACAACTTTCAGGAAGTTCGCACCCATACGGTCCATTTTGTTAACGAACGCAATGCGCGGAACTTTATATTTGTTTGCCTGACGCCATACGGTTTCAGACTGAGGCTGAACACCACCAACTGCGCAGTAAACCATTACTGCACCATCAAGCACACGCATGGAACGTTCTACTTCGATAGTGAAGTCAACGTGCCCCGGGGTGTCGATGATGTTAACGCGATGCGGTTCATACTGCTTAGCCATACCAGACCAGAATGCAGTAGTCGCTGCGGAGGTGATAGTAATACCACGCTCCTGCTCCTGCTCCATCCAGTCCATGGTGGCAGCGCCGTCATGAACTTCACCGATTTTGTGGTTTACACCGGTGTAGAACAGAATACGTTCGGTAGTAGTAGTTTTACCGGCGTCGATGTGCGCACTGATACCGATGTTACGGTAGCGTGCGATGGGTGTTGTACGAGCCATTTGATTCCTCGTTTATTTCTTTAGGCGTTCAGTTAAGTTATCCAAAACGGGCGACTTACCTGAAGCGCCCGCCTGGTGACTATGACTCCGAAGGGATTACCAACGGTAGTGTGCGAACGCCTTGTTGGCTTCTGCCATACGGTGAACGTCTTCACGTTTCTTAACTGCAGTACCTTTGTTGTCTGCAGCATCAGAGAGTTCGTTCGCCAGACGCAGAGCCATGGATTTATCACCACGTTTACGAGCAGCTTCAACGATCCAACGCATTGCCAGGGCATTACGACGAACCGGACGGACTTCAACTGGAACCTGATAAGTAGAACCACCAACGCGGCGAGACTTAACTTCTACAGTCGGGCGTACGTTGTCGAGAGCGACTTCGAAAGCTTCCAGTTCATTTTTACCAGAGCGCTGAGCCAGGGTCTCCAGCGCGCTGTATACGATTGCTTCTGCAGTAGATTTTTTACCATCTACCATCAGGATATTTACAAATTTAGCCAGCAGTTCTGATCCGAACTTAGGATCCGGCAGGATTTTACGCTGACCAATGACGCGACGACGTGGCATGGAAATACTCCGTTGTTAATTCAGGATTGTCCAAAACTCTAAGAGTTTAGTTTGACATTAATATAAAACGTTTGGCCTTACTTAACGGAGAACCATTAAGCCTTAGGACGCTTCACGCCATACTTGGAGCGAGCTTGCTTACGGTCTTTAACGCCGGAGCAGTCAAGCGCACCACGAACGGTGTGGTAACGAACACCCGGAAGGTCTTTAACACGACCGCCACGGATCAGGATCACGGAGTGCTCCTGCAGGTTGTGACCTTCACCACCGATGTAGGAAGTGACTTCGAAACCATTAGTCAGGCGCACACGACAAACTTTACGCAGTGCGGAGTTCGGTTTCTTAGGAGTGGTGGTATATACACGAGTACATACGCCACGTTTCTGCGGGCAGGCTTCCAGCGCCGGCACGTTGCTCTTTGCAACTTTGCGCGCGCGTGGTTTGCGTACCAGCTGGTTAATTGTTGCCATTAAATAGCTCCTGGTTTTAGCTTTTGCTTCGTAAACACGTAATAAATCGCCTCATATAATATGAGGACGCAGAATTTTAGGGCGGTGCCGAAAAGGTGTCAAGAAATATACAACGATCCCGCCATTACCAGGCCAACTGGCCGGCATGTTTGACTGAAAGTCTGACGAAATCAGTATAGCTAACCCTGACGACACTGTCCGCAATTTGACCAGCCAGCCCTCGGGCTTCGAGATCTTCTTGCAGAGCGTAGAGGGATATGGGGGCAGATTGCAGGATTTCAAGGAAGCGGCCGTCAGCAACGGCCGCGATAACACCGTCCGAGAGCAGTAGCAAATCGTCGCCCTCTTTTAGCAAGCGGAGCATTGCCGCAATATCGGCATGCCAGGGGGATGTACTTAATGTATGGAGCATTCAGGCCTCAGAAACGCAGTATCACGTTAAAATCGTCCAACCGGGCGCGCAGAGCCTCAGGCTCCAGCCATTCACCGTCCACGACCCACGGCGTGGCGGAAGTCAGGCCACGCTCGCGCGCTGAAGCCGCGCAAATCCAACACTGTTCAATATCGTATAGCGACAGGAGTTTAAAGGTAGAGATATAATCGCGTGCCAGCACTGCGGCGGGTCGCTGTTCTGGAAGTAGCTGAAATACGCCATCACCAACGAAGAAAACGCCGATCTCTTCCGTCAGTGCTGACGTCGCAAGCAAAGCATCCAGCCCTTCCCTGCCCGATGCCGAGCCATGAGGTGCTGATGAAAAAACAAAGGCGATACGCGTCATCAAAACTGCACCATTCGATCGCAGGTTAATGCGGCTTCCGCCAGTGCGCCCAATCCGCTCAACGCAAAACCTGGCTGCAAATTATGCGCAGGTAAATTCAGCTGTCGGGCCTCCTGTTCATCCGTTATTCCACGGCGTAAAGCTGCGGCTACACAGATATGCAAGGAAACGGCATGTTCGTCATGCAGTACCTGCCACGCGCGTACCAGATCAAATTCATCGCTGGCGGGGGCCGTTAGCTGATTCGCGTTGTAAACGCCTTCGCGATAGAAAAAGATGCTGATAAGCTCGTGGCCTTCCTGCAAAACGGCTCGGGCAAACTGTAGCGCGCTGCTGGCCTGCTGCGTACCGTAGGCAGGCCCCGTCACCGTAATGGCAAAGCGCATTACTTATCCAGCCCCTGGAAATCTCCGCTTTTGAACTGGCGAATGTAGAGATATACCGTGTGTTTAGAGATGTTCAGCCGATCGGCTACCTGATTAATGGCATCCTTGATATCAAAGATCCCTTTCTCGTAGAGGTTCAGGACGATCTGGCGATTTTTGGCGTTGTTAGAAACGTTACGGTCGGCGTTCACCTCTTCAATGGTGAACTCAAGCGTCTGCGCAACCAGATCGTCTACCGATGAGGCAAAGTTAACCTGAGAGTTCACTTCCGTCGTTTCCGGCGGAATAAAGGTGCTCATTATCTGGGAGAACGGCACGTCGAGGTTCATGTTGATGCACAACAGGCCAATAACCCGATGTTCACGGTTTCGAATAGCGATCGTGACTGACTTCATCAGTACACCGCTTTTGGCACGAGTAAAATAGCATTTAGAAACGCTGCTATCGGCTCCGGTCATATCATGCAACATGCGCAACGCGAGGTCGGTAATTGGCGAGCCGATTTGACGGCCGGTGTGTTCACCGTTGGCGATACGAATAGCGGAACATTTTAAGTCCTGCAATGAGTGCAGTACGATTTCACAGTGGGAACCAATGAGCATCGCTAACCCGTCCACTACCGCTTCATAGGATTTAAGGATATCGAAGTCGGTCTGGTCAAAAGGACGTTGATCCAGCAAATCAAGCTCGCTGGTCTCGTTGGTTAAAAGCGACCTGGACATGGAAAAAAGCACTCCTTTTCAGGAGCCTGTCGTTATCGTCAGGGCAGGCTCATCATCATTATTAATCTATCTAAAGTAATACAGCGCCTGAGGTTCTTTCCAGTTTTAATTATATCTACCCTCAATAAAAAAACCGCCGCCCCTGAAGGCGGCGGCTTAAACCAGATTACTTCTTCGCGTCAGCAGCTGGTGCTTCAGCGGCAGCTTCTGGCTTAGCGTCCGCTTTCGGTGCCGGTTTGATATCCAGCAGTTCTACGTCAAATACCAGAGTAGAGTTAGCCGGGATACCCGGAACGCCGGTTTTGCCATAAGCCAGATCCGGTGGGATGACCAGCTGGATTTTACCGCCTTTCTTGATGTTCTTCAGGCCTTCGGTCCAGCCGGGGATCACGCCATCCAGACGGAAAGAAAGCGGCTCGCCACGGGTGTAGGAGTTATCAAACTCTTTGCCGTCGATCAGCGTACCTTTGTAGTTAACGACCACGGTATCGCTATCTTTAGGCGCATCGCCAGTACCGGCTTTCTCAACTTTGTACAGCAGACCAGATTTAGACGTTTTGACGCCTTTCTCTTTAGCAAAGGTGTCGCGGTAAGCTTTACCTTTGGCATCGTTCTCAGATGCGTCTTTTTCCATTTTCTGCTGAGCGGCAGTTTTTACGCGGGTTTCAAACGTCTGCAGAGTCTGTTCGATCTCCTGATCGGACAGTTTGCTCTTATTGGCAAAAGCATCCTGAACACCGGCGATCAGCTGGTCTTTATCCAGTTTGATGCCCAGTTTTTCTTGTTCTTTCAGGGAGTTTTCCATGTAACGTCCCAGTGATGCACCCAGCGCATAAGCAGATTTCTGATCGTCATTTTTGAATGCCGATTTGCTGTCCGTGGCAGGTGCTGCTTTTGCTGCGGTATCAGCAGCAAAGGTCAGCGGTGCATTCAGGGCGACGGCCATTGTGGTCGCCAGCAGCGTTACTTTAAACAGTGATTTCATCCATTTCTCCAGGGCCGGGGCATCTCACCCCAGGGTTATCATAAAAAGCAAAAAACGTACTATAGAACGTTGCAGAACAAATCAACATACAGACGTACCTGAATATCGCCTCATTTAGGACTATTTTTGTATGAATTAGTTTCCTGTCACGCGTAACAATGCTGCGCGAATACTGAAACTTCAGTAGAATCCGCCCGCAGGATAAGACAGAAGAGGTTACTCATGCACGATAGCACTTTAGAGACTCGCCTTGCGGAGCTGGAGAGCAGGTTAGCGTTTCAGGAAATCACTATTGAAGACCTCAACAAGACCGTCACCGCCCACGAGATCGAAATGGCCAGGATGCGCGAACATATGCGCCTGATGGTAGAAAAACTGAAGGCTACTCAGCCATCGCACATGGCTTCACCGTCGGAAGAAACGCCTCCACCGCATTATTGAGACGTAAAAAAAGCGGGTCTCCCCGCTTTTTCTATTCCACAGCGCTAGCGCAGCAGAATTAGTGGCAACCGCAGCCGCCATTACCACCGCAGCCGCCTTTGCCATGTTCATGGTCATGACCGTGGCCGTGGCCACCGCAGCAACCGTCATGATCGTGGTCGTGGCCATGATCGTGACCATGAGCACCGTGAACATGACCATGTTCCAGCTCTTCCGCCGTGGCTTCGCGCAGCGCGACGACTTCAACATTGAACTTCAGATTCTGGCCAGCCAGCATGTGGTTACCATCAACAACAACGTGTTCGTCACCCACTTCGGTGATTTCTACCGGCACCGGCCCCTGATCGGTTTCTGCCAGGAAACGCATGCCAACCTGCAGCTCATCAACGCCCATGAATACGTCTTTAGGAACGCGCTGAACCAGGTTTTCATCGTACTGACCGTACGCGTCGTTAGCACCAACTTCTACATCAAATTTGTCGCCCACTTCATGGCCATCCAGCGCATTTTCCAGGCCGGAAATCAGGGAACCGTGACCATGCAGGTAGTCCAGCGGCGCGCTTACCGGAGACTCATCAACCAACACACCGTCTTCTGTACGTACCTGATAGGCCAGGCTGACCACCAGGTCTTTTGCTACTTTCATGATATCTCCTGAGCATGGGAAGAATAGTGGCGCAGATTGTAGCGGAATTCTGCAGCCGTGTACCCTCTAGCTTAAAAAAAGCCGATAGATAACGCTAGTCCGGATGAAAAATGCCTATCACTTGCTCTTCTTTGCGAACATGCTCACGGACCTCTTTATCCGCCTCACGCATCTGGTGACCGCACTTAACGCATTCAACTACATCGACATTATTCTCACGCCACATCGCCAGCGAATCCTGGGCCTGGCATGCCGGACATTTCGCACCGGCAATAAAACGTTTACGTACCGCCATATTTTTTACCTTTTATTCAAACTCATCCCAGCCGTCTAACTGCCTGCTCTCTTTTTGCATCTCGCGCTGAAAGATTTCCTCAAGTTCGCGTCTGGCTTCCCGAACGCGGGATATCTGCAAAGTATCACTCTGCACCGGCATTAACTCACGCAGCATGCGCATATCGAGACGCCGAAAATGCAGCTGCGCGCGCTGCGCCTGATGGGGATGCATACCTATAGAGATAAGCGCTTTACGCCCCAACTCCAGCGCACTGGAGAAGGTTTCACGTGAGAATTGCGCCACTCCCGCCTGCAGCAGTTCATGCGCCTCGACGCGTCCTCGCGCTCGCGCCAGAATATGAAGATGTGGAAAGTGTTGTTGACACATCTCGACCAGCTTCATGGTATCTTCCGGCTCATTGCAGGTAATGACGATCGACTGCGCCTCTTCGGCTCCCGCCGAGCGCAGGAGCTCCAGCTGCGTCGCATCGCCAAAGTAGACCTTATAGCCATATTGGCGCATCAGATTGACCGCGCTGATATCGCGCTCCAGCACCGTAATACGCATTTTGTTCGCCATCAGCAGGCGGCCAATCACCTGACCAAAGCGCCCAAAACCAACGATAATGACCTGCGGTTTATCATCTTCGACCCACGGAGCCTCGCCCTCCTCTTCGGATTGATTGAATCGGCGAGAGAGTATTTTGTCGATTAGCTTCATCAACAGCGGCGTGGTCATCATCGACAATGTCACCGTCACCAGCAGTAGAGCCATTTGATCGTTCTGAAAAAGGCGCATCGAGGCGGGTAATGAGAACAGCACAAAAGCGAATTCTCCCCCCTGGCTCAGCACTCCGGCAAACTGCATACGTTCCGAGCTACGCAAGCCGTAAACCCGCGCCAGGAGATACAGGACGACGCCTTTTACCGCCACCAGTATCGCGACGCTGGCCACAACCCATAGCAAATGGGTATATAGCACCCCAAGATTCAGCGCCATGCCAACGGAAATAAAGAACAGCCCAAGTAAGAGCCCTTTAAAAGGCTCAATGGCAATTTCCAGTTCGTGGCGATACTCGCTCTCGGCCAACAGGACTCCAGCGATAAAGGTTCCCAGCGCCATTGACAGTCCAAGCGCATCCATGAACAGAGCCGAGCCAAGAACCAGCAGCAACGTTGCCGCGGTAAAGACCTCCCGCACGCCGGATCCGGCGATAAAACGAAATACCGGCCTCAGCAGATAACGCCCCCCCATCAGCATTCCGCCGAAAGCCAACACCTTCATCCCTATGGTGAGCCAGTTAAAATGATCGTCACCCGAACCTGCGAGCAAGGGAACCAGCGCCAGGGCCGGGATCACGGCCAGATCCTGAAACAGCAAGACGGAAAAGCCTAATTGCCCGGACTCGCTGCGGCTCATACCTTTCTCACGCATCAGCTGCAGCGCCATCGCGGTTGAGGACATCGCCAGCCCGATTCCACCAACCACCGCAGCCTGCCATGAAAAATCACTCAGCATGAGCAAACCGCCAAGAATGAGCGCGCTGAAGGCGACCTGCGCGGCCCCTACGCCGAAAATTGAGCTTCTCAGTCGCCAAAGTTTGGACGGATTCAGCTCCAGCCCAATGATAAACATCAGGAAGACGACGCCTAACTCAGAGAAGTGAAGAATTTCATCAACATCGCTAATAAAGCCCAATCCCCAAGGGCCAATTGCGATCCCTGCCAGCAAATACCCCAGTACGGCACCAATCCCGAGTCTTGCCGCCAGCGGAACTGCCACCACAGCGGCAAATAAAAACAACACCCCGGCCAGCAGTAAATCAGCTCCCGCCATTTGAACCTCCTGCCGTGATAGGGTGACTTAACCAGTCTCGATAAGCGCGAGCGCGGCTTTTCAGGTCTTCTGGGGATTGCCGACGCGCCCAGTAGACAATAATAGGGCTCATCCAGTGCATGCGGCACATACCGGCAGTCAATTCAAAAGGACGCAGAATGTCGTTCATCGGATAACGATGCGCATCGCGTCGATAGGCGCTCTCCGGTTCTCCGGTGGTAATCACACTACGCCAGTACTTTCCCGCCAGTTGGTTCCCCCCTGCCCCGCTGGCAAAACCGCGGCTTAGCACTCTATCCAGCCACTCTTTCATTAGCGCCGGACAACTCCAGGTATATAGCGGGTGCTGGAAAACAATCACCTCATGCTGGCGCAGTAGGTCCTGTTCATGGGCGATATCAATAAAAAAATCCGGATAGTGCGCGTAGAGATCGTGCACGGTAACATTCGACAACTGTAAAGCCGGTTCAAGCAAAACCCGGTTGGCCACGGAATCCTGAGATTCTGGGTGGGCATACAGCAGCAATACTTTCGCTGTCTGAGACATCTTTCCCCTCCCGAACGTCTTCTGGTGGCCTGTGCAGCGGCTGCGTCCCGACGCAACCAGAATGACTTTGTGTATCGTCTTCATTTTGGGCTACCATTGCGGCCCGGTTGAGCGATTCGCTCCACACTACATTATCATAATGACAAATTAACATAGTCAGAACATACGGCGCCTTATGATTGTTTTCTCCTCGTTACAAATTCGTCGCGGCGTACGCGTCCTGCTGGACAACGCTACCGCCACCATCAACCCCGGGCAAAAAGTCGGCCTGGTGGGTAAAAACGGCTGCGGCAAATCCACGCTGCTTTCGCTTTTGAAAAACGAGATTAGCGCCGATGGCGGCTCTATGACCTTCCCCGGCAGCTGGCAACTGGCGTGGGTTAACCAGGAAACCCCTGCGCTACCGCAGCCGGCCATTGACTATGTTATTGATGGCGATCGCGAATTCCGCAAGCTGGAAGCCGATCTGCACGAGGCTAATGAACGCAATGACGGTCACGCCATCGCGACGGTACACGGTAAACTTGACGCCATCGATGCCTGGACCATACGTTCTCGTGCCGCCAGCCTGTTGCACGGTCTGGGTTTCAGCAACGAGCAGTTGGAAAGGCCGGTAAGCGACTTTTCCGGCGGCTGGCGTATGCGCCTTAACCTCGCTCAGGCGCTCATTTGTCGTTCCGATCTGCTGCTGCTTGATGAACCGACTAACCACCTTGACCTCGATGCGGTTATCTGGCTGGAGAAATGGCTTAAGGGCTACAGCGGCACGCTGATCCTTATCTCTCACGACCGCGACTTCCTCGATCCTATCGTCGATAAAATTATCCATATCGAACAGCAGACGATGTTCGAGTACACCGGTAACTACAGCTCGTTTGAAATTCAGCGCGCAACTCGCCTTTCTCAACAGCAAGCAATGTATGAGAGCCAGCAGCTGCGCGTCGCGCATTTACAGAGCTATATCGATCGTTTTCGCGCTAAAGCCACCAAGGCCAAGCAGGCGCAAAGCCGTATCAAAATGCTCGAACGCATGGAGCTCATTGCACCTGCCCATGTCGATAACCCATTCCACTTTAGCTTCCGCGCGCCGGAAAGCCTGCCCAATCCGCTGTTGAAAATGGAAAAGGTCAGCGCCGGCTATGGCGAGCGCGTGATTCTCGACTCAATAAAACTGAATCTGGTTCCGGGTTCACGCATCGGCCTGCTGGGGCGTAACGGTGCCGGTAAGTCAACGCTGATAAAACTGCTGGCCGGTGAGCTACAGCCGCTGCATGGAGAAATTGGTCTGGCGAAGGGGATTAAACTCGGCTATTTCGCTCAGCATCAGCTTGAATTCCTGCGCGCGGACGAATCTCCGCTACAGCATCTTGCCCGTCTGGCGCCGCAGGAGCTGGAACAGAAGCTACGCGACTATCTTGGCGGTTTCGGCTTCCAGAGCGATAAAGTCAATGAAGAGACAAAACGTTTCTCCGGCGGCGAGAAAGCACGCCTGGTGCTGGCGTTAATCGTCTGGCAGCGGCCAAACCTGCTGCTGCTTGATGAACCAACTAACCACCTCGATCTTGATATGCGCCAGGCGTTGACCGAAGCGCTGATCGATTTTGAAGGCGCGCTGGTGGTGGTTTCGCACGACCGCCATCTTATTCGCTCTACCACCGATGACCTCTACCTGGTACACGATAGCAAAGTCGAACCTTTCGACGGCGATCTCGAAGATTACCAGCAGTGGTTGAGCGACTCGCAAAAGCAGGAAAGCCAGGCGTCGGAAGAGCCAAAAGATAACGGCAACAGCGCTCAGGCGCGTAAAGACCAAAAACGTCGGGAAGCTGAGCTGCGCACGCAGACCCAGCCGCTGCGCAAAGAGATTGCTCGTCTGGAAAAAGAGATGGAGAAGCTCAACGCACAGCTGGCGCAGGCTGAAGAGAAGCTGGGCGACAGCGGATTGTACGATCAAAGCCGCAAAGCTGAGCTTACCGAGTGCTTACAGCAGCAGGCCAGCGCGAAGTCCGGGCTAGAAGAGTGTGAAATGGCCTGGCTGGATGCCCAGGAACAGCTGGAGCAGATGCTGCAAGAAGGTTAGTGGCAATTTACAATACAGGAAGGCGGGATAACCCGCCTTTTTAATCTTTCTCACAGCAGCTTAGCGCTGCGCTGCCAACCGGGCGCGTATCTGTTCAAGATGTTCGTGGCGGAACACTTTGCCATCCAGGAAGCGAGTTTTTAGCTCTCCCTGCAGCTCCTGCTCCAGGGTTTGTTCATCATGCAACTGCAGCTCTCCCAGAGCATCGCGATCAACCCGTAAAAGACCGCGGGCCGAACGTTTCAGGCCATTGTCCGTTTTTGGCTCTTTGAAAATCATTCGCCCTTCGCCACTGACTTCCCCCCAGGTTGCTTTCATCGCAAAACCAAAGGTATCGCGCGTATTGTACTGGTAGGTAAAGGAACCCACGCCGAACACCACATTGGAACTGGCGAAACCCTTCGCTTCCAGGCGACGCATGATCTCATCGGCTCTGGCGAGAGTAATGGAGTCACCGTAAATCAGGCCCACATGGGGATCCAATACCTTGTAGCCTTTATCATTTATTGTGCCGCCAAAAATCTCCCACAGCACCTCGACAGAGCCTTTCTCTTCTACACTTCGTTCAGTACGTACATCATCGCTAGCAGCAGTACCGCACAGAATCTCAACCGGATCACCACTGTCCGGGCGGAACACAACCCGTCCCTGACGCTGCATAATGATCCCCTTCAGTTCGCGGGTAAATTCACTCAGTACCCGCCAGTAGTCCCAGGTATCGGAGACAATAGAAACAAATCCCTGCGGATAAATATCGGCAATCAGACGACGGAAGGTTTCTATCTCATGCTCACGCTCCCCCATACACATCACACTATGCTCAGTCGCCGGTATGCTGGCGCCGATAAAACAGTCTTCACTTTCGGTATAGTAATCGCGGGCATAGAGCAGTGCCGGAATGCTATCGGTCCCCTTGAAGCTTAACAAATGCCCACACCCCGCCTGGGCGGCATCCTGCAAACCGGCCATACCGCGAAATGAAAAATCGTGACACTGAAAATCGAGATGGGTCAGATCGCTACAGGTTTTTTCCGCCCAGCGTTCGCAAATTTTGCGATAGTGATGGGCAATAGTGGCATTGGTGGATGACTTCCAAAGCTCTGCCGAAAGCACCGTTTCCAGGTAATTCACCAGCCAGAAAAATTCTTCTTTCGTATTAATGATGGTCAATACCGGCACCTTCATCGGCACTTTTGTGCCTTCATCCAGCGATTTAATGTGCAGCGGCAGATAGCCCAGACGATGTAGGTCGCGAATATGATCCACCGGGACCACATCGCGACCAAGATAACCATCCATGACCTGCTTATATTCGTTCACCACTTCATCTTCCGGACGAGCAAAAAATGCCTCGTTGAACTGATCGACAAGGAACCACTGCAAAAAGCCCTGCAGACCGAAAAACACTAGCTTGCCATCTGCCAACGGCGACTGGAAAAAACGATCGCTGCGCGGAGTGAAGTTAGAATAGACCCGCGTCGTACCCTGGGGATATTGCGCACGGTGAGAAACTTTGTAGCCATCAATAGCCAGAATAGGGTTAATTTTCATGATGATTTCTCCCTTAAGCGCGGTAGATCGCGTCAATGTCGATAAGTTCGAGCTGCGGATGTGCCAGCGTCGGAGCAGCCAAAGAAGTGGTGGTATAGATGGCATCAACGCCGTTGTTCAGCAGATGTTCAACGCCTTTTGAAAAAATGCCGTGCGTCACATACAAGCTGACGCTGCGGGCACCAGCATCGCGCAACACCTGCGCCGAACCGATAAAGGTGCCGCCGGCGTCGCATAAATCGTCAACAATCAGCAGATCCCTGCCCCTGACATCACCCGCAACCAGCGCAAAGCCTGTCAGGTTGCCGCTTGCCACATCACGCTTTTTGCTCAGAATGGCGTACTCCGAGACGCCTGTTGCTCTGGCGACGGCATCAATTTTTTTCAGCGCCCCCGCATCTGGCGCCACCAGCATTAGCGCCTTTTGCTGAAACCGATGGCATAGAGTCGTACTCTGCAACAGGCACCTCTCCTGTGGAATCGCCACAAAGTTATCTATTGCCGCCGCCGCAGCGTCGCTGTGCGGATCAAGCACTTTCACCTTATCGAACTTCAGCGTGTTGAGTTGAGTAGCAAAGACTCTCAACGCAAAACTGTCACCAGCAACCATATGTCGGTCCTGACGCGCCCACGGTAGCCAGGGTAGTTCGAGGTGGCTGACCAGCACATCGGTCTGGTGACGGACCGCGTCCACCAGTTGCGCAAGCAACATAAAGTCGTTCATATCCTGCATCGCAGCAGCGCGAATGCACATCAAGCGGGCAGAGGATGGCAACGGATTAGTCACCTTCAGCCAGACAGCGCCATCAGGAAAAACACCGTTGGCGATAGTGTAAGTCTGGTTATCCAGGGTTAACGTCAATTTCATACTCATCACTCTTCCCTCACAATTATGTCCCTTCGACACAATTAATAATGTCCCTAAGACACATATTAGGCAAGCATAAAAATGAATTATTTCCCTGCAAAGGTAATTGACTGATAAATAATAATAAAAAACTCAGCCTTGCTGCTCAGTGTCGGGCTGGTACACTGATGGGCGTTCCAAATCATCGCGAGTAGCCTATGAACACCGAAGCCGACTATCTGAATCAATATGATGCCAGCCGCTTTCCCTCCCCTCTGGTGACGGTGGATAGTGTGTTATTCACGCTCCATCAACAAGCGCTGTGCGTCCTGCTGGTAGAGCGGGCAAACCACCCGCAGAAAGGATGTTGGGGATTGCCCGGCGGCTTTATTGATATGGCGCGCGATGACTCCACCCGCGCCACCGCGATGCGTAAGCTCACTGAGAAAACCGGGATTTCCCCTTCATGGTTGGAACAGCTGGACACTTTTTCCGGGCCCGATCGCGACCCGCGCGGCTGGAGCCTGACCGTCACCTGGTTTGCACTAATTGCCTGGGCAGACTGCGAACCGCATATCGCCAGCGTCAGCGATGCCCGTTGGGTGCCAATTGCCGGGCTTGCCGACTATTCCCTGGCATTTGATCACCAGAAAATCATCGCCGCCGCCCTGCATCGTTTAAGGCAAAAGACCATGTATTCTTTACTGCCCGTTTACTGCTTGCCGGAGACCTTCACCCATGGCCAGCTACAGGAAGCGACGGAGGTAATCCTCGGTCAGTCCATACAGCGTAAAAGCCTGATTCGCCGTTTTGAAGCGTCAGGGATGTTTGAAGAGACAGGTGAGAGCATGGCGACAGGCACAAGGAAGGCCCGCCTGTGGCGGCGTAAGCCCGGAGGGGATATTCATCTTTTCTCGCGCAATCTGCTTACCGATTAGCCACAAGACCACATATTGGCTAACCTGCGCACTTCATGCGCGGTATAGTATGTATAAAGATTATTAATTGCTCTGGTGCTATGGTTGATATCACTCCCACAGAAATGACGCCCCCCGAAGACGACTCGCAGCAGTTTCACCCGATGCGCGGCGTGGGCAATCGTCATTTGCAGACCATGTTGCCGCGGCTAATCCGTCGCAAACTTCGTTTCACGCCACACTGGCAGCGCCTGGAATTACCTGATGGCGACTTTGTCGATCTGGCATGGAGCGAAGCCCCTTCACAGGCGCGTCATAAACCACGTCTGGTGGTGTTTCACGGGCTCGAAGGCAGCCTGCACAGCCCCTATGCTCACGGACTGATCCACGCGGCAATGCAGCGCGGCTGGCTGGGCGTGGTGATGCATTTTCGCGGCTGCAGCGGCGAACCCAATCGAAATAACCGCATCTACCATTCGGGCGAAACGGAAGACGGCTCCTGGTTCCTGCGCTGGCTTCAGCGCGAGCACGGCGATGTACCAACCGCTGCGGTTGGTTATTCACTCGGAGGCAACATGCTGGGCTGCCTGCTGGCAAAAGAAGGCGATGATATTCCCATTGATGCCGCCGTTATTGTCTCAGCTCCGTTTATGCTGGAAGCCTGTAGCTATCATATGGACAAAGGCTTCTCCCGCGTTTATCAGCGTTACCTGCTCAACCTGCTAAAAGCCAACGCCGCGCGTAAGCTAAAAGCCTACCCAGGTTCTTTGCCCGTCGATTTACGCCAGCTAAAAAGCATGCGCCGTATCCGCGAGTTTGACGACAGCATCACCGCCAGAATCCACGGTTTTGCCGATGCGCTGGACTATTATCGCCAGTGCAGCGCTATGCCGCGCTTAAGTGATATCACGAAGCCGACGCTAATTATTCACGCAAAGGACGATCCCTTTATGGATCACCACTCTATTCCCCCGCAGGAACAGCTGCCTGCTAATGTCGAGTATCAGTTAACTGAGCACGGCGGACACGTTGGATTCGTCGGTGGAACGCTGCGTAAGCCAGAAATGTGGCTGGAAAAACGCATTCCGGATTGGTTAACCCGCTGGTTAGGAGGGAAAATATGATTATTCCCTGGCAAGATCTGGATCCCGAAACGCTGGATAACCTGATCGAAAGTTTTGTATTACGCGAAGGCACCGATTATGGTGAACATGAACGTTCACTGACTGATAAAGTCAGTGATGTAAAACAACAGCTGAAAAGCGGAGAAGCCGTGCTGGTGTGGTCAGAACTGCACGAGACGGTCAACATCATGCCCCGCAAGCAGTTTCACGGCTAAGGCGGCACACACTATCGTTTATCCTGGGAGTTGTTATGTCTGCCAAACATCCGGTGATTGCCGTCACGGGCTCTAGCGGCGCGGGAACCACAACCACCAGCCTCGCCTTTCGCAAAATCTTCGCCCAGCTAAATCTGCACGCCGCCGAAGTAGAGGGCGATAGCTTTCACCGCTATACCCGTCCAGAAATGGACATGGCAATCCGTAAAGCGCGGGATCAGGGTAAACATATCAGCTACTTCGGCCCCGAGGCGAACGACTTCGGCCTGCTGGAACAAACTTTCGCTGAATACGGACAAAGCGGAAAAGGGCAGTCGCGCAAGTATTTGCATACCTATGATGAAGCCGTACCCTGGAATCAGGTTCCGGGTACCTTCACGCCCTGGCAGCCGCTGCCAGAGCCGACTGATGTGCTTTTTTATGAAGGACTGCACGGTGGCGTTGTTACGCCGCAGCATGATGTCGCGAGCCATGTCGACCTGCTGGTCGGCGTGGTACCTATCGTCAATCTGGAGTGGATCCAGAAGCTTATCCGCGATACCAGCGAGCGCGGGCACTCTCGTGAGGCGGTGATGGACTCCGTCGTTCGCTCGATGGAAGATTACATCAACTTTATCACCCCGCAGTTTTCACGTACCCATCTCAACTTCCAGCGCGTGCCTACGGTAGATACGTCTAACCCATTTGCCGCCAAAGCCATTCCTTCACTAGATGAGAGCTTTGTCGTCATCCATTTCCGTAATTTGAAAAATATTGATTTTCCCTGGCTACTGGCAATGCTTCAGGGCTCATTTATCTCACATATGAATACGCTAGTGGTGCCGGGCGGGAAAATGGGGCTGGCAATGGAGCTCATTATGGCTCCGCTGGTTGAGCGGCTGATGGACGGCAGGAAAATCAGCTAATAGCTAAAACCCCGGTAGCGCGGTTGTCCGCCGGGGTATTTTCGAATTACCCTTCGATCACTTCATAAGAGTGAGTAATGTTTACCGCTTTCTCAAGCATCAGCGCTACCGAGCAATATTTCTCCGCTGACAGGTCAACGGCACGAGAAACAGCAGCGTCTTTCAGCTCTTTGCCGGTGACGATAAAATGCAGATTGATATGAGTAAAGAGGCGCGGCGCTTCTTCCCGGCGCTCTGAAGTTAGCTTAACTTCGCAGTTAGTCACGTTATGACGCCCCTTCTGCAAAATAGAAACCACGTCAATTGCGCTGCATCCGCCCGCTGCCATCAGTACCATTTCCATCGGGCTTGGCGCTTTATCCCCGGAATTACCGTCCATCAGAATCTGGTGACCAGAAGCCGACTCACCAATGAAGGTTAACCCTTCAACCCACTTCACTCGCGCTTGCATAAATTTAACTCCAGGGCTGTAATTTTCCTGACAGATTACGCGCACATAACAATTCTCGCAACGGAAGGCGACCTACGTCATGCTGAAGCGAGACACCAGGAGACACGCGGCGAAAGCTATGCTAAAACAGTCTGGATGCTACAGTAATACATTGATGTACTGCATGTATGCAGAGGAGTTCACATTACAGGCTGCAGAAAATTTTCAGCCAGATTCCCAGGTATAGGGATTTAATACGATTGCATGCCCGGATGCCGTGTAGTGTCGGCACCCGGAGATAGCTTATAACAGAGGATAACCGCGCATGGTGCTTGGCAAACCGCAAACAGACCCTACCCTTGAATGGTTCTTGTCTCATTGCCACATTCATAAGTACCCATCAAAGAGCACGCTGATCCACCAGGGTGAGAAAGCAGAAACGCTGTACTACATCGTTAAAGGCTCCGTGGCTGTACTCATCAAGGATGAAGAAGGTAAAGAGATGATCCTCTCTTACCTCAACCAGGGCGATTTCATCGGTGAATTAGGCCTGTTTGAAGAAGGTCAGGAGCGTAGCGCTTGGGTACGTGCGAAAACCGCATGTGAAGTGGCCGAAATCTCCTACAAAAAATTCCGTCAGCTAATCCAGGTTAACCCGGACATCCTGATGCGTCTCTCTTCACAGATGGCGCGTCGTCTGCAGGTTACGTCAGAGAAAGTCGGTAACCTCGCCTTCCTCGACGTTACCGGCCGCATCGCTCAGACGCTGCTGAATCTGGCAAAACAGCCGGATGCAATGACTCACCCGGACGGTATGCAAATTAAAATTACCCGTCAGGAAATCGGTCAGATTGTCGGATGCTCCCGCGAAACCGTGGGTCGCATACTGAAAATGCTGGAAGATCAAAACCTGATCTCTGCGCACGGTAAAACTATCGTCGTCTACGGTACCCGCTAAGTCGGTAAAACGGCGTATTGTCAGGCAATACGCCGTTTTTGTTTTCTCCTCATGTGGCGCAGGCTGATTTACCACCCGGAAGTCAACTATGCACTGCGGCAAACGCTGGTGTTATGTTTGCCGATCGCAATTGGGCTTTTACTCGGGCATTTACAGCAAGGGCTTCTGTTTTCCCTCGTCCCTGCCTGTTGCAACATTGCCGGTCTGGATACTCCGCATAAGCGCTTCTTTAAACGCCTGATTATCGGCGGCTGCCTGTTTGCTGGCTGTAGTCTGATTGTCCAGCTCCTGCTGCAACGCGACATCCCGCTACCGATTATTCTTACGGGCCTGGCGCTCATCCTCGGCGTGACTGCCGAAATCAGTTCGCTGCACGCAAGACTCCTCCCCGCCTCGCTTATCGCGGCTATTTTTACGCTAAGTCTCGCTGGCAACATGCCAATCTGGGAACCGCTGCTAATCTATGCGCTCGGCACCTTATGGTACGGCGTCTTTAACTGGTTCTGGTTTTGGTTATGGCGCGAGCAGCCGCTACGCGAATCCCTGAGCCTGCTCTACCGGGAGCTGGCCAATTATTGCGAAGCCAAATACAGCCTGCTTACTCAGCATACGGATCCCGCGACTTCACTGCCGCCGCTGCTTAACCGCCAGCAAAAGGTTGTGGACCTGATTACCCAATGCTACCAGCAGATGCACATGCTGGCAGCCAACCAGCGCAGCGATCACAAACGCCTTCTACGCGCTTTCCAGGTCGGGCTGGATCTTCAGGAGCATATTTCCGTCAGCCTTCATCAGCCTGAAGAGGTGCAGAAACTGGTGGAACGCAGCCACGCAGAAGCGGTGATTCGCTGGAACGCGCAAACCGTCGCCGCCCGCCTGCGTGAGCTGGCTGATGATCTGCTCTACCATCGCTATCCCCGTCGTTTTCAAATGGATAAACAGATAGGCGCGCTGGAAAAAATCGCCTGGCAGCATCCTGATAACCCGGTCGGCCAGTTCTGCGCCTGGCACTTCAGCCGTATTGCCAGAGTTCTGCGTACCCAGCGCCCACTCTACTCGCGTAACCTGATGGCGGATAAAACTCGCCGTCTACCACTGCTGCCGGCGTTGAAAAACTACCTGTCGTTTAAATCTCCGGCGTTACGTAACGCGGCGCGCATTAGCGTGATGCTGAGCGCCGCCAGCCTGATGGGCAGCGCGTTGCATCTGCCAAAACCCTACTGGATCCTGATGACGGTGCTGTTCGTGACGCAAAACGGCTACGGCGCGACGCGGGTACGCATTGTTCACCGGGCTGCCGGGACCATCGCCGGACTGGTGATCGCCGGACTGACGCTACACTTTCACGTCCCGGAAGGCTATACGCTGACCGCCATGCTCTTCATTACGCTATTAAGCTACCTGATTATTCGCAAACATTACGGTTGGGCAATGGTCGGCTTTACCGTCACGGCGGTATATACCCTGCAGCTACTGACATTGAACGGCGAGCAGTTTATCGTCGCCAGGTTGATTGATACATTAATTGGCTGTCTGATTGCCTTCGGCGGAATGGTTTGGCTATGGCCGCAGTGGCAGAGCGGCCTGCTGCGAAAAAATGCCCACGATGCGCTGGAAGCCGATCAGGAAGCCATCAGACTGATCCTCAGCGACGACCATCAGGCCCCGGCGCTGGCCTATCAGCGAATGCGCGTTAATCAGGCGCATAACGCGCTGTTTAACTCGCTAAATCAGGCGATGCAGGAACCCGGCTTTAACTCGAACTATCTGGAAGATATGAAGCTATGGGTGACCCATAGCCAGTTTATTGTCGAGCATATCAATGCCATGACTACTCTGGCGCGCGAGCACAATATGCTGACGCCGGACCTGGCACAACGCTATCTGGAGTCCTGTGAGATTGCACTACAGCGCTGTCAGCAACGGCTGGATTCAGATGGACCGGGGAGCGCTGGGGATGTGAATATTATGGAAGCGCAGGATGCCGAGGTCCCTCGCGGCCCGCTCAGTACCATGGAACAGCATCTGCAGCGCATTCTGGGTCACCTGAACACCATGCACACCATTTCGTCGGTGGCATGGCGTCAGCGTCCGCATCATGGCATATGGCTACGCACCGCTAAGCGCTAAGTACGCGCTCAACCGCCAGGGCAAAACGCGCCATCCCTTCAGCAATATCGCTATCGTCAATGACCAGCGACGGGACAAAACGCATCACGTCCGGCCCGGCATTCAGCACCATTACACCCGCATCAGCGGCGGCGTACAGGAAGTCACGCGCGCGGCCTTTATGCTGCGGCTTAAGCTCCGCGCCGATGAGCAGACCCATTCCGCGGATATCGCTAAACAAATCGAACTGCGCGTCAATCTGCTGGAGATGTTTAACAAACAGCTCACGCTTCGCACTCACACCATCCAGTACTTCCGGTGTGTTAATCAGATCGAACGCCGCTCCGCCCACCGCGCAGGCCAGCGGGTTCCCGCCGTAGGTCGAACCATGAGATCCGGCATGGAAAGCGCTGGCGATTTCATGGGTGGTCAGCATCGCGCTGATAGGGAAGCCGCCGCCAATCGCCTTGGCGCTGGTCAGGATATCCGGCGTTACGCCGTAGTGCATATATGCAAACAGCGAGCCCGTACGCCCCATACCGCACTGGACTTCATCAAACACCAGCAGAGCCTGGTGCTGGTCGCACAAATCACGCAACCCTTGCAGGAATTCAGGCGTCGCCGCGGTTACGCCGCCTTCACCCTGAATCGGCTCGACCACCACCGCGCAGGTATGATCGTCCATGACAGCTTTCACCGCATGTAAATCGTTAAACGGTACGTGGACGATATCCGCCGGTTTCGGCCCAAAGCCATCAGAATATTTCGGCTGACCGCCGACAGAGACGGTAAACAGCGACCGGCCATGGAACGCGTTATGAAAAGCGATGATTTTGGTTTTGTACGGGCTATGACGAGTCACGGTGTAATGACGCGCCAGCTTGAAAGCCGTTTCGTTGGCTTCAGTCCCGGAGTTCATAAACACCACGCGGTCGGCAAAGGTCGCATCGACCAGCTTACGCCCCAGGCGCAGGGCCGGTTCGTTGGTAAAAACGTTACTGGTGTGCCACAGCTTTTCACCCTGCTCATGGAGCGCCGCCACCAGCGCCGGATGGCAATGACCAAGCGCGGTCACGGCAATGCCGCCTGCGAAATCAACGTACTCTTTACCCTGTTGATCCCATACTCGGCTACCTTTACCCTTCACCGGAATAAATTCTGCCGGTGCATAAATCGGCAAAATGACCTCATCGAATGTAGCGCGGGTGATTGCCGGTTGTTCAGTTGCCATGTCATGCCCATCCTTCTTCGTTATGCAGCAATGATTATGATAATCTAATCACAAAATATGCATAAAAAATCAATCAATGGCAACTACAAATCAACGATGGAGGAAGTTTGCCAGCAGCTGATGCCCCTGTTCGCTAAGAATACTCTCCGGATGAAACTGCACGCCTTCCAGATCGAACTCGCGATGGCGTATCCCCATAATCTCCCCTTCCTGGCTGCGGGCGGTCACCTCAAAACATTCGGGCAGCGTTGGCGGGTCAATCAATAAGGAGTGGTAGCGGGTCACGGTAAGCGGGTTATTCAGCCCACGAAATACCCCCTGACCACGATGGCTGATGGGGGACGTTTTCCCGTGCATCACTCTGGCGGCCCGCACGATGGTCGCGCCGAAAACCTGAGCAATCGCCTGATGGCCGAGGCAAACGCCTAAGATCGGAGTGTTGCCAGAAAAGTGGCGAATCACTTCCAACGAAACCCCTGATTCATCTGGAGTGCAGGGGCCAGGCGAAATAACGATTTTGGCCGGCGCCAGCGCGATAATCTCCTCCAACGTCAGCTCATCATTACGTCTGACCTGCACTTCCGCCCCCAGCTCGCAGAAATACTGATACAAATTCCAGGTAAAAGAATCGTAGTTGTCGATAAGCAGGATCATAGCGGCTCCGGAAGTCACAAACCGGACTATTCTACGCAGATTCTCAGGTTTCGCTTATCACTTTATCTGGCGGGAGATGACGGCGGGAAAAGAAGCCGCGCGGGAGTGATATCCCGCGCGCGAGAATATTTTACGGCAGCACTTTCGCCGACAGAATAACAATCGGTTTGGACGGAACATTCTGGTACGGCCCAACGTTGTGAGTCGGTACCTGAGAAATCTTATCCGCAACATCCATACCTTTGACGACCTTACCAAAGACCGCATAGCCAAAATCACGCTGGCCGTGATCGAGGAAGGCGTTATCCGCAATATTGATAAAGAACTGGCTGGTCGCGCTGTCCTGATCGGCGGTACGCGCCATGGCGATGGTCCCGCGGGTATTACGCAGGCCGTTGTCGGCTTCGTTCTTAATCGGCGGGTTAGGCTGTTTTTGCTGCATCTGCTCGTTGAAACCGCCGCCCTGCACCATAAAGCCCGGGATCACGCGGTGAAAAGTGGTGTTGTTATAGAAACCGCTGTTAACGTACTTCAGAAAGTTATCAACCGATATTGGCGCTTTCTGACTATTCAGTTCCAGCTCAATATTGCCCGCAGACGTGGTCAGCAACACATGAGGATCACCCTTTGCCGCCATGGCCGGGGAGAATGCTGAAATGGCGAAAACGGCAGCCACCGCCGCGAGAGTTGATTTGAGCATGGAAATTCCTTAACGGAGCAGAATAAAAAGCGAGTGCCTTGATTCTAAAGAGCCTTTGCATCCTGGGCCAGCCTTTTACCTAATTTTACTTAGCTGAAACACTTGTAACGACGCACTCATTAAATCAGCGAATAATTAAACGTGATATATGTCACATTAAAAGATGCAAATAGATCTACATTTCATAATAAACGTTTGCTTACATCACGTGAACGAATAAAATCTGTCCGCCCGGCGCAGAGTCAACGCGCTTTACATTTCTATTCACAGGCCAGTCATGACTAACAGCAATCGTATCAAGCTCACATGGATCAGCTTCTTCTCCTACGCCCTGACCGGCGCGTTGGTGATTGTCACCGGGATGGTGATGGGAAATATCGCAGATTATTTCCATCTGCCCGTTTCCAGTATGAGCAACACCTTTACTTTCCTTAACGCCGGTATCCTGATCTCTATCTTCCTGAACGCCTGGCTGATGGAAATTATTCCGCTGAAAACCCAACTGCGCTTTGGCTTTATCTTGATGGTGTTGGCCGTCGCCGGTTTGATGTTTAGCCACAGCCTGGCGCTGTTCTCCGCGTCAATGTTCGTGCTCGGGCTGGTCAGCGGGATCACCATGTCGATCGGTACTTTCCTGATCACTCATATGTATGAAGGTCGTCAGCGCGGCGCGCGTCTGCTGTTCACCGACTCCTTCTTCAGCATGGCGGGAATGATCTTCCCGATGCTGGCTGCTTATCTGCTGGCACGCAGCATCGAGTGGTACTGGGTGTACGCCTGCATCGGCCTGGTCTACGTCGCTATTTTCGTACTGACCTTTGGCTGTGAATTCCCGGTATTGGGTAAAAAGGCCCAGCAGGACAGCCAGCCGGTCGTGAAAGAGAAATGGGGCATCGGCGTGCTGTTTCTTTCCATCGCTGCGCTGTGCTATATCCTCGGCCAGCTGGGCTTTATCTCCTGGGTGCCGGAATACGCCAAAAGTCTGGGCATGAGCCTCGGCGATGGGGGTAAACTGGTGAGCGATTTCTGGATGTCGTACATGATAGGCATGTGGTCATTCAGCTTTATCCTGCGCTTCTTCGACCTTCAACGTATTCTGACCGTGCTGGCAGGCGTAGCGACGGTTCTGATGTATCTGTTTATTAACGGTTCGCCAGAGCATATGCCGTGGTTTATTCTGACCCTCGGCTTCTTCTCCAGCGCAATCTACACGTCAATTATTACCCTGGGCTCACAGCAGACCAAAGTGTCGTCGCCGAAGCTGGTTAACTTCATTCTGACCTGCGGCACCGTGGGTACCATGCTGACCTTCGTGGTTACCGGCCCTATCGTTGCCGCCAGCGGCCCGCTGGCAGCGTTGCATACTGCTAACGGCCTCTATGCCGTGGTATTTGTGATGTGTCTGATCCTCGGCTTTGTCTCGCGCCACCGCCAGAATAACGCGGCAGCGGCATCGCACTAAGCCTTAGGCCCCTTTGTTCCGGCAAAGGGGCTATTTCGGGTAAAAAATAGTTCCTCTCCGCCGCTATCCGTCTGTACCCAGGTCTGCGCCAACTGCGTTGTGGCGATCACTCTCCCCTGACGAATTGACCAGCGTACCGGCACCTGGCAGCGCACAGCCTCAAACCCGTTTTCAGCGGGCAGAATAACCAGGTTTGCCGGGTTCCCGGATACAATACCGTAATCGCTCAGGCCGAACGTCCGCGCGCTGTTTTCCGTCACCAATTTCAGCCCATCGTTAATTTGCTGATATCCCATCATCTGACAAACGTGCAGCCCCATATGCAGCACCTGCAGCATGTTGCCGGTACCCAGCGGATACCACGGGTCAAACACATCGTCATGACCAAAACAGACGTTAATTCCCGCCGCCATCAGTTCCTTAACACGCGTAATGCCGCGGCGCTTCGGATAGTCATCAAAGCGCCCCTGGAGGTGGATATTAACCAACGGATTAGCCACGAAGTTAATGCCAGACAGCTTGAGTAAACGGAAAAGACGCGAGGTGTAAGCACCGTTATAGGAGTGCATGGCGGTGGTATGGCTGGCGGTCACCTGCGGCCCCATCCCCTCTTTTAACGCCAGGGCCGCCACGGTTTCAACGAATCTAGACTGTTCATCGTCGATTTCATCGCAGTGGATATCCAGAGGCCGTTGGTATTTTTTCGCCAGGCGGAAAGCAATATGCAGAGATTCCACGCCATATTCACGCGTAAATTCAAAATGAGGAATCGCGCCCACCACATCGGCCCCCAAACGCAGCGCCTCTTCCAGCAGAGCCTCTCCATTGGGATAAGAGAGAATCCCCTCTTGTGGGAAGGCAACGATCTGCAAATCTACCCATGGCGCGACCTCCTGTTTTACCTCCAGCATGGCTTTGAGCGCGGTTAGCGTAGGGTCAGAAACATCAACGTGGGTGCGTACAAACTGGATACCGTTGGCAATTTGCCACTTCAGCGTTTTCCATGCCCGGGCTTTAACGTCTTCATGGCTCAATAGAGCCTTACGCTCCGCCCAACGCTCAATCCCCTCAAACAGGGTCCCCGACTGATTCCAGTTTGGCTCACCGGCGGTTTGGGTCGTATCAAGATGTATATGCGGCTCAATAAAAGGCGGAATAGCCAGCCCGCCGCGCGCATTCAGTACTTCATAACTCTCATTGCGCGCCTCACCCATTGGGGTGATATCCCCGAAACGCCCCTTATCTATCGCTATCTGCCACAGCCCTTCGCGATCGGGCAGGCGAACGTTCTCAATTAACCAAAGCGGCGCTGTTGTCATATGGATGACTCCCGTAAATATTGCTGAAGATTTGCTCAACCAGGCGTGACTCTCTGTTGCTAATTTTGTACATAAAAAAAGCAAAAAGGAAAAGCCAGCATTTTCCTGCACTTATAAAAATGCTGACAAATCATAAATATACCACTTAAGTAGTAGGTAAAGGTGTAATTGATTTGCATCAATAAGTGTCGCGGCTGAATCGTTAAGGTAGGCGGTAATATAAAAGAAATCGAGGCAAAAATGAGCAAAGTCAGACTCGCTATTATTGGTAATGGTATGGTCGGCCATCGCTTTATTGAGGACCTTCTTGATAAATCCGACGCCAACCTGTTCGATATTACCGTCTTCTGTGAAGAACCCCGTATCGCCTACGACCGCGTACACCTCTCCTCCTACTTCTCTCACCATACCGCCGAAGAGCTCTCTTTGGTACGCGAAGGTTTCTATGAGAAGCATGGCGTTAAGGTGCTGATTGGCGAGCGCGCCATCACCATCAACCGCCAGGAGAAGGTTATTCACTCCAGCGCGGGCCGTACCGTATTCTATGACAAGCTGATTATGGCGACCGGTTCTTATCCGTGGATCCCACCGATTAAAGGTTCCGAAACCCAGGACTGTTTTGTCTATCGCACCATTGAAGACCTGAACGCCATTGAAGCCTGCGCTCGCCGCAGCAAACGCGGCGCGGTGGTCGGCGGCGGCCTGTTAGGTCTGGAAGCCGCTGGCGCGCTGAAAAACCTCGGCGTTGAGACCCACGTGATTGAATTCGCCCCCATGCTGATGGCTGAACAGCTCGATCAGATGGGTGGCGAGCAGTTACGTCGCAAAATTGAAAGCATGGGCGTGCGCGTGCACACCAGCAAAAACACCAAAGAGATCGTCCAGGAAGGCACCGAAGCGCGTAAAACCATGCGTTTTGCTGACGGTAGTGAGCTGGAAGTCGATTTCATCGTCTTCTCCACCGGTATCCGCCCGCGCGATAAGCTCGCCACCCAGTGCGGTCTGGAAGTCGCTCAACGCGGCGGCATCGTTATCAACGACAGTTGCCAAACCTCTGACCCGGACATCTACGCCATCGGTGAATGCGCCAGCTGGAACAACCGCGTATACGGTCTGGTCGCTCCGGGATACAAAATGGCCCAGGTGACTGTTGACCATATCCTCAACACCGAAAACGCCTTTGAAGGCGCGGATCTGAGCGCCAAGCTGAAACTGCTCGGCGTTGACGTTGGCGGGATTGGCGACGCCCACGGGCGTACTCCCGGCGCGCGCAGCTATGTTTACCTCGACGAAAGTAAAGAGGTCTACAAACGTCTGATCGTTAGCCCTGATAACAAAACCCTGCTCGGCGCGGTACTGGTGGGCGACACCAGCGATTACGGCAACCTGCTGCAGTTGGTTCTCAACGCGATTGAACTGCCGGAAAACCCGGACTCGCTGATCCTGCCTGCGCACGCGGGCAGCGGTAAGCCGTCCATCGGCGTGGATAAACTGCCGGACAGCGCGCAGATCTGTTCCTGCTTCGACGTCACTAAAGGCATGCTGGTCGCTGCCATCAACAAAGGCTGCCACACCGTCGCGGCGCTGAAAGCGGAAACCAAAGCGGGTACCGGCTGCGGCGGCTGTATTCCGCTGGTAACCCAGGTGCTCAACGCCGAGCTGGCGAAACAGGGCATCGAAGTGAACAACAACCTGTGCGAGCACTTCGCGTACTCTCGCCAGGAACTGTTCCACCTCATCCGCGTGGAAGGCATCAAAACCTTTGAAGAACTGCTGGCGAAACACGGCAAAGGCTACGGCTGCGAAGTGTGTAAACCAACTGTTGGCTCCCTGCTGGCCTCCTGCTGGAACGAATATATCCTCAAGCCGCAGCATACTCCGCTGCAGGATACCAACGACAACTTCCTGGCTAATATCCAGAAAGACGGCACCTACTCCGTTATTCCACGCTCTGCGGGTGGTGAAATCACCCCGGAAGGCCTGGTGGCCGTCGGTCGTATCGCCCGTGAATTTAATCTGTACACCAAGATCACCGGTTCTCAGCGTATTGGCCTGTTCGGCGCGCAAAAAGACGATCTGCCGGAAATCTGGCGTCAATTGATTGATGCAGGCTTCGAAACAGGCCACGCGTATGCCAAAGCGCTGCGTATGGCGAAAACCTGCGTCGGCAGCACCTGGTGCCGCTACGGCGTTGGCGACAGCGTCGGCTTTGGCGTGGAGCTGGAAAACCGCTACAAAGGCATTCGCACTCCGCACAAAATGAAGTTTGGCGTCTCCGGCTGTACCCGTGAATGTGCGGAAGCCCAGGGTAAGGACGTCGGCATCATCGCCACGGAAAAAGGCTGGAACCTGTACGTCTGCGGTAACGGCGGCATGAAACCGCGCCATGCAGATCTGCTGGCAGCGGATCTTGACCGTGAAACGCTGATGAAATACCTCGACCGCTTCATGATGTTCTATATCCGTACCGCCGACAAACTCACCCGTACCGCACCGTGGTTAGATAACCTGGAAGGCGGCATCGACTATCTGAAGTCAGTTATTATCGACGACAAGCTGGGTCTGAACGAACATCTTGAAGAAGAGATGGCCCGCCTGCGCGAAGCGGTGATATGCGAGTGGACGGAAACCGTCAACACACCAGCCGCCCAGGTTCGCTTCAAGCACTTCATCAACAGCGACAAGCGCGATCCGAACGTCCAGGTAGTGCCTGAGCGTGAACAGCATCGCCCGGCTACGCCGTACGAACGCATCCCGGTAACTCTGGTGGAGGAAAACGCATGAGCCAGTGGAAAAATATCTGCAAACTCGATGACATCGTGCCGGAAACCGGCGTCTGCGCGCTGTTAGGCGATAAACAAGTGGCGATTTTCCGCCCGTATCACGGCGACCAGGTTTTTGCGATCAGCAATATCGACCCGTTCTTTGAGTCCAGCGTCCTGTCCCGCGGCCTGATCTCCGAGCATCAAGGCGAGCTGTGGGTTGCCAGCCCGCTGAAAAAGCAGCGTTTCCGCCTGCGCGATGGCCTGTGTATGGAAGATGAAAGCCATTCGGTGGCGCACTATGAAGCCCGGGTAAAAGACGGCGTCGTGCAACTACGCGGTTAATAGATTAACGGGAGGCGCAACGCCTCCCTTTTTTTGAATTTTTTATCTTTATATCTCAAGGAAACCTATGTTTACGGACACAATAAACAAGTGCGCGGCTAACGCTGCGCGCATTGCGCGCCTCTCGGCCAATAATCCATTCAGCTTCTGGGTCAGCTCCATGATGGCAGGCGCTTATGTCGGCCTTGGCATTATTCTTATTTTTACCCTCGGCAACCTACTCGATCCTGCGATTCGCCCGCTAGTGATGGGGGCCACCTTTGGTATTGCGTTAACCCTGGTAATTATCGCCGGTTCTGAACTGTTTACCGGCCATACTATGTTCCTGACTCTGGGTGTTAAAGCGGGGACCATCAGCCAGGGGCAGATGTGGGCGATTTTGCCGCAAACCTGGATGGGCAACCTGCTCGGTTCTATTTTCGTGGCGCTGCTGTATAGCTGGGGTAGCGGCAGTCTGCTGCCGGTCGATACCAGCCTCGTTCACACCGTCGCGCTGGCTAAAACCAGCCAATCTGCGATGGCGCTCTTTTTTAAAGGCGCGCTGTGTAACTGGCTGGTATGTCTGGCAATCTGGATGGCGATCCGTACTGAAGGCTCAGCAAAATTTATCGCTATCTGGTGGTGCCTGCTGGCGTTTATCGCTTCCGGCTATGAGCACTCCGTTGCCAACATGACGCTGTTTGCCCTCTCCTGGTTCGGTCATCACAGCGATGCCTACACCCTTGCGGGAATTGGTCACAATCTGTTATGGGTAACACTCGGCAATACTTTGTCCGGTGTCGTATTTATGGGATTGGGTTATTGGTATGCTACGCCGAAATCGGAGCGCCCAGCTCCGGAAAAAATTAAACAATCAGAGGCTGCTGCCAATAATTAAGAGGTAATGTCGTGGACCATTTGCCTATATTTTGCCAATTACGCGATCGCGACTGCCTGTTGGTCGGCGGTGGCGATGTTGCTGAGCGTAAAGCTCGCCTGTTACTCGACGCGGGAGCCAGATTAACGGTCAACGCGCTGGATTTTGTGCCCCAGTTCCAGGTGTGGGCCGATTCGAATATGCTCACCCTGGTAAAAGGCGAGTTTAACCCTGCTCTGCTGGATAACTGTTGGCTGGCGATTGCTGCTACCGACAACGAAAAGGTGAATCAGCAGGTCAGTGAGTCATCAGAAGCAAGGCGAATATTTTGCAACGTGGTCGACGCACCTCAGCAGGCCAGCTTTATCATGCCGTCGATTATCGACCGTTCTCCATTGATGGTTGCCGTCTCTTCAGGCGGCACCTCACCGGTATTGGCGCGCCTGCTGCGTGAAAAGCTGGAGTCAGTTCTGCCGTTACATTTAGGCCAACTGGCCCACTACGCGGGTCAGCTACGTTCCCGGGTGAAGAAGCAGTTTGCCACCGTCGGCGAACGCCGGCGTTTCTGGGAGAAGCTTTTTGTTAACGACAGGCTGGCGCAATCTCTGGCCAACGAGGATCGCCAGGCCGTCGCGGACACCACGGAACAGCTGCTGACCGAACCGCTGGATCATCGTGGCGAAGTGGTACTGGTGGGCGCTGGCCCCGGTGATGCCGGGCTGCTAACCCTCAAGGGGTTGCAGCAAATCCAGCAGGCTGATGTCGTGGTTTATGACCGCCTGGTTTCCGACGATATTATGAACCTGGTACGCCGCGATGCCGATCGGGTCTTCGTCGGCAAACGCTCTGGCTACCACTGCGTACCGCAAGAGGAGATTAACCAGATTCTGCTACGCGAAGCCCAGAGCGGTAAACGCGTTGTGCGGCTGAAAGGCGGCGACCCGTTTATTTTTGGTCGCGGCGGCGAAGAGCTGGAAACCTTGTGCCACGCAGGCATTCCCTTCTCCGTGGTGCCGGGCATTACCGCGGCTTCTGGTTGCTCCGCCTATTCCGGCATCCCTCTGACCCATCGTGATTTTGCTCAGGGCGTACGTCTGGTTACCGGGCACCTTAAAACCGGCGGCGAGCTGGACTGGGAAAATCTGGCAGTAGAAAAGCAAACCCTGGTGTTTTATATGGGCCTGAACCAGGCTCCTGCCATCAGGGAAAAATTGATTGCTCACGGTATGGCGGCGGATATGCCCGCAGCCATCGTTGAAAACGGTACGGCAATCACGCAGAAGGTAGTCACCGGTACGTTAGAGCAGCTGGATATTCTGGCTCAGCAGATGGCCAGCCCGGCGCTGATTATCGTCGGCCGCGTGGTCGGCCTGCGCGATAAGCTGAACTGGTTCTCCAATCATTAATGACTTCGCATCCCGGCGAGTCATTTCGCCGGGATGCGAGTTACTTCACGCCCTCACAGCTTTCCTGCAATATCCTCAACACCGTTTCTTCTCCGCTGCGATTCGGGTTAATACGAATTGCATAGCGCTCGATGCCGGGGTTCGCCTCGCGAAACGTGCCTGAAAGGCGGTAAAAAAGCGGCGGGACCTCATATTTTGATTCCGCACCGACCGGATACGGCAGCGCGCCAAGCCGCTGCGCGTTGGCCAACACTTGTTCCGCAATCGGCTGATGAAACTCCACCAGCAGGACTCGGGACTGCGCGTTAGCAATAATCGCCTGCTTCACCTGCGGAACCACGCCGTGATTCAGCTGTAACAGAAGCCGTTCCGTCACCCCGGCCTGCACCGCATGCATTACCGGTGCAAACACCAGGCCGCGTAGCACCTCCAGCGCCTGCGCCCCCTGAATCTGGCTGCCGCCGGAATACATGCTGGCACGAATACGGGCAACGGCATCAGCGTTACCCACCACCGCGCCGACGCCTTCCGGACCAAACAGCTTAAAGCAGGAGAAGGTCGCCAGCGTCGCACCACACTCACAGCCGATAGCGTTCACTTTCATGACCGCATAATTATCATCCGTTAGCGTCGGCACCTGCTGTGCGTTAAGCCGGGATAGCACCTCCGCCAGCTGATAGCTATCTTCCGGGCGCTGACGTGTATGCTGCACCAGCGCTGCATCAGGCTGGGACTGAGCGATAGCCTGTGAAAGCGCAGCCAGATCGTTATAATCCACGCGGATCGTCTTCAGTCCCATCTGCTCAATAATCACCGCCGTCGTCGGATAAACCGGCGCGTCATGAATTAATAGCGTTCCGCCAGGCTTCACTAACGCGGCCAGAGCAGCACGTATCGCCCCGGTTCCGGCCCCCTGCACCAGTGCGGCGGCCTCAGCATGGAACGCCTCGGCCAGCACGGCCTCGACGCGCTGCGTGACGCGGGGCTGGTTAAGCCCCGACACCAAACCAAAGTCACCGCCGCCGAGGAAATCCGCGCCCGGAAAATGGCGACAGATAGCATCCACCAACGCGAACTGCTTATGCTGGGCTTCGACCAGCGAAAGGCTTTCCAGCGGAAAGGTCTTCATTCACTCACTCCCCGCGTTATGCCGGAATAAATAATCCGAGCCAGAACAGAATATTGAGCACAATACCGGTAATCATCACCGCCACAACCGGCGCGGCCATCTTCTGCACCGGACGACCCAGCGATTCATTGAGGAAATAGAGCGCAGCGGTGATGGTGAAGCCGGTATAGCCCGCCATTTTGATAGCGGCAAAAATAGAACCGACCAGCAGCGCCATCTCCATCAGCATATTCATCGCATTACGGATGTTATCTGACGCATTGCGCACGGAGGGGAAACGACCCAGCCATTTACCAATGGAACGCAGCAGCAGAACTTCAGCTGAAATCACAATCGCTCCCAGCAGCGCAGCAATCCACGGATTCGGCGCCAGATAGCCTACCGCATAGACGAAGGTAAAACCGGCTACCGCATAAACCCCCGTTGCCAGAGCGGTGGTGGCAATCATCGGCACAAAGCCCAGACCACGCATAAATTCCGCCAGCGCTGCCTGGTTAATCAGCGTCTGAGACTGCTCTGGCGTCACGCCAGCCGAGTAGGCTTTTTCCAGCGTAAAGATAGATACCTCGCTGCCGGCAAAAATCTTCATGCTGGCTACGGCGGCGATCAGCGCGCCGACGATCGCAATGTACGGCAAGTTTTTGATGATTCTTGACGTACGTTCTTCGAATACCGACATACCGCTGGCGTCATGGTCTTCAGTGCCGCGATTGCGAATATCCTGAGTAATGGCAATTCCCAGCAGCATGACCATACCAACGAAAATCTCAATTGACTCCGGGTTAAGATGCGGGAAATAGCGGACCACCAGAACGCGTGTAATCAAGACAACAGCGGCCGCCAGCAGGCTGCTTTTCCAGCCAAACTGATAGAAAATCGCCACCAGCGGGAACAATGCAAAAGCAGAAACCACTGGTGAACTCAGTTCTCCCAGCGAACCTAATACATCAACCGGCAGGGCCGTCAGCAGGTGATTCACCGGCAGCAAGCAGGTGAGGATCAGGATCCCCCAGACCGCGCCTAAACCAAAAGCCAGAAGGCTATTTGCCGCCAGTACGCCGAGGATATCCGTAGGCAGAAACAGCAGCCAGGCGTTCAGCAGCCCGGTTTTCAAGGTGAACGAAATCCCGACAGAGGCCACAAAGCCAATGCTCAAACCAAACGCAATGCTCCCCGCTTCCCTGCGGTTCATGTTGCCTTCAATCAACTGCGGCAGAATTGGACGAATGCCATCATGAAAAACGGCGGCTGACCGGTGCGCCAGGAGCGACGTCATCCCTGTCAGACAAGCAACCACAATGAGTTGAATATAAAGCGCCATAACAGTGCCTTTTTATTTTAAATGATTGATCAATAATGGAATCGCATGCTCAACATGCTCAACAGAAAGGCCGAATGCCACTTTCCCTTCCGCCACCATTTTCGCAATATGATCCTCTTTCGCTTTAATCCCCGGCTTGGCAATGGTGCAACTTTTATTGAAGCCGATTATGGCGATCGCAATCGAAAGCGCCGCTCCCGCACCGGTATTACACGCGCCAATGTAGTAATCCAACTGGCCGTTTTTCACCTTCATGGCCGCTTCCATGTCGTTATAGATGAACACCTCAAAACAACCTGGCGCTGTGTTCTCAATCGTTTTTTTAATCAGCTCGCGCTGTAAGCCAGCAACACCAATCTTTTTCATCTCTATGTCCTTACAGGAAAAATTGAGTAGGGTTAGTACGTAACATCACATCCACATCGGCCTGGCTGAAACCGGCCTGGTAAAGCTGGGGGACAAAATGGGTTAACAGATAGTCATAACCATTGCCGCCGTTGGCCTTCAGGTGCGAGCGGCGGGTGATATCCATTGATAACATCACGCGATTGAGCATCCCCTTCTCGCGCAGGGCGAGCAGCATAGCGATGCGTTTTGCGTCCGGGTAATAATTGTTTTTGCCAATTGTGTCGAACTGAACGTAAGCGCCGAGATCGATCATGCGCAGAATATTGTCGAGGTTATCTTTCAGATCGCAGTGGCCAATCACCACGCGGGAAAGATCGACACCCTGCTGCTTGAGCAACGCCAACTGCTCCAGGCCCATGGTGCTGAACGACGTGTGGGTTGAAATAGGCCGTCCGGTCGCGTTATGCGCAAGCGCCGCGGCGGTAAAAACTTTCGCTTCCAGATCGGTAATCACCCCTTCGCTGGAGCCAATTTCCGCGATAATCCCGGCTTTTAACGGCGTACCATCAATGCCGATTTCGATCTCATCGATCATCTCCTGCGCCAGCTCTTGCGCTGAGCGCGTCGCCACGTGTTCCGGGAAAAAAGCGTGCTGATAGTAGCCAGTACAGGCGATAACGTTGATGCCGGTATCGCGCATCAAGTCCAGCATAAATGCAGGGTTGCGCCCCATATAACGGTTGGTCATCTCAACAATATTGCGCACACCGAGGTGCATTAAATCGCGCATCTCGTGACGAATCAGCTCGTACTGATCCAAACGACAATCGATATCACCTTTAAAACCAGACAAATCGATATGTAAGTGCTCGTGTGCGTAGGTATAACCGGAGCTATCAATCATCATTGTGTATTCCTTGCGAGCGTTAAAAGCGAAAGGAAAGAGCGCCCATTTTCCGGTGCATGCGCACCAAAAAAGTCGCATACGGTCGCACCGACATCAGATAACGTGCGGCGGGTACCGAGCTGTGCAGGTGACTGTCCGGGAGACCACACCAGCAGCGGCACCTTCTCCCGCGTATGTTTACTGTGGCCTATCGTTGGGTCATTACCGTGGTCGGCCATCATCACCAGGCAATCGTCCGGGCGCATATCGGCCATCAGCAGAGCCAGCTGTTCATCAACCAGCTGCAACCTGTCGACATAGCGCTCGGCATCTTCGGCGTGACCGGCCAGATCGGTTTCCTGAATATTGGTGCAAATAAAGGCTGTTTGTCGGCGGTTAAATTCCGCCCGGGTGATCTCCATAATCTGCTGGCTATCGACCAGGTTTTCCCAGCTCACGCCGTGCGGGTTACTCACGATATCGGCGACTTTACCCACCAGTACCGTCGTCACGCCGATGTCAAAAAGCTGGGCAGGAACCTGAACTTTCTCATCAACGCCATAGCCCATATGTACAACCTGGAATCCCTGCTTATAGGCTCCTGAGCGCGGTGCGTTGATGCCGATATAACCGCCCTCTTTCTCTTCCACCGCGTCGAATATGTTCTGCGTACTGGACAGCTGGCCGCCAAAGGCGATAACTCTCCCCACCGAAACCTGTTCACGCACCGTCCTGCCGATCGCTTTCACCTGGGCAAAGCTTTTTTCACTCAGGTTGCCGGTAATGTTGTAAACCTGCCCCAGATCGGCTTCCAGGTTATCGCCCACCGCCACCGCACCATCTACCAGTAACCAAAACGGACCTTTGCCATGGCGTTCGGTCTGATGTCCGGCAGCAAGCAGAGCGGCTTCAACCTTGTCGATAACGGCATTAAACGGCATCCGCAGCGGGGTACGAGGCAGAGTCCCTAAAATTTCCTGATGCCCCATAAAAGTATCGCCGCCTTCATGCCCAAGCTCCGCGGTTCCCCACACGGCATCATCAGAGGGCTGCATAACGCCAGGCGCGAAACCAAGCGCGTTGATCAGCCCGAGCTTTTCCAGCGTTGGCAGGCGCAACGCGGGAAAGCGTTGCAAAATATGCCCGCAGGTATTCGCGCCGCTATCTTGCGGCCTCACCTGAGGGACATCGTCCATGGCGCCAACGCCAAAGCTGTCTATCACCAACACCACAAATCTCGCCATTAGTCCTCCAGAACGTTGCCAAGACTGTCGTAACGGGCAACGATTTCAGGTTTACCGCTTTGAATACCGGCAATCAGCACCACATCGCTACGGGTAACGAAAATCTGCGTGCGGAAACAGAAGATTGCCGCGCTGCCTATCGGAAACTCGCCTTCAAGGGGGAGGTAGTAGTCAATACTGCTGTCATCGACCTTATTAAGCTGCGCTTGCTGGGCGATTGACGAACCAGGTGCAAATACCAGCGCGTGTTTTGCATGACCGCGTCGGTAATAGCCGCCGCCGTAGCAATAGCTTTGCCCGGCAAAGTGATGGGAAACTTCGCTCAGCCATAACATGGCAATACGTTCCGGCTGATCTCCCTGCTGATTCGCGGGGATGGTTCCAGTCAGCGCATGTCCCGGTTCCGCGTGGGTGACGCCAAATTCCGCCAGCATCGGCAGGGAGCTGCAGCTGGTCGCCGAAGGGGCATTGAGCTGCCGGACCGACACGCCCAGGCTTTCCAGTTTGTCTCTGGCGGCGAGCAGTGAACGTAAATTCGGCGTGGGCAGAATTTTTTCCTGTTTCTCATCCCATAGCAGGCAAGGAAAATGGGTTAAACCAGCAAGCGTAATACCCGGCAGCTGACGTATGTCTGCAACTACGCTATCCAGGTCCGCCAGCGAAAAGCCGCTTTCCTGGCCGGGATAGAGAAAATCGTTTTCACCATAAACCTTGAGCATGACCGCCTGCGTCCGGCCCGCCGCTACCGCCGCCGCCGAAACTTCGCGCGCCTTCTCCAGCGAAAATAACGTGATGACCTCTGTGCCCTGCTCCACCGCTCCCGCAACCTGCGCAGAAGGGATTTGCACCAGATGTCCCTGATGAGAAACAGGTAAACCGGCACGACGCATCACCCGGCTCTCCTTGTAATCCACAACGACAATGCCCTGATATCCCAACGCCAGGAGTTTTTCCGCCAGCCAGGGATTACGCCCAAACTGTTTCGTCATCAGGTACAGACTGATCCCATATTGCTGCGCGGTTTTTAACAATTGCTTACCGTTTTCCAGCACCTGATCGACATCAATAACCCAGCTATCCGGGGCAATACGCCCTTGCTGCCAGAAGCGGAGCGTCGACGCAATCAGCGCCGGGTTCTGCCGTTGTAATGCTTTAATAAACATTTACCTGCCTCTGCTCTTGTTCCTTTCTTAAATATTCATTTTTTTGAATATTTAAGTCGCATAACGCTAATTCCCACTATCCTTTACACGGCCTGTTGTGCCGCACCCCATAGCCCATACCAGTTGGCTAGCAAATAGCCTTTTTCGTTCGCGTGCAGAGCAACATCAAACTCCTGCATCAGCGCATGGTGCAATTGATGGATATCTTCCCAACATGCTGAACCGACAATCTCAGCCATGAACTCTTCATCCAGTGGTTCAATAACTTCGCCGCGACGGCTGCGCATTAACGCATTGGCCATATGGGTCACGGCAATTTCGCCCTGCTCGCTAAACACAGGGAGATGCCACTGCTCGTCCAGTTGCCGGACAACCTGCATCATTCCACGACAAATATCCTGATCGATAATCCCTGCTTCACACAGCAGGTTGAGCCTGTTTTCCATAGTACTCGCCTCAATATTAATAGCTTGGCTCCTGTTCGCCGCTCACCACCCGCTGTTGATGAGCTAACAGCGCCTGTTTATCCACCACCGCACACAGCAGGTGCTGAATCGGGTAATCATCGCTTCTGGTCAGCACCACCGCTTCCGTTGCCAGCAAAAAACGCGGGTCGCCACTTAGCGGCTGGGCTTCCAGCCCCAGCATCGTCAGCTCATCACCTGCAGCGACGTTCCAGATAACAGCATCAATCTCACCCTTTGCAATGCGGCTCAGACTCTCGTGATAAGAGAGATAAACACGCTCCACATCGCGACCGGCAAAATAAATTTCGGTCATGATTTTCTGGTCCGGCGAGCGGTTATCAAGACCAATCCGCCGAACCTCATCAATTTCACCTTTACGGCAAATCAACTGATGCTCGCCAACATAGGTGTGTGGCCCCAAAGCCATTGCCATACTCAGGCCGCTTTGCGCTAAATAACTTTCCGCCGCCAGCCGCGAAACGACGGCCATGTCATAAACGCCGTTGAGCAAACACTCCACGCGAATATCTGCGCCGCGCATATGCGCGTAGTAAAAAGGGATGCCTTCAAACTGCGCTTTCAAACCGCTGGCCAGCCCTTCGTATAGCCGCGTGTAAGGCAGAGGCATCGCGCAAACCACGTTACTGATATCGATATGCGCCAACAGCGCTTTGTTGTCCATATCAACCAGGTAACTGCCGTTGCGGCCGCGTCGTTCGATACGAATAGCGCCCGAAGACTCCAGCGTTTTTAACGCTGCCTGAGTCAGGCCAACGGAAGAGCCGCATTCACCCGCTAGCTCATCAATCGTTTTCAGGCGGTTACCGCACTGTTCACCCAGCAGATACCGGGCCAGGGTGGTTAACGCCATGCCCTCTTTTTTTATGAATGTCCTACGCATCAATAATCTTCACTAAATTGAATATTTATATCTTCACGAAACTGAAGATAATTAACAAGGAACAAAACATCAAATCACGACAGCTATCACATATTAAAAAGCCGGATGCATTGCACCCGGCTTTGGAATACCACACGACCATCAGATGGCTTAAGGCTTAGCAACAAAACCTATCGCTTCGTAGACCGCTTTCAGGGTCACCGAGGCGCGAGCGCTGGCTTTCTCCGCCCCCTCTTTCATCACCTGATTCAGGAAGGCTTCATCCCCACGGAAACGATGATAACGCTCCTGAAGCTCGGTCAGCATGCCGGAAACAGCGTCTGCCACTTCGCCCTTCAGATGGCCATACATTTTGCCTTCGAAGTGCTGCTCCAGCTCTGGAATACTCTGGCCGGTAACGGCTGAGAGGATGTCCAGCAGGTTGGAAACGCCCGCTTTGTTCTGGATGTCATAGCGAACCACCGGCGGCTCATCGGAATCAGTGACCGCACGTTTGATTTTCTTCACGACCGATTTCGGGTCTTCCAGCAGACCGATAACGTTGTTGCGGTTATCATCTGACTTGGACATCTTTTTAGTCGGCTCCAGCAGCGACATCACGCGCGCGCCGGATTTAGGAATAAACGGCTCTGGTACTTTAAACACATCACCGTAGATAGCATTGAAGCGCTGGGCAACGTCGCGGCTCAGCTCCAGGTGCTGTTTCTGGTCTTCGCCGACCGGTACCTGATTAGTCTGATACAGCAGGATGTCGGCGGCCATCAGCACCGGATAGTCAAACAGACCGGCGTTGATGTTCTCGGCATAGCGCGATGACTTGTCTTTAAATTGGGTCATCCGGCTCAGTTCGCCGAAGTAGGTGTAGCAGTTCAGCGCCCAGCCCAGTTGCGCATGCTCCGGCACGTGAGATTGAACAAAGATGGTGCTTTTTTCTGGGTCAATACCGCATGCCAGGTACAGCGCAAGCGTATCCAGCGTAGCCTTACGCAGCTGCTGCGGATCCTGGCGAACAGTAATCGCATGCTGGTCAACGATGCAGTAAATGCAGTGATAATCGTCCTGCATGTTTACCCATTGACGCAGCGCACCCATGTAGTTGCCAATGGTCAATTCACCTGAGGGCTGTGCGCCACTAAAAACGATGGGCTTAGTCATTTTTTATTCCTGATTTTCACTGTTCGGTAGCCCGAAAGCGGGCAAGAGTTCATTAAATTGATCAAAGATATAGTCCGGCTCGCTCAGCGAAATCGGCTCGCCGTAGTTGTAGCCGTAGGTCAGACCGATTGAGCAGCAGCCAGCCGCTTTCGCCGCCTGAATATCATTGCGTGAGTCACCCACAAACAGCAGCTCTGCGGGTGCCAGCCCCAGTTTCTCCGCGACCAGAAGCAGCGGATCCGGGTGTGGTTTTTTATTTTTCACATCATCGCCGCCGATCACTACGCTAAAATATTTAGCAATATCCAACGACTCAAGAATCGGTGCGACAAACGGCGTCGGCTTATTGGTCACCAGCGCCAGCGGCAAGCCCTTTGCGTGTAGCGCGCCGAGC
Source organism: Klebsiella spallanzanii (assembly GCF_902158555.1). Taxonomy (GTDB): domain Bacteria; phylum Pseudomonadota; class Gammaproteobacteria; order Enterobacterales; family Enterobacteriaceae; genus Klebsiella; species Klebsiella spallanzanii. Next base: position 630,511 of record NZ_CABGGS010000012.1, on the reverse strand, counting down.
GTGTCGGCAACGGCCGGAAACAAAAAGCTCCCCTCTTCCGCAACTTCGGCATAATAGCGATCGAACAGCTTGCGCAAAATGGCTTGCTGTTCCGCCACTGGGATATCATCATGATCAACAGAAGGTTTACCCTGTGCGGCTCTTAGGGTCGCGCGTTCCTGGCGGGCCCAGGTCAGGGCTCTCTGCATCAGAACGTCAGCGCCGTTGCCAATCCAGGTCACAACCCTCTCTTCACCCGCAACCGGGAGCTCCAGAGCATACAGCGCGTTATCAACGGCAGCGGTCAACCCCGGGGCGCTGTCCACCAGCGTACCGTCGAGGTCAAACGCCACGCCGCGAATATTTTGTAACTTATTCATGGCTAACCTTTGCTAATTCGCTACGCATTTGATCAACCACTTTTTTATAATCCGGCTGATCGAAAATGGCCGATCCGGCAACAAACATATCCGCACCAGCGGCGGCAATCTCGGCAATATTGCTCACTTTCACGCCGCCATCCACTTCCAGACGAATGTCGTAGCCCGACTCATCAATACGACGACGAACTTCACGCAGTTTATCCAGAGTATGCGGAATAAAAGACTGACCGCCAAAACCCGGGTTCACGGACATTAGCAGAATGACGTCCAGTTTATCCATTACGTAATCGAGATAGCTCAGGGACGTGGCAGGGTTAAACACCAGACCGGCTTTACAGCCATTTTCTTTGATGAGTTGTAAAGTACGATCGACGTGTTCTGAGGCTTCCGGGTGGAAAGTAATGATGCTGGCGCCCGCAGCGGCAAAATCTGGGATGATGCGGTCAACTGGCTTAACCATCAAATGCACATCAATCGGTGCAGTGATACCGTAATTGCGCAGAGCTTTCAGCACCATCGGACCAATGGTCAGATTCGGCACGTAGTGGTTGTCCATCACGTCAAAGTGCACAACATCAGCACCCGCAGCCAACGCATTGGCGGTATCTTCACCCAGACGAGCAAAATCAGCCGACAAAATCGAAGGGGCAATCAAATACTGCTTCATCCGCATCTCCTTGAAATTTATTTGGTCTTGGGCGGACGGTACAGAGCCAGAAGCTCGTCCACCTTCTTACGTGTACCACCGTTACTGCTGATACTGCGTCGAACCTTCACGATATGCGTCTCAGCGGCATTTTTATACCACTCCTGAGTGAGCGGCGTGCGATGGTTTGAGATAAGCACGGGAATACGCTTTTTCATCAGCGATTCCGCTTTTTTCGCCAGCAGCTCCTGCTGCTCCTGGCTAAAGCTATTCGTATGATAAGCCGTAAAATTCGCCGTCGAAGAGAGCGGCGCATAGGGCGGATCGCAGTAAACAACAGAGCGATTATCTGCCCGCTTCATACAGTCTTCATAAGATTCACAATGAAACTCTGCATACTGCGCCTTCTCCGCGAAGTGATACAGCTCAGCTTCGGGAAAATAGGGCTTTTTATAACGACCAAACGGCACGTTAAACTCACCGCGCAGATTGTAGCGACACAGACCATTGTAGCCATGGCGGTTCAGATAAAGGAACAGCACCGCGCGGCGCAGCGGTTCCTGACTCTGGTTAAACTCATCACGGAACTGGTAATACCGCTCTGCAACATTGTTTTCAGGCGTGAACATCTCACGCGCCGCAGCAACGTACTCGTCGGTTTGCAGTTTGACGATGTTATACAGACTAATCAAATCACTATTGATATCAGCGAGAATATAACGAGAAAAGTCGGTATTAAGAAATACCGACCCGGCCCCCACAAAGGGTTCAATCAAGCAGTCGCCCTGCGGCAAGTGCTTTTTAATATCATCGAGCAGGGGGTATTTCCCCCCTGCCCATTTCAGAAAAGCGCGATTCTTTTTCATGCTGCCTAACTAATTACACATTCTCCGGCTGTGGAGAAAGCTCCGACAGCATCCTGCGCTTCAGACGACACAGCGGCATTATTTCAGGTCAGACTGAACCTGATGCAGCGGTTTTGCCCACGGGTTTTTCGCCTGTACATCTGCTGGCAGCGTAGCAACAGCGCGTTTCGCTTCATCTTTCGAAGCATAAATGCCGCTCACCAGAACGTACCAGGGCTGACCGTTACGCGTAGTCTCGTAGACAACGTATTTCTCCAGCTTCTCTTTCTTCGCCCAACCGTTGAGGTTGTCGTAGTTAGAAGAGCTGCTGAGCTGCAGGGTGTAGTGACCAGACGGCGCAGACTTCATTGAGCCTACATCGCCAGAACTTTTACCGGTGGCCGCTGTTGCTGCCGGAGCGGCAGTTGCAGTTGCTGCTGGAGCAGTCGTCGCTGCGGGTTGTGCCGGTTTAGTCTGCGCGGTGGCAACAGGCTTAGTCGGCTGAGCCGCTGGCGCTTTTGCCGGAGCCGTCGTCGCCACGCTTTCTACACGTTTAGGCTGTGCCGGAACCGGCTTCGGCTCGGTCGGCGCTTTCGCCGTTGCCTGCGGTTTCGGTTCGATAACCGTATGCTTACGCTCAGCCGGACGCGGCGCTGCCGCTGTCTGACGCTCTGTTGTTGCCTGGCGCGGGGCGGCACCATTGCGAACCGGAGCAACGGTAGCTGGTTCAGTCGGCAGAGTAGAATTCGCTACGGCGCTATCAATCTGGCCCTGCTGTTGGGTCAGCGCATTATTCAGGTCACCCTGAACTTCAACACGCTGCTGGCCTTGCGGTTCAGCAGGAGCCTGACCCTGAGTCGGATTAGAAGCGATTGGCGGCAGAGAAACATCCTGCGACTGCGGGCTGTTCGCCGCAGAGGCATCCTGAGCAGCAGGCTGGGCATTATTGTCCTGCTCACCGGATAAGTTAATGCTTTTCTCACCTGAAGCCGTTTGATCACCAGATGAAGAAGAAGGTGATTTCAACGCGGACCCGACGCCAACAATCAGTAGCAGAAGGACGAGAATACCCACCCCCATCATGATGTACTGGCGGGAAGCCGGTTTGGCCGGTGCCTTTTTACGCTTGCGAGGACGACGTTCAACCTGACGCTCTTCAGCATCGTCTTCGTCAGACTCTACGTCCTCTTCATATTCTTCATATTGTTCTTCATCGCGCTCACGGCGTGCTTTACTGCCGCGCGTCGGGCGACCATCGTCAGCATCATCAATATCAACATCATCAAAATTGATTTGCGGATCGGCATCACGCTCTGAAGACTGACGGGAACGACCAGTACGACGATCGCTGCGATCGGCTTTCATATCGTCTTCTGGCTTTAATTCATCCATTTAACACCCCACTAAAAGGCTTATGCTCACGACTATTGCATGTCACCCGAAATGATAACGCCGCGCGAACGCGGCCAGACCTTCTTATTGTTACGCCTGCTGAGTATCAGCAATCGCGCCAAGAACAACATCATGCGGTACTCCGCCGCGTATCTCGCTCTTCCCTATCGCGAGGGGTAGTACCAACCGCATTTCGCCTGCCAGCACTTTTTTGTCACGCATCATGTGGGGCAAATATGCTTCGGCAGACATCTCCTGCGGCCCGCTCACCGGTAAACCTGCGCGCTGCAGTAATCGAATAATTCGCTGCGTATCTTGCGCGCTAAACTGACCCAGACGCTCGGACGCATACGCCGCCATCACCATACCGGCAGCAACGGCCTCACCATGTAACCAGTTACCGTAGCCCATTTCAGCTTCGATAGCATGACCAAAAGTATGTCCAAGATTGAGTAAAGCACGTAACCCGGTTTCGCGCTCGTCGGCTGCAACAACTTCAGCTTTCAGCTCACAACAGCGACGAATGCAGTACGCCATGGCTTTTTCATCCAGCGCTATCAGTGCATCGATGTTATTTTCCAGCCAGTCGAAGAATTCGCCATCAAGAATAATGCCGTACTTAATGACCTCTGCCAGGCCTGAAGAGAGTTCACGCGTTGGTAGCGTTTTAAGGCAGTTGAGATCGACAACGACAGAAACTGGCTGCCAGAAAGCGCCAATCATGTTTTTGCCGAGGGGGTGGTTGACGGCTGTTTTACCGCCGACCGAAGAATCCACCTGCGACAAGAGGGTGGTAGGAACCTGGATAAAGCGCACACCACGCTGATAGCTGGCCGCGGCAAACCCGGTTAAATCACCGATCACCCCACCGCCGAGCGCCACTAAGGTAGTGTCCCGGCCGTGTGGTTTTTGCAACAGAGCGGTAAAAACGGTATCCATCACCGTCAGGCTTTTATACTGCTCGCCGTCGGGAAGAATCACGCTGTCGACGTTCACTCCCGCTTGCTCAAGTACGGAGCGAACGGTATCCAGATAAAGCGGTGCCAGCGTTTCGTTGGTGACCAGCATAACCTGGTCGCCCGACTTCAGTGGCAGGAAGGAAGCTGGATCGTTAAACAAACCAGCCGCGATGGTAATCGGGTAACTACGTTCCCCGAGGGTTACAGTAAGCCTCTCCATAACGCGACGTCCACCTCAGTTGCTTTTACTCTAACGCACTTTATTAAGCCAGAATCAATTGCTTTCCAGCATATGAATAATCTGGTTTGCTACCACTTTCGCACTTTGATCGTCGGTGCGGATAGTGACATCAGCAATCTCTTCGTACAGTGGATTGCGTTCATCTGCCAACGCTTCCAGAACTTCGCGAGGCGGCGCATCAACTTGTAACAAAGGACGCTTTTTATCGCGCTGCGTACGGGCAAGCTGCTTTTCGATAGTTGTTTCCAGGTAGACCACCACGCCGCGGGCGGAGAGACGGTTACGCGTTTCACGGGATTTTACAGAGCCACCGCCGGTTGCCAGCACGATTCCCTGTTTTTCCGTCAACTCATTGATGATTTTTTCTTCACGGTCGCGGAAGCCGTCTTCGCCTTCAACATCAAAGACCCAACCCACATCTGCGCCGGTACGTTTCTCAATTTCTTGATCGGAATCGTAAAATTCCATGTTGAGCTGTTGGGCTAACTGGCGCCCAATAGTGCTTTTGCCGGCACCCATAGGCCCAACCAGAAAGATATTGCGTTTCTCTGCCATTTTTTCGGTACTACTAAGACTATTCGTTAATGATAAACCCGCTTCGCAAACACCCAGCGCAGCAGGACATGAACTGAAACCTCATATGCAATAGAGCGAGAGTCAGACTAAAAATTATCTCAATACTCCGGCTGGTTTGGCAACAGAATAAATCACCGGACAAGAAAGGGAGGATTGATGTCGTACCCGACTCTCAAATCGGTACCCCTTGTATGCTAAATCCGTCCTCACGTCAAACACCTGAAACGTGTTTAGCATGAAAAACTCGCTTAATGCACTGCCAGAATACGTGGGGTAATGAAGACGACCAGTTCACGCCGTTCGTTATCTTTGCCATCGCGGCGAAACAGCTGGCCAAGCCAGGGGATGTCGCTAAGTAAAGGAATACCATCGCGAGAGGATTTATTTTTCTGCGAAAAGATACCGCCTAAGGCCAGGGTCTCGCCGCTTTTCACTTCGACCAGCGTTTCAATTTCTTGTTTATCAATCGCCAGAACTTCGCCGTTTTCTTGTTTCAGTACCTGACCCGGCGTATTTTCGCTGATCCTGAGCTTTAACCGTACGCGATCCTGTTGTAATACGGTGGGCGTGACCTCCATCCCCAGCACCGCCTCTTTAAACTCAACCGAAGTCGCACCGCTTTCACCGCTGGAGACCTGATAAGGGATTTCGCTTCCCTGCTTGATGCTGGCAGGCTGCATATGAGAGGCCAGCAACCGCGGGCTGGCAATAATCTCAACCTGCTGCTTTTGTTCAAGCGCAGAAAGTTCCAGCTCTAATAGCCGCCCGTTAATCCGCCCAATGTTAAAACCGGCTCGCGTACTGGCGTCCCCTACCGCCAGGTTGCTGCTTAACGTAGTAAACTTACCAGACCCCGGTGGGCTGCTGGCTTCCGCAAGACTCCATTTAACGCCCAGTTCACGCAGGCTGGTTTCGCTCATAGAGACAATATGCGCCGCCAGTTCGACCTGGCCGACGGGGATATCCATTTCAAGGGCCCATGCTTTTAACGCTGGAAGATGTTGGGCATCATCCCGAATGAGCAAGCGGTTGGTGCGCTTATCAACGGTCAGATATCCGCGAGGGCTTAATAATTTTGCCCCGGCTTTGACCAAATCCTCGGCATCAGCATAACGCAAGGCCACGCTATGCCCCTGTAAAGGAAGACTCTGCAGACGCCTGGCGCTTTCCGCCTCAAGCTGTACCTGCCGCGCATTTTGCCAGGCCTGAGTGTGGACATACAGCACGGAACCTTGTTGGCTCAACACCAGACCGGCGCTGTCGATAACCGAACGCAGCGCCTGCTGCCAGGGAACCGCCTTCAAATGGAGAGACACCGTTCCGCTGACGTCCGGAGCCACTACGAGATTTTTCTGTTTTAACTCCGCCAGCGTTTGCAGCACCTGAGCCACCGGCGCATCATCGACGACCAGCGACACGGGAAGATCTTTTTTTGCCGCCGCGACTATCAGGGGCAGCAGCAGAAACAGCAGGCTTATCCATCGCATCATTTTTCATTCCCTCTCGCTGCCAGACCCATCGCACGGGTTCACACCCCGGGCCGGTCGTTATTGCCATTTTCTCTGCTGTCAAATGCGTAACCCGCCAGTTCGTTGGCAGGGTTTCATCTACTCTCACGCGACGCCACTTCCCGACGCTATCCTGTAAGAGACCAATAAGCGCCAAAGGCTCGCCGATAGCCCCACCATAGCGCCATTGACTAAGCTGCGCTGTCCGACAACTATCCACCGCTGGCTGGAACGGATCGCGTTCTTTAGCCAGCAGCGGGAGCGAAAACAGCAGTAAACACCAACATTTACGGTGCATCTTCAGCCTCCAGTTGTAGGGACAGCTGTAGCGCCTGCTTTTCCGGGCGTAGCGTGAATGCAGTAGCCACCATCCCGCAGCGGGCCAGCCAGGAAAACAGCGCAGGTACTGCTTGCCAGTCGACCTCCAGTTGCATCTCACCCCCACGTCCCACCGGCCGCCAGGCGATAAGCGACGCCCCCGCAACGGGAAGATCAACAGGAGAGAAAATCTGGGGCTGTGCTTCTATACCGACGTCCTGTAGCGTGGCACGCAGCGGTAAAAGCTTTCGCCACTGCTCCTGTATACGCGCCGAGCGGCTATCCTGGACCTGTAACGGCTGCGGCTGTAACCCTATCCAGAATCCGGCAATGAGAATCAGAGCGACAGGCGGCACGAACAGGCTTTTGCGCTCAGTCAGCCAGCGTTCAAGGTGTTCCCGCATTTTCACCCTCTCCAGTCATAGAAAAGCGAAACAACCAGCGCCCTTCACTATCGCGATGCGTTTCGCCCGACTTTGCCGGATGAAAACCATGAATACTTTCCAGTGCTTTCTCCAGTACAACTAACCCTTTAAGATTGAACGTTAGCCCACTCAGCAGCAGAGCATTTTGCCGGTATTCCAGATGGGTTAACCATGCCTGTTCCGGCAAGCGCGCCGCTATCTCCTGCAGCCTTGGCTGCCAGGCGGCGGTTTTCTCTCGCCGCAGCTGGCGTTGACGTCGCTGTTCCTGTTGCTGTAGCTGTTGGCGCATTACGTGTTCACGCTGCTGAAATGCGCTATAAAGCTGGCTATCAGCACCGATCCATAAGGTTTCAAGCGTGTCAGTCATCCGCTTGTGGAGCCTTGATGCGAGCAGCATCGCAAGCAGAATAAGCAGAACCCCGCCAGTCAGCAGCAGCCCCGTCCGTAGGCGCTTCCGTCGTCGCGTTTCGCGCCAGGGAAGAAAATTGACGATCTGGCTCATGGCTGACATGCTCCTATCGCCAGACCCAGGGCCACGGTAAAACTATCGCCACAGGCCGGGAGCGGAGGCTGCAGGCGATGAATGACGCTCCAGGCATCAAAGCTCTGCCCGTCTGGCGATTCAGAAGCGCAGAGACGAAACGCTCCGGCGTTAACTTGTGAAACCATGCCAGGAAAAGAGGGATTTTCGCTGCATAAACAACTTCCCCAGCTATCGGCGGTTGCCCACAGCCAGCTATCTTCATCACGCCACGCAAGCCCCTGAATTTCAGCAGGTAGCCAGGGAAGAAAGGCGCTAAGTGCGCTGGCATCCGGAACAATCCCTACGACCCTAAGCTTGAGGCGGCTTGCCAGATGGCGCAGCACGTTAACGTCTAATCGCTGCGCTGCGGTAACCCGCCAGCCATCTGCCGCTCCGGTTGCCAAATAATCAACACATAATGAAGAAGCAGGCATTTCCAGTTGCTGTGCCATCGCGCTGGCTATCCACGTCGCCTGCTCGCTTTCTCGTAGCGAAATCTGCGGACGCGGTAGCCGTTTTTGCAATGTTCGGGCTGCGGGGAAGGCGATACAAATCTGATGTTGCAAAGGTAGCTCACGCCGCCAACTTTGCAGCTTACTGACCAGCGCGTCAGCATCCACCACCATTCCGTGCCGCACAATGCCGGGCATTAATGGGATACGCCACCAGCGGCGTAGCGCCCAGCGTGAACGTTCATGCAACAGCGCAACAATAGCAATATGGTCCTGCTGGATATGCATCCCTATGCGCCAGTTTCTAAAAGCCATGCCTACGATCTCCTTATCCACCAATATGCTTCGCTATATCAATGCACCAGGCTTGCCTTTATACTACTGCGCGTTTGTTTATAAACTGCCCAATGAAAACTAAATGAGAAATCTCCGGTGAAGTTCGTAAAGTATCTTTTTATCCTTGCAGTCTGTTGCGTACTGCTGGGAGCAGGCTCGATTTTTGGTCTCTATAAATATATAGAGCCGCAGCTCCCTGACGTCGCGACCCTGAAGGATGTGCGCCTGCAAATCCCAATGCAGGTCTACAGCGCGGATGGCGAGCTGATCGCGCAATACGGCGAAAAACGTCGTATTCCCGTCACGCTACAGCAAATGCCTCCTGAGCTGATAAAAGCGTTTATCGCCACCGAAGACAGCCGTTTTTATGAGCATCATGGCGTTGACCCGGTCGGGATTTTCCGCGCCGCCAGCGTCGCGATGTTCTCCGGACACGCCTCTCAGGGCGCCAGTACCATCACTCAGCAGCTAGCACGTAACTTTTTTCTGAGTCCTGAGAAGACGCTGATGCGTAAGGTAAAAGAGGCTTTCCTCGCGATCCGCATTGAGCAGTTGCTTAATAAAGATGAAATCCTTGAGCTCTACCTGAACAAAATCTATCTCGGCTACCGTGCCTATGGCGTCGGCGCGGCTGCACAGGTCTATTTTGGTAAATCCGTCGACCAGTTGACGCTGAGCGAAATGGCGGTGATTGCGGGCTTGCCTAAAGCACCGTCAACGTTTAACCCGCTCTATTCAATGGATCGCGCAACCGCCCGCCGCAACGTGGTTCTTTCACGTATGCTGAGCGAAGGCTACATCACTCAGTCGCAGTACGATCAGGCGCGTAGCCAGACGATTGACGCAAGCTACCATACGCCAGAAATTGCCTTCTCATCCCCATACCTCAGCGAAATGGTGCGTCAGGAAATGGTCAGCCGCTACGGCGAGCAGGCTTATGAAGACGGTTATCGCGTCTACACCACCATCACCCGTAAAAATCAGCAGTCAGCCCAGCAGGCGGTACGTGACAACGTGCTGGATTACGATATGCGCCACGGCTATCGCGGCCCGGCCGGCGTGCTGTGGAAAGTGGGCGAGACACCGTGGGATAACCAGAAAATTATTGCTGCGCTGAAAAAGATACTGGGCTCTGGCCCTCTCTCCCCGGCGGTCATCACTTCAGCCAGCCCGCAGGAAGCCGTCGCCCTGTTGAGCAACGGCACCTCCGTCTCGCTGAACATGGAAGGCATCCGCTGGGCGCGGCGGTTTATCTCTGATACTCAGCAGGGCGCCACGCCGCGTAAAGTGAACGATGTTGTTCAGACCGGGCAACAGGTCTGGGTTCGCCAGGTAGGTAACAGCTGGTGGCTGTCGCAGGTACCGGATGTCAACTCAGCGCTGGTATCGATCAACCCGCAAAATGGCGCAATCATTGCGCTGGTCGGCGGTTTCGATTTCAACCAAAGCAAGTTCAACCGCGCAACTCAGGCACTGCGCCAGGTCGGCTCTAACATTAAGCCGTTCCTTTACACCGCTGCGATGGATAAAGGCCTAACGTTGGCGAGCATGCTCAACGATGTCCCGATTTCACGGTGGGATGCGGGTTCCGGCTCCGACTGGCGGCCAAAAAACTCGCCGCCGCAGTATGCTGGTCCTATCCGCTTGCGTCAGGGACTAGGCCAATCGAAGAACGTTGTGATGGTTCGCGCTATGCGCGCGATGGGTGTGGATTACGCGGCAGAATATCTCCAGCGCTTCGGCTTCCCGGCACAAAACATCGTGCGGACCGAATCACTGGCGCTGGGTTCAGCGTCCTTCACACCGCTCCAGGTTGCTCGCGGCTATTCGGTGATGGCTAACGGCGGCTTCCTGATTAGCCCTTATTTCATCAGCAAAATCGAGAACGATCAGGGCGGCGTTATTTTCGAAGAACGGCCAAAAATTGCCTGTCCGCAGTGCAATATCCCGGTAATTTATGGCGACACGCCGAAGTCTGATGTGCTGGAGAATAAAGATGTTGAGGACGTAGCCACCTCACAGGAGCCGCAAAACGCCAGCGTTCCTCCGCAACCACAGCTTGAGCAGGCTAACCAATCCCTGGTTGCGCAGAGCGGTACCCCGGAATATGCGCCGCACGTGATTAACACGCCGCTGGCCTTCCTGATTAAAAGCGCTCTGAACACCAATATCTTTGGCGAACCCGGCTGGATGGGTACCGGCTGGCGTGCGGGTCGCGACCTGCAGCGTCACGATATCGGCGGTAAGACAGGGACCACCAACAGCTCGAAAGATGCATGGTTCTCCGGCTATGGTCCCGGCGTGGTGACGTCAGTATGGATTGGCTTTGATGACCATCGTCGCGATCTGGGCCGTACCACCGCCTCCGGCGCCATTAAAGATCAGATATCGGGCTACGAAGGCGGCGCAAAAAGCGCCCAGCCGGCCTGGGATGACTTTATGAAAAGAGTACTGGAAGGCGTACCGGAAGAGCCGCTAACGCCGCCGCCGGGTATCGTTACGGTTAATATCGACCGCAGCACCGGTCAGTTAGCCAGCGGCGGTAACAGCCGCGCTGAGTACTTTATCGATGGCACTCAGCCTACCCAGCAGGCGGTTCATGAGGTCGGCACCACCCTCACCGATGGCGGGGGCGAGACCCACGAACTGTTCTGATGAAAAAAGCGCCTGCGGGCGCTTTTTCTTTATCCGTGATATCCGTTAAATCCGCCCCTGAGCCTGTAGCCACTCGCGCAGCAGGAACAGCGCGCTAACGTTACGGGCTTCATTGAAGTCTTCTTCATCGAGCAGCGTCATCAGCTGCGACAGCGGCCAGCGAACCTGCGGCAACGGTTCTGGCTCATCGCCCGGCAGCGATTCTGGATAAAGGTCTTCTGCCACCAGGATATTCATCTTGCTGGAAAAATAGGACGGGGCCATGCTCAGTTTTTTCAAAAACGTCAGCGTGTTTGCGCCAAAACCGACTTCTTCTTTTAGCTCACGATTCGCGGCTTCCAGCACGCTTTCGCCTGGATCGATCAGGCCTTTGGAAAAGCCCAGCTCATAGGACTCCGTACCCACAGCGTATTCGCGAATCAGGATAATATGGTCATCGACAATCGGCACAATCATCACGGCTTCGCGGGTAGAAGGCCGCATCCGTTCATACACGCGGCGTACGCCGTTGCTGAACTCAAGGTCCACGCTTTCAACATTAAAAAGACGCGAGCGCGCGACTGTTTCAACATTGAGAATAGTGGGTTTTTGTAATGATTTGCTCATTGTCATCGGTCTATGCTGTGATTACAGAGGTCATTGTGCGATACGCAGCACGGTTTCGGCAATTCAATTCGCCACTAATTTACATAATTGCAACCTTATCGTTTTAGATTTCATTGTTACAAAGACCAAAAAGTCAAGAGGTTGAATACTATTTGAGAATATACCGATTCCTGGATTTTAACGTTTTTGATAAGGTTGTATGCTGCTGCATTGCACAATACATTTTCCCGTTTTGACATGATATATGCCGATTGCGTACGTTTTTTTACCTCCATTGTGAATGGCAACCGACGATACCAGTAAGAAAAGAATAACTATGATGGGATGGGCATGGGCACCTTTCTGATTTTTTTGATAGCTCTGCTAATCTGCGTATTGCTTATCGGGTGGTGGTATCGAGCACATGCCAGACGTCGCCGCCTGCCGCTGCTGCATGCCTTTAGCGATGCCGCTACGCGTAAGCTTTCCGATGAAGAGCGCAGTGCTGTAGAAAAGTACCTCGAAGGCCTTAGCCGCAATCAGCAGCTCCCTGCTTCGGGGGCCAGCATCGCGCCGATAAATCTGACGCTTAACGAACAAAGCGGCACCGTTTTTACCGTCACCCGTGCGATCACCCGTTACGGCATCACCACTGACGACCTGAATAAATGGCGCTACTTCCTTGATTCAGTGGAGGTCCATCTTCCACCCTTCTGGGAACAACATATCAATGATGAAAACAGCGTTGAGTTAATCCCTACCGATAGCTTGCCGTTGGTCATCGCTCTCAACGGACAAACGCTCAGCGACTATCCTCAGGAGTCTCGCGGATTCGCTCTCGAACCGACAACGGCGAGGCAGGCTTCCATTCGTGGCGAAGAGAGCGAGCAGATTGAGCTGCTGAACATTCGCCAGGAAACAGCTGAAGAACACGCGCTTAGCCGCCCTGACGGCCTTCGCGAAGCCATTCTGGCGGTCGCTGCATTCCTGCTCTTTTATTGCAGTCTGATCGCTCCCGACGTTTTTTCACCCTGGCTATTGGGCGGCGGCCTGTTGTTGCTGTTAGCTTGCATATGGGGTATCTACGCGCCGCCGCATAAAGCATCATTACGGGAAATTCACTGCCTGCGCGGTATGCCCAAACGTTGGGGACTGTTTGGCGAAAACGATCAGGAACATACCAACAATATTTCCCTCGGTATTATCGACCTGATTTATCCACGCCACTGGCAACCATGGATTACCCAGGATCTTGGTCAGCAAACGGATGTCGACATCTATCTGAGCCGTCATGTGGTCCGCCAGGGACGCTTCCTGTCTCTGCATGATGAAGTCAAAAACTTCCCGCTTCAGTACTGGCTGCGCAGCGCGATTATCGCCTCTGGCGCGCTGCTGGTTGTCGTAATGCTGTGGGCCAGCGTTCCGCTGAACATGCCGTTTAAATTCACCCTGTCATGGCTGAAAGGCGCACAAACTATCGAAGCGACAACGGTTGCTCAACTGGAGAAATCACAGATCCGCATCGGCGATACGCTACGCCTGAAAGGGTCAGGCATGTGTAATATCCACACGCCAGGCACCTGGACGGCAAAAGAGAACTCGCCGTTTATGCCGTTCGATTGTTCGCAAATCGTCTGGAATGATGCACCTCCCCTGCCGTTGCCGGAGTCCGACATCGTCAGTAAAGCTACCGCGCTAATGCAAACCGTTCAGCGCCAGCTTCACCCCGAATCCGATGACGATTCGCGCGTCAGCCCGGCGCTGCGTTCCGCGATTCAGAAATCAGGCATGGTGCTGCTGGATGACTTTGGCGATATCGTGACAAAAACCAACGACCTGTGCTCCGCAAAAGACGACTGCGTTCGTTTAAAAAATGCGCTGGTTAACCTTGGCAACACGCGTAATTGGGAAACCCTCACCAAACGCGCCAGCACGGGCAAACTGGATGGCGTTAACGTGTTGCTGCGCCCGGTAAGCGCTGAGTCGCTGGAAAATCTGGTCACCACTTCCACCGCTCCTTTTGTCAGCCGGGAAACTTCGCGCGCAGCTCAGGCGCTAAACAGCCCGGCTCCCGGTGGTTTCCTGATTGCCAGCGATGAAGGAAGCGACCTGGTGAATCAGCCATGGCCAAGTACCGGATTATACGACTACCCTGCTCACCAGCAGTGGAGCGAACTGCAGCGTCTGGCGGGTATGTTGATGCACACGCCGTTCCAGGCTGAGGGGATCGTCACCAGCCTTTATACCGATGCCAACGGAACACAGCATATCAATTTGCATCGCATTCCTGACCGCACCGGCCTGTGGCGTTATCTCGGGACAACGCTGCTGCTGCTGACCATGCTGGGCTGCATGGCGTATCACGGTATCCAGGCCATCCGTCGTTATCAGCGCCACCGCCAGCGTCAGGAAGAGATCCAGAAATACTATGAAAGCTGCATGAATCCGGTTCTGCTTTCCTCGCCGGACCCGCAAGAATAATTCTCTGTGCGACGGGGTGTGATACCCTGTCGCGCAATTCCCCCCTCGCTGGAGACTTACCATGCATTTTGATATCGCCTGGCAGGAGGTTGATACCGTTCTGCTTGATATGGACGGCACGCTGCTCGACCTCGCCTTCGACAACTATTTCTGGCAAAAACTGGTTCCGGAAACCTGGGGCGCCGCGCGGGGACTCAACCTTCAGGAAGCCAGAGACGCAATGCGCCAGGAGTATCATGCAGTGCAACATACGCTAAACTGGTATTGCCTGGACTACTGGAGCGATCGCCTGGGTTTGGATATTTGTGCGATGACCAGCGAGCAGGGGCCGAGAGCCGCCCTGCGTGACGATACGGTGCCGTTCCTTGATGCGCTTAAAACCAGCGGCAAACGCCGGATTTTGCTGACTAACGCCCACCCGCATAATCTGGCGGTGAAGCTAAAGCATACCGGGCTGGATGCGCACCTTGATTTATTGCTTTCCACCCACACATTTGGTTATCCGAAAGAAGATCAGCGGCTGTGGCATGCTGTGGCTGAGGAAACCGGCTTCAACGCGCGCAATACGCTCTTCGTTGATGATAATGAGGCGATTCTGGACGCGGCGGCGGAGTTCGGTATCCGCTACTGCCTGGGCATCACTAACCCCGATTCCGGGCTGGCGGAAAAAAGCTACGCTCGCCATCCGGGGCTGAGTGATTACCGAAACCTGATCCCCGCGTTGATCCCACAGGAGAGGCCATGAAAGAAAAAACCGTCGCAGCCGTCAGGCTGGACAAATGGCTGTGGGCAGCCCGTATTTATAAAACCCGCGCTTTGGCGCGCGAGATGATCGAAGGCGGCAAGGTGCACTACAACGGTCAGCGCAGCAAGCCGGGGAAAATTGTCGAGCTGAACGCCACCCTGATGCTCCGCCAGGGCAATGATGAGCGTACCATCGTGGTAAAAGGCATTACCGAACAGCGCAGGCCTGCCAGTGAGGCCGTCGCGCTCTACGACGAGACGGCAGAGAGCATCGAGAAACGCGAGAAAATGGCGCTGGCGCGGAAAATGAACGCGCTAACCATGCCGCATCCCGACAGACGTCCGGATAAGAAAGAACGCCGCGACCTGATGAGATTTAAACACGGCGATAGTGAATAACTGTGGCCAGCAAGAGAGATTATTATGACTCAACACGATCAATTACATCGCTATCTGTTTGAAAACTATGCCGTGCGCGGTGAGCTGGTAACAGTTTCAGAAACCTTAGAACAGATTCTGACGAACCATAGCTATCCGCAGCCAGTGAAAACCGTGCTGGCGGAGCTACTGGTCGCCACCAGCCTGCTGACCGCGACGCTGAAGTTCGCTGGCGATATCACCGTTCAACTGCAGGGCGATGGCCCGCTGTCGTTGGCGGTCATTAACGGCAACAACCAGCAGCAAATGCGCGGCGTAGCCCGTACTCAGGGCGAGATCCCGGAAGGGGCAGATCTGAAAACCATGGTCGGTAACGGATATCTGGTCATTACCATCTCTCCGCAGGAAGGTGAGCGTTACCAGGGCGTAGTCGGGCTCGAGGGCGATACGCTGGCGGCCTGCCTGGAAGATTACTTCCAGCGCTCTGAGCAGCTGCCAACCCGACTGATCATTCGTAGCGGCGAACACGAAGGCAAACCGATGGCTGGCGGCATGCTGCTGCAGGTTCTGCCCGCGCAAGACGCGCAAGCAGCTGATTTCGAACACCTGAGCACGCTAACCGAAACCATCAAAGCTGAAGAGTTGTTTACTCTGCCAGCGAACGATGTGCTCTGGCGCCTGTACCATGAAGAAGAAGTCACCGTTTACGAGCCGCAGAACGTCGAGTTTAAATGTACCTGCTCTCGTGAACGCTGCGCTGGTGCGCTGAAAACGCTGCCTGATGAAGAGATCGACAGCATCCTGGCCGATGAAGGTGAAATTGATATGCACTGCGATTATTGCGGCAATCATTACATCTTCAATGCAATGGATATTGCCGAAATCCGCAATAACGCTTCACCAGCCGACCCGCAGATTCACTAACCTGCCCCTCGCCAGAGGCAAATGTCATCCTCGCTTCTGGCGTCAAGTATTTTTCTTCGCGAGATGAATCGATTCTCTATGAAAGAGTTACGTAATTTTCTTTCAGGTAAGCGATTACATTCACATTTCAATAGTTTTTTTAATTACTTTTTAACCATTAAGAAACATCTACCCCCACTAAAGCCCGATTTCCTGAGATAATCCCCTACGCTTCGTGACAGGAGTCACAACGTTTTTCGTGAGTATGTCGTTTGTCGAGATACGTAAATCTATGAGCCTGGTCGCGGTCTATACCCCGTAATAAACCCTACAATTTAAAGCAGTACATATTGGCTAAGGAGCAGTGACATGCGCGTTAATAATGGTTTAACCCCGCAGGATCTCAAGGCTTATGGTATCAATGACGTCCAGGATATCGTCCACAACCCCAGCTACGATACTTTGTATCAGGAAGAGCTCGCCCCCAATCTGGAAGGTTATGAACGAGGCGTATTAACAAATCTTGGTGCTATCGCTGTCGATACCGGTATTTTTACCGGCCGTTCTCCAAAAGATAAGTATATCGTTCGTGACGACACTACCCGCGATACCGTGTGGTGGTCTGATAAAGGCAAAGGCAAGAACGACAACAAACCGCTCTCAGAAGAAACGTGGCAGCACCTGAAGGGACTGGTTACCCGCCAGCTCTCCGGCAAGCGTCTGTTTATCGTTGATGCCTTCTGCGGTGCCAATGCTGACACCCGCCTCAGCGTCCGTTTTATTACCGAAGTCGCCTGGCAGGCGCATTTCGTGAAGAACATGTTTATTCGCCCAAGCGATGAGGAACTGGCAAACTTCGAGCCGGATTTCATCGTGATGAATGGCGCCAAGTGCACCAACCCGCAGTGGAAAGAGCAGGGCCTCAACTCCGAGAACTTCGTCGCCTTCAACCTGACCGAGCGCATTCAGCTGATTGGCGGAACCTGGTACGGCGGCGAAATGAAGAAAGGTATGTTCTCGATGATGAACTATCTGCTGCCGCTGAAGGGCATCGCTTCCATGCACTGCTCTGCCAACGTCGGCGAAAAAGAGGATGTCGCCATCTTCTTCGGCCTTTCCGGTACGGGTAAAACAACCCTCTCCACCGACCCGAAACGCCGCCTGATTGGCGATGACGAACACGGCTGGGATGACGATGGGGTGTTTAACTTCGAAGGCGGCTGCTATGCCAAAACCATTAAGCTTTCCGAAGCCGCAGAGCCGGATATCTACCATGCAATTCGCCGCGATGCATTGCTGGAGAACGTCGTGGTACTGGCCGATGGCACCATCGATTTTAACGACGGTTCGAAGACCGAAAACACCCGCGTCTCTTATCCGATCAACCATATCGAGAACATTGTTAAGCCGATCTCTAAAGCGGGCCATGCCACCAAGGTTATCTTTCTGACAGCTGACGCGTTCGGTGTGCTGCCGCCGGTTTCTCGCCTGACCGCCGACCAAACCCAGTACCACTTCCTGTCTGGCTTTACCGCTAAACTGGCCGGTACCGAGCGTGGTGTGACGGAGCCGACGCCAACCTTCTCCGCCTGCTTCGGCGCCGCGTTCCTGTCGCTACACCCGACGCAATACGCAGAAGTGCTGGTCAAGCGCATGCAGGCTTCCGGCGCGCAGGCTTATCTGGTCAACACCGGCTGGAACGGCACCGGCAAACGTATCTCGATCAAAGATACGCGCGCGATTATCGATGCGATCCTTAATGGTTCTCTGGACAATGCCGAAACTTTCACCCTGCCAATGTTTGAGCTGCAAATCCCAACCGAGCTGCCGGGCGTAGATACTCATATTCTTGACCCGCGCAATACCTACGGCTCACCAGAACAGTGGCAGGAAAAAGCTGAGCATCTGGCGAAGTTGTTTATCGAAAACTTTGAGAAGTATACCGATACGCCAGCGGGCGCAGCGCTGGTTGCCGCAGGGCCGAAACGCTAAAGCGGTTCATCAGTAACAGAAAAGCCGGGAATCACTTCCCGGCTTTTTAATGCTCTTTGACCCGTCCTGAATAGCGTTGACACGTTCCTGACTTAAATCCGGAGAACGTGATGATGAC
The DNA here is from genome assembly GCF_902158555.1 of Klebsiella spallanzanii. Lineage (GTDB taxonomy): Bacteria > Pseudomonadota > Gammaproteobacteria > Enterobacterales > Enterobacteriaceae > Klebsiella > Klebsiella spallanzanii. The sequence goes on along the minus strand of NZ_CABGGS010000012.1, from coordinate 612,072 downwards.
TGAGTTCAAACGCACCCAACGTGATTATCCTCTATCCTTTAAAATAGCCGTTGTTGAACAGGTTGAAAAAGGCGAGATGACCTATAAACAGGCTCAGCAGCGGTATGGCATTCAGGGGCGCTCCACCGTTCTTGTCTGGCTGCGTAAATATGGCCGGCTTGACTGGAGCCCCGGACTTCCTGACCTGGTGAAGAGGAAACTGCCTGTGGCTCAGACGACTGTCCCGCTTACACCCGAGCAAAGAATCAGGGAACTTGAAGAACAGCTTGAGCTGGCAAACCAGAAAGCTGAGTTTTTTGAGTCGGTTATCAATGTTCTGAAAAATGATTATGGGGTGAGCATCGTAAAAAAGCGGCCCGGCAAGTCCTCGCGCAAAGTCCGATCCCGAAAATAACCGTTACGCGTGCATGCCAGTTCCTGGGGCACAGCAGACAGGCATGGTACCAGGACAACACAAGGCGCAGAAAACGGCAGGAACATCATGCTCAGGTTCTGGAATTTGTTGCCCGCATCCGGTGTCGTCAGCCGAGAATCGGTACGCGTAAACTGCACTATCTGCTGAATACTCAGGCCGATAAAACGCTGAATATCGGGCGGGACCAGCTGTTTAACTTGCTGGATGAATACCGGCTCCTGGTGCCGGTGAAACGGGCATATCACAAAACCACCAACAGCCATCATCGCTTTCACTGGCATCCTAACCTGCTGAAACCCGGCCCTGAACAGGTTATCGCCCTTGAGCCGGAGCAGGTCTGGGTTGCCGATATTACTTACCTTCCGCTACGTAGCGGCACGGCCTATCTGAGTCTGGTCACCGATGCCTGCTCCAGAAAAATCGTGGGTTACCATGTCGGGGAAAACCTGCAGACAGAAAACGTGGTAAAAGCGTTCAGACAGGCGCTGAGGCGGAGAAAAACGACAGGTCCGCTGGTACATCATTCTGACAGAGGGCTGCAATACTGTTCAGCGCTCTATCAGTCAGTCCATGAAAGAAACGGGATAACCTGTTCAATGACCGATGGTTACGACTGCTACCAGAATGCACTGGCAGAGCGAATAAACGGTATCCTGAAAAATGAGTTTTTACTCTCGCGTCCAGCCGATCTGGCATAAGCCAGAATGATGGTAAAAGAGTCGGTGGGAATTTATAACCATGAGCGGCCACATCTGGCCCTGAAGTACAAAACGCCCGATGATGTTCATCAGGCGTTTTATCGACAGAAAACTGTCAACCTATATCAGGACTAGTCACTTAAAACAGATATCAGGCAGGCTTTTTCTTACTTGCCGCCTTACGCCGCTTATCCAGGTCCTTAATCAGCTTATTCACCTGCTCGTCGGCAAACATTGCCTCCAGCGTGGTAGAGAGCTTACGACGCCAGTTTGGATATTCCGTGCTGGTCCCCGGAATATTGACCGGCTCGGCCATCTCCAGCCAATCCTCAGGCTGCAGACCCAGCAGCGCGCTATTGCTGTCAGCAATGTAGCGCTGCATTCCGCGATTGAGGGTCGACGTCATCGCCATCAGCGACGCTTTATGCCCGGTACGCTTTGGCAGGCAGCCGTAGCGATGCAGTGCATCCAACAGCCCCTGCTTCGCCAGCTCGCGATCCTGGTACAGTCCGCGTAGCACCACCTCATCCGGATACAGGCCCAGCGATTTACCCAGCGTCAGGTCGCCGCTTTCCCAGTAGCCGCGAAGCGTTGGCAGGTCATGCGTCGTTGCCACAGCCATTGATTGCTCCGGATACGCCTTCGGCGCACGGAAAGTCTTCTCGTGGTCATTTTCGAAATAGAGCACTTTATAGGAGTAAACACCGCTTTTGCGCAGCTTACCGACGATCTCAACCGGCACGGTACCCAAATCCTCGCCGATCACCATACAGCGATGACGCTTACTCTCCAGCGCCAGAATCGACAGCAGGTCATCCACCGGATACTGCACGTAAGCACCGTGGTCAGCCGTTTCACCGTAAGGGATCCACCACAGACGCAGCACCGACATCACATGATCGATGCGCAGCGCGCCGCAGTTTTGCATGTTAGCGCGCAGCAGTTCGATAAACGGCTCGTAGGCACGCGACACGATGATATGCGGATCCATCGGCGGCAGGCCCCAGTTTTGCCCCAGCGGGCCCAAAATATCCGGCGGCGCGCCGACGGAAGCTTTCAGGCAGTAGAGCTCGCGATCGCACCAGGTTTCAGCCCCGCCTTCCGCAACGCCAACCGCCAGGTCACGATACAGGCCAATTGCCATGGCATCGTTTTGACTGGTATGCCAGCATTCGGCAAACTGGGTGTAAGCCAGCCACTGCAGCCACAGGTAAAAATTCACCTCATCGGCATGCTCAGCGCAGAATGCTTTCACTTCCGGGCTGTTAGTGTCCTGATAAGCCTTCGGCCAGGCGGGCCAGCCCCAGCGCATCGGATCCTGCTTAACCTGCCAGGCATGAAGCGCGTCAAACGCCGCCTGCCAGTACAGACTTTCGCCCTCACGCGTCACAAACTGACGAAACTCTGCAGCCGTCTCATCATTGCGCGCGGAAAAACCTTTCCAAGCCATGCGCAGTGCAGTGAGCTTCAGCGCGGTCACAGCGGCATAGTCAACGTCATCGGTCTGGCGCGCGGCCTGTAAGGCCTGCTGCGTGGCCGGTGATTGCCACCATTTCTGCGCCTCTTTACTGTGACGGAAATCCTCTACCGCATTGACGTCAATATAGATAACGTTAAGCCAGCGACGCGACGAAGGGCTGTACGGGCTGGCGCTCTCCGGGTTAGCCGGATAGAGCGCATGAATCGGGTTAAGCCCGATAAACGAGCCGCCGCGGCGGGCGATTTCCGGCAGCATAACGCGCAAATCACCGAAATCACCAATCCCCCAGTTCTTCTCCGAACGCAGCGTATAAAGCTGCACGCAGGTTCCCCACAGCTTCTTGCCGTCCTTTAGCGCCTGCGGCTCGTAGCAGCGTACAGGCGCGACAATGGCCCGACAGTGCCAGCGATCGCCATCCTGAGTCAGCGTCAGCGTGTGATAGCCTTCCGGCAGTTTTGCTGGCAGCGGCAGCGTTTCGCCGCCGCGCACCTGGCCCTGATACTGTTTCCCTTCTTCAGTGGTGAGGATCCAGTGGAACTCCCCCTGGCCCGCCACCGGCAGAGACATCTTTTTGCCGTAGGTAAAAACCTGCACCACAGGCAGCGGGTTAACCGCCACCTTCGTGGCGATTGTTGTACGATGCATCGCATCAAGCAGCCGCTGCTTGGTCGCCGCAGCAATTGACTGCGGCTTCCCGTGCGCGTTGATGTAGCTTGGGCTTATTCCCGCCGCCAGGGCAGCGTTATCAAGGCGTTTAGTCTCCATAGGCCAGTCCTTAGCGTTTTGCCTGCCAGATACGTTGCTGATAATCGCGAATGGAGCGGTCAGAGCTGAACATGCCGCAGCGCGCAGTGTTCAGAATCGTCGCGCGGGTCCAGGCTTCCTGGTCGCGATACAGCTCATCAACTTGCTTCTGCGCCGCCACGTAGGCTTCAAAATCGGCCAGCACCAGGTACGGATCCCCGCCTTTCAGCAGACTATGCAGCATCTGGTCGAAGGCATGTTTGTCGCCATCGCTATATTTACCGCTTTCCAGCTCTTTCAGCACCGCATCCAGCAGCTTGTCTTTCTTCCGCCATTTCAGCGGATCGTAACCTTTGGCCTTCAGGGCTTTCACTTCTTCTACGGTATGACCGAAGATAAAGATGTTTTCTTCTCCTACCTGCTCAGCGATTTCAACGTTCGCGCCGTCCAGGGTTCCGACAGTCAGCGCGCCGTTCAGCGCCAGCTTCATGTTGCCGGTACCGGAGGCCTCTTTGCCCGCAGTAGAAATCTGCTCGGAGACATCCGCCGCCGGGATCAACATTTCCGCCGCCGACACGCAATAGTCCGGCAGGAACACGACTTTCAGCTTATCGCCTACCTGCGGATCGTTATTGATCGCTTCAGCAACCTTGTTGATCGCCCAGATAATATTCTTCGCCAGATAGTAGCCTGGAGCCGCTTTCGCACCGAACAGGAACACCCGCGGTACGCGGTCTGCCTGCGGGTTCTCACGAATCTCTTTGTACTGCGCGAGAATGTTCAGCAGGTTGAGGTGCTGACGCTTGTACTCGTGCAGACGCTTAATCTGGATATCGAAAATCGCCTGCGGGTTAATCTCGATACCGGTACGCCGCTTCACAAACTCCGCCAGGCGAACCTTGTTGGCCAGCTTAATGTCGCGGTACGTCTGGCGGAACTTCGCATCGTCAGCGTATTTTTCGAGGTTAATCAGCTGGTCGAGATCGTTGGCCCACTCTTCCTTCAGCGTCTTATCCAGCAGCGCGGCCAGGGCCGGGTTGCACTGTTTGATCCAGCGGCGCGGGGTGATGCCGTTGGTAACGTTGTGGAATTTATTCGGCCACAGCTGGTGATATTCCGGGAACAGGTCTTTCACTACCAGGTCGGAGTGCAGCGCAGCAACGCCGTTAACCGCAAAGCCGCTGACCACGCACATGTTCGCCATACGAACCTGTTTGTCGTGAACCACCGCCAGTTTCGCCCATACCTGCTTATCGCCCGGCCAGGTTTTATCCACCAGCTTTTTAAAGCGGTCGTTAATCTCTTTGATAATCTGCATGTGACGCGGCAGCAGCGCTTTCACCAGCTTCTCATCCCAGCACTCCAGCGCTTCCGGCATCAGGGTGTGGTTGGTATAGGCGAAAGTTTTGCTGGTGATCGCCCACGCGTCATCCCAGCTCAGCTGATGCTCATCGATCAGCACGCGCAGCAGCTCCGGGATCGCAATCGTCGGGTGAGTATCGTTCAACTGGATGACTTCGTAATCGGCCAGCTCCGCCAGCTTGCGGCCCGCCAGATGATGGCGACGCAGAATATCGGCAACCGAGCAGGCGCACTGGAAGTACTGCTGCATCAGACGCAGTTTTTTACCCGCCTGATGGTTATCGTTCGGATAGAGGACTTTCGTCAGTTTTTCCGCGTCGATACCCTGCTGTTCAGCACGCAAGAAATCGCCGTCGTTGAATTTGGTCAGGTTAAACGGATGCGCGTGTTTGGCTTGCCACAGACGCAGCGGTTGCGCGACGTTGTTGCGATACCCCAGCACCGGCAGATCCCAGGCTTCGCCGGTAATCACGAATGCCGGTACCCACTCACCGCCTTTGGTCACTTTACCGCCGAGCCCAACCTGCACATCCAGCGCTTCATTGTGGCGGAACCACGGATAGCTGCTGCGCCCCCAGTCGTCCGGTGCTTCCATCTGCTGTCCGTCAGCAAATGACTGGCGGAACAGGCCGTACTGGTAGTTCAGGCCGTAACCGGTCGCCGACTGGCCGACGGTCGCCATGGAATCGAGGAAGCACGCCGCCAGACGGCCCAGGCCGCCATTGCCCAGACCCGGGTCGATTTCCTCTTCCAGCAGGTCGGTCAGGTTAACGTCATGGGTCTGAAGTTCATCGCTCACCTGCTGATACCAGCCAAGATTAAGCAAGTTGTTGCCGGTCAGACGACCAATCAAAAACTCCATGGAGATGTAGTTTACGTGGCGCTGCCCTTCGGTCGCTTTCGCTACCGGCTGAGCCGACAACAGCTCGGATAGCGCACCGCTCACGGCGCGCCACCATTGACGCTGGGTCATCTCGGAGGCGGACTGTAAACCAAAATGCTGCCACTGACGCGTCAGTGCAGCCTGAAACTGAGCTTTGTTAAAAGAAGTCTGTGACATAAGAAATCCGGGTCCTTTACTAAAACGTTAGCGTTAGTGTGCCGACCTCCCGGAGTCACGTCCTCATCCCGCCAGGGATTAGCCGGGGAGGAGTAGCGGGGATGAGCGAAAAGTGTGATCGTGGCCACTATTACGTTAGCCGATCGGCGAAATTATGCTGCAAAATTCGCCACGCCGGAACAACAAATCGGTCACGCTTACCGCATGAAACTTTGTTACAAGCCAAGACGGTAAAAGTAAGCAAAATGCCGCTTTGTAAATATTGAGAAATAAAAGTAAATATCAGGAGAATAAACAGACTTAAATACAGAAATAGCTCAAAAGGATGACTAATAAGAATTCGCTGATAATAATTTAATAAAAACAAACAACTACTAGTATTGTAAAAAAAGATTAGCTTATTGTGCCTAAAAATCCCGCAAGCCCAGTAACCGCGCACGCTGTCACCCCTTTATATGAATTTCACTCTATGTCAAAATTTGTGACATAGAGCAAATTCAAGAGCATAAAACTCGGACATAACTTGCAATAAAATTCATTATGGCCGACCTTATTAGATATTAATTACGAAGCGCAAAAAAATTCGCAATCCTCCCTTGCACAGCGAAATGTAGAACTATGTTGATTCCGTCTAAATTAAGTCGTCCGGTCCGCCTTGAACACACCGTGGTTCGCGAGCGATTACTGGCGAAACTTTCCGGCGCGAACAATTATCGTCTCGCGTTGGTGACCAGCCCGGCTGGATACGGTAAGACCACGCTCGTTTCTCAATGGGCGGCGGGGAAAAATGACCTTGGCTGGTTCTCGCTGGATGAAGGCGACAACCAACAGGAGCGTTTTGCCAGCTATCTTATTGCCGCTATTCAACAGGCCACCGGCGGTCACTGTGCGGCCAGCGAAGCCATGGTGCAAAAGCGCCAGTACGCCAGCCTGCCCTCCTTGTTTGCTCAACTGTTTATTGAACTGGCCGACTGGCAGCGCCCGCTGTTCCTGGTGATTGATGATTACCATCTGATCAGCAATCCGGTTATTCATGATGCGATGCGTTTTTTCCTCCGTCATCAGCCGGAAAATATGACCCTGGTGGTTCTGTCGCGTAACCTGCCGCAGCTCGGTATCGCCAACCTGCGCGTACGCGATCAACTGCTTGAGATTGGCAGCCAACAGTTAGCTTTTACCCATCAGGAAGCCAAGCAGTTTTTCGACTGCCGCCTCAGTTCGCCTATTGAGCCCGACGACAGCAAAAGGCTGTGTGACGATGTCGCCGGTTGGGCCACCGCGCTGCAGCTAATTGCCCTCTCAGCGCGCCAGAACAATACCTCCGCTCATCACTCCGCCCGCAGGCTTGCCGGAATTAACGCCAGCCATCTTTCAGACTATCTGGTCGATGAAGTCCTGGATAACGTTGATCCCCGGACGCGCAACTTCCTGCTGAAAAGCTCGCTGCTGCGCTCGATGAACGATGCGCTCATCGTCCGCGTCACTGGTGAAGAAAATGGCCAGATGCAGCTGGAAGAGATCGAACGTCAGGGGTTATTCCTGCAACGGATGGACGATTCCGGCGAGTGGTTCCGCTACCATCCGCTGTTCGGTAACTTCCTGCGCCAGCGCTGTCAGTGGGAGCTGGCGGTTGAACTGCCGGAAATTCACCATGCGGCAGCCGAAAGCTGGATGGCGCAAGGTTTCCCGAGCGAGGCTATTCATCATGCTCTGGCTGCGGGTGACGCAAAAATGCTGCGCGATATCCTGCTCAGCCACGCGTGGGGAATGTTTAACCACAGCGAGCTGGGTTTACTGGAGCAATCTCTGGCGGCGCTGCCGTGGTCAAACTTACTGGAAAATCCGCGTTTAATTCTCCTGCAGGCCTGGCTGATGCAGAGCCAACATCGCTACAGCGAAGTGAACACCCTGCTGGCACGCGCTGAGCAGGAGATGGATGCGGAAATGGACACCGCCATGCACGGCGACTTCAACGCCCTGCGTGCTCAGGTGGCGATTAACGCCGGGGATCAGGACGAAGCGGAGCGCCTGGCGATGGTGGCCCTTGATGAACTGCCGTTGGCTAACTACTACAGCCGTATCGTCGCGACATCGGTACACGGCGAAGTGCTGCACTGCAAAGGCCAGTTGAGTAAATCGCTGGCGGTGATGCAGCAAACGGAACAGATGGCCCGCCGCCACGACGTCTGGCATTACGCGCTCTGGAGCATGATCCAGCAGAGCGAAATTCTCTTCGCTCAGGGTTTCCTGCAGGCGGCCTGGGAAATTCAGGAAAAAGCCTTCCAGCTCATTCGCGAACAGCATCTCGAACAGCTGCCGATGCATGAATTCCTGCTACGTATTCGCTCCCAGCTGCTGTGGGCCTGGGCGCGGCTGGATGAAGCGGAAGCTTCCGCGCGCAGCGGCATGAACGTGCTTTCTACCTATCAGCCGCAGCAGCAGTTGCAGTGCCTGACGCTGATGGTGCAGTGCTCGCTGGCGCGCGGCGACCTGGATAACGCCCGTAGCCATTTGAATCGCCTGGAAAACCTGCTCGGCAACGGCCATTACCATAGCGACTGGGTATCCAATGCCGATAAAGTGCGGGTGATTTACTGGCAGATGACCGGCGACAAAGCCGCCGCGGCAAACTGGCTGCGCCAGACGCCGAAACCAGAATTTGCCAATAACCATTTTCTGCAGAGCCAGTGGCGCAATATCGCCCGCGCGCAAATCCTGCTCGGCGATTTTGATTCTGCTGAAATGGTACTGGAAGAGTTAAACGACAATGCGCGCTCGCTGCGCTTGATGAGCGATCTGAACCGCAACCTGCTGCTGCTCAACCAGCTTTACTGGCAGGCAGGACGTAAAAACGAAGCGCAGAAAGCCTTGTTAGAAGCGCTCACTCTCGCCAATCGCACCGGGTTTATTAACCATTTTGTGATCGAAGGTGAAGCGATGGCGCAACAGCTGCGCCAGCTGATTCAACTCAATACGCTGCCGGAGCTGGAGCAGCACCGCGCCCAGCGTATTCTGCGCGATATCAATCAGCATCATCGCCACAAATTCGCCCACTTTGACGAAAACTTCGTTGAAAGGTTGCTGAACCACCCGGAAGTGCCGGAGCTTATTCGCACCAGCCCGTTGACCCAGCGCGAATGGCAGGTGCTGGGGCTAATCTATTCCGGTTACAGCAACGAACAAATCGCCGGTGAGCTGGATGTCGCCGCCACCACCATCAAAACCCATATTCGCAATTTGTATCAGAAGCTTGGCGTCGCGCATCGCCAGGATGCCGTACAGCATGCCCAGCGGTTGCTTAAGATGATGGGGTACGGGGTTTAACCCCGTACCTGAATAAGATAGCCGCCGTCGAGCGGCTCGCAGGAAAATCGAACCGGAAGAAACCGTTCGACCACCGCGATATTCGTCAGCAAATGCGCTGACGTTTTCGCCACGGTAAACGAACCATCTCCCGCCAGCGCCAGCGGTAAAATCAGCTGGTCAGCCAGATATTCCCCCACCGCCGCCGGGCTTGCAAGATAGTGTTTAGCCTCTAAAGCCAGCTGGTGCGCGACCTTTTCAGCGCTCACGCCTTTGGTGCCAAAGGCAATAAACAGCTCCGTGAGATTCTCGCACTCAACGGCCAGCGACAGCGTATTCCCCGGCCCGGCGCCGCCTTCCAGTACCTGAACCTTTTTATCCGCCAGCGGCAGCCAGGACTCCAGCGCCATCACTTCACGTTCGCCGACGTGGTAAGGAACAGAAGCCAACAGTGCTTCAGCGCTCATCCTCACCGTTTCACCGCGCGATATCAGCTGTAGCCCGCTCAATGACGCAACCGGTCCAACCTTCGCCACCACCGCGCCGCCGCCCGCCGGATAGAAGCCGTGTTTTATCAGGGTGGCGTGCTGGTTTATGCCCATCTTCGCCAGCAGCGGCTCCCAGACGCGGCAAATAAAATCCGCGCTGGGGGCTGACTGATTATGCGTCCCCCCGCTCACTTCGACGCGGGCCGGACTATCGGCAAACCAGAGTGCGGGTAAAACCGTTTGCAGCACCAGCATGCAGCTACCCGCGCTGCCGATAGCAAATTTATACTCCCCGCCGCGAACCCGTCCCGGAGCAAAGCGTAACCGCTGCGAACCCAGTTCATCGCCGTTGACCTCAGCACCACAGATTTCCTTCGCCGCCAGCACCGCCGTTAAATGCTGGCGCAGCAGCCCCGGCCTGGCGCGACCGGCGCGAATGCCGCTAATCTCAAACGGCTGGCCGGTTATCATCGACAGGCTCAGCGCCGAGCGCAAAATCTGCCCGCCGCCTTCTCCCTGCGCACCGTCCAGCGCAATCATCCTTTCCATTTTGACTATCCTTTAACGCACACCACCTGACGTAGCGTATGCACAATTTCTACCAGATCGGATTGCGCAGCCATCACCGCGTCAATATCCTTGTAGGCCATCGGAATCTCATCGATAACGTCGGCATCTTTACGGCATTCTACATGCGCGGTAGCGCGAATCTGATCGTCGACGCTAAACAGCTTTTTCGCTTTAGTACGGCTCATCACGCGCCCGGCACCGTGGCTGCACGAACAGAAGGATTCTTCGTTTCCCAGCCCGCGGACAATAAAGCTTTTCGCCCCCATCGACCCCGGAATAATGCCGTACTGCCCGCGCTGCGCCGAAACAGCGCCCTTACGTGTCACATAAATCTCTTCACCAAAGTGCTGCTCTTTTTGCACATAGTTATGGTGGCAGTTGATATCTTCCATCCCGAGGGTTATCGGTTTATCCACGCATTTCTGCAGCGCCGCTAACGCGTTTTCCATCATCGCATCGCGGTTCAGGCTGGCGAACATCTGCGCCCAGTTGACGGCTTTCAGGTAATCGTCAAAATATTCGCTTCCTTCATTAAAATACGCCAGATCGCGGGACGGCAGCGTCTCCAGTTGCTCCTGCATCTCTTGCTGCGCCAGGCCGATAAAGTACGTACCAATGGCGTTACCAATTCCGCGCGAACCGGAGTGCAGCATAATCCATACCTGGTCGGCCTCATCCAGACAAATTTCAATAAAGTGGTTACCGGTTCCCAACGTTCCCAGATGCTTATGGTTATTGGTGTTCAGAAAACGCGGATATTTTTGCGTTAACCACAGATACCCCTCTTCCAGCTGCGCCCATTTTTCTTCAACGTTAGCTGGCGGATTTTCCCATGCCCCTGCGTCACGGCGGCCCCGTCCGGTGGTACGTCCGTGCGGCACGGCAGCTTCAATCGCGCTACGCAGCTCAGCAAGGTTATCCGGGAGATCCGCAGCCGTTAAGCTGGTACGCAGCGCATTCATTCCGCAACCGATATCCACACCGACCGCCGCCGGGATAATCGCACCGCGCGTTGGGATCACGCTACCGATGGTCGAACCTTTTCCAAGGTGTACATCGGGCATCACGGCAATATGGTTGAAAATAAAGGGCATTTTTGCCGTATTAATAAGCTGCTGACGCGCATCGTCTTCTACTGGTACGCCTTTAGTCCACATTTTTACCGGGGCGTTCTGGGTGGTCATTAATTCGTAATTCATTATTTTTTCTCGTTTTATTTATTAAGGTGGCGACAAGTTAATGTGAATACATGGCTCTACCATTGAGCTACAGAGCCGGGCTCTGACGGGACTCGAACCCGCAACAAATGTAGATCCACAGGCATTCGCCAAAACAGGGTGGCACGACAAGTTAAGGTGGATCGACCTGCTCTAGCCTCTGAGCTACGGAGTCAGACTCCGGCAGGATTCGAACCTGCGACCTGGATCTTCATAGGATGTAGATCCACCAGCATTCGTGCCTTCAGCGCCGCGCGACAAATTCATAGCCGGGATGATACGCATCGGGAAAGATGTAATCCCGGCCAGCATTCGCGCCGCGCTGAATACTCATTGCAGCGTCACGGACTCGATCTCTTCCAGCCAGTGCGCGCTGCCGTAGCGACCGTTAACAAAGTTATCAATCACCGTAAATACCTCATCGTTAAAACCGCCGACGTTCAAAATATCGCCCCGCTCCGCCGCCTGGGTGGTGCCGTAAGGCAGCAGGTCGATACACACCAGACGCGCCAGCGGGTTACGTTTTTTCAGCGCGGCCCAGCACTCCATGGTTGCGGTCGAGCCGTGGCGCGACCGATCAATCCAGGATTCGTTATCCGACACCATGATCACCAGATCCACCCGCGCTCGCTCGGCCAGCAGCTTGCGTAGCGGTGCGGAACAATTGGTCCCACCGCCGCCGACTGCCGCCAGCTTCTGCGCGTTACGCATCACCGACTGCTTAGGGTCGAGCGCAACGTTTACCACATCGCATTCGAACGGTAGCACGCGGGCCTGCGGATGATTACGCAACACGGCGGCGGCAATCAGCCCGGCAACATCCACGCAGCGAATTTTGCTGGTTGCTCCCTGACGATAGCCGGTTATCGATGAGCCCATCGACCCCGATACGTCCGGACAGACCACCACGTTGCCGCGAAACTGCGGAACGTTCTCCAGCGCAAACTCCATCGCCTGTTCTAAGGCATCGCTGATAGCCTGCGGCACGCCGCTTTGCAGATTGCTCCACGCCGACAGCAGCTGATAAGGATAGACCCGGGACTGACGCACCTGCGCCCTGTCCGCCAGCCGTTTCGCTACGCTGGCGGCCAGCTCTGCATTGTCAAAAACGCCGTGACGCGCCAGGGTATTCAAATTCATCCGCAGCGTTTGCCAGCTCATTCGCTGTGCCAGCTGCGCCCATTGTTCAGTAGCCAGCGGCGCGTGGGTCAGCAGTAAAAACGGCACATCGGGTAAAGCCGCACCACCGCGACCCTCACGAAACGCCAGCAGCGCCTGCGTTTTCTCCGGCAGTTGTGCTTTGTCACACGGCTTACCGATTAGCCAGGCGAAAAAGGCGTCCTGCCACAGAGCCTGTGGACGCGGGTGAACCATCTTCACGATATCCGCCAGCGACGGGGCATTGCCCACCGAAGCCTGCAATAAACGCTCTTCGCTGGCCTCCTGCAACCAACGCTGAACCAGCTTCTTCGGCCGGGTACCCAGCGAACGCCGTCCGGTGACGCCGCTGCGCAATATCTGCACAAAGTTACGCAGCATGCGACCGTTGTTAATCACCCGCGCAAACACCACCGGCAGCAGCGCGGAACTGCGCGCCGCCAGAAGCGCGGTCAGCAACGCAGGCATATCTTTCATCATTCCCCGCTCACGGCCATAAATCGCCAGCTTCGCGAGAAACAGATCGTCCAGGTCTTTCGCTATCTCCAGAACATCACTGAGCTGTGCCTGAGCGCTGGCGTAAAAGGTTTCGTTCATGCAGCCTGTCATCACCATCTGCGCCAACTTATGGCGCGGGGTGAAGGCAAAAGCCGCTGCACGTTCGTGGTTTTGCGTATCTGCCAGCGGCGCGTCCCGTAACAGCGAACGGAACAAAAGTGGATTAGCCATCTGTTTTCCCATTTCCGTTATTCTCCATGCCATGACTATTGCAACCGCCGTGCCAGAAATTAAAATTAATTATATTTAATTGATTTTTATAGATTAATTATTTTAACCGTCATTTAGCTAAAAAATTCACTGCGCGGGAAAAGCTAAAAGACGATAATTTAATATCGTCTTTTATAAGGAAATCTAATATGCGCAAAACGGTGACCTTTGGTTTTGTCGGTACGGTACTGGATTACGTTGGCCGCGGCAGCCAACGCTGGGAAAAATGGCGACCAACCTTAAGCCTGTGCCAGCAGGAAACGTTAGTTGTTCATCGCCTTGAGCTGCTGTACGACGCGCGTTCGCGGGGGCTGTTTGAAACCTTAAAACAGGATATCGCCAGCGTATCGCCGGAAACGGAAGTCATCGGCGTCGAGATAGCCATCCGCAATCCATGGGATTTCGAAGAGGTTTATGCCTGCCTACATGATTTCGCCCGCAGCCACGCGTTCCATCCGGAAGATGAAGACTATCTGATTCATATCACCACCGGCACTCACGTGGCGCAGATCTGCTGGTTCCTGCTGGCGGAAGCGCGCTATCTCCCGGCGCGGTTGGCGCAAACCTCCCCGCCGCGGAAGAAGGATAAGCCCCACAGCCCCGGCGACGTGACGATCATCGACCTCGACCTCAGCCGCTATAACGATATCGCCAGCCGCTTTGCCCAGGAGCGCGAAGAGACGCTTAACTTCCTGAAATCCGGTATCGAGACCCGTAACCCGCATTTCAACCGGATGATCGAGCATATTGAGCGCGTTGCCATCCGCTCCCGTTCACCCATGTTGCTTAACGGCCCGACCGGCGCGGGCAAATCATTTCTGGCCCGCCGGATCTACGAATTAAAGCTGGCTCGCCATCAATTCAACGGCCCGTTTGTCGAGGTCAACTGCGCGACGCTGCGCGGCGATACCGCCATGTCGACCTTATTTGGCCATGTCAAAGGCGCGTTTACCGGCGCACGGGAAGAGCGGGCCGGCCTGCTGCGCAGCGCAAACGGCGGGATGCTTTTTCTGGATGAAATTGGTGAGCTGGGCGCCGATGAACAGGCAATGCTACTTAAGGCAATAGAAGAAAAACGCTTTTATCCCTTCGGCAGCGACCAGCAGGTGAGCAGTGATTTCCAGCTTATCGCCGGGACCGTGCGTGATTTACGCCAGCTGGTTGCCCAGGGCCAGTTCCGCGAAGACCTGTACGCGCGTATCAATCTGTGGACGTTTGAGCTGCCGGGTTTGCGCCAGCGCCGTGAAGATATCGAACCCAACCTCGACTATGAAATTGAGCGTCACGCGGCGTTAACCGGCGACAGCGTGCGTTTCAATACCGAAGCGCGCCGTGCCTGGCTGACCTTCGCCACCTCGCCGCAGGCGGCGTGGAACGGCAACTTCCGCGAGCTTTCCGCCAGCGTCACCCGCATGGCAACCCTGGCGGAGAACGGTCGCATCACGGTGAACACGGTTGAGGATGAGATTGAGCGCCTGCGCTACAGCTGGAATGATAACCGCCCCTCGGCAATCGACACGCTTTTAGGGGCGGAGGCGGAAAACCTGGACCTGTTTGACCGCCTGCATCTGCAAAACGTCATTGCCGTATGTCAGCAGGCAACAAGCATCTCCGATGCCGGACGCCAGCTCTTTAACGTTTCACGCCTTGGCAAAGCCACCGTCAATGACGCTGACCGGCTACGTAAGTATCTGGCGCGCTTTGGCCTGGCCTGGGAAATGCTGAAGAATCAGCACAGCTCCAGTTGAAGGTTGTTGTCGGTAATCACCTTCAGCACGCCAGCGGGCGGCATCACGTCGGTATAGACCGCATCGACCATGCTGATACTGCCCATATTCACCATCGCATTGCGGCCAAATTTTGAGTGGTCAACGACCAGCATCACATGACGAGAGTTCTCGATAATCGCCCGTTTGGTGCGCACTTCGTGGTAGTCGAACTCCAGCAGGGAGCCATCGCTGTCGATTCCACTGATGCCAAGAATGCCGAAATCAAGGCGGAACTGGGAGATAAAGTCCAGGGTGGCCTCGCCGATAATCCCGCCATCTCGGCTGCGCAGTTCGCCGCCCGCCAGAATAATGCGGAAATCCTCTTTCACCATAAGCGTGTTGGCGACGTTGAGGTTATTGGTGACGATACGCAGATCGTTATGGTTGAGCAACGCATGCGCCACGGCTTCCGGCGTGGTGCCGATATCAATAAACAGCGTCGCGCCGTCGGGAATTTCGCTCGCCACCTTACGGGCAATGCGCTCTTTTTCCTGAGTCTGGGTCGACTTCCTGTCATGCCAGGAGGTGTTCACCGAGCTGGAAGGCAGCGCCGCGCCGCCGTGGTGGCGCAGGATCATTTTTTGTTCAGCTAAATCATTCAGGTCACGGCGAATAGTCTGCGGGCTGACGGCAAACTGTTCGACCAGCTCTTCAGTACTGACGTATCCCTGTTTTTTTACCAGTTCGATAATCGCGTCATGACGTTGTGTTTGTTTCATGAAATATCCCTGGGAGTCTCTACGTTCGTTTTCGCACATTCTGCGTATCAACAAACGCCATCGCCAGCCCGGTCACCAGACCCGCCACATGAGCGCCGTTCGCGATCGACATGCCGAAAACGTCAAACCAGCCTGCAATTAACCATACTAAAGAGAAGAGTATCAAGCCGCGCTGCAAAAAAATTCCGCTTTGCGGATCGCGCTCGCCTCGCAGCCAGACGTAGCCCATCAGCGCATAAACCACACCGGACAAACCGCCAAACCACGGGCCGCTAAACTGATGCTGGACAAAGCCGCTCAGCAAGGCGCTGATGACCGTAATAACCACCAGCTTGCCGCTGCCAATGCGTTTTTCCACCGCCCCGCCGAGGTACCACCACCATAGCAGGTTGAACAGAATATGCATCAGCGAGAAGTGCATGAGCGCATGGCTAAAGTAGCGCCATACCTCAAATTTCAGCGAAGGATCATAGGGCCAGGCCAGCAGCAGCATAACCGGCTGATCGCCAAGAACCGTTTGCAGCACAAAAACCGCAATACAGGCAAACAGAACGCCCCAGGTAAACGGCCCGGCGTTGTGTCGAAGCGTCGCTAAAAAAGGGAAACGCTGGTAATGCAGCCCGCTGTTAGTATGCCCCGACTGCCAGCTGGCGGCGAGGTAACGCGGATCGGCGGGATTTTCCAGAAATCGGGCCAGCTCGGCCTGTACGCGCCCGGCCTGACTTTCATCAGCCAGCCAGATGTCGCTCTGCGTATGTTGCTGAATCGTCAGAATAATTCCCTGCGTCGCCATATAGTCGACAAACGCCTGGGCCACGCGGGGGTTGGCAAAAGAGGTAATCATTAACATGCAGCGGATCGCTTATTCCACACAAAGGGAGACATTATAGCGCATGGCGCGCTAACGCCTACATCACACCATGCGCGACTTCCGCCGGAAAATGCCGATGCCAGGCGTCAAACCCGCCATCTACGCTGTAAACCTTGTCATAACCCTGCTGCAGCAGATACTGCGCAGCGCCTTTACTGCTATTACCGTGATAGCACATCACCATGACGGCCGTATCAAAATCGTTGTCGCGCATAAACGCGCCCAGGGTATCGTTGGTCAGATGGAATGCGCCCGGCGTATGGCCCATCGCGTAGCTTTGCGGGTCGCGTATATCCACCAGCACCGCCGTCTTCTGGTGCATTTTTTGGTGAGCTTCTTCTACGTTAATACACTCAAAGTGATCCATATACTCTCTTCTTTATCTACAGGCAGGTGGCAAAACGCCGCGGATTTTAGCGTCTAGTGTACAGCCTGGCGCTAAATAAACGCCAATATGTTACACGCATCACTCTGAAATGTTTTTTTGATGTTACCAATGGCGCGATTATTTGCTATATTGAGCGATATCGAACATTTATGAGCTTAAACGAAAGTGTAAGAGGTGGCGAGCGTGGAAACCAAAGATCTGATTGTGATAGGGGGAGGCATCAACGGTGCCGGTATCGCGGCAGACGCCGCAGGGCGTGGTTTATCCGTGTTGATGCTGGAGGCAAACGACCTGGCCTGCGCCACATCCAGCGCTAGCTCAAAGCTGATTCACGGCGGGCTGCGTTACCTTGAACACTACGAATTCCGCCTGGTAAGCGAAGCGCTGGCCGAGCGAGAAGTGTTGTTAAAAATGGCTCCGCACATCGCCTTCCCGATGCGCTTTCGTTTACCGCATCGCCCGCACCTGCGCCCGGCATGGATAATCCGTATTGGCTTGTTTATGTACGATCATCTGGGCAAACGTACCAGTTTACCCAGCTCAACCGGGTTGCGTTTTGGCACAGAATCGGTACTAAAACCTGAAATCGTGCGCGGTTTCGAATATTCCGACTGCTGGGTCGACGATGCGCGGCTGGTGCTGGCTAATGCCCAGATGGTGGTACGTAAAGGTGGAGAAGTTCGCACGCGTACCCGCGCCACCTCGGCGAAACGTGAAAATGGTTTGTGGGTCGTCGAAGCAGAAGATATCGATACCGGAGAGAAGTTTACCTGGCAGGCACGCGGCCTGGTGAACGCCACTGGACCGTGGGTCAAACAATTCTTCGATGACGGTATGCATCTGCCATCGCCATACGGCATCCGCCTGATTAAAGGCAGCCATATTGTCGTTCCGCGTGTACATACGCAGAAGCAGGCCTACATCCTGCAAAACGAAGACAAACGCATTGTGTTCGTGATCCCGTGGATGGATGAATTCTCTATCATCGGCACCACCGACGTGGAATATAAAGGCGACCCGAAAGCCGTGGCTATCGATGACAAAGAGGTTAACTACCTGCTGAACGTCTATAACGCGCACTTTAAAAAGACGCTGACTCGGGACGATATTGTCTGGACCTACTCTGGCGTGCGCCCACTATGCGATGACGAATCCGACTCACCGCAGGCGATCACCCGCGATTACACCCTTGATATTCATGATGTGAACGGACAGGCTCCGCTGCTGTCGGTGTTTGGCGGTAAGCTCACCACCTATCGTAAACTGGCCGAACACGCGCTGGAGAAACTGACGCCTTACTACAAAGGCATCGGCCCGGCATGGACCAAAACCGCAATCCTGCCCGGCGGCGATATCAACGGCGACCGTGATGACTATGCGGCTAAACTGCGTCGTCGCTTCCCGTTTATTAGCGAATCGATGGCCCGCCATTATGCCCGCACCTATGGCAGCAATAGCGAGTGGATCCTTGGTGAAGCCGCATCATTAGACGATCTGGGCGAAAACTTCGGCCATGAATTTTTCGAAGCCGAACTTAAATACCTGGTCGAACATGAATGGGTGCGAACCCTGGACGATGCGATATGGCGGCGGACTAAGCAAGGAATGTGGCTAACGGCCGAACAGCAGGCCCGCATCAGCGAATGGCTGGCGCAGCACGCGGGAAAGTCTGAGCTGTCGCTGGCGTCGTAAAACCGCGCGGGCATGTCGGTAGTTATGCGGTAACGCTCCACGCTTATTTTCTGAATAAAAAACGGCTTTCGACACGATCGTCGCAAGCCGTCAGCGCCGCGACGATTATCAACGCCATGCCCCATCTCATCACACCGACAACCGCCGTTTTTCAAACGGGCAATACCGAAAGCGCGCATTGGCGGCATTGAGGCGGATAAAAACATCACTCGGCAGATGAAAGCCTGGCCGGGTACACGACTCATGACATGTCGTACAACCTTCATCGCCACAGCTTTCAGCCTGATAATAACGGGCGTATATCGTCAGCTCCGACTGCTTTTTTCTGAATAACCGCAGGCTATTGTCGTTGTGGTATTTCAAGGCGTCTTTAAACACCTGAAAGATGAAAACATCCGCCACGCTGGCGTACTCTCTCAGCCCACGAATTGCGATAACGTCCCGCTGATGATGAAAACCCAGCGCGGAAAACACTATCGTGAAATCATCGTGAGTTTCACGGTCACAGGTATGCGTTGGCACATTTTCAATATAAGGATCGAAATCTAAGTCGGCGCCGCAGTCGCTCATGCGGCTAATCGTATTGGGATCCAGAGAAAAACCCGGCCAGATGCCGCTGGATGTTAAACCAATTCCTAACATGACATCGTATGCCCGTAGCCCTTCCAGACCCGGTACACCCGCGAATTTTTCGGCGTCATCTAAAACCTGATTAATCAGCTCCGCCACGATGTCTTTATGCCAGGCGGTAGATTCCCGCCGCGCGATACAAATATCAGCGCCGCCAGAAGGCTCAACGCCCGCCAGCTGCACGTACAATTTTACGTCTTCCATGAGATTCATTATTCCGTCATCGGATACAGCGGCACATAGCCGACGTTCTGCACTAACAGTTGCCCCTGCGGGCTAATAAACCAATCGACAATTTTTTGCGTTTCCGGCGTTGGATTTTCGCGAGTCACCATATAAACATCCGTTGAGTACGGATAGCTTCCATTACGAATATTCGGCTCCGAAGGATAAATACCGTTTATCGCCAGCAGCTTGATGCCCTTATCACTATTCATCTGCGTGGCGTAATAACGAAAGGTGTAACCGATGGATCTATTCGTATTTTGATAATCCGCGACCTCGCGAATCACTCTACCCATGCCTCTTGCCACCTCAGTCTCCTTCGCCGGTAGCATCGGCGTCTGCTTCATCACTTTCGCCAACATCACCGTCTGGCTACCGGAATCCACCGGACGCTGCCAGACCTGTATCGGCTCATCGCTACCGCCCACCTCGCTCCAGCGGGTAATTTTACCGCTAAAGATATCGCGCACCTGCTGCCCGGTAAGCGACTCCACCGGATTATTGGCATTAACAATAAAAACGAAGGCTTCGCGAGCGAAAGGGGTATAAGTCAGCGTAACGCCAGCCTCTTGCGCGCGTTTCTTCTGCCCTTCAGAGGCTGGGCGACAAAAATAATATCGGTTTTATTGTCGATGAGTTTTTGATACGCAATCGGCGTTCGCGAATTTTTCAGGCAGCAGCTTCGAATGTCGTAAGACGAGGTTGTATCGGGAAATGTGTTCAGCGCATAAAAAGCCGAAGCATAGAGAGGGTACGCCGCCGTGGCGCCATCCCATCTCGGCCAATGTTCACTAAACTGAAACGGCGCTTTTGCCTGAAGGCGGATAAGCTTATTGCCAGACACATCCGGGCGATATTTACCCAATGAATCAATGACCTCACGAACGCTAAACCGTTTGTCCATATGCACGTACTTATCCGCACGCTGTTTCGCCTGCCACAGCGCGAACAGGCACAGCAACACCAGCCCCATCAACACACCCAAACGGTAACGCCGCTCATTTTTAGAAACAGGCTGCCGACGGCTACGCCAGGAATATCCCAGCGTGAAGCCAATTTGCGTCCCCACGGGAATCAGCACCATCCCCCAATACCAGCCAGAAAGCAGCGCAAGCAAATCGATTCCCCACCAGGGAAGAGACCAATAAAAGAGATTTGCATAGGCTTTGCTGACGAAACTGTATCCCGTGTACTGCATAATCGCCACCCACGCCGTCAATGCCAACAGTGCAGGCAACAACAACAAGCAGTGGCGAGAAGGGATATTCAGCGTGGGTCTGGTGTACCTCGCCCATAACCAGCCGACGATAAGCATCACCACGCAGCCAGGGGCAAATATAAACCACTGCATAGTCTCTTCAGTTGAAAGATTCGCACCTAATGCGAGCTGCATTTTGAATGAAACATATGCAACTGAGTTAACGAGTAATACTAAAATAAAAATAACAATATGCGCGCAGAGCGGCACGCCGATAAATGCCAGCGCCAGTGTTCTCAACCCGTATTTCACTTCTTTTACATCCCTTTATTTTGCTGCCGGATACAACGGCACATAGCCGACATCCTGCACCAGCCGCTGCCCCTGAGGGCTTAAAAACCATGCCACCAGCTTTTGCGTTTCCGTCGAGGCATGTTCTCGGGTGACCATATAAACATCAACCGTGTACGGGTAACTGCCGTTACGAATATTTTCAACCGTCGGCGCAATGCCGTTGATGGACAGCAGTTTGATATTTTTATTGCTGTTCATTTGCGTCGCGTAGTAGCGGAAGGTGTAACCAATCGCCCCACGCGTATTCTGGTATTCGGCCACTTCATGGATCACGCCTTCCATTGCCGAAGCAAATTCAGTTTCTTTTGGCGGCAGCATCGGTTCCCCACGCATGACCTTCGCCAGCATCACCGTCTGGCTACCCGAGTCCTCCGGACGTTGCCAGGGCTGAATGGCTTTATCTGCACCACCGACCTCGTTCCAGCGGGTAATTTTGCCGCTAAAAATAGTGCGGATTTGCTCCTCGCTAAGCGACTGGACCGGGTTATTTTGATTAGCAATAAACACAAAGGCTTCGCGGGCGAAGGGGGTATAGATGAGCTTGACGCCCGCATCCTGCGCGCGCTGTTTCTGCCCGGAGGAAGGCTGAGCGACGAAAATAATATCAGCTTCGTTATCAATAATGTTGCTGTAAGCAGACGGCGTACGGGTCTCGTATAAAGAGTCCCTGATGGAAAACTCAGCGGGAAAGGTATTCAGCGCATAAAATGCCGACGCATACAGCGGATAGGCCGCTGTCGCCCCGGCCATTCGCGGCCAGTTTTTCGTGAAGCGTAATTGCGGCGGCCCTTGCAAAGGGGTCAGTTTACTGCGGCTTCCCGGCGCGTAATCGCCCGTGTTAATCGATTCGAGAACGCTATTGTTTCTGCTGACAGAAGGGTACTTTTCCTCACGTAGCCATGCCTGCCAGGCAGCATATGCCACCAGTAGCGCGATTATCGACAACATAATGCTACGGCAGATATATGCGCCTCTGACGATGGGAGAACGCCGGTGCGGCCAGTAATATCCCAGCGTAAAGCAGAGCTGAGAGCCAACGGGTAACACAACGATTCCCCAGTACCAGTCGGTCAGAGCCGATACCACGCTCATGCCAAACCACGGAAGCAGGGACGTAGACATCCAGATAAAATTCAGGCGCTGAAAGCTCAGCCCAGCCCGCTGCAGCATGATAATCCAGGTCAAAAGCGCCATCAGCGCAGGCAATAATAAGAGGCTCTGACGCCACCCGGCCAGCGATGCCGACTCGCTTTTATCTGCCCATACCCGACCACCAGCAAACATCAGCGCCGCGCCCGCCGCGAACACCAGATAAAGAATCGCCGTGGCAACTATCTGCGATTCGCCAAATAGACCAGCAACCAGCGCCAGGCCGCCGCCGACCATCGCCAGTACCAGAGCGACAACGTGCGTTAATATTGGCACACCGGTAAACGCCAGCATGATTGACAAAAAAAGCCACTTAGCATTTTTCATTTTTCTATCCGCTAATCCCTGCGATAGCGGAAGTATAAACCCGGTAGTCCTGAGCACCCCCCATGCATTTTTCTGAAATCGCGACGTTAAAACATTCACGATAGCGGCAGACAGAAGTTGAAAGTTCCGGCTGCCGTTTTTTATTTACAGGCTCACATTAACCTGCAAGATCGATCTTTTTCCGCGCCTGCCCAACAGCATCGGCGGCCCGCAATGCCGCCTGAACGGCCTCCGGCGTAATGGTAAACGGCTCGTTGTGCATCGTTTCCCCAGTTTGACAAGACGCCCTGGCAACGGCCAGCAGTTCATCATCGCTAACGCCAGCCAGACCGATATCCGCCAGCGTGGTGGGCAAGCCTATATCTTCACAAAATCGATAAACCTCCTCGATAAGCTCAGGCGCTCTATCGGTGAGCATAAGCATTGCCAGCGTGCCAAACGCAACCTTTTCCCCATGCCAGTATTTGTGCGTGGCGGGCAGTACCGTCAGACCATTATGAATAGCGTGCGCCGCCGCCAGCCCACCGCTTTCAAAACCGAGCCCGGATAATAGCGTATTCGCTTCGATAACATGTTCGAGCGCCGGAGTAACCTGATGTTGTTCACAGGCAAGCTTCGCCAGGCGCCCATAGCGCATTAAGGTGGTGTAGCAAAAGCGCGCCAGCTCAAATGCGGTCATCGGTCCTGGCCTGGTGGTCATATTGCCGGCCCCTTTGATGCGGCAATCTTCCGCTTCAAACCAGGTTGCCAGCGCATCGCCTATCCCGGAAACCAAAAAGCGTACCGGCGCGGCAGCAATAATACTGCTGTCCACCAGCACAAGCGTCGGGTTACGTGGAATCATCAGGTAGCGTTTGAATTTCCCTTCTGGCGTATAGATAACAACCAGTGAACTGCACGGCGCATCCGTTGAGGCCAGAGTAGGAACCACGGCAATAGGCAGCCGCAGGCTGGCGCCGGTTGCTTTTGCCGTATCCAGGGTTTTCCCACCCCCCATACCAACAATCACATCGGCGCCAATTTCCTGCGCACGTGCGGAGATGCGAGCAATTTCCTCATCACTGCACTCGCTACTGAACACTTCGATATCAAATTCAATCACCCCGTGCAGTGCTGTTGCAACCGCATCCCGGTAGGTGCTGTGAACAACAGGATCCTGCAAAATCAGCGCCTTATGACCGAGTGCGGCCAATTCCTGCGGAAGATGCGTTGTCAACGCCCCTTTACCCTGAACATATCGTGACGGAAAGATCGCGGTAGTAACCATTGTTTCTCCTTAAAAAGCATTAAAGTTCAATATACAGAACACAAATTCCACATAAAGAATTTAATGCTGTTTACTCTGAACGCACAATGACCAGGTGAGAGCATAATTTTATCCTGTGAGGCAGCGCACAATTTTGGCTATGTATTAGACCAATGAGCAGTTTCCATTGGGTTACCCGCTCTTTCTCACCTTATTTCCGTTCATTTTTGAAGCAAATCACAAAATATAACCTTCCTTAGAGTATGGAATTGACGCTGTATGAATACGTCGGCATAGTATCAATATACAGAACAATAGTTCCACATACAGAACATAATTTTTTGATACTAAAGGGATGCAATGATGAGCATTGAAATAGAGAAACCGACCACACGAGGGCGCTGGCTGCATATTATTCCAGCCACGATCCTCGTTTATATCGTGGCCTATATGGACAGGACCAATATCGCCATTGGGATCGCAGGCGGCATGGATGAAGATTTAGGCATGACGGCTTCTTTTGCCGGTCTGGTCGCCGGGATCTTCTTTATTGGTTATATCTTCCTGCAAATTCCCGGCGGTCAGATAGCCGAGCGGCTAAGCGCCAAGAAGTTAATTGCCTGGACAATCGTCGCCTGGGGTGGCTTTGCCCTGCTGACCGGTTTTGTTCAGACACCGACGCAGTTGTTGATTATCCGCTTTGTGCTCGGCGTGGCGGAAGGTGCTGTGTATCCCGCCATTCTGGCGCTGATTGGCCACTGGTTCCCAAATGAGGAGCGCGCCAGGGCTATCGCTTATTTCCAGATGAACCTGGCCGTCGCCTCTATTATTACCGGGCCGCTTTCCGGCTGGCTTATTGAAACCTACGGCTGGCGGGAGATGTTTATCATCGAAGGCTTGCTCTCTCTGGGACTGCTCTTTGTCTGGCTACCTTTGGTTTCCGATCACCCGCATCAGGCAAAGTGGCTGGATCCGAAAGAGCGCGCCTGGATCGAACAAAAATTGCTGGCCGATCGCGCGTTGAGTATTGGCGGAGAGCAAAGCAGCATTCGCAGCGTATTAAAAAGCATCAACCTGTGGAAGCTTGTCGGTATCTATTTCTTCGTACAGGTCGGATTCTATGGCTTCGCGCTGTGGATGCCAAATCTGATTAAACACCTGACCGGCAGCGGCATGACCATCGTTGGGGTACTCACCGCGGCGCCTTACGTTCTGTGCATTATCGGTCAGTATTACATCGCCAAATGGTGTGATAAAACGATGAATCGCCGCCTTTACACGGCTATTCCTCTGCTGGGTTTCGCGGTCTGCCTCGCCCTCTCCTTATTACTGAAAGATAACGTCTGGCTCGCCTACGGCATGATGGTCATTTGCGGATTCTTCCTGCAAGCCTATGCCGGTCCATTCTGGACGCTGCCGCCATTACTCTTCGCCCCCAACGTTCTGGGCGGCGTGCGCGGCACGATCAACGCCCTGGGCAACATCGGCGGCTTTATCGGTCCGTACCTCGTCGGGCTGTTAACGGTGACGTTCTCGCAAACAGCAGGAATGACCGTACTGGTTGCCGCCCTGCTTATCGCCGTTGGACTGCTTTTCAGCTTGCCTTCTGTTACCGCTCGTCCTGCAGGTAGCAGCAACACGCCTAACACCTCGACGCCGGGTGCGTCACTTAAACAGGAAGGAATCGCCAAATGAGCCAAAAATGTCAGCATGCTCGCGACCTGTGGTCGCAGCTCGACGCCCTGCGTCTTGGAATGAATTACAGCAAAGAAGATGTCAATAAACTGCAGGTCCTGGTGGATGATTGCTATGGCGAAAGCCATCCGGGCAGTTTCCATCTTAACCAACTGGGCGATGAAGCCGTGCTGGGTGTTCATGAAAGCGGTGGTCGCGCGGTCCGTCACCATGTGACGGATATCTGCGACGGCTGGGGTCAGGGCCACGATGGGATGAATTACATCCTGGCATCTCGCGAAGCCATTGCCAACATGGTCGAAATTCATGCCTCAGTGGTGCCTTATGATGCCGGTATTCTGATCTCAAGCTGCGATAAATCTATCCCGGCGCATCTGATTGCCGCCGCACGCCTGAACCTGCCGCTGCTGCATATTCCCGGCGGTTCTATGCGTCCGGCACCGAATATGAGTACTTCTGACCTCGGCGGGATCACTGCTAAGTTGAAGAAAGGCGAAATCGGCATTCAGCAAGTGGAAGCCATGCAGCAATGCGGTTGCCCCACCGCCGGAGCCTGCCAGTTTATGGGAACGGCCAGTACCATGCAGTGCATGTCGGAGGCATTGGGGCTGGCCCTGCCTGGTAGCGCTCTGCTGCCATCGACCCTGGCGGAAATTCGCCGCGTTGCCAGAACCGCAGGCCACCAGGCGCTGTATCTGGCGGAGAAAAATATCACCACCCATAAGATCCTGACTCCTGCGGCGTTTGAAAATGCTATCAAAGTCCATGCTGCTATTGGTGGCAGCACCAATGCGATGATCCACCTTCCGGCCATCGCTCATGAACTCGGATGGGAGCTGAAGCCCGAACTGTTTGATCGGATCAATAATGAAATCCCTTATCTGACCAATATTCAGCCCAGCGGTGAATACGTTACCGAAATGATGTGGTTCGCAGGCGGCGTGCCAATGGTGCAATGGTATCTGCGCGATTATCTGGATCTTGATGTTCTTACCGTGACTGGCCGTACGCTCGGCGACAACCTGGAAATGCTCCATCAATCCGGCTTCTTTACCCGCAACCACGGTTACCTCAACAATTACAAAGTCAGCCCGGAGAAGGTGATCCGGAAACCAGAAAATGCCACCAAAAAAGGGTCGATTGCGGTACTGAAAGGCAACATCGCGCCTGAAGGGGCGGTCATTAAATACGCGGCCTGTGCGCCGGATATGCACCACCATACCGGTCCGGCTCGGGTCTTTAACTCCGAAGAAGACGCTCAGCAGGCCATCATCCATAACCATATCGAACCCGGCGACGTCATTTTCATTCGCTACGAAGGCGCAAAAGGCTCTGGCGCACCGGAAATGCTGATGACTACCGATGCCATCGTGTATGACAAACGCCTCGACGGAAAAGTCGCATTGATTACCGACGGTCGTTTCTCTGGAGCGACCAGCGGGCCATGTGTCGGACACGTCTCGCCAGAAGCCGCTGATGGCGGGCCGATTGCCCTGGTGGAAGATGGTGATTTAATCGAAATGGATGTGAAAGGCCGTAAGCTCAATATTGTAGGGATCGACGGAGTGTTTAAAACAGAAGAGGAAATACGCCGCTGCCTTGAAGACCGTCGGGCAAGCTGGAAGAAACCTGATTATTCAAACCGTCGCGGCGTCTTTAAACAGTTCACCGCTAATGCAACATCATTAATGGCCGGAGCCTGGCTTAAATAATATCCCTGGCGGGCTACGGCTCGCCTGTTTTAAGGATCAATACATGACTCAGATTACGAAATTTCACGGCGTATTTCCACCAGTCCCGACCATTGTTAATGCGCAGGGAGAGTTGGATAAAGTCGGCATGGCGACCTTGCTGGATCATCTTATTGCAAGCAAGGTCAATGGCGTATTACTGCTGGGCAGCGGGGGGGAATTTTGCCATATGACCAATGCACTGCGTCTGGAAACCGCAGAGTTTTGCGTCCGTCATATTAACCGCCGCATTCCAGTACTATTAGGTATTAGCAGCACCAGTACGCAGGAAGTGATTGAGTATGGCCAGCATGCCGACCGACTCGAAGTCGATGCCGTGCTGGTACTCAATCCCTACTATGCCAGATTGACCGATGAGTATATTTATCATCATTTCAAAACCGTGGCTAATAACATAAAAAGCCCGGTCATTCTCTACAACTTCCCGGCATTGACGGGACAGGACCTTAGCGTTGATTTAATTACCCGGCTGGCGCAGGATCACCCCAATATTATCGGCATTAAGGATACCGTTGATAATATCAGCCATATTCGTGAAATCATCAATAATGTCAGGCCAGTGCGTCCGGACTTCGTTATTTTCTCCGGCTATGATGAATATATGATGGATACGCTTATCTTAGGCGGCAACGGCGGGATCCCAGCGACAGCGAACTTTGCGCCGCAGCTAACCTGCGGGATCTACCGCGCGTGGTGTGAAAAAGAGTATGAGACAATGTTCGGATTACAGCGCAGGCTGTCCGCGCTTTCCACTATTTACAGCCTGGATTCGCCTTTCTTCGGGATAATCAAAAAGGCAATTCAGCTTAGCGGAGTCGATATTTCAACTCACGTAATGCCCCCCGTTTTGCCGGCAAATGAAGAACATATTTCGAATTTGAAGCAGGTCTTACAGCGTGCGGGACTTTAAGCGATGACGAAAGCGGGCTTCTTGCCCGCTATGTCTTTTTATTTCAGCACATCAGGCGCGTCAGGCTACGGCTGGCATCCATCATCAGCGTAGCAAGCGACTCGCGTTTATCATCGGGGATCTGGAACGCAACGCCGGATACGCTCAGGGCGGCGATCACTTTCCCCTGCGTATTGAATACCGGCACCGCAATGCAGCGCACGCCAAGGGAGTCTTCTTCGTTATCATAACCCCAGCCGCGACGGCGAATTCCTGCTAACTCCTGCTTAAGGATATTCACATCCGTGATCGTCGTATCCGTAAAACGCGTTAATATCTGATCTGGAGGCAGCAATTCCTCCAGCTCTTCCCCGCTAAGCCATGCAATCAGCACCTTCCCCAGCCCTGAGCTATGTAATGAGAGGCGCTTGCCCTCCCAGCTTCGAATCACAATAGCCTGTGGGCTTTCGACTTTCAGAAGGTAAATAGGGGCATCGCCTTCCAGAACGCCAAGATGGCAGGTCAGGCCGGTGTTATCGCGAATCTCTTCAAGAATCGGTAACGCGATTTTTTTAATATCGTACTGTTCCGCCGCTTTATTACCTAATTCATACAGGCGTAGCCCCAGATAATACTTGTCTTTTTCCTGGCGTAATAACCCATGCTCCACCATGCCGTTGAGCAAAGATGAGGTACTGCTTTTCGCAATCCCTGAATTTTGATGGATCTGGGTAAACGTTGCGCCATCGCACTCCAGAAGGTAAGCAAATACGCGCATGATTTTATCGAGGGCCGGAATAGATGTCGTAATCTTTTTCATATTATTATCAATTAATTATGAATTTTTCTGCTAATACTATACACCAGTACTCAACCCTTTTTCCATAACAGAGACCAAATGCCGCTAATAGATTCATCAGACGAATATCGGCATACCCACGGATATACCACGATAAAAAACGGGGCCGTTTGGCCCCGTTCTCAAGCGTTAAACCGCTACAACCTGACCGGATCGATATGCCAGATATGGTCGGCGTACTCTTTGATCGTACGATCGGAAGAGAAGTAGCCCATATTGGCGATATTCAGCATCGCTTTATTGGCCCACTCTTCCGGATGACGATACAGCTCATCCACCTTGTCCTGACAATCCACGTAGCTACGGTAATCCGCCAGAACCTGATAGTGGTCGCCGAAGTTAATCAGCGAATCCAGCAGATCCCGGTAGCGTCCCGGCTCCGACGGGCTGAACAGGCCGGTACCAATTTGCGTCAGCGCCTGGTGCAGCTCTTCATCCTTCTCATAGTAATCACGCGGTTTGTAGCCGCTGGCCCGTAGGGCTTCAACCTCTTCTGCGGTATTACCGAAGATAAAGATATTGTCTTCGCCGACGTGCTCCTGCATCTCAACGTTAGCGCCATCCAGCGTACCGATGGTTAACGCACCATTGAGCGCGAACTTCATGTTGCTGGTCCCGGACGCTTCTGTTCCCGCCAGCGAGATCTGCTCAGAGAGATCTGCCGCCGGGATGATCAGCTGCGCCAGACTCACGCTGTAGTTTGGAATAAACACCACTTTCAGCTTATCGCCGATCTGCGGATCGTTATTCACTATCGCCGCGACATCGTTAATCAAATGGATAATATGCTTAGCCATGTAGTAGGCCGAAGCCGCCTTCCCGGCAAAGATATTGACTCGCGGTACCCA
This sequence comes from Klebsiella spallanzanii, assembly GCF_902158555.1. GTDB lineage: Bacteria > Pseudomonadota > Gammaproteobacteria > Enterobacterales > Enterobacteriaceae > Klebsiella > Klebsiella spallanzanii. The sequence goes on along the minus strand of NZ_CABGGS010000012.1, from coordinate 582,199 downwards.
CTCAGCGCTGGGGTCGGCCTTAATGCGGTTGTAGCGAGTTATCACATGCAGCACGTTCATTAGCTGGCGCTTGTACTCGTGAATACGCTTGATCTGCACGTCAAACAGCGCCTTCGGGTTCACCACCACGTTAAGCTGCTGGCCGATATAGTTCGCCAGCCGCTGCTTGTTTTCCAGCTTGGCCTGGCGAACCGCCCGGTTTACCGTTGGATAATCAATATGCTGCTCCAGCTCCTTCAACTGGCTCAAATCCGTGCGCCAGGTGCGACCGATATTCTCATCAAGCACTTTCGACAGCGGCGGGTTAGCCACCGCCAGCCAGCGGCGCGGCGTCACGCCGTTGGTTACGTTGGTAAAGCGCATCGGGAAGATTTTCGCAAATTCAGCAAACAACGACTCCACCATCAGCCGGGAATGCAGCTCGGATACGCCGTTAACCTTGTGGCTAACCACCACCGCCAGCCAGGCCATGCGTACGCGACGACCGTTAGACTCGTCGATAATCGACGTGCGGCCCAGCATTGCGGTATCGTTGGGATACTGCTCCTGCAGGGTTTTCAGGAAGTAGTCGTTAATCTCGAAGATTATCTGTAAATGTCGCGGCAGGATTTTGCCCAGCATATCGACAGGCCAGGTCTCCAGCGCTTCGCTCATCAGGGTATGGTTGGTATAAGAGAAGACCTGACAGGTCACCTCAAACGCCTCATCCCAACTGAACTTATGCTCGTCAATCAGCAGGCGCATCAGCTCCGGAATCGACAGCACCGGATGGGTGTCGTTGAGGTGAATCGCGATTTTATCCGCCAGATTGGCATAGGTTTTATGCAGCTGGTAGTGGCGGCTGAGAATATCCTGCACCGTCGCCGAAACAAGGAAATATTCCTGACGCAGGCGCAGCTCGCGCCCGGAATAGGTAGAGTCATCCGGATAGAGCACCCGGGAGACGTTTTCAGAGTGATTTTTGTCTTCCACTGCCGCGAAGTAGTCGCCCTGGTTGAATTTACCGAGGTTGATTTCGCTGCTGGCCTGGGCGCTCCACAGGCGCAGAGTGTTCGTCGCATCGGTATCAAAACCAGGGATAATCTGGTCATAGGCCTCGGCGAGGATCTCTTCAGTTTCTACCCAGCGGGAATTTTTACCTTCCTGCTGAATACGTCCGCCGAAGCGTACTTTGTAGCGGGTATTGTGGCGCTCAAATTCCCACGGGTTACCGTACTCCAGCCAGTAATCCGGCGACTCTTTCTGCCGCCCATCGACGATATTCTGCTTAAACATACCGTAGTCGTAGCGAATACCGTAGCCACGGCCCGGCAAGCCCAGCGCCGCAAGCGAATCGAGGAAACAGGCCGCCAGACGGCCAAGACCGCCGTTACCTAAACCGGGGTCGTTCTCTTCATCGATCAGCTCTTCGAGATTCAGCCCCATCTCTTCCAGCGCGCTGTTCACATCGTCATAGATACCGAGCGATAACAGCGCATTGGATAAGGTACGACCAATCAGAAACTCCATCGACAGGTAGTAAACCTGGCGGACTTCCTGTGAAAGCTGCGCGCGGTTTGAGCGTAGCCAGCGCTCCACCATGCGATCGCGAACGGCGAATAGCGTGGCGTTGAGCCATTCATGCTTGTTAGCGATAGCCGGGTCTTTGCCGATGATAAACATCAGCTTATAAGCAATAGAGTGCTTTAACGCCTCAACGCTCAGCGTGGGTGATGAGTAGCTAAAAGGTACATTCATAGCTTTGGCTCCTGGTTACAGCAAGCGTTGATAAAGTTCGCGGTAAGAATTTGCGGCAACCTGCCAGCTAAAATCCATATTCATCGCCTGACGCTGAACGTAACGCCAGAGCGACGGACGCGACCACAGGACAAATGTGCGTCGAATAGCCCGCAGCAGCGACAAGGCGTTGCTGTCCTCAAAAACAAATCCGGTTGCCAGACCGTCGGCGAGGTTCTCCAGCGAACAGTCGGAAACGGTATCCGCCAGGCCGCCGGTGCGCCGCACCAGCGGTAGCGTGCCGTACTTCAGGCCATACAGCTGAGTTAAGCCGCATGGCTCAAAGCGGCTGGGTACCAGAATCACATCAGCACCGCCCATAATGCGGTGCGAGAAGGCTTCATGATAGCCAATCTGTACGCCGACTTTACCGGGGTGTTCGGCGGCGGCGGCCAGGAATCCCTCCTGCAGCACCGGATCGCCCGCCCCCAGCAGCGCCAGCTGGCCCCCCTGCTCAAGCAGGCCCGGCAGCGCTTCAAGCACCAGGTCCAGCCCTTTCTGGCTGGTCAGGCGGCTGACCACGGCAAACAGCGGCGCTTTATCATCCACCTTTAGTCCCATGGCAATTTGCAACTGACGTTTGTTCTCGGCTTTTTCTTCCAGCCGATCGCGGTCATAGCGCGTCGCCAGCAGCAGGTCGCTTTCCGGGTTCCAGATATGGTCATCTACCCCGTTGAGGATCCCTGAAAGACGGCCCTCATGCTGACGCTGGCGCAGCAATCCTTCCATCCCGTAAGCGAACTGCGGCTCGGTGATTTCACGAGCATAGGTCGGGCTCACCGCCGTAATATGATCGGCGTAATAGAGACCGGCCTTCAGGAAGGAAATCTGGCCGTTAAATTCCAGACCATGAACGTTATAGAACGACCACGGCAGCTCAATATCATTCATATGCCACGAGTAGAACATGCCCTGGTAGGCCAGGTTATGCACCGTAAAGACCGACTTAGCCGGATGGCCGCGCGCCGCCAGGTAGGCAGGCGTCAGCCCCGCATGCCAGTCGTGGGCATGAACCACATCAGGACGCCAGAATGGGTCCAGCCCGCAGGCCATCTCGCTACCCACCCAGCCAAGCAGCGCAAAACGCAGCACGTTATCGGTGTAGGCGTGCTGGTTGGTATCGTGGTAAGGGCTCCCTGGACGATCGTAGAGATGTGGGGCATCAATCAAATAGATGCCCACGCCGTTAAAGTGGCCGAACAGCAGCGTGATGCGCCCGGCAAAGGTCTCCCGACGCGTCACCACTTGTGCGTCGGTGATGCCGCGGCGAATATCAGGAAACGCGGGCAGCAGCACGCGCGTGTCAACGCCGCCCGCAATTTGCGCCGCAGGCAGCGCGCCGATCACATCCGCCAGCCCACCGGTTTTTAACAGCGGGAACATCTCTGAACATACATGTAATACCTGCATTAGCGCTCCTGTGGGTACCCCAATTTCCGCAGCATGTCGCGGGTGACCAACACGATACCTTCCTCCGAGCGGTAGAAACGGCGTGCATCCTCTTCCGCGTTCTCACCAACAACCATACCTTCCGGGATCACGCAGGCGCGGTCAATAATGCAGCGACGCAGGCGGCACGAACGGCCAACCCAAACCTCTGGCAACAAGACTGCCGAATCAATGTTACAGAATGAATTCACCCGCACGCGCGGGAACAGCACCGACTGCACAACCACAGAACCGGAAATAATACAGCCGCCGGAGACCAGCGAGTTCAGGGTCATTCCGTGACTACCCGAACGGTCCTGAACGAATTTAGCCGGTGGCAAAGGCTCCATATGGGTACGAATCGGCCAGTTCTGATCGTACATGTCCAGTTCCGGCGTCACTGAAGCCAGATCGAGGTTGGCTTTCCAGTACGCTTCCAGGGTCCCGACATCGCGCCAGTAAGGCTCAGACTGCGGATCGGACTGTACGCAGGAGAGCGGGAAAGGATGTGCATAAGCCATGCCAGCTTTGGTGATTTTCGGAATGATATCTTTACCAAAATCGTGGCTGGAGCTTTCATCGCCGTCATCTTCTTCCAGAAGTTCATAAAGGTAATCCGCATCAAAGACATAGATACCCATACTCGCCAGCGATTTGCTTGCATCACCCGGCATCGCCGGAGGGTTAGCCGGTTTTTCGACGAAATCGATAATCTTATCGCTCTCGTCCACCGCCATCACCCCGAACGCCGGTGCTTCTTCAATAGGCACCGGCATACAGGCCACGGTGCAACGCGCCCCTTTTTCGACATGGTCGATAAGCATGCGCGAATAGTCTTGCTTGTAAATATGGTCGCCCGCGAGGATCACCACATACTCCGCCTTATAGCGGCGAATAATGTCGAGGTTCTGCGTCACCGCATCCGCCGTGCCGCGGTACCAGTTTTCCCCCTGCATCCTTTGCTGGGCAGGCAGTAAGTCGACAAACTCGTTCATCTCTTCATTGAAGAACGACCAACCGCGCTGGATATGCTGTACCAACGTATGCGATTGATACTGAGTGATGACGCCGATGCGGCGAATACCTGAGTTAATACAGTTAGATAACGCAAAATCGATAATGCGGAACTTGCCACCGAAATGGACGGCAGGTTTCGCGCGTTTATTGGTTAAATCCTTCAGACGGGTACCACGTCCCCCGGCAAGGATTAGCGCAACGGATTTGATTGGCAACTGACGTGCCAGCATCAACGGATCGTTCTTTTCTACCCCAACCATATTTAACTCCTTTTTTACTCCCCAGCTTGCCTGCCCTTCTCGCCGCGCCGCCGCTTCGAGACCAACCGGAAGCCCCGAGGTTACGACCTTTGAAATACGCACACTCCGTGCGCGGGCCCATGCCAGACAGCCATAGTGACCGGATTATCCTCTCCGGCGAAAGGTGGAATGGCGCGCCATTCCCCCGCGGGTAAAACCATCTCTGCCACCTCGGCGGCGGCATTGAGCGTTAGCAACCAGCGATCGGATAAAACGATCTGCATACGCGGTACACCGTGCTGCCATTCATCAGCGGACAGCGGCTGCGCATGCTGGTTTAACCAGCGGACGCTGCCGTCTCCCTCCTGCCACCAGCGATTCTCGGTTAATGCCGGAATATGCTGGCGCAGATGAATCAACGCGGCGGTGAACGCGGTCAGCCCGCGGTTAGTATGGTTCCAGTCCAGCCAGGTCAACGCATTGTCCTGACAGTAAGCATTGTTGTTGCCATGCTGGCTGTGACCGTGTTCGTCACCCGCCAGCAGCATCGGCGTTCCCTGCGCCAGCAGTAGCGTTGCCAGGAGGGCATGAACGCTGGCTCGGCGCCGTTCAATCACGGCAAGACTCCCTTCTAATCCTTCTATACCATGATTGTTACTGTAGTTATTGTTAGTCCCATCGCGATTCTCTTCCCCGTTTGCCTCATTATGTTTCTGATTGAAACAAACGCAGTCGCGAAGGGTAAAACCATCGTGCGCGGTAAGCAGATTAACCGCCGCCGCGGGCGCTCTTCCGTTACGCTGAAAAACGTCGCTGGAGGCGGCAAAACGCTGAGCGAAGTCACCCAGCGAGACATTTTGCTGCAACCAGAAACGACGCGCGGTATCGCGGAAATGGTCGTTCCATTCGGCAAAAAACGGTGGAAAATTACCAACCTGGTAGCCGCCGGGGCCAATATCCCAGGGTTCAGCAATCAGCTTCACTTCCGCCAGACGCGGGTCGTTACGGATAGCCTCAAACAACGGCGCATCCTGACGAAACTCCGGTGTGCGGCCCATAACTGACGCCAGGTCAAAACGAAAACCATCAACGTGACACTCATCCACCCAAAAACGCAGGCACTGACGGGCATACTCCACCACGCCCGGATGGCTGAGGTTGATGGTGTTCCCGCAGCCGGTCCAGTTGTGATAATCGCCGTCTTCTCTGATCCAATAATAGCTACGGTTATCAATTCCGCGCAGGGAGAAGGTCGGCCCCTCAAGGTCTATCTCAGCGCTATGGTTCAGCACCACGTCGAGAATCACTTCAATGCCCGCCGCATGCAGCGCTTTTACCGCATCGCGAAACTCATTTAGCGCTTGCTCAGGCGCGCTGGCGTAGCGCGTATCGAGAGCGAAAATCGCCAGCGGGTTGTAGCCCCAATAGTTGCTTAAACCCATCCGCTGAAGGCGCGGTTCGCTGGCGAACTGCGCCACCGGCATTAACTCTAGTGCAGTAATGCCAAGCATGCGGAAATAGTCGATCATCACCGGATGCCCCAGCGCTTTGTAGGTACCGCGAATCGCCTCGGGTAGTTCAGGATGCAGGTACGTCAGCCCTTTGACGTGGGCTTCATAAATCACCGTCTGACCCCACGACGTGCGCGGCAGCTTATCATCGCGCCAGTCGTAATGCAGGTCGATAACCCGCGATTTCGGCGCTATCGCCGCGCTATCGCGGTTATCAGGAACGCTGTCACCGCCGTGAAGACGCTCATCGTCAGGCAGCACACCGTCTACCTGATGGCAGCAAGGGTCGAGTAGCAGCTTCGCCGGGTTGAAACGGTGCCCCCGCGCCGGGTCCCAGGGACCGTGGACGCGGTAGCCGTAGCGCAGCCCCGGTCCGGCATCAGCGAGCCAACCGTGCCAGATATCGCCGCTGCGCACCGGCAGATCAACACGCCGTTCATTGCCTTGATCGTCAAACACACAGAGTTCCACCCGCTCCGCATGGGCGGAAAAGAGGGCAAAATTCACTCCCTTACCGTCGTAGCTGGCCCCAAGAGGGGCAGGCTTTCCTGCCGTGAGTGCAATCATTGCGCCTCCCGCACCAGCCAGACCGTCGCCAGCGGCGGCAGCGTAATGGAGAGGGAGTGCTCGCGACCATGGCTGGCAATGGCATCGCTTTCAACGATGCCGCCATTGCCGGTATTGCTGCCGTGATAGTGCATTGAGTCGGTGTTCAGCTCTTCACGCCAGCGGCCAGGCTGGTTGATGCCGAAACGATAGTCATGGCGCGGTACCGGGGTGAAATTGCTGGCCACAATAATTTCATTGCCCTCCCTGTCGCGACGAACAAAGATAAACACCGAACGCTCATGATCGTCGACCACCAGCCATTCAAAGCCGTAAGGGTCAAAATCCAGCTCATGCAGCGCTTTATGGTGACGATAGGTATGGTTGAGATCGCGCACCAGCCGCTGAACGCCGTGGTGCCAGTTGTCACCGCCTTCCAGCAGATGCCAGTCGAGGCTGCCGTCGTGATTCCACTCGCGTCCTTGTGCAAACTCATTGCCCATAAACAGCAGCTTTTTACCCGGGAAGGCAAACAGCCAGCCGTAGTAGGCACGCAGGTTAGCGAACTTCTGCCAGGCGTCACCAGGCATGCGGTCGAGAATGGATTTTTTGCCGTGCACCACTTCGTCGTGGGAGAGCGGCAGGACAAAGTTTTCGGTGTAGTTGTAGAGCATACCGAAGGTCATCTTGTCGTGATGATGGCGGCGATGCACCGGGTCCAGCTTCATATAGTCGAGGGTGTCGTGCATCCAGCCGAGGTTCCATTTGAACCAGAAACCCAACCCGCCGGTGGAGGAAGGACGAGAAACGCCGGGAAAGTCGGTCGACTCTTCCGCCATCGTCACCGCGCCCGGGGTCTGCTCGCCCAGCACGCGGTTGGTATTACGCAGGAACTCAATCGCTTCCAGGTTTTCCCGACCGCCGAATTCGTTCGGTACCCACTCGCCTTCTTTGCGACTGTAGTCGCGATAAATCATTGATGCCACCGCATCAACCCGTAGCGCGTCAATGCCAAAGCGTTCAATCCAGTACAGCGCATTGCCAACCAGGAAGTTGCTGACCTCGCGGCGACCGTAGTTGTAAATCAGGGTGTTCCAGTCCTGATGGTAGCCTTCGCGCGGGTCGCTATGCTCATACAACGAAGTACCGTCAAACGAAGCGAGAGCAAAATCATCCGCCGGGAAATGGCCCGGTACCCAATCGAGGATCACGTTGAGACCCGCAGCATGGGCGGCATTGATAAAATAGCGAAAATCTTCCCGGGTCCCAAAGCGACGGGTCGGCGCATACAGCCCGGTTGGCTGATAGCCCCAGCTGCCGTCAAACGGATGTTCGTTAACCGGCAGCAGCTCCAGATGAGTAAAGCCCATCCATTTGGCATAGGGCACCAGTTGGTCGGCCAGCTCGCGGTAGCTAAGCCAGAAATTGTTATCGGTATGGCGACGCCAGGAGCCGAGATGCACTTCATAAATCGATATCGGCGCATCAAACTGGTTAGCCTGCTTACGCGCTGCTGGCTGCTCGATCTTTTCCGGCAGCCCGCAGATAAGCGAGGCGCTTTCAGGGCGCATTTGCGCTTCGAAGGCGTAAGGGTCGGACTTCACCCGCAGATTGCCGTGGGCATCAATAAGCTCGAATTTGTACAGCTGGCCGTTAAGCGCACCGGGAACAAACAGCTCCCAGATACCGGACTCTTTACGCAGGCGCATCGGGTGGCGACGGCCGTCCCAGTAGTTAAACTGGCCGACGACCGACACCCGGCGGGCGTTAGGCGCCCAGACCGAGAAACGCGTACCAACAACGCCGTCCATCGTATCGGCATGCGCGCCCAGTGTTTCATAGGGGCGTAGATGCGTGCCTTCCGACAGCAACCAGACATCGAGATCCTGCAGCAGCGGACCAAAGCGGTACGGGTCATCAATCAGATTCTGCTGTCCGTGCCAGGTGACGGCCAGTTGATAGCGAAAAGGATTTTTACGACGCGGCAGAACGCCGCTAAAGAAACCGCGCGAGTCGAGGCATTCTAGCTTGCCGACTTTGCGCCCGGTTTTTGGTTCAATGACCCACACATCGGTGGCATCAGGTAATAATGCACGAACTTCCAGCCCGGCGTCGGTGTAATGCATGCCAAGCACGGAAAAAGGATCCGCAAAATGGCCGGCAATAAGCGCATTAATCACGTCCTTATCAATACGATCAGACATGGTTTCATCCTGTTGTAGGTGTCGCCTTTTCCTGCATCCGGCGACTTTTTTTGACCTGAACGGCGCAGCACGTTGTGCATTCCCCCTGCTCCGTCCCACCTTCAGGTAAGGAGACGTCATGACTCCTTACTTAAAGCATAGCCAAGGCTGAGTTACCTCCGTTGGGAAAAATAAAACATTCGCGTTACTCCTTGTATTACGCAAAAAAAAGGGGTGTTTCAACACCCCTTTTCTCATCTTGTGACCTCTACGCCAGCTGTCTTAGCATGCGGCGGAGCGGCTCGGCGGCTCCCCACAACAGCTGGTCGCCAACGGTGAAGGCCGACAGATACTCCGGCCCCATATTCAGTTTACGCAGGCGACCCACCGGGGTGGTCAGGGTGCCAGTCACGGCAGCCGGGGTCAGCTCGCGCATGGTGATATCACGATCGTTCGGTACCACTTTGGCCCACGGGTTGTGCGCAGCCAGAAGCTCCTCGACGGTCGGAATCGAAACATCTTTTTTCAGCTTGATGGTGAACGCCTGGCTGTGGCAACGCAGCGCGCCAACGCGAACGCACAGGCCGTCTACCGGAATGGGTGAAGCCGTCGCGAGGATTTTGTTGGTCTCCGCCTGGCCTTTCCACTCTTCACGGCTCTGGCCGTTATCCAGCTGTTTGTCGATCCATGGGATCAGGCTGCCCGCCAGAGGAACGCCAAAGTTATCTACCGCCAGCTCGCCGCTGCGGGTCAACGACGTCACTTTACGTTCAATCTCCAGGATCGCAGAAGCCGGATCCGCCAGCTCAGCCGCAACATGGCTGTGCAGCTGGCCCATCTGGGTCAGCAGCTCGCGCATATGGCGCGCACCGCCGCCAGAAGCCGCCTGATAGGTCGCCACGCTGACCCACTCGACCAGATCCTGAGCAAACAGGCCGCCGAGAGACATCAGCATCAGGCTGACGGTACAGTTGCCGCCGACAAAGGTTTTGACGCCATTGTTCAGACCGGCGGTGATCACATCCTGATTCACCGGGTCAAGAATGATAATGGCATCATCTTTCATGCGCAGCGAAGAGGCCGCGTCAATCCAGTAACCCTGCCAGCCGCTTTCGCGCAGCTTCGGGTAAATATCGTTGGTGTAATCGCCGCCCTGACACGTGACAATAATGTCCAGCGCCTTCAGTGCTTCCAGATCAAATGCATCCTGAAGCGTGCCACCGGTACTGCCACCAAAAGATGGAGCAGGCTGCCCCAGCTGGGAGGTGGAGAAAAAAACAGGGCGAATGGCGTCAAAATCGCGCTCTTCAACCATGCGTTGCATGAGTACAGAGCCGACCATTCCGCGCCAGCCGATAAAACCAACATTTTTCATAACGTATTCCTGCGAGGTGTTTGCTGTTTGTTCCAGGCCAGTTTCCTACTGGTTAGTCCTTCACATTACAAAATGCAGCTAAAGTCGCAAGTGAAATTAATCAATGATTGCCAGGCAATCAGTAACACAACTAATTCTGCATCGCGGCAGCCGTCATTGGCACCCCGGAATACCCTAATGATTATCAGGGAATTTATATTGTGAAGGGAATATTTTCCGACGCTATTTTATTGATCAGAATTATGGATCCTGGCGGAAATTCAGCAGTTTTAATCTTCCTGACAAAACCCGACAAACCCAGGCGTGGCGTGGGTTTATGAACTGTGTGACGTTCGTCGTATTTCTCATATCAGGGGGATTTGGGGTGATTCAAAGCAAAGATGTGTTGGATAACAGTAGAGGGGGAAAATCAACCCGGCATCGCCTCGCTCTGCCGGGTTATAACGTCGGTGTTTAGCTCAACAATGTAAACGCAATCATACCGACGATTGCACCAACGGTGCCGAGGATGGTCTCCATCATCGTCCAGGTCTTCAGCGTTTGCGCTTCGGTTGCGCCAGTAAACTTCCCGAACAGCCAGAAGCCCGCGTCGTTGACATGGCTGACCACGATGGACCCCCCGGCGATACAGATAGAGAGCGCCGCCATCTGCGCGCCGCTGTAGTGCAGCTGTTCAATAACCGGCATCACCAGGCCAACGGCCGTCAGGCAGGCGACGGTCGCGGAGCCCTGAATAATACGCACCGCCGCCGCCAGCACGAAACAGGTGATCGCAATCGGCAGCCCCATACCGGTGAGCGCTTCACCGAGCGCCGGGCCCACGCCGGAATCCACCAGCACCTGTTTGAACACGCCGCCTGCGCCGATGACCAACAGGATAATCCCCGCAGGCTGAAGCGCATGACCACAAATTTCCATTACGCGGTCTTTCGCCATTCCCTGACGCACCGCCAGGCCATAGATAGCGACCAGACAAGCCACCAGGATCGCGGTAAATGGATGGCCGATAAACTCGAACCATTCGTAGGCCGTGGAACCTTCCGGCACAAAGCGAGCGGCGATAGTTTTCAGACCAACCAGCACTAATGGCAGCAGAATCAGCGACAGGCTGAAGCCGAATGACGGCATTTTGCCTTCGCCAAGATGCGGTTCGCTAATATCGTCAGGGATATGCAGTTCAACGTAGCGGCTGATAAAGTTGCCCCACAGCGGCCCGGCAATAATCATCCCCGGGATCGCGGCGCACAGGCCAATCAAGATCATCCAGCCAAAGTCAGCGTTCATCTGCGATGCCAGCAGCATCGGCGCAGGCCCCGGCAGCAGGAACGCAGCCGCGGCGGCTACCCCAGCAAACAGCGGGATCACCAGCTTCACAAGGTTGGTGCCGGTATGGCGCGCCATCGAGAAGGCCACGCTAATCAGCAGCACGATCGCGACTTCAAAAAATAGCGGTAGCGCGCAGATAAGCCCGGCCAGGCCTATCGCATAGTGGGCGCGGTTATGGCCGAAAGATTTCAGCATCTTGACGGCAATCTGGTCGACCGCGCCGGTTTCATGCAGGATCTTACCAAACATTGCCCCCAGCGCGACGACGATGGCCAGAAAGCCTAGCGTGCCGCCCATCCCTTTTTCCATCGTCGCCGCGATTTTATCTAACGGCATTCCGGAAAAAAGACCTGCTCCAATAGAAACCACCATCAAAGCCACGAAGGCGTGCATACGCGCCTTCATGACTAAAAACAGCAGCAGCAAAACGGAGCCGACTGCTGTTAAAACAAGCGTTAATGTACTCACTAGTTACTGCCTTTGTTGATCACCTCAATGGTGCTGGCGACCACGCCTTCCAATGACTGGTCGATATCGACGATTAACACATCGCTTTCATCCACGCCCGGTTCTTGCAGCGTTTCAAACTGCGTCACCAACATCTGAGTTTTAAAGAAGTGGCCTTTACGCGCCTTCAGACGGCTTTCAATAACCTCAAAATCGCCTTTCAGGTAGATAAAGGAGAGGTTCGGGTTACCTTTGCGCAGGATGTCGCGATAGCTCTTTTTCAACGCAGAGCAGACAATCAGCGACACTTTATTAGTGCGTTGCATCGCAAATGCAGCATCATTCAGCGCCTGCAGCCATGGCGTGCGGTCGTCGTCATTCAACGGTTCGCCGGAAGCCATTTTGTTGATGTTGCTGCGCGGATGCAGAAAGTCGCCGTCAAGAAACGCGGCGTGCAGTTGATGCGCCACTTCGCTGGCGACAGCGGATTTCCCGCTGCCGGAAACGCCCATCAGGACATAGATGTGGTGCTCATGGTTAGTCGTGCTCAAAGCTTCCTCCCACTGGACATATACGCGCAGCCTGGCAGCTTTTAACAGCGTGCGTACACTGGCATACGGTTAATTGTTACGGGTAACTGTTATCGGTAACATTGTCATGCCGGAGTTGTGGAGAAGCAATAACCATTCGTGCCAGAAGTAAATATGTGTGATCTACTTCAAATTTGTCAGTTTAAATAGATCCGCCCGGTGACAATGTGAAACCTAAATCTAACATCTTAGGCGTCACTACTTCACCGCGAATACGCGCCAGCAGACGTTCAGCGCCAATCCGTCCCATCCGCTCACGCGGGGTGAGAACGCTGGCCAGACGCGGCTCCATCACCTGGCCGATATCGTGGCCGTGAAAACCGGCAATTGCCATATCGTCAGGGATCTTCAGCCCCAGGCGCTGGCACTCAAATGCCGCGCCGACCGCCAGGTCGTCGTTGGTGCAGAAGATACCGTCAAGCTGCGGATATTCGCGACGCGCCTGACGCATCAGCTCAATCCCCGATGAATAAGAAGAAGATTGTTCGACCATCACGCTGTAGGGCGTCATTCCGGCATCAAGCATCGCTTGCTCGTACCCCTTCTGCTTGATGATAGTACGTTCATCAAGACGCGCGCCAAGATAGGCTACGTGACGATGACCATGATTGATAATCGCCGCGGTCATCTGCCGCGCCGCTTCAAAGTTATCAAAGCCGACGGCAATATCGAGACACGGCGATTTACTGTCCATCAGTTCGACCACCGGGATCCCGGCTACTTCAATCATCTTCAGCGTGCGCGGCGTATGGGTACGCTCGGTGAGGATCAGGCCATCAATGTTCCAGGAGAGCATCGATTCCAGGCGTTTCTCTTCCATTTCCGGCTTATAGCCATAGTGCGCCAGCATGGTCTGATAACCGAAAGAGTCGGTGACGCTTTCAATACCGCGCAGCACTTCCGAGAAAACCTGGTTGGTTAACGAGGGCAGCAGCACGCCAATGGCGCGGCTGGTGGCATTAGAGAGGATGTCAGGGGCGCGATTAGGAATATAACCCAGTTCATCGAGAGCAACGGCTATCTTGCCACGCAACGCCTCGGAAACCTGCTCCGGGTTACGTAAGTAGCGACTGACCGTCATTTTGGTCACGCCGACAAGATCGGCTACATCCTGAAGTACGGGTCTTTTCTTTTTCATCGTCCTGACTGTGATAAATGGGAGACATTTTCCCAGTTTATCACGGACAAAGCGCAACCTTCCCGGAGAAAAGAGGGCTGACAGATTTATTTAGAGTTGGTACGCAAAATCATTCAAGTTGCATTGAGGCGGCAACGCACGACAAATTCGCAGGAACGAATTTGAACAGCCAAAGGCTGCCTTTGGTGAGGGACAGGGATGTCCCTCATTTAATCCCCGGAAGCGTACAAGGGGTACGCGCCCGGGGTGAGTGAGGAGAGCCAACAAAAATGCGGCTTGAAGGATGACGCGTATCATACTGGCGGCAGATCGAACAGCAGTATCTCACTATCGCTATCGGCGTGTACGGAAATCGCCTGCTCGTCCCAAATCGCCAGACCATCGCTGGTGGTGGCTTTGGTACCATTAATGGTCACTTCGCCTTTCACGACCTGGATCCACACGCGACGTTCGGCGGCAATCTGATGCACCGACTGCTCGTCTTTCAACAGCGCCCAGCGATACAGTTCCATATCCTGGAACACCTTCAGCGAACCTTCGCGAGCGTCCGGCGACAGCACCAGCTGTTTGCCCTGCACGGCGTCAAAGCGGCGCTGCTCGTAGCGCGGAGTGATGCCATTTTTTTCCGGAATGATCCAGATCTGGTACAGATGCAGTTTTTCCGTGTCGCTTGGGTTGTATTCAGAATGGCGGATCCCGGTGCCTGCGCTCATAATCTGGAACTCACCCGCCGGAACCTGCTCTTTGTTACCCATGCTGTCCTGGTGTTCAACCGCGCCTTCCAGCACATAGGTCAGGATTTCCATATCTTTATGCGGATGGGTACCGAAGCCCTGGCCTGCGTCAATCACGTCATCATTGATAACCCGCAGCGCCGAGAAGCCCATAAAATTCGGGTCGTAATAGTTAGCGAAAGAGAAAGTATGCCAGGAATCCAGCCAGCCGTGGTTAGCGTGACCGCGTTCGTTAGCTTTGCGTAAAAAGATCATGTTGCACCCCCGTATGTTTTCGATGGAGTAAGTGTGGACCCAATCCCCAAACGATCATAGAGGGTGAAAATTGACTCCTCTGTTCAAAAAATATGAACGAGTACAGAGGAGCCATTGAGGCTTATCTGGCGAGGGTTATGGTTGAGGGTGATGGCTGTTCAAAGCCGCGTTCAAGGATCTCCATATTGGTGAGAGCTTCAGATTCCTTGACGAAATTCGGCTGGCCGCTAACGATGGTGTCATACAGGGAATCATAGACGCGCCCATAGTCGCCGGTTTCAAGCGGGATCTCTTCCCGCACGGTCTCACCCGCCTCGTTGACGTACTCCAGCAGACCGAAAGTATCGTCCGCGCCAAATCCCGGCTCGCCCGGCATGATATTGGCCTTCAGGCTGGTTTCCTGCTGGTCGATACCGTATTTAATAAATGAGCCTTTATGGCCATGAACAATGAACTTTGGATAGGCCAGCTTCACCAGATGGCTGGTTTTAACAATCGCTTTCAGATTGCCGTAAAACAGCTGGGCCTCAAAAGTATCATCCGGATTGGCCTGGTTACGCAGGCTACGAATGTCGTAAGAGACATGATCCGGGCGGCCAAACAGGGAGATAATTTGGTCCATGGTATGGACGCCCAGGCCATAGAACGCACCGTCCTGCGGTAGTCCAGGCTTGCCGCCGTCCACCGGGCGATAGTTGTCGAAATGGCTTTCAATCTCCACGATCTCGCCGAGCTTGCCGCTCTCAATGACCTTCTTAGTGGTCAGGAAACAGGAGTCAAAGCGGCGATTCTGGTAAGGCGTGACCGTCAGCCCTTTGCTTTTCGCCAGCGCAAATAGCGCTTTCGCCTCGTCCAGAGTTGGGGTGAAAGGCTTTTCGACCAGCACGTTTTTGCCCGCCTCCAGCGCCCGTTTCGCATACTCAAAGTGGCTGTCAGCATGGGTACAGACAATCACCAGCTTCACCTGTGGGTCGTTGAGCACTTCGTCAAGGTCACTCGTGAAGTGAATATGCGAATACTGCGGCGCCTGCTCTTCCGGTTTTGCGCTGCGGCGGAAGATATGCGCTACGTGCCAGCGGTCTTTTCGGTGCAGTACATAGGGAAGGTGGTAGCGGGTGGTGCTTTTGCCGAATCCAATAAATGCGCAGTGCAAAGTCATAACGTTGTCCTTAGTTAAGGTCTCTGCTAATAACCATACCGCAAGCCGGCAGCGATCTTAACCCCTTCAATCAGAGTGGCAAATTCTTAAATGTTAAATTTATCGCTCAAATTGATTGACCCTACAGGCTAATTTCTGGATAAGAGGAATTCTTGGGAAAAGAACATTTTTTATCCAGCGCGCTTGCGGGCATGACGCCACATCGCCCTCGTCTTTTCCAAAACACGATGACTAAGGAGTAGCCATCTCTTTCGCATGGAAAGCAAGTACTTCGCCTTAAATAGCGCCCTTCTCTTCTGGCTACTTAGCCTGGTGGCATGGTGCTTCGAATCCACCTATATAGCCTTGCTATCAGGTTCTTTTTCCCTGTCATCCTTCGTTTTTCATTTTCAACACCATCGGGTTAACCATATGTTTAAAAAGAATAAAACCATTGAAGCTACGCCACCGGCAGTCAGTACGCCAGCCCCTGCCGCTACGTCCCCGCAAACCGTAATAAAAAAACCCGTCGCTACCGTTATCGCCAGCGGCATTCGCTTTGAAGGAAATATCATCGCAGATGGCGATGTTGATATTTATGGCACCGTAAATGGCAATATCGACGCCAAAGACAGCCAAATCAAGATTATGACCGGTGGTCTGGTCGAGGGAAATATCCTCTGTCACGAACTGATTATCGACGGCAGCGTCATCGGCCAGTGCAGCAGCGACACCATTGAAATCGACAAAAATGGCAAAGTCACCGGCACGCTGGCCTACCGCACGCTGGCCATCAAAAAAGGCGGCGTATTTTCCGGCCAGGCGGAAGTGCTGCCGCCGGTAGCAGAAAAGAGCAACGTTGTGGGCTTTATCGCGGATATCACAGCAGAGATCAAAGACAAGAATGAGATGCAGAGCACAGAGGTTGCGCAGTAACCCTCTTCCGGGAGTGAGCTGAAAAAAGTGCAAAAAAAAGCCAGCACCCGGCTGGCTAAAGTAATACTGGAAGCAATGTGAGCAATGTCGTGCTTTCAGGCTTTCCGCAAGGGTCTCCCTGAATGCAGGACAATAATAATCATTCTCATTCGCACTTGTCTACCTTTTTTTGCAAAAAATAGTCGTTGACGCATTTTTTAAAGTCAGTGATGTTTAAAGGGACTTTTAGCCAACTAAGGAAATGAAGAATGAGTGACATAGTGATACGCCATGCCGACGCCAATGATTACGACGCAATCCGTCAGATCCATGCTCAGCCGGAGGTGTATCACAACACGCTACAGGTCCCGCATCCTTCCAGCCATATGTGGCACGAGCGACTAACCGACAGGCCTGGTGTTAAGCAACTGGTCGCTTGCATAGATAGCCAGGTTGTGGGGCATCTTGCCATTGAGGTTACCCAGCGCCCTCGCCGCAGCCACGTCGCCGATTTTGGGATCTGCGTGGATTCACGATGGCACAATCGCGGCATCGCCAGTGAGCTGATTCGAACCATGATAGACATGTGCGATAACTGGCTGCGCGTAGACCGTATTGAGTTGACGGTGTTTGTGGATAACGCGCCTGCGGTGGCGGTTTACCAGAAGCACGGATTTGAAATCGAAGGAACGGGAAGAAAATATGCCCTACGCAACGGCGAGTATGTGGATGCGTACTTTATGGCGCGGCTGAAGGTGTAGATGGCAAATCTGTTTTAGGTGCTAAAGCTACGTTGCGCGCTGCCTCCCGGAGGCGATGCTACGCATCTGTCCGGGCTACCAGACCACAAACGGCTGTGATCCGTAGCCCGAGCATACACAGCGCCGCCGGGTAATTCCAGAGAGCGCACGTTGTCAGCAATCTAAAGGTAAAACTAATACCCTGCCGTTAAATCATCCGGCGAACGCGGATCGGATGCGCCGTACAGCGTACCGTCCGGGCCAACCATAATACTCTGGGTGCTGCCCATCGCCTCTTTCACTGCCACTTTCTGCCCTTTGCCCTCCAGCAGCTTCAGCGTATCCGGGCTAAACCCCTTCTCCACCCGCAGTTCATCCGGCAACCATTGATGATGGAAACGCGGGGCATTGGTGGCTTCCGCGACGTTCATGCCGAAGTCGATAGTATTGACCACCATCTGTAGCACGGTGGTAATGATGCGGCTGCCGCCAGGACTCCCGGTCACCAGCCAGGTTTTGCCATCTTTCACCACAATAGTCGGCGACATCGACGACAGCGGGCGTTTTTTCGCCTCGACGGCGTTGGCATCGCCCCCCACCAGTCCGTAGACGTTCGGCACGCCGGGTTTCGCAGAGAAGTCATCCATCTGATTATTCAGCAGAATGCCTGAGTTACCCGCCACGATACCGGTACCAAAGGTCGTGTTCAGCGTATAGGTGACCGCAACGGCGTTACCGTCTTTATCCACCACCGAGAAATGGGTGGTTTGATTGCTTTCATACGGCGCCAGCTTGCCGGGTCGAATCTGGCTCGACGGTTTCGCTTTATTAATATCAATCTGTTCAGCTATCGATTTGGCGTACGCTTTGCTGGTTAGCGCCTGCCACGGTACTTTGACGAAGTCCGGGTCGCCAAGGTATTCCGAGCGGTCGGCATAGGCATGTTTTTCCGCTTCCGCCATCACCTGCATGGCGTCGGCGCTGCCGAAGCCGTACTTATGCATATCGAAATTTTCCAGGATATTGAGGATCTGTACGATGTGAATGCCACCGGAGGAAGGCGGCGGCATTGAGAAGACCTGATAGCCACGGTATTCGCCGCTAACTGGCGTGCGCTCGACCGCTTTGTAATTTGCCAGATCCGCTTTGGTGATAAGCCCGCCGTTATTCTTCATCTCAGCGGCAATCTGGTCGGAGATCGCGCCTTTGTAGAAAGCATCCGGACCCAGCTCGGCAATCAGTTCCAGGCTTTTACCTAGCTGTTTTTGCACCAGCTTATCGCCCTTTTTCAGCGGCTCGCCGTTTTTCCAGAAGATGGCCCGGCTATTGGCATGGTCGGGGATCACTTCGCTACCGTAAGTTTTTAGATCATCAGCCAGCGCATCGTTTACCGTGAAGCCCTCTTCCGCCAGCTTAATCGCCGGGCGAATGACCTTGTTCAGCGGCATCGTACCGTATTTATCCAGCGCGAGGGAGAAACCGGCAACGGTGCCCGGCGTGCCGGAAGCCAGGTGTGAAGTCAGAGATTTTTTGCTGTCCGGGTTGCCCTGGTCGTCGAGGAACATATCGCGGGTGGCCTGCTCCGGAGCCATTTCGCGAAAGTCGATCGCCGTTGTATTACCGTCTTTAGTGCGCAGCATCATAAACCCACCGCCGCCGATATTACCGGCCTGCGGGTGCGTGACCGCCAGCGCATAGCCCACCGCCACGGCGGCATCCACGGCGTTACCGCCCTGACGCAGAATATCCACACCGACCTTCGTTGCCAGCGCATCCACCGAGGCCACCATCCCCTGCTGCGCACGAACCGGGTGAAAAACATCTTCCTCTACACCATAAGAAACCGGAGGCGGAGCGGGATTTGCCGCGACGGTAAAACTGCCGCCCGCCAGCAAAGCAGCGATGATCACCTGACGCCAGCGCGTTGTTTTTATCATTGTCATACTCCTGAATATGTTTTTATTTACACATAATCCTGGATGATAAGTCTTAAAAAATCATTGTTGTGCCGGAATGGGGGTAAACTTAACGCATGCCACGAACGTGGAGGAGAGAATAATGAAAGTCATCGTATTTCTGGCGGCGCTGCTGCCGCTAAGCGCTTTAGCACAACCGCTCAACGTCGATAACAATCCCAACCAGCCGGGATACGTGGTGCCCAGCCAGCAGCGGATGCAAAACCAGATGCAGAACCAGCAGATGCAGCAGCAAAACAAGCTGAAACAGGATATTCAGAGCCAGTCACGCACTCAGCAGCAGCATTTACAGACGCAGTTGAATAACAATCAGCAGCGGGTACAGCAGAATAATAACCTGAATCGTCAGCAGCCTCTGCCGAACAATAACGGTGGGATGCTGCAGCGGCAGACGACCCCATAAGGGCCGCCTGTCACAGATTACGCCGGGAAGTTGGGGCCGATAACATCAATTGCATCGGTGCAGATGCTATCTACACCCCAGCGCAGCAGCTCGACGGCGCGCTGGGGTTTGTTAACGGTATACACGAGGATATGCAGGCCCGCAGCCTTCAGGCTCGCCACGCGCGCTTCATCCAGAAGTTTATGATTAAGATGAATTGAGACGCAGCCCAGACGCGTGGTCAGTTCGCGCCAGTCGTCCCGCCATTCATCCAGCAGCAGCCCGCGCGGCAGTTCAGGCACAGCTTCCTGCGCCGCTTCCAGCGCATCGATTTCAAACGAAGAAAGCAGCGGCGGAGTCATTCCCTGCCACAGTTCGCGGGCCGCCAGCGCGACGACTTTACCGGTCAACGGGCCGGTGCCCGTCGTCGGTTTAATTTCGATATTCGCCATCATGCCGTGCAGGCGACAGCGGTCAGCAACCTCGGTCAACAGCGGCAGCGGTTCGCCTTTGAACTCGCCGCTGTACCAGCTTCCGGCATCCACTTTTAGCAGATCGTTCCACGCCAGCTCGCCCGCCACTCCCCAGCCGTTGCTGGTTCGTTCGAGGTTGTCATCATGCAGTAAGAAAATCTGCCCGTCTTTCGATAACTTAGCGTCAAACTCAATCATCGTATGACCGTAGCGAGCGCCGGTATCGATAGCCGCCAGGGTATTTTCCGGAGCCAGTTTACCGCCGCCCCGGTGAGCGACGATATGGGGATAAGGCCAGTGACTCATGCGCGTTGTCCTGTTTCACTATCAAAGAGGTGCAGGTGATTCTGCGGAAGATGCAGCCACAGCGTGCTGCCAGCCTGCGGGCGTAACTGGTGCGGTAGCCGAACCACCAGCTTTTGTTCGCTCCAGCGCCCGTGGGCAAGGTTATCGGCACCTAAAATTTCCAGCGTATCCATCATCAGCGGTACGCCACCTTCCGTCTCAGAGCTTAATGCAAAATGTTCCGGGCGGATACCCAGCGTCATCTTACGCCCGGCATAGCGGCGATGCTCGTTGTTGATGGGCAAAAGCATCCCGCCCTCAAGCTCGAAGCGGCTACCATCATCGCTGACCCGACCTTCCAGCAGGTTCATTGCCGGGCTACCGATAAAGCTTGCCACAAAGCGGCTGGCCGGCTTTTCGTAGACTTCAACCGGCGTGCCGATCTGCTCGGCGATGCCTTTATTCATCACCATCACCCGCTGCGCGAGGGTCATCGCCTCCACCTGATCGTGGGTCACGTACAGCGAGGTGGTTTTCAGCCGTCGGTGCAGTTGCTGCAGCTCAAGACGCATCTGCACGCGCAGTTTGGCGTCGAGGTTGGAGAGCGGTTCATCAAACAGAAATACCGCCGGATCGCGCACGATGGCCCGGCCCATCGCCACGCGCTGACGCTGGCCACCAGAGAGTTCGCGCGGGCGACGCTTGAGCAGACCGTCCAGTTCAAGAATGCGCGCCGCCTCCTGCACGCGCTCGGCAATTAATCCCTTGCCCATACCGCGAATTTTCAGGCCCCACGCCATATTCTCTTCCACGCTCAT
Organism: Klebsiella spallanzanii; assembly: GCF_902158555.1. Lineage (GTDB taxonomy): Bacteria > Pseudomonadota > Gammaproteobacteria > Enterobacterales > Enterobacteriaceae > Klebsiella > Klebsiella spallanzanii. The sequence goes on along the minus strand of NZ_CABGGS010000012.1, from coordinate 560,907 downwards.
ATGCGGGTAGAGGGCGTAGTTCTGGAACACCATCGCGATGCCGCGATCTTTCGGTTCCATTTCGGTAACACGCTTGCGGTCAATCCAGATATCGCCGCTGGTCACCCGTTCCAGACCGGCAACCATGCGCAGCAGGGTCGATTTACCGCAGCCCGATGGGCCGACCATGACGATAAACTCTCCGTCCGCCACGTCCAGCGTTAACGGTTGAATGACCTGGGTTTTGCCATCCCAGCTTTTCGTTACTGCCTGTAGTTTTAAACCAGCCATTTTATTTCTCACTATCGACCAGGCCACGCACAAACGCGCGCTGCATGGCTAAAACGATGACAACCGGGGGAATCAGCGTGAGCAGCATCGCCGCCATCACCTGGTTCCACTGCGTAGTGCCTTCGCCGGTGGCGATCATGCCTTTAATGCCGGCGACGGCGGTGCCAAGATTCACATCCTGAATAATCAGCAGCGGCCACAGATACTGGTTCCAGCCGTAGATAAAGGTGATGACGAACAGCGCCGCCAGATTGGTTTTCGACAGCGGCAGGACGATGTCGCGGAAAAAGCGCATCGGCGATGCGCCGTCGATACGTGCGGCCTCGATAAGCTCGTCCGGCAACGTCATAAAGAACTGACGGAACAGAAAAGTGGCGGTGGCCGAAGCCATCAACGGCAGCGTGAGTCCGGCATAGCTGTCGAGCATTTTCAGGTTGGCGATGACTTCCACGGTCGGGAAAATACGCACTTCAACCGGCAGCATCAGGGTGATGAAAATCATCCAGAAGAACAGGTTACGCAGCGGAAAGCGGAACCAGACGATGGCGAAAGCGGAGAGCATTGATACCGCGATTTTGCCCACCGTGATGCCGAAGGCCATAATGAAGCTGTTGAGCATCATCAGCCAGAACGGCGCGCTGTTGGCCCCGACGCCGTTCACCCAGATGGTTTTCATGTTGTCGAGCAAATGCCCGCCAGGAATCAAGGTCATCGGCGTTTCAAAGACCGCTTTGCTATCCAGCGTCGCCGCAACAAAAGCGACATACAGCGGAAACAGAATGACCGCGATGCCTAAAATCAACATGGTGTGGCTGAAAATCGTCAGCCCGCGACGGTTTTCAATCATTGGTAGCGCACCTTTTTCTCAACGTAGCGGAATTGCACCACCGTCAGAATAATGACGAGGAACATCAGCACCACCGACTGGGCGGCGGAAGCGGACAGGTCGAGCCCGGCGAAACCTTCACGGTAGATCTTGTAAATCAGCGTCGTCGTAGCCTGTACCGGCCCACCGCCGGTCGCGGCATCGATAACCGGGAAGGTATCAAAAAAGGCGTACACCAGGTTCACCACCAGCAGGAAGAAGCTCACTGGGGCGATCAGCGGCAGCGCCAGCTTAAAGAAGCGGCGCACTGGCCCGGCGCCGTCAATCGCAGCGGCTTCCACCAGCGAACGCGGGATAGATTGCAGCGCGGCGAAGAAGAATAGAAAGTTGTAACTAATCTGCTTCCATACCGAGGCGAAAACCACGAGGAACATCGCCTGTCCGCTGTTCTGCGCGTGGTTCCACTCAACGCCAAGCTCGCCGAGAAAATGGGTAATCAGCCCGCGCCCAGGGTTGAACAGGAAGATCCACAGCACCGCAGCCACCGCGGGCGCAACGGCATAGGGCAGCAACATCAGCGTCTGATAGAAACGGCTACCGCGCACCACGTAATCCACCAGCGCAGCAAAAAACAGCGAGATCAGCAGGCCGCTAAAAGTAACCATCGTACTGAACTTAATCGTCGTCCAGAAAGAATCCAGATAGTACGGATCGCGGAACAGCATCAGGAAGTTATCCAGACCAACAAACTGGCTGGAGAGCCCAAAAGGATCGACGCTCTGTAGCGAATACCACAGCGCTTCACCCGCAGGCCAGATAAAGAAGATAACGGTGATAACCAGCTGCGGCGCGACCAGCACATAAGGCAGCCAACGCGAGCGGAACACCGGACGGGATGATGACATGAGAGTTTGGTTCCTGAACAGCGCCGGGTGGCAGCTTCGCCTTACCCGGCCTACGGTCTTGTAGGCCCGGTAAGCGTAGCGCCACCGGGCATTTTGTTAAGACTTCGTCGACTGCTCAAAACGGCGCAGCAGCTGATTACCGCGTTCAACGGCGGAGTCCAGCGCCTGTTGCGGTGTTTTCTTACCGGTCCATACGCTTTCCAGTTCCTCATCCACGATGGTGCGGATCTGCGGCATGTTGCCCAGGCGCAGGCCTTTGGTGAACGGCAACGGCGGCTTATTCAGCATCTGACGCGTAGCAATATCAGCGCCAGGGTTCTTATCATAGAAGCCCTGCTCGCGGGTCAGGTTGTAAGCGGCGGTGGTAATCGGCAGGTAGCCGGTTTTCTGATGCCATTCGGCAGCGTTTTCCGGTTTAGCGAGGAAATCGAGGAATTTAGCGACGCCGGTATAGGTTTCTTTGTCTTTACCCTGCATCACCCACAAGCTGGCCCCACCAATAATGGCGTTTTGCGGCGCGCCCTTCACGTCGGCATCGTACGGCATCATGCCAACGCCGTAGTTGAATTTAGCGTACTGACGGATATCCGCCAGGGAGCCGGAAGAGGCGGTAGTGATGGCGCAATCGCCGTTATAGAACTTCTCGGTGGATTCGTCTTTACGCCCGAAATAGCTAAAGTCGCCCTTCTTGTTCATCTCTTCGAGCATGGCAATATGCTTCACCTGCTCCGGCTTGTTGAACTCCAGCACCGCATCGGTACCGTCGAAGCCGTTGTTTTTGGTGGCGACCGGCAGACCATGCCAGGCGCTGAAGTTTTCAATCTGAATCCAGCCCTGCCAGCCACTGGCATAGCCGCACTTCATACCCGCCGCTTTCAGCTTGGCGGTATAGGCTGCCAGATCCTGCCAGGTTTTCGGTGGCTGTTCCGGGTCTAAACCGGCTTTTTTGAAGGCATCTTTGTTGTAGTACAGCACTGGAGTGGAGCTGTTAAACGGCTGGGAGAGCAGATGGCCGGTTTTCGAGTCAGTGTAATAACCGGAAACGGTCGGCACGAACTGCGTCTCATCAAACTTGATACCCGCATCGCTGAATACCTGGTAAACCGGTTTAATGGCTTTGGAAGCCATCATCGTCGCGGTCCCCACTTCATAAACCTGCAAAATAGCTGGCGCGTTGCCGGTACGGAAGGCGGCGATACCTGCGCTCAGGCTCTGTTCATAGTTGCCTTTGTACACCGGAACAATTTTGTAGTCCGGGTTGGCTGCGTTGAAACGTTGCGCCAGTGAATCAACTTCTTTCCCCAATTCCCCTTCCATCGAATGCCAGAACGGGATAGTGGTTACCGCCAGGGCTTGTCCGGCAAATGCCAGGCTGAGCGCCAGTCCTAAAGCTGTATGTCGTAACGATATCATCGGTTATCTCTCTTGTAGTTCCGGATGCGCGATTTCACGCGTTTTATGTTCGCGGGGGTAACATGACATGCTCGAATGACAGAAAAATAACTATTGCATTACAAAAATATTACAATAAATTGGCGAAAACATGATGAAACCGTGAAAAAAAAGTGGCAGGGAAATGGCAAAGCGAAAAAGAGAGGCTGGCCAGGCTACAGATAAAAGGGAATCTGTAGTTAAATAAGGTTCGTTAAAAAGCACTCTCCGGCGAACCGTCACAAGGAAAAACATGAAGACGCTTCATAAACCTACCGAGCGCGTTTTACTCATTCTGGAAACATTAGCCAACGCGGATGGAATGACGCTCTCCGAGCTGTCGCTCAAAACGGATATTTCAAAGGGAACCATTTTCCCCATCCTCAAATCATTACAATACCGAAAATATATCAGTCACGACGATCGCAACGGTATTTATACCCTGGGGATCTCATGCGCGGTACTGGCCAGCTCAACGGTGGAAAAAGAGTTCTGGCTTAAAATGATCAACAGTGAAATGCATACGGTGGTCAATGAGTGCAATGAGGTTTGCCAGCTCGGCATTCTGGATGATGCCTGGGTGCTCTACGTCGATAAAGTTCAGGGCGATCAAACCGTTCAGCTGGTTTCTAAAGTAGGAACTCGCCTTCCGGCCATCTGCTCCGCGTTGGGAAAAGCGCTGCTGCATAAGCACCGTGACGAAGAGATTCTGGAACTCTATCCGCAAGGTCTTCCTTCCGTCACCGCTCGCAGCGTGACGGATATGGCTCAGCTTCGTCAGCAGCTAGCGCTGGTTGAGGCCAACGGTTATGCCATGGACGACAGGGAAATCAACGACGATACCATCTGCTTCGCCGTGCCCCTGCAGCAGAAAAGCGTGATTCTGGCGGCAATCAGCGTCTCATTACCCTCTTTCCGCGCCACCGATGAAAAAGCGCAGCAGGTCATTCGTTCGTTAAAAGACGCGAAAGACCGAATTGAAAGCGTGCTGAATAAGCTTCCTGATATCAAAAATTACTGATTTATTCACATAACAATGCCGCAGGAATTGTGATTCTCCACACAGTACCGATATTTAATCACTCGCTGCGGCACCTGTTCATTCTGCTTATTTCCCCATCTATTCATTGACTTAATCAATTATCCAGACGTCTTTTTCGCCATTTGACTTCGCATTCATAGCGTGTTTTCTTATGTTAAGTCGCAAATACAAACACGGTTTGTATATACGAACAAACAAGAGGAAAAATATGCAAAGTCGTTACATCACACCAGCAATAACGGTTTTTGATGAACATGGCAGGCTGGATCCTGAAGGGAATTTCCGTCTGTACGATTTCATCAAAAAAAGCGTCTCGGGATTTGTCGTCATGGGCAGTACCGGTGAGTTTTTCTCCCTGGATATGAAAACCTCCCGTCAGATAATTCAAATGGCGGCAGAATTCCCACGCGAAGGTATAAAGGCCTATGCGGGCACCAGCCGCATGGATATTGACGAGTGCGTAGAGCTGGCAAACTACGCCGACGAATGCGGGCTTGATGGCGTTATGATTATCAGCCCCTGGTATTTCCGCCTGACGGATGAAGGTGTTTATACATTTTATAGCCAGATAGCTCGCCGTACTGCTGCCAAAATCTTCATCTACAACTTCCCGGAGCGCACCGGCTATTGCGTCTCATCAGAAGTCTGCCTACGACTCGCCAGAGAGTTCCCGAACATTGTCGGTCTTAAAGACACCATTCCGGACACTAATCATACGTCGCAGGTGATTCGCCAGGTAAAATCTGAGCTGCCGTATTTTGAAGTCTATGCCGGTTATGACAATAACTTCGCGCACAATGTGTTATCAGGAGGAGACGGATGTATCGGCGGGTTATCCAATATCTGCCCTGAGATATTCCGCGACTGGATGCAGGCATTTAACGATAACAATCTGGAGCAAATTTCGCTGTATCAGCAAAAAGTGGATGATTTAATGGATATTTACACGGTTAACGATCCATTCATTCCCACATTTAAAAAAGCGTTACAGCTGCGCGGCATTATTCAGTCCGATCGCTGCACGTCACCTTTTAGCACGCTCTCAATCTGCCAGACCGAAAGTATTCAGCAGATACTTTCCCGGGCTGGTATTGCCATTAATGCCTGACCTCAACGCGGAGGTATTATGAAAACGATCACAGCTTACGACAACCCGGTATTGAATTCCGCGATTACTAAATCATGGAAGCGCCTGGTGCCACTGATGTTTATTTTATACTTCATCGCCTTTATCGACAGGGTCAACGTGGGATTCGCCAAAGAGGCGATGCAGGTGGATATTGGGCTCTCCAACTCCGCCTTTGCCCTGGGCGCAGGGATATTTTTCGCCGCCTATGCGCTGTTTGGTATTCCCGCTAACCTGATCCTCAATAAGATTGGCGCGCAAAAATGGTTAAGCATCACCACCATCCTGTGGGGCATATTGTCTGCCCTCACCGGGCTGGTACAGACGGAAGCCCAGTTTATTGTCCTGCGCTTCTTATTAGGATTAGGCGAAGCGGGTTTTTACCCCGGCATTCTGCTGCTGGCTTCTATCTACTTTCCCAATAAAGTTCGCGCATCGGTGGTCGGTATTTTCGTGCTCGGCGTGCCTCTGGCGCTGACATTAGGCTCGCCAATCTCCGGCGCGCTTTTGGAAATGCACGGATTTCTCGGCAAGCCCGGTTGGTTCTGGATGTTCTTTATCGAAGGGATCCCGGCAGTCATCATGGGGATCTTTGCCTGGTTCTGGCTTGATGATACGCCAGCCAAAGCGCGCTTCCTGACCGAAGAGGAGAAAAAAGCGCTAATTGAACAGCTTCAACAGGAGCAGCGACAAACCGAAACCAGCAGCGTCAGTACCGCGCTGAAAAGCCTTAAAGTCTGGCATCTGGCGCTTATCTACAGCACCATCCAGATCAGCGTTTACGGGCTGATGTTCTTCCTGCCTTCGCAAGTCGCCTCGTTGATGGGCTCTACGCTCGGCTTTAAAGAGTCGCTAGTCGCCGCTATCCCCTGGGCTTGCTCCGCCGTCGGGGTCTACTACATCCCGCGCCTGGCGGACAAAATGCCGGCCCGCCGGGTTCTTATCTCTGTAATCTGTATGCTGGCTGCGGCGCTGGGCTTGTTTGTTTCGGCCTGGTCCGGCCCGGTACTGGCCATTGCCGCGCTCTCACTCTCGGCGATCGGCTTTCTCTCCGTGCAACCTATTTTCTGGACCTTCCCGGCGCAAATTGTGTCCGGTTCAGCGCTGGCTGCCAGTATCGGTTTCTGTACTACGATGGGCGCGTTTTGTAGCTTTCTGGCTCCGCTCATTCGCGTCGAGGTCGATGCCTTCTTCGGCAACGATTCGGCGGGTCTGGTCGCACTGTCGCTGATCACCGTCTGCTGCGCGCTGCTGATTGCCGCACTCGCAGGCAGAAAAGCGACCAATGGCGTCGCGGTCACTCATCACTAAAGTCCTGATGCGCTTATAACAAAGGATAAATAACATGCAGACCATCTTAAAAATTGACCCTACTGATAACTTAATCGTTGCGCTGCAAGACTTACGCAAAGACCAGCGGGTTAACTGGAACGATGAAGAGTACGTTTTGCGTAGCAATGTCAAAGCCAAACATAAGTTCGCCACTCAGGATATTGCGCCCGGCGATATCGTTTCGCTATATGGCGTTCCAGTTGGCAAAGCGACACAGCCCATCACTCGCGGCGAAGCCATCACCACCGACAATATCAAACATTATGCGGCCCCGGTTTCGCTTGACGACGTTGCGCCCTATGACTGGCAGCAGCCCGACGTCTCCGCCTGGCAGCAGCGTACCTTCCGCGGGATCGTTCGCGAAGATGGCCGGGTCGCCACGGCGAACTACTGGCTGGTCATTCCGCTGGTTTTCTGTGAAAACCGCAACGTGCAGCGCGTCACCGATGCGCTAAACGACGCCCTCGGCTACGCCAATAACGGCCTGAAAAATTTCGCCCGACAGGTAACATCGGCTGCCGCTTTAAACGATAACCGACATCTGCCCTTCCCGCATCTTGACGGTATCCGCTGTATCACCGTCAACTCCGGCTGCGGCGGCGCGACATCAGACAGCATGACGATGTGCGACGTCCTTGCCGCTTATTCCGATCACCCTAACGTTCTCGGCGTAACGGTCTTCGCGCTGGGCTGCGAAAAAGCGCGAATTGTTGATTTCAAGGCCGCACTCGCGAAGCGTAACCCGCACTTCAGCAAGCCGGTAATCTACTTCAGACAGCAGGACTGGAGTAGCGAAGAAAAAATGATGCAGGATGCATTGACCGAAACGTACAACGCAATTCGCGAAGCGCCCGTCGCTGAGCGCCAGGACGTCCCGCTCTCCCACCTCAAAATCGGCGTGAAGTGCGGCGCTTCCGACGGATTCTCAGGGATCAGCGCGAACCCGGCCATGGGCGAAGTATCAGACCGTCTTGTCGCCCTCGGCGGTGCATCCGGGCTGGCGGAGTTCCCGGAACTGTGCGGCGCAGAGGGGGATATCGTACAACGCTGCATGAATCGCGAGCTGAAAGAGAAGTTTCTGTCGCTGATGAAAAACTATGAGCATGTGGCTAACTTCTTCGGCACCACCATTGCCGATAATCCCAGTCCGGGAAATATTGCCGATGGACTGATTACGGACGCCATCAAATCCGCCGGTGCGGCGAAAAAAGGCGGCAGAGCGCCGGTGAGCGCAGTATGCGACTACGCCGAACCGATGGGCGAGAGCGGCCTTTCGCTGGTCTGTACGCCGGGTAATGATGTTGATGCGGTGACGGGGCTGGTTGCCGCTGGGTGTAATGTCGTTATCTTCTCAACCGGGTTAGGCACCCCGACGGGGAACCCTATCGTTCCGGTTCTTAAGGTTTCGACCAACTCCGCGCTGGCGAAAAAGATGCCGGATATTATCGATTATGACTGCGGGCCGATTATCGAAGGTACCCCGCTGGCGGAAATCGCCGACGGCCTGTTTGAGAAAATCATCGCCACCGCCAGCGGGAGCTGGCAGACGAAAGCGGACGCGCTTGAACAGTTCGATTTTATGCTGTGGAAACGATCGCTGGAGCTGTAGGTTTCGAGCGAAATGCCCGGCAGATGCCGGGCTTTTTTACACCGTTACCCGCCGAGATAGGCGCTGCGCACCGCTTCGTTAGCCAGCAGCGCATCACCGGTATCCTCTAACACCACATGGCCGTTTTCCAGCACGTAGCCGCGATCGGCCAGCTTCAGCGCCTGGTTAGCATTTTGCTCGACGAGGAAGATGGTCATCCCCTGTTCACGCAGCTGTTCGATGGTATCGAAAATTTGCTGAATGATGATCGGTGCCAGCCCCAGAGAAGGTTCATCGAGCAGCAGCAGGCGCGGCTGGCTCATCAGCGCACGACCGATGGCCAGCATCTGCTGCTCGCCGCCGGACATGGTACCCGCTCGCTGAACCCGACGTTCATGCAGGCGCGGAAACAGCTCGTAGACCCACTTGATGCGAGTCTGGAACTGGTCGCGCTCGGCAAAAAAGCCGCCCATCGCCAGGTTCTCTTCTACCGTCATGCGCGAGAAGACGCGACGTCCTTCCGGCACAATCGCCACCGCTTCACGCATGATCTTCGCCGTCTGCCAATCGGTAATATCTTTACCGTCGAAAACAACGCGCCCGCTGGAGGCGCGCGGGTCGCCGCACAGGGTGCCCAGCAGCGTGGTTTTCCCCGCGCCGTTCGCGCCAATTAGGGTGACAATCTCCCCCTGATTGATATGCAGGCTGACGTTGTGCAGCGCCTGGATTTTGCCGTAGTGCGCGCTGACATTGTCAAAAGATAACATCACTTTTTCCATCTTATGCCTCACCCAGATAAGCACGAATAACGTCTGGATTGTTGCGGATCTCTTCCGGCGTACCGTTGGCCAGCGGCGTGCCCTGGTTTACCACGTAAATACGATCGGAAATGCCCATCACCAGCTTCATATCGTGCTCAATCAGCAGGATAGTGGTGTTGTGATGATTGCGCAGCTCGACGATCAGTTCGTCCAGCTCTTTGGTCTCTTTCGGGTTAAGGCCCGCCGCCGGTTCGTCAAGCATCAGGATTTCCGGCTGGGTCACCATGCAGCGGGCGATTTCCAGACGGCGCTGGTCGCCGTAGGCCAGGTTACTGGCCTGGCGGTTAGCATGTTCAAGCAGACCAATCCGCTCAAGCCAGGTCGCGGCGCGATCCAGCGCTTCGCTCTGCGCGCGGCGGAAAGACGGCGTTTTCAGCAGGCCGGAAAAGACACCGGTTTTCAACTGCTGATGTTGTGCCACCAGCAAATTTTCAATCACCGTCATTTCACGGAACAGACGCACATGCTGGAAAGTCCGCACCACGCCCATACGCGCTATCTGCTGGCCCGGCAATCCTTCCAAATGCTGGTCACGCAGCATAATGGTGCCGCCGGTCGGTTTATAGAAACCGGTCAGGCAGTTAAAGACGGTGGTTTTGCCCGCGCCGTTAGGGCCGATAAGCGAGACAATTTCCCGCTCACGCAGCTCCAGCGCCACATTGTTGACCGCCAGCAGGCCGCCAAAACGCATCATCAGGCCGTTTACGGATAATAATGGCTGACTCATGCCTGCTCTCCTTCTTTGGCCTGCCCATTTTTCAGCTTCAGCTGTGGACGGGTCATTGGCAGAAGCCCCTGCGGACGCCAGATCATCATCAGAACCATCAGCGCACCCAGCATCAGCATGCTGTATTCATTGAAATCACGCATCAGCTCGCGCGATACCACCAGCAGAACCGCCGCCAGGATCACCGCAAACTGCGAACCCATACCGCCCAGCACCACAATCGCCAGCACAAAAGCCGATTCGGCGAAGGTAAAGGATTCCGGGCTGACGAAGCCCTGACGGGCAGCGAACAGCGTTCCGGCAAAACCAGCAAACGCGGCGCTAATGGTAAAAGCAGTCAGCTTGATACGCGTCGGACTGAGGCCCAGCGAGCGGCAGGCGATTTCATCTTCGCGCAACGCTTCCCACGCGCGGCCCAACGGCATACGCAGCAGGCGGTTAATCACGAACAGGCTCAGCACTACCAGCAGCAGGGCAACCAGGTAGAGGAAAATCACGCGATCGGATGGGTCGTACTTCACGTTAAAGAAGTTGCTGAAAGTATCCCAGCCGCCTTCGCGGGTGCTGCGGCTAAACTCAAGACCAAAGAGCGTCGGTTTCGGGATCTGGCTGATACCGTTCGGACCGCCGGTTATTTCGGTGTTGTTGAGCAACAGGATACGCACGATTTCACCGAAGCCGAGGGTCACAATCGCCAGATAGTCACCGCGCAGGCGCAGTACCGGGAAGCCGAGCAGGAAGCCCGCTGCCGCCGAAACCAGCCCCGCCAGCGGCAGGCAGGTCCAGAAGCCAAGACCGTAATAGTGGTTCAACAGCGCGAAGGTGTAAGCGCCGATGGCATAGAAACCACCGTAGCCCAATACCAGCAGGCCGGAAAGCCCCACTACCACGTTAAGACCCAGGCCGAGGATGATATAAATCATCGTCAGGGTGGCGATATCCACCGTCCCGCGCGACACCATAAACGGCCACGCCACAGCGATAACCAGCAGGGCAATCAGGAACAGCTTCTGTTTAACCGTCGAACCATCGATAGCCGGCAGAATAAACTTCGGCCCGGAGACGTTCTTCATGGTTTTCTGGAAAACAGGACGCAGCAGTTGGAAGAAGAAAACCACGGCGGTACCGATAAAGATCCACTGCCAGCGGATATCGGCGGCGGTATCCACCACCAGTTTGGTGCCGTCCAGCTCCAGCTGCACGCCCATAAAGACGCCCGCCAGAATAAAGAACATCACTGCGGACAGCAGCGCCATCGCAAAATGCATCGGTTTCATACTTTTTCTACCTCCGGGCGACCCAGGATACCGGTAGGCATCACCAGCAGAACCAGGATCAGCAGCGCGAAGGAGACCACGTCTTTATATTCCGTGCTGAGATAGGCAGAGGAAAGCGCTTCGGCAATACCGAGGATCAGGCCGCCGATCATCGCGCCAGGAATGCTGCCAATGCCGCCCAGAACCGCAGCGGTAAAGGCCTTCATCCCGGCCATGAAGCCGATGTACGGGTTGATTACACCGTAGAACTGGCCAAGCAGCACACCCGCAACCGCCGCCATTGCCGCGCCGATGACAAAGGTGAGCGCGATCACGCGGTCGGTGTTAATCCCCAGCAGGCTGGCCATTTTGAGGTCTTCAGCACAGGCGCGGCAGGCGCGGCCCATGCGGGAATAGCGGATAAACACGGTCAGCGCCAGCATGGCGATAAACGTCACCACCCAAATAACCAGCTGCATAGTGGTAATGGTGGCGGAGAAGTTGTCGCTGCTGCCCACCGTCCACTGGCCATTAAACAGGCTTGGCAGCGCGACATCACGAGAACCTTCCGTCAGGCTGACGTAGTTTTGCAGGAAGATGGACATCCCGATGGCGGAGATCAGCGCAATCAGACGCTTGGAGCTGCGCACGGGCCGATAGGCCACGCGTTCAATACTCCAGCCGTAGGCGCTGGCGATGACGATAGCCCCGACGAATCCAGCGGCGACCAGCAGCCAGCTGGTATCAATCCCCATCATCATCAGGGCGGCAATGATCATGAAGGAGACATAGCTGCCAATCATATACACCTCGCCGTGGGCGAAGTTGATCATGCCGATAATGCCGTACACCATGGTATAGCCGATAGCAATCAGCGCGTAGGTGCTTCCCAGCGTGACGCCATTAAACATCTGCTGCAGAAAATAGAGAAACTGCTCGGACATAAGGTAACCTTTTTCTACCCGCCCGCTTTGCACGGGCGGTGGGATAACTTGTCTTATGGCTTATTTCGCGAGGGTGGATGACCCGTCCGCATGCCACTGGAAGACACCAAACTCAAATCCCTTCAAATCGCCTTTTTCGTCCCAATTCAGCGGCCCAATCACGGTTTTCGCGCCGTGAGCTTTCAGATCTTTGATTAAATCCAGCGGCTGCTGGCTGCTGGCTCTGTCCATCGCCTGCGCCAGAGACTGCACGGCAGCGTAGGTGATCCAGACATACGGACCGCTTGGATCTTTCTTCTCAGCCTTGAGCGCGTCAACGATAGCGCTGTTCGCCGGATCCTGGTCATAGCGTTTTGGCATCGTGACCAGCATGCCTTCTGCCGCATCACCCGCGATGTTGGACAGCGACGCGTTACCTACGCCTTCCGGCCCCATAAACACGGTTTTCAGGCCGACGGAACGCGCCTGGCGCAGCATCTGGCCCATTTCCGGGTAGTAGCCGCCGTAGTAAACAAAGTCGATATTGTCTTTCTTCAGGCGCGCCAGCAGCGCGGAGAAGTCTTTTTCACCGGCGGTAATACCGTCAAAGAAGACAATGTTCGCGCCGCCTTTTTTCAGGCTATCCTGGACAGAACGCGCCAGACCTTCACCGTATTGCTGCTTGTCATGAATAATAGCAATACGCTGCGGCTTGACGTTTTCCATGATGTATTTTGCGGCGGTCGGTCCCTGCGAGGAGTCCAGACCCGCGGTACGCATGATGTACTGATATCCGCGCTGGGTCAGCTCCGGGTTAGTTGCTCCCGGGGAGATCATCAGAATACCTTCATCTTCATAGATATCAGATGCAGGCTGAGTTGAGGAAGAGCAGAGGTGGCCGATAACATACTGAATGCCGTCATTGACGATTTTGTTCGCCACCGCAACGGCCTGTTTCGGGTCGCAGGCGTCGTCGTATTCCACACCAACCAGCTTATCGCCCTTGATGCCGCCCTGAGCATTAATGTCTTTAATTGCCTGGCGCGCGCCGTTGAATTCCATATCGCCCCACTGGGCTACCGGGCCAGACATCGCGCCAACAACGGCGACTTTTATATCCTTGGCCATTACCGAGTGGGACATCGCCAGTGCGACTAACCCCGCGATAATTGTTTTCGCGTTCCTTTTCATGCTGCATAACCCCGTTCGTGATGTGGTGTAAATATTTTGTATTTTTATGGTTAAAAAGCATTCTGTGCTTTTATTAAACAACGCTACTTTTACCATTATCTTTAATGGTTTAGCGAGGTTTTTTGCCTGAATCCAGAGTAAAATCTCTATTTTTCAGGTGATTAAGCAAAGATAATATTCTGTATTTGCGGGAAGATAAACAAAAAAAGTCCAGTAAACAGCATAAAATAACGATACATAAGGCGGAATAAAACGCTACATGTTAGGTTAAAATTCTGCTTATTTTTCGATCCATGATGAATTGCTCTACCCTGCCCCATCCAGGAAAACGAATCCCCTGATGAATACGCAAAAAACGGCGCTCCGTCTGACAGTGAATTTAGATACACTGGCGCATCTGTTTTAACTGGACCCCCGCGCATGAAACTGACCATTATTCGTTTACAACACTTCAGCGATCAGGATCGTATCGACTTAGGGAAAATCTGGCCGTCGCAGGATCTCGCCGCGCTGACTTTGGATGATAACCAGCGCATTTATGCCGCCCGTTTTAACGAGCGCCTGCTGGGAGCGGTTCGCGTAACGCTGAGCGGCGTCGCGGGCGAGCTAAACGCGCTGTGTGTGCGTGAAGTGACCCGCCGTCGCGGCGTCGGGCAATATTTAGTGGAAGAAGCGATGCGGGATAACCCGGAAATCAGCAGTTGGTGTATTGCAGATGCTGGCGTGGAAGACCGCAGCGTAATGGCGGCGTTTATGCAGGCGCTGGGATTTAGCGCACAAACGGGCGGTTGGGAAAAACGCTAAAAGTAGCCCGGGTAAGCGCAGCGCGACCCGGGAAGAAACCGCACCAATGCATCAACCCCGGCGCATTCCCCGGGTTGCGGCGTAAACGCCTTACCCGGGCTACCAACTGCCCTCACCTATACGAAGACGCAAGGAGCCACTGATTTAACCAAGAATTTCGCGTTGCAGAAAGGCGGCAAGACCCGAAATCCCCGGGAGCTTACATCAGTAAGTGACCGGGGTTGAGGGACGCGGCCAACGCATCTGCGGCGCGAAAGGCGCAGGTTAAATTTATTTGGCGTCGGTCGCAGTACCGTTAGCATGCCAGGTAAACACGCCGAACTCGAAGCCTTTCAGGTCGCCTTTTTCATTCCAGGAGAGCGGCCCCATCACGGTCTCGACCGTCGCTCCCTTCAGATACTTAGCGATTTCAGCCGGATCTTCAGACTGATTCAGGCCCGCTTCCAGAGATTGCAGCGCGGCATAAGTGGTCCACACGAACGCGCCGCTCGGATCTTGTTTCTTCGCTTTGATAGCGTCGACGATCGGTTTGTTAGCCGGAACCTGATCATAGTTCTTCGGCTTAGTCACCAGCATACCCTCCGCAGAAGCGCCAGCAATGTTAGACAGCGACACGTTCGCTACCCCTTCTGGACCCATAAACTGGGTTTTCAGGCCAGCGGCGCGGGACTGACGCAGGATCTGCCCCATCTCCGGGTGGTAACCGCCGTAGTAGACAAAGTCGATATTTTCTTTCTTCAGACGTGCAACCAGGGTAGAGAAGTCTTTCTCACCGGCGGTAATGCCATCAAAGAACACCACGTTGGCACCGCCTTTCTTCAGGTTGTCCTGCACCGCACGAGCCAGGCCCTCGCCATACTGCTGCTTATCGTGGACAATCGCGATGCGCTGCGGTTTGACGGTTTCCAGAATATATTTGGCCGCAGTTGGCCCCTGGTCAGAGTCAAGACCGGTGGTACGCAGAATCAGGTGATAGCCGCGAGCGGTCAGCTCCGGAGCAGTAGCCGCCGGGGTGATCATCAGCACGCCTTCGTCTTCATAAATATCAGACGCCGGCTGAGTGGAAGAAGAGCACAGGTGACCAATAACGTACTTGATGCCATCGTTAATGACTTTGTTTGCCACAGCAACCGCTTGTTTTGGATCACAGGCGTCGTCGTATTTTACCATCTGCAGCTTATTGCCTTTGATACCGCCTTTGGCGTTGATATCAGCAATGGCCTGCTCTGCCCCAGTAAACTCCTGGTCACCATACTGCGCTACCGGGCCAGACATCGCGCCAACAACGGCCACTTTAATGTCTTCGGCCATTGCCGCACCGCTCATGATTAAGGCAATACATCCTGCCAGTAACGCTTTACCCTTCATATTCATCCTGAGGCTCCCCATTATTATGGTTTTTGCATTTGTTGTGATGTTGTTTACTAGCGCATTATTCTAATTAGACACATAAGAAAAGCATATGATAGTTAGATTAGGGTCTGCCGCCTGCGCTTTTGCAGCACACTATGCTAAACATACCGTCATTCAGGAGAATTGGAAACGATAAAATTGCGGGGTATGTAACAGATAAGTGACAAATAAAAATCTGCGCCAAAAGAAAACGTCACGGGCTAAACGATAGACTGGATGTATATAACGCTTGCGGATAATGAGTCTGCGGCAGCATCAACCACCGCAGACGGAGAGAATTAGTTCTTCAGGATGCGGGCCAGAATATCCAGCGCCTTAGTAAACTGCGCATCCGGAATAGTGAGCGGATAGAGAAAGCGAATCACGTTGCCGTAAACACCACAGCTCAGCAGCAGCAGGCCATTTTCCTGGGCTTTTTGCTGGATCTGGCGGGTGATTTCCGCCGACGGTTCACCTGTTTGCGGATCGTTAAACTCTACCGCCACCATCGAACCCTGTCCACGAACGTCAGCGATCGCCGGGCAGCTCTGACGTGCTTGATTCAACACTTCTTTTAGATGGCTACCTAGCTGCTCGGCGCGCTGACACAGTTGCTCTTCCTCAATGACGTCCAGTACCGCATGCGCTGCCGCAACTGCCAGCGGGTTACCGGCATAGGTGCCACCCAGGCCGCCCGGCGCTGGAGCATCCATCACCTCGGCGCGACCAACTACACCAGAAAGCGGGAAGCCACCGGCGAGGCTTTTGGCCATGGTCATCAGGTCAGGCTTCACATCATAGTGCTGCATCGCAAAGAGTTTGCCGGTACGCGCAAAGCCGGTTTGTACTTCATCGGCAATCAGCAAAATGCCGTGGGTATCGCACAGCGCGCGCAGAGCCTGCATAAAATCAGACGGTGCAACGTTAAAACCGCCTTCGCCCTGAATCGGCTCCAGCACAATCGCCGCGACCTGGTCTGCTGCAATATCGGCTTTGAAAATGCGCTCAAGGCTTTTCATCGCGTCGGCGGTAGTAATACCGTGAGTGGCGTTTGGATAGACGGCGTGATAAACCGAGCCAGGGAACGGGCCAAAGCCAATCTTATAGGGGGCCACTTTGCCGGTCAGCGCCATGGTCATAAAGGTACGCCCGTGGAAACCGCCGCCAAAGGTGATCAACCCCGGACGTCGAGTATAAGCGCGAGCAATCTTCACCGCGTTTTCAACCGCTTCCGCACCGGTGGTAAAGAACGCGGTTTTCGCCGAGCCATCAATCGGCGCCAGGTCGTTAATACGTTCAGCCAGGGTGACATAGCTCTCATATGGGACAATCTGATAAGCGGTATGGGTAAATGCCTGTAGTTGCTGTTCAACTGCGGCAACCACTTTTGGATGACGATGACCAGTGTTCAGCACCGCAATACCGGCGGCAAAATCAATCACCTCATTGCCTTCAAGATCCCACAACGTAGCGTTCTCTGCTTTCTCAACAAAGTAGCTGCACATCACCCCTACACCGCGTGGAGTCGCCAGCTGGCGACGCTGATTCAGTTCTGAACTTTTCACCCGAGAATCTCCTGTCATGTGTGTCACGCTATCGCAACAAATTCGAAACCATGTCGTTTATTTACACAGGATTTGGCTCTACAATCGAGTACCAATTCAGATTATCTGAGGGATCCAATTGCGCTCGCTCGTCGCAGACCTGGTACTGGTCAGATTGCAGGAAGAAACAGACCCACTCCTGCATAAACGTCTTTATAAGGCGATTCGTCGCTCAATTCTGGACGGTTCTCTACCGCCCCATAGCCGCCTGCCCCCCTCACGAGATCTGGCCGGGGAGTTACGAATATCACGCAACACAATTTTAACAGTTTACGAACAACTGCTTGCGGAGGGATATGTCGTTTCCCGCCGTGGTAGCGGGACGTTTGTGGCAAAAACGCTGCCTGATATGTTCCCTTCCGCAAGCAGTGCCAATGAAAACAGCGCCATGCCTGCTACAACAGCGCATATCTCCCGACGCGGTCAGCATCTACTGAGTCACGTTAGCGCCAGCCCTCGTCAGTGGGGAGCTTTTATCCCCGGCGTACCGGACGTCAACGCCTTCCCCCACCCGCTATTCAGTAAAATTCAGGCGCGCATCAGCCGCCGCCCGAAACCGGAACAACTTAGCTATAGCTGCAATGGCGGCACGCCCGAACTGCAACATGCGCTGGTAGACTACTTAAGAGTAGCGCGCGGCGTGCAGTGTCAGGCAGATCAGATTCTTATTACTGAAGGGATCCACCAGGCCATCGACCTGGTCACCCGTATGCTGTGCGACAACGGCGATCTCGCCTGGGTCGAAGAACCGTCTTATTGGGGTATTCGCCACGTGCTGGCGATGAATGAAGTACGAGCAGAACCGATTACCGTTGATGCCAATGGCCTGTGTCCGCCCGACACCATCGCCGAAGCCCCAGGGCTTATCTTCGTCACGCCATCCCATCAGTATCCGCTCGGTGCGGTGATGAGCCTGGAACGTCGGCAGCGGCTGCTGGCGCTGGCTCATCAGCACGGAAGCTGGATTGTGGAGGATGACTACGACAGCGAGTTTCGCTTTTCCGGCCAGCCGATACCGGCTCTTCAGGGCCTGGCTCCCGAAGCGCCGGTGGTCTACGTCGGCACGTTCAGTAAGACGCTCTATCCGGGACTGCGGCTAGGCTATGTGGTGCTTCCCCGACCGCTGACGGCTGAACTCAAAAACGCCCATGCCGAACTGTATCGCGGTGGTCACTCGCTGATCCAGCTGGCGCTGGCGGAGTTTATCAACGCCGGTCATTACTCGGCGCATATTCGCCGTATGCGCCTGCTGTACAGCCGCCGCCGCATCTTTTTGACCGAGCTGATTCAGCAATATTGCGGCCCGCACGCACTATCGGATTTTAGCGATAATGCCGGACTGCATCTGATTCTGAATTTGCCGGATGAGGCGGATGACGTGGCGATTGCTCAGGACGCGAACAAGCACAATATTCTCGTGCGTCCGCTATCTCGCTACTACCTGACGGCACAACGTAAGAAAGGGTTATTGATGGGTTTTGCCTCCCAGCCTGAAGCGCAGATGGAACCGGCGTTCAAAATCCTGCTCGAGTGCCTGCAAATGCACTGCCCACAGGCGCTGGTTGAGGGCTGAAAAAACAAAACGCCCCAACGTAATGTGGGGCGTTATCGGGGGAAGCTGACGCTCAGATTAGGCTTCGATAGCAGCGCGCAGTTTTTTCATTGCGTTCTTTTCAAGCTGACGTACACGTTCGGCCGAAACGCCGTAGCGATCCGCCAGCTCCTGCAGCGTGGACTTGTTGTCTTCGTCCAGCCAGCGGGCGCGGATGATATCCTGGCTGCGCTCGTCGAGACCCTGCATCGCGTCAGTCAGCTTATTCGCCGCCTGCTCTTCCCAGTTATCGTCTTCAATGCCGTCAGCAAAGTTAGACGTTTTATCCTGCAGATAGAGCACCGGAGCCATCGGCTGGCTATCGGATTCATCATCTGAAGACATATCAAAGGTCATGTCCTGCGCCGCCATACGTGACTCCATCTCACGCACGTCTTTGCTCGACACGCCCAGCTCACGGGCAACCATTTCCACTTCATCCTGGTTGAACCAGCCCAGACGCTGCTTAGTTTTACGCAGGTTAAAGAACAGCTTACGCTGCGCTTTAGTGGTCGCGACCTTCACGATACGCCAGTTACGCAGTACGTATTCGTGAATTTCCGCTTTGATCCAGTGCACGGCGAAGGAAACCAGGCGCACACCCACTTCCGGGTTAAAACGGCGCACGGCTTTCATCAGGCCGATATTACCTTCCTGAATCAAATCCGCCTGCGGCAGGCCATAGCCCGAGTAATTACGAGCAATATGAACAACAAAGCGCAGGTGAGACAGGATCAGCTTTTTCGCTGCTTCCAGATCGCCCTGGTAATGCAGCTTTTCAGCAAGCTCCCGCTCTTCATCAGCCGATAACATCGGCCAAGTGTTAGCTGCCCGGATGTACGATTCCAGGTTACCAACGGGGGCTAAGGCTAAAGTTTGCATATCTTTGGTCATTCAAATCCTCTCAATCGATATCTTCTGGCATCATTCTGTTCTCACAAAGGAGCAACAACCATGCCAGCATTGATGAGCAACGAGAATATCACTCACATTAGTATCAGACAGTGATTTTATCCACAAGTTCCATGCAATGATGTGAATAGATTACGCACAAAATGTGACATGGAGATGAAGTTTAGGGAAAAGCCGACAGGGACTCTTTCCCTGCAGAGAGATATTCAGTGCAGGGAAAGATTATACCAGATTTTTACTACTCGGGAGTAAAGTGACGTAAATGTTGTACGGTTGCCAGCCAGGCCGCGACCCAGCCAATCATTGAACAAACCAGCAGCATCAGCAGGCATTCATCGAAGCCTAATCCACTGAGTTCGAACTGGGTACCGAACACTTTCGCCACTTCGGTGACCGCCGACGACAGCCGCATCACCATAATTTCTGACAGAATCAGCGACAAAAATGCGCCGGAGAAACCTAACAGCGCGCCGCCGTACAGGAATGGACGCAGAATAAAGCCATCGGTCGCGCCAATAAGTTTCTGCACATTGATAGTATCGCGACGGGCAAAGATGCTTAAACGCACGCTGTTGCCGATAACCAGGAATACCGCCGCAATCATCAGCACGCCGATCATCGCCGAAACGCGCCCAACCAGCCCGGTCAACGACGAGAGCCGCGCAAACCAGCTATCATCCATACGCACTTCATCAACGCCCTGAACATGACTCACCCGGTCACGCAGCGTGTTCAGCGCCTCAACGCTCTGGAAATCAATCTTCGGTACCACAATCGCGACCGCCGGCAGCGGGTTTTCTTCCAGCATATCCAGCGCACCGCCAAAACCCGACCAGTTACGGAACTCGCCAAGGGCTTCATCGCGCGACAGGTAGTTTACCTTTTCCACGCCCTGCTCGGCCTGTAGCTGACCGACGACTCGCGCGGCGGCATCGTCATCCAGCGTTTTTTCCAGATAGACGGTGATTTGCGGTGTCGGATAATACTGCGTCGCGGCGGTGCTGACGTTTTTGTACACCATGTAGCACACGCTTGGCAGGGTCAGCGAAATGGCGATCACCATCACCGTCAGGAACGTCGCCAGCGGCGTGCTTTTCAGATCCTGAAGCGCACCGTTCCAGGCGTAGCGCACCTGTTCATTAAACACGTTGCTCTTACGGGAAGCCGGGTTCGGCGCCGATTTTGGCCGCTTCGGCGCATTGCGCCCGCCGCTACCGCCCGCTCCACCCGTATTACGGAAACGGTCGAATCGATTGCCGAACCGGCGAATGTGGTTCATTGCCTCGCGTTTATTCACCGATGCGGCCTCCATGCATATGCCCGTCGCTGAGGGACAGGACGCGGTACGGACGACTGGAGATAAGCCCCAGGGCATGCGTCGCCATCAGAACCGTCACCCCAACGCGGTTGAACTCTTCAAACAGACGTAAGATCCCTTCCGACAGCGCTTCATCGAGGTTACCGGTCGGTTCATCCGCCAGCAGGACCGCAGGTTTGTTCACCACCGCGCGGGCAATACCCACGCGCTGCTGTTCACCACCAGAAAGTTGGATCGGAAGGTTTTTCGCTTTGTCCAGCAGCCCGACTTTATCCAGCGCCGCCGATACGCGACGACGAATATCATCGCCGCTGGCGCCCGCAATAATCAGTGGGATCGCCACGTTATCGTAAACGGTACGGTCCATCAGCAGATGGTGGTCCTGGAAAATCATGCCAATCTGACGGCGCAAAAACGGCACTTCGCGGCTTTTCAGGCGGCTAATATCATGGCCGCCGAACAGGATTTTCCCGGCGCTGGGCCGCTCAATACCGCAGATAAGCTTCAGCAGGGTGCTTTTCCCCGCGCCGGAATGGCCGGTCAGAAACGCCATCTCGCCCGCCTGCAGGTGGAAAGTCACCCCCTGTAGCGCTTGTCTCCCACCGAGATAGGCTTTGCTGACTTGTTCAAAGCGAATCATTTTTAATCCTCTCGGGCAAAAAGTGCCTCAATAAAGTCGCCCGCATTAAACGGACGCAGGTCCTCAATTCGTTCGCCAACACCAATGTAGCGAATCGGAATACTGAACTGGTCAGCAACCGAGAAGATAACCCCGCCCTTGGCGGTACCATCCAGCTTAGTCAAGGTAATACCGGTCAGTCCAACCGCTTCATGGAACAGTTTGGCCTGGCTAATCGCATTCTGCCCGGTGCTGGCGTCAATGGTCAGCATGACCTCATGAGGCGCATCGACATCCAGTTTTTTCATGACGCGGACGATCTTCTTCAGTTCTTCCATCAGATGCGATTTATTCTGCAGACGACCCGCGGTATCAGCAATCAGGACGTCAATATTGCGCGCCTTCGCCGCCTGGATAGCATCGAAAATCACCGATGCGGAATCAGCACCGGTATGCTGCGCAATCACCGGAATATTGTTACGTTGCCCCCAAACCTGGAGCTGTTCGACGGCTGCCGCGCGGAAGGTATCTCCTGCCGCCAGCATCACCGATTTGCCCTGCTGCTCGAACTGCCGCGCCAGCTTGCCAATGGTGGTTGTCTTACCGACGCCGTTGACGCCGACCATCAGAATAACAAACGGCGTTTTGCCTTCAACGTTCAGCGGCTCATCCACTTTAGCGAGAATATCGCCCATCTCTTCTTTCAGCAGGCCGTACAGCGCCTCGGCGTCGCGCAGCTGTTTGCGACTGGCACCCTCGGTAAGATTGGTAATGATCTTACGGGTGGTTTCCACGCCAACATCGGCAATCAGCAGCTGCTCTTCCAGCTCTTCAAACAGATCATCGTCGATTTTCTTACCGCGGAACAGACTGATAAATCCGGAACCGAGGTTTTGTTTGGTTTTCACCAGGCTGCGCTTGAGGCGAGCGAAGAAACCTTCTTTGGTCGGCTTTTCCTGCTCTAACGGCGCGACAACCTCTTCGTCCGGCACCACTTCAACAGCATTTTCTGCCGCATCAGCCGCTGCCAGAGCCTGCGCTTCCAGCTCTTCGTCGGTGATTTCGGTTTCTTCTACCGGCTCAACGATTTCCGGCTCTTCAGCGACAGCCTCTTCAACTTCTTCAACTTCTTCAACTTCTTCAACTTCTTCAACTTCTTCAACTTCTTCAACTTCTTCAACTACGACTGCTTCCGGTTCGGCAATCACCTCTTCCGGCGTGTGTTCCACAACGGCTTCAGCAACCACCGGCTCAGCAATGACTTCCTCAACCAGAGGCTCTGCAGCTATCTCTTCTACTGCTGGCTGTTCAGCAATTTCCTCAACAACCGGAGATTCGACAACCACCTGTGGCTGTTCGCTTTCCACAACCTGCTCGGTCACCTCAACCACATCAGCGGCAAAAGCGTCGGCGTCTGGTTTCTCCACCTCAGGTACATCGATCGTTTCAGGCGCAACCGCAGGCGCTTCGCTTCCCGCAGCCTGTTCTTCAACTTCTTGCTGGGCTTCTACTTTTTGTTCTGTTTCGCTTTCCTGCGCCTGCTCTTTTTGTCCAAAGCCCAGCCAGGAAAAGAAGCCACGTTTTTTGTCTTTCGCCATTTGCGACTACACTCCTCGCTGTTAATTCATGGCACAGCTTCGGCCTGTTGGCAGCGGAAGCTGAAAAATGATGAAATTAGTCGGATAGTCTACCACTTAACTTAACTCGCATCACCGCCCCCGGATTAAGGTTTCGTCAACCGCTATCGATCGTTAGAATAGCAGCCCGGAAGTTGAGACTTGAGCAAAAAGATGAAGAAACCAAACCACGCAGGCAGCGGCCAGATCCGTATTATCGGCGGGCAATGGCGAGGCCGTAAATTACCGGTGCCGGAGAGCCCGGGTCTGCGCCCGACCACCGACCGGGTGCGCGAGACGCTATTTAACTGGCTGGCGCCGTCAATCGTTGACGCGAGCTGCCTCGACTGCTTCGCCGGCAGCGGCGCGCTGGGCCTTGAAGCTCTCTCCCGCTACGCGGCCAACGCCACGCTGCTGGAAATGGAGCGCGGCGTCGCGCAGCAGCTGCAAAAAAATCTGGCGACGCTCAAAGCCAGCAACGGCAAAGTCGTGAATACCAATACCTTAGCGTTTCTTGCTCAGGCGGGCACGCCGCACCATATCGTGTTTGTCGATCCCCCGTTTCGCAAAGGGCTGCTTGAAGAAACGCTAAAGCTGCTGGAAGACAACGGCTGGCTCAGCGATGAAGCGCTCATTTACATTGAGAGTGAAGTCGAAAACGGTTTACCGCCGGTGCCTGCAAGCTGGCATCTGTACCGAGAGAAAGTGGCCGGACAGGTCGCCTACCGCCTCTACCAACGTGAGGCACAAGGAGAAAACCATGCTGATTAATTTTGGCCGCTTGCTGATGCTGTGCGTGTGGGCGTTTTTATTGCTGAATCTGTTTCAACCGTTCCCAAAGCCGCTGAATATCTTCGTTAACGTGGCGCTGATCTTTATGATCCTGATGCACGGTCTGCAGTTGACGCTGCTGAAGGCGACGCAGACGAAAGAGATGCCGCCGCTGGGGCGCTTCGAGCAGGTTCGGATTTTCGTCTTCGGCGTGTTCGAACTGGTCGCCTGGCAAAAAAAGCTCAAGGCGACCCTGAAGAAGAAATAGTGTCGGGCAAAAGCGCTCAGGGGTCCGGTGTAAAACTCACAAACCGCGACCCCTTGTAGCTCAGCATCCCCTTATCGCCAACGCTTAGCGCATGATACTGCGGCGCCTGCAGGCGAAAAACCACTTCCAGCCCGCCAGCTTCCGGCCTGAAGCTGGCTTCATAACGCATCTCGCTGCCAGCAGGCGTCACCGTCTGCTGGCGTGAGCGACGGTCGTTAAGCACCTTCTCTCGCTTATTACTCACCACCACCCGCTTTTGTAACAGCGGCGCGGCTTCGTTCTCCATCTTTTCCCGACGCTGCTGCACATAACGATACGATGCGGCGACCACAATGACGGCAACGGCAACCATAAAAAAAAGCGGAACTTTACTCATTCACCTTGCCCCCAGGAATTATCAGGAATAAGAGTATTACATTGTCATCTTCCGCTGCAAACCACTACACTGAGATTCAGTACCGTAAGTACAATCACTTACTTAATGATAACAGATACAGGGACTTACTATGCTTTGGTCATTTATTGCTGTCTGTTTCTCCGCATGGCTTTACGTCGATGCATCTTATCGTGGACCCGCCTGGCGTCGTTGGGTGTTTAAGCCCGTCACGTTGATCCTGCTTCTGTTACTGGCCTGGCAAGCGCCGATGTTTAACGCCATCAGCTATCTGGTGCTGGCCGGTCTTTGCGCCTCGCTGGTTGGCGATGCGCTCACGTTGCTGCCTCGCCAGCGGGTAATGTACGCCGTGGGAGCGTTCTTTCTCTCGCATCTGCTCTACACCATCTGGTTTGCCAGCCAGCTAACGCTGTCGTTCTTCTGGCCGCTACCGTTGGTGCTGCTGATCCTCGGCGCTCTGCTGCTGGCGATTATCTGGACCCGGCTGGAAGAAATGCGGATGCCGGTGTTCACCTTTATCGGTATGACGCTGGTGATGGTCTGGTTGGCCGGTGAGCTGTGGTTCGCCCGCCCGACAGATACCGCGCTGTCTGGCTTCGTTGGCGCAGCGTTCCTGCTGCTCGGCAACGCGGTCTGGCTCATTAGCCATTACCGTCGCCGGTTCCGCGCTGACAACGCTATCTCCTCGGCGTTTTACTTCGCCGGGCACTTCCTGATCGTCCGCGCGCTTTATTTGTAATTAAGCGCTTGACTCTGGAGTCGACTCCAGAGTGTATCCTTTGGGTAATGAGAAAATTATCATTACCCGGAGGGTCCTATGTCGGCTCCAGAATCGCAGGATAAAAAAGTCCCACACTTCTCATCATTAAAATTTACCCCAGCCGAACAGCCGTCGGAAAGCTGCTGCTCGGACCACGCCTGCAGCACCGAAACCGCCGCTGAAAACGAAGCATTGAATCAGGCACGCTATAGCTGGCTGGTCGAAGGTATGGATTGCGCAGCCTGCGCCCGCAAGGTCGAAACCGCCGTTCGCCAGGTACCGGGGGTCAGCCAGGTTCAGGTGCTGTTTGCCACAGAAAAACTGCTGGTCAACGCCGATGGTGATGTCCGCCCGCAGGTCGAAAGCGCCGTTCGCGCCGCAGGATACAAACTGCGTGATGAAAGCGCTCCGCAGCAAGAGGAACAGACCTCGTGGCTGCGCGAAAATCTGCCGCTTATCACTCTGGTCGTCATGATGGCGCTAAGCTGGGGACTCGAGCAGTTCAACCATCCCTTTGGCGAAATGGCATTCGTAGCCACCACTCTTGTTGGCCTGTGGCCCGTCGCCCGTCAGGCCATTCGCCTGATCAAAAGCGGAAGCTGGTTCGCCATTGAAACCCTGATGAGCGTCGCGGCCATCGGTGCGCTGTTTATCGGTGCGACCGCCGAAGCGGCAATGGTGCTGCTGCTGTTCTTGATTGGCGAGCGTCTTGAAGGCTGGGCCGCCAGCCGCGCGCGTCAGGGGGTTAGCGCATTGATGGCGCTGAAACCCGACACGGCAATCCGCGTTCGCGATGGCGTCCGTGAAACCGTCGCCCAGCGCGACCTGCGCCCTGGCGACGTGATTGAAGTCGCCGCCGGGGGCCGCCTGCCTGCCGATGGCCAGCTGTTGTCGCCCTTCGCCAGCTTTGATGAAAGCGCTTTGACCGGAGAGTCCGTACCGGTTGAACGTCACGCCGGTGAACGGGTAGCGGCTGGCGCAACCAGCGTCGATCGCCTGATCCAGCTGACGGTTATTTCCGAACCGGGCGATAGCGCCATCGACCGTATTCTTAAGCTCATTGAAGAAGCGGAAGAACGCCGCGCGCCGATTGAGCGTTTTATCGATCGCTTTAGCCGTATTTATACTCCAGCGATTATGGTCGTCGCCCTGCTGGTCGCCATTGTGCCACCGCTGCTGTTTGCCGGCGCCTGGCTGCCGTGGATCTATAAAGGCTTAACGCTGCTGCTGATCGGCTGCCCTTGCGCCCTGGTCATCTCCACCCCGGCGGCGATTACCTCCGGGCTGGCGGTAGCGGCGCGTCGCGGCGCGCTGATTAAGGGCGGCGCGGCGCTGGAGCAGTTAGGACGCGTGCGCCAGGTCGCGTTTGATAAAACCGGCACCCTGACCATCGGCCAGCCGCGCGTGACCGCCGTTATCACCACCGCGGACATCGCCGAAAACGATCTGCTGTCGCTGGCGGCGGCCGTGGAGCAAGGCTCCAGCCACCCGTTAGCTCAGGCCGTGGTGCGGGAGGCAGAACAACGCCAGCTCGCCATCCCAGAAGCGCACGCCCAGCGCGCGCTGGCCGGTTCCGGCATTGAGGCGCAAGTCGACGGTCGTCGGGTGCTGATTTGCGCCGCCGGTAAAAATAGCGACCCGCAGTATGAGGAACGTATTCAGCAACTGGAGGGGGCCGGGCAAACCGTGGTGCTGGTGATGCGCGATGAGAGACTGCTGGGGATCCTGGCGCTACGCGATACGCTGCGTGATGATGCCCGCCAGGCGGTGGATGAACTCCATCAGCTAGGCGTTCAGGGGATCATCCTGACCGGCGATAACCCGCGCGCGGCGGCGGCCATCGCCAGCCAGCTGGGTCTGGAGTTCCGCGCCGGGCTGCTACCTGCGGATAAAGTGCAGGCGGTGATGGCGCTTAATGCACAAGCGCCGCTGGCGATGGTCGGCGACGGCATCAACGACGCTCCGGCGATGAAAGCGGCGACGATTGGTATCGCCATGGGCAGCGGTACCGACGTGGCCCTGGAGACCGCCGACGCAGCGTTAACCCACAACCGCCTCACCGGGCTAGCACAGATGATTTCACTGGCCCGAGCCACCCACGCCAACATCCGACAGAACATTGCTATCGCGCTAGGTCTGAAGGCGATTTTCCTCGTCACCACCCTGCTCGGCCTGACCGGCCTGTGGCTGGCGGTGCTGGCGGACACCGGGGCGACGGTGCTGGTCACCGCCAACGCGCTGCGATTGTTGCGTAAGAAGTAAACAGAAATGCCCCGGGGGCGACGCCTGGCACGGTCTGTTTTTTGTAGCCCGGACAGGTGCGCAGCACCGCCTCCGGGGAAACCTGAAGCAGCTCAGTGGCTTTTACGAATCAGATAACGGTACGGCAGCGCCTCGGTTTCCTGCGCCAGCAGCTCGTGCTCCATAAAGCGGCAGAAACCGGGAATATCGCGGGTGGTCGCCGGATCGTCGGCCACGATTAGCAGCGTCTCGCCTACCGGCATCGTACGCACGGTCTTGCGCACCATCATCACCGGTTCCGGGCAACGAAGCCCCTGCGCATCAAGCGTATGGTCAGGGCTGGAGAAAAGTTCGCTCATTTTCATCTCACATTAATAAAACGGCCCTAGTTTACCCCCAGTTCAGCAGTACGCAAGCCAGGTTAACGTTTGCGCGAAAAACAACCATTGCATTACGCACGTAACGCAGTATCATGCAGCCGTTTTTATTGGGTTCCCTCACCCCAACCACTAAAAAGGTCACAATATGAGTCCGTTTACTTCTATTCAGCGTAAAAAAGCGCTGATCTGGCTATCGCTTTTCCATCTGCTGGTCATCACCTCCAGTAACTATCTGGTGCAGCTACCGATCTCCATCTTTGGTTTTCATACCACTTGGGGCGCGTTCAGCTTTCCGTTTATTTTCCTCGCCACCGATCTCACGGTGCGGATTTTCGGCGCTCCGCTGGCACGCCGTATTATCCTCGCGGTCATGATCCCGGCGCTGGTGATCTCCTATGGCGTTTCTGCGCTGTTTTACATGGGTGAATGGCAGGGCTTTGCCGCATTAACCAGCTTTAACCTGTTTGTCGCCCGTATCGCCGCCGCCAGCTTTATGGCCTATGCGCTGGGGCAAATCCTCGACGTCCACGTCTTTAACCGCCTGCGTCAAAACCGTCGCTGGTGGCTGGCGCCGACGGCATCGACCCTTTTCGGTAACGTCAGCGATACGCTGGCCTTCTTCTTTATCGCCTTCTGGCGCAGCCCGGACCCGTTTATGGCGGCGCACTGGGGAGAAATCGCTATCGTCGATTACTGTTTCAAGGTACTGATTAGCATCGTTTTCTTCCTGCCAATGTACGGCATGTTGTTGAATATGCTGCTGAAAAAGCTGGCAGATAAATCTGATTTATCGGCATTGCAGCCAGGTTAAGAGTACTCACGAAACGATGTGATAAGATAAGCAAATGAGCCGTTAATGGCCGTTTATCGAAAGGAAGATGTCAATGCGCAATTTGGTTAAATATGTCGGTATTGGCCTGCTGGTTATGGGGCTTGCGGCCTGTGATAACAGCGACACAAAAACGCCGACTGCCGGGGCTGCTGCAGAAAGTAACACCAGCGGGCAACCTATTAGTCTGCTGGATGGCAAACTGAGCTTCTCCCTGCCTGCGGGTATGACTGACCAGAGCGGCAAGCTGGGCACCCAGGCCAACAACATGCATGTCTATTCTGATGCCACTGGTCAGAAAGCGGTCATCGTGATTGTCGGCGACAGCACCAATGAAGACCTGGCCGTCATGGCGCAACGTCTGGAAGAGCAGCAGCGCAGTCGCGATCCGCAGCTGCAGGTCGTGACCAATAAATCCGTTGAGATTAAAGGCCACACTCTGCAACAGCTGGACAGCATTATCTCTGCTAAGGGTCAGACCGCATGGTCTTCCGTACTCCTCGGCAAGGTTGACGACAAACTGCTGACCCTGCAGGTCACGCTACCGGCGGATAACCAGCAGCAGGCGCAGACCGAAGCGGAAAACATCATCAACACCCTCGTCATTCAGTAACTACTGGCCTGACGCTACGGCCTCCGGTTCACCGACCGGGGGCCGTTTTTTTAACCGCCATCCCAGCAGCAGCGCCACTGCAACTAACCCCGCCGTCGCCAGATAAATCGATGAAATCCCCGCCCACGCCATCAACAGACCGGCAAGCGGACCGGTGATCCCCAGTGAAAGATCCATAAATACCGTATAGGTTGCCAGCGCCGACCCCTGGTTCTGCTGCGGTACCGCTTTCACCGCCACCACGCCAAGCGCCGGGAACACGAGAGAAAAGCCCGCACCGGCCAGGAAAGTACCGATTTTCGCCATCAGCGGCGTCTCTGCCAGTCCCACCAGCAGCAGCCCGATAATCTCTACCACAAAGCAGATCATCGCCACGTTCAGCCCGCCAAGACGATTAATCCCATTGGGGAACAACAGACGAGTGCCGACAAACGCGCAGCTAAACAGCGTTAACGCGAAGGCTGCGCCATCCCAGCCTTTGGCGTCATAAAACAGGGTGATAAAGGTGGCGATAACGCCAAAACCGGCCGAGGCCAGGGCCAGCGCCATCCCGTAGAGCCAGACCCGTCCCAGCACCGCGCGAAACGACATCGCCTTGCCCTTGCCCGCTTTCACCGCTGCGCGCGGCAGTGCGCAAAGTACCGCCACCAGCGCCACCGCCATAATGGTGAACGCCAGACCGTGCAGGCCGATTAGGGAATAACAAAGCACGCCGAGCGGTGCGCCCATCGCCATTGCACCGTAGGTCACAATTCCGTTCCAGGAAATAACGCGCCCAATGTGCAACGAACCAACCACCCCGACGCCCCACAGCGTTGATCCGGTTCCCGCAAAGCTCTGCCCGATTCCCAGAATAATGCGCCCAAGGCACAGCAGCGACAGGCTAACAATGGGCCAGCCGCCGCTGAACGCCGCCAGCAGGTAGCACAACCCGCTCAGAAAGCAGCCGCACAGGCCAAAAACGACGACTTTTTTCGGCCCCAGCAGGTCGGCGTAGCGCCCGGCGTGAGGGCGGCTAAGCAACGTAGCGAAGTACTGAAGGCTAATCACCAGCCCGGCCCAGAAGGCGCTAAAGCCCATCACATCATGGACATAGCCTGGCAACACCGCCAGCGGCAGGCCAATGGTCAGATAGCTGGCAAAGTTAAAGATAACCACCGAGACAATCCGCAGATTGAGACGCAGTCCATTGAGTGCCGGTTCGGCAGCGGCTTCAGGCATGGGTTCCACCAGTTTTTTACAACAGTGTTTCATTTTTACCATGCTGCACGCTTTAAATCAGCAGCCAGATTAGGAATATCGGAAACAAGCCAGCCGCTACACTTAATGAAAATCATAAGAAAGGAACCGTTAATGACAACCCCCCAGCCCGATAAAACGGGCATGCATATCCTGCTCAAGCTGGCATCGCTAGTGGTTATCCTCGCCGGGATTCATGCCGCAGCGGATATCATCGTACAGCTTTTACTGGCGCTGTTCTTCGCTATTGTCCTTAATCCTCTGGTGAGCTGGTTTATCCGCCGCGGCGTCCGTCGCCCGGTGGCGATTACGATTGTGGTGTTAGTGATGCTGATTGTTCTCACCGCATTAATTGGCGTGCTGGCCGCATCAGTTAACGAATTTGTCGCGATGCTGCCGAAGTACAATAAAGAGCTGACGGCGAAAGTCCTGCGGCTGCAGGAGGCGCTGCCATTTTTACATATTCACATGTCCCCGGAACGTATGCTGCAGCGCATGGATTCTGACAAGCTGATGACGTTCACTACCGCCCTGATGACCGGGCTTTCAGGCGCAATGGCCAGCGTCATTTTGCTGGTCATGACCGTGGTCTTTATGCTTTTTGAAGTCCGCCATGTGCCCTACAAGCTGCGCTTTGCGCTTAACAATCCCCAGATCCATATCGCCGGGTTGCACCGGGCGCTAAAAGGCGTTTCGCACTATCTGGCGCTGAAAACGCTCCTCAGCCTGTGGACCGGAGTCATTGTCTGGTTAGGTTTATTGCTGATGGGGGTTCAGTTCGCGCTGATGTGGGGAGTGCTGGCTTTTCTGCTTAACTATGTACCTAATATTGGCTCGGTGATTTCCGCCGTCCCACCGATGATTCAGGCGTTACTCTTTAATGGTTATTATGAATGCCTGCTGGTTGGCGCGCTCTTTTTAGTCGTGCATATGATTATCGGCAATATTCTCGAACCGCGTATGATGGGCCATCGACTGGGTATGTCGACGCTGGTCGTTTTCCTCTCCTTACTGGTCTGGGGATGGCTGCTTGGCCCGGTGGGTATGCTGCTCTCGGTGCCGCTAACCAGCGTCTGTAAGATCTGGATGGAAACCACTAAAGGCGGCAGTAAGTTAGCCATACTGCTCGGGCCGGGACGGCCTAAAAGCCGGCTGCCAGGCTAGCCCCGGCGCTTCACTGGCCAGAAAATAGTCAGCACCCCGGCGACAATCAGCAGCACGCCCAGCAGCGATTGCCAGTGAAAAGGCTCACGCCAGCCGGGGAGCCAGATGGCGGCGGCCCACACCAGAATGTAGCTCAGGCTTAGCAGCGCATAGGCTTTCGCCAGCGGTAATTGGTGCAAGGCGAAATACCAGCAGACCATCGACAGCAGATAACCGAAAAGACCAAACGCCAGGCCAAAAGTGCCCGCCCGCAGATGCAGCAGATGGTTGAGAAAGGTGAGTAAATCCGTCAGCGGCGGTAGTTCAACCATGGCGCTACGCAGCAACAGCTGCGCGCCGCTCACCAGTCCGACGCTGAATAATGCCCAGATTAAGCCCATCAGATGCGGCTCCCCAGAATAACGATCCCGACGACGATCAGCCCTACGCCAACCCAGTGGCGGCGCGCCACCGGCTCGCGCCAGATCCCCCACGCCGCAAGGGTCACCCAGACAAAATTCAGGCTCAGCATCGGGTAGGCAATGCTGACCGGGATAGACTGCAGTACGCTAAGCCACAGCAGCATGCTGCAGCCCAGGGAGAGCAATGCTAACCCCAGCCAGCCAAGGATGTGGTGCCCGCGCCGCCCGGATTTGGACGGGCGGGTTGCCTGTTTCTGGCACAGCTGTCCGGCGCAGCTCAGCAGGCTGGCGAAAATCAGACAGATCCAGACGCTCATTGCGGCAAGTACTGGATAAACACCACCCGGCCTAGCTCGTAGGCGTTATCAGGTTTGGGTAGCGGTAAGTCGGCCATACTCTCTCCTTTGTCCATCAGCAGAACCAGTGAAATCGGCCCCTGCTGGCGGTGCGCAGCCAGCCAATCGGCAAACTGTTCTTTATCCACAAACTGGCTCTGCGCATCCGGCCAGGATAGGCCGTACTTCAACTCGCCCTGCTTGTCGAACAATATAATATCGCTGCGCTTTAGCTCCCATGACAACCCGCCGGCAATGCCGACATTATTGGTCAAAACGTAGCGGCTTGGCGTCAGCGACTCGCTGACAATATCCACCAGGAACTGCGGCTGTTTGCTGTCGATAACCCGATCCGGGATAGCGAATCCCACCAGCAGCGCCAGACCCAGCGGGCAGATGGCGGCTAAGGTCCAGCGGCGGCCATTGTCCTTCATCGCCAGCCAGCCCATCAGCGCCCAGCAGCCAAAGATCAGCGCCGCCAGCAGGCACTTATACAGCTCAATATGGCTCCACACCGGATTGTGCATAAAGCCCCAAGGCGAAACGACCAGCACGGCGACCAGGCCAATGAGACCGAAGCCTAAGTTGATCATGCCGTTAATTTTCAACGCCTTCGCCCCGGCCTTCGCGGCATCCAGCGCGTAGCGTGCCATCAAAATCGACAGCGGCGCGAAACACGGCAAGATATAGGTTGGCAACTTACCTTTGGCAATGCTGAAGAACAGGAACGGCATCGCCACCCATCCCAACAGATACAGGGCCCCGCGTGATTCATCGCGCTCGGTCCAGCCGCGCTTGAGCGCTCCCGGCAGCAGCGCCAGCCACGGCAGGCTCCCGGCAATCAGGAACGGTATGTAGTACCAGAACGGCGCTTTATGCTGAGCATCTTTTTCAGCAAAACGCTGGATATGTTCAACCCAGAAGAAGTAGCGCCAGAAGTCCGGTTCACGTTTGGCAATGGCAAGCCCCCACGGCAGCACTACCAGCACGCAGACGCCCACCGCCAGCCAGCCGTAGGTCAGCACTTCGCGCCAGCGCTTACGCGCAATCACCCACGGCAATACCCCGACCACCGGCACCGCCAGCGCGAGGAAGCCTTTGGTCATCACCCCCATTCCGCAGGCCACGCCCAGTAAGACGTAGCCAACGATTTTGCTGCCGTGGCTTTGGGCCTGCGCTGCGCCCCAGAAGCTACACATCGCCAGCGCCATCCACATGGTAATCATCGGATCCAGCACCGCATAGGTACCGATCGCATAGACCAGCATCGCGGTCAGGAAGATAACCGGCGACAGGATCGCCAGGCGTTTATCGCGGAAAATTCGCCATGCCAGCCAGGCCACCAGCAGGGTGGTGACGGTAATAGAGAATACCACCCCGAAGCGGACGCCAAAATTATTGTGGCCGAATAGCCACTGGCCAATGCTGTTAATCCAGTATCCGGCGATGGGTTTTTCAAAATAGCGCAGGCCGAGGAAATGTGGCACCACCCAGTCGCCGGTCGCCAGCATCTCGCGGCTGATCTCAGCATAGCGGGTTTCATCAGGCTGCCAGAGCAGGCGGAAGTTGAGCGGCAGTAAATAATAGAGAGCAAAAAGGGCGACCAGAGCCGCGCCGTAGCGAATGCTTTTCATCAAACACCCGAATTGAGTAATTGTTCACGTCCAAGCCAGCCTTCGCGACCAGCCAGTTCACCACGAACCACCTTGCCTCGCGGTAGCACGCTAAAATCGGCGGGCAGCAGCTGGCTTAGCGGGCAAAACTGGATCTCTTCCTGGGCGGCCATAGTCAGCAGTTCATCGAACTGTTGCGCAAAGGCAATACCTTCAACTTCAGCGTGGATGGTATAGACCGGCGTACCCGTATCGCGATGGATACAATCCAGCAGATAGCGGTTGAAGCCCGCAATATCCACCGCGCTGCCGACCACTTCATCCCAGGTCGGTAACGTCACCGGGATTTGCACGGTTCCCGGCGCGCCGCTGCCAAGCTGCGGCAGAAACGGGCCTGTCCCGCGACAGTCGCTGTTATAGAGGAAATCAAAAGCTTCTTTGGCCTTGATGACCCGCTGATCGGCACGCCAGCCAGCCACGGCGGAGCAGGCCACCGGACGGCCGATAATCCGCTCCAGCTCCAGCAGCCCACGCTCAACCTCCAGCGTCAGGCGTTCCTGTGGCCAGACGCCGCTCCACGCCTGCCAGCTATAGTGATCCCAGGCGTGCAGACCGATTTCATGCGCCTGAGCGGCAGCGCGAATAACCTCTTCATTACCCGCACCGATTCTGCGCCCAGGCCAGGCGGTACCGGCCAGCAGGATATCCCAGCCGTACAGCGAAGCGGCCTTTGAGCGCAGCATCTTCCACAGAAACTTCGGTTTTACCAGGCGCCATAAGTGACGCCCCATATTGTCCGGCCCGACGCTGAAAAAGAAGCTTGCCTGAATCCCGTGCTGGCTTAGCAGAGCCAGCAGCCGCGGGACCCCGTCCCGCGTCCCGCGAAAGGTATCGACATCTATGCGTAAGCCGACCTGCTTCATGATTTACTGTCGTCCGTCAGTTCAACCGTACGCAGGAAGAAGTCCAGAGTGTGTTCCACGGTCTCTTCCATTTCCACCGTCGGCACCCAGTTCAGACAGCGCTTCGCGTTGCGGATGCTCGGCTTACGGTGCTCAACGTCCTGGTAACCTTTACCGTAGTAATCGCTACTTTCGACTTCGCGGAAGCCGGCAAACGGCGGGAAGCGGTCGCGCAGCGGATGGCGTTCAAAGCAGGCCAGCAGCATTTCCGCCAGCTCTTTGATACTCGCTTCGTTATCCGGGTTGCCAATGTTGATAATCTGCCCGTCACAGCGGCCATCTTTGTTCTCAATAATACGGAACAGCGCTTCGATACCGTCGCTGATATCGGTGAAGCAACGCTTCTGTTTCCCCCCCTCAATCAACTTGATCGGCGAACCTTCGACCAGGTTAAGGATCAACTGAGTGATGGCACGGGAGCTGCCGATGCGCGCAGCGTTAAGGTTATCAAGACGCGGCCCCATCCAGTTGAACGGGCGGAACAGGGTAAACTTGAGGTTGTTCTTATCGCCATAGGCCCAGATCACGCGGTCCAGCAGCTGCTTGGAAACCGAGTAAATCCAGCGCTGTTTGTTGATCGGCCCGACCACCAGGTTCGAACTATCTTCATCGAAGTTATTGTCGGTGCACATGCCGTACACTTCGGACGTCGACGGGAAGATAATGCGCTTATCGTATTTCACGCAGTCGCGGATGATCTTCAGGTTCTCTTCGAAGTCCAGTTCGAACACGCGTAGCGGGTTGCGGGTGTATTCGATAGGCGTGGCAATCGCCACCAGCGGCAGCACGACGTCGCACTTCTTAATGTGGTACTCGATCCACTCGGAGTGAATGCTGATATCGCCTTCCACAAAGTGGAAACGCGGATTATCGAGGAAACGGCTGATAGCGTCAGAGCCAATATCCAGGCCGTAAATCTCGTAGTTGTCGTCCTGCAACAGGCGCTCGGTCAGGTGGTTGCCGATAAAGCCGTTCACCCCGAGGATCAGCACGCGGGTGCGGCGCTTAATCGCTACCACCGGCTTGCTGCTCAGCACCGCGCCGGCAACCAGGCCCAGCGCCTGCGCCAGCTGCGTACCCTGCATATAAACGCCGCGCTCGGTCTGCCCGGTGATGATTTCCAGCGCCCCTTCCTGACAGGCAACAACCAGCGGCGCAACGGAAATCACCGTCCCCGCTTTGGCAGCGCTTAGATCGTGGCGCACGCGGGACTTCCAGACGATAAACTTGTTGGCCCCGGCATAGCCGAACGCCCCCGGCCACGGGTCGGAGACCGCACGCACGAGGTTATGCAGCGTTTGGGCAGATTGCTCCCAGTCAAGACGGCCATCTTCCGGCGTGCGGCGACCCACGTAAGTTGCCTGGCTTTCATCCTGCCCGCGCTCTTCGATTTTGCCATTGCGGATCGCCGGCAGCGCCTGGCCCAGCAGTTCGGATGCCGCAGCACAGAGTTTACGATGCAGAACCAGCGCCGCGTCATCTGCGCCAATAGCCACGCTTTTCTGCGCCACGATATTCCCGGCATCGGCGCGGTTAACCATACGATGCAGCGTCACGCCGGTTTCGCTTTCACCATTCACCAGCACCCAGTTCAGCGGCGCACGGCCACGGTATTTCGGCAACAGAGAACCGTGGAGGTTAAAAGCCCCCTGCGGTGCGAGGTTCAGAATGTCATCGCATAGCAGGTTGCGGTAATAGAACGAGAACAGCACGTCCGGTTTTATCTCACGGATACGTTCGATCCACAGCGGATGGTTTACGTCTTCTGGCGCCCACACAGGAATGCCTTGCTCTGCGGCAATACGCGCCACGGAGCCAAAGAAATGGTTTTCGCCAGGGTTATCCGGATGGGTAAAAATAGCGGCGATGTCATAACCGGCATCCAGCAGAGACTGAATACCTGCACAACCCATATCGTGATAAGCGAAGACTACGGCTTTCATGAACGATCTTCCTCTTGAGATGCCGTTTCCGGCTGGCGAACAACACGTTGAATAAAGTAGCGGGGACGGGCGCGGACATCGTTATAGATGCGGCCGATATACTCCCCAAGCAGGCCCATACCGACAAACTGGGCGCCGATAAACATGAACAGCACCGCGAAGAGCATAAACACCCCTTCCGCCGCCCACTGTGGGCCAAACACCAGGCGCAGCACCACCAGCAGCAGGCCGAAGGCGAAGCCCAGCAGGGCGATGGCGCTGCCGAACAGGCTCAACAGGCGCAGCGGCGTGGTGGTCAGGCAGGTCACCAGGTCGTACATCAGGTTAATCAGGCGCATAAAGCTGTATTTGGAATCACCAAATTCACGCTCGGCGTGCATTACCGGGATCTCGACCGCCCGGCGGGCAAAGGTATTCGCCAGGATCGGGATAAACGTGCTGCGCTCATGGCAGTTGAGCATGGCGTCGATAATGTGGCGGCGATAGGCGCGCAGCATGCAGCCATAGTCGCCCATCGCTTTACCGGTAGTGCGCTGGATCAGGCGGTTGATCATCTTCGAGGCGCTTTTACGGAAAAAGGTATCCTGGCGGTTCTGGCGAACGGTACCGACCACGTCGTAGCCCTCATCGGCCTTCTCCACCAGACGCGGGATCTCTTCCGGCGGGTTTTGCAGGTCGGCATCAAGGGTAATGATCAGATCGCCGGTGACGTGGCTGAAGCCCGCCATAATCGCCGAGTGCTGGCCGTAGTTGCGGTTTAGCAGCACCGCCACCACATGGCTGCCTTCGGCCTCGGCGGCTTCGGTTAACATCCGCGCCGAATCATCGCTACTACCGTCGTCGACCAGCAGAATTTCATACTGGCGTCCGAGCGTCGCGCAGGCGGTATCGGTGCGGCGGATAAGCTCCGGCAGGCTCTCCTGTTCGTTATAAACAGGAATAACGACCGAGACCTTTTTCACGGGAGGATAGGTAAACATATCAACGTCCTGACAGCTGGTGCAGTGCGGCAATGACCCGAGTGACATCGTCATCGGTCATATCCGGGAACAACGGAATGGAACAAATGCGCGCGCTGTTCCATTCCGTATGCGGTAATGAAACGTCAGGGAAACGCTCGCGGTAATACTTTTGCGTATGCGCCGCGCGGAAGTGCAGGCCGGTGCCGATGCCCATGGCTTTCAGTTTTTCCATCAGAGCATCGCGGCTGATACCGCAGGTGGCCTCGTCGACGCGGATAATAAACAGGTGCCAGGCGTGCTGATGTTCCCAATCGGGTACCGCCAACGGCTTGAATGGGGTATCCGCCAATTCGCTCAAGTAACGTTGGGCAATTTTGGCGCGCCGCAGATTGGCGTGGGCCAGTTTATCCAGCTGCACCAGGGCCAGCGCGGCGTTGATATCCGCCAGATTGTATTTAAAACCCGGAGAAATCACCTCCGCCTGCGGGGCGCGACCCAGGGTCTGACGGTCATAGGCGTCAACGCCGAGACCGTGGAACTTCAGGCTGCGGATACGCGCCGCCAGCTCATCGTCGTCGGTCACCACCAGTCCGCCTTCGGCGCAGGTCATATTTTTGATCGCATGGAACGAGAAGATGGCGGTACCGCGCCAGCCGACATGGTGACCTTTGTAGTACGTCCCCGCCGCGTGGGCGGCATCTTCAATCACCGGAATACCGTGCCGCTCGCCTATGGCGCGAATAGCGTCGATATCCACCGGCGCGCCCGCATAGTGCACGGGCACGATCGCTTTAGTACGCGGAGTGATCGCCGCTTCCACCGCTTCAGGCGTCACCATCAGATTATCGGGATCGACATCGATCATCACCGGGGTTGCGCCGAGCAGGCAGATCATGTTCAGCGTGGAGACCCAGGTCTGAGAAGGGGTGATCACTTCATCGCCCGCGCCGATTCCCAGCGCCATAAGCGTGACGTGCATACCGCCGGTCGCCGAACTAACAGCAATGGCGTGACGGTTACCGGTTAGGATGCAGAACGCCTCTTCCAGCGCCTGATTTTTCGGCCCGGTGGTGATCCAGCCCGATTGCAAAACTTCACGCAGCGCAGCCAGCTCTGCGTCGCCCATCGACGGGCGCGAAAACGGCAAAAAATCGCTCATCATGTTCCTGTTCTGTAAATGACCCGACGAGAAATGGGGTCGATAAGAAATATCCTGCACCTGCTGACTTAAACAAAATGAAAATGAAAGCGAAATCAGTTCGATGGCGCATTCCATTACAGGATATTCAGATGTTATTAAATTTAGACAGGTTTGCTTAGGATAATATTAAGAAATTAATATTAATTAGATATGCATTACAATTTGATTAAAAATCAGTTAGATAGGTTTAATTTAGCGTATTCATGAGAGATGTGGCGCTCCCACTTGACGCAGAAATAGCGGGAACGCTCTGGCGGAAAGTAAACGGACGTTAAACCAGATTTTAATAAACCATCTTTAAACATGGTCTACGAAA
Source organism: Klebsiella spallanzanii (assembly GCF_902158555.1). Lineage (GTDB taxonomy): Bacteria > Pseudomonadota > Gammaproteobacteria > Enterobacterales > Enterobacteriaceae > Klebsiella > Klebsiella spallanzanii. Next base: position 521,221 of record NZ_CABGGS010000012.1, on the reverse strand, counting down.
TATTAAAAATCCAGTCGAATCATAAAATTATTTCGTAAGTATTACAGATTTGCAGGAAAGTTATCGGGTAATTCGTTAGCCGGGCAATTAATCACTTCGTCGTTATCCGCACCGCAATCGCGAACAAAGGTGATAGTGGCAAACTCATCGATCACTTCTGTTGGGTAAGCTGGACCGGCTTCGCGGTAAGACACCATCAGCGGGATATGATCGTTCTGGAAGCAGACGGTTTTTTCCGGGTTATTTATTACCCAGCGCGGGAAAAAGATAGTGCCGTGGAACAGTTTGTCACCGAGGTTAACAATCAGGCTCACGTCGGTGCCGGTCGGTTCGGTCCAGGAAATTTTATAAATGCTTTCACCTACGCGAACAATGTATGCCTGCTGATCTTTTACCCAACGATTCGCCACGATCCCGCTATGAATTCGATAATCCAGAGTCGTGCTGTTTTTAACGTAAATCTCGTAGTTCCAGCCATTATCGTAGGTATAAACCAGATGTTTGCCGATAAAACCGCTGAGGTCATGTTTGTCGAAAGTGCTCATAATCTGTTCTCCTCTTTTTGTTGAGAACAAGCATACTGCTTTAAAAAATGGATAAATAACGCTATGTTTTGATTAAATTCATCCACTTTTTAGATTAATTATGCACAAGACCACCCTCGAGCAATGGGCGCTACTGGAAAAGGTTGTTGAGCTGGGTAGCTTTGCGAAGGCGGCGGAGGAGACCCACCGCAGCCAGTCCTCGGTCAGCTATAATCTCGCGCTATTACAAGAGCGTCTGGGCGTCACGCTGCTCACGCCATCGGGCCGTCGTGCGGTGCTGACCCCGGCGGGTGAGCTGCTGCTCGGTCAGGTTAAACCGCTGCTGCAAGCTTTCGCTTATGTCGAAACCCATGCCACGACCCTGCGCGACGGCGCGCGGACCCGGCTGGACCTGGTAGTCGACAGCATTTTCCCCCGCGAACGGCTGTTTGCCATTCTGCGTCAGTTTCAGCAGCGCTACCCGCAAACCCAGGTGAGGCTGACCGAAGTGCTGGAAAACCTTGAGGAAGAACACCCTGCCCGCACCGAGGCCGACGTGATGGTGCTGACCCGCCGTCAGGATATTACCGGGCGCGGAGAGTGGCTGATGAATATTGATTTTGTCGCCGTCGCCCATCGCGATCACCCGCTTTCGGCCTTCGAGGGGCCGCTGGATGATAATGCGCTGGCCCCCTGGCCGCTGGTGCGCATCGCTGACCGCAGCAACGACCCACAATCCGCCCGCGATGCATGGACGTTTTCCACCATTGATGCCGCCATTGATGCGGTTTTATATCAGGTTGGTTTCGGCTGGCTACCGGAAGAGCGTATTCGCCCACAGCTCAAACAAGGGGTGCTGAAGGCGCTGCCGCTGGGCCACGGCGCACGGCGGGCAACGCCGCTGCATCTGATCGTTAAGCGTGATTTAACACCGATTGATGAGCAGGTCGCCACGCTGCTCGACCTGTTCAAAACATAAAGCGCCCGGTGGCGCTGCGCTGACCGGGCTACAGGTTCACTGCCGTCTGCGGGCCGGTAGCCCGGACAAGGCGCGTCAAGCGCCGCCTCCGGGAAATACGCCGAACCTGATACATCGGCGCTGCTTCGTCCCGGTGGCGCTGCGCTGACCGGGCTACAGGTTCACAACCGTCTGCGGGCCGGTAGCCCGGACAAGGCGCGTCAAGCGCCGCCTCCGGGAAATACGCCGAACCTGATACACCGGCGCTGCTTCGTTCCGGTGGCGCTGCGCTGACCGGGCTACAGGTTCACAACCGTCTGCGGGCCGGTAGCCCGGACAGGCGCGTCAAGCGCCGCCTCCGGGAAATACGCCGAACCTGATACACCGGCGCTGCTTCGTCCCGGTGGCGCTGCGCTGACCGGGCTACGGGTTCACAACTGTCTGCGGGCCGGTAGCCCGGACAAGGCGCGTCAAGCGCCGCCTCCGGGAAATACGCCGAACCTGATACACCGGCGCTGCTTCGTCCCGGTGGCGCTGCGCTGACCGGGCTACAGGTTCACTGCCGTCTGCGGGCCGGTAGCCCGGACAGGCGCGTCAAGCGCCGCCTCCGGGAGATGTGCCGGAGCTGCGGCAGGCTTGTTCTCCATTTCATACCGTCAAAATATATATACTGTTTTCTTATACTTTCAGGCCAAATATTGATCCAGCTTACGCTGAAAGTATGATGAATCCTTAAAATCGTCATACTTTCCTGTTGCTGAGAAAAAGCCTTGTCTATCATCCGCACCGCCCTGCTGGCGCTAATCGCCTGCGCACCTTTGCTGGCCAATGCCTCCGCCAACGAAATCACCACCGCCTGGCCGGTCAACGTCGGGCCGCTCAATCCGCACCTCTATACGCCCAACCAGATGTTTGCCCAGAGCATGGTGTATGAACCGCTGGTGAAGTATCAGGCGGACGGTTCGGTTACCCCGTGGCTGGCAACAAGCTGGACCCACTCGGCGGACGGTAAAATCTGGACCTTTACCCTGCGCGATGACGTAACATTTTCCAACGGCGAAGCGTTCGACGCGCATGCTGCCGCGGAAAACTTCCGCGCGGTGCTCGATAACCGTCAGCGCCACGCCTGGCTGGAGCTGGTCAATCAGATAGTCGACGTCAAGGCACTCAGCAAAAACCAACTGCAAATTACCCTGAAAAGCGCGTATTACCCGTTCCTGCAAGAACTGTCCCTGCCGCGTCCTTTCCGCTTTATCGCCCCGTCGCAGTTTAAAGACAACGAGACCCTACACGGCATTAAAGCGCCGATTGGCACCGGTCCGTGGATGCTTAAGGAATCAAAACTCAATCAGTACGACGTGCTGGTACGTAACGACCGCTACTGGGGCGAAAAACCGCAGATTCAAAAGATTACCGTCAAGGTGATCCCGGACCCGACCACCCGTGCGGTGGCGTTTGAAACCGGCGATATCGACCTGCTGTACGGCAATGAAGGGCTGCTGCCGCTCGACACCTTCGCCCGCTTCAGCCACAACCCCGCTTACCGAACCCAGCTTTCGCAGCCGATTGAAACGGTCATGCTGGCGCTGAACTCCGCAAAGGCACCGACTAACGAGCTGGCAGTACGCGAAGCGCTGAACTACGCGGTAAATAAAAAATCGCTGATCGATAACGCCCTGTACGGCACCCAACAGGTAGCCGATACGCTGTTTTCTCCCACCGTCCCCTACGCGGATATCGGCCTGAAACCCCGCCAGTACGACCCGCAGCAGGCAAAAGCATTGCTGGAAAACGCGGGCTGGATAATGCCCGCGGGCAAAGACATCCGAGAGAAAAACGGCCAGCCGCTGCGCATTGAGCTGTCGTTTATTGGTACCGATGCGTTGAGCAAATCGATGGCGGAAATCATCCAGGCTGATATGCGCCAGATTGGCGTCGACGTGGCGCTGGTCGGTGAGGAAGAGAGCAGTATTTATGCCCGCCAGCGCGACGGTCGCTTCGGCATGATTTTCAACCGCACCTGGGGGGCGCCGTACGACCCCCACGCCTTTATGAGCTCGATGCGCGTCCCGTCCCATGCTGATTTTCAGGCCCAGCAGGGTTTAGCCGATAAACCGATTATTGATAAAGAGATTGGCGAGGTGCTGGAAACCAGCGATAAAGCCCAGCGTCAGGTATTGTATCGCGACATTCTGACCCGCCTGCACAATGACGCCGTCTATTTGCCTATCAGCTATGTCTCGATGATGGTGGTCGCCAGACCGGAGCTGGGCGCAATTCCCTACGCGCCGATTGCCTCGGAAATTCCGTTTGAACAGATTAAGCCGGTGAAACCCTGATGTTGCGTTACGCATTACGGCGTATGGCGCTGCTGATCCCGATGATTTTCGCCGCCTCAGTGATTATCTTTTTAATGCTGCGTCTGGGGACCGGCGATCCGGCGCTCGACTATTTGCGCCTGTCGAACCTGCCGCCGACACCGGAGATGGTCGCTTCCACCCGCGTGATGCTGGGGCTGGATCAGCCGCTTATCGTGCAGTACGGCGCCTGGCTGTGGAAGGCGCTGCACCTGGATTTCGGTATCTCGTTCGCGACTCAGCGTCCGGTGCTGGACGATGTGCTGAACTTCCTGCCAGCTACGTTACAGCTGGCGGGCGCGGCGCTGATACTGATCCTACTCACCTCGGTACCGCTTGGCATTTGGGCGGCGCGCCATCGTGACCGTCTACCGGATTTTGTTGTGCGGGTTATCGCTTTCCTCGGCGTCTCAATGCCCAACTTCTGGCTCGCCTTTCTGCTGGTGATGCTCTTCTCGGTATATCTGCAATGGCTGCCTGCCATGGGCTATGGCGGCTGGCAACACATCATTCTGCCTGCGGTATCAATTGCCTTTATGTCGCTGGCGATTAACGCCCGTCTGCTGCGCGCCAGCATGCTGGAGGTCGCCGGGCAGCGTCACGTGACCTGGGCGCGGCTGCGCGGTCTCAACGACAAGCAAATCGAGCGTCGCCATATCCTGCGTAACGCTTCGCTGCCAATGATCACCGCCGTCGGCATGCATATCGGCGAACTGATAGGCGGCACCATGATCATCGAGAATATTTTTGCCTGGCCCGGCGTGGGGCGCTATGCCGTCTCGGCGATATTTAACCGCGACTACCCGGTTATTCAGTGCTTTACGCTGATGATGGTTACCGTTTTTGTAGTCTGTAACCTGATTGTTGACTTGCTGAACGCCGCGCTGGATCCGCGTATTCGCCGCCATGAAGGAGCGCACTCGTGAACTTTGTCCTCTCATCGCGCTGGCCCGTCCGCCTCTCTTTAATCATGATTGCCCTGCTGGCGGTGATTGCGCTCACCAGCCAGTGGTGGTTACCTTACGATCCGCAGGCGATTGATTTACCTTCGCGCCTGCTGTCACCTGACAGCCAACACTGGCTGGGTACCGACCATCTGGGGCGCGATATTTTCTCGCGCCTGCTGGCGGCAACCCGCGTGTCGCTTGGCTCGGTGATGGCTTGCCTGCTGCTGGTGTTGGCTCTGGGGCTGATCGTCGGCGGTAGCGCAGGGCTGATTGGCGGCCGTGTCGATCAGGTCACCATGCGCGTCGCCGATATGTTTATGACCTTCCCGACCTCGATCCTCTCTTTCTTTATGGTCGGCGTGCTGGGAACCGGGCTGACCAACGTGATTATCGCCATCGCCCTGTCGCACTGGGCGTGGTACGCGCGGATGGTGCGCAGCCTGACGATCTCCTTGCGCCAGCGCGAATTTGTGCTTGCCTCCCGGCTTTCCGGCGCGGGCCATGTTCGGGTGTTTGTCGACCACTTAGCAGGTGCCGTGATCCCCTCGCTGCTGGTGCTGGCGACCCTGGATATTGGCCATATGATGCTGCACGTCGCCGGAATGTCGTTCCTCGGCCTCGGCGTGACCGCGCCAACCGCCGAATGGGGAGTGATGATTAACGACGCCCGCCAGTACATCTGGACCCAGCCGCTGCAAATGTTCTGGCCGGGGCTGGCGCTGTTTATCAGCGTGATGGCCTTCAATATGGTGGGTGACGCGCTGCGCGATCGCCTGGATCCCCATCTGGAAACGGAGCATGCCCACTGATGCCGCAACAGATTGAACTGCAAAATATTACCTTACAGGCCGAACGTCCGCTGGTGCACGGCGCCTCGTTGGCCCTCAAACGCGGACGCGTGCTGGCGCTAGTCGGCGGCAGCGGTTGCGGAAAGTCCCTGACCTGCGCCGCTGCGCTGGGCATTCTGCCCGCAGGCGTGCACCAGACGGCAGGAGCCATTCTTGCGGACGGCAAACCCGTTTCACCCAGCGAACTGCGTGGTGTGGAAATCGCCACCATTATGCAAAACCCGCGCAGCGCCTTTAATCCGTTGCATACTATGGCGGCTCACGCGCGGGAAACCTGCCGGGCATTAGGTAAACCATCAGATGACGCTACGCTTATCAGTGCGTTAGAGTCCGTCGGCCTGGAGAAGGCAGAGCGCGTACTGAAGCTTTATCCCTTTGAGATGAGCGGCGGCATGCTGCAGCGGATGATGATTGCGATGACGCTGCTGTGCGATGCGCCGTTTATTATCGCCGATGAACCGACCACCGATCTGGACGTCGTCGCCCAGGCGCGCATTCTCGATCTACTGGAGAGCATAATGCGCAACCGTGCCCCCGGAATGCTGCTGGTCACTCACGATATGGGCGTCGTCGCGCGACTGGCGGACGACGTGGCGGTGATGGACAACGGCAAGATCGTGGAACAAGGAGATGTCGAAACCATCTTCAACGCGCCACAGCACAGCATCACCCGCAGTCTGGTTGCCGCACATCTCGCCCTGTATGGGCTGGAGCGGGTCTTATGACATTACTCAGCGTCTCTACGCTCTCGCACCGATACGCAAACTTACCGGTGCTAAAAGAGGTCTCTTTAGCGCTGAAAAACGGCGAAACCGTCGCCCTGCTGGGGCGTAGCGGCTGCGGAAAAAGCACGCTGGCGCGCCTGCTGGTTGGGCTGGAATCACCCACCGAGGGCAGCGTCAGCTGGCGCGGCGAGCCGCTTTCCGACCTCAATCGCAGCAAACAGAAAGCATTTCGCCGGGATATTCAGATGGTGTTTCAGGATTCCATCAGCGCGGTAAATCCGCGTAAAACCGTACGCGAGATTTTGCGCGAACCGATGCGCCATCTGCTGTCATTAACGAAACAGGAACAACTGGCCCGAGCCAGGGAAATGCTCAATGCAGTGGACCTCGACGATAGCGTGCTCGACAAACGACCAACGCAGCTGAGCGGCGGGCAGCTCCAGCGCGTCTGCCTGGCGCGGGCGCTGGTCGTTGAGCCCAAATTGCTGATCCTCGATGAAGCGGTTTCTAACCTCGATCTGGTACTCCAGGCGGGCATCATTCGTCTGCTCAAAAAACTGCAACAGCAGTTCGGCACCGCCTGCCTGTTTATCACCCACGATTTACGTCTGGTGGAACGCTTTTGCCAGCGGGTGATGGTGATGGACGAGGGGCAAATCGTCGAGACGCAGGCCGTGGGCGACAAATTAACGTTTTCTTCTCACGCCGGTCGCGTGTTACAAAATGCGGTACTTCCCGCCTTTCCCGTACGCCGTAATAAGGTCTAACAGATGCAACGTGTCACTATCACCCTTGATGACGATTTACTCGAAACGCTGGATAGCCTGAGCCAGCGCCGTGGCTACAACAACCGCTCCGAGGCTATCCGCGATATTCTGCGCGGCGCGCTGGCTCAGGAAACCACCCAGCAGCACGGCACTCAGGGCTTTGCGGTGCTCTCGTATGTTTATGAACATGAGAAGCGAGATTTAGCCAGCCGTTTAGTCTCGACTCAACATCATCATCACGATCTCTCCGTCGCCACTCTGCACGTCCATATCAACCACGACGACTGCCTGGAGATTGCCGTGCTGAAAGGCGATATGGGCGATGTTCAGCATTTTGCCGATGATGTCATCGCCCAGCGCGGCGTACGCCACGGCCATTTGCAGTGCCTGCCGAGGGAAGAGAAGTCCTCTCACTCATAAAGCGTGGGACTCACTAACCCGGCGCGAACGCGAGCACAGGGTAATACCACAGACAATCGCCAGCGCGCTGATCAGGTGGTACGTATAGAGCGGCGCGTGCAGAAAGAGAATGCTGAACAGGCCGCCGCTGAGCGGAATGAGGTGCGAGAATACCTCCCCACGCGTGGCGCCAATCGCCGCAATGCCTTTATTCCACAAAAGGTAAGAGAGCCAGGAAGGGAAAATCACCAGATAAGCCAGTCCGAGAAGGAAATTCAGCGACAGGTAAGGTGCTAAATCCAGATCGGCCGCCTGCATCGTATTCGCCATCAAAACCGGCAGCAGCATAATCGCCCCCACCGAGGCGCTGACGGCGACAAAGCCATTACCGGCCACCTCTTTCGGCTTCAGGCGCAAAAAAGCGCAGTAGGCCGCCCAGCTTATCGCCGAACCCATGGTCCAGAGATCGCCCCGATTCAGGTTGCGCAAAGTTGACCAGTCCGTGACGTTTCCTTGCAAAATAAGCCAGATAACACCGCAGGAACTTAATATTACGCCCGCGACATTTCCCATCGAAATACGCTCATGGAATATAAAGCGATTAATCAGTAACACCATCGCCGGGGTCGTCGATAAATAAATTGCCGCATTCAATGATGAGGTATATTGCAGACCGACATAGAGTGTCAGGGGAAATAAAACCTGGCCGCACAGTGCCAGAAAGAAAACAATCCCTTTCGCCTGTTTTATCGCTGGCCACTGTTGTTTAACCTGGCGAAAATATAGCATCATCAACAAGATAGCAGTAGCCCACCAGCGCAGCGCTGATAGCACAATAGGGTCAACCTGCGATACCAGCAGGTGACCAATCACATAATTACCGCCCCAGAAACAAGCAGCCAGGGCGAGCAGAAGATAAGGCATACAAACTCCTTGATTTACCTTAAACCTATGCCATTCAGGGTACTGCTCACGAATAAGCCAGTGCTAATATAAAGTTTTCATTCAGGCGTATAGTTTGAAACTATGAAGTTCACCCTAAGACAGCTGGAATTCTACGTCGCGCTGGCCGAGACGCTACAAATCTCAAAAGCCGCCGGGCGTTGCCATATCTCTCAGTCATCAATGACGGTCGCGATGCGTAATCTGGAAACGATTATGAACACGCAGCTCTTTGTTCGCCATCCAAAGGGCATTGAGCTGACCGTCGACGGGGAACGCTTTCTGAGCCATGCGCGCAAAATCCTCTCTGATAGCGAAGCCGCGATTAACGACCTGCACAATCAGCCGGAAATGACCACCGGCTGCGTGCGGGTAGGCATCGCTGAAACACTCTCGGCCTATCTGCTACCCGGCATTTATAGCGAACTGGAGCGCCGCTTCCCGCTACTGGAGATCCATTTTCAGGAAGGTTCATCACAAGCGCTGATAACAGCCTTACATCAGCAGGAGGTCGACTTTTGCCTGGTGTTGACGTCAAACATTCGCCACGATGATGATCTGACGATCGATACTTTCCTGCGCTCCCTGCGTCGTCTGTGGGCACCTATCGGCCACCCTTTACTCAGCCAGCCGGAACTGCGGCTGGCCGATATCGCAAAGGTCCCGTTTTTGCTGCTTGAGACCGATGATTACCCCACCGTGATCCTTGACGTCTGGCGGCAGCGCGGCGGGCAGCCGGATATTCGCTACCGCACCAACTCCTTCGAGGCTATCCGCACTTTTGTTTCACAGGGTAAGGGCGTCACGATCCTTTCGGACCTCGTTTGGCGTCCCTGGTCGCTTGAGGGGCTGCGCGTGATGCGACGCACGGTCGACGATTGTATGACGTGGATGGACGTCGGAGTGGCGAGCCTGCGGCAAACGGAACTGCGGCCCGAAGCCCGGCGGGTAGTGGATTTCCTGCGTCAGGCGATACATCGCTTTGACGGTCAGCCCTGACAGCAGAAAGGAACAATACCAGGCCTCTGCGTCACAAATTAAAGCAGCATAATATTAGCGGATAAGACGGAGCCTGGTCCGCTGATACAGAGCAAGCGGTTATTTCCGTTCCGCCAATGCCTGCGCGCATGCCCAGGCTGACGCCCAGGCCCACTGGAAGTTATATCCGCCAAGCCAACCGGTCACGTCCATCACTTCACCGATAAAATAGAGTCCCGGCACCTTGCGGGCCTCCATGGTGCGCGAAGAGAGCTCATTGGTATCCACGCCGCCGAGAGTCACCTCCGCCGTGCGATAGCCTTCGGTACCGTTCGGCTGCACGCGCCACTCGGTCAGCGTCTCAACCAGCGCCTGCTGCTCGCGGACGTTAAGCTGTTTCAGCGTGACATCCGGGAGTTGGCCCAGCTGCTGCAGGCACTCAACCAGCCGCTTCGGTAGCTGCATCGCCAGCGTATTTTTCAGACTCTGGTTGGGATGCGCCGCACGCTGTTCGTCGAGGAACTCGTTAAGATGGCAATCCGGCAGCAGATTGATACTGACGAATTCTCCCGGCTGCCAGTAGCTGGAAATTTGCAGCACCGCCGGGCCGGACAGCCCACGGTGGGTAAAGAGCAGATTTTCGCGGAAGACGGTACCGTTTTCAGCCGTAATGGTTGACGGCACCGATACCCCGGAAAGCACCTGCAGTTGTTCAAGCAGCGGCTTATGCAGAGTGAACGGCACCAGCCCGGCGCGAGTCGGTAGCACCTTCAGACCAAACTGTTCGGCAAGCTTGTAACCGAATGGCGAAGCGCCCAGGCCAGGCATGGACAGACCACCGGAAGCGACCACTAACTTTTTCGCCGCCACCGTATCGCCGTTAAGCTGCAGCGTGAAACCTTCATCATCCCGCTCAACGCTGATAATTTCGCTGCGCAGGCGAATTTGCACGCAGCCTTTTTTACACTCGGCCAGCAGCAGATTAACGATTTGCTCGGCGGAATCATCGCAAAAAAGCTGGCCCAGCGTCTTTTCATGCCAGGCGATACCATATTTGCCAACCAGATCGATAAAGTCCCACTGGCTGTAGCGCGCCAGCGCAGATTTGCAAAAATGCGGGTTTTGGCTGAGATATGCTGCGGGTTCGATATACATGTTAGTAAAGTTGCAGCGGCCTCCCCCGGACATCAGGATCTTGCGTCCCGGCTTTTTGCCATTATCAAGCAACAGAACGCGGCATCCTGCCTGCCCTGCCTGCGCTGCACAAAACATTCCCGCCGCTCCGGCACCAATTACGATGGCATCAAACCTTTCCACACAACATTCCTCGTATCCCAATTGTCGGGAATTGTAAATTTTTCACGCTGGTCGCACCAGAAGGTAAAATTAGGATTTCATGTAGTTCATTGAAAGATATAGGAATACTCCCAACAAGCTAAAACTAAAACGGTAAGAAAATCAAAAAAAGTCTATATTTCACTTTGCCCGCGCCGCTAAAGTCACTGATAATGCGCCGCGTTCATGTCCTCAAAATGGCGTAACGTCCTATGCTACATTTATTTGCCGGTCTGGATTTACATACCGGACTATTATTATTGCTTGCTCTGGCTTTCGTACTGTTTTACGAAGCGATCAATGGTTTTCATGATACCGCAAACGCTGTTGCAACGGTGATTTACACTCGCGCAATGCGGTCGCAGCTTGCTGTGGCGATGGCGGCCCTTTTTAACTTCTTCGGCGTTCTGCTGGGCGGTCTTAGCGTTGCTTATGCCATCGTGCATATGTTGCCGACCGACCTACTGCTTAACATGGGTTCAGCGCATGGCCTCGCCATGGTCTTTTCCATGTTGCTGGCGGCGATTATCTGGAACCTCGGAACCTGGTATTTCGGCCTTCCGGCCTCCAGCTCCCACACGCTGATCGGCGCGATTATCGGTATTGGTTTAACCAATGCGCTGATGACCGGCACTTCGGTCGTGGACGCGCTGAACCTGCCGAAAGTTGCGGGTATTTTTGGCTCGCTTATCGTTTCGCCGATCGTTGGCTTGCTGGTTGCGGGCGGCCTGATTTTCATTCTGCGTCGCTACTGGAGCGGAACTAAAAAACGCGCCCGTATCCACCTGACCCCCGCTGAACGTGAAAAGAAAGACGGCAAGAAAAAGCCGCCGTTCTGGACCCGTATTGCGCTGATTCTGTCCGCCATTGGCGTCGCGTTCTCGCACGGTGCCAACGATGGTCAGAAAGGCATTGGCCTGGTCATGCTGGTTCTGATCGGCGTTGCTCCGGCTGGCTTCGTGGTCAACATGAACGCTTCCGGTTACGAAATCACCCGTACCCGCGACGCGGTCAACAACGTGGAAACCTTCTTCCAGCAGCGCCCTGAGCTGTTGAAGAAAGCGACCGGCTCTGAACAGCTCATCCCGCCTCCGAGTACGGGTGCCGCCGCCGACGGTGAATTTCACTGCCATCCGGCCAACACCATCAACGCGCTCGACCGCGTGAAGACGATGCTGACCGGAACGGAAAGCTACGATACGCTCACCGTTGAGCAGCGCAGCCATCTGCGCCGCATTATGCTCTGCATCTCCGACACCACCGATAAAGTGGCGAAGCTGCCGGAAGTGAATGCCGACGATAAGCGCCTGCTGAAGAAACTGAAAACCGATATGCTGAGCACCATCGAGTACGCGCCAATCTGGATTATTATGGCGGTAGCGCTGGCGCTGGGTATCGGCACCATGATCGGCTGGCGCCGCGTGGCAACCACCATCGGCGAGAAAATCGGTAAGAAAGGGATGACCTACGCGCAAGGTATGTCAGCTCAGATGACCGCCGCCGTATCGATTGGTCTGGCAAGCTATACCGGTATGCCGGTTTCCACCACCCACGTGCTCTCCTCCTCGGTTGCGGGGACGATGCTCGTTGATGGCGGCGGCCTGCAAAGAAAGACCGTCACCAATATCCTGATGGCCTGGGTACTTACCCTGCCAGCGGCAATCCTGCTTTCAGGCGCGCTGTACTGGATCTCGTTGCAGATTATCTAAGCAAATATCGCAGCAAAAAATAATAACGGGTCAGGAAACTGGCCCGTTTTTTTTGGTGGCGAAACTAGTGCCAGATAAGCAGAGCAATCATGCTCACAACCACCAGGCCACAAAGCGCGCTGGTGAGAATGAATTGCCGCCGAACGCGTTCGCAGCGGCGGATAAACTCATCATCATGATGATCGCGATAGCGCTGGGCGTAGATATACCACACCAGGCGCATCTGTTTACTGGGCTGCCCATGCGACGTAAAAAAACCGCCGCCGTCGACATATTGATAGAGCAAAGGGTCACAACCACGTAGCACAACCAACAATGCACGCAGTGACGAGAAGTAGCGTGCCATATTCACTACACAAACGATACACAGGGCCCAAAACAGCGCAATTGTGCTGATCATACCTCCTCCCCGGCGACCCGTCCTCGGAGGCTCCCTCCGGGACTACCGCTCCCCAATGTCAAACCGACTGTACTGTAAAGAGTGCGATTCCGATCACGTTTATTTATCCGACCGGCTCATTAAATAGTGTAGGAGATCAGTTAATTTTTTTACCACAACGTTAATCATTATCAATGCATAAGTCAGATATATTTGTTTAACTATTTGCTGAACAAGGTGGATTGACGGAGCGCGAGGGGCACTATACCCAAAATAATTCGAGTTGCAGGAAGGCGGCGACGCAGTGAATCCCCAGGAGCTTACTCTAGTAAGTGACTGAGGTGAGCGAGGACAAATTCGTCGGGAACGAATTTGAACGCCGTTCACAGCGCCCGTGAGGGCGAGGCCCAGGGATGGGCCGAGTATTGCCAACGCACAAGCAACTTGAAGTATGAAGGGTATATAAGGTAGAAATATCTTCTACAATTAAGTCCTTAAGGACTACCCCCCGCGCATGTGGCACGCAGGACGCGGGCGAAGCGGCAGCGCTGGCTGTCAGGTCCAACGGTCATCGACAACTTATGGAAGGAGTAACACTATGGCTTATAAACATATTCTTATTGCAGTAGACCTGTCCCCGGAAAGCAAAGTACTGGTAGAAAAAGCCGTTTCTATGGCCCGTCCCTACAATGCAAAGGTTTCTCTGATCCACGTGGATGTGAACTACTCCGATCTCTACACCGGCCTTATTGACGTCAATCTGGGCGATATGCAGAAACGCATCTCCGAAGAGACTCACCACGCGTTAAGCGAGCTCTCTACTAACGCGGGCTACCCGATCACTGAGACCCTGAGCGGCAGCGGCGATCTTGGCCAGGTACTGGTTGATGCGATTAAAAAATATGATATGGACCTCGTGGTTTGCGGTCACCATCAGGACTTCTGGAGCAAGCTAATGTCCTCCGCTCGTCAGCTAATCAATACCGTTCACGTCGATATGCTGATTGTTCCGCTGCGCGACGAAGAAGAGGAATAACAGGACGTTATTTAATTTCGCTGATGACCAACGCCCGCTAATGCGGGCGTTTTTGTTTTTTCCTGCCTTCGCCACCTCTAAAGAATATAAATCCAGAAAATTAGCACAATGTTAGATTGATCAACCAATTTAATCATTTAACACCCATATAATAATCCGTTAATTTATAAAATAATCACATCATTGCGCATCATAAGACTTTTTCAGCGCGTTTTGGCATACGCGTACATACTTTCCGGACAGGATAAAAAGGCGAAGAAAGATGAACTCACCAGCACCGACAGGCTTACTGCAACAGCCCCGCCCATTCTTTATGATCTTCTTTGTGGAACTCTGGGAGCGATTTGGCTATTACGGCGTTCAGGGCATCCTGGCCGTTTTCTTTGTTAAACAGCTCGGGTTCTCACAGGAACAGGCGTTTATTACCTTCGGCGCATTTGCCGCGCTGGTATACGGCCTGATCTCCATCGGCGGCTATGTCGGTGACCATCTGCTCGGCACCAAACGTACGTTGGTACTGGGCGCGATTGTGCTGGCTGTCGGCTACTTTATGACCGGCCTGTCATTACTCAGGCCTAACCTGATTTTTATCGCGCTGGGAACCATCGCCGTAGGTAACGGGCTGTTTAAAGCCAATCCGGCGAGCCTGCTGTCTAAGTGCTATCCACCGAAAGATGCCCGCCTGGACGGCGCCTTCACGCTGTTTTATATGTCGATCAACATCGGTTCGCTGCTGTCGCTCTCGCTGGCGCCAGTGATTGCCGATAAGTTCGGCTACGCGGTAACCTACAATCTTTGCGGAGCCGGGCTGATCGTCGCCCTGCTGGTCTACTTCGCCTGTCGCGGGATGGTTAAAGATATCGGCTCTGAGCCGGACCACAGGCCGCTGAATCTACGCAATCTGCTGTACGTGCTGGCAGGTACGGTGGTGATGATTTTTCTCTGTGCCTGGCTGATGCATAACGTGAAAGTCGCCAATCTGGTGCTGATTGTGCTCTCTCTGGTGGTGACGATTTTCTTCTTCCGCGAGGCTTTCAAGCTGGATAAGAACGGGCGCAATAAAATGTTTGTCGCCTTTATCCTGATGCTGGAAGCCGTGCTGTTTTACATCCTTTACGCGCAGATGCCCACCTCGCTTAACTTCTTTGCTATCAATAACGTCCACCATCAAATACTCGGCTTCACCATTAACCCGGTGAGCTTCCAGGCGCTAAATCCGTTTTGGGTGGTGGTTGCCAGTCCAATACTGGCCGCTATCTATACGCGGTTGGGTAACAAGGGCAAAGACCTGACCATGCCGATGAAATTCACGCTCGGCATGTTCCTGTGCTCCCTGGGTTTTCTCACCGCAGCAGCGGCAGGGATGTGGTTTGCCGACGCTCAGGGATTAACTTCGCCGTGGTTTATCGTGCTGGTCTATCTGTTCCAGAGTCTGGGAGAACTATTGATTAGTGCCCTGGGACTGGCAATGGTCGCCGCGCTGGTGCCGCAGCATCTGATGGGATTTATTCTTGGGATGTGGTTCCTGACGCAGGCCGCCGCATTCCTGCTCGGCGGCTACGTCGCGACCTTCACCGCCGTACCGGATAACATTACCGACCCGCTACAGACGCTGCCGATTTATACCAACGTCTTCAGCAAAATCGGCCTGGTGACCCTGGGCGTAACGGTGGTCATGGCGATGATGGTACCCTGGCTAAATCGGATGATTAATACGCCGAATACCGAACAGTAATTATTATTGCCGGATGGCGGCTAACGCATCTCGTCCGGGAGTTTCCCGGCGGCGCTGCGCTTGGCCGGGCTACCTGACAATTATGCGCCTTTACGTCCGGCGATCCAGTCCTGCACTTCAACCACAAAGGTATCCGGCGCTTTGCGGTACATTTTGCGCGCCAGATCGAGAATGGTGTGCTGGCCTAAAGCCTCTTCCATTCGCTGCTGCGCCATATCCATGACCGAGCGTACGCCGCAAATCCCTTCGCAGGCCCACTCCGGCGGCTGCTCATCAAATACCGCCAGGCGCTGGCGAATCTCACGACACTCAAAAATACGCTTATCGCCGTCAATGGCATTTGCCACATCGAGCACCGTGATGTGTTCAGCCGGTTTCGCCAACTGAAAGCCGCCGCCTTTACCTTCGATGCTACGCACCAGACCCGCTTTCGACAGGCGGGTAAAGATCTTGGCCAGATAGTCGTAAGGTACGCTTTGCAGGTCAGCAATCTCGCGAACGCTCATATCGCGAGCGTCGCCCTTGCTGTCCACCATACACATCAGGCTATGGATACCGTACTCAACTCCGGAACTGTAGAATGCCATGTTCTTATCTCAGCCTAAACAAATCTGAGTTATTGTAGCTTTTTCGCTAATCCCATTCCAGATGGATTCCTGTAACCAGAGTGAGTAAAAAATTTAATTTATTAATTATCAATTAGATGATAGGTAAAAACAAAAGCTCATCTTGTTCATTACATCAATAGCATTGCGCCCAATAACTACGATCAATATAATCCTAGTAAATAAATCATAGTGAACAGCGAGAGCAGCAAAGATGCGTAAACAAATTCTGATCGTCGGGGCCGGTTTTGCCGGTATGTGGGCAGCGCTGAGCGCCGCGCGTCTGGCAGATAAAAATCAGCAGGACATTGATATTACAGTGATTGCACCACAGCCTGAACTGCGTGTGCGCCCACGTTTTTATGAAAGCGCCGTTCAGACGCTGGTTGCGCCACTGCAACCGCTGTTCGACGTCACCGGTGTTACCTTCCTGCGCGGCACGGTTGAGAAAATCCTTCCGGCCTCCAAAGAGGTGAGCTGGAAAGATACCCACGGTGAAACGCGCCTGCATCGCTATGACCGTCTGGTTCTGGCCAGCGGCAGCCAGGTGAATCGCAGTATGGTCGCCGGTGCCGCAGAGCATGCCTTCGACCTCGATCAGCTTGAGAGCGCTGCCGTGCTGGAGCAGCATCTGCAAGACCTGGCTAAGCAGCCAGAGAGCAAGGCGCGTAATACCGTTGTCGTCTGCGGTGGCGGCTTCACCGGCATTGAGATGGCGCTGGAGTTACCGGGTCGTCTGCGTGACATCCTCGGCGCTGATGCTAAGACCAGAGTTGTCGTAGTTGAACGTGGTGCGCAGCCGGGCGCTCGCTGGAGCCAGGAATTGCGCGATGTAATTGCTGAGGCCTCCACTGAGCTGAACGTAGAATGGATGGTCAATTCCGAAGTTGAGAGCGTGGGTGCCTCTGGCGTGACGCTGAAAGATGGTCAGACAATTGCATCACAGACGGTCATATGGACCGTTGGCGTTCAGGCTAACGGTCTGACCGCACAGATTGATGCGCCGCGCGACCGTCAGGGCCGTCTGCATGTAAATGCAAATCTTCAGGTGGTCGGTCATGAAGACATTTATGCCACCGGCGACGTGGCTTACGCCGCCACCGATGATAAGGGCAATCACGCGCTGATGACCTGTCAGCACGCCATCCTGCTGGGTAAATTTGCTGGTAACAATGTGGCAGCAAGCCTGCTGAACGTTGAACCGCTGCCGTATCGTCAGGAGATGTACGTCACCTGTCTGGATCTGGGCGCCTGGGGCGCGGTCTATACCGAAGGCTGGGATCAGCAGGTGAAGCTGACCCGAGAAGAGGCGAAGAAATTGAAGATGTCGATCGTCAGCGAACTGATTTATCCGCCAAAAGCCGATAAAGCGGTGGCGTTCGAGATTGCCGACCCGCTGGCTCCGTTTGTTTAAAATTGTGCAACCCCCTCACCCCGGCCCTCTCCCCAAAGGGGCGATGGTTAGGGTGAGGGGAAGTTACGCTGCCGTCCCCGCATAAATATCAAACCGGTGGCCTTTGGTGGCCACCGCGTTCGGCGTCTCCATATCCGCCAGCGGCGGTGCATAGTCCGGTCGTTTGACCACTACGCGTTTGGTCGCTAGCTGACGCGCGGGTTCCAGTAGGCCATCAGCGTCTAAATCCGGCCCCACCAGCGACTGAAACACCCGCATCTCTTTTTTCACTAACGCGCTTTTTTGCTTATGCGGGAACATCGGATCGAGGTACACCACCTGCGGACGCGGGCTGATATCGGTCAGCGCCGTCAGGCTGGAGGCGTGAATTAGCTGTAGCCGCTCCTGCAACCATGGACCGATTTCCGCATCAGCATAGCCGCGCGTCAGGCCATCATCGAGCAGCGCGGCAACCACCGGATTGCGTTCCAGCATCCGCACCCAACAACCCACAGAGGCCAGCACAAACGCATCGCGCCCCAGTCCGGCAGTCGCATCGACCACATCCGGCAGGTAATCGCCTTTAATGCCGACCGCCTTCGCTACCGCTTCGCCGCGTCCACCGCCGAACTTGCGTCGATGGGCCATCGCCCCACCGACAAAATCGACGAAGATGCCGCCAAGCTTCGGCTCATCGCGCTTGCGCAGTTCCAGATGTGCTGTCGTCATCACCAGCGCCATCAGGTTGTCTTCATCGTGTTCCAGCCCCCAGCGGACAGCAAGAACAGATAAGGCGCCGTCTCCGGCGCCCGTTTCATCAATTAAGCAGATCTTCACTCAATCAGCCTTTGATCCCGTAATGCTCAAGCATCGCGTCCAGCTGCGGTTCGCGACCACGGAAGCGTTTGAACAGCACCATTGGCTCTTCGGAACCACCGCGGCTAAGAATATTGTCGAGGAACGACTGACCGGTTTCGCGGTTGAAGATCCCTTCCTCTTCGAAACGTGAGAAGGCGTCCGCCGCCAGCACGTCGGCCCACAGATAGCTGTAGTAACCCGCCGCATAGCCACCGGCAAAAATGTGGCTGAAAGCATGTGGGAAACGTCCCCACGATGGCCCAGGAATCAACGCGACCTGCTGTTTAATTTCTGCCAGCGTTTCGAGGATTTTAGCCCCCTGCTGCGGGCTGAATTCCGCATGCAGGCGGAAGTCGAACAGGCCAAACTCCAGCTGGCGCAGGATAAACATCGCCGCCTGGTAATTTTTCGCCGCCAGCATTTTCTCCAGCAGCTCTTTTGGCAGCGGTTCGCCGGTTTCATAGTGACCGGAGATAAATGCCAGCGCTTCCGGCTCCCAGCACCAGTTTTCCATAAACTGGCTCGGCAGCTCGACCGCATCCCACGGTACCCCACTAATGCCGGAAACGCCGGCAGTATCGACACGGGTCAGCATATGGTGCAGACCGTGGCCGAACTCGTGAAACAAGGTGATCACTTCATCGTGGGTAAACAGCGCCGGTTTGCCGTTCACCGGACGGTTGAAGTTACAGGTCAGATAAGCAACCGGCTTTTGCAGCGAACCATCGAGCTTGCGCATCTGGCCGACGCAGTCGTCCATCCATGCCCCGCCGCGTTTGTGTTCGCGGGCATAGAGATCGAGGTAGAAGCTACCGCGCAGCTCATTGTTTTCATCGTACAGTTCAAAGAAACGTACTTCCGGATGCCAGACATCAACATCGGTACGCTCTTTAGCGGTAATGCCGTAAATGCGCTTAACCACCTCGAACAGTCCGTTAACGGCTTTGTTTTCCGGGAAATACGGACGCAGCTGCTCGTCGCTGATGCTGTACAGATGCTGTTTCTGTTTTTCGCTATAGTATGCGATATCCCACGGCTGCAGTTCGTCAACGCCAAATTCAGCTTTGGCGAAGGCGCGCAGCTGGGCCAGCTCTTTCTCACCCTGCGGACGGGCGCGTTTAGCCAGGTCGGTCAGGAAGTCGAGTACCTGCTGCGGGTTTTCCGCCATTTTGGTCGCGAGTGATTTATCGGCATAGCTATCGAATCCCAGCAGCTGTGCCAGCTCATGGCGCAGCGCGAGAATTTCCGCCATCACCGGGCTGTTATCCCATTTACCAGCATTCGGCCCCTGGTCAGAGGCGCGGGTAGAGTAAGCGCGATACAGCTCTTCACGCAGCGCTTGATTGTCGCAATAAGTCATCACCGGCAGATAGCTCGGGATATCCAGGGTTAGCAGATAGCCTTCCTGCTCTTTGGCTTCAGCCTGGGCCTTGGCGGCGGCCAGCGCGCTTTCCGGCATCCCGGAAAGTTCGGCTTCATCGGTAATCAGCTTCGTCCAGCCCATGGTCGCGTCGAGCACATTGTTGCTGTACTGATTGCCCAACTCGGACAGGCGCGCGGCGATTTCGCCATAGCGTTTCTGCTGCTCTTTCTCCAGACCAATACCGGAGAGTTCAAAATCACGCAGCGCGTTATCCACCGCTTTTTTCTGCGCGGTATTCAGAGTGGCGTAATGATCGCCGTCGCGCAGGTCACGGTAGGCTTTATACAGACCTTCATGCTGCCCAACCCAAGTACTGTATTCAGAGAGGAGCGGCAGGGTTTGCTCGTAGGCTTCGCGCAGTTCCGGGCTATTTTTGACCGAATTCAGATGGCTGACCGGCGAAAAGATACGCCCCAGCACGTCGTCAACTTCCGCCAGCGGCTGGCAAAGATTTTCCCAAGTGTACGGCGCCCCTTGCGCCACCGCGCTCTCTACAGCCGCCCGGCAATCATCCAGCGCTTTGGTGACCGCAGGGACCACGTGCTCGGGTTTGATTGCAGAAAATGGCGGCAATAAAAAAGGCGTCAGTAATGGATTGGTCATATTGCGCAGTCCTGTTGAAAAGGGTAAATGAAGCGCGCGTCCGGCGCTGTAGCATGAGATCTAGAATGGGGGATAGTTGGGTGAATTTCAATGTCAGGCACGGTGCAGAACCGGGTATTACTGCGATAAGCCTGACCATTGTGGTTATTGCGCATAAAAAAGCCGGGTTAGCATTGCGGCTACCCGGCTCATTTTATGCTGATGACTCGTTTATACCACCATCCCCAGCAGCAGGCAGCCAATCAGACCGCACACTGAGATAATGGTTTCCAGCATCGACCACGACTTGATGGTCTCACCGATGGTCAGGTTGAAGTACTCTTTAAACAGCCAGAAACCCGGATCGTTAACGTGAGAGAAGATAACGCTACCGGAGCCAACGGCGATAACCATCAGTTCCGGGCTCACGCCGGTGGTGGCGATCAGCGGCGCAGCGATACCGCCTGCGGTGATAGCCGCAACGGTCGCCGAACCCAGCGCGATACGCAGTACCGCAGCAATCGACCACGCCATAAACAGCGGAGACATGTTGGATTCATGCATGATAGAAGCAATGTATTTGTCCATGCCGCTATCAACCAATACCTGCTTAAAGGCACCGCCGCCGCCGATGATCAGCAGCATCATGGCGATAATTTTGATTGAAGAGGTCAGCGTATCGTTAATCTGCTCCATTGAACGACCGCGATTGAGACCGAAAGTGAACAGCGCAATCAGCACCGCAATCAGCGTCGCCATCACCGGGTCGCCGAAGAATTCCGCCACCGGCAGGAAGGCGTGGCCTTTCGGCAGAACCATCTCAGCCACAGCGCGCATCGCCATCAGAATAACCGGTACCAGAGAGGTCCAGACGCTGACGCCAAAGCCCGGCATCTCTTCTTCAGTGAACGTTTTCGGGTTATGCAGCCCTTCCGGAATCGGCTTATCGATGCCTTTCAGGAAACGCGCGTAAACCGGACCTGCCAGAATGACCGTCGGGATCGCCAAAATGGTACCGAACAGCAGGGTTTTACCCATGTCGGCATGGAAAATAGTGGCAATCGCCGTCGGTCCCGGGTGCGGAGGCAGGAAGCCGTGCGTCACGGAGAGCGCAGCCGCCATCGGTACGCCAATGTAGAGCAGCGGGATACCAGCGGATGCGGCAATGGTAAACACCAGCGGCAGCATCAGTACGAAGCCCACTTCATAGAACAGGGCAAAGCCGACGGTAAAACCTGTCAGCACAACCGCCCATTGAATATGTTTTTTACCAAATTTGGCAATCAGCGTGGTGGCA
Organism: Klebsiella spallanzanii; assembly: GCF_902158555.1. GTDB lineage: Bacteria > Pseudomonadota > Gammaproteobacteria > Enterobacterales > Enterobacteriaceae > Klebsiella > Klebsiella spallanzanii. The sequence continues at coordinate 499,424 of NZ_CABGGS010000012.1, read as the reverse complement.
ATGCGCTGCGCGCCGCCGCAGTCCGCCAGCATTTTACCGAGCATGGCGCCGAAGCCCATGATCAGCGCGAGGCTGCCGAGGGTTCCCCCTACGCCGTTTTTGATGGATACGATAACTTTATCCAGAGGCATGCCCTGCATAAGCCCGACGGCAAGTGCCACCAGAACCAGAGCGATGAACCCGTTCAGCTTGAAACGGATCATCAGCAACAATAACAGGGCAACCCCGATAGCAACGATGACTAATGGCATGATTTACCTGGCCTTAATTTGTTATGGGTAACGTCATAGTTTCAACATTGACTTCATCCGTTCCGACCGGAACAAAAAATGTCTGACGCCGTAGAAGCTGGCTTTATCCTTACCCAGAGAAAGGATAGCTGGCTATTTTTTTGTCTGTGGCGTCTGACATGAATGATACGGGTAACATGCCGTGATTGAGAATATCCTTAAGAGAGGAAATTTCAAATATGAGACTTAAGTCATACTCTTTCCCGGGTTTTTGCCGGGTTGCTTTGCGGGGAATTTTGTGCGGTAACATAAGAAGAGCGGCCCGACAGCGATACGGCTGCCGGGCGGAGGAGAACTAGTAGTAGGAGTGTTCGCCGCGCTGGTGTTCGGTCAGATCGCGAACGCCTTTCAGTTCAGGGAATTCGTTCAGCAACTGCTTTTCGATCCCCTCTTTCAGGGTAACATCGACCATAGAGCAGCCGTTACAGCCGCCGCCAAACTGCAGAATCGCCAGGCCATCTTCGGTGATTTCCATCAGCGAAACCCGACCGCCATGACCGGCCAGCTGCGGGTTAATCTGCGATTGCAGCAAATATTCGACGCGCTCCATCAGCGGCGCGTCGTCAGAAACTTTGCGCATCTTGGCATTTGGCGCTTTCAGCGTCAGCTGAGAGCCTAACTGGTCGGTAACAAAATCGATTTCAGCGTCTTCCAGGTACGGCGCGCTAAGTTCATCGACATAAGCGGTGAGTTGCTCAAACTTCAGCGCAGTATCGGAATCCTCCACCGCATCCGGTGGACAGTAGGAAACACCGCACTCGGCGTTTGGGGTGCCGGGATTGATCACAAATACGCGAATTTGTGTCCCTTCTTCCTGATTTGCCAGCAGTTTGGCAAAGTGCGCTTGTGCAGCATCGGAAATACGGATCATAGCGTTGGCCTAATAGTTGACTATTTTACTGGGTTATAATACGCCCATCAGCAGGGGTCTACAAGGTACGGCATATACACCATACCTGAACCGTCGCGGCACCGTTTCGCAAAAGCAGGCGGGATAGCTCGGCGACGGTGCTTCCGGTTGTGACGACATCATCCACAATGGCGATATGGTGGCCTTGTACCGACAATTCAAGCCGGAAGGCGTTTTTCAGGTTCTGTTTGCGCAATCTGGCGCTGAGCTGGTGCTGGGTGGCGGTACGACGCAGTCGGGTCAACGCATTGCTGCGCCAGTCACAGCCCATCCAGCGGGCCAACGGACGGCACAGCAGGTCGCTCTGATTAAACCCCCTCTTCCACTGGCGGCGCTGCCAGAGAGGTACGCTAATAATCCGATCCGGACGAGGAAGCTCCCGGCTCTGGTATATACGCAACAGCAGTAAACGCGCCAGCGCCGGAGCCAGCTCAGGCCGCTTATTGAATTTCAGCTGATGAATCAGGCCGCTCAGCGGCGGTCGATAATCATTCACCGCCACCAGCCGCTGCCACGGCGGCGGTTTTTGCAGGCACCGCCCGCAGGGCAACAGGCTTGCCTGTGCGGGCAGACCACACTGCGGGCAAAGCGGTACGGACGCCAGCAGCGCCGACGCGCATCGCGAGCAGATCCCCCAGCGGGCAATGGCCAGCGGCATTTGGCATAGCCAGCATAAGCTGTGTGCTGTTAGCATATTTCCCCTCATATTGGTGGAAAGAGAACAGTAGCTGATGAAAGAGATCTGGTGGCAGACCATGGGCGAAGGAAATTGTCATCTTGTGCTGCTGCACGGATGGGGGCTGAATGCCCAAGTGTGGGATTGCATCACGCCGGAACTGGCCTCGCATTTTACACTGCACCTCGTCGACCTGCCGGGCTATGGCCGCAGCGGCGGCTTTGGCGCTCTGTCGCTGGAAGAGATGGCGCAGTTGGTGCTGGATAACGCCCCGGAGCGGGCAATCTGGCTCGGCTGGAGCCTTGGCGGGCTGGTGGCAAGCCAGATAGCATTAACTCACCCCGAACGCGTTCAGGCGCTGGTCACCGTCGCCTCTTCCCCCTGTTTTAGCGCTCACGACAGCTGGCCCGGCATCAAGCCCGAGGTGCTGAGCGGATTCCAGCAGCAACTGAGCGAAGATTTTCAACGCACCGTCGAGCGCTTTCTGGCGCTGCAAACCATGGGAACCGAGAGCGCGCGTCAGGATGCCAGAACGCTGAAAAGCACGGTGCTGTCGCTACCGATACCATCGCCGGAAGTCTTAAACGGCGGGCTGGAAATCCTTAAAACCGCTGATTTACGCCAGCCGTTAACCACCCTCAATATGCCTTTTTTGCGTATCTATGGTCGGCTGGACGGTCTGGTGCCGCGGAAAATCATCCCGGTTCTCGACGCCCTGTGGCCTGATAGTGAGTCAATCGTCTTCGATAAAGCCGCCCATGCGCCGTTTATTTCTCATCCGCAGGCGTTTTGCGCACCGCTGGTAGAGCTGAAGGCTCAGGTCAGTAAATATTTTTAGCGGGACATGGTAAAAACGCAGGGTGCAGCAATACTTAGGTTGTTGCGGTGGTTGACTATTTCACGTCTCCCCGCGACCTAAAAAAACAACCTAATGGAGAGTAGAGGCTATGAAACTTGTTACAGGAATTGTTGCATCTCTGGTGATTGGCTCCCTGTCCTTCGGCGCATTCGCCGCCAAGGAAATTCAAAAAGATGAAGTGGCTAAGATGAACCTGACCAAAATCGGTTCCATTACCACCTCAAGAACGACTTCACCGATGGATGCGAAGCGCGATCTGTCGAAAAAAGCAGATGAGCTGGGCGGCACCTATTTTGTGGTGATTGCGGGCGAGAAGAACGAAAAAACGGTTCACGCTAACGCGGACGTCTACAAATAAGCCAGAAAGCGGGTCTCAGGACCCGCTTGCAGCCCAGGGCCCGGAGGCGGCGCGTTGCGCCTGTCCGGGCTACCAGACCTAAAACCGCACAAACTCGTAGCCCGGACAGATGCGCAGCATCGCCTCCGGGAAAAGCGCAGGGATACTTCTCAGCGCAGCGACCACCACTCCCGCAGGCAGGCTTTGCCTTCCGGGCAGCTTTTGCAACTGCCGGAAAGACAGCCATCGGCATCTTCGGTCACTTTTACCGCTTTACCCATCGCTTCCAGGCGGCTCAACATGGCGTCGATCAGCGGCTGCGGTGTATGCAGACGAGCGCTTAGCTGCGTTGCCTCCATCCTCCCCTGCAGGGCCAGCATATCGCGAACTTCAATTAACGACGCCATCATCGCTCCTTAGTGGCAATCGCCAGCTGGACTCTGACAGCAGGACGACGGCGTTTTGCGCGTCGCCAGCAGCGAGACGTCCACCCGGCTACGCGCTCTGCGCAGCAGACCAAAGACCACGAGATTAAACAGCACCACTGCCAGAATGCACACCAGGCTATAGCGCGGATGCTGACTGAAGCTGACGGTCTGGTAGTACAGCGTAGAGAGCGAATAGGCGATATTCAGGCCCCACAGAATAGAGAAAGACATCCAGCCGCGGCTCGACTCGCGGGCAATCGCCCCCATGACCGAAATGCAGGGAATATAGAGCAGAACGAAAATCAGGTAGCTGTACGCCGCAGCGGCGCTGCCGAATTTACTGCCCATCACGCCCATCGCGCCGGTTTCCATTTCACCATCGCCTTTGCTGGCCTCAATGGGGTTCGCCAGTACGCTCAGGCTGAAGGTGTCTTTCAGGCTCTGCCAGGTTTCATCCACCGCCGCCAGCAGTTCATCACCAAGGTTAAACGCCTGCGGATTAAACTCTTCATTCTGAATATCTTCGGCGGTGTAGAGCGTGTTCAGCGTACCGACCACCACTTCCTTCGCCATCGCGCCGGTAAACAGGCCAACGGTCGCCTGCCAGTTATCTTCATGTACGCCAATCGGCTTAAATACTGGAGTAATCACGCGGCTAACCGATGCCAGCGCCGAGTCGTTGATGTTATCGACGATCTTACCGCTCAGCGAGAAGCTGTTCAGCGCACTGAGGAAGATGCTGACGATGACGATAACTTTACCCGCCCGCAGTACAAAGCCTTTCAGGCGCTGCCAGGTCTGGATAACCAGGCTCTTTACGTGAGGAACGTGATACACCGGCAGCTCCATCACAAACGGCGAAGCTTCGCCGCGCATAATGGTGTATTTCAGCATCAGGCCGGTCGCAATCGCCATCACAATCCCCAACACATACAGTGAAAAGACTGCCAGTGCGCCGTTCTGGCCGAAGAAGGCAGCAGCAAAGACGGCAAAGATCGCCAGCCGCGCGCCGCAGGACATAAACGGCGCCATCATGATGGTCATCAGGCGTTCGCGAGGGGCATCAAGAGTACGCGCCCCCATCACCGACGGTACGTTGCAGCCGAACCCGACGATGAGCGGCACGAAGGATTTCCCCGGCAGGCCCAGCGCCTGCATCAGGCGGTCCATCACAAACGCCGCCCGCGCCATATAGCCGGAGTCTTCAAGGAAAGAGAGGAACAGGTACATCATACCGATCTGCGGTACCAGCGGCAGCACGGTATTGATACCGCCGCCAATCCCCTGAGCGAGGAAAACCGTCAACCAGTCCGGGAAATGCAGCGTATAGCCAATCCACTGAATGCCGTGGATAAAGATAGCGACGGAACCGGCGTCAAAGATAGGCTGCAGCGCGCCGCCGATGTTGATCGCCAGTAAGAACATCAGATACATGACGAACAGGAACACCGGCAGCCCGAGGAAACGGTTGAGAATCACTTTATCCATCGCTGCGGTAAAACGGCTGGGCTCGGCGGTCAGGGTATTGCTGACGGCATCGCAAATCGCAGCAATGCTTTGATAACGGGCATCGGCGATATGCAGCGCCGGGTCGTCCAGCTCTTCGCTCAGATGCGCCAGGGCTATATCAAGTTTGTCGGCAGCATCGCCGGCGTAGGCGCGACTATAAATGTCCCCCTCCAGCATCTGCATTCCCAACCAATGACGCTGGCGCTGCGGGATATCCGCGGCCATAACCTGCGCCAGCTTGTCCGCTTCGCGCAGCAACGGCTGCGGATAGTGCACCAGTTCGATGGACTGGTTCTGCTGATGGCGGTCGATAGCCATTTTTAAGGCTTCGATACCACGACCGCGCGTGGAAACCAGCGGGATCACCGGGCACCCGAGGCGAGCAGCCAGAGCATCGACATCAATGCGGATTTTCTGCTTTTCCGCAATATCGAGCATATTCAGCGCGACCACGCAGGGAATGCCTAACTCCAGCAATTGCAGAGTCAGATAGAGGTTACGCTCCAGATTGGATGCGTCGACCACGTTAATCAGCATGTCAGCATCGCCGCTGAGAATATAGTGGCAGGCAATCTGCTCATCCAGCGACGTTTGCGAGGAAATGGTGGTCAGTGAATAGGTGCCGGGAAGGTCAACCAGCGTGACCTGATGATCGGTGGTGTTGAAACCACCCTCTTTACGCTCAACGGTCACCCCCGCCCAGTTCCCGACGCGCTGGCGCGCACCGGTGAGCTGGTTGAATAACGTTGTCTTACCGGAATTAGGATTACCAATTAAACCAATGGTTAATTTTTTCATATTCATGCTCTTAGTGCCGGTCAGGCATTATTGTGCAACCACTTCCAGCTCAATTAACGCAAGGTCCTTTTTACGTAATACCAGGCTAACGCGTCGGGTTTCAATATGAATAGGGTCGCCAAGCGGCGCCACGCGAACCACATTAAATGAAGAACCCGGCAGCATACCAAGGGAAAGCAGCTTCTGCCGATACGCCGGACTAATATCGCGGGAAAAACCAGTGATTTTCCACGTACTATCAGGAGTGAATTGCATAGGACCTACTTGTATATCGCTAACCGAAAGAGAATTTTCCGTATGCACGGCAGATGCCGCGCCAGGGACCATAGCCAACGAAGAATAATAAATACTCACTGAGAATAATGATAATGAGAATAGTTTTTATCATCAATACATATAATGCGGTCGAATCTTTTTTTAAACAGAAAATTGAGCTTTTGTTGATGTTGAGCAAACTCTATTTTGTAACAGCCGCAGAGATAATAATTATTCTTAATTACTTAATGTTTAATTAAGGTTTCGTTGGTTAACGAAATGAAAATAATAATCTCACTGGGCCTAATTCGCGCTTATTAAGAGATTATGAGAAAATACTGATGATTGTTTGCGCAATATGGCGAATGTCTGAAGAGAAGCAGCCCCTCAGGTAAGAGGGGCCGGAAAGAAATTAGCGTTTTTTACCCATTGCCGCCGCCAGCGCGTCCATCATCGCGCTGTTGCCCGCAGGCTGTGCGTCACGACCGCGAGGTTTAGCCGCTTTCGCCGCCGGGCGATTGCCCTGAGGGCGATCGTTACCGCCACCGCCCCGGCGCGCGTTGCTATCGCCAGGCTGTTCGTCCAGGCGCATAGTCAGCGCGATGCGCTTACGCGGCATGTCAACTTCCATCACTTTGACCTTCACGATATCGCCCGCTTTGACTACCGTGTGCGGGTCTTCAACGAACTTATTCGACAGAGAAGAGATGTGCACCAGGCCGTCCTGGTGAACGCCAATATCAACAAAGGCGCCGAAGTTGGTGACGTTGGTAACCGCGCCTTCGAGGATCATTCCTGGCAGCAGATCGTTCATGGTCTCCACGCCGTCGGCGAACTGGGCGGTTTTGAACTCAGGACGCGGATCGCGGCCCGGTTTTTCCAGCTCTTTGATGATGTCGGAAACCGTCGGCACGCCAAATTTATCATCGGTGAAATCGACGGCTTTCAGGTTTCGCAACTCGCTGCTGTTGCCCATCAGATCTTTCAACGCCTGCTGAGTCGCCGCCAGAATGCGTTCCACCACAGGATACGCTTCCGGGTGCACCGTTGAGGCGTCCAGCGGGTTGTCGCCGTGGTTGATACGCAGGAAGCCCGCGCACTGTTCGAAGGCTTTTGGCCCCAGACGGCTGACTTTCAGCAGCTGCTGGCGGTTCTGGAACTGGCCGTTCTCATCGCGCCAGGAGACGATATTCTGCGCCATCATGCGGGTCAGACCGGCAACCCGGGTGAGCAGCGGAACGGAAGCCGTGTTCAGATCGACGCCAACGGCGTTCACGCAGTCTTCCACTACCGCGTCCAGCTTACGCGCCAGTTGGGTCTGGCTGACATCGTGCTGATACTGGCCAACGCCGATAGATTTCGGATCGATTTTTACCAGCTCGGCCAGCGGATCCTGGAGACGACGCGCGATAGAGACCGCGCCGCGCAGGGAAACATCGAGGTCCGGAAACTCCAGCGCCGCCAGTTCGGAGGCGGAATAAACGGACGCGCCCGCTTCGCTGACAATCACCTTCTGCGCGGTGACTTTCGGGAACTGTTTCTGTACATCGAGGAAGAAACGCTCGGTTTCACGCGAAGCGGTACCGTTGCCGATAGCCACCAGCTCAACGTTGTATTTTTCACACAGCGCAGCCACCGCCACTGCGGCTTTTGCGGCCTGCCCGGTATGCGGGTAAATGGTATCGGTGGCGACCAGTTTGCCGGTACCGTCAACGACGGCAACTTTCACCCCGGTACGCAGACCCGGATCGAGGCCCATCGTCGCGCGTAGCCCGGCCGGAGCGGCCATCAGCAGGTCATGCAGGTTGCGAGCGAAAACGTTAATGGCTTCGTCTTCGGCGCGCTCGCGCACGGTGCCCATCAGCTCGGTTTCGAGGTGCATCAGCACCTTGATACGCCATGTCCAGCTCACAACGCCTTTACGCCAGCTGTCTGCCGGAGCGTTATTCAAGCGCAGGCCGAGGTGGTCGATAATAATTTGCTCGCCGTGGCTCTCTTTCGGCGGCTCATCGAACTGCGGGTCGGCGTTTAAAGAGAGCTGCAGTACGCCTTCGTTGCGGCCGCGGAACATCGCCAACGCGCGGTGCGACGGCACGGTAGAGATCGGTTCGTGGTGATCGAAGTAGTCGCGGAATTTCGCCCCTTCCTCTTCTTTGCCGCTAACAACGGTCGCGACCAGATGCGCATTTTTCCACAGATAGTCACGCACTTTTGCCAGCAGGCTGGCGTCTTCAGCGAAGCGTTCCATCAGGATATAGCGTGCACCGTCGAGCGCGGCTTTGCTATCCGCAACGCCTTTATCAGCGTCGATATATTTAGCGGCTTCGGTTTCCGGATCGTGGGACGGCTCGTTCCACAGCAGCTCGGCCAGCGGCTCCAGCCCCGCTTCAATGGCGATTTGCCCGCGGGTGCGGCGCTTCGGTTTATACGGCAGATAGAGGTCTTCGAGCTCGGTCTTACTCAACGTCCCGTTGATGGCTTTTTCCAGCGCCTCGGTCAGTTTGCCCTGCTCGCCGATGGACTTAAGAATTGCCTGGCGGCGATCTTCGAGTTCACGCAGATAACCCAGGCGGGTTTCCAGATTACGCAACTGCGTGTCATCCAGACCGCCGGTGACTTCTTTACGATAGCGTGCGATAAACGGCACGGTGTTCCCTTCATCAAGCAGGCGAACGGCAGCTTCTACCTGTTCAGCCCTGGCCTGAAGTTCACCCGCAATAATGCGGCAGAGCGAATCATTCATCATCGGTTTAGTTCATCTTTAGGATCAAAAATCAGGGGGATAGTTATACGGACTGGCACGGTAAAATGCCAGCCACGACCAAAGCCTCTCGGAATGTTCCAGGCTTATTTCATGTATTCAATCTCATTCACATACCAGGCGGCTTCCCCCGCAGGTGTGTTAACGATAGCCAGGTCGCCGACCTCTTTTTTCAGCAGCGCGCGCGCCATGGGCGAGTCGATAGAGATGTAGTCGTTGCGCCCGAAGATTTCATCGTAGCCGACGATGCGAAAGCGCTTGGTATCACCATCATCGTTTTCAATCTCCACCCACGCGCCGAAGAACACTTTGCCTTCCTGCTGCGGGGAGTAATCAACGATTTTCAGATGCTCAAGGCATTTGGTCAGGTAGCGCACCCGGCGGTCGATTTCGCGCAGGCGTTTTTTGTTGTACTGATAATCGGCGTTTTCGCTGCGGTCGCCGAGGCTTGCAGCCCAGGTCACTTTCTTCGTGACTTCCGGGCGCTCTTCGCGCCACAGGTAATCCATCTCTTTTTTTAGTTTTTCATACCCTTCACGGGTGATCAGCGGCGTTTTCATCGAAGATTCCGGCTCCTGATTGCAGATCTTTGTGCAATGCTGCGCACAATTCGTCGCACGTAATAATACCAACAGGATAAATAATGTGTCTTATGCTTAAATGTATACTTAAGCTGCTGTTAAATATGCTTTGTAACAATTTAGCCTGGAATATATACCAGATTTCGCTGGTGAGCGACCCGGGCTTTTTTGAGAATACGCACTGACAATTGCAGTGAACCTTTGGGAGTATAAACAATGCAAGAGAATTATAAGATTCTGGTTGTCGATGACGACATGCGCCTGCGTGCGCTACTCGAACGTTATCTGACCGAGCAGGGCTTCCAGGTTCGAAGCGTGGCGAACGCTGAACAGATGGACAGGCTGCTGACTCGTGAATCCTTCCACCTGATGGTGCTGGATCTCATGCTGCCTGGCGAAGATGGCCTGTCCATCTGCCGCCGCCTGCGCAGTCAGAGCAACCCGATGCCGATCATCATGGTAACGGCGAAAGGGGAAGAGGTTGACCGTATCGTAGGCCTGGAAATCGGCGCCGACGACTACATCCCGAAACCGTTCAACCCGCGTGAACTGCTGGCCCGTATCCGCGCCGTGCTGCGCCGTCAGGCCAATGAATTGCCGGGCGCGCCTTCGCAGGAAGAAGCGGTTATCGCCTTTGGTAAATTCAAACTGAACCTCGGTACTCGCGAGATGTTCCGTGAAGATGAGCCAATGCCGCTGACCAGCGGTGAATTTGCGGTACTGAAAGCGCTGGTGAGTCACCCGCGTGAACCGCTGTCCCGCGATAAGCTGATGAACCTCGCCCGCGGCCGTGAATATTCGGCAATGGAGCGCTCCATCGACGTTCAAATCTCCCGCCTGCGCCGTATGGTGGAAGAAGATCCGGCGCATCCGCGCTATATCCAGACCGTTTGGGGTCTGGGCTACGTCTTCGTCCCGGACGGTTCTAAGGCATGAAACGCGTGCGTTTTTCGCCGCGAAGCTCGTTTGCCCGCACCCTGTTACTGATCGTCACCCTGCTGTTCGCCAGCCTGGTGACGACCTATTTAGTGGTGCTGAATTTCGCGATCCTGCCAAGTCTTCAGCAGTTTAATAAAGTTCTGGCCTACGAAGTTCGTATGCTGATGACCGATAAACTGCAGCTGGAAGACGGCACCCAGCTGGTGGTGCCACCGGCGTTTCGCCGCGAAATTTATCGCGAGCTGGGCATTTCGCTCTATTCCAACGAAGCGGCGGAAGACGCAGGCCTGCGCTGGGCGCAGCATTATGAATTCTTAAGTCAGCAGATGGCGCACCAGCTCGGCGGGCCCACCGAAGTGCGGGTAGAGGTCAACAAAAGCTCCCCCGTGGTGTGGCTGAAAACCTGGCTCTCCCCCAATATCTGGGTGCGCGTACCGCTGACTGAAATCCATCAGGGCGATTTTTCGCCGCTGTTCCGCTACACCCTGGCGATTATGCTGCTGGCCATCGGCGGCGCCTGGCTCTTTATTCGCATTCAGAACCGACCACTGGTCGACCTGGAGCACGCGGCGCTTCAGGTCGGGCGGGGCATTATTCCTCCACCGCTGCGCGAATACGGCGCATCGGAAGTACGTTCGGTAACCCGCGCGTTTAACCATATGGCGGCAGGCGTGAAGCAGCTGGCGGACGATCGTACGCTGCTGATGGCCGGGGTAAGCCACGATTTGCGTACTCCGCTAACGCGTATTCGTCTGGCAACGGAGATGATGAGCGAAGAGGACGGCTACCTCGCCGAGTCGATTAATAAAGACATCGAAGAGTGCAACGCCATTATCGAGCAGTTTATCGACTACCTGCGCACCGGCCAGGAGATGCCGATGGAGCTGGTGGATCTTAACGCAGTGCTCGGCGAAGTTATCGCCGCAGAGAGCGGGTACGAGCGGGAAATTGCTACCGATTTGCAGGACGGAGAGATCCCGCTGCGCATTCATCCGCTGTCCATTAAGCGCGCGCTAGCCAATATGGTGGTCAACGCCGCCCGCTACGGCAATGGCTGGATTAAAGTCAGCAGCGGCAGTGAAGGAAATCGGGCCTGGTTCCAGGTCGAAGACGATGGTCCGGGAATTAAACCGGAGCAGCGTGAGCATCTTTTCCAGCCGTTTGTACGCGGCGATAGCGCCCGTACGATCAGCGGAACCGGTCTTGGGCTGGCTATCGTTCAGCGTATTATCGATAACCACAACGGCAAGCTGGAGCTAGGTTCCAGCGAACGCGGCGGGCTATTGATTCGCGCATGGCTACCGGTACCGATGACTCGCGCCCTGCCTGCGGTAAAACCGACGAAAGAGAGCTAAATCTGACAACCTGCTCTTGCTTCTTCCCGGTGGCGCTGCGGCTTCCCGAGCTACGGATTCACCGCCGTCTGCGGGCCGGTAGCCCGGACAGGTGCGCCAGCACCGCCTCCGGGTACGCTATTCAGCGGTTTTGTAGACGCAAGCCGCCGCCCCGTTATTTTTAATGAGCCTTAGCCGCCATCTGGTATGCCGCTGGCAGATTCAGCCGCTGCCAGAACTGCTGGTCACCGGTCTCACCCGACAGCGGATACCCTGCAGGAAGAGCCGTTTTAACCATCAACGCTCGGCGCTGCGCGGCGGACAAATTCGGCAGCGCCGCTTCCAGTAACACTTCAGCCCCTTCTGGCACCTTCAGACCCTGTTTTTCGCCTTTCTGCTGCGGCAGGCTGTAGGTCATGGTGAAGCGATAAAACTCACGCATTGCCGGGTCGCGATACGGGTCATCCTTCGCAGGCACCTTCGCGCATTCCGCCAACGTCATACCGCACTCCTTCTCAAGCGCCGCGCGCAGCTGGTCGCGCGCTTCATTGAACAACGCACGATACTTAGCGTCATTCAGGTAGTGCGCAACGTTACGTTGCGCCACCATCCGCGAGCCCATGACGTCCAGCGGATAATGCACGCCCAGCACAATTCGCGAGTAGCCATAGCGAGCGCCGCGAGTCACCAGCGCATCAAAACGCTCAGGGATCATTTCCGCCATCAGTAGCGCGTCGGTATAGCCGGTATTAGTGTGTCCGCTCGGGAACGAACCGCCGTCTGCGGTATACGGTTTGTTATCTTTTACCACCACATCGTCCGGCACCAGATGGATGGTGTTCCCCTGAATCAGGAACGGGCGCGGGTTATTAAAGTGCTTTTTTGCCGCGCTGGTACTCACTTCGGAAGCTTTAATCAGCGCAGCTGCCTTACTGAGTTCGCCTTTATCGTAGGCGGTCAAAAACGCTTTCCCCAAACGCGGTCCCATCGCATCGCTGAGGAAATAGAGATAGCTGATCCCCTCAGCATCCGCCAGCGCCTGGTGGCGAGAGGTCTGCACGGCATCGCGGTTAATCGCGGTGACCGTTTCCAGGTTTTGCTGTATGACCGCCTTCGGCAACGTGCTGAACGCCGAGAGCAGTTCAATACCCGCCTGCTGGTTGGCTTTAGCCTGGAAATCGTAACCGCTGGCCTTCAGCCACGCTTTATCCGCCTGGGTTTTATTCTGTTTGGCGTGCTCCAGTTGGTCACGAGTGAGGGTTGATGCATCACCTTTCAGCGCGTTACGTAGTTGGGCCAGGCTTTGGCTCTCCACAGCGTCGAATGCCGGACTCGCAGCCGCTGGCGTCACGCCGTTAGCCATCGCCGCCGCCTGATTCAGGGGGACATCTTGTGCCAGAACCGGCAGCGCCAGGATGAGCGCCGATGCCAGAAGCGTGATTTGCAGTTTCATTATTTTCCCTTTATACAAATAGTTACCTTGCCTGCATGCGACGCTAGCGCCCCTGTTTTACGTTTTTATGACACGGTTATGTTTTGCAACGCTTTAACCGCATTTGAAACAGCACGGTGCCGGAGGCGGTAATCCAGGCGGATCTGCGGTAAACTACCGGTTATCTTGTTTACTTCCCGGAATCACCGCATCCATGCTCAGTTATCGCCACAGCTTTCACGCAGGCAACCACGCCGACGTTCTCAAACACACCGTTCAGAGCCTGATCATTGAATCACTGAAAGAGAAAGAAAAACCGTTTCTCTATCTGGACACTCACGCCGGTGCAGGCCGTTATCAACTGAGCAGCGAACACGCTGAGCGTACCGGTGAATATCTCGAAGGTATCGCCCGTATCTGGCAGCAGGATGATCTGCCCGCCGAGCTGGAGCCGTATATCTCCGTCGTGCAGCATTTCAACCGCAGCGGCCAGCTGCGCTACTACCCCGGCTCGCCGCTGATTGCCCGCCAGCTTCTGCGCGAGCAGGACAGCCTGCAGATGACCGAGCTGCACCCAAGCGATTTCCCGTTGCTGCGTTCTGAATTCCAGAAAGATGACCGCGCCCGGGTAGAAAAAGCCGATGGCTACCAGCAGTTAAAGTCGAAGCTACCGCCGGTTTCCCGCCGTGGGCTGGTGCTTATCGACCCGCCTTACGAAATCAAAAGCGATTACCAGGCGGTAGTCACCGGTATTCATGAGGGCTACAAACGCTTTGCCACCGGCACCTACGCGCTGTGGTATCCGGTCGTCCTGCGGGCGCAGATTAAGCGCATGATCAAAGAGTTAGAAGCCACAGGCATTCGCAAAATTCTGCAAATCGAGCTGGCGGTACGCCCGGACAGCGACCAGCGCGGGATGACCGCTTCCGGGATGATCGTCATCAACCCGCCGTGGAAGCTGGAACAGCAAATGAACAACGTGCTGCCGTGGCTGCATAAAACGCTGGTTCCAAGCGGCATCGGCCATGCAACGGTTAGTTGGATCGTGCCTGAGTAATCGCAACCATCGGTGGAACCTTTTACGCCTCGCGCTACAATCGCGGCCATTCAATAATAAGGACCAGAGCCATGACCAAACATTATGACTACATCGCTATCGGCGGCGGCAGCGGCGGCATCGCCTCCATCAACCGTGCGGCAATGTATGGACAGAAGTGCGCGCTGATTGAAGCCAAAGACCTGGGCGGCACCTGCGTGAACGTTGGCTGCGTGCCGAAGAAAGTCATGTGGCATGCGGCGCAGATCCGCGAAGCCATCCATCTGTATGGCCCGGATTACGGTTTTGATGCCACCATCAATAACTTCGACTGGGACAAACTGGTCGCCAGCCGTAGCGCCTACATCGATCGTATCCACACCTCTTACGATAACGTGCTGGGCAAAAACAAGGTCGATGTGATTAAGGGCTTCGCGCGCTTTGTCGATGCGAAAACCGTTGAAGTGAATGGTGAAACCATCACCGCCGATCACATCCTGATCGCCACCGGCGGTCGTCCGAGCCATCCGAATATTCCGGGCGTCGAGTACGGTATTGATTCCGACGGCTTCTTCGAACTGCCGGCGCTGCCGAAGCGCGTTGCGGTGGTTGGCGCAGGCTATATCGCCGTTGAGCTGGCGGGCGTGATTAACGGCCTCGGCGCAGAAACCCACCTGTTTGTGCGTAAACACGCGCCGCTGCGCAGCTTTGATCCGCTAATCGTCGAGACGCTGGTCGAAGTGATGAACGCCGAAGGCCCGCAGCTGCACACTAACTCCATTCCGAAAGCGGTGGTCAAGAATGCCGATGGTAGCCTGACCCTGGAGCTGGAAGATGGCCGCAGCCAGACCGTCGACTGCCTGATTTGGGCGATTGGTCGCGAACCGGCAACCGATAACTTCAACCTGGCCGCGACAGGCGTGAAAACCAACGATAAAGGCTATATCGTCGTCGATAAATTGCAGAATACCAACGTTCCTGGCATCTACGCCGTGGGTGATAATACCGGTGCCGTTGAGCTGACCCCGGTTGCCGTTGCCGCAGGTCGTCGCCTTTCCGAGCGCCTGTTTAACAACAAGCCGGACGAGCATCTGGACTACAGCAACATCCCGACCGTGGTCTTCAGCCATCCGCCGATCGGTACCGTCGGCTTAACTGAGCCGCAGGCACGCGAGCAGTACGGTGATGACGCAGTGAAAGTGTATAAATCCTCTTTCACCGCCATGTATACCGCCGTAACCTCACACCGCCAGCCGTGCCGCATGAAGCTGGTCTGCGTCGGCCCGGAAGAGAAGATTGTCGGCATTCACGGCATCGGCTTCGGTATGGATGAAATGCTGCAGGGCTTCGCGGTGGCGCTGAAAATGGGCGCGACCAAGAAAGACTTCGACAATACCGTGGCGATCCACCCAACGGCAGCGGAAGAGTTTGTGACGATGCGGTAAGGCGTTTACCTGGCATTAAAAAGAAGCTCTCCGGAGCTTCTTTTTTATTTTTACGCCACGCCATTATTCCCATGGCGCTTGAACGCCGAACGCTGATTCAGCGCCATATACCAGCGCTCCACCTCCGCCATTTCCGGGTGGGCGAACGGCGTCATTTTCCAGCGATGCACCGACAGACCAAGAACAATATCCGCAAGGGTAAACTGGCTACCTGTGACCCACGCCCCGGTTTGCTGAAGCTGCGCATTGACAATCTGCACGCAGCGGGTCCAGGCGGCAATGCTCTCTTTGATCGCCGCCGGATCCTGAAAACGGGGATCCTTGCGCACCAGCCCCATAAAGGCGTAGCGCCAGGCATTGTTAAACTCCGTTGCCTGCCAGTCCATCCAGTGCTCTACCTCGGCGGCAGCCTGCGGCGCTGCGGGGAGCAGGTC
This sequence comes from Klebsiella spallanzanii, assembly GCF_902158555.1. Taxonomy (GTDB): domain Bacteria; phylum Pseudomonadota; class Gammaproteobacteria; order Enterobacterales; family Enterobacteriaceae; genus Klebsiella; species Klebsiella spallanzanii. Next base: position 483,400 of record NZ_CABGGS010000012.1, on the reverse strand, counting down.
TTCCCGCCCTGCTTTGCGTGCCAGATAACGACAGATACTGTTCGACTCCCAGAGAACAAAATCGTCATCCAGCAGCACCGGCACCAGGCTATTCGGGTTAAGGGCGCGAAACTCCGGCGTCTCGATTGACTGAAACCCGCTACCGTAATCCTCCTGCTGATACTCCAGCCCTGCTTCCTCGCAGGTCCACAGCACTTTACGCACGTTAATTGATGAGCGCTTGCCCAGTATTTTTATCATTGTCAGCAATTCCTCAACCAAAAGAGATGGTTGTTTCACAATACTCCAACAGCAACGGGTGTACAGCGGGATAATGTGTATAGTGGATTGCAGGATTTTTCTCCAGAACAGGTACCCGACATGTTGACCTCTTTTAACGTTTTAACACCGGGCAATATCCGCTTTGGACGCGGCCTTGCTCGTAGCGCAGCCCCCTGGCTCGCCGGGCACTCTACGCAGATACTGCTGGTTCACGGCGCCAGCCTGCAGCGCGCGGAGTTTTTGTTAACCGAACTTCACGCTCATCGCTTAAACGTCACGACGTTGTCTATCACCCATGAACCCTGCCTGCAGGATATTGAGCGCGGCGTTCGCCTGGCGCAGGAAAACGGCATCGGGGCGATAGTCAGCCTTGGCGGCGGTGCGGTTATTGATGCAGGTAAAGCAATTGCAGCGCTGGTTCCGGTTCAGGGGCCTGCGATTGAATATCTGGAAGTGGTGGGCAACGGGCGAGTGTTAGAAGCCAATCCTCTGCCGTTTGTCGCCATTCCCTCCACCGCCGGTACCGGCGCGGAGGTGACAAAGAACGCGGTCATCAACGTCCCTGAGCAGCAGCGTAAAGTCAGCCTGCGCGATGACCGTATGCTGCCGAACCTGGCGATTGTCGACCCGTCGCTCACCGACAACGCCCCGCGAGCAGTGACGTTAGCTTCCGGTCTCGACGCCATCACCCAGTTGATCGAGCCGTGGCTCTGCACCCGCGCCAATCCCTTTACCGATGCGCTCTGTCGGGAGGCGATCCCACGCGGCATTAAGGCGCTGCGAACGTTGATGGAAAAAGAGTGCCCGGATAGCCGCGATGAGATGGCATGGGTCAGCCTGTGCGGCGGACTGGCGTTAGCCAATGCCGGGCTCGGTGTGATTCACGGCCTCGCTGGCCCACTGGGCGGCCTGAGCAACGCCGCCCACGGTGCGCTTTGCGGCAGCCTGCTCCCCTTCGGCCTTGCGCTAAACGAAAGTCAGATTAGCGACGAAAAACTCCGTCAACGCTTTACTGACGTGCGCCAGTGGCTGGCCACCGGGCTAAATGTTGAACCGGGCAGCGCCTGGGAGAGCCTGCGTGAATGGAGTCAACGCGCTGGTCTGGGCAATCTTCACGATCTCGGCGTACCGCGCGAAGCCCTTGAGCCTGCGGCCCTTGCCGCCAGCAGTTCATCATCGATGAAGGCTAACCCGGTCATGCTAACCAGCGAGCAGTTGCTGGAGATGCTGGAAGCCGCGTGGGAATAGCGGATCATCGTATAAAGCACCACGGAATTTAGATTTTGTTGCAAAACGAAAGATCCGAATTTTTCAGGCAAATACGAAGCGGTTAATCTTCTTTTATAACGGTAGATCAAAAGGTTAAATGTTTTTCCTCGGCTTTACTTTTAAGGATAAAGCGTGATCTACCGCACACTTCTCTTTCCGTATCCCGCTGCGAATGTCTAAGCTTAATAGACAGGTCGGGCGCGCCCGGCATCCTCTATTGACGCAATCCGGAGGTCCGTATCACTATGTTCAGCCAGAAATTACGCAACGTTGATGACGACGAGTTGAGGATCGAAAGCGATCCGTGCTACGAAGCCGATCCGTATGAGTTAAAGCTGGATGAAATGTTCGACGCCGAACCCGAACCGGAGATTATTGAAGGGCTGCCCGCCTCGGATGCCCTGACCCCTGCGGATCGCTATCTGGAACTCTTCGCTCACGTTCAGAAGTCGCGGATTTTCGCCGATAGCAAAACCTTTCCCGACTGCGCGCCAAAGCAGGATCCGCTGGATATTTTGATTCACTACCGCCGCGTAAAACGCACGCCCGGATTCGATTTACGCCAGTTCGTTGAAGACCACTTCTGGCTGCCGGATAGCCGCGCCGAAGACTACGTCTCCGATCCCAATCGATCTCTAAAGGAGCATATCGACAATCTGTGGCCGATCCTGACCCGCGAGCCGCAGGATCATATTCCCTGGTCGTCGCTACTGGCATTGCCGCAATCTTACATTGTCCCCGGCGGACGATTTAGCGAAACCTACTACTGGGACTCCTACTTCACCATGCTGGGGCTGGCGGAAAGCGGCCGCGAAGATCTGCTGAAATGCATGGCCGACAACTTCGCGTGGATGATTGAAATCTACGGCCATATTCCTAACGGTAACCGTACCTACTATCTCAGCCGCTCGCAGCCGCCGGTCTTTGCCCTGATGGTCGAGCTGTTTGAAGAAGATGGCGTTCGCGGCGCCAAACGGTACCTTGACCACCTGCAAATGGAGTACCGCTTCTGGATGGACGGCGCGGAATCGCTGATACCTGACCAGGCCTATCGCCACGTGGTGCGGATGCCGGACGGCTCGCTGCTTAACCGCTACTGGGATGATCGCGATACGCCGCGCGATGAGTCATGGCGGGAAGATGTGGAGACGGCAAAACATTCCGGGCGACCGCCGAACGAAGTTTATCGCGATCTGCGCGCCGGGGCGGAATCCGGTTGGGATTATTCCAGCCGCTGGCTGCGGGATATCACCCGACTGGCGAGCATTCGCACCACCCAGTTTATCCCCATTGATTTGAATGCTTTTCTCTTCAAGCTAGAGAACACCATCGCCAACCTTTCCGGCCTGAAAGGCGACAGAGAGACAGAGGCCGCTTTTCGTCAGAAGGCCAGCGACCGACGCGCGGCGGTGACCCGCTATCTGTGGGATGACGAAAGCGGCTGTTTTCGCGATTACGACTGGCGTCGCCAGCAGCTAGCGCTGTTTTCTGCCGCCAGCATCGTCGCGCTCTATGTCGGCATGGCGACCCATGAACAGGCTGAAAGGCTTGCCGATGCGGTACGCGCCCGCTTGCTCACCCCCGGCGGTATTATGGCCACCGAGTACGAAAGCGGTGAACAGTGGGATAAACCTAACGGCTGGGCGCCGCTTCAGTGGATGGCGGTGCAGGGGTTTAAAATGTACGGCCAGGATCCGCTGGGCGATGAAATAGCCCAAAGCTGGCTGCAAACGGTGAATCATTTCTACCAACGGCACCATAAGCTGATAGAAAAGTACCATATCGCCAGCGCCACTCCGCTTGAGGGCGGGGGCGGTGAATATCCACTCCAGGACGGTTTCGGCTGGACCAACGGAGTGGTGCGTCGGCTTATCGGTCTGTACGGCGAACCGCTTTAAAAGCGGGCTATTCCCGAAGTCGATGTCCTGCTATGTTCATGGCATCGACATTCGCCGGAAGCCCTGACATGCCTGAACTTGTTACTCCACGCCTGCGCTGCTCGCCGCTACAGCTTGATGACTGGCCCTTTTTTCTCTCTTTGCAGCAGGACCCTCAAGTGATGCTTTACATTGCAGATGCCCGCCCGGTAGCTGAAATTCGCGAAGCTTTTGATTCACGGCTTCCGGCATGGTCACCGGGCGCTGCCCACTGGCTGTGCCTGGTGGTGCGCGACCGGCACACCCATGCGCCTCTCGGGCTAACCGGATACCATCATCACGCCCCCGATAGCGCTGAGGCAGGATTTTTATTTGCTCCCCAGGCTCAGGGCAAAGGCTACGGCTATGAATCCCTGCGCGCGCTGTGCGATTACGCCTTCTCGACAGGCGGCATCCGGCGGCTTACGGCAACCGTCACCGCAGGCAATCAGGCGTCCAAAAATCTGCTGCAAAAAGTCGGTTTTTATCAGGAAGGCGAGCTGCGCGAATGCTACTGGCTTAACGGTCGTTGGCACAATGATTGGCTATTTGCTCTGCTGCGCCGCGATTACAACCAGCCTGGGCCATCTGGCGAATAGGGCGCGGTTATCTTTTCCTCTACACTGCAGGCCAGCCAAAGAGGAAGACACAATGTCCCCAACGACACCTTCGCTAAGCCAACAGGGCCTGGATTTTATTAAACGAACCCAGGGATTAGCGCTCGCCCCCTACCGAGACGAGGGCGGCCTGCGCGTGATTGGCTACGGTCATGTTCTTAACGACTATGAAACCTTTAGCCATTTCACACGAGAGGTCGCTGAGACCCTGCTTATCATAGACCTTCTACAATGCCAGCGAGAGCTCCAGCAACATCTCAGAATTCCGCTTAATCAATCACAATATGATGCGCTGGTCTCTTTAGCATTTAACTGTGGCCCGGCATCTCCGGCGCTCAATACCATTCTGACTCACCTTAACCATCAGCGGTTCCCGGAAGCGCTGACCGCATGGGAGAATATCCGCAACGGCCGCCAACAGCGACATGAAGAGTGCACAATATTCAAATCCAGAACAGATTAAGATTCGATGACGCCATTAAACACCATCGCCGCCTGGGTACGATTTTTAACATCCAGTCGGCGATACAACGACTCCAGATGAGCCTTTACCGTCCCTGCGCTAATATTTAGCGTACGGCTAATCTCTTTATTGGAATCTCCCGCGGCCAGAAGCTGCAAAATCTCACGCTGACGCTGGCTCAAATGGACCAATTTATTATCCCGAACTTCCGCCGTCATTAACCAATCGCCCGGCAAACAGAGCAGCCCAAGCAGGATGCTGTTGATCACCTGGGCAAAAGTTTGCAAGCTTTCTTCGCGCTGAACAATCGCCCGCACATTCCAGGGCAGCGCACGCTGCAGCCAGCTCTTATTATCGTCAGAAACGATCAGCAGTACCTGCGTCTGCGGGAATCGTAGCTGCTTTTCTTGCAATAGCCAGCAGCAAAACTCACTGTGCATATCGCCATCCAGAATGAGCAGTGCGTCAGGATGCGCCGTCAGCTTCTGCCAGAGTTGATCAGCCTGACAGGTGCCAAAAATATCAATTTCGGGAATATGTTGCTGTAGGCCAATTTTCATCCCATGAATAAATATAGACTGCCTGTCAAACATGATTACCTGCATGGATATGTCTCCATCTTAAAATGCCCGGTCAAATGAGGGGGAAGGGTAATATCAGCAAGCAAAAATAAGAACTCGCTGTTTGGCCTGGGGCATTTTACCGATAGGAAGGATTAACTAAATATCACAACAATGAATAGTTACATGCCTTATTGACACCATTACTCATTCATAATATTTATTACATTTTAATTAAGAAAATCCTCAACGATCCAGGCGAGTAAATAAATCTATAATATTAATTGTGCTATTTTAAACTAACCCGGAAACGCAGGCGATGGGAAAATAAGGAAAGAATGTTACGGAGTAAGAAAACGCATTAAATGCGTCAGATTGCTGACAAATATGCCTAAAAGTGAATGAGGGTTCGTTTTTCTCCCTCTCCCTTCCAGGGAGAGGGCGGGGTGAGGGTGATAACGAACTGATTAATCAGCAAATTCACCCCTCACCCTAACCCTCTCCCCAAAGGGGCGAGGGGATCGTCCGAGCTCATTTTAGGGTTTGTCATCAGTCTCACGCATTAAATGCGTTAGCCCCGCCATAATCGATGGAGGGGCATTGGATTATAAAAACATCCCGCCGGAAACCTCAACACGCTGAGCGTTCATCCAGCGAAGATCATCGCTGAGCAGAGCGGCAATGGCGTCGCCGATGTCATCCGGCAGACCGACTCTTCCAAGCGCCGTTTGCGCGGCAATATGCTGATTAACCTGCGCATTATCCCGAACCACGCCGCCGCCAAAATCGGTTTCAATCGCGCCAGGAGCGATGATATTGACCGAAATTCCGCGCGCGCCAAGCTCTTTCGCCTGATAGCGCGTCAGCACCTCCATCGCCCCCTTCATTGAGGCATAGGCCGCATAGCCCGGTAGAGCAAAACGCGCCAGCCCGCTGGAAACATTGAGGATACGTCCTCCATCCTGCAATAACGGCAGCAGGCGTTGGGTGAGGAAGAACGGCCCCTTAAACTGGATATTCATCAGCTCATCAAACTGAGCTTCGCTGGTCTCAGCAAAGGGCACATTGAGACCAATACCGGCATTGTTTAATAAATAGTCGAAGGTGTTCCGCTGCCAGCGCTGTTGAAGTAATTCCGCCACCTTCTGAGCAAAACCCTCAAAACTACCGATATCTCCGACGTTTAAGGGTAATGCTGCCGCTTTCACACCTTTTCGTTCAATTTCAGCCACCACTTCCAGCGCCGCCTGTTGGTTGCTGTGGTACGTCAGAATAATATCCGCTCCCTTCGCCGCCAGCTTCAATGCCGCGTTTTTTCCCAGTCCACGGCTGCCGCCGGTCACTAAAGCGATACGTTGTGTCATCAGAAAACCCCTTCTTGATTGTGTTTGCATGGTTGAAGAGCTTATTAGCTGCTATAAAAACAATAAATATGGGAAATTGCGTTTGACTGTTTCAATTAAAACAACAATAGGTCCCCAGGATGGATAAAATTCACGCAATGCAACTATTCATCAGGGTAGCGGAACTGGAGAGTTTTTCCCGCGCCGCTGATACCCTCGGCCTGCCGAAAGGCAGCGTATCGCGCCAGATTCAAGCGCTGGAAAGCCATCTTGGCGCCCGCCTTCTGCACCGCACAACCCGCCGGGTGCAGCTGACTCAGGACGGCATGGTCTACTACGAGCGTGCCAAGGATTTGCTCAGCAATCTTGAGGAGCTGGACGGCATGTTTCAGCTCGATCCCTCCAGCATCAGCGGGCGTCTACGGGTGGACATGCCCGTTGGGCTGGCGAAGAAGCTGGTCATTCCGCAGCTACCGACATTTCTGCAGCAGTATCCCGGCATCGAGCTGGAACTGAGCAGCAGCGATCGGATAGTTGACGTCGTCCGCGAGGGTTTTGACTGCGTGGTCCGCGTCGGTATGCTGAAAGACTCCGGGCTTATCGCGCGACATCTGGGCAAGCTGACGCAAATTAACTGCGCCAGTCCGCAGTATCTGGCGCGCTTCGGTTACCCGCAGTCGCTCGACGATCTGGCCGATCATGCGTTGATCCACTACGCCAGCAATCTCGGCGTACGCCCGCTGGGTTTCGAAGTGCTCAGCGATGGCGCTGTCCGCTGGGTAAAAACCGGCGGCGTGCTCACAGTGAATAGTACCGAGACCTATCAGGCGTCTTGTCTGGCGGGTCTGGGGATTATTCAGGTACCGCGAGTGGGCGTTCGTGACATGCTGCGCGCCGGCGAGCTGATAGAGATTCTGCCCCACTACCGCGCCGAACCGCTGCCGGTTTCGTTAATCTATCCGCATCGGCGTAACCTTTCGCGCCGGGTACATCTGTTTATGGAGTGGCTGGGCGGGCTGATGAAAAGCTATGTTGATTGAGGGGCCAGGCACCTCATCAGCGATTTTACGTATATAATTTTGGTGAATACCGTAGTAAATAAAGGAAGAAATAAGTTATGACGCCGGAAAACGACGCTCACCGCCCAGCCCAGGATCCAAGCCCGCAGCCGGATAAAAACAAAAGCGCAATGGCCGCGATTAATGATTCTGGTGTGGCAAAAAAAGCCAACCAGGCGCTGAAAAGCGTCACCGGGACAGCAGAAAAAGTTCAGCGCAACCCCATTATTGCGCATCTGATCCGCGCGGCTGAACGCTTCAACGACCGGCTTGGCAATCAGTTTGGCGCCGCGATCACCTACTTCTCATTTTTGTCGATGATCCCGATTTTGATGGTCTCTTTTGCCGCCGCCGGTTTTGTTCTGGCCTCGCATCCTACGCTGCTACAGGACATCTTCGATAAAATCCTGCTTAACGTGAGCGACCCTACGCTTGCCGCTACGTTGAAAAACACCATCAACACCGCAGTACAGCAACGTACCGCTGTCGGTATTGTTGGTCTGCTGGTCGCGCTCTACTCCGGAATTAACTGGATGGGGAACCTGCGTGAGGCCATTCGCGCCCAGTCACGCGACGTTTGGGAACGTACACCTCAGGACCAGGAAAAGATCTGGGTAAAGTATTTCCGCGACTTTATCTCGTTGATCGGCCTGCTGGTTGCGCTGGTGATCACCTTGTCGATCACTTCGGTTGCTGGCGCGGCCCAGCAGATGATTATCTCGGCGCTGTATCTTGATTATATTGAGTGGCTAAAACCGGCGTGGCGGCTGATTGGTCTGGCGATTTCGATTTTCGCCAACTATCTGCTGTTTTTCTGGATTTTCTGGCGACTTCCGCGCCACCGTCCACGCCGTAAAGCGCTGATTCGCGGCACTCTGATTGCGGCCGTCGGCTTTGAGATAATCAAGATAATTATGACCTGGACGCTGCCAGCGCTGGTGAAGTCGCCATCCGGAGCGGCATTTGGTTCGGTACTGGGGATAATGGCTTTTTTCTATTTCTTCGCCCGCCTGACGCTTTTCTGCGCCGCATGGATTGCCACCGCCGAGTATAAAGACGACCGCCGAATGCCGGGTAAAGCCCACGACTAAACCATCAATGGGCTGAATAAAAGACGCAAAATTCAGCCCAGCCTGGCATTTCAGCATATAAATCCAACATGTAACTTTTATTTAACCTAAACCTGGTTTTATCAACCATTATTTTAATTGTGTGAAGCATTTCATAGAAGTTATTTTTCTGGCGCAGAAATTATTCACTTTTTGAGTATTTTTTAGACTACCGCTCACCTTGTTACAGATTGAAATGTCCCCAAGGCTGTGGCTATATGGCCTTTCGTTCGCAAAAAATAAGAAAGATCTATGCAAGCCACAGCCACAACACTCGACAACGCGCAAGAAGCCGTCCCGGTTAACTCACGCAATAAAGTCGTCGTCGCCTCGCTCATTGGTACCGCCATCGAGTTCTTCGACTTCTATATCTATGCCACCGCGGCGGTCATTGTTTTCCCGCACATTTTCTTCCCGCAGGGCGATCCCGCTGCGGCGACGTTACAGTCGCTGGCGACTTTCGCTATCGCCTTTATTGCCCGCCCTATCGGCTCTGCGGTATTTGGCCACTTTGGCGACCGCGTAGGCCGTAAAGCGACCCTGGTGGCCTCGCTGTTGACCATGGGGATCTCCACCGTAGTTATCGGCCTGCTGCCCGGCTATGAAACCATCGGCATTATGGCGCCGGTACTGCTGGCGCTGGCGCGCTTCGGTCAGGGCCTCGGCCTCGGCGGTGAATGGGGCGGCGCGGCGCTGCTGGCCACGGAAAACGCCCCGCCGCGCAAGCGTGCGCTGTATGGCTCTTTCCCGCAGCTGGGCGCGCCTATCGGCTTCTTCTTCGCTAACGGTACCTTCCTGCTGCTCTCCTGGCTGCTGACCGACCAGCAGTTTATGGAATGGGGCTGGCGTATGCCGTTTATCTTCTCCGCCGTGCTGGTCATCATCGGCCTGTACGTTCGCGTTTCACTGCACGAGTCGCCGGTGTTCGCTAAGGTTGCCGCTGCGAAGAAGCAGGTAAAAATCCCGTTAGGTACCCTGCTGACCAAGCACGTTCGCGTGACCGTTCTCGGCACATTCATCATGCTGGCGACCTACACGCTGTTTTACATCATGACCGTCTACTCCATGACCTTCAGTACCGCCGCCGCGCCTATTGGTCTCGGCCTGCCGCGTAACGAAGTCCTGTGGATGCTGATGATGGCGGTGATTGGTTTCGGCGTGATGGTGCCGGTTGCGGGCCTGCTGGCGGACGCATTCGGTCGTCGTAAGAGCATGGTGGTGATCACAACCCTGATCATCCTCTTCGCGCTGTTTGCCTTTAAACCGCTGCTCGGTTCCGGCAACCCGATGCTGGTCTTTGCCTTCCTGCTGATTGGTCTGAGCCTGATGGGGCTGACCTTTGGCCCGATGGGCGCACTGCTGCCGGAGCTGTTCCCGACGGAAGTTCGCTACACCGGCGCATCGTTCTCGTATAACGTCTCGTCGATCCTCGGGGCCTCCGTGGCGCCCTATATCGCCGCATGGCTGCAGGGCAACTACGGTTTGCCTGCGGTTGGGCTCTACCTGGCAGCAATGGCGGCGCTGACAATGATTGCGCTGCTGCTTACCCACGAAACACGTCACCAGTCGCTGTAACGCGCTGATCCCGCCCCCGGCCATTGCGGCCAGGGGCAACTTCTCTCCTGGCTATTTTTTCATCTGCGACAGTATTGCCCGGCACTGATTCGCCTCCCCTTCGGCAGGAGATATCAGCGCCAGCAGCGCTGCGGCCGGCGTCACTAGCGTTGCCAGAGCGGCCGCCACCGCGCCGCGCGCAATCAGCGGTCCCGCCTTCACGCCCGCGTTCGGCGACTTAAAGCTGCCGCGCACGTACAGCGGCGAACGTAGGGTGATAATGCGAAAGCCCTTACTTTCCGGATCGATCGTCAGGTCCAGTTGCTCAGAGGCAAAGCTGGCGGTGCCGGTGACGTTGATCAGCGCATTTTCCGTATCAAAAGCGAACACCTGCGGCCGGGCTACGCCGTTAGTCACGTCGATATTCGCCGCCGCGCAGTTCACCCGCACCTCATCGTCGCCAAAGATCTGTCCGATGATATAGTTACCGACGTTCAAACCGAGGATTTCCATCAGGTTACGGCTGATCAGCCCATCGTTCATCAGCAGCTTCAGGTTACCATTACTGTTGCCCAGCAGCGCGGCGACGGAATTTCCCGTACCGCGAAGCTGCACATCGCCATTCATTTCGCCGAGCGTTTTCTGCATCATTTCCACGTTTGGCATCAGCGCTTTCAGCTTCAGCCGACGCGCCTGCAGGTTCGCCGTCCCCTGCAGCGGCTTTTTATCTCCCTGAAGATGAATATTGCCAGCGATAGTGCCGTTAGCCAGCCCCAGACGCAGCGGCTGCAGGCGCAGGTCGCCCCGTTCCAGGATCACATGGGTGGAGAGGTCGCTGATAGGTAACGTGCCGCCGTGCTCAATCTTGCGCCCTTTAAAGCGCACATCAGCATCCATCACCTGCCACTTGTCGGTTTCAAAGCGGTCATATGGCAATACTTTTCCGGCTGGCTGCGGAGAGGCTTCACCTTTGCGCTGTTCGTTTTTGCTACCTTTACCGCCAGAATCTACGCCAATTAACGGGCCTAAATCCACCAGTCTAAGCTGACGGGACTCCAGGTCGCCTTCGAGTTTCGGCCGCGGTTTGCCGGTGGTATAGGTGAGCGAGCCGTGAATATCGCTCTCACCGATACGGCCATTAAAATCTTGATAGGTAAAGCGTGAACCGCTCTTATCCTTAAACGTGGCCCGCAGGCGCCCGTCGGTCGAGAAAGTCGGCGTATCCGGCAGCAGCACGCCGGTCAGGTCGTAGAGGTCGCCCAGCGAGTCTCCGGAAAACTTCAGCCGCAAATCGACGCCGCCAAGATTCAGCGGATCGTTAACCGTGCCGGTGAAGGCGACCCGGGTATTGCCGGAACGAAAATCCCCCTGCAGCGGGAACGGCGTCCCTTCACTGCGCAGCGCCAGCATGCCGCCGATTTTTCCCGCTCCGGTGAGCGGCTGCCCGTTATAGCTGCCTTTCGCCTGCAGGCCAAAGACGTAATCGCCGACTTTCTGCGACTCGCCCTTGCCCTTTTCGCCGGTCACCTCACTAAACGCCAGCGGCTTACCGAGCGGATCGACCACGATTGTCACGTCGGCGCGCGTCACCTTGTCATCAATAGTAATCTTGCTGCGATCAAAAAGAATGTTGTCGAGGCGGAAAGACCATCTGGAAGGCGGCGCGTTTTTATCCGCCGTATCGCCCGAGGCCAGATCAAAAGTCCAGTTGTTCGCCTTCTCCGACAGCCGAATCAATCGTGCGTCAGGTTGTTCTAGCTTTATCCAGGGTAGATAGACCGTCTTACTGAGCAACGCCAGCGGCGCGAGGGTCGCCTCGACGCGCGGCAGGTGTACCATCGTCACCTGCGGAATATCCGGCGGATTGCCAAGAACGATATCCTCGGCGTGGACGTGCGGCCAGGGGATCCAGCTTCGCCAGCCGCTTTCGCCGGGCTGGCGTTCCCAGACGACGCCCAGATCGCCGCGAATGGCGAACGGGCGGTTCAGCTCGGTCGACACTTTCTGATTAATTGTCGGCTTCAGGCGGTTCCAGTCAAAGGTTGCCACCACGATAAAAAACACAACGATGAGTAAGACTATCGTTCCCAGGATAATAGCAACGGTTTTACGGGTTCTGCTCATCCCCTTGGCACTCCTTTTGCGTCTCGTCAGTCCTGAATATAGTTGAGAAACGCTAATTGCTCCGCCGAATGTGGTTTTCGTCACATAATCCGCGCTATGTCAAAAAAATAATGGAACGTTGTTTTAATATGATTGACCATAAAAGCGGCCCAGCGCACACTAGGGTTAATATTGATTTAATTTCAGGTCATCACTATGTCTAAGAAAATTGCCGTTATTGGCGAATGTATGATTGAGCTGTCAGAAAAAGGCGCGGCGGTAAACCGCGGCTTTGGCGGCGATACCTTAAACACTTCCGTCTATATTGCCCGCCAGACCAATGCCAGCGCGCTGGGTGTGCACTACGTTACCGCGCTGGGAACGGATACCTTCAGCCAGCAGATGCTGGAGTCATGGCAGGCCGAGAACGTTCAGACTGACCTGATTCAGCGCATGGCAGACCGTTTACCAGGCCTGTACTACATCGAAACCGACGATACCGGCGAGCGCACATTTTACTACTGGCGCAATGAAGCCGCGGCAAAGTTCTGGCTGGAAAGCGAGCAGTCAGCGACCATCTGTGAAGAGCTGGCCACCTTTGATTACCTGTATCTCAGCGGTATCAGCCTGGCGATCCTCAGCCCAACAAGCCGCGAGAAGCTGCTGACCCTGCTGCGCGAATGCCGCGCAAACGGCGGCAAGGTTATCTTTGATAACAACTATCGTCCGCGCCTGTGGAGCAGCAAAGAAGAGACGCAGCAGGTTTATCAGCAGATGCTAACCTGCACCGATATCGCTTTCCTGACCCTCGACGACGAAGATGCGCTGTGGGGTGAGAAGCCGGTTGAAGAAGTGATTGCCCGCACTCACGCCGCAGGCGTTGAAGAGGTGGTAGTCAAGCGCGGCGCAGATTCCTGCCTGGTGTCGGTTGTCGGACAGCCGCAGCTGGAAGTTCCAGCCGTTAAGCTGCCGAAAGAAAAAGTGGTTGATACAACCGCTGCTGGCGATTCATTCAGCGCGGGCTATCTGGCCGTGCGCCTGACCGGCGGCGATGCAGAGTCTGCGGCGAAACGCGGACACCTGACCGCCAGCACGGTCATTCAGTACCGCGGCGCAATTATTCCTCGCGAGGCAATGCCGCAGTAGCTGTAGCGTCGCTGCTTCCCGGTGGCGCTGCGCTGACCGGGCTACAGGTTAACTGCTAACGGGTAGCCCGGACAAGGCGCGTCAGCGCCGCCTCCGGGAAATGTGCAGGGGCTGATACACCGGCGCTGCTGCTTCCCGGTGGCGCTGCGCTGACCGGGCTACGGGTTAACTGCTGACTGGTAGCCCGGATAGATGCGCAGCATCGCCTCCGGGGAAAAACACCCGGCGCAATACCCAAAACAGATTAGCCATAAACCTTACCGGATAGCCTTGCTATCCGGTTTTGTTTTACTGCGCTGGCGGAATATCCGTCGCTTCGTTACGCCCATCGGCAACATCGCTGGGGCCACTGGTCGCTGCTGCGGCCGCTGACGCAGGCGTCATCAGCTTTTCCCACGTCGCCTGCAGATCCTTCATGTTATATTCCGGCTCCCCCTGCGGCTGCTGCAACACCAGCGCCATATCCTGCGACAGCTGCTGGCGCAGATACTGGTTCAGCATATCGACCGTCAACGAGTTCAGGAACTCCTGGCGTAGCTTCTGATACTGCTCAGGAGCAATATCCACCACCTGGTTTTGCAGCGAACGCATCCGCTGGCTAATCAGAATGTACGTATCGGTACGTGCATAGGTGGCAAACAGCTTCTGCAGCTCAAGGTTCTTCTGTGCGATCAGCGCATCAAACTCATCCTGCGGCAGGCCGTTATCGCGCACTTTCGCCAGCTCGCGCGCCACGGTCGCTAAGTTGGCGTTCAGGCGCTCGCCCGGCGACTCGATATTGATCGCACACTGCGCGCGCTGATAGAGAACGCGGCAGTCAAAGCCAAGACCGATATCCTTGACATTACTTTTGCTCAGATTCTGCTGTACGTGCCAGAACAGCGCTTCACGGGCCAGGTCATCACGCCAGTAGCGCTGAAGCGCAACCGAGTCGCGGATAGGCTGCCACGGGGCATCCCACATCAGCGACAGCCTGTCCTGGCGCACCGCATCAGTCATGATGCTGACCGGCGTCGTCGGCAGCGGCGACAGTGTAGGCACTGCCACCGGCGTTTCGCGCTTGCCCTTCAGACCGCCGAAGGTTTTGTTGATTTGCTCGGCGACGCTACGGCTGTCAACGTTGCCAACAACAATCAGCGTCATCGCATCCGGGGTATACCACTTTTGATAAAAATCTTTTAATTTAGCAATATCAATCGGTTGCTTCATAGGCGCTGCCGGGTCATGCCCCAGCATCGTTGAACCTTTCAGCCGATAACGCCACCATCCCTCTTTGGTATCCGCAGGCCAGGTGACGACCATATCTTCACCCTGCAGCGCATGATTGACCGATTCCGGAGTCACCGCCATTTTGCCATTGGCATTTGCCAGCCAGGTCAGCGCCTCTTTCAGCAGGTCGTTGCGATTATTGGGCAAGCTCAGATTAAACAGGGTGTAGTCATAAGAGACGATAGCGGGCGGCAGAGGACGCTTAGGGTCAATACTCTGCTGCCACAAAGAACGCGCCTGCATGGTCGGGAGGCTACCGCTCTGCGTCAATGCCAGACGCGGGATAAAGTGGCTAAAGCCGCTCTGCTGGGTGCTTTCACTCAGCGAGCCAATATTTACGGACAGGCGAACTTCGATACGATCGCTGGGACGCTGCGGGGTAGCAAGAACTTGCCATTCAAACCCATTCGCTAATGTCCCCTGTTGCCAGGCCGGGTCCGGCTGGAGCGCTTCTGCCTGCACATAACCCGCTGTCGCCATCATCAGCAAACCACCGGTTAAGAGTCGAATTTTTGTGCCCTGCATGTGAACCCCTGATGAACATTCCTGGTTACAACAGCGGCCCACGGAGGGGCCGCCGGAAAAATGTGGTGAGTTAAATACGTCGGTTAGACCACGCGGAGATGAAAATGTCGCATGTAGACGTGAAATAATCATTTAGGGTCACTGCCGTATAAACGACAGTGACCCCTAATTATGCGCAGGAGCCCGTAGTCCAGCAAGGGACAACGGGCCTAACAGATGGATTTATGAGGATAATTCGTGCGATTTGCTAGCTGGAGTACGGTTATTCAGGACATCATCCAACTGTTTGGAGTCCAGCTCTTTTACCCATTTCGCGACAACAATGGTCGCAACACCGTTACCCACCAGGTTGGTCAGCGCACGCGCTTCGGACATAAAGCGGTCGATACCCAGGATTAACGCCAGCCCGGCAACCGGCAAATGGCCGACGGCGGAAATGGTCGCCGCCAGGACGATAAAACCGCTGCCCGTCACGCCCGCCGCGCCTTTCGAGGAGAGCAACAGCACTACCAGCAAGGTTATCTGATGGAAAATATCCATATGGCTGTTCGTTGCCTGGGCGATAAACACCGCCGCCATCGTCAGGTAGATTGAAGTACCATCAAGGTTAAATGAGTACCCCGTCGGGATCACCAACCCCACAACCGACTTCCGACAGCCCAGCTTTTCCATCTTATCGAGCATGCGCGGCAGCGCTGACTCAGACGAAGAGGTTCCCAGCACGATCAGCAGCTCTTCGCGGATATAGCGGATAAATTTAAAGATGCTGAAGCCAGTGGCTTTGGCGATCGATCCCAGTACCACCACTACAAACAGAATACAGGTAATGTAGAAGCAGACGATCAGCTGACCGAGCTGCACCAGCGTACCGACGCCGTATTTACCGATGGTAAAGGCCATTGCCCCGAACGCGCCAATCGGTGCCAGGCGCATAATCATATTGATGATGCCGAAGATC
Source organism: Klebsiella spallanzanii (assembly GCF_902158555.1). Classification (GTDB taxonomy): domain Bacteria; phylum Pseudomonadota; class Gammaproteobacteria; order Enterobacterales; family Enterobacteriaceae; genus Klebsiella; species Klebsiella spallanzanii. The sequence goes on along the minus strand of NZ_CABGGS010000012.1, from coordinate 467,249 downwards.
ACCTGCGAGAAGCTTTCGATGACGTTAAAAATCAGTTGGCCTTTGCTGCCAAGGCGATGCAGCGCAAAACCGAACAGCACCGCAAACATCAGCACCTGCAGAATGTTGCCGCTGGCAAACGCGCCAATTACGCTGCCGGGGATAATATCGAGCAAGAAGGCGACGATCCCCTGTTCTTTCGCCTGTTCGGCATAAACCGCCACCGCGTGCGCATCAAGAGTCGCCGGATCGACGTTCATCCCCGCGCCAGGTTGCACCAGGTTAACAATGATCAGGCCGATGATCAGCGCAATGGTACTCACGACTTCAAAATAGAGCAGCGCCACCGCACCGGTGCGGCCAACGGCCTTCATGCTCTCCATGCCGGCAATCCCCGTCACGACGGTACAGAAGATAACCGGTGCAATAACCATTTTAATCAGTTTAACGAAGGCATCGCCGAGAGGTTTCATTTGCGCGCCCAGTTCCGGGTAAAAATGGCCCAGCAGAATACCGATCGCTATGGCCGATAAAACCTGGACATAGAGGCTTTTAAAGAAAGAGGTTTTCATAGGGTGTCCTTTGGGAATAACCACAGACAATGAGGGGATACTGCGTCTGTGGCTTAAAAATAACACCCACGAAACATTTCAGAAATAACAAGGCGCATTTTTGCAACGGAAATGTTAATAAATTTGAGCTGACTCGCACAAGCTAACAATACAGTTACAAATTTGCATCCTCAGTATCACTGGATAAAAAACGGACCATAAAAGCCTCAGGCGGCATGGCGCAGCCAAACAGATAGCCCTGAACGGTATCGACGCCGGCACCTTTTAGCCACGCATACTGCGCCTCGGTTTCAACGCCTTCCGCGACGATGCGCAGATTCAGGCCACGCGCCAACTGGATAATCGCCGGTACCATGCTGATATCATCCGGCAACATATCAATAAACACCTTATCGATTTTCAGGATATCCACCGGCAGCGCTTTGATATGTTGCAGCTGGCGCAGACCCGCGTAGCCCATACCAAAGTCATCCAGCGCAATTCGTACGCCCGCGTCACGCAACGGGCGTAGCAGAGAAATAATCGCCTGCGGATCCTCTATGCGACGGCTTTCGGTGACTTCCAGCACCAGCGTGCCCGGCGTAATACGATAGCGTGAGAGCAGCGCCAACATTTCTGCGCCTCGGTCGTGATGCAGTAGCTGTAACAGCGATATATTGACCGACAGCGGCAGCGTGATCCCTTGATTTTGCCAGGCGGCCAGCTGCCGGCAGGCCTCTTCCATCACCCAGTAGCCAACCGGGACCATCAGCCCGCAGGCCTCAATACGCTCAATCAGATCCTCAGGCAGCGACCAACTGCCGTCCGCCTGACGCTGGCGCAGCAGCACTTCTGCACCGCAAACCTCGCCGCTGGCGGTATCCATCTGCGGCTGCAGCCAGATAGCAAACTGCTGGTTATCCAGCGCCGTCAAAATATCGTGCTCTTCCATTAGGCGACGCTGCGCTTTCTCCATCTGTTCCGGGTCAAAGAACTCAATCTGGTTTTTCCCTTTACGCCGCGCGGTCACGGCGGCGGAAAATGCCCGGCGATAGAGCTGCTCGGCGTTAATTTCGCCATTAAACATCGCAATACCGACGCTGGCGCAAGGACGCAGCTGGATGCCGTGCAGCGGCAAACGCTCATTGACGACAGTAAGTACTTGCTTACTTAACGTCACCGCCTGCCAGGGCTCGGTAATTCCGTGGGCCAGAATCGCGAAGTCGTAGCCGCTGACCTGAGCCAGCACCATCTGCGCAGGAATGATCGCCCGCAGCTTTTCGACAAGAGTCAGCAGCAGCATTTCTCGTTGCGTTTCTTTCAGCACACCCGCGGTGTCCTGCAGCGTTTCGCAGGCGACAATCAGCAGCGCAGAAGCCTGTGGGCGCGCGGTTGTCTGCTCTAGCATGGCCATCAAGAAAGCTTTATTAGGCAGGTCGGAGACCGGGAAGCGGGTCGATTGCAACGAGAGTTCATCATGCAGGCGCAGCAGAGTCTGCTGGTTACGGTTGTAGCTGCGCACCAGCATGCCTATTTCATCATCATGATGCAGGCGCGGCACCGTAAGCTGATGGCCCAGACGCTCCTGCTGCGGAACATCGTTCAGCTCGCGGGCGACTTTGCGCAGCGGGCGGACAATCAGGCGGTTGATGCACCAGGTGATTGCCACCGTCAGAATGAGCACCAAAAGTAAGTAAGCAGTCACCAACGTCGACAAGGTACTCATGACGAATTTATACACACGATATGAGTCGGCCTGGAGCACCAGATAGGCCAGCGGCTGCGGATTAGCGGGGCGTTCGAGAGAGTAGATAGGCAGTGAAATCTGAACCGGTAGTTCGAACATGCGAGTAATCATTACCGGCACCGGGCGCTCGGGGATAAAGCGCATCCGCAGCGCCTGGAATTGATTGGGTAGCACGACATCCGCCCGGCTGACGATGCCAGCAGGCTGAATGCGGCTCAGAATGGCTTCCGCCTCAGGAATATCGGCTTTCAGGATAGCCGCTGACAGCGGTTCGCGAACGGAACGCGCGATGCTTTCTAATTGCGTGGCCGTGGTAAAGCGACTCTGCTGAACAAAGTGGAACAGCAGAATAGAACAAAAGACCAATACAAACGCCATGGACACGCTCGCGACCATCGCCATCTGTTTAATTGTAAGTGAACGGCTGACGCGCAACGGGGTTCTCCACTGATACTGAACGCTGGCCCGACGCAGATCCCTCCACGCCGGTCGTTTTCAGGCTGATTATATACTCAAATCATTCGCTCGCGCCCGCAAGGTGTTCAGCGATGTCCTGGGGTGCCTTCCCGGAGGCGGCGCGATGCGCCTGTCCGGGCTACAAACCCAAAACCGCACGGACCCGCAGCCCGGGAAGCCGCAGCGCCACCGGGGAAAAACGGACTGTATTTGCCAGGGGCGGGCGAAGTGTGACGAGTATACGCGAAGAGCGTCGTGGAGTGACGCCCTGTCGCGTAATTCAGCCTAATCTGCTACCAGTCGGCGTAAGGGACCAGCGGCAGTGGCGGCATATCCATATCGCCCTGCCAGCCGGAAGCCGAGTAGCGAACATACAGCAGCGCGTGGCTCGGGGTGTAATCCTTCGCCTGCTGAATATCCACCGCCGCTCCGACAAACCAGTTGCTGGTCACCCGGCGTTCAACCAGCGCCCGGGCGGTATAGCCGACGCCTGAACTGCTGCTGCCTTCTTCCGTCAGCTGGCTGGCTGCGTTGCGATACTGCGAGGGAATCAAATTCAGCAGCGGGTAGCGGGCCTCGGTCCTGGTCCGCGAATGGGACCAGGACACTGAACCGCCCAGCTCCCAGGACCAGTTCTCGGTCCGCTGACGCCAGGTCACCGGCACGGCGAAGGAGACATATTCCTGCGGGCTGTAATAACCGCCCTGACCGAGGGTATAGCCGCTGAGGTCCTTATCGTAGTGCCAGAGCATATTGTTCAGGCCGACGGTGACCCGGCGGTTATCTTCATTAATAACTTTGTAGTAGTAGCCGGTCATCCAGCGCACGCGCCAGTTGTCGGCGACGTTTTTCCCGGTCAACTGGTCAACGCCCAGCGATGACCAGACGCCGTTGGCCTCGCCTTTATCGTAGCTCAGGCTGAGACCGCCGCCGTCGGCACGCACACCGCCCCAGGTCTTACCGGTATGACCATCATTACCGTTATCCTTCTGCCCACCAAAGGCCAGCAGCGAGCTGGAAATAGGACGACGGTGGACGTTTACGGTATAGCCCAGCGGGCCAACATCGCTGCTGTAGCTCAGACCACCCACCACATCAACGACGTTAAAGCCCATCGGCGTAGTGCCGATATCGCCGCTCCAGGTGTCGTTCCTCCAACCCACCGCCACGCTGGCGCCGCTGTCGCTTTGGTGTTTGCTACCGCCGGTACAGGCGATTTCACCGCAGGTTCCCCAGCTCGGTGAGTAGCTGCCGTCGCTCTTAGTAGAAAAACTACCGGCATCCATATTGACGAGGTCGGTACGCAAGAACATCCGTCCGTCGGCCAGCGGCGCGTCCACGTGCAGCATCGTGGTGTGCGCTTTCAGATCGGAATAGCCGCCAGTGCCGCTGGATCCCCAGTAATCGTGCTCAAGGGTGACGTTCAGATCCTGCTGACGATAAAGATCGGCGGCGTCGCTGCGGATCCCACGCTTCAGCCAGTCATCACGGCTATCATTACGCGTCAGGCGCGTAAAGGTGTCGTTATCCTGCGGGCGTATGCTGGTCACGCCGGAGGCCACCATCGCATCTTTGTAACCCTCAAGCGCCTGCTGCGGCTCACCGTTTTGCGCCTGGAAGCGCGCGGCATCACGCAGCACCAGCGCGCTTTCCATGGACGGCGGCTGGGCTTTCGCCCGCGGAACAATACGGGCGAATGTCCGCTGTGCCTGCACGCTATCGCCAAGACCAGCCAGCGCCAGCGCGATGCGCCGCTGCATATTAATGGAGTCGGTCTCCTCGCCCTTGAGCTGCGCCACCTGGGCGCGGGCAGCGTTTTTATCGCCATCGGCAAGATAGACTTCCGCAAGGCCCAGACGCGCATCGCCGTTACCCGGCTCTTGCCCGAGGACCTGCTGATATTCCGCTATCGCCGTCCGGCTGTCGCCGCGCTGCTGCGCCCAGTCCGCAAGGGTTAGCTCGTAGCGCACCGACGTCGGTTGCTGTTTAATCAGCGCAATGGCCTGCGCTTCCTGGCCGCTATCGCGCAGCTGATTCGCCTTACGCACGACCTTGTCGCTTTGTAGACGCGCGTCCAGCTCGCGAATATTGTCCGTCCACTGCCCGCGCGGCAGAGCATTAATCTGTGCCAGCGCCATCTCATCCTGATCGTTACCGGATAAATAGAGGCCATAAGCATAAATCCGGTCGGCATCGCCGGGCTTGCGGTTGACCATCGCACGCATCAGGGCATCCGCTTCGCTGCGGCTGCCCGCGCTGACCAGATCCCGCGACAGACGGTAGGTAATCCACACGCTATCCGGATCCAGCCCCAGCCTTCGACGCTGAACTTCCGCCGCCTGCGCCCAGTTGCCCTGGCTCTCCAGCGCTTCGGCCTGTTTCTCCAGCCGATCGTTGGTCAGGCTGCGCTCGATATCGTCAATGCTGCGCCGCTGACCTGGTGACAGGCTGGCAATGTACGCGCTGGCTTTTTCCGGCGATTCGGCGCGGTAGAGATTGGCAAGGCCGCGCACCGCCAGGCTATTGCCGCGATCCATGCGTAGCGCACGCTGGTAGTAACGCTCCGCCGCCGCGTTTTCTTTACGCGCCGCCGCCACGTCTCCCAGCCCCAGCACGGCATAGCTGTCGGTATTGTCTACCCGCTGTGCCTGAGCGTAATAATTTTGCGCCTGCGCCAGCTGGCCGCTTTTCAGCGCGTTGTCGCCCTGTTTGATCAGCAGCCAGTAGCGGTTGGTTTTGAGCAGGCTGTCCCACTTGTCGCGGCTCGGGCTATCCGGATCCATTTTGATGGCTTTACTCAACTGGGCCACCGCCCGCGCCCGATCGCCGCGCTGGGAGTACGCCTGCCCTAACGCGCCGACCGCATCGCTGTCTTTGGCATCCGCCCTTACGGCTTGCTGCAAATCGGCGACGGCCACTGAACCTTTTCCAGCTTTCACCGCCGCCAGACCTTCAGCACGATCGCGGAAAGTCGGGTCTTTAAGCTGCGTCTGCTGCTGTTCAAGCAGGACGCGGGCATTGGCCGAGGTGGAACCGGTGGGAAATTGCATCAGAAAACGCTGTAGCGCCTGCACGCTGGCCCGACTCACCGGCATGCTTTTGACTTCCGTAAACCACATATCGGCAGCGATACCGCGGCCCGCCGCCGAGCGCGACATCTGCTCAAGATAAGCGAATCCCTCTTCCGGCTTATTGTCGCCAAACATCTGTTTCGCCAGCGCCGTTTGCAGCTGGACGTTGCCCGGCGAGCTGGCGTTAAGTTTTTTTAGCTGATTGACGCCCTCGTTATGACGTGATGGTAGACGCGCCACCAGCGTCCAGTACTCAATCGCTGCGTTTTCATCGCTCGGTACGCCGTTGAACAACTTCTCGTAAGCAGCAATCGCTTCATCAACTTTCCCGGCAACGCCAAGCAGACGGGCCTGCTGTAGCTCCTGACGCCCATCGCCGGTACTGCTTTTCATCTCGTCACGCGAGGCTTTAAGTTCCGTCGATTCCGGAGCCAGTTTCGCCAGACGCTCAAGCTGTTTCTGCGCTCCGGCGGTATCGCCCTGGCGCAGGAGATAGCGCATCCGCGCGGCGACAACGTCCGGATTATTCGGGTCGATCAACTCCAGGCGGTACAGCGACTGACGCACCAGATCTTCACGATTGCTGGCCTCGCCGAGGCGAACCTGTTCCAGCAGATGTTGCTGAACGGGCGTGGTCACGGCGTGCGCCAGCGGCATCAGCGCGACGCTTAAGGAGAGCGTGAATAAGCTTAGTGAGAACTTGTGCATTCCTGGTTCCAGTCAGGCCGTAATTCACCAGCGGCGGTGAAGCGAAAACGGTGTTGATCCCATCCCTGGCCAAAAAGGGTCAGGACCGCGCTGTAGTAAGCATCTGCGCCGGGGTAATCATCGGCGACGCGCTGGCGCTGAATGGCCCGGGCGTCTTCATTCTGCAAGAACGGCAGCAACGACGCGGAGAAGCCAACCGGGCCATTACCGCTGGTTTTACCGGTAGCGATATTGGTTTTTTCCGGCGGCGCGCCCTGACTCACCGTCTGGGCTTCCATCGGTTTAAAGCGCGCCAGCAAGCGGGCTTTTTGCTTATCGCCATCGTCGAGCATACCGACCCACAGATAGACGCGAATGGCGTCATAGCTGCCGATAATCGGTTTATCCGCTTTCAACTGCCAGCCTTTACCTTTTTCGTAACGCACCCAGTCAGGCGAGAAACCTTTTGGCGCCGTCTCCAGCAGCAGGCGCAGATTGCTGTCGCGTATCTTCGGCCAGGGAGCGCCAAACGCGGCAAAATAGGTCGCCAGCTGCGGCGGCAGGTAGCTGGGGTTAAAGCGCCAGCCGCCATCATCAGCAAAGCCAACTTTCCCCGGCAGCACCAGCGGCCCGAGCCCCGGCACCGTCGCAACTTCTTCATCGGCAATCCGCGCCAGCAGCGCTTTACCGACTTCAGTGTACTGAGGCGTATCCCACAGGCGTCCAGCCTCCAGCAGCGACCAGGCTATCCATAAATCGGAGTCCGATGCCGAGTTGCTGTCCAGCACCGTCCACTCGTCATCGCTCTTTTTACCCCATAGCCAGCCCGGCAGATGTGCGCGCAGATCGCCCTCGGCAAGGTTGTTTTGCGTCCACTCAAATAGCTTGCGAAAACCGTCACGGTCATTGGCCGCCAGAGCAAAGAACAACGCGTAGCTTTGCCCTTCCGAAGTGGTAATTTTCCGCGAATCGCTGGGGTCGATAACCCGCCCTTCAGCGCTGACATACTCTTTTTTAAACTGATCCCAGGCCGGCCACCGGCAGGCGGCGCTCACCTGCGCCGCCGCCAGAACCAATACCGATAACACCACTCCGCGTACTGCATTCATCATCGATTACTCATCATCAAGGTCAAGGCGACGACGGCTGATAATACGCAGCATGCGCCACAGTACCCACGCCAGCAGCACGATGCTCACCGCCGCCAGAATCGCCAGCAGCACCGGATGGCTGGAGAGTGCAAACCAAATGCGTTCGAACCACGGCAGATGCCCAATATAATACACATCGCCCACCCGCAGACTGTTCACGCCCGACTCACGAATGACCGAAACGGAGCCAAACATCGCCGCGCGTTTACCGCTGTCATTAAGCGCTGCGGTCAGCAGTTCGTTGCCGCGCTGGCTATCAGCCAACAGCGCCACGACGCTGCGCTGATCGTTGTACGGCGACTGGAAGCCGATAATCGCCGCCATCGGTCCGGACGAGGTGATGTCAGTGCGGGTATTCGGCGTTCTGGCCTCGGTGTCGGGGTAAATGCTGGCCAGGTCGTAGTGGCGCATTGGCATTTTCACCCAGCTTTTGGTCGCTTCAACCAGCAGGTTAATTTTGGTGTCGTCCTTAAGCGCCTGCGGAATAGAGCCAATCAGCAGCAGATCGGCGTCTTTGTCTTTAATCTGGCTACCGTCATCGGTCATGCGCAGGTTAATTGCCGCCAGACCGGTTTGCGCACCAATGCCGCCGGTGGTCTCCAGCAGCGTGGCGACCTGACCCTGAGTCGGCACTTTGGGTACCACAATCAGAGTGTCGGACAGATCGGCCATCCGGCTATACGGGAAGCCCGCGTTGGCAAACACGCGCAGATCCGGCATCGCCATAAAGTGATAGTACTTTGAGAAGTCGATGGTCGAATCGTCGCCAATCACCACGTGGTTCTGCACCGGCTGGAAGGTAATGCAGTTATCGATGGAGCCGCCAGGCATCGGGTTCATATACTGGAAATCAAAACGCAGCTGGTTCATCGCTCCGAGGCGCAATGCCGGGATCGTGACTTCCGTTTTGCCATCCAGCAGCCCCTGCAGCACCGGCAGACGCAGAATCAGTTTATTCACATCCTGCGAACTGTTGAGGCTAAACGACTGCAAGAACTGATCGTTAAGGCTGATATCCATGCGCGAGCTGTCTTTGATCGGCGGCATGGTGTAGCGATAGTTTAGATTCATATCGATGCCGTTAGCGCGCAGCAGGTACAGGTCCGGCGGCAGGTTTAGCGCCACGTTGATCGAATCCGGCACCAGGCCGCTGGATTGCAGCTGCTGTTCGTAGGTCTTCAGCTCGGCAAAGGTCACCGCCCGGTCGGTACGCACCCAGTTTGGTGCATCGTACGGCTTACGCGCCTGTAGCTCTTTGACATCGTCAACCGTCACGCTGCTGCCGCGGAACAGAATATTGCCCTGGGCAATCCCCTTCGCCGCCTGCAGCAGATCCTTGTCATCGCGGCCGAATACCACCAGCAGCTTGACGTACGGATTGTTCGGGTGGTCGATCATTTCGATGGTCGGCGCGTTGACCGGCGGATGCTCGCGCAGGAAATCCGGGCGCTTATCGTTGGTGGCAAAAACAATGGCGTTGCGGTCCGGCAGTGCGTTGAACTGCACCGGGAACTGCTGGCCACGCCAGCCTGCTTTGCTGCCGAACCAGGAGGCAATAATCGCCGCAGCCTGCTGCTGCTGAACATCCGGCGAAGAGGCAAAGACCATCGGCAGCGTCAGCTGGCGATTATCACGTGAATCAAAAAACGGGACCGGGAAATGCGACAGATCGTTACGCACGTTCAGCGACTGGTAGGTTAAATCCAGATAGCTTTCGCGGCCCACGTCCAGCCACAGCGTGCTGCTGGCCGGGTTTTCACAGACATCACGGTAGTGGCCAACGAACTCCAGGCGCACGCGGTTAAAATCGGTGATATAGAGCGGATCTATCGGGATCTGCGCGCTGACTTTTTTGCCCAGTTGCTCTTTGGTGACCGGCAAAACGCCCATCAGCTCATCGTTAAGATAGACTTTTAGCTGCGATTGTACCGGCAGCAAGGACGGCGATGGCGTGTAGTCGAGGTTGAGCAGCGCTTTCGCCACCACTTCATCGCTACGCATGCCGAAGTCTACCGAACCCTCGGGGCGCGCACCGCGCAGCACCATGCTGCCCGGAGGCGGGGCGATTTTAGCGAAAGTGAGCTTTACGTCGCGAGTCGGGGCGTTATCCAGTACCACCACCGGGGCTGCCGGATCGGCAAGCGTCGCCGTAGGCTGGCTATCCGCAACGACACCGGCAATACCCGGCACGGTGGTCATTGGCGTGGCTTCTGGCGCTGCCGTCGGTTCCGCATACGAGGCGAAGGAGGACCAGCCGCCAATGCTCACCGCTACTGCACAAATCAAAGAGAGTTTTTTGTTCATCAATATGCCTCCAGGATCCCCCCACCGATGGAGGTGAGGGAGGAGTGGAGGCGGTTTTCGTACATGAATACTGTATATTTGATCACTATCAATAACCCTCGCATAATTGTGCGTATCTTGCGAAACCATGAAACGCGCATATAAATTTCGATTCTATCCAACGCCCGATCAGGTTGAGCTTCTGGCCCGGACGTCCGGCTGTGTGCGTTTCGTCTACAATTTAATCCTTCGCTGGCGCATTGATGCGTACGACGAACGGCAAGAGAAAATGGGCTACATCCAGGCCAGCGCCCGATTAACAGCACTGAAAAAAGAGCCTGAATTTGCCTGGCTCAATGACGTTTCCTGCGTGCCACTCCAGCAGTCGCTGCGCCACCAACAGACCGCCTTTGCTAACTTTTTCGCCGGGCGTGCCAAATACCCGGCATTCAAAAGTAAGCGCCATAAACAGGCTGCTGAATTAACCGCCAGCGCCTTTAAATATCGCAATGGCAAGTTGTACATACGCCCTTAGACGTGCGCTGGAGCCGTGAATTACCGTCTGCACCGTCTACTGTCACCCTGTCCAGAGACGCCGCCGGGAGATACTTCGTCTCCTGTATCTGCGAGTTTGAACCTGTATCACTGCCGGTCACCGCAAAAATGGTCGGCATTGATGTCGGTTTAAAAGATTTGTTCGTCACCGATACCGGATTCAAGTCCGGCAATCCCCGCCATACCGCTAAATACGCGGTCCGCCTGGCGCTGCTCCAGCGCCGGTTAAGCAAAAAGGTCAAAGGCTCGAAAAACCGCGCCAAAGCCCGCTTAAAGGTGGCCCGACTCCACGCGAAAATTGCCGATTGCCGAATGGATGACTTGCACAAGGCCACCCGCAAACTGATAAACGAGAACCAAGTCGTTTGCGTCGAATCCCTCAAGGTGAAGAACATGATCCGCAACCCGTCGCTGTCCAGAGCGATAGCAGACGCAGGCTGGGGCGAGTTCACGCGCCAGCTTGCATATAAGGGCGAATGGGCCGGGCGTTCAGTGGTCGCAATCGACCCGTTTTTCCCGTCCTCAAAACGCTGTAGCTGTTGCGGTTTCACCATGCAAAAAATGCCTCTTGATGTTCGTAAATGGTCTTGCCCGGAATGCGGCGCAGACCATGATCGCGACGTTAATGCGGCCCGTAATATCAAAGCGGCAGGGCTTGCCGTGTTAGCTTGTGGAGTGGCTGTAAATCCTTAACTCCCTCTGGAGCTAAGGTCACCACCGTGAAGCAAGAATCCCGCTCCTGAGTCGAGTCAACGCAAAGGTGGGGGAATACGTCAACATTGTTGAGCCATCGCCGGTTCTGCCGAGAGTATCGCCGCAGCACGTTCAGGACGGCGCGGAATAAACGAGACAACCCATGCCACCAGCAAGGTGAGCGAGCGGAAAATAACCTTCACCGACGGCGGTGAGAATTCCGCCAGGTGACGATATCCACGGAACCCCAGCTTCAGGATATCCAGCAGGCTTTCCATCGGCTTATCTTCCGGGAAGCTATCCTGCCAAAGCGCCCACGTATCTGCGCGGGCAAACGTACATTGCACAAAATCGATATGTTGTTGATTGCTTAACGGTAGCAGCTGTAACCCCACTTCACTGCCGTTAACCCGCGCAACCCGCACCGGGAAGGCATACTCCTGCTGCCCGCGTTTGAGCAGCAGCTTAACGTGCTGGCTTTCCAGCACCTGCGCTTTGCCGTGAATTTTGACGCCCAGGCCACCATCGGAGTAGTCATGGACAGTGCAGGAGAACAGGTGACCGTCTTCGCGGGCAATCGCCGCCGGCATCGACATTTCCACACGATGCGAGCGCCGCACCTGCTTGCTTTCAACCGACACCGCCACCGCGCCGCCGAGAATAATCAGGTTGTAGAACACCCAGATAATACTCACCCAGACGGTCAGGATTTCGTTTTCCGGGCCGTACATAAAGCGCCAGATCCCCACGCCAACACCAACCAGATTGAGCAGCACAAGGTAGATATAGGGACGAGAAATCACCCAGTCGACGTACTCGTCTTCCACCAGCCCGCCCTTCGCGGTGACGTTGAATTTGCCCTTGTGCGGGTTTATCAGCGCGACAAACGTCGGCGGCGCGATATACCAGGCCAGCACCGTTTCGTAGATTTCACTCCAGAAAGAGTGGCGGTATTTACCCTGAATCTTCGAGTTGGTCAGACTGGCGTGAATCATATGCGGTAGCACAAACAGGGCGATCATCAGCGCGGGGGCGTAGATGATATAGGCGTGCAGCAGCAGAAACGCCAACGGCGCGGTCAGGAAAATCAGGCGCGGAATACCAGAGAGAAAGTGCAGCATCGCGTTGACGTAGCAGACGCGCTGCGCCAGCTTCAGCCCTTTACCAAACAACGGGTTATCGAGACGGAAAATTTGTACCATTCCGCGCGCCCAGCGGATGCGCTGGCCAATATGCGCCGACAAGCTCTCCGTCGCCAGACCCGCCGCCTGCGGGATGCGCATATAAGCGGAAGTGTGGCCGCGGCGATGCAGACGCAGCGAGGTGTGGGCATCTTCAGTTACCGTTTCTACGGCAATACCGCCGATTTCATCCAGCGGACCGCGGCGGATCACCGCGCAGGAGCCGCAGAAGAAGGTGGCATCCCACATGTCATTCCCGTCCTGCACCAGGCCATAAAACAGCGTGCCTTCGTTCGGGGTTTTGCGAAAACGCCCCAGGTTACGTTCAAACGGGTCCGGGGAGAAGAAGTGGTGCGGCGTTTGCATCATCGCCAGCTCTTTCTCTTTCAGGAACCAGCCCATAGTCATTTGCAGGAACGAGCGGGTCGGCACGTGGTCGCAGTCGAAAATCGACACAAACTCGCCTTTGGCGTACTTCAGCGCGTTATTGATGTTCCCGGCTTTCGCGTGTTCATGCGTAGTTCGCGCGATGTAGTGCACCCCGACGTCTTTGGCGAACTGGCGGAACTCTTCGCGCCCACCGTCATCGAGGATCCAGATATTCAGTTTGTCCTTCGGCCAGTCGATCCCCTGCGAGGCGTAAATAGTGTTCTTCACCACGTTGAGGTCTTCGTTATAGGTCGGCACGAAGATATCTACCGTCGGCCACTGCGCCATATCTTCCGGCAGCGGGACCGGCTGGCGGTTGAGCGGCCAGACAACCTGGAAATAGCCCAGCACCAGCACAACCCAGGCATAGGTTTCGGCAAACAGCAGGATTATCCCGCACACCAGGCTCACCGGGTCATCCCAGTTCAGCGTTGAGGTGTAGCGCCACCAGATGTAACGGCAGGAGACGGTCAGAGAAAGTACGATCAGCATCAGCGCGGAGAACCGCCCCGGAATGCGGCGCACCAGCAGCGCCACGCCCCACAGCAGCAGCAGGAAAATAAACTGCGACAGCGGATTAAACGGCTGAGTAATACAGAGCAGCGCCAGGATCAGCGAGAAAAAGGTTACCGTACCGAGGATCAGCCGCCGCAGCTTCGGATGCAGGTGCGCCAGCTCTTTGTGCTTATCCAGATGACCGGTACGCGCATTAACCTTTTCCGGCAGCTTTTCCAGCCACTGCGCATAGCGTCCCTGCACCCCCTCCAGGGCCGCCAGCGAACGCCAGTTAATCTTTTTATCCGGCTCCGGCACCCGCGTCGCCAGCAGCCACAGCGATTGCAGAAGATAGCGCAGCGGATCCAACGGGCGCGGCCGATGCGGATTGATATGCGGATAGAACTCGCCGTGTCGCTCGCGAATCGCCTGCCAGCGCGGCGTTTCCAGCGGCATAAACGCCCACGCCAACGACGCCCACAGGCAGCCTAATGCTGCCGACAGCCACGAGGCGCCGTGCTGGCGATAGTCGCGATAGCGCTCGCTCAGCCGTTCACCGACCGGCGGGGCCAGCAGCAGCGTGCTCAGGCGAATCATTCTGCCCCCTTGCCGGCATAGTGCAGCAGGCACCAGTTGGCAAGCGTCAGTACCTCTTCCGCCGCCAGAGAGTCCTGGCGATATTCGCCGAGCGGTTGCTTCGCCGCCAGACACTCAGCCATCGCCTCATCGCGATGAATTGTCACCGGCAGAATGCGGCGCTGGCTCTCCAGCCATAGCTGATAAAAATCTTCCTGGAGCTGGTTGCCGACGCGCAGGTCGTTAATCAAAATATCGCTATTCACCGGCAGCGCCTGCTGATGCAGACGAATATGGCTGTTGCCGTCGGGGTGCACCACCACCAGAGTGCGGTCGCAAACGGGGATAAAAGAACGGGTCAGCGGCGCGTAGCCGTCCGGCAGGTCAATCAGCAGCCAGCGATGATCGCCCTGCTGATGGAGCTTCTGTACAATATCGGCCATCGGCGCCAGCGTTGGCTGAAGCTGGTCGATATTCTCGCGTTCGCCCGGCGTAAGCTGGCCAAAAGGCAGGATATCGATATGCGAGGTATAGCGCAGCCCGGCGTCACGCCAGTCATTGCCGTCGATCATGGCGCGCGCCCAGCCTTCTTTATGACTGAAATCAACGTTGAAGAATAAGCGCAGCATATTGTCCGGGCTGGCATCAACAACCAGAACGGTTTCCCCGAGTAATTGCAGCGCCCATGCCAGCGCAGCGGTAATCGACGTGGTGCCAGTGCCGCCGCGCACGCCCTGTAATCCCAGAATAGCCATCAACGGCTTCCTTACTTTTTCTCTGCTAATTCAGCCAGTAATGGCCAGCGTTTCAGCGCCGCGGTTAACTGCTCGCGTCGGGAAATATCGTGGTAATCAATATCAGGCAGGGAAAATGCCCGGCTTAACGCCAGGAAATCATTTTGAAACGTGTAACCCAAAGTCGCATCGGTGGGTACAGCTGGCTCTTTTGCTGGCATTTCTCTGTCCATTGGAAAATACAATAAATTAAACCGAGAGGTGTAAGTTCATCCTTAAATTATGTTTACATGCTAAAACTGATGTCCTTTAATTTCAATGTTAGGTTTACTCTGACGCTTTCGCTAGTAAACTGATCAAGTGTAAATCAGGTCTCACGAGGGACGCCGTGGATATCGTATATTCTTTGGGTATTTCATCATTATGGGACGAAGTACGCCATATGCCCGTTGGTGGAGTATGGTGGCTTAACGTTGACCGCCATGCCGACGCGGTAAGCCTGCTTAATCATACGCTTGCTGCCCAGGATAAAAAAAGCCAGGTGGCAGCGATCGTTATGGGCGATAACCCCAAAGAAATCATTTCATTAGAAAAAAATATTGGTCCCGAAAAGGTCGCATTATTTACCATGCCGAACCGTGTTGAAGGTCTGGAGGAGATGCACCGGGATTTAGTTTGTTCCCTCGAACCTGGCAATTATTTATTTATTCTGCTATGTGCCGAAAACGCCTGGCAGAATATTAAAAGTGAAGAATTATGCAACTGGGTTGAAAAATCATATCGATGGACTAATTATCATCGTTGTTCATTATTAGTGCTTAATTCAGGGCACGATATCGATAAGCAACTTTCCCCCTTATTACGTGAGTACCGCTCGCTTTCCGGCCTGGCAAGTATTCGTTACCAGGGGGATAGCCACCTGTTCGATATTGCCTGGTGGGGCAGCGAAAAAGGCATCAGCGCCCGCCAGCAGCTTATTGTTTTACAGGATGAAAATGGCTGGCGGCTGGCGCAGGATGAAGAAACGGTGGTTCAACCGCGCAGCGACGAAAAAGTCATTCTGAGTCATCTGCGCGTGCTGGAAGGGGCGCCCGCACTTTCCGAGTACTGGACGCTATTCGATACCAACGACGCGGTTTTCAACGCCGGGAGAATGGCGCAGGCGGCGACGCTTATTTTTTCTATTACCCAGAATGAACAAATTGAACAGCTGGGGCGCTATATCCATACTCTGCGCCGCCAGCGCGGCAGCGCGTTAAAAATTATCGTCCGCGAGCAGACGCCCAGCCTGCGCGCCACTGATGAGCGCCTGCTGCTGAGCAGCGGCGCAAATATGGTTATTCCCAGCGGCGCGCCGCTATCCCGCTGTCTGACTCTCATAGAAAGCGTGCAAAAACAGCAATTTACTCGCCATATCCCGGAAGAGTTCGCCACCCTGCTCACCTGGAGCCAGCCGCTAAAACTGCGCGGCTACCAGAAGTGGGATGCCTTCTGCGAAGCGGTGCATAATATTATGGCCAACACCATGCTGCCCGCCGATAGCAAAGGCGTGATGGTGGCGCTGCGTCCGGCGCCGGGCCTGCGGGTAGAACAGGCGCTAACGCTGTGTAAACCCAACCGTATGGGCGACATCATGACCATCGGTAACAATCGTCTGGTGTTATTTCTGTCATTTTGCCGGGTGAATGACCTGGATACCGCGTTAAACCATATTTTCCCTTTGCCTACCGGCGACATTTTCTCTAACCGTATGATTTGGTTTGAAGATAAGCAGATAACGGCAGAAATTATGCTAATGCGCGGGATTATGCCGGAGAACTGGAACACGCCGCTGCCCATTTCGCTCGGCAAGAACGAAACCATCAACGCGACCCACGACGGGCGAAGCTGGCGTCGAAACCCTGAGCCACATCGCTTATCCATCGATGGGGAGCAAAATCTATGATGTCTATTGCCGATATTATTCAGTTGGTCGTCCTGTGCGCCCTGCTGTTCTTTCCGCTGGGATACCTGACGCGCCACTACCAGCGGCGAATTCGCACCACATTAAGACTGATGTTCTTTAAACCCCGTTATGTCAAACCGGCTGGCGTATTGCGCCGGGAAGCGGCATCCAGGCAAGGCAAATCAACAAAATGACCAATCCAAAAACACCCGCTACGTCGCTTCCGCTCTGGCGGTACTGGCGCGGCTTGTCCGGCTGGAACTTCTACTTTCTGGTGAAGTTTGCTTTGCTGTGGGCGGGATACCTCAATTTCCATCCCATGTTAAACCTGGTGTTTCTGGCTTTCCTGCTGGTGCCAATTCCGCAGTATAAGCTGCACCGCCTGCGCCACTGGATAGCGATCCCGCTGGGTTTGATGCTGTTCTGGCACGATACCTGGCTACCCGGCCCGGAAAGCATCTTCAGCCAGGGTTCGCAGATTGCTGGCTTTAGCGCCGATTACATCTGGGATCTGGTGACCCGCTTTATTAACTGGAATATGGTTGGCGCATTCTTTGTGCTGCTGGTCTTGTGGCTGTTTATCAGCCAGTGGCTGCGGGTGACGGTTTTCGTCTCGGCGATCATGGTCTGGCTGGTCATCAGCCCGCTGCTGCCCGCTTTCACCCTTTGGCCGACAGGTCAGCCTACGACAGCGACGGCAAATCCGACGGCCAATACCGGCGGAGGGGCAACAGCGACCAATACCGCAGCGGCGAATAACGATATCCCGCCGCAAACCGAGCCGCCGACGTCGGCCAATCTGACCAACTGGCTAAATACCTTCTATGCCTCTGAGCAGAAACGTAAAACGCCTTTCCCTGACGCGCTCCCGGCCGATGCCCAGCCGTTTGATGTATTAATTATCAACATCTGTTCTCTGTCATGGTCGGATATCGAAGCCGCCGGGTTAATGGATCACCCGTTGTGGAAGCATTTCGATCTGCTGTTCAAAAACTTTAACTCGGCGACCTCTTACAGCGGCCCGGCGGCGGCCCGCCTGCTGCGCGCCAGCTGCGGCCAGCTCTCCCACGCCAACCTGTATCAGCCGTCGGGCAGCGAATGCTATCTGTTTGAAAACCTGGCGAAGCTGGGCTTTACCCAGCAGTTGATGCTCGGTCACAACGGTATCTTCGGCGATTTCCTGAAAGAGCTTCGCTCGTTGGGCGGTATCCAGAGCCCGCTGATGGATCAAACTGGCCTGCCGGTGATTCTGCAAGGCTTTGATGGTTCACCGGTTTATGACGACCAGGCGACGCTAAACCGCTGGCTGCAGACGCTGGATAAACTGAACACGCCACGCACTGCAACCTTCTACAACACGCTGCCGCTGCATGATGGCAACCACTATCCAGGCCAGAGCAAAACTGCAGACTATAAAGCCCGTGCGCAGAAGTTCTTCGACGAGCTGGACAGTTTCTTCACTGAGCTGGAAAAATCAGGTCGTAAGGTGATGGTCATTGTCGTACCGGAACACGGTGCGGCATTGAAAGGCGACAAAATGCAGGTTTCCGGCCTGCGCGATATTCCAAGCCCCTCAATTACCAACGTCCCGGCGGCGGTGAAGTTCTTCGGCATTAAGGCGCGGCATCCCGATGCGCCGATCATAATAGATCAGCCAAGTAGCTATCTGGCGGTTTCGGAGCTGGTGGTTCGCGCCCTGGACGGCAAGATGTTTGGTGAAAACGACATCAACTGGCAGCAGTATATTGCTAACCTGCCGCAGAGCGCGGCGGTGTCGGAAAACTCCAACGCCGTCGTCATTCAGTATCAAGGTAAACCTTATGTCCAGCTAAACGGCGGCAGTTGGGTGCCTTACCCACAATAAAACGAAAAAGGCCGCAGGCTTTCACCCCTGCGGCCCCGTTCGGGCGCATGCTGCCATTAAGGCAGGCAGATACCCACAGACCGGTTACTTCCGGTTATCCATCCTGCTCACGATGATGCTGACAAGAATGCCAGCCAGCACCGGAGCCGCCAGATCGTCCCAAATAACCATGCCTAACTGAGTGAGCGTCATACAGCCGCCTTTGTTGCAATGGCAACCGTTCGCGGCTATCCTCGAATTGTCTAGATGCGAGGTTAGCCCCCGATGCGTTGCCAGGTTTTTACCAAACAACGTGCGGGGGTTTTCTCTTTCCAGCAACCCATCTATCGATGCCGCCGGGGTTCAAGCCCCCGCAACATTGCGCCTCACCGGGCAAGCCCGGCTTGCCGATGATTCTACAATCCCGGACAAACGTCATCATCCCGTAGTAACGCACCGTGCGAGACGCCTTCCAGTATCATTTTGGGTTGCTGCAATAAAACGAAAAAGGCCGCAGGCTTTTACCCCTGCGGCCCCGTTCGGGCGCATGCTGCCATTAAGGCAGGCAGATACCCACAGACCGGTTACTTCCGGTTATCCATACTGCTCACGATGATGCTGACAAGAATGCCAGCCAGCACCGGAGCCGCCAGATCGTCCCAAATAACCAGGCCTAACTGAGCGAGCGTCATACAGCCGCCTTTGTTGCAATGGCAACCGTTCGCGGCTATCCTCGAATTGTCTAGGTTCGAGTTTAGCCCCCGATGCGTTGCCAGGTTTTTACCAAACAACGTGCGGGGGTTTTCCTCTTTCCAGCAACCCATCTATTGATGCCGCCGGGGTTCAAGCCCCCGCAACATTGCGCCTCACCGGGCAACCCCGGCTTGCCGACGATTCTACAACCCCGGACAAAGGTCATCACCCCGCAGTAACGCACCGTGCGAGACGCCTTCCAGTATCATTTTGGGTTGCTGTAATAAAACGAAAAAGGCCGCAGGCTTTTACCCCTGCGGCCCCGTTCGGGCGCATGCTGCCATTAAGGCAGGCAGATGCCCACAGGTCGGTTACTTCCGGTTATCCATCCGGCTCACGATGATGCTGACAAGAATGCCAGCCAACACCGGAGCCGCCAGATCGTCCCAGAGCACCAGGCCTAACTGAGCGAGCGTCATACAGCCGCCTTTGTTGCAATGGCAACCGTTCGCGGCTATTCTCGAATTGTTGAGAGTCGAGAGTAGCCCCCGAAACGTTGCCAGGTTTTTACCGAACAACGTGCGGGGGTTTTCTCTTTCCAGCAACCAATTCATCTATGCCGCCGGGGTTCAAGCCCCCGCAACATTGCGCCTCACCGGGTAATCCCGGCTTGCCGACGATTCTACTGCCCGGACCTGATGCCAGCACCTCACCTTTATCCATCGTGCGAGGCGCATTCCACAGTTTATTGGCGGTCTTTATTAGCCAGCCACACCAGCAGCTTAAGGCTGGCGGAGTAGTAATCATCCTGAGCGCTAATCTGGGTTTCGGCCTGTTCTTCTCCAAGCGTTAAATCGCGCACCGCCAACAGCCCGCCGGTCATGAACCACGGCGCGACTTCATTAGTATTGACGTTGATCCACGCGGGCGTTTGCAGACGCGGATAGCCCCGAAACCAGGTTTTCCACGGCGTCAGCAGGCTGCTCTGCGGGTCATTCCAGTAGACATACAGCGGGATGCGAATCGCATCGTAGCTCATCCGCGCCGGCCACTCTTTTGCCGGTTCCATCTTACCGTCCGCCCTTAGCGCCACCCAGTCGCTGGGAAGCTGTGATTTCCCCCATGCCATTTTGCCCAGCAGCGCCTGGCCATCGCTCTGCAGTTTTCGCCAGGCGGTCAGATGGGTTCGCGCGGCAAAGTCCTGCCATGCCGGAAAGATAAAGTAGGAGGGATTAAGATTGAGATGGTCATTGAGATAGAAGCCCTTTGCGCCGGGAAGCATCACCTGGCGGTCGGCGAAGGTGACTACCGTATACTTCAGCAACGAAGCGGTAATCGCATCCGACGCCATACCGTAGGATTTATCCTGCCACTGCCGTTGCGCGCGCAGCAGCGCCCAGGCAATCATCGTATCGCCATCGGTGGCGTTGTTTTTATCCGCCACCGGGTTGGGGGCCACCGGATTGTAGCGCCAGTAAAAAAGCCCATTATCTTTGTTACGTAGCGTTTTGTCGGTCCACTGCCATAGCTTGTCAAAGGCGGGGCGATCGTTATTCGCTACCGCCAGCAGCATGGCAAAGCCCTGCCCTTCAGTGTGCGACACATTGCCGTTGCCAGTATCAACAATGCGCCCATCCGGCATCATAAAACGCGATTTGTAGTTTTCCCACGCCGTATCGGCCCACGCGTGGGGAAGCATCATTACCGTCGTCACCACGACCGCAGCTAAAGCACGCAAGGACATAGATTCACCCGTTATGGATGGAAATAAAGAAACTGAACGTCAGAGACCGAAAACAGCCGCTCGCGCTGCAAAACCACGTGCGCGCCGCCGCCCTGTCCCTGGAGCCAGCGGGAGTAAAGCCCTTCGAGTATGGCACAAAATGCATTACACCAGCGGACGCGACGCGCTTCATCGCGACTCACCGGCAGCGCCTGATGGCGCAACCGCAGGCCATCATCGCTGACGTCAACGGCGACAATCCCCCACTGGAAACAGCTCAGTTGCGCATTGATATTGGCCTCCAGTTGCCCGACCGTCTCTGACTCCGGCAGCGGATGCTCATCAGCCAGCGCCTCACCCATCTGCCGCAGGAAGGGCTGGCTCTCCAGCTCACCCGCATTATTGACCATGCCATCAACCATAATCAGCAGCAGATCGAACCACCCGGCGGGCGTTTGCTGCTGCTGAAACCATGTCATCACCAGCGCATTATTATTGTCCGTCATGATCAGTTATCTCCCAGCATGTAGCGGATATAGAGGCCAGCGGTGCTCTCGTTATAATCGCCGAAGGTGTCATAGCCGACCTGGCCGCCAAGCGTCATCTGTTTGTTGACTTTGTAATCCGCACCCGCGCGCAAGGTATAGCCGATACCGCTCTTCGACGTGGCTGAATAGTAAGCTTCTTTGGCAAATCCGTTACTTACAGCCGTTTCAAGCGTCTGCTGCCACTCGGCATTGGTCGGGAAATATGCGCTCTTATCCTGACTGTAAGATTGATAGCCTACAGAGCCGCCAAGCTTCATCGTCCAGTTATCATATTTCTCCGTCAGGCTGACCGGCAGCGACACGCTGACGTAGTTCTGCGGGCTGAAGTAACCCCCCTGCCCGTAGGTGAAGTAGCTCAGGTTTTTCGAGTAATCCATGTAGCTCATACTCAACCCGGTCTGCAGCTGGCGATATTCATCGTGATAAGGCCGCAGATAGACCCCGGCGTTGGCGTTAATGCTGGTGTTGCTGGCGACGTTTTGACCAAGGTAGCTATAGCCCCCGCCGCCGACGTAGAAACCCGCATCGCCGTCATCATAGCTCAGTTGCAGGGTACCGCCGTTTTTCGTCACCTGACCCCAGGTTTTGCCGGAGTAGGAGTCCTTCAGCCCAACGTAGGAGAGCAGGCTATCGGTCAACGAACGACGCTCGCCGGTGAAAATCAGCGACAAATAGTTAGTCAACTTCGGCGACCATTTCACGCCGCCCACTACGGTATTGAGATCCTGGCCCAGCGGCGTGCTGCCGATATCAACACGGTATTCGTCGCCGCTCAGCGCCAAAGCCAGCTCCACACCGTTCGCTTTCTGCGAATCCGTCGAGCCGCTGGCCTGATCGACATTCGGCTTCAGGTTCGAGGAGGCCAGATAGCTGGCAACCTGCCCGGAGTCATAGGTCCCCAGCTTCGCCAGATTCTCCATGCCGCTGCTGGTGGTGGCGTTAAAATCAGAGGCATTCAGCGTACCGAGATCGCTCAACGCTTCCGCCCCCGGATTGCTGGCAAAGTAGGTCGTGCGCTCGGTATCGGTCATCGCCGCAATCGCCGCCTGTTCGCTGGTGGCGGTAGAAACCATATTGGAGACCGCATTCGACAGCGGGTTCGCGCCGTAGCGCCGCCAGGCGTCGCCGGTTGCCGTTCCGGCGTTCAACGTAATCGGCGTAACGGTAAAGTCAAAACGCGAATCGCCGAACGGTGAGGAAGACCAGGTCAGCGGCGTTTTCATTTCCGTCAGCTTACTGGTGCCGGATTCACCATCGCGACCACGAACTTCCATGCCGCCCTGTAGCCAGGTGCCTGTTTTTTCCTGCAACGTCTCCATCATGGTATCCACCTGGCGCAGCATGCGGGTCTGCGCGGTTTCAACCGGCAGATCGGGACGCTGGATCCCCGGCAGCGTGCTGCCATCCCCCGTCGAGACCTGAGAAACCTGCCATGGCATATATTGCCCATAGCTGGAGGCTGCACGCGTAGCCGCTGGGGTACGAGAGACGCCGACAAACGGGTTATCCGCCGCCAGCGCGCCGCCCACGGTTGGCGTCTGCGCGCTATTACTGCTTTGTAATCCCAACAGCCTGCCGCGCGCGCTGCGCAGGTAAGTCATCGCCTGCTGGTGGTGGCCTTGCGACTCGGCCACACGCGCCAACAACAGTAAACGATCAGGCGAGTTATCCGGACGCAGCCCGCCCGCCAGCTGTTCCGCCCGATCGTTATCGCCCGCCGACAGCGCGACATCAATCGCTCCGCTGCGCGCATCCTGGGTCGGCGTATCGCGGGTCATCAGATAGTCATAGACCACCCCGGCCTCTTTGTTCATTTTGCCGCTCTGATAGAGGCGCGCCATGGCAAACATCAGGTCGGTATTTTGCGGGTCGCTTTGCATCGCGCCCATCAGCTTGTCATACGCCGCCGCGTAGTTACCCTGCTCGCGCAGGTGGTCCGCTTCGTTAATCACGTAACCGTTGCGAATGCTGGCCAGCTGCGTCGGCGTACTGCTCGCCTGCAGCTGCGGGTTGGTTAGCAGCCTCTGCGCTTCGTTCGTCAGGCCTGCCTGATTAAGCACCGTGACCTGATCGGCGTAATCCCCGGCATTGCCTGAGATTCCGCCGTTAATATTGTTGCGCACCAGCGATACTGCGGTGGTGACATCGCCGCTTTGAGCCAGCAGGCGCGCCAGTTTGCCGACATCCGCCGGGGCTTTTGGCGGCGTTGCGGCCATCGCCCTGAGCGTATTGGAGGCCGCAACGGTGTTACCCTGCGCCAGATAGCTTTGCGCCGTTGCCAGCTGCAGGTTGTAGTTCACCCTCTGGTGGAGGTCGCGCATCTGGCTGGTCTGGCTGGCGGGAGGAATTCTCGCCAGTAGCGTCTGCGCCTGCTGCCAGCCGCCGTTCTCGCTGGCGAAAAGGGCTGCGGCATACAGCGAATTACTGCTGGCGCCGGGACGATAAGCGGCGGTCATGATCGAATTTGCCTCGCCATCGTTGCCGGATTTTTGCAGCAACCGGGCCAGGTCGAGACGCATCCACGCGTCATCCGGATAGCGAGAAACACCCTGACGCAGCGTATCGATAGCGCCCGCTACGTTGCCGCTGCTGGCCTGTTCCTGTGCCTGCCGGCGCAGCGAATCCCCCGGCATCCCGGTGACCACTCGCGGCTGCAATTTCTGCTGCAGGCTTTCCGGCAGCGTTCGCAGCATCGCCTGGGCTTCTGCGGTCTTGTTTTGTTCGCGCAGAACATAGTAGAGATTCTCCCGCGCCGGGCCGTTTTGCGGCTGGTCGTTGAGCAGCGCGCGCAGCGTTTGCTCGGCCTGCGGTAAATCTTTGTTGTGGCGCAGGACGTCAGCGCGGAACAGCCTGGCCGCCGTGCCCTGCGTCCCGCTCTGCTGTGCCAGCGGCGCGGAGAGCGCCAGCGCCTGGCTGATATTGCCCTGCTTATAGGCCTGCTGCGCCTGGGCAAGCTGGCCATAAAATAGCGCATCCGCCGCCTGCTGACGCCGGGTCTGCGACGCATCGCCGCCAAGGTCTGCGGCCCGACTCAGATACTGAGAGGCCGCCTGAAAATCACCGTTACGCTGGGCGATATAGCCCATCCCGGCCAGCGCATCCGCATCCTGCGGGTTGGTTTGCAGGACCTGTTCAAACTGCTGTTTCGCCGCCGCGGTATTGCCGCTGTTGAGGTCAGAATAGCCCTGCCCGCGCGCCTGACCGCTGCGCCGTTCGCGGAAATAGTTTTGTACTTCAGTATCCTGCGGGTGGCGCTGCATCCAGGTGTCGTAAAACTGTTCATCGCCCGCCTGCGGTCCCATCCACAGCAGTGCCTGACGCAGCCCCGCATCGGCTTCTTTGCTGCCGCTGGCCATCGGCTCCAGCATGGCGATCCCTTCCCGGCGGGTATCTTCACGCCAGGTCAGCGCCTTACCTAACGCCACGCGCGGTCCGTTCTCCTGCGGATGCTGCGCGACGTACTGGCGCAGCTCGCTCACCGCCTGCGGATAGAGCGACTTGTCGCTGGCCATGGTCATATAGTATTCCGCGGCCAGACCGGAAGGCGGGACGTTGCCGTTAAACATGCTCCGCCAGGTCGCCAGCGCGGCGGGAACATTACCGCTTCTCGCCTGCTGCCTTGCCAGGTTCAGTTGCCCCTGCGGCACCTGCGCCATTTTTTTAGCACTATCCAAATCCTGTATCCCAGGGCTATTGGGTGCCGCTTTCTCCAGCCGCGCGCGCCACTGGGCCGCCGCCTGAAGGTTACCCCCCTGCTGCGCCCACAGTGCCATCAGGTACAGCGCTTGCGCGTTATTAGCATCTACCGACAGGACTTTTTGCAGCGATTCCATCGCCAGCTCGTCGTGCGATTTTTCGTGCCAGTAGTTGGCCTGCGCGAACAGCGCCTGCAGTGCCGCATCGTTACCCGCCGCCTGCGCCTCGCCGAATGCGCCAAGCGTCAGCGCGCCGGACAGGCACAGCGTGGAAAATTGACGGGCCGCCTTATTATTCATTCTGCTGACTCTTTTCATTGGCTATCCCCCGAACCCAGGCGCTTACGAGCATGGCGTTTAAACATAGCGGTTAATGCAAGGCCCAGAATCGATGTCGCCATCAATCCCAGTACCGCCAGCAGGCCGGAGTGTTGGTTGGCGTACCACACCGCCATCATGTACCACGGCATCTGGCCGCTGGGGAACGGCGTGCTGACCTGGAAGCTGCGTACACCGTTATCGCTGGTGATCACCGCCGTATCGCCGCGAATACCGGCGTTAATACGCGGTGAATTGAGGTCGTCTTCCAGCTTCGCCAGCTGATCGTCACTGCTGGCCATCGCCACCACCACCACCCGCTGCGGGTTCCACGGCGAGCGGTAGCTGATAAAACCGCGCCAGGCGCTGCTGGAGGAAAAATAGCGGTCGGCATCCACGCCGTCGGAAGCCCAGTCGCCGCTCAGCTTGCGCTGGATTTTTGGCCACAGCGCCGGTTCACGCACGCTCAGCAGATTATCGACCGGGTTATAAGGAGAATCGGCCAGCAGGCGCTGATTAAACGCTTTTTGATCAAGAGCACTCACTGCCAGCACGTCGCGATCGCGCAGGTACTGCGCATTCGCGCCGCCGTCAGGAATGCCCAGCACCACGCGGTTATTGGCCAGCGCTTTGCCGGTTGAGTTACCAGAACGGGCTGCCAGGTTCAGCATCGTCGCCACCTGCGTATCCGAAGGGCGCTCCGGCAGCAGAAGCGTGGTTTGCGAATAATCGGCTAACCGCGAGAACGGGAACGAGGCTCCGACGAAATAGGAAAGATTTGGCAACAGGGAGAAGTGCCGCGTGCCGCTCAAATCAATCCACGAGTCATCGGTGATTCGGCTCTTTATATTGCTGTTCAGCAGCACCGAGCAGGGAGCATTGTCCTTCGGCACCAGGTTGAAATAGAGCGAAAGCTGGTTATCGCCGTAAATCAGATACGGCGCCAACGGGATAGTAAAACGCTCCTGACGCGCATCGCCGCCCAGGTGACGCCAGAGCTTCTCCAGCGGCCCCTGCTTGTTCATCGGCAGGTTATTGAGGAAGGTGTTGTTGAGCGTCACGCTCAGCAGCGACTTATCCTCGTTAATCCAGTTTTCCGACGGGAAACGATAGCCAATCTGCAAAGGAATGGTTTCGCCATCCCACAGATAGAGGTCCGGCGCGGCGCGGAAGGCCACACGCAGCGGTTCATGCCACACGCCGCTGACGGTCATGCTTTGATCCTGGCGGATCAGCTCGCTGATTTTGACCGGACGATCGGTGGCGATCCAGCGTGGCGCATCGTACGGCTTGCCGACGGGGATCGTCTGCGGCTCAACGTCCATACTTGCCGTCTGCGGAGCGAAGTCGCCGCGCGTCAGTCGCCAGGCGGCCATCCGCAGCGCGGCGTCGTTCTGGCCGACGATCAGCAGTAGCTTGTAGGCCGGATTACCGGGATTTTCAACGATCCGTAGCAGCGGTTTGTCGGTTTGCGGCAGCGTCAATCCGCCCACCTGCTCGCCGGGATGGCCGATGATGATACCGTGCTTTTCGGGCAGGCGATCGCGCAACGCGTCAAAAGCGATACCGCGATAGTCGGCCTGAATCCCCAACCATGACGACACCAGCGCCGCGGCGCTAAAGATATCCGCCGTCGCTTTTTCTGGATAAGCAATGGCAATGTCCGCCGGGGTCATCTGCATACTGTCAAAGAACGGACGCGGGAAGTGACTCAAATCGTTGCTGATATTGAGCTGCTGGCTCTCCCAGCTAAAGTGCGAGGCGGGCAAAATAGTGACCCGTGACGTGTCGTGAATATCGAGCCGACACTGCATAGCGTCGCCGTCGTTAATCTTAAAACTCAGGTTGTTACTGGACACCATCAGCGCCGCCGGAATATCCAGCTGATAGTGCGAGACGTCCTCTCCATCGGCTCCCAGCGGTAAGGTACCGAGCGGCTGGCCGTTAAGCATCAGCTGCAGCGTCGCGTTACGGGTCGCCATTTCCGGCGAAACCTTCACCTCCAGCATGAGCTGAGCATGGGTCACCACCTGATCGGAAGGCAGCGTAAAGCTGGCGCCGCCCTGATTTTGCCCGCCGCTGAGGATAATGCCGTCCGGCATTCCCATCTGCATCAGGTTCAGATCTCCACCCACAATCGGGGTTAACGGCACCGTATCAGGTACGCTGGAAGCGACCGGCGGCGGCATCGCGGGCGGTGGAGCTGGTTCTGCGGTGCTTTCCGTCGTGGCCGCCGAATTCGATTCCGGCGCTGGATTCGACGTCGATTCTGCTGCTGATTCAGCAACCGTCGCGCTACCAGCCCCCGCATCAAGTAGCGGAAAGTTCAGCGGCGGCAAGGAATTCGCAGGCGTCTCCTCGCTATGTAACGCGGGCACAGAGAGCATCCCGACCAGCAGCGCAAGCGTGGTTAAACGTTTCATAAGCTGCCATCCTCCTGCGCGGGTTTCGCTGCAGGCGGCTGGCGACGCTGGCTGCGACGCGTTTTCCACGTCAGCCAGAACAGTTCAAACACACAGCGCAAAATGGTGGCAAAAGAGCGGAACGGGTTGTCCTGCGGACGCGGCGGGTTAATCCACGCATCGGCACGAGCCAGCACCACGCGCACCAGTTCGCGGCGGCGGGAAAGCGGAATATTTTCATCAAACTGCAGACGAATAAAGCGATCGTCAGCGGTGACCTGACGTACAGGAATCGCTATCGCCCCGGACTGGAGGATCAGCTCAATCTCTTCAATCTCATCCTGCTGGTGGCGCTTATCCGGCGCGGCAACGCGGCAGCCGCCCATTGACAGGTCGGCAGTATGGCTACGGGAGACAATGCCGCTGCTGTAGTGGATAAGCACCGGGATATCGACATCAATACGAATTGTTTTTCGCACCTGACGGGTTTCCCGCGCCACGGCAATAGCGGCCAGCAGGAAGATCAGGCTGTAAATCCCCCAGCCAACGTTCAGCGCAATAACGTTCGGATCTGAGCCAAAGTAGTCGTGGCCAATCGCACGAACTATCCCAACCACCACGCCCAGGCCCAGCAGACAGGCAACAACCAGGTGTGGCCTGACAACGGTGAAGTCGAAGTAGCCAACGTCCAGCAGGCCACCTTTATCGGTGACGTTAAATTTCCCGCGTTTGGGGAAAATCATCGTCACCAGCGTCGGCAGCACCAGGTGGAAGGCCAACACGATATCGTAGATTTCGCCCCAGAAGCTGTAGCGATAGCGGCCGTTCATCCGCGATCCGACATAGATAGCGAGGAACAGATGCGGTAGCGCATAGGAGACGATCAGGCTCGCCGAAGAGTAGATAATATTCAGGTTAAACAAAAGATAAGCCAGCGGCGCGGTAACAAACACCACGCGCGGCAGAGCAAACTGATAGTAAAGCATGGCGCTGAGGTAGCACAGACGCTGCTGGAACGTCAGCCCGCGGCCCAGGAGCGGGTTGTCGAGACGGAAAATTTGCGTCATCCCGCGCGCCCAGCGGGTACGCTGAATCACATGTACAACCAGGCGTTCGGTGGCTAAACCCGCCGCCAGCGGAATATCAAGGAACGCCGATTTCCAGCCCAAACGCTGAAACTTCAACGCGGTATGGGCGTCCTCGGTCACGGTTTCTACCGCAAATCCGCCAATCTGCTCCAGCGCGGCGCGGCGAATAACGGCACAGGATCCGCAGAAAAAGGTCGCGTTCCAGTTGTCGTTCCCCTGCTGAATCGGGCCATAAAACAGCATCCCTTCGTTAGGAATATTGCGGCCAACGGAGAGGTTGCGTTCGAAGGGGTCCGGCGAGTAGAAGTAGTGCGGCGTCTGCACCAGCGCCAGCATCGGGTCGTTGAGAAACCCGCCAACCGTCGCCTGTAGGAAGACGCGGGTCGCGACGTGGTCGCAGTCAAAAACGCAGATCAGCTCGCCGTTAGTGAGGGTCATCGCGTGGTTAAGGTTACCCGCCTTGGCATGTTTGTTGTCGTTACGAGTGATATAACCAACCCCAACATCGGCGGCGAATACCGCAAAATCGTTACGCTTACCATCATCCAGTAAATAGATTTTTAATTTATCTTTTGGATAATCAATACATTGCGCAGCCAGCACGGTATCACGGACCACATCAAGCGGTTCGTTATAGCTTGGAATATAGATATCAACCGTCGGCCAGGTGCTCATGTCATCCGGCAGCGGAACAATTTCGCGCTTCAGCGGCCAGACCGTTTGCAGGTAGTTCAGCAGCAGCATCACCCAGATATAGACTTCCGCCAGGAACAGCCCCATCCCCAGAATCGCTTCGATTGTGGAGTTAAAATGCAGGGTTTGCGTTAGACGGAAATACATATAACGGGTCGACATCAGCAGCGATGTCACGACCATAATGACGGAAATACTACGGTTTTTACTGAATCCCATCACGAAGAGAATACCAATGCTTAACAGGCCAAAAATATACTGCTTTTGGCTGTCCATCGGCGTAATCACCACCAGCACGGCAATGGGGGCAAGCACCAGTACCAGCAACCAGAAAAGAGTTTTTTTCATTCAGCAGCCCTGCAATTAAATTAAAGCCCTGACCTGCGAGGCTGGCTGTGCACCGTGCCATCGCCAATATTAATACCCAACAGCGAAGAGATTTTTTTGGCAATAATTTCAATATCAAAGGCAGCTGAGGAGGATGAGTTAAAGTCAAGAATCGACTTTTGAGAAGCATTCGCCTCTACCACGCTTTCATCACGATGGATGATGCCCAGCAAACGGTCGCCCAGCTTTTCCTCCATTAACGCGGTAACATCGCGACTGACCTGGCGACGGTTATCGCTCTGGTTAATTACAAAATAGTGGCCGTGTTTATGGTTGAGCACCCCACCGGTTAAACGCTGCTTTTCGATCTGCGAAAGCGTCGACATTGAGGCGGTATCCGCCAGCAGCGGTACCAGGTGCATATCAGCAAGCGCCGTCAGTGCCGTCAGCGCAGGCGATGGGCCCGGCGGCAGGTCAGCGATAGTGATAAGCCCCGGATAATTGAGTAATGCCGCCAGGCCGCGGGGCAGAAAATGCTCGTCATGGGCCAGGTGATCATCGAAGGCCTGGCGCTGCGTTTCACTCACGTCACCATAGGGCAGGACGAAAATATTACTGCCGGCGCTTAGCACACACTGGCTCCAGTCATGGAGTTCCAGCGCTTTGGCGACAAAGCCGCGCTCATCGCTAAGAGGGACGCCAAAATGCAGACGCAGGGCATTCTGCACATCAAAATCAAGGGCCAGAACTTTGCTGCCCGCACGGGCCAGCGCCCAGGCCAGGTTTGCCGCAAGGGTCGTTTTTCCTACGCCGCCTTTCGGGGAACACACGCAGATCAACGGCATGTCGCAATCCTTTCTAAGAGTGATTTCAGAGACTGATCTTTATCTTTTGCTACCGGCTCCGGCTCGACGGTTTTCGCCGCAAAAAGATGGGCAAAGCCTTCCGCCGTTGGCGCGATGACCGGACGGGGCCTGATGGCGGAAGCAGAGGTACTGGCAGGTCTCGGTTGAGGTTCGGTCGACTGAGGAGCTGGCGCTGGCATAGCCGCACTCTCCTGCAGCATCGGTTCTGCCGCGACCGGAGCGGCGGGAACGGGCTGTGGCGCAGAAACCGCTACAGGTTCAGGGACAGTTGCAGCCCGAGCAGCCATCGGTGACGCTGGAGTCGTCTGAACGGGAGCGCTTTCAACTCTGCGAAACATATCGGCAGGGACCAGTTGAGGCAGGGGTAATGAAACCGACCCGCCCATAGCCAAAGAGGATTCCTCCTCTGGCGGAATAAGCTGATTGAGAATAACCCAATCGCCTTTTTCACCGGCTGCGGCTTCTGATGAGAGATCCTTGAATTTTAGACTTTGTGTCCGCGTCTTTTCCTTGAAGCGCTGCAAATCATCATAATGGTTCATAGATAACCTCATGATTTTAAATACATCATATTTAATCTGTTTTAATTGTCATTCTATGCCGCTAAAGCATAGTTTAATTTCTTGTTTTTTGGACATTTATCCAGCGTTATGTCCGTCACAACACGGTCACTTTAGTACGGATTTAATAATTTTGAATAAGCCAGGTTGGTATAATTCCATAATAGTAGTACGGCTACACTATCAGTTTCTTTTCAAAATGATAGCCCCATTTTTTGGGCGGCAGCGCCGTCAAAACCCACGTAACCCGCCAGGCTACTGGCATCGACTAGTTTTTTATACTGCCGAAATTTTAAAGCCCGGCGTAATACACGCCAATGTCGTGATAAAGAGAATACATTTTAATATTTTTTAATGTGTTTAGAAATCACTTACCACGCGTAATTAAAATAATAAGTAACGCTCAGGATTAAAATAAATAGCTCAAGATGTTATCTAAAAACCAGGAATATAAAGCGTTGACCGAACAACAAGGAACAATGTCAGGGTTCATTTTTCGTTCTCACCTGAAGTAGTTAAAGAGATTTCGAGGGTAAAATAAAACATATTCATGTAGTTATCTTAGCCCTCAGCTATCACTGTTAAGCTAGCGCGCTCTAGCGTAAATGTTCGTTGTATGTTGTTCCATTAAGAACACATTATGAGTAAAAAAAGCCGAAGCATTTGCTTCGACTGAGACTGATGACAAACCCTAAAATGAGCTCGGACGATCCCCTCGCCCCTTTGGGGAGAGGGTTAGGGTGAGGGGTGAATTTGCTGATTAATCAGTTCGTTATCACCCTCACCCCGCCATCTCCCTGGAAGGGAGAGGGAGAAAAACGAACCCTCATTCACTTTTAGGCATATTTGTCAGCAATCTGAGCCGAAGCATTTGCTTCGACTTTTTTCATCGAGTATGCCAATCAGCTCAGCGGCTTCTCGCCGTTTTGATCCTGGTCGACGGCAAAGCAGGCCACCAGCTGGCCGCTGTAGTCCTTCAGCTGCGGCTGGAGCTGGGTGCATGGACCGAAGCGGCGACGGCAGCGAGCATTAAACGCGCAGCCCGGCGGCGGGTTCAACGGGCTTGGCAGCTCGCCGGTCAGCTTGATGCGTTCGCGACGGTCGTCCGGGTTAAGACGCGGCGTCGCTGACAGCAGCGCCTGAGTATATGGATGCTGCGGGTTGTTGAAGATTTGGTCCTTCGACCCTTTCTCCACGCAGCGGCCCAAATACATCACCATCACTTCATCAGCGATATGCTCCACCACCGACAGATCGTGGGAAATAAAGACGTAAGAAAGCCCTAGCTCCTGCTGCAGGTCCATCATCAGGTTCAGCACCTGCGCACGCACCGAAACGTCCAGCGCAGAAACCGGTTCGTCGGCGATCACCACGTCCGGATCAAGCATCAGGCCGCGAGCGATAGCAATACGCTGACGCTGACCGCCGGAGAACATATGCGGATAGCGATCATAGTGCTCCGTTTTCAGGCCCACTTTCGCCATCATCGCCAACGCTTTCTCACGCCGCTGCTCTTTGCTTAAGCTGGTGTTGATCTGCAGCGGCTCTTCCAGAATCTGCCCCACTTTTTTACGCGGGTTCAGCGAACCGTACGGGTTCTGGAACACAATCTGGATTTTCTGCCGACGCAGCTTCTGCGCCTGCGGATCGTGCTTAAGCAGATCCTGCCCCTGGTAGTAAAGCTCGCCACCGGTGGGAATTTCAATCATCGTTAGCAGACGACCGAGCGTCGACTTGCCGCAGCCGGATTCACCGACAACTGCCAGCGTTTTGCCGCGCTCAAGGGTAAACGAAACGCCGTCCAGTGCTTTTACCAGGCGTTCCGGGGCAAATAGCCCTTTCTTCACCGGATAGTATTTTTTCAGATCGGTGGCCAGCAACAGAGGCTGTTGCGTGGTGGCCTCATGCGTACTCATAGCCCAGGCCTCCCGGCATCATCAAGTGGGTAATGACATTTTGACTGGCGACCGCCGCTCAGCAGGTTCAGTTCAGGTTCTTCGCTGCGGCATTTGTCTGTTGCATAGGGACAGCGTGGGTTAAGCAGACAGCCGTTCGGGCGGTCGTATTTCCCCGGTACCACGCCCGGCAGCGAAGCCAGCCGCGCTTTATCCTGAGCAAACTCCGGCAGCGCGCGCAGCAGCGCCTGGGTGTACGGGTGGCGCGGCGCGCGGAAGATATCCTTCGCATCGCCGGTTTCCACCACCTGGCCTGCGTACATCACGATGATTTTGTGCGCCGCTTCCGCCACCAGCGCCAGATCGTGAGTGATCAGGATCAGCGCCATGCTCTCTTTCTGCTGGAGTTCTAAAAGCAGCTCGATGATCTGCGCCTGGATGGTCACATCCAGCGCCGTCGTCGGTTCATCGGCAATCAGCAGCTTTGGCCGACAGGCAATCGCCATCGCAATCATTACGCGCTGGCTCATACCGCCGGAAAGCTGGTGCGGATAGACATCAAGGCGTGAAGCCGGATCGGGAATACCGACCAGCGTCAGCAGGTCAATCGCCCGCTGGATACGCGTTTTCTTGTTGCCGCCCTGATGCACCTTGATGGCTTCCATAATCTGGTAACCCACGGTGTAGCATGGGTTGAGGCTGGTCATCGGGTCCTGGAAGATCATCGCCACTTCCGCCCCCACCAGCTGACGGCGCTCTTTTTCGGAAATGCGCTTCAGGTCGCGCCCGTTAAATTCCAGCTTTTCAGCCATTACCCGACCGGGGTAGTCAATCAGGCCCATAATCGCCAGCGAACTGACCGATTTACCCGACCCTGATTCACCGACGATGCCGACCACTTCACCCTGATTTACGCTGTAGCTCACGCGGTCTACGGCGCGGAACGGTGTCCCTTCGTCTCCGAAGTGCACCGATAATTTATCTACATTTAATAACGCCATCTCGAACCTCTTACTGCTTCAGTTTGGGATCGAGCGCGTCACGCAGACCGTCACCCATCAGGTTAAATGCCAGCACCGTCAGCAGGATCGCGACACCCGGGAAGGTGACGACCCACCAGGCGCTCTGCGCGAACTGCAACACGTCGGAGAGCATCGTGCCCCACTCCGGTGTCGGCGGCTGCGCACCCATGCCAAGGAAGCCAAGAGCAGCCATATCGAGAATGGCGTTAGAGAAGCCCAGCGACGCCTGAACAATCAGCGGCGCGAGGCAGTTAGGAAGAATATTAACGAACATCTGGCGCATCGCCCCGGCGCCAGCCACACGCGAAGCGGTCACGTAGTCGCGGTTCACTTCCACCAGTACCGCAGCGCGGGTCAGGCGTACATAATGCGGCAGGGCGACAAAGGTCAGCGCCAGCGAGGCGTTGACGATTGAGGGGCCGAAGATAGCCACCAGCACCAGCGCCAGCAGCAGGCTCGGCAGGGCCAGCATAATATCGACAACGCGCATGATGACAGAATCAACCACGCCGCCGAAGTATCCCGCGACCAGGCCAAGCACCACGCCGAGGATCAGCGACAGCACGACCACCAGACAGCCGACCAGCAGCGACAGGCGCGCGCCGTACATCAGACGCGACAGGATATCGCGGCCAACGTCGTCGGTACCGAGAAGATGGCTTATGCTTCCGCCATCCTGCCAGACCGGCGGGGCCAGCAGCGTATCGCGGAACTGATCCGCCGGGTTATAGGGCGCAATGAAGTTGGCAAACACGGCGATAAAAATCATGACCGCCACGTAGACCAGACCCACGACGGCGCCTTTATTGCGTTTAAAATAGTGCCAGAACTCCTGCAGAGGGGTCATCGGCACCGGTGCGGCAACAACTTTATTTTCAGTAACTTGTGACATGGTGGCCCCTTACTTCTTATGCCGGATACGCGGGTTCACCACGCCGTACAACAGGTCTACCAGCAGGTTGACGAGGATGATCATCGTCGCCACCAGCAGTACCCCACCCTGCACCACCGGATAATCGCGGCGCTGCAGCGCGTCAATCAGCCAGCGGCCAAGGCCCGGCCAGGAGAAGATGGTTTCGGTGAGGATAGCACCCGCCAGCAGCGTACCAACCTGCAGTCCGATTACCGTCACCACCGGCAGCATCGCGTTACGCAGAGCATGAACGATGATCACCCGCATACGCGTCAGCCCTTTGGCGCGCGCGGTACGGATATAATCCTCACCCAGCACTTCCAGCATCGACGAGCGGGTCATACGCACAATGACCGCCAGCGGGATGGTGCCCAGCACCACGGCAGGCAGGATCATATGCATCAATGCATCGATAAAGTCGCCTGGCTCGCCCCAAATCGCGGTATCAATCAGCATAAAGCCGGTTAACGGGAGGGTATCGTCGAGGAACACGGTGTCGCTGACGCGCCCGGAGACCGGCGTCAGGTTCCAATGTACGGAGACCAGCATAATCAGCATCATGCCCCACCAGAAGATAGGCATGGAGTAGCCGGTCAGCGCGAGACCGACCGAGGTGTGATCGAAGATAGAGCCGCGTTTGACCGCTGCCAGCACGCCTACCGGGATCCCAACGGCGACGGCGAAAATCATCGCACAGACGCCCAGTTCCATGGTGGCCTTAAAGCGCGGTACGAACTCTTCCCATACGGGAATACGGCTTTTCAGCGAGATGCCCAAATCACCGTGCATCACGCCCCAAATATAATTGACGTACTGCTGCCACATCGGCTTATCAAGGCCCATTTCGGCCAGCAGCTGCGCGTGACGTTCAGGGGAAATACCACGTTCGCCCGCCATAATCATCACCGGGTCACCGGGGATCATATGGACAAAGGCAAAAGTGAGAAGGGTAATACCGATAAATGTTGGGATGACAAGTCCCAAACGTCGGAGAATGAACTGCAACATAACCCGGATTCTCTCTAGTGACGGCCCGCCTGGTGACGGGACGTCTGTATTGCTCACAAAAGTAAACTCCCTCTCCCCATTGGGGAAGGGGTTAGGGCGAGGAGGCTGCTTCTCCTCCCTCACCCCGGCCCTCTCCCACAAAGGAGAGGGGGAAGTATTGCTTATTATTCGATAGAGACGTTATCGAAGTGGTGTTTACCTAATGGATCGACCACGTAGCCTTTGACTTCTTTACGCACCGGCTCATAGACGGTGGAGTGAGCGACGATCAGCGCCGGAGCCTGGTCATGCA
The DNA here is from genome assembly GCF_902158555.1 of Klebsiella spallanzanii. Lineage (GTDB taxonomy): Bacteria > Pseudomonadota > Gammaproteobacteria > Enterobacterales > Enterobacteriaceae > Klebsiella > Klebsiella spallanzanii. The sequence continues at coordinate 430,830 of NZ_CABGGS010000012.1, read as the reverse complement.
TCACTACCTGAGCCTGTTTGTACAGTTCGATACGTTTGTTGTGGTCGTCGGTAGCGCGAGCCGGTTGAATCAAGTCTTCAAACGGCTTGTAGCACCAGCGGGAGTAGTTAGAACCGTCTTTTGCCGCGGCGCAGCTGAACAGGGTGGCGAAGAAGTTATCCGGATCCCCGTTGTCGCCGGTCCAGCCCATCATTACGGTCTGGTGTTCGCCCGCTTTCGCGCGCTTCAGGTACTCACCCCACTCGAAGGTGACAATCTTGGCCTGAACGCCCACTTTGGCCCAGTCAGCCTGAATCATCTCTGCCATACGGCGTGCGTTCGGGTTGTACGGACGCTGGACCGGCATCGCCCACAGGTCAATGCTGAAGCCTTTTTCCAGACCCGCTTCTTTCAGCAGCGCTTTCGCTTTCTCTGGATCGTAGGTGTAGTCTTTAACGTCGTCGTTATAGCCCCACATGGTCGGCGGGATCAGGTTCTTCGCGGCCTGGCCTGCGCCCTGGTAAACGGCTTTGATAATCGCTTCTTTATTTACCGCGTAGGTCAGCGCCTGGCGAACTTTGACATCATCCAGTGGTTTCTTCTCGGTGTTGAAAGAGAGGTAGCCAACGTTCAGACCAGGTTGTTCCAGTAGGGTGATATTTTTGTCTTCCTTCATGCGCGCGATATCTGCCGGATTCGGGTATGGCATGATCTGGCATTCGTTTTTCTGCAGCTTAGCGTAGCGCACGGAGGCGTCAGGGGTGATGGAGAAGACCAGACGATCGATTTTCGGCTTGGTGCCCCAGTAGCCCGGGAAGGCTTTATAGAGAATACGGGAGTCTTTCTGATACTGCAGCAGCTGGAACGGGCCGGTACCGATTGGGTTGAGGTCCACTTTCTCCGGCGTACCGGCTTTCAGCATATTGTCGGCATACTCTTTTGACAGAATAGAGGCGAAGTCCATAGCGAGGTCGGCAAGGAACGGCGATTCCGGACGGGTCAGCACGAACTGGACGGTATTATCGTCCACTTTCTTCACTTCGCTAATCAGGTCAGGTAATCCCATGCCTTCAAAGTATTCATAGCTGCCGCCGGACACTTTGTGGTACGGGTTATTGACATTTTGTTGTCTGTCGAACGTGAAGACAACGTCATCGGCGTTCAGCGTACGGGTCGGTTTAAAATCTTTATTATCCTGCCACTTCACGTCTTTACGCAGATGGAAGGTATAGGTTTTACCGTCTTCGCTAACTTCCCATTTCTCGGCCAGGCCCGGAATAACTTCCGTGGTACCGGTTTTGAATTCAACAAGGCGGTTATAAATCGGCACTGAGCTGGCGTCATAGGTAGTGCCAGAGGTGAAGAGCTGCGGGTTAAAGCCTTCCGGCGAACCTTCTGAACAATAAACCAGGGTTTTCGCTTGTACGCTTGCTGCGACGGTCATGGCAACCAGGCTCAGACCAAGCTTCAGCATCCCTGACTTTTTCAAGGAAATACTCATTATTCTGCTCCAAATGTGATGTTGTTTGCATATATCCGCCAGACCTTTATTTATGTTTTACCCGGTCCGGTCGGTGGTGCCCGAAAGCGTTGAGAGAGATGGGGATTCCTTTCGCAAAAACGACTGAGTTGCAGTACGGATTCTCCATGAAATGCCCCTCATGCCCTACAATCTGTCAACAGAATAGGGAAACGTCAATACAGCTAACCGGGTTTTACATCCGGGGTGAGAATCGGCAGGCAAAGATTAAAAAAAGTGCAATGCGCTATTTCCAGCAGAGAAATTTATGCTAGCGGCTAATAGACAGAATAAATCCCTTAATATTTTTCGACAGGCAGTGATATGCAATTATGGGAAATGGTAAAAATTTCTTGCGATGTGACCAATATGTGAGCGATAAATAGCGCGAACGTTAAAACGCACAGCGTAAAATGCTGAAGTTATCCATAAGCTTCGCGAAAAAAGATCGGACTATATATAAAAAAATACAATGGAAGATGTCACAAAATAGGGAATTGGCGGCAGGAAATGGTGATGGGCGAGTTTTTTTACAGTCTGGTGCGATCGGTATCTTCCCGGGGGCGGCGCAAAGCGCCTGCCCGGGCTACGGGTTCACTGTCGTCTACGGGCCGGTAGCCCGGACAGGTGCGTAGCACCGCCTCCGGGAACAGAGCGCAGAAAGGCTGAATTTCCCGGAGGTTCTCATCCTCTTGACTACAGATGTAAAAAAGCCTGCTCGTTGAGCAGGCTTTTCGAATTTGGTCGGTGATAGAGGATGACTCGCCACTGCGTGGCTCGCCCTGCGGGCCGTTGCTGACGCAACGTTCTCTCGCGTCGCTCGAGTCGAACCTCTTCCCCCGGAGGTTCTCATCCTCTTGACTACAGATGTAAAAAAGCCTGCTCGTTGAGCAGGCTTTTCGAATTTGGTCGGTGATAGAGGATTCGAACCTCCGACCCCTTCGTCCCGAACGAAGTGCGCTACCAGGCTGCGCCAATCACCGAATGCGGGGCGCATCTTACTGCTGAGATGCACACCCGTCAATGCCTTATTATGAAAAAGTCATTCAAGCGGCGAGAAACTCGCCATTGGGCTATTCCTTCTTCGCAGCAGCGGTGCCGGGCACGTGGCACCAGTTGTTATACTCGTTTATCCCGCCATCCGGTGAGGTGTAGCCAAGACAGCCCATAATGGTGTCATACAGCTCCACGTGACGACGAGGCACCTTCATTGCCGCCTGCTGCTTCAGGCGCGCAAAGGAGGCGGCGTGGTCAGGGGACTCCAGATACTTATCCGACATCCATACCAGCATCGGCACGCGAAACTGCTCCGGCGGGGCCATCTTGCGCGGCGTACCGTGCAGGTGCTCGCGTTCGTTGATTGACTCGCCGTGGTCGGCCGCATAGAAAACAATCGCTTTCTTATCCCGCAGTTGATCCAGCACGCTGACGATAAAATGATCGACGTAGGTCACGCTGTTATCGTACGAGTTAATCAACTCAGCCTTTGAACATTTATTATCAACGCCAACGCACTCCGGCTGCCATTGCGCAAAGCTGCGCGGATAGCGCTGGGTATAGTTAAAGTGCGAGCCTTTAGTATGCAAAATAATCAGATGCTTACCGTTTGGATTCTTCGCCAACCCGCGCTGCATCTCGTCAACCAGCAGCATGTCGTCAACGCTCTTACCCCGGTTGCGCGGCTCGGCGCCAATCTGCTCGCGATAGGCAATATTGTTAGCCATTGTGTTGCTGTAGAACCACATCTCGCTCTGCATCGCATACAGGTCGCCGGTAAAGCCAAGTTGATGCAGGACGGCAAACACGTTCTGCTCTTTCAGCGTCCGCTGCGGGTTATCATCCGCCCCGCCCTGGCGCACGAACATACAGCGCAGCGACAGCTTCGTGGCGGTATCGCAGGAATACCCGCGGAAGGCGACCAGGTTTTTCTCCTGCGCCAGCTTAGGCGTAGTATTGCGGTTATAGCCCAGAATGCCCATATGATCCCAGCGGGTGGTTTCGCCGATGATAAACACCACATAGGTGTCATCCAGCCCTTCTGGCGCAACATAGGTGAATTTCTTCGCCGGGTTAATCAGGGATTTATTATCTGAAGACTCATCAACCTGCGCCCACGCATACAGCCCCAGCGCCGAAAGCCAGTTAGACGGCAGGTAGGAGTTAGCCACCACTCCGCCATAGCTAGGTAAGTCGACCTCTGAGCTACGTTCAAAGTTCTTCTGACGCACTTCCAGCAGGCGAATGGGTCCCCAGACCATCAAACCCGCCAGCACCACGATAGTAATATTCTTCATCCGCTGACCAGGCGTACGAATTTGCCGCAGCAGCGTGAACCGGCAGCGGTTACTCCAGATAAGCAGCAGCGGCAGCGCGCTCATCAGTACCAGCCAGAGAATCAGATGCCAGCCAATCACCTCTTTGGACAAGTCAATATCGGTGGTCATCACTGACGCAATAATCCCGTAGCCAATAACGACATTCAGGAAAGTCATGTAATAGCTGGCGGCGGCGGAGAAGATGACGACGATAGTCGCGAGGATCCGCCAGACCCTGCGCCCAAATAGCGACAAAATACGCAGCAGAAAGAAGGTAACCAGGACGGTACCCACCAACTCGACTGCACCTGAGAGTCCTTTCCAGATGGTGAATTCCTGAGCATAGCCCCCGAAACGACGGAAGAATACGGCAGCGTTCATAAACCAGCCGATATACAGCGCCAGCCAGATACTGAGCTTCAGCTGCGTCATCGTTTTAATGTATTTCATGCAAGAAAACCTGGAAAACGAAGAGATAAAACCGCCCAACTTAAACGATATAAGTAAGCAGGTTAATAAAGTGCGTTTAGCTTGGTTATAAGAAACCTCTACAAAGCGCGCTAAGTAGACCACAGCGGAAGGAAAAAGTATCAGGAGGGAATGTGATCCAACCAAACATTTACAAAACATTTGGTTGGATTGGCACTATTAGCTTAGGTGATTAATCCTCTGTTCCATCACACAGCGCGGTTTCAGGCATGCGCCTCGTTGTAAACTTCGCTTTTCGGCTGGCGAATGGTGGTGGACAGCGCCAGAGAGAGAATCAGCAACGCGAAGATAACGCAGAACGTCACATAGAAACCGCCGAACAACGAGGCAATCAGCGAGCCACAGATACTACCGATACCAAAGCCCAGATAAATCACACCGTAGTTTTTCGCCAGGTTATTGAGACCAAAGAACTCGCTGACCAGCGATGGGAAGACGGTAATCGTTCCGCCAAAGTTAAAGGCCACGCAGGCAATGGCGGCGAAGAAGGTGGTAGCGTTCAGCGGAGCAAACAACAACGCAGCCATACCGATAAGCGACACCACCTGACCGATGGTAATCACCCGGATACGGGACATTTTATCGGACAGAATACCCAGCACCAGACGACCGCTAAGGTTCGCGATTGAAATCACTGTGACCGCATTGGCAGCCGTCGCCACATCAAGATGTACCATCCCCTGAGCAATATCTTTCGCCACACCAATCACGTACAGGCCGCTCATGCAGGCGGTCAGGAACATCACCGCCAGCATCCAGTACTGCGGTTTACGCATCGATTCGGCGAGGGTAAAGTCGTTTTCAACAACGCCATTACTTGCGGTGGCGGTATGGTTCGGGGCGTCCGTCATCAGCGTCGCGCCGAAGACAATCATCACCAGCACGATAGCGCCCCAGATAATAAAAGTTTTCTCAAGACCGACCGTCGCCAGCAGATGGGAATCAATAAATTTAAAGCCAAGACTACCGAGACCATAAGAGCCGATGGAAAAGGCAGAAATCAGCCCTTTACGTTCCGGGAACCATTTGACGCAGTTTGACAGCGTCAACAGGTAGCCCGCGCCGTCGGCAAGACCCACCAGCAGGCCCGCGCTCAGCCACAGCATCATCAGGCTGTTCGAATGAGCGGTAAGGAAGAACCCCAGGCCCAGCAGAACGCCGGACGCCATGGTGACGCGTTTGACGCCGAAACGTTCCTGTAATTTACCTGCGACGGATGAAGAGAGCGCCAGTCCGAGGCTTAGCAGACCAAATGAGAACGCCACCTGGCTCACCGGTTCGTCCAGCTTGCTGGAAAGAGAACTATTGAACAAGCTCCATGTATAAACCGATCCCAGCGCAAATTGCGTAATGATGGTGCCGAGCAGCGTAAGCCAGCGGGTATATTGACGGTTTGCAGCGTTCATAGCAGTTGTCCTGAATAATTAACTGCCGCCACAATAACGAAGTCCCCAGTAAGCCAGGGGGAAAAAGGCATGAGCTGCCGTCACCACGGAATGAAATGCATTAAAGGCGGAATGAATGACATTGAAAAACATTCACTCCTTAAATAATTTACAAAAAGTTAGTACCTGCTATCACAGGAAGGTGCTTCATTCCTGTGATTGATAAGTTAAATAATTGCATCATACATGATGCGGATAAATTAAAAATTGGCGCTCACCCCCATCAGGTAGAGATAATTCGCCCCGGTGGGCAAATTATCCGCCTGCGACAGCGCCGCCCAGGCGGCAAGATGTGAATTGAGCGACATATCTGCACCGAAGGTTACATCTCGCCAGGCTCCGTCCTGCGTGCGGTTCGCGCCCACAGGATCGGCTGAGAGCGCCTGGTTATAGCTCACCTGCGCCCACGGGTGAACCCCCCACAGTTCCTGATAATCGACCCGCCAGCCCAGCGTGTTCACGTAGCCAGTTCCGGTAGCATTACGGGAATCAGGTGGCGACGTCAGATCGCTACGTAAACTGGCCACCGGGCCAGAGGTGATACCGTTTGCCACGGCGAAGTTCCAGCCAACGCTCATGCCACGTACGTTATCCGGCGGCGATACCGCCTGATTGAACGCCAGGCCAGCAGGATCGTCGGACGCATTTATCCTTTCCGCGAGGATATCTTCATAGCGCGGTTGGTGATCGCTGTCCCATGTATAGCGTTCTGCAGTATTACTTTTTGTATCGATAGCGATATATTCCTGTTGCCAGGCATTCGCACTGGCAACACACGACGCCCAGACGGATACGCACGCCGGGATGATAAACCCCCGGAGGCCATTGCATTTCTTTATTATCATTAATGCGACTCCAAAAAGAGCCGAAACGGCAAGGTTGCTGTGTTTTTTATGGGGTGTCCTATACCCTAAATAATTCGAGTTGCTTAAAGGCGGCAAGGGAGTGAACCCCCAGGAGCATAGATAACTATGTGACTGGGGTGAGTGAGCGTAGCCAACACATAAGCAACTTGAAGTATGACGGGTATATCCCTGTATTGGGAATAATAACCCTGTATTAACTATTATCTTTATCTTTCAGCCGTCAAGGTGAACAGTCAACTTTTATGACAAAAGGGAGAGGCAGATGCAACGTTGCGGATGGGTCAGTCAGGATCCTTTATACATTGCGTACCACGATAGCGAATGGGGCGTTGCGGAAAAGAGCCCGCGCAAGCTGTTTGAAATGATTTGCCTTGAAGGCCAGCAGGCTGGCCTGTCATGGATAACCGTGCTGAAAAAGCGTGAAAACTACCGCCGCGCCTTTCACCAGTTTGATCCGGTTCGCGTCGCAGCAATGAGTGAAGAAGACGTTGAGCGTCTGGTTCTGGACGCCGGTATTATTCGCCATCGCGGTAAAATTCAGGCCATCATCGGCAACGCCCGCGCCTTCCTGGCGATGGAAGAAAATGGCGAGCCTTTCGCAGATTTCGTCTGGTCATTCGTCGACAATCATCCACAGGTGACTCACGCCGCCACGCTGGCGGAGATCCCGACAACCACTCCAGCTTCTGACGCGCTATCAAAAGCGTTAAAAAAGCGCGGCTTTAAGTTCGTCGGCTCGACTATCTGCTACTCCTTTATGCAGGCCTGCGGTCTGGTCAATGACCACGTCACCGGCTGCTTCTGCCACCCCGGAGGCCAGGATGATCCGCAATTGGGACGCTAACGAAACCGGTCCGCTGCTTGGGCTATGGCTGGAAAGTACGATCTACGCGCACCCGTTTATCGCCGAAAGCTACTGGCATGACAGTCTGCCGATAGTGCGCGACGTTTATCTGCCCGCAGCCCAAACATGGGTATGGGAAGAGGATGGCGTATTAAAGGGCTTTATCAGCGTGATGGAGTCGCGCTTTATCGGCGCGCTGTTCGTCGCGCCGGATGCCGCCAGGCAGGGCATCGGCAGCGCGTTAGTCAATGAAGTCAAAAAGTACTACGGCTGGCTAAGCCTGGAGGTGTACCAGAAAAACGTTCAGGCGGTGAATTTCTACCATGCGCAGGGCTTTCGCATTGAAGACTGCGCATGGCAGGATGAAACCCAGCATCCCACCTGGATTATGCATTGGTCGGCGGATCAAATGCCGTCAGCGTAAGCGCGGGCCCGGTATATTTTTCCAGCCAGGCCAGCGCCGTATTGCCGGCGCAGCCGTTACCCAGGCGCGATGTCGGAATGTCTTTGGTCAGGACGTTCACCGCACCGTTTTTGCAGATACCCGCCTGGGCATCGAGATCGGGCCACGCCCCTTCATGTAAACAGATGACCCCTGGACGAATGCCGTCGGTCACCACCGCACCGGCCAGCACCTGGCCGCGTGAATTCCACACCCGAACCAGATCGCCATCGGCGATATTGCGCGCCTGCGCATCCTGCGGATGAATGGTTAACGGTTCACGGCCCGCCACCGCGTACTGCTCGCGCAACGACGTATGATTGAGCTGGCTGTGAAGGCGATGCGCCGGATGCGCAGAAAGCACCTGTAGCTGACCTTCCTGCGCGTTGCCGTGCCACTCATCCGGCTCCAGCCACATGGGATGCGGCGGACAATCCGGATAGGCAAATCCGGCGATGGCCGACGAGTAAATCTCAATTTTACCGCTGGCGGTTTTTAGCGGGTTTGCCTGCGGATCGGCCCTGAAGGCGGCAAAACGGGCAAAACGCGCGTTTTCTGGATTTTCCGGCATTTCAATCAACTGATTCGCCTGCCAGAACTGGGCGAACGGCGGCAGCGTCACCTGCTGCGCCGCGCCGCGCTGGGCGGCAATCTGGTAGAACGTCTCCAGCCACTGCACATCGTTTTTACCTTCGGTGAAGCGCTCTCGCCCGCCCTCCTCCCAGCGTTCGCTAAGGTCAGCAAAAACATCAAAATCATCGCGTGCTTCATCACGCGGCGCGACCACCCGCTTCATCGGTACCAGATGCTGGTTGCTGTAATCACCGGTCATGGTCATATCATTGCGTTCAAATGAGGTGGTCGCAGGCAGCACGATATCGGCATGGCGCGCCGCCGCGGTCCAGAAGCATTCGGAAATCACCACAAGCTCCGGCTTCTGCCAGGCGCGGATTAGCCGATTGGTGTCCTGATGATGGGTAAAGTTGGCACCGCCCGCCCACCAGATAAAGCGAATATCCGGGAAACGTCTTTCCATACCGTTGTGCTGATAAGCCGCGCCGGGGTTCTCCAGCGCTTCAACGATGCGCGCGACCGGGATTTTTTCTACCGCGTCGGTCCCTCCTTCTATGCAGCCCTGCATTGAAGCCAGCACCGCCGCGCGGCGCGTAGGGTTTCCGCCGTTGGCAAAGTGATAGGAAAGGCCAAAGCCCCCGCCCTCGGTGCCAATCTGACCGAGCATCGCGGCAAGCGTCACCAGCATCCAGTGCTTTTGTTCGCCAAACTGCTGACGCTGCATCCCCCAGCCGGACATCAGCATGGTGGTATTTTCGTGGAAAAGTTTTGCCAGTTCGCGAATTTTATCCGCGCTAATGCCGCAGATCGCCGCTGCCCACTCCGCCGTTTTTACCGTTCCGTCGCTTTCCCCGGTCAGGTAGCGGGCAAAAACGTCGTAGCCGCTGGTACAGCGGGCCAGAAACTCGTCATCCTGCCAGCTGTTTTCCACCAGCGTATAGGCGATACCGAGCATCAAGGCAACGTCGGTACCCATATGCGGGGCGATCCATTCCGCCGCATCGCCAAAGAATGCCGTCGTCTCCGATCGCATCGGATCGATGCAGATCACCCGCTTGCCGCTCTGGCGCAGTCGGTCAAACCACGGGATCCCCTGCTCATCAGAAGCATTCCAGGAAATCTTCAGCGTATTCAGCGGGTTGGCGCTCCACAGCACCACCACATCGCTATGTTCCAGCACCATCGGCCAGCTGGTCTGCTGCTGATAAACCTCATTGCCACCAACCACGTACGGCATGATCGCCTGCGCTGCGCCGGTGGAATAATCCCCCAGATGTCCGGTATAGCCGCCCGCCAGGCTCATATAGCGCTGAAGCAACGTCGCCGCTTTGTGCAATACGCCGTTGGATCGCCAGCCATAGGAGCCAGCGAAGATAGATGTCGGGCCATAGCTATCACGAATACGCCGATGCTGAGCGTGAATCAAATCCAGCGCCTGCTCCCAGCTTACCCGCACAAACTCATCCTGGCCGCGCACGCCCTGCGGACGCTCCGGCGAAGCGAGAAACCCTTTACGCACCATCGGATAACGCACGCGAGTTTTGCTATGCACCTGGTCGCGTACTGCGGTTTGTAGGGAGTTAGCGAAAGGCGTGTCAATCGCCCCACGCGATGAGATGACATTTTCGCCATCCGTTTCAACCAGCATGGGCCCCCAGTGGGCGGCGGTGAGGATGGTTTTGATTGCAGATGAGGTTGGCAAAGCGGGCTCCTGGTCAGCGATAGCAGGTGTCGTGACGGCCTGTTATTCAGCCGTTCAATGTTATTTACAAATTGAGATGCTCTCTGCGGAATTTTCTCCGTCTTCGGGCGTCATAATCAACCGTCACGGTCGCTGTGGCAAAGAATAAAAAGGATTAAGGAAATAAGATGAAAAAACGCGTACTCATGATTGCGGCTATCGTTAGCGGCACACTGGTCATCTCAGGCTGTACCACCAACCCTTACACCGGCGAGCGCGAGGCGGGTAAATCCGGCATCGGCGCAGGTGTCGGTTCGTTAGTCGGCGCGGGTATTGGCGCACTCTCCTCCTCAAAACATGACCGTGGTAAAGGCGCGCTGATCGGTGCAGCAGCCGGGGCGGCGCTGGGCGGCGGCATCGGTTACTACATGGACGTGCAGGAAGCGAAACTGCGCGAAAAAATGCAGGGAACCGGGGTGAGCGTGACGCGAAATGGCGACAACATCGTGCTGAATATGCCAAGCAATGTGACCTTTGATAGCAGCAGCACCAACCTGAAACCGGCGGGTGCGAATACCCTGACCGGCGTAGCGATGGTGCTGAAAGAGTATGAAAAGACGGCGGTTAACGTCGTTGGCTATACCGACAGCACCGGCAGCCAGGATCTGAATATGCGCCTCTCCCAGCAGCGCGCCGACAGCGTCGCCAGCGCGCTGATCACCCAGGGCGTGGCGGCAAACCGCATCCGCACCACCGGGATGGGTCCGGCTAATCCGGTCGCCAGCAATAGCACCGCAGAAGGTAAGGCGCAGAACCGTCGCGTCGAAATCACCCTTAGCCCGCTGCAGTAACCCTCCTTTGCCCGGTACTCGCCGGGCAAAATGCTTGATATAGCGGATTTTCGCGCTAAGGTGTGTGCAGATTTCAGCAAAGGAAGCCACCATGGCGAAAGCGGCGCGAGCAACCATCAGCGATGTGGCGAAAGCCGCAAAGACCGGCAAAACCAGCATTTCACGCTATCTGAACGGCGAAAAGCATCTGCTTTCCGACGATTTACTGGCGCGCATTGAAAAAGCGATTGCCGAACTCGATTATCGCCCCAGCCTGATGGCCCGCGGCCTGAAGCATGGCCGCACCCGGCTGATTGGCCTGATCATCGCTGATATCACCAACCCCTACTCCGTCAACGTGCTCAGCGGCATCGAGGCCGCCTGCCGCGAAAAGGGCTTCACTCTGCTGGTGTGTAACACCAATAACGAGCTGGACCAGGAGCTGCACTATCTCGACCTGTTGCGCAGCTACCAGGTGGAGGGGATCGTAGTCAACGCAGTCGGGATGCGTGAAGACGGTCTAAACCGGCTACAGCAGTCGGCGCTGCCGATGGTGCTTATCGACCGCAAAATTCCGGAATTCGCCTGCGATGTCGTCGGGCTGGATAACGCTCAGGCGGCCACCACCGCCACCGAACATCTGGTGGAAAAAGGCTTCGAGGCCCTGCTGTTCCTCAGCGAACCCTTAGGCTCGGTCAACACTCGCCGCGAGCGTCTGAGCGCCTTTCGCAACACCCTCCAACGCCATACCGGTATCGTCGCGGAAAACGCCGAAGTCCCCCTGAACGATGGTGCAATGCTGGATAACGTCCTGCGCCACTTCCACTCCCATCATCGCGGAATGCGCAAAGCGGTGATTTCCGCCAACGGCGCGCTGACCCTGCAAGTTGCGCGCTCTCTTAAGCGTATTGGCCTGATTTGGGGTAGCGATATCGGCCTGCTGGGCTTCGATGAGCTGGAGTGGGCCGAGCTGGCGGGCGTGGGGATTACCACTCTCAAACAGCCGACCTGGCAGATTGGCTTCGCCGCCGTTGAGCAGGTGGTGCGCCGCATTGAAGGCAGCAACGACCCGGTCCGTGAACGGGTGTTTTCCGGGGAGCTGATCGTCAGAGGCTCCACCTCCCGCTAACGATCCTTCGTGATGGCGATCATAAATTGAACATCCCGGCCTTTGCTTTGGAACCGATACCATTTAGCGTAATAAGCAACGCATACCCTAAATAATTCGAGTTGCAGGAAGGCGGCAAGTGAGCGAATCCCCAGGAGCTTACTCTGGTAAGTGACTGGGGTGAACGAACGCGGCCAACACACATGCAACTTGAAGTATGACGGGTATATTAGATAATCGCCGGGAGTGTTGGGATGGCCAGAAAAATTATTGTCGTTACCGCCGCGTACGGAAACGACCATGTTAAGACGCTTGGCGGGCAGTCCGCCGTGCTACCGTTTATCGCCGGTTCCGGCGCGGATGGCGTAGAGATCCGCCGTGAGCTGTTCAGCGCGGATGAACTGAACCGCCTGCCAGAACTTGCTGTAGATATTGAGCGCCACGGCCTGCTGGCCTGCTATTCCGCGCCAGAATCCCTGTTTGCCGCAGACGGCTCGCTCAATCCGCGCCTTTCCGAATTTTTGCAGGAAGCACAAACCCTTAACGCGCTATGGCTGAAGCTCTCGCTGGGCCACTTTACCCATAACAATGATCTGGAAACCCTGCGCGATATTCTGCGAGAGAGCGGAATGGCGCTGGTGGTGGAAAACGATCAAACCGACTGCGGCCAGCTGGCGCCAATGCAGCGCTTCAAAGCCGTCTGCCGGGTTAACCAACTGCCGATCACCCTGACCTTTGATATGGGCAACTGGCTGTGGGTCGGCGACTCGCCGGAAGAGGCCGCGCGCCAGCTGGCTCCTGCCGTCAGCTATATACACGTCAAGGCAGCCGAGCCGCACCATTCGCATTTTCGCGCCGTACCGCCGGACGAGGCTTCCGACCGCTGGCTGGCGCTGCTCGACAATCTGCCCGCCGATGCTCCGCGCGGGATTGAATTTCCGCTGACTGGCCATGACCTGACGGCCGTGACCCGCCGCTACGTCAACCTGTTACGCAAGGATTAAATTATGCAGAAAGCGTTAGATGTCATCACGATAGGCGAAGCCATGGCGATGTTTGTCGCTACCGAAACCGGTGAACTGGCTGATGTCGAACATTTTATGAAACGCGTGGCGGGCGCGGAGCTGAACGTCGCCACCGGCCTGGCCCGCCTGGGCTTAAGCGTCGGCTGGGTGAGCCGCGTCGGCGAGGATAGCTTTGGCCGCTTCGTCCTCAATTCACTGGCAAAAGAGGGTATCGACGCATGCGGCGTAAGCAAAGATGGCCGCTTCGCTACCGGTTTTCAGTTGAAATCTAAAGTCGAAAATGGAACCGATCCCATTGTGGAATATTTCCGCAAAGGTTCCGCCGCCAGCCATCTTTCGCCGGATGATTTTAACGAAGCCTATTTCGCCAGCGCTCGTCACCTGCATTTAAGCGGCGTGGCTGCCGCGCTGTCGGAAAGCTCATACGCCCTGCTGGATCGCGCGGCCCGTACCATGAAGGCTCAGGGAAAGACGATTTCGTTCGACCCCAACCTGCGACCAACGCTGTGGAAAAGCGAAGCCGAAATGGTCGAGAAGCTTAACCAACTTGCGTTTCAGGCCGATTGGGTTCTGCCGGGTTTAAAAGAAGGCATGATTCTGACCGGTCTGCAAACGCCGGAAGCCATCGCTGACTTCTACCTCACCCGCGGCGTTCGCGCGGTGATCATTAAAACCGGTTCCGACGGCGCCTGGTATAAAACCGCCGATGGCGAACAAGGGGCCGTGTCGGCGGTAAAAGTGGATAACGTCGTCGATACCGTCGGCGCGGGTGATGGTTTTGCCGTTGGGGTCATTAGCGCTCTACTGGAAGGCAAACCGCTACCGCAGGCGGTAAAACGCGGAAACAAAATCGGCTCACTGGCTATTCAGGTCCAGGGCGATAGCGAAGGATTACCCACCCGTGAGGCGCTGGGCGAGTAAGCAGATTCAGCACAATGTCACGGCCGTCCTGTACCCTACATGCAGCGCGGCGTAACAGATCTTTTCTATGATGAGCGTCACCTCACTAACAGAGGCAAACCTATGAATAGTTCGACGAATGCAACAAAACGCTGGTGGTACATCATGCCTATCGTGTTTATCACGTATAGCCTGGCATACCTTGACCGCGCTAACTTCAGCTTCGCTTCGGCGGCCGGTATTACTGAAGACTTAGGCATTACCAAGGGCGTCTCCTCCCTGCTGGGGGCGCTGTTCTTCCTCGGTTACTTCTTCTTTCAGATCCCCGGTGCGATTTACGCCGAACGCCGCAGCGTACGCAAACTGATTTTTATCTGCCTGATTCTGTGGGGTGGCTGCGCCTCACTGACCGGGATGGTGCACAACATCCCCGCGCTGGCGGCAATCCGCTTTATTCTTGGCGTCGTTGAAGCGGCGGTGATGCCGGCGATGCTGATTTACATCAGCAACTGGTTTACTAAATCTGAACGTTCGCGCGCCAATACCTTCCTGATCCTCGGCAACCCGGTCACGGTGCTGTGGATGTCGGTGGTCTCCGGCTACCTGATTCAGGCCTTCGGCTGGCGGGAAATGTTTATTATTGAAGGCGTCCCGGCGGTGATTTGGGCATTCTGCTGGTGGGTATTGGTCAAAGACAAACCGTCGCAGGTCAACTGGCTGGCGGAGAGTGAAAAAGCCGCATTGCAGGAGCAACTGGAGCGTGAACAGCAGGGTATCAAACCGGTGCGCAACTACGGGGAAGCCTTCCGCTCGCGCAATGTTATCCTGCTGTGCATGCAGTATTTCGCCTGGAGCATCGGGGTTTACGGTTTCGTGCTGTGGTTGCCTTCTATCATCCGCAGCGGCGGCGAAAATATGGGCATGGTCGAGGTGGGCTGGCTCTCTTCCGTTCCTTATCTGGCGGCAACCATCGCGATGATCGTGGTGTCGTGGGCCTCCGATAAAATGCAGAACCGTAAGCTGTTCGTCTGGCCGCTGCTGTTAATTGCCGCCTTCGCTTTTATCGGCTCGTGGGCCGTCGGTGCGAACCATTTCTGGGTTTCTTACACCCTGCTGGTGATTGCCGGTGCGGCGATGTATGCCCCGTATGGACCGTTCTTTGCCATCATCCCTGAAATGCTGCCGCGTAACGTAGCCGGGGGCGCAATGGCGCTGATCAACAGCATGGGGGCACTCGGTTCCTTCTTCGGTTCATGGTTTGTGGGCTATCTCAACGGCACCACCGGCAGCCCGTCAGCATCGTACATTTTTATGGGAGTGGCGCTTTTCGCCTCGGTATGGCTTACTCTGATTGTTAAGCCTGCTAACAATCAAAAACTTCCGCTTGGCGCACGTCACGCCTGAAACCTTAACGCAACGGAGAACCGCATGAAGCCGTCAGTTATTCTCTACAAAACGCTTCCCGACGACCTGCAACAACGTCTGGAACAACACTTTACCGTCACTCAGGTCAAAAACCTGAGTCCGGAGACCGTTTCTCAGCACGCCGCCGCGTTTGCTGAAGCGGTAGGTCTGCTGGGTTCCAGCGAAAAAGTCGATACCGCGTTACTGGAGAAAATGCCGAAGCTTCGTGCAACCTCGACCATCTCCGTCGGCTATGACAACTTTGACGTCGATGCGCTGAATGCGCGCAAGGTGCTGCTGATGCATACCCCCACCGTGCTGACTGAAACCGTCGCTGATACGGTGATGGCGCTGGTGTTAAGCACCGCGCGTCGGGTAGTTGAAGTGGCCAACCGCGTGAAGGCGGGAGAGTGGACCAAAAGCATCGGTCCGGACTGGTTTGGTAACGATGTTCACCATAAAACCCTTGGTATCGTCGGCATGGGACGTATCGGGATGGCGCTCGCCCAGCGCGCGCATGCGGGTTTCGGCATGCCGATTCTCTATAACGCTCGCCGCCAGCACCCGCAGGCGGAAGAGCGCTTTAACGCCCGCTATTGCGATCTCGACACCCTGCTGCAGGAAGCGGATTTTGTCTGTCTGATCCTGCCGCTGACCGAAGAAACCCATCACCTGTTTGGTAAAGAGCAGTTTGCCAAAATGAAATCTTCCGCCATCTTTATCAACGCCGGACGCGGTCCGGTGGTTGACGAGAAAGCGTTGATCACCGCTCTGCAGGAAGGTGAAATTTATGCCGCCGGGCTGGATGTGTTTGAGCAAGAGCCGTTGGCAAAAGACTCTCCGCTGCTGAGTCTGCCGAACGTCGTTGCGGTGCCGCACATCGGCTCAGCCACGCATGAAACCCGCTACAACATGGCGGCCTGCGCGGTGGATAACCTGATCGACGCCCTGAACGGCAAGGTAGAGAAGAACTGCGTGAACCCGCAGGTGAAGTGAGAAACAAAAACCGGGCTAAGGTCTGCGCCTTGCCCGGTTTGTCAAACGGTTAGCGAGTCGCGTTAACCGCTGCGGTCCACGCCTGATTAAAGGCCTGGTGCTGAGCGGCCAGCGGCCCAATCAGCGTATTGTACTGGCTGGCCTGCTGCGAAGTCGGGAACTGAATACCGTTCGCCACGAAGCTGACCTGCGCCTCCTGCTGAGCAACAAAATCACCTACCTGCACCAGCTGCTGGGTGAATACCTGTGCGGCTGGAATCAGCGGCTGTAGCGCATTCGCCGGACCGGTCACGACCTTATTATAAACCTGGTCAAAAACCGGCTTCAGATCGTCGCCCTGTTTCAGCGCACCGTGGGCGGCATCCGCCTGCATTTTTGCGTTTTCCAGCTGCTGGCTCAGGACGCCTAACGCGCCGTTTGCCTGACGCAGCGGCTCGCGCTGGGTCACATAATCCTGCGGTACGCGAATCGCGTTCACGCTATCAACCACCGGGCGCAGACCGGCATCCATCGCCTGACTCACCTGCTGTGAATAGCCGTAAATCACCGCGTAGTCGGAAACGAAAGGCCCAAACTGTTTTTTCTGATCGGCGGTCAGCGTCGGCAGACGTTCGCCGCTACGCATTGCCGTATTTTGCAGGAAGTCGATGAACGCTTTACGCTGATCGCCTTCTTTATCAAAACACCCACTCAGGCTAACCACCATTAACAGGGCTGCAATAGCCGCAAACCAGCGAGAGCAGGACTTTCCTGTCGCCATTTTTTTACTCCTTTCAGCCAAAAAAAGCGCAAACAGGCACACACGTGCCAGACGCTGACAAGGATAGTCCAGGTCGGCCTTGCAGGATACCTTTTCCTGACAATCTTCCGCCTTAAAATGCCGGTTATCGCTGTTTTAGCGCGCAATAATATCGTCTGTTAAGTTCATCACAATTACCGCTATCATTCCGCCTTCGGATAATTTATGTAATAAACTGTTTTTATTATCATTAATTCAAACCCATTCCCTTCTGTCCTGCAAAGCGGACGATAATCGCACGCTTACCGGCCAGCCCACATTGCCTGAATCAGCATTCGATGATTTCATTAAATGAGCGATTAACGGCAGTTCGTTCGATAATCGCACAAACAACATCAACGCCCGCGAGGGAGATAATAATAATCTATCTCTGTCCCCCGCTCTGCCTGCCAGGAATGCCGCATGAAGAAAACAACCATCGATATTCAGGCTTTTATCAATGAACATCCCTTCACGAAATACCAGTGGATGATTCTGGCCTTATGTTTTATCACCGTCGCGATGGACGGATTCGATACCGCGATAATCGGCTTTATCGCCTCTGACCTGGTGCAGGAATGGGGCGTCGAAAAATCGGCGTTAGGCCCGGTGATGAGCGCCGCTTTAGTGGGGCTTGCCGTCGGTGCGCTGACAGCCGGACCGCTGGCCGACCGCGTCGGACGTAAGAAAGTCCTGATTATGTCCATTGTAGTTTTCGGCGGCTTCAGCTTGATGACCGCCTTTGCCACCAGCCTCAATCAACTGACGCTGCTGCGTTTTTTAACCGGTCTTGGGCTGGGTGCCGCCATGCCGAACGCCGCGACGCTAATGAGTGAATATGCCCCCGAGCGCCGTCGGGCGCTGATGGTCAACCTGATGTTCGTCGGCTTTCCGATGGGCTCGTCGCTGGGCGGGTTTCTCTCCGCGTGGATGATTCCCCACTACGGCTGGCAAAGCGTGCTGGTGCTTGGTGGCGTGATGCCGCTGCTACTGGCTGTGGTGCTGATCTTTCTGCTGCCGGAATCAGCGCGATATATGGTGATCAAAAAGCAGCCCGCTCAGCGCATTGCCGCTATCCTGCGCCGTATTGCTCCGGTTCCCGAACAAGTGGAGTTTGAGCTACGCGAAGCAGGACAAGTAAAAGAGAAATCGGCCATCGGGGTGATTTTTTCACCGCGCTACGCCATCGGCACCGTTATGCTCTGCCTGACCTACTTTATGGGCCTGCTGATCTTCTATTTACTGACCAGTTGGCTACCACTGCTGATTCGCGAAACTGGCGCAACCATGAGCCAGGCCTCGATCATTACCGCGCTGTTCCCGTTAGGTGGTGGTATTGGCGTCCTGATCCTCGGCGCGCTGATGGATAAAATCAACCCGAACAAAGTTGTCGCCGTCGGCTGGCTGCTGACCGGGATATTCGTTTGTCTGGTCGGTTTCTCAACCCATAACCTGCTGCTGATGGGCGTGATGGTGTTTATCGCGGGCAGCATTATGAACGGCGCGCAATCCTCTATGCCTGCGCTGGCAGCCGGATTCTACCCGACTCAGGGTCGCGCGACCGGTGTTGCCTGGATGTTAGGTATTGGGCGTTTTGGCGGCATTCTCGGCGCATTTAGCGGTGCATTCTTAATGCAGGCCCAGCTCTCTTTTGAAACGATATTCTCCTTGCTGGCGATTCCGGCGTTTCTGTCCGCCATCGCGCTGTTGGTTAAATATAAACTGGGACAGCGGCAACCGATGGCTTCACAAGGTGAAGTGGAAAAAATGCAAAAAGCGTAATCTTCAGGCCAGCTACAACATGCTGGCCTTTTCTGTTTTTTTTCTTAACTGTTTACAATAATTTTCTGTTCCACCAGTCCTGATATTAATCATCACCTTATCCCGCTCAAAAAGCCCCCAAAGAAACCACGTCGGCAAATAATCACCTGAGCAACAATTCTTCGATTTTTTTCCGACTATTCTTAAGAGGCTCTACAAAATTCACCCTCCGCCGTATGCAAGAGAGGAGTTCTCAATGGAATATAAAGATCCTGCATTTGAACTACTGAGCAACCTGGAACAAATTATTTTTAAAGATCAGGCTCAGGCGGCCACCCTGACGCGTAAGCCCGCCGCATTCAGTGAATTTGAACAGCTACGCAGAGGCACCGGGCTGAAGATAGATGATTTCGCCAATGCCATGGGTGTCAGCGTAGCAATGGTAAAAGAGTGGGAATCAAGACGCGTAAAACCCTCGATCACTGAGCTAAAACTGATGCGTCTGATACAGGCGAATCCACAGCTTTCAAGACAGCTCATTGACTGATGATTTTGAGTACGGCCAGCGGTCCTGTTCAGGACCGTTTTTATGCCGCGGAAAAAAAAGTTTGCTATCACTCCGTGAAAATGCGTTAATGCTCGCAGGTTTGATGTAAAGACCACAGAGCATTCGAATAGAGCAGTCCTTCAAAGGTTATCCGTTGATACCCCGGTAGTGAACTTTCCCTTTATCGCTTCAAATCTGTAGTCCAGACCGTAACGCCGCAAGGCTCATTTATTTTTTTTAAAGGTAATTCACTATGTCCGGTAAAATGACTGGTATCGTAAAATGGTTCAACGCTGACAAAGGCTTCGGCTTCATCACTCCTGACGATGGCTCTAAAGACGTGTTCGTACACTTCTCTGCTATCCAGAACGATGGCTACAAATCCCTGGACGAAGGTCAGAAAGTTTCCTTCACCATCGAAAGCGGCGCTAAAGGCCCGGCAGCTGGTAACGTAACCAGCCTGTAAGCTTAAAAAGCTCAGAATTCTAAAGTCCCTGCCAAACGGCGGGGATTTTTTATTTGCGATAACCGTTGAATCTCAGAGAAGCACAGTCGCAGGGGCAGCCAAAATCCGGCAACGGAATCTCCGGCAGCGAATCCGGTACCAGATGAGTACAGCACTGACCGTCACAACCCGAAACATCGCAATGACTACGCCGTTTCTTACGTTTCAAATCATCTTTAGGTTTTTGCTTTTGCAAAGCTTCAGCGGCTAACCGGCAGTCAGCAAAACGCTGACGAATCTCTTTCCGCCCGCCAATCACACCTTTTCGTTGGATAATCTCTTTTACTGCCCCGGAGCATCCCTGCGTATGATGTAAAACACCATAGGCGCAGCGATACCCTTTGCGCGGCGAGATAACGCGCTGATAAAAAACGATCAATTTTAAAATGAGGTTATTCATATCGGCCTTTTCTGCCGAGTGAGGCACTAGCGCTAATAATAACCTTTCTCTTTATCAGACTAATATAAATGGATTCCCAAAGCGCTGGCCCTTGCATTGACTCAAAGCACGCTGGCGTACCAGCCAGATTCTCGCCACTCCAGGCAATGCGTTAGCCCTAAGTTCTGCAGGAATGTCTCATCATGCGACACCACCAGCATTGCGCCGGGAAACGCGCCTAATGCTTTTTCAATCGCTTGAGTCGATGCCAGATCGAGATGATTAGTAGGCTCATCTAATAGCAATAACTGCGTAGCGTCCCGTCGCCAGAGCACGCAGGCCAGCGCCGCCTTCAGTCTTTCGCCTCCGCTCAGGGCCGATAACGGTAAGTGGACTTTGTCCGCAGCCAGCTGAAGCTGCGCCAGCTGGCTGCGCAGCACACCTTCTTCCAGTGGAGTATCGCCGAGATTCAGGTGCACCATCACCGACAGCGACAGGTCCAACTGGGTCAGATGTTGATCCAGATACGCCGCGTTAACCGATAAGCGACAGCTCCCCGACAGCGGAGGCTCCAGGCCCAGCAACGTTTTAAGCAACGTGGTCTTACCGCAGCCGTTGGGGCCACGTAGCGCAACACGCATCGCCCCATCAAGGCGCCAGCTCAATGGTGCCATATCCGTATGCGCCAGCTGTAACGCCTCCAGTTCCAGCACCTGTTTTCCCATCGCAACCTGGCTACCAGGCAACGTGAACATTACCGGGCTATCCTCTTCCACCCGCTCCCGCGCCTGCACTACCGCATCGTTGAGTACACGACTTTGTTCACGATGCTGACGCTTAAGGGCGCCAGGACGCTCCTTTGCGGCCCCTTTGTAAGCAACCCGCTCGAATGAAGCGATGTTTAGCGTATCGACAGTGCGCAGCGTCTGTGCGGAACGCCGCTGGCAGGCATCGTGCTCTTTGTGCATTCGAGCACGAGTGCGGCGTCGTTCAGTAACGGCATGCTCAAGAGCGGCGCGGGCAGCCTGCTGCTCCACATCTCGCTGCTGCTGATAATCCGCATAGTTGCCGCCATAGCTGCGCAGAGCCGCAGGCGTCAGTTCAAGAATACGCGGCATTAACGCCAACAATTCCCGGTCATGGCTGGCAATCAGCGCCCCACCGCGCCACTGCTCAAGCTGTTCATAGAGCCACTGGCGGCCCTGGCGATCGAGATGGTTAGTAGGCTCGTCAAGCAGAAGAAAATCTACGCTGGAGAGAAATATCCCGATGAGCTGCGCCTTCACCCGTTCGCCACCACTCAGCGAAGAGGCCAGCCGTTCGGGGGAAAACTCACCTAAACCAGCTGCCATAAATCCTGTGTACAAACGATCGGGAAGGTTCCAATAACCATCAAGATGTTCAAGATCGTCAGCACGCCCTTCGCCTCGCTCAAGGCGATCCAGAGCAGAAAAAATGGAACCGAAGCCCAACAATTCCGCCAGCGTCATATCTGGGGTAATCACTAACTGCTGCGCAACATAACCGACTGAAGCGATAGGCTCAATGTGGCCACTGGACGGCGACTCCAGGCCTGCCAGCAAACGCAGTAACCGGGTTTTGCCGACGCCATTGCGCCCAACAAGGCCGCAGGGGGAACCTTCCAGCGATAAATTAAGCGGACCAAAAAGCGTATCTCCCGTCGCAAACTGACAGGTGACCTGATGCAAAATAAAAGAGGGGGACTGGGCACAATAAGCCATAAGCACTCCTGAATGAAATCAATACTTCCCCTGCTCGCAAATAGCGCTCAGCAAGGCGTGAAATTCATCAGTCGTGTTTGTTCATTTGGCGTGTGCTCTCCGGTAAGACGAGGGGTTCATCGGGACATAGGATAGCCACATCGCGGCAGGGATTTCAAGTCTGTTTTATTAAACGATCGTGCAAAAAGAAAAAGGCCTCCTGATATCAGGAGGCAAATTATTTATTTGATGAGAAATGAAAGGGTGCATTGAGAATACTCAACACCAAAAGAAGGATGGGGATAATTCCCCACCAGACACTCTTACTGTTTAATTTCACAGGCCAAGAACGCCACCAGCTCAATATTTCCTTGCCTGAGTTGTAATTCACATAGCGAATCACGAACCATCCAGGTGAATAATAAAATATATCCGTCATACTTCAATTTGCACGTGCGTTGGCGGCCCTCGCTCACCCCAGTCACTTACTTCAGTAAGCTCCTGGGGTTCTCTCACTTGCCGCCTTCTTGCAAATCGAATTAAGTAGCGGTATGGCCGTATTGGTCTTCATCTTCTATTGAGGGAGTTTCAGGAACAATGTCCGCTGCTGAGTTTGCGATTGTTTAAAACCATGATGGATATAGAAATTTTTGGCTTCTTCCGTAAGCGCGTGAACCATGATTGCACGAACACCAATATTCTCGGCTACCCGATGGCAACGAAGCACTGCGTCGTGCAATAAATCAGCACCAAGCCCTTTTCCACGGAATGAGACATCGACAGCCAGACGGGCCAATATAATGACCGGAATGGGATCTGGCATGTTACGCCGAAGGCTGCCTGTCGCTTCTGTATGGTTGACGCTCCCGGTGGCAAGAGAGTAAAAGCCTGCTATTTGTTTGGTGTCCTTCTTACAAACCACAAACGTTCGGGCCGCTCCGAGAGACTGATTTTTGAGGCCCCTCTGTTTTAACCAGTCATCGAGTACGGCTTCACCGCAGACAAACTCCGCCACCCGATGAAAAACGGATAAAGGTTCCGGTGCTGTTACACGTCCCACTGCGGTTTCCTTGCCAGCAGTTTTTCGATAGCGGGATCATCTGACACCGGTGCATCAATCATATCGATGAACTCTGCATATTGCTCATCGTTAAAATTGAAGACGCGGCGGTCGAGGATAACATCTTCGGCAGCCTTACAGGCCATTTCCAGAATGAAATCTGTACGTGATTTGTGAAGGATAGCCGCAGCAGCATCAATAAGTGCTCGCTGGGATTCTTTGGCCCTAAGGTTGAGTTGAACATCTGATTTCATGAAACACCTCCGTATAGCATTTGCTTTACAGAGTAGCACAATGACAATGTATAGCAAACGCTACACATCAAGTTATCGTCATTAAGATTTTAAAATGATGATGTCCGCTTTGTGCCAGAGCGGAAGTTGGGAGGGCCTATAACCTCTTTATTTAATTCTGGATTATGTCTAGCGTTTGATAAAAAAGCTGCCCGCAGGCTAATGCTGGTCACTTAAGGTGACCAGCAACCTTTTTATCCGGATATTTTTTGCATTTTGTCCTTACCTCTCGCGGGTAACTTCGTTCCCGTCTTAACGGCAACACACAGTGCTTCGCCTGCTCGTAAAACCTTTTCAGTTCTCCCGGGACGGTTCCCGGTGAGGCCCACGGCCGCGTTATCAGTAACCGCATCATCTCCGTTATTGCACTGCTAAAACTCAACTGGTACGGCAGATAATCTCCTTTCAGATGGAACGCCATCCTGACCATCTGATAGCGCACCAGATTATAGGTCAGCAGCACGCCCCACAGCTCCTGCCGCACCATTTCCGGTAACCTGCTGCGCAGTGTCCACCTATTGCACAGAAGTCCCTGCTTTGCCTCCCGGTATCCCAGCTCAATTTCCCACCGGTGCCGGTATAACTCAGCTACATCGGCTCCTGGATAACGGCAGTCATCTGTCAGTGAGGTCAGTATCTGCCGCTCCACGCCGTCTATTTTTCTTGTCACCAGCCGCGCTGTGATTTCCTCCGGCAGCCCTGCCCATTGTTTTTTCGCCTGCGGCGTCGTTCTGATTCTGACCAGGCTGTCCTGTCGCCCCAGTTTATGGATAACCTCATACTGCACATTCTTTTTCAGCGGCAGCAGCCAGTGCCGGTTTTCACCTGCATTCTGCCAGTGGTGCAGCAGTCCGGAGTTCCCTGACAGCATTTTCACCCAGCGTCTTGCGACGCTGAATGACGGAGCTTCTGGCGGTAAACGGTGAGCCGGAGCTGTCCACGATATCCATCAGATTAACAATTTCAGTCAGCGGGCGGTTGCAGAAAACGGACATGCCGACGACAAGCCATATCATTGACTCAAGGGGCAGTTTACGTTTGCGCAGGGTGACGGTGTCGGAGAGGGTCAGTGCCTGACGGATAAGGTCTTCAGGAATGAGGTCGGCAAGATTGCGGGCCTGCTCAGGAGAGGCGAGATTGATGATGCCGAGGGCTTGTGGGAGTTCCATTAAAAAGGGTCCATGCAAAGACATGAACCCTTTTTACACCAGCCTGCGGATCGGTCAACCGATCCTTAAACGATCGGCATTAGCCCTGAGGCAGGTTTTTTATTATTACCGATTCGCTTACTGCAGCAGAGAAATATCCGCTACCTGCAGGAACAGATCGCGCAGCTTAGACAGCAGCGTCAGGCGGTTTACGCGCACGTTCTGATCTTCAGCGTTAACCATCACGTTCTCGAAGAACTCATCTACCGGCTCGCGCAGAGAGGCCAGCTCAATCAGAGCTTCCTGATAACGGCCCTCGGCGAAATACGGCTGCAGCTTATCGCGCAGCACGACTAAATGGCCGGCCAGCTTGATCTCTGCCGCGTCTTTCAGCACAGAAGCATGAACAATATCGTTCAACGTCATGTCTGATTTCGCCAGAATGTTGGAGACACGCTTGTTTGCTGCCGCCAGCGCAGCAGACTCTTCAAGGGTACGGAAGTGCGAAACCGCCTTCATACGCGCATCGAAGTCTGCTGGACGGGTCGGACGACGCGCCAGTACTGCCTGGATGGTGTCAACGGTGTAACCTTCGTCCTGGTACCAGGCGCGGAAACGACCGAGCATGAAGTCGATCACTTCATCAACCACTTTGGCATTGGTCAGCTTGTCGCCGTACAGACGTACCGCTTCTTCGGTCAGCGTTTGCAGATCAAGATTGAGGTTCTTCTCAACGATGATGCGCAGCACGCCCAGCGCGGCACGGCGCAGCGCAAACGGGTCTTTATCACCTTTAGGATGCTGGCCGATACCGAAGATCCCCGCCAGGGTGTCCATCTTATCAGCAATCGCAACGGCGCAGGCGACCGGGTTGGACGGCAGGTCATCACCGGCAAAGCGTGGTTGATACTGCTCGTTCAGCGCGACAGCCACATCTTCCGCTTCGCCGTCATGACGCGCGTAGTGCATGCCCATCACGCCCTGGGTGTCGGTGAACTCGAAGACCATATTGGTCATCAGGTCGCACTTAGACAACAGGCCCGCGCGGGTAGCGTGGTTCACATCAGCGCCAATCTGCTCGGCGATCCAGCCCGCCAGCGCCTGAATACGGTCGGTCTTGTCGCGCAGCGTGCCCAGTTGTTGCTGGAACAGCACGGTTTGCAGACGCGGCAGATGGTCTTCCAGGCGTTTTTTACGGTCTGTATTAAAGAAGAATTCGGCATCCGCCAGACGTGGGCGCACAACCTTCTCGTTACCGGAAATAATCTGAATCGGATCTTTCGACTCGATATTCGCCACGAAGATGAAGTTCGGCAGCAGTTTGCCGTCGTTCGCGTAAACCGGGAAGTACTTCTGGTCGCCCTTCATGGTGTAAACCAGCGCTTCAGCCGGTACCGCAAGGAATTTCTCTTCGAACTTCGCCGTCAGTACCACCGGCCATTCCACCAGTGAGGTAACTTCTTCCAGCAGGCTTTCGCTCAGGTCGGCATTACCGCCAATCTTGCGCGCCGCTTCTTCCGCGTCAGCTTTGATTTTGGCTTTACGTTGTTCGTAATCGGCAATGACTTTACCGCGCTCCAGCAGGATCTGTGGGTACTGATCGGCATTGTCGATGGTGAACTCCGGCTCGCCCATAAAGCGGTGACCGCGAATGATACGATCGGACTGCACTCCCAGGATGGTTGCCGGAATGACTTTGTCACCCAGTAGCAGAGTCACGGTGTGAACCGGACGCACGAAGTGTACGTCAGACGCGCCCCAGCGCATCAGCTTAGGAATTGGCAGTTTTGCCAGCGAGGCGGCAATCATGTTCGGCAGCAGCGCTTCGGTGCTTTCGCCCTTCACGTGCGCGCGATACAGCAGCCATTCGCCTTTATCGGTCAACAGACGTTCAGCCTGATCGACGGTGATACCGCAGCCGCGCGCCCAACCTTCGGCTGCCTTGCTTGGTTTACCTTCCGCGTCGAACGCCTGGGCAATCGCCGGGCCGCGTTTTTCGACTTCACGATCGGCTTGCGCAGCCGCAAGATTCGCCACTTTCAGCGCCAGACGGCGCGGCGCGGCAAACCATTCAACGTTACCGTGTGCGAGACCAGCGTTATCCAGCTCCGCGGTCACGTTCGCAGCAAAGGATTCCGCCAGGCTGCGCAGTGCTTTTGGTGGCAGCTCTTCAGTGCCGATTTCCACCAGGAAAGTTTTCTCAGACATGGCCGCCTCTTATTTATTCTTGTTGCACATCGGGAAGCCAAGGGCTTCACGGGAAGCATAGTAAGCTTCAGCCACAGCTTTGGTCAGGGTGCGAATGCGCAGAATATAGCGCTGGCGCTCGGTGACGGAGATGGCTTTACGCGCGTCCAGCAGGTTAAAGCTATGGGCGGCTTTCAGAATACGCTCGTAGGCAGGCAACGGCAGCGGGTTTTCCAGCGCCAACAGCTGCTGGGCTTCTTTCTCATACTGCTCGAAGCAGGAGAACAGGAAGTCAACGTCCGCGTATTCGAAGTTGTAGGTGGATTGCTCCACTTCGTTCTGATGGAACACGTCGCCGTAGGTGGTTTTACCCAGCGGGCCATCACTCCAGACCAGATCGTATACGCTGTCCACGCCCTGGATATACATCGCCAGACGCTCCAGGCCGTAGGTGATTTCACCCGTTACAGGCTTACACTCCAGACCGCCAACCTGCTGGAAGTAGGTGAACTGCGTGACTTCCATACCGTTCAGCCACACTTCCCAGCCCAAACCCCAGGCGCCCAATGTCGGGTTTTCCCAGTTGTCTTCAACGAAACGAATGTCGTGGATGGTCGGATCCATACCCAGCTCTTTCAGAGACCCAAGGTACAGCTCCTGGATGTTATCCGGGGAAGGTTTAATCACTACCTGGAACTGATAGTAGTGCTGTAAACGGTTCGGGTTTTCACCGTAGCGCCCGTCGGTCGGACGACGAGAAGGCTGCACGTAGGCAGTTGCCATCGGCTCCGGGCCCAACGCGCGTAGGCAGGTCATGGGATGAGAGGTGCCTGCGCCGACTTCCATGTCCAGTGGTTGAACAATGGTGCAGCCCTGGCGAGCCCAGTAATCCTGTAAGGTCAGGATCAGGCCCTGGAAGGTCCTGGTATCAAACTTTTGCATATGATTTCGTGCTGGATACGTGTGGATTTAAAGGAAGGAGCCAGTATACCCGCTGGCTGCGAGATATACAGTATGAAACCGGATTGTTTAGGGAAAATTGCGGAAATTAGCGCCATCACGTAGCACCAGAGCCGCATTTAGCGCATAGAAAGATGTAAAAACTGCCCGTCCGGGTCAAAAGAACAGATAAAGCGTTCATTCCGCGAAGTCATCCCCGAAAGCTCGTAGCTTCCCTGGAACTGCTCGAAATGACTGACATCAACCTGCCGCACGCCTGTACCGTAACGCACTGCGGCATTATCCTTGCAAAGCTGCTCCATATTAAGGGTGGTCTGCGGCGTTATCCGCGCTTTCTGCGCCTTCTGCACTGGCTGAGGCGGCGTCTCGCTACAGCCCGCCAGCAGGCACAGCAGCAGTCCAGAAAACACATATTTCATCACCATTTTTTCTCGACCGCCTTGTTAGCAAATTGTTATCGTGCAGGTTACGTAAAATAACCGGCCCATTGTGCGAATTGAGCCACAACTCGACAAGTCTATGGCGAAAAACTCGGATTATTCCACTGCGACACGGGTGAATAAGCACAGTCAGACCCTATTTGAGAAGGGTAAACTGAGGTACTAATGCAGGAAAAAATAAACTGGATTACCAATTTACGCGCGATTGCCTGCCTGATGGTGGTCATGATTCATAGCACGACCTGGTATATCACCCATCCGCACACTATCAGCCTGCTGGAGTGGGATTTGGCAAATATCCTTAACTCCGCATCCCGCGTCAGCGTACCGCTGTTTTTTATGATTTCAGGCTACCTGTTTTTCGGTGAGCGCAGCGCACAGCCCCGACATTTTCTGCGTATCGCGCTGTGCATCCTCTTTTACAGCGCGCTGTCGCTGCTTTATATCATTCTGTTTACCCACATCAACGTTGAGCTGTCGCTGAAGAATTTGCTGCAAAAACCGGTTTTCTACCATCTGTGGTTTTTCTTCGCTATCGTCGTCATTTACCTGCTTTCACCGTTGATCCAGGTTAAACAAGTGAGCGGCAAGATGCTGCTGGTTCTGATGCTGGTAATTGGCATTATGGCGAATCCCAATATGGTGGCAGTAAAAGCGGGGGGGATAGAGTGGCTGCCGGTTAATCTCTATATCAACGGCGATACGTTCTACTATGTGATATATGGCGTGCTGGGACGAGCAATCGGCATGATGGATACCGATAAAAAATGGCTGACTCCGCTTTGTGCCACGCTTTTCATCGCCGGTGTATGGGTGATATCACGCGGGACGCTGCACGAATTGCGCTGGCGCGGCGACTTTGGCGATACCTGGTATTTATACTGTGGTCCGGCAGTTTTTGTCTGCGCGATAGCCCTGCTGACGCTGGCAAAAAATACGCTCAATACGCGCCAGGTACCGCTTCTTACGCCGATCTCACGCCATTCATTGGGGATATACGGTTTTCATGCGCTGATCATCCATGCGCTGCGCGCCAGCGGGCTGGAGCTAACCCGCTGGCCGCTATTGGATATTGCCTGGATATTCAGCGCGGCGCTGCTGGGGAGTTTACTGCTATCAGTTCTGGTTCAGCGATTTGACTCTCGCCGCTTAGTGAGCTGAATTTACTCAATGGGTTCTTGCTGTGTTTCGCGCGTCGGTACGGTTTTGCATGGAACTGCTGACGCGCCATAAATGCAAACAAACCATGCCACCACGTAGATTGCCTTCTCATTCCAGGCGGCAGGCACAAACATGGCTCCAACCATTAATAAACCAATTGATAGCAGAAGTATCAGGCGACATAGTGAAGCAAAACCATCGTCATTTTTGCGTTCTTCTCGCATCGTACGCTGATGGGCCAACATGGCGAACATGCCCATGACCAGAACACCGAGGAAATAGCCTTTACCGCTAAATAACGGACAGGTACGCCAGATACCCACCAGATAAATCAGCGCCCCAATGGCCATTAACAGCCTTGGAATAATATTATTTCTCATAGGGCCTCCCTGGCAAAAAAACAGCCCTCATTATGTACTGATGAAACGTGATTATCGGTACTTTTCGCATCTGAAACGACAAATTCGGAATATATAAATGCACGTAACAAATGAATAAATCAGGATATATTCAAAGAATGGATTCGCCCCATCAACCGGGGCGAATTTATCAGGACATCAACGGTAAAAGCTGTTGATATATCTGCCGGAAAGTTTCCCGGCGGGGAGCGTAGCAGGCAAAACGTTCAGCATTCGGACGATGAGCTTGTTCCAGGGGCAGCTGCGGGAGCAAGTCGGAGAATGTGACATTTTTATGCAGCGCCAGCTGAGCCAGTCTCGCCGCGCCTAGCGCCGGCCCGACATCGCCGCCGGTACGGAAATCAAGCTGCTGACCGCTAATATCCGCCAGCATTTGACGCCAGTACGCGCTACGCGCGCCGCCGCCAATCAGCGTCACGCTCTCTGGCTTAACGCCGCAGGCGTGAACCACATCCATGCCATCCGCCAGAGCGTAACCGACGCCCTCCAACACCGCTCGAGCCAGTTCGGCCGGGCCATGCTGATGAGTCAGGCCGAAAAAGACGCCTTTCGCCTGCGGATTATTGTGCGGTGTACGTTCACCAGACAGATAAGGCAGGAACCACACCGGATCGGCATTGTCATTCGCTGATTCCGCCGCCGCAATCAACGCAGGAACCGTACCGAGACCGGTTAATTTCGCAGCCCAATCGAGGCAGGAGGCTGCACTCAGCATCACCGACATCAGATGCCAGCGTCCAGGCAGCGCGTGGCAGAAACTGTGAACGGCGCTTTCCGGCTTGCTAAGAAAACCGTCGCTGACGGCAAAGTAGACGCCCGAGGTCCCCAGGGACAGCATTGCCTGACCGGCATCCGCCATACCAACGCCAACCGCTCCCGCCGCGTTGTCTCCGCCACCGGCCACCACCAGCGCTTGCGGCATATTCCACGACTGCGCAACGGCAGGGCGTAGCGAACCCGTCACTTCACAGCCCTCAAACAGCGCGGGCATGTTATCGCGGCTCAGCCCGCAGGCAGCGAGCATCTCGTCGCTCCAGTCACGCTTAGCCACGTCCATCCACATGGTACCCGCAGCATCGGACATATCGCTGGCAAACTCACCGGTCATGCGTAAACGCAGATAATCTTTCGGCAGCAGGACTTTATCGACCTGGCTAAAGACCTCAGGCTCGTGATATTGCACCCACAACAGCTTCGGCGCGGTAAATCCCGGCATCATCAGGTTGCCGGTTATCTGCCGCGAGCGGCTGACTTTTTCTTCCAGTAGCGCGCACTCTTCGCCACAGCGACCGTCATTCCATAAAATCGCCGGACGCAGGACGCGCTGATGTTTATCCAGCAGCGTCGCACCGTGCATTTGTCCGGCAATGCCTAATGCTTTCACTTCGCGCAGAGAGTGCTGCGCGCCCAGCGCTTTCATCGCGCTATCCGTCGCCAGCCACCAGTGCTCAGGGTCTTGTTCAGACCATAATGGATGCGGACGCGACACGTTGAGCTTTTCGGTATGCGAAGCCACGACCTCGCCCTGCTCGTTGAGCAGAATGGCCTTGACGCCCGAAGTGCCCAGATCAATCCCGATATACATACAGCCTCTCCTTACTGACGCGCCACGACTAAGCGTGGCGCGAATAGAGCATCGGTTAAAGCGAATGCCCGGACCCGCCGGGCATCATAGCCATCATTAGTTATCAAAGAGGTAACGGTTAACCACGTTTTCCAACAGCTCCTGATGGCCGCTATGATGCTGCGGCGCCAGGTTATGCTGAGTCGCATACTGGGCAATGTCCGCCAGATTCATCTGCCCTTTGAGGATTTGCTGACCCAGTTCGCCATTCCAGCCGGCATAGCGTTTGGCTACGCGTTTATCCAGCTCGCCGCCTTCAACCATGCGGGCTGCCACTTTTAATGCCAGCGCCATGGTGTCCATAGCGCCAATATGACCGTAGAACAGATCGTATTTGTCGGTGCTCTGACGGCGTACTTTGGCATCAAAGTTCAGACCGCCGGTAGTGAAGCCACCCGCTTTAAGGATTTCGTACATCACCAGCGCATTTTCTTCGACGCTGTTCGGGAACTGATCGGTATCCCAACCCAGCTGCGGGTCGCCGCGGTTAGCATCAACGGAACCAAACAGACCCAGAGCGATAGCGGTAGCAATTTCGTGGTGGAAAGTGTGGCCAGCGAGCGTTGCATGGTTTGCTTCGATGTTCAGCTTGATCTCTTTTTCCAGACCAAACTGCTTCAGGAAGCCGTATACGGTAGACGCATCGTAATCGTACTGATGCTTTGTAGGTTCCTGTGGTTTTGGTTCGATCAACAGCGTACCCTGGAAGCCAATTTTGTGTTTGTGCTCAACGACCAGTTGCATAAAGCGGCCAATCTGCTCGCGTTCCTGACGCAGGTCGGTATTCAGCAGGGTTTCATAGCCTTCACGACCGCCCCACAGAACGTAGTTTTCGCCGCCCAGTTTATGGGTCGCATCCATCGCGGTAACCACCTGAGTCGCCGCCCAGCTAAACACTTCCGGATCTGGATTGGTTGCCGCACCGGCACCGTAGCGTGGGTTAGTAAAGCAGTTCGCCGTGCCCCACAGCAGCTTCACGCCGCTCTGCTGCTGTTTTGCCGCCAGCACATCAACCATCTGCGCGAAATTATTGGCATACTCTTTCAGCGATGCCCCTTCAGGAGAGACATCAATATCGTGGAAGCAGTAGTACGGTACATTCAGCTTGTGGAAAAACTCAAAAGCGACATCGGCTTTACGTTTCGCCATTTCCAGCGCTTCACCCGGCTGCTGCCACGGGCGATCAAAGGAACCCACACCAAACATATCGGCACCATTCCAGCAGAAAGTGTGCCAGTAGCAGGCCGCAAAGCGCAGGTGGTCTTCCATCCGTTTGCCCAGAACCAGCTCATCCGGGTTGTAATGACGGAAAGCCAGGGGATTAACAGATTTCGGGCCTTCGTAACGAACGCGATCGAGTTGATCGAAATAGGTCTGCATAATGAACTCCATATTCAGGGATGCGGCGAGTAATAAGTCATAACCCAATATAGAATTCTCGATTTAGTTTCCTCAATTACGTTATTTCACACCGACATTGAGAGAATCCACAAACGTGCGCCAGGTCGCAAAAACAATGCACTAAAAAAACCATTTCGCTGCTTACACCACGAGAGATCAATGAAATACGATGATAATTGATTATTAAAGTACGATCGCGGTCATAAATTAACAAATAAACAAAATTTCATAACCGTAAAATAAGCATAGATAATTGCCAGCACGCCTTTCCACGTTAAAAATCTGCTATGTATCAGGCCGTCTATTTTTATCGTTCGTCATATCCCTGCACTTTACAGAAAAGGTGTTATTATTATGAAGATAAAGAACCTTTGCCTCACGCTCTGCGCCTCACCTCTCCTGACCAGTCTGTCTGATATCGCGAAAGAATTTAAAATAGGCATGGCTATTAATGAATTAAAAACATGATAAACCGCGGCATCGACGTTCTGGTTATTGTTCCCTATAGTGATAATATTATTAAATGGGCATGAATGAAAGTTTACGCTGACGACCATCTGAGCAATAACGCTGGAGCTAATTTTAATACTTATTCAAATAACAAAAAAATTTGGTGAAATACAGTCTCAACACATGGTCGATAAAGTCATCAGGTAACGATTGATTGTCGGGCTGACCAGCGTGCTATGGTACCTAAAAACAGCATGCCAATGGCAGCCCTCACCGGACTGATTCTCAACTCACATCCGGGACGTCGGTTCCTCTTCAACTGGGAAGATTGCCGAACTGAAGGCATCATTAGTAGCTTGAAATAATACGGGCATTGGCCGGTATTGTATGGCCAGCAAGAGAGAGCAGGAACAACACTATGTTTGAAAAGCGTCACCGTATTACGTTGTTATTCAACGCCAACAAAGCCTACGACCGCCAGGTCGTTGAGGGCGTTGGCGAATATTTACAGGCATCGCAATTGGAATGGGACATCTTCATTGAAGAAGATTTCCGGGCGCGAATTGAAAACATTAAGGAGTGGTTAGGCGACGGCGTTATTGCCGATTACGACGACCCGGAAATTGAAAATCTGCTGATCGACGTTGATGTCCCTATCGTCGGCGTTGGCGGCTCTTTTCATCGCCCGGAATGCTATCCGCCGGTTCACTATATCGCCACCGACAACGCTGCGCTGGTTGAAAGCGCCTTCCTTCACCTGAAGGAAAAAGGCATCAATCGCTTCGCTTTTTACGGCCTGCCCACGACCAGTTGCAAAGGCTGGGCAGCCGAGCGTGAACATGCGTTCTGCCAGCTTGTCGCCAGGGAGAAATATCGCGGCGTGGTGTATCAGGGCCTCGAAACGGCCCCGGAGAACTGGCAGCATGCGCAAAATCGCCTCGCTGACTGGCTGCAAACCCTGCCGCCGCAAACCGGCATTATCGCCGTCACCGATGCGCGCGCGCGCCACATATTACAGGCCTGCGAACGGCTACATATCCCGGTGCCGGAAAAACTGTGCGTTATCGGCATTGATAACGAAGAGCTTACACGCTACCTGTCGCGCGTGGCGCTATCGTCCGTTGCCCAGGGGACCCGTCAGATGGGCTACCAGGCAGCAAAGCTGCTGCATCGTCTGCTGGAAAATGAAGACCTACCGCTTCAGCGTCAGCTTATCCCTCCGATGCGCGTGGTAGAACGCCGTTCCACCGACTACCGCTCGCTAACCGACCCGTCAGTGATTCAGGCGATGCACTATATCCGCAATAACGCCTGCAAAGGGATTAAGGTCGAACAAGTACTGGACGCCGTCGGTATCTCACGCTCCAACCTTGAAAAGCGCTTCAAAGAGGAAGTGGGTGAGACGATTCACACGGTGATCCACAGCGAGAAGCTAGAAAAAGCGCGCAGTCTGCTGGTGTCGACGACGCTGTCGATTAACGAAATATCTCAGATGTGCGGCTATCCGTCGCTGCAATATTTCTACTCGGTATTTAAGAAAGAGTACGACGTGACGCCGAAGGAGTACCGCGACCGGCACAGCGAAGTGATGATGTAGAACGCAAAGAAAAATGCCCGGGCTGGCGCGCCGGGCATTAAATGATATGTATGAGCAATTACATGTGTGCGGCAATCAACCGCTGGTTATCCTGATACATCGCGAAGAGATAGTTGTTATAGCTCGACCCTTTGGTCGAATAGCCCTTCAGCTTATGAATCATCGTGCTGGCGGTCAGTTCCTGATCGGCCTTGCGCATCTGCGCACGCGATTTACGGAACGATGAATAAGCCGGATGCGTATTCAGGTTTCTTACGTAAGCCTGAACGGACTCTTCCACAGAATCAAACTGTGAGTAGCCTTTCACCGCACCGCGACAGTTTCCACCGCCACACTTCATACCAAACAGATTGTTGTTAACCCGCGCCAGTTTCGACGTTCCCCAGCCGCTTTCCGCCGCCGCCATGGTAGCCACCATGCTGTTCGGGATAATGTCGACGCGCTCAAGCAGTGAGTTCCATGGAATATGGCGGGTATTGCCAGACCATTTCACTTTATAGCGAGAGGCGATCTCTTTCAGGCGCGTACGCTCGGTCGGCGACCAGCGCGCATCATACTGCTTCGATACCAGCCAGTTACGATCGGCAGTAATCACCTGATTCTGTTTCGTAATATAAGGCATTACCGTCCGGAGAAACGCTTTTTTCCTTGGTGTCCCGGAAGGGTATTTTCGCAAATCAGGAAGTGAACTGCTCTTTACACTATTGCGAGAATACTCTTGTTTACTGCTTACCTTGCTTACTTTAACGGTACTTTTCTTTTTAACAATTGGGGCTTTATGACTCGTTGTTGCTGTGTGTGTTGTTGCCAGCACACTACCTGAAAATATGCAGGTAAGTAACATGAGTATCGCAGCCCCATATCGTCGAATGGGAGTCGATATCATTAGGTCTCCTGGTCGGATGCAATCATTCCAACGCCTTGTTTTTCACAAAAAATCGATAGTTGAATCGCGAATAGTATCAAAAATACCCAGATGACGCACCCACAGAAATAGTCCAATTCCTAAAAGCTGTCATCTGAAATCGGTTTCTGCGCCATCACAAAGAGGTGAAAATGCGAGTGCTATCTCATTTTTTGTCCATTTTTTGAGCGCGATCACTCACCCTTATTCATCCTCCCTGGAAAAGCACAGACGGGATGAGTTCATTAGACAAACAGGCGCGCAAACTGAACAAAACACCGCACACAGGACTCCGGAATGAAACTCGCTGCGCTTGCGTCGCTGCTGTTGCCTGGGATGGCCTTCGCCGCCTGGACCACCGCAGATTTCCCCGCCTTTACCGAAGAAGGCACCGGTAGATTTATCAGTCAAAACGAGGTAGCAAAGGGTACGCGCCCTCTGCGAATTAATTTTGACCAACAGTGCTGGCAGCCCGCTGGCATCATCAAACTCAACCAGATGCTTTCCATGGAGCCCTGCCGCGACCCGGCTACGCAGTGGCGCGTATTTCGCGATGGTCGCTATACTCTGGAAGTCGATACCCGCTCGGGTACGCCAACCCTGATGGTCTCCCTGGAAGAGAAACAGACTGCCGCCGCCACCGCGCCGCAGCTGAAGCAGTGCCCGAAATGGGATGGCAAACCCCTGACCATCGACGTTGGCAAATCCTTCGCTGAAGGCAGTAAAGTTCGCGACTTCTATAGCGGCAATATCGCCACCGTCAGCGGCGGCAAAATCACCCTACAACCGGCGTTTAACAGCAATGGCCTGCTGCTGCTTGAACGTGCGGAAACAGAAACCGCCGCGCCGTTCAACTGGCACAACGCTACCGTCTATTTCGTTCTGACCGACCGCTTTGTGAACGGCAACCCGGCCAACGACAATAGCTATGGCCGCCACAAAGACGGCATGCAGGAAATCGGCACCTTCCACGGCGGCGACCTGCAGGGGCTAACCAGCAAACTTGATTATATTCAGCAGCTCGGCGTCAACGCGCTGTGGATCAGTTCACCACTGGAGCAAATCCACGGCTGGGTCGGCGGCGGCACCAAGGGCGATTTCCCGCACTATGCTTACCACGGCTATTACACCCAGGACTGGACAAAACTGGACGCCAACATGGGGACGGAAGACGATTTGCGCCGTCTCGTCGATGAGGCCCACAAGCGTGGGATCCGCATTCTGTTCGACGTGGTGATGAACCATACCGGCTACGCGACTCTGGCAGACATGCAGGAGTTCCAGTTCGGTTCTTTGTACATCCAGGGCGACGAACTGAAAAAGACTTTAGGCGAGCGCTGGACCGACTGGAAGCCACGCGCGGGTCAGAGCTGGCACAGCTTTAACGACTACATCAACTTCAGCGATAAAGCCGGATGGGAGAAATGGTGGGGTAAAAAATGGATCCGCACCGATATCGGCGACTACGACAACCCCGGGTTTGACGATCTAACCATGTCACTGGCCTTCTTGCCGGACCTGAAAACCGAATCCACGGAGCCTTCTGGCCTGCCGAACTTCTATCGCCATAAACCAGATACCGCAGCCAAAGAGCTCCCTGGCTACACGCCACGCGATTATCTGACCCACTGGCTGAGCCAATGGGTGCGTGACTACGGTATTGACGGTTTCCGCGTCGATACCGCCAAGCACGTTGAGCAGGCCGCCTGGCAGCAGTTAAAAACCCAGGCGACTGAAGCGCTGGCAGAATGGAAAAAGGCCAACCCGGAAAAAGCGCTGGATAACGCGCCGTTCTGGATGACCGGCGAAGCCTGGGGCCACGGCGTAATGGAGAGCGATTACTATCGCCACGGTTTTGACGCGATGCTGAACTTTGATTATCAGGATCAGGCGGCAAAAGCGGCAAGCTGCATGGCCAATATGGATCTGACCTGGCAGCAAATGGCGGAGAAGCTTCAGAGCTTCAACGTCTTAAGCTATCTCTCTTCACACGATACCAGTCTGTTCCGTGAAGGTGGCAGCACGGCGGCAGAACTGCTGCTGCTCGCGCCAGGAGCAGTGCAAATCTTCTACGGCGACGAATCCTCACGGCCATTCGGCCCGACCGGTTCCGATCCGCTGCAGGGCACGCGTTCAGACATGAACTGGCAGGACGTCAACGGTAAAGCCGCGCGCAGCGTGACCCACTGGGAAAAACTGGGCCAGTTCCGCGCCCGTCATCCGGCCATTGGCATGGGTAAACAAACCACACTATCAATGGCCAAAGGTTACGGCTTTATCCGTGAAAATGGTGATGACAAAGTGATGGTAGTGTGGGCAGGTCAGCAGTAGCTCTCTGTCAAACGGCTCCCCTGACGATCGGGGAGCCTTTTCAGGATAAACAGCCAAAAATCACGCCACCTACAGCATAAAAACAAAATATCTTCCCGATACCTCGATTTGCACCCTGTCTGCACTGGCGTTATGGTTACCCACTTTCCTGGGATACCGACAGATTAATCGCGATGACATTTTCACTTTTTGGCGACAAATTTACCCGTCATTCGGGCATCACCCGCTTGATGGAAGACCTCAATGACGGCCTGCGTACGCCGGGCGCCATCATGCTGGGCGGCGGCAATCCCGCACAGATTCCGGAAATGAATGATTACTTCCACAGCCTGCTGACCGACATGCTGAATAACGGCAAAGCCCTTGATGCGCTTTGTAATTATGACGGTCCGCAGGGGAAAAGCGAGCTGCTGACCCTGCTGGCGAAAATGCTGCGCGACGAGCTCGGTTGGGAGATCGAGCCACAGAATATTGCACTGACAAACGGCAGTCAGAGCGCGTTTTTCTACTTATTTAATCTCTTCGCAGGCCGTCGTGCGGATGGAACCACCCGTAAGGTGCTGTTTCCGTTGACGCCTGAGTACATCGGCTACGCCGACTCCGGCCTCGAAGAAGACCTGTTTGTCGCCACACGTCCGAACATTGAGCTGCTGCCGGAAGGCCAGTTTAAATATCACGTGGATTTCGAGCATTTGCAGGTAACGGACGAGACGGGGATGATCTGCGTTTCTCGCCCCACCAACCCCACCGGCAACGTTATTACAGACGACGAGCTGATCAAGCTGGATGCGCTGGCCAATCAGCATGGCATCCCGCTGGTGATTGATAATGCCTATGGCGTTCCGTTCCCGGGGATTATTTTCAGCGACGCCAGGCCGCTGTGGAATCCGAACATTGTCCTGTGCATGAGCCTCTCCAAGCTGGGCCTGCCGGGTAGCCGCTGCGGAATTATCATCGCTAACGAAAAAATCATCACCGCTATCAGCAATATGAACGGCATTATCAGCCTCGCCCCCGGTGGAATGGGGCCTGCCATGATGTGCGAGATGATTAAGCGCAACGATCTGCTGCGCCTGTCAGAAACGGTGATCAAACCGTTCTATTACCAGCGCGTACAGGAAACTATTGCCATTATTCGCCGCTATCTGCCGGAAGAGCGCTGCCTGATCCACAAACCGGAAGGGGCGATTTTCCTCTGGCTGTGGTTTAAGGATCTGCCGATTTCAACCGAGCTGCTGTACCAGCGCCTGAAAAAGCGCGGCGTTCTGATGGTGCCGGGCGATTACTTCTTCCCTGGGCTGGATAAACCCTGGCCGCACACGCATCAATGCATGCGCATGAACTACGTGCCGGACCCGGAGAAAATTGAAACTGGCGTGAGGATCCTCGCCGAAGAAGTTGAACGCGCCTGGAGTGAACAGGACGCGTAATAAAACGCTGCTGATTCCCGGCTACAGGTTTTCAGCAATCTGCGGACCCGTAGCCCGGACAGGCGCGCAAGCGCCGCCTCCGGGGAGCGCGCTACATCGCCAGCGCCATTCTCTGTCGACGTTCGGCGCTTATTCTTTCCAGCTCCATCGGCTCCATGCAGTACAGCGCCTGGGTCGGGCATGCCGCCACGCAGGCCGGGCCTTCTTCGCGATGGCTGCACAAATCGCACTTCAGCGCCTGTACGCCATCATCCACCCGCATCACGGTCATCGCGCCATAGGGGCACGCCACCATGCAGCTTTTACAGCCAATGCAGCGACGCTGATCCACGCGCCAGACCGAGTTTTCCCGGCGGATAGCACCTTCAGGGCAAGCATTGGCGCAAGGAGCGTCCTCACACTGGCGGCACAGCGTCGCCGTCGAGAGATCGTCGTTTTTCACCACGCGGATCCGCGGCGCAAAGCGCGTGGCGGATACGCCAGAACAGTCCTGGTCCTGCTGATGGGACACCACGCAGGCGACTTCACAGGTACGGCAGCCGATACACTTTTGCGCATCCGCGATAATAAACCGGTTCATCCTTGCTCCATTGGGGATAAAAACGCAGAGTGCCAGAAAAAACCGCTCCCGCGCCTTGATCCTGAATGGAATCAGCGGCTTTTTTCTCAGATATCCGGGACAATTTGGTCATTTGCCTTAGCTTTCTCGCACGGTAAAGCCCAGTTCGCGAGAAATCGCCTCTGCCGTATCGCGCAGCGGCTTCAGCAAATTCTTTTCTCCAATCTGCTTAAGGCGCGATGTTGATAAGGAGATGGAAATCGCGTAGGGCACTCGTCCATGAATATCGAAAACGGGCACCGCCAGGCAGGAAACGCCCAACTCGTTCTCTTCCCTGTCCATCGCCATATTGCGCTCGCGGATCTGCGCCAGCTCATCATGCATCTCAGGCAGGGCGGTAATGGTATTGCGGGTCAACGTCTGAATAATATCCTGATGCGAATTCCAGTAGCTTTCAACATAATCAGGGTGGCCAAACGCCATATAAATTTTACCCATTGCCGAGCAGTACAGCGGCATATGCTGGCCAATATAGGCCCGCGTGCGCAGCATGCCGGTGGTCGGTTCCAGCTTATAAATCAGGATAGCGTGGTCATCTTCACGGCTGGAAAAATTCACCGTCTCGCCGGTGGCCAGATTAAGCGCCTCAAGGTGCGGTGCCGCAACGTGGATGATATTTAGCGATGACAGGGCTTTTTGGCCGACAGCAATAAACTTTGTCGTCAGGCGATAGCTCCCGGCCGCCGGGGCTGGCGTCACGTATCCGCAGGATTGAAGCCCCTGCAATAAGCGATGGACGGTACTTTTGTTCAGGCCCGCCAGTTCCGACAGATGCGCCAGCGGACAGCCGTTTGGATAATTACTCAGAATCTCAATCAGCATTAACCCTCGGAACAGGCTCTGACTCCCCGCGGGCTTCTCTTTATCTTGCACCATTTCGCACTCTTTTGTGACCATCGCTTCTGCTCCCCATTTTTGTCGCGCTCTGATGGTAGCGCAAAGTGTGTTTCAGTTCACGATCTGAACCAAAAAAACATAACCAATTGATTTTTATTATTTTAAAAAACAGATCATCCAGTTGATCTGTCAAAATTTGATCGCTATATTTGAAATCAGATTTCGCATAGTGAAATTTAAAGATAAAAAATCGATCAAAACTAACCAGGTAAACATGAATGAAAGTGACTTTTGAACAGTTAAAAGAGGCATTCAATCGAGTATTACTGGCGCGCGGTGTCGCCGCAGAAACCGCCGACGCCTGTGC
The DNA here is from genome assembly GCF_902158555.1 of Klebsiella spallanzanii. Taxonomy (GTDB): domain Bacteria; phylum Pseudomonadota; class Gammaproteobacteria; order Enterobacterales; family Enterobacteriaceae; genus Klebsiella; species Klebsiella spallanzanii. The sequence continues at coordinate 389,495 of NZ_CABGGS010000012.1, read as the reverse complement.
TGAAATGTTCGCTCGCACTACCGAATCTGGCGTCTATTCGCACGGAGTGAACCGTTTTCCACGCTTCATCCAGCAACTGGATAATGGCGATATCATTCCTGAGGCGAAGCCACAGCGCATCACCAGCCTTGGCGCGATTGAACAGTGGGATGCCCAGCGTTCAATCGGTAATCTGACGGCGAAAAAGATGATGGACCGGGCCATCGAACTGGCTTCCGATCACGGTATTGGCCTGGTAGCTTTGCGTAACGCCAACCACTGGATGCGCGGCGGCAGCTACGGCTGGCAGGCGGCGGAAAAAGGCTATATCGGTATTTGCTGGACCAACTCCATCGCCGTTATGCCGCCGTGGGGAGCGAAAGAGTGTCGCATCGGGACCAACCCGCTTATCGTCGCCATTCCGTCGACGCCGATCACCATGGTTGATATGTCGATGTCGATGTTCTCCTACGGCATGTTGGAAGTTAATCGTCTGGCGGGACGCGAGCTGCCGGTGGACGGCGGTTTTGATGACGAAGGCAACCTGACCAAAGAACCTGGTGTGATCGAGAAAAATCGCCGCATCCTGCCAATGGGCTACTGGAAAGGTTCCGGTCTGTCGATTGTGCTGGACATGATTGCCACTCTGCTTTCAAACGGTTCTTCCGTTGCCGAAGTGACTCAGGAAAACAGCGACGAATATGGCGTTTCGCAGATTTTTATCGCCATTGAAGTTGATAAGCTGATCGACGGCGCAACCCGCGATGCCAAGCTGCAACGAATTATGGACTTCATCACCACCGCCGAACGTGCCGATGAAAACGTGGCTGTCCGTCTACCCGGACATGAGTTTACCCGGCTACTGGATGAAAACCGCCGCAACGGCATTACCGTTGATGACAGCGTATGGGCCAAAATTCAGGCGCTGTAAGGAGCTAACCCATGATTTTTGGACATATTGCTCAACCTAACCCGTGTCGTCTGCCAGACGCCATTGAGAGGGCGCTCAACTTTTTACGTACCACCGACTTTCTCGCACTGGAACCTGGCGTGGTGGAGATTGACGGCAAAAATATCTTCGCGCAGATTATCGATATGACCACCCGCGACGTCGCAGAGAACCGTCCGGAGGTACATCGCCGCTACCTGGATATTCAGTTTCTGGCGTGGGGTGAAGAGAAGATTGGTCTCGCCATTGATACCGGCAATAACGAAATCAGCGAGTCATTATTAGAACAGCGCGATATTATTTTTTATCACGACAGTGAACATGAATCTTTCTTTGAAATGATTCCGGGAAGCTACGCTATATTTTTCCCACAGGATGTTCACCGCCCAGGATGTCATAAAACTGTCGCCACACCAATTCGCAAAATAGTCGTTAAGGTCGCTATTTCAGTTTTATAAAGGAGCACAAAATGAATTTAAATAATACCGGTTATATTATCGGTGCGTACCCCTGTGCACCCTCATTTCATCAAAAGAGTGAAGAGGAAGAGAAGGAATTCTGGCGACAACTCTCCGATACCCCAGACATTCGCGGACTGGAGCAACCTTGCCTTGAACATCTTCATCCACTTGGTGATGAGTGGTTATTGCGCCATACGCCGGGAAACTGGCAAATCGTGGTCACAGCAATTATGGAGACTATGCGTCGTCGCGGTGAAAACGGCGGCTTTGGGCTGGCATCCAGCGACGAAGCCCAGCGTAAACACTGCGTGGAATACTATCGCCACTTGCATCAGAAGATTAATAAAATCAATACAAATAGCGCCGGAAAGGTGATAGCGCTTGAGTTACATGCCGCCCCCCTGGCGGGTAATTTGAACGTAGCTCAGGCGACTGATGCGTTTGCGCGTTCATTGAAAGAGATTACCAACTGGGACTGGTCCTGCGACCTGGTGCTGGAACATTGCGATGCGATGACCGGTCCCACGCCACGCAAAGGATTCTTACCGTTAGAAAACGTGCTGGAAACTATTGCCGACTATAACATTAGTGTATGTATCAATTGGGCGCGATCGGCGATTGAAGCACGCAACACCACACTGCCTCTGACTCATGTGCAGCAAGCAAAGCAGGCGGGGAAATTGGGTGCGCTGATGTTCTCCGGTACCACGCTAAACGGCGAATATGGTGAATGGCAGGACCTACATGCGCCATTCGCCCCTTTCTGCCCACAGAGTCTTATGACAGCAGAGCATGCCCATGAATTAATGATCTGTGCAGAAACGGATACCCTGCAATTTACAGGCATTAAATTACTGGAAATAAATGCAGATGCCGATGTTGATCACCGCATCGCAATATTACGCGACGGCATCGCTACACTAAACAAAGCAAAATAATAATAAAAGTAGAATCTTAACTCTTCGAGAATATAAAGATGAATACACTTTCTAGCTCTACACAACAAGATATACCGCGCCAACGTTGGCTAAGAATTATTCCACCGATACTGATCACATGTATTATTTCTTATATGGACCGTGTAAACATTGCTTTTGCAATGCCAGGAGGAATGGATGCCGATTTAGGTATTTCCGCCACGATGGCGGGACTAGCGGGCGGTATTTTCTTTATCGGTTATCTGTTTTTACAGGTTCCCGGAGGGAAAATCGCCGTTCACGGTAGCGGCAAAAAATTTATCGGCTGGTCGCTGGTCGCCTGGGCGGTTATCTCCGTTCTGACCGGGTTAATCACTAACCAGTATCAACTGCTGGCCCTGCGCTTTTTACTGGGCGTGGCAGAAGGCGGCATGCTACCAGTAGTGCTGACGATGATCAGTAACTGGTTCCCGGACGCGGAGCGCGGTCGTGCCAACGCAATAGTGATTATGTTTGTGCCGATTGCCGGGATTATCACCGCCCCGCTGTCGGGCTGGATCATCACCGTTCTCGACTGGCGCTGGCTATTTATTATTGAAGGGTTGCTCTCACTGGTTGTTCTGGTGCTATGGGCATACACCATCTATGACCGTCCGCAGGAAGCGCGCTGGATCTCTGAAGCTGAGAAGAGTTATCTGGTTGAAACGCTGGCTGCGGAACAAAAAGCTATTGCCGGAACCGAAGTCAAAAATGCCTCTCTCAGCGCGGTCCTTTCCGACAAAACCATGTGGCAACTTATCGCTCTTAACTTCTTCTATCAGACCGGGATTTACGGCTACACGCTATGGCTGCCAACCATTCTCAAAGAGTTAACCCACAGCAGTATGGGTCAAGTTGGAATGCTCGCCATTTTGCCATACGTCGGTGCCATTGCTGGCATGTTCCTGTTCTCTTCTCTCTCTGACCGTACCGGTAAACGCAAGCTGTTTGTTTGCCTGCCGCTGGCTGGCTTCGCCCTGTGCATGTTCCTCTCCGTAGCGCTGAAAAACCAAATCTGGCTCTCTTATGCCGCGCTGGTCGGCTGCGGATTCTTCCTGCAATCGGCGGCGGGTGTGTTCTGGACCATTCCGGCACGTCTGTTCAGCGCCGAAATGGCAGGCGGCGCACGTGGGGTGATCAACGCGCTTGGTAACCTCGGTGGCTTCTGCGGGCCTTATGCGGTCGGCGTGTTAATCACGCTGTACAGCAAAGATGCTGGTGTTTATTGCCTGGCTATCTCGCTCACTCTGGCTGCGCTGATGGCACTGCTGCTGCCAGCGAAATGCGATGCGGGTGCCGCGCCGGTAAAGACCATGAATCCACGTAAACGTACAGCCTAAAACGATACCCGGTGGCGCTTCGCCAAACTGACCGACAAAGCCGATCAGGCAAGCCTGGCGCCATCCGGTAAACAGAGAAATGAAGATGAATAAACATGAAACCTTCTGGCTGGGTATCGACTGCGGCGGTACTTATTTGAAAGCCGGTTTATATGACGCCAAAGGTCATGAGCACGGAATTCATCGGCAATCATTGCAGACGAAATCGCCACTGCCGGGTTATGCCGAACGAGACATGCTTAAGCTTTGGCAGCACTGCGCCGCGACCATTGCCGGACTATTGCAACGCACCGGCGTATCAGGCAAACAAATCAAAGGCGTCGGCATTTCTGCGCAGGGTAAAGGTCTATTTTTGCTTGATAAGCAAGATCGGCCGCTGGGCAACGCGATACTCTCCTCCGACCGTCGGGCGCTGAAAATCGTCGAGCGCTGGCAGCGTAACAGCATTCCCGAACAACTCTATCCCATTACCCGTCAAACCTTATGGACCGGGCATCCTGCTTCTTTGCTGCGCTGGGTGAAAGATAATGACCCTCAGCGCTATGCACAGATTGGCTGCGTGATGATGGGGCATGACTATCTGCGCTGGTGCTTAACCGGCGTGAAGGGCTGCGAAGAGAGCAATATCTCCGAGTCCAATCTCTACAACATGGCGACGGGCCAGTACGACCCGCGTCTGACCGAGTGGCTGGGCATCAGCGAAATCAACGACGCGCTGCCACCCATCGTCGGCTCAGCAGAAATATGCGGGGAAATCACCGCTCAGGCGGCCGCCATAACCGGTCTGGCGGCGGGTACCCCCGTCGTCGGCGGCCTGTTTGATGTGGTTTCCACCGCCCTTTGCGCCGGTATTGAGGATGAATCGACCCTCAATGCGGTGATGGGGACCTGGGCCGTCACCAGCGGCATCGCTCACGGTCTGCGCGACCATGAGGCCCATCCTTACGTCTATGGCCGCTACGTCAATGACGGGCAGTATATCGTTCACGAAGCCAGCCCGACCTCTTCCGGCAACCTTGAATGGTTCACCGCCCAGTGGGGGGAGATCTCTTTCGATGAAATTAATCAGGCCGTTGCCAGCCTGCCAAAAGCGAGCAGTGAGCTCTTTTTTCTGCCGTTTTTGTACGGCAGCAACGCCGGGCTGGAGATGACCTGCGGTTTTTACGGCATGCAGGCGCTGCACACTCGCGCGCACCTGCTGCAGGCGGTTTATGAAGGCGTGGTCTTCAGCCATATGACCCACCTCAACCGCATGCGTGAACGCTTTACCGAGGTTTGCGCCCTGCGCGTTACCGGCGGACCTGCCCACTCCGACGTCTGGATGCAGATGCTGGCGGACGTCAGCGGCCTGCGCATCGAGCTGCCGCAGGTTGAGGAGACCGGCTGCTTCGGCGCGGCGCTGGCTGCCCGCGTCGGCACCGGCGTATATCGCAATTTCCGCGAGGCCCAACGCGACCTGCAGCACCCGGTGCGCACGCTGCTGCCGGACATGGCCGCGCACGCCCTCTATCAGCGTAAATACCGCCAATACCAGGATTTGATTACCGCACTACAGGGCTATCACGCCCGTATTAAGGAGCACGCATTATGAGCCGACCATTACTGCAACTGGCGCTCGACCACACCAGTCTGGAAGCAGCCCAGCGCGATGTCGCCCTGCTACAGGATCATATCGATATCGTTGAGGCCGGAACCATCCTTTGTTTAACCGAAGGCCTTAGCGCGGTGAAAGCCCTGCGAGCGCAGTGCCCGGAAAAAATCATCGTCGCCGACTGGAAAGTGGCCGATGCCGGTGAAACCCTAGCGCAGCAGGCTTTTAGCGCTGGCGCTAACTGGATGACTATCATCTGCGCCGCGCCGCTCGCCACTGTCGAGAAAGGCCACGCCGTTGCCCAGTCCTGCGGCGGTGAAATTCAAATGGAACTGTTCGGCAACTGGACGCTGGACGACGCCCGAGACTGGTATCGCGTCGGGGTTCGCCAGGCGATTTACCACCGCGGACGCGATGCGCAGGCCAGCGGGCAGCAGTGGGGCGAAGCGGACCTGACGCGTATGAAAGCGTTGTCCGACATCGGCCTTGAACTATCGATTACCGGCGGCATTACCCCAGCGGACCTGCCGCTGTTCCGCGACATTAACGTTAAGGCATTTATCGCCGGACGTGCGCTGTCAGGTGCCACCCATCCGGCGCAGGTCGCCGCCGAATTCCACGCCCAAATTGACGCCATCTGGGGAGAAAATCATGCGTAATCATCCATTAGGTATTTACGAGAAAGCACTGGCGAGAGATCTCAGTTGGCCAGAGCGGTTGGTGCTGGCAAAAAGCTGCGGTTTTGATTTTGTTGAGATGTCGGTGGATGAAACGGATGAACGCCTTTCGCGCCTCGAATGGACCTCGGCTCAGCGCGCATCGCTGGTGAGCGCGATGCTGGAAAGCGGCGTCGCCATCCCGTCGATGTGCCTCTCCGCCCATCGTCGCTTCCCTTTCGGCAGCCGCGATGAAGCGGTTCGCGAGCGGGCGCGTGAAATCATGACCAAAGCCATTCGCCTGGCGCGCGATCTCGGTATCCGCACCATTCAGCTAGCAGGTTACGACGTCTATTACGAAGAACACGACGAAGGCACCCAGCAACGTTTCGCCGAAGGGCTGGCGTGGGCGGTGGAACAGGCCGCAGCGGCGCAGGTGATGCTGGCGGTGGAGATCATGGATACCGCGTTTATGAACTCCATCAGCAAGTGGAAAAAGTGGGACGAGATGCTTTCGTCACCGTGGTTCACCGTTTATCCAGACGTCGGCAACCTCAGCGCCTGGGGGAACGACGTGACCGCCGAACTGAAGCTGGGTATCGACCGTATCGCCGCGATCCACCTGAAAGACACGCTGCCGGTGACCGGTGACAGCCCCGGCCAGTTCCGCGACGTGCCGTTTGGCGAAGGATGCGTTGATTTTGTCGGCATCTTCAAAACGCTGCATGAGCTGAATTATCGCGGTTCATTTCTGATTGAGATGTGGACAGAGAAAGCCAGCGAGCCGGTGCTGGAAATTATCCAGGCCCGCCGCTGGATTGAATCACGGATGCAGGAAGGAGGTTTCACATGTTAGAGCAACTGAAAGCCGAGGTGCTGGCGGCAAACCTGGCGCTTCCGGCGCACGGGCTGGTCACCTTTACCTGGGGCAACGTCAGCGCGGTCGATGAGACGCGCAAACTGATGGTCATCAAGCCTTCCGGCGTTGAATATGAGGTGATGACCGCCGACGATATCGTAGTGGTAGAGATCGCCAGCGGTAAGGTCGTTGAAGGCAACAAGAAACCATCTTCCGATACCGCGACCCATCTGGCGCTCTATCGCCGCTATCCACAGATCGGCGGGATCGTGCATACCCATTCCCGCCATGCGACGATCTGGTCGCAGGCCGGGCTCGATCTTCCTGCCTGGGGCACCACCCACGCCGACTATTTCTATGGCGCGATCCCCTGTACCCGGCTGATGACCGTTGAGGAAATTAACGGTGAATATGAGTATCAGACCGGCGAGGTGATTATTAAAACCTTTGAAGAGCGCGGTCTGGATCCGGCGCAAATCCCGGCGGTATTGGTTCATTCGCACGGCCCGTTTGCCTGGGGTAAAAATGCCGCCGATGCCGTCCACAACGCCGTGGTGCTTGAGGAGTGCGCCTATATGGGGCTGTTCTCGCGCCAGCTGGCCCCGCAGTTGCCGGATATGCAGCCTGAACTGCTCGATAAACACTATCTGCGTAAACATGGCGCGAATGCCTATTACGGACAACGCTAATGTCCACAGGGCTCCCGGCCCGCAGACGGTGATACACCTGTAGCCCGGGCAGGCCCGGGTGCAGAGCGCAGCGTTGCTGAATTTCCCGGAGGCGATGCTGCGCATCTGTCCGGGCTACGAAAATGTGCGGGTTTTGTAGGCCGGGCAAGGCGCCAGCCGCCGCCCGGCAAAAATACATGCACAACCGCTAAACCCTACGCCGAATTAATATGCTCCTTGCAATAACGGCGCTTCCACGCCGCTGGCGTCAGGCTGGTGTGCTTGCGGAAAATTTTGCGAAAATAGCCGACATCGTTAAATCCGCATTTCATCGCCACCTCGGTGAGCGATAACGAATCGCTGATAAGCAGCTTTTCCGCCGCCCTTACCCGCTGGCGATGCAGCGCTTCGGTCAACGTCAGTCGAAACGCATGGCGATAAACGCGCCCCAGATAATCGGCGTTGCAGTGCAGTTCCTGCGCCAGCGTTGAGGCGGAAATCGGCAAATGAAACTGAGTATGAATGATTTGCTGCGCTTTCCACGCCAGCGCGTTGCCGGGACTATCGGCGGGCTGCTCGCTTGCCGCCGCCGAGATTTGCTGCAAAATCAGCAACAGGATCAATTCCAGCGCCACGCTGCGATGAATATTTTCCTGCTCGCGTAAGAATTGCCGGAACAGCGAAATAATATACTGTGGCTCGCTGACTCGCGTGTGCTGAGGAATAGAGAGCAGCGGTTCGCCTTCACCAGAGGTCACTTCAAAATGCAGCCAATAGAATTTTAAATCTGGCGGAAATTGTCCAATGCCAACGTGTAAACGCTGCGGCCAGAGCAGCAAACTTTCCCCGGCATTGACGCTAAAAACCTCGTTGTTTTCACGAATCGTTAATGTCCCTTTTTCCACAAATATTATTTCCCATGAGTGAAGCTGGCGCGCCGGATGGCTACCAATACCGCGGGAAATAAACAACCCGCCATTCTGCACCTTAATCGGAAGAGACATGGATAATTCAAGCATAGATATTCAATTTTCCGCTTTTAGCATCATAAATGACCTCTCATTGTTATTGATTATTCACGATAAAATAGCGTTCTGCCGGATCGAAATCACACTTTTACCATCAAGTCGGAATCGTCACCTTTTTATACTTTTCCCTTCCCTTGTTGCCCGCAATATTTAGTGCAGAATAAATAACGTACTTTGCAAATTACACAATAAAAGCCCATGACTCAGTGGGATATTTTTCCGCACATCATCTCCGGGAGTTATTTATGACTTCGGCTCCGATTACCACAAGCGATTTGGCACAGCGTGCCCAGGACGACAAATTATCCCTCCGGGAAAAAATAGGCTACGGACTGGGCGATGCGGGCGGGACGGTCATTACCTGCCTGATCATGAACTTTTTGACTTTTTTCTATACCGACGTCTTCGGTCTGACGCCCGCGCTGGTTGGGACCATGTTCCTGGCTCTGCGCGTTTTCGACGCCATTTCCGACCCGATCATGGGCGTACTGGCCGACCGTACCCAAAGCCGCTGGGGGCGCTTTCGTCCCTGGCAGCTGTGGATTGCCGTGCCAATCGGCGTGATTGGCGTGCTGACTTTTACCGTACCCGACGCCAGCATGGGGGTAAAAATCGCCTGGGCGTTCGGCACCTATCTGTTGCTGTCGGTGAGCTACACCGCGATTAACGTCCCCTACTGCGCGCTGATCAACACCATGACCACGCGGCATACCGAGGTTATCTCCTGCCAGGCATGGCGTTTCGTCCTGTGCGGCGTAGCGGGATTTCTGGTCTCGGTTGGGCTACCGTGGCTGGTAAAAGCGCTCGGCCAGGGCAACACCGCCCAGGGCTATCAGTATGGCGTCGGCGTACTCTGCGCCATCGCGGTGGTGATGTTTCTGTGCTGCTTCTTCTGGGTTCGCGAACGCGTCTCGCTGGATGTCATGGGGAAATTCACCCTGCGCGAGCATATCGCCGGGCTGCGCAAAAACGACCAGCTGTTGCTAATGCTGGTGATGTCGTTCCTGCTGATCAACGTCTTTAACATCCGCGGTGGCGGCTACATGTACTTCATCACCTACGTGCTGGGCGGCTCTACCGGCTATACCTCACTGTTCTTCACCATGGTGACCTTCGCATCGATTGGCGGCTCCGTCATCATCAACCTGCTGTCGCGCCGTTTCGATACCGTCAAACTCTATTACTACACCAACCTGGTATTAGCGGTGATCGCCTTCGCCATGTGGTTTTTACCCACCGGTCCGGCATACCAGACCCTGTGGCTGGTGGTAATCCTCAGCAACGGCATTATTCTCGGCTTCACCCTGCCGCTGCACTTCTCGCTGATGGCTTTCTCCGACGATTACGGCGAATGGAAAACCGGCGTACGCTCTTCCGGCATGAACTTCGCCTTTAACCTGTTCTTTATCAAGCTGGCATGGGCCTCCAGCGCCGGCATTATTAGCCTCGTCTTTATCTACGTGGCCTACCAGCCGGGCGCGGAAAACCAGACGGCGTCATCGCTGGCCGGGATCGCCTCCATGGAAACCCTGCTGCCCGCCCTGTTCCATCTGCTGCTGGCCTTCTCGATTCGCGCCTGCAAGCTCAATAATCCGATGATGGCGCGCATTGCCAGCGACCTGCGCACGCGTCACGTTCAGTCCTAAGGAGTCCGTCATGTCTGTTATGGAAGTCAATCTGCACAAACTGAAAATTAACGATCCATTCCTCGGTCAATACCAGCAGCTGGTGCGCGATGTGGTGATCCCCTATCAGTGGGATGCGCTTAACGACCGCATCGACGAGGCGGATCCAAGCCATGCGATAGAGAACTTCCGCATCGCCGCCGGACTCCAGGAGGGGGAATTCTACGGCATGGTCTTTCAGGACAGCGACGTGGCGAAATGGCTGGAAGCCGTAGCCTGGTCGCTGTGCCAGAAGCCGGACGCCGAGCTGGAAAAGACCGCCGATGAGGTCATTGAACTGGTGGCTGCCGCCCAGTGCGAAGACGGCTACCTGAATACTTACTTCACGGTTAAAGCACCAGAGGAACGCTGGACCAACCTCGCAGAATGCCACGAACTCTACTGCGCCGGGCACATGATTGAAGCGGGGGTCGCCTTCTTCCAGGCCACCGGCAAGCGCCGCCTGCTGGAGGTGGTCTGCCGCCTGGCTGACCATATCGATAGCGTATTTGGCCCCGGAGAGAAGCAGCTGCACGGCTACCCTGGCCACCCGGAAATCGAGCTGGCGTTAATGCGCCTGTACGACGTGACGCAGGAGCCGCGCTACATGTCGCTGGTGAATTACTTCGTCGAGGAGCGCGGAACCCAGCCGCATTTTTACGATATTGAATATGAAAAACGCGGCCAAACCTCCTACTGGAACACCTACGGCCCGGCGTGGATGGTTAAAGACAAACCCTACAGCCAGGCGCATCAGCCGATTTCCGAGCAGCCGGTCGCCATCGGCCACGCGGTGCGCTTTGTCTACCTGATGACCGGCGTCGCCCATCTTGCTCGCTTGAGCCAGGATGAAGGCAAGCGCCAGGACTGCCTGCGCCTGTGGAAAAATATGGCCCAGCGCCAGCTGTATATTACCGGCGGCATCGGTTCACAAAGCAGCGGCGAGGCCTTCAGCAGCGACTACGATCTGCCAAACGACACGGTGTATGCCGAAAGCTGCGCTTCCATCGGTCTGATGATGTTTGCCCGCCGGATGCTGGAGATGGAGGCCGACAGCCAGTACGCCGACGTGATGGAGCGTGCGCTGTATAACACCGTGCTGGGCGGAATGGCGCTGGATGGCAAGCACTTCTTCTACGTCAATCCGCTGGAAGTGCATCCGAAATCATTAAAATTCAACCATATTTACGACCACGTGAAGCCCGTGCGTCAGCGCTGGTTCGGCTGCGCCTGCTGTCCGCCAAACATCGCCCGCGTGCTGACCTCGTTGGGTCACTACATCTACACGCCGCATGACGACGCGCTGTACATCAACCTGTATGTCGGCAACAGCGCCGAGATCCCGGTAGGCGATGAAACGCTGCGCCTGCGCATCAGCGGAAACTATCCATGGCAGGAGCAGGTGAAAATCGCCATCGATTCATCCACTCCGATCAACCATACCCTGGCGCTGCGCCTGCCGGACTGGTGCGATAATCCACAGGCAACGCTCAACGGCGTGCCGGTAACCCAGAACGTGCGCAGAGGATATCTGCATATTAGCCATCGCTGGCAGGAGGGCGACACGCTGCTGTTAACCCTGCCGATGCCGGTACGCCGTATTTACGGCAACCCGCTGGTGCGTCATCAGGCGGGTCAGGTCGCCGTCCAGCGCGGCCCGCTGGTTTATTGCCTGGAACAGGCAGATAACGGCGAGCAGTTGCATAACCTACAGCTGCCGCGCGATGCGCAGTTCAGCGCGTTTGAAGGCAAAGGGATTTTTGCGCACAAGACGCTTCTCCAGGCGCCAGGCTATAAGCAAGCGGCGGAGGATGCCGAAAGCCAGGCGCTGTGGAATTACGACCGCGCCCCGTCCACCCGTCAGTCGCAAACGCTGACCTTTATCCCGTGGTTTAGCTGGGCCAACCGCGGCGAAGGCGAGATGCGTATCTGGGTGAAGGAAGCAGAAGCTTAAGTGTGAAGATTCCCCGGTGGCGCTGCGCTGACCGGGGCTACCGGATCGCGCATTTTGCATGGGCCGGTAGCCCGGACAAGGCGCATCAAGCGCCGCCTCCGGGAATCGCTTAAAGAAACAACGCCTTATCGCGCAGGATATGGTCGTTGCCGCGACGGCGGGTAAAGCCGATGCGGTCGAAATATTCGAGGATCTGAATCGCCAGCTTGCGCCCGACGTTCAGCGTATCGCGGAAATCGGCCGCGCAGGTTGAGCCTCTTTGCAGATCCAGCTCGCGGATCATTTTGGCGAACGCCACAATCCGATCGTTACGGTAGTAGCGATCTTTAACGATCGCGGTAATCATCCCCTGCTGCGCCGCCTGGCGTAATACCGCGCGCATTAACGACTCTTCCACGTTGGCTTCCCGCGCCAGATCGCGCACCCACCATGGCTCATCGCCAAACAGCCCGGCGACCCGCTGCCAGATGGCCTGCTGTTCGTCGGTAAAGCCCGCTTTATGCTCCGGCAGATGCAGCCAGCCGTGATGGCTGTGGACGATACCGCTTTCGCGCATCTGCTCAATCAGCAGCAGCACCAGCGCTTCATCTTCCATCGGCAGCGCAATACGCCGCAGGCGCTCGCGGCCCGGCCCCGGCTCATCGCGATGCTGATCGTGATAACGCGCCAGGGCGTCGAGCAGCTTGCGCTGCCAGCGCGCGGCCAGCGGGGCGCTAAGCAGACTGTTTCCCGCCCGGAGATAGTCAGGACGGCTAATCAGCGCGTTCAATCCCTCGTCGCTGAGCTGACGCGCCCAGGCAAAATCATCAAGGCGAACCGCATCGCGCTGAAGATGGATATCCAGCGCCTGAGCGTCATCGCCTTGCGTGGCGGCCAGCGCGTGCAGCCACTGTAAGTACTCCGGCTTACGCTTGCCCCGGCGCGGTGGATTGAGCGTCACTACCCGCGCGCCGGCCAGCGTCAGACGTGCGGAAATATCGCGCAGTACCAGGCGATCGTTGTCCGCCAGACGCAGCGGCGTATCCAGCACCAGTTCCGCCAAATCACCCTCCAGCAGCGACACCCGCCCGGTAATATGGCTGGCGGCATGGTGGATATGCAGCGGCTGCCACTGGCTAAGCGGCGTGTGGCACTGAAGCTCAACAATAACGCGTTCGGACGCTTCCGGCGGGGGTACCGAGAGCAGCCAGTCGCCGCGATTCAGCGCCTCTTTTTGCGCATCGCCGACAATGTTCAGGGCAATACGTTGACCGGCCCATGCCTGTCCGACCGGCTGATTCTGAGCATGCAGGCCGCGCACGCGCATCGGCTTATCTACACCGGTCAGCCACAGCGCATCGCCAACGTTAACCTCGCCGGAAAGCGCTGTCCCGGTGACCACCAGCCCCGCGCCTTTGACGGTAAACGCGCGGTCGAGAGCCAAACGGAAGCGTTGATGCTGCGGGTGCGCTCGCGCACAAAGCTGCAGTAAATGCTCGCGCAGTTCGGCAATACCCCGCCCTTCCGTCGCCGCAGTGGCAAACAGGGTCGCCCCGCTAAAACCGAACTCCGCCAGCACCGCATCGATTTCTGCCTTTACCTCCGCGACCCGCACGTCTTCTACGCGGTCTGCTTTAGTCAGCGCCACGGTTAACGTCGGACTCCCGGTAAGCTGAAGGATCGCCAGATGCTCGCGCGTCTGCGCCATCACGCCATCGTCGCAGGCCACCACCAGCAGCGCATGATCGATGCCGCCAACGCCGGCCAGCATGTTGGACAAAAACTTTTCGTGCCCGGGCACGTCGATAAAGCCCAGCACTCGTCCGTCGGGCTGCGGCCAGTAGGCGTAGCCCAGATCGATAGTCATCCCGCGCGCTTTCTCTTCCGGCAGGCGGTCGGCATTGATACCGGTAATCGCCTGCAGCAGCGTGGTTTTGCCGTGGTCAACGTGTCCGGCGGTGGCAATAATCATCTCAATAACATCTCCATAAACCGGGTTTCATCCTCAAGACAACGCAGATCCAGCCACAGTCGGCCATCATAAACCCTGCCAATAACCGGCACGGGCAACAGACGCCAGCGGGCCGCCAGGGCCTCCAGTTGGCTGCCGCGACCATCGCGCGGGGTAAAGGTCAACGCCGCGCTGGGTAAGCGGTCCACCGGCAGCGAGCCGCTGCCGATCTGCGACAGGCAAGGCTCAACCCGCAGGTCAAAATCAGCATAATGTGCCGCCAGCCCGGTCTGCAAACGCTCACCCTGCTGGTGGATCTCATCCGCCTGGCGGGTCAGCAGACGTAGCGTCGGCAGCTCGGTAGCCAGTTCTTCCGGGTGCAAATAGAGGCGCAGCGTAGCTTCCAGCGCCGCGAGGGTCATTTTATCCGCCCGCAGAGCGCGCTTCAGCGGATGGCTTTGCAATTGCGCAATCAGCGCCTTTTTACCGACGATAATCCCCGCCTGCGGGCCACCCAGCAGTTTATCGCCGGAGAAGCTCACCAGGCTGACGCCTGCGGCAATCATCTCCTGCGGCATCGGCTCTTTCGGCAGGCCGTACTGGCTTAAATCAACCAGCGAACCGCTGCCAAGATCGGCGACCACCGGAATATTCAGCTCGCGGCCTATCTCCGCCAGCTCCGCCTCATCAACCGCTTTAGTAAAGCCCTCGATGCTGTAGTTGCTGGTGTGCACCTTCATCAGCAGGCCGGTGTTCTCGTTTACCGCCTGGCGATAATCTTTGGCGTGGGTGCGGTTAGTGGTGCCGACTTCATGCAGGACGCAACCCGCCTGACGCATGACGTCGGGAATGCGAAACGCGCCGCCGATCTCGACCAGCTCGCCGCGCGACACCACCACCTCATTGCCGCTGGCGGTGGCCGCCAGCATCAGCAGCACAGCCGCCGCGTTGTTGTTGACGATGCAGGCATCTTCCGCGCCGGTTATCCGGCACAGCAGATCGGCCAGCGCGCGGTCGCGGTGGCCGCGTCCGGCATCGTCAAGATCGTATTCCAGCGTGACCGGCGAGCGCATCGCCCGAGCCACCGCCTCAACCGCCGCTTCCGACTGAATCGCGCGCCCTAAATTGGTGTGCAGAACGGTGCCGGTCAGATTAAAAACCGGGCGCAGCGCGCTCTGCTGCGTCTGCATCAGACGTCGCGAGGTTTCCTGAAGCCACTCTTCGCACCAGCCCGGCAGCGCCTGGTTCTGACGGATATATTCCCGCGCCTCACCCAGCATCTGACGCAACAGCGTCACCGTCTGAGAGTGACCATATTGCGCCAATAGCGGTGCAAATTCAGGGTCGCGAAGTAAACGGTCGATGGCCGGAAGCCGGGTATAAAGCGCACGAATTTCGGTAGTCATGAATGGGCCTATTTTCCCCCCTCCCGACGGGAGAGGGAGTCAACAAATGAGCGGCAATTGTAATACCTCCGCGCGAAAACTGTTACCTGCCTGGGTCAACTCACCGGCGGTTCGGTGCGCGCAAAGCTGGGGCGCTGAAAGAGTGAGTCCACCAGCCGAACCAGCTTCGGGCGGGTGGCGCACCAGCCCGGCGCGACGCGGCGGAAATTGAGGTAAGCAATGGCGCAGGCAACTGAAATGGTCGCCAGGTTGATCTCATCCGGGCGCAACGTTCCGTCACTCGCATAGCCTTCCAGCGCATCCAGGCCGCGCGCGACCTTCTCCCGCTGGCGCAGCAGTTCGCTTTCCGACTGTTGGGCCGCCGGGCGCGTCTTCTCGCGCACCAGGGCCTGCGCGGCCTCCATTACCCCATCCGCCAGCGCCTCGATTTGACGCATTTTAAGCGCAGCTTTCGCTTCCGCGGGCAGCATATTCGGCGCGATATCAAGCAGTTCCAGATATTGAGCAATAATGGGCGAGTCGTACCAACATTCACCATCATCAGTGACCAGGGCGGGCACTTTGCCTAGCGGATTATACTGCGCCACGCCATTGGTATCGTTGTAAGGGAATTCGTTGACGAACTCGAAGGGGATCGCTTTTTCCAGCAGCATGACGGAAATTTTGCGCACAAAGGGACTGGTGTAGCTGCCGATCAGTTTCATTGCCTGCTCCTTTCGCCAACAAAAAAGTAAGTATGGCGCAGGCCGCAGTAAAAAACCGCGAAGCAAAAGGAAATTCAGCGAACCCCAATGCATTTCCCGGAGGCGGCGCTCGACGCGCCTGGTCCGGGCTACGAGTCCGCAGACGGCTGAAAACCCGTAGCCCCGACTTGTTTACGGTTAGAACTGATAAGCCACGCTGGCGCGGAAGCTCCGCCCCGGTTCGTAGTCCGCGCCCAGTACGCCATAGCTGTTGCGCGACGTATGGGACACATAGTTTTTATCAAAGATGTTGTATAGCCCAAGGCTTAAGGTCAGGCCATCCAGCGTGCCGGACGTCGGCGCCCATTCAACCGCCAGATCGTTCACGCCATAGCCGGGCTTTTTCGTTTCTGCATCTTTATAACGCGTGTAAAACAGCGAGTTCCAGTGCATGGCAACATCATATTTAGGCAGCAGATACGTCAAGCCAACGGTATATTTATCGCCGGTATCGCGCCCCAGAATATCACCATATTTTGCCACCCCTTTGACCATCAGCGGCGACTTATAATCGGTGCTGATATGGGAATAGCTGAAACGGGTAATAATATCGTTTACTGCATAATTCACTGAGGCTTCATAGCCGTCGACCACAGCATTACCGGCATTGAAACGTTCCGTAAGTTCAGAAACGCCGGGAACGGCCGTCTGGACAATCAGGTTGTCGTAATGCGTGCGGAAATATTTGCCGACAATACTGATTGAGTCGTCTTGCGCAATGAGGCCGCGACGATCGAAGAAAATCCCGACCTCTTTGTTATCACCCGTTTCCGGATCGAGCTGGTTTTTCTGATTAAACTCGCTGGAGTTCACGCGGATTGACTCGGTGGTATCCGGCGCGCGGAACAGCTCCGTATAGTTAGCAAATAAACCAAAACCGGATTCAAACCGATACTCTGCGCCAAAGGCTTTGGAGAACTCAGTGAACGTTTGATCCTGATCGCCCAGCATATCCGCCTGATAATGATCGTAGCGGATCCCCGGCGTGAGCGTCAGTCCGCCAAACTGCACGGCATTTTCCAGATACCCGGAGTTGCTGGTCCCCTTTTCGCCGTCCCAGGAGGCGGTTTTTCGGCCGCTGGAATACTGGTAATCATCACGATGGTTTTTGGTCTGGAACCATTCGTAGCCTACGCGTAGCGTGTGGCCAAAAGCGCCGGTCTGGAATTCTGAGCGGTTATCAACGTTAACGCCCCAGGTTTCCACATTGTTCACCCAACCGCTATCCAGACTATTCCAGCGTTTTTTAACGCTGGCGCTCGCTTCGCCGGAACGAATGGCTGCGGCCATATTTTTATGCGGCTGGCTGCGATCGAGTTCATTTTTGGTGTGATAACCTGCGACTTTCAGATCCACCCAACCGCTACTGTCAACCGCTTCATAAGCGAGGGTTTGGGTTTCGCGAGTGAAGCTTTGCGGCGTGTAGTCCTGGAAATTCGCGGTGGTCGTCGGGCGATAAGAGAACTCTGCGCGGAACGGATATTCACCGTCCGATTTTACGCGCTCAGCCGACGCCTTTATTTTCTGCCCTTCAAAAAGGTCAACGCCGGCCTTCACTAAATAGCTTTTGTCTTTGCCATCAGCGCCAATACGCGTGCCGTCGCCGCTCTCACCATAATCGTAATCGCTGCGGCTGATATAGCCCAGCAGGTCAACGCGATCCGCGACCCGCCCAAATAGGGTCAGCGAATTAGACCATTCGTCGTTATTGGTGTCATAGCCGGTTTTTACCCGAGCGCCAAAGCTTTCGCCCGGCCGCAATAAATCAGATGCATCAACAGTGGTGAATTTCACCGCACCGCCCAGTGCTCCAGAACCATTGACCACCGAGTTCGCGCCAACAGAAACGTCAACCTGCTTTAATAACGCCGGGTCAATTAATAAATTACCGCCATGGTGAAAAAGGTCGCCCATCTGGCGCGCGCCATCAATGGTGACGTTAATGCCTTTATCACTCACACCGCGCATATAGATTTGCTGATTGAATCCGTTAGTTCCCCCAACGTCAACGCCTGGAATATCGCGCAGAACATCTTTGATCAGTTCCGGCTGACGGGCGGAAATTTTATTTGCGTAAACGCTGGTTTCTTTCGGCGTGCTTTTCACCGATGCCACAACTTTAATGGTCTCGGCATCCTCAATTTTATTATCCGTTTCGGCAAACACCGGCGCGCATAACAGCACGGTTGCGCCAATTAATAATTTATCACGTCCATATGTGGACATACCCGATCCCTCACAATGTGAATAAAAGTGAGAATCATTTTCATTATTAATTGCAAAAAGTTAATCTTACTTACAAAACTTTACTGGAAAATTCACTATATATTTCATGAATATATAATTCACTTTAATTTATTGCGAGAGATGTATTTTTGAGAGTGATGTTTTATATCAGGAAATCAGTAATCAGGTAGAGAATAATAAATTATCGGGCGAATTTTTTACCCGCAGGCTTGTTGCTACCTGCGGGTTATATACTAAATACTTATTCTGAAGATTCGCGTTTAATACGCTCTTTGATCAATAGCTCTTTAATCGATAACCCGGTGACGCCGCTATCGCGTAAGTTGTAGCGGGTAATTTCGGTACACAGGAATTCGATAATAAACAGTTGTGAAATACGCGTTGAGATGGAATCGCCCTGCATCGGTCCCGCTTCGCCGCTGGTCAGCCAGAAGGTTTTCGCCAGCTCAGTGAGCGGAGAATGGGGGCTATGGGTAATTGCCAACGTCCAGGCCCCCTTCTTTTGCGCAAGGCGGAAGGCGTTAACCACCTCCGGCGTTTCCCCAGAGTGCGAAAAGGCCACCACCAGATCATCCTCTTTCAGATTCGCCAGCTTTAAGGTCATGGTGAAACGGTCGGTAAAGGCTTCGGAATCAATCCCTAAGCGGTTCATCTTATCCCGCGCTTCCAGCGCTGCCAGCCCCGACGCGCCGAAACCAACAAACATCACCCGGCGCGCGCTCAGAAATCGTTCGACCACCGGCTTGACGATTTTCATCTCCAGCAGGCCGATGGTTTCCCGGGTTGAGGTTTCAATAGTGAGGGCGATTTTTTGCGCCACGTCGTTACGCGAATCATCGAGGAAAATATCCGGCGACGAAGGCAGCGATAAATCGCTGTCGTCCAACAGCTCGCGCTTAAGATCCGCCTTCAGGTTCAATAGCCCGGCATAACCGATTTTCTTGCAAAAACGGATGATGGTGGCTTCGCTTACGCCAATCTCCAGCGCCAGCTTTTTCACCGGTAGCTGCACGACCTGCGCAGGTTGTTGCAGAATATAACCAGCGATTTTGCCGTCCGTTTCCCCAAGGTTACTGAGAATGTTGGCGAGGTAGACGCGTACGTTTTTCTTATTCACACTCACTGTGGGCTCTCCTGACCGCGCGTTAAGTCAGGTAGTTTAGCCCGCTTGCCGTTCGCTGTCTGCCGGGAAGCTTAGTGAGAGCTGATGGTGGTGCGTTTCCCCCGCCGCCAGCCACTCAATGCCGCGCTTGTTGGCAATCTGCCCGTCAAAATTCGGGTCGTCGGTGGTGCCGTTGAGCGGTTCCACGCACAGCAGGTCTGCGCCAGGAACGCCCCATAGCGCCAGCCACTTCTGGCTACCGGAAAAAACTATCTGTTCCCGGCCATCCGGGGAGCAGACCGCCCAGCGATTACCCTCTCCCAGCGCAAAATAGACTGCGCCTCCAGCAAAGCTATCTGGCGACAAGATAAACGCTGAGACGTCCGGCGCGTCGTCGGGGATCGTCAGCGTCCGCTTATCGGTCGCAAAGGGCCCCGCGCAGGCGCGATCGAAACGCACCTGCCAGCCCACCTCACGGGATACCGGCAGCGCGAAGCCTGGATGCCAGCCCAGCGAATAGCCCCAGGGCTGGCAATCAGGATTGATAACCGCCCAGTCTACGCTGATGCCATCGTCATTTAGCCGCCACGTCAAGCGTATTCGCCACGCAAACGGCCAGACCTCGCGCGTTTCAGCGGTGTCGGAGGCCTCAAGGATCAGATGAGTGGCGTCCTGCGATACGCAGGAAAAGGTCTGATGCCGCAGAAAACCGTGCGCGGTGAGCGGAAAAAAACGCTCGCCCTGCCATAACCCATTGTGGATGAGCTGCCCCACTACAGGAAACAGCAGCGTCGCCGAGTTATTCCACACGCCAGCCTGCGGTTGCCATATCCAGCTGCGCTGGTGATGGTTATCCCACAGCTCGCTCAGCTCCGCGCCGGTTGCCTGCACCACCATGCGAAAACGCGCATTTTCCAGACACCACTCCATGCTCACTTCTCCTAAACCGTACGCAGCAGCAGCCGCGTCTGATAGACCATCGCCCGATGTTTATCGCCGGTAAACAGGCGGTCAATCAGCGTGAAGATATCCGCCTCATCAATCACTTTATCCTCAGCCAACTCCAGCGTCTGTGAATTGCTGTTGCGCACGAGGAACGCCAGCGCTTCCGCCACGCCCGGATGCGCGCAGGTATAGCCCGCCGTTGATTCCTGCTGGCGCGCAACGAACTGCTGATCGCGTTCTGGCGACAGGGATCCCAGGTCGAAACGCGTATACAGCTCCGGCGGCGCATCGTGCTGGCGCATCACTGGGATTATCGCGCTGGCGTAATGCTGAGATAGCGCGCTATCGGTGACGGGGTGCAATTGCCGCGGATCGTTTTTGATATCAAACAGCTTGTCGCCAAAGCGCCACGGGTTGAGGTAGCCGAAGGTGGCGGGGATCTGCATTACCTGCACACCCTGGGTGAAATCAAAGCCGGGGTGAATACGAATATCTTTCAGCTCGTCGATTTTAAACGGGCTGTCGATGCGCGTTGGCATCAGCGTGTATTCGTACAAATGCGCTTTGTTCTGCTCGCGCGGGCAGCGCATATAGACGTAATCGCCGTCGGTGATATTGATATGCCCGCCAAAATAGCCGAACAACGCGTAGTCGCGAATGGCTTCATCGCGCTCAACCGCCGGGCGCAGAGGCTGCCCGGTCATGGTGGCCGGGCGCGGGACGTTAAAGAACTCCAGCAACGTCGCCGGGATATCAATAGTCTGGGCCAGCGCTTTACGCCGCACGCCCTGAACCTGGCTGCGCGGGTCGCGAATAAAGAACGGCGTATTGGCGATTTCGTTATACACCGGCATGATATTTTTGCCCCACCACTGGTGTTCGCCCAGCAGGAAGCCGTGATCGGTGCAGACGATAAACAGCGTATCGTCCCACAGGTCCAGCGCCTTGAGCTTATCCATCACCTGGCCGAGATAGTCGTCGCACATGGTGATCAGCGCCTGGTAGAACTTACGCACTTTGTCATCATCTTCGCCGCCCGGCGCGCCGCAGTAGTAAGGCACCCAGCCGTCAAAGTCACCCGGTTTGCAGCCGTACTGCGCAAGGTATTTTTCCGGAACGAAGAACGGCTCGTGCGGGTCGAAACACTCAATTTGCAGGAACCAGTTTTCCTGGTCCCGATTGGTCTCAAGGAATTCCATCCCGGCGCTGATGGTGCGATGGGTAAAGTGCTCTTCCTGCGTCGGCATCGCCGTACGGTTGATTAAGTCCTGGGTCATGCGCCCGGCGCGGCGGCGGCGGGTTTCTTCGTCTTCATTGCCCTGCCACTGGATCAGCGGCTTCTCCACCTGACCTTTCCAGCAGTCCCCCTCCTGACCGCGAATAAACTCAAACGTTGAGTAGCGGGTATGGTAGGTGGCGCCGCCGTCGCGCCAATAGTGTTTATGGTCAGTCACCATGTGCGTGTGGACGCCGTGCTGGCGTAGCGCCTGCATCGCGGAGAAGTCGAACGGCTCCAGCGGCCCCCAGCTACGGTGCAGGAAGTTGTAGCGCCCGGTATGCAGCTCGCGACGCGCAGGCATACAGGGCATGCTGCCGACGTAGAAGTTGTCAAACTGCGCGGATTCCTGCGCCAGGCGCGTGAAGTTCGGCGTTATCGCATCCCCGCCGTAGGGTGCAAGGTGATTGCGGGTCAGGGTGTCAAACATCAACATAACTGCTTTCATAAGACTGCTCTCTTTATGAACCGATAAATTCTTCGACTTCGTTTTTAATCAGCGTCACATGCGGGCCATAAACCACCTGTACGCCCTGGCCGCGAATAAATGCGCCTTTACTGCCGAACCGTTTGAAATCATCCAGCTTGACCTGCTCTGCGTTATTGACCGTCACCCGCAAACGGGTCGCGCAACAGTCCACATCAACGATATTGCTCCGGCCGCCCAGCGCCTCAACGATACCGGCGGCGCGATTGTCGCTTTCAACACTGACCGTCGATGTCTCTTCGCTTTCATCTTCCCGCCCCGGCGTTTTCAACTGACGCCATTGAATGAGGAAACGGAACGAGAAGTAATAGGTGCAGAACATCACCGCGCCCAGCGGGAAGATATAGATCCAGTTAGTTTTAGCATTCCCCTGCAGCACGCCAAAGAGCAGGAAATCCACCAGTCCGCCGGAGAACGTCTGACCAACGGTAATTTCCAGCATATGCGAGAACATAAACGCAAAGCCGGTCAGGACGATATGCACCGCGTAGAGCAGCGGCGCGCAGAACATAAAGGCAAACTCCAGCGGCTCGGTGATCCCGGTGACGAACGCGGTCAGCGCGGCGGAAAGCATCAGGCTGGCGACTTTCTTTTTGTTCTCCGGCTTCGCGCAGTGATAGATTGCCAGCGCCGCGCCCGGCAGGCCAAACATAAAGTCGGCGAAGCGTCCCGCCATAAAGCGCGATACGCCGATGTAGTACTGGGTGACGGAGGGGTCAGCCAGTTGGGCAAAGAAGATTTTCTGCGTTCCTTCAACCATGTGCCCGTTGACCATCGCTTCACCGCCAACGCTGGTTAGCCAGAACGGCATATAGAAAATATGGTGCAAACCGAGAGGAATGAGGCACTTGAGGATCATGCCGTAAATTAACGTGCCGACGTACCCGGTCTTCTCAACGAGGATCCCCAGATGCGAAATCCCGGCCTGCACGTGCGGCCACACCCAGAACAGCGCAACGCCAAGAAAGATGGCGAAGAAAGAAGTCATGATGGGCACAAAGCGCGAGCCGCTGAAAAACGCCAGCATATCGGGTAGCTGCGTTTTACCGTAGCGGCCATGTACCCATGAGGTCAGCAGGCCGCACATCACCCCGCCCAGCACGCCGGTTTGCAGCGTGGTAATCCCCAGTACGCTTGCCTGTCCGGCGGCGGCCAGGTTCTCGCTGGCCAGCGTACCGTTTAGCAGCAGCAGCGCGTTAATCGCCTTGTTCATCACCAGAAAACTGAGCACCGCCGCCAGACCGGCTGTGCCTTTGTCGCTGCGCGCCAGCCCGACGGCTATGCCGACGGAAAAAAGCAGCGCCAGGTTGTCAAATACCACGCTGCCGCATAGCCGCATGACGGTAAAAATCGCCTGAACGATCTCACCATTAAGAAACGGATAAGTTGATAAGGTCACTGGGTTCGTGAAAACACCGCCAAAGCCCAGTAACAACCCCGCTGCGGGGAGAATGGCTATTGGCAGCATAAACGACTTACCCAGATTCTGTGCTCCAGCAAATAATCTGCTCATACGAATCCCTGATATTGGCAAATGAAGTTTTAGTTTCATGTTTATAGTGATTTAATGAAACTATTGTTCCGATCATTTGCGCAATTTGTCAACGCAGGACGCTGAAATAGTGACAGGCATCACCAAAAATTTCGTCTGCGACCTGAGGGAATCATAGGCAGCACAAAGCCAGGCCATCCATACGACATAAGGACGACCTGGCATGCGATGTCAAAAAGGCGTGGATTTAATGATCAAGATAGAGATAGTGCATCCAGCTGGTCATACGCAGTAGTACTTTGCGCATCACCGAAACGTGGGTGAAGTGGTCGGAATAAACCGCCACCTGAGCGTAAATGCCGTCAGGCAGCGCGTCCACGGCGGCATTGGGATCCAGCTCAATGGTTGCCAGAACGCCGTCGGTGCCCGGCGTGACCGTCAACGCTTGCAGCGTTCCCTGCGCCTGATACGTTCCTCCCGGCACCACCGGCAGAATACTCACCAGCTTGCCGTGGAAGACCTGTCCCGGCAGCGCGTTGAAAACCGCTTCGGCATCGTCGCCTGCCTCAAGCCTGAGCAACGAATTTTGCCGGAACTGCGCCACAATCAGCCGTTTTTGCTGCGGGATAAACACCATCACCGGGCGCAGCGGCAGCGAGGCCGCATAGGTGCCGGGGCGAATTAAAACCTGGGTGATATAGCCGTCGCTGGGCGCACGCACGGTGGTCTGGTCGAGGTTATATTTCGCCTCCGCCAGCTGCGCGCGCAGGCTCACCACCTGCGACTGCTCGCCGTTAACCATACTGTCGAGCTGACTCTGGATTTGCGCCTGCTCCGCAACCGACGCTTTCACCATCGCATCCTGAGCCAGATAGTTTTGCCGGGCATTATCGATATCGCTTTCCGAAAACGGGTTTACCCGCGCCTGGCTGCCCTTCAGATAACGCTGATAGTCTTTATAAAGCCGGTCGCGCTCCGCTGAAACTCGGGTGGTATTTGCCTGGGCCTCAGAAAGCTGGGCTTTCAGCGTGTTGATGCTATGGAGCGCGGTAACAAGGTCGGCCTGCAATCTATTCACCCGCGCCTGATAACGTGCCGGGTCGATGGTAAATAGTACTTCACCTTTTTTAACTCTTTGATTTGCTTTATCCGTAACGCTGCTAACCACCCCGGTCACCTGCGGGGTAATAGGAATAGAAATAACGGCTTTTTGCGCGGTAAACGTATAGGGATGGTTGTAGTTCATTAATAGAATAAGCGCGCTAACAATAAACACGCCGCCCAGCGCTGCGGTGGGAACCGTCCATTTATTTACCGGGATCTTGAATATTTTAAATATCGACCAGGCAATCGCCACGTAGGTTAAAATAATCAACAGATCCATAAGCTATTTCTCCACCGAAGGGGGTTGGGCTGACGGCTGAAGACCGGTTATTTGCTGTTCGAGCGCGCTGACCCGCTGGCGAAGTTCGCTAATTTCATCCTCATCTTCTGTCGCTTCTGGCGGCACTCCATCCCGCCGGTGCTGCATCCCCCAACCGCGCTCCGGTTGATAAAGCGTGGCCCAGATCCATAAGAACGGCCAAATGACGTGCAAAGTAAACAGACTCACCCAGCCCGCAACGTGAATCGCATCCGCGTGCGGGTGATTACGTTTCTTCGCAATCAAATAAGGGATGTCATGGAGAATGATAATTCCATAAAAAATCACCAGAAAAACGAAGATCAGAACGCCGAGCGCAAAATAATTGAGAAACATAATTTCCTCGGATTTACGCTAATTATTTAGGATATAGGATATGTGTTGTGGCAGATAAAAAAACGGCCGACAGATTGAGCATAATTCACCGATTTCATTTTCGCCATTGACGACTAAAATGTTCTTTAGCGGCTCGAGTTACTCAGTTACATGCTCTCGCGCTGAATGCGGCATAACCTGCCGGAGATCACACCAGGAGAAGTCCAGATCAAAATATTTTGTGATTAACATCACAAATAAATAACAAACACCCAAAGACAATATGTGATTTGCATCACACAAAAACCCCTAATTGCCTCGAAAATGCCCAGCTGTTGTTTTTTTACACATACATTTTGTGACAGTGATCACTACATACACCTACCAGTCACCTATATTCATGTGATCTAAATCACACAAAAGTCCATCGACTGGACAGCTTAACGATTCAGTGCCAGATTTCGCACTATCAAACAGGGTCCGGCTACCTCTGCCGCCACATTAACAACGAGCCTCGGGCTTTCAGCCTGCCGATAGCAAAAACAGAAGAAGGGGTGTTTTATGTCATCCGATATCAAGATCAAAGTGCAAAGCTTTGGTCGTTTCCTCAGCAACATGGTGATGCCAAATATCGGCGCGTTTATCGCGTGGGGTATTATCACCGCATTATTCATTCCGACAGGATGGTTACCGAACGAAACGCTGGCGAAGCTGGTTGGTCCGATGATCACCTATCTGCTGCCTCTGCTGATCGGCTATACCGGCGGTAAACTGGTTGGCGGCGAGCGCGGCGGCGTGGTCGGCGCGATTACCACCATGGGCGTTATCGTCGGTGCGGATATGCCGATGTTCCTCGGCTCCATGATCGCCGGTCCTCTGGGCGGCTGGGCAATCAAGAAATTCGACGTCTGGGTAGACGGTAAGATCAAATCCGGTTTTGAGATGCTGGTGAATAACTTCTCCGCAGGCATCATCGGTATGATCCTCGCCATCCTGGCGTTTCTCGGCATTGGTCCGGCGGTTGAAGTCCTGTCCAAAATTCTGGCGGCGGGCGTTAACTTCATGGTGGCGCACGACATGCTGCCGCTGGCGTCCATCTTTGTTGAACCAGCGAAAATCCTGTTCCTCAACAACGCCATCAACCACGGTATCTTCTCGCCGCTGGGTATCCAGCAGTCACATGACCTTGGCAAATCGATCTTCTTCCTGATTGAAGCTAACCCGGGTCCGGGTATGGGCGTTCTGCTGGCATACATGTTCTTTGGTCGCGGTAGCGCTAAACAGTCTGCGGGCGGCGCGGCAATCATCCACTTCCTCGGCGGTATTCACGAAATCTACTTCCCGTACGTGCTGATGAACCCACGCCTGATTCTGGCGGTTATCCTCGGCGGTATGACCGGCGTATTCACCCTGACTATCCTTAACGGCGGTCTGGTTTCTCCGGCCTCTCCGGGTTCTATCCTGGCCGTGCTGGCGATGACGCCAAAAGGTGCCTACTTCGCTAACATCGCCGCGATTGTGGCTGCGATGGCCGTTTCCTTCGTAGTTTCAGCCGTTCTGCTGAAAACCAGCAAGGTGAAAGAAGAAGACGATATCGATGCAGCGACCCGCCGTATGCAGGATATGA
This sequence comes from Klebsiella spallanzanii, assembly GCF_902158555.1. GTDB lineage: Bacteria > Pseudomonadota > Gammaproteobacteria > Enterobacterales > Enterobacteriaceae > Klebsiella > Klebsiella spallanzanii. The sequence continues at coordinate 362,397 of NZ_CABGGS010000012.1, read as the reverse complement.
AAGCACAGTCCAAAGGCGCAGCCACTCCGCTGGCCGCTGGCGATGTCGCTAATGACCTGAGCCACGTGCGTAAAATCATCGTGGCTTGCGACGCCGGTATGGGTTCCAGCGCCATGGGTGCAGGCGTGCTGCGTAAGAAAGTACAGGATGCCGGTCTGAGCAATATCTCCGTCACTAACTGTGCGATTAACAACCTGCCGCCGGATGTTGACCTGGTCATCACCCACCGCGACCTGACCGAGCGTGCGATGCGTCAGGTACCGCAGGCGCAGCATATTTCTCTGACCAACTTCCTCGACAGCGGTCTGTACTCCAGCCTGACCGAACGTCTGGTTGCGGCGCAGCGCCATACTGATAACGAAGAGAAAGTTCGCGACAGCCTGAAAGACAGCTTCGATGCGGCTGACACTAACCTGTTCAAACTCAGTGCAGAGAATATCTTCCTCGGTCGTAAAGCGGCCACCAAAGAAGAAGCGATTCTGTTTGCCGGTGAGCAACTGGTGAAAGGCGGCTACGTTGAGCCGGAATATGTCCAGGCCATGCTGGATCGTGAAAAACTGACTTCGACCTACCTGGGTGAGTCCATCGCGGTACCGCACGGCACCATCGAAGCTAAAGATCGCGTGCTGAAAACCGGCATCGTGTTCTGTCAGTATCCGGAAGGCGTGCGCTTTGGTGAAGAAGAGGATGAGGTCGCTCGTCTGGTCATCGGTATCGCTGCTCGCAATAACGAGCACATTCAGGTGATTACCAGCCTGACCAACGCGCTGGACGATGAGTCAGTGATTGAGCGTCTGACCAAAACCACCAGCGTCGAAGAAGTTCTGACGCTGCTGAAAGCGTAACCTGTAGCCCGGACAAGGCGCGTCAAGCGCCGCCTCCGGGAAACGCCCACTCTCTCCTCATGCATGGGGAGAGGGTTAGGGTGAGGGAAAAGCCTCACCCCAGCCCTCTCAGGTAAAAACATTAATTGAAGGTTAATACTATGAAAGCATTACATTTTGGCGCAGGTAATATCGGACGTGGCTTTATCGGCAAACTGCTGGCAGACGCGGGGATAAAGCTGACGTTTGCGGATGTAAATCAGGTTGTGCTTGATGCCCTGAATGCCCGTCATAGCTATCAGGTTCACGTGGTCGGCGAAAATGAGCAGGTCGATACCGTTTCCGGCGTCGATGCCGTCAGCAGCATCGGTGATGAAGTCGTTGAGCTGATTGCCAGCGTTGACCTGATCACTACCGCCGTCGGCCCGGTTGTGCTGGAACGCATTGCTCCGGCCATTGCTAAAGGCCTGGCGAAACGCAAAGCGCAGGGCATTACAGCCCCGCTGAATATTATCGCCTGCGAAAACATGGTCCGCGGCACGACTCAGCTGAAAGGCCACGTTTTTAACGCTCTGGTTGAAGAAGATAAAGCCTGGGTTGAAGCCAACGTCGGCTTCGTTGATTCCGCCGTTGACCGCATCGTTCCGCCATCCGCTTCCGCCACTCACGACCCGCTGGAAGTGACCGTGGAAACCTTTAGCGAGTGGATTGTCGACAAGACCCAGTTTAAAGGCGAGCTGCCGAATATCCCAGGAATGGAATTAACCGATAACCTGATGGCATTTGTCGAGCGTAAGCTATTCACCTTAAACACCGGACATGCTATAACCGCCTACCTCGGAAAACTGGCGGGTCACCAGACGATTCGCGACGCGATTCTCGATGAGAAAATCCGCGCGGTAGTTAAAGGGGCCATGGAAGAGAGCGGCGCGGTGCTGATCAAGCGTTATGCCTTTGATGCACAGAAACACTCAGCCTATATCCAGAAGATTATTGGTCGTTTCGAGAACCCGTATTTGAAAGATGACGTTGAGCGCGTTGGCCGTCAGCCGCTGCGCAAACTGAGTGCGGGCGATCGTTTAATTAAGCCGCTGCTCGGCACGCTGGAATACGGCCTGCCACATCTGAACCTGGTGAAAGGGATCGCTGCGGCGATGCACTTCCGCAGCGAAGAAGATCCGCAGGCGCAAGAGCTGGCGACGCTGATTGCAGACAAAGGCCCTCAGGCCGCGCTGGCGCAGATTTCAGGTCTGGACGCGGCAAGCGATGTGGTGGCGGAAGCTGTTAACGACTATAACGCCACCAAATGAGGCAAGATCTGGCGCGGTCCGAACCGCGCCCATTACTACTCCTGTCAGATTTGCAGGCAATAATGGAAGAAACACAGGCATTTGAAAACCGTGTGCTTGAGCGTCTGAATGCTGGCAAAACCGTAAGAAGCTTCCTGATCGCTACCGTTGAACTGCTGACGGAAGCGGTCAATATCCTGGTGCTTCAGGTGTTCCGTAAAGACGACTATGCGGTGAAATACGCAGTGGAGCCCTTGCTAGACGGCGAGGGGCCGCTGGGTGACCTTTCTGTACGCCTGAAGCTGATTTACGGCCTCGGGGTGATCAGTCGCGCCGAATATGAAGACGCCGAGCTGCTGATGGCCCTGCGCGAAGAGTTGAACCACGACGGTAATGAGTACAGCTTTACCGACGATGAGATTCTCGGACCGTTTGGCGAACTGCACTGCGTCGCCGCCCTGCCGCCAATGCCGCTATTCGATGACAGCGATGCGGAGCTGCTGGCAATGCAAAAACTGCGCTACCAGCAGGTCGTACGTTCAACAATGATGCTATCTCTGACCGAGCTGATTTCTAAAATCAGCTTAAAAAAAGCCTTTCAAAAATCAACGCTCTGATTCGGTCTCTTGCTGGTCGCACGTCGGCCGATAAAGCTGACGATAATACTCAAGACGACGCAGAAATAGCTCTTCTTTGTCAGCCGGAATATCCCGCGGTATATGCTGCAAACGCGGGGACTTTTTTAGATATTCCATAAAAGCCTGGCTTGAAGCCATAAAATCTACGGCCTTATCAATAATACGCGGTACACCGTCGCCGATTTTCGCCATCACGCTCTCCTCTGCTCGGGGATCATCTTGTTAAGAATTAGCCAAAAGAAGGGATTTAGATGAGGAAAACGTGCTTAATGACTGACGGGCTTCACAGAAATGAAAAACAGCAAACTATTAACTTAAACATCAATAATATTCAGTTAGTTAGAATAACTCATTACGAATGCTTTAACAGGAAAAGCGGTGACGTTTAGATAAATAACTACCCACAACAGAAGCGACAGCACATACTATAGTCTGATCACGCCCATTTCTTAATAGATTAAACCACCATGAAAGAAGTCGAAAAAAGTGAAATTAAGCGTCTGAGCGACCGTCTTGACGCCATCCGCCACCAGCAGACCGACCTGTCTCTCGTTGAGGCCGCAGATAAGTACGCCGAGCTGGAAAAAGAGAAAGCCACTATTGAAGCAGAGCTCGTGCGCCTGCGCGACGTTCAGGGCCAAAAGCTGAGCAAAGAAGCGCAAAAGCTGATGAGCATGCCGCACCGTCGCGCCATCACCAAAAAAGAGCAGGCCGATATGGGCAAGCTTAAAAAAAGCGTACGCGGTTTGGTCGTTGTCCACCCGATGACCGCGCTGGGACGCGAAATGGGCCTCAAAGAGATGACCGGCTTCTCAAAAACCGCGTTCTGATCTTTTCATCCCATGAATCTCCCGGCTCGCGCTACGCTTAGCCGGGATACGGATCCATAGCCGTCTGCGGACGGGAGCTATTCTGATCCCAACGCTATTTATCCCCCCCCTCTCAATTGGCCCTACCAATTATTTCTTAAATCGCCCAACGGTTCACATATCCATCATTTTATGTCACAGACATATTGCCCATGAGTAACATTTGATTAACCATTCGTTGTCGTTAATCCTACAATCGCAATTTGGCTGGGCCAATTTTACAAATGATGTGACCTGCAAAGAGCATAAGACTCAGCACGACATCATGGCGGCCCGATGGAGACCTGCATGAACCTCTGGCAACAAAATTACGATCCGGCCGGTAACATCTGGCTATCGAGTCTTATCGCATCGCTACCGATTCTGTTTTTCTTTTTTGCCCTGATTAAGCTCAAGCTGAAAGGGTACGTCGCCGCGACCTGGACCGTGGTCATTGCGCTCTCCGTCGCCCTGCTGTTCTACAAGATGCCGGTTGACCACGCGCTGGCCTCCGTCATCTACGGCTTCTTCTACGGCCTGTGGCCCATCGCGTGGATTATTATTGCCGCAGTATTCGTCTATAAAATCTCGGTGAAAACCGGACAGTTCGACATTATCCGTTCATCGATTTTGTCGATTACCCCGGACCAACGTCTGCAAATGCTCATCGTCGGCTTCTCCTTCGGCGCGTTTCTTGAGGGAGCCGCTGGTTTTGGCGCGCCGGTCGCCATTACCGCTGCATTGCTGGTAGGGCTTGGCTTTAACCCGCTGTATGCCGCTGGCCTGTGCCTGATCGTCAACACCGCACCGGTAGCGTTTGGCGCGATGGGCATTCCGATTCTGGTCGCCGGGCAGGTTACGGGACTCGACAGCTTTGAAATTGGCCAGATGGTTGGTCGCCAGCTGCCGTTCCTGACCATCATCGTGCTGTTCTGGATCATGGCGATTATGGACGGCTGGCGCGGGATTAAAGAGACCTGGCCTGCGGTTATGGTCGCAGGTGGCTCCTTTGCTATCGCTCAGTACCTCAGCTCTAACTTCCTCGGCCCGGAACTGCCGGATATCATCTCTTCTCTGGTATCGCTGGTCTGCCTGACGTTGTTCCTCAAACGCTGGCAGCCGGTGCGCATCTTCCGCTTCGGCGATATGGGCGCATCGCAGGTCGATATGACTCTGGCGCGCACTCACTACACGCCGGGACAGGTTGTCCGCGCCTGGTCACCGTTCCTGTTCCTGACCGCCACCGTGACCCTGTGGAGCGTGCCGCCGTTCAAAGCGCTGTTCGCTCCGGGCGGCGCAATGTACGACTTTGTCATTAATATTTCCGTGCCGTTCCTCGACAAGATGGTAGCCCGTATGCCGCCAGTGGTCAGCGAAGCCACGCCGTATGCCGCGGTCTATAAGTTCGACTGGCTCTCCGCCACCGGTACCGCCATTCTGTTCGCCGCGCTGCTTTCCATCGTCTGGCTGCGTATGAAGCCGAAAGACGCGATCTCGACCTTCGGCAGCACGCTGAAGGAACTGGCGCTGCCGATTTACTCCATCGGCATGGTGCTGGCGTTCGCCTTTATTTCCAACTATTCCGGGCTATCCTCAACTCTGGCCCTCGCGCTGGCGCACACCGGCCACGCGTTTACTTTCTTCTCGCCGTTCCTCGGCTGGTTGGGGGTATTCCTGACCGGTTCGGATACATCGTCTAACGCGCTGTTTGCCGCGCTACAGGCGACGGCGGCGCAACAGATTGGTGTCTCCGATATTCTGCTGGTTGCCGCAAACACCACCGGCGGCGTGACCGGAAAAATGATTTCGCCGCAGTCCATCGCCATCGCCTGTGCGGCAGTGGGTCTGGTGGGTAAGGAGTCCGACCTGTTCCGCTTTACCGTGAAACATAGCCTGATTTTCACCTGCATGGTCGGCGTCATCACCACGCTGCAGGCGTATGTCTTAACCTGGATGATTCCGTGATAGTGATGCCAAAACGCCTTGCCGACGACGTCGCCCGTCGCGTGCGGGCGCTGATTGAAGAACAAAACCTGGAGGCGGGCATGCGATTGCCCGCCGAGCGCCAGCTGGCAACCCAGCTTGGCGTATCACGCAACTCGCTGCGCGAAGCGCTGGCGATGCTCGTCAACGAAGGGGTGCTGCTTAGCCGTCGCGGCGGCGGCACATTCGTGCGCTGGCAGCACGAGGCGTGGTCAGAGCAAAATATTGTTCAGCCGTTGAAAACGCTGCTTTCCGACGACCCCGATTACAGTTTCGATATCCTCGAAGCCCGGCACGCCATCGAAGCCAGCACCGCCTGGCATGCGGCGATGCGCGCAACCGATAGCGAAAAAGAGAAAATCCGCCTCTGCTTTGAAGCCACCCAGAGCGAAGACCCTGACCTGGCCTCGCAGGCCGACGTCCGTTTCCATCTGGCGATTGCCGAAGCCTCGCACAACGTGGTGTTGCTGCAAACCATGCGCGGCTTTTTCGACCTCTTACAATCCTCGGTCAAGGAGAGCCGCCAGCGGATGTATCTCGTCCCGCCGGTCTTCGCTCGCCTGACCGAGCAGCACCAGGCGGTGATGGAGGCGATTATCGCCGGCGATCCCGAAGGTGCCAGACAGGCGATGATGGCCCACTTGGGCTTTGTCCACGCCACGATCAAACGTTTTGATGAAGACCAGGCCCGCCAGGCGCGAATTACCCGCCTGCCCGGTGACCATAACGACAATTCCAGGGAGAACTTGTGATGATTATTTCCGCCGCCAGCGACTACCGCGCCGCCGCACAGCGTATCCTGCCACCGTTCCTGTTCCATTATATCGACGGCGGCGCTTACGCCGAGCACACCCTGCGCCGCAACGTGGAAGACCTGTCCGATGTGGCCCTGCGCCAGCGGATACTGAAGAACATGTCGGATCTGAGTCTGGAAACCACACTATTTAACGAAAAGCTTTCAATGCCAACGGCGCTGGCCCCTGTCGGCCTGTGCGGAATGTATGCACGCCGCGGTGAAGTGCAGGCAGCAGGTGCAGCGGATGAGAAAGGTATTCCCTTTACGCTCTCCACCGTTTCCGTTTGCCCGATTGAGGAAGTCGCCCCGACCATCAAGCGCCCGATGTGGTTCCAGCTCTACGTCCTGCGCGATCGTGGCTTTATGCGCAACGCGCTGGAGCGCGCTAAGGCTGCGGGCTGTTCAACGCTGGTCTTTACCGTCGATATGCCGACCCCCGGCGCGCGCTATCGCGATGCGCACTCCGGAATGAGCGGCCCGAACGCGGCGATGCGCCGCTACTGGCAGGCGATGACCCATCCGCAGTGGGCATGGGACGTTGGTTTAAACGGTCGCCCGCACGATTTGGGCAATATCTCCGCCTACCTCGGCAAACCAACTGGCCTTGAAGATTACATTGGCTGGCTGGCGAATAACTTCGATCCGTCGATTTCCTGGAAAGACCTTGAGTGGATCCGTGAGTTCTGGGATGGCCCGATGGTGATCAAGGGGATCCTCGACCCGGAAGATGCACGCGACGCGGTACGTTTTGGCGCTGACGGGATTGTGGTCTCCAACCACGGCGGTCGCCAGCTTGATGGTGTGCTCTCCTCCGCCCGCGCCCTGCCCGCGATCGCTGACGCGGTGAAAGGCGACATCACCATTCTCGCCGACAGCGGTATTCGCAACGGCCTCGATGTCGTGCGCATGATTGCGCTAGGTGCGGATAGCGTGCTGCTGGGCCGCGCTTATCTGTATGCGCTGGCCACTCACGGCAAGCAGGGGGTCGCCAATCTGCTGAACCTGATTGAGAAAGAGATGAAGGTGGCGATGACCCTGACCGGCGCGAAAACCATCAGTGAGATCAGCCGCGACTCTCTGGTGCAAAACGCCGATGCGCTGCGGACTTTTGATGTGATCAAGGCAGGGAATGCGGCGTAATCTGCGGCTGTTCCCCTTCATCCTGGCCCTCTCCCCAAAGGGGCGAGGGAAGCAATCCTCTGCGCTGAGCAGGCAGGTTTTCTCCCTCTCCCATTCAGAAAGAGAGCGGAGTGAGGGTTCGCCAAATATCTGCTATTCTGCCCCCCGCAATTAAGGGGGCAGCATGCTTAACATTGTCTTATTCGAACCAGAAATCCCGCCGAACACCGGGAATATTATCCGCCTGTGCGCTAACACCGGCTTCAACCTGCATATCATCGAACCGATGGGCTTTGCCTGGGACGATAAACGTTTGCGCCGCGCCGGGCTGGACTACCACGAGTTCGCCGCCGTCCAGCGCCATGCCGATTACGCCGCATTTGTTGAAAGCGCAAAGCCGCAGCGTCTGTTCGCCCTGACCACCAAAGGTACCCCAGCCCATAGCGCGGTGAGCTATCAGGACGGTGATTTTTTGATGTTTGGCCCGGAAACCCGCGGACTGCCTGCCAGCATTCTCGATGCCCTGCCCGCAGCGCAAAAAATCCGTATTCCGATGATGCCGGACAGCCGCAGCATGAACCTGTCAAACGCGGTGTCGGTGGTAGTGTATGAAGCCTGGCGCCAGCTGGGGTATCCGGGCGCCGTGCTGCGCAACTGAGTCCCGGAGGCGGCGCTAAGCGCCTGTTCGGGCTACCAGACAGCGCTCAATGTTGTAGCCCGGACAGATGCGCAGCATCGCCTCCGGGAAATCAATCAAATACCGTCACCGTACTCGAAGGTATGGTGTATGCCATTAAAGTGCTGATCCATATCCATTGCGGGCTTATCGCTCTCTGGCTTGCCCACAATGCGGGCAGGAACGCCTGCGGCGGTGGTATGCGGCGGCACCGGTTGTAGCACTACCGAACCGGCGCCGATTTTTGCCCCGCGCCCGACTTCAATATTGCCAAGGATCTTCGCCCCGGCGCCAATCATTACGCCTTCGCGAATTTTCGGGTGACGATCGCCGCTGGTTTTACCAGTACCGCCAAGGGTCACCGATTGCAGAATCGACACATCATCTTCAATGATCGCCGTTTCACCGACGACAATGCCGGTGGCGTGGTCAAGCATGATCCCGCGGCCAATCTTCGCTGCCGGGTGGATATCCACCTGGAACGAGACGGAAACTTGATTTTGCAGGAAGATTGCCAGCGCCCGACGCCCCTGGTTCCACAGCCAGTGGCCGATGCGATAAGCCTGTAGCGCGTGGAATCCTTTAAGGTATAGCAGCGGCGTCGAGTATTTATCCACCGCCGGGTCGCGGGTACGCACCGCCTGAATATCGCAGGCGGCGGAGGCGATCATTTCCGGGTCAGCGGCGTAGGCTTCTTCCACCACTTCACGAATCGCGATAGCGGGCATAATCGGGGAGGCCAGTTTGTTGGCCAGCATATAGCTCAGGGCGCTGCCGAGGTTTTCGTGCTTGAGTAGCGTGGCGTGATAAAAACTGGCGAGCATTGGCTCACAGTCAGCTAAAGCCCGGGCTTCGGCTTTAATATTATTCCAGACGATATCCAGTTCTTCACACGGCATTGCTGACTCCAGGCGATATAATAATGACCGGCCAGTTCTTTGCTGGCCGGGTCATTCAGGTGATCCAGGTTCCATCGCAGTTAGTTGCTACGCTCGTCCTTGCGTGCACGACCTAATAAGGTCAATGCTGCCTCGCGCGCAATTTTTCCGCAATACAATACCTGATAAATTTCCTCGGTTATTGGCATTTCGACGCCTAAACGTTGCGCCAGAACGCGAACTTCTTTGGTATTGCGGTAGCCTTCAACCACCTGGCCAATTTTCTCCTGCGCGCTTTGCACATCCATGCCCTGACCGAGCATCATGCCGAAGCGGCGGTTACGCGACTGGTTATCGGTACAGGTCAGCACCAGATCGCCTAAACCCGCCATCCCCATAAAGGTTTCCGGATCGGCGCCAAGGGCCTCACCAAGGCGGGACATCTCGACCAGCCCGCGGGTAATCAGCGCTGTTCGCGCATTAGCGCCAAAGCCGATGCCGTCGGACATCCCGGCGCCGATAGCGATAACGTTTTTCACCGCTCCGCCGAGCTGAACGCCGATGAAGTCTGGGTTGATATAGACGCGGAAGCTCTTGCCGCAGTGCAGCAGGCTTTGCAAATCGTCAGCGAACTGCGGGTCCGTAGACGCCAGCGAGATAGCTGTCGGCAGGCCTGCCGCCAGCTCCTTCGCGAAAGTTGGGCCGGAAATCACCGCCAGCGGGATATCGTCGCCCAGCGCTTCGCGCGCCACGTCCTGCAGCAGACGTCCGGTTTCCGCCTCAAGACCTTTTGTCGCCCAAACCAGGCGCGCATCAGGGCGCATCAGCGGTTTAATCTGCCGCAGCACTTCGCCAAAAACATGGCTCGGCACAACGACCAGGATATCGCGGCTGGCAGCCAGCGCGGTCGCCAGATCGCTTTCCAGATGCAGCGTATCAGGGAAAGGGACGTCAGGAAGGAATGCGGCGTTGCAGCGATCGTGTTGCAGCGTCGCAATATGTTTCGGGTCATGGCCCCAGAGCACAACGTGGTGGCCATTTCTTGCCAGGGTGATGGCAAGAGCGGTGCCGTAAGAGCCGGCACCGATCACAGTCATTGCAGCGTTAAGCGCGTTCATCAGGCATCCTGATGTTGTTCAGCACCTTCGCCAGCCTGCTGCTGCAGATAGTTCATAAACAGCGCATCGAAGTTCACTGGCGCAAGGTTCAGTTGCGGGAAGGTACCGCGGGAAACCAGGCTGGTGATGCACTCACGCGCGTACGGGAACAGAATGTTCGGGCAGTATGCGCCGAGGCAATGCGCCATCTGGGTGCCGTCAATACCGTCGATGGAGAAAATACCGCCCTGCTGTACTTCACACAGGAACGCAGTCTCTTCACCCAGGGAGGCGGTCACGGTCACACGCAGCACCACTTCATACACGCCTTCAGCCAGCTGGCTGGAAGCAGTATCCAGATCAAGTTTAACTTCCGGCTGCCAATCTTTCTGGAAAACTTGCGGAGCGTTTGGCGCTTCGAAAGAAATATCTTTGGTGTAGATACGCTGGATCTGGAAAGTCATTTCGGTGCTGTTTTGTTCTGACATAGTAAAACCCTTTCGTGTTGTCCTTAAGTACGCCTGTCCAATGGGGATGGGCGCAAAAATTAGCGCAAGAGGGGATCGAGTCCACCACGTGAATCAAGCGCGTACAAGTCGTCACAGCCGCCAATGTGCTGCGCATCAATAAAAATCTGCGGAACCGTCGTTCGACCGCTGCGCTGAATCATCTCTTCACGCTTCGCAGCATTGCCATCGATAGGCAACTCGTTGAACGTCACGCCCTTGCTGTTCAGCAGCGCTTTCGCACGTACGCAGAACGGACAGGTCGCTTTGATATAAATATCAATATTGGCCATGACTTTACTCCTGTTTTTACCCCCGAGGGTTTTACGCCGCAGGCTTTATTTTCCCCCCTGACGAATAACCGACATGGGGGAACCAACGCTACGCCATAAAGACGCGGGTAAATTATTTACCGCGTACCAGCGGAAGGTTCTCGCCGCTCCAGCCTGCGATGCCTTCTTTCAGTACGAAGACCTTTTCGAAACCGGCTTTGTTCAGCGCGCTGGCGGGTTCTTGTGCCTGCATACCGGAGCCGTCTACCACTATAATGGGTTGTGCTTTGTGCTTTTCCAACTCGCCGACGTTATTTGCTTTGATATCGCTCGGCAGCAGGTTAACAGAACCCGCAATATGGCCTTTACGGAAATCGTCACGCTGACGCAGGTCGACAACCACGGCATCTTCTTTGTTGATTAGGCGCGTCGCTTCACCGCGGGTGATGACTTTAACTTTCGACATCAGTCCTTTAAACGTGGTGAACAGCACCGCCACCAGCAGCGCGACCCACGCGATGCTCAGGACGGGGTGACGGCCGATGAATTGCATAATTTCTTGCATGGGGGGTTACAACTCCCGACTAAGTGATAAAAAAACCAGGGAAGGAGTATACCTGTGCATTGCGGCAAATACAGCCAGTGAGCGCGATGTAATGCATTTTCTGCGGCCCGTTACGAAAAAAAAGCGCTCTCAGCGGAATGATGCCGCCTGGCCGCTCCCTTTCTTTGATCTTTCACGGTGATTTGATCGATTCAGCTGTAGTAAAATTACGCAAATTTTTCTGTCTTTGAGCATGAGGTTGTCGCAATGTCGGTTTCTAAAAAACCTATGGTACTGGTGATTCTGGATGGCTATGGCTATCGCGAAGACCAGCAGGATAACGCAATTTACAGCGCCAAAACCCCCGTTATGGACGCATTGTGGGCAAAACGCCCGCATACCCTGATTGACGCTTCCGGCCTGGAAGTCGGTCTGCCGGATCGCCAGATGGGCAACTCCGAAGTAGGTCACGTCAACCTCGGCGCGGGCCGCATCGTGTATCAGGATCTGACCCGTCTGGACGTTGAAATCAAAGAACGCACCTTCTTCGCCAACCCGGTACTGACTGGCGCGGTCGATAAAGCCGTTGCCGCGGGCAAAGCCGTGCATATCATGGGCCTGATGTCTCCTGGCGGCGTCCACAGCCACGAAGACCACATCATGGCGATGGTCGAACTGGCAGCTGAACGCGGTGCGGAAAAAATCTATCTGCACGCTTTCCTCGACGGCCGCGATACCCCGCCGCGCAGCGCTGAAAAGACGCTGGCGAAATTCGAAGACAAATTTGCCGCACTGGGCAAAGGCCGCGTCGCCTCAATTATTGGTCGTTACTACGCTATGGACCGCGACAACCGTTGGGATCGCGTTGAACACGCTTACGACCTGATGACCCAGGCAAAAGGCGAGTTCCAGGCGGATACCGCCGTTGCTGGCCTGCAGGCCGCTTACGCACGCGATGAAAACGATGAGTTCGTAAAAGCGACCGTTATCCGCGCCGAAGGCCAGGCCGATGCCGCCATGGAAGACGGCGACGCGCTGATTTTCATGAACTTCCGCGCCGATCGCGCCCGTGAAATCACCCGCGCCTTCGTTAACGCCGATTTCGACGGTTTCGCCCGTAAGAAAGTAGTGAACCTCAATTTCGTCATGCTGACCGAATACGCCGCCGACATTAAAGTTGCCTGTGCTTACCCGCCGGCTTCTCTGGCAAATACCTTCGGCGAGTGGATGGCGAAAAACGACAAAACCCAGTTGCGTATCTCCGAAACTGAAAAATACGCCCACGTGACCTTCTTCTTTAACGGCGGCGTTGAAGAGCCGTTCAAAGGCGAAGAGCGTATTCTGATCAACTCGCCGAAAGTCGCGACCTACGATCTGCAGCCGGAAATGAGCTCTGCTGAGCTGACTGAAAAACTGGTCGCCGCTATTAAAGGCGGTCAGTTCGACACGATCATCTGCAACTACCCGAACGGCGATATGGTTGGCCACACCGGGGTAATGGAAGCAGCGGTTAAAGCGGTTGAAACCCTGGATAACTGTATCGATCAGGTGACTAAAGCCGTTGAATCCGTTGGCGGCCAGCTGCTGATCACAGCAGACCACGGCAACGCCGAGCAGATGCGCGACCCGGCAACCGGCCAGGCGCACACCGCTCACACCAACCTGCCGGTTCCGCTGATTTATGTTGGCGATAAAAACGTCAAAGCAGTTAACGGCGGCAAACTTTCCGACATCGCGCCGACCATGCTGACGCTGATGGGAATGGAAATCCCGCAAGAGATGACTGGCAAGCCGCTGTTCATCGTGGAATAATCCTTCCCCATGAGGGGAAAGGCGACTTATTCAACTACATGGATCGCAACGGCAGTTCGGTCCGTCCTTTACGCCAGCGCGCTTAGCGCTGGCGTATTGCTGTGCGCCGCATCTGCTCACGCCGACGATCGCGACCAGCTAAAATCTATTCAGGCCGATATCGCCGCCAAACAGCGGGCGATTAAGCAGCAGCAGCAGCAGCGTGCATCTCTGGTCGCCCAGCTTAAAGCGCAGGAAGAGGCCATCGCCGCCGCCGCGCGCAAGCTGCGCGAAACGCAAAACACACTCGATCAGTTGAATAAGCAGATCGACGAAATGAACGCCGCGCTCGCGAAGCTGGAGCGTCAGCGCGCTTCTCAGGAGCGTAACCTTTCCGCACAGCTTGACGCAGCGTTTCGTCAGGGGCCGCATACCGGCATCCAGATGGTTCTCAGCGGCGAAGAGGGGCAGCGTAACCAGCGCATGCAGGTCTACTTCAGCTACCTGAACCAGGCGCGCCAGGAGACCATCGCTCAGCTTAAGCAAACTCGCGAAGACGTGGCGGTGCAAAAAACCATGCTGGAAGAGAAACAGAGCCAGCAGCAAACCCTGGTGTACGAACTGCGTGCCCAGCAGAGCAAGCTGGAACAGGCGCGCAACGAGCGTAAAAAGACCCTCTCTGGCCTCGAGTCCTCCATTCAACAAGGTCAGCAGCAGCTCAGCGAACTGCGGGCTAACGAATCGCGCCTGCGCGGTCGTATCGCCCAGGCGGCGGCGGCAGCCAAAGCGCGCGCCGATCGCGAAGCCCGCGAGGCGCAGGACGTACGCGATCGCCAGCAGGAAGCCTCGCGCAAAGGTACCACCTACAAACCCACCGAGAGCGAACGCTCGCTGATGTCCCGCACCGGCGGACTTGGCTCTCCTCGCGGCCAGGCATTCTGGCCGGTTCGCGGCTCAATTCTCCATCGCTATGGCGAACAGCTGCAAGGTGAACTACGTTGGAAGGGGATGGTTATCGCTGCGTCTGAAGGCACCGAGGTCAAAGCCGTTGCCGATGGGCGAGTTATTCTCGCCGACTGGCTACAGGGCTATGGTCTGGTGGTGGTCGTTGAACACGGCAAAGGCGACATGAGTCTTTACGGCTATAACCAAAGCGCGCTGGTCAGCGTCGGCACTCAGGTCCGGGCGGGCCAGCCGATCGCTCTCGTAGGCAGCAGCGGCGGTCAGGGCCGTCCGTCGCTCTATTTCGAAATTCGCCGCCAGGGTCAGGCGGTCAATCCACAGCCGTGGTTGGGAAGATAAGTTTTGCTTCAATTTCGCAGAATTGCACTCGCGGTAACCACTACGCTGGTTATGGCGTCGCCGGTTTTTGCCGGCAAACTCTCCATTGTTATTGACGACTTTGGCTATCGTCCACAAACCGAAAACCAGGTGCTGGCGCTGCCAGCGACGATCTCCGTTGCCGTACTCCCTAATGCACCTCATGCTCGAGAAATGGCGACAAAAGCGCATAACCTCGGCCATGAGGTGCTGATTCACCTGCCGATGGCGCCGCTGAGCAAGCAGCCGCTGGAAAAAGATACGCTCCGCCCGGATATGAACAGCAGCGAGATCGAGCGCATAATCCGCGAAGCTTATGGCAAAGTCCCGTACGCCGTGGGGCTGAACAACCATATGGGCAGCGCCATGACGTCAAATCTGTTTGGTATGCAGAAGGTGATGCAGGCTCTGGAGCGCTACAACCTCTATTTCCTTGATAGCGTCACCATCGGTAACACCCAGGCCATGCGCGCGGCACAGGGCACCGGCGTAAAGGTTATTAAGCGCAAGGTCTTCCTCGACGATACCCAGAACGAAGCGGATATCCGCTATCAGTTCAACCGCGCCATTGCCCTGGCGCGACGCAACGGTTCGGCTATTGCCATCGGTCACCCGCATCCCACCACGGTGCGCGTGCTGCAGCAGATGGTGTATAACCTGCCGCCGGATATTACCCTGGTTCGCCCGAGCAGCCTGCTCAACGAACCGCAGATCGATACCTCAACGCCGAATATCGCGCCGCCACCTGCACAGCCGCCGCGCAACCCGTTCCGCGGCGTGAAGCTGTGTAAACCGAAGCATCCGCCGGAGCCAGTGAACGCCCGCCGCTTCTTCACTATTCTGAGCGAAAGCATCAGCCAAAGCGCGCTGGTGCAGTACTATCAGTTAAAGTGGCAGGGCTGGGATAACCCCAACAACTAAACCGTCCGGGAATCCGTGTGCTTTTCGACTGCGGATTCCTGCTTCTCCTGATGGGCATACCAGGCTTTAAAGTATTTTAGAAAGCTGTAAAAGGTCGCATATAGTCCGGTGACGACACCAACCTTGCCCTTTCGCCACGCCCCGCTAAACAGATACCACTTAAAGAAAGCGCCAATCGCGCTGATCACCCCGCGCCCAATGGACGGCCTGATCTTCTGGTGTTTAACCAGCCGCGTGGTGTAGCTGTTGAGCTTATTAAACACTTCATGCAGGGAATAGAAGGTATCGTGGCGCACAAACCCAGGTAGCTTACTGGAATGTTTAAAACCAACAACCTGATCGTCCACCGGGCGATCGTTGAACCTGGCGACAGAGCGGTTAAACAAGCGAACCGGGAAATCCGGCGATGAGACAGGATAAATGGTTCGCACTTCTTCCCCCAGAACGAACCAATAACGCGGCAGACGCCACGCGCAGTCAGGTGCAGGTTCATCGCCAGCTTTCAGCGCCAGAATAGCCGTTACGACATCATCATCGAGAATTTCATCGCTATCCATACACAGCACCCAATCATGGCTGGCCAGGGATGTCGCGTAATTCATCTGCGCACCGTGAGCGGCATAAGGATGGTGGTGAACGATAAGACCGAATTGTTGGCAAATCTGCAGCGTGGCGTCCGTGCTGCCTGAGTCGATGACGATAAATTCATCGGCCACCTTAAGCAAAGGTGGTAAAACCTCCCGTAACAAGCGGGATGAATTACAGGTCAATAAGCATACAGAAAGTTTAAGCATAGTGTTTGTGTGGTTAAACGGCGATTAAACTGACTGTATAAACGAATAGGCAAGAAAGCGATTTAGAAAAAGTGCGGAGTGGGTTAAAAATCAGAAAAGTGGAAGACAGCTCTCGGAAAAAGCGCCCGCAGGCGCTTTTTTTATGTACAACGCGAGTGGAATTAATCCCAACTGAGGATAACTTTACCGGACTGGCCGGAGCGCATGGCGTCGAAGCCCTGCTGGAAGTCATCAATGCCAAAGCGATGTGTGATGATCGGCGAGAGATCCAATCCAGACTGAATAAGCGCGGCCATCTTGTACCAGGTTTCAAACATTTCCCGGCCGTAAATCCCTTTGATAAACAGCCCTTTGAAAATCACCTTGGTCCAGTCGATCGACATATCTGACGGCGGGATGCCAAGCATGGCAATACGCCCGCCGTGGTTCATGGTATCCAGCATTGTACGAAACGCCGGCGGAGCGCCCGACATCTCCAGACCCACGTCAAAACCTTCGGTCATGCCCAGTTCGGCCATCACATCGTTAAGGTTCTCTTTCGCGACGTTCACCGCACGGGTCACGCCCATTTTGCGCGCCAGCTCCAGACGATATTCGTTCACGTCGGTGATCACCACGTTACGCGCACCGACGTGTTTCGCCACTGCCGCCGCCATCACGCCAATCGGGCCAGCACCGGAAACCAGCACATCTTCACCGACCAGGTCGAAAGAGAGCGCGGTGTGAACGGCGTTACCAAACGGGTCAAAAATCGACGCCAGATCGTCAGAGATATTGTCCGGGATTTTGAAGGCGTTAAATGCCGGGATCACCAGATACTCAGCAAAGCAGCCCGGACGGTTTACGCCGACGCCCGTGGTATTGCGGCACAGGTGCGTACGCCCGGCACGGCAGTTACGGCAATGACCGCAGGTAATATGCCCTTCGCCCGAAACGCGGTCGCCAAGCTTAAAGCCGCGAACTTCCTGACCGATACCCACGACTTCACCCACGTATTCATGGCCCACAACCATCGGGACCGGAATAGTCTTTTGCGACCAGTCGTCCCAGTTGTAGATATGCACGTCGGTACCGCAAATCGCGGTCTTGCGGATTTTAATCAGCAAATCGTTATGGCCGACTTCCGGTTCCGGTACGTCGGTCATCCAGATGCCTTCTTCCGCCTTCAGTTTGGATAACGCTTTCATCTCACACCCTTAGGCAATGACGCCCAGTTGTTTACCGATGCGGGTAAAGGCTTCCACCGCACGTTCAATTTGTTCAGGGGTATGCGCCGCAGACATCTGGGTACGGATACGCGCCTGGCCTTTTGGTACCACCGGATAGAAAAATCCGGTGACGTAAATACCTTCTTTTTGCAGCTCGCTCGCGAACGTCTGCGCGACGGTGGCCTCACCGAGCATCACCGGGATAATGGCGTGATCGGCGCCCGCCAGGGTAAAGCCCGCCGCAGACATTTTTTCGCGGAACAGACGCGCGTTGGACCACAGACGGTCGCGCAGTTCGCTGCCCGCCTCTACCATCTCCAGCACTTTAATGGAGGCGGCAACGATCGCCGGAGCCAGCGAGTTGGAGAAGAGATACGGACGCGAGCGCTGGCGCAGCCACTCGACAACCTCTTTGCGCGCTGCGGTGTAGCCGCCGGAGGCGCCGCCCAGCGCTTTACCCAAAGTACCGGTGATGATATCGACACGGCCCATCACGTCGCAGTACTCATGGGATCCGCGACCGTTTTCACCAACAAAACCGACGGCGTGAGAGTCGTCGACCATCACCAGCGCATCGTATTTATCCGCGAGATCGCAGACGCCTTTCAGGTTGGCAATGACGCCATCCATTGAGAATACGCCGTCGGTCGCGATCAGCACATGACGAGCACCGGCTTCACGGGCCTCTTTCAGGCGGGCTTCCAGCTCCTGCATGTCGTTGTTAGCGTAGCGGAAGCGCTTTGCCTTACACAGGCGCACGCCATCGATGATTGACGCGTGGTTCAGAGCATCGGAGATGATCGCGTCTTCTGCGCCAAGCAGGGTTTCAAACAGGCCGCCGTTGGCGTCAAAGCAGGAGGAGTACAGAATCGCATCTTCCATGCCAAGGAAATCTGCCAGCTTCTTCTCAAGCGCTTTATGGGTGTCCTGGGTACCGCAGATAAAGCGCACGGAGGCCATACCAAAGCCGTGGCTATCCATTCCGCCTTTCGCGGCGGCAATCAGCTCCGGGTGGTTCGCAAGGCCCAGATAGTTATTGGCGCAGAAGTTAATCACCTGGCTACCGCCGACGGTGATATCCGCCTGCTGCGCCGAAGTGATAATCCGTTCTTCTTTAAACAACCCTTCCGCGCGCGCGGTATCCAGGTCATTGGTTAACTGTTTGTAGAAATCACCACGCATTGCAACTCTCCAGATTCGGCAAAATTTGGCACATATTACCCTAAATAATTCGAGTTTCAGGAAGGCGGTGACGCAGCGAATCCCCAGGAGCTTACTCTGGTAAGTGACTGGGGTGAGCGAGGAAAACCAACGTACCTGTAACTTGAAGTATGACGGGTATATTACCTAAAGATATACGCTGATACGAGATGATGCATTACTACATGAATTATTTGCAGCATAAATCACGAGACCCCCTACACCTTATCGGCGAATGGCTGAAGCCTTTCCGATGTGGTGATATGATATGAGTATTCATGTCCGGATTGTCTCTGGGCACCCTACTTCAAAGGTTACAGTTATGATCATCGTTACCGGCGGCGCAGGCTTTATCGGCAGCAACATCGTTAAAGCGTTGAATGACCAGGGCATTACCGACATCCTGGTCGTAGATAATCTGAAAGACGGCACCAAGTTCGCGAACCTGGTAGACCTGAATATCGCTGACTACATGGATAAAGAAGACTTCCTGATCCAGATTATGGCAGGCGAAGAATTCGGCGATATCGACGCCATTTTCCATGAAGGCGCCTGCTCTTCCACTACAGAGTGGGACGGTAAGTACATGATGGATAACAACTATCAGTACTCCAAAGAAGTGCTGCACTACTGCCTGGAGCGTGAAATCCCGTTCCTGTACGCCTCTTCCGCGGCGACCTACGGCGGGCGCACCAGCGACTTTATTGAGTCCCGCGAATACGAGCAGCCGCTCAACGTTTACGGCTACTCCAAGTTTCTGTTTGATGAGTACGTTCGCCAGATCCTGCCGGAAGCAAACTCACAGATCGTTGGCTTCCGTTATTTCAACGTCTACGGGCCGCGCGAAGGCCACAAAGGCAGCATGGCCAGCGTCGCGTTCCATCTCAATACTCAGTTGAATAATGGCGAAAGTCCGAAATTGTTCGAAGGCAGCGACGGCTTTAAGCGCGACTTCGTCTACGTCGGCGATGTCGCTGCGGTCAACCTGTGGTTCTGGGAAAACGGTGTTTCCGGCATCTTCAACCTCGGCACCGGCCGCGCGGAATCCTTCCAGGCGGTAGCGGACGCCACCCTGGCTTACCACCAGAAAGGCAGCATCGAATACATTCCGTTCCCGGACAAACTGAAAGGCCGCTATCAGGCGTTTACCCAGGCGGATCTGACTAACCTGCGCGCAGCGGGCTACGACAAACCGTTTAAGACCGTGGCCGAAGGCGTAACGGAATATATGGCCTGGCTTAATCGCGACAATCATGCGAATTCATAAAATCATTCGAGCAGTATCAAGGCGGCAACTGAGTGAATCTTCAGGAACATAGGATAACTATGTGACTGAAGTGAACGAAGACAGACAACGCAGAGACAGCTTGAAGGATGAAATGAATGAAGATATTGGTGATAGGCCCGTCATGGGTGGGCGACATGATGATGTCGCAAAGTCTCTATCGTACGCTCAGGGCGCGCTATCCCCAGGCAATCATCGACGTGATGGCGCCCGCGTGGTGCCGTCCGCTGCTGTCGCGTATGCCGGAAGTTAATGAAGCGATCCCGATGCCGCTCGGCCACGGCAAGCTGGAAATCGGTGAACGACGTAAGCTTGGGCACAGCCTGCGCGAGCGTCGCTACGATCGCGCTTACGTGCTACCGAACTCGTTTAAATCGGCGCTGGTGCCGTTCTTTGCAGGTATCCCACTTCGTACCGGCTGGCTCGGCGAGATGCGCTACGGCCTGCTGAACGATGCCCGCAAGCTGGATAAAGAAGCCTGGCCGCTGATGGTAGAACGTTACGTTGGTCTGGCCTACGACAAAGGCGTGATGCGCTGCGCGAAAGATCTGCCGCAGCCGCTGCTCTGGCCGCAGCTTCAGGTAAATGAAGGTGAGAAATCGCAGGCCTGTAGCGCGTTCAATATCTCCGCCGACCGCCCGATTATCGGCTTTTGCCCCGGCGCGGAATTTGGCCCGGCCAAACGCTGGCCACACTACCACTACGCTGAGCTGGCGAAGCAGCTGATCGACGACGGTTATCAAATCGTCCTGTTCGGTTCTGCTAAAGATAACGAAGCGGGCAAAGAGATCATCGCTACGCTGAGCACGGAGCAGCAGGCATGGTGCCGTAATCTGGCCGGGGAGACCCAGCTTGAGCAGGCCGTCATTTTGATCGCCACCTGTAAAGCGGTGGTCAGCAACGACTCCGGCCTGATGCACGTCGCCGCGGCGCTGGACCGCCCGCTGGTCGCGCTCTATGGCCCGAGCAGCCCGGACTTCACCCCACCGCTGTCGCATAAAGCGCGCGTTATTCGCCTGATCAGCGGCTACCATAAAGTGCGCAAAGGCGACGCCGCCGAAGGCTATCATCAGAGCCTGATCGACATTACCCCACAGCGCGTACTGGAAGAATTGAATGCGCTGCTGACGGAAAAACTGGAAACAGAGGAAGCGTAGCGGATGCGGGTATTGATCGTAAAAACCTCGTCCATGGGCGACGTACTGCACACGCTGCCCGCGCTAACCGACGCCGCGCAGGCTATTCCCGGCATTCGTTTCGACTGGGTCGTTGAGGAAGGCTTCGCGCAGATCCCTTCCTGGCATGAAACCGTTGATCGAGTGATTCCGGTGGCGATTCGCCGCTGGCGCAAAGCGTGGTTTTCCGCGCCAATAAAAGCCGAGCGTAAGGCATTTCGTGAAGCGGTACAGGCGAAAAAGTACGACGCTATCATAGACGCCCAGGGGCTGGTGAAAAGCGCCGCGCTGGTGACCCGGCTGGCCCGTGGTGTTAAGCACGGCATGGACTGGCAGAGTGCCCGCGAGCCGCTGGCGAGCCTGTTCTATAACCGTCGTCATCATATCGCTAAACAGCAGCATGCCGTTGAGCGTACCCGCGAGCTGTTCGCCAAAAGCCTTGGCTATGCGAAGCCGGAAACTCAGGGTGACTACGCCATCGCCCGCCATTTTTTACGCCAGGATGACGTCTCTGTCGCGCCGTATCTGGTGTTCCTGCATGCCACCACCCGTGATGACAAGCACTGGCCGGAAGAGAACTGGCGGGCGCTTATCGCCCTGCTGGCCGACAGCGGCCTGCGCGTTAAGCTGCCGTGGGGCGCGCCGCATGAAGAGGCGCGGGCCAAACGTCTGGCGGAAGGGCATGATTTTGTCGACGTACTACCGCGTATGAGCCTTGAGCAGGTAGCCCAGGTGCTGGCAGGCGCGCGCGGGGTGGTTTCCGTCGACACCGGGCTAAGCCATTTAACCGCCGCACTTGATAAACCAAATTTCACGCTATACGGTCCGACCGATCCGGGGCTGATTGGCGGCTACGGTAAAAATCAGTACGTCGTGCGCCCGGAAAACGGCAGCAGCACGGGGGATATTGCAGCTATGCATGTATTCGAATTGCTGAAAGCATCCCGCATTATCGAACTGAATTCTTTGCACGAGAGCCCAGAAACACAATGAAATCTCATCGTCAGAAGAAATTTGCAACATTACGGGCCTGGAACAGAAAACGGAATTACTTTTTTAAAGCAATCCGTATGGAGCTTGCTCGCTGGATATGGGACCGTCGAATCAAAAAAGAATTTATTTTAGCAAAAGGCGCAAAAGTTCTTCTTTTGCGCGATGATGGAAAAATTGGGGATATGATCGTCTCCACCTCGCTTATACGTGAACTGTATAAAAATGGCTATACGGTTGATATATTAGCGACGGTGAACAATATAATCGCGATCGAGCACAATCCTTACATCCGTAAAATACATATTTATGATCAGCAAGGTAATGCACCAGGGTTAGCCAACGAGAGTTACGATCTTGTTATCGATATGGGAGATAAAATATCGCCTACAAGTCTTCGTTTTTTACTGAAAATTAATACCAGGAACGTTATTGGTTTTAACAAAGGAAAGTATAATGTCTATAACAAATCAATAAAATTTTCAGGTTTTCAGGAGCATATCACTACTCGCTATGCACTTTTAATGTCTGAGTTGGGACTTTCTCACGTAAATACCTCATACGATCTTTTCTATCCTGAAGAGACCGATATCGATGTTTCATATTTTTTAAAAAAATTACCGCACTCTAAAAATATCATCATCAATCCCTTCGCAGCCGATAGTAAACGTGAATTATCGCTTAACCAGCTACAACAACTCTTCCATGAAATAAAATATCATATCCCCGGCTATAATATTATCTATCTAGATCCCAATAATAAGATCAGTACTGACCTTCCTGAAGGGATATATAAGAATCCATTTTCATCCTTATTTAGTGCGATGTCATTGATCAAACATGCCGAACTGGTCATATCACCAGATACTTCTATTGTGCATATTGCAGCAGCGTATCGTAAGCCATTAATTGCTCTTTATGGCAATGATATGCATGGTAAATACCAGAATAATAAAACCTGGGGGCCAGGCTACCCGGAAGCCGTGCAAATATTGACGCAGGATAAATACCATCCGATCTCAACGATAGATGTGAAGGAAATTATCGAATCGGCCCAATATCTTATGACAAGATAAATGAAAGGGGAGCCTAGCTCCCCTTTCATCACTTCTCAGGCGTTGGTAATAAAGCTGAAATAACGATCGATATTAAAAACAGCATCACCGTTTGCGAATTGATTAATACCGAGTCAGTGAGCCCACAGACAAAAAGCACAAACAGTGGCAATAATGCTGATGTCAGCATGCGTTGACGAATTGCCACAATGGCAAAAGTAATATAAATGAAAGCTAAAGACAGTGCACCAATGATGCCTTGCAACGTTAATGTCTCAAGAAAATCATTATGCATATTATATTTGACATTATTATAGCCTTCCTTATTACCCGGATGATTCTCTTTAATAAACGCCTGCGCATACGTTGTTCTTTCCAGCGGTGTGCTAAAGAAATAGTGCCTCTCAGCATACGTCAATCCGCTATCCCAAATTGCCACTCGGGCCCCTATAGAAGTAGAGCTATCTGTTTTATAATTCTGGATATTATGAATCCCCTCCATCCAGCGGGTTCCAGTCAAAGAGACGGCGATAACAATTAACCCAACAAAACTGGTAATAAAAAACTTATTCCTGGCATATGTCCGTATATTTTTATTATATAAACAATATAAAATCGTTACGCCAATAAAAGCCAGAATTGATACTCTGGTATCACACAGCATCAAAAGCACGAATGTGATTGCTGCTGCCAAAATATCGATAAAAAACCATTTACTGCGCACTGTACTCTTTGAGAGAGTCAGATACGTGGTGTACATAAATAAAACCATATAAGAAGAACTACTTGCAGCATCTGCAGTCAATTTTATTCTCTCATGCGTTACGTAGTAAAACTCATGCAAACCAAAAAATAAAGCAATAACTAAACCGACGAAAATAATAGTTCTTCCCAGCACAACTATTTCTTTTGTCATATATTTCGAAAGAATTATTGCTGAGCTTACAATAAATGCTGATAATATAAATCGCTTACCTCCGAGGTCGTAATTCCTTAAGTTATTAAGGTCGAACTCACTAAACTGCGAAGTATCTGTTTTAGCATATAAGAACCAAATATATCTAACCAACCCGACAATAAACAAGGCCATCACAAAGGGTAACGCAGGTGCGAGTTGGCTTAGCTGCTGCCGATTTTTAACCAGCCCATACAGAATAAAGAGAACGGAAATATAGCCAGCAAAATAAAATATTTTCTGCGCAATACCATTCGTAAATAGCTCGATCGACAAAGAGATAAGAAGAGAAAGAAAAAATACTCCAACGCAATTCTCTGGCGTCGCATACCGAAATATAGTATTTTTTATTTTAGTCATGTTTTATTTTTCCAAAACCTGCTTAAATCTTGACATATATGCATCTTCATAAAAATCGCAGATACTATTATTTATCACATCATGTGCCGGAAGATGTGCGCCTGAGCCAATAGCGGTGAGTTTTCCAACAAGCTCAGCGACGTTTCCTGGCTCATACAAACACCCGTTGACACCGCTCACAATAATATCCGACGGACCGCTGACGCAATTTGAAGAAATACAGTAGATACCGCGAGAAATCGCTTCCAATAAAACTAAAGGTAGCCCTTCCTGCGTGGAGGTCAGCACTAAACAGGAAACTTCCTGGAGGTTATTTTCAATATACTGCCATGCATTTTCCTGCCAACCGTGCCAGGTAATATTGTGCTGCAAACCTAAAGTGTCTACATAGCGCTGACATTGAGCTAAATCTTCACCATCGCCAACGATGTCAAGTGACCAGGGGATATTAAGCTGGCTAACTGCGTCAAAAAGCTCCTTGAGGTTTTTCTGATCAGAAAAGTGAACTCGTCCAACATAGAGCAACTTCAATGTTTGCGGACGCGTGATAATCGCTGAGCTTCTTTTTACAGGATTAAAAACGACATCGATTGACTCAGGCGCAGCCCCCAGCTCTATGAACTGCCTGGCAATATCGCGGCTAATAGCGAAATGGTGCTCAGCAAGTAAGAGGTATCGAGGTCGATACCGATCTCGCGGCGGCAAGTGCATCCAGGTTGATAATTTTGCGCTCGTAGCTGACATTTTCATAGCGCGTCTGGCAATCAAGCAAGGGAGCGTATTCAGCACAACGACTCGATCTGGCCGGTTTTTCAGCATAAAAAAAGCTAGCTGTAAAACATGAAACAGCCTCGATATTTTAT
Source organism: Klebsiella spallanzanii (assembly GCF_902158555.1). Lineage (GTDB taxonomy): Bacteria > Pseudomonadota > Gammaproteobacteria > Enterobacterales > Enterobacteriaceae > Klebsiella > Klebsiella spallanzanii. The sequence goes on along the minus strand of NZ_CABGGS010000012.1, from coordinate 337,010 downwards.
GATTACCAGTAATTCTCTGACTTTCTCCCCAGACAATCCCCTTACGCCATGCGCTTGAAGCATAACGGCCACCATCATTGAGAATAAAGAGCCCCGCTGAATACTGGGGATCAGAATTTAACTGTAAAATAAGCTGCCGGGTAACATTTTCCATGCCCCCTCGGCCACTCAGCAGATCAACAACGAACAGGATTTTTTTCTTTTTAGACATAGGTTTTTTCTGATTGTTGTGATTCTGTGTAATTGAACATCAATAATACGTTCAAGCCTAACATAATCTCCTGTTGCCAGGCGTGAGATAATAGGTATAAATTTTATTACTCAGGTAAGCATTTTAATGTTGATTACGCCAGAGCACAAAGTTCATATAAAAACGAGCCTCTTATCTCTTTTTATTATTATAATACTCCGCCAACGTCATTCCCTTCACCTGCGGCGCCAGCCAGCTGAAAAAAGCCTCCAGATCGGCATATAAGCGCTCGATATCCTGCTCGTTTTTAAACGTTGGGCTGCCGCCAGGCATGTACTCAGAAGAGTGGAGCATATATTCGACGTAGTCATTACCCTGAGTCAACGTCTGCTCCACGACTTTTTTCATCGTTTCGACGTTGCCGCCCATCGGACGCAGCCAATGAACCGACGGAGAACGCACTTTACCGCGCAGGCGATCGTAACCCTGCTTCAGACCGTTCATCCACGCTGAATGCTTATACTGAATACTCATTGGCACTTCCAACAGCGGCGACTGCCCTTCACGGCGAATATCGTTCTCATCGAGGAAGTAGGCGTGCTGCGGGAAGTTGCGATAATCGGTGCCGCCGTCGCCCTGCGGCGCGCCTTTCGCCGTTTTCCAGTTCACCCGAGGGGTGACCGAGCAATCGACCAGATAACCATACTCCACCAGCAGACGCGCATAGCGCTCATCAAACGCCCAGCGCCCGGCGCGATGGCTAACCATTTTGGTCTGGAAGGTATCCTCCAGCAGGCGGGTCATATAGTCGACTTTTTCCCGCATCGCCGCATCGCTGTACTCAATCAAATACGGTTTATGCCTCCAGTCGTCATCGGTAAGCGGATCGGTCGGCGGGCTGTTCCAGGCGTGCAGATGCATGCCAACTTCCGCGGTTCCCCGGGCAATCACATCTTTGGCAAATTCGATATAAACCGGGTCGATAGCCATTTCATAGTTGGTCAAATAAACCGGTTTGAAACCATACTTTTCGCAAAGCTGCTGAAAACGCGGTAAATAGCGCGCATTCTCGGTGGTGATGCTGTCATGTTTTTGCCAGAGGTTATCGCCCTCTGTATCAATCGTGATGAGAAATGCGGGTTTGTGCACGAAAACGTCCTCAGGCCATACGTATCGGGTCATGGTAGAGCAAGACAACGCTTCTCTCAATCTATCTGATCCCCTAGAATCGGAACCCTGATCCTGAATGAAGAACAGAGAATGACGCCTGAAACCCGCACTTCCGGCCGCGTGAACCCGGCGCGAATACTGGTTATCAAGCTTCGCCATCATGGCGACATGTTATTGATAACCCCGCTTATTCACGCGCTAAAACAGCAATATCCCGCCGCCCGCGTGGATGTACTGCTTTATGAAGAAACCCGGGATATGCTCGCAGCAAACAGCGATATCAACCACATTTATGGTATCGATCGGCGCTGGAAAAAGCAGGGAACCGGTCATCAATTGAAGATGGAGTGGCAGCTGATTCGCACGCTCCGCCAGCAGCGCTACGATATGGTGTTCAATCTTGCCGATCAGTGGCCGAGCGCGATCATCACTAAATTAACCGGCGCAGCAACCCGCATCGGCTTCGACTTCCCGAAACGTCGTCATCCGGCATGGCGTTTTTGCCATACCGCTCTTGCCTCAACCGCGCAGCATAACCAGCTGCACACGGTACAGCAGAATCTGTCGATTCTGGCGCCGCTTGGGCTAAATGTTGATAATGCGCCAGCGAAAATGGGCTACAGCGAGCAGGACTGGACCACCAGTCGCGCACTGCTACCGGAAGGGTTTCAGGATAGCTATATTGTGATTCAGCCAACCTCCCGCTGGTTCTTTAAGTGCTGGCGCGAAGAACGCATGAGCGCCCTGATTAACGCCATCTCTGAAGCGGGCTACGCGGTGGTACTGACCTCCGGGCCTGACGCTAAAGAGAAGCAAATGATAGAAACCATTATGGCAGGCTGCCCCGATGCCCGCCTGCACTCACTCGCCGGGCAGTTGACCCTTCGTCAGCTGGCGTCAGTCATCGACCATGCCCGTCTGTTTATCGGCGTGGACTCGGTGCCGATGCATATGGCCGCCGCACTGAACACGCCGCTGATCGCGCTGTTCGGCCCCTCTAAGCTCACCTTCTGGCGTCCGTGGCAGGCGCAGGGCGAAGTTATCTGGGCGGGTGATTTTGGCCCTATTCCCGATCCTGATGATATCGACACTGGCACGAACGAACGTTATCTCGATCTAATTCCCACCGACGCGGTTATCGCGGCGGCGAAAAAGGTACTGGCATGAGTAAATTCAGGCTGGCTCTGGTACGCCAGAAGTATCGCCCGGACGGCGGCGCGGAACGCTTTGTCTCCCGCGCGCTGGAGGCTCTCGACGCCAGCGACCTTGAACTGAACGTCATCACCCGCGAGTGGCAGGGGCCGGTAAAGCCCGAGTGGAACATCCACATCTGCAATCCGCGCAAGTGGGGACGCATCAGCCGCGAGCGCGGTTTTGCCGAAGCCGCGCGCCAGCTGTGGCAGCGCGAATCCTTCGATCTGGTGCAAAGCCATGAGCGCATCCCCGGCTGCGACCTGTACCGTGCCGGAGACGGCGTGCATCGTCGCTGGCTACAGCAGCGCTCGCGCATTTTGCCCGGCTGGAAAAGCCGCCTGCTGTTTGCTGACCGCTACCATCGCTATGTGATGCAGGCCGAGCGCGAAATGTATCAGGACTCTCACCTGCGCGGCGTCATCTGCAACGCAGAGATGATTAAACAAGAGATTATTGAAGACTTCGGCCTGCCGGCGGAAAAAATCCACGTTATCTATAACGCTATCGATAACCAGCGTTTTCTACCGCCTACGGAAGAAGCCTTTGTTGCGCTGCGCACCAAATGGGATTTGCCGCTGCAGGCGACCTGCCTGATCTACGTCGGCTCCGGCTTTGAGCGTAAGGGGCTGGAAGCGGCGATTCGCGCCATCGCCCCGACCGATCGCTATCTGTTAGTGGTTGGCAAAGATAAAGAGCAGGGCCGCTATCAGCAGCTCGCGAAAACGTTGAACTGCGAGGAGCGGGTACGCTTTTTTGGCATGCAGTCGGAAACCCTGCCGTTCTATCAGATGGCCGACGGCCTGCTGCTGCCGACGCTGTACGATCCGTTCCCCAACGTGATTCTTGAGGCGATGGCCTGCGGCCTGCCGGTCATTACGACTACCGGCTGCGGCGGCGCGGAGTTTATCGTTCAGGGCAGCAACGGCTACGTTTGCGACGCGCTGGATATCACCGCCCTGCAGGAGTCCGTTGTCGCGCTTCCCGCTCGGGCGTTAGGCTCTGCGCAAGGCGAACGCGCCCGTGAGCGCATCATGACCTGCACCAGCGAACGCCTCTCGGCGCAGCTGCTCTCCCTCTATCAGGATTTGGTGAAATAACGATGCGCATACTGTTTGTTATCGACGGCCTGCCCGGCGGCGGCGCGGAAAAAGTGGTGCTGACGCTGGCGGAACAGTTTCTTAAAGAGGGAGAGCAGGTGTCGCTTTTTTCCCTGCGCGACGTCTGTGATTACCCGCTGCCGGAAGGGCTGGATTATCAGGTGATCGCCGACCGCTGCCGCAAACCGTGGCGCAAACTGACCGAGCTATCCCGCCGCGCGCGCCAGCTTGATGCGGCGATCGAGAAAGCAGAACCGCAGGGCCGTTTCGACCTGGTGCTGTCGAATCTGCATAAAACTGACCGCATCGTCTCTCGCAGTCGCCTGCTGAACGGGCGTAACGTCTGGTTCTGCCTGCACGGCGTGTTCTCCACCTCTTACCTCGGCCATCGCACTGGTTTTGACCGCTGGATGAAACAGCAGAAGATCAAGCGCGTTTATCAGGGGCGCAACGTCGTGACCGTTTCCGATGCGGTCGGCAAGGATCTGGTCGAGCAGTTCGCTATTCGTCCGGCACAACTGCAAACCATTTATAACCCGTTTGATATCGCCGCGCTGCGTGCCGCAGCTGAAGAACCCAGCCAGCGACCCGATGGCGACTATATTATTCATGTGGGCCGTTTCCACCCCGGCAAACGCCACGACCGCCTGATTGAGGCCTATGCGCAAAGCGGTATAGACGCGCCGCTGGTGCTACTGGGACAGGGTAAACAGGAGCAAGAGCAGCGCCTGCGCCAGCTGGCGCTGCAACTACAGGTTAGCGATCGCGTCCTGTTTAAAGGCTTCCAGAAAAACCCGCTGCCGTGGATTAAAGGCGCGCGGATGCTGGTCCTGAGCTCCGATAGCGAAGGCTTTGGCAACGTGGTGGTTGAAGCGCTGCTGCTGGATACGCCAGTCGCCAGCACCCGCTGCCCGGGCGGCGTCACTGAAATTCTGACCGGCGAGCTATCGCGCGGCCTGTCAGAGCTAAACAGCCCGGCGCTGGCTCAGACGATGCAAAGCATTTACCATAGCCCCCCTGTCATCGACGCATCGGCGCTGGAAAAATTCAGCGTCGCGTCAATTTGCCAGCAGTACCGTCAGTTGCGCAGCGCCTGACGCCGTTATTCAACCAGGATCGAATGATTTATGAGTCAAACGCCTTTATTGAGCATCGTGGCCGCCGTCTATAACGGCGAAAAATTCCTTGCGCAATTCTTTGAGTGCCTTGAGCAACAGCAGTTGGAAAGCTATGAACTGATCCTGGTGAACGACGGGTCGACGGACGGCAGCCTGGCAGTGATCGACCTGTGGAAAGACCGCCTGCAAAACGTCATAGTGCTGGAGCAGGAAAATCAGGGGGTTTCGGTGGCGCGTAATACCGGCCTCGCCGTGGCGACCGGTAAATATCTGACCTTCCCGGATATCGACGATAAGCTCTACCCGGGCATGTTCCGCACCCTGCTTGAGATGGCGGAAAAGGGCAATCTTGACGTCGCCACCTGCAACGGCCGCTACGTCTACGAGAGCAAAAAAGATATTCACCCCATTTTTCCGCTGGATCGGTTGCAGTCTACCGGCGTTCTGCCCGGCCATGTGTGGTTAAAGCAGGCGCTGGATTCTCGTAAGTTCCTGCATGTCACCTGGTTGAACATCTATCGTCGCGAGTTTATCGCCAGCCACAACTTCCACTTTGAGCCTGGCCTGCGCCATCAGGATATTCCCTGGACTACGGAAGTGCTGCTGGCGGCAGAACGCGTGCAGTACACCAGCGAGCAGTTCTACGACTACTATATTCACTCTGAATCGGTGTCGCACAAGCCGGACAACGACGATACGCTGATGCGTTCGGCGCGCCACTATATGAAGATTCTGGAGATGCTGGACGCCATCAACCAGCGCTATCCGGACAAGGTTCGCGATATTTCCGCCTGCCGCTGGCAAATAGCCAAAGAAGGGCTAGGGATTATTCATACTTTCGATAGCATGAAAGATGAGTCAAAAAAGCATGTTATCATTAAAGAGTTCTTTGACCGCGGTATCTGGAACCTGATCTGGAAAAACGCTCGTACGTTCCGCCTGCGCTGGCGTCTTGGACGCCGCTATCTGCGTATCAAGCGCTATCGCGACGCGGCTTAATACTGAATCCCTTAGATTCCGCCAAAGAGATAGCTTTACGCGGGTTAAATGCTTAGAATTTGCCCGCAAAAACATTAATACGGATAAATCGCTTGGAATTGCTTTATACCGCCCTACTCTACCTTATTCAGCCGCTGGTGTGGCTGCGACTGCTGTTACGCAGCCGTAAGGCCCCTGCCTATCGTAAACGCTGGGCGGAACGTTATGGCTTTTGTCAGAACAAGGTAGAACCGCATGGTATTCTGCTGCATTCCGTTTCCGTCGGCGAAACCCTGGCGGCTATCCCGTTGGTGCGGGCGTTACGCCACCGTTATCCCTCTCTGCCGATCACCGTCACTACCATGACGCCGACCGGCTCTGAACGCGCAATGTCCGCCTTTGGTAAAGACGTGCATCACGTCTACCTGCCTTACGATCTGCCCGGCGCGATGAATCGCTTTTTCAATACCGTTCAGCCGAAGCTGGTTATCGTCATGGAAACCGAGCTGTGGCCGAATATGGTCGCCACGCTGCATAAGCGTAAAATCCCGCTGGTTATTGCCAACGCCCGCCTGTCCGAACGCTCGGCGAAAGGCTATGCCAAACTGGGTAAATTTATGCGTCGGCTGCTGAGCCGTATTACGCTTATCGCCGCGCAGAACGAAGAAGACGCCAACCGCTTTATCGCCCTTGGCCTGAAGCGCAATCAGCTGGCGGTTACCGGTAGCCTGAAGTTTGATATCTCGGTTACACCTGAACTGGCCGCACGCGCCATCACCCTGCGCCGCCAGTGGGCGCCGCATCGCCAGGTATGGATTGCCACCAGCACTCACGATGGCGAAGAACAGATTATTCTCCAGGCGCATAAGAAGCTGCTGGAAACCTTCCCCGACCTGCTGCTGATCCTCGTCCCCCGCCACCCGGAACGCTTCGGCGACGCCCGCGAGATGGTACAAAAAGCCGGAATGAGCTACACCCTGCGCAGCACCGGTGAAATCCCGTCAAGCAGCACCCAGGTGGTGATTGGCGATACCATGGGCGAGCTGATGCTGCTGTACGGCATTGCCGACCTCGCGTTTGTCGGCGGTAGCCTGGTGGAGCGCGGCGGTCATAACCCGCTGGAGCCCGCCGCTCATGCGATTCCGGTGCTGATGGGCCCGCACACCTTCAACTTCAAAGATATCTGCGCCAAGCTGCAGCAGGACGACGGCCTGATTACCGTGACCGACGCCAGCTCGCTGGTAACGCAGGTGTCTAACCTACTGACAGATGAAGATTATCGCCTGTGGTATGGTCGCCACGCGGTGGAGGTCCTGCACCAAAACCAGGGGGCGCTCTCCCGTCTGCTACAGTTACTGCAACCCTATCTGCCGCAGCGGAGCCACTAATGTCGCCTCGACTCTCGGTCGTGATGATCGCCAAAAACGCGGCGGATTTACTGCCTGATTGTCTGGCGTCAGTCAGTTGGGCCGATGAGATAGTGCTGCTGGATTCCGGCAGCAGCGACAATACCGTTGAATTAGCCCGCAGCCTGGGCGTTCAGGTTCATATCAATGACGACTGGCAGGGCTACGGTATCCAGCGCCAGCGCGCCCAGGACTACGCCACCGGCGACTACGTGCTGATGATCGATACCGACGAGCGCGTCACCCCGGAGCTTCAGCAGTCGATTCGCAGCGTGCTGGCCGCGCCGCAAAGCGGCGCTATCTACAGCATCGCCCGGCGTAACTATTTTCTCGGTCGCTTTATGCGCCACAGCGGCTGGTATCCGGACCGCGTAATGCGCCTGTACGAACGTGACCGTTACCGCTATAACAATAATCTGGTGCACGAATCTCTCGACAGCAAAGGCGCGCCGATTATCGAACTCTCAGGCGACCTGCTGCATCTGACCTGCCGCGACTTTTCCGGCTTTCAGCAAAAGCAGTTGGCCTATGCCGCCGCCTGGGCGCTGGAGCGTCACCAGAAGGGCAAGAAGGCCTCGCTGGCCGGTATCTTCGGCCATACGCTGGGCGCCTTTGTAAAAACGCTACTGCTGCGTGGCGGCGTTCTGGATGGAAAACAAGGTTGGCTACTGGCGGTGGTCAACGCGCAATACACGTTTAATAAATACACCGAGCTGTGGGCGCTAAGCCGCGGCTACTCGGAGAAAGTGTAATTATGAGCACAAAAGCGATCTATCCGGGCACCTTCGACCCTATCACTAACGGCCATATCGATATCGTCACCCGTGCGGCCAGCATGTTTGACAAGGTACTGCTGGCTATCGCCGCCAGCCCGAGCAAAAAGCCGATGTTTACTCTCGACGAGCGCATCGCGCTGGCCACCCAGGCAACCGCGCATCTGGTTAACGTTGAAGTGATTGGCTTTAGCGACTTAATGGCCAATTTCGCCCGCGCGCAGCAGGCGAATATTTTGATTCGCGGCCTGCGGGCGGTGGCGGATTTTGAATATGAGATGCAGCTGGCGCACATGAACCGCCATCTGATGCCAACGCTGGAGAGCGTTTTTCTGATGCCGTGCAAAGAGTGGTCATTTATCTCCTCTTCGCTGGTGAAAGAGGTCGCGCGCCACCAGGGCGATGTCTCCCACTTCCTGCCGGCTAACGTGCATCAGGCGCTGCTGAAGAAGCTGTAGGGCTGTCTTCCCGGAGGCGGCGCGATGCGCCTGTCCGGGCTACCAGACCAAGCACAACCTCCACGCTTTACTTCTGGCACTGGCGACAATAAAACGTCGCCCGCTGCGCATGTTTGCTGCCGACAATTGGCGTTCCGCAAATACGGCAGGGTTCACCTTTGCGGCCATAAACCTGTAATTCCTGAGCAAAATAGCCCGGTTTACCGTCGCTTTGCAGGAAATCTTTCAGCGTGGTACCGCCCTGTTCGATGGAACGCAGCAGCACCAGCTTGATCACCTTCACCAGCTGTTCACACTCTTCGCGCGATAGCGATGAGGCCAACCTGTCAGGATGGATCCCTGCCGAAAAGAGCGATTCGCTGGCGTAGATATTGCCGACCCCGACCACCAGCTTGTTATCCATCAGCCAGGGCTTAATTGCGGTTTTCTTCTTCGCGCACCTCTGCTGGAGATAGTCAGCGTTAAACTCATCGCTCAGCGGCTCCGGCCCCAGATGCGCCAGTACCGAATGGCCTTCCAGCTCTTTGGTCCACAGCCAGGCGCCAAAGCGGCGCGGATCGGTATAGCGCAGAACCTTGCCGTTGCTCATGATCAGATCAACGTGATCGTGTTTTTCCGCAGGCAGCTCTTCGCTCAGAATGCGCAGGCTTCCCGACATGCCCAGGTGGATGATAATCCAGCCGTCGGGCAGCTCCAGTAACAGGTATTTGGCACGGCGGCGCACGCTGAGAACCGGAACGTCGCTCAGTCGATAGATCTCTTCGGAAACCGGCCAGCGCAGGCGTCCGTTACGCACCACGGCGTGCAGGATGGTCGCCCCAACCAGATGCGGCTCAATACCGCGGCGGCTGGTTTCTACTTCAGGTAATTCAGGCATATTTTTCTCATATGAAAACAGCAGGCGTTCCTATTTTACCTCGTTCAGAGGGCAACGACGCGGTTAGTGCTGAAAATTCACACCAACGGTTATCTGTCTGCCATCGGGCTGTGGTTTAAATTTCCAGCGCCACAGCATATCGACCGCCCGCGCATCATCATCTTCCACTTCGCTGCTTTTGCTCACCAGCACCAGCGTCGGAACGCCGCTTTTATCAATATCAACGGTAAGCTCAGTCCGTTTATCACCCGGCATTTGCGGCGCCTTCCACTCAACGTTGAAGAAAGACGCGTTTAACACTTCATTTCGGTCGATATCAACTGCCATACCCCTCGGAAAGTCACCAGGAACAATGGTTTCATGACGGCCCCGCGTTTTACTCGGCGGCAAGATTTGCCCAGCTTTTGCGGTATCTTCACCCTTCGTTCTTTCCCCGAGGATATCGGCATAATTTGCGTACACTTTTGCCGAAAGAATCGCACTACGCTCGCCCATGCCCACCCGCATCAGCAGCTTAGTTTTGATATTCGCTATTTTCTGCTCGGTATCCGCAGCGAGGGGCTGTAGCAGCAGGGAGTAGATCATCGCGCCGATATACAGTTCAGGATCGCGCTCAGCCCACAGACTGCCCCAGGCCATCCACACCTGCGGATCCTCCGGAGCCAACGCCAGCAGTTGCGCCCACGTTGCCCGGTTCTCGTCAAAAGAAGCAAAGCTCTTTCTTAGCGCCAGATCCTTCAACAACGGCGCATAGTACGGATGCGTATCGACCAGGGCTTCCATCGCTTCCGTCATTTCAGTAAAGCCTTCCATTCTGCCTTTGGGACTTTTATCCCGCTTTTTGAAGTAGACGAGCTGTAGATTTCGCACCTCTTCGGCACTGAGCTTCTTCTGCGGAAACAGCGCTTTCATCCGGGTGAATTGAGCGACCATCTCTTGCGCAGCAATTTCCATCCCGGCTTTATTATGCCGGGCCGCCAGCCGGGCGATACGCGCCGCCCGTGATTCCATTTCCCGATAGTGCTCCTCAGGAGGCAGACGATCGCTGATAAAGTTCACCGGTATCAGCAAGCGCTCTCCGTGCCGGTTAGAAGCAAAACGCCACTGCTGCACGTAGTGAAGCGCCGCCTTGTCAAACTCGGGAACGCCGCTACTGCACTCGACCACCGCATTTAATAGATCGCCGCCTACCCCGGTATCCACCGAAAGCACCGTCGTCGCCGACTTGATAAATTTATTTATCGCCGGATAGGGCATATTCTGCAAACTCTCTTTCCAGATGCCATACTGCTCCGCCTCAATGCTCACGTGTCCAGGAAAGCGCTCGTTAACCGGGCTGACGCCAGGTACGGGGCCTTGTTTAAACACAATTGATCTCGATAAAGGCAGCACCTTACCAGCCTCACCTTGTTCCCTGGCAGCATACCTGTCCCATGGCAAATCGCAGGAACGGGTCTGCATTCTGGCCCGCAGAATGTGCAGGATTTGCCGATCTTCTGCCGGCATTTGCGCAATATACGCCTCTAACCGCTGCTGTAGCGCAGGCTGGCGCGGGCTATCCTTCAGGCCCTCCGCCATCAATAATCCGCTAGTAATACTTTGCGTGAACGGCTGAAACTGCGAATTTCGCACCTGCTCATCATCACGAGACTGGATCAGCGCTAATGCCCAGCCCAGCCAGGCGTCAGGGTTTTCTGGCGCAATGGCAATGGCCCGACGAAATGCTCTTTCCGCTTGTGCTTTATTGGCATCCGTTGTCAACGTCAGGATGGCCGTTGCCAGCGTCAGATCGCCCCGGTCCGGCATCCAGCTCAGGTAATCAGCCATTTTAGTGAGGGCCTTCGCTTCCTGCTCGCGATAGCCCAATGCCTGCTGCCAGAGCGCATCGGCAGCGGCGGCGTCTTGTTCATTCCAGCCCAGCGGTAGCTCCGTCAGCGGTTTTTTCCGCGCGAGAAATAGCTCGATAATATTGTGCTGATTAAACGGCTGGGTTATATGATTAAAACGGGCATAGCGGTCGCGGACATAGAGAAAATCCTGCCAGGCGGGTGACTCCAGCTGGTTCATACTCTGCCAGCGCCGCTGGTTTTGCTCGCCGATAGGTACATTGAATAACGTGATACCGATAACAAAAACAACCTGCGCCACGGCGGCTGCCAGATAGCCTTTATTGCGCCGGGTAATCGCCACCCACATAAGAGCGGAAAAGTAGAGAGTGCCCCCCAGCCACAGGCCGTAGAGCAATAAACGCTGGGGAGCATTCAGCACCGCCGGTAAAAGCGAAAGCTTATCCACCAACATAAAGGGTGCAGACCAGAGAAAGAGCACCATATTCGGCGCGACAAAAAGCGCAATCAAAGACAAGATGACCAGCAGGTGTTTTAACTTCGGCGTAATCATTTATGGCTTACTCCGAAGAATCGCCCGCAGCCCCATCACGGCTATCCAGACAAAAATCAGGATTAACGCCGCGTTATCGTACCAGGCATGCCAGGGACCGCTCAGTTGGGTAAAATTACGCGCTAATATGGCCATCACCAGCGTGCTAATCAGGGCCAGCGCGCCATGCCAAACAAATGCAGGAACTTTGCTGCGCATATTGCGCCACAGCAGCGTTAACGGTCCCGGCCTGGTTGGCTGACGAGGTACCGCAGCGGCCGGCGCAACGCGAGGCTGGCGCTTGATGGGCGCAGGACGCGGACGAACAGTTTGCGTTTGCTTATGCTGCTTCGCCTGTTTTACGCCTTCTACAACCTGTTTTTCACGCGCGCAGACCAGGCACGGCATACCGGCGAAATGCTGATGTTTCTTACTACAGAGAACAATTTTTTGCGTACTGCGTAGCGCATAAGGGCGCAATACCTGCGCCCATTCATCGGCGCAAGGGCGTCGGGCAGGTGAGCCGCTAAAAGCGCGGTCGAACAGCTTACGCAGCTCGATCGGCAGCAGATGGTGGGTACTGGCCGGTACCGGGGTAATATTTTTTGCCGCATTGACGCCGTAGGCGTAGCAACCGTCGGCGATGCGACCGGGTAAATCATCGGGCACCTTCGCGGTTTGCGAACGGCCGCTATAGGGATGAATACCGTGGTTGAGCAACTGGAAAATAATGACCGCCAGCGAGAAACGATCCTGCTCCTCTTCCTGCGCATCAGGTACCTGCCCGATGCGCTGGAACTCCGGTGCCAGGTAATCCGGCGTGAACTGCCCGGCGGGAAAACGCTCGCCCTCGCCCTGAATGCTAAAACCATCGCAGTCCAGCAGCGCGATATAGAGGCTGTCGCGATAAAAACGCAGGTTAACCGGCTTCATGTCGATAACCCGATGTTGTCGTCCATGCAGCGCAGAGACCAGGGTCGCGAGGTTGCAGGCCAGGCTCACTTTCGCGCCGATACCTTCCGGCAGATTCTGCGCCTTCGCCTGCCGTGACTGCAAAATATACTCCAGCTCAATCGTGCGCTGGGTATCCAGAACCGGCATAACAAAGCCAATAACGCGCTTGCGCTCGTCGAAGAGCAGATAATCCGGCCACGCCAGTTGGACAACCGCCTCACCGTCGGCAGGCGCGGGGATCTCCGGACGCTGCGCAAGCATGGCGCGCAGCTTGCGCTGGTAATAGCTGGCATCAGTATTGGGATGGTAAATTTTCGCAACCCGGGAAGGGTCATCCGCCAGGAAATAGACGCTGCCGGCACCGCCGCTCTTGATGAGTTTTCCCAGACGTACCGCACGGCGCTGTCCGGTGTAGCAGGTCGGAATCTTTTTAGACTTCATGGCGCAAAGCTACCAGAAGCGTCTTATCATCACCGGTTATCGCCCAGGTACGCGGATCGTCAAGCGTGGCGCATATCGCTTCGCTCCCCTTCTCCTCGGAAACCTGCTGCAAATAACGCAAAACAGGGTCCATAAAGGGGGAGAATAACGCATCGCCGCGCCGGTTTAGCGCAAACGGCTGCACGCCGTCGGACATCATCACCAGTTGCGTGACTCTGCCAGCAAACTGGCTGATGCGTAAATGTTCGCGCCAGTCGTGGCTGGTAAGGAACCAGGTCTGATTGGCATATTCACCGTTTTCAGGCAAAGAAAGGTGCTGTTCAGCGTCGATGGTCAGCGCCGCGACGCCGTCGCCGATATGCAGCACCGCTGAGGCAGTATCCCCGAGCCACGCGGCCACAACGGTACAGGCAAAATCGCCAGCGGAAAGCCCCCGCTCCCGCGCCTGTAGCAGAACGCCCTCGCGCACGCTCTCTGCCAGCGTAACCAGCTGCTTTTCATCAGGCACAGCGGTAAATTTTGCCAGGCCCTCAACCAGCTCACGGGCGACCAAAGCCGCGCCCTGTTCGCTATGCGCGGCAGATCCGGCACCATCGCAAACAACGGCGACCAGACGATCGCCTACATTGCGAAAGCAAAAGGCATCCTGGCAGGGACGGTTATTTTGTCGGTGGCTGCTGCCGATAACCGACGAAGCATAAATGCGCCAGTTCATCGCGTCAGACCGAAATTTCTGACCAGCTATCCGTTGGCGGCAGTTGCGCTTTACCGCCAGGTGTCGACTGAGACACCACCTGCATGCTGGCGCTTAGCCAGAGGAACAGCTCGCGGAACTGCAGCCCTTTTAGCTGTTTCACGCCATTAATACCGCTACGGCTGAAGTGGCCCATTGATTCAGTGGCTTCATTTCCTACACTAATCGGGAATACGGCGACTTTATTTGCCGCCTGCGCTTCACGACACTCCTGAGCCGCCGCTTGCCAGTTGTCCGTAGGCTCGCCATCTGACATCAAAAACAGCCAGGGCCGGGTATAGGGTACGCCAGCCGCTTTCAGACGCTGTTTTTCAGCTTCAATTTCACCCAGCGCCAGGCTAACGGCCTGCCCGGTTGGCGTCAGGCCGTTAGCTTCGAGCACGGGAGCAGTAAAATCCATCGCGTCACACCAGTCGCCGTACAGCTCACATTCATCGTAGCCGCCGTATTTAATCACCAGCAGGCGAACGCGTTTGGCAGCGATAACATCATTCTTAAGTTCGCTTTCCAGCAGCTTGAGCCCCTGATTTAGCTGGGCTATGGGCTGACCGTCCATACTGCCGGAACAATCGAGGACCAGAATTAAAGGCGTACGCTGTTCACTATTATCAATAAATGAAACATCCGGAATTAAAGACGTCATAACAATCCCTGTCGGTGGTTTTCTGTACCGGAAGGATAAACACCCTATGCAGGCAAGACAAGAAAAACCAATTCATTCATATGGTTAATGATTAACAACGAGAAGAAGAATTGAGTGATAAATTTAGAAGAAGGGAAAGACTGTAAAACGGAAACAAAAAACCCCGCCGGGGCGGGGTTTTTCTTTACAAGGAGTCTAAAATTATTTGATTTTAGCTTCTTTGTATAAAACGTGCTGACGGACAACTGGATCGAATTTTTTCAGTTCCAGTTTTTCCGGCTTAGTACGTTTGTTCTTCGTGGTGGTATAGAAGTGACCAGTACCAGCAGAAGAAACCAGCTTGATTTTCTCACGAATACCTTTAGCCATGATTTATTTCCTCTAAGTACTTAGTACTTTTCGCCACGGGCACGCAGTTCAGACAGAACTGTATCGATGCCTTTCTTATCAATAACACGCATACCTTTAGCAGATACACGCAGGGTGACAAAACGCTTCTCGCTCTCAACCCAGAAACGGTGAGAGTGCAGGTTCGGCAGGAAACGGCGTTTAGTCGCGTTCAGTGCGTGGGAACGGTTGTTACCGGTCACCGGACGCTTGCCAGTAACTTGGCAGACTCGGGACATGTCTATTCTCCAAAAATCAAATTAGCTCGAGCTTCGTATGGGGTATTGGCGCCTCGTCAGGCTTCACAGCCCGGTCATCGCATAGTTCTATACACTTTATCCTTCAAGCTGTCTCTTTGTTGGCTGCGCTCGCTCACCCCAGTCACTTACCTATGTAAGCTCAGGGGATTCACTCCCTTGCCGCCTCAATACAACTTGAATGATTTCGTGTACACGCGAACTCTCGATTGCCAGGCCCAAATGCCAAACCCGAGATTCTCAAAGGTGGCGTAGTATACGCTGACTCGGCGAAGTGCTCAAGTCCCGAACAGACAAAGATCCCGATGGATCGCATGATCGGGGCTAAATCCAGCCGCGTTCAGCAAAAGATACGTACGCTCCGCGGCCGATAACAAGGTGATCAAGCACGCGTATATCCATGAATCGGCAACATTTTACTACCCTTTCGGTAATCAGCCTGTCGGCCTTACTCGGCTCAGGGCTACCGGATGGATGATTATGTGCCAGGATCACCGCGGCGGCGTTCACTTTGATGGCTTCGCGTACGATTTCTCGCGGATGCACCTCAACGTGGCTAAGAGTACCAGAAAAAAGTCGGCTATGTTTCAATACCCGGTTCTGATTGTCTAAAAAGATCACCATAAAGATCTCACGCTCTTCGTCGGCCAGTTGGCTTTGCAAAAATTCCCGCGTCATCGACGGGCTAACCAGAGAGGGTTCTTCCGTTATCCGCAGACAAAAATAGCGTCGGGCCAGTTCAGCAATGCCTTTTAGCTGCGCATATTTCGCCAGGCCAATACCTTCAACGTCATCAAACTGTGACTCTTCCGCCGATAACAGGCCATACAGCGAGCCAAATCGCTGCAGTAAATCCTGTGCAAAAGTCATGACATCCTGCGTGCGCGTGCCGGTGCGTAAAAACAGCGCCAGCAGTTCAATATCTGACAACACCTCAATACCATAACGCTGCATTTTCTCCCTTGGCATCAGGGATTCCTGTATATCCATCGCGGCCCCTCCTTCCCAGTCCGCGCTATCCTGGCACAGCCTTTTAGCGCCGCCGATATATAAGTTTTATCCATGCGTAGCGCCTCGCAAAGTGGATCGCCACCAGACACACGATGCCAATCGGATTGTGATAAGATGCGCGAATTCTGGTGTACCGCAACAGGAAAAATCATGATGAGTCTGGCTGGTAAAAAGATCGTTCTTGGCGTGAGCGGCGGCATCGCTGCCTATAAAACGCCGGAACTGGTGCGCCGCCTGCGTGACCGCGGTGCGGATGTCCGCGTCGCCATGACGGAAGCCGCAAAAGCCTTCATTACGCCGTTAAGTTTACAGGCGGTGTCTGGTTATCCGGTGTCCGACAGCCTGCTGGACCCGGCAGCCGAAGCGGCAATGGGCCACATTGAGTTGGGGAAATGGGCTGACCTGGTTATTCTCGCCCCGGCGACCGCCGATTTAATCGCCCGCGTCGCGGCAGGCATGGCTAACGATCTTGTATCGACGATTTGCCTGGCGACGCCGTCGCCCGTCGCGGTCGTGCCCGCCATGAATCAGCAAATGTATCGCGCCGCCGCCACCCAGCATAATCTTGATGTCATTGCCGGACGCGGCCTTCTGGTCTGGGGCCCGGATAGCGGCAGCCAGGCCTGCGGCGATATTGGCCCCGGTCGGATGCTGGACCCGCTGACCATTGTGGATATGGCCGCGCAGCATTTTTCGCCTGTCAAAGATTTGCAACATCTCAACATCATGATTACCGCGGGTCCCACCCGCGAGCCGTTGGATCCAGTGCGTTATATCACCAACCACAGCTCTGGTAAGATGGGCTTCGCGATTGCCGCCGCCGCCGCGCGTCGCGGCGCAAACGTCACGCTGGTGAGCGGCCCGGTCTCGCTGCCAACGCCGCCATTTGTGCAGAGAGTTGATGTCACCACGGCGCTGGAAATGGAAGCCGCAGTGCAAAACGGAGCGCCTCAGCAGCACATTTTTATTGGCTGCGCGGCGGTCGCTGACTATCGTGCAGTGACCATCGCCGAAGAAAAAATCAAAAAACAAGGTGATGAATTAACCCTGAAAATGGTTAAAAATCCGGATATCGTCGCAGGGGTCGCAGCGCTTAAAGTCAACCGCCCTTACGTCGTTGGGTTTGCCGCCGAAACAAATAATGTGGAAGAATACGCGCGGCAAAAGCGAGCCCGCAAAAATCTTGATCTGATTTGCGCCAATGACGTTTCACAGCCAAATCAGGGATTTAACAGCGACAGCAATGCATTACACCTTTTCTGGCAGGAGGGAGATAAGCGCTTACCACTTGAGCGCAAGGAACTCCTGGGCCAATTATTACTCGACGAGATCGTTACCCGTTATGATGAAAAAAATCGACGTTAAGATTCTGGACCCGCGTGTTGGTCAGCAATTTCCGCTGCCAACCTATGCCACCTCCGGCTCTGCCGGTCTTGACCTGCGAGCCTGTCTCGATGACGCCGTAGAACTGGCTCCTGGCGCAACCATCCTCGTGCCGACCGGCATGGCGATTCATATTGCCGATCCGTCGCTGGCTGCGGTGATTCTGCCGCGTTCCGGGTTGGGTCATAAGCACGGTGTCGTACTGGGTAATCTGGTGGGTCTGATTGATTCCGACTACCAGGGCCAGCTGATGGTCTCCGTCTGGAACCGCGGCCAGCAGAGCTTCACTATCGAGCCCGGCGAGCGTCTCGCTCAAATGGTATTTGTACCTGTTGTACAGGCAGAATTTAACCTGGTGGAAGATTTTGACGCCACCGATCGTGGCGAAGGCGGCTTCGGCCACTCAGGGCGTAAATAAGCCCGGCGATACGGAACCCGCATCCCAAAGCGCACTAATGCAATAACATCACCGCAGGCAACAGCTTGCGGTCGCTTTGTGGATGCCTGCCTGACAAGTGCTTTTTTTCAGGGGTATTTTAAAACATGGCAGAAAAACAAACTGCGAAAAGGAATCGTCGCGAAGAAATACTTCAATCTCTGGCGCTAATGCTTGAATCCAGCGATGGAAGTCAGCGCATTACCACAGCGAAACTGGCGGCGTCCGTTGGCGTATCCGAAGCGGCTCTGTATCGGCATTTTCCGAGCAAGACCCGCATGTTTGACAGCCTGATCGAATTTATCGAAGACAGCCTGATTACGCGCATCAATTTGATTTTAAAAGATGAAAAAGACACATTAGCGCGCTTGCGCCTGATTGTTCTGTTGATTCTTGGGTTTGGCGAGCGCAATCCTGGGCTGACGAGAATTCTGACCGGCCATGCGCTGATGTTTGAACAGGACCGGCTTCAGGGCCGTATCAACCAGCTGTTCGAGCGTATCGAAGTACAGCTGCGTCAGGTCATGCGTGAAAAGAAAATGCGTGAAGGCGAAGGTTATACCGTCGATGAAGCCCTGCTGGCCAGCCAGCTGTTGGCATTCTGCGAAGGGATGTTATCGCGCTTTGTACGCAGCGAGTTTAAATATCGCCCGACGGACGATTTTGACGCTCGCTGGCCGCTGGTCGCCGCCCAGATGCAGTAAACCGCACCTCTCTCTATGCAGCCCTAAAGGCTGCATCTCATTTTTGATTTTTCTGTTATAAAGCCCAGAACAATTCGTTGAATTGCCAGATGTTTTCGGCTCTCTCTCATCACATCCTTTGATGGTAACTTTTCAATGGATAAGGAGAAGGCTGATGGCGACATCACGGCGGGAATTGCTCAAACTGGGCGGTCTGGCGACCGCATCACTATTGCTAAGTCAAAAAAGTTTCGCGGCATGGGCGCCATCTGCACGTTATCCCGACCCGCGCATTATGGCGGTGGATGACAGCTTTCGCCGCTATATGCTTGCCAGCGCAAAAGTCGAGCAGATCGCCACCGGTTTTCGCTGGGCGGAAGGGCCGGTATGGTTTGGCGACACGCGTATGCTGCTCTGGAGCGATATTCCCAATAACGCCATTATGCGCTGGGATGAAGCTAGCGGTGAAACCAGCGTATTTCGCCAACCGGCAAACTACGCTAACGGCCACGCTCGCGACCGCCAGGGACGGCTGATTAGCTGTGAGCACGACACTCGCCGCATTACCCGCACCGAATACGACGGTACTATTACCGTACTGGCAGACAGCTTTGACGGCAAACCGCTGAACTCGCCAAACGATATCGTAGTGAAGTCAGACGGCAGTATCTGGTTTACCGATCCGCCTTTCGGCATCAGCGGGTTCTACGAAGGGCATAAAGCCACGCCGCAACTGCCGCAGAACGTTTATCGGCTGGATCCGGAAAGCCGCAAGCTAAGCGTCATGCTGGGCGACGTGAAGGGGCCAAACGGACTCTGTTTCTCCGCCGATGAGAAAACACTGTACCTCGTAGAGAGCCGCGCGACGCCAAATCGCCTTATCCTGGCGTGGGATGTTGTCGATAACACGCTGAAAAACAAAAGAGTGCATATTGATTGCGGTAACGGAACCGCTGACGGTATTGCCTGTGATATGGATGGGAACCTGTGGTGCGGTTGGGGAACAGGCAGCGAGGAACTGGACGGAGTGCGCGTCTTCAACCCTCAGGGGAAAAATATCGGTATTATTCAGCTACCTGAACGCTGCGCAAACCTGTGCTTCGGTGGTGAACAGCGCAATCGCCTGTTTATGGCCTCCAGCACCTCCATCTATTCGCTCTACGTCAATGCGCAAGGGGCAAAACTGGTCTGAAAACCGCCCGGCAAGGCGCTCCTGCCGGGCAGATTTTTATACTCCGTACGCTTCGCGATAGGCACGAACTGATGCCAGATGCTCAGCCATTTCCGGCTTCTCTTCCAGATAGCTGATCAGGTCTTTCAAGGTCACGATGGAAATCACTTTACAGCCATAGTCGCGCTCAACTTCCTGAATCGCGGAGATTTCACCGCGCCCGCGTTCCTGACGGTCCAGAGAAATCAGCACGCCAGCTAGCTCCGCGCCGTTGGCCTGAATAATTTCCATCGACTCCCGAATCGCGGTGCCTGCGGTGATAACATCATCCACCAGCATCACGCGGCCCTGCAGAGGGCTTCCCACAAGATTTCCGCCTTCGCCGTGGGTTTTCGCCTCTTTACGGTTAAAGCAGTAAGGCAGATCGCGGTCATGGTGTTCCGCCAGCGCGACCGCCGTGGTGGTGGCGATCGGAATGCCTTTGTAGGCCGGGCCAAACAGCAGGTCAAAATCAATCCCGGAATCCACCAGCGCTTCGGCGTAAAAACGGCCTAACAGTGCCAGATCGCGCCCGGTATTAAACAGGCCGGCGTTGAAGAAATAGGGGCTTTTGCGCCCGGATTTCAGCGTAAATTCGCCAAACTTAAGGACCTGCTTGTTAAGCGCAAACTCAATAAACTGGCGCTGATATAATTTCATGGATTCGCTCCTCATCTTAGAGGCTATCCCACCAGGCTACCTTGCTTGTCATTATGCGCCAGGATAGTGCTCAAAATCCTCACGTACTATGTGTACGTTCCGGTTTTTCCGCGCTAGCCCAGCGCAAACTGCCTGCGCCGGTCACGCCTGATGGAATAGCCTCTTACTATTTTCAGACATAAAAAAGGCGACTTCTCAGTCGCCTTAAAAACTAGTTTTCTAACGCCGCTTTCTGCGTCGTGACAATGGATTCGATGCCCCCTCGGGCCAATGCCAAGAGGGTGAGGAGCTCTTCGTGGGTGAACGGTTCGCCTTCCGCCGTGCCCTGCACCTCAATGATACGACCGTCTTCGGTCATCACTACGTTCATATCGGTTTCCGCCGCGGAATCTTCAACGTATTCCAGATCGCAAATCGCTTCGCCATTGACGATACCAACGGAGACCGCCGCCACCATACCTTTCATCGGGTTGGTTTTCAGCTTACCGGCTGCGACCAGTTTATTCAGCGCATCGGCCAGCGCCACGCAGGCCCCGGTGATAGAGGCAGTACGGGTACCGCCGTCGGCCTGCAGCACGTCACAGTCCAGGGTAATGGTGAATTCACCCAGCGCTTTCAGGTCAACCGCTGCGCGTAGCGCACGCGCGATCAGGCGCTGGATTTCCATTGTACGGCCGCCCTGCTTACCTTTCGCCGCTTCACGCGCGTTGCGGGTATGGGTAGAACGCGGCAGCATGCCATATTCTGCGGTGATCCACCCCTGACCCTGGCCTTTCAGAAAGCGTGGTACGCCTTCATCGATAGAGGCGGTGCACAACACTTTGGTGTCGCCAAATTCGACCAGCACGGAGCCTTCTGCGTGTTTTGTGTAGTTACGGGTCAGGGTTACTGGGCGCACTTGATTAGCGCTACGGCCTGCTGGACGCATGATGTTCTCCGGCTTGAAACGAATGTGGCTGCGCATTATACGGATAATGCGCGCTTATTCCTATCCTGATAAGGCCTCGAAAGCTATAATCCACCCCACTCTCCTTTAAAAACAGGAACGTCTATGATCCGCAGTATGACCGCCTACGCCCGGCGTGAAATCAAGGGTGAATGGGGTAGCGCCGCGTGGGAACTGCGCTCGGTAAACCAACGATATCTGGAAACCTACTTCCGTCTGCCGGAGCAGTTCCGTAGCCTGGAGCCTGTAGTGCGCGAACGTATTCGCTCCCGTCTGACCCGCGGTAAAGTCGAATGCACCCTGCGTTTTGAGCAGGACCCGAGCGCGCAGGGCGAGCTGATTCTCAACGAAAAACTGGCAAAGCAGCTGGTTAACGCTGCTAACTGGGTCAAGATGCAGAGCGATGAAGGCGAAATCAACCCAGTCGATATCCTGCGCTGGCCTGGCGTGATGTCTGCTCATGAGCAGGATCTGGACGCCATTGCCGCTGAAATCCTGAACGCGCTGAATGGCGCACTGGATGACTTTATCGTCGCCCGCGAAACCGAAGGTCAGGCGCTGAAAGCGCTTATCGAACAGCGTCTGGACGGCGTCACTGCCGAAGTGGCTAAAGTACGTGCCCATATGCCGGAAATTTTGCAGTGGCAGCGCGAGCGTCTGGTCTCCAAACTGGAAGATGCGGAAGTGCAGCTGGAAAACAACCGCCTTGAGCAGGAGCTGGTACTGATGGCGCAACGTATCGACGTCGCCGAAGAACTGGATCGCCTGGAAGCACACGTTAAAGAGACGTGGAATATCCTGAAGAAGAAAGAAGCAGTCGGCCGCCGTCTCGACTTTATGATGCAAGAGTTCAACCGCGAATCAAACACGCTGGCGTCTAAATCCATTAATGCCGAAGTGACGAAATCCGCAATTGAGCTGAAAGTACTGATTGAGCAAATGCGCGAGCAGATTCAAAACATCGAGTAAATTCCACGTCGAACTCTTGAAGTCTCACAACATCTCAGAGATATCAACAAGCCCGCGTAATAACGGGCTTTTTTGATTCCATAGAATCTCACATGATCTCACTACAGCGCACGTTTACCGTGTACATAGTTGTGTATATAATCAGATTATGTACACATATAGTTATGTACACAGTAAGAACTGCATTGGAGACGAGTGATGGCGAAACTAACGGATATCCAGATCAAAGCATGGGTGCGATCTGGGGAACGATTTGATGGCCGTTCTGATGGTAATGGCCTGTATTTATGTTTTCCTAAAAACTACGCCATTCCCTTCTGGCGCTTCCGCTACCGGTTTGTCGGGAAACAGAGAGCAATGGTTATTGGCACTTACTCTGAACTTTCACTCGCTAAAGCACGAGAAACGGCTAAAGAACTTTCCGCTCGTGTTGCGCTAGGTTACGACGTTGCAGGAGAAAAGCAGGAACGCAAAGCTGAGGCGCTCAAAAAGATAGAAGAAGAAAAGAATGCCCTAAAGGTTGCCGAACTAGCCCAAGAGTACTTTGAGCGCCAGATCTTAGGGAACTGGAAGCATCCAGATATCCTGCGCCGTCGTATCGAAAAAGACATCAATCCAAATATTGGGCATCTTAAAATCGAAGATGTTCGCCCTCGCCATATTGATGATATGTTGCAGAAAATCATCGCACGAAACGCTCCTACAGTGGCCAATGATGTCCTCCGCTGGACCCGCCGCATCTTCAACTATGGGATCAAACGCCATATGCTGGAGAGCAACCCCACAACAGCGTTTGAGATCGCTGATGCTGGAGGTAAAGAGAAATCCCGGGAACGTTGGCTGACCAGAGAAGAACTGATTAAATTCTTTCAGGCCATGCGTATTACTCAAGGATTTTCTCGGCAAAACGAGTTGACCATGAAGCTTCTACTTGCCCTCTGCTGTAGAAAAATGGAACTCTGCGCTGCTCAATGGGTTGAATTTGATTTAGATAACGCCATCTGGCATTTACCTGCCGAGCGGGTAAAGAACGGTGATGCTATTGATATCCCCTTACCAGCGATAACCGTTGAGTGGTTGAAAGAGCTACGCCAAATGTCACTCAATAGCCAGTGGGTATTACCTGCGCGTAAAATGCAACACAGAATGATCCCTCACATACAGGAAAGCACACTGCCCGTCGCGCTGGCAAAAGTGCGCAGCAACATCCCTGAGCTACCAAATTTCACCATCCATGATTTCCGCCGCACAGGACGCTCACACTTAGCCGCACTTGGTGTTGACCCTGTTGTCGCAGAGCGCTGTTTAAACCATCGCATCAAGGGTGTAGAAGGCATTTATAACAGGTATGAATATTTTCAGGAACGTAAAGCAGCCTTAGATCAATGGGCAGCATTGTTGGAATCGCTGGAGCGTGGTGTGGATTACAATGTAATGCCTATAAAAAACAACAAAAAGATCATTTAAACTGCATAGTAATAAAATGTTTCTTTAACCAGAAGAGGAAGTCAGAATCAGCAAAAAACTCTGGCTAAAACTCATCACTTGTTCGAAAAAATAGTCAATTACTTGATATAGCTCATTGGACGCGTCCTATTCTACGTAGTAGAGTCGTAGGAAATTATCACACTTACAGTAACTTACTGAAGTGAGGATATATTATACCATAAGCGTTTTGGTAAGATATAACCTATACAGGTATGAGTGGATTATTTAGATGAGTAATGCATCATTTTTTCATAGATTTAGAAGTCATCCCACTCACCCTGCAGTATAGAAATTAAGGGTATTAAATGACAAAAGGTTTCTTAGAAGCGAAAATTAAATATGTACTCGATGATTTTGAAAATGAGAGATGGTGTGATTTAAATAGCAAAGGATTTAATAACAAAAATTATTTATCAAAAGTAAATCAACAAAAATATATATTAAAATATTATGGCGCATATTTTTGCGAACTATATGAATTGTACGAAATGTTTTTTAATGATTTTGAAGGTAAGGAAATCAAAATCATGTCTATTGGCTGCGGTTCAGGAGTTGATTGTGAAGCATTAAATAGGGTCTGTATTGATTTAAACAAAGATATTAATAAAAGTTATTTAGGTATTGATCTTGTAGACTGGAATTATCGCCCAGTTTTCCCGTGGGCTAGATTTAACACTATGAATGCGGGTAATATAGATTCTTCGCACGTGAAAGACATTGACCTATTCGTTTTCCCTAAATCCTTGACAGAGTTGAGTGAGGATATCCGAATAAATATAGCGAATACTATAGCTTCTGAAAGTGAAAAAGATTGCATTTACTTCCTCAATACATATGTAACAAACTGTCCTACTGAAAGTATTTATGTAGATGGGATTACTCAATTTAATACTATCAGTAAAATCTTAACCAAAGATGGGTTATGGTGTTGCACATCGAGTCCAAATAGATATTTTTATAAAAAAGATGAAGGTTTTCTAGGTTCCAGTTATGATTTTTTTAAATTTCCAAATGAAATGTACCAATTCGTATCAGAATTAAAAGATAGTTGCAACAATCATAATAACAGTCCAGAATGTATGTCATGTGAAATCAATTTTTATCCTATACTTAATAGCAAGTATTTGGCTTTTAATTTATTGAAATATACTAAGGGATAGTCATGATTATAAGTGCAAGTCGCCGAACAGATATACCTGCATTTTATACTCCTTGGTTTATGAATCGAATTCGCGCGGGTTTTTTATTAACGCGAAACCCGTTCAACTATAACCAAATTAAACGCATATTGTTAAGTCCTAAAGACGTCGATGCAATAGTTTTCTGGACTCGCAACCCTCGTATGCTAATCAATCATCTAGATGAACTCGATAGTTTAGGATACAATTATTACTTTCAATATACAATTACAGGTTATCCTAAGCTAATTGAATCGTCAGTACCACGACCACATAGAACAATTGAAACTTTTAATACTTTAAGTAGTATCGTCGGACCAGATAGAATAATTTGGCGCTACGATCCTATATTAGTTTCAAATGTAGTAGACATTAATGAACATAAACGTTTATTCAGTAAAATTGCTTCGTTAATTTCAGGTAAAACTAAGAGGGTCGTTATTAGTTTTGCAGATTTCTACAAAAAAACAGAAAGAAACTTATCATCTATTTCAGATTTTAAATATTATGATATTCTTAATGACCATAAGTCCCTTCATGATCTCGTTACTTGGATGAGCTATGTGGCAAGGGAAAATGGAATGGCTATTGAAAGTTGCTCTGAGGAAATTGATCTTAGTAATTTTGGAGTTGAACATGGAAAATGTATTGATGGAAAATTAATCGAGGATATTTTTGGCATTTCAACTAGCCTCATAAAAGACCCAGGGCAAAGAGAAGCATGCGGCTGTATCCGAAGCATTGATATCGGCACCTATAATACATGTTTACATGGTTGTTCCTATTGCTATGCAACATTTAATAGTGAAATAGTTAACAAAAACAAAAGAAACCATAACCCAGAAAGTCCATTCCTAATTGGTAATGCAGATGGTATCGACAAAAATTTACTATTACCATCTATATATCAAGGGTCACTATTCTGACATTCCATATATATAATTTTTTACTCCACATTGGGTGTAAAATGACACACTCATTCCATCAATGATAAATCGAGAACACTATTAAACCAATCATGGTACATGCTTATATTATTTCCTTCCTATTAACCGTGATTTAATTCATAAAAACCATAGTAATCATTACATATTTCCCATCCCAGTATTCACGGATTTTCATTTGCTTAATCACAGCTGATTTCACCACCGATAAATCCTTTTTCAGGAATAAGGCTGATTGATGTCCCTGCAATGTTCAGGTTTCTGCCAACACAGAGACCATCAGGAAGCTGGCTGATTCGGGTATTTTTAATACTGAGGTCACCCGGAATGCGCAGTCTCGCAGGCAATGCTTCCAGTGTTGAAAATGACAGTCTCAGGGACTGGCTCAGATTCATTCTGTCAGGCAGTCTTCTGGTTTGTATTCCGGGCATGATGGCATCCCCCGACACTGTCAGTTCTTTCGGCAACTGTTTAATTTCCGAACCACTGAGGTTCATATCCCCATGAACAGAAAATACTTCCGGCAGTTTCCTGATATACGAGTATGTCCAGAAAAAATGACCTTTAATGGTATGGATGCTTTCCGGCCATCTCCCGTGAAACGTATTCAGAAAAACACCGGACATGAATCGTGTACTTTCCGGAATACGGAGGTGAGGAGTTTTGTGAGTATCAATTGTACCAATGGCGAGAGGTAAGACGTGAAATTCATTGAAGAAGGTGATGTTCGGCGATAATTTGTTAGTCTGCGTGATTCTGACCTGTCCATGAAAATTAACACTGGCAGGAATTCGCAGCCTTCTGCCTGCTTCTGTGTTGAAACTTATATCACCATATACATCGGTAAACTTACCGCACTTAATACGGCAACACCCATGGCTTTTTAAATACATCCAGAAAGAAGACTGGTGTTTATATTGGCTTTTCTTATTATGCATGACATCCCCGGTGCTGGCGTCTCTTTATTGGCTGGACTATAAATCAGTCCTACTTATTATTTAATGAGCGAATAGTTCCGTTCACGGCTAAAACAATAAAATATCATCATTACAGAGTTACGCGCGTAATCCTGTAGTTACAGTAACGGATATGATTTCTGGCATGATAATACAGGGTATATTACCAGGTGTTGCCGGGATTCATAAATGTGGAGTCCACGTAACTGTACCCGGATGTCTGCAGGTCAGAAACCAGCTCCTTCACTCTTTCCAGGTCAGAGGCCGGTGTGAAATTCTCACTGTCACTCTGTAATGGCTGAAATTGTGTCTGACTGATGCGTGCGAGCCTGATAAAAGCAGGGTTTCCTGAATTCATATACCTGCCCATGATATCGATGGTTACTACCTGATTACGCAGTCTGGTATTTCCGCCACGCACATTGATGCGGACAACCGGATTGTTGAGTATATAATACTGGCTACAGACATAATCTGTCATCGGCATCCCCACATACCCGCTTTCAGTCGGGGCCACAACCATCGCGTTTTCCATCCCCCCGAGATAGGAACCCGGAAATGCCGGGTCATGATTTAAGCATTTGGCTGATACAGCCGTGGAAACAAAAAGCACAGCCGGGATAAGGATTTTCATATATTCCCCTGTAAACAGTATCTCAGTATGTACGGTAATGTGTTCCTGTTGCGATTTTTACCGGTATCAGTCAGCCATTATTCGCTCAAGTTCGCCGCTGAAATAATATATCTCACTTCCGTCCGGGGTTTTTAATTCCCACTGGCCTCGTTTAATCATGCAGATATCGTCACTGAACGATATATCACTTTCCTGTATCGACAGAAAGACCGTGTCTGTCCGTATACTTTTATTTCCTGAATATTCAATCACACCACAGCCACTGTATCTGCCATTTTCTTTTTGTAGCCGACAGGTCAGTGCATAGCGGTCAGTAATACTGTCACCGGATATCTCAACCAGAATATCTCCGCGTTCGGTGATGCGGAATGTATTAAATATGAAAGAGTCACCTTCGTTAAAAACGCATTGCCCTTCGAACTGCATGGTACTCATAGTCATCCCCGCTTTATTTTCTGAATATACGCACGTGGCGGCGAATGTGGTCTGTTTCGCCGTTTTCGTTACGGTAAAAATAGGCGACATGAAACGAGGTTTTGATGTGATTACCCATAGCAGGTAAAGACCTGTACTCCCGGATAACAGAAAGCGTCAGCGGCGAGCAGGATAAGTCAAACAGTATCAGAACCCCTTTCCCGTTGTATTTCAGAAGTTTTTTAACTTCTGTCGCCTGATATTCCGGACGCAGTGTGCAGGCCCGGTCATATCGTCGTCTGACAGCAAACTCCACCGCCACGTCACCAATCAAAAAATCCAGACGCCCGGAACCCCGCAGGGCACCCGGCAATATCCCCGGCACCTCCGGCGACACCTTATCGCCGAACCGGCCTAAAAGATAGAATCTGAGCAGGGGTAAAAGTTCCCTTTCGCTGTATTCGCCGGGGCGCAATGTTTTGGTGAATTCCTTCCGCCACAGCGATGCATAGAGATAACTGAAACTGTTCACCACCTCGCTGACGCTTACACTCATTCCTTTTCCCCGCCTGTTTTTTTGTTCCGGTAACGCTGCGGCCAGATGTCCTCCGGGCGCATATCCAGCGCCTGTGCTATCAGCCGTTCTGCCCGTGGATAGTGGCGCTCCATGGCATTGCTGAGGGTTCGTGCAGCGAGTCCGTGGGCACGGGACAACCCGGCCAGCGTGATGCCGCGCTTGTGCAGGGCGGCCACAATATCAGCCCGGTGCCAGTCCTGCGCACTTCCCTTACTTCGTTTTTTCTGCGAAGCTGATGAGTTAGTCATCGTCGTCATTCCACACACTTAGTACATAGATATTAAAAGCGAACAAAAGGTAGTTATCAAGTTCCTTTTATTGGAATTTGTGCGCTTTCTTTTAATACGTTGATATCTGGTGAAATATTTTATGGTCAAAGATGCACAAAATCCTTCCGGCAGGGTACGTACCGGAAGTGAAGACGAAAAAGACTGGCTGACGGCCGAACAGTTCGCCAAAGCTGAAATCGAAGGTATGCCCGGCACGGCGAAGGGGGTACGCCTGCGCCTGGAAAAGCTGGCTGAATTACACCCTGAAATCAGACGCAAACGTACGCGCGGGAAAGGATTTGTCTATCACATCAGTGCGGCAGGGATGTCCCTGAAAAGTGAGAGAGAGGCTGTTAAGCTGCCGTCGGATGACAAACTCAGCCTGTGGATACAGCTGTTTCGCACCATGTCCCCGGTTTCACGCGACCGGATGCTGAAACTGGCGCTGGAGCAGGTGGCAGAAGACCTTGAACAGGGGCAGTCATCAGCCACTCAAAAATAGCCAGATTTTCGTAAGATACTGAATGCAATGATTTTATTATCAAAATGGCATTGCTTTGCGCATGCCATTTTGCTATACTGACTGTGCTGACACGCGTATGTTTTGTGTGTCAACATATCATGGCATGACACCATATATCACCCACCGTCCTTATTATCCTTTTTTCGGGAGGATTGCTGATGTCCACGATTCACCAAAACCAGCAAGTCATTACAGAATGAATAACGGCTGTATATATTTACCGGCCGGGAAATGACGTTATTTCTGTAGCTGTCATAGCTGCTCAGTCAGAAAATATTGCCATATAAAAGGCGACCATTTTCACCGTAAATATGCATCACCCGGTGCCATATATCCGTCATCAATAAACGGAGTTCATCATGAAAGAGAATATGACTGTTCATCAGTCAGGGCTGCACTTACCCGTCAGCCGGGCCTTTATAAAAATAATAACTGAATACTTACCCCCGCCACCGCTTATTCCTCCTGCTGTTACCCTGAATTTCCGCGACCCGAAATATTCCGCCGAATCCGGTGGCTTCCATCCGGTGGAAATCCGTCTCACCCGTCATGCTGATGGCTGGTATTTCGACTACGTGACCGATTTCAGCTATATGGGTCACCCGTGGCCGGAGCTGGAGAAGGAATTCGATATCTGCTGGAGCCAGCGCTACATATGGCACATCCTTATGGGTGACACCGATACCGAAGAAGGTGGGGCGCTGTTCGAGCTGTGGCAGCGCAACTTTATCCGCTACTGCCGGATGAAGATTTACACGGTCACCGTTCAGCAGGAACGCTGATAATCACAGCAGTCAGACCACGCGCGCAGTAATAAAAAGTACTCATGACGTCATGGGCCGTTAACCATCAACAATAAATGGCTCAGTATATGAAACAGCAAGACAGTAACACCCTGCGGCCTGCCGTGCAGGGAGACCTCGACACCCTTTGCGGGTTGTACAGTGTGGTGAATGCCCTGAGCTGGCTCCACCCGCGCCTCAGACGAAAGCCCCTGTTCCGGGCGATGGTTCACTGGTTCAGCCAGGAATATGACATTACCGTCTGCCTGACCACCGGCACTGAACCTGACCAGCTTGACGCGCTGCTGGGCTTCCTCCGGACCCGCTGCGAACGGCGCTGGCCCTTCACATTCAGTAAACCCTTCACGGACATCCCGAAACTCACCACCCGTCATATCCTCACGCAGTGCCAACAGTGGCTCGACCAGCACCCCGACAGGGTTGTACTGCTGGGAGACCAGTACCACTGGACCGTGGTCAGTCATATGGACAGCGAGTGGCTGTACTTTTTCGACAGCTACACCTACAGACGCATTCATCGCAGCCGCTGGTCCCTGCGAGAGGAGCGCGGCAAACACCAGCTTTACCGTCAGGCCATCTACTTTATCGAACGGGGGGCATCAGACCATGACCACGGGTGAGCGTTTGCTGATTGAACAGGCGCGGAAGCTGCTCAGCGCCACCGTCAGACGTGGCAGGACACTGACATCCCCGGACGAGGTTCGCGACTTTCTGCTGTTCACACTGGCACTGCGCGAGCAGGAGGTGTTTGGCGTACTGCTGCTGGATAACCGCAACCGGGTACTGCTGTGGCGTGAACTGTTTTATGGCACGCTGAACCAGACCGCCGTTTACCCCCGCGAAGTGGTGAAGCTGGCGCCGCAACACAACGCCGCCGCCGTGATCCTGGTACATAACCACCCGTCAGGGCATCCGGAAGCCAGTGAGGCCGATATTGCGCTGACCCGGCGCTTACAGCAGGCGATGGCGCTGATTGATGTCCGTATCCCGGACCACTTTATCGTTGCCGGGGACCATACGGTCTCGATGGCGGAGCGCGGGCTGCTGTAGGGCACACGCTGACTTTGGTTAATGTGCATTAATGGAGGCTGTATGCCGCAGCAACGCAGAACATCATCACACATCACCATCAACCCCGCTGGCGTCTGGCTGGACGGGCTGGCCCCGACAGGACGGCGCAGTATGCGCTCCCTGCTGAACCTCAGCGCCACCATACTCCGGTACAACGCCACCGCAGACAGCCATGACTGGTCAGCACTGCGTTATGTCCATGTGGCGACAATCCGCGCCACACTGGCGGAGCAGGGCTATGCTGTGGCGACCGTCAACATGGTACTGGCAGCGCTGAAAGGTGTGGCGCAGACGGCGTTTAATCTCGGACAGATGGATGCGGACGCGCTGGCGCGTATCAAGGCAGTGAAAGGCGTCAGGGGCGACAGCGAATCAGCAGGACGCGCCCTGAGTCACGAGGAAGTACGGCTGTTACTGGACGCCACAAAAACCCATCCTCACAAATCCCGCCAGAAACGCGACCGGGCGCTACTGCTGACGCTGTGCGGAGCCGGACTACGGGCGGGGGAACTGGTGGCGCTGGAGGCCCGCGATTATGACGTTGCCACCCGGACGCTGACTGTCCGGCAGGGTAAGGGACGCAAGAAACGTGTTGTCGTGGTGGCTTCACCAGTCGGGAGGGCGTTGGCGGCATGGATAAAGGTCAGCGCTGACCATGACAGCCTGTTCTGTCGTATTCACCGCAGCGGGAGCGTTACAGGCCAGACGCTCACCACCGCAGGACTGGCGAGAATACTGCGCCAGCTACAGGAAACCGCACAAATCAGCCCGTTCACGCCCCATGACCTGCGCCGCACGTTTATCACCCGGCTGCTGGAGCAGGGAGCCGATCTCAATATTGTACGCCAGCTTGCCGGACACAGCGATATCAGCACGACAGCGCTGTATGACAGGCGTTCAGCGGCAACACTAACCTGTGCTTCGTCGGCTCTGCGATTTTAAAATTCTGCGTCTTTCGATGTATGATTATAGGTCCCGATAACTTTATTAAGATTAGCGGTGTCTAACAACCATTCAACCATATCCGGCGTCCAGCTCCTGGCCCCGTTAAATCTGACAAGACCTAATGGCGGGATTTCAGCTTTGTTTAATTTTTCGGCAACAGATCTGATTTTCTCTTTATCACTATCACCCGTCATCAGCCGATCAAAATAGCCTTTTGCATACTGATATTTGTCATAAAGCTCTCTGCCATCCGGTGTGAAAGCTGTTTCGATTCTTACTGGTAAATCATGTTCCACAGATTCACTGCCTTGTTTGCAGAAGAATTCATTGAAGCAATGATTGATACAGAAACTGACAATCTCGCTGGCCTTGTGTCTGTCAACGTTGGATAGATTCATTGTCTGACCAAAAAATTCCCGATACATCACGGCCATTTTCTTTAGCGTGTTATCGCCGAGATAGAACTCTTTCTGGAACACATTAAATTCTTTATTCCTGTCATAGACGTTCCTGTGCCATTCGGCATCACGTTTGTCACTTTTTCTGATTCGGTTGTTTTTCATACAGCGCACTTCATTGGTTTAATTTTGAACAATGAGGCGTCATCATACTCAATCGCCATTTTCTCTTCAATTTGCCGTTTTTTCATCAATTCATCCAGTAACGCATGCTGCTACCCGGTTTTGAGGAAAAAAATAGCTGAAATCGCGTTGTAAATGCCGTGTTCCACAAACGAAGCAAGGAACACTGCTATGTATCAAGAACGAATTCTCCGCAAAAAAGAAGTACTGCAACGTATCGGGATCTCAAACGCCTCCCTGTACCGCCTAATCGCAAAAGATCTGTTCCCTACGGGCATAAAGTTGACTGGTCAGGAAGGTCGTGCTGTTGGCTGGCTCTCTTCAGATATCGACAACTGGATAAGCAACCGTGAGCGCGTGAAGTAAATCACGCGCATCTATAAGCCTCATATAGCCCCCAACCTACCGACTATAACTGGTAGCTCATTAATCAGAGGTAATAGCAGCGAGATCCCGTATATACCCGGGGGGACTGCTATTACCCGTTGCTGGCTTAAACAAGCCGGGAGCAGACAATGAAATATACGTACGACAGTAAACGCGTGGACAGTCTGAAAAATGCAGTTCGCCTGATGCGAAATAGCACCGGAAATCTCTGTTACGCCCACATTGATAAAATGTCGTGGGTAACAGATCTTGGCAGTGAACAAAATAAAGTGCTGATTGAACGTCTGAATACCCTGAAATCAGGCAGCGGTTATCTCATCAAATGCCGCCCTGCGGGTAAGAAAGAATGTGAGGGGCTCTACCGCTCTGTGGTTGAGATCCGGCTTGCTGATAAATGCTCTGCACATCCAGTGCTGATGATGATCTACTTTTCGCCCACAAGTAAGATTCGTGGCGTGATGCGTATGGAATTCAGCCCACAGCATTACACAGCCATGCAGATCACTGAACTGTTCCTGTGGCTGGGACGCAAGGGACGCCTCGGAAAATACCTGTACCGGGGGCTGCGTAGCGCATGGCTGACAACCATCCATTACGCGCTGGATGTGGTGGGGATGCAGTTTCATGACTATCTGATCGGCCTTAAAAAAATGCATGGGGGTGAATACTATGACCTGCACGGCCCAGAAGAAGGGCTGCGGCTGGGTTCAAGCACGTTGGTTGCCTCCGTCTATGCCAAGGTTAATGCGCCGTCTCTCAGTGTGGATGAGCGTTATGCTGCGGCATTACTGACGCTGGAGGAGAGCCAGCTTGAGCATTTCCTGCGTCTGGAGCTGCGTTTTTCACCGGGTAAACAGAAGCTGATGCTGCGCAATCTGTCGCATATGACCAATCTGGTATCCCGTCTGGTAATTTATCGTCGGGATATGCTGGAGGATAAGGGGCTGGACCCTGATTTCGTAAGGCTGCTGGGAGAAATGCCCGTTCCGGCTGCCCGCGCGAAATTTAAGCCTGCCAGCAAACTGAACGGTAAGGCCGTTAGCACAACCAAGGAAGCCGCAAATAAACGCGTGGATCAGCGTATGAAAAAGTACCGTGTGCCTCTGTTTAATGCAGAGGCCATCTGGGATCGGTTACCGCTGGTACTGGATACGCTGGGTATTCTGTCGCAGCCGCAACACTGGGAACTCAAACATCGCCAGAAATGGCTTAAATCACGCGGGAAATAAGCCTTTCAGGCTACACAGCGGCAGGGACGCCGCTGCTCATGATCGATTCAGATACTATTTTGAAACCTGATGCAGACAATTTTTTTCCTAAATGAACAATGAAATTATTCCTCAGAAATAATCACCCTACTTACTCATCAGGCATCAACAGGGTGCGTCTTCCAGACCTCCTGCGCCAAAGCGATAAGCATTGTGTGTCGCTTCTCGATGGTTGCTGCATTCCATTCCGGAAACGCTTCCAGTTTTGAGTTAATCCGTGATACGGACGTATTTAGTCCAACCTGAGTCAGTGTCACAAGGCTACGGGTCAGGTAGTTTCCGCTCTTGCTGTATTCAACTTGCTTGGCCGTGTAAAAGTCATTGCCTGCAACAATGTTGATGGGCTTCTCCAACAAGGTCAGGTTTCCCAGTCGATTCTTATAATCGTCATAGGCTATCCCGGGATTCTCTTCGGTCCATCTGGCACGGAGATCTGCCTCTGGCCTGTCAGGCAGGATGTGTTCGATTTCCAGTCTAGTGAATGGCTCAAGGCTGCCCGGTACTTTCACCCCACTAAAGGCCATTTCAACGTGCTGTGTAAGTCTTGCCAGCAGGTAACGTGTCCTGTACTGTTGCATTGAATATAAGGTAAAGCGTTTCAGGGCATCGGCCAGTTCTTGATACTTACCCGCCATATTCTTCTCAAAACGATCAACGATAAATGTGTTGAGCTGAATTTTCTGTTTTACCGGGTCAGTAGTCTCCGCAATCGTGCGCAACTCGTCGGCCCACAGGGAGAAACTGCGTTCCAGATCCTTGGTCGGAGTCCGGGTGAATATGTAGTAGAAGAGAAAGCTCTCCAGTTGTGCCACAAAATGTTCAAACAACGTCCTGGGGAAACCAGCCGCCGCAAGCAGTAATACATAATGCAGGCTAAATGCACCACCGGCCAGCCGCCTGAGATTATCCATCGCCACACTGGGGGTTCCGTCATTTCCCAGTCCCATTGCGAAGTTTAGGTAGTACTCAACGTTGCGGATCACCTTGCGGACAAATTCAAAGGGCTTACCTGCGTAATTACACAGAGCTGTGTTATCTTTGGATACGAACCAATCGTAAATTTCGTCCTCGCGTACCACGGAGTCATTGCGATCGTTCCTGATTATGTAGTTAGCCATCAGGAAATAACGGAGGAAGCGAAGTGGTTTTTCCTTCCTCTTTTCCAGAGGTTTGGTGATCTTCTTCCACTCGTCCTTAAGCTTAGTGAACTCAGACGGTTCAACCTGCGTGAACAGCAGATTCTTGAGCAAGTCCATTGGGTTCAGGCCCACGCCACGCTCGTTGATTGTTTCGAAAATCTTCAGTGCGCTACTGACGTCGGTTGATATCTGGATGAACACCACATTATTGGCAAGATAGCCCCAGTACTTCTTTAACCTGCTGATATCATCGTAGTTGTCCTTCAGGTAGTGATATAGCGTGCTGTAGGCACTGACCAGATTTTCCAGCGACCCAAAGCTGGTAATGCCAGCAGACTGAATACCTGCCCGCACGGTCTGTGGATCGGCATCCAGTTCAACCAGCCTGTCCATCACCTCACCCGCATTCTCATAACGAGGTTCAAGCTTGAGGTTGGTACGGACCTCGCCGCCACTGTCCACATAGCTGGTCGAAACCAGCCCGGAAATCATTTGCCGTTGTGGCTCCCCCTGAAACATATGCCTGAGTGCACACAACAACAGGAAGAATGTAGTCAGCCGTTGCTGACCATCTATGACCTCGTAGTGGTTCTTCTGGTCGGTCGGCGATACCAGTACGGTACCAATGAAGTATTCCCGCGTGCTACCAGCATCAATTTGTTCGCCGATGTCTTCCAGTAACTGCCGCACTTCCTTTTCCGTCCAGACATACTCACGCTGGTAGTCCGGGACTATGTAGAAACATTCCCTGAAAGCTTCCTCAATGCTGTATTTGTGGTTTTCTATCCGCGCCATGTTCTGTTTCCCTTGCCCCAGAATCCTTCACGCCGTCATGTCTGACAGGATATTTTGTGTTCCTCAGACATGAGGCTGTATTAGTAGGTTAACTGCTTTTACTCTGTACAACAGATGCCCCCTGGCAATTTATTCACACGGCTATTGCAGAGGAAGCCGAATGCAGCCAGGTATTAGTTCAGATGATAATCAAAAAAACGATAAAACGGAAAAATATTGCTCCACTGGCAGAATGGCAGGGAAGCCGCTACATGCCATAGCCAAAAAAAATGTATCAGATGGAGATGGTGACAGGCAGATGCCTGAGGCAAGCCTCCACTCAGGCCATATGCGCTGTATGGCTATAGTATGGGGACACCAGTATTAGCTAATCTCACGAATTCACCACGGACACTCCTCTACAGATATCCCTTATCTCCTGATACATATTTTTACTGATTCTGTATTTTTAATTTAGCCCATAAAAAATTGGGGCTAGCGAATATGATTTTTATGCGTATTCGTAATTCATTGTGCAAAAAGATTGGCTGTAAAACAGCGTTAAAATAATGACTGGAGCACAATGAAATGAAAGCCTATTGCACAAAAAACAATATCCTTGTAACAGAAAGAACGCTCAAAAGATTCAGGAAAACCATTTTCAGTGTTCCTTTTGATAATAATTGCGACGGGAGATGTAAACCCACTTATTACATATCAATAGCTATCCTTATACAGCATATTATATGCAGTGCAACCGCCAGTAAGAATACTCGCAAAAAAGCTCGCTTTAAAGGTGACGACGAATGGACTTGTTCTGTTCCTTTCCCATATTCACTGGGTGAGGAAGTGGCTCCTGCGGTATTTAATCAGTCACGCGAGCTTCCCTTTGAAAGGGCACTGGAAAAACTTGAAGCGGTGGGACTTATCAAAATCATCAGCCATGATCCCATCAAACACAAATGCCGCGAATTTGCTTTATCAAAACGACTGCTGAAATCTTTGTTTCCTGGCGATCGCCAGGAATATCTGCGACGAACGGATCGTTACAGTTATCTGACCGACCTTTATGGTAAACGCCAGAAACCGCTGACACTGGAGGAGATGATTGCGCAGGCATCCATCCAGAAGCCCACCGTTTGCCACCAGGTATCAAAACGTAAAATCCCGGATACGGCATTCAGGGAGCGTGTTAAGCAGGTCTACGGGCAGCTTAATTACCTGCATATCAACCTTGATGCCCTGAGGGATTACTGCAACGCGTATCCCACGCCTATCAACATGGGATACTACCACAATTTTATCAGCCATATCTGCGATATGGGGGTAAAAGTCATCAGCATTAGTCCACTGATTGTGGCTTATCCCCAATCGTACAAAACCGCCCGTCTGGGTGGGCGTTCGTTTGAGGTGGGTAAAGGATTTCAGTATCTGCCAAAAGACATGAAATGGGCATGTCTGGCGCAGGGTTATAACTACGACATTAAAAGCAGCCAACTGGAGATCCTGCGGCATGAGCTTGTGCGCATTGGCGTGTCGCCCAAAAATCTGAAACGCCTTGAAACCAGTTATATCAGTAAAAAACTGGGTGTTGATGAAGATGAGGTTAAGACTTTCCGTTTTTCGACCATTTTCAGCGCCGGCTCTGTCAGCCTGTCATTTAAAAGTGTGACCAGAAAACGTCTGAACAAACAACTGGGAGTTGATGAGGCCGGGAGGGTGCTAAAACGCTGGAAAAAGCTAATGGAACCACTCAGGGAAAACCTTAAGCGTCTTATTGATGACTATCTGTCATCCGGTAAAACCAACCGCTACGGGCTTTGCGTCAAAAATGCGGTGGGGCAGAACTTTAACTGTACATGGAAGGATGTCCGGAAGGTGGAAAAATGGCAGACAGGACAGATGCGCCGGAAACTGCTCGCCCATATGTTGCAGGGGCTGGAAAGTCGTGCCGTCTACGATTTTGTCGCCAGCCATGGTGGAGTATGCGCACT
Organism: Klebsiella spallanzanii; assembly: GCF_902158555.1. Lineage (GTDB taxonomy): Bacteria > Pseudomonadota > Gammaproteobacteria > Enterobacterales > Enterobacteriaceae > Klebsiella > Klebsiella spallanzanii. Next base: position 298,691 of record NZ_CABGGS010000012.1, on the reverse strand, counting down.
GGAGCATGACGGTTTTATCAGCCTGAACAAACTGTTTGATGATGACTGGAAACACCCGTATCTGCGCATTGTGCTAAAAAACGAGGCACATTAGTAAAATCAGTGATATCAATGTGAGGGATAAATACATGATGAATTGATTAATTTTTTTTAATCAAGTAGATTATCGCTGTTGAACTATTTCTCGAATATATTCTGTATTTCTACCTCTGAAGGATACTATGATGCTTGAGAAGTTAGAGCTAACCAAAAATGCGCAATTTTATATCTCCAAGGGTGATGAACCTCTACCCCCGATAGATGATTTATTTATCCGTGATATATTGAATGCATCGGATGATAATATTGACCCCGAATCATCACATATATTAGATGAATTCAGAATTCAAAAGCAATTAATTGATAAAGATATTCCTTACTTATATTCAGTTAGAATATTCCCCACAATCAGGCCAGTTTACTTCATTGGGAAAAATGAAGGCGAGCTTGGTTTATATGACAGGATTCATGCATTTATTATTATCTTCGAATTCGAGAACCACATTGGCATAATTAAAAAAAGTTGCTCTAATATATCTGAGAAAGTTGAGAAAAATTTCGATCTGATTACCAACACGATGATAGCTGAGACTTTCAATGATTCCGATGTTTCTTTCCAAAGAATATCTCTAAGAAACATGACGGTATCGGATAAAGCAATAAGACAGCGATCTTATGAAGCTCCGGACTTAAAGGGCACATTTTCGACTCATGCTGCCGGAAGATCAATACCACTATTCTTGAAGTTTAGACAAGGATCAACTGTAAAAACTATCTCAGGTACCGGACGTTTAGTCGAGTCATCTCATAGAATCAACTTTGATAACATAGCTCTCTGGGTCTACAATCAACTATCTCTAATAAAAGATGGTGGTGGAGAAAAGGATTTCCTAGATGCATTCGCGAAACAAAAGAAACTCCATGAAGTTCTTGAACACACAAAACCAAATGCAATTTTAATTGAAAGTTCATCGTTATATGACCAACTCATTGAAGATGATATTAGCATTAAATATGAAAACAAAAAAGGAGTAGACGTTGAGATAAAAACAAAGGAATTAGAGAGGTTAATAAAGCATCTCGAAAGGGTTTATTCAGTTGACTCAGAAGGGAAAATAAGCACTAAATTTGGCCGAGCATTTATAAGAGTAAATAATAAAACTTTGACTTTCGACTCATCATTCCTGAGGACATTGAAAGTAAATGTATCAGGAAGTGATGTCACGCTACAAAGTTATATAATTAAAAATGGATTTTATAGTATCACTTTTGATGATCCCCGTTATATGTATTTTATTGGTAACTGTTTTCAAGACGACTCTGGTGTCGCAGAAATAAATAGCATATTAGATATGTTAAAACCCGTAAAAAATATGGATTCAGTAACTAGCGAAAAAGGTATTTTTAGGAAAACCAGCGTTAATTTTTCCAAAGAATCAATGTTTAGTCTAGTTGAGAAGACACATAAAAATGATGACTATATTTTTTGCGATGATTTAGGCAATGAATGGGCAGACCATATCACCTTTAATAAAGGCGATTCATGTATTAATTTCATACATTCAAAGCATGGACCGGTGAGTACTTCTGCCAGTAACTTACATGATGTTGTTGGTCAGGCCGTAAAAAACTTAGGATACATGAACTTTAGCAAAGCTGACTTTATGAAAAAATCCGGTGGTAAATTCGCAGAAAAATACAAATCCACTAAAGGTGAAACAAATATAAAAAGGATCAGAAAAGGCAACATAAATAATCTTGATGGATATATGTCCAATATTCTAAAAGATTTTAAATTGCATCGAAAATGCATTCTGAGCTGTTCTTTTATATCAAAAAATGCAATAAAAGATGAGTTTGATAAAATATCACGGGGTGAGAAGGTTAATGGTCACATTACTCAACTACTATGGATATTATCTTCATTTTCTCATGCAGTAAAAGAAGCAAATGCAATTCCAATTATTTACTGTTCAGAATGAATAACTTTAGGCCCTTAAATATTAAGGGCCATAGTCATACACAAAGATGGAAAGTCAAAATTTAAAAGGAACAACAATTTCGTCATAGCCATCATCAATAACAGGTACGTATTTGATACCTGATATATCTGCTAATAACTCAGGTCTAACCTTAATCTTTTCAGCTAACATATCGAAAGATATACCTAAGTGCTCTTTCAAAACTTTCAAACTCCCTTCAAGAACATGAGGCTCTTCTAAAGGAATTTTATCGTCCAATTTTTCTTTTTTTGTTTGTCTTGTTTGACTGAACCAAACATTAGCACTTCTATATTGCTGAGCGTTAATAAAACCCAGGAAATGTGCCCTATAAATAATGGCTTTAGCACTAACTTTCCATCGAGTTTTTAAAGCATACACTTTCTTCCAGTCAATCATCCCGCCAATACCTAAGCACGCAGGAAACTCTCTGGCAAAAGACTTACGAGGGAATAAGAAAGCACTAGCAAAGGCATCAGCCTCTCTCTCTGTCTTTTTACACCCAGTCTCAATACCATCATGCATTATTAAATGCCCACATTCGTGGGCCAAATCAAAACGCATTCGGCATGCACTCTCCTTCGCAGTATTGCGAATTATTATAGGAAACTTTCTATTAACAGATAAAGCATCGACTTTTTCAGACACGCCATCAAAACAGGTAACAATTGCTCCCTGATTTTCAACAACATTTACCATATTATCTATAGGAGCATCAGGTGTTAACCCCCAACGAATACGGGCTCCCTCAGCAATCTTTTCTATCAATGGCGGTGTTAATTCTACAATCTTACTATTATCAATCAAATTAAAACCGTTCTCGGGCATATCCAAGTGTTCATGCAACTCAGCAACGAGCTGCTCAAGAATAGTACTGTATGCCTGGACCCGCTCTTTAACACCAGCAGGTGTTGTTTGTCTCTTACGAAAATGGCATTGCTCCGGCTTAACGTCACCAGAAAGAGGCATCCCAAAAAAGTCAGTGGATACCTGAAGAAACTCAGCCAGTGCATTACGTACATCATTAGCGGGTGCCCGGACGTCACTTTCGTACTGGTGTATACTTTGCCGGGTAACAAAAACTGCATCACCCAGCTCTTGCAGCGTGTACCCTTTTAATAAACGGGCGAGACGAAGCCGCTCGCCATAAAATTCTATAGCCATAACTTACTAACCATTATTCGGGTCATCATTCTCGGCCTTTTTGTCTTTCCTTTTAACAGAGATTGATGCTTTTTGAGTTTTGACTGGCTCAGGTAACTCGGTATCAATGGAACTGAAAGCAGGAACTCTTTCATCCAGCGGAATTTCCCAGCATGAAACCTGCACGCCTTCTAAAAAGCCAGTAAAGGTTACACGCTCAACATAGCGGAAATCATCAACTTCAACAGCAAAAAACCAAATGACAGATACAGCGTCGCCTACTTCAACAGGCAATAAACTCATCTGACTCAGCGCTTCTACGCAAGGTATCAGCCTGCGCTCTTCCGGACGATTAGGACCTCCCCGGTACAAACGCACTGGCACAGAATCGATAGAAAAGGTAAATTTTCCATCGTCTTTCACTATGCCAAGCCAGGGCCACTCTTCATGTTGAGTTGCGGCCCGAATTATTCTCGTTCGGCAACATTCATAGGCCCTCAACCCAGTTGAACGAGCAGAATCACCGAGTTCTTCATTATGTAAATCAATCACATCATCCCTGACATTTCGAATCAGGGATGCAAGTTGTTTAAGTCGCTCTATTGTCAGAGCTGGGTTTAGCTCCCAAGGTTGCTTCATTGCAAAAAAGACCTCATGCGTAGAGTTACGTAGCCCTTAATGGGGATTTGGTGAAATACATGACAATAATCTTGCGTTTTTTTTGATTTGTCAAGTATTCAAGGAAAAGTAACCACCAAGGCATTATGTCAATTAATTTGTAAATATATGATTAATATTTATTTTTATATTTAAATCAAAATGTACATTGCAGGAGATATGCTATGTGTACATACACCTCAACTCAGACACGTACAAAAATCTCAGAAGTATTGGATACCGCCACTCAGAGGGAACCGATTGAAATCCCCCGCCAAGACGGTAGCTCAGCAGTGGTTATCAGTAAGGCTGAATTCGATATGATTATGCAACCTCATGGTCATACTATAGAGGCGCTGACAAACCGATGATTTAGGTCAGTACTCAAGACGTTATCGCTTTCCACGACCGTATATTTGGAGCGTCTCACATTGGCAAATGTGGAGGCTCTTTCCAACATTTTCATACCGAATGGGAAAAAGGCGGCCTTATCGAACCTTCTCTTAAAGTTGCGAAGTGTAAATGCCACCAACCTGCACTTATTAGTACATCTTACTGAACCGATCTTAACAAGAACTGATGGACAATTTCGCCCAACTCATTGGACACTTTTATTTATCGTGTATTTAAGCGTGTACTTAACGAAAAGAAAGATTAATAAAAATATAATAAAATCAATACACATAATCACTCACTCAACATTCAGATTCAATCGAGTAACATCGGGTTCTACCAACATTAAGGGCCACCACTCCGGCCCTTTTTTATTTTCAGCACATCTCAGAAGAAATACTTTTTATCCAGCACCCGACAGGTTAAAAATGCCCCCGCCGCACATAACAGCGTGGGAGCCAGATAGCTGTGATCCATATGGGTGAATTCCATCACCAGCGCCACCGCCGTTAGCGGCATCTGCATAGATGCCGCAAGAAACGCCGCCGCGCCGACAAGAGCAAAACTGCTGTCATCCCCTCCGGGAAATATCTGCTGCCAGAGCATGCATAGCAGCAGGCTGCTCAGACCGCCGACCGCCAGCCCCGGCGTTAGTAACCCACCTTCCGCACCGCCGCGTAGCACCGCCAGGATGACGACCATTTTTAACACCAGCAGTATCGTCGCCCCAGGAAAACCCAGTTCATCGCTGAGAACCAGCTGCATAGGCCCTTTGCCATTTCCCGGAAGCTGGGGGAAACAGAGGCTCAGGACGGCAAGCAGGGAAAATGCCAGCAGGCAGAAAACCGGCATCTGCCAGTTCGTTCGAACGTGCGAGCGGGCAGTGCCGGTTGCTTTGCGAAAAAGCCATGCCGCAACGCCGAGAATTGGGCTTGCGATAATCGCCCACCAAAGAAATGAATGCGGAAGCACGCCAGAAATGAAATAGTATTGCGATTCATTGCCCAGCCCCAACGTTGCCGTCCATGCAGCAATCGCCGACGTGATGATAGCCGCCAGCGTTTTTTCCCAGCTAAACGACAGCAGCATCACCTCCAGGCTAAACAACGCCCCGGCCAGAGGGACGTTATACACCGCCGCCAGGCCCGCCCCGGCACCGCAGGCAATCAGCGTTCTGGTTTCATCTTCCAGCAGTCCCAGTTTGCGCGCCACCAGCCCCGCTCCCAGCGCCCCCATTTCCCGTGGCGCCACTTCACGACCAAGAGGAGAGCCCAGCGCAACGGTGATTATCTGCAACAGGGCGTGAATCGTCGTCGTTCCCGCAGGCATTGGCACGGAAGGATCCGCCACGGCCGCCGCAATTGAAACCCGTTTACGCCCATAGCGCCCAAGCAGCCACCAGCCGAATCCAGCTATCGCACCACCTGCCATTATCGCCGTGATACGACGAGGCCAGGACGAATCCGTTACGCCCTGTAAAAATGACTCCGATCCGATGATTCGTTCAAGGCTATAGCCAAAAGCCAGGTGCTGAATAGCATGTAAAATCATCGCCAGAACCATGCCTGACAGACCGGCCAGCACTCCCGTTAAAACAACGGCAATCAGGCGGGTCAGATAATTTTTATTACCAGCTACTGCGATCATTTTCTCAGGCCTTGAAGGAGGAAAATAAAAGGATAAAGGTCGAGAGTTAAACATCTGGTATTCATAGCGTAATCAATATAGATGCTTAAATACGCCCTTATCATTATTTTTTCTAATCAATAAAAATCAATACTCCACCAATAAACCCTGAATTACTGGACATACAAACAACAATATAATTAGTTTTTTCTGGTCTAAATCGTTCACTTTAGAAAATTTCAATCGTGATCCTGCGCACAAATCGCTAACCTCTCGCCATCACCGTGGGGGATTTATGCTGCTTCATATTCTTTATCTGATTGGGATTACGGCGGAAGCCATGACCGGCGCGCTGGCGGCCGGACGTCGCCGTATGGATACGTTTGGCGTCATTATCATTGCAACCGCGACGGCTCTCGGCGGCGGTTCAGTGCGCGATATCCTGCTCGGTCACTATCCGCTGGGTTGGGTGCAGCACCCTGAGTATGTCATTATTGTCGCCGTCGCCGCGGTCCTGACTACCATTGCCGCGCCGGTGATGCCGCATCTGCGCCGCCTGTTTTTGGTTCTGGATGCGCTTGGGCTCATCGTGTTCTCTATCATCGGAGCCCAGATCGCGCTGGATATGGGCGAAGGCCCGGTGATTGCCTCCATTGCCGCTGTGGTGACCGGCGTTTTTGGCGGTGTACTGCGCGATATGTTCTGCAAGCGTATCCCACTGGTATTCCAGAAAGAACTGTATGCGGGCGTTTCTTTCGCCGCCGCGATTTTATATATCGCGCTGCAGCATTACGTCAGCAACCACGATGTGGTGGTTATCTCCACCCTGCTGTTCGGCTTCACCGCCCGTATGCTGGCGCTACGCTGGAAGCTAGGGCTGCCGGTATTCAACTACAACCATAGCGCACATTAATTCTTTCAAAACCCCGAGATTCGTTGCCCGCGAAGCCATTCGGCTAGCGCGGCAACATCCGGGTTATGTAAAAACGCCACTAGCTGCCTCGCCCTTTCTGCCCCAATTCCAGGTAAACGTCGCCACTGCTCTTCGTTTCGATCCTGTAACTGCTGCCAGTCATCCTTCGCCATCTCTGAAAACGCTATTTTTGGGATGGGTATCCCCATAGCCTGTACCCAGCGCAAAAAGGGATGCTCACGTGCCAGATTAAACTGGTGCCACAACTGCTGCCCGCGCTGTGCAGAGATTCCCGGGATCGTTTGCAGTTGCTCTGGCGTAAACGCCAGCCATGAAAAGAGATGCTCAATACGTTGGGCGTCGTGAACGCTCCACCACAGCGACTCCCCGACACCGTCAATATCCAGAACCGATCGGGAAGAGAGCCAGATCAGTCGTGAGAGAAACTGCTCCGCGCACTCAGGCGTAGCGAAATAGCAGGTTAAGGCATTGAAACGCGCCGCAGGCGGCTGGGGTTTATTTCGTAAAGCCGTGCGCCAGACTACCGAATCAATTCGCGGTATCCCCTGCCCGGCGAGGCTAATTTGTAGCTGATCGCCAATACCGATATCCAGATTTTGCCAGCGGGATACCGAGCCGACGCTCACCCGCTGCACGCGCTTATCGTCCAGGTGCTGCGGTTCCAGATTCGCTACCACGGCGATTTTACCGCTACGCCCGATACTGAAACTGATACCGCGAACCTCCATAACCCGCGAGGCTGGCGGATACTTCCAGGCGATTACCCAATCCCCCTGCCCCGGAGCCCAGAAGCGCCCGGCAGACTCCAGCCCCCGCCGCACCACAATGCCATCGGTGGCAAAAGGCAGTCGTGAGGTGAACCAACGCTGACGCCACTGTTCAACCTGCTGTGCATTAGCGACAGGATGTGAAAAAAGCTTGCTGTAAAGAAAGCCGCTCTCCTGCAGCAGCGCCAGCCGCTGCTCCATATCCTTCGGGCCATCGGGCCATGCCCAAATAAATACGCCCAGCTTATTAAGATCCGCTGCAGCCTCCTGCCGCATCATCATGCCGGCAACCTTTGCCCGTGTGTTCATGCCACCCATCTGTTTTTGCACATGCCCCTCCTGCAGCAGAAATAGCTCGCCCTGCAATACGCTATTAGCAAGTACACCCTCGGAAACTTTAGGAACGGAAGGGATCTGCATAACCCTGGCCGTCCAGTCCTCACCAGACAAACCATTACCCCGGCTTATCGCCTGCGACAGGCACCCCTGTCGATAAATCAGAGTGACCGCTACGCCATCAACTTTAGGCTGTACCCACAGTCCGGTTTGACCACGCATCCAGCGCGCTATATCGGCCTGGTCCGCCAGTTTACGTACGCCGGTGTGCGCAACCGGATGTCTGGCATCGCCTTTTAACGGTGGAAGCTCATCATGCGCGGAGCTTTCGCTGGTAAAGCAGCGCTGCCAGTACGTTAACCGCGCCGCAAGCTGGTCATAGACCTCGTCGCTGACCACACTATTACCTTGATGCCAGTAAGCATTTTTCCACTCGTTCATTTGCTGACTCAGACGTTCAATTTCCTGTTCGGCCCTGGCTTGAGGCCACGAGGGGCAGGCTGCCTGCCCGTACCCCACCAGCATCCACAGCACCAGCGCCCAGACTCCTTTTTGCATCGTGATGCCCTCCTGTTTTCTCGCAGGGCATTGTGCCGCAGGCTTATTTTCGTCAGCGATAGGTGATTTTTAACCTTGCGAGGAGGTATCCAGGTTTTCTTCGTTATTTCTGCAACGCCCGGAGAAATCAGGGAAACAGCAAGCAAAATGAAAGAAACAACGCAAAAAGTGTGACAGGGACTGCGTCACGCGGCGGCGGCGTGTATAATAGGCTCGTATGTAAGCTCTATTTCGACCACCACATACAAAAGACACTCATGGCTCAAGGCACGCTTTATATTGTTTCCGCCCCTAGCGGCGCGGGTAAATCCAGCCTGATTCAGGCTTTATTAAAAACCCAACCGTTGTACGACTCTCAGGTTTCTGTTTCGCATACCACACGCGCTCCGCGCCCGGGTGAAGTGCACGGTGAACACTATTTCTTTGTGGATCACGATGAATTCAGAACGATGATTGGCAGAGACGCTTTTCTTGAACATGCAGAAGTCTTTGGCAACTATTACGGCACCTCGCGCGAAACTATCGAGCAGGTACTGGCGACCGGCGTCGACGTCTTCCTCGATATCGACTGGCAGGGCGCGCAGCAAATCCGCAACAGAATGCCCGGCGCGCGCAGCATTTTTATTCTGCCGCCGTCAAAAGATGAACTTGATCGTCGCCTGCGTGGCCGCGGTCAGGACAGCGAAGAGGTTATCGCGAAACGTATGGCGCAGGCAGTTGCAGAAATGAGCCATTACGCGGAATATGATTACCTTATTGTGAATGATGATTTTGATACCGCGCTGAGCGATCTGAAAATTATTATTCGCGCCGAACGTCTGCGCATGAGCCGCCAAAAGCAGCGACATGGCGCTTTAATCACCAAACTGTTGGCAGACTGAACCCACATTCAGTATCATGCCCAGTCACTTCTTCACCTGTGGAGCATTTTAAGTATGGCACGCGTAACTGTTCAGGACGCTGTAGAGAAAATTGGTAACCGTTTTGACCTGGTACTGGTCGCCGCGCGTCGCGCTCGTCAGATGCAGGTAGGCGGAAAGGATCCGCTGGTACCGGAAGAAAACGATAAAACTACCGTTATCGCACTGCGCGAAATCGAAGAAGGTCTGATCAACAACAAGATCCTCGACGTTCGTGAGCGCCAGGAACAGCAAGAGCAGGAAGCCGCTGAATTACAAGCCGTTACCGCTATTGCTGAAGGTCGTCGTTAATCACACAGCGGGTCGCCCTTGTATCTGTTTGAAAGCCTGAATCAGCTGATTCAAAACTACCTGCCCGAAGAGCAAATTAAACGTCTTCGGCAGGCTTATCTCGTTGCACGTGACGCTCACGAGGGCCAAGCACGTTCAAGCGGTGAACCCTACATCACGCACCCGGTAGCGGTAGCCTGTATCCTGGCCGAGATGAAACTCGATCACGAAACGCTGATGGCCGCCCTACTGCACGACGTGATAGAAGATACCCCTGCCACCTACCAGGACATGGAACAGCTTTTTGGTAAAAGCGTTGCTGAGCTGGTAGAGGGGGTGTCAAAGCTTGATAAACTTAAGTTTCGCGATAAGAAAGAGGCTCAGGCCGAAAACTTTCGCAAAATGATTATGGCGATGGTGCAGGACATTCGCGTCATCCTCATCAAGCTTGCTGACCGCACCCATAACATGCGCACACTGGGCTCATTGCGCCCGGACAAACGCCGCCGCATCGCCCGCGAAACGCTGGAAATCTACAGTCCTCTGGCGCACCGTTTAGGTATTCATCACATCAAAACCGAGCTTGAAGAGCTGGGATTTGAAGCGCTGTATCCTAACCGCTACCGGGTCATTAAAGAGGTCGTAAAAGCGGCGCGCGGTAACCGTAAGGAGATGATTCAAAAGATCCTCTCCGAAATCGAAGGGCGTTTGCAGGAAGCAGGCATTCCCTGTCGCGTTAGCGGTCGCGAAAAGCATCTGTACTCCATCTACTGCAAAATGGTGCTTAAAGAGCAGCGTTTTCACTCGATTATGGATATCTACGCCTTTCGCGTGATTGTTCATGATTCTGATACCTGCTACCGCGTGCTTGGCCAGATGCACAGCCTTTATAAGCCGCGTCCTGGGCGTGTCAAAGACTACATTGCCATTCCGAAAGCAAACGGCTATCAATCTTTGCACACCTCGATGATTGGCCCGCACGGCGTCCCGGTTGAGGTACAAATTCGTACCGAAGACATGGACCAGATGGCGGAAATGGGGGTTGCGGCGCACTGGGCTTATAAAGAGCACGGCGGCGAGAGCAGCACCACGGCGCAAATCCGCGCCCAGCGCTGGATGCAGAGCCTGCTGGAGCTCCAGCAGAGCGCCGGTAGTTCATTTGAATTCATTGAGAGCGTGAAATCCGATCTGTTCCCGGATGAGATTTACGTTTTCACCCCGGAAGGGCGCATTGTCGAACTGCCCGCTGGCGCGACGCCGGTGGATTTCGCCTACGCGGTGCATACCGATATCGGCCATGCCTGCGTCGGCGCACGCGTCGACCGTCAGCCGTATCCGCTGTCGCAGTCGCTCTCCAGCGGTCAGACGGTGGAAATTATCACCGCGCCGGGAGCACGACCAAACGCAGCGTGGCTGAACTTTGTTGTCAGCTCGAAAGCGCGCGCCAAAATTCGCCAGTTGCTGAAAAACCTCAAGCGCGACGACTCCGTTAGCCTCGGACGCCGCCTGCTTAATCACGCCCTCGGCGGCAGCCGTAAGCTGGCCGAAATTCCGCCAGAGAATATTCAGCGCGAACTTGAGCGCATGAAGCTGGCAACGCTTGACGATCTGCTGGCCGAAATCGGCCTCGGCAACGCCATGAGCGTCGTGGTAGCCAAAAACCTGCAGCAGGGGGAAGCCACCGCCGTTCCGGTACAGCCAGCGCCTGTTGGTCATAACCATCTGCCAATTAAAGGCGCAGATGGCGTGCTGATCACGTTCGCCAAGTGCTGCCGTCCGATTCCTGGCGACCCGATCATTGCGCACGTCAGCCCTGGTAAAGGCCTGGTTATCCACCATGAGTCCTGTCGTAACATTCGCGGCTATCAGAAAGAGCCGGAGAAGTTTATGGCGGTCGAGTGGGATAAAGAGACGGCGCAGGAATTTATCACCGAAATAAAGGTGGATATGTTCAACCACCAGGGTGCACTGGCGAATCTTACTGCCGCGATCAACACCGCGTCCTCCAATATTCAAAGCCTGAATACGGAAGAAAAAGATGGCCGCGTTTACAGCGCCTTTATTCGCCTCACCGCGCGTGACCGCGTGCATCTGGCGAATATCATGCGCAAGATTCGCGTCATGCCGGATGTGATTAAAGTCACCCGTAACCGAAATTAGTCTTATGAATGCACAGCGTTATGCACGTATCTGCGAGATGCTCGCCAGGCGTCAACCTGACCTGACGGTCTGCATGGAGCAGGTCCACAAGCCTCATAACGTTTCTGCGGTGATTCGTACCGCAGATGCCGTTGGCGTGCATGAAGTGCACGCCATCTGGCCCGGCAGCCGCATGCGCACCATGGCCTCTGCGGCGGCTGGTAGCAACAGCTGGGTACAGGTTAAAACGCACAGCACCATCGGCGATGCGGTCACACATTTAAAAAGCCAGGGGATGCAAATCCTGGCAACGCATCTCTCCAGTAAAGCCGTTGATTTTCGTGAAATCGACTATACCCGCCCCACCTGTATCCTGATGGGGCAGGAGAAAACCGGCATTACTCAGGAAGCGTTAGACCTGGCGGATCAGGACATCATCATTCCCATGATTGGCATGGTGCAGTCGCTGAACGTTTCCGTTGCCTCAGCGCTGATTCTCTATGAAGCCCAGCGCCAGCGGCAAAATGCCGGTATGTACCTGCGTGAAAACAGCATACTGCCGGAAGAAGACCAGCAGCGCCTGCTGTTTGAAGGCGGCTATCCAGTGCTGGCGCGGGTCGCGAAACGCAAAGGGCTGCCATACCCTCACGTCAACGAGCAGGGCGAAGTCGAAGCCGATGCCGCGTGGTGGGCCACCATGCAGGCGGCGAAGTAATTATGCAAGGTCGCCTGTTAGATGCCGTCCCCCTTAATACCCTAACCGGCGTTGGCGCAGCCCAGAGCAGCCGACTTTCAAAAATTGGCCTGCACACGGTGCAGGATCTGCTTCTGCACCTGCCGCTGCGTTACGAAGACCGCACCCACCTGTACCAAATCGGCGAACTGCTGCCCGGTGTTTATGCCACGGTTGAAGGCGAAGTCCTCAACTGCAACATCACTTTTGGCGGTCGCCGGATGATGACCTGCCAGATAAGCGACGGCTCCGGTATCCTCACCATGCGCTTTTTTAACTTCAGCGCGGCGATGAAAAACAGCCTGGCAACCGGACGCCGCGTGCTGGCTTACGGCGAGGCAAAGCGCGGTAAACATGGGGCGGAGATGATCCACCCGGAATATCGGGTTCAGGGCGACATGAGCACACCTGATTTACAGGAAACCCTAACCCCGGTTTATCCCACCACCGAAGGCATCAAACAGGCAACCCTGCGTAAGCTCACCGATCAGGCGCTGGAGCTACTTGAAACCTGCGCTATTGCCGAATTACTGCCGCCGGAGCTGGCCCAGGGGATGATGAGCCTGCCGGACGCCTTGCGCACGCTGCATCGCCCGCCACCGTCATTACAGCTCAGCGAACTGGAGAGCGGTAAACACCCGGCCCAGCGGCGCTTAATCCTGGAAGAGCTGCTGGCGCATAATCTCAGCATGCTGGCGCTGCGGGCAGGCGCCCAGCGCTATCACGCCCTCGCGCTCAGCGCTAACGACGCGCTAAAAGACAAACTACTGGCCTCCCTCCCCTTTACACCTACCGGCGCGCAGGCGCGCGTGACGGCGGAAATCGAGCACGATATGGCGCTGGACGTGCCGATGATGCGTCTGGTGCAGGGGGATGTAGGTTCTGGTAAAACCCTGGTCGCCGCGCTGGCAGCACTGCGCGCCATCGCCCACGGCAAGCAGGTCGCGCTGATGGCGCCGACCGAGCTGCTGGCTGAACAGCACGCCAATAACTTCCGCAATTGGTTCGAACCGCTGGGCATTGAGGTTGGCTGGCTGGCCGGGAAACAAAAAGGTAAAGCGCGTCTGGCGCAGCAGGAAGCTATCGCCAGCGGACAGGTGCAAATGATTGTCGGTACCCACGCTATCTTTCAGGAGCAGGTACAGTTTAACGGCCTCGCGCTGGTGATTATCGACGAACAGCACCGTTTCGGCGTTCACCAACGCCTGGCGCTGTGGGAGAAAGGCCAGCAGCAGGGTTTTCACCCGCACCAGCTAATTATGACCGCCACCCCCATTCCTCGTACCCTGGCGATGACTGCTTATGCCGATCTCGACACCTCGGTTATCGATGAACTGCCGCCGGGTCGTACGCCGGTCACTACGGTAGCCATTCCCGATACCCGACGCAGCGATATTATCGATCGCGTGCGTAACGCTTGTACCCACGAAGGCCGTCAGGCCTATTGGGTCTGCACGCTGATTGAAGAGTCGGACCTGCTGGAAGCCCAGGCGGCGGAAGCTACCTGGGAAGAACTGAAGCTCGCGCTGCCGGAGCTGAATATCGGTCTGGTGCATGGGCGTATGAAATCCGCCGAGAAGCAGGCGGTCATGAGCGCGTTCAAACAAGGCGAAATGCATCTGCTGGTCGCCACCACGGTGATTGAGGTCGGCGTGGACGTGCCTAACTCCAGTCTGATGATTATCGAAAACCCGGAGCGCCTGGGGCTGGCGCAGCTGCACCAGCTTAGAGGGCGCGTCGGGCGCGGCGCGGTCGCTTCCCACTGCGTGCTGCTCTATAAGTCACCGCTGTCAAAAACCGCGCAGAAGCGGTTACAGGTGCTGCGCGATAGCAACGACGGCTTCGTTATTGCCCAGAAAGACCTCGAAATACGCGGTCCCGGCGAGCTGCTCGGCACCCGCCAGACCGGCAACGCTGAATTCAAAGTCGCCGATTTACTGCGCGATCAGGCCATGATCCCGGAAGTTCAGCGCATCGCGCGCCATATTCATGAACGTTACCCGCAGCAGGCCATCGCGCTCATTGAGCGCTGGATGCCGGAAACCGAACGCTATTCCAACGCGTAGCGCGAACGTCATCTCGCCACGCTGCGCATAATTTTTATTCAGATGAGTGGATTATGAAACGAGAACTGGCCATCGAATTTTCGCGCGTCACCGAAGCCGCTGCCCTGGCAGGCTATAAGTGGTTAGGCCGTGGTGATAAAAACACCGCCGACGGCGCCGCCGTCAACGCCATGCGCATTATGCTCAACCTGATCAATATTGACGGCACCATTGTCATTGGCGAAGGTGAAATCGATGAAGCGCCGATGCTGTACATTGGCGAACGCGTTGGTACCGGTAAAGGCGATGCGGTAGATATCGCCGTAGACCCTATCGAAGGTACCCGCATGACGGCAATGGGCCAGGCCAACGCGCTGGCGGTCATGGCGGTGGGCGATAAGGGCTGCTTCCTGAATGCGCCGGATATGTACATGGAAAAACTGATTGTCGGTCCGGGTGCAAAAGGCGCTATTGACCTGAACCTACCGCTGGCGGAGAACCTACATAACATCGCCAGCGCGCTGAACAAACCGCTGAGTGAATTAACCGTCACCATCTTAGCTAAGCCTCGTCACGACGATGTCATTGTTGAGCTACAGAAACTGGGCGTGCGCGTGTTCGCCATCCCTGACGGCGACGTCGCGGCCTCCATTCTGACCTGTATGCCAGACAGCGAAGTAGACGTCATGTACGGCATCGGCGGCGCACCGGAAGGTGTTGTTTCTGCGGCAGTGATTCGCGCGCTGGACGGCGATATGAACGGTCGTTTGCTGGCGCGTCACCACGTTAAAGGCGACAGCGAAGAGAACCGCCGCATCGGTGAAAACGAGCTGGAACGCTGCCAGGCGATGGGCATTGAAGCAGGCAAAGTGCTGCGCCTGGACGATATGGCGCGCAGCGACAACGTCGTTTTCTCCGCGACCGGGATCACCAAAGGCGACCTGCTGGACGGTATCACCCGTAAAGGCAATATGGCGACCACCGAAACGCTGCTGATCCGCGGAAAATCCCGTACCATCCGCCGCATTCAGTCGATTCATTACCTCGATCGCAAAGACCCGGATATCCAGTTGCACATCCTGTAAAACATTTGATCAATAGAGCTTTCCAGCCTTTTCGGGCTGGAAATCTTCTCTCGTCGCGGTGAAGATACGCTAACAAGATTGAGAGGAGAGACGCTATGGCAAACTGGGTTACAGGCAAAGTGGTAAAAGTTCAAAACTGGACGGATGCACTGTTTAGCCTCACCGTTCATGCACCGGTTGATCCGTTCACCGCCGGGCAATTTGCCAAACTGGGCCTTGATGTTGACGGCGAACGCGTGCAGCGCGCCTATTCCTATGTTAATGCTCCCAGCAATCCCGATCTTGAATTCTATTTGGTGACAGTTCCGGAGGGCAAACTCAGCCCACGGCTGGCCGCGCTGAAGCCGGGAGATGAAGTTCAGGTTGTCAGCGAAGCCGCCGGTTTCTTTGTCCTGGAAGAAGTGCCGGATTGCGACACGCTGTGGATGCTCGCCACCGGCACGGCAATTGGCCCGTACCTGTCGATTCTGGAAGAAGGGAAAGATCTGGATCGCTTCAATAATCTGGTGCTGGTCCATGCAGCACGCTATGCCGCCGATCTCAGCTATTTGCCGCAAATGCAGGCGCTGGAACAACGTTATGCAGGTAAGCTCCGCATCCAGTCGGTCGTCAGCCGGGAAACCGTACCGGGTATGCTGACAGGTCGTATTCCGTTCCTGATCGAAACCGGCGCGCTGGAAGAGGCCGTCGGCCTACCGATGAGCGCGGAAAGCAGCCACGTCATGCTATGCGGCAACCCGCAGATGGTGCGCGATACCCAGCAGTTGCTGAAAGAGACCCGGCAGATGAGCAAACATCTGCGTCGCCGACCGGGCCATATGACCGCCGAGCATTACTGGTAATCAGGACTCCGCTTTCCAGCGGACGTCGAGTGTCTCTTTACCAAACTTATTTGCGCCCTGGGTGCCGACAAACGCGCCCAGGTCGATAAGCATCATGACGATAATCAGCGTCGGTATAAACCGCCCGACGCCCCACTGCCAGACGCCTGGCAGCATCGACCAGTTACCCGCCAGCAGCATCCACGCCAGAATCATCAACAGCGCCCAGAGCCCGGATTTACCCCTATCGTGCAGGCGTTTGATCGTCACCGCAGCCGTCGGCCACAGCAGGCACACCAGAATAAAAGCCGCAGTCTGCAAATTGAGAAGATTGCTGCCAGCCAGCGTGAACAGCGCGCTCATGGTCATTATCCAGATAGCCATCCAGATCCAGAAGTCGCGACGTCCAATCCGCCCTTTAATTGAGAATAACCACTGCTGTAGGGTCATGTTTTATTCCTTATCATCATCACTGGCGTAGTTTACCCTGAAGGCGTGACTTTTTGACAAGCGTGACGGTTCTCGTTTTAATCGTCAGCAGACAAAAAAAGGAAAGATAGGCATGAAGAAGTGGGCAACCTTATGTTTAATGGGGCTGACGGCGTTATCCGTCGGCCAAAAGGCGTTGTCCGCAGAAGCTGAATCCAACGCAACTGCCCCCTATCTTCTCTCCGGCGCACCGGTGTTTGACATTTCCATCAGCGAGTTCCGGGAAAAATTCAACGCCGACAACCCAAAGCTATCACTTAATGAATTCCGCTCCGTCGTTTCCAGTAGAGACCAGGCCAACCTGACCCGTGCGGCCACGAAGATCAACGAGAATCTTTACGCGTCCACCGCGCTTGAGCGCGGTACGCTCAAAATCAAATCGATGCAGATTACCTGGCTACCGATTCAGGGACCGCAGCAAAAAGCGGCAAAAGCCAAAGCACAGGAGTATATGAGCGCCGTTATACGCGCTTTCGTACCGACGCTTAGCGCAGCGCAGAGCCAGCAGAAGCTGCAAAAACTGCTGACAGCCGGGAAAGGTAAACGTTACTTCACGGAAACCGAAGGCGCGGTGCGCTATGTGGTGGCGGACAACGGCGAAAAAGGGCTGACCTTCGCTGTTGAACCGATTAAGCTGGCGCTATCTGAAACGCTGGAAGGCAACAATAAATGACAAAAAGCAAAGCCTTTCCAGTGATGAATCTCTATACTGTTTCACAGACCATGCTGCCCCCGGGGGCGGCTATATTCCTTAATTCGCTTTGACGCGTGGAGAATAAAAATGCGACATCCTTTAGTGATGGGTAACTGGAAACTGAACGGCAGCCGCCACATGGTAAACGAACTGGTCGCAAACCTGCGTACCGAACTGGCTGGCGTGACCGGTTGTGCAGTTGCCATTGCTCCGCCTGAAATGTATATCGACCTGGCTAAACAAGCCGCTGCGGGCAGCCACATCCACCTGGGCGCGCAGAACGTTGATCTGAACCTGTCCGGCGCATTCACCGGTGAAACAAGCGCTGAAATGCTGAAAGACATCGGCGCTCAGTACATCATCATCGGCCACTCCGAGCGTCGTACCTACCACAAAGAGTCCGACGAGCTGATCGCTAAGAAATTCGCCGTGCTGAAAGAACAGGGTCTGACTCCGGTTCTGTGCATCGGTGAAACCGAAGCGGAAAACGAAGCGGGCAAAACGGAAGAAGTCTGTGCACGTCAGATCGACGCTGTGCTGAAAACTCAGGGCGCTGCTGCTTTCGAAGGCGTGGTTATCGCTTACGAACCAGTATGGGCGATCGGTACCGGCAAATCCGCTACCCCAGCCCAGGCTCAGGCGGTTCACAAATTCATCCGTGACCACATCGCTAAAGCCGATGCGAAAGTTGCTGAACAAGTGATCATCCAGTACGGCGGTTCCGTTAACGCGGGCAACGCCGCTGAGCTGTTCACCCAGCCGGACATCGACGGCGCGCTGGTTGGCGGCGCATCCCTGAAAGCTGACGCTTTCGCGGTGATCGTTAAAGCAGCTGAAGCCGCGAAAAACGCGTAATTCGCTTTAGTGGGCCTTTCCCCGGTCGCGCTTCGCAACCGGGGTTATCGCCTGGTAGCCCGGACAGGTGCGCAGCACCGCCTCCGGGAAAATCCCCAAGCGGAACAGGCTACAGTTTCCCCAACGCCTGATACCACAGATAATCCAACGGCAGCAGAATCAAATAGCTCACCGCCGCCAGGGCGATACACAGCAGCATCCCCGCCCGCGCAGGTACTTTCCCTAATCCCATCGCCACCACAATCGGTGATGCCTGATACGGCAGCAGCGGCGTGGAATACCCCAGCACCTGAATCATAATCACGCTCAACAGCGGAAAACCGGTAGCATCGGAAAAGCTCTGCGCGAAGGTGGTATACAGCGCCGGAACGCCGTTAGCAGTCATAATAAAGTTCAGCGCGCTGGTAATACCGGTCAATGCGAGAAAGCTGGTAAACGGACTCTCTTTATCCAGCGGCATAATATGCAGCAGCGCATTTCCCATCACGCTACCGATACCCGTCTGGGTTACGGTGATCGCCAGCCCCAGAATCCCGGCGACGTAAATACAGGTACGGATATTCACGCCGCTGGAAAACTCGTCGCCGTTGATAAAACCAACGCGCGGCAGAAGCGTTATCACCGCCGCCGCCAGCCCCGTCCAGGCTGGCCCCACGCCGTGCCAGCTTTCAGTCACCCAGAGCGTCAACACCACCGCCAGCAGCCATGCCAGGCGCTTCTCATCATGGCTCATCGGCGGCAGCGGCGTCATGTCGCGCGGCGGATGCGGTTTACCGGGAAACAGCCAGCATATCAGCGCAATCAGTACCGCCCCTTTTAACCAACCGAGCACCGGCGTATGCAGAAGTAAATAGGGTACATAATTCAGATGGATGCCGTATGAACCTTCCGCCGCGCCGCTCATCACCAGATTCGGGACGTTAGCAGGCAAAATGGTGGCCGACAGCTGGAAAGTACCGAATCCCACCGCCAGCGCCAGCCCATACCAACCGCGCGTGCCATCCTCAATCCCCGCGCGTTTCGCCATGGCCGCCACAATCGGCATCAGCAGCGCAATGCGCCCCATATTTGAAGGCATAACAAAGGCCAGGGCATAGCTGAGCAGCACCACGCTACCAACCATCAGCGGCCAGGAATCGGTGAGGCGCGACGAGAGCGAGCGGGCCGCCCTGTCCGCCAGCCCGGTTTTGCGAATGGCGATCCCCAGCACAAAGCCGCTGAATACCAGCCAGAAGGCCGATGAAGCAAAGCCGCCGAAAATCACCTCCGGCGGCGCGATTTTGGCGATCATCGCGGCGGCAAAAAACAGCAGTGCGGTCATAAACTCCGGCAGCAGCGAGGTCGCCCAGAGCAAAATGGTGATGCCAACGATGATAGAAGGAAGGAACAGAGGATGGGACAACCAGAGCGACATACCTGTCTCCTGACGATTTTTTCAGCAAGAATACGACGGACAGTCAGGCAGGTAAACGCCAGATATAGTGGGGTTATCGCAGGATTAAGCGGACAGATCAGTGATAATGAATTTCACCAAAGTATTCAGACAGCACGTAATAGCGACAATACTCAAAAGGGTTGTCTTGTCCGGCCTGAAACGTCTGTCTGGCAACGGATAGCAGCGGTTTATTCGCGGCAATTTGCAGTTTTTCACACAGGTCGGCGGAAGGTAAAATCGCCTCAACTTTTTCTATCGCCGAGTCGCTTGTGACGTTTAATAACGAATAGAGCGACGTATGCTCCAGCGCCTGCGGCGTCAGTTCCAGGCCGGGAAAGAAGCTGAGATCGAGATATATTTTCTCATGGTTAAATGGGCGGTTATTCAGGCAACGAATACGCGAAATATAGAGATAGTGATGATGTGCGGGCAGGCTCAAGCCGTCTGCCTGAGCGTCGCGCGCGCGGCGCGGCGCGATTTCCAGAATACGGTTCTCAATCGCCACGCTGGCGTCCTGGAGATCGCTGGTAATACCGCGAAACGTGTGACCATAGCTCACGCCTTCCGGTACGGAGCACACCACAGAACCACTCCCGCGCTGCGACGAAATAATGCCCGCATTGATCAGTTCGCTCCAGGCCTGTTTAACCACAATCAGCGAAACGTTATAAGCCCTGGCGACCTCTTTTTGCGTCGGTAGTTGGCTACCCAAAGGCAAAGACCCGTTCTGGATCTGCTGACAGATGATAAAAAATAGTTGCTTATAAAGCGGGGTAAAGCTCGTTTTATCAACCTGCAAGCTGCGCACCTCACGTCTTCGCCAGCAGGGGACGTTTTACCGTCCCCGGCAGGGTGAAGTCGCTACCCTGCGATTTGCCTGGCCAGTTCTGCCAAATCGAAATGATTCATACGATCCAAGGTCGTTAAATAATCGGCGGGAAAAGCCTCCACGCCATGGAATGCGCCGGAAATCGCCCCAACCATGGTGGCGACAGTATCAGTATCATTGCCGATATTAACGCCGGAGATAATAGCATCTACCGCAGAATTCGGACAACACGCGAACAGGCCAAAGGCCGCGGGCACCGCTTCACTCACGTGCAGCCCGGAGCCAATAATATCGGCAATATCAACAATCGCGGTTTCCCAATGGCGATGACGTTTACCGATATCCACGGCCAGCTCAATGCGTCGGGCAACGGAAGGCCCGGCGACCATCATCGCCCCTTGCTCCTGCGCCAGCAGATAGCCTCTTTGCGCACCGTAAATACCGGCAGCAATAATGCTGTCTGCGTTGGTCTGCGCTCTTAACGCCTCGCTGGTTGCCGCCGCCATCGCCGCCGCGCCGGACATTGCCAGCACGTTGTTATGGGTAAAGCGGCAAATCTGCAGCGCGCATTCAATCGCCGCGTCGATATCGCCAAGATGCAACACCGCCGCTGGCCAAATCTTCATAGCCGCGCCGTTGGTGGCTTCCGCGTTTCCTTTATTAATAATCTGTACCGACTGTTTTTCGCCTTCCAGCTCGCCCTGCAAAGAGGCGCGATTATCATTAAATATCGCTTTCATTGCCGCACGCGTCGTCGGACCGGTAAAGTTGGCGTAGAAAGGATAATCCAGCCACTGCTGGAAAGCTTCGCGCATCGCTTCGTCGCTGACTTCACGCTGATGGCGCAGCAGCGCGTCCATAATGTACTTAGCCTGAATAAAATCATCCGTGCACATACCCGCTTCATTGCAGCGGCCAAACGTGTCCGCAGGCGGTTTTTGAAAGGTCGTCACCCAGCCGCCAAAATAGTCTTTTATCTGCTGCTGGGTGCGTACTTCCGTCGCGGCTCCCATCGCGTCCGCGGCGGCTGCGCCAACCAGGCATCCCAGTATTTTGTTTTGATCAACGTGCATGATGACTCCTTATTTCACGGTCATGGCTTGTGCCAGCGAATGGCTGGACAGAAAAGTGTTGAGCTGCTCAGGAAACGGCAGAGCGGTCATTGCGCCTTTTGCCGTCACCGCCATAGCGCCGCAGGCATTGGCATTGCTGATGGCTTCCGCCAGCAGGGCATGATCCCAGCAATTTGCGCGGGAAAGGGTGAACAGCAGGCCGCCGACAAAAGCATCGCCTGCCCCGGTGGTATCGACGACATCGACGCGTGGTGCGGGAAAATGGAACTCCCCCTCGGCGGTAATCAACAGCGCGCCATCGGCCCCCAGCGAAATGATCGTGGTGTCACAGCCTAGATCGCGCAGGTAATAACGCGCATCCTGCCAGTGACTGGCCCCGCTGAGCTGGCACAGCTCATCTGCCGAGACTTTGCAGATAGAAGCCAGCGCGGCGGACCGGGCGATCAGTTCAGGGATTTCATCAGTATTCCCCCACATTTTGCTGCGCAGATTGACGTCAAACAGTACGTAACCACCCGCTTCACGCATTCTTCTCGCTCCCTCAAGGCACGCCTCGCGAGCGGGCCTGTCGGTGAGGCCAATTGAGCTGAAGTAAAACCATTCGTGCTGCCTGAACGGCGGCAGGTCCTGCGGCGAGACGTAGGTATCGGCACCTGGATGCACCAGATAGGTAAAACTACGCTCCCCATCAGCCGTCAGGTTAACGATCAGCACCGCGCTGGTCAGGGCTGCATCCAGCCTTAGAAACGTGACATCCACAGCGTTCTCCTGAAAAACCTGGCGCAGGAAACGCCCGGCATCGTCATCGCCAAGACAGCCAATAAAACCGCACTCTCCGCCCAGCCTGGCCACGCACACTCCTACGTTCGCCGATGCACCGCCGGGGCACTTCAGGTAGCTATTCTGTTTTTCCGGCACCAGATCAACGGAGGCATCGCCGATAACCCAAACCTTATTCATGGCCTTCATTTGCGCCTCCTTATGCCTGTTTCTGCGCCAGGGCGAGCTGAATATCACGATAATATTCGTTGTTAATCAGATACTTTTTCATAAGCAGTCCAACCGCAAGGTGGAACAGAGCAGGAATGAGCGTCATCATCAGCGCAATACCGGTGAGCGAACGTGCGGTCTGTTCAACATCGGCTTGATAGCCAAAGTGGCTCAGCAGGAATCCAAGTACGCCGCCAGCGATCCCCATACCAAATTTCTGGAAGAAAAGAATGCCGCCAAACGCCAACCCGGAAACGCGCAGACCAGTTTTCTTTTCGCCGTAATCCACCGCTTCAGCGATAGAGGACCAGAACACCGGCATTTGCATATCGCAGAAGAAATTAATGAGAAAATAGAACGTAAAGGCCAGGACAAGATTTTCACGACCGACGGAGAAATACATCAGCGCGCTCAGAACAAAAGTGACGAGCTGGGTATAGCGGAACATTTTAATTTTGTCCCAGAACTTGGTTATCCAGGTGGTGGCGATCATCGCTAAAATAGAAGCGATAACGCCGGTGGTCAGAAACGGTGAAATCAGGCTATCTCCGCCGTTCAGATAATACTTGGCGTAATAAGCGGCAACGGAACCGCGAATAACATAACCGCACATCAGCAGCAGAATAACAACGCCGAGAATAATCCACTGATCGTTGCGTAACAGATATTTAAACTGTTTCCCCACCGATAACGACGTAATTTCCGGCTCGCTGCGTTCACGCGTGGTGAGAAAACAGAAGATAAACAACAAGGCTCCCATCGCGCCCATCAGCCCCATCGAAAACTGATAACCCAGCGCCTTATTACCCTGCCCCAGCCAGACGGCAAGCATCGGTACGACGATAGTCACCAGGAAAGCGGCAATCTTAGTCATCACAAAACGATAGCCGTTGGCGCTTAACCGTTCTACGGGGTCGCTGGTAATCACGCCAATCATCGAAATATAGGGAATGGTGATCGCGGTATAGACCAGGGTCATAAGAATATAGGTGCCATAGGCCCATGCCAGTTTGGCCATATAAGCCATATCAGGCGTAATAAACATCAAATAAACGGCGAAGCCAAAAGGAATAGCAAACCACAGCAGCCACGGGCGATAACGCCCCCAGCGCGTATTCAGTTTATCGGTAAGAACCCCCATGGCCGGATCGATAATGGCATCAATCATCCGCACAACCACAAACAGTACGCCAACATCAGCGGCGCTCAGGCCGTAGATATCGGTATAGAAATAGGCGAGGAGCAGCTGCATGGCGATAATCACAACGTTTATCGCCATATCTCCCGCGCCGAAGCCGATTTTTTCCACAATAGAAAGTTTCATGTTGATATTCCTTTACGCTTAGCAGCGCAAATCTGGTGAACAATTAATGATGTCACTACATGAAATAAAAACGTTTTTATAAATAAGCCGCCTGTCCGACACGCAATGGAGGCTATGAAGAGAGTGTAACCATCCTTCAAAAGATATAAAGGTATACCTTTATATCTTTTGATCAGTTTCACATATTTTTTAGATGTAAACTTATCCCGGAATTAAACCGGGATAAGAATCAAGGAGATAACGAATGGTGAGCACATGAAGAAAATTAGCGTGAAGACAAAATGGCGCAGCTATGGTCCTGAATTTCTTCCGCCGATGCGCGATTGAGCGTCAGCAGGTTACGCTCGGTGGCCAGTAGCACCAGCGAGCCATCGCTCTGTTTCGCCATCGCCAGCGCAAAGCGGCCCATATGCTCACGCGCTTCCGGTACTTCTTCCGCCAGCATCAGAAAAGGACTGCGCTGCGCCAGCTCCGTTTCAGTGACCCGGCGCGCCAGATATTCATGGCCCATTAACCCACCAGGTAGCGGCAACCAGCGGCTACTAATGACGGAAGCCTCTTTGTCCAGTTGAGTACGAACATCAGGCCGTAAACAGGAGATGTGAATATGGAAATGATTTTGCGTGCGTCCGCTGCGCGAATTAATGGTCAATGAGACTACATCATCCGATACGGCAGAGCCACGATGCTGGCTCATGATTTCACGCCCCTGCCAGGCCTGCCAGAAGAAGTTCGGCGTCAGTGGGTCAAGCAGAAGAGGGCTTTCGGTGCCGTTAATACGGTAAGTTGGCATCAGCAGATACTGCAGCGGGCCGTTGCGGTCTTTAAACAGGACATAGCCGCCCTTCAGATTCACTTCCGCGCAGGGCGCGGGATTTTGATTCTGCTGTTGGTTGGGGACGCACTGTTGCAGAACAATTTTCCGCAACGCGTCAGGGTTGCCGGAATGGAGCCAGTAATAACCGCCCGCAATTGCCGCCAGAACCACCACCAGCAGCACCAATAAAAGGTATCGTACTCTTCGCATTCTATTTTCCTGTCTCAGCCAGAAACGGAAGAGTAGCGCAGTTTGATGACTAAATGAAAACAGAGGGGGACATGCGAAGCCGTTTTCCCGGAGGCGGCGCTTAACGCGCCTGTCCGGGCTACCGCCCCGCCGTAGCCCCGCTAAGCGTAGCGCGAGCGGGGAAAGGAAGTGATAATTAACGCTGGCTAATTTGGTCGAAGGTACCGCCGTTGGAGAAGTGTTCCTTCTGCGCTTTAGTCCAGCCGCCAAACTCTTCATCGATAGTGAACAGCTTCAGTTTCGGGAACTCGCTGGCATATTTTTTCGCCACTTCAGGGTCACGCGGGCGATAGAAGTTCTTCGCTGCAATCTCCTGACCTTCCGGCGAGTAGAGGTACTTCAGATACGCCTCAGCCACCTGACGGGTGCCTTTTTTATCGACCACTTTGTCCACAACGGACACGGTCGGCTCAGCCAGAATCGATTCGCTCGGGGTCACGATTTCAAATTTATCTTTGCCCAGTTCGTTCGTTGCCAACAGCGCTTCGTTTTCCCAGGCAATCAACACGTCGCCGATCCCACGCTCTACGAAGGTATTGGTCGAGCCACGTGCGCCGGAATCCAGCACTTCGACGTTCTTAAACAGCGCTTTCACGAACTCCTGAGCCTTAGCCTGGTCGCCGTTGTTCTGGTGCAGCGCGTAGCCCCAGGCCGCCAGATAGTTCCAGCGCGCGCCGCCGGAGCTTTTCGGGTTCGGGGTAATCACCGACACGCCCGGTTTAATCAGGTCGTTCCAGTCATGAATCTGCTTCGGGTTGCCCTTACGTACAAGGAACACGATGGTTGAGGTATACGGTGCAGAGTTATCCGGCAGGCGCTTCAGCCAGTTTTTGTCGATTCGGCCACGTTCGGCAATCGCATCAACGTCATAGGCGAGCGCAAGGGTCACCACATCAGCCTCAATACCGTTGATTACCGACGTCGCCTGTTTGCCGGAGCCGCCGTGGGATTGACGAATCACCACGTTGTCGCCGGTTTCTTGCTTCCAGTGCGCGCTAAATGCTTTGTTGTACTGTTCGTACAGCTCGCGCGTCGGATCGTAAGAAACGTTTAATAATTGAATGTCTTTTGCCAGAACGCTGGCGGATGCCAGCAACAGAGTTAACCCTACGCCCCACTTATTCATCGCACCGCTCTCTTTATGTTGTGTTGTGATGAATGAAGCGTGCCAGAAAGCGAACCAATGATTAAAGAATAAAAAAAGATTGGCTATAACTTGTGAGTATATATGGCGAGGGAAATTTGCCCCCTCCCGGACGGGAGAGGGCGAGAAGCATTACACTTCTTCCATGCGGCCCAGCAGCGCCTGCAGACGATCCTGCCAACCCTGCTGTTGTTCTTTCAGCTGACCGTTTTCACGCTCCAGCTCTTCACGACCGTGCTGTGCGCTTTGTACTTCCTGCGCCAGGGTGTTGTTCTTTTCTTTCAGCTCTTCGATTTCCATCTGTAACAGAGTGATGGTATCAATCGCCTGCTGGACTTTAGATTCTAATTTCTCAAACACTTCTAATGACATCGTCATACCTCTCCTGAACTTGCAAGGCGTTGATAGAAACCGTCCGTTTCGTATACGCGTTGACGCCTTAACGAAAATTAGCGCGCTACAGTGGTGATGTAGTCGATTGTATGAAGCCCCGTCGCCCCTGTCCAGCGACAACCCGCGTAGATTGCGGTTTGCAACACTTTTCAGTCTTTACCTGGTCCGTTCGCCGCTTTTACCCGGTACTTTTTCGTAATTGTTAATCAATGCGTTAAAAAAATGAGCGGTGAAACGATCCCGCAAATGACCGAACACGCGTTTATGGCGCGAAAACGCTCATTTTCTTGACACAGTACACACATTTGAATTTCGATATTTCTCGTTTTTGTTCGTTAACGATAAATTAACACTATGCCTACATGGCAGCGTGGTCGCCTGCGACCTTCATACATACAATAATCATCACTACGCTTCAGGATTCGATTATGAGCCAAACATCAACACTAAAAGGCCAGTGCATCGCAGAGTTCCTCGGTACCGGGTTGTTGATCTTTTTCGGCGTTGGGTGCGTCGCTGCGCTTAAGGTCGCGGGGGCCAGCTTCGGGCAATGGGAAATCAGCATCATCTGGGGTCTGGGGGTCGCCATGGCGATTTACCTGACCGCAGGGGTTTCCGGTGCGCACCTTAACCCGGCGGTTACCATTGCACTGTGGCTGTTCGCCTGCTTCGACGGGCGTAAAGTTGTTCCTTTTATCATTTCGCAATTCGCTGGCGCCTTTTGCGCTGCGGCTTTAGTTTACGGGCTTTATTACAATCTTTTCTTCGATTTCGAACATAGCCACAATATGGTGCGCGGTAGCGTCGAAAGTCTCGAGCTGGCAGGCATTTTCTCCACTTACCCGAACCCGCATATCAATTTTGTGCAGGCCTTCGCGGTAGAAATGGTGATTACCGCTATCCTGATGGGCGTGATTCTGGCGCTGACCGATGATGGTAACGGCGTGCCGCGTGGCCCGCTGGCTCCGCTGCTGATTGGTCTACTGATCGCCGTTATCGGCGCATCCATGGGCCCGCTGACCGGCTTCGCCATGAACCCGGCGCGTGATATCGGACCGAAAGCCTTCGCCTGGCTGGCAGGCTGGGGTGATGTCGCCTTCACCGGCGGTAAAGATATTCCTTATTTCCTGGTGCCGCTGTGTGCGCCAATCGTCGGTGCTGCGCTGGGCGCATTCTGCTACCGCAAGCTGATTGGCCGCCACCTGCCTTGCGACACCTGCGTTGTCGAAGAGAAAGAAGCCTCATCCCCCTCTACGACGCAACACAAAGCTTCGCTGTAATCTGACTACGGGACTCATACTATGACCGACAAAAAATATATCGTAGCGCTCGACCAGGGCACCACCAGCTCCCGCGCCGTTGTAATGGATCACGATGCCAATATCGTCAGCGTCTCTCAGCGAGAATTCGAACAAATTTATCCGCGCCCAGGCTGGGTTGAACACGACCCGATGGAAATCTGGGCATCGCAAAGCTCTACGCTGGTCGAAGTGCTGGCGAAAGCCGATATCAGCTCCGATGAAATCGCGGCAATCGGTATCACCAACCAACGCGAAACCGCCATCGTGTGGGAGCGCGAAACCGGTAAGCCGATTTATAACGCGATTGTCTGGCAGTGCCGCCGTACCGCTGAAATCTGCGAGCAGCTCAAGCGCGACGGTATGGAAGAGTACATCCGTAAGGCTACCGGCCTGGTGGTTGACCCCTACTTCTCCGGCACCAAAGTGAAGTGGATCCTTGACCACGTCGAAGGTGCGCGCGAGCGCGCAAAACGCGGCGAGCTGCTGTTCGGCACCGTAGACACCTGGCTTATCTGGAAAATGACCCAGGGACGCGTTCACGTCACCGACTACACCAACGCCTCGCGTACCATGCTGTTCAATATCCATGAGCTGGACTGGGACGACAAAATGCTCGACGCGCTG
The DNA here is from genome assembly GCF_902158555.1 of Klebsiella spallanzanii. GTDB lineage: Bacteria > Pseudomonadota > Gammaproteobacteria > Enterobacterales > Enterobacteriaceae > Klebsiella > Klebsiella spallanzanii. Next base: position 270,008 of record NZ_CABGGS010000012.1, on the reverse strand, counting down.
GATATCCCGCGCGCCATGCTGCCGGAAGTGCGTAAGTCTTCCGAAGTCTACGGCCAGACCAATATCGGTGGTAAAGGCGGCACGCGTATTCCCATCGCCGGTATCGCGGGCGATCAGCAGGCCGCGCTGTTCGGCCAGCTATGCGTTAAAGAGGGGATGGCGAAAAATACCTACGGTACCGGCTGCTTTATGCTAATGAATACCGGCGAAAATGCGGTGGCTTCAACGCACGGCCTGCTAACGACCATCGCCTGCGGCCCGCGCGGTGAAGTGAACTATGCGCTGGAAGGCGCGGTGTTTATGGCGGGTGCCTCCATCCAGTGGCTGCGCGATGAAATGAAGCTGATTAGCGACGCGTTCGATTCCGAATATTTCGCCACCAAAGTGAAAGATACCAACGGCGTGTACGTGGTTCCGGCATTTACCGGCCTCGGCGCACCGTACTGGGACCCGTACGCCCGCGGCGCGATTTTCGGCCTGACCCGCGGCGTGAACTCTAACCATATTATTCGCGCCACCCTGGAATCTATCGCTTATCAGACCCGCGACGTGCTGGAAGCGATGCAGGCTGACTCGGGAATTCGTCTGCACGCTCTGCGCGTCGACGGCGGCGCGGTGGCCAACAACTTCCTGATGCAGTTCCAGTCAGACATTCTCGGCACCCGCGTGGAGCGCCCGGAAGTACGCGAAGTCACCGCGTTAGGCGCAGCCTATCTGGCAGGTCTGGCCGTCGGTTTCTGGCAGAATCTGGATGAGCTGCAGGAGAAAGCGGTTATCGAACGCGAATTCCGTCCGGGGATTGAAACCACCGAGCGTAACTATCGTTACAGCGGCTGGAAGAAAGCGGTAAAACGCGCGTTAGCGTGGGAAGAACACGACGAGGGGTAAGATTGTAGAGTATTCCCGGCTTGCGGCGTAAACGCCTTAGCCGGGCTACAAAACCCCAAACGGCACGATCTTGTAGCCCGGACAGGTGCGCAGCACCGCCTCCGGGTTTTTTATCAGCCAAACATCGGCAACAGCAGATACAGCTTAATCACCAGCGCATTAACGATATCGATAAAGAACGCGCCCACCATCGGCACCACCAGAAACGCCATGTGCGATGGGCCAAAACGGTCGGTAATCGCCTGCATATTGGCAATCGCCGTCGGCGTTGCGCCGAGGCCAAAACCGCAGTGACCGGCGGCCAGCACCGCAGCATCGTAGTTTTTCCCCATCATTCGATAGGTCACAAAAACCGCATACAGCGCCATTGCCACCGTTTGCACCGCCAGAATGGCGATCATCGGCAGCGCCAGCGACGCCAGCTCCCACAGCTTCAGGCTCATCAGGGCCATCGCCAGGAACAGCGACAGGCTGACGTTACCCAATACCGACACCGCGCGATCGAACACACGATACAGCCCCAACGCCGACAAACCGTTGCTGAGGATCACGCCGATAAACAGCACGCAAACGAAGGTCGGCAGCTCGAACACGGTGCCCACCAGTAGTTGCGCAACGATCTTTCCTACTGTCAAACAGATGGCGATCAGCGCGATACTCTCAATCAGCACCAGCGAAGTAATCATGCGCCCCATTTCTGGCTTTTCAAAAGCGGTCGGCGCAACCTGATCGTCCGGCGTGCCGTCCGGTGAAGAAGAGTGCTTAATCAGGTAGCGCGCCACCGGTCCGCCAATCAGGCCGCCAAGCACCAGGCCAAAAGTTGCGCAAGCCATCGCCACTTCGGTGGCGTTGGCAAAGCCATAGCGCTCGACAAACACTTTACTCCACGCCGCCCCGGTTCCATGACCGCCGGAAAGCGTAATCGAACCCGCCAGCAGCCCCATCAGCGGGTCGAGGCCCAGCAGCTTCGCCATGCCGATGCCGAGGGCGTTTTGCAGCAGTAGCAGTCCCACGACAACGATCAGGAACGTCCCCACTACCTTCCCCCCAGCCCGTAAACTGGCGAGATTGGCATTCAGGCCGATGGTGGCAAAAAACGCCAGCATCAGCGGATCTTTCAGGCTCATATCGAAATCAATTTCGATATCCATGCTCTTCTTAAGCACCAGCAGCGCCAGCGCAACCAGTAGCCCGCCCGCCACGGGCTCAGGAATGGTGTATGTCTTCAGGGAAGGGACGGTTTGAACGAGTTTTCTACCCAGTAGCAACACTAATGTTGCGGCAACGAGCGTCGATAAGGTATCGAGATGAAACATAAAAAAGAGCTCCTTATAGGCGCATGATCCATTCACACGCGACGAAATTCCCGGTGTCGATTGCTTCTCATCATGAGTAATCGGGAAGGGATTTTAAGCAGAAGTGTGGAAAAAAGGACAGGAAAAGATATTTTGTAGGGATATTGATGCGATCAAACATACAAAATGTTAATAATTATTCATTACCTATTCCCTGTATAAATATTTATCGCTAAAGAGTGGCAATCGTTTGCTTTTGGTCTACAGTCCGATAAAATTCTCGCTTTGCCACCTTTGGGATTGTTGTGATGTCCGTTAACACCGCAGAGTCAGAAAATGCGCAACCGATTGCGCATACGCAAACCAGCGAATTAATTTACCGCCTTGAAGACCGCCCGCCGCTACCGCAAACCCTGTTCGCCGCTTTCCAGCACCTGCTGGCGATGTTTGTCGCGGTCATCACCCCGGCGCTGTTAATTTGCCAGGCTCTGGGCCTCCCGGCTCAGGACACGCAGCACATCATCAGCATGTCCCTGTTCGCCTCCGGTGTCGCCTCCATCATTCAAATCAAAGCCTGGGGCCCGGTTGGCTCCGGCCTGCTCTCGATTCAGGGCACCAGCTTTAACTTTGTCGCGCCGCTGATTATGGGCGGTACCGCGCTGAAAACCGGCGGAGCCGACGTCCCGACGATGATGGCCGCGCTGTTCGGTACCCTGATGCTGGCCAGCTGCACAGAAATGGTTCTCTCTCGCGTTCTGCACCTCGCCCGCCGCATCATTACCCCGCTGGTATCCGGCGTGGTGGTGATGATTATCGGTCTGTCGCTGATTCAGGTTGGCCTGACCTCCATCGGCGGGGGCTATGCGGCAATGGCCGACAATACCTTTGGCGCGCCGAAAAACCTGCTGCTGGCGGGTATCGTACTGGCGCTGATTATTATCCTTAACCGCCAGCGTAACCCGTATCTGCGTATCGCTTCGCTGGTTATCGCCATGGCGGCCGGTTACCTGGCGGCATGGTTCCTTGACATGCTGCCGACCAATACCGCGCCAACGGAAAGCAGCCTGATTATGGTCCCTACGCCGCTTTACTATGGGCTGGGTATCGACTGGAACCTGCTGCTGCCGCTAATGCTGGTCTTTATGATTACCTCACTGGAAACCATCGGCGATATCACCGCCACCTCTGACGTCTCCGAGCAGCCGGTTTCCGGCCCGCTATATATGAAGCGTCTGAAGGGCGGCGTGCTGGCTAACGGCCTGAACTCCTTTGTCTCAGCGGTGTTCAATACCTTCCCGAACTCCTGCTTTGGCCAGAATAACGGCGTGATTCAGTTAACCGGCGTCGCCAGCCGCTACGTCGGCTTTGTGGTGGCGCTGATGCTGATCGTGCTCGGCCTGTTCCCGGCGGTAAGCGGCTTCGTGCAGCATATTCCTGAACCTGTGCTCGGCGGCGCAACGCTGGTCATGTTCGGCACCATTGCCGCCTCCGGTGTGCGCATCGTTTCCCGTGAGCCGCTGAACCGCCGCGCGATCCTGATTATCGCCCTGTCGTTGGCCGTCGGCCTTGGCGTTTCCCAGCAGCCGCTGATCCTGCAGTTCGCCCCGGACTGGTTGAAGAACCTGCTCTCCTCCGGCATCGCTGCTGGTGGTATCACGGCGATTGTACTGAATCTGATTTTCCCGCCAGAGAAAAACTGATCCTGCTGACGCTCCGGCCGCGCGATGCTGGCCGGGGCGCAAGTATCATCAACCTCACATCATCTCATTACACAATTCCTGTCTTGAGGATTGCGCATAATTCGGGCATAACAGCCTTATGTGCCTCGCTCAGGACTGAAGACCATGAAATTTCTCGGAAAGCTGATTCTCTGGCTGCTGATTACCCTGCTGGTGGTGATTATTGCCGCTTACTTCCTGCTGCAAACCCAATGGGGCGCGCGTCAGGCCAGCGCCTGGCTAAGCGATGGTACCGGCTGGAAGGTCTCTTTCAACAAAATGGACCACAATTTCTCCTCGCCAATGCACCTGCAGCTGCAAAATGTCACCCTCGGTCGCGATGGTAAACCCGCCACGCTGGTAGCGCAGACGGTGGATATCGGTTTTAGCAGCCGCCAGTTTAGCGACCCGCTGCATGCTGACGAAATTGTCCTCAGCGACGGCACGTTGAATTTCTCTCCTTCCTCAGCGGCGCTGCCGTTTGCCGCTGACCGCCTACAGTTGCGCAATATGGCGTTCAATAGCCCGGAGAGCGACTGGGATCTCAGCGCGCAGCGCGTTACCGGCGGCGTCAGCCCGTGGGCACCGGAAACGGGCAACGTTCTCGGTAAGAAAACGCAGATTCAGATGAGCGCCGGCTCGATGACGCTCAACGGTATTGAAGCCAGCAACGTACTGATTCAGGGAAATATTGATAACGGAGAAGTGACGCTCTCAACCATCGGGGCTGATGTTGCCCGCGGCACGCTCACCGGCACGGCGAAACGCAGCGCCGACGGTGGCTGGCAGGTCGATAATTTACGCCTCAACGAAATCCGCCTGCAAAGCGATAAATCACTCGCCGACTTTTTTGCGCCGCTGACCACCCTGCCTTCGCTACAGATTGGCCGTCTTGATATGACCGACGCCAGCCTGCAGGGGCCTGACTGGGCGGTCGCCAGCCTCGACCTTAATCTGCGCAATCTCACTCTGAGCCACGGCGACTGGCAAAGCCAGGATGGCACTTTATCAATGAATGCCAACGAGTTTATTTACGGCTCACTGCATTTCCTTGACCCTATTCTCAACGCCGGTTTCTCACCGCAGGGCATCGCGCTGCGCCAGTTCACCTCGCGCTGGGAGGGCGGCATGGTGCGGACTTCCGGCAACTGGCTGCGCGCCGGTCACGCCCTGGTGCTGGATGACGCCGCGTTCGCCGGTCTGGAATATACGCTGCCGACCAACTGGAAGCAGCTGTGGATGGAGCAACTGCCCGAATGGCTACAAAGCCTGACGCTGAAAAAATTCAGCGCCAGCCGCAACCTGGTGATTGATGTTGAACCGGAATTCCCGTGGCAGATCACCGCCCTCGACGGCTACGGCGGCGAACTGCAGCTGGTGAAGGACCGCAGCTGGGGTATATGGAACGGCAGCGCGACGCTCAACGCCGCTGCCGCAACGTTTAACCGTATTGACGTTCGTCGCCCATCGCTGAAGCTGAGCGCCAACGCCTCAACGGTGAATGTTAACGAGCTTAGCGCCTTTACCGAACGCGGGATCCTGCAAGCCACAGCGGCGGTATCGCAACTTCCGCAGCGCCTGGTCAATCTGAGCCTGAACGGTCGCGGCGTGCCGCTGAATATTTTGCAGGCGTGGGGTTGGCCTGCGCTGCCGGTTTCCGGCGATGGTAACGTGCAGTTGACCGCCACCGGAAGCGTGCTGGCGGATGCGCCGCTGAAGCCGACCGTCAACGGTCAACTCAGCGCAATTAATATGGAGAAGCAGCAGGTTGCGCAGGTGATGCGCAACGGCGAGGTCACCAGTACCCAGGCTCCTTCTGCTCCGGTAATTTCTACACCCTAGTTTCCCCTCACCCATCCCTCTCCCCGGCGGGGAGAGGGAACCGCCCTCTGCGCTCTTTATTTTTTAAGCACCTTTTTTATACCCGCACCGATCGGCCCCCTCTCCCTTCGAGGGAGAGGAATGGGTGAGGGTAATATTCCTACATATGAAACCTGTTGCCATTTTGCGGCTATTTGTACCTATTTCCCGCAACCTGTTCCTTTCAAATAGCGGACTTGCTATAACAAAAATACTGGAAGTCAAAAAAATAATTAAAGTCCCTGAACCTACAAAAATAAAGGAACAACCATGTCTGTAATACGCCAACGTATTATGGAGAATATGCAAAAATTCTCCAGGGCAATGATCGGCGCAGTATTGTTCTTGCCGGTCATCGGCCTAATTCTGGCACTCAGTTCTGTCTTAACCAACCCGACATTAATTTCGGAGACCAGCTTTTTACACCAGCTCGGGCAGCTTCTTGGTGACACCTTCTGGCCATTATTTGGCAACCTCGGTTTATTATTTTGCGTTGGTATCAGTTACGGCCTGGCGAAAGATAAAAAAACTGAAGTGGCGCTGGTTGCGGTTATGTGCTTTATCATGTTTCTCGGTGCCAACCATTCCTGGCTGGAGCACACCAACGGCCTCGCAGAAAAAATTAACGGCGAATATTACGGTACCGGGCAAACCCAGCTGTTGGGCTTTGTGGTGGTCGATATGGGGGTCTTTCTCGGGATTATTCTCGGCTGCACCATCGCCTGGGTACATAACAAAGTGTCGACCATCGAACTGCCCGGCGCGCTCTCTATGTACGGTGGCGCGAAGTTAACGCTGGTGGCGATGACGCCGGTCGTCATTTTCTACGCCATCGCCTTTACCTGGATCTGGCCGTTTATGACTCACGGCATCGCGGCGCTGACAGGATTTATGAAGAACGCTGGCGTAGCCGGGGTCTTCGTCTACGGCTTCTTTGAAAAATTCCTTATTCCTACCGGCCTGCACCACTTCGTCTGGTCGCCGTTCCAGCTCACGCAAATCGGCGGCACGCTGAACGTTGACGGTCAGGTGGTGTCTGGCACCCAGGCAATTTTTCTCGCCTATATGCGTCACCCGGATCTGACTCCAGTGATGAACGAGGCTTTGCGCTTCTCACAGCAAGGGATGACCACCATCTTCGGTCTTGCCGGTGCCTCACTGGCGTTCTACCACACGGCGAAGCCGGAGAAAAAAATGATGGCCAAAGCGATTCTGCTGCCTGCCATTATCACTTCCATGCTCACCGGTATTACCGAGCCGATTGAATTTACCTTCCTGTTTGTTTCGCCGCTGCTGTGGGTTATCCACGCCACCCTGACCGCGGCCTCGCAGGCCATTTGCGATATCTTCACCGTTCGGCCCTGGGGCGCATCCGGGCTGATTGAGTTCCTGATTTACAACCTGCCGCTGCCGGTATCCCTGACGCGCTGGCCCGGCTACGTACTCATCGGTATCGGTCAGTTTGCGGTCTATTACGTTATCTTCCGTACTCTGGTCGTTAAGCTGAATCTCAAGACGCCGGGTCGTGAAGACGATGAAAATGTGAAGTTATATAGCAAGGCGGATTATCGTAAAAAAATGGGTGAACCGCAGTCGGTAACCAATGAAATTATCAATGGCTTAGGCGGTAAAGAGAACATTATTTCCGTCGACAACTGTTTCACCCGCCTGCGCGTTGCTATCCACAATATGGATTTAGTTGACGATGCGATATTAAAAAGCACCGGCGCAAATGGCGTAGTACGAAATCGTAATGAAGTTCAGGTTATTTACGGCGTCAAAGTGGGACAAGTTCGTTCCCGGGTTGATAGCTGGCTAGCAGAAAATTAATTGGGAGTTTTTATGAAATTAACCGTATTAGGCGGGGGCGGCGTTCGCTCTGCATTCCTGGCGAAATCTCTGGCATATAACGCGCACCGCATTGGTTTAACGGAAGTGGTATTTCTCGACAGCTCCGCTGAAAACCTGGCAATATTCGGCGAAATTGCTCACTATGTATTTAATACTATTCGCCCGGATATTCACTTTAGCGTGACCAGCGACCCGGTGCCGGCACTAAAAAATAGCCACTATGTGATAACCACCTTGCGCGTAGGCGGCGATGAGAGCCGGATCCGCGATGAGCGGATCGCTCTTGAGCACAATACGTTGGGCCAGGAGACCACTGGTGCAGGCGGGTTCGCCATGGCGATGCGCTCCATTCCGGCGATTCTCAATTACTGCCGCCTGATTGAAGAGCACGCAGCCAAAGACGCCATTCTGTTTAACTTCACCAACCCGTCAGGGCTGGTTACCGAAGCGATTATCAAATCCGGCTTTAAGCGCCGGGTGTACGGCATCTGCGACGCCCCATCGGAGCTTATTCGCGAGCTACCGGAGATCCTCGGCTGCGACGAGAACGACCTCGGCGTCGAGTGCTATGGGCTGAACCACTTCTCCTGGTTTACCCATTTCACCGTGCGCGGCGAAGATGTCACCGAGCGGCTGATCGCCAGCCCGGATTTATACCGCAAAACGGCGATGCAGTACTTTTCGCCGGAGCTGGTCCAGCTGTGTGATAAGCAGTTGCTTAATGAATATCTCTATTATTACTACTATCGTGAAGTGGCGTTAAAAGCGATTCAGAACGCGCCGGAAACCCGTGGCGAGCAGATTGCCCGCATCAATCACGATATGCGCGAAGAGCTGCGAACCATCGACGTAAAAGCCAACCAGGAAGCGGCGTTTACCATCTGGATGAAGCACTATTTACGCCGGGAAAACAGCTACATGCAGAACGAGTCGCAGCAGGAGAAATTCCACACCCGCGAACCGTTGACCTTAAAACAGTTTATCGAAGAGCCGGATACCGGCGGCTACGCGGGCGTGGCGCTGGATATTCTGGAGGCGGTCAACAGCACCACCACCAAGCGCATCGTGGTGTCGATGCCCAACAACGGTACTCTGAATTTCCTGCGCGCGGACGATGTGATTGAGATCAGCTGCGATCTGAGCAAAGACGGCCTGAAGCCGGTGACGCCGAAACATGTGCCAACGGCGCAGAAAAACATGATCGCCAACGTGAAAGAGTATGAACGTCTGGCGGTGGCGGCTATTTTGCAACGGGATAAATCGCTGGCGGTACGGGCGCTAATGGCACATCCGCTGGTTGGCTCTTATTCGCTGGCAAAAACGCTGGTTGAAGCTTATCTCGACGATAAGCAGTTCGCCGACTGGCAATAAACGCCCGGCTAAATTCCCCGGATGGCGGCTACAAGCTCACAGCTGTCTGCGGGCCGGTAGCCCGGACAGGCGCGTCAAGCGCCGCCTCCGGGGATACCCGTCCGCATAAACCATATCTTCAGCAGCCGCTCAAAACCGAGTATGCAATAACCGAAAAACGGGTTACTCCAGTAAATATCGTCATCGAACTTCTGCGGGTCGTGAATAATAAACGCCGTATCCGCCGCCTGCGCCAGCGGGCTTTGATAATCGCCGGTAAAGCAGACCAGATTAATCTCCTTCCCTTCCAGCGCCTTCACCCAGTTCAGCGCCGAACTGCTGCGCCCGGATTTGGAAATAATCCAGATCGAATCAAATTTGGCGGCATTCTTCTGCTCGAGGATTTCATAATCCGGCCACAACGCCAGGCTGGCATTCACCCCGATCACCAAAAACTTATTATAAATATACTGGGCGATCAGCTGCGAAAAGCCGCTGCCATGAATCAAAATGCGGTGATGTTGCAGGCTTTCCAGCAACGGGGTTATCCCCTCCACCGGCTGAATGCTCATATAATCGATGTCGTTGGTGACATCGAGTTTGGGCATGGTGATATTGAATTTAATAAAGTAGACCAGCTCCAGCCAGCCGCTGAATTTCAGTTTCTTCGCCAGCCTCACCAGCGAGGAGGGATTGCTATAACAGTGTTCCGCGACGGCGCGGATCCCCTCGCGCACGCATTGCTCAGGATCGTTCTGAATAAAGCGCAGCACGGTCATTTCGGTTTTGCTTAGCTTAACGTCACGAAAGATGTTTTCTAAATCCATTCATGGCTCCTCTCAGCGGCAAACTACGCTATCACCTGGCGGCGATGGTGTCTGTGGGATGAATCACCAGAATGAAATGAACGTTACTTTTTTAGCCAAAATGGAATAAAAAAACCCTCTCCGTAAACGAAGAGGGGTTAGTTCGTAGCCCGGTCAGCGCAGCGCCACCGGGAGGATAACCTGAGCCTGCATTACGCCTGTATTCCCGGAGGCGGCGCTTGACGCGCCTCGTCCGGGCTACCGGCCCGCAGACGACTGTGATTACAGGCTAATCGTCAGCGCACTGCCCTGCGCGGTCACCACTACGCCCAGCTCGCTACCCGCCTGAGCGCCGCCCTGCACGCCCGCAACCTGCGGGATATTGCGCAGACACAGCGTCCAGCCGCTGGCGTCGCCTTCACCGCTAACGGTAATGGTGTTGCCCTGGCGTTTCGCCTTCAGGGTGAAGACCACCGAACCGTCCGCTGCCGGAACCTGGCAGACGGCTTCGCGGCCATCGTCGAGGTTGAACAGCTGGAAAGCGGTGCCTTCGTTCCACGCGTAGTCCGGCTTCTGGTCGTTGTTGCCCAGCGCCAGCAGGGTGTTGTCGCGCACGTAAACCGGCAGGCTCAGCACATCGTGATTCTGCTTATGCCAGCGGCTGCCCTGCGCTTCGTCGTTGTGCCACAGGTGTGTCCAGCGGCCTTCCGGCAAGTAGAACTGCACATCACCCGCTTCGCTAAACACCGGTGCGACCAGCACAGAATCACCCAGCATGTACTGACGATCCAGGTAGTCACAGGCCGGGTCGTGCGGGAACTCCAGCATCATTGAACGCAGCATCGGCGTACCGAACTCGCTGGCCAGGGCTGCCTGGCGATACAGATACGGCATCATGCGGCATTTCAGCTGCGTGAAGTGACGCACTACGTCGCAGGACTCGTCATCGTAAGCCCACGGCACACGATAGGATTTGCTGCCGTGCAGACGGCTGTGGCTCGACAGCAGGCCAAAGGCGCACCAGCGTTTGTAGACGTGGGCAGGCGCGGTGTTTTCGAAGCCGCCGATATCGTGGCTCCAGAAACCAAAGCCGGACATCCCGATGGACAGGCCGCCGCGCAGGCTTTCCGCCATGGATTCGTAGTTGGCGTAGCAGTCGCCGCCCCAGTGCACCGGGAACTGTTGCGCACCCACCGAGGCGGAACGGGCGAACAGCACCGCTTCTTTCTCGCCAACGGTCTCTTTCAGCACGTTCCACACCAGCTCGTTATAGATGAAGGCGTAGTGGTTGTGCATTTTCTGCGGGTCGGAGCCATCAAACCACTGCACGTCGGTCGGAATACGCTCGCCGAAGTCGGTCTTGAAGCAGTCAACGCCCATCTCCACCAGGCCTTTCAGCTTGTTGGCATACCACTCGCAGGCTTCCGGATTGGTGAAATCATAAATCGCCAGACCCGGCTGCCATTTGTCCCACTGCCACAGCGAACCGTCCGGACGTTTCAGCAGGTAGCCTTTCTCGTGCAGCTCTTTAAACACCGGCGAACGCTGGCCGATATACGGGTTGATCCACACGCAGACTTTCAGACCTTTATCTTTCAGACGCTTAATCATACCTTCCGGGTCAGGGAACGTGACCGGATCCCACTCAAAATCGCACCACTGGAAGGCTTTCATCCAGAAGCAGTCGAAGTGGAACACGTGCAGCGGCAGATCGCGCTCCGCCATACCATCAATAAAGCTGTTAACCGTCGCTTCGTCGTAGTTGGTGGTGAACGAGGTGGTCAGCCACAGACCGAAAGACCAGGCCGGCGGCAACGCCGGACGTCCGGTGAACTGGGTATAGCGATTCAGCACCTCTTTCGGGGTCGGGCCGTCGATCACGAAGTACTCCAGATGCTCGCCTTCAACGCTGAACTGCACCTTAGAGACTTTCTCGGAGCCGATTTCGAAAGAGACGCGCTCAGGATGATTAACCAGCACGCCGTAACCGCGGTTAGTCAGATAGAACGGAATGTTTTTATACGACTGTTCGGTGCTGGTGCCGCCATCTTCGTTCCAGGTTTCTACCGTCTGGCCGTTACGCACCAACGCGGTAAAGCGCTCGCCGAGGCCGTAGACGGTGTCGCCGACGCCGAGATCAAGACGCTCGAACATGTAGTTGCGATTGGTTTTAGTATCCTGCACATAGCCGTCGTTTTTCAGTTGGCTGCCGGTAATACGTACGCCGTCGCGCAGGAAATCCAGCGACCAGAAGTCACCTTTGGTGACGCGGGCGGTCAGGTTACCGCTCTTCAGCTCGGCAAACTCATCGCCGTTCTGAATTTCAACGTTTACATCTTTCAGCACGTTCAACGGGTAATGCGGGCCATTGTTCAGCGCGCCCTGGAAGTGCTCCATGCGTACGCCGATCACCCCTTCCTGCGGGGAGAAGAAGCGCACGGTAAAGAGCGGAACGTCCAGTTGAGCGGCGCGCTCACGGACTTCGCGAGACGCAACGTAGACCACCATCTCGTTACCTTGCTGCTCAACCTCATAGACCTGTACGGGTTGGATCAGATTGAGCCCTGGTTGAATAAGCCAGTTTCCATCACTGATTTTCATGAATAGCTTCCTCTTAGTTTTGCAATTCTTTGCCTGTCGGCGCTGAAGTGAAGTCGTGTTCGTTGCGGCGCGCACCCTGAGCCAGTTCCGCCATCATCTTTTTCAGGAACGGCGTTTTCAGGGTGTAGTAGCGTTTAGCGATAACCGCGCTCAGCAGGTAACAAACCGCCGGAGCGAGGGTGAACAATGAGATAATGATGGTGATGGTAGCGCTGTTCTGGGTTTTGGCTGCGGCATCGTATCCACCGCCTGCCAGCATCCAGCCAATCATCGCGCCGCCCAGCGCCAGGCCCAGCTTGAGCACGAACAGAGTGCCCGCGAAGCTGATGCCGGTCAGGCGTTTGCCGTTACACCATTCGCCGTAGTCGACGGTGTCGGACATCATCACCCACTGAATCGGCGTGACTAACTGATGCAGTACGCCAATCACGAAGATAAAGGCGAACATGGTGATTTCAGCGTCCATCGGCACGAAGAACATCGCCACGCTCAGTACCGCCAGGATGGCGTTGGTCCACCAGAAGACGCTGACTTTGCATTTCCAGTCGGTGAGCGGCTTCGCCAGCGCCGAGCCGATCAGGTTGCCGACGCAGTAGGTGGTGAGGAACGCGGTAAACAGCGCAGCGGACCCCATGATCCAGGTGGTGTAATACATCATCGCGCCACCGCGAACGCAGACCGCGAGAATGTTCAGGATGGTCAGCAGGCCAACCACGCGCCACTGATCGTTGCGCCAGATATCGCGCAGATCTTCACGCATCGAGGTGGAGCTCGGCGGCGCTTCGACGCGTTCTTTGGTGGTGAAGAAGCAGAAGGCAAGCATCAGGAAAGCAATCACCGAGAGCACTGCGATGCCGCCCTGGAAGCCAAACGCCTTGTCTTCGCCGCCGATAAAGTTCACCAGCGGCATCATCAGGACGGTCGAGAGCATGCCGCCTGCCGTCGCCAGCACAAAGCGCCAGGACTGCAGGGAGATGCGCTGCGTCGGGTTGTCGGTAATGACGCCGCCCAGCGCGCAGTACGGGATATTGACCACGGTATAAAGCAGGGTCAGCAGGGTGTAGGTGACCGCAGCGTAAATCAGCTTGCCGTTATGGCTCAGGTCCGGCGAGCTGTAGGCCAGCACGCAGACGAGGCCGAACGGGATCGCGCCAAACAGTATCCACGGGCGGAATTTCCCCCAGCGGCTGCGGGTGCGGTCGGCCAGCAATCCCATGCACGGGTCGGATATCGCATCCAGCGCGCGGGCCAGCAGGAACATGGTGCCGACATAGCCGGCAGGAATACCAAAAATATCGGTATAGAAAAACATCATATACAACATGACGTTATCGAAAATGATATGACTGGCGGCATCGCCCATACCGTAACCAATCTTCTCTTTGACGGACAAAATATGATCTTTCATAACAACACACTCATCTCTCAGCGCTACCGCTTGTTGGTACCGGTTACAGAATTTGTAAACTATCCGCGCGGTAAGATGAATTGCGATATCTCATAATCAAATTACGTTTCTTGTTTTATGTGATCTCGGTAGCCTGTAAGAGTGTGTAAAAGTGTAAGCCACGGATTTTGCAAGGATTTGTTTAAGAAGGTTCTGTAAAGTCCAGTTTTAACAGTAAAAAAGTGCGTTGGGGTATGTGGTTAATGCAGGAAAGTAGCTATAATGCGCCCCGCCTCCATGTAGCAATCGAGGCGCGGAAGATCGTCATCTCCGGTGAGGTGGCTGGACTTCAAATCCAGTTGGGGCCGCCAGCGGTCCCGGGCAGGTTCAACTCCTGTGATCTTCCGCCAGTTCAGTCATTTCTAGCCATCTGAACTTATCCAGAAAATCAGCCCTTCGGTTCAATTCCTTTAGCTTTTAGCGCGCTTCTTGCCAACTCTTTAAGCCAGCTTGCGAGACTCACCCCTTCTTCTGCAGCCACAGCATCAAGCTGTTCCTTTAATGCCGGATCAATGCGCATTTTGAACTGCGGTGACTGACCGCCGCCCTTTGGTTTTTTTTCGCGCGATATGATTGACATGAGGCCACCTATCCATTTAAGCTCAACATATAAGAGGCCACCTAAAAGCCTCTTGTACTAACAACACTCTGGTGTGCTCGAACACACCAGAGCGTCTAACCACACCAACTATCAAGGAGTTGATTATGGCTGATTCGCATTCTACCCCAGACATTGCCGTTTCCGGAACCGAGCGTCACCTGATTGTGGGATATCGCCCGCAAGGTCGGGATACCAGTACACCAAGTCTCACCCTTTCCGGCAAGTGGTTACGCGCAGCCGGGTTCGATACCGGAAAGCACTTCACGGTTAAGGTAATGGATGGTTGCATTGTTCTGCTGCCGCAGAGCGATAAGGAAGAGATGCTTAGAGCGGAATTACTGCAAATTCATCAATCCTTTAAAAGCGTAAACAGCACACTTGAACTTGCCTGATTCAGTGCAAGACATTAACAAGCACTAACCTGTTTTTTCCTGAAGCTGCACCTGGTCAAAACTCAACTATCCGGGAATTCCGGATAGTTCGTCAGGAAGAAAAATACCCAGATTCCAGAGAGATCGCTCGCCACACGATATCCAGTTCCATCAATAGTCAGCTCAGACGCTTCAGGAATACCAGACCAAAGGTTTCTTGGCGAACGGCTGAAACCCGGCTGATAGCGCTACATTTATCATGCCTACAGTATGGCACTACTATTTAAAATGATTACGACTCGTAGGCCGGACAAGGCGCTCGCGCCGCAATCCGGCGAAACTAGTTTAAAACTCACCTGACAGTTGAGTTGTTCGGTTATCCCGATCAACTCAAACTTTTAGATATTTAAATGGCGTACTGATAAGGGGCTAATTCCTTTACTGTCATCGGTAGCCCCTGCTTTAGCAGCATTTCAAGAAACTCATCGACCGTCATAGGTGGACGTTTTAGGGACTGACGCTGCCGCCTGACGGCCTCAAGCGTCAAAGCATGATTGAGATCGAAAAGATCGGAAATGAACGCATCAGGGTGAAGCGTTTCTATTTCAAACGGACGCAGTACTTCTGGCGGGAAGTCCTTATGGTTAAGCGTTACGATAATTTCAGCTTTCGCTCTTATCGCTGCTGCAAGAACATGCCTGTCGTTGGGGTCTGGCAGATCCAGATCGTTAATCAATCCCTTATACCCTGTCACATTGGCGTCAGGTAAAGCGGAATTCATCATGTTGACCGTATTTTGAAGCGCCTCTGGCAGAATTTCCGGCCGATTAGCGATCAAGTTTCTGCGCCATTCATCCTGAATACAGCGACTCCATTTTGGTTGATACAGCCCGGCAATACCCAAGTGCATCAGCAAGTCCCTGAGTCGCGCCGGATATAACACACAGGCATCTAAAATCACCGGATAAGGTGAATGTCGCATTAATACATCCCTAAGTCCTGCGCCTGATCGGCCAACGATTGCATCGCGTCCAGGCTCTCCTGTTCCCTGCGTTTCTTATACTCCATAAGATCGGCAAACAACACTCTGCGATGACGCCCCGTTTTATGAAATGGGAGCTTCCTCGCTTCAAGCAGCTTAACCATGTGCGGGCGGGAAACATTAAGTATATTTGCCGCCTCTTGGGTAGTGAGTTCCGCATGTACGGGAACGATCTGTACCGCATTCCCGCTAGCCAGTTCTCCCAGAATATCCATCAGCAAAGTCAGCGCGCTTGTTGGTAACTCAATTGTATGGGGCTTGTCATCCTCGCCAACAATGGCAATACGCTGCGTTTCTAGCCGGGTTGAAAGATATGCCGCAAGTTCGCGCTGTCCGCGCTGCGCAAGTTCGCTTTCCTGGCGATCGGGAAGGTTGAGATTAGTAAGTGTGGTCATGTAATTGCCTCCTTTGAGTCATGCTGGTGAGCATATTCGAAATATTCGAAATATTCAATATTCGAAATAAACGAAAATAGCCTTATAAAAACCAGCTCACAGTCCTGGGCTCCCATCCCCTCGTCAGTGCTGCATATATCCCTTACATTGATTGATCGACAAATCAGCAGCACCTCCTATCGCGCCTGCTGATTTTCACGTTTCGAATATAACTGTTATCACCATTGCCCGCCCGGCGGTGGAAAGCAACTGAACTACCTGACGCCAATTGTCCTCTCAGATCGACTTCAGACACGCTTCCCCGACCGCCCCACGCAGGCTGGGGCAGTATTGTCCTCTGTGATAACGGTGCTGAACGCCACCAGGATAATAAAGAAAGCGACAAATTCAGCGCTGATCAACAATACGTCCGTTAAGCCATAAGCGAACATCGACAGCATAATAAAAAGCAGCAGCAGATTATTACGCCGCACGGCAAGCAACGCGCCGCCGATATAAAACCCCAAAATCAGCGCCAGCCCAATCACGCCCTGTAGCGAAAAGGTATCGATTATCTCGTTATGCAGATGGACGTTAATGTACATCATCGCGGTTTTATTCTCCGGATGATCCTGCACATAATCGGCGCTCAAACGTTCACGGCTCTCCATCGACTGCCCCAACGGTTTATGAACGCCGTTATAAATACCTACCGTCCACATCGAGAAGCGCGCGCCCAGTGACGTATCATCATTACCGGTCTGGTAAGTCGAGATTTCATGCACCGTCTGGATAATTTTCGGTTTGATATGAGCGTTGAAGTTGATGCCCACAATACAGAGAACCACCACCGCCACGCCCAGCATCGGCTTGAGCTGAATCTTTTTGAAATTAAACAGCGTGAGCAGGAAGATTAGCACCGGATACAGCCCCATCGCCGCTCGCGTACCGGTGAAGATAATATTCAGGTACGAGATAAGCATCACCGCAACAGCCAGCATATAAGCCTGTCTTTTGCGCAGTTGAAATAACGCATAGATAAATGCCAATGACAGCGTTGAATAGATATAGGCGGCAACCGTAGGCCGATTAATCGCCATCTCAACCCGTGAAATACCCTGCCACTCCTGGATAAAGCCATATACGGTTGCCAGCAGCAGGCTAATACCCGTAACGATAAGGAAAATTTTCCTTAGGGCGTTGCGGTGAAGATGATGTTTAAAGCTATCCAGATACAGCACCAGGATGCTGCCGAGCAGCAGCTTTTTACCACCGAGAAAGTGATCGTTATAGTGGTTGATATGACCGTGCTTCACCTCGTAAAAGAGAAACCACAGCATCTCCATTGCCCCAACGATCAGCGGTAGAAGGGCGACCTTCAGGCGTATATTTCCGAGATTTTTCCGCTCAAGAAATAGTCCCAGCACGCTGGCATATATCGCCAGATAAAAAAATACACGCTGCTGGGCAGAGTCCAGCAACAGGAATAATAGCGATATCGCTGCCAGTATTATCGTTAACGCGTAGGTATTGCGACTTATATTTTCCATAATGCCTGAATTGCCTTTTTCTTATAACTTAATCGAACATCGCCAGACATAAAGAATCCCGGAGAGAACGACGTTTTTATTTTCTCTTCAACAATGCGGGTTTGCTCGTTGGTCAGGAACCGGGCATGTTTCAGATAAATATCCAGCCAGTGACAGCAAACCAGCCATTGAAATGAAGAGGGAAATACCTTCTCCATCTTTTTTGTACAGCTAATCAGATGGCGGACTTTAGTTTTATCCAGCACGCTGGAGAGACTATTTTCGCGTTTAATGTAGTGATAATGCCCCTCTTTCTGGAACCAGATATTCTGCGACCGTACCAGAAAAGAGGGAAAAACGGCAAAATCCTCATAGCAGGTCATGGCAGGAATCGGCGCGCAGAGATAAATATCCTTGCGAATAAACTGACCGATTAAATGCGCCTGGAAATCTTTATGGATCAGAAAGCGGCGAATAGCCTCGTGCTGTGGCAGCTTAATCGGCGAAAAACCGGCCCAGTCGTTATTGATGACGCTAAAGTTACGGGTTTCAATCAGGTGCGTCAGCAGCAAATCAGGCCTCTGCTGTTTAAGAAACATCACCGCATCGCGCAAGCTTCGCGGCTTGAGCAGATCGTCATCGTCCACCATGGTGATATATTCACCGCGGGCCATCTGTACCGCAAGGTTTCTGACCTTGCCGACATTGTTCAGTTGAACTTCTTTTAGTCGAATCCAAGAAAATGTCCCGGCGTAACGCTCAATAATCTGCTGCGTCTTGTCACAAGAGCTGTCATTAAGCACAATGACTTCAACATCCTTTTCAAAATCAATGGCCTTTTTCACACTTTCCAGCGTCTCAGCAAGCGTTAGCTCACAATTATGCGCTGTAATAATAATGCTCAAAAAGGGCATAGGGGGAACTCCCGTCGAATAGCCTGTTTTATGATTTTGTGAGGGAAGCGGCGAAATATAGCTTAGAAATAAGCGGGCAATTCTATTCCTACTACCTATGATTCAGAGCTAAAAGGAGTAACAAAGCGTAAAGAGAAGGCCAAAAGAACTTCATTCATTAACAACAAAAGATAAAAACAAAAATATACAACAACATAATAAGAAAATTCATTCGCACCATGAATTAATAAATAAAGAACAATCAATATACGCTATAACTAACACCATAAAAGAGCGTGTTTTAATATCGATATAAACTCATAATGCTGAGATTACTGTGCAATAAAACAGGCTCGCAGCACCTTCAGATCAACAGATCTTGCGTATTTTCTTATATATCAGAATGATAATTATTTCTTTTTACCACTCATAAAACGCTTTGCTAAAAGACACAATTAGTTACTTATTACGGGTCCGTCGCGTTTAAAAAACCGTCCGTACTATATTAATAACTCGCGAATTCCGCCTTCACCTGCGGTTTCCTCTTTAACCCTTTGAGCTTTCCCCCTCCCATCCCGCGTCAACCAGGCTACGCTTAACGCTACCGCGCAAAAAACGTTCTCCCCCTCCCTATTGTTCAACTCCATTATGTAGAAGAGGTTTTGCTATGCAGATCAACGCTATTGGTACGAACTCCGCCAGCCAGCCGCTGCGCGCTATGGCCATCACCCGCCGCGAACCTGGGCCGGACGATGTGCAGATCGCCATTGATTATTGCGGCGTCTGCCACTCCGATTTACACCAGGCGCGATCCGAATGGGCCGGAACGCTCTACCCCTGCGTGCCGGGCCATGAAATCGTTGGCCGGGTGACCGCAGTAGGCAACCAGGTCGCAGGCTTTATCGTGGGCGATCTGGTGGGCGTCGGCTGTATGGTCGATAGCTGTAAAGCGTGCGAGGAGTGTCAGGACGGTCTGGAAAACTACTGCGATCACATGGTGCTCACCTACAACGGCCCAACGCAGGATGCCCCCGGCCACACCCTCGGGGGCTATTCCCAGCAAATCGTCGTCCATCAGCGCTACGTGCTGCGCGTGCGCCATCCTAAAGAGCAGCTGGCCGCCGTCGCATCGCTGCTGTGCGCGGGTATCACCACTTACTCGCCGCTGCGCCACTGGAACGTCGGACCGGGCAAAAAAGTGGGCGTTGTCGGGATCGGTGGGCTGGGACATATGGGGATCAAGTTGGCCCACGCCATGGGCGCCCACGTGGTGGCATTCACCACCTCAGAATCCAAGCGTGACGCGGCGCGAGAGCTGGGTGCGGATGAGGTCGTAGTGTCGCGCAACGAGGACGAGATGGCGGCGCACGTGAAAAGCTTCGACTTTATTCTCAACACCGTGGCGGCACCGCACAATCTCGATGCCTTTACCACGCTGCTCAAACGCGACGGCACGCTAACCTTAGTGGGCGCGCCAGCCACGCCGCATCCGTCGTCGGAAGTGTTTAACCTGATCTTCCGCCGCCGGTCGATTGCCGGATCGATGATCGGCGGCATTCCTGAAACCCAGGAGATGCTCGATTTTTGCGCCGAGCACGGTATCGTCGCCGATATTGAGCTAATTCGCGGCGATCAGATTAACGAAGCCTGGGAGAGAATGGTCAAAGGCGACGTGAAATACCGCTTCGTTATCGACAGCGCTACTCTCGGCGGCTAAGCGCCACGGCGAAAGGTACGCCGCCACTCCGCCGGACTGACGCCAAAGCGCGATTTAAACTGCTGGCGATAAGTCACGGCGGAGAGATAGCCCACTTCCCCAGCCACCTGTTCAATCGGTAAATCCCCGGCTTCCAGCAGAAGCTGGCTGCGTCGCAGGCGTTCGGCGGAAAGCCAGTCGGCAAGACTCATACCGGTCGCTTTGGCGAAATGGCGGGTCAGGGTGCGGCGGCTCATTGCCGCCACCTGCGCCAGCGAATCAAGATTATGTGGTTCGCGGATATGCTGCTGGAGATACTCAAGCAGGCCGTTAATCCGTGCATCACGGGTGTTTTCCGGTACCGGCTGGGCGATAAACTGCGCCTGCCCGCCTTCACGGTGCAGCGGGACAATCATCCGCCTGGCAATCTGATTGGCGACAAGGCTGCCGAAACGCTGGCGGATGATATACAGGCAGCAGTCAAGCGCCACCGCGGTGCCCGCCGAGGTAATAATGCGCTGGTCATCGACGTACAGCGCATTGATATCCAGCTGCACCTGCGGAAACAGGCGCTGAAAATCCTGTTCGAACTCCCAATGAGTTGCCGCGCGTTTACCGTCTAACAGCCCGGCGTAGCCCAGCACAAATGCCCCGAGGCACAGGCCGACGATTTCCGCACCGTTATTACGCGCCCGCACGAGGCTATCGAGCAGCGACTGCATAGGTCGTTGGTTCACCGCGCCCCAGTAAGGCACCACCACAATATCCGCCTGTTCAAGGGTCGCGAAGTCGCCGCTGGCATTCAGCGCAAAGCCGTCGCGCGCGGTTAATAGCCCCGGTCGTTCGGCGCAAATATGCAGGTTAAAGCGTTTGGTTTCCGAGACCGTATCGCCAAACAGCATACAGGGCACCGAGTAGTGAAACGGGCTAAACCCGTCCACCGCCACAATCGCCACTTCCGTGAGTTTCATCGCCCGCTCCGGCATTAAAAGACCAACGTTTCCCCATCCTGCGGGATGCTGACCACATCGGCAATCTGATTATCGGCCACGTACTGGCGCAGCTCATCGCGGCTCAGCAGGCAGTGGTTTACCGCTTCCATATGACTTGCGACAATTTTGGCTTCCGGCAGAGTGAAATGCGCCTTCAGCACATCTTCTTTACCCATAATGATCGGTCCAAAGCCGACGACGTGAGCATATCCGGCATTCAGCACCACCACGTCCGGCTGCAATCTGACCATATCGGCTTCTACTTCATCGCGCCAGATGGTATCACCCACCAGCCACAGGGTTTTCTCCTGCGGATGGCGCAGCACCACGCCGCAGGCTTCGCCCAGGCGTTCGGCCATCGCCGCAACCGCATAAGTGCGGTCGCTGCCGTGCTGGCCGGAAGTGGTTTTCACCAGGGCAACACCGGCAAACGCGCTGTCCTCAGAGAGCAGACGAATATCACGAAAACCCTGCCCACGCAGTACCTGGCCATCGGCTTCATGCTGAACGTAAACCGGCAGCGTTTTGGGGATCGCGGCGATCGCCGCCTCGTCCCAGTGATCTTCATGGGTGTGGGTGACGATAACGGCATCAACATCCACAATGTCGTCGATGGAAAAAGGCAGCGCCACCAGCGGGTTACGCAACTCGCTGCGCGCGGTTCCGGCGAATCCTGCCCAGGCGCCTTTATCCGCCAGCATGGGGTCAATAAGAAATTTTTTTCCAGCATATTCAATAATCTGCGTGGCATTACGAATGTGGGTAATTTTCATGATGTTCATTCCTCTTTGCGGTCATCTGGCGAACATCGTACGTGCCCTAAGCCTGGCGCAATATGGGCGTTTGGGCAATGATCGATGTAATTGGGCCAATCTGCAGTGGTTGCCATCCGCTCCCGGCTATGGTGTGCTGAACGCTCAATTTTCAGGAAGAGTGGCTACGATGAAGAAAAAGTTAACCGCCGCCGATATGCACGACGCCGAGGTGATGGCGGACACCCCGTGGTTCAGCATGCGCAAGGTCGGTATTGATATGGCCCCCGGCGATCGGCGGGATTTTTACTCCATCCACTACCCGCGACCCGCTGTGGGGATTGTGGCGATGCAGGATGACAAAGTGCTGCTGATTCGCCACTACCGCTACCTGATAGACCAGGTCGTATGGGCCGTTCCTTCGGGCGGCGTTGATGAAGGGGAAGACCCTCGCGAGGCGGCCCTGCGTGAACTGCGGGAGGAGACCGGCTGGCAGGCGCAGAACGCCGAAGAAATCATCCGCTATAACCCCTCTTACGGCAGCAGCGACCAGCTGTTTATCACCTGGCTCGCCCGCGATTTAAGCTATGTAGGGATGGATGAAAATCAGGATGAGGTGATGGAAACCGGCTGGTTTACTCTCGAAGAGATTGGCCAGCTGATCGCCCGCGGCGAGATGCCGGACGGGCTATCGCTGGTGCCGCTGCTGCATCTGATGGCGCAGCGGCGCACCGGTTTAGCGTAGCGGTTTTAGCATCCGCCAGCGGAACCACAGCTGGGCGACGAGGATCAGCACGCCGCCGATAATCTTCTGCAGCGGCAGCTGTTCGCCATACCACAGCGCGGCGGCAATCACCGTCAGCAGCGGCTCAAGCACCATGATAATTGCCGCACTGGCGACCGCTGCGTACTTCTGCCCCTTCATTTGCAGGCCGAAGCGCAGGCTGGTCGCAATGACGATACTGGCAAGCAGCCAGCCGAAGGTCGGCAGAGTAAACGGCTGATCCCAGGTCTCGACGGCGGCGGAAATCCCCAACCCGACAATCCCGGTGATGCCTAGCTGCACGGTAGTCAGCGGGATCAGCGGCACCTCGCGGGCGCTTTTGCTGGTGTAGCAAAACCAGATGGACTGCACCAGCGCGGTCAGCAGGAACCAGCCCTGGCTGGGGTGGAACTCAATCGGCATATGCAGGCTGAGCAATCCGAGACCGATAACCGCAATCGGCAGGCACTCCCAGTAGGCCCGCGCCGGACGCGCCTTCATCATCACCCAGGCGGTAAGCGGCACGAACAGCATCGACAGGCTCATAATAAACGCCCCTTCGCCCAGCGACGGGGTCGTTGATACCGAGTAGATCCACAGGCACAGGTTTAGCGCAAACCACAGGCCGCTGATAATCATGCGCGGCCAGTGCTGCTTGTCGACGTGTAAGCCGCGACAGAACGGCAGCAGCAGCAGCGCGGCGAAGAAAAAGCGCAGGCCGAGGAAGGCGAAAACCGGCATGCCGGCAATCGCTTCACGGGAAAAAATCCATCCGCAGGCGGCAATAACCGTCGCGGCTATGAGCAGCAAATCAGCCTGGCGTTGCCGGGTCATCGCCACATCTCCTTGTGTCAATAATTACCAGCCGGGAACCGCACCGCCGTTGAAGATAGTCTCTGCCGCCTTCGCCACTTCCGGCGACTGGTAGGACTGCATAAACTCTTTCACGTTTTCCGCGTCTTTGTTGTCTTCGCGGGTCACGATAATGTTCACATACGGCGAGTTTTTGTCTTCGATAAAGATGCCGTCACGTACCGGTGAAAGTCCAGTTTGCTGCAGATAGGTGGTGCTGATGATCGCCACGTCGACTTTTGGGTCGTCGATGACGCGCGGTAGCTGCGCCCCTTCCAGCTCCATGATTTTCAGGTTATGCGGGTTGTCGGTGATATCAACCGCCGTCGGCAGCAGGCCGGTGCCCGCTTTGAGGGTAATCAGCTTCTCTTGCTGGAGCAGAAGCAGCGCGCGGCCCAGGTTGGTCGGGTCGTTCGGAATGGCGATGGTCGCGCCGTCTTTCAGCTCGGCGACGGATTTAATTTTTCGCGAGTAGCCCGCCATCGGGAAAACAAAAGTATTGCCAACCGCCACCAGGTGATAATTGTGGGCTTTGTTATCCTGTTCGAGGAACGGGCGGTGCTGGAAGACGTTAGCATCCAGATCCCCGGCGTTGGTGGATTCGTTGGGCAGCAACGAGCCGCTAAAGCCCACCAGCTCGACATCGAGGCCATACTTCTCTTTGGCCACTTTCTTCGCCACTTCTGCGACATCCTGTTCAGCGCCGTTAATGACGCCAACTTTAATGTGTTTGGCATCGCCGCCCTTCTGGTCGCAGCCCGCCAGCAGCAGGCCCGCCAGCACCACGGCGGCGGCTGTCCGTAAACGCAATTTCATTGTTATTACCCCGTCAGTCCATAGAGAATCGTTATTATTTTTTCGACTGAAACTATAACGACTTTGGGGTGAGGTTTTAAACGCAAAAACGGCAACTGGAAATAAAATCATCTTCCCCCTTTCTCCCGGGGGCGGCGCGATGCGCCTGCCCGGGCTACAGGTTTATAACCGTCTGCGATCGAGTAGCCCGGACAGGCGCACAGCGCCGCCTCCGGGATGGTCTCCTGAAGCCAGACTTACAAGACCTTCGATAAATAATGGCGCTCCATACCGACGTGCGGGAAATCCGGCAGTGACATCTGCAGCTGATAACCCAGCTTCTGGTAAAAAGGCAGCGCCTGAAAGCTGAACGTATCTACCAGCATATGGCTGCATCCGCGCTCCCGCGCCTGGTTTTCCGCTTCCTGCATCAGCCCACTGCCCAACCCGCTGCCGCGCGAGGCTTCGCTGACCCACAGATATTCAATACACAGCCAGCTGCCCTTGCGTTTGGCTATAAGCCCCCCGCGCATCGCCCCAGCATCATCGCGTGAATAAACCCCCAGCTCACCAAACTGCGCCGAGTCCAGAAAGCGCAAATTGTATTCCCGCAGCCCCGCCAGCAGCTCTTCTTGATCGGCGGGATTAATGTTATCTGTTATTATTAATGCCATTGATTATCTCCATCTTTTATTTTCACAGACCATTCACCACTCTACTTTCACAAAATATCCTTTTTTTCTCCATTATTTCCTGACTAAATTTCACTCACTAAATTTTGTGTAAAAAACCTTCCCATCATTCGGCACAGACGTATAATGGGAAAAAATGAGAACGATCATTCTCATCGTCATAAAACATGGAGAACCCCATGAGCCATGCCCCTGTGACAGGCATAATCGCTCGGGTCGGAGTCTGTAACCGCCGTCTGATACCGTCATCGCCGTCCGGGGAACTCTCGAAAAAACCGCTTAATCAATAGCGGTACTCGCAGAGTTATTTACTGCAAACAGGAATATTGATTTCCCATTTTGTTATTTGTGCTTGCCCGGAGATGCATCATCGCCCGGCCCATCACCCCGCCAGTAAATTTGCGGGGCGGACGTCGTTCATCCTGAGAAAATATAATGAAATACACCATAGCCCCCATCGCAGCAGCATTATTTCTCCTTAGCGGGTGCGATAATGCGCAAAATGCCTCCCCGCAGCAGATGACCCCGGAAGTCGGCGTCGTCACCCTGCAAGGCCAGCCCGTTCCAGTGGTGAGCAGCCTGACGGGCCGCACCACCGCCTCGCTAAGCGCCGAAGTGCGCCCGCAGGTCGGCGGGATCGTACAAAAACGCCTGTTTACCGAAGGCGATATGGTCAAAGCCGGACAGGCGCTGTACCAAATCGACCCGTCAAGCTATCGAGCGACGTTTAACGAAGCCGCAGCATCGCTGAAACAGGCCCAGGCGCTGGTGACCGCCGACTGTCAAAAAGCCCAGCGCTACGCGGTGCTGGTCAAAGATAACGGCGTCTCCCGTCAGGACGCCGATGACGCAATAGCGACCTGTAATCAGGATAAAGCCAGCGTCGAGTCGAAAAAAGCGGCGCTGGAGAGCGCACGTATCAACCTGAACTGGACTACCGTTACTGCACCAATTGCCGGACGCATCGGGATCTCCTCCGTGACGCCGGGGGCGCTGGTTTCCGCCGATCAGGATACCGCGCTGGCGACGATCCGCGGCCTGGACACCATGTACGTCGATCTCACCCGATCCAGCGTCGATCTGCTGCGCCTGCGTAAGCAAAGCCTGGCGAGCAACAGCGATACCCTTAACGTCACGTTGACCCTTGAAGACGGCAGCACCTACAGCGAAAAAGGCCGCCTGGCGCTGACCGAAGTCGCGGTGGATGAATCTACCGGCTCGGTCACGCTACGCGCGGTCTTTCCCAATCCGCAGCACGTACTGCTACCGGGAATGTTCGTTCGCGCCCGCATTGATGAAGGCATCATGAACGATGCGATCCTCGCCCCGCAGCAGGGTATTACCCGCGATGCCAAAGGCGATGCGACCGCACTGGTGGTTGATGCTAACAGCAAGGTTGAGCAGCGCAGCGTGGAAACCGGTGAAACCTACGGCGATAAATGGCTGATCGTCAACGGACTGAAGAGCGGCGATAAGCTGATTGTTGAAGGCACCAGCAAAGTCGCGCCGGGCCAGCAGGTGAAAGCCGTCGACGTCAAAAATGACGGAGGCAACGCCTGATGTTCTCCCGCTTCTTCGTGCGACGCCCGGTCTTTGCCTGGGTTATCGCCATTCTGATTATGCTCGCCGGGATTCTGGCAATCCGCACTCTGCCGGTCGCCCAGTATCCTGACGTCGCGCCGCCGGCGGTAAAAATCTCCGCCACCTATACCGGGGCCTCTGCGGAAACCCTGGAAAACAGCGTCACCCAGGTTATCGAACAGCAGCTTACCGGGCTGGATAACCTGCTTTATTTTACCTCCACCAGCAGCTCCGATGGCTCGGTCAGCATCACCGTGACGTTTGAGCAGGGTACCGACCCGGATACCGCGCAGGTTCAGGTGCAGAACAAAGTGCAACAGGCGGAATCACGCCTGCCGAGCGAAGTTCAGCAGTCCGGCGTGACGGTAGAAAAATCGCAGAGCAGCTTCCTGCTGATCCTCGCGGTGTACGATAAAAACAATAAAGCCACCAGCTCCGATATCTCCGACTGGCTGGTGAGCAACATGCAGGATCCGCTGGCGCGTATTGAAGGCGTCGGCAGCCTGCAGGTATTTGGCGCAGAATACGCCATGCGTATCTGGATGGACCCGACAAAACTGGCCTCCTATTCGCTGATGCCTTCCGATGTGCAATCTGCTATTGAAGCGCAAAACGTTCAGGTTTCCGCCGGTAAAATCGGCGCACTACCCGCCTCTGGCAATCAGCAACTGACCGCGACCGTACGTGCACAGTCGCGGCTGCAAACCGTCGCCCAGTTCAAAGAGATTATCGTCAAAAGCAAGACCGACGGTTCAGTGGTACGCCTGAGCGATGTCGCTCGCGTCGAGATGGGCAGCGAAGATTATACCGCTTCCGCCAACCTTAACGGCCACCCGGCCGCCGGGATCGCCGTCATGATGGCACCGGGCGCTAACGCCCTGAATACTGCGACGCTGGTGAAAAGTAAGATTGCCGAATTCCAGCGTCAGATGCCGCAGGGTTACGATATCGCCTACCCGAAAGACAGCACCGAGTTCATCAAAATCTCGGTTGAGGACGTGATTCAGACGCTTTTCGAGGCCATCATCCTCGTGGTCTGCGTCATGTATCTGTTTCTGCAAAACTTCCGCGCCACGCTGATCCCAGCGGTGGCGGTTCCGGTCGTGCTGCTGGGCACCTTCGGCGTGCTGGCGCTGTTCGGCTATTCCATTAACACCCTGACGCTGTTTGCGATGGTGCTAGCGATAGGCTTGCTGGTGGATGATGCCATCGTGGTGGTGGAAAACGTCGAGCGTATTATGCGCGACGAAGGGCTGCCCGCCCGCGAAGCCACTGAAAAATCGATGGGCGAAATCTCCGGCGCGCTGATCGCTATCGCGCTGGTGCTCTCGGCAGTATTCCTGCCGATGGCCTTCTTCGGCGGCTCTACCGGAGTTATCTATCGCCAGTTCTCGGTGACCATTATCTCGGCGATGATGCTCTCAGTCGTGGTCGCGCTAACCTTAACCCCGGCGCTGTGCGGCGCGCTGCTTAGCCATTCTAAACCGCACACCAAGGGCTTCTTCGGTGGTTTTAACCGCCTGTGGGGACGCACCGAGCAGGGCTATCAGCATCGGGTTGTCAGCGGCCTGCGCCGCTCAGCAGTCATGATGGGCGCTTTTATCCTGATTTGCGGCGGCATGGCGCTGGCGATGTGGAAACTACCGGGCAGCTTCCTGCCGACCGAGGATCAGGGCGAAATCATGGTCCAGTACACGCTGCCTGCCGGGGCAACGGCGGTGCGCACCGCCGAAGTCCGCCGTCAGGTCACCGACTGGTTCCTCACCAAAGAGAAAGCCAATACCGATGTGATTTTTACCGTTGACGGCTTTAGCTTTAGCGGTAGCGGGCAGAACGCCGGGATGGCCTTCGTGTCGCTGAAAAACTGGTCCGAACGTAAAGGCGAAGCCAATACCGCTCAGGCTATCGCCCTGCGCGCCACCAAAGAGCTCGGCAGCATTCGCGATGCCACCCTGTTCGCCATGACCCCGCCGTCGGTGGATGGTCTGGGACAGAGTAATGGTTTCACCTTCGAACTGATGGCCAGCGGCAGCACCGATCGCGATAGCCTGATGAAAATGCGCAGCCAGCTGCTGGCGGCGGCGAATCAAAGTTCTGAACTGCAATCGGTGCGCGCCAACGATCTTCCGCAGATGCCGCAGCTGCAGGTGGATATCGATAACAATAAAGCCGTGTCGCTTGGGCTGTCCTTAAGCGATGTCACTGATACCCTCTCCAGCGCCTGGGGCGGTACCTACGTTAACGACTTTATCGATCGCGGTCGCGTGAAGAAGGTTTATATCCAGGGCGAAAGCGATGCCCGTGCCGTGCCGTCCGACCTCGGTAAATGGTTCGTGCGCGGCAGCGACGATAGCATGACGCCATTCTCAGCCTTTGCCACCACCCGTTGGGAATACGGCCCGGAAAGCCTGGTGCGCTACAACGGCTCCGCCGCCTTTGAAATTCAGGGGGAGAACGCCAGTGGTTTTAGCTCCGGCGCGGCAATGGACAAGATGGAAGCCTTAGCCAATAACCTGCCCGCAGGTACCACCTGGGCATGGAGCGGCATGTCGCTGCAGGAAAAACTCGCCAGCGGCCAGGCGATGAGCCTCTACGCCATCTCAATTCTGGTGGTCTTCCTGTGCCTTGCGGCGCTGTATGAGAGCTGGTCGGTTCCGTTCTCGGTCATCATGGTTATCCCGCTTGGCCTGCTCGGCGCGGCGCTGGCGGCATGGATGCGCGGTCTGAACAACGATGTCTACTTCCAGGTGGCGCTGCTGACCACCATCGGCCTGTCGTCGAAGAACGCCATTCTGATCGTAGAATTCGCCGAATCGGCGGTGGAAGAGGGGTATTCGCTATCGCGAGCCGCGATGCGCGCTGCGCAAACCCGACTGCGACCCATTGTGATGACTTCGCTGGCGTTTATCGCCGGGGTTCTGCCGCTGGCCATCGCCACCGGAGCAGGGGCCAACAGCCGCGTTGCGATCGGTACCGGGATTATCGGCGGGACCCTGACGGCGACGCTGCTGGCGGTGTTCTTCGTGCCGCTGTTCTTTGTGCTGGTGAAACGCTTCTTCACCCGTCACCGTTCTTCTCAGGAGTAAGTTATGTTTCGTTTTACCTTGGTTTTTGTCGCGCTCCTGACGGCGGGCTGTGTGTCTCTCGACCCGAACTATGAACGCCCGGCCGCGCCTGTCCCGGCCACTTTGCCGGGCAGCCACGGCGAGGCCACCGCGGTGGTCAGCGACTGGCAGCAGGTAGTGAATGACGCCCGCCTTAAAAAAGTGGTGAGCATCGCGCTGACCAGTAACCGCGACGTACAGAAAGCGCTGGCCGATATCGAAGCCGCGCGCGCCCAGCTTGGCGAAACGCGCGCCGCACTGTTTCCGACTCTCGACGCCGAGCTAAGCCACACCCGTAGCAAAACGGTCGCCAGCGGCCTCACGTCGTCATCGGAAGCCGATGGCGCGGTCTCCAGCTTCGAGCTGGATCTGTTTGGTAAGAATCAAAGCCTGACGCGCGCGGCGCGGGAGACCTGGCTTGCCAGCGAATTCACCGCCCAGAATACACGCCTGACGATGATTGCTGACCTGACCACCGCCTGGGTCACCCTCGCGGCGGATAACAGCAACCTGGCGCTGGCTCAGGACACCATGGCCAGCGCGGAGAACTCGCGCAAAATTGTCACTCGCCAGATGGAGGTCGGTACCGCCTCGGCAAGCGACCTGAGCGATGCCGAAAGCGTTTACCAGCAGGCGCGCGCCAGCGTCGCCAGCTACCGCACGCTGGTGGCGCAGGATAAAAATGCGCTCAACCTGCTGGCCGGGGAAACCGTACCAGATAGCCTGCTGCCCGGCACCCTGGAAAGCCTCGGCGATCGCAGTATCACCCTGGTTCCGGCGGGCGTCTCTTCATCAGTCCTGCTGCGTCGTCCGGATATCCAGGAAGCAGAGCATAATCTGAAAAGCGCTAACGCCGATATCGGCGCGGCGCGGGCCAACTTCTTCCCGTCCATCTCGCTGACCGCCAGCGCCGGGGTCGGCAGCGACTCGCTCTCTTCGCTGTTCAGCCACGGCATGCAGGTATGGTCATTCGCGCCGTCCATCAGCCTGCCGCTGTTTACCGGCGGCAGCAACCTGGCGCAGTTGCGCTATGCTGAAGCGGAGAAAAAGGGGCTCATTGCCACCTATGAGAAGACGATTCAAAGCGCCTTCAAGGATGTCGCCGACGCACTGGCGCGTCGGGAAACGCTTAGTGAGCAGCTGGATGCGCAGAATAAATACGTCGCAGCGGAACAGAAATCGCTGGATATTGCGATGAAGAGCTATCAGGCCGGGGTCGGAGATTACCTGTCAGTGCTGACCGCCCAGCGAACGCTGTGGTCGGCACAGGCCACGCTTATCTCCCTCCAGCAAACGGACCTGGAAAACCGCGTTACTCTCTGGCAGTCGCTGGGAGGCGGCGCCAGTTAACGCTTTTACCGGGCGGCAACGCCCGGTCTCATGACAAGGAGCCTGTTTGTATGTCCCGAATTTCCCTCTCCTGGGTAGTGGTTCTCGGTTTACTCAGCGCCATTGGGCCGCTGTGTACCGACTTCTATCTGCCCGCGCTGCCGGAAATCACCCAGCAGCTAAACGCCACCGGCACGCAGACCCAGCTATCGCTGACCGCAGCGCTGATAGGCCTCGGCCTTGGACAGCTGTTTTTTGGCCCGCTAAGCGACCGGATTGGCCGAAAAAAGCCGCTGGCGCTCTCCCTGTTGCTGTTTATCTTCTCCTCGGTGATGTGTGCGATAACCGACGACATTCACCTTCTGATCGCCTGGCGCTTTCTGCAAGGCTTCTCCGGAGCAGGCGGCTCGGTACTGTCGCGCTCCATCGCCCGCGACCGCTATCAGGGCACCCTGCTGACCCAGTTCTTCGCCCTGCTGATGACCGTTAACGGTATCGCGCCGGTACTTTCGCCGGTGCTCGGCGGCTGGATCATTACCGCTTTTGACTGGCGCATCTTGTTCTGGGCGATGGCGGCGATCGGCGCTGTCCTGCTACTGCTCAGCCTGACGGTGCTACACGAAACGCTACCAGCAAAAAGCGCAAACTCGGTTACGCAGCAGCAGGACGATATCCCGGTGCTGAAAAACCGCCGCTTTATGCGCTACTGCCTGATTCAGGCCTTTATGATGGCCGGGCTGTTCTCTTATATCGGCTCCTCCTCGTTTGTGATTCAGAGCGAATACGCCATGAGCGCGATGCAGTTCAGCCTGCTGTTTGGCCTTAACGGCATCGGACTGATTATTGCGGCGTTGATCTTTTCCCGCCTGGCGCGCCGCTTCAGCGCTGAAGGTCTGCTGCGCGGCGGTCAACTGATGGCGGTGGCCTTTGCGGCAGTCACTCTGCTGTTTGCCTGGCTACAGCTGCCGACGCTGGCGCTGGTCGGACTGTTCTTTACCGTCTCGATGATGAGCGGCATCAGCACCGTCGCCGGGGCGGAAGCGATGAATGCCATTAACGCCCGCCAGTCCGGTACTGCATCAGCGTTGATGGGCACGCTGATGTTTGTGTTCGGCGGTATCGCCGCACCGCTGGCTGGCCTCGGCGGCGAAACGATGTTGAAAATGAGCCTCGCGATGACCCTTTGCTATCTGGCCGCCCTGCTGATTGGCCTGAAAAAACCGCGCACTATTGAGTAAACTCTCCTGGTGGTAATAAAAAATTCCACTTTTATTACCACCATATTTCCCGCTACGACTGAAATCTCTTATTATTCATTCAACATCAATCGTGATAGCCTTCACATGAAAGGAATAATTAATTCCTTATACTGCCTGCCACTGAGAATAATGAGGTTCTTATGAGTATCGACCTGAGCAAACTGCTGACCGAGCGCCGCAACGCCAACAGCGCGAATATTGACACCCTCTCCACCGAAGAGATGCTGACGGTGATTAACCAGGAAGACCTGCAGGTGGCTCATGCTATCACCCCTTATCTGGCGCAGATTGCCCAGGTCGTGGATAAGGTCGCGGCAGCGCTGCAGGCGGGAGGACGGCTGATTTATATCGGAGCGGGGACCTCCGGTCGTCTGGGGATCCTTGATGCCAGCGAATGTCCGCCAACCTTCGGCACTCGTCCGGAGCAGGTTGTCGGTATTATCGCTGGCGGCCATAAAGCGATTCTGAGCGCCGTGGAGAACGTCGAAGATAACAAAGCGCAAGGCGCGATGGATCTGCAGAACCTTAACTTTAGCAGCAGCGATGTACTGGTCGGCCTGGCCGCCAGCGGGCGCACGCCGTACGTGATTGGCGCGATGGAATATGCCCGCAGCCAGAGCGCTTTTGTCGCTATCGTTAGCTGCAACCCGCACGGCGAAATGGCTCAACTGGCGGATGTTGCCATTACGCCGGTGGTCGGCCCAGAAGTTGTCACCGGTTCAAGCCGTCTGAAGGCCGGTACCGCGCAGAAGCTGGTACTGAACATGATTTCCACCGGGGCAATGATCCGCATCGGCAAGGTCTACAGCAACCTGATGGTGGACGTTGAAGCGACCAACGCCAAGCTTATTGAGCGCCAGGTTTCTATCGTCATGGAGGCCACCGAATGTGACCGCGCGACGGCGCAAAACGCGCTGGATGCCTGCGGTCGCCACTGCAAAACGGCGATTGTGATGGTGCTGGCTGATTTAAGCGCCACAGAAGCCCAGGCGCTGCTGGCAAAAAATAATGGCTATATCCGCAAGGCGTTGAGCCACTCCTGACCGCTGACTAACAAGGTAATCTGCAATGGCAAAAATAAATAAAGAGATGATAGCGCGGATCCTTCACCATGTTGGCGGGGCTGGAAACGTCGCGCAGGCGGGCAACTGTATGACCCGGCTGCGCCTGACCTTGCACGATGAATCACAGGCCGATAGCGCCGCCATCCGCCAGATTGAAGGCGTGATGGGGGTTATTGTCAGCGATGAGCAGTTCCAGGTGGTGCTTGGCCCCGGCAAGGCGCAAACCGCAGCGGAAATGATGAACGCGTTACTGGAAGACGCCCCGGCGGATGCGCCATCGCTGGCCGATGTCGCCGCCGAGAAAAAACAGGCGCTAAAGAGCAAGCAAACCAGCAGCATTCAAAAATTCCTCGCCAAATTCGCCACCATTTTCACCCCGCTGATCCCCGGTTTTATCGCCGTCGGCCTGCTGCTGGGGTTTGCGACCCTGGCGGAGCAGATATTTGTGCTGGAAAACGCCCATCCGAACGCCACGGTGGTGGCGCTGATCGGCTATATGAAGGTGTTCAGCAAGGGAATGTTTACTTTTCTGAGCATCCTGATTGGCTATAACGCGCAGAAAGCGTTCGGCGGTTCCGGAGTCAACGGAGCCATCATCGCTGCGCTGTTTGTTCTCGGCTACAACCCGGAGGCGACCAGCGGTTTCTACTCCGGGATCTCAACTTTCTTCGGCCACGGTATCGACCCGCGCGGCAATATTATCGGCGTGCTGATCGCCTCAATTATTGGCGCATGGGTGGAAAAACAAGTGCGCCGGGTGATGCCCGCAAACCTCGATATGATCCTCACCTCAGCCGTAACGCTGCTGATTATGGGTGCAGTCACCTTTATCGTGATTATGCCTATAGGCGGCTGGCTGTTTACCGGAATGTCGTGGCTATTCCTGCATCTCAACGGCAACCCGTTCGGCTCTGCGGTGCTGGCCGGTCTGTTCCTGCTGGCGGTGATGTTCGGCGTACATCAGGGCTTTGTGCCGGTCTACTTCGCGCTGGTGGATGCGCAAGGGTTTAACTCGCTGTTCCCGATTCTGGCGATGGCCGGAGCCGGGCAGGTGGGCGCAGCGCTGGCGCTGTTCTGGCGGGCGAAGCACGGCTCTCTGCTGCGTACTCAGATTAAAGGGGCGATTATTCCCGGCTTCCTCGGTATCGGCGAACCGCTGATTTATGGCGTGACGCTGCCGCGCATGAAGCCGTTTATTACCGCCTGCCTCGGCGGTGCCTGCGGCGGTTTCTTCCTCGGGCTGATCGCCTGGATGGGGCTTCCGGTCGGCCTGAATACGGTGTTTGGCCCCTCCGGGCTGGTGGCGCTGCCGCTAATGACCTCCGGCAGCGGTATCTACGCCGGAATGGCGGTATATGCCGCCGGGCTGGCGGTCTCTTATCTTTGCGGATTTGCCCTCACCTGGCTGTTTGGCAGTAAAAACGTTGATTTGAGCTAAGACGCACGTCTTATACATAAAGCTTGAACATTTTTTAACCCGCCGAATGGCGGGTTAATTTATTTACGTGTAATCTACACGTGTAGACT
The DNA here is from genome assembly GCF_902158555.1 of Klebsiella spallanzanii. GTDB lineage: Bacteria > Pseudomonadota > Gammaproteobacteria > Enterobacterales > Enterobacteriaceae > Klebsiella > Klebsiella spallanzanii. The sequence goes on along the minus strand of NZ_CABGGS010000012.1, from coordinate 234,976 downwards.
ACACAGGAGATTCCCATGCCAACCGCAAAACGCAATAAACAGAACGTCAGCGTGACGCTGGACCCTGTCCTGGTCAAACAGGCCCGTGAGGTCGGCATTAATCTTTCTCTAACGTTGACTAACGCCCTAAAAAGCGAAATTCACAGCCTCGAATTAGCCCGTTGGCAAAAAGAAAATGCCCAGGCAATCGACTATCTAAATGATTTAACAGAGGAAAACGGACTTCTTTCTGACGAATACAGGACGTTCTGAATATGCAGTATTACGTTTATAAAAATACAGGTCGAATTGCTGCATATCCTTACCTCCTTGATGTACAAAGTGACATTATCGGTAAGCGTAATACTCGGGTCGTGATCCCACTGTTTCCACTGATAAATTATAAAGGTCCACGTGCCGATCGTTTAACACCAGTTGTCACCGTAGAAGGGGAAGAGTACGTCGTGATGACCCACGAACTCGCCAGTATCCCGCATCGTGTTCTGGGTGAAGAAGTCTGTAATCTGAATCACCAGCGTGAAGTCGTTAAAGCATCAATGGATTTTCTTTTCGACGGGATCTAACTCGCTTCAAGATTACGCGGCGCATAGCCAAACTTTGGGTTCTTTCGCCGCGATGGCAGCGAACCAGCATACCAAATACTCCAACTACCATTTCCTGCCCCGCCGCCCGGACGCGCTCATGTTATGATGCCGCTTTTGCGATATTTCACTTGAGGGAAAGATGGGCTCCAGCAAAAAAGGGATGCTGAACGTACTAATAGCCGCCGTGCTGTGGGGCAGTTCCGGCGTCTGTGCGCAATATATTATGCAGCAAAGTCAGATGTCATCGCCGTTTCTGACCATGACGCGCCTGTTGTTCGCGGGTCTGATTCTTCTGATGCTCTCGTTCGTTCATGGCGACAAAATATTTCGCGTTCTGCAAAACCGCAAAGATGCGATTAGCCTGCTGATCTTCTCGCTGTTCGGCGCGCTCACCGTGCAGTACACCTTCCTGATGACTATCGAGAAATCCAACGCTGCCACCGCGACGGTACTGCAGTTCCTGTCGCCGACGATTATCGTCGCCTGGTTTGCTATCGCCCGAAAAACGCGCCCCAGTCCGCTGGTGCTGGCGGCTATCGGCACTTCGCTGGCGGGCACTTTCCTGCTGGTCACCCATGGCAATCCGACGACGCTGTCGATTTCCCCCGCCGCGTTATTTTGGGGTATCGCCTCGGCGTTTGCTGCCGCCTTCTATACCACTTATCCTTCAACGCTGATTGCCCGCTACGGCACGCTGCCGATCGTCGGCTGGAGCATGCTGCTCGGCGGCGCCATGTTGCTGCCGTTCTACGCCGGACAGGGCAACCATTTTGTGGTTAACGGCAGCCTGCTGCTGGCATTTTTCTATCTGGTGGTTATCGGTACGTCGCTGACCTTCAGCCTCTACCTGAACGGCGCGCAGAAGATTGGCGGCGCAAAGGCGGGAATTCTCAGCTGCGCGGAGCCGCTGAGCAGCGCCCTGCTCTCTCTGCTGCTGCTCGGCATCACCTTTACCCTCCCGGACTGGCTGGGCACGCTGTTGATTCTCTCGTCGGTGGTGCTGATCGCCATGGATTCGCGGCGTAGAGTTAAAACAGCCTGACGATTATCTGGATGAAGATGCTGCGACCTGAGTTTGCAGCATCTTCATATCGTCATCTGATAGCTGACAAACAGCCCTTACCAGCTCGCGCTCAAACCCCTGCGCCAGACATGAACGAGCAATACGCAACGCTTCTTCTTGTTTACCCTCTTGTTTACCTTCTAACTTGCCCTCCAACTTGCCCTCCAACTTGCCCTCTTGTCTCCCTTCCTGCCGTAGTCTTTCCGCAATGGTCATCAGTGTCTCCTTATGTTGAGGAACGCGTCGTGCAGCCTCGTGAAGAAATTCAGTAAAACGAGGCTCATCTCCACACTGCAGCATGTAATTAAACAGCGCTTTCATCTGGCTGTCATTAGCGCAACCTTTAACCAACAGCTCGGCTAACTTTTCCACCAGGCCAAGTAAATCACGCTGGCGGATATGCTTTTGGATCAGTTCCAGCAGCGCTATGCGACGGTGCTGCATGATTTCGTCATCCGGCACCACGGTGATATCCACCAGCGGGAAAGCGGCGGCATAGAGCTGACGCGCGGTAATTGCATCGGCAAACTCATCCAGCCAGCACAGCGAGAAGGGGTAAGGGCTTTTAGCGCCGTGATAGAACAGCATCGGCACCACCAGCGGCAGCGTTTTGTGCCCAGCGTCCAGATGGCGCTGCATGGCGGCTAACGCATAGCGCATCAGCCTGAACGCCATATGGGCATCCGGTGTGCTCTGATGTTCAATCACTACGTAGATATAGCCATCGCCATCGCTGGTGTTCAAGGACCACAGCACGTCGGAATAGCTGGCACGTAAATCGGCTTCAATAAAGCTACCGGACTCCAGCCTGAGCGTTTGCAGATCGCACAACTGACGCAGCGAAGCGGGCAGGTGTATCGCGATAAAGTCCCTGGCGCAATCGGGGTGAGATAAAAACTGTTTAAAAACCGCATCATGCGGTGTTGAGGTTGTCTCTTTTTTCATCATGATTCGCCATCCTGGAAGCGTAATGGCGAGAATGTACCCGCACGAATGACGGCGGGCACCCGGGATTTATCCGCTTTGCTTGCCGCTACGGAAGATAAATTTCGCTCGTTGAAACGACTTCATTTTTGCGGAAAGCCGCACGCAAAATGGCTCACTCAGGAATACGTCTATAGTTAGAGGAACGCTTTAATAAAAATAAGGATATCCGTGATGAAAAGAATGAGTATTGCGCTTTCGCTGGCAGCCTGCCTGATGCTACCTGGTGTGGCAACAGCCGCACCGCTATCCGGACTGAAGTTTGAACAGCAAAAGCAGCAGATAGTGAAGGATGTGAGAAAAAATTGTCCTGCCAGCAGCGGTATGGACGATACGCAGTTTGCCAACCGCGTGCTGGAATCAGCAGAGAATAAGACCGCAGTACAAAGCGCGACGCGGGCGCTGGACAAAAACAACAGCGCCGCCTATCAGAAAGCGATTAGCAGCATTCAGTGCCCAACGTCGTAGCGGCGATCGCCGGAGCTTGTCCGCAATCAGCGGTTCGGAATGATCAAATCCCCGCGTAGCGGGCTGCTGCCAAGCATTTGCGTCTTTTCGGTCAGCCAGTTGACTATCCGGCTGGCCATAGCGTCCATTGAATATTCAATCGCCGGAATCGTCGGAATACCGGGCAGCTGTAACGAGCCCGCAAGGCTGAACACCATCACTTTTTCCGGCACCGCGCGATTGAAGGCCTGAAGCTGCGGGACCACCAGCTGCGCCTGCTGCTCATTCGCAACCAGCAGAGCATTGAAATTCAGGGTTGTCGCGTTGTTTACCAGCTCCTGCACCGCTACCGACGGCGAATGGCTGTCGAGGAAAACCAGGTTGCGATTAAACGGCAGGAAAGCCTTTTCCAGGGCATGTTTGTATCCGAGCAATACCTGATCGGCAAAGCCGCTAACCTGCGGGTGGATCAGCGCAATCTGACGCCGACCCTGACTTATCAGATAGTTACAGGCAGTTTCCGCCGCAAAAGCGTGGTCAAAATGAATAGTGTTAGCCCCTTCGCTTTCCAGACAATCGATCAGCACCACGTCGGGCCGGTCGATATTAAGCGGAAACCGCGCGCCGATAATTAATACATCGTCGCATAACCCGCAGGTTAGCTCTTCCAGCGAATGCATCACCCTGGCGCGAGTATTGGCAAAACGCAGCAACAGATGCTTCTGATGCTGGCTGAGCTGTTTTTCCAGAGCGTAGAGGTAGCTGGTGGTTTGATTGATGTTGTCCTGGGCGCAAATGACACCGATGCAGCCGGTGGTTTGGCTCAGTAATGACTGCGCAATCATATTCGGACGATAGTTGAGCTCCTCCGCCGCCTGTAACACCGCCTGACGGCTGGCTTCCTTGACGCCGCGCGAACCGCTCAACACCCGAGAGACTGTGGCCTTTGACACCCCAGCTAACCGTGATACATCGTTGATTGTAGACATTATTTTCCCCTGACAGGGCCGGTCCGATCCCTGTAAATCCTTAGACCTGAATCGCTTCAATAATAACCAGCGGCAGTATATCCGTTTCCCTTTTTATTTGGAAACCGATTTTCCGTTTCATGGAAAATCGTAGCAAAAACCACAAAAATATGTGAGCGAAATCTAATAAACCGGCCCTATAAAAGAGAGATCTTGACGGCTATCACAGTTCTGTTTTTTATAAATGGAAACCGGTTTCCGCCTGATATCAAATCATCCACGCAATAACTTTTTACATTTTGAGGATGGTCGTCGATGTACAAGATTATGCTGTGCTGCTCTGCCGGAATGTCCACCAGCCTGTTGGTCAGAAAGATGGTCGATGCCGCGAAGGAACGTAACCTGCCGGTGCAGATTGACGCCTATGGCGTTTCCGAATTTGACATGCAGTTTCCGCAGTACCAGGTGGTGCTTCTTGGCCCCCAGGTGAAATACATGCTGAAAAACTTATCTGAGAAAGCCGCGCCCCTGAATATTCCAGTCCAGCCAATTAACACCATGGATTACGGAATGCAGCGGGGAGATAACGTCCTGGATTATGCCCTGTCGCTGATAGAAGCGCATTAAGAGGTGTGCAAATGAGTTCTCTGTATCAGTCCATGATTGCCGTGATCGAGCAATCAATTACCCCGCTGGCAGGACGCCTTGGGCAGCAGAAATACGTTATCGCTATTCGCGATGGCTTCACTGCCGCATTGCCGTTTATGATCATCGGCTCATTCATGCTGGTATTTATCTTTCCTCCTTTTTCACCGGATACCACTAACGGTTTCGCCCGCGGCTGGCTGGATTTCTCTCAGCAATATCGCGAGCAGCTGATGCTGCCGTTTAACCTCAGCATGGGGGTGATGACGTTCTTTATCTCGGTGGGGATCGGCGCCAGCCTGGGACGCCAGTTCCAGCTCGACCCGGTGATGTCCGGCCTGCTGGCGTTTATGGCGTTTTTACTGGTTGCCGCGCCGTATGCTGATGGCAAAATCTCCACCCAGTACCTCTCCGGCCAGGGCATTTTTACCGCCTTGATCACCGCTATCTACTCCACCCGCGTTTACGCCTGGCTGAAGCAGAACAACATTACGATTCGCCTGCCGAAAGAGGTGCCAACCGGCGTTGCACGCTCGTTTGAAATCCTTATCCCGGTGCTGGTGGTGATCGCAACCCTGCATCCGCTGAACCTGTTTATCGAAGCGCAGACCGGTATGATCCTGCCGCAGGCAATTATGCACCTGCTGGAGCCGCTGGTTTCCGCCTCTGACTCCCTGCCGGCGATTCTGCTTTCCGTCCTGATGTGCCAGATTTTCTGGTTCGCCGGGATCCACGGTTCGCTGATTGTCACCGGCATTATGAACCCGTTCTGGATGGCCAACCTGTCGGCAAACCAGGCGGCGCTGGCGGCTGGTGCGGCTCTGCCTCACGTCTATCTGCAAGGTTTCTGGGACCACTACCTGCTAATCGGCGGCGTCGGTTCTACGCTCCCGCTGGCGTTCCTGCTGCTGCGTAGCCGTGTAGCCCACCTGCGCACCATCGGTAAAATGGGCGTCGTACCCAGCTTCTTTAATATCAACGAGCCTATTCTGTTCGGCGCACCGATTATTATGAACCCGATGATGTTTATCCCGTTTGTCTTTGTGCCGATGATCAACGCCGTGCTGGCTTACGGTGCAACGCGTCTCGGCTGGCTCAGTCAGGTGGTTTCGCTAACGCCGTGGACTACTCCAGCCCCAATCGGCGCATCATGGGCCGCTAACTGGACGCTAAGCCCGGTGGTCATGTGCGTAATTTGTATGGTGATGTCAGCGGTTATTTATCTTCCGTTCCTGCGCGCTTATGAACGCTCCTTAATGAAAACTGAAGTCGAAAAAGCAAAGTCTGCTGTTCCGGTTGCAGAAACCGTCAGCTAATAAATAAACGAATATATTTTTAAGATGACAGCCTAAATAATGCGGAAAAGGGATTTTCACTGCGTTATTTAAATAATAAAGTTAATGACCTCAGGATCTATCATGATTGAATTAGAAGAAGCGGTAATGGAAATTATCGTTAACGCGGGACAGTCACGCTCATTATGTTTTGAAGCGCTCCATTGTGCCCGTAACGGTAATATAGATGAAGCGCGGTTGCTACTTAATGAGGCTGATGGTTACGCTCGCCGGGCGCATCAGATGCAGACCCAGCTTATCGAGCAGGATGCGGGCGAAGCGCGCCAGCCGATGACGCTGATTATGGTGCATGCCCAGGATCATCTGATGAATTCTCTGCTGGCTCGTGAATTTTCAGAAGAGTTAATTCATCTGTATCAACGTTAATATATAACTCAGCCGTACCCTATATTAAGTAAAACCAGCTTATCCTGGCGGGATAGCTATTATCTGAATATATGAATTATTAAAAGCGAGATAATTATGAAAACTGTAAAAATGCTGCCATTAGCCATGGCGGTCGTCGCCGCGCTGTGCCCAATTTCCGTATTCGCTCAAGATTTTACTCAGGAACAAATCGACGCCATTGTGGCGAAGGCCGTCGATAAGGCCCTGGCAGATCGCCAGGCTAAAATGGACGCCGCCGCGGCGAAAAAGGTGGATCTGGAGACCAACCCACAAACCGCCGCGCAATCGCCGGACATGGCGGTGCCGTTCGGCCTGAAGTTCAGCGGCTACGCGCGCTACGGTGCACACTTCCAGACCGGCGATCAGAAATACGTCGGCGTGGACGGCTCCTATAACGGCGCCTCAGCGATTGGTCGTCTTGGCAACGAAGGCAACGGCGGCGAGTTCCAGTTAACCAAGGCCTTTAAGAGCAGCAAGGGCGCTATCTGGGATATCAACGTCATGTTCGATCACTGGAGTGATGAAGTTAACCTGAAAAAAGCCTACGTTGGCGTGACCAACGTGCTGGAATCCAACCCCAATGCCTATATCTGGGCAGGCCGCGACTTCCATCAGCGTCCGCAACAGGGTATCAACGACTACTTCTGGATGAACCACGACGGCCAGGGCGCCGGGGTGAAAAACTTCGATATCGGCGGCGTACAGTTCGACGTAGCGGCGGTATCGCAGGTGAAATCCTGTAGCCCGGAAGTGATGGCCGATGAGTCCAACCCATCACGCATCACCTGTACCGGTAACTCCGACACTGGCGATAACGGTCACTATGCGCTGACCACCAAAACCCATAACATCAAAGCCGGCCCGATCGATGTTGAGGTTTATGCCAACTACGGTTTTGATTCCAAAGCGGTGGATAACGACGAGCAGCTTGATGCGTGGCAGGGCGGCCTGCTGTTAAGCCATACCAATAGCGACGACAGCGGCGTGAACAAGGTTATCCTGCGCTACTCCGATAACTCGGATAACAGCGTTTACAACAAAACCGATGGGCTGACCGCTATCTACGCCAGCTTCGAAGGCAACTACAAGTTTACCCAGCAGGCGCAGGTAGAATATCTGCTCGCTTTCCACGACTATGACAATAGCAAAGACAATACCGACAACCGTAAAAACTACGGTGCGATTGTTCGCCCGATGTACTTCTGGAACGACGTCCACTCCACCTGGCTGGAAGCGGGCTACCAGCGCGTCGATTACGATCAGGGCGGGGACAACCACGGCTGGAAGCTGACGCTGTCGCAGAACATCGCCATCGGCATGGGCCCTGAGTTCCGCCCAATGCTGCGCTTCTACGTGACCGGAGGCCAGGTAGATAACAAGCGTACCGCGAAAGTTAACGGTACCAAAGACGATCAGTTGGATTCACTTAACCTCGGCGGCATGTTTGAGGCGTGGTTCTAAGAGAGTGAAACCATCCCGGGTCGCGGTGTAAATATCGCACCCGGGACGCTTCATACAGCAGCCTTAAACCGGCTGCTGGTGATGATGAAAACGTGACGCCAGCGGCAACCAGCACAGCAGAATCAGTAATCCCATCAGCATCATTAGCAGGCCCAGGCTACCCTGACCGGTCTGCGGCATCATTGCCGACAGCCATGCCAGCACGCCGGAACCGATATTTTGTAGCCCGCCCACCAATGCCCCGGCGGTTCCCGCCAGGAACGGGAACGGCTCCATCGCGCCGCTGGTCGCCAGCGGGAACAGCATCCCTGCGCCAAAAAAGAACAGCGCAGCGGGGACCAGCAGGGTCCAGACGGTCATCATGCCCAGCAGGCCAGGGATCCACATCATCACCCCCGCCAGCAGACAGCAAATCACCGATTGCCACATCAGCGTTGGGAAACGTTTATTCGGGCGTCCGGCAAACCAGGCGCCAAAAAACGCCGCCGGGATCGGCAGAATAAACAGGATACTGACCGACATGCTGCTCAAACCCAGCACCGCGCCCATCAGTACGCCAGAACAGGCTTCAAAAACGGCGATCCCCGCCAGGCCGCCGATCAGCATCAGCAAATAGCAGTTAAACGCGCCGGTACCGAACAGAGTTTTGTAGTTGGTGATAAGCCGGGTACGCGGTGCGCCGGTTGGTCGGGTTTCCGGCATCCAGCGCGCCATGCTGAAGGTCACGCCAGCGCAAAGTACCAACAGGAAGACGTAGCAGGCCCGCCAGTTCCATAAGGTATCAAGAATACCGCCAATCAGCGGTGCCAGCAGCGGGCTAACCAGAATCCCCATATTCAGCAGACTATTCGCGTGCCTGAGCTGCGCGCCTTCATACAGATCGCGCGGCAGGGTTCGCGCCATCACGCCGCCGACCCCAGTGCCCATCCCCTGCATTGCGCTGGCGGCGATCAGCACCGGCAGGCTATGGGTAGTGATGGCAACCAGCGTCGCCAGCATAAAAATAGACATTCCCACGAGGATCACCGGGCGACGACCAACGCGATCCGATAGCGGGCCGTAGAAGAGCTGCGATACGCCGTAGGTCAGCAGATAAGCAGCCATGACGCTCTGCACCGCACCCTCACGGACGTTGAGCGATACCGCCATATCAGCAATCGCTGGGATATATATGGTCTGCGCCATCTGGCCAACGGCCACCAGCAGTACCAGCATCAACAACAAATTGAAGTTCTTATGCCGTTTCATGTCGATGAATACTTTGTCAAATATAGAAGATAAAGAATATGTGACTAACACACCCGCCAAACGATGGAGGAATCTACCATATTAAAATGACAGAACAACCCTATGAGGGGGATTACAGGGAGGATTTCAGGTAGGTTTTGTAAACGAAAATCGGCAACTAATGTTGCCATATCTGGGTTAAGACAGCCGCAGCAGAATCGCCCCGGCGGCAATACCGCAGGCAGCAACAATACGCAGTGGAACCACCTTCTCTTTCAGTAAGATAAAAGCGATAACCGCGCCGAAAAGAATAGAGGTTTCGCGCAGAGCGGCGACCACCGCCAGCGGTGCCTGAGTCATTGCCCACAGCGCCAGACCATAAGAGCCCATGGTACCGATGCCGCCGACCATTCCCTTCTTCCAGTGCTGGCGTAAATAGCGGCTGGCCTGCGGACGTCGGGCGATCATCGCCCAGCTCAGTAGACAAAAACCGTTCATGAAAAAGGTCCACAGCGTATAGCCCAGCGCGGTTTCTGAAAGCCGCACTCCGGTTCCGTCCACCAGCGTGTAACCGGCAATAAAACAGGCGTTAATCAGCGCTAGTACGATGCCAGTACTTGAACTGGATCGACCGTTAAAAGCCATCGCCAGAATCGCCAGGCAAATGACGCCAATTCCCAGCCACGCCAGCGACGAGAGGTGGTCGCCAAGGAAAGTGACGCTGATTATCGCCACCAGCAGCGGCGCGGTTCCGCGCATCAGCGGATAGGTCTGGCTCATATCCGAGACCTGGTAGGTTTTCGCCACCAGCACGGTGTACACCACCTGTAACGCACAGGAGACGGCAAGAAACGGCACGCTGGCGAGTGTGGGTTGTGGGGCAAACGGGAGTAAAACGAGGGCGATTAATGCGGCTGAGCCACTAACGCCGATTGCCGCATACATCTTATCGCCGCTCGCTTTAACGATAGCGTTCCAGCTGGCGTGAAGCAGAGCAGCGAACAGCAAAATACAGAATACGGTGATGGTCATTACGGCCCGGATATGGGGAATAAATCGTCACTGAACTGTAACATGCGCTCTCCCCGGCAGCCAGCGATGGCTAAAGTGAGCAGAACAGGCGATGCGTGACCTGAGGCTCATCGTACACCGGGCGAAATCCCAGATTTTCATAAAACGACCAGGCCGTTGACGGCGCATGGGTGTTGAGAAAATCAAAGCTGGCGCCGGAGTGAGTGATAACCGAAACCAGCAGCTGGTGCCCAATCCCCTGTCGACGGTGGCGCTCACCGATATATAAATGGCGGATGCGCCCGGCCCGCGGCTGCTGGCTAAAAGGGTCGATGTTCAGCCCGCACACGCCGACCAGCTGCCCATACGCAAAGGCACCCAGCAGCTTTTCTCCCGGGGCGTTAAAGCGGTTTTCCCCACTTTGCCAGTTCTCTGCAGGCGGCGGAGCATATTGTAATTTTGCGCCAGGCTTTCGACTCGCAGCGCCGTAAAACCGGGATCGTCTGGGGTTATTGCGGCAATCAACAGCGGTGCCATGGTTTTCTCCATCAGGTTAGCCTGTAGAGGGGCGGTTTCCCGCCCCTCCCAGGTGCGACTTGAACCTGAATCAGCGGAACTGCTTCAGGACTGCATCAAGTAGTTGCAACACGGCAACCATGAGTTTCAGGATCAGAACAACGATATCCACTCCGCCCATACGCGTCTCCTCTGGTTCAGGAGCACGACCGGCTGGCGTACCTTTCCGCCGCCTGTTGCCAGCCAGGGTATACCCGTCATATTTCAGGTGCCGCCTGTCGGCTACAACCCAAGTTATTCAGGGTATTTGTTGACGTAACACAGTGTGCTCTTCTGGGGTTAAGGCGCTGACGGCACCACCCGTTTCAGCCAGGACTTCATTGCGCCGGTAAAAGTGCGGCCCCCAGATGTCACTCTGCGTACCCCATCAGTATAGAATGATTACTGTATAAATGAACAGTATATTTTGGACAAATCTGCGAGTGCGATCCATACTCTAGATCAGCAAAAACCGTCATGAAATTGCGCCTTCTTCGTCGATCGCGTATACTTTTGTCGTTGACGTAATACAGTGTACTCGCGGCTACCAACCGCAAAGACATTGTTCAAAAGACCTCGCCGCGCGCGGGGTTTTTTGTTTCTATCCCTCCGCAAATTAATGTGATCCTTCACGCAGTTTCTCCTGGTTGAAAATAAATCCGTTGTGAAATGACAAAAGCTGTGTTTGTATAAATTCATTCACTTTTTTAAGACAACAGGTCCCTAATGAACGCATCCATCCTGACTTCGACTCTACTACTAACCGCGCCTGCCGCGGTGGTCGTCGTGTCTGTGGTGGTCGTCGTCGGCAACGCGCCGTAGGGTCCGGAACAACACGAATTCCAAACCCCGCCGGCGCAAACCGAGCGGGGTTTTTCGTTTAAGAGCCCCGCCCGGATACGCTAAGTAATTCGGGTTGCAGGAAAGCGGCAAGTGAGCGAATCCCCAGGAGCGTACATAGGTACGTGACTGGGGTGACCAAGCGCAGCCAACGCACCAGCAACGTGAAGTACGACGCGTAAAGTCGGCCCAGAATAAAAGGACTGGAGCATGGCAAGTTCGGGCACAACATCACAAAAAACGCGCTTCACTGGCGCACAGTTAGTCGTTCATTTACTGGAGCGTCAGGGGATCACCACGGTCAGCGGCATTCCGGGCGGCTCCATTCTTCCTATCTACGACGCATTAAGCCAAAGCACGCAGATTCGCCACATTCTGGCACGTCACGAACAGGGCGCGGGGTTTATCGCCCAGGGCATGGCGCGTACCGAGGGTAAACCGGCGGTGTGTATGGCCTGTAGCGGCCCGGGAGCCACCAACCTGATCACCGCTATCGCCGACGCTCGCCTGGATTCGATTCCGCTGGTTTGCATTACCGGCCAGGTTCCGGCTTCGATGATCGGCACCGACGCTTTCCAGGAAGTCGACACCTACGGTATTTCTATCCCCATCACTAAGCACAACTACCTGGTGCGCAATATCGCTGAACTGCCGCAGGTGATGAGCGACGCGTTTCGCATCGCGCAGTCCGGGCGACCGGGGCCGGTGTGGATAGATATTCCTAAGGATGTTCAGTCGGCGACCATTGAGCTGGACGTCCTGCCAGAACCGGGAACCCGCATGGCGGCCCCGGAGTTCGACAGCGCCAGCGTATGCGAAGCGGCGGCGATGATTAACGCCGCACAGCGTCCGGTACTCTATCTGGGCGGTGGGGTGATTAACGCTCCTGAGCAAATTCGCCAGCTGGCGGAGAAGGCCAACCTGCCAACCACCCTGACCCTGATGGCGCTGGGGATGCTGCCGAAAGCGCACCCGCTGTCGCTGGGCATGCTGGGGATGCACGGCGCGCGCAGTACCAACTTTATTCTGCAAGAAGCTGATTTACTGATTGTTTTAGGTGCACGTTTTGATGACCGGGCGATTGGTAAAACCGAGCAGTTCTGCCCGAACGCGAAGATTATTCATGTCGATATCGACCGCTCAGAGCTGGGTAAAATCAAGCAGCCGCACGTGGCGATTCAGGGTGATGTTGCTGAGGTGCTGACTCAGTTGATTCCGCAGGTCAAGGCGCAGCCGCGCAGCGAATGGCTGCAGCTGGTGGCAGATTTGCAGCGTGAATTCCCCTGCAACATCCCGCAGGAGAAAGATCCGCTCAGCCATTATGGCCTGATTAACGCCGTGGCCGCCTGTGTTGACGATGAAGCGATCGTGACCACTGATGTGGGCCAGCATCAAATGTGGACCGCTCAGGCTTATCCGCTGAACCGTCCGCGCCAGTGGCTGACCTCCGGCGGATTGGGCACCATGGGCTTTGGTCTGCCCGCGGCGGTTGGCGCGGCGCTGGTGAATCCTCAGCGCAAGGTTATCTGCTTCTCTGGCGACGGCAGCCTGATGATGAATATCCAGGAGATGGCGACGGCGGCGGAAAATCAGCTGGATGTGAAAATCATCCTGATGAATAACGAAGCCCTGGGGCTGGTTCATCAGCAGCAGAGCATGTTCTATAAGCAGGGCGTGTTTGCCGCTACCTACCCGGGAATGATCAACTTTATGCAGATCGCCGCCGGTTTCGGCCTGCAAACCTGTGATTTAAATAACGAAGCCGACCCGCAGGCGGCGCTGCAGGCGATTATTGACCGCCCAGGCCCGGCGCTGATCCACGTGCGTATCGATGCCGAAGAAAAAGTGTATCCAATGGTACCGCCGGGTGCGGCCAATACTGAAATGGTGGGGGAATAAGCCATGCAACAAGCGACTCATGAAAACGTTATTCTACAGCTCACCGTGCGCAACCATCCTGGCGTAATGACCCACGTTTGCGGCCTGTTCGCCCGCCGCGCCTTCAACGTGGAAGGCATTCTTTGCCTGCCGATTCAGGACAGCAATCAGAGCCGCATCTGGCTATTGGTCAACGACGATCAGCGCCTCGGGCAGATGATTAGCCAGATCGAAAAGCTGGAAGACGTTGAGAAAGTGGTACGCAACCAGTCCGATCCGTCCATGTTCAGCAAAATTGCCGTCTTTTTTGAGTAACTCATCTTCCCGGTAGAAATATTCTTGCCGGGAAGAAAATCTGCTCTGGGTTTATTCAGAGCAGATTTTTCTGTACTCATCCAAAGACGATGCTTTAGATATTTTATCCATATCATCAGGCCACTTTACTTCACGGCCATAAATGCCCACTTTCGTATTAACGGATGTATCTAATAACGCATCGTTGAAATTCATATAGTTACTAATCCATAGCCACAGCTTGTAGTTAGGCATAAACATCGCGTCCGTACCTGCGTCGGTCGATATCAGGTTAAAGGAATCGATCATAGTGGTGCTGATGCTGGAGTCATACACAACACAGCGAATTGTCGAGTATGATGAGTGCTTATTGCGTGAATAGATACTGATGGCTTGTATCTGGCTCCAGTCATACTCTTTGTATTCGGGTTTTGTTCGCTTATAAAAAGGATGATACCACCAAAAAGTATAGGTTAATTTATAAGTAATACTGTACATAACATAATCGCAAACATAAACCTTGCCAGTTTTTCGATTAAAACGAACGGGATAGTGTCGGGGAGCGAAGATAAAGTAATTAACAATGGCCGCGAAGGTAAACGTCATAAAAAATATAACGAAAAACGCAAAATGTAGCAGGAGGTGATCGTTTGGCCTGGAACTCCAGAGTTCAAGATATGTTTCAAAATTAAATATCGTGTCATATAAGAAAAAAAACACCGCGCCAAAGCATAAAATAACGACAGGTAAGAATAGCGCAATACCCAGGATGTTCATCCCATAAAATGAAGTGTAATTACGTGTAATCTCGCAGTAGTCATCGTTGATATAAGCTAATTTACTGCTATGCGATAGCTTATCTGTTTTACTCTGCGTTTTTTTATTGATTTGGTCGAGTAAACGCGCATCAATAGTCTGTTTTGCGAGGTGAGGTTGTCGATGCATATATATTCCCTTACTGATTCTTTAGGGACAATATCACGCAGGTTAAGATCTGTACATAATATACTCAGTGAGCTTTGGCAGAAATAATCATAATGTATTTCACGTGTGAATGATTTTCAGGATTATATTGCGATTACGCCAATAAGACATAAAAATTAAATATCTCTCCCGCCGTTGTGAATGACGTGCTGGCTACACAAGCCGCGTGTCGTCAAGGCAAAAATCTGAGAATCCCCAGGCGCTTACTTCAGTAAGTGACTGAGAGGAGCAGAGGCAGCTTGAAGGATGAAGTTTATATCGTTAAGGTAAGCGCGTTTTTTAACCCGCCAGGAATCGCCATGACCACTATCGCCCTTATCGACGATCACCTTATCGTCCGCTCCGGCTTTGCCCAACTGCTGGGACTAGAGGCGGATTTCCAGGTCGTCGCCGAATTTGGTTCCGGGCGCGAGGCGCTGGCGGGACTGCCCGGTCGCGGCGTGCAGGTCTGCATTTGCGATATCTCGATGCCGGATATCTCCGGGCTTGAGCTGCTGAGCCAATTACCGAAAGGGATGGCTGTCGTCATGCTGTCAGTCCATGACAGTCCGGCGCTGGTAGAGCAGGCATTGAACGCCGGAGCGCGCGGTTTTCTCTCCAAGCGATGCAGTCCGGATGAACTGATCGCCGCCGTACGCACGGTGGCGACAGGCGGCTGCTACCTGACGCCGGATATCGCCATAAAGCTGGCGGCCGGGCGGCGGGACCCGCTCACCAAACGCGAACGCGAAGTGGCGGAAAAGCTGGCGCAGGGGATGGCGGTAAAAGAGATTGCTGCTGAACTGGGGCTGTCGCCGAAAACCGTTCACGTCCATCGCGCTAATCTGCTGGAAAAACTCGGTGTCAGTAACGACGTCGAGCTGGCGCGCCGGATGTTCGATAGCTGGCAATGAAAGCGATTCTCTCCCGACTGCTCTCGGTAATCGGCTGTTTCTTTATCTTCTGTGCCGCCTGGTTCTGCCTGTGGAGCATCAGCCTGCACCTGGTGGAGCGGCCAGACCTTGCGGTATTGCTATTTCCCTTCGGCCTGCGTCTTGGCCTGATGCTGCAATGCCCACGCGGCTACTGGCCAGTATTGCTGGGCGCGGAGTGGCTGCTTCTCTTCTGGCTGGCGCAGGAAGTGGCGCTGGCTCACCCGATAATATTGATGACCGGAAGCCTGCTGACCCTTCTGCCGGTGGCGCTGATCTCGCGCTATCGTCATCAGCGCGACTGGCTCACCCTACTGCGTCAGGGAGCAGCGCTTATCGCCGCCGCGCTGCTCCAGTCGCTGCCGTGGCTGGCGGAAGGCAAAGAGGGGCTGAATGCGCTACTGCTAACCCTGACCGGCGGCCTGACGCTGGCACCGACCTGCCTGGTTATCTGGCACTATCTCACCAGTACAGTCTGGCGGCCGCTGGGGCCATCGCTGGTTTCGCAGCCGGTGAACTGGCGCGGGCGGCACCTTATCTGGTATCTGCTGCTGTTTACCATCAGCCTCTGGTTACAGCTCGGGCTGCCTGCCGAACTCTCGCGTTTTACCCCCTTCTGCCTGGCACTGCCGATCATCGCTCTCGCCTGGCACTACGGCTGGCAGGGCGCGCTGATTGCGACATTGATGAACGCCATCGCGCTGATTGCCAGCCAGACCTGGCACGATCATCCGGTTGATTTACTGCTTTCGCTGCTGGCGCAAAGCCTGATGGGGCTGCTATTGGGGGCCGGAATTCAGCGGCTACGCGAGTTGAATCAATCTCTGCAAAGTGAGCTGGTGCGCAACCAGCGTCTGGCAGAGCGCCTGCTGGAAACCGAAGAGAGCGTGCGCCGCGAGGTGGCCCGCGAGCTGCACGATGATATCGGCCAGACCATCACCGCGATTCGCACCCAGGCGGGGATTGTGCAGCGTCTGGCACCGAACAACGCCAGCGTCCGGCAAAGCGGCCAGCTGATTGAGCAGCTCTCACTCGGCGTCTACGACTCGGTACGCCGTCTGCTGGGCCGCCTGCGTCCGCGTCAATTGGATGACCTCACTCTTGAGCAGGCGGTACGTTCGCTGATGCGTGAAATGGAGCTGGAGGATCGCGGTATGGTCAGCCACCTGGAGTGGCGCATTGATGAGTCGCTGCTAAGTGAAAACCAGCGCGTCACCCTGTTCCGCGTCTGCCAGGAGGGGCTGAATAATATCGTCAAACATGCCAGCGCCAGCGCCGTTACGTTACAGGGCTGGCAGCAGGAGCAGCGGCTGATGCTGGTACTGGAAGATGACGGCTGCGGCCTGCCCCCAGGCTCCGGCCTGCAGGGCTTCGGCCTTACCGGCATGCGCGAGCGCGTTACGGCGCTGGGCGGCAGCTTAACCATCTCCTGCACCCATGGCACCCGCGTTTGTGTCAGCCTGCCGCTGCGCTACGCCTGAGGAACGATGATGTTTGCCTTTCTGAAATCCCCGCCGGACGCTCAACCGATAGTCGATAAACAGGCGCTGGACGAGCGCTATCGCTACTGGCGTCGGCATATTTTGCTGACCATCTGGCTGGGCTACGCGCTGTTTTACTTCACCCGTAAAAGCTTTAATGCCGCCGTACCGGAAATCCTCGCCAGCAACGTGCTGACGCGCAGCGACATCGGCCTGCTGGCAACGCTGTTCTACATCACCTACGGCTTATCGAAATTTTTCTCCGGTATCGTCAGCGACCGCTCTAACGCCCGCTATTTTATGGGCATCGGCCTGGTGGCTACCGGCGTCGTCAATATTCTGTTCGGTTTTTCCACTTCGCTGTGGGCCTTCGCGCTGTTGTGGGCGCTGAACGCCTTTTTTCAGGGCTGGGGATCGCCGGTATGCGCCCGCCTGTTGACGACATGGTATTCGCGTACCGAACGCGGCGGCTGGTGGGCGCTGTGGAATACGGCGCACAACGTTGGCGGGGCGCTGATCCCGATGGTGGTTGGCGCGGCAGCACTGCACTACGGCTGGCGAACGGGGATGATGATTGCCGGGATGTTGGCGATCCTCGCCGGGCTGTTCCTCTGCTGGCGGCTACGCGACCGGCCGCAGGTGGTAGGGCTACCGGCGGTGGGCGACTGGCGGCACGATGAGCTGGAGATAGCCCAGCAGCAGGAAGGTGCGGGGCTGACCCGTAAAGAGATCCTCACCAAATACGTGCTGCTGAACCCCTATATCTGGCTGCTCTCCCTGTGTTACGTGCTGGTGTACGTGGTGCGGGCGGCGATTAACGACTGGGGCAACCTGTATATGTCGGAGACCCTCGGCGTCGATCTGGTGACTGCCAACTCAGCGGTGACCATGTTCGAGTTGGGGGGATTTATCGGCGCGCTGGTGGCGGGCTGGGGTTCTGACAAGTTATTTAACGGTAATCGTGGGCCAATGAATCTGATTTTCGCCGCCGGGATTTTGCTCTCCGTTGGCGGCCTGTGGCTGATGCCGTTCGCCAGCTACGTGATGCAGGCGGCCTGCTTCTTTACCACCGGTTTTTTCGTTTTTGGCCCGCAGATGCTGATCGGCATGGCGGCGGCGGAGTGCTCGCACAAAGAGGCGGCGGGGGCGGCAACCGGCTTTGTTGGTCTGTTTGCCTATTTGGGTGCATCGCTCTCCGGCTGGCCGCTGGCGCAGGTGATGGAGATTTGGCACTGGACTGGATTCTTTGTGGTAATCGCCATTGCGGCCGGTATTTCCGCCCTGCTGCTGCTGCCGTTTTTAAACGCCCAGGTACCGCGCGAAGCGTGACCGACTTCACCTTTCTCAGTCGAATGGCGTAAAACTAAGAAATTTTCCCGGTTTCGCCTGGACGCTGTCTCAGGCGTGTCACCTGGCTGATTTTTACAATGCCTGCCATTCGCAGGTATAAAAATTAGCTCGGGAGTGTCAAATGCTGGCCTTTCTAAACCAGGTGCGCAAGCCAACCCTGGATCTGCCGCTCGAAGCGCGGCGCAAAATGTGGTTCAAACCGTTCATGCAGTCGTACCTGGTGGTTTTCATCGGCTACCTGACCATGTATCTGATTCGCAAGAACTTTAATATCGCGCAGAACGACATGATCTCCACCTACGGGTTGAGCATGACGCAGTTGGGGATGATTGGCCTGGGCTTCTCCATCACCTACGGCGTAGGTAAAACGCTGGTCTCCTACTACGCCGACGGCAAGAACACCAAGCAGTTCCTGCCATTTATGCTCATCCTCTCCGCCATCTGTATGCTTGGCTTCAGCGCCAGCATGGGCGCGGGGTCGACCAGCCTGTTCCTGATGATTGCTTTCTACGCCCTGAGCGGCTTCTTCCAGAGCACCGGCGGTTCGTGCAGCTATTCGACCATCACCAAGTGGACGCCTCGGCGTAAGCGCGGCACCTTCCTCGGCTTTTGGAATATTTCCCACAACCTCGGCGGCGCGGGCGCGGCGGGCGTGGCGCTGTTTGGTGCCAACTACCTGTTCGACGGTCACGTCATCGGTATGTTTATCTTCCCGTCGATTATCGCGCTGATTGTGGGTTTTATCGGCCTGCGCTTTGGTAGCGACTCCCCGGAATCCTACGGCCTCGGCAACGCCGAAGAGCTGTTTGGCGAAGAGATCAGCGAAGAAGACAAAGAGACAGAAGAAAACGCCATGACTAAATGGCAGATCTTCGTCGAGTACGTGCTGAAGAACAAAGTCATCTGGCTGCTGTGCTTCTCCAATATCTTCCTGTACGTCGTACGTATCGGTATCGACCAATGGTCCACCGTTTATGCTTTCCAGGAGCTGAAGCTTTCTAAAGAAGTGGCAATTCAGGGCTTTACCCTGTTTGAGGTGGGCGCGCTGGTCGGCACGCTGCTGTGGGGTTGGTTGTCGGACCTGGCTAACGGACGCCGCGCACTGGTGGCCTGCGTTGCGCTGGCGCTGATTATTGCTACCCTCGGGGTTTATCAGCACGCCAGCAATCAGTACGTCTACCTGGCATCGCTGTTCGCACTCGGCTTCCTGGTGTTTGGCCCGCAGCTGCTGATCGGCGTTGCCGCGGTAGGCTTTGTGCCGAAAAAAGCGATTGGCGCTGCCGATGGGATTAAAGGCACCTTCGCCTATCTGATCGGCGACAGTTTCGCCAAGCTCGGTCTTGGGATGATTGCCGACGGTACGCCGATTTTCGGCCTCACCGGCTGGGCGGGCACCTTTGCCGCGCTGGATGCGGCGGCTATCGGCTGTATCTGCCTGATGGCTATCGTTGCGGTCTTTGAAGAACGTAAAATCCGCCGCCAGAAAAAGACACAAACTTTGCAGACTGCCTGAGTCATTGGGTGTGAGTCACTTTGCCCGGCCTTTGCGCCGGGCTTTTTTATGCTTCCTGCTGGGCCGTCTGGTGCAACAGCTCCCGCAGCCACTGCTGCGCCGGGTCACGATGGCTGCGTTCATGCCAGGCCATGCTTTTGGTAAAACCGGGTATCGCCAACGGCGGCGGGGCGATTTTCATCCCTGATGCCATCTTCGCCAGCCGACGCGGCACCACGGCTATCATATCGCTGACCGCCAGCACCTCCGGCAGAACCAGAAAACTGCTCACCGACAGCCCAACTCGCCGGGAACGACCCAGCGCCGCCAGCGCGTCATCAGTCACGCCGCGAAAACTATCGCCCTGCCAGGAGACCAGCACATGCTCCAGCTCGCAGAATAAATCCAGGGTCAGCGGCGCGGCAGCCTGCGGGTGATCCGCGCGCATCAGGCACACATACTCTTCCTGATACAGCGCCCGGCTGTGCAGATCCGGCGGCGTGGAATGCGGCGTCAGCAGCGCGATATCCACTTCGCCGCGTTCGGTCTGAGCGAACAGCGTGGCGGGCGATTCCGGAATAATGCGCACGCGGATGCCCGGCGCCAGCGGCTTCAGAGCCGCGATAAACGGCACGATCACCGCTTTCAGCGCATAGTCGGTGGCGGCAATAGTCCAGGTGAAATCAGCATTGAGCGGTTCGAAAACAGCGGGCTGCAGCAGGGCTTCGGCATCGGTCAGCAGCTGTTTAACCGGCGAGGCCAGCGCCTGAGCGCGCAGGGTCGGCACCATCCCGTGCGGGGCGCGGATAAACAGCGGGTCGTTAAAGGCTTCGCGCAGCCGGGTCAGCATACCGCTCACCGCCGGTTGGGTGAGCGAAAGCCGCGTCGCCGCCCGGGTGACGCTGCGTTCATCGAGCAGCGCATCCAGCGTTTTCAGCAGGTTAAGATCGAGGTTTCTGATATCAGATTTCATGATAGCTATCCGCAGCCGCGATAAGTCACATTATGGTACGTCCGGCAGTCGACAGCAGGCAAATTCCCATTATGATAGTGGGGCTGCGATTAAGTGAGAGGATGCATGATCTGGTTAGGACTGGCCACGCTGATAGTGGTATTTGTTGTGGGATTTCGGGTGCTTACCTCTGATTCACGCCGTGCAATTCGCCGTCTGAGCGAACGATTAGGCATTACGCCGGTGCCGCTGGAATCGATGATCGATCAGCTGGGAAAAACCGCCGGTCACGAGTATCTGCGCTACCTTGAGCGGCCTAATGAAGCGCATCTGCAAAATGCCGCTCAGGTGCTGCTTATCTGGCAGGTGGGGATCGTTGACGGCAGCGAGCAAAACCTGCACTACTGGTATCGGTTGATGCAAAAGGCCCGCCTTGCAGCACCGATTACCGAAGCGCAAATCCGCCTCGCGCAAGGTTTCCTCCGCGAGCTGGAGCCGGAAATCAGCGAGCTGCATGCTCTGCAAGAACGCTATAACACGCTGTTTTTACCGGAAGATGGCGTCCACTGGCTACACTGATATCACTATTTTTAATGATGTTTATAAAAGATGGTGATTCGATTTATATCACTCTGCGGCGCATAGTTGACCTCGTTAAAACACACACTGACGAGGTTCACCATGCAACAGCCATCGCAACAAAGCGCCATCATCTGGCCGCAAGATTACCTGCCGGGCACCACCGATAACTTCGCTTCCAACGAAATCATCGTCAGCGGCCTGACGGCAGCACAAATCTGGGCGCAGCTCGACGATACCACCCTGTGGCCGAGCTACTACAGCAACGTCGCCGATATTCGTTTTCACGACGGCAGCGGCCCGAAGCTGAGCGCCAACGCCCGCTTTCGTTTCTCCACTTTCGGCTTCCCGATTGAAGCACAGGTCACCGAGTACGTTCCACCGGTCGCCGGACAAGCAGCGCGCGTGGCCTGGCACGGCTGGGCGGAAGGCGATGAGACTACGCGCCTCGACGTGATCCACGCCTGGCTGTTTGAGGATTTACCCGGCGGGCGGGTGCGTATTTTGACCCAGGAGTCGCAGAAAGGCGTACCGGCGCAGGAGCTGGCGCGCACCGTACCCAATCCGATGATTAATGGGCATCAGGAGTGGATTTGCGGTCTGGTGACAGCGGCGCATAAGGCTAAATAATCGATAGTGGCCCGGAGTAATCTATTACGCCAGCACCTCTAGCCCATGTTTTTGCACGATGTTGAGTAATTTCAGCGCCAGCCCACCGGGGCGTTTTGCCCCGCTTTCCCATTTTTGGATCGTGGAAACGCTGGTGTTCAGATAGCGCGCAAAAACGGGCTGGCTGACGTTG
This sequence comes from Klebsiella spallanzanii, assembly GCF_902158555.1. GTDB lineage: Bacteria > Pseudomonadota > Gammaproteobacteria > Enterobacterales > Enterobacteriaceae > Klebsiella > Klebsiella spallanzanii. Next base: position 212,726 of record NZ_CABGGS010000012.1, on the reverse strand, counting down.
AAATGCTCCCGCAAAGCCTTAATTTCACCAGGTTGAAAATCGCTTACGTTGTTGAGACAGGCTTCATCGAAGCTGCGCATTGTCTCCTGTGGAATGGCATCAACACTGTACAAACCCGCAGCGGCGCTATGGATAGCTTCAAAAGCTGGGCTTTTGAATTTAGTTTTTGCAATCATGACAAATCTCCACCAATTCTTTTCGCTTAACCAATACGGCCATTTTCTCCTCGCTGAGAAGGGAATAATGCCTGGCTAACTCACGGAATGCCGCTAGCTCTCGATTATCGATATTGGTGATATCCTGTTTGGCGCATAAAAACGTGTAAAACCAATGCTCAGCCCCCTTTGCCAGGATAATTGCGCGATCGCGATTCTTATTGAGGCGTTTTTTGTAAACCCCGCCACCAAGGTTATCTGCTTTTCCCTGAATGGTTGCCTCAATCGCTGTACATAATTCATCATCATCAATTGCATGGGTTCGGGCTTCCCTGGTAAACCATTTAGTTTTGAAAACACGCATCGGCTGACATCCTGTAACCTTAAATATAGCACCAGGTGCTATAATATTTCTTCCTCTTACTCTTCTTAAATACCTAAAAACACGTTTTTCTGATTATGCGAGCAGCCACGCAAGCGCTTTGAAAAGCCTGAAAAGTTGTCAAAACGTTAAATTCGTCACATTTAAAATGTTACACTGCGCGGCTTCTCCGTATTCAACCCTGCAGGTAACTTATGACTCCTTCGAATGCATCCACGCCACACGCCAGCCCGGCGGCGCGACCAAACTGGTCGGCGGTTTTTGCAGTGGCCTTCTGCGTTGCCTGCCTGATTACCGTTGAATTCCTGCCGGTGAGCCTGCTCACGCCGATGGCGCAGGATCTGGGTATTTCTGAAGGCGTCGCCGGGCAATCGGTCACCACCACCGCGTTCGTGGCGATGTTTGCCAGCCTGTTTATCACTTCGATTATTCGCAGTACCGACCGCCGCTACGTGGTGATTCTGTTTTCAGTCTTGCTGACTGTCTCCTGTCTGCTGGTCTCCTTTGCTAACAGCTTTGCGTTACTGCTGGTGGGACGCGCCTGCCTTGGCCTGGCACTGGGCGGCTTTTGGGCGATGTCGGCGTCGTTGACCATGCGGCTGGTGCCGATGCGCGTGGTGCCCAAAGCGCTATCGGTAATTTTTGGTGCAGTGTCGATAGCATTAGTGATCGCCGCGCCGTTGGGCAGCTTCCTTGGCGGGATTATCGGCTGGCGTAACGTTTTTAACGCCGCGGCGGTAATGGGCGTGGTCTGTACGATTTGGGTGCTGAAGGCGCTGCCTTCGCTGCCGGGCGAGTCGTCGTCGCAGCAGCAAAATATGCTCGGCCTGCTGAAGCGTCCCGGCGTGATGGCCGGGATGTGCGCCATCTTTATGGCCTTCGCCGGTCAGTTCGCCTTCTTTACCTATATTCGCCCGGTATATATGACCCTCGCGGGCTTCGACGTTGACGGCCTGACGCTGGTGCTGCTGAGCTTCGGTATCGCCAGCTTTGTTGGCACCTCGCTCTCTTCCATGCTGCTCAAACGTTCAGTAAAAGCGGCACTGGCGATTGCGCCAGTGGTGCTGGCCATCAGCGCTGCGGTGCTGGTGCTGTGGGGAGAGAGTAAAATTGTATCGTCGACGGTGGCGGTTATCTGGGGCTTTGCCTTCGCCCTGGTACCGGTAGGCTGGTCAACGTGGATCACTCGCTCCCTTTCCGATCAGGCAGAGAAAGCCGGGTCGATTCAGGTGGCGGTGATCCAGTTAGCCAATACCTGCGGCGCGGCGGTCGGCGGCGTGGCGTTAGACCATCTCGGCCTGCTGTCACCGCTGGTGATTTCCGGTACTTTGATGCTGCTCACCGGCCTGCTGGTGGCGACGAAAGTGCGGATTTCATCATAAAGATTTGCCCCCGACGGCGCAGTGCTCGCCGGGGGATAACGTTCAATCTACCTGTTTTATCATCATAATCAGTCCCCCACCTGCCAGCGCGATAACGGCCAGAATAGGCAGGATGGGCAGGTACTGGTTACCCACCACGCTAAACAGAATCGCGCCTAATACGGGCCCAAGAATTTGCGCACCGGTATTGGCAAAATTCAGGATGCCGAGGTCTTTTGCCGAGTTTTCGGGATTAGGCAGCACCTCCAGATTCAGTGCTTGATCGACCGAAAAGAAAATCCCCGAACCAATACCCGCAATAACTCCGTACCAGATCATCGCCGCGGGCTGCCCGTAAATAAACGGGATCACCGTCCCGGCGGCAATCAACACGGCGGCGAGAAACACCGGCTTTTTGCGAGTGCGCAGTTTGTCGGAAATCGGGCCGGAAATAGGCGCAAAGATCAGCGCGGTTATCATCGTGGCGACCCCCGCCAGGGAAATATACTTCCCGGCATCGGCGCTATTGAGCCCCATTCCGCTGGTCAGGAAAAAGAGCTGATAAACGCTAAAAGCGGTAATGGTGATGGCAATCAGCATTTTGCCAAACAGCGCCAGGTAAAAGTCGCGCGCATTGCGTACCGGAAAAATAAAGTACTGGGCAAAGTTGCTGCGGTTGATTTTTTGCCGCGGCATGCCGAGGCTGGATGGCTCTTTGATGATGACTGCCGCAATCGGGCCGGAGAGCAGCATCGCCACCGCCAGAACGTAATAACCGGTATTGACTAGCTCTGGATGGCTATCGCTAAGAAAGAACCCGCCAACCACCGGGCCGCCGTACTGACCGATGATAAAACCCGCCGCATAAATAGAGGAAATTAACCCCCGGTGTTTTGGCGCGATGCGGTCAGCAATGACGGCAATCAGCGGTGCAACAACAAAGTTTATAAAGGTCTGTAATAAGCACCAGAGAAGGATAAAAATCCACAGTTGCTCTTTGGTTTCAATCATTCCCAGACCCACCATCACCAGGGCGGTCAGGACCGAGCCGGATAAAATCCACGGCGTCCGGCGGCCCCAGCGGGAGCGCGTGAGGTCAGACAGCGCGCCGATAATAATGGTGGTAATCGTTGAGGTGACCGCGCCAAGAGTGCCAAGCAGAGCAAGAAAATTATTAACCTCTGACCCCCCACCGATAATTCGACTGAGCTTGGCCGGGTTCAGAACGGAATTGAGCCCCATAAACGGAGCCAGCCACAGCAGCGCGCCGATTCCGACGGCAAGACCTAAAAGTACTGGGGGTTTCGGCTGTTTTTCATTACTGACTGACGCAGACCACCCACCCAAATTAATGGTTTTATCGGTGCTATTCGTGTTCATTAGAGTAAACCTTTTATTTTAAAGGTAGTGTTTATACCCGTCATACTTCAAGTTGCAGGTGTGTTGACTGCGCTCGTTCACCCGAATCACTTACCAGAGTAAGCTCATCGGGATTCACTCCCTTTCCGCGTTACTCGGCCTATGGCCTCGCCCCTTCGGGGCCAGCGCAAGCGCTGTTCAAGGCACAAGTGCCTTGTCCTGCAACTCGAATTATTTAGGGTATATTAAAATTCAAGTGCCACTGGAGTTGCTGCTTTTATCCGGAATAAGCTTGATATAATTATTTCTATATCGCCGAGGGGAGACTCCGCAGTGGCGACGAAAAATTCTTGAGAAATAAAAGGCATCGTTATATCCGCTTAATTGTGCAATATCAGAGATAGACAGCACGGTATTTTGCAGCATATTTTTAGCGCGATATATCCGCTGTTCTTCTTTCCATTCATTAATGGTCTGCCCGGTCTCTTCGCGGAACAAATGAGACAGACGAGACGGCGACAAGCAGACCTGCGCGGCGAGGTCGGCGATGCTCAAATCTTCGGTGATATGCCGGTTCAAATAGAGACAGACCTCCTCCACTCTGGCATCGCGCGTTTTCTTCTGTGTATCTTCCTGTAGTCGATAACAATTCAGGATGATACGTTCAAGGACGTTCATCGATATCGCCTCTGACAGCGCGTCGCCTTCAGAAAAGAAGGTAATCGCCTCGCTGAACAGCGTCTTCATTAATTCACCATCGAGCTCACTTTTTAACGTAAGTTTGCCTGGTTCACCTTCACTACCTTGCCAGGTGAGCCAATTATGCCAATAAGGACGGGGAATAAAGTAAATCCAAAAGTGATCCCAGCAATCGCTGTTTTCATCTCGCCCATAATGATGTGGCACGCCGGGTGGAAAAATGAGTAAGTCATTCTTTTCGCAGGTAATGTATGTGCCTTCTTTGGTTTTTACCCACGCTTTTCCCCTCACGGTAATATTAATAATATACCCTTCCATTCCGTCCGGACGGTCTATCGGGGTATCGAGAGGACCGCTGCGGATAACCGGTGTGAATCCAGCCACCAGATACGCATCAAAGGTAAAACACATACACCACCTCGCGAAAATTACCGTGATTTCACAAACAACCGCATGCCCCAGGCATCAATCTCAACGTGTTCTCCCTGATGATACCGTTTCCCGCTCAGTGGTTCCGTCACTTCGGCCTCAGTACTGATTGTTGCAGGCGTGGCGCAATAATTGAAAATAAATTGCACCGCCTCGCCCTGGCTGTTTACGGCGCGGCGAACAACCAGCGGCCACTGATACTCTGGCGTAGAGGAGACCAGCGGCGTATCTGACGAGAGCGTGCTAAACAGGTCGAATATCACCTTACTGGAGGGCAAACAGCCAACATAGAGCGCTTGCCCTTTACCGTAATTCGACAGCGTGGCGGCGGCATATTGTCCCCAGACCGGGTGGTCATAACGCAGCAGAACGGCGGTCTTTTCAGTGTTCGGAGTCAGCAACTCCATCCACATTTCCGGGCGTTCATCAGGGGCGCAAATCAACGTCTCTGCTTCGGCCCGAAGCCCCACGTTTTCTGGAATGACGAACTGGCTATAGCTGACGCCGCAGCATTTATTCAGTATTGCAGGCTGGGTTTCAGCGCGCACCCTGACATTCTCATCACAAAATCCGGACTTAAAGCCAATCAGTACTTTGCCGCCGTTTTCAACAAACTGGTTGATACGCTCAAGCTGTTCATCAGTTGCACAGTAGAGCGCCGGGATAACCACGACCTTGTATTGACTGCTCTGCGGGTCAAGGGTGTTGATGATATCCACCGCGACATTATTGTCATAAAGCGCATCCCAGAACCGTCGCAGGATATCGTTGTAAATGTAATGACCGTGGTTGTTCAGCCCGGGCTGCGGAGTATCGGGTTTAAACCAGTTCATGGCTTCCATCGCATCATTGCTGACCAGAATCGCGACATCGTTTTCCACGCGCAGTTCGTTAAGAACGCCGGACAACTGAGCCATCTCCTGACCGATAGTCATCGCCTCCTGGTAAGTAGGTCCTGGGGCGAAATCATGGCTGATAAGCCCTTTCCAGTAGGTTTCATAGGAGTTGTGGATGGAATGCCAGTGCCAGTAAGAAACCATGCTGGCGCCGCTGGCGATATGGCTGAATGCCTGCAAACGCAATTGACCGGGCCACGGCGTCCATTTGGCAAAACCCTGAGCCTGCGTCTCCATAACATAATAATTGCGCCCATTTTTCAGGTTTCTCGCCATATCGCCGCTGAAGGCTATTTCCCGTCCGCTAAGATGATCCTGACCTGGGTGATAAACGTCGACGCTGACAACGCTCATTGCCTGCGCGGCAGAGAAATGATCGACCTGCGGCTGAAGGCCAAAAGAATAACCGCGCCATTCAAAATCGAAGTTTTGCGTAACAAACTGCTCTGGCCGCGCGTATTCCCGCACGATATCGGCCTGCCAGGCCAGATACTCCGCGACCTTCTCCCGACGAAAACGGGCAAAAGCGCAGCCGAGGCTGGCGTTGATAGTGCTGGCGACAGGGGGAAAATCTTCCCAGCAATCAATGCGATTGCTCCAGTACTCAAGCCCAAAGGCATCGTTCATCTGGCGGATATCCGGGAACTGTTTTTTCAATGATGCTTTAAACGCCGTCTCTATATATTCGCCGGTATTGTCATAATGCTTTGTTTCATTATCAACCTGATAGCCAATAATAGCCGGATGATGGTGAACATGATTAAGCAGAGCGCGAATAACCTTTTCGGCATGCTGAAGAAAATGCGGGTTAACGATATCCATAATCTGCCGACGGCCATATTTTTCATGACCACCTGGCGTGGTGACCAGCGCATCCGGGTGCTTGCGCGCCAGCCAGCCTGGGATGGCGTAGGTTGGCGTGCCGATAATAACGGAGATGCCCGCGCGGTGCATGGCGTCGAGCACGCGATCGATATGGTAGAAATTAAACGTATTCTCTTCAGGCTCCAGCGTGCTCCAGGTGGATTCCGCAATTCTGACAACGTTAATGCCAGCGGCAACCATCATCTCGATATCTTTTTCCAGGCGCTCCTCACGAATGTACTCATCGTAATAGGCCACACCATAATAAAGACCTGCCATATTTAGCTTTCTCCGTGGTTTCGTTATTCGCCAATGCTGGTGACTGGAATAGCGTTAATATATTCCGGGCGTGGAAAAAAAAGCTTAATGATCCGGCTGTCTTTCCTGAACAAATCCGTTACCAGCGGTAAAGTGTGATCGGCATTACAGGATGGTCATATTTGCTAAAAAGAGCCGGATTTCGGTATGAGAACAGCGGGGAGTTATCGCAAGGGTGACAAGAGATCGCCGGGCGACGCGTTTATGCCGCCCGGGGAAAGATGGTGAAGTCTACGGACGTTCGCCGTTTGCCAGACGGGCGTTGATGGCGGCAATCACGCCAGGCAAATCCGCCAGCGTATCCACCACATAGTGCGCTCCGGCGGCGTACAGCTTCCCGACGGCATGTTCGCGACGGGTGGCGATCTCTTCGGCGGTCATCTGCTGATACTCCTCCCAGGCGGCGCCGAACTCGTTGCCGGAAACCGCCAGGCCCACGCTCCACATCCCGGCGTTTAATCCCTCGGTAATGCCTGGCGCGGAATCATCGACCTTCACGCAGTGAGCAACCGCATCGATCCCTAAAGCAATCACGTTCTGTAACGCCATCCACGGACCGGGACGTCCTCCGGCGGCGAGATCGTCCGTCGCCACCCAATAGTCTGGCGCATAGCCTTGCGCGGCGGCTGCGGGGACCAGTTTTTCCATCACCGGACGCGGGTAGCCGGAGCAGGAACCAATCTTCACGCCGTCAGCCCGAAGCGAGGCAATTGTGTCGATAACCCCGGCGATCGGCGCGGAAAAATCGACGACTTTGGCGATTTGCAGCGGCATAAAGGCGGCATAGATAGCATCAATATCGGCGGCGGTCATCGCGCGGCCAAACTTCGCCTGCCAGCGAGCGTCCACGGCAGGCAATTTTCCCAGCGCTTCAATGTGTTGCCATTTTCCGAGGCCCATTGGTACTCGCGCCTCTTCAAGGGTAATTTCCACATCAAAGGCCTGGCGAAAGGCTTCAACGAAAATCTGCGTTGGCGCAAAAGAGCCAAAATCGACGGTAGTACCTGCCCAGTCAAGAATAACGGCGTTAATACGGTTCATGGCAGTTCCTTAATATTGCCAGTACATGGCGTTTTTGATGGCCGCCAGCAGGGCGGTAATGTCGGCGTCGTACACTTCACCGATGTTGCCGATGCGAAAGCAGTCGCTCTGCGATACTTTGCCCGGATAGATAACGAACCCCTGCTCTTTGAGCCGTTGATAGAAATCTTTAAAGCGATACTGCGGGGCACTCGGGGAGTAAAACGCGGTAATAATCGGCGAATGCAGGCTGTCATCGAGCAGCGGCTGGAAACCTAACTCGCGCATTCCCGCCACCAGACGCCGCTGATTCGTGCTGTAACGCTGGTGGCGCGCGCTCACGCCACCTTCTTCCGCCAGCTCCTTCAGCGCCTGGGCGAAGGCCAGCACGGTATGGGTCGGCGAGGTAAAACGCCACTTGCCGTGATTATCCTCCATGCAGCGCCACTGGGCGTAGAGGTCCAGCGACAGCGAGCGCGAACGGCCTTTGCAGGTAGCCAGTTCAGCTTCCCGGGCGATGACGAACGCAAATCCAGGAACCCCCTGGATGCATTTGTTGGCGGAGCTGATCAGGTAATCAATATTCAACGCGGCAACGTCCATGGGAATGCCGCCGAAGCTGCTCATGGCATCGACGATATAACGTTTGCCGTACTGTTTCGCCAATGCTGCAACGTCTTCAATCGGGTTAAGCATCCCGGTGGTGGTTTCACTGTGCACCATCGCAATATGCGTGATCGCCGGGTCGGTTTGCAGGATCTGTTCGATCGCCGCCGCGTCCGGGCGCGCCACCTCGCCGCAGTCGTATGGGGAATACGCGATGTTCATCAGTTCAGCCATTTCAATCATGCGCGCGCCGTAAGCACCATTGCTGATAATCAGCACCTTGCCCTGTGCGCCGATAACGCTGCCGAGCACCGCCTCAACCGCGTAGCTACCGCTACCTTGCAGCAACACCGAAGTGTAGCCCGCGGCTGGCGTCGCCAGCTCAACCAGGTGTTGGCGGATGGCCTGAACCACGCCAAGGTTGTAGTCGTCGTCCCAGGTACAGCTATCGAAAAGCATGGCCTCTTTTACCGTACGGGAGGTGGTCAGCGGGCCGGGGGTCAGCAGCAGATAATTGCGGGTGGTCATCTTTTTCACCATTTGGTCTATACCAGATATTTTTTATAATGACGATCGTCGCCTGAAAAGGTCAAAGGGAAAGTGGTGCTGCAACAAAAAATTCATCTGGTTATGTATAATGGCCGCATCAAATTTAGCCGCGAGCGAACATGAAATCACCCTCTGGCGAGACTCCGCAGTATCTGCTGATCAAGGCGCAGCTTCAGGCGCGTATTCAAAACGGCGCGCTGAAGAGCGGCGACAAGCTGCCATCCGAGCGCGAGCTGTGCGCGCTGTTCAACACGACCCGTATTACGGTGCGCGAGAGCCTGGCGCAGCTTGAGGCCAGCGGCGTAATCTACCGCGCCGACCGCCGCGGCTGGTTCGTAACGCCGGAGCGTCTGTGGCTGGATCCGACGCAAAATACCAACTTCCATAAGCTGTGTCTGGAGCAGGGCCGGGAGCCGAAAACGGTGCTGCTGGACGGGCGTTTAGCCGCGGTTCCGCTGGATGTGATGACACCGCTGGCGCTACAACCGTTTGATCAGGTTTACCTGCTCACTCGTCTGCGCCATGCCGATGGGCGGGCAATTTGCTACTGTGAAAACCACTGTCTGCCCGCCAGGGTTCCGGAGCTGCTGCGCCACGATCTTAACGGCAGCCTGACTGAGATTTATCAGGCCCACTATGGCCTGATATATACCAGCATGCATTTGTCGTTCTGGCCGACCTCTATGCCGCCGCAGGCTGCCGAAGCGCTGGGGGTGATGGAAGGGCGTCCGGCGTTGCTGCTGCGCCGCCTCAACTACGATCAGCACGGTCGAATTCTCGATTACGATATCGAGTACTGGCGTCACGATAGCCTGCGTATTGAAGTCGATACGCATTGATTTTATTGGCTCCGCACGTGGGTTTTCCCCGGGTCGCGGCTAACGCCTTACCCGGGCTACAGGTTCACAGCAGCCTGCTGGTTTGGTAGCCCGGACAGGCGCGTCAAGCGCCGCCTCCGGGATCGGCCTCCGCGTTAAAATCCTCTGCGTCATGCTTCCCGGTGGCGCTGCGCTGACCGGGCTACAAGCTCACAGCAGCCTGCTGGTTTGGTAGCCCGGACAGGCGCGTCAAGCGCCGCCTCCGGGATCGGCCTCCGCATTGAAATCCTCTGCATCATGCTTCCCGGTGGCGCTGCGCTGACCGGGCTACAGGTTCACAGCAGCCTGCTGGTTTGGTAGCCTGGACAGGCGCGTCAAGCGCCGCCTCCGGGATCGGCCTCCGCGTTCAAATCCTCTGCATCATGCTTCCCGGTGGCGCTGCGCTGACCGGGCTACAGGTTCACAGCAGCCTGCTGGTTTGGTAGCCCGGACAGGCGCGTCAAGCGCCGCCTCCGGGAAATGCAACGCCCTCCTGTTTTTAACCCTTTCGACACACTTCATTCATCGTTTTGTCACAAACCCTCGGTAGCGTAAAAATCAATCTGGTATAGACCATAAAAATCACCATCCGATGAGGCTGATAAGATGAAACTCTCCAAACTTGCTCTGCTATCTGTTATCACGCTCGCCAGCGCCCCGGTTTGGGCCGATAGTGTGGTGACCGTCTATTCCGCCGACGGTCTGCACGACGGTGACAACAGCTGGTACAAAAATCAGTTCGATGCCTTCACCAAAGCAACGGGTATCAAAGTGCAGTACGTTGAAGGCGGATCCGGGGCGATTGTCGAGCGCCTGGCGAAAGAGCGCACCAACCCGCAGGCTGACGTGCTGGTGACGGTTCCGCCGTTTATTCAGCGCGCCGCCAAAGAGCAGCTGCTAGCCGAATTTAAGCCGCAGGGCAGCGAACAGATCCCCGGCGTCCACGACCGCTACTCGCCGCTGGTTAACAACTACCTGACCTTCATCTATAACAGCAAGCTGCTGAAGACTGCCCCGGCCAGCTGGCAGGATCTGCTCGATAATCGCTTCAAAAACAAACTGCAATACTCCACGCCGGGACAGGCGGGCGACGGCACCGCCGTGATGCTGCAGGCGTTCCACAGTCTGGGGAGTAAAGATGCGGGCTTCGACTATCTCGGTAAACTTCAGGCGAACAACGTCGGCCCGTCGGCTTCCACCGGCAAGCTGACCGCGCTGGTCAACAAAGGCGAGCTGTACGTCGCTAACGGTGACCTGCAAATGAACCTGTCTCAGATGGCACGTAACCCGAACGTACAAATCTTCTGGCCAGCGGATGCCAAAGGCGAACGCAGCGCGCTGGCGCTGCCCTACACCGTCGGCCTGGTACAGAACGCACCGAACGGTGAAAACGGCAAAAAGCTGATTAACTTCCTGCTCGATAAACCGGCTCAGGCCAGCGTCAGCGCGCTCTCCTGGGGGCTGCCGGTACGCAGCGATGTCGCGCCGGAAGATAACAACTTCAAAGCGGCGAAAGCGGCGCTCGACGGCGTGAAGAGCTGGGAGGCTGACTGGGACGACGTGGCGGTTTCACTGTCGGCGGATATTGCCCGCTGGCACAAAGTGACGGACAGCGAGTAAGCATGATGTTGATGAAAACGACCGCTTCCCACTCCCCGTCGCTGGCGGGAACCACCGGGATTACTCTCGACTCACTGCGCGTTTCTTACCACGGCAACGTGGTACTGAAGCCGCTGACATTGACCATTGAACCGGGCGAAGTGCTGGCGCTGATCGGCCCCTCAGGTTCCGGGAAAACCACGGTGCTACGAGCGATTGCCGGATTTGTGCAGCCTGCGGGCGGTCGGATTTTGCTTGGCGATACCGACATTACCCACCTGCCGCCGTATAAACGCGGCCTCGGCATGGTGGTGCAAAACTACGCCCTTTTCCCGCATATGAAGGTGGAAGATAACGTTGCTTTTGGCCTGCGGGCACAGAAGCAACCGAAAGCGCTGATCGCTGAACGGGTTAAAGAAGCGCTGAAAATCGTCGGCATGACGGATTACGCCAGCCGCTATCCGCACCAGCTTTCCGGCGGCCAGCAGCAACGCGTCGCCATTGCCCGCGCTATCGCCGTTCGTCCGAGAGTATTACTGCTTGATGAGCCGCTCTCGGCGCTGGATGCGCAAATTCGCCATAACATGGTGGAGGAAATTGCCCGCCTGCACCGCGAGCTGCCGGAGCTGACGATTCTCTACGTCACCCACGATCAGACCGAAGCCCTGACCCTGGCGGACAAAATTGGCATTATGAAAGACGGTTCGCTGATTGCCCACGGCGAAACGCACCCGCTCTACCACTATCCACCCAACCGCTTTGCCGCAGAGTTTCTCGGGCGCGCCAATATTCTGCAGGCGACGGCGCTGAAAGATACCTCGGGGCCGGGGCTGGTCAGCGTTAGCTGCGGCGGCGGGCTGATTAATGCCTTCAGCCATGGCGGTCAGCACGGCAACAATAAGCTGCTGTGTATTCGTCCTCAACATATGAGCCTCGCGCCGCGAACGGCCACCAGCAACCGACTTAACGCCACCCTGACGTCGGTGCACTGGCAGGGGGATTTGACCCACCTGTTATGCGACGTCGCGGGGGAAGCGGTACGCATCGTAATGACCCACGTGGATCCGCTGCCGCGAGCGGGCGACAAGCTGGCGCTCTATTTTGAACCCAATGATGCGGTCCTGATCGAGGTGTAATGATGTCGCAAACGCTCACGCTTGTGCGCTCCCCCCTGAACCTGCGGCCTCTTCTGTGGCTACTGCCGCCGCTGCTGGTACTGGTGACGCTATTTTTCTACCCGCTGCTGCTGATCGCTGAACAGGCGCTGCGCGATACCCGCGGTCATCTGGGCCTGGAAACCTTCTGGCAGGTGGTGGGATCCCGGCGTTTTATTAGCGCGTTGCTCAATACGCTGCAAATCGCGGTTTGCGCCACGCTGGGCTGCCTGCTGCTCGGCAGCGTGCTGGCGCTGATTCTGGTGTTTATCCCGTTTCCCGGCAGCCAGCTGATTAGTCGGGTGATTGATACCTTTATCGCCTTGCCGACTTTTCTCATCACCCTTGCTTTCACCTTTATCTACGGTTCTGCGGGGCTGTTGAACGGCACGCTGATGTCGCTGTTTGCTTTCGAACTGCCGCCTGTCGATTTTCTCTATTCAATTCAGGGAGTTATTCTTGCAGAAATCACCGTCTTCACGCCGCTGGTGATGCGCCCGCTGATGGCCGGACTGCGTCAGATTGATAAAAGCCAGCTTGAGGCGGCGAGCATTCTCGGCGCTCATCCGCTGCGGGTCATCGCGCAGGTGATTTTCCCGGCGGTGCTCCCGGCGCTAATGGCAGGCGGTAGCCTGTGTCTTCTGCTGACCACCAACGAGTTTGGCATTGTGCTGTTTATCGGCGCTAAGGGAGTCAATACCTTGCCGATGATGGTTTACAGCAAAGCCATTCTTGAATCGGACTACAGCGTGGCCTGCATGATTGCGCTGATTAATATTCTGCTATCGCTGGGGTTATTTATACTCTATCGGCTGGCCGCCGCGCGTACCGGCGTGAGGAGCTAACGATGTTGATTTGGTCGCGTAAAGGCCGCACTGCGGCGGGCGCGCTGGCGGTGACGCTGTTTGCCGGGTTCTTTTTTCTGCCGCTGGCGGTGATTTTGATGTCCAGCCTGAGCCAGCAGTGGAACGGGCTGCTGCCGTCCGGTTTTACCCTTGGGCATTTTGTTAACGCGTTTCGCGGCGCGGCATGGGATTCACTCTTTTCCAGCCTGATGGTGGGGTTCTGCGCCAGCCTGTTCGCCCTGCTGTGCGGCATGTGGGCAGCGCTGGCCCTGCGCCAGTACAACGCAAAGCTGCAAAAATATCTTGGGCTGATGTTCTATTTGCCGAGCGCTATTCCCTCGGTATCCGTGGGTTTAGGTATTCTGGTGGCTTTCAGCCAGGGGCCGCTACAGATGAACGGCACCTTCGGGATCGTGCTGGCGGCGCACTTCGTACTGATTTCCGCCTTTACCTTCAGCAACGTTTCCACAGGACTGGCGCGGATTTCCGCCGATATCGAAAACGTCGCCTCCAGTCTTGGGGCATCGCCGTGGTATCGCCTGCGCTACGTTACGCTGCCGCTGATGACGCCATGGATGATCTCCGCGCTGGCGCTGAGCCTGTCGCTGTCGATGGGTGAACTGGGCGCAACGGTGATGATCTATCCACCGGGCTGGACGACGCTGCCGGTCACTATTTTTAGCCTCACCGACCGCGGCAACATTGCCGATGGTTCAGCGCTGACCATCGTGCTGGTGGGCGTCACGCTGCTGCTAATGATTAAGCTTGAGCGCATCGCCCGCAGGATGAGCCAAAGGTAACGGTGAGATGTGGCCGGAAACTCAGGCATCATCATTGCGCCTGGCTCTGCAACCAGTTGATAAACGCATCGATTTTCGGCCACTGACGGCCCGGCAGGGTCGTCACGTAATAGTGCTGGTGGCATTTCAGCATCATGTCGCCGAACGGCGCAATCAGCTCCCCGCTGTCGAGGCGCTTTTGTACCAGCCGTTTACGTCCCATCGCCACGCCGACGTGATTCATCGCCGCAATAACGGCTAAATCCGAACGATCGAAGCCAATCCCCGACGATTGCGGCAAATCAATACCAAACTGCTGCGCCCAGCTGAACCATTCATCGGTACCGGAATCGTTGCTCCAGGCCTGCCTGTCGTGCAGCAGCGTACAGTGGCGAAGATTACCTGGATTCTGCTGGAGCTGATGCCGGCGCGCGTAATCCGCCGTACAAACCGGTACGATGGACTCATCCATCAGAAAATGATGGCTTAGCTGCGATGAAGGTACGTCATCAAAGTAGATAGCCAGGTCGATCCCTGCGCGCTGCATATTGACGTTATCGTTGCCGGTCAACACGGTGAGCGATATCGACGGATAGCGGCGGGTAAAATCGCCCAGCGCCGGAACCAGCCAGCACTGGGCGATGGAAGGGCGCGAGTAGACCGTTAGCGTCCCCGACAGTTCCTGGTTTTTAATATCCAGAATCTCCTGATTCAGGCTATCCAGCGAGGATTTCAGCGCCCAGAACACCCGCTTGCCTTCATGCGTCAGTTCCACCTTGCGATGCGATCGCACAAACAGCTGAATTCCCAGCTCTTCTTCCAACTGATTGATACGGTGACTGACCGCACTCGGCGTCAGCGACAGCTCTTCCGCCGCCAGGGCAAACGACTCATGCCGGGCAGCGACTTCAAAGGTATAGAGCTTCGACAGCTGCCAGCCGTTAAGCAGCCGGTTGCCCAGATCTTTTAGCGTCTCCATTTCTTGCTCCTTCGCTTTTTGGCGTCGATTGTAAGAAAATTTTCGCCCTGACCTTGCACCAAAGGTGAATAAAAGTGATTCATAGCACATTAAGACCGCTAATTTAGAGCCAAATCACCATTTTGATTCAATCTAATTCATCTGAAACGCCATTTATATCGTTTGTCAGCGCATGCTGTTTTTCTGTTCAATAACCACAGATTATTCACAGGCGAGGTGGGGTATGGAATCTCAGATCTGGGTTGTGAGCACGCTGCTTATCAGCATCGTGTTGATTGTATTAACTATCGTCAAACTAAAGTTTCACCCATTCCTGGCGCTGCTGCTGGCGAGTTTTTTCGTTGGCGCCATGATGGGGATGAGCCCGCTGGATATGGTTAACGCCATTGAGAGCGGGATCGGCGGTACGCTGGGCTTCCTGGCGGCGGTGATTGGGCTGGGGACCATTCTCGGCAAGATGATGGAGGTTTCCGGCGCGGCGGAACGTATCGGCCTGACGCTCCAACGCTGCCGCTGGCTGTCGGCGGATGTCATTATGGTGCTGGTGGGCCTGATTTGCGGGATCACGCTATTCGTTGAAGTGGGCGTCGTTCTGCTGATCCCGCTGGCATTTTCCATCGCCAAAAAGACCAACACGTCGCTGCTTAAGCTGGCAATCCCGCTGTGTACGGCGCTGATGGCAGTCCACTGCGTGGTGCCTCCGCATCCGGCGGCGCTGTTCGTTGCCAACAAGCTGGGCGCGGATATCGGTACCGTTATCGTTTACGGTCTGCTGGTGGGCCTGCTGGCTTCACTGGTCGGCGGCCCGCTGTTCCTGCGGCTGCTCGGCAACCGCCTGCCGTTTAAAGCGGTTCCGGCTGAGTTTTCTAACCTCGAAGTGCGTAAAGAAGAGACTCTGCCATCGCTCGGCGCCACGCTGTTTACGGTGCTGCTGCCAATCGGTCTGATGCTGGTGAAAACCGTTGCCGAACTGAACATGACTAAAGGCGGCACGCTGTACATGCTGCTGGAGTTTATCGGCAACCCGATCACCGCGATGTTTATCGCCGTCTTTGTCGCCTATTACGTGCTGGGCATCCGCCAGGATATGGGGATGGGCACCCTGCTGACGCATACGGAAAACTGCTTCGGTTCGATTGCTAATATTCTGCTGATTATCGGCGCTGGCGGGGCCTTCAACGCCATTCTGAAAACCAGCGGCCTGGCCGATACGCTGGCGGTCATTCTGTCGAATCTGGATATGCACCCGATTCTGCTGGCCTGGCTGGTGGCGCTGATTCTGCATGCCGCGGTCGGTTCCGCTACCGTGGCGATGATGGGCGCAACCGCCATCGTCGCACCAATGCTGCCGCTCTATCCCGGCGTGAGCCCGGAAATCATCGCTATCGCCATCGGCTCAGGCGCGATTGGCTGCACTATCGTAACGGATTCGCTGTTCTGGCTGGTTAAACAGTATTGCGGCGCAAGCCTCAACGAGACGTTCAAATACTATACAACGGCGACCTTTATTGCTTCGCTGCTTGCACTGGCCGGTACATTCCTGCTTTCTTTCATCATCTGAGCGCAAAGAGACGTAATATGAAAAACGCTGACATGACTACTTTAATCGCACAGTTTCCTCTGCTGAAGGAGCTGATTGCCCTGAAAGAAACCACCTGGTTTAACCCGTCAACAACGTCGCTGGCGGAAGGTTTACCCTACGTTGGCCTGACAACAGAAGACGTTCAGGACGCCCACGCCAGGCTCGATCGTTTTGCGCCGTATCTGGCGGAAGCCTTCCCGGAAACTGCCGCGACCGGGGGTATTATCGAGTCTGAGCTGGTGGCTATCCCGGCAATGAAAGCGCGGCTGGAACAAGCCTTTAGCCAGACGATTTGCGGCGACCTGCTGCTGAAAAAAGACAGCCATCTGCCGATTTCCGGCTCCATTAAGGCCCGCGGCGGTATTTACGAGGTGCTGACCCACGCGGAGAAGCTGGCTATCAACGCAGGGTTGTTAAAAACTTCGGACGACTACCGCAAGCTGCTGACCCCAGAATTCAGGCAGTTCTTTAGTCAGTACAGCATTGCCGTCGGCTCCACGGGCAATCTGGGGATGTCGATTGGCATTATGAGCGCGCGCATCGGCTTTAAGGTGACGGTACATATGTCCGCCGACGCCCGTGCGTGGAAAAAGGCCAAACTGCGCAGCCACGGCGTAACGGTTGTGGAGTACGAAGAGGATTACGGCGTGGCGGTCGAGCAGGGGCGTAAAGCCGCCGAATCGGACCCGAACTGCTTCTTTATTGATGATGAGAACTCGCGCACCCTGTTCCTCGGCTACGCCGTGGCTGGTGAGCGATTAAAAACACAGTTTGCCCGCGAAGGACGCGTTGTCGACGCCGAACATCCGCTATTTGTGTATCTGCCCTGCGGCGTTGGCGGCGGCCCCGGTGGAGTGGCCTTTGGCCTGAAGCTGGCCTTCGGCGACCACGTGCACTGCTTCTTCGCCGAGCCGACCCACTCGCCTTGTATGCTGCTGGGGGTCTATACCGGCCTGCATGATGAGATTTCGGTTCAGGATCTGGGTATCGATAATCTGACCGCCGCCGACGGTCTTGCGGTAGGCCGCGCATCAGGCTTCGTCGGCCGGGCAATGGAGCGCCTGCTGGATGGGTTCTATTCTCTCGATGACCAGACCATGTACGACATGC
Organism: Klebsiella spallanzanii; assembly: GCF_902158555.1. Classification (GTDB taxonomy): domain Bacteria; phylum Pseudomonadota; class Gammaproteobacteria; order Enterobacterales; family Enterobacteriaceae; genus Klebsiella; species Klebsiella spallanzanii. The sequence continues at coordinate 195,183 of NZ_CABGGS010000012.1, read as the reverse complement.
TGGGTTGGTTAGCCGAGGAAGAGGGTATTCGCCTGGAGCCGTCCGCCCTGGCGGGAATGGCCGGGCCGCAGCGGGTGTGCGCCAGCCGGGCGTATCAGCAGATGCACGGTTTCACCGCTGAGCAAATGCAGAACGCCACCCATCTGGTGTGGGCGACCGGCGGCGGTATGGTACCGGAAGAGGAGATGGCGCAGTATCTGGCGAAGGGACGTTAAGCCAGTCGACGGGTAAACAAAATGGCGACGAAGAGGTGCTTTCGTCGCCATTTTTTTAGCGCAGCAGATGCATCAGTTCAACCGGTGAGCGATGCTGGTTGAGTAAATCGCGCAGGACGCGCATATAGGGGGCGCTCCAGCTATAAAACTGGCGGTACCCTTCGCATAGCGCATTGGAGCCATCCTCCAGACGCAGTTGCGGACAGCCGCCGCCGCATAATCTTAGCCAGGCGCAGCCCGCGCAGGCCGGACCCGGCGGATTGTTAGCATAACGCACCGCCTCACCGCGCCAGGCGCGTAGCGTGGCCTCAAACAGCGGCACCACAATGCGGTTCGCGTCTTCTTTAACCCAAATAGCAAACACCGCGCAGAGAAAATCCCCCCATAACCGGGCGTCAGCAGGTTGTAAATGAGGAATAAACTTGATAGCCACGGCGCCCTTCGCGCTCAACTGAAGGTAGACACGCTCGGGGTTTTCACAATCCTGACGATGGATAACCACTTCCTGCACCGGGATATCGCCCACCAGAGATTTGCAGTTGCCGCAGTGCTGATCGTCACCATAGTCAGCCTGACATCCTGTCATGTCACATCCTTAATAAACAAAATCACCTGTCTTATATGGGTTACAGCAAACAATAACGACAGGGAAAGTACTGCGAATGCGATCAAAAATTTGTCACGAACCGCCTGCCGCTGAACGAAATCACTCTGCTCAACATCCATCAAATTGCGGCTGCGGGTATAGCGCCAGAGAATGATGGCGACAAACGGCAGTATGCACAGTGAGATCCAGAACGGTAGCCCCGCCTGATGCCACTGGTGCTTAATCGCCAGCGCCAGCAGCGCGCCATAGCCTAAAAGTGTGCGAAACCAGGCCAGAGACGTGCGCTCCGGCTGCAGTCCTGGGTCGTTCTCGCGACGCGCCCGGCGATTATCCGGCATAAAGCACCAGCACCATGACCACCACGATAACTATCGTCAGCAGAATACTGATCAGCAGCAGCGTGCGGGTGTAGGGAAGGTCCTGCTTGAGCCGCATCGCCTTTTCATTGCTCAGCCAGCGCAAATAGCCGTAAATCGCCAGACCACCGGCAAACAGGCACAACAGTAGGGCGAGAACTTCGCGAATCAGCGGCGTGGCGAAATCCGGCGCCAGCTGGTCCAGCCCGACCCCTCCGGCCAGAAATCCGAGCGAAGTGCGGATCCATGCCAGAAAGGTACGTTCGTTGGCCAGCGAGAAACGGTAGTCCGGCGCTTCGCCAAGGCGGGATATTTTCATCATGACTCCTTGATGGGTTCCCGGTTGCGTAAAATACCGGCGATTCTACCTGAGAGGTAAAGCGGAAGGCATTAATAATCGCCCCATTTCAGAGAAAGTTCAGGCCTGATAGCCTCTTAGGGTCGGGCTACCAGACCAGTTTTCAGCAGTGGCGAAATTCGTCAAAACTTCTGTTTCTTCTCCTCAACCTTCACACCCTGGGTCGGCAAGCCAGTATCGTAGTCACGGACCACCGGCGAGTAGCCATCCTGCGGGCGCGGGCGGAAAGCACCCATCCAGCGCGGTTGGGCTTCCGTCCGCCACGGGCGCAGGCTCCACTGATAAGTGCGGAACGGATCGCGGATTTTATCCATATAGTCCAGCAGCGCATCATGCATTTGGCAGCGAACGTCGGCGAAGTCGGAGCTATCAATCAGATTATACAGCTCATCCGGGTCGTTTTTTCGGTCATACAGTTCATCAGTGGTAAACAGATTGAGTACCAGTTTGTACTCATCCGTTACCCAGCAACGTACCGGGATAAAACCGCCAAAGCTGTCATGCTCAATCTCATAACGGTTGAATTCCACCATCACGCCGCGCGGCGTTTCGGCTTGCAGGATGTTTTCCCCCGGCAGGATATCCGGCTTATCGATACCCGCCAGCGCCATCATCGTCGGCAGCAGGTCGATATGGCTGACCGGCGTGTCGACCTGCGCGGGTTTTCCCTGCGGCGGGCGCATAATCAGCGGGATACGGGTAATGTCGTCATACATCGCCGCGCCTTTACTGATGAGCTTATGCGCCCCCATCATCTCGCCGTGATCGGAGGTGTAAATCACCCAGGTGTTGTCCCGTTGCTCCGGGGTTAAGGCGTTAATCACCCGGCCAATCTGGTCATCGACAAAGTCGTTGCAGGCAAAATAGAGCGGATGGTGATAGCGCCCATCGTCACCTACCGGAGACGGCATCGCCTGCGACCATAACCGATGGTGTTCCGGTTTATTGCTCAACGAATCATGAGCCTTCGGCCCGAGGTCGTAATAAAAGTCCTGATACTTCTGCAGATATTCCACCGGGCAGGTAAACGGATGGTGCGGCTCGTCATAGGAAACCACCATCAGGAACGGCTCGTCGGCGCGCGCGGGTTGGTGGAGAAAATCAACCGCCCGGTTGCTGATGCGGTGCGCCCAGGTGAAGGTTTCATCGATACCGTGCCGCTGTAAATCCTCTACGCTGTTCAGGCCGTTGCGCCACAGGCTAATCTCTTCCTCGGTCAGTTCCGCGAGGTAATTCGCGCCATCAAACCAGTAGTCGGCATCCCACTCCGACGGGCACTCGCCGGTACCAAAATAGTCGTGGCCATCAAGGTGCCACTTGCCGATATAGCAAGTGTGGTAGCCCGCATCTTTAAAGTAGCGCCCCATGGTGGAGATGTTTTTTCCCGGCGCGACGTTATTGGTCCACGGGCCGGACTGATTAGCGTAAATCCCGGTAAACAGCCCGGCGCGCGCCGGGGTGCATACCGGCGAGCAGGTGTAGGCGGAATTGAAGCGGATCCCTTCCGCTGCAAGGCTATCAATATTATTGGTATTCAGCGGCTTACCGCTGTAGCAGCCCACCATATTAGTGGCCTGGGTATCGGTCATAATGAACAGGAAATTAGGGCGACTCATGGTTTTTCCTTAACGTCGGTAGCATAGGCGGCCGTAACGGGGCGACGTTCCCGCCAACTGCTGTAGATCAGATAAATAACGACTGCCGCGGTGATGGAGTAACTGGTCACAGCCAGCCAGCGAGTGCCGTAGCCGCCGAATTCAGCGAGTCCTGCGTAAACGCCGATCATGGCGAACAGGATGCCCACCGAAGCAATCTTCACGTGCCGCCACGGCTGCATATCCACGGCGAACGCATCACGGAATTTAAACGGCGTCGCGCGAGGTTTGATAAAGCCGATAATCAGCATCACCACCACGTTGATGCAGAAGGTGCAGGCCAGCACGTAGAGGAAGTGGAAATCAAACTTCACCAGGTAGTTGATAGTGATGTAGCTGACGATACCCAGCCCCATCGCCACTTTAGCCGCCAGCGCAGGAATGCGCGGGAAGAAGAAGCCCATAATGATGATCGTCACCAGCGGCACGTTATAAATACCGTTGAGCTGTTTCATCCAGCTATACAGGCCCTGCGGCGCATTGGCGATCCACGGCGCGACAATCACCGAGATCACTGCGATAAACAGGCCAAATTTACGCCCAACGCGCACCAGCTGTTCCGGCTGGGCATTTTCGTTGATGATGCGCCGATAAATCCCCATGCTGAACAGGGTGCTGGCGCTGTTTAAAAAGCCGTTGAAGGTGCTGATAACCGCGCCAAACAACACTGCGCCAAAAAAGCCGACCAGCGGAAGCGGCATCACCTTATTGACCAGCGTCGGATAGGCCATATCCGCACTCGGCAGGTCCTGATAGAGATGAAAAGCGATTAAACCCGGGAGCACCAGAATCAGCGGGTCGAGCATTTTCAGAACCGCCGTCAGCAGCGCCCCTTTCTGCCCTTCCGCCAGGCTTTTTGACGCCAGCGTGCGCTGCACAATCCCCTGGTTAGTACACCAGTAGAAGGTGTTCACCAGAATCAGACCGGTGAACGCAGCCCCAATGGGTAAAGGATCTGTGCTGCTGCCGATGGAGTTGAGTTTCTCAGCATGCACCGTGGTTAGCTGCTCAATACCCTGTAAAAAACTGCCCTTGCCCATCGCCATCAGTCCGAATACCGGGACCATCAGGCCGCCGATCACCAGGCCGATACCGTTGATGGAGTCGGCAATCGCCATTGCGCGCATCCCGCCGATAACGGCATAGAGAATCCCTGCCAGGCCCAATAAAACCACCAGCAGCCAGATTGCGGCTCCCTGGGTTAAACCTAATGAATCACCGATATGAAATAGACTATTTAACGCCAGCGCGCCGGAGTAGAGAACAATAGGCAGGAAGCAGACGCCGGTGGCGATCAGAAAGCAGAAGTCGATGATAATACGCGTGGTTTTATCGTAGCGCTCCTCAAGAAAGTCAGGGATGGTAGCAATGCCGCGCTGCAAGTAGCGGGGGAGGAAGATCAGCGCCAGGAAGATCAGCGTCACCGCCGAAGTCACTTCCCAGCCCATGACGGACATGCCGCTTTTATAGGCCTGTCCGGATAACCCAACCAGCTGTTCGGTCGATAAGTTGGTTAACATCAGCGAGGCGGCAATGACCGGTGCCTTCAGCGAACGACCAGCAAGGAAATAGCCCTGCTGCGAGCCGGTATCCGCTTTTCTTACCTTGAACCAGGTAATGATAGCCACCAGCAGTGTAAAACCGACAAAGCTCAAAATTTGTATAGCATTCATCTTGTAGCCCTTGTTTGTCATTATATCCCGGCGCTATCAGGTACATAGGTAATAGCGTTTTATCCAGGTAAGGCGATGATTTATATAAAATGAGATGTACTGTATCCCTGAGCGGCTATTTTTTGCTAAATTCACCTCATCAGGTTGCAGGCATGATTGGCCGACGAGAAATTAAAATGAATGGAAAAATACAAATTTCGCATGTAAAAAACGAAACTACGTATAACATTCCGTTAGTTCTGGAAGAAAATGTGATCTCAAGCGGGATTTCACTGCTCTCCCTATGGCATACCCTTGCCGATGAAAGCTATCGGGTCAGCTGGCCTCGTGATAAAAAGAAACCGCTTATCGCCAACTCCTGGGTGGCGATATATACCGTTCAGGGATGCGGAAAAATATATTTAAAAGATCACTCTGAAATTACGCTGAATGGGAACTGCGTCATATTTTTAAAACCCATCGAGATTAAATCCTATCACTGCGTTGGATTAGTCTGGGAGCAGTACTGGATGGAATTTATTCCTACCACGCTGATGCCGATTCCGATATTACAGGTCGGCACTATTTATCAGGGCGATACTTTTAATAAAGAACTCAACGAAGTGGCGGCGCTGATTGCAGACCGCGATCCGCTGAAGAATAACCTGGCCGTCGCCTATCTGACGAAAATAATCTATCAGTGGATTTGCCTGATTGCCGAGAATGGCGATAAAGATCGTCAGCTGCAAAAGCTGGAAAATCTGATTGCCACTCTGCACGCCAATCCGCAGAAGCGCTGGAGCGTGGCCGACATGGCTAACGCCATGCAGTGCAGCGAGCCCTGGCTACGACGCCTGTTTCTACGCTATACCGGAAAAACGCCAAAAGAGTATTACCTGAATGCCCAACTGGAACTGGCTCAGTCGTTATTGAAGCAGGAGGGAAATACCGTAAGTAAGGTTGCGGGGATGCTGAACTTCTTTGACTCTTTTCATTTCAGCAAGGCGTTTAAACGCCGCTTCGGCTACGCGCCCTCAGAGGTGCTAAAAATGAATGACCGGCACCCCATGGATGCCGGTCAGCAGGATTAATGCAGTTCCGGCCAGTACTCTTTGTTGGCCGCAATCAGGTCATCAAGAATCGCTTTGGCAACCGATGCGCTCGGCACGGTTTTCGACAACGCAATCGCCTGCCACAGCTTGTGGTAAGAACGATGTTCCCAGGCATCCACCACCAGTTTTTCTACCGCCACCTGCTGGCTCATCATCCCTTTCTGGAAATGCGGAATATCGCCAACCGTTAACGGCTCCGGTCCGTTATGGCCGACCAGGCACGGAATTTCCACCATCGCATCGGCATCAAAGTTATGAATCGCACCGTTGTTCGGCACAATCAGCAGCATGCGTTCCTGGGTATTAAAGGCAATAGCCGCCGCCAGATCGACGATATAGGAAGCATGTTCGTCGATTTCCAGATCGCCTGCGGAAGAGTTACCCGCTTCAATAATCGCCCGACAGGCGCTGAAGACGTTTTTCTCACGATGATCCATCACTTCGTTCGCGCGGGTACGTTCCGGATTAGAGTGCGCCACCACGTAGTCCGGGAACAGATAATACTTGAGGTAAGTATTCGGCATCGTATCCGGATCCAGCGCCTGCACGTCTCTCGCCTTAGCAAAAGTGTCGTTCCAGCTCGCCTCGGTGTGCGGGTCGTTAGATGGCGGAACATAGCCATATTTCGCCACATGTTCGCGCAGCTTCGGCATCAGATCGTTACCTTGCAGATCTTCAATTGAGGTCCACCAGCCAAAGTGGTTTAGCCCGTAGTAGCGCACGCGCATCTGCTTACGGTCCTTCAGGCCGACGATTTGCGCCATCCGCCCTTCAATGCCGATCGGCATATCGCAAATGTTGAGAATTTTAGCGTTCGGACGCAGGCGACGGGTCGCTTCCGCCACAATCGCCGCCGGGTTGGAGTAGTTGAGCATCCAGGCGTTCGGCGAATATTTTTCCATGTAATCCACCAGCTCGAGTACGCCGCCGATAGAGCGCATACCGTAGGCAATACCGCCTGGGCCGCAGGTTTCCTGGCCCAATACGCCGTGGCGCAGCGGGATTTTTTCGTCTTTTTCACGCATCGGATATTTGCCCACGCGAATGTGCGCCATCACGAAATCAACGTCGGTAAAGGCCGCCTGCGGATCGGTGGTGTAGCTGAATTCAATCTCCGGCGCCTGCTCTTTGAGGATCACTTTGCATGCCTCGGCGATGGTCTCCTGACGCGCGCCGTCGTTGTCGTAAAATTTCAGCGCCCGCAGCGGGAAGCGATCCTGGTTTGCTAACAGCATCAGTACGATGCCCGGGGTAAAAGTACTGCCGCCGCCTGCGATAACAACTGAGAATTTTTTCATGATACTGCCTCCGTCATGGTGGTTTGTTCGGTCTGTAGAGAATCTTTCATCAGGGTTTCAAGCTGGTCGCGGACCTGGGGAACATGCAGGCCGACAATGACCTGAATCCCGTTGCCGCGACGCACAACGCCGTGGGCACCCAGCGCTTTAAACACGTCATCACTTTGCGTTTTCGCCATGTCGACCAGCGCGATGCGCAGCCGGGTGGCGCAGTTATTGATACTCTCGATATTGCCCGCCCCGCCCAATGCCTGCAGGAAGCCTGCGGCCTGGCCCAGTTTGGTATCCGTCGCCCCTGCGGCGCTGGTTTTACCGCGAGCGGCCTGGTAATCGGCCTTGCTGTAGAGCTTGATTTCACTGTCTTCGCGGCCAGGTGTTTTCAGGTTCAGGCGCAAAATCAACGTGCGGAAGATGACGAAGTAGAGCGCGGTGAAGCACACGCCAACGCCTATCTGGATAAACATCATCGACGCGTGATTGTGGAACATCGGGATCCAGTTTTGCGGCAGGAACTGGTCAAGCAGGCCGCCGCCAAAGTTGCCCACGACGCCGCAGATATACATCACCGTCGCCATGGTGGCCGCCAGTACCGCATGAACGGCAAACAGTAGCGGCGAGATGAACAGGAAGGTGAATTCCAGGGGTTCGGTTATCCCCACCAGCATGGCGGTCAAAGTGGCAGGAATTAGCAGCCCGGCGACTTTGACGCGGTTTTCCGGCGCGGCGGTAAAGTAAAGCGCCAGCGCAATGCCCACCGAACCAAAGACCTTTGAGTTACCGTGCAGCGCAAATCCGCCTTCCGGGAACAGGGTTTTCAGCGCCTCAGTGCTCTGGCTGAACTCCTGTAAATGCTGCGCCCAGTAGACCTGAATGCCGCCCTCCACTACTGCCGGACCGAAGATGAACGGACCATAGACAAAGTGGTGTAAACCGGTCGGGATCAGGATGCGTTCGAGGAAGATATAGACCCAGACGCCCAGCGCCCCGGCAGAGCGTAAAAAGGCCTGTAGCGATTCAATGCCCATCTGCACTTTTGGCCAGCCGAGCAGGGTGAGCCAGGCGCAGGGGATCATTGCCAGAAACGCGACAATCACCACAAACGAGGAGCCCTGAAAGATGCCGAGGAAAACCGGCAACGGTTTATCGAAATAGCGGTTATGCAGGGCGGTCACCAGCCCGGAAATAACGATCGCGCCGATAATGCTGGTATCGAGCGTTTTAATCCCAGCCATCATCGTCAGGCCGCTGCCTGCCGTCGGTTCAACGGAAAAGTCGACGCCGAAGAAGTGGCCCCAGGTCATCCCCATGGCGTTGATGAAATAGTTCCAGGTGAGAAAACTCACCAGTACCGCCAGGCAGGCCCGGCCCTGAGCCTGTTTCGCCAGGCCGATCGGCAGACCGACGGCAAAAATCAGCGGCATATTACGAAAGACGGTCCAGCCGCCCTCTTCAATGATGTGAACGATCTGAGCAAATAAACTATCTGGTGCGGTGAGCGCTTCGCCGACGAACATCGGGTTGCGCAGCATAATGGCGATACCCACCACGATCCCGGCGAAAGGAAAGAGCAAAACCGGGGTAAACATGGCGCCGCCAAAGCGTTGTATTTGACTGAGCATTTGAAAATCCTCATGTAACAACTCGTAGGGTGAGTGGCCTTATTCATACCCGTCAGACTCCACGTACAGCGGTGAATTATTCAGGGTAACTATTTGTACTGGCCTGAAACGAGGATAGAAATTTGCCCGAACGGCAACATGCGGCGCCGTTGCGATTCGTGATCGCTTTCATGGTTTTAATTACGTCAATGTTGTCTACTTTTTTATAAAAAATTAGACATTCTGAATTCAGCTGATGAAATCACCATGACGAATAGTTTTTATCTTTATGTATTAATTTAATTTTTATAGAAAATCGTCCATTCATCATCGTTTTCAACATAGTGAATAGAGGTCTACTGGTGATCTATAAATCCATTGCCGACAGATTGCGTCTGCGGCTGAATTCCTCCGATTTCGATATCGGCAGCCCGCTTCCAGGCGAAAAAAAGCTGGCGGCAGAGTTCGGCGTCGCGCGCATGACCATCCGTAAAGCCATCGATCTGCTGGTCACCTGGGGGCTGGTGGTGCGTCGGCACGGTTCCGGTACCTATGTCGCCCGCAAAGATTTACATCACGAAACCACCAATCTGACCGGGCTGGCCGAGGTACTACGCAAGCATGGTAAGGAGGTAGTGAGCCGGGTACTGGTTTTCGAGGTGATGCCCGCACCTCCGGCTATCGCCAGCCTGCTGCGGATACAAATTGATGAACGGATCTACTTCTCGCGCCGGGTGCGCTATGTCGATGGCAAACCGCTAATGCTGGAAGACAGCTATATGCCGGTAAAGCTGTTTCGTAATCTGTCGTTGGTGCATCTGGAGGGATCGAAGTTTGATTATATCGAGAAGGAGTGCGGGATAACCATCAGCGGTAACTATGAAACGCTGTCGCCAGTGCTGGCGGACAAGCAGCTGGCGCAATCGATGAACGTACCAGAACAAACGCCGCTGCTGCGCATTACCTCCCTTTCCTACAGCGACAGCGGCGAGTTTCTTAACTACTCGGTGATGTTCCGTAACGCCAGCGTGTATCAGGTGGACTACCATCTGCGGCGCGTCCACGCGGAAAATCCGTTAACCCATTCCCCAGAACAGCACCGCCAGTAGCTGCGGGGTAATAATGCGTAAGAACATGACCAGCGGATAAACGGTGGCATAGGAGAGCGCCGCCGCGCCGCTGGTGGCATGCAGGTTGTTGGCAAATGCCAGAGCCGGCGGGTCGGTCATTGAACCGGCCAGCATACCGCACAGGGTCAGATAGTTCATCTTCGCCAACATACGCGCCAGAATACCAACCGCCAGTAGCGGTATGGCGGTGATAAAGATACCGTAGGCAATCCAGCTCATACCGTCGCCTTCAATCAGCGTCGCCACAAAATCGCCGCCGGATTTCAGCCCAACCACCGCCAGGAACAGCACAATGCCCAACTCGCGTAGCGCGAGGTTGGCGCTGGGCGGCATAAACCAGTACAGCTTACCGATACTGCCGATACGCCCGAGAATCAGCGCCATAATTAGCGGCCCGCCGGCCAGACCCAGCTTCAGCGCCGCCGGGAAACCCGGAATAAACAGCGGTATAGAGCCCAGCAGCACGCCTAAACCGATACCAATAAACACCGGCAGCATCTGCACCTGCTGGAGTTTTTGCTGGGCGTTGCCAAGCTCGGCGGCAACTGCGTCAATCGCCTCAGGGCGGCCCACCAGATTCAGAATGTCACCAAATTGCAGACTGGAGCTACTGGTAGCAACCAGCTCAACCCCGGCACGATTAAGCCGTGAAATAACCACGTCATAACGCTGTTTAAAGTGCAGGTCGCGAATTCTTTTGCCCAGCACCTTTTCGTTGGTCACCACCACGCGCTCAACTTTTAAATCGGTACCACGCGTCGAGAGCGAGGTGGCAACCTCCTTACCAATCACCAGTTGAGCGTTGTGTAAATCCTCTGGTCGCCCGACCAGATGCAGCAGGTCGCCAAGCTGAATCAGGGTATTCGGCGCAGGCACCATCAGCATCTCCTCACGCTTGAGTCGCGAGCAAATCAGCTTATCGCTGTTAAGCATCGGGACATCCTGAATCGCCATATTGTTCAGGTTGGGGTTTTCGACCCGCACGTTGAGAGTCTGGAGATGAGCGTGACCGTTGCCGCTGTTCTCATCAAACTGCTGGGCCTCTTTTTCGACGTTAATGCGGAAAAACAGCCGGACCAGCCACATGGTCAGCAGTATGCCGCAGATGCCGAACGGGTAAGCCATCGCATAACTCATCCCCATCTGGTCGACGGTATCAAAAGGTACGCCAAGGTCGCGCAGAATCTGCTGCCCGGCACCCAGCGCAGGGGTGTTGGTGACGGCCCCGGAGAAGATACCAAGCACCACGGGGAGAGGTATATCGAACAGTTTATGCAGGACCGCGGTGACCAGGCCGCCGAGAATCACTATCAGAATTGCAAAGAGGTTAAGTCGCAGGCCGGAGACGCGCAGCGAGGCGAAGAAGCCCGGACCCACCTGGATACCGATGGTATACACGAAGAGAATCAGGCCGAATTCCTGAATAAAGTGCAGCATTGGGCTACTGAGGGCAATGCCCGCCTGATCCACAAAGTGGCCGACGATGATGCCGCCAAACAGCACGCCTCCGATACCAAAGCCGACACCACGCACTTTTACATTGCCGATCCACAATCCGACTACCGCCACCAGCGCCAGGACGCTAACGGTCAATGCTATATCACTCATAGTTTCTTCCCTGTGAATAACATTACGAACAAAGAGGATTATGACCGGTAGCGAATGGGCTGTATGCCGCCTGGCGCACAATAATCACGGGATCAGGCTTACGGCTCAGGAGCATCTTTCTTTTTCGCGGCGATTTTTAGCTGCTGAATACTTTTCTCCGGAGAAGGAAGCGCTTCCGGCATAGTGCCGCCAAGATCTTTGATAGTCTGACGCACCTTTTGCCCAACTTCATAGTGGGTTTGATTAGCCAGTTGCTTCGTATCAACCTCATCCCGGCGTAGTTTTTCTTCCGTTTGAGTGGCGCGAAACAGGTTAGCTGCGAGTTCAGTAGACCCCATATGATCGAGGATTTTTTGGCTTTTCTTTAGGCCTTTACGCTCATGAATCGCTTTTTGATCCAGACCGCCGTAGAGGCCTTTATAGCCATGATTTTGAAAGATAGCGAAATCCAGCGTTGTCTCCACGCCAGCCTGCTGAGCCGTTTCAACCAGATGTTTATTATGCTCTGTGAGTTCATTGCGCAGAAATAGCCGCTTTTCATCCTCTCGTAGAGATTTAAATGTTTGATCGTCTTCCAGCTCCTGGCGACGAGTTTGCAACGCAAAGTAGGTTTGCCCTGCGGCAATCACCGGTTTTGACGGATCGCCATTTTGTACAACCAGATAGCAGGCGTAGCGGGAGAGCTTTATATCTTTAAGTTCTCGCTGTGCACCGGAACCAATTTGGACCATAGCGAGGATCTCCTCGAAATGGTCGCTAATAGCATGTCCACTATTCGCACATGCTTCAGTTGCTTTAATAATCACAGGATTAAAGTGGCGATATTCCGAGTATTCAAGCAGTTTTGCTAATGCTCGGGCAGACCAGTACTCTCTTCCCGCCTCATCTCTATTTTTAATCGCTTCGAATGGCTGCTGTTCGTTCATTACATATCCTTTGTTTCAGTGAGCCTATAAAATATGATTATTTTTTAAACTGAAACATCTGTTGCAGCAAGGGCATTTTATGAGCTCCCACGCACAAAAAAGCCCCGAAAATCGGGGCCTTATGAGTGGTTCGCTTAATTAGCTATCCAGCGCGGGACGCTCGCTGATAGCAATGCGCTGCGCGGCTATTTGCTCCGGCTCGTTACGGGTCAAATCGATATGTAGCAGGCCGTTGGTAAAGGTTGCCCCGGAGACTTCCATATTTTCAGCGAGCGTGAAGCTCAGGCTAAAGGCCTGGTTAACCAGCCCCTGGTGCAGCCATTTGGTCTCTTTTTCCGGCTGCTGTGGCGCGCCTTTTACCGTCAGACGCGTACCTTCCAGCTGAATATCCAAATCTTCCTGACGGAAACCAGCCAGCGCAAGGGTAATGCGATAGTGGTTATCGTCACTTTTCTCAATGTTATAGGGTGGGAAGCTCTGGCTTTCACCGGCGGTTTGCAGGGCGTTGGCCAGTTTGTCAAAACCGATCCATTGACGCAGCAGTGGGGATAAATCGTAGTTACGCATTGTGTTTCTCCTTCTAAGAAGCGAGTAGATATCTGCAAATCCTGTGGATTCGCATTTGCCCCCTGACGGCGGGCAGATTTTTACATTAATACCGGGCCACGTTAGCGGCCCGACGAAATTAGTTGATTTCGATACGGCGCGGTTTATTCGCTTCAGGAATAACTCGTTCAAGGTCAATATACAGCAGACCGTTTACCAGGTTGGCGCCGCGAATATGGATATTTTCCGCGAGCTGGAATTTACGCTCAAAATTGCGTTCAGCGATCCCCTGATACAGATAAGTACGTTCTTTTTGCTCAGCGGCGTGAGCGCCTTTTACGATCAGCAGATTATCCTGAGCGGTAATTTCCAGTTCGCTCTCAGCAAAACCGGCAACGGCAATCGCGATGCGGTAGTTGTTTTCGTCGACTAATTCAACGTTGTACGGAGGGTAGCCGCCATTACTCTGGCTTTGATTATTTTCTAACAGATTGAAAAGGCGGTCGAAACCAATAGCAGAGCGATACAACGGGGAGAGATCGAAATTACGCATAATACATAGCTCCTGAAATCAGCGAGAATTATCTGACCTTCCATCATGGACAGGTCGTTATTACCCAGAATACCCATTCGGCGTATTCTCTGCGGGACACATTCCTAAAATGGGTATATCCATGGTGTTTTCAAGGCCAACAGGGCAATTTTTTTTTGCAGTTTGTGGTCTATTGCTTAGACTGGAGTGACAGCACAAAAGGCAAAGTGCGACGCCCGCCACAGTGCGGCGCAATGGCACTATGCATCCATGGAATGGCCCGATATAACCGATATGTACGTAGAAGGTTCTATCAACGCCCGTAACGATGACGGAAGAATAATGAAAAACGGTCTGTTAAAGCTGGTCCTGCTCAGCGGGATGATAAGTTTGGGCGGTTGCTCCAGCGTGATGTCACATACCGGCGGTAAAGAAGGAACCTATCCGGGAACGCGCGCCAGCGCGCAAATGCTCGGGGACAGCGACGCTAACTGGGGGACTAAATCCCTCGTGGCCCTGGATATGCCGCTGACTGCCGTGATGGACACGCTGCTGCTGCCGTGGGATATGTTCCGTACCGATAGCTCGGTCAAATCGCGCGTAGAAAAGAGCGAAAAAGAGACGCTGGCGACCAATTCGGTGATCCCGCCAGCGCGGATGCCTAACCCATAATTCAACGCGCTGTTGCGGTTACCCATAGCTGGCGGTAACCGTCCACTTCCTCCATCCAGGCAAGCTGTTTGCCGTCTGGCGAAAAGACGATCGCATCGCCCGATGGCGGATTTTCATGCGCGTCGGTCAGGAAGGTGATTTCCCCGCTCTGCGCATTGCAAAGCGCAATGCGATTTTCCACAACAAAGCCCAGCCATTCTCCAGACGGATGCCAGTTAAACGCCGACTGGATATCCGAACGGCCATGCGTCAACTGGCGCGGTTCGCCGCCCTGTACCGAAATGAGCCACATCTGAACCACTCCGTCATCGTCGCGCATCAGAAAAGCGATATCCGTTGCCTGTGGGTTAGCTCGCACCCAGTGGCGCGGCGTATTCGCAAGCCCAGGGTAACGGCGCTCATGAGTAAACGTTAAGCGATGCTGAACAACGCCAGCCGGAGGCGCGGGCATCGTCGCTTCAGTCCCTGCCAGCGGCGCATCGCCCGACTGCTTCCAGCCCTGTTCGGTCTTAGGCAGATCAACAATAAACAGCTCCGGTACTTTATCGCCATTTACCGATAACGTATCGCCGATAAACGCCAGCGCCTGGTTGCCGACCCAGCCCTCTTCGTAGGCCCGGTTGATGTCGTCGCTACCCGGGGTGGGCGTCGGTGTTGTCCGGCTGACCAGTACGCACCAGTGGCTACCGCCATATTCTCGCGGATGCTGCCCACGCGGCGTGACCGGGCCATAGGGCACCGCCACGCCAACGTTGCGCAAATCCAGCGCTGGGTCGCGTTCATGCAGCACATGGTCGTTATAGGTAAAGCTGACCAGCTCGCCGTTTGGGCTAAAGACGTGCACATGGCTGCCACCGCGCAGCGCCCCTGGCGTATACGGCACGGTGATATCCATCGCATCAAGATTGTGCGTTTCTCCCTGATAAGTCACTACGCCGCGACGATGGTGGAAATCGTAATGCCAGTGTTCATCCGGGTTTTCCGGGCCGTGGATAAAGACATATTTATCTACCGATGGATGAACGGTCACCACGCCAACGTACGCGCTGTTTGTCGCACGATAGATCACTTCAACGTCGCCGCTTTCAACATTGACGCGTTCAATGGTTTCGCCGGTAAATGAGGCACCGGACGGACGGACATCAAAAACCAGCCACTGGCTATCTGCAGTCCAGGTGCGGGTATTGGTAAGCTGATGATGGCGGGGGGCAAAGGTGACTTGTTTCATAAAGATACCCTGATGCGAGACTTTCGCATCAGGGTATAGTATCGGAAAGATTTAACCTACTCGTTTAACATCGCCCACCAGCAGGATGTAGGAGAGCGCGCCAACCAGCGCAATCACGGATATATAGACCAGCGCAGGGGCAAAACCATAGTCCTGAGCCAGGTAACCCACCACCAGCGGAACGGTGATACCGCCCAGTCCGCCGACGAAATTAAACATACCGCCCGTCAGCCCAATTAACCGCATCGGCGCCAGCGACGAGACCAGAGACCAGGTAATCGAGGCGAAGCCGTTACCAAAGAACGCCAACGCCATCAGTACCATAATCCATACCGGATCGTTGGTGTAATTGGCCCCCATAATACAAGTGGAGATCAGCAGGCCGCAGATAATAGGCGTTTTACGCGCGGCACCTAACGAGAAGCCTTTTCTTACCAGCCTGTCCGCCAGCCAACCGGAGAGCAGCACGCCAACAAAAGCGGCCAGGAACGGAACCGTGGTCATAAAGCCTGCCTTCAGCGCCGTAATCCCCTTTTCCTGGGTCAGATAGTTGGGGAACCAGGTCAGGAAGAACCACAGTGTTGAGGTAACCGCAAACTGGCCCAGGTAAACGCCTACCAGCTTACAGTGGAACACCAGCTTCCAGTCGGCTTTGGTCAGCGGCTGACGTGCTTCTTTCTTAACGGGAGCATCGCCGTCCACCAGACCACCGCCATCACGAATATAATCCAGCTCAGCCTTGCTAACGCTTTTCGTCAGACGCGGCGGCTGATAGACCTTAATCCAGATGAATGACCAGACAATACCGATAGCGCCGGTGATGATAAATACCCAGTGCCAGCTCAGCATCTCCTGAATCCAGATTAATAATGGCGTCAGGAATGCTAATCCGACAAACTGCCCTGAGGTATAAAAACCGACGGCTGATGCGCGCTCGTGCTCTGGAAACCAGCTGGTCACCATACGGTTATTTGTCGGAAACGCTGGCGCTTCAAAAATACCAGTAATAGCGCGCAGGCCAATTAACGACATCAGCCCAGTAGCAAACCCCTGGAATAGCGTCGCCACCGACCAGCCCAGAATGGCGATAAAGTAGGTCAGCCGTGAGCCGACGCGGTCCAGGAACCACCCACCAGGAATCTGGCAAATCGTATAAAGCCACGCAAAAGCCGAAAATACGTACCCCATTTCCGCTTTGGTTATACCAAACTCTTCCTGAATATGCGCCGATGCCACGGCAAGGTTGGCGCGATCAACATAACAAATCACCACGGTAATAAAGATCATAATCAGCGTCAAATAACGGCGACGCCCGGGTTTTGCAGCTGTAACTGAAATATCCATCGCAATCTGTCTCCAGATTTTGGGCATAGCGAGACCGCTCACCATGCCCGGTAATTTACAGAGGGTGTGTTAAAATTTTTATTAATAACTCAACTGCAATGCGCTAAATAATTCGTGCTGGGGGAAGGCGGCAAGTTTTCGCATCCCCGGGAGCATACAAAAGTATGTGACCGGGGTAAGAAAATGCAGCCAACGCACCACCAGTGCGAAGTATGACGCGCATTTACCATTCAGCGACAGAACCATCCTCATGCCGCCACAACGGATTACGCCAGTCCGGCGCGTTTTGACTTAATTCAATCACCCGCGCTTCATCTATTTCTACGCCAAGCCCGGGCTTCATTAACGGTTTAAAGAAGCCGCCTTCCATATTGAAGTCTTCTTTATTTTTCACAAAGTCGAGCAGTTCCGCCCCCTTGTTATAGTGAATGCCCATGCTTTGCTCCTGGAATACGGCGTTATAGGAAACAAAGTCAACGTGCAGGCAGGCAGCCAATGCAACAGGTCCCAGCGGGCAGTGCGGCGCCAGCGCCACGTCATAAGCCTCCGCCATTCCGGCGATTTTATAGCACTCGGTAATACCGCCAGCGTGCGACAGGTCCGGCTGCAAAATAGCCAGGCCGCCGGCTTCCAGCACGCGTTTAAACTCGAAGCGTGAGAACATTCGTTCGCCTGCAGCGATAGGAATCGAGGTTTGCGCCGCTAAACGCGGATAGTATTCAGCCTGTTCCGCCAGAACCGGCTCTTCAATAAATAATGGACGATACTGTTCCAGTTCTTTAATTAATACTTTTGCCATTGGCGCGCTAACGCGGCCGTGGAAATCAAGGCCAAATTCAATTTCATTACCAAAAGCTTCGCGAATTTGCGCCACGGTATTTACCGCCGCATCTACCGCGCGGGAATTATCGATAAGTCCCAGCTCTTCGCAGCCATTTAATTTAAAGGTATCAAAACCAATTCCGCGCAGTTTCTTGATACCATCAATCACTTCTGCCGGACGATCGCCGCCGACCCAGCTGTAGGCTTTG
The DNA here is from genome assembly GCF_902158555.1 of Klebsiella spallanzanii. Taxonomy (GTDB): domain Bacteria; phylum Pseudomonadota; class Gammaproteobacteria; order Enterobacterales; family Enterobacteriaceae; genus Klebsiella; species Klebsiella spallanzanii. The sequence continues at coordinate 177,315 of NZ_CABGGS010000012.1, read as the reverse complement.
ATTTTGTCTCGTACCAGGCCGCCCATCAGCTGCCAGACCGGCGCATTCAGCACTTTACCTTTGATATCCCATAGCGCCTGGTCAATACCGGCGATGGCGCTCATTAGGATCGGCCCGCCGCGATAAAAGCCCGCACGGTACATCACCTGCCACAGGTCGTTAATCCGCGCCGGGTCCTGACCTATCAGATAATCACCGAGCTCATGCACCGCGGCCTCTACGGTTCGCGCGCGTCCTTCAATCACGGGTTCACCCCAGCCAACCACGCCTTCATCGGTTTCAATCTTTAAAAACATCCAGCGTGGGGGTAAACGATACGTGGTGAGTTTAGTTATTTTCATTGCACTGCCTCTCGATACGCTTTAACAAATGCTGCTGCCTGCTGTGCGGTTCGCTCTACGGATTGCCCGGCGCGATAGAGATCGCTGCCTAATCCGGCACCAATACAGCCTGCTTTTATCCACTGGACCAGATTTTCCGGCGTTACGCCGCCCACGGCGAAAACGGGAATCTCCGGCGGCAAAACAGCTTTTAGCGCTTTGATATAGTCAGGGCCAAAAGCCGAGGAAGGGAACACTTTCAGCGCCTGAGCACCGGCGTCCAGCGCGGCAAAGGCCTCTGTCGCCGTCGCGCATCCGGGGCAAACCGTCATGCCGTAGCTCACTGCACGGCGAATAACCTCGGGCTGAATGTTGGGAGTAACGATAAGCTTGCAACCCATTTGCGCAAGCTGGTCTACCCGCTCTGGATTTAGCACGGTGCCCGCACCTATCAACGCTTTATCACCATAAGCATCAACAACGGCGGGAATGCTTTTTTCCCACTGCGGTGAATTGAGTGGGATTTCAACGGCATCAAATCCGGCGTCAATCACGGCCCCCACGTGTTCCAGCGCCTCTTCCGGTGTAATACCGCGCAAAATGGCGATAAGCGGTAGTTTAGTTTGCCACTGCATGAGCGATGCTCCTTATTCCTGTCTGAAATGCGGTATCACCTGACACCACTGTTGTCTGACGGCCGATTGCGGTCAGCGCCTGCTGATAGCGGTTTGCCAGCGCATCTCCGGCAACAATGGTGACCTGTAGGTCACCGAAGCGGCTACTCATGGTGGCAACTTCCGCGCCAATCAGCAGGCCGGAGAGAAATTCGCTGACATGTTCGCGCGGAAATGAGCCCAGCACGTGCGAAGCACGTACTTCAAAAAGCTGAGGCAGAATATCTGGCGAATGGAGGCCGCGCTCCAGCCCGGCGGTAAAAGCATTCGGGGCGGAGATCTGTTCTGGTAACCCGGCGCCCACCAGCGAGTGGCGCAGCAGCAGATGATGCAGCTCACCTGTCATCACCGTGCGAAAGTCGTTGATTTGTTGGCGGTCAGCCTGCACCCATTTGCAGTGGGTGCCGGGCATTACATAGACGGAAGAAGGCGCTAGCGACTGCGCGCCAAGGAGTTGGGTCTCTTCACCGCGCATCACATTGTGGTTATCGTCGCGAGTGACGCAGAGTCCGGGAATAATCCAGACTTTGTCTCTGACGGACGTTAATCGCTCGCCAATGGCGGAAAAATGAACGGGAACCGGTAGATAGGGAGCAACCTTCCAGCCCACGTTGCTACCGACCATTCCCGCCATCACTACCGGGGTAGCGCTATCGCACCAGCCCTCGGTTATTTCGCTAAACACCGCTGCGGGGGATTGTCCATTCAAACGCGTCACACCTGCTTCCGATTGCCTGCTCTCCAGGCACTGGTCGCCCTGATAAAGCCAGGCGCGCAGGTTTGTCGATCCCCAGTCAATTGCGATGTAGCGAGATGTCATGTGATTTCCTTTAACCTTCGTGTTGAGCTGGCGATCATGGTGAGCGCCGCCTGCTCTGCCGCTTCGCTGTCCTGATGCCGAATGGCGTCAAACAGCGCCTTATGTTCCTGGAGCGTTTTCGGCATGTTGGCCGCATCACCCATCCAGGTCCTTTCAAATACCGCCCGCTGTAGCGAGCTGATCGCTACATTTAGCTGCTGCAGCACCGGGTTATGCACCGACTGCAACACGGCCTCGTGATAGCGAATATCCGCCTCGTTAAACGCTTCCCGGTCCTGGTTGTTAGCTATCATGTCGTTAAGCGCTTCTTCGATTTGCGCCAGGTCGCTTGAGGTCGCACGCTCTGCCGCCCAGCGGGCTATCGCCGGCTCGACCAGGTTACGTACCTCGCTCATCGCGCTAATCAGTCGTGGGTCGTAATCACTTTCCAGCACCCACTGCAAAACGTCGGTATCGAGATAATTCCACTGGTTGCGCGGAGCGACGAACGCGCCGCGATAGCGTTTCATTTCAATCAGTCGCTTAGCCATCAATGAGCGGAACACTTCGCGAATGATATTGCGCGAGGTTTCAAACTCCTCACACAGGTCCGCTTCCGCTGGCAGCGCGGAGCCGGGAACGTATTTACCGCTGACAATCTGCTGGCCCAGCGTGATGACGATGCGATCGGTTTTATTGAGAGTCATGGAGAGTCCTTGTGCTCTGGATGTACCTCTCTACTTTACCGCGACAGGCGGATTTGACCGCAACTTTGTAGTACTAACGTGATAGCACTCATTATCGCCACGAACATAATGTAGTACGATTTTATTATGTTGTACTACAATTTAGATCACAAAAACGACAATGTGATTTGAGGATTTTTTTGCGAGGTAAACTCAGGGCATAAAAAAACCCGCGATAAACGCGGGCCTTCAGGTATGAGAGATATTAATTTAGTACATATTTTTCAATGACATATGCGACACCGTCTTCCAGATTGGATTTGGTGATAAAGTTCGCCGCTTCCTTCACCGCAGGAATCGCGTTGTCCATCGCCACGCCGACGCCAGCATATTCAATCATCGCGATGTCATTTTCCTGATCGCCAATCGCCATCACCTCTTCCGGTTTGATACCCAGCGTATCGGCCAGCGATTTCACGCCGGTGCCTTTAGTGACGCGCTTATCAAGAATTTCAAGGAAGTACGGCGCGCTTTTCAGCACGGTATATTTCTCTTTCACTTCCGCCGGGATGCGAGCGATGGCCTGGTCCAGAACCGCCGGTTCGTCGATCATCATCACTTTCAACAGCTGGATGTTCGGATCCATATTTTCCGCTTCGCAGAAGACCAGCGGGATCGTCGCCACGTAGGATTCATGCACCGTGTAATAGCTCACATCGCGGTTAGCGGTGTACAGGGTATTACGATCGAGCGCATGGAAATGGGAACCGACTTCGCGGGAAAGCTGCTCCAGATAGCGATAGTCATCGTAGCCCAGCGCGGTTTGCGCAACGGTACTGCCGTCGCTCGCCTTCTGTACCAGGGCTCCGTTATAGGTGATGCAGTAATCTCCCGGCTGCTCCATATGCAGTTCTTTCAGGTAGCTGTGCACGCCAGCATAAGGGCGACCGGTGGTCAGCACCACATTGACGCCGCGTTCGCGGGCTGCGGCAATCGCGGTTTTCACCGCAGGTGAAATGGTATGGTCTGGCAGCAGCAGCGTGCCGTCCATATCAATTGCAATCAGTTTAATAGCCATGAAATCCCCGGGTAAGATGAGTCCTTACTCATGCTAACGCGATTCCGCTCAAAAAACAGCAACAGAAAGCGGGGAAAAGGGGGATGGAATAAAGAGGGAGATTCCTCTTTTGCAGGCAAAAAAACGCCCGGCTGCGCAAAAACACAACCGGGCAGATATCTACGGTGCCACGATTAAATATCGATGTTCGCCGCTTTCAGGGCGTTCTCTTCGATAAAGGCGCGGCGCGGTTCAACGGCATCGCCCATCAGGGTGGTAAACAGCTGATCGGCGGCAATCGCATCCTTCACGGTCACACGCAGCATACGGCGGCTATCCGGGTCCATCGTGGTTTCCCACAGCTGATCCGGGTTCATCTCGCCAAGACCTTTATAACGCTGGATAGAGAGACCACGGCGGGACTCTTTCACCAACCAGTCCAGCGCCTGTTCGAAGCTGGCAACCGGCTGGCGGCGCTCGCCGCGTTCGATGAAGGCATCGTCTTCAATCAGGCCGCGCAGCGTTTCGCCCAGCGCGCAGATACGGTGGTATTCAGGCCCGGTGACAAACTCGTGATCCAGCGGATAGTCGGTATCCACACCGTGGGTACGAACGCGGACGATAGGCTCAAACTGCTGCAGCTCAGCGTTCTCGCGGATATCAAATTTCCACTGGCTACCGTGCAGCTCTTTCTCATTCAGCTCGCTCACCAGGGTGTTAATCCAGCGGGTCACCGTTTGTTCGTTGCTCAGGTCAGCCTCTGCCAGCGTCGGCTGATAGATAAGCTCTTTCAGCAGCGCTTTTGGATAACGACGTTCCATACGCGTGATCATTTTCTGCGTGGCGTTATACTCAGCAACCAGCCTTTCCAGCGGCTCACCGGCTAAGGCCGGAGCGTTGGCGTTGGTGTGCAGGGTTGCGCCATCCAGAGCGATAGAGATTTGATACTGATCCATCGCTTCATCGTCTTTAATGTACTGTTCCTGCTTGCCTTTCTTCACTTTGTACAGCGGCGGCTGCGCAATGTAGACGTGGCCGCGCTCAACGATTTCCGGCATCTGACGATAGAAGAAGGTCAACAGCAGCGTACGAATGTGCGAGCCGTCAACGTCCGCATCGGTCATGATGATGATGCTGTGGTAGCGCAGTTTGTCCGGATTGTACTCATCGCGACCAATACCGCAGCCCAGCGCGGTGATAAGCGTTGCCACTTCCTGAGAGGCGAGCATTTTGTCGAAGCGCGCTTTCTCAACGTTGAGGATTTTCCCCTTCAGCGGCAGGATCGCCTGGTTCTTACGGTTACGCCCCTGTTTCGCAGAGCCGCCCGCAGAGTCCCCTTCCACTAAGTACAGTTCAGAGTGAGCAGGATCGCGTTCCTGACAGTCCGCCAGTTTGCCCGGCAGGCCCGCGAGGTCCAGCGCGCCTTTACGGCGGGTCATCTCACGCGCGCGGCGTGCAGCTTCACGAGCGCGCGCCGCGTCGATAATTTTACCGACCACGATTTTGGCGTCAGACGGGTTTTCCAGCAGGTATTCGTTCAGCAGTTCGTTCATTTGCTGTTCTACCGCCGATTTCACCTCAGAGGAGACCAGCTTGTCTTTAGTCTGTGAGGAGAATTTCGGATCCGGCACCTTCACGGAAACCACGGCAATCAGACCTTCACGCGCATCGTCACCGGTGGCGCTGACTTTCGCTTTTTTGCTGTAGCCTTCTTTATCCATGTAGGCGTTCAGGGTACGAGTCATCGCCGCACGGAAGCCCGCAAGGTGGGTACCGCCATCGCGCTGCGGAATGTTGTTGGTAAAGCAGTAGATATTTTCCTGGAAACCATCGTTCCACTGCAGCGCCACTTCAACGCCGATACCGTCTTTTTCGGTGGAGAAATAGAAAATATTCGGGTGAATTGGCGTTTTATTTTTATTCAGATATTCCACGAACGCTTTGATACCGCCTTCGTAGTGGAAATGATCTTCTTTACCGTCGCGCTTATCGCGCAGACGAATAGAAACCCCGGAGTTCAGGAACGACAGCTCACGCAGACGTTTTGCCAGAATTTCATATTCAAATTCAACAACGTTAGTGAAGGTTTCATAACTCGGCCAGAAACGCACCATAGTACCGGTTTTTTCGGTCTCGCCGGTCACAGCCAGCGGGGCCTGCGGCACGCCGTGGGCATAAATCTGACGGTGAATTTTATTGTCGCGCTGAATAACCAGTTCCAGTTTCTGCGACAGGGCGTTAACCACGGAAACGCCTACGCCGTGCAGGCCGCCGGAAACTTTATAGGAGTTATCGTCGAATTTACCGCCTGCGTGCAGGACGGTCATGATCACTTCCGCCGCCGATACGCCCTCTTCCGGGTGAATACCGGTCGGAATACCGCGGCCGTCATCCTGTACGGAGACGGAGTTATCGCTGTGGATGGTGACAACGATATCTTTACAGTAACCTGCGAGCGCTTCGTCGATAGCGTTATCCACAACCTCGAATACCATGTGGTGCAGACCGGTGCCGTCATCCGTGTCGCCGATATACATACCCGGGCGCTTACGCACCGCATCCAGCCCTTTCAGGACTTTGATACTGGAGGAGTCATAAGAATTCGACATCAACGTTTCTCGCTCATTTTATCTTAGGTTAATCCGCTATTTTACCCTTTTCCACGGTGAACATCTTCGAATTTTTGTCCGACATGTCCAGAACGTGCTCAGCGCTAATGGCGCTGACGAAAACCTGCGACTGCGTGGCTTTTAAACGGCTGGCAAGCAGCCCGCGCCGCGCGTCGTCGAGTTCCGAGGCAAAATCATCTATCAGGTACAGGCAGCGCCGCCCGCTCTCACGGGTCAGGAACTCGCCTTGCGCCAGTCTTAGGGCGCACATCAGCAGCTTAAGCTGCCCGCGTGACAATGTATCTTCCACCGGCGCACCGTCGGCACGAATACGGAAATCCGCTTTGTGCGGGCCATGGGCGGTGTAGGTTAACATACGATCGCGCTCGAAATTTCTCTCCAGCACCTCGGCATAATCCGTTTCTTTCTCCCAGCCGCGCTGGAAAGAAAAGGTGAGGGCAAACTCCGGTAAAAACTGCCGACAGGTATCCGCCATGTCTTCGACAATAGCGGCGCTATATTCGGCGCGCCAACGGCTGATTTGTTCCGCCAGCGGAATCAATTCCAGATCCCAGGGCCGCAGTTGGGCATAGCGACTGACCTGACGCAGCGCGGCGTTACGCTGCTTCACCAGACGCTTCAGGTTGCTCCAGGCGGTAAAGAATCCGGCTTCGTTGTGAAAGCATCCCCAGTCAAGGAAGGCTCTTCTGTATTTGGGGCCGCCGTTGAGTAAAGTAAAGCCCTCGGGCGTAATCAGCTGCATCGGCATCAGATGCGCCAGTTCTGCCACTTTATGGCCGTCGGTGCCGTCAATACGGACCTTACTGTCGCCCTGTTTATCTTTGGTCAGGCCGATGGAAACTTCACGTTCTTCACCCTGCAGGCGGCCGTGCAGAACAAACGACTCTTGCTCGTGACGAATCACGCGGCCAATCTGCAAACTACGAAACGCCCGACCGTGGCCGAGCGTATAGATAGCTTCCAGCACGCTGGTTTTACCGCTGCCGTTGGCGCCAACCAGGAAGTTAAAGCCGGGGGATAAAGCGAGATCCGCATTTTCAATATTGCGGAAGTCTTTGATTAGAAGTCGGGATAGCGACATATCAGCTCATAACCAGGGCGTTATCGGCGCAGTTAGTCTGGTTACGGCCAGCGCGCAGCAACCGGAGCGTACTAAAGTACGTGAGGATTGCGAGCACTGCCCGGAGCCAGAATAACAAGTAAGATAGCCCGATATTCTTTACAAGCGCATAGGCATGACGACATAGGCTGCGGATTGGGAAGCCGCATCCTCAATCTGCACGCTCGATACGGAATCGGTCAGCAAAATACGTACGTTCTCACACTTCAGCGCGTTGAGCACATCCAGCACATAGCTAACGTTAAAGCCGATTTCCAGCTCAGTCCCGGCATAGGTGACATCCAGAATTTCTTCTGCTTCTTCCTGCTCCGGGTTATTAGCGGTGATTTTCAGCTGATTTTCACTGACGTACAGGCGCACGCCGCGGAATTTCTCGTTCGAGAGAATCGCTGCGCGGGCAAATGCCTGCTTGAGAATATCGCAGCCGGCATCCAGATGCTTGTCCGGATTCTTCGGCAATACGCGGCGATAATCAGGGAAACGGCCATCAACCAGCTTCGAGGTGAAGATAAAGTCACCAACGTGAGCACGGATGTTGTTGCTGCCGATCTGCACGCGCAGCGGCGTGTCGCCACCGTCGAGCATACGCATCAGCTCAATCACCCCTTTACGCGGCACGATCACCGAATGGTTCGGCAGCGACTCTTCCAGCGGCATCGAACAGACCGCCAGACGGTGGCCATCGGTCGCTACCGTGCGCAGTTCGCTACCTTCGGTTTCAAACAGCATGCCGTTTAAGTAATAACGAACGTCCTGGTGAGCCATCGAAAACTGCGTTGCCTCAATCAGTCGCTTCATCGTCGCCTGCGGCAAGGTGAATTCAACTTCACTCTGCCAGTCATCAAGATTAGGGAAATCCGCAGCAGGCAACGTGGAGAGCGAGAAGCGGCTGCGCCCGGAACGCACCAGCATACGCTCGCCTTCCAGCTGTACCGCAATCTCCGCGCCTTCTGGCAGGCCGCGGCAGATATCAAAAAATTTACGCGCCGGAACGGTTGTTGCTCCCACTTCGTGCGGCTGAATCAACGCCACGCGCGCGACCATTTCCATTTCCAGATCGGTACCGGTCAGCGACAGCGCGCCATCAGTCACCTGCAGGAGCAGGTTGCCAAGAATCGGTAGCGTCGGACGACCACCTAAAGGGCCGCTCACCTGTTGCAGCGGTTTTAATAAATGTTCACGTTCTACGGTAAATTTCATAGCGTCACGAGGATAATGTTCTGATTAAATTGGAAAAATCTTCTTTGATATCGTGGCTTTCTTCGCGCAGTTGCTCAATCTTACGACAGGCGTGCAGGACGGTGGTATGGTCGCGGCCGCCAAACGCGTCGCCGATTTCCGGCAGACTGTGGTTGGTCAGCTCTTTTGCCAGCGCCATCGCCATTTGACGAGGGCGCGCCACCGAACGGGAGCGGCGTTTAGACAGCAGGTCCGCCACCTTAATCTTGTAATACTCCGCTACCGTCTTCTGAATGTTGTCGATGGTGACCAGTTTTTCCTGTAAGGCCAGCAGATCGCGCAGCGCTTCGCGCACGAAATCAATCGTGATCGCCCGGCCGGTAAAGTTGGCGTTGGCGATAACGCGGTTCAGTGCGCCTTCCAGCTCACGTACGTTAGAGCGTAGCCGTTTGGCAATAAAGAACGCCACTTCTCCCGGCAGGCGGATGTCGTTTTCATCGGCCTTTTTCATCAGGATCGCCACGCGGGTTTCCAGTTCAGGCGGCTCGATCGCCACCGTCAGGCCCCAGCCAAAGCGTGATTTCAGACGATCTTCAACCCCGTTGATCTCCTTCGGATAGCGATCCGACGTCAGGATGATCTGCTGATTACCTTCCAGCAGGGCATTAAAGGTATGGAAAAACTCTTCCTGCGAACGTTCTTTATTCGCAAAGAACTGAATATCATCGATCAGCAGGGCATCAACGGAACGGTAGTAACGTTTAAACTCTTCAATGGCGTTGTTTTGCAGAGCTTTTACCATGTCCTGCACAAAACGCTCGGAGTGCATGTAAACCACTTTTGCATTGGGTTTACGCGCCACGATGCCGTTACCGACCGCATGTAAAAGGTGGGTTTTACCCAGACCAGTGCCGCCATAAAGGAACAACGGGTTGTACGCGCCACCCGGGTTATCCGCAACCTGGCGCGCCGCCGCGCGAGCCAGCTGGTTAGATTTACCTTCAACGAAGTTATCAAACGTATGTTTTACATTGACGTTAGAGCGATAGGTCGGTTCTGCAGGCGCCGGGACGTTATCCCAGCCTGGGCGCACGATGGTCGGCGCAACGCGCGCCGTCTGAACCTGTTGAGCAGGTGCCGCAGCCGCAACGCTTACCGTACCTCTCGGCATCTGAACCGCAGGCTTAGCGCCCACTTCAAATCGCAGCTGTGGGGCATCCGCACCGCAAAAATCATTGAGGAGTCCATTGATATTATTGAGGTATTTATCCCTTACCCAATCGAGCACAAAACGGTTTGGCGCATACAGTGCCAGCGTGTTATCGCTCAATTCCGCCTGCAAAGGGCGTATCCACATGCTGAATTCTGTGGCTGGTAACTCATCCTGCAATCGGGCAAGACACTGCTGCCAAAGCGAAAGTGACACGGCGGACTCCACTCGAACAAAAATCGATATATAAAGAGAAACTGAAACAATCGTGATTGTTGGCACACGTCGACAAGACCCTGCATAGCCGAAAAAGCCCCTGCACAAAAGGGGTGACGTGCGAACCGCTATTTGCGGTTATTACCCGATGCGGATCCGTGGATCCCGATCGGGACCGGGGATCATAGCCTAAACTGAGAAAGAGATCTTGTGTTTCTCAACAGATTCTTCCCGATTTATCCACAGGAAGGATCGAAGCCGGGTAAGTGTAATCGATCCTGGCTGGAGTGAAGTAAGATTTCAGCCGCATATTGGAAAAATTAATGAACGACGTGGGCTTTGGGCTTAATCGATCTAACAAAGATCCTTTGCGATCCTTGCGCTTTATCCACCAGGCCGTATAATCCCCCACCCGGCGCGCAAAGCCGCTTTTCGCAACGCGTCATCGCTTATTTTTTGTGCGGCAAGGTGCGAGAAATAAGGAAAGAGAATTGACTCCGGAGTGTACAATTATTACAATCCGGCCTCTTTAATCACCCACGCTGAGGCGTAGGCCGTTCGGAATTCGTTCGGATTTACGCGAAAGTCAGTGAAATTATTCAAGTTTAGGTAGAAATCGCCATGAAACGCACTTTTCAACCGTCTGTACTGAAGCGCAACCGTTCTCACGGCTTCCGTGCTCGTATGGCTACTAAAAATGGTCGTCAGGTTCTGGCACGTCGTCGTGCTAAAAGCCGCGCTCGTCTGACCGTTTCCAAGTAATAAAGCTAACCCTGAGTGGTTAAGCTCGCATTTCCCAGGGAGTTACGCTTGTTAACTCCCAGTCATTTCACTTTCGTCTTCCAGCAGCCATTACGGGCTGGCACGCCGCAAATCACCATCCTCGGCCGCCAAAATTCGCTGGGGCATCCCCGCATCGGTCTTACTGTCGCCAAGAAAAACGTTAAGCGTGCGCATGAACGCAATCGGATTAAACGTCTGACGCGCGAAAGCTTCCGTTTACGTCAACATGAACTCCCGCCTATGGATTTCGTGGTGGTGGCGAAGAAGGGGGTTGCCGACCTCGATAACCGTGCTCTCTCGGAAGCGTTGGAAAAATTATGGCGCCGCCACTGTCGCCTGGCTCGCGGGTCCTGATAGGCCTGATTCGGGTCTATCAGCGCCTGATTAGTCCGCTACTCGGGCCGCACTGTCGTTTCACCCCAACCTGTTCTCAATACGGAATTGAGGCATTGCGCAGGTTTGGATTGATAAAAGGCAGTTGGTTGACGGTGAAACGCGTATTAAAATGCCACCCTTTACACCCTGGTGGTGACGATCCCGTCCCGCCTGGACCATTTGATACCAGAGAACACTAACGATGGATTCGCAACGCAATCTTCTTATCATCGCTTTGTTGTTCGTGTCTTTCATGATCTGGCAAGCCTGGGAGCAGGATAACAATCCTCAGCCCCAGCAACAGACCACGCAGACAACGACCACAGCAACGGGTAGCGCCGCCGACCAGGGCGTACCGGCCAGTGGCCAGGGGAAACTGATTACGGTAAAAACCGATGTGCTTGACCTGACCATCAACACCAGCGGTGGTGATGTTGAGCAAGCGCTGCTTCTGGACTATCCAAAAGAGCTGAAATCGACAGAACCGTTCCAGTTACTGGAAACCACGCCGCAGTTTACCTATCAGGCGCAGAGCGGTTTAACCGGTCGTGATGGCCCGGATAACCCGGCTAACGGACCGCGTCCGCTGTATAACGTCGATAAAGATGCGTTTGTGCTGGCTGATGGCCAGAACGAAATCGTCATTCCACTGGCGTACACCGATAAAGCAGGCAACGTTTTCACCAAAACTTTCACCCTGAAACGCGGTGAATATGCGGTCAACGTCGCCTATAGCGTACAAAACGCCAGCGAAAAACCGCTGGAAGTGTCAACCTTTGGTCAGTTGAAGCAAACGGCTAATCTGCCGACGCATCGCGATACGCAGACCGGTGGCCTGACAACGATGCACACCTTCCGTGGCGCAGCGTACTCCACGTCTGAAACGAAGTACGAAAAATATAAATTCGATACTATCGTTGATAACGAAAACCTGAACGTCAGCACCAAAAACGGTTGGGTTGCCATGCTGCAGCAGTACTTCACGACCGCATGGGTTCCACAGAACAACGGCACCAACAACTTCTACACTGCGAACCTCGGCAACGGTCTTGTGGCTATCGGCTACAAATCTCAGCCGGTTCTGGTACAGCCGGGTCAAACCGATAAGCTGGAAAGCGTGCTGTGGGTTGGTCCGGCGATTCAGGACAAAATGGCCGCCGTTGCGCCGCATCTTGACCTGACCGTTGACTATGGTTGGTTGTGGTTCATCTCTCAGCCGCTGTTCAAACTGCTGAAATGGATCCATAGCTTCCTGGGCAACTGGGGCTTCTCCATCATCGTTATCACCTTTATCGTTCGTGGCATCATGTACCCGCTGACCAAAGCGCAGTACACCTCCATGGCGAAGATGCGTATGCTGCAGCCGAAGATTCAGGCCATGCGCGAGCGTCTTGGTGACGACAAACAGCGTCAGAGCCAGGAAATGATGGCACTGTACAAAGCAGAGAAGGTAAACCCGCTGGGTGGCTGCTTCCCTCTGATTATTCAGATGCCTATCTTCCTTGCGCTGTACTACATGCTGAGCGCCTCGGTTGAACTGCGTCATGCGCCGTTTATCCTGTGGATCCACGACCTGTCTGCACAAGACCCGTACTACATCCTGCCGATCATCATGGGCGCGACGATGTTCTTCATTCAGAAGATGTCTCCGACGACCGTGACCGACCCGATGCAGCAGAAGATCATGACCTTTATGCCGGTCATCTTCACGGTGTTCTTCCTGTGGTTCCCGTCTGGTCTGGTGGTTTACTATATCGTCAGCAACCTGGTCACCATTATCCAGCAGCAGCTGATTTACCGTGGTCTGGAGAAGCGTGGTCTGCATAGCCGCGAGAAGAAAAAATCCTGATTCTCTTCATTCTTCAAGCCGCAGATGCGTTGGCTTCGTTAGTTCGCCTCAGTCACTTACTTCAGTAAGCTCCTGGGGCCTCTCTAACTTGCCGCCTTCCTGCAACTTGAACTATTTCGAGAATCTACGGTAAAGTTAATGCCAGAGAAGGCGGTCAATAGACCGCCTTTTTTACATTTACATAGAGAGTAATCATGAGCCATAACGACACTATCGTCGCCCAGGCAACCCCACCGGGACGCGGTGGTGTGGGCATTCTGCGTATCTCTGGCCTGAAGGCGCGCGACGTCGCACAGGCGGTGCTCGGCAAGCTGCCAAAGCCGCGCTATGCCGACTACCTGCCGTTTAAAGACAGCGACGGCAGCGCGCTGGATCAGGGGATTGCGCTGTGGTTCCCTGGCCCGAACTCCTTCACTGGTGAAGATGTACTGGAGCTTCAGGGCCACGGCGGCCCGGTTATCCTCGATCTGCTGCTCAAACGTATTCTGACGCTACCCGGCCTGCGTATCGCCAGGCCCGGTGAGTTCTCCGAGCGCGCGTTTCTCAATGATAAGCTCGATCTGGCCCAGGCCGAGGCAATCGCCGACCTGATTGACGCCAGCTCCGAGCAGGCCGCGCGCTCAGCGCTGAACTCTTTACAGGGCGCATTCTCCACGCGCGTTAATCACCTTGTAGAAGCACTTACTCACCTGCGTATCTACGTGGAAGCGGCGATTGATTTCCCGGATGAGGAGATCGACTTCCTCTCCGACGGTAAAATCGAAGCCCAGCTTAACGAGGTGATTACCGATCTCGACGCCGTACGCGCCGAAGCGCGCCAGGGCAGCCTGCTGCGCGAAGGGATGAAAGTGGTGATTGCCGGACGTCCGAACGCCGGGAAATCGAGCCTGCTGAACGCGCTGGCGGGTCGTGAAGCGGCTATCGTCACCGATATTGCCGGTACTACCCGCGACGTGCTACGCGAACATATCCATATCGACGGTATGCCGCTGCACATCATCGATACTGCAGGCCTGCGCGATGCGAACGATGAGGTCGAGCGCATCGGCATCGAGCGTGCCTGGCAGGAAATTGAACAAGCCGACCGCGTGCTGTTTATGGTCGATGGCACCACCACTGATGCGACCGATCCGGCGGATATCTGGCCGGACTTTATCGCCCGTCTGCCGAAAAACCTGCCGATTACCGTGGTGCGCAACAAAGCGGATATTACCGGCGAAACGCTGGGGCTGAGCGAAGTAAATGACCACTCACTTGTTCGCCTCTCGGCGCGCACCGGTGAAGGCGTCGACGTGCTGCGTAACCATCTCAAACAGAGCATGGGCTTTGAAACCAATATGGAAGGCGGCTTCCTCGCACGCCGTCGCCATCTGCAGGCACTGTCCGAGGCCGCAGATCATCTGCAACAGGGGAAAGCGCAGCTGCTGGGCGCGTGGGCAGGAGAACTGCTGGCAGAAGAGCTGCGCCTGGCGCAGCAGAACCTGAGCGAAATTACTGGCGAATTTACCTCCGACGACCTGCTCGGTAGGATCTTCTCCAGCTTCTGCATTGGTAAATAAACTCAGTTTGTGAGCATTGACTAACCAGCTTTAATATCCTGTTAAAGCTGGTTTTTTATCTTTTATCCATTCCATTCTGCACGACAAAGTTAAATGCCGGTTTTTCCTCTCAGGAAATCATTGTTGTCCAAATGGCAACTCGTACTACCGCACGAACCCCACTATGCTTTACGGCAATCTTATGTGAGGGGTCCTATGGCACGCTTTCTTATCTGCAGTTTTGCGCTGGTTCTGCTTTATCCATCCGGCATCGATATGTATCTGGTCGGGCTACCGCGCATCGCGCAGGATCTGGGAGCCAGCGAAGCGCAACTGCACATAGCCTTCTCGGTTTATCTTGCGGGAATGGCCGCTGCAATGCTGTTTGCGGGCCGGATAGCGGATAAATCAGGCCGTAAACCCGTCGCCATATTTGGAGCCGTCATATTTGTTCTGGCCTCTCTTCTTTGCTCACAGGCGCAGGTCAGCACCCACTTCCTGATTGGGCGTTTTATTCAGGGAATCGGGGCGGGAAGCTGCTACGTTGTCGCCTTTGCGGTTCTGCGCGACACCCTCGACGACCGCCGTCGGGCGAAGGTCCTCTCCCTGCTTAACGGTATCACCTGCATTATTCCGGTACTGGCGCCGGTACTAGGCCATCTGATAATGCTGAAATATCCCTGGCAGAGCCTGTTCTATACTATGACCGGCATGGGCGTACTGGTGGGCCTGCTTTCGATTTTTGCGTTGCGAGAAACGCGACCAACCTCCGTGCCGCACACGGAAACGCAGCAAAATATCGTCCCCGAGTCGCTGCTTAACCGCTTTTTCCTCAGCCGAATTGTCATTACCACCCTAAGCGTGACGACTATCCTGACCTACGTTAACGTCTCCCCGGTACTGATGATGGAAGAGATGGGCTTCGATCGCGGTACCTATTCCATGGCAATGGCGATGATGGCGCTGGTCAGTATGGTAGTTTCATTTTCGACGCCGTTTGCCCTGACGCTGTTTAAGCCGCGCACGCTGATGCTGACCTCACAGGTGCTGTTCTTTATCGCTGGGGCGCTGCTTAGTCTCTCCACCAGCCAGGCCATGACAATGCTGGGACTGGGGCTTATTTGCGCTGGGTTCTCCGTTGGCTTTGGCGTAGCGATGAGTCAGGCTCTGGGGCCGTTTACCCTGCGCGCTGGCGTAGCGAGTTCCGTTTTAGGGATTGCCCAGGTCTGCGGCTCTTCGCTGTGGATTTGGCTGGCCGCTATCGTCGGACTCAGCGCGATGAATATGCTGATCGGGATACTTATTGCCTGTAGCATAGTGAGTATTGTTCTGATTATGGTCGCCTCCCCGGCGCGGGCCGCGCAACGCTATGAAGAAACCCCTGTCGAGTCTCGATCTTAATTTACTCCTGTGCCTACAGCTCTTAACGCAGGAGCTCAGCGTGACCCGCACGGCGAAGCGGATGAACGTTTCGCCGTCGGCAGTGAGTAAGTCGCTGGCTAAACTGCGCGCCTGGTTTGACGATCCGCTGTTTGTAAAAACGCCCCTGGGACTGTCGCCCACGCCACTGATGAACAGCATGGAGCAGGATCTGGCGGACTGGATGCAGATGGGTAATCAGATCCTCGACAAACCTCATCACACCATGCCAAGCGGTCTGAAGTTTGAACTGGCGGCAGAGTCGCCGCTGCTGCTGATCCTGTTAAATACGCTTTCACAGCAGATCTATCAGCGCTACCCTCAGGCGCTGATCCGCCTGCGCAACTGGGATTACGATTCGCTGGATGCGATTATTCGCGGTGAAGTCGACATCGGTTTTTGCGGCCGTGAAACGCATCCTCGCTCTCGGGAGCAGCTCAGCCTGCTGCCCTGGTATATCGACTTTGAAGTCCTGTTTACCGACCTGCCGCAGGTATGGCTACGCTCCGATCACCCCGCACTCAACGATGAGTGGAATCTGGAAACCTTCTTACGCTATCCGCACATCAATATCTGTTGGGAACAAAGCGACACCTGGGCGCTGGATGATGTGCTGCACGAGCTGGGGCATAAACGCACCGTCGCATTGACCGTACCGGGTTTTGAGCAGTCGCTGTTTATGGCTGCCCAGCCTCATCATACGATGCTGGCCACCGCCCCACGCTATTGCCAGCGTTATAACCAGCAGCATCACTTGCCGTTGGTTTCACTTCCAATCCCGCTTGAGCCGTCGCTGCTGGAGAAAATACGCGTACCCTTCACCCTTCTGTGGCATAAACGCAACAGCTATAACCCAAAGATCGTATGGCTACGAGAAACGCTCAGACAGCTCTACGCTGACCCGCTATAGCCCTGTTTTCATCACTTTGCGCAATAAATTGTAAAATTCACGCAATTTCCCTTTTCAAGGGGGGATTTCCGCATTAAAACCTGACCATTCTGAGCGATAATGTTATTCGCAGTTTTTATCATTGACCATTAATCACGGAGCGACGAATGGCAACGCATTTTGCAAGAGGGATCCTCAACACTCGAGAGCCAATATCAACACGCCTGTCAGCGGCCTGTCATCAATCCGCAAGGCGTCTACCTGAGTATCGACAAAGCCGCTATCGCGCATCACGATCGCTACTCGCAGAACTCCTCTTTATGTTGTATGGCATCAGCGAACTTCCCGAAATAATTGACGAAGAGAATGGAAAACCAACGTTTCGCGACGAGCATCTCCCACGCTTCTCCATCTCTTATGCCGGAAATATCGTCGGCGTAGCATTAACGACCGAAGGCGATTGCGGCCTGGATATGGAATTACAGCACGCTTCCCGAGGTTTACATTCACTACACGACGCGAACCGCTACGTTTTTAACAGTAATGAGCGTTTGTGGATTAATAATCAGCACGATCCTGACGAAGCTCGCGCCCAACTGGACGCTCTACGCAAAAGCGTGCTGAAGCTAACTGGTGAAGCCGCCGTTAACCTACAGCTTCTTCCTGGTTCCGGACGGTTACGGACAAGCGGAATACAGCCAATTGAAGCCGTCTGCGATGCCGAAACGGTACTGGTATGGTCCATCGCCGCAACTCCGGATATCGGCAAGCTGAAAATCTGGGAATATAACGGCAAAGAGGGGTGGCGCAGTCTGCCCGACGCGCAAGCACGCGCAAAAGAGCCGCCAGTCCGACTGATGCGCTTTACCAGCTTACCGATAGAAAAAGCCTTCTCCCTCAACTGACCGGTTTTCCCGGCCATCATGATGCAAAGGAGCAATCATGTCTGATACGTTGAAAGTTGTTACGTTACTCGGAAGTCTGCGCAAAGGCTCTTTTAATGCCATGGTCGCACGTACCCTTCCCGGCATTGCGCCTGCAGGTATGGACGTTTCTGCGCTACCGTCTATTGGCGATATTCCTCTCTATGATGCCGACTTCCAGCAGGAAGAGGGATTCCCGCAAAGCGTACAGGATATCGCGCAGCAAATTCGCGAAGCCGATGGCGTAGTTATCGTCACCCCGGAATATAACTACTCGGTTCCAGGTGGTCTGAAGAACGCGATTGACTGGCTGTCTCGTCTGCCTGAACAGCCGTTATCTGGTAAACCGGTACTGATTCAAACCAGTTCAATGGGCGCTATTGGCGGCGCACGCTGCCAGTACCATCTGCGCCAGATTCTGGTCTTCCTTGACGCAATGGTGATGAATAAGCCTGAGTTTATGGGCGGCGTGATTCAGAACAAGGTGGACCCGCAGGAAGGGAAAGTCGTCGATCAGGGGACGCTCGACCATCTGACCGGTCAATTGAGCGCTTTTGCCGAGTATATTCAGCGAGTTAAAGCGTAATTAGCTCCGTCACACTCGCCAGAGCAGGTGAGTGTGACGGAATACGTATTAATGTGCGTCGATAAACACAATCTTCAGCACGAACAGCAGCGAAACTACGATCACGCACGGGCTGAGGTCGCGCAGACGGCCGGTACCAATCTTCATCACGCAGTAAGAGATAAACCCTAAGGCAATACCTTCGGTGATGGAGAAGCTAAACGGCATCATAACGGCGGTAATAAACGCCGGAACGGATTCGGTCAGGTCATCCCACTTCACGCGCGCCAGGCTGGATGTCATCAGGACGCCAACGTAAATCAGCGCACCGGCTGCGGCATAACCAGGAACCATGCCTGCCAGCGGCGACAGGAAGATAACCAGCAGGAACAGAATCCCCACCACGACCGCCGTCAGGCCGGTACGACCGCCAACGGAAACCCCGGAAGAAGACTCAATATAGGCAGTGACCGAAGACGTCCCGATAAAGGAGCCTGCAACGGACGATACGCTGTCAACAAACAGCGCCTGCTTCATACGCGGGAATTTGCCCTTCGCATCAGCCAGACCAGCTTTATCGGTCACGCCGATCAGCGTGCCGGAGGAGTCGAACAGGTTAACCAGCATGAACGAAAAGATCACGCCTGCCAGACCAAGGTTCAGCGAACCGGCCAGGTCAACGTGACCAATTACCGTCGTCACGCTCGGCGGCGCGGAAACAATACCGGTATAGTGAACATCGCCCAGCATCCAGCCCAGCAGCGTGGTGACCACGATAGAAACCAGCACGGCAGCGTGAATGTTGCGGGAAGCCAGAATCGCAATGATAAAGAAGCCAAGAATGCCCAGCAGTACGCTGTGAGACGTCAGATTACCGATACTCACCAGAGTGTCTTTGTTTGCGACGATCACACCCGCGTTTTTCAGGCCCATCATGCCGATAAACAGGCCGATACCGCTGGTGATCCCGACGCGCAGGCTAACCGGGATATTGGCAATCATCCAGTAGCGTACGCGGAAAATCGTCAACAGCAGCAGGCCAACAGCGCCCCAGAAAATCGCGCCCATCCCGACCTGCCACGGCAGGCCCATCGCCTGTACGACGACAAACGCAAAGAAGGCATTCAGACCCATCGCCGGAGCCAGCGCAACCGGCAGGTTAGCGAACAGCCCCATCATGATGCTGCCGAATGCGGCGATCAGACAGGTGGTGACGAAAACGGCGCTGGTATCCATACCCGCCACGCCGAGAATCTGTGGGTTAACGAAAACGATGTACACCATCGTCAGAAAGGTGGTGAAACCTGCAATCGCTTCGGTACGTGCCGTCGTGCCGTGTTCGCGCAGTTTGAACACGCGCTCCAGCAGACCCTGGCCAGAAGACTGGCTGGTTTGTTGTTGACTCATTATCGGTTTCCGAACAAAGGAGGGAAAATTCGTCGCTATCCTATACCAAAATGCGACAATAAGGGCGGTTGTGAGATACTTTTTTTCATCGAATTTGCTTATACGGCAACGATTGCGTCTCACAAATCAGCATGACGAAAACGTTAACTTATTAAAATGGAAACGACATGACCCAACCAGAAGCAGTATTTTTCGACTGTGACGGCACGCTGGTCGACAGCGAGGTGATCTGCTCCCGCGCCTACGTTCACATGTTCAGGGAATTCGGCATTACGCTGGATTTAGAAGAGATTTTCAAACGCTTCAAAGGCGTAAAGCTGTACGAGATTATCGACACCATCAACGCAGAGTACGGTGTTAATCTGCAAAAGGCGACGCTTGAGCCGGTTTACCGCGATGAAGTCGCGCGCCTTTTTGATACTGAACTGGAAGTCATTTCTGGCGCTCAGGCGCTGCTGGATGCGGTCAAGGTACCGATGTGCGTGGTCTCGAACGGCCCGGTCAGCAAAATGCAGCACTCTCTCGGCAAAACCGGAATGCTGCACCATTTCCCCGAGCGTCTGTACAGCGGCTACGACATCCAGCGCTGGAAGCCCGATCCAGCCTTAATGCTACATGCCGCAAAAGCGATGAACGTTAACGTCGAGAACTGCATTCTGGTCGATGATTCCAGCGCAGGCGCGCAGTCAGGGATCGCTGCTGGAATGGAGGTGTTCTACTTCTGCGCCGATCCGCACAACAAGCCGATCGTGCATCCGAAAGTGACGACGTTTACCCACCTGGACGAACTACCGCAACTGTGGAAAGCGCGCGGCTGGGATATAACATCATAAGAGGGATTTTAATGCGCCAGGCCAAACCGTTACCCGCCTTTAAATATCATCCCGATCCCCTGGCAACAGGGGCATTTGCCGAGGATAAAACCGTTATCTGCCAATGCTGTGAACAGCAGACATCGGTTTACTATACTTCTCCGTTCTACTGCGTTGCATCGCTACCGGAGACTGGCGGAAGAAAACACGAGCGGAAATTTCAGGAACTGGATACCGCCAGAGTCTGGAAGCCGCATTATGGTGCTTTTACCATGGAGATGATTTCGCGCAGACCATTCTGCTGGCAAAGTCTGAAAGCTAATGCTGATCGGAGACCAGAATTGCAGGAAATCCCCGGAGGCGATGCTGCGCATCTGTCCGGGCTACCGGTCCGCAGACGATGGTGAACCTGTAGCCCGGTCAGCGCAGCGCCACCGGGAAAACCTATCAATGGTGGCCAACGTCTTATCGCGCCACCAGTGGCGCTCACCGAGTCTACTCAACCAACCCGGACACATGGCTTCAGGTGAACGATATCAACGACTCAGCTCTGCAACCGCAGCCTTGTCAGCGATAATGACTAATGAAGGATGCAGTTTCAGCACCGAAGCGGGAACCTGCTCGCTCACTTCGCCCTCAATCACCTGTTTCAGCGCCTGAGCTTTCGCCGCGCCGCTGACGATAAGCAGCATGTTTTTCGCCGCCATGACGCTTTTCGGGCCCATCGTGACGTAGCTATCCGGTACTACGGAGAAATCGCCCCCCATCTCACCGTGAGCGACAATACCCACCATGTCACCGGCAATCGGAACTTCAACCGTCGCATCGTGGAAACGCGTGGTGTTCGGCAAGTTGCCGCAAAAATGGCCATCAGCGCCAAGCCCCATGACGATCAGATCCAGGCCGCCATCTTCCTGTAACTGGCGGTCGTGTTGCATAAAGTTCTCATGGCTGAGCTTATGGATGTTCTGTTCCTGAATCTGAGCGGGAGTGAAAAACAGATTGCGCAGATTGGAAATAGTCACGCCTTCACGATCCTGCCCGCGAAAAGGGATCTCGTCAAAGTTGTAATAATGAATCTGAGAATAGAACGATTTCCCTTTAATCGCAGCCGTCAGATACTCATACATTTTCTTCGGCGTACTGCCCGCCGTCACCGCCAGGTTCATCCTCCGCGGCGCGGTGATATAGCCTAAAACATGATGACTGGCGACCAGGCTCATCTCTTCATAATCTTCCGTCACGATTAATTTCATTTTATCTCCCTGTACAGAGTGAAGATAAGGAGCCAGGACTCTGGCTCCTTAATATTATTTGAATAACTTCTGCACGAACTCGGCGTAAGCCGGACGCCAGACGTCCATCTCATGATTCAGGCCTGGATATTCATGGTAATCAAACTTGATTTTCTGTTTTTCCAACTCGGTTTTCAGACCGGCAATATCTTTCCCGGTCACAACATCCTTCGCGCCAACCACCACCGTAAAGTTACGCAACTGCTTATTGATAGCCTGTGGGTCGTTCAGCTGTGCGTCTACACCGGCATCTGGTACCGTCGTTGTTGTTACGCCGCTAAACGTCGCCAGCCAGCCAAAGCTTTCCAGATGATTCATCCCGGAAACCAGCGCCTGATATCCCCCCTGCGATAATCCAGCAAGCGCTCTGCCATCCGCATCTTTACGCACGTTAAATCGTTCGCCGATAAGCGGAATAATGTCGTTCATCAGCTCTTTATCCGCCGCTTTCGCATTCAGCGGATAGAAGATTTTGCGCCGTTCCTGCGGCGGGAAGTTTTCTGCAACAGCTTCTGGTATATCGGTTTCGGTATCAGGTACCACCACCAGCATCGGCTTGATTTTGCCTTCCGCCAGCAGGTTATCCATGATTTGCGGGATACGCCCCTGATCGATAGCCGACAGGCCGCTATCGCCAAAACCATGATAGAAATAGAGTACCGGCAGCGGTTCGCCGGTACCGGTATAGCCCGGCGGCGTCCATACGTAAGCGCGACGTTCAGAATTCAGCGCCTTTGAGTGGTAAGTCAGCGTTCGTAGCTCGCCGTGAGCGACCGCGCGATCGTCAAGAATGCTACCTGGAACCAAAATCAGGCTGGTATTCACCTGACGCTGCGGCTTCTGATAGCGGCTACCGGTATCAACCGAACGGAAGCCGTCAACATCAAAATAGTATTCGTAGAGGTTCGGAGTCTGTACTTCACTCTTCCAGGTCCAGATCCCCTGCTCGTCTTTGGTCATATCATGGGAGACAAACGTATCCGGCGTCGCGCCCGTCACCACGGAAACGCGTTTTGCATCAGGCGCAAACAGACGGAAGGTAATGCTCTTATCTGTATTAACCTGCGAAATATACTGGCTGACAGGGATTGACCCATTCGGCATGGCAGGCAATGGCGCAGCCTGAGCGGTGAAGGTCGCGCCTGCAAGCGCCAGAGCAAAGTAAATAGCGTGTCGTTTCATCTTTATTCCTCTTTTAAATTTTGCCCTTATCTACGGCAAGTCTTACCACCAGATTTCGGCCTGAGCCCCCACGGCGAACTGATCGTTCTTTCCGTCTTCAAAAATACTGCTGGTATTGCTGTTAGCGGCCTTATCCAGGTCGATATCCTTCGCTTTAATATACGTTCCATAGAAACGGATTTCCGGGCGGGAAGTCAGCATACTGGTATTCACTTTAAAGGTATGGAACAGCGTGGCTTTATAGCCAGATTCGTTATATTTCTTGCCATCAACATCTTTGTTCTGCTGCTTGAAATAGCCCAGTTCAACGCCAGTCTGATTATATTTATCCCAGATCCAGGCCGGGCGAACGACGGCGCGAATGGATTCGAAATTAGAGTGTGCCCCGGTCTCGTAGCTATAGATGTCGTTACCAAAAGAGTAAACGATGGCATTAGCCACAATGATGTCATCACGCAAATAGGTTTCACCCTGAGAGGTCAGGCGAACGGCGGTACCGTTAGTATGATCGCCATAATATTTACCGTTAAACGTGGTATATGGACTGGACCCAGCGTAACGCGAGAAGCTGCTGGCAATAGAGTTATTCGCCAGCAGGAATGAAAATTCGTTAAATCCGCCGTTATCAAATTTCTGCGTTAACGACGTCCCTGCCATCCAGGTATCTTTCCATTCATAATACCCGTTATTTCCTTCATTATATTTCTCTGATGAACTTTGGTTCGCCGCCACATAGCGCCCGGAAACCATCAGTGAAGCTTTATCCCAGAGAGGGATCTCTTTATAACGAATATCGATGGTATTAGTGTTGATCTGCTGTTTATTTTTCAGTGAACGATCGTAATCATCAACATCTTCGCGCACTAACGCAATATCAAATTTACCCGCCCCAACTTTCCAGTTTTCAAGGCCAACGCCAGCCGCAGCATCCGTTCTCTGCGTTTTCCAGTCGAGCATCTGGATTTCAATTTTCGGCGCGCCGTGCTTACCAACCCAGAAGTCCGCTTCCGGTGCGAACGGCAGGAAGCCTTTGGTATTCACGTACATATCAGAGAACTGCATGTAGTTCTCACCCCCCGCGTTATCACCAAACCAACCGGCGGAATACTGCTGCCCGACGTTACCATCAAACATGACTATCGCATCTACGCGCTTATTACCTTCCTGGTATACCCGCTGCTTAAGCTGTAAATCAAACCAGCCTGAGTATTCATTACCAAAACGGCCAAGCGAACCAATCGCCCAGGATTTTGGTGATCCATGAGATGCGGTGCCCCAGCCGGAACGGTAGTAGCCGTTATAGCTGAAGCCAATTTCATCCTTCACAAACTTACTAAAGTCTTTCATCGTCATGGAGCTATAAATGGACTCTCCATTGGCCGCTGGCTGTTCATTTTTTACCAGCACGGCAGCCGGTTTTTGAGCTGCACTAGCAGGTGCAGCATTGGTCACTGCCTGCTGTGTTGCATTAGTTTTATTACCAGCAGATTGCGTATTAGCGACCCATATTTGACTTCGAGTTTTCTCTTCATCTTTGTATTTTTTTAGTTCTTTCTGCGTATCTCTAAGCGCTTTTTCCAAAAGCTCAAGACGCTGTTCAACCGTCAGCGACTCTGCCATAACATTGGCTGTATAAGCGAGCGGCGCCATAAGAATTATTGCAGATGTAATCAGATTTTTTTTAAACATAATATCCCTTTATATAAACATCAGTGTGACTTGAATATTGTGAGAAAATAATAAGCGCAGACAATCCTGTCTGGGTTAAATATAAAAACCCACTATAAACGCCCTTAAACCTATAACGACAGAGAGGGCATGCTCCTGTTTTATTTTACAACCGACAGAAGATCGCTTCCGTAAAGCACCGTCCCTTTACCTAAAGTAAACACATCAATAAAATCATCACTATTATTTATCAATATTGGTGTGGTCAGATTAAAACCCGCAGAAGATATCGCTTCAACATCAAAAGAGATAAGCAAGTCGCCAACGGATATTTTATCACCCACGTTAATATGAGAAGTAAAGTATTGCCCGTTAAGTTTGACGGTATCAATACCTATATGAATAAGTATCTCCGCACCATCATTAGATTTAATGCCAATGGCATGAAGCGTCTCA
Organism: Klebsiella spallanzanii; assembly: GCF_902158555.1. Classification (GTDB taxonomy): domain Bacteria; phylum Pseudomonadota; class Gammaproteobacteria; order Enterobacterales; family Enterobacteriaceae; genus Klebsiella; species Klebsiella spallanzanii. The sequence continues at coordinate 152,263 of NZ_CABGGS010000012.1, read as the reverse complement.
AATAACGAAACCACGCATCCTGATACCGGGGAATATACGACACCATCATCAGGTAAAATTGCAACACCTTTACCTAATAAACCGCTGGCGAAAGTGTTATCGGGCACTTGATCCAGAGCCACAATCGTTCCAGTCATCGGTGAAACGATGGTTTCTATCTTATGCAAGGGGTGATGATTCTGTTCAACGACCGGAGCTTCAGGCTGTAGTTGGCTATTTTTCTTGCCAAAAAGACCAAACAGTAGCGTACCAAGAAAAGCCAACCCCATCGCCAGAAAGCTACCAATAATGCAGGCCCAGACGGTGTAATCAACACCGGTCGGCGGAATGGTTTGCATAAAAGTAAAAATACTCGGAACGCCAAAAGAGTAAACTTTCGTCTGTGCAAAACCGACTATTGCAGCACCCATACCGCCGCTTATGCAGGCGACAATAAACGGATAACGACGTGGTAAGTTAACGCCGTAAACGGCCGGTTCAGTAATCCCAAAAAGTCCGGTTAATGAAGCCAATCCTGCGACCACTTTTTTCTGTGCATCGCGTTCGCTGATAAAAATAGCCAGCGCGGCGCCTACCTGCGCCAGAATCGCAGGCGTCATTAGCGGCAGCATCGTGTCATAACCCAGTACCGTGAAGTTATTGATACATAAAGGTACCAGGCCCCAGTGTAAGCCAAACATCACGAATACCTGCCATAATCCCCCCATCACCGCACCGGCTAACCAGGGCGCCGTGTTATAGAGGAACTGGTAGGCCAGCGCCAGCATTTCACTCAGCCAGGTAGAAACAGGACCGATAACCAAAAAGGTCAGCGGCGTAATGACCACCAGACAAATAAGCGGAGAAAAAAAGTTTTTGATAGCCGAAGGCAACCAACGATTCAATCTTTTCTCCAGCAGGCTACATAGCCAGGCGGAGAAGATGATAGGAATAACAGATGACGTGTAATTAATAAATGTTATCGGCATCCCAAGAAAGTGCAGAACGGGATTATCCGGACTTTGCGCTTTTTCAAAAGCCTGCAAAATTAAAGGATGAGTCAGCGCCCCGCCAATTACCATGGTGATAAATGGGTTACAGCCAAACCGCTGCCCTGCCGTATAACCAAGAATAATAGGGAAGAAATAAAATAGTGCGTCACTCACGCTGAACATCAGCAAATAAGTACCGCTCTGCTCGGTTGTCCATCCGCAAACGAGTGATAGTGCCAGCATACCCTTTAAAATACCGGTGGCAGCCATCAGCCCGATAAATGGCGTAAATATCCCGGAGATAATATAGATGAGTTTATTGAATATATTATCTTTATCCTCATCTTTTTTTACACTCTCGTCTTTGTTGATTACCCCAATCAATCCATTAATAACATTAAACATATCAGCAACGTGATTACCGATAACAACCTGAAACTGGCCGCCGCTTTCAACAACCATAATAATGCCTGCAGTATTCTTAAGCATCTCAGCCTGAGCTTTACTACGGTCGTGAAGCTTGAAACGTAAACGTGTTGCACAGTGCATCAGGCTAATGATGTTGTCCCGCCCACCGACGCCGGCAATTATTTTTTCGGCTAATGCCTTCATGGTTTCCCCTCAAACATCCCTGCATTGAATCAAAAAAAAACCTGAAGCAAATCACCTGTATAAAACAGAAGTCATTTGCTTCAGGTTTTGCCCGCACGGCGGTAACAACCCCAATATCAAGCTGAATGTGGACTATTTTGCAAAAAAAAACCTGATATCACCGAGTAAATGGTGATATCAGGTTTTGCCTGCTTTCGCAGTAACAATCCAGAGTTTTTTAATTCGAGCCTTGTAACGACAAGTCACTCGACTAATGCAACGTATTGTTACGCTTCAAAAATGAAATCACAATTAATGAAATTATTATTTGTGACGAAAATCTCACCTGGTTTACTTAATGAAAACAAGCGGGCCACAAATCATAATCAATCCTGATAAATCCATCTATCAGAATTAGTTTATGTGATTTATCACTCTTTAGGATCTTTACCTGCCAGTAGTTTATCCAGTTCGTCGCCACCAACGTGACGGAAATCCTGACCTTTAACGAAGTAGAAAATATACTCGCAGATATTCTGACAGCGGTCGCCAATACGCTCAATCGAACGAGCGCAGAACAGGGCAGTCAGCACGCTTGGAATTGTACGGGAGTCTTCCATCATATAGGTCATCAACTGACGCACGATGCCTTCATATTCCTGGTCGACTTTCTTATCTTCGCGGTAAATACGTACTGCTTCATCAAGGTCCATACGCGCGAAGGCATCCAGTACATCATGCAGCATCTGTACGGTATGACGACCCAACGATTCCAGGCTTACCAGCAGCGGCTGATGCTGTTGGGAGAATTTTTCCAGCGCAGTGCGGCAAATTTTATCCGCCACATCGCCGATACGTTCCAGCTCGGCGATGGTTTTGATAATTGCCATCACCAGGCGCAGGTCGCTGGCGGTCGGCTGACGTTTGGCAATGATGCGCACGCAAGCTTCATCGATCGCCACTTCCATCATATTAACCTGCTTGTCGCCATCAATGACGCGCTTCGCCAGCTCGCTGTCCTGGTTATGCATCGCGGTGATTGCATCAGAAAGCTGCTGCTCCACCAACCCACCCATGGTCATGACCTGAGTGCGGATATACTCCAGTTCAGCGTTGAACTGGCCGGAAATATGTTTGTTAAGATTTAGGTTGTCCATGGTGTCTCCTGATTGCCCAATAGGTTAGAGCCTGAAAGCAGAAGGGCAATCAACCGTAGCGGCCAGTAATGTAGTCTTCAGTCTGCTTCTTAGCGGGTTTGGTAAACAGATCGTCCGTGTTACTGAATTCAATTAGCTCGCCAAGATACATAAACGCCGTATGGTCGGAACAACGCGCAGCCTGCTGCATGTTGTGGGTCACGATAACGACGGTGTAATCCTGTTTCAACTCGGTGATCAGCTCTTCAATACGCCCAGTTGAAATCGGGTCCAGCGCTGAGCAAGGCTCATCCAGCAGCAGAACTTCCGGACGAATCGCGATACCGCGCGCAATGCACAGGCGCTGCTGCTGACCACCGGAGAGAGAATATCCGCTCTGATGCAGTTTATCTTTGGTTTCATTCCACAATGCGGCTTTGGTCAAAGCCCACTGAACGCGCTCGTCCATATCCGCGCGGGACAGTTTTTCAAACAGACGTACGCCAAAAGCAATGTTGTCATAGATAGACATCGGGAATGGCGTCGGTTTCTGGAATACCATGCCGACTTTCGCACGCAGCAGGGCGATATCCTGGGTGTTGGTCAGAATATTATCGCCATCCAGCAGAATTTCGCCTTCCGCGCGCTGCTCCGGGTACAGCTCAAACATCTTGTTGAACGTACGCAGCAGCGTGGATTTACCGCAGCCTGACGGACCGATAAACGCCGTGACCTGGTTTTTAGTGATATCCAGGTTGATGTTTTTCAGGGCATGGAATTTTCCGTAGTAGAAGTTCAGGTTACGAACTGAAAGCTTACCCGGGGTTGCATTCACCATACTCATCTCGTTCTCTTCCTCATTCAGCGCCGCATTTCGCCGCGCCGCAAAAATTAACCGTGTTTATTCTTCGCGAAAATAACGCGCGCCAGAATGTTCAGCAGCAATACGCACAGGGTGATAATCAATACCCCGGCCCATGCCAGTTGCTGCCACTCCGCAAACGGACTCATGGCAAATTTGAAAATGGTCACCGGCAGGTTAGCGATCGGCTGCATCATATCGGTGCTCCAGAACTGGTTGGAGAGCGCAGTAAACAGCAGCGGTGCCGTTTCCCCGGCGATACGGGCGATGGCCAGCAGGATACCGGTCATAATGCCGGATACCGATGCTTTCAGGGTGATAGCGGAAATCATGCGCCACTTCGGCGTCCCCAGCGCATAAGCCGCTTCACGCAGACTGTCAGGCACCAGCTTCAGCATGTTTTCCGTGGTACGAATAACGATAGGCACCTGCAGCAGCGCCAGCGCAATCACGCCTGCCCAGCCGGAGAAGTGCTGCATCTGTGCCACCACGATGGTGTAGACAAACAGACCGACAACAATCGAAGGTGCAGAAAGCAGGATATCGTTAATAAAGCGAATAATTTCAGCCAGCCAGGATTTACGGCCATATTCCGCCAGATAAATCCCCGCCATAATGCCCAGCGGCGTACCGATAACCGTCGACCACAGGATTAACAGGCCGCTGCCCGCCAGGGCATTCGCCAGACCGCCACCCGCCGTATTCGGCGGCGGCGTCATTTCAGTAAACAGCGCCAGGCTCATGCCGTCGATACCGCGAGTAACGGTGGACATCAGGATCCAGATAAGCCAGAACAGACCAAATGCCATCGTCGCCATCGATAACGTCAGGGCGAGACGGTTTTTCATGCGGCGTTTTGCTTGCATTTTACGGCGAGATTCCGCCAGTTCAGCAGTAGTTTGCAATTCAATCGTCGCCATTAGCGAGCCCCCTCATTCTTAGCCAGGCGCATAATCATGAACTTCGAGGCAGCCAGAACAATAAAGGTGATCACAAACAGAATCAGGCCCAGCTCCATTAATGCGGCAACGTGCAGACCGGTTTCCGCTTCGGCAAATTCATTCGCCAGCGCGGAGGTGATACTGTTGCCCGGCATAAACAGCGAGGCGCTATCGAGCTGGTAGGTGTTGCCGATAATAAAGGTCACCGCCATGGTTTCCCCCAGCGCACGTCCCAGACCGAGCATCACCCCGCCGATAACGCCGTTTTTGGTAAAGGGCAGAACGATACGCCAGATAACTTCCCACGTCGTACAGCCGATACCGTAAGCGGACTCTTTCATCATCACCGGCGTCTGTTCAAAAACGTCACGCATAACGGCAGCGATATAAGGAATGATCATGATAGCCAGAATGACGCCAGCCGCCAGAATGCCGATACCAAACGCCGGGCCCGCAAAGAGCGCGCCAACGAACGGAATGGTCGACAGGACGTTGCCAACCGGCTCCTGGAAGTAAGTCGCAAATAGCGGGGCGAAAATAAACAGGCCCCACATGCCGTAAACGATACTGGGGATCGCCGCCAGAAGTTCAATGGCAATACCCAGCGGGCGCTTCAGCCAGGCTGGCGACAGTTCCGTCAGAAACAGTGCGATACCGAAACTCACCGGTACGGCGATCAGCAGCGCGATAAATGAAGTTACCAGCGTCCCGTAAATAGGTACGAGGGCACCGAAAATCTGGTTCGGCGCATCCCACTCTTTGGTCCACAGGAAGGCAAAGCCAAATTTCTCAATGCTTGGCCAGGAAGAGATGATAAGGGAGACGATGATGCCGCCAAGCATCAATAGCACAATCAGCGCCGCCAGTTTTACCAGCACGCTGAAAATTATGTCACCCTTTTTCCCCGGAGGGTTGAATGCCGGCTTGGTTGCAGCCATAGGTTACTCTTTACGTATTAATGCTTATTCGAATAAATGCCCGGTGGCGAATCGCTCCCGGGCCTACAGTTTCAACCGTAGGGCGGGTAACGTGAACGCACCCGCCATCTTCGTCAAAAATATCGTGTTAGTACAGCGCTTTACCGCTGCTGTCTTTCACGTTGGTCTTCCATGCTGCGCGAATCTGCTCAACAACGCTTTCCGGCAGAGTCGCGTAGTCCAGTGCATTAGCTTCTTTACCGCCGTTTTTATACGCCCAGTCGAAGAACTTCAGCACTTCAGCGGTCTGCTCTGGCTTGCTAGAAGCCTTGTGAACCAGGATGAAGGTGGTTGAGGTGATTGGCCATGCGTTGTCGCCTTTCTGGTTAGTCAGATCCTGTGCGAAGGATTTGCTCCAGTCGATTTCTTTCGCGGCGTTAGCAAAGTTATCTTCAGTCGGGCTAACCGGCTTGCCGTCAGCGGACAGCAGCTTGGTGTAAGCCAGGTTATTCTGTTTAGCGTAGGCATACTCAACGTAGCCGATAGAGCCAGGCAGACGCTGAACGAAAGCGGCGATGCCGTCGTTGCCCTTGCCGCCCAGACCGGTCGGCCAGTTTACGGTAGAACCTGCGCCAATTTTAGATTTCCACTCTTCGTTCACTTTCGCCAGGTAGCTGGTGAAAACGAAGGAAGTACCGGAACCATCAGCGCGACGAACCACCGCGATATTCTGAGAAGGCAGCTTCATACCAGGGTTGAGCTTAGCAATCGCGGCGTCATCCCATTTTTTGATTTTACCCAGGTAGATATCACCCAGCGTTTTACCGTCGAGCACCAGCTCACCGGATTTCACGCCCGGCAGGTTAATCGCCAGCACCACGCCGCCGATAACGGTCGGGAACTGGAACAGGCCTTCCTGAGCCAGTTTGTCATCAGCCAGAGGAGCATCAGAAGCACCGAAGTCTACGGTGTTAGCGGTAATTTGTTTTACGCCACCAGAGGAGCCGATACCCTGGTAGTTTACTTTGTTACCAGTCTCTTTCTGATAGGTATCAGCCCATTTGGCATACACCGGCGCAGGAAAAGTTGCACCTGCGCCAGTCAGGCTTGCTGCTGCAAAAGCAGAGAAAGCGCTCATCGATAAGGTCGCGGCGACAACTGTTGCGACGGTGGTACGCATAACGTTCATAATGTCTCCTGCTGGATTCGTAAACCATTGTTTCGAAGCTATGGTGAGCAAAATAGGACAAACAGGTGACAGTAAAATGTACGAATTATTACAGTTTTATGACACACAAAAAGATGTGAATTCCAGATAAATAAATACGATATAAATCATTATGTTATTTAAGATAATGATGAAAAGCTTGCCGGAAAATTTTATTTTTATGACAGTAAAAATCGGAGTTAAAGATGACAGTCTGTCATAAAACTGGTGGAATGCATTCATTAGCCAACAGTTTAAAAAACGTTCCATCAGAAAAGAAAAAGGGCCGCCAGACGGCAGCCCTGTTGATGATGTAGAAATCGTTATTCCACGGTAACCGATTTCGCCAGGTTACGCGGCTGGTCGACGTCAGTCCCTTTAATCAGTGCGACGTGATACGCCAGCAGCTGCAGCGGTACGGTGTAGAAGATAGGCGCAATAACCTCTTCAACATGCGGCATCTCAATGATGTGCATATTGTCGCTGCTGTTAAAACCAGCATCACCATCGGCGAAGACGTATAGCTGGCCACCGCGGGCGCGAACCTCTTCAATGTTGGATTTCAGTTTTTCCAGCAGCTCGTTGTTCGGCGCAACCACGATAACCGGCATATCCGCATCAATCAGCGCCAGCGGGCCATGCTTCAGCTCACCAGCAGCATAGGCTTCAGCATGAATGTAGGAGATCTCTTTTAGCTTCAGCGCCCCTTCCAGAGCGATGGGATACTGATCGCCACGGCCCAGGAACAGCGCGTGGTGTTTGTCCGAGAAATTCTCAGCCAGCGCTTCAATGCGTTTATCCTGGGAGAGAACCTGTTCAATGCGGCTCGGCAACGCCTGCAGACCATGCACGATATCATGTTCGATAGCGGCATCCTGACCTTTCAGACGAGCCAGTTTCGCCACCAGCATCAGCAGAACTGTCAGCTGCGTAGTGAACGCTTTGGTCGAGGCGACGCCGATTTCCGTTCCAGCATTGGTCATCATCGCCAGATCGGACTCACGCACCAGAGATGAACCAGGCACGTTACAAATCGCCAGCGAACCCAGATAACCCAGCGCTTTCGACAGGCGCAGACCAGCCAGCGTATCCGCCGTCTCACCAGACTGAGAGAGGGTGATCATCAGACTGTTGCGACGCACGGCCGATTTGCGATAGCGGAACTCTGAGGCAATTTCAACATCGCACGGCACGCCGGCCAGTGACTCAAACCAGTAGCGGGAAACCATACCTGAGTTATAGGAGGTTCCGCAGGCGATAATTTGAATATGCTCAACCTGAGACAGCAGCTCGTTGGCATTCGGGCCCAGCTCACTCAGATCAACCTCACCATGGCTAATACGCCCGGAAAGGGTGTTTTTGATAGCATTCGGCTGCTCGTAAATCTCTTTCTGCATATAGTGACGATAGATACCCTTATCGCCAGCATCGTATTGCAGATTGGATTCAATATCCGGACGCTGCACTTCTGCACCCGATTTATCAAAAATAGAAACCGAGCGGCGGGTCACTTCCGCGATATCACCCTCTTCAAGGAAGATAAAACGGCGGGTAACCGGCAGTAGCGCCAGCTGATCGGAGGCAATGAAGTTTTCACCCATACCCAGGCCAATCACCAACGGGCTTCCTGAACGAGCGGCCAGCAGCGTACCCGGATCGCGGGTATCCATGATCACGGTACCGTAAGCGCCTCGCAGTTGCGGGATGGTACGCAGAACGGCATCACGTAGGGTGCCGCCCTGTTCCAGTTCCCAGTGCACCAGGTGAGCAATAACTTCGGTGTCCGTCTCGGAGACAAAAACGTAGCCCCGGGACTGCAACAGCTCGCGCAGCGGCTCATGGTTTTCGATGATCCCGTTATGCACCACCACAATATGGTCAGAAACATGCGGATGCGCGTTACCTTCAGATGGCTCACCGTGCGTCGCCCAGCGGGTATGGGCAATGCCGGTACCGCCGTGTAAAGGATGTTCTTCTACCGCCTGAGCCAGTATCTGTACTTTCCCGAGGCGACGAACGCGGTTCATATGACCTTCGTTGTCAACGACCGCCAGACCAGCGGAGTCATAACCGCGGTATTCCAGACGACGTAAACCTTCAAGAAGGATTTCAGCAATATCACGCTGCGCGACTGCGCCAACAATTCCACACATAGTTTTTAATTCCGATTTTGGCATTAAGCCTGTCGTTGTCGGTCAACCTGTTTAGCCTTCGTCTTTCACACTGTTTCTGCGTTGGCTGCACTTGCTCACTACGGTCACTTACTTCAGTAAGCTCCCGTAGACTCTCAAGTTTGCCGCCTTGCTACAGTGTGAAATCTTTTGGCTAATGCCCTGGTCGGGCGCCCCGAGCCTTGTAGAGAGTGGGGTTATTTTTATGGTTACTGCCGTGGGGGGAGGATTATATTATCCCCTCACCCCGCTCCTTCTCCCCAATAAGGGCGAAAGAGAAATAGCGTTACTTTTTCTTCACCGGACGCTGCCAGCCCTGTTTATGGACCTGCGGCACGCGGCTTAAAACGAGTTCGTTATCGGCAACATTACGCGTTACCGTTGTTCCTGCGGCAATGGTCACGCCTTTGCCTACGGTTACCGGAGCGACCAGTTGGCTATCAGAGCCAACGAACACGTCATCGCCAATCACCGTTTTGTGCTTATTTGCGCCATCATAGTTACAGGTGATGGTGCCCGCACCGATATTAACGTTGTCGCCAATCTCAGCATCGCCAAGGTAGGACAAATGGCCGGCCTTAGAGCCTTTACCCAGACGCGCCTTTTTAATTTCGACAAAGTTGCCGACATGCGCACCTTCCAGAAGCTCAGCGCCCGGACGTAAACGCGCGAACGGCCCGATGGTGCAAGCGGCTTCCAGATGAGCATCCTCCACCACCGTATAGGGACTGATCTCGCAGTCATCACCAATGACGCTGTTCTTGATAACGCAGCCGGTACCAATCGTCACCCGATTGCCCAGCACCACGTTACCCTCGAGGATAACGTTAGTATCAATTTCGACATCGCGCCCGTGTTTCAGCACACCGCGTAAGTCAAAACGCGCCGGATCGCGCAGCATGACGCCCGCCAGCAGCAGCTTTTCTGCCTGTTCGGCCTGCCAGACGCGCTCGAGACGAGATAACTGCAGGCGGTTATTCACGCCTTCCACTTCACTTAACCGCTGAGGATGAACAGCCGCAATTTCACGACCTTCTTCGTAGGCCATGGCGATAATATCGGTGATGTAGTATTCACCCTGGACGTTGTTATTGGTCAGCTTAGCCAGCCAGCGTTTCAGATCCGCACCGTTAGCGACCAGGATCCCGGTATTAATTTCCTTAATCTGGCGCTGCTCTTCGCTGGCATCTTTGTGCTCAACAATCCCCGTCACCGCGCCGTTATCACGCGTAATGCGACCATAGCCGGTCGGATCGTCGAGCTTAACCGTCAACAGACCGATACCGCCCTGCGGTTTCGCTTCTCGCAGCCGTTTTAATGTTTCAACGGAAATCAACGGTACGTCGCCGTACAGCATCAGGATATCTTCATCGTCGCTGAAGAACGGCGCCGCCTGCTGCATGGCATGACCGGTACCAAGCTGTTCGGCCTGTAAGACCCAGTTAAGATTATCTTCATGCAGCGTCTGGCGGAGCAGATCGCCGCCGTGCCCGTAAACCAGATGCACGGCAGATGCACCTAAATCTTTAGCTACATCAATGACATGCTGCACCATTGGCTTTCCAGCCAGCGAATGCAGCACTTTGGGAAGATCGGAATACATGCGGGTACCTTTGCCTGCGGCAAGAATAACCACGCTCATCGGACTGTTTGACATACGCATCCTGACTGCTGTTGGAACGAAAAGTAAAATCCTTTCACGTTGAAATATCTACATATTTTTCATCATGAAACGAGACGAAGATAAAACGCACAGGCTTTACGCTATACACCATTTTAGGGCGCTATTTTTAGCCAGCGCAAACCCGTTTAGTGCAAAAAAATCATTTTAGCTAGCAGTTATACCGGCTATCTCTCTGCTTTTACTGTTTTTTTGACACCTGAATAAAGAAAAACAACAAAATAAAACGCGGTTTTAATATTCATTAATTGTGACGCAATAAATAGAAACATCATTTCATTTTCCTGATAATGCCGCTTAATAATTACCCAGGAGAAAAGAATGAATAACAAAATACCTTTGACATTAACCCTTTGCAGTTCGATGATCGCGCTACCGCTACAGGCCAACGAAGGCCATCAGTGGCGGGCAATCTCCTTTGGGCAATCCACAGACAGCAACTTTTCCTCTAACGTTCTGCCGGAAAAGATTGGCGTCAATGATGTCACCATCGCGGGCAAAAAGCTGACGCCGCAAGACGCCGCCGATCTTAGTCAGCCCATTACTATCGAAAGCCGCGGCGGTAAAATTGCCAACTCCCATGACGGGTTGACCTTCTTTTATACCGAACTACCGACTAACCAGAATTTTATCCTGCAGGCAACGGTGACCGTCAATCAGTTTGGCCCGGAAAATGGTGCTCGTCCGGCAGCGCAGGAAGGCGCAGGGCTGCTGGTCCGCGATGTAATAGGCAATGCGCGTCAACAGCCGCTCAAGGTCGGCTACGAAGAGTTTCCTGCGGCATCCAATATGCTGATGAACGCCATTATGACGCAGGATAAAAAAGATCACTCGCATATCAAGCTGCAGGCTATCAGCCGGGAAGGGATTACCCAGCCATGGGGTAACGCGGGCGCATCGATACAGCGCCAGAGCTACAAAGAGAAAATCGATTTACAGCAAACCCCAACTTTTCAGCTCAAGCTGGAGCGCACCAATGACGGATTTATTACCTCATGGGCAGCAACAGGCAGCAATGATTGGGTTAGTCAGCAGGTTCCTCACGCTGACCTGATCGCTCAGCAGGATAAGGAACATTACTACGTTGGTTTTTTTGCTTCTCGTAACGCTAAAATCACCGTCAGCAACGCCTCGCTCACCACGTCAGCGGCAAATACTGTCCCTTCTGCGCCGTACATCGCTAAAAGCTGGCCGCCGGTCATGCAAATTGCCTCGGGAACAAAAAGCCAGGACGAAACGTACATCCTACAGGCGCGTACCAATAGTGACGGGCGCATCACCATTCGCCAGAATGAAGAGGTGATCGGGCAGGATAAAACCGTGAAAGCCGGTGAGATGTTTACCCAGCCTGCCGTTCTGAAAGATAAAAGCACGTTCGAAGTTACCTTTACGCCGACCACCAGCGCAAAAACGCTGACCCAGATGCTGACAGTGGAACAGAGTGCCAATATCACAGGCAATACGCTCTATGCTGCACCTGAGGGGCAAACGCAGACCAAAGGCACGGCAGAGTCGCCGTTGGATTTAGCCTCCGCCGTCGAGCTCGTACCTGCTGGCGGGGAAATTATATTAGCCGCCGGAGACTACCCGCAAATCGTCATCCCTCTGAGCGCCAGCGGTCTGAAAGACAAAACCAAGACCCTGAAAGCCGCCGGTAAAGCGGTAATACACGGGCTACTGCTGGATGCCAGCTACTGGCATATCGATGGAGTAGAGATTACGGATAAGAGCCTGCGCATACAGGGTAGCCATAATCTGATTGAGAACGTTACCGCTTATCATAACGATGATACCGGCATTCAAATTTCCTCCCCGGCGGATGTTGGGCGCTCGCTGTGGGCCAGCTATAACCGGGTCGTGAATTCAGAATCCTATAGTAATGAAGATCCGGGCAAAATTAACGCCGATGGTTTCGCGGTGAAAATGCGCGTAGGGGAGGGTAACCGTCTGGAAGGCTGCTATTCGCACGATAATATCGATGACGGATTCGACCTGTTCAATAAGATTGAAGATGGCGCTAACGGCGTTGTGGTGATCGAGAATTCAATTGCCCGCAATAATACCAGCAACGGTTTCAAGCTTGGTGGAGAAGGGCAGCCGGTAGCCCATGAGGTGCGTAACAGTATCGCCATCGGTAACCACCTGGACGGTTTCACCGATAACTTCAATCCCGGTAAGCTGCTGGTGGTAAACAACGTAGCGGTAGATAACCAGCGCTTTAACTATATCTTCCGTCCAAGCCCGTACGGTGCGCCGGAAACGCAGGGTTCTTTCAGCGATAACCTTTCGCTACGCAGCCAGCCGGGGAAATATGACGATGCCGTTGTCGGGAATATTGATGATAGCAACTACTTTATCCACGGCGGCAGAAGCATCAACGCTCAGGGGAAAAACATTAACAGCGCCGACTACCAGAGTCTTGCCCTACCGGACCCTCTGATGCGTAATGCCGATGGGAGCTTTGAGACCGGTAATTTCCTCAGCCGCAACTAGAAAACACAAAGGTCGCCACAGGGCGACCTTTTCACTTTCTGTCTGCTTCACACCGCATGTGTTGTCGTTTTAGTTAGCGGTACAGCGCAAAAGCAGTCTGGAGAGTTTGATTCTTAGTTGTTGAAAGTACCGAAGGTAACGTTCATAGCACTGAAGAAAGCGACGATTTTATTAAGCAGTTTCATGATGATTTCCTGGATAGCGATTACGTTTTTGATGAATTATTTTTGTGACTCACATCACAAAAACAAGTCTACGCTTCATTTTTTAATCGATCAACAAAAATGAGATATTCATCACAAAATTTTTAAACTACCTTTTTAGTTTTGATATTTCTGAAACGAAGCCATAAAAAAAGCCAGCCTGGAAACCAGACTGGCTTTTTAACTTTCAAGCCGGTGTTACATCGCTTTTTTGGTCAACTCGATAACGCGCAGTTTAGCGATCGCTTTGGCCAGTTCCGCAGACGCCTGAGCGTAATCCACGTCACCATGAGAGCTCTTAATGTGCTCTTCAGCCTTACGTTTCGCTTCCAGAGCTCGCGCTTCGTCGAGATCCTGGCCACGAATTGCCGTATCAGCCAGAACGGTCGTACTGCCCGGCTGCACTTCGAGAATGCCGCCTGACAGGTAGATAAAATCTTCGTGACCGTGCTGCTTAACGATGCGAATCATACCAGGCTTAATGGCGGTGAGCAGCGGCGCGTGCCCCGGGTAAATACCCAGTTCACCTTCACTACCCGTTACCTGGATTTTCTCGACCAGACCAGAGAACATTTGTTTCTCTGCGCTGACGACGTCCAGGTGGTAAGTCATTGCCATATCACCCTCCGATTAAGGCGTTAAAGTTTTTTGGCTTTTTCCACGGCTTCGTCGATAGAACCGACCATGTAGAACGCCTGCTCCGGCAGGTGATCGTATTCGCCTTCCATGATGCCTTTAAAGCCACGGATGGTGTCTTTCAGGGAGACGTATTTACCCGGAGAACCGGTAAATACTTCCGCCACGAAGAACGGCTGGGACAGGAAGCGCTGAATCTTACGCGCGCGAGCTACCACCAGTTTATCTTCTTCAGACAGTTCATCCATACCCAGGATGGCGATGATGTCTTTCAGTTCCTGATAACGCTGCAGGATGGACTGAACGCCACGCGCGGTGTCGTAGTGCTCCTGACCAACAACCAGCGGATCCAGCTGACGGCTGGTAGAGTCCAGCGGGTCAACTGCCGGGTAGATACCCAGAGATGCGATCTGACGGCTCAGTACCACGGTTGCATCTAAGTGAGCAAAGGTGGTTGCTGGAGACGGGTCAGTCAAGTCATCCGCAGGTACGTATACTGCCTGTACGGAAGTGATAGAACCGGTTTTGGTGGAAGTGATACGTTCCTGCAGAACGCCCATCTCTTCCGCCAGAGTCGGCTGGTAACCTACCGCTGAAGGCATACGGCCCAGCAGTGCGGATACTTCAGTACCGGCCAGGGTGTAACGATAGATGTTGTCAACGAACAGCAGTACGTCACGACCTTCGTCACGGAACTTCTCAGCCATGGTCAGACCGGTCAGCGCAACGCGCAGACGGTTTCCCGGCGGCTCGTTCATCTGGCCATACACCAGGGATACTTTGTCGATAACGTTGGAGTCGGTCATTTCGTGGTAGAAGTCGTTACCCTCACGAGTACGTTCACCTACGCCCGCAAACACGGAGTAACCGGAGTGCTCGATCGCGATGTTACGGATCAGCTCCATCATGTTTACGGTTTTACCTACACCCGCACCACCGAACAGACCCACTTTACCGCCCTTAGCAAACGGACACATCAGGTCGATAACTTTGATGCCGGTTTCCAGCAGTTCCTGAGAGTTTGATAACTCTTCGTAGGAAGGTGCTGCGCGGTGGATAGCCCAACGCTCTTCTTCGCCGATGTCGCCTTTCATGTCTACCGGTTGGCCCAGTACGTTCATGATACGACCCAGCGTTGCTTTACCTACCGGGACTTCGATCGGGTGCTCAAGGTCTTTGACTTCCAGACCACGACGCAGACCGTCGGAAGAACCCATGGCGATGGTACGAACAATACCGCCACCGAGCTGCTGCTGAACTTCCAGCACCAGATTCTCACTACCATTTTGTACCTCAAGAGCCTCGTACACGCGCGGTACGGCATCCTGAGGGAATTCGACGTCGACCACGGCGCCGATTACCTGGACAATTTTTCCAGTAGCCATCTTGAATCCTCTACGAATTAACCTGGTTATACCGCGGATGCTCCACCGACGATCTCGGTGAGTTCCTGAGTAATGCTGGCCTGACGAGCTTTGTTGTATACCAACTGCAGCTCTTTAATCAGGCTGCCGCCATTGTCGGTCGCGGCTTTCATCGCCACCATACGTGCGGCCTGCTCGCTGGCCAGGTTTTCTACCACGCCCTGATAAACCTGAGATTCCACATAACGACGCAGCAGGGTATCCAGCAGCGCTTTCGGATCGGGTTCATACAGGTAATCCCAGGATTTACGCTTCAAGTCATCATCTTCTGACGCCGGTAGCGGCAGCAGCTGAGTGATGGTTGGAACCTGAGACATGGTGTTAATAAATTTGTTGCTGACAATATACAGCTTGTCCAGACGGCCTTCATCGTAGGCCTGCAACATCACTTTTACCGGACCGATCAGTTCGGACAGGGATGGGTTATCACCCATACCGGTCACCTGGGCGACAACATTGCCGCTAACGGAATTAAAGAACGACACGCCCTTAGAGCCGATCATTGCGAGTTCGCACTGAACGCCTTTATCGGACCATGCTTTCATTTCCGCCAGCAGCTTTTTGAACAGGTTAATGTTCAAGCCACCACACAGACCACGGTCGGTAGACACCACCAGGTAGCCCACGCGTTTAACGTCGCGTTCTTCCAGGTAAGGGTGCTTATATTCCAGATTACCGTTCGCAAGGTGACCAATCACTTTGCGCATGGTATCTGCATAAGGACGGCTGGCCGCCATGCGCTCCTGCGATTTACGCATTTTGGAAGCGGCGACCATTTCCATCGCTTTAGTGATCTTTTGCGTGTTCTGGACGCTTGCGATCTTACTACGTATCTCTTTTGCGCCGGCCATGAGCTTCTCCTCAATGCCTTGCGGCCTGCCCTAAAGCAAGCCGCCAGACTTTACCAGGATTGGGTTGCTTTGAAGGAATCGAGGATGCCTTTCAGCTTGCCTTCGATTTCGTCGTTATAGCCACCGGACTGGTTGATCTCTTGCATCAACGGAGCGTGATCACGGTCGACATAAGCCAGCAGAGCAGCTTCGAAGCTACCGATTTTCGCCAGCTCTACATCCGCCAGATAACCACGTTCTGCGGCGAACAGAACCAGAGACTGCTGCGCAACGGACATCGGCGCATACTGTTTCTGTTTCAGCAGTTCAGTCACTTTCTGACCATGGTCCAGCTGCTTACGGGTTGCATCGTCAAGGTCAGAGGCAAACTGGGAGAACGCCGCCAGTTCGCGATACTGCGCCAGCGCGGTACGAATACCACCGGACAGTTTCTTCATGATCTTGGTCTGGGCTGCACCACCAACACGGGATACGGAGATACCTGGGTTAACCGCAGGACGAATACCGGAGTTGAACAGGTTGGTTTCCAGGAAGATCTGACCATCGGTAATGGAAATTACGTTGGTCGGAACGAACGCAGAAACGTCACCCGCCTGGGTTTCGATAATCGGCAGCGCAGTCAGAGAACCGGTTTTACCTTTCACTTCACCTTTGGTGAAAGCTTCAACGTATTCGACGTTAACACGTGCAGCACGCTCCAGCAGACGAGAGTGGAGGTAGAATACGTCGCCCGGGAATGCTTCACGTCCAGGCGGACGGCGGAGCAGCAGGGAGATCTGACGGTAAGCAACGGCCTGTTTAGACAGGTCATCATAAATGATCAGCGCATCTTCGCCGCGGTCGCGGAAGTATTCACCCATTGCGCAACCGGCATACGGTGCCAGATATTGCAGCGCAGCAGATTCAGATGCGGTTGCAACCACAACAATGGTGTTCGCGAGCGCGCCGTGTTCTTCCAGTTTGCGTACCACGTTAGAAATAGTGGACGCTTTCTGGCCGATGGCCACATAGACGCACTTGATGCCGGAATCACGCTGGTTGATGATGGCGTCGATGGCCAGAGCGGTTTTACCGGTCTGACGGTCGCCGATGATCAGTTCACGCTGGCCACGACCGATTGGGATCATGGCATCAACGGATTTATAACCGGTCTGTACAGGCTGATCGACGGACTGACGTTCGATTACGCCCGGAGCGATAGCTTCAACGGCGGAGAAGCCGTCGTGCTCCAGCGGACCTTTACCATCAATCGGTGCACCCAGGGTGTTAACCACACGGCCCAGCAGGCCACGGCCAACCGGTACTTCAAGGATACGGCCAGTACATTTGACCTTCATGCCTTCGGCGAGGTCAGCGTACGGACCCATCACAACTGCACCTACGGAGTCGCGCTCCAGGTTCAGTGCGATTGCGTAACGGTTACCCGGCAGAGCGATCATCTCACCCTGCATACAGTCGGCAAGACCGTGAATACGGATAACACCGTCACTAACAGAAACGATAGTACCTTCGTTATGAGCCTCGCTCACAACATTGAACTGAGCAATGCGCTGCTTGATCAGTTCGCTGATTTCGGTGGAATTCAGTTGCATGCTCCAGTCCCCTTAAGACTGCAAGACGTCTGCAAGGCGCTCAAGACGGCCGCGTACGCTGCCATCAATGACCATATCACCCGAACGGATGATTACGCCTGCCATTACAGACTTATCGATTTTGCAATTCAGCTTAACTTTGCGTGACAGACGTTTTTCCATCGCGCTGGCGATTTTCGCAAGCTGTTCTTCACTCATTTTATTGGCAGAAATAACTTCTACCTCTGCGGTTGCCTCACTGGCAGCGCGCAGGTGAATGAACTGCTCAAGAACATCAGGGAGCGCTTTCAGACGACCATTTTCAGCCATTACCCGAATCAGGTTTTGACCATTTTCGTCCAGTTGCTCACCACAAACCGCGATAAACGCATCAGAGAGCGTTTCCGGTGCAAGTGCACCAGAGAGTAGCTCTGCCATTTGTTCGTTTTTAGTCACTTCAGCGACAAACGCCAGCATATCCTGCCAGCGTTCAACACTGTTGTGTTCGACGGCAAAGTCAAAAGCTGCTTTGGCGTAGGGGCGAGCTACCGTTACAAATTCAGACATCAGCCCCTCCCTCCTTACAGTTCAGCGACAAGTTTATCCACGATGTCGCTGTTAGCAGCTTCATCCACGGAACGTTCGATGATCTTCTCGGCGCCAGCAACAGCCAGGATAGCGACCTGCTTACGCAGCTCCTCACGAGCACGTTTACGTTCGGCATCGATTTCAGCCTGCGCCTGTGCGACGATTTTGGTGCGTTCCTGTTCTGCTTCAGCTTTTGCTTCGTCCAGGATCTGAGAGCGACGCTTGTTCGCTTGCTCAATGATTACCTGGGCTTCCGCTTTCGCTTTTTTCAGCTGGTCGGTCGCGTTGGCCTGTGCAAGGTCCAAATCTTTCTTAGCGCGTTCTGCAGAAGCTAAACCGTCAGAAATTTCTTTCTGGCGCTTTTCGATGGCAGCCATTAACGGCGGCCATACATACTTCATGCAGAACCATACGAAGATAACAAACGCGATGGCCTGGCCGAGGATTGTTGCGTTCATGTTCACAGCACAATACCTCTTAAAAAATTACTCTGTGGCTTAGGTTTCTTTCGAACAACTTACTACGCGACGGCGAACATCACGTACAGACCCAGACCTACAGCGATCATCGGGATAGCATCCACCAGACCCATAACGATAAAGAACTGAGTACGCAGCAGAGGAATCAGATCCGGTTGACGCGCTGCGCCTTCCAGGAATTTACCCCCGAGGATGCCGATACCGATCGCAGCACCGATTGCCGCCAGACCCATCATCACAGCGGCAGCCATGTACAGCAGATCCATATTCAGGTTTTCCATGACAGTCTCCAGTTTGTTTCAGTTAAAACGTAGTATGTTGGTAAAAATCAATGCTCTTCAGATGCCATCGATAGATAGACGATCGTCAGAACCATGAAGATGAAGGCTTGCAGCGTAATAATCAGGATGTGGAAAATGGCCCACGGCACATTCAGAATCCACTGTGACCACCACGGCAACAGACCAGCAATCAGAATGAAAATCAGCTCACCGGCATACATGTTGCCGAACAGTCGCAGACCCAGAGATACTGGTTTAGACAGCAGGCTTACCCCTTCAAGGATTAAGTTGACAGGAATGAACGCCCAGTGATTGAACGGCTGCAGGGTCAGCTCTTTAACGAACCCGCCTACGCCTTTCATTTTGATGCTGTAGAAAAGAATCAGGATAAACACGCCAAGCGCCATCGACAGGGTGATGTTTACGTCAGCAGACGGAACCACACGCAGTGCAGGCAGGCCGAAAATGTGTTCACCGATGTATGGCAACAGGTCGATTGGCAGCAGGTCCATCAGGTTCATCAGGAATACCCAAACGAACACGGTGAGGGCCAGCGGAGCAATAACCTTGCTCTTGCCATGATACATATCTTTAACGCTGCCATGGACGAAGCCGATGATCATCTCGATAAAGGTCTGGAATTTCCCTGGTACGCCGCTGGTTGCCTTTTTGGCTACGCTGCGGAACATCAGCAGGAACAACAGACCGAGCACCACCGAGAAGAACATGGAGTCAATGTTGAGCGTCCAGAAGGTGGCCGGGGGGTTATGCGGATCCACCAGCGAGAAAGTACGCAGGTCCAGCTGAAGGTTGTTCAGATGGTGTCCTATGTATTCCTGCGGCGTCATATTTTCTGAAGCCATGATGCCTTTTACCCTTTGTTGTTAATTACAGCTGGCGCCAGAATTTGTACCACCAGCACCAAAACCCACGTCACTATCAGCGGCAAAAACACCACTTTGAAAACCGCCAGCGCCACCGCCAGAAGGGCGAAGGTCAGCAACACCTTAAAAGCTTCACCGAAGGCGAAGGTCCAGGCCACTCGGCCTTTAGCTGGTGTATGCGCCTGATGACGCCAGGCAAAAATCATAAATATCATGTTTGGCAAAATAACCGCCAAACCTCCGCTAACGGCGGAGATGCCCCAGAAAGGGTCTTTGAGGCTGAACAGCAGTCCACTTGCTATTACTGCCAGTAACTGAATAAACAGAAGCTTACGAGCAACGTTTCGACTCAAGAGCGACACTGACATCACGTTTTTACTCCTGCTCCCTTCGAGGTATGTCGCGTGTCGTATAAAACGTCCTTTAAGACGAAGAGTCAAGCATCAAAAAGCGGACAAATTATACGGTGACGCCCCGTGATTTCAAACAATAAGTAGCAAAATAGTGAATAAATGTTTAATTATTTTCCGACAGACAACTTTTCATGCATTTCACCGATCTGTGAGCAGTCATGCAAAACTGCAAATAACGCGAAAACACGGCAATTAAAGCGTGCATCAGATCACATAATAGACATTTTTAGTGAAATCGAATTAATTCTGTACATAAAACTTAAAAATTTATCCGTTTGATATTCAACATAAAAAGTGGGCATTCTTTCTAAAACAATCCCACATACAATAAAAACCTTTTATTGACATTCATAATAAATATTTAACATCAGTATGAAGCGTAAGCAGCACGATTTTTAGCGTCCTGATATTTTCAATGTTGACTATTCTGCCGGTAAAGTAACAAGGCAAAGTTAACAGAAAGAAAAACCATAGTGAAATCATGGTTAAAGATAGTCCAGTAATAACCTGCCGTGACTTTTATTTTTGTAACATGCACGGCCCATCTTTTTTTCACATTTTTTGATAAAAATTAAATCATTTTTGGCTGAATCACCACCAGGTGACGCTCCCCTTCCAACTGAGGAACATGCAGTTCAAAAACGTCATTAATGACGTACCCTTCCGGTAGATTTGCCATTTCCTCTTCCTGCGCTAAACCTTTGAGCGCATAGAAGTGTCCGTTTTCTGCGGGTAAATGATGGCACCAGCTCACCATGTCATTCAGAGACGCAAATGCGCGGCTAATCACGCCATCAAACGGCGGCTCTGCCGGAAACTCCTCCACACGACTTTGTACCGGGGTGATGTTCTCCAGTTTTAGCTCATGCTGGACCTGTCGGAGGAAGCGCACACGTTTGCCAAGGCTGTCCAGTAAGGTGAAATGGGATTCAGGACGTACGATAGCCAGCGGGATCCCCGGCAGCCCTGGTCCAGTACCCACGTCGATAAAACGTGTTCCTTCAAGATATGGCGCAACAATAATACTATCGAGAACGTGGCGTACCAGCATCTCGCCTGGATCGCGAACCGAGGTCAGGTTATAGGCCTTATTCCACTTATCCAGCATGCCCACATAGGCAACCAGCTGGTTTTTCTGGTGATCGGTAAGTGAAATACCCGCTTCATCAAGCAGACGAGAAAGTTTGTTGAGCACGTTTGGTACCTGTTTAAAAACAATGAGCCCGGAGGCGATGCGCTTACCGGGCTGAGATATTAACCAGGCGGATATCTGATGCGCTATCCGCCAAATGTATCGTTCAGGGAAATTCAGGCGCTACGGCGCAGCATTCCCTGTTTTTTCAACCACACCAGCAAAATTGAGATTGCCGCAGGCGTAATACCAGAAATACGCGATGCCTGCCCTATCGAAGACGGCTTATGGTCGTTTAACTTGGCAATCACCTCATTCGACAATCCGTTTACCTGGCGGTAATCAAGAGTGGCAGGCAGTAAAGTGTTCTCATTGCGCTGCTGTTTTTCGATCTCATCCTGCTGGCGTGCGATGTAACCTTCGTATTTTACCTGAATTTCCACTTGTTCAGCCGCTTGTTTGTCCTCAAGACCTGGCGAGAAAGGCGACAGCTGCACCAGCTGTTCATAGGTCATTTCCGGACGACGGAGCAAATCTTCACCGTTGGCTTCACGCGACAAAGGTGCAGTCAGCTGAGCGTTAACTTCCGCAGCGCTTTCCGCCAGCGGATTAACCCAGCTGGATTTGAGGCGCTGACGTTCACGTTCAATGCTTTCCAGCTTCTCGTTGAAACGCGTCCAGCGTTCGTCATCCACCAGACCCAGTTCACGGCCTTGTTCAGTCAGCCGCAGATCGGCGTTATCTTCACGCAGCATCAGGCGATATTCCGCACGTGAGGTAAACATGCGATACGGCTCTTTGGTACCGAGTGTGCACAGATCGTCCACCAGAACGCCAAGATACGCTTGAGAGCGACCCGGCGCCCACCCCTCTTTCTCGGCAGAGAAACGCGCCGCATTCAGCCCTGCAAGCAGGCCCTGTGCGGCAGCTTCTTCGTAACCGGTAGTGCCGTTAATCTGGCCTGCGAAGAATAAACCATGAATAAATTTGCTTTCCAGCGTCGGTTTCAGGTCACGCGGGTCAAAGAAATCGTACTCAATAGCGTAGCCAGGGCGAACGATTTTTGCATTTTCCATCCCCTGCATTGAGCGGACGATTTGCATCTGGACATCAAACGGCAGGCTGGTAGAAATGCCGTTTGGGTAAATTTCATTGGATGTCAGACCTTCCGGCTCCAGAAAAATCTGGTGCTGGTTACGATCGGCAAAGCGCATCACCTTGTCTTCGATCGACGGGCAATAACGCGGGCCGATACCTTCAATCACACCGGCGTACATCGGGCTGCGATCGAGGTTATTGCGGATCACGTCATGGGTTTTCTCGTTGGTATGCGTGACATAGCACGGTACCTGGCGCGGATGCTGGGAAGCATCGCCCATAAACGAGAAGACCGGCATCGGATTATCGCCGTGCTGCTGAGCCAGAACGCCGAAGTCGATAGTTCTCGCATCAATGCGTGGCGGAGTACCGGTTTTCAGGCGGCTGACGCGTAGCGGCAGTTCACGCAAACGCCGGGACAAGGGGATCGATGGAGGATCGCCAGCACGGCCGCCGCTGTAGTTATCCAGACCGATATGGATCTTGCCGTCGAGGAACGTCCCGACAGTCAGCACAACCGCTTTGGCACGGAATTTCAGCCCCATTTGGGTAACTGCGCCGACAACGCGATCGTTTTCAACAATCAGATCCTCAACAGCCTGTTGGAAGATCATCAGGTTCGGCTGGTTTTCCAGCGCGGTGCGTACAGCCTGGCGATAGAGCACACGGTCTGCCTGAGCGCGGGTAGCCCGAACTGCCGGGCCTTTGCTCGCGTTTAGTATCCTAAACTGGATACCGGCATGGTCAATTGCCTTCGCCATCAGGCCGCCAAGCGCATCCACTTCTTTTACCAGGTGTCCTTTCCCAATGCCGCCAATCGCCGGGTTGCAGCTCATCTGCCCCAGGGTGTCGATATTGTGTGTCAAAAGCAGAGTCTGTTGACCCATTCGCGCTGCGGCCATCGCGGCCTCAGTGCCTGCATGACCCCCGCCAATGATGATGACGTCAAAAGGATCCTGATAAAACATGGTGGTATGCCTCGCGTAAAGCGGTTTGAAAATGGATTGAAGCCCGGGCCGTGGATTCTACTCAACTTTCGCCTTCCGAGAAAGCGTCCGGGATCCTGAGTATTAAAAAGAAGATCTTTTATTTAGAGATCTGTTTTATTGTGATCTCTTATTAGGATCGGCTTGCCTTGTGGATAAGTCAGATCCGCAATTTAAGATCAAGTGCTTAATAAGGATCACTAACTGTGAATGATCGGTGATCCTGGTCCGTATAAGCTGGGATCAAAATGAAGGGTTATGCACAGCACAAAAATCAGTCAACGGTTATTCTTTGGATAACTACCGGTTGATCCAAGCTTTTAAGCATAGTTATCCACAGAAGAAAGTATGATCTTTACAATTCTCAGAGCAGATTTTTCCAGGATCCCAGCCAAATCTCGGCCGGATCTTCAGGAATTTCATGCTCGAGGACGTTAATTTTTAGCGTTTCGCCAATCTGTTTTGCTCCGCAGGCTTTAAGTGCCGTCTCGAGCTTATCAATCGCGCCGCAGAAGGTATCGTATTCACGGCTGCCTATGCCGACTGCGCCAAAATGGACCGCAGAAAGATCGACCTGCTTCTCCTGAAGCGCTTCATAGAAGGGCAGCAGATTGTCGGGAATATCGCCTGCACCATGAGTAGAGGAGATAACCAACCAGATCCCTTGCGCTTGCAGATCTTCAATCAGCGGACCGTGCTGGATAGTGGCGCTGTGACCAGCCTCTTCCAGCTTTTCCGCCAGATGTTCTGATACATATTCCGCGCTGCCCAGAGTGCTGCCGCTGATAAGAGTTATGTCTGCCATGATCGCCCGCCCAACTATTCAGAGTGGCGTATTGTACGCTGTGAGCGAGCTGGGATCTACCTGTGGAAAAATGTGGGATTAAAAAGCCCGATTATGGGCGGATAGTACGCATAATCGGGTTCTGCAGGACGATCAATGTCTCAGTGGACTGAATTTCATCAATTGTTTGGATCTTGTTGATAAGTACATGCTGAAGGGCATCAATCGATCGGCACATCACTTTTATAAAGATACTGTAGTGGCCGGTGGTGTAATACGCTTCAGTAACCTCATCCAGGCTGTTCAGTCTGGCCAGCGCGGACGGATAGTCTTTCGCGCTCTTCAGAATAATGCCGATAAAACAGCCCACATCGTAACCCAGCTGTTTTGGACTGACGTCGATACGCGCGCCGGTAATAATTCCAGCCTGCTTCATTTTCTCTACGCGAACGTGGATTGTCCCGGGACTGACGCCAAACTGTTTCGCCAGTTCGGCATAGGCGGTACGCGCATTGGCCATTAAAGCTTCGAGGATGCCGCGGTCCAGATTGTCGATTTGATAATTTTCCATAGGTTTTTCTTATGAAGTTTGATGAATCACTCTATTTTAGCGCCTTATATTAACGTATTAAAATCGATGGAGGCTTTTTGTTGTTTGATTATTGAATTGCAGCCCTGTTTTGTTGCTTAATCAATGGCAACAGGACGCAGGAGTAATAAAAAATGAAAACCGCATACATCGCAAAACAACGCCAGATTAGTTTCGTTAAGTCTCACTTTTCCCGTCAGCTTGAAGAGAAGCTCGGCCTGATCGAAGTTCAGGCGCCGATCTTAAGCCGCGTGGGGGATGGGACTCAGGATAACCTTTCTGGTTGCGAAAAAGCGGTTCAGGTTAAAGTGAAAACACTGCCAGACGCCCAGTTCGAAGTGGTTCATTCACTGGCGAAGTGGAAGCGTCAAACCCTGGGACAACACGACTTCAGCGCGGGTGAAGGGCTGTACACGCACATGAAGGCCCTTCGCCCCGATGAAGACCGGTTAACCGCCATCCATTCCGTTTACGTTGACCAGTGGGACTGGGAGCGTGTAATGGGTGACGAAGAACGCCACGGCGGAACGCTGAAATCAACCGTTGAAGCGATCTATGCAGGGATCAAGGCGACTGAAGCTGCCGTCAGTAAAGAGTTCGGCTTGACGCCGTTCCTGCCGGAGACGATCCAGTTTGTCCATAGCGAGGAGCTGCTCAGTCGCTATCCTGATCTTGATGCCAAAGGCCGCGAGCGGGCGATCGCTAAAGAGCTGGGTGCGGTATTCCTGATCGGCATTGGCGGCAAACTGTCTGATGGTCAGCGTCACGATGTGCGTGCGCCAGATTATGATGACTGGAGCACGCCTGCTGCAGAAGGCTTTGCGGGTCTGAACGGCGATATTCTGGTATGGAACCCGGTTCTGGAAGATGCGTTCGAGCTCTCTTCAATGGGCATCCGTGTTGATGCTGAAGCGCTGAAACGCCAGCTTGCCATCACCGGTGATGAAGATCGTCTGAAGCTGGAATGGCACCAGGCGCTGTTGCGCGGAGAAATGCCGCAGACTATTGGCGGCGGTATTGGTCAATCTCGTTTGACGATGCTGCTCCTGCAGCTTGACCATATCGGCCAGGTACAGTGCGGCGTATGGCCAACGCAGATTCGTCAAAGCGTTGCTGCTCTTCTTTAGTTGCTGTTAACGCCGCCAGCGTCGCA
This sequence comes from Klebsiella spallanzanii, assembly GCF_902158555.1. GTDB lineage: Bacteria > Pseudomonadota > Gammaproteobacteria > Enterobacterales > Enterobacteriaceae > Klebsiella > Klebsiella spallanzanii. Next base: position 126,221 of record NZ_CABGGS010000012.1, on the reverse strand, counting down.
GCAGGCGGCTACGTAACCCGGTATCAAAGCGCCAGATATGATCGAAAATGCGCATGATACCGGGCTTGCCGTGTACCGACATCGCCACCGCATGAAAACGGTGCTGATGTTTATGCTGTAGCTCTCCCACCTTATTGATCACCTCATCCGGCAATCGCTGGGCAATAAAATCAGAAATCACCACTGCATCAGCATCTACCCACTGCGGGTTCTGCATGCGCTCAATGACGGCCCGGAAGCAGCTGGCCAGATCGGTACCGCCGCGAAAACGCTGGCTTAAGAAACGGATCGCCTGTTCCAGACCTTGGGGGCCAGTGAGTTCGTAATGCACCACTTCGCTGGAAAACAGCATAATGAAGCAGCGGCGGTTATCCGCCAGCGCTACCCGCATTAGCGCCAGGCAAAAGGCCTTAGCGCACTGTTCATTAAATCCGCCCATTGAGCCGGAAGTATCGACGCAGACGATAAACGGCCCTCGCGGCTGTTCATCAAAATCCTGACGAGTGACTGGGCGTTCTGTTATCTTTTCCTTCCACGCATCGCCGTGTAGTCGATAGGTCAGTAGCTGTTTTTCCACCAGCTTGCGATAGAATTCAAACTCCAGCTCGGTAATGCCCAGGGTGGCAAGCTCCGGCGGCAGCAGACGCAAAATATCGTCGCTCTGCTGGAGTCCGTCGACCTGTTCCGGTACGGTGGCTGGTTCTCTTACCAGGCTGCGGAAGGTCTCCATTGGCGCATCTTTCTTCGGCACCGCTTTCGCTTCACGCGACCGTCCAAGCTGTTCGGCCAGCTGCATTAACTCTGGCTGTTGAGTCAAAAAATCCCCGTAGCGAACGATCAGCTGATAATCGCCGCGTTTTAGTTCGCCGGCGCTCATATCCCACAGGTGTCCCGCCGCATTGTCATTTTCCACCAGCACCGGCTCCAGCTGACCGCTGAGGGTCATACGTTCCTGGACTTCGCTCAGCAGCTGCTCGCGCTCTTCATCCAGCAGTTGCTGATTGAGAGAGGTCGCCTGCACGACCAGACTCAGACGCCAGCGCTGTAGGAATAACGTGTGCAGCGCTGGCGTAAAGGAGTGGTTGTTATCCACCAGTTGCTGCGCCTGGCTGGCAAAAGGGGAATGGAGTCTGTGTAGCTGGTTCAGTATTTGTGGAAGCTGAACGATAAACTGCGAGGTGGAAAGACGCTGAGACTGCTGATAGCACTGAACTTCCGCATCCAGTTCGGGAGGGATATGAGTCTCTTTTAGCCGCGATCTCACCGCCTCACGCCAACGTGGAATGTCGGCGGCGATAATGTTTTTGAGCCGCGGAAATTTTTCAAAGAAAATGGCTAGCTGAGGCGCCGCCAGCAGTGCCAGCAGCATCTCATCGATCATTCCCTCTTCGCCGACTGCCAGCATGACATTCAGCATATCCAGGGTCATGACTGGCGCGCCTGTTTAATCTGCGCCCCAACGTCCTGTAGGCTGGCTTCAATACGCCCCAGCCATTCGCTGGGGATAAACAGACATTTTTGCTGTTCGCTGAAGCGGTTATGTTGCTGGTGCCACTCTTCGTCCAGCGCCTCCAACTGTTGCCTGATTTCGGTGGGCATATGTTCCCGTGATTCACTACCGGGTAGGGAGAGACGAGAACCCTGCAAGCTGACATCGCGCACAACCAGATGCTGGCTGGTATCAACATCCATATTCAACTGCTGGGCAAAACCAATCCCATTGAGCTTGCCGCGGATCTCACCGCCTTTTTCCAGCCAATGAGCCAACTCTTCACGGATAAACGTAATATGAATTACTTCCAAATCGTGCAGTTTTAGCGGCTGCTGAAGGAGCAGAGTTAGCGTGGTATCCTGCACTTCCGCAGGTAGTTCATAATGAGGTTTACGGCTAAACATGCCGCCGAGACGGGTAACTTTTAGCGCAGTTTTATCGCTTTGCTGCTGTTGAAGCTGAATTCGCCTTTGAATTATCGCCCCCAGACGCGTGAGCATCGTCTGCTGCTGCCAGGCGTGGCTGGTCATTAAGGTCTCCAGCTGTGCTGACATCAGATTCATCGTCTCGATATTGTGCCACAGGCAATCCTTCAGCAGGATCAGGTCAATTGGGGCAATGGTATCGCGGCCGCTGAAGAAGGCGCTGGCTTGTAACAGACGGATGGCTTTTTTCCAGCGGCGATCGGAGACATAGGGCGCGTTTGGTAACGTATCAAGCTGCTGGCGCAGCTGAAAAATCAGTTCAAAAACGCTGTCCGGTAGCTTCACGCTGCCGATATCCTGCTGCCATTGCAGGAATTCTTCGTCGCTGACCTGCAAATTCTCCGGGACAGGGTTACTGTTCTCGTCCTGTTGGCTTATCAGCATTGAGCGGAAGTTGGTTTTATCCTGTACCTTATCCAGCCACAAACGAATAAGCATACGATCGTATAAGGCTTCCAGGCTGTTGTCCGCCTCTGGAAGCTCGTTCGATGCTGCCACCAGCAGGCGCATGGGGATTTTCTCTTCGGTCGCCCCATTGCGGAAATGGCGCTCGTTTATTGCCGTCAGTAGCGTGTTGAGGATTGCCGGGCCAGCTTTCCAGATCTCATCGAGAAAAACAATTTCGGCCTCCGGAAGATAACCGGCGGTCAAACGCTCGTAACGTCCTTCATCTTTCAGCGCCTGAATGGAGAGCGGGCCAAATACTTCTTCCGGCGTGGAAAAGCGGGTCATCAGGTATTCAAACGCGCGAGCCTGCTTGAAGGCGAACTTGAGGCGACGGGCAATCAGGCTTTTGGCGATGCCCGGCGGGCCGAGCAGAAAAACGCTCTCGCCGCTGAGTGCCGCAAGTAGACAAAGGCGTATTGCGTGGCTGCGTTCAAAGAGTCCTTTTTCCAGGGCGGCGCTGAGCCGGGAAATTCTTTCTGCCAGTAAATGTGATTGAGCCATAATAGAGTTGCGTGCTTTTTAGAATGTCGTTGTTAAGTCGAGTATAGATGTTTGATTAGGGGTGGTAATAGCCTGAAGAATCGATTTATTTTCTTTGAGTCAGGTTAAGATGATGTCAGTTAGGGGTACGATTCAGCAAATAATCGTGCATACTGTGCGCTTTTTGTGGGCCAAGGGACCAGGAACACATTTGTTTTATATACACAAAAATGTTCAGGATGCGTCAAGGCGGCAAGGGATGAAATCCCCTGGAGCATAGATAGCTATGTGACTGGGGTTTCTGAGCGCAGCCAACGCAGAAGCAGCTTGAAGAGTGATGTGTATAAACGAAAAGACTAGTCTATGAGCTCTGATAATAAGCAATCGTTGCCGGCAATAACGCTGGCGGCAATCGGCGTGGTATACGGCGATATCGGTACCAGCCCACTTTATACACTTCGTGAATGTCTGTCGGGTCAGTTTGGCTTTGGCGTTGAGCGTGATGCTGTTTTTGGCTTCCTGTCGCTCATTTTTTGGCTATTAATTCTTACCGTATCACTCAAATACATTACTTTCGTTATGCGAGCAGATAACGCCGGTGAAGGTGGGATCCTGACGTTAATGTCGCTGGCGGGGCGAAATACGTCTGCGCGAGCGACGTCGGTTTTGGTGATACTTGGGCTTATCGGCGGTAGTTTCTTCTATGGCGAAGTGGTGATTACCCCTGCAATCTCGGTGATGTCGGCGATAGAGGGGCTGGAAATTATTGCACCCGATCTGGATACCTGGGTCGTCCCTATATCTATTATTGTCCTGACGCTGCTGTTTGCTATCCAGAAGCACGGTACCAGCATGGTAGGTAAGCTATTCGCGCCGATTATGCTTATCTGGTTCCTGCTGTTGGCGGTACTTGGCGCGCGCAGCATCTTTGCTAACCCGGAAGTGCTGCAGGCGTTGAACCCATACTGGGCGGTTCACTTTTTCCTCGAATATAAAACCGTCTCCTTTGTGGCGTTAGGGGCGGTTGTCCTGTCTATTACCGGCGTGGAAGCGCTCTATGCCGATATGGGGCACTTCGGTAAATTGCCAATTCGCCTGGCCTGGTTTTCAGTGGTGTTGCCTTCGCTGGTGCTGAACTATTTTGGTCAGGGCGCGCTGTTGTTAAAACATCCGGAAGCGATTAAGAACCCATTCTTCCTGCTGGCGCCCGAGTGGGCGTTGATTCCGATGCTGATTATCGCCGCCCTGGCGACGGTTATCGCTTCCCAGGCGGTTATCTCCGGCGTCTTCTCGCTAACTCGTCAGGCGGTGCGTCTGGGGTACCTGTCGCCGATGCGTATTATTCATACCTCGGAGATGGAGTCCGGCCAGATTTATATCCCGTTTATCAACTGGCTGCTCTATATCTCGGTGGTCATCGTGATTGTTAACTTTGAACATTCGTCGAATCTGGCTGCGGCATATGGTATTGCGGTGACGGGGACGATGGTTCTGACGACGATTCTGTTCACCACGGTGGCGCGTCAAAACTGGCACTGGAATAAGTTTGTTGTCGCGCTCCTGCTGGTGGCATTCATGTGCATCGACATCCCGCTGTTTTCGGCGAACCTAGATAAAATCGTCTCCGGCGGCTGGCTACCGCTAACGCTTGGTTTAGTGATGTTTATCATCATGACAACCTGGAAGAGCGAGCGTTTCCGCCTGCTCCGCCGGATGCATGAACATGGCAATTCACTGGAAGCGATGATCTCATCCCTTGAAAAATCGCCGCCGGTTCGCGTACCGGGGACCGCCGTCTATATGTCCCGAGCGCTAAACGTAATACCTTTTGCCCTGTTGCATAACCTGAAGCATAACAAGGTGCTGCATGAGCGGGTGATTCTGCTGACGCTGCGTACTGAAGATGCGCCGTATGTGCATAACGTCCGCCGCGTACAGATCGAGCAGATTTCACCATCGTTCTGGCGGGTAGTCGCCAGCTATGGCTGGCGCGAAACGCCGAATGTTGAAGAAGTTTTCCACCGCTGCGGGCTGGAGGGACTGAGCTGCCGGATGATGGAGACCTCTTTCTTTATGTCGCATGAGTCGCTGATCATCGGCAAACGGCCGTGGTATTTGCGTTTACGCGGTAAGCTGTATCTCCTGTTGCAGCGCAACGCCTTGCGCGCCCCGGACCAGTTCGAAATCCCACCTAACCGAGTAATTGAACTCGGCACCCAGGTCGAGATTTGATTCTCTAAAGCCCTTCCTTTGTGAAGGGCTTTTTGTTGTTTGTTATTCCGACATCCTTCCTTTGCCTCAGTTTGCGAAACGTTTCGATGGCGATCACAATTCTCACATCTGATGATGGTTTTCTGCTCTCCTATTGCTAATACTTATATGAGCGAAACGTTTCGCTAGTGGAGTAAAGAGAAATGAAAAAAGGTACCGTACTCAATGCTGATATTTCGTCGGTTATCTCCCGCTTGGGTCATACCGATACGCTGGTGGTTTGCGATGCCGGGTTACCTGTTCCCCGCAGTAGCGCACGTATCGATATGGCGTTAACCCAAGGGGTGCCCTCCTTTATGCAGGTTCTGGAGGTAGTGACGAGCGAAATGCAGGTTGAAGCGGCTATCCTCGCGGAAGAGATTAAAACCCTTAATCCGCAGCTCCACACGATGTTGCTCAATCATCTTGAGCAGCTGCAGCAACACCAGGGAAACACTATTGAAATTCGTTACACCAGTCATGAGCAGTTCAAAAAAGAAACCGCAGATAGTCAGGCGGTGATTCGCAGCGGGGAGTGTTCCCCGTATGCGAACGTTATTCTCTGTGCCGGCGTGACGTTCTGAGGTCGCCGATATGGAAGCCTTATTGCAATTAAAAGGGATCGATAAAGCGTTCCCTGGCGTTAAAGCGCTCTCCGGCGCCTCGCTAAACGTTTATCCTGGCCGCGTCATGGCGCTGGTCGGGGAAAACGGTGCTGGTAAATCCACCATGATGAAGGTGCTGACCGGTATCTACTCCCGCGATGCTGGCTCTTTACTGTGGTTGGGAAAAGAAACCACCTTCAATGGACCCAAATCTTCTCAGGAAGCCGGAATCGGCATCATTCACCAGGAGCTAAACCTGATCCCGCAACTGACGATTGCCGAGAATATCTTCCTCGGTCGTGAGTTTGTGAATCGCTTTGGCAAAATTGACTGGAAAACGATGTACGCCGAAGCCGATAAACTGCTGGCAAAGCTGAATTTACGCTTTAACAGTCAGAAATTGGTGGGCGATCTGTCGATTGGCGATCAGCAGATGGTCGAGATAGCCAAAGTGCTCAGCTTTGAGTCGAAGGTCATCATTATGGATGAACCGACCGATGCGCTGACTGACACCGAGACCGAATCCCTGTTCCGCGTGATCCGCGAACTAAAATCGCAGGGGCGCGGTATTGTCTATATCTCCCACCGTATGAAAGAGATCTTCGAGATTTGCGATGACGTCACGGTATTTCGCGATGGGCAGTTTATCGCCGAGCGTGAAGTGACCAGTCTGGATGAAGATCTGCTGATTGAGATGATGGTAGGCCGCAAACTGGAAGACCAGTATCCGCATCTGGATAAAACCCCAGGCGCGGTTCGCCTTAAGGTCGACAACCTGTGCGGCTCTGGCGTGGAGAACATCTCCTTTACGCTGCATCAGGGCGAGATTCTTGGCGTTGCCGGGCTGATGGGCGCCGGGCGCACCGAGCTGATGAAGGTGCTGTACGGCGCGCTGCCGCGCAGCAGCGGTTCGGTCACGCTGGATGGCCGGGAAGTGGTGACTCGTTCTCCGCAGGATGGCCTGGCAAACGGCATCGTTTATATCTCTGAAGACCGTAAGCGCGACGGCTTAGTGCTTGGCATGTCGGTTAAAGAGAACATGTCGCTGACCGCGCTGCGCTACTTCAGCCGCGGCGGCGGTAGCCTCAAGCATAAAGATGAACAGCAGGCGGTGAGTGATTTTATCCGCCTGTTTAATGTGAAAACGCCTTCGATGGAACAAGCCATTGGCCTGCTTTCCGGCGGCAACCAGCAGAAAGTCGCGATAGCTCGTGGACTGATGACCCGCCCGAAGGTGCTGATCCTTGATGAACCGACCCGCGGCGTGGACGTTGGGGCGAAGAAAGAGATCTACCAACTGATTAACCAGTTTAAAGCCGAAGGCCTGAGCATCATTCTGGTCTCTTCGGAGATGCCGGAAGTATTGGGTATGAGCGATCGCATTATGGTGATGCATGAAGGGCATCTCGGCGGTGAATTCACACGCGAGCAGGCCACCCAGGAAGTATTGATGGCTGCCGCTGTGGGCAAGCTTAATCGTGTGAATCAGGAGTAAAAAAGATGAATAACCCGGCTGTTTCTGGTCGTCGCTACTTCACAAAAGCGTGGCTAATGGAGCAAAAATCGCTGATTGCACTACTGGTGCTGATTGCAATTGTTTCGACCATGAGCCCCAACTTTTTTACCGTGAACAACCTGTTCAATATTCTGCAGCAGACTTCCGTTAACGCCATTATGGCGGTAGGGATGACGCTGGTTATTTTGACGTCGGGTATCGACCTGTCCGTCGGTTCCCTGCTGGCGCTGACCGGTGCGGTTGCCGCTTCGATTGTCGGGATTGAGGTTAATGCGCTGGTGGCGGTTGCCGCTGCACTGGCATTAGGTGCGGCAATTGGCGCTGTCACCGGCGTTATTGTGGCGAAAGGGCGCGTACAGGCATTTATCGCCACGCTGGTGATGATGCTTCTGCTGCGTGGTGTAACCATGGTTTATACCAACGGTAGTCCGGTAAATACCGGCTTTACCGACAATGCCGATCTGTTTGGCTGGTTCGGGATTGGCCGCCCGCTGGGGATCCCAACCCCGGTGTGGATTATGGCGATTGTCTTCCTGGCCGCCTGGTACATGCTGCACCATACTCGCCTGGGTCGTTATATCTACGCGCTCGGTGGTAATGAGGCGGCAACCCGTCTTTCAGGCATCAGCGTCAATAAAGTTAAAATCATCGTCTATTCTTTGTGCGGCATGCTGGCTTCGCTGGCCGGGATTATTGAAGTTGCGCGTCTCTCTTCCGCGCAGCCAACGGCGGGTACAGGTTATGAACTGGATGCGATTGCTGCGGTAGTGCTCGGTGGTACCAGCCTTGCGGGCGGTAAAGGGCGTATTGTCGGTACGTTGATCGGTGCGCTGATCCTCGGCTTCCTGAACAACGGTTTGAATTTATTAGGCGTTTCATCCTATTACCAGATGATCGTAAAAGCGGTGGTCATTCTGCTGGCGGTACTGGTAGATAACAAGAAGCAGTAACTGAGAACTCTACAGGACATCTTAACTATGAATATGAAAAAACTGGCGACCCTGGTCTCTGCTGTAGCTTTAAGTGCGACCGTAAGCGCAAACGCGATGGCAAAAGACACTATCGCTCTGGTTATCTCTACGCTTAACAACCCATTTTTTGTCTCGTTGAAGGATGGCGCGCAAAAAGAAGCGGACAAACTCGGCTATAACCTGGTGGTTCTGGATTCTCAGAACAACCCGGCGAAAGAGCTGGCTAACGTTCAGGATTTAACCGTTCGTGGCGCTAAGCTGCTGCTGATTAACCCAACGGATTCTGATGCGGTTGGCAACGCAGTGAAGCTGGCAAACCAGGCTAAAATTCCGGTCATTACTCTTGACCGTCAGGCATCAAAGGGTGAAGTGGTTAGCCATATCGCTTCTGATAACGTGCTGGGCGGCAAGATGGCGGGTGACTATATCGCGAAGAAAGTGGGCGAGAGCGCGAAGATCATTGAACTACAAGGAATTGCGGGGACATCTGCGGCACGTGAACGCGGCGAAGGTTTCCAGCAGGCCGTTGCGGCACATAAGTTTAACGTACTGGCCAGTCAGCCAGCCGATTTTGACCGCACTAAAGGCCTGAACGTCATGCAGAACCTGCTGACGGCGCACCCTGACGTGCAGGCAGTATTTGCCCAGAACGATGAAATGGCGCTGGGGGCATTGCGTGCTCTGCAAACAGCGGGTAAATCTGATGTGATGGTCGTTGGATTTGATGGCACTCCGGATGGCGAGAAAGCGGTAAACAGTGGCAAACTGGCAGCGACCATCGCCCAGTTACCGGAGCAGATCGGCGTGAAAGGCGTTGAGACAGCCGATAAAGTGCTGAAGGGCGAAAAAGTGGATGCCAGCTATCCGGTTGAGTTGAAACTGGTCATTAAGCAATAATGTGCGATTCGGGCCGGTGACGGTCCGAGGGACAACATAATAAAGAAAAGCAGGGCATGCGCCACCGGATTCCGGTGGCGCGCTTTCCGGGAATATTGATTATGAAAACCGCAGGTAAACTTGTCGTCCTTGGTAGTATCAACGCCGATCACATTCTTAACCTCGAGGCCTTCCCTACGCCTGGTGAAACCGTCACCGGTCATCATTATCAGGTCGCTTTTGGCGGTAAGGGCGCAAACCAGGCCGTTGCTGCCGGGCGCAGTGGGGCAAATATCGCTTTTATCGCCTGTACCGGCGATGACGACATCGGCGAACGCGTCCGTCGTCAGTTGGAAAGCGATAACATTGACGTTGCGCCAGTAAGAGCGGTTGCCGATGAATCAACCGGCGTGGCGCTGATTTTTGTTAACGCGGAAGGTGAAAATACCATCGGTATTCATGCCGGTGCTAATGCCGCACTCTCTGTTGCGCAGGTTGATGCTGAAAAAGAGCGTATTGCCAGCGCTCAGGCTCTGTTGATGCAGCTGGAATCGCCGCTGGAAAGCGTACTGGCGGCGGCAAAAATTGCTCACCAAAATCAAACTTCAGTGATCCTCAATCCCGCACCGGCTCGTGAACTGCCGGATGAACTGTTAGCGCTGGTGGATATCATTACCCCTAACGAAACAGAAGCGGAAAAGCTGACCGGCATTCGTGTGGAAAACGACGATGATGCGGCAAAAGCCGCTAAAGTGCTCCATGATAAAGGTATTGGTACGGTGATCATTACCCTTGGCAGCCGTGGCGTATGGGCCAGCTGCGAAGGTGAAGGTCGCCGGGTTCCCGGTTTTAAAGTGCAGGCAGTGGACACTATTGCTGCTGGCGATACCTTCAATGGTGCGCTGGTCACTGCGCTACTTGAAGGTAGCAAACTGGCGGAGGCCATTCGTTTTGCCCATGCTGCTGCGGCCATCGCTGTCACCCGTAAAGGGGCTCAGCCCTCCGTGCCATGGCGAAAAGAGATAGACGAATTTTTACGTCAACAGGGGTAATGTTTGGCCACCATGAAGGATGTAGCCCGTATTGCGGGCGTTTCCACTTCGACGGTTTCTCATGTCATCAACAAAGATCGCTTCGTTAGCGAAGCGATTACCGCTAAAGTCGACGCCGCGATCAAGAGCCTCAACTACGCTCCCTCCGCGCTGGCGCGCAGTCTGAAATTAAACCAAACCCGCACTATTGGTATGCTCATCACCGCCAGTACCAACCCGTTTTACTCGGAGCTGGTACGTGGTGTGGAGCGCAGCTGTTTTGAGCGGGGCTACAGCCTGGTGCTGTGTAACACCGAAGGCGATGAGCAGCGGATGAACCGTAATCTTGAGACGCTGATGCAAAAGCGCGTCGACGGTTTACTGCTGTTATGTACTGAAACCCATCAACCCTCGCCGGAAATTATGCAACGCTACCCTTCTGTCCCGACGGTGATGATGGACTGGGCACCGTTTGACGGCGATAGCGATCTGATTCAGGACAACTCTTTGCTCGGCGGCGATATAGCGACGCAGTATCTAATTGATCAAGGCCATACGCGGATTGCCTGCATTGCAGGGCCACTGGATAAAACGCCAGCTCGGCTGCGCCTCGAAGGCTATCAGGCTGCGATGAGCCGTGCCGGACTCGTGGTGCCTGAAGGATATGTGATTAGCAGTGATTTTGAGTTTGGCGGCGGATTTAGCGCGATGCAGAAACTGCTGACTCTGCGAGAGCTGCCGCAGGCGGTATTTGTTGGTAATGATGCGATGGCGGTTGGCGCTTATCAGGCTCTTTATCAGAGCGGGTTACGTATCCCACAGGATATGGCGCTGGTGGGGTATGACGACATTGAACTGGCACGCTACATGACGCCACCGCTGACCACTATTCATCAGCCTAAAGATGAGCTGGGCGAGCTGGCCATTGACGTGTTGATTCACCGAATGGCCGAGCCGGGACAAAAACAGCAGCGCGTTCAATTAACACCTGAGCTGGTGGTTCGCGGCTCAGCCTAACGCTTGTGCCGCTCCTTAATCAGGTTGCGGCCATCTTTTGCTCTTAATAAGGCAAATACCAGCGCCGATACCACAGTGATGGCTCCCATGGTAATAAAAGTGTAGTGGAACTGCTCGATGGTATTTGCGCTATCGAATCCTTCATAAAACCTCAGAACAGCCGCGCTAATGGCGACCCCAAGACTGATGGATAGCTGCTGAGTAACCGCCAGCATACTGTTGCCGCTGCTGGCATTTTCATCGGTTAAATCGGCGAGCGTGATAGTGTTCATTGATGTGAACTGGGTGGACATCGCCATCCCCAGAACGAATAGCGGTAGTAACAACATCCAGATCGACATATCCGGTGATTGTAGTGAAAACTGAGCGATCATCAGGCCAATAAATACCGTTACCCCAACGAGCGTTTTTCGGTAGCCAAACCAGCGAAGAATCTGAGTAACGGTTGATTTCGCGATAATCGAACCGATAGCCGTAGGCGCGATCATGCAGCCTGCGATAATCGCCGGATAACCAAAACCGACCTGTAGCATCAGAGGCATCAGGAACGGAACACAGCCGGTGCCCAGCCGTGTGGCCAGATTTCCTGCAATCCCGACGGAAAAGGTGTGCGTTTTAAATAAAGAAAGTGAAATGAGCGGTGCGGGGTGATGGCGTGCATGGCGAATATAGGCCCACAGTAAAATAACGCTCAGGGCGATAATGGCCAGGGCAATCCATGTGGCAACGATCTTCTCGCCAAAGAGTTCGATTCCGCTGGAAAATAGCACCAGGCTCAAACCAAACAGTAGAAAACCGAGAGTATCAAAGCGGCGTCGGGGCGTGGTGAAATCCGGCATATACCTGCGGGCGTACACGATGCCGATAATGCCGATGGGAATATTAATCAGGAAAATCCAGTGCCAGCTAGCCCAGGTGACCAATACGCCACCAAGTACCGGTCCGAGAATAGGGCCCACCAATCCTGGCATCGTGACGAAGTTTAGCACTGGCAGTAATTCACTGCGCGGATAGGCGCGCAGTAATGCCAGCCTTGCCACCGGCATCATCATCGCCCCGCCAATACCCTGAATGACGCGAAAGATAACCAACTCTGTAAGGGAGTTAGAAAGGGCGCAGGCAAGAGAACCGAGGGTGAACAAGCTGACGGCAATGATAAACACTTTTCGTGTGCCGAAGCGGTCGGCCAGCCAGCCGCTAACCGGAATAAGCATGGCTACCGTAAGCGTATAGCTGATGATGGCCGATTGCATTGCCAGTGGTGAACGGTTGAGGCTATGGGCGATAGCTGGAAGGGCGGTGTTCAGAATGGTGGCGTCAAGCGCCTGCATAAAAAAGGCCATCGCTGCAATCCACGGCAGCCCGGCCATACTACGCCCTTTCTTCTCGGTCATTCGATACCCTTGTTATTACCTGAATGGTTTGGCGCATTCAACAAGGCCTGGCAGGCGCTAAGCGCTCGTAAGCCGTCGCTATCCAGAATAGCATCAACAATTGCCTGATGGAGATCCAGCTTCACCACTTCATTTTGCGTAATAGAGGTGAAGTAGGTGTGATAAACGGAATGGAATAAAGAAGCGAAAGAGGTCAGAAAAGGATTTCCGCTCATTTCATATATATGTTCATGCCAGGCCATATCGACTTCAATCCAGCGTTCACGCTGAAAGTTCCTCTTCAGCTCAACCATCTCCTCCATCAAGGTATTAAGCTGCGCTTTTTGTTCTGGGGTGCCTGAGGTTGCTGCCAGGAAACAGGCTTGAGGCTCCAGGCTTCCGCGCATAACGAGGAAATGACTGACAACATCAGGGAAATTATCCTCCGTGAGCCACCAGGCCAGCAGCTCTTTGTCGAGAAAGTTCCAACTACTGCGCGGCATGACTCGGGTGCCGATGCGTGGGCGTGGTAAAAGCATACCTTTTGCCGTCAGCGTCTTAACCGCTTCACGTACGGCCGTGCGGCTTACGCCGAATTGTTCACCCAGCTCCATCTCTCCAGGAAGGATACTTTCTGGCTGATATTCACCGGTCAGGATTTTTTGAGCCAGTTTCTCCGCTAATAACCAGGAGATATTCTTTTGTGCCGCCAGCTGCTGTGCGCTTAAAGACATAAATGCCGTTCCTTTCTCTTTTTTACCTTACCAGTATGCCATCTGGCAGCTTACTTCGTTGGTTAAAACGGCAAAACGCCGGTTTTTTGCTACATTACACGCCGTTGTGGTGAAAAAAGAGACGGTTAAAAAGTTTTTTGCAATTACCTCTTGTCACTTCAGAATTACTCCCTATAATGCGCCTCCACTGACACGGAACAACGGCTTACAGGCCGCCGGGTTAGCGGGGTTCAGCGATGAACGCCGGCAGAGAAAAGCGAAAATAAACGCTTGACTCTGAATGAGGAAAACGTATTATACGGGACCTCGCAACGGTGAGCGAAAGCCGCGTTGCACTGCTCTTTAACAATTTATCAGACAATCTGTGTGGGCACTCAAAGTGACATGGATTCTTAACGTCCTCGGACGAAAAATGAATACCAAGTCTCAAAGAGTGAACACGTAATTCATTACGAAGTTTAATTCTACGAGCATCAAACTTAAATTGAAGAGTTTGATCATGGCTCAGATTGAACGCTGGCGGCAGGCCTAACACATGCAAGTCGAACGGTAGCACAGAGAGCTTGCTCTCGGGTGACGAGTGGCGGACGGGTGAGTAATGTCTGGGAAACTGCCTGATGGAGGGGGATAACTACTGGAAACGGTAGCTAATACCGCATAACGTCGCAAGACCAAAGAGGGGGACCTTCGGGCCTCTTGCCATCAGATGTGCCCAGATGGGATTAGCTAGTAGGTGGGGTAACGGCTCACCTAGGCGACGATCCCTAGCTGGTCTGAGAGGATGACCAGCCACACTGGAACTGAGACACGGTCCAGACTCCTACGGGAGGCAGCAGTGGGGAATATTGCACAATGGGCGCAAGCCTGATGCAGCCATGCCGCGTGTATGAAGAAGGCCTTCGGGTTGTAAAGTACTTTCAGCGGGGAGGAAGGCATTAAGGTTAATAACCTTAGTGATTGACGTTACCCGCAGAAGAAGCACCGGCTAACTCCGTGCCAGCAGCCGCGGTAATACGGAGGGTGCAAGCGTTAATCGGAATTACTGGGCGTAAAGCGCACGCAGGCGGTCTGTCAAGTCGGATGTGAAATCCCCGGGCTCAACCTGGGAACTGCATTCGAAACTGGCAGGCTGGAGTCTTGTAGAGGGGGGTAGAATTCCAGGTGTAGCGGTGAAATGCGTAGAGATCTGGAGGAATACCGGTGGCGAAGGCGGCCCCCTGGACAAAGACTGACGCTCAGGTGCGAAAGCGTGGGGAGCAAACAGGATTAGATACCCTGGTAGTCCACGCTGTAAACGATGTCGACTTGGAGGTTGTTCCCTTGAGGAGTGGCTTCCGGAGCTAACGCGTTAAGTCGACCGCCTGGGGAGTACGGCCGCAAGGTTAAAACTCAAATGAATTGACGGGGGCCCGCACAAGCGGTGGAGCATGTGGTTTAATTCGATGCAACGCGAAGAACCTTACCTACTCTTGACATCCAGAGAACTTAGCAGAGATGCTTTGGTGCCTTCGGGAACTCTGAGACAGGTGCTGCATGGCTGTCGTCAGCTCGTGTTGTGAAATGTTGGGTTAAGTCCCGCAACGAGCGCAACCCTTATCCTTTGTTGCCAGCGGTCCGGCCGGGAACTCAAAGGAGACTGCCAGTGATAAACTGGAGGAAGGTGGGGATGACGTCAAGTCATCATGGCCCTTACGAGTAGGGCTACACACGTGCTACAATGGCATATACAAAGAGAAGCGACCTCGCGAGAGCAAGCGGACCTCATAAAGTATGTCGTAGTCCGGATTGGAGTCTGCAACTCGACTCCATGAAGTCGGAATCGCTAGTAATCGTGGATCAGAATGCCACGGTGAATACGTTCCCGGGCCTTGTACACACCGCCCGTCACACCATGGGAGTGGGTTGCAAAAGAAGTAGGTAGCTTAACCTTCGGGAGGGCGCTTACCACTTTGTGATTCATGACTGGGGTGAAGTCGTAACAAGGTAACCGTAGGGGAACCTGCGGTTGGATCACCTCCTTACCTTAAAGAACCTGCCTTTGTAGTGCTCACACAGATTGTCTGAT
>NZ_CABGGS010000012.1:0-110485 GCF_902158555.1 Klebsiella spallanzanii | reverse complement strand
AGGTGATATGAACCGTTATAGCCGGCGATGTCCGAATGGGGAAACCCAGTGCAATTCGTTGCACTATCGTTAACTGAATACATAGGTTAACGAGGCGAACCGGGGGAACTGAAACATCTAAGTACCCCGAGGAAAAGAAATCAACCGAGATTCCCCCAGTAGCGGCGAGCGAACGGGGAGCAGCCCGGAGTCTGAATCAGCGTGTGTGTTAGTGGAACGGTCTGGAAAGTCCGACGGTACAGGGTGATAGTCCCGTACACCAAAATGCACATACTGTGAACTCGAAGAGTAGGGCGGGACACGTGGTATCCTGTCTGAATATGGGGGGACCATCCTCCAAGGCTAAATACTCCTGACTGACCGATAGTGAACCAGTACCGTGAGGGAAAGGCGAAAAGAACCCCGGCGAGGGGAGTGAAAAAGAACCTGAAACCGTGTACGTACAAGCAGTGGGAGCCTCTTTATGGGGTGACTGCGTACCTTTTGTATAATGGGTCAGCGACTTATATTCTGTAGCAAGGTTAACCGAATAGGGGAGCCGCAGGGAAACCGAGTCTTAACTGGGCGTTAAGTTGCAGGGTATAGACCCGAAACCCGGTGATCTAGCCATGGGCAGGTTGAAGGTTGGGTAACACTAACTGGAGGACCGAACCGACTAATGTTGAAAAATTAGCGGATGACCTGTGGCTGGGGGTGAAAGGCCAATCAAACCGGGAGATAGCTGGTTCTCCCCGAAAGCTATTTAGGTAGCGCCTCGTGAACTCATCTTCGGGGGTAGAGCACTGTTTCGGCTAGGGGGTCATCCCGACTTACCAACCCGATGCAAACTACGAATACCGAAGAATGTTATCACGGGAGACACACGGCGGGTGCTAACGTCCGTCGTGAAGAGGGAAACAACCCAGACCGCCAGCTAAGGTCCCAAAGTCATGGTTAAGTGGGAAACGATGTGGGAAGGCCCAGACAGCCAGGATGTTGGCTTAGAAGCAGCCATCATTTAAAGAAAGCGTAATAGCTCACTGGTCGAGTCGGCCTGCGCGGAAGATGTAACGGGGCTAAACCATGCACCGAAGCTGCGGCAGCGACGCTTATGCGTTGTTGGGTAGGGGAGCGTTCTGTAAGCCGTAGAAGGTGGCCTGTGAGGGTTGCTGGAGGTATCAGAAGTGCGAATGCTGACATAAGTAACGATAAAGCGGGTGAAAAGCCCGCTCGCCGGAAGACCAAGGGTTCCTGTCCAACGTTAATCGGGGCAGGGTGAGTCGACCCCTAAGGCGAGGCCGAAAGGCGTAGTCGATGGGAAACAGGTTAATATTCCTGTACTCGGTGTTACTGCGAAGGGGGGACGGAGAAGGCTATGTTGGCCGGGCGACGGTTGTCCCGGTTTAAGCATGTAGGCGGATGTTCCAGGTAAATCCGGATCACTTCAACGCTGAGGTGTGATGACGAGGCACTACGGTGCTGAAGTAACAAATGCCCTGCTTCCAGGAAAAGCCTCTAAGCATCAGGTAACATCAAATCGTACCCCAAACCGACACAGGTGGTCAGGTAGAGAATACCAAGGCGCTTGAGAGAACTCGGGTGAAGGAACTAGGCAAAATGGTGCCGTAACTTCGGGAGAAGGCACGCTGATGGTAAGTGAAGTGACTTGCTCATGGAGCTGAAATCAGTCGAAGATACCAGCTGGCTGCAACTGTTTATTAAAAACACAGCACTGTGCAAACACGAAAGTGGACGTATACGGTGTGACGCCTGCCCGGTGCCGGAAGGTTAATTGATGGGGTTATCCTCGCGGAGAAGCTCTTGATCGAAGCCCCGGTAAACGGCGGCCGTAACTATAACGGTCCTAAGGTAGCGAAATTCCTTGTCGGGTAAGTTCCGACCTGCACGAATGGCGTAATGATGGCCAGGCTGTCTCCACCCGAGACTCAGTGAAATTGAACTCGCTGTGAAGATGCAGTGTACCCGCGGCAAGACGGAAAGACCCCGTGAACCTTTACTATAGCTTGACACTGAACACTGGTCCTTGATGTGTAGGATAGGTGGGAGGCTTTGAAGTGTGGACGCCAGTCTGCATGGAGCCATCCTTGAAATACCACCCTTTAATGGCTGGTGTTCTAACGTGGGCCCCTAATCGGGGTTGCGGACAGTGTCTGGTGGGTAGTTTGACTGGGGCGGTCTCCTCCCAAAGAGTAACGGAGGAGCACGAAGGTTGGCTAATCCTGGTCGGACATCAGGAGGTTAGTGCAATGGCATAAGCCAGCTTGACTGCGAGCGTGACGGCGCGAGCAGGTGCGAAAGCAGGTCATAGTGATCCGGTGGTTCTGAATGGAAGGGCCATCGCTCAACGGATAAAAGGTACTCCGGGGATAACAGGCTGATACCGCCCAAGAGTTCATATCGACGGCGGTGTTTGGCACCTCGATGTCGGCTCATCACATCCTGGGGCTGAAGTAGGTCCCAAGGGTATGGCTGTTCGCCATTTAAAGTGGTACGCGAGCTGGGTTTAGAACGTCGTGAGACAGTTCGGTCCCTATCTGCCGTGGGCGCTGGAGAATTGAGGGGGGCTGCTCCTAGTACGAGAGGACCGGAGTGGACGCATCACTGGTGTTCGGGTTGTCATGCCAATGGCATTGCCCGGTAGCTAAATGCGGAAGAGATAAGTGCTGAAAGCATCTAAGCACGAAACTTGCCCCGAGATGAGTTCTCCCTGAGACTTTAGGTCTCCTGAAGGAACGTTGAAGACGACGACGTTGATAGGCCGGGTGTGTAAGCGCAGCGATGCGTTGAGCTAACCGGTACTAATGAACCGTGAGGCTTAACCTTACAACGCCGAAGATGTTTTGGCGGATTGAGAGAAGATTTTCAGCTCAGATTCAGAGTCCGAAGGATTTTGCGCTGAGACAAGGCGGCAAACGCAGCGACGGAAGGAGCATACAGAAGTATGTGACTGACGTTCGCCAGAGCAGCCAATGCCGTATCAGTGCAAAAGACACAGGACAGAGTACAAAGAATTTGCCTGGCGGCAGTAGCGCGGTGGTCCCACCTGACCCCATGCCGAACTCAGAAGTGAAACGCCGTAGCGCCGATGGTAGTGTGGGGTCTCCCCATGTGAGAGTAGGGAACTGCCAGGCATCAAATTAAGTAGTAAGCCGGTGCATAAATCCGGTGGTTACAGAAGTATTCGGTGGAGCGGTAGTTCAGTCGGTTAGAATACCTGCCTGTCACGCAGGGGGTCGCGGGTTCGAGTCCCGTCCGTTCCGCCACTTATTAGAAAATTAAGCCTGCTATTTTAGCAGGCTTAATGATAAGAAACTTTAGGGGCGTAGCTCAGTTGGTAGAGCACCGGTCTCCAAAACCGGGTGTCGCGAGTTCGAGTCTCTCCGCCCCTGCCATATAATAATCCTTTGCTCAGGCAAAGGATTTTTTTTGCTTTAAATTTCCTCTTCCAGATAGTCCCCATCCATGGAGGACTGAGCAGCCTATCCTAATATGTTGTTCTTCAGGATCTCACGAATCTGCGCTTGTTTATCGCTGTTTTGTAACCAAATCGCATAGAGCGGCCTTGAAAGCGTCGCGCTGTCCATCACCGTATGTAGGTTATTTTTCTCCTGAGCCCAGCGTACGGGCAGCCATGTACAGCCTTTAAGTGCACTGAGCTGCTGGTATGCTAATTCAGCAGAACTGGTGGTCAGCAGGGGAATATCGTCATTACCGATCAGCCCAACTTCATTTTGTTGAAAATCAGGTCCCCACTCCAGACGTAAATAATTCAATTCATTTTTGTTTTTTGCCGGTGATGTACAAAAAAGTGCCAATGTGAAATTGCCAAGCAACTGGCTGCTTAGTTCGTCCATCTTCGGCGATTCTGTTGTGATCAGTAGATCAAGCTGACGTTCATGTAATTGTTTAACCAGCGATTGACGCTGTGCGATCCGGGCTTCGAACTGAAGGCTGTAGGGCTCGATATAGAGCTTGCCTAGCCATCCGTTGAGCAGACACTCCCAAAGCGAAGCGCTGGCACCTATTGAAAATTCGTTATGTCGTGAGGAGTTTGCGACCTCCTTACGCGCGGCCTGCCAGGTATTCATCAAGGTTTCGGCATAGGGTAATAATTTCTCTCCGGCTGGCGTCAGGCGAATATTATTACGATGACGAGTGAAAAGATTTACTCCGAGCTGGTTCTCGAGCTGACGAATACGAAAGCTAACTGCTGACTGCGTCAGATAAAGCGCTTCCGCGGCTCGGCCAAAGTGGCGAGTTCTGCTCACTTCAAGGAAAGTCTTCAGCAATTCCGTATCCACACTCTTCTCCGCAAAATTATTTGTCGTGATGATTTAAATGTTTTGTTTGACGCTCTGTCAAGCGTAACTAATACTCCGCGCCATAAATAGCTCGGCCAAAGAATCAGGAGCGTGTAGGATGGCGGAAAGCTTTACGACAACTAATCGTTTTTTCGACAATAAAAATTATCCGCGCGGGTTTTCCCGTCATGGAGATTTCACCATCAAAGAGGCGCAACTGCTGGAACGTCATGGTTATGCCTTTAATGAACTAGAACTGGGTAAACGCGAGCCTGTCACTGAAGATGAGAAACAGTTTGTTTCGGTGTGCCGTGGTGAACGTGAGCCTGCAACGGAAGCAGAACGCGTCTGGATCAAGTACATGGCTCGCATTAAGCGTCCGAAGCGTTTCCACACCCTGTCCGGCGGTAAACCGCAGGTAGAAGGTGCGGAAGACTACACTGAAAGCGATGATTAAGAAAAAGGGCGTAAGCCCTTTTTTTATGCCATCAGTTTCTGTAGATGGCTCAACATTCTGTCTATTGCCCGATAGCTGAGCGCCTCCTGTAGATGATGGCGTTCGATGTGTTCCACCTCCCCAATGTCAGCAATAGTCCGGGCAACTTTAATCAGGCGTTGCCAGGCCCGTATCGAAAGTCCAAGCTGTAATAGGGTTTGTTCCAGCCAGACAGCGTCATCTTTATGAAGGTGACACCAGATTTTCATCTCGTTATTTCCCAGATGGGCATTAAGTTTCTTCTGTCGGGCTAACTGCCTTTCGCGTGCAATTAAAACCCGCTGTCTTACGCTGGTGCTGTCCTCTTCTTCACTAGACCTTCCGCTTAACATTCCCGGTGGCGGGAGCGGAATTTCCAGAGAAAGATCGAAGCGGTCGAGGAACGGGCCGGATAAACGCCCCAGGTAGCGCAGAGTTTGTTCTGGCGACGTTCGATTATGCTGACCTTGATAATGCCCTGTCGGACTAGGATTCATTGCAGCAATGAGCTGGAAGCGGGCTGGATAGTCGATCTTTGCACGGGTACGAGAGATATGGATCATTCCTGACTCAATTGGCTCTCGTAATGCATCCAGCACCCGGCGTTCAAATTCGGGTAACTCATCAAGAAATAGAACGCCATTATGGGCGAGGGAAATTTCACCAGGGGCTGGAATTGAGCCTCCACCGACCATGGCTGTAAGCGATGCGCTATGATGTGGCGCTCTGAATGGCCTGCGACGCCACTGTTGTGTTGCATGACCGGAATTAACAAGGCTAAGTATTGCCGCGCTTTCCAGCGCTTCCTGGTTACTCAACGGCGGTAGCAGGCTCGGTAATCGACTGGCAAGCATCGTTTTTCCTGTGCCGGGCGGGCCTATCATCAGCAGATTGTGGCCACCTGCTGCGATGATTTCCAGCGCTCGTTTTCCCTGCTGCTGGCCAATAACTTCACGAAGGTCTAATGATGATTCGTCCGGATGCTCAATTTCTGGGAGCGGGTGATTTAATGGGGCTCTTCCTTCCAGGAAAGCACAAACTTCCTGCAGGTGCCCGGCGATAAGACAGTCGCTGCCGCCGATTAAGCCAACTTCTGTCGAGTTCTCACTAGAAACAACGATCTTTCGACCCGCTTTTATCGCCTCCATTGCGCTGGATATCGCCCCAGGAACGCCACGCAGAGCGCCTGTAAGCGCCAATTCGCCGACAAACTCATATTGATTCAACCTGTCCGCATTTAGCTGCTCTGACGCTACCAGAAGCGCGAGAGCAATAGGCAAATCATATCTTCCCCCTTCTTTTGGCAGATCGGCCGGTGCCAGATTGATGGTGACTTTTTTCGCAGGCCAGGCATAGCCGCTGTTGATAATCGCACTACGTACCCGGTCACGAGCTTCTTTAACCGTTGTTTCCGGAAGCCCCACCATCGTCAAGCCAGGTAGTCCGTTGCTGATATGAACTTCAATTGTGATAAGCGGGGCACCGATCCCGAGAGCGGCACGGGTGTAAACAATGGCGAGTGACATAACACCTCCTGAGGATCGGAATTATGTCGGAGATTTTTTGTCGCGTAATTCGGCAATATTAAATTTTAGGTGTTCCCTTCCAGTCAATTTGTTGCCAATTGCGCACCTTACACTCATTTTGGAAACCAGCTTGCAGAAGAGCGTCCTGGGTCAATAAGGTGAGAAAGTGCTGTGGTGTATGCCACAAATTGAAATATTTTCATTTCATATTTTTCTTATTAAAAACAATCATTTTTTCATAAATGGTTAGCATGATAAGAATGTTGGTCATAAAAAAATCTTGTGTTTACTGCAATGTCTGTGGTACCTCTTTAGGTATTCCTTCGAACATGAAGACAGAAAGAACATAAAATGACAGCCCTTCTACGAGTGATTAGCCTGGTCGTGATTAGCGTGGTGGTGATTATTATCCCACCGTGCGGGGCTGCACTTGGACGAAGAAAGGCTTAAAAAACAAGCCTTAACGAACTAAGACCCCCGCACCGAAAGGTCCGGGGGTTTTTTTATAACTTAAAAACAGAAAAGAGGAGCAGATTATGAGTTGCAGCATAAAATTCTGTTTCTCTCGATCTAAGACGGGGAAGTAACTATGAATGGGGCGCGGTGGGTAGTACATGCTTTGCGAGCACAGGGTGTCGACACTGTTTTTGGCTATCCGGGTGGCGCAATTATGCCGGTTTACGATGCATTGTATGACGGCGGCGTGGAACACTTACTGTGCCGACATGAGCAAGGGGCGGCGATGGCGGCCATCGGCTATGCCCGAGCTACCGGCAAGACCGGTGTATGCATTGCCACTTCCGGGCCCGGCGCGACCAATCTGATCACCGGTCTTGCCGACGCGCTGCTTGATTCCGTTCCCGTTGTTGCCATCACTGGTCAGGTTGCCGCTCCGTTTATTGGCACCGATGCATTCCAGGAAGTGGATGTTCTCGGATTATCGCTGGCTTGTACCAAACACAGTTTCCTGGTGCAGTCGCTGGAAGAACTGCCGCGCGTTATTGCTGAAGCTTTCTATGTAGCGAACTCAGGGCGTCCCGGCCCGGTGCTGGTCGATATCCCGAAAGATATCCAGCTGGCGCAGGGCGAACTCGATCCGCATTTTTCCATGGTAGCTGATGACGTTGATTTCCCCTATGCGGATATCGAATATGCTTTGCAGATGCTGACCCAGTCGCAGAAGCCGATGTTATACGTTGGCGGCGGCGTGGGGATGGCACAAGCGGTACCGGCGCTGCGCGAGTTTCTTGCTGTAACGCAAATGCCAGCGACTTCCACCCTGAAAGGACTCGGAGTGGTGAATGCGGATTATCCGTACTATCTGGGCATGCTGGGGATGCATGGCACCAAAGCGGCTAACCTGGCGGTACAGGAATGCGATCTGCTTATCGCGGTTGGCGCGCGTTTTGACGATCGTGTAACCGGTAAGCTGAATACCTTTGCCCCGGATGCCAAAGTTATCCATATGGATATCGACCCGGCTGAGTTGAACAAACTGCGCCAGGTACACATTGGTTTGACGGGCGATTTGAATGTGATGCTGCCAGCGCTGCAGCAACCGCTGTCTATCGATGCCTGGCGTCAGCGTAATGCACAGCTGCGGGCCGAGCACGCCTGGCGCTACGATCATCCAGGCGATGCCATCTACGCACCTTTGTTGTTAAAGCAGCTTTCCGATCGCAAACCAGCGGATTGTGTTGTGACTACCGACGTAGGCCAGCATCAAATGTGGTCCGCGCAGCATATGACCTATACGCGCCCGGAGAATTTCATCACCTCCAGCGGATTAGGCACCATGGGATTTGGCTTGCCCGCAGCGGTAGGCGCACAGGTAGCCCGCCCTGATGATACGGTTATCTGTATCTCCGGTGACGGCTCTTTCATGATGAATGTGCAGGAGCTGGGCACCGTAAAACGTAAGCAGTTGCCACTGAAGATAGTCTTGCTGGATAACCAGCGCTTAGGAATGGTTCGACAATGGCAGCAGCTGTTTTTCCAGGAACGTTATAGCGAAACCACGCTTACCGATAACCCCGATTTCCTTACTCTGGCCAGCGCCTTCGGCATCCCTGGTCAACACATCACCCGTAAAGACCAGGTTGAAGCGGCACTCGACACCATGCTTTCGAGCCAGGGGCCTTATCTGCTTCATGTCTCAATCGACGAACTTGAGAACGTCTGGCCGTTGGTGCCGCCCGGTGCCAGTAACGCAGAAATGCTGGAGAAATTATCATGATGCAACATCAGGTCGCCTTGCAGGCCCGCTTCAATCCAGAAACTTTAGAACGTGTGCTGCGCGTTGTGCGCCATCGCGGATTCCAGATTTGCGCTATGAATATGGAAACTGCTGCCGATGCCCGGAATATTAATATTGAACTGACCGTTGCCAGCCAGCGGCCCGTCGAATTACTGTTTAGTCAATTAAGCAAACTGGTGGACGTCGCCTGCGTCGAGATCCAGCAACCTACATCACAACAAATTCGCGCCTGAGCGCAAAGGAAGAAAAATGACGACGAAAAAAGCGGACTACATCTGGTTCAACGGTGAGATGGTGCGTTGGGAAGAGGCGAAGGTGCACGTCATGTCTCACGCGCTGCACTATGGCACTTCTGTATTCGAAGGCATCCGCTGCTACGATTCTCACAAAGGCCCGGTTGTCTTCCGCCACCGTGAGCACATGCAGCGTCTGCGTGACTCCGCCAAGATTTATCGTTTCCCGGTTTCTCAGAGCGTTGATGAACTGATGGAAGCCTGCCGCGAAGTCCTGCGTAAAAACAACCTGACCAGCGCCTATATCCGTCCACTGGTATTTGTTGGCGACGTCGGTATGGGGGTTAACCCGCCAGATGGCTACACCACTGACGTGATCATCGCGGCGTTCCCGTGGGGAGCCTACCTGGGGGCTGAAGCCCTGGATCAGGGGATCGATGCGATGGTTTCTTCCTGGAATCGTGCTGCGCCGAATACCATTCCAACCGCAGCTAAAGCCGGCGGTAACTACCTCTCTTCTCTGCTGGTCGGTAGCGAAGCGCGTCGTCATGGTTATCAGGAAGGTATCGCACTCGACGTTAACGGCTATATCTCTGAAGGTGCGGGTGAAAACCTGTTTGAAGTGAAAGATGGCGTGTTGTTTACTCCGCCGTTCACCTCTTCCGCGCTGCCGGGCATCACTCGCGACGCTATCATCAAGCTGGCGAAAGATCTGGGTCTGGAAGTGCGCGAGCAGGTATTGTCCCGCGAGTCTCTGTATCTGGCCGATGAAGTCTTCATGTCCGGTACTGCTGCAGAAATTACGCCGGTACGCAGCGTCGATGGTATTCAGGTGGGCGAAGGCCGCTGTGGCCCGATTACCAAACGTATTCAGCAAGCATTCTTTGGCCTCTTCACCGGTGAAACCGAGGATAAATGGGGCTGGTTGGATCAGGTTAATCAATAAGCATAAAAAAATGGGGCGACACGCAACGCCCCATTTAACAGAAACTGGGAGTAACTAAAGCATGCCTAAGTACCGTTCCGCCACAACCACTCACGGCCGTAATATGGCGGGTGCCCGCGCGCTGTGGCGCGCAACTGGAATGACCGACGCCGACTTCGGTAAACCGATTATCGCCGTCGTTAACTCCTTCACCCAGTTCGTGCCGGGTCACGTGCATCTGCGCGATCTCGGGAAGCTGGTTGCCGAACAAATTGAAGCCGCTGGCGGCGTTGCCAAAGAATTCAACACCATTGCGGTGGACGATGGGATCGCCATGGGGCACGGGGGTATGCTTTATTCACTGCCATCCCGCGAACTGATCGCCGACTCGGTAGAGTATATGGTTAACGCTCACTGTGCCGATGCGATGGTCTGTATCTCCAACTGCGATAAAATCACTCCGGGGATGTTAATGGCGTCTCTGCGCCTGAATATTCCAGTGATTTTTGTTTCCGGCGGCCCGATGGAAGCCGGGAAAACCAAACTTTCCGATCAAATTATCAAGCTCGACCTGGTTGATGCGATGATTCAGGGCGCTGACCCGAAAGTCTCTGATGATCAGAGCAATCAGGTTGAACGTTCTGCCTGTCCGACCTGCGGCTCTTGCTCAGGGATGTTCACCGCGAACTCTATGAACTGCCTGACCGAAGCGCTG
The DNA here is from genome assembly GCF_902158555.1 of Klebsiella spallanzanii. Taxonomy (GTDB): domain Bacteria; phylum Pseudomonadota; class Gammaproteobacteria; order Enterobacterales; family Enterobacteriaceae; genus Klebsiella; species Klebsiella spallanzanii. The sequence goes on along the minus strand of NZ_CABGGS010000012.1, from coordinate 100,053 downwards.
GGCCTGTCGCAGCCGGGTAACGGCTCGCTGCTGGCGACTCACGCCGACCGTAAGCAGCTGTTCCTCAATGCAGGTTCCCGCATCGTTGAGCTAACTAAACGTTACTACGAGCAGGATGACGACTCCGCGCTGCCGCGCAATATTGCCTGCAAATCAGCGTTCGAAAACGCCATGACGCTGGATATCGCCATGGGCGGTTCCACCAATACCGTACTGCACCTGCTGGCGGCGGCGCAGGAAGCGGAAATTGACTTCACCATGAGTGATATCGATAAGCTTTCCCGCAAAGTACCGCAGCTGTGTAAGGTTGCGCCAAGTACGCAGAAATATCATATGGAAGATGTTCACCGCGCGGGCGGCGTGTTGGGTATTTTAGGCGAGCTGGATCGTGCCGGGCTGTTGAACCGCGACGTGAAAAACGTGCTTGGTTTAACCCTGCCGCAGACGCTGGAGCAGTACGACATCACCGTCACGCAGGACGAAGCGGTGAAAAAGATGTTCCGCGCCGGGCCTGCGGGTATCCGTACGACTCAGGCCTTCTCTCAGGATTGTCGCTGGGATTCGCTGGATGACGATCGCGCTGAAGGCTGCATCCGTTCGCTGGAGCACGCTTACAGCAAGGACGGCGGCCTGGCAGTTCTGTACGGTAACTTCGCGGAAAATGGCTGTATCGTTAAAACCGCCGGCGTGGACGACAGCATCCTGAAATTTACCGGCCCGGCTAAGGTGTACGAAAGCCAGGATGCGGCTGTGGACGCGATCCTCGGTGGGAAGGTTGTCGCGGGTGACGTGGTGGTCATTCGTTATGAAGGGCCGAAAGGTGGGCCGGGCATGCAGGAAATGCTCTATCCGACCACTTTCCTGAAATCCATGGGGCTGGGTAAAGCCTGTGCGCTGATTACCGACGGTCGTTTCTCCGGCGGTACCTCCGGCCTCTCTATTGGCCACGTTTCTCCTGAAGCCGCCAGCGGCGGCAATATTGCGATCATTGAAGATGGCGACATGATTGCCATTGATATCCCAAATCGCGGTATTCAGCTGCAACTGAGCGATGCCGAAATTGCGGCGCGTCGTGAAGCTCAGGAAGCCCGCGGTGATAAAGCCTGGACGCCGAAAGATCGCGAACGTCAGGTTTCCTTTGCCCTCCGCGCCTACGCCAGCCTGGCAACCAGCGCCGACAAAGGCGCAGTGCGCGATAAATCGAAACTTGGGGGTTAATGATGGCCGAGTCACAACCCCTGTCCGCCGCCCCTGAGGGGGCGGAATACCTCAGAGCCGTACTGCGTGCACCGGTCTATGAAGCCGCGCAGATTACACCGCTGCAAAAAATGGAAAAGCTCTCGTCGCGTCTTGATAACGTGGTGCTGGTGAAGCGTGAAGACCGCCAGCCGGTGCATAGCTTTAAGCTGCGCGGCGCGTACGCGATGATGGCGGGGCTGACAGAAGAGCAGAAATCTCACGGCGTGATTACCGCTTCGGCGGGCAATCATGCCCAGGGCGTCGCTTTTTCAGCTTCTCGTCTGGGGGTGAAAGCGTTGATCGTTATGCCAACCGCAACAGCGGATATCAAAGTCGATGCCGTTCGCGGTTTTGGCGGCGAAGTGCTGTTGCACGGTGCTAACTTCGACGAAGCGAAAGCCAAAGCCATTGAGCTGGCGCAGCAGCAAGGATTCACCTGGGTACCGCCGTTCGATCATCCGATGGTGATCGCCGGGCAGGGTACGCTGGCGCTGGAGCTGCTACAGCAAGATGCCCATATTGACCGCGTGTTTGTGCCGGTCGGCGGCGGCGGTCTGGCTGCTGGCGTGGCGGTGCTGATTAAACAGCTGATGCCGCAGATCAAAGTCATTGCGGTTGAGGCTGAGGATTCCGCCTGCCTGAAAGCCGCGCTGGATGCGGGTCATCCGGTGGATTTACCCCGCGTCGGTTTATTTGCCGAAGGCGTGGCGGTTAAGCGCATCGGTGATGAAACCTTCCGTCTGTGCCAGGAGTATCTGGATGATATCGTCACCGTTGACAGTGATGCTATCTGTGCGGCGATGAAAGATCTGTTTGAAGACGTGCGAGCGGTGGCTGAGCCTTCCGGCGCGCTGGCGCTGGCGGGGATGAAAAAATATATCGCTCAGCACAATATTCGCGGCGAACGCCTGGCGCACGTGCTTTCCGGGGCGAACGTTAACTTCCACGGTCTGCGCTACGTTTCTGAACGCTGCGAGCTGGGCGAACAGCGTGAAGCGCTGCTGGCGGTAACCATTCCGGAAGAGAAGGGCAGTTTCCTTAAGTTCTGCCAACTGCTGGGCGGCCGTTCGGTCACCGAGTTTAATTACCGCTTCGCCGATGCGAAAAACGCCTGTATTTTTGTTGGTGTGCGTCTGAGCCGCGGACTGGAAGAACGTAAAGAAATCCTCAATCTGCTGCACGAGGGGGGTTATAGTGTGGTGGATCTCTCCGATGATGAAATGGCCAAGCTTCACGTGCGCTATATGGTCGGCGGGCGTCCATCGCAGCCATTGCAGGAGCGTTTGTTCAGCTTTGAGTTTCCGGAATCGCCCGGTGCCTTGCTGAAGTTCCTGCATACGCTGGGTACCCACTGGAACATCTCTCTGTTCCACTATCGCAGCCATGGTACCGACTATGGTCGCGTGCTGGCGGCATTCGAACTGGGCGATCACGAGCCTGATTTCGAAACCCGTCTGCATGAGCTGGGCTACGACTGTCATGACGAAAGTAATAATCCGGCATTCCGCTTCTTCCTCGCGTAGCGATTTGATCCCTCTTCCGTACTGGTAGGGGGAACATTTTAAGATGAGTTGAAATATCACTGATTAATCATATTCATGGATGATTTATATGAAATTATTCCCTTTGTTGTTCTCAGGTTTATTTTGTTTGCTGTGTTCAACTGCTAATTCTGAAGAGAACACACGAGAAAATATTATTTGCCAGGTAAAAGACAGGCCTGACGAAATGGTTTTCGTCAACGCCTGTGAATATAAAGATATGAGCTTGTTACAAGCATACTCGGTTTATCTTGCTGAGATGCTGTCTGATGCACAAAAAGATTTTATTCAAAACCCGCAGCCGGGCCAAAACAAGCATATCAACAATCTGGGTAATGCGATGTCAGTGGACTATAAATGGCAGGGAGTGAATGAATTAAGCATTGAGCAATTTTATGCTGGTGGAGAAACCCAAATAACGTTTAAGTATAATGGAAAAGATACATCCGTGATTACCTCCGCGTACCCGGATTAATATTCCTTGCTCAGTGTAGGATGAGCCGTTTCGCTGCATGAATACGGAGAAGCGGTGTAAGTAGATGCCTGGTGTCGCGATGCTACAGAATCATTATGTGATGGCATACCGACACTGGACGGTTTTCCCCTATTATTCTTTTCCCTTCTCCCTTAATGTAACACACTTCATACTATTGTTGTTTTCAGACCTCCAGGATAGAAATGTGATGTGATTCATAATAAAAAGCTCACCATGTTGCGCCAGCCCTGGCTCATCTTTTGGGGGCAATACTTGTCGTCCGGCTACTGATTCTGAATTAACATTGTCTGTAGTTAATTCTTAGTGGTTAAAGAGGATATTCGGATGAGAACGGATATAATTGATGCCCCGAATGAAAATGCGCAAGGATGTGAATATTTTTTGCCCCAGCTCACGTTTCTGGATAAGCATTATAATAACTCCACGGATTTTTTTTCTTCCATATTTTTACTGTTGAAAGAGAAAGGTTACGTCCGGGACTCTTTTCTTGAAGCGATTATTGCCCGTGAGCAAGCCTACCCTACGGGTTTACCTACGATACCGGTGGCGATAGCGCTCCCTCATACTGATCCTCAGCATGTGATTTGTCCCTTTATCTCCGTCACGCGACTGTCACAACCTATTGCCTGGCATGAGATGGGTAATGATGACAACACGCTGTACGTTCATTTTATTGTTTTACTTGGTTTTGTTGATCATAGCAGTCACTTAACTGCGCTACAAAAGCTGATGGATTGTCTTGCGGATGAAGAAGTTGTTCAGGCACTACGTGAAATAGAAGATGTAGATACTTTTCTCTGTACCCTCACATCAAGACTGCAATTGGATAAGGATTTATAAGATGAAAAAAGTCATTGTTGCCTGTGGAAGCGGCGTTGCTACTTCACAAACCGTTGCCAGTAAAGTTTCTCGTTTATTAAATGAACGAAATCAATTACACATAAAAGTTGAAGTTATCGATTTGAAATCCCTCGATAGCCATATTAAAGATAGTGCTGCTTATATCGCCATTACTAAAGTTGATAAGCAATACCCTATTCCCGTAATTAACGGTATTGCGTTTTTGACCGGTATGGGTATGGAACAGGAGTTACAAAAGGTCATTGATGCCTGTAAATAAGGCGTAGCTCTTTAATCCGTATAATTATTTTAGTGGAGAAGTGCTATGGACTTTCTTGGTGTAATCATAAATTACATTCTGAATTTAGGCGCGCCAGTTTTTGTGCCCTTTATTATGTTACTTGCCGGACTGGTAGTACGGATGAAATTCCGCGATGCGGCATCAGCGGCCATCACGCTGGGTGTTGCGTTTGTTGGTATGAGTATGCTGATAGGTTTTATGGTTGATGCTATCGGTATTGCCGCCCAGACCATGATGAAACGTACTGGACTTGAGCTCAGCATTGTCGATGGTGGTTGGACTACAATGGCGAATATTTCGTGGGCCTGGCCCTACGCGTTCGCCATGTTTCCGCTTCAGGTTGGCGTGAACATTGTGATGTTGATGCTCAATAAAACCAACACGTTTAACGCGGATCTCTGGAACGTCTGGGGGAAAATCTTTACTGCGTTTATTGTGGTGAGCGTCACCACCCCATTGTTTGGCCCCGCCTGGAGCTTGGCCCTGGCGTTCCTCATCGCCGCCTTCCAGATCATTATGGAACTGAATGCAGGAGATATTCACCAATACCGTATTGAGAAACTGACAGGGATCCCCGGTGTGACTTGTACGCATCGTATGGTGTTCTTCGGTGCGATTTACTACCCGTTCGATCTGCTGCTGCGCAAAATACCTGTTTGCAATAAACCGATGGATGCTACTGCCCTACGAGCCAAGGTTGGCGTGTTTGCTGAAAACCACATCATCGGCTTTATTCTGGGAATTTTGTTCGGGATTATTGCAGGTTATAGCGTGGCAAAAACGTTAATGTTAGGCGTACAAGCATCGACGGCGCTGGTCCTGTTTCCGATGATTTCCAAACTCTTTATGCAAGCGCTGTCGCCCATCTCTGAAGCGATTAGCGATTATATGAACAAGAAATTTTCAGGACGTAAGCTGTTTGTTGGCATCGACTGGCCGTTTATGGGCGGTGCCAGTGAAATCTGGTTTGCCATCATCGTGGCCATTCCGTTCACGCTGCTGTGGGCGCTAATCCTGCCGGGTAATAAGATTCTACCGTTCGCGGGGATCATCAACATTGCATTGATCGTCCCCGCATACCTGGTTACGCGCGGTCATACCCTACGCATGGTGATCCTGAGTATTATCGGCGTGCCGTTTTTCCTGTTTGTGGGAACGCAGTTTGCGCCGATGATTACCGAACTTGGGCTGGCAACTAAAGCGATAACCATCCCAGCAGGTCAGCTGATTTCAAATAGCTCAATTGATGCACCGGTCTTTACCTACGCATTCTCCTTCCTGTTTAAATTCCTGGAAGGCAGCTTTATCCCTCTGCTATTTGCTGCCTGGTGGGCATGCGGCTACTTCTTCTATTCTCGTGAACTACGCCGCGAAAGTGCTTTGGCTCAGCAAGAAGCAGAACATCCGGAGCAGGTGCAACAAGCGTAACGCAGGAAACCACGTTTATTTCTGGCGGCTGGTTTCGTCGCCAGATTTTTCTTCGCAGGAGAGTTGGCATGGCTATGGATAAACGCGTTGTCGAAGTTCTGGATGCCATTGTGAATGACCCCAGCATTACAGGAACGAAGCTTGAAGAACAGTTTTGCCTGACGCGTAAGCAACTGAGCTATACGCTGAAAAAGGTGAATGATTATCTGGAGTCAAACCACTTTGATCGTATTAATCGCCTGAAGACGGGGAAATTACATATCCCACGACACGTGATTGAGTATTTTCGCCAGAATCAGACCTCTGAGACCGAACACCGCTATCTGTTTTCAGAAGAAGAGCGGGGGCAGATGATAATCTTCATGCTGCTAACGCGCAGTGAAAGATTGTCGCTGCTGCACCTCTCGTCGTCGCTAGGGGTAAGCCAGAACACAATCATCAATGATCTGAAAAAAGTGCGTATAGAGGTTATCGATCATGGACTGGAGATTAGCTACGATCGGGGAAATGGCTACCATATTCTTGGCGAGGAGCTGGAGAAGCGCTATTTGCTGCTGAACTGTTTGCGTCGGGTGCTGGAAATTCCGGTAGCAAAAAATGTTATCGCCCAATATAACAATGTGATGAGTGAGTATCTGGAAAAAGTCGGCAACGTTTTTAGTGAAATAGAAAAACGCTTTAAAATTCAATTTACAGATCGTCAGCTCCAGGAGCTTATTTATTTCATCTGCTTTGTTCTGCACCGTATTGAATCGGGCAAAAACCTGGTCCATATTCCGAGCAGCTATGCCGATATTAGCCGAAGCAGAGCGTTTACTCTGATGCAAAGCGTTATCAGTAAAATCAATATCAATAGTGAAAATGAACTGATTTTCCTGACGGCACTAATCCAGAGCTCAAATATTCAGAGTATTGCGGATAAATATTTTCATCTGGACACCATTTTACTTGAAAGCGTTGTTGCGGTTGTTGATGGCTTTGAAAAAATAAGTTGCGTGACAATTAAAGAGAAAAATGAGCTGATTGAAAAAATTTATCAGCACTGGAAACCTGCGTATTATCGCATCCGCTATCATCTACCCAACACCAGCAGCGCCTACGATCTGGTGGTGAAAGAATTTAGCCACCTGCATGAAATGGTACGCAGGGCATCGGTACCGTTTGAGACGCTTTTGCACTGTGAAATTCCTGACGAAGAGATGGCGTTTCTGACGGTGCTGTTTGGCGGTTGGCTGACGCGTGAAGGTGTTATTCATCAAATTAATCTGCAGAAAACGGCGGTTGTGGTATGCGAAAACAGCGCTACGATTTCAACCTACCTGTTCCTGACCCTACAGGTACTGTTTCCGGAGCTGCATTTCACACAGATGCTTTCTCGTCGTGAGTTTGAGCGTTACACCGGTCATTATGATGTTGTTTTTTCTACCACTCATCTGAATACCAGCAAGATGGTATTTGTGGTGAACCCATCCATTAGCAGTATCCATAAAAGCGCTTTCCGTAATCATGTGCTCAGCGCCTTGCAAGGCGTAGATCCGAATATTATTCAGATTGAACAACTGCTGCTTATTTTTGAGCGTTTTGGCAACATCGTCGATCATAAAGGGCTACAGCGAGCGCTTGCCAGTTATATTTATGCTGAAAGCAGCGCAGCGAGTTCGGTTGGCAGTTTTGAACTGCCAACGCCATCATTGACCGATCTGCTTAGCCGCGCACACGTTCAGTTTGCTGCTGAACTGCCTGACTCATGGCAGTTAGCGATTACCCAGGCGTCGGCGTCGCTGCTGCACACAGGCATTATCGAGCCGCGCTACGTACAGATTATGCTTAATAAAATTGCTGAAGAGCAGCCCTATATTATGCTGGCTGATGGCGTCATTATTGCCCATGCGGGCGTCGACGATGGGGCGCTGGAAACCGGTATGGCGCTGTTACGCCTGCCGTACAAGATTGCCTTCGCCGATTATATGCAGGCCGATGTTATTATCGTCCTGGCAACCCATAATCCGCAAAAACACTTAAAGGCTTTGGCCCAATTAAATGAATTTCTCGAATTTTATGATGGTGGGAATGTTATTCGTCGAGCACAAGATGAATATACCTTAATAAAAGAAATTTCTTGCCACCATTAATCAGTAACTGAACTCCGTTGCAGCTAATACGCTGCAACGTTATTCACGACAATACCTGTCGCGATAGCGCACGCCCTTACCACCGTATACAGGATAAATATTATGCTAGAGATCCAGAAAAAACATGTTGTTGAAATGGCCAGAACCGCGCAACAGTGGGAGTTATGTAAACACAAAGCGGGTAACTCCAGCGTACGAGATAAAGATACCGGACTTATTCTGGTAACCCCGACAACTATTGATAAAATGCATTTAACGCCAAGGGATATTGTCGTTATGGACGTTGAGGCTAATGTGATTGAAAGTGAAGCAGGCTTGCGCCCGACCAGCGAATGCCTGATGCATATTGAGATTTATAAGGCGCGTCCGGATGTTTTCGCTATCTCTCATACCCACTCCCTTTACGCTACGTCGTTTGCCGTACTGAATAAGCCGATTCCTGCAGTGGTATACGAGTGCGCCATCCTTAATCTGAAAGACGGGGTGATCCCGGTCGCACCATATGGCCGTCCGGGAACGACCGCGCTGTCGAATAGCGTCATCGAGCCTATCAAACGCGCGGATGCCATCCTGATGGAAAAACATGGTGCTATCGGTGTGGATAAAGACCCGTATGAAGCGGTGCTGAAATCCGCCTATCTTGAAGAAATGGCTCAGATTTACTATCACGCGCTGATGATTAACGGCGGTAAAGAACCAGAATCTTTTGCGTCGGAAGAGTTACAGCGTTGGGAATATCCTTCGCAGATTAAGTTTGTCCGCTAATCGACCTTTCGTACCCCGTCCGTCCAGGTGGGGCATTCATGGAGAGAAAGCATGAAGAAGTTTATCAATCAGGCGGAGGATTTTATCCCGGAGATGCTGGAAGGTATTTACCTGGCGCACCCCGATCGCTTCCGCTTCGTTAATGACGATCTGCACTGTTTAGTCACCGCGCGTCCGGTGCCGGGAAAGGTCGGTATTGTGACCGGTGGGGGTTCCGGACACCTGCCGCTGTTTCTGGGTTATGTCGGTAAGGGGATGCTGGATGGCTGTGCGATCGGTGATGTTTTTCAGTCGCCATCCCCTGAGCAAATCCTTGCCGTCACGCAGGAAGTAGACGATGGAGCGGGCGTGCTTTATCTGTACGGTAACTACAACGGCGATATTTTCAATTTTGATATGGCTGCGGAAATGGCTGATATGGAGAGCGATATTCGCACCTGTACGGTGGTGGCTGCCGATGATTCCGCTGGTGCGGCCTCGAGTGATGGTGTCACTACGCGACGCGGCGTAGCGGGTATTTTTTTCGTCTACAAATGCGCCGGTGCGGCGGCGGCCAGAATGGATGATCTCGATACCGTGCGGCGCATTGCGCAAAAAGCAGGTGATAGTGTACGCACGCTTGGCGTGGCGCTGTCGCCGTGCATTGTACCGCGCATCGGCAAGCCAGGTTTTCATATTGGCGACAATGAGATGGAAATTGGCATGGGTATTCACGGTGAAAGTGGGATCCGCCGTGGCCCACGGCTGAATGCTGAACCGATCGCTGAAGAGATGATGTCCTGGCTGCTGGCGGACTCTCCCTGTCAGCAAGGGGACGAGGTGGCAGTACTGATAAACGGACTCGGGGCAACGCCGCTGGAAGAGCTGTATCTGATGTATCGTCACGTGAATCAGATTCTGGCCGAGAGCAACATTCGAGTTTTCCGCGTGTGGGTAGGTGAATTCGCTACGGCAATGGAGATGACCGGAGTGTCCATCAGCCTGATGCCAGTAGATGAGGAACTCAAAGCGCTGCTTAATGCGGGTGCCGATACGCCAATGTTCCGCCAGTTTCCCGCCTAAGGAGATGTTATGACGTGGGATGCAAAAGAACTGTGCCTGCTTTTTGCCGAGTGGGCACGTGTGATGCTGGGCAATAAGCAGACGCTGACCGAGCTGGATAGTGTTGTGGGGGATGGCGATCTGGGGCTAACTATGAGCGACGGTTTTGCAGCGGCTGCTGCCTATGCTCAGCGCAGCAACGAACGCGATCTAGGACGGTTTTTTTATATGGCGGGCAAGGCGATGTCTTCGGCGGTGCCGTCCACCATGGGGACGCTCATGGCTTCCGGGCTAATGCAGGCCGGTAAAGCGTTTAAGGCGCAGGAAACGATGGTTCCGGCAGATATGGGCGCATTTTTCCAGGCCTGGTATGACGGTGTACAGCAGCGTGGTAAAGCGCTGCCGGGTGAAAAAACGTTTCTTGATGGTATGGCGCCGGCGCTGGTCGCTCTAAAAACCACAGTTGCTCCGCTGGAGCAAGCCCGGGAGGCGTTGTTACAGGCACAACAGGGCGTACAGCAAACTACCAACATGGTGGCAAAGCATGGACGAGCGGCGATTCACGGCGAGCGTTCGCGGACGTTGGTCGATCCTGGTGCGATGGTCGCTCAGCTTCTTATTCAGGGTTATTTTAATTTTATTCAGGCTATTTGCCCGGCGGACGGGCAGTGAGAAAGGAACCGCTATTATGTTGAAAGAAGTTGTGAGAATCAGCAATCAACACGGTATTCACGCCCGTCCTGCTGGTGTTCTGGCTAAAGCCTGTGCGCAGTATCAATCGCGGATCGAGATGATCTACAACGGGAAAATTATCAAGGGAAAGAGTATCATGAGCATTCTCGGAGCAGGGATCAAAGGCAAGGGATCGCTGGAGATCATCTGTAGCGGTAGCGATGAACAAGAGGCGATGGCGAAGCTGAAAGTGCTGTTTGCCGAAGGCTTTGGTTTTGATTAGAGGGCATCGTCCCTGGATGAGGCGCGTTAGCGCTGGCTCCAGGGGTATTTGATGCTAAATGCCATAAAACCCGGCTTTTTGTTGCCGGGTTTTTGTCGTTCGGGCTAGGTACGGTTAGCGAAATCATCCATAAACTGTAGTATCAGCGCCATCGACACCGCCCCTGGATCGCAATGGCCAATAGCCCTTTCGCCGAGGTTTTTCGCGCGGCCAAAGCGGGCGACCATCGTGCTGGTTCCTTCTGCACCCCTCATTGCCGCCTGCGCGCAGTACGTTAGCGCTTTCGCTAAAGGCAGCGCGGTATTCGTTTTGGCCTGTTCGGCGGCGGCGGCTAGCGCATCGACCATGGTTTTGTCTCCCGGCTCCGCGCCGCCGCGTTGGTGGATGGCCTGCATACCCACTGCCAGCCACTCGGCGAGTGTTGCTGTATTAAACTCTGAATGGCCAGCCAGCTCTTTACCGCCAGCGCGAAATAGCGTGCCAAAGATAGCCCCGGAAGCACCGCCCATACTGGTCATCAGGCGAGTACCGCTTTGTAACAGGCAGTCGCCAACATCAGCAGAGGAAAATCCCGGTGCGCTCAGCAGATTTTTCAATGCGCTAAAACCACGTTTAATACCGATACCGTGATCGCCATCGCCGATGACCTGATCGAGCGCGGTCAGGCGCGATTCGCTGGCGATCATCCCTTCAGCGACGTACAGCAGACAGGCGGTGAACTGTGTGGTATCCATCTTATTTTCTCCAGCCGAAGGTGTTGATGGGATAGTTGTACAGACGCTGCATTTCTTCATCCAGGCGCAGCATGCTCAGCGAAAATCCGGACATCTCTAATGAGGTGCAGAAATGGCCAACCTGCACATCGAAGGTGGCGATACCGCGAGCTTCCAGCGAGAGTCCGACTTTGCGAGTGACCACCATTAGTTCTGTATTACTCAGTGCACCCAGATTGTTGATACACACGCAGACTGTATCGCCCTGGCCGAAAGGCAGATCGGCACATAGGCGCTCGATCATCATTTCAACCAGCTCATCGGTATGCGGTAGCGGAATGCGGCACAGCCCCGGCTCGCCGTGAATACCAATTCCCAACTCAATTTCATTATCTGCCAGCGTGAAGTTAAAGGCATCGGACTGCGGCAACGCACAGCCGCTCAGCGCTACGCCGATAGTGCGGATATTACGATTAGCCTTTTGCGCCAGCGCTTCCAGCGCGGGCAGCGCGTAATGTTCAAACTGTGCCGCAGCGCCTGACAGCTTATACAAAAATGCCAGGCCGCCTACGCCACGGCGGTCGGTGAACCTTTCCAGCGGTGCAGAAGCAATATCATCGGTAGCGCGTACGGTGCGGCACTCAATGCCTTCTTCAGCAAGGATTTCTGCAGCAATGTCGAAATTCATGCCGTCGCCGGAATAGTTTCCATAGAGGAACAGCACGCCATTACCCTGGTGAACTGCTCGGCTAGCTTCGATTATCTGATCGGGTGAAGGGGAAGTGAACACTTCACCCAGCGCGCAGGCATCAATGCCGCCTTCACCGACGAAACCGGCAAAGGTTGGCTCATGGCCGCTGCCTCCACCGCTGACAATCACGGTTTGTGCGCTAGATTCCATCGAGCGGTAGACTGCACAGTATTCCGGCAGAGCATTAATTTTTCCCTGGCCGGCATACACCAGCCCCTCAATGATTTCACTGCGAATATTATCGGTATTATTGAAGATCTTTTTGGGTTTCAGCATCGTCACTCCCTCTCGTAAGGTACTGTTTCTTTAGTGATGATTTTACCCGCAGCACCCGTTTAGACCTGGCACCTTCGATACCAATTAATCTCCAGGGCAAGGGGCATTATTTCAGGTTGCGCTTCGCCGGATTTCTGGATAGTTATAAAAGGGGATTCATAACATTGTTAAGTGAGACAAGCAGATGGCGGGACGCTTTCAGGGCTTTGCACAAGAAGGGCTTAATTTTCTGCAGCAGGTATGTATCGAGAACGATAAAACCTGGTTTGAAGAGCACCGTTTTATTTATGATCGCAGCATACTCACGCCGTTTCGCGCGCTGGTGGATGATTTAGCACCCGCGATGCTGGAGATCGACCCACAGCTAGAGACCCGCTCCGCTATCGGCAAAACCTTGTCGCGCATTCATCGCGATACCCGCTTTTCACACGATAAATCCCTTTATCGCAGCCGGATGTGGCTGACCTTTAAGCGTTCAGCTAAAAACTGGACGGATGCCCCGGCGTATTTCTTTGAAATCAGTCCGGATACGCTGCGTTACGGGCTGGGCTACTACAGCGCCAGTAAACCGACGATGGATCTGTTTCGCCACACGTTGAAACGGCGTCCGGAGCAGTTTCTGGAAGTTGCTAGCTGCTGTCGGGCACCGTTTGAACTGGTGGGGGAGAGCTATAAGCGGCCGTTGGTCAAAGACCTCGAACCGACTATTTCAGACTGGTATCACCGTAAATCTTTTGCGGCGATGGCGACGGATAACGACGTGGAAAAACTCTTCCACGCCGATCTGGTCACGCTGCTGGCGGATGGATTCCGTCAACTGGAGCCGCTGTATCAATGGTTAATGACGGTAGAAACGATGAAGCAAATTGACCCGGCTGATCTATAGCGTTCACTTGCCTTCTTCGATTTTTCTTTCCAGAACGATTCTCCAGAACGCGTCAACCAACGGCTCATGTAGCCGTTTTTTTTGCACGCAGACGCCCAGTTCAAAAGGCGTTTTCTCATCGCTGCGCTCCAGAATCATCACGCGGTTACGTACCGGTTCCGGGCTATTCTCCAGCACGACTTCCGGAATCAGGGCCACGCCGCAGCCGAGTGCCACCATCGACACCATCGCCTCATGCCCGCCTACGGTGGCATAAATTGACGGGTTGCTGATTTTATTGCGCCGAAACCAGAGTTCGATGCGGCGACGTACCGGACCCTGGTCGGCCATGATAAACGGTACCGTTGACCAGTCTGGTTTTTCAACCGAAATCTGATTGCGTACCGGGCAAGGTAAGGCCGGTGCTATCAACACCACCGCCAGATTCTCCAGCATGGAAAACGCCACCGCGCCGGGTAGCGTTTCTGGCTTACCGGCAATCGCCAGATCGGCTTCACCCGTCACCACTTTCTCCATCGCATCAGCGGCATCGCCAGTGGTGAGCTTAATTTCTACTGAAGGATGTTCGGCACGAAAACGGTCGAGAATGGGCGGAAGATGGCTATAGGCGGCGGTCACCGAGCAGAAAATATGTAGCTCACCCGACAGAGACGGTCCTTGCTGATCGATGGTGTGGCGTAATTGCTGATACTGCAACAGCGTCTGCTGAGCAAAGGTTCGCAGCTCTTCACCCGCTTCGGTGAGCGTTACCGTGCGGTTATCGCGCACAAACAACGGCTGCCCGAGGTCTTCTTCGAGGCGCTGAATTTGCCGGGATAGCGTCGAAGGACTCACGTGCATCGCCCGCGCGCTGCGGCCAAAATGGCGGCTTTCCGCCAGATGCAGAAAAGTTTTCAGATCGCGTAAATCCACAGGACGCACTCCACGATTTTACATTGCAGAAATTGCAACGTGATGTTGTGAATATATCAATTTCCGCAATAAATTTCCTGTCATATAGTAAGTTCATTCTCGCAAAAGCGAACCGAACAATAAGACAGTACAACATCACGAGGTATCACCATGGCTAACTACTTTAATACACTGAACCTGCGCCAGCAGCTGGCGCAGCTGGGCAAATGTCGCTTTATGGGTCGCGACGAATTCGCCGATGGCGCAAGCTACCTTCAGGGTAAAAAAGTGGTCATCGTCGGCTGTGGCGCGCAGGGCCTGAACCAGGGCCTGAACATGCGCGACTCCGGTCTGGATATCTCCTACGCACTGCGTAAAGAAGCGATTGCTGAAAAGCGCGCTTCATGGCGTAAAGCGACCGAAAACGGCTTCAAAGTGGGGACCTACGAAGAACTGATCCCGCAGGCTGACCTGGTGGTTAACCTGACTCCGGACAAACAGCACTCTGACGTTGTACGTTCCGTACAGCCGCTGATGAAAGACGGCGCGGCGCTGGGCTATTCACACGGCTTCAACATCGTGGAAGTCGGCGAGCAGATCCGTAAAGACATCACCGTCGTTATGGTGGCGCCGAAGTGTCCGGGTACCGAAGTGCGCGAAGAGTACAAACGTGGTTTCGGCGTACCGACCCTGATCGCGGTTCACCCGGAAAACGATCCGAAAGGCGAAGGTATGGCCATTGCGAAAGCCTGGGCTGCGGCCACCGGCGGCCATCGCGCGGGCGTTCTGGAATCCTCCTTCGTTGCGGAAGTGAAATCTGACCTGATGGGCGAGCAGACTATCCTGTGCGGTATGCTGCAGGCTGGCTCTCTGCTGTGCTTCGACAAGCTGGTGGCGGAAGGTACCGATCCGGCTTACGCAGAAAAACTGATTCAGTTCGGCTGGGAAACTATCACC
This sequence comes from Klebsiella spallanzanii, assembly GCF_902158555.1. GTDB lineage: Bacteria > Pseudomonadota > Gammaproteobacteria > Enterobacterales > Enterobacteriaceae > Klebsiella > Klebsiella spallanzanii. Next base: position 84,841 of record NZ_CABGGS010000012.1, on the reverse strand, counting down.
GAAGCGCTGAAGCAGGGCGGCATCACCCTGATGATGGACCGCCTGTCTAACCCGGCTAAGCTGCGTGCTTACGCGCTGTCTGAACAGTTGAAAGAGATCATGGCGCCGCTGTTCCAGAAACACATGGATGACATCATCTCCGGCGAGTTCTCTTCCGGCATGATGGCTGACTGGGCCAACGACGATAAGAAACTGCTGACCTGGCGTGAAGAGACCGGTAAAACCGCATTCGAAACCGCACCGCAGTTTGAAGGTAAAATCGGCGAGCAGGAGTACTTCGATAAAGGCGTTCTGATGATCGCGATGGTGAAAGCGGGCGTTGAGCTGGCATTCGAAACCATGGTTGATTCCGGCATCATCGAAGAATCTGCTTACTACGAATCACTGCACGAGCTGCCGCTGATCGCCAACACCATCGCCCGTAAGCGTCTTTACGAAATGAACGTGGTTATCTCTGATACCGCAGAATACGGTAACTACCTGTTCTCTTACGCTTGCGTACCGCTGCTGAAAGAGTTCATGACCACTCTGCAGACCGGCGACCTGGGCAAAGCGATTGCCGAAGGCGCTGTCGACAACGCTCAGCTGCGCGACGTGAACGAAGCTGTTCGCAGCCACGCTATCGAGCAGGTTGGTAAGAAACTGCGCGGCTACATGACCGACATGAAACGCATTGCCGTCGCTGGCTAATAAAACCTCGTTATCATCCGGCCCGGTTAGCGCCTCGCTACCGGGCCGTTTTTTTATCTGCGTTTGACGGGATCTCTGAATCCACACTCTCATCATATAAATTCATCTGGTTATCATGTAGATAGCTTTTATTTGTACAGATTATCCTTTCTGGGATTGCTCACGCCTATCTTATGTAATATTGTAAGTTACATGAAAACAAACAACTCATTCTCCGCAACGCTGCACATCTTGCTTCACCTGGAGCAGATGGATAAGCCTCTGACGTCGGAACAGATGGCCGCTTTTATTGACGGCAATCCGGCGTTCATCCGCAAATTGCTTGCCGGGCTCAGGGAAAAAAATATCGTCTGCGCGACTAAGGGGCACCACGGCGGCTGGCGCCTGTGTCGGCCGGTCAGCGAGATCACACTTTACGACATCTACATGGCGCTCGGCGAACCGGCGCTGTTTGCGCTGGGTAACCGCAGTGAAAACCCGCAGTGCCTGGTGGAGCAGGGGGTAAACCGGGTGATGTCAGAGACGCTCGCCGATGCGCAGACGCTGATTCTCGATCGCTTTAAGCGTCTGACGTTGCATGACATCGGCAGTGAATTTATCAGCTACTTTAACGACAAAGGCCATGACCATGATTGAAACCTTAACCACCTGCCTGATGATTGCGATGGCGGCGAGCAGTATTTCGATGACGGTGACGCAGACGGAGTTGTTTGCTGCGTTTCGTGAATGGACGGCGAAAAAGAACGCGCTGATGGGGCATCTATTTCACTGCTTCTACTGCCTGAGCCACTGGGTAGTGTTTGGCGGGATGGCGGTATATCGCCCGGCGCTGCTGAACAGCGGCTTTGCGCTGATTGACTGGGCAATGACGGCGTTTATCGTTATTACCATCACCACGCTGATTAACGGCCTGATGTTTAAAGTTTTCCAGGCTGCCGTCAGCACACATGTGATGAAACACGAAGCGCAGAAGCTTCTCCAGCCGCATAAATAAGGTAATACCGCGTTCAGTTAATCTGTTCGCGGTGTTAGCCGAATTGCCCCCAATAGGCCCCTTTTTCTGGAAGAATATGTTCCTGCAGCGCCTGGAGCGCTTTTTCGGCATCCGCATCCTGGATAGCCTGAATGATTGCGACATGCTGTTGATGGGAGCGGTGCATATGTTCGTCATTACTGCCAAGATAATTGCGGATTGTCGCCATCTGCGCGGAAATAAGCACGTAGGATTGCTGTAAATAGGCATTGCCGCAATAGGTGAATAAAGCCTCGTGGAACAGATTATCGAGGCGAATATATTCATGCGTGGAATTATTTTCCAGACAAAACGTCATGTGGTCGAGATAGGAAGATAATGCTTGTACCAGCTGGCGCTGATTGCGATGCAGGGATAGCCTCAGCGCTTTTGCCTCAACAAAATAACGAAACTCCAGCAGCCCGTTAAACTCAATATCGCTCAGGTTAAAAACAAAGGTCCCGCTTTTCGGGCGGATATGTACCAGCCCCTCGCTTTGCAAACGTCTCAAGGCGTCGCGTACCGGCGCTTTAGTGGAAGATAAACGAGTTGCCAGCGCTGATTCTGATATTTTGCAGCCCATCGGTAATGTGCCGTTGATGATCATATCTCTGATACGACGATAAATAACGTCTTTGAGTAAGTCCGTTGTCATATTGATTGAAAATTCCGGCATGTTAACTCGGTGAGCGGCCATTTGCGGCCAGCAATAGAGGTGACTGTATAACAGATTTGTGGGAATGGGAAAATGATATATGGCAACAAGTTGCCGCTGGCGCACCGTGAGAAAATGTGCCGCGCTGGCAGGCGCGGCGGAGATTACTGTGATTGAGTTTGCTGGATTAATACTTCAACTTGTGGCTGGCGAGGAATAGGCGCGACGGCACCATAACCGGTTGTTGTCAGCGCGGCGGCGGCGTTGGCGTAGCACAGCGCATCTTCCGGCGAATCGCCTTTGATAATGCGATAAAGAAACGCGCCCGAGAAGCAGTCTCCGGCCCCGGTCGCGTCGACGGTGGCGACTTTATGGCCTGAGTAGATGACCCGCCGGTTCTCATTGGCGAACATCGCGCCTTCCGCGCCCATTTTTAACACCACATTTTTTGCCCCGAGCTGCAGATAGAAATCCGTAATTTCATCTGCGTGATGCTTGCCGGTTAGCAGACGGGCCTCGTCGAGGCTAGGCATGCAGTAATCTACGTGGCGTATGGTTTCATGAATGATGGCGCGGGCGCGGGCTAGCGGCCACAGTTTGAGCCGCAGATTGGTGTCGAAGGAAATCAGCGTTTGGTGCTTTTGGCACAGTTCAATGGCGTGAAAAAGCGCATCGCTGACGTTATTGCCAATGGCGTGCGTGATGGCTGAACTGTGAAATAAGCGCGCGGCGGCAATGGCGGACTCATTGATATCATCGACAGTCATCGTTGAGGCCGCAGAGCCTTTACGATAAAAAGTAAAGTGGTGACCTTGTTCATTGTGCGAAATAAAATAGATCCCCGTCGGGGCCGTTTTATGCGCGTAAACCCATTGATGATCGACCTTTTCTTCATCCCATAATGCGCGGAAATTCTGCCCAAATACGTCATCGCCGAGTTGGGTTAACATGGCAACTTTAGCGCCTTGCCGCGCCGCGCTAATGGCGAAATTCGACGTATCACCGCCAAATCCGCTGAGGTAATGCTGCTCAGAATGCTCCGTGGGAAGCTGATTGAATTCGAAAAGGGGTTCACCAAATGAAAGAATATCGAACTGCTTCATTGCGTTCTCCATGTGATAGTGTCCAGGCTCGCCATCAGCCGGTTTGGCTGATGGCGTCTGGGTTAATTAGATTCGGCCGTATTTCGCCAGGCCTTCACGCAGAGAACCGGACTGAATAATCAGTTTGGCCTGTTCCAGCTCGCGGCTATCAATGGATTGCGCCAGCGCTAAGACTTCGGCAGCGACCGCCTGCGGTACGCACACCACGCCGTCGATATCCCCGACAATCAAATCCCCCGGATTCACCGTGACATCGCCGATGGTGACGGGCTGGTTGGCTGAAATGGTCTTGAAGCGACCAAGCGTAGTGCCTGGGGTTACGGTCTTGGCGTAAACCGGGAAATCGTAATCGCGACGGATCTCCGCCAGGTCACGGACGCCGCCGTTCAACACTGCAGCTTCATGTTTATTGGCAACAGCCCCGGCGGTCATTAGCCCGCCCCAGACGGCAACGGTTTCCAGCGACGGGTTGCCGGTAATGACGATGACCGAACCGCTGGCGGATTCGTCAATGGCGTCCAGCGCATGCTGCGGTGGCAGTTTTTCGTCGGTGACGTCTTCATAAATGGTGACGGCCGGGCCAACGATTTTCTTGTCGTTGATGCGGTTTTTGATTTCAAAAGGCAGGAACATCGTTTTGCCCAGGATCTGATCGCAGGCGTCAGCGACAGAAGCGGTCGAAAAAATAGCGCGAAAACCGTCGATAATATCTTTGCTGTACATAACACTTCCTCTCTTTATAGCGAATGCGAATTTATGGATTAACCCAATTAAGCGGATGCTCGCCTTCAAACGCCCGACGCACTTCATGCGCGGCTTTACTTTGCAGCTCGACTACCGACTCTTCGGTAAACCAGGCGGTGTGGTCCGTGCATAAGGTGTTCTCCATTTGCAGTAATGGGCTTTTTGCACTGAGGGGTTCGGATTCAAAAACGTCGAGTCCGGCGGCGAAAATACGTTGTTGTAGCAGGGCGTTGATCAGCGCCTGCTCATCGATAAGCCCGCCGCGCGAGGTATTGACCAGTACGGCGCTGGGCTTCATTTTGGCCAGTTCGGCTTCACCGATAAGGTGATGGGTGTCCGGGGTTAACGGAGCGTGAAGGGAGACGAAGTCTGCTTCACGGCACAGCGTATCAAGGCTGACTCGCGTCACGCCGGCCTGTAAAGCCTGCTCATCGGTAAGCAGCGGATCGACTACCAGGATGCGCTTAAAACCGATCCCTGATGCTTTTTGCACAAAGCAGCGGGAGATTCGGCCAAAGCCGACGACGCCGAGAATTTTTCCTGCCAGGCGGAACATGGGTTCGCGCTGGCCAATTCCCCACTGACCATCGCGAACATCACGGTTGCGAGTGGCGATGCGGCGCGTTGCGGCCAGGAGCAGCGCCAGAGCGTGCTCAGCAACATCTTCCGAGCCGTAGTCCGGTACGTTAGCGACGTAAATGCCTTTTTCCCTGGCGGCCTGGCTATCGATATTGTCTACGCCGACGCCGTAGCGCACGATAACGCGGCACTGTTGCATCGCTTCAATCATAGGGCGACTGACGGTTGCTTCGCGGACCATGATGGCGTCAGCATTGCTTACCTGGCGCAGCTTCTCTTCCAGCGAGGCGTTTGCTGGAACAACAACAAACTGCGGATCCCAATTCTGTAAAATACTTTCTTCTGCAGAATAATTTAAATATCCGGGCTCAATAACAACTATCTTCTTCATAATATCTACCGCTCTTAATTATAAAATTAAGTGTTTTAATTTCTACGGCTGTAGTTCGCCGCATCCTGAAGGCAGGATGTGAAATTAATGAGTATTTTTTTTGGCTTTATATCATCACAGCGTAACGGGTTTGGCGTCCTTGATGGCAATATTCTTTAACCAGCGAATAATTAAGATTGTGACGATCCCACCGATCAGCATAACCGCGCTTAAATATAGCATTGGTGCTGAGTCGCTTTTTTCTAAGTCACGTACAAGGGGAATAGTATTTTGCGCGAAAAATCCACCCAGATTTGCCAGTGAGTTAATAATAGCAATGCCTGCTGCCGCCGTTGCGCCTGAAAGGAATTTCGTTAGATTCCAGAAGCAGGGTTGAATTGCAAATACTGATAATACAACGCCGCAAATACAGATGAAGCTAATAACCGGCTGGGCGAATGTCCAGACCGAGAGCAGCAGACATATTGCGGCAGTAAACATAGGTAATGCGACATTAATATAAGGGTTCTCGGTACGTTCTGGCTTACTGGTTATCCAGCGTAGCATGATGATAACCATCGCCCATGGGATCATATTGACCAGGCCATTCATCATATCCGAAGCGCCGAAGGTTTTAACGATAGTCGGCATCCAGTAGCTGATACCGTAGGCGCCAAAGCAGATGAATCCGTATACCAGCGCGAGGGCCAGAACGCGCCAGTCGGTCAGCGACTTACCCAGGCTATTGACCGATTTGTCGGTGTTGGCATCCTGTTCGGCCGCCAGTTTTTTAATCAGCCAGCGTTTTTCTTCTTCGTTCAAGAAGCGAGCCTGTTCCGGACCTTGCGGAAACCACAGCAGCACCGGGGCAATCAGCAGAAGTGCAAGCACGCCAGTCGCCAGGAATAGCCACTGCCATCCTTCCAGCCCCATAAAGCCGTGCATGCTAAGCAGCGAGCCGTTAATTGGAGCGCCAATCATATTTGCCACCATGCTGGCGGTGACTAAAAAGCCGACAATGCGTGGGCGATATTTTAAAGGAAACCATTTAGTGGAATAATAAATTAACCCAGGATAAAAGCTGGCTTCGGCAATACCAAGAATAAAACGTAAAGCATAAAACGTTGACATTTTTTCGGTCCACGCCAGCGCCATAGTAATAACCCCCCATGACAATAGGCTAATAGTGAACCAGCGTTTAGCACCTACCTTCGATAAAATTAAATTTCCGGGAACGCTAAAAACTAAATAACCGATGAAAAAAAGTGATGCGCCGAGGCCAAAAGCCGCTTCACTCCAGCCCAGGCTATCTACCATTTGTAATTTAGCAAAGCTGATATTCTGACGATCTATATACGCCACGATGTACATCAATACCATCAGTGGAACAAGTTTCCTGGTCGTTTTTGTTACGATGATTTTTTCTAAATCATTTTTTGCATCCAGGGACTGTTGTTGTATTGAATGACTCATAACACGTGTTTCCTGAATAAAGTCATAAGGTCTGGCGCACGTCCTCACACCATGGCACGGAGACGTGATTTTGTCTGCATAGAGACGCCGTTGTTTTAGTCAGTTGAGATATTACCGTCAAACTGACATGTCACAAAGATATCACTCATTTTTTATGTGGCGACAAGATACGTAGAAAATTGCAGTTTTGATCACAATTAATAGCGATAATAGTGCTATTTAGTGTGATGTTCATCACTAAAAAATAGGCTAAATAATCTGTTTTGACATGTCAGATTTGCGGGTTGTGAATGCAATGTAGCCCACTGTTGCGTTACACGGCGACATTAATCATAAGAGAAGGGAGGTTTTTTGCATAACTAACATGTCAGATTGCGGCCCTTTGTTGGAAAAGGGCCAGCCTGATTACTTGCGGTACAGTACTTTGATGATGTGATAACCGAACTGGGTGTGCAGCGGGCCGGTTGGCTCCAGCTCCGGGCAGGAGAACACGACTTTATCAAACGCCGGTACCATCTGGCCCTGGCGGAATTCACCTAAATCGCCGCCGCGTTTTCCTGACGGGCAGATAGAGTGCTTTTTCGCCAGTTTACCGAAATCGGCGCCGTTTTTAATTTGCTCAAGAAGATCCAGTGCCAGCTTCTCTTCTTTAACCAGAATATGCAGTGCTGCTGCCGTTTTTGCCATGATTGTGCCTTGATTAAATGGGATGAATCAGCGCGCAATAGTAGCATGGGCTAGCGGCGATACAGCACCTTAATGATATGGTAGCCGAACTTGGTTTTGACCGGTCCGTAAGGCTTCAGCAGCGGGCAGCTAAAGACCGCTTTATCAAATGGCCCAACCATGACACCTTGATTAAATTCCCCAAGATCGCCACCGTTGCGGCCAGATGGACACTTTGAATAGCGCTTTGCCAGATGATCGAAGCTCACGCCACGCGCCAGTTTGGTGAGGATCTCTTGCGCCAGCTTCTCTTCTTTTACCAGGATATGCAGGGCTGCTGCGCTCTTTGCCATTATTTTGTTCTCACGTCTCAAAGATGTCCCGTTACTTTACCACCCACCTTAGCCGCGGACATATACTCTTCGCCATCGCGGGACAGATGTCTCGCCTGATGTATGGAAGCGGGAGATGGGCGACATTTTTATCCGCCGTATTCCCTCTTGCCAGGGACAGCGGTCCTGTCCCTGAAGCCGTGGAGCGAGATAACATGGATACAATGAAAAAACCTGAATTTTCAGTCGGCTGGCTTACCGGGCTTGGAGAGATTGTTAGCGATCCGCAGCTCTATGAATTACTGAAATATTGCCCTCTGGAAATCATGCAGCGCTGGCGCTTTGAAGAGATCCCGCGCGGTGCTTTTATCTGCCGACAAGGGGAAGTGTGTCAGCGTTTTTCGCTGATTATTGCCGGTGAGGTGGATGTTTTCTATGAAGCCGAAGATGGGCGTCGTTACCGTCAGGCCCGCTACCGTAAGGGCGACATGCTGGGCGAGCTCGAGATCTTTGAGTCGCGTCATTACATCTGCTCGGTGGTAGCGGTAGGGCATGTGCAGCTTCTGAGTTTGTCACAGGAACATTTCTGCCGCTGGCTGGCATTAGATAACCATTTTAACCAGCGGATGCTGCGCTTCTTTAGTCAGCAATATTACCAGCTGTCGAAAAAGGCCAGCAGCGACAATCTTTACTCGCTGCATCAGCGAGTGTGCCAGGCATTATGGCTGCGCTATCAACAGGATGGCGCGAATGAAATCTTGCTGGATAAGCAGAACCTTAGCCAGGAGTTTGCGGCGACGACCCGCAGTATTAATCGTATTTTGCATGACCTGAAAGCGTTACAGATTATTGATACCGATGGTGAACGCATTGTGTTGTTAGCCCCTGAAAAAATAAAGCAGGAGGCTGATATCGGATAACCGTAAGAGTAAAGGAGGCGGGAGAATGTCGCTGCAACCCCATATCCAGTTAAGCCAGGAAATGACCAGCGCACGGTACGCGCTGCTACCGGGCGACCCGCAGCGGGTCGACCGCATCGTTAATTTTCTTGATAACCCAGAACCCCTTGGTCAGAACCGGGAGTTTCGCGCCGCGCGCGGCTGGTACCGGGGCGTCGAGATTTTAGTGCTCTCTACCGGAATCGGTGGACCGTCCACGGCGATTGCTATTGAAGAACTACGCCAGATCGGCGTAACGACCCTGATTCGCATCGGCAGCTGCGGGGCGTTGCAGGATAATCTTGCGCTCGGCGACGTGATTATCGCCCATGCCGCGGTCATGGATGACGGGACCAGCCGTACCTATGCGCCCGCTGGCTATCCGGCCTGCGCCGACCCGCAGTTAACCTGGGAACTGATGACGCAGGCGCGCCAGATGAATATCCCCGCCATCTGCGGACTGGTGCGCAGTCACGACAGTTTTTATACCGACCGGGAAGCGGAACTGGATGCGCAGTGGTCGGCGCTCGGCGTTCTGGGCGCGGATATGGAGAGTGCCGCCCTGATGACCATCGGCGCGCTGCGTGGGTTACGCACGGCGTCATTACTTAACGTGGTGGTTGCACACAACGGTTGTCTGGATAGCAGTATCAACGATTATGTTCAGCAGGAAGCGCTGTGTCAGCAGGGCGAAGAACGGCAAATTATCCTGGCGCTCCGCGCCATTTATTCCGCTAGCCAGCAAGGGGGTCAGTAATGGACTTTTTTAGCATTAACAATGTGATGGTCAATATTCCTCTTGGCGAAGGCGGCTACGCGCTATCGTGGATTGAAGCCATTGGTACCGTGTTTGGCTTGCTGTGCATCTGGTGCGCCAGCCGGGAAAAAATTATCAACTATCTGTTTGGCCTGATTAACGTCACGCTGTTTGCGGCGATTTTCTTTCAGATTCAGCTCTACGCCAGCCTGTTGCTGCAGGTATTTTTCTTCGCCGCCAACATTTACGGCTGGTATGCATGGAGCCGGCAAAACGAGGCGCAGGAAGCTGCGCTCAAGGTACGCTGGCTTTCCCGCCAGCAAACACTGGCATTAGCAGGCGTTTGCGCGGTAGCGATTGTTCTGATGACGCTGTTTATCGACCCCGTGTTTTCGGCGCTCACTCGCATCATGATTGCCTTGCTGCAAACATTTGGTATGCAGGTCGCTATGCCTGACCTCCAGCCCGATGCCTTCCCGTTCTGGGATTCCACCATGCTGGTATTGTCGATTGCGGCCATGGTACTGATGACGCGCAAGTTCGTCGAAAACTGGCTGCTGTGGGTACTTATCGACGTGATTAGCGTGGTTATTTACGCGGTGCAGGGCGTTTACGCCATGTCGCTCGAATATGTCCTGCTGACGGCAATCGCGGTGATGGGATCCTACAGCTGGATCAAGAGCGCGCAGCGCAACGGCTATACGCCACTAGCCGCGACGGCTTCCTGATAGACCGATTTTCAGGCTACCCGCAGGGGTAGCCTGTTACGCCTTCTCCCCCTCTTTCTGCTACAATCCCCACCCCGTTCGAAGATTGAGCAAAATACTCCCATGCGTTTAAACCCTGGCCAACAACAAGCCGTCGAATTCGTTACCGGACCGTGCCTGGTGCTGGCGGGTGCCGGTTCCGGTAAGACCCGCGTTATAACCAATAAAATCGCCCATTTGATCCGCGGCTGCGGCTATCAGGCGCGCCATATCGCGGCGGTGACTTTTACCAACAAGGCCGCGCGTGAGATGAAAGAGCGCGTCGGGCAAACGCTGGGACGCAAAGAAGCACGCGGTCTGATGATCTCCACTTTCCATACGCTGGGGCTGGATATCATCAAACGTGAGTACGCCGCGTTAGGCATGAAATCTAACTTCTCGCTGTTCGACGATACCGACCAGGTCGCGCTGTTAAAAGAGCTCACCGAAGGGCTTATTGAAGATGATAAAGTGGTGCTTCAGCAGCTGATCTCCACGATCTCGAACTGGAAAAACGATCTGCAAACGCCTTCACAGGCTGCCGCTGGCGCGAAAGGAGAGCGGGATCGGATCTTTGCGCACTGCTACGGGCTGTACGATGCGCATATGAAAGCCTGCAATGTACTCGACTTTGACGACCTTATCCTGCTGCCGACGCTGCTGCTGCAGCGCAACGAAGAGGTGCGGGAGCGCTGGCAGAACAGAATTCGCTATCTGCTGGTGGATGAATACCAGGATACCAACACCAGCCAGTATGAGCTGGTGAAACTGCTGGTGGGGCAGCGGGCGCGCTTTACCGTGGTGGGCGATGACGATCAGTCGATCTACTCCTGGCGCGGCGCGCGGCCACAGAACCTGGTGCTGCTTAGCCAGGATTTCCCGGCGCTGCAGGTGATCAAACTGGAGCAGAACTACCGTTCTTCCGGGCGTATCCTGAAGGCAGCCAACATCCTGATTGCCAATAACCCGCACGTCTTCGAGAAACGCCTGTTTTCCGAGCTGGGCTATGGCGTAGAGCTGAAGGTGCTCTCCGCCAACAATGAAGACCATGAAGCGGAACGCGTCGCCGGTGAACTGATCGCGCACCATTTTATTAATAAAACCGAATATAAGGATTATGCGATCCTTTATCGCGGCAACCACCAGTCGCGGGTTTTTGAAAAGATGCTGATGCAAAACCGCATTCCGTACAAAATTTCCGGCGGCACGTCGTTCTTTTCGCGCCCGGAAATTAAAGACCTGCTGGCCTACCTGCGCGTGCTGACCAATCCTGATGATGACAGTGCCTTTATGCGCATTGTGAATACCCCAAAGCGTGAAATCGGTTCGGCAACGCTGAAAAAGCTGGGCGAATGGGCAATGGGCCGTAACAAAAGTATGTTTACCGCCAGCTTTGATATGGGGTTGACCCAGACGCTGAATGGGCGCGGCTATGAGTCCCTGACCCGCTTCACCCACTGGCTGCGGGAGATTCAGCAGCTTTCCGAGCGTGAGCCAATTGCCGCCGTCCGTGACCTGATACGCGGTGTGGATTATGAATCCTGGCTCTATGAGACCTCGCCCAGCCCGAAAGCCGCGGAAATGCGGATGAAAAATGTCAACACGCTCTTCACGTGGATGACCGAAATGCTGGAAGGTAGCGATATTGATGAACCGATGACGCTTACCCAGGTCGTCACTCGCTTCACGCTGCGCGATATGATGGAGCGCGGCGAGTCGGATGAGGAGACAGACCAGGTACAGCTGATGACGCTTCATGCTTCGAAGGGGCTGGAATTTCCGTATGTCTATCTGGTGGGCATGGAAGAGGGCCTGCTGCCGCATCAAAGCAGCATTGATGAAGATAATGTCGATGAAGAACGCCGTCTTGCCTACGTAGGCATAACTCGCGCGCAGAAAGAACTGACTTTTACCTTGTGCAGAGAGCGCCGTCAGTACGGTGAGCTGGTGCGTCCGGAGCCGAGCCGCTTCCTGCTGGAACTGCCGCAGGACGACCTGATTTGGGAACAGGAGCGCAAAGTTATTTCAGCGGAAGAGCGTATGCATAAAGGCCAGGCGAACGTCGCCAACATCCGGGCGATGCTGGCGAAAGCACGTAAATAGCGTTAGCGGTTGTTTTCCTGCTGAAGCTGGAACTGGCGTAGCTCCTGGCGGGTTGGCGCACCGTCTGAGCCAGGCCTGCTGACGACGATAGCCGCCACCTCGTTGCCCAATTGCGTTGCCTGACGCAGACTCATCCCGCAGGCCAGCCCGGCAATTGTTCCTGCACAGTGGCTGTCTCCTGCGGCAATCGTATCGTGAACTTCCACCCGGCATGCCGGGATATGCTGCGGCTCCGCGTTGGGTTCAACCACCCACGCGCCATCCTTATCAAACCGACAAATTGCCCGTAGCTGCCAGTCTCTGGCGAGCCGCGAGGCTGACTCAAGCGTAGCATTTTCCTGGTGATATAAACGCGCGCTCAGCGTGCTGAGTTCGTTGCGGTTCAGAGTGAGCACGGGACGCTTATGCAACAGCGCCTTAATAAAACCAATATCCAGATCGCACAGGCGGGGTCCAAAATCGACAAACAGCGTTTTATCTTCAGCAAGTGTGAGGATCCACTGACGCAGCGCTTCGCTGGCCAGCTCGTAGCCTGAGACGTAAATAATCGCGTCCTTCGGTTGCGGAATTTGCGCCAGTAGCTCAGTGCTCCAGTGCTGCTCGCAGCCCTCAACGGTGACAAACGTCCGCTCTTTGTTGGCCTCAACGAGGGCCAGACACCAGCCGTTATCGTGGGTAGGGTGGCGCAAGAGAACGGGTAAACTTTCCTGTGCCATTTTTTGCGCAACGGCTTGCCCCCAGTCGCCATTGCCTACCGGTATGGCATTAACCGGGGCCAGGTCGAGGCGTGCGAGCGCACGGGCGACGTTAAACGCGCAGCCGCCAATTTGCCGCCCGCCATCGCGGGCGGAGACATCGCCACCGCTTTGCGGCAGCGTATCGAGATGGAGAATAATGTCGCCAAAAGCAGCGCCAATAACCACTATCGGGCGCTGTGGTGATAGCAGGTCAGCTGTTATTGTCATGGAAAGCCCCCTTCCTGGCTCCAAAAGCGAGATACAGCACCAGGCTCAGAACAAAAGAGACGAATAATCCCAGGCTGGAGTCCGCGAAAATCCCGACCGCGAAAGGCCCGTCGATAAACCCGGTTTTGGATACCATCAATCCAGCCAGCGCGCCGACAATCCAGCAGCCCAGCGCGGTTCGGTTCGCGCCGCTTTCCCTGAATAAGTCAGCTTCCGGGTATCCGACATGGCGGCGAATCCGGTAGAAGTCGACGATAAAAATGGCGGCCCAGGCGGCCAGAAATACGCCGCAGAAAATCAGAAACGCAATGAACGGTCCGAGAAAATCTTTCGACACAAACAGCACGTAGAGCGCGATCCCCAGCACCAGCACGGCGTCGATGGCCACGGCGGAACGCTGCTGTAGCTTAATGCCCATGCTTAATAGATTAAGGCTGGCGGAATAGAGGCTCAACACTGCGATGGTCACGACCCCGGCGGTAGCCGCAGCAAGATAGGGGATTGCCATCCACGAAGGCAGCAGTTTGCCGATCGCGGAAATCGGGTTTTCACTGGATGCCAGGTCAGGGATTTGGGCGGTAAGCAGTATCCCGGTGAGCATCAGCAGCAGTAAAGGAAGGGCAGCGCCGCTAACAACGGCGAGAAAAATGTTCTTTTCACCGGAATCAGGACGCTGATCCCGACTATAGTCGGCACCGGCGATAGCCCAACTGATGCCGGTGCCTGCGGCGATAATAGAGACTGCCGGGAGAAAACCGGTCAGCCAGCTACCTGAAGGCAGGGCGAGAATGGCCTGCCAGTCCGCGGTGAACAGCAAATAAATCACCACCAGTAGCGTCATGGCGCCAAAGATACGGGTGATCCATTTTTGCATCATCAGCACGGCATTTTGACCGAGTACGCTGACCAGCACGGTCAACCCGCCAAACAGGAAAAGCGACAACGCGGTAGTTGTCAGGCTCTCTTCAAAACCCATGGCGGCAAACAGCGCGACGAGCGTGAGCGTGCCGGTAATGATATTGACCGATTCCCAGCCCATCAGGTTCACCCAGCAAAAGCTGGTGGGCGCGATATTACCGCGTTTGCCAAATATCACGCGGGAGAGCGTCAACGTTGTCGTTCGCCCGATTTTTCCGGCGATGCTGGTCACTCCGACCAGCGCAAAGGAGGCGACTCCTGCAACGGCGGCAAGAATCGACTGCCAGAATGAGAGGCCGAACGACACAATCACTGCGCCATAAACGACCCCAAGAATGCCGATATTCGCGGCGCACCAGACAAAAAATAACTGTACCGGCTGTTGGGTTTGGTGGACCGGGGGAACCAGACCGATCCCTAACTCCGCCATTCCGGGATCGGCCGTTTGGATATTGCCATCGTATGAAGCTTTGCTGTCCATATTGATGCCCTCTGTGAATTATGCGAAGCGGTAGCCTGCAAGCCGCTGTGCGTAAGGTGCGAAGTCTATGCTGTTGGCCTGATTAATTTGTCGTATGTGTTCTTCAGGGAAAGCTTCTATGCCGTGAAGGGCGCCGCAGATGGCGGTTGCCATCGCGCCAATGGTATCCGTGTCGCCGCCTAAATTTGCCGCCAGCATGGCGCATTTCATAGGCTGTGTTCCTGCCAGCTCAACCAGCGCAATTGCTGCCGGGACGGATTCAATGATATCCATGCCGGCACCGATATCTTCGTAAATACGTTCGATACCTGTCAGGTGGTCAGTCTCTCTGCTCATCATCTCTAACGCTAAATGGAGACGATTTCCGAGGAGTGGACTAAAAGTGGACTCATACTGGCGCTGGGTTTCATTGGCGAGCGATGCCAGCTCCGTTTTGATTAATGGCCATCCGGCACCTTCAATGGCGCGGCTGATGGCCCAGGCAATCACCACCGCGCCGGCAATCGCGATATCTGATTTGTGCGTCGGTAGGCAGGATTGCCGTACCTGCGCAATGAAAAATTCCCTGTCTCGGGTTGGCAATAGGCAGCCCATCGGTGCTACACGCATCGCCGCGCCGTTGGTCACGCCGTTAGCCGCGATCTCATCAAGCGCTTGCCCTTGCTCGAGCGCGAGCAGAGAGGCCTTCGAGGTCGGGCCGAGAATATTTTTCTCAAACGCCTGGCAGCGTCTGGCCCACAGCAGAATATGTTTGGCGATGACCAGTGGATCGGTTACACCGTTGGTTTCATTCAGTGCATCCATTAAAGCGATACACTGGTGCGTATCATCGGTGAACTCCGCAGCGCTAAATTCGCAGGCCGCGATATTCTCTTTCGGGCCGGGAAGAAAGCGTTCAATCCAGCCAAAATGGTTGATGACTCGACGTTTAGGCCATAGCTCGGAAGGCATTCCCATTGCATCACCAATGGCTTGCCCATAAAGACAGCCAAGGATACGGCGTTCGGCGGTATAGGTAGGGCGAATATCAGACATCGACGACTCCCGGTAAGAGATGAATAAAAGTTGTACTAAAAATAGATCCAGATTAAGTCCAGTTAAAGTCCTTTATAATCACTCTGTGATCGACGGCGCATTCTGATAGCAAATTGGGATTCGGGAGAGTGCGGGGAGGGGTTATGATGAGGGTATAGATTCCAGTATGGATCCACTATGATAAATCCACTGGTGATTAATCCTTTAAGGCCACATGAATTATGTCGCAACCGCTGCTTGAGTATATAAAAGGTCGTCTGAATCCCGAGGCGCCTGCGCCGCTTTATATTCAATTAAAACAGGCTATTGAAGCTGCAATAGCGGATCGGTTACTGACTCATGGCAGTATTTTGCCTTCCGAACGCAAAATGTCCCAGGCTCTCGAGCTATCGCGCGTGACGGTGGTCAAGGCGCTGGAGGCGCTGCTGGAAGCCGGACTGGTGATCAAGCGTCACGGGAAAGGTACTGAGGTGAATCTGCCGGTAAGCTATAACCTTGCCAGCGGCGGATTTTCTGCCCAGCTACAAAATTCAGGGACGGTGTCTAATCGGTGGCTGGTGAGGGAAAAGCTGGCGGCGGATGATATTCTGGCTCGTGAGCTGGAGATCGCGGTCGGAGATCGGGTGGCAAAAATAAAACGTGTACGTTTAGTTGATGCCCTTCCTGTTTCCATCGAAACCATGTTTATCCCTGAACGTTTCTTGCCTCGCCCGGATTTGCTCGAAGGCTCGCTGTATGCCCACTGGGCTGAAAACAATATTTTTCCCGATCTTCAGGATTACTCCCTGACGGTACATATCCCTTCGGGTGAGGAACTGAATTTGCTCGACTTACCGCATGGGGTGCCGTTGATGAAAATTACGCTGAAAAGCCGTAACGCTCATGGTGACGTGCTTGAGTATGGAACCGCGTTTTGCCTGAGTAATTACTTTAATTTTGATTTCAGAGTAAAGCTTCAGGCGTTGCGGGCATAGGGCACTCAGGCACAGCCTGGAAAGATGATGCCAGTATCCAGGCGATGCTGGGTGTTATTCGCGTTCAGGCGATGAATTGCTGCCATGCGGCGGAGAAAGGCATTACCAGGATCAGCGATGGCAGCATATTCGCCGTTGGAAAAGCGCGAATTCCGCAGAGTCGAAAACCCGTCGCCAGCATGACGATGCCGCCGCAGGCCGTAAAATCCGCGATCATTGACGGGGTAATTAACGCCATAAGAAAGCTCGCGGCGAAAAAGAGGATCACGAACACGATCAGCTGAGGCACAAAAATAACGGCAATGATGTAGCCGAGCGCGGAGGCAAAAATAGCGGCGGTAAAGAAGTCGAGAATGGATTTGGTGATCAATATCGTCGCATCTCCTGTCATTCCTTCGGTTAATGCGCCAAAAATACCGGTTCCGCTGGCGCAAAACAGGATCAGTACGGCGATAAACTGATTGGTAAAATCTTCTGGATCAATGCCGGAATCGCCCTTGGTGGGAAATATCTTTTCAATAGGGCCTCGAAGCTTCATTCCGGCATTTTCGATAAGCTTTTCGATATGCAGCAGGCTACCGATAATGGTACCTACGATTACAGCCAGAGCTATCGGCGGTAGGTGCATCAGTTTATTAAGAAAAAATACCCCCATACTGATAGAAATTAATCCGGCAATTAAAGGTAAGGTCTTTTTTAAATGCTCAGGAATAAATCGGTTGAGAGAAGCGCCAAAAATAGCACCGATAAGCAGTGAGCCACTGCAAACAAAGATTCCCACTGGCATGGTATATTCTCCTTTGGTATTGCAGATAAATGAAAAGGGCCTGTTGTCAGGCCCTTTCGTTACAACAGGAGGAAATTATTTGATATTGAATACGCGGCTGGCGTTGCCCCAGGCGATTTTGTTTTTCAATTCAGCATCCATTTCCAGCGGATCGAACCAATCACAAGCCTGATGAATATCCTCATACGGATAATCGACGGAGAACATCACACGGTCCGGGCCCATAATATCAATCGCATTTTGCAGCGAATAGGTATTAAAGTGACCGCTGGTGGTGACGATAAAGTTATTCTGCAAATAGTGCATTAACGGTTTTTCCGCTTTGCCCAGGCCACAGCCGAAGCGCTGACGGTAGAGACGATGCTGAGTACGCGGCAGCATGTGTACCAGGCCTTCGCCTAAGTGACCCAGAACCAGGTTCAGGTCAGGGTAACGGTCAAACAGGCCACTCATCATCAGGCGAATCGCATGGACCGCCGTTTCCTGAGCAAAGCCCCAGGCGGAACCGATCAGGCTTTCATAGCCGGTGTAGATACCGCGCGCCGGGCCTTCTAATGGTTCACGCGGGTGCAAATATACGGGGACGTTCAGCTCATTGACTTTATCCCAGAATACCAGCATGGATTCATCATCCAGGTACAGGCCATGTTCGCTATCCTGGACGTTGGTATAACCGTTAATCAGCGCGCCTTTCATGCCTAGTTTTTTGACTGCGCGATCCAGTTCTTCGGCTGCAGCCTCTGGGTTTTGTAATGCCAGAGTCGCGAATGCGCTGAATTTATCCGGGTTTGGCTTAACATAATTTTCAACGATATAGTCGTTGGTTTCACGAGCGAAAGATACCGCAGCTGATTTATCTAAAATAGATTGTGCGCCAGGTGAAGTCAGAGAAAGAATCACGTGGTCGATATTACGTTGCGCCATTTCATCCAGCTGATAGCTGCGATCTAATAAACGGCGTTCAACGTCTTTCATATATTCTGAGCCATTTCTTGCCGCTTCGCCAGTTGAGTCCCAGAGGCTGTTATTTTTCGGTGTTGAAACGTGCTCTTCTAAAGCGATTTTTCCACGCATAATATATTCCTCGAATTAGTTTTTGTATGACCTGATGCGAGGAGAATAGAATTTTTTACGTACTGACGGCAATAAACAGAATCCAATACGGGTTATCAGGAAAACTAATACAGCATTATTTTTGAATGCTTAAAAGTTAATAGAGGTTTTTGTTGTTGCTGGCTGTAGCAAAGTTGGCGATCAGCGTACGCAGCCAGATGTGCCCGGGATCGCGGTGCAGGCGCTGATGCCAGACCTGACGAATCGCGATTTCCGGCAGCGAAAAGGGTAACGGCCAGCTGCAGCAGGGATAACGATGGGTAATATGGCGTGCCAATTGCTCGGGAACGACGGCGATCAGTTCACTGTCCGCAACCAGCTCACCTGCACCTAAAAAGCTGGGGAGGGTGAGGGAAATACGGCGCGGCATGCCGTACTCGTTGAGCAGTCGATCGATATCGCCATGCCCGGTGCCGTTGACGTGAACGGCCAGATGCTTTTCCAGCCGCCAGTTTTCGGCGGTAAATGAGGAACGGATCCGCGGATGATTTTTTGCCGCCAGGCAAACATAGGATTGATTAAACAGGCGCTGCTGGTAAACGCTATCCGGTAGCTGCATCAGATAACCGATGGCTAAATCACACTTGCCTGATTCAAGCGCACCCAGCGTTTGATCGTCGATATTCAGCACTGAAAAAGTAATACCTTCAGCGTTCTGTTGCTGTAACCGTACCTGCAAGGGCGGTAACAATGTCATCTGGCTGATATCGGTCATGCCAATAGTGAAATTACGCGTACTGGTTTGGGGGATAAATTCAGGGTTGCCAGGAAGTTGGTTATCGACCAATTGAAGAATGGTAAAAATGGTCTGGGCGATATCATCAGCGCGCGGCGTGGGCACCATGCGCTGCCCTATGCGCACAAACAGAGGATCGTCAAAATGCTCGCGCAGCTTTTTCAACAGCAGGCTGCCGGTCGGCTGGCTGATATTGAGCGCTTCGGCGGCGGGAGAGACGTTCCCCAGGCGGAAGAGGGCGGAAAAAAAACGCAGCGATTTGAAATCCAGTTCTTCTCGCATGATATTCCCCTGGTTGAGCTATTTTGCTGCGCGCTCCTCGTTGAGCTGCAGCGGCCAGTGAACGTAGCTTTGCCACTGGCACTCTTGTTCTACCATCTCCCGGCCCAGCGGATGATTCTCCAGCCAGCCCTGCGGTAGCGTCAGCGTCAAACTTTCATCTTTGGCAGCCAGCGTAATCATCGGTAGCAGATCGTCGCGTCGGCGGCTGGCAAACAGAATAGCCAGACGCAGCAGGCGGCACATATGTTCCGCGACTCTCGGCGGTACCGCGTTTTGCTGATGAATCGAAGAGAGGTCGACGGCGTTGGTCTGGTTTAGCAACAGCGTCGCCAGCAGTTTTTTTTGCGCAGGCGTGAAGCCTGGCAGGTCGAGATTACGCACCAGCCAGGCTGCGTGCAGAGGGGCCTGCTTATACTCCACGCTCAGGCCGATTTCATGCAGCTGGCAGGCGCTTTGCAGCAGATCGAAGCATAGTGGCTCAATCTCCCAGCTATTTTCGACCTGATGAACGAAATGGGCAGCCAATTGAGCAACGCGCTGTGCCTGCTCGGTATCAACCAGAAACCGGCGTTGGATATTGCGCAATGTACGGCTGCGAATATCCTGATCAACCGACAGATGCAGCATGCCGTAGACGAGGCCTTCGCGCAGCGCCCCACCCGCGAGGGTCATGCACTGAATGTTCAGCTCGCTGAAGATGGCCATCAGAATCGCCAGACCGCTAGGAAAGACCAGCGCGCGTTCGAGCGTCAGACCTTCAATCTCCAGCTCTTCCAGACGACCGCACTGAATTGCGCGCTGTTTGAGCTGCTGCAGTTTGGCCAGGGTGATGCGTTCATCCATCCCCTGTGCCATCATGATTTCCTGTAGCGCCTGGACCGTACCGGATGCGCCGACACAGACCTTCCAGCCGTGATAGCGCAGAACATCGGCGATGGGACGCAAAACTTCGCGCGCGGCGGTTTCGGCAAGATCAAAGTTTTCTTTGGTCAGGCTGCGGTCAGCAAAGTAGCGTTCCAGCCAGGTGACGCAGCCCATCGACAGGCTGAAAAGCGAGGTCGTTTGTGCGCCAGTACCGGTAACCAGTTCGGTACTGGCACCGCCGATATCCACGACCAGACGCTGATCTGCGCCGCCGGTAGTGTGCGCGACGCCCTGATAAATCAGTCGCGCTTCCTCTTCACCGCTGATGACCTGCACCGGGCAGCCAAGGATTTCCCGCGCTTTATCCAGAAACTCTCCGGCGTTAACCGCCAGACGCAGTGTCGCGGTGGCGACTACGCGGATTTGTGCCGGGGGGATATCCTGCAAACGTTCGGCAAACAGGCGTAAACATTGCCAGCCACGCTCCATGGCTTCCGCAGAGAGCGTGTTGTCGCTACTCAGACCTGCGGCCAGACGTACTTTGCGTTTAATGCGACTGAGGGTCTGGATGCTCCCGGCTACCTCGCGTACAACCAACATATGAAAGCTATTGGAACCGAGATCGATAGCTGCATAGAGCGAGGTGGAACTCATACACTTCATCCTTCAAGTTGCCTCTGTGTTGGCTGCGTTCTCTTACCCGAATCACTTACCAGAGTAAGCTCATCGGGATTCGTTCTCTTGCCGCCTTGATGCAACTTGAATGATTTTGCGTATGGCATATTGCTTTAACCTGAACGACGACGATTACGTGGCGGGCCGTTACGACGCGGGCCGTTGCCTGGGCGCGCACGCGTGAGGCGTAGCGGTCTTGGCAGTTCAGTCATCAGTGCGTCTGCATTGTATTTGCTGACCGGAATCGAATGACCAATATAGGTTTCGATAGCGGGCAGGTTCAGCGCGTACTCTTCACAGGCCAGGCTGATAGAGTGACCGCTGGCGCCAGCGCGACCGGTACGGCCAATACGATGAACGTAATCTTCACAATCGTCCGGCAGGTCGTAGTTAAAGACGTGAGTCACGGCCGGAATATGCAGGCCGCGGGCGGCAACGTCGGTGGCGACCAGAATATCGATATCGCCGCGAGTGAATTCGTCGAGAATGCGCAGGCGTTTTTTCTGTGCGACATCGCCGGTCAACAGACCAACGCGATGGCCGTCCGCCGCCAGGTGACCCCAGATATCTTCACAACGATGTTTGGTGTTGGCGAAGATAATGGCGCGATCCGGCCACTCTTCTTCCAGCAGCGTCTGCAGCAGGCGCATTTTTTCTTCGTTGGAAGGGTAGAACAGCTCTTCTTTAATACGGTGGCCCGTTTTCTGCTCTGGCTCGACTTCGACATACTCGGCGTTGTTCATTTGTTCGAACGCCAGTTCACGTACGCGGTAAGAAAGTGTGGCGGAGAACAGCATGTTCAGGCGCTGATTCGCTGGAGGCATACGACGGAACAGCCAACGAATATCTTTAATAAAGCCGAGATCGTACATCCGATCGGCTTCATCCAGTACCACCACCTGAATCGCGCCCAGGTTGATATGGTTCTGTTTGGCGTAGTCGATCAGGCGACCGGTGGTGCCGATCAGAATGTCGACGCCGCTTTCCAGCACTTTCAGCTGTTTATCGTAGCCGTCGCCGCCGTAAGCCAGGCCCAGCTTCAGACCGGTAGCCTGCGCCAGCGGTTCAGCGTCAGCATGAATCTGTACCGCCAGTTCACGCGTAGGAGCCATGATCAGCGCACGCGGCTGATTGACCTGGCGGTCAGCGACGGCCGGGTGTGTGAGAAGATAATGAAACGTTGACGTCAGAAACGCCATCGTTTTACCGGTACCGGTTTGCGCCTGCCCGGCGACATCACGACCTTCCAGCGTCAGCGGGAGGGCGAGTGCCTGAATGGGTGTGCAATTGTGAAACCCTTTCTTTTCAAGGGCTTCGATAACTGCCGGGTGCAGGGCGAAGTCGGAAAACTTCTGTTCTGTTAAATGTGTTTTGCTCATAGTGTGGTAGAATATCAGCTAACTATTGCATTAAGAAAGCGTATCCGGTGAAATAACGTCAACCTTTCGTTGGCTATGCATGAAATTATTCAAGGTGCGTCTGCGGCAACTGAACGAATCCTCGAAAGCTTAGACTACTAAGCGAGGCGAGGGTGACAAATCTGCGATAAGCCGATTTGAACGCTGGCTGCTTTAACTTTTGTGGGGCGAAGTCCATGATGGACATTGTGACGCAGGTAGTTAAAAGAGGTATTCTGAAGAACAGCGTGCATAACGTAGCATCAACACGTCGTTGATGACTGCGACACCAACACACCAGGCTTATTCCTGTGGAGTTAAATATGAGCGATAAAATTATTCACCTGACTGACGACAGTTTTGACACGGACGTACTCAAGGCTGACGGGCTAACCCTCGTCGATTTCTGGGCAGAGTGGTGTGGTCCGTGCAAAATGATCGCCCCGATTCTGGATGAGATCGCTGAAGAGTATCAGGGCAAACTGACCATTGCGAAACTGAACATCGATCAGAACCCAGGTACTGCGCCTAAATATGGCATTCGCGGCATCCCGACTCTGCTGCTGTTCAAAAACGGCGAAGTTGCAGCGACCAAAGTCGGCGCGCTGTCCAAAGGCCAGCTGAAAGAGTTCCTCGACGCCAACCTGGCGTAAGCGGCTTGTTACCCCGGCGTCCGGACTCCTATTTTTTGTGGATCTCTGGACGCCCGGCTAGAGTCGTGCTAAGTTAATTCCAGACTTCGTTTTAAACATACCTTTTTGTTTGAATCTTGTTTTACCCAAAGCGTCCCGCAAAAATGCGCGTGAGGCTTATAATCCGGGCTTATCACTCATTCCGTTTAGTCGTTTCAGTTCTGCGTTCTTTCCTGTGACCAGGCAACGTACAGACACGAGATGAAGGCCGTTAACAGGCATGGATGTTCCTGCCATACCATTCACAACATTAAGTTCGAGAATTACCCCGAGTTTAAGAACCCACACCATTATGAATCTTACCGAATTAAAGAATACGCCGGTTTCTGAGCTGATTACTCTCGGCGAAAATATGGGGCTAGAAAACCTGGCCCGTATGCGTAAGCAGGATATTATTTTTGCCATCCTCAAGCAGCATTCGAAGAGTGGCGAGGATATCTTTGGCGATGGCGTACTGGAGATACTGCAGGATGGATTTGGTTTCCTCCGTTCAGCAGACAGCTCCTACCTCGCCGGTCCCGACGACATCTACGTATCCCCCAGCCAAATCCGCCGTTTCAACCTCCGCACTGGTGACACCATTTCCGGTAAGATTCGTCCTCCTAAAGAGGGTGAGCGTTACTTTGCGTTGTTGAAAGTTAACGAAGTTAACTACGACAAACCGGAAAATGCGCGTAACAAGATTCTGTTTGAGAACTTAACCCCTCTGCACGCAAACTCACGTCTGCGTATGGAACGTGGTAACGGCTCAACGGAAGACTTAACCGCCCGCGTCCTGGATCTGGCATCGCCGATTGGTCGCGGCCAGCGTGGTCTGATAGTTGCACCGCCGAAAGCGGGTAAAACCATGCTGCTGCAGAACATCGCGCAGAGCATTGCGTACAACCACCCTGATTGCGTACTGATGGTACTGCTGATTGACGAACGTCCGGAAGAAGTGACCGAGATGCAGCGTCTGGTGAAAGGCGAAGTGGTTGCTTCGACCTTTGACGAACCGGCATCCCGCCACGTTCAGGTCGCTGAGATGGTTATCGAGAAGGCGAAACGTCTGGTTGAACATAAGAAAGACGTTATCATCCTGCTCGACTCCATTACCCGTCTGGCGCGTGCTTATAACACCGTGGTACCGGCTTCCGGTAAAGTTCTGACCGGTGGTGTGGACGCCAACGCCCTGCATCGTCCGAAGCGTTTCTTTGGTGCCGCACGTAACGTTGAAGAGGGCGGTAGCCTGACCATCATCGCAACGGCGCTGATCGATACCGGTTCTAAAATGGACGAAGTTATCTACGAAGAGTTTAAAGGCACCGGTAACATGGAGCTGCACCTCTCCCGTAAGATTGCAGAAAAACGCGTCTTCCCGGCTATCGACTACAACCGTTCTGGTACCCGTAAAGAAGAGCTGCTCACTACTCAGGAAGAGCTGCAGAAGATGTGGATCCTGCGTAAAATCATCCATCCGATGGGTGAAATCGATGCGATGGAATTCCTCATCAATAAACTGGCGATGACTAAAACTAACGATGACTTCTTCGACATGATGAAGCGCTCGTAATTTAAAAAAAGCCAGAGAACGCCACGCTATTGCGTGGCGTTTTGTTTTCCGGGTTTGTATGATCCAGGGAGGGAAAACAATGCGGGTATTAACGTATGATGTGCGCAGCACGGTGCCAGGCAGAGAGTGCTTTAACAGTCTAAAATTTCTACAATAAATTTGTAATGTTCTGCTTTACCCCTTCAGGAGTTGAGACATCGTCGTTATACTTCCCGGATTAACTATGCTGAGAGCACATGCGTTGTGAATTTACTCACTGCTATTACTGAATTAATCAGTATTTTCTTATTCACTACCCTTTTTATATTTGTTGCTCGTAAGGCAGCACAAAAAGTTGGGCTGGTGGATAAACCAAACTATCGCAAACGGCATCAGGGTTTGATTCCGTTAGTCGGTGGTATCTCAGTGTATGCAGGGATATGTTTTACGTTTGCTATCGCAGATTATTATATCCCCCATGCGAAGCTATACCTCGCGTGTGCCGGGGTGCTTGTGCTGGTCGGCGCGCTCGACGACCGCTTTGATATCAGCGTAAAAATTCGCGCGGTGATTCAGGCCGCCATTGCCGTCATCATGATGACGGTTGGCCATCTCCACCTGAGTAGCCTGGGCTATATTTTTGGCTCTTGGGAGCTGGTGCTTGGCCCCTTTGGCTTCTTCCTCACGCTTTTTGCCGTTTGGGCAGCGATTAACGCCTTCAACATGGTTGATGGTATTGATGGGCTGCTTGGCGGTCTCTCCTCGGTTTCTTTCGCGGCGACGGGCATCATCCTGTGGTTTGATGGTCAGTACAGCCTGGCGATGTGGTGTTTCGCCATGATCGCCGCTATTTTGCCCTATATTTTACTTAACCTCGGTGCGCTTGGTCGTCGCTATAAAGTCTTTATGGGTGATGCGGGCAGCACCATGATTGGCTTCACTATCATCTGGGTCCTGCTGGAGACTACGCAGGGTAAAACGCATCCCATTAGCCCAGTGACCGCGCTGTGGATTATTGCGATCCCATTGATGGATATGGTGGCGATTATGTACCGTCGCCTGCGTAAAGGGATGAGTCCGTTCTCCCCGGACCGTCAGCATATTCATCATCTGATCATGCGTGCCGGGTTTACTTCCCGCCAGGCGTTCGTTCTGATCACCCTGGCCGCCGCGCTGCTGGCGCTGGTGGGCGTGGTGGCGGAATACACCCGTATTGTTCCTGAATGGGTGATGTTAATACTCTTTTTGTTAGCCTTCTTTCTTTATGGCTACTGCATTAAACGCGCCTGGAAAGTGGCGCGCCTGGTTAAGCGCATTAGACGCAGAATACGGCGACACGGCGGCAATAATCCAAATTAACCAAGTAAATCTGGGGACGTGATGACTCAACCATTACCGGGAGCACGAGCAGTGAACGTTGAGAATGAACTGGATATTCGCGGGCTGTTTCGCGCCTTATGGGCAGGAAAAAGCTGGATAGTGGGTATCGCGGTGCTCTTTGCGCTAATTGTTCTGGTTTATACCTTTTTTGCGCGCCAGGAGTGGAGCGCGACGGCGATTACCGACCGGCCAACGGTGAACATGCTGGGGGGCTACTATTCGCAGCAGCAGTTCTTACGCAATCTCGATATCAAGGCCAATCTCGCTTCGGTCGATCAACCTTCAGTAATGGATGAGGCGTATAAAGAGTTCATCATGCAGCAGGCGTCATGGGATACCCGCCGCGACTTCTGGCTGCAAACGGACTACTACAAACAGCGTCAGTCGGGTAACGCTCGCGCCGACGCGGCCCTGCTGGATGACCTGATTAACGATATCCAGTTTATGCCGGGCGATGCGCTAAAAAGCGTGAACGATAGCGTGAAGCTGACGGCTGAAACCGCCCAGGATGCGAATAATCTGCTGCGCCAGTATGTCGCTTTCGCCAGCCAGCGTGCGGCGGGACATTTGAACGATGAACTAAAGGGTGCCTGGGCCGCGCGTACCGTGCAGATGAAAGCGCAGGTGAAGCGTCAGGAAGAGGTGGCGCGCGAGATTTTTAATCGCCGCACCCATAGCGTGGAGCAGGCGCTGAAGGTCGCGCAGCAGCACAACATCTCCCGCAGCGAAACTGATGTGCCACCTGAGCAGTTACCTGATTCTGAACTGTTTTTGCTGGGTCGGCCGATGCTGCAGGCTCGACTGGAAAATCTACAGGCTGTAGGGCCGGAATACGACCTGGATTATGATCAGAGCCGCGCCATGCTAACGACGTTGAACGTTGGGCCGACCCTCGACCCGCGTTTTCAGACTTACAGGTATTTGCGAACGCCTGAGGAACCGGTAAAACGCGATAGCCCGCGCCGCGCGTTTCTGATGGTGATGTGGGGGATTGTGGGCGCGCTCATCGGCGCAGGCGTTGCGTTATCGCGTCGCCGTGTCCAGTGAATGCGGCCTGTGGTGAAGGACATTTAGCCTTCATCACCTAATCGAAGAGAATCGATGTGAAAGTACTAACGGTATTTGGCACGAGACCAGAAGCCATCAAAATGGCGCCTTTGGTTCATGCGCTGGCAAAGGATCCTCATTTTGAGGCAAAAGTTTGCGTGACCGCGCAGCATCGGGAGATGCTCGATCAGGTGTTGAAACTTTTTTCTATTGTTCCGGACTACGACCTTAACATTATGCAGCCGGGCCAGGGGTTAACGGAGATTACCTGTCGCATTCTGGAGGGCTTAAAGCCGGTGCTGGAGTCGTTTAAGCCAGACGTGGTTTTGGTGCATGGCGATACCACGACGACGATGGCGGCGAGTCTGGCTGCTTTCTACCAGCGCATTCCGGTAGGCCACGTGGAAGCCGGGCTGCGCACTGGCGATCTGAGTTCGCCGTGGCCAGAAGAGGGCAACCGGACGTTGACCGGGCATCTGGCGACGTACCATTTTGCGCCGACGGAAACTTCGCGGCAAAACCTGCTGCGGGAAAACATTGCTGACGGTCGAATTACGATAACCGGCAACACGGTGATTGATGCGCTGTTCTGGGTGCGCGATCGGGCGTTGAGTGATGAATCCTTACGCAACGAACTTACCCAGCGTTATCCGTTCCTTGCCAACGGCAAGAAGATGATTCTGGTCACCGGGCATCGTCGGGAGAGCTTTGGTCGTGGCTTTGAGCAAATCTGCCAGGCGCTGGCGGAAATCGCTGCCAACAATCCCGATGTGCAGATTGTCTATCCGGTGCATCTGAACCCGAACGTCAGCGAGCCGGTTAACCGTATTCTTGGCCATGTTGATAACGTCATACTGATTGAGCCGCAGGATTATCTGCCGTTCGTCTGGCTGATGAATCGCGCGTGGCTGATTCTGACTGACTCCGGCGGCATCCAGGAAGAAGCGCCTTCGCTCGGGAAGCCGGTGCTGGTGATGCGCGAAATGACCGAGCGTCCGGAAGCGGTTAGCGCTGGCACCGTATGCCTGGTAGGTACCGACAGCCAGCGTATCGTTAATGAAGTCACGCGCCTGCTGCAAGATGAGTCCGCGTATCAGGCCATGAGTCGGGCGCATAACCCGTATGGCGATGGACAAGCGTGTCATCGTATTTTGTCTGCCCTTAAAAATAATCAGGTAACGCTATGAGCTTTTCTACCATTTCAGTGATTGGCCTTGGATATATTGGCCTGCCAACCGCTGCCGCGTTCGCCTCCCGGCAAAAGCGGGTGGTCGGCGTTGATATTAATCAACACGCCGTGGAGACCATTAACCGTGGTGAAATTCATATCGTGGAGCCGGATCTGGCGAGCGTCGTCAAAACGGCGGTCGAGCAGGGCTATCTGAGCGCCACCACCGCGCCGGTGGAAGCTGATGCTTACCTGATTGCGGTGCCGACGCCGTTTAAAGACCTGCATGAGCCGGATATGGTTTTTGTCGAGTCAGCGGCGAAATCTATTGCGCCGACGTTGAAGAAAGGCTCGCTGGTTATCCTCGAGTCCACTTCGCCTGTCGGTTCAACCGAGCAGATGGCGGGCTGGCTGGCGGAAATGCGCCCTGATCTGAGCTTCCCGCAGCAGGTCGGCGAAGCGGCAGACGTCAATATCGCCTACTGTCCTGAACGTGTTTTACCGGGACAGGTCATGGTTGAGCTGATTAAAAACGACCGCGTGATCGGTGGAATGTCCCCGGTTTGCTCCGCCCGCGCCAGCGAGCTGTATAAAATTTTCCTTGAAGGCGAATGCGTGGTGACCAACTCGCGCACCGCCGAGATGTGCAAGTTGACGGAAAACAGTTTCCGCGACGTTAATATCGCTTTTGCTAACGAACTTTCGCTAATTTGCGCCGATCAGGGGATCAACGTCTGGGAACTGATTCGCCTGGCAAACCGCCACCCGCGCGTCAATATCCTGCAGCCTGGTCCGGGTGTGGGCGGCCACTGTATCGCGGTCGACCCGTGGTTTATCGTCGCACAAAACCCGCAGCAGGCGCGTCTTATCCGCACCGCGCGTGAAGTTAACGACCATAAGCCGGAATGGGTTATCGATCAGGTCAAAACGCGGGTCGCCGACTGCCTCGCGGTCAGCAACAAACGTGCCAGCGAGCTGAAAATTGCCTGCTTTGGCCTCGCGTTTAAGCCCAATATTGATGACCTGCGCGAAAGTCCGGCGATGGCCATTGCTGCGCAAATCGCCCGCTGGCACGGCGGCGAAACTCTGGTTGTTGAGCCGAATATTCATCAGTTGCCGAAAAAGCTCGACGGCTTGTGCGCTCTGGCGTCGCTGGACGAGGCGCTGGCAAACGCCGATGTGCTGGTGATGTTGGTCGATCATAATGAATTTAAAGCCATTAGCGGCGATAGCGTTAGCCAGCAGTTTATCGTTGATACCAAAGGGGTCTGGCGGTGAGAACGATTCTGGTCACCGGCGGAGCCGGGTTTATCGGTTCGGCGGTGGTACGTGAAATTATCACTGAGACCGCCGATAATGTGGTCGTGGTTGATAAACTAACCTACGCCGGGAATCTGATGTCGCTGGCTCCTGTTGCTCAGGATGCTCGCTTTGCCTTTGAGCAGGTGGATATCTGCGATCGCGCGGAGCTGGATCGCGTATTTAGCCATCATCAGCCGGATATCGTGATGCACCTGGCTGCCGAAAGCCACGTTGACCGCTCAATCGATGGTCCAGCGGCGTTTATTGAAACCAATATTGTCGGCACTTATACGCTGCTGGAAGCGACGCGGGCTTACTGGAATGGGCTCAAGGATGATCCAAAATCGGCCTTTCGCTTTCATCACATTTCAACGGATGAGGTCTACGGCGACTTGCATGATAGCGGCGATTTTTTTACCGAAACTACGCCTTATGCGCCAAGCAGCCCTTATTCCGCCTCTAAAGCCAGTAGCGATCATCTGGTACGCGCCTGGCAGCGTACCTACGGCCTGCCGACGCTGGTCACCAACTGCTCGAATAACTACGGACCGTATCATTTCCCGGAAAAACTCATTCCGCTGACCATCCTCAACGCGCTGGCGGGCAAACCTCTGCCGGTTTACGGCAATGGTCAACAGATCCGTGACTGGCTGTACGTTGAAGATCACGCCAGGGCGCTCTATCGGGTGGCAACGAGCGGGGAGCCGGGCGAAACTTACAATATCGGCGGCCATAACGAGCGTAAGAATATTGAGGTCGTGGAAACGATTTGCGATCTGCTGGAAGAGCTGGCGCCGTGCAAACCGGACGGTCTGGCGCATTATCGCGATCTTATTACTTTTGTTACCGACCGTCCCGGACACGACCTGCGCTACGCCATTGACGCGGCGAAAATTGAACGTGAGCTGGGCTGGACGCCGGACGAAACGTTTACCAGCGGGATGCGCAAAACCGTTCAGTGGTACCTGGCCAATGAATCCTGGTGGCAGCAGGTGCTGGACGGCAGTTATCAAGGTGAACGCCTGGGGCTGCAAGCCTGAGCGCTTGAGGGGGTAAAATG
The DNA here is from genome assembly GCF_902158555.1 of Klebsiella spallanzanii. Lineage (GTDB taxonomy): Bacteria > Pseudomonadota > Gammaproteobacteria > Enterobacterales > Enterobacteriaceae > Klebsiella > Klebsiella spallanzanii. Next base: position 54,266 of record NZ_CABGGS010000012.1, on the reverse strand, counting down.
AAAGGTATTATTCTGGCAGGCGGCTCTGGTACACGCCTGCATCCGATCACGCGCGGCGTCTCAAAGCAGCTGCTACCCATCTATGACAAGCCGATGATCTACTACCCGCTCTCGGTGCTGATGCTGGCCGGGATCCGCGAAGTGTTGATTATCACCACGCCGGACGACCAGCGCGATTTCCAGCGCCTGCTGGGCGATGGCTCAGAGTTTGGCGTGCAGTTAAACTATGCCGTCCAGCCAAGCCCGGACGGGCTGGCGCAGGCGTTTATCATCGGCGAGGAGTTCCTCAACGGCGAACCCTCATGCCTGGTGCTGGGCGACAACATCTTTTTCGGTCAGGGTTTTAGCCCGAAGCTGCGTAGCGTAGCGGCCCGCACGAGCGGGGCAACGGTGTTTGGCTATCAGGTGATGGACCCGGAACGTTTTGGCGTGGTGGAGTTTGATGACGATTTCCGCGCGATTTCGCTGGAAGAGAAGCCAAAACGGCCCAAATCCAACTGGGCGGTGACCGGCCTCTATTTCTACGACGGTAAAGTGGCGGAATACGCGAAACGGGTTAAGCCCTCGGAGCGCGGTGAGCTGGAAATTACCTCCATCAATCAAATGTACCTTGACGATGGCGCACTGACGGTAGAGCTTCTTGGCCGAGGCTTTGCCTGGCTGGATACCGGCACGCACGATAGCCTGATTGAAGCCAGCATGTTTGTGCAGACGGTGGAAAAGCGTCAGGGTTTCAAGATTGCCTGCCTCGAGGAGATCGCCTGGCGCAACGGCTGGCTGGACGACGACGGCGTGAAGCGCGCGGCGAAACGGCTGGAAAAAACCGGCTACGGCCAATACTTACTGGATCTGCTCCGTGCCCGCCCGCGCCAGTATTGAGCCTCTGGAGTGGGAAAACCGCTTCTTTGGCGTCAATAGCGCCATCGTGCGCTTTGGCGATGATGCGCCGCTGCTGACGGCGCAGGCGCTGGCTGGATGGTCGCGGGTACAGGCGAAAGTGGCGGCAGATGATACCGCCCGTCTGGATGCGTTACAGGCATTAGGCTTCCGGCTGGTGGAAGGTGAGGTTGACCTTGCGCTTTCGCTTACAGCTTCTGATGATACTGGCGCCGAGCCGGCGACCGAGGCGGATATTCCCCGACTGCGCCAGCTGGCGGCGCTGGCCTTTGCCCAGAGCCGTTTCCGCGCCCCCTGGTACGCCGCAGATGCCAGCGGTCGTTTCTACGCTCAGTGGATTGAAAATGCGGTACGAGGGACCTTCGATCATCAGTGCCTGATCTTTCGCGCGACTGATGGCGATATCCGCGCGTTTGTCTCTCTTCGACAGCTTAACGAACGTGAGGCGAGGATTGGCCTGTTGGCCGGGCGAGGCGCTGGAACTGAATTAATGCAGGCGGCGCAACATTGGGCCGCGCTGCGCGGGCTGACGATACTGCGGGTGGCGACCCAGATGGGCAACACCGCCGCGCTTAAACGTTACATTCTTAGCGGTGCGAATGTGGAAAGCACCGCGTACTGGTTATACAGGTGACATGATGATTCCATTTAACGCGCCGCCGGTGGTGGGAACCGAGCTTGATTATATGCAGTCCGCAATGGGTAGCGGCAAGCTGTGCGGCGATGGCGGCTTTACCCGTCGCTGCCAGCAGTGGATGGAACAGCGTTTTGGAACGGCGAAAGCGCTGCTGACGCCATCGTGTACCGCGTCACTGGAAATGGCGGCGCTGTTGCTGGATATCCAGCCGGGCGATGAAGTGATAATGCCAAGCTATACCTTCGTCTCCACCGCGAACGCCTTTGTGCTGCGCGGCGCGAAAATTGTCTTCGTCGACATTCGTCGCGATACGATGAATATCGATGAAACGCTGATTGAAACGGCCATCACCGAGAAAACCCGCGCGATTGTGCCGGTCCATTATGCGGGCGTGGCCTGCGAGATGGACACCATTATGGCCATTGCCAGCAAGCATAATCTGTTTGTGGTGGAAGATGCCGCGCAGGGCGTGATGTCAACGTACAAAGGCCGGGCGCTCGGCACCATCGGTCATATTGGCTGCTTCAGCTTCCATGAAACCAAAAACTACACCGCGGGCGGCGAAGGCGGCGCGACGCTGATTAACGACAGCAAACTGGTGGAGCGCGCCGAGATCATTCGCGAAAAAGGCACCAACCGCAGCCAGTTTTTCCGTGGCCTGGTGGATAAATACACCTGGCGCGATATTGGTTCCAGCTACCTGATGTCTGATTTGCAGGCGGCCTACCTGTGGGCGCAGCTGGAAGCGGCAGAACGAATTAACCAGCAGCGCCTGGCATTATGGCAGAACTACTACGATGCCCTGCTGCCGCTGGCGCGCGCCGGGCGTATCGACCTGCCTGTGATTCCGGCCGACTGTGGACACAATGCGCATATGTTCTATATCAAGCTGCGCGATATTGACGATCGCAGCAAGCTGATAGCCTGGCTGAAAGAGGCGGAGATTCTGGCGGTATTCCACTATATCCCGCTGCACAGCTGCCCGGCGGGGGAGAACTTTGGTGAATTCCACGGTACGGATCGTTACACCACCCAGGAGAGCGAACGTCTGCTGCGCCTGCCGTTATTTTACAATCTGTCGAACGTAAACCAGCGTACGGTGATTAACTCGCTGCTGAGCTATTTCTCCTGATATGTCGCTGGCTAAAGCTTCTCTGTGGACTGCGGCGTCCACGCTGGTCAAGATTGGTGCCGGTCTGTTGGTGGTTAAACTGCTGGCGGTGTCGTTCGGCCCTGCCGGAGTGGGCCAGGCGGGTAATTTCCGCCAACTGGTGACCGTACTTGGCGTACTGGCGGGGGCCGGGATTTTTAACGGCGTCACTAAGCTGGTGGCCCAACATCATGACGATCGTCAGCAACTGAACAAGGTCGTCGGCACTTCTTCAGCGATGGTTCTGGGTTTCTCAACCCTACTGGCGCTGATATTCCTGCTGGCGGCAGCGCCGATAAGCCAGGGGCTGTTTGGGCATCAGCATTACCAGAATCTGGTTCGCCTGGTGGCGCTGGTGCAGATGGGTATTGCCTGGGCGAACTTCCTGTTAGCGTTGATGAAAGGTTTTCGCGATGCGGCGGGCAATGCGCTGTCGCTGATCGCCGGGAGCCTGATTGGCGTGGCGGCATACTATGCCTGCTATCGTTTCGGCGGCTATCAGGGGGCATTGCTCGGTCTGGCGCTGGTGCCTGCGCTGGTGGTGGTTCCGGCCGCGATTGTGCTGTGGCGACGCGGCAATATTCCGCTGAGCGCCCTGCGTCCGCGTTGGGATAACGGCCTGGCGGGTCAGCTGTCGAAGTTTACCCTGATGGCGCTGATCACCTCGGTGACGCTGCCGGTCGCCTACGTGATGATGCGTAACCTGCTGGCGGCCCATTATGGCTGGGAAGCAGTGGGGATCTGGCAAGGCGTCAGCAGCATTTCCGACGCCTATTTGCAGTTTATTACCGCTTCGTTTAGCGTGTACCTGCTGCCTACGCTCTCTCGCCTGACCGCCAAAGCGGACATCACCCGTGAGATTGGCAAATCGCTGAAATTTGTCCTTCCGGCGGTGGCGGCAGCGAGTTTAACCGTGTGGTTGCTGCGCGATTTCGCCATCTGGCTACTTTTTTCCGACCGCTTTACGGCGATGCGCGATCTCTTCGCCTGGCAGCTTGTGGGCGATGTGCTGAAGGTCGGGGCGTATGTTTACGGCTATCTGGTGATCGCCAAAGCCTCGCTGCGGTTTTATATCCTGACGGAAATCAGCCAGTTCACGCTGTTGACCGCATTTTCGCACTGGCTTATTCCGGCGCACGGCGCAATCGGCGCGGCGCAGGCGTATATGGCTACTTATATTGTTTATTTCGCCCTCTGTAGCGGCGTGTTTTTACTTTGGCGTAAACGGGCATGACAGCACTAATACATGTACTGGGATCGGATATCCCACACCACAACCAGACCGTTCTGCGGTTCTTTAATGATGAGCTGGCCGTCGATGACGAGCAGGCTCGTACTTTTATGGTCGTCGGTGATGCGACAGGAATTCGCGAAGCCTATCCCGCGCTCTCCATCCGCTGTTATCCTGGGAAAAAATCGCTGGCGCAGGCGGTTATCGCGCTGGCAAAAGCGAACCGGCAGCAGCGCTTTTTCTTTCATGGTCAGTTCAATACCGGCTTGTGGCTGGCGTTGCTCAGCGGCGGTATCCGCCCGACGCAGTTTAACTGGCATATCTGGGGGGCGGATCTGTATGAGAATTCCTCCAGCCTGAAGTTCCGCCTGTTTTATCCGCTGCGGCGCATGGCGCAGGGGCGGGTAGGGCGCGTGTTTGCGACCCGAGGCGATCTAAGCTGGTTTTCCGCCCGTCATTCGGGTGTCCCAGGTGAACTGCTCTATTTTCCAACCCGAATGGACCCGGCGCTGAATACCCTTGCTGATAGCGCTCCGCGCGGCGACACGCTGACTATCCTGGTGGGGAATTCCGGTGACCGCAGCAATGAACATATTGCGGCGCTGCGCGCGATTCATCAGCAGTTTGGTGATACGGTCAACGTGATTGTGCCGATGGGTTACCCGGCCAATAATAGTGATTACATCAACCAGGTCCGCGAGGCCGGAGCGGCGCTGTTTAGCCCGCAGCATCTTCAGGTTCTGAGCGACAAGCTGGCGTTCGATGACTACCTTGCGCTATTGCGCCGCTGCGATCTTGGCTACTTCTTGTTTGCCCGCCAGCAGGGTATCGGCACGCTGTGCCTGCTGATTCAGGCGGGGATCCCCTGCGTTCTGAACCGGGAGAATCCCTTCTGGCAGGATATGTCGGAGCAGCATATTCCGGTACTCTTTACCAGCGATACGCTGGACGCGGCCGTGGTGCGAAAAGCGCAGCGCCAGCTGGCCGGTGTGGATAAGAATCAGATTGCCTTCTTCCGTCCGAATTACCTGACGGGCTGGCGACGAGCGTTGCGGGTTGCCGCGGGGGTGAACGCATGACATTAATGCAATTTAGCGGGCTGCTGGCGGTCTGGCTGCTGTCGACGCTATTTATCGCCACCACCACGTACTTTGAATTTCGCCGCGTGCGGTTTAATTTCAACGTCTTTTTCTCGTTGCTGTTTCTGTTGACCTTCTTCTTCGGTTTCCCGTTGACCAGCATTCTGGTGTTCCGTTTCGACGTGGCGGTGGCCCCACCGGAAATCCTGCTGCAAACCCTGCTGGTTTCGGTCTGTTTTTATGCGGTTTACTACGTCACCTATAAAACGCGACTGCGCCCAGCGAGTCGGGAGCATCAGCATCGCCCGCTGTACACCATGAACCGCGTGGAAACTCACCTGACCTGGTTGATTTTGCTGGGTATTGCGCTGCTTTGCGTGGGGATTTTCTTTGCGCACAACGGCTTCCTGTTATTCAGACTCAACTCCTATAGCCAGATCTTTTCCAGCGAAGTTTCCGGCGTGGCGCTCAAGCGCTTTTTCTACTTCTTCATCCCGGCGATGCTGGTGGTCTATTTTCTGCGTCAGGATTATAAGGCGTGGATATTTTTCCTTGTCAGCACCGTGGCCTTTGGCCTGCTGACCTATGCTATCGTCGGCGGCACCCGGGCGAACATTATCATCGCTTTTGCTATCTTTTTGTTCATCGGCATTATTCGCGGCTGGATCAGCCTGTGGATGCTGGCGGCGGCGGGCGTGCTGGGTATCGTCGGTATGTTCTGGCTGGCGCTTAAACGCTATGGCATGAACGTGAGCGGCGATGAAGCGTTTTATACTTTCCTTTATCTGACCCGCGATACCTTCTCGCCGTGGGAAAACCTGGCCCTGCTGCTGCAAAACTACGACAAGATTGAGTTCCAGGGGCTGGCGCCAATCATCCGGGATTTCTATGTCTTTATTCCCAGCTGGCTATGGCACGGTCGCCCGACAATGGTGCTCAATACCGCCAACTATTTCACCTGGGAAGTGCTGAATAACCATTCTGGCCTGGCGATTTCGCCGACCCTGATTGGCTCACTGGTGGTGATGGGCGGCGTCTGGTTCGTACCGCTGGGTGCGGTGGCGGTTGGGCTAATCATTAAATGGTTTGACTGGCTGTACGAGCTGGGCAACAGGGAGACGAACCGCTATAAAGCGGCGATCCTGCACAGTTTTTGTTTCGGCGCTATCTTCAATATGATCGTGTTGGCGCGCGAAGGGCTGGATTCATTCGGCTCCCGCGTGGTGTTTTTCCTCGTCATCTTTGGGATCTGCTTGCTGGCGGCGAAACTGCTCTACTGGTTCCTGGATAGCGTGGGACTGATTCACAAGCGGGCTAAACCGCTGACGCAACCTCAAGTCTGATAAGGGTGTACATGACTGGGACTACATCCGCGCCGTTGTACCTGCTGAGAGGGTTGCAACTCATTGGTTGGCGCGATATGCAACATGCTCTGGATTATCTCTATGCCGAAGGCGAGATCCGCACGGGGACGCTGGTGGCAATTAATGCAGAGAAGATGCTGGCGGTAGAAGACAACCCCGAGGTTCGGGCGCTGATTGAAGCCGCGGAGTTTAAATATGCCGATGGCATCAGCGTGGTGCGCTCATTACGTAAAAAATATCCTCAAGCGCAGGTGTCGCGCGTCGCCGGGGCTGATTTATGGGAAGCGCTGATGGAGCGTGCTGGCGCTCAGGGAACGCCGGTATTTCTGATTGGCGGTAAGCCCGGGGTGCTGGCGCAAACGGAGCAACAGCTTCGCCAGCGCTGGAACGTGAATATTGTTGGTAGCCAGGACGGCTATTTCGCTGCTGACCAGCGTCAGGCGCTGTTTGAGCGCATTCGCGATAGCGGGGCGAAGATTGTCACCGTGGCGATGGGCTCGCCGCGTCAGGAGATCCTGATGCGCGATTGCCGAAAAGTTTATCCGCAGGCGCTGTATATGGGCGTGGGAGGGACCTACGATGTCTTTACCGGCCACGTTCAGCGGGCGCCGAAATTCTGGCAGGACCTTGGGCTGGAGTGGTTTTATCGCCTGGTGTCGCAGCCGAGCCGGATAAAAAGGCAGGCGCGTCTGCTGCGCTATTTACGCTGGTATTACACCGATAAGCTTTGACATTCCACTACGAACAGGCGGGTTTACCTGGATATTCTGTGTAATGTATTCATCTGCCTGATACTTTATTTGCCATTTCCGTAAAATTCATTAACCATTCGCATGCTTAAAACGCGACGGGCAGGTTTTGCCGTCGCGCAGGCAGGGTTTTCCATTTTATTTATTCATAAAAATAACCGGGATATATACACCTTCATTTGAGGTGCAATAAACCCGGAGCAGGGCAAACACAAGAGGCTATATGACTGAGAAAAAAGCGGAACTTCAGCGGGGACTGGAGGCGCGACATATTGAGCTAATCGCCCTTGGCGGCACGATTGGCGTGGGTTTATTTATGGGAGCGGCAAGTACGCTGAAGTGGGCCGGTCCGTCGGTCCTGTTGGCGTATATTATCGCAGGGCTTTTTGTCTTCTTTATCATGCGTTCGATGGGTGAAATGCTGTTCCTCGAACCGGTAACCGGCTCATTCGCCGTTTACGCACATCGCTATATGAGCCCGTTTTTCGGCTATCTGACCGCCTGGTCCTACTGGTTTATGTGGATGGCGGTCGGGATATCGGAGATCACGGCTATCGGGGTCTATGTGCAGTTCTGGTTCCCGGATATGGCGCAGTGGATACCGGCGCTGATTGCGGTCGGGCTGGTGGCGCTGGCAAACCTGGCGGCGGTACGGCTATATGGTGAAATTGAATTTTGGTTTGCAATGATCAAAGTCACCACCATTATCGTGATGATCGTGGTTGGATTGGGCGTTATTTTCTTTGGCTTTGGCAACGGCGGACACTCCATTGGCTTTGGTAACCTGACCGAGCATGGCGGCTTTTTTGCTGGCGGTTGGAAAGGCTTCCTGACGGCGCTGTGTATTGTCGTCGCGTCCTATCAGGGCGTTGAGCTTATCGGTATCACCGCCGGTGAAGCGAAGAACCCGCAGGTCACTCTGCGCAGCGCGGTGGGTAAAGTGCTGTGGCGAATCCTGATTTTCTATGTGGGGGCGATTTTCGTTATCGTCACTATTTTCCCGTGGGATCAGATTGGCTCCAACGGCAGCCCGTTCGTCCTGACCTTTGCCAAAATAGGCATTACTGCGGCGGCGGGCATTATTAACTTTGTGGTGCTGACGGCGGCACTTTCCGGTTGTAACAGCGGAATGTACAGCTGCGGACGTATGCTCTACGCGTTGGCAAGAAACCGTCAGCTTCCTGCGGCGATCGCCAAAGTCTCGCGCAACGGCGTGCCGTCGGTTGGCGTGGCCCTGTCGATCCTGATTCTACTGATTGGTTCGTGCCTGAACTACATTATCCCCAATCCACAACGGGTTTTCGTCTACGTCTACAGCGCCAGCGTACTACCGGGCATGGTGCCGTGGTTTGTGATTCTGATTAGCCAGCTGCGTTTTCGTCTTGTACACAAAGAAGCAATGACCAGCCATCCTTTCCGCTCGCTGCTGTTCCCGTGGGCTAACTATTTAACGATGGCGTTCCTGATTTGCGTGCTGGTAGGCATGGGTTTTAACGACGATACCCGCATGTCGCTCTTCGTCGGGATTATTTTCCTGGCGGCTGTCACGCTCATTTATAAGGTTTTTGGCCTTGGTCGACGCGGAAATGTGGATAATGTGGCGGAATAAGCGACAAAATGCACAAAGCATGAGCAAACGGTAATTTTCTTTAAAAAGGCACTAGACAGCGGGGTAGGAAGTCCGTAATATCCGACCCCGCAACGGCGCTAAGCGCCCGTAGCTCAGCTGGATAGAGCGCTGCCCTCCGGAGGCAGAGGTCTCAGGTTCGAATCCTGTCGGGCGCACCATTTACCCGGTGCTGGAGCTGCGGTGGTTTTAAGACCGCGTAAAAAGATTTGTAGTGGTGGCTATAGCTCAGTTGGTAGAGCCCTGGATTGTGATTCCAGTTGTCGTGGGTTCGAATCCCATTAGCCACCCCATTATTTAGAAAGTTGTGATATTGCGAAGGTGGCGGAATTGGTAGACGCGCTAGCTTCAGGTGTTAGTGTTCTTACGGACGTGGGGGTTCAAGTCCCCCCCCTCGCACCACGACTTTATAAAGAATTGAACTAAAAATTCAAAAAAGCAGTACATCGGCGAGTAGCGCAGCTTGGTAGCGCAACTGGTTTGGGACCAGTGGGTCGGAGGTTCGAATCCTCTCTCGCCGACCAATTTTGAACCCCGCTTCGGCGGGGTTTTTTGTTTTCTGATTCTGCATAAATATCTTTTATCCCCATGATATCGCTAAAAATATCTCGCTAATTGTGATGCGATTTATTGCCCAGAATACTCCCAATTCCTTGTACGGATAGATGCATTTTCTACAGATCCTGTGCGATAATAAACGGGTAGATGCTCATTCCATCTCTTATGTTCGCCTTCGTGCCTCATAAACTCAGGAATGATGCAGAGCCGTTTTACGGTGCTTATCGTCCACTGACAGATGTCGCATTTTATATGCTAAATCATTCATGATGTGTCGAGACGGCCAGCACGGGAATCCCCAGGAGCTTACAAAGGTAAGTGACAGGGGTGAGTGTGTGCAGCCAACGAAGAGACAGCGTGAAGGATGAAGCATATAGCCTCATCAAACACCATGGACACTACGTTGAGTGAAGCACCCAATTTGTTGTCAAACAGACCTGTTTTAACGCCTGCCCTGGTTTCAGAGCAGGCGTTTTTTTATTTGGGAGCATGAAGCATTTGCAGAAGGGGAGTGCTATCGCCCCCAGTGGAGGCGATAGTGAAGATCGTGCTTACTGCTGTGGATTGTTTTGCAGGGTCAACAGCAGGCCGTCACGGCGCATGGTTGCCGCTTCTTCCGGTTGATTCAGACGATCGAGGGTATCGGCTAGCCACGCGTAATCAAACGCATCCGGACGCTGCTTGAGCGCGGCGCGGAACGCGATGCTGGCCTCCTGCCACTCGCCGTGACGCATTAACGACTGTCCCAGCGTGCTCCACAGCAGCGGGCGGTCACCGACCGTTTTGAGTTGCTGGCGCAGCACCTTCTCCAATTGCTCTGGATTATTGGTTTTCAGCCGCGGAATCGGCAGCACCAGACGGTCGTCGTAGTGCTTTTTCAGACCATCAATAATAATCTGCTGGGCGGTATCATGGTCGTCGCTTTCGATAAGGCGATTTGCCATGGCCACCTGTAGCGCCACGTGGCTACGAGTTTTACGGCTTTGGTTTTTCCACCAGTCACGCAACCCTTCGCTGCCGCCGTCGGCCAGCGCTTTATCCATCAGTCCAATCCACGCCAGCTGTTCCAGCTCAGCGCGATGCTCTTCATCGCTGACGTTGGCTTTCGCCATTGATGGGATGATATCCAGCAGTGAATTCCAGGCCCCGGTACGGATATAGGCCTGCTCGGCAAGGCGCAGAACCTCCGGATGGCGCGGAGTGATCTCCAGCAGCTTATCGATACCGTGGCGGGCAGCATGGTTTTCATTACGCGCCAGCTGCAGGCGTACGCGAGTGATTTCGACCGGGATCAGATCGTCACCGGCCAGTTCGGTCGCGCGCTCCAGATGCTGGTTAGCGCGGGCTTCATCACCACGCTGCTGGGCCGCTTCCGCCGCCAGCAGGTAATTCACCACTGGCTGCTCCGCGTGATCGGCATTTTTCGCCATCAGCTTCTCAACCTGCTGATAGTCGCCTTCCGCCAGCTTCAGCAGCGCCTGCTCGGTCTGCTTACGAGCGCGACGGCGCTTGCGGCCCACGAACCAGCCGCGAGTATGCGCGCCGGTACGGAAAATGCGCCGCAGCAGCCATTCAATGGCAAACAGCACCACCATAGTGAGGATCATGATGATCGCTAATCCGGTGACGCTGGTTTCAATGTTGTAGTTATCGGTCTGGATCAGAACGTAGCCTTGATGACCGGCGATCATCGGGCCGACAACGATCCCGGCAATCAGCAGCGCGAAGAGTAAGAGAATTTTCAACATGCGTTACTCTCCTTGTGGCGCAGTTGCTGGCGCGGGGGCTACAGGCGCAGGAACAGCAGGCGCCGGAGCGCTGGTCTGTGTTTCAGCCGGTTGCGCCATCAGATTACGCACTCGGGTCTGCATGAGTTTCTCAAGCAGCGCCTGGCTCTGCAGGCTGTCAGGTACGTTCATGGTGATACTTTGCTGACTGAGTTTATCCACATCCTCAAGGAAGGCTTTGGTAGTGGCATCGTCAGTATCGTAGTAGGCGCGAACCCAGGTGGAGACGTTATCCAGCGCTTGCTTGTAAGTCTCTTCCTGATGGCGCGGAACTGCCTGCGCCGCGACTAGCAGACGTGAGCGAATGTTCTCACGCAGGTAGACATCCTGGTTTGGCGCCAGCAACGGAACCGCTGTTTCGTCACGGCGGCGAACGGTAATAAAGCTGTCCATAAAGTTCTGCCAGCTTTTTTGCAGGTTAACCCGCCACTCCTTAATGGAGCTGGATAGCTCATCGCTATCGGAATCCATCGGGGAGTCATCATCGTTATTGTCCGCCAGGCGTAAATTATCGATCTGATTGGCAAGCTGGTTCACTTTCAGGATGATGCCGTCATAGTCCACCTGACTCACGGCGGAAAGCGAAGCGATATCGTCGGTGATGGCGCGGCGAGCGCTAATCAGGCTTGGGTCGTTCATATCGGCGAGGCTGGCGTCAGCGCTTTTCAGCAGCGCGGCGGCGGTCGTCACGTCCTGGTCGCTCCACAGCTTACGCCCGGCCAGCTTCACCAGAAAATCAGCTTGTGCGAGTAGCCAGGTTTTGGCATCGCTACCGGAAATGACCGCAACTTTTTCCTGCACTTCATCCAGCTTCTTCGCAAGCGCATCCTGCTGATGCTTTGCTTCCGTCAACTGGTCGGTCTGCTGTTTAATGATGCCTTCGAGTTCGCTTTTTTGGCTTTCCTGCGCCTTTTGCAGCGTGGCGATCTGGCTGGATAGCTCGGCGCTGGTTTCGCTCTGACGGGTTGCCTGAGTTTTCGTGAGGCCGTAAAGACCTACGCCAGCAGCGAGGGCGATAGCAATGGCTATTGCGCTCAGGGCGAGGCTGGTTTTACTGCCGCCGTTTTTCTTTTCTACATTATTCTTTTCTGGCTGTGGTGTCTTTTCCACGGCCTCCCTGGTCTCTTCAACCACGGCGGATTGATTCTGTTGTTCCGTCATTATGGCTTCCAATGTTGAGAGTTATTGTAATGCGCGTAGCAGCGCATCGTTGTCGGCGCTATCGGCAACCTGGATATCCTGCCAGCCCAATGCCCTGGCCTGTTCGGCCAGACGCTCACTGACAACTAAAATGCGACAGTTAAGGAGCCAACGTTCGCGGTACCACTGCGGTATTAACGTCCAGAGCTGTTGCAGCATCTCGCCGCTGGTAATCACCAGCGTCGAAACCCCACGAGACTGCCAGCGCATTGCTTCTTCTGCGCCATCATAGTGCCTTGCACTACGTTGATAACATTCACAAAAAGTGACATCGGCACCGCGTTCACGGAGCGTGTCACCGAGTAATTCTCGCCCACCGTTACCGCGCAGGATGAGCGCCTTTTTCCCCGCAATGTTTTGTAATTCAGGTAATTGTAGCAAGACTTCGCTGATTTCCCGATCTAACGGATAGCGAACATCATGACTGCTGACTTTGTGTAGGGCCAGCGCAGTAGTGCGGCCAATCGCAAAATAATCAGGTGCAGAGGGCCAGCGCAGCCGTTGTTGCTGGAGGCGAGCGTGGGCAAACTCAACGGCGTGCTGCGATAGCGCGAAGAGTAAATCACCCGCCTTGAGGCCTGCTAACTGACCGCCCAGCTCCTGAAGCTGACGGCCCGGAGTAAATTCAATGAGCGGAAAGCTCCAGGCCACGCGTCCCAGCGCGCGCAGGCGGCTGACTAACTCTTCGCCTTGCGGCAGCGGACGGGTGACCAGGATACTCATTGCGGGGCTTCTCCCGCATAGACGACGGCGAGAATGTCGCGAGCACCGTTATCCAGAAGTTCTTCGGCGAGGGAGACGCCGAGCGTTTCGGCATCTTCCGGGCGACCACGCCGCTCGCCGCGCACCATTTGCGAGCCATCCGGCGCGCCAACCAGCGCGCGCAGCCATAGCTCACCGTCGATCAGTTCGGCATAGCTGCCGATAGGCACCTGGCACCCGCCTTCAAGCCTGGTGTTCATCGCTCGTTCGGCGCGTACGCGTATGGCCGTTTCCGTATGGTTCAGCGGTGCAAGCAAAGCTTTCGTCCACTCATCGTCCAGGCGGCATTCGATGCCAACGGCGCCCTGGCCGACGGCGGGCAGGGATTGTTCCGGCGTTAGCGGTTGACGAATACGCGTTTCCAGATTCAGGCGTTTGAGCCCTGCTGCTGCAAGAATAATGGCGTCATACTCGCCGTTATCGAGCTTGCTCAGACGTGTGCCAACGTTACCGCGCAGAGAGCGGATCACCAGATCCGGACGATCGGCGGCTAGCTGGCACTGGCGACGTAAACTTGACGTGCCAACGATACTGCCGTGTGGCAGTTCATCAATGGAAGCATAGTGATTTGAGACGAAGGCATCGCGCGGGTCTTCACGTTCGCAAATGGTGACCAACCCCAGGCCTTCGGGAAATTCCACCGGCACGTCTTTCATGGAATGGACGGCGATATCGGCGCGACCATCCAGCATGGCCAGCTCCAGCTCTTTGACAAACAGACCCTTACCGCCCACTTTTGCAAGGGGAGTATCAAGGATCACGTCGCCGCGGGTGACCATCGGCACCAGTTCAACAGAAAGCCCCGGATGACAGGACTCCAGACGCTCTTTCACATAATGTGCCTGCCATAGCGCAAGCGGGCTTTGCCGTGTGGCAATTCTCAAAACTTTGTCTAACATGCTTGTTACCGTCATAGTCGACCACTAACCATCCTAACATTGTTGTCTTAGGGATGTTAGTTTTGTGGGGATAAGGGTCGCGGCTATCTTTTTTAGCCTTTCATGCGTTTGCGGGTTGCCGCAAACGTAGTGAAGAATTTACACATAGTAAAGGGTGCTACACTTGTATGTAGCGCATCTTTCTTTACGGTCAATCCGCAAGGTGTTAGATTGATCACGTTTTAAACCATTTGTCAGTCAGCAGTTCATCACAACCACACCGACGACGAATGGTGACGGTTTTTGTTGAAATACTGAAACTCTCCGTACTATTGTACGTCGGGTTTTTGAACATCAGGCGATATGTCTTGTACCTCTATATTGAGACACTGAAACAGAGACTGGATGCCATCAACCAATTGCGCGTGGATCGCGCCCTTGCTGCAATGGGACCCGCTTTCCAGCAGGTTTACAGTCTACTGCCGACATTACTACATTATCATCACCCGCTGATGCCGGGTTACCTTGACGGTAACGTTCCCCGCGGCATTTGCCTCTACACGCCTGATGAAACCCAACGTCACTACCTTGACGAACTCGAACTCCACCGTGGAATGCTGACCCAGGAGCCGCCGAAAGGCGAGCTGCCGATTACCGGCCTTTATTCTATGGGCAGTACTTCTTCCGTTGGCCAAAGCTGCTCTTCCGACCTTGATATCTGGGTTTGCCATCAGTCCTGGCTGGATACCGAAGAGCGTCAGCTGTTGCAGCGTAAATGCAGCCTGCTGGAAAGCTGGGCGGCATCGCTCGGCGTTGAAGTCAGCTTCTTCCTGATCGACGAAAACCGCTTCCGTCATAATGAAAGCGGCAGTCTCGGCGGCGAAGATTGCGGTTCCACTCAGCATATCCTGCTGCTGGATGAGTTTTACCGTACTGCGGTGCGTCTGGCTGGGAAACGTATTCTGTGGAACATGGTGCCGTGCGAAGAAGAGGAGCATTACGACGATTACGTCATGAGCCTCTACGCGCAGGGCGTGCTGACGCCGAACGAATGGCTGGATCTTGGCGGGCTCAGTTCTCTGTCGGCAGAAGAGTACTTCGGCGCCAGCCTGTGGCAGCTCTATAAAAGTATCGACTCACCCTATAAGGCGGTGCTGAAGACGCTGCTGCTGGAAGCCTACTCCTGGGAGTATCCCAACAACCGTCTGCTGGCGAAAGATATCAAACAGCGTCTGCATGACGGTGAAATTGTCTCGTTCGGTCTCGATCCTTACTGCATGATGCTGGAGCGCGTGACGCTCTATCTGCAGGCCATTGAAGACGAAACGCGTCTCGATCTGGTGCGTCGATGTTTCTATTTAAAAGTCTGTGAAAAGCTCAGCCGCGAGCGCGCCTGCGTTGGCTGGCGTCGCGAAGTGGTCAGTCACCTGGTAAAAGAGTGGGGCTGGGATGAAAAGCGTCTGATGATGCTCGACAACCGGGCCAACTGGAAGATTGACGAAGTCCGTAAAGCGCACAACGAGCTGCTTGATGCGATGATGCAGAGCTATCGTAACCTGATTCGCTTCGCGCGCCGCAATAACCTGAGCGTTTCCGCCAGTCCGCAGGATATTGGCGTGCTGACGCGTAAGCTGTACGCCGCATTTGAAGCGCTGCCGGGGAAAGTCACCCTGGTGAACCCGCAAATTTCTCCGGATCTGTCTGAGCCGAATCTGACCTTTATCCATGTGCCGCCGGGCCGTGCCAACCGTACCGGTTGGTATGTTTATAACCGTGCGCCGGATATGGAGTCGATCATCAGTCATCAGCCGCTGGAATATAACCGTTATCTTAATAAGCTGGTGGCCTGGGCCTGGTTTAACGGCCTGCTGACGTCACGAACTCGCCTGTTTATTAAGGGCAACGGCATTGTCGATCTGGCTAAATTGCAGGAAATGGTCGCCGACGTATCGCACCACTTCCCGCTGCGCCTGCCGTCTCCGACGCCTAAAGCGCTGTATAGCCCGTGCGAAATTCGCCATCTGGCGATCATCGTAAACCTGGAATATGACCCGACGGCGGCCTTCCGCAATCAGGTGGTGCATTTTGACTTCCGCAAGCTGGACGTTTTCAGCTTTGGTGAAGAGCAAAAATGCCTGATTGGCAGCGTTGATCTGCTGTATCGCAACTCGTGGAACGAAGTGCGTACGCTGCACTTCAACGGCGAGCAGGCGATGATCGAAGCGCTGAAAACCATTCTCGGCAAGATGCATCAGGACGCCGCGCCGCCGGATAGCGTGGAAGTGTTCTGCTATAGCCAGCATTTGCGCGGCCTTATACGTACTCGCGTGCAGCAACTGGTATCTGAATGCGTTGAACTGCGTCTTTCCAGTACCCGCCAGGATACCGGGCGTTTTAAAGCGTTGCGCGTTTCCGGGCAAACCTGGGGGCTGTTCTTCGAGCGTCTTAACGTCTCGGTGCAGAAGCTGGAAAACGCCATCGAATTCTATGGCGCGATTTCGCATAACAAACTGCACGGCCTGTCGGTACAGGTGGAAACCAACCAGGTCAGGCTGCCGCAGGTGGTGGATGGCTTTGCCAGCGAAGGGATTATTCAGTTCTTCTTTGAAGATGCGGATAACGACAACGGTTTTAACATCTATATCCTTGATGAGAGCAACCGCGCCGAGGTGTATCACCACTGCGAAGGTAGCAAAGAGGAGCTGGTGCGTGATGTCAGCCGCTTCTATTCATCATCGCACGATCGCTTTACCTACGGTTCCAGCTTTATCAACTTTAACCTGCCGCAGTTCTATCAGATTGTTGATGTCGACGGGCGGGAGCAGGTGATTCCCTTCCGCAGCCAGGTGATTGCAGCCGCCATTTCGGCAGGCCAGGATTCTGCAACATCGCCGATGCTGCAGCACTATTCCTGAACCTGATGCGGGGGAGTGACCGGTCTGAAATCTGGTGCCGGTGAACTTCCCGAGGGCGCTTCGCTTGCCCGGGCTACGAGTACGTGCGGTATCGTGTAGCCCGGACAGATGCGTTAGCAGCGCCTCCGGGGAAAATCGAAGTTTGCTACCTTAGCGAAAACTCACTTCTTCACCGGCCTGATTCGTTGCCGCCTGTTCCAGCAGATCCCAGAAGGTTTCACCGCTACGGTCGCAAACCCACTCATCGCCTTTTAAGTCGAAATGGTAGCCGCCTTGTTTTGTTGCCAGCCACACCTGATGCAGCGGCTCCTGACGGTTGATAATAATTTTGCTGCCGTTTTCAAAGCTGATGGTCAGCACGCCGCCGTTGATTTCACAGTCGATATCGCTGTCGCCGTCCCAGTCATCCAGACGTTCTTCGATGGTCATCCACAGGGTATCGGCCAGGCGATGGAATTCACTGTCGTTCATGGTTTTGTCCCGCTTTTTTGATAGTGGCGGCAGTATAGCGCAATCTACGCTGACTTCGGCAGATTGCGCAGGCGGATAAGCAGCACCAGGGTGATGACCACCATTGCCAGCAGCCCATAGCGCGTGCTCTGCATCCGGCTCTGCTGATAATGCCGCAGGATGCCAAAGAGATCGTCGGTCGCCAGGTTTTGCGTCTGGATAAACTGATGAAAGGCACGATCGCTAATCCAGGGGACAAAAGCCAGATGCTCGATTATCTGCCTGGCGGATTGCCCGATCGCCAGGTCGTGTTGAACCTGATATTTCATCGAAAAAGTTAAGAACGTCAGCATCACCGTACTGATGAGCGCCATTCCCAACGCCTGTCCGATATCGCGCGAAGCGGCCTGAACGCCGCCGGACTGTTCCGCGTGCTGGTTTCCGGCGCCGGTGGTGACCAGAACCGGGGCATTGGCGGCTATCGTCCCCATACCCGCGCCGATCAGACACAGTCCCGATGCCATCAGCCAGTGATTGAAGCCGCTCACGTGCAGCGCCGCGGCTGCGGCGAGCGCGCCGACCATCCCCGCGAGTAGCCCCATCTGGCACTGGCGGCGGGGATTGCGTTGGTGGATACACAGCGGCAACCCCAGCGAGCAGGCGGACAGGCAAATTGCGAACGGCAATATCAGCATTCCGGTTTCCATTGCCGATAAGTTTTTGACGATCTGCGCAAAGCTGACCACGGTGAAAATGGCGGAGCTGTAGGCGAAGAAGATCCATCCGGTGAGGCAGAGTCCGTGGCGTACCAGGCGGGTATGGAGGAAGACGGCGGGAAGCAGCGCGTAGCCGGTGCGGGCTTCAAAGTGGCGTTCCCAGCGCAACATCGCCAGCAGCACGATAAGGCCGGAGAGGGTGACAAAAGGCGCGGGGCTCAGGCCGAGAAAGGTGGTGTCGGCGTTAAAAGGCATAATCAGCCCCCAGACGGGGATGCGTAGAATGCCGAAAATAGTCAGAAACAGCCCGAGAGTACCTAACAGAAAACCCGGAGTATCGAACGGAATTGATGTGCGTTTTTTTTCTGCTGCAGGGATGATGGCAGAACAGAGCAGGATAAGCAGCGCCAGCAGACCCAGCGAGGCAAAGGCGATGCGCCAGCCCGTGTGGTCCAGCAAATATCCGCATAAAATTGGCCCACAGGCGAACGATATGCCGCTGGAGGCGCCAAGCGCGCCAAAAGCGGCGACTCGTCGTCGCTGCTGATACAGCGCGGAGATCAGTCCGAACACAGCGGGGATCATCAGGCTGCCGCCAATCCCGGCGGCCAGACGGGCGCCCTAGGTGAAGACGGTGATGGAGGGCGAAAAAAAGGCGCAGGCTTCGGCGAGGATAAAAATCAGGCAGCCAATGCGAAACAGCATCCGCCAGCCCCAGATGCACCCCAGCATTCCACCTGCGACCATAAACGTGCCCGCGATCAGCGGGTACATGGTATTCGCTGTACTAATCTGCCCAAGCGTAGCGTGCAGGTCGTTCATGAGCGCCTGCGTCGCAATGCTTAACGTCACGTTGTCGGCGGAGGCCAGAAATTGTGCGCAACACAAGACAATCAAAGGTAACCAGTTTTTAGGTGTAGGGTTATTGGTCACAGATTGTTCCTTCTTAATAGAAACGAAAAAACGCGCCCTTCCTCGCGGGAGGGGCGCGTTGTTGTTAGTTATTTTTAAGTCTTAACTCAGATTTTAGACTTCTTAGCACGCGGTTCTTCTCCTGCGGCGTCATCGGAACCTTTGGCGCGGACAGGAAGATTGCGTGTCCCGAATAAAAACAGCAGCGTCATGACCGCGGTCGCCACCATACCCGCCCGCGTGGCTTTCAGACGAGCGGTTTTGTACACCTGGTTCAACTCCGTCACATCTTTCTGGTTAACGCCCTGGTCCAGCATCAGCTTCGAGAAGCCAGTATCGCTGAGGTAAGGGATGACGGAAATATTCGCCACTTTCTGCTGCGTATCCTGGCTCAGCGAAGCGTCATGGCTCGCCATATCCTGTACCGTCATGGTGATTGCCGTCAGCATCACCATGCCGCAGACCGCCACGCCGATCGCCTGGCCGACGTTACGCGATGTCGCCTGGACGCCGCCGGACTGCTGCGCATCCCGCGCCGGCAGGGCGCTGGTTACAATATAGCTGGAGTAGGCGGAAACGATACCCATGCTGACGCCAATCAGACACATCCCTACCGGTACGATCATGCTGAAATCGGACGGACCAAAGCCGAAGATGCACAGGACGGAGCCTAATGTGCCGATTAACAGCGCGCTCTGGCACATCCGTTTCGGGTTCGCATTTTTCCAGACGATCGGCAGGCCCAGCGAGCAGACCACCACGCCCAGCGCAAACGGCAGGATCAGCAGGCCGGTTTCGATACCGTTCAGTCCGGCGACAACCTGCACAAAGCTCACGGTGACGAAAATGCCGGAACCGTAGGCGAGGAAGATAAACGCCGTCAGATATAGACCGTTACGCACCTGCGGCGTCGCGAGGAACGATAGCGGGATCAGCGCGCTGCCGGTGGTGGCTTCGCGATGGTGCTCCCACTTGAGCATAATCGCCAGCACGATCAGGCCAAACAGCACCAGGAACGGCGCCGGGCTGAGGCCCATCACGGTGAACGGCGCGTTGAACGGCGTGAACAGACCCCAGCTCGATACCTTCAGGAAGCCGAGGATCACGCTGAACAGGCCAATAACGGTCAGGACCACGCCCGGCAGATCGAACACCACTTTGCGTTCTGGTTTGGCCGGCGTCGGCACCAGGAAGGAGCCGCTGAAGATCACGATACACAGGCAGGCGATGGCGGCAAAGGCCGCGCGCCAGCCGAGATGGTCAACCAGCAGGCCGCAAATCAACGGCCCGGCGGCGAAGGAAACCCCGCTTGCTGCGCCGATAGCGCCAAAGGCGATCGCCTGCTGGCGGCCTTTGTAGTTACTGGCGATAAGCCCCAGTACCGAAGGGATCATAAAGCTTCCGCCGATGCCGGAAAGCAGGCGGGCGCCGTAGGTGAAGACCAGCATGTTCGGCGAGAAATACGCGGTCAGTTCGGCAAGGAACAGCAGCGCGCAGCCGATGCGGAAGGTTTTTTTCCAGCCGACGATAAGCCCGGCCATCCCGGCGGCGACCATCAGGGAACCTGCGGCCAGCGAGTACATGGCGTTGGCGATGCTGATGAGATCCATCGACGCGTGCAGGTCGCTGACCAGCGCGCCGGTGGCGATACTCAGGGTGGCGTTATCGCCGGACGTTGAGAGCTGGGCAAGACACAGCACCAGCAGCGGCAGCCACTTCATGGCGGTGTCAGCGGAGGCATTATGCGATGCTCCCGCAGAGTAATTAACGGATTTCTTTGTCATAACTGTGTTCTGTGGTTAATTTCAGACAATAGCTATCCACCCGACGCTGGCGTCGGGTGGGTCACGTTCGCAAAAGGGTTACTGGATTTGCTGTTTCTTACCGCCCAGCACGGTGCCCCAGACCTTCACGTCTTTAAGCTGGATAGGCTCGATGGCCTGCGGATCGTCTTCCAGCACGGTGAAGTCGGCGTATTTGCCACATTCGATGCTGCCGATCAGGTGGTCCATCTTCATGGTCCACGCCGCGCCGAGGGTCATCGCGTACAGCGCTTGATCGACGGTGATTTTCTCCGCTTCGCCCAGCACGCGCCCGGAAGCCGTCAGGCGGTTAACCGCGCACCAGCCGGTGAACAGCGGGTTGATGGGGGTGATGCCGCAGTCGCTGTGGAAGGCGAAAGGAATACCGTGACGCACCGCGCTGCCGCAGGCGTCCATGCGCATCGCGCGCTCCGGGCCCATGGTTTTGCTGTAGTGCTGATCGCCCCAGTAGTAGACGTGGTTGCTGAAGAAGTTGACGCACATGCCGATCTCTTTGATGCGCTTGAACTGATCTTCACGCAGCATCTGCGCGTGCTGCATCACCGCGCGGTGGTTAACCGCCGGAATGCGATTCAGGGTTTTCTCGACGGCTTTAATAAACGCTTCCGAGGCTTCATCGCCGTTACAGTGGCAGTGAACCTGATAGCCGCGGGACATAATGTCGTAGACCTGCTGCTCCACCTCTTCCGGGGTGGCGTTCCACGCGCCGTTGTGGCCGTCCAGATAGTAGAATGGCTCCAGCATACGCCCGGAACCGCCCTGGATAGAGCCGTCGAGGAAGATTTTCATCGG
Organism: Klebsiella spallanzanii; assembly: GCF_902158555.1. GTDB lineage: Bacteria > Pseudomonadota > Gammaproteobacteria > Enterobacterales > Enterobacteriaceae > Klebsiella > Klebsiella spallanzanii. The sequence continues at coordinate 32,739 of NZ_CABGGS010000012.1, read as the reverse complement.
GCCGAAGTGCATTTTTTCGTGACCGTGGCGCATCACGTCCGGCGCGAAATCCAGTGCTTCCTGGAACGGTTTTTTGACGAACGGAGGGCCGTAGGCCACCAGCAGACGGATCGGGAAGTCTTCTTCGCGAGTCATACGGATGTAGTTGGTCATCAGTTCCGGGTTGCTGAAATCGGTCAGGCCCATATCGGCGGCGCTGGTGCAGCCCGCGCGGAACGCTTCCTGGCCGAAATTGGCGATGGCGATTTCGGTAGTCAGTTCGTCCCAGAAGCCATATTTGTTCAGGATTGGCCCCATGGCGGCGAACTCCACCAGTTCGCCGTGCAGCGTACCGTCGGCGTTTTTCACCACCCCTTCAATCTGGCAATCGTCAAAAATCCCGCAATCGTGCAGCGCGGCGGTGTTGGCGCCCATCAGATGGATGCTCATATGGATAACGGCGACCGGACGGGTGGTGGATACGCGGTCCAGATGCTCGCGGCCCAGCTTTTCGCTGCCGAAATAAATCGGGTCAACGCCCCAGGCGATAAGCGGCGCGTGCGGATCGGTCATCTCACGTTCAACGGCCTGCAGCGCGCTGACGACGTCATCAAAGGAGCGGCAGCCTTTCCAGACCTTACCGGTATGGTCCGGGCGGTCGTAGTAGCCCACATAAGGGAACTGCCACATGCCGCCGCCGGTGACGTGTGAATGGGCTTCAATCAGGCCCGGCATCAGCACTTTATCGGCAAAGGTATTGTCGAGCTGGTATTCGCCAAAACCGGAGAGTTCTTCAAGCGTACCGGTGCCTAAAATACGGTCGCCGCGGACCGCAACGTGGGTCGTTTCCGGGCGGTTCGGGCACATAGTAATAATTTTTTTAGCGGCAAAAATCGTGATTTCTGATGCTGACATAATAGGCTCGATCTTTCAGGGTTCAGAAGGTGATGAAAGGCATAACATTCATCATGAGTATTAATACATCTATGCTAATAGTCATATTGGATGTATAACAGTGCCAAAAACCTACGAGATTAAGGTGCCAATTTGCCGGTCACTCTGCCTTTTGATTTAACCGGGATTAAGCTGGATGCCGGGCGTAGACGCAGCGAGCAGCTCTATCAGGCGCTGAGAGAGAAGATGGTGAGCACGCCAGGCCTTCACGGCGCGAAGCTACCTGCCACGCGTGAGCTGGCGCGGCTACTGGGCGTTTCGCGTAATACGGTGGTATCGGTCTACGAACGTTTATATGCCGACGATTTGATTGAGACCCGGCAGGGAGATGGTACCTATATTCGCTATCGGGGGCAGGAGGCAGAGGAGGGGCCGGAGGTACCGGAAATTCCCGCTTTGCGCGTAGATTTACGTTTTCCGCTGACGGCGCGGTTTAACCGCCATTTTGTCCATGATGGCCCGCCGAAAGCGTTTCGTATCGGGATGCCCGCGGTGGACCACTTCCCGTTTGAAACCTGGTCGCGGCTACAGAACCGTTTCTGGCGGCGTCGGCCCATCGCGCAGATGGGCTACGGCGTGCCGGCGGGAGATCTCCAGCTACGGGAGCTGATTGCCAGCTATCTGCACACCTCGCGCGGGCTGAAGTGCGATCCGGCTCAGGTCATTATTACTCTCGGCGCGCAGCAGGCGATTATGCTCTGTACCGCCCTGCTGCTGCACGTAGGGCAGGAGGTTATTATGGAAAACCCCTGCCACTGGGCGGCGGCGGGGGTCTTTTCTTGTCTGGGGTTGAATATTAAAGCGATTAATGTCGATGACGAGGGGCTTCAGACGGCGCAGCTGGCCGATCATCCCGATGCCCGAATGATCTACGTCAGCCCATCGTGCCAGTACCCGACGGGGGCGACGCTGTCGCTGTCGCGACGGATGGCGCTGCTGGAATGGGCCAGAAAGCAGCAGGCGTGGATTATAGAAGATGATTATGACGGCGAGTACCGCTATAACGGCACGCCGCTGATGCCGCTCGCCGCGCTGGATAACCGCCACCGGGTTATCTATATCGGCTCGTTTTCAAAGGTGATGTATCCCGCGCTGCGTCTGGGCTATATGGTGGTTCCGCAGCAGCTGGTGGAGCCGCTGAACCTGCTGCGCACGCTCTCGACTCGCCAGCCGCCGATGAACGATCAGCAGGTGATGGCGAGCTTTATTTCGGAAGGTCATTTTCAGCCCCATATCCGGCGGATGCGCAGGATCAGCAAACGCCGCCGCGATTTGCTGCTGGCGGAATGGAATCAGCATCTGAGCCATATCGGGGTAATGCCGGAGGTGGCGTCGGGGCTACATGCGGCGATTACGCTGGATGATGCTGAAACGGAAAGTCGCCTTGTGAGCCAGGCTCAGGCGGCTGGGGTTGAGATTACGCCGCTGAGCGCGCTGTGGATCCCCGACACGCCGGAAAGCCGCCACCATTACGGTATCGTGCTGGGATTTGCTGGGGTTATGGAGGCGGATATTGTGCAGTCGATACAGGTGCTAAAAAAATGCTGGGGGTAAGTCCTGGAAGCGGCGTTGCGCGCTGGTTCCCGGAGGCGATGCTGCGCATCTGTCCGGGCTACCGCTTCGCAGACGGCGGTGAACCCGTAGCCCGGCCCGCGCCACCGGGAAAACCCATCATCTCTTTTTCTCCGCTGTGCCGTGAGGGATGAATTTGCTTTCGGCGCCGTAGAGACGATATTTACCTTCATCAATAATCAAATCGTCAAAATCATCTATATATGCTGCTTCAGGCCGCGCCGTTTTATAGCGCCACATATCGCCTTCCAGGAATGCATAGACATAGCGATCGTCATGAGCGAATAGCGGTGAAAAGTCACCGTCGGGCTGTTTTATGCGCACCATCTTGCCAGCGGTCCGGACGGTCCGAACGTTACCCTCGCTAATTACGTAAGCACGATTGCTATCGGTAACGTTAATCCCGATATCCAGCTCTAACTCCGGGTCGGCAATTTTTATAATACTCAGGCGCTGGTCGAGCAAATCGCGGTCTTTCACGATATAAATCAGCAATGAACCGGACATCCAGCGTCGCCATATCCAGCGGATTATCTGCGGGGTTATCGTCGGTACGCGCGCCGTCAAAGTAGAGGTTGAGTTTATCGGCGGCGAAGCGGCCGTTGGCGGGAAGCTGGCAACGTCCGCATCGATAACTTTTTTACCCGCCCACAGGATTTGTTGACCATCGCTAATTTTTAAGACACTGGTCAACGAGAGTGAGCTTTGAATCTCCCTCTGCGTCTGTGTCAAATCTGGACTCCTGTGGGCAACCGCTGGCATGGCGATAAAGCTGACTACGGCTCCAGGTGTACACGTAGCGATCGTCATAATCCGGCTCGTCGCTGCGAATATGCAGCGTTCCGGCGGGGGTAAATACCTGAACATCCCCGAACTGGCGAATAAAATAGCCGTGGCTTTTCCCCGCGCTGAGTCGGCTATTAATCACCAGATCCGGCGTGTCCAGCGTCACGATCTCCAGCTGTTTTTCACCGAAGAACGACAGTTTATCCACGTACAGGCGGTCGCGATATTGCGCGACGTTATCGGTGAGTAAACGAAAATGCTCCGGGTCAACGCCGGGTAAAACCTCCGCCTGTTCCTCGCTTCTGCCCGTTTTTTGCCACCGCACGTCGGTTTCGCCGACGATAAAAGGCCCTTCGCAATCGACGGTTTTACCTTTCCTGCCGCCAAAGATATGGCGGGTAGTACCGTTTTTATCGCGATAAATCAGCAGCGAATTGGGTATCCAGCGCACGACCTGAAAACTATTCGCGTCGGCGCTAAGCGGTTCGCCATTCAGGTAAATGTGGTTAGCGAAGCGGATAAGGATATCAGAGGGTTTGTTTTCCAGATTCGCAGCGATCTGGCCGCACGCATCCCAGCTTTTCTCTCCCAGCCATTCGACGTTATGCGCGGAGCCAAAGCCCTGCGGCTGCCCCTTCAGATAGAGGGTGTTGTTATCCGCCAGCGTGGTGGCGTTTCTGCCGGCGTTCATTCTGAGCGTTGTAAGATCAACGTGTGAGCTACCGAGATTGCTGGCGACCCGCTTGCCGTTGAAATAAATGCTGTATTTATCTACGGCAAAGCGGTCGTAGGCGCGAAAGCTGGCGATATCGATGGTGGGCGTTGTGGGCGGATTCATTACCCGCTGCCCGCGCCAGAGCATCGTACGGCCATCGGTCACCCAGTAAAAAAATTCATCATCTTCGGTAGAACGATCGCTGTAAAAGTACTTTTCTTGCTTGCCGTTTAAATCCACCGCCCGGCGCAGATCATCATATTTAATGCCGTCGAAACGTGCTTGTTCGTCGTCGATGCTCTTCCTGTAGACTAAGATTTCTGGCGCATTTTCACTCCATGAGGCCGGGCTATAGCTCCAGGTGGTGGCCTGCGCCTGCGGTATAAGCAGGAAGAGCGAAGTGGTTAGCAGCGTGAATTTTATGTGCATTACATCATCCTTGGGTTTCTTGTCCCGGTGACTTATTTTTCCGTGGGGCAAACTGATCCTGATAGTAATAGCCTTCCAGCGTCACCAGCGTGCCGCCGATTCTGGAATAGGTAAAGCCGTAACCGCCTTTATCCCGCTGGCCTGTAACATGTGCATAGTGCGGCCAGGCCGTTTTATAGCGGTAGAGCTGTGCGCCGGTGAAGACGTAAACATAGCGATCGTCGCGGGCAAACCAGTTGGGGCGGTATTGACTGTCTTCGGTATGCGCTTCCCATTCATCTGGAATACGTGCACCTAAAAGCACCAGTGGCCCGGCGGAATCAAAGACCTCCAGCTCCTCTTTGGTGGTCAGCAAATATCCATGATGCTTATCGGCGCTAAAGCGTTTGTTGATCACCAGATTCGGGTCGTCCAGCGTGATAACTTCCAGATAATCTTCGCCGAATTCCGACGTTTTTACCGAGTACAGGCGGTCCTGATACTGCGCCACGCTGTTGTTAAGCGGATGAAACTGTTCTGGATCGAGGCCCGGGAGGGTTTCGACCTCACAATCTTCCCCTTGCCACGTTTTGCGCCACGTGACCTTATCTTCGAGCATATTAAAGGTGGCTGAACAGTCTTTGCTGCCCAGCGCGTGATTCGGCGTCCCGGCGCTTTTGTCCTTCAGATCCAGGCTGATGCGCCTGACGCCGTTTTTATCGCGATAGATGAGCAGGGTGCCGGGGATCCAGCGTACAACGGTAAAAGAGTCAGGGTCGGCGTCCAGCGCCAGGCCATTGATGATCACCTGCGTTGTGGTGCGCGCCAGCGTGTCCCACGGGCCGATAGGTACGTCTGCGCAGGCGTTGATAGAATAAAACATCCCCCGCTGATCCCAGGGTTTTTGCGCCAGAACGCGAAAGCTGTCGGGGTTATCCGCCCGATGCCCGCGCAGGTAAAGATGGTGTTGGTCGCGTAAAACGGTTGCGGAACCCGGGCCGTTAGAGTTATACCACGGCTCACCAAATGGCACCGCTGCTAAGGTTGCCATATCCACGCCCTGATTTGCTTCGGTGCGTTTGCCATCGAAATAAAGACTGTGTTTATCGGCGGCGAAACGGCCAAAAATGCGGAACGTAGCGATATCTACGGCGGGCGTACCGGGAGGGTTGCGTACAATCTCTCCGGCCCATATCACATAGCGGCCATCAGAATAATAAGCGGTGGTGAGCTTCGTGGAGTTTACGCCTTCGTAGATATAATCAGACTCCGGCGGTTCTTCATTATAACGCCACTCCTCAGGGCGCGCTGGATCGCGTAGAAGTCGTAGTTTGCTGAAGTTGACTTCGGGTAGATGAGTGAGGGTGACTGAATCTTGATAGTTTACCCCACTCACATAAACCACATCGCGGCCCTGTTTCTGGTACGCATTATATATGGGGCTTACGCGACACCCCCACGCGGTCGGTATTGCTAACGTCCCGACAAGTACGCAAAGCAGCTTTTTCTTCATCACCTGGTCATCCTGACAACATAAAGGTTAATGAATCACTAGAGCATACCTGGCAACGTTTTAGTGCGTTAACCTTGGCGGGAGGCCGCTTTTCAGATTTCATAAAGCTGCCCTAAACGCTTGCTTTTACGTCTTCTCCTGCGATGATAGAAAGCAGAAAGAATGAATCACGGGCAACTATCCATGAAAAACGTTTTCCCAACGCTTGCCGTTTTATTAGCGGTCTTCAGCCTTACTGGCTGTGGCCTGAAAGGGCCGCTTTATTTCCCGCCAGCGGATAAAACGGCGCCTCCGCCGACTAAACCGGTTGATAGCGGTGTTCAGAGCTCTACGCCGGATCGTAACGATCGCGGCGATAGCGGTGGCCCGACCCAGGTGAATTACTGACAGTTCCGCGTAGCTGGAGTAGAAGATGCAGTTCTCTAAAATGCATGGCCTTGGCAACGACTTTATGGTCGTTGACGCGGTAACACAGAATGTTTTTTTCTCACCGGAGCTGATTCGCCGTCTGGCGGACAGGCATCTTGGCGTGGGCTTCGATCAGCTGCTGGTGGTTGAGCCGCCTTACGATCCCGAGCTTGATTTCCACTATCGCATCTTCAACGCCGACGGCAGCGAAGTGGCACAGTGCGGCAACGGCGCGCGCTGTTTCGCCCGCTTTGTGCGCCTGAAAGGTCTGACCAACAAGCGTGATATCCGCGTGAGCACATCGAATGGTCGTATGGTATTAAGCGTAACGGAAGACGATCTGGTGCGCGTGAATATGGGCGAGCCGAACTTCGAGCCGTCGCAGGTACCGTTCCGCGCTAACAAAGCGGAAAAGACCTATATCATGCGCGCCGCCGAACAGACAGTATTGTGCGGCGTGGTGTCGATGGGCAACCCGCACTGCGTCATTCAGGTTGATGATGTGGAAACCGCGCTGGTGGAATCGCTCGGCCCGGTGATGGAAAACCACGAGCGCTTCCCGGAGCGGGCGAACATTGGCTTTATGCAGGTGGTCAGCCGTTCCCATATTCGTCTGCGCGTGTATGAACGCGGCGCGGGCGAAACGCAGGCCTGCGGAAGCGGCGCCTGTGCGGCGGCGGCTGTCGGTATCCAGCAGGGATTACTGGGCGAAGAGGTCCGCGTGGAATTACCCGGCGGGCGTCTTGATATCGCCTGGAAAGGCCCGGGCCAACCGTTGTATATGACTGGCCCGGCGGCACATGTCTATGACGGATTTATTCATTTATGAAACAAGTCGGGGAAGAACAGCAGGAACTCGCCAGCGAGCTGAACGATCGCGCAGTGGTGGACTATCTGTTGCAACATCCTGAATTCTTTATTCGTAATGCGGCTCTGGTGGAACACATGTCGGTTCCGCATCCGGTGCGTGGTTCGGTATCGCTGGTGGAATGGCACATGGCGCGGGCGCGGAATCATATCAACGTGCTGGAAGAGAACATGACGCTGCTGATGGAGCAGGCAACGGCGAACGAAAGCCTGTTTCAGCGTTTGTTTCATCTGCAAACGCGGCTGGCGTCGGCTGATAGCCTCGATGAAATGCTGAATCGCTTTCATCGTTGGGCGCGTGAGCTGGGGCTGGCGGGGGCGACGGTGCGCCTGTTTCCTGACTGTTGGCGGCTCGGCGCGCCCTCCAAATTCACTCATCTGGCGCTGAGTCGGCAGGCGTTTGAACCTATCCGCATTCAGCGTCTTGGACAGCAACGCCATTATCTTGGCTCATTAAACGGCCCGGAACTGCTGGTCGCGCTGCCGGAAGCGAAAGCCATCGGTTCGGTCGCAATGTCGCTGCTCGGCGGCGATGATGCTCCCGGCGTCATGTTCTTCAGCAGTCGCGATCCCCAACATTATCAGCAAGGGCAGGGAACGCAGCTGTTGCAGGAGATTGCTTCAATGCTCCCCGGATTGCTGGAGCGCTGGATTGAGCGCGCATGACCGACTCACCTCTGCTTGCTCCCGTAGAACGCTTTTTACGCTATCTCGGCGTCGAGCGTCAGCTAAGTCCGATAACGCTGCTGAACTACCGTCGCCAGCTGGAAACGCTTATCGCGTTGGCGGAAAACGGTGGGCTTAAACGCTGGCAGCAGTGCGATGCCGCCCAGGTCCGTAGCCTGGCGGTGCGCAGCCGTCGTCAGGGGCTGGGGCCAGCCAGCCTGGCTTTACGCCTCTCGGCATTACGTAGCTTCTTTGACTGGCTGGTGAGTCAGGGCGAACTCACGGCCAACCCGGCGAAGGGGATTTCGGCACCGAAAATACCACGCCATTTACCGAAAAATATTGATGTCGACGACGTTAATCGGCTGCTCGATATCGATCTGAACGATCCGCTGGCGGTACGCGACAGGGCGATGCTGGAAGTGATGTACGGTGCGGGCCTGCGTCTATCAGAACTCGTAAACCTCAACATTAAGCACCTTGATCTGGAGTCCGGCGAGGTGTGGGTGATGGGCAAAGGCAGCAAAGAGCGCCGCCTGCCTATTGGCCGTAACGCAGTGTTATGGATTGAGCACTGGCTCGACCTGCGCGGTCTTTTTGGTACCGATGATGATGCGCTCTTTCTGTCTAAGTTGGGCAAGCGAATTTCAGCGCGTAATGTACAAAAGCGCTTTGCCGAATGGGGCATTAAGCAAGGCCTCAATAGCCATGTACATCCGCATAAGCTGCGCCACTCCTTTGCGACCCATATGCTGGAGTCGAGCGGCGATCTGCGCGGGGTACAAGAGCTGCTGGGCCATGCCAACCTCTCCACCACTCAAATTTATACCCATCTTGATTTTCAACACCTTGCTTCGGTGTACGATGCGGCGCATCCGCGCGCCAAACGGGGGAAATAATGCGTTTTTACCGACCTCTGGGCCAGATTTCAGCACTGACGTTTGACCTGGACGATACCCTTTATGACAACCGCCCGGTGATTGACCGGACGCTGCATGAGTCGCTGAGCTTTGTGCGCAGCTATCATCCTTCGCTGAGCCAATTTGATGCCAGCGAGCTGAACCAACTGCGCCAGACGCTGTTGGTGTCGGAACCGGATATTTACCACGATGTCACCGAGTGGCGCCGCCGCGCGCTGGAGCTTGGGATGATCAACGCCGGGCTTTCTGCGGCGCAGGCGAAGACGGGGGCAGACGAAGCGATGGCTAACTTCGCCCACTGGCGCAGTCTGATCGACATTCCGCAAGAGACGCACGATACGCTGGCGAAACTCGCCGAAAAATGGCCGCTGGTGGCGATTACCAATGGCAATGCCCAGCCGGAGCTTTTTGGCCTGAGCGACTACTTCCGCTTTGTGCTGCGCGCGGGTCCGGACGGGCGCTCGAAACCCTTTGCCGATATGTATCACCTGGCTGCAGAACGACTGGAGCTGCCGCTGGGCCAGATTCTGCACGTCGGTGACGATCTGACCACCGATGTGGCGGGCTCCATTCGCTGCGGCATGCAGGCTTGCTGGATCAAACCGCAGTTGGCAGACCTGATGCACACCACCGACAGCCGTCTACTGCCGCACATCGAAATTTCACGGTTGGCATCTCTGACCTCGCTGATATAATCGTCAGTAGTTCTGTATAAATTAACAGTAGCCCGGTGAATGTAACGTTGCCGGGCGCCTCATTTCCGGCGGTGCCAATGGACGTTTCTTACCTGCTCGACAGCCTCAATGACAAACAGCGTGAAGCCGTTGCGGCATCACGTACTAACATGCTGGTTCTGGCTGGAGCGGGCAGCGGTAAGACGCGCGTACTGGTACATCGCATCGCCTGGCTGCTGAGCGTGGAGAACTGTTCCCCTTACTCCATTATGGCGGTGACCTTTACCAACAAAGCGGCGGCGGAAATGCGCCATCGTATTGGTCAACTGATGGGCACCACCCAGGGCGGTATGTGGGTCGGCACCTTCCACGGGCTGGCGCACCGCCTGCTGCGCGCTCATCACCTTGACGCCAACCTGCCGCAGGATTTCCAGATCCTCGACAGCGAAGACCAGCTGCGTCTGCTGAAGCGCCTGATTAAGGCGATGAATCTGGATGAGAAGCAGTGGCCGCCGCGTCAGGCCATGTGGTACATCAACAGCCAGAAAGATGAAGGGCTGCGTCCGCACCATATTCAGAGCTACGGCAACCCGGTTGAGCAGACCTGGCAGAAGGTGTACCAGGCCTATCAGGAAGCCTGCGATCGCGCAGGGCTGGTGGACTTCGCCGAGCTGCTGCTGCGCGCGCACGAGCTGTGGCTCAACAAACCGCATATTCTGCAGCACTACCGCGAGCGTTTTACCAATATCCTGGTGGACGAATTCCAGGATACCAACAACATTCAGTACGCGTGGATCCGCCTGCTGGCGGGCGATACCGGCAAGGTAATGATCGTCGGCGATGACGATCAGTCCATTTACGGCTGGCGCGGCGCGCAGGTGGAAAATATCCAGCGCTTTCTCAACGACTTCCCTGGCGCAGAAACCATCCGTCTTGAGCAGAACTATCGTTCGACCAGCAATATCCTCAGCGCGGCGAACGCCCTGATTGAGAACAACAGCGGGCGTCTGGGCAAAAAGCTGTGGACCGACGGCGCCGACGGCGAGCCGATTTCGCTCTACTGCGCGTTTAACGATCTTGATGAAGCGCGCTTTGTTGTTAACCGTATTAAAACCTGGCAGGAGAACGGCGGGGCGCTGGAGCAGTGCGCGATCCTCTATCGCAGCAACGCCCAATCGCGCGTGCTGGAAGAGGCGTTGCTGCAGGCCAGCATGCCGTACCGTATTTATGGCGGCATGCGCTTCTTTGAACGCCAGGAGATCAAAGATGCGCTCTCCTACCTGCGCCTGATCGCCAACCGTAACGACGACGCGGCGTTTGAGCGCGTGGTGAATACCCCAACGCGCGGTATTGGCGATCGCACTCTTGATGTGGTGCGCCAGACTTCACGCGACCGCCAGATGACCCTGTGGCAGGCTTGCCGCGAGCTGTTAAAAGATAAAGTTCTCGCCGGGCGCGCGGCCAGCGCCTTACAGCGCTTTATGGAGCTGATTGACGCGATGGCCCAAGAGACCGCCGATATGCCGCTGCACGTGCAGACCGACCGGGTGATTAAAGACTCCGGTCTGCGCATGATGTACGAGCAGGAGAAAGGCGAGAAAGGCCAGACCCGCATCGAAAACTTAGAGGAACTGGTGACGGCAACGCGCCAGTTTAGCTACAACGAAGAAGATGAAGACCTGATGCCGCTACAGGCGTTCCTTTCCCACGCTGCGCTGGAAGCGGGCGAAGGGCAGGCGGACACCTGGCAGGATGCGGTACAGCTGATGACCCTGCACTCAGCGAAAGGGCTGGAGTTCCCGCAGGTGTTTATCGTCGGCGTGGAAGAGGGGATGTTCCCGAGCCAGATGGCGCTCGATGAGGGTGGGCGTCTGGAAGAGGAGCGCCGCCTGGCCTACGTTGGCGTGACTCGTGCGATGCAAAAACTGACCCTGACCTACGCGGAAACCCGACGCCTGTATGGCAAAGAGGTTTATCACCGCCCGTCGCGCTTTATCGGCGAGCTGCCGGAATCCTGCGTAGAAGAGGTGCGGCTGCGCGCAACGGTGAGTCGTCCGGTGAGCCATCAGCGCATGGGGACGCCGATGGCGGAAAACGATACCGGCTATAAGCTGGGCCAGCGCGTGCGCCATGCCAAGTTTGGCGAAGGCACTATCGTGAACCTTGAAGGCAGCGGCGAGCATAGTCGCCTGCAGGTTGCGTTTCAGGGGCAGGGGATCAAATGGCTGGTTGCCGCTTATGCCCGGCTGGAAACAGTGTAACATTAAGAAAAATATCATTATTTTGTAATATTCTGCTACCTTTATACGTTAAGGAGCTTGATTTGCTCTTTAGCGTTCCGTTGCGTGTTGACGCCGTTTTTGCGCTGGCGTAACATGCGCGCACGATTACGCTAAGAGGACATTCGCCTTGGACACACCCAGTAGATGCTGGCTCAATTTCCTGTCCATCAGGAACAACTCCTAAGGCTATCCTCTTATGCTGATAGCCTTAGCGGTTGTCGGCGACTCGTTCTATTCCCGTCGCTCTGAGTCAGGCTTAATGGTCTGAAACCCAAATTGTTTCTGTGTGCCCACCGAACTGTCCGATAATTTTTTTGCATTGGGAGTCCCGGTCATGCTGAGCGCATTTCAACTGGAAAACAATCGTTTAACGCGCCTGGAAGCCGATGAGATCAAGCACCTCGCCAGTTCGGTGTGGGTCGATCTGGTCGAGCCTGACGACGATGAACGAAGCCGCGTGCAAACGGAATTGGGCCAGAACCTGGCGACGCGCCCGGAACTGGAAGACATCGAAGCGTCAGCGCGTTTCTTTGAGGACGAAGACGGCCTACATATCCACTCATTTTTCTTTTTTGAAGATGCAGAGGATCACGCCGGTAACTCTACCGTGGCGTTTACTATCCGTGAAGGGCGTCTGTTCACCCTGCGCGAGCGGGAGCTGCCCGCTTTCCGCCTGTATCGTATGCGCGTTCGTAACCAGTCGATGGTTGACGGTAATGCCTACGAGCTGCTGCTCGACCTGTTCGAAACCAAAATCGAGCAACTGGCGGATGAAATTGAAAACATCTATAGCGACCTGGAAAAGCTCAGCCGGGTGATTATGGAAGGCCGTCAGGGCGATGATTACGACGAGGCGCTCTCTACGCTGGCGGAGCAGGAAGATATCGGCTGGAAAGTTCGCCTGTGTCTGATGGATACCCAGCGCGCGCTCAACTTCCTCGTGCGTAAGGCTCGTTTGCCTGCGGGCCAGCTGGAGCAGGCGCGTGAGATCCTGCGCGATATCGAATCCCTGCTGCCGCATAACGAATCATTGTTTCAGAAGGTCAACTTCCTGATGCAGGCGGCGATGGGCTTTATCAACATCGAGCAGAACCGCATCATCAAGATCTTCTCGGTGGTTTCCGTGGTCTTTCTGCCGCCGACGCTGGTGGCTTCCAGCTATGGGATGAACTTCGAATTTATGCCCGAGCTGCACTGGAGCTTCGGCTATCCCGGCGCGATTGTCTTTATGATGCTCGCCGGTCTGGCGCCGTATCTGTACTTTAAGCGTAAAAACTGGCTGTAAAAAAAGGAGCTTCGGCTCCTTTTTTCGTTATGCCCTGCGCGTTCTGCGTATTGTGTAAATTGCATCCATCACGAAAATCGCCAGTGCCACCCAGATAAAGGCGAAGGTCACCATCTTATCCGCGCCCGGCACTTCGCCGTAGAACGTTACCGCCAGCAGGAACATCAGCGTTGGGCCGATATACTGGAAAAAGCCCAGCGTAGAAAGGCGCAGACGCGTTGCCGCACCGGTAAAGCACAGCAGCGGGATGGTGGTCACCACGCCCGCCGCCATCAGCAGCAGGTTCAGCGACCATGGGTTCTGACCCATATGGCTGGTTGGGCTATCGGCGATGCCGAACAGATAAATCGCAGCGACCGGCAGCAGCCACAGTGTTTCAAACAGCATGCCGGTTTGCGCATCGACGGCGATCTTTTTACGCAGCAGGCCGTAGAACGCAAAGCTGAACGCCAGGCCCAGCGCGATGATCGGCAGCGAGCCGAAGGTCCACAACTGCACCAGAACGCCGCAGGCCGCCAGCATTACTGCCAGCCACTGCATCCGGCGAAAGCGCTCCCCGAGGAAGATCATCCCTAACAGAATATTCACCAGTGGGTTAATAAAATACCCCAGGCTGGCTTCCAGCATATGGTGGTTATTTACCGCCCAGATAAACAGCAGCCAGTTGCCGCCTACCAGCACGGCAGACAGCGCCAGCAGGAACACCTTTTTCGGCGTTTTGAGCAGTCTTTTGACCTGCTGCCACTGACGGCTGACGCTGACCAGCGCCACCATAAAGAAGAAGGACCAGATCACGCGGTGAGTCAGAATTTCATCGGCGGGAACATAGTAGATAAGCTTGAAGTATGCTGGCGCGATACCCCAGATAAAATAGGCGGCCAGGGCCAGCAAAATCCCTACCCGCGTTTGTTTAGCATCCATCGGTACAAATCCATTGCCAAAGAGAGTGATGTTACTCGATTTATGGCAATCAACCCACCATATACGTCGCCGTGGCGCTGGCGATATAAACCTGCTCCTCGTTATGCAGCTCGACGCGGGCCACCGCGACTTTGTTACCGGCGCGCAGCAGGCTGCTGGTGGCGGTGAAGCGTTCCCCGCGGCCCGGACGCAGGTAGTCGACGCGCAGATCGATGGTACCCATTCGCGACAGGCGCTGGCGCAGTTCTTCTTCATTGATGGTGTCGTGGCGAGTCAGCGTGCTGCCGACGCATACCAGACCTGCGGCGACGTCCAGCGCAGAGGCAATCACTCCACCATGTAAAATGCTTTGCGCCCAGTTGCCAACCATCATCGGCTGGTTGTTGAAGCTAAGCTGGGCGAACTCTTTTTCATAGCGCTCCAGCTCCAGCCCTAAGGCACGATTAAAAGGCATATGGTAGACGAAGATTTCTCCCACCAGCTTAAGAGCGGCGGCGGCGGTCAGTTCTGACATAACAACATTCCATAGGTTAATGAAATGTTGATTTTATGCTTCTAAAATATTGATTTCTACTTTAAGAACGGATAACAGGTCAGAAGACGCATAAATAGGTAGAATGCTGGCTGGGTTAAACAGAAATAATAATTATCCATCCAGGAGAACAGTAATGCGTATCTCTTTGGCCTGCCTGCTGGCGCTTGCTGCGCTTCCGGCTGGCGTTCTGGCGCAGGACGCGCTCGTTAGTCAACAGGTTCACGACACTCCGGCCGTTCGCGGAAGCATTATCGCCAACCTGTTACAGGACCATGATAATCCGTTCCTGCTGTATCCCTATGAGAGCAACTATCTGCTCTATACGTGGACCAGCGATCTCAATAAAGAAGCGATTCGCAGCTACGACTGGGCCGAGAATGCGCGTAAAGATGAAGTGAAGTTTCAGCTTAGCCTGGCGTTTCCTCTGTGGCGGGGGATCCTTGGCGATAACTCGCTGCTGGGCGCTTCTTATACGCAAAAATCCTGGTGGCAGCTCTCCAACAGTAAAGAGTCCGCGCCGTTTCGCGAAACCAACTATGAGCCGCAACTGTTCCTTGGCTTTGCTACCGATTACTCGTTCGCCGGCTGGACGCTGCGCGATGTTGAAATGGGCTATAACCACGACTCTAACGGCCGTTCCGATCCCACGTCCCGCAGCTGGAACCGTCTTTATACCCGGCTGATGGCGCAAAATGGTAACTGGCTGGTGGAAGTGAAGCCCTGGTACGTGATTGGCAGCACCAACGATAACCCGGATATCACCAAATATATGGGCTACTATCGCCTGAAAGTGGGTTATCAACTGGGCGAGGCGATTCTCAGCGCTCAGGGGCAATATAACTGGAATACCGGCTACGGCGGCGCGGAGCTTGGGGTGAGCTATCCGATAACCAAACACGTGCGCGTCTATACTCAGGTCTATAGCGGTTATGGCGAGTCGCTCATCGATTATAACTTCAATCAGACCCGCGTTGGCGTCGGGCTGATGCTCAACGATCTGTTTTAATCGTTGCACTCTGGCTCTCAGGCGCTGAAAATAGCGCCTGTTTTCTTTTCAGGCATATGGGGTCAACGTGGCGCAGGCGGAAGTATTAAATCAGGAATCGCTGGCTAAGCAGGTTTTACAAGAAACCTTCGGCTACCAGCAGTTTCGCCCGGGCCAGGAAACCATTATCGACACGGCGCTGGCCGGGCGTGATTGCCTGGTGGTGATGCCGACCGGGGGCGGCAAGTCGTTGTGTTATCAGGTTCCGGCGCTGGTGCTGGGTGGCCTGACCGTCGTGGTATCGCCGCTTATCTCCTTGATGAAGGACCAGGTCGATCAACTGCTGGCCAACGGCGTGGCGGCGGCGTGCCTGAACTCGACGCAGAGCCGCGAGCAGCAGCAGGACGTGATGGCCGGCTGCCGCAGCGGGCAAATCCGGCTGCTGTATATTGCCCCGGAACGCCTGATGCTGGATAACTTCCTTGAGCATCTCACGCACTGGAATCTGGCGATGGTGGCGGTGGATGAAGCGCACTGCATTTCCCAGTGGGGCCACGATTTCCGCCCGGAATACGCCGCGCTAGGGCAGCTGCGCCAGCGGATACCGCAGATTCCGTTTATGGCGCTTACCGCCACCGCCGATGATACCACCCGTCGCGATATTGTCCGTCTGCTGGGGCTCGACGACCCGCTTATTCAGGTAAGCAGCTTTGACCGACCCAACATCCGCTATATGTTGATGGAGAAATTTAAGCCGCTGGATCAGCTGATGCGTTATGTGCAGGATCAGCGCGGTAAGTCGGGCATTATCTACTGCAATAGCCGGTCGAAAGTGGAAGATACCGCCGCGCGCCTGCAAAGCCGTGGTATCAGCGCGGCGGCCTATCACGCTGGCCTGGAAAACGATATTCGCGCCGATGTGCAGGAGAAATTTCAGCGCGACGACCTGCAAATTGTGGTGGCGACGGTGGCCTTTGGCATGGGCATCAACAAACCGAACGTCCGTTTTGTGGTGCATTTCGACATCCCGCGTAATATTGAATCCTACTATCAGGAAACCGGGCGCGCCGGGCGAGATGGCCTGCCTGCGGAGGCGATGCTGTTTTACGATCCGGCGGATATGGCGTGGCTCAGACGCTGTCTTGAAGAGAAACCCGCCGGGCCATTGCAGGATATTGAACGTCATAAGCTCAACGCAATGGGGGCGTTTGCCGAAGCGCAAACCTGCCGCCGCCTGGTGCTGCTCAACTACTTTGGCGAAGGGCGTCAGGAGCCGTGCGGTAACTGTGACATCTGCCTTGACCCGCCGAAACAGTATGATGGCTTAATGGACGCGCGGAAGGCGCTGTCGACGATTTACCGCGTCAATCAGCGTTTTGGTATGGGCTACGTGGTGGAAGTGCTGCGCGGCGCTAATAACCAGCGTATTCGCGATATGGGGCACGATAAGCTGCCGGTCTACGGTATTGGGCGCGAACAGAGCCACGAGCACTGGGTCAGCGTTATCCGTCAGCTTATTCATTTAGGGCTGGTTGCGCAGAATATTGCCCAGCACTCCGCGCTACAGCTTACCGAAGCCGCCCGCCCGGTTC
Source organism: Klebsiella spallanzanii (assembly GCF_902158555.1). Classification (GTDB taxonomy): domain Bacteria; phylum Pseudomonadota; class Gammaproteobacteria; order Enterobacterales; family Enterobacteriaceae; genus Klebsiella; species Klebsiella spallanzanii. Next base: position 15,677 of record NZ_CABGGS010000012.1, on the reverse strand, counting down.
TGCGCGGCGACGTGGCGTTACAGCTTGCCGTGCCGCGTATTGTGGCGCTGAAGCCGAAGGCGATGCAGAAATCTTTTGGCGGCAATTACGATCGCAAGCTGTTCGCTAAGCTGCGCAAATTGCGTAAGGCGATCGCCGACGAAGAAAACATCCCACCCTACGTGGTATTTAACGATGCGACGCTGATCGAAATGGCCGAACAAACGCCGCTAAGCGCTGGAGAGATGCTGAGCGTTAACGGCGTCGGCACGCGTAAGCTCGAGCGTTTTGGTAAAGAGTTTATGGCTCTGATCCGCGCGCACGTGGATGGTGATGATGAGTAGTCAGCCAGCCGAAAAAGTGCAAATATAGTTTTCGTCCTTACTATTTTCCTGCGAGTTAATCATGTTGACGCTCTTCTTCACCGTGGCGCTGGTGCATATCATTGCGCTGATGAGTCCTGGCCCGGACTTTTTCTTTGTTTCACAGACCGCCGTTAGCCGCTCCCGCAAAGAGGCGATGATGGGCGTCCTGGGGATCACCTGCGGCGTGATGGTGTGGGCGGGCGTGGCGCTGCTCGGCCTGAACCTGATTATCGAGAAAATGGCCTGGCTGCACACCATTATCATGGTCGGCGGCGGGCTGTATCTGTGCTGGATGGGCTTTCAAATGCTGCGCGGCGCGCTGAAGAAAAGCGACGTAGCGGCGGCGGAGCCACAGGTTGAACTGGCGCGTAGCGGTCGCAGTTTCCTGAAGGGGCTACTCACCAACCTGGCGAACCCGAAAGCGATTATTTACTTCGGTTCTGTGTTCTCTCTGTTTGTTGGCGACGACGTTACCGCCAGCGCGCGCTGGGGCATTTTCCTGCTGATCGTACTGGAGACGCTGGCCTGGTTTACGGTGGTTGCCAGCCTGTTTGCTCTTCCGGGTATGCGCCGCGGCTATCAGCTGATGGCGAAGTGGATCGACGGCGTTGCCGGTACGCTATTCGCCGGTTTTGGTATTCATTTGATTATTTCGCGCTAAGTATCCCGGGGCCCGTCCAAGGGTTTACGGGCGGGCCGGGTATTAATGACGGAGCTGCTGCAAATCGTCAGGTGTGAGACCGGTCATTTCCATCACCGCAGTATCATCGATGCCCCGGTTGAGCATTGCTTTTGCGACTTCCATAAAGGCGGCGCGTTTGCCGTTTTTTATGCCTTCCTTTATGCCCTTCTGCATACCTTCCTCGAGCCACTTTTCTGCCAGAGTCATCAGTACTTCTCCATGCTGCGGCACCCGCTGTGCCAGCTCATATAATAGCGGCCGAACGTCCTGCTCTTCTCCCGCCTGGGTCATATATTTTATCAGTACGGTAACTTGTTGTCTGCTCATCTGTTCGAGCATCAACAGGCTGGTGAGCTTGTCCAGAAGCTCAGCCATCTCGCGCTGGCGAATATGCTTTTGCACCAGCGTCAGGGCCGCCATGCTGCGGTGCTGCATGATTTCGTCATCGGGGATAACGGTGATATCCACCAGCGGAAAGGCATTGGCGTAAAGCTGACGCGCAGTATCCGGATCGGCAAAGCTTTCCAGCCAATTCAGGGACCAGGGGTAAGGGCTTCGCCGTCCCTGATAAAAGAGTATCGAGATGCCTCTGCATGGCGGCGATGGCGTAACGCATCAAGCGAAACGCCATCAGTTTATCGGGCGAGCTTTGGTGTTCAATCAGGACATGCACGTAGCCCTGACCGCTGGTGGTCTCCAGGGAGTAGAGTATGTCGCTGTAATAAGGCCGCAGGTCGTCTTCAATAAAGCTCCCTGATTCCAGGCGCAGCGTATCCAGTTTGCAAATCTGAATTAACGAGGGCGGCAGGTGGATCTCAATAAAGTCCCGCGCGGTTTCCACGCGGGAGAGAAAGGTTCTGAATACCGCATCATGTGGAGTTGCCGCTTCCGCCATTGTTTCGTCCATGAATAAGAGCATCAGGCGGCATTCTGTCATTGGCGCTGCGGAGTCGACAGTACGCAAAAGAATTATCTTCTCTCTTTGCGTGCGCCCTCGAATGACGATGTTGCTGCGTCCACAAGGTGAACCTCAAATTGCGAGCGTGCTTCCATTCATCAGGCGTGACGAGCCGAAGCCAGCAGAGCGCCGACCAGCATAAACAGCGAGCCAAACACCTTGTTCAGCGCCTTCATCTGTTTCGGCCCCTTAATCCACGCCGCGATGCGCTGCGCCAGCGTGGCATAGCCAATCATCACAATAATATCGACCACGATGGTGGTGACGCCGAGCACGAGGTACTGCATCACCTGAGGCTGATTGGGCACGATAAACTGCGGGAATAGGGCGGCAAGAAACACGATGCTTTTCGGATTGGTCAGGTTAACAAACACCGCGCGTTTAAAGAGCTTTCCGCGAGTCTGCACTTTCGCCAGGGTATTGAGATCGATTGAACCCGCGGCCCGCCATTGCTGAATCCCGAGCCAGATAAGATAGGCGGCTCCCGCCCATTTGAGGATTTCAAAGGCTAACAGCGAGCGGGAAAATAACGTACCCAAACCGACGCCGACCAGCACGATATGAATGCCCAGCCCGGCCTGTAGTCCGGCGATTGATGCGGCGGCACCGCGATAGCCGTGGTTGATTGAGGTGGTCATCGTATTTATCGCCCCGGAACCCGGCGACAAGCTGAGAATAATTGATGTCAGCAAATAGGCAAACCACCACTCGAACGTCATGAGAAACTCCCTGATTGTCTGTTTTTATGCCACAATACGCTATTGTGTAAGCATTGTGTGATGCACGGCAAAAAAACGATTTTCAGCGGTTATCAGGGGTGTAAGCCCGATGTTTTTGCAGCAAAAGGACTGGGAAACACGAGAAAACGCGTTTGCGGCCTTTACCATGGGGCCGTTGACCGATTTCTGGCATCAGCGGGAAGAAGCGGAATTTACGGGCGTGGATAATGTTCCGGTGCGCTTTGTTCGCTTCTGCGCCAAAAGTAATGACCGGGTGATTGTTATCTGTCCGGGCCGTATTGAAAGCTACGTGAAGTACGCCGAACTGGCTTACGATCTTTTCCGTAGCGGCTTTGATGTGATGATTATCGATCATCGCGGTCAGGGGCGCTCGGGGCGAATGCTTTCCGATACCCACCGTGGTCACGTTGTTAATTTCAGCGATTACGTCGACGATCTTGCCGCTTTCTGGCAGCAGGAAGTGGTGCCCGGGCACTGGCGAAAACGGTTTATACTGGCCCACTCAATGGGCGGTGCAATCGCGACGCTTTTTTTACAGCGCCACCGCCAGCATTGCGACGCAATAGTGCTCTGTGCGCCAATGTTCGGCATTGTCATGCGCCTGCCTGACTGGATGGTGCGCCATATTCTCGATTGGGCTGAGGGCCATCAGCGCATTCGTGAAGAGTACGCCCTCGGAACCGGCCGCTGGCGGGCGTTGCCTTTTGCGGTCAACTTACTGACGCACAGCCGTCAGCGCTATCGTCGCAACCTGCGTTTTTACGCTGATGAACCCCAGCTGCGGGTCGGTGGCCCGACGTTTCACTGGGTACGCGAGGGTATCCTTGCGGGTGAAGAGGTGCTGGCTGGCGCGGAAAAAGACGTCACGCCAACGTTATTGCTCCAGGCGGAAGAAGAGCGAGTGGTCGATAACCGTATGCACGATCGCTACTGTGAACTTCGCGCCGCTGGCGGTCACCCCTGTGAGGGGAATAAGCCGTTTGTCATAGAAGGGGCATACCATGAGATCCTTTTTGAAAAGGACGCCATGCGCTCGGTCGCGCTGAATGCTATCGTCGATTTTTTTGGTCGACACAATTAATCCGGCGAAACGCTCGTCGCCCTGCTTAGAGGTTAAAATTTTTATGTACCAGGTTGTTGCGTCTGACTTAGATGGCACGCTGCTTTCCCCCGATCACTGCTTAACCCCTTACGCCAAAGAGACGCTGAAGCTGCTTACCGCACGCGGTATCAATTTCGTGTTCGCGACCGGCCGCCACTACATCGATGTTGGGCAAATTCGCGATAATCTCGGCATTAAATCCTACATGATCACCTCTAACGGCGCCCGCGTACATGATAGCGACGGGAAGCAGATCTTCGCTCATAACCTTGATCGCGATATCGCCGCTGACCTGTTCGAGATGATGCGAAACGATCCGGCGATTGTGACCAACGTTTATCGTGAGGATGAGTGGTTTATGAACCGCCACCGTCCGGAAGAGATGCGCTTCTTCAAAGAGGCAGTGTTTAACTACAAGCTGTACGAGCCGGGCGAGCTGGACCCGGAAGGGATCAGCAAAGTCTTTTTCACCTGCGATAAGCATGAGCATCTGCTGCCGCTGGAGCAGGCGATCAATGCTCGCTGGGGCGACCGCGTGAACGTGAGCTTCTCTACCGTGACCTGCCTGGAAGTGATGGCGGGCGGCGTGTCGAAGGGGCATGCGCTGGAGGCGGTGGCGAAAATGCTCGGCTATAGCCTGAAAGAGTGCATCGCCTTCGGCGACGGCATGAACGATGCGGAAATGCTGTCGATGGCGGGCAAGGGCTGCATTATGGCCAATGCGCACCAGCGTCTGAAGGACCTGCATCCGGAGCTGGACGTGATCGGCAGCAACGCTGATGACGCCGTTCCGCACTATCTGCGTAAACTCTATCTTGATTAAAAAAGATTGACGATTGCTCTATAAGTGAGCAGTTGTCAACTGACCTCTTCGCTACAATGAGTGTTCTTTACTCTACGAGACATTCATTGTGGCGCTACTGATTATTACCACCATTCTGTGGGCCTTTTCCTTTAGCCTGTATGGCGAATACCTGGCCGGTCACGTCGATAGCTATTTCGCAGTACTGGCGCGCGTTGGCCTGGCGGCGCTGGTGTTTTTGCCCTTCCTGCGTACCCGTGGGCAAAGCCTGACCACTATTGGCCTGTATATGCTGGTGGGGGCGATGCAGCTTGGCATCATGTACATGCTGAGTTTCCAGGCTTATCTCTACCTGACGGTATCCGAACTTCTGCTGTTTACCGTCCTGACGCCGCTCTATATCACGCTGATTTATGATTTGATGAGCCGAAGACGTCTGCGCTGGGGCTACGCCTGCAGCGCGTTGCTGGCGGTGATCGGCGCGGGAATTATCCGTTATGACCAGGTGACCAACCATTTCTGGACCGGTTTAATCCTGGTGCAGCTCTCTAATATCAGCTTCGCTATCGGCATGGTGGGCTATAAGCGCCTGATGGAAACGCGCCCGATGCCGCAGCATAACGCCTTCGCCTGGTTCTACGTCGGGGCATTTCTGGTGGCGGTAGTTGCCTGGACTCTGATGGGTAACGCGCAGAAAATGCCGGAAACGTCGCTACAATGGGGCATTCTGGTCTTTCTTGGCGTGGCGGCATCGGGTATTGGCTACTTTATGTGGAATTACGGTGCCACCCAGGTGGATGCCGGTACGCTTGGCATTATGAACAATATGCATGTGCCTGCCGGGCTGCTGGTGAACCTTGCTATCTGGCAGGAGCAGCCCCGCTGGCCGAGCTTTATTGTTGGAGCTCTGGTGATCCTGGCTTCGCTGTGGGTCCATCGGCGCTGGGTCGCTCCGCACTCCGCACAAACGGTAAGTGGTCGCAAGCGTGGTTCCGCGCTGAGCGAATAAACGCCTCGGTGGCCGGCTGGCGTTGCTCGCCATCGCGCACTGCGGCGTACAGTCGGCTCCACAGTCCCTCGCCCAGGGTTTTGGTCACGACCAGGCCCTGGCGTTCAACGTTTTCTACTACCCAGTGCGGCAGGGCTGCGATCCCCATCCGTGCGGCTACCATCTGAATTAACAGTAACGTATTGTCGACGCTCTTCAGCTGCGGGCTGATCCCTGCTGGCTGTAAAAAGTGACGCCAGATATCCAGGCGCGCGCGCTGCACCGGGTAAATCAGCAGCAGCTCGGTGGCTAAATCCTCAGGCGCAATCCGCGTTTTTGCCGCCAACGGATGATCCGGCGCCATCACCAGACGTACTTCAAAATCAAACATCGGCGAATAGTGCAGACCGCTGCGCGGCAGAATATCAGAGGTCATCACCAGATCCAGCTCGCCCTGCTGCAACCCCGGCTGTGGGTCAAAGGTGACGCCGGACTGAAAATCCACTTCCACATGCGGCCAGCGGGCGCGGAAATTTTCCAGCGCCGGGGTGAGCCATTGAATACAGCTATGGCATTCGATGGCGATACGCAGACGGGTTTGCTGCGGCTCATTGCAGTCCTGCAAGGCGCGGCTGATTTGCGGCAGCACTTGGTTTGCCAACTGCAACAGGATCTCCCCCTGCGGGGTAAAGCGCAGCGGCTGGCTTTTACGCACAAACAGACGGAAGCCAAGGCGCTGTTCCAGATCGCTGAACTGGTGGGACAAGGCGGATTGCGTCTGGTGCAGGGCCGCTGCCGCGCCTGCCAGAGAACCGCTGTTCCGCAACGCCTGGAGCGTTTTCAGGTGTTTAATTTCGATCATGAAAGTCCTTCACTTCGGCATGAATAATTTGCGCTTGAGGAATATACAGTAACTGCCAATTATGGATGTGTAAACATCTGGATGGCTAAATACAAAAAATTCCATAAGGGGCATAACATGACAATCCTGAATCACACCCTCGGTTTCCCTCGCGTTGGCCTGCGTCGCGAGCTGAAAAAAGCGCAAGAGAGCTACTGGGCGGGCAATAGCTCCCGTGAAGAACTGCTGGCGGTTGGGCGTGAGCTGCGTGCTCGCCATTGGGATCAGCAGAAGCAGGCAGGCGTTGATCTGCTGCCGGTGGGTGATTTCGCCTGGTACGACCATGTTCTGACCACCAGCCTGCTGCTCGGCAACGTGCCGGCTCGTCATCAGAACAAAGACGGTTCCGTCGATATCGATACTCTGTTCCGCATTGGCCGAGGTCGCGCACCGACCGGTGAACCGGCTGCCGCAGCGGAAATGACCAAATGGTTTAACACCAACTACCACTACATGGTGCCGGAATTCGTGAAGGGCCAGCAGTTCAAACTGACCTGGACTCAATTGTTGGATGAAGTGGACGAAGCGCTGGCGCTGGGCCACAAGGTCAAACCCGTTCTGCTGGGGCCGGTTACTTACCTGTGGCTCGGTAAGGTGAAAGGCGAGCCGTTCGACCGTCTGAGCTTGCTGAACGATATTCTGCCGGTCTACCAGCAGGTGCTGGCTGAGCTGGCAAAACGCGGCATTGAGTGGGTACAGATTGATGAACCTGCGCTGGTGCTCGAACTGCCGCAGGCGTGGTTGGATGCCTTCCAACCGGCATATGACGCACTCACCGGTCAGGTTAAGCTGCTGCTGACCACCTATTTTGAAGGCATTACGGCGAACCTTGAGACCATCACCGCGCTGCCGGTACAGGGCCTGCACGTTGATTTTGTTCACGGTAAAGATGACGTGGAAGAGCTGCATCAACGTCTGCCTGCCGACTGGCTGCTCTCTGCGGGGCTGATCAATGGCCGCAACGTCTGGCGCGCCGATCTCACCGAGAAATACGCGCAGATTAAAGACATCGTCGGTAAACGCGATCTGTGGGTGGCTTCTTCCTGCTCCCTGCTGCACAGCCCGATCGACCTGAGCGTGGAGACTCGTCTGGATGCGGAAGTGAAGAGCTGGTTTGCCTTCGCCTTGCAAAAATGCGCCGAGCTGGCGCTGCTGCGTGATGCGCTGAACAGCGGTGATACTGTAGCGATTAACGATTGGAGCGCGCCGATTCAGGCACGTCGCCACTCGACTCGCGTGCATAACGCGGCGGTCGAAAAACGCCTGGCGGCGATTACCGACGAGGACAGCCAGCGCGCGAGCGTCTATGAAGTGCGTGCCGAAGCGCAGCGGGCGCGCTTTAAGCTCCCGGCCTGGCCGACCACCACCATCGGCTCTTTCCCGCAAACCACGGAAATTCGCGGCCTGCGTCTGGACTTCAAAAAGGGCAATCTCGATGCGAATAACTATCGTACCGGCATAGCAGAGCACATCAAACAGGCGATTGTGGAGCAGGAGCGGCTGGGGCTGGATGTTCTAGTGCACGGTGAAGCCGAGCGTAACGACATGGTGGAATATTTCGGTGAACACCTGGACGGTTTTATCTTTACCCAGAACGGCTGGGTGCAGAGCTACGGCTCCCGCTGCGTTAAACCGCCGGTAGTAATTGGTGATGTTAGCCGCCCGCAAGCGATCACCGTTGAGTGGGCAAAATACGCCCAGTCGCTGACCGACAAGCCGGTAAAAGGGATGCTGACCGGTCCGGTGACCATTCTCTGCTGGTCATTCCCGCGCGAAGACGTGACCCGTGAAACCATCGCGAAGCAGATTGCGCTGGCGCTGCGTGATGAGGTTGCAGACCTGGAAGCCGCCGGGATCGGTATTATCCAGATTGACGAACCGGCGCTGCGCGAAGGTCTGCCGCTGAAGCGCAGCGACTGGGATGCCTACCTGGCATGGGGCGTGGAGGCTTTCCGCATCAACGCGGCGGTGGCGAAAGATGACACCCAGATCCACACCCATATGTGTTATTGCGAGTTTAACGACATTATGGATTCCATTGCCGCGCTGGATGCCGACGTGATCACTATCGAAACCTCGCGTTCTGATATGGAGCTGCTGGAGTCGTTCGAAGAGTTCGACTATCCGAACGAAATCGGGCCGGGCGTCTACGATATTCACTCGCCGAACGTCCCAAGCGTGGAGTGGATCGAAGCCCTGCTGAAGAAGGCTGCGCAGCGTATCCCGGCAGAGCGCCTGTGGGTGAACCCGGACTGCGGCCTGAAAACCCGCGGCTGGCCGGAAACCCGTGCCGCGCTGGCTAACATGGTCAAAGCCGCGCAGAACCTGCGCCAGGGATAATGCAGAATTACCCGGCTCGCAGACGATGGTGAACCCGTCGGGTAAAAGGCGCTAGCCGCCACCCGACAAAATGCGGCACACGCTATAAATCAAACTGTGGGAGGCTTCGGCCTCCTGTTCTCATTATTCCCCCGCCAAAAACGATCGTTAATCCGCCTTTATGATCGCCTTCACAAACATGATAACATTATATTGTTATAACAATTACCACCAAAATAATAAAGGAACCTCTGTATGGACTACAACCAGGTGGGCAACGCGATTGTGAAGCACTGTGGCGGCTTATCTAATTTGCTGCATGTTACCAACTGTATGACCCGTGTGCGGATGACCATCGGTGAGCAATCACAGGTCGATATCGCCGCGCTCAAAAGTATTGAAGGCGTACTCGGCGTGGTGGAGGACGACACCCTGCAGGTGATCGTCGGGCCGGGTAAATCGTCAAAGGTCGCAAACGTGATTAACGATCTGCTTAAGGGCCTGCCCGCAAGTGACACACCCTTGAGCGCTGTCGAGCAAAAAGCAAAGCTTGCGCGGGAGAAAGCGAAAAAACAGACCCGTACCAAAGTCATTCTCAAACATATCGCCAATATCTTTGTGCCGATCCTGCCGTCATTGATTGCCGCCGGTATCTTGATGGGCATTAACAACGTGCTGGTGAACTCCGCTGCTTCCTGGGCGCTGGCGCATCATGTGGCGGCGCTGGGGGATCTGTCGCCGACTCAGGTAGTACTCGACCAGCGGCACATGCTGGGTGTGAGCCAGTTTCTCGATATCGTCTCGAAGGCGCTGTTCGGTTTCCTCGCTATCTATACCGGGGTGACGGCGGCGAAGGAGTTTGACGGCAACGCGGTGATGGGTGGCCTGCTGGGGGCGATCACTATTGTGCCGCAGATTACCGCGCTGGGGCTGATCCCGGGGCAGGGCGGGCTGATTGGCGTCATTCTCTGCGCATGGCTAATGTGCCTGCTGGAAAAACAGGTTCGGCGCTTTGTGCCGGATATTGTGGATGTGGTGGTGACGCCGACTATTGTGCTGGTGGTGATGGCGGCGGCGCTGCTGCTGGTGATTATGCCCGTGGCGGGCGTGGTTTCTAACGGCATTCTGCACGGGCTGAACGGCCTGCTTTCTACCGGCGGCATCGCAGCGGGCTTTGTGCTCTCGGCGCTGTTCCCGTTCCTGATTTCGCTCGGCCTGCACCACGGCTTGTTTCCTATTCACCTTGAGATGATCAACGCCACCGGCCACGCGCCGCTGTTCGCCATCCAGATTATGTCCAACGCCGGAATGGTCGGCGCGGCGACGGCGGTACTGCTGCTGACCCGCGACCCGATGATGAAGAAAATCGCCAAAGGGGCGATCCCGACTTCCATCCTGGCGGTGGGCGAACCGACCATCTTCGGCGTCAATATCCCGGCCGGATTTGCCTTTATTACCGGCTCTATCGGCGCAGGCTTTGGCGGAATGATGGTGGTGCTGCTGGGCGTCTCGACCAACGGTGTCGGCGCAGCCGGGCTCTCCGCGCTGCCGCTTATCGCCGACGGTAAATATTTGCAGTACATCATTTCCTGGTTAACCGGCTGCGCCGCAGCCTTCGTGCTGACCTATATCGTTGGCAAAATGCGCGGTTACGATAAAGAAACGGCGTGAAGGAAGAATTAAGGAGTAAAGCATGAAAGCGATTATGTTGATGTTTGATTCGCTGAATAAGCGCCTGCTGTCGGCCTACGGTAGCGACAAGGCGATCACGCCGAATTTTCAGCGGCTGAAGGAGCGCACGGTCCGTTTCGATAACGGCTACGTTGGCAGCATGCCCTGTATGCCCGCCCGCCGGGAGCTGCATACCGGACGCTATAATTTTTTACACCGCGGCTGGTCGCCAATCGAGCCGTTCGATGATTCGGTTCCGGAGCTGCTGAAGAAGAACGGCATTCACACCCATCTGGTGACGGACCACAAGCACTACTGGCGCGACGGCGGGGCGACCTATCATTCGCGCTACAGTACCTACGAATTTGTGCGCGGACAGGAGGGCGATGCCTGGAAAGGGGTGGTGGATAAGCCTGAATATCGCTACGAATCCGGCGAGCCGGAGGAGATCAAACAGCGGCGGATCGCCAGCCGGGTTCAGCATCAGATCAACGTGCAGTTTATGCACAACGAAGAAGATCACCATCTGGCGCGGACGATCGGCAAAGGGCTGGAGTTCATCGATACCAACCACGCCAGCGACAACTGGTTTTTACAACTGGAGTGTTTCGATCCGCATGAACCGTTCTTCGTGCCGGAAAAGTACCTGAAGATGTACGGCATCGACGATCCCGCGCAGTTCGACGGCTGGCCGCCGTACTACTTCGTCACCGAAACCGCCGAACGCAAAAGCCTGATCCAGAAGTACTATATGGCGCTGCTGACCATGGTTGATGCGTATGTTGGCAAGGTGCTGGACTATATGGATCGTTACGATCTGTGGCGCGACACGATGTTGATTGTCAACACCGACCACGGTTTTCTGCTTGGCGAGCATGAGTGGTGGGGGAAAAATATTATGCCGCTGTATAACGAAGTGGCGAATATTCCTTTATTTATCTGGCACCCGCAGTACGGCGGTGCGGGCGAATCCCGCCAGGCGCTGGCGCAAACAATTGATATCCCGGCGACGCTGCTGGACTGCTTCGGTCTGGATAAACCGGCGGATATGCAGGGCGTGTCGCTGCTGCCCGCGCTGCGCGACGATACGCCAGTGCGCGACTATGCGCTGTTTGGCTATCACGGCTGCCATATCAATATTACCGATGGTCGCTATGTTTATATGCGCTCGCCCGTTGAACAAGGCATCGATGGCCTGTACGAATACACCCTGATGCCGACGCGCATTAATCGCCGTTTTACGCCGCAGGAGCTGCGCGAAACGACGCTGCATCCGCCGTTTCGCTTTACCAAAGGCTGCCCGGTGATGAAAATCCCCGCAGAGTCAGTGATGACCCGCGGTGCCGATCGCTTTGGCCATCGCCTGTATGATTTGGCGGCTGACCCGACGCAGCAAACCCAGTGCCGTGATGAACAGGTCGCGCGGCGGTTAGTGGAGCAGATGATTCGCATGATGCAGGAAAACGATGCGCCCGCTGAGCTGTACGCGCGCTATGGCCTGGATGATGCGCAAAGTCCGCTGCTGGGGCTGGATCCGCATCTGCTGCCGGAGCTGGCTGCCTTTGCGCCGCAGGTGCGCTACGGCCTGTTTGCGCTGTTGCAGCATCTGGAAGGTAGCGGACAGACTATTTTGGCTGACAAGCTGCGGGCCGCCAGCGAGCCCGCCTGGGATCGGGAAAATTTGTGGGCTTTCGTGCAGAATGAGGTTCCGCAGGAGCAGCATCAGAGCGTGTACTATAAGATGGCGTTAGAAATGCGACTTGATTAAGGGGTACCCCCGGCTACGGCCGGGGAACAGGAGTGCGAAGTTAATGAAAGAAGAACTGGATTATTCTCGCGGCGCAAAACCTTTATACGCTCAGCTATACGACATCTTGCTGGAAAAGCTAAGAACCGGGGCCTACAAAAAGAATGATGTCCTGCCTACCGAAGCCGAGTTTGAAGAGCTTTTTGGCGTCAGCCGCATTACGGCGCGGCGCGCGCTGGCCGAACTGGCTGCCAAAGGGCTGGTAAAACGCCAGGCCGGTATCGGCACGATGGTCATCAGCACCTCCGAGAAACAGGGAGTAAAGACCCGCATCCGGCTGGTCGACGGTCAGCAGCAGCACTCTATTTCGCGACATAATCTGACACTCGAGCAACTCTTGCCGCCGCCGGAAGTGGCGCAGGCGTTCGCTCTCCCGGCGGAGCAGAAAATTCAGCGTCTCACCCGCACGATTTATCGGCAAAATGAACTCCCCGCGCAGGTAAACTACATCTGGCTAACGCCGCGTCTGGGTGAGCTGACGCTAGAGGCGTTTAAAGAAGGTTTGTACAGCGCCCTGGAACAGCGCGGTGAGAATATCGACGGCTATAAAGATACCATTACCGCCGAACTGCCCACGGAGCAGGACTGCGATATTTTGCAGGTTGCTGCAGGCGAACCGCTGCTGGTGAAGACCCGTCAGGGCTTTAACGATCGCGGCGAGCTGGTGGAATACACCATCGCTCGCCATATCGCCAGCTGCTATCAGTACATTGTCGAGAACAGTTAATGGCAAGGTTTACCGGGCCATCGAATCAGGGAAAATCAGCATGATCAATGGCTGCCACGTGATGGCAAAACCGAGCGGATCGGTGTGTAACATCGATTGCACCTACTGCTTTTATCTGGAAAAAGAAGCGCTTTACCCCGAGCGTAATAAAAACTGGCGCATGTCCGACGAGACGCTGGAAAACTATATTCGCCAGCATATCGAAGCGCAGTCTGGTGATGCAGTGACCTTTGCCTGGCAGGGCGGCGAACCGACGATGATGGGGCTGGCGTTCTTTCGCCGCGTCGTTGAGCTTTGTGAGAAATACGCCAACGGCAAAAAGATCGATCATGCCCTGCAAACCAACGGCGTGCTGGTGGATGATGAGTGGGCGCAATTTTTTGCCGAGCAGCGTTTTCTGGTGGGCTTGTCGATAGACGGCCCGGCGCATCTGCATAACCAGTACCGCGTCAACCGCGCCGGAAAGGGAACCCACGATAAGGTCGTGGCGGCAATGGCGCTGCTGAAGGCGCATAACGTCGAGTTCAATACTCTGACCGTTGTCGGCAAGCATAACGTTGAACACGCCCGCGAAGTGTATGATTTCCTGCTGGCGGCGGGTTCGCGCTATATGCAGTTTATTCCGCTGGTCGAACGGATGAGCAGCGACGCCTCGTCGCCGCTACAGCTGGTACTGCCTGGAGAGAGCGCAGCGCGGCTTGCGCCCTGGACGGTGCCCTCCTGGCAGTTTGGCGAGTTTCTCAACCAAATTTTTGATATCTGGGTGCGCCGCGACGTCGATAGCGTCTACGTGCAGATGTTTGACGTTGCCCTGGCGGCGTGGACCGGTCAGCCGCCGGTACTGTGCGTGCATTCCGAAACCTGCGGCCACGCTTTTGCGCTGGAATCGAACGGCGATCTGTATAACTGCGATCACTATGTCTACCCGGAGCATAAGCTGGGCAATATTCACCAGCAGAGCATTCGTGAGCTAAACAATAGCGAACAGGCCATCACCTTTGGTCAGGCCAAAAAAGAGACGCTGACGGCGGATTGCCGCAGCTGCGAGTTTCGTTTTGTTTGCCACGGCGGTTGTCCGAAACATCGCTTCGCCGTTTCCCCGAGCGGTCGCCCCGGCCACAATTACCTGTGTACGGGCTATAAGCACTTTTTCAAGCACGTGACGCCTTATATGAACGTCTGGCGGCAGCTTCTGGACAATGGCTATCCGCTTCCGGCGATTATGCAATGGCTGGCGCAAGAGGCGCAGCAACAGCAGCCGAAATCGGCTACCCGCAACGACCCTTGTCCGTGCGGCAGCGGGCGTAAATATAAAAAATGCTGCGGAGCGCAGCATTGAGGTTGCCAGAAGGTCTATAGAAACCCCTATGTACCATGCAATTCACTCGCCTGCGACATAGTGAAAGCCTGGTGGAGTATGGCATCATAGCGTGCAGACAACAGTAAAATCAGGGTGATGAATGTGAAACAGGTAACGCTATACGATGTCGCAGATCACGCGGGGGTCTCCTACCAGACCGTTTCCCGTGTGGTGAATCAGGCTGACCATGTTTCCGCCAAAACCCGTGAAAAAGTTGAAGCCGCGATGGCGGAGCTGAATTACATTCCCAATCGCGTTGCGCAGCAGCTGGCGGGAAAACAGACGCCGCTTATTGGCGTAGCGACTGCCAACCTCGCGCTGCATGCGCCGTCACAGATTGTCGCGGCCATTAAATCTCGCGCTGATAAGTCAGGCGCCAGCGTCGTGATAGCCATGGTGGAGCGCAACGGTGTTGAAGCCTGCAAAGCGGCGGTACATAACCTGCTGACGCAACGGGTAACCGGTTTGATCGTTAACTATCCGCTCGATGAAAACGACGCTATTGCGGTGGCGGCAAGCTGCGGCAACGTGCCGGTACTCTTTCTCGACGTTTCCGACCAGTCCCCCATTAACAGCATTATTTTTTCTCACGATGACGGCGCGCGTCTGGGTGTTGAACATCTGGTAGAGCATGGGCATCAGCGCATTGCGCTACTGGCCGGGCCGCATTCTTCGGTTTCCGCGCGGCTGAGACTCGCAGGCTGGCATAAATATCTGGCGCACTACCAGCTACAGCCGATTGCTGAAACAGAAGGCGACTGGGGTGCGATGTCCGGTTTTCAGCAAACCCTGCAAATGCTTAATGACGGGACGATTCCTACCGCTATTTTGGTGGCTAACGATCAGATGGCTCTGGGCGCGATGCGGGCGATTAGCGAATTTGGTCTACGCGTGGCAAGCGACATTTCCGTTATTGGTTATGACGATACTGAGGATAGCGCCTGCTATATTCCGCCGCTGACCACCATCAGACAGGATTTTTCGCTGCTCGGCAAAACGAGTGTAGACAAACTCCTGCAACTCTCTGGCGGAGAACCCGCGACTAACAACCAGCTACTGCCCGTGTCATTGATTCAACGTAAGACCGTTCAGCCTCCCAACAACCACACGACCTCCCCTGAGGTCCTCGCTGATTCACTCATCCAGCTCGCACGTCAGATTTCCCAGCTATCGCCCAAAATATGAACGGGTGAAATTGTGTGAGTGAGTTCACTCATTGCTCATCTCATCCTTTACAGAGATAACGTTATACCTCTATTTTGATTTAAATTGTGAG
>NZ_CABGGS010000011.1 GCF_902158555.1 Klebsiella spallanzanii | reverse complement strand
GCGTTTATTTTCGCTTTTCTCTGCCGGCGTTCATCGCTGAACCCCGCTAACCCGGCGGCCTGTAAGCCGTTGTTCCGTGTCAGTGGAGGCGCATTATAGGGAGTAATTCTGAAGTGACAAGAGGTAATTGCAAAAAACTTTTCGTTCGCTCAACTTTCCACCACAAGGATGATTTTACGCGCTACTTGCTGGTCATTTGCGCAATTTCCCGCGCAAATCGACCAACCTGTTGCCAGTCGGTATAAACAACCTCTTTACTGATATCTGTTTCCCCGCCAGTCATCCTCATAATAAGGCGAATCATAAAGCGGTCATACCAACGATAGCGCGGATAGCGAAGCGCCCCAGCAAACACCGCACTATGCTGCGGTTGCCACGGTGAGTTAAGCAAGAACTTACGTGTATAGCTATTGGTCTGCGGGGTGCGTTTCTCTGGTTTACGCGCCACAAGGTTAACCGAGAAAAAAGCTCCTGGCAGCGACTGCAGCGACTGTAGGTGCTTTTTCACAAATCGCTCCAGCGCCGGGTGAAAGTGGCCATAGCGGATTGATGCGCCAATCACAACGCGATCGTACAGAGGCCACGCGATGTCATGAGTACGGTTAAGGTCAATCGTATCGGAATCAATCCCCTGCTCTTTTAATTCGGATGCCAAATAAGAGGCTATTTCACGCGTTTGCCCGTCACGGGTAGAGAATAGAATTAAAGTTTTCACAGACACTCCTGTTATTCGCGCCAGAAAGTCGGAGTAAATAGCACCAGTAAGGTGAACACTTCCAGACGACCAAACAGCATATTAGCAATCAAAATCCATTTCGCGACCGGGTTCATCGTCGCAAAGTTATCCGCTACAACGCCCAACCCAGGCCCAAGGTTATTCAACGTCGCAACCACCGAAGCAAAAGCCGAGAAATCATCCACGCCGGTAGCAATAATCGCCAGCATACTGATGATAAATACCAGCGCATAAGCGGAGAAGAATCCCCAGACGGCTTCCAGGATACGCTCCGGCAGCGCACGGTTCCCCAGTTTAATACTGTATACCGCATTCGGGTGGACCAGGCGTTTCAGCTCACGGTTCCCCTGCTTGAACAGCAGCAAGATACGAATAACCTTCAAACCACCACCGGTTGACCCAGCACAACCGCCGATAAAAGCCGAGCATAGCAGGAGTACAGGGAGGAATAGCGGCCAGCGGGCAATACTATCGGTAGTGAAGCCCGCTGTCGTCGCCATCGACACAACCTGGAAGAACGCCTGGTTTATCGTCATTAGCGCTGAGCCATAGACGTTATGCAACCACAGCACCAGGGTACATACCACCACCAGCGTTAGCTGTACGCCGATAAACATACGGAATTCCGGATCGCGCCAGTACACTTTCAGGCTACGCCCGCTGAGCAATGAAAAGTGCAGACCGTAGTTACAGCCAGATATCAGCAGGAATATCGCAATAATGGAGTTAATCGTTGGGCTATTAAAGTAACCCACGCTGGCGTCATGAGTGGAGAACCCGCCAATTGCGATAGTTGAGAAGCTATGTCCGATGGCGTCGAATGCCGGCATTCCGGCAAACCACAACGCCAGCGCACAGGCCACAGTCAGTAAGACATAGATAAGCCACAGCGTTTTCGCGGTCTCAGCAATTCGTGGCCGCATCTTATTGTCTTTCAGCGGCCCAGGCATTTCAGCCCGATACAGCTGCATCCCCCCAACGCCCAGTATTGGCAGTATCGCTACCGCCAGCACGATGATCCCCATACCGCCGAACCACTGCAGCATCTGGCGATAGAAAAGAATCGCATGGGGTAACGAGTCTAGCCCCACCAGCGTGGTTGCCCCGGTCGTTGTCAGCCCCGAGAAGGATTCAAAGAACGCATCCGTCACCGTCAGGTTAGGCTGTTCAGCAAAGATAAACGGCAGCGCCCCCACACTACCCAGCACGGTCCAGAAGAGGACCACGATCAGAAATCCTTCGCGGGATTTCAGTTCGCCTTTCTCACGTCGGTTAGGCCACCACAGAAGTGAACCGATCGCAAGGGCAACAAAAAAGGTCTGGGTAAACGCCCGCCCCGCACCATCGCGATATATCAGGGCCACTAATCCCGGCAGGATCATCGTCCCCGAAAACAAAATGACCAACAGTCCAACGATTCGGGTTATCGCGCGAAAATGCATCTCTGGCGCTTCCTTTGATATGCAAAAAAATCAGGTGGGGATTATTCGTCAATCTTCAGTAATTGCAACGAACCGCGACTAAAATCAGCCAGTTTTGCTGAAAATAGCGCCACTTCAGCCAGAGGAAGCGCCACGCGCAGCTGAACAGACGCTTGATATTCGCTTTCGACAATTTTCCCTGAGAACTGAGCCAACAGCGTTTCAATCCCGGCTAACTGCCCGTATTCACACTGCAAAGTATATGCGGTCAGCGGCGTCTTGCGCTGCGTTGTGAGCTGCGCAAGCGCCTGATGAACACCGCCGCCGTATGCTTTCACCAGGCCGCCGGTGCCCAGCAGAATACCACCGTAGTAGCGCACAACGACAGCGGTTATCTCTCCGACGCCGCTACCCATCAGCTGCGCCAGCATTGGCTTGCCCGCCGTTCCTGCCGGTTCACCATCATCGGAAAAACCCAGCTGCTGTGAGTCATTCGGCGGCCCCGCCACCCACGCCACGCAGTGGTGTCGGGCATCAGGATGATCCGCCCTGACTGACTCAACAAACGCCTTTGCCGCCGTTACGCCGTTGGTATGCGCCAACAGCGTAATAAAGCGGCTCTTTTTTATCTCTTCAACAAAGGTGACCGGCTCAGCCGGTATCAACCAGCTTTCCATTACGCCAGTTTCAGGTCGCGCGTCATATTTTCGATGCTGTTTTCGTGGATCACCACGTTATCTTCAATGCGGATGCCGCCAAACGGTTTTAACGCTTCAATTTTCTGCCAGTTGAAGTGCTTGCTGAACTGCCCTTCGCGCCACGGCGCCAGCAGCGATTCAATAAAGTAGATACCCGGCTCAATGGTCAGCACCATTCTTGGTTGCAGTACGCGCGTGCAGCGCAGGTAAGGATATTTTGCCGGCGCAGCCAGGTGAGTACCGGTATCATCCTGCATAAAACCGGCGACATCATGAACCTGCAGACCCAGAGGGTGACCAATACCGTGCGGCATAAACGGCCCGGTCAGGTCATTTTCAACCATCGCTTCTTCGCTCATATCCTTGACTATCTGATGCTTACGCAGCAGTTTGGCAATGCGCTGATGGAACTGGATATGATAATCCACGTAGCTCACGCCCGCCTTCATAGTGCTAATCAACGCCAGCTGTTCATCATTAACGTCTTTAACCAGCTGCGCATAGTCATTATCGCCGTGAGCCGCCCAGGTGCGCGTCAGGTCAGCCGCGTAACCGTTGTATTCCGCCCCCGCATCCAGCAGGAAGCTACGCATTTCCGCAGGTGCGCGATGATCAAGCTTAGTGTAATGCAGCACGGAGGCATGCTCGTTCAGCGCCACAATATTGCTATAGGGGACGTCAGTATCACGATGCCCCGTCGCGGTCAGATAGGCCTGGTTGATATCAAACTCGCTCATCCCGGAGAGGAACGCTTCATGAGCCGCCTGATGACCGTTAACCGCTGATTTTTGCGCCTCGCGCATACAGGCTAGCTCGTAGTCGGTTTTATAAGAGCGATAGTAGTGTAGATAATCGATAACCCCTTTCGGGTTGACTTTATCCGCCGCAATGTCTAATCCCAGCGCACGTTCCGGTACCGGTCCGATATATGCGATATTGCCGCGTGCGGCAGGCAGCAGGCTACCAATACCCTCCGCTTTCGGCAGAGCAATCACTTCCACATCTTCAGTCCAGAATGAGGTCGGCAGCGGCTCCACGTTGTGCCAGTAATCAACCGGTAGATAAAACCACAGCTTCGGTTTGTTGACGCCGTCCACCAGCAGCCAGCAGTTAGGTACCTGCGTAACCGGTACCCAGGCTTTAAACTGCGGATTGACCTTGAACGGATACGGATGATCATCAAGAAAAACGTTGAACAGTTCACCGGAGTGGATCAGCAATGCGTCCAGCTTGAAACGAGCCAGAACATCACGAGTACGCTCTTGTAGGGTAACGATATGATTTTTATAGAGACCGGCCAGTGATTCCATCTTTTATCCTTTGATTTTATTGGATCGTGATTCTCCGCATCTTAGCACATTGGCCCCAGACCGGGCGTTTTTACCGGATGTGATCCGACCAGCATTTATTTAAAGACTTATTTGCAATTCTTTAACATAAATTCCACACTCCGTCTCATCTGGTACGACCAGATCATATTGCTGGATTCAGGAGACTGACATGCTCTACAAAGGCGACACCCTGTACCTCGACTGGCGGGAAGACGGCATTGCCGAACTGGTATTCGATGCCCCCGGCTCGGTCAACAAGCTCGATACCGCAACCGTAGCCAGCCTCGGTCATGCGCTGGACGAACTCGAAAAACAAAAAGATCTCAAAGGGCTGCTGCTGCGCTCAGAGAAAGCGGCCTTTATCGTCGGCGCTGACATTACCGAATTCCTTTCTCTGTTCCTGGTGCCTGAGGAGCAGCTCAGCCAATGGCTGCATTTCGCCAATAGCGTATTTAATCGCCTGGAAGATTTACCTGTCCCGACCATTTCCGCCGTCAACGGCTATGCGCTGGGCGGCGGCTGCGAATGCGTACTGGCGACCGACTATCGTCTGGCGACGCCTGACCTGCGTATTGGCCTGCCTGAAACGAAGCTCGGCATCATGCCGGGCTTTGGCGGCTCGGTGCGGATGCCGCGGATGCTTGGCGCGGACAGCGCGCTGGAAATCATTGCCGCAGGCAAAGACGTTGGCGCAGAACAGGCCTTAAAAATCGGCCTTGTTGATGGCGTGGTTAAACAGGAAAAACTGATCGATGGCGCGATAGCGATTCTGCATCAGGCCATTAACGGCGATCTCGACTGGAAGGCAAAGCGCCAGCCGAAGCTGGAGCCTCTTCACCTGAGTAAAATTGAAGCCGCGATGAGTTTTACCATCGCCAAAGGCATGGTGGCGCAAACCGCCGGGAAACATTATCCAGCCCCAATTACCGCCGTGAAAACCATTGAAGCCGCCGCCCGCTTTGGTCGTGAAGAAGCGCTGAACCTGGAAAACCAGAGTTTTGTTCCGCTGGCGCATACCAACGAGGCGCGGGCGCTGGTAGGTATCTTCCTCAACGATCAGTACGTTAAAGCAAAAGCGAAGAAGCTGACCAAAGGCATCGAGACGCCCAAACACGCTGCCGTGCTGGGCGCGGGTATTATGGGCGGCGGCATTGCTTACCAGTCGGCCTGGAAAGGCGTGCCGGTTGTCATGAAGGATATCAACGACAAATCGCTGACGCTCGGTATGACCGAAGCAGCCAAACTGCTCAATAAACAGCTTGAGCGCGGCAAAATCGACGGTCTGAAGATGGCTGGCGTTATTTCCACCATTCAGCCAACGCTGGACTACGCGGGTTTTGAGCGCGTGGACGTGGTGGTCGAAGCCGTCGTTGAGAACCCGAAAGTGAAAAAAGCGGTGCTGGCGGAAACGGAAGATAAAGTGCGCCCGGATACCGTCCTGGCGTCAAACACTTCGACGATTCCGATTAGCGAGCTGGCCAGCGTCCTGAAGCGCCCGGAGAACTTCTGCGGAATGCACTTCTTTAACCCGGTGCACCGGATGCCGCTGGTTGAGATCATTCGCGGCGAGAAAAGCTCGGACGAAACCATTGCCAAAGTCGTCGCCTGGGCAAGCAAAATGGGCAAGACGCCGATTGTGGTCAACGACTGCCCCGGGTTCTTCGTTAACCGTGTGCTGTTCCCCTACTTCGCTGGCTTCAGCCAGCTGCTACGCGATGGCGCGGACTTCCGCAAAGTCGACAAAGTGATGGAGAAGCAGTTTGGCTGGCCGATGGGCCCGGCCTATCTGCTGGATGTGGTCGGTATTGATACCGCGCATCACGCCCAGGCAGTCATGGCGGCGGGCTTCCCGCAGCGAATGCAGAAAGATTATCGCGACGCAATCGACGCTCTGTTCGACGCCAACCGTTTCGGCCAGAAAAACGGCCTCGGCTTCTGGCGCTATAAAGAAGACAGTAAAGGCAAGCCGAAGAAGGAAGAGGATGCCGCTGTCGACAGCCTGCTGGCGGAAGTCAGCCAGCCGCAGCACGATTTCAGCGAAGAAGAGATTATCGCCCGCATGATGATCCCTATGGTTAACGAAGTGGTGCGTTGTCTCGAAGAGGGCATCATTGCCAGCCCGGCGGAAGCCGATATGGCGCTGGTTTACGGTCTGGGCTTTCCTCCTTTCCACGGCGGCGCATTCCGCTGGCTGGATACGCTCGGTAGCGCAAAATATCTCGATATGGCGCAGCAATATCAGCATCTCGGCCCACTGTATGACGTGCCGGAAGGCCTGCGCAGTAAAGCGCGCCATAACGAACCTTACTATCCCCCGGTTGAACCTGCCCGCCCGGTAGGCGACCTGAAAACGGCTTAAGGAGTCACAATGGAACAGGTTGTCATTGTCGATGCAATTCGCACCCCGATGGGCCGTTCGAAGGGCGGCGCCTTTCGCCACGTGCGCGCGGAAGATCTCTCCGCGCACCTGATGCGTAGCCTGCTCTCGCGCAATCCATCGCTTGAGGCAAGCGCAATTGACGATATTTACTGGGGTTGCGTTCAGCAAACCCTGGAGCAGGGCTTCAACATTGCCCGCAACGCGGCGCTGCTGGCGGAAATTCCGCATTCAGTGCCCGCCACCACGGTCAATCGGCTGTGCGGTTCTTCGATGCAGGCGCTTCACGATGCGACGCGTATGATCATGACCGGCGATGCCAGCGTGTGCCTGATTGGCGGCGTGGAGCATATGGGTCACGTGCCGATGAGCCACGGCGTGGATTTCCATCCGGGCCTGAGCCGTAACGTCGCTAAAGCCGCCGGGATGATGGGGCTAACGGCAGAAATGCTGGCGCGCCTGCACGGCATTAGCCGGGAAATGCAGGACCAGTTCGCCGCCCGCTCCCACGCTCGCGCCTGGGCCGCCACGCAGTCCGGCGCGTTCAAGGCAGAGATTATCCCAACCGGCGGTCATGATGCCGACGGCGTGCTGAAATCATACGGCTATGATGAAGTTATTCGCCCGGAAACCACCATCGAAGCGCTGGCCGCGTTGAGACCCGCGTTCGACCCGGTTACGGGTACGGTAACAGCAGGAACCTCTTCCGCCCTCTCCGATGGCGCCGCGGCGATGCTGTTAATGAGCGAAAGCCGCGCCCGCGAACTGGGCCTGAAACCACGCGCGCGAGTACGCTCAATGGCGGTTGTCGGCTGTGACCCGTCAATTATGGGCTATGGCCCGGTTCCCGCCTCAAAGCTGGCGCTAAAAAAAGCCGGGCTCTCCACCAGCGATATTGACGTGTTCGAGATGAACGAAGCATTTGCCGCACAGATCTTACCGTGCATTAAAGATCTGGGGCTGATGGAGCAGATAGACGAGAAGATCAACCTCAATGGTGGCGCGATCGCCCTGGGCCATCCGCTCGGCTGTTCCGGCGCACGCATCAGCACGACGTTGATCAACCAGATGGAACGCAAAGATGCCCAGTTTGGTCTGGCCACTATGTGTATTGGTTTAGGCCAGGGTATCGCCACCGTCTTTGAGCGGGTTTAATCGAAGAGTTAATCCCCTAAATAGTTTAGTTGCCGTTCTTCCCGCCTGTCAGGGGCGGGTTTTTTATTTCTGCTATTCCGTTATTATCACAAGGAACGTCACGATTATTAAGGATAATAACGACTTATGAAAAAACTCCCACTCATCCTTTTGCTCACTACATTCTCTACCGCAGCCATTGCCAGCGAACAGGATAATGCTCAGGCATGCCTTTCGTGGGGAATCAATAAAATGGCGCAAAACCCGGAAAGCGAGCAGATAAAGAACCTCGCCATCACCCATATCAATACCGAACGCTACGATGAGAAGATAGGTAGCCAGCATATCGCGACGCAGTTGGACGCTACGCTGGAAAAAGAGGGAAAAACCGTCGGGAAAATGCTCTGTTTGCTGGAAAACGAACGGCCGCTGTACGTTTATTTTAGCGACGTCCAGTAAAACAGCATCCGGGCTAAAAGCCCGGGTGCTTTTAGGTCAGCTATCAGATAAACGCAAAGGCATCGCCAAACAGGCGGTCTTCGCGGGCACCGCGTTCGTTGCAGAACAGGTCGCGGGCAATCTTGGCCATCTCAAAGCGGCCAGCAATATAGATATCATGCTCGCCCAGCGTACCGTAATCCTGCAGAACGGCAGTCAGCACGGTTCCGGTACGGCCGCGCCACTCATCCTCAGGCTGTTCAACAACGGGCTCCACGCGCAGACCAGGATGCTGCACGCTTAACGCTTCCAGCTCGGCCAAATCGTAGAGATGTTTTGCTTCGCGTCCACCCCAGTAGATAGCGATATCCCGATTCGGATTGCGCGCCAGCGCGGTGAGCAGAATCGAACGCACGTAAGAGAAGCCAGTACCTCCGGCGATCAGAATCAGCGGGCGTTCTTCATCATCGCGCAGCCAGGCTTCGCCATGCGGCATATCAACCACGATTTCACGCTCTTTCAGGATACGATCCATCACCGCCATCGCATACAGGTTAAGTTCAGATGCGCCAATATGCAGCTCGATAAACTCCTGTTCCGATGGCGTAGAAGCCATGGAGAATGGGCGCTTATCGCGTTCGTCCATCACGACCATCAGATACTGACCAGCGCGGAAGGAAAACGCCGCTTCCGGCACTAATCGAACGCGATACACGGTATCGGTAATCGCCTCCACCGAGGTCACTTTACAGCTTAAGGTTGTCATGCGTCCCCTCTGTCGGGTCTATTGTGCAAAACAGCGGCGTAGCCCCGCTTACTGTTATTTGAAGATGGCCAGTTCATCCCAGATGGCGTCGACGCGCGCCGTCACCTCAGGATCTTTCTTAATGGGACGACCCCACTCGCGTTGGGTCTCACCAGGCCATTTATTTGTGGCATCCAGCCCCATTTTTGAACCCAAACCGGAAACCGGTGAGGCAAAATCCAGATAATCAATTGGCGTGTTTTCTACCAGTACCGTATCACGTGCCGGGTCCATACGGGTAGTAATCGCCCAAATCACATCATTCCAGTCACGCGCGTTGACATCGTCATCACAGACGATAACGAACTTGGTGTACATGAACTGACGAAGGAACGACCAGACGCCCATCATGACGCGTTTAGCATGACCGGCGTACTGCTTCTTCATGGTGACCACCGCCAGGCGATAGGAACACCCTTCCGGCGGTAGGTAGAAATCAACAATTTCAGGAAACTGCTTTTGCAGGATCGGTACGAACACTTCGTTCAGCGCAACGCCCAGTACCGCCGGTTCATCCGGCGGCCGCCCGGTATAGGTCGAGTGATAAATCGCATCTTCACGCTGGGTAATATGCGTAACCGTAAAGACCGGGAAATTATCCACTTCATTGTAGTAGCCAGTATGATCGCCGTACGGACCTTCGGGTGCCAGCTCTCCGGCTTCGATATAACCTTCCAGCACGATCTCGGCGCTGGCGGGAACTTCCAGGTCGTTAGAAACGCACTTCACGACTTCAGTTTTTGTTCCGCGTAGCAGGCCCGCAAACGCATACTCAGAAAGGGTATCCGGAACCGGCGTCACCGCACCGAGAATGGTCGCCGGGTCAGCGCCCAGCGCCACGGATACTGGGAAACGCTCTCCTGGATGCGCCGCGCACCACTCCTGAAAATCCAGCGCGCCGCCGCGATGCGATAACCAACGCATAATCAGCTTATTCTTGCCAATCAGCTGCTGGCGATAAATCCCCAGATTTTGCCGCTCTTTATGCGGGCCACGTGTGACCGTCAGTCCCCATGTGATCAGCGGTGCGGCATCTTCCGGCCAGCAGGTCATGATCGGAATGCGGGTCAGGTCAACGTCATCACCCTGAATGATTTTTTGCTGGCACGGCGCCCCGCGCAGGCGCTTAGTCGGCATATTCAGCACTTGCTTGAACTGCGGCAGCTTATCAAACAGATCGCGGAAGCCTTTTGGAGGCTCGGGCTCTTTCAGGAACGCCAGAAGCTTACCCACCTCCCGCAGGGAGCTGACATCCTCCTGTCCCATCCCCAGCGCAACGCGCCGCGGCGTGCCGAAAAGGTTGCACAGCACCGGCATGGAGTAGCCTTTGGGGTTTTCAAATAGCAGGGCCGGGCCGCCAGCACGCAAGGTGCGGTCGGCAATTTCGGTAATTTCCAGGTGAGGATCGACCGGCAGGGAAATCCGTTTCAATTCCCCCTGCTGCTCCAGTAATGTCAGAAATTCGCGTAGATCGTGGTATTTCATGGAGTTGTTATTGACCTCTATACAGGCGGCTGATTATACGGCGTTCGTTCAGGCTATGCTGTACTTTTGTTAAATTAGCGTGAAAGAACGCCGTAATTTAGTTTTCACCCGCAATGATTTCGCGATCGCACCGGGCTTTTGTTATGCTTGCTGTGAGTAGAATGGAAAGAGTCATTATGCAAGCCTGGTATTTACTTTATTGCAAACGTGGGCAGCTTGAACGCGCCCAGGAACATCTCGAACGTCAGGCCGTCAATTGCCTGATGCCGACAATCGAACTGGAAAAAATCGTCCGCGGTAAACGCACGACGGTCAGCGAACCCCTGTTCCCAAACTATCTGTTTATCGAGTTCGATCCGGAAGTGATTCATACCACGACCATCAGCGCAACTCGCGGTGTGAACAGCTTTGTACGTTTCGGCGCGCTGCCCGCTATTGTGCCATCCACCGTCATTCATCAGCTTTCCATCTACAAACCGGAAGGTATTACAGACCCGGAAACGCCTCATGAAGGCGACAGTGTACTGATTACCGATGGCGCGTTTGAAGGCCTGCAGGCTATCTTTACCGAACCAGACGGCGAAGCTCGCTCTATGCTGCTGCTGAATCTGCTTAACAAGCAGGTCGTGCAAAGCGTCAAAAATACTGACTTTTATAAAATCTGACGGCGCTTAAAAGCGTACGTTAAAGAGTCTTCTGACGTTAGCATCAGTAACTTCTTCCAGCCACTGGGCCTCTTCCCCACGCCACCCTGCGATACTGGCCAGAATATGCGGCAGGTATGCAGGCTCATTGCGGCGGGAAGCGGGTTTTGGTCGCATATCTCGCGGTAGCAGATATGGCGCATCGGTCTCAATCAGCAGGCGATCTGCCGGGATATCGCCCAGCAATTCCCGCAGCGCCAGCCCTCGACGCTCATCGCACACCCAGCCGGTAATACCGATAAATAAACCGCGATCCACGCATTCACGCATCTCCTCACGGCTGCCGGTAAAGCAGTGCAATACTGCACCTGGGAGCTTATCTAGCCAAGGATTCAGCAGAGCCAGAAAGCGCTCGTGAGCATCGCGGCAGTGCAAAAATACCGGCATCGACAGCTCCGCCGCCAGCGCCAGCTGGGCGCTAAACGCGGCCTCCTGCTCTTCAGGTGTGGAAAAGTTACGGTTGAAATCCAGGCCACATTCCCCCACCGCAACAACTTCCGGCTCGCGGGCCAGCGCAAATACCGTGGCCGCCACCGACTCCGTCCAGCTACTGCTGTCGTGAGGATGAACGCCTGCGGTTGACCAGCACCCGGAATAGCGGCGCGCCATCTGCTGCGCCTGCTCGCTTTCATGTATGTTGGTTCCCGTCAGCAGCATCCCGGTGACGCCAGCCGCCCGCGCACGCGAAATAACCTCATCACGATCGCGGGAAAACTGCGAGCTGGTCAGATTCACGCCGATATCAAACATCTTCACTCCCATATGACAACCGCCCTGACGGGCGGTTGGTGTTTATTCTTCTTTGCCCTGCGCCTCTTCGGCGGCGGCATCCTCGTCACGCGTCAGGCGCTTGCCAGTATAGAACCGCGCGAAGAAAACCCCGACTTCAAACAGGCAGTACATCGGGATCGCCAGCAGAGTTTGTGAAAATACATCCGGCGGCGTCAGCAGCATCCCGACCACGAATGCGCCAACCAGTACATAGGGCCTTTTCTTACGCAGGTCGTCCGGGGTGGTTACCCCCATCCAGCACAGCAGCACAATAGCTACCGGCACCTCGAATGAGACGCCGAAGGCAATAAAGAGCGCCATGACAAAATCGAGATAGCTGCGGATATCGGTTGAAACCTGTACCCCTTCCGGCGCTGCGTGGGTAAGAAAACCAAACGCCAGCGGGAAAACAACGAAGTAAGCAAAGGCCATACCGATATAAAACAGCAGCGTACTGGAGACCAGCAGCGGCATGACCAGCCGACGTTCATGCTTATACAGCGCTGGCGCCACAAAGGCCCAGACCTGATACAAAATGACCGGTACCGACAAAATTATCGACACCATAAAGGTCAGCTTGATCGGGGTGAAGAAAGGCGAGGCCACGTCCGTCGCAATCATCGTCGCGCCTACCGGCATCTGCCGAATAAGCGGCGCGGAAACCAGCTGGTAGATATCGTTGGCGAAATAAACCAGCGCCAGGAAAATAACCAGAATCGCCAGAATGCTGTTGATCAAGCGTTTACGCAGCTCAATCAGATGCGTGATTAGCGGTTGAGTATCGTCTACGCCCATTTTTACTGTTTATCACTCGATGCAGGGGAGGAGGAATCGGAAGCTGGCACGGCAACTTTTTCTTTCGCTGCCGGGATTTCAGTCTGCGAAGTGAGGGGCTCTTCAGCCACGTTTTCAGGGACGTGCTCTGGCGCGCTGGCCTGATGTTCAGCCGTCGCCGGCGTCACGTCTTTACGCTGCTCTTCACTCCCCTTCACGACCGGGTTATGAATGGTGTTGGCTTCGTCACTGGCTTTTTCAGGATCGTGGGCAGAGTAGGAGCGCTTCATAGATTCAGCCGCTTCTCGCAGTTCATCCATTGAGGCTTTTAGCTCAGGCGTCAGGTTATCCAGGCTGGCCTTCTCCACCTTTTTAAGGCTTTCCTGAAACTCTTGCAGTTTTAATTCCTGGGTTATTTCATTTTGTACGGTAGCCGCCAGCGACCGCAACGTGCGGATCCAGCTAACTACCGTTTTTACCGCTACCGGTAGTCGCTGTGGCCCCAAAACGATGAGGCCAATCACGAACACCAGCAGTAGTTCACTAAAACCGATATCGAACACGAATTACACCTGCTCTTTGTCGTGGCGTTTAGTCTCGTCTTTCTTTGCTTCATCTGGTTTGTCAGCGAGGGTTTTCGCCGCAAAATCTGCATCCGGTGCGGATTTCTCGGGTTTATCCTCATCGCTCATGGCCTTTTTAAAGCCTTTGATCGACGCGCCTAAATCCGAACCGAGCGAGCTCAGCTTTTTTGTCCCAAAAAGCAGAACCACGATGACGACAACAATGAGTAACTGCCAAATACTGATACCACCCATACACATTCCCCTATGACAGATGATGAATTATTAGGACGCATTATATACAGTCATACTTCAAGTTGCATATGCGTTGGCTACGCTCGTTTACCCGAATCACTTACCAGAGTAAGCTCATCGGGATGCGCTCACTTGCCGCCTTTCTGAAACTTGAATTATTTATGTATACACGTTATGCGCAGTGATAAAGGCGACGGCCGTCAGTTCGTCTTTCGCCAGCCGATAAGCCAGGTTACAACGCCAGCGGCCATCAGCCAGCCTGGCATCATGCCCCACTCAGGGCGGTGGATGAATAACAGCGTACCACTCAGTAATAAAACCGCGCCTATACCAAAAAGATAGCGGGACTGACCCTGGCGCACGTGCCGCACCTGGATGTCGCGCACAATGGTATCAACACTATTCTGCAACTGCTTGCTTTGCTGCAGGCTCTGGTACACCAGCTCAGGTATTTCCGGCATTCTCTCGATCCAGAACGGCGCTTTTTCTTTAAACGCCCGAACCAGCGCCGGAATGCCCACCTGATCTTTAATCCACGACTCAAGAAACGGTTTCGCCGTTTTCCACAAGTCTAACTGAGGATAGAGCTGGCGGCCTACACCTTCTACGTAAAGTAATGTTTTCTGCAGCAGAACCAGCTGCGGCTGGACTTCCATATTGAAGCGTCGCGCGGTATTAAACAGATTCAGCAAGACATGACCAAACGAGATTTCCGCCAGCGGCTTTTCAAAGATAGGCTCGCAGACGGTGCGGATGGCGAACTCAAACTCTTCAACGTTGGTATCCGGGGGAACCCAACCGGAATCAACGTGCAGCTCCGCAACTTTGCGGTAATCGCGGTTGAAGAAGGCAATGAAGTTTTCCGCCAGATAACGCTTATCTTCTTTGTTCAGCGAGCCGACAATACCGCAGTCAATGCCAATGTACTGCGGGTCCTCCGGATGGTTACGGCTGACAAAAATATTGCCCGGATGCATGTCAGCATGGAAGAAGCTGTCGCGGAAAACCTGAGTAAAGAAAACCTGTACACCGCGCTCGGCCAGCAACTTCATGTTGGTTCCCTGCGCTTCCAGAGCGGCGACATCGGAAACCGGTATCCCATAAATCCGCTCCATCACCATCATGCCTTCGCTGCAATAATCCGAATAGACCTCCGGGACATAAAGCATCGGGCTGTCTTCGAAGTTGCGGCGCAGTTGAATAGCGTTAGCCGATTCACGCAGCAGATTGAGTTCATCCAGCAACGTTTTTTCGTATTCGCGCACCACTTCCTGCGGGCGGAGGCGACGACCGTCCGGCAACAAGCGCGGCACCCAGCGCGCCAGGCGGTAGATAAGCTTCATATCCGCCTTGATGACCGGCACGATATCCGGGCGGATCACCTTAATCACCACCTCTTTGCCGTTCTCTTTCAGACGCGCGGTATGTACCTGAGCAATAGAGGCAGAAGCAAGCGGTTCGATAGAGAAATCATCAAACCAGGCCTCTACCGGCAGACCGCCCATCGCTTGCTCAATTTGCTTTTTGGCCTGCAGACCGTCAAACGGGGCAACGCGGTCCTGCAACATGGCCAGCTGATCGGCTATTTGCGGCGGGAACAGGTCGCGACGGGTGGAAAGCATCTGGCCAAACTTGATCCAGACAGGCCCCAGCTCCTGTAATGCAAGACGCAGGCGCTCGCCAAGAGCTTTATCTTTGTGGCGATTAGGCATCCAGAACAGCATCCGTCGCCAGATTCGTAGCGGCAGCGTAATGCGCATTTTGGGGATGAGCTCATCAAGCCCGTAGCTCAAAAAGGTGTGGATGATGAAATACAGGCGCCGTAATTCTCCTGGCGTCATTTGCCCTCCAGCGTTTCCAGCCGTTTTTCCAGCGCGGTCAGGGCTCGTTCCACCGCAGCGGTTTCCTCAGCAAACCAGGCTAATTCCAACGGACCCGGGGCCAGCCGCCACTCTTCGGTAATGGCTTCCGCGACATAGTGTTGCTGACGTTGAGCACCGTGCAGAAGAAAGCGAGCGCCGCCGCGCAAGACTTTACTGAAGCCCTCTGCAACCACATCCCCCGTATACGGAGCCAGCAGTTCAGCCGGGTCAAACTCAGCCAGATCGCACAGCGTGACGGTATTTTGCACCACCTGCAGGTCGCCCTGTACTTCAAGATCGCCGCTGCGAATCAGCGCCGTAAGCTGCTGGCGGTTGCGTAACTGCGGGAGCACGCTAAGGCGGGTAATCACGGTACAATCGGCTTCGCCTTCCCACGCTCCCAGCACATCGACCTGGCGTTCGCTAAAAACCAGTACCACGGGATCGGAAAACTCTTGCAGCTCAACGCGCAGCACTTTTCCCAGCAGACGCTGGCGAGCGGGTTTCAGCGCCCGATCGCGCCAGAGAACGGTATTAAGAACCGTCTCCAGACCGGCGGTAACCAGTGGTTTGAAAGGCATAGCGTCCCTCCTGTCAGAACTTATATCCACGGTGTAGCGCAACGATACCTGCCGTCAGGTTGTAGTAGTTGACGCTCTCAAAGCCTGCGTCCTGCATCATGCCTTTCAGGGTGTCCTGATCGGGGTGCATTCGGATAGATTCAGCAAGATAGCGGTAGCTTTCGGCGTCTTTAGCAACCAATTCGCCCACCCGAGGCAGGATATGGAAAGAGTAAGCGTCATAAGCCTTGCTGAGCGGCTCAATAATCGGTTTTGAGAATTCCAGCACCAGCAGACGACCACCCGGCTTCAGCACGCGATACATAGAGCGCAGCGCTTTTTCTTTGTCAGTCACGTTACGCAGGCCGAAAGAAATGGTAATGCAATCAAAGGTATTGTCAGCAAATGGCAGCGCTTCGGCATTAGCCTGGACGTATTCGACGTTACCAACAATGCCGATGTTGCGCAGCTTCTCACGACCCATTTTCAGCATAGAGTCGTTGATATCAGCCAGCATTACGCGACCGGTTTCACCGACCAGACGGGAGAATTTCGCCGTCAAATCGCCAGTACCACCAGCCAGATCCAATACGGTTTGCCCACGGCGCACGCCGCTGCAGTCGATGGTGAAACGCTTCCACAAACGATGAATACCAAACGACATCAGGTCGTTCATGACGTCATATTTTGCGGCAACAGAATGAAATACATGCGCCACCATGTCAGCCTTCTGCTCTTTGGCGACAGTCTGAAAGCCAAAATGCGTCGTTTCTTGTGAATCCTCAACCATCTCAATGCCTGCTTGCTTATCAAGAAAATGTTCGTCGAGTGTAACAGGTTTAGCGCACTTCCCATACGCTTCAACGCGG
Organism: Klebsiella spallanzanii; assembly: GCF_902158555.1. Lineage (GTDB taxonomy): Bacteria > Pseudomonadota > Gammaproteobacteria > Enterobacterales > Enterobacteriaceae > Klebsiella > Klebsiella spallanzanii. The sequence goes on along the minus strand of NZ_CABGGS010000011.1, from coordinate 31,728 downwards.
CTGAGCGCGGTCCTCATACATTGCGGCAATAGTAGGATCGGACGAAAAATCGTTATCTCCTGCTGGGTTACCATCATCTGTAAGGCGGTATTCATCATCCTGGGCCGTTGCCTGTTCAACTAAGTCAGGATTAATCCCACGTTTAACTTCCACGCCCAGGCCGCGGAATGATTCTGCCTGAACCAGCAGGTTACCGCGCCCGGAAGCGAGTTTTTTCATCGCTTGTCGGTAGTTATCCTGGGCTTTATCCAGACTCTGGCCGATAGCGGACATGTCGTCGACAAACAGGCGCATTTTGTCATACAGACGCCCCGCTCTTTCGGCAATTTTCTGCGCGTTACGGCTCTGGTGTTCATAGCGCCAAAGATTCGCAATGGTCCGCAGCGCCACCAGCAGTGTGGTCGGACTAACCAGCATAATGTTGTTCTTCAGGGCTTCGCTAATCAGTTCCGGCTGGCGATCGATAGCCAGCAGGAAGGCCGGTTCCACCGGGATAAACATCAGAACGTAGTCGAGGGAGCGCAGCCCCGGCAACTGCTGGTAGTCTTTGCGCCCCAGCAGGCGCATATGGTTGCGTACGGAAGCAATATGCTCCTGCAGCGCCGACTCGCGGGTGTAATCATCATCAGCATTGAAGTAGCGTTCATAGGCCACCAGGGTCATCTTGGCATCAATGACCACGTCTTTCCCCTGCGGCAGGCGGACAATTACATCCGGCTGCATCCGCGAACGGTTGTCCGTTTCGATGCTCACCTGAGTTTGATATTCGTGCCCCTCCCGCAGCCCGGAGGCTTCCAGTACGCGGGTCAACACCACCTCGCCCCAGTTGCCCTGAGTTTTGTTATCGCCTTTCAGCGCGCGGGTCAGATTTAACGCTTCCTGCGCCATTTGCGCATTCAACTGCTGAAGATTGCGAATTTCGTGAGCCAGGGTATGGCGCTCCCGCGCCTCCTGGCCAAAGCTATCCTGTACCTGACGGCGAAAACCATCCAGCTGTTCGCGTAGCGGCATGAGCAAGCCGTGCAGGCTCTGACGGTTTTGTTCATCCACCCGTCGGTTACTGTGTTCAAATATTCGGTTTGCCAGGTTTTCAAACTGCTCGCTAAGGCGCTGCTCGCTGTTGACCATCTGACGAATTTTATCTTCGGCATGCAGCTGCGTGGATTCAAGGCGGGTTGTCACTTCACGGAGATCGGCCTCCAGCGAGGTGTTGATATCGCGCAGGCTACGCAGCTCGTTATTGAGCAGCTCGCACTCTTCTCGCCAATGGGACTCCTGCACCAGCTGTTGCCGCGCCGCGCTCAGCTCAATATCCAGCTCGCGCCGCTCTTCAATGAGATCGGCACGGATTTGGTCGGCTTGAACTTTGGTCGCCAGCCAGCCCACGATAAGCCCTACGGCCAGCGCCACAACGGCACTAATAATAATCGAGATATCCACAACGCCCCCAACAGCAACCACTTACGTCACAAAATAGAATTTTGCTGTACAAACGTCCAGTTTAAAAGGGTTTTCCTGCGAGGCGCCACGCAAACATTCAACAAAATCCCATATATAGGGATGCAATCTTATAAATAGGGAATTTGTGCAGTAAATCACCGTTATCCAAAAAAGCATCAGACAGAATCACGACATATTCAGAGAGGTCGAATCGATGGAAAAGGAAATGCAACATACCGCAGGCGCCCAAACGTTACTGCGCGGATTAGCGGTTATTGATGCCGTGGCTGCGGGCTATAGAGACTTAAAATCGATTAGTGAGTTTACCTCTATGCCAAGAAGCACAGCGCATCGTCTGGCTTCGGCTCTGGTGGAGCAACGCTACCTGCGTTATGCCACGAATACCGGCTATGACCTCGGACCACGGCTGATTGAACTGGGCGCTCGCGCGCTGGATGCAACTTCATTACCGGCTCTGGCGCGGCCATGGCTACAAAAACTCGCAGATGCGACTAAAGACACGGTTCATCTGGGCGTCCGCGAGAAAGACGAAGTGCTGTATCTGGAAAAGATCAACAGCCAGCGCGGCCTCGAAATGCGCTCCCGTCCCGGGCACCGGATGCCTCTGGCGTTAACCGGAATAGGTAAAGCACTGCTTCTTAACGACGATCCGGATGCAATGCGCGAACTCTTTTTGCGCCAGGGTCAAGCACAAGACCTGGAGCGCTTCCAGGCCAATATGCAGCGCTATATACAACGCGGTTATGCGTTCGATCTGGAAGAAAACGAACCCACAATCCGCTGCGTGGCGGCCCCGGTTTATGACGCCCGTAATCAGCTTATCGCCGCGATATCCGTCGCCAGTACGGCAACCTATATGTCACGAGAGCGAATGGACGATCTCATCCCGCTTGTGCAATCCCATGCTCGGGCTATTTCAGCAGAGCTGGGCTGGGCCGGGTAATTCTGTACGTCTCACTGCGGCAAATGACCAAGGAGGTAAGGACATAAATGATGGACACCCAAAGCCGTTTATTAGCCCTGGACTGGGGAACGACATCGCTACGCGCATATCGTTTCGATAACAATGCCCAACCGCTTGAGTGCCGGGAACTTCCTTACGGAATCATGAAGCTTCCTGAACATAAAGAGGGGCACACGGCAGCGTTCCGCGAAGCATTTTTCACTGCCTGCGGCGACTGGCTGCAGGCAGGCGCTAACCCGAATGTTATCGCCTGCGGCATGGTTGGCAGCGCTCAGGGCTGGAAAGAGGCCACCTACCTGCCTTGCCCAACCAGCCTGGCAGGCCTTGCCAGCCAACTCTGTCGGCTGAATATTACCGACTCTGTGAGCCTCTCGATCATTCCCGGACTGGCCGTCTACGGCAGCGACCCGGAAGTGATGCGCGGCGAAGAGACGCAGATTTTCGGCATCTTATGCAATGAAAGTAACAGCGCCGACGAAATTATCATTGGGATGCCGGGGACCCATTCCAAATGGGCGCTAACGCAAAAAAACAGCGTATCAGGTTTTCATACCTTTATGACCGGCGAGGTGTTTGACGCCCTACGTCACCACACGATTCTCGGCACCACCATGCAGGCAGCGCCGGAAACCGACTGGCAGGCTTTTGATGACGGCGTTGCAACTGCGCTTCGTCAGGCGAAAGCCGGACTGCTTTGCACGCTATTTTCAACGCGGACGAAGCTCCTGTCGGGGCAAATTTCGGGCCAGCAGCAGGCCGATTATCTTTCAGGATTAGTCATTGGCCATGAACTGATCGGCGTTCGCCAAACGCTACTGGCATGCGAAGAGCGCCGTCAATGTACGCCGATCATGCTAACGGGCAACGCCGTCCTGTGTGAACGCTACCAGCGAGCGTTCCGCCAGGCAATTGCCGATCGCCCGCTGAAATTTATCGCCCAGGCCACCACCGCTGGTCTATGGCAAATCGCTTTACGCGCCGGGCTTATCAGCGGCGCATAACGGAGAAATAAAAATGGATTTAACGGGTTGCATCAAAAAGTATGGGCTTGTCGCCATTTTGCGCGGCATACAAACAAAGGAGGTGCAAGAAATTGGCCTTGCATTATATGAGGAGGGTTTTCGACTTATTGAAGTTCCGCTCAACTCCCCGACGCCTTACGACAGCATCCGGCTGCTGCGTCAGGCGCTCCCTACGGATTGCACGATCGGGGCGGGAACGGTTATGACCCCACAGCAGGTCAAACAGATTAAACAAGCCGGAGGAGAGCTGATCGTCATGCCCCATAGCGACTGTGCGGTTATTGCCGCCGCTAAAAACGCAGAGCTGCTCTGCGCTCCCGGGGCTGCGACCTTGACGGAAGCTTTTGCCGCCATTGAGCACGGCGCGGATGCCATCAAGGTTTTTCCGGCGGAGCAAATAACGCCAGCCGTCATCAAAGCCTGGAGAGCCGTCGTTCCATCCCGAATACCGCTTCTCCCGGTTGGTGGTATCACGCCGGAAAAAATGCCGGATTACGTGAGCGCAGGCGCGGATGGATTTGGGCTGGGCGGAGCACTCTATAAACCCGGCGACAGCGCCAACGATGTTCGTCAGGCCGCCAGGGGGTTTATCTCGGCCTGGCAACCATTCGCACGTTAAGCGTGCCGATATTTCTATACCCTAAATAATTCGAGTTGCAGGCAGGCGGCAAGTAAGAGAGTCCCGATGAGCTTACTCAAGTAAGTGATTCGGGTGAACGCACGTAGCCAACGCACATGCAACCTGAAGTATGACGGGTATAAACAATAATAAGGGATTAATATGATTAGACATCTTACCAGACCGTTACAATGCCTCTCCGCAGCGCTTGTTGCCGGAACGCTGTTAAGCGCGCTACCTGCACAAGCGGCTCAATACCCAACTAAACAGATCGATTTGGTTGTTCCTTATTCCGCTGGCGGCGGCACCGATCTGGTGGCTCGCGCCTTCGCCGACGCGGCAAAATCGCATTTACCCGTTAGCATCGGCGTGATTAACAAACCTGGCGGCAGCGGCGCTATCGGCTTTACCGAAATCGCCACCGCCCGGCCTAACGGCTATAAAATCGGGCTTGGCACCGTCGAGTTGACCACTCTGCCCAGCCTCGGGATGGTCAGTTTCAAGACCGACAGCTTTAAGCCAATCGCCCGTCTGAATGCCGATCCGGCGGCGATCACCGTTAGCGCCGATGCCCCATGGAATACCATCGATGAATTCCTTCAGTGGGCGAAAGAAAACCCCGGTAAAGTGCGTATCGGCAACTCCGGCACCGGCGCTATCTGGCATCTGGCCGCTGCGGCTCTGGAAGATAAAACCGGCGTTAAGTTTACCCACGTTCCTTACGATGGCGCGGCGCCTGCGGTTACCGGCCTGCTTGGTAACCATATTGAAGCCGTTGCTGTTAGTCCGGGCGAAGTCATTAACCACGTCAAGGGCGGCAAGCTGAAAACGCTGGCGATCATGGCGGACGAGCGCATGAAGAGTATGCCTGACGTCCCCACGCTTAAAGAGAAGGGTATCGATCTCTCTATCGGCACCTGGCGTGGCCTGATCGTAGCGCAAAAGACCCCACAGGATATCGTGGATACGTTGTCCGTCGCCGCCAAAGCCACGGCTGAAGAACCCGCGTTCCAGGATGCGCTGAATAAGCTCAACCTGAACTACGCCTGGCTCGATAGCGCCGCCTTCCAGCAGCAGATTAATGAACAGCAGGCTTACTTTGCTGAACTGCTGACTAAACTCGGTCTGAAAAAATAATAGGCAGGTACGGTTATGTCGATGAAAGCTGAATCATCCGCTTTAACCGTACCGCATCGCCGTGTCTCCCCGGTCGTGATGGGCGTGGGGGTTCTACTGTGCGTGATTGCGTGCGCGGTCATCATGACTGCGCACAATTTCCCGGCTACGGCGATCGAGACGGATATTGGCGCGGGCGCATTTCCCCGATTTTACGCAGCGGTACTGATTGTGTTGGCCATCCTGCTGGTTGCCAGCGACTGGCTGACGAATCGCGAAACTGCCGTTCGCCACGAACCATCCCACTATGGCCGCGTCGCTGCTGGGGTCGGGATAGTCGCAGGATATATCGTGCTATTAAGCTTTGTGGGGTATCTCATCGCAACGCCGCTTTTCTTAACGGCGCTGATGATAATTATGCAGCGGAAACGACTATGGCTGACGCTGCTGCTCGCCATCGCTATCACGTTGATTCTGTGGTTACTGTTTTCAATGGCGCTGCAGGTACCGCTGCCAGCGGGTTCTTTATTTGAATAGTCGGGGCCTGATATGTTTAGTAGCGAACTGTTGTTTCAAGGCTTAACGCATTTACTCTCCAACCCTATGGCGCTGGTGTTAGCCTCATTCGGCGTGATGCTGGGCATTATGATTGGCGCATTACCGGGCCTGACCGCCACCATGGGTGTCGCGATATTGCTCCCCTTCACTTACGGAATGGACCCCGTATCAGGTTTATTAATGATTTGCGGGGTCTTTTTCGGCGGCGTCTACGGTGGGTCAATTACTGCGATATTGTTAAAAATCCCCGGAACCCCGGCGGCGGCGGCAACGGCAATCGACGGCTACGAACTCACCCGACAAGGGAAAGCCGGGATGGCTCTGAGCGCAGCGACGTTCTCTTCCTTCGGAGGCGGTCTGTTGAGCATTATCGTGCTGATATTTTTGGCCCCGATCCTCGCCGGATGGGCATTAAAATTCAGCGCTTCCGAGTCCTTTGCCCTTGCCATATTTGGTTTAAGCATTATCGCCAGCATATCCGGTAAGTCGCTAATTAAAGGGCTAATCTCCGGCATCGGCGGTTTGCTTATTGCGACCATCGGCCTCGATCCTATGGGCGGTTTCCCTCGCTTTACCGGCGGTTTTGTCGAACTGATGAATGTGCCCTTTATCCCGGTGATGATTGGCTTGTTCGCCGCCTCCGAAGCGTTTAAGACGCTGGAAAGGGACGATACGGTTCGCCATGGCGCAAAAGTGGTTATCGGCAGCCTTCTGCTTCCGTGGAAGGTTATGCGGCGTCTGCTGGTGACGATTCTCCACTCTGCAGGGCTCGGTATATTTATTGGCATGGTCCCCGGTGCAGGTTCGGATATCGCGGCCTTTGTTGCCTACAACGAGACCAAACGTTTTAGCAAAACGCCGGAAAACTTTGGCAAAGGAGAAATTACGGCGGTGTCCTCCTGCGAAGCAGGCGCGAATGGCTGTACCGGCGGCGCGCTGTTGCCAATGCTGACGCTCGGCATTCCCGGCGATGCGGTCACCGCTATTATGTTGGGCGCGCTGACGCTACAGGGGATGCAGCCGGGGCCGCTGATGTTCACCGAGCACGGCGACATGGTGTACACGCTGTTTATGGGGATGATCTTCTGTTATTTCATTCTGCTGATTCTGGGGCTTTTGTCCCTGAAAGTCGTGAGCAACGTGGTCAAAATCCCGACCAATATCCTGACGCCGCTGATCCTTGCGCTTTGCGTAGTCGGTACCTATGCGCTGAATAACAGCCTGTTCGATGTCGGGATTATGCTGATCGCTGGCGTAGTGGGCTACTTTATGCAAAGAGGGGGCTATCCGGCTTCGCCTGTGGTTCTGGCGCTGATCATGGGACCGATGGCAGAAAGCAATCTTCGCCGCGCGTTGTCTCTGTCTGCCGGAAGCTGGGACTTTCTCTACACGCGTCCAATAACGCTGGCATTACTTACTCTCGCGACGATAACGTTGCTCACTCCGGTCATTCGTGGGCTTTGGGCATTTCGTAAGAATATACGGGCATAATAGAACTCCCGGGTATTTAAACCCGGGATAAGACTGCAGCCCCGGTATTAATCGCCGGGGCTTTTTTATTACAGCAGACGGCGCGCCGCTTCCACGACGATTTTCACCGCGTGGCTTTCGGTTTGCTTCATGGTTTCCGCGTTCGGGATTTCCTGCTGGGTACGGTTGACGATAACCCCGGCAACCATCCCTGCGCGCAGGCCCTGGCTGGCGCACATGGTCAGCAGCGTCGCGGATTCCATTTCATAGTTCATCACGCCCATGGCCTGCCACTCTTCCATCGAGCCTTTAAAGCGGCTAACGACGCGGCCAGAGAAGGTGTCATAACGTTCCTGGCCTGGATAGAAGGTGTCAGAAGAGGCGGTGACGCCAATATGGGTGGTCGCACCGATAGATTTCGCCGCTTCAACCAGCGCGGTAGTACATTCAAAATCAGCCACCGCCGGGAATTCCATTGGCGCGAAGTGCAGGCTTGCACCGTCGAGGCGAACAGAAGCCGTGGTCACCAGAACATCCCCCACATTAATGTGCGGCTGAATAGCGCCGGTGGTACCGATGCGCAGGAAGGTGCGGATACCCAGTTGGGCCAGTTCTTCCACGGCGATTGAAGTGGATGGGCCGCCGATACCGGTAGAGCAGACAATCACAGCTTTACCATCCAGCTCAGCGCGCCAGGTAGTGAATTCACGATGAGATGCCAGTTTAACCGGCTTATCCATCAGCGCGGCGATCTTTTCCACACGCTCCGGATCGCCAGGGACGATAGCCAGCGTAGCCCCTTGTAAATCGTTTTTGGTGAGGCCGAGATGAAAAACATCAGACTTGGACATATAAAACTCCTCTGTGGGTCGAATTATCAGCAGAAGCAAAATGGTACTTTACAGAAGCTGTCGGTTCCATTTTGTGACACCAATCACCATGAATGAAATTCATTGCAATGAATTTCCATTAAATAGTGATGCGCATCACACTAACAAGTTAAATTAATGAGACATGAACAAAAGATAGCCTGTTTCGGGCACTGTGCGTCCTGTTCATAGCAGCTATAGTTACTGATGCGCTAATACATTAATAAGGGTACGGAGAATACCATGACGACAATTAAGCAAACCGGTTTTGCACCTGCAGCCACGCCGCACGCCTCTACTGCCGTTCACACATCAGATGAGAACATCGTCTGTGGAGAGACATCGATCCCTTCGCAGGGGGATAACATGCCAGCATTCCATGCTCGTCCGGGCAACGTTGACGGTCCGCTACCGGTGGTTATCGTTGTTCAGGAAATTTTCGGTGTGCATGAACATATCCGCGATATTTGCCGCCGTCTGGCGAAGGAGGGATATCTGGCTGTCGCACCAGAACTTTACTTCCGCCAGGGCGATCCTAATGATTACAGCGACATCCCTTCTTTATTTCAGGGTCTGGTCAAAAAGGTGCCGGATTCTCAAGTACTGGCCGACCTCGATCACGTCGCCAGTTGGGCTTCCCGCCACGGCGGCGATGCCCATCGCCTGCTCATTACCGGCTTTTGCTGGGGCGGGCGTATCACCTGGCTGTACGCCGCACATAATCCGCAGCTAAAAGCCGCCGTCGCCTGGTACGGCAAGCTGGTCGGAGAGAAAACATTAAATTCACCTAAGCATCCGGTGGATATTGCCGTTGATCTGAACGCCCCGGTCCTGGGACTTTACGGCGCGAAAGATGACAGCATCCCGCAGGATACGGTTGAAACCATGCGTCAGGCGCTACGAGCCGCCAACGCGACGGCGGAAATCGTGGTTTATCCGCAGGCCGATCACGCCTTTAACGCCGACTACCGCGCCAGCTATCATGAAGAGTCAGCGAAAGACGGCTGGCAGCGAATGCTGGCATGGTTTGCCCAGTACGGCGGGAAGCGCGGTTGACCTCGCCTTCTGCGGTCCGGTAGCCCGGACAGGTGCGCAGCATCGACTCCGGGGGCCTGATGCATCGGTGCGGATTCTTCCCGATTAATGGAAAGGTCAGGCATAAATATGGCGGGCAATCAGCGCCGCCAGCGTCCCGTCCTGCTGCCACTGTCTCACCAACGCCTCCATCCGCTCATAATAGTGCGGAGCCGCGCGCGGCACGCAGATGGCCTGCTGAATCTGGCTATAGTTGTCAGGCAGCACACGAACGCTATCTTGCCCCAGAGCGGCAGCTTCCAGCAGCTGGCGAATATTCGCCACCATATCCCCCTTACCGGCCAGAAAAGCGCTGAGCGCCTGCTGAGTGGTGGGATATTCGCAAAGGCGGGCGTGTTTTAATGTCCGAATGAGCGGCAATGAATAGGCCGAACCTTTGCCGACGTTAATCGTCACGCCTTCCCGGTCCATCTCCAGGACGGAATGCACCTCTCTGCAGCTACGTACCAGCAGGGTGCAGTCAATCGTGAGATAGGGCGAGGTAAAGCGCAGTTCGTTCTCACGCGCGGGATCGACCGCTAAAAAAGCAATATCCCATTGATTATTCGAAGCATCGTCAACAATACATTTTGCTGCGGGGTAAGGTAACAGCCGCTCCGGCTGCTGGCAGAACTCCGCAATTTTCCGCGCCAGCTCGACGGTCAGCCCTCGCAGCTCCCCGTCGGTTGACTGTTCAGCGAGCAAAGCATTGCCTAAATTAATCGCAAAACGTAAAGCTGATGATGACATGACTCGTTCCTTATCCGGTTAAGCCGAACAGTTATCGCGAAAATAAATCAAAAGGTGCCGCCCACTCTTCAGGCTTGCGTTCAAACCACATTTCCAGAAATAAATTCACCAATCTCTCGGCCATTGGCGATAGCGGCACATCGTTGCGCCTAATCAGGCCAATGCTGCGACGGATAACCGGTTCGACAAGAGGAATGCTGACCAGCGATTCGTGCTGATGATGCGATATCGCCATACAAGGCAATGCGGCAATCCCCAGCCCGGCTTCCACCAGGCCTATCGCCGTTGAGTAGTGGCGCACTTCATAAAACCACTCCAGCGTCCCGGCGGTTTGCGCGATCTCTTGTTCAATCAGCATCCGGTTCCCGCTGGTACGCCTGACGCCAATCAACCTATGGGGAGCCAGTTCGTTCCACTCCACCAACTTCTTTGTTGCCAGCGGATGATCGCGACGGCAAACCAGAATATAGGGTTCATCAACCAGAGGGGTGAAGGTGATTTGGGGATGTGTGACGCGGTTCATATTGATACCGAAATCCGTCTCACCGCTCATCAGCGAATCTAAACTATCCATCGTCGCCTGTTCATGAATATGAACGCGGATATTAGGATAGAGCGAGTTAAATTTTTCCAGTACCTGGGGGAGAAAATAAAAAGTCGCCGTGGGAATGCAGGATAACTTAATGACCCCTTTCTGATGAGCGGCCAGTTCCTGAACGCTGAGAATGGCATTATCCATATAGTCCAGCAGCGCCCGCGCGTGCGGCAGAAGCGCTTTCCCGGCGTAGGTTAGGGTCACTTTACGCGTTGTGCGTTCAAACAAAGAAACCTTGAGGTTTTCTTCTAATTTTTTAACTCTACGCGTCAATGCCGGTTGCGATAAATTGAGTTCATCCGCTGCCCGAGTAAAACAACCGAAATCAGCAATAGTGACAAAGGCTTTTGTCCCTAATAGCTCGCTCTTCATGGAGGATCCTTTTTACAGAAATGAAACATCAGGCACATAAAATAATACGTATCTACCACAATATTACTATGATTAATTTCTGCCAACCAACACAGAAATGTAATAAAGGCAAAACCTAAAAAAGCGCTACTCCACTGGCTTTGTGATGCAGTTCATTATTTTTAGCCTGGCGGATGCATCATCTTCCCCCCTTTCATGACCTGAATGCGATCCCATACTCACCAGTATTCATCGTTTATTAACACATTGGTTATAAATCATGCCCGACAGGCCCCATTTTGTTAAAGCTGGCAACATACGGAACATATTATTAATGCGTATTGGTTATCAATTGACACAAAAAAATGATTTATATCCCTCTCGCCAAAATGACACCATAGCAGCAACTATAGAATTACTCATGAAAGTATATTCACATAACAAATAAAAAATACGAATTAAGAGAACAATATTCTTACTTTAATAAAGGAACACTTATGTCTGTATCTTATGTTGGAAGCAGAACTACGGCGTTACGTAATGCCAGAGGGAAAGGGCTTAGCGTATGGAACATTGATGATAATACCGGCGACTGGACGAAAATCCAGACGTTAAAAGAACAGGAAAATCCATCCTATCTGACCTTCGATAATACGAAAAATTTCTTATATTCCGTCCACGGTGATTATACCGAAGTGACCAGTTACGCAATTAACCCTGAGGATGGAAAACTTACTTATATTAACAAAATAGCGCTTGAAGGTGGTAAAAATCCGGTATTTATCACCGCTGATAAAACCAATCGCTATTTGTTAGTGGCAGCGTTACAAGGTGGTGCCGTTTACGTCATCCGCCGGGAAGAAAATGGCGCCCTGGGCGAAGTCGTATCCGTCTGGCGTTTTCCTGGTAAAACCGATGAAACCATCTCTCATGCGCATCAGTGCATCTGGGATCAGGAAAAAAACTATCTTTTCGTGCCGCAGCAGGGCCGTGTTATCGGCTACGCTGGCGTCAGCGTACTTAAATTCAACCCAGAAAATGGTACGTTGATCGAAACCGATTACTTCCGTGCCAGAGAGTATTCTGAACCACGCCATATGGCGATCCATCCTAATAATCAATATTGCTATTTGGTTAATGAAAAAGACAATACCGTAACCTGGTTCTTCTTCGATCAAAATAGCGGGAAAATTGAACCACAGCAGATTATCCCGGTACTGCCGGAAACCTATACCGGCGAAGGGCAATCCAGCGCCGTACTGGTTGATAAAAGTGGAAAATGGGTGATTGAATCGACCCGTATTCACGAATCGCTCTCCATCTTCCGTATTAATCCGCTGACGGGCTATCTTACCCGTGTAGAAACCATGAAAGTGCCGGGGCTGACGCCGCGTTTTATTACGTTTAATGATGACGGCGATCGTTTATTTGTCGCTAACGAAGATAGCGATACCATTATCCAATATGCTTTCGATAATATCACCGGCAGCCTGACGCAATTACAACCCGTTATTGAGACGGAAAGCCCAGTTTGTATCCTGTTTAAATCGCTGTAATCGGGAGTCAATATGCCTAATCTCGCGATTATTTCGCTGTTAGCGATATTTATCGCCATTATCATTGGTTTTTATAAGAAGACCAATGTGGGAATTATTATGGTGGCCTTCGCTTTTATCTTAAGCCTGGCCTACCACATTCCAACGGCAAAGTTATTCAAAGGTTTTAGCGTTTCTTTATTTCTGACGATGCTGGGGGTGACCTATTTATTCAGCATCCTGCATAACAATAAAACCCTGGAGATATTATCAAAAAAGATTGTTGGTTCAGTACATAAACGCAATCTTCTGCCCGTCGCTATTTATATCGTCGGCTTTGTGCTGTGCGCCGTGGGCCCTGGCGCCATTCCGGTTCTGGCAATCGTTCCGGTTATTGCGATTCCTATCGCGTTTCAGGCCCGGCTCAATCCGATCATGATGGCGATTATCGGCCAGTGCGGCGTATTTGGCGGACGCATGACGCAAATCACGCCGGAAGGCGTGCTGGTCATGGAATTGATGGAGAAACAGCAGCTTACACCATCACTGTTCCCGGTCTGGCTGTGCCTGTTCATCACCTCCGTTCTGATGGCCATACTTTGCTACGTCTGGTATCGGGGCTGGCGCCTTGATGATCTGGATATCAATGCCGCAGGGAGTACGAACAATGTCACGCCGAAATTTACGACCGTTCACTGGTGCTCTTTAGCAGGACTGGTCGCATTAATCCTCTGCGCTGTAGTGTTCTCTCTAAATGTTGGTTTAACCGCTTTCGTGATTGGCGCCCTGCTCTCCGCTTTGGGTGCAGGCGATGAAAACTCAGCGATCAAAGGCATTCCATGGTCAGTCTTAATTCTGGTATGCGGCGTCGGCCTGTTAATGAACGTAGTGATGGAGTCCGGCGGTATTTCGCTGCTGGCGAAAACCTTAACCACGGTAATGAATGAAACCACCGCTTCATCGGTAATGGTCACTACTGCCGCCATTATGTCCTTTTTCAGTTCTGGATTAGGCGTGGTTTTCCCGACATTAATCCCGACCTGTCAGGGTATCGTCGAACATTTAGGCGCGAATATTTCCGCTATTGAACTGGTCGCCATGGTCGTCGTTGGCGGTACCGTTTCCGGCGTCAGCCCGGTATCCACCACCGGCGCACTCATTATGTCCGGCGTCGCCACCAATAAAGAAGCAGAGCAGAAATACACCCCCAGCAAAATGTTTATCGAGCTATTCGGCTGGGCTTTTGCCGCCATGATTCTGAGTTTTGTTATGGCGATTATCGGTATTTACGCTCTATTTTGTTAACGGATTAGAAAATGAAACAGAATATTACCCAGAAAATTATTGCTCAACATTTGCTGAGCGGCGAAATGATTGCCGGTGAAGAAATTAGTATCCGCATCGATCATACTTTAACCCATGATGTCACCGGCACCCCGGCCTATCTGGCCTTCGAAACGCTGGGCATTCCACAGGTAAAAACGGAGCGTTCGGTCAGCTATATCGACCACAATATGCTGTATACCGATAATAAAAACCCGGACGACCATATTTATTTACAGACCGTCGCCAAAAAACACGGCATTTATTTATCCAAAGCCGGAAACGGCATTTGCCACACGGTACACTTCGAACGCTTTAGCCGTCCGGGGATCACGCTGTTGGGTTCCGATAGCCACACGCCAACCGGCGGCGCGGTTGGCGCAATGGCGCTGGGCGCAGGCGGTCTGGACGTCGCGCTGGCGATGGCGGGCGAGCCGACCTGGCTGAAAATGCCGCGAGTGATTAACGTGCGCCTGCACGGTCGTATGCAGCCGGGGGTTTCGGCAAAAGACATTATTCTGGAGATGCTGCGCCGTGAAACGGTTAAAGGCGGACTGGGCAAAGTCTACGAATATACCGGCGAAGGCGTGGAGCATATCAGCATCCGCGACCGCTCAACCATCACCAATATGGGCGCGGAAATGGGCGCGACCACCTCTATTTTCCCCAGCGATGAAGTGACCCGTGAGTTCTTTATTAAAGAGAACCGCGAGCAGGACTGGATTTCATTACAGCCGGACGAAGGCTGCGAGTACGACGACTATATTGATATCGACCTTAACACGCTGGAGCCGCTGGTGGCGATGCCGGATATGCCGGATAACGTGACCGAAGCGCGCAACTGCCGCGACGTGAAAATCAACCAGGTATTCCTCGGCAGCTGCACCAACGCCTCCTATACCGATTTCGCCAAAGCGGCGGCGATTATGGAAGGCCGCTTTACTCACCCGGAAGTGAGCTTTGTCGTCGCGCCGGGTAGCCGCCAGCTTTATCAGATGCTGTTACGCGACGGCATCATCGGCAAACTCATTGCTGCGGGCGCGCGCGTTATCGACTGCGGCTGCGGCGCCTGCTGCGGTATTGGCCAGGCGCCTTCCACCGATGGCGTTTCTCTGCGCACCTCTAACCGTAACTTCAAAGGCCGCGGCGGTCATTTGAACGCGAAGCTATACCTGTCCAGCCCGGAAGTCGCCGCCGCATCGGCCATTACCGGCTACATTTCCGACCCGCGCGATGTGGTTGATGTCGCGGTGCTCAACGATATTGTCGAACCGCATGACTATATCATCGACGATCGGCTGATCCTGGCCCCGGCAGAAAACGGTGAAGAAGTCGAAGTGATCCGCGGACCGAACATCAAACCGATGCCGATCAACGAACCGCTGCCGGATACGCTGACCATTCAGGTTTCTGCGGTGCGCGACGATAACATCACCACCGACGATATTACCCCTGCCAACGCGCAGTTCTCCGCCCTGCGATCCAACATCCCGGAGATCAGCAAATATTGCTATGGCCGCATCGATCCAGAGTTCCACGATCGCTGCAAAGAGCTGGACAAAAGCATCATCATCGGCGGCGAAAACTACGGTCAGGGCTCCAGCCGCGAACATGCGGCCATCGCGCCGATGTACCTGGGCGTCAAAGCGGTCATTGCCAAATCGATGGCGCGTATCCACAAAAACAACCTCGTCAACCACGGCGTGGTGCCGCTGATCTTCGCTAACCCGGAAGATTACGCCTGTTTCGAGACCTTTGACGAACTGCGTATCGAAAACTTCCATGAAGGGCTGCGCCAGCGCTGTGTGCTGCTGAAAAACGTGACCAAAAACCGCGAAGTTTCGCTCAAAGTCGACCTCACGCCGCGAGAAATCGAAATCGTGATCGACGGCGGCCAGCTGCGCCACGTCGCCAGTAAGAACGCGAAGTAACGACGGTCAAACCGGCGCAAAAATCACCATGTTGGCATAAGGAAATGCCAACATTTTGCCTTTATCAAGGAGTCTCAATTGGATGATTAAAATTTAGCCCCTCAGGAACCCCTATGAGAAAATTCAGAACGGTCTTTATGCGCGGCGGCACCAGTAAAGGCTGCATGTTTTTAAAAGACGATCTGCCTGCCGATCGCGGCCAGTGGGATCATATCTTTCTACAGGCGATGGGCGACCCCGACCCGAAACAAATTGACGGTATGGGCGGTACGGTTTCCTCCAATAATAAAATCGTCATCGTCTGGAAAAGCGAACTGCCTGACGTGGATGTGGAGTACCTTGTCGGCCAGGTTATCGTTGGCAAAAGCCAGGTCGACTACAAATCCAACTGCGGCAATATGACCGCTGCGGTCGGCCCCTACGCGATTGAAGAAGGTCTGATCCCGGCCGTTGAGCCCATCGCCACGGTCAGAATGCTCAACCACAATACCGGAAAACGCATTGATATCACCGTGCCGTGCGAAAACAACACCTTCGCGCTGGACGGCGATTGCCAGATTGCCGGCGTTGACGGCACCTGCGCAGAACTGAAAGTCAATTTCCTCAATCCAGCCGGTTCGAAAACCGGCACGTTGCTGCCAACCGGCAATACTCTCGATGTTTTATCTATCCCCGGCCACGGCGACATTGAAGCCACGATCCTCGACATCAGCAACCCGATGGTGCTGGTGCGCGCGGAAGATATCGGCCTGACGGGCAGCGAATTGCCGGATGACATCAACCAGAATCAGGCCGTCAGCGACCTGCTGGAAAAAATTCGCGGTACTGCGGCCTGCCTGATGGGCTTCGCCCAAGATCTCGACGACGCGCGCGACAACAGCCCGGCGGTGCCTAAAGTCGGTATGGTCACCACGCCGACAAGCTATGCGGATATTTCCGGCCAGCCAACCCAGCAGCAGGAAATGGATTTATGCGCCCGCGTGATTTCCGTTTTCAAATGCCACAAAGCCTGCCCTCTCACCTCCGCCAGCGCCATTAGCGTGGCGGCGTTTCTTCCCGGCAGCCTGGTGCAGCGCATCGTCACCGTCGACGACTGGAACCAGGGCGTACGCATCGGGCACCCCAGCGGAGTCATGAAAATGTATCCGTCGCTGGTGCAAAACGGCGATAGCACGGACGTGCCCGGCGTCGCCGTACAGAGAACGGCCCGCAGAATTATGGACGGCATGGTGTACATCCGCGACTAAATCCAGCCGCAACGTGAGCGAATTAACCAAATTATAAAAGGAACAATTATGATCAAGCTTTCCGATGGCGGGGT
The DNA here is from genome assembly GCF_902158555.1 of Klebsiella spallanzanii. GTDB lineage: Bacteria > Pseudomonadota > Gammaproteobacteria > Enterobacterales > Enterobacteriaceae > Klebsiella > Klebsiella spallanzanii. The sequence goes on along the minus strand of NZ_CABGGS010000011.1, from coordinate 14,769 downwards.
TTACCTGCTGAACGGCACCGAAGTGGTTGAAGAGAAAAACGCCCCGGCATCTCTGAACAAAGCCGAAGCGCAAAAAGGCACCATCTCATGGTCAATCCTCAACGCGCACAACACCTCCGGCGATATGTCACAGCTCAAGCTGAAGTTTGATGCCCTCACCTCCCACGACATCACCTTTGTCGGCATTGTGCAGACGGCAAAAGCGTCCGGCATGACCTACTTCCCGATCCCTTATGTGCTGACCAACTGCCATAACTCGCTGTGCGCCGTCGGCGGCACCATTAACAGCGATGACCATATGTTCGGCCTGTCAGCGGCGAAAAAATATGGCGGCACCTACGTTCCCCCGCATCTGGCGGTTATCCACCAGTATATGCGCGAAATGATGGCCGGCGGCGGCAAGATGATCCTCGGTTCCGACAGCCATACCCGCTACGGCGCGCTGGGAACGATGGCGATCGGCGAAGGTGGCGGCGAGCTGGTCAAGCAATTGCTTAACGACACCTATGACGTGGCTTATCCGGGCGTCATCGCGATTCATCTGACTGGCAAACCGCAGCCGGGCATCGGGCCGCACGACGTGGCGCTGGCGATCATCGGCGCGGTCTTCGAGAAAGGCTACGTGAAAAACAAAGTGATGGAGTTCGTCGGACCGGGCGTCTCCACCATGGATACCGATTATCGTAACGGCATCGACGTGATGACCACGGAAACCACCTGCCTCAGCTCCATCTGGCGTACCGATGCCGACACCCACTGCTTCCTGGCGAAGCATGGCCGCCCGGAAGCCTATCAGCGCCTGGATCCGGCCGATGTTGCATACTATGACGGCTGCGTACATGTCGATTTAAGCGCCATCAAACCGATGATCGCCCTGCCGTTCCACCCGAGCAACGTCTACACCATTGACGCGCTGAACGACAACCTGACCGACATCCTGCACAGCGTCGATCAAGAAGCCAAACACATCGCCGGGGAGCAGATCCCGTTCTCGCTGTTAAAACATGTGGAAAACGGCAAACTGCGGGTTCAACAAGGCATCATCGCCGGCTGCGCGGGCGGCAACTACTCCAACGTCTATGCTGCGGCGCAGATGCTGCGCGGTAAGAGCTGCGGCAACGATGCCTTCTCGCTGGCGGTCTACCCTTCTTCCCAGCCGGTGTTTATGGATCTGGTGAAGAAAGGCGTGATTGCCGATCTGATGGCGGCAGGCGCGATTATCCGTACCGCCTTCTGCGGCCCTTGCTTCGGCGCGGGCGACACCCCTTGCCACGACGGGCTGAGTATCCGCCACACCACGCGTAACTTCCCGAACCGCGAAGGCTCCAAGCCGGGCGTAGGCCAGATGTCCGCCGTCGCGCTGATGGACGCCCGCTCAATCGCCGCCACGGCGGCAAACGGCGGCCTGCTTACGCCATCCACCGATTTACCGCCGGTTGAAGTCCCGGAATACGACTTCGATCCGACCCCGTACCACAGCCGCGTCTACATCGGCACCCACCAGAAGCTCAACGATGCCGAACTGGTTTACGGCCCGAACATCAAAGACTGGCCGGAAATGGAGCAGCTTCACGACAACATTCTGTTAAAGGTTGTCTCGCGCATCATGGACCCGGTAACCACCACCGATGAACTGATCCCATCCGGTGAAACCTCATCCTACCGTTCCAACCCGCTGGGGCTGGCCGAATTCACCCTGTCCCGCCGCGACCCGCAATACGTCAGCCGCAGCAAGGTGGTCCATGCGCTGGAGAGAACCCGTGCGCAGGGAAAAATCCCCGAAGAGCTACAGCCGGTGTTCGCCCAAATCCAGTCCATTCCAGGATTCGCGGAGATTAAACCGCTGGACGTAGAGATCGGCAGCATGATTTACGCCGTGAAGCCCGGCGACGGCTCCGCCCGCGAACAAGCGGCAAGCTGCCAGCGCGTGCTGGGCGGCCTGGCGAACATCGCCGAGGAATACGCCACCAAACGCTACCGCTCAAACGTCATCAACTGGGGAATGCTGCCGTTCCAGATGGTAGGTGAACCGACCTTTGACGTGGGTGACGCTATTTTCGTTCCCGGCATTCGCGCCGCGCTGGATGCCGACTCGCGCACCTTCCAGGCCTTCGTTATTCGCCAGGACGGCCAGGTGCAGGAGATTGAGCTGACGATGGCGCCGGTCACCAAAGATGAACGGGAAATTATTAAGGCAGGCTGCCTGATTAACTACAACAAAGCTCGCAACAATCAGTAAATCTATGGAGTTGTTATGACGTTTATCGAAGAAGCTCAGGCAAAATTCGCCGAGTTAATTACCTCAGAACTGGCGCGCATTGAAGCGATGAAGCAGGCTGGGGAAGCGAAAGACTTTTCGCAGCTGGAACGTATCGTCGTCGGGATCCTGCCCGGCGACGGCATCGGTCCGATCATTATGAAACAGGCGTTGCGGGTACTGGAATTTCTGGCAAAAGATGAAATCGCCGCCGGTAAACTGGAGCTGCGTCCGGTCAGCGGCATGACCATCGAAGACCGCGCGCGCCTGGGCCAGAGCCTGCCTGATAACGTGCTGGAGCAGGTTAAACAGTGCGACGTGCTGCTGAAAGGCCCAATGGTGACCCCGCGTCCGGGCGAAGAGTGGCCGAACATGGTCAGCGCGAATAGCCTGCTGCGCCGCTCGCTGGATCTGTTTGCCGCGGTACGCCCGGTCTCGATCCCGGAGAAAAATATCGACTGGACGTTCTTCCGCGAAAACATTGAAGGCGAGTATATCTGGGGCAACAAAGGCATCCAGGTGACTGACGATCTGGCCGTGGACTTCAAAGTCCAGACCACGCCGGGCACCGAGCGTATCGCCCGTCAGGCGTTCGAGTTTGCCAGGAAGAACGGCAAAACCAACGTCACGGTGATCACCAAGTCCAATATCGTTAAGCTGGCGGACGGCAACTTCCTGCAGGGCGTACGCAAAGTCGGCGCAGAACATTACCCTGATATCGAAGTGCAGGATCGTCTGGTCGATGCCATGTGCGCACGCATGGGCGATGAGGCCTTCTGCAAAGGGCTTCAGGTTTTCGTCCTGCCGAACCTGTACGGCGACATCGTCACCGACATCGCCGCCGAGCTTCAGGGCGGGCTGGGCACGGCCTCTTCGGCTAACATTGGTAGCCGCTATGCGATGTTCGAAGCGATCCACGGCACCGCGCCGGGTCTGGTCAGCGAAGGACGCGGCGAGTATGCCGATCCGTGCAGCCTGATCCGCGCCGTCGGCATGCTGCTGGCGCACATCGGCTACGGCGAGAAGAGCCGCCAGCTCAGCAAAGCGTTGCTCCAGTGCACCGTCACCGAACGCAAAAAAGTCGTCACCACCTACACCAAAGACGCCAGCGCGGCGGAATTCACCGACTACCTGCTGGAAACCTTAGCCAGACAGGCTTAAGGCACACCAAAGTCCCGGCGAAACCGCTTTCGCCGGGCTTATCACCCAAGATAAAAGGATGACGATCGTGCTGGAAGAATACCGCCAACATCAGTCTGCCCGCGCCGCAGAAGGGCTTGTCGCCAAACCGCTGGATGCCGGGCAGGTACAAAAACTCACCGAGCTGCTGCAACACCCTCCCGTCGGCGAAGAGGCGTTTTTATACGACCTTTTTGTTAATCGCGTCCCGCCCGGCGTCGATGATGCCGCGAAAGTGAAAGCCGATTTTCTGACGGCGCTTGCCGAGGGCAAAGCCGTTTCGCCGCTTATCGGCAAAGAGCAGGCGATTACCCTGCTGGGCACCATGCTCGGCGGCTACAATATTCCGCCGCTGATCGCCGCATTAGATAACCCCGAATTAGCCTCTGCCGCCGTCGCCGCCCTCTCCTACACCTTGCTGATATTTGATAACTTCCAGCTCGTGGAAACCAAAGCCGCCGCGGGCAACCGCCATGCTCAGCAGGTCATGCGCGCCTGGGCCGATGCAGAATGGTTCTTAAAACGCCCTGCCGTTGCCGAAAAAATCACGGTTAGCGTCTTTAAAGTGCCGGGCGAAACCAATACCGATGACCTCTCACCGGCGCAGGACGTCTGGTCGCGCCCGGATATTCCGCTGCACGCGCTCACCATGCTGAAAAACCCGCACGAAGGCATTGAGCCGGACCAACCTGGCGTTATCGGCCCGCTGCAAAAAATCGCCCAGCTCAAAGAACAGGGTTTTCCGCTGGTTTACGTCGGCGATACGGTCGGCACAGGTTCTTCACGTAAATCCGCCGCCAACTCGGTACTGTGGTTTATGGGAGAAGATATCCCATACGTACCGAACAAACGCGGCGGCGGTATGGTTATCGGCGGCAAAATTGCGCCGATTTTCTTCAACACCATGGAGGACTCCGGCGCGCTGCCGATTGAAGCGGATGTCAGCCAGTTGAATATGGGCGACGTCATCGACGTATATCCCTGGCAGGGCGAGATACGTCGTCACGACAATGATGTGCTGTTAGCGAACTTCACGCTGAAAACGGACGTGCTGCTTGATGAAGCCCGCGCCGGAGGGCGTATTCCGCTGATTATCGGCCGCGCGTTAACGGCCAAAGCCCGCCAGGCGCTTAACCTGCCGCAAAGCGATGTTTTCCGCCAGGCCCATGCGGAGCAGGAGAGTTCACGCGGCTTCTCGCTGGCGCAAAAGATCGTTGGCCGTGCCTGCGGCGTGGCAGGAATTCGCCCAGGAACCTACTGCGAACCGAAAATCACCTCCATCGGATCGCCCGATACCAGCGGGCCGATGACCCGCGACGAGCTTAAGGACCTTGCCTGTCTGCGCTTTTCCACCGATCTGGTGATGCAGTCTTTCTGCCACACCGCCGCCTATCCAAAGCAGGTGGATGTCCAGACGCACCAGACCCTGGCGGACTTTATGCGCGAACGCGGCGGCGTGTCGCTACGCCCAGGCGATGGCGTGATCCATTCATGGCTCAACCGCATGGTACTACCGGATACCGTCGGAACCGGCGGCGACTCCCATACCCGCTTCCCGATCGGTTTATCCCTGCCGGCAGGCTCCGGTCTGGTAGCTTTCGCCGCCGCCACCGGCGTCATGCCGCTGGATATGCCGGAATCGGTACGCGTGCGCTTCCACGGCAACATGCGCCCCGGCATCACCTTGCGCGATCTGGTCCACGCGATTCCGTACTACGCCAGCAAGCAGGGTCTGCTGACCGTCGAGAAGAAGGACAAGAAAAACATCTTCTCCGGACGCATCCTGGAAATCGAAGGGCTGGCGGATCTCAGCGTCGAACAGGCATTTGAACTCACCGCCGCCACCGCCGAGCGCTCGGCGGCAGGATGCACCATAAAGCTCAATAGCGCGCCGGTTATCGACGGTATCAAAGGCAATATTGTGCTGCTGAAGTGGCTGATCGCCGAAGGCTATGGCGATCGCGAGACGCTGGAGCGCCGTATTCTGGCGATGGAAAACTGGTTGGCCGATCCGCAGTTGCTGGCAGCCGATGCCGACGCGGAATACGCCGCGACGATCGATATCGATCTCAACGAGATCCGCGAACCGCTGCTGTGCGCGCCGAACGACCCGGATGATGTCAGGCCGCTATCCGCCGTCGCGGGCCATCCTATAGATGAGGTGTTTATCGGTTCCTGCATGACCAATATTGGCCACTTCCGCGCGGTCGGCGAAGTGTTCAGCGCCCACAAAGGTCAGCTTCCGGTACGTCTGTGGATCACGCCGCCCACGAAGATGGACGCCAACACGCTAAAAGATGAGGGCTGGTTCAGCGTATTCGGCCAGCGCGGGGCGCGTATTGAAATCCCCGGCTGCTCGCTGTGCATGGGGAATCAGGCGCGAGTAGCGGATGGCGCGACGGTGGTTTCCACCTCCACGCGCAACTTCCCCAACCGTCTCGGGGCCGGAGCCAACGTCTACCTGGCCTCGGCGGAGCTGGCGGCGGTTACCGCACGGCTCGGTAAACTTCCACAGCCGGAAGAGTATTTTGCCCTCGCAGAAAAGATAGATAAGCGCGTTTATCATTATCTGCAATTCGATCGTCTTGATAGCTATGCGCAGAAAGCCGCTGAAGTGATTTTTCAAACCCACGGCTAAATGATTCCCCCCGCTCGGATCATAAATGCACGTTTATGATCCGAGCAAATCATCACCTGAGCTGAATCTTAAACAACAATTAATGCAGTTCTTTTATTAATAGCCTTATTAAAGGCATTGGTTTTATTAACTTAATTATGGCACCCTGCGTTGCAAGTCAGAACATTATTTATCCCGATAGGTGCTGTACTGGAATTCATATTCTTCGCGATACCAGGTTTCGCCCCACAGGATCAGTTTGTCATCGCCTGCCAGGCAAGTATGTTGACGCACCATCACCGGTCGGCTGCGTTTAATATCCAGAAATTTTGCCACTTCTTGCCCCGGCAGAGCAACGCGAACCTGGTTATGAATGGTATGAATAATAATGCCCAGTTGTTGTTCAAATAGCGTCTGTAACGCCAACGTTTCCAGCGAAGCAACGGCAATATTGGCCGCTATTTCGGCATCAAGATAGCGAATTTCGACCGCCAGCGGTTTTCCGTCGATCAGGCGTAAACGGACGAGACGGTATATTTTCGCGCCGGGATTAAGCTGTAAATGCGCCAGTAAAGCCGGGGTTGACGGGACTTCGCCAAAGAAGAAAACCTGGTACTGAATAGAAAGATTACTTTCCTGCAAGTCTTTCTCAAAAAAGCCAAGTTCTTGTTTTCTGACGCGGGTGACAATCGGCACGGTTTTGACGAACGTTCCTTTGCCGCGCACGCGCTCAATAAGCCCTTCGCTTAATAAGCCGTGCATAGCATGAACCACGGTGGCGCGGGTGGTGGAAAACTGTTGGGCCAGTTCATTCTCAGACGGCAGCTTGTGGCCAGGCGGATAATCACCCCGCTTAATGCCGCTGCGAAGCTGTTCCTGGATCTGCACGTAGATCGGTAAAACGTGAGCCATGTTGGAGTATCTCTTTTTGCCAGGTTGTATAGTCAACTTAAAGTTGAGTAGTCAACTATTCAACATAAGGTTGGACATTCTGGCTCTGCACAGGGCCAGTGACAATCATTTTATCGTTATCTCACTGAAAAAGGATAAAATTTAGATGCATTTTGATACTCATGCTCATGTTTTTACCACCGGTTTGCCGCTGGCAGAGCATTGTCGCTATGTGCCAGAGTATGATGCGACTCCGGCGCAATACCTTGCTCAACTCGATCGCCATCATGTCGATAAGGCGATCCTGATCCAGCCCAGTTTTCTGGGTACTGATAATAGCTATATGCTGGAAGCGATTCGCCAGTCGCCGGACCGTTTTTATGGCGTTGCGGTTATCGATCCGAATACGCCATTAAGCGCGATGGAAGCGCTAAAACAACAGGGCATTATCGGTGTACGTTTGAATCTTATTGGTCAGGATCTGCCGGATTTAACGGCACCGGTCTGGCAGCAGCATCTGCGCAATATTAAAGCGCTTGGCTGGCATATTGAACTTCATCGCCCGATTGCGGATTTAGTCCCTCTGCTTGGCGTACTGCTCGCCGCCGACGTAAAAATTGTTATTGACCACTTTGGCCTGCCTGTGCAAAAAGAGCAAGATCCGGGGTTTGTTTATCTTCTTAAGCATGCGGAAACCGGTAAAATATGGGTAAAAATCTCCGCCAGTTATCGAAACGGTAGTGAGGAAAAGCCGACAGACAATACGAAAATGCTAGTTCCACTACTATTAAAACACTTTGGTCCTGAACGCTTATTATGGGGCAGCGATTGGCCGCATACGCGCTACGAAGACAGTATGACCTATACGAAAGCAATAGAAGAAATCTATAACTGGGAATTAACTAATATTCAACGCGATAACATCTTTGGCCTGAGCGCTACAGAGTTAATTAATGGGTAAGTATTAACCCAAAAGCAATACAACACATATCATTACAATAACATATATTTTGAATAAAACTGTGCGCATTGCTGTCATTCACAAAATATATGAATAAAAACCGATATCAGACCCGTTATTCGGCTATTACCCGTTGCCGATAACACGGTAAAAGGACTTATCATGAACATCAGCATGATAGTAATACTCTCTATTGTTATCTCGATTGCATTAGGCTACAGGACAAAGATAAACACCGGTTTATTCGCCATTGCATTCGCCTACCTTATAGGTTGTTTCCTGCTGGATATGAAGGCCGGGGAAGTTATCAAAACATGGCCAATCAGTATTTTCTTTGTTATTTTTGCCGTTTCACTTTTTTATAACTTTGCGTTAATTAATGGCACATTAGAAAAGCTGGCAATGTATTTACTTTATTTATGCCGCCACTTCCCTAAATTTTTGCCATTGGTCATTTACTTTGCTGCTACTTTTGTCGCCAGCCTGGGGGCGGGTTTCTTTACCGTTCTCGCCTTTTTCGCGCCGTTGACGCTGCTTTTGTGCCGCAAAACGGGGATGAATAAGCTGGTTGCTGCCGTCGCCGTCAACTATGGCGCCCTGGGCGGGGCGAATTTTATGACCAGCGCCAGCGGTGTCGTATTTCGCGGACTTATCGATAGCGCAGGCTATAACGCAAACTCCTTTATCTACGCGTCCTCTATTTTTCTGGTTTCTTTCCTCTTGCCGATAGTTATTATCTTACTGTTAATCTTCCTGACTAACCGGGGAAATAATGGCGTTACCGGCTCATTGCAGGTTGAAAAACCGGACGCGTTCGATAGCAAACAAAAACTAAACCTGCTGCTTATCTTTGCCATGCTGGTGGTGGTTCTGGCGTTCCCGGTAATGCATCTCATCATGCCGGACTCCGCTAACATCAAATTTATCAATGCCAGAGTCGATGTTGGCCTGGTCTCGATTGTGTTTGCCGTTATCTCTCTGTTCCTCAAGCTTGGCGATGAGAAAAAAGCCATTGCCCTGGTGCCATGGAACACGCTGATCATGATCTGCGGCGTCGGGATGCTGATTCAGATCGCCATCAAAGCCGGGACCATCGATATGCTGGCGAGCTGGGTAGGCTCAAGCCTGCCTGCGACCGTTGTTCCCTTCGCACTGGCGATTATCGGCGGCATGATGTCATTCTTCAGCAGTACCCTCGGCGTCGTCTGTCCGGCCCTATTCCCGATTATTCCGTCAATTGCGGCCTCCACCGGTATTAACGCCATGGTGCTATTTACTGCCACGGTTATTGGCGCACAGGCAACGGCAATATCACCGTTCTCTTCTGGCGGTAGTTTGCTGCTGGGTTCGTGCTCAGAGGACAAGGAGCGTAATGAACTGTTTCCCACGCTTTTATTTAAAGCGGTGCCGATGTGCGTCATTTTCGCGCTTATCAGCGTCGCCATCATGATGATATTTTTTTAATTAAGGCAAAAGAGGGTCGATAATGGACGCCACCACGATAATGAGCAGAGTGAACCACAAGCACGCTACTAAAATAGCCGAAGTGGCTCATTTTCTTCAGGCTAATAATCTGGATATCGATCCTCATATTGCCAATTTTGTGGTACTTCGCCAGCAGGGGAATATCGTCGCCTGCGGCGGGGTAGATGGCGAAATCATTAAATGCGTCGCTATTTCCCCGCAGCTCCGCGGCCAGGGCGTATTGCTCAAGCTGGTCACCGAACTGATTAATATCGCCATAGAGGGCGGCAACAGCACATTATTCGTTTATACCCGTAGCCATAACGAGCATCTATTTCGCCATTGCGGTTTCACCACGCTGGTTTCTATTCCTGACTGCATGGTGTTAATGGAAAATAGCGGCTCGCACCTGACACGTTATTTACAACAACTGGCGCAATGGCGTAATCCCGGCAAGCGCATTGCCGCCATCGTGATGAACGCCAATCCGTTCACCAACGGCCATCTGCACCTTATTCGCTATGCCTCGACCCATTTTGACTGGCTACACCTGTTTCTGGTCAATGAAGATGCCGCCCAGTTTCCGTTTGCCGACCGCCTCGCGCTGGTACGTGACGCAACGCAGGGTATCGCGAAACTGACGGTGCATCCCGGCTCGCAATATATGATTTCACGCGCCACTTTTCCGGCCTATTTCCTGAAAGAGCAGGCGCTCGTCGAACGCTGTTACACGCAAATCGACATCACGCTTTTTCGTCAATATATCGCCCCGGTATTGGGTATCACGCACCGCATTGTCGGGAACGAACCGTTCTGCCCGATTACCGCCCGCTATAACCAGGATATGCGCCATTGGTTAAGCACATCAGAACTGCCTTTCGCGCCGCTGGAACTTGTTGAGATCTCGCGGCTGCAATGGCAAGGCACGCCCGTTTCCGCCTCCCGGGTCCGCCGCCTGCTACAGCAGAATCGTTTAACCGAGGTCGCCCCGTTGGTACCTGACACCACCCTACGTTATCTGAAACGCCAGCAGAACACTGCTCTGGCGAACACGATCAAGACCCCCACAGGAGCATTATGAAACAGATTGTCCCCGCCGTGGCCGGGACTCTGGAGTCCAGCGATGCATTGATCCGCATCGAACCGCTGGCTCCCGAGCTACCGCCGGAAATTGAAATCACCAGTTCGGTACAAAAACAGTTTGGCGACGCCATTCGCGCCACCCTGAATGCCGTCTTGCAGCAGCATATGATTCGCGGCGTCGTCGTGATTGTTGACGACAAAGGTGCGCTGGACTGCGTGCTGCGCGCGCGTCTGGAAACCGCTCTGATGCGCGCTGGCGCGCTGACTACCGCCTGGGGAGAAAAATAATGACGCCAGAACGTAAAAACCGCCTGCGCCGCAGCATGCTGTTCGTCCCCGGCGCGAATGCCGCCATGCTGAGTAACGCGTTTATCTATCCCGCTGATGCACTGATGTTCGACCTGGAAGACGCCGTGGCCGTTCGCGAAAAAGACGCCGCCCGCCGCCTGGTTTACCACGCTCTTCAGCACCCGCTTTATCGCGATATCGAAACCATCGTTCGCGTCAACGCCCTGGATTCGCAATGGGGCATCGATGACCTGGAAGCCGTGGTGCGCGCCGGGGTCGATATCGTCCGCCTGCCGAAAACCGACACCGCAGATGATGTTATTGCGATGGAAAAAGAGATTGCCCGCATCGAACTGGAATGCGGACGCAAGCCCGGCAGCACCGGCATGCTGGCGGCGATTGAATCGGCAAAAGGCATCCTGCAGGCTCCGGCTATCGCCCTGGCCTCGCCGCGCTTAATCGGCATCGCGCTGGGCGCGGAAGATTACGTGCGCGATATCCGTACCGAACGCTCCGCTGACGGCATCGAGCTGCTGTTTGCCCGCTGTACCATCCTGCAGGCGGCGCGCGCGGCGGGGATCCAGGCGTTTGATACCGTCTACAGCGACGCCAACAACGAAGAGGGCTTCCTGCACGAAGCCGCGCATATCAAACAGCTCGGCTTTGACGGCAAATCGCTGGTCAATCCGCGGCAAATTACCTTGCTGCATAACCTCTACGCCCCGACGCAAAAAGATGTCGATCACGCTAAGCGCGTGGTTGAAGCGGCAGAGGCCGCTGAACGCGAAGGCCTGGGCGTCGTCTCTCTCAACGGCAAGATGATCGACAGCCCGATTATCGCTCGCGCCCACCTGGTGCTGTCCCGCGCTGAACTTTCCGGCGTCCGTGAGGAGTAATACCGCCATGAACCACACTCAAGACTTATCCCACATCATCGGTGAACTGATGCCATTTGCCGATACCGACAAACAGACCCAGCGCCAGCAGCGTCGGGCCAAAACCTGCGCCTCGCTGGAAGAGGCCGTGCGCCGCAGCGGACTGCGCGACGGCATGACCATCTCCTTCCATCACGCCTTTCGCGGCGGCGACCTGACGCTGAATCTGGTGATGGACCAACTGGCGGCAATGGGTTTTAAAAATCTCACTTTAGCCTCCAGCTCCCTGAGCGCCTGCCATGCGCCGCTGATCGGCCATATTCGCAACGGTGTAGTGAGCCAGGTTTATACCTCCGGGCTGCGCGGCCCGCTGGCGGAAGAGATTTCCCGCGGGCTGATGGCGAACCCGGTGCAAATTCACTCCCACGGCGGCCGCGCCCATCTGGTGAAAAGCGGTGAGCTGAACATCGATGTCGCCTTCCTCGGCGTTCCGGCCTGCGACGACATGGGCAACGCCAACGGCTATACCGGCAATGCCACCTGCGGCTCGCTCGGCTATGCGATGGTTGATGCGCAGCACGCGGATCAGGTGATCCTGCTGACGGAAGATATCCTGCCCTACCCGCACCACCCGGCGAGTATCAGGCAGGATCAGGTCGATCTGGTGGTTCAGGTGGAATGCGTGGGTGACGCAGAAAAAATTGGTGCCGATGCGACCCGCATGACCTCCAACCCGCGCGAGCTGCAAATTGCGCAGAACGCCGCGCAGGTGATTGAGGCTTCAGGATATTTCCGCGAAGGCTTCTCGCTGCAAACCGGTACCGGCGGCGCGGCGCTGGCGGTGACCCGCTTCCTCGGCGAAAAAATGCGCCGCAAAAATATCCGTGCCGATTTTGCGCTGGGCGGCATTACCGCCACCATCGTTGGCCTGCATGAAGAGGGCTACATCCGTCGCCTGCTTGACGTACAGGGGTTTGATAGCGTCGCCGCACGCTCGCTGGCGCGTAACCCAAATCATATCGAAATCAGCGCCAACGAATACGCCAACTTCAGCTCCAAAGGCGCGTCGGTTAACAAACTGGACGTGGTGGTGCTGAGCGCGCTGGAAATCGACACCGGCTTTAACGTTAACGTGCTGACCGGCTCGGACGGCGTGCTGCGCGGAGCATCAGGTGGACACTGCGACACGGCGGTGGGCTCGGCGCTGTCGATAATCGTCGCTCCGCTGGTGCGCGGACGCATTCCGACCGTTGTCGATAAGGTACTGACCCGCATCACCCCCGGCTCCAGCGTGGATGTGCTGGTGACCGACCACGGCGTGGCGGTCAATCCGGCGCGGCCCGAGCTGGCGAAGCGTCTCCAGGCCGCCGGGCTGAAAACCGTCACCGTAGAATGGTTGTGCGACCGCGCGCGCCAGCTGACGGACGAACCGCAGCCGATCGCCTTCACTGATAAACCCATCGCCATAGTGCGCTATCGGGACGGTTCGGTGATCGACGTCGTTTATCAGGTTCGCGATTAATGATGCGAACGATGCCTCTCGAATCCTGGGGCGCGCCCATCGCGCGTCAGGAAAAACTGCCGCAGGCTTACCGCAGCCGCTATTACGCCCGGCTGGCCTGCCGGGCGATGCAAACGGAAGCCCGGCTGACGCCTAAACCCGGCCTGGTTGACGGCAGAAATACCGGCGCTCATCAGGATATGGCGCTGCCTGATTTTCTGCGTAGCGCCAACGCTATCACCCGTATTCTCCCTCAGTTTGTCGACGAGGGAATTGCCAGCGCAGCGCTCGATACCCACGGCGTTCTGGCTCGCCTGAAGCCCATCGGCCTGCGCTGCGAGACGAAAATGTTGCAGGCAACGGGAGGTATCAACACACATAAAGGCGCCATCTTTACGCTCGGGCTGTTTTGCGCAGCGCTGGGGCGCCACGAGGCTTTGGGGCAACCGCTCACCCCCAACGCACTGGCGGCAACCGTTGCCAAATTTTGCCACGGCATCGTTGAACGCGAGCTGGTGGAGCTTCGCGGCCTGACGCCGCTGACCGCCGGGCAGCGACTGTTTATTACCTTTGGCCTGACCGGCGCGCGCGGCGAGGCGCAGGCGGGATACCCGCTGGTCATCGACCACGCTCTGCCCCGCTATCGTCAGCTGCGCCGAGAGGGACTGAGCGAAGAACTGGCGCTGCTTAATACCCTGCTGCTCATTATGTCGCGCAACGACGATACCTGCGTCGCCTCACGCGGCGGCATCAAAGGGTTGCACTGGCTACAGCGTCAGACGCAGCAGTTGCTCAACGTCGGAGGGATCCGTTCGCCCGAGAACCTCTCCTTATTACAGCAGCTCGACGATCTCTGTATTTCCCGCAACCTCAGCCCCGGCGGCAGCGCTGATTTGCTGATGTTGACCTGGTTTCTTTCACACTTTCACGAAGAGGAGAGTCAATGACTGACAATACTGTACTGCTGGGTGAAGGCTTCACCCTGATGTTTCTCGGCATGGGATTCGTGCTGGCGTTTCTGTTCCTGCTGATTTTCGCCATCCGCGGCATGTCCGCCGCCGTCAACCGCTTCTTCCCCGAACCGGTCCCGGTACCGAAGGCGGCACCTGCCGCCGCCGCGCCCGCGGACGACTTCGCCCGCTTAAAGCCGGTGATTGCCGCCGCTATCCACCACCATCGCCGACTTAACCCTTAATTCACGGAGGAATCCATGACCGTTGCCATTACCGATGTCGTCCTGCGCGACGCCCACCAGTCCCTGTTCGCCACCCGCCTGCGCCTTGACGATATGCTGCCGATTGCCGCTCAGCTCGACGACGTGGGCTACGGCTCCCTCGAATGCTGGGGCGGCGCCACCTTTGACGCCTGCATCCGCTTTCTCGGCGAAGACCCGTGGGTCCGCCTGCGCGAACTCAAAAAGGCCATGCCGAAGACCCCCCTGCAGATGCTGCTGCGCGGCCAGAATCTGCTCGGCTACCGCCACTACGCCGATGACGTGGTGGAGCGCTTCACTGAGCGTGCCGTCAAAAACGGCATGGACGTGTTCCGCGTCTTCGACGCCATGAACGACCCGCGCAATATGAAGGCGGCCCTGCAGGCGGTGCGCAGTCACGGCGCCCATGCCCAGGGCACCCTGAGTTACACCACCAGCCC
>NZ_CABGGS010000010.1 GCF_902158555.1 Klebsiella spallanzanii | reverse complement strand
GCGGCGGCAGGTGCCGCCTTCGGTACCGGGACCGGTTCGGGGAAGAAGCGGTTGACGGCGGCGGACATGCCGCGGATGGCGAAAATCAGCAGGAACAGAAACGCCAGCACGAATCCCATGCCGAGGAACATCAGGGTGAAACCTTCACCTAATAGCAGAGCTGCATCAGTCATAAAATAGCCTTCAGGCAGGAGGCACGATAATGGTGTTATTTATGACGATGAAATAATAAGAGTGGATTTCCCTGAGCCGCCCCCGGCCAGAACCCTTGGTTATTATTATCGTCATAACGTATTACCACCATTATCGTGCAATTTACGTAATCAGGTTTATTTGATGAAACTTACGTTCTGGCATATTTCATCAGCGACGATCTCTTTACGCTGGTTAAAAATAATTTTGTTCTGTTCAAACAGATTATTCCCATGGGTATCAATAGAAACAATCAGCGGGCCAAATTCTTTTACCCGACTGACCCACAGCGTTTCCGGCATCCCCAGATCGCGCCACTGGGCATCTTCAATTTCTTCCACGCACACGGCGGCTACAACCGCACAACCGGCCGGGAATACGCAGTGCAGCGCTTTGTGTTCAGCACAGCCCTCTTCCGTGCCTTTGCCCATTCCGCCTTTACCCACAATTAATTTCACGCCAGTCTGCGCAATAAATTCTTTTTCGAATTTCTCCATCCGCATGCTGGTGGTTGGTCCAACGGAGACCATTTCAAACTTATCGTCTTCGCCTTTAATTGGGCGGACAATTGGGCCAGCGTGTAAAATAGCGCCGCCGCGAACATCTACCGGAAGCTCGCGACCACCTTCAATTAAACGGCGATGGGCTACGTCACGGCAGGTAACAATATGACCGTTGAGATAAATAATATCGCCAGCCTTAATATCTGCTAAATCTTCATCTTTAATTGGCGTAGTCAGGATTTTTTTAGTCATCAGAAATTCACTCCGCTGTGAGACGTAATGGTGTAATTCAAATCTTTATCGAAAACGATGTGCCCTTTACGGTGCGACCAGCAGCCGACGTTTACCGCCACGCCGATGGTGGAAGGATGACGTGCGGTGTTTTCAATATTCACGCCCATAACGGAGGTATTACCGGACATCCCCTGCGGCCCCAGGCCAATTTTGTTAATGCCGTCTTCCAGCATTTTTTCCAGCGAGGCTGCACGCTCATTCTCGTTATGCGAACCGATCGGACGCATCAGCGCTTTTTTCGATAGCAGTGCCGCTGTTTCAACAGAGGTCGCTACGCCCACGCCAACCAGCAGCGGCGGACAAGCGTTGAGGCCGTAGCTGGTCATCACATCCAGTACAAAGCGGGTCACACCTTCATAGCCTGCACCCGGCATCAGCACCATCGCTTTCCCCGGCAGAGAACAACCGCCGCCCGCCATATAGGTATAAATGCTGCACTGATCGGAATTGGGAACGATCTCCCAGAAGACCGTCGGCGTACCTTTACCAACGTTTTTACCGGTGTTGTATTCATCAAAAGTTTCTACGCTGTTGTGGCGCAGCGGAGAATCTACAGTTGCTTTGATCACCGCCTCACGCAACAACGCTTCCAGCTCGCCAATCAGCGGAAAGTTTGTCCCGCACTCCACCAGAAACTGAATGACACCGGTGTCCTGGCAGGAAGGTCGATCCAGCTCTTTCGCCAGACGCTGGTTCTCAATCATGGTAGTAAAGATGACGTCGGCCAGTTTACTGGTCTCTTTCTTATGCAAATCTTCCAGTTTTGCAGTGACATCATCAGGCAAAACTTTGCCGGTATATCCCACAAACTTGGCCATAACGTCGGTCATATGGGATATCTGTTCACTTTTGCTCATAAATGCTCCTTAGTCAGAACAGCTTCCGTTAATTACGGATGAAAAGGGAAAAGGATTGGCAGCAGAATCAGGCTGACAATGGTTGAAACGATAATTAGGGGAATGCCGGACTTGGCGTAGTCAACAAACTTATAGCCGCCTGCCGACAACACCATCATGTTGGCTGGCATGCCGATTGGTGTAGCATAGGCGCAAGAGCTACCGATAACCGTCGCCATCAATACCGCGCGAGGGTCGGCTCCCATGCCGGCAGCAATTGATAAGCTCACCGGCACCAGCAGCGCGACGGTAGCGGTGTTGGACATAAAGTTGGTCATGATGACGGACAGCGCAAAAACAACCACCAGCAGCATGAACGGCGAAGAGTTTTGGCCCAACATGCCAATCACGTGATCCGCAACCAGTTTTCCTGCTCCGGTCATCTCAAGAGCTTTCGCCAGCGCCAGAGTGCCACCGAAGATAAAAATAGTTTGTGAATCAATGGCTTTATAAGCCTGTTTTTCAGTGAGCACGCCGGTTACGACCAGCACCAGCGCGCCGATACAGCCAGCTACTGCAAGGCTAATACCGGTCTGCTTTTCGAAAATCATGCCAAGGATCGTGGCGATCAGGACAACCAGCGACAGGATCTGCTTCCAGCGTGGAACATTGCTGTAATCCCGCTGCTCGCCAACGCTGCCAACTTCACCGCTGTTCGGATTATTGGGAAGAAATTTATAGCCAATAGTCAGGAAGTAAATAATGCCGCAGACCAGCATCGGCAGGCCCACTTTAGCGTATTCAAAGAAACCAAAGCCGCTGCCGATATTCTGCAATGCCGATTGCGCAATCAGGTTGCCCGGCGCGCCAATCAGGGACAAGTTGCCGCCAAGCGCAGCGGCGAAAACCAGCGGCATCAGCAGGCGGGAACGGGCAAAACCAGATTTCGCCGCGACGCCGATAACAACGGGAATCAGCACCGCTGCGGTACCGGTATTGGAGAGAAAACCGGACATCACGCCGACCACCACCATGATGGTGAAAATCAGCTGTTTTTCAGTCTTTGCGAAGAGCGTAATCACGCCGCCCACTTTATTCGCCATTCCGGTTTCAAATAGCGCACCGCCGACGATAAACATCGCAACAAAGAGGATGACGTTGGTGTCGATAAAGCCAGCGAACGCCTGCTTCAGGTCCAGCACGCCGGTGAGGACTAACGCCACGCAAACCACCATGGAAGTGACCGCGAGCGGTATTTTCTCCCACACGAACATTGCTATAGCGAACACCAGTAAACATAGGGTGATGGTAATGGGTTCCATATTTATAATTATCCTATCAACGATATATGATATTGTATCCAATATTGACGTAATGGAAATTATTCCCATACAAAGAGTAAGTCAATGCGTTTTTCAGGAAAGCGTCAGGATTGAGATCTTTATCAAAATCTCAAAAAAGCAGTTACTTAGCGTTATTAATAAACAAAAAGAATAGATAGAGCGCCTGTCACGAGCGTACAGGCGTTTAAATTATGCGGAAGGCTCGGCGATATAGCGCGTCAACATGTTTTCCATTGAACGGATGATATGCTCCCGCATTCGCTGACGCGCCAGCTCTTCGTTGTGCTGCTCCAGAGCCTGCAAGATGCCCTTGTGCTCACGTATTGAAATGGTGGCGTACTCCTCCTCGGTGACCTTATGGCCCATCGAGAGTCCGTTCCACATGTTGCTCAGCAACAGCTTCATTTTCCCATTGCCCGCCGCGTTCCATATTTCCATATGAAAAGCCTGGTTCATGTCGGAATATTCAGCGGAGTTATTTTCCGCCAGCGCCTTTTCCGCTGAGTAATGCACTTCGGCAATGCGCGAAATATCGGTTCCGGGGCGAGAAGCTTTGGCAACCGCTTCACTCTCCAGCAGGGCGCGAATCTCATAATGCTCGCGAATCGTCTGCTCGTTAATCCCCAGAACAACCGCTCCTTTGTTGGGACGTACTTTGATAAGCCCATCAGCCGCCAGAATCTGAAATGCTTCACGCACGGGCATGCTGGACACGCCGACCATACTGGCGATCCCTTCAAGGGTAATTTCTTGCCCTTCAACCAAATCTCGCGACAGTATGGCTTTACGCAATACCGCGGCGACCTGCTCTTTCGCTGAAAGAAGCTTAATTTTCCCTAATCGAGGCTTCTGCACTTTCCCAATCCTTCATGTGTTGACGCATTATTTCCGCCAGAGAGAGGAAATAACGCTGTGTTTCCTGCGCAATCTCACCGCGATCGCCTTGTGTAATCGCATTCATAAGGCGGCTCAGAACCGGTGCCGACTCCTGATTATCCTCTTTCAGATACAGAATGACATAGGAGATATAACCATCCAGAAATTGTTGATAAATCTTTTCCAGATAGCGGTTATCAATATAAGAAATCAGCGCCTGATGGAACGCCAGTTCACGCACTTTATCACCAGGATGAGCAAGTTCTTGCGCACGCGGTCGTAGCAACTCTCCGACCGTTGCGGGCACCAGTGAAAAAAGCTCCGTCGCCATCACCGCTATCGTTCGAAAAATATGACTAACGTGGTCAGGTTCTAGCCGTGATACCTGCATATGACGGTTCGGCAAACGCACCAGAAACCCTTCCTGCTCAAGGGCCTGTAGCGCTTCACGAACCGGCATACGAGAAAGCCCCAATTGTTCCGCAATACTCTCCTGCGCGAGTTCCTCCCCCGGTTTCATACTGCCGGAAAGAATCTCGTAGCGGATCATCTGAGTAATGTGGTCCCGGGTCTGCTTTCTTTCGATTTTTTTCACAACGTCCTCGTTTGTTACCGGTCAAGACGCGGGGAGTTTAGCAGATTTACCAGCAGGTTGAGCCATTCGGGGGCAGGTGAAGTGCATAAAAAAGCCGGAGCACAGGCCCCGGCTTCTCTTTTGACGAAAGGTTATTTGTTCACAAAATCTTCGCCAAGGGCGATATCTTTCTGCAGGGTGTCCAGCATACCTTCCAACGCATGTTGCTCAAAAACACTAAGTTTGCCGATAGCGCGTCGCTCTTCTACGCCATTTTTACCCAGCAGTAACGGTTGCGAGAAGAAGCGGGCATATTGACCGTCACCCTCAACGTAGGCGCATTCCACAACCCCTTTTTCGCCCTGCATGGCGCGAACCAAAGAGAGACCGAATCGTGCCGCAGCCTGGCCCATTGACAGCGTCGCTGAACCGCCACCTGCTTTTGCCTCAACAACTTCAGTCCCGGCATTCTGAATGCGTTTAGTTAAATCAGCCACTTCCTGTTCGCTAAAACTCACGCCAGGAATTTGAGACAATAAAGGCAGGATCGTCACGCCGGAGTGGCCGCCAATCACCGGGACTTCAACCTCGGATGAGGATTTATCTTTCAGTTCGGCCACAAAAGTATTCGAACGAATAATATCCAGCGTAGTCACGCCAAACAGCTTGTTCTTATCGTACACGCCGGCTTTTTTCAGCACTTCTGCCGCTATCGCCACCGTAGTATTCACCGGGTTGGTAATAATCCCGATGCAGGCTTGCGGGCAGGTTTTGGCAATCTGCTGTACCAGGTTTTTCACAATACCGGCGTTCACGTTGAATAAATCGGAGCGATCCATGCCGGGCTTACGCGCCACGCCCGCGGATATCAGCACTACATCAGCACCTTCCAGTGCAGGGGTGGCGTCTTCGCCGGAAAAACCTTTGATTTTTACATCGGTAGGGATATGGCTAAGATCAACCGCCACGCCCGGAGTTACCGGAGCAATGTCATACAACGAGAGTTCTGAACCTGAAGGCAGTTGGGTCTTAAGTAGTAGGGCAAGCGCCTGGCCAATTCCACCAGCGGCGCCGAGGACTGCAACTTTCATCCTAAACTCCTTATTATGGTTAAAATAGTCTTTCGTTACTCCGTCGCCTGGACCTTAATTCACAAGATGAACAATTACAATAATTATGGCTGAAGAATGCGTGGTCGTGCGCAGCGATGCAGCAGCTTCGCATTTTCCTCCCTGAGACTGACCATCCAGCAAAGCGTAGTACCGGATCGACTGTTGGTTACAATACACCCAGCGCATTGAGCAGAACAACATCATTTAATAACATTTCATTTACTTTTGTAGCAATTTGCGGGCCGTGACGAAAGCATGTTCCTTATCAGGGTTTTTTGCTAAAATATGCGCCCTTCATAACATTATTTACGCTTCTCCTCTGCGGATTATTTGCATAAAAATGCATGTTTATGCATAATGATGTTGTTTTTACCACCATAATTGGGTGACTTATGCGAAGTTCGGCAAAACAAGAAGAACTGGTTAAAGCGTTTAAAGCGCTGCTTAAAGAAGAAAAATTCAGCTCTCAAGGTGAAATCGTACAGGCGCTACAAGAGGAAGGCTTCGATAATATCAATCAATCGAAAGTCTCGCGTATGCTTACCAAATTTGGCGCGGTACGTACGCGCAACGCCAAGATGGAAATGGTTTACTGCCTGCCTGCCGAGCTTGGCGTCCCAACGACCTCCAGCCCGCTAAAAAATCTGGTGCTGGATATCGACTATAACGATTCGGTCGTGGTCATCCGTACCAGCCCAGGCGCTGCGCAGCTGATCGCCCGGCTTCTTGACTCTCTTGGTAAAGCTGAAGGTATCCTTGGCAGTATTGCGGGTGACGATACCATCTTTACTACCCCGGCCAGAGGTTTTACCGTTAAAGAACTGCACGACGCCATTCTTGTCCTGTTCGAACAGGAACTCTGATGTCCTCCCCTCTGGTTCACACCGGAGGGTTCCCCTTCAAAAAATTATCATTTCTTTAACATTTCGTGTGCTTTTTCACTTCTATACATTCCTTTACCTAATGAACCCGCGTTAAGCGCACAAAAGATCAAATCTTCCTATCCTTATGATTTTATTCGCTATAAAAAACTAACATGGCGAAAGAATGACATTTCTAATACTTATACGTTATAAAAACGACGTTTCTTTGTAATTATTTACAAGAACAACAATTAGCACGGTATTAATATTTTCAGTGATTAGTGTATACTTGATTTTGTGATGAGGGTCACGAAACAAAGACCCCCAACAATAAGATTCGACGAGGTGAACATCATGAAAATCAAAACCACTGTAGCAGCATTAAGCATCCTTTCCGTTCTGTCTTTTGGCGCCTTCGCCGCTGACTCAATCAACAGCGAACAGGCTCAAGGCCGTCAGGCAATCGGCACCGTTTCCGTCGGCGCGGTAAGTTCTTCCCCGATGGATATGCACGAAATGCTGAACAAGAAAGCTCAAGAAGAAGGTGCTTCTTCTTATCGCATTATTGAAGCTCGTACCGGTGACCACTGGCACGCAACAGCTGAACTGTATAAATAAGATTTAACAATTGTCGGTTATTAACTGAAACAGAATCTCTCCAGCGGCCCAGGTTCATCACAACCTCCCGCCGCTGCAAAATATTAAGGTTGGAGAAAAGATTATGAAAAGCGCAATTATCATCGCATCCCTGGGTCTGGCTTCCGTTCTTTCCTTCGGCGCTAACGCCGCCGTTAATCAAGTGAACGCTGAACAGGCACAAAATCTGCAGTCCATGGGTACCGTTTCCGTTTCCCAGGTCGGCAGCGCCCCGATGGACATGCGTCAAGAACTGGCGGCTAAAGCTGAAAAAGAAGGCGCCAGCAGCTACCGTATTATTGAAGCCCGTACCGGCGATAACTGGCACGCAACGGCTGAGTTGTACAAATAAACCCTCGTCGTCTTATCCGACGACTTGCCCCCGCCCTGTCGGGGGCTTTTTTTTATCACTATCGCATATTAAAACGCAGCTCCCCTTCCAGCTCCTCTTCTGCTTCATCAAATAACAGAATTAACGCACCAAAGCGCCGCCGCTGATTATCGCTTAAATGAATAAACTCAATCTCCAGCGGTAGGGGCAACTGTCCGCAGGTCACCGCTTCCCACAGCGAATCAAGGTTGTTTACTTTCTCACGCTCTAAAGCAAAGGTATGTGAGAACTCACGATAAAAATCCTGCTGCTCAGCTATTTCGTCAAAATCAAAGGTATGGGTAGTCATTGCCCGCATCCTGTCCACACCTGCAACTCTTCATCGCCCGGTATCCCAGCGTGTCGTTCCACTCTGGTGGCGGAATTCTTAGTCTGAGGGTAAGTATAGCGATAAAAAAACCGACGCTTTACGCGTCGGTTCCGGCTGCTAGCTGTTGATTAGCACATGCTGGTATTTATGCAACACATCCACCAGCCTTCGCACTGGCTCCGTTACCTGCGCAGAGGCTTCCCAGAGCTGTAATTTTTCCTGGTAGATATCCAGTTCATCAAGCAGGCGAGCAAAATAGTAGCGACGCTTATCATCGCTGCTGGCGGAAATAACCCGATCCGCTGTACGACGCAGCTGCCGGTGAAACGCGGACAGGTCGTCATTTATTGGTACAGGCGCATCGCGCAAACGCTGATGTGCAATAATCAGGGTTAGCGCCAGACGAAAACGGGCGATATCGCCAGGGAATTTGTTCAGCAACAAAAAGAGCTGACGATACAGGGCTGGTAAATGGTTCTCTTTGCGCCGCGCCGTATTCGTGGTCAGCGATGATACCGCCGCCGAGACAAACTGGTTGAGCAATACGCGGCCGGTGCGAGCCTGCGAATTATCGCGGACCAGTAAGATCACCATCAGCGCAAGGAAGCATCCCACTATCTGCCCTAAGGCGCTATCAAGGAACTGGTTGAATTCAAACTTCATGGGGTTATCGAGCACCAGAATATTGATAGTGCTGGCCAACGCCCCCAGCGAACCCAGGCGTCTTTTCTGTACCTCAATACCAATAAAAAAGGCCATTGCCGCAAGGCTGATGCACAACAGCAGCATACTTTGCTGAGTCGCTGGCATAATCACGAGGAAAAATAATGCCCCCAACGGTAAAGCCGCCAACGTGCCGTAAAGGAAATCAATGGCCACCATTCGCGGGTTAGGCAGGCGCATCGCCAGCGAGGTGACAACTGCAATCATGACCATCGCCCCGCTGCCTGAAGTCCAGCCGGTCCACAGCCAGAACAGCGTACCGAGGATACAGGAGATAGACGTGCGCCAGAAGTTGACCATCGCGTGGTGGCGCTCTGCCGATTCCACCTTTACCACCACTTCCCCTTGCAGTACTTCCTCTTCAATACGGCTGATTTTGGTATTGCCAACCACCCCCCGTTTTAAAAGCAAATAGCGCGTCGCAGCACCAACCCAGCTGTAGACCGTTACCGGCGTATTATGCTCCCCTTTCCAGGTCAGAAAGCGACGCATACGCTTGAGCTGCCGATGAACGTCCTGAACGGTCTCAACCGGCTCAGCAAACAGCTCCCGATAGTCATCGGTAACCATCTCTGGCCGCGTATTCTGAATTAAATAGGTTTCACAGGCTTGGGTAATTAAGGTCAGAGAGAGGGTGTTGATAGCTTTCAGCCGCTGATTCACTTTTGCCCAGCGCGAGGACTCCATGATCAGGTTGCTACGCATACCTTCCAGCCCATTGGTACGGCGAACCAATGCGCTCCAGGCTTTATCAACTTCTTCTTTATCGCCATGCGCTACGCAAAGCTGCATCAGGCGATATTGATCGATCAACAAATTATCCAGCTCAAGGTCGATCTCTTTTTTTATCGAGCGCGGTGAAAACAGCAGGTCGGCCACGATGGCGCTGACGATACCAACAACAATCTCGCTACAGCGTTCAACAGCAAACTGCGGCGCCAGCATCGGCTCTTCATGGATAGTGATAATAATGATAAGCGCGGTATAGCCCGCCAGGCCCCAGGCATAGGAGTTCTCAACCCGCACCAGCGAGGAGATCCAGGTGCAGAACCCCGCCCACAGGCAGCAGACCAGCACCATCAGCAGCGGAGCGCGGATCATCACGATGATAATCGCCAGTGCGGCAATGCAGCCGATAAAGGTCCCGACAATACGCAGCATCCCGCGATAGCGGATGGCTCCGGAGTAAGGTTCCCCTCCGGCGGCAAACGCCGGACCGGCAGCAACGATTGCCGCGGTAAGCACCGCCCAGCGCGGGGTTTCCAGTTGGAAGTGAAAACCGACGAATAACGCCAGCACCACCGCAGATGCTAACTTAACGGCAAAGCGGAGATGCCGGAGTTCGATGGTGAAGATCCCCATGGCGATTAACCGAACTCACGCAGGCGCATCGCCAGTTTCTGGAAGAAACTTATCCGACTGGTATCGCGATCTTCTTTACCGGTAATCACTACCGTCGCGGTCGTCCCCGCAGGCCACAGGTTGCCCTGCTGCTGGTCAAGGCGGATGCGCACCGGTACCCGCTGCGCCAGGCGCACCCATTCAAGGTTGGAATCAATAGAAGCCAGCCCTTTTGCATCGCTGCTGCTGCTGGCGTTGGTCACACCGGCGGCGATACTGTCGACGGTACCTTTAATGGTTTGCCCGCTTCCTAACGGGGTGATTTCCGCGCGGAAACCGGGGCGCACGCCTTCAAGCTTGGTCTCTTCAAGATAGGCCATAACATAGAAGGTATTCTGCTTCACCAGCGCAACGGCGGTAGAACCGCGGGTGATAAACTCGCCGCTGTAAACGTTCAGGTTGGTCACCCAGCCATCAGCCGGCGCGCGAATCTCCGTACGTTCGAGGTCCAGCTTCGCCAGATCGCGACTCGCCGTTGCTTTTGCCAGCTGATGTTCAACGGTTTGCAAAACGTTATTCGCCTGATCGATCTCTTCCCGGGACATCGCCTGAACGCCAAGGCGGTTACGACGACCAGCCTCAACGCGTTTTTCTTGTGCCAGGGTCTGATAGTAGGAGACATCAGCTTCCGCTTCAGCTAATGCTTTTTGGTAACGGGGTTGGTCAATGACGAACAAAACCTGGTCTTTCTTAACCAGTTGGTTATCCTTAATATTCACCTGCGAAATTAGCCCGGAGACATCGGGAGCGATGGCCACGATATCCGCACTAAAGCGCGCATCGCGCGTCCAGGGCGAAGCGGTGTAATAGACCCATGCGCGAAAAATCGCCATAAATGCCAGGATAACCAGTATCACAGTGATTGCGGTACGGAGGATATTTCTTGTTAGTGTTTTCACATCTACCTCAAACGAACAAACGCGATATCAGATAAAACAGGCAGCAATATAGCGCGGTATTAAACAGTGCCGGGTGCCAGACAAAATCATAGATGCCGGTCGGAACCAGCAGGCGATGCACCAGCCAGAAGATGGCTAGCGACAATAGCAACTCAAAGAAGATCGGCGGAAACGACAAGCCGAAAATCACAATGACAGGAAACAGACTCATGATGACCTTGGTAAGAAGCGTACAGGTGGTATGCGCGATGCGTTTATTATGCAGCTAACAATATAGTAACGTAACAATTGCCGTCTTATCTATATTGTGTGATCTAAATCACTTTTAAGCCAGAGTGAATAATGGAACGACTAAAACGCATGTCCGTTTTCGCCAGAGTGGTTGAACTAGGTTCATTTACCGCCGCGGCTCGCCAGCTCCAGATGAGCGTTTCCTCCATCAGCCAGACGGTAGCCAAACTGGAAGATGAACTGCAGGTAAAGCTGCTTAATCGTAGTACTCGTAGCCTTGGCTTAACAGAAGCAGGAAAAATATATTATCAAGGCTGTCGACGGATGCTGTTCGAAGTCCAGGATGTTCACGAACAGCTCTACGCATTTAACAATACGCCCATAGGTACGCTGCGCATCGGCTGTTCTTCAACTATGGCACAGAATGTCCTGGCTCGCATAACCGCCGAAATGCTCAAAGAGCATCCTGGATTATCAATAAATCTGGTCACCGGCATTCCCGCACCGGACCTGATTGCGGACGGTCTGGACGTGGTTATTCGCGTGGGCGCACTGCAGGACTCCAGCCTCTTTTCCCGTCGCCTGGGTTCAATGCCGATGGTGCTTTGCGCGGCGAAAAGCTACCTTCAGCATGCGGGGTGCCCGGAAAAACCAGGGGATCTCGCTAGCCACTCCTGGCTTGAATACAGCGTTCGCCCGGATAATGAGTTTGAAATTATCGCGCCGGAAGGGATCTCAACCAAGCTGATCCCTCAGGGACGTTTTGTTACCAACGATCCGATGACGCTGGTGCGCTGGCTGACGGCAGGCGTCGGCGTCGCTTACGTTCCGTTGATGTGGGCGATCGACGAGATCAACCGCGGCGAGCTGGAGATCCTGCTGCCGAGCTACCAGTCAGACCCGCGCCCGGTTTACGCGCTGTATACCGAGAAAGATAAGCTGCCCCTGAAGGTACAGGTATGCATTAATTATCTGACTGATTATTTTGTCGAAGTGGCAAAGATCTACCAGGGTATGCACGGGCGCGGGATGGCCCGTTAATTGATGTCCCGGCAGCGATGCTTCGCAGCCGGGAAGAGAGAGAGTGTATCAGGCGGTACCGCCAACGGTAAGGTTATCGACTTTGAGCGTTGGCTGACCGACGCCAACCGGCACACTCTGCCCCTCTTTACCGCAAACGCCAACGCCGCTGTCCAGCTTCAGGTCGTTCCCCACCATCGAAATCTGCTGCATCGCTTCGATCCCGGAGCCAATAAGCGTCGCGCCTTTTACCGCTTTCGTCACTTTTCCTTTTTCAATCAGGTAGGCTTCAGAGGTAGAGAAAACAAACTTACCGGAGGTGATATCCACCTGGCCGCCGCCGAAGTTCGGCGCATAGATACCGTAATCAACCGATTCGATAATCTCCTGCGGCGTGGATTTCCCCGCCAGCATGTAGGTGTTGGTCATTCGCGGCATAGGCAGATGCGCGTAGGATTCACGACGACCGTTGCCGGTGGGCGCCACGCCCATCAACCTGGCGTTAAGCTTATCCTGCATGTAGCCCTTCAGGATGCCGTTTTCGATCAATACGTTGTACTGGCCAGGCGTGCCTTCATCATCAATCGCGACAGAGCCGCGACGGTCGGCAATGGTGCCATCATCCACGACGGTGCACAGCTCAGAGGCAACCAGTTCACCCATATGACCGCTGAATACAGAAGTCCCGCGACGGTTGAAGTCGCCTTCCAGACCGTGGCCCACGGCTTCATGCAGCAGTACGCCAGGCCAGCCTGCGCCCAGCACAACCGGCAGCATTCCGGCAGGCGCGGCGACGGCGGTCAGATTAACCAACGCCATACGTACCGCTTCTCTCGCCCAAACATCGGCGCGCACTTCACCATCCTGAGGGGCGAGGAAATAGTCATAACCAAAGCGCCCGCCGCCGCCGCTGGCACCGCGCTCGCGTTTGCCGTTTTCTTCCACCAGCACGCTAACTGAAAGACGAACCAGCGGGCGAACGTCAGCCGCCAGCGTACCGTCGGTGGCGGCGACCAAAATTAATTCATAGACACCGGTCAGACTGGCGGAAACTTCCTGCACCCGCTTGTCGGCAGCACGGGCGGTTTTATCAACCCGACGCAGGATATCCAGCTTCTCTTCCCGGCTCATGCTTTGCAGCGGGTCGATGCTGGTATAGAGAGAGCTATGCTCCACCGCGCCAAGGGTATGAACTTTACCATCACCGTGGTCACGCACGATAGTGCGAGCCGCCTGCGCGCTCTGTTCCAGCGCCAGTCGGCTTATCTGATCAGCATAGGCAAAACCGGTTTTTTCTCCGCTTACCGCACGAACGCCAACGCCCTGGTCGATATTGTACGAACCATCTTTAATGATGCTGTCTTCCAGAACCCAGGACTCGTGATAGCTCGACTGAAAATAGAGATCGCCGTAATCCAGACGGCGCTCGGCCAGTTGGCCAAGAATGGCAAACAGGTCCTGATGATTCAGGCCGTTTGCTGACAGTAATTGTTCACTTACCAGGTTCAGACTCATCGTTATGCTACTCGTTTGTTGCCGCCTCTCAGGCGGAAATAGATACCCTAAATAGTTCAAGTTGCAGGAAGGCGGCAAGCAAGAGAATCCCCAAGAGCATAGATAACTATGTGACTGGGATGAACGAGCGTAGCCAACGCATCTGCGGCTTGAAATATAACGGGTATAGAACGCTATCTATTGAGAGTGCGATAATTACGCACAATCGTCAAATCATTGCTTTTTGTCGCTCCGCGCCTGGCGCAGCACTTCATTAATTTGCGGCTGATCGATAGGACCGGTAATGCGATAGCGCAAAATAGAGACCTTGTTCCACAGCGGCCCGAGCACCTTGCTGGCGGCAAAGACCGCGGCGCCAATAATCGGGTTAACGGCAAAGGCTGCGGCTACGCCTACGGTTGCAGAAATCTCCGGGGCGACCACGGCCTGCATATCCAGCCGGCGGCGGACGAGATCTACCGACCCTTTCATCGCGATATCCGCTTCCAGACCATCAACCAGCGTATCATCGGTATTCAGCACGCCATCTTTAATCCACGCCGTGCTGCGAATTGAATCGAAGTAGAAACCTTCACTGAACGTATCGCTAAAGTCGAAGCGCAGTTTGCGCAACAGCGCATCAACGCTCAGTAAGCGCAGGAGCTGACCGGCATGGCCGGTGCTCAAGTCGGTAAACTCGCCTTTTCCAAGATGACTTTTAAGGATCCCATTAAGCGAAGCAACGTCCGGCTGCCACGGCGGCGCGCGCCAGTGCAGGTCATAATCGATATCAAACGACGAACCTTTTACTGGCGTGGATACGCCAAAGAAGTTCACAAAGTCATCGGTTTTATTACCGTGCAGCTTACCTTTCAATGAGGTCCGTACGCCGCTCGGGGCGCTAACCCACACGCCATCGGTCGTCAGACGACCAAAACCGGTATCCACCAACCCGTTCGCCAGCGTCAGGGTATCGCCGCTAATATTGAAGTCCCCTTCGATGCGACCATATTTTTGCCCCCACAACCAGCACTCCGCGCAGCGCAACTGCAGATCCGGCCAACCGTGGAAATCAATTTTGGTGTCAGCCAACGGGCCACTGGTTGTAGCCGTCTCGCTGCTCTTCACTGAAGTTGGGTTGTAGTAGAGATAGCGAATTGCCGCCAGCCACGGAGCATTTTTGCGCATCGTCAGGGTCGCATTAATTTCACGCCCCTGGGCTTCAATCTTCGTCCCACCGGCATCGGGCCGGGAGACAAGACTGACGTTATTCCAGCTCTGACCCGCCATCGTCAGCGCTGGCGTACGCAGCGTAACCTGCTCCGGGAACACCATATTACTGCTGACATCATTTGCCGCACCGCCCTGTAACAGCGCCAGCCACTGCGCGCCATCCATCGGCGGCATATTCAATTCAACGCCTGACTGTTCGGGAAGAGGTGAAACGGCTTTACTGTCGGAGGTCAAAATAGCGCGGTCCAGCGTCAGCTTATGCCCCAGCAGCCAACGACTATTAATATGATTTTTCGCGCCAATGGAGCCGGTCAGGTTAAAGCTGCTTAGCCCACCATCAACGTTGATTTTTACCGGCAAAGGTTCTCCGGCCGACTTATCGACCGGCGCAGGTAAGTGACTGCTTACATTCTTCAGATCGCCGTTGATATCCACTTTGTAGTTTGCGCTACCGCGATACGGTAGCTCGATCGCGACTTTACCGTCCCAGGGCACGCTGCCGCTCAGGGCGCTATCCAGCGCTTTCGGCAACAAGCCTGTACGCGCAGGCTGCCAGTTAGCGTTCATCCCGACGTTCACCAGGAACGCTTTTTCGCCTTCAGTGGTTGAAAAATCAATATTCAGCGGCTGGTTGAACCAGGTTGCGCTCATCGGTTCGCTCTTCAGGTCACCGTTGACAAAGCTGAACTTGCCGGTCAGGTTCTGCAATGTGGTATCAATGGGCTTAATAAACAGATTATTGTTCTTGAGCTGGACATCACCTTTTGCGGTGGTCATCTCGCCGTTCAGCGGAATATCAAGATGTAAGCGAGCGCTCACATTCCCGTCCAGTTGAAGCTCATCCAGCGCCGCGCCCAGAGTTTCCTTCAGCGGCGTCTCCTCAAAGTAAGGACCAACCTCTTTACCCGGGCCATTAACATCGGCATCAATCAGCAACTTTTCACGCGAATAGTCGGGAATAACCGCATCCAGGTTGCTGGCAGCCACTTTACCCAGCATGACCTTATCGGCCTTCATCCATAAGCCGTCATTGATAAAGTTAAGGTCGATATTCAACCCTGTCAGCGCTGGCCAGTCAGGCTGAAAAGCAAAGGTGGCGTTTTTTAGCGGCACCGAAACCTGGAACTGACCTTCGTTATGTTTATACGGAAACAGGTGTGGATTACCGCCATACGCCAGCGTCGCATCGGTGGCCTGGCCGCCTTTAATTGCCCCGCTAAGGTAATCCACCAGCTCTTTACCCATCAAATTTTCCGGGAAGTAGCGCCATGCCTGACCGCCATCGTTGGTACTGATACCGGCCAGAATACCCAGCCAGGGTTCGTCGCCCTGCGGCTGTAGATAGCGGAACCCGCCGCGGGCGCGAACGCCGGTAGCCTGCACATCGATATCACGACCATCGAGCATAAAGCCTTTATCATTCTTCACCCAGCTAAGGGTCGCATCACCTTTGGCAATTTCCAGCGGCGCGCGAAAGACCGTTTCATAAGGCATTTTCGCCTGCGTCATGCTGGCATGCAGCGTGCCGTTTTCAACGCTCCCGGCAACGCTGCCGGAGAAATGCTCCGCGCCCGGCAGCAGCTTCCATTGCTTCCACGACATCTCGCTCCAGTCTGCCTGGAAGCGCGTTTTTTCCGCCATTTGTAGCGGAATATCCAGCGCCAGAAGGTTGATCTTGCCGCTCGGCTGCGTCGTACGCCAGATTTCACCCAGCGAAGGGGCCAGCTTGTCCGCCATCGGCTGCAGCCCGGTCAGGCCGCTCAGGTTAAGATTACTGGCGCGAATACGCAGCTCATCGCTGCGTTGGCTATTTTTTCCACCGACATCCTGAGCCGGGATCCACGCCATCGACAACGCGCCGCGTGGCCAAGGTTTATCATCCATGGAGATGCGTGTGTCCGGGATGCGAAAGCCCCAGCTCTGATTATCGCGATAGATGTGCGCCGTCAGATTATCCACCGACAGATGATGCTTATCTTTATCGCCCTGCCAGCTGGCGCCGCCTTTTTTCAGCCATATATCGCCGCTGGCGATATCGCCTTTGTCGATAGTCATCCAGCCTTCAAGGCTAAACCGTGCGCTCTGCAGGGCGATGTTGTCCTGCATCCAGCGCCCAAGCCACGGCTTGACGTCGATGTCATCGGCCTGAAGCCAGACGCGGCCCTTATTGAGCAGGCCGTCTTCATCGCGCAGATCCATACGCACTTGCATCACACCATGCTGGCCAGTCAGACTGCTGAGGCTAAGCTGCCCCTCAGCGCGATGGCGGTTTTTCCCGTTCAGCCAGGTAAGCTGCGGGATTGCCAGCTCTGCGCGTTGGCCGGAAATCGTCAGAAAGCTCAGATGGCTATCGCGGAGGATAAAGTGATCGAACTGGCGGAGAAAAAGATCGCTGATACGGTCGGTTTTCAGCCCTTCGCCGCCGTCATTAGTCTGAATAGGTGTATTGGTATGAACCTGAAGCTGCCAGAAAGTCAGGTCGCGAAACTGCCAGCGCATGTGCAGCAGGCTTTGCCACACATCAAGCGCAAGAGTCACGCGTTTAACGGAAAGCTCACCGCCATCATTCAGTCCGGCCTTAATATCGCGAACATCAAGCGTCGGGCCAAAAGTCTGCCAGCTGGCGGTAATTTGTGAGGCATCTACCGGTACGCCGGCAATCGCGGATACCTTTTCCAGCACCTGCGGACGCCAGTTGTTCAGTTGCGGCAGTACGAGACGCAAACCACTCACCAGCAGTGCGACGACAACAATCAATGTTGCCACGGTGAGCAGTAATATCCCGGGCAGTCGCCTCACGCATCTCTCCTTGTCAGCCTGTTACGCGTCATCCTTTTGCCTGCCTCTTGTCCCGGCACGAAAGCCTGGAAGCAAGCAAAGCGGATGATTACATCATTACTACATCAAACTGCTCTTGATTATAGAGCGGCTCAATTTGCACTTTGACCTGTTTGCCGACAAAGATTTCGACTTCCGCCAGCGCGTGTGACTCTTCACCTTTCAGCGTTTCCGCCACCGCAGGAGAAGCATAGACCAGGAACCGATCGGAATCGTAGGCATGGTGCACGCGCACGATCTCGCGCATGATTTCATAACACACCGTTTCTACCGTTTTCACCGTACCGCGGCCGTGGCAGGTCGGGCACTCATTGCACAGCACATGCTCCACGCTTTCACGGGTGCGCTTGCGGGTCATCTCCACCAGACCAAGCTGGGAGAAACCATTAATACTGGTTTTTACCCGGTCTTTGCTGAGCGCCTGCTCAAGGGAATGCAGCACTCGTCGACGGTGATCTTCATTATTCATATCAATAAAATCAATGATAATGATCCCGCCGAGATTACGCAGCCGCAGCTGGCGGGCAATCGCCTGAGTCGCCTCTATATTGGTATTAAAGATAGTATCGTCAAGATTGCGGTGACCAACAAATGCACCGGTATTGATATCAACGGTGGTCATCGCCTCCGTTTGATCGATAATCAGATAACCGCCTGATTTCAATTCAACCTTACGCTCCAGCGCCCGCTGAATTTCATTTTCGACATCAAAGAGATCGAAGATCGGCTGGCGGCCGCTGTAGTGCTCCAGCTTGTTGGTCATCTCCGGTATATATTCGGCGGTAAATTCGAGCAGCGATTCGTAGGTCAAACGGGAGTCGACGCGGATGCGGTCAAGCTGCGCATCGGCGAAATCACGCAGCACGCGCTGCGCCAGCGCCAGTTCACCGTACATCTGATAGCGTGTCTGCTGGCGCTTTTTGCGCTCCATCACTTTAGTCCAGACGCGCTTGAGATAGGCAGCATCTGCGGCCATCTCCTGCTCGTGTACGCCTTCAGCAGCGGTACGGATGATGAATCCACCCTGCTCATCGCAGTATTCAGATACCACTTTTTTCAGGCGCTCTCGTTCCGCCTCGCTTTCAATACGCTGAGAGACGCCAACATGCGAAGCGCCAGGCATAAAGACCAGATAGCGGGAAGGAATGGTGATGTCGGTAGTCAGACGAGCGCCTTTGGTACCAAGAGGGTCTTTCACCACCTGTACCATGAGATCCTGCCCCTGACGCACCAGTTCGGAAATATCGCGGACGGTGAACTGTTTTTGCTCCTCGCCAGCCACGCATTCGGTATGCGGCATAATATCGGAAGCGTGCAGAAATGCGGCCTTATCCAGACCAATATCTACAAAAGCCGCCTGCATTCCCGGCAGCACACGACTGACACGACCTTTGTAGATATTGCCTACGATTCCGCGTCGCGCTTCACGCTCAATATGAATTTCCTGAAGAATACCGCCATCAATGTACGCGACGCGCGTTTCTGATGGCGTTACGTTAACTAATAATTCAGCTGTCATCTTTATCCCTTTTCTTCACGCAGTGAGTTAAAGTTACTCAGCAACTCATACGTTTCCACCAGCGGTAAGCCAACTACGGCGTGATAGCTGCCATTTATCTTCCTGACGAAACAGCCACCCAGCCCCTGAATACCGTATGCGCCTGCTTTATCTAAAGGTTCGCCGCTGGCAACATAGTCGGCGATATCCTGCCCTGAGAGTACACGGAAGGTCACTTCCGTCACCACCAGGCAATCCAGCGTCTGCTGCCTGTCGGCCAACGCGACGGCGGTCATAACCTGATGCGTTTTCCCGGAAAGCATACGCAGCATCTCTGCAGCGTGTGCGGCATCACGCGGCTTTTCCAGCACTTCACCGTTGAGGATGACAATGGTATCCGCCCCTAAAACAGGGAGGTCAAGCGGTGCCAGAGCCACGCCAGCCTGCGCTTTCTCACGCGCCAGTCGGGCAACATACTGCTGGGCGCTCTCCTGCGGTTGGCGTTGTTCCTCAATACCGGGAACCACACGTTCAAAAGAGAGCCCAAGCTGGGTCAGTAGTTCCTGCCGACGCGGGGAACCAGAAGCAAGATACAGAGTCGTCATATCAACCTTATTGCACCGCAAACTGCTGGCGCACTTTACGCATCAGCAGGAAGATCCATGGCCAGAGCACACCGTTTACTACACTACTCCAGAACACTTCTGGACGGAAAGAGACGTTGATCACTAAAAACTCTGCCCAGAAAACAATGATATCCACGGCGAGGGATAACATGACCACCACCAGCGCCTGTTGCCAGAGCGCCAGATTGCGGAACAGTTGATATTTCAGCGCAACCAGATAAGCCACGATACTTAATGATAGTGCGCGAACGCCGAGCGTCGAACCGCTGATAAGATCGAGAATTGCGCCCATCACAAAGCCCGTGCCGACGTTAACCCGGTGAGGTAGCGCGAGGATCCAGTACAACAGGATAAGTAATACCCAATTTGGCCGGTAAACGCTAATGTCCGCCGGCCAGGGCATAATCTGTAGCAATAGTGCGATAAGAAACGAGAGCCAGATAACCCAGCGTCCCTGGCTACGGTAACTTGCCACTATTGCCCCCCTGCAGGCAGAGGTTGCTGAGGCATACCGGTTGCCGGTGCCGGCATCTGCGGCCCCATCGCATCCGGAGCAGGCAGAACCTGCGGCATCATCTGCATCAAGCGCTCATTCGCCACGCGATGAACCTCTTCCGGCGTCATCGGATTCGCGCCGTTGCGATCGGCTCCCCACAGCAGCAGCAGATAACGTAAACGCTGAAGACCGGCAGTCGGACGCGCCTGAATCACCGTATACGCGCGCTGCGTATCCAGCTTCACGGACGAGACCACGCCAACCGGATACCCTTCAGGGAAGCGGCCGCCAAGACCCGAAGTCACCAGGACATCGCCTACGCGAATATCGGTATTGGCCGGCAAATGCTCCAGCTGCAGATCGTCAGTACAACCATTACCGGCAGCAATCACGCGAATATCGTTACGCAGTACCTGAATCGGCAACGCGTGCGTTGCATCGCAAATTAGCAGCACGCGGCTGGTCAGTTTCGCGACCGCGACCACTTGACCGACAACGCCCTTATCGCTGATGACCGGCTGGCCTTCATAAACGCCGTTAACGCTGCCTTTATCGATAACAACCTGATCGCTGTAGGGATCGTTAACCGTTGAGATGACCTGAGTCACCATTTTTTGCTCGTCCTGACGCAGCGGAGAGCCCAGCAGCTCGCGCAGACGCGCGTTCTCCTGTTTGTATTGCCCCAGCATCAGTAAGTCGCTGTTCTTCAGCAACAGCTCCTGACGCAGCGCGCGGTTTTCCAGTTCAAGCTGGTCGCGGGTGGCCAGCGTTTGCGAGACGCTATCAAGCAGTTCCCGGGGACCATTAGAGACAAAGTAGAAAGGGCTGACGGCAGTATCCATGTACGTTCGAATTTGACTGAACGTACCCAGGCGGCTATCGGCGATTATCACGCCAAGCGCCACCAAAACCGCCAGAATAAGGCGAATCTGTAGCGACGGGCCACGGCTAAAAATTGGCTTCATAGGCTATGCGTATTCTCGTGTCAGTTAAGACCGGGGCAGCCGTAAATCAGCCACCCTGATCTCAGGCTGACTACTCTTCGCTGAACAAGTCGCCGCCGTGCATATCGATCATTTCCAGTGCCTTACCGCCGCCACGAGCGACGCAGGTCAGTGGATCTTCTGCAACTACGACAGGAATTCCTGTCTCTTCCATTAACAGACGGTCGAGGTTGCGCAGCAGAGCGCCACCGCCGGTCAGAACCATACCGCGTTCGGAGATATCGGAAGCCAGTTCCGGCGGACACTGTTCCAGGGCAACCATCACCGCGCTAACGATACCGGTCAACGGTTCCTGCAGCGCTTCGAGGATTTCGTTTGAATTCAGAGTAAAGCCGCGTGGTACGCCTTCCGCCAGGTTACGGCCGCGAACTTCGATTTCGCGAACTTCATCACCCGGATAAGCAGAGCCAATTTCGTGCTTGATACGTTCTGCGGTGGCTTCGCCGATCAGGGAGCCATAGTTACGGCGCACATAATTAATCACGGCTTCGTCAAAACGGTCGCCGCCGATACGTACGGAAGAGGAGTAAACCACACCGTTCAGGGAGATAACCGCGACTTCAGTGGTACCGCCGCCGATATCTACAACCATAGAACCGGTTGCTTCAGAGACCGGCAGGCCTGCGCCAATCGCAGCAGCCATCGGTTCTTCAATCAGGAAAACTTCACGAGCGCCTGCGCCCTGCGCGGATTCGCGAATAGCGCGACGCTCAACCTGAGTCGCGCCAACCGGTACGCAGACCAGCACGCGCGGGCTCGGACGCATAAAGCTATTACTGTGCACTTGCTTAATAAAGTGCTGGAGCATTTTTTCGGTAACGAAGAAGTCGGCGATAACGCCGTCTTTCATTGGGCGAATAGCTGCTATGTTGCCCGGTGTACGCCCAAGCATCTGCTTCGCTTCATGACCAACAGCGGCGACGCTTTTCGGCGATCCGGCACGATCCTGACGAATGGCCACAACGGAAGGCTCATTCAATACGATGCCTTGTCCTTTTACATAAATCAGGGTATTCGCGGTACCCAGGTCAATGGACAGGTCATTGGAAAACATGCCACGAAATTTTTTTAACATACTAAGGGATAATCCTGAAAGCTGGGGCGGAAAACAAAATCCGCTTACTTTACCAACCACGCGCAGCAGCGACAAGGCGCAAAAATCATCTGCTGCGGTGAAAATTAGTGCAGTTCGTTACCTTTGTTACAAATTTGACTGAGTCCGTCCGATGCCGATATCTTCAGCAGCGCTCCGCGCTTGAATCTGCAACCTGTCAAAGGTCATTCACTGGCATTTACATTGCGACAATCCGGCAGGTAGACAAGCACACCCCCATCACTATGGCGCGCATTATTCTACGTGAAATCACGCCAAACGGCAGATCAAACAGAGTATCTTTGCGAATATTTTTTCACATTTGTGTCAAGTGGTTGTGAGGCGGCAAAAAATTCCCCCTGACCACCGGTGACACCGCATTGGGACAGTACCTGCCACTCGCTCCGGCTGAGTACGCCAGTCGCGAAAACCTGAATCGGCATTCCTTTACAGGCTTCTACCAGACTCTGGACCAATAGCTGATTCTCACTGCGTTTTTCTATATTTCGTGATAACCCCGAATGCAGCTTAATCACTTCAACGTCAAGTTGCTTAATCCAGCTGGTTCCAACCAGCGTCAGACCCGCCTGAACAACAGCAACCCGAATACCTAAAGCATTAATCAACCGCATAACAGGCTGCAGGCGGCCGATATATTGACAAACATCCGCCTCCGCAAGTTCAAAAATAATACGCCGACGTTGCGATTTTTCGCATTGCATCAAAGTATCGCGCAGCCAACGCTGGAATCGGGGGCGGATCAACGACTCAACGGTGATCTGTAGCGCAAGGTTTTCTTCTGGCCAGAAGCCTAAAAACGGCATCAGCCGGGTTATTTGCAACCGGTCATACTCTTCCGCTAAGCCGAACTGCAACACCATCGGCATATATTCCGCCGCAATCACCTCTTCCTTACCATCATAGAGACGGCACATTAGCTCACGATGGTGCACGCGACCATCACGGGTAACGGCAGGTTTCTGGTAGAGTCGCGGCCCGCCGCGGCTTAGCATTTGCTCGATAAGCGTACGCCAGCGAACGTTTCCGCGCCCTTTCTCCGGCAGAGAATCATCATAGACAGCCCAGCTATTGCTGCCCTGTAATACTGCATTACGCGTCGCCGCTTCCGCATGCTCCATGACCTGAGCCGCCGTTTGCCCACTGCGGAATGCACAGATCCCGATATGCATCATATCGTCACGATCGAGAATTCGCGTCGGCGGCAGGGCATCCATGGCTTTCAATAGCAATCCGGCAATGCTGTCAGCCTCTTTTAACGTGCGATGAGGAAGCAGGACGGCAAAATCGCTACGGTGATAGCGGGCCAGCAGCGCGCCGGGGTAGCGCATAATAAAGGTGGAAAGCATGTTGATCAGCGTAAAGTAATGCTCTTCGGTCGCGGCACGTCCCCAGTTATCTCGCAGCAGATCGAAGTCCGGCAAGCGGATCATCATGACGATGCCATACGACCCTACCTTTTCCTGATCTTCGAGCAGCGTCGTCAGCTGATTATCAAAGAACAGTCGGTTACTCAGTCCGGTTTTTGAATCTTGCGCAACATAAGAACGAATCAGCGTATCCATACGGCTGCGCTGATCGCTGGCAAACTGGAGTTCTGATAGCAGCATATCCAGCGCGCTGCTGGTATTGGTTGGCCATTCGTGTACCGAACCGCGCACCTGCGGTCCGCGTTCGCCGTTAAGAATACGCACGGCCCGCAGTTCCAGTAACTCCTGGCCTGCGAGCTGGCGGCGGATCCAGCGCACCGAAAAAAAGATAATCAGCACCATAAAACCGATGGCTATCGACAGCGGTGCGGTGACATGTAATGAACGGAAGTAATTCGCCATCGGATCCAGATAAACCAGATGAATGGTCATACCGGGATGTTTAAGCGATGGGACAGTGATATTACGGAACTGATTACTGCTGCCTAAGGGGCGATAGTTATCGGTACGCGAATGGCTGTACGCCGATTTACCATTAAGCTGGAAATCGACACGTACCACTTCGACCGGCGTCATCAGCTCATCCATCTGCGGTTCAAGCTGATCAAAAGACATGGAGACCAGCCGGTTATCCAGCATCGTCGCCACCGCCTGAACGCGGTTGGTCATTTTTAGCTGAATACCATTATAAAAACTCAGCGAAGCGCCAATCAGCGTGACAAAAATAGTCAGGCTGGTAAGTAGCGTGACAAAGGCTGAGAATTTCGTCGTTAATCGCATCCCTGTGTTAACTCCGCGTGTGAATGACGACCCGATAAACATCCGGGCTCCTGTGCTGGCGCCTAAGCTAAAGTAAGCACTAACTTGCTAAAGAGCGACGCATACTACCAAAGCTGGCGTATCTGGCAATTTATTGCGTTACATCGGTGTAATAATGCCGTTAGCGAGTATAGTCTGCAGAAAAAATTTTCCAATCATCCAACCTATGAGGACCGGCGCATGCAGGCTTTAATCTTAGAACAGCAGGATGGCAAAACTCTCTCTTCGGTGCAAACCATTGACGCCAGCCAGCTGCCGCAGGGCGATGTGACAGTGGATATCCAATGGTCGAGTCTCAACTATAAAGATGCGTTGGCTATCACTGGTAAAGGAAAAATCATCCGTAACTTTCCGATGATTCCTGGCATCGACTTTGCTGGTTCCGTGCACAGCAGCGAAGATCCGCGTTTCCATGCGGGCCAGCAGGTGCTGTTGACCGGCTGGGGCGTTGGCGAAAACCACTGGGGTGGTCTGGCAGAGCGCGCTCGCGTCAAAGGCGACTGGCTGGTTGCAATGCCTCAAGGCCTGGATGGGCGTAAAGCAATGGCTATTGGTACCGCGGGCTTCACCGCTATGCTGTGCGTAATGGCGCTGGAAGACGCGGGGGTTCGTCCTGAAGATGGCGAAATCGTGGTCACCGGGGCCAGCGGCGGCGTTGGCAGCACCGCAGTCGCGCTGCTGCATCATCTGGGATACAAGGTGGCAGCGGTTTCCGGGCGCGAAAGTACCCATGAATATCTGAAAAGTCTTGGCGCTCAACGCATCCTTAGCCGCGATGAGTTCGCCGAAACCCGTCCGCTGGAAAAGCAGCTTTGGGCCGGTGCCGTTGATACCGTCGGCGATAAAGTGCTGGCAAAAGTGCTGGCGCAGATGAACTACGGCGGCTGCGTCGCGGCCTGCGGCCTGGCGGGCGGTTTTGCTCTGCCAACGACCGTGATGCCGTTTATTCTGCGTAACGTGCGCCTGCAGGGCGTTGATTCGGTGATGACTCCCCCCGCCCGCCGCGCTGAAGCATGGCAGCGGCTGGTTCGCGATCTACCGGAATCTTTCTATGCGCAAAGCGCAACCGAAATTACCCTCGCCGAGGCCCCTGAGTTTGCCAATAAAATTATGGCTAACCAGATCCAGGGCCGCACGCTGGTGAAGATCGCCTAATCTGCAATTTTTCGTGACATATTCGCGATAACTCTCCGCCTCCGTCATGCTTAGAAAAATGCATGACGGAGGATGCCATGAAACCCAAAAAACTGACGGAAGCCGACGTAACGGCAGAATCCGTTTTTATGCTGCAACGTCGCCAGGTCCTGAAAATGCTAGGCATCAGCGCGACCGCCCTGTCCCTTTCACCCTCTGCGCAAGCTGACCTGCTGAATTGGTTTAAAGGCAACGACCGCCCACCGGCGCCTGCGGGTAAAGCGCTGACTTTCGACAAACCAATGCAGTGGCAAAACAATCTGACGCTGACGCCGGAAGATAAGGTCTCCGGCTACAACAACTTTTATGAGTTTGGCCTGGATAAAGCCGACCCGGCGGCGAATGCCGGTAGCCTGGTCACTGACCCCTGGACGCTGACGATCGGCGGCGAAGTGGCAAAACCGCTGACGCTCGATCATGACGACCTGACCAGCAGATTCCCTCTGGAAGAACGAATTTACCGAATGCGCTGCGTAGAGGCCTGGTCGATGGTCGTTCCGTGGGTCGGATTCCCGCTGCATAAATTACTGTCACTGGTCGAACCCACCAGCAACGCACGCTATGTCGCATTCAAAACGCTTTATGCCCCAGAGCAAATGCCCGGTCAAAAGGACCGTTTTATCGGCGGTGGCCTGGCGTATCCTTATGTTGAAGGATTGCGGCTCGATGAAGCCATGCACCCTCTAACTCTGCTTACCGTAGGCGTGTACGGTAAGGCGCTGCCCCCGCAAAACGGCGCGCCGGTTCGGCTTACCGTTCCATGGAAGTACGGTTTTAAAGGGATTAAGTCCATCGTCAGCATCGAGTTGACCCGCGAGCGTCCCCCGACGACCTGGAACCTTGCCGGACCCGATGAGTATGGTTTCTACGCTAACGTTAATCCGCACGTCGATCACCCTCGCTGGTCGCAGGCCACCGAGCGTTTTATCGGCTCAGGCGGCGTACTGGATGTCAAACGCCAGCCGACGCTGCTATTCAACGGCTATGCTGATGAAGTGGCATCGCTCTATCGGGGCCTGAATTTGCGGGAGAATTACTAGTGCGCCTGAACGTAAAGCAGATAACCTGGCTGAAAGTGCTTCTCAATCTGGCTGGTTTTTTGCCTTTTATCTGGCTATTTTGGGCCGGACATCAGGGGTATTTCAGCGCCGATCCGGCAAAGGATATCCAACACTTTACCGGTAGGATGGCTCTGAAATTCCTGCTGGCGACCTTGCTGGTCTCGCCGCTGGCGCGCTACGCTAAACAGCCGTTATTGATTCGTACCCGACGCTTATTAGGTCTATGGTGCTTTGCCTGGGCGACTCTGCATCTGACCAGCTATACGCTACTCGAGCTCGGAATCAATAATCTGGCGTTATTGGGCACGGAAGTACTCACCCGGCCTTATCTGACGCTGGGTTTAATAAGCTGGTTGATTCTGCTGACGCTGGCGGTGACGTCAACACAAGCCATGCAGCGAAAATTGGGCCGCTGTTGGCAAACATTGCATAATTTCGTCTATGTTGTCGCGATCCTCGCTCCGATTCACTACCTGTGGTCGGTGAAGATTTTATCCCCGCAGCCGA
Organism: Klebsiella spallanzanii; assembly: GCF_902158555.1. GTDB lineage: Bacteria > Pseudomonadota > Gammaproteobacteria > Enterobacterales > Enterobacteriaceae > Klebsiella > Klebsiella spallanzanii. The sequence continues at coordinate 22,021 of NZ_CABGGS010000010.1, read as the reverse complement.
TAATCTATGCACTGCTGGCGGTCCTAGTTTTAGCATGGCGATACAAGAAGTTCCGCCAGTGGTGGCGCTAATTTCGGATGTGTGCAGTTTCCCGCAGATCTTTTATCAACCGCGACTCTTTACACGATAGCGGTTGATAATCTTCCCTGATAAGACCAGTATTTAGCTGCCAAATGCTACGAAATAGTTATAATGTGCGACTTTGGTTTTCCTGACGGGCTTTTTGAGTCCCGAAAAGGTGACAATCGCGCATCGAAGGTATATTTTGTTTTTTACCCGAGAATGGCAGAAGATGGCCGCATGATGGCTGATAAGTTCCGCATTTTGCTACTAGACTATCGGAGCTTACATGTCGACCTCAAAAGAGACGCGGCGTCTTGTTCGTAGCAGTAGTTCATATGCTTTACAGACGGTGCTAACACGCCTGTCACAATCACACTAAACAAAGAGTACGGAACCCACTCATGGATATTCGTAAGATAAAAAAACTGATCGAGCTGGTTGAAGAATCAGGCATCTCCGAACTGGAAATTTCTGAAGGCGAAGAATCTGTACGTATCAGTCGTTCTGCGCCAAATGCAGGTTTCCCGGTGATGCAACAGGCTTACTCTGCACCAATGATGCAGCAGCAGCCAGCTCTGTCTAACGCTGTCGCTCCGGCGGCAACTCCAGCAATGGAAGCCCCTGCGGCAGCGGAAATCAGTGGTCACATCGTACGTTCCCCAATGGTTGGTACTTTCTACCGCACCCCGAGCCCGGACGCGAAAGCATTCATCGAAATCGGTCAGAAAGTTAACGCGGGCGATACCCTGTGCATCGTTGAAGCCATGAAAATGATGAACCAGATCGAAGCCGATAAATCCGGCGTGGTGAAAGCCATTCTGGTCGAAAGTGGTCAACCGGTAGAATTTGACGAGCCACTGGTCGTCATCGAATAACGAGGCGAACATGCTGGATAAAATTGTTATCGCCAACCGTGGCGAGATTGCATTGCGTATCCTGCGTGCCTGTAAAGAATTAGGCATCAAGACCGTTGCTGTGCACTCAACGGCGGATCGCGATTTAAAACACGTATTGTTAGCGGATGAGACGGTCTGTATCGGCCCGGCTCCGTCCGTAAAAAGCTATCTGAATATCCCGGCGATTATCAGCGCTGCTGAGATCACTGGCGCGGTAGCTATTCACCCAGGCTATGGTTTCCTGTCCGAAAACGCCAACTTCGCTGAACAGGTTGAGCGCTCCGGCTTTATCTTTATCGGCCCGAAAGCTGACACAATCCGCCTGATGGGCGATAAAGTGTCCGCTATCACCGCAATGAAAAAAGCAGGCGTTCCGACCGTTCCGGGTTCTGACGGCCCGCTGGGCGAAGATATGGACGTTAACCGCGCCCATGCGAAACGCATCGGTTATCCGGTGATTATCAAAGCCTCCGGCGGCGGCGGCGGTCGCGGTATGCGCGTTGTGCGCAGCGACGCCGAGCTGGCGCAATCCATCTCCATGACCAAAGCGGAAGCGAAAGCGGCTTTCAACAACGACATGGTTTATATGGAGAAGTACCTGGAGAATCCTCGTCACATTGAGATCCAGGTACTGGCTGACGGCCAGGGCAACGCTATTTATCTGGCGGAACGCGACTGCTCTATGCAGCGTCGTCACCAGAAAGTCGTAGAAGAAGCGCCGGCACCAGGCATTACGCCGGAACTGCGTCGCTATATCGGCGAACGTTGCTCCAAAGCGTGTGTTGATATCGGCTATCGCGGCGCGGGTACTTTTGAGTTCCTGTTCGAAAACGGCGAGTTCTATTTCATTGAAATGAACACCCGTATTCAGGTTGAACACCCGGTAACCGAAATGATCACCGGTGTTGACCTGATCAAAGAGCAGCTGCGTATCGCTGCGGGCCAACCGCTGTCTATCAAGCAAGAAGAAGTGGCGGTTAAAGGCCATGCGGTGGAATGCCGTATCAATGCCGAAGATCCGAACACCTTCCTGCCGAGCCCGGGTAAAATTACCCGCTTCCACGCGCCGGGCGGGTTTGGCGTACGCTGGGAGTCTCATATCTACGCAGGCTACACGGTACCTCCGTACTATGACTCAATGATCGGCAAGCTTATCTGCTACGGTGAAAACCGTGATGTGGCCATCGCGCGTATGAAAAATGCGCTGCAGGAACTGATTATCGACGGTATCAAAACCAACGTCGATTTGCAGATCCGCATCATGAACGACGAGCACTTCCAGCATGGTGGTACCAACATCCACTATCTGGAGAAAAAGCTCGGGTTGCAGGAGAAGTAATGCTTTCGTCCGTCAACGTAACGACGGACGCAATCAACGACAAGGGAGGCCAAAACCTCCCTTTTTTACATTCAATATCTAGCTATAGTCGGCAATTTCCGCCCTTAATGCCGCAATCTCCGCTTCACCTTCGACGATCCCCAGCTCAAAGCAATATCGTTTGGTCTCACCCGCCTGGATAAACGGCAAACGGCCCGCCTCACGTTCCGTACTGCGCCCATCAGGAAAACTATTGCTTACCTCCAGCCCCATCACGTATTCACCTGCTCCCAGATTTTTCCACTGAATGAAGTTCGGCAGCACCTGAGTATCGAATTTCTCATAGACCCCCCAGCCGAGCTGATGGTTAATGAGCGCAACTTTACTCATCCCTTTGCTATCGCCGTTCAGCGTCAGATAGTAAACCTGCTCCTCAAAGCCGGGCTGCGGTGCGTTAATCACCAAATGTTCCGCCAGCCCTTCCGCCGCACGGGAATTACGCGGAGTAACGCTTTTAGCCGATAAAATAATTTCCGCCTCCGGCGAAAGCAGCGGCCAGCCGTAGTTAAAGTGGTAAAGAATTTGCAGCGGCTGGGCGGTAAAGCCGTTATTAGTGACCTTATCCTCGATAAACAGCGTATTGCTACCATAAGCGCAGCGGATCGTTCTTTCCAGCGTCAGATTTTCCCCGAATAACCGACTTTCATGGACTTTACCGGTAATAATAAATTCCATGCTGTTAACCGTCTGCTCCGTGCGATAGCCCACCTCTTCGGCTGGCGTAGCAGCGATGCGGCCATGCAGACCTAGCGCTTCGCCTTCATCTTCGCAGGGCGTGCCGATGTAGCTCAGTCCACAGGTGGTTAAGAGCCCGGCATAAAAGCTGCGTAAAAAACCGTTGCCCTGAGCGTCAAAAAAGGTTGGTGCCACCATGCCATTGGCGGTGATGAAAGAGAGCGCAGTGCCTTTGTAGCTGGCCCACGCAATATCCAACGCCCGGTCTTTCACTACCGTAAAATCCAGCCCCGCGCCGGTTCGGACGTCAAAAGCTTCCGTTCCCTTCGCCTTACCGCTACATAGTTCGTAATGTTTAATCCCCGCCACCTGAGAAAGATGACCAATCCACGGGCGAATGTCGTTGGCATTTTTCATCAACAGCCTTCCTGTACCATCGCGTGGTGGTGGTTAATAAAATCGGTAATCTCCGCAAACATCGACGTTCCCTCCATGGGGCCGCGGCGAGTTACCGCCAGCGCTCCGCAGGCGTTCGCATATTGCAGAGCCTGCCGCACATCGTAACCCAGCTGACGACAGGCAATATATGCGCCGCCGAAGCAATCTCCTGCGCCGGTAGGGTCAATTTCCTCTACCGGATAACTGTCGACATGAAACTGCTCTGTTGCGGACCAGAAACTCGCGCCCTTGCTGCCGCGTTTGACGATCACTTCCTTCACGCCGTCCTCAAGGAACCCTGCAATCGCTCTCTCCGGGGTTGAATGCGGCGATAACAGCAGCACCTCACCTTCACTGGGCATATAAATATCCGTCAGCTCTAATACAAAATGCAAAGCATCACGCATTTCTGGAATATCGAGCATCTCTTTACGAATATTCGGGTCGAAAGAGATTGTGCCACCATTCTCTTTGACCAGCATCACCGCTTTCTTTACGGCATTAACCATATGAAACGAAAAGAGCGAGGACCCCATAATATGAAAATGCGTGCAGTCCTGAAGCAGTGCATTATCAACATGGCTGGCCGATAGTTTCCCACAGGCGGCATTTTTAATATTAAATATAAAGTCCCGATCGCCAGACTCATGATAGGTGACAAAAGCGCTACCGGTCGTTTCCAGCGGTAGCACGGAAATTCCCCGAATATCCACACCGTCCGCTGCCAGGCGGTTGATATTAATATCGCCAAAACCATCTTTCCCTACGCAGCTAATAATTCCACACGGAACGCCGAAGCGCGTAACCTGGTCGATGAAAATAGCCGGTGCGCCGCTGGGATATGGGCCATTCCAGACGCCGGTTTGATCAAACTGCTGGCCTTTCTGGTCTGCCATGATTTCAACCAGAATTTCTCCAATGGTAAATACTTTACTCATACAATTAGTTCCTTGAAATATTTAGCCGCGTTTTCTTTTATTTCTAACATCGACATAAACCGCTATCAGAATGACCAGTCCTTTGACCACCATCTGATAGAAATAGGGAACGTTCATTAAGTTCATGCCATTATTAATTACGCCAATGGTCAACGCACCAATCATTGTACCGACCACCGTGCCATAGCCTCCATTCAGGCTAGTGCCGCCGAGAACCGCCGCAGCAATGGCATCCAGCTCATAACTCAATGCCGCATTCGGCTGACCGGAGTAAAGACGTGATGCCAAAATCATACCGCTGATACCCGCCAAAACGGCAGTGATCATAAAGACCTTAATTTTCAGACGAATAACGTTAATTCCGGAATATACGGCCGCCTCTTTATTTCCACCGGTGATATAAATCTTGCGACCGAAGGTCGTTTTGGTGAGAACGAAATGATTAACCAGTAGCAGGACTAACAAAATCCAGATCGGGATAGGGATATAGAGAAACTCGCTATTGCCTAACGCGAGGAAGGCATTATCTTTAATCATTATCGGCATACCATCGGTAACAATATAGGCAATGCCGCGGAAAATCCCCATGGTCGCGACGGTGACAATAAAAGAAGGTATCCCGGCGATAGCCGTCAGACCGCCATTAATCATGCCAAGAACCAGTGCTGCAATGATAGAAAGCGGGATCAATAAAATAAAAGGGATCCCCCAGGATGCGCCAAGCGCGGCAAAAGTACCAATCAGCGCAATGGTGGATCCGACGGATAAATCAATATCGCCAAGAAGTAGAACATAGGTCATACCGTACGCAGTAATCGCGATAATAGAAACCTGAAGAATAATATTGGTGATATTATTACTGGTAAAGAAACTATCATTCAGAAAGCTAAAGAGAATAATCAACACGATCATTCCACTCAGGATCCCACCATATTGTTTAAAGATCTTTTTGAAACTATTGCTCGTCGCCAAATTCCGTTCATTTGGTATAGAGATAGCTTTCTCAGTCATTTACTGTACTCCTGTTGCAGCGGTCATCACCTGTGTCTGAGTCAGGTTTTCACACGGATAAATGTCAGCAATGGTTTTATTACGCATAACGACCAGGCGATCGCTCAGCGCCATAACTTCCGGCAGTTCGGACGAAACAAGGATAATTGCCGTCCCTGCGGCAGCCAGTTGACGAATAACGTTATAAATTTCAAATTTCGCCCCCACATCCACGCCGCGCGTCGGCTCATCAAGCACTAAAATACGCGGCGTTTTTTCCAGCCATTTCGACAACACGATCTTTTGCTGATTTCCACCACTTAACGCGCTTACCGGCTGGTGGATCGAGTTAATTTTGGTGTTCATCAGCTCAACTGACTTAAGCGTTCGCCGCTCTTCTTGCCGATGGTTAATCAGTCCCAGCCGCGACGCGTTATACTGAAAAGCCACGTGGTGCGTATTCATATTCACATCGTGCATCAGCACCAGCCCCTCTTCCTTGCGGTTCTCCGTCACAAACGCAATACCATGCTCAATGGCCTGTTTCGGCGAACGAATGTCGACTTTTTTGCCATCGATCAGGATCTCTCCCTGGTACGAAACGATGCCGAAAATAGCCTTCATCACATCGGAACGACCGGCCCCAACCAGACCGAAGAAACCCAATACTTCACCGGGCCGCACGGCAAAATCGATCTGATGAAAAAAGGCCGGATGCGTCAGCGCCCTGGTTTCCAGCCTTGGCGTGACGCTGGCGTCCGGTTTCTCACCAATACGCGGCGGCCAGATATTTTTCATCTCCCGCCCGACCATCTGAGCAATAAGCTGCTGAATATGGCTATCTTTCTTCTCATGCGTCGCGATATATTCGCCGTCGCGAATGACCGAAATATCGTCAGAGATACGCATGATTTCATCCATGCGGTGCGAGATATAAATCACCGCGCTGCCACGCTGCGTCAGTTTCGCAATGATATTGAATAAAATTTCGGCTTCGTTATCGCTCAGTGATGATGTAGGTTCATCCATAATGACGACGTCTGCGGGATAACTTAACGCTTTAGCGATCTCCACCAGCTGACGCTGCGCCATCGACATATCGCCTACCATGTCATGGGCATTCAATGGGATCCCCAGCTCCGTTAATAAACGCTGACAGTCAGCCACCATTTTTCTGTCGTCGATAATGCCAAAACGCATTGGCTCATTATTGGCATAGATATTCTCGGCGACCGTCATATTATTGCTCAGGCTTAATTCCTGAAAAATAATCGCAATGCCAAGCTTTCGTGAATGCTGCGGGTTATTAATGGTAACAGGGCTACCATGCAACGTAATGGTTCCCTGCGTGGGTGGATAAACACCAGCAAGAATTTTCATCAATGTCGATTTTCCTGCTCCATTTTCACCCAATAAGGTATGAACGCGCCCTTTACGAATAGAGAGCGTGATATCTTTCAGAGCCTGAACGTGACCAAAAATTTTAGCCACATGGGAGACTTCCAGGACAACGTCCGTCATAACCACCTCAACACCATAGTAAAAACATCGTAAATATACTTGTGTGATTTACATGGCAGATATATTGCCAACAACAGAGGTAAATAATCGAAATACATTATTATTCAGAAAGTAAACGCGATCTTCAGGCTGGCAAAGGGGCACAACCTGAAGATAGGGACAATAATGTTTACGATAGCGTTCTTTTTTTATTTCCCGGTATACACCCCGGGCTGAACAGGAATGAGCTTATCAACGGGCTTGCCATTCAGATGGTCAACAGCAGCATCGATGGCTTTAGCCCCCATTTTATCGGGATACTGACGAATTACGGCCGCGAACGTTTTATCACTATCTACGGCATCTCGCGCCTCTTTCATGCCATCAAAACCAATAATTTTGATATTCTCATTACGGGCCGATTTCGCGGCAATCACCGCAGCCAGCGCCGCATCGTCACCAAAACCAAACAGGCCACTAAGGTTCTTATTAGCCTGCATAATATTCTGTGCTGCGGTTAATGCGTCGGCACGTGTAATTCCCGGCTGTTCCGCTACAACTTTGATATCCGGCGTATCCGTCAATCCCTTTTTAAATCCTTCAACACGATCGACAACGGATTGCAATGCTGGATAGCTAATAATCGCTACTGTGCCTTTACCATCGAGCAGTTTCCCCATTAATTTACCGGCCTCGACGCCTCCTGCATAGTTATCGGTCGCAACATGCGCGATAACCGGTACCCCCTCAGCGGCAACGTCAACGGTAATAACCGGAATACCGGCTTTATCAGCTTTAATAATTGCAGCCTGGACGCCTTTAGAGTCAACAGGAGAAATAATAATGGCATCCATTTTTTTCGTAATAAAATCTTCGACATCAGAAAGCTGCTTATTAAGATCCTGATTGGCAATCGAAATGCTTAAATCAACGTTATCTTTTTTCGCTTCATCCTTCATCGCATTGGCAAGGTCAATATAAAAAGGATGCTGCTGCGTCAACAAGGATGCACCTATTTTATACTCTTTAGCAAAAGTGCTCTGAGAAAAAATAGCCAGCCCCACCAGCATGGCCAAACCGGGTAATTTAAACTTATTCATCAATACATCCTCATTGTTATTGTAGGGTTAGTTGCGGCTAAAATGAGCCTCCACTGCCGCCAGTGAACTGCGTCGAACAAATAGCCCCCGACCATGGAATAGTGGCAATGAAACGCTGGATAACGCTCCCCTGCCCGGACCTTCTGCAACAAGCGTTGGTTTGCAACGACAAGCATTCCAACGCTTGTTCCAGCCCCTGCTCTTACAAAACGAAGGCTAAATCATGTTGTATTTTCATTTTGAAAGCAAATTAGCACAATGAGCAGGCAAAAAAGCGTGAGGTAGCTCAAATGATGGAAAATAACTTACAAAATGTAATTTATTTTTCCACATAACTTACAAAACAAAAGTTTAACCATAAAGAGTTGAATTTGATAAAAACAGTAATTTCAATTGGTTACGCTGTTTCACACCGCAAAAATGATACTCCAGACCCCTCCTTAACTTTCAAATACTTCCCTACGGATAACTTTCAAAGAAAAAGGCATACCGCTATAGTGTCAGCCATTGCAGGCCAATGACGAGTATTACCGTGCCCAGAAAATCATCTAATCTGCTGAAACGCAGGCTAAAAATCGCCGAAATCGTCAGCGCCCAAGGGGAAATAAAAGTTGACGAACTCTCAGCTCAGCTGGGCGTTTCCGGCGTCACTATTCGCGGTGATCTGAGCTATCTGGAGCAACAGGGTTATCTCAAACGTTCTTTTGGCGGAGCTATCTCAACGCAACAGCTCACAACAGAACCTGAAACACCTGTACAAGTGGCCATACCGAGCCATGCGCTGCAGATGGAGATAGCCCGGCACGGTATGCGGTTAATACGCGATCGCGATACGCTGTTTCTCGGCCATGGCGCCATTTGCCGTAAGATCGTACCGCTGCTCAACGAGCTGAAAAAAATTCGCCTGATCACCAACGATCCGGAAAGCGCCCTGCTGGCAAATCAGTTTATTGATGGCGAAATTATTCTCGTCGGCAGTGAAATGCTGCGTCCTGAAGGGGTGCTAGTCGGTAGATCTCTGGAGCAGGCATTTTTGCACCACACCATTACCCACAGCATTCTGGAAATAAACAGTATCGACGCCGATGGTACGTTGGGCATCACTATCCCCGAGCTGGCGGTGGCATGCCGACACTGTTTCGATCATTCCCGCAATAAAACCATACTGCTCACAACGGCGGCTGGCATGGCGACGTCCTCTATAGGCCATCTCAATGAAGTGGAAAATGTGATCGCCAGTGACAGCATTAGCGAACAATATCAGCAACAATTAAGCGATGCGGATTTCGCTACTTTGTACACTAATAACAACTGCTTCACCTGGTCGAACCGCGAAAAAATGCAGCAATAAGAGGGCATCTGTGACACTAACCATCTGTACGATCGGTGAACTTCTGGTGGAGTTTTTATCCCGAAACCCACAGCAGGAATTTACCCGCCCCGGCGAATTCATTGGCCCGTTTCCCAGCGGCGCTCCTGCTATTTTCTCCGCGCAGGCAGCCAAATTAGGCCATCGGGCGATGGTTTTCGGCTGCGTGGGTAATGATGATTTTGGTCATTTGAATATTGAACGTCTGCGTCATGAAGGGGTGATTGTCGACGGCATTCACATTATGAATAATGCCGTCACCGGAACCGCGTTTGTTAGCTACCATAGCCCGCAGGAACGAGACTTTATCTTTAATATTCCCGACAGCGCCTGCGGCCTGTTCACCGATAAGCATATTGATAAAGAGTTACTGCAGCAGTGCCAACATATCCACATTATGGGCTCATCACTTTTTTCGTTCCGTATGATTGATGCCACGCGCAAAGCAATGATGGCGATCAAGGCGGCAGGCGGTACCGTTTCTTTTGATCCCAATATTCGTAAAGAGATGCTCAATATACCGGAGATGGAGCAGGCATTTGATTATCTAATTGAATATACAGATATTTTCTTGCCAGATGAAAATGAACTGCCTTTTTTCGCCCGGCACAAAAATCTAAAGGAAGAGCACATTGTCAGCGATTTACTGCGCTCTGGCGTGAAGCATGTCGTCGTAAAACGTGCACAAAACGGAGCCAGCTACTACCGGCTGAAAAACGGTGAGCTGCAAACCTTGCACCTTCCCGGCTATTGTACGGAAAGCGTTGACCCTACAGGTGCAGGAGACTGCTTCGGCGCCACTTTTGTTACGCTATTTCTGGCGGGCGAGACTGCCGAAAAAGCGCTGGATTACGCTAACGCAAGTGCGGCAATCGCCGTCACGCAGCAAGGGCCAATGGAAGGGATATCTTCCCTTACTGATATCGAGGATTTCCTGCGCAACCAGCGCTGATGGCGAATATTTCCTGTCAGATTGTTTTCCCCATCCTGGCTATTGCCGTAGAATTGCCCGCTTCATGTTTCACCACCATAAGGAAGACCCCTTCCATGGACAAAAGGTTTGTTCAGGCCCATAAAGAAGCGCGCTGGGCGCTGTGGCTAACTCTCCTCTATCTTGCCGCCTGGCTGGCTGCTGCCTATCTACCGGGCGTCGGTATTGGCATAACCGGCCTGCCGCACTGGTTCGAAATGGCCTGCCTGCTGGTACCGCTGTTATTTATTCTGCTGTGCTGGGCAATGGTGCGTTTCATCTTCCGCGATATCTCTCTGGAGGATAACGATGCAGTTTGAAATCATCGTTGTGCTGCTCGTTTACCTGTTAGTGGTATTCGGTCTATCGTTTTACGCGATGCGCAAGCGCAGCAGCGGTAGCTTTCTCAGTGAATATTTTCTCGGTAGCCGCTCAATGGGCGGCTTCGTTCTTGCAATGACGCTCACCGCCACCTATATCAGCGCCAGTTCATTTATTGGCGGGCCAGGAGCCGCCTATAAATACGGGCTTGGCTGGGTATTACTGGCCATGATCCAGGTGCCGACGATCTGGCTGTCATTGGGGATCCTCGGCAAGAAATTCGCCATCCTGGCGCGACGATACAACGCGATTACCCTGAACGACATGCTACAGGCGCGCTACCAAAGCCGCGCGGTCGTCTGGATCGCCAGCGTTAGTCTGCTGGTCGCTTTTGTCGGGGCGATCGCCGTACAGTTTATCGGCGGTGCCCGCCTGTTAGAAACTGCCGCCGGTATTAAGTATGAAACGGGTCTGCTGATCTTCGGTATCACTATCGCGTTATACACCGCCTTCGGTGGCTTCCGCGCCAGCGTCCTCAACGACACGATGCAAGGCATGGTCATGCTGATCGGCACAATTGTCCTGTTGGTTGGCGTCGTGCATGCGGCGGGCGGATTGCATAATGCCGTAGATACGCTGCAACACATCGATCCGCAACTGGTATCGCCGCACGGCGCTGATGACATCCTCACCCCGGCATTTATGACTTCCTTCTGGGTTCTGGTGTGCTTCGGCGTTATCGGCCTGCCGCATACCGCCGTGCGCTGCATCTCTTATAAGGATAGTAAGGCGGTTCACCGCGGAATTATCATCGGCACCATCGTCGTCGCCATTCTGATGTTTGGTATGCATCTCGCAGGGGCGCTGGGCAGAGCAGTATTGCCTGACCTGACCGTTCCGGATCAGGTGATTCCGACACTAATGGTGCAGGTACTGCCACCGTGGGCTGCTGGACTGTTTCTGGCGGCGCCAATGGCGGCAATTATGTCGAACGTTAACGCCCATTTATTGCAGGCATCAGCTACGATCATTAAAGATCTTTGGCTAAGCGCCCAACCGACGAAAAAGCATAACGAGCAGAAGCTAAAGCGGATCTCAACGATCACCACGTTGGTGTTGGGGATCCTGATGATGCTGGCAGCCTGGCGTCCGCCGGAGATGATTATCTGGCTCAACCTGCTGGCCTTCGGTGGCCTTGAGGCTGTGTTCTTATGGCCGCTGGTTCTGGGTTTGTACTGGGAACGAGCAAACGCGAAAGGCGCGTTGAGCGCGATGATCGTCGGCGGCGTACTGTATGCTGTTCTCGCCACGTTTAATATTCAGTACCTGGGCTTCCACCCTATAGTGCCCTCGTTACTGTTAAGCTTGTTGGCTTTCCTGGCCGGAAACCGTTTTGGTTCCTCCGTCCCACAAGCCGCCGTATTGACTACTGATAAATAAAGAGTTTTGCCATGCCATGGATCCAACTGAAACTGAATACTACCGGTGCAAACGCGGAAGAACTGAGTGATGCTCTGATGGAAGCGGGTTCCGTTTCCATTACTTTCCAGGACACGCACGATACGCCAGTATTCGAACCTCTACCGGGCGAAACCCGTCTGTGGGGCGATACTGACGTTATCGGTCTGTTTGACGCAGAAACTGACATGAAAGAGGTGGTAGCAATCCTGGAACAGCACCCGCTTCTGGGTAGCGGGTTCGTGCATAAAATTGAACAGCTGGAAGACAAAGACTGGGAGCGCGAATGGATGGATAACTTCCACCCTATGTGTTTCGGGAAACGTCTGTGGATTTGCCCTAGCTGGCGCGACGTTCCGGATGAAAACGCCGTCAACGTAATGCTCGATCCCGGCCTCGCTTTCGGTACGGGGACGCATCCCACAACCGCAATGTGCCTGCAGTGGCTGGATGGACTCGATCTGGAAGGCAAGACGATTATCGATTTTGGCTGCGGCTCCGGCATTCTGGCCATCGCAGCGCTAAAACTGGGCGCAGCGAAAGCTATCGGCATTGATATTGACCCGCAGGCCATTCAGGCCAGCCGCGATAATGCCGAGCGCAATGGCGTTTCCGAACGCCTGGAACTCTATCTGCCCAAGGATCAGCCAGAGGCGATGAAAGCCGACGTGGTGGTCGCAAACATCCTGGCTGGCCCCTTACGCGAGCTAGCCCCACTCATCAGCGTGCTGCCTGTTACAGGTGGCCTGCTAGGCCTTTCCGGCATTCTCGCCAGCCAGGCTGACAGCGTTTGTGAAGCCTATACCGATCTCTTCGTCCTTGACCCTGTCGTCGAGAAAGAAGAGTGGTGCCGAATCACTGGTTATAAAAAATAACGCCTCCTCGTGGCCTCGCTGCAGGCCACGCTTTTCCGCGTTTTCTGTACAAAATCCTCTACTCATTCGGAATAAAATAGTGAAGTAGCACGTTGCTGTTACAAATAAAAAACACCATTCTATTCATCGGATGAATTACATGAAAACATCTTTAGGCAAGGCGGCATTGCTGGCGTTCAGCATCATGCCCGTTACTGTTCTGGCTTCCCATTGGGGTTACGAAGGCGAAGGTTCACCGGAACATTGGGGATCGCTCGGCGAAGAGTTCAAAACCTGCCAGACCGGCATGAACCAATCGCCAATCAACATTGATACCACGCTCAAAGCACATCTTTCGCCATTGGATACCCACTATACCGATGGGCCAATCACGCTCATCAACAATGGTCATACCATCCAGGCCGGGTTAAAAACCGACACGGCAGATACCATCACAATTGACGGTACTCCTTTTACACTTCAGCAGTTCCACTTCCACGCGCCGAGCGAAAATACCGTTCACGGTAAGCACTATGCGATGGAGATGCACTTGGTTCACAAAGACGCCACAGGCGCGGTTGCCGTCGTGGCCGTCATGTTTGATAAAGGAGCTGCAAACACAGAGCTGGATAAGTTATGGGCAACCATGCCCGAGAAAGCTGAGCAGAATACCAAAATTAGCACACAGATGGACCTCAACGCCCTTCTTCCAACGGATAAAACATACTGGCGCTTCAGCGGCTCATTGACGACTCCGCCTTGCTCCGAAGGGGTAACCTGGATTGTCCTTAAACATCCTCTGACGCTTTCTGCAGCACAGCTGGAAAAATTTAGCCATACCATGCACCACGATAATAATCGTCCGGTGCAGCCTCTGAATGGTCGCGTAGTCGTAGAGTAAACATCAGGTACGCTTCACGATCATGTTCTGAAATGAGAGCCAACTCACACAAAGCTAAGATAATTTGCTGATTTATTCAGCAGATTATCTTGTTGCTTCCCTGCGCAGGGAAGAAAAAATGAGAAGTTATGCAAAATTATGTGTGTAGATAATTTCACCGCATATTTATAATGCAATGATTTATAAAGCTAATTATTCATGACTGTTTACTTGCACGGCGATTCTTTGATCCACCGCAGAGGATTGGTCAAAGTTTGGCCTTTCATCTCGTGCAAAAAATGCGTAATATACGCCGCCTTGCAGTCACAGTATGGTCATTTCTTAACTCATGCGCATCGGACACCACCAGCTCAGAAATCGACTGATCGCAGCGCCTATGGCTGGCATTACTGACAGACCATTCAGGACGTTGTGTTATGAGATGGGAGCAGGCTTGACCGTATCCGAGATGATGTCCTCCAACCCGCAGGTTTGGGAGAGCGACAAGTCCCGCTTACGGATGGTGCACGTTGATGAGCCCGGTATTCGTACCGTGCAAATCGCCGGTAGCGTGCCGGAAGAGATGGCTGCAGCCGCCCGTATTAACGTGGAAAGCGGTGCCCAAATTATTGATATCAATATGGGGTGCCCGGCTAAAAAAGTGAATCGTAAGCTTGCAGGTTCAGCCCTCTTGCAGTACCCCGAGCAGGTGAAATCAATCCTGACGGAGGTCGTTAAAGCAGTGGACGTTCCCGTAACTCTCAAGATTCGCACCGGTTGGGAACCGGAACACCGTAACTGTGTAGAGATTGCCCAACTGGCTGAAGAATGTGGCATTCAGGCTCTGACTATTCACGGACGCACGCGCGCCTGCTTGTTTAACGGAGAAGCTGAGTACGACAGTATTCGGGCAGTTAAGCAGAAAGTTTCCATTCCGATTATCGCGAATGGTGACATTACTGACCCGCTTAAAGCCAGAGCTGTGCTCGACTATACGGGGGCGGATGCCCTTATGATAGGCCGCGCAGCTCAGGGAAGACCCTGGATCTTTCGGGAAATCCAGCACTATCTGGACACTGGGGAGCTGCTGCCCCCGCTGCCGTTGGCAGAGGTTAAGCGCTTGCTTTGTGCGCACGTTCGGGAACTGCATGACTTTTACGGCCAGGCAAAAGGGTACCGAATCGCGCGTAAACACGTATCCTGGTATCTCCAGGAACACGCTCCAGATGACCAGTTTCGGCGCACATTCAACGCCATAGAAGATTCCAGCGAACAGCTGGCGGCGTTGGAGGCATACTTCGAAAATTTTGCGTAATAGAAATAAAGAGCTGACAGAACTATGTTCGAACAACGCGTAAATTCTGACGTACTGACCGTTTCTACCGTTAACTCTCAGGATCAGGTGACTCAAAAGCCCCTGCGTGACTCGGTTAAACAGGCACTGAAGAACTATTTTGCTCAACTGAACGGTCAGGATGTGAATGACCTGTATGAGCTGGTACTGGCTGAAGTAGAACAGCCCCTGTTGGACATGGTGATGCAATACACCCGCGGTAACCAGACCCGTGCTGCCCTGATGATGGGCATCAACCGTGGTACTCTGCGTAAGAAACTGAAAAAATACGGCATGAACTGATACTAATCAGTTAACTGTATGATTAAAAAGGCGCTCTTCGGCATGGGGAAGCGCCTTTTTTATTTCGTCTGATTTATTGATTAACAATCATCTGTAGCCTGTTGGTTCCGCAAAGTATAGACATAATATTATCGACCAAAGCGGGTGCCTGGTGATACAGGTCGAACTGCTCGGGCTCCACAAGCCAGTTTTTAATAATACCAACAAATGCGCTGTGCAATACAATTAATGAAATTTCAATGTTCGTTTCCATTGGTAATAATCCGTTACGAATACAGCATTGTAGTACCTCTCGAATAATTGGATAACTAAACCCAATTTTTTTTCGAATCTCAACCTCTGACATCATATCGCTGGAAAACTCACACTTCTGATACAAGATCTGCATCAGCGCACGCTGCTTAGGATTTCCAGAAATATATTGCAACCCTATAATAAATTTCTCACGCAGTTTATTCAGCGGATCCAGATTACCGCATGAGTTAAATCTATGCTGAAGCAGATCGCGTAGCGGTAGCTGCTGTTGCCACATTGCATTAAAGAGTTCTGCTTTACTGGAAAAGTGCCAGTATACCGCCCCCCTCGTCACGCCCGCAGCATCTGCGATATCAGTCAGCGTGGTGCTGGTTACGCCACGTATTGCAAACTGTTGAATGGCGGCCTCAATCAGAAGTTGTCGCGTCTTTAACGCATCTTCCTTCGTTCTTCTAGGCATACGATGCTCCGCTTAATGCCAGATTAAGAGTATGTGAAATAGCTTAATACGTATAACCCTAGCACCTGACAATTAATATTGCTTAGCAAAAACACAGATAAGCTAAATCTCAATCAAAAGCACAATAAATACACCAAATGAATAATAAAATTAAAATCATTCAGAATTAAAATATCAATGTAAGTAAATTTTAACTTGAGGTCATTCTCAAAACATAACCAATACCATTTTGTTTTTGCGTGCCTTGCTGATGGCTAAAAAATAACTATTCCTTACATCCATCGTTTTTTATTTGTAGGATAACAAACCGCATTTCAATTCATTATTTCTTGCACAGATTCGTGGCCAACCCAGCTCGTAATCGATAAGGAACAGCAATGACACGTCACGTCAGAGTTACACTTTTATCCAGCCTAATTATCTCGACCATCTTACTTAGCGGTTGCGATAATTCAGGCGATCGGCAACCGCACGCTCAGATACCCCAGGTCTCCGTTCATGTGGTGAACAGCGCTCCTCTATCGGTGACCACAGAGCTGCCTGGTCGCACATCAGCCTACCGCGTAGCGGAAGTACGTCCGCAGGTCAGTGGAATAATCCTGCAACGTAACTTTGTCGAAGGAAGCGATGTCACCGCAGGGCAGTCGCTTTACCAAATCGATCCTGCGACCTATCAGGCCGCTTACAACAGCGCAAAGGGCGATGAAGCAAAAGCAGAGGCCGCAGCAGCCATCGCCCATTTGACGGTGAAACGCTATGCACCGCTTCTCGGCACAAAATACATCAGCCAGCAGGAATATGATCAGGCCGTCGCAACAGCACGCCAGGCTGATGCCGACGTTATTGCCGCAAAAGCCGCTGTTGAAAGCGCGCGTATTAACCTGGCTTACACCAAAGTGACATCTCCCATCAGCGGACGCATCGGCAAATCCAGCGTGACCGAAGGCGCCCTGGTGACAAATGGTCAGGCTGACGCGATGGCGACGGTACAGCAGCTCAATCCGATTTATGTCGATGTTACTGAATCCAGTAATGATTTCATGCGCCTGAAACAGGAAAGTCTACAGCACGGCAGCGACACTAAAAGCGTGCAATTGATTATGGAAAACGGCCAACCCTATGCGCTTAAGGGCACACTGCAGTTCTCTGATGTCACTGTCGATGAGAGTACTGGTTCTATTACGCTACGCGCTATCTTCCCCAACCCGCAGCACGCACTGCTCCCGGGGATGTTTGTTCGCGCCCGTATTGACGAGGGTGTTTCTCCGAATGCGATCCTGGTTCCCCAACAGGGTGTAACCCGTACACCACGTGGCGATGCCAGCGTCATGCTTGTTAATAACAAAAACCAGGTTGAGAGTCGTGAAGTCACGGCATCACAGGCTATTGGCGATAAGTGGCTCATCACTAGCGGCCTTAAATCTGGCGAAAAAGTTATTATCAGCGGCCTGCAGAAGATTCGTCCCGGCGTCACGGTGAAAGCCGAAGAGGACACCGCGGCATCTGTCGCGCAATAAGGTATGAATCACTATGTCTAAGTTTTTTATTCATCGACCAGTCTTCGCTTGGGTACTGGCCATCATCATGATGATTGCTGGCGGCCTTGCCATTATGCAACTGCCTATTGCTCAATACCCAACGATCGCGCCACCGGCTGTTGCCATTTCCGCAACCTATCCCGGTGCAGATGCGCAAACAGTGCAGGATACCGTCACACAGGTTATCGAACAGAATATGAACGGTATTGATAACCTGATGTACATGTCCTCTACCAGCGATTCAGCCGGCGGCGTGACTATCACCCTGACCTTTAAGTCGGGCACGGACCCGGATATCGCACAAGTGCAGGTGCAGAATAAGCTCCAGCTCGCTACGCCGCTGCTGCCGCAGGAGGTTCAACAGCAGGGGATCAGCGTGGAGAAATCGAGCAGCAGCTTCCTGTTGGTCGCAGGCTTCATCTCCGATAATCCCAGTACCACTCAGGACGATATATCAGACTATGTCGCCTCAAACGTCAAAGATACCATCAGCCGCCTTAACGGCGTTGGTGATGTACAGCTTTTCGGCGCGCAGTATGCAATGCGCGTCTGGCTGGATGGCAACCTGCTGAATAAGTACAACCTGACGCCTGTCGACGTCATCAACCAGTTGCAGGTACAAAACGATCAGATTGCCGCGGGTCAGCTTGGCGGTACGCCAGCGATTAAAGGCCAACAGCTGAATGCGTCCATCATTGCTCAGACGAGGCTGAAAGACCCTGCAGAGTTTGGCAAGGTGACGCTACGGGTGAATGCTGATGGCTCAGTTGTTCATCTGAAAGATGTGGCTCGTATTGAGCTTGGAGGCGAAAACTATAACGTCGTCGCCCGAATTAATGGTAAACCGGCTTCCGGATTGGGGATTAAGCTTGCTACCGGCGCTAATGCGCTCGATACTGCTGCTGCGATTAAAGCGAAGCTTGCCGAATTACAGCCCTTCTTCCCACAGGGGATGAAGGTTGTCTATCCCTATGACACCACGCCGTTCGTGAAGATCTCTATTCATGAAGTCGTGAAGACGCTATTTGAAGCAATAATCCTCGTCTTCCTGGTGATGTATCTGTTCTTACAGAACATCAGAGCCACGCTTATCCCCACCATTGCGGTTCCGGTCGTCCTGCTTGGCACATTCGCCGTACTGGCAACTTTCGGCTACTCCATCAACACGCTAACCATGTTTGGCATGGTATTGGCAATAGGTCTGTTGGTCGACGATGCTATCGTGGTGGTGGAAAACGTCGAACGCGTGATGGTTGAAGAGAAGCTTTCCCCAAAAGAGGCGACGGAAAAATCAATGTCGCAAATTCAGGGGGCGCTGGTTGGTATTGCCATGGTTCTATCGGCAGTTTTTGTCCCAATGGCCTTCTTTGGCGGTTCTACAGGGGCAATTTATCGGCAATTTTCTATCACCATCGTCTCCGCCATGGCGCTATCCGTGCTGGTCGCGCTGATCCTGACCCCTGCACTTTGCGCCATGCTACTGAAGCCAGCATCAGCCGATCATCATGAGAAGAAAGGCTTTTTTGGCTGGTTTAATGCGAAATTCGATCGTAGCGTCAATCACTATACCAACAGCGTTAGCGGGATCTTGCGCTGTACCGGGCGCTATCTCATCATTTATTTACTAATCGTCGTTGGTATGGCTGTGTTATTCATGCGTCTGCCAACGTCATTTCTTCCTGATGAGGATCAAGGGGTATTTATGACCATGATCCAGCTCCCTTCCGGCGCTACGCAGGAACGCACGCAGAAAGTTCTTGATACGGTGACTGATTACTACCTGCATAAAGAGAAAGCGAATGTTGAAAGCGTCTTTACCGTCAACGGCTTTAGCTTTAGCGGCCAGGGGCAAAACTCCGGTATGGCGTTTGTCAGTCTGAAACCCTGGGAAGAACGCAGTGGTTCAGAAAATGGCGTTGAGGCGATCATTAAACGGGCCACCGGCGCTTTCAGCCAGATTAAAGATGCGATGGTCTTCCCCTTCAATCTGCCCGCAATTATCGAACTGGGTACGGCTACCGGCTTTGACTTTGAGCTTATCGATCAGGGTAACCTTGGCCATAGTGCATTGACCCAGGCGCGAAATCAGCTTCTTGGCATGGTGAAGGAACATCCAGATCAGCTGGTACGTGTTAGACCAAACGGGCTTGAAGACACGCCGCAGTTTAAGCTCGATGTCGATCAAGAGAAGGCCCAGGCATTGGGTGTATCACTATCTGATATCAATGAAACAATTTCCGCAGCGCTAGGGGGCTACTACGTAAATGACTTTATTGATCATGGGCGAGTGAAAAAGGTCTATGTTCAGGCCGATGCCAAATTCCGTATGCTGCCGAGTGATATCAATAATATGTACGTCCGCAGCGCTAATGGTGAAATGGTTCCGTTCTCCGCATTTGTGACCTCACGCTGGGTTTACGGCTCGCCGCGCCTCGAGCGATATAATGGACTACCGTCAATGGAGATTTTGGGCGAAGCCGCGCCTGGTAAAAGTACCGGCGATGCCATGATTTTGATGGAACAGTTGGCCAGTAAACTACCAACAGGTATTGGTTATGACTGGACGGGAATGTCCTGGCAAGAACGCCTGTCCGGTAATCAGGCCCCGGCTTTGTATGCAATATCACTTATAGTGGTGTTCCTGTGCCTTGCCGCCCTTTATGAAAGCTGGTCTATTCCATTCTCAGTCATGCTCGTCGTTCCGTTAGGTGTCGTTGGGGCATTATTAGCGGCTTCATTCCGGGGACTAAATAACGATGTTTATTTCCAGGTTGGTCTATTAACAACTATCGGCCTCTCCGCCAAAAACGCCATTCTTATTGTCGAGTTTGCGAAAGACCTCATGGATAAAGAAGGCAAAGGAATCATCGAAGCAACGCTTGAAGCATCTCGCATGCGTTTGCGCCCTATCCTGATGACTTCACTGGCCTTTATCCTGGGGGTTCTGCCTTTGGTTATTAGCCATGGGGCAGGTAGCGGAGCCCAGAATGCTGTAGGTACTGGTGTTATGGGGGGAATGTTGACGGCAACGCTGCTGGCTATCTTCTTCGTGCCCGTTTTCTTTGTTGTCGTAAGGCGGCGATTTACGAAGCACGCAGAATAAGTATTCTTTTCTAAAGGCACCGTTCAGGTGCCTTTTTCTTATCTAAGATTCAATATCTATCCTGATGAAATTAAATATATTTATTATTTTTTAATACTTTTACCGGACCGAAAATCATATTATTCCTACATATTCATATAACTTTCTTCACGATATTTACGTTAATCATAAATTGAGATTATTTATCTCTATCAGCCTTCTATATCCTCGATGATAAAATAAGTTGTTCCGTATATGTGTGGGCTCACCAATACAACTCAGCGGATTATTTAGAGGTAACATCATGAATAAATTTATTATTGTGACATTGCTGGCAACGTTACTCGCCGGCTGTGCACATGACTCTCCGTGCGTACCGGTCTATGATTCGGAAGGTAGATTAGTTCACACAAATACCTGTGTGAAAGGAACGACTCAGGACAACTGGGAAACCGCTGGCGCTATTGCCGGAGGCGCCGCTGCGGTAGCAGGCTTGACGCTTGGCATTGTTGCATTAACTCGTTAATTCCCTTCTTTTCGGCTACGGCAGGTACCGGCGAGATATCCGGTACCTTTTTCCTCTAAGGTAAGAATTCGCGCCTCAACAGGATAAAATCACTATCTGTTCGAGAGCACCTTACAAAAATTTTCACCTGTATAAACGCAAAAAGCCCATCCTGACGGATGGGCTTTCTACTTATTTGGTGCCTGGCAATGCCCTACTCTCACATGGGGAGACCCCACACTACCATCGGCGCTACGGCGTTTCACTTCTGAGTTCGGCATGGGGTCAGGTGGGACCACCGCGCTATCGTTGCCAGGCAAATTCTTTCAAATCGCCGAACTTTAACCTAAAAACTGGTGCTGATACCCAGAGTCGAACTGGGGACCTCACCCTTACCAAGGGTGCGCTCTACCAACTGAGCCATATCAGCACACTAAATTTGATGCCTGGCAGTTCCCTACTCTCACATGGGGAGACCCCACACTACCATCGGCGCTACGGCGTTTCACTTCTGAGTTCGGCATGGGATCAGGTGGGACCACCGCGCTACAGCCGCCAGGCAAATTCTGTTTATCTGTATCAAGCTGAATTTCTCTCAATCCGCCAAAACATCTTCGGCGTTGTAAGGTTAAGCCTCACGGTTCATTAGTACCGGTTAGCTCAACGCATCGCTGCGCTTACACACCCGGCCTATCAACGTCGTCGTCTTCAACGT
>NZ_CABGGS010000009.1 GCF_902158555.1 Klebsiella spallanzanii | reverse complement strand
AGCGCTGGCTGATGGAATATAACAACGAGCGGCCTCATGAATCCCTGAATAACCTGACACCGGAAGAGTACCGGCTGATGGCTGAAAAACCGGAACTCTCAAAAAGTGCATGGAACTGAAGCAGGGGTGCTTACAGTCACACTACCTATTAAGAATATGGTATCAGACCAGATCCCGCGCAGCCAGCAGAACAGGACAGAACAGCGGTTGTGTCTAGGTAGGTGTGGGGATTAAACGAAGAGAACAAAAAAGGCTGCATAAGCAGCCTTAACAACAGATAGCCGCTGCTTAAAGCAACTTAGCTAAAATTTCAGTTACGCGATGATGGTGACCAAACAAGATAGCCTGTAAATCAAGCTGAAATTTGCTCGGCGCACGTAGCGTCGCGTGCTTTGCAAGAGCATCAGCGTAAAACTGCTGAAGCGCTTTGAGTTGGGAAATGTTCATCATATCCCTCCATAATTGCAGTTCACGGCCGACAATGGATAAGCGAGCATAAAACTGGCTACACCACGAGGACGTGGCTACATTATACCCGAAACAATATTCTCGTTTCACTTTTGTCACTGTACCGACGTTCTATCAGCAGAGCTGGTCCGAATAACCTGAACGTCCAAAGAGCGCGGGGTTTAATGTGAAAATAAACAGCAGAACGCCTATTCTTGGCACAGAGCTGTGTGTCAGATTAGGTTTAGAGCTGTGCCATATCTGTGTCAGGTCAAATCTGAGTTAATACAACTAAACTGCAACTAAACATTGTCTGTATGTTTTTCATCCAGCGAGCCGCATTCCTTTTATCCCCACCTCAATGATAGTTCCGTGATCTGCAGCCATAATGAAGTCAGCCCACCATTGCATCATCGGGCGACGCTGTTCCAGGTAATCGCTGCGGTTATAAGCACGGCGAACCTCATTCTTATCCACGTGGGCCAATGCAGCCTCAATCACATCAGGCGGAAAACCTTGCTCGTTGAGAGCTGTACTGGCAATAGATCGCAAACCGTGTGAAACGAGCACCCCACCAAAACCTGCGCGTTTCAGCGATGCGTTAACGGTTTGACTGTTCATCGGCTGGTTTGGCTTGATGCGGCTGGGAAAGATAAATTCTCGATTTCCACTTAACGGCTTCATCATCTCCAGTATCGCAATTGCTTCATCTGACAATGGAACAGTATGGTCGCGGTTCATTTTCATGCGTGCTGCAGGAATCTTCCACTCTCGCGCTTCTATGTCTACCTCTTCCCAGCGAGATTCAGCCGCTTCGGCAGGGCGGGTAATAGTAAGAAGTTGCCACATGAACAGGCAGCGAGTGGAAAGGCTAATGCTAGCTGTTCGCATTGTCTGCATCAGTTGAGGTAGTTGATCCGGTCGAATGCTTGGCATGTTCTTCTTCTGCGGCTTCTCAAAGGCCTTGCCAATGTTGACACTGGGCACCGCATCAATCAGACCTGTATTTTGGGCATAGATCATGACCTCATTGATGCGCTGGCACAGGCGACGGACGGTTTCCAATGCTCCTCTGGCCTGAACAGGTTGAACGGCCTGAACCAGTGTATGAGCTTTAATATCTGTAACGCTGACGTCGCCAATCGCTGGAAAGACATCTCTTTCAAGAGAGCGCCAGATATCGTCGGCATAGTCCTCTGTCACGCTGGCTTTCTTCACATTCCACCATCGTTCAGCTACGAGCTGGAAAGTATTGGTTTTAGCTTCAAGCGAACTGCGAAGTTGTTCTTGCTGATGTTCCTGTGGATCGATTTGTTTCGCAAGGAGAGAGCGAGACTCTGCCCGATAGTTTCTGGCATCGGCAAGCGTAACTGACGGGTATGGGCCTATGCTCTTTTTCGCACGTTTCTTGGTAACAGGGCGAATGTAGCGAAATTGCCAGATTTTACTTCCGCTGGATTTGATGAGTAGCTCAAGGCCATCACCATCATAGAGAACATAGTCCGCTTCTTTGGGTTTGGCTGATTCGATTTCCTTAACGGATAGAGGTTTGGTTTGTCTTGCCATTGCCGGGTTTCCATAGTTTTAGGCACCTCAAAAACAATAAAGCTTTATGAGGTGCCTAACAAGGTGCCTAAAAGGTTCGGATTTAATTAGTTGGCATCAGACTTCGCGGGACTAATTCAAGGCACAAAAAAGCCCGCAGGGCTTGCGCCGTGCGGGCTCTTAGGACTTCATCGGATGACTCTGGTAATCACCGATGGAGAATTTTGGTGGAGCTGGCGGGAGTTGAACCCGCGCCCGAAAATTTATAATCTATTGATAAACAATGATAAAAAAATTTAGCGTTTTGCTTCGGATCCTTTACGGCTCCTTTGAGGTTCCACCACTGACCAACTTGGGTCGTTTTTCAGTGTTGCCGTCATATTCCTTCAGATAGCGTCCATAATGCCTGAACAACATTTCTGGCCCTTTATGTCCCATCTGTGATGCCAGCCAAAACAGGTTAGCGCCGCGACTAATATGTCGGGTCGCGAAGGTATGCCTGGTCTGGTATGGATTGCGGTATCTGATCCCAGCTTTACGTAAAGTTGGTACCCAGGCTTTTTTTCTAATCGCATCGGCACCCGCCCAGGGTTTTTCTGTCTTAGGATCCTCAAAGACCGTTGCATCTTTCATAAAGGTGAAAGGCTTCTGAGAAGTCAGGGCATACAAGGCTTCTTCGGTTAACTCAACTTTACGCATTCCAGCTTTCGTTTTCGTGCCCTTAATTACCCCCACTACGCTGGCATTTTGTACATGCGCTGTTTTGCCGATAAAGTCGATATCGCGCCAACGGAGGGCGCAGAGTTCGGAACT
This sequence comes from Klebsiella spallanzanii, assembly GCF_902158555.1. Classification (GTDB taxonomy): domain Bacteria; phylum Pseudomonadota; class Gammaproteobacteria; order Enterobacterales; family Enterobacteriaceae; genus Klebsiella; species Klebsiella spallanzanii. The sequence continues at coordinate 70,341 of NZ_CABGGS010000009.1, read as the reverse complement.
ACGTAGCCCGGTTTCAATTGCAAAGCGGAAGATGTTTTCCCACTGCTTATTACCTGCAGCATGCAGAAGCGCTTCAACCTCGGCCGGCGAAAGCGGATCAACAATATAATCACTTTCATCATCTGTTTTACTGCTCTGGTAGCGTGAGGCTGTCACCAGTGACACGGGGTTAATCTGCAATACACCATCAGTAACCGCCTCATCCAAGGCTGAGCGTAGGAATGAAAGTTGGTTCCTGATCGTTTTTAATGTCGTTTTCTGACTCTGGATCCATGTTTTTAAAGCAGCTGGTGTTAATTCGCTAGCAGGAAAAACGTGAAGTGATGACAGAGCATTTAAACATTTCTTATATCCACCGATTGTTGATGGAGATAATTTTCTGGTTTCGCAAATAACAAGATATTCATCGAGATAATTTTTTACCGTTTTTCCTGTTGAAGCATTACCAAATATTTTAAGTCGCGCCGAACGGGGAAAGTGTTCACCATAATTGAATGTACCTCGCTCAATTTTATTGTGAATTTCGCCGAGTGTTCGCTCGGCGTATTTAATGTTTTTGCTATTAACTTCAAGGTTTGATAAAGGTTCCCGGCATTTTACCCCCTTATAGGTAAAGGTAATATTGATAGTTTCCCCAGTGCTATGTTTCCTGATCGTTACGCCGCGCGGGAGTTTAGGCGATTTTGTCGAGCCCATTTTGCAACCTCACTAAGATCTATCCATCTTTCCTTAACGCCTTCGACCTTTAGCACCTGTACTCCTTCACGCCATACGCCACGCTGGAGGCGCTTATTTATGGCATCAGGGGTTTCGCCTGTCTCTTTGCAATAAGTTGAGATGGGAACACAATCGAGGCTCAGCATAGATTTCTCCATTGCCCGGCTGCACCCGGGCGATTAGGGTTATTATTCGTCGCTTGAAGGCAATAGTTTCTGCCAGATTGCCGATACATATTTTGCTTGGTGGCGGGCATCGGCCAATGCGTTGTGGGCTACGCCATCAAATGGCATATTGCGTTTGGGGTCGAAACCAAGTTGTTTACCGAGCAACACCATGGTGCGCACGTCGCTGTCGTTCCAGAATTGCCATGGGCAAGTTTGGCCGGCGCGGTCGTAGGCTGAACGTAAAATCACATTATCGAAGTTGGCACCATTGCCCCAGACTTTCAAGTAACGCGGGTTGTCAGAGTTGCGGCTGATAAACGAACTGAGCTCGGAGAGCGCTTCCGCGATGTGCCTGGTATCGTCGGTACAAATAGCTGCACGGGCCTCTGATGATTGTTTCAGCCACCACAGGATGGTGTCACCGTCAGGAGTCGCACCCTGATCCATAGCGCAGGCGAGGTTGACGGCCATATAGAACTCTGCGCCCAGATCTCCTGTTTGTGGATCAAAGAATACTGCCCCGATCGCGACTACTGGCGCAGTAGGCTTATTGCCCATAGTTTCGATGTCGATCATTAAATGGTTCACGTTAAATATTCTCCTGTTTCGGTGCTGCTGCAATCATCGCGGCCCAGCATAAGCGCGCTCGATGAGCTGCCTGCTGGCATCCGCTCATGTTCTGATACTCCTCCCAAACCTCTGGTTCACTGAAGCCCTCATCAGGCCAGGATTCGAACCCTTCAACAATCATGTCTTCTGTCGGCTCCTTCGGCACCATCACGTAACCGGGAGGAACAACGTAGCGAACTTCGACGGAACGGTCTGGACCGGCCGCCAGGTCAACGCCGATTACCGGAGAGTTGCCAGACGATATTGGCGGGATAATTCCCTCTATAGCCATAATGCGTTCATCATCGGTGGGTTCGCCGTCATAGTCGGACTGAGCTTGGAGCATGGCGCGGGCTTGCCATACGATCCACGCCACGACCATATCCCATGCCATATAGCCCTGGTCTCCATTTTTGGCGCGCCGATGGTCAACCGAATCGCCGAATCGTTCAGCCATAAAGGACTCAAAGGATTTTCGCTCATCCCGCACTACTGGCGCTGGCTGCTCTTTGATGTGCAACCGCGGTTCACCGTCTTTTGGCTCCGGCCATTCGCGCTGTTTGTTCACCGCCAACTTTTCGATCATCGCCTGGGTAATCTGCTCGTCAGTGATACCGGCACGCCGTTGCGCATCCCACAGCAAGAATTGCATGTCAGCCCACTCGGAGAGGTCGCCAGGCTCGGCTGCAGCCTCTAGGGCTTCTTTGCTTAAGTGTTTCAGTGGACCAATCGGGCCGACATTACCGAACGTAGCCTGTGACCACTCCGCGTGCTCGCGGCGTACATTGTCGCGTTCCAGCGCTGGCTGCGCGTCTCGACTTTGCACTGCGTCATCGAGCTGTTGCAGGAGAATATCGACCACTGCGGCAGTGTTGCGTGCGGTGACTGGACCGTTTTCATACTCATATCCACTGAGGTTCAGTCGTTCAACAATCGCGGTAAATTCAGGCGCTAGCCGCTGAGCGGTGTAAACATCCACCTCTCCCAAGGGTAAATCCCCAATCATCATCACGCTGGCGCGACCATTGCTATGATAAAGCGTCGCAGCAGGCTCGCTGTCCATTGCGGCCAACTGTGCGCGGGAAAGTTCGCGAATCTCTCCCCCGTCAACGTCTTCTATATCGTCGCGTCCGGATATTTGTGAGAGCCACTCCAAGCGCTCTCTGGTTATTGCTGATTTATTCATCGCTATAATCCCCCGAATGTCTGAATGCAGGTGGTTTTACCAACGAAACGGGCCGGACCTTTTCTTTTAGGTAGACGATATTCACCATCGAATCGGTAGATGCCGACAGCTGCGCATGGACCATCATCACGAATTAACTTCCATATGAAGTCCTCTCTGTCAGTGAAATATCCCGGGCCTTCACCGAACGTTGGAAAGTCGCTGTACACCACGTCCATATCACCATGTTGACCGTTGATAAAAACGAACCAGCCTTTATGCCGCTCTCCTGGCTTCGCGTCCAGGTGTCCGAATGTTTCGTGTATTACAGCTGCGGCCCTCGCCGCTGTAATTTGCTCTCCTATTTCGCGCATCACTTCTCCTCCTCTGGCGCAGATACCACTTCTATCTGGCAACCTGCTGCGCATTTCAGCGCTTCGCCACCAACGAACCACAGCGTAACGTCATGGTCGTCAAAGTCGGTTTCCTCAACCTCAAGTACTTGGTTTTTAACTTTCACAAAGTCGCCGGTATCGATATGTACCGCTACAACCATCCCCGGTTGATTTCTGTCGCTCACATCAGAATCGATGCTATCTGTTTCCACCTTGATGCCAGCCGTAATCGAAATAAGGAAATCACCAAAGTCTGTGATGTAGCTAATACGCCCTGAACGCTGTAATGCTCCGATTGCCTCAAGCCGCCGCACCTGCTCTTTTTCTAAATCGTGACCACCAGATTCAGGGTCATCACAGCATTCGGCGAAGCGGTGAAGCGCTGCTAAGTCAGCATCAGTGACAAACGAGCGAAATGGCTCAATAGTTACGGTGCGGGACTCCAGATGCTCGATATACGCCTTCAGCACATCAGCCAGATGTTTCCCCAGCGGCTTCACAACGTCGAATCGCCTGTCATCCCGTACCCAATCAGTTTTATTGCTCCATTCCATGTAGGCGGTGCGGAAGGACTCCAAATCGGCGATATGCTGGTGGGCTGCATGAAGCTCACTTGCAATAGTTTCGAGTTGCTGAACGCTTAAGCAGGACACTTGTTCGCTGGTCAATGAGGCCATATTTGCCCAATGGCGCAGATTCTTAACTAAGTTGGTGATATCAGTCATCGCTATCCTCCAGCACCAGTTCAGTGTCATCAGGTACCTGGAGTGTCAGAACAACGCTATAGCCGCGCTCATGCTGACTGAACGATGCCAGCCATGCCGGAATCGGCGTATCTTCATTGACTTGGCCGACTCCTAGTGCCCAGCAGCCTTCGTCTGTATAGCAGGCAATAACCAGCATCTCGCCTTCAGCAGATTTGAGGTGATAAACGCCGGGGTTGCTGTACATACAGATTTCTTCCCGGAGAGCGCCTTCACACTCGAAAAGGTCATCGCTGGCACCATAAAACTTAAGCTCTTTCATTTTTCGGTCCCAAAGTAGTAGTAAGCAGAAGTGACAATTGCCGGTATCCAGAAAACGATGATGCACAGAACGCAGCAAATAACGACGGCGCGCCAGAATCCACAGTAATCAGTTTCTTCGTTCATTTTTTGATTACTCCGCATAACCTTTTTATTTCAGCCGACAGCGCTGTGTTCTGGTCCATAGCTTCTGTAAGGGAAACAAAGGTCACATCCAGCCTTGATGCTATGTCTTGCATCAATTGGGCTGCTGCTGGTGGTAGGTCAGGTGCCGCAGCATACGCTGCAGCAACCAATTCTTTCACTTTCACGTGTGCCATTAGCGCCGCTCCATCAGCTGGTTAAAACGGTTCATGAACATGCCGTAAGACTGACCAGGGCGAACGGGATTAATTACAAATTGGTCTGTGGGAATAATGCCGTCGAGCATCGGCCAGTGGGTGCCGTCGTCGATCTCAAAGTCGCGACGTTCGCTGGCCAGCATCACAAGGTCGGCATACTTCACGGTCGGGTGTTGCTCAGTAGGAAGGCCGAATTTTTGGCGAATAGCGGCATCAACCCGATCCTCAATGGAGCGGTAGTCCGGGAGCAGGCGTTTAAGCGGTGCTGGGATATCCTGCAAATAAGCCTCGGCGGCGTCGTGCAGCAGCGCTTCGAGCGCAAACTCCTGCGGCACAAGGTTGCTCGTTAAAACACTATGCTGCGCTACGCTATAGAACTCAGGCAGATGGCCTGCAAATCGGCAGATATTCGAGAGAGCATTCGCTATATCTTCTATCTCAATGGCATTCTGCTGGATATCGAGATAGTTAAAGTGTTTGCCTGTAAAGGTTTGAATAAAGCTCATCGTATTTCTCCATTTAATTGCGCTCTGCACAGCGCTGTTTTTTGGGTATAGGAATCCCTCGCCAGATGGCGATAAATTGCAGGATTACGCTTTAATAAATCCCCGGGGTGCCGGGGATTTAATGGAGAGCAATCAGGCTTTGAAGTTGCCGATAAAGGTTTCTACTGGCTTGCCGTCGAACTTGCCAACCAGCAGATCGCGGAACTCATTGGCGATCGCTTCTTCCTGGGCTTCCAGTTGGACAATACGCAGAACGAATACCGGATCGCTACTTTTCAGCAGGCTGTTGCGCAGACTGAAACGACGTTCGCCCAGGCCCTCATAGGGTACACACATAAATTCAAAAGCCACCGGCATCACATCTTTACTGCTGGCTTCGATACTTTGCATCAGCGATTTTTTGCCACTGAAATCACCATCTTCGTGATCGGCGGCATTAGTTTGCTGAATTGTGACGCGGCGAACTGCCTGCGCTGCCTGGGCGATTTTCATCGTGTTTCCGTCGGCATCGAATGCAATAAGGTAATCGCTCCAGTCTTCCAGCCATTCGGCAATTTGCTTCTGATTAAGGTGATCGCCGTTAATCGACAGCAGCGCCCGGAACGGTGCTGTTTTTTTCAGTTTGATCGAAGCGACGTTATCAGCGTGGCCGGGATTATCTAGGGTGCCGATGTTGAAGATAGAGCGCGCCAGCATGTTATCGGCATCAATAAAGCAGCGGGCTTTTTCTTCTTCCTGGGCATAAGCGACAGAATAGCGAACGAAATCATCAATGCTGGTCGTGTCCATGGCGCCGCGGAAACGGAAACGCTCAAGAGCAAAACGCTCCAGGCTTTCAACGCTGGTATTTTCTGGGAGTAGGGCGGTCGGGCAAGCCAGGCTGTGGATATCATTAAGGTGATAACCGGAAAGCACCAGGTCTTTAACCTGCTGAAAAGTACCGCTGTCTAACTGAGACATAAAAATTCCTTATTAACTGATTAGCGAAGTGGTATCAGTGAATTTGTGCGTGCGGATCACTGAGCCGCTTTAAGCTTTCCGTCCACCGTGCCGGTGATACCGAAGAGTTGCCCCTGATCCTCCTGCAGGATGGTGAGCTTGCCGCCTTTGTTAACCCACATTGGTGTTTCGGTGGTGTCCTCTTCCGACGCTTTGCCGCGGGGAGTTGGGGTGCTGTAGTTCAGCTTGTGCTTAATCTTGACGCGCTTCTCTTCAACAGAATTGCCCATTCGCTCAAAATCAAAGGTAAGGACTACCTTGCCTTTGTTGCCGTTGTTCAGAACGCCGAGCGCGGTGGTATTTAGAGCCGCCGCAATCTTGTTCATGAATACGCCGGCGTCCAGTTCGCCCAGGAAGTCGGGCACGACTGTCATGCGATCATTACTCATGGTTTTACCCTCTCGAAAGGCGGCTGCCACCGCCGGGAATTTCTCCGTACACAACACAGAAGAGCACCTGCGGCTGCAAATCCGCCCGGGTGGATTGGGTAATGAGCCCGTCGCCCGGTGATGCTCTTGTGTATTGTGTAAAAAGGGCGGTTATCCATCAGAACGTTATCCTCTTCCTCCTTTGGATAGTGGAAAACTGGATAACCGCCAAGACTACACACAGCACAGTTAACCAGGTTGTGGCGGTGGTGCCTCCACCTGCCGGGTTAAGCCATAACCGGCGACGTACACTGCCCGGAAACGCATTCCATGAACGGGTTGGCTCGCCACGTGCGCATAGCCGCAATTACCACAACGGAGAGAGCACTCCGATCTTCTACCAACGCCCCGTCGTAGCTTTTCGGCGCATCCACATGGCGCTTGGGTTTCAGCCTCGTGTGGCGGGAATGCTCTTACCTGTTGTGTCCCGGACTCTTCCCGGGCGTCACACCTTTTCGCCGCGCTGGTGGGGCGCACGTCGTGCCTGAAACACTTGGCTTGCACATTCCAGTTGTCCGGATAGCGCATGGAACTTCAAGGGAACCATCCGGGCTGCTAACGCTGCATGTGCCATACAACGGTTGTGAATATTGCCGTTCACAACTGGAAACGCACTCCTTCAGTTACAAACCAGTCCCCACGACGGATGAAGATGGAATGCGCTTTCATGTTGTGTACGATTCACCTACCCCGGTCCGGCGGCGCCACCTCGCCGGGGCAGATGCAAAGGATCGTTACGCGATCATTCGGCTTATTGATATGGCCGGAAGTATCAAGTCCCGACATCGCGGATTCTGCTTCTCCGCCCCGATTTCACCCCCGCTATTGTTTAGCGCGCAAACCGAGAAAATCGCCTTCAACGCTGTCGGCTTTCGCCATGTTCTTCAGATATCTTCGGGCGGGGTGCTAAGGGAGTGATTAGCCCTTATCCTTAACACTCCTGCTGGTTTCGGTATTCCTGGCTTGGGTATCGCCACCAGCTATAGGAATTTGACTACGAGTTGTGGTTAATCAGACCGCTTCTCTGTTACCCCTCCCGAAGACATCTGTCAGCGAATCATCCGGTCATTCATACGCCACCGGCGGGTACATTATGTACCTATGGGGTACATTGTCAAGTGTAAAAAAACCCGCCGAAGCAGGTTTAATAGTCTTTGTTATGTTTTCGTTCGGTATCGTCTTGGTTTACCGGAAAAAATTACGGTACCAATTATAGAGCAATTACCATTGATTTTGATGTAAGGTTCCGGCCAGTTTGAGTTCAGTGCTTTTAGATAGCGTTGTCCTGCATCTTCAATCAAACGTTTAAATGTAGTCTCGCCAGAATCGTGCATTAAGGCGATTACATCATCTCCATGTACTGCTGGAACTTCGGGATCAACAAAAATCATATCACCTGGCCTATATTCGTCGATCATTGAGTCGCCAATGACACGAAGAATATAAGTCATCGGCCCACAGGGAACAGGGCATGGATAGTTTTCAGTGCTATTCAAATCAACCTCAGCATAGCCAACTTCGGTCCATGCTCCTGCTTGTACCCAGGATATAACTGGAACCATGGTGATATTTCTATTTGTATCAGAGACATCGGGGTTTTTAGCGACATTAGTGGTTTGATGTTCCTGATCTAACCACCCAGTAGGTAAGTCAAAACACTTTTCAATGTGTCTTGCCATTGCATCGCCGATGTTCTTTGTGGCGCCATCTCCCATGAACCGACTAGTTTGAGTCGGCTCGCGATCAATCATATTGGCGAAGTAAATATTACCGCCAACACCATCACGCAATTTTCTGGCGTTTAACCGCCTGATTTCCTGGATTGTTTTCATATTGAAATTAAACAGTGTGTACCTCAAAGGTACAAGTACCTTGAAGGTTCATTTCTTTCGTGTAATATGTACACAGGAGGTACATATATGAAAGAGTTTTGGGATTCATTAACTAAAGAGCAACAGAGCAATTTAGCTGCAAACGTTGGCTCTACACCCGGTTATCTGCGTTTAGTTTTTAACGGCTACAAAAAAGCCGGATTTGATCTGGCAAAAAAATTGGAAAAAAACACATCCGGTGCGATCACCAAGTTTGATCTTCGACCGGATATCTATTCCAAACAATAACATTTGGTTTTAACAGCGTTAACCACAGAAGTAAGGGGCAAGCCGTGGGTATAGAGCCTGAATGGAAAGTTGATAAGCAGCCGTCTTGGCTGGTGGCTGCGATCAAAAAAACGATCACTGATTTGGACGGAGGCTATGTAGAAGCAGCTGAGTGGCTGGGTGTTACTGAAAACGCATTGTTTAACCGCTTACGTGCCGATGGAGATCAGATTTTTCCACTCGGCTGGGCAATGGTCCTACAGCGGGCTGGTGGGTCAAATCATATAGCCAATGCGATAGCGCGTCATTCAAACGGGGTTTTCGTTCCTCTCGCAGATATTGAGGATGTGGACAACGCCGATATTAACCAACGCCTGATGGAGTCTATCGAGTGGATCGGCAAGCACTCACAGTATCTCCGTAAAGCTACAGCTGACGGTGTAATTGACCAGGCCGAACGCGAGCAAATCGAGGAGAACAGTTATCAGGTTATGGCGAAATGGCAGGAGCATTTGACATTGCTTTTCCGTGTCTTTTGCCAGCCAGAAAAGAATGACGCCCGCGAGTGTGCAGCTCCGGGCGTCGTGGCGAATAAATCAATGTGTATGGAGAAATCCGCATGAGCAATTTAACCGCAAATAATCAGCGATCGCAACTTCGCGCGTTACCAGTTCGCGGTGGTAAAGGCGTTATTGCGTATTGCTATGCCGTAAGAATACCGGGTGGATGGGCCCAGGTTAACCACAGTTTTACAGAGTGGGCTGTGGGGGACTTCATTTCACGAGGAGGTAAGCAGAATGGCGCAATGGATAAATAATCTCCCGGTTTCATCCGCTGTTTCTGTCCCTGCCTTTAGCGTTGGCAGCGTAACCATGAGCAGCCGTGAGATTGCTGAGCTGACTGAAAAGCAACATGGGCATGTTTGTCGGGATATTGAGGCGATGCTGAAACAGTTAGGAGAGAGCCCTGAGGGGTATATCCAACTTTGGACACACCCCCAGAACGGCCAGAAGTACCGCGAGTATCGCCTCGATCGTGAGCATACCGAATGCCTGATCACTGGTTACAGCGCGGTACTTCGCATGAAGATTATCCGTCGCCTGCGTGAGTTGGAAGATAGCGCTAATGCTATCCCACAAACGCTGCCGGAGGCGCTTCGTCTGGCTGCCGATATGGCTGAGCAGAATGCGCGCCTGTCTCACAAGGTCCAACAGGATGCTCCGAAAGTCGCGTTCGTCAATCAATACGTTGAAGCCGGGGGAGCCAAAAGCCTGCGTGAAACAGCGAAAATCCTGAACATGCCGGAAAAGGCCATGATCGACACGCTATTGCGTGACAAGGTACTTTTTCGTCAGTCCGGCAATTTGCTCCCTCATGCCCTGCGCCAGCGCGAAGGTTTGTTTACCGTCAAAACTGGCACTTCAGATTTTGGTCATGCCTATACCCAAACCCGGGTTACGCCCCGCGGCGTCCAGTGGATTGCACAGCGCTACGCCTCTGAGCTGATGGGAGGCTGATGTGGAAGAAAATATCCGGCCCCTAAACCAATACTACCGTGATCAGCATGGCATCGTCGTGCATGTCATTGGTTATGACGATGATCGCCAGCGCGTGATCTACCGTCGCCCAGGCTATGAGTGGGAATGTGCTGCCCCGAAGATTATCTTTCGGTCCAGATTCAAGAGGATAGGCAAGTGAGCGTTAAATTATCCGCATATGTCTGGGATGGTTGCGCAGCGGCAGGCATCAAAGGCAATAAGTTACTCATCATGCTTCGCCTGGCTGATTACGCCAGCGACGAGGGGATCGCATATCCAAGCGTGGCGACAATCGCGCGCCAGCTCGGTGCCGGGCGCAGCACTGTTATCACTTTAATCGGTGAGTTGGTTAAAGATGGCTGGCTGGCTAAAAAAGAGCGCCGTCTTGGTCAGCGTAGCACCAGCAACCTCTACACCCTTAATGTGGTAAAGCTGCGGCAGGCTGCAAATGAACATTATGAGGGTCCAAAATCTGGACGTTCAGAATCTGAACCTTCGGAATCTGGACATCCAGAAACTGAACGTCCGAAAGAGCTGAAAAATCAGGGTTCTCAGGGTCCAAAATCTGGACACGATCCGTCAGTAAATTCAAATACAGATCCATCAGTAGGATCTAAACCCTCTTGTCAGGTTCCTGAGGAACCCGACCCGGAAGTTGTTATCACCGATCTTGCCAAGCAGGCCCTTTCACACCTGAATCTCACAACCGGTTCACGTTTTCAGGTATGCAAAACTTCTCTGGAACACATCCGGGGCAGGCTGCGCGAAGGATTTACACCTGATGAACTGGCGCTGGTGGTCGATTACAGCTCCGAGAAGTGGGGAAAAGATATAAAAATGTCTGAATACCTACGACCGACCACGCTCTTTCTTCCATCCAAATTCCCTGGGTATCTCCAGTCTGCAACCAAGTGGGCAGCCGCTGGTCGCCCGAAATGTGTTGATGGCAAATGGACCAAAATCGGGGGAGAAGATCTGGCGTTTAAATCGAGCTATTCAGACGTCAAATACACTGTGCCAAAAGGATTCCGCTCATGAAATCGCAGGTTATATCACCAACCCCGGAACAACTGCGCCGCCAGGCCGGAGACATGCTCAAACGTGCCGAACAGTTGGAAAAGACGGGGGCAACAAAGGACGCGCTTAAAAAAGCACTGGTACCGGCGTTGCGTGAACTGATGCAAGCCAAACATCGTGCACAGCTGGCAGTTGATGAGCTTGTTGATAGTGTTGCAGATCTGGAAGGCCGAGTGTCGCATGTCGAGAAAGTAGTGCAGGAGGTACTGGCGTGATGAATGCATATTGTGAATCGCTGGAAGCAATGCGCGTGGCACCGTCCCATTACTTAAAAGAAGTTGGTGATCAGTGGCGAACACCTGACCCGTTATTTTGGGGTATCAACGCGATGTTTGGTCCGTTGATGCTGGACCTGTTCGCTGATGACAGCAATGCAAAATGCCCTGTCTGGTACACAGCAGAGGATAACGCGCTTACACAAGACTGGTCGGAAATGCTGGACTCAATCGGTGGTGCTGCATTTGGAAACCCGCCTTATAGCCGCTCTCAGTACCACGAAAAGCAGGCGGTCACTGGCATGACCCACATCATGAATTACGCTGCTGCACAGCGTGAGAAAGGCGGGCGCTATGTCTTCCTGCTCAAGGCAGCACCTAGTGAAACCTGGTGGCCGGAAGATGCCGATCACATCGTCTTTATTCGCGGGAGGATCGGTTTCGATCTGCCTACGTGGTTTGTTCCAGCTAATGATAAGCAAAAGCCCACCAGCGCATTTTTCGCTGGTGCCATTGTTGTATTTGATAAGTCCTGGCGCGGCGAGCGTTTCAGCTATATCCACCGTACAGATCTGGAAGCAAAGGGTCTGTCATTTATGACGCTGGCTCGTTTTGCTATTGGCAATAGTCCTTCACAGGTAGTTGCTGCAACTGACGAGGTCGTAACACCGGCTGCGCAGACGGAATTGCCGGAGACTGAATCACGCATCTGGCCACTGGAGGTAGGGTTGGTATTTAAACAGGTTGAAGGCTCTGAGGCTTTGGATATGTCTCAGCAGAATAAGCTAAAGGCTCACATTAACCAGCTTTGGCTGGAGCGTATGCCCACCAGCGAAATCATTACCGTTGCTGGTGGACTGATAGAAAGTATGCAGAGGGGTAGCCATGCGTGAGCTCATTGTAGATAACTTTGCCGGCGGCGGTGGGGCATCAACCGGGATTGAAATGGCTATTGGTCGTAGCGTTGATATTGCTATTAATCATGATGAAAACGCTGTAGCCATGCACCGAACTAACCACCCGGATACGCTTCATTATTGCGAAAACGTTTTTGACGTTGATCCCGTAGCTGCGACTGGTGGAAAAGCTGTCGGGTTTGCATGGTTTAGTCCTGACTGTACCCACTATTCAAAAGCGCGCGGCAGTAAGCCCGTCAAGCGTGAAATTCGTGGTTTGGCTTGGGTATCTGTCCGCTGGGGATTGGATGTTCGCCCCCGTGTTATGGCTCTCGAAAATGTAGAAGAGTTTAAAACGTGGGGGCCATTACTTTCCTGTGAAATGCGTCCCGACCCTGAGCGTTCGGGTGAAACCTTCCGGGCATTTGTTGGAATGCTTTCCACTGGAATACCTGCGGATCACCCAGCGCTTTACGAATGCTGCGATTTCCTTGGTATATCGCCGAATAGCAAAGATGCCAAACGCCTGATTGCCGGATTGGGTTATAAGGTCGAATATCGTGAACTGCGTGCGAGTGATTATGGTGCGCCGACGATACGTAAAAGATTCTTCATGTTGATGCGTTGTGATGATCAGCCCATTGTCTGGCCTGAAGCGACGCATGGAGATCCAAAATCTGCGGCGGTTAAAGCTGGCAGACTGGCTCCATGGCGAACAGCTGCTGAATGCATTGACTGGTCTATTCCTGCGCCATCGATATTCGACCGTAAAAAGCCGCTGGCTGATAACACATTGAAGCGGATAGCGCGAGGCATCCAGCGATTTGTAGTCGATAGCGCTGAACCATTTATTGTGAAATGTAACCACACTTCTCCAAGCGGCAAATATGATTGTTTTCGTGGTCAAGAGTTAGATGCCCCGATTCAGACCATAACAAAAAAACTTGGCTATGCGATCGCCGTCCCGACGTTGGTGCCGTTTATAGCTGGAAATGGTGGCAGCCAGTACCAGGCGAAACCGCGTCCTATCGATAAACCAACACATACAATCCTCAAGCAATCTAGGGCATGCGTGGTTGCTCCGGTTATTGCGCGTCAGTTCGGCGCAAGTATCGGGCACCGGGCGGATGAACCTAGCGCGACGATTACCGCTGGTGGTGGTGGCAAGTCACAGTTCGTCGCGGCAACGCTTATTCAGATGGGATATGGCGAACGTGTAGGGCAATCACCTCGGGTTCTCAATCTCGGTAAACCTTTGGGTACAGTTACTGCTGGTGGAAACAAGTTTGCTGTAACTGCAGCATTTCTTGCGAAGCACTACGGCGGGAACTATACAGGGCCGGGTGTTGGACTGGATGAACCGGCGCACTCAGTCACCACCGTCGATCATCATGCCTTGATAACCTCTCACCTGATAAAGTTGCGTGGTACCTGCCGCGATGGCCAGCGCACCGATGAACCTACACCGACAATCACCGCAGGAGGCCAGCATGTTGGAGAAGTCCGCGCGCTGCTGGCTTCTAATGATTACGACGAGCGTCGGGCGGATCAGGTTAAAGAGTTCCTGAATTCATTTGGCATCAGTGAGCTGGTGACGATAAAGGGGATTGTTTACCGCATTGTCGATATTGGCATGCGCATGCTTCAGCCTCATGAATTATACCGCGCGCAAGGTTTCCCGGATTGGTACATCATCGATCGGGATTACCGTGGCAAGAAGTACTCAAAAGAGAAACAAGTTGCCAGATGCGGCAATGCCGTCCCACCGCCATTCGCAGAGGCACTTGTGAGAGCAAATCTCCCTGAAATGTGCGGCGTTCAGCGGGAGGTTGCATGAGAGCTCTGCTTACTCCTGAAGTTGTGCCGCGTCTTGGTGTGGTACTGCTTAAGCCAGGAAAGGAGCTGATGCGTCTTTTCCGCAGCGGTAGGGTGCTGGTAGAGTCTGAGCCAAAAAGCATGGCAGGGCTGGCTACCGGCCGAATCCCTGACGCGCGCCAGCCGTTGGCTGAAGATAAGGCACTGGAAGCTTTTTTCACCAGCGAGAAGGTCATCAATGCCGCTGGCGGTCTGCAGGGACTTGAGTATTGGCTCCGGCAGAACACCCGGGAATGCCAGTATCCGCATTCTGAATATCATCATAATGAGCATGTAAGCATGCGCCATCCACCTGGCGCTATGATGCTCTGCTGGCATTGTGAAAACCTCCTTCGTGAGCAGACCACCGACACACTCAGTGAGCTGGCGCGCCGAAACGTTATCAACTGGATAATCGATACTGCCCTGCAGAATCTGCAACTGGGCCGGGAGCGAGAACTATCGCTGGCGGAGCTATGCTGGTGGGCTGTATATGCCGGTGCAGCAGACGCCATCACAGAGACAATGGCGCAGCGTGGCCTGCGCCTTCCTGCTGAGCCGTTTCAATCTGTATATAAAGAAAGCGACATTGTTCCTTCAGTACCAGCCACCAGCATTCTGCAGGAGAGGTTGCCAACAGCAGGATTAATACAGAAATGCTGGTCCAGCGAAAACGTGCAGGCGTTACCGAAGCTGCCGAAGGTGTTGGCGCTGGCCGTTGACCCGGAATCACCTGAATCCTTTATGTTGAAACCTAAGCGCCGCCGCTGGGTTAACAGGACCTACACCGACTGGGTTAAACGTCAGCCATGTGAATGTTGTCGCCGACCCGCCGATGATCCGCATCATGTTATCGGGCATGGCATGGGCGGTACCGCAACCAAAGCCCACGATCTCTTCGTGATTCCTCTGTGCAGAGAGTGTCACGACGAGCTGCATGCCGACGCAAATGCTTTTGAAGAGAAGAACGGCACGCAGCTGCAGCTGCTGTTTCGTTTCCTCGATCGGGCCATAGCGATCGGCGTGATTGTAAAAGCATAAGTGTATGGAGCACTGAGCAGTATGAACTTACAAAATCTGGAATATACCCGTATTGAAGTTCGTCGAGCGTTGTTGGATTTATCCAGCACAACAAAGGGACAACTCGAGGCATTCAGCGAGAACCCACCAGCAGATAAGAATAAAAATCCGCGGTACTCTCGCCATCTTGTTGATCTGGATGGGGGAGTTGGTTGTGGCCCGTCGGTGGTTAAGGCACTGACTACTCCAGTTTATGTGATGGAGACCCGAAGCCGCCGCCGACCAATGCCACCCATTAATGATATTGAGTTCGGTTATTCGCCGTGGCGCCGTGCGGTGAATCAACTGGAAGCCCACCAGCAAGCGTGGGTGCGCTATTGCTATGGCTTCGATCTAAACTTCCATTATCAAACATTAATGTGCCAGCACGTCTGGACTGAATACCAGAACTACCAGGTAAGCAAGCCGCTACAATCGCGAGTGATCAAAAAGCTGGTAGGGCTGGTCTGGCTGGCGGCACAAGAAGTTGCGGCTACCCGCAATAATGAGACCTATAAAGCCTACGCAGGTGCCGCACTGGCGCGTTTGGTTTCAGTTGAACGGTCCACTTGGAAAAGGGTGTATGCAGGCCATTGGGAACGGTTAAAGATGGCTTTCATCGATATGGATTGCAGCGCGTTGCAATGCATATATAAGCTTCATGAGGAAATAGAAGACTTCAGGGCGGAAAAATGTGATTAAAGTTGGCTATCTTCGTCAAACGGGCTTGCAAAATGCAACAAAATAAGCCATATTTTACGGTAATTTGATATTCTGCCATATTTATAAATAACCTCGTTTCGGCGGGGTTTTTTTATGCCTTCTGCAATTACTTCTTGATGGGGTTCGCAACCAGAGTTATCTGTATGTCATACCGTTTAAACAGGAAAAAGACATGCTAAATCAAGGTGATATGACAGAGGTGGCGCGCGCTGTTTTTAATGAGTTAAGTGATGAACCAGCTACGGCCGGGGAGATTGCGCAGAACACGCATCTAACGCGCGAACGTTGCCAGTTAATTTTAACGCAGCTGGTAATGGCGGGTTTATCGGATTATCAATTCGGATGTTATAAGCGCCTCCCTGAGTAGAGAGGCTTTCTGCTGTGAAAATGGGCGGCTGGTGGGTGTTGTAGCACCCGGCCAGCCATTCGCTCATGTACATGGTCACAAGCGAACCAGGGCCCACTGCTTTAGCGCAAAAGCAAAGTGAGCCTATCATGAGTTACGCTTACTGATCTATGAAAAATACTGTAAAAATATCCAGTGTTGAGTTGATCAACGCTGACTGCCTGCATTTTCTCCCGACAGTCCCTGATAACTCAATTGATCTAATAGTTACGGATCCGCCTTATTTTAAGGTGAAGCCGAACGGTTGGGACAACCAATGGAAAGGGGATGATGACTATTTACGCTGGCTTGATTCCTGTCTGGCGCAATTCTGGAGGGTATTAAAACCATCTGGCAGCATGTATCTGTTCTGTGGTCACCGTCTGGCCTCAGATATTGAGCTTCTTGTCCGTGAGCGGTTTAATCTGCTTAACCATATCATCTGGGCTAAGCCATCAGGGCGATGGAACGGCTGCAATAAGGAGAGTTTACGCGCTTATTTTCCGGCCACTGAACGTATCATTTTTGCCGACCATTATCAGGGACCATACAAGCCAAAAGATGATGGATATGCCGCAAAGTGTAATGAGCTAAAGCAACACGTCATGACGCCGCTAATTTCTTACTTCCGGGACGCTCGGGAATCTCTTGGCGTGACGTCGGCCCAGATTGCAGAAGCCACAGGTAAGAAAAATATGGTTTCCCATTGGTTTGGCCTTAGCCAGTGGCAGCTACCGAACGAAACCGATTATCTGAAGTTGCAGGCTTTGTTTCAGCAAATAGCCATGGACAAGCATTCGCGCAACGAGCTCGGGAAACCCCACCACCAATTGGTCGCGACTTGGCAATCCCTTAATCGGAAATACTCCGAACTTCAGCAGGAATATCATCGTCTGCGAAGACCGTTTAGTGTCTCCGTTACGGTGCCATATACCGACGTCTGGACGCATAAGCCTGTTCAGTTTTATCCCGGCAAACATCCATGTGAAAAACCCGCCGATATGTTGCAGCAGATCATTACAGCCAGCAGCAGGCCAGGTGAACTGGTTGCTGACTTTTTCATGGGATCCGGTTCTACGATAAAGGAAGCGATTAAATCAGGTCGTCGCGCCATTGGCGTTGAGCTGGAGGCGGAAAGATTTATTCAGACATCAGAAGAAATCAGAAGGTTAACAGAAATATAACGGTTTGCCGCGGCTAAGAGTTGCTGTGGTGGCCATCACTTTCAGGCTCAGGGATTCACCTTTGATATTGCCACTTAGCAGAATAGCCCTGAAGCCTGAACCCATCACACTAACACCCGCAACCCTGCGAGGTGAGAGATCATGAAAATGCCCAATAACCCGAGTAACTGGCCTGATTTGCTGGAGTTGCTGCAGAGCTGGTGGCGCGGAGATACGCCGCTGGGCGCAGTCTTGTTTTCTTTGCTTATGGCTGGGCTACGCATTGCTTATTTTGGCGGCGGTGGTGGCTGGAAGAAGAAAACTCTCGAAATTCTACTCTGCGGCGCTCTGACGCTGACATGTTCATCCGCGCTGGAATATCTCGGATTGCCTAAAACACTCTCTGTGACTATCGGCGGCGGTATTGGACTTATTGGTGTGGATACTCTCAGGGCATTCGCAATGAAATATCTGGGCAACCGGCTTGGAATCGGCGGCGGTGATAAAAAGGCTTAACTATGACAGCAGATCAAATCATTGAGGGGATCCTCGGTAAAGAAGGGGGTTACGTAAATAACCCGAATGATAAAGGCGGTCCTACGCGCTGGGGTATCACACAGACCACCGCCCGCGCATATGGCTACAGCGGCGATATGAAGGCGTTACCACGGGATACAGCCAAAGGCATCTACCTGTCGCAATACTGGACTGAACCAAAGTTCGACCGAATCGCCGAGTTGTCGCCAGCCATTGCGCAGGAGTTGTGTGATACCGGCGTAAATATGGGGCCGCGTGTTGCCAGTACATTCCTGCAGCGCTGGTTAACGGCGCTGAATATGCAGGGCAATCTCTATCCAGACCTTAAACCCGATGGAGCGATAGGCAATATAACCATCGCCGCCCTTAAGAGTTACCTGGCAGTTCGTGGCAAAGATGGTGAAACCACGCTGCTGAAGGCGCTGAATTGCAGCCAGGGTGCTCGTTATCTGGAGTTAGCCGAAGCAAGGCCAGCTAACGAGGCGTTTCTATATGGCTGGGTTAAAGAGCGGGTGAGCCTATGAAGATGATTATTTTCGCTTTGCTGGCGCTGGTGGCCGTGCTCGTCCTGTTGCTACTGCGCAAATATACCCAGCTGGAGTTTGTTGGTCATGCCCGATTGCTGCTTAAAACATGGTCTGTCCGCCTGGGCGCTGCCGGCGCGTTGGTCGGTGTATGGGCTCAATCATTCCCGGATGCTGCTCTTCATGCCTGGGCGATGCTGCCGCCGGACATTAAAGGCATCCTGCCGCCCAACATCGTGGCGATGATTAGTCCCGCGCTGGTGGTGCTGGCGGTGCTCTCGCAATACGTAAGGCAGCCGGCGCTGAAAGATAAAGCCGACGAATTGAAGGGGCCACCGCAATGAGCTTTGAATTAATCGCCGGGTTGGCAGTGCTCATTCTAGGGGCTATTGCCGGCGCGTTCGGTATCGGTCATGCACGCGGTACCAGTAAGGCAGAAACAAAAGCCGAGCAGCAACGTACCGAAGAGAACGCCGCCGCTACCATCGCCGTAGCAGAACGTAAGGCGCAAGCAACTAAAGGGGCCAGCGATGTACAGCAGACTGTTAGCCATATGCCTGATGACGATGTTGATCGGGAGTTGCGCGAAAAGTTTACCCGCAAAACCTGAAGTCATCGATACCGCTTGCAGCTGGGTTCGCATTATCTACCTGACTGACCACGATATCGATGTGCTGGATAAACAGACGAAGCGCGACATTCTGGCACATAACAAGGCAGTACAGGCGAATTGCCCGAACCTTACCCCAAGTAAGGGATAAATAATCGACATTATCAGTCTCGCAATAGCGGGGATTTTTATTCCTTAATTGCGATGTTGTTGCTTCCCTTGCTAATCTGCCCTCAAGCAAACCAATGGGGATAGGGACATGAAGAAATTACTTTTTGCAGCATTAATTGGTCTTTCAGCTTTAACAATTACTGCATGTGCACCAACAGTCCAGAAAATAGATTACAACCAGAAATCAATGCTTTTATCTCTCGGGATGAGCAAAAACGACGTCATGCAGATCATGGGGTCGCCCCGTAGAACGGATGTGAACCAGGAGCGCGAACGTTGGATTTACTGGAATAGAGCGCTTTACGGCTACACAATTATTGATAATGAACAGTTAGCTAATGATCGATTGGTTGTAACGTTTGTCAATGGCAAAGTCACCAAATGGGGACAGCAAACACTGACAGATGACATCATGGAGTCGTCGCAGAAAAGTGCTCAGGCTTATGCAGAAGCACTAAAGAAATAGTCATTAAAACTAACTTAGAACCTCGCTGCTGGCGGGGTTTTTAGTATTTGAGGTAAGCATTATCATTTTAAACATTAGATGTAAATGATATTCATTATCGTTTGAGCGGGTCCTCCCGGAGGGGGAGCCTGCCACGGGGCGGCGGACTCGCGGAAAACGGCTAGTTTTCGAATTTCATAGTCATCATCATCATGTGCGCAGATTATTGATTTTCCAGTAGTCGGATTTTCAATGATGTCGAATTGTACAAAAAGTGTTCACCATCATGGACCAGGAAATCGCCGCTTTAAAACTCAATATCAACCAGCTAGCTGGTATCACAGGCGTACACCGCCAGACGGTTGCCGCCCGGCTGAAAAACGTTGTTCCGGCACCAGGCAGTAATAGCAAGCTCAAGCTCTATCTCGTCACTGATATTTTGAGTGAGCTGATGATTCCAGTGGTCTCAACGACAAACGTCGAAGAGATGGATCCCTCAGACAGGCTCGCGCACTGGAAGGCTGAGAACGAGCGACTGAAATATGAGGTAGATACAAAGCAGCTTATTCCTGCCGAAGACGTTGCCAGAGAATTTTCACTGATGGCGAAAGCCGTTGTTATGGTGCTTGAAACACTCCCGGACATTCTTGAACGCGACTGTGCGCTTACGCCGGTTGCGGTATCACGTGTGCAAAGCGTGATTGATGACCTGCGTGATCAGGTCGCCCAAAAAGTAATGGACGCCGAACCAGAGGAGGATGAGCCAGAGGAGGACTGATGGCAAAACGGGCATCTGCAAGGGGTATCCGCCGTGATGTCTCCGGAATTCTACGTGCCCCGCGGCGTATGTTGGTGGCCGATGCGGTCAGTTCATATATGCGAGTGCCGATGGGGGCGGGTAACTCCGTACCATGGGATCCCAATCTGGCGCCTTATATTATTGAGCCGATGAATTGCCTGGCATCCCGTGAGTATGATGCTGTGGTGTTTGTCGGTCCAGCCCGAACCGGGAAAACGATCGGCCTGATTGATGGCTGGATTGTCTACAACATTGTTTGTGATCCCGCCGACATGCTGGTTATTCAGGTGTCAGAAGAGAAAGCGCGCGAGCACTCGAAGAAGCGCCTAGACCGCACTTTTCGGTGCAGCCCGGAAGTAAAATCACGGCTTAGCCCGCGCCGTAATGACAACAACGTCCACGACCGTACATTTCGCGCCGGGAACTACCTCAAACTCGGCTGGCCGTCAGTAAACATTATGTCGTCGTCAGACTACAAAAGCGTAGCGCTGACTGACTATGACCGCTTCCCTGAGGATATTGACGGGGAGGGTGATGCCTTTTCCCTGGGTTCTAAGCGTACGACTACCTTTATGTCCAGCGGGATGACACTGGTAGAGAGTTCGCCTGGCAGGGACATCCGCGACACAAAATGGCGACCAACTACTGCGCATGAAGCGCCGCCGACTACCGGCATATTATCGTTGTTTAATCGTGGTGACCGCCGCCGCCTTTACTGGCCTTGTCCGCATTGCGGAGAATACTTTCAGCCGGAAGTCGCTAATATGACCGGCTACCGGGATTCCCCTGATCCCGTACTGGCAAGTGAGTCTGCTTATCTCCAGTGCCCGGCATGCAAGGGCAGGATCACGGCGGATATGAAACGTGAACTGAATATCCGTCATGTCTGGTTGCGCGACGGGGAAAAAATAGACAGTGATGGCAACAGATTTGGTGAACCGCGTCGATCACGCATCGCCTCATTCTGGATGGAAGGGCCTGCAGCTGCATATCAGACGTGGGCGCAGATGATATACAAATTCCTGACTGCCGAGCAGGAATATGAGTCCACACAGAGTGAAGAGACGCTGAAAACGGTGGTCAATACCGACTTTGGTCGACCTTATCTCCCCCGCGCCAGTCTCGAACAACGTAAAAGCGAACTGCTGGAACAACGCGCCGAAGACGTGCCAAAGCGCTCTGTACCAGATGGTGTGCTGTTTATGACTGCAACCGTCGATGTGCAGGGCGGTAAATCCCGTCGCTTCGTGGTTCAGGTGACTGGCTACGGTGAGCAGGGTGAGCGATGGCTGGTCGATCGCTACAACATCCGCCAGTCATTACGGGCAAACGAGCACGGTGAATGTTACCCCATTGATCCGGCTGGTTATCCGGAGGACTGGGATTTACTTCTGTCTGATGTGTTCGAAAAGGCATGGCCCTTAGCGAGTGACTCGTCCAAACGTATGCGGCTCATGGCGATGGCTGTCGATTCAGGCGGCGAAGATGGTGTCACCGATAACGCCTACAAGTTCTGGCGTAAATGTAAGCGGAATGGGCTGGGGAAAAGGATTTACCTCTTCAAAGGTGACAGTGTCCGACGCTCAAAACTTATCACAAGCACATTCCCAGATAACACGAACCGCTCAACCCGCCGGGCAAAGGCTGCCGGCGATGTGCCGCTTTACCTTCTCCAGACCGATGCACTGAAAGATCGGGTTAATAACGCCCTGTGGCGTGAATCACCCGGCCCGAACTATGTGCATTTCCCGAAATGGCTTGGCAGCTGGTTCTACGATGAGCTGACCTATGAGGAGCGTTCACCCGATGGAAAATGGAGCAAACCGGGCCGAGGTCCGAACGAAGCTTTCGATCTGCTCGTTTATGCCGATGCGCTGGTTATATTGCACGGGTATGAAAAGATCAAATGGCCGGAAGCGCCTGAATGGGCGAAGCGGACAACGTGGATCGAAGAAAGCACGTCGGAAACTGGCGAGGTGTCATCCACGTTACCAGCAAAAAAGACCCATAGCAGGAAAAAACGGAAGGCAAATAAGCCCGACGTTGAAAACAATCCCTGGACCACATCATCAGGAGGCTGGGTGTGAAGCAAACCGATATTGAATCCATTATCCAGCGTTATACCGATGCGGAAATAGCGGTACTGGATGGGAAGTCTATTACATTCAACGGGCAGCAGATGACGTTAGAGAACCTGTCCGAAATCCGCAAAGGGCGTCAGGAATGGGAGCGTCGTCTTGCTTCCCTGCTGGCTCAGCGTAACGGGCGACCCGGTTATAAACTCGCGAGGTTTTCATGAGCCTGATAGATGATGCGATTGGTGTCTTTTCCCCGGGATGGAAAGCTGCACGGTTACGTTCTAGAGCGATGATTCAGGCATATGAAGCGGTTAAGCCCACCCGAACACACAAGGCCCGCAGGGAAAACCGTTCCGCTAATCAGCTCAGCCAGATGGGGGCTGTATCCCTCCGCGAACAGGCGCGCTATCTGGATAATAACCACGATCTCGTTATTGGTGTATTCGATAAGCTTGAGGAAAGGGTAGTTGGTGCTAAAGGGGTTATTGTTGAGCCCCACCCGGTACTGAATAACGGAAAAATAGCGAAGAAGCTGGCTGAACAAATCAGAACTAAGTGGGCTGAATGGTCTGTCAGCCCTGAGGTCACGGGGCAATTTACCCGCCCGATGCTAGAACGATTGATGCTCCGGAGCTGGCTCAGGGATGGGGAGATTTTCGCTCAGATGGTCAATGGCTCTGCTCAGGGGCTTGATCCGGTGGCTGGTATTCCTTTCTGGATTGAAGCACTTGAAGCTGATTTTGTGCCGATGACTAATGATGAGTCCAAGCAACTTTGTCAGGGAGTATATGTAGATAACTGGGGACGCCCGAAAAAGTACCTGGTCTATAAAAGTCTGCCTGTTACTGGCCGTCAATTGGATACAAAAGATGTTGATGCCGGGAATATGCTTCATCTGAAATTTACACGTCGTCTTCATCAGACCCGAGGTACATCTCTCCTTTCTGGCGTACTCATGCGCCTCAGCGCGCTGAAAGAATACGAGGATGCGGAGTTAACGGCAGCACGTATTGCAGCTGCACTGGGGATGTACATTAAAAAAGGGGACGGGCAAAGCCTTGATAGCGACGGCAGCAAAGACAATCGAGAAGTGATGATTGAGCCAGGTATTATCTATGATGATCTTCTGCCCGGTGAAGACATCGGGATGATCAAATCTGACAGACCAAACCCTAACCTTGAAACATTCAGAAATGGGCAATTGCGCGCTGTTGCTGCCGGTGCTCGCCTCAGCTTCTCCAGTACAGCCAGAAACTACGATGGAACGTACAGCGCCCAGCGTCAGGAGTTGGTTGAGTCAACAGATGGTTATCTGATCCTCCAGGACTGGTTCATCGGCGCAATTACCCGGCCAATGTACCGAAACTGGTTAAAAATGGCTGTGGCTTCTGGCGAAATTCAGCTACCACGTGGGCTGGATATGGCGTCGCTTTACACTGCTGTTTATTCAGGTCCAGTCATGCCATGGATTGATCCAGTCAAAGAGGCCAATGCCTGGAAAGCGCAAATCCGGGGTGGTGCTGCGACAGAATCAGACTGGGTGCGAGCCAGCGGACGCAATCCGGATGATGTGAAACGTCGTCGTAAGGCTGAAGTCGATGATAACCGCGAACTGGGACTGGTGTATGACACCGATCCTGCTAACGATAAAGGAGGCACCAGTGCCGAAGTCAAAGAATCGGGCGCCCCGACGCCCGAAAGCCAGCGCAAAAAATAATTCCTGGTTCCGTATGCAGGCCAGCGCCGAAAACGAAGCGGAAATATACATTTACGACGAGATCGGCTACTGGGGGGTAACAGCTCGCCAGTTTGTTAACGACCTGAAGGCTCTGGGCGATATCACCCACATTAACCTTCACATTAATTCGCCCGGTGGCGATGTCTTTGATGGCATCGCCATTTTTAATGCCCTTAAACACCACGGAGCTGCAATTACCGTTCATATCGACGGCCTGGCGGCTTCGATGGCGTCCGTCATTGCAATGGTGGGTAACCCGGTAATCATGCCGGAAAACACCATGATGATGATCCACAAGCCCTGGGGCTTTGCTGGTGGCGATGCAAACGATATGCGTGACTATGCCGAATTGCTGGACAAGGTTGAGTCCGTATTGATCCCCGCTTATGCAGCGAAAACCGGCAAGTCCAGTGATGAAATCGCGGCGATGCTTGAAGATGAAACCTGGATGGACGGCAGTGAATGCGTCGAGTTGGGTTTTGCCGACCAGGTCACACCATCCCTTCAGGCTATGGCCTGTATCCAGTCTAAACGTATTGAGGACTTCGAAAAGATGCCAAACAACATTCGTAATATGATTACACCTCCGCGTAACTCTAGCCAGCGCGATCCGCAGCAACCTGTTAATCAGCCTCAGGCACAACACGCTGCCACTCAGCCGAACGGCGCTGACGAAAACACCATCCGCGCCCAGGTTATTGCGGAGCAGAAAGAACGAGTTAACGGTATTAACAATCTCTTCGCGATGTTTGGTGGCAAACATTCCGAACTGCAGGCGCAGTGTGTAGCCGATATGGATTGCACTGTCGATCAGGCTAAAGACAAACTGCTGGCGCTACTGGGTAAAGATGCTTCACCATCGGCGAAAACCACGCCAGCGCATATCCATGCAGGTAACGGTAATTTTGTCGCTGATGGTATTCGCCAGGCATTGATGGCGCGCGCAGGATTTGAAGATCAGGAACGTGATAATGTATACAACGGGATGACCCTGCGTGAATATGCTCGTATGGCGCTGACTGAGCGCGGTATTGGCGTATCCAGCTATAATCCGATGCAAATGGTAGGGCTGGCGCTGACGCACAGCACCTCTGATTTTGGCAATATCCTGCTTGATGTCGCAAATAAAGCAATTCTGCAGGGCTGGGATGAAGCTGCAGAAACCTTTGAACAGTGGACGAAGAAAGGCCAGCTTTCCGACTTTAAAACTGCGCATCGTGTGGGCATGGGGGGATTCCCTTCTCTGCGACAGGTTCGTGAAGGCGCTGAGTATAAGTATGTGACTACCAGCGATAAAGGCGAAACCATCGCGCTCGCCACCTACGGGGAAATTTTCTCTATCACTCGCCAGGCTATCATCAACGATGATCTGAACCAGCTCACCGATGTTCCGATGAAAATGGGCCGGGCCGCCAAGGCGACCATCGGCGACCTGGTTTACGCTGTTCTGACCAAAAACCCGAAACTCTCCGATGGTAAGGCGTTATTCCATGCTGATCACCGTAACCTTTCTTCCGGTGCGATTTCTGTCGGCAGCCTGGATGATGCGCGTAAGCTGATGCGCCTGCAAAAAGAAGGTGAGCGATCTCTGAACATCCGACCGGCATTTATGCTGGTGCCGGTTGCACTGGAGACGCTGGCCAACCAGACGATCAAGTCAGCGAGCGTCAAAGGTGCGGATATCAATGCAGGAATTATCAACCCGATCCAGAATTTTGCAGATGTGATTGCTGAAGCCCGTCTGGATGATGCTGATGCTAAAGCCTGGTATCTGATGGCGGCCAAAGGGACGGACACCATCGAAGTGGCGTACCTGAACGGCGTTGATACACCTTATATTGATCAGCAGGAAGGGTTTACCACCGACGGCATCGCCACCAAAGTTCGTATTGATGCTGGAGTGGCTCCGCTTGACTATCGCGGTCTGGTTAAATCCAGTGGTCAATAGTTCTCAACTCTGAATCACAATATCAATGCCCGTCAGGGCTTTTTTTATAACTGAATTCAGCCCTGAACGGGGCTGACAGGAGATGTTATGGCTAAGAATTACATTCAGGCAGGCGCAACTATCCCGCTCAAAAACGCCGGGAGTGAAGATGTTCTCAGCGGTGATCCGGTTGTTGTCGGCAGTATGATTGCTGTAGCGATTACCGATATCGCGGCGGGCGATGTGGGGGATGGTTTTGCCGAAGGGGTATTTCTGTTACCCAAGTTGCCTGCTGATGCCGTGACTGTGGGGGCGAAAGTTTATCTTAAAGCCGGAAACGTTCAATTGGATGAAACCGATGCGGTACTGGCCGGGGTTGCCTGGGAGGACGCAGGTGCTGGCGTAACCGTTCTGGAAGTCAAGATTAATGGCTAATGCTTTTGACAACCTGGCTGCCAGAATGGATACGTTAACGGCGAACAGGCTGGGGAGGCCAGTCACTATCAATGGTGATGATTATATTGCCGTTGAAAGTCATTTGTTGCTGGAAATGGGCCAAGTTGCAGGGGATGGCATTAGTCTGGTCATCTTTACTGTTGATTATCAGCCAGCACGTGGAGACATGGTTACCTATAACGGGCAGGCTTATACCGTGACTCGTTGGTTACCCTTCAACAGCAAGCCGCAAATCTGGATTGAGGAGGACATAGGTGACGATTAAAGGCCTGGAAGAACTCAAACAGAACCTCAGCAATATCAGCAAAAATGCGATACCTCGTGCGACTTCCCAGTCTATTAACCGTGTGGCCGGAAGGGCAATAAGCAGGAGCTCTTCACGGGTGGCAAAAGAGACAAAGGTAAAGCGCAAACTGGTTATGCAGCGCGCCAGGCTTAAGCGTGCGAGTCCTAAAAAGCCAATGGCAACCATCCGGGTAAATCGCGGTAATCTTCCGGCGATAAAGTTGGGGCCGGTCCGGGTTCAGCTTTCACGGCACCGGCGGGATAACGGTAGTTCAGGGAGCGTTCTGAAAGTTGGGAATTTCAGCTTTCCCGGCGCTTTTGTACAACAGCTTAACAGTGGTCGTTGGCATGTTCTGAGAAGAACCACCAAATCCCGTTACCCTGTTGAAGTGGTGAAAGTGCCACTTGCCACGCCCCTGACAACGGCATTCAGAGAAGAACTGCCCAAACTGATGGAATCGGATATGCCAAAAGAAATGATGGCAGCCATCAAAAATCAGATAA
The DNA here is from genome assembly GCF_902158555.1 of Klebsiella spallanzanii. GTDB lineage: Bacteria > Pseudomonadota > Gammaproteobacteria > Enterobacterales > Enterobacteriaceae > Klebsiella > Klebsiella spallanzanii. The sequence continues at coordinate 42,906 of NZ_CABGGS010000009.1, read as the reverse complement.
GGCTGGTGACGAAATGATTCATCCACAAATCAGAAAAGCTGTGCTGGATAAACTGAAGTCAACGATCTCCGGGAAAACCTCCTGGTACGACGGTCGACCCGCATTTATCGCGCCAGAAGAGTTACCGGCAGTTGCTGTGTATCTGACTGATGCAAGAACCACAGGTGGCAGCATTGACGAGGAGGAGTGGGAGGCCGTTTTGCATATCGAGGTCTTTCTGAAAGCCACGTCACCAGACAGCGCACTGGATAAATGGATGGAAACTCGTATTTATCCGGCAATGGCTGATCTTCCTGCTCTGGTAAATCTTGTCGAGACCATCAGCGTCGGTGGATATGACTATCAGCGCGATGATGAAGCTGCTACCTGGGGATCCGCTGATCTCCAGTATTCATTGACCTATATTATGTGAGGACCTTATGGCAACGCCAACACCAACTACCCCGACGAAAGGTGCCGGTACAACCTTCTGGATTTACACCGGCACAGGTGATGCATACGAAGATCCACTCAGCGACACAGGCTGGACACGGACGGCTAAAATTAAGGAGATTACGCCAGGCGAACTGACCGCAGAATCATACGATGATTCCTATATCGATGATGATGCACCTGAATGGGACTCCACTGCTCAGGGCGTTAAGTCAGCCGGGCAATCAAGCGTCACGCTAGCATGGAAACCCGGTGAGACTGGTCAGCAGGATCTTGTTGACTGGTTCATGAGCGGCGATGAAAAAGCTTATAAGATTAAATATCCAAATGGTGCAGTAGATATTTTTACTGGCTGGATAAATAGTCTGGGTAAAACCATTGCACGAAATGAAGTTATTACCCGTAGCGCTCAGATTACCAATAAAGGTAAACCGTCCCTGGCTGAAGATAATTCTTCTGTTAATCCTTAATATATTTCGATGGCGGTGCTATGGCACCGCGCCGGAGCAATATAATGACTTATCTTAAGAAAGATACATTAAACCCAGATGGCGAGAATATTCATCTTTTTGAATTATCTGCCTTCAGTCGTATGACATATATTGAGTTCATGGTTGAAGAGCGAAAATCATTACCGACTGATGGGCTTACACCTGATGAAAATTTTAAAATTGCTACCTTATTGACTATGCGCGATCAGGCCATGCTTGTTGCTTTATCCTTGAGTGAGGCAGATGACGAACAGCGCGAGGGGAAAGAGATCTTTCCGGAAATTATGCGCAAATATCCGCCAGGATTACTGGGTAGCGCGGCCTTAATGGTCCGTATGCTTTCAGGGATGGTCCCTCCTGTCATTAATGAAACTGAAGAGACTATAGAAGAGGATGCGCCGGATCTGGAAAAGTCCTGACCCGCTCACGTCGCTTTGCTATGCGCTTAGCCAGAGAGTTTGGTCGGCCTGACTGGCGCGCCATGCTTTCGGAAATGTCCTCCTCTGAATGGTTCGAATGGATTGAATATTACCAGGAGCGTTGCTTCAGCGACGATCTGCTTGATTCCCATTTCGCAAATTTAAGCTACCTCGCCGTCAGTCTTTTCACTGATCCAGACAAACACGGTATTTCCGCCCCCGATTTTAGTTTGCTTGCAACAGCCAGGGAAGAAAGCGAGGACGTTTCTGACGAACAGCTTATGTCAATAGCCGAGAGCATTCCCGGAGGAGTTCGCTATGTCCCAGCCAGTGGGTGATCTGGTCGTTAAAATTGATGGTGATAGCGCAAAATTTGATGAGGAAGTTGCTCATCTCAATAAGCAACTGAGCGGGTTAGGCAGGGCAGCAAACGACAGTTCAGCACAGGTTACGGCAGCTTTTTCACGTCAGGAGCGCGCTGCTAAGCGTGCTGGTATCTCAATCGGGCAGTATAAAAATGCGATGCGCATGTTGCCTGCGCAGTTCACGGACGTCGCCACTCAGCTGGCTGGTGGCCAGAGCCCCTGGCTAATCATGTTGCAGCAGGGCGGGCAGGTAAAGGATTCCTTTGGGGGGCTGGTCCCGACCTTTCGTGCCTTGCTGGGGTCAGTAACCCCTCTGGCGCTGGGTATCACCGCATTGACCGCGGCAGGTGCGGGGATGGGGTATATCTATTATAACGGATCGTCAACCCTTTCAGATTTCAATAAAACGCTGACATTATCTGGCAATTCTGCGGGCCTGACTACCGACAGAATGCTGGCACTGGCAAAATCGGGTCAACAGGCCGGACTTACCTTTGATCAAACCAGTGATTCCCTGACGGCATTAATTAATGCGGGGGTCGGCGCTGGTGCACGTTTTGATGAATTAAGCCAGTCAGTAGCGAGGTTTACTGTTGTCTCAGGTGTCCCGGTTGAGAAGGTTGCAGAAGCATTCGGTAAACTGGCGAATGATCCTACCTCGGGCCTGATTGCGATGGCGCAACAGTTTCATAACGTAACAGCCGAGCAGATTGATTACGTTGCTCAGTTACAGCGTTCAGGAGATGAAGCCGCCGCTTTGCAGGCGGCAAATGAGGCAGCTACGAAGGGCTTTGATACACAGACTCAGAGCCTGATAGATAACATGGGTACGATTGAGCGTTCCGCTTATTCATTAAAACGCGCGTTTAAATCCATGTGGGATGCTGCACTCGATCTCGGTCGACCAGATACCGCTGGTGAGATAGCAAGCAAGGCAGAGGCTGCTTTTAAACGGGCTGATGAAATATGGAATCTCAGGAAAAATGACCGTTATGTAAACGATGAAGCCAGAGCCCGATTCTGGAACGAACGGGAGTCGGCCCGTCTGGCCCTTGATATGGCGCAGCAGCAGGCTGGTATTGCCAAAGCCAGTGTGGCTGCGGCAGAAAAGGAAGCAGAGGCAGAATCTGATAAACAGAAATATGCAGCCCAGGCACAGGCAAATTATGCTAAATCGCAGAGCGCGCTTGAAAAATATACTTCCCGTCAGAATGAATTAAATAATGCGCTGAAAGAAGGGCATATTCTTCAAGCCGATTACACCATCAATATGGCTGCAGCCAAAAAAGAATATGAGGCATCCTTAAAAAAAACGCCTAAATCAAAAGGTTTCAAGGTCTCCGCTGGTGATCGTTCCTCCGACCAGACGAACGTTGAAACCCTGCAACTGATGTCCGAGCTAAAAGTCTTGCAGCAGCATAAAGAACTGAACGATACAATCAGTTTGGAGCGGAAAAAACTCTGGAAACTTGAGGCAGATTTCTCAGTGCTTGAGGAGGCATCCAAAACCAGAACGCTCAGTAAAGATGAGCAATCTTTACTCGCCAGCAAGGATAAAGTTCTGGCGCAGGCTGAAGTCAATGCAAAACTCGGCGATCAGATTGTCGCTCAGGAGCGCTTAAATAAACTTCAGGATAACTCATTAAAATATATTACCCAGATGCAGGAAAAAACAGCGGCACTGACAGATAGTGCTGGTCTGGGTGACAAGGACAGTCAACGTAATCTTGAAAGAGCGCAACTTCGCCAGGGCTGGCAGAATCAGGGAGGAAGCCTGGATGATGAAGGTTATAAAAAGGAACTGGAAGCACTGGAAGGATACTATTCCGCTCAGGATGAAATGCGGGGTAACTGGCTGGCAGGTGTTGAGTCCTCCTGGCAAAACTACGCTGATATGGCCACCAACTATAACCAGATTGCTGCGGAAACGACTAATACTGCATTGAGTGGAGTAACGAGTAATCTCCAGCAGGGGTTATATGATCTAGCCACCCAGTCTGAAGATGCTGGCGATGCCCTTAGCAATATGGTTGAAGGTTTTGGTAAGACGGTTATTCAGACTCTGGCCCAGATGGCTGCACAGTGGCTGGTCTATCAGGGTATTCAGCTCCTGGTTGGAAAAACAACTCAGGCAACAGCTGTTGCTCCGATGATAGCTAATGCTCAGGCAACAGCGCTTCAGGCCCAACTTGCGGCATATGCCTCTACCGCAGCCATTCCAATTGTTGGTCCTGGTCTTGCTCCTGCTGCGCTGGCAGCTGCTGCCGGCGTCACTGCTCCTCTTGTTGCTGCTATATCTGCTTCAGCATTGGCGGGCATGGCCCACGATGGTATCGATAAAATCCCAGAGACCGGAACCTGGTTATTGAAAAAGGGAGAGCGGGTAACTACAGCTGGCACATCGGCAAAACTGGATGCCACATTAGACCAGGTTCGTCAGCAAAGAGCAGCAAGTGGCAGGACAGTTGTTGCAGAATTCCATAATACCTTCACAGGGAAACCGGATGATACCACCATGCAAATGGTGAATCAGCAGATGCGTGCCTCTGAAAAAAGAATGAAGCAGTATATGACTTCTCAGGTAATAAATCCCACTGAGAATTATGGGCGTTCGCTTAAATCAATATATCCTCGGAGGCGTATAAAATAATGACCGATATTTATTATCCTCATGATTATATACCCGGTCCGGCATATGATGGCTATGGGTTTGAGCCAGCGGAAACAATAACACGTACCGACAGGGTAGGAGGTCTTGCCAGACAGCGCAGAAAATATACATCTGTACCAACTAATAACACGGTTGTATGGCAGTTTAAAACCGATACGCATGCTCAGGTATTTGAAGCATGGTTCAGAGATGTTTTAGCAGACGGGGCAGCATGGTTTTACATGAAATGCAAAACCCCGGTTGGTATGAAATTATTTAAATGTCGATTTATAGGGATTTATAAAGGACCCTCATTTATTAAGCCTGGCCTGTGGCGTTATTCCGCGACCATTGAGTTGAGAGAGCGACCACTCGCTCCGGTTGGTTGGGGTAATTACCCTGAATGGCTGGTTGGGCAGTCTCTTCTGGATATCGCCCTCAATAAGGAATGGCCTAAGCATGACAGTAATTAACCGACTTTATGCTTCCTCAGGGTCTGAAGTTATCATCGGCACTCTGCAGATTAATATAGGTGACCAGTATTATTACCTGTGTGAAGGTTATGAGGACATAACGGCCACAACCGAAGGTGGCAATACCGTCACTTTTCTGGCATGTGCAATATCGTTTTCGCTTCCTGCCAGAAATGAAGACGGGACGCAGGATCTTAAATTTTCTTTATGCAATATCGACGGCGTGGTCTCTAAAGCTATTCGAGATGCCGTTGATGAACTGAATGAATCCACGATCATTTTCCGGCAATACATTTCAACAGACCTTTCCGGTCCCGCTGAGCCGCCCTCCGTTATGCCTGTAAAAGGGGGCTCTTGGACAGCAATTGTGGTCAATATCACCGCGGGATTCAAAAACGTTCTTGATTATGCCTGGCCGCGCAACCGCTTCACTCTACCTTATTTCCCTGGCCTCCGTTACACCCGATAGGTATCCCATGCTGAACATTGATAAGTACCTGGCTGTCCGCTGGCAAATGGGCGGACGCGTCTTTCCTGTCCTCGACTGCTACGGGGTTGTTCATGAAGTACGTCGCGACCTCGGGTTACCTGAGTGGCCAGTGTTTGAAGGCGTGATTAAAGAGGGTAATGAGATGCACGCTGCCTGCACCCATTTCCGTGAAAACGTAGCGTGCTGTGATCCCTGTGCCGGTGCCGTGGCTGCCTGTTATATCGGGGGAATGATTGGTCATCTCGGTGTGGTGGTTGAGTTGAACAGTATGCTGTATGTGCTGGAATGCAATCCCCGTCGCAACGTGACGATCCTGCCGTTGACGCGCTTTGAGAAGCAGTATCTGAAAGTGGAGTATTACCAGTGACTATTCGTGTATACCCGTCCAGGTTGCCGGGCGAACCGCTCGAAAGGCATGAGCACCGCACGATGACGGTGCATGAATGGATGTCGGAAAACGTAGACAACTATCGTCTCGACATGCAGCAGCGTGTTGCTTTTGAGGTAAATGGGCGCGCGATAACACCGCAGGAGTGGCCTTTCTGCGTCATTTATTCCGACAGTGATGTGAGCGTTTTTCCCGTACCCGGTGAGGGGGTTTCTGCCACAGTGATTGCTACCTGGGTTGCGGCAGCGGTCGCGGCGGCATCGGCTATTTATGCCATCGTGATGATGTCGCAAATGGATAAGGGGGGGTATTCGTCCAGTAACGGGACTTCCCTTGATCTCAACCCGGCAAAAGCCAACCAGGCAAAACTTGGCGACCCGATTCGTGAACTGTTTGGTCGGGCGCGCATCTATCCCGATTATGTTGTACAGCCCGTAACCCGATATAACCCTGATGATCCCACCCGCATGACGGTGGAGATGATGGTTTGTCTGGGAATGGGAAATTTTGCATTCACCAATGGCGATATTCGCGTAGGTGCCACGCCAATCAGCGCACTAGGTGATTCATTCACTTACGACGTTTACCCTCCCGGAGCGGATGTCTCTGCGGATCGCCGCAGTGAAAATTGGTTTAATTCGACCGAGGTCGGCGGTACATCCAGCGGTAGCGGCCTTGATATGGCCCAGACAGCTCCCGATTCTTCCGATATCAACGCTGACAGCATGACGGTCGTTGGCGCTACGGTGAGTTTCAACGGGCTTGATGATGATAACGATGATGAGGATGAAGGTAACGCCTTGCCGGAATCGTGGGTAGATGGAACCATTGTGACCATCATTGCACCTGCTAATTACCTGGTTTCAACATCATCGGGTTATAGCGTGCTGGCCAGCGATACGTTGGCGGAAATCAATCCTGTATCCGGCATGCCCGTCACGCTTGAGATTGGCGGCGCAAAATATGATCTGGTTATCGCAGTCTATACCCCCGGACAGGATGCAGTTCCCGGAACTGGTGGTAGCTCGGCGATTTTACGCGGCAACGCTTCGCCGACAACGTATGATTTTTCCGTGACAGGGCAGACATTTGATATCACCTGGCACGCTGCAACGTTCACGGTCTCGCTGGTGGCCGATTATCTGAATATGTCAGGGCTTCTTGCTGCCATAAACGAAGGGCTTACCGGATCAGGACTCGTTGCTCATGATGATGGCGGTATCGTTCGGATAGTTGAGAAATCTAGCCCGTGGAAAGGCGGTGACATTACATCCTCCGCACTACCCGTTTCTGCGTTCGGTGACAGCCCTTCATTTACTACGGGGTCAGCCTCCAGCGGCGGAAGCCCGGCGATCACCGCAAATGTCAGGCTTGCCTATGGTAGCGCTTCTGGTGCAGCCTTTTTGGGGATACCGGAAGGTACACAACGTTTGTCTCTGGCCCATCGTGGTAACGAGTATCGGATAGTTGAGTCGGATGGCACATCGGCAACCGTTCAGCGTGTGATTGATGGTGTTATTGATCCAGCCTGGTCAGGATTCTCAGTGCGGACAATGATTGATTATCAGGCCACCGGAATCAATGACAACGATACCTGGATGGGGCCTTTCCTTGTTTGTCCTGAAAATGAAGTTGTTGATGCATTTGAGATCAACTTTGCTTTCCCGTCGGGTATTTGCGGTTTTGATAAAAAAGGGAATAAAAGGACGCGCCATTGTGAATGGGAGATTCAGTACCGAGTATATGGTTCCGGTACTGGGTGGACAAGCAAGGAGGGTGTTTATGCTCTGCAAAACGTCAATGGGCTGGGGTTCACAGAACGATTTGAACTGTCAACACCGGGGCTTGTAGAGGTTCGTTGCCGACGTCGCAATGAGCAGGGAAGTAATAACGCCCGTGACGCTATGTACTGGCAGGCGTTGCGCGGGAGGTTACTGGCGCGTCCATCATCTTACGCCGGTGTCACTCTGATGGGAGCTACGGTCGAGACGGGTGGTAAGCTGGCGGCGCAGTCCGATCGCCGCGTGAACGTTGTGGCCACGGGGATTTATGACTCAGCATTGCCACGCAGCATCTCCGGCGCACTGTATCACGTTGGTCGGTCTCTGGGACTGGAAATGGATACCGCAGCAATTGATGCGCTTGAAAGCGCGTACTGGACACCAGGTGGAGAAACATTCGATTTTGCAACCAGCGATAGTATGTCGGCGCTGGAAATGCTGCAAAAAATCGCGAACGCGGGAAAGTCGTATTTCATGCTGAATACCCAGGGGCTCGCATCAGTCGGCAGGGAGGGCGTGAAACCGTGGGTTGGCGCCATCACGCCGCACGAAATGGTGGAAGAGCTTCAGACGGATTTCACTGCTCCAAACGATGATGATTACGACGGCGTGGACGTCACTTATATCAACAGCACCACATGGGCAGAGGAAACCGTTCAGTGTCGTACACCAGGTAATCCGACTCCCGTTAAAGTTGAAGACTATACGCTGGATGGAGTAGGGGAAGAGGATCGCGCTTATCAGATAGGCATGCGCAGACTGATGAAATACCGCATGCAGCGCCTGGTTCACAAGACCACAACGGAAATGGATGCGTTGTGTTACAGCGTGGGCGATCGCATCGTTCTGACAGATGATATTCCCGGCAACAACACCATTTCGTGTCTTATTGATGCGATGTCTACAACTGATGGTCTGACGACGTTCACCGTCACCGAGAAGCTTGACTGGTCATTTGAAAATCCCCGGGTGTATATCCGGTATCAGGACGGCAAGGCGTCTGGCTTGCTGAGTGCATCGCCCGGCGGAGATTATCAGGTGGCAGTACCGCATCAGGCTCAATTTGACGATATCCTGATTGGTGATCCCTTTATAGAACCGCCAAGACTTATTTTTTGTAGCTCAGAAAAAGATGTGTATCACGCGATAGTGGCCGAGGTCTCCCCGCAGGATGACGGAACATGCGAAGTAACTGCTCGACAATATCGTGACGAATTCTACGCCTACGACGACGCCACCTACCCCGGCGACGTCGCTTAACTTTCTCTAAAGTATTCTTTCACCCGCCTCATTCGGCGGGTTTTTCATTTTGGAGCACAATGTATGGCCGACAACGAAAAGCTTGGCTCGACATCCCCTGAGGTTTTGCTGAAGAACGTCGTTATCCTTGACAAGTTAGTTAGTGATAAAGAAAAGGAGTCATTGCCGGATCGTTTCGGTGCACTTCGTCGTACATGGTACGGAATGGAGATGATCTTCAGTCGGTTTATCGACTACATAACAGGCCGTGGCGAGCAGGCAGTTGCGTCTATCGGCTGGCAGGAGTTGGGGGACTGGGCCATAGGCCTGACGGTTCAGAACCGCAATCAAATCGTGAGTTTTAACGGCTCCTGGTACAAGTACCTTGGAGAGCTTGAGCACGTCATTGCCGGAGATTCTCCAGAGAATGATGGCGGCGTGTGGTCGGCTGAAAACCCGGCAGGGAAATGGTCGAATATTGGTGATGCGGCTCTTCGCTCAAACCTGGGTTCAGGCGACGGGCTAAAACTGGTTGGTCGTTGTGCAAATATATCAGCACTCCGCACGACCGAACCTACGCAGAATGTACAGTTGATCCGAACCATTTCCTATTCCACAGGGCTGGCACCAGAAATGCCACGCGGAGGCGGCGATTACGAATATGACCCTGACGACACCACAACACCCGACGACGGGATACTCACGATTGTTACCGCTGGCGGGGCCAGGTGGAAAAAGGTGTTAACCAGCCTGTCTCTGACATGTTTTGACGCGGGGTTATATCCTTCCGGTGGTGATGATACTGAAGCCCTGAATAAATTGTTTTCCACGGTGTCATCATATCGCCTGACGCATGGTCGGTTTCGTCTGGATATGATGGGGCTGGATTTTACGTCGACAACAGGAAATACCGTCGAGTTTGACCCAAACAGCATAGAGTTGGTTGATTTCACGATTGAAAATACGCTGTATGAAACAACAACGGCGTTTGCGATTGTCAGATGCAGACCCACCATTCCCTTTCAGTCCGGTGTTGAATTTGTCAAAGGCAACGTTGAACGCCTGATAATTAAAGATGCGACACGCCGGACAGACTCTCCGGTTACTGCCCTGCATTTAACATCTGATGTCAACGGTGCTTTCAGTAGCGTGATATTTAATGAGCTGAATATCTCATCGCCAAAATACGGTATTGCATTCGGAAATCACTGTTATCTCGTTACCTTTAATGGTGGCAGTTGCACAGCAGATAAAGACCTGGTGACGTCCATTAAAGCAGGTCTTGAGTCGGCTATAACTGATACCGGAGAAAATTTTCTGTTTAACGGCGTTGGGCTTCATGGTGGCCAGGTATTTGAATGGGATACCATTGGTGCGGAGTTTAATCTTGTGGGCAGCAAGTTAGATTTCACGAGGCTGGGGAAAAACTCTGCATCTGGTTTTGTGCTTAAACTTGATGGCGGCCATGTAGAATTTAACAACAGCTATGAGCGTTGGTTTGAGTCATCGAAACCGGCTTATATCAGCTTTAAACCTACCTGGCTGGTCTGTGACGGTTCGAATGCCACTACCGACCATCTGTTTTACGATGATACCGGCGCGAATCAGCTTTCCGTTGACAGTGATATAACATACTGGTCAGGCACGGCGGTGAAATCCATGATTAACACCCGGTTGCTGTCAGATAAATCTAACTCCCTGCAGGGGCTTCAGCCTGCGGTGCGTGGCGACCTGAATAAATACCTGGTGGATGGCACCTTCACCCGCAGTACGCTCGTTGACCGCTGGTACGCAGACATGAACGCATCGCGTACTGACAGGCTGACGACAGACACCACGACGCTGACGCGTAGCACCACAAATGATGTCAGTGGCAATACCTTTGGCTGCCTGACGATAGTCAAAAAATCCACGGTCGGCGAGGGCTATTCATCTGGTGCGCAACTGGTCGTCAAAGTCCCTCGCGGCACCACACCCGCGCACATTAAGTTTAAGTACAAGGCGACGACGGAGGGTGTGCCAGTGGTCATCACTACCCGCCTGGTGACTGTACTGACGTTCGACAGCAATGGTATCCCCGTATTTGGTGACCGCATTATTACATCAGCTGCAACGACTGTAACAGCAGGAACGACAGTCGCAGAATACCGCTCATCAACGGGGCTTAATGTTGTGCAGGATTACATGACGTATGACTACGTTCAGTTAAGTATCTCTCTGTTCAACGTCCCGACGGGTGGTGCGGAAGTGAAAATCTATGATGTACTGATTAACAAGATTGGGTGATATATGACACATTTTTATATTTTCTTTGATGGCGCTGATTATTACGCAACTCCGCACAAATCCAGAGCCGGGGAATGGCCCGGCGGGGTTCTTTACGAATATGACGCCGATCCGGATGATGACCAGTCACTTGCAGGGATGGCTGGGTACGTCTCGGAGCAAGTAGGAGAGATGATAAGTTTGCAGTTTTCATGGTAATGCAGGGAAAGATGTGCATCTTTTATTGAATGCATCTTCAGGCGTTAATCCTTCTGAAAAATCATCAGCCCATTCGCCCTTATAGGCAACGATATCCATTGAATGTCCGCCATTTTTAACCAGTTCAACCACTTCTCTGAACCAGGTTTCAAATGGCGGTTCGGTCAGTTCTGTTTCGTTTTCCATTTTCACTCCTACATCGAAGGCAGCATTGATATGTTAACGGTTCTTTCAATGCCATCAACACTTGTCAGTTGAACAGTAACCAGCCCGGTAGCGCTATTAATAGATAACGATACCGTTACGCCAGTTCCCGCCAGGCCAATGCGTCCAGAACTGGCAACAATGCCAGCAGTGAGGACGTCAATATAATAAAGACTCTCCCTTCTGAATCTGACGGGAATTTTAATATCATCCCCCAGCGACTGACTCCCTATTCTGCATTCAATCAGTATTGCCCTGGTAATATAGTTATCGTAGGCGTTCTGGAATATGTTGGTCTTGGTCAGAGACAATGTTGCACCAACAGAACCCGCAAGTGTACCTGACGACTGAGGGCCAATGACTGGCCTGCCATTAACCACCTGAGTCATTCCCACGTTAACATCATCGTTCATCCCGAGGTTACCGGTTATCGACTTATTTAACGTGGCCGCCTTCTGGTTAATTGCTGAAGTAACAAAACCTGTCATATCACTTCCGGAAACCAGTAACGTACCACCGCCAGAGCCAAGAGCCGATACGTTATAGGATGGCGAGGTTATTCCACCATCTCCACTGTCATTTGCTCCGATACCAGTCCTTACCCCTGAGAGCTGAATTTTACCGTCGTCGATAATTATGAAGTTTGCCGAATAGTCATCACCCACAGCCTGATTAGCACCGCTACGCCGGACGTTAACGCCGCTAACAATCCATGACGACTGCCCGGCAGCAACCACGCCACCTCGCCCCGCCCGGTCGCACAGTTCACCGGAGATTTGATTTTCCACTGATTGATATGCGTAGTAGTTATCTCCGGTGTTCCATTCGTTCCGGCATCCTCCGAAAAAGTTGTTATTAGAGCCACCAGTAAGAGCGACGCCGCGGTCATTGGCGTTAATGGTGCAACCAACCAGCATGGAATCGATAAGGTTTCTCACCCCGTCGCCATTTCCTGACATTGAACAGAAAAACGCTTTTATTGTTCCAGTATAACGAGACCAACCAAGACCTACTGCAAAACGGTAAATTCCACATCCCTCAAGCCTGGTGCCATTAAATTGAGTTGAAGTACTTGCGGAATAAAACAGATATGTCGTCTTGTCACGACCATCAAAAACAATATCCCGGAATACATGCCTGCCTGTTGAATAAAATGGAAAACTTGCACCAGCTGCTACGCGGATGACAACCCCACAATTCAGGAAGCTGCTGTCGTCAGTAATAGTATAGGGACGACGACACCCCCACCCTATCATTGAGAATCCTAATGGAAGCGTTGCCGGATCAAGACCGAAATTTAGCGCACCGACATTCCACGGGATATCCAGTACCATCACCCCATCAGCTATAGCGGCCTTTAACGCGTAGTCGGCAATGACATTAGCGCCAGGGACTGTCAGCAGTTTTTGCTGATCTGCTTCTGTCATGTATTCGAGTATTGATGCCCGGATGATTCTGTCAAGCGAGGAGGCGTTACGATAAACCATCATTGCCCCTTCGCTTGAACCCAGGTTTGAGCGAATAGCATCAGCATTTTACAATCTGTATTTTCAGGGAGTTACACAGTGCTGATTGGTTATGCCAGGGTCTCAACAGGGGATCAAAACCTCGATTTACAGAAAAAAGCGCTGGTTCGCGCAGAATGTGAACTAATTTTCGAAGACACCGCCAGCGGTAAGAATGCTAAAAGGCCAGGATTACGGAAAGCTATTCGCCGACTTCGACCCGGTGATTCGCTGGTGGTCTGGAAGCTGGATCGCCTCGGTCGCAGCGTACGTGACCTCATTACGTTGGTATCTGAACTGCAGGAGCGGGGAATTCATTTTCGCAGCCTGACCGACAGCATTGATACCAGCACGCCAGCAGGCCGCTTCTTTTTCCACGTCATGAGCGCGCTTGCAGAGATGGAGCGAGAATTGATAGTCGAGCGTACCCGCGCCGGTTTAGCCGCGGCTAGGGAGCAGGGCCGGGTAGGTGGCCGGCGCCGGATAATGACCACAGAAGTTGTGGAGCGCTGCCGGCGTATGCTGGATAAAGGGGCGACTCGGCCCCAGGTTGCCGATGTGATAGGGATCAGTGTGAAGACTGTATATAAATATTTCCCATCAAATAGTGGCGTACCTGAGAAGACATGAACGTATCCGCCCACCCCCAGATATCGCCGCTCAATTGTAATGCATGAGATATGGCAGGGCCATAGTCCTTATAAATCATTGTTGTGGCTGGAAACCAGCCACTTTTAGTTGATTCTAGAAGCATAAAGCCATCTTCTCGAACTTTTATAATAGCGAAGGACCGTAACTCGAAAGCAGGGAGTGGTAACTTCCTCTCCTCCGGGAAGTAGATCCTTACCCCGGAAAATATGGCGCTGTTGCAACTGATCATTCTTTTACCAGCCATAGATCCGCTTCTTCAAACATCTCCTCAAGCATGCGGTTTAGCCGTTCTTTATCATGTTTGCTGGCGTCTGAGTTAAGAGCATTTGCCTGCATAGGTTTTACCTTAACTTCAGCATCAGGAAAGATTCTGTGCACCCGTTTTGTTAACTCATTGAGAATAATAGAACGAGCATTAGCCAAACCTTCAACATTGCGCTTGTCATATACGAGTTCAACAAACATTTTTCCGATCCTCTTTACTGTGTTTATATACAGTATATATACTGTGGTTATGCACAGTGTCAAGAAAGAGGAGTAAAACCATGGGCTTTCCATCTCCAGCAGCAGATTACGAAGAAATGCGTATTTCGCTTGACGAAAAATTCATTAAGCATCCGGCTGCGACGTATTTTATGCGAGCGGCAAACACTTGTTATCGTGCGGGTATTTTACAAGGGGCTCTTCTCGTCATTGATGCTTCACTTAAGCCATGTGATGGCACTCTGCTTGTATGTGCAATGGCAGGGGAGTTCAGAGTAAAGCGCTATCGGCTGGTGCCAAAACCTCATCTTGAGGACTTGTCATCTGGGAGAAAGGAAGCGCTTCCGGGGGAAGAGGAGAATTGCCCGCCGGCGGTATTTGGGGTGATCACATACATAATCAATGATGCGCGATCAGGGGAGTTCGACGAGTGCCCGATTATGTAATCTTGACGGGGTTTCACTTCGAATGAAAGCGGGCATAAAAAAAACCAGCCGTAATGGGCTGGTTTAATAAGGATTTTTGCAACTAGAGGTTATGAAATTCCGAACGTGACACCGCATGATGTCTGGCTTTAATGGAATAAGCCGAACAACTTTGTATAGAAACCGATCCCAGTTCCGGCAATCCCAATTAGACTATAAAGCGGGTGGGTTTTAACTAGATCAATTAATACGACAGGTTTAATGCCATAAAGATCCCAAAAAGTTGCATTAGTCTTCAATGATTTATCATGAGTCCGATCGATGATATTGGCAAAGATATCAACTTTACGGAGGGTTGAACGATGGAGCATCAAATAATCGCCGTTCTTAAACGCATCAGCTTCTTCGGCTCCTTGTAAGGCATCTAGATCTGCAATTCCATTCATTTCAGTTAGGCTCATTAACCGACCTTTCCTGCCTTTTGCTGATGTATGTGGGGCATAGGAACGACCATAAAGAGCAACTAAGACACGAGCAAGATCCAACTTCCGCTCATCCTGCAGAATGTATGGCTCACCGCCTAAGACACGAAACCTATGCTCAATTGCTTGGAAGCCATACGCTTCATCCCTCATATTCCAATGTATGAATGTGAAATTCGCATGGTTCCTTAAAAACTGGAAGTAATCAGCAAGCATATAATGTTCCAGTTCATCAAGATGATCGTTTATATCATCCAATTTATTCTGCAATTCGGCTGATTTATGAATAGACCAAGAGTGTGTTTGAGCTGAGTCTAGGTTTCTGACAGCTATAGACGTTACTCGACGCGACTGTCCAGAATCGTTGTCATAGAAAGATTCACAGGAATAATGGATAAGATAAGATTGCTCTGCATTGGCAAAGGCTTTTTCTAGCGCTTTTCTGTTTTCCTTTCTGTTCGCAATGCGAATTAATTCGGATGAAGACATTGGCCTCTCCCAATGGTTAAGATGCTAACCTAAATACAAAAAAGCCCGCATGCGCGGGCTTTTTTGTCGCTCGGGAGTCGCGGCTCCTTTGCGTATCCTTTTTTGTCCCCTCACCGTCTGGTCGGTGTCCTGCTGAGACTGCTAACTTCCTGTTATTGCTAGTGATGTCCTATCACTGTCCAATCATGATTGGTGGAGCTGGCGGGAGTTGAACCCGCGTCCGAAATTCCTACATCCTCGGTACTACATGCTTAGTCAGTCTTTACATTCGCCTGGCACCTGCGGACAGACACGCCACTACCAAACTAGCCTGATTAGTTTTAACGCTTCAACCCCAGGCAGGGCTTCCACGCGATCTCTTTTGGGTTTGACCTCTCTTTGATCCCCGTCTTAAGAGCGGAAGCTAGGGAGAGAGGGCTCAGAGCAGGTTATTAAGCTGCTAAAGCGTAGTTTTCGTCGTTTGCGACTATTTTTTTGCGGCTTTTTACGAGGCCAACCGCCCCTCGGCATGCACCTTGGGTTTCGCAAATCCCGTCGAATCCAGAATCAGCCCCAATGTGTACGTTGAGTATAACAGATTTATGAATGTGCTTACCAGCCCTCGTTTTGAGGATTATGGGGCTGGATTGTTTAAAAAACCAGCGTCAACAACGGTATAGCAGAAGGGCCAGCAAAACTGACCCTCAAGGAATGGACAATTAACGACCAGCATGTTTCATAATACGGGCTTTATCCACCGCCCATTCGCGGTCTTTAATATCGGTACGCTTGTCATGCTGTTTTTTACCTTTCGCTACGCCGATCTTCACTTTGCACCATGCGTTCTTCCAGTACAGCGAAAGAGCAACCACGGTATAGCCTTCACGGTTGATGCGTCCGTACAGGGTATCCAGTTCACGCTGGTTTAGCAGCAGCTTACGGGTACGCGTCGGGTCGCAGACATAATGAGTGGAAGCTACGGCCATAGGTGTAAAGTTAGCGCCAAACAGATAGGCCTCGCCATCTTTCAGAATGACGTAGCTATCACCTATGTTGGCTTTACCTGCGCGAAGGGACTTTACTTCCCATCCTTGCAGGGCGAGACCAGCCTCGTATTCATCTTCGATAAAGTATTCATGACGAGCGCGTTTATTCAGCGCAATGGTGGCTGATCCAGGTTTGTGGGCTTTTTTCTTAGTCATAGTATCCTGAAGTCATCGTCTTAAAACGGTCGTACCTCAATCCATCCTGCGAGGTGTAATGGGGTATCTTAGCACGAGTTGCGGTACAGCGTTTTTTTTAGCAGTAGATAAATGATATTATTTGCGCCGTGTTTATATGTGGAACCTGTCATGCCTCAGATTAGCCGTACCGCTCTGGTGCCGTTCAGTGCGGAACAGATGTATCAACTCGTAAATGATGTGAAGTCCTACCCTGATTTTCTACCGGGCTGTACCGGTAGCCGGGTTCTGGAGCTCGGTCCGACGCAGATGACTGCGGCGGTTGACGTGTCTAAAGCGGGTATCAGCAAAACCTTCACTACGCGAAATACGCTGACCAGTAACCAGAGTATCCTGATGAGTCTGGTCGATGGGCCGTTCAAAAAGCTGATTGGCGGCTGGAAGTTTATTCCCTTAAGCCCGGATGCGTGCAAAATTGAGTTCCATCTCGATTTTGAATTTACGAATAAGCTGATTGAGATGGCCTTCGGTCGCATCTTCAAAGAGCTGGCCATGAATATGGTGCAGGCGTTTACGACCCGCGCGAAAGAGGTTTACAGTGCCGGCTAACATCGTCGTTGAAGTGGCTTATGCACTGCCGGAAAAGCAATATCTGCAAAGCGTTAAGCTGGAAGAAGGCGCGACGGTCGAGCAGGCGATCGTCGCCAGCGGTATTCTGGCGCTACGGGATGATGTCGATTTGGCTAAAAATAAAGTGGGTATTTATAGCCGCCCGGCTAAGCTTCAGGATGAAGTCCGCGATGGAGATCGGGTCGAAATTTATCGGCCGCTGATTGCTGACCCGAAAGAACTGCGTCGCCAGCGGGCAGAGAAAAACTCAGGGAAGTAATACTCTTAGACATGATATTTCTGACGTAAAAAAGCGCTCATAGAGCGCTTTTTGCGTATTGATGATCTTACTCTGCTGTGAGGGCAGGTTTGTTATCAATGTTAGTCAGTACACCGCTGCTATTAAAGGTCAGGGTAAGCGTTTGCTGGGTAACTTTTTCATGTCCAGGCTGCTGACGGAAAACGTAGAACCAGGTATTGGTGCCAAACGGATCCGACATCATTGGCGTACCCAGAGCATAGGCAACCTGTTGTTGCGTCATGCCGACACGAACTTTTGCTACATCGGTTGGTGCCAGATAGTTACCCTGGTTGATGTCAGGACGGTAAACCACTCGTTCCAGAGTGGAACAGCCTGCGGTCAACATAAGAAGAACCGCTGCGGCAGCAGTCAGCGTTTTACAGCGCATAGTGATTTGATTCCTTTTTGGGCCCGAGCAGTACGTGGCTCATCTGTAATATGCCGATGATAATAGACCTTTGCCCGGTTGGGAACCTTCGGCTGCAGGTCTATCGGCAATTTGCTGTTCACTATGACTCTGTGAAAATCAAAAAGTTTACGCGGCAAGCAACTCTTTCGCGTTTGCCAGAGTGTTGCGGGTGACTTCGCTACCGCCCAGCAGGCGGGCCAGTTCCTGCAAACGAGCGCGTTTATCCAGAGGGTGCATATGTGTTTCGGTCATTTCGCCGTCTGTTTCTTTACAGACGAAGAAATGGTGATGACCACAACCGGCAACCTGCGGCAGGTGAGTAACGCACATCACCTGAGTTGACTCGCCTAACTGACGCAGCAGTTTACCCACTATCGCTGCCGTCGGGCCGCTAATGCCGACATCCACTTCATCGAAAATCAGCGCCGGGGTTTCCATTTTCCGCGCGGTGATGACCTGAATTGCCAGAGCAATACGAGATAGCTCACCGCCGGAGGCTACTTTGGCAATAGGTTGTAGCGGCTGGCCCGGGTTGGTTGTCACGCGGAATTCGATATGGTCCGCACCTTCCGCCGTAAGATGACGTTCATCAAACGAAACATCTATGGAGAATACTCCGTGTGGCATTGAAAGTGAGTGCATACTCTCAGTAATTAGCTGAGTCAGCTCGTTAGCGCTATTCTGGCGCAGATCATGCAGCTGTTTTGCCGTATCCAGCGCCAGCAGATGGTGCTCGATAACCCTTTGGCTAAGGGACTCGAGGGAACCCGCGCTATCATCCAATAGGCACTGCTCTTCAAGTAATGACAGGTAAAATGCAGGAAGTTCCTCGGGCGTAATTTGATGCTTACGCGCCAGGGCAATCTGTCGGGATATGCGTTGCTCCAGTTCGAACAGACGGTTTGGATCGAGATCCAGACGCTCATGGTAATGGCGTAATTCATCTGTGGCTTCACTAAGCTGAATAGATGCTTCTTCCAGCATATCCAGTACCCCTGAGAGTTTACTGTCCATACCGACCAGCTCACTCACCAGCTGTTTCGTGGTATAGAGTTGGCTTTGCAGGTTGGCTTCTTCGCCGTCTGCCAGAACCGTCAGCGCATGCTGGCAGGTCGTCAGAAGCTGACCGCTATTGGCCAGACGCTTGTACTCTTCATCAATTTGCTCGAACTCACCCGGAAGCGGGTTGAATTCGTTTAATTCCTTTAATTGATATTGCAACAGGTCTGCGCGGGCTGCACGTTCCTGGCTCTGCTGCTGGTGCTGCGCCAGCTCACGGCAGCTCTGATGCCACTGGCGATAGTGTTCGGCCATACGCTGAGTAAGTACATACTCACCGGTATAGCCATCGAGCAGCATTTTCTGATGTTCGGGTTTAGTCAGCCGCTGGTGTGCATGCTGGCCGTGGATTTGGATAAGCAGTTGACCCAGTTCTCTGAGCTGCGATAACGGAACTGCCGTACCGTTAATGAAGCCACGGGAGCGACCATCGGTGCTGATGACGCGACGAAGTAAACACTCACGTCCGCTTTCCAGTTGGTTCTGTTCCAGCCAGCGCTGAGCGGCTGGCGTGTCTTTCAGGGAGAAGCGTGCGCATAAATCAGCCCGGCTGGCACCTCTGCGCACCATGTCGGCTTCTGCACGACCGCCGAGGCACAACCCCAGCGCGTCGATAGCGATCGATTTTCCGGCGCCTGTTTCGCCAGTGATGGCGGTCATACCGCTGTGAAAATCGATTTCCAGCTCACGAACGATAGCAAAATTACTGATAGTGAGTTGTGCCAACATAGCTGCCTTCCTGTATGAAAAACCATTACTGTGTTTTCGTACAGTATAATATGGTTTTTTATCCAGTAAAGAGCCAGACTACAAAATCAGAATAATTTTTTTGACCAGCCTAACTTAGTACTTAATGTATTGAAATAGTTGTAATCTTTTGGATGAATGAGGTTGAGATGATAATCGCAACGGCGGATTAGCACATCTTCACCATCCTGAATCGGAAGCGCTATCTGGCTATCGCAGCTAATTTCCAGGTCGCTACAGCGCTGAGAAAACCGCAGGCGAATGGTGCTATCACCGTTGATCACCAGCGGACGAGCCGAAAGCGTGTGCGGGAACATAGGCACCAGAGTGATAGCATCCAGCGACGGAGTGAGAATGGGACCTCCGGCAGAGAGTGAATAAGCCGTGGAGCCGGTTGGCGTGGAGATAATCAGGCCGTCGGAGCGCTGAGAGAAAGCAAATACCTCGTCAATGTAGACTTCAAACTCAATCATATGCGCCACTTTGCCGGGATGCAGGACGACTTCGTTAATCGCCGTGCTGATGCGTTTCTGGCAATCCTGCTGGCACACCTGAGCTTCCAGCAGAAAGCGTTTTTCGGCGATATAGTGGCCTTCAAGCACATCGGCAAGCTGTTGTAGCGCGTTATCCGGGTCGAGGTCGGTCAGAAAACCGAGATTACCGCGGTTAATCCCTATAACGTTAATGTCGTAGCGCGCCAATGTACGTGCGGCGCCAAGCATATTGCCGTCACCGCCGACGACGACCGCGAGGTCCGCCTGCTGACCAATTTCCGCCAGCGTCCCGGTTTTAACGTTGCTAAGCTGTAGCTCATGAGCGATTTGCTGTTCAATCAGCACTTCATAACCTTTGCTGGACAGCCAGCGCCAGAGCATTTCATGTGTGGTCAGCGCGGTTGGGTGACGAGGGTGTCCCACAATGCCTATACACTTGAAGTGGTTCTTCATGATCTGGATGTCCTTAGGTTAAATGAATAGTGACAATCTGGCTGTGTTCCCTTGAAACCCGGAAACTGATCCCCATAATAAGCGAAGTTAGCGAGATGAATGCGAAAAAAACGCGGAGAAATTCATGAGTAGTAAAGAACAGAAAACGCCTGAGGGGCAAGCCCCGGAAGAAATTATCACGGAGCAGCACGACGACGTTGAGGCGGTAGAGCCTGAAGTTTCGGCTGAGCAGGTGGATCCGCGCGATGAAAAAATTGCGAATCTGGAAGCACAGCTTGTTGAAGCACAGAAGCGCGAACGTGAAGTGATGCTGCGTGCAAAGGCCGATGAAGATAACCTGCGCCGCCGTACCGAACTGGATATCGAAAAAGCGCATAAGTTTGCGCTGGAGAAGTTCGTCAACGAACTGCTGCCAGTGATTGACAGCCTGGATCGCGCGCTGGAAGTGGCTGATAAAGCGAATCCGGATATGGCGCCCATGGTTGAAGGTATTGAACTGACTCTGAAATCAATGCTGGACGTCGTACGTAAATTTGGCGTGGAAGTCATTGGCGATACCAACGTCCCGCTGGACCCGAACGTACATCAGGCTATTGCGATGGTTGAATCTGAAGACGTAGCGGCTGGTAACGTTCTGGGCGTCATGCAAAAAGGCTATACCCTGAATGGTCGTACGATTCGCGCGGCGATGGTGACCGTGGCGAAAGCGAAGTAAATAATTGCGAAACGGCTACTCAGGTAGCCGTTTTTCTGGTCATATTTGGCAAATGCGCATGGCTTGCTACTATTCCGCCACGCTTTCGCGAATAGGTTTTACTGGCATCACCTTCACCTGTTTAATCATATTCTCCTGAACATCAAGAATATCGATATCGTATTGCTCGATGCGTACGCGCGTACCTGGGGCAGGGATCTCTTCCAGCGCTTCAAGAATAATACCGTTTACGGTACGAGCTTCATCTTCCGGCAGATGCCAGTTAAACGCTTTATTGATTTCACGTACGTTGGCGGTACCGTCAATAATGACCGAACCGTCGTTAAGCGGTGTTACCTCTTCTGCAAGCGTAGGCGACATTGAAGTAGTGAAATCACCCACGATTTCTTCGAGAATATCCTCTACCGTGACCAGCCCCTGAATATCGCCATATTCATCAACTACCAGACCAACTTTCTTCTTATTACGCTGGAATTTCACCAGTTGTGTGCTGAGCGGCGTACCTTCCGGCACAAAGTAGATTTCATCGGCAGCGCGCAGCATGACCTCTTTGGTGAACTCTTTTTTCTCCGTCATCAGGCGATAAGCCTCACGTACGCGCAGCATGCTGATGGCATCGTCTAGCGTGTCGCGGTACAGTACGATGCGTCCGTGCGGAGAATGAGTTAGCTGACGAACAATTGACTTCCAGTCATCGTTAATATCAATGCCGACGATTTCGTTGCGCGGAACCATGATGTCGTCAACGCTGACTTTCTCGAGGTCCAGCACTGATAGCAGCATGTCCTGATTGCGGCGGGATATTTGTGAGCGTGACTCATTCACGATGGTACGTAATTCATCTTTGCTCAATGCTCCGCTGATGACGATATCGGTTTTGATACCCATCATGCGCATCAAAACGCGAGTAATCGTGTTGAGCAACCACACCAGCGGCATCATCAGTATCTGCAGTGGTGCCAGCAGAAAGCTGCTTGGGTAGGCGACCTTTTCCGGGTAGAGGGCTGCTATTGTTTTTGGTAGCACCTCGGCGAATACCAGCACCACAAAGGTCAGCACCCCGGTAGCAATGGCGACGCCGACATCACCGTACAGGCGCATACCAACAATCGTCCCCAAAGCAGAGGCAAGGATATTGACGAGGTTATTACCAATTAGCACCAGGCTGATGAGACGGTCAGGTTTGCGTAGCAGCTTTTCGACACGCTTCGCCTGGCGGTTGCCTTGCTTAGCAAGATGACGCAGACGATAGCGGTTTAATGTCATCATGCCGGTTTCAGAACCGGAAAAATAGGCGGAGATAATCACCATGATGATCAGAGTAACGATCAACGTAGTGGTGGAGATATGTTCCACTTGGGATTCCTTAAAGGCTTAACTCATGAACTGTTGCAATACGCGGCTGCCGAAGTAGGCTAGCGTTAGCAGCCCAGCGCCAGTCACGTTGAACCAGACGACCCGGCGTCCGCGCCACCCTTCATGATAGTGGCCCCAAAGCAGGACGATATAGACAAACCACGCCACAATAGACAGTACGGCCTTGTCGATATTTTCCGCGCTAAACAGGTTGTGCATATAGAACAACCCGGTACACAGCGTCAGGGTTAACAGGACCACGCCTATCTGGGTGATATGGAACATTTTTCGTTCGATGCTCATCAGCGGCGGCATTTCGCTACTGAATTTCAACCTTTTATTTTTCAACTGATAGTCAATCCACGCCAGCTGTAATGCATACAGGGCCGCGATAATCAGCGTAGCATACGAGAAGAGCGACAGGCCGATATGCACCAGCATACCCGGCGTAGTTTCCAGGTGCGTGATGTACTCGTTCGGCATAAAGGTAGCGAATGCAAGGTTGATCAACGCGAAGGTGTAGACGATAGGTAGCAATAACCAGCCTCGGTTACGCGATGCGACAATGGTCATCACCGTACAAATCATCAGGCTGACCAGCGACCCCACGTTTAATAAGCTGAGGTTTTGCCCGCTTTCACCGCCGGGGAAAATGCGTGACTCCAGCGCGAAGGCGTGACAAATCAACGCAATAGTTGCGGAGAGAATCGCCATCCGCCGCCAGCTGCTGTTTTTTTGTAGCAGACCAGGGACGATCAGCGCGAGGCTGATGGAGTAGGCGACAAGAGCGAGTAGAGCAAAAACAGGCATATGGGCGTCGACTGTTGACTAAATAGTAGAGAGAAGCAGTATAACGTCACGCGACTCAGGCTCCAACCGTTGCAGCACATTCGCGTTTATGTCGTGTTATACTGCGCCCATTCCGTTTTTTGTGTCGCTGCGGCGACCGACCGTTTCCACCTCAGGCGAGAGACAATGTTTGATAATTTAACCGATCGTTTGTCGCGTACGCTGCGCAACATTAGCGGCCGCGGACGCCTTACTGAAGACAATATTAAAGATACCCTGCGCGAAGTGCGCATGGCGCTGCTGGAGGCGGATGTTGCTCTGCCTGTGGTTCGCGACTTCATCAATCGTGTAAAAGAGAGCGCGGTTGGTCATGAAGTTAATAAAAGCCTGACCCCGGGCCAGGAGTTCGTCAAGATCGTGCGCAACGAACTGGTTGCCGCGATGGGCGAAGAGAACCAGGCGCTCGATTTAGCCGCGCAGCCGCCGGCCGTGGTTCTGATGGCTGGTTTGCAGGGGGCGGGTAAAACAACCAGCGTCGCTAAGCTGGGTAAATTCTTGCGTGAAAAGCACAAGAAGAAAGTCCTGGTTGTTTCCGCTGACGTTTATCGTCCCGCGGCAATCAAACAGCTGGAAACGCTGGCCGAGCAGGTTAGCGTTGATTTCTTCCCGTCTGACGTTGGTCAGAAACCGGTTGATATTGTTAATGCCGCGCTGAAAGAAGCGAAGCTCAAATTCTACGACGTGCTGCTGGTGGATACCGCTGGTCGTCTGCACGTTGATGAAGCGATGATGGACGAGATCAAGCAGGTTCATGCATCTCTGAATCCAGTCGAAACCCTGTTTGTTGTCGATGCGATGACCGGCCAGGATGCGGCGAATACGGCGAAAGCGTTTAACGAAGCTCTGCCGCTGACCGGGGTTGTGCTGACCAAAGTCGACGGTGATGCTCGCGGCGGTGCGGCGCTGTCAATTCGTCATATCACCGGCAAGCCGATTAAATTCCTCGGGGTTGGCGAGAAAACCGAAGCGCTGGAGCCATTCCATCCGGATCGTATTGCTTCGCGTATCCTCGGTATGGGCGATGTTCTGTCGCTGATCGAAGATATCGAAAGTAAAGTCGACCGCGCTCAGGCTGAGAAGCTGGCTTCCAAGCTGAAAAAAGGCGATGGTTTTGACCTGACCGATTTCCTTGAACAGCTGCGTCAGATGAAAAATATGGGCGGTATGGCCAGCCTGATGGGCAAACTGCCGGGTATGGGGCAGATCCCGGATAACGTTAAATCGCAGATGGATGACAAGGTACTGGTGCGTATGGAAGCGATCATCAACTCGATGACGCTGAAAGAGCGCGCGAAGCCGGAAATTATCAAAGGTTCGCGCAAGCGCCGTATCGCAGCAGGCTGTGGTATGCAGGTGCAGGATGTGAACCGTCTGCTTAAGCAGTTTGACGATATGCAGCGCATGATGAAGAAGATGAAGTCGAAAGGCGGCATGATGAAGATGATGCGCGGAATGAAAGGGATGATGCCGCCTGGTTTCCCTGGAGGCCGATAATATAGTGGCTATTGCTGCCGGCGCGCCCTTCTTTCCTGACCCATTGTTGGTGCGTTCTGGCTATGAATTACTCGCAGGTACCCAATTTAAGGGTACCTGCGGCATCCTTCCACTGCAGAGTTTATAACTGCTGATTGCAATTTCCCCAGAAATCAGTAAAATTTTCGGGCTTTTAATATGACACCGGGCTCCGTTCCTCGATGGGGCCCGGTGTTTTATTCACACAAGAGGATGTTATGGTTACTATTCGTTTAGCACGTCACGGCGCGAAAAAGCGTCCGTTCTACCAGGTTGTTGTTACCGACAGCCGTAATGCACGCAACGGTCGCTTCATCGAGCGCGTTGGTTTCTTCAACCCGATCGCTTCTGCGAACGAAGAAGGAACTCGTCTGGATCTGGATCGTATCGCTCACTGGGTTGGCCTGGGCGCTACTGTTTCCGATCGCGTTGCTGCGCTGATCAAAGCCGCTAACAAAGCAGCTTAATCTGTCACGGTGGTCATGATGAGCAAGCAACACACCGCACAAGCACCTGTTGATCCGATTGTATTGGGCAAGATGGGTTCTTCCTACGGTATCCGTGGTTGGCTCAGAGTGTTTTCCTCCACCGAAGACGCCGAAAGCATTTTTGACTATCAACCCTGGTTAATCCAGAGGGCGGGTCAGTGGCAGGTTGTTGAGCTGGAAAGCTGGCGCCACCACAATCAGGATATCGTCATCAAACTGAAAGGCGTTGACGATCGCGATGCAGCGAATCTATTGACCAATTGCGAAATTGTCGTGGATTCATCGCAGCTGCCTGCGCTGGAAGAAGGCGATTATTACTGGAAAGACCTGATGGGCTGCCAGGTAGTCACCACTGAAGGCTATAGCCTCGGTAAAGTCATCGATATGATGGAAACCGGGTCTAATGACGTTCTCGTCATTAAGGCAAACCTGAAAGATGCGTTTGGTATCAAGGAGCGGTTGGTTCCGTTCCTCGATGGGCAGGTTATCAAGAAAGTCGATCTCACTACTCGTATAATCGAAGTAGATTGGGATCCTGGTTTTTAAATTCTCCGGTTAAACGGTAAAAAAAACGGCATTGTGGGGATTGGCTTGTGTTTATAGGTATTGTTAGCCTGTTTCCTGAAATGTTTCGCGCAATTACCGATTACGGGGTAACTGGCCGGGCAGTAAAAAATGGCCTGCTGAACATCCAGAGTTGGAGTCCACGTGACTTCGCCCATGACCGGCACCGTACCGTGGACGATCGTCCTTACGGCGGCGGACCGGGGATGTTAATGATGGTACAACCTTTACGGGATGCCATTCATGCAGCAAAAGCCGCGGCAGGTGAAGGCGCAAAGGTGATTTATCTTTCACCTCAGGGACGCAAGCTTGATCAAGCGGGCGTCAGCGAACTGGCAACCAATCAGAAATTGATTTTGGTGTGCGGTCGCTACGAAGGCGTAGATGAGCGCGTTATTCAGACCGAGATTGACGAAGAATGGTCAATTGGCGATTACGTTCTCAGCGGTGGTGAGCTACCGGCAATGACGCTGATTGACTCTGTGTCCCGGTTTATTCCGGGGGTTCTGGGTCATGAAGCTTCAGCAATCGAGGATTCTTTTGCTGATGGATTGCTGGATTGTCCACACTATACGCGCCCTGAAGTGTTAGAAGGTATGGAAGTACCGCCAGTGTTGCTGTCGGGAAACCATGCCGAGATACGTCGCTGGCGTCTGAAGCAGTCGCTGGGCCGGACCTGGCTGAGAAGACCTGAACTTTTGGAAAACCTGGCTCTGACTGAAGAGCAAGCAAGGTTGCTGGCGGAGTTCAAAAAGGAACTCGCGCAACAGCAACATAAACATGATGGGATGGCGTAAGCCCCCAATATCAGTTTACCCAGGATAAGAGATTAAATTATGAGCAACATTATTAAGCAACTTGAACAAGAACAGATGAAGCAGGACGTACCTTCCTTCCGTCCGGGTGATACCGTGGAAGTGAAAGTATGGGTTGTTGAAGGTTCCAAAAAACGTCTGCAGGCATTCGAGGGCGTGGTTATTGCTATTCGTAACCGCGGTCTGCACTCTGCATTCACTGTTCGCAAAATTTCCAACGGCGAAGGCGTTGAGCGTGTTTTCCAGACTCACTCTCCGGTAGTTGACAGCATTTCTGTCAAACGTCGTGGTGCTGTACGTAAAGCTAAACTGTACTACCTGCGTGAGCGTACCGGTAAGTCTGCTCGTATCAAAGAGCGTCTTAACTAAGATTCGCTTTCGCGACATCCTGAATGAAAGGGCTGGCCTGATGGGCTGGCCCTTTTTTTATCTTTATTTTAACCATTTTATTGTGAATCATTTACAATACGGTCCTCGTTCGGAGGGGCGGTGGTCAGCAATATTCTTTATCAATCAGTATTTCAACGGCGGGCCACATGGCTGGCGCTGTTTGCGATCCTGCTGATCGTGGTGGCGCCGCTGATCTCAATCTCCCTGCAAAAAGATCCGATGAACGGTATGCATCATGCGATGATGGCGATGCCGGAGAATATGTCATCACATCAAATGCCCATGATGCACAGTGATGACATGGCCCCAGGGTACTCGCACAGTATGCCGGTCGATCATGCTGAAGCCTGTGGTTACTGCGTACTATTAGCTCACGTGCCGGGCCTGATTTTTGCGCTGGTACTGCTGGTCAGTTTGATGCATCGGCGCCAGCGAGTTCCGGTTTCCCGTCCGGTACTGAAACACTGGCATTACTTCCCCTGGCTTTATCCCCATACCCGAGCGCCGCCGCTACCGTCTGCTTATTCCCTTGCATAAAAAATAACGTGCGCACTGCGCAATGCTCTCTTTTGCTTTCAAAAAGGAAAAGTATGACTACCTGCACCTCGCGCGCGGCATGGCTGAACCTGCTGCGTCGTCTTCATTTCTATATTGGGCTGTTTATCGGGCCGTTTATTTTTGTAGCTGCGCTGACCGGTACGCTATATGTCGCGACTCCACAGCTGGAAAGTTGGCTTTATCAGGATGCTCTTCGCGGTACTCTCAGTGGAGAAAAACAGCCGCTTAGCGCGCAAATTGCCGCAGCGAAAGACGTTGTTCAGGGAAACTTTCGTCTGCAGGCTGTACGCCCGGCGATAAGTATGGGGGAAACCACACGGGTGATGTTTATTGCCCCGAGTTTGGGTGAGTCTGAGACACGGGCAATTTTTATCGATCCGGTAAGCTTAAGCGTGCAAGGCGATATGCCGGTTTACGGTACTAGCGGTATTTTGCCGCTGCGTCAGTGGATTGATTATGCCCATCGCTCATTGCTCCTGGGGAACGCAGGGCGGTTGTACAGTGAACTGGCTGCCTCCTGGATGTGGGTTGCCGCCCTCGGAGGAATTGCGCTGTGGTCGATGACTCGCCCGCGCCGACGGATTAACAACAAGCTGCAGAATAACCGCCGCCTGCACGTATCCCTCGGATGGGGACTGCTAGCTGGCATGTTGCTATTTTCGGCGACCGGTTTAACCTGGTCGCAATGGGCCGGAGGTAACGTTGATAAGATGCGCGCCGCTTTCGGCTGGCTGACGCCGCAGGTGAATACGCAACTGCAACGTACAGCCTCAGCAGCTCACGATCCGCATGCGGAACACCATATAGGGAATATGGCGATGGGGGAGATGGTATCGCAGATAGACGTAGAGGATTTTGACAAGATTCTGTTGATTGCGCGCGCGGCTGGCCTGGATGCCAGCAAGCTGGAAATTCGACCACCGTCGGGAGCCGGGCGAGCGTGGACGGTAAATGAAATTGACAGAAGCTGGCCTACACAGGTTGATGCTGTAGCGATCGACGGTTCAAATATGCAGATCGTAGATCGTACTCATTTTTCTGACTTTCCATTAATGGCGAAGCTAACCCGCTGGGGCGTTGATTTTCATATGGGGATTCTGTTTGGTCTCGTTAATCAGCTGCTACTTATCGCCTTCGGTACTGCACTCTGCGTGATGTTAGTGGTGGGGTACCGTTTGTGGTGGATCCGCCGTCCGGTCCATGCGGCGTTTAACCCGGCCAATACGCTGATACAGGCGTGGTTTGGTCTAGCATGGCCCGCTCGTATGGTTACTACCATTATTGCGGCGTTGTTAGGGTTGGCACTGCCGCTAATGGGGATCAGCCTCGCTGTATGTCTCGCCGTTGATTACCTGCGCTGGCGCGTAGCAACGGCGATAATAAGGGCTAAATCAGTCGAGTAGATTGTTTAAGGCGTACTGATGACGACCGTGACGCGGCGGTTTTCAGCACGTCCTTTTGCAGTATCGTTACTGGCTATCGGGTATTTTTTACCTAATCCGCGGGTTGTTAAATTAGTGCGCGGGATATTGGCACCTTCGGCCCATGCATCTGCTACGCTATTAGCGCGCTTAAGCGATAACATTTCGTTGTAGCTGTCTTCACCGTAATTATCTGTATGACCTTCCAGGCGGCTGTGGGTAATGCCGGTGGTGGCCAGACGCGAAGCCATCGTACGAATTTGCTGTCGGCTATTAGTTCGCAGATGGTAGTCATTTTTGTCAAATAAGATGGTATCAGATATTCCTAATGACCAGTCGCCGTTGGTTTCAGTAAAGCCGTATGATTTCATTGCTGCGATTTGTTCCGCAGAGAATTTCCCTTGTGGGGTCTGACAGCCAGTGAGAAAAAGCGCGGCCAGTAAAGCAGGAGCAAAATATTTCCCGATCATTATGAGTCCTTTTATTTTTGCGTTTGCTGCAAGCGTTGATGTTTCATCCGATACATATTCTGATCGGCAATCTCTTGTAGATTTTCCGCTGATGCATGTTCCCAGGTTAAGGCATAACCAATACTTAGAGACAGATTAGCGGTATGGCCGTTGTGTAGATTAAACGGCGGGAGAAACTGTTCGGACAGTGAATTGCAGAGCGTCTGAACTTCGGCTTCCGTGTGAACACCGCGTAGCAGAATGGCAAATTCATCGCCGCCAAGACGCCATGCCTGGTGCTGCTTACCGACAAAGGTCATCAGGCGACTGGCGACTTCAATTAATACTTTATCTCCTGCGGCATGACCCCAGTTATCGTTGATGAGCTTGAAGTTATCGCCATCAAGAAATAACAGGGCGGAACTGCTGTGTACGGTTGCATCTTTCATCAACTCATTGATGACATTACGGAAAGCTGCCCTGTTTGCGAGTCCGGTTAGCGGATCGTGCAATGAACTGCGCAGGAGCTGGGCATTTTTTGCCTGAAGCTGCCGCTGCCAGTCCTCCATTTCACCCAGCAGGCTATTAAAATCCTGGGCAAACAGGTGGAACTCTTCAATGCGTTCTTCGGGAACGCGGCGAGAGAAATGGCGGTTCTCGCGGATGTCGTGTACAACCTCGGTAATACTCTGCAGCGCGGTCACAATACCGCGATGCAGAGAGTGGGTCAGGAGCAAAGCGATACAAGAAGCGAGAAAAATACTGCCGGTTAACACAATAATTGAGATGCCAAGAAAATGGCTTATCAATCTGTCCAGCGCGGTAAGACGGAGTTCACCGATCATTTTCCCCTGGTGCAGGATAGGTTGCACGGTGGGTTCAGGGAATAGCCAATTGCTGATGACGTCGCTAATTTGTTCCTGCCTGACGAGATGATCGTTATGCCACGAGGCGAAGGGTTTTTGTCGGCCATCTACCAGGATTGCTGTAGAAAATTGGCCCTGTTTTCCCAGCGTGGCCAGGGTATCTTCAGCCGCTGCGCTATCACCAAAGACGAGCGCAGCTTCCAGGCTACGGCCCATTGTGGCAGCAGTCAGCTCCAGGTTTTTTTGTGCATATTGCTTGAGCGTGAATATGGAGGCAGTACAGAGCAACAGCCATACCAGTGTCATAGAAATAACCACGCTTATCATGCTGATACGGCGCAGGGCTCTTTTAAAGGTGGGGCGCGGGGCCTGAGAAAAATCCTTATTCATGTGATGTTTTCCGGGCAAGCATCAGCACATCGGGATTAACCCGAACGCCGCTGTGCGTCAGTACATCCAGATTTACGGAAAATCTGACTCTCTCATTATTTATGAGCAGGCAAAAAGCACTGCCAATAGAGCAATCGGTGTTTTGTTCCGCAATAAGCAATAGGGGGCGATTTCCATATTTAGCCGTAAATTCAGACTGTTGGGTCGGTGATTCACTGCCAAAATAAAAACCATCGCAGTTTGTCTGTAAGGCTTCTTCTGTATTACGAACAATCACAGGTTTATAAGGCAATATATCTGGTGCTTCTTCAGCCAGGCTGCGGATATAACGTGATGTCGAAAAAATACATAGCCTTGGCGGACCAGATAGCTGCGGCCAGCGTGTATAAGTCACAATTCCCGATACGATTGTCCGAACATTATCAGACGGTCCAGAGGCAACAGCAGGGATACCCACGAGCGATAATACTAAAGTCAAAAAGAGACGGTGAAGAACGGTCATTACGGTTCCGTCAGGTTGTCATAGCGTGGGGGATGCAGATTGCTGCTACCCGGGCGAAGAATAGCATTATTGGTGAAAACCGTCATTAGCCAGCCCCGTGGCTTTAAGATAATTCTCACCAGGATTTTTCGTAAAGGAAAGCAGGTGCCGGAGAGAGGAATGATGTGATTATGTGCCTGGTGTAAAATAATTTGTACAATAAAAATGAAATATAGCGCTATTTAATTTATTTGTGTAAAGTAAAATTTACGGATTATGGATTGAAATCTTTACTTTGTATGATATCGTTACGTCATCCTCGCTGAGGAAATAACTATCGCAAACGAGCTATACAGGATCGCAATCATGCAAAAAGACGCGCTGAACAACGTACACATTACCGATGAACAGGTTTTGATCACTCCGGATCAACTGAAAGCTGAATTCCCCCTGAGTGTTGAGCAGGAAGCGCAGATCGCGCAGTCTCGCCAGACTATCTCTGATATCATCGCCGGTCGCGATCCGCGCCTGCTGGTGGTGTGTGGCCCTTGTTCGATTCACGATCCTGAAACCGCCATTGAATACGCTCGTCGTTTTAAAGCCCTAGCCGCAGAGGTCAGCGATAGCCTCTATCTGGTAATGCGCGTCTATTTTGAAAAACCCCGTACCACCGTAGGCTGGAAAGGGCTGATTAACGATCCGCATATGGATGGCTCGTTTGATGTAGAAGGCGGTTTGAAGATTGCACGCCGTCTGTTGGTTGATCTGGTTAATATGGGGTTACCATTGGCGACGGAAGCGCTGGATCCAAACAGTCCCCAATATCTTGGCGATTTGTTTAGCTGGTCCGCCATCGGCGCGCGTACGACGGAATCTCAGACTCACCGCGAGATGGCCTCCGGGTTGTCGATGCCGGTCGGTTTTAAAAACGGCACCGATGGCAGTCTTGCAACGGCAATTAACGCCATGCGCGCTGCCGCAATGCCGCACCGTTTTGTCGGTATCAACCAGGCCGGACAGGTTTGCCTGCTGCAAACTCAGGGCAACCCGAACGGTCATGTGATTCTGCGTGGTGGTAAAGCGCCAAACTACGGCCCTGAAGATGTCGCGAAGTGTGAAAAAGAGATGACTCAGGCGGGACTGAAGCCCTCGCTGATGGTAGATTGCAGCCATGGGAATTCTAATAAAGACTTCCGCCGCCAGCCTGCGGTAGCTGAGTCCGTTGTCGCACAGATTAAAGATGGTAATCGTTCCATTATTGGTCTGATGATTGAGAGCAATATCCACGAAGGTAACCAGTCCTCTGAGCAGCCGCGTTGCGATATGAAATATGGCGTCTCCGTGACCGATGCCTGCATTAGCTGGGAAACCACCGATGCATTGCTCCGCGAACTTGATAAGGATCTACGAGGCCATCTGGCGGCTCGTCTGGTGTAAGAGGATTTTATGGTTGCTGAACTGACCGCATTACGCGATCAAATTGATGAAGTTGATAAGGCGCTGCTGGAACTGCTGGCTAAACGTCTGGAACTGGTAGCGGAAGTCGGAGAGGTAAAAAGCCAATATGGTCTGCCGATTTACGTGCCTGAGCGCGAATCGGCGATGTTGGCTTCTCGTCGTGAAGAAGCCGCTGCGCTCGGGGTTCCGCCGGACCTTATCGAAGATGTTTTGCGTCGCGTGATGCGTGAGTCTTACTCCAGCGAAAACGACAAAGGTTTTAAAACGCTCTATCCGAATTTGCGTCCGGTAGTGATTGTCGGCGGCGGCGGGCAAATGGGGCGTCTGTTTGAGAAAATGCTGACGCTTTCCGGCTACCAGGTCCGTATCCTGGAAAAAGGTGACTGGTCGCGGGCGGAAGAAATAGTTGCCGATGCCGGTATGGTGATCGTCAGCGTGCCGATTCACACGACGGCGGCAACGATTGCACAGCTTCCTCCGTTGCCAACTGACTGCATCCTGGTTGATTTGGCTTCGGTTAAAGCGGAGCCTCTACAGGCGATGTTAGCCGCGCATAAAGGTCCGGTACTGGGTCTGCACCCTATGTTTGGCCCGGATAGCGGCAGCCTGGCGAAGCAGGTCGTGGTGTATTGCGATGGTCGCCAACCGGAGGCCTATCAGTGGTTTCTGGAGCAAATTCAGGTCTGGGGGGCCAGGCTGCATCGTATCAGCGCAGTTGAACACGATCAGAACATGGCCTTTATTCAGGCGTTGCGCCACTTTGCAACCTTTGCCTACGGCCTGCATCTGGCGGAAGAGAACGTGCGTCTTGAGCAGCTTTTAGCCCTCTCATCGCCTATCTATCGTCTGGAACTGGCGATGGTTGGTCGACTGTTCGCTCAGGATCCGCAGCTCTATGCCGATATTATTATGTCTTCTGAAAATAACCTGGCGCTGATCAAACGCTACTATCAGCGTTTTGGCGAGGCGATTAGCTTGTTGGAGCAAGGCGATAAGCAGGCATTTATCGATAGCTTCCGTAAGGTTGAGCACTGGTTCGGCGATTATGCTCAGCGCTTCCAGAGCGAAAGCCGGACGCTGCTGCGCCAGGCTAATGATAATCGTCAGTAAGTCGTAAAACATGTATACAATAAAGCCAGAGGGGTTACCCGCTGGCTTTTTTTATAGGGATGGAAACGATGGCTGAACCACAACCGCTGTTTGATTATGTCGGGCATCTGCCGGAATGCCCGACCTGGAGTGAAGCTGAACAGGTATTGTACTGGGCCGATATTATGGAGTGTCAGATTCACCGTTATGACGTGCATACCGGTGAACACCAGGTGCTGCAATTTCCCGAAGAAGTTGGCTGTTTTGCGCTGCGTGCAAAGGGGGGCTTTATTGTCGCTTTACGCAGCGCTATCTGGCTCACTGATGTTCATGGCCTGCTGCAACGAAAAGTTTGTGATAACCCGAGTAACCCGCAGCTGGCGCGCTTTAACGATGGCGGAACCGATCGCGATGGTCGTTTTTATGCCGGGACGTTTTGGGGGCCGGGAGATTTTAACGGCGCGCTCCTGATGCGTATTGATAACGATCTCTCCCCGCAGGTGATTCAGTGCGATATCCACGGTGCCAATGGTCTGGCATTTAGCGAAGACAAGCGCTGGATGTATACCTCGGATACGCCCAATGCCGTTATCTATCGTACACCGCTGGATGAGCAGGGCGAGGTGGGTAAACGCGAGGTCTTTCGTCGCTTTCAGCCCGGCGAGGGCATTCCTGATGGCGCGGCCATCGATACTGAAGGTTGCTACTGGAGCGCGATGTTTGACGGTTGGCGTATTGCGCGCTTTTCTCCGACGGGCGAGCAACTGGAGGAGTACCGTTTACCGGTGCGTTGCCCGACGATGGTTTGTTTCGGCGGGGCTGATATGAAGACGCTTTATATCACCACCACTCGAGAGAATATGGATGCCGATGAAGTGGCGAAGTATCCGCTTTCCGGCGCTATCTTCACCCTGCCTGTTTCTGTGGCAGGGATGAAGAAATTACCTTTTATAGAACGTTAAACCGGATCGACCGGCACCACGTTTTCGCTGGCATAACAGCCCAGCACCTTCATCGAACGAGTTATCTCGGCCAGCTCTTTTAGTGCCTTACGCATTGGCATTGATTCCAGGTTGGCCTGGATATCCAGATAAAACATCTCTTCCCACGGATTGCCGTGAATCGGGCGTGATTCCAGTTTCGTCATGATCAAGTTATGGTTACGCAGTACCAGCAGCGCTTCAACCAGGGCCCCGGCTTGCTGACCCGTTGCCATCAACAGGGTGGTTTTCGCCGGAACCTGATCGGAGACTTCCACTGCTTTACGTGCCAGAACCAGGAAGCGGGTGATGTTTTGCGTCTGGTTAGCCAGGCAGTGTTCCAGCACCTGTAAACCATGGAGCGCTCCGCCAGCTTCGCTGCCCAGAGCGGCAACGCCTGGAGAGTTAGCCTGTGCTACTTTCTCCATTGCTGAGGATGTGCTGTCGGTATATTCAATGTTCCAGTGCGGGTAGCGGCTAAGATACTGGCTGCACTGCTGGAACGGCTGCGGATGGCTGTAAACCGTCGTAATCTGTTGTGCGTCGGTCGACGTTGAGACCAGTACGCAGTGATCGATAGGCAGGGTCAGTTCGCCAACGATAGATAAGCTGGTGTGCTGCAGAAGGTCGTAAACATCATTGATGCCGCCGGAGCTGGTATTTTCAATCGGGACGACGGCATAGTCAGCCTGGCCGGTTTCTACTTGTTCAAAGATATCGGCGAATTTAGCACAGCCGCTTTCGATAAACTGTTCAAAGTGGCGGGCGGCATACTGACGAGCAGCAAGATGCGAATATGAACCTTTAGGTCCAAGAAACGCCACGCGGGCGGAGTGCGGGTTGATCTTATTCAGATGCTGCTGGAGCAGGGTTTGTTGGGTAAGGACCGAATCTTCAATGATCAGCTGGAACAGGCGCGTGATGTAATGGGCATCAAGATGGTGGTTTTTACCCAGCGTCATCAGGCGTTCCAGCAGGTCGCGCTCGCGGTCAATATCGCGTACCGGACGATGTGATGCCAGCTTGGCTTTTCCGACCTCCACGGCCAGGCCGCGGCGCTCCGCCAGCAGCGCAAGCAGTTTTTCATCCAGAGCGCTTATCTTATCGCGTAGGGCCAGTAATGGGTTTTCCTCGGTCATATGTGTTGCCTTTCTTGTTATTGATTATCAATAAAAAAGGCCTCCCGTTTGGGAGGCCTTGTTGTTCGTCTTCGCATTCTTTATCACACGACGAATTGCCTCCCATTCAGGGGAAGGTAAAAAAGAATGCGAAGAAGAACGGGATCAGTTTCACGGTGAATTCCTTGAGTTTGTGGGGATTACAGTACCTGTAGTGTTTTCACTCTGTCAATAAAAAACGCGCCCGAAGGCGCGTGGCATTACACAAGCTTAAGTTAAGGATTACTCTTCTTCTTCCACAAAGCCTGCCTCTTTCACCGATGTTGCGGCGCGGCGGGCTTCCCCTTTGTGTTGCACTTTATTCAGCTGCCGTTCCAGCTTGTTGATCAATTCATTGATTGCGGCATACATGTCTTCATGCCGTGCGCTGGCAACCAGATGACCGTTTGGTGTATTGATAGTTGCGTCAGCGATGAAACCCTGCGGCTCCTTAGAAAGGATGATGTGCGGGTTAATTAAATGAGTTTGCCATTTATCAAGTTTGGCGAGACGGTCTGCGACGTGCTGGCGAATTGCCGGAGTAATTTCCATTTGTTTACTGGTAATGTTCATTGTCATAAATTTTACCTCTTGTCTTTCCCGTCTTGGTGAACTCAGCATACCTCGCCCAATGTCAAAATGCGTGATTTAAATCACATTTTATTGTCACTTTTTGTCAACGAATTGGTTTTGTGAGACAGGACAGGAACAGGTGAGATTTTACTTGTCGAATGGAAGAAAGAGAGCCATATTTGATGAGTTAACTCGGCGCTAAACCGCTTCAGCTAAAGAATTAAACGAATAAAAAACGGCAGCCTCATCCGGCTGCCGTTTTGCTTATCTACCGGCTATCAGGTGTTTTTGCTGTTCGCCGCAATAATTTTCGCTACTTTGTCAGCCTGAGCATTCATTTGCATCTGGCGGTAGGCATTTTCCATTTTCGGCAGCGCATCGCGGGTGGCCTGCGTATCCGGATAGTTACGCAGCATGCCGTCTACGCGGTTGACTACCGCAACCCAGGCGCCACGATCGGTATAGTAATCAACTACCGACAGTTCGTACTTCGCCAGACGATCCTTCAGGAATACCATACGTTTGTAGGCGTCGGTAGAGTACTGGCTGTTAGGATAACCACGAACCAGTTTGGAGAAGTCGTTAAAGGCATCGCGCGCGTGTTGCGGGTCGCGGTCGGAGCGATCGACACCGAAGAAGCCCTGTAGCGCACTGTCATCCAACGCCATATTTGTCAGACCACGCATATAAATGACGTAATCAATGTTAGGATGCGTAGGGTTCAGGCGTACAAAGCGATCGATGGCTGCCTGAGCCAGCGGCAGGTCTGCGTTTTTGTAGTACGCATAAATCAGGTCCAACTGTACCTGTTGAGAATAAGGTCCGAAGGGATAACGGTTATCCAACGCTTCCAGTTGCGTTATTGCCTGTTTCCAGTTACCGTCCTGCAGCTTTTGCTGAGCGGTCGCGTAGATCTCATTCGGCGGATTATCGGGCACCTCCTCCTTTGAGCCAGAGCAACCCACCAAAGCCAGGCTCAGTGTGGCTGCTGCCACCAGGTATTTCATGCGCGTCATGACGTTTTGACTTCCTCAAAATGTTTATGCGGGAGAATCTCTGTTCCTGCTCCCGATTAAGACCAGCTACAATAGCACACTATATTAAACGGCAAAGCCGTAAAACCCAACGTTAAAACGAAGAAGCTGTATATGGCACAACGAGTACAACTCAACGCAACGGTGTCCGAAAATCAACTCGGACAACGCTTAGATCAGGCTTTGGCCGAATTGTTCCCGGATTATTCGCGTTCGCGCATAAAAGAATGGATCCTTGACCAGAGAGTGCTGGTAAACGGCAATGTCAGCGACAAGCCGAAAGAGAAAGTGCTGGGGGGAGAGACGATTGCTATCGATGTTGAAATCGAAGAAGAAGTCCGTTTCCAGGCACAGGATATTCCGCTCAATATCGTTTATGAAGATGATGACATCCTCGTCATTAATAAACCGCGCGATTTAGTTGTGCACCCTGGCGCGGGCAACCCTGACGGTACTGTGCTGAATGCGCTGTTGCACTACTATCCGGCCATTGCTGATGTGCCGCGTGCGGGGATTGTGCATCGTCTCGATAAAGACACGACCGGTTTGATGGTGGTCGCGAAAACTATCCCGGCGCAAACCCGACTGGTGGAGTCCCTGCAGCTGCGCGAAATCACCCGCGAGTATGAGGCGGTGGCGATTGGTCATATGACGGCAGGCGGAACGGTTGAAGAACCGATTAGCCGCCACCCGACCAAGCGTACGCATATGGCGGTACATCCCATGGGAAAACCGGCGGTAACACACTACCGGATTATGGAGCATTTTCGCATCCATACTCGCCTGCGCTTGCGCCTGGAAACTGGTCGTACACACCAGATTCGCGTGCACATGGCGCATATCACTCACCCGCTGGTGGGCGATCAGGTTTATGGCGGGCGTCCACGTCCACCGAAAGGCGCGTCGGAAGAGTTCATCACCGCGCTGCGTAAATTCGATCGTCAGGCTCTGCACGCTACGATGCTACGCTTATACCATCCGATCAGCGGTATTGAGATGGAATGGCATGCGCCTATTCCGCAGGATATGGTTGATTTGATTGATGCCATGCGCGCTGATTTTGAAGCCCATAAGGACGATATCGACTGGCTATGACTAAACTGATTGTACCGCAATGGCCGATGCCGCAAGGCGTTGCTGCCTGTAGTTCCACGCGTATTGGCGGGGTTAGCCTGTCGCCATACGACTCACTCAACCTTGGTGCCCATTGCGGAGACAATCAGC
This sequence comes from Klebsiella spallanzanii, assembly GCF_902158555.1. Classification (GTDB taxonomy): domain Bacteria; phylum Pseudomonadota; class Gammaproteobacteria; order Enterobacterales; family Enterobacteriaceae; genus Klebsiella; species Klebsiella spallanzanii. The sequence goes on along the minus strand of NZ_CABGGS010000009.1, from coordinate 3,854 downwards.
AGCACGTTGAGGAGAATCGTCGACGCATGTTTTCTGCAGGCGGTCTGCCGTCATACCCGGTGTGGCTGGAGCAGGTTCATGGTACGGCAGTTTTGAAACTTGACGGCGGTCCGTACGAGTCAAAGCGTGCGGATGCCTCATATTGCAATGTACCTGGTACGGTATGTGCGGTGATGACCGCTGATTGCCTACCGGTGCTTTTTTGTAATCGCGCGGGCACTGAAATCGCGGCGGCCCATGCTGGCTGGCGCGGTTTATGTGAAGGTGTGCTGGAAGAAACGGTCGCCTGCTTTATCGATAAGCCGGAAAATATCCTGGCCTGGCTTGGGCCCGCCATCGGGCCGGAAGCTTTTGAAGTCGGCCCGGAAGTGCGTGAAGCCTTTATAGAGAAAGATGCCCAAGCGCAGAGCGCGTTTCGCCCTGCGGGTGAAAAATATTTTGCCGATATTTATCAACTGGCTCGTCAGCGTCTGGCGAATGTTGGCGTTGAGCAGATTTTCGGTGGAGACCGCTGTACCTTCAGCGAAAACGATGATTTTTTCTCTTATCGCCGCGATCGAACCACAGGGCGTATGGCAAGTTTCATCTGGCTGATATAACCTGCCGAACTAAGACGATCCAGAAGGCAAACTTATTTTTGCATAGTTCAGGTCTTTAACCTTGAATAATTGAGGGATGACCTCATTTAATCTCCAGTAGCAAATTTGACCTGTTATGGGAGGAGTTATGCGTCTGGATCGTCTTACCAATAAATTCCAGCTTGCTCTTGCCGATGCCCAGTCGCTTGCACTTGGGCACGACAACCAATTCATCGAACCTCTTCATCTAATGAGCGCCTTGCTGAATCAGGAAGGGGGATCGGTACGTCCTTTATTAACTTCGGCGGGCATTAATGCCGGAGAGTTACGCACCAATATCGAACAGGCGCTGAGCCGCTTACCGCAGGTAGAGGGTACCGGTGGCGACGTACAGCCGTCCCAGGATCTGGTGCGTATACTCAATCTTTGCGACAAGCTGGCGCAAAAGAGAAAGGACAACTTTATTTCGTCAGAACTGTTCGTTCTGGCGGCGCTTGAATCACGCGGTACGCTGACCGACCTCTTGAAATCTGCCGGAGCTACAACCGCCAATGTGAGTCAGGCGATTGAACAAATGCGCGGAGGTGAAAGCGTGAACGATCAGGGAGCCGAAGACCAACGTCAGGCATTGAAGAAATTTACAGTCGATCTGACCGAGCGTGCCGAACAGGGCAAGCTTGACCCGGTGATCGGTCGTGATGAAGAAATTCGCCGTACTATTCAGGTACTGCAGCGCCGTACCAAAAACAACCCTGTGCTTATTGGTGAGCCTGGGGTAGGTAAAACGGCAATCGTCGAAGGCTTGGCGCAGCGTATCGTCAATGGCGAGGTACCTGAAGGACTGAAGGGCCGCCGAGTACTGGCGCTGGATATGGGGTCGCTGGTGGCGGGTGCCAAGTATCGTGGTGAGTTTGAAGAACGCTTAAAAGGCGTGCTGAACGATCTTGCTAAGCAGGAAGGCAACGTTATTCTGTTTATTGATGAGTTGCACACCATGGTAGGCGCGGGTAAAGCCGACGGTGCAATGGACGCCGGGAACATGCTGAAACCGGCTCTGGCTCGTGGTGAACTGCACTGCGTTGGTGCTACAACGCTTGATGAATATCGCCAGTATATTGAAAAAGATGCTGCGCTGGAACGCCGTTTCCAGAAAGTGTTCGTCGCGGAGCCGACAGTTGAAGATACCATCGCGATTCTGCGTGGATTGAAAGAACGTTATGAACTGCACCACCATGTGCAGATCACCGACCCGGCGATTGTCGCGGCAGCAACGTTGTCTCATCGTTACATTGCCGACCGCCAGTTGCCGGACAAAGCTATCGACCTGATCGATGAAGCGGCATCCAGTATCCGTATGCAGATTGACTCAAAACCGGAAGAGCTTGACCGACTGGACCGCCGTATCATCCAGCTAAAACTGGAGCAGCAGGCGTTGAAGAAAGAGTCGGATGAAGCCAGTATCAAGCGGCTGGATATGCTGAACGAAGAGCTGGCAGATAAAGAACGCCAGTATTCAGTATTAGAGGAAGAGTGGAAGGCTGAAAAGGCTTCGCTCTCTGGAACTCAGACGATCAAGGCAGAGCTGGAACAGGCCAAAATCGCAATTGAGCAGGCGCGTCGCGTTGGCGATCTGGCGCGGATGTCTGAATTACAGTATGGCAAGATTCCGGAGCTGGAAAAACAGCTCGCGGCTGCGACTCAGTCTGAAGGCAAGACCATGCGCCTGTTGCGTAATAAAGTAACGGATGCAGAAATCGCCGAAGTTCTGGCTCGCTGGACCGGTATTCCGGTAGCCCGCATGCTGGAAGGTGAGCGTGAGAAACTGCTGCGCATGGAGCAGGAGCTGCATAGTCGCGTCATTGGCCAGAACGAAGCGGTTGAAGCGGTATCGAACGCGATTCGCCGTAGCCGTGCCGGACTGTCCGATCCGAACCGCCCGATTGGCTCGTTCCTGTTCCTCGGTCCTACTGGTGTGGGTAAAACGGAACTGTGTAAAGCGCTGGCCAACTTTATGTTCGATAGCGATGATGCAATGGTGCGTATCGACATGTCTGAGTTTATGGAGAAACATTCCGTGTCGCGTCTGGTTGGGGCACCTCCGGGATACGTTGGCTATGAAGAAGGTGGCTATCTGACTGAAGCGGTCCGTCGTCGTCCCTATTCCGTCATTCTGCTGGACGAAGTGGAAAAAGCGCATCCTGATGTGTTTAACATTCTACTTCAGGTGCTGGACGATGGACGTTTGACTGACGGGCAGGGGAGAACTGTCGACTTCCGTAATACGGTTGTTATCATGACATCTAACCTCGGTTCAGATCTCATTCAGGAACGTTTTGGGGCATTGGATTATGGCCATATGAAAGACATGGTACTGGGTGTGGTTAGCCAGAGCTTCCGTCCAGAGTTTATTAACCGTATAGATGAGGTTGTTGTATTCCATCCGCTGGGTGAAAAACACATTGCTTCTATTGCGCAGATTCAACTGCAGCGGTTGTACAAACGCCTGGAAGAGCGAGGTTATGAAGTCCAGATGTCTGATGATGCACTGAAACTCCTGAGTGAAAATGGATACGACCCGGTTTACGGCGCGCGTCCGCTGAAACGTGCTATTCAGCAACAGATCGAAAACCCGCTGGCGCAGCAGATTCTTTCCGGTGAATTGATTCCAGGGAAAGAAGTACAATTAGTTGTGAAAAACGATCGGATAGTGGCAGTGCAGTAAATCACAAAACAGCAAAAACGGGCCCTCAGGGCTCGTTTTTGTTTAAAATCCAGGCAATAATTTAATTGTGGCTAATGTTTTGGGTGAAAATTAAGCAAGCGAGCGTTTTTTTTAAAATTCCCCTTGTCACTTCAGAATTACTCCCTATAATGCGCCTCCACTGACACGGAACAACGGCAAATAAGCCGCCGGGTCAGCGGGATTCAGCGATGAATACCGGCAGAGAAAAGCGAAAATAAACGCTTGACTCTGAAAGAGGGAAGCGTAATATACGCCACCTCGCGACAGAGCGCTAAAGCGCGTCGCAACTGCTCTTTAACAATTTATCAGACAATCTGTGTGGGCACTCAAAGTGACATGGATTCTTAATGTCTTCGGGCAATAAATGAATACCAAGTCTCAAAGAGTGAACACGTAATTCATTACGAAGTTTAATTCTACGAGCATCAAACTTAAATTGAAGAGTTTGATCATGGCTCAGATTGAACGCTGGCGGCAGGCCTAACACATGCAAGTCGAACGGTAGCACAGAGAGCTTGCTCTCGGGTGACGAG
>NZ_CABGGS010000008.1 GCF_902158555.1 Klebsiella spallanzanii | reverse complement strand
GTAGCGCGGTGGTCCCACCTGACCCCATGCCGAACTCAGAAGTGAAACGCCGTAGCGCCGATGGTAGTGTGGGGTCTCCCCATGTGAGAGTAGGGAACTGCCAGGCATCAATCAAGTGAAGAGCCCATCCTGACGGATGGGCTTTTTGCGTTTTTATGGCTTTGAAAATTTGAAAAATACCGGATGTCGGTTTTACCGCATCCGGTCTCGAACATTACTCATGTACCAAATTGAGCAATGGATAAGGTTTTCCAAGATCATCCGTCTCTGAACGTCCCGTCACCTTAAACCCCATCTTCTTATAAAATCCGACAGCCTGCTCATTCTGTTCGTTAACATTAGTCGTTAGTGTTGGTGTCAGGGTTAGCGCATGCTCAATGAGCAATTTCCCTACCCCACAGCCGCGGACATCGGGATCGACGAACAACGCGTCCATATGTTCACCAGTAAGAAGCATAAAGGCGATAGGCTCATCTTTCTCCGTCACCGCTACCCACAGTGGTGCTTCGGGCAAAAATGATCTCACTAACTCTTCCAGCTCTACCCTATACTCCTTCGACAGGAAATTGTGCGTTGCATCGACCGAACGACACCAGATCGCAATGAGTTTTTCCCCTTCGTCATGCCGTGAACGGCGGATACTAATAACCATATATTCTCCTTTTATTCATTCTTATATTCTAACTCAAATATCTCCGTGAAATTTTTTCACCCTGTACTTGCAGGCTCGACATTCACCAGATTCCTGGGTATCTTCAGCTATCTGGATGTCTAAACGTTTATACGTATGCTATGAGGTAATAAAGTTATGCCTATTCGGGTGCAGGACGAGCTGCCGGCCGTCAATTTCTTGCGTAATGAAAACGTCTTTGTGATGACGACGACTCGCGCGACAACTCAGGAAATCCGCCCGCTGAAGGTGCTCATCCTCAATCTGATGCCGAAGAAAATCGAAACCGAGAACCAGTTTCTGCGGCTGCTTTCAAATTCTCCGCTGCAGCTTGATATCCAGCTGCTACGCATTGATGCTCGGGAGTCGCGCAATACACCGGCGGAGCACCTGAATAACTTCTATTGTAATTTTGAAGATATTTGCGATCAGAATTTTGATGGCCTGATTGTTACCGGCGCGCCCTTAGGTTTGGTTGAGTTTAATGACGTTGCCTACTGGCCGCAGATCAAGCAGGTGCTGGAGTGGGCTAAAGATCATGTTACCTCAACGCTATTTGTCTGTTGGGCGGTACAGGCCGCGCTCAATATTCTCTACGGCATCCCAAAACAGACTCGTTCCGAAAAAATTTCAGGGGTATACGAACACCATATTCTACAGCCCCATGCCTTATTAACCCGTGGTTTTGACGACTCTTTCCTTGCCCCACATTCACGCTATGCCGATTTTCCGGCTGTATTGATTCGCGACTACACGGATTTAGAGATTCTGGCGGAGACGGAAGAGGGTGATGCCTACCTCTTTGCCAGTAAAGATAAGCGCATCGCCTTCGTTACCGGGCATCCTGAATATGATGCGAATACTCTGGCCAGCGAGTTTTTCCGCGATGTGGAAGCGGGCCTCGATCCGCAGGTTCCACACAATTATTTCCCGCAAAACGATCCGCAGAATAAACCGCGAGCCACCTGGCGAAGCCATGGCAACCTGCTGTTTATCAACTGGCTCAACTATTACGTTTACCAGATCACGCCATACGATCTACGCCATATGAATCCGACGCTGGATTAATCTTCTACATAACACGATCCTAAAGCGTTTCAGCATTTTGCCTCTGGCACCTTCGGGTGCCTTTTTTATTTCCGAAATGCGGCTCATATTGTAATTAAACTTTATTTATAATGTTATCAATAGGTTAAATTATAAATTAATTAAAAATGGAAATTGTTTTTGATTTTGAAAAATAAATGCGTAGTCTTAATTGTGCTGAACGAAAACTACACAACGATCTTACGTTCGCGCCAACTGGATCAACCAAGAGGAGCAGCACATGACGCAGCAGGCGACAATTACTGATGAACTGGCTTTTAGCCAGCCCTATGGCGAGCAAGAGAAGCAAATACTTACGCCTGAGGCAGTCGAATTCCTGACCGAACTGGTGAGTCGCTTTACGCCTGAGCGCAACAAATTGCTGGCAGCGCGCATCCAGCAACAGAAGGCAATTGATAACGGCAAGCTTCCTGATTTTATTTCGGAAACAGCTTCCATTCGTAATGGTGACTGGAAAATTCGCGGCATTCCTGAAGACTTGCAGGATCGCCGGGTAGAAATTACCGGCCCGGTTGAACGTAAGATGGTCATTAACGCGCTCAATGCGAACGTGAAAGTCTTTATGGCTGATTTCGAGGACTCGCTGGCACCCGAATGGAGCAAGGTCATTGATGGGCAAATTAACCTGCGTGATGCGGTTAACGGCACTATCAGCTATACCAACGAAGCAGGAAAGATCTATCAGCTCAAGCCAGACCCGGCATTACTGATCTGTCGCGTACGTGGTCTGCATCTGCCGGAAAAACACGTGACATGGCGCAGGGAAGCGATTCCCGGCAGCCTGTTCGATTTTGCTCTCTATTTCTTCCACAATCACAAAGCCTTACTGGCAAAAGGTAGTGGGCCGTATTTCTATCTGCCGAAAACTCAGGCCTGGCAGGAAGCCGCGTGGTGGAGTGAAGTCTTTAGCTTCACTGAAGACCGCTTTGAGCTGCCGCGCGGCACCATCAAAGCCACTTTGCTGATTGAAACGCTGCCGGCCGTCTTCCAGATGGATGAGATCCTGCACGCGCTGCGTGACCATATTGTGGGTCTGAACTGCGGTCGCTGGGACTACATTTTCAGCTATATCAAGACGTTGAAAAATCACCCGGATCGCGTTTTGCCAGACCGCCAGGTCGTGACGATGGACAAACCTTTCCTCAGCGCCTACTCGCGATTGCTGATTAAAACCTGCCATAAGCGCGGTGCGTTTGCGATGGGCGGCATGGCGGCATTTATTCCGAGCAAAGATGCTGAGCGAAATAATCAGGTACTGAATAAGGTAAAAGCCGACAAATCGCTGGAAGCCAATAACGGCCACGATGGCACCTGGATCGCCCATCCGGGGCTGGCGGATACCGCGATGGCCGTCTTTAACGGTGTGCTGGGTGAGAACAAAAACCAGCTGTTTGTCACCCGCGATGACGATGCGCCAATTACCGCCGAGCAGCTGCTGGCCCCCTGCGAAGGTGAACGAACTGAAGAAGGCATGCGCGCCAATATTCGCGTGGCGGTGCAGTACATCGAAGCATGGATCTCCGGCAACGGCTGCGTGCCGATTTACGGTCTGATGGAAGATGCGGCAACGGCCGAGATCTCCCGTACCTCTATCTGGCAGTGGATCCATCACGAGAAAACCCTGAGCAACGGCAAGCCGGTGACCAAAGCGCTATTCCGCCAGTGGCTGGCTGAAGAGATGCGGGTGATTCAGGACGAACTGGGCGAGCACCGCTACAGCAGCGGACGCTTTGATGAAGCCGCCCGCCTGATGGAACAAATCACCACCTCCGATGAGCTTATTGATTTCTTAACTCTGCCAGGTTACCGCCTGCTGGCCTAATTCACCCACAATTTACCCTATGGATTTCGCGTTGCAGGAAGGCGACAAGCATGAGAATCCCCAGGAGCTTACTTAGGTAAGTGACTGGGGTGAACCTGCGCAGCCAACGAACCTGCGGCGCGAAAGATGACGGGTAAAAAATAATATGGAGCATCTGCACATGAAGACCCGTACCCAACAAATCGAAGAATTAAACAAAGAATGGACCAACCCGCGCTGGGAAGGTATTACCCGCCCGTACAGCGCCGAAGACGTGGTGAAGCTTCGTGGCTCAGTCAACCCGGAATGTACCCTGGCCCAACTGGGTGCGGCTAAGATGTGGCGCTTGCTGCACGGCGAAGCGAAAAAAGGCTACATCAACAGCTTAGGCGCGCTGACCGGTGGACAGGCGTTGCAGCAGGCGAAAGCGGGCATTGAAGCGATCTATCTTTCTGGCTGGCAGGTCGCGGCGGACGCCAACCTGGCCTCCAGCATGTACCCGGATCAATCGCTCTATCCGGCGAACTCGGTACCGGCGGTTGTTGATCGGATCAACAACACCTTCCGCCGCGCGGATCAGATCCAGTGGTCTGCTGGCATTGAGCCGAACGATCCGCGTTACACCGATTATTTCCTGCCGATCGTCGCCGATGCGGAAGCTGGGTTTGGCGGCGTGCTTAATGCCTTTGAGCTGATGAAATCGATGATTGAGGCCGGTGCAGCGGCCGTTCACTTCGAAGACCAGCTGGCATCGGTGAAGAAATGCGGCCATATGGGCGGGAAAGTGCTGGTACCGACCCAGGAAGCGATTCAGAAGCTGGTTGCTGCACGTTTGGCGGCAGACGTGATGGGCGTGCCAACGCTGGTGATTGCCCGCACTGATGCTGATGCGGCGGATTTAATTACGTCAGACTGCGACCCTTACGATCGCGAATTTATCACTGGCGACCGTACCAGCGAAGGTTTCTTCCGTACCCACGCCGGTATCGAACAGGCGATCAGTCGCGGGCTGGCCTACGCACCGTATGCTGACCTGGTGTGGTGCGAAACTTCTACCCCGGATCTCGAGCTGGCGAAACGCTTTGCCGATGCGATTCACGCCAAATATCCGGGCAAGCTGCTGGCCTACAACTGCTCGCCGTCCTTTAACTGGCAGAAAAAACTGGATGATAAAACTATCGCCAGCTTCCAGCAGCAGCTGTCGGATATGGGCTACAAGTACCAGTTCATCACCCTGGCCGGTATTCACAGCATGTGGTTCAACATGTTCGACCTGGCACACGCTTATGCGCAGGGCGAAGGTATGAAGCACTACGTTGAGAAGGTTCAGCAGCCGGAGTTTGCGGCGGCTAAAGATGGTTACACCTTTGTCTCTCATCAGCAGGAAGTCGGTACCGGCTACTTCGACAAGGTGACTACCATTATCCAGGGCGGAGCCTCGTCAGTCACGGCGTTAACCGGTTCAACAGAAGAAGATCAGTTCTGATGATTTCCTCCTCTCCCTCTCTCCGGGGGGAGAGGGATGGGTGAGGGGGAAAATATGACGCGTGGCCTGGAATTATTGATTGCTCAGACTATTTTGCAGGGTTTTGACGCCCAGTACGGGCGTTTTCTTGAAGTGACTTCCGGCGCCCAGCCGCGTTTTGAACAGGCTGACTGGCATGCCGTCCAGCAGGCAATGAAACAGCGCATTCATCTCTACGATCACCATGTCGGTCTGGTCGTCGAACAGCTGCGCTGCATTACTGATGGCAAAAATACCGATGCTGACTTTTTGCTGCGGGTGAAAGAGCACTACACCCACTTGTTGCCGGATTACCCTCGCTTCGAAATTGCGGAGAGCTTTTTCAATTCCGTCTATTGCCGGTTGTTTGACCACCGCTCGCTGACTCCCGAGCGGCTTTTTATTTTCAGCTCTCAGCCCGAGCGCCGTTTGCGCTCTATCCCGCGTCCTCTGGCAAAAGATTTCTTCCCCGAGCGCGGCTGGGATACCTTGTTACGCAAAGTATTATCTGACCTTCCTTTCCGCCTGCCATGGCAGGACAGGGGGCGCGATATCGGTTATATCACCGCTTGCTTGCAGGAAGCGCTTGGCAGCGAGCTGCTCTCCCAATCGCATCTGCAGGTGGCGAATGAACTCTTTTATCGTAATAAGGCCGCCTGGCTGGTCGGTAAGCTCGTGACGCCAATGGCGACTCTGCCCTTTCTGCTGCCAATCCATCGTACTGATGAAGGCGAACTGTTTGTCGATGCCTGTCTGACGACGCATGCCGAAGCGAGCATCGTTTTTGGCTTCGCCCGTTCCTATTTTATGGTTTACGCGCCGCTGCCCGGCGCGTTGGTTGAGTGGCTACGCGAGATTCTGCCGGGAAAAACCACCGCCGAACTGTATATGGCGATTGGCTGCCAGAAGCATGCGAAAACGGAGAGCTATCGCGAATACCTGCACTATATCTCCCGCAGCGATGAGCAATTTATCGAAGCGCCGGGGATCCGCGGAATGGTGATGCTGGTGTTTACATTGCCTGGGTTTGACCGGGTATTTAAAGTCATTAAAGACCGTTTTGCGCCGCAAAAAGAGATGACCGCCGCCCACGTGCGCGCCTGCTATCAGTTGGTTAAAGAGCACGATCGCGTGGGGAGAATGGCGGATACCCAAGAGTTTGAAAACTTTGTGCTGGAGAAACGGCAAATTGCGCCTGAACTCATGGCCCTGCTCCAAACCGAGGCCGGAGCAAAAATTACCGACCTCGGGGATCGGATCATCATCAGCCATCTCTATATCGAGCGGCGAATGGTACCGCTGAATATCTGGCTGGAGCAGGTGGACGGCCAGGCGCTGCGCGATGCGGTAGAGGAGTATGGGAACGCCATTCGCCAGCTGGCCGCCGCCAATATTTTCCCCGGCGATATGCTATTTAAAAATTTTGGCGTCACGCGCCACGGCCGGGTGGTGTTCTACGATTACGATGAAATTTGCTATATGACGGAAGTGAATTTCCGCGAAATTCCGCCGCCGCGCTATCCGGAAGATGAGTTAGCCAGTGAGCCGTGGTACAGCGTCTCGCCGGGCGATGTTTTTCCGGAGGAGTTTCGCCACTGGCTGTGCGCCGACCCGCGTATCGGGCCGCTATTTGAAGAGATGCATGCCGATCTTCTGCGCGCCGACTACTGGCGGGCGTTGCAAACGCGGATTCGAGAAGGCCACGTGGAGGACGTCTACGCCTATCGCCGCCGCCAGCGCTTTTGCGTGCGCTACGACAACCTACAGCAGGCGGGTTAAGCAAATGGCCTGGTTCAGGCCACTTCAATAACGGCGAATTCTTCGTAAACCAGCTCCATATCCGGCGCCCAGGTGCCTTCGCGCTCAAAAAACGCCTGATGCGCAGATTGCCAGTAAGCCAGGCTCAAATCACCTTCGCCTTCCAGCGCGGCCAGTTCCGCGTTCATTTCGTTAAAACGGATCAGCCGGAGCGCCAGGGTGCGTATCACGCATACGGCTTTACCTTTGCCGTCCAGCACAATGTGGTATGCCCCTGGCGTCACGGGCGGCTGCTCTTGCTGATAGCTGGCAAGCGAGCCGCAGGTGCCGCGTTTTTTGCCCGTGACGACCAGGGCCGCCAGCTCGTCGGCGAGCTCCGGTGAATCGCCGAAAGACCAGCAAAAAGCAGAAGGATATTTATCCTGCCAGTAGGATTTCAGATCGCTCATTCATCGAACCCCGCCGTACGCCAGCGTCACTTCTTTCGCCGCCTTGATCACCATGGCGCCGAACTCGGTGACGCGGTCATCGGTAATGCGCGAAATCGGCCCGGAGATTGAGATAGAAGCAAACGGCTCGCGGTGTTCATCATAAATACATGATGCCACGCAGCGCAGACCTAGCGCGTGTTCTTCGTCATCAAACGAATAGCCGCGCTTACGCGTCTGGGCCAAATCTTCTTTCAGATGCACCGGCGACACCAGCGTGGCGTGAGTATAAGCATGCAGGCCTTTACGATGCAGCAGGCTGGTCACTTGCTCTTCACTCAACTGCGACAGAAAGGCTTTTCCCGCGCCGGAAGCGTGCATCGGCAGCTTGCCGCCAATTGGCGCCGACATACGCATCAGTTGGGTACACTGTACCTGGTCGATGATAATCGCCTGATGGTCGCCCTGGTCCAGCACCGCGAGGTTTACCGTCTCGCCGGAATCTTCCATCAGTTGGCGCAGAATTGGATGGACGATAGCCAGCAGGTTGCGGCTTTGCAGGAAGCTGCTGCCGACAACAAATGCATGCGCCCCCACCGACCAGTGTCCCAGCTCGCCAACCTGGCGAACAAAGCCCAACTGCTGCATGGTGGTCAGCAGGCGGTGAGTCGTAGAGTTAGGTAAGCCGGCCTGCTGGGCCAGTTCGGTTAGCGCCACGCTGCCGTGAGATTCAGAAATCCATTCGAGCAGCTTCAGCCCACGAGTCAGGGACTGTACTTGTCCGCCAGCCGGTGCGGCTGCGGGGGCTGCAGGTTTTCTACCGCGTTTTGCGGGAACGGGGGTCGCCATTGCTGACTCCTTTTTTCTGTATCGTGGAAATGATTTTCGTTTTATTTGGCGATAATGCAATCACTACCCGACTGATCGGATGAGTGAAGCTGAACATGTCTCATCTTGCCCGCTGTTCTCTTTTCCGCCCCTTCGGTTTGTGCCAGTATGGCCTGTTAAGTTTTTTCGGTCTGGTTGAGCGTTGTCGGGAGCGAGTGTGAGCAGCAAAGTTGAGCAACTGCATCAGCAGTTAAAAGAACGTATTCTGGTTCTGGATGGGGGCATGGGCACCATGATCCAGAGCTATCGTCTGAGTGAGCAGGACTTTCGCGGCGAACGCTTTGCCGACTGGCCGTGCGATCTGAAAGGCAACAACGACCTGCTGGTTCTCAGCAAGCCGGACGTGATAACCGCTATCCACGACGCCTATTTTGCGGCCGGGGCGGATATCATTGAAACCAACACCTTTAACTCGACGACCATCGCGATGGCGGATTACCAGATGGAATCCCTGTCGGCGGAGATCAACTTTGCAGCGGCTAAACTGGCTCGCGCCAGCGCCGATGCCTGGACCGCGCGCACGCCGGAAAAGCCGCGTTACGTCGCAGGTGTTCTCGGTCCAACTAACCGCACCGCCTCAATTTCCCCGGACGTCAACGACCCGGCCTTTCGCAACATCACCTTTGACGGGCTGGTGGCGGCCTATCGCGAATCCACCAAAGCGCTGGTGGAAGGCGGGGCGGATCTGATCCTGATTGAGACGGTCTTCGATACCCTTAACGCCAAAGCGGCGATTTTTGCGGTGAAGGAAGAGTTTGAAGCGCTGGGCGTCGACCTGCCGATTATGATTTCCGGCACCATCACCGACGCCTCCGGGCGCACGCTTTCCGGCCAGACTACCGAAGCTTTTTATAACTCGCTACGCCACGCCGATGCGCTCACTTTCGGCCTCAACTGTGCGCTAGGCCCGGATGAGCTGCGCCAGTACGTGCAGGAGCTGTCGCGCATTGCCGAATGCTACGTCACCGCGCACCCGAACGCCGGTTTGCCGAACGCCTTCGGTGAGTACGATCTGGATGCTGACACCATGGCGGCGCAAATCCGTGAATGGGCAGAGGCTGGCTTCCTGAATATCGTTGGCGGCTGCTGCGGCACCACGCCGGAACATATCGCCGCCATGAGCCGCGCCGTTGAAGGGCTGACGCCGCGCCAGTTGCCGGAGCTGCCAGTAGCCTGCCGCCTCGCAGGCCTTGAGCCGCTGAACATCGGCGATGACAGCCTGTTTGTGAACGTCGGCGAACGAACCAACGTGACCGGCTCGGCGAAGTTTAAACGCCTGATTAAAGAAGAAAAATACAACGAAGCACTGGATGTGGCCCGCCAGCAGGTGGAAAGCGGCGCGCAGATTATCGATATCAACATGGATGAAGGCATGCTCGACGCCGAAGCGGCGATGACGCGTTTCCTCAACCTGATCGCCGGTGAGCCGGATATCGCCCGCGTGCCGATTATGATCGACTCCTCGAAGTGGGACGTCATCGAGAAAGGGCTGAAGTGTATTCAGGGCAAAGGCATCGTCAACTCCATCTCGATGAAAGAGGGCGTTGAGCCGTTTATCCATCATGCCAAAAAGGTGCGCCGCTACGGTGCCGCCGTGGTGGTGATGGCCTTTGATGAACAGGGCCAGGCCGACACCCGGGATCGTAAAATTGAGATTTGCCGCCGGGCGTACAAAATTCTCACCGAAGAGGTGGGCTTCCCGCCGGAAGACATCATTTTTGACCCGAATATTTTCGCCGTGGCGACCGGCATTGAAGAGCACAACAACTACGCCCAGGACTTTATCGGTGCCTGTGAAGATATCAAACGCGAGCTGCCGCATGCGCTAATTTCCGGCGGCGTCTCCAACGTCTCATTTTCGTTTCGTGGCAACGACCCGGTGCGCGAAGCGATTCACGCAGTATTCCTCTACTACGCCATCCGTAATGGCATGGACATGGGCATTGTCAACGCCGGTCAGTTGGCGATTTACGACGACCTGCCCGCCGAGCTGCGCGATGCGGTTGAAGATGTGATCCTTAACCGCCGCGATGATGGCACTGAACGTCTGCTGGATCTGGCGGAGAAATATCGTGGCAGCAAAAGCGATGACAACGCAAATACGCAACTGGCGGAATGGCGTAGCTGGGACGTTAAAAAGCGCCTCGAATACTCGCTGGTGAAAGGCATTACCGAATTTATCGAGCTGGATACCGAAGAAGCCCGTCAGCAGGCCGCGCGCCCGATTGAAGTGATTGAAGGCCCACTGATGGACGGCATGAACGTAGTCGGCGATCTGTTTGGTGAAGGGAAAATGTTCCTGCCGCAGGTGGTGAAATCCGCCCGCGTGATGAAGCAGGCAGTGGCGTATCTCGAACCGTATATCGAAGCCAGCAAAGAGAAAGGCTCCAGCAACGGCAAGATGGTCATTGCGACCGTGAAGGGTGACGTGCACGACATCGGCAAAAATATCGTTGGCGTGGTGCTGCAATGTAACAACTATGAAATCGTCGATCTTGGCGTGATGGTCCCCGCAGAGAAAATCCTTAAAACTGCCCGTGAAGTGAATGCGGATCTGATTGGCCTTTCCGGACTGATTACTCCGTCGCTGGACGAAATGGTCAACGTGGCGAAGGAGATGGAGCGTCAGGGCTTTACCATTCCGCTGCTGATCGGCGGCGCGACGACTTCGAAAGCGCATACGGCAGTGAAAATCGAGCAGAACTACAGTGGCCCGACGGTCTATGTGCAAAACGCCTCGCGCACCGTAGGCGTTGTTGCCGCGCTACTGTCTGATACTCAGCACGATGATTTTGTTGCCCGCACGCGTAAAGAGTATGAAACCGTGCGCATTCAGCACGCGCGCAAAAAGCCGCGTACGCCGCCGGTCACGCTGGAGGCTGCGCGCGATAACGATTTGGCCTTTGACTGGGAAAACTATACGCCGCCGGTGGCCCATCGTCTGGGCGTGCAGGAAGTTGAAGCCAGCATTGAAACGCTGCGTAACTATATCGACTGGACGCCGTTCTTTATGACCTGGTCGCTGGCCGGGAAATATCCGCGCATTCTGGAAGATGAAGTGGTCGGCGAAGAAGCGCAGCGACTGTTCAAAGATGCTAACGATCTGCTGGATAAACTGAGCGCTGAGAAAGCGCTTAATCCGCGCGGCGTGGTGGGGCTGTTCCCGGCAAACCGCGTCGGCGACGATGTGGAAATCTATCGCGATGAAACCCGTACCCATGTGCTGAACGTGGGGCGTCATCTGCGTCAGCAGACCGAGAAAGTCGGCTTTGCAAACTACTGTCTGGCGGATTTTGTCGCCCCGAAATTGTCAGGGAAATCGGACTACATCGGCGCGTTCGCGGTAACAGGCGGTCTTGAAGAGGACGCGCTGGCCGATGCTTACGAGGCGCAGCACGATGACTATAACAAGATTATGGTGAAGGCGATTGCCGACCGTTTGGCGGAAGCCTTTGCCGAATATCTGCATGAGCGCGTACGTAAAGTGTACTGGGGTTATGCGGCGAATGAGAACCTCAGCAACGAGGAGCTGATTCGCGAAAACTACCAGGGGATCCGCCCGGCGCCCGGTTATCCGGCCTGCCCGGAACACACCGAAAAGGCGACCATCTGGGAGCTGCTGGAAGTGGAAAAACACACCGGTATGAAGCTAACCGAATCTTTCGCTATGTGGCCAGGAGCCTCGGTCTCCGGCTGGTACTTCAGCCACCCGGACAGCAAGTATTTCGCGGTAGCGCAAATTCAGCGCGATCAGGTGGAGGACTATGCGTTGCGTAAAGGGATGAGCGTGGCGGAAGTTGAACGCTGGTTAGCGCCGAATTTGGGATATGACGCGGACTGATTCGCCAATCAGTTATCTTTCCTTACAACTAACAGGGCGCTCAATTAGCGCCCTGTCTCTTTATTGTGTTTAAACCCTTATACTGAAAGAAGGCTGTGACCTCTCGGGAAAAGTGTCTACACGCAGTCATTCGAGATGCGTCGAGGCGGCAAACCGGTGAATCTCCAGGAGCTTACTCAAGTAAGTGACTGGAGTGAGCTGGTGCAGCCAACAAAGAGGCAGCTTGAAGGATAAAGTGTATAAATATAAGGAGAAGCTGATTCCGTGTTAACTCTGCTACACCTGCTTTCTGCCGTCGCCCTGCTGGTGTGGGGCACCCATATTGTTCGCACCGGCGTGATGCGCGTCTACGGTGCACGCCTGCGAAGCGTTCTGAGCAGCAGCGTGGAGAAAAAGCCGCTCGCCTTCTGCGCGGGGATCGGCGTCACCGCGCTGGTCCAGAGCAGCAACGCCACCACCATGCTGGTGACCTCATTTGTCTCTCAGGATCTGGTAGCGCTGGCCCCCGCGCTGGTAATGGTGCTGGGGGCGGACGTCGGTACCGCGCTGATGGCAAGGGTGCTGACCTTCGACCTGTCATGGCTTTCGCCGCTGCTGATTTTTATCGGCGTGATTTTTTTCCTTGGGCGCAAGCAAACGCGCGCAGGCCAGCTCGGACGCGTGGGGATTGGCCTGGGGCTGATTCTTCTCGCGCTGGAGCTGATCGTACAGGCGGTGCATCCCATCACCCAGGCCAACGGCGTGCAGGTGATTTTCGCCTCGTTGACCGGCGATATTATGCTGGATGCGCTGATTGGCGCGGTATTCGCGATCATCAGCTATTCAAGCCTGGCCGCGGTGTTGCTGACCGCCACGTTAACCTCGACCGGCGTGATTTCATTTCCGGTCGCACTGTGCCTGGTGATTGGCGCTAACCTTGGCTCCGGGCTGCTGGCGATGCTCAATAACAGCGGGGCGAATGCCGCCGCGCGCCGCGTTGCGCTTGGCAGCCTGCTGTTCAAGCTGGTGGGCAGCCTGATTATCCTGCCGTTTGTTCATGTCCTGGCGGAGGTGATGCATAAGCTGCCGCTGGCGGAAGCTGAGCTGGTTATCTACTTCCACGTCTTCTACAACCTGATCCGCTGTATCGCCATGGTGCCGTTCGCGGAGCCGATGGCCCGCCTCTGTAAGCGTTTGATTCGCGACGAGCCGGAGCTCGACGCGCACCTGAAGCCGAAGCATCTGGATACCTCGGCGCTGGATACCCCCGCGTTGGCGCTGGCCAATGCTGCTCGTGAAACGCTACGTATTGGCGATGCGATGGAGCAGATGCTGGAGGGTTTGCGCAAGATCATGCACGGTGAGTCTCGTGAGGAGAAAGAGCTTCGGCGGATGGCGGATGACATCAACGTGCTTTATACCGCGATTAAGCTCTATCTGGCGCGCATGCCGAAAGAGGAGCTGGCGGAAGAGGAATCCCGTCGCTGGGCGGAGATCATCGAAATGGCGCTTAACCTGGAGCAAGCTTCGGACATTGTCGAGAGAATGGGCAGCGAGATCGCCGATAAATCTCTGGCTGCGCGCCGCGCTTTCTCCATGGAGGGGCTGAAGGAGCTGGATGGGCTGTACGATCAGTTACTGAGTAATCTACAGCTGGCGATGTCGGTCTTTTTCTCCGGTGACGTGCCGAGCGCCCGTCGTCTGCGGCGTAGTAAGCATCGTTTTCGCATTTTAAACCGCCGCTATTCGCATGCCCACGTTGACCGCCTGCATCAGCAAAACGTGCAAAGTATTGAAACCAGTACGCTGCATCTGGCGCTACTGGGCGATATGAAGCGTCTGAACTCGCTGTTCTGCTCGGTGGCCTATAGCGTGATGGAGCAGCCGGATGAGGACGATGAGCGGGATGATTATTAACCGGTGATGTCGCAAAAATCCCCGGTGGCGCTGCGCTGACCGGGCTACAGGTTCACAGCAGTCTGCGGTTTGGTCACCCGGACAAGGCGCGTCAAGCGCCGCCTCCGGGAAATTCCCCGGGTCGCGGCAGACGCCTTACCCGGGGCTACAGGCCCGTGCGGTCTGGGGTTGGGTAGCCCGGACAGGTGCGCAGCACCGCCTCCGGGAAAGTGAGATCAAGGGATCAGAAACGATGCCCTGCGTTTAGAGTTACTGCCTCTTCTCCCGCCCTGAACACCAGCGTCGGGTTCGGGCCGCCGAGGGTCGCGTGGCCCTGTGTCACCTGAATCCAGTTGCCTTCCGGCAAGCCGATAATTGTCAATTCCGGCGCAACCACCAGCAGCTCGCGAATGCGCTGTTCACGGGTTTCGCCTTGATGGCCTTCCGGCAGAGCGTTGGTGAAATGCGGGTTAATTTGTAGCGGGAACAGCCCCAGCGCATCAAAGCCCTGAGGGTCGACAATCGGCATATCGTTAGTGGTGCGGATGGTCGGGCAGGCAAGGTTAGCCCCCGCGCTCCAGCCGACGTACAGCGCGCCGCGCTTCACTACGTCCACTATCGGTGCCAGCAGGCCGCGTTCGCGGCACTCTTTCAGCAACTGGAAGGTATTGCCGCCGCCGACGATAACTATCTCTGCGTTTTCAATCGCCGAAACCGGGTCAGCCACGCTGTGAATTCCGGTAACCGCCACGTCCATTGGGCCAAAGACGGCGGCGGTTTTTGCAGTGTAGTCATCCCAGTTTTGCGTCACCCCGGCGAAAGGAATAAACACCGCTGAGCGACGGCCATTTAGCTGCCCGGCAATCGTCGGTAGCGCATGTTCCAGCCAGGCTTTGCCCGGCAGCGTTGAGTTACTCAATAACAGCAGTTCCATCATTTCTCCATTCAGCCAGATAATTCGTCGGTTGTGGATGTTAGCATAGCTTATCATTCTGCTGGCTGACGTGGCTCACGCTAGAATGAGCTTAACGCGGGAGGTAAGCCGCCATAAACACCTCGACGGCGCGCGCCGTGACCTGCCGCACTTCTTCATCATCAACGCTCTCTTGCTGGCGGAATAAGAACCGGTCCATTAGCTCCGCTTGCAGCAATGCGCTCAGGTGCAACGCCGTAATGCGCGGATCGGCGCGGCGCAGCAAACCATTCTCCATCGCGAGAGATAAAAAGTCGGCGATCAGCTGCTGAACGCGCAGGATGCCGCGCTGATAGATAAGATCGCCCAACTTGTTGTTACCGGAACCGGCAATCGCCAGCCGCTGGTTGGATTGCACATCCGGAGAGTAGATAAAGTGCAAAAAGCGTTGACCAAACTGATTCAGCGCCAGCGTAATGTCGCCGCGCTCCAGCATTGATGGCTCCACCAGCTTGAGCACCGCGGAGAATTCTTCTTCGCACAGGCGCGACATCACCTCAAAAAACAGCTCATCTTTCGAAGCGAAATGGTTATACAGCGTGGCCTTCGAGCCGCCGACGCGGGCGCAAATCTCGGCCATTGAAGCGCCTTCATAACCCAGTTCGCGAAATACCTGCGTGGCTTCATCAAGGATGCTTTGTCGTTTTGCTTCGGTTCTGGTGATTTTCATAATTGGCGACCGGCTGAGAAAAGAAAGGGCTGTTCAATTTTATCACGACTCTGATACACTCCAAAACTGTACCGTACAGTACAGTTCAATATCAGGATAGACATAATTATGGATCAGGATGCCTTACCTTCATTTTTTACGCGCTCGGCCTGCTGCAGAACGCTGATGCCGCTGGCAGCCGCGCTGTGGCTGGTCGGCTGCGCGCAGCTACCGGATGCACCGCCGAAGGCGGAACTTAAGTCTGTTGAAAGCTACGGGGCCAGCACGCTGCCGCTCAATGCTGAAGTCGTCTGGCCGACGCAGCAGTGGTGGCGCAGCTACGGCGACAGCCAGCTCAATACCCTCATTGATGAGGCGCTGGCCAATTCCCCCGATATGACGATTGCCGCCGCGCGTTTGCGCAGCGCCGAGGCCAGAGGCCAGCAGGCGCGATCGACACTGCTGCCGCAGCTCAGCGCGTCGGCGACGGCCAGCCAGCAGCGTCAGTCCTACAACTATTTACTGCCGCGGGAAATGTCGCCCATTGGCTGGAAAGAGTACGGCCAGGCGACGCTCGACCTTTCGTGGGATCTGGATTTCTGGGGCAAAAACCGCGCCTCGCTGGCGGCGGCGACTTCGGTGATTGAGGCGACCCGCGCGGAGCAGTATCAGGCGCAACTGGAGCTGTCCGCAGCGGTCGCGATGGCGTATGCCAATCTGGCGCAATATTACGCCGAACGCGACAGCGTCGCGGAGGTGGTGGAGGCGCGGCGTAAAACAGCTGAGCTGTTTGATAAACGCTATCACAACGGTATGGAAACCCGCTCGGCCCTGCATATTGCCCAGTCGCGGCTGGCCGCCGCGCAGGGCGAACTGCAGGTGCTTGATGAGCGCATCCAGCTTACGCGCTATCAGCTTGCAGAATTGCTGGGGGCCGGGCCGGATCGCGGACTGGCCATCAAGCGGCCGCAAATTAATTTGCACAACGTACGCGGACTGCCGGAACAGCTCCCCGTCAACCTGCTGGGCCGTCGCCCGGATATCGTCGCCGCCCGTCTGATGGCGCAGGCGCAGGACAGCGAAGTCAGCGCCCGCAAAGCGGCGTTTTACCCCAACATCAACCTGTCGGCGTTTGTCGGCTTCCAGGCGCTGGGGCTGGATAACCTCATCGAATCAGGATCGAAATTCGGCAATGCCGGACCGGCTATCTGGCTGCCTATCTTCAGCGGGGGTCGCCTGCGCGGCGAGCTGCGCGGCGCGATGGCCGAGTACGATATCGCCGCCGCCCGCTACAACGCTACCGTCACCCATGCGTTGCAGGAGGTGGCGAGCGCGGGGCTGAGTCAGAAAGCCCTGACGGCGCAAATTGCCAGCGCGCAGACGGCGGCAACCGAGGCCAGCGAGGCCTGGCGGGTGGTGAGTAAACGCTATGAAGGAGGTCTGGCGACGTACATCGACGTGTTGTACGCCCAGGACTCGGTACTGGAATGTCAGCGCCGGCTTGCCGTGGTGCAGTCGCGCGCCTTCTCTGTTGATGTCGCGCTACAGCGCGCGCTGGGTGGCGGCTACCAGCAGCCGCAGGATGAAGAAGCAAAAGGATCTGATGATGTCTAAAACCCCAAACGTAAGCCAACAACGACGTAAAAAGCAACTAGCGATGTTGGCAGGCCTGGTTATCGTCGCCGGGGTGCTATCCGGCGGATACTGGTTTTTTCATGGTTCGCATTTTGTCGCTACCGATAACGCCTATGCGGCGGTGGAAATCACTCAGGTGACGCCGTCGATTAGCGGGACGGTCAGCGAGGTACTGGCCAAAGATACGCAGGTGGTGAAAAAGGGCGATCTGCTGGTGCGTATCGATCCTACCGACGCCCGGCTGGCGAAGGCCCAGGCGGACGCGGAGCTGGAAAACACCATCCGGCGGGTGAAGGGCTACTTCACCACCGACAGCAACCTCCATTCGCAGATTCAGGCCCGTGAAGCGGATGAACTGCGGGCGGCGGCGCAGCTGGCGGTCGCGCAGGCAGATTTTTCCCGCGCCAGTATCGATCTGAAGCGGCGCAAGGCGCTGGTGGCCGACGGCGCGGTATCCGGCGATGAGCTGACGCAGGCGCAGAACGCCTGGGATAGCGCCAAAGCCCGGCTGGCGGCGGAGCAGGCGGCGGCCAGCCAGGCGAAAGCTAACCGAGCGTCGGCCCTTAGCGCGCGGGAAACCAACGCCGTGCGCATCCGCGACACCTCGGTGGAAAACCATCCTGAAGTGGCGCTGGCCCGCGCACGCCGCGATCAGGCCGCCGTCGATCTGGCGCGTACTGAAATTCGTGCGCCGGTCGAAGGCATTATTGCTAAACGTCAGGTTGAACCGGGGCAGCGCGTGCAGGCGGGGATGCCGCTGATGACCGTCGTGCCGGTCCATGAGATGTACGTCAACGCCAACTATAAAGAGGTGCAGCTAACCAACGTTCGCGTCGGCCAGCCGGTGGAGCTGCATGCCGATCTGTACGGCAGCTCCGTGACCTATCACGGCGTGGTGGAAGGCTTCTCCGGCGGCTCCGGCTCAGCGTTTTCCGCCATTCCGGCGCAGAACGCCACCGGCAACTGGATCAAGGTTGTTCAGCGCCTGCCGGTACGTATCAAGCTTGACCCGATCGAGCTGGATAAACATCCGCTGAAGGTGGGGCTGTCAATGCACGCTGAAATCGACACCCGTGGGCGCTGATGGGGGATGGTATGAATCAGTCTGTTGCAGAGCCGCAAATCCAGCCGCTGACCGGCGCTGCGCTGTGGCTCGCCGCGATTATCCTCGCGACCGCCAACTTTATCGCCGTGCTGAATATGACCATCGCCAACGTGGCGGTGCCGCATATCGCCGGTGCCCTGGGGGCCGCCAGCAGTCAGGGCACCTGGGTGATCACCGCCTATGCCGTAGGGGAGGCGATCACCGTGCCGCTGACCGGCTGGCTGGCGTCGCGCTTTGGCTCGGTGCGGGTGTTTATCGCCTCGATGGTGCTGTTTGGCGTCTTTTCTATTATTTGCGGTATTTCCGGTTCGATCGGCATTCTGGTGGTGGCGAGGGTCTTCCAGGGGCTGAGCGGCGGGCCGCTGATGCCGCTGTCGCAGACGCTGCTGATGCGCATCTTCCCGCGCGAGAAAGTCTCTGCCGCGATTGGCCTGTGGTCGATGACGACGATGGTCGCACCGGTGGTCGGGCCGATCCTCGGCGGCTATCTGTGCGATGATTTCAGCTGGTCGTGGGTCTTCTTCCTTAACGCGCCGATTGCCGGGATCAGCGCCTTCTTTGCCTGGAATCTGCTGAAACGCTATACCGATAAGTTGTCGCGCAGCGGTATTGACGTGATCGGACTGGTTCTGCTGGTGGTATGGGTAGGCGCGCTGCAACTGATGCTGGATGAAGGGAAAAACCTCGACTGGTTCTCGTCAAATACCATTATCACCCTCTGTGTTGTAGCGGTGGTGGGGTTTATCGCCTTTCTTATCTGGGAGTGGCACGAGGAGACGCCGGTGGTGGACCTGCGGGTTTTCCGCCATCGCGGCTTTTCGGTCAGCGTGCTGACCATCAGTCTGGCGTTCGCTGCCTTCTTTGGCGTTAACGTACTGACGCCGCTGTGGCTGCAAAACTTTATGGGCTACACCGCAACGCAAGCGGGGTTCGCCACCGCATGGACCGGGGTCAGTTCTTTCCTCGTTGCGCCGCTGGTGGCGATGGCTGCCGGTCGTTTCGACCCGCGCAAGCTGGTGTTCTGGGGCGTGCTGTGGATGGGCGTGGTTTCATTTTGGCGCGCCATCGCCAACACCGATATGGCGTTCTGGGATGTCTCCCTTCCGCTGCTGGTGCTCGGGTTCGCGCTGCCGTTCTTCTTTATCCCAACCACCACTCTGGCGCTGGCCAGCGTCGAGGAACGGGAGATGGACTCCGCCGCCGGGCTGATGAACTTCCTCCGTACCCTCTCAGGCGCGTTTGCTACTTCGCTGGTGACCACCGTCTGGGATAACCGTATCACCTATAACCACGCTGAACTGGTGGGGATTGTGGACAGCGACGGCAGCGTGCGCGAGATGCTGACCCACAGCGGGATGCCGGTGGATGCGGTGAATCAGGCGATTGACGGTTTGATTGTCGGCCAGAGCTCGATGCTGGCGACCAACCAGATGATGATCGGTATCGGCATCGCGTTTGTGATCGCCGCCAGCGTTATCTGGCTGGCGCCGCGCCCTTCACGCGTGGTGGAGGCCGGCGCGGGCGGGCACTAAGTCTTACCTTTACGCTAAACCCCCCCGGCGCAGCGAGGCTGTTTGCGTCGGGGGTTTAAATATCAAACCCCTTCTGTTTTAACTCTTTTCTGATAATTCGCTTAATCCAGGCGGCTAACGATTCGTCTCCATCCAAACGTTGTGCCTCTTCCATTGCCTTTCTCAGTTCCGGGTCCAGGCGAAACTGAAACGGTGGGTTTCCTCTTCTTTCATTCATGTGTGTTGACACCTAAATTACACTGGGGTAGTGTGAGCATGTGTGATGACACATTACTATCACATGCTAAAAATGACAACGCCCCGAAAGTGCAGCAACACGATCGGGGCGTCTGACCACCACATTATACGAGGTAATGCTATGGCTGCTGCTAATCGTACCACTAACGCCTGCCCCGAGTCTTTCTCCACGATCCCCGAGGCTAATCTGCTCCATTTCCCGCTTGTCGACGCGATCCATCATCTCGATTTTAGTCCGTTAACTCCTGAAGAAAATCTGGCGCTCTCTTTTGGCTGCGAGGAGTGTCTGGCGGGGTTGTGCCATACGCTGCATTTTCTGGGTGACAGCCTTGTCACGATGGCTAACGAAGATCCGGTGCCTTTTTCCGCCGAAAGCGTATGTCAGTTAGGGCATAGCCTGGCCTGCATCAGCCAGTTGATTCCTGCGCTGGCGCTGCTGGAAGCGAAGGCAGATCGGCAAGTTTTTGCCAGCGACTCTCTGAATTAATCTGGAAAGCGCCTCGCAGACCAGTGATGTGGGGCGTGTTACATCTCAGGAAATACGATAAGTTTGAGAGGAAGAAATGTTATCTGGAGAGCCTGGTATGCAAAAAGATACGCGAGAAGAAGGGGCACCAGCGGATGAAGCGTCCGGGTGGCAATGGGAAAATCAGCGTTCGATTGATGCCATTAACCAGTGGGTGGCTGAAAATGGCTCATTTAGCGATTTTCAGCGATCATTTTAACTATGTCTTCCCGGTGGCGCTGCGCTGACCGGGCTACACAGGTCCATGCGGTCTGAGGTTTGGTAGCCCGGACAGGCGCGTCGAGCGCCGCCTCCGGGACATTCCGCGGATAGTTTACTGAGCGTTAACCCTCACCCAGCCCTCTCCCTTAAAAAGGGAGAGGGAGCACATTGTGCCTGAGTCTGGGTGGCGACTTACCCTCTGGCAAACGCCGAGGCTTCGGCGACCAGCGCATCGTCAGGGCGTACGCCGGTGTAGAGCGCAAACTGCTCCACGGCCTGTAAGGCAATGACTTCCGCGCCGCTGATCACCTGCTTATCCAGCCGCTGTGCTAGCTTGATAAGCGGGGTTTCTGGCGGCAGGGCGACCACATCAAACACCACGCTGGCCTGTTCCACCATCGTCTGGCTGAAGGCCAGGGTTTCGCTTTCCGCGCCGCCCGCCATACCGAGCGGGGTGACGTTAACCAGAATATCCACCGGCAGCCCCTCCGGCTTTGGCTGCCATTGAAAGCCATACTGCTTCGCCAGCGCCAGACCATTATCACGGTTACGGGCGGCGATAATCACGTCGTGGAAACCGGCATCGCGAAAGGCGGCGATCACCGCTTTGCCCATCCCGCCGCTGCCCTGGATCATCACTTTGGCGGAGGAATCGAGTTGGTTACTGTCAATCAGGCTTTTCACCGCGATGTAGTCCGTGTTCAGCCCGGTCAGTTTACCGTCGTCGTTGACAATGGTATTAACCGAGTCGATCACCTTCGCCGAAGGGTCGATAGCGTCGAGAAACGGCATGCAGCTCTCTTTAAACGGCATCGATACCGCGCAGCCGCGAATACCTAACGCGCGCACGCCTTTGACCGCCGCTTCAATATCCTTGGTCGTAAAGGCTTTATAGATGTAGTTCAGTCCCAGCTTTTCATACAGATAGTTATGAAATCGGGTGCCGAAGTTGCCCGGACGCCCTGCCAGGGACATACACAGCAGCGTGTCGCGATTAATCATGAGTAATATCCTCCGCGTGGGCCAGCAGGTACTCTTCCGCCTCTTTTGACCAGATGCCGTGGTTGTGCTCCATAATCGCCGCCAGCTCCGGGTCGCTAATTTCGCCAAGCGGCGTGAGCGGGATATTTTTCCCGGTGTAGACCAGCTTTTTACCGCCGCCAACTGCCGGTAAATCCAGAGTAGTATCGCCCGCCGCGTTAAGTCCCAGAATATGGGTCACTACTTTGGCGGTCTGAACCTTTTTCGCCTGCATCAGCGCTACGGCGGCGCGCATATCGTCGGTATTACCGCCGGAGGTGCCCACATAGTGGGTGAAAGCGTAATGCACATCGTAAAAGTTGATCGGTGCGCTGAACTGTTTATCCTGCGGACCGGCAAAGAAGTTCAGGCAGCCGTCAGCAGCCAGCAGCGATGAAGCCATGGTGATGAGCTGTTCATTCGGGACGAAAACGAAAATATCGTCAAAACCGTGACCGCCGGTGAGCGCCATCAGCGTTTCGCGGCTGGCATCATTGCCATCAAGATAGTGAATCAGCGTTTGCGGCTCGGATGGATAGTGCTGACGCGCATAGCTGAGCTTTGGCTTATTGGTGTCGGTAACCACCAGCAGCGACGGGTTGATCGGGCCATGCAGCGCGTAATCGATAGCCAGCAGCCCCATCGGGCCAGTGCCGCCGAGGATCAGCGTGCGTCCCTGCGGGCGAATGCCCATCGTGTGATTGTAGGTCCCTTCCTGCAGATGATAGTTAGCGTTGAACGCGCCAATCACGCAGGAGAGCGGTTCCACCAGCGAGCCTTCAAACCAGGTATCGCCTTCCCATGAGAGCAGGCAATCCTGCTCCATCACCTCGTTGGGGATCACCACGTGGGTTGCTTCGCCGCCGATCCAGGGGAATGAATAGCCGGGGCAGTCCGGGCGGTCCGGCAGCTGCAGGTTGGCCTGAATCACATAGCGCTGACCGGCGTGAAACTTGTGCTGCCACTTTTTACCGACGGCGATAATTTCACCGCAGAACTCATGGCCGATGATGATCGGGTTGGTCGCCACATCGTCCGGCACTTTTTTATGGTCCTCGCCCTGATTCGCCTCTTTCCAGGAGGAGAGACACAGACTGTCGGTGACCACGCGGGCGAGGATTTCATCATCCTGCATCGCCGGGAGTTCGAAGGTTTCCAGGCGCAGGTCGCGTTTGCCGTATAAGCGCAGGGCTGTTGTTGTTTGCATGTTTACCACCTCATCCCCTTCATCTTTCGCATTACGGCTGTGTTGGCTTCCTTCACGCACCCTGGTCACGTAGTGGATCTACGCTCCCAGGGATACGTTCAGTTGCCGCCTTGCCGTACTACGAAATCTTTTGGGGCTAACTTGTTGAAGTAGCCCCGGCATCGCCGGAGCGGAATAATCAGGACAGGAAGCCCAGCGCGTTACCGATAATCCCCAAACCAAACAGGGCGAAAATCAGCCATACCGGGTTCACTTTTTTATTAAGCAGACGCACCATCAGCAGCGTCAGGCCAAGGGCCAGCAGGCCGGGGCAGAGCTGATCGAGGATGTTCTGCACGGTCATGGTGACGGTCGAGCCATCGGCGCCCGGCGTTTGCGAAACCACCAGCGGCACGTTGATGGTGGTCCACTTGGTGACCAGCACGCCCATTACAAACAGGCCCAGAATGGAGGCCCCTTCGGTCAGTTTTTGCAGCAGGTTGCCGCCCATATCGCTGACGATATTGACCCCTTTGCGAAAGCCCAACTGCAGTCCGTACCATTTCATGGCCAGACGTACTGCGTTGAAAATAAAGAAGAACAGCAGCGGGCCAAGAATATTGCCGGAGAGCGCCAACGATGCGCCGAGGGCAGCGGTAATCGGCCGCAATGTCCCCCATACCAGCGGGTCGCCAACCCCGGCCAGCGGGCCCATCAGGCCGACTTTGATACCGTTGATTGCGCCGTCGTCGATAGCCGCGCCATTAGCCCGCGCTTCCTCCATCGCCACCGTTACGCCAATGACCGGGCCGCAGACCGCCGGGGTAGTGTTAAAGAACACCAGATGGCGTTTCAGCGCGGCAACCTGATCCTCTTTCAGCGGATAGAGACGCTTAATCGCCGGGATCATGTCGTAGCAAAAGCCAAGCCCATGAATTCGTTCGAAGTTGAATGACGCCTGCTGCAGGTTGGATCGCAGAAACATGCTCACCAGGTCGCCTTGGGTAATTTTTCTCTGTTCCATGTTGGGCTCCATCAGTCGTCAAGCTGGTCAAGGGCGGTGGAAGAGGTGGCTGTGGCCTGTGGTTCAGGCTTACGCCACTGCGGGTTCAACTGGATATAAATCAGCGCGATGATGACCCCCACGCCGCCGAAGGCCAGCAGGCTGAAGTCGAGATAGCCGCCCGCGAGGAAGCCGAGGAAGAAGAAGGGCATCAGATACTTCACGCCCATCATGCGCAGCACCATGGCGTAGCCGACTACGACGATAAAACCGCCAGCGATTTGCAGACCGCGAGTGACGAATTCCGGGATGGCGTTAAGCATATTGCTGACCATATCGGCGCTAACGAACAGCGAGACCACCAGCGCGGGGATAGCGACGCGCAGCGCCTGGACGCCCAGCGCCGAGACGTGCAGCAAATCGATGGTCCCAAAGCGCGCCTCTTCTGCTGCTTTATCCGCCGCATGCTGGAACACCACGGTAATGGTACGGGCGAACACGGTGAGCACCTGGCCCGCGGCGGCGACCGGTAACGCGATAGCTATCCCGGTGGCGATGCTTTGATGGCCGACAATCACCAGGATGGCCGAGATAATACTGGCCAGCGCCGAGTCCGGAGACTGCGCTGCACCGACGTTCATCCAGCCCAGCGCAATGAGCTCCAGGGTGCCGCCGAGCATAATCCCGGTTTTTAAATCCCCGAGAATTAAGCCAATGACGGTACAAGCGATTAATGGGCGGTGGGTCTGGAATTCATCCAGCACGCTGCCCATCCCGGCAATACAGGAAAAAATAAATATGGCTATTATTTGTAGGGTACTAATTTCCATAATTATGACCTTTAAGATGAGTGTAACCCTGCCTGTTACGGCATTTACACGATGTCCTTCAGGCTGCCTCTTTGTTGGCTACATTCTCTCGCTCCAGTCACATAGTTATCTATGCTCCTGGTGACTCGCTCATTTGCCGCCGCGATGCATCCAGAATGACAGTGTGTAATAAAACAGGCGCGATTTATTATTCTGTAACGGACTGCTCTGCTATTTTGTCGAGAATATTAACCGATGGATCGGAGGCCACGACGCGTAAATCGAGTTTAACGCCCAGCTTATCCAGTTGCTGGAAGGCGTTAATATCCGCTTCGTCTAATGACACCGCTTTGGTTAATTGTTTTTTACCCGGTCGCCAGGCCATGCCGCCAATATTCAGCGTCGCTATTTTCACGCCCTGCTGCACCATGGTTAATACGTCCTGCGGGTTAGTGAATAAATAAAAAACCGTTTCGTCTTTATATTGCGGGTTGTGATATACGGCGACGGCTTTTTCGAGATTCACTACGTTAACCTTCATGCCCGGAGGTGCGGCCTGACGCAGTAACGTACGGCGAACTTCGTCGTTATAAACATCGTCATTACAGATAATAATTCGCTGGGCGTTGGCCACTTTTGACCACACGGTGGTGACCTGACCATGAATTAAACGGTCATCAATACGGGCGAGCGTAATGTTCATCAGAAATCCTCCTCAACGGTTTCCGGCTGCCGCCAGGTGACACAGCACTGGCTGGCGATGGCTTCCAGGTGTTGGCACAGTTCGTCAGCGTTCATCGTTTGCTGGTTATCCACCAGTTCCAGAGCCAACGGTAGCGACAAGCCGCTGATGACCCGAAGCTGCGGGTTGCTCATCGCCAGCCCGGCGGCGGCGTTCCACGGGCTGCCGCACTGTAAATCGACGGCAATAAGCCATTGCTCATCACTGTGAGTGCTTACTAACTTTTCAATCTTTGTGGCGATATCCCCCGCGTTCTCGCCGGGGATAAATTCCACGGCGTTGACGTTGACATCGCCGTAGACCATGCGTACCGAGTCGAGCATGGCGCAGGCCAGCTGGCCGTGGGCACAGAAGATGACATTAACCATTTTTCCTCCTTAGCCGCGCGTTTTTCCGCCCGCGATGTTAGTGGTTACTCCGGTGATATAGCTGGCGCGTTCTGAGAGCAGATAGCAAACAAAATCAGCGACTTCAGAGAGGCGACCTGAGCGACCAATCGGAATGGAGTTCTTGGTGTAGCCTTCGCGTAGCTGTTCAACGGTGATGCTGCGGGTCCAGGCCAGCGCTTCTTCGTATTCCGGCGTACGCAGTCCTGTTTTTTCCAGAATGCCGGGCGCAACGCCTACAACGCGGATGCCGTGTTTGCCCAGTTCTTTCGACCAGGAGCGGGTAAAGCTATTCAGCGCGGCTTTGGTTGCGGCATAGCAGCTCTGGCCTTCGGAGCCTTCCAGCCCGCTTTCGGAGGAGACGTTAACGATCACGCCGTCGCGCTGTTTGACCATCTGGCGAGCCACTGCTTGCGACATCAGGAACACGCCTTTCTGGTTGATATTTACCATTTTTTCGAATGCGGCTTCATTTAATTCATAACGACCGGCCGGCGCTTTCTCATCGACAAGTAAACGAGGGAAGTTAACGCCCGCATTATTTACCAAACCATCAATACGGCCAAAATGTTGAATAATACTGTCGACGGTCTTATTCACTTCGCTGGCACTGGAAATATCAGTTGGCCAGAAAGTATAATTTTCACCGTCCTGATGTTTATCACCGCCGTGAATATCGCTCATCTGCACATTGGCGCCCTGGGCTAATAACTCATCGACAATGGCCAGACCAATTCCTGATGCGCCGCCGGTAACAATAATAATTTTGTCTTTTAAATTTAACCACGTTTTCATTATCGACTCCTGTTTTCTTTAGATAAAGGGATCCCCCGCAGCAGGGCTGCGTGAAATCATATTTTTGAAATTTACTTCAGCAATAACTCGGCGGTTTCTCTGTTTGTCACCAGGCAGTTAATGTAATTGCCGTTTAATGCGCCAAGAATACCGGAGTATTTTTCCTCACCCATCGCGATACCTACCGAATAACGCGCCTGCTTAAGTTTTGCCATCTCAATAGAGAGCGTTTTTTCGCTCATCGCGGTTTCAACCATCGCGCCGTCAATATTGTAAAAACGTGAGCAGATATCACCAGCCACGTGACGAGCATTGAGGTCATCACTCTCTTCGCTGCCGTAAAATGCATGCCAGTTGGCGCCGTCGCGAATCGCCGGAGAACCAATCCCTACCAGCGCAACGTCGAGGTTATCCCAATAAGAGGCGATGGTTTTAAAGTGCCTGGACTGCATAATACCGTTGCGAATTAATGTGTTATCCAGCAGCGCCGGAAAGTCGGCGAGATGCGATTCGGCCTTCAGCTTCGCCGCCGCGCCGTAGGTCAGCGTATTGACGTGGTAGCGGCTTTCCAGTTTGCCAGAGGGGCCGCCGATGATCGGCACGCAAATGACCTGACGCGACTGGCTGGCCTGCGGCAGATTCTCTACCAGCGCACGCACCGCGCGACCCCAGGAGAAACCGACGATATCGCCTGGTTCCAGCAACCTGTCGACCAACTGTGCGCCGTGCTGACCGATAAGATTAAGCTGGTCCTCTTCCATCAGAGAGTCGCAGGTGGCGACTACCGCCTCTTTGAGGCCAAACTTTTGTTTGAGTTGCTGCTCAAGCCACAGGTTTTCGTTGTAGTCGTAGTTGATGGCGATAGTGACGATGCCCTGCTCGCGACCGCGTTTCAGTAGACGGCTGATGGTGGTGCGATAAATCCCCAGTTCGCGGGCAATCTGCGCCTGGGTCATATCCTGCTCATAGTAGAGCTGGGCGATTTTCACGATCAGGCGGATATCGTCGCTATTTTCCATCGTCATCTTTCGACTCCTGCACATTTGTGCAAATCACATATTTGCTGTCCTGATCTGATATAACCCTATCGATGCTGTACTTCAAAGCAATTTTCATCTATTTCATAATGATGTACTGGCGGTTTATGTTGCACATTTGATGTGATGGTGGGCGGTTTATGGCACGTTTGTGCGGGTAGTGCTAAGGGTCTGATTCTGCTTTATTTCGCCAGGCAAAGTTGCAGAAGTCTTAAAGGAACACTTTTGTGTTGAAAGGCGCGATAGATCACATTTAGCGCCAGGCAGTGAGTACGCGATTATTTTTTATCGCCCGCAAGGTAGGGTATATTTCGCGTTTTAAACATAAAAGCATTCAAGTTTTATCAAGGCGGCAAGAGAGTGAGCGCCCGGACAACTTGAAGGATGAAGTGTTTCAGGAGACGTTATGCTGCCCGACTCATCAACCCGACTCAACAAATACATCAGCGAAAGCGGAATATGCTCGCGTCGTGAAGCCGACCGCTTTATCGAACAAGGCAACGTTTTTATCAACGGCAAGCGCGCCACCATTGGCGACCAGGTGAAAGCTGGCGACGTGGTAAAGGTCAATGGTCGGTTGATTGAGCCGCGTGAAGCGGATGATTTAGTGCTGATTGCGCTGAACAAACCCGTTGGCATTGTCAGCACCACCGAAGACGGCGAGCGCGACAACATCGTCGATTTCGTTAACCACAGCAAACGCGTTTTTCCGATTGGTCGTCTGGATAAAGACTCGCAGGGGCTGATCTTTCTGACCAATCATGGTGATCTGGTTAACAAGATCCTGCGCGCTGGTAACGATCACGAAAAAGAGTACCTGGTTACCGTCGATAAGCCGGTGACCGATGAGTTTATCCGTGGGATGGGGGCGGGCGTACCGATTCTCGGCACGGTGACGAAGAAGTGCAAAGTCAAAAAGGAAGCCCCGTTTGTTTTTCGCATTACTCTGGTGCAGGGGCTGAATCGCCAGATCCGCCGCATGTGCGAGCACTTTGGCTATGAAGTGATGAAGCTTGAACGCACGCGGATTATGAACGTCAGCCTGACGGGGATCCCGCTGGGGGAATGGCGCGATTTAACCGATGATGAGCTGATCGATCTGTTTAAGCTGATTGAGAACTCCTCTTCAGAAGCGAAACCGAAGGCCAAAGCGAAGCCGAAAACGGCGGGGATTAAACGCCCGGTAGTGGCAATCGAAAAGACGGCTGAGAAATCACGCCCGGCGTCGAACGGTAAACGTTTTGTTCAGCCGGGGCGCAAAAAGAAAGGGCGCTAACGCCTGCCGCGCGTCGGCGTACTTGCCGACCAGGAAAATGATGCTTCACTGTCCGGTTTATAAGCCTGCTTTTTCTTCAACTGGCGGGCTTTTTTTGCCTCTGCTTCGCGTAAAACCATCAGTTTATCGATGTACTCTTTTTTCACGCTGTTGGTTTCCGCGTTAGTCAGCGGACGGCCATGCGCAATGCGCGCGCGGTCGAGTAGAGTTTTCAGTTCGCGCTGTTCGCGTTCGGTCATCTCTTTTTGGGTAATGCGGGGGAGTGCCATAGTGGTGCCCTCAGTTAGCCGATGACTTCAGTGTACGGTATTCGATACAAAATAGAACTAATCCTGAAAGCGACTCGCAGATTATTCCCTTCTGAAGTGACGGGCCGTTCTGGCTGACGTAGCGTAGCAATGGACAAGCGCTCGTCTCGGCTATCTCTCTTTGTTTTGTATAAAATTTTATACAAGAATGTGGTATGCTATTACAGAAGCGAGAACATAAGTCTATTGCATGGATTGGAAGTTCGTTTGAGGACTTGCTTAGTTTTCCTGAAGACGTTCGTAAAGATGCCGGATACCAGTTGCATCGTTTACAAGCGGGCTTAGAGGCTGCCGACTGGAAACCGATGTCGGAAATTGGTCGTGGAGTGGAAGAAATAAGGCTTCGTCAGACGTCCGGGACATTCCGGATTATCTATCTTTCCCGTTTTGGCAATGCGGTGTATGTCCTGCACTGCTTCAGTAAAAAAACACAGCGAATTTCCGACCATGATAAACGCATAGCAAGAGTTCGTTTCCAGGCCGTTCAGCAAGAGCACAGGAGCCATAAATGAGCAAAGTCATCGACAGTAACATTCGCCATATCACCTCTGCGGATGCCAATATTTTTGCCGAATTGGGATTTGATGAGACTCAGGCAAACCTGCTCCAGCAGGGCGCTGAGCGTGAAGTTGAGCAGCTTATTATTCTTAAGCAACAGCTTATGCAGGAGATCTCTGACTGGATTGATGAGAACCATCTGAAACAGACGGAGGCCGCAGCGAAATTAAACATCTCCCGCCCCCGGGTTTCGGATGTCGTTAACCTAAAAACGAATAAATTCACCCTGGATGCGCTGGTGATGATGTTGGGAAAATTAGGCAGACCGGTCACGCTCCTGGTGGGTTAAGACAATGCTTCCAATGTACGGTAAGTATAAAACCCGCAAACTCGTAGCTTTGGTAAGCGCGGCACCATCAGGTGAGATCCCGGAGGCGGTGCTGCGCATCTGTCCGGGCTACAAAACCCGCAAACCGCACGGACTGTAGCCCGGTCAGCGCAGCGCCACCGGGAAAATTACGGATTGTTAGCTTTTTTTCCCGTTTTACGCGATTCATCCGCAATCGGCTTCCCTGACCAGTAACCCGCCAGCAGCGAGCCGGAAAGATTGTGCCATACCGAGAACAGCGCGCCTGGCAGCGCAGCCAGCGGACCAAAGTAGATTTTCCCCAGCGCGGCGGCCAGACCTGAGTTCTGCATCCCTACCTCAATCGCCAGCGTACGGCAGGTGGATTCATCAAAACCAAACAGTCGTCCGCCCCAGTAGCCGCCGAGCAGGCCGATGGTGTTGTGCAGGATAACCGCGATGATTACCACAAAGCCCACGGAGGCGATATGCGAAGCGGAACCAGCCACCACGGCGCAGATAATCGCCAGAATGCAGACCATTGAGAAAGCGGGAAGGAACGGTTCTACCGCCCTTACGACTTTTGGCAGCAGGTGATGCACCACCAGCCCCAGCGCAATCGGGATCACCACGATTTGCAGAATGCTGAGCAGCATCCCCATCACGTCCACCTGAATATGTGCATCGACGTAAAGGCGCGTCAGCAGCGGCGTTGCCACCACGCCGACCAGCGTGGAAACCGACGAGATGGTGACCGACAGTGCCACATCGCCTTTCGCCAGAAATATCATGACGTTGGATGCTGTACCGCTGGCGACGCTACCGACCAGTACCATCCCGGCAGACAGTTCCGGCGGCATATGAAAAATCAGCGCCAGCAGCCAGGCGGCAAGTGGCATCACCAGATAGTGCAGAAAAATCCCCGCGGCCACCGGTGCCGGACGGGAAAGGACGCGTTTAAAATCGTCCACTTTCAGGTGTACGCCCATACCGAACATAATCAGCATCAGCAGCGTCGGGACCCATGGACCAACGGGAGTGAAAGTGGAGGGCGTGTAATACGCGATAACCGAGAGCAGCAGCGCCCATAATGGGAACAGCCGCGTAAGCGTGGCGAGCATGTTGTTTTCCTTACGATTGACGCGCCATACTCAGAAAATCCCGAGTAATGGTGAGTCTGTTGTGTTGATGTTGTTATAAAAAAGCCGGGTTCGAGCCCGGCTATAGGTATTGTTTATCGTGCTAAGCGATATTATTCAAATAAATTATGGTGCAATTTCTGCACCACTTTCTCGGCATCCGCGCCCGGTACCAGGAAGCACAGATTGTGACTGGATGCGCCGTAGCAAATCATACGAATGTTGAACGGCTCCAGGACGCCAAATACCTCTTTACCAACGCCGCATGCTTTCGATAGTTCGTTGCCAATGATGGCGACCAGCGCCAGATCCTGCTCGACCTCTACGCGGCACAGGGAGGAAAGCTCGGTCAAAAGCGCTTGAGTCAGCAGGGTATCGCCAGCGGAGGTTGAGCCGGTGGTATCCATGGTCAGCGCCACGCTCACTTCGGAAGTGGTGATCAGATCCACGGAGATACTGTGACGCGCCAGAATACTGAATACTTCGGCGAGAAAACCGCGCGAGTGCAGCATATTCAGGCTGTGCAGGGTCAGCAGGGTCTGCTTGCGGCGCAGCGCCAGCGCGCGGAACAGCGGCGGATTTTCGGTGTCTTTGCACACCAGCGTACCGCCGGCTTTTGGTTCTTTGCTGGAGCCAACGAATACCGGAATATCGCTACGTACGGCGGGGAGCAGGGTTGCTGGATGCAGGACTTTCGCGCCAAAGGTCGCCATTTCCGCTGCTTCTTCAAAAGCGATCACGTCGATGCGTTTGGCGGCCGGAGCGACGCGCGGGTCGGTAGTATAGATACCCGGAACATCGGTCCAGATATCGACGCGGGCGGCGTTTAACGCTTCGCCCAGCAGCGCCGCGGTGTAGTCGCTGCCGCCGCGTCCGAGCGTAGTGGTGCGGCCTTTGGCTTCGCTACCAATAAAGCCCTGGGTGATCACCAGGCCTTCTGCAAGACGCGGGGCCAGCAGCTGCTGGGTTAATTCAGATAAGGCGGCGATATCGGGTTCAGCACGGCCAAAGCGGTCGTTGGTGCGCATAATTTTGCGTACGTCGAACCACTGGGCGGCGATGCCGCGCTCGCGCAGGATCTCGACAAACAGCAGAGTGGACATCAGCTCGCCGTGGCTGACCAGTTCGTCGGTCAGCGCGGTTGAACTGGCCAGCGATGCGGCTTCCGCCAGAGTGGTAATGTTTTCCAGCAGGCGCTCAATTTCATCGCGAATGACGTTCGGATAGCGCAGACGCTCCAGAATATTGAACTGGATCTGGCGCATAGCATCGAGCTTTTCGAAGCGCTCGCCGGGCTCCAGCCCTTCCGCTAAAGCGACCAGAAGGTTGGTCACGCCCGCAGAGGCGGAAAGCACCACTACGCGGGTGTTGGCATCCAGCAGCGCGACGTCTACGCTGCGGTTCATGGCATCAAAATCGGCAACGCTGGTGCCGCCGAATTTGGCGATCACTAAATCTGTCATAACAACCTCGTGTCAGGGGGCCTGACTTATTAAAACGATTCCTGACAACCAATCCTGGTGAGGCTGGACGCATCCGGATTGCAACAAAATGTCTTAATAAGCCAGGCCAAATTATTCAGCCATGGCACAAGGGAAGAGCGAAAAACAGGGTGGGCGCAGAGCGATAAACAAACTACGATGTCACCCAGAAGTGCTCCACCTTGTAGACCCGCCTGCCGGTGCGTGGCATCAGTTGGCGAGTATGAAACGCCCGACTGCGAACGTTTCTGGTGACAACCCAGGGGATTCAGCCCCTGTGGCCGGTGATGAGCGTAACCAGACGCTTATTCACCTCGGCGTTGCTCCCCCTCACGTATTTTCCCCGGACTGGTTCCTCCAATACGGTTACCTGGGCAACGCACCTCTTCTGGCAATTACCGACGTCTTTCACTTTGCCAGGGGGACGCGGGACATTATACCCCCCTGCAATACCCTTTCGCTGTAGCGTGAAATGCGCGAGCAACATACCTATGTGTATGTATAGGTACTGCCGTTATATAAAGGCTTCAGGCGGAGTATGTCAACGTCAGGGTTATGCGGATTTTTCATGCGCAGGTAGCTGACAGAAAAAAGCCTTATGATGGCTATACTATCAGGGGCGTTTTGCGCCAAATTGGCGCTAATCCTGACGCGTATCATCGGTATAACACAAAAATCATCACAATTTTTCGTCACCGGCGCTACAATCGACCGCAGTCACAATTCTCAAATCAGAAGAGTATTGCTAATGAAAAACATCAACCCAACGCAGACATCTGCCTGGCAGGCATTACAGAAACACTTTGATGAAATGAAGGACGTTACCATCGCGGATCTGTTCGCGAAAGATAGCGACCGTTTCTCTAAATTCTCCGCAACGTTCGACGATCTGATGCTGGTGGATTTCTCCAAAAACCGCATCACCGAAGAGACCCTGGCAAAACTGCAAGATCTGGCCAAAGAAACCTTCCTGGCCGACGCCATTAAGTCCATGTTCTCCGGCGAGAAGATTAACCGTACCGAAGACCGTGCGGTGCTGCACGTTGCGCTGCGTAACCGCAGCAATACGCCGATTCTGGTTGATGGCAAAGATGTAATGCCGGAAGTAAACGCCGTGCTTGAGAAGATGAAAACCTTCTCTGAAGCCATTATTTCCGGTAGCTGGAAAGGCTATACCGGTAAAGCGATTACCGACGTTGTGAACATCGGTATCGGCGGCTCCGACCTCGGCCCGTTCATGGTGACCGAAGCGCTGCGCCCGTACAAAAATCACCTGAATATGCACTTTGTGTCTAACGTCGATGGCACCCACATCGCCGAAGTGCTGAAAGGCGTTAATCCGGAAACCACGTTGTTCCTGGTGGCGTCTAAAACCTTTACCACTCAGGAAACCATGACTAACGCCCACAGCGCGCGTGACTGGTTCCTGGCGACCGCAGGCGATGAGAAGCACGTGGCGAAACACTTTGCCGCGCTCTCTACCAACGGTAAAGCGGTTGGTGAGTTCGGCATTGATACCGCCAATATGTTTGAGTTCTGGGACTGGGTTGGCGGTCGTTACTCTCTGTGGTCCGCCATCGGTCTGTCGATCATTCTGTCCGTGGGCTTCGACAACTTTGTTGAGCTGCTCTCCGGTGCGCACGCGATGGACAAACACTTCTCCACCACCCCGGCGGAGAAAAACCTGCCGGTGCTGCTGGCGCTGATCGGTATCTGGTACAACAACTTCTTCGGTGCCGAAACCGAAGCAATTCTGCCGTACGACCAGTATATGCACCGCTTTGCCGCCTACTTCCAGCAGGGCAATATGGAATCCAACGGTAAATACGTTGACCGTAACGGCAACGCCGTGGATTACCAGACTGGCCCAATTATCTGGGGCGAGCCGGGTACAAACGGTCAGCATGCGTTTTACCAGCTGATTCACCAGGGAACCAAAATGGTGCCTTGCGACTTTATCGCTCCGGCGATCACCCATAACCCGCTGTCCGATCACCATCCGAAGCTGCTGTCTAACTTCTTCGCGCAGACCGAAGCGCTGGCGTTTGGCAAATCCCGCGAAGTGGTTGAGCAGGAATATCGCGATCAGGGTAAAGATCCAGCAACCCTGGAACATGTGGTACCGTTCAAAGTATTTGAAGGCAACCGTCCGACTAACTCCATCCTGCTGCGTGAAATCACCCCGTTCAGCCTGGGCGCGCTGATTGCCCTGTATGAACATAAGATCTTCACTCAGGGCGTGATCATGAACATCTTCACCTTTGACCAGTGGGGCGTTGAGCTGGGCAAACAGCTGGCTAACCGCATCCTGCCGGAGCTGAAAGATGGTTCCGAAGTGAGCAGCCACGACAGCTCTACCAACGGTCTGATTAACCGCTATAAATCCTGGCGTGCATAATTAGAGCCTACGGATGGCGGGGGTTTTGTAGGCCGTGCAAGGCGTTAGCCGCCGCCCGGCAAAAATGCGAGCACAATGCCGACCCATGTGGTCGGCATTTTTTATAGCCGCCGCAGCAGTTTCGCCGGATTCCCCGCCCACACGCCTTTCTCGGTAATCGACTTCGTCACCACGCTGCCCGCACCAATCACCGCGCCATCGCAGATGCTGACCGCCAGGATAGTCGCGCCGCTGCCGATAGACACATCGCTGCCAATCACAATTCTCCCCCAGCTTTCGCGGTCAGCATTCGGCTTACCGTCGCGGAACATATCGTTGGCGAACATCACCCCGTGGCCGATAAAACAACGCTCGCCGATGGTGACGTACTCGCAAATAAAGGTATGGGACTGAATTTTGCTGTCGCGACCGATACGAGTATTTCCCTGAATTTCAACGAATGGTCCGACGAAGACGTTGTCGCCAAGCGTGCAGTCGTAGAGGTTGGTGGGCTGGTAAATCACCACGTTCTCGCCGCTGGTGACGTTGCGAATAGCAGTTTCTCGAAGCGTATGCATGCTGCCTCTCAGATCTGTTTGGCCAGAATATACCCGTCATACTTCAAGTTGCTTATGTGTTGGCTGCGCTCGCTCACCCCAGTCACATAGTTATCTATGTTCCTGGGGACTCACTCCCTTGCCGCCTTTAAGCAACTCGAATTATTTAGGGTATATGTAATGTGCTTTGTTGGGTGGCGGAACGAAATATGATGTTTTTAACCCACCAGCCTGACAAGTGATTGTTACATCTACGCTGCCGGTGGCAAAAAGTTAACGAATAATGTCGATCTGGATCACATTTTTGCGTTATACAGGTCACAAGAAATGATAATGAAGAGGTGTACCTATGCCGCCGGTTTATCGTCCGTTGGTGAGTTTTATTGCAACCGCAATGCAAACCGTTTTAAACCTCGGCCTGCTGTGCCTGGGGATTATTCTGATTGTTTTTCTGGGCAAAGAGACGCTGCATCTGGCGCACGTGCTGTTTACACCGGAGCCAGTCAGCAAGTACAAGCTGGTGGAAGGGCTGGTGGTTTACTTCCTCTATTTTGAGTTTATTGCGCTGATTGTGAAGTACTTCGAATCGGGATTTCACTTCCCGCTACGCTATTTTGTCTATATCGGCATTACCGCTATCGTGCGCCTGATTATTATCGATCATGACTCGCCGATGGCGGTGCTGATTTACTCCGCCGCGATCCTGATCCTGGTGATTACGCTCTGGCTGTGTAACTCCAACCGCCTGAAACGCGAGTAAAAAAAAGCGGCCTCCAGGGCCGCTGACCAACAGTCACAAATAGAATTTATGTAGGGTCCAGTTGAGGATATACACATCATCCTTCAAGCTGCCTCTTTGTTGGCTGCGCTCAGAAACCCCAGTCACATAGTTATCTATGCTCCTGGGGATTTCTTCCCTTGCCGCCCCGATGCATCTCGAATGATTTTGTGAATAGCAGTGGCATTTGCCTTACTTTTTCAGCTGAGGGTGACAGCGGCAATACCCGGTTGGGGTCGTGCATTGCCGCTAAATCGTCATCCCTCCTCTGAAATTTGGGGCGGGTGTTACAAAAAACTTAACCTTTCACTCCGCCTGCCGTCAGACCGTTAACCAACCAGCGCTGGGCCAGCAGGAATACCACGGTAATCGGGATGGCAGAGAGCACCGCCGCGGCGGCAAAGTCGCCCCACAGATAGTTCTGCGGGT
This sequence comes from Klebsiella spallanzanii, assembly GCF_902158555.1. Classification (GTDB taxonomy): domain Bacteria; phylum Pseudomonadota; class Gammaproteobacteria; order Enterobacterales; family Enterobacteriaceae; genus Klebsiella; species Klebsiella spallanzanii. The sequence goes on along the minus strand of NZ_CABGGS010000008.1, from coordinate 74,159 downwards.
TGAGATACTGCTGCATACCGACCGCCAGGGTGTAGCTGTTCACATCGCGCAGTAGCAGCGAGGCCACTGGCACTTCGGTAATTGCGGCGATGAACGACAGAATAAACACTACCGCCAGAATCGGTACCGACAGCGGGAGCAGCACCAGGCGGAAAGCCTGCCACGGGGTCGCGCCATCCAGCGCCGCTGCTTCTTCCAGCGAGCCGTCAATAGTTTCGAAATATCCTTTAATCGTCCAGACGTGCAGCGCGATACCGCCCATATAGGCGAAGATGACGCCGCCGTGGGTATTCAGGCCGACAAACGGCACATACTGGCCGAGGCGATCGAACAAGGCGTACAGAGCGACCAGCGACAGAACCGCCGGGAACATCTGGAAAATCAGCATCCCTTTCAGTAGCGTCGCTTTACCCGGGAAGCGCATGCGGGCAAAAGCGTAAGCGCAGGTGGTCGAGAGCGCGACGATACCAATCGCGGTAATGCCCGCCACTTTGATGGAGTTCCACAGCCACAGCAGGACCGGGAAGGGCGGTGGCGTGACGCGACCATCAGCGTGTTCAACGCTGAAGCCTAACGCCAGCCGCCAGTGCTCCCAGGAGATGCTTTCAGGGATCAGGCTACCGGTGGCGAAGTTGCCTTCGCGCAGTGAGATAGCGATGACCATCAGCAGCGGGAACATAATCGCCGCGATAAAAATCAGTAGCAGGAGGTGCGTTGTCACCAGGCGCAGCTTCTGAGATTTGGGTTGAACCATAGCCATAATCGTTATCTCCCTTAATCAAACTTCATACGTGTGGCTTTCAGGTTAATAATCGCCAGCGCGCCTACCAGCAGGAAGATAAGCGTGGCGATAGCCGCCGCGAGGCCGAAGTCCTGGCCGCCGCCGCCTTCGAAGGCGATACGGTAGGTGTAGCTCACCAACAGGTCGGTATAGCCCGCTGGTGTGGTGGTGCCGAGTCGGTCCGGCCCGCCGTTGGTCAACAGCTGAATCAGTACGAAGTTATTAAAGTTAAAGGCGAAGCTGGCGATCATCAGCGGCGTCAGCGGCTTAATCAGCAGCGGAAACGTAATCTTAAAGAAGTTCTGGAACGGGGTTGCGCCGTCCATTGCCGAGGCTTCATATAAATCATCAGGAATTGCTTTCAGCAGGCCCATGCACAGGATCATCATGTATGGATAGCCGAGCCAGGTGTTGACGATGACAATCATCGAACGTGCGGTGGTTGGGTCGCTAAACCAGGCCGGTTTGATGCCGAACAGCGCGCTGAGCATCATGTTGATCTCACCAAAGCTCTGGTTGAACAACCCTTTGAAAATCAGAATCGAGATAAACGACGGTACGGCGTAAGGCAGAATCAGCAGTACGCGGTAAATTGCTTTACCTTTCAGGGCTTCCCACTGTACGAGACAGGCGAGCACCATGCCGACCGCAACGGTCAGAATAACGGTCAGGATAGAGAAAACCACCGTCCAGACGAAGATTGCGAAGAACGGTTTCTGGATACCCTCATCCTGGAACACGCGGGTGAAGTTATCCCAGCCGATGGTCACGGTGTAGCCCGGGCTCAGCTTCTCGCTGCCCCAACTGCCGTCGGCGTTAATGGCCTGGTAGAAGCCAACGTCGGCATTCGGGCGATATTTCACGCCGCTCTGGTTGTTGGTCAGCGTGCCGTCATTAGCCAATGCATACAGCGGCTGGGTTCCGGAGAACTGACGCAGAGAGCTCATAATGACTTTGCTCTCGTCCGGTAGTACGGCGGTCAGCTGGTTCAGGGCGGTACGGTTTTGCGTAATCACGCGCAAAGTGGCGCGCTCACCTTCCGGCAGGGTGTCAGCCTCTTTTAGGGCCAGCTTCTGCTCGCCGCCGAATTTAAAGGCGTCAGATAGATAGTTTTTGCCGCTCTCACCATCGGTCAGCGCCAGCTTCCACTCATCTCCAGCCGGGTAGAGTGCGAAGTTGTAGGATTTACCCGCCTGGAAAGAGCGGTCCATCAGCACCTGCTGAGCGCGTTCGAAGGTCAGCTGGTTGGTGCTGCTGTAGTTGGTAAAAGCGATAGCGATGGTGCAGATCAACGGGAACAGAACGAACAGCCCCATCCCGGCGAGACCCGGATAAACATAGCGCCAGGCATAGGCCTTGCGATTGGAAAAAATATACAGGCCAACCGAGCTTAAAATCAGCGTCATGATGGCAAACAGGTACTCCCCCTGGGCGTACATCAAAACAACAAGGTAACCCACCAGCAGGCACAGCAAGCCGATCACAGACCATGTGAGCTGCGGGCTTTGCCACCAGTGTTTCTTTTTCACGACATCCATGGGGATCATCCTCTTTACACTTTATCCTTCGCGCTACCTCTTTGTTGGCTGCGGATGCGCACCCCAGTCACTTACCGATGTAAGCTCCTGGGGATTTACATCCTTGCCGCCTCGATGTAGCGCGAATGATTTCGTGTAACAACGTATTCAATAAACCTTACTTCCTAAGAAATAAGGGAAACTGTATTACTTGGTGATACGAGCCTGTGCATCTTTCAGCGCCGCATCGACGGTCTGACGGCCGCTAGCTGCGTTGATAACTGCGGTACGTACGGCATACCAGAAAGCGGACATCTGCGGGATGTTCGGCATGATTTCGCCTTTCTGGGCGTTCGCCATGGTGGCGGCGATACGCGGATCTTTTTCCAGTTTCTCCTGGAAGGATTTCAGCGCGACGGCACCCAGCGGTTTGTCTTTGTTCACTTCATCCAGACCCTGGTCGGTCATCAGGTAGTTTTCGAGGAACTCTTTCGCCAGTTCTTTGTTCGGGCTGGCGGCGTTAATACCGGCGCTCAGAACGCCAACGAACGGCTTGGATGCGTTGCCTTTAAAGGTTGGCAGCAGGGTAACACCGTAGTTAACCTTGCTCTTATCAATGTTAGACCACGCCCACGGACCGTTGATGGTCATCGCGGTTTCGCCCTTATTGAATGCCGCTTCCGCGATGGAGTAATCGGTATCGGCGTTCATGTGTTTGTTTTTGATAAGGTCAACCAGGAAGGTCAGGCCCGCTTTCGCGCCAGCGCTATCAACGCCGACGTTTTTCACGTCATATTTGCCGTTTTCAAATTTGAACGCGTAACCGCCGTCGGCAGCAATCAGCGGCCAGGTGAAGTACGGTTCTTGCAGGTTGAACATCAGCGCGCTCTTACCTTTCGCTTTCAGTTCTTTATCCAGCGCCGGGATCTCTTCCCAGGTTTTCGGCGGATTTGGCACCAGGTCTTTGTTATAAATCAGCGACAGCGCTTCTACGGCAACCGGATAGGCAATCAGCTTGCCGTTGTAGCGAACGGCATCCCAGGTGAACGGATAGAGTTTGTCCTGGAAGGCTTTGTCCGGGGTGATTTCCGCCAGCAGGCCTGATTGCGCATAGCCGCCGAAACGGTCGTGAGCCCAGAAGATGATGTCAGGGCCGTCACCGGTTGCGGCAACCTGTGGGAATTTCTCTTCCAGCTTGTCCGGGTGTTCTACGGAAACTTTAATGCCAGTGTCTTTTTCAAACTTTTTGCCCACTTCAGCGAGGCCGTTGTAGCCTTTGTCGCCGTTAATCCAGATAACCAGCTTACCTTCTTCAATTTTTGCGAGGGCAGAGGCGGAAAACATCATCGTGGTCAATGCAGACAGCGCGAGGATGCGAGCGCCAGTTTTGATTTTCATATACCCGTCCTATTTGGTGATGTGCTCGTGGATACACTTGGGTGGCTTAACGGTGATGAGTTTCCTTTGTTAACAACCTCTTTCCATCCTCCCTATGTCTACGCCCCATCCCCCATTTGTGTGATCTCCATTACAGAAATGCCGGTTATGAGTCCTGGAGCACATAAAAACGAGGCCATTTTTGCAGGCTACATCACGAAATCGGCTTCGGCCTGCGCACTCCGGCGGCGAGAGGCCATCTCTCATCCTCCCGCCTCCTCCCCCATAAAAAAGCCGGGGGGTGGAGGATTTACCACGTTTATGAATACCGCATAGTCAGCCCATCTTGAATGTGTCGTTAAGTGACAGGTTGTAACGAAGGGAGAAGGGCATGGCGAGCGTACAGCTGCGAAATGTAACGAAAGCCTGGGGTGACGTGGTGGTATCGAAAGATATCAATCTCGAGATCCAGGATGGGGAGTTCGTCGTGTTTGTTGGGCCATCGGGCTGCGGCAAATCCACCCTGCTGCGTATGATTGCCGGGCTGGAAACGGTGACCAGCGGCGATCTGCTGATTGGCGATACCCGAATGAATGATGTCCCGCCCGCCGAACGCGGCATCGGGATGGTGTTTCAGTCTTATGCGCTCTACCCCCACCTTTCCGTCGCGGAAAACATGTCTTTCGGCCTGAAGCTGGCTGGTGCCAAAAAAGATCTGATTAACCAGCGTGTTACCCAGGTAGCGGAAGTGCTACAGCTGGCTCATCTGCTGGAACGTAAACCAAAAGCGCTTTCCGGCGGTCAGCGCCAGCGTGTCGCGATTGGCCGTACCCTGGTGGCCGAACCGCGCGTTTTCCTGCTGGATGAACCGCTCTCTAACCTTGATGCCGCACTGCGCGTACAGATGCGTATTGAGATTTCCCGTCTGCATAAGCGCCTTGGCCGCACGATGATTTACGTGACCCACGACCAGGTGGAAGCGATGACCCTTGCCGACAAGATTGTGGTGCTGGATGCCGGTCGCGTCGCGCAGGTCGGGAAACCGCTTGAGCTTTATCACTACCCGGCGGATCGCTTCGTCGCGGGCTTTATTGGCTCGCCGAAGATGAACTTTCTGCCGGTCAAAGTTACTGCCACCGCCATTGAGCAGGTGCAGGTGGAGCTGCCTAACCGTCAGCAAATTTGGCTGCCGGTGGACAGCGCTCGCGTTCAGGTCGGCGCGAATATGTCCTTAGGGATTCGCCCGGAACATCTGCTGCCCAGCGATATCGCCGACGTCACCCTCGAAGGTGTGATTCAGGTGGTGGAACAGCTTGGTAACGAAACACAAATTCATATCCAGATCCCCGCCATCCGTCAAAACCTGGTTTACCGCCAGAACGACGTGGTGCTGGTCGAAGAGGGAGCCACATTCGCCATCGGCTTGCCGCCGGAGCGTTGCCATTTATTCCGTGAGGATGGCACCGCTTGTCGTCGGCTGCATAAAGAGCCGGGCGTGTAAGGCTTCCCATTAAAAAAACGTGCACCCTGGAGCGCCGCAAAACAGGCGCAACAACAGGCGAAACGTTCTAAGAAAAGCAATGATCTCAGGAGATAGAATGATGATTACTCTGCGCAAACTTCCACTGGCGGTCGCCGTTGCGGCAGGCGTTATGTCTGCTCAGGCGCTGGCCGTTGATTTCCATGGCTATGCTCGTTCTGGTATCGGCTGGACCGGTAGCGGCGGTGAACAACAGTGCTTTAAAGCCACTGGTGCTCAAAGCAAATACCGTCTTGGTAACGAATGCGAAACCTATGCCGAACTGAAGCTGGGCCAGGAGTTATGGAAAGAAGGTGATAAGAGTTTTTATTTCGATACTAACGTCGCTTATTCCGTAAATCAGGAAGATGACTGGGAAAGTACCTCTCCGGCGTTTCGTGAAGCTAACATCCAGGGTAAAAACCTGATTGACTGGTTGCCGGGTTCTACCCTGTGGGCCGGTAAGCGCTTCTACCAGCGTCATGACGTTCACATGATCGACTTCTACTACTGGGATATCTCCGGTCCGGGTGCAGGTCTGGAAAACGTTGACCTCGGCTTCGGTAAACTCTCTCTGGCAGCTACGCGTAACTCTGAAAGCGGTGGTTCTTACACTTTCTCCAGCGATGACACCAAGAAATTTGCTGCTAAAACCGCGAACGACGTCTTTGACGTACGTCTGGCCGGTTTGGAAATCAACCCAGGCGGCGTACTGGAGTTAGGCGTGGATTATGGCCGTGCTAACCCGCAGGACGATTATCGTCTGGTTGATGGCGCATCAAAAGATGGTTGGATGTTCACTGGTGAACACACTCAGTCTATTTGGGGCGGCTTTAACAAGTTTGTTGTTCAGTATGCGACTGATTCGATGACCTCCTGGAACACAGGGCACTCCCAGGGGACCAGCATTGATAACAACGGCAGCATGATCCGCGTTCTGGATCACGGTGCGATGGACTTCAATGATGATTGGGGCCTGATGTACGTTGCGATGTACCAGGATGTGGATCTGGATAGCAACAATGGTTCTACCTGGTACACCGTCGGTGTTCGTCCGATGTACAAATGGACGCCGATCATGAGCACCCAGTTGGAAGTCGGTTACGACAACGTGAAATCTCAGCGTACCAGCGAAAACAACAACCAGTACAAAATTACCTTGGCTCAGCAATGGCAGGCGGGTAACAGCGTCTGGTCCCGTCCGGCAATCCGTATTTTCGCCACCTACGCGAAATGGGATGAAAACTGGGGTAATAGCAACACCTCTGGTCTGCAAACTAAAGACAGCAGCGGTAATGGTCTCCTGACTAACAGCCGCGGTAACGATAGCGAAGTGACCTTCGGCGCGCAGATGGAAGTTTGGTGGTAACGCCACCGTAATCATGTAATGACACGGAGGGGCATCTGCCCCTCCTGATTATTCAGGATTAGCGCGCTATTGCCTGGCCACCGCTAAACCTATGCTATCCGAGGTGAGAACAATGAAAATGAAGAAAACTCTCGTCGCTCTGTGCTTATCCGCAGGGATGTTGGCATGTGCGCCGGGGATTAGCCTTGCCGACGTCAACTTTGTCCCGCAAAACACCAGCGCTGCCCCCACAATTCCTGGCGCTGCGCTACAGCAGCTAGTCTGGACGCCAGTCGACCAATCTAAAACGCAGTCCGTTGATTTAGTTACCGGAGGGCAACGTTTAGATGTTGCTGGTATCTCCGGCCCGGTAGCGGCCTGGAGCGTTCCGGCGAATATCGGCGAATTGACGCTGACGCTGAGTAGCGAAGTGAATAAGCAAAAACAGATTTTTGCGCCAAACGTACTGATTCTTGACCAGAATATGACGCCATCCGCGTTCTTCCCCAGCAGCTACTTTACCTACCAGCAGCCTGGCGTAATGACGGCGGATCGGCTTGAAGGCGTAATGCGTCTGACCCCAGCGTTAGGGCAGCAGAAGCTGTATGTGCTGGTCTTTACGACGGAAAAAGATTTACAACAAACGACTACCCTGCTGGATCCGGCAAAAGCTTACGCTAAAGGCGCAGGCAATGCTGTACCGGATATTCCGGACCCGATTGCCCGACATACCACCGATGGCGTGCTGAAGCTAAAAGTGAAAACCAATAGCGGCTCCAGCGTGCTGGTGGGTCCTCTGTTTGGCTCCTCCGGCAATGGCCCGGTGACCGTCGGTAATACCGCAGCGCCTGTCGCCGCTCCGGCTCCAGCCCCGGTGGCGAAAAGTGAGCCGATGCTTGATGATACTGAAACCTACTTCAACAACGGTATCAAACAGGCTGTCGCGAAAGGCGATATTGATAAGGCCCTGAAATTGATGAACGAAGCTGAACGTCTTGGCTCGAAGTCTGCTCGTTCCACCTTTATCAGCAGTGTAAAAGGCAAGGGGTGACCGTCTCCCCACAATGCTGATGTTTAGGCACAGCCTTTAGGTGCGCCCGTTCGGGCGCACTTTTTTTTATCGCGCGGCGGCCGCTGTTGCACGGCTGTTGCGCGGATGATCGTATATTGACGTTTGCCCGCCCTCCTTGTCCCATTCTGCGATACAATACCTGCTCGTTATGTACCGGAGATTCAGGCATGCCACATCCTGCGCTTACGCAACTGCGTGCGCTGCGTTATTTTGCCGCAATGCCCTTGCTGGACGCGCATCTGCGCGATTGGCTACTGCTGGAAGACTCAATGACCAAACGCTTTGAGCAGCAGAGGAAAAAAGTGAGCGTCATCATGGTTAACGAAGGCTTTGTTGGACGTGAAGCGCTGGCAGGTGAAGAGCCTCTGCTGCCGGATGAACCCCGCTACTGGCTGCGGGAAATTATCCTTTGCGCCAATGATGAACCCTGGCTGGCCGGTCGCACTGTCGTGCCTGAGTCGACGCTCAGCGGCCCCGAGCTGGCGCTGCAACAGCTGGGAAAAACTCCGCTGGGCCGCTATCTTTTTACGTCATCTACGCTAACCCGTGACTTTATTGAAATTGGTCGTAATGCAGAGCTTTGGGGGCGTCGTTCCCGCCTCCGACTGAGCGGCAAGCCGCTGCTGCTGACGGAACTGTTTTTGCCTGCATCACCGTTGTATTAAGAGGAAAATAAAATGGAGTGGAGTCTGACGCAGAACAAGCTGTTGGCGTTTCACCGCCTGATGCGTACTGACAAACCGATCGGCGCGCTGCTGCTACTGTGGCCGACGCTGTGGGCGCTGTGGGTGGCAACGCCGGGGATACCGCCGCTGTGGATCCTCGCCGTTTTTGTCGCCGGCGTCTGGCTGATGCGCGCCGCAGGCTGTGTGGTAAATGACTATGCCGATCGCAAGTTTGACGGCCACGTTAAGCGCACTGCCCGCCGCCCGCTGCCGAGCGGCGATGTGACCGAGAAAGAGGCGCGAACGCTGTTTGTTGTGTTGGTGCTGTTCTCGTTCCTGCTGGTGCTGACCTTAAACACGATGACCATTCTGCTGTCGGTTGCCGCTCTGGCGCTGGCCTGGGTCTATCCGTTTATGAAACGCTACACCCACCTGCCGCAGGTGGTGCTGGGCGCGGCGTTCGGCTGGTCGATTCCGATGGCGTTTTCAGCGGTGAGCGAATCCCTGCCGCTGAGCTGCTGGCTGATGTTTCTCGCCAATATTCTGTGGGCGGTGGCCTACGATACCCAGTATGCAATGGTCGACCGCGATGATGACGTGAAGATTGGCATTAAGTCGACGGCGATTCTGTTTGGCGACAACGACCGTTTAATTATTGGGATTTTACAGGTGGCGGTACTGGCGCTGATGGCGGTAGTGGGCTGGCTGAGCGGTCTGGGCTGGGAGTATTACTGGTCATTGTTTATCGCCGCAGCGCTGTTTGTCTGGCAGCAGAAGCTGATATTTAAACGTGAGCGCGACGACTGCTTTAAGGCGTTTTTAAACAATAACTACGTGGGACTGGTGCTGTTTCTTGGCCTGGCGATGGGGTATATGCAGTAGTTTGTGGTTTACCCGGCTTGCGGCGTAAACGCCTTAGCCGGGAGTTTTCTTCAAACGTTACGCTTCATCCTGAGTAACGCTTTCAATCGTTAGACGCACATCGGACGTAATTAGCACTGCCAGCATGCGGTAGATCTTCAACGTTTCTTCTGGTTCGGCATCTCCGGTATCACTGATATAGCCTTTGTCACGCAGGGTCAACACCAGCGTACTGAATACCGCTTTATCGAAGAACTCTGGCGCATTGATGCCGTGCAGCACGGACAGGCGCTGTGCCACGGTGCGGCTCTCTTTTTCCAGCGAGCTGCGGTTGATTGACGGATTAGCGCTCAGCAGCCAGAAGGTAATAGCGTAGCGCTGCAGCGTTTCGCGCGCGCCTGCGGCCAGCAGCTGTAAAGACCGTGCGTGAGATGGATTAACGCTCACCTCATCGTCGTTTACGGCGATCAGCCCCTGACGCTGCATTTCGGCAATCAGTGCATCGACGACACCCGCCAGTTCGGCTTCCTCCCAGCGCAAGAACAGCTCGGCCTTCAGGAACGGATAGAACATCTCGACATGGCGCAATATTTCAGCACGGGTAATACGACGATGCTGGGTGACGATGGCGGCCAACAGCGACGGCATCACCAGCATATGGGCGATATTGTTGCGGTAGTAAGTCATCAGTACCGCCTGCTCGCGCGGCAGAATGATGATATCGCCAATGGTGTCTTTCTCGACTTCGAACTTGTTCATCTGCAGCGCGTGGTCGATAAGCTCGCTGGCCGAGGCCGTTGGTGTGGTCGCATCCGGCGAGTAAGGCACATTGCGCAGCAGGGCGAGATAGCACTCCAGCTGTTCGGTGAGCTGTTCGCGGGTCAGAGAACGCTGACGCGATGCCAGCAGCGCGGTACAGCACAGGTTCATGGCGTTTGCCGCGCCGGCACTGTTGATGCGCACCATCAGATCCGAGGCGATGTTATTCACCGTCGGCGTCAGCCATGACGGACGAACGGCTTCAATAGGATCGATAGCTTCGCGCCAGTCCGGAACATGCTGGTTCAGATAAGCCATTAGCGGCAGCGGCTCGCCGAAGTTAACGTAGCCCTGGCCCAGGTTGCGCAGCTTGCTGAGGCCTTTCAACATCTGCGGCAGGTTCTCTTTCTCTTTCGTCGCCCCGCGCAGCTCTTTGGCGTAGGTACCCACTTCCATCACGTGCTCGTAGCCGATATAAATCGGTACCAGAGTGATTGGACGATTACCGCCGCGCAGCATAGCCTGAATGGTCATCGACAGAGTGCCGGTTTTCGGATCCAGCAGACGACCGGTACGTGAACGTCCGCCTTCAACGAAGTACTCCACCGAGTAGCCGCGACTGAACAGTTCGCCGAGATATTCGCGGAATACCGTTGAATAGAGCTTATTACCCTTGAACGTACGGCGAATAAAGAACGCGCCGCCGCGACGGAAGATCGGCCCGGCAGGCCAGAAGTTCAGGTTGATACCGGCGGCGATATGCGGCGGTACCAGACCCTGATGATAAATGACGTAAGAGAGCAGCAAATAGTCCATATGGCTGCGGTGGCACGGAACATAGACTATCTCGTGGCCTTCATGCGCCAGCTGGCGCACGCGCTCGGCGTTATGGACGTTAATGCCCTGATAGAGACGGTTCCAGGTGAAGCCCAGCACGCGGTCGGTCAGGCGGATCATCTCATAGGAGAAGTTTGCTGCTATCTCTTCCATCAGGGCGATAGCGTTTTGCTGCGCCTTCTCGTGGGAGATTTTTTTACTGCGCGCTTCGTCTTCTACCGCGCGAGCAATGGCTTTTGACGCCAGCAGTTTATTGAACAGATCCTGACGCGCTGGCAGGCGCGGGCCGACGGCGGCCAGCCGCTGACGGGCGAAGTGCATACGCGCCACGCGGGCCAGCTTTTGGGCGATAGTTTTATCGGTCCCGTGTTCGTCCGCCATCTTGCGCAGAGAGACCGAAGGCGAGAAACGCACAAAGCTGTCGCGGCCCAGCCACAGAACGGCGAAGAATTTTTGAATGCCGTTGAGCATGCGCAGAGGAGGATTAACCTCGCCTTTTTCACGCCCCGGCGCGCGGCCGAACATCACCGAAACGGGCACCATCTGCACGTCAAGGTCAGGATGATTGCGGTGCAGATCCAGATAGTCGTGAAATAGCTTGATGGACTCTTCTTTCGGCGTGTAATAGGTGAATACGCGTGGCCCGCCGTGGATAAATACGTAGCGCGGAAGCAGGGCGCCATCGATTTCCAGCGGCTCAAGCGGGTCCGGTAGATCATGCTCCAGACATTGAGCGCGCAGCGTCAGCAGGTCCGCCTTCGAATTGTAAGGCAGGACGTACATAATGGGGCGCGAAGTATCCAGGCCTAATTCCTGAGCAGGTTCTGCCGGAATTGACTTGCTTTTTACCAGCACCCTTAATGGTAAATTCAGTAATTTATAGTAAATTCGTTGCCAGCCAGACATAGACGATGTGAAGCCTCTGGTTAATCATGCAAATGCGCGGCAAGAATAACAGAAAGTGCGCATAATTTCCGTTGTAACGCGGCAAACGCGTACACTCATTGACGTCATTTACATAAAAAGGTTCGTTTGATGGCCAATAATACCACTGGGTTAACCCGAATTATTAAAGCGGCAGGATATTCCTGGAAAGGGTTCCGTGCAGCGTGGGTCAATGAGGCCGCATTTCGTCAGGAAGGTATCGCGGCCATTATTGCCGTGGCGATAGCCTGCTGGTTAGACGTCGATGCCATCACACGAGTTCTGCTGATAGGCTCGGTCCTGATAGTGATGATAGTTGAAATCATCAATAGCGCGATTGAAGCGGTTGTTGACCGTATTGGCCCGGAACATCACGAGCTTTCGGGGCGGGCCAAAGATATGGGGTCTGCAGCGGTGCTGCTGGCGATTATCATCGCGTTGATGACCTGGGGAACGCTATTGTGGGCGAATTACCGCTAAGACAGCCGTAGCTGCTCGCAAAACGGAAAGAAACTCCTGATTTTTGTGTGAAATGTGGTTCCAAAATCACCGTTAGCTGTATATACTCACAGCATAACTGTATATACACCCAGGGGGCGGAATGAAAGCGTTAACGACCAGGCAGCAAGAGGTGTTTGATCTCATTCGGGATCATATCAGCCAGACGGGCATGCCGCCGACGCGTGCGGAAATTGCTCAGCGCTTGGGGTTCCGTTCCCCAAACGCGGCGGAAGAGCACCTGAAAGCGCTGGCGCGTAAAGGCGCAATCGAGATCGTTTCCGGTGCCTCCCGCGGTATTCGTCTGCTGACGGAAGAAGAAACGGGCCTGCCGCTCATCGGCCGCGTTGCGGCAGGCGAGCCGCTGCTGGCGCAGCAGCATATCGAAGGCCACTATCAGGTCGATCCTGCCATGTTTAAGCCGAACGCCGATTTTCTGCTGCGCGTTAGCGGTATGTCGATGAAAGACATCGGTATTCTGGATGGCGACCTGCTGGCGGTACATAAAACTCAGGACGTGCGTAACGGTCAGGTGGTTGTGGCGCGCATCGATGAAGAAGTGACCGTCAAGCGTCTGAAAAAACAGGGTAACGTCGTCGAACTGCTGCCTGAAAATAGCGAATTTTCACCGATTGTGGTGGATTTGCGCGAACAGAATTTTACCATTGAAGGGCTGGCCGTCGGCGTAATTCGCAACGGCAACTGGCAATAATCTCTTCATCTCGCGGCATTATCCTCTCATATATGGTGCCGCGCTGTTTTTCCTCATTCGGGCTCTTCTCTCATGCTTTTTAACGCCGCTGACAAAGCCCTGTGGCGCTTAGCGCTGCCCATGATCTTCTCCAATATCACCGTCCCGCTGCTGGGGTTGGTGGATACCGCCGTTATTGGTCATCTGGACAGCCCGGTTTATCTGGGCGGTGTGGCAGTTGGCGCGACGGCAACCAGTTTCCTCTTCATGCTGCTTTTGTTCCTGCGAATGAGCACCACCGGGCTGACGGCGCAGGCCTATGGCGCAAAAGATCCGCAGCGGCTGGCGCGCGCGCTGGTGCAGCCGCTGGGCCTGGCGCTGATCGCAGGGATAGCGATTGTTCTCTTCAGGATCCCGTTAATAAACCTGGCGTTGCATATTGTCGGCGGCAGTGAAGCCGTGCTTGAACAGGCCCGGCGCTTCCTTGAAATCCGCTGGTTAAGCGCTCCGGCATCGTTGGCGAACCTGGTCCTGCTGGGCTGGCTGCTGGGTGTGCAGTACGCCAGAGCGCCGGTGATCCTGCTGGTGGTCGGCAACGTTCTTAACATTGTGCTCGATGTATGGCTGGTGATGGGCCTGCATATGAACGTGCAGGGGGCGGCGCTGGCAACGGTCACGGCAGAATACGCCACTTTCTTTATTGGCCTGCTGATGGCAAGGCGCGTGCTGGTCCTGCGCGGCGTCTCTCTGTCGATGCTGAAAAACGCCTGGCGCGGTGATATACGTCGCCTGCTGGCGCTGAATCGCGACATTATGCTGCGCTCACTGCTGCTACAGCTTTGTTTCGGGGCGGTGACGGTTTTTGGCGCTCGTCTTGGCACCGATGTGGTGGCGGTCAATGCGGTGCTGATGACGATGCTGACCTTTACCGCCTACGCGCTGGACGGTTTTGCTTATGCCGTCGAAGCGCACTCAGGGCAGGCCTACGGTGCGCGCGACGATAGCCAACTGCTTGAGGTCTGGCGCGCAGCCTGCCGTCAGTCGGGAATGGTGGCACTGGCGTTTGCGCTGATTTACGGCCTCGCTGGAGAGCAGATAATTGCTTTGCTGACGTCGCTACCTTCGCTGCAGCAGCTTGCCGACCGCTATCTGGTCTGGCAGATGATACTACCGGTCATTGGCGTCTGGTGTTACCTGCTGGACGGCATGTTTATCGGCGCGACGCGCGGTGCGGAGATGCGTAATAGCATGGCGGTGGCCGCAGCGGGATTTGCCCTGACGCTAATGACGGTGCCGGTTCTCGGCAACCATGGGCTATGGCTGGCGCTGACGGTGTTTCTTGCCCTGCGTGGCGCATCCCTGGCGGTTATCTGGCGGCGGCACTGGCAGCGTGGGACCTGGTTTTCGTAGTGCATTTTATTGTTATAATGGTTAAAGATTCCGAATAATAAATATTACCCAGAATACTCATCTATAGTTAAGTCATGTCCGGCACACAGCGGGCTGTTCATTCACCGAACTATCACCGAACGATGAGGAATGCATGATGAATAAAGACGAAATCGGCGGTAACTGGAAACAGCTGAAAGGTAAAGCAAAGGAACAATGGGGCAAACTTACCGACGATGATATGACCGTCATCGAGGGTAAGCGTGATCAGTTGGTCGGCAGAATTCAGGAACGCTATGGATACGCCAAAGACCAGGCCGAGAAAGAAGTGAAGGATTGGGAAACTAAAAACGATTATCGCTGGTAGCGAAAATATCGTGTTTTAACCCACTGTTATTGCCTGTTCTAACGATTTATACCCTAAATAATTCGAGTTGCAGGACAAGGCACTCATGCTTTGAACAGCGCTTGCGCTGGCCCCGAAGGGCGAGGCTCATGGATGAGCCGAGTAACAAAGCCAACGCACATGCAACTTGAAGTATGACGGGTATACACCCTTGATTCCCGCTGCGGCTAACGCCTCAGCGGGCTTTCTTTTTAATCTGGATGGTATGATCGTGATGGCAGTGGCCCGGCGTACTGCAGGCTTCAACTTCAACACAGGCGGCGCACAGGCCGTGCGCTTCAATCACGTTGTGGCGCAGGGCGAATCCCATTCTTGCCGCCAGCGTATGCATAATATCTTCTACGCCTTCCGCACACTCTTCTTTGACAACGCCGCAGCGGTCGCAGATAAACATCGCTGAGCTATGGGTCGGCTGATCGAACAGGTGACACAGCACATAGCTGTTGGTGGATTCTACTTTATGCACAAACCCTTGCTCGAGTAAAAACTCCAGCGCCCGGTATACCGTTGGGGGTTTAGCCTGAGGTTCTTTTTCACGAAGGAGATCGAGCAGATCGTAGGCGCTAATTGCCCCTTGCTGCAGGCTCATCAAACGCAATACTTCAAGGCGCTGCGGGGTCAGGCGCACGCCACGCTGCGCGCAGAGCTTTTCAGCATGCGCTAACATTTGTTGCGAAGTGGTCTTATCCATGAGCGTCCTCTGGTTGCGTGAATATGAAACTGTTACTTTATCACGATACAGGTAAAACGCCGAGACCCTGCGGCGTGTGCTATACCTGATGCATCTCATTTTCGGGAGAAAACGATGAAACGACCTGATTGCATTCGACACTGGCGCGAACTGGAAGGTGCAGATGATTCCACCTATCCCGACAGTACTGAGCTTTTCTCCATTGGTGCGCCGCTGGCGCGCGGTCTGCGCTTGAACCGCCTGGGGATCCATCATGAGCGCTTGCCCCCCGGTCGTCGTACCTCTTATCCGCATGCGGAAAGCGATGAAGAAGAGTTTATCTACGTGCTCGACGGATATCCTGAAGTATGGATCAACGGCTATCTCTGGAAGCTTGAACCGGGGGATAGCGTCGGTTTTCCTGCCGGAACCGGGATTTGCCACACCTTCCTTAATAATACCGAGCAGGAGGTTCGTCTGCTTGTGGTTGGCGAGGCAAACAAGAAATTCAACCGTATCTACTATCCGCTAAACCCCGGCTATGCGGCTACGCGTCAGGATCGTTGGGTCGACCATCCGCCGCAGTTTTTTGGCCCGCATGACGGGAAGCCGCGGAAAAAATAGCGTTTATTGCCGGATAGAAAAGGTGAGCGCCGACGCTATGCGCCAGTGGTTTATCTTTGTGCTATAGTAGCGCCCCTTTTTACCCGGATGCTTATTTATTCGCCATGATGTCAGAATCAACGCCTACTGCTTTTGCTGCTCACCGTTTTTCCATCGCGCCGATGCTCGACTGGACCGACAGACACTGCCGCTATTTTCTGCGCCAGCTGTCGCGTCATACGCTGCTGTACACTGAAATGGTGACTACCGGCGCGATTATCCACGGTAAAGGCGACTATCTGGCCTATAGCGAAGAAGAACATCCGGTCGCCCTACAGTTGGGCGGTAGCGATCCGGCGGCGCTGGCGCACTGCGCGAAGCTGGCGCAAGCCCGCGGCTATGATGAGATTAACCTGAACGTTGGCTGTCCGTCCGACCGCGTGCAGAACGGTATGTTTGGCGCCTGTCTGATGGGTAATGCTCAACTGGTTGCCGACTGCATTAAAGCGATGCGCGATGTGGTTTCCATCCCGGTGACGGTTAAAACCCGTATTGGCATTGACGACCAGGATAGCTACGAATTTTTGTGTGATTTTATCGAAACGGTTTCCGGGAAAGGCGAGTGCGAGATGTTTATCATCCATGCGCGTAAAGCCTGGCTTTCCGGCCTAAGTCCGAAAGAGAACCGCGAGATCCCGCCGCTGGATTATCCGCGCGTTTACCAGCTTAAGCGCGATTTTCCACATCTGACCATGGCGATCAACGGCGGTATTAAGTCTCTGGAAGAGGCAAAGCAGCATCTTGAGCATATGGACGGTGTGATGGTGGGGCGTGAGGCCTATCAGAATCCGGGTATTCTGGCTGCAGTCGATCGGGAAATTTTCGGCATTGAAGGCATCGATCCCGACCCGGTTGCCGTGGTTCGCGCGATGTACCCCTATATTGAACGTGAACTCAGCAACGGCACCTACCTCGGTCACGTGACGCGTCATATGCTGGGGCTGTTTCAGGGGATCCCTGGCGCGCGCCAGTGGCGTCGCTACCTGAGCGAAAATGCGCATAAAGCCGGTGCCGATATTAATGTGCTGGAGCAGGCGCTGAAGCTGGTTGCCGACAAGCGTTAATTTTTTCACTAAAACCTGGTCAAATTCACCACGCCCTGCTTTTATTTAGCGGGGTATTTTTCTTTTGATTCAATAATTTATGTTTGGCACGTTTTTTGTAATACCCATAAAGCAATGTAGAAATTTCTTTGGGGAGAAGACGATGCTGGAACTCTTATTTGTTATTGGCTTTTTTGTCATGCTGTTGGTCACCGGTGTTTCATTACTGGGAATTATTGCTGCGATTATCGTAGCGACCGCGCTGATGTTTGTCGGCGGCCTGTTCGCGTTAATGATTAAACTGCTGCCGTGGTTGCTGTTAGCGATTGTCGTGGTGTGGGTGATTCGGGCGATAAAATCGCCAACCGAGAGTCGTTATCGCGGTAATAACCGTTGGCGTTACTAAGGTATTGAGCGGTATGTCACAACCTGAAGATTTTTGCATAAAACAGCGTAGGCTTTGCTTATTAAATCTGTCACTATTAGCGCGTTAACGAATTCATCGAGCTGTACCCTACATACAGCCGAACAAAAAAAAGTAAGGGCTTCCCATGTGGAAGCCCTAAACTTTTCTTCTTTTCCCGTCATACTTCAGGCTACAGGGGCGTTGGTTGCTGAGTGACTCGTCTCATCCATGAGACTCGCCCTTACGGGCCGTCGCTTTGCGGCGTTCAAATCTGTTCCTGACAGATTTGTCATTCACCCCAGTCACTTACTGTTGTAAGCTCCTGGGGATTCATTCACTTACCATCTTCCTGTAGCCCGAATTATTTAGGGAAAAGCCATAACTATGGCAACAGCAAGCTCGAACCCTGCGTCGCCCGGCTTTCCAGCACCTCATGCGCGCGTCTGGCATCGGTTAATGCATATTTCTGGCTCTCTGCCACATCCACTTTTATCACGCCGCTGGCGATCAGCGAGAACAGCTCGTTGCTGGCTTCCGTTAGCTCTTCACGAGTGGTGATATAGCCTTGCAGAGAAGGGCGTGTCACATACAGTGAACCTTTCTGGTTGAGGATCCCAAGATTTACGCCAGTCACCGGGCCAGAAGAGTTGCCGAAGCTCACCATCAATCCTCGACGTTGCAGGCAGTCAAGAGAGGCTTCCCAGGTATCTTTACCGACTGAATCATAAACGACGTGGACTTTCTTACCGTCGGTTATCTCTTTCAGGCGCTCGACGATATTCTCTTCGCGGTAGTTAATGATCTGCCAGGCTCCGGCTTGTCTGGCGCGTTCGGCTTTTTGCGCGCTGCCGACGGTACCGATGAGTTTAGCCCCCAGCGCCTTTGCCCACTGGCAGGCGATCAGCCCAACGCCACCGGCCGCTGCATGAAACAAGAATGTCTCACCCGCTTTGATTTCGTAGGTTTTACGCAGCAGATAGTAGACCGTTAGCCCTTTCAGGAACGAAGCTGCTGCCTGCTCGAAAGAGATAGCCTCCGGCAAAATCGCGGCTTTATCGGCGGGGACGTTGTGCACGGAGCTATAGGCCCCCAGCGCTGATTGCGCGTAGACCACCCGATCGCCAGCTTTAATATGCTTCACGCCGCTGCCGACTTTACTCACTATACCCGCGGCTTCGGTGCCCAGTCCGCTCGGCAATGATGGCGGCGGGTAGAGGCCGCTGCGGATGTAGGTATCGATGTAGTTGATGCCAATGGCCTTATTCTCTACCTGAATTTCGTGCTCTGCCGGATCCTTCGGCGTGAACTCCACCGCTTGCAGAACTTCAGGCCCTCCGTGCTTGTGAAATTCAATTCGTGTTGCCATGCTTCCTCCATAAATGTGGTAATCTTTCGACCCATTCACTATCTCGGTAACTCCATTCACTATGGCAGGAAATAAACCCTTCAACAAACCACAGACTGAACCCCGCGTGCGAGACTATCCGCTCGATGGGTTGAAAGTCCCGCCGCACTCGATTGAAGCGGAACAGTCGGTGTTGGGCGGTTTAATGCTGGATAACGAACGCTGGGACGACGTTGCCGAACGCGTTGTTTCGGAAGATTTTTATACCCGCCCGCATCGCCATATTTTTACCGAAATGGCGCGCCTGCAGGAGTCGGGAAGCCCGATTGACCTGATTACGCTCGCGGAATCGCTGGAGCGTCAGGGGCAACTGGACAGCGTCGGCGGATTCGCCTATCTGGCGGAATTATCGAAAAATACGCCAAGTGCAGCGAACATCAGCGCATACGCCGATATTGTTCGCGAACGGGCGGTAGTACGCGAAATGATCTCGGTAGCCAATGAGATTGCCGAAGCGGGTTTCGATCCACAGGGCCGCACCAGTGAAGATCTGCTCGATCTGGCTGAGTCCAGAGTCTTCAAGATCGCCGAAAGCCGCGCCAATAAAGATGAAGGCCCCAAAAATATCGCCGACGTGCTGGATGCCACAGTCGCGCGTATTGAGCAGCTATTTCAACAGCCGCATGACGGCGTTACCGGGGTTAACACCGGCTATGACGATCTCAACAAAAAGACCGCCGGTCTTCAGCCGTCGGACCTGATAATCGTCGCCGCGCGTCCATCAATGGGTAAGACGACCTTTGCAATGAACCTCGTTGAAAACGCGGCGATGTTGCAGGATAAGCCGGTCTTAATCTTCAGTCTTGAGATGCCCTCGGAACAGATTATGATGCGTTCTCTGGCCTCGCTGTCGCGCGTTGACCAGACTCGTATTCGAACCGGTCAGCTGGATGACGAAGACTGGGCGCGGATTTCCGGCACCATGGGGATCCTGCTGGAAAAACGCAACATCTATATTGATGACTCCTCCGGCCTGACGCCAACGGAAGTGCGCTCCCGCGCGCGCCGTATTGCCCGTGAACATGATGGTATCGGTCTTATCATGATCGACTACCTGCAATTGATGCGCGTGCCGTCGCTCTCCGATAACCGTACTCTGGAAATCGCCGAAATTTCCCGCTCTTTGAAGGCGCTGGCCAAAGAACTGCATGTCCCGGTGGTCGCACTGTCGCAGCTTAACCGCTCTCTGGAACAGCGTGCGGATAAGCGCCCGGTCAACTCGGACCTGCGTGAATCCGGCTCCATCGAGCAGGATGCTGACTTAATCATGTTTATCTATCGTGATGAGGTGTATCACGAGAACAGTGATTTAAAAGGCATCGCCGAAATTATTATTGGTAAACAGCGTAACGGCCCCATCGGGACGGTACGTTTGACGTTTAACGGTCAGTGGTCGCGCTTTGATAACTATGCCGGTCCACAATACGACGACGAGTAAGTAATTTGGCTATTTTATTTGCGATTTTGGGATTGGGCAGTGCTCGCCATCCTCACGTACTTCAGTACGCTCCGGTGGCTGCGCGCTGGCCGCACCCAAACTCGCTGCAACAATAACGCCAAATTTGAGACAAATAACCCAAGGAATTCAAATGCAAGCGGCAACTGTAGTCATTAACCGCCGCGCTCTGCGACACAACCTGCAACGTCTACGCGAACTGGCGCCTGCCAGCAAACTGGTTGCGGTGGTGAAAGCGAACGCTTACGGACACGGTCTTCTTGAGACCGCGCGAACGCTCCCTGACGCCGATGCCTTTGGCGTCGCCCGTCTCGAAGAGGCCTTGCGCCTGCGCGCGGGCGGCATCGCCCAGCCGATCCTGTTGCTGGAAGGTTTCTTTGAGGCCGCCGATCTGCCGGTGATCTCCGCCCAGCGCCTGCAGACGGCGGTACATAGCCCGGAACAGCTGGCGGCGCTGGAAGAGGCTGATTTACCCGAACCCGTGACCGTGTGGATGAAGCTGGATACCGGGATGCATCGACTCGGCGTTCTGCCGGAACAGGCAGAGGCTTTTTATCAGCGCCTTAGCCAGTGCAAAAACGTCCGCCAGCCGGTCAACGTCGTCAGCCACTTTGCTCGGGCGGATGAGCCTGAGTGCGGTGCGACTGAACGTCAGCTGGATATCTTTACTTCTTTCACAGAGGGTAAACCGGGGCTGCGCTCTATCGCCGCGTCTGGTGGGATTCTGCTGTGGCCGCAGTCGCACTTCGACTGGGCGCGTCCGGGGATCATTCTTTACGGCGTATCGCCGCTGGAAAATCAGTCTACTGGTGCAGATTTTGGCTGCCAGCCGGTCATGTCCCTGACCTCCAGCCTGATCGCGGTCCGCGAGCATAAAACCGGTGAGCCGGTTGGTTATGGTGGAACCTGGATTAGCGAGCGTGATACGCGTTTAGGCGTCGTCGCGATGGGCTACGGCGACGGTTATCCGCGTGCTGCGCCATCCGGAACGCCGGTGCTGGTTAATGGCCGCGAAGTCCCCATTGTCGGGCGCGTGGCGATGGATATGATTTGCGTCGACCTGGGGCCGCAAGCGCAGGACAAAGCTGGCGACCCGGTTGTGCTCTGGGGTGAAGGTTTGCCCGTCGAGCGCATTGCTGAGATCACAAAAGTAAGTGGTTACGAACTTATCACGCGCCTGACTTCACGGGTGTCGATGAAGTACGTCGATTAATTTCTACATATTTTTATTTTCCCCGGCTACAGGTTAGTGCCGTTGGGTATCCCGGGTAAGGCGTTTACGCCGCAACCCGGGAAGGACATCGACTCTGTTGTGTCAGACCCTCTCTGGTCCGTTTTATCCACCAACATCCTCTCGATCTTCCTTCGCATCCGGTTTATTGTGTTATGACTTGCCTCATGTAAACCTGGAGAAACATCACGTGTTTCAGAAAGTTGACGCCTACGCTGGCGACCCCATTCTCTCCCTGATGGAGCGTTTCAAAGAAGATCCGCGTAGTGACAAAGTAAATCTCAGCATCGGTCTCTATTACAATGAAGACGGGATTATTCCACAGCTACAGGCGGTTGCCGAAGCGGAAGCTCGCCTGAATGCCCAGCCGCACGGCGCTTCGCTCTATTTGCCGATGGAAGGACTTAATACCTATCGTCACGCTATAGCGCCGCTGCTATTCGGTGCTGACCATCCAGTGCTGGCGCAAAATCGCGTAGCCTCTATTCAAACGCTGGGCGGTTCCGGCGCGCTGAAAGTGGGCGCTGATTTCCTGAAACGTTACTTCCCAGGGGCACGCGTATGGGTTAGCGATCCGACGTGGGAAAATCACATCGCCATATTTGAAGGGGCCGGATTCGAAGTGAGTACTTACCCTTGGTTTGATGATGAAACCAATGGCGTGCGTTTCGAGGATTTCCTGGAAAAAATTAACACGCTGCCGGAGCGCGATATTGTGCTGCTGCATCCGTGCTGTCACAACCCGACCGGAGCCGATCTCAGTGACGCTCAGTGGGATGAAGTGGTTAAGGTGCTGAAAGCGCGTAATCTGATTCCTTTCCTGGATATCGCTTATCAGGGCTTTGGTGCTGGAATCGAAGAGGATGCCTACGCTATCCGCGCCATTGCGAACGCCGGGATGCCAATGCTGGTCAGCAACTCCTTCTCGAAAATTTTCTCCCTGTACGGCGAGCGCGTAGGTGGTTTGTCGATCGTTTGTGAAGACGCAGAAACCGCCAGTCGTGTGCTGGGGCAACTGAAGGCGACCGTCCGTCGTAACTACTCCAGCCCGCCAAACTTTGGCGCGCAGGTGGTTGCTACGGTTCTGGGCGACAGCGAACTGAAAGCTGCATGGCTGGCAGAAGTTGAAGGGATGCGTACCCGTATTCTGGCTATGCGTCAGGAACTGGTTAACGTGCTCAAAGATACGGTGCCGGGCGGTAATTTTGATTATCTGCTTAAGCAACGCGGAATGTTTAGCTACACCGGGTTTAGCGCAGCCCAGGTTGATCGTCTGCGCGATGAATTTGGTGTCTACCTGATAGCCAGCGGCCGTATGTGCGTCGCGGGGCTGAATTCACGAAACGTCCAGCGCGTGGCGCAGGCATTTGCTGCCGTAATATAAGTTTTTACTGACCGCTTTTGCCCTTGCCAATATTTTGGCGAGGGCAATTCCCTTCCTGAAGTGTGATCATTCTCTTTTTATATGACATCTGAGTAGAAAAACCTTCCTATCCGCGCCAGTGGGGGTTAAGGTCTTGATGCATTAATAAGCACACACATTATTGAAAATAATAACGATTCGATTATTTAGGGAAAAATATGCGCAAGATCACCCTGGCCTTTGGGGCCGTCTGCTTACTGTTCACGCTAAATAGCTCCGTCGTTGCACGCGCCTCCACTCCGCAGCCGCTGTGGACGGGCACAAATATGGCGAAACTCGCTGAACAGGCGCCTATCCACTGGGTTTCCGTGGCTCAGATTGAAAATAGCCTGTTGGGGCGTCAGCCGATGGCCGTTGGCTTTGACATTGATGATACGGTTCTGTTTTCCAGCCCTGGCTTCTGGCGCGGGCAGAAAACCTATTCTCCTGGCAGCGATGATTATCTAAAAAACCCGGAGTTCTGGGAAAAAATGAACAACGGCTGGGATGAATTCAGTATGCCGAAAGAGGTGGCTCGCCAGTTGATTGCGATGCACGTGAAGCGCGGCGATAGTGTTTTTTTCGTCACTGGCCGCAGTCAGACCAAAACTGAAACGGTATCTAAAACCTTGCAGGATGATTTCCTCATCCCGGCCGCGAATATGAATCCGGTTATTTTTGCAGGCGATAAACCTGGCCAGAATACCAAAACGCAGTGGCTGCAGGAGAAGGGCATTAAAATCTTCTACGGCGATTCAGATAACGATATCTCCGCTGCCCGCGAGGTTGGTGCGCGCGGGATCCGCATTCTGAGGGCATCAAACTCCTCCTATAAGCCTCTGCCGATGGCGGGCGCTCAGGGGGAAGAGGTGATTGTGAATTCAGAATATTAAGCTGCCCGATGGCTTAATCATACATCGCTAAAACGGTAGCCAGTACGCTGCCGTTTTTTTGTGCAAAATAATGTGCCAGAGGTTTTACCTTTTCGCTTATTGCTGCACACTTAGGAAGATTCATTGGTAAAAGGAGCTGTTTATGTGGCATCAGCAAACCCTGACGTTAGGCCCGAAATCTCGGGGCTTTCACCTGGTCACTGATGAAATTCTCGGTCAAATCCGCGAACTGTCGCGGGTAAAAACTGGCCTGCTGCATTTGCTGCTCCAGCATACATCGGCTTCCCTGACGCTAAACGAAAACTGCGATCCGACCGTCCGCTACGATATGGAACAGTATTTTCTTAATGCCATACCGGATAACGCGCCGTATGAACACGATTATGAAGGTCCTGATGATATGCCCTCGCACATTAAGTCGTCGATGCTGGGCGTATCGCTGATGCTACCCGTTCGTGATGGGCGCGTGAGGCTAGGGACCTGGCAGGGTATCTGGTTAGGGGAACATCGTATTCACGGCGGATCGCGCCACATCATCGCGACGCTTATGGGGGAATAAAAATGACAATTTCGGATTTATTGCTGTACTGCATGGCGAAACCGGGCGCGGAACAAAGCGTACATAGCGACTGGAAGGCGACGCAGATAAAAGCGGCTGACGTACTGTTTGCGATGGTAAAAGAGGTAGAGGACAATCGGCCTGCGGTATCGTTAAAGACCAGCCCCGAGCTTGCGGAACTGTTGCGCCAACAGCATCGTGACGTTCGCCCCAGCAAACATCTGAATAAAGCCCACTGGAGTACGGTGTTTCTTGATGGCTCCCTGCCTGATTCTCAAATTTATTATCTCGTTGATGCTTCATATCAGCAGGCGCTTGATACGCTTCCCGAAAACAAGCGTAAGCTGTTGTCATAACATCAAATTCTACCCAGCAGCGCCAGCAGCGTAATATCAAACAGGCGAAGCAGCGTGGACTGAAGATGCGTCTGCATTGCGATACGCTCGTTGTTGGCGCGAATGCTGGCGATATCGCGCTGCCCTTGCAGCAATAAAATCAGGTCGTCCTGGGTTAACCAGCCGCGGGCATTCTCCTGTAATGCCTGAAGCGTGAGTGTCCCGGCGTCGCGAATACCGCTGTCGTCATCGTTGACGATCTCTTTTATCAGCTGCAACCACTCTGTTGTATTAACACCGGTACCGATGAATTGGGCGCTTAATTCTTCTATGTTGGACATACTTATTTCCCTGAGCGCTGTTGTTCGCCGTTGATGGCCTGCTGATAAAGATTCTCCGTTTGTTGCGTCAGAACGCCGGCTTCGAAAGGCGTCAGCGCGGTATCCCGGCTGGATATATGCGCATATAGCCGCTGGTAGTTTTGCTCCAGCACGTGCAGGTTATTTAGCCTGAGTGCATCGCTATCGCTTAACGCCAGGCTGAAGAGCTGACGAATCTGGATATCCTCTTGTCTTAGCAACGGCTTATCAACCGGTACCGCCGCCGCATCGCTGATAAATTGCAAATGAAGCTGTTCCAGCATAAGTAACTGCTGGTGCGCAGAGCTGTTGTAGCTACCCACCCAGCTGCAGGCGGTAATCACAAACAATGCTGCACTGAGGGTGTAGCGATAAAATCCGTGCTTTAAAGACATGATGCATCCTGCAATTTATGGCCGTGGTCGCTATCTGATGACAGATGCTGCCCGGTTGCAAATCACAAAATATCAGCAGGAAAAATGAGATGAAATGATGCCTCTTCCCGCGATGAGAAGAGGCAGATGAGATTACTTCAGCATTGGTTTGAGGAAGCGAGCAGTATATGAAGCTTCGCACTCGGCGACCGTTTCCGGCGTACCGGAAACGAGGATTTCCCCGCCGCCGCTACCGCCTTCCGGCCCAAGGTCGACAATCCAGTCAGCCGTCTTGATGACATCCAGGTTGTGCTCAATCACCACGATGGTGTTGCCCTGGTCGCGTAGCTGGTGCAGAACTTCCAGCAGTTGCTGAATATCGGCAAAATGCAGACCGGTCGTGGGCTCATCAAGGATATACAGCGTCTGCCCGGTCCCGCGCTTGGAAAGCTCGCGCGCCAGCTTCACGCGCTGGGCCTCACCGCCGGAGAGCGTGGTCGCCGACTGACCAAGGCGAATATAGGTCAAACCGACATCCATCAGGGTCTGCAGCTTACGCGCCAGCGCCGGAACGGCATCGAAGAACTCCCGCGCTTCTTCGATGGTCATATCCAGCACTTCATGAATTGTTTTGCCTTTGTACTTAATCTCCAGCGTTTCGCGGTTATAGCGTTTGCCTTTGCACTGGTCGCACGGCACGTAGATATCCGGCAGGAAGTGCATCTCGACTTTGATTACGCCGTCGCCCTGACAGGCTTCACAGCGACCACCGCGTACGTTAAAGCTGAAACGTCCCGGCGTGTAGCCGCGCGAGCGTGATTCAGGGACACCCGCAAACAGTTCACGGACCGGCGTAAAGACGCCAGTGTAGGTTGCCGGGTTGGAACGCGGCGTCCGGCCAATGGGGCTCTGGTCGATGTCGATGACTTTATCGAAGTGCTCCAGCCCCTGAACGTCGCGGTACGGTGCGGGTTCCGCGATGGTTGCACCGTTAAGCTGGCGCTGTGCGATCGGGAACAGCGTATCGTTAATCAGCGTCGATTTACCCGAGCCGGATACGCCGGTGATGCAGGTAAAGAGGCCCACTGGCAGCGTCAGCGTCACGTCTTTCAGGTTGTTGCCGCGCGCGCCGGTCATCTTCAGCACTTTTTCCGGATTGGCGGGTACGCGCTGTTTCGGTACCTCAATTTTGCGTTTACCGCTCATAAACTGGCCGGTCAGCGATTCCGGCACCGCCATAATATCTTCCAGCTTACCTTCGGCCACGACCTGGCCGCCGTGCACACCGGCGCCAGGGCCGATATCAATCACGTGGTCCGCTGCGCGAATGGCATCTTCATCGTGCTCGACGACAATAACGGTATTACCGAGATTACGCAGGTGGATCAGGGTGCCGAGCAGGCGCTCGTTATCACGCTGGTGCAGGCCGATAGAGGGCTCATCTAGCACGTACATCACGCCGACCAGGCCTGCGCCGATCTGACTGGCGAGGCGGATACGCTGAGCTTCACCGCCGGAAAGAGTTTCCGCCGAACGGGAAAGGGTCAGGTAATTCAGACCGACGTTAACGAGGAATTTCAGACGATCGCCAATCTCTTTCAGCACTTTCTCGGCAATTTGCGCGCGCTGGCCGGAGAGCTTCAGGTTATTGAAGAAGTCCATTGCGTGGCCGATGCTCATGTCCGAGATGGTCGGCAGCGGCGTATTTTCCACGAATACATGTCGTGCTTCGCGGCGTAGACGAGTGCCGTTGCAACTGGTGCACGGACGGTTGCTGATGAATTTGGCTAACTCTTCACGTACTGCGCTGGATTCCGTCTCTTTATAACGGCGTTCCATATTGTGCAGCACGCCTTCGAACGGATGGCGACGCACTGAGGTGTCGCCACGATCGTTCATATATTTGAATTCAATATTCTCTTTGCCTGAGCCGTACAGGACAACTTTCTGTACGTTGGCATTTAGCGTGCCCCAGGGCGCTTCAACATCGAATTCATAATGTTCTGCCAGCGATTTCAGCATCTGGAAGTAGTAGAAATTACGCCGATCCCAGCCGCGAATCGCCCCGCCCGCCAGCGACAGTTCAGGGTTCTGAATGACGCGTTCAGGGTCGAAATATTGCTGTACGCCGAGGCCATCGCAGGTTGGGCAAGCACCAGCCGGGTTGTTGAAGGAGAACAGGCGCGGTTCCAGCTCGCGCATGCTGTAGCCGCAAATCGGACAGGCGAAGTTGGCGGAGAACAGCAGCTCTTCCGCTTTCGGGTCGTCCATATTGGCGACGATAGCGGTGCCGCCGGAGAGCTCCAGCGCAGTTTCAAAAGATTCGGCCAGCCGGGTACTGAGATCTTCGCGCACTTTAAAGCGGTCGATAACCACTTCAATGGTGTGTTTCTTTTGTAGTTCCAGCTTCGGCGGATCGGAGAGATCGCAGACTTCGCCATCGATCCTGGCGCGGATATAGCCCTGTCCGGCGAGGTTCTCCAGCGTTTTGTTATGCTCGCCTTTGCGCTCTTTAATGATTGGCGCCAGCAGCATCAGGCGCTGGCCTTCAGGCTGAGAGAGCACGTTGTCGACCATCTGGCTGACGGTTTGCGCCGCCAGCGGGACATCGTGGTCCGGGCAGCGCGGTTCGCCGACGCGAGCGTACAGCAGACGCAGGTAGTCGTGAATTTCGGTAATCGTACCTACCGTCGAGCGGGGGTTGTGGGACGTGGATTTCTGTTCAATGGAAATCGCTGGCGACAGCCCTTCAATATGATCGACGTCTGGCTTCTCCATCAGCGACAGGAACTGCCGCGCGTAGGCGGAGAGCGATTCAACGTAGCGACGCTGCCCTTCGGCATACAAGGTGTCGAAAGCCAGTGAGGATTTGCCTGAACCCGAAAGCCCGGTGACGACAATAAGTTTGTCGCGCGGGATAACGAGGTTGATATTTTTGAGATTGTGGGTGCGGGCGCCCCGAACTTCGATCTTATCCATTCACCTTTCCCGGTAGATACGCGGATTGCCTGGTTTGTTAGAAGGACAAACGGCAGAAACGGCTAATTATGACACAATTTAACCTGTTTGAATATACAGTATTAGAATGCATTTTCCGATGGGATATGTAAAAATGTCAGACCGCGAGAGATATCTGGAAGCTTCTTCGCAGCTATCAAAAGACCACCTGGAAATGGTACACTCGCGCGTTTACACTATTAAGAAACGCATTCAGGAGACACAAACATGGCCAGCAGAGGCGTAAACAAGGTGATTCTCGTCGGTAATCTGGGCCAGGACCCGGAAGTACGCTACATGCCGAGTGGTGGCGCAGTTGCCAACATTACGCTGGCTACTTCCGAATCCTGGCGTGATAAAGCGACCGGCGAGATGAAAGAGCAGACTGAATGGCACCGCGTTGTGCTGTTTGGCAAACTGGCGGAAGTCGCCGGTGAGTATCTGCGTAAAGGTTCTCAGGTCTATATCGAAGGTCAGCTGCGTACCCGTAAATGGACTGACCAATCCGGTCAGGAAAAATACACGACCGAGGTGGTGGTTAACGTTGGCGGCACGATGCAAATGCTCGGCGGTCGTCAGCAGGGCGCGGGCGCACCGGCAGGCGGCGGCCAGCAGCAGGGTGGTTGGGGTCAGCCTCAGCAGCCGCAGGGCGGCAACCAGTTCAGCGGCGGCGCGCAGTCTCGTCCGCAGCAGCAGGCTCCGGCAGCACCTTCTAATGAACCGCCAATGGATTTTGACGACGACATCCCGTTCTAAGTGCGCCGTTTTGCTTTGTAAATCAAATGTTGTGACGACATATTTGAAAAAGCCCCAGTTTGGGGCTTTTTCTATTTTAAAAAGCAGCCGCTTAACGGTAGTTTACTGAGCGGCTGGTACAATTTGCGTGTTTACTGCCGGGGTGGCCTGTTTTTTTTGACTCCGCAGTTGCCTGCTGCTTACGCGCCATTTCATCCACGATTAGCCGGTAAGCGATGTAATACTTATAGATATTGCTGACATAGCTGACGGTTTCGGAGCCGATCTTCTCGGCGGCCAGATACTCTACGTTGCCAAACCAGACGTTGGGGTCAAAACCGCGCTTTTTAGTCTCGGCGCGTAGGCGTGCGATACGCCCTGGTCCCGCGTTATAAGAGGCGAAGGAAAACAGCGCCTTATCAAGCTGGGTCATCGGCTCATCACCGTAGTAGCGGTCTATCATCCAGCGCATATATTTCACCCCGGCATGGATATTGGGATCAAGCTGCTTAATATCGCCGACCTTCAGCTCCCTGCCGGTGTTCGGCATTACCTGCATAACGCCAACCGCGCCAACGTGACTACGCACCGACTGATTAAGCCGCGACTCCTGATATCCCTGGGCCGCCATCAATAGCCAGTCAACGTCGTAGCGATCGCCGTACTTACGAAAGATCTCGACCATCTCCAGAAACTTACGCCGCTCTTTTTGCGCCGCCGCATTTTTAACGTATCGCGCATCCTTCAAATAGCGCAGCAGAATCGTGTTGCCCAGCTTGCTGCCATGGCGATTCTTATTGATAAAGTTATTCAGCAAGGCGAGCAGCTGCGGGCTGTTGCTACGTACCGCCCAGCCGATATTGCCCTCGTCGCGCAGAACGATGTCCTGATGAACCTGAATTTTGGGGAAGACCTGTTTCCAGAATAGAGCTTTGTGCCGATCGACCACGGTCAATGGGATCAGGCCCGCGCTGAGCATCTCTATCAGGTCTTCATCCTCCAGCGCTTCGGGTGCCGGTTTGATGATAACGGGAGGCAGTGATTGCTGTGCAAAGCGGGCATTGAGGGCGACCAGGCTTTCGTAATAGCTTGAAGAAGTACGTACAAATACCGTTTTTCCGGAAAGCTGTTGCAGGTTTTCCACTTTGGGGGCGCCGGGGCCGGAAAGCAGCAGCTCCTGAACGTGGGAGTAGATAGGCGCGGTAAACGTCATCTCCTGCTCACGTGCAGGCGTAATCGTCAGGTTGGCGGCGATAATATCCCCTTTACCGGCGTTAAGCGCGCTGATGAGCTGGTCGCGGGAAACTGGGACAAAGATGATACGGACCTTCAGATGACGGTGTCTGAGCTTCTTCTCCTTTGCCAGGCTCTGGTTGAGACTGCGCTCAAACTCCATAAAGATATCGTGAGTGGCGCCGCGCTGAGTGCCTTTATTGATAAAGAAAAAGGTTTTGCTGTAAGTGGTTAATACCCGAATCGTTCGCCGGTCGAGCATACCTGGTAAATCTCCCTTCCATGGCTGCAGCATGTCGTCAACGTTGACCTCCAGAGCTTCGCGTTCCTCTGGTTCTGACAGTTTATTTTCAGTAGCGGCGTAAACGGATGTGAAGAATAGCAGGGCGGCAAGGCAGGCGAGCCAGCCGACAAGGTAACGGTAGAATGACAACCTGTTCATGGTGCGGTACTCCGCAGGGAGATTGTCTTATTTTAGTCAATTTCTGGTTGTTAGCCTGCCCGCAGAGCATGTATGGGGTTCGGTAAATCTGCTATTTTAATTATGATATTAATTAACAAGATCAGTATTTATATTGAAATAATAAAATAAAACCCATTTAATTAATTATGGAGATAATATGTTTGAATTGTGTTTTTTTAATGTGGATATGATTCATGTTTTTATTTTTACAATGAATTAAAATCTTGTTTATTTTTATTATCTATCTGTTTTTGTTGGTTTATTTTAATTCATTTGCCAGATAAATAAATATCAACTTGATAATAAATCTCATTTCTAATAACGTTATGTGGCACAATAATCCTATTGCTGCTGTTCGGCGAACGCTATCAAAGAATAGCGTGGCGCGTTTATTTCTTCTTTTTTTGCCAGTGCAATAGATCTATTTTGGTCGCTAAATTTTTATTGCTACCCCGATATTTAAACGGGAAGGCTTTGCTACGCCAAAACCAGAGACGTTGCCCTATGCATGGAAGTCATTACCGTTGTTTATCTGACTGATGAAGAAGGCGTGCCCCGACAGCAAAAAAGAAAACAGGGCATATTCCATGAAACATTATTCACACTACTCGCTGGCCGTGCTGATCCATATGGCTATCTGGGGAGTGACGCTGCCAGCGCAGGCCGCTGACGGTAGCACTTCCAATGAAACGAAGAAAGCCGATACGGCGACTGCCGCGGCAAATAACGACGAAACGATGGTAGTTACCGCAGCGGCGCAGACTCTGCAAGCCCCTGGCGTATCGACCATTACCTCTGAGGAAATCCGTAAACACCCGCCTGCACGCGATGTCTCCGAACTTATTCGTACCCAGCCGGGCGTCAATCTTACCGGTAACTCCACCAGTGGTCAGCGCGGCAATAACCGCCAGGTCGATATACGCGGTATGGGGCCGGAAAACACTCTGATTCTGGTCGATGGTAAGCCAGTGACCAGCCGTAACTCCGTACGCTATGGCTGGCGTGGCGACCGCGATACTCGTGGTGATACCAGCTGGGTTCCGGCGGAAATGATCGACCATATTGATGTGATTCGTGGCCCTGCGGCGGCTCGTTACGGCAATGGCGCGATGGGCGGGGTGGTCAATATCGTTACTAAACCGGCGAGCAGCGAGTGGCACGGTTCCTGGAATACCTATATGAACGCTCCTCAGCACCGTAAAGAGGGGTCGACGAAGCGTACGAACTTCAGCCTTAACGGCCCGCTGTCGGATGAGGTCAGCTTTAATTTATGGGGAAATCTGAGCAAAACTCAGGCCGATGCCCAGGACATCAACTCTGGCCATGAAGCTGCCCGAACCGGTAGCTATGCGGGTTCTTATCCGGCAGGGCGCGAAGGCGTTGTGAACAAAGATATCCACGGTAAGCTGCGTTGGGAGTTTGCGCCGATGCAGGCGCTGGAGTTTGAAACCGGCTACAGCCGCCAGGGCAATCTGTATGCTGGCGATACGCAAAATACTAACACCAGCACGTTGGTGAAAAGTATGTACGGCAAAGAGACTAACCGCCTCTATCGCCAGACTTACGGGGTGACGTGGACCGGCGGCTGGGATAACGGCGTGACCAGCAACACCTACGCTCAGTATGAACATACCCGCAATTCGCGAATGAACGAGGGGCTGGCTGGCGGGACGGAAGGGATCTTCTCCAGCAGCGAATTTTCGGATATCGACCTGTCAGATGTACTGCTGCACAGCGAGGTGAATATTCCGTTTACCCTCGGGGTCGAACAGAATCTGACGCTGGGCACCGAGTGGAACCAGCAGCGAATGAAAGATGGCGTGTCGACCACTCAGTCTCTTTCTTATGGCTCTATCGACGGCATCTCAGCAACCGGGCGCAGCCCATATTCCAGCGCCGAGATTTTCTCGCTGTTTACCGAAGACAATATTGCGCTGACCGACAGCACGATGCTGACGCCAGCCCTGCGTTTTGACCACCACAGCATTGTCGGTAATAACTGGAGCCCGTCGCTGAACCTGTCGCAGGGGCTGTCGGATGACTGGACGCTGAAACTGGGTATCGCCCGTGCCTATAAAGCGCCGAATCTTTACCAGCTTAACCCGAACTATATTCTGTACAGCAACGGTCAGGGCTGCTATGCCAGCAGCTCAGCCTGCTACCTGATGGGAAACAGTGATCTGAAGGCAGAAACCAGCGTCAATAAAGAGATTGGCCTTGAGTACAAGCATGACGGCTATCAGGCTGGGCTGACTTACTTCCGTAACGACTACCACAACAAGATAGAATCCGGCTACTCGGCGGTGAGTACGGCCAGTAACGGCACCACCAATATTTATCAGTGGGAAAACGTACCGAAGGCGCTGGTTGAAGGGCTGGAAGGATCGTTAAACCTGCCGGTGAGTGAAACGGTTAACTGGAGCAACAACCTGACGTGGATGCTGCAAAGTAAGAACAAGACCACTGGCGATCGCCTGTCGGTGATCCCGCAGTTTACGCTCAACTCGACCGTTAGCTGGCAGGTGCGCGACGATCTCTCGTTGCAGAGCACCTTCACCTGGTACGGTCGTCAGAAACCGAAGCGCTTCAATTATAAGGGTGAAGCCGTGTCCGGCAGTGAGCTGAATGAAGTGAGTCCATACAGCATTGTCGGGCTTAGCGCGACCTGGGATGTAAATAAAAACCTGAGCCTGACCAGCGGAGTGGATAATCTGTTTGATATTCGCCACTACCGCGCCGGTAATGCGCAGACGACGGGGAACTCGACGACCGGCGCTTATCTGTATGGTGCAGGCGCAGAGACCTATAATGAGTCGGGACGGACGTTTTATGTCAGCGTGAATACGCACTTCTAATTATCCGTTAATCACCAGTCGGGATATTTGACTATTCCGGCTGGTTTATTTTAGTGCTTGGGTAACATTGTTGCTGATATAAATGATGACAAAATCTCCATAGGCTCTACACAATTAATTCAACTTAGCAGCTTACACTGGTTCCTGTTGATCGGGTCTGCTTGATCCCGGAAACGATTAACAGTGGCATCCTGCCATTTCCATTCTAAAGTCGTCCCTCTTCCCCCTCCCATTCCCAACCGCAGCAATGCGGAGGAGGGGGAGCCTCATCAGGTTATACTCAGATTTCTGCGGAACTGGCTTGGCGTTACGGTATAATACCTCTTAAAGGTGCGGTTAAAGGCGCTGATATCTTCGTAGCCGGCCATAATACAAATATCGACGATGCGAAAAGCAGGTTTAACCTTTAATAAATCAAGGGATAAGCGCATCCGCTGCTGGCGAATATATTCCATTGGTGACATGTTAAAATAGTGGCGAAAAAGGCGAAACAGATGCCACTCCGAGTAACCAGAAAACAGGCTCAGCGCATTCATCGTGAGCTTCTTCTCAAGGTTATTTTTTATCCATTGCACCAGCTCGTTAAGCACCGAAAGCTGAATTTTATTTCGCGGCATGATATCTACTCATTTCATCACTATGGGAACCGGGCTGCATAATTATACCCGTCATACTTCAAGTTGCTTGTGCGTTGGCTTTGTTACTCGGCTCATTCATGAGCCTCGCCCTTCGGGCCGCCGGGATACGGCGTTCAAATCTGTTCCAGACAGATTTGTCGCTCACCCCAGTCACTTACTGGAGTAAGCTCCTGGGAACTCACTGCGTCGCCGCGTTACTCGGCCTGCGGCCTCGCCCCTTCGGGGCCAGCGCAAGCGCTGTTCAAAGCACGAGTGCCTTGTCCTGCAACTCGAATTATTTAGGGTATATTCAATATTTCTTCATTTTATCTACGGGATTATAGGTTAATTTCTCCCTGTTCCTGGTCTATCCCAGAGAGCATCATTCCTAACAAGATCTTTTCCCCCTTTCAACCAATGAGAAAGGGGGCTTTTTGTTTTTTTAATTAAAAAAACAGAAAGGATGAATAACATTGATGTTGCCAGTAAATGCTTATCTGACTTGGTTTTTAAAGGAAGGTTCCGTTAAAAATAATTTTTTTGAACATTCTCGAACATCCACTTTTTCTCCATTTTCTCGTCATAATTGCGTGCAATTCTGCGCCTCGTTCAGGTTATTTCAGGTTACGTCATATTCTGTCCGCCGGAAAGAACACTGTTATTCCCAGCAGGTATCTGCTATTGCCAAATATCTTTTAGACGACACCTCCATGCTAAAGAAAACGAGTATCATCGCCGGTCTATTGATTTCTCCTGTAACGCTTTATGCATCAACCTCATATACGGTCGATGACATTCGTTTTGAGGGGCTGCAGCGCGTTACCGTCGGCGCTGCGCTATTGAGTATGCCTGTTCATACGGGGGAAGAGGTCTCCAATGAGGATATCAGTGACTCGGTTCGTGCCTTGTACGCCAGCGGTAATTTTGAAAATGTGCAGATCCTGCGAGATGGCAGTACGCTGGTGGTGCAGGTAAAGGAGCGGCCAACTATCGCTAAAATTAGTTTTTCCGGAAATAAATCGGTTAAAGATGATGCCCTGAAGGAAAATCTGGCCGCCACTGGCATAGAGGAAGGCAGCTCGCTGGATCGCAACACGCTAACGGAAATAGAAAAAGGGTTACAGGATTTCTATTACAGCGTCGGGAAATACAGCGCCCAGGTTCATGCCGTTGTCACACCGCTGCCGCGTAATCGCGTTGATTTAACCTTTGTTTTTCAGGAAGGCGTCTCGGCAAAAATCGCGCAAATTAATATTATTGGCAACCAGGCTTTTAGTGAAGAAACTTTGCTGGACCAGCTACAGTTGCGCGATAGCGTTCCGTGGTGGAACGTCATTGGCGATAAAAAATATCAAAAGCAAAAGATGGCGGCGGATCTTGAAACTATTCGCAGCTATTATCTCGATCGCGGCTATGCGCGGTTTGCTATTAACTCTAGCCAGGTCAGTATCACACCAGATAAGAAGTCACTGTATATCACTATTAATGTTGTCGAAGGCGAACGTTATAAAGTCGCCAGCACGATGCTGACCGGTGATATGGCGCAGCATAACCAGGAAGTTGAGGTGCTGGTAAATCCATTAGCGGGAAAATGGTATAGTGGTGCAGAAATCACGGCGGTAGAGAACAATATTAAGTCGCTGCTGGGAAAATATGGCTATGCCTGGCCGCAGGTTAACACCGCGCCGGATATTGATGATGCGAAAAAAAACGTGGTTTTGCATATCAATGTTAATGCCGGACGCCGTTACTCGGTACGTCAGATCCGTTTTGAAGGCAATGATACGTCCCGCGATAGAGTGCTACGCCGCGAAATGCGTCAAATGGAAGGGGCGTGGCTGAATGATGAAAAAGTTGAACAGGGAAAAACGCGGCTGGATCGCACCGGGTTTTTTGAAACCGTCGATAAGCAAATCATCCCGGTAAGCGGTAGCCAGGATCAGGTGGACGTGGTCTATAAGGTGAAGGAACGTAATACCGGCTCTTTCAACGTTGGTCTCGGCTTCGGTACCGACAGCGGCGTGAGCTACCAGCTTGGCGTCACCCAGGATAACTGGCTGGGCACCGGCAATAGCGTTAGCTTCAACGGCACGCGCAATAGCTACCAGTCTTATCTTGAACTGGGGGCGACGAACCCTTATTTCACCGTGGATGGCGTCAGCCTTGGCGGGAAAATCTTCTACAACAGCTACGACGCCTCCGATGCCGATACCGGCAGCTACAACCAACAAAGCTACGGCGTTGGCAGTACGCTAGGATTCCCGATTAGTGAGAACAACTCCCTCAATCTGGGCGTGGATTATGTTCATAACCGCCTGACGAATATGGACCCGGAACTGACGACCTAGAGCTATCTTAACTCACGGGGTATTTACCCCAACGTGGTGACCAAGGATGGTGATAGCGGCGCAACCTACAGCGCTAATGACTATTTTGCCAGCATCGGCTGGAGCTATAACGATCTGGACCGCGGCTTCTTCCCGCGTGCAGGGAATAAGAGCAGCCTGACCGGCAAGGTCACGGTACCCGGCTCGGATAACAGCTATTACAAAGTTACTTTTGATACCACGCAGTATTTGCCGCTGAACGAAAACAAAAGCTGGGTGTGGATGGAGCACCTGCGCGCGGGATATGCCGATGGGTTGAACGGCAAATCGGTGCCATTTTACGATAATTTCTATGCTGGTGGCTCATCGTCGGTTCGTGGATTTTCATCGAATACGATTGGCCCGAAAGCGGCTTATTATCGTTGTAATGGTTCTGAAAGCAGCTACAGCACCTGCCCGCTGGACTCTTCATCCGATGCGGTTGGTGGTAACGCGATGGCGGTACTGAACAGCGAGTTTATTGTGCCGACGCCGTTTGTGAATGACAAATACGCCGATAGCCTGCGGACGTCGCTATTCCTTGATGCCGGTACAGTATGGAGTACCTCATGGCAAAATACCGGTCAGACGCTGGCGGCGGGGATCCCGGATTATGGCGATCCGTCGCATATTCGTATGTCCGCCGGGATTGCGGTGCAATGGATGTCGCCGTTAGGTCCGATGGTATTCTCATGGGCAGAGCCGTTTAAAAAATACGATGGCGATAAAGCCGAGCAGTTTCAGTTTAATATCGGCAAAACCTGGTAGTGCCTCAGGTTATTATCCAGAGAATATTACAGGTTATCGTTGTTGGTAGCCTGTAATTTATTGTCAATATATTGTTGTTTATGTATATTCTTTGCCTGTGCGGCTTTGGGGTATTATAGTTAACTATTAATTATTAGAGCTCAATATTCATTGTACGTCTTAGTGAGTATAATTTATGTTGAGTATTGTCTAATGTCACATTATTAATCGGCGACCTTGCGGTTGGCTATAATGGATGCTATCAATATAGAGTCATTTATCAGCAATACATGCATGGATAGAAGCAAGGATAGAAAATGAAATGGACTATTCATAATACTCTTGTCTGCCCGCATTCCGGCGTGGCTTTTTCCTCAATCTCCAGCCTGCGTTTTTTAAAGTTTATTCTTTGGTATGAAGCCGATATTTTATTACTGCCGGGAGAGTCGATGAAACTCTACTCCTCCAGCGTTTTAATTAACGAGCAATATCATGCGGTAAAGGTTTATAACATCACGCGATACGATGAGGCGCAGTGGGAAAAGCTGCGTGAGCGGCCATCCTGTCCGTACCATTCCACCGCTACGACGGCAGAAGCCTGTTCTTACCAGGAACACTGTGCGATAAAGCGCTGCCCGAACGACTTTCCTCGTGGAGCAATATGGCAGTCGTCAGGACAGCGCTGTGCGTAATGCAGGCTATGCGGGCAGCAGAGCGGAAAGCCGCGCCTGAACACCGGCGCATCCGGCCAGCACCAGATTGCCGTTCAGCAGGCCATCATCGGCGAGAAAGTTATTGCTGGCACCGCCCGCTTCGACGATCAGCAGCATTCCTGCCAGCGCATCCCAGCTATTCATATGCTCTTCGTAATAGGCGTGTACCTGGCCGGTTGCAACGTGGGCCAGCATTAACGCTCCTGCGCCAAAACGACGGTACTCCATTCCCGCGTTGATGACGCGAGTGAGGGCTCGGGTATAGTTTTCCGCGGGCGCGCGGCTGGAGCGACCCATACCAATGACGACGGTTTCCGGATCCGGTTCGCGTAACGTCAGGCGCTGGTCGTTAAGAAAGGCTCCTTTACCACGGCGGGCAAAGAAAAACTCATGACGATCAGGGGCATAAATAATCCCCAGCTCAAGCGTGTTTTGCCGTACATAAGCCAGAGAGATGCACCAGTAGTCCATCCCCTGAATGTAGTTAGTGGTTCCGTCGATGGGGTCGAGTACCCAGGTTCCTTGCTCACCGCTTTCCAGCCCACTCTCTTCGCCGAGAAAACCATCCTGCGGGCAGTGAGTTTTCAGCCAGGACTTTATCTCTTTCTCCACGAACAGATCGGCCTGCGAGACAAAATCCTGACGCGCTTTTTTATCTATCTGTAACCCCGCATCGCGCAGCGCTTGTGCCTGCGCACCCAACTGGCGAATCAATTCGCATAATGACTGCTGTTGTTCTTCCGTCATGGCCTGCTCTTATCGGTTGATGGCGACGTGCGCCGATGAATTAACTGTACGCCCACCCATGTGGTGCGCGAAGGTTGTAAAGGATCGCTGGCCCGCTCCAGCAGGCGCGTTAAGGCCTGGCGGGAAATCTCCGCAACGTCCTGGTGCAAGGTGCTGAGCTGATAACTGTATTGCGCCGTTTGCGGCGTATTGTCAAAGCCAATGAGCTGAAAATCGTCGGGAGCCTGCTTGCCGCGCTGGCGCATACCGTCGAGGAAACCGCAGGCCAGTTGGGCATTAGCGCAGAAAATACCCTCCGGCGCGTCTTCAGCGCTGGCGGCGGCCTGGAAGCCGCCTTCGTAGCCCTCAACCGGCGCCAAAAGAGGATGTAAATGGCGT
This sequence comes from Klebsiella spallanzanii, assembly GCF_902158555.1. GTDB lineage: Bacteria > Pseudomonadota > Gammaproteobacteria > Enterobacterales > Enterobacteriaceae > Klebsiella > Klebsiella spallanzanii. The sequence continues at coordinate 34,868 of NZ_CABGGS010000008.1, read as the reverse complement.
TGAGTGTCGACGCCGAGTGCCAGCAGCGCCTGAGAAAATGCGTCGCCACGCGTTCGCCCGGCCCAGGTTGAATGAGGGTGATTGAGCCAGCCAAAATGCCGACAGCCAGCGTGAACCAACTGCTCAGCGGCAAGAGTGGCACCGGCGGCATTGTCAGAACAAACATAATCAACGCAGGGAATATTGGGCTGACGGTTGATGCCGACTACCGGGATTTGCTGCTGGACGCACTCGTTAACCAGCGATTCCGGCGGCTGCCCGGAGGTGACGATGACGCCGGAAACGCGGAACTGGGCGAACTGGCGCAGGGTATGCGCCAGATCCTGTTCGCTGCGGATCTCGCTCACCAGCGCCTGAAAACCGCGGCGCTGGATCTCGCTGAGCAGTTCATCGAGCAGGCTACTGCGAAAAGGATCGCTGATACGGGAGACGATCACACCGATCAGGTGGCTCCGTCGGCGGTTCAGCCCTTGGGCGAGGAAATTGACCTGGTATCCCAGCTCTTCGGCCGCGCGCAGTACGCGTTCTCTGGTATCGGGAGAGATGCTGCCGTTATTGCTCAGGGCGCGGGAAACCACCGCCCGTGAGACCCCCGCACGCTGGGCGACATCCTGCGCGGTAATACTCTGTTTACGCGGCAACGAAGTCATATTGGGCGTTCCGAATGATGGAGCTCATACTGCAGGCCGTCGTGGCTAACGAACAATCCTTCCCATGGCAGGCAGGCGGATTTCAGCGCGGGCAATATCGTATCGTAGCAGTGGTAGAGCCCCATCGTACGCAAATTGAGCTGCTGGAATAGCGCCAGGCATGAAGGGAAATCGCCGTGCGAGGCGTCATCGGCCAGCGGGGTCAGCGAGGCGCACTCCTGAAATGCCAAATCGGCCCCTGCCATCAGCGCAATGGAATCCGGCGTCGGGCGACCATCACCGCTGTAGAACAGGGTTTGCCCGCCGAAGGTGATACGAATGGCGCGATTGGTCAGCTCATGCTGCGTTTGTGCAGTCTGAATATGCCAGTCATGCCACGTCCAGGCCTCTGCGCTGTCACGCCAGTCGATGGCAAAACACAACGTTGTTTGCGGCCAGTTTGCCAGCGCTGCCAACTGCATCAGGACCGGACGCTGCTGCGGCTGGCTGTAGATAATCAGCGGCTTCTGGCGGGAAAAACTCTTCCAGTAGTTGAGCAGCGCCGTCAGGCCGGTGCAGTGGTCCGGGTGAACGTGGGTGAAATAGATAACGTCAATCTCGTTGATATCGCCGCCGCGCCGCCACAGCGCCCGAGGGATTGTGGGGCCGCAATCAATTAACCACTGCCGGTTTGCATCATCGATAATACGTAGCGCAGAGGTGTTTTGCTCGCTGGAGAAGGCGCTACCGCAGCCAAGAACATCTATTTTCATTTTCCCTCGCCGAAATTTTAGGATGCTTAATTAAATTGTCACAAATACCCGACAAAGTAGGCTCACATCATGTCGAGTCAACGTTGCATTTTTTTTACATTCAGATGAACACGTGTTCATCTGGTAATGAAAATGCAGATACAGAGATTTTTGGGTATCGAATATGAGCTATTTACAGATCTCCCGGCTAAAAATTAGCTACGGCGATAAAGTCGTTTTGCATAATATCGATCTGAGCGTTGAGAAAGGGGAAATGATTGCCCTGCTGGGTCCTTCCGGTTGCGGGAAAACAACGCTTTTGAACGCGCTTTGCGGGTTTATTCCGACGCAGACAGGAGATATTGCTGTTGCCGGACGCGATATTTCTCATAGCGCGCCGGAGCAGCGCAATATCACCATGGTGTTCCAAAGCTATGCCCTGTGGCCGCATCTGACGGTAGCGCGCAATATTGGCTACGGTCTGAAGCTGCGCAAATGGCGGCGCGACGATATTGACCGCCGGGTGGCGGAACTGCTCAACATCGTCAACCTCAACGGTCTGGCGGACGTCAAGGTGACCGAACTCTCCGGCGGACAGCGTCAGCGGGTGGCCCTGGCCCGCGCGCTGGCGATAGAACCGGATGTACTGGTGCTGGATGAACCGCTCTCGAATCTTGATGCAAAAGTGCGACTTAACGTACGCCACGAAATCAAAGCGCTGCAAAAAAGACTTGGCTTTACCTCGTTAATCGTCACTCACGATCAGCAGGAGGCGCTGGTCATGGCCGACCGCATCGCGGTATTAAATAACGGTCGTATTGAGCAAATAGGTTCGCCAGAGGATATTTATCAGCGCCCGGCCACGCCTTTTGTCGCCGATTTTATGGGGGCAGATAATAAAATTCCCGCCAGCGAACTCTTTGCCGTCGAAGGGATGTATTTACGCGCCGCCGGGCAATATTCCGCCGAGCATTTTAACGACCGTATTCTTTATTTTCGTAGCGCCGATGCCGCGCTCGGAGAATTATCTGAGAGCGCCGCGCCGGAGGGGTTAACGCTGAACGGCATCGTTGAGCAAAGCGCTTTTCTCGGCAACTTATATCGCCATAGCGTGCGTTGTCACGATCGCGTCCTGCTGGCGGATTCTGCGCACTGCTGGCCAGCCAGCACGCCGGTCAGGCTACATGTCCCGGCGCCCGCACTGCATATTTTTCCTTCATCACAAGCCCATTAACTTCATCGCGTTCATTCTGGGGATAGACCATGTTTACGAAAACGAAAACTGCGGTAGTGATTGCATTATTTCTGAGCTGCGGCGCGCAGGCCGACACCGTTCTTCACGTCGCTACGGCGGGGGATCAGAATATGGTGGATTACGTCAAAACCTGGCTGGGGCCGAAGTTTGAAGCGGCGCATCCGGGAGTCAAAGTTCAGGTCGTCGGCACCGGTCCGGGAGACGCGGGGTCGAATAAAATCATTGAGAAGCTGACGGCGCAGAAAGAGAGCGGTGCGCAAACCTGGGATATTGATGTGGCGGTGGTGCATCAGAAAGCCGGTGGCGAGCTGGTGGAAAAGGGGCTGCTGGAGAAGTATCGCCAGCAGATTAAGACCGGCTCAATGGTGACTGCCGACAACGCGAAAAACGCCCTTGGGGTGAACGTCGACGGCTACGTTATGCCGATGTTTTTAAGCCAGACCGCCATTGCCTGGAATAGTGATGCCATTAAAACGCCTCCGGCTTCCTACGATGAGCTGGTGAGCTGGGCGCAAAAAAATCCGCAGGCCTTTGGTTACAACGGTATTAAAAACGGCATGTCCGGCGTCAGCTTTGTGGTGGGCTGGATATATGCCTACGGTACCGATGCCCAGCGCTTGTCTTCTCTACCGTACGATAAAGGCGTTGAGAAAAATTGGGGGCAGGCTTACGAGAAGCTGAAAGCGTTTAATAAGAACGTCACCTTCACGCCGGGTAATGCCGGGACGCTCGATATGCTGAGCCGCGGCGAAATCATGATGGGGCCGGTGTGGGTGGATATGTTCTATAGCTGGAAAGATCAGGGCAAGCTGCCGCCGTCGATTAAGCTGTCTCTGCTGGCGCCGGGAATGCCGGGTCAACCGATGTACTACGTGACCCCGGCGAAGGCGGCGAACCCGCAGCTGGCGCGTGAGTTTATCGAACTGGCGACCAGCCCGGAAGTGCAGGCGCAGGGGATCGTGAAGCAGTTTAACTGGTATCCAGGTATTGACGCCGAACACGTGAAGCCGAAGCTTGATGGTCAGACCTGGCAAAAACTGTTTGCTGAAATTTCGCCGCAGGCGCTGGCGGAATACGGCAAGAGCTTCCCGATTACGTCATATTTTGACGACATCAAAGAAGGCTATGAAAGCCAGGTCGCCAATTAATTGACTGCTGCTGCTCAGGCGCGATGCGATGTTGCCCTGAGCTTTTTCTTGTTGCTGACGCCAGGTTTGCTATGCGTACTTCGCTGAAATATCTGCTGCTGGTCGCTCCGGCCGCGCTTATGATCGCCGTGCTCTTTTTATATCCGCTGGGCTTTTCGCTGATCGCCGCTTTTACTGACGACGCGCAGCGCCTCACGCTGGCCCACTTCAGTAAGGTATATACGCTCTATTCCAGCGACGTTCTGTTTACGCTGATTATTGTGCTCGCCTCCGTGGCGCTGCTGGCGGTTCTCTCTATTACCCTTTCGGCAGTGATTACGCTATCACCCTGTCGACCGATTGTCCGCATGCTGGGGTTTTTGTATCGCCTGCCGCTGTTTATCCCTTTTATCGTCGCCGCGCAGATGATGCGTACCTTTCTGGCCAAAAACGGCTTGATGAACAACGCGCTGGTGGCAACTGACCTCATCACTCCGTTGGAGACCGTCTCCTGGCTGGGCTGGAAGGGGATTATTATCACTTTTGTCTGGAAGCAGCTGGCGTTTGCCACCCTGCTTATCTGCGGAGCGATGGCGGCGCTGGAACAACCGCAGATTCTGGCGGCGCGCAATCTTGGCGCGTCGCGACCGCGTATTTTATTCGACATTATTTTGCCGCAGGTGCTGCCTGCTATCGGTGTGGCGCTGGTGCTTTCCACCGTCACTATGATGTCGGTGCTGTCGGTTCCGCTGATGATTGGCGTTGGTTCGCCGACGATGATGACCGTGGATATGGCCTTCCGCGTTAATTCTTATGGCGATTACGCCGTCGCCAACGCGCTTGGCGTGGTATCACTGCTGATCTGCGGGGCGCTGTCGTGGTTTTACCTGCGCCATAGTCTGCGGCAAAAAGGAGGGGAATAATGAAAGAGGCAACCATGACATTATCGGGAACGCTGCTGGCGAAAGGCCGTAGAAAGCTGAGCGCCAGCCTGCCGCTACAAACGTTACTGCTGGTCTTTATGCTGCTGGCGATGTTTGGCCCGCTGCTGAACTTGCTCATCTGGACGGTGGCGGAGAGCTGGTTTTTCCCGCATTCGTTACCCAGCCAGTGGGGGCTGAAATATTGGTATCAGGTATTTAATCCATATAGCGATGTTTCCGGATCGCTGCTGACCAGCGTGCTGATCGCGCTGCTATCGGTGCTGGTATGCCTGCTGATCTCCATCCCGGCGGGATACGCCCTTTCAAGGCGCGGGATGCCGATGCGGGTGTTTTTTATGCTGCTGTTTCTGATCCCGCAGGCGTTCCCTAACCTGACGGTGTACATGAATATCGCCCGGCTTTTCTATCAATGGGGGCTTAACGGCACGATAGCAGGCGTCGTGTTGGTGCACAGCGTACACGGGTTGATGTATTCGGTGTGGATTTGCGTGGCGGCTTTTTCGGCGGTCGACCCGCTGCTGGCCAGGGCTTCACGCAATCTGGGGGCGGGGCCGATTTACACTTTTTGGCACATCGTATTACCCCAGGCCTCGCCGGGAATTATCGCCGCGAGTATTTTTGTCTTTCTGGAGTCGCTGGATGAATTTACCGGCACCTTTTTTGTCGGCGCGCCGGATATCACCACCTTGCCGCTGCTGCTGTATAACGCCAGTATGTCGGGCAACTATCAAGTATCGTCAATTACGGCGCTGATTTTACTGGTTCCGTCGCTGCTGTTTATGCTGGTGATTCATAAATTTATGCGCCCGGAGATGTTGTCGAAGATGGGCAAATAGCGGTAAAAAAAGCTTCCCGTGGGAAGCTTTTTTTACATCAGGTCATCATCATCGGCCATTCAGGCGGGGTCTGGCTCATCACTTCAATCATCACGTCTTTGATATTGCCCCAGATTTTCGCCACGTCCAGCAGCGTAATACCTAACAGACCGGTGGCGAACCAGCAGGCCGCAGCCAGGCCCATACAGCTACAAATTACCGCTAAACCGGCATAATCACTTTTCCGTAGCTGAATGTTCAACGAGCTGGCCAGGAACATCAGCACTGCGCTCACGAGTGGCCAGCGCAAAAGTACGACACTGGTAGTAATGGAAGCCATCAACCTATCCTCAAAGAAATTTGGGAGCCTTTGACAACCTGATGAGACTGACGATGATACGGTGCTCTGGCTATCTACAGGCAAACAAGATAGTAATGAAACAACGTTCTTGTTTCATCAACTAATGTGAACTATATCACAATTGTTCTTTTATTCACCAGCCAAAAAAAGTACTTTTCTTGCGCTTATTAACCCTGTCATTTAAGTGGTTAATAAGGAGGGGGGGAGGTATCTTTCATTCAGAGGTGTGATTATAAGCGATTGTTAGCCACATTTCTTTTTTATTAAGGTTTATGTTCTGCGGATTTTATTACTTATTCCCGCCAATTATACGGATAAACCGAATGAGATAGTGGAGCTAATCTCATTATGTTGAGAATGTTTCTCCAGCCTTCTATAAGTCAGTATTATTCATGATTCATAGTCATGAGGTTTTTACGTCAAAGTGTGGGTTGCTGAATTGCCCTGATTCATATCACAGTAGGTAGAGTCATCGGGGCTTTTCACCTTGATTAAGGCGTATCGCATGGATAAAAAGCGGAAATGAGTCATCGCGCGTCACATAAGGCGTTAAGAGTATTTGGCATCGTGCTGGTTATTCTGCTGCCGGTGATGCTGGCATTGTGGTTTGCGCAAATTCGCGCGAGAGCGGAAACCGCCGATCAATTACGGCTGTTTTCTCAACTGGCGCTGCAAAAAACGGAGATGGTTATCCGGGAAGCCGATGAGGCGCGAGATAAAGCCCGTTTGTTTCAGGGAGAGAAATGCTCACCGCAGCATCAGCAATATATGCTCGGTATTGTTCGCGGCCTGCTTTATGTTGACGATTTAATCTACGCCAACGGCACGCATTTTTTCTGCTCCACTTCGGTACGCCGCCAGACCGGGTGGCAAATTCCGGTCGCAACGTATACCAAAAAGCCGGATATTGCGATTTACTACTACCGCGAGACTCCTTTCTATCCTGGCTATGCAATGAACTACATGCAGCGTGGTCATTATGTGGTGGTGATTAATCCGCTCTCTTACAGCGCATTGATATCCAGCGATCGCGATCTTGCCTGGGGCGTTTTTGATACCAAAACCAACCAGTTTTTTTCCGTTAGCAAGAATGCAGACTCCGGTGAGTTGCATCGTTTGATTCGCGCGCAAGAGGCTTTTTTTCATCAGGATGGCCGCGTTTATACCATTGCGCACTCCACCGTTCGCCCGATAGCCGTCATTATGTCCACCTCGCGGGTCAGCTATTATCAGAATTTTTATAATCAGGCGACGCTGACTCTGCCGTTAGGGCTGATTTGTAGCGTATTGCTTTTACTGGTGTGGTCGCGCACTCGCCAGCAGTATCATTCTCCGCGCAATATGCTGCAGCGAGCGTTAAGCCGTCGCCAGCTATGCCTGCACTATCAACCGGTTATGGATATCAAAAATAACCGCTGCGTCGGTACCGAAGCGCTATTGCGCTGGCCGGGTTTTGATGGCCCGGTGATGAGCCCGGCGGAGTTCATTCCGCTGGCGGAAAACGAAGGGATGATCGCGCAGGTCACGGACTACGTGGTGGACGAGGTATTCTCCGACCTGGGTGAGTTTCTGGCCCGGCACCCGCAGCTGTACGTGGCAATTAATCTCTCTGCTTCGGATTTCCATTCAGCACGCTTGATTGAGAGTATCAACGAGAAGCTCCGCCGCTACGCGATCAGAGCAGAGCAAATTAAAATTGAGGTGACCGAACGCGGGTTTATTGACGTCCCGAAAACCACGCCGGTGATTCAGGCTTTCCGCGATGTGGGGTACGAGATCGCCATTGATGATTTCGGCACCGGCTACTCCAACCTACACAATCTCCACTCGCTCAACGTCGACATCCTGAAGATTGATAAATCTTTTGTCGATACGCTAACGAGCAATACCACCAGCCACCTGATTGCCGAGCATATTATCCAGATGGCAAACAGCCTGCATTTGAAGATTGTTGCGGAAGGCGTCGAAACGGCAGAGCAGGTTGCATGGCTACAAAAGCGAGGCGTGCAATATTGCCAGGGCTGGCACTTCGCGAAGGCGATGCCGCCGCAAGAGTTTATGCAATGGCTGGCTAACGACCGCACCAGCCTCTGCCCTTATCAACAGCGTTATCAGGCGGAAATCTGATGGCGGTAGTCGGTAGGTGTACGGTCGAATTCGCGACGGAACACCCGCGAGAAGGTTTGCTGCGACACGTAGCCGAGATCCATCGCAATATCAAAAATCGGGCGCTGGGTCGTTCTTAACGCTTCTGCGGCAAGCAGCAAGCGGCGCTGGCGAATGTAATCCCCTAGCGTTTGATGCATCACGGCGCGGAACATCCGCTGCAGATACCATTTCGAGTATCCCGATTTTCTGGCGACTACATCAATGTTAAGTGGTTGATCGATATGTTCATCAATCCATTCAATAAGCGTTTGGATAATATCCTGATGGGACATAAAGCGGCCTCTCTCAATTCTCGATTCGTCGTTTTGTCTGCGGGCGAGTATAATTCCTCAAGTTAACTTGAGGTAAAGCGCTTTTATGGAAAAGAAATCACCCCGCATCAAAATGCTGCTGACGCCCGGCGAAGTGGCAAAACGAACCGGCGTGGCCGTCTCCGCGCTGCACTTTTATGAAAGCAAAGGGCTAATTCACAGTCAGCGTAACGCGGGCAACCAGCGGCGCTACCGGCGAGACGTCCTTCGCGCGGTGGCGATCATTAAAATTGCGCAACGTATTGGCATTCCGCTGGCGACCATCGGCGATGCATTCGGCGTGCTGCCGGAAGGGCATAACCTCAGCGCCAAAGAGTGGAAGATGCTGTCTTCCCAGTGGCGGGAGGAGCTGGACCGGCGCATTCATACCCTGACTGCGCTGCGCGATCAGCTTGATGGCTGCATTGGCTGCGGCTGCCTGTCGCGCCGCGATTGCCCGCTACGTAATCCCGGCGATAAGCTGGGTGAAGAGGGAACCGGCGCGCGGCTGCTGGAGGAGGACTAAAAAACTAAAGCGCCACAACAGGGCGCTTTAGTTGTTTTCCGGTCTTGGTCTTTCGCACTATCCCGCGAGTTTGCAGGAGGGTTTCCCCCGACGTCGGCTCCCCTCGGTATTGCGCAATGTGTTGATGGAGGTTCCGGCTTGTGCCGACAACTTAAGTGTGGCTCTTTTCTCTGAATTTGCCTCTTTGGTTTGCCGGAAAATTTCCGTCATTCGCCGCCTGTTTCTATAGTTAATTTGAACAAACAGCGGGAGAAGCCCATGTTGACGGTACATCATCTCAATCAGTCACGATCGCAGCGCGTGTTATGGGCGCTGGAAGAGCTGCAGTTGCCTTACCAGGTGGTCTCTTATCAGCGCGGGAAAGACATGCTCGCGCCAGCGGAATTAAAAAGCGTTCATCCGTTGGGAAAATCACCGATTGTCGAAGATGACGGCCATATTCTGGCTGAATCCGGCGCTATTCTGGAGTATTTGCAGGAAAGCTACGATAGCGCTCATCGCTTCAGGCCGCAGTTGTTGGAGGATAAGCTGCAATATCGTTTTTGGCTGCACTACGCTGAAGGTTCGTTGATGCCTCTGATGCTGATGAAACTGGTATTTGCCAGCCTCGGTAAACCCCCGGTACCGTTCGGCATGCGCACTTTAGGCAACGCATTGGGCAAAGGAGTGCAAAAAGCATGGCTTAACCGGCAAGTTGAAACCCACGCCCGCTTTATTGAAGAGCACCTTTCCCGCCAGCGCTGGTTTGCCGGAGACGAACTGAGTATGGCGGATATCCAGATGAGCTTTCCGGCAATGGCGCTGCTGGCGCGCGGTGGCGTGGAGGATTTACCGCATCTGGCGCAGTGGGCCCAGCGCGTTGAACAGCGTCCTGCATGGCAGAAGGCGATCGAGCGCGGCGGTCCTTTTACCTTACCCGGTGAGTGAACCATTACGAAAGCCGATGACCGGGAAAAATTGCTATCAGCGCAATGCAAAAATGTTACCGGATTGCGCATGGACGATAACGTTTGCGCATCGGCTGGTTATTTCCTGAACGTCATAAGCGAAATTTAGCGAAATACGACAAACTTCAGTTGAAAAGGCCCATCTAAAGGCTGGATAATCGTTTGCCTTTTTATTTTGCTCATCATTTCCTCTGCTGACAGGGGGGAGCAAAGTCATTCTTCACACCGTATTGTGTGCGCGGAGTTAAACGTTTGCTTTTCACAGCCCCTGGCGCTGCGATGTAGCACAAGGAGATCGCGTTTAGCTGGCAGTGGATGGTCCACCTCGCATTCAGACGAACGATAAAAATTCTCAGGGGAAGTTTTCTATGTCTACGCCTTCAGCGCGTACCGGCGGTTCATTAGACGCCTGGTTTAAAATTTCTGCTCGCGGCAGCTCCGTGCGTCAGGAAATCGTTGCCGGTCTTACCACCTTCCTGGCGATGGTGTACTCCGTCATCGTCGTGCCGGGTATGCTCGGTAAAGCAGGTTTTCCACCGGCTGCGGTATTTGTCTCCACCTGTCTGGTGGCGGGCGTTGGCTCGCTGGTGATGGGGCTGTGGGCGAACCTGCCGCTGGCAATTGGCTGCGCCATCTCGCTGACCGCTTTTACCGCGTTTAGCCTGGTGCTGGGCCAGCAGATCAGTATTCCGGTCGCGCTGGGCGCGGTCTTCCTGATGGGCGTGCTGTTTACCGTCATTTCCGCGACCGGTATTCGTAGCTGGATCCTGCGTAACCTGCCGCAGGGCGTTGCGCACGGCACGGGTATTGGTATCGGCCTGTTCCTGCTGCTGATCGCCGCCAACGGCGTTGGCCTGGTTATCAAAAACCCACTGGACGGCCTGCCGGTGGCGCTGGGCGACTTTGACAGTTTCCCGGTGATTATGTCGCTGGTGGGGCTGGCGGTAATTATCGGTCTTGAAAAACTGAAAGTGCCGGGCGGTATCCTGCTGACGATTATCGGCGTGTCGATTATCGGCCTGATCTTCGATCCTAACGTCCACTTCTCCGGTATTTTCGCCATGCCATCGTTAAGCGATGATCAAGGCAACTCGCTGATTGGTAGCCTGGATATCGTGGGTGCGCTGAATCCGGTTGTATTGCCAAGCGTGCTGGCGCTGGTGATGACCGCAGTGTTTGATGCCACGGGCACCATCCGCGCGGTGGCCGGTCAGGCGAACCTGCTGGATAAAGACGGGCAGATTATCAACGGCGGCAAAGCGCTGACCACTGACTCCCTGAGCAGCGTCTTCTCCGGCCTGGTGGGCGCAGCCCCGGCAGCGGTCTATATCGAATCGGCTGCCGGTACGGCGGCTGGCGGCAAAACCGGCCTGACTGCGGTGACCGTTGGCGTGCTGTTCCTGCTTATCCTGTTCCTCTCTCCGCTCTCTTATCTGGTTCCTGCCTATGCGACCGCTCCGGCGCTGATGTACGTCGGCCTGCTGATGCTGAGCAACGTGGCGAAAATCGACTTCAACGACTTTGTTGATGCGATGGCGGGGCTGATTACGGCGGTCTTTATCGTACTGACCTGTAACATCGTTACCGGCATCATGATTGGCTTCGCGGCGCTGGTGATTGGCCGACTGGTATCTGGCGAGTGGCGTAAGCTGAACCTGGGGACGGTGATCATCGCCGCGGCGCTGGTTATTTTCTACGCTGGCGGTTGGGCGATTTAACTTTTTCTGCTAACAGCGGGCGGCTTTGGCCGCCCGTTTAATTTTTAAGCCACATCCTGTTTCCTTTTGCGTTAATCTGAGTAGCGTATTATTTCGAGACATGACGCCTCAGATGTAAAAAAAGAAAACGCAGCAAACAGGGAACACATGGAAATATTTTTTACCATACTCATCATGACCCTCGTGGTCTCTCTCTCCGGGGTGGTTACACGCGTACTGCCCTTTCAGGTTCCACTACCCTTAATCCAAATCGGTATTGGTGCGCTATTGGCCTGGCCGACCTTCGGATTGCATGTCGAATTCGACCCTGAACTCTTTCTGGTTCTGTTTATTCCGCCGCTGCTGTTTGCCGATGGCTGGAAGACGCCGACCCGTGAGTTCATTGAGCATGGGCGAGAAATTTTCGGTCTGGCGCTGGCGCTGGTGGTGGTGACGGTGGTCGGTATTGGCTACCTCATCTACTGGATCGTTCCTGGCATTCCGCTGATTCCGGCCTTCGCTCTGGCGGCGGTACTGTCGCCAACGGATGCCGTGGCGTTGTCAGGGATTGTCGGCGAAGGCCGCATTCCGAAAAAAATTATGGGGATTTTGCAGGGCGAAGCGTTGATGAACGACGCCTCCGGCCTGGTCTCCCTGAAGTTTGCCGTTGCGGTGGCGATGGGGACGATGGTCTTTACCGTCGGCGGCGCGACGGTGGAGTTTTTCAAGGTGGCGGTCGGCGGTATTCTCGCGGGCTTCGTGGTCAGTTGGCTGTACGGGCGCTCAATGCGCTTCCTCAGCCGCTGGGGCGGCGATGAACCGGCAACGCAAATTGTGCTGCTGTTCCTGTTGCCGTTCGCATCCTACCTGATCGCAGAACATATTGGCTTCTCCGGGATCCTGGCAGCGGTGGCTGCGGGGATGACCATCACCCGTTCCGGGGTGATGCGCAGCGCGCCGCTGGCGATGCGTCTGCGTGCGAACAGCACCTGGGCGATGCTGGAGTTTGTGTTTAACGGCATGGTCTTCCTGCTGTTGGGCCTGCAGTTGCCGGATATTCTCTCCAGCTCGCTGGTGGCCGCAGAGGCGGATCCGAACGTCGAAACCTGGATGCTGTTTACCGATATCGTTCTGATTTATGCCGCCCTGATGCTGGTGCGTTTTGGCTGGCTGTGGACGATGCGCAAGCTGAGCCAGCGTTTCCTGAAAAAGAAACCGATGGAGTTTGGCTCCTGGACCACGCGCGAGCTGCTGATCTCCTCCGTTGCCGGGGTGCGCGGGGCGATTACACTGGCCGGTGTGCTGTCGATTCCCCTGCTGCTGCCGGACGGCAACGTCTTCCCGGCGCGCTATGAGCTGGTGTTCCTTGCCGCTGGGGTCATTCTATTCTCTCTGTTCGTCGGCGTGATTGTGCTGCCGATTCTGCTGCGTCATATCGAGTCGAGCGACCATGTGCAGCAGCGCAAAGAGGAGCGTCTGGCGCGAGCGGCAACGGCGGATGTGGCGATTGTCGCGATTCAGAAAATGGAAGAGCGCCTGGCTGCGGATACCAAAGAGAATATTGATAATCAGCTGCTGACCGAGGTCAGCTCCCGCGTGATTGGTAACCTGCGCCGTCGCGTCGATGGGCGTAATGACGTTGAGACCTCAATGCTGGAAGAGAGCCTCGAACGCCGGTTCCGCCTGGCGGCGCTGCGCTCAGAGCGCGGGGAGCTGTACCACCTGCGTGCGACACGGCAGATCAGTAACGAGACCCTGCAGAAGCTGTTGCACGATCTTGACCTGCTGGAAGCGCTGCTTATCGAAGACCAATAACGCCGTACCTGTTCCCCGGCGGCGGCGCTTGACGCGCCTTGTCCGGGCTACCGTCCCTCAGGCGATTGGGAATCTGTAGCCCGGGTAAGGCGTTTACGCCGCAACCCGGGAGCTCACTCCAGCCAGAACGCCTTACTGCACTCCAGCCACGCCCGCGCGCTGTGCGACATGTACACGCCCTCCCGCCAAATCATCCCCAGTTCCCAACGTAGCTCGCTCTGTAGCGGGATCCAGCAGAAGCTCTGCGGGTCAAGGCGCTGGCAAATCGGCTCCGGCAAAATCGCCACGCCAATCCCCGCCTGCACCATCGCAGCCAGAAAATCCCATTGCCCGCTGCGCACGGCGATGCTCGGCTTAACCTCATGCAGAGCAAATAGCTGCATCAACTGCTGGCTGAGGGCAAAATCCTCGTTGTAAATCACCAGCGGATACGCTGCGAGCGCTTCTGGCGATAAAGATGTGACGCTTCCCCACTGCGCCGTTCTTGGCGTCAGCACGCAAAGCGGGTGGCTGAACAGCGATAGTGTGGTCAGGCCGCTGGCTTCATCAACGGGCAGCGCCGTCATGGCTAAATCCAGCTCGCCGTTGCTTACCGCCTGCTGCACGGTCAGGCCGCCAAACTCAGAAATTTTCAGCTCGACGCCCGAGTAGCGCTGGCGAAAGTGGCTAATTGGCTCAGCCATCAGCATCCCGACCATCGGCGGGATCCCCAGACGCAGTACGCCTTTATGCAGATGATTAATATCGCTCAGTTCCGACTCCAGCTGATGGAATTCGCCAAGAATGGCCTGCCCGCGCTCGAAAACCACCCGCCCGGTATCGGTCAGTAACAGCTTGCGCCCATCGCGGATCAGCAGCGTACAGTTCAGCTCATCTTCCAGATTTTTAAGCATCTTGCTGATGGTGGGCTGCGTGACGAACAGTTTCTCCGCCGCACGGGTAAAGCTCTGCTGGCGGACCACTTCAACAAAATAACGCAGCGTTCGGATATCCATAATTATTCCCTGAGACTATACCTGTGATGATTTTAATTCATTTCTGCCCGGCCAGGCGGCTCTCTATACTGCACGCCTGTCTTCTTTTTCAGGAATACCGCTCATGGCCTTCGCGCCAGCTCGCGTGACGCCTTTCGTCATGCAACGTCTGCAGGTACCGGTTCAGGTACTGATCTACGCCGCACTGTTCGTCTGCGCGGAATATTTAGTTAACTGGCTGCATCTGCCCCTTCCGGCGAACCTGGTGGGGATGCTGATGCTGCTGGCGCTGATTGTTTGCCGGATTATCCCCTTAAACTGGGTACGTGCCGGGGCCCGCTGGCTGCTGGCGGAGATGCTGCTATTTTTCGTTCCTGCGGTGGTCGCCGTGGTCAACTATGCGCAGTTGCTGATGGTGGATGGCTGGCGCATCTTCCTGGTGATTGGCTTGAGTACCATGATGGTGCTGGGCGCAACGGCGTGGGTGGTCGATAAAGTGTATCGCTATGAAGTCAGCAGGATGAAACATGAGTGATTTTCAGCTAAGCGTTCTGTGTCTTCTCGTGACTCTGGGACTCTATTTTGCCAACAAGCGGCTTTATCGACGCTTTCATAAACTGCCGCTGATGCCGCTGGTTTTCACCCCGATCCTGCTGGTACTGATTCTGGTATTCGGCCATATCTCTTATCAAAGCTATATGGGGGAAACCCACTGGCTGCTGTGGCTGCTGGGCCCGGCAACCATTGCTTTTGCCGTGCCGGTATATGACAACCTGGCGATTATTAAACGTCACTGGATGTCGCTAACCGCTGGCGTCACTACTGCATCGGTGGTGGCGGTGACCAGTTCGGTGTGGCTGGCGCGATTGTTTACGCTGCCCGATGAGATCCAGCGCAGCCTGGCGGTACGTTCGGTGACGACGCCCTTTGCGCTGGCGGCAGCCAAGCCGCTGGGCGGCCAGCCTGATTTGGTCGCCCTGTTTGTGGTGGTCACCGGAGTATTCGGTATGGCGGTGGGCGACGTACTGTTTCTGCGTCTTTCCATCCGAGAGGGGATGGCGAAAGGGGCGGGATTTGGCGCGGCGTCCCACGGTGCCGGAACCGCGCGTTCCTATGAGCTGGGGCCGCAGGAGGGCGTGGTGGCAAGTCTGGTGATGATGCTTTCCGGCGTGGTGATGGTGCTGGCCGCGCCGCTGGTGCGATGGATTATGTTTTGAGAATTAAATCATTATCACGATTATTATCTTTACGGATGGCTCCGGAGATATATTAAGTATTTTTAATAAAATAGGTTAATTAGTACTACATATTTATGCTTGTATGATTAATGGTTTAATTAGTTATGGTGTTAATATTGGTCAGGGATTTGATGCGTGTTTTCTTATTTTTTTTCGCGAATATTCTTAATTACTTCACATCTCAATTGTAACTAATTGTTTCAATTGAGATGAGATCACAATCACATCTTGAATGTATTCATAATGTGATATTTTTATAGTGAATCACTATATTTTATAATGCCATGATTTTACTTGCTTATTTTTAAATGATATATTGTGATTATTAATTATAACTAATTATACCTTTAAGCTAAGTATATTTATTTTGTTGAGAATACTCCTAGTTTCAGTTACCTTGATGACGTGAGCTTTTATTATTGAATGGATTCATGTGGAACTAAAGCTCTTGCATTTATGTGTTCAGCGAATATTAAATGCAGGTTATTCATTCCCCGTGCGAATGCAACAGCTTATAGCTAAGTTGTTATCCATGTTCATTCTCTAATATATGGCCATAAACAATTGATGGATTGATTGTTAATCTGGATAAATAGGGGAATACCAATGAAAACCAATGTAAAAACTTTAGCTAAAATTCTGGCCTTATCTGCGGGCTGCTCTCTGGTTGCAATGTCCCATGCGGATAACACCATCAAGTTTACCGGGACAGTTTCCGATACGACTTGTACCGCTACTATTGATAATGGCGTTTCGGCGATTGAGATGGGGACTGTCTCAGTAGCAGATTTAAAAGCCAATACCTATAGCTCGGCGAAAAACTTCTCTTTCACTTTGACCGGTTGCCCTACAGATGAAGGTTCTCTGACTAAAGCCAGAATCACCTTTGGTGGTGAAGCTGATACGTTTAATAGTGATTACTTTAAGAACCAGGCTTCATCTCCAGCTGCCAATGTTGCTGTCGCTATTTTTGATAACGCAGGGGTTATTCAGAAGAATAATACCGAAGGTTCTGATGTCGATATCTCCTCTGGCGAAGCCACCGTTCCGTTTACCGTGAAAATGGCTAAATCTGGCGCTTCAGATCCGACTAAAGGTCCGGTGCAGACGACAGTAACTTATAACGTTACCTATTATTAATTAAGTAACAATATATCAAAGGGAAAGTATTTTGCTTTCCCTGTTTGGACAATGCCATGAACAGATTATTATGTTGTGTTTGTTTATTCTCCTGTGTTTCAGTATCGCAGGCTAGTGTGGTTGTTGGCGGTACACGCGTTATCTTCGATGGTACACAAAAAGCAACCACCGTGTCTGTTCAAAATAAAGATAATGTTACAAATATAGTACAGTCCTGGCTCTCCATTGTGGATGAAAACTCGCCTGCGAAAGATTCGTTTATTACGACCCCTCCCTTGTTTCGCCTGAAAGCGGGTGAACAAGGATTCGTACGAATCCTTCGAACGGGAAAACCTTTGCCGGAAGACAGGGAGTCAATGTTTTGGCTAAATATTAAAGGTATTCCTGCAATGGATAACGCACCAGATAAGAACATGGTGCAGTTTGCTATCAACTCCCGAATTAAGCTTATTTATCGGCCAGCAGCCTTAAAAAAAGCTATTCCGGAAAATTTCTCTGAGAAATTGCAATGGTCCAGTGAAGGACGAGAGCTAAAGGTGAAAAATAATTCTCCGCTATATATGAACTTCTCAGGAATATTTGTTAATGGCAAGGCCGTACCCGAAGCTTGGTTTGTCGCCCCTTACTCAACGATAAAAATACCGGTAGCAAGCGCATCTTCATCAGGGAAAAGAGAAGTTACATGGAGCGTGATCAATGATTATGGTATGTCAGGGCCGAAATATACCGCCATCATTCAATAATATTGAGTGTAATAATACATTTGCATTGAAAAGCAGCTACATCGCTATTCTATTTGGCCTTGCCGCAATCCCATTACCGACTGTCGCTGGAGAATACTTCAACCCTCACCTACTTGAAGTGAATGAAACCGGTGCGACAGCCGTAGATTTGACCTATATTTCCCAGGAGTCCGTCCCTCCGGGTCAATACAATCTCGATGTCTACATTAACGACAAGTTTATTGGTTCTGAATCTGTTGTTTTCCAGCCGCAAAATGACGGTAACGACTCTTCCGCTCAGCCGTGTATCAACGTCGCGCGCCTGAAGGAGTGGTCGATTAAAACTGAAGACTATCCCGAACTCACGGTCGCTGGCTCCGGGTGCGCAAAGCTGTCTGCGATCCCCGGATGGGAGATGGCGGTGCAGCTTTCGCGTCAGCGGGTGGATTTTACATTGCCCCAGATTGCTATGCAGCACCGTCCGCAAGGTTATGTCCCCGAAAGCAGGTGGCAGCAGGGCATTACTGCCGGCTTGCTTAATTACAACCTTTCCGGGCAAAAAACCGATCCTCGGCACGGTGGTGAATCGACATCCAGCCAGTTTGTCAGCCTACAGCCGGGTCTGAACGTTGGACCGTGGCGTTTACGCAACTACAGCACCCTTAATCATAATGATGACGGTAACCAATGGGACTCTGTCTACAGCTATATTGCACGTGATATCCACGCCCTGAAAGGCCAGCTGATAATGGGCCAGACCTATACCTCATCAGGCGTATTTGACAGTATCAGCTTCACCGGTCTGCAGTTGAACTCAGATAAAGAGATGCTGCCGGATAGCATGAATGGCTTTGCGCCGGTCATTAAAGGCATTGCCCGCACAACCGCCGACGTGACGGTTTATCAGAACGGATACAGCATCTATAAAACCACAGTATCTCCTGGCGCATTCGAGATAAACGACCTTTACCCAACCGGGAGCGCGGGCGATCTCTATGTGACGGTGAAAGAATCTGATGGCAGTGAGCAGAGCTTTGTTGTGCCTTTTGCCTCGCTGGCGATTCTGCAGCGCGAGGGGCAGGTAGACTATGCTTTCAGCAGCGGTAAAACTCGCTCAGGAAGCTCAGGCGGAAAGGAATATAACTTCTTGCAATCTACCCTTGCCTGGGGGGCATTGAGCAACGTCACGTTGTACGGTGGTTTCCAGCAACTGGAAGACAAATATAGCAATGCGCTACTGGGCGCTGGGTTTAATCTGGGGTCTGTCGGCGCGCTCTCATTCGATGCTTCTCAGTCCTGGGCGGATATAAAAGAAAATCCGAAATCAGATAAAACATCATCCAGCGAAGGGCAGTCTTATCGCGTGCGCTTTAGTAAAGATTTTCCGCTGACGGGAACCAACTTTTCCGTCGCGGGATATCGTTATTCAACGCATGGTTACTACTCGCTGCAAAATTTTATCGATAACGCGAATTCCTACAGCGGCTGTTGTTCATCAAATGGGCGGACGAAAGATCGTTTTGACGCATCGGCTTCGCAGATATTCGCTGGCTTTGGTTCACTCTCCCTTTCGTTGGTCAGTGAATCTTACTGGGATAACTCGCGCATGGAATCGCTGGGGGTGAGTTACAGCAATACCCTTGGTCGGGTGTCCTATTTCATCAATTACTCCTATAACCGAAATGTGCAGAGCTCCAGCCAGAACAATGACAATTCGCACTCCAGCGATAGTATTATTTCACTCACCGTGAGCGTGCCTTTTGGCGCGAATACTTCAGCCAACTACAACATGAACAGTAGTCGGAAGGGGGACACGACGCACAGCCTTGGTTTGAGCGGAGCGGCTTTTGCCGATCGTTCTCTGAACTGGAATGTGCAGGAAGGGTACAACGCCAGTGATAAGAGCACCTCAGGGAACGTAAACCTCAACTACCAGGGCTCCAAAGGCGAGGTGACCGCCGGATATGGTTATGACAGCTATAGCTCTCACTATAATTACTCGCTGCGCGGGGGAATGGTCGCCCATTCCGGTGGCGTCACTTTTTCCCGCTATCTTGGCGAAAGCGTGGCGCTGGTTGAAGCGCCTGGTGTCAAAGATGTGGCGATACGCGGGCAGACCAACGTAGTGACCGATTCTGCCGGATACGCTGTGGTGCCTTTCGTAAGAGCCTACCATGAAAACAATCTCTCTCTTGATGAACAGCAGGTCTCCGGTGCGGAAATTGATAATATCGTCAGAACGGTGGTGCCGACGCGTAATGCGATCGTAAAAGTTAAATATGATACCTGGATTGGCTATAAGGCAATGATGACCCTGCGTTTCCAGAATAAAGACATACCTTTTGGCGCCGTAATTACGTTGGATGACGAAGATCTGGATAGTAAAGAAAAACGCAGCTCTATAGTGGGTGATTCCGGACAAGCCTATCTTACCGGATTACCAGCAAAAGGCCGATTATTTGTAAAGTGGGGCGATGCTCAAAATACCCAATGTTACGCCAACTATGATTTATCATCCAATAAATCAATTGACGATATTGTTTTTTATACGGCGGATTGCCGATGATGAGTCTCAATATATTCGGTTCAGGCCAGAAAGTCAGGATGGTAGCGATGCGGATAAAATATGTTAAAACATCGGCGAAATCTCTATTGCTGTTATTTATTTCCGGTATAGGATTTCTGCTGAGCAGCACTATGCCGGCCTGGGCTTATGATGCGGCGAGTACCGTTAATTTTAATGTTACGGGAACTATTGAAGAACCTGTCTGTGAGGTGTCGATAAAACCTTCGGAGAATATTGATTTAGGCACCGTATCTTATCAGCATCTGACGGGAAAACCGGGAGCTAATAGCGAAAATATCCCTGTTTATCTTGAGTTTGAAAACTGCTCTAAAGGTACGGCATCGGTCACTATTACATTTAGCGGTTCATATTATGATAGTACTTATTCAATGATATATAAGAATGCACAGACGGATAGTTCAGGGGCAAAAGGTGTTGGATTACAATTAGTTAGTCTTAAAGGTGCCAAATCCCTTGGGCCAGGCGATCAGTATACCTACACCTTCAGTGACGAGCCGGGCGGTCATGTTTTTGACATGATTGCCAGAATGTATACCCCCTATGGGCAGATAACTGCAGGGGGCGTTATTTTTACCTCGACATTTAATGTGTCTTATAAATAATTAATAACGTGCAGAGATGAATATGTTCAAGAATATTTTATTACTACTGGCGTTAAGCTTTCCAGTCTATGGGTGGTCGTGTACAACAGGCACCAATTATGGTGATGTGACAATGACCAATCTGCCTGAAAAAATATTAGTGAATGCGGGAAGTTACTCTGCCGGAACGGTTCTTTATGATTCTGGCCAAATTTCACGGTCGCAAACCTATGTTCTTAACTGTCAAGGCAATATCTACGCACAATTTGCATGGTCTTCCGATAATATCATCTCGACTGTTAGCGATGGCATATATACGACCAACGTGCCCGGTATTGGCCTGAGGGTGAAAGTGTGGCTAAACGTGACCGGTGAATATGATGGCGATACGGATGATTTTAATGCGGACTATAGCCAGCATTATATCGGTGATGCGGACTTCTACCTGGGCAAGCCAAGTGGTTTTCTTGATTACTGGGCTGCTACATATTATACCCCAAAATACCAGCTGCAGCTTGTTGCCACCGGCGGCGCCATTGCCAGCAATAGTTCTCTGACGCTAAAGGATCCCATTTCGTCAGTCTCGCTTAAAGATAGCGCCGGAACGATGGTCATCTCCCAACTGCATATAACCGGTACGACAAAAATCCAGCTAACGCCGATGGGCTGCAACGCGAGTACGTCCTCGCTGAATTTCCCGATGGGCACCATTAAAACCAGCGAGTTTAATCTCTCCAATAAAGCAGGTTCCGCCCAGCAGACCCTGACGCTGACCTGCGAACCGGGAACTAACGTGACGATGCGCATTAGCGCGACGGAAGCAGAGGGCGATAACCCGGATCATACCGTGATTGCGCTGACGCCCGGTGAGAATGTTGCGACCGGAGTGGGGGTTCAGTTGAATATCAACGGCTTTCCGCTATCGGTGAATACTACCACCTACAGGGTTTTTGACCCAGTCAACAGAACGACGGTGACGAATTCCGGCGCTGATGCCGGCTATACTATATTCACCGATCCGTCTAACACTGGTGGAGCGGAGGGGACTAATATGCTGAGCTTTTCGACCAATTATTATAAAACCGGCTCTGAGGTGACGCCAGGAACCGCCAACGCAAGCGGAACCATCACGTTTACCTACAACTAACGTATAAAAAATTCCCCGGTCTGCCTACCGGGGAGTAAATCATCATTAATGCGCCTGACCTTTCTCTATACCAATCCCGGTCTGTGAACGAATAAACTGCGCACGGAACAGCTCGCGCTCGCGCAGCCCTTCCTCTGAGTTATCGGTCGCAGAGAAGAACCAGATACCGATAAAGGCGATGGCGATAGAGAACAGCGCCGGATATTCATACGGGAATATCGCCTTTTCGTGACCGAGGATCTGCACCCAGATAGTCGGGCCGAGGATCATCAGAATCACCGCGGTCAGCAGACCCAGCCAGCCGCCAATCATCGCCCCGCGCGTGGTCAGCTTCGACCAGTACATCGACAGCAGGATAATCGGGAAGTTACAGCTCGCGGCGATAGAGAACGCCAGACCGACCATAAAGGCGATGTTTTGATTCTCAAACAGGATGCCCAAAAGAATCGCCACCACGCCCAGAATCAGCACGGTAATCTTCGACACTCTCAACTCTTCGCGCTCGGTTGCGCCTTTCTTAAAGACGTTGGCGTACAGGTCGTGCGAAACAGCTGAAGCCCCCGCCAGCGTCAGGCCAGCCACCACCGCCAGAATAGTGGCGAAAGCAACGGCCGAGATAAAGCCGAGGAACAGGTTGCCGCCGACCGCATCCGCCAGATGCACCGCCGCCATATTGTTGCCGCCGATAAGCTGCCCGGCCGCATCTTTAAATGCCGGATTCGCCCCCACCAGCATGATGGCGCCGAAGCCGATGATAAAGGTCAGAATATAGAAGTAACCCATAAAGCCGGTGGCGTAAAACACGCTTTTCCGCGCTTCTTTGGCATCGCTTACGGTGAAGAAACGCATCAGAATATGCGGCAGACCCGCAGTACCGAACATCAGACCAAGACCGAGCGACAGCGCCGATATCGGGTCTTTTACCAGTCCGCCGGGGCTCATGATCGCCGAGCCTTTAGGATGGACCGCCATCGCTTCGGTGAACAGGTTATTGAAGCTGAAGCCGACGTGCTTCATTACCATAAAGGCCATAAAGCTGGCGCCGAACAGCAGCAGCACCGCTTTGATAATCTGCACCCAGGTGGTGGCGAGCATACCGCCGAACAGGACGTAGAGCACCATCAGCACGCCGACCAGCACCACCGCAACGTGGTAGTTGAGGCCGAACAGCAGCTGAATCAGCTTACCTGCGCCGACCATCTGGGCTATCAGATACAGCGCCACTACCACCAGTGAACCGCAGGCGGAAAGCGTGCGAATCGGCCCCTGTTTGAGACGATAAGACGCGACGTCGGCAAAGGTGTAGCGTCCGAGGTTACGCAGGCGCTCGGCGATCAGAAACAGAATAATTGGCCAGCCGACGAGGAAGCCGAGAGAGTAGATTAGTCCATCGTAGCCGGAGGTGTACACCAGCGCGGAAATACCGAGAAACGAGGCCGCCGACATAAAGTCGCCGGCAATCGCCAGCCCGTTCTGAAAGCCGGTAATATTGCCGCCTGCGGTGTAATAGTCGCTACGTGAGCGCACGCGTTTTGACGCCCAGTAAGTGATGTACAGCGTCAGAGCGACGAAAATCAGGAACATGATAATCGCCTGCCAGTTAGTCGGCTGGCGCTGTACCGCGCCGGTAATGGCGTCTGCGGCGTTCGCGGTAAAAGGGAGCGTGGCGGCAAGCGCCGTCAGGACTTTCTTCATGATGCTTTCACCTCGCTGAGAATGCTCTTCGTCAGCTGGTCAAATTCACCGTTTGCCCGCCAGACGTAAATTCCGGTTAGTACGAAAGAGATAACGATCACGCCGATACCAATCGGAATTCCCCGGGTGACGCTGGTTCCCGCATGCAGCGGCGCGCCCAGCCAGCCGGGGGCGAAGGCAATAAGCAGAATAAAGCCCACATAGATCACCAACATAATCAGTGACAGGATGGCGGCAAACCTTTGCCGGGCTGCAACAAGCTCCCTAAAATGCGCACTATTTTCTATCCGCTGACAAATCTGATCGTTCATCGTAGCGTCTCCAGAGGTTCCCTTTCGTCATCCACGCGCGAGTCATCGGCAACACTCATCCGCCCGGCAGTTAACTGTCGGGAATCAGCCTGTTTACCGCTTTCCTGCTACCTGAAATCCTTGGGGAGTATTTTTATGTCCTCTCCCCTGGTGGGGAGAGGGTGTAGGGGATCGGTTGATTTATGATGGCATAGCGATGGCCTGCTTCTCTTCGAGCAGTTTTTCCACCACGCCTGGATCGGCGAGCGTTGAGGTATCGCCGAGATTACTGGTATCCCCCGCGGCAATTTTGCGCAGAATGCGGCGCATGATTTTGCCCGAACGGGTTTTCGGTAAGGAGTCGGTCCAGTGCAGTACGTCCGGCGTCGCCAGCGGACCAATCTCTTTACGCACCCAGTTGCGCACCTCGGCGTACAGTTCCGGTGTGGGTTCTTCGCCGTGGTTAAGCGTCACGTAGGCATAGATGGCCTGGCCTTTGATGTTATGCGGAATACCGACTACCGCTGCTTCGGCGATTTTCGGGTGCGACACCAGCGCTGATTCGATTTCGGCAGTGCCCAGACGGTGCCCGGAAACGTTCAGTACGTCATCGACGCGACCGGTGATCCAGTAGTAACCATCTTCATCACGACGCGCGCCGTCGCCGCTGAAGTACATATTTTTAAAGGTAGAGAAGTAGGTTTGCTCAAAGCGTTCGTGATCGCCGAACAAGGTGCGCGCCTGGCCTGGCCAGGAGTCGGCGATCGCCAGGTTGCCCTCGGTCGCGCCTTCCAGCGGCGTGCCTTCGTTATCCACCAGTACCGGCTGGACGCCGAAGAACGGACGCGTGGCGGAACCGGCTTTCAGCTCAATGGCGCCCGGTAGCGGAGTGATCATAAAGCCGCCGGTTTCGGTCTGCCACCAGGTATCCATCACCGGGCACTTCTCGTTACCGATCTTCTTCCAGTACCACTCCCAGGCTTCCGGGTTAATCGGCTCGCCGACGGAGCCGAGAATACGCAGGGAAGAGCGGTCAGTACCCTCAATGGCTTTATCACCTTCCGCCATCAGCGCACGGATCGCCGTTGGCGCGGTATAAAGAATGTTGACCTGATGCTTATCAACCACCTGGCACATGCGCGCCGGAGTCGGCCAGTTCGGCACGCCTTCGAACATCAACGTCGTTGCACCGCAGGCCAGCGGGCCATACAGCAGGTAGCTGTGGCCAGTGACCCAGCCGACGTCGGCGGTACACCAGTAGATATCGCCCGGATGGTAGTCGAAAACGTATTTAAAGGTCGAGGCCGCATAGACCAGGTAGCCGCCGGTAGTATGCAGTACGCCTTTTGGTTTACCGGTCGAGCCGGAGGTATAAAGGATAAACAGCGGGTCTTCGGCGTTCATCTCTTCCGGCTGATGCTCCGCGCTGGCTTTCTCAATCAGATCGCTCCACCACAGGTCGCGACCTTCATGCCAGTCGATTTTGCCGCCGGTACGTTTGAAGACCACCACGTTCTCAATGCTTTTGACGTTTGGGTTTTTTAACGCGTCATCAACGTTTTTCTTCAGCGGGATCGCGCGACCGGCGCGCAACCCTTCATCTGAGGTAATGACCAGACGGGAATTGGAGTCAATAATGCGACCAGCAACCGCTTCGGGCGAGAAGCCGCCGAAAATCACCGAGTGGATTGCGCCGATGCGGGCGCAGGCCAGCATCGCTACCGCCGCTTCCGGCACCATAGGCATATAAATGGCCACCACATCGCCCTTTTTAATGCCGAGGTCGAGCAGGACGTTGGCAAAGCGGCAGACATCGTGATGTAGCTCGCGATAAGTGATGTTTTTACTTTGGCTGGCGTCGTCGCCTTCCCAGATGATCGCCGTCTGGTCGCCGCGCTCCGCCAGATGGCGATCGAGGCAGTTAGCCGCGAGGTTCAGGGTACCGTCTTCGTACCATTTGATGGAAATATTCCCCGGTGCGAACGAGGTGTTTTTCACGCGAGTATAGGGTTTGATCCAGTCAAGGATTTTGCCCTGCTCGCCCCAAAAGGCATCGGGGTCGGTGACGGACTGCTGATACTGCGCCTGGTACTGTTCCGGGTCAATCAGGCAGCGTTCCGCAATATTAGCGGGAATAGAGTGTTTGTGTATTTGGCTCATGGCTTTTTTTCTCCTGTAGGTTGTTAAATATATGTCAAATAAACGTTAAGAGTAGGGGCTTTGGCGGCTTTGTTTGCTATTTGGGGGGCAGATCACGCAATAATTAAATTGAATGAAAAGCAATCAAATGAAACTTTGAGGTGAAATAATTTCCGATATGTATTTATAGAAATTGAATATATTAAATATTTTTTATAACAAATACTTATGCAAGGTAAGTTGGGGATATTAGCGAGTTTATGCATAAAAGCAGAGTAAACCGCTGTTCTTAAAGACTTGCGCAGCATGCCGTGCAAATGATACTGATATTGCGCGTTAAATAACCCCATAAAGCAACGCAACACAATTCATACCCCTTTCAGTGGGCGTCATTACCTTCTGGAATGGTGCCTTTCATTGAGGAAGTCTGTAGTGAAGAAAAAAACAAAAGTCAGCCTGGCCTGGCAAATTTTGCTGGCCCTGGTGCTGGGCATCCTTCTGGGCAGTTACCTGCATTACCACGCCGAAAGCCGTGATTGGTTAATCTCAAATCTGCTGACGCCTGCCGGCGATATCTTTATCCACCTGATTAAAATGATCGTTGTGCCGATTGTGATTTCGACCCTGGTAGTCGGTATTGCGGGCGTGGGCGATGCGAAGCAACTGGGCCGTATCGGCGCAAAAACCATCATCTATTTTGAAGTGATCACCACGGTGGCGATCGTGCTGGGGATTACCCTGGCTAACGTCTTCCAGCCTGGGACCGGGATCGATATGTCGCAGCTGGCGGCAGTGGATATTTCAAAATATCAAAGTACCACGGCAGAAGTGCAGAGCCACGCGCATGGCCTGATGGGCACGATCCTCTCGCTGGTGCCGACCAATATCGTCGCTTCGATGGCGAAAGGCGACATGCTGCCGATCATCTTCTTCTCGGTGCTGTTTGGTCTGGGCCTCTCTTCGCTGCCTGCGACCCACCGTGAACCGCTGGTCACGGTGTTCCGCTCCATCTCTGAAACCATGTTCAAAGTGACGCACATGGTGATGCGCTATGCGCCGATCGGGGTATTTGCCCTGATTTCGGTGACCGTCGCGACCTTCGGCTTTGCCTCGTTGTGGCCGCTGGCGAAGCTGGTGATTCTGGTTTACTTCGCCATCCTGTTCTTCGCGTTGGTAGTATTGGGTATCGTGGCGCGTGTATGCGGGCTAAGTATCTGGATCCTGATTCGCATTCTGAAAGATGAGCTGATTCTGGCGTATTCCACCGCCAGCTCTGAAAGCGTGCTGCCGCGAATTATCGAGAAGATGGAAGCCTATGGCGCGCCGGCGGCGATCACCAGCTTCGTGGTACCGACCGGCTACTCGTTTAACCTCGATGGCTCAACGTTGTACCAGAGTATCGCGGCCATCTTTATTGCCCAGCTGTACGGTATTGATCTGTCCATCTGGCAGGAAATTACCCTCGTGCTGACGCTGATGGTGACGTCGAAAGGGATTGCGGGCGTACCGGGCGTCTCCTTCGTGGTGCTGCTGGCGACGCTGGGCAGCGTGGGGATTCCGCTGGAAGGTCTGGCGTTCATTGCTGGCGTTGACCGTATCCTCGATATGGCGCGTACCGCGCTGAACGTAGTGGGTAACGCGCTGGCGGTACTGGTTATCGCCAAGTGGGAGCACAAGTTTGACCGCAAAAAAGCGCTGGCGTATGAGCGTGAAGTGCTGGGCAAATTTGATAAAACGGCGCAATAAAAACAAAGCCCGGTGCATCGCATCGGGCTTTTTCTTATCTTTTACTTATCCTGTCGAACTCTTCGCACCCGGTATCAAACCCTTCCTGACAGCTGACGTTAAGCCAGTGCAGCGCTTTCTGCTTGTTCGGTTCGATAAAGCCTTTTTCCCCCTGCTGGAACAGCATTCCGGCCCAATATTCGGCATAGCCGGTGCGGGAGAGGGCGGAGCTCTCTTTAAAATACTGTGTCGCTTTCGCGTCATCTTCCGGTGAGTGAACGCCGCTGGCGTAGATTAGCCCCAGCAGCATCTGGGCGTCGACGGCGGAGTCGCTTTCTGGATCCTGGGCCGCATCCTGTAACAGGGTGATGGCGTGCGGATAGTTCGGCGTACCGGCCTGCTGGTTTACCAGCACCCTGGCGAGAACAATTTCTCCCGCCTTGCTGCCAGTCTGCACGGATTTTTCCGCCAGCGCTTTGGCCTGGTGGTAGTCGGCCTGCTGCGGATTGCGAATTTTGAGCTGAGCGAGCAGCGCCAGCGCGTCGCCGTCGCCATTGTTTGCGGCTTTTTGCGCCCAGTACTCGGCCTGCGGAAAATCACCGAAGCTAACGTAAGTATCAGCAAGGTAATATTGCGCGCGCGGGTCGCCCGCTTCGGCCTGCTGTTTGTACTGGCTGCCTGGTTCCATGGCGCCTGCGGCGACGCTTGCTATCACCAGCAGTAAATAGAGGTATTTCATTTTTTATTATCGGTAGAGGACATAGTGCGCAGTATAAAGGGAGGCGAAGAAGAAGAAAACGACGGGAACTTGTGGGGAATACTCATGCTTTGCCCGAACAATCGTGCCGTCTGTTTCCCGGGGGCGGCGCTAACGCGCCTTGCCCGGGTTACAAATTTCCAGCCGTTTGCCGTCCGGTAGCCCGGACAGGTGCGAAGCACCGCCTCCGGGGAGGCGGCTTGATTAACCCATTGCGCTTTCGCGCAGGCGGGATTTCAGCTTGTTGTACTCGTCAATCACGTACTGCTCGGCGGCACGCTGGTCGCTAATCCGCTCAATGTTGACGGCGCAGTATTTATACTCCGGCGTTTTGGTTATCGGACTCAGGTTCTCGGTCACCAGCTCGTTACAGGCGCCAATCCACCACTGGTAGGTCATATAGACCGCCCCTTTGTTCGGGCGATCGCTAACCTGCGCGCGGGTGATGATGCGGCCTTTACGCGAGTTAACCCACACCAGCGCTTCATCCTCAATGCCCAGACGCTCGGCGTCGGCGGTATTGATTTGCGCATAGCCTGGTTCATCCGCCAGTGCCGCTAGCGCCGCGCAGTTACCGGTCATCGAGCGGCACGAGTAGTGGCCGACTTCACGCACCGTCGATAGCACCATCGGATACTCATCGGTGAGCTTGTCAATCGGCGCGACCCAGTCGCAGGTGAAGAACTGCGCCAGACCGTTCGGGGTATCGAACTTCTCTTTAAACAGATAAGAGGTTCCCTGGTCGGCATCAGACTCATCGCGACATGGCCACATGATATAACCCAGCTCGCCCATTTTCTCGTAGGTGGCGCCGTAGAAATCCGGGCACAGATGACGCAACTCGTCCCAGATCTCCTGGGTGTTGTTGTAGTGCATCTTGTAACCCATTCGGGTGGCGATTTCGCTGATGATCTGCCAGTCGGTTTTCAGGTCCCACTTCGGCTCTACCGCTTTAAAGAAGCGCTGGAAGCCGCGGTCCGCTGCGGTATAGACGCCTTCGTGCTCACCCCACGAGGTGGACGGC
The DNA here is from genome assembly GCF_902158555.1 of Klebsiella spallanzanii. Lineage (GTDB taxonomy): Bacteria > Pseudomonadota > Gammaproteobacteria > Enterobacterales > Enterobacteriaceae > Klebsiella > Klebsiella spallanzanii. The sequence continues at coordinate 5,522 of NZ_CABGGS010000008.1, read as the reverse complement.
AGAATGACATCGGCCGCTGCGGCGGTTTTGGTCATGAAAATGTCCTGGACGATAACCAGCTCCAGCTGTTCAAACGCTTTACGCACGGCGGACAGCTCGGCGTCGGTCTGGAGCGGGTCTTCCCCCATGATGTACGCCGCCCGCACTTCGCCGTGGTCTGCGCGATGCGGCAGCTCGCTGATGCGATAACCGGTGTGTTCCGGCAGGCTGTCCACGCCCCAGGCTTTGGCGAACTTCTCGCGGTTTTCCGGGAACTTAACGTATTGATAGCCCGGATAGGTATCCGGTAGCGCACCCATATCGCAGGCGCCCTGAACGTTGTTCTGACCGCGCACCGGGTTGACACCAACGCTCGGCTTGCCGAGGTTGCCGGTCAGAATCGCCAGGCTGGTCAGCGAACGCACGGTCTCCACGCCCTGATAGAACTGGGTCACGCCCATGCCCCACAGAATGGCGGCAGATTTCGCGCTGGCGTACATGCGGGCACAGGCCCGAATCTCCTGAGCGCTGACGCCGGTAATCTCTTCCACCGACTCTGGCGTATAGCCTTCGACGATTTTGCGATACTCCTCGAAGCCTTCAGAACGGCTGGCGACGAAGGATTTATCGTAGAGATCCTCTTCGATAATGACGTGCCCAATAGCGTTGAGCAGCGCGATGTTCGAGCCGTTTTTCAACGCAATGTGCATATCGGCAATGCGCGCGGTTTCGATTTTACGCGGATCGCAGACAATAATTTTCGCCCCATTGCGTTTGGCGTTAATCACGTGATTCGCCACAATAGGGTGTGAATCTGCCGGGTTGTACCCGAAGATAAATACGAGATCGGTATTGTCGATCTCAGTGATGGCATTACTCATAGCGCCGTTACCGACCGATTGGTGCAGACCTGCAACCGAAGGGCCGTGTCAGACGCGAGCGCAGCAGTCAACGTTATTGGTACCAATAACGGCGCGCGCGAATTTTTGCATCACATAGTTAGTTTCATTACCCGTCCCGCGGGACGAACCGGTAGTCTGAATCGCGTCCGGGCCATACTTCTCTTTAATGGCGCTGAGACGGGTGGCGACGTAATCGAGCGCCTCATCCCAGGAGACGGATTCCAGCTTGCCGCCGCGCTGGCGACGGATCATGGGGGTTTTCAGGCGCGGGGTGAGGATCTGGGTATCGTTAATAAAATCCCAGCCATAATAGCCTTTCAGACACAGGGTTCCCTGGTTGGTTTTCCCCTGTGCCGCCTCAGCCCGGACGATTTTGCCGTTATCGACCACCAGGTTGATTTTGCAACCTGATGCGCAATACGGGCAAACCGTGACGACTTTTTTCATCGGTCTTGCTCCAGTTAATCAATTGGCGCATACGCGCTATCGCGCCATCAATATGCATCTTCTATGCCATGTTTTCATTGTGGGTATCGACTGATGATACGTTGTTTTTTTGGGCGAAATGCTGACGAAAAACAGGCTATCGTCAGTTTTGACGTGTCGAAGCGGAGGGATGTGACAAACGCTGCCGGGCGTGTCGGGGTAGCCCGGACAGATGCGTAGCATCGCCTCCGGGGATTTGGGAAGAAGTAGACTCGGAGACAGTATTGCATTTATCGGAGTAATGGGGGTCAGGCCAAATAACGCCTGCCCGGTATAAACGTATAAACTATCGTTAGATTCTACCTGAACAGGGCAAACCAATGTTCCCATTGGATGTTTTCTTTCGAGCTACCGTCTAAGTCTGAAGCCTATATGAAACCGCATAATTGTTTTAAAAACAAACAAATAGCATTGTAGTGTCTACGATATGCTGCAAAACCCAGCGCAGATGTGAGCACACGATGATTTTTGTTAGCGGTAACTCTATTTTTAACATTTTTTCGTGTTAGCGCTAACTCTGAGAGGTCGATCACAGTTGTATTTTATTTGACTGTTTATAGTCTGCTATATATGAGGTCCGGGGGAAGAAGTATGATTAGCAGCTGGTTAGCATTCGATAAAATAAAAGTTATTGGCTCGATTGATAACTGTGGTAAATACAATTCGGCTTTCAGTAGAACCCTTGTTGGCACATGAACAGATTATTGAAAATTACATAGAGGCTATTTTAAAAAGCCGTGAAAAATAGGTCAATGTTATATATTGGCCCCAGGCTTAGCTATGCTATATGTCCGATCAAAGAATGAAAAAATAATGATCGTGAGTGGCAATAGTTGGAGCAGGGGTTGGTCATACTATCTGTGGAAAACGAACTGGCAGATATTCTTCTTAGTGCAAGAAATCTTACTGAGACATCTTAATGTCTATTCCACAAACACTTTAGTGTTCAGCAACTTGCTGGACAGAAATAAAATAAAAGAAATTTCAGGATGATGGGCGACATAGGGCCAGGGCTTGCTACGTTTGCTAATGCTAACGTCGGAATCGTGGGGGTTATTATTAGTAATATCACCACAATTTTTCACTAACTCTTTAAACTAATATATCGGAGGTGGCTTGTGGGTGCTAAATTTTCACCATCATTAATGTGTATGGATTTGACTTTGTTTAAAGAACAAATTACGGCAATGAATGATAAAGCGGATTTTTATCATGTCGATATTATGGATGGGAACTACGTTCGTAATATCACACTCTCTCCATTTTTCATTGAGAATCTGAAAAAAATCACATCTGTACCTATTGATGTCCATCTGATGGTTAACCATCCAGAAGACATCATCCCAATGTGTCTTGATGCTGGGGCTGATATTATTAGCTTTCACCCGGAAACTGCAAATAATAAAATTTTCCGACTTCTTAATCAGATTAAGGATGCGGGTAAAAAATGCGGTGTTGTTCTTAACCCTGCAACCCCAGCGGAAAGTATTGTAGAATACGCACACTTACTTGATAAAGTTACCGTAATGTCGGTTGATCCTGGTTATGCTGGTCAGAAGTTTATTCCTGAGTCACTGGACAAAATTAAAAAACTCATCAATATGCGCCAAAATAATGGCTATCATTATCTGACAGAGATTGATGGCTCATGTAATGAAAAAACGTATGGGCAGATTGCCTCGTCGGGTGTGGATGTATATATCGTTGGAACTTCTGGACTATTTTCTTTAGACGCTGATGTTAGTCGGGCATGGGATAAGATGATCGATATTTTCCATCGCGAAACCGTAGCTGCATAACATTTTATTAATGTCTTAAGTTTGCTGCATTTTGTTGTGAAATGCAGCATATGTTTAAAGCCTGGAGTTAACATGTCGGCACTTGACACCTTGAAAGAACTCACCAGCATTGTGGTTGACAGTGGTGATCTGTCCTCGATTGTACAATTACATCCTGAAGACGCTACGACTAACCCTTCTCTTATTCTCAAGGCCGCAGCCATTCCAGAATATGAGCCACTAATTAATAATGCAGTTCAGTTCGCCAAAGAAAAAACTAATAGCCAACAATCGCAGGTCATTATTGCCTGTGAAAAGCTGGCTGTTAATATCGGTTGTGAAATCCTTAAACATATACCTGGGCATATCTCAACGGAAATAGATGTCCGTCTTTCGTTTAATACTAATGCCTGCATCGAACGAGCAAAACGTATTATTGAACTTTATCAATTACAAGGCATCGATAAATCACGCGTACTTATTAAAATCGCCGCCACGTGGGAAGGGATTAGGGCGGCTGAAATACTCGAAAAAGAAGGTATCAACTGTAACCTGACGCTTATTTTCGCTTTCGCCCAGGCCAGAGCATGCGCAGAAGCAAACGTTTTTTTGATTTCGCCATTTGTCGGTCGCATTTATGACTGGTACCAGAAAGTAAACCCGGTCAGCGAGTACGATCCTGAACAGGATGAAGGTGTTAAATCTGTTCGCGCTATTTATAACTACTTTAAACAGCACGGTTACTCAACCGTGGTCATGGGAGCAAGCTTCCGCAAAGTAGAGCAGGTGCTGGCCCTGGCGGGTTGCGACAAACTTACGGTTTCTCCGCAATTGCTTCAAACGCTTGATAAAGGTCACTACAGCATTGTTAAGCATTTACATGTACCCGGCCAAACTCATGCCAGACCTTCATCCATTACTGAGGCGGATTTCCGTTGGCAATTTAATGAAGATCCAATGGCTGTAGAGAAGCTTGCAGAGGGGATCCGGTTATTCGCAGAGGACCAGCGCAAACTGGAAGCCATGATTACACTTCATTTAGAGAAAGCATAATGACGACACGTAAAGATCTTGCCAATGCAATACGCGCACTCTCAATGGACGCAGTACAGAAGGCCAACTCCGGCCACCCCGGCGCGCCGATGGGGATGGCGGATATTGCCGAAGTCCTGTGGCGGGACTTCCTGAACCATAACCCGCAGAACCCGTCCTGGGCTGACCGCGACCGCTTTATTCTCTCCAACGGTCACGGCTCGATGCTGATTTACAGCCTGCTGCACCTCACAGGTTATGATCTGCCGATTGAAGAGCTGAAGAACTTCCGTCAGCTGCATTCCAAAACGCCGGGCCACCCGGAAGTGGGCTATACACCGGGTGTTGAAACCACGACCGGTCCGCTGGGTCAGGGTATTGCCAATGCGGTGGGGATGGCGATTGCGGAGAAAACCCTGGCGGCGCAGTTCAACCGTCCGGGCCACGACATTGTTGACCACTTCACTTACGCGTTTATGGGCGATGGCTGCATGATGGAAGGTATCTCTCACGAGGTATGTTCTCTGGCCGGTACCCTGAAGCTTGGCAAACTGGTGGCGTTCTATGACGACAACGGCATCTCCATCGACGGTCATGTTGAAGGCTGGTTCACCGACGACACGGCAAAACGCTTCGAAGCCTACGGCTGGCACGTGGTGCTCGGCGTGGACGGTCACGATGCTGACTCGATTAAACGCGCGGTGGAAGAAGCGCGTGCAGTCACTGACAAACCGTCCCTGCTGATGTGTAAAACCATCATTGGTTTCGGTTCGCCGAACAAAGCCGGTACCCACGACTCCCACGGCGCGCCGCTGGGCGACGCAGAGATCGCGCTGACCCGCGAAGCGCTCGGCTGGAAACATCCGGCATTCGAAATCCCGTCCGACATCTATGCGCAGTGGGATGCCAAAGAAGCCGGTCAGGCAAAAGAGTCCGCGTGGAACGAGAAATTCGCCGCCTACGCGAAGGCCTTCCCGCAGGAAGCGGCAGAATTCACCCGTCGTATGAAAGGCGATATGCCGTCTGACTTCGATGCGAAAGCGAATGAGTTCATCGTTAAGCTGCAGGCGAATCCGGCGAAAATCGCCAGCCGTAAAGCGTCGCAGAATGCGATCGAAGCCTTCGGTCCGCTGCTGCCTGAATTCCTCGGCGGCTCCGCTGACCTGGCACCGTCAAACCTGACCATCTGGTCCGGTTCTAAAGCCATCAACGAAGACACTGCCGGTAACTACATCCATTACGGCGTGCGTGAATTCGGTATGACCGCTATCGCTAACGGTATTGCGCTGCACGGCGGTTTCCTGCCGTACACCTCCACCTTCCTGATGTTTGTCGAATACGCCCG
>NZ_CABGGS010000007.1:95260-133802 GCF_902158555.1 Klebsiella spallanzanii | reverse complement strand
CAGTTGTAATAGCTGGCTTCCGAAATAGCGGCCTCACGGCACACATCCTTGACGGTACGTCCGGCTTCGACGGACTTCAGAACGGCGATGATCTGGTGTTCAGTGAATCGGATCTTACGCATAGCGATCTCCTCAGGGGACATTATCAGTATGTCGGAAGATCTCTAAAAGTGAATGGTTCGTTTTGCCGGGATACTTACAAGTCCACTCTCTCTTTCGCTGATATCCCCCATTTACGGGCAATGCGCCTTTAAAGTTCGCTCGAACACCGTTGGCTGGTATGCTTAACACATGGTAAGCCACGTTGTTGAGAGACCTACCCATGCCTGAACGCGAAAAAAATATCAATATCCAACCCCCTTCCACTATTTCCCGAACGCATTTTCTTCCCGCATTTCTGACGATCGTTGCCGTATCCGGCCTGTGTGCATTTGTGTCGCCGACGCTGGGGCCCTGGAGCGTGATTTTGTCTAATCCTGGAATGTATATCGACCTGTTGGCGCTGTTTTTTCTGCTGTTTATACTGTGGAGTTCGACCAAAGTGCGCATGAATCACGTGGCGGTTAACTGGGTACGCTACGGGCTGCTGCTGTGGATTGCCGGGGGAACGTTTGACCTGATGGACGAAATTTTCCGCCAGCCGCGCTGGATGGGCTACTACTGTGAAGATCTCTTGCGCCTGTCCGGGATGCTGCTGACCGCTATTGGGATCTACAAAATCATCGAGCGTATCAATCTTCTGTACGTCGATGCGCGTTCTCAATCGCTAAAGGATGAGCTGACCCAGTTGCCAAACCGCCGCTTTTTTATCGACACCATTCGTGAGAAAGAGGGACATCCGCTGGCGCTAATGATTGTCGATATCGACTACTTTAAGAAAATTAATGATACCTATGGGCATCTGGTGGGGGATGAAGTGTTGTTTGCCCTCGGTAAGCAGCTGGCGAAGCTGACCAGCGATAAGGTGTTGCCATCGAGGATCGGCGGAGAAGAGTTCGCCATTATTGTTGATGGTCTGTCAGCGCAGGAAGTTGATGAACTGGCGCAGTCAATTTTGCAAAATGCCCGCGCAATCCTGATTAATCACGATAATCCGCTGTCGGTAAGCATTGGCGTCGGCCTGCGCAAACAGGATGAACCGCAGAATGAGTTTATTAAAAAGGTCGATGACGCGCTCTACAAGGCGAAAAATAACGGTCGCGGGCGCGTGGAGTGGGCCGCATAGCGCGGCCTGAATCATCCCTGCTGCGCGCTGCGGCAGTGGCGGCGATATTCGGAAGGCGAGCGCTCGGTATAGCGTTTAAACACCCGACAGAAATAGTTGCTGTCGACGAATCCGCAGTTATGGGCGATCTCTTTTACTTTCAGATCGTAGCCGCGCAGCAGCTTTTTCGCTTTCTCCAGGCGCACGCTGGTAAGGAATTCGTTGAAGCCGACGGAACCTGATTTCTGGAAAATATGCGAAAGATAGTTAGGTGTGATATGAAAGCGTTTCGCTACCGACTCGCGGGTCAGGGGTTGGCTGAGATGTTCTTCCAGATAATCCTGCACCGCCATAAACAGATCGCGGCTGCGGCTGACCCGCATCTCCAGGCCAACCAGTTGCTCAAGGCAGTGGCTTAAGAGCGCAGAGACCACCAGCCTGGCGGTCACCGGGTCCGGCTGCAGGCAGATTTCATTGAGCGACAGCAGCAGGTAGGAGCCCACGCGTGGCCCGAGGCGAGCAACGTTCTGCTTCTCGGTTCTCAACTGCTTGCCGTCCCAGTACTGCACGCAAAATCCGAGCTTCTGGCGACCAAACAGGATGCTTAGCGTTGATGCCGATCCGGTCCATTCCGGCAACGTCCATTTACCCGCCTGAACGTAGAGCACCTGCGAGGCGGATAATACCGGTTCCGACAACGGTAGCCCGCTTTCCTTGAGTTCACCCTCCAGCACAATCTCCAGCCGCGGGAAGGGGACTTTAAACGCCAGCGCAGGTTCGGAGATATCCGGCTCTGGAAATCTGACGTGCAGATTATCCTTCTGATTTACTAAGCGATTTAAAATATCTGCCAGATCGTCAATCATGCCGTAAGCCTTAGAAGAGAACCATTATCCTGTTGATTATAATCTATTTTATCAACACTGATTTGTTCTGCATCAGCCCGGTTGGTTATTGATAGCTCCGGAATAGATTGAAAAAACGCTGGATTTTGATAGCCATCACACTTTTTCCTGCCGCGTACGCTTGTCCAGTTTTTCGTAGTTTTGGCCTCATGAATTCCCGGTCGGCACAGATTAGAGTTTGTTTTGTGTTATCGATAAGTTAAGGAATATAAATATGGAACAACAATCTGCGGTTTATCTGGATGCGCTGGGGGCTAACATCGCGCTGTCCTCGAAAATGAAACAGGAGCTGGATACCCTGGGCTATACCGTTGTGCATAACGTGGCGGACCCGGAATGGCTGGAGGCGATGCGTACGCTTATCGATGCTATCGTCGAAAAAGAGGGCGATAACCTGGCGATTGAACATCATCAGGAAGCGACGGCAACGCGCATTGCCAATCTGATTAATAAAGGGGTGGTTTGGGAGAAAGTCTGGTCTCATCCGCTGGTCCTCTCTGCCTGCCAGTATATTTTTCAGGGTGATTTTAAAGTCTCCAGCCTGAACGCGCGGGAAGCGCTGTTTAACGGCGGCCACCAGCCGTTGCATGCGGACTGGAAAAAACCGCGTCCGGATTTCCCGAAAGTGCATCTGGTTAATGCTATCTGGGCTATTGATGATTTAAGTGCGGAAAACGGTGCGCCGCGCATTATTCCTGGAACGCACCACCGACCTGAGCTGCCGGAAGAGGTGTTGGATAATCCAGAGCTGACGCATCCTGATGAAGTGGTGTTTGCCGCTCCGGCTGGCAGCGTAATGATTTACAACGCCCATGCCTGGCACGGTGGGACGCGCAATCGTATCGGCAGCAGAAGGCGCGTATTGCACAGTTTGTATATCGACCGCGAAGATACGGCGCAGCAGGATCAGCAGCGCTGGCTGACGCCGGAAACCGCCAGCCGCCTGACGCCGGCGCAGAAATGGCTGCTGGGCGTGGCGTAAATTGAATTGTAGCCCCGGTAAGCGCAGCGCGACCGGGGGAAGTTTGAAGTTGCTGAGGGGCTATTTCCCCGGGCTGCGGCGCAAGCGCCTTGCCCGGGCTACAAAATCACTGGCGGCGCATACTTACCCCTCACTCAAGGGATCTCAATATAGACCACTGGCTTTTTCATAATGCATTTCACCGCTTCGACAATCTGCTGCGGCTGCAACAAGAAGGTTTTGATGCTGGTCTTAATGGTGCGGATGCCGCTAAAACGCTTGGCATCGTCGATTTCAATATCCGTCACCAGCAGAACGACATCGACATGGGCAATATCGTCCGCCGTGATTTTGTTCTCCACCCCCAACGCTCCTTGCGTTTCAATCTTGATATTCCATTTCTCATGGTGGCCGACCTTTTCCAGGCGCTCGGCTGCCATATAAGTGTGAGCGACACCGCTTACGCAGGCCGTTACGGCAACGATATTGAAATCCATAGCATCCTCCAGGCGTTATCCGCCGATGGTCACGCTAAAACCGGCCTGTTCAGCCAGCGTCTTGAATGGTTGAATCTCAGATTCTTCAGGTGCTTTAATCATCGACATCGACCATGTTTTTCCCAGTAAGTGATATTTTGGTTCGCCGTATTGATGGAACGGCAGAAGATGAATTTCTGGCAGCTTAAAAGGGGCTAAAAACGCCAGTATCTGGCGGAAATTCTCTTCATTAAGCGTAAATCCCGGAATTAACGGCACCCGGGGTATCACATGAATATTCGCTTCTATCAGACGGCTGAAGTTATCCAGCACCCGCGGCATATTCATCAGCAGCTGCCCTCTGGCCAGCGCTTCATCCATAATTTTTAGATCAAATAAGACTTCATCACACTCTTTCGCCAGCGGGAAAAAACGGCTGAATGCGGTATCGCCAGCCGTTTCAATCGCGGTCCTGATCCCCCACTCGCGTAAACGGCGCAGAAGACGGGTGGCAAACTCGGCCTGCATCAGCACTTCGCCGCCCGACAGGGTGACGCCGCCGCCGGAGGCGCGGAAGAAGATTTCATCCTTCAGCACCTCTTTAAGCAGATTATCCAGCGTGACGTCGCGGCCAATTTGCTCCCACGCGCCGGAAGGGCACTCGACAACATCCTGCTGGCAGCGGGAACAGTGCAGGCACTTGCTCTCCCGGCGTACGGTCTGGATTTTCGGCGAGATCGACTCCGGGTTGGCGCACCATGGGCAGGTATGCGGGCAGCCTTTAAAAAAAACGACGGTGCGGATCCCCTGGCCGTCATTCAAAGAGTAGCGCTGGATGTTAAAAATGCGCGCCTTATCGGCGCGCGTTTCCATCACCTCACAGCTGATGCGCGGTGCGGCGGATAATGTCATCCTGAATCTCCTGCGACAGCTCGACAAAGAAGGCGCTGTAGCCCGCGACGCGTACCACCAGACCGGCAAAATCTTGCGGCCGCTGCTGGGCTTCGCGCAGCGTGTCGGCGTTGACCACGTTGAACTGAATATGCTGCAACTTCAATTTGGTGAAAGCCTGTAAAAAATCCGCCAGCTTGTTCAGACCGCCATCACCGGCAAGCGTCGCTGGCGTGAATTTGACGTTCAGCAGCGTGCCGTTGGACAGCAGATAGTTATCCAGCTTGCTCACCGATTTGAGCACTGCGGTCGGTCCCTGTGAATCCTGACCGACCATCGGCGACAGCCCGCCGTCCGCCAGTTGCTCCCCGGCCAGGCGTCCGTCCGGGGTCGCGCCAACCACTGAACCCAGCGGCACGTGGGCGGATACGGTATATGAACCCGGCGTGAAATGGCCGCCGCGCGGGTTCTGGTACTGTTCAACCTCTTTGCAGTAGAAACGCAGCAGGTCGGCGCTGATGTTGTCCACTTCGTCGATATCGTTACCGTATTTCTCAAAGCGGTTGATCAGGCGGGCGCGGATTTTTTCACCTTCCGGCGTCTGGAAGTTGGCTTTCAGCACCGCAATCAGTTCGGCAAAGCTCAGACGCTGTTGCTCAAATACCATTCCTTTTAGCGCGTGAAGCGAGTCGCTGAGGTTGGCGATGCCGATGCCCTGGACTCCGGAGAAGTTATAGCGCGCGCCGCCTTCGGTAATATCCTTGCCGTGCTGCACGCAATCTTCAATAAATGAAGAGAGCAGGGGAACCGGTGCCCAGTCGCGGTGGCCAATATCGCAAATATTGCTGCCTTCGACCATCAGCTTAATGTAGTAGCGGATCTTGTCGCGGATCTGGTTGATCAGCCCATCCCAGGTGATGTCAGGATTGCTTTCGTTCTCCAGCATCACGATTTCCATCACCTTCAGCAGGTTGAACATCGCGATATCGTGCAGGCCGTAGGTGCGCCCCGGGATAGACAGCTCAACGCAGCCGACCACCGAGTAATCCCGCGCGTCTTCCAGAGAAACGCCGCGGTTGAGAAATGCCGGGATCACCACTTCATCATTAAAGATTTGCGGAATGCCGGTGCCGAGGCGAATGGTCTCTGCGGTTTTGCGCAGGAAAGGGCGGTCGATCAGTTCATTGACCCGCACGCCGAGGTTCGGCTGCGGCAGGCGCACGTTCTGATAGGCGTCGAGGGACAAAAACGACAGAATATTCACCGCGCTGCGCCCGGTCTCGGTCAGGCCTCCGAGCAGGGCCGTGTAGCCAGTCGGGAAGCCCGCGAAGTAGCGCGCGCTGCTGGTGGAGCGCAGCAGAACGATATCGTTGCACTTCACCCACAGCGATTCCAGCAGCTCTTTGAGGAACTGCGGGTCCTGGCCGCGATTCAGCGACGCCTGATAATACGGCAGCATGTACTGGTCAAAGCGCCCCAGCGAAATGGAGCTGGCGTTGGATTCATATTGCAAAATGATATTCATATACCAGAAGAGCTGGCTGGCCTGCCAGAAATCCTCCGGGCGATGCACCGCGTTATGGCGGGAAATTTCGGCGATAGTTTCTAGTTCTTTACGCCGCTGTTCATCAACGCAGCTGGCGGCCATTTCATCGGCCAGCGCCGCATAGCGCAGAATATGGCGCTGGGAAGCTTCCAGCAGGATCAGTACCGCCTGATAGAAGCTGTTTTGCGGATGCTGTTTGTTTACCGTTTTCAGCTCCGCCACCAGCGCGGCCAGGCCGTTTTCCAGCAGGCGAGGGTAGTCAATAATGATATGCCCCTGGCCCTTATCGGTCTGGTTAACGCTAAAAATCTGCGTGCTGACGGCGGTTTTCACTTCATCCGTCATCTGGCTGTTGATGAAGTCCTTCATCGAGCGATTTTCCCAGTAGGGGAATAGCTCTTCACGATAGATACGTTTGTCTTCTTCGCTAATGTTGAAGCGGTCCTGCGGACGGGTCGGGAACTGATCTAATTCTTTAAGCAGCCAGTAGGGATCCATCTCCGGGGAGATAATCCCGGCGCGTGGTTTAATCGTCCGGTTACCGGCGATCAGTTCATCATCACGAATCGAAATCTGTACGTGGTCGAGGACCCATTCGGTCGCTTTCGCCCGGCGGATCATCACCGGCTCCCCCTCCGTCTGCTTATGGCTGGCGGTATAGAGCAGGGCGCGCTCGAGGGATATCTCGCGCGGGTTAGCGAACAAACTGTCTTTTAAACGTTGAGTGCGATTAGTCATGACAAACTCCGTGTTATTTTTTTGCGGGGCGCAGACCGCGCCCCGGCATTTTATTCAGGCATTCTGAGAAAGGTGGCTGTCGATTTTGTTCATAATGGCTTCGGCGCGCTTCACGGCATCGCTGATGTTGACGCGTACGATGGTTTTCCCGGCAAAACGCTCTTCGAACTTGATGCCGATATCTTTGGTCAGGATAACCATGTCGGCGCTGGCGACGTCTTCTGCCGTCAGTTCATTCTCAATGCCGATGGAGCCCTGAGTCTCGACTTTGACCTGCCAGCCCTTGGCTTTAGCTGCGCTTTCCAGCGACTCAGCGGCCATATAGGTATGTGCGACGCCAGACGGGCAAGCGGTAACGGCGATAATTTTGGTCATAAAATATTCCTTCCAGTTTTTCAGTTAATTTCGAAATCAAGATCCATCTCGTCATCGGCTTTGGCGTCTGACGTTTTCTTCTTGGCAAGGGCTTTGAGCAGGATGACGCAGGCGGCGCTGACGACTGCGCCAACCGCCAGACCGGCAATAAATCCGCCTTTACCTTCGACGACCGGCAGGACGATCAGCCCGCCCCAGCCGGCGTAGCACTGGGCACCGAACAGCGCGGCGGTCACGCAGCCGGCGGCGGCGCCAATCATGTTGGCCGGGATCACGCGCAGCGGGTCAGCGGCGGCGAAAGGAATCGCGCCTTCGGTGACGCCAACGCATCCCATAACCAGCGCGGCTTTACCGGTTTCACGCTCTTCAGCGGAGAAGTATTTACGGCCAATCAGCGTTGCCAGCCCCATGCCCAGCGGCGGTACGGCGATGCCAACGGCGGCAATCGCGACGACGCTGTAAACGCCCTGAGAGACGCAAATCAACATAAAGGCGTAGGCAACTTTGTTTACTGGCCCGCCCATATCGAAAGCCAGCATCAGGCCCATAATGATCGCCAGCACGACGATGCTGCCTTCGCGCATCCCTTGCAGCCAGCCGGTTAAGCTGGCGGTCAGCGCGCCGATAGGTTCACCGAGGCCCCACATCATGATCCCGGCGGTAATAAAGGTGCCGATAATCGGGATAACGAAGATAGGCATCACCGAACGCAGCACTTTGTGCACTGGGATTTTCTTCAGGTAGTAAACCACCAGGCCGCCAATCATCCCGGCAATCAGCGCGCCGAAGAAACCGGCGCCGAAGCTGTTGCCGACCCAGGCACCAATAGCGCAGGGGGCCAGCGCCGCGCGGTCGGCAATGGAGTAGCCGATATAGGCCGCCAGGAACGGCACCATTAACGTCAGACCGGCCACGCCGATATCAAACAGTTTTTTCAGATTAGGATCGGTGGCAACATCGGGCACCGCGCCCTTGCCGTACAACATAACGGAGACGGCCAGCAATATTCCTCCGGACACGACAAAGGGGATCATATGTGAAACCCCGGTCATGAGGTGCTGGCGTGTATTTTTTAGTATTTGCACCAGTTCGTTCATTGTTTTCTCCTGAGCCTGTGCGGCTCGTGACTGAGTTGATGCATCAACCTTAGAAAAAGGGCGGCTTATAAAACAGTAGAGAAAAAGTGCATTTACTGGATATTTGTAAGGCGAGAAGAAAATTGCGATCCACCTCAAATCTTAGTCCTGCGGGGTTTTTAAGCTATTTATCTGGCGTGTTTGTGACGGTGAGCATAAAAAAGATCCGTGCATACAAATATCCAGTAATTGCCAGTTTTGTCGCGTAGTGGCTGGCGGATTCTTTCTTTACTTTTGAGGCAATAATGCATTGTTCAGGAGGAAGACGATGGCTCTGGTAATTGAATTCATATGTGATTTGCCCAACGGTGTACATGCGCGTCCGGCAAGTCTGGTAGAAACGCTATGTAATACTTTTTCGTCTTCGGTCGAATGGTTGAATACCCGTAGCGAAGGGCGCGGGAATGCGAAAAGCGCGCTGGCGATTATTGGCACCAACACCATTAAGGGGGATAGCTGTCAGCTGATCATCAGCGGTCAGGATGAGCAGCAGGCGTTTGACGCGCTGTCGGCCTTTATCATCGACGATTTTCCGCACTGCGATGCGCCGCTGCCGACGGTCGATCAAATGGACGTTCAGCCGGTTCCGGAATCACTCTCGCGCCTCAACCCCACCTTGTTTCATGCGTTGCCGGTTTGCGCCGGAAGCGCGGGAGGACGGCTCACGCATCTTAAATCGCTGGATCTGCGCGATTTAGGCACGCTGCCGGCGGCGGGAAATATTGAACAAGAGCAGGCGTCGCTGGATAACGGGTTGATGCTGCTGGTGAAAAATATTGAGTTTCGTCTGCTGGATAACGACGGCACCGCCAGCGCGATCCTTGAAGCACATCGTTCTTTAGCGACCGATGCCTCGCTGCGCCAGCATCTGCTTGGCGGCCTGCTGACCGGCCTGAGCTGCGCTGAAGCAGTGGTGGCGACCAGCGAACATTTCTGCGCCCAGTTCAGCGCCTCCGGCAATAGCTATCTGCAGGAGCGCGTGCTGGACGTTCGCGATGTCTGTTTCCAGCTGCTACAGCATATCTACGGCGAATCGCGCTTCCCGGTACCGGGCAAACTGACGGAAGAGTCTATCTGTCTGGCTGATGAATTAACCCCCAGCCAGTTCCTCGAACTGGATAAAACGCTGCTCAAAGGACTGCTGCTGCGCAGCGGCGGAACCACTTCGCACACGGTGATCCTCGCACGATCGTTCAATATTCCGACCCTGGTGGGCGTCGATATGGATGCGCTGCTGCCGTGGGTTGATCAACAGGTGCAGATTGACGGCAACGCCGGTTTGGTGGTGGTGAAACCCGATGAAGTCGTCGCGCGCTACTATCAACAGGAAGCGTGGGTGCAGGAGCAAATTCGCCGTCAGCAGCAGACCTGGCTGGATAAAGAGGGGCGCACGGAAGACGGTATTCGTCTGGAAGTGGCGGCGAACATTGCCCACTCGGTAGAGGCGATGGCGGCATTTAATAACGGCGCGCAGTCGGTAGGGCTGTTCCGCACCGAAATGCTGTATATGGACCGCCCGAGCGCGCCGTCGGAAAATGAACTTTACAACATCTTCTGCCAGGCGCTGGAACCGGCCAACGGGCGCAGCATTATTATTCGCACCATGGATATTGGTGGCGACAAGCCGGTGGCCTATCTCAATATCCCGGCAGAGAACAACCCGTTCCTCGGCTATCGCGCGGTGCGTATTTACGAAGAGTATCAGGCGCTGTTCCGCACCCAGCTGCGGGCAATTCTGCGCGCTTCGGCGCACGGTTCGCTGAAAATCATGATCCCGATGATTTCATCAATGGAAGAAATTCTATGGGTCAAAGAGCAGCTGGCGGATGCTAAACAGTCGCTGCGCAGTGAGCATATTCCGTTTGATGAGAAAATCCCGCTGGGCATTATGCTCGAAGTGCCTTCGGTGATGTTTATTATCGACCAGTGCTGCGAAGAAATTGATTTCTTTAGTATCGGCAGTAACGACCTGACCCAGTATCTGCTGGCGGTGGATCGCGATAACGCCAAGGTAACGCGTCACTACAATAGCCTCAACCCGGCATTCTTACGCGCGCTGGATTATGCAGTTCAGGCGGTGCATCGTCAGGGGAAATGGATTGGCCTGTGCGGCGAGCTGGGAGCTAAAGGTTCGGTGCTGCCGCTGCTGGTGGGGCTGGGGCTGGACGAGCTGAGCATGAGCGCGCCGTCGATTCCGGCGACCAAAGCGCGTCTGGCGCAGCTTGATAGTCGCGCCTGCCGTCAGTTGCTTAATCAGGCGATGCAGTGCCGCACTTCACTTGAAGTGGAGCATCTGCTGGCCCAGTTCCGCATGACCCAGCAGGATGCGCCGCTGATTAGCGCCCAGTGCATTACGCTGAACAGCGACTGGCGTAGCAAAGAAGAAGTGATTAAGGGCATGACCGATAACCTGCTGCTGGCCGGACGCTGCCGCTACCCGCGCAAGCTGGAGGCTGACCTGTGGGCCCGCGAAGCGGTATTCTCTACCGGGTTAGGGTTTAGTTTTGCCATTCCGCACAGCAAATCGGAGCATATTGAGCAGTCAACCATCAGCGTTGCTCGTCTGGCGCAGCCGGTAGTCTGGGGCGACGATGAGGCGCAGTTTGTCATTATGCTCACGCTGAACAAGCACTCGGCTGGCGATCAGCATATGCGTATTTTCTCGCGTCTGGCGCGGCGCATTATGCATGAGGAGTTCCGCAAGGCGCTGGTGACAGCTGAGAGCAGCGAGGAGATTGCGACGCTGTTGCAGCGCGAGCTGGAGCTGTAGTTCGGGCCGGAGAATCTCCCCGGTGTTCGACATCGTCTGCGGTGTTGTAGCCCGGATAGGCGCGTCAAGCGCCGCCTCCGGGACGGTGTTATAGGGGTTCCGTTCACCGCTATTTCGCAGAAAATGTCTCACCGTGGAACGTGAACGGGTAAAGGGGGAGAAAACCGTCTCCCCCTTTACAATCCCCGCGGTCCCGCCAGGAAATCGGTGCTGCGCACTGCGCTCACCTCCCGGTCCTCAGCCTGCGGTCGGCTCAACTCGACATCACTGTCTCGATTCGCCTCTGTCCGCCATCCCTGGCGGCCAGCCCTTGTCTTCGGTCCTCCGGTTCACCGATTTCAGCGGGCACCAGGGCATCGCTGTATATATCGCAGTTTCAGAGATATTCCCGCAGCTGTATGAAAATCTTCCCGGAGGCGACGCTGACGCGCCTGTCCGGGCTACTTTTATCCGGCAATGGCCCGGCAAATCGCTTCGCCCACCTGCTGGGTGGAAGCGGTGCCTTTCATATCCGGCGTTTTCGGCCCGCTGGCGATGGTCTGCTCAATCGCCGCCAGAATGCCGTCATGAGCGGCCTGATAGCGTTCATCCCCGTTGCCGAGGAAGTCGAGCATCATCGCCCCGGCCCAGATGGTAGCGATAGGATTGGCGATATTTTTGCCGTAGATATCCGGCGCGGAACCGTGGACCGCCTCAAACAGCGACGGGAAGGTTCGATCCGGATTGAGATTCGCCGACGGGGCAATCCCGATGGTGCCGGTACAGGCCGGGCCGAGATCGGAGAGGATATCGCCGAACAGGTTTGAACCGACTACCACGTCAAAACGCTCCGGTTGCAGCACAAAGCGGGCGCACAGAATATCAATATGCTGCTTATCCCACGTCACCTCCGGGTAGTGCTGCGCCATCGCTTCCACGCGTTCATCCCAGAAAGGCATGCTGATGGCAAGGCCGTTGGATTTGGTCGCTGAAGTTAACGTTTTGCGCGGGCGGCTTTGCGCCAGTTCAAAGGCGTAGCGCAGGATCCGATCAACGCCGCGGCGGGTAAACACCGACTCCTGAATCACCACTTCATGTTCGGTGCCCGGATTCACATGTCCGCCGAGGGCGGAATACTCCCCTTCGGTATTCTCGCGCACCACGTAAAAATCGATATCGCCCGGCTGCTTACCCGCCAGCGGGCAGGGCACGCCGGGAAACAGACGCACCGGGCGCAGGTTGACGTACTGGTCAAACTCGCGGCGGAACTTCAGCAGCGAACCCCAGAGCGAAATGTGATCCGGCACGATATCCGGCCAGCCGACCGCGCCGAAGTAGATAGCATCAAACTCTTGCAACTGCGCGTGCCAGTCGTCGGGCATCATTTTACCGTGTTGCGCATAGTAATCGCAGCTGGCCCACTCAAAATGCTCGAAGCTTAACGCCAGTCCCCAGCGTTCGGCGGCGGCCTGCAGTACGCGAATGCCCTCAGGCAGCACTTCTTTTCCGATGCCATCGCCGGGGATGGCGGCAATACGTAAGGTTTTATTCATTGTTGTTCTCAGTTTGCGGTAAGGGAAATTGACTTCACCTCTATCCTATAATTGACTGATTCATAATTAATCCCGTCAACTGGTGAAACATAAAACACGAATCATGAATAATCTGCCGCTGCTGAACGATTTACGCGTCTTTATGCTGGTCGCCCGCCGCGCCGGTTTTGCCGCCGCCGCTGAAGAGCTGGGCGTTTCTCCGGCTTTTGTCAGCAAGCGGGTGTCGTTGCTTGAGCAGACGCTCAACGTCCAGCTACTGCACCGGACCACCCGGCGGGTCGCCATTACCGAGGAGGGCGAACGCATTTACGAATGGGGGCAGCGCATTTTGCAGGATGTCGACCAGATGATGGACGAACTCTCCGATGTGCGACAGGTGCCGCAGGGGACGCTGCGCATTATCAGCAGCTTCGGTTTTGGCCGTCAGGTTGTCTCCCCGGCGCTGTCCGAGCTGGCCCGCCGGTATCCGCAACTGGAGATCCGTTTTGACGTTGCCGACCGGTTGGTGGATTTGGCCAACGAGGGGGTCGATCTGGATATTCGCGTCGGCGACGATATTGCCCCCAATCTGATTGCCCGCCAGCTTGCGACTAACCACCGTATTCTCTGCGCCTCGCCGGAATTTGTGGCCCGTTATTCGCGACCAAAGCAGCTTAGCGATCTCGCCGCGCTGCCTTGCCTGGTGATTAAAGAGCGCGACCGGCCCTTTGGCGTCTGGCAACTGCACAGCAAAGAGGGCGAACACGCGATTAAAGTGACCGGTCCGCTGTCGTCAAATCACGGCGAGATCGTTCATCAATGGTGCCTGGACGGGCAGGGGATCGCGCTGCGTTCGTGGTGGGATGTGCGTGAAAATATCGCCAGCGGAAACCTGGTGCACCTGCTGCCGGAATACTATCAGCCCGCCAATATCTGGGCGGTGTACGTGTCGCGGTTGGCGACCTCAGCGAAGATTCGCACCACTGTGGAGTTTTTGCGTCACTACTTTCAGCAGCGCTTCCCGCAGCAGTACGACGAGGCAAAATTGCCGACGGCAGGCACCGTTGGCCGAGGGGATTAAACGCCGGGCCTGTCGCGTGTGCTGACATCGATTGGCTGAGCCAACGCGGAACAGGCCTGGGAATCGTAACGATTTTTTACGCAGACGCTAAGGCAGGTGATTAAGCCTGCCTTCTTTTTGTCATTATCGTTTGAAATCAGGCAGTCCGGCAGAAATAGTAGGGGCAGGAGGTAAGAATCGTGGGGACGTATTATTTCTTTTTCTTATGAGTTGGCAGCTGGCCTGAGCGCCGATCCTTGACGTAGGATACCAGGCTGTAGATGGCTACACCCAGTAAAACCACCGCAACGATAAAGAGCAGGATACCTGACATAGATTAACCTAATGTTATGTTTAACATGAAGAAAAAATACCGTGATATCGAGATAATAGCATCGGGATATTTCTTAAATATGACCCGATGAGTAAGACCGGAATGGACTGCCAGTGAAGCTATTAACTTATTATTTACATGAATAAATGTAAAGTGTAAAGCGCGATGGTGGTGAAAAAATAAACGGAGTAACACACCTTTAAGCGAATTTACAGACGCGCGCCCGGCAGGCTGCTAACCTTGGCCCGCTTAAATATGGGTTGAGAGTAATAAATGTGTAATAAGCATATCGTCGGTCTTGTTGGGCTGGCGTTGATTGTGACTTCTTTTAGCAGTCTGGCGGATTCCGAACGTCAGTCCATCCGTGAACGTATTGTCGAACAGGTTATAAAACCCTGCGAAGGTAAAAACGCGGGGGATAAAGTGCTGATCGTCGACCATCGCGGCGGCAAGCATGAAGCGATCTGCACCCTGGCGGCGGTCCCGCTACCGGAGTGATGGTCACTCCTTCGTCCTGAATAATTCCTGACGTATTGTTTTAATCAGCGTGTCTTACCCAGTTTGCGAGCCATTGCGCGGAAAAATGTCATGATTTTGTCACAATTAGGGCGATGATAATCACTGACTGAGGGTTAAGGGATGAGAAAAAGTCTACTCGCTGCCGCAGTGGCAGGCGCTGTTTTACTGTCCGCTGGCGTCCTGGCGCAGGAACAGACCGTACCGGAAGGCTACCAGCTTCAGCAGGTGCTGATCATGAGTCGCCATAACCTGCGCGCGCCGCTGGCGAATAACGGCAGCGTGCTGGAGCAGTCAACGCCGAAATCCTGGCCGGAGTGGGATGTACCCGGCGGCCAGTTGACCACCAAGGGCGGGGTGCTGGAAGTCTATATGGGGCACTATATGCGCGAATGGCTGGCGCAGCAGGGGCTGGTAACCAGCGGCGAGTGCCCGCCAGAAAATGCGGTTTATGCCTATGCGAATAGCCTGCAGCGTACCGTCGCCACGGCGCAGTTCTTCATTATCGGCGCGTTTCCTGGCTGTGGCGTAACGGTGCATCATCAGGAAAAAATGGGCACGATGGACCCAACCTTCAACCCGGTGATCACCGATGATTCCGCCGCCTTCAGCGAAAAGGCCGTGCAGGCGATGGAGAAAGAGCGCCAGGGCATGCAACTGGGCGATAGCTATAAGCTGCTGGAGGAGATGACGAATTATCGCAATTCGCCTTCCTGCAAAGAGAAACAGCAGTGCTCGCTGAGCGACGGGAAAGACACCTTTAGCGCCAAATATCAGCAAGAGCCGGGCGTATCCGGCCCGCTGAAAGTGGGCAACTCGCTGGTCGACGCTTTTACGCTGCAATACTACGAAGGTTTCCCCAAAGATCAGGTGGCGTGGGGGGAAATCAAAAGCGATAAGCAGTGGCAAGTGCTGTCGAAGCTGAAAAACGGTTATCAGGATAGCCTGTTTACCTCTCCTGAAGTGGCGCGCAACGTGGCTAAACCGCTGGTGAAATATATTGATAACGCGCTGGTGGGTGATGCCGCGAAGGCAGCGAAAGTGACGCTGCTGGTAGGGCATGATTCCAATATCGCCTCGCTGCTGACAGCGCTGGATTTCAAACCTTATCAACTGCACAACCAGTACGAGCGCACGCCGATTGGCGGCAAGCTGGTGTTCCAGCGCTGGCATGATAAGAACGGCAATCGTGATGTGATGAAGATTGAGTATGTCTATCAAAGTACCGAGCAGTTGCGCAATGCCGATGCGCTGACTCTGCAGTCGCCGCCGCAGCGGGTAACGCTGGCGCTGAACGGGTGTCTGGTGGATGATAACGGTTTCTGCCCGATGGAGACCTTCAACAAGGCGATGGCGGAGGCCATCAAGTAAAAAAGCATAAAAAACCCGGAGCAATCCGGGTTTTGGTTGTGTAGCCCGGACAGGTACGCAGTACCGCCTCCGGGAATGATGCAGGAGGTTCCCGGAGGCGGCGCGTCGCGCCTGTCCGGGCTACCGCGCATCAGACGTTTTTGCGCTCAATAGTTTGCTCGCCCCAGAACAAAGAATCCTTGTCCGTTTTGGCGAAAGCGAGAGGCAGCACTTCATCGTTGCCTTCTTCCCAGATCTGTTCTGCAACCTTCTCATCGTAATGAGCTAATTCAAAAATTGCCTCGGCAATTTCGGGAGAGGTATTGCGTAAACTTGCCCATTCACCCACGCGGTGTGCTTTTGCTTCTTGATTCGGCATGCTTTTCCTCCTGCTGAAGATTAACCGTGTAGCTTAACGGCCAGGCCCGCGACGTGTTCACCTTGATAGCGGGCAATCGCCAGTTCTTCCTCGCTTGGCTGACGCGAGCCGTCGCCGCCGGCAATCGTAGTGGCGCCGTAAGGGGTTCCGCCACGAACCTGCGAGACATCAAATAGCTCCTGAGCACCGTAGCCAATCGGCACAATAATCATCCCGTGATGGGCAAGGGTGGTCCAGGTAGAGGTAATGGTTTGCTCCTGGCCGCCGCCGGTACCGGTCGAGCTGAATACGCTGGCCAGCTTGCCGTACAGCGCGCCGGATGCCCACAGGCCGCCGGTCTGATCAAGGAAGGTGCGCATCTGTCCGGACATGTTGCCGAAACGGGTTGGGGTACCAAAGATGATGGCGTCATACTCGGCCAGCTCCTGCGGCGTGGCAACGGGGGCGTTTTGTGTTTTCCCGCCTGCTTTGGCAAAAATCTCTGCCTGCATGGTTTCCGGCACGCGCTTCACGACCACCTCAACGCCATCAACCTTGTTTGCTCCTTCGGCGACGGCATGCGCCATGGTCTCGATGTGTCCGTACATTGAATAATAAAGCACCAGAATCTTAGCCATTTGCATCACTCCTCGGTTGCGTTATAGACCAGTTACTTGACTGGCTACCTTTAAAGATAAGACCTCTGGCGAAGAGTGCAAATGCAACAATCATTTGTTTGATTTATAACAAAATTGCAAAGAATAGTTTTGTCGCAAAAAGATACATTTTTGTCCCAACGCTTTTTGGCAACCATAAGAGGTGCTTAGCGTACGTGCGGCATCACAATGGTCGTCCTTATGGGGAATCTATTTCAGGATGTGACGATATCGGGGCTGCATGGGTATTTTTCGCTAACCTTAAAGGCACGCGATGCGAAATCGGTATCGCGGAGGCGAAAGTCTCGTGATTCACCTAATGCAGCATGATGTCTAACCTAAATGGAGGTCAGTAATGGCAAACCATCGTGGCGGTGCCGGTAATTTTGCCGAAGACCGTGAAAGAGCATCAGAAGCAGGTCGTAAAGGTGGCCAGCATAGCGGGGGGAACTTTAAAAACGATCCCCAGCGCGCTTCCGAAGCTGGCAAAAAAGGGGGGAAAAACAGTCACGGCAATCGCGACAGCTAGCGCGCCCGACTGATTCAGAACTGATTGGGGTTAATCTCCAGGGCCCGACCCCATCGCCCTCGCCGCCGACGTGTTGTCGGCGGTTTTTTTATGGGTGAATGGTTGCCTCTGCGGGGGGGGGGGGGGGAGACTGCACACTAGCGGGCTATTTATTATGATTGGCCGTGTGATGTCTTCGTTTAAATTTTCCCTTACCCGCCAGGAAGCCATTCTGCTTGTTATCACCATATTCTGGGGGGGACGTTTCTCGCCGTTCAGTATGCGGTGACGCTAAGCGGGCTGCTGTTCTTCGTCGGACTGCGTTTTGGTACCGCCGCGCTGGCGGTGGCTTTACTGTCTCTGCGTACATTACGCGGCCTGACATGGCTGGAGCTAAAAGCGGGCGCGGCGATAGGTATCTCGATTGCGCTGGGCTACGGCCTACAAACCTGGGGGTTGCAGTCGATCTCCAGCAGTAAATCGGCGTTTATTACCGCCATGTACGTGCCGCTGGTGCCGCTATTGCAATGGCTGTTCCTCAGACGGATGCCGGGGATGATGTCCTGCGTCGGTATCGTGCTGGCGTTTATCGGTCTGATCCTGCTGGCCGGCCCGGAGAGTAACCTGCTGGCGCTGGGTGTCGGCGAGATGATCACTTTTGCCAGCGCGGTGGCGATTGCGGCAGAAATTATTCTGATTAGCGCCTGGGCGGGGAAGGTGGATATCCGCCGGGTGACGGTAGTTCAGCTGGCGACGGCGTCGCTGGTGGGCTGCGTGTTTATTCTGGCGGGCGTGCTGGTTAGTGAGCTGAAGTGGAAGCGGAAAAAGCTTCCGCCACCGGTGAAGCTCCCGGATGGCGGCGTGAACGCCTTATCCGGGATGAGGGATCGTGTCGAACCTTAGCTGAGTATTCCCGGAGGCGGTGCTGCGCACCTGTCCGGGCTACCAGATCGCAGACGACGGTAGGACCTGTAGCCCGGGCAAGGCGCCCTGCGCCGCCCCCGGGAGCACAGCGCAGGATGGCATAATTTCCCGGAGGCGATGCTGCGCATCTGTCCGGGCTACAGGTACGTGCCAGCGGGCTAAACAGGGGTGACGTCAGGTTGTTTGACTTCATGCTGACGGCGGTTAAGCAGCGCGTGGAGCAGAATCGCGCCGAATGTCGCCGTCCCGATCCCGCCGAGGGTAAAGCCGCCCAGCGATAGCGCAAAATCACCTGCGCCCAGCACCAGCGTTACCGCGACCATAATCAGATTGCTGTTCTGGCTCAAATCCACCCGGTTTTGTACCCAAATCCGCGCGCCCGCAACGGCAATCAAACCGAACACCACAATGGATGCGCCGCCGATAACCGGCCCGGGAATGGTGTGGATTAGCGCACCAAACTTTGGTGAAAATCCGAGCAGCATCGCAATCACCGCCGCCGCGACGAACACCAGCGTGGAGTACACTTTGGTCACCGCCATCACGCCGATATTCTCTGCATAGGTCGTGACGCCGCTGCCGCCAACCGAACCTGAAAGCATGGTTGCCAGCCCGTCACCGACGAACGCGCGTCCCATATACGGGTCCATATTGCGCCCGGTCATCCCGGCAACCGCCTTCAGGTGGCCGAGGTTTTCCGCTACCAGAATCACTGCGACCGGTGCGATCAGCATCATCGCCTGGCTGTTAAACGTTGGCGTTGTCACCTGCGGCATACCAAACCACGCTGCCTGTTCAAGCAGGCTAAAATCGAGCGGCTTGCCCAGCCCAAACACGTTCGCCAGCAGCGCGTAGAGCGCGCAGGCGACAATCAGCCCAACGAGGATCAGCAGCCGCTGAAGCATCCCGCGGGTAAACACCGCCACCAGGCCGATGCACAGAACGGTCAGCACCGCCATCCAGCCGTCGAACGGCGTTGATGACACGCTGCGCACCGCGATGGGCGCGAGGTTCAGGCCGATCGCCATCACCACCGCGCCGGTCACTACCGGCGGCATCATCCGTTCAATCCAGCGGGTGCCGATTTTCAT
Organism: Klebsiella spallanzanii; assembly: GCF_902158555.1. Classification (GTDB taxonomy): domain Bacteria; phylum Pseudomonadota; class Gammaproteobacteria; order Enterobacterales; family Enterobacteriaceae; genus Klebsiella; species Klebsiella spallanzanii. Next base: position 114,492 of record NZ_CABGGS010000007.1, on the reverse strand, counting down.
TACCACCAGGCCAATCAGGGTATAAACCAGCCCGCAGATAATAATGCCGCCCAGCGCGACGCTCAGGTGCGGGTTCAGCCCCTGACCGTTGAAACCGGTGACGGCGATGACCACGCCGACGAAGGCGGCACTGGAGCCGAGATAGCTCGGCACGCGCCCGCCGGTAACCAAAAAGAACAGCAACGTACCAACGCCAGACATCAGGATCGACAGGTTGGGATCCAGCCCCATCAGGATTGGCATTAGTACGGTTGCGCCAAACATCGCCACCGCGTGCTGAACGCCCATCACCACGGTTTGCCCGACCGACAGCCGTTCATCGGGAGCGACGACGCCGGACGCGGCGGAGGGGGAGGTTAACTGCCAGCGAGGAAAATCGAAGAGAGCCATGATGATATCCTGGGTTTTAGGTTAACAGGCTGGGCGCATGAGCGTGTGGTAGCCGCGGTCGAACCACATCAGTCCGCGCGGGTCCGGATGGCGAACAATCGCCGCCACTTCGCAAAACAGAATGTCGTGAGTCCCGACGCTAACGATCTGGCTGATGCGGCAGTCAAAGCTCACTAGCGCCTGTTCAAGACGCGGGCAGCCGGTTGCACCGGTTTGCCAGTCGGCGGCGGCAAAGCGTTCCGCCATCGGGGTTTTACCGCCGAAAACGTTTGATAGCCCTTCCTGGCCGGCTGCCAGGGTGTTGACGCACAGCGCCTGGTGCTGGCTGAATATCGGCCAGACTGAGGCGGAGCGATTCAGGCATACCAGCAGGGTGGGCGGCGCATCGGTCACGCTGCAGACGGCGCTGGCGGTGAAGCCCGCACGGCCTGCCGGGCCATCGGTGGTAATAATATTAACCGCCGCCCCAACGTGGGCCATGGCGTCGCGAAAGCTTTGTTTATCGGCAAAAGACATGCGGGCTCCTTATGCCAGCTGGCAGGCATCATCGAAGGTAAGACGCGGCAGGCGGTCGTACAGTTTGCTGGTATCGCCGTAGCCAATGTTAATCAGCAGGTTACTTTTCCAGCCGCCGTCGGCAAAAAATGCTGCATCGACTTTTTCGCGGTCAAATCCCGACATCGGACCGGTGTCCAGGCCCAGCGCCCGGCAGGCGAAAATCAGGTATGCCGCCTGTAATGAGCTGTTGCGAAAGGCCGTCTCTTCCGCCAGCTGTGGGCTGGAGGTAAACCAGCTGCGGGCGTCACCGTGCGGAAATAGCTCCGGCAGGCGGTCATAGAAAGCGCTGTCCCAGGCCACAATCGCGGTGACCGGGGCCTGCATGGTCTTCTCCAGATTGCCGCTGGACAGGGTCGGGCGCAGCGTCTCTTTGCCCTCCGGGGTGCGGATAAAAACGATACGCGCTGGTGAGCAGTTGGCGGAGGTGGGCCCCATTTTCATCAAGGCGTAGATTTCCCGCAGCTGGTCATCGGTGACTGGTTTGTCCAGCCAGCCGTTGTGGGTTCTGGCTTCGGTAAACAGCGTGGCGCAGGCGGCCGGGCTAATGGCTTCGTTCATAGATCCTCCTGAACTGCGGGCAGCATGGTGGCCAGCCCGTCGCATAAAATAGGGTTAAAGTTGGCGGTGTCAGTGACGTTACAGGCGTGGCCGCCCCAGGCCATTTCCACCAGTTGGCTGCCGGGGATTGCCGCCTGCAGCACGCGGGAGCAGGAGGCCGGAACCAGCAGATCGTCGGCCGCGCTGATGATGAGCGTCGGGCAGGTTATTGCCGCCGCCCGCCGTGAAAAGTCGGCCTGTTTGAGGGCATTAAGCCGTTTGAGCAGATTATCTTTGCCCTGAAAATGGCTGATGGCGAGCGCGTCTTCGGCCTCGAGGCGCGGCAGGCGAGAGGCCATCCACTCCGCCGGATAGAGAAACAGCGGCTGCGCTTCAACCCATGCCTGAGCACCGCCCGCGTGCAGCAGGCGTTCGCGCACCAGAAAGCAGCGACGGGTATGCGGGGAGAGCGTCAGCCAACCGTTAATCAGTACGAGGGCGCTGACCGCCTCGGGAAAATCCAGCGCCAGCTGCAGGCCAATCAGCGCACCCAGCGCGTGACCGACCAGGGCAAAACGCGCAACTCCCGCGTCTTGCAGCGCCGAGTACAGCTCCTGCGCCATAGTCGCCATGCTGTAGCCTGCGGGCAGCGGGCCGCCGTTTTCACCGGTGCCGTTATGGTCATAGCTCAACAGTTGATACCGTGTTTCCAGCGCCGCGCGCTGCGCCAGCCAGTAGCCGCCCGCGCCGCCGAGCCCGGCGCTCAGCACCACCACCGGCGCACCCGGATAAGGCGGCGGGGAGATATTGAGCTTAATCATGCCGGCTTCCCGATATGCGCGACGGTCGCTATTTCTACCAGCGCATCAGGCTTCACCAGCCCGCACTGGATGCAGAAACGCGCCGGTTTGTCGCCGGGGAAGAATTCAGCGTAGACCTCGTTAATCGCGGCGTAGTTTTTCCAGTCGGTGATAAAGATGCTGTTGAACGTCACATCCTCCATACTGCCCCCCGCCGTCTCGATAACGCTCTTGATGGTGTCGAGCACGTGACGGGTTTGCGCCTTTGGGTCGCCGATGTAAACCACGTTGTTTTGCTTATCAAACGGCAGCGTGCCGGAGACGTAAACCACGCCGTCGGCCAGCGTGCCAGGGACAAACGGCGCGATCGGCGTGGTGGTGCCTGGCGGAATAATCACTTGTTTAGGCATAACGTTTCTCCTCCGGGAATGAGAGCGGTGCTGCGGGCTCAAGAGCCGAGCAGAAGCTGGCGACATCGCTGACCCAGCCAAAAAAGGTTTCAATATTGAACAGCGCCGCCTGCTGGGCGAACGACGGCCCGGCCTGGTGGGTGGCATCTTCAAGTACAATGCCGAAATATTCGAGGAAGAAGCCATCGCGCAGGGTCGACTCTACGCAGACGTTGGTGGCGATACCGGTAAAGACCAGATGGCGAATGCCGCGACTGCGCAGGATGCTGTCGAGCGCGGTGTTGAAGAAGCCGCTGTAGCGCGGTTTCGGTAGCACAATATCGCCCGGCAGCGGTTTGAGCTGATCGACCAGCTGATAGTCCCAGCCGCCTTTTGCCAGCAGTTTGCCCTGCAGCTCAGGGTTTTTACGCATGGTTTTCAGCGCGTTGGATTTATGAAAATTCGGTGAGCCGGGGCCACCGGCTTCCACATACTGGTCGTCCCAGCCGTTCTGGAACCAGATAATCAGCATCCCGGCGGCGCGCGCGGCGGCAACGGCGGTGTTGATATTGTCGATAACCGGTCGGGTGGCGGAAACGTCAAATCCGGCGAGGTCGAGGTAGCCGCCCTCGCTGGCGTAGGCGTTCTGCATATCCACCACGATCAGCGCGCTCTGCTGCGGCGCAAAGGTCAGGGATTCCGGGCGAGCGGGAAGGGTAATCATCAGGCAACCTCTTGAGTGAGTGTGGTGATATGGTCGCGGCAGCGCATCAGCGGCTGAATGCGCTGACCAAAGGCTTCGATGCCGATAAGAAAATCATCAAACGTCAGCAGCACGCCGTCGGTGCCGGGGACCTCCGCCACTTCGTCGAGCATGCGGGCAACGTTGGCGTAAGAGCCGACGAGAGTACCCATGTTGATGTTGACCGCTGACGTGGGGTCGGCCATCTGGCGGACATTAGTGTCGCTGCCGGAGCGGGTATCTTTCTGGCTCTGTTCGGTCAGCCATGCCAGCGCTTCTTCATCTGCGCCATCTTTGTAGTGTTCCCATTTCGCGCGGGCCGCCTCATCGGTTTCATCGGCAATCACCATAAACAGCACGTAGGAGCCGACATCGCGGCCGGTTTTTTCCGCTGCCTGCATCATCCGCGCTGCGGTAGGAGCGAAGGCGGCGGGAGTGTTAACCCCTTTCCCGAAGCAGAAGTTGTAGTCGGCGTGCTGGGCGGAGAACGCCATTCCGGCATCGCTCTGCCCGGCGCAGATCACTTTCATCGGCTGCGACGGCTGCGGGCTAACGCGACAATCGTTCATGGTGAAGTAGTCGCCTTTAAAGTCGCTGCGCCCGGTGCCCCACAGGTCGCGCAGAACCTGGACATATTCAGTGAGATAGTCGTAGCGGCTGGCGAAGTAATCATCTCCCGGCCACATGCCCATCTGCTCATATTCTGGTTTTTGCCAACCGGTCACCAGATTGACGCCGAAGCGCCCGCCGGAGATAGAGTCGATAGTCGAGGCCATACGGGCGACGATTGCCGGGGGCAGCGTCAGCGTGGCGGCGGTGGCATAGATCTGAATGCGTGAGGTGACTGCCGCCAGCCCGGCCATCAAGGTGAAGGATTCAAGGTTGTGATCCCAAAATTCAGTTTTGCCGCCGAAACCGCGCAGTTTGATCATTGAAAGGGCGAAATCGAAATTATAGTGCTCGGCTTTCTGCACGATGGCCTTATTCAGCTCGAACGTCGGCATGTACTGGGGAGCATGGGTGGAAATCAGCCAGCCGTTATTACCAATCGGAACGAAGACACCAATTTTCATACCTACCTCTCTGCATGTCGTTGAACAAGAAGTCGCGCGGCGCTGCATCCTGCATCTCCTTTGGTCGCCCCGTGTCAAAGGTAAAGCAAAGGCGATGCCAGTTTTGCAAAGGTTAATGTTATTAATGTGTTGCTGAGTGGTTGCTGAAAATAACAGCGAAAAAGTAGACTAAATGGTCAAAATCAGTGCACGAAAAAACCGCAGTCATGCGCAATCGAGGTGCAGAGAGTCGTGTCGGCGTTGGGCTTTTGCTATGCTGATGGCGTAAAAAGAAGGAGATGACTAATGGCACAGGGCGCCGTGAAAAAGACCGGAAAACGTTCACAGGCGGTGAGCGCAAAAAAAGAGGCTATTCTGGCCGCTGCGCTGGACGCGTTCTCGCAGTTTGGTATCCACGGTACGCGCCTTGAACAGGTCGCCGAGCTGGCCGGGGTGTCAAAAACCAATTTGCTCTATTACTACCCGTCGAAAGAGGCGCTGTATATTGCCGTGTTGCAACAGATTCTGGCTATCTGGCTGGCACCGCTGAGGGCTTTTCGGGAAGATATCAGCCCGCTGGTGGCGATTGGTGAGTATATTCGCCTCAAGCTGGAGGTGTCGCGCGATCACCCGCAGGCTTCGAAGCTGTTTTGTCTGGAGATGCTTCAGGGCGCGCCGCTGCTGATGGGCGAGCTGACCGGCGATCTGAAAGCGCTGGTGGATGAGAAGTCGGCGATTATTTCCGGCTGGGTCGAGAGCGGCAGACTGGCGCCCGTTGACCCGCAGCATCTGATTTTTATGATTTGGGCGACCACTCAGCATTACGCCGATTTCGCTACTCAGGTTGAGGCGGTGACCGGCGCAACGCTGCGCGATGAAGCATTCTTTCAGCAAACCGTCGATAACGTACAGCGGATGATTATCGAAGGTATTCGCCTGCGTTAATTGGCGGGCGGCAGGGGGCAGCTTTGATCACCATCTTCGCACTGTAGCAGCGAGGCAAGATACGACTCGCGCTCGACGGTTTTATCTGACATGCACTGGTTGATAAGCATCGGCTGTACGCTGCCGCCGTCTGCGCCGGAGGCGAGGAATTTGCAGTCGTCATCGCGTAGGGTAATCCACGCCAGCTGCGCTTTTTTGAGTAATTCCTGCTGCTTGCCGGAGGCGCGCTTCAGTGCTTCCTGATAGGTTTCATTCAGTTTTTTATCCGCCGCCTGGTATTGGGCAGCGGTGCACTGATTCATCTCCGTTTGATTGCTGGCGTTATTGCATTCGTCCGCCAGCGCATGAGTGCTTGCCAGCAGCGCAGTAAGCGCGAGTAAAGTGCGTTTCATTGGTCAACTCCCATAAAAAAAGCTCCCGTCCGGGAGCCTTAATTAACCACAGCCTGCGCCTGGTGTCATTAGCTGACGTTGATGCCGGTCTGTTTTCCCGGGGGCGGCGCAGAGCGCCTGCCCGGGCTACCGGTCCACCACCGTCTGCGGGGGGCTTTAACCAATCGTCATCAGGCTGGCGTTACCGCCTGCCGCGGCGGTATTAACGCTGAGCGAACGTTCAATGTAGAGCCGTTCCAGCAGCAAATTGCTTTCGCCGCGGGCGAAGCCCTGCACTGAAACAATCGCGCCATCGCGTGCCGCTACCTGCTCGCACAGTTCCCGCAGCTGATCGGAATCGCCGTGATAGATAACCGCATCGAACGGTTCGGTCATCAGGGTTTCCGTTTTGGCAAAGTGGATGCGTTCGCTGACGTCGCGCGGCAGCTTTTTCGCCAGCTCGCGCTGGAGAGGCACATCAGGCCACAGCACTTCACAACCGACGGCGATAACGCCCGCCAGTTGGGTCAGCGCATCCTGCTCGTTATCAGCCACGCACAGCACCCGGTCGCGCGGCATAAAGGTCAGGGTGTTGCGCTCACCGGTTGGTCCTGGCAGCAGGCGCTGGGTTCCGGCCTGCGCCTGTTCACTGAATGTCTGGCACAGGGCCTGTAATTCCGGACGGTCCGCTGCCCACTGCTGTAGTGCAAGTAACGGTTTCTCCAGCAGCGTTTTCAACTGCGCATCCAGCGGGCGCTCGGCGTCCTGACGGGCGAGGGTGATCCCGACGGCGTTTTGCGGGCGGCTGGAGAGCAGGCGGTACAGGTACAGCGGACCGCCTGCTTTCGGACCGGTACCCGACAGCCCTTCGCCGCCGAACGGCTGCACGCCGACTACCGCGCCGACCATATTGCGGTTAACGTACAGGTTGCCGACATTAGCGCTGCCGGTCACCTGAGCGATCGTCTCGTCGATACGGGTATGCACGCCGAGGGTCAGGCCGTAGCCGGAAGCGTTAATCTGTTCGACCAGTTGAGCCAGTTCGTTGCGGTTATAGCGCACCACATGCAGCACCGGGCCGAAGACCTCTTTTTTCAGCTCGTCAAAACTATCGAGCTCAATAAGCGTTGGCGGAACAAAGGTACCGCTGGTCCACTCGCGGGAATCTTCGCCGTTTTCGCGCACCGCCTGGAAGACTTTGCGCCCTTTGGTCCGCAGCGTCTGGATATGGCGCTCGATGTTCTCTTTGGCTTCGGCATCGATCACCGGCCCGATATCGGTGGTCAAGCGGCCCGGATTGCCCATTCGGCATTCGGCCATCGCGCCGCGCAGCATGGTCAGCGTATGCTCGGCGATGTCGTCCTGCAGGCACAGCACGCGCAGGGCGGAGCAGCGCTGCCCCGCGCTGTCAAACGCCGAGGCGAGTACGTCGACAACCACCTGCTCAGTCAGGGCCGAGGAGTCGACGATCATCGCGTTCATGCCGCCGGTTTCGGCGATAAGCGGCGTCGGGCGACCTTGCGCGTCAAGACGGCTGGCGATATTGCGTTGTAATAAGGTGGCGACTTCAGTCGAGCCGGTAAACATCACGCCGCGCACGCGCTCATCAGAAGTTAATGCAGCGCCAACGGTTTCCCCACGGCCCGGCAACAGCTGAACAACACCCGGCGGTACGCCCGCTTCCAGCAGGATTGCCACACCCTGAGCGGCGATAAGCGGCGTCTGCTCGGCGGGTTTTGCCAGTACGGTATTACCTGCTGCCAGCGCAGCGGCAATCTGGCCGGTAAAGATCGCCAGCGGGAAGTTCCACGGGCTGATACATACCACCGGGCCCAACGGGCGATGGGTTTCGTTATCAAAATCGTCGCGCACCTGTCCTGCGTAATAGTGCAGGAAATCGACCGCTTCGCGCACTTCGGCGATGGCGTTGCTGAAGGTTTTACCCGCTTCGCGCACCAGAATGCCCATCAGAGTCGGCATCTGGCTTTCCATCAGTATGGCGGCGCGTTCAAGGATTGCCGCGCGCTCCTGCGGCGGGGTGGCGAACCAGATTGGCGCATTGTTGACCGCGTTAGTCAGCGCCTGCTGAACTTCAGCCTCGCTGGCTTCACGCACCTGACCGACAATATCTTTTGGCTCCGCCGGGTTAATCACCGCCTGCGTTTCGCCTTCGCCAACCGGTTGTTCCAGCATCGGCAGCGCCTGCCATTTATGCAGGGCGCTATTTAATAAAGAAGAGGAGAGGGAGGCCAGACGATGCTCATTGGCCAGATCCAGACCGGCAGAGTTGCTGCGGCCTTTGCCGTAGAGATCGCGCGGCAGCGGAATTTTCGGATGCGGCAGGCCGGTCTGACCTTCCTGCTGGGCCAGTTTTTCGACGGCAACAACCGGGTCGGCAACCAGTTCATCCAGCGGCAGCGTGCTATCCGCAATACGGTTAACAAACGACGTGTTAGCGCCGTTTTCCAGCAGACGACGCACCAGATACGCCAGCAGCGTTTCGTGGGTGCCGACCGGGGCATAAATTCGGCACGGTCGGTTGAGCTTGCCGTCGGCGACGGGGCCAGTGACCTGCTCATACAGCGGCTCACCCATGCCGTGCAGGCACTGGAATTCATACTGTCCCGGATAGTAGTTCTGCCCGGCGAGCTGATAAATCGCTGCCAGGGTATGGGCGTTGTGGGTTGCGAACTGCGGATAAATCAGGTTCGGTACTGCCAGCAGTTTCTTCGCGCAGGCCAGATAAGAGACGTCAGTGTAGACCTTGCGGGTATAGACAGGATAGCCTTCGAGGCCGTCCATCTGCGCGCGTTTGATCTCGCTGTCCCAGTAGGCACCTTTCACCAGGCGGATCATCAGACGACGGCGGCTTCGGGTGGCGAGGTCAATCAGGTAGTCAATGACAAACGGGCAGCGTTTCTGGTAGGCCTGGATAACAAAGCCAATGCCGTTCCAGCCCGCCAGTTCCGGCTCAAAACAGAGTTTTTCCAGCAGATCGAGAGAGATCTCCAGGCGGTCGGCCTCTTCAGCATCGATGTTGATGCCAATATCGTACTGGCGCGCCAGCAGAGTCAGGGACTTCAGGCGCGGGTAAAGTTCTTCCATCGCGCGATCGTACTGAGCGCGGCTGTAGCGCGGGTGCAGCGCGGAGAGTTTAATCGAGATCCCCGGACCTTCATAAATACCGCGTCCGTTTGAGGCTTTGCCGATGGCGTGAATCGCCTGCTGATAGGAGACCATATAGGCCTGAGCATCGTCGGCGGTTAGCGCCGCTTCGCCGAGCATATCGTAGGAGTAGCGGAAACCTTTATCTTCCAGCTTGCGGGCGTTAGCCAGCGCCTCAGCAATGGTTTCGCCGGTAACAAACTGCTCACCCATCAGACGCATCGCCATATCGACGCCTTTGCGGATCAGCGGCTCGCCGCTCTTACCGATAATGCGGTTCAGCGAGCGCGACAGGCTGGTTTCATTATGCGTAGAGACCAGTTTGCCGGTAAACAGCAGCCCCCAGGTGGCGGCGTTAACGAACAGCGACGGGCTGCGGCCGATATGCGACTGCCAGTTGCCGTTGCTGATTTTGTCGCGAATTAGCGCATCGCGGGTGGCCTTGTCGGGGATGCGCAGCAGCGCTTCCGCCAGGCACATCAGCGCCACGCCTTCCTGCGAGGAGAGCGAGAATTCCTGCAACAGGCTTTGCACCATCCCGGCGCGACCGCTGGCGGTTTTCTGATTACGCAGCTTTTCTGCCAACTGATACGCCAGCTTGTGCGCTTGTTCGCCCAGGTTTTGCGGCAGACGGGCCTGCTCCAGCAGCATCGGCACAGCATCGGTTTCGGCCCAGCGCCAGGCGGCGGTAATGGAGGCGCGGGAGACGGACTGCGGCAGGATTTGCTCGGCGAATTCAAGGAACGGCTGATAAGGCTCGTCGCCCGGATTGCCTGCCTCATCGCTTTCGTTAGCCGCGCCAGCGAGCAGCGCAGGTAGCTCCGGCAGCGTCTCGTCGTTTTCCAGCTTTTCAAGATAGTTGAAGATGGCCTGTTTAATCAGCCAGTGCGGCGTGCGGTCAATACGGCTCGCCGCGGATTTAATGCGTTCGCGCGTCGCGTCGTCAAGTTTTACACCCATGGTGGTGGTGCCCATGTCAGGAACTCCTGTTATTGGTCATTCGCTTCATCCTTCAACCTGCCTCTTTGTTGGCTGCATTTGCCGCCTCGACGCAGATTGAATGATTTTGCGAACTTCGCTTCTGTGCAGTTATGCGGTTGCGTAGAAATATCTATCATGTTGCAACTTTGTGCAACCTTGTTAATTGAGAATTGTGTGGCAGGCTGAAAATTGCTTTGATTGTTAAAAATCATGATGAAAATAGCAGGGATTTATCCCCGGTCTAATAGGGTTTTTCTATGCGTCACTTAACACTTTTGCGTGGTGCAACCGGTAAAAACGTGAGAGAGTGCAACCTATAACAAAATGAAGTTTGGTCCCCGAAGCATTTCGTGTAAATGCTGTGTTAAATCGTTTGTGAAAAAACAAAGCTTCCGTCAGGATACGGTCGCCCAATACAACCAATATGCCATTACCCCGTTCCGGTAGTGGAAAAAACGACAAAGTTGGACGCTGTCGACAAAAAATTCTGGAGATTTTTGCATGGCTATTAGCACACCCATGTTGGTGACTTTTATTATTTACATTTTTGGCATGGTACTTATCGGTTTTATTGCCTGGCGATCGACCAGGAACTTCGATGACTATATTCTCGGTGGTCGTAGCCTCGGTCCATTCGTCACGGCGCTGTCTGCCGGGGCTTCGGATATGAGCGGCTGGTTGTTAATGGGATTGCCGGGGGCGATATTTATTTCCGGTATCTCTGAAAGCTGGATTGCCATTGGCCTGACGTTAGGCGCATGGATTAACTGGAAACTGGTGGCCGGGCGTTTACGCGTACATACCGAGGTCAATAATAACGCGCTGACGCTGCCGGATTATTTCACCGGGCGTTTTGAAGATAAAAGCCGCGTACTGCGAATCATCTCAGCGCTGGTGATTTTGTTATTTTTCACCATCTATTGTGCGTCCGGTATTGTGGCGGGCGCCCGTCTGTTTGAAAGCACATTTGGCATGAGCTACGAAACCGCGCTGTGGGCCGGCGCGGCAGCAACCATTATTTATACCTTTATCGGCGGTTTCCTCGCGGTGAGCTGGACTGATACCGTTCAGGCCAGCCTGATGATATTCGCCCTGATTCTGACGCCGGTTATGGTGATTATTTCCGTCGGTGGTTTCGGTGATTCCCTGGAAGTGATTAAACAAAAGAGCATTGAGAACGTCGATATGCTCAAAGGGCTGAACTTTGTGGCGATTATTTCGCTGATGGGCTGGGGACTGGGGTATTTCGGTCAGCCGCATATTCTGGCGCGCTTTATGGCGGCGGATTCGCACCATAGCATTGTTCACGCCCGTCGCATCAGCATGACCTGGATGATCCTCTGCCTGGCGGGCGCGGTTGCCGTTGGTTTCTTCGGTATCGCTTACTTTAATAACAATCCGGGCGTGGCGGGCGCGGTGAATCAAAACGCCGAGCGCGTCTTTATCGAACTGGCGCAGATTCTGTTTAACCCGTGGATTGCCGGGATCCTGCTGTCGGCGATTCTGGCGGCGGTGATGTCGACTCTGAGCTGCCAGCTTCTGGTGTGCTCTAGCGCAATTACTGAAGACCTGTATAAAGCGTTTTTGCGCAAACATGCAAGTCAGAAAGAGCTGGTGTGGGTAGGGCGCTTTATGGTGCTGGTGGTGGCGCTGGTGTCCATCGCTCTGGCGGCAAACCCGGAAAACCGCGTACTGGGTCTGGTGAGCTACGCATGGGCTGGCTTCGGTGCGGCGTTTGGTCCGGTGGTGCTGTTCTCAGTGATGTGGTCGCGTATGACGCGTAACGGCGCGCTGGCTGGGATGATCATCGGTGCAGTGACGGTGATTGTGTGGAAACAGTTCGCCTGGCTGGGCCTGTATGAAATTATTCCGGGCTTTATCTTTGGCAGCCTCGGAATTGTGGTATTCAGCCTGCTGGGTAAAGCACCGTCGGCAGAAATGCAAAGACGCTTTGCCGAAGCGGACGCGCATTATCATACTGCGCCGCCGGTACGTGCTACCGCGGAGTAATCCTCTGAATTGACCTCAAGCCCGCGTTATGCGGGCTTTGTTATTTCTACCTCTTGCTAATTGTTTGAAAATACGCTGATATCTCAGCACAAATAACAAAGAGGGTAGCAAAATGAGTTTCAGACAGGGTGCGCTGGCGCTGGTACTGGCAGGGATATTAAGCGGCTGCGTGGCGCCTGCTACGAAGACGGCCCCGGCGGCAGACGCTAACGCCTGCCCGGCGGATAACGCCATGGTGCAGACGACGCTTTATTTCGGCTTAAGCCGTCCTGCGGGGAAAGATATCACCGCTCAGGAGTGGCAGCAGTTCGTTGACCTCGACGTGACGCCGCGCTTTCGTGATGGCCTGACGGTATTTGATGCGCGCGGTCAGTGGTTGGGTAACGACGGTACCGTCGCGCGCGAGCAGAGCAAGGCGCTGATGCTGATCCATGGTAAAGAGGCGAAGAGCGAAGAGGGAATTGAAGCGCTGCGCAATACCTACAAATCACGTTTTGCGCAGGAGTCGGTGATGCGCGTTGACCAGCCGGTATGCGTTCATTTTTAAACGGTGCCCTGATGGAGTTTCCCGGAGGCGATACTGCGTATCTGTCCGGGCTACAACCCCAGACCGCGCGCACCCCGTAGCCCGGGAAAGGCGCTCTGCGCCGCCCCCGGGAACACAGGCCAGCATTCCTGATTACAGTACCAGCCCCGCGAAACTGGCAGAGAGCAGGCTCACCAGCGTTGCGCCATACACCAGGCGCAGGCCGAAGCGGGAAACGATATTACCCTGCTGCTCGTTCAATCCTTTAATCGCCCCGGCAATAATGCCGATAGAGGCGAAGTTGGCGAAAGAGACCAGGAAGACCGACAAAATACCCAGTCCGCGCGGCGTCATGCTGGCGGCAATTTTTTGCAGCTCAATCATAGCGACGAATTCATTCGCCACCAACTTGGTCGCCATAATACTGCCCGCGTTCAGCGCATCGCTTAGCGGAATGCCAATCAGCCACGCCAGGGGATAAAAAACGTAGCCAAGGATCTGCTGGAAGCTCAGGCCAAACAGAGTGGCGAACAGGGCATTAATAGCGCTAATCAGGGCAATAAAACCAATTAACATCGCCAGAATGATCATTGCAACCTTAAAACCGGCCAGAATATATTCACCGAGCATTTCAAAGAAGCTTTGGGATTCATGCAGCTTCTCAAGCTTAATTTCTTCCTCGCTGCCCGGACGCGTCGGGTTAATTATCGACAACACAATAAAGGTGCTGAACATATTCAGAATCAGCGCCGCGACGACATATTTTGCGTCGAGCATACTCATATAAGCGCCGACAATGGACAACGAAACCGTCGACATGGCCGTGGCCGACATAGTAAACAGACGGCGGGATGAGAGATCGCCGAGAACGCCCTTATAGGCAATAAAGTTCTCTGATTGCCCGAGGATCAAAGAGCTCACCGCGTTGAAAGACTCCAGCTTGCCCATGCCGTTAACCTTCGACAGTAGAGTGCCAATCAGACGAATGAAAATCGGCAGGATACGCCAGTGCTGAAGAATACCGATCAACGCGGAGATAAAGACGATGGGGCAGAGTACGCCGAGGAAAATAAACGCCAGCCCTTTTTCACTCATGCCACCAAATACAAAATTGGTTCCTTCGGCGGCAAAACCGAGGAGCGACTCAAAGAATGAAGCGATATTTTTCACTAGCCACAGGCCGCTTTCGGCGTGGAGAAAAAAGAAAGCCAGCGCAATTTCGATAACAATTAACTGGATAATATAGCGAATGCGGATTTTCTTACGGTCGTAGCTGACAAGCCAGGCGAGGGCGAGGATAACTACCAGTGCCAGCAGGAAGTGTAAATATTGAGTCATGTTGTTCATTTCATAGGTAAATAAGGCCGCCATTTAGCCACAGCCGTGAAGCCGGGTAAATATCTGGCGCAAAAAATCCCATCATTCTGCCGTTCTTTGTTGCGCCAGAGAGATAATCCCGCAAGTCATTATTTGTTAGCGATTAATTTACAAATCGTCATCATTATCTACACATTTCACTTGTGTTTCTGATTATTGTAATGATAATCACTATCAGAAATATTTACCTATCTTTGCATCAATTGACTGCGGTTCACATTTAAGGGTGTCGGCATGTTTGTCCCATTTCTCATCATGTTACGTGAAGGCCTGGAAGCAGCGCTGATTGTCAGCCTGATCGCCAGCTATCTGAAACGCACCCAGCGAGGCAACTGGATTGGCGTAATGTGGATTGGGGTATTTCTGGCTGCGGCACTGTGCCTGGGGCTGGGGATCTTTATCAACGAAACAACCGGCGAATTTCCGCAGCGCGAGCAGGAACTGTTCGAAGGTATCGTGGCGGTAGTGGCGGTGTGCATTCTGACCTGGATGGTGTTCTGGATGCGTAAAGTCTCGCGCAACGTAAAGCAGCAACTTGAGCAAGCGGTCGACAATGCCCTTCAGCGCGGGAACAACCACGGCTGGGCGCTGGTGATGATGGTCTTTTTCGCCGTGGCTCGCGAAGGTCTGGAATCGGTGTTTTTCCTTCTGGCCGCTTTCCAGCAGGATGTGGGAATCTGGCCACCCATCGGGGCCATGTTGGGCCTGGCAACCGCAATTGTTTTAGGGTTCCTGATCTACTGGGGCGGCATCCGTATGAATCTCGGCATCTTTTTCAAATGGACCAGCCTGTTTATTTTGCTGGTGGCCGCAGGCCTGGCGGCGGGGGCTATCCGTGCTTTCCATGAAGCTGGTTTGTGGAATCACTTCCAGGATGTCGCCTTTGATCTGAGCAACGTTCTTTCGACGCATACGCTATTTGGCACGCTGCTGGAGGGGATTTTTGGCTATCAGGAAACGCCGACCATCAGCGAAGTTGCCGTCTATTTTATCTATTTGATCCCGGCGCTGGTGCTGTTTGTCCTGCCGCCGAGCAATAAAACCACCGCATCCCGAACCGCTTAGTCGGCATTGCGGATTGAAATAGTTACAACATACTTATCGAAAGGGATGGTCATGATGAATCATTTTCGTCGCAATGCGCTGCAGCTTACCGTTGCCGCGCTGTTCAGCTCTGCTTTTTACGCCCAGGCTGCCGATATTCCGCAGGTAAAAGTCACTGTCACCGACAAACAGTGCGAGCCGATGAACATCACAGTGAAAGCGGGTAAAACCCAGTTCATCATTCAGAACCACAGCCAGAAGGCGCTGGAGTGGGAAATTCTGAAAGGCGTGATGGTGGTGGAAGAGCGTGAGAATATTGCCCCTGGCTTTACGCAAAAGCTGACGGCGAACCTGCAGCCGGGTGAATATGAGATGACCTGCGGTCTGCTGACTAACCCTAAGGGCAAGCTCACGGTGACTGGCGAAGCGACTAAAGACGCCGCTAAAGCTGAAGCGCTGCTCAGCCTCGGTGAAGCGATTACCGCCTATAAAGCCTACGTCACTGCTGAGACCGCTGAACTGGTTAGCGGCACTAAAGCGTTCACCGATGCGGTGAAAGCGGGCGATATTGAGAAGGCAAAAGCGCTGTACGCGCCGACGCGTCAGCACTATGAGCGTATTGAACCGATTGCCGAGCTGTTCTCTGACCTCGACGGCAGCATCGACGCCCGTGAAGATGACTACGAGAAAAAAGCCGAAGATCCAAAATTCACCGGCTTCCACCGTCTGGAAAAAGCGCTGTTTGGCGATAACAGCGTCAAAGGAATGGATAAATATGCCGATCAGCTGAACACCGACGTTCTCGATCTGCAAAAGCGCATTAGCGAACTGGCCTTCCCACCATCAAAAGTGGTCGGCGGCGCGGCTGGTTTGATTGAAGAAGTGGCGGCCAGCAAAATCAGCGGTGAAGAAGATCGCTACAGCCATACCGATCTGTGGGATTTCCAGGCCAACATTGACGGGGCGCAGAAAATTGTCGACCTGCTGCGTCCGCAGCTGCAAAAAGAGAACAGCACGCTGCTGGCGAAAGTGGATGCCAACTTCAAAAAAGTCGATGCCATCCTGAGCAAATACCGCACTAAAGACGGCTTTGAAACCTACGATAAGCTGACGGATGCGGACCGTAACGCGCTGAAAGGGCCGATCACCACTCTGGCGGAAGATCTGGCACAACTGCGCGGGATCCTTGGTCTGGACTAAGTCGATGGCAGAGCAAAATAATGATGTGAATGAGCCATCACGGCGCCGGCTTTTAAAAGGGATTGGCGCGCTTGGCGGCGCGCTGGCTATCAGCGGCGGCTGTCCGGTGGCGCATGCGGCAAAAGACAACAGCTCTCCGGGGACATTGTCGCCAAACGCGCGCATGGAAGCGCAGCCGTTTTATGGTCCGCATCAGGCCGGTGTACTGACGCCACAGCAGGCTTCGATGATGATTGTCGCTTTCGACGTGCTTGCCAGTGATAAAGCGGATCTGGAGCGGTTATTTCGCCTGCTGACTCAACGTATTGCCTTTTTGACCAAAGGTGGTCCTGCGCCGGAGACGCCAAATCCGCGTTTGCCGCCGATGGATTCCGGAATATTGGGGCCGTGGATTGCCCCGGATAATCTGACCATGACGGTATCCGTGGGTCATTCGCTGTTTGACGAACGTTTTGGCCTGGCCAATAACGTGCCGAAAAAGCTACAGCAGATGACGCGTTTTCCGAATGATTCGCTGGATGCGGCGCTGTGCCACGGCGACCTGCTGCTGCAAATTTGCGCCAATACTCAGGATACGGTGATTCATGCACTGCGGGATGTGATTAAGCACACGCCGGATCTGCTGAGCGTTCGCTGGAAGCGGGAGGGATTTATCTCCGATAGCGCTGCGCGTAGTAAAGGTAAAGAGACGCCGGTTAATCTGCTGGGCTTTAAAGACGGCACCGCTAATCCTGTCAGTACCGATCACGCGCTGATGGATAAAGTGGTGTGGGTTACCACCGACCAGGGGGAGCCTGCCTGGGCGACGGGCGGTAGCTATCAGGCGGCGCGAATTATTCAGTTTCACGTTGAGTTCTGGGATCGTACGCCGTTAAAAGAGCAGCAGACGATTTTTGGTCGCGATAAACAGACCGGTGCTCCGCTGGGGATGCAGCACGAGCACGACGCGCCGGATTACAGCAAGGACCCGGACGGCGATACTATTGCACTCGATAGTCATATTCGTCTGGCCAATCCGCGCACGCCGGAGACTGAATCCGGCCTGATGATGCGCCGGGGATACAGCTATTCTCTGGGAGTGACGAACTCAGGCCAGCTGGATATGGGGCTGCTGTTTGTTTGCTATCAGCACGATCTGGAAAAAGGCTTTCTGACGGTGCAAAAGCGCCTGAACGGTGAAGCCCTGGAAGAGTATGTGAAGCCGATTGGCGGAGGATATTTCTTTGTTCTGCCGGGGGTTATCGACAATCAGCATTATCTCGGGCAATCGCTGCTTGAAGCCTGACGTTCCTGCCCGTCAGGGCAGGGTGTTTTCTGCTGTTTTTCCATTCATTTTTTGTATTTCCTGCCTTGTTTCATTTTTCTGTAATCTTAATGTCGGAAACTCTCCTCAGCTGCAATGAGAATTATTTGTTGTCTGCATGTAAAAAATAAGTTGCATTAAGAATTATTTTTGATGTACTTATTACAGACGCGGTAGTTCCCGGCAGTGATGTCGTTTCACTATGGAGATCGCGAATGCCCGATTGCTGTAACGGAAAACGTCAAACCTCATACCGTACTCATCAGCACGGGGGCCACACTTCCGGCCGCGATTCCTGCTCCCCAGATTTATCCCCATCTACAACAGAAAATCTGAACCCAGGCAAGGTGACAGGTGCGCGTAGCCGTGACCCTCTGCCAATTCGTCAGGCAAGCAATGGCTTACAAGGAAGCCAAACCTCAATCGTTCGTGCGCATAATCGCGTCGATGCTGGCGCGTGTGATGTAAACCAACAACGCAAGGTGCTATCCATGGGAAGACAAAAAGCAGTGACCAGAGCTCGTCGTGAGGCCAAACGTGTGCTGAGACAGGATTCGCGAAGCCATAAGCAGCGTGAAGAAGAATCGGTCACATCGCTTGTGCAAATGAGTGGCGTAGAAGCAATTGGTATGGCGCGGGACAGTCGCGATGCATCGCCAATTGAAGCGCGCAATGACGCTCAGGCGCATTATTTGAACGCCATCGACAATAAACAGCTGATTTTTGCGACGGGGGAAGCCGGGTGCGGCAAAACCTGGATAAGCGCGGCAAAAGCGGCTGAAGCCCTGATTCATAAGGATGTGGACAGAATTATTGTTACCCGTCCCGTTCTGCAAGCCGACGAAGATCTCGGCTTCTTACCGGGAGATATCGCCGAGAAGTTTGCACCCTATTTCCGACCGGTTTATGACGTGCTGGTCCGAAGGTTAGGGGCTTCCTTTATGCAATACTGCCTGCGCCCGGAAATCGGCAAGGTGGAAATCGCGCCGTTCGCCTATATGCGCGGACGTACATTTGAAAATGCGGTGGTGATTCTGGACGAGGCTCAGAACGTGACTGCAGCGCAAATGAAGATGTTTTTGACCCGCCTCGGGGAGAACGTGACGGTTATCGTCAACGGCGATATTACCCAGTGTGACTTACCTTCTGGCGTGAGATCCGGACTTGCCGATGCGCTGGCGCGTTTTGAAGAAGATGAGATGGTGGGCATTGTGCGCTTTACCACCGACGACTGCGTGCGCTCGACGCTTTGTCAGCGCGCGCTTAAAGCCTACTACTGATTGCTTCTGTGTCTGCAAAGCCCGGGAGACCGGGCTTTGTTTTTGCCGGTTTAAAGCAAGCTCTGCAGTGGGGGAGCGGCCATCGTGGCTTCGAAAGGAATAATATCGACTTTCGCGACGCCCGATTGCTGGAACGGATCCAGGCTCAGCCGGGTACGCAATGCATCTATATCATCGCCTTTAGCCAGAATCACGCCGCCGGAGCGGGGGACTTTACGCCCTGATGCGAGGAAGATTCCGTCAGCATAACCTTCCTTAAGCCATTCCACGTGTGCAGCAAGCTGTGCGTCTACTTCATCAAGCGGTTTAACGTAAGTTAAAACAACAACTGCAATGGTGCTCATTTTGATATCCATCTTTTATATGGGTATATAAAAGTAGCATGCGAAGAGTTGCGGGTGATAGCAGGCCGAATGCGGTTTATGAATGGGGCAACATGCGAAAAAAAGCCCGTACTTGCGTACGAGCTCTTCTTAAAATATGGCGGTGAGGGGGGGATTCGAACCCCCGATACGTTGCCGTATACACACTTTCCAGGCGTGCTCCTTCAGCCACTCGGACA
>NZ_CABGGS010000007.1:0-95156 GCF_902158555.1 Klebsiella spallanzanii | reverse complement strand
AAAAAAAGCCCGTACTTGCGTACG
Organism: Klebsiella spallanzanii; assembly: GCF_902158555.1. Lineage (GTDB taxonomy): Bacteria > Pseudomonadota > Gammaproteobacteria > Enterobacterales > Enterobacteriaceae > Klebsiella > Klebsiella spallanzanii. Next base: position 95,132 of record NZ_CABGGS010000007.1, on the reverse strand, counting down.
AGCTCTTCTTAAAATATGGCGGTGAGGGGGGGATTGACTCGCTACGCTCGCCCCTTCGGGGCAGCCCGCTTACTGCGTTCGCGGTCTGTCCAACTGGCTGCGCCAGTTGTCGAACCCCGGTCGGGGCTTCTCATCCCCCCTGGTGGGGTGCAACATGCGAAAAAAAAGCCCGTACTTGCGTACGAGCTCTTCTTAAAATATGGCGGTGAGGGGGGGATTCGAACCCCCGATACGTTGCCGTATACACACTTTCCAGGCGTGCTCCTTCAGCCACTCGGACACCTCACCATATTGTTTTGCTGCTCACCTTAGGTGGGCAACGGGGCGCTACTATAGGGAGTTGCGCTAAAACGGTCAAGCAGTATTTATTCTTTCGCTATCGTTCGGTTAAGCAATGAACACTGCCCCGCTGCTGAGCAGTGGGGCAGTTATTTTAACGCTGTGAATCAAGCTTTTCGTTATTCTTCACTACGTCCTGAGCTTTGGCGTAGCTTTCGATCAGCAACTGGTATGCCGGGAAGACTTTGGTATAAACCTCAGCCCACTCTGCGGCATCCGGTCGATTCCAGGTCCGCTGTAGCTCAGATGCTACTGCGGCGGTGTCCATTGGCACGACGCCAGCCTGGACTACGCGAGCGAGGGTGATCTCCTGCGCCATCTTGCTGTAGGTTCCTGAGGCATCAATGACGGCAAAAACCTTGTAACCATCGGCAACAGCGGCAATAGCAGGGAATGCCATGCAAACGCTGGTAATCGTACCAGCAATAATCAGCGTCTTACGCCCGGTTGCTTTTACCGCATCAACGAATTCCGGGTTATCCCATGCGTTGATCTCACCTTTGCGCGCAATATATTTCGCATGGGGCGCATTTTCATGAATCTCGGGGATCAGCGGGCCGTTAGGTCCTTGTGGTACTGATGCCGTAGTGATCACCGGGATCCCTGCTAATGAAGCCATCTTCGCCAGCGCGGCGGCGCGAGCGCGCAGTTCTGGCATCGGCATATCGCCAACGGTCTGAAACAGACCGCTTTGGTGGTCAATCAGCAGCATTGCAGTATCATTGACATCAATCACTGGACGAGAACCATTAAAGTTAGCTGGGGTAGACATATTCTTTACCTCATTAAAAATTAAATTTGGCCAAATCGGCCGCTATTGAAATCACGAACTGCTTCCGCGATTTGCGTTTTGGTATTCATTACAAACGGTCCATAGCCCACAATCGGTTCCTGTAGGGGTTCACCGGCCATCAGCAGTACTTTGGCGTGAGTTTCAGCCGCGAGATGGAGCGTTTCCCCTTTCTGGCTGAGTACGACCAACTGACCCTCGCGCGCACTCCCTTCTCCATTCACTTTGATCTCACCTTCCAGGACGACCAGCGCAGTACTCCAGCCCGCAGGCTGTTGCAGCGTTACCTCCTGGTTCTGATTAAGTTGTAAATCCCAGACGTTAAGCGGTGAAAAAGTGTGCGCCGGTCCGACAATGTCACCATAGCGACCTGCGATAACCCGCATGCGTCCCGCCTTATTCGGCAGATCAACATCGGGGATCACATCTGCGGTAATGCTCTGATATCCCGGATGCGTCATCTTGTCTTTGGCCGGGAGGTTGACCCAGAGCTGAATCATTTTCAGCTCGCCGCCGGTACGAGTGAACGCCTCTGAATGAAACTCTTCGTGCAGGATCCCGGCACCCGCGGTCATCCATTGCACATCGCCTGGGCCGATAACGCCGCCTCTACCGGTAGAGTCGCGGTGTTCTACTTCACCGGAATAAACGACGGTGACGGTTTCAAATCCGCGATGCGGGTGTTCACCGACGCCACGTTTCTCACTCCCTGCTGAAAAGTGATGCGGACCTGCATAGTCAAGCAGCAGGAAGGGGCTTAGCTGTTCGCCGTGAGTCTGATAAGAGAACATTGAGCGAACCGGGAAACCATCGCCTACCCAGTGCTGTGAAGGTGCGGTGTAGATTCCAGTAATCTGTTTCATGGCTATCTCCTGGATGTCTGTTTCTGATGTGAATAAGCATATATTCGCGACTAATACTCCGGTAGATAGCAAAAATAGCCTATACTGTTCCAAAAATAGAACGATGGAGGAAGGATGCAGGATCTCAACGATTTAGCCTGGTTTGTCCAGGTGGTTGATCACGGCGGATTTGCTGCGGCGGGAAGGGCGCTCGATCAACCCAAATCCAAATTAAGTCGTCGAATTGCTCAGTTAGAGGAACGCCTCGGTGTCCGTTTGATTCAGCGTACTACCCGACAGTTTGCGGTGACCGAGGTCGGGCTGACGTTTTATCAACATTGTAAGGCGATGCTGATAGAAGCTGAAGCGGCGGAGCAAGCTGTAGAAACGCTACGTTCCGAGCCGCGAGGCAGCGTGAAATTGACCTGTCCGGTGACGCTATTACATGCGCACGTCGGGCCGATGTTGGCACGGTTTATGGTGCGCTATCCGGGTGTCAATCTTCAGCTAGAAGCGACTAACCGGCGGGTTGACGTAGTTGGCGAAGGTGTTGATGTGGCGATTCGCGTGCGTCCAAGACCTATAGAAGATAGCGATCTGGTGATGCGCGTATTGGCTGACCGTGGGCACCGTCTGGTGGCCAGTCCGCAATTAGTCGAACAGTTGGGACAACCTCAGGCCCCGTCTGAACTCAGCGAGTGGCCCGGATTAAGCCTGGGAGCGGGAAAACATCAGCATAAATGGCAGTTGACCGGCCCGGAAGGGGCAAAGGCGGAAGTTTACTTCGCACCTCGGCTGGTCACGACCGATATGCTGGCTCTGCGCGAAGCGGCAATTGCCGGAGTTGGGGTCGTACAGCTTCCTTTATTAATGGTCCGCGAGCAGTTGGCTTCCGGGGAGTTGGTGGTTGTACTCAATGAGTGGCAACCGCGTAGAGAAGTGATCCACGCGGTTTTTGCGTCTCGCCGCGGACTGCTGCCATCGGTCAGGGCGCTGGTTGATTTCCTGAGCGAAGAGTATCAGCGGATGGAGGAGGATTAGGATTTGATAAAATCCGCAAGGAGCAGCACTGTCGGAGATAGTCTGAAGCTGCAGAAGAGTGGCTGTTCCCGGAGGCGGCGCGATGCGCCTGTCCGGGCTACCGGGTGGTGGGGTGCAATATGCGAAAAAAAAGCCCGTACTTGCGTACGAGCTCTTCTTAAAATATGGCGGTGAGGGGGGGATTGACTCGCTACGCTCGCCCCTTCGGGGCAGCCCGCTTACTGCGTTCGCGGTCTGTCCAACTGGCTGCGCCAGTTGTCGAACCCCGGTCGGGACTTCTCATCCCCCCGGTGGGGTGCAACATGCGAAAAAAAAGCCCGTACTTGCGTACGAGCTCTTCTTAAAATATGGCGGTGAGGGGGGGATTCGAACCCCCGATACGTTGCCGTATACACACTTTCCAGGCGTGCTCCTTCAGCCACTCGGACACCTCACCATATTGTCATTCCCGTTGTTGCTGGGAACGGGCGCTAATTTAGGGAAATACGTATCTCCCGTCAATCAACTTTTTTAAAAAAACGCGCGTTTAGCCAAACTTCAAGCAACTTGCTTTCTAAATGCACGAGAATCGTTTTTTTTGTCACCATTCCCTTTTTCACACGATAGGCAGACGAAATTTGCTATTCTGGCAAACCAATAGAAAACAACGAGTAAAACACGGCGCTAACGTAACCTGCCTGGCGCGTCGGCTATCAGGAGCTGTCATGGACATCATCTATTACCATCCAACTTTTAATACCCCTTATTGGATCGCAGAGCTGGAAAAACAGCTGCCCGGCTCGCGAGTTCGCGAGTGGAAATCGGGGGATAATCAACCTGCGGACTATGCCCTGGTCTGGCATCCTCCAGTGGAAATGCTACAAGGACGTGATTTAAAAGCTGTCTTTGCCCTTGGCGCAGGTGTGGATTCGATTCTCAGTAAGCTGCGAGAGCACCCTGAAATGTTGCCGTTGTCGATTCCTTTATTCCGCCTGGAAGACACTGGTATGGGGTTACAGATGCAAGAATATGCAGTGAGCCAGGTACTCCACTGGTTCCGTCGCTTCGATGACTACCAGGCGTTAAAGCGAGAAGGTCATTGGCTGCCGCTGGATGAATATCAACGTGAAGATTTTACCGTTGGCATCATGGGGGCGGGGGTGCTGGGAGCTAAAGTGGCCGAAGCATTGCAGTCCTGGAACTTCCCGTTGCGTAGCTGGAGCCGTAGCCGCAAATCCTGGCCGCAGGTGACAAGCTTTGCTGGCGAAGAAGAGCTGAACGCGTTCCTGAGCGGTACACGTGTGCTGATTAACTTGCTGCCCAATACGGCAGAAACCGTTGGAATCATTGATAAAGCGCTGTTGTCGCAACTTCCGGATAACAGTTATGTGCTGAATCTGGCACGCGGTGTTCATGTCGTTGAAGACGATCTGCTGGCTGCGCTGGATAGCGGTAAGCTAAAAGCGGCGATGCTTGATGTTTTTAGCCGTGAACCGCTGCCGAAAGAGAGTCCGCTTTGGGCACATCCGCGCGTGGCGATGACTCCGCATGTTGCGGCTGTCACCCGACCTCTGGAAGCCATTGCCTATATAGCAAGAACGATAGGTCAACTGGAACGTGGTGAAACAGCGAGCGGACAGGTTGATCGTCAGTTGGGATACTAAGAGTTGACCCCGCCATCGCGGGGTTTTTGCTGATCATGCGCTCAGATTCCTGCTATTCTTGCCACAAACAGAGAAGGAGATTGTGATGTATCCTGTTGACCTGCACATGCATACCGTCGCCAGCACCCACGCTTACAGTACCCTGCATGATTATATTGCGGAAGCAAAGCGCAAAGGGATCAAACTTTTTGCTATTACTGACCATGGGCCAGACATGGCCGATGCGCCGCACTACTGGCATTTCGTGAACATGCGCATCTGGCCTCGGCTGGTGGATGGCATTGGCATCCTGCGAGGTATTGAATCTAATATCAAAAATACGCAGGGCGAAATTGACTGTACCGGCCCGATGCTTAACTCGCTGGACCTGATTATTGCTGGCTTCCACGAGCCGGTGTTCCCTCCTCAGGATAAAGCGACGAATACAGAGGCGATGATCGCCACGATAGCGAGCGGCACGGTTCATATTATTAGCCATCCGGGAAATCCAAAATATCCTGTCGATATCCCGGCTATCGCCGCTGCAGCGGCGAAGCATCATGTGGCGCTGGAAATCAATAACTCATCTTTCGTTTCGTCACGCATTGGCAGCGAAGACAATTGTCGCGCCGTGGCGGCAGCCGTGCGCGATGCCGGAGGTTGGGTGGCGCTGGGGTCGGATTCCCATACGGCGTTCACGCTGGGGGATTTTACCGAGTGCCGTAAGATCCTTGATGCTGTCGACTTTCCCGAAGACCGAATTCTTAATGTGACGCCCCGACGTCTGCTTAATTTCCTTGAATCGCGTGGGATGCCTGCGATTCCCGAGTTTGCCGAACTTTAATTTGAACAACTGGAATAAATGAATGAACGAGTTTTCAATCCTCTGCCGCGTGCTGGGCTCTCTGTACTACCGTCAGCCGCAGGACCCGCTGCTGGTCCCGCTGTTTACCCTTATTCGCGAAGGGAAGCTGGCGGCGAGCTGGCCGTTGGAGCAGGATGAGCTGCTGGAACGTCTGCAAAAGAGCTGTGATATGCAGTCCCTGGCCGCAGAGTACAACGCGCTATTTGTCGGTGAAGAGTGCAGCGTTGCGCCGTACCGTAGCGCATGGGTGGAAGGCGCTACGGAAGCTGAAGTTCGCGGTTTCCTGAGTTCGCATGGTGTTCCCACAGGCGAGGGCGCAACGGATCATTTAGGATCCTTGCTGCTGGCAGCTTCATGGCTGGAAGATCACGCGGCGGAGGATGAAAGTGAAGTCCTGGAAACGCTGTTTGCTGAGTACATTTTGCCATGGTGCGGTGCGTTTCTTGGCAAAGTTGAAGCGCATGCGACAACGCCGTTCTGGCGGACAATGGCGCCGCTGACTCGTGAAGCACTCTCCGCAATGTGGGATGAGCTACAGGAAGAAAATGAACAATAAAATGTGATTTAAATCACATTAAATATGCAACGGTAAGTTTTTCATTCCACATAATGTGTTCCGTGTCTCATTTGCCAGGCGCGTTTCTGCTATGATACGCGCCATGAACATACTCTTCGCAATCGCATTAACGACGGGCATTCTCTCCGGAATCTGGGGCTGGGTGGCGGTCACACTGGGTCTGCTGAGCTGGGCGGGTTTCCTCGGCTGCACGGCTTACTTTGCCTGTCCGCAAGGTGGCTTAAAAGGGCTGGTGATCTCAACCTGCACCGTAATGAGCGGCGTCGTGTGGGCGCTGGTCATCATACACGGCAGCGCGCTGGCACCGCAGCTGGAAATCCTGAGTTATATAATGACTGGGATCGTGGCGTTTCTGATGTGTATCCAGGCGCGGCAGCTGTGGTTATCTTTTGTTCCTGGAACCTTTATCGGCGCATGCTCAACGTTTGCCTGTAATGGCGACTGGCGCATCGTGGTGCCTTCACTGGCGCTGGGGCTGATATTCGGTTACGCCATGAAAAATAGCGGCCTGTGGCTGGCGGCTCGCGCTGAGAAAAACAAATCTCTTGCTAACGAAAGCAGCTAAGCGAGTTAAAGCCATACTCTCCTCCCTATCAAAAGGGCCTTCGGGCCCTTTTCTGTTTCTCCCCATCCTGCTGGTTTTACCCGATTTGATTCATTCTTAACCACTTATCCTCGTTATTAACTGTACCGTTGGTCAGTGAATCGATTTTGTTAACAAAATGAATATAAATGAAATCAATTTGTTTTGTTTTTGTTAATATAAATCCATCAATGTAAGTAGATGTTACCCGATGCACTCATGGATGGCTGGTGCTTTTTGATAGCTATGCAGATATGCAGAGGAGTTAAATCATGAAAAAGTATAAATGCGCGTTGGTGGCGGTTCTGTGTGCTCTTCCTGGGCTATTTAGCCCGGCCATGGCGGAGCAGGTGACGGGAGGCGTTATCTATTTCTACGGGAGAGTCGTGGAGGCTCCCTGTCAGTTGGATGCTCTAAATAATCAGGTTGTTGTGGATTGTCCAAATAAGAAAGCAGTACGGGTGTCTACTCAGCAGCTTGAAAACGTAAATATTCATAATGAAACGATTGCTTCAACGCACTTGAGATATATTAATCCGCAGAAGACCCTCGCTATTCTGGATGTCAATTATCGGTAACAACCGGCCCCCAGGCTTTCGTCCTGAGGGCTATCGTGCCATATTATCCCCCGTGTATTACTCTTAAGACGTATGCCGACAGGAGGAGAAATGGCTGTTCAACCTGAGGTTATTCTCGGCGATATTACAAAGCTTGCGGTCGATGTTATCGTCAATGCGGCAAACCCGTCTCTGCTTGGCGGCGGTGGTGTTGATGGTGCCATCCACCGCGCAGCTGGGCCTGAGCTGCTGGCGGCCTGTAAAGTTGTGCGGCAACAACAGGGTGAATGTCCGCCGGGTCATGCGGTCATTACCTGTGCAGGTCATCTGCCCGCCAGCGCGGTTATTCACGCCGTAGGGCCAATATGGCATGGAGGCGACAGGCAGGAGGCTGAACTCCTTGCTGATGCCTATAAAAACAGTCTACTGCTGGCCTCGGCAAACAATTACCGTTCTATCGCATTTCCCGCTATCAGTACCGGCGTTTACGGCTATCCGAAACAGGCGGCAGCGGAGATAGCCGTGCGTAGTGTGAACGCGTTTCTTACCCGCTATAATCCTCTGGAACGCGTCTGTTTTGTTTGCTTTGATGCCGAAACCGCCAACATCTATACCCAGTTACTCGAGGCCAGTCGCGCGCAACTCGGTCACCATAATAAGATATGATAGTTTCCTGCACTCGCAGGGAATTATCATGACAGGAGATTTTTCGGTGGCTGAAGGGAAGGTACTACAAAAACAGCAAATTCGCCGGGCGGAAATTGTTACCGCGGCACAGAAATGTTTTGCGCAAAAGGGACTTCATGGCGCCTCTGTGGCTGATATTGCGCAGCAGGCTGGTTTGAGCGTAGGCCAGCTGTACCGTGTTTTTGCCAGCAAAGAAGAGATTGTGGAAGTCATTGTCAGCGAGATTGTCAATGCCAGGGTTGGCGAGATGGTGGCTGGAAACCATGATCTGGAACGCATGGCCTCTATGTTAGCCGGAGCGATCCCGGCGACCGGGCATACGAAAAACGATAATTACCTGCTAATGGAAATTAACGCCGAGGCGTCCAGAAACCCCCGTCTACGAGAGATTATGAACCAGGCCGATCGACGCCTGAAAGAAGAGGGCGGACGACTTACCCGCCACTACCACCCCGAGATGACTGCAGAGCAAATTAATGTCGCCTGTGAATTTATCGCGATTTTAACTGAAGGGGCTGCGTATCGCAGCGATCTGGCAACGACCCCAACGGTGGATAAGGCAGCACTGGAAGGCCTGTATCGCAATGTATTCCAGCTTTTGTTCGCGAAAAAATAGAGCGGCGGTGTTGACTCTACTCAGCCGCTCAATAGCTTTCGTTAACTGGCTGAAATCTGTGGTTTAGCCGTTTTCTGCTGAAATTTTCCGGAAAAAAGAAAGCGCAGCAGCGGGATCCGCAGATGGATTTCATACAGAACCAGAGCAATCCCGACAACAAAAACCAGCCCGGTAATAAATCCCAGGGTATTGGATTTAATTACCGGGGTTATCCATGCCCCGTACAGCAGGGTCAGGGGGTGGTGTACTAAATAGATAAATAGCGATGCATTGACGAAATAGGTCACCCGCGTTGACTGGAAATTCAATAAACGGTGACCAAGTGAAAAGACGACATTGACCATCCACAGCCCCAGCACCATGGTAATCACGTATTCCGTTTCATACATCCAGCCATCGCCTGAACCGTACTGTTGATTTAAGCGGTAGGCGATAAATCCAAAAAGCGCCGCCGCGAAGCACCACGGAGATGGGGTGGTAAACATGGCTTTCAGTCGAGCATTAATAAATGTCTGGGCGCCGAGGATAAAGAAAGGCAGGTAAAATAGCGTCTGCATCACAATAAAGTTGAACAGACCATTGCTGAGAATGGGCGGGTATAAAATAAAAATAGTGCGACGAATCACCGCGTACAGCACGCCGAGAGCAAGGAAAATCATCGATAGCTGGCCTAATGTGACGGTGTCACCAAAGGTTGGCACAGCGGTAGAACGTCGACGAGTCAACCACTTAAACATCACCACGCCGAGCGTCGTCAGGACCACCAGCACTAACAAAAACCACAGGTGTGATACCAGCTCCCATGCCAGAGTGTTGAATTTGTCATAGCCTGAGAGAGTGTGCCAGTTCTCCGCTTTACCGTTAACGTACTGCAGCATAATAAACTGGGGTAAGGTCAGCAGCGGTATGGCGGTTAACATGGGGATACCCACGCGCTCAACGCGTACCTTCCACCATTTCTTCAGCGGATAGCGCAGGAAAAGCATGTAGGAAAAATAACCGGAAATCACGAAAAAAACCTGCATGCGAAAAGCGTGGATGAAGTCGTTAAACAACGTCAACCACCATGAGGGTTCCACGCTGTTTACATGCCAGCTGTGGCTGGAGTAAATGAGCGAGATATGAAAAGGTATCCCCAACAGCATCAGCCACGCGCGGATGCTATCGAAAAAATATTCACGCTGTACCGGAGTATTATTCATACAATATCACTACATTCTCAGACAATTCGTCTTATCACTCAACGTGATAACGTTTAAATTCTCTGCAACCCTACATGAACTCTGGTTATCTGTCTCCAGGATAAGCACGCAAAGTGCAGTCGGGGCAGTGAACTGTTTATTCCCTGTGCCGCCAGGCCGAACAATGCAGGGATTATGTTGTCGGAATGCCTGAGTTTCCATTAAAATAGATCGGATCGATTTAAGCACACAAAGGGGGAAGTGCTTACTTATATGAAACATAAACCACAGATGATGAAAATGCGTTGGTTAAGCGCAGCCGTAATGTTGTCCCTGTGTACTTCATCTGCATGGGCATTCAGCATTGATGACGTCGCAAAAGAGGCTCAAACGTTAGCCGGCAAAGGCTTTGAAGCGCCAAAAAGTAACCTGCCCTCTGCCTTCCGCGATATGAAGTATGCGGACTATCAGCAAATTCAGTTTAATCACGATAAAGCCTATTGGAATAATCTGAAAAGTCCGTTCAAACTCGAGTTTTACCATCAAGGGATGTATTTCGATACGCCGGTCACCATTAATGAAGTGACGGCAACCAGCGTGCGCAAAATTAAATATAGCCCGGACTATTTTAATTTTGGTAACGTTCAGCACGACAAAGACACGGTGAAAGACCTTGGCTTTGCGGGTTTCAAAGTCCTGTATCCGATCAACAGCAAAGATAAGAACGATGAAATCGTCAGCATGCTCGGAGCCAGCTATTTCCGCGTGCTTGGTCAGGGTCAGGTATACGGGCTTTCCGCGCGTGGCCTTGCTATTGATACCGCACTGCCTTCCGGCGAAGAATTCCCGCGTTTTCGTGAGTTCTGGATTGAGCGTCCAAAAGCTACGGATAAACGCCTGACGATTTATGCGCTGCTTGATTCCCCGCGCGCAACCGGTGCCTATCGTTTTGTCATTATGCCCGGTCGCGATACCGTCGTAGATGTGCAGTCTAAGGTCTACCTGCGCGATAAAGTGGGTAAGCTGGGCGTTGCGCCGTTGACCAGTATGTTCCTGTTTGGGCCGCATCAGCCGTCACCGACTACCAACTACCGCCCCGCGCTGCATGATTCCAACGGTCTTTCTATCCTTGCCGGTAACGGCGAATGGATCTGGCGTCCGTTGAATAATCCGAAACACCTGGCCGTCAGCAGCTATGCGATGGAAAACCCGCAAGGGTTTGGTCTGCTGCAGCGTGGCCGTCAGTTCTCTCGTTTTGAAGATCTTGACGACCGCTACGATCTGCGACCAAGCGCGTGGATTACGCCGAAAGGTGATTGGGGTAAAGGAAAAATCGAGCTGGTTGAGATCCCGACCAACGATGAAACCAACGACAACATCGTCACCTACTGGACGCCGGATCAGCTGCCGGAACCAGGCAAAGAGATGAACTTCAAATACACCATCACCTTCAGCCGCGATGAAGACAAGCTGCATGCGCCGGATAACGCGTACGTGATGCAGACCCGTCGTTCTACCGGTGATGTTAAGCAATCGAACCTGATCCGCCAGCCGGATGGCACAATTGCCTTCATTGTCGATTTCACTGGCGCAGAGATGAAAAAGCTGCCCGCAGATACCCCGGTAACCGCACAGGCTAGCATCGGTGATAACGCTGAAATCGTCGAAAATACCGTGCGCTACAACCCAGTGACTAAAGGCTGGCGTATGATCCTGCGCGTCAAAGTGAAAGATCCTAAGAAAACCACGGATATGCGCGCTGCGTTGGTCAATACCGACCAGACGCTGAGCGAAACCTGGAGCTATCAGCTGCCTGCCAATGAATAAGATAACGAAGTACATCGACGCATTGCCGCTGTCGGATGCAGAAAAAGCCGCGTTACCAGACGCCAGCCTGCAGGCCGTACATGAAGCACTGGACGCTGAACATCATGTTTTTAAACGCGAAGATGACTCCCCGCTGGGGTCGGTGAAATCGCGGCTGGAGCACAGCTGGCCTGATTCACTGGCCGGTAATCAGCTGGTTAAGGATGACGAAGGGCGCACTCAACTGAATGCGATGCCGAAAGCAAAACGCTCCTCAATGTTTCCTGATCCGTGGCGTACAAACCCGGTAGGGCGTTTCTGGGATCGGCTGCGCGGACGCGACGTGACGCCGCGCTATCTTTCTCGCCTGAGCAAAGAAGAGCAGGAGAGCGAGCAGAAGTGGCGTACCGTCGGCTCTATTCGCCGCTACATACTTCTGCTGCTTACCCTGGCGCAGACCGTGGTGGCAACCTGGTACATGAAAACCATTTTGCCCTATCAAGGCTGGGCGTTGATTAACCCTTCCGATATGGTGGGGCAAAACCTGTGGATTTCCTTTATGCAGCTGCTGCCGTATGTGCTGCAGTCAGGGATCCTGATTCTGTTCGCTGTGCTTTTTTGCTGGGTGTCTGCGGGATTCTGGACTGCTCTTATGGGCTTCCTGCAGTTATTGATTGGGCGTGATAAGTACAGTATTTCAGCCTCGACGGTCGGGAACGAACCGCTGAACCCGGAGCACCGCACGGCGCTCATCATGCCTATCTGCAATGAAGATGTTGACCGCGTGTTTGCTGGTCTGCGTGCGACCTGGGAGTCGGTTAAAGCCAGCGGTAATGCCGAGCACTTTGATGTCTATATCCTCAGCGATAGCTACAACCCGGACATCTGTGTGGCAGAGCAAAAAGCGTGGATGGAGCTGATCGCTGAAGTGCAGGGTGAAGGGCAGATTTTTTATCGCCGCCGTCGCCGTCGCGTGAAGCGTAAAAGCGGTAATATCGATGACTTCTGCCGTCGTTGGGGGAGCCAGTATAGCTATATGGTGGTGCTGGATGCTGACTCCGTGATGAGCGGAGAGTGCCTGAGCGGTCTGGTACGCTTGATGGAAGCGAACCCGAATGCCGGGATTATCCAGTCGTCGCCGCGTGCGTCAGGTATGGATACGCTCTATGCCCGCTGCCAACAGTTTGCTACCCGCGTCTATGGCCCGCTGTTTACCGCAGGGCTGCACTTCTGGCAGTTGGGTGAGTCGCACTACTGGGGCCATAACGCGATTATCCGCGTAAAACCGTTTATTGAGCACTGTGCGTTGGCACCGTTGCCTGGTGAGGGTAACTTCGCGGGGTCAATTCTGTCGCACGACTTCGTCGAAGCCGCGTTGATGCGTCGTGCCGGCTGGGGCGTGTGGATTGCCTACGATCTGCCCGGTTCTTATGAAGAGCTGCCGCCAAACCTGCTGGACGAACTGAAGCGCGATCGTCGCTGGTGTCAGGGGAACCTGATGAACTTCCGTCTGTTCCTGGTCAAAGGGATGCACCCGGTTCACCGTGCAGTGTTCCTGACCGGCGTCATGTCCTACCTGTCGGCGCCTCTGTGGTTTATGTTCCTTGCGCTCTCAACCGCCTTGCAGGTGGTACATGCCTTGACTGAGCCGCAGTACTTCCTGCAGCCGCGGCAGTTGTTCCCGGTCTGGCCGCAGTGGCGTCCGGAGCTGGCTATTGCCCTGTTTGCTTCGACTATGGTGCTGCTGTTCCTGCCGAAGCTGCTGAGTATTATTTTGGTTTGGTGTAAAGGGCCAAAAGAGTATGGTGGATTTATTCGCGTCACTCTCTCACTGCTGCTTGAGGTTCTTTTCTCAGTGCTGTTGGCCCCGGTGCGTATGTTGTTCCACACCGTGTTCGTGGTCAGCGCGTTCCTCGGCTGGGAAGTGGTGTGGAATTCTCCGCAGCGTGATGATGATTCCACGCCGTGGGGCGAAGCGTTTATGCGTCACGGTTCGCAGATGCTATTGGGCCTGGTGTGGGCGGTGGGCATGGCGTGGCTGGATCTGCGATTCCTGTTCTGGCTGGCGCCGATTGTGGTTTCGCTGATTCTGTCACCGTTCGTGTCGGCAATTTCCAGCCGTGCCACGATTGGCTTACGCACCAAGCGCTGGAAGCTGTTCCTGATCCCGGAAGAGTATTCCCCGCCGCAGGTGCTAAAAGATACCGACGCCTATTTGACGCTCAATCGCCAGCGTTCTCTGGACGACGGCTTTATGCATGCGGTATTTAACCCGTCGTTTAACGCGTTAGCAACAGCGATGGCTACCGCGCGTCACCGCCATGGCCACATACTGGATATCGCCCGTGAACGTCATGTGGAACAGGCGCTTAACGAGACGCCGGATAAACTCAACCGCGACCGTCGTCTGGTATTGTTGAGCGACCCGGTCACAATGTCGCGTTTGCACTATCGCGTATGGGCCGCGCCGGAGAAATACTCTTCGTGGGTGGGTGCCTACCAGCAGCTGACGCTGAATCCGTTGGCGCTAAATACCAAGTAAGCCGTACGTTAAGGAAAATACCGGCAAATAATGCCGGTATTTTTTTATCTGAAAATCGAGGTATTGATGAGAGTTTTGCTGGTTATCGCAATGGCGCTGCTGCTCAGCGGCTGCGGAAGTATTATCAGTCGTACAGTGCCAGGGCAGGGGCATGGAAATCAGTACTACCCAGGCGTTCAGTGGGATGTTCGCGATTCTTCATGGCGCTACATCACTATTCTCGATCTGCCCTTTTCGCTGGTGTTCGATACGCTGCTGTTGCCGCTTGATGCCAGCCACGGCCCCTATAACTAGCTAGCGTTCATCCCATTCATCGGATGCGGTCTGACCCTCTTCGGTATCCAGAGAGGGTTCAAGCTGAAATTCACCTTCATCCCATTCGTGCAGCGTATTTTCTTCCAGCCACTCCTGGCGAAGCTCAATCTCATCATAGTCGCCATCAAAAACGCTTTGCGCCGCCTGGCCGCTGAGAATGGGCAGGCATTCACCCTGTTCATCTTCGTCGGCAAAAAATTCTGCCTGCCAGGTGATGTCACCGTCCTGGAGTACGTATTTCTGAATATTTAATTGCTCAACGTTGGCGCTCTCTTCGTCGCTATCTGGATTATTCGCCAGAAACTCCTCGCGGGCTGCATCAATCGCTTCTTCGAGCGTGGCATAGAACATCGAATCCTTTGGCATGGCTAACCCCCTAAGAAGAAAAGAAATGAACACGATTCAATCTATAGAAGGCTGTTGGCAATGCGTCAAGGGGGGAGGCCCCCTGTGACGTTAATTTACTGAATGATTACCGGAGCTCGCATTGTCTGTTGGTCGATTATGACGAGGACGGCGGAGAGTGAGAGTTGAATAGATTGCGTTAAACAGGACCACAAAAGCGGTGACTAAAAAGACCGCCCGAAAGCCATAGTTGGCGGAAACCGACGCGCCAATCAGCGGGCCCGTGACGTTACCGATATCGCGGAACGACTGGTTATAGCTAAAGATTCGTCCGGAGATTTGGCTGGTGGAGTTATACACCAGCAGCGTTTGCACCGCAGGTAGCAGTGCGCCGTCGGCGGCACCAAGCAGGAAGCGCAGGATCCCAAGCTGCAGCGGCGTCTGGACGAACGACATCGGTATCAGAAGCAGAACTGAAATCACCAGTGCGACGATCAGGATTTTTTCCGGGCCAATGCGGTCGCCTAATTTTCCCAGTCGGGGAGCGCTGAGCAGAGCGGCAATACCGGGTACTGACGCAATCATACCGCTGATAAACGCAATATTGCTGACGTTACCGGCAAGATCGCGTACGTATAGTGTCAGAATAGGCGCTATTGAACCGGTGGCAACCTGAATAATCAGTGATGTGACAAACAGACTCAGTACCAGCTTCGGATTCTTAAGCGAAGAGAAAACGTCTTTCGCGCTGAGCATCTCTTTCTTGCTGACGGCAACAAAATTTTCGTGAATAAGAAACAGGGTAAATAAAAAGCAAATAAACAGTACGCCAGCAGTCATAAAGAAGACGGTACGCAATCCCCAGTGGTCGGCCAGGAAGCCGCCTGCCAGCGGTCCAAGCAGCGCGCCGCTGACTGCTCCTGTTGATAGCGTTCCCAGCGCCCAACCGCTTTTATGGCGGGGGATTTGCGTCGCTATCAGGGCATTGGCATTGGGAATAAATCCTCCGAGCAGGCCCAATAGCGCGCGCAGGATCAGGAATTGCCAGATATTCTGCGCCAGGCCCATTAGCAGCATGACGATTGCCATCCCCAGGGCAGAGCGCAGTAGCATAATTTTGCGCCCTTTACGGTCAGCAAGCCCGCCCCAGAAGGGGGAGGCTATCGCAGAGAATAAAAAGGTAATACTGAAAACCAGTCCAGACCACATATTGAGGGCGCTATGACCGGTGACGCCGAGTTGTTCAACGTAGAGAGGGAGAAACGGCATCACCAGGCTAAACGCGGCACCGGTTAAAAAGCAGCCGAGCCAGGTGACGGTTAGATTACGTTTCCAGTTAATAGGGGTATCAGCAGACGACATAGGATTCCACTGGCCTGCAGGGCAGGTCAAATAATTGAAAATATGAGCGTGCTAATTATGCGCCTGAGAAATAGTTGCCGCAATGGAGGACAGCTTTTAAAGCTAAAGGAGAGGCAGTTGCCTGGGAATTTATCCCGCATCTGTGTTCAGATGCGGGATAACAGCACTGATAAACAGCAGGGGCGAGCTAGTAACGAGAAGGAACGCCAGCTGGACGAGTCTTAAAGCGACGGTGCATCCACATATACTGCTCCGGAGCCATCAATATGCACTTCTCGACAATCTTGTTCATCCAGATAGCAGTGGTCTGCGCATCGTCCAGCGGCGGGTCACACTCCGGCGGCAGTAGAATCAGCTCATAGCCTTTACCGTCAGGTTTGCGACGCGGCACAAAGGGCACAATGCAGGCTTTAGACATTTTTGCCAGCATCCAGGTGCCCGAGGTCGTGGCAGCCTGATCGACGGCGAAAAACGGTACAAATACGCTGGCGTTAGGGCCATAGTCGTGGTCAGGCGCATACCAGATAACTTCACCCTTTTTCAGGGCGCGGATCATACCTTTTAGATCTTTACGGTCGATCATATCTTTGTTGGAGCGCAGGCGTCCCCAGGTTTGCAACCAGTCGATAACCGGGTTGTCGTTCGGGCGGTAGACGCCAATACCCGGTTCATTTATACCGAACATCCGTGCGCCCATCTCCAGAGTCAGGAAATGAATGCCAATCAGTAAAATACCGCGCTTTTGCGCCTGAACTTCCCGGATATGCTCGACGCCGATGGAATCGGTCCAGCGCGCAATGCGCTTCGTAGGCCAAAACCAGGCCATTCCGGTTTCCATTAAACCCATACCGACGGATTCAAAATTTGCCACGACCATCTGGTGTCGCTCTTGCTCGCTCTTATCAGGAAAACAGAGTTCCAGATTACGATACGCTATTTGGGCACGACGTTTCATCAGGCGTCTTGCGATACGACCAAGTCCAGTTCCCAGGCGGTAAATCAGCGGATAGGGAAGCTGTACAACTAACCAGAGCAGGCCGATCCCAGACCAAAGCAACCAATAACGCGGGTGCAGCAACGCTGCGGAAAATTTAGGTAAATGGGTCATCTCATACCTGTTCAATTAAGCAACGTGTTCTATTATCGCATTTTTTTATGCTTCATCCAAAATACCGTCCCTGGATGGCATTTAATGTTAATGCGAGCAAATATGGGTGAGAAAAATGTAGCGCAAAATGTGGGGATGTAAATTAACCGTGTTTGCTATATGATGCCCGCCGTTTATTTTACTCATTGACTATGCCGAGCAGGTACACCATGCCAGTGTTACACAACCGCATTTCTAATGAGACGTTAAAGGCGCAAATGTTGGCTGAGACCGAGCCGCGCACGACGATCTCGTTTTATAAATATTTCACGATTATTGACCCTAAAGCCACGCGCGATGCGCTTTGGGTTGCGCTGACCAAACTGAATGTCTTTGGCCGGATTTATCTGGCCCATGAAGGCATCAATGCGCAAATTAGCGTCCCGCAAAGTCGAGTTGATGCGCTGCGTGAATTCTTATACGGTTTTGACCCGGCTCTCAATGGCTTGCGTCTGAATATTGCCCTGGACGACGATGGTAAATCTTTTTGGGTTTTACGACTTAAAGTTCGCGATCGCATCGTTGCTGATGGTATTGATGATCCGACGTTTGATGCGTCAGACGTCGGTCATTATCTGAAGGCGGCAGAAGTCAACGCGATGCTTGACGACCCGGATGCGGTATTTATCGATATGCGCAACCACTACGAGTACGAGGTCGGCCATTTCGAGAACGCCCTGGAGATCCCGGCGGACACCTTCCGCGATCAGTTGCCAAAAGCCGTTGAAATGATGCAGGAACATAAAGATAAAAATATCGTTATGTACTGCACCGGCGGTATCCGCTGTGAAAAAGCCAGCGCCTGGATGAAGCACAATGGATTCAGTAAGGTTTCACATATTGAGGGCGGGATTATCGAGTACGCACGACGCGCGCGGGAGCAGGGGCTACCGGTACGCTTTGTCGGCAAGAATTTCGTCTTCGATGAGCGTATGGGCGAGCGTATTTCAGATGATGTTATTGCGCATTGTCACCAGTGCGGTGCGCCTTGCGATAGCCATACAAACTGCCTGAACGATGGTTGTCATCTGCTGTTTATCCAGTGCCCCTCCTGTGCGGAGAAATTCGCTGGTTGTTGCAGCGAAGCCTGTATGGAAGAGCATAAGCTGCCTGAAGAGGAGCAGAGAAAACTGCGGGCTGGACGTGAAAATGGCAATAAGATCTTTAATAAATCTCGCGGTCGACTGAATACTAAATTGGGGATCCCGGATCCTGAACCTTCAGAAAAACCATAACCAAATGAGGTCGATAACCGCCAGCAGAAGCCACAGCGCCAGGTAAATCATAAAGTGTTCACGGACGTTGTTGACCAGTAGTTCGAACAGGCGGCGCATAATCTCTCTCAGTCATTAACGGCCTCAAATGAGGCCGTTGTTTTTTTGCTCGGTTGTACAACCGCACGGCTGGCTATTATTGCTTAAACCGTGTCAGCGAAAAGGGTGTCAGATCAAACTCAAAGGGCTCTTCAAGCGCAAATCGTGTAGCCAGATCGCCTAAGACCGGCGCGAACTTAAAGCCGTGCCCGCTCAGACCCGTAATGACCAGCGTCTCAGGATGGTCTGGCAAGGTATCAATGATAAAGTCTTCGTCTGCGGTGTTGTCATAGGTGCAGGATGCGCCGTGCAGGCAGCCGCCAATACCGGGCAACACATTACGCAGGAAACTGAAAGACTCTGAACCGTCCGTCGCAATGGAGCCAAAGGGTTTACGCTCTTCCAGTGCGGAAATAAGCTGTCCGCCGTTGTGCTTGCCGATTTTTAATTCGTTATCTTCTGCGGGAAAACCGTAAAACTGATCGCCATTGGGCAGCTCGCCGGTAAACGCCGGGAAATTATTTTTGCTGCTGTAACGGCCATCAGCCTGAAACCAGGCAAAAATCTTTCGTACCGGCTGGATGGGGAGTTCAGGCAGCAGCCGAGTGACCCAGGTTCCGGCGCTGACCAGCAGCTTTTTGCCGCTGTACTCGCCATCTATCGTCTCGACGGTCACGCCGTTCTGCTGGTGGTGAATGGCTGAAACCGGGCAGTTGAACAGCTGTGCGGCACCCGCTTCGCGCGCAAGACGGATCCAGGTTTTAATGGCTAACTCGCTGCGCAGTACGCCAGACGAGGGCTCAAATATTCCCCGATAATCATCAGGTACTCGAATCTCTGGCCAGCGGGCCATAACCGCCTGAGCGTCTATTTCCTCGATATTTAGCTCGAACTCACGTGCGCTGGCGACGACGTTATGCAGGAATTCTGAATCGGCAGGTCCAAGGTTAATAACCCCGGTACGCTCAAAAACGGCTTCACCGCTTGCGGCAGCAAACTCATCCCACAACTTTTGCGCTCGTAGTACCAAAGGGACATATCTTTCGCCTTCGCCGTAAGCATGACGAATTAGACGGGTATTGCCGTGATGGCTACCTTCCTGGTGCGGAGGCTGATGCGCATCAATCATCAGTACGTTAAGCCCTGCCTGACGCGCATAATAGCCAGCGGCAGCGCCAACCGAGCCGCTACCAATAATGATAAGATCGTATTGCATGGTGAGTTCCGGGTTATTGCTTTATTAGCAGGGTAATTAACAACCGGCTGTTATACAAGCCCGAAAATAATTCAGGCACCCGTAGGTGCCTGTTCAGTGAATATTTAGACATTATTGCGGTAAAACTAATGTCTGCGATACTCATTTTCCTGGTATTCGCCAGATTCAATCTTTGCAATACCTGCTTCCAGAATAGAAATAAACTGACGTGCGACGTCCGTTGTTAGCCATAGCGTCTGGCCAATCTCTGCGTCTCTACTGCTTTCTTGAGTGGGGTTTTGGTAGTGCAGGCGCAACATCAGCGCATCGTAACTATCAACGGTGCTGATGTCCCATCCGACGAGGGGATGGGTCTGGATGACTTCATTATTCTTTTCCATCATAACCCCTTATTCATATGTTAAAAGACAACAGTTCTCGAGGTTCAATGCATGTTTTCTGAAGCAAGTTAATTATATCAGTAGTCAAGAATAAACTCGAGAAATTAAATGAAACAGAGATGTATCTACTGTTGATTGCTGATTTTTTACACAGATTGGGTTCGATTCTTTGTTATTTTTGAAGGCGCTAAGCGGAAGCAATAGGAGAAAGTCTGAGTCTGAGAAATAAAAAAGCCGGGGCGACCCGGCAAAAAGTTGCACAATGAGGGAGCAAATTCTGTTGATTAGTCGCGGACAAACCAGTCGTCTGCGCTTTCCCAGGTTTCTTGCAGGATTTCACTAATCCGGTCTTTATCTTCTTTGAGGCCGCCGATGACCGACAGATTGTTATTTGCTGCGTACCGAACCGTCACCTGACTGGATGTCGAAGGAAACTGCTGTTCAATACGGCGGGAGAGTTCGTTGTTAAGTGCTTCTAAGGCACCGCTGGGTAAGGCTGTAGATTTGGCGATAGACACTTCAATGCGCATAATTGCCCCCTGTGTAATATACTGTTTATTTATACAGTATCATCTGCACGTTTACAACAGGGAGCGAGGTATTTATTTTTTCATCGTCCAGCGCACGGTTTCCCCGGCAAGAAAGGGCACCAGCGCGTCTCCTGGTAGGGCAATACTTTCCACCACCTGACTTTCTTCACGCACCAGCTCAACGTAGCTTTCATTGACCGGCAGGCCATAGAAACGAGCGCCGTTAAGCGAACAGAAAGCTTCAAAGTGCTGTAGGGCGTTCATCTCTTCGAACACAGTTGCGTAGCTGCCCAGCGCGGTTGGCGCGTTAAAGCAGCCTGCGCATCCGCAGCTGGCTTCTTTTCGATGGCGGGCATGCGGGGCTGAGTCGGTGCCGAGGAAGGCGCGGCTAAAACCGCTGGCAACCAGTTCACGCAGCGCCTGTTGATGAATATTGCGTTTCAGAATTGGCAGGCAGTAGAGGTGAGGGCGCACGCCGCCAACCAGCATATGGTTACGGTTGAACATCAAGTGCTGGGGGGTAATAGTAGCAGCCAGTAGCTCGTTACCATCGCGCACATATTCAGCAGCATCTTTGGTTGTAATATGTTCGAAGACCACTTTCAGACCTTGCAGGCGCTGGCGCAGCGGCTCCATGACCGTTTCAATAAAACGCGCTTCTCTGTCAAAAATATCGATGTCAGGGTGGGTCACTTCACCATGAACCAGCAGCGGCATACCCAGTTTTTCCATACGCTCCAGTACTGGCATAATGGCATCGGTACTGGTGACTCCGTGGCTGGAATTGGTGGTGGCATTGGCCGGATAGAGTTTGGCGGCGGTAAATACACCCTCGTTAAATCCGCGTTCCAGCTCTGCCGGGGCCAGCGTATCCGTCAAATAGCAGGTCATCAGCGGCGTAAAATCATGGCCATCGGGGATCGCATCAATGATGCGCTGGCGATAGGCGATGGCGGCATCGACGGTGGTGACAGGCGGTACCAGATTCGGCATCACGATCGCCCGACCATAAAATTCACTGGTGTAAGGCACGACGGTTTTTAACATATCGTCATCGCGAAGATGGATATGCCAGTCGTCGGGGCGGCGGATTTTCAATACCTGGGGTTGTGCTGTCATGGAAGGCTCCGGCTAATAGGTTCAGTCATCAGGGCTGTTTTTGCCGGGCACTAAGGATAAGCGTAAACGTTTTCCTTTGCATCAACTTCCGTAAAAAAACGGGCGCTTCAGCGCCCGGGTAATTAGTTAGTGAACGGGATAATGATCTCTCCAGGCTTCACTTCAATACCTTTAGCATACTTTTTCGCCAGAGCTTCACCAGTGCTGGCATCTTCGCGCAGCACGTAAGCAGGCTGTTGATTAAAGTAGCTACGTAGGGACTGATTAAGATATGGGATCAGCGTTTGCACGACGGATTGTAATTTTTCAGGTTGCACTTTTGCATCGACGACTTCCATCTCCTGCAGGAAAATGGCCCCTTTCTCTTTATTGAACGTCGGCAGCGCTTTGAGCTTCAGATCAATGGTCGCTTTCTGATTACCGAATAATGAATTCAGATCTAAATTAGCCACGCCGCTTAGCGTCACTTTGTTGGGTTCTTCACGACCAATAGCGCTGGTAAGGTTTTTCAGTTCAATGTGGGCATCGGCTACGCCAGGCAAGCCAATATCCTTGGCGAAGTGGTTACGCTTCTGCAGCGCCTGGTTGATCTCCTGTTCGCTCACGGAATATTGCGTGAGCTGGTTACAACCGCTCAGAAGGCCGCTAACAATCAGCGCGGCCGCGATAAACATCTTTTTCATTGGGTTCCTTAATGTCATGCCATTGGTTCATCCTGACACAAAGCAGCATGGCCTGCCAGCGCGGGAAGTGCTAGCGGAAAATACTGAAAAAGTGTTGAGACGGCAGCGAGCGGCCGGGCCTTTCGCTGCCTGTGGTTTAAATAGCCATTGAGGAGAGTAAGTTTATTTGCGTCTGTTTGGCCATATTGTCACGG
Source organism: Klebsiella spallanzanii (assembly GCF_902158555.1). Lineage (GTDB taxonomy): Bacteria > Pseudomonadota > Gammaproteobacteria > Enterobacterales > Enterobacteriaceae > Klebsiella > Klebsiella spallanzanii. The sequence continues at coordinate 72,480 of NZ_CABGGS010000007.1, read as the reverse complement.
TATGCCGCCGCGCGGCTCGGCCAGCTAATCCCGGCTACCAGCGTCAGGTTTCGCAGCAGCGGGAAGAGATGAATATCATCTTCAGACAGCTCTCCGTTGACGGCGTTTGGCTGCACTATCAGCTTATCCAGCGCTCGTAGATCATCGCTGATATTCTTAACCAGACCGGGCGAATGGGCGAGATGGTCGGCAAAGTTACCAAGAGACGCTTCTTTCTTATTCACAAAATAAGCGCGTGCTTCAGGCGTTGAGAATTCATCAAACGCGGATTTGGCAAAACGTGGTATCAACAGCCGGTTAGCATAGCCGTTGACCTTTCGCAGCCAGGCTTCAATGGCCGGATTGCGCGATCCGGTAAGCAGCGGTTTACCGTCCAGTTTATCGACATAGTGCACAATATCCATGCTTTCTGGCATATAGCGACTATCGTCTTTTTGCAGGATGGGCGCCATTTTCTGGCCGATCATGCGGGTTGGGGTTGACTCATCATCGTTCAGGAGCGTGATCAGTTCGACGGGGATATTCTTCAGGCCGAAAATCATGCGGGCTTTCAGGCAGAACGGGCAGTGATCGTAGATATATAACTTCACGTTTCTCCTCCATTGTTGCTGAACTTCCTCAATTCAGTATGGAGGAGAAACGAAGGTCCGGCAACTCAGGTCCGCGGCTCCAGCATTCTGGTTGTTGAGCGTTTTGGACTGAACTGCCACCACAGCGCGATGAAGGTCGCCAGTCCGATAATGCCCAGCATTAGCCACGGCAGCTCCGGTTGACCTGCGGCTTTCCCCGCGTCGAACAACCAGCCGCCGCCCGCGTAGCCGAAAGCGCCGCCGAAGGCCAAACCTAAACGGCTAAACCCCATATAGCTTCCGCGCGCCCGGGAATCTGCCAGGGATGCACCCAGCGTTTCACGCGCAGGTTCAGCAATGATTGAGCCAATATAAAACACGCAGATAAGCGTAAACAGCTGCTGGAGGTTGCTGCTCAGGCCAATCGGCATCATCGCAAGCGTCATGACCAGCAGGCCCGCCATCAGTCGATGTTCAAGGCGGAAACGCTTCTCGCTCCAGCGGGCAATCGGATAAAGCAAGGTCAGAGAAATAGTCGCTTCAATGGCATACATCCATTTTACTGCTGAAGGAGAACCCGCAATGTCGTTAACCATGATCGGCAGCATTAACATCACCTGAACCGCCAGCATGTAATATCCGGTTAGCGTCAGAACGTAGGTGACAAAGCGTTTGTCCCGCAATACGCGCCCCAGCCCTTCCCGAACCGGCGTTTTCACCGTCGATAGTTTCCAGGCCGGAAGATACCAGGCGTTGAATGCTGCACAGGCGATAAACAGGGCCGCCCCCGCGCTACAAACCAGACGAAAATCATATTGCAGTAGCCAGCTCCCAAGCAGCGCGCCGATCACCGCCCCTGCGCTGTCCTGCATCATCAGAATAGAGAAGAAGCGTCCACGCTGATGCGGGCGTACCAGCTTGACCACCAGTGCTGCCCGCGGGGGATCGAACAACGTACCGCCCAGACCTGAGAGAACACAGGAGAGCCACAAAACCCAAGGCTCATGGGCAACGGCCATGGCGGCGAAACCGGCAGCGCGCATTAACATGCCGGTGACGATCATCGGTTTAGCACCAAAACGGTCGGCAATGGCGCCGCCAAAAATGCCTAATCCTTGCTGCACCAGCTGACGCAGACCGAGCGCAATCCCGACCATTAGCGCAGCCCAGCCCATCTGGTCGACAAAGCGAATTGAGATTAGCGGAAAAACGACGAAAAAGCCGAGTACAACCAACATGTTATCGACTAACAGGAAATATTTACCCAGGCTCCTTGCCTGCGATACGCGGGACATTTCCCCTCCAGGGAAAAATAAGAATAAGCTCTGACATTCTGCGGGGTTAATGGTTATTTTCCCAGCTAACTTGCGACAATATTTTTTTATCAAAATGCAAGAACGATAGAGGCTATTCATCGAAAAGCAGAGATGGTGCAGAAAATGATATGTTGCTGTTTTCACACAACCGTGCAGGACAGGTATAGTGAACTCAGCAAGTATTGCGTCAGGGGAACAGGAGAGGGGAATGTTTGGCTATCGCAGTAACGTACCGAAGGTGCGTTTGACGACGGACCGGCTGGTGGTACGGCTGGTTCACGATCGTGACGCCTGGCGTCTGGCCGATTATTATGCGGAAAATAAAGGGTTTTTAAAACCCTGGGAGCCGGTGCGTGACGACAGCCACTGTTATCCTTCTGGCTGGCAGGCGCGTTTATCGATGATTTCGGAATTTCATAAACAGGGTTCGGCATTCTATTTTGCGCTGCTTGACCCGGAAGAAAAAGAGATCATCGGCGTGGCGAATTTTTCCAATGTTGTGCGCGGCTCGTTTCATGCCTGCTATCTCGGCTATTCCATCGGTGAGAAATGGCAGGGGCAGGGGCTGATGTTTGAAGCACTGACTTCAGCAATTCGCTATATGCAGCGCACGCAACATATCCATCGCATAATGGCAAACTATATGCCGCATAATCAGCGCAGCGGCGATTTGCTTGCGCGCCTGGGTTTTGAAAAAGAGGGTTACGCCAAAGATTACCTGCTCATCGATGGGCAGTGGCGCGATCATGTACTGACGGCGTTGACGACACCGGACTGGATCCCGGGTCGCTAAGGAGACATCATGAAATATCAGTTAACCGCGCATGAAGCGCGCGTCATTGGTTGCCTGCTGGAAAAACAGGTCACCACGCCGGAGCAGTACCCTCTGTCGGTCAATGCGGTAGTGACCGCCTGTAACCAGAAAACGAACCGTGAACCGGTGATGTCGCTAAGCGAGAGCGATGTTCAGGATCTGCTTGATACGTTAGTGAAGCGTCATTATTTGCGTACGGTCAGCGGTTTCGGCAATCGGGTGACTAAATATGAACAGCGCTTCTGTAACTCTGAATTTGGCGATCTGAAATTAACCTCTGCAGAGGTTGCCATTGTTACCACATTGCTACTGCGCGGTGCGCAGACGCCTGGCGAACTACGCGGCCGCGCGCAGAGAATGCATGAATTCAGTGATATGGCGGAAGTTGAAAGCGTTCTCGAAAACCTGGCTACGCGAGAAGATGGTCCTTATGTTGCACGTCTGCCGCGTGAACCGGGGAAACGTGAAAGCCGTTATATGCACCTGTTCTGCGATGATATGGATTCGCTTATTACCGCCTTTGAAGCCGTTTCACCGCCGGGTGACGATCTTCAGGCCCGCGTTGAGGCACTGGAAGAGGAAGTGGCAGAGTTAAAAGCGCGTCTGGATTCACTGCTGGCTCATCTGGGGGATTAGCATGTCGGCGAAATTACGTATAGGTGTAGTGGGGTTAGGGGGGATCGCGCAAAAGGCCTGGCTGCCGGTACTGGGGGCTGCGGACGGCTGGACGCTACAGGGGGCGTGGTCCCGTGGAAAAGAGAAAGCGTTGCCTGTTTGCGAAACCTGGCGTATTCCCTATGCTGATTCATTAGAGCAACTGGCAGCACAGTGTGACGCTGTATTCGTGCACACTTCAACGGCTTCACATTATGAAATTGTGAGCCGGCTGCTCAATGCCGGAGTTCATGTCTGCGTTGATAAACCGCTGGCGGATAAGCTTAGCGATGCGGAGGCGTTAGTTGAGCTGGCGTCCCGTCGTAATCTTACCTTAATGGTTGGGTTTAATCGCCGTTTTGCTCCTCTCTATCGTGAACTTAAGGCGCAACTTGGTAACGCTGCCTCGTTGCGAATGGATAAACATCGCAGCGATAGCGTGGGCCACGATCTGCGCTTCACATTACTGGATGACTACTTACATGTGGTTGATACCGCGCTGTGGCTGGCAGGCGATAAAGCGCGTTTAAACGGCGGTACGCTGCAAACCACGGCACAAGGTGAAATGCTTTATGCTGAACATCATTTCAGCGGCGGGTTGATGCAAATAACCACCAGTATGCACCGTCGTGCCGGAAGCCAGCAGGAACGAGTTCAGGCGGTGACCGATGGTGGCTTATATGAAGTACGTGATATGCGGGAGTGGCAGGAGGAGAGAGGAAGCGGGGTGATACAGCGTCCGATCCCCGGTTGGCAGACCACCCTTGAGCAGCGGGGATTTACCGGCTGTGCGCGGCATTTTATTGAATGCGTGCAAAATCAGACGGTTCCTGAAACGTCTGGAGAGCAGGCGCTAATGGCCCAGCGCGTTGTGGAGAAACTCTGGCGTGAAGCGATGAGTGAATAACCCGTTGTAACAACTGGCAGTAGTAATTCATTATGAACCCGGTAGACTATCGCCACTTTCCAGCGCCCGCATTTGCGGGCGTTTTACTCCAGGGTTGTGGAATAACACGTTAATGAATCTTTTAAAATCACTGGCGGCTGTCAGTTCGATGACTATGTTTTCGCGCGTGCTGGGTTTTGCGCGCGATGCGATTGTTGCGCGTATTTTTGGCGCAGGGATGGCTACCGACGCTTTCTTCGTGGCTTTCAAACTACCGAATCTTTTGCGACGTATTTTCGCTGAGGGCGCTTTCTCCCAGGCTTTTGTGCCGATTCTTGCTGAATATAAAAGTAAGCAAGGTGAGGATGCGACCCGCGTTTTCGTTGCCTACGTATCAGGACTACTAACGCTGGTGCTGGCGCTGGTGACGGTTGGCGGTATGCTGGCGGCGCCGTGGGTGATTACTATTACCGCTCCTGGATTTGCCGATACACCTGAAAAGTTTGCGCTAACCACTCAGCTACTGCGCATTACCTTCCCATATATCTTATTGATTTCACTTGCCTCTTTAGTTGGTGCAATTCTTAATACCTGGAACCGCTTTTCGGTCCCCGCTTTTGCCCCAACCTTTCTGAACGTCAGTATGATTGGTTTTGCACTGTTTGCAGCACCGTATTTTAATCCACCGATGTTGGCAATGGCCTGGGCGGTAACCGTTGGTGGTATTTTGCAGCTTGCCTGGCAATTGCCGCATCTGAAGAAAATCGGCATGCTGGTGCTACCGCGGATAAATCTCAAAGATGCGGGAGCCGTACGGGTAGTGAAACAGATGGGACCAGCCATTCTTGGAGTCTCCGTCAGCCAGATCTCCCTGATCATTAATACCATTTTTGCCTCGTTCCTGGTCTCCGGATCCGTTTCCTGGATGTACTACGCTGACCGCTTGATGGAATTTCCATCCGGCGTGCTGGGCGTGGCGCTAGGGACTATTCTGCTGCCTTCGCTGTCAAAAAGCTTCGCCAGCGGCAATCATGATGAATACTGCCGTCTAATGGACTGGGGATTACGCCTGTGCTTCCTGCTTGCGCTACCGAGCGCCGTGGCGTTGGGGATACTGGCCAAGCCGCTGACGGTGGCGTTATTTCAGTATGGTAAATTTACCGCTTTTGATGCCGCGATGACCCAACGTGCGCTGGTAGCCTATTCTGTTGGCCTGATGGGACTGATCGTGGTGAAAGTACTGGCCCCCGGATTCTATTCGCGTCAGGACATTAAAACACCAGTGAAAATTGCCATCGTCACGCTGATTATGACCCAGGTGATGAACCTGGCGTTTATTGGCCCGCTGAAGCATGCAGGTCTGTCACTGTCGATTGGTCTGGCGGCCTGCCTTAACGCCGCGCTGCTTTACTGGCAACTGCGGAAACAGAAAATTTTCACTCCTCAGCCGGGCTGGTTCTTGTTTCTGTTGCGCCTGGTTATTGCGGTCATCGTGATGTCCGCGGCGTTGCTGGGCGTGATGTACGTGATGCCGGAGTGGTCGCAGGGGACGATGCCGTTCCGATTGCTGCGACTGATGGTTGTTGTTGTTGCCGGAGTTGTCGCTTATTTTGCCACACTGCTGCTGCTGGGCTTCCGTGTGAAAGAGTTTGCTCGCCGCACGGCCTGAGCCGCCTGATAAGCGTTAAAAGCCGCTCTGCAATCAATGCAGAGCGGCTTTTTTTTAACGGGCCATCCGTTGTGCTGAAATGACCCGAGCGCTTTCCAGCAGGCGGATCCCAAGGGCAATCGCGCCGGAAATGACAGCCAGAGTCACGACACCGCTCCAGCCTGCTATCACATACAGTTTACTTCCCAGTACCGAGCCCAGCGACATCCCAATAAACACGCCAGTGAACAGCAGCGCATTAAGGCGACCGCGCGCCTGAGGCTCCAGACCATACACCAGGTTCTGGTGAGCGACGAGGCTGGATTGCAGCCCAAGGTCAAAACCGATAGCCGAGATAGCAATCAAAATCAGCTGACCATGCGGCGGCAGTGCAGGCAGCAAAAACATCAGGGCGAATGAAACGGTAACCAGCGCGGCCCCCATTTGTGTGACTTTTTCTGCACCAAATTTATCAGCCAGACCACCGGCCAGAGGTGCGGCAAGCGCCCCGGCGGCACCGGCAATGCCAAAGCCCCCGGCTACCGCGCTGCCCATTTGATAATGCGCCAGTAGCATAACCGCCAGCGTTGACCAGAATGCGCTGAATGCAATTGACAAGAAGCCCTGAGCAAATGCGGCGCGGCGCAGTGCCGGATAGCGTTTCCACAGATGCGCCATAGACCTCATCAACTGCGGATAGCTTAGGGTTGAGTGGATTTCAAAACGCGGCAGAACGCGCCACATCACCAGCCCAATCAGCGCGATACTGACAGCGGCTGCCTGATACATCACCCTCCAGCCGAATATTGCGCCGACCAGCCCGCTGACGGTTCTCGACAGCAGGATCCCCAGCAGCAGGCCGGTCATGACCGTACCCACCATTTTCCCTTGTTTACCCGCTGGGGCCAGGATAGCGGCTGCCGGCACGATATCCTGCGCCATTGTTGCCGCCATGCCGATAAGGAGGCTGATAATTAGCAGGGAGGTCAACTGACCGGTGAAGCTACAGAGCAGTAAAAGGACAGCCAGCGCGGCGCTTTTCATCAGGATGAGCTTTCTGCGATCGTGGCGGTCGCCAAGCGGGAGCAAAAAAAGTATGCCCAGCGCGTAGCCCGCCTGAGTCAGGGTCGGAACCAGTCCCATCCCCTCAACGCTTAAATGTAGATTAGCGCCCATCAGCGGTAGCAGCGGTTGCGCATAATAAATTGAGGCAACGCTGAAGCCAGCGCCCAGCGCGAGTATGAAAATTACCCACCCGGCAGCGCGGGAGGTGAGTGGAGTCGGTGTCATGGTTGGTTCCTCGTAGAAGCGATGGCGCTATTTTTCCCGTTATAAGGCTGGCGCGGTAGATAGCCCGGTGGTAAAACGGTTATACGCTAAACGTATAGGCAAAATTAAAATGAAGAAGCAGGAGCGTATAGACCGTATCGAGCTAATGCGTACGTTTATTCGTATCGTTGAGGCGGGTTCTCTTTCCGCCGCGGCTGTACAGATGAACACGACGCAGGCTACGGTTAGCAGGCGGCTCCAGTCCCTGGAGGGACTGCTTGGCGCAAAGCTGATTCTGCGCACGACCCACGCGATGAAGCTGACGGATGATGGTGAACGCTGTTATCAGCATGCTCGTCAGGTTGTCGACGCCTGGCTGGCGCTGGAGGACGATTTAAGCATCACCGATGACCGGCCCGTGGGGGTATTACGAGTGCGGGCACCGCATGCTTTTGGTCAGCAGCAGTTGCTGGGGCCGCTGGTGGATTTTCTGCAACGTTATCCCCAGCTGTCGGTCGAATGGATGCTGAACGATAAGACGGTCGATTTCCTGAGCGATGGCATTGACTGCGCGATTCGCGTGGGCGCAGAAGTCGATCCGGCCACGGTTTCGGTTTTGCTGGCTGAGGTTCCGCGTAGCGTGGTGGCTTCTCCCTTACTGTTGGCAAACTCACCGACTTTAACTGCGCCTCAGGAGATGTCGATACTCCCCTGGGTTGCCATCAGCACGTTTTATCAGCATGAAGTAATGTTGAAGTCTCAGGTTGATAATCAGATTATCACCTTTGGTATTGCCCCCTGCCTGAGTACGGATAGCGTGCATGTCGCCCGCAATACCGCACTGGCGGGGCTGGGCGCGGCGATAGTTTCGAGCTGGGCGGTGGCGGACGATATAGCATCTGGACGGCTGATCGAACTTTTCCCGCAGTGGCGGGCCTCTCCACTACCGGTGCATCTTGTGTATCCGTGGGCGCGCTATTATCCGACGCGGTTACGTAAGTTTCTTGATCTGATGCGCGAAGTGATGCCGCAGGTTGCGGGGATGCAGCAGCCGGAAGGGGAATAAAAAAAAGACCGGCCGCTGGGGCCGGTCTTCCAGGCGTTACTCTACAGGCTGCGGACGAGTAGGTCCGGCAGTCGCTTTATGCGTAGCGCTATGGCCACCTGCGGAACCTTTACCGTCAAAGTCAAAGCTTGGGCGAACCCAATCGCTATGACGAGGCGCTTCCGGCTCGTAGGCTGGCGCAGGGGCCCGCGTCATCGGGGCCGTCGCGTGGCGATTAGCGACCACAACAACGGTGGCAGCGACGACTTCAGGCTTAGTCTCAACAACTGGGACCAACGTTGCCACTGGTTCAGCAACCTCTGCAGTAATGACAGGCGCTTCTTCAACAACTGCAGCTGTTTCTTCGACTGCGACAGGCTCAGGCGCGGCAACCGGTGCTTCCGGTTCGATGGCCTCTTCTGCAACGACTTCAACGGCCTCAGTGACAATCTCTTCGCTGACGGCTTCATCAGCTTTGGCAATCAGCTGCGGCTGTTCATCGACCGGGGTAGCGATAGCTTCCGGATGAGTGGTTTCGACAACTGGAACCTCTGGTTCGCTAATAACCACCTGCGGCTCAGCGATTGCCACTGGCTCTACAGCACTTTCCTCTGCGATTGCCGGGGCAATGACTTCTGCGACAACCGGCTCAGCGGCAGCGACTGCCGCAACGACAGGCTCTACTGCCGGAGTGGTGAACTCCTGAACCTGAGCTTCTTCTTGCTGCTGATCCTGCGGGCGAACAACCGGGTAACGGATCCACACTTTACCAGAAGCCATTTCCGGTGATGCGCAGGCTACAGCCAGCGGCATTGGGGATTGCGTCGGGTAACGCTCATCACGGTAACGACGGCGGCGCTGGCCGCTTACGCGCAGGTGACGAGGTGAACGGCGCGAACGACGCGGCATACCGTTAGACTCACGTGCCTCACCATTGTCGTCGTGTTCCGCAGCGGTCTCTACAACTGCTGGCAGATCGACTTTCGCCAGTTCGGTACGTGGTGCAACAGCTTCTTGCTGGACAACGACGGCTTCAGCTACCTGTTCTGCAACTACCGGCTCGACGGCCTGCTCAGCGGCAGCGGATTCAATACGAATCTTCTGGGCCAGCTGACGCGGCTTACGACGCGGCATGGTTTGCACGCGCTCTTCCTGCTCGGCATCCTGTACTATCGGCTCTTCGCGGGTTTGCGCTTTTGCTTCTTGCTGAACCTGACGTTTATCATCGTTACGACGACGGTTACGTTCACGGCGCGGCTGCTGTTCGTCGCGGGCTTTACCTTTATCGCTATCTTCAGGCGTTGTCTGGCGAGCTTCGCGCGGTTCGACGTTCTGCTGCTTCTCGCGGCGGTTACGGCGGTTTTCTTCGCGAGACTCACGTGATTCCCGACCTTCGCCATTCTCGGTACGATTATCGCGGTTATCACGACGGTCGTTGCGATCGCGGCGGTTGTTCGAACGCGGTTTGCGACGATCCTGCGGACGCTCGGATTTCTCCTCAGCTTTTTTCTCGACCTGAACTTCTGCGGGTTTGCTTTCTTCCGCGCCGGAGAACATATTTTTCAATGCGCTAAAGAAGCGGGAAACCAGGCCTGGCTGAGCCGGAGCTGCCGCTTTAGGTGCCGATGAGGCTGGAGTGCTAACGGTAGCCGTTGGTTTGGCTGGCTCTTCCTGAGATGGCGCCGGTGGAGCATCCGGCATAACAAAAGCAGCCAGAGCCGGTTGCTCAGGCAGTTTACGCTCGGGTGGCTCTTCATCAGAAGGCATCGCCATCTCTTCTTCGTGCAGTTTCGGCAGCAGATAGCTCAGGGTTGAGGTCTCTTCACCTTTACGTACACGCAGTACGGAGTAGTGCGGCGTTTCCATCTGATCGTTAGGCACGATGATGACGCGTACATCGGTCTGGCGGGTTTCAATTGCGCTTACTGCCGCGCGTTTTTCGTTCAGCAGGTAAGAGGCAATCGGTACCGGCACGATAGCGTGAACTTCTTTGGTGTTCTCTTTCAGCGCTTCTTCTTCGATCAAACGCAGAATAGAGAGCGACAGAGATTCGTTATCGCGAACGGTACCCGTACCGCTACAGCGCGGGCAGACGTGATGGCTGGACTCGCCAAGCGACGGGCTCAGACGCTGACGGGACATCTCCAGCAGGCCAAAGCGCGAAATGTGGCTAATCTGGATACGCGCTCTGTCCTGACGTACGGCTTCGCGCAGGCGGTTTTCTACCGCGCGCTGGTGACGTACCGGCGTCATATCAATGAAGTCGATAACAATCAGGCCGCCAAGGTCGCGTAGACGCAGCTGGCGTGCGATTTCATCAGCCGCTTCCAGGTTGGTGTTGAACGCCGTTTCTTCAATGTCGCCGCCGCGGGTTGCGCGAGCGGAGTTGATGTCGATAGCGGTCAGCGCTTCGGTGCTATCGATAACGATAGAGCCGCCGGAAGGCAGACGAACTTCACGCTGGAAAGCGGACTCAATCTGCGACTCGATTTGATAATGGCTGAACAGCGGGATTTCTCCGGTGTACAGCTTAATTTTACTGCTGAAGTCTGGACGACCGAGCGCCGCGATATGCTGGCGAGCCAGCTCGAGCACTTTCGGGTTGTCGATGAGAATTTCACCGATATCCTGACGCAGATAGTCGCGGAAGGCGCGCACAATGACGTTGCTTTCCTGATGGATCAGGAACGGGGCAGGGCGGCTTTCAGCGGCTTTCTGGATAGCTTCCCAGTGCTTCAGGCGGAAACTTAAGTCCCACTGCAGCGCTTCGGCTGATTTGCCGACGCCTGCGGTGCGCACGATAAGCCCCATGCCGTCCGGCAGCTCAAGGCTGGCCAGCGCTTCTTTCAGTTCCGTACGATCGTCACCCTCAATGCGGCGTGAAATACCGCCAGCACGCGGGTTGTTTGGCATCAGTACCAGATAGCTGCCCGCCAGGCTGATAAAGGTCGTGAGCGCGGCGCCTTTGTTGCCACGTTCTTCTTTATCAATCTGGACAATAACTTCCTGCCCCTCGCGCAGTACGTCCTTGATGTTTGGACGACCATGGGCGTTGTAGTTGGCAGGGAAGTATTCGCGGGCAATTTCTTTAAGGGGGAGGAAACCATGACGCTCGGCACCATAATCAACAAATGCGGCTTCGAGGCTAGGTTCAATACGAGTGATTTTGCCTTTGTAGATGTTCGCTTTTTTCTGTTCGTGCCCGGGGCTTTCGATATCCAGGTCGTACAGGCGCTGCCCATCAACAAGGGCGACGCGCAACTCTTCCTGCTGAGTTGCGTTGATTAACATTCTTTTCATCGTAACTTACTCATTATTCTTACATTGACGACTAAGCTACGGGCAGAGTAACGCCTTACCGGGGGAAACCGATGGCCTCGTGTCTGTTTCACGTCGCCAACCTCACGGTTGTCGCGCGCTTAAGAGGCGCAGAGTGTCGGTCGCCTGTATTTCAAACGGAAACACAGCGCAATTATCAGGGGAACTGCCTGGGATGTATCACCAGAGAAGATTCCATTTATACCCATCGTTTTTCACGCAGCAGGCGTGGCGGCTTAACCTGCTCATCTTAATCATTTGATCTAGATGAGCGCCGGGAAATCCCCGTGTGAACGCCTTCCTGCGACGTGAAATCCATAGAGCCTGTACCGGTAAGGACTGCAACCCGCAGCCCGCTAACTGTCTGAAAGATCAATACGTCTTACGCCATTGCTGCGTGGATGATCGGTCAGACAAAATTGGTCATTCCGCTAATTTCTTGTTCTAACAAGGTTCAGCACGGAAAACGGCATCATTATTCCATTGCTAAGCTTGTTATAGCAAGTTGACTTTCACCTTTTATCACCCGGTTACTCACAGTTTTTTCACCCGCGTATACAGATTGTTCTAATAACAAACAAAACGACGATGAAACATGCGATGAAAACCGGATGATGATAAATATAAGCATATAAAAATGAGTGGCGCTAATGCGTCGGGCTATTTAGAATCGCGCACCATGAAAACTGAGATCCCAAGCGTAAAAATGGTTGCCATTGCTGATGATGACGCAGGGCAACGTATCGACAACTTTTTGCGTACGCAGCTAAAAGGCGTACCGAAGAGCATGATTTATCGCATCTTGCGTAAAGGCGAGGTGCGGGTGAACAAAAAGCGTGTGAAGCCTGAGTATAAGCTGGAAGCCGGTGATGAAGTGCGCATCCCGCCTGTGCGGGTGTCAGAGAAGGAAGAAGAGGCGGTATCCCCACATCTGCAAAAAGTGGCTGCGCTGGCTGATGTGATTCTCTATGAAGACGATCATATTCTGGTGCTTAACAAGCCTTCAGGCACGGCAGTTCACGGCGGCAGCGGGCTAAGCTTTGGCGTGATAGAAGGTCTGCGCGCGCTGCGCCCGGAAGCGCGCTTCCTGGAATTGGTTCATCGTCTCGATCGTGATACGTCTGGCGTTTTGCTGGTTGCGAAAAAGCGCTCAGCGCTGCGTTCGCTGCATGAGCAACTGCGCGATAAGGGAATGCAGAAAGATTATCTGGCCCTGGTGCGCGGACAATGGCAGTCGCACACGAAAGTGGTGCAGGCTCCTCTGCTGAAAAATATTCTGCAAAGCGGCGAGCGAATCGTGCGGGTCAACCAGGAGGGGAAACCTTCTGAGACACGTTTTAAGGTCGAAGAGCGTTATACCCATGCGACTCTTGTGCGCTGCAGTCCGGTAACCGGTCGTACACACCAGATCCGTGTGCATACGCAGTATGCTGGTCACCCCATCGCTTTTGACGATCGCTACGGTGACCGTGAATTTGATAAACAGCTGGCAGGAACCGGTCTTAGCCGCCTGTTTCTGCATGCCGCGGCGCTGAAGTTTACTCACCCGGGGACCGGGGAAGTCATGCGTGTTGAAGCGCCTTTAGATAATCAGCTTAAGCGTTGCCTGCAGGTCTTGCGTAACGCTAAATAACCCGCATCAGGCTCAGGACTTGAGCCACTTATCAAGCCAGGGGATGACCTCATCCTGCTGTTCTTTATAAAAGACGTGGCCAGATTTCGGCCACGTTTTCGTTTCCAGCCTATCCTGCACATTTTGTGACGCCCATACCTTGTGAACCTTTGCGAAGGCATGGTTGGCGGCACTCGCCGGGAATAGCTTATCCTGATCGCCGCTATACGTTTTGCGTAACAAATATTTCTTTAATATATAAACAATCACCAACAAAGAGGTTTAAATTTCCGTTTTCTATCATAAATACTCGAGGGGAAACGTCCTTACTTATCGTTCTGTACTCAATAAGAGACATAGCGCATATTCATTGAAAAATAGGGAGTTCTCCCTACAGGAAATAGTAAGTTTAGCCGCTTTTTTTGCGCTATTTATTTTGTTATGGTTTTGATATATAAGGGATAATTTGTTTTAAAGTGTCGGGGTGGGGAGATATGCAGACTAATGATTCAGATGAAATCATGATGAGGCGATGTACCTGGCTTTTTTTTTAGAAAATAACTGAATCGTTTTTGCTACCTTCATCACAATTTGTTGAAATAGATGAAATATGTATTTTGATACGTTATTGAAAATATTCGCATCAATAAAATTACGTTTTTAACAAATATGCATCCATTAGCTTATAACTGAAATAATAAATGCCGGGGTATGTGATGAATTATGCACAGGGAATATGCGATGAATAACTCTCGACGATTGCTATGTCTTTTGAGCGGCCCCGCCATTTTCATTCTTGCCATCTTGCTGTTTGCGCATAGCCTGACAACCCCAGGCGCACAGGCGATTGGCACTTTGCTGTGGATGATATTCTGGTGGGTGACTCGCCCGGTTCATATCGCTGTAACCAGTCTTCTGCCGATTATAATCAATGCGCTTTTTAATCTTGTACCAATGGGGGGGATTACGGCTCAGTACTGGTCGGATAGCATCATCCTTATTTTTGGTTCAGGTCTGCTTTGTATCCCTTGGGCGACGATTGGTTTAGATCGTCGGGTTGCATTAAGGGTCCTTTCCCTTATTGGGCCTTCAATGAAGTCGCAAATTACCGTCTGGTTACTTGCTAGTATTGTCGCTTCAACCATCCTTCCGAACGTTATGGTATGCGCGTTGTTTACGCCGATTGCTGTCGCCATGTTGGCTGCGTCAGGGTACGACGATATTCCGTCCTGTAAACCTGCCGTACCCATTTTGCTGGCGATTGGCTGGGGTGCAGGTATTGGTGGAGTAGGGAGTCCTCTGGGCGGTGCCATGAACCTTGCGGCTATTTCAATTCTTGAAGAGCACATTGGTCATGAATTTATGTACGTTGACTGGCTGGTGCGCATGGCGCCGTTTTATATCATCATTACCCTCGTTAGCCTGGCCTGCATGCTGCTGGTCCCGATGAAAGTGAAAACGCTAAATAGAACGCGTGAATACTTTGATAAAAACTATCGTGCACTGGGGCCGATGACGCGCGATGAGAAGATATGTGCCGTTTTATTCTTTTTGGGCCTGCTTGGTGCTTTCGCCCGCCCGCTGTATGCCTCAATCTTCCCCGCACTTGCGCCAGCACATTTATATCTGATTCTTGGCTGCATCTGTTTTGTGCTCACTATCGCTGATAAAGGGCCCATGCTGACCTGGGAAATGGCACAAAAAGAGACGATGTGGGGAATGCTGATTCTCTTTGGCGGGGGACTCGCGTTAGGAAAACTGGTCAATGATTCTGGGGCAAGCGCCGGGATTGCGGGTCTTATATCTGAATTGTCGCTCGACGGTGGGTTGTTGACCATTATTGTCTTTGCTGTACTGGCGCGCGTTGTCTCTGAGTCAACGAACTCTACCGCTTCTGCCGCGGTGGTATTACCGATTGTCCTGGGGTTTACGACTAAGCTTGGTTTAAATCCGATTCCCTACTGGTTGATTACCGTTATGGCCTTTAATGCGGAATTTATGCTCCCCATTAGTATTCGGTCAATTCCGGTGGCCTATGGTCTTGATGCCCGGAAGATGCTTAAGGGCGGATTCGCCATGGCCATCATCCACATCACATTCGTTGTTATCGTAGGTTACGGCTGCCTGAAGCTCTGGCCTGCATTTAGCCAACTCTCAGAGTTTATGAAATAAATAGACTCAACCACCTTATTTATTCTCGATGGTTGAGGAATGAATAGACGTTCATGTCTTTTAATTGTTTAGAAGAAAAGGGAAGGTAATGAAAAGTTTCAATTTTAAAATACCGCAAAACATTGAGTTTGGTATCGGTTGTCTGGAAAAACTGCCGCAAATTCTAAAAGAAAGCCATTCTGAAAATGTACTTTTGGTTTCCGACCGTGGTCTTGATAGTCTTGGCGTTGTAAAAAAAGTTCAGGATATTATTACCTCAGCGGGAATCAGTCTTACCACCTGGCTTGGAGTGATGCCGAATCCTACCGTTGATATCGTCAATGAAGCTACTGCAGTTTATAAGGAATGTGGCGCAACCAGTATTGTGGCGCTTGGTGGCGGTAGCTCGATCGATGTTGCGAAGGCCGTTGGGGTTCTTGTTAATTACGGTGGAAACATCACAGATTATGAAGGAAGCAATAAGGTTCCCGGACCTATTGTACCGATGATTGCCATTCCGACGACGGCGGGAACTGGGAGTGAGGTCACGGCATCATCGGTTATTACGGATGAAAGTAGAAATTATAAACTGTCGGTTATCAGTTATGAAATTCTGCCGAAATACGCACTTCTGGATCCCGAGCTGATCATGACAGCGCCTGCGCATATTGCCGCGGCGTGCGGTATTGACGCGCTTATTCACGCTTTAGAAGCTTATCTTTCAACCAGCGCCTCACCTTTTTCTGATGCGATGGCAGAAAAAGCGATGGAGTTGATCGGTGGTAGCCTGCGGCGTTTTATTGCTAACAGAAAAGATGAGGCTGCGGCATGTGATATGATGCTGGGCAGTAATTTTGCGGGTATCGCATTTGCCTGGGCAAGGTTAGGAAATGTACATGCAATGAGCCATCCGGTAAGCGCTTTTTTCCATGTACCGCATGGTGTTGCTAATGCGATCCTCCTGCCGACAATTATTGAATATAATGCTCTTGCCGATACTGGGCGTTATGAAGTCATTTATAACTATATCCGTGAAGGAAATGGTGTGTTACGCGGATTTAAGCCGCAAATGTTAATTGATGAAATTAAAAAATTGAACATGGATTGCGGTATTCCAGATTCACTTTCTGCGGTTGGCGTTAAAGCTGAGATGATCCCTGAGATGGCGAAAGATGCGATGAAGAGTGGTAATATTTTGGTTAATCCTCGACAGTCGACGCTAAATGATATTATTAAACTGTATGAACTGGCGCTATAACAGGTTTCTAAAAGTTTAAAATATTTTTAAATTAAATTCTCCAGTTTGTGAGGAAAGCTGAGTCATTGTGATCCGTGCTCAATGTTCAGCTTTTTCTCATAGAAATAAATTGCAGGGGTAACCATATTTTGCTAAAACCGATGCTATAAGCCAAAGCAATGGCCCGGATTTATAAAAGTAATGGAGAGTGACCATGAACTATGACAGTGTTGGTCAGTTAAATTTTTTTTCGGAAATGGCAGAGCAACAAATATCCGCGAGGGAATTTTTTAGCAGTGTTTTACTGGATTCAATTGAACGCAATTTTGGTTTCAAAAAAATATTGATTTCGTATTTTGATACTCACGGGAAGTTCCTTTCTTGGGTGAACTGGGATGGTATCTATCTTGATAGTAAAGAACACCCTTACCGCAAATTTATCGCCAATGATGTTGTCAGACATGTGATTCATCAGGAAGCCGTAGCCGATCAGCTCACCTATTTTAATGTTATACCCCGGCTGTATAAATCTACAGATATTATTAATTCTATCGATTATGAACACTCTGGCTATGTCCGTTTTCTTGAGGAAAATTTTCAACAGCACTATGGTGTGACAATGGCCTTTGGTATTAACGCCTACATCCAGGTTGCTTTTTTTAAAAATTGTTCAGAAGGAGATTTTACTGATTCCGAAATCACTATGTTAAATAAAATATATGTCTACGTCGCTAATTCTTATAAAAATTTTAAAAAACATGAACAAGCCAAAATTGTCTCAAATATTCAGAATGAAATTATCTCCTCCGGTGAGAAAGCTTATCTGATTACCGATGATTTTATGCACATCATGAGTTCTAATGAAATGGCACAGGAATATTTAAAGGATATTCTTGGCCCATCGATCGCAGACGAAATTAGTAGTACCAATCCGTGCAACTGGCTGCCTTTTTTACTGGGCAATGAAAATGAGGGCACGGCGACGAATCGCGTTCAGACCCGGGTGATCAAAGACTATATATTTAAAATTTATACCTATGACCAAAACTATTCGAATGGAATTATTGATACTTATCATTGGATCACCATTTCGCAGAAAGAAGACCGGAAGGTTAGCGATTATTCTGGCGTGAAACTCCCCTTGACCCAGGCAGAACAGAAAGTTGCCGGTCTGATGTATAACGGATTAACCTATCAGGCGATTGCTGATGAATTAGTCATCAGTTACCATACTGTTAAGAAACATATACAAAACATATACATCAAATGCGGTGTTAATAGTCGTTTTCAATTGTACAAATGGTTTGAGGATAAATAGCCAACGCTAACATTAAAAATAGGGAGGACTCCCTATATAAAATAGTAAGTACGGCCGCTTTTTAATAGCGTTCATATTGGATACCCTACATATATAGGGTATTGAAAATTAAAGTAACAATGCATGTAAACTATGTGTTATGTGCATTTTTCATTTTAAGATGAACGCTGAGGAATGCGGAATGAATCAATCACCACCAGTAGGGATTATTTTCAACATCCAGCGTTTTACTATTCATGATGGGCCAGGATTACGCACAGAGTTATTTTTTAAAGGATGTCCATTACGCTGCGAATGGTGCAGCAACCCAGAAAGTTTTATGCCGTATGTACAGGTTGGAGTCTATAAAACAAAATGTATTTCACATAAAAAGTGTGGGGCCTGTGAAGAGAACTGTCCGCAGGACAATGTGTTGAAGTTTACGCGTGGCAAACTGACTTCAATAGAGCGCCACGATTGCACAAATTGCCTTGCTTGCCACGATGCTTGTCCTTCTGATGCCATTAAGCTATGGGGTAAATCCATGTCGGTAGAAGAGTGCATGGAAGAGATCCGCAAAGATAAAGGCTATTATGAACGATCTGGTGGCGGGGTTACCGTTTCCGGCGGCGAGCCTTTACTGCAGAGTGAGTTTGTTGCGAAGTTATTTCAGGCCTGTAGACATGAGGGAATTCAAACGTGTCTTGAATCATCATTATATGTACCATGGAAAAAGGTTCAAAACGTTCTTCCCTATACCGACATTATTATTTCAGATATTAAACATATGGATCCTGAAATTCATAAAAAATATACAAAAGTATCCAATGATAAGGTTCTGAAGAATTTAAAGAAACTAGCGGATGAAAAGCGTGAGATCATTTTGCGTATTCCGGTTATCCCAAATGTAAACGATGACATGGTGAATATAAAAGCTACCGCTGATTTCATTCTTGATGAGTTGAATGGGAAAATTCGTACGTTACAGCTTTTAAGTTTTATGCGTCTTGGTGAAGAAAAATACGCCTCGCTAGGCCTTTCTTATAAAATGCAAAATGTGAAGGTTAACCGCAGGTCGTTTCAAAAACATATACAGACGCTTGCCGAATATTTTAACCAACGCGGCATTCATTGCGTGGTGGGGACGAAAGAAAAATAGTCAATATTTATTTCAATCTTAAATAGGATTACTTCTATGAAAGTAAATCATACGACTGCATCCGGAACTCAGCCTTTTGATAAAACCTACAGCCTTGGTTATCAAGTTCACCATGAAGACTGGTCGCCATATCCGCGTGTAAACCGACTGCGTCAGACGTTTCTTGACAGGCCTTATGATATTGATGTTGAAAGATTAAGACTAGTGACTGAAGCGTATAAAAAATATGAAAATGCTCCACGTAAGTTGAAGTGTGCAAGGGCGTTTGAAAATATTCTTCTCAATACAAAATTATACATTTATGACGAAGATCTTATTCTTGGTGAAATAGCCGCGCCGGCAAAAGCATCACCGATATATCCGGAGTTTTCAGTTAGCTGGATTATCAATGAAATCCTGCATTCTCCTTTCGAAGAGCGTGCAAACGATCAGTTCTATATCCGCAATGAGGAAGAGCGTAAAGAGATCGTCGAACTTTGCCGCTACTGGGAAGGTAAAACGGTTGATGATTTGATCAATATTCGGCTTGAAAAAGATCAAACTAAAGGTTCTGAAGTCGGCGAAAAAATATTTCAGACCAATTTGTACCACTATGCTGGGGCAGGGCATCTGGCGATAGATTACGCCCGCCTGATGGCCGTGGGGTATAACGGTCTGATTGAAAATGCAAAGGCCGGACTGGAAAAGTTGAGTAAGCGTGACCCGGATTACGGTGATAAGCGCGATTTTTATACCGCAATGATCATCGAACTTGAAGCCGCGAAAAAATATATCGCTCGCTATGCCGTTTTGGCTAAGGAGTATGCACAGAAAGAAGAGAACCCGCAGAGAAAGCAAGAGCTTGAAATGATGGCGTCAAACTGCCAGCAGATTGCCGGCGGCGTACCGCAGACGTTCTGGCAGGCGTTACAGTTGTTCAACTTTGCCACAACGCTGATTCAAATCGAAAGTAATGGCCACTCTATCTCTTATGGCCGTATGGATCAGTGGCTATATCCCTGGTTCGCGGCGGACATGAAGAATAAAACGATAACTAAAGAATTTGCGCTCGAATTAATCGAAGTTCAGTACGTGAAGATGAATAACCCCACCAAGCTTAAAGATAAAGGTACCGTCGCTGTGCGCAATGGTCGTGGATTTGGTGGTGAAAGCCTGACTCTGGGCGGCGTAGACCGCGATGGTAATGATGCAACCAACGACCTGACGATGCTGATGCTTGAAGGCTCCGCTCATACGCGAATGATGAACCCATGGGTGTGCGTGCGTATGCATGAAAATACGCCTTATGAATTAAAAATAAAGACCGTTGAGTGCATTCGCGCCGGTTACGGGCATCCGAAACTTTTTAATGATGCGCCTTCTATTAAGGGAATGCTTCGCAAAGGGATGACCCTTGAAGAGGCAAGAGATTACTGTGTTGTTGGCTGCGTTGAGCTGGACCTTGCGGGTAAAGAGTACGGCTGGCATGACGCGGCTTATGTGAATACGCCGAAAATGATGGAAATGGTCGTCAACGGCGGCCGCAGCCTCAGCACTGGAGAACAACTTGGGCCGGATACCGGCAGCCTGGATACTTATGAGAGCTTTGAAGACGTTTTGGCAAGCGTAGATAAACAGTTCGAGTACTGGACGGACCAAATGTGCAGCAGTCTGAATATTATCGACAATGCGCACCGCGAGCTTAAGCCGGTTCCTTATGTCTCCGCCTTTTATGAAGACTGCATGATTTCAGGTAAGGATTTGACCGAAGGAGGCGCCAAGTACAACGGTATTGCTCCGCAGGCGGCCGGTATGGCGACCTGTGCCGACAGCCTGGCAACCATCAAGCAACTGGTGTTTGATGAGAAGCGCTATACCGGTGCTCAACTGCTGCAGGCGGTTAAGGATAACTGGGTTGGTCACGAAAAACTGTATGCGTTGGTCAATAGTTCTAAAGTGCGCCACTACGGTAATGACGACGACTATGCGGACAACCTGTTCAAATTCATGTTTGAATGCTATTGCCGCCATATCAGCGGCAGAAAAACGCCTCGCGGTGGTGAATTTAGCCCTGGGGTTTACTCGGTCAACGCTAACGTTGGCATGGGCCTGAATACTAATGCTTCCATCGATGGACGTAAAAAATTCGAACCTATCTCCGATAATATGGGGCCAGTTCACACTGACGGCGGTTCCCATGATATCTGCGGGCCGACTGCGCTGGTGAATTCATTAACTAAAGTCGACCATAGTCTCGCGACTAACGGTACGTTGATGAACCTCAGGTTTCCACAGGAAGCCGTGGCTGGAGTCGAAGGGCGCGACAATCTGGTGAGCTTTATTGATGAGTACATCGCGAAGCAGGCAATGCACGTTCAGTTCAACATTATGAGCTCAGCGACGATGAGGGCGGCCCAGAAAAAGCCGGAGGATTATAAAGACATGCTGGTTCGCGTAGCTGGATATAGCGCCTATTTCGTCGAGCTTGGTAAGCCTTTACAGAAAGATTTGATTCAGCGCACTGAACTTCATTTCTGATAATAACCAACGCGCATTCTGCGGGATAGCCGTTAACTTTGCGACATCAGAAGCATGTTGTTTTGCCTCCGGTGTCGTAAAAACGCGACTGCCCGCAGCCTGGCTTCTCTGGTTCGGTAACAAGAACCAGAGATCATGCGAATACTTTATATCCAGGGCGGATATTATGAGTTTCAATACTGATTTTATACTTGTCGGCCTGATGCAAATTGTCGGGTTTTTTGTTCAGGGATGTACAGGGTTTGGTTGTACCGTTATAGCAGCATCGGTCACGAATGGCTTATTGGGAACGTCGGTAGGGGTGCCCTATGGAACGTTGATTACATTACCTTTCTTGTATTTTCTGGCGGTCAGAACCTGGCGAGATGTTTCCTGGAAAGATTTAGGTAAAATAGTCGCTCTGTGCGTTCCGGGCATACTGGTGGGCAACTATCTTTTTTATACCATTAGCCCCAATGTGGCGAAAATCTGTATTGGCGCAATGGTGACGGTCATTGCTGTAATGAATATTTACAAGCATATCGTCAATCCGTTGATCTTTAAAAAAGTTGAAGTGGCTAATGCTCCTGATACGACAGCGAAAAAATGTTTTCGCTATGGCTGCCTTATTTTAGGCGGTGTTGTGCACGGTGCTTTTACTATCGGCGGCCCGCTGATTACCGTTTACACCATCGAAACCGTTAAGGAAAAAGAAAAGTTCCGTAATACTATGAACATGGTATGGGTAGTGTTTAATACCTGGAACGCCTTTAACCAGTATCGTAATGGCGCGTGGACGGAGCATCTCGGCGGTGCTCTGACTATCGGTTTCCCTATGGCGGCGATCGGCTTCTTCCTGGGGATGGCCTTCCTGCAGCGCATTAACAAAGAGACGTTCCTGCGTATCGTTTACTGTGTGCTGCTATTCGTCGGCGGAAACATGCTCTTTACCAGCCTGATGGCTCTGGCTTAAAGAGTGTTCGTTAGGGGATCGGGGTGAATATTGAAACGCCGATCCCATTTTCTGCCTGTCTAGGTGAGCAGTGGGTTAAACCCTTCCCGACGGAGCATTTGACATAAGGCAATGAGCGGCAGGCCGATCAGCGAGTTGGGGTCTCGCCCTTCGAGGCGTTCGAAAAGCGTGATACCTAAGCCCTCGCTTTTGAAGCTTCCGGCGCATTTTAACGGGTTCTCTTTGCGGATATAGCTGTCAATTTCCTGGTCGCTCAAATGACGGAAATGAACATCAAACGGTTCGCATTCGGTTTGTAAGTGACCGTTAGCGGAATTGTATAGCGCAAGGCCCGTATAGAAGGTGACGATGGTGCCGCTGGCTTTTCTCAACTGGCGATGGGCGTTTTCTTCCGTGTGTGGCTTGCCGGTAATTTCGCCATCCAGGACGCAAACCTGGTCAGAGCCTATAATAAGGTGTTGCGGATAGCGTGCGGCAAGGGCCTGCGCCTTTGCCTGCGCCAGACGCATCACCAGCTGACGCGCCGATTCTCCGGGATGCGGAGCTTCATCAACGTCCGGTGCTGCGCATTCAAAAGGCACAGACAGCTTTTCCAGCAGCATTCGCCGCCACGGCGAGGTTGACGCGAGGATCAGTTCAGACATATTTTTTCATCCACATATAGCGCTTCGCAGAGCATCATTTTAAACTATGCGCCGCAATGTGTGCGAATAAATGGCAAAAGGCAACCTGAGGCTGCCTTTTTCTTTGACTCTATGACGTTACAAAGTTAATATGCGCGCCCTATGCAAAAGGTAAAATTACCCCTGACTCTCGATCCGGTTCGCACGGCTCAAAAACGCTTAGATTACCAAGGTATCTATACCCGTGATCAGGCTGTGCGCGTCGCTGATTCTGTTGTCAGCGTGGACAGCGATGTGGAATGCAGCATGTCGTTCGCTATCGATAACCAGCGCCTTGCCGTTTTAACCGGCGATGCAACGGTGTCGGTAACCCTCGAATGTCAGCGTTGCGGGAAACCGTTCCCCCATCATGTTCACACAACGTATTGTTTCAGCCCGGTCAGAAATGACGAACAGGCCGAAGCACTGCCGGAAGCGTATGAGCCGATTGAGGTTAACGACTTCGGTGAAATCGATCTGCTGGCGTTGGTTGAAGATGAAATCATCCTCTCCTTGCCAGTCGTTCCGGTGCATGATTCTGAACACTGTGAAGTGTCCGACGCGGACATGGTCTTTGGTGAACTGCCTGAAGAGGTACAAAAACCAAACCCATTTGCCGTATTAGCCAGCTTAAAGCATAAGTAATTGAGGAGTAAGGTCCATGGCCGTACAACAGAATAAACCAACCCGTTCCAAACGTGGCATGCGTCGTTCCCATGACGCTCTGACCGCAGTCACCAGCCTGTCTGTAGACAAAACTTCTGGTGAAAAACACCTGCGTCACCACATCACTGCCGACGGTTTCTACCGCGGTCGCAAGGTAATCGCTAAGTAATCACGCATTACTCCGTGGATTTCGCGTTGCAGGGAGACGCAAGCGAGAGCATCGCCAGAAACATAGATAACTATGCGGCTGGTGTGAACGAGCGCAGTCAACGCACTTGTAGCGCGAAAGACAAAGAGTAAAAGCGTGATGAAGCTTAGTGAGGATCTCCCCAGGTAACTGGGGAATAGCCGAACCGAGCAGCGACGATATCTTGACACGTCTAACCCTGGCGTTAGATGTCATGGGAGGGGATTTCGGCCCTTCCGTGACAGTGCCTGCAGCATTGCAGGCACTGAACTCTAATTCACAACTCACACTTCTTTTAGTCGGCGATCCCGACGCTATCGCGCCATTACTTGCCAAAGCTGATTTTGAACAACGTTCTCGTCTGCAGGTCATTCCTGCGCAGTCAGTTATTGCTAGTGATGCACGACCCGCACAGGCTATTCGCGCCAGTCGCGGTAGCTCGATGCGTATTGCGCTGGAGTTGGTAAAAGAAGGGCGGGCCCAGGCCTGCGTCAGCGCGGGTAATACCGGAGCGCTAATGGGGTTGGCGAAACTGTTACTCAAACCCATCGAAGGGATTGAGCGCCCGGCACTGGTAACCATGTTACCGCATCAGCTAAAGGGCAAAACGGTGGTGCTGGATTTGGGCGCTAACGTGGATTGCGATAGCACTATGCTGGTGCAGTTTGCCGTAATGGGAGCGGTTCTGGCCGAAGAGGTTATTGGGATCCAGAACCCCCGCGTTGCGCTACTGAATATCGGCGAAGAAGAGATGAAAGGTCTCAGCAGCATTCGCGATGCGGCGGCGGTTTTGAAAACGTTGCCAACTCTCAACTATATTGGGTATCTGGAAGCCAATGAATTGTTGACGGGCAAAACGGATGTTTTGGTTTGTGATGGATTCACGGGCAACGTCACATTAAAAACGATGGAAGGTGTTGTCAGAATGTTCCTTTCACTGTTGAAATCACAGGGAGAGGGGAAAAAACGGTCGTGGTGGCTGCTTTTATTAAAGCGTTGGTTACAAAAAAGCCTGTCAAGGCGATTCAGTCACCTCAACCCCGACCAGTATAATGGTGCCTGTCTGTTAGGATTGCGCGGTTCCGTGATTAAAAGTCATGGTGCTGCCAACCAGCGCGCTTTTTGCGTCGCGATAGAGCAGGCAGTGCAGGCAGTGCAGCGGCAGGTTCCTCAGCGAATTGCCGCTCGCCTGGAATCTTTATACCCTGCAGGTTTCGAATTGCCTGAGGGCGGCAGAAACGGAAACTCCAGGTCTCAGGCCCGGGTAACCGGAAACGACTGACGCCTCGCAGTTTGAGTAAACCAGGTATATTACCCAAGAGTGACTGAGCGTACATGTATACGAAGATTATAGGTACCGGCAGCTATCTGCCTGAGCACGTGCGTACGAACGCTGAACTGGAGAATATGGTTGATACCTCTGACGAGTGGATTGTTACTCGTACTGGTATCCGTGAGCGTCGTATCGCCGCACCGAATGAAACAGTTGCTACCATGGGCCTTGAAGCCGCGAAGAATGCGTTGGATATGGCGGGCGTCAAGCCGGAGCAAATTGGTCTGATTATTGTTGCGACCACCTCTGGTACTCATGCCTTCCCTAGCTCTGCTTGCCAGATTCAATCAATGTTGGGTATTAAAGGCTGTCCGGCCTTTGATGTCGCTGCGGCCTGTGCGGGCTTCACCTATGCGCTCAGCGTTGCCGATCAATATGTTAAAAACGGTGCTGTTGATTACGCATTGGTGATCGGCGCAGACGTTCTGGCGCGCACCTGCGATCCGACCGATCGTGGGACAATCATTATCTTCGGTGACGGCGCGGGTGCCGTAGTGCTGGGTGCTTCTGAAGAACCGGGTATCATTTCCACGCATCTGCATGCGGATGGTAGCTACGGCGAACTGCTGACGCTGCCGAATGCCGATCGCGTCGAGCCGGAAAACCCTATCTATCTGACGATGGCGGGTAATGAAGTCTTTAAAGTGGCTGTAACCGAGCTGGCGCACATCGTTGATGAGACGTTAGCGGCTAATAACCTCGAGCGCTCCGCGCTGGACTGGCTGGTGCCGCATCAAGCCAACCTGCGTATTATTAGCGCCACGGCGAAGAAGCTCGGAATGTCGATGGACAACGTCGTCGTAACCCTCGACAGACACGGCAATACTTCGGCTGCTTCAGTCCCTTGCGCGCTGGATGAGGCTGTTCGCGATGGTCGTATTCAACGTGGTCAGCTTATTCTGCTGGAAGCCTTCGGTGGCGGTTTCACCTGGGGTTCCGCGCTGGTTCGTTTTTAGTATAAGGATTTAAACATGACGCAATTTGCTTTTGTGTTCCCGGGACAGGGCTCTCAGAGTGTCGGGATGCTGTCAGACATGGCGGCTACTTACCCGGTAATCGAAGAGACATTCCGTGAAGCCTCTGCGGCGTTGGGTTACGATCTGTGGGCGCTTGCGCAGCAGGGCCCGGCGGAAGAACTGAACAAAACATGGCAGACTCAACCCGCGCTGCTGACCGCATCTGTCGCGCTCTATCGCGCCTGGCAGAAACAGGGCGGTAAAGCACCGGTTCTGCTGGCGGGCCACAGCCTTGGCGAGTATTCAGCGCTGGTATGTGCGGGCGTTATCGATTTTGCCGATGCCGTACGTCTGGTTGAGATGCGCGGTAAGTTTATGCAGGAAGCGGTGCCGGAAGGTACCGGTGCGATGTCAGCGATCATTGGCCTTGATGATGCTGCGATTGCTAAAGCTTGCGAAGAGTCTGCCGAAGGGCAGGTCGTTTCTCCGGTAAACTTTAACTCGCCGGGCCAGGTCGTTATTGCCGGTAACAAAGAGGCCGTAGAGCGCGCAGGAGCGGCCTGTAAGGCTGCAGGCGCCAAACGTGCTCTGCCGCTGCCGGTCAGCGTGCCATCCCACTGCGCGCTGATGAAGCCTGCGGCGGAAAAACTGGCCGTTGAGCTGCAAAAAATTACGTTTAACGCGCCGACGATTCCAGTTGTAAACAACGTCGACGTGAAAAGTGAAACTGCGCCTGATGCTATTCGCGATGCATTGATCCGCCAGCTGTATAGCCCGGTTCAGTGGACCAAAACCGTTGAGTTTATGGCATCTGAGGGCGTAGAGCATCTGTATGAAGTTGGTCCGGGTAAAGTCCTCACTGGCCTGACTAAACGTATTGTTGACACCCTGACTGCCTCCGCGCTTAACGAGCCGGCGGCGATGTCTGCGGCGCTTGAGCAATAAAAGAGGAATACCATGAGTTTTGAAGGAAAAATCGCGCTGGTTACCGGTGCAAGTCGCGGTATTGGCCGCGCAATCGCTGAAACGCTCGTTGCCCGTGGCGCGAAAGTTATCGGTACTGCGACCAGCGAAAGCGGCGCGCAGGCGATTAGCGATTATTTAGGTGCTAATGGTAAAGGTCTGTTGCTGAATGTGACCGATCCTGCATCTATCGAATCTGTTCTGGGAAATATTCGCGCAGAATTTGGTGAAGTTGATATCCTGGTGAATAATGCCGGGATTACTCGTGATAACCTGTTAATGCGCATGAAAGATGACGAGTGGAACGATATTATCGAAACCAACCTGTCATCGGTTTTCCGTCTGTCAAAAGCGGTAATGCGCGCTATGATGAAAAAGCGTCATGGACGTATTATCACTATCGGTTCTGTGGTTGGTACCATGGGAAATGCGGGTCAGGCCAACTACGCTGCGGCGAAGGCGGGTCTGATTGGCTTCAGTAAATCACTGGCTCGCGAAGTTGCGTCCCGCGGTATTACTGTAAACGTTGTTGCTCCGGGCTTTATTGAAACGGACATGACGCGTGCGCTGACCGATGAGCAGCGTGCGGGCACTCTGGCGGCAGTTCCTGCGGGGCGCCTCGGCTCTCCAAATGAAATCGCCAGTGCGGTTGCATTTTTAGCCTCTGACGAAGCGAGTTACATCACCGGTGAAACTCTGCACGTTAACGGCGGAATGTATATGGTCTGACCGAGATTTGCGCAAAACGTTCAGGAACCGCGCAGTCCGTGCGATTCACTGTAATGTTTTGTGCAAAATGATTTGCGTTATGAGGGCAAACAGCCGCAAAATAGCGTAAAATCGTGGTAAGACCTGCCGGGATTTAGTTGCAAATTTTTCAACATTTTATACACTACGAAAACCATCGCGAAAGCGAGTTTTGATAGGAAATTTAAGAGTATGAGCACTATCGAAGAACGCGTTAAGAAAATTATCGGCGAACAGCTGGGCGTTAAGCAGGAAGAAGTTACCAACAATGCTTCCTTCGTTGAAGACCTGGGCGCTGATTCTCTTGACACCGTTGAGCTGGTAATGGCTCTGGAAGAAGAGTTTGATACTGAGATTCCGGACGAAGAAGCAGAGAAAATCACTACTGTTCAGGCTGCCATTGATTACATCAACGGTCACCAGGCGTAAGTGAACATCTCCAGGCGGTCATTCGACCGCCTGAGTTTTATCTATATTTTGTCCCACAAGAATTTATTTTCCCTCCCTGGAGGACAACCGTGTCTAAGCGTCGTGTAGTTGTGACCGGACTGGGCATGTTGTCTCCTGTCGGCAATACCGTAGAGTCTACCTGGAAAGCTCTCCTTGCCGGTCAGAGTGGCATCAGCCTGATCGACCATTTCGATACTAGCGCCTATGCAACGAAATTTGCTGGCTTAGTAAAGGATTTTAACTGTGATGACTTCATCTCGCGCAAAGAACAGCGCAAGATGGATGCCTTCATTCAATATGGAATTGTCGCTGGCATTCAGGCCATGCAGGATTCTGGCCTTGAAGTGACGGAAGAGAATGCTACCCGCATTGGTGCCGCTATTGGTTCCGGTATTGGCGGGCTTGGCCTGATCGAAGAAAACCACAGTTCGCTGGTAAAAGGCGGACCGCGTAAGATCAGCCCGTTCTTTGTTCCTTCCACAATCGTTAACATGGTGGCCGGTCATCTGACCATCATGTTTGGTCTGCGTGGACCAAGCATCTCCATCGCGACCGCCTGTACTTCTGGTGTACACAACATTGGTCACGCCGCGCGCGTTATCGCTTATGGCGATGCTGACGCAATGGTTGCCGGTGGTGCGGAAAAAGCCAGTACTCCGCTGGGCGTAGGCGGCTTTGGCGCGGCGCGTGCGCTGTCCACACGCAACGATAATCCGCAGGCGGCGAGCCGTCCTTGGGATAAAGAGCGTGATGGCTTCGTCTTGGGTGACGGTGCTGGCATGGTTGTACTGGAAGAGTACGAGCACGCGAAAAAACGCGGTGCGAAAATTTATGCTGAAATCGTTGGCTTTGGAATGAGCAGCGATGCGTACCATATGACTTCGCCGCCGGAAGATGGCGCTGGAGCAGCGCTGGCGATGGTTAATGCCATCCGCGATGCGGGTATTGACGCGGGTCAGATTGGCTATGTCAACGCCCACGGTACCTCTACGCCAGCAGGCGATAAAGCAGAAGCGCAGGCGGTGAAATCCGTCTTCGGTGACGCTGCCAGCCGCGTAATGGTTAGTTCCACTAAGTCAATGACCGGTCACCTGCTCGGCGCTGCGGGTGCAGTAGAGTCTATCTACACCATCCTCGCCCTGCGCGATCAGGCTGTTCCGCCAACCATCAACCTGGATAATCCAGATGAAGGCTGTGACCTGGACTTCGTGCCTCATGAAGCACGCCAGGTTAGCGGTATGGAATACACCCTGTGTAACTCCTTCGGTTTCGGTGGCACCAACGGCTCGCTGATCTTTAAAAAGGTGTGATGCGCGCCTGACGTAACATCTTTGATGCCGTCAATGCTCATCGGAAAACTGGCCCGCTTGTCGGGCCTTTTTTATTCGGTTTTCTCCGCTTGTTCCATTCTTTTTCTCCTGCGACACTGACCGACCGGCGATGAGGAGTCCTTTATGTTTTTGATAAACGGCACTGAAAGTGAAACGCTAGCGGTTAACGATCGTGGCGTTCAGTTTGGTGATGGCTGTTTTACTACAGCGCGGATCATTAGAGGTCAAATTCAGTTTCTGTCTGCCCATCTCACCCGCTTACAGACGACCTGCGAAAAGCTTTTTATTCCTTACTGTGACTGGGCGCTATTAGCGCAGGAAATGACGCTTCAGGCTCAGCCGCATCAGGATGGCGTACTGAAGGTGATGATGACCCGCGGCGCGGGTGGTCGGGGATATAGCGCTGCGGGCTGTGAGAGTCCCACGCGAGTTCTCAGCGTGTCGTCGTATCCAGCCCATTACCCGCGCTGGCGTGAGGAGGGGATCTCCTTGTCACTGAGTCCAGTTCAACTGGGGCGTAATCCTTCTCTTGCCGGACTCAAACACCTTAATCGTCTGGAACAAGTGCTGATTCGTTCTCATCTTGAGCAGACGGACGCCGATGAAGCGCTGGTCCTTGACAGTGAAGGGTGGCTTACGGAATGCTGTGCCGCGAACGTATTCTGGCGTAAAGGATTTGATGTTTTTACCCCGCGCCTCGACCAGGCGGGAGTAAACGGTATTATGCGCCAGCACATTCTCGCAACGCTGGCACCATCGCCGTTTCGCGTTGTCGAAGTGACTACGCGCCCCGATGCGCTACGCGAAGCCGACGAAGTGCTTATCTGTAACGCATTAATGCCGCTGGTGCCGGTTCGCCGTTGGAACGACACATATTGGTCCGCGCGCGAGCTTTACCATTTTTTAGCCCCATTGTGTGAGCTGTCTGATTAGTCATGAAGAAAATGTTACGTTTTATCCTGTTGCTGGTGGTGGTACTGGGTATCGCCGCGGGTATCGGTATGT
This sequence comes from Klebsiella spallanzanii, assembly GCF_902158555.1. Classification (GTDB taxonomy): domain Bacteria; phylum Pseudomonadota; class Gammaproteobacteria; order Enterobacterales; family Enterobacteriaceae; genus Klebsiella; species Klebsiella spallanzanii. Next base: position 41,736 of record NZ_CABGGS010000007.1, on the reverse strand, counting down.
GGAAAGTTCGCCAACTGGCGGACAGCAAATTGCTGATTAAAGAAGAGACCATCTTTACGCTTGAAACCGGGACCGGGCGCCTGGCTTTGGGTCAACAGCTGTATGGCGATAAAGTCATTAACCGGCCGCGCGTTTTCCAGTGGCTTCTGCGCATTGAGCCCGAGCTGTCCCACTTTAAAGCCGGGACCTATCGCTTCACTCCTGATATGACTGTACGTCAGATGCTGCAGCTGTTGGCTAGCGGCAAAGAAGCTCAGTTTCCGCTGCGCTTCGTTGAAGGGATGCGGGTCAGCGACTATCTGCGCCAGCTACGCGACGCCCCTTATGTCAAGCATACGCTGGCGGATGATAGCTATGAAACCGTGGCGAAAGCGCTCAATCTGGAACATGCGGACTGGGTTGAGGGCTGGTTCTGGCCGGACACCTGGATGTATACCGCGAATACCAGCGACGTGGCCATCCTTAAACGAGCGCATCAGAAGATGGTTTCTGCGGTTGAGAAAACCTGGGAAGGGCGGATGGATAATCTACCGTATAAGGACCAAAATCAGCTGTTGACGATGGCTTCTATTATCGAAAAAGAGACGGCGGTACCGGAGGAGCGTGACCGTGTCGCATCGGTATTCATCAACCGTTTACGTATTGGTATGCGTCTGCAAACCGATCCGACCGTGATTTACGGGATGGGTGAGAGTTATAATGGTAAGTTGACGCGTAAAGACCTGGAAACCCCGACCGCTTACAACACCTATGTCATTAACGGCATGCCGCCCGGGCCAATTGCCGCACCGGGCGAGGCCTCGCTGAAGGCCGCCGCGCATCCGGCGAAAACGCCGTATCTTTATTTTGTCGCGGACGGGAAGGGCGGGCATACGTTTAACACTAACCTGACCAGCCATAACCGCTCGGTCCAGGACTATCTGAAAGTACTTAAGGAAAAAAATGCGCAGTAATTATATCGTCATCGAGGGCCTGGAGGGCGCAGGGAAAACCACCGCACGTAATCTCGTGGTAGAGACGCTAAAACAGCTGGGCGTTAGCGATATGGTATTTACTCGTGAGCCGGGCGGCACCATTCTGGCTGAAAAGCTGCGCAGCCTGGTACTGGATATCCAGTCCACCGGCGATGAAGTGATTAATGATAAAGCCGAAGTGTTGATGTTTTACGCGGCCCGCGTGCAGCTGGTTGAAACGGTCATTAAACCTGCGCTGGCCCAGGGTAAGTGGGTTATTGGCGATCGTCACGATCTGTCAACGCAGGCCTATCAGGGCGGCGGTCGCGGTATCGACCAGACTATGCTGGCGACCCTGCGCGATGCGGTGTTGGGAGATTTTCGCCCCAATCTGACGCTCTATCTCGACGTTACGCCGGAAGTTGGCCTGAAGCGCGCCCGCGCCCGCGGCGAGCTTGACCGTATCGAACAGGAGTCGCTGGATTTCTTTAACCGTACCCGCGCGCGTTACCTTGAACTGGCGGCGCAAGACTCGACTATTCGCACCGTTGACGCGACGCAGCCGCTGGAGGCCGTTGAGCGCGATATTCGTGCAGTGGTGAACCAATGGGTCGCGGAGCAGGGCGCATGAAATGGTATCCGTGGTTACGCCCGTCTTTTGAACAATTAGTCTCCAGCTACCAGGCGGGACGGGGTCACCATGCGCTACTTGTTCAGGCGCTGCCGGGCATGGGGAGTGAAGCGTTAATTTATGCGCTTTGTCGCTTCCTGATGTGCCGACAGCCAGAAGGGCATAAAAGCTGCGGTAAGTGCCATAGCTGTCAACTGATGCAGGCTGGCACGCATCCTGATTATTATGCGTTGAGTCCTGAAAAGGGAAAGAGCTCCCTCGGGATTGATGCCGTGCGTGAAGTGAGCGAAAAGCTTTACGAACGAGCCCGATTAGGCGGCGCGAAAGTGGTGTGGATAGGTGATGCCGCCATGCTCACCGATGCAGCGGCCAACGCGTTGCTGAAAACGCTGGAGGAGCCGCCGGAAAATACCTGGTTTTTCCTCGCTTGCCAGGAGCCCGCTCGCTTGCTGGCTACGTTACGTAGCCGCTGCCGGTTGCATCACCTTGCTCCGCCTTCAGAACACTATGCTCTGGCGTGGTTAGAACGAGAAGTGACAATGTCACAAGATGCGCTGCTTGCTGCGCTGCGTCTCAGCGGCAATGCGCCAGCCGCGGCGCTGGATCTGTTACAGGAAGCTCACTGGGCGGCGCGTCAACAGCTTTGTCAGACCATGGCGAATATACTCACTCATGGCGACTGGTTGACGTTGTTGCCGATTCTGAATCATGAACAGGCGGCGGTTCGCCTGCACTGGCTGGCATCGCTGCTCGTCGATGCGCAAAAAAGACAGCAGGGGATCACGCTTGTCAGTAATCCGGATGCCTGGGCGCTGCTGAATCAACTGGCCAATGCGCTGCCTGCCGCGCGCTTACAGGCGATCGCTCGCGACGTCAGCGCCTGCCGCGAGCAACTACTGAGCGTTGTCGGTATCAATCGCGAACTGCTGCTAACCGAGCGCCTTCTGCGCTGGGAACATTACCTGCAACCTGGGGCGGTCCTTCCCGTATCCCACCTCTGAGAGAGACATCATGTTTTTAGTCGACTCCCATTGCCATCTTGATGGCCTGGATTATCAAACGCTGCATAAAGATGTAGACGACGTGCTGGCCAAGGCCTCCGCGCGCGATGTGAAATTTTGCCTGGCGGTTGCCACGACGCTGCCGGGATATCGCGGTATGCGCGAGCTGGTGGGGCAGCGCGACGACGTTGTTTTTTCCTGCGGCGTGCATCCGTTAAACCAGGATGAAGAGTATGACGTTGAAGAGTTGCGTAAACTCGCAGCGGAAGACGGTGTGGTCGCAATGGGGGAAACTGGTCTGGATTATTTCTACACGCCAGAAACAAAACCACGTCAGCAGACGTCGTTTCGGGACCATATCCGTATAGGTCGGGAGTTGAATAAACCGGTTATTGTTCATACGCGCGATGCCCGCGCCGATACGCTGGAAATTTTACGCGAAGAAAAAGTGACGGATTGTGGTGGCGTACTACACTGTTTCACTGAGGATAGGGAGACTGCGGGTAAGCTGCTGGACATGGGGTTCTATATCTCGTTTTCCGGCATTGTGACGTTCCGAAACGCAGAACAGCTTCGTGACGCGGCGCGCTACGTGCCTCTTGACCGTCTGCTGGTTGAGACCGATTCGCCGTATCTGGCTCCGGTACCGCATCGCGGCAAAGAGAACCAGCCAGCGATGGTTCGGGATGTCGCTGAGTATATGGCGGTTCTGAAAGGCGTATCGCTGGAGCAACTGGCACAGCAAACAACGGAAAACTTCGCCACGCTTTTTCATATTGACCCCTCCCAACTGCAACCTCTCTGATATTCCTTATTATTTTAAGGCTCGTAATTAATAGCCAAAGCGAGTAAAGTTCACCGCCACAAATGGGGCGGTGAAGGTTTTTTGGCAACATTCAGACACGAGTTATGTAAACCAGTGTAAGTTTTTAACCGGTGTCTGATTGAAACGTGATAGCCGTCAAACAATCATCCCGGCAATTATTTTACTCTGTGTAATAAATAAAGGGCGCTTAGATGTCCTGTCCACGGCGCGGTTCTCCCCCCGGGCCAATGCGTGAAAACGTAAAAAAGCACCAAATACTCAGGAGCACTCTCAATTATGTTTAAGAATGCATTTGCTAACCTGCAGAAGGTCGGTAAATCGCTGATGCTGCCGGTATCCGTACTGCCTATCGCAGGTATCCTGCTGGGCGTCGGTTCCGCAAACTTCAGTTGGCTGCCAGAAGTTGTTTCACACGTCATGGCGGAAGCAGGCGGTTCAGTCTTCGCTAACATGCCGCTGATTTTTGCTATCGGTGTCGCGCTTGGCTTCACCAATAACGATGGCGTATCTGCTCTGGCATCGGTCGTTGCATATGGCATCATGGTGAAAACCATGGCAGTTGTGGCACCGCTAGTCCTGCATTTACCTGCTGAAGAAATTGCGGCTAAACACCTGGCGGATACCGGCGTACTCGGCGGTATCATCTCCGGTGCTATCGCAGCCTACATGTTCAACCGCTTCTATCGCATCAAGCTGCCTGAGTATCTGGGCTTCTTTGCGGGCAAGCGCTTTGTGCCGATTATCTCCGGTCTGGCCGCTATCTTCACTGGTGTGGTTCTGTCCTTTATCTGGCCACCGATCGGTACTGCAATCCAGACGTTCTCCCAGTGGGCTGCTTACCAGAACCCGGTTGTCGCGTTCGGTATCTATGGCTTCATTGAGCGTTGCCTGGTACCGTTTGGTCTGCACCATATCTGGAACGTTCCTTTCCAGATGCAGATTGGTGAATACACCAACGCAGCAGGTCAGGTATTCCACGGCGATATCCCTCGCTATATGGCAGGCGACCCGACTGCGGGCAAACTGTCCGGCGGCTTCCTGTTCAAAATGTACGGTCTGCCGGCTGCTGCGATTGCTATCTGGCACTCTGCTAAACCAGAAAACCGCGCGAAAGTGGGCGGTATCATGATTTCCGCAGCGCTGACCTCGTTCCTGACCGGTATCACCGAGCCGATCGAGTTCTCCTTCATGTTCGTTGCGCCGATCCTGTACATCATCCACGCGATTCTGGCAGGTCTGGCATTCCCGATCTGTATCCTGCTGGGTATGCGTGACGGTACGTCGTTCTCTCATGGTCTGATTGACTTTATCGTTCTGTCCGGCAACAGCAGCAAGCTGTGGCTGTTCCCGATTGTCGGCATCTGCTACGCCATCGTTTACTACGTGGTGTTCCGTGTGCTGATTAAAGCGCTGGATCTGAAAACGCCGGGTCGTGAAGATGCCACCGATGACAGCAAAGCTGGCGCGACCAGCGAGATGGCTCCGGCTCTGATTGCAGCCTTCGGCGGTAAAGAAAACATTACTAACCTTGACGCATGTATCACTCGTCTACGCGTGAGCGTGGCAGATGTGGCGAAAGTTGATCAGGCTGGCCTGAAAAAACTGGGCGCCGCGGGCGTGGTGGTTGCAGGTTCAGGCGTTCAGGCTATTTTCGGTACTAAATCCGATAACCTGAAAACTGAAATGGATGAGTACATCCGTAGCAACTAAGTTGTGATGTGGGGAGACTAAGGCAGCCAAATGGCTGCCTTTTTTACGTCTGTTTTCAGGAAATGCTCGTAGCTATCATGGTTAAAATCTGAAACAGAGAATGGATGCCCGATAGTGGGTTAAATAAATCGGAGAAAAGCAGTAATGTTCCGCTTCTGAAGGGATTTCTTTACAAACGGAACGCATATGTCTTTTTTAAAACTGACGCTTAGTACCTCTCTGTTGTTTTCTCTCTTTTTATCCGGTACTTGCGTTGCTAATGATTTTTATAACACCAGTAAAGATGTTATCAGGCATTATTATCAGCCGGGAAAGAATGCTGCATCCCCCTGGCATAAAAAAACGGCGGACGAACAGGAGGTTGCTGACTATTATGTGTGTTATGACAAAGTCGTTAATCAGAATGCTGGGTTTTATCTTATCGTAATGTGCCCAGATATGGAGCAGATATCTTATGATAATCAACCTGCGCCCACGGACTACTATGTACTTCAACAAACTCCGCAGGGCTTGAAGCTGCTATCTGAACGCCAAAATTTTGACGGTCATTTTGATGGAGTAGCCAATATTGGGCCAGACAAGTGGGCGGTTCATTCGATAATTTCAAGTATGAATCAAGGCTATGGGCAATCGCACGATCTGCTTGAGGTTTTTAGCGAGGGGAAATTTATACCTGTTGCTAACTGGACTTCCTGGATGAGCAACGAAGGTGCCTTTGCGAATGGCGAAACCGAAGAGATTAAGAACCAATTAACCGTTGATGAGAGCCAAAGCACTGCCGGTTTTTATGCTCTAACGATCCATTCATCCGGCTATCGGCAGAAAACAAAAATAAATAAAAAGTACCTTATTTCGTACAATGAGGATGCCGGTAACTATCTGATTCCGGAAGAGTTGAATGACGGGTATTAGTATTCTATTAACCGGGAGCGATGCGGCTCCCGGTAAGTTTAGTTAAAATTGATAGCTGGCGGTAATGCTGAAGTTGCGCGGTTCGCCGTACACAATGGAACCGTCGATGTTGGTATCGTAGGTTTTGTCGAACAGGTTATTGACGTTGCCCTGTAAGGCAAAGTTTTTGCTGACCTGGTAACGGGTAAACAAATCCACCAGCGCGTAGCTGCCTTGTTCCGCACGGAAAGTACCGTAAGGGGTAGCGGTATCTTTATAAACACGGTTTTGCCAGTTAACGCCGCCGCCGACGGTCAGATCAGGCATCACCGGCAGGCGATAGCTGGTGAACAGCTTGACGCTGGTACGCGGCAGGTTAGGGTTCACCGCGTTGCCTTCATTATCCTCGGCAACAAAGCGAGTCGCGCCGAAGGTCATCTGCCAGTTATCGGTAAGCGCGCCGTTGATTTCGAACTCCACCCCTTTGCTTACGGTACCATTGACGGTTTTATAGGCCGCTTCGCCGTTGCTGCCAGGGATTTGCCCGCCGGTTGCCTGGCCGAGGTTATCCTGTTCGATGCGGAATATGGAGAGGGTGGTGGTCAGGCGGCTGTCCATCCAGTCGGACTTCAGGCCGACTTCATAGTTATTACCGGTAACCGGGGTCAGATATTTACCGGAACTATCACGCTTATTCTGCGGCTGGAAAACGGAGGTGTAGCTGGTGTAGGCCGACCAGTTATCGTTGATGTCATACACCAGCCCGGCGTATGGCGTAGTATGGTTTTTCTCCATATTGTAGGTCAGGGTCTCGATACTCCAGTTGTTATAGCGGACGCCAAGGATCAGGTGTAGCGGGTCAAGCAGGGAAATTCGCGTTGCGGCGTATACCGATTTCATTCGTGTGGTATCGTCCTGAGCAAGGCTTTGAGGGCCCCAGTTGGTTTCCGGGAAGCTGGCACTATTAAAGTCATAGAAATTACCGATCTCATCCGGAAATACGTTTGCCCAGGAGCTGAAGTAGCGATTATTTTGCTTGCTGTAGCTGCCGCCAATCATCAGGTTGTGCTGGCGACCAAACAGGTCGTAGCCGCCATCTGCAAACAAATCCACGGCATCGACTTTACGTTTGCCGCTGTTCCAGCCGGTCCCGCCAACGTAGGTAAAGCTCGGACCATAATTGCCATAAGGCCCCACCAGCATCCCGGTCTCTTTATTGACGTACGCATCAACGTACATCATTTTGCTGTCGAATTTAACCTCTGAATGGGTCGCGTTCATGGTCGCCTGCCAGGTATCGGCAAAGCGCTGTTTCAGCGTGACGAAGACTTTGTTGATCTCTTTGTCGTTATAAGCCCAATCTGGGGCAGTGCTATGAGAACGATCGTAGTGGTTTTTGCTGCCATCGGTATTCCAGCGCGGCAGACCGCCCCATGTTGGGCTATTCACGTCGATACGCTGATATTCGTAGCCAGCGGATAAACTGGTTGAGGTCCCGAGGTCAGCATCAAGAATGCCGGAGAAGAAGGTTTTTTCGCTGTTATAACGATCGAGCCACGAGTCGTTATTTTGATAGCCCGCGATAATACGCGCACGCACGTTGCCGTCTTCGGTCAGCGGGCTTTGCATATCAGCAACATAGCGCTGTTTGTTCCAGCTACCATACTCCGCAGAAACATTGCCTTTAAACTCGCGGCTGGTGGCGTGTTTACGAATCATGTTGATTGACGCGGCCGGGTTGCCCGTACCTGTCAGCAGGCCATTGGCGCCACGCACGACTTCCACCCGCTCGAACAGCGCCATATCGGTAAGGGCGTCACCCAGATTCCAGCGGGATTCAAACCAGGTCGGAATGCCATCGACCATGTAGTTGTCAATTTGAAAACCGCGAGAGTAGTAGCTGGTGCGATCGGAGTCTGCCTGGCTGCTGCTGATCCCCGTCGTGTGATCCATCACGTCGCCAAGGGTTTGCAACTGCTGATCCTGCATCCGTTGCTCGGTGATAATGCTGACCGATTGTGGGATATCGCGCTGGGCCATTTCCATCTTGGTCCCGGCAGAGGTGGTTTTGACGCTGTAATCCTGCTCTTGCATATCTGAACTGGAATCTGCGGAACCTTCTACAATAATCGTGTCTTCGGACTTGCTGGCGGCCTGGCTCAGCTGAGGAAAGAGCGCCAACGCTATGCCCATAGCAAGCAGGGACGGTGTGATACGCCCATTCTGGAAGGTGGTGGAGAGAGACATCATAAACCCTTGATCATGTGATAATTGTTATTCGCCGCGGCTCTGTGGCCGAGGTCGATCGAAAGCGCACTGCATTCAATGTGAATACAAATGAGAAATATACGCATTAATATTTAAAGTGTAAACAGAAGTAAGTATTACTCTGAAAAAGTTGGGCGGGGCTGTTATGACTAACAACTCTCCGCAGAGATATGATTAATCAGTCAGCAGCTAAGCCCCTTGCCGCGTAAGAAAAAACGCTTTCAGGTTGAAAGAGTGGGAGTAACTCGCTCATACTCTTAGGCGAATCCTGTGCATCCGCGTTTATCTGCAGGGGCAGGCCAGAGCACGGTATAAAAATTAATAAGGAATCAGTCATGGCAGAAGAAACGATTTTCAGCAAAATCATTCGCCGGGAGATCCCGTCGGATGTGGTTTATCAGGATGAGCTAGTTACCGCTTTTCGCGATATCTCTCCACAGGCTCCGACCCATGTTCTGATTATTCCCAATATTCTGATCCCTACTGTTAACGATGTTACCGCAGAGCATGAGCAGGCCCTGGGGCGTATGATGACCGTTGCGGCGAAAATCGCCCGCGATGAGGGGATTGCTGATGATGGCTATCGCTTGATTGTTAACTGCAATCGCCACGGGGGCCAGGAAGTTTACCATATCCATATGCACCTGCTGGGCGGTCGCCCTTTAGGCCCGATGCTGGCTCATAAAGGTTAACATCTATGCGCGCAGCCCATTTCGGCGCATTTCTGGCCGCCGCTTTACTGGTCGGCTGCAGTTCGCATCCGGAAATTCCGGTTAGCGATCAGCAAAGCCTGGTGATGGAGTCAAACGTGTTGGCGGCGGGGATTAGCGCGGAAGTGCCGACGGTGACCGCATCCGAGATTCAGGCGACGGCAACCACCCGATTATTTAATGAACGTCAGGTGCCGGTTACCGTGCACTATCGCTTTTTCTGGTATGACGCGAGAGGGCTGGAGATGCATCCGCTGGAGTCTGCGCGGAGTATAACGGTTCCTGCACACTCTTCCGTTACGCTGTACGGTAGCGCCAATATTCTGGGGGCGCACAAGGCCCGACTTTATCTTTATCTGTAAGAGGTCATCGTAATGATTAAAATATGTCGCTATGCATTAGTTACCGCACTGGCGATATTCCTTGCCGGATGCGTGGGGCAACGTCAGGAACCCGCTCCCGTTGAGGAAGCACAGCCGAAGCCGCAGCAGCCCGTTCAGCCGCAGCCGACCGTGCCGAGTATTCCCGTAATACCAACGCAACCGGGGCCGATTGAGCACGGCGAGCAGCCAGCGCAACCCGCGCCACGCGTGCGTCATTTCGACTGGAATGCGGCGGTGCAGCCAATGATTGGCCAGATGCTGCAGGCCAGCGGCGTCAACGCGGGCAGCATTTTGCTGGTCGATAGCGTCAACAACCGCACAAACGGTACGCTAAATGCCGGGGAAGCTACGACGGCGCTGCGTAACGCGCTGGAAGGCAATGGCAAATTCACCCTGGTTTCGCAGCAGCAGCTTGGCGTGGCTAAACAGCAGCTTGGCCTGTCGCCGCAGGATAGCCTTGGGAGCCGCAGTAAAGCGATGGGTATTGCCCGTACCGTTGGCGCGCAGTATGTGCTCTATTCCAACGCGACCGGCAACGTCAATTCTCCTGAGCTGAAAATGCAACTGATGCTGGTACAAACCGGCGAAATTATCTGGTCAGGTAAAGGTGCAGTTCAGCAACAATAAGCTTACGCGCGACGAAGTGTTGTCGCGCTTTTTCCCTCGCTTCTCACCTGTCGCCGCGCTGACTGGAAACGGTCTGAGCGGCGGCAGTTGCATTCTCAGCGATGGTCATCAAAAGCGGGTACTGCGCCAGCCGCATGACGTGCAGGCACCATCCTGCTACTTTCGCCGTCAGTACCATGCGCTTTCCAGACTTCCCGACACCTTAGCTCCCGCGCCGCTTTTTTATTCACCCGCCTGGATGGTGGTGGAATATTGCGCTGGTGAAGTGGTCAATACGTTACCAGAGTGTCCGGCGCTTGCGGGGTTACTGTATCATCTGCATCAGCAACCGCGCTTTGGCTGGCGTATCGCGCTGCGGCCGCTGCTTGAGCTGTACTGGCAAGAGAGCTGTCCTGCACGGCGTACCCCGCAGTGGCTGCGCTGGCATAAACGGCTTCTGCGCCACGGTGAACCTCAGCCTTTGCGTCTTGCCCCCTTACATATGGATGTCCATGCGGGCAACATTGTTCATGGCGAGTCAGGGCTACGGCTCATTGATTGGGAATATGCTGGCGATGGCGATATCGCGCTGGAGCTGGCGGCGGTTTGGATTGAGCCTGTTGCGCATCGCCAGCTGGCCGCAGAGTACGCAAAATTGACTCATATTGATGAGCTTCAGCTATGGCGACAAATCCAGCGCTGGCGTCCATGGGTGCGGCTGCTGATGGCGGGGTGGTATGAACGGCGCTGGCAGCAAACCGGTGACCGGCAGTTTATTGCGCTGGCGGATGAGATATGGCGTCAGTTAGACAAAAAATAAAAGGATAAGAGAGGTTTGTGTGGGCCCGGTAATGTTGGATGTCGAAGGTTTTGAACTGGATGCGGAAGAGCGTGAGATTCTGGCGCATCCTTTAGTTGGCGGGCTAATCCTGTTTACCCGCAACTACCACGATCCGGCGCAGTTACGCGAACTGGTTCGCCAGATCCGCGAAGCTTCGCGCAATCATCTGGTGGTGGCGGTCGACCAGGAAGGCGGCCGCGTGCAGCGTTTCCGCGAGGGTTTTACCCGCCTGCCTGCGGCGCAATCCTTCGCCGCGCTGCTCGGCATGGAAGAGGGCGGCAAACTGGCTGAAGAGGCGGGCTGGCTGATGGCCAGCGAAATGATCGCCATGGATATTGATATCAGCTTTGCGCCAGTGTTGGATGTTGGGCACATCAGCGCCGCGATTGGCGAGCGTTCTTATCACGAAGACCCGGACAAAGCGCTGGCGATAGCCCGTCATTTTATTGACGGTATGCACGGCGCAGGTATGAAGACCACCGGTAAGCACTTCCCCGGTCACGGTGCGGTGACCGCAGACTCTCACAAAGAGACGCCACGTGACCCGCGCGAGGAAGCTGAAATTCGCGGTAAAGACATGGCGGTATTCCGCACGCTTATCAATGAGCAGCGGCTGGATGCCATCATGCCTGCCCATGTTATTTACAGCGACGTTGACCCGCGCCCGGCCAGCGGCTCTGCGCACTGGCTAAAAACGGTTCTGCGCGGCGAACTGGGTTTTGATGGCGTGATTTTCTCTGACGACCTGTCTATGGAAGGGGCGGCGATTATGGGCAGCTACGCCGAGCGCGGGCAGGCTTCGTTGGATGCGGGTTGCGATATGATCCTTGTCTGCAATAATCGTAAAGGTGCGGTCAGCGTGCTGGATAACCTGTCGCCGATCAAAGCAGAGCGTGTTACGAAATTGTATCATAAAGGTTCCTTTAGCCGTCAGGAGTTAAGGGATTCCGCCCGCTGGAAAACGATAAGCGCGCAGCTGGAGCAGCTTCATGCGCGCTGGCAAGAGGCGAAATCCGCGTAATAAACCTGAAAGGCGTTGTTGTCTGGTGAGGATGCGATGATTATCTATTTACATGGTTTTGACTCAAATAGCCCCGGTAACCATGAGAAGGTGCTTCAGCTTCAGTTTATCGACCCCGATGTCCGGTTGATCAGCTACAGCACGCGGCATCCCAAACATGATATGCAGCACTTGTTAAAAGAAGTCGATAAGATGCTGCAGCTGAGCGCTGACGATCGTCCGCTGATTTGCGGCGTGGGCCTCGGCGGTTTCTGGGCGGAGCGGATTGGCTTTCTTTGCGATATCCGCCAGGCCATTCTGAACCCGAATCTGTTTCCCAATGAAAATATGGAAGGTAAGATTGACCGGCCGGAAGAGTATGCGGATATTGCCACCAAGTGCGTAAATAATTTCCGCGAGAAAAACCGCGATCGTTGTCTGGTGGTGCTGTCACGGCAGGACGAAGCGCTGAATAGCCAGCGTTCGGCGGATCTGCTGCATCATTACTATGAGATAATCTGGGATGAAGAGCAGACCCACAAATTCAAGAATATCTCCCCGCATCTTCAGCGAATAAAAGCCTTTAAAACCCTCGGCTGATCTTCTCCCCCGGCCCGCAGCGTTAACACACTGCGGGCTTTTTTTATCCGTTTTTGCGATTGTGCGCTCAAAAAATATGCGGTAAAACTTGATGCATATCAATTTTGGTATGACCAATGCACCGTTCATGTTATTCTCGATCTCGCTGGATGGTTTCATTGCTGTAACCTGCTGTTAATTAAAGGCTATTTTTATAACTTTTAATTAACAATTGGTTAATAATTTTAGGGGGTTGTGTGACGACACCAATGAAAAAAATAGTGATTGTAGGTGGTGGTGCCGGTGGGCTGGAGCTGGCGACTCAGTTGGGTAAAAAGCTGGGTCGTAATAAAAAAGCCAAAATAACGCTGGTCGACCGCAATCATAGTCACCTGTGGAAACCGCTACTGCATGAAGTGGCAACCGGTTCACTTGATGAAGGTGTAGATGCGCTGAGCTACCTGGCTCATGCGCGTAACCATGGCTTCCAGTTCCAACTGGGCTCGGTGATGGATATCAACCGTGAAGCGAAGACCATCACTCTTGCCGAAGTGCATAACGAGAAGGGCGAGCTGCTGGTGGCCGAGCGTAAGCTGCCCTACGACACGCTGGTGATGGCGCTGGGCAGTACCTCTAACGATTTCAACACCCCAGGCGTAAAAGAGAACTGCATTTTCCTCGATAACCCGCATCAGGCGCGTCGTTTCCACCAGGAAATGCTGGATTTGTTCCTTAAGTATTCAGCGAATCTTGGCGTGAACGGTAAGGTGAATATCGCCATCGTTGGCGGCGGCGCGACCGGCGTGGAGCTGTCTGCTGAACTGCACAATGCGGTAAAACAGCTGCACAGCTACGGCTATAAAGGATTGACCAACGAAGCGCTGAACGTGACGCTGGTGGAAGCCGGGGAGCGTATTCTGCCTGCGCTACCTCCGCGTATTTCCGGTGCCGCGCACAGCGAGCTGACCAAGCTCGGCGTTCGCGTGTTGACTAAAACCATGGTCACCAGCGCCGATGCTAACGGTCTGCATACCAAAGACGGTGAGTTTATCGACGCAGATCTGATGGTCTGGGCGGCAGGGATTAAAGCGCCGGACTTTATGAAAGAAATTGGCGGTCTTGAAACCAACCGTATCAATCAGCTGGTGGTTGAGCCGACGTTACAAACGACCCGCGATCAGGATATCTACGCAATCGGCGACTGCGCTTCCTGCGCCCGTCCTGAAGGGGGCTTTGTCCCACCGCGCGCTCAGGCTGCTCATCAGATGGCAACCTGCGCTCTGCACAATATCCTCGCGCAAATCAAAGGTAAGCCGCTGAAATCGTATACTTATAAAGATCACGGTTCGCTGGTGTCGCTCTCCAACTACTCCACCGTCGGTAGCCTGATGGGCAACCTGATGCGCGGCTCAATGATGATCGAAGGGCGCATTGCGCGTTTCGTGTATATCTCTCTGTACCGCATGCATCAGATTGCGCTGCACGGCTACTTTAAAACCGGCCTGATGATGCTGGTAGGGCGTATCAATCGTATTATTCGCCCGCGTCTGAAGCTGCATTAATCACTGGTGGGCGGCAGAGCCAAAAGGTTTTGTCGCCCGATTCGATTTCGCATTACAACTAAAATATCCAGAATATCCTCCTGCCTTCCCCGCAATACCTTCTCGGACTTCTCTGAATTCCATTGATTTTCCGTACGTTCACGCACTTTTCATCCGCTTTCTTATTTGCAAGGCTTATGGCTGAGCGGCAAACTTAGCGTTAATAGCAACAAAGGAGGATGTCCCGTGAATAAATCAATGTTGGCGGGTATAGGGATTGGCGTGGCTGCCGCGCTGGGTGTTGCAGCCGTTGCTGGTCTTAACGTGTTAGATCGCGGCCCGCAGTATGCACAGGTCGTGTCCAGTACGCCGATAAAAGAGAGCGTCAAAACCCCGCGTCAGGAGTGCCGAAACGTCACCGTAACCCATCGTCGTCCGGTGCAGGATGAAAACCGCATTGCCGGTTCAGTATTAGGCGCAGTGGCAGGTGGAGTTATTGGTCATCAGTTCGGTGGCGGTCGCGGTCGTGATGTCGCCACCGTGGTAGGCGCGCTGGGCGGCGGCTATGCCGGAAACCAGATTCAGGGCTCAATGCAGGAAGGGGATACCTACACCACTACCCAGCAGCGCTGCAAAACGGTGTATGACAAATCGGAAAAAATGCTCGGCTATGACGTCACTTACAAAATCGGCGATCAGCAGGGCAAAATCCGCATGGATCGTGACCCTGGTACGCAAATTCCGCTGGACAGCAATGGTCAACTGATTCTGACTAACAAAGCGTAAAAAAGATGTTTATCTCTATTCGCCCCTCAGGCTTTCAGGCTGAGGGGCTTTTTTATCAGAAGCTCAAAGAGTAGTTCAGGCCAAAGGTACGACCGCGCCCTTTGTACTCGTAGAGAGAGCTGCTGCCGTAGGTTGGACTATAAAGCAGCGGCGCGCGCTGACCCCAAATGGTGACATAGTCTTCATTGAGCAGGTTTTCGATGCTGAAGGTCAGCTTGCCGAGCGGCAGCGCGTAGCTGCCGATAAAGTCCACGGTATTATAACCATCGAGCTTATTACCGCTGGCATCGCTTAAATCAAACACCTGCTGGCTTTGCACCCGCAGCGACCACGGTTCCGGTGCCCAGCCAACCCAGGCCGTCGCCTTTGATGGTGATGCGAGCGTCACATCCCACTTCTGCCAGCTGCCGTCGCTCTTCACCTGAGATTTCAGAACGTTAAAGTTAGCCCCGGCGCTCCAGTCGCTGTTCGGGAAGAAGTAATCCACTGCGCCCTCAACGCCATAAATACGACGTTTGTCGGACTGCACGTCGATTGTCATATCAGTACGGTTAACGACAATGGTTTTGTCGGAAGTCGAGTAGTAAGCCGCCAGCTGAGTGCGAAGATTATCACCGGTGTAGCGCCATCCCAGTTCGTATGAGTTGACTTTTATCCCCTGCAGCGGCGAGTCGCCTACGTTAACGCTTGAGAGCAGCGGAAGATGGCCGTTGACCGCCGCGCCATATTTACCAATGCCGTAGTATTTGCCCGGATCGGGCAGCTCCACGCCCTGGGAGAAGTTAAACCAGGTCTGCTGACGGTCGGTAAGATGAGCAACAATCCCGGCGTTAAATAAGAAGTTGTCGTAATCGGTTTTGCCGCCCGGAATGGCGTCCGCTGAGCTGACCTTACCGCTGGCGACATCCTGCTGCTGGGCATAGCCGACAAAATCATCGACCTTGTTTTCCGTCCACTGATAACGCACGCCGCCGCTAACGGTGAAGATATCATTCAGGTCATAGCTGGATTGCAGGAACGGTGCCAGGTTGGTAATGCTGTAGCCAGGATAACGACCGGTGGTGTAGATAGCCTGGTTGTTCAGGCCACCGGAAGGCATTGACTGACCCAGGTCGAAGAACATCTGGTTGGCGTTGAAGGTTTCGTGATCGGCGTCCAGTCCCCAGGTCAGATCCCAGCCGTCCAGCGGCTGGCTATTCAGGGTTATCTTCGCGCCGTACTGGTCGGTGTCCTGCTTTGAGGAAGAGAAGCTGCTGACCTGGCCTTTGCTGAGCGTAGGGAAGGGATAAAAGGTCAGTGATTCATCACGATAATAGACCTGGCTGACCAGGTTCTGGCCGAAAAAGTCTGCATCGGAATACTGCAGGCTAATCAGGTGGCGTTCGGTGCCGGGGACGCGATCGGAATTCAGGCCGTCGGTCGTAAAGGCTTTGCCATCGCCGGTCACCGCCGACATGTTTTCCCCCAGGTACAGCCCGTAATCGTCACCCTGACTTTTATAGTACTGCGTAACTAGCTGCAGCTGACGGTTATCGTCAATGTCAATGGTGCCCGTACCCATCACGTCCAGGCGGTCGGAATGCTGGAGGCCAGTCTGGGTATTATCGAGGATAAGCGCATCGTTGTTGCCGTCATACCAGCCGCCAAAGCGCTGATATGCGACCGATAAACGGCCGGATGCGTGCTCGGTGCCGCCGCTGACCGCTGCCGCGACGCGCTCATCGTGATCGTTGCTATTAGCAAAGCCGGTTTTGCCGCCCAGCTCCAGATCGACCTGGCGCTCCTGCTGGCCTTTTTTGGTCACGATGTTGATAAGTCCGCCGGTACTGCCGCCGCCGTACAACGACGTTGCCCCGGAGATCACCTCAATGTGCTCAATATTAAAAGGATCGATAGAGTCGAGCTGGCGGCTGTCGGTACGGGAAGAGTTAAGGCGAACGCCGTCAATCAGCACCACGATTGCACGGCCGCGCATATTCATGCCGTAGTTAGTCCGTCCCTGGCTGCTGACGTCGATGCCGGGGATCAGCTGCGCCAGTACGTCTTTGAATTCTTTACCGCCCTGAACCTGTTGTTCAATTTCCTGACCTTCGATAACCCAGGTGGTCTGCGCCATTTCAGCGACGGTTCGATGCGTTCGGTTGGCGCTGACAATCATGTTGTCATCAGCGGCCCAGGCGGGGAGGGCGGTAGCCAGCAGCAGTGGGTTAAGCACCCAGAGACGCTTTTTCATGCTCATTCCTTTTATGAATTTACGATATCGTTGTTTTAGTTTTCCGGTACGGGCGCACCGGTTGTTACAAGGTGAAATAAACAGAAATGTTTAAGGCTGAAGTTTGCCCGTATTGATTATTGTTATCAATATCATTCGCGTGAAATATGCAAATAACCTATTGAAAGCATTACTTAATGTGTGGGTAAAGCAGGGGGGACCGACGGAGGAGCCATCGGTCAAAGAGAGGCTTATTGCTGAAGAATCTGGGGCCACAGACGCATCGTGGTCTCGGCAATTTGCATGATTTTAGTGAAGTCCGCACCTTCGCGGGCGCTGATTGACATCCCCTGCAATATGCAGTTAAGGAACTGCGCCAGCTGACGCACATCGCCGTCTGGCGGCAGTTCGCCGCGCAGCTGTCGCTGCTGGAGAAATTGCGTTAGCGTCTGTTCCTGCATCGCGTGCCGCGACTTTACGGTATTGGCGATATCGGTTGATGATGCCGCCAGCGCTGCGGAAGTGTTGATCATAAAGCAGCCTGCGGGCGTTTCTTTGCTGGTAAAGCAGGTCGCGACGGCGGTGAAATAATCGCGTAATGCCCGATCGACGGTTTTATCGTCGTCAAACAACAGTGCTTCGTGTTTGGCGGCAAAACGCGCGATGTAGCGATCCAGCACCGCGCGAAACAACCCCTCTTTATTCACAAATTCAGCGTAGAGCGTAGGGGCTTTTGCACCCGTCGCCTCCACCAGATCGGCGAGAGAGGTGGCTTCATAGCCGTGCTGCCAGAAGAGTGTCATGGCCTTATCCAGCGCCGCTTCCCTGTCGAACACTTTAGGTCGGCCACGGCTTTTTTTCGTACAACTTTGAACGTCAGTTGTCATGATGCCGCTGTACCTGTGTTGGTTTGTTGAAAGGGCATTATAAAAATAAACCTTATGCGCTACCAGCGATCCGGGTCTAAAAATAAATAATTCATATATGTATGAATTTTAAGCTGTTTATAAATAGTTAAACGGTCGTTATAAAAATAGTTTGACGTGTGACTTGGATCACACTATCATTTACCTATCGATCGTTAAGTAAATGCGTTCGCCCCTACAAAAACATTCATCTGCACAGGTATAATAATCATGAAAAACGTTAAAACATTAGCCATCGCCGCTGTTCTTAGCTCGCTCTCTTTCGCCAGCTTTGCCGCCGTTGAAGTTCAGTCAACTCCAGCGGGTCAGCACAAAATCGGTACCGTTTCTGCTTCCGCAGGGACCAACTTGGGTTCTCTTGAAGATCAGCTGGCGCAAAAAGCTGAAGAGATGGGTGCAAGCTCTTACCGTATTACTTCAGTAACCGGCCCTAATACCCTTCACGGGACTGCGGTCATCTATAAATAATTTTTGTATTCCCCCTGTCATGCCACTGACAACACGCGGATCTGACCCCTTCAGCAGTCCGCGTTAAGCAAAAAGTAAGTTGTTCCCTGACGAAACGCGGTGTCCACCCCTTTATGGTGCCGCGACTCGCAGAAATGCAGTACTCTGTTTAGTTATTGCCATAAAAAAACCGCCTCAGTGAACTGAAGGCGGTTTTTTTACGTCCATTATTGGAGGGGGTTAAAGCGATTGTTCCGCGATGTGGTGGTGACGGGTGACGTCAATCGGCATACCCGAGCGTAGCGTCATCGCGCGCTCCATGACATCTCCGTCGGTCAACTGCGCCTGCTTAAAGGCCTGCATGCCGTCGTTAAGGGTAATCGGCAGCGTCTGCGGGTCGTCATCAATATGCTTCGACAGCGGCTGATGAATTTCCACCAGACGGGTACCGTTTGGCTCAACGGAAGCCTTAATTGGCGTATTGATAATGGTAACCTTCGTACCCGGGGTTATGACGTTGTACAGCGCTTTGATGTCGTTATCACGCAGGCGAATACAGCCGGAGCTGACGCGCATACCAATGCCGAAATCCGCGTTGGTCCCGTGCAGCAGATAGACGCCGCCATATGCCGCGAGGCGAATGGCGTGGTGGCCCATCGGGTTATCCGGCCCTGCTGGCACCACGGCGGGCAGGTCAATACCCATGGCTTTATAGCGGGCGCGGATATTGGCCGTTGGCGTCCATGTGGGGTTGGCGCGCTTGTCGGAGACGGTGGTGACCATCGTTGGCGTGATGGTATCGCCACCGAGCTGACCAATGCCGATGGGATAGACGGTGACCTCATTTTTGCCCGGCGGGTAGTAGTAGAGGCGAAGTTCGGCCAGGTTGATAACTAACCCTTCGCGCGGCGCGTCGGGTAGCAGGGTTTGCAGCGGAATAGTCAACACGCTACCGGCCCGCGGAACGTAAGCATCAACGCCGGGATTCGCCTGTAACAGCGCGAGAAAACCGACGTTGTACTTTTTGGCGATAGCTTCGAGAGAGCCACCGTTATTCTCGACAACGTGAAACTGGTTTTGCCCCACCAGACGGCTACCCGGAGGCGGCAGTGGCCAGGTATTGGCGCGAGCGGGCAGCGCCAGCGCGGCGGCGATAGCGATCATCCCCAGCCAGACAGAAATTCGCGTAAAGCTCTTCATCACCATAATTCCATAATAAGTAAGTGGTTATTTTTATACGGAAAAGCTCTGAGATTATGGCGGAGCGAGTGTTGGGAAGTGCAGAGGGATTGCAAAATGTTTGTAAATTTTGCCGAACATATCGGAGGGCCGGGATACGGCGCGCAGGCCGTATCCCGGATACCATCAGACGGTGGCGTTCTCTTCCAGCTGACGCATAAACTGACGCACCCAGTCCATCCGCGTTTTACGCTCGGCGAGATCCTGCATAAACTTCAGACGGGTCGGGCCATCTAGCCGATAGTGCTGAGGCTGTTTCTGCAGCAGACCAATCAGCCACATTGGGTTCACGTTATTCTTCTCGTTAAACTCAATGGTGCCGCCTTTTTCATTGCTCTCCAGTTTACGAATCCCCAGCTTTTGCGCCTGCTGACGAAGCCGGGCGATATCAAGCAGGTTTCTTGCCGGATCCGGTAGCAGGCCAAAGCGATCGATAAGCTCGACTTTGATCTCTTCCAGCTCATTCTCATTCTTCGCGCTGGCAATGCGCTTATAGAATGACAGGCGGGTATTGACATCAGGGATAAAATCGTCCGGCAGCAGTGATGGCATACGCAGCTCAACTTCGGTTTGTTGGCTGGTGAGATCTTCCAGCGACGGCTCGCGCCCGGCCTTCAGGGCATCAACGGCGTTTTCCAGCAGCTCCATATACAGCGAGAAACCGATGGTCTCCATTGAACCGCTCTGGTCCTCGCCCAGCAGTTCACCCGCGCCGCGAATTTCGAGGTCGTGGGTCGCCAGCGCGAACCCGGCGCCGAGATCTTCCAGCGAGGCGATGGCCTCAAGGCGTTTTTGCGCATCGGTGGTCATCGCTTTCGGGTGTGGGGTCAGCAGCCAGGCGTAGGCCTGATGGTGCGAACGACCGACGCGACCGCGCAGTTGGTGCAACTGAGCCAGGCCGAAGTGATCGGCACGCTCGATAATAATGGTGTTTGCCGTCGGAATGTCGATGCCGGTTTCGATAATGGTGGTGCACACCAGCACGTTAAAGCGCTGGTGGTGGAAATCGTTCATCACCCGCTCCAGCTCGCGCTCGCGCATCTGCCCGTGGCCGATGGCGATACGCGCTTCCGGCACCAGCTCCGCCAGCCTGTCCGCTGCTTTCTGGATATTCTCCACATCATTGTAGAGATAGTAGACCTGGCCGCCGCGCAGCACCTCACGCAATATCGCCTCGCGTACCACCAGCGCATCATATTCGCGCACGAAGGTTTTCACCGCCAGACGACGGGCGGGCGGCGTGGCGATAATCGACAGGTCGCGCATACCGCTCATCGCCATATTCAGGGTTCGCGGAATCGGCGTTGCGGTCAGGGTCAGGATATCGACATCGGCGCGCATCGCTTTAATGCGCTCTTTGTGGCGCACGCCAAAGCGGTGCTCCTCATCGACGATCAGCAGACCAAGATCGCGCAGCTTCACGTCCGGTTGCAGCAGCTTATGGGTGCCAATAAGAATATCGATTTTTCCTTCCGCCACCTGCTCAAGGATCTGCGCTTGCTCTTTAGCGCTTCTGAAACGCGAGAGCATTTCGATGCGCACTGGCCAGTTGGCGAAGCGATCGCGGAAGTTATCGAAGTGCTGCTGGGCGAGCAGGGTGGTCGGTACCAGCACCGCCACCTGCTTGTGGTTTTCGACCGCCAGAAAAGCGGCGCGCATGGCGACTTCGGTTTTACCAAAGCCCACATCGCCGCAGACCAGCCGATCCATCGCCAGCGGCTGGCACATATCGCTTAACACGGCGTTGATGGCCTGCGCTTGATCGGGCGTGGTTTCGAACGGGAAGCCGTCGCAGAATAGCTGATACTGTTCTTTATCGTGTTTAAAGGCGTAGCCCTCTTTCGCCGCGCGCTGAGCGTAGATATCCAGCAGCTCGGCGGCCACATCGCGCACTTTCTCGGCGGCTTTCTGTCGCGCTCGCGCCCAAACGTCGCCGCCCAGTTTGTGCAGCGGCGCGTTTTCTTCCGCACCGCCCGCATAGCGGCTAATCAGATGCAGCGACGACACCGGCACGTACAGTTTGGCGTCATTGGCGTAGGTCAGCATCAGGTATTCGCCGTTGATGCCGCCCGCTTCAAGGGTGGTCATTCCGGCATAGCGGCCAACCCCGTGCTCAAGATGTACCACCGGCTGCCCGATGTGCAGCTCTGCCAGGTTACGGATTAACGTATCCGGATTTATCGTGCGGCGTGAATCCTGACGACGGCGGGCGACGCGCTCGCCCAGCAGGTCGCTTTCGCAAATCAGCGCCAGATTACGCTGGCTATCAATAAAGCCATGCTCGGCGGCGCCGATCATCAGATAGCGGCCGTTGCCCGTCGCCTCTTCAAGACGCAGGATATGCTTTGGCGCAACCTTAATGCGCGCCAGCATTTCGCCCAACGCTTCGCGACGCCCCTCGCTTTCGACCGAGAAGATTGCAGGTCCGCTAAAGGATTCAAGGAACCGGCGCAGGTTATCCAGCGGCGCTTTGTTCTGCGCCTGAATTGCCAGTTCGGGTAATTTTTGATAACCGAGGTTGGTATTGGCGGCTTTCTCCGCCAGACGCTCGGTTTTAAGCTGCACGCGCGGCCATTTTTTTAGCTCGCTAAACAGCTCATCGCTACGCAGCCATAGCATCTCAGGTGGCAGAAGCGGGCGCATCGGGTCGACGCCGCGATTTTCAAAGCGGGCGCGGGTTTCATTCTGGAATCGTTCGGCGCTGGCCTCCAGATCGCCAGTATTCACAATCAGCGTTTTCGCCGGGAAATAGCTGAACAGCGGCGGTAACGGTTCGTTAAAAAACAGCGGCTGCCAGTATTCGATCCCCGCCGGCAGCGTGCCTTTACTGACCTGTTGATAAATATGTTCGGCGTCGCGTTTCACGTCAAAACGATCGCGCCATTGGCTGCGGAACAGCTCGATGGCGGCCTGGTCGGTCGGAAATTCGTGTGCCGGAAGCAGGTTAATGCTGGCGACTTCTTCCAGCGTCCGCTGGCTGTCGACGTCGAACAGACGCAGGCTGTCGATCTCATCATCGAAAAAATCGAGACGGTAGGGCTGTTCGCTGCCCATAGGGAACAGGTCGAGCAGCGCGCCGCGGGTGGCGTATTCGCCGTGTTCCATCACCTGGTCGACGTGACGGTAGCCCGCGCTGTCCAACTGAGTGCGCAGCGCGTCCCGCGACAGCCGTTGCCCTTTTTTCATCACCAGCGCATGGCCGTGGAGGAAATTATGCGGACAGACGCGCTGCATGAGTGTACTGACCGGAACGATCAGTACGCCGCGTTCCATGGTCGGGAGCTGGTACAGGGTGGCGAGGCGAGAAGAGATAATGTCCTGGTGCGGCGAAAAGCTGTCGTAGGGGAGCGTTTCCCAGTCCGCCAGACCTGCCACCATGCTGTCGGTAAACTGCCTGATTTCATCATTCAGACGCAGGGCGTTTTGCATATCGGGGGCTATCAGCACCACCGGACCGCCGTGGCGTTCGGCCATTTCTGCTACCAGAGTGGCACAGGCCGCGCCGGTAAGTTCGCCAAGCTGGCGCTGATCGCCGGCTTTAACCGGCAGAGAGTATCGGTATTGTTCAGGCATAGACGTTATCATAATCTCTTGGGGATTCGCTCTGCCGATATGGAGGGCAACTCGCTGATATTCAATAGTGTGATTATCCGCGATCGACCTGGATTCGCCAACCCGTATCGTAAATGTCATGTTTTGGGCAAAAATGTAACGGACTCTGATAAGCGTAAAGATAAATCAGTACTGGCTTTGTTATCTTTTTGTTTTTGCAGGGTTTTCATGGTGATTGCTAATAAAATCGTCAAGTTTCAGACATTTACGCTGCTCATAATCGCTTATATACTCGGGCATCGGCTATCAGCAATCAGATGGATGACATGTATCAACCTGCCGCACTCTTTATCGGCCTTCGCTATATGCGCGGGCGCGCAGCCGACCGCTTCGGTCGTTTCGTCTCCTGGCTCTCGACCATTGGCATTACGCTCGGCGTGATGGCGCTGGTGACCGTTTTATCGGTGATGAACGGTTTTGAACGCGAGTTGCAAAACAACATCCTGGGGTTGATGCCCCAGGCTATTCTTAGCGCCCAGCAGGGGTCTGTAAACCCGCAACAACTGCCGGAAAGCGCGGTCAAATTACAGGGCGTTACCCGCGTTGCGCCACTGACCACCGGCGATGTGGTGCTGCAAAGCGCCCGTAGCGTAGCGGTTGGCGTGATGCTGGGCATTGACCCTGCACAAAAAGATCCCCTGACTCCCTATCTGGTTAACGTCAAGCAGAGCGATCTGCAGGCAGGAAAGTATAACGTTATCCTGGGCGAGCAGCTGGCAGGGCAACTGGGGGTTAACCGCGGCGACCAGATCCGCGTGATGGTCCCTTCCGCCAGTCAGTTTACCCCGATGGGGCGAGTGCCCAGCCAGCGCCTGTTTAACGTGATTGGCACCTTCGCCGCCAGCAGCGAAGTGGATGGTTATCAGATGTTGACGAACATCGACGATGCTTCGCGCCTGATGCGCTATCCGCTGGGGAATATTACCGGCTGGCGTCTGTGGCTGAATCAGCCTTTGCAGGTCGACACCCTTAGCCAACAGACGCTGCCGGAAGGCACTAAATGGCAGGACTGGCGGGAGCGTAAAGGCGAGCTGTTCCAGGCCGTGCGGATGGAAAAAAATATGATGGGCCTGCTGCTGAGCCTGATCGTCGCCGTCGCCGCCTTCAACATTATCACCTCTCTGGGAATGATGGTGATGGAGAAGCAGGGCGAAGTAGCGATTTTACAGACGCTGGGACTTACGCCTCGGCAGATTATGCTGGTCTTTATGGTTCAGGGGGCCAGCGCCGGGATCGTCGGCGCGCTGCTTGGCGCAGGGCTGGGCGCGCTGCTTGCCAGTCAGTTAAATAATTTGATGCCGATTATCGGCGCGTTTCTTGACGGCGCCGCGTTGCCGGTGGCCATTGAGCCGCTGCAGGTGATCGTGATTGCCCTGGTGGCGATGGTGCTGGCATTACTCTCTACGTTATATCCTTCATGGCGCGCTGCCGCCACTCAACCCGCTGAGGCTTTACGTTATGAATAAGATCCTGCTGCAATGCGACAACCTGTGCAAACGCTATCAGGAAGGCACCGTGCAAACCGACGTATTGCATGATGTCAGC
Source organism: Klebsiella spallanzanii (assembly GCF_902158555.1). GTDB lineage: Bacteria > Pseudomonadota > Gammaproteobacteria > Enterobacterales > Enterobacteriaceae > Klebsiella > Klebsiella spallanzanii. The sequence goes on along the minus strand of NZ_CABGGS010000007.1, from coordinate 17,029 downwards.
TTCAGTATTGAGGAGGGCGAGATGATGGCGATTGTCGGTACCTCGGGTTCTGGCAAAAGTACGCTGCTGCATCTGCTTGGCGGGCTGGATACGCCGACCTCCGGCGACGTTATCTTTTCTGGTCAACCGATGAGCCAGCTCTCCGCCGCCGCGCGTGCCGATCTGCGTAACCGCGAGCTGGGCTTTATCTATCAGTTCCACCATCTGTTGCCGGATTTTACTGCGCTGGAAAACGTGGCCATGCCGTTGCTGATTGGTAAGCAGAAGGCGGCGGATATTGAGCGCCAGGCAAAAGCGATGCTGCGCGCCGTCGGGCTTGAGCACCGCAGCGACCATCGTCCGTCGGAGCTTTCCGGCGGCGAGCGCCAGCGCGTCGCGATTGCCCGCGCGCTGGTTAACAAACCGCGCCTGGTGCTGGCCGATGAACCTACCGGTAACCTCGATGCCCGTAACGCTGACAGCATTTTCCAGCTACTTGGCGAGCTGAACGTGGCGCAGCGCACTGCCTTTCTGGTGGTCACTCACGATCTGCAACTGGCAAAACGTATGAGCCGTCAGCTGGAGATGCGCGACGGGCGCCTGACCGCTGAACTCTCCCTGATGGGGGCTGAGTAATGGCTTCTCCGTTATCGTTATTGATCGCCCTGCGCTTTAGCCGCGGACGGCGGCGCGGCGGGATGGTGTCGCTGATTTCGGTTATCTCAACCATCGGTATTGCGCTGGGCGTAGCGGTATTGATCGTCGGCCTGAGCGCGATGAACGGCTTTGAGCGCGAACTCAATAACCGCATTCTGGCGGTGGTTCCGCACGGTGAAATCGAGCCGGTAAACCAGCCATGGAACAACTGGAGCGAGGCGCTGGCGAAGGTTGAAAAGGTCAAAGGCATCGTTGCTGCAGCGCCGTATATTAACTTCACCGGGCTGGTGGAGAGCGGCAGCAACATGCGCGCCATCCAGGTGAAAGGCGTCGACCCGCAGCAGGAGAGCCGTCTGAGTTCACTGCCAAACTTTGTACAGAATAATGCCTGGGCCAGTTTTAAAGCCGGGGAGCAGCAGGTGATCCTCGGCAAAGGCGTTGCCGATGCCCTGCACGTTAAGCAGGGTGACTGGGTTTCCATCATGATCCCTAACTCTGATGCCGACCATCAGCTGCTGCAGCCAAAGCGCGTCAGGCTCCACGTCACCGGTATTTTACAGCTCAGCGGCCAGCTCGATCATAGTTTTGCCATGATCCCGATGCAGGATGCGCAGCAGTATCTTGATATGGGCAGCAGCGTGACCGGTATCGCCATCAAAGTGACTGACGTGTTCCACGCGAATACCCTGGTGCGCGATGCGGGTGAAGTGACCAACAGTTACGTTTATATCAAAAGCTGGATAGGTACCTACGGCTACATGTACCGCGATATTCAGATGATCCGCGCCATTATGTACTTGGCGATGGTGCTGGTGATAGGAGTGGCCTGCTTTAACATCGTCTCAACCCTGGTGATGGCGGTGAAAGATAAAAGCGGCGATATTGCGGTGCTGCGCACGCTTGGCGCGAAAGACGGCCTGATCCGCGCGATTTTCGTATGGTATGGTTTACTTGCAGGTTCGGTAGGGAGCCTGATTGGGGTGGCGATTGGCGTTATCTGCGCGTTTAAGCTGACCTCAATTATTAACGAGATTGAGGACCTGATCGGGCATAAATTCCTCTCCGGCGACATCTATTTTATTGACTTCCTGCCGTCTGAACTGCACTGGCTGGACGTCGTTTACGTGCTGGTGACGGCACTGTTGCTGAGTTTGCTGGCCAGCTGGTATCCCGCCCGCCGCGCCAGCCGCATTGACCCGGCGAGGGTGCTGAGTGGCCAGTAATTTATCGTCATCGTCGGCTTTGCTGACGACTCAAGAGGAATTGCTGAAATGTACTATGGATTTGACATTGGCGGCAGCAAGATAGCGCTGGGCGTATTTGATAAACAGCGGCGGCTGCAGTGGGAAAAACGCGTTGCTACGCCAAAAGAGAGCTACGAGGCTTTTTTGCTGGCGGTGGAAGCGCTGGTACAGGAAGCCGACCAACGCTTCGGTAGCCAGGGCTCGGTGGGCATTGGTATTCCGGGAATGCCGGAAACGGAAGATGGCACGCTGTATGCCGCTAACGTTCCTGCCGCCAGCGGCAGGCGACTGCGGGCCGATCTGAGCGAGCGTCTGGGGCGCGACGTGCGCCTTGATAACGACGCTAACTGTTTTGCGCTTTCCGAAGCGTGGGACGACGAATTTACGCAATACCCGCTGGTAATGGGAATGATCCTCGGCACCGGCGTGGGTGGCGGTTTGGTACTCAACGGTAAATCGATTACCGGGCATCGCTATATTACCGGCGAATTCGGCCACATCCGCCTGCCGGTGGATGCGCTGGAAGTGGTGGGGCGTGATTTTCCACTCACCCGCTGCGGCTGTGGCCAACTGGGCTGCATTGAAAATTACCTTTCTGGTCGCGGTTTCGCCTGGCTGTACGAACATTTTTACCACCAATCCTTAACCTCGCCCGACATCGTCGCGCTCTGGCAGCAGGGTGATGTGAAGGCGCGTGAACACGTCGAGCGTTATCTCGACCTGCTGGCGGTGTGCCTGGGCAATATTTTGACGATTGTTGACCCGGATCTGCTGGTGCTTGGCGGAGGATTGTCTAACTTTACTGCAATAACCGAAGGGCTGGCGCAGCGCCTGCCGCGACATCTGCTCCCTGTTGCCAGCGTACTGCGCATCGAGCGCGCGCGTCATGGCGATGCCGGAGGTATGCGCGGTGCGGCCTTCCTTCATCTGACTCATTAAACACAGAGGTAGCTATGCAGTCGCGCCGCTCACATCGATTAAGCCGATTTCGCCGCAATAAACGCCGGTTACGAGACCGTCTGCGTCAGCGGATTTTCTTCGGTGAAGATAAGGAGACCCCTGAAGCGATGGAAAAACCAAGAGTCGTGGTATTAACCGGCGCGGGTATCTCGGCGGAGTCGGGAATTAAAACCTTCCGCGCCGCCGATGGTCTGTGGGAAGAACATCGGGTGGAAGATGTGGCGACGCCGGAAGGCTTTGCCCGCGACCCGGCGCTGGTGCAGGCGTTTTATAACGACCGTCGCCGCCAGCTGCAAAGCCCGGATATTGTACCTAATGCGGCGCATCAGGCGCTGGCGCGGCTGGAAGAGGCGCTGGGCGACCATTTTCTGTTGGTTACCCAGAATATTGATAATCTGCATGAGCGCGCGGGCAACCGTCGGGTGATTCATATGCACGGTGAGCTGCTGAAGGTGCGCTGCTCGTGGAGCGGTCAGGTGCTGGAGTGGACCGGCGATGTGACGACGGAAGATAAATGTCACTGCTGCCAGTTCCCCGCGCCGCTGCGCCCGCACGTCGTGTGGTTCGGCGAGATGCCGCTGGATATGGATGAAATCTACCTGGCGCTGGCTGAGTGCGATATTTTTATCGCTATCGGTACTTCCGGGCACGTTTATCCGGCAGCGGGGTTTGTTCATGAAGCGCGTCTACAGGGCGCTCATACGATTGAGCTAAACCTTGAGCCAAGCCAGGTGGGCAGTGAGTTTGCCGAAAAACACTACGGCCTGGCAAGCGTAGTCGTGCCGGAATTTATCGGCAAGCTGTTAAAGGGGTTTTAACGCTGCGGCTTTCTGCTGCTGGCGCGAACTTTCAAGCTGGAGGGTAGCTCAATGGCGCTCTCCGGCGTATTTCCTGTCAGCAAATCCAGCAGCGTTTTACCCGCAATGGTACCCGCTTCACTCCACGGAAACTCTACCGCCGTTAATGCAGGCGAGCAGACCGCTGCCAGCGTACCGCCGCTCAGGCTGGCCAGCGCCAGCGTATCCGGCACCTTAATCCCCGCGTTATGACAGGCCATAATACAGCCGCAAGCCAGTTCGTCTGAGGTACAGATCAGCGCATCCAGTTCGGGCCAGGTGATGCGAATATCGTTCAACAGGTTAAAGCCAGTGGTGATCCCAGAAGGTAAATGCGGCGTTACCACCCGGTGTGGGGAGTGGTTGATAGAGAGCATCGCGCTATTCCAGCCGCTTAATACCTGCTTGAACATCAGATTGTTTGACGCTGTGCAGAGTAAACCAAGGTTTTTATAGCCCGCCTGAGCCAACGAAGAAACCAGTTTTTTTAGCGCTGCGGAGTAGTCTACCCCGACGCTGACGCCGGCCGTCTCGCGATTAATTGCGCCGATTTCCACCATCGGTATACCGGCATTCATCAGCATCTGCGAACAGCTGTCAATGTTATCGATATTGAATTGAACAATTGCCGCAGGATTATAGGCCAGCATCTGCTGAAAAGCCTTCTCCTCACTTTGCCCGCCCTGGCCGGACTCGATAAACATCATGGTATAGCCGCGTGAAGCGAGGACGGTTTGCAGCGTTTCTGAGGCGGCGATAAAACCGGGCGATGAGAAAGAGGGGACGACGCCCATTACCAGCGTTGAATCAGCCGAGGCCAGGCTGCGAGCCTGCAAATTGGGTACATAGCCAAGTTCGCTGACTGCGGCTTCAATACGCGTGCGTAGCTCTGGGTTGACCTTTTCAGGCATGCGTAACGCGCGGGATACGGTCATGGTACTGACGCCCACCAGCTTTGCGACTTCTGCCAGCGTGATTTTGCCGGTGTTCTTTCTGCGTTTTTCTTTTGCGCCGTCATCCGTTTGTAACGTCTGCACTGATTTCCTCCTGTTTACCCAATCGCTCTGGCCTATTGTAAATGATGGCGGGCGACCAGGGCACTACTAATGCGCATGCGTATCGACACGATCAGTATGGTTAACAAAGTTAGCGGTAACAAGTATTTTAACATTTTATCGTGTTAGCGCTAACTTTGAGATGCAGATCACGGTAACCCACGAAAGTATTCCACTATAGTAGGCCCATATTGAAATAGAGCGGGGGATTTATGATTTCTACCTGGTTAACAGAAAAGAAGATTCAAATAGTGGATAGTGCCAGCGACTGGAGACAGGCTTTGACTATTTCTGCAGAGCCTTTGTTAGCTGACGAATCAATTAATGAACATTATATTGAAGCTATTTTTCGTAGCCATGAAGAATTAGGCCCGTATTATGTTCTGGCCCCCGGTCTGGCCATGCCTCATGCTCGTCCAGAGCAGGGGGCTAAAAAAAATGGGTTATCTTTACTGCATATTAAAGAGGGTGTTTCTTTTGATGCTGATGAAAACGATCCTATCTATGTCGTGATTATGCTATGCGCAGTTTCTGGTGATGAGCACATTCGGATGATAACCGCCCTGGCGGAAATTTTCTGCGATGAAGCGCGTCTGGAAAGCCTGCTTAATGCATCGACAATTGAAGAAATTAACAGTGTTATCAATGGATAATGAGGTTTGTCATGAAAAAAATTCTGATTGTTTGCGGTAATGGCTTAGGCAGTAGCTTCATTGTTGAAATGAACGTCAAAAAAATTATTGCTGAGTTAGGTAAAGAGGCGGAGGTATCACATACCGATCTTACCTCAGCAAAAAGCGAATCTGCAGATATTATTTTGAGCGCTAAAGATATTGCGGAGCATCTGTCCGGGCATTCCGCTCAGATCTTTGGTTTAAATAATCTGCTGGATAATAACAAAATTAAAGAAATCCTGGTTGATAACCTTTAATTAATTCCTTGCGGCCCTACGGAGTCATTCTATGCTGCAGTTTATTATTCATGATGTGCTTGGCACACCAGCGATACTGGTCGGTCTTTTTTCTTTAATCGGTTTGTTATTACAGAAAAAGGCTATTTCTGATGTTATTTCCGGAACCCTGAAAACGATTATGGGTTTTGTGATATTAACATCCGGTGCGGCGATTATCGCCACCACGTTAACAACCTTCAGCCAGCTGTTTGAACACTCATTCCATATTCAGGGCGTGGTGCCCAACACCGATGCGATGGCCGCGCTGGCGCAGAAGAACTACGGTACGGCGACCGCGATGATTATGGTGCTGGGGATGCTGTTTAACATCGTGCTGGCGCGCATTACCCCGCTGAAATATATCTTTTTGACCGGCCACCATACGCTGTATATGTCGGCGATGCTGGCGGTGATCCTCTCCGTTGGTGGCCTGTCTCCTTTTTGGGTTGTGGCCATCGGTGCGGTGATCCTCGGCGCAATGATGGTGGTTTCACCGGCAATCCTGCAGCCATTTACCCGTAAAATTACCGGTACTGACGATCTGGCGCTGGGACACTTCGGTTCAACCGGCTATCTGCTGTCGGCGTTGGTCGGCAAAGCGGTAGGTAAAGGCAGCCCGTCGATTGAAGAACTGAAGGTTCCTAAATCGCTGAACTTCCTGCGTGACTCATCGGTAGCTATCTCGCTGACCATGATGATTCTGTTCCTGATTCTGGTTCTGGTGGCAGGGAAATCGTTTGTTGAAACCAGCATCAGCGGTGGTCAGAACTTCATTATCTTCGCCATTATTCAGTCGCTGACCTTTGCCGCCGGGGTATGGATCATTCTTGCGGGTGTGCGCATGGTGATCGCCGAAATCGTCCCAGCCTTTAAAGGTATCGCCGATAAACTGGTTAAGGACGCTAAACCGGCGCTCGATTGCCCAACGGTATTCCCGTTCGCGCCGAATGCGGTCATCGTTGGCTTCTTATCAAGCTTTGCCGCCGGTCTGGTAAGCATGTTCCTGTGCCCGCTGTTTGGCCTGAGCGTAATAGTTCCCGGCCTGGTCCCGCATTTCTTCTGCGGCGCAACGGCGGGCGTGTACGGCAATATTTGCGGCGGCCGCCGCGGCGCCATCGCCGGCGCGTTTGCGCAAGGTTTACTGATTTCTTTCTTACCGGCCATTCTTCTGCCGCTGATGGGCGACCTGGGCTTTGCATCCACCACCTTCGGTGATGCGGATTTCGGCGTGGTCGGCATCGTGCTCGGACACGTTGTAGCCTGGTTTAATTAATTGATTTTTTGGGAGGTGGGGTATGGTAGCTAAATTTTCGCCCTCGTTGATGTGCATGGATTTAACCCAGTTCAGAGAGCAGATTACGGCGATGAACGGCAGGGCAGATTTCTATCACGTCGACATTATGGACGGCAACTACGTCAGAAACATCACGCTGTCGCCGTTCTTTATCGAGAATCTGAAAAAGATAACCGATGTGCCTGTTGATGTGCATCTGATGGTGAACCACCCGGAAGATATTATTCCGATGTGTCTTGAGGCGGGGGCGGACATTATCAGCTTCCATCCTGAGACGGCGAATAACAAAATCTTCCGTTTACTGAACCAGATTAAAGATGCAGGCCGCCGCTGTGGCGTGGTGCTGAACCCGGCGACGCCGGCGGAAGCTATCAAAGAGTATGCGCATCTGCTCGATAAAGTGACGGTGATGTCGGTGGATCCAGGCTATGCCGGGCAGAAATTTATCCCGGAATCGCTGAATAAGATTAAACAGCTGATTGCCATGCGCGAAGAGAACGGCTGGCACTATTTGACGGAGATTGATGGCTCCTGCAATGAGAAGACTTTCGGAGAGATAGCTCAAACAGGCGTTGATGTCTTTATTGTCGGCACATCCGGGCTATTTTCTCTGGCGGAAGACGTGGGCGATGCCTGGGATAATATGATGGCGATTTTCGAGCGCGAGGTCAGCGCATAAAATTTACAGCATCCTCAATCGGCACGTAGATATACGTTTAAGCAGAGGTCTATTTAACCGGTCCGGCTTTCTGTTTTACCGAATGGCAACAGTGGCGTTGAGGATGCTGTAACCCTTCTCTTTGCTTCCTGATATTCGTCGAGTTGCAGCCATAATGGTTTTGTTAGCCCCGGGGGCGGGGATGTCGGGTAGCGCCGCACTCCGGGGAGTGCGATTATTGCTTAAGGGCGCCGCGGCGCCCTTTTTTTATAACGCTTTCTGCATGTTAATCACTGCCCGGGCATTTGATGCGCTGGTCGCCAGCACGTCAATCACGCCGGTGCGCAGCGCGCCGAGGATCGCCGTCGCTTTGGTGCTTTCCGAAGCAATGGCAATCACGCAGGGGATGGTGCGCAGTTGTTCAAGGCTCAGGCCAATAACCCGATCATTCATCACCGTATCAACCGGCGTGCCCTGAATATTGAAAAAGCTATAGCCCGCGAGATCGCCCACCACGCCTTGTTCCTGACGAGCGGTGGCTATCTCCTGCGGTGAGAACCAGCCCAGCTGCACCATAAAGCTGTTTTCGTTCATATCGCCGAGGCCAATAATGGCAACATCCGCCTTGCTGGCCTGTTCGAGCGTAGCTTTAATCAGCCGGTTTTGCATAAATGCTGAACGCAGCTCCGGGGTTTCGACGTAGGCTGGAGCGTACAGCGTTTCGCTAAAGCCGTTAAATTTGCGCGCCAGGTTTCGACTGATGTGATCGGCATCGATCAGCTGGTTATCGCGCTTGGTTCCGCCGATACCGCAAATAAAGCGACAGTTGCGTTCCGGGAAAATCCCCACGTGGTTAGCGACGGCGGCGACATTGCGTCCCTGGCCAACGGTCACGGTCATATCATTTTTGAGGATCCCGGCCAGATAGTTGCTGACCAGCGCCGCCACCTGCTGGCGCTGTTCATCCTCGTCGTGATGGTCTAAGGCGATAAGCGCGCGTTTGATTCCGAAATGGGAAATAAACTGCTGCTCTATCTGCGAGCTGAAGACCGGATGATATTTCACGCTGATCTCGACAATCCCTTCATGACGGGCTTTCTTCAGCAAACGTCCGACCTTAATGCGCGAGATACCAAAGCGCTTTGCAATCTCTTCCTGGGTTTGTTCCTGATCGTAATAAGCCACGGCAATTTCTGTCAGCAGCGCATAATCTGAGTCTTGTTCAGTCATAGTTATCGCCCGGTGTTTCCATCTTTGATGTCTCCCTAATACTACTGCGCCTGAAGAATAAATTCCTCTGTAACGCGTTGAACAATGTCGCAATAGCCGTTGGCATCCCATGCCGAACGACCAATAAACAGCCCATTGATATCATCCTGAAGGAGTAGTTCTACGGCATTTTGCCGATTGACGCTACCGCCATACAGCAGGGGAATGCGCTGCCCGGTCTCTGTGCCGAAGGTTTCACACAATGCCTGGCGCAGTGCCCGGTGGATCTCTGCGGCCTGTTCCGGCGTCGCCGGGGTGCCGTGTTCGCCGATGGCCCATACCGGCTCGTAGGCGACCAGCGTTTGTAAAACTTGCTCTTCGCTCAAACCATACAGGGCGATTTTCATCTGTCGTACCACGGTTTCTCGCGATACTTGCCAGCGCTTCTCGTCGGCGCTGTCGCCAATGCAGATAAGCGGCCGCAGACCGTGGCGCAGGGCGCTATGCACTTTTTGATTAATGGCAGCATCGGTTTCATTAAATGCGCCCCGGCGTTCAGAATGGCCAAGTTCGACCAGGGTTGCGCCAGTTTCAGCCAGCATGGCGGCGGAGATTTCACCGGTCCAGGCGCCGTTTTCCGCTTCATGCATATTCTGCGCCCCGGTCAGACAAGGGATTTGGTGCTGCTGGAGATACTGACTGACCGGATGAATTGCGGTAAAGGGGGGGATAACAAACGGCTGAATTTTCGGGTGTAAAACCCCCGGCAGCCGTTCTGTCAGCGTTTCACACCAGGCCATGGCTTGGGACAACGGCTTGTTCATTTTCCAGCTGGTTCCTAACCAGATTTGTTCCATTTTTGTTCTCCATAATAGATAAATCAATAGCTTGTAGTGAAAGTAGATTCGCGTGTTAGTGAGATTGAACTTTTTATCACCATGTGAACATATGTTAGATCACATTTTTTTATAAAATAAATCTATGGATTTTTTTATGTGATCTAAATCACTAATAACCTCTCAATCATCAGGTAATGTTCTGACCATATGATTCACTAATGAACATATGAACAAAAACTGATTTCCACTACGAGAGGTCCACGATGTCACAAGAAAAAAAACCTGTTGTCGCACTTACCATTGGCGATCCTGCCGGGATTGGCCCAGAGATTTCAGTCGCGACGATGATGGAAAAAAGCGTCTACGACGAGTGCAAACCTTTTTTAATTGGTTCAGTTCCGATTATCGCCAGAGCGATGAAGATCATGGGATGTGATTTCCCGATAAACAAAATTACCCATCCGCAGGAAGCTCGCTTTAGCTGGGGTACGCTGGATGTCCTGGAAACCGGTGATTACGACTGCGAGAGCATTGAATGGGGGAAAGTGCAGAAGCTGGCGGGGCAAATGTCGCTGGACTATGTCCTGAAATCTATCGAACTGGGCAAAGCGGGCCTGATCGATGTGGTCTCTACCGCGCCCATTCATAAAGAAGCCATCAAGCTGGCGGGATGCAAATTACCGGGCCATACCGAAATCTATCAGGTTGAAACTAATTCGGATTACGGCCTGACGATGTTCCACGTCCACAATCTGCGCGTGTTTTTTGTCAGCCGCCATATGGCGCTGAAAGATGCCTGCGATTACGCCAATAAAGAGCGCGTGCTTGCTTGCGTACAGCAAATCCACCATGAGTTCACTGCGCTGAATATCCAGAACCCGCGCATTGCGGTGGCCGCACTGAATCCGCACGGTTCAGATAACGGTCTGTTTGGTCATGAAGAAGCTGATAACCTGATCCCGGCGGTTAAAGCGGCGCAGGACATGGGCATTAACGCCATCGGCCCGGTACCGGCAGATTCCGTGTTCCATCTGGGCAAGCTGGGTCGCTATGACGCCATCCTCTCTCTTTATCACGATCAGGGGCATATCGCCTGTAAAACCCTCGATTTTGAGCGTTCCGTAACCATCACGTTCGGTTTGCCGTTTATGCGTAGCTCCGTCGATCACGGGACGGCGTTTGATATAGCAGGCACGGGTAAAGCGGGCACCGTCAGCATGCTGGAATCCACCATGGCTGCGGCGCGCTACTGGAAAATGAAAAACCACTAATCGCTGACGTTCATGCGAAGCAAAAGGGCAGAGAAATGGAAAAACATCTGTTGATTAGCAAGGGCAGTAAGGGCTGGGGTGGGCCGCTGACCATTAATATTAGCCAGGCGAAAAAGATTGCTTATATTACCGGGGGGATTTGTCCCCCGGTCGTTGAACGCCTGAGCGAGCTCACCGGCTGGCCGTCCGTTGATGTCTTTAAAAACGGCGAGCCGCCGGAAGAGGAAATTGGTCTGATGGTTATCGACTGCGGCGGTACGCTGCGCTGCGGTCTCTATCCCAAACGCGGTATTCCGACGATTAACCTGCATCCAACCGGCAAAAGCGGCCCGCTTGCGGAGTTTATTCACGAAGGAATATATGTTTCCGGCGTCACGCCAGCCTGTATCGAAATGGTCTGGCCGCAAGGAGAAGGCGGTAAGTTGGGGATCGTTGCCGATGACCTGACCGGTGCGACCACCGTTGGGGTACTGCTGGCGCGCAGCGGCTTGAAAACCGCCGCCTTTTTCGATACCGAATCTTTCGCTCGCAACGAAGTAGAGTACCCGGCGATGGTGGTCAGTAGCGACAGCCGTCCACTGCCGAAAGCGGAAGCTCAGCATCAGGTTAGCGCCGCGGTGAAGCAGCTGCAGGCGCGCGGGGCGCATTACTTTACCAAGCGCATCGATACGACGCTGCGCGGCGGTATTGGCTTTGAAATCGACGCCATGCTGGAACAGCTGCCGCTGGAAACGGTTGCGGTAGTGGTCCCCGCGATGCCGCAGTCGCGCCGTATTCTGGTTGGCGGCTACTCGGTGATTGACTCCGTTGCGCTCTCGCGTACCGATGTGGCTCGCGATGTGCGTACTCCGGTGACCGAGTCGTGGGTGCCGGGGCTGTTGGCAGCGCAGACCCATCATCAGGTCGGGCATATCGCTCTGGCTTCGGTGATGAAAGGCGAGGGGCAGATTCAGCAGGATCTTCAGGAACAGCAGCAGCGCGGCGTACGGGTTATTGTGGTCGACGCGATTACCGTTGACGATGTCGATGCGATTGCCGGGGCGGTGGTATCGCTGAACTGGAACGTACTGGCGGTCGATCCGGGTCCATTTACCGAGCGGCTGGCGGTGCGTCGCGGCCTGATGCGGGAAGCGCGCAACAGCGCGTCAACGACCGCAGCAGCGGAAAACCCGCGCGGCTCGATCCTGGTTGTCGCCGGGAGCGCAACGCCGGTGACCAAAAAGCAGCTCCAGCATCTGATCGCCAATGATGAAAGGGTTTGCCATATACCCGTTGACGCCGAGCTGCTGGTCGACAAGAAAAACGCCGCTGAGATCGAAGTTAATCGCGTGGTTCAGCATGCGCGGCAGTGCGTACCGGCACAGCAGAACGCGCTGTTTGTTTTTGAATCTGCGTTAACCGGGCGGTTATTGAATCTTCAGGAAGAAGAGCAGCGATTTGGCCTGGCGCACGGTCAGGCTGCGGAAAATATTAATCAGGGATTGGGCAATATCGTACGTGAAGTCCTTAACTGCGCATCGGGTGAAATTAAAGGTCTGTATATGACCGGCGGTGACACTATGGTGAATGTGCTGAAAGAACTCGGTGCTACTGGTATTGAAATGATTGACTATGTGATACCGCAAACCGATATGGTGCGTATTATCGGCGGCGATTATGCCGGGTTGATTTGCGTCGGCAAAGGCGGATTAACAGGACCGGAAGATATTATTAGTACTATCGTTGACAGAATTTATAAAGAAGCACAGCAATAACCCTGAAGTCATATAACTAAAAACGGCGTAATGGTCGTACGGGTAGTATTGCGTCGTTATCTCTGTTAAATCATAATTTATGAGTTACCCTATGAACATAAATATACTTGAGAAAATGAATAAGGTGCCAGGCGGTTTAATTATTATTCCGTTGCTCGCGGCGATTCTTATTAATACCTTTGCTCCTGAAGTTCTGGGCATCGGCGGCCCGACGACCGCATTATTTAAAGTCGGTTCCAGCGCGATGATGGGCATTTTTCTGCTTATTTGTGGCACATCAATTAATATCCGCCAGGCCGGGCTGCCACTCTATAAAGGCGCGGTGCTGTTGTTCCTTAAATGCCTTGCCGGTGCGCTGGCCGTGTGGGCCGCAGGGGCGATGTTTGGCCCTAATGGTTTTCTTGGCATCTCGACGCTGGCGCTGATTGCCTGCTTAACCAGCTCCAATAGCTCGCTGTATATCGCGCTGTGCAGTAACTACGGCGATGCCAGCGATGCCGGGGCAATCTCGGTCTTCTGCGTCAAAGATGGTCCGTTCGTGACCATGATGGTACTGGGCGTCAGCGGGTTGGCTAATATTCCCTTCGCCGCGCTGTTGTCGATGCTGATCCCTCTGCTGATTGGCATGTTGTGGGGCAACCTTGATGAGCGCTTCAAGCAGCTGTGCGCCGCCGCTCAACCGCTGATCATCATTATTATGTCGTTTGCTATCGGCGCAAACTCCAGTATCAATACGGTCTTTACCGCCGGTTTGTCCGGGATCTTACTGGGTATTATCTCTGCGATAACCGGCATTGTGTTCTACTTTATCTACAACCTGTTCCTGAAGAAGAAAACGGCGCTGGGCGCCGCGTTGGGGACGACTGCCGCCAGTTCGGCGCTGACCCCGGCGATGGTGGCACAGGCCGACCCTTCTTTGGCGATGTACGTTGATGCCGCCACCGCGCAGTTGGCGACGGCGAGCATTATCACCATGATCACCGCACCGATACTGGTGGCCTGGTTCGATAAACGTCTGAAAAAGCGCGCCCCGGCCGTTGAACCGGTAAAAAAAGAAGAGAGTGAAGAGAAGGTGGCATTATCTTCTCATGCCGCAAAAGGAAACAAATAATATGATTGTGCCGTTGTATACATTACTTATCACGGCTGTTGGCGAATATGTCGAAAACTACCTACAGGAGCAGAAACTGATCTTATTCTCGGATTCCGTTCCTGACGATATTGCGATGTATTGCGCCGTACACCAGGGCAGTGAGCTGACGGCTGAATTATCACCCGGACAGATAATGAAAATAAATGAGGTTATTTATCGGGTGACGGCGGTAGGTAGTGTTGCAACGGCGAATTTAAAACAGCTTGGCCATGTCACCTTGAATTTTGATGGCGCTATAACTGCTGAATTACCAGGGACGGTACATCTTTGTGGTGAATCACCACAATATATCCAAACTGGCGACCGAATTTCTTTCTACCAGAATCTGAATTAAAACTGAATTAAGACGTACTGTTAAATTAAGGAAACTACCATGAAAACAATCGCTATTGGTGCGGATGATGCCGCCTATGCTTTCCGCGACGCTATCGTCGCTTATCTGAATGGGCAGGGAATTAACGTCGCGGATTACAGCAGCGATAAACGCCAGGGCAGTACGGTCTATCCGGATGTTGCCCATGCGGTGGCGATGTCGATTAAGCAGGGCGAGCACGATCGCGGCATTTTAATTTGCGGCACCGGCATCGGGATGAGCATTGTGGCGAATAAAGTGCCGGGCGTTCGTGCGGCCCAGTGCCACGATACCTTCTCTGCAGAACGGGCGCGCAAAAGTAATAATGCGCAGATTATTACCCTTGGGGCTCGCGTAATTGGCCCGGAACTGGGTAAAAAAATTATTCAGGCATGGCTTGAATCCGAATATGAAGGCGGCGGCTCTGCATCGAAAGTAGAGCGTATCGATTATTACGAACACCAGCACGCCAGAGATTAATATCCGCAGTCGTAATATAAGGAACAGACTATGAGCCAGTTAGACGAGCTGAAAAAATACACCACGGTTGTTGCCGATACCGGCGATATTGAATCGATTAAAAAGTTTGCCCCGCAGGATGCCACGACTAACCCTTCGCTGGTGCTCAAGGCCGCACAGCTGCCGCAGTATCAGGCGCTGATTGCCGACGCTATCGGCAAGGCCCGTCAGCAGGGCGGCAGCGCGGAAACGCAGTTGATTAACGCCTGCGACCAGGTCGCGGTGGATATCGGCAGCGAAGTGCTGCGCCACGTGCCGGGGCGTATTTCCACCGAAGTTGATGCCCGTTTTGCATGGGATCGCGGGATGTGCGTGTCGAAAGCGCGCAAGCTTATTCAGATGTACGAAAAAAACGGCATTGGGCCGGAGCGTATCTTAATCAAGCTTGCCGCCACCTGGGAGGGTATTCGCGCTGCTGAAGAGCTGGAGCAGAGCGGCATCAACTGCAACCTGACCCTGCTGTTCTCTTTTGCTCAGGCGCGGGCCTGCGCCGAAGCGGGCGTCTTTTTAATCTCGCCGTTTGTCGGGCGAATTTACGACTGGTATCAGAAAAATCAGCCACAGGCGGAGTATCAGGTGGACCGCGATCCGGGCGTGGTTTCCGTACGCCAGATTTATCAGTACTACAAGTCTCACGGCTACGACACCGTGGTGATGGGGGCCAGTTTCCGCCGTATCGAGCAGATCCAGGCGCTGGCAGGCTGCGACCGTCTGACCATCTCCCCGGCGCTGCTTGATGAGCTGGCTGCCAGCGAAGGTGCGCTGACCCGTCAGTTGGTGCCAGGCAACGTGACGGAAACCCGCCCCAGCCCGATGACCCAGGCGGAGTTCCTCTGGTTGCATAATCAGGACCCCATGGCAGTGGATAAACTGGCGGAAGGGATCCGGTTGTTCGCCGTCGATCAGGTCAAACTGGAAAAACAGATTCAGCAGATGCTGTAAGGCGTGGGGAATATCCTGATGAACACAACGAATACTACCCGCCGTCTGTGCGCCAACGCGCTGCGCGCCTTGAGTATGGACGCAGTACAGAAGGCCAACTCCGGCCACCCCGGCGCGCCGATGGGGATGGCGGATATTGCGGAGGTCCTGTGGCGGGACTTCCTGCGGCACAACCCGAACAACCCGGCATGGGCCGATCGTGACCGCTTTATTCTCTCCAACGGTCACGGCTCGATGCTGATTTACAGCCTGCTGCATCTGACGGGCTACGATGTTTCGCTGAACGATTTGCAGGGCTTCCGCCAGCTGCATTCTAAAACGCCGGGCCACCCGGAAGTGGGCTATACACCGGGTGTTGAAACCACGACCGGTCCGCTGGGTCAGGGTATTGCCAATGCGGTGGGGATGGCGATTGCGGAGAAAACCCTGGCGGCGCAGTTCAACCGTCCGGGCCACGACATTGTTGACCACTTCACTTACGCGTTTATGGGCGATGGCTGCATGATGGAAGGTATCTCTCACGAGGTATGTTCTCTGGCCGGTACCCTGAAGCTTGGCAAACTGGTGGCGTTCTATGACGACAACGGCATCTCCATCGACGGTCATGTTGAAGGCTGGTTCACCGACGATACCGCAAAACGCTTCGAAGCCTACGGCTGGCACGTGGTGCGCGGCGTGGACGGTCACGATGCTGACTCGATTAAACGCGCGGTGGAAGAAGCGCGTGCAGTTACCGACAAACCGTCCCTGCTGATGTGTAAAACCATCATTGGTTTCGGTTCGCCGAACAAAGCCGGTACTCACGACTCCCACGGCGCGCCGTTGGGCGACGCAGAGATCGCGCTGACCCGCGAAGCGCTCGGCTGGAAACATCCGGCATTCGAAATCCCGTCCGACATCTATGCGCAGTGGGATGCGAAAGAAGCCGGTCAGGCAAAAGAGTCCGCGTGGAACGAGAAATTCGCCGCCTACGCTAAAGCCTTCCCGCAGGAAGCGGCAGAATTCACCCGTCGTATGAAAGGTGATATGCCGGCTGACTTCGACGCGAAAGCGAATGAATTCATCGCGAAGCTGCAGGCGAATCCATCCAAAATCGCCAGCCGTAAAGCGTCCCAGAATGCGATCGAAGCTTTCGGTCCGCTGCTGCCTGAATTCCTCGGCGGCTCCGCTGACCTGGCGCCAAGTAACCTGACCCTGTGGTCCGGCTCTAAAGCGATTAACGAAGACACCGCCGGTAACTACATCCATTACGGCGTGCGTGAATTCGGTATGACCGCTATCGCTAACGGTATTGCGCTGCACGGCGGTTTCCTGCCGTACACCTCCACCTTCCTGATGTTTGTCGAATACGCCCG
>NZ_CABGGS010000006.1 GCF_902158555.1 Klebsiella spallanzanii | reverse complement strand
GTAGCGCGGTGGTCCCACCTGACCCCATGCCGAACTCAGAAGTGAAACGCCGTAGCGCCGATGGTAGTGTGGGGTCTCCCCATGTGAGAGTAGGGAACTGCCAGGCATCAATCAAGTGAAGAGCCCATCCTGACGGATGGGCTTTTTGCGTTTTTATAGTCCGCAAATAGCGATAAATATATCAGGATAATTGCACATGGCTATATCTGAAATATCTACCGGATGCTTATTTAAGCCTCTTTAACCACTGCATAATAAAAGTGACTATCTGCTGAATATCATTCAGATCTAACAGTGGAAGTGATGTTTCGACAGGAATATCACTGGCTATCGCAATCACGTGCTCGTCAAACACCAACTCTTCTAAGCTATGTCCGTTTTTTTGCCGATAAAGCAGAATTTTTGGCACAGATTCATGCTTAAAACCTTCAACTAGCACTAAATCTAACGTTGATGCGTCCATTCTGCTCACCAGCCAGACAAGGTCCAGAGTTGGTTCATCAGGTGTTTCCGTCATTAATGCCCAGCGTTGTGAACTGGCGACAATTGTCTGAGCAGCCCCGGCTTTACGTAGCTCATAGCTATCTTTGCCGGGTTTATCCACGTCCATATCATGGTGAGTATGTTTAATGAGCCCCGGGCGTAGACCTTCAGCACATAATGCCGGGATCAGCGCCTTCAACAACGTTGTTTTACCTGTACCGCTCCAGGCAGAGATAGCCAAAAGAGGAATCATGATTGCACCTGCATACTCTGCAAATCGTTAAGAGTGTTTACGTTAATAAAGGCTGATTTTACATCGCTGAAATCAACACTATGCCCACCAATCTTACGCATGAATACCATTACTCGCCGCTCTCCCCCGGCCAGATAGATTTCCAGTTCTGCAATCACCTCTCGATTAACTAAAGCAATAGCCGGATGGTCGCGCTCACCATCATGAACCCAAACGACCGGGGATGATTTTTTCTGCTGTATTAAGCGCTCGGCAAGAAATGAGGGGATAAATGGCGTATCGCACGGGCAAAACAAAAACCACTCGCTCTCGATTTGTTGCATAACGGAGAGCATCCCGGCCAGTGGGCCAGGGAAGTCGTTCAGGCTGTCGGTAATAATCGGGTAGCCGCTGCTTTGCCAGCTATCAAGATTGCGGTTAGCGCTAATCACCAGGTTTGTTACCTGAGGTTCTAGCGAGTCGGCGACGTGACGCCACAAGGCTTTACCATTTAGCCGCTGCAATCCTTTATCTATCCCACCCATGCGTGTGGCTCTTCCTCCCGCCAGCACAACACCGGTTATTACCCTGACTTGCATATCAATATCGCCTCTTTCATTGTGGGATTGTCCCTGCTAACGTGTTCTTATCAAGAGTAAGGAGCATAGCTATGAAATGTAAACGCCTGAATGAAGTCATTGAACTCCTCCAGCCAGCCTGGCAGAAAGAACCTGAACTGAATTTAATTCAATTCTTGCAAAAACTGGCGAAAGAAGCCGGTTATGTTGGCGAATTGAGCGATCTTTCCGATGATATTCTGATTTATCATCTAAAAATGCGCGACTCTGAAAAAGAGGCCGTTATTCCTGGTATTCAGAAAGATTATGAAGAAGATTTCAAAACCGCATTGTTACGCGCTCGCGGTGTGATTAAAGAGTAAAAGGTTGTAAGCGCTGCCGCGGAAGGGGCAATGAGATGATATCCTGAATCATTCGTACGATTATCGGAAGTCAGGATGCACGATAAGGCCTTCACTTTTCAGACGCTTCACCCGGATACCATCATTGATGGTTTATTTGATCAGGGAATGCGGGTAGATTCCGGTCTTACCCCGCTAAACAGCTATGAGAACCGCGTTTACCAGTTTCAGGACGAAGATCGTCGCCGCTATGTGGTGAAGTTTTATCGTCCTGAGCGCTGGTCCGCTGAACAAATCCTCGAAGAACATCAGTTTTCCCTTCAGCTCGTTCAGGACGAAGTACCCGTTGCTGCGCCATTGTCGTTTAACGAAAGTACCCTTCACCAGCATCAGGGGTTCTTTTTCGCGGTGTTTCCAAGCCTGGGGGGGCGTCAGTTTGAAGCGGATAATCTCGATCAGATGGAATGGGTTGGGCGCTATCTTGGCCGCATGCATCAAACGGGTCGCAAGCAGCGTTTTGTCGCTCGTCCGGAAATGGGTACTCAGGAGTATCTGCTTGAGCCACGGCAGGTCTTTGAGCTTTCACCACTAATACCTGCTAGCCTGAAAGAAGCTTTTCTCAACGCTACCGATAAGCTGATCGATGCGGTAATGGCGCAATGGCACGGGCGCGCTAATATTTTACGTTTGCACGGTGATTGCCATGCAGGAAACATCCTTTGGCGCGATGGCCCTCTGTTTGTTGATTTAGATGATTCACGCAATGGCCCCGCTATCCAGGATCTCTGGATGCTGTTGAACGGCGATAAATCCGAGCAGCGAATACAGCTTGAGATGATCATTGAGGCATATGAAGAGTTTAGCTCTTTCAATATAGATGAAATCGCCCTCATCGAACCTTTACGCGCAATGCGGTTAGTTTATTATCTGGCGTGGCTGTTAAGGCGCTGGGACGATCCTGCTTTTCCCATAAACTTCCCATGGTTAACCGGGGAAGATTACTGGCGCGGGCAGACAACAACTTTTCTTGAGCAGGTGAAGGTTCTGCAGGAACCCCCTCTTCAGTTAACGCCAATGTATTAATGTGATATATCCAGGAGAGAGTTAATCATGAAAAAAATTTGGCTGGCGCTGGCTGGTATGATTCTGGCTTTTAGTGCATCCGCTGCCCAGATCACCGACGGTAAGCAGTACATTACCCTTGATAAGCCAGTTGCTGGCGAGCCTCAGGTGCTCGAGTTCTTCTCGTTCTACTGCCCGCACTGCTACCAGTTCGAAGAAGTGCTTCATGTGTCAGATAACGTGAAGAAAAAGCTGCCTGAAGGCGTCAAAATGACTAAATACCACGTTGAGTTCCTGGGCCCGCTAGGCAAGGACCTGACTCAGGCGTGGGCCGTAGCAATGGCGCTGGGTGTGGAAGATAAGATCACCATTCCGATGTTTGAAGCGGTACAGAAAAATCAGACTGTGCAGACCGTAGCCGATATCCGCAAGGTCTTCGTTGATGCCGGTGTGAAAGGTGAAGATTACGATGCTGCATGGAACAGCTTCGTGGTGAAATCCCTGGTTGCTCAGCAGGAGAAAGCTGCCGCTGACTTCCAGCTGCAGGGTGTACCAGCAATGTATGTCAACGGTAAATATCAGCTCAACCCGCAGGGGATGGATACCAGCAACATGGATGCATTTGTTGCTCAGTATGCCGATACTGTTAAGCAGTTAGTTGAGAAGAAATAAAAAAACAAACGCCGGTCATTGACCGGCGTTGTTGTATTCTACCCTCAAAATCACTTTTCTTTCCGATGCATTATCTCCGTGAGCTGACGGTCTTTTTCTTCCCACAGTGAATTTAGCCAGCGCTGAAAGCGGCGCTTAAAGTTTTTGTCATTCACGTAGTCGCCATGCAGATCTTCAGCAACAGGTTCGAGATTGATACGTACGACAATCCGCGTCAGTCGGCCGCTTAGCATGTCGTAAAACGGCCTTTGGTTGTTCTCCGGATAACATAACGTCACATTAAGCAGCTTATCAAACTGTGAACCCAGCACGCTTAATGCCATAGCGATGCCCGCAGCTTTTGGCGCTAATAAGTTATTGTAAGGCGAGCGAGTTTGATGCTGTTTTTCTTCAGTAAAGCGTGAACCTTCAACAAAGTTAACGATGGTTGTTGGGTGAGAGCGAAACTTCTCACAGGAACGACGAGTGGTCTCAACATCTTTGCCACGGCGTTCTGGATGGCGAATTAAATAGCTCCGGGAGTAGCGACGCATAAAAGGCATATCCAGCGCCCAGCAGGCCAACCCAATGAACGGCACCCACGCGAGTTGCTGTTTGAGGAAGTATTTATTCATTGGGATATGTTTGCGAAACAGTACGCAAAGCACCACGATATCTGCCCAACTATGGTGATTGCTGATAAGTAGATACCAGTTTTTCTTATTCAGGCCTTCGAGGCCCTGAACATCCCATTTTAGCCAGGGATTAAGGTATAGCAGTAGCGCGAGCCCTTCACACCAGCAATACATCATGAAATTGCAGAAAACAGAGATCGAGCGCCAGACCGCAGGAATAGGCACAAGAAGTTTAATCAGCCCGGCGACGATTATTGGCACGGAGCAGACTATGGTGACTACGATGGTAAGGGCGATACTCAGCGGGAGCGTTATCGCGGCGAGTAATCTCGACATAGTTAATTTATTCAGAAAGTTAGACTGACAAAGAACGCATTTAAACAGCGCAAGAGGCTGATTTTACCAGAAAATACAGCAAATGACGGGTCTTACCAGAATAGAAAAATTTTCGGATCTTATATCCACATGGAACATTGAGTCACCAGGACGATATTAAAGTCAGCTATGTGTTTGTAACGCCATGATAAATATGTGTTAATTTACGTTTAGACTATTTTATTAATGATTGTTTGGTTATCGTTATAAAACTATTCACAAAGTTATCCACAGATTAAGTGATGGCGCGATCGTCAGGATCAATGAATCTTTTCGACGAAATGCGGGAAAAATTCAGGATTTAATGCCCGTCTGTGGCATCCTTTACCGATAATCTGATAAACAGGCACGGAAATTATGGTTCAGATCCCAGAAAACCCTCTCATCCTCGTTGACGGCTCCTCTTACCTTTATCGGGCATATCACGCGTTTCCCCCGTTGACCAACAGCGCAGGCGAGCCGACAGGCGCAATGTATGGCGTACTGAATATGCTGCGAAGCCTGATCCTGCAGTATCAACCGACCCATGCGGTCGTCGTTTTTGATGCCAAGGGAAAGACTTTCCGTGATGAACTGTTTGAGCACTATAAATCTCATCGTCCGCCGATGCCGGACGATCTACGTGCGCAGATCGAGCCGTTGCATGCCATGGTGAAAGCGATGGGTTTACCGCTGATGGCTGTTCCCGGCGTAGAAGCCGACGATGTCATTGGTACTCTGGCACGTGAAGCCGAAAAGATGGGCCGTCCGGTGCTGATCAGTACCGGTGATAAAGATATGGCTCAGTTGGTTACACCAGGTATTACCCTGATTAACACTATGACCAATACCATCCTTGGCCCGGATGAAGTTGTGACGAAATACGGCGTACCGCCGGAGCTAATTATCGATTTCCTTGCTCTGATGGGGGATTCATCGGACAACATTCCTGGCGTGCCGGGCGTGGGAGAAAAGACTGCGCAGGCATTGCTACAGGGACTGGGCGGTCTTGATACGTTATATGCTGAGCCTGAAAAAATCGCCGCGCTGAGCTTCCGTGGTGCTAAAACGATGGCAGCGAAGCTGGAACAAAATAAAGAGGTGGCATACCTCTCCTATCAGCTGGCGACGATTAAAACGGATGTTGAGCTGGAGCTGGGCTGTAAAGAACTGCAGGTCGAACAACCTGTTGCCGATGAACTGCTGACGCTGTTTAAAAAATATGAATTCAAACGCTGGATAACTGATGTTGAATCCGGCAAGTGGATGCAGGCAAAAGGCTCTAAGCCAGCGGCGAAGCCGGTAGAGGCAGTTGCTGATACGAGCGATACACAAGAGGAAACGGCGACAGCTCTCTCCTCTGAAAACTATGTCACGATTCTCGATGAAGAGACGCTGACGATGTGGATCGAAAAGCTAAAGAAAGCGCCGCTCTTTGCTTTTGATACCGAGACCGACAGCCTTGATAACGTCTCGGCTAATATGGTCGGTCTGTCATTCGCCGTTGAGCCGGGTATTGCGGCCTATGTTCCGGTCGCCCACGATTATCTGGATGCCCCAGATCAAATCCCACGGGATCGCGTCCTGGAACTGCTGAGACCGCTTCTGGAAGATGACAATGCTCTGAAGGTTGGGCAAAACCTCAAGTATGACCGCGGTATCCTGGCCAACTATGGCATTGAACTGCGCGGTATTGCCTTCGATACCATGCTTGAATCCTATATTCTCGATAGCGTGGCGGGTCGCCATGATATGGATAGCCTCTCCGAACGTTGGCTGAAGCACAAAACTATTACCTTTGAAGAGATTGCCGGAAAAGGTAAGAACCAGCTCACATTCAACCAAATCGCGCTGGAAGAAGCGGGTCGCTATGCGGCGGAAGATGCTGATGTCACTTTGCAGCTGCATTTGAAAATGTGGCCGAAGCTTCAGCAAAGTGAAGGGCCGCTGAACGTATTTAAAAATATCGAAATGCCGCTGGTGCCGGTACTCTCCCGCGTCGAGCGCAACGGTGTGAAGATTGATCCGACGGTGCTACATGCGCATTCTCAGGAAATCGCTAAGAGACTGATTGAGCTGGAGCAAAAGGCCTATGAAATCGCCGGTGAAGAATTTAATCTCTCTTCGCCGAAGCAGCTGCAAACTATCCTGTTTGAGAAACAAGGGATTAAGCCACTGAAGAAAACGCCTGGCGGCGCGCCATCGACATCGGAAGAGGTTCTGGAAGAGTTGGCGCTGGACTATCCGCTGCCTAAAGTCATCCTTGAATATCGTGGCCTGGCAAAGCTCAAGTCGACCTATACCGATAAGCTGCCGTTAATGATTAACCCGAAAACGGGCCGGGTACATACTTCCTATCATCAAGCGGTTACCGCAACGGGGCGTCTATCGTCTACCGATCCGAACCTGCAGAATATTCCGGTACGTAACGAAGAGGGACGCCGTATTCGTCAGGCGTTTATTGCTCCGGAAGATTATCTCATTGTTTCCGCCGACTACTCGCAAATTGAATTGCGCATTATGGCGCACCTGTCGCGCGATAACGGCCTGCTAACCGCGTTTGCGGAGGGGAAAGATATCCACCGTGCGACTGCGGCAGAGGTTTTTGGTTTGCCGCTTGAAAGCGTGAGCAGCGAACAGCGTCGCAGCGCTAAAGCTATCAACTTTGGCCTGATTTACGGCATGAGCGCATTTGGTCTTGCCCGACAGCTCAATATCCCGCGCAAAGAAGCGCAAAAGTACATGGATCTCTACTTTGAACGCTATCCGGGCGTGCTGGAGTATATGGAGCGCACGCGTACTCAGGCAAAAGAGCAGGGATATGTTGAAACGCTTGATGGTCGCCGTCTCTATCTGCCGGATATCAAATCCAGCAATGGCGCGCGTCGCGCTGGTGCCGAGCGCGCGGCGATCAACGCCCCGATGCAGGGTACCGCTGCTGATATTATTAAACGCGCAATGATTGCTGTAGATAGCTGGTTATTAAGTGAAAAACCGCGCGTGCGGATGATCATGCAGGTACACGATGAATTGGTCTTTGAAGTGTATAAAGACGATCTTGAAGCCGTGGCGAAAAAGATCCACGAGCTGATGGAAAGCTGCACGACTCTGGCCGTTCCGCTGCTGGTGGAAGTCGGAAGTGGGGAAAACTGGGATCAAGCGCACTAAGTATTCGGCGGCTAAGGTCATTTTTTGTAAGTGAGTAACATAACTTATCGCGTTTTGTGATGATCATTTGAATTTGCTATGTAAAGAGTGAAAAAAAACTACAAAAAATGCTTTATCCGTGACCGAAAGAAGAGTAGAGTTAAAGACGTAGGGTACAGAGGTAAGATGTTCTATCTTTCAGACCTTTTACTTCACGTAATCGGATTTGGCTGAATATTTTAGCCGCCCCGGTCATTTATGACCGGGGCGTTTTTTATTGCGCGAAAGAAAAGTTTTGCGTACTGAGGTCGATAAGGCGAGCATCCCGAATAAGGCGCCACGCGCCGCTATCCGGGATAATTAGCGAAATTATTCGCCGGCTTCAGGCTCTTCCTGAGGTGGAATATCGTTATACCAGCTGTCCAGCTTCTGGCGCAGTTTATCCACCCCCTGCTTCTTCAGGGAAGAGAACGCTTCAACCTGCACATCTCCGTTAAAAGCGGTTACCGCCTCACGAACCATATTGGTCTGCGCTTTACGCGCTCCGCTGGCCAGCTTATCGGCCTTCGTCAGCAACACCAGAACAGGGATCTCACTTTCCACGGCCCATTGGATCATCTGCTGATCGAGATCTTTAAGCGGGTGACGGATATCCATTAGTACAACTAACCCTTTCAGGCACAGCCGTTTTTCCAGGTATTCCCCCAGCGCACGCTGCCATTTGATCTTCATCTCTTCCGGAACCTGCGCGTAACCATAACCCGGAAGGTCGACCAGTCTTTTTCCCTCAGCGACCTCAAACAGGTTGATAAGCTGTGTGCGTCCTGGCGTCCTGGAAGTGCGCGCCAGGTTTTTCTGATTGGTCAGCGTGTTCAGGGCGCTGGATTTGCCCGCATTGGAGCGGCCAGCGAATGCCACTTCAATGCCGGTATCAGCGGGAAGATGGCGGATATCCGGTGCGCTAGTGACAAAATGCGTCTGTTGATAATTCCAGTTGGTCAAGACGGTCGTCTCCGTTAAATCAGGGCTATGGCGGGGATTATACCTGAACAACAGAAAAAGGCTGTTTTTACCGCACCCGGTGGTGTAAGCAAAAGCCACAGTCTTTGTGAGACATTGGCTATAGCACATATAAGAAATTTGTGAGAAAAAACTGAATGTAAAAAATACAATACTAAATAAATCATTTGGTTAACTTCCGCGAAAATTCTCAAATATGCTTTTTTACTGTGCAGTTGGTTGTAGGTTTTCCTCAAATCAGTAAAGTAGTCGTCAAGGGCGAGGATGCTAACAGGATTGTGACTCAGGACGAGGAGTCAGGAAGCGCCAGGAGGCGAGGACTACGGATTGTCAGGATGACAAACGTCTGGAGACGTTTTAAAAGGAAATGGATGTTACAGGGATTGTAGGTAGCTAAGGGAAAGACAGGGTGTGTCGTTAGCTAACATGGAAAGTAGAAACCCATAAGGGTTGTCAGTGCGGAAAAAGGCGACAGAGTAATCTGTCGCCTTTTTTCTTTGCTTGCTTTCTGCTAGATTCCGCCTCAATTCTATACTGAAGAAAACGGCATAAGATCACACATCATGAAAAAACCGACATCTGTACCTCGCGGCAAAAAGAATCGCAAAACGCGTGAAGAATTGAATCAGGAAGCTCGCGAGCGTAAGCATCAGAAGAAGCATCGTGGCCATCCGGCAGGTAGCCGTGCGACCGGTAGTGATGCCGCTTTAGCGAATAAAAAACAGAGTCAACAACAAGACTCCCGAATTGGCAGTAAAAAACCAATCCCGCTGGGCGTGACTGAAAGTGCCCCGGCGATTAAGCAGCATAAACCGAAGAGCGAGAAACCTATGACTTCACCGCAGGCTGAGCTGGATTTGCTGGAGAACGATGAGCGCCTGGACGCGTTGCTGGAACGTCTGGAAGAGGGCGGTACCCTTAATGCTGAAGAGCAGGCGTGGGTTGATGCCAAACTGGATCGTATTGATGAGCTGATGCAGCAGCTGGGCCTCTCCTACGATGATGACGAAGATGAAGAAGAGGAAGAGCGTAAAGAAGATATGATGCGCCTGCTGAAGGGTGGAAACTAGCGTTTGCATCCCATCGGATTCCCGGTCCTGCTTATAACCCTTCTGGTTATATGTTATCTGCTGTGGTTATTCGTTAAACTACGACGGTTGTCGCGGCGTCAGAAATGGCTGCGCAACCGGCTCATTACCCGAGGTGCGGTTGGGCCGGAGCGGCGTACCCGCCGGCGGCACCATCGGAAGGAGTGAGCATGTCTGTGCAGTTAATCGACTGGGATCTGGCCCTGATCCAAAAATATAACTATTCCGGGCCGCGTTATACTTCGTACCCCACCGCGCTGGAGTTTTCTCCAGAATTCGGCGCTGCTGAATTTGACGCGG
Organism: Klebsiella spallanzanii; assembly: GCF_902158555.1. Classification (GTDB taxonomy): domain Bacteria; phylum Pseudomonadota; class Gammaproteobacteria; order Enterobacterales; family Enterobacteriaceae; genus Klebsiella; species Klebsiella spallanzanii. Next base: position 136,568 of record NZ_CABGGS010000006.1, on the reverse strand, counting down.
CGGTTGCCCGCTACCCGCAGCGTCCCCTATCGCTGTATGTGCATATCCCGTTTTGCCATAAACTCTGCTATTTCTGCGGCTGCAATAAAATCGTCACCCGCCAGCAGCATAAAGCCGATCAGTATCTGGATGTCCTTGAGCAGGAGATAATCCATCGCGCGCCGCTTTTTACTGGCCGCCAGGTAAATCAACTGCACTGGGGCGGCGGTACGCCGACGTATTTAAATAAGGCGCAAATTAGCCGCCTGATGAGCCTGCTGCGTACCCATTTCAATTTCAACGCTGATGCAGAGATCTCCATTGAGGTCGATCCGCGAGAAATTGAGCTTGATGTACTGGATCATTTACGCGCTGAAGGCTTCAACCGCTTGAGTATGGGCGTACAGGACTTCAACAAAGAAGTGCAGCGCCTGGTAAACCGTGAGCAGGATGAAGCGTTTATCTTCGCGTTGCTCAACCATGCGCGCGATATTGGCTTTACCTCCACCAATATCGACCTGATTTACGGTCTGCCAAAACAGACGCCGCAGAGCTTTGCCTTTACGTTACAAAAAGTGGCGGAGCTCAATCCCGATCGTCTGAGCGTGTTCAACTATGCGCATTTGCCGACGCTCTTTGCCGCACAGAGAAAAATCAAGGATGCCGATTTGCCTTCTGCAGAGCAAAAGCTGGATATCCTGCAGGAGACTATCGATTCGCTGACGACGGCGGGATATCAGTTTATCGGCATGGACCATTTTGCTCGTCCGGATGATGAGCTGGCGATAGCCCAACGTGAAGGTATCCTGCATCGCAACTTCCAGGGGTACACCACTCAAGGGGATACTGACCTGCTGGGCATGGGGGTGTCGGCGATCAGCATGATTGGCGATTGCTATGCGCAGAACCAGAAGGAGCTGAAGCAGTATTACCAACAGGTTGATGAAACCGGAACGGCGCTGTGGCGCGGCATCGCGTTGACACGTGATGATTGTATTCGTCGCGATGTGATTAAAGCGCTGATTTGTAACTTCCGTCTCGATTTTGCGGCGGTAGAAGCGCAGTGGGATCTTACCTTCGATGACTACTTTGCCGAAGATATGAAATTGTTGGCACCGCTGGCCAATGATGGGCTGGTGGATGTAGATGAAAAAGGCATTCAGGTTACACCAAAAGGTCGGCTACTGATCCGCAACATCTGCATGTGCTTTGATGCTTATCTGCGCCAGAAAGCGCGGATGCAGCAGTTTTCTCGCGTGATATAAGCAATTAACCCTCTCCGGAAAAGGAGAGGGTTAATCATCAGCTAAACAGACCAACCATCGCCGCGCACAGAACAGCAGCTACTGCCGTCTGCGGTGTATGACCGGCTGCGACGCCGCTCGATATAATATTTATAAGTGATTCAAGCATGATTTTCCCCCGTCTTTCCGGGCACGATCATACTCAACGCATTGCAACAGTAAAGTACAAAATAGCAGCAGTTTGCGCTGGACGGCTATTTTTTACACGCCGCTGCTTCGCTACTCCATCCCTAACTCTTTTAGCTTACGTGTCAGAGTGTTACGCCCCCAGCCTAGCAGACGAGCTGCCTCTTGTTTATGCCCCTGAGTATGGCGTAACGCGGTAGTCAGTAGCGTGCGCTCCATCTCCGGCTGTGCTTCCGATAGTAGGTTTTGATGACCGGAACGTAAGGCGCGATCGGCCCATTGCCCCAGCAGCGTGGCCCAGCTATCCGGTAGCATTTGCGTTGGATTATCCGGTATCGCGGTTTCAAACAGCTCGCTGGGAAGATCCTGAGTCAGAACCTCCTGACCTGCGGCCATCACCGTCAGCCAGCGGCAGGTGTTTTCCAGTTGACGCACGTTACCGGGCCAGGCTAGTCGGGTTAACGCCATCTCGGTTTCCGGATGCAGAAGCTTAGCCTCAACGCCCAGCTCACGGGCGGCAATTTGCAGGAAATGCCTCGCCAGACGAGGAATATCTTCCCGGCGCTCGCGCAAAGGCGGCAGATGAACGCGAATCACGTTCAGGCGGTGGAATAAGTCCTCGCGGAATTTTCCTTCCTGTACGCGCAGTTCAAGGTTCTGATGGGTGGCAGCAATAATGCGTACATCCACTTTCACGGGCGCATAACCGCCTACGCGATAAAACTGGCCATCGGCCAGAACGCGCAGCAGACGAGTCTGTACGTCCAGCGGCATATCGCCGATCTCATCAAGGAACAGCGTGCCGCCGTCAGCCTGCTCAAAACGTCCCTGACGCACGGTATTGGCGCCGGTAAATGCCCCTTTCTCGTGGCCGAACAGTTCTGACTCAATTAAATCTTTAGGAATTGCCGCCATATTCAGCGCGATAAACGGTGCCTTGGCTCGCGGGCTATGGCGGTGGAGAGCATGGGCAACCAGCTCTTTACCGGTACCGGACTCGCCGTTGATCAGGACGCTGATTGAAGAGCGTGACAGACGACCAATGATGCGAAAGACGTCCTGCATTGCCGGCGCTTCGCCGATAATATCGGCCGTTGGGCTGCTTATCGGCGCATTACGCGGCTGCTGCTGTTCCTGATAGTGGCTAATTGCGCGGTCAACCAGCGCCACCGCTTCATCGATATCAAACGGTTTTGGCAGATAATCAAAAGCGCCTTGCTGATAAGCGCTGACCGCGGCGTCCAGATCCGAATGCGCCGTCATTATGATGACCGGGAGCATCGGATGACGCTGCTTAATCTGCTTTAGTAGCGCCAGTCCATCCATTCCCGGCATGCGGATATCAGACAGCAGCACATCCGGGGTTTTGGTGGTGAGGGCATCAAGCACCTCGTTGCCACTTTCAAATGTTGTACAACTTAAGCCTGCCCCGGTGAGCGCGCGTTCAAGCACCCAACGGATGGAGCTATCGTCGTCCACGATCCATGCTATCCCTCGTTGCATAAACACCTCTACTTCCGAATAGGCAGGTACACCGAGAATTCGGTATGCCCTGGCCAACTGGTGAATTCAATTTTTCCGGAGTGCTGATCGATAAGGCTGCGGGCAATCGACAGTCCGAGTCCGGTACCGCCTTCACGCCCGCTCACCATCGGATAAAACAGCGTATCCTGTAAATGGGACGGGATCCCTGGGCCGTTATCTTCAACGTCAATACGCGCGGCGAGACGGTAACGCACGCCGTGCAGGGTTAGCTGAAAGGCTGTCCGGGTGCGAAGAGTTATCTCGCCACCCTCCGGTCCCAGCGCCTGCAGCGCATTACGCACGATATTCAGCAACACCTGTTCAATTTGGTCCGGGTCATGCGGGAGCTCCGGCAGGCTAGGGTCATAGTCGCGAACCAGTTTGACGTTATCTGGTAGTTCCATTGACACCAGCTTTACCACCCGCTCAGCAACTTTATGGATGCTTTCCGTTACGTGCATCCCGGGGTGCTGTGGTCCCAGTAGACGATCGACCAGGTTTCTTAGCCGATCGGCCTGTTCAATAATGACTTTGGTATATTCCGTCAGAGCAGGATCGGGCAGCGCTTTACTGAGTAGCTGCGCTGCGCCGCGCAGGCCACCCAGCGGGTTTTTTATCTCGTGGGCCAGACCGCGAACCAGGTCTCTTGCCGCGACCTGCTGTGCGTGCTGTAGCTGTTCCTGGCTCAGGCGACGCTGATTATCCATTGGCGCCATTTCCAGCAGAATATAGCCTTCCGGCAGGCGTTGCGCGGTCAGGGAAAGGATATGCGAGCGGCCATCGATAACCAGGGTGACTTCGTTATCGGTAAAACCCTGGCCCGCAGCCAGGCTCTCCTGCATGAGGCCGATATTCAGCGAGAAATAGCTCAACAGTTCTGGCAGCGGCGTGCCGAATAGCTTACGTGAGCTTTGTGCCAGCAGCTGCTGAGCCGCCGGGTTCGCGTAATGCACCGCCAGGTCGTCATCGACCAGTAAGATACTGTTGATTAAAGAGTTAAGGATCTGCCCAGCATCGGGCAGTGTGCCTGTTGCCATCTGACAGTCTCCTGAATAAGAGTGCACTATTTTAGTGCAGTATAGCTTTTTATTGGTAAAAAGCTCGCGAGATCAGCATGTTGGTGGAGAAAAAAGCCCATCCTGAGATGGGCTGAAAGTTTCCACGGCAACAAAACATCCTTGGTACCCCACGCCACAACATGGAATACCGCGGACTTACAGCAAAATTAGACGCTGTAGTACAGTTCGAATTCAACCGGATGCGGAGTCATGCGCACACGGTCGTTTTCTTCGATACGCAGCGCGATGTAAGCATCGATGGCATCGTTGGTGAATACGCCGCCAGCGGTCAGGAACTCACGGTCTGCGTCCAGCGCATTCAGTGCTTCTTCCAGAGAGCCTGCAACCTGTGGGATCTCTTTCGCCTCTTCCGGCGGCAGGTCATACAGGTTTTTGTCCATTGCTTCGCCCGGATGGATTTTGTTCTTGATACCATCAAGACCAGCCATCAGCAGTGCAGCGAAGCACAGGTACGGGTTAGCTGCCGGGTCCGGGAAGCGAACTTCAATACGACGTGCTTTCGGAGAGGTGACTACCGGAATACGGATAGAAGCGGAACGGTTACGGGCGGAGTAAGCCAGCATAACCGGTGCTTCGTAACCCGGGACCAGACGCTTGTAGGAGTTGGTGGTCGGGTTAGCCAGGGCGTTAATCGCTTTAGCGTGCTTGATAACGCCGCCAATGTAGTACAGCGCTTGTTCAGACAGGCCTGCGTATTTGTCGCCGGAGAACAGGTTTACGCCGTTCTTGGACAGGGACATATGGCAGTGCATACCGGAACCGTTATCGCCAAACATTGGTTTTGGCATAAAGGTCGCTGTTTTACCGAAACGGTGTGCGACGTTGTGTACAACATATTTGTAGATCTGAATTTCGTCCGCTTTTTTGGTCATGGTATTAAAGCGGGTAGCGATTTCGTTCTGACCTGCAGTCGCGACTTCGTGGTGGTGAGCTTCAACAACCAGGCCCATCTCTTCCATGATCATACACATGGTGGAGCGGATATCCTGAGAAGAGTCTACTGGCGGAACCGGGAAATAACCGCCTTTCACGCCCGGACGGTGGCCTTTGTTGCCGCCTTCGTATTTGGTGGAGGAGTTCCATGCGCCTTCGATATCATCGATAGCAACGTGGGAACCGGAGATAGACGCACCAAAACGAATGTCGTCGAACAGGAAGAATTCTGGTTCTGGCCCGAACAGCACGGTGTCAGCAAGGCCGGTAGAGCGCAGATACTCTTCAGCGCGTTTAGCGATGGAGCGCGGGTCGCGGTCATAGCCCTGCAGCGTACCTGGTTCCAGGATATCGCAGCGGATGATCAGAGTCGGTTCTTCATAGAACGGGTCGATCAGCGCGGTGGTTGCGTCCGGCATCAGAACCATGTCGGATTCGTTAATACCTTTCCAGCCGCCAATCGAGGAGCCATCAAACATTTTGCCTTCTTCGAAGAATTCGGCATTTACCTGATGAGAAGGAATAGTAACGTGCTGTTCTTTACCTTTAGTATCGGTGAAGCGCAGATCGACAAACTTCACTTCATGCTCGTTCAGCATCGTCAAAACGTGTTCAGCGGACATACTTAAACTCTCCCGGATTGGTCTGTGTCGTCGTGGAAACGAAAACTTTTTAACTGTCAAAAGTGGCGTTGTTGCCTTAAAAAATATAAAGCGAAATCTGTGCCAACTTTTAAATTGCCCCCAAAAGGCGTTATCATGCACATCATCGTGCAAAAGGGTTGCACCAAAATGAATGCATTGCACCAATATAGTGCATTTGTGTGAACATTGGGCACTTATTTGGTGCAATTGACCTTTAATAACCCTTTTAACGCTCCGTGAAAGCGATCACAAAGAATCTCTGCAATACTTGTTTGCGGAGGATGTTTGTGATCCTGTTTTGTACTGCGATTAATCCGTGTACAATAACGCGCTATTTCTAATGCCTGAGGCAAAGTTGTGATCGAAAATTTGCGTAATATCGCCATCATCGCGCACGTTGACCATGGTAAAACTACCCTGGTTGATAAGCTGCTGCAGCAATCCGGTACGTTCGACGCGCGTGCCGAAACTCAAGAGCGAGTGATGGACTCCAACGATTTGGAGAAAGAGCGCGGGATTACCATCCTGGCTAAAAACACCGCTATCAAATGGAATGACTACCGTATCAACATCGTTGATACCCCAGGGCACGCCGACTTCGGTGGTGAAGTTGAACGTGTTATGTCCATGGTTGATTCCGTTCTGTTGGTCGTTGATGCAATGGATGGTCCGATGCCGCAGACGCGCTTCGTGACCAAAAAAGCCTTTGCTCATGGCCTGAAGCCCATTGTTGTTATCAACAAAGTTGACCGTCCGGGCGCGCGTCCTGATTGGGTAGTTGACCAGGTATTTGACCTGTTCGTTAACCTCGACGCCACCGACGAACAGCTGGACTTCCCTATCGTTTACGCTTCTGCGCTGAATGGTATCGCGGGTCTGGATCACGAAGATATGGCTGAAGATATGACTCCGCTGTATCAGACTATCGTCGATCGTGTTCCGGCTCCGAACGTTGACCTGGATGGCCCGCTGCAGATGCAAATCTCCCAGCTGGACTACAACAACTACGTTGGTGTTATCGGCATCGGCCGCATCAAACGCGGTAAAGTTAAGCCGAACCAGCAAGTCACTATCATTGATAGTGAAGGCAAAACGCGTAACGGTAAAGTCGGTAAAGTTCTGACCCATTTGGGCCTCGAGCGTATCGATAGCGACATCGCGGAAGCGGGCGACATCATCGCCATCACTGGTCTGGGCGAACTGAACATCTCTGATACCATCTGCGATACGCAGAATGTTGAAGCGCTGCCGGCGCTGTCTGTCGATGAGCCGACCGTATCTATGTTCTTCTGCGTTAACACCTCTCCGTTCTGCGGTAAAGAAGGTAAGTACGTTACTTCTCGTCAGATCCTTGACCGTCTGAACAAAGAGCTGGTACATAACGTGGCGCTGCGCGTTGAAGAAACCCCGGATGCAGACGCATTCCGCGTTTCTGGCCGTGGTGAACTGCACCTGTCTGTTCTTATCGAGAACATGCGTCGTGAAGGTTTCGAGATGGCGGTTTCCCGTCCGAAAGTTATCTTCCGCGAAATCGATGGCCGTAAACAAGAGCCGTTCGAAAACGTCACGCTGGATGTCGAAGAGCAGCACCAGGGGTCTGTCATGCAGGCACTGGGCGAGCGTAAAGGCGACCTGAAAAACATGAATCCAGATGGCAAAGGCCGCGTACGTCTTGACTACGTAATCCCAAGCCGTGGTCTGATCGGCTTCCGTTCAGAATTCATGACCATGACCTCCGGTACCGGTCTGCTGTACTCCACCTTCAGCCATTACGACGACGTTCGTGCGGGTGATGTGGGTCAGCGCCAGAACGGTGTACTGATCTCCAACGGTCAGGGTAAAGCGGTTGCGTTCGCACTGTTCAGCCTGCAGGATCGCGGCAAGCTGTTCCTGGGCCACGGTGCCGAAGTTTACGAAGGCCAGATCATCGGTATTCACAGCCGTTCTAACGACCTGACTGTAAACTGCCTGACCGGTAAGAAACTGACCAACATGCGTGCTTCCGGTACTGACGAAGCGACGACCCTGGTTCCGGCACTGAAAATGACGCTGGAGCAAGCTCTTGAGTTCATCGATGACGACGAACTGGTAGAAGTCACTCCGACTTCTGTCCGTATTCGTAAGCGTCACCTGACCGAGAACGATCGTAAACGCGCGATGCGTGGTTCTAAAGAAGATTAATTAACGCTTCTTGCTATGAAAAAGCCGCTGATTATCAGCGGCTTTTTTTTGCCTAAAAAACTTAAAAGAAATACTTCACCCCAGCGCGAATCTGGTTTTGCTCCCGGTGGTACGGCTCCACATTGCGATCCAGCCAGCGTAGTTCAAAGTAAGGCAGCCAGTTTTGATTGATCCGATACCTGAAGGTATTGGTAATTTCCCAGTGATGGTCTTTACCGTTGCTACTATTAAAGTCATTCACCCGCGTAAAATAGTGTGGTTCAAAAGTATAAGAGAATTTATCGGTGATAATAAAATTCCAATAGGTACCTACTTCGTAGGTATCATTATTATCTTGCTCACCGTTTAAGTCAGTTGAGCTGTAGTTATTGTGATTATAGCGGTTACGCACGGTCAGATTAAACCATGGGGTAAATTTGTAATTCACATCCAGATAAACCGCACCGCTGGAGCCAATGCTCTTGTCGGTAATTAGCCCTCCCGGCTGAATCGTTAATTTATCCGTTGGTCTGAATAGCGGATACCAGCCTTCGATTTCGTTATAGCCATGCTTTAACTCATCTTTGCGTTGTAGAGTATAGGTGTTGGTGAGCATCAAGCCAGCGCCCATATCAAAGTTATAGCCAACGCGCAGCATGACCTCCATCTGATCGGATGCAAGGTTATACGCCTCGCGATTTTCCACATAAGCACCAGCAAACGCAGAGGTAGAGATAACAGAGGTTAACAGAAGTATCGCGTTTATTTTTTTCATAATAAATCCATTTTTTAACGTAGGGGAGCCGCTATCCATTAAAATGGATAGAGCGGCAATAATTAAAAAAGAGGTCTTTTAGTTATTCACAATACCGGGTTGTGTTGTTTTTTTCGTTGGCCAATTTCCTCGATAATAAAAGCAAAACGGCTTTCATTGAGCTTGTAAAATAAGCCCATAGTGAATGCCGCGATAATCGCCAGACTGCAGGGACAGAGGAAAATAAGCTGGCGTAAACCGAGTAGCGTAGTTTCACTTTGCGCAACATTGGGGATATAACCAATTTGCGTCAGCATAATTCCTGGCAAGAACCCAGCAAGCGCTGCGGAAATTTTTCGTGAAAAGGTATAACCGGTATAAACCGACCCTTCCGCACGAATACCCGTTTTCCACTCACCGTAATCAACCGTATCCGGAACCAGCGCCCAGTTCAGACTGTTAACGAAGGCAGTGCCAAAGAAGGCCATGCAGGAGAACGTCACAAATAAAAATGATGTACTTCCCCAGAAAAAGTTCAGCACATCGCCTATGGCCCACAATGCCAGTCCACCCAGGTAAACCTGCTTTTTACCGAAGCGCTTCACCGTTGTGGGGACAAGAAAAACACCCACCAGAATGCATCCCATACTGAAAAAGCCCATCCATGACAGCAGATGGATATCGTTCAGTACGTACTGGGTGTAATAGACCTGAATCGCCAGCTTGATGTTAAATGCCGCCAGCGTACACAGGTTAGCAATACACAGCACCAGCAGAGGAGGGTTACGGAAAATCGCGCAGAATGACTTGAGAATACTGGGTTTATGATGATCCGGTACGATTTCAATATAGCGCTCTTTCACCCCGCTAAAGCACCACCACATGCTGAATAACCCGCAAACGGAGAAGATCAGCGCAGCAATCAGATAGCCAAGCGAAGGTGAACTTGTAAAAAGCGCCTGAATGGGCATAAAGCCAACGGTACACAGCAGCAGGCCCAGGGTTGCGCCGCCCTGTCGCCACGCGGCGAGTTCTGCGCGCTGGTGCGGGTTTTTAGTGATGGCGGGAACCATCGCCCCGTAAGAGCAGTTCATCAGGCTATAGAACAGACCGAACAACATAAACAGCACCGTCGCCAGCCCCGTTTTCACCGTTAGCGTAAAATCTGTCGCTAAAAACTGCGCTGTGGCGACCAGCGCGACGGGGAATGAGGCATACAGAATAAAAGGCCTGAATTTCCCCTTTGCGCCGATATTACGCCGCGAGTCCAGTAATACGCCGGTCAGCATATCGGTGAAGGCAGTGAAGAACTTCGCTACCAGAAAGATGATCCCGCCGTAATATGCAGGCATCCCTAGTTCATCGGTATAAAATTTAAGCAGATACAGCGTGCCGATACACAGCATCAAATTTGAGCCGAAGTCACCCACGCCATAGGCGCATTTTTCCCGTAGGCTCAGTTTTAGCGTTAGCGGATCATGGTCAGACATAATCGCTCCTCAATAACGCCCCGTAGGGCGCTATTCATTATTATTATCAGACAGGTTGTTTACGGGCTTCTATCTCTTCAACGATACGGACATACATCTTCTCGTTAAGGTTGTAGAAACAGCCCATCGCCACGATGGTGATCACCGCTAGCGCGCACGGATAAATAAAAATCAGCTGGCGTAAGCCTTCGACGGTACCCGCCGATTGCACCACGTTGGGCACATAGCCAATCTGGGTCAGCATCCAGCCGGGGAAGAAGCCAGCCAGCGCCTGCGACACTTTACGGAAGAAGGTAAATCCGGTGTACACAGTACCTTCAGAACGCACGCCGGTGCGCCATTCACCATATTCCACCGTGTCGGAGACCAGCGCCCAGTTCAGGCTGTTGACGAACGCCGAACCAAAGAAGGCCAGACAGGAGAAAGCAACAAAACTGACCGACCCGCCGCCAAAGAAGTAGTTGAGTAGATCGCCCGCAATCCAAATCAGCAGGCCGCCGATATAAACCTTCTTCTTACCAAAGCGTCTGACCATCATGGGCATTAAAAAGACGCCAATAAAGATACAGCCCATGCTGAAAAATCCCATCCAGGAGAGGAGGATGGGGTCATTCAGGACGTACTGGGTGTAATAGACCTGAATCGCTAGCTTGACGTTAAACGCGCCGAGCGTACAGAGATTGGCAATGCACAGAATAAACAGCGGGCGGTTGCCAGCGATGGCGCGGAAGGATTGCAGTAACCCCGGCTTTTGCGCCGCATCAACGGGCTTAACTTCGACGTAGCGCTCTTTAACTCCCGCATAGCACAGCCACATAAACAGCAGGCCGAACAGGGAGAACAGCGTGGCGGCGAAGATATAACCCAGTTGCGAGTTGCCTTCGATCAGGTTCATCACTGGCACAAAGCCGACGGTGCACAGCAGCAGGCCGAGCGTCGCGCCGCCCTGACGCCAGGCGGCAAGCGAAGCGCGCTCATCCGGGTTTTTCGTGATCGCGGGTACCATCGCGCCATAAGAGCAGTTCATCATGCTGAAGAACAGTCCGTACAGCATAAACAGCACCGTCGCCATCACCGTTTTGCCGGTGATTTCAAACGGCGTGCCGACAAAGTTAGCGATAGCCAGAAGCGTAACCGGGAAAGCTGCGTAAATCAGGAATGGACGGAATTTACCTTTTGGACCGATTTTACGCCGCGAATCGAGCATAATCCCGGTGCCCATATCGGTAAATGCGGTAAAAAACTTGGCGATAAGGAAAATAATACCGCCGTAAGTTCCCGGTAAACCAAGGACATCGGTATAAAATTTGAGTAAATAGAGCGTGCCAATGTCCAGCAGGATATTGGAACCTAAATCACCCAGCCCATAGGCGAGTTTTTCTTTAAAAGGCAAGCGTAGGGTTGCCGGATTAGCTGAATTTTGACTCATTGTTATTCTCCGTTTGCCCGCGAGTTTCCCCGCGGGCGAGCCGTATTAGATGTGGCGTAAAGTGGCAAACAGCGATGCCCACTCACTCTTCGCGCGATAGAAGACGGGTGGCTGACCAATTGGCGCATCGACGGTAATTTCGCCGCCCTGGTGAGTTTCACCGGTCCAGACGTTGACCCAGCTGTCTTCTGGCAAATACAGCGTCCAGTCGCATTTACCCTGCTCGTGAACCGGTGCAACCAGTAGATCTTGCCCCAGCAGGTACTGATATTTCAGGGTGTAGGTTGTCGCATCGTCTTCGTAGTGCAGGAACAGCGGGCGCATCACCGGCAGGCCGGAGGCGGCGTTCTGCGCAACGGCTTGTTTGAGATACGGTTTCAGGGTGGTGAAGACGGTGGTCATACGGGCAAAGTGGGCGATAGTCTCTGCATCGCCATCAAACTGCCAGTTATCGCCAGGGCGGTTACCTTCGTGGGTGCGCATCATCGGGGTGAAGGCGCTGAAGTCGCACCAGCGCAACAGCAGCTCTTTCGTGCGCTTCATCTCAAACAGGGTCGTGTAGCCACCGATATCGCTGTGGTGCAGGCCGTGGCCGGTCATCGCCAGCGACAGCGCCGCAGGGACGACCGAAGCGAGGCCATCATCAAGGCTCCAGTCCACGTTTTGGTCGCCCGCCCACATCATGGTGGAGTACTTCTGGCTGCCGGTGTAACCCGCACGCATAAAGAACAGGATCTCGCCGAGCTTGCCGGTCTCCTGTAGCGCCTCGTAGTTACATTTCGCCCACAGCGCAGGCCAGGCGTTGTGCATGATCTCGGCGCTGACGCCGTTGTGCAGATACGTATCGGTCGGCAGGTATTCACCAAAATCTGCCATCCAGCCGCCGCAACCAAGCTCAATCATGTTCTTCTTGATGACTTCTTTGAACCAATCGTAGGCTTCCGGGTTAGTCAGATCGACCACGCCGCCGTAAAACTCGCCGAACTCAACCAGGTAGTCACCGCCAGCGGCATCTTTTGCCAGATAGCCGCGTTCTGCCGCTTCGGCGCAGAGATCTTTATCGCTGGCAACGTACGGGTTGATATACGAGAGGAACTGCACGCCTTCTTCTTTCCACTGCTTAATACGGCTATCCAGCTGTGGGTAGTTGTCGCTGTTCCACTTCCAGTTCCACATCACGCGCTTGCCAAAGGAGGTCATACGGATCCCGGACCAGTCCTGCGCCCAGATGCCGTTCACCTTCACGCCCGCGTTGCGCATGGTGTCCAGTTTGTTCTGGCAAACCTCGGTGCCGCCCTGAATACCTAGCGTGACGCCGTCGTAAATCCAGTCCGGCAGCTCTGGCTGGCGGCCTAACAGCGCGGTCAGTTTTTCCAGCAGGGAAATATAGGTGTCGGCGCACTCAAAGCGCAGGGTGGTTTTGTCTTCCCACAGCGCCAGTTCGTGATACTCCGGTGCGCTAAAGTCGAAATTCATGTAGCAGCTGTTATCAACGTGGCAGTAGTATTTTTGAGTGCTGACAAAGGTTGGTTGCGGGAAGAAGGTCCAGTAATAGTCGCCGCCCGCGTTCTCTTTGCAGTCCGCCTGCCAGGTGACATAGCTATTTTTATTACGACCTACGCCCTGTTCGCTGGTCCACAGTGGGAACGGCTTGCCGCGTAAATCAAAGTAAGAGAACTGTTCACCGCAGCCGTAGATATGATCGGCCGGGTTAGCGGCCAGCCGCAGCCAGATGCGATTGTGGCTCAGATCGTCGTTTTGCAGGTCCAGCTTCAGGCGGCCCTGTTCATCGGTGGAGATTTTCAGGGTCGCGTTGATGGTGGTGCCGCGGCTGAAATCGACCCGCCAGCCGTCAGACGATTCACTGACCGTGGCACTCGTGAGAGCAATTTTTTCATTCAGTTTGTCTTTAATACTGAAGTTGCCGCGAAACATATCAATATCCGCGACGCCGGTGCCAATCCACAGGCAAGGGGTTTGCGAGGTATGGCGCAGAATCAGGCGCTGTTGATACGTTAGCGCAAAGCCATCCCGTAGGGTTGTGAGTTCTAATGCGCTTGACCGTTGTTGTAACGAATTCATTTTCGTCTCCGTAGATATAGGGTAATTCGGTAATTTTTGCGTCGGAATGGGACTATTCAGCGCCGATCAAAAAGCGCATCCGGTGCATCTCGCCTGGGGCAAGAGAAATAAGGCCAATTCCGGAATTAAAGGCATCAGGCGGACAGGTCATGGGCTCGACGGCGAGTCCTTGTCGATGTAACTTCTCGCCGCTGTAAACCTGTAGCCAGGGCTGGTCGCAGCGTAGAAACGTCGTCATATTTTTTGCTGCGCTGAACATCCTGACTTCCCACTCATCGTCCGGCGCTGTCGTTTTAAAGGTGTGATCGATCTGCGTCGCCGCGATAGGGCGTGGCGTGGTGAAATTTAGCTCTGTGTGCTCAACGCGATGCAATTCCTGGGTATCAATGCTCAATACCTCGTCTGCCGGAAGGGTTAGCGTACAGCTATCTATTTTCTCAAGATCGCAGGTTAAATAGGGATGCGCGCCGGAACCGTAAGGCGCTGATTCGTTACCGATATTGAGCGCTGTGATAAAAACATGCAGGCCATTTATCGCATCCAGGCGGTAGGTCGCTTCGACAAGTAATGAAAACGGATAGCCGTAAGAAGGCGGCAGAAAAATCATCAGCGACGCTTCCGATACCGACTGCTGGTTAATCTGCCAATCCCGCCAGGCTAAAAGGCCATGAATCGCGCTCTGCGAAGCAAGGTCATTAACGGCAAGCTGAAATGCCTTGCCGTTATGCTGATAGCAGCCGTTTGCTATGCGATTTGGCCAGGGAACCAATATTTTCCCCAGATGTGCCAGCGGCATCTCTTCAGGTTTGTGTGGAATAACGACGTGACGCCCATGGTGCGTCAGTTCCGCCAGTCCCGCGCCAACCGTGACGATTTTTGCCTGATAGTGTCCGGCCTGAAGTTGAATGGTTTTTCCGCCGCTGTGCATGGCTGCTATCCTTATGACCTATTCTGCGTTGATATCCAGAAGACCAGCAGCAACCGCCGGAGCCAGCCCTGGTGCCAGGGGCAGGCGCGGGATCACCAGACAGTGCAGCAGGTGGTAAATATCCTGCTTGCCGTCCCAGACTTTGGTGGTCACTTTGTTATCGGTGTCCAGCTCCTGCCACCATGACCCTGTCTCGTAGTCCATCAGATAAGTGATGCAGTAATCCCACCATTTCTGATACCAGGCTTCGTACTGGCTATCGCCGGTGAGGGTGTACAGGGCGTAGGCGGTGCCCATCGCTTCGACTATTGGCCAACGCACTCTCTCGCGGACGATAGGCTTACCATCCCAGTCTACCGAGTAGACAAAACCGTCCGCGCCGTCCGGTGCCCAGGCATCACGGATAGTGGCATGGAACAGGCCTTTGGCATCTTCCAGCAGCCAGGCTGGTGGCGTTTCGAAGCGAGCTTCCAGCGCGGCGTGCAGATGCAGCATCAATCTGCCCCACTCGATCCAGTGGCCCGGAGTGCCGCCGTAGGCGCGGAAGCGATGCGCTGGGTTGTCTTTGTTGTAATCGCGGATAGGGTTCCACTGCGAATCGAAGTGCTCGTTAACGCGATACTCACCGCTGCGGGCCACGTCGTGAATAATCACCGACGCGATGCGTAGCGCCCGATCCAGCCATTTACGATCATGAGTGACGTCGTAAACGATCAGGAAGGCTTCAACTGCGTGCATGTTGGCGTTGCCACCGCGATAATCTTCCGTCTGGCTGAAGGCTTCGTCCCAGGACTCAAGGCACATCTGCTCATCTTCACTCCAAAAGTATTTTTCAATCACTTCGATGGCGTCATCGAGCAGTTGCCTGGCCTGTGGATGACCGGTCGTGACCGCGCTTGCCGCGCCAAGCAACACAAAGAAATGCTGATAGCCCTGCTTGGAGGCATCCATCACGCCTTCGTCATTGACGCAGGCGTACCAGCCGCCGTAGCGTTTATCACACAATGCGCCGTTCAGAGCGTTGATCCCGTGACTGACTAACTGATATGCACCAGGGCGACCCATGGATGCGGCAACGGAGTAGACGTGCAGCATGCGGGCTGTGATCCACAGATGCGTTCCCATATCCGTTCTGACCTGACCACTATTTCCCAGCCAGCCAAATCCGGTCGGTACCGCCGCGTTCTTGCCAAAGTTAAAAATGCGGTCGGTTTCCTGTTCCAGCCAGCGGTTGTGGCTCAGGGTGTTAAACCATTTCATTCTTCGATCCTCGTATTAACGGCGACGGGCCATCATTTCGTCGACGATATCGCCCAAACGCTGCAACTTCGGTGCAGAAACATCGCGCAGCATCAGCTCGGTATCCGGCAGCCCCACAACCGATGACCAGACCGCACGCCCCGCCAGGAAGCCTGATGCGCCAGCGGTCATTGCAACGCTGACCGCGCGAGGAAACAGTTTTTCATCGACACCAGAGGAGAGAATGACCCACGGCATGCTGATGTTTTCATTCAGGCGTTGTGAGGCGGTGAGTAGCTCTTGCGCAGAGCCCTTGCCGTACAGCGGCATTTCGACTTTGTAGAGATCGGCACCGCTGTCGCCCAGCTCTTTAGCGGCATCGATAATGGCCTGCTCGCGATCGAACTTATCGCCACGACGCGGCGGACGTACTACCGGTTCGATAATGCTCAGCAGGCCACTGGAGTGACATAGCTCGTTGAACTCTTTCACCATGTCCAGACGCTGCTGGGCATCTTCATCGCTGCGCCACAGCACCAGCAGTTTTAATGCTTTGGCACCGTCCTGCTTCACGGCCTGCGGATCGATATTTTTATCAATCACCACGCTATCAACGGGGATGCCGTTGCCGGGAATAAACTCGTCGGCGGCGACAATCATGGCGCAGCTTTTGGCCACGGCGTTTTGCTCCACCACCTGGCGGTAACAGAATTGCTGATCGACCAGAATGGCCGAGGCATAAGGAGAAAGAATCTTCGCCGCATTCACTTTGAAATCGGTCAGCACGCTGTCGCTGACCGGGGATTTCGCCCCCGCTGCGGCAAACATTAAGCGCATGGCTTCGCGTTGATCGACGGCCAGCATGGCAAAACCGCCGGAAGCTCGGGTGATATCTTTCAGGGTGTACTTCGTCATTGTTCAGTCCTCAGTCCTTTTACTTATCAATGTTGATTGTTCAGTCCGGCAGATGCGCGAACCTGCTCAAGAATGGCGCTCCAGTCTTCCCGGCCACGACCTGCAGCGCGCGCCTGGTTATAAACTTCGCGAGAAGCGGCACCGAGCGGCATCGGCACATGCAGCTGGTTGGCAACATCCAGCGCGATGCCCAGATCTTTGTGGGCTAAATCGATCATGAAAGCGGGGGAAAGATCGCCTTTCAGCACTTTGTTTGGCCAGGAGGTGGTGAAATGGCCTTTTCCGGCGGGAGTACCGCTCATCACTTTTAAGGCCACATCGAAGGAGAGCCCTAGCGCTTCGCACAATACGGCGGCTTCGGCGGAGAGGGCATTCAGCGCGATGCTCATGTAGTTGTTGATAAGCTTTACACGGATACCCATGCCCGGCCCGCCTGCATTGATGAGTTCATTACCCATCGCCATTAACACCGGTGTCGCCTGCTCTACCTGTTCTGCCGTTCCACCCGCCAGCAGCAGCAATGTCCCCGCGACGGCGTGATCTGAAGTGCGCCCGACCGGGCAATCCATCATGTCGAAGCCTTTGGCGCGCATATCGGTAATCAGTTTGTCGGTTTGCAGCGGGTGAATAGTCGACATATCAATCACCAGCGCTTGCGGGGAAAGGCTCTCGCAGATCCCTTGAGCGCCGAACAACACGCTGCGCACCAAATCGCCATTTGGCAGCATCGTGATGACAAACTCCGCGCCGTTTGCTGCCTGAGCCGGGCTACTGGCTGGCTGCGCGCCTTTCTCCACCAGGCGCTGTACGGCATCCGGGTTAACGTCAAAGACGCTGAGTTGATGACCCTGCTTGAGCAAGTTGCTCGCCATGGGTGAACCCATCTGACCTAATCCGATAAATGCTATAACTGCCATAACGTTCTCCTGAGACGTGGATGTCATTTTTTGTCATTTAAGGTCTATTGTTGATGTCTGTTTTTGATCGTATTTGTAATTTATGGTCAAAAAATTGACAGCCGTCACTTTTTAAACATTTTGTGAAATTAAAATGATCCCATCTTGAAACGCCTAAGGAATGACCATGATTCGTGTTGCTTGTGTGGGTATTACCGTGATGGATCGCATCTATTACGTTGAAGGTTTACCGACTGAAGGAGGTAAATATGTGGCGAAACGCTATACGGAAGTGGGCGGTGGGCCGGCGGCCACTGCGGCAGTGGCCGCGGCAAAGCTGGGTGCGCAGGTGGACTTTATTGGCCGCGTGGGTGATGACGATACCGGAAACAGTCTGCTGGCGGAGCTGGAATCCCTGGGGGTAAATACTCGCTACACCCGGCGCTACGTGGGGGCAGACTCTTCACAATCGGCGATTATGGTTGATGCGCA
This sequence comes from Klebsiella spallanzanii, assembly GCF_902158555.1. GTDB lineage: Bacteria > Pseudomonadota > Gammaproteobacteria > Enterobacterales > Enterobacteriaceae > Klebsiella > Klebsiella spallanzanii. Next base: position 118,594 of record NZ_CABGGS010000006.1, on the reverse strand, counting down.
GGGGGAGCGGATTATCGTTAACTATCCCAGCCTGGATTTATTGCCAGATGCTGATTGGCTGAATGAGATCGATTTTTCCCAGTGGGATGTGGTACTGGCGGATGTTCGCTGGCATGAGGGGGCAAAAAAGGCGTTCACGCTGGCGCGTCGAGCGGGCGTCATGACGGTGCTGGATGGCGACGTCACGCCACAGGATATCAGCGAGCTGGTGGCGCTGAGCGATCATGCTGCTTTTTCCGAGCCGGGTCTGGTGCGTTTGACCGGGCTGAAAGAGCCTGAAGCTGGATTGAGGCAAGCACAAACGCTCACAAATGGTCATGTGTATGTGACACGAGGGAGCAAGGGCTGCAATTGGATTGCACATAGTGTGTTGCGACATCAGCCAGGATTCTCAGTTGACGTTGTTGATACCACGGGGGCCGGTGATGTTTTTCACGGCGCACTGGCCTTCAGCCTGGCTTCCGGAAACGCCCCGGCAGAGGCCGTCAGGTTTGCAAGCGGAGTCGCTGCGCTGAAATGTACGCGACCGGGAGGACGCGCCGGTATTCCTGACTGTGATCAAACCCGATCTTTTCTGTCACTTTTTGTATAAAATGCCAGGGCAATGGTTTTTCGAGGAAATTTCATGAGTCTTACCGAACTGACCGGTAACCCGCGGCACGATCAGCTGCTTATGCTGATTAGCGAGCGCGGTTATATGAATATTGATGAACTGGCCAGCCTGCTGGACGTGTCTACGCAGACCGTGCGTCGCGATATTCGTAAACTCAGCGAGCAGGGATTGATTACGCGTCACCACGGCGGGGCGGGCAGAGCGTCGAGCGTGGTCAATACGGCGTTCGAACAGCGTGAAGTCTCCTGGACGGAAGAGAAAAAAGCCATCGCGGAAGCGGTGGCTGACTATATTCCGGATGGTTCAACGGTATTTATTACCATCGGCACCACCGTTGAGCAGGTGGCGCGGGCGTTGTTAAACCATAACCATTTGCGCATCATCACCAACAGTCTGCGGGTGGCGCATATTCTTTATAACAACCCACGCTTCGAGGTCATGGTGCCCGGCGGTACGCTGCGTCCGCACAATAGCGGAATCATCGGCCCTTCCGCGACGGCGTTTGTGGCTGACTTTCGGGCTGATTATCTGGTGACAAGCGTCGGGGCCATTGAAAGCGATGGCGCACTGCTGGAGTTTGATGTCAACGAAGCCAGCGTGGTGAAAACGATGATGGCGCACTCGAGGCAAATTCTTCTCGCCGCCGATCATACTAAATATCACGCTTCTGCTGCCGTGGAGATTGGTAACGTCGCGCAGGTGACTGCGCTGTTTACCGATGAGTACCCGTCAGGCGGGTTAAAATCGTGGCTGGATGAAAATCAGACAGAAATTATTCTTGCTCAGGAAGAGGCCTAGCCCCGCCTTGCTGTTAAGCGATATTCCTCAGCTTCAGGGGCGCTGGGGAATATTCAGCCAGTACTCTTGAATAGTCAAACCTCTCCTTTCCCGCTACAGTTAATTTTCCACGGTACAAAAGGAGAGGACCATGCTCTATATCTTTGATTTAGGTAATGTGATTGTCGATATTGACTTCAACCGTGTGCTCGGGACGTGGAGTGATTTAACGCGTATCCCCCTTGCAACGCTGAAGCAGCATTTCACCATGGGGGAGGCGTTCCACCAGCACGAGCGCGGCGAAATCAGCGATGAAGATTTTGCGGCGGCGACGTGCCACGAAATGAACATGTCGCTTAGCTACGAGCAGTTTTCCCACGGCTGGCAGGCGGTATTTGTGGCCCTGCGCCCGGAAGTGACCGCCATTATGCAAAAATTACGCGAGCAGGGGCATCGTGTGGTGGTCCTTTCCAATACTAACCGTCTGCATACCACCTTCTGGCCGGATGAATATCCAGAGATACGCGCTGTTGCCGACCATATCTATCTTTCTCAGGAGATGGGGATGCGTAAACCTGAAGCGCGGATCTACCAGAGTGTCCTCGAATCAGAAGGCTTCTCCGCTGACAATGCCGTCTTTTTCGACGATAACGCCGATAATATCGCGGGGGCTAATCAGTTGGGTATCACCAGTATTCTGGTGACCGGGAAGGAGACCATTCCCAACTATTTTGCCAAACAGCTATGCTAAAAACCGTTCATCAAAAAGCCACTCGTCGTATGCGTCCGCTGATTTCCTGGCTAAAGCTGCTGTGGCGGCGTATTGATGAAGATAATATGACGACTCTGGCGGGAAACCTGGCCTATGTGTCGTTGCTCTCCCTTGTGCCGCTTATTGCCGTCGTTTTCGCGCTGTTCGCGGCATTTCCGATGTTTTCTGATGTCAGCATCCAGATTCGTCATTTTATCTTTGCGAATTTTATTCCGGCTACCGGGGATGTGATTCAGGGCTACATTGAGCAGTTTGTGGCTAACTCCAGCCGGATGACTGCCGTGGGGGCTTTCGGCCTGATTGTAACCTCGCTGTTGCTGATGTATTCCATTGATAGCGCACTGAATACCATTTGGCGTAGTACCCGAACCCGACCAAAAACCTACTCCTTTGCCGTCTATTGGATGATCCTCACGCTGGGGCCGCTGCTGGCGGGGGCGAGCCTGGCGATTAGCTCCTATCTTCTCTCGCTACGCTGGGCCAGCGATCTGAATAGCGTGATTGACGATGTGCTGCGTATTTTTCCGCTCATTTTATCGTGGGTGGCATTCTGGCTGCTCTACAGCATTGTGCCAACGGCGGAGGTGCGCAATCGCGATGCGGTGATTGGCTCTCTGGTCGCTGCGCTACTTTTTGAGGCGGGTAAGAAGGCATTTGCTTTATATATCACTGCGTTTCCGTCATATCAGTTGATTTATGGCGTCATTGCCGTCGTACCTATTTTATTCGTTTGGGTGTACTGGACGTGGTGTATCGTCTTGCTTGGCGCTGAAATTACTGTCACTCTCGGTGAATACCGCAAACTGAAAAAAGAAGAAACAGAACAATCATGATTGCATTAATTCAACGCGTATCCCGAGCTAGCGTTACCGTGGAGGATGAAGTGACGGGTGAAATTGGCCCGGGGCTTCTGGTGCTGTTAGGCGTCGAAAGAGACGACGATGAGCAAAAGGCGAATCGTCTGTGCGAGCGTGTGCTGGGATACCGTATTTTTAGCGATGCTGAAGGCAAAATGAATCTTAACGTACAGCAGGCTGGTGGCAGCATGCTGGTGGTTTCACAGTTTACGCTGGCGGCGGATACCGAGCGCGGAATGCGTCCTGGATTTTCCAAAGGGGCGGCACCGGAGAAAGCGGAAGCGCTGTACGAATATTTTGTTGAGCGCTGTCGCCAGCAGGAAATGAATACACAGACCGGAAGATTCGCTGCCGATATGCAGGTTTCTCTGGTGAATGATGGTCCTGTGACCTTTTGGTTGCAGGTATGAGCCAGCTTCCGGGTAGGCTGCGGGTAACAAAAGAGAGTACAGCTATGTATCACCTTCGTGTACCGCAAACAGAAGAAGAGTTAGAGAGCTACTATCAGTTTCGTTGGGAGATGCTGCGTAAACCGCTGCATCAGCCGAAAGGGTCCGAGCGAGACGCGTGGGATGCGATGGCGCACCACCAGATGGTGGTCGATGAAGAGGGTAATCTGGTTGCCGTTGGGCGACTGTATGTCAATGCGGAGAATGAAGCCTCTATTCGTTTTATGGCCGTTCACCCATCGGTGCAGGATAAAGGTCTGGGCACGCTGATGGCGATGACGCTGGAATCCGTAGCTCGACAGGAAGGCGTTAAGCGTGTGACCTGTAGCGCACGAGAAGATGCGGTAGAGTTTTTTGCTAAGCTCGGTTTTGTTAATCAGGGTGAAATTACCACGCCGACCACCACGCCGATTCGCCATTTTCTGATGATTAAGCCGATAGCCTCGTTGGACGATATTTTGCATCGCGGCGACTGGTGCGCGCAGCTGCAGCAGGCCTGGTATCAGCACATCCCGCTCAGCGAGAAAATGGGCGTGCGCATTCAGCAGTACACCGGGCAAAAATTTATCACCACCATGCCGGAGGCTGGTAACCAGAATCCGCACCATACGCTGTTTGCCGGCAGCTTGTTTTCACAGGCAACGTTAACCGGTTGGGGGCTTATCTGGCTGATGCTGCGCGAGCGGCACCTTGGCGGGACGATTATCCTCGCCGACGCTCATATTCGTTATAGCCAGCCTATCAGCGGTCGCCCCAGCGCCGTTGCCGATCTCGGCTCATTGAGCGGCGATCTCGACCGCCTGGCGCGAGGGCGCAAAGCGCGCGTCCAGTTACAGGTTGAGCTATTTGGCGACGACCAGTTGGGCGCTGTTTTTGAGGGTATCTACATCGTTCTTCCCGCAAAACCGTTCGGCTCGTATGAAGAGGGCGGTAACGAGGAAGAGTAACCTTCCGCTGTGCTTATCTATTGGCCTGGTGATTTAACCCGCCAGGCGATATCCCTCATTGCGCTTCGCGCCGCTACGCTAATATCGCCTAACTGAAAGAAGCCGTGAATCACGCCGAGATAGCGTTGACAGGTGCAGTCAACGCCCTGCTCAACCATACGCTGATATAGCGCTTCGCCTTCATCACGCAAAGGGTCGTATTCTGCCGTCAGAATATGCACCGGCGGTAAGCCGTTAAAGTCTTTACGCCAGAGCGGGCTGGCTTCCGGATGGTGGAGCTCCGTTGATGAAAGGTACATTTCATAGCCGCTGAGCAGCGTATCCTCGGTAATGATGTAATCTTTACCGTTATCGATATAGCTCTTCATGCTGGCAGTGGCATCCAGCATTGGGTAAATCAGCACCAGCTGTGCGGGTTGCCAGAGATGGGCGGTCTTAAGGCGCAGAGCGGTCACTAATGCCAGATGGCCGCCAGCGCTATCGCCAGCCAGCGTAATACGAGAAGCGTCGATACCCAACTGCTCCGCATGGCGCTGAATAATCAGCGCACCTTTCTCCGCATCGTCATGTGCAGCAGGGAAAGCGTGCTCAGGCGCAAGCCTGTATTGTACGGCGATTACCCGACAGCCGCTGCAATACGCCAGCTGACGGAGCTGATTGTCATGCGTGGTAAAACCACCGCTGATAAAGCAGCCGCCGTGAAAATAGATAACGGCTGGCAGTGCGCCAGTAGCATTCAGGGGGGAGACGACGCGAAAAATCATGCCTTCGAGTTCGATATCTTCTACCTGTACGCGCTCTTCTTGTTCCCCGGCTAACACGGTGCTGGCGACGTAACCGTTTCTCCGGTCATCAATATTCTGTTCGCGCGAAGAGGGGCGACCCGCAGCGATAAATTCCCGAACCAGCTCTGCAATACCTTTTTCAAGCGCCATTTCCATTCCCTTAAACTGTTTGGATATACAGTGTTATAGCCTGGTTCTTAGCAAAAGAAAATGGGGGATTTGGGTTGCAGAAGGATTATGGAAAGCGGCTCGCAAAAGTGAAATGTTCATTGAGCACTGGTGGCTTTGCCTGATTCTGCATCGTAATGTTAAGAGATATGAGCTATACGCCATTGACGTATAGTTGATTTCGATTACTATAAGCCAATGGCGTAGGGAAAATGCTATTTATCGAAACGGAAATCTTTACTGAAGACGTCAAAAAATTACTCGATGACGATGAATACCACTGATTTCAAATGTTCCTCGCGATACAACCAGAGGGAGGCGATTTGATATCAGAAACCGGTGGTCTGAGAAAAATTCGATGGGGTGCTCGAGGAAAGGGGAAACGAGGTGGTACACGAGTTATCTATTTTTATCAAAGCCGGAAATCTGAGATTCGGTTATTACTGATTTATCAGAAAGGCATCAAGGATGACTTGACTCCGCAGGAAAAGGCGGTACTCCGCATGTTAAATGAGAGGTGGTAGATGGATAAGGCGCTGTTTGAGCGATTGACCAAAAGCATGAGCCAAATGGGTGAGATAGTCGAAGGAGATCGCCAGCCTTCGCGAACCTTTCATATTGATGCTATGAAAATCAAAGAAATCCGTCAGTCTTCCGGATTATCACAATCTAAATTTGCAGAGTTAATATCGGTAAGCGTAGATACGTTACGTAACTGGGAGCAGGGAAGGCGCTCCCCCACGGGGCCTGCTAAAGCGCTGCTACGTGCGATCGCCAATGATCCATTGCACGTCATTCCGGCGCTTAGCTAAGGGAAGATAGACATAATGATGAATCGGAAGTTTCAGTACTCAGAACTCATGTGAATGCGGCATAGTGCCGCCAACTCAGGAGTGATGAAATGGTCAGAACGCGTGCCGAGCGTCGGCATCATAATGTAAGACTAAAGAAAATCCGCAGTAAATATCGTAATGCGGGTTATGGAAGCGAGAGGCAGATTGGTATTTGTCTTCACTCGCCATGTGGTTGTTCCTGCTGGATGTGTGGTCATCAGCGCGCTCATCATGGTCCACGGATGCAGGAAATACGCGCCAGAGCGCGATATACGGATTGAGGAGTGAAGATGAACTATTTCAAGGAGGCGCATTTTTAGAAACCTTAACAGGAGACTAAAAATGTCGACTTTTAATACCCGCAGAGACAGAACTCGCGAGGGTAAAGCGAAACCGCATAAACATACTAAATGCGCCAGTCTTAACGGTAAATGGCATCACTCAGCAGAGGGGGATAGTTGGCAGCGTAACTGGAACACGCCGGGTCCGCATGACTGGAAACGGCTGTATACCACTCTTTATCGTCGTGCAAACGATCACCGAAACCTGCGAGCTGTATTATCAGGGACCGATCCCGAAGGGATGAACTGGTGCCCGGATAACTACCCTGACGAATACTACTACTAATCTAAATATTACCCGGCCAACTCTGGATGTTGGCTGGGTTTTTGTCGCTGGTGATTGTAACGAGCAGACGGATTGCTATCTTATGGAAAGCGGCTCGCAAAAGTGAAAATCGTTTCAGACGACACTTTTCCCCTGTCTGCCATAGGTGTATGTTGTTTGAAAATTAGTCGCCCAGGATACAGCTGAGGCATATGTGAACATGATCGCAGGGATGGATATGGGCGGAATACTATTCGACTTATCAGATGACGTTATCAAACGTCTTGAAGACCTCAAGCAGCAGCGCAATCTTCCGCGAGCGGAACTGTTGCGCGAAGCGGTTGAACAGTACCTGGAGAGGCAAGCTGAAGCCGTTATTTCCAATGCGCTGGGGCTTTGGCAAAGCCGCGAGGAAGATGGTGTTGAATATGAAAAGAAACTGCGCGAGGAGTGGTATGAACGGGTCACGCGCAACACTAAAGATTTTGCCAGGATTCCAGGCGTAATGACGCCTTATTATTTGTGAGTCGGGCAGCAAGCGCCGCCCGACATAACGCCAACTTTACTCCCCTTCACCCGGGAAAAGGAACGGGTTAATGGAGCTGCGGGCGAAGCCCTCTTGTTCCATGCGCGCGTCCAGCACTAGTGAGGCGAGGTCGTCGGCCACGGCTTCCACTTTTGGGTCTTTTTCCTGATAGAGGATCTTCAGATAGGTGCCGCAGTCACCGCAGCTTTCCGCTTTAATTGCCGCCTGCTCGTTATCCAGCGACCAGTAGTGCAGATCGCGAGTCTGTTCGCAGTTGCTGCATTTTACACGTACCACGTGCCACTCGGTTTCGCACAGGTTGCAGTGCAGATAGCGTAGGCCCTGGGTGGTACCAATTTGCACCATACTGGAGACCGGCATAGAGCCGCACACCGGGCAGAACTGACGCTGTTCGCCGTATTCGGCACGGGCTTTGCCCGGGATCAGGCTGGCCATTTGCGCCCAGTAAAGCGACAGCGCGGCCCAGATAAACGGCGCTTTATCGCTGCTGACAGAGGCAAAATCGGACGCAAACAGCGCGCTTGCCATCAGCTCAAGCTCCTGCTCTGAGGATTTTTCCAGGTTCTCGATCACCGCCAGCGCCGGGCCGCTCATCTCGGGCTTTAGCTCAGCGATCAGCGAATGCAGCAGCTTGTGCCAGTGCTTATCGCGCGGTAGAACGTGGATATCCAGCGGCGGCTTGCCCTGCTCGTTTGCTTCTTTAATACGTGCAGTCAGGTCTATCTGCAACGGATGGTCGTACAGCACCACTTCCTGCGCGTGGGCGATGAGCGCGGCAAAACGCAGGTAATCTCCCAGCGGGTTATTTTCAGCCAGTTCGCGCAGGCGTTCGGCACGACGGTTATACAAATTTTTGAGCCGGGGGAATAATAACGGTGGAATCATATCCGTCGCGCGTTTCTCGCTCTTTTCCAGCTCATCTTGCGGGATGATACGAATGCTCATTTAGTCACTTCCTGATTTCAGCAGATTCGGCTATGGTCGCGTCCGCTCTGTGATTTGGCGGGCATCATGCGCCCGCTCTGATGAATGTCATTAATGATAACCGCAATCGGCGTACGGGATATACCTAAGACATCGCAATGTGTGCGCTACGATACCTGATATCGATACCCCAGACCATGCACCGTTCGGATTAGTTGGGGATGGTTAGCATCCTGCTCAATGGCTTTACGTAACCGGGAAATGTGCTGATCCAGCGTGCGGCTGTTGGGGACATAATCGTAGCCCCAGGCGGCGTCAAAAAGCATATCTCTGGTAACCACCTGATTTTTATACTGCTCCAGACAACTTAAAATTCGCACTTCTCGCAGAGAAAGCTCCAGCTTTTGTTCGCCGCGCCATGCGCAGAGTTCGTTGGGAAACACGGTTAAATCGCCGAAGGGAAAACTGAGCCTGCTCTGCGAGGTGTTGTGGCTTAAGCAGCGCCGGGCAATGGTTTTTATCCGCGCTCGCAGCTCGTGGATACCAAAAGGCTTGCTGATATAATCATCCGCTCCCAGTTCCAGGCCAACCACACGGTCGATTTCTTCATCCTTTGCGGAGAGGAACACGATCGGGATATGCTCGTTGTGGCGACGAATTTCGCGGCAAACGCTATAACCATCCATTTCGGGCATCATAATATCCAGCAGAACGAAATCCGGCATTTCTCGATGGTAGAGCGTCAGCGCCGCGCCGCCGTCAGGAGCGGCAATCAATGTGTAGCCTTCACGCGACAGGGCGTCGACCAGGCCCTGGCGGATATTGGCGTCATCTTCAGCAATTAATATTTTCATGTTCTCATCCTTGAGGCAGTATCAGGGCAAAACGGACGCCGGGATTTTCCGCCGTCACGAGAATTCGTCCTTGCAGGCGTTGCGCCAGCTGAGAGGCAATAGTCAGGCCAATTCCGGTTCCTGAAACTCCTTCGGTGATGGACGTTTTAACCCGATAAAACGGGTGGAAAATCATCTTCATCTCTTTCTCCGCAATGCCCGGGCCGTAATCACGAACGGCAATCTCAACCTGCTCCGCAGTGGTGTTGACCTGGATATCGACCTGATGCCCCCTGGCCGCGTATTTTTCACTATTGCTCAAGAAATTGCTGATAATTTGCGTGATCACGTCGCGATCGCTTTGTAATGTGACATTTTGAGGGCAGGAAATATGAATCTCCATTTCCTTTGCCCGTAGCGCAGGGGTGAAGATATGGGCAATCTCCGTAATAAGCTGCGAGATATCCAGCGTCTGGAAATGCAGCTTTGGCGCTCGCGTAAAGGTCAGGATGTTCTGAATCAGCCGGGTTAAACGCTGCCCTTCCTGGGTGATAACGTCCAGATACCGCTGCTCCTGGGTTTGTTCGTCATCCAGACCTTCACGCAGCAGTTCAGCGTAGAGCGTGATATTGGTCAGCGGGGTTTTCAGCTCATGTGACACCTGGCTGACAAAATCCACTTGCTGACGCGCCTGGCGCGCGGCGCGCGTATACTCCCGCCACAGTGAATAACCCAACAGGGCGACAGCTGTAAGTAACAGGATGATTAACAGGCTCCCCCATAGCCAGACGTGCCAGAGCGGTGTCTTTACGCCATAAACGCTGACTTGCCACGTGGTGAGCGGATAATCCAGCGTACGTGAATCCAGCAGCGTCAGCGGGTTCAAATCGGCGGTTTCGTTCTGATAAAGCTGACGACCGTTTTCAGTGACGCGGACGATCTGCCGTTCTTGCGGATTGGCCTGTACGTTGTTCGCAATATCCATCATCAACTGCACATAAGAAAGGCGAAACCCAACTATCGTGCCGCCTTTTTGGCGCCAGTAGATCAGTAAAGGCTCCTGAGTTTCATTGGCGATAAACCAACCGGCCTGAGGCGTTTCCTGCTCGCCGTGGGGGATATGGCTGGCTAATTGGCTGGGATCGTTAACCAGCGAGGTCAACTGGCGTACCCACTCCTTATCCTCATTGCTCAATGACTGATGCTCATCGGGGTAGAGAAGCTGGTTTTTACGCAGTGTAAACACGGCGGCAATATCGCCGTCATTCTCTTTGAGGGTGCGCAGAGCAGCAGCATTTTCAGGTTCGATAAAATCGCTGATGGTGTGCAAACGTGAGGCCTTTTGTTGCAGGAGGTTCTCAATGCTCGCAACAATGCTGGTGGTTTGGGCTTTGGCCAGAGTCTGAGTCTGGTACTGGCGCAATAACACTTCATGCTCCAGAGTGCGGATACCCAGATAAGCAAGCAGAATAAAGAACATCAGCGTGACGATGAGGTAAATCAGCTTGCTTCTGAGCATCCAGCACTCCTTGTGGGTTAGTCCGCTTTCGAACTCTGATTTTTGGTTCGGTAGTTCTGTTCTTTCAGTGATTTACGAGACGCTTCTTTGCTTTCAGTTTCCAGTTTTTGCAGCAACTGGCGGTTCTCTTCTGCGCTTTCTTGCGCTTTCATTTTTGGCGCTGGCGCGCTGAGCTGCAGGGAACCCATCAGGCTTGTGCTTTCACGCAGCACGGCTTTCGCTTCATCCATTTTGCCTTCATCGATAAGCTTTAAAGCCTGCTCGTTTTGAATTGCGGATTTCTGAATGGCCGAATCGACGATCACATCTTCCACCTGCGCTTTTTGCGCTTCGCTGGCAGACGCAGTGTATCGAATGGCCATTTTCTCATCCCAGTTTTCTTTCTGGCGAGTGGCGAGGTTATTGTAGCGAACATTAACATCCGCCAGCGGCTTGCTTTGCGCAGCTTTGCCTTTTGCCGGAAGCATTTCCAGCATGACGTATTTCTCCTGGTTGGCGTAAAGCTGATTTAGCTTCACCGTCACCGTATTATCGTGAATGTCGCCTTCGCGCCCCAGCAGGCGCAGCGGCTTAACGTTGTCGGCGACTTTAATTTCAACGACCACATCCTGGGCGACAACGGACATGACATCGCCAAATTCATGGGTGAACGCTTTTTCCAGACTGCCGGTATTTTGCACAAAAACATGGTTGCCATCGCTGTACTGCGCAATGGCGGCCATCAAATCTTCGTTGTAGCCGTTACCGATGCCCATCGTGGTGATGGCGATACCTTTGCGGGCCGCAATTTTACCCAGCTCTGCCAGCTCACTGGTCGATGACGGGCCGACGTTCGCCTGGCCGTCTGAGAGCAGAATAATGCGGTTAACATGGGCTTTATCGAGGTATTTACTGACTTCTTTAATGCCACGACTGACGCCGGCAAATAGCGCGGTGCCGCCGCGGGCGGTCAGTCGCTCGCGGATCTGGCTGATAAGCTTATCTTTATTGTTGAGTTTAGCCGCAGGCACAATGACATCCACGACGTCATCGTAAATCACCACCGAAAGCGTATCCTGGGCGTTTAAGGTGTTTACCGCCATCACCGCCGCTTCGGTGGCCTGCTCAATGCGGTCGCCGCCCATTGAGCCGGAGCGGTCGATAACCAGCGCGAGGTTAATCGGACTGCGTTTAGTGACGCTCAGGGGGAATCCCGTTAGCGACACTTTGAGATAGTTTTTATCCTGCGTATTTTCCAGTACCACAGGTGAGGCCAGCTCAGACTTGATAGCCACTTTTGGCGCAGGCTGCTGTGCGCCTGCAGTTGTTGCCAGCAGACTGAGGGTCAGGGCTGCGAAGAGGTGCTTCAGATTCACGATACGTCTCCTTGTCAAAAGAATCGACTCCATTCTTATGCGGCCTGAACCCCGATTGGTCTGTTATCTGTATAAAGTTGTCAAAAAGTTGTCAAAACTGAACGTTATCCGCTAAAAAAATGGCGTCGATAAACGACGCCATTTCAGAGAACCATAAAACGCTTCCGCTTACGATTGGCTCTTATCCTGTTTTTCGCGAACTTCACGGTACCAGCGCGGGTGATGCTTCTTCGCCCACGTCTTCGTGACCCAGCCTTCCACCATGGCGGTAATCGTACCTTTCACCCACAGCGCGGCGTAAATATGCACCATGATAACCACAATCAGCGCCACCGCAGAGAACGAATGCAGCATCAGCGCGAAACGGATAACCGGGATGGAGAACGCTGGCGCAAAGTACGGACGCCAGATAATCACCCCGCTCACCAGCAGCAGCAGCAGGAAGATAATCGCCGCCCAGAACACGCATTTCTGGCCGAAGTTATAGCGTCCGGTGTCGCCCACTTCCTCGTTGACGACAATCTTGCGAATGTTCTTCGCCCAGAAAATATCGTCCCGGTTGATCAGGTTATGGTGCCAGTAGCGGAAGAACATAATGATGAACGAGGCAAACATGATCACGCCCACGAACGGATGCAGAATGCGTGCCAGCTGCGGGGTTCCCATGATTTGCATCAACCAGTTGAAGGACGGGAAGAAAAAGCCTAGCCCGCTCACCGCCGCCAGCACGAAGCAGAAGGCGGTAACCCAGTGGTTGATTCGCTCCGGCGCGGTATAGCGCACGATGGTGTCACGTCTTTTCATTTGCGCACCTCGTCATTCTCTTCATGCAGGTTGTCTTCTTCCTCTTCCGCGCGGTTCGGGCCGACACCGACGTAGTGGAAGATGCTGGCGGCAAAGGTGGCCGCAAAACCGACAGCGGCCAGCGGTTTCCAGATACCTTTCCAGAACTTAACCGTAGCGCTGATTTCCGGGTTCTCCGGCAGGCCGTGGTACAGATTCGGCTTATCGGCGTGGTGCAGCACGTACATCACGTGCGTGCCGCCAACACCGGCCGGATCGTACAGCCCTGCGTTGTCGTAACCGCGGGTTTTCAGCTCGCCCACGCGTTCTGCCGCCAGCGTTTTCATATCCTCTTTGGAGCCAAAGTGGATAGCGCCGGTCGGGCAGGTTTTCACGCAGGCCGGTTCCTGGCCAACGTTAACGCGGTCGACGCACAGCGTACATTTGTAGACGCGGTTGTCTTCCGGGTTGAGTCGCGGCACGTTAAACGGACAGCCGGCGATGCAGTAGCCGCAGCCGATGCACTGCTCGGACTGGAAGTCGACGATGCCGTTGGCATACTGGATGATCGCCCCTTCCGCCGGGCAGGCCTTCAGGCAGCCCGGGTCCGCGCAGTGCATACAGCCATCTTTACGGATCAGCCACTCCAGTTTGTCGTTCTGCTCGACTTCCGAGAAGCGCATCACCGTCCAGGATTTGGCGGTCAGATCGGCGGGGTTATCGTACACCCCGACGTTATGACCCACTTCATCACGGATGTCGTTCCACTCGGAACAGGCCACCTGACAGGCTTTACAGCCGATGCAGGTGGTGACGTCGATAAGCTTCGCCACCTCTTCCTGATGATCCCGCGCACGCGGCGCGGGGGTGAAGCCGTTAGTCGCGGAACGACGGATAATGTCTTGCGATTGATAAGCCATAAGTCGTCTCCGTTACGCCTTTTCCACGTTCACGAGGAAAGCCTTGAATTCCGGCGTCTGCGTATTCGCATCACCGACGAACGGCGTCAGGGTATTGGCGATAAACCCTTTCTTCGCCACCCCTTCGTAGCCCCAGTGAATCGGAATACCGATAGTATCGATATCCTTACCGTCTGCTTTCAGCGTGCGAATACGCTTGGTCACCACCGCCTTGGCTTTGATGTAGCCGCGGTTAGAGGAGACCTTCACGGTATCGCCATGGGCGATGCCGAGTTTGTTCGCCAGCTTCTCACCGATCTCCACAAACTGTTCCGGCTGCGCGATGGCGTTAAGCAGCGCGTGTTTGGTCCAGTAGTGGAAGTGCTCGGTCAGACGATAAGTGGTACCGACGTAAGGGAATTTCTCCGCTTTACCTATCTGCTCAAGGTCGCCTTTAAAGACGCGAGCGGCCGGGTTAGAGACCACGTTCGGGTGCAGCGGGTTAGTTCCTAGCGGCGTTTCAAACGGTTCGTAGTGTTCCGGGAACGGCCCTTCCGCCATCTTATCGATAGCGAACAGACGCCCCATCCCTTCCGGTTGCATGATAAACGGCCCGACATCGCTGCCAGGTGCGGCGGCGCTGTAGTCCGGAATATCCATACCGGCCCATTTTGCGCCGTCCCATTTCAGGATCTGGCGCTTCGGATCCCATGGTTTACCCTGCGGATCCGCGGAGGCACGGTTATAGAGAATGCGGCGGTTCAGCGGCCATGCCCATGCCCAGCCCAGCGTGTTGCCAAGGCCCGACGGGTCGGCGTTATCACGACGCGCCATCTGGTTGCCGTCCGGCGTCCAGCTACCGGCGAAGATCCAGCAGCCGCTGGACGTCGTACCGTCATCACGCAGCTGTGCGAACGAGCTGAGCTGCTGGCCTTTTTTGACGATAACCGCGCCGGTTGCCGGGTCGGTAATGTCCGCCAACGCTTTACCGTTGCTCTCCATCGCCACTTCTTCCGAGGCCGGTTCATGCGGAGTGGAGTAGTTCCAGGTCATGTTCAGCACCGGCTCCGGCGCTGGACCTCCCTGTTCGGCGTACATCTTACGCAGGCGTAAGAAGATACCCGCAAGGATCTCACCGTCGGTGGTCGCAATCCCCGGGGCGTCCGCGCCTTTCCAGTGCCACTGCAGCCAGCGGCCGGAGTTAACGATAGAACCGTTCTCTTCGGCAAAACAGGTGGACGGCAGGCGGAACACTTCAGTCTGGATTTTTGATGGATCGACATCGTTCGATTCACCGTGGTTTTGCCAGAAGGTCGACGTTTCGGTGTTGAGCGGATCGATAGTCACCAGGAACTTCAGTTTCGACAGCGAGGCGATAACCTTGTTTTTGTTCGGGAACGAGGCCACCGGGTTAAAGCCCTGGCAGATATAGCCATTCACTTTGCCCTGGTTCATCATTTCGAAGTACTGCAGCACGTCGTAGCCCTTGTCCCACTTCGGCAGCCAGTCAAAGCCCCAGCTGTTTTCCGCCGTCGCTTTATCGCCAAAGAAGGCCTTCATCATGGAGACGAAGAATTTCGGGTAGTTGCCCCAGTAGTTTACCTGGTCCTTCAACAGCGGTTTTGGCGTGTTGGCGGCGAGGTAGGTTTGCAGGTCGGTCTGTTTTTCGCTCGGCAGCGTCATATAACCAGGCAGGCTCTGCGACAGCAGCCCTAAGTCGGTGAGACCCTGAATATTAGAGTGACCGCGCAGGGCGTTTACGCCACCGCCCGCCATCCCCATATTACCGAGCAGCAGCTGGATCATCGCCATCGTACGGATGTTCTGTGCGCCGATGGAGTGCTGCGTCCAGCCCAGCGCGTAGAGGAACGACGCCGTTTTATCGTGGGCGCTGGTTTCCGCGATGTACTCGCAGACTTTAAGGAAGTCAGCTTTCGGCGTGCCGCAGATATTTTCGACAACTTCCGGCGTATAGCGGGAAACGTGCTGCTTCAGCAGATTCCAGACGCAGCGTGGATGCTGCAGCGTGGTATCGCGTTTGGCAAAGCCGTTTTCATCCAGCTCATAGTTCCAGGACGTTTTATCGTACTTGCGGGCTTCGGCATCGTAGCCGCTGAACAGACCGTCTTCAAAGCCGTAATCCTCACGCACGATCAGGCTGGCGTTGGTATAGGCTTCGGTGTATTCACGGTTAATCTTTTCGTTGTTCAACAGGTACAGGATGACGCCTGACAAGAAGGTAATGTCAGTACCGGAACGAATTGGGGTATAGAAATCAGCCACTGACGCGGTACGCGTAAAGCGCGGATCGATCACAATCAGCTTAGCGCCGTTGTGAATTTTGGCTTCCATCGCCCAGCGGAATCCTACCGGGTGTGCTTCAGCGGCGTTGCCGCCCATCACCACGATAAGGTTGGCGTTCTTGATGTCGACCCAGTGGTTGGTCATCGCACCGCGACCAAATGTTGGAGCAAGACTTGCTACCGTTGGTCCGTGTCAGACACGCGCCTGGTTGTCGACCGCGAGCATACCGAGCGCGCGGGTAAATTTCTGGGTTAAATAGCCGGTTTCGTTACTGGACGCGGAGGCGCACAGCATACCGGTGGTCAACCAACGGTTGACGGTGGTACCTGCGCTGTTTTGCGCGATAAAGTTGGCGTCGCGGTCCTCTTTCATCAGCTTAGCGATGCGATCGAACGCTTCATCCCAGCTGATCTGCTGCCATTTATCGGAGCCTGGCGCGCGGTATTCTGGAAACTTCAGGCGGCTTTCGGAGTGGATGAAGTCCACCAGACCGGCCCCTTTAGGGCAGAGCGCGCCACGGTTGACCGGGTGGTCCGGGTCACCTTCAATATGGAAGATAGACGCTTTGGCGTTTTTTGCGCCGTCGCCGAGGCTATACATCAACAGCCCACAGCCAACGGAACAGTAAGTGCAGGTGTTACGGGTTTCGCGGGTGCGCAGCAACTTGTACTGCCGTGTTTCCGCGAGCGCTACGCCGGGGGCAAAGCCCAGCGCAGCCGCCGTGGTTCCTGCCATACCGCCAGCGCAGATCTTAAAGAACTGCCTTCTGCTGACCTGCATGGTTCGCTCCTTGTTTCGACATTGCTCATCAATTGTTATGATTTTTCTGGCTGCCTGCCGCTGATGCGTACCACTTCTGAGGGATTGATATTTGTCAGGTAGCCAGTGGAATAACCCTATTTAGAATATCACAATTTTTGAGAATGTTTCCGGTATGTATACTGAGGGGGAAGATAATGTTGTTTTTAGCTCATTTCTGCGCAAAAAGTTGAGTTATTAAAATGTGCCGAGTGATATGTATCAATTTATATAACGCTATGCGCTTTAGCTTTGTAAGTATCGTTGATGATGCGCAAGTTCACTTTGGGTATCGGGTTTGCTACGGCCGACTATCCGTGCTGAAATAACCGCGTTATTGTTACGACTTCCAGGTAAAACCATGTCTCAATCCCTTTCTCCCGCTGGCGCAGATTCGCGTCTTATTTGGTCGCGAGCCAGTATGGACGCCGCTCAGGCAGATTATCTGGCTGAAGAAGTTCCGGTTGCGCTAGTCTACAACGGTATCTCGCATGTCGTAATGATGGCGACGCCGAAAGATCTGCCGCAGTTTGCGGTGGGCTTTTCCTTATCCGAAGGGATTATAGAAAGTCGGCGCGAGATTTTTGGCATGGACGTTGTGCAGGCCTGCAACGGTCTGGAAGTACAAATTGAGCTGTCCAGCCGCCGCTTTATGGGGCTGAAAGAGCGCCGTCGCGCGTTGGCCGGGCGCACCGGCTGCGGCGTCTGCGGCGTGGAGCAGCTCAACGATATCGGTAAGCCGGTGCAGCCGCTGCCGTTTACCCAGACGTTCGACCTGGCGAACCTCGATCGCGCGCTGGCGCATCTGAATGATTTCCAGCCGATAGGCCGCCTGACCGGCTGTACGCATGCCGCGGCCTGGGTGAGTCCTTCCGGCGACCTGTCGGGTGGCTATGAAGATGTGGGCCGTCACGTGGCGCTGGATAAACTCCTCGGACGCCGCGCGGAACTCGGGGATACCTGGCGCAATGGCGCCGCTTTAGTCTCCAGCCGCGCCAGCTATGAAATGGTGCAGAAGGCGGCCATGTGCGGAGTAGAAATCCTGTTTGCGGTCTCTGCGGCGACGATGCTGGCAGTCGACGTTGCCGAGCGCTGCAACCTGACGCTGGTAGGGTTCTGCAAGCCGGGCAGGGCAACTATCTATACCCATCCACAGCGATTAATTGCAGGTTAATTCTAAGTCAATTTTTTTGAATGATGACAACAAATCCTTCCGCTTTTTGTTTGCCAATGTGAAGGCTACTATTTATCACATCAAGGCACAACGCCTTATACAAACAACTAACGTAAAGGGTTTATATCATGAAAAGCATCAAAACTTTTGTTGCAGTTATCGCTCTGGCCGCTTCTTTCGGTTCCTTTGCCGCTGAAACCGTGACCGCTACCGCTATGACTATCGACGGTGCAGAAGCGAAAATCGCCGCTCAGGCCCAGGCCGCTGGCGCATCATCTTACAAAATTACCGAAGCGTTTACCGGTAACCGTGTGCATATGACAGCGGAACTGAACAAATAAGCTTCAAGCTACTGTCGAAAGAGCGCCTCAGGGCGCTTTTTTTGTGTCTGAAGTGCAATGAATTGATATTGTAGGCCGGGCAAGGCGTTAGCCGCCGCCCGGCAGAAATGCGGGCACAATAGCTTGTGTCCTGGTTGCATTTAATCGAAGTAATAGCGAATTCCGAGGCGGAATCTTATCTGATCGTCATGATTCTGGTCCTGATCCAGCCAGGCGACTTCCGCATAGGGAAGCCAGTGCTTATCAACACGATAGCGCGCTACAATGCTCGGCTCCCAGTGGGTTTTCTGCCCGTTAGAAGCATTGAAGTCGTTGGTGTTAACGAAAAATTCCGGGTTGAGCTGGAGCCACAGTTTCTCTGTCGCCTGGTAATTAAGGAACAGGTCGAACTGATGGCTGTCGTTATAATCCATCTCGCCATTATAATCGCGCTCTTTATGGGTCATATGGTTATAGCGATAGCGGCTGCTAAAACTTAATGTTTTACTGATTTTATAATCGAGACTGATATAAGGAGCCAGCTTCGTTCCATTACTGTCAATATCGGTTAGCCCCCCCGGCGTCAGCGTCCATTTTTCATTAAGCGGAATTGGGTACCAACCTTCAAACTCCTGAAAGGAGCTTTTCATCTGATTAAAGTCTTGCCCGAGATCGTACATGGCGGAAGCCAGAATGCCCGCACCATTATCAAATATATGACCAAGGCCAATTTTATACTGATTTTTCTCAGATGCCGTAGTGTGCGCGTAGCGATTATCAACCCAGGTGGCTGCGGCAAATACATTTAGCGTAAAGCAGGACAGCGGTATGCCTATCAACAGCGTGCGTAATATTTTCATTTTTATTCCTGTAGAGTTTATTGACTGCCATTATTTTGCGAATAAATACAATTATTGCCTCAGGATATAAAATCCTTAAAATAAATATATTGATTATAATATTTTTGTTGCTATTAGATGCTGACGGTTTTTCTATTTAAACATTAACCATTTATAGGGCTTTTGTAGCCCGGACAGGCGCAACGCGCCGCCTCCGGGAAATAACCAGCAGCGTGGTTCTGTCCGGACTACCTGTTCTATCCCTTTATTACAGGGAGCCTGATGATAAATTAAATAACCCCAATGCCCGCGGCCGCAAAGCCAAAGACAATCAGCATAATTAATACCTTATTTGGGCTAACCTTTTTATTCAGCAGCTTCAGGCAGCCCAATACTAAAAGCAGAGGAATTAAGCCAACGCATATTTTGTCGAGGATCTCCTGTAGCACAAAGGGCTGCCCGGCAATCGTCGTTTTAAAGGTGGTGGTAAACTTCACCATGCTGGCGCTCATCGCCCCCACCATCATCAAACCCATCATCGCTGAGGCTTTGGTGATGCAGGAGAGCAGTCCCGACTGCGTTGCCTCTGCAATATATTTCGAGCCCAGCCGATAGCCCATTACCCCGCCGTAATAGCGCAGCAGGTAGCTGGGAATATTATAAATGAGCAGGAACAGCAGTGGCCCCAGCGGATTTCCTTGTGACGCCAGGCCGATAGCAATCCCCGTTGCGATAATACGCAGTACGCCATAAAAGAATGAATCACCCACGCCAGCGAACGGTCCCATTAAGGCCACTTTGATGCCGTTAATACTGGAAGTATCAAAGTTCGGGTTCGTGGCGTTCTCTTTCTCCATCGATAGCGTCAGGCCCATAATAAACGGAGCCAGATGCTGGTTGGTATTAAAGAACTGGCTATTGCGTTTTAGCGACTCAATATAGCCGTGCGGATTGCCGGTATAGATTTTTTTTAGCAGCGGCGCAAGGATCCAGCCGTAGCTCAACCCTTCCATGCGGGTGAAGTTCATGGAGCCCAGTAACTGGAACTGGCGAAAAAAAAGCTGACGGAACATCTTTTTTTCGCTTTTGCTATCATCATTCGCGCCAGACGCGCTGTGTTGGATATCAGTCATTGAAGAACCCATCCTTATCGTCAACCGATGCCGGGGCGGCGGTTACTGATTGTTTGTTCACTTTCAACTGGTTGAATTCGTTGAAACAGAGATAGACGGCAACGGAAGCAGCGATAATCGCGATGCCCATAATTGGCAGTTGCAGATAGGCCGCCATCGCAAAGCCGATAAAGAAAAAGGCGGCAATATTGCGGTTCCATAGTGCTTTTAAAAGAATAGCGAAGCCCAGCGCAGGTAAAATGCCCCCAACGGCGGTCATTCCACGCATCACCGTACCCGGAATGCTTTCCACTAAACTGCGGATCACATCAGTACCGAACAGAATGCCGAAGAACGCCAGCACCGCGAACGGCACGCCGTAAAACATCGTCATACCTAGCGTGATGCCAAGCGCGGCGCGGTCGCGCCCCTCTTCAAGCAATGCATCGTATTTCTCGACCAGCGCGGTATAGACCAGTTTTAATACCTGATAGACGAACACCGCCAGCAGGCTGATGGGAAGTGCCAGCGCCACTGCGACGGCAGGTTCTGCTTTTGTCAGGATAGTGAAGGCGGTCGCCAGTACCGAACCTACTGCCAGATCGGCCGGGACGGAACCGCCGATGGTAATCGTGCCAAGAAAAATGAGCTCCAGCGTGGCGCCGATAATAATCCCCTGTTCGAAATCACCCAGCACAAAGCCGACCATCGCACCGCAGATTAGCGGTCGTTCGATTAACGGTTGCCCTAGAGTGTGGTCGGCGAATTTGGCGATATACATCACCAGCGCAACAAGTAATGCAGACGTTAACATAGCAACCTCGCTTAGCTGGCGGCGTTATCCAGCATCTCAATCAGGTTTTTCACCGGGTGAGAAGGCAGGACCTGATATTCAACGGCCACGCCGCGGTCGGCGATGGCGTGGAAATCCGCCACATCTTCCGGCGTCACGTAGACGGTGTCACTTATGCGCTTTTTCGCCGCCAAATTGTCGGTAATGCGTCCAAAATTGGCGACGTTCAGGGTTTTTATCCCCGACACCTGCTCGACCAGACGGCGGGCATCGGCAGAATTGTTTACGATCACCATAATTTTCATGGCTTCTGAACGCGGGTCGTTAAGCACATCGCCCGCATCTTTCACCGCCATAATGGCGCACTTGGCGGTATCGGGAGCCGCCATGCGCAGTGACATTTTTTGCACTTCGTTATTCACGATCTGGTCATTGGCGACCAGAATGCGGTTCACGCCCAGATGCTTGGTCCAGACCACGGCAACCTGTCCGTGGATCAAACGATCGTCAATACGTACTAAAGAAATCATGTGTAGCTCCAGTTAGCAAAAGTAGGGGGCCCAGACGCGGGAAAGGCGAACCAGGGCTTCGAAATAAAAATAATCGCCCCAGAGGTTTGGTTCGTTAATACCCATATTGCGGCCAAAGTTGTAAACGCCTTCGCGCAGCAGGCCGTCCTGAGCGTGGGCAAAGTAGCGCTCGCGTAAATTGCGCATCATCAAGTCGACAGCGTTGGCGTAGGCATGACGCAGCGGGTCGGTTAGCGGCAGCAGCTTCAGCAATTCCGCCAGACCGCAGGCGGCGATCGCCGCCGCAGATGTGTCCCGATACTGGTTATCTTCAGCGGTAAAGATCAGATCCCAGTAGCAGACAAAATCGTCCGGTAGGCGGTTAAGAAAATAGTGTGCCAGGCGGCGAGAGAGCTCGGGTTGCCAGGCATCGCCGGTATGGGCATATCCCAGCGCGAAACCGTAAATTCCCCACGCCTGACCGCGCGACCAGCAGGAGCTGTCGCTGAACCCCTGATGCGTATCGCCGCGCAGCGGCTGGCCGCTGTTTATATCCAGATAAAATGTATGAAAGGTCGACGCGTCTTCACGCACCAGGTAGCGTGCGGCCTGCGCCAGATGACGGCTGGCGGCTTCGCGCCACTGCTGATTTCCGGTTTCACTGGCAGCCCAAAACAGCAGGGGGACATTGAGGTTGCAGTCGATGATCATCCGCCCCTGACGCGCCGGGTCGTTTAAATCTCCCCATGCCTGAATCACGCCCGCCGTGGCGTTAAAGCGGCGATACAGCTGCTCGGCGGCGCGCAGGGCGAGTTCGCGCGCGCGCAGGTTGCCGGTGAGCTTCCAGGCATTAACGCAGGAGAGCAGATAGAGAAAGCCGAGGTCGTGGGTATCCACTTTGATCTGCTTATCGAGCCGCTCTTCAAAGCTGTCGAGCAGGCTTTCCGCCACCGCGCGGTATTTTTCATCGCCGGTCACTTCCCAGGCGAGCCACAGCATCCCGGTCCAGAATCCCTCGGTCCAGTCGACTTTTTCCACGTCTTCGTAGCGCCCATCGGTGGCGCTGGCGGCGGGAAAAGTTGCCGTAAAGCGCGGCAGCATGGCATCGAGTTGGATCAGAACTTCACTGATGGCCTCATTAAGCCAGACATTATCTAACCCCGGCTGAGAGGTGAGGTAACGGGCATCAAGCACTTCGAGTGCGATAGTCACAGGTTTTCCTCCCCGGCAAAAAAATCGTCAATATCGTCCTGGGTCTGCTGCTGCGTTGCCTGGCGCGCCGAGATGATTTCTGGCAACAGATTCATGTACTGCATCGCCCCACTGGCGGCGGCAACCGCATCCTGAAGCCGCTGCGCGGTATCGGCATGTTCCGACATGCAAAACTCCATCAACATAATCAGGTTGGCGCCGCTGATAACGTGAGCGTGGGGATATTTGACCATCATCTGCACGGCGGTATTGTTGACGCTGCCGCCGGGCATATCGGTAAACAGCACCAGTTCGTTGCCGCGACCGGCAGCCTGGCGGGCGAAAGCGTCAAAGCGCGTAGCCAGTTCAGCTGTCGAACCAATTTCGCCGCAATAGGCGCAGACAGGCGTGACGCCATGATCGTCACCAATCAGCAAATTCAATGCTGAGACAATCCCTTCGGCATAGCGGCCATGAGTTGCGATGTACATCTCTCGCATTTCGCGTTCCTTAATCTTTTCAGGTATCTGCCAGGGATTTTGCAATCAGCGTGCCATGTTTTTATTTGTATGTTTTTAAAGAATAAAATTTGTTTTTTGGACGCTGTTTTCAGTGTTGGAATTGCCCGCTTATGCAGTGTCGAGAGCGGCCAGTCGACGCTGGCCGCGAAGGGTTAATTGCTTGGGTCAAAAGCGATCCACGGCTCCATGATTTCATAAATCATCAGCACTTCGGTGAGCGGCAGGGTAATGTTGTATTTGCGGTTCAGCGCCAGGAAAAAGGTGTCATGGACGGCGACGAAAGCCTGCTGTTCCAGCGTCAGCCCCGCTTCTTCGCGATGGCGCACGCCGTTATTCACCATCACTCGCTCGATCATCAGCGCGATATGCATAAACAGATTGATGCGCAGGTAGCTTTCAAAATGGATTTTGTAGAAGGATTCATACTGTTTAATCACCGCTTCGACTTCATCAATAATCACCACCGGATTGAGGAAGTTGAGACGGCTGGCGACGCCTTCGACGGTAAACAGCTTCACTACCTCGTCAATCATCGGCTCCAGACCACCTTCCATCAGCAGCCCGTTGAAGTAATCGCGTTTTAACACCAGCGACTTTTCTTTAATCAACTGCTCTACGCTTAGCAGTGGAATATAGCCCGCTTCCAGATCGGTCGTGGTGATGATAAGCCTGGTACCGTTCAGCGCCGGGTCAGCGTGGGCGATTTTCCATTTCAGATCGTCATACTCCATCGTAATGATGTCGATCTCTTCCTGCGCCAGAAATCGCTGGACGATATCTTTCAGCTTGCGGGAGATCCCTTCGCCGGAGATGCAGGAGATAATGATTTTATTCCCCGGTAAAATCCCGGCGTAGTAGCGAGTTTCAACCTCATAGGCCCCTTTGGCGCTCTCAATAATCGCTTCCATCGACAGCTTGTCCTGAATTTTGGCGGCAATATCCAGCGCCATAGCGGTGCTGACGTTGTTGATAACCAACAGTTCACCATGCAGGTGGAGCTTAATCTCTTCGTAGATCTCTTTCAGCGATCCCATATCCACCAGGATAATCAGCCCGGCTCCTTGCTTAAGGCGGGAAACGTGGGCGATCAGCAGGTCGATGATTTCTCTGGTGGAGGTCGCGTTGGCCATATCGAAGGCTTTAAAGTAGTAGCCGCCGGTCAACTGATTGGCGATACCGGCAATGCTCGATGCGGTGGCGCGACCGTGGGAAACGATAATGCCCTGAATGGGGTCGTCTTCACCGGCCAGGGTATGAAAAGCGCAGCTTAATAGCGGAAGCAGCAGGGGCAGCGGCTGGCGGGTGACATGTTTGCTCAGCAAAGCGAGGCACTCCTCGGCGAGCAGCCGCGCCTTTGCGGAAACATAGTCGGCAATCGCCTGCAGTTCGCCAGCTTTAACCGCCTCCTGAGGAGCATGCAGCGCATAGCTGACGCAGAGCCAGACGGCTTTGCGGATCTCCAGGCTACAGGAGATGCCGGTCAAACTCTCCAGCTCCTCCAGGGCATGAACGGTGTTCTGCCAGATATAACCGCTGTACAGCGACTCGGCGGCAACCGTGCCGCTAACCGTGGTTAGCAATTGCTCCATTTTGCGATTCAGTAACAGCACGTTACCGCTGTGGCAAAAGTCGCGAAAAATAACCTCATCGCGCATCGCTTTTGGCAGCAGTTGGCTGGCATTCAGTACTTCATCATGAGGGTTGGCGGTAATGCTAATTATTTCGCCGCCGGATGAGTGGTCTTGTAGCGTAATGACGTCGGCATCGCGATTATCGCTCCAGGCGCTGGCGCACATCACTTTGATCTGATTTTTTAACTCACCGATATTGCCGCGCACCGGCGAGGTGACCCACTGATGCATCAGCTGATTATCGAGATGGATATTTCGGCGCAGGCTGAGCGCTTCCTGATGCAAAAAATGGCTAACCTGAGCGACGCGCTCGGTAAGCGGGCGCGAAATATAGTTGGGCAGCGTTACGCGAACCGGGATGCGTCGGCGGAAGGTGTTGAGCAGGACGGTGTCGATATTCTCCGTGGTGGCGAAGATAAAGCGCAGCGACGCCGGATGGCGCGTGCGGTTATCGCCAAGACGATAGAAATAGCCTTTGTCCATAAACAGGAATAATTTTTCCTGGTTCTCAGCTGATAGCCGATGGACCTCATCGAGGAACAGAAATCCGCCATCCGCATCATCAAAGGCCCCACGCTTTTCGCGGTCGGCCCCGGTGAACGCACCGCGCGTATAGCCGAAAAGCGTCGCCGAAAGCAGCTCCGGGTTGTTGGCGTAATCGGCACAGTTAAGCTCCACAAAGGGTTTATCTGCCGCGATCACGCTGCGCTCGACGGCATATTGATAAATCAGCGCCGCCAGATGGCTTTTCCCGACACCGCTTTCTCCGGAGAGCAGGACAGGCAGACCGTCGCCGGGATAATCCACCGCCGAGCGACAAAGCGCGATAGCTTCAGCCAGGCTGCCCTGTGCGCCGATCAACTGCTGAAAGGCATCGTGCTTTTTCGACACTATGCGAGACGCCTGCGCGTTTTTTACGCCATTTTGCTGCACAAAGAAGCGGACCGGGCGGGTATTTTCTTTACTGAGATGGCCATCGTCGCACAGTCTGTTGAGGTAATGACTGATGACGCTGCGGTTAACCTGCATAAAGTCCGCGCAGTCCTGAGCCGTGAAGCCCGCGGGTTTCTGCGCATAATGGGTGAGTATTTTGTGAAATAACTTTTCTTTCGCCGACAGCGCCATTTTTCAGTGTTCCGCATAGAGTAGAAAATAGCGTCGATTTAATTTAGACACTAGACACTACTGTTTTTATTAGACACTGAGTACTTTCCACGCCATGAATTAAAAATGAAACTATGTTTTGATTGGAATGTGATGAAGATCGCCACACATTTTTTATGGGAGAAAACAGATCTACAGAGATTTACTGGCGGAGCAGCGTAATAAACGCTTCATACCCGGCCAGCCCCGCAATGGTCTCTGCCGGGTGACGGCACAGCACGCTGGATAAATAGCTGAAGATTTTTAACTCATGCCGCGCATCGGCGGCGGCGCAGGCGATGAGCACATGGCTGACCGGCTCGTTATTGACCTGCACGGGGCACGCGAGGGTGATAAAGAATCCGCGAAAGCGGCGCTCCTGCTCGCTCCAGCAGTGGGGGATCGCCAGATGATTCACAATCAGGTTTTCACCCTCATGTTCCCTGGCGCAGATGCGCAGCGCCTCGTCTTCGGTGATATGGTTCTGCGCCACAAGCTGTCCGCAGATCCGGCCGATAATCTCCTGCCAGCTTTCGCCCAACACATTAGTGTAATGGAAGCTGCCCTGCTGTGAAAAGAAACGCTCAGGCTGCTGGCGGATAAAGGCCGTGGCGAGGAAGTTTTTAATCTGCTCGGTACCGGCTGCGGTGATAATGTTTTTGATAGTAAGAACATTTTTTAAAGCGTCATCAAGCAGATAGTGGCTATTATTGATGATTAACAGCGGGGTGATTTCTTCGCTGATAGCGCTCACTTCACCTGCGCTACGTGCAATGATCACTCGACAGTTCAACACGTCTCGCTCAATCGCCTGCTGGTTAATGGTGGCGATGGCGTTCTGATCGGAGAGCAAAATAATCGGCTGGCGCTCGTTCTGATGCCGCTCCAGAGCGCAGGCAAAATAGAGCCCAATCAGGTCGCTGTCGAACAGAGGAATATCCAACTGTTCGCGAAGCCGGGCGATAAAACGCAGGCTCATGTCGAAGGCGGCGGGCCAGGCGGCCTTCAGGTTATTCATGCTGCCCTGACGATGCTCCGGGATCCACACCGGGGCGGCGACGCAGCGCAGGAGGTGACCGGTAATATTTTCGACTAGCTGTTCGTCGATAATATTCAGCGGGGCAACGCCGGGCAGGGATTTCAGCAGCGACACGACGCCCTCTTCGGAAATCGTAGCGGTATGCTGTTGCTGCATTTCTAACAAACCAACCAGCGTGCTGAACGCCTCGCCACCGAGATAAATTCCCGCCTGCTCCACCGCATTGTTAAGCGCACTATGCTGATACTCAGGCCAGGCGGCGACGAGCTGGTTGCGCAGGGCATAAACGGCAAGCACCACGCTTGCGAGATACTCCCCGGAAACCAGCGCAAAAGCATGCAGATTTTCACAGGCCTGCTGAAGCCGATCGATGTTCTCGCGCGTCATGCCCGGCAGCGGAATCAACAGTGGATCTTTTTTCAGCAGATTCGCCAGCAGGATAATGCGCTTATCTTCAGGCTCATCAATAAAGTACCCGACGCCGGGACGGCTCTGGATGCAGAAGGCGCGTGCGTAGCGCTGCTTCAGGCGCGGCAACCTGTCGGCGACCCAGGTCTCCGGTAAATTCAGCGTCGCGGCGAGCTGCACGCGGGTAGTAAATGGGTTAAGCAGTAATATCGCCAGCAACCGGTCATCATTATCATGACGTTGTAAAAGCTGGAAATAGCCGCGCCGGTCGACAATATCCAGCTGATAGCCCGCTCCGCCGCCGGGGTGAATGCGGGCCTTACCGCTGAAGGTAAAGTTGAGGTAATCAATATCGCGCAGGATAGTGCGGCTCGATACGCCAGTTTGTCGCGCCAGTTCGCCCAGCAGGCAGGGCTGCTGTTCGAGAATCTCCGCGACCTTTAACTGGCGTTCCGATAGCATTATCTCACCTGGCGAAAGTCGGTGAAGGCTTTCACTTTATCCGCTGTCAGCGAGGTCAGCAGTTCGCGCACCAGGGTGAACAACGCCTTATAGTCCGTCGCTGAAATCATACCGCTGTTGGCGTGCAGATAGCGGGTCGGCAGGCACAGCGCAGCCACCGGACGACCACCGCCCATCACATTGTAACGTCCGCCGTCCGTTGCCCCGGTTTTCATGGTGCAGAACTGCAATGGAGCACCGCTGTCTCCGGCGCTCTGTTTTAACGCGGCGACCAGCTGCTGGTTGGGGAAATAGCGTTTATCAAACAGCATCAGCCCCGGACCATCGCCGAGTTTCAGCGGATATTTGATGCTGTCGATGCCGGGCACGTCGCCCGCAACGGCGGTATCCAGCACGATAACCACGTCGGGCTTGATATGCTCCGCCGAGGTTTGCGCCCCGCGCAGCCCGACCTCTTCTTCCACGCTGCCAACGCCGTACAGGGTGATCTCCGGGTTATCCACTGCCTGTAAAAGCTCCGCCATCAGGGCACAGCCGATGCGGTTATCCAGCGCTTTGCCAACGATCTTATCTTCGCCCCAGCGGGCAAAGTTTGCTTCCGGGCTGATGAAATCGCCGATCGCAATGCCGCGTTTTTCCACCTCTGCGCGGCAGCTTGCGCCAATATCAATAAACATCTCGTCAAACGACAGCGGCTGCTGTTTCTGCTTTTCCGTCAGGGCATGTGGTGCCACGGAGCCGATCACGCCGGGTATTTTAGCCCCCGTGCGAGTGCGAACGGTGACCCGATGATTAAGCATCGACTGGTTCCACCACCCGCCAATGGTGGTGAAACGGATAAAACCGCTCTCGTCGATATGCGTCACCATAAAGCCCACTTCATCCATATGCCCGACGATGGCGACTTTCGGCCCGCGCGTCCCTTTGCGGGCGACAAAGCTGCCGAGGCCGTCAAAGGTGATTTCATCCACGCACGGTTCCAGCGTATTGATCAAAATCGAGCGGACTTCCTGTTCATCACCGCTGACGGCGCTGGCTTCGCATAACTGCTGTAGTAACTCAATGTTCATGGGCAAGCTCCTGCTGCGCGGCTTTACGTTTGAGCCACAATCCTTTCAGAATGATGATTAGCGAAATGTTTAGCGCCAGGCCTATTGCCAGCACCAGATAAAATGAACCTACAGGCGACATCAGGCCGATCAGCGGGTCAAAGATACCTAAACCCGGCGCAAGACGTTTGATTCCGAAGGCGATCACCAGCATGCCGGTAATGCCTCCGGAGAGTGTATTGGCGGTAATCATCGGCAGCGGCGCGGCCAGCGCGTAAGGGATCGCCGGTTCGGTGGCGACGGTTGCACCGACCACAATCGCGCTGCTGGCGGCGGCCTTCTCCTGCTGGGTAAACAGTTTTGGCGCTAAATAGGTAGCGATGCCTGCGGCGACGGGCGGCATCAGCGCCACCACGCCGACGATGGCGTACCAGTCATAGATATGTTTTTCCAGCAGCGAGAAGCAGAAGAACCACGCGGTTTTGTTGATCGGTCCGCCCATGTCGAACGCCAGCATTGCGCCAACAAGGAAAGCTGCGCCCATTTTCATTGATGGCGGAATAGTGTTCAGGAAGTGCAGCAGACCACCCATGATGTCGGACATCACTGGTCCGACGACGTAGTACGTCAGCACGCCAAACACCAGCAGAGTGACGAACGGGATCAGCATCGAGCCGAGCAGCGGCTGAAGCGCCTTGCCGAGACGTACCTTGCGAAACCATAACACGAAGTAGCCGATTGCCAGCCCCAGCACGACCGCGCCGAGAAATCCCGCACCGGATTGGGTACCTAACAATCCTTTATCGTTCGCCAGATAGCACACCAGAAACGCCGGGGCGAACGCCGGTTTATCGGCAATCGACCACGCGATGTATGCGCCCATAATCGGGATCATAAAGGTGAAACCGAGATAGCCGATGGATTCGACGACCCAGGTAAAAGACGGCGCGCCTTTCGACATATCCGTATAGGGTAAACCGAACTGCACCAGCATATTGGCGATGGCGACCAGAATACCGCCGCCGATAACAAACGGCAGCGCGGCGGAAACGCCCGCCATCAGGTGGCTCATCACGCTTCCCTGCTGTACATCCTGTTTACCCAGCTTGACGCCACTATCGGCGGCAAACAGCTGTGAATGTGAAGGCAACTGCATAAAAATCTGGTCAATATTTTTCAGCGCCTGAGAAATGGCGATCTCGTAGACCTTTTTCCCGGCGAAGCGCGCGCGGTCTTCACCGCTTAAGCCGCGGCCTGTTGCCAGAATCACGTAATCCGCGGCGGCAATTTCCTCACTGGTCAGCCGGTTTTCCACGCCGCTTGAACCCTGGGTTTCGACTTTAATGGTATGGCCGAGCGAACGCGCTTTTTGCTCCAGCGCTTCCGCCACCATATAGGTGTGGGCGATTCCCGCAGGACAGTTGGTGATCGCCACTAAACGTAAGGATGACTCCATAGCCGCTTCCTTATGAGGTTAAGGTCTGATTGAGCAGGGCAAGTACCTGGTTGGCGTCGCCCTGTTTCAACTGGTTGATAAAATCCTGATGGATAATTTTGCGGCACAAGGTGCCGATGATTTTGACCTGATCGTCCTCGCCGGTTTGCGGCACGCCGAGGCAGATCCAGCAGTTGACGTCTTCGCCGTCGCTGGCCTTCCAGTCAACATCTGCTGATTTACGCGCAAACAGCACGAAGGGCTGCTTCACGCAGGCGCTTTTGCCGTGAGGAACGGCGATGCCTGAACCAAATCCGGTAGAGTGCAGCTTTTCGCGCAGCAACAGCGTTTGCAAAAACTGATTACGGTCGCTGACGTAACCATTATGAAAGGCTATGTCCGCCAACTGCTTGAGGATGGAATAAACGCTATTGCCCTGAATATTCAGGTCAATACAGTTCGCTGTAAGGGCTGCCATGGTGAGACTCCGTTAAAACCTGTTTCATACGATTTTAACGGTGAGACGATGAAGAGATGAGCGGCAATATGTCAGCGCTCGGTGACATTTTGCCCGGTAAGCTCAAGCGTACTTTGTGCGCAGGCACACAAATTCAGAGCGGGCAGGTTAGAGGAAAACCTTCCTGCCGTAAAAAAATGCGCGGTTTATCACATTTCTTTCTTTCCGCAAAAAAGGATTTATTGGCAGAAACACGCAGCCAGCACAGGGAATTATCGAATTAAGTAACTTAATGATCTTAAACAGAATAAAAAATTAACTGTTAAGCCGATCTCACTTTATAAAAGAGATATTGATCACAAAAAATAGCGTAATAAATCGGTTGTCAATATTAGGCTGGAGCGAAATTATCGGCATATTGTGATCTCTATTGCAAATAACAGGCTTGAAGTCGAGGAAAAATGTTGGCAGAGAAAACAACGGAGGCGGGCAATGAAAATTGGCATTGTTATTAGTGGTGGAGATGTCTCTGGAATTAATAATTTTATATTCCAGATTGCCAAAATGGCGAATGCTGAGATCACCATTTTTAATGGTGGAATACCTGGACTGTTGGATAAAAAACATCAAGTGGTCGCCTGGCGCGATCTGGTCGATTTCTCGATTGCCGCTATTCCGATTATTACCTCCGGACGTACTAGCCGAAAACTACAGCGTAGTGAATATGAAGTTATTGCCAAAAAAATTAAATCACTGCGTGTTGATGTGCTGATTATGGCCGGCGGTGACGGTAGCCTCCAGTTTCTTAATACCCTCAGCGAATTTGATATTAACTGTTTTGGCGTTGGGATGACGATTGATAACGATGTGTACGGTAGCGATTATACCATTGGTTTCTCTACCGCTTGTGAGCAGATTATTAAAGAAGTCTCCCGTTTAAGAAATACCGGAAGAGCATTGCCGGGCCGCGTATTTATGGTTGAAATATTAGGAGGTTATTGTGGAGAGCTAACGTTGCAGTCGGCGATAAAATGTAATGCTGATATTGCCCTTATCCCGGAATCACAGATGCCGCTGGAAACGTTGGCCGAGCGCGTAAAGCAGAAACTGGCCAGGCAGAACAGCGTTGTGATTCTCTGCTCCGAAGGCTACACCAGGGAGTACTCCCCCGGATTCCAGGGGGCCATTGATACCATGATAAAGCAGCTTGAACCGAGAATTGGCGTACGGATTCGTAAAACCATCGTGGGCTACGGTTTACGCAGTGGTGACCCAACCTGCGAAGAAATTTATCAGGGCACGATTATGGCCAGCGAAGTGGTTCGTTGTATCCAGTCCGGGATGAAAAATAAAGCCATTATAATTAATTCAAGTAACAAACCGATTCCGATTGATTTAGTTAGTATGAAAAAACGTCTGGTTGATACCGAAGGACACCATTATAAACTTGCCAAACAACTCAATATTATTTGAGGAGACCCTACATGCTAAAAATTCTTTGCGTATGTGGCTGCGGCCTCGGTTCAAGCTTTGCCATTGAAATGACGGCAAAAGCTGTTTTAAAGAAACTGGAAATTCCGGCGCATATTGAACACACCACCGTTTCTGAAGCTGGGGCATTTAAATCCGATATGATCCTGACGCAAAAAACCTTTGCCGATATATTAACGGCCGATGCCAGCGAGGAGGAAATTAAGCGCGTCGTCGTACTGAATAAGCTCACGGATAAAGATGAGATTGAAACTAAGATCGTTGCATTCTTAAAAGAGCATAACCTGAAGGTAGCGGACTATGAATAGCTTTGTAGAGTTTATCGTCAAAGACTTGCTCGGTCAGGCTTCGATATTAATCGCCTTTATTGCGATGCTGGGCCTGATTTTGCAAAAAAAATCACCGGGCAAAACGGCAGAAGGAACGTTTAAAACGCTGCTCGGCTTCTTAATCATGATGGCCGGAATCAACATTATTGTCGCCACGCTAACGTTCCTCAACGATATCTTTACCCAGGGATTTGGCATGAAAGGCTACATTACCGATGTTGCCGCTATTGCCGGATTAGCCAATCGGGAATTAGGTTCTGAAGTGGCGCTGACGCTGCTGGTGATCTTTGCCGTCAATATTATTATCGCCCGCCTCACGCCGCTGAAATATATCTTCCTGACCGGGCAAGCGCTGCTATGGATGGCGACTATTGGCGCGGTGATTGGCTATAAAGCCGGACTGACCGGGCTGCCGTTAATTTTAACTGGCGGGATTTTCGGCGGCGTAATGGCGGTGCTGATGCCCGCGCTGGCACAGCCGGTGGTCAGGCGGATTACCGACTCTGATGACGTGGCGCTGGGGCACTTCTGTACCATTGGTTATCTTGTTCAGGCGGCGGTGGCGAAAGTGGTGGGTAAAGGTTCCCGCTCAACGGAAGACCTTGAACTGCCGGATAACTTTAAGTTCCTCCAGGATACCTACCTCGCGATGGCGGTGGTGATGGTGCCGATGTACCTCATCCCGGCGGTCGCGGCGGGCCCGGAATATATTGGTCAGTTCTCCAACGGTATTAATTACCTGATGTACGCCTTTATGCAGTCCATTCAGTTTGTGGCGGGCGTCTTCGTGCTCTACAGCGGCGTTCGCTTACTGCTTAATGAACTGGTTCCGGCATTTCGCGGTATCGCAATGCGCATTGTCCCGGACGCCAAGCCCGCGCTGGATTGCCCGGTTCTGTTCCCCTATGCGCCCAATGCGGTGATTGTCGGTTTCCTGGCGACCACCGTCGGCTCCATCATCGGCATGCTGGTGTTCCCGATGTTCGGCCTGGCGATGATTCTGCCCGGTCTGTTAACCAACTTCTTTGCTGGCGGTACGGCGGGCGTATTTGGTAACGCGCTGGGAGGCCGCCGCGGGGCGATGATTGGCGGCGTGGTTCATGGCCTGTTTATCACCTTCCTGCCTGCGATTCTGGTGCCGATGCTGGAAAGCTACGGCTTTACCGGCGTCACCTTTAGCGATTCGGACGTGATCAGTTCCGGTCTGGTATTAGGCCACGCTTTCCAGAATAACTGGTTGTTTGTCGCCTTATTCATTGTTTTTGTTGCCGCACTGGCATGGTTCGTAAACGGTAAATCAGCGAAGCCAAAAGGGGAAAATGTTCATGAGTCTGTATAACTTCAACGATATTCTGAAAATTGCGCAGGAAAGAAAATTTAAAGCCATTGGATCGTTTAATTTGCACTGTATTGAAATGCTGCCCGCTTTTTTTAAAGCGGCGCAAAAAAGCAATAGCCCATTAATGATTCAAATCTCGACCGGGACGGCGGAATATCTTGGTTATCGTTTACTGGTGGATGCCGTTTGTTCATTAGCGGAAAGTGAAAATGTGCCGACCTGCCTGCATCTGGATCACTGCTCCGATATTAGCGCTATTGAAACAGCAATGGATGCCGGGTTTTCTTCCGTAATGTACGACGGTTCCCATTTAGGGCTGGAGGAAAATATTGGCAATACGCGGATAGTGGTAGAGATGGCGCGCCCGCGAAATATCACGGTAGAAGGCGAACTTGGCGCTATCGGCGGCTCGGAAGATGGTAAAGCGGTGGCTGCGGAAGATATCTGCTTTACCACGGTGGAAGATGCCAAACGCTTTGTTGATGAGACACAGGTCGATATGCTGGCGGTCTCCGTGGGGACGGTACACGGCCTGTATACCGGCAAGGCGCAGATCCAGCACCAGCGGCTGAAAGAAATTAGCGCCGCCACCGGCGTGCCGTTAGTGCTCCATGGCGGTACCGGCGTCAGCGATGAGGACATGCGCCTGGCCGTTACCGAGGGCATCAATAAAGTGAATGTCGGCACGGAAATGAACGTCCAGTGGGTCGATCAATGCAAAACTACCTTTGAAAAAGGCAAAGTGAATGACAGCGTGCGCAAGTTTTTAATTCCGGCGAATAACGCGGTCACTCATGTATTAATGGAAAAAATCGCTCTGTTTAAATAAACCTTCGTTATTTAATGGTATTCCGTTGCCCTGTAGTTCGCCAGGGAGGAGCTCGCTATGTTTGAATCTTTGAAAACGCTGTGGAAAAAAGAAAATAATCCGCCGCAGGATTATGACCAACAGTCCCGCCAGCTGGCGGAGGAAATAGTCCGGCTGGAAGGCGAATTACAGGGCAACCCAGGTAATGGCGAAGTACAGAAAGCGTTAATGCTGATGTATAACCGGGCGCTGTCGGTGTATGCCAAAAGCAAAACACATCGGCAAGAAATAGATGCGCTTTTTATTCGTATTGATGAGTTGCGCAATGTTATTCGCCGCAATATTTAGGATTAGATTCTTAGGGAGTCATCATGACGATAAAAGAATTACTTATTGAGGCCGATGCCATTCAGGTCGGCGTCACGGAGTCCGACTGGCAGAAGGTGATTCACCTGGCGGCCAGTCCGCTGGTCGCAAAAGGGTATATCTCGGCAGAATACGGCCGGGCGGTGATTGATAATACCCTGCACCATGGTGCGTATTACGTTTTTGATGAAGGGGTGGCGATCCCCCACGCCAGGCCCGAATGCGGCGTAAGGCGTAACTGTTTTAGCCTGGTGGTGCTGAACAAACCGATTCAGTTTGCCGATAGCGAGAAGGCGGATATTGTCATTATGTTCGGCGCGCAGGACAGCAATGCCCATATTGAGGAGGGGATCCGCGCGATTATCGCGTTGCTCGATAATAACGAAACGATGACTAAGCTGCGGGCCGCCAGCAGCCGGGAGGAGGTCGTCGCGCTGTTATGAACAGACATCTCACTCCCGGCTGCAAAACGGTGATTTTAATTAACGGCATTCCCGCATCGGGTAAAAGCACCGTCACCCGGCAGCTCTCGGCAACATTTAATCTGCCGCTGCTGACCATTGACGGTATTAAAGAGCCCTTTATGGCGCGCTTTACTGACATTGATCGACCCTTCAATCGGCAGCTGGGCTGCGCCGCCTATGAGGTTATTTGGTCGATTGTCGGTCAGTCTCCGGCGGGCTGCGTCTGGCTGGTCGACGCCTGGTTTGGTTTTCAGCCGCGTGAAACATTGCAGCAATTGCTTCAGCAGGCTGGCGTTGAAAAGGTCCTTGAGGTCTGGAATCACATCTCGCCAGAACTTGCGGTATCGCGCTACGCCGCGCGGTTGCAGGATCGCAAACCGGGACATCCGGGTGAAGAGTATCTCCCGGAGCTGGCGCTACTGGCGCAACGGGTGGAACCGATGCGCCTGGGGCCGGTGTTTACGGTTGATCAGCAGCAGCCGCTGGAGATTGCATCCGTTACCCGTTGGATCGAAGCACAAATACAGTAAGACGTATAATTTTTTGATATATCGGGTTTTGTAGGCCGGGTCAGGCGTTAGCCGCCACCCGGCAGAAATGCACGCACATCGTCTAAATGCAAAATCGTTTTTTAATGTATCCCCGCCATTCGTAACAGTGCCGTCACCACGGCCGCGGCAATAATCACCACGATCAACGGCATCTTGCGCCAGGCGAGGAACACCGCAAAGCCCACGCCCAACACCCGCGCCATCCCGGCAAAATGCTCCCCTTCATAAAAAGTGGTCGCCAGCGCCACGGAAAAGAGCAGCACCGTCGCCGCATCGGAAAGCAGCGCCTGGGAGCGTTCGGAAAAGGCTAAACGGTTGCCGAGCTTTGCCCCACCTAAACGCATTAAATAGGTTCCCAGAGATAGCACGGCAATACCGGCAATAAATAGCGTCATATTGCCCATTATTTTTTCCTCGTCAGCAGGCCAAACAGCGACAGCAGGACCGGCAGGCCAACCGGCGAAAAGGGTACCGCGGCCAGCGATAGCGCTGCTCCGCTACAGGCGCGAATAAGCGTCGTGCGGTTTTTAAATGCCGGAACCACCAGCGCCAACAGAATCGCCGGGAATACCGCATCGAGGCCGATGGTCTCCGGTGCCGGGAGCAGCTTGCCGACCCCCGCGCCCAATAACGCCCCCAGCGGCCAAATCAGCGCCACGCCCAGACCGCATAGCCAGTAGGCAGCCCGGCGCTGTTCGGGTGTTTTCTGCGACAGACCAAACACCACGCTTTCGTCGTTCATGATGTGGCAACCGAGGAAGCTGGCGGCGCGCTGGCCGACCAGATCGCGTACCGTGACGCCGAAAGGAATATGGCGGGCGTTAACCAGTAAACCGGCCGCTGCCGCTGCCAACGGGTTGCCGCCGCTGGCGACAATCCCAATAAACATAAACTCAGAAGCACCCGCCAGCACGCAAACTGAGAGGACAAAAGGCACCCAAATGGGAAAGCCATAGGCGATAGCCAGCGAGCCGTAGGACATGCCGACGATGCCGACCGCCAGGCAGACTAATACAATTGCTTTGATGGTGTCGCCTTTGAGGCTGGCGAAGTGCTGCTTCATACTCTTTAGCCATATCGAACGAATTTCCATTATAATGAACGCAACAGAATCGCATTTCAAGACGAACGAATCGTTCGTTATAAAAAACACGGAGCAGTGTATGACTCAGCCAATTAGTCTGATAGCCAAAAGTCTGGTACGTGAACGTGCGCGTACCGGGATTTCCCTCGCCGAAGTTGCGCGGCGGGCGGGGATTGCCAAATCGACGTTATCGCAGCTGGAGTCCGGCAACGGCAACCCGAGCCTGGAAACCCTGTGGGCGCTGTGCGTGGCTCTCGATATTCCCTTCGCTCGTCTGCTGGAGCCGCAGGTCAATACGACCCAGGTGATCCGTCGTGGCGAGGGGACGAAAGTTATCGCCGAGCAGGCAAACTATCAGGCGATCCTCCTGGCTGCCTGCCCGCCGGGCGCACGGCGCGATATTTATCTCTTATTGACCCAGCCGGGAGCGGACCGTATTTCGCAGCCGCATCCGCCGGGTTCAGTGGAGCATATTATTGTCACCCAGGGGCGAGCGCGGGTTGGCCTGACGGAAGCGCCGGAAGAACTGGGCGAAGGGGATTACATTTGCTATCCCGCAGACCGGGAGCACGTTTTCCAGGCGCTGGAGCCGGATACTCAGGCGCTGCTGGTGGCCGAGCAAAACTAGTCACGGCGGCATGCTGGACGCCATGGCCGTATTGCGGGACACTAGCCGCATTCTCCCGCGAAGACAGGGATACTTATGTCGTTGAAAGCCATTGCTAAAGAACTTGGGATCTCGGTCACGACCGTCAGCCGTGCGTTAAACGGCTACGACGACGTGTCGCAGGAGACGCGCGCCCGCGTGGAAGCCGAAGCGCAGCGTCGCGGATATCGCCCGAATACCTTCGCCCGTCGTCTGAAGATGGGCAAAATTGACGCCGTTGGCCTCGTTTTCCCCGTGCGTCCTGCGCCGCTGAATAACAACGTTTTTCTCGATATGGTCGGTGAAATCAGCCACGAGCTGGCGCGCTATGAGATTGATTTACTGCTGATTGCCGATGATGAACAAGCCGACAAGCACGGGTATATGCGTATGGTGCAGAGTCGTCGCGTTGATGCGTTGATTGTCGCGCATACCCTCGATGACGATCCGCGTCTGGCGCAGCTGCTCTCATCGGGTTTTCCGTTTCTGGCCCTGGGCCGCAGCCGCCTGCCGCAACCCTACGCCTGGTTTGATTTCGACAACCAGGCCGGAACCTATCGCGCTACCCGCCACCTGATTAGCCAGGGGCATCAGCGCATCGCGTTATTGAGCGAAAATAATAATCAGGCGTTTATTACTCAACGCCGCAACGGTTATCTGCAAGCGCTACGCGAAGCCGGATTAGCCGAGGACTGGCTGCGCAGCGTGTCGCCAACCCGCCGCAGTGGGTTTCAGGCAACGATGGAGCTGCTGCGTTTGCCTGAACCGCCCACGGCGATTGTCACCGATTGCAACAGCCACGGTGACGGCGCGGCGATGGCTCTTGCCCAGCAGGGACGTCTTACCGGCGAAAATCGCGTTTCGCTGGTGGTTTACGACGGCTTGCCGCAGGACAGCATCATTGAAACCCCGGTTGGCGCGGTGATTCAATCTACCCGGCAGGGCGTTGGGCGCCAGATAGCCAGCATGGTTCGTCGCTTGATTGCCGGTGACGATCTCGCCTCTCTCCAGGTGCTCTGGCAGCCTGAATTTATCCCCGGCGAAACCGCCTGATTCCCTTGCCATCAGATTAATTTCCTGAACTCGATCACGGATCCGAAACGTTTTGGTTGGCGTCCGAAACGTTTCGGATCAACAGTAAGGCATTCCTTGTTGTGGAGATGTCTGATGTCTGATTCGATTTTACGCCTGCAAAGCGCTGTAGCTGATGTGGTGATAAAAACCCATCCGTTCGCCGAAATTATCTACTGGGGGCCGCATTTAAGCCACTTTTCGCCGCAGGATGCGGTCAGTCTGGCTCGTCCGGTCGCCAATAGCCGCGTGGACGTTGATTCACCGGTAACGTTAATGGCCGAGCTGGGCCACGGTCTGTTCGGCGCGCCGGGTATTGAAGGTCATCGCCAGGGTCTGGACGCCTCGCCGATTTTTACCACCACCGATGTGGTGCAGGATGGGCAAAATTTAACGATTACCAGCGAAGACTCGCAGGCAGGCCTGCGGTTATGCAGTGAAATCCAGCTCGACAGCAGCGGCGTACTGAGCGTTCGTCATGGTTTAACCAACCTGCGCGCGCAGCCCTGGCAGGTGGACCGTCTGGCGATTACGCTGCCGGTCGCCGAGCGCGCCCGCGAAGTGATGGCCTTTCATGGCCGCTGGATCCGTGAATTCCAGCCCCATCGTCTGATTCTGGAGCATGACAGCTTCGTGCTGGAAAACCGCCGCGGACGCACCTCTCATGAACATTTTCCGGCGCTGATTACCGGTAGCAAAGCCTTTAGCGAGATGCAGGGAGAAGTGTGGGGCGTGCATCTGGGCTGGAGCGGCAACCACCGTCTGCGGGCGGAGGCCAAAACCGATGGTCGCCGCTATCTGCAGGCGGAAGCCCTCTACCTGCCGGGCGAAATGGCGCTGGCGGAAGGCGAAACGCTGTGGACCCCGAATCTCTACGCCAGCTACTCCGCGCAAGGGCTGAACGGCATGAGCCAGCAGTTCCACCGCTACCTGCGCGAGCAGATTATTCGTTTCCCCGGCAACAAACCGCGCCCGGTGCACCTCAATACATGGGAAGGGATCTATTTCGACCACGACCCGCAGTACATCATGCGCATGGCGGATGAGGCGGCGGAGCTGGGGGTTGAGCGCTTTATCATCGATGACGGCTGGTTTAAAGGGCGCAATGACGACTGGGCGGCGCTCGGCGACTGGTATCTCGACGAGAAAAAATACCCTAACGGCCTGGCCCCGGTTATCGACCACGTGAAGTCGCTGGGAATGGAGTTTGGTATCTGGGTTGAGCCGGAAATGATTAACCCGAATTCGGATTTGTATCGCGCACATCCGGATTGGGTGCTGGCGCTGCCGGGCTATACGCTGATCCCTGGGCGTCATCAGTTTGTGCTGAACCTGAATATCCCCGAAGCCTTTGACTATCTGCTGGAGCGGATGAGCTGGCTGCTGGGCGAGCACGCCGTGGACTATGTGAAGTGGGATATGAACCGCGAGCTGGTGCAGCCAGGGCATAACGGCAAAGCCGCCGCCGACGCGCAGACCCGTCAGTTCTACCGCCTGCTGGATACGCTGGTGGCTCGTTTCCCGCATATCGAGTTTGAATCCTGCTCCTCCGGCGGCGGGCGTATCGACTATGAAGTGCTGAAGCGCAGCCACCGCTTCTGGGCTTCCGACAATAACGATGCCCTGGAGCGCAATACCATTCAGCGCGGCATGAGCTACTTCTTCCCACCGGAAGTGATGGGCGCGCACATCGGCAACCACCACTGCCACGCCACCTTCCGCCAGCACAGTATTGCTTTTCGCGGCCTGACGGCGCTGTTCGGCCATATGGGCCTTGAGCTGGACCCGGTGAACGCTGACGAACAAGAGCGCGCGGGTTATCGCAAATATGCGGCGTTGCATAAGCAGTGGCGCGACTTAATCCATCACGGCGTGCAGTGGCGGGCAGATATGCCGGACTCCACGACGCTCGCGCACGGCGTGGTCAGTGAAGATAAGAGCCAGGCTATTTTCCTCGTCAGCCAGCTGGCGATGCCGGACTACACCCTGATGGCGCCGCTGCGCGTGGCGGGCCTGGACGCGGGCGCGCGCTATCAGGTGACGCTGCTCGATCATCCGAATATTCAAATTACAGGAGAGGGTGGCCATACGATGCGTAAGCTGCCGGAATGGATGACGACGCCGCAGACCGTAAGCGGCGAGTGGTTACAACAGGCGGGACTGGCGCTGCCAATCCTTGACCCGGAAAGCGCCATTTTGATTGGCCTGCAACGCGTGTGATGGCGACGGGCCGCGCGTCGGCCCTTTTTGAGGAAAACACAATGAACCCGACCGTCTGTACCCATAAAAACAACCCCAATTTCTGGATTTTCGGGCTGTTCTTCTTTCTCTACTTTTTCATTATGGCCACCTGCTTTCCGTTTTTGCCGATCTGGCTATCGGATGTCATCGGCCTGAATAAAACCGAGACCGGTATCGTTTTCTCCAGCCTGTCGCTGTTCGCTATCTGCTTTCAGCCCATCCTGGGCGTGATTTCCGACAAGCTCGGGCTGAAAAAGCACCTGATGTGGATAGTGACCGTGCTGCTGGTGCTGATTGCTCCCTTTTTCCTCTA
The DNA here is from genome assembly GCF_902158555.1 of Klebsiella spallanzanii. Lineage (GTDB taxonomy): Bacteria > Pseudomonadota > Gammaproteobacteria > Enterobacterales > Enterobacteriaceae > Klebsiella > Klebsiella spallanzanii. The sequence goes on along the minus strand of NZ_CABGGS010000006.1, from coordinate 77,039 downwards.
CGTTTTTGCGCCGCTGTTGAAAACCAATATCTGGCTCGGCGCGCTAAGCGGCGGTGCTTATATTGGCTTTGTTTTCTCCGCCGGTGCCGGGGCGATGGAAGCCTATATCGAACGCGTGAGCCGCAATAGCGGGTTCGAGTACGGCAAGGCGCGTACTTTTGGCTGCCTCGGCTGGGCGCTGTGCGCGACCACGGCCGGGATGCTGTTTAGCGTAAACCCGGAGTGGGTGTTCTGGATGGGATCGGCCGCCGCGCTGGTGCTGGTTGTGCTGGTGGCTATCGCTAAACCGCAGGCCAGCCAGAGCGCCCAGGTGATGGATTCTTTGGGCGCGAATCGCCCGGCGGTGGATTTAAAAACCGCCGTGAGCATGTTCCGCCAGCGTAAAATGTGGATGTTTATCCTCTACGTGATTGGCGTAGCCTGTGTGTATGACGTCTTCGATCAGCAGTTTGCCACCTTCTTTAAATCCTTCTTTGCCACTCCGGAATCAGGCACCCGCGCCTTTGGTTTTGCGACCACCGCCGGGGAAATTTGTAACGCGATAATTATGTTCAGCTCGCCGTGGATTATTAACCGCATCGGGGCGAAGAACACGCTGCTGATTGCTGGGATGGTGATGGCGGCAAGGATGATTGGTTCCTCGTTCGCCACGACCGCTGCGGAAGTAGTGGCCCTGAAAATGCTCCATGCGCTGGAAGTGCCGTTCCTGCTGGTGGGTGCGTTTAAATATATTACCGGCGTATTTGATGTCCGCCTGTCGGCGACGATTTATCTGGTCGGCTTCCAGTTTTCCAAACAGGTGGCGGCGATTTTCCTCTCTGCTTTCGCTGGCAATATGTATGACCGGATCGGTTTTCAGGATACCTATATGATCCTTGGCGGAATCGCCCTGGCCGTCACGTTAATCTCCGCCTTTACCTTGTCGGGGAAGAGAAAATCGGAAAATATTAGCGATAATGCCATGACGGTTTGATAAAAAGATGAATTAATGACTTCACAGGGATGTGTTAAATAAATTAGGAATAGTTAAACGATGGATATGAGAAAAATCATGAATAGCGGAGAACTCTATTCTGATGCGGGTCATGGATTACCCGAACAGCGGTTAATGGGAAAAGCACGAGCCTATGAATATAATCATTCGCACCCTTTTAACCAGGAATTAAGAAACGATATTATCCAACGGATGTTTGCCAGCGTGGGTAAAAAATGCTGGATCGAACCGCCGGTTTATATTGCCTACGGTATTCACACGACTATTGGCGATAACTTCTACGCTAATTTCAATATGACGCTGGTCGATGACGCTGATATTACTATTGGCAATGACGTGATGTTTGCGCCAAACGTGACGATTTCCACCGCCGGACACCCGGTCCATCCGACGCTGCGCCACACGCAACAGTTCTTCTCGCAGCCAGTGGTTATTGAGGATGGCGTCTGGTTGGGCACGGGGGTGATTATCAACCCGGGCGTCACCATCGGCAAAAACTCGGTGATTGGCGCCGGCAGCGTGGTTAATCGCTCAATACCGGCAAACGTGGTCGCCGCCGGGATACCTTGCCGGGTATTAAGAAACATTACCGATGAGGATAAAAATAAATATCAGCTATTTGTGGAGTGATAATATATAAAATAAAAATTTAAACTTTCCGTATCATATAAATAATTAGAAATAAACACAGGTGAGTTTTCTGCTCACCTGACCTTCTTTTACCTCCGGAATATAAAAATGAATAAAAAAGTATTATCGATAGCGATTGGTTTATGTCTGATAGCAGGTTCAGCGGTGGCGAAAAATAATTCACTGACGCTGGAACAACGAATGGAACAGCTTGAAGCGCGGCTTGCCGCCGCCGAAAGTCGGGCGAACATCGCGGAAAGTCAGGTGCGAGAATTACAGGATAAACAGAATGCCTCTATGCAGGTCGCACAAAATACGGTACCGGTAAAAAGCCAGACCCCTGTCGCGGAGAGTAAAAAGAATATTTCGGCTCCTGAGCTTAAATTATCCGGGTATGGCGACCTGAAAATTTATGGCGATGTTGAATTTAATATGGATGCGGAAAGTAAACATGGCCTGCTGGCGATGACCAACGCTGATATCGGCAGCGACCCAACCTACGACAACTGGGATTTAAACGGTCGCATTCTGCTGGGCTTTGACGGCATCCGTAAGATGGACAAGGGCTATTTTGCCGGATTCTCCATTCAGCCGCTGGCGGATATGACAGGATCGATGAATCTGGATGATGCCGTTTTCTTCTTTGGTCAGGAGAACGACTGGAAGGTCAAAGTGGGGCGCTTTGAAGCTTACGATATGTTCCCGTTAAATCAGGATACCTTCGTTGAGCACTCGGGGAATACCGCCAACGACCTCTACAGCGACGGCCATGGCTACATCTATATGATGAAAGAGGGGCGCGGTCGCTCTGACGCAGGCGGCAACTTCCTGCTGAGTAAGCAGATAGACAACTGGTATTTTGAGCTTAACACGCTGCTGGAGGACGGCACTTCGCTGTACAACGACGGCGGCTACCACGGCCGCGATATGGAGCAGAAAAAGAACGTTGCGTACCTGCGCCCGGTGGTTTCTTGGGCGAAGGATGAATTCTCCGTTGCGGCGGCAATGGAGGCCAACGTGGTGCAGAATGCCTACGGGTATAAAGATGCGCAGGGCAACTTTGTCGATCAGTCCGATCGTACCGGATACGGCCTGACCATGACCTGGAACGGCTTGAAGAGCGACCCGGAGGACGGCGTGGTGGTAAACCTGAATACCGCTTATATGGACGCCAGCAACGAGAAGGATTTTACCGCTGGGGTGAATGCGCTGTGGCGGCGCTTTGAACTGGGGTATATCTATGCGCATAACAAAATCAGCGATTATGCCGGGGTGATTTGCGATAACGACTGCTGGATTAAAGACGAAGGCACCTACAATATTCATACCTTCCACGCCTCGTATCAAATCCCGAACGTGATGAATATGCAGAACTTTAATATTTATCTCGGGGCTTATTACTCTATTTTGGACAGTGACAATAAATTGAGCCAGGGCGATGACGACGACCGCTACGGCGCGCGGTTGCGCTTTAAGTATTTCTTCTAACGTCCTGAAAGATTGCCCCGCTTAGCGCAGCGGGGCAGCCATGGATTTACTCCAGATAAAACACTTCTTTCAGCTCCGCGCTGACCGGGCTATTGTCCGGGTTCGCTGGCATCACATCACACATATATTTCCACCAACGCTGGCACACTTCGGTACTGGCAACGGCGTTCCAACGTTCTTCCGATTCAATCTCCACCGTGGCGAACAGCAGGTTGCGCGCTTGATCGAGATAAATCGCGTAGTGGTGCGCACCGTGGGCTTTTAGCACCGCTTCCAGCTCTGGCCAGATAGGGTTATGGCGGCGCTGGTACTCTTCATGGGCGTCAGGGTTTACCTGCATCACGAAAGCTTTGCGGATCATAGTGCCTCCAGATAGAGTTCGCGGACTTCATCGCGGCTGGCGGTGCGCGGGTTGCAAGGCGCACACGGGTCGGCCAGCGCCTTGTCCAGCCAGCCTTCAATATCCTCTTTGCTGACGCCAAGCTGGCTGAAGCCCTGCGGAATACCCACGCGTTTGCTCAGGGCGCGGATGGCATTGATCGCCTCCATGCTGGCAGCTTCATCGCTCATGCCGCGGGTCTCGACGCCCATCGCCTGCGCCACGCGGGCAAATCGCGCGACGGCGTTCGGGCGGTTAAAGTTTTCGATGATCGGCAGCAGGATGGCGTTGCACACGCCGTGCGGCAGGTTGTGGGTTGCCCCCGGCTGATGAGCCAGCGCATGCACCAGGCCAAGACCGGCGCTGTTAAACGCCATGCCCGCCAGATACTGGCCAAACGCCATCTGCTCGCGGGCTTCGAGGTTATGTCCGTCGTCCACGGCTTTCGGCAACCACAGGTTAATCAGGCGAATCGCTTCCAGGGCGTTTGCATCGGTCAACGGATGAGCGCCAATGGAAACGAAGGCTTCAATGGCGTGAGTCAGGGCATCCATGCCGGTGGCGGCGGTGATGGAAGCCGGAATATCCAGCATCACGCTGGCGTCATCAACGGCGATATCCGGGATAATATTCGGGTCGATAATCACTTCTTTAACCTGACGTTCGGCGTCGATGATCACCGCGTTGCTGGTCATCTCCGCCGCCGTTCCGGCAGTGGTGTTGATTGCTACCAGCGGCACGCCGGCATTTTTCACTTTGCCAACGCCGGAGTAGTCGGTTGACGGCCCCGGGTTAGCGGTGAGGATTTTCACCGCTTTGGCGGTATCAATTGGGCTGCCGCCGCCAAAGGCGATAATAAAGTCGCAGTTTGCTTCCTGATACGCCGCGTAGCCTTTTTGCACCAGCGCTTCGGTTGGGTTGGGGAACACTTCATCAAACAGATGGTAAGACATCTGCTGTTCATCCAGCGCGTTGAACAGGCTGTTGAGCAGGCCCATTTTAACCAGATGACCGTCGGTGACGATCAGCGCCTTGCCCCACTGTTTGCCCGCTACCAGCTTGACCATATCGCCGATTGCGCCCGCGCCGTGGAGGCTGATTTTGGGCAGTGCCAACATAAAACTCATGATAATTCTCCTTAATGTCGATTTGGGTAATCCGTTTCCCCTCACCCGGCCCATTTCGTAGCCCGGACAGATGCGTAGCACCGCCTCCGGGATTGAGGGTGAGGGGGAAATTAAATTCGTCTTCGCTGCATCATCCGCCGGGTAATAATCGGCAGCGAGATAACCACAATCAGCATCGCGCCGATGATGATTGACATCACGATGCCGGGCACGTTGAGCAGGCTCAGCCCGAAGGTCACCAGCCCCATCAGGAAGGCGGCGATAATCACCCCAGGCATGCTGCCGGAGCCGCCGAGAATATTGACGCCGCCGAGCACCGCCATGGTGACGACCGCCAGCTCCCAACCCATCGCCAGCGTCGGGCGGGTGCTGCCAAGCCTTGAGGTCAGCAGGACCGCCGCCAGTCCGGCCATCAGCCCGACCAGCGCGAACAGCATCAGGTTGTGGCGTTTAACGTTGATCCCGGAGAACCAGGCCCCGGTTGGGTTATTGCCGATGGCGTAGGTCCGGCGGCCAAAGTTGGTTTTATGCAGCAGGAAGGTAAAGGCGGCGGCGAGGAGGATAAACAGCGCGAACTCGAAAGAGAGCGCCCCCCACACGTAGCCCTGACCGAACCAGGCGAAGCTATCCGGGTAGTGATTGAGCGCCTTGTCGCCCAGCAGGATGTAGGTCATCCCGCGATACAGGCTCATGGTGCCGATGGTTATCACAATCGATGACAGGTTAAAGCGCGTCACCAGAATGCCGTTGAACAGGCCGCACAGCAGCCCCACGCCCAGCCCGACCACCACCAGCAGCGGCGTATCCATACCCGCCGCCGCGCAGAAGCCCATCACCGTTGAACTCAGCGCCATCGTTGACGCTACCGAAAGGTCAATTTCGCGGGCAATAATCAGCATCGCCATCGGCAGCACGATGATCGCTTTTTCGGTGAAGTTAAACGTGGCGTCCGACAGGTTCCAGATATTAAGGAAATAGGGGGAAGTCAGGGCGTTGCCGATAAAGACCGCCAGGGTCACCGCCAGCAGAAATCCTTCCCAGCACAGCAGGCGGCGCAGCGGCGACGGCGCGACCGGCGGACTTTTCATCTCTTCAGACATCATCATTTTGCTCATGATTTCACCGCCTGTTTTTGCCGGGCTAACGCCGCATTGCGCAGGATTAACCGCCCGTTGCCTTTATTACCGCGCTCGTTAAGCAGCACCGCAATCACAATAACCGCGCCGGAAATCGCCATTTGCCAGAACGGCGAAATGCCGATCACCGGCAGCGCGTTATTGATAACGCCGAGGAACAAGGCACCGCACAGGCAGCCGAGCACCCGACCGGTTCCGCCCATGGTGCTGATACCGCCGATGACGCAGGCTGCGACCACCTGCAGTTCAAAACCGTTGGCGACATCGACGTAGGCGACGGCAAAACGTGAGATCCACAAATAGCCGCAGAACCCGGCCAGCGCGCCGGAGAGGCAGAAGCTGATGAACTGCATTTTCCCGGCGTTAATCCCGGTGTAGTACGCCGCCGTGGCGTTGCCGCCAGCGGTGTACAACGCTCGCCCGGTGCGGCTGAAGCGTAAGAAATAGCCGACCAGCAATAGCGCGGCGATGGCGCACCAGCTCAGCAGCGGCAGGCCCAGCAACGAGGCGCGCGGCAGGCCGAGAAAGTCAGCGCTCATCTGGTGCGAGTTAACCCAACCGCCGTCGGAAAGCAGAAAAATAATCCCGCGGTAAATACTCATCGTACCGAGCGTGACCACGATAGCCGGGATGCCGAGCCGCCAGACCAGCAGGCCGTTAATCACCCCCATCAGCAGCCCAAGCAGGGTCGCCAGCGCCAGCAGTACCACCACGGGAATCCCTGGATAGTGGGCGTTGAGCAGGGCGACGATCATCCCGGTGAGCGCCAGGTTGGCGGCCATCGACAGATCGATGCCCTTGGTGAGCAGCACCATCATCTGACCGAGGGCGAGGATGATGAGAATCGAGGTGTCGTTAAACATCTCCACCAGATTGCCAGGGGCGATAAACGATGGCGCCCGGCTGCCGATAGCGCCGATCATCAAAATGATCACCGCCGCCAGCAGCGCTTCGCGGTGTTTAAGCAGTTGTTTGCCCATTACGCGGCCTCCTGACTGACGCCGCTGGCGGCGCTGACGATGGTTTCCGCCGTGGCCTCACCGGCGCGATACTCGGCGACCATCAGCCCTTCGTGCATCACGATAATCCGGTCGGCCATACCCATGACTTCCGGCAGCTCCGAAGAGACCATAATCACCGCCAGCCCCTGGCTGACCAGCTCGGACATAAACTGGTGCACCGCCGCTTTGGAGCCGATATCGATACCTTTGGTCGGCTCGTCGAGGATAATCACCTCCGGATGGGTCGCCAGCCATTTGCCGATCACCACTTTTTGCTGATTGCCGCCAGAGAGGGTCTCTACCGCCTGTCTCCAGCTAAAGGCTTTGACCTGTAAGCGCGAGGCGTACTCATCCGCCAGCCGCCATTCGCGGGCGTCGTTCAGCACGCCGTTAGGGTTGAGTTTGCTGAGCTGCGGCAGGCTGATGTTCTGAGCGATCGGCAGGGCGATAATCGCCCCTTGTTTCTGTCGCTCTTCCGGCACGCAGACGATACCGGCGTTGATGGCGTCGGCAGGCTGGCGAAAACGCATCGCTTTGCCCTTCAGCACGATCTCGCCGGAAGAGGGATGCGAAACCCCGGAGAGCGCCTGCATCAGCTCGGTACGTCCGGCGCCCACCAGGCCGTAAAAGCCGAGAATTTCCCCTTTGCGCAGGCTGAAGTTGATATGGGCAAACTCGGTCGGATGGCAGAGGTCTTTCACCTCCAGCACCGTTTCCCCTGGGCTACAGTCGACTTTCGGGTAGGTTTGGGTAATGGCGCGACCGACCATCATTGCCACCATTCGTTCTTCGGTTATCTCGTTAATCGCCCCGGAGCTGACGTACACGCCGTCGCGCAGAATGGTGTAGTAGTCCGCCAGCTCGAAAATCTCATCGAACTTATGCGAGATAAACAGAATCGCCTTGCCGTCCTGCTTCAGGCGCTCAACGATTTGATAAAACTCCAGAATTTCATGTTGCGAGAGCGCCGCGGTCGGTTCATCGAGGATCACCACCTGGGCTTCAAAGGAGAGCGCCCGGGCAATGGCGACCATATGGCGCTGGGCGATGCTGAGGGTTTTTAGCGTCGCGCGCGGGTCAATCTGCACCTCAAGGCGGGTGAGAATTTCGCTGGCTTTGCGGTGCATGGCGGGCCAGTCGAGCTTTTTCAGCAGGCCGGTATACAGATACTGACCGACGAAAATATTCTCAGTGACCGACAGCTCATCAAACAGCACGGTTTCCTGATGAATGGCGGTGATCCCCACCTTATGCGCCGACTCCGGGTTCGGCAGTTGGATTGAGATCGCTTTATAGAGAATTTCGCCCTCTTCGGGCTGATAAATACCGGTCATCACTTTGACCAGCGTGGATTTGCCTGCGCCGTTTTCACCGATTAGGGCGGTCACTTTGCCGGGCCACAGATCGAGCTGCACGTTCTCAAGGGCGCGCACACCGGGAAAAATCTTGGTGATGCCCTTCAGCGACAGCAGTGGGGTGGATGCTGACATGATAGTTCTCCGTAAAATCGCCCCTCACCCTAACCCTCTCCCCAGAGGGGAGAGGGAATGGTTAGCGCCCCACCCTTTGGGAGAGGGCCGGGGTGAGGGAACAGGGATTAGAAAATCTTCGAGAACTTATCGATGTTGCTGGCATCGTAGACGAACGGCTCGGCCATCGCGCCGTTACCGTCGCTATCCAGCTTCACTTTGCCCAGCTTGCCCATATTGGCTTCAGTTTTGGTCGCCGTGCCTTTGACTAAATCATCCGCCAGGTAGGTGGCGGCGTAACCGAGGTCAATCGGGTTCCAGATGGCAAAGCTTTTGCTGGCGCCGGACTTAATCGCTCCGGCCATTTCCGACGGCAGCCCCAGCCCGGTCACGTACACCTTGCCGATTTTGCCCTGATCCTTCACCGCCTGCGCAGCGGCGACAATGCCCACCGATGACGGGGAAACAATGACTTTCAGGTCCGGATATGATTTCAGCAGGCCCACCGCTTCGCGATAGCTTTTATCGGACAGATCGTCACCGTAGGCGACGGTGACCAGATTGACGGACGGGTACTGCGGCAGCACCTTTTTCATCTCCTCAATCCAGATGTTCTGGTTAGTGGAGGTGGGCGTGGCGCTTAAAATCGCCACATCGCCTTTTTCTACGTTCAGCGCTTTCAGCGCATCAGCGGCGAGCTTGACGTTGGTTTCGCCAATCAAGGCGTTATTGGATGGATTCAGATGGATCTGGCGGCCCGCCGGCGCGACGCCGGAATCCCAGGAGACCACCTTAATGCCGCGCTGCATCGCTTTTTTCAGCACCGGCACCACGGCGTCGGGATCGTTAGCGGAAATGGCGATCGCATCCACCCCTTGGGCGATCAATCCATTCAGCACTTCGATCTGCGCTTCGGCGGTGGTGGTGGTCGGGCCGGTATAGATAACTTTTACATCGCCTAACTCTTTGGCCGCCTCCTGCGCGCCGACGTTCGCTGCTTCGAAGAATCCATTTCCCAATGATTTCGCCACGAGGGCGATTTTAACTTCAGCTAAAGCGGAACCGGACAACGCCAGGATGGCAACGGTGAGGATCAAGCTTGTCTTTGTTTTCATTGCTTTTACTCCACATGAGTCAGTTTTGTAGGGTTTGCAGGTGATTTTTCGCCCCGTCTCGGTGAGCGGGGCGCGATGTTGTTATTGATAAAGATCTAACGCGGATTGCATAGGTTGAACATTGAAGCGTTTGCCAAGGGCGACCAGCTCTTCGCGGGTGATGGTTTGTTTCATGCCGCCCATTGAATAGACTTTCACCAGCACCTCGGCAGATTTCTCGGCGGTATCGATCAGGCCGAACGTTTCGTCCAGATTTGGGCCGCTGCCGAAGACGCCGTGGAACGGCCATAGCACCAGCGAGTGTTGCTGCATGGCCTCGGCGGTGGCCTGGCCGATTTCGTCGGTACCCGGCACCATCCACGGCAAAATGCCGACGCCGTCCGGGAACACCACCAGACATTCGGTGCTGCCTTCCCACAGTTTGCGGGTGAACAGATCGCTGTTGTTTTCCAGCACGTAGGTCAGGGCGATCAGGTTGGTGGCGTGGCAGTGCATGATCACCCGGTCTTTGCCGTTGGTCAGCTTGATGCGCTCGCTGTGCGACAGGAAGTGCGCTGGCAGTTCGGAAGTCGGTACCGCGTCGTGAGTCAGGCCCCACAAAATATGGTATCCCGCGCCGTCGCTGTCGACTTTTACTACGCCGAGGTTAGCGGCCGGGTCGAGCTGAACGTTGCGGAAGAATTTGCCGGAACCGGTCACGATAAACGGCTGGTTAGCCAGCGTCGGCATCGGCTGGCTCAGGGCGATATAGCGCGGTTTGGCGTGGAAATCCGCCGCGTAAGGTTCGATATCCGCTTCATCGAGGCGCAGCGTCAGGTTGCCGCCGTTGCGCTCGTCCCAGCCTTTCAGCCAGGCGTCGGAAGTGGCTTTAATCATGCCCTGGACGAACCAGGAGTCGATAATGGTCTGCATAGTCTTGTGTTTCCTGTTAATTCGGTGCGGGGTTAGCCCCTCACCCTAACCCTCTCCCCAAAGGGGCGAGGGAACTGTTCGGTGCGCTCTGGCTGTTTGGGTTTTCTCCCTCTCCCTTCCAGGGAGAGGGCCGGGGTGAGGGTTTAACCGCGCTGGCTCAGAACCGCATTCTCGTAAGCCCGGACGTTATCCAGCCACTGGCTGCCTGCTGGCGTATCGTGACGCTGGCAGTACATCTCCCAGATGGCCTGCCACGGCAGACATTTCTGTTCTTCCAGCAGCGCCAGACGGGCGGTGTAATCGCCATCGAGTTCCAGCTGGCGCAGCTGTGCGGTCGGCTCCAGCAGAGCGCGCAGCAGCGCTTTCTTCATATTGCGGGTACCAATCACCCACGCTGCGATGCGGTTGATCGAGGCATCGAAGAAATCGAGGCCGATATGCACGCGGTCAAACAGATCGTGACGAATAATTTCGCTGGCGATGGCCTGGGTTTCGTCATCCAGCAGCACCACGTGGTCGCTGTCCCAGCGTACCGGGCGGCTGACGTGCAGCAGCAGGCGCGGGATGTAGAGCATCGCGGCGGAGATTTTGTCGGAGATCACTTCCGTCGGGTGGAAGTGACCAGCATCCAGGCACAGAGCGGTCTGGCGGCTGGTGGCGTATCCCATATAGAACTCATTGGAGCCGACGGTGTAGCTCTCTGCGCCGATCCCGAACAGCTTGCTCTCCACGGCGTCGATGTGATGCGCCGGGTCGAGTTTCTCGCTGATCACTTCATCAAGCGCATTCAGCAGACGCTGGCGCGGAGCGAAACGGTCAACGGTGATATCCTTCATGCCGTCAGGGATCCAGATATTCATCACCGACGGTGTGCCCAACTGCTCGCCGAAATACGCGGAAACGCGGCGGCTGGCCTTGCAGTGATCGATCCAGAACTGGCGGATTTCATCGTTGGCGTGCGACAGCGTAAAGCCGTCGGCGCTCAACGGATGCGAGAAGCAGGAAGGGTTAAAATCCAGCCCCAGCTTGTTGGCTTTCGCCCACTCAACCCAGTTTTTAAAGTGTTCTGGCTTGATTTCATTACGCGGTACCGGCGTTTCGGACTCCAGATAGAGCGCGTGCAGGTTCAGGCGTTTTGGTCCAGGGATCAGGCTCAGCGCCTGCTCAAGGTCAGCGCGCAGCTCGGTGGCGTTACGCGCTTTACCCGGATAGTTGCCGGTGGCCTGAATACCGCCGGTCAGGCTCCCTTCCGGATTTTCAAAACCGACGACGTCATCACCCTGCCAGCAGTGCATGGAAACGGGCAGGCGGTCCAGCTGGCGCAAGGCCTCCTCGACGTCCACGCCGACGCTGGCGTAGCGCTGTTTGGCAATTTCCCAGGCTTGTTCAAGTTGAGTGGTCATGCGCAAAGCTCCTTGGTCTGTTGTGGCTGAAACTGCGCGACGAAGCGGGCAATTTCACTTTCAGGATTAGGGGTAAAGGTGGTGAGGGCGTAGTTTTGCCGCACCACCTGACGGAATTCATCGACGTTATGCAGCTCGTCGAGGGTCATTAACTGGATGCCGATATTGCCCAGCGTGGAAGCCTCAATAGGCCCTGCGACCACCGTGATGCCGCAGGCGTCGGCGCAGAGCTGGTTAAGCAGTTCGTTCTGGCAACCGCCGCCGACGATATGCAGCTGGCTGAACGGCTGACCGCGAAGCGCTGCCAGCTCGTTGAGTACCCGGGCGTAGAGCAGCGCCAGGCTGTCGAAAATGCAGCGCGCCAGTTCGGCATCGTTATCAGGCACCGGCTGTCCGGATTCACGGCAGGCACCCTGGATTTCAGCGCTCATATTGTCCGGGTTGATAAAGCGGTCGTCGTTGCAGTCAATGACGAAGCGGCAGGCTGGAAGCGCAGCGGTGCGGGCGATCAGCGCCGGTAGATCGCTAACGTTTTGTTCTTTGAGCACCCGCTGCAGCAGCCACAGGCCCATAATATTTTTCAGTACCCGATAGCGACCTTCAGCCCCGCCTTCGTTGGTGATGTTGGCCTTTAGCGCCTCATCGCTGGTGCAGGGGGTTTTGCTTTCAAAGCCCATCAGCGACCAGGTGCCGGAAGAGAGGTAGGCGGCGTTTTTGCTGGCCAGCGGCGAGGCGATAACCGCGCTGGCGGTATCGTGGCTGGCGACGGCAACGACCGGAATATGATTGCCCAGGGGGCAAATCCAGTGGCCGATAACGTTGCCCGGATGCGTCGGCGTACCGAACCACTCGCGCGGCGCGCCGGTCCAGTTCAGCAGCTCTTCATCCCAGTTATCGCTATTAATATTGACCAACTGCGTGGTGGTGGCGTTGGTGTATTCCCAGTTCATTTGACCGGTCAGGCGGAAGCTAAAGTAGTCCGGGATCAGCAGCGCGTGCGCGGCCTGGCTGACCAGTTCCGGCTGCTGTTCAACCAGCGCGCGCAGCTGATAAAGGGTGTTAAACGGCAGAAACTGAATGCCGCTGCGGCGATAGATTTCCGCCCGACCCATTTGCTCTTCAGCGTGGCGCATCAAGCCCTGAGTGCGGGAGTCGCGATAGGAAACCGGCAGACCAACGCGCTGACCCTGTTTATCCAGCAGGACATAATCCACGCCCCAGGTATCAATACCGATGCTATCGATCAGGATGCCCTGTTCGCATACTTTCACCAGCCCGCAGCGAATTTCAGCTTCCAGGCTATCGATATCCCAGCAGTCGAAGCCATCCACCTTTTTTAAGCTATTGGTAAAGCGGTGAATTTCGCGCAGCGCCAGCGTTTGCTGGCCGGGTTGATAACTGGCGAGCATCACCCGCCCGCTGGAGGCGCCTAAATCGACGGCGACACAATGACGAAAACTCATGGGAAGATCCTTGTGAAAATCATTGCATGCAGTCTAAAAAAGTCGCGTCAAGCTCACCTTCTTGTTACTGACAGGGAAAATTCGCCACTGGCAAGAAAGCAAAGATGACCGTGAGAGAGGTCACAATTTCGTTTTATCCGGGGATGTGATGTTGTCCGCAGTTCCCGATCTTTCCCGCCATTTCTTGAAAAAGCGGCAGGCTTTACGAATTTTGCGGTCAAAAATTGAAGGCCGGATCGTCGACCCTTAATTACTATTTGCTCCACTGATTGATAACATTTCTCATCTTGAGGAGCTGCTATGACCATGTTGCACAGTGTGGATTTCTTTAAGTCCGGCGTTTCAGCTGTCGCCATTGAGCCGCGGCTCCCGCAATCCGCCTTTCCCGAGCATCATCATGATTTTCATGAAATTGTTATCGTGGAGCACGGTACCGGGATTCATGTTTTCAACGGTCAGCCCTATACCATTAGCGGCGGCTCGGTCTGCTTTATTCGCGATCACGATCGCCATCTCTACGAGCACACGGATAATTTATGCCTGACCAACGTGCTTTATCGCGCGCCGGACGCGTTTCGTTTTTTGTCCGGTCTGCACGAGCTGCTACCGCAGGAGCAGGAGGGGAATTATCTCTCGCACTGGCGGGTGAATCAGAATGCATTGCAGCAGGTGCGCCAGATTGTGGAGCAGATGGAGAACGTTGGCACTGATGCGGATATGCACGCCATCGCCAGCCGTGAGATTTACTTTATGCAGCTGCTGGTGCTCCTGCGTAAAAGCCGCCTTGCGGAAGGGGCGTCTGATAATGATGCGCGGCTGAACCATTTAATGGCCTGGCTGGAAGATCATTTTGCCGAAGATGTCTGCTGGGAAGAGGTGGCGGCGCAGTTTTCGCTATCGCTGCGCACTCTGCATCGCCAGTTAAAGCAGCAAACCGGGCTGACGCCGCAGCGCTATCTCAACCGGGTGCGGTTGATGAAAGCCCGCCACCTGCTACGCCACAGCGATGACAGCGTGACCGATATCGCTTATCGCTGCGGATTCGGCGACAGTAACCACTTTTCGACGCTTTTCCGCCGTGAGTTTGACTGGTCTCCGCGCGATATTCGCCAGGGACGCGACGCCATTCTTCAGTAACGCGAGAGCAGTCAACGTATTAACAGGCATAAACGCGAATAATGATTCGGTTTTTCGCGTCTGGAGTTGATGTTGTGGCAGGTCAGCTGATTCTTCGCAAAAGTGAATTTTTTGCCTCCCCCGCCCAGGCGGTGGCGGTGGCGGATCGCTATCCGCAAAACGTCTTCGCCGAGCACACCCATGAGTTTTGTGAGCTGGTGCTGGTGTGGCGGGGCAACGGCCTGCACGTCCTTAACGATCGTCCATGGCGTATTACCCGCGGCGACCTGTTTTATATCCGCGCTGAAGATAAACACACCTATGCCTCGGTGAACGATCTCGTCCTACAAAACGTGATCTATTGCCCGGACCGGTTGCGGCTTAATTTTGACTGGGCGGCGCATATTCCCGGCTTGTTCGGTACGCCATGGGTTCCGCACTGGCGGATTGGCAGTAGCGGAATGGCACAGGTCAGACAGGTGATTACCCAACTGGAGCACGAGAGTAGCCGCAGCGATGCGCAGGCCAATAGCATGGCTGAACTGCTGTTTGCTCAGCTGGTGCTTATTCTCCAGCGCTATCGCTATGCTACCGATAATCTGGCGGCAACCCAAAGTGAAGCGCTGCTGGATAAGCTGCTTACCGAGCTGGCGGGCAGCCTGAACCGTCCTTTCTTTCTGGATAAATTTTGTGAGCGCGAAGGGTGCAGCGAACGCGCGCTGCGTCAGCAGTTTCGTCAGCAGACCGGAATGACCATCAACCACTACTTGCGCCAGCTGCGTATCTGCCACGCACAATATCTGCTACAGCATACCGAACGCCTGATTGGCGAAGTGGCGATGCAGTGCGGGTTTGAAGACAGCAATTACTTTTCGGTGGTGTTTAACCGTGAGATCGGTATGACGCCGGGGCAGTGGCGGCAGCGCAGTCGCATAATCGCCTGATTGATTAGCTTTAGTAATGTATTTTCTGAAACGTTTATTCTGCACCCACTAAATTTCCTCTGTAGCCATACCGTTGCGGCTACCGAAAATTATCAATATCGTGTCGCGTTTATGCCGGATATCCATTTTCATGATGTGTACGGCGAATTTCAGGACGGCGCATTTAGCGGGCTGAAGAATAGCAAGAGCGGGCAGAATGCGATGATTCGCACCATGTATGCACAGCTTACGTCAACGCGATTATTTAATGAAAACTACTTTGCCCTGCGCGCGGCGCTGGACGATGCCGGGAAAAAGGGGATCAAACTGATCGCGCTTCCTGGTGATTTTAGCGATGACGGGCAGTCTGTGCATATCCGTGGATTGGTGACCTTGCTGAAGGAGTATGAGCAAAAATATTCCATGCGATTCTTTGCAACACCGGGCAATCATGATCCTAACCGGCCCTTTGATTTACCCGATGGAGAAGAGGATTTCTTAGGGCAGGGAGGAAAAACGCAGCGTATTTTTAGTTTTGGCGCCAAAGAGTGTACGGGCTATCAGGGGAAAACCGCGCTTATTCCGACAGGTGCGGAACTGCCAACCATCTGCAGCGAGGAGATGGTGAGCCGCGGTTATGAGTACATCATGAACATGATGGCTCCGTTTGGTATCGATCCGCAGCCTCAGGATATTTACTGGGAAACGCCTTATTCATCCTACGGGCAGCAGGATTACACGTTTGACAAAGCCAAACAGGCCAGCGACTTCCGCCAGCGGCAGTATGAGATTTGCGCCCAGGGAACCGGAGGTTCGTATCGGCAACCAGGCTATGGCCCTTGTTTTACCGTCGCTGACAGCAGCTATCTTGTTGAGCCGATACCGGGTCTATGGCTGTTGGCCGTTGATGCGAATGTCTATGTGCCGCGGGAGGATGCGGATATGGCGAATCCGCAGTCCGCTAAAAACTTCGCGGGTTCAGGTGATGCTGGCTACAACAAAATGCTCACTCACAAGCAGCAGGTGGTGGCGTGGATGACGTCCGTTGCCATGCGGGCAAAAGAGCAGAAAAAAACGCTGATCACCTTTAGCCATTTCCCAATGGTGGAGTTCGATAACGGCGCTGCTGGCGATCTGGAATCTATTTTTGGCGAAGGTAAGTTTCAGCTGAAGCGGGCCCCGAAGGAGGATACCAGCCATGCGTTAGCGAAGACAGGTATTGGCGTACACGTTGGCGGACATATGCACTTTAACGATACCGGCGTGCGTAAATATCCTGACGGCAGCCTGCTATTTAACATCCAGGCGCCTTCCATGGCGGCCTACGTTCCGGCATATAAAATCCTTAATTTCGCTAACCGTAGCGAAATCGATGTTCAGACCGTTATCCTGGACAGCGTACCGCGCTTTAATGAGCTTTTTGAACATTATCAGCAAGAATGGGAGCATCTGAAAGCGACAGGCTCTGCGCATTTATGGAATAAAGCGGTGCTGGGGGCGAAGAATTATTACGACTTTACTAACTGGCACATCACCGAACTTACCCGGCTGCGCTTTATTCCCGAAGAGTGGCCGTGTGAAATTCGGCAGATGCTTTTTAGCCTGAACGGCGCGGAGATGCTGACGCTGAGCCAGTTGAGCAGCCATACCTCTTATCATGATGTTCTGACGGTACCGATGAGCAGCGATCGTGCCGTGTGCGCTAAAGGAGACGAGCCTCCAGTCAGGGCTATCGGGCAAATCTATCTGCAAAAAAATGCCGGAGCATGGCAGCTTGCGCAGCAAAAAGCACAAGCTTTGGCGCGGGATGCTGGCATGACGCTGGATCAGTTTGCATCCTGGAACGGATTTGATTTGGCGGTGGATTTTTATCGCCTGCGCAATGCTGATGAGCTAGCGCTGCGCGATATTTCCGCGCAACGCTTACGCGAGTATCAACTGTTGACTCGCACGCTGGCGCAGTCGTTGCCGGCTGAGGCCTCAGCGGTGACGGCGGATAGCGATTTCGAAGCTATCTTCCGCCTGCGTTTCGGCAGCATTTTTAGCGTGATAGATAAATACCTGCGGGGTAACCCGTCACGGAATTTCCACCTGAATAGCGAAACGGGGGAAATCTCCGCGCGTTAAAACCTTGCCCCTGCCGATGCGGCAGGGGCGAGAATTAGTTCGCCATTCCCAGCCCAACGATATTGGCGGCGATGATAATCACCACGCAGCCGAGGCTCAGTACGCCAACCGGACGACGACCGGCGTTTTTCCACTCTTTCAGCACCAGGCCAACCAGCCCGCCGCACAAGACATAGAAGCTCATATGCAGCATCCAGCTCATGTAGTCGTACTGAGCCGGAATGCTGGCGTGGCCCCAGGCGTAGAAGAAGAACTGGAGGTACCACATCAGGCCGCCCAGGGCGGACAGCAGGATATTGCTGATGATCAGTGGTTTTGCCAGCGAGAAGTCGGCTTTTATCGACAGATCTTTCACTTTGGCCAGGCGAATAAAGCAGAAACCGAGGTTGACCAGCGCGCCGCCGCCCATAATCACCACGTAGCTTGGCAGCGCGGTGTAGAGCGGGTCAACGCCGAGCGCGGCGGCGGCTTCATGCATCGGTTTCGCGGCGTTCATCGCAAATGACATCCCGGCCGAGAAAATACCGCACATCACCGCCAGCATCAGCCCTTTTTTCAGGTTGAAGTCCTCAGCTTTGATGCCCATTTTTCGCTCTTTAAGCTGGCCTGCGCGGGTGACGATACCCACGCCAATCACCGCCACCAGCACGCCGAGCAGCGTCATCTGGCCACCTTTGGTGTTAATTAAGACATCGAATTGACCGTTGAGGATTGGGGTCATTAGCGTGCCGACAATCAGCGTAATACCGATGGCGATGCCGATGCCCATCGACATGCCGAGGTAGCGCATAGTCAGGCCGTAGTTGATATTGCCGATTCCCCACATGGCGCCGAACAGGAAGACGGGCAGAAGCGTAGAGGCATCAAACGAGCCGTAATAGGCCCAAAAATCGGGGAGCAGCATGGCGCTGATAGCCCAGGGCAGGATCAGCCAGGAGACGATACCGCCGATCGACCACATAGTTTCCCAGGACCAATGTTTAACTTTCTTGAACGGAGCATAGAAACAGGCTGCACTGGCCGCACCTATCAAATGCCAAAAAATACCCATCGTAATCGCGTGATTCATTGATTTTATCCTCATCTATTTTTTATCGGATAAATCTTCTTCCGACCCAATGAGTGTAAAAATCGGTCAGTTTTTCCGCCTTTAAGCTGTTGCCACTAGACGCTTAATCCTGGCAACCAAAAACTTAATTAGTTGTTCTATATCACAAAAACACATCTATAACCGACTGTTATAACCTTATTAAAAATACGGCATTGATAAGCGTTTTCAATATCATTTAATTAACTATAATGAACCAACTGCTTACGCGGCATTAACACCTTCCGCCGCTCGACAATAATGGAGATGATTATGAGTTATACACTGCCAGCCCTGCCGTACGCTTATGACGCCCTGGAACCGCACTTTGACAAGCAGACGATGGAAATCCATCACACTAAACACCACCAGGCCTACGTTAACAATGCCAACGCTGCGCTGGAAAGCCTGCCGGAATTCGCTAGCCTGTCCGCTGAAGAGCTGATCACCAAACTGGATCAACTGCCGGCAGACAAAAAAACCGTTCTGCGTAACAACGCAGGCGGCCACGCGAACCACAGCCTGTTCTGGAAAGGCCTGAAAACCGGTACTACGCTGCAGGGCGACCTGAAAGCGGCTATCGAGCGCGATTTCGGTTCCGTTGACAACTTCAAAGCGGAATTTGAAAAAGCGGCTGCTACCCGTTTCGGCTCCGGCTGGGCATGGCTGGTGCTGAAAGGCGATAAACTGGCTGTAGTTTCTACTGCTAACCAGGATTCCCCGCTGATGGGCGAAGCTATCTCCGGCGCTTCCGGTTTCCCGATTGTCGGTCTGGACGTGTGGGAACACGCTTACTACCTGAAATTCCAGAACCGTCGCCCGGACTACATCAAAGCATTCTGGGACGTGGTTAACTGGGACGAAGCCGCAGCGCGTTTTGCCGCCAAAAAATAAGGTTGCATTGTGCTGAGCGAGAAGCGAGTCTGATGGCTCGCTTTTTTTATATGTGCAGTAAAGGAGCAGCGATGCACTATCCGGTGAATGTCTTTGTGGGCAAGGTAAGGGATTACGACGGCAGCCGTCCAAGCGCTATCGGTAAAATTCAGGTCGATGGTGAATTGACCCTCGGCGATTTGGGGCTGGAAGGCGATGAGCAGGCGGAGAAGAAAATTCACGGCGGGCCGGATCGCGCGCTGTGCCACTATCCGCGTGAACATTATGCCCACTGGGCTCGCGAGCTGCCTGAGCAGGCAGACCTTTTCTGCGCTCCGGCGTTTGGCGAGAACCTCTCGACTGAAGGGCTGACGGAAAAAAACGTCTATATTGGCGATATCTTCCGTTGGGGAGAGGCGCTGATTCAGGTAACGCAGCCGCGTTCACCGTGCTTTAAGCTCAACTATCACTTTGGCGTCAGCGATATGGCGCAGCTGATGCAAAACAGCGGTAAAACCGGCTGGCTGTATCGGATCGTCGCGGGCGGGCAGGTATCCGGCGATGCGCCGCTGGAGCTGGTTTCCCGCCTAAGCGACGTCAGCGTCCATGAGGCGGGTGCGATAGCGTGGAATATGCCGTTCGATGACGAGCAGTATCACCGCCTGCTCTCGGCGGCGGGGCTATCGGTGAGCTGGAGTCGTACCATGCAGAAACGGCGTTTAAGCGGGCAGATAGAAGACAACTCCCGGAGGTTGTGGGGGAAATGATTCCCCCGGATGGCGTCGCGCTGCGACTTATCCGGGCTACCCGATTGCAGGCGGCTGTGAACCCGTAGCCCGACTGAGCGCAGCGCGAGCCGGGAAGAAGCCGCAACAATGCAATGCATCGCCCGGCGCATTTCCCGGAGGCGGTGCTGGCGCACCTGTCCGGGCTACCGCCGGGAGAAACTTATCAAGTGCGTTTGTACAGCGGCAGCCAGATGGTTAAGCGTAAACCGCCCAGCGGGCTGTCGTCGGCTTTCACCCAACCGCGATGCTGTTGAACCGCAGCTTCGACAATCGCCAGCCCCAGGCCGGTGCCGCCAGACTCGCGATCGCGCGCCTCATCGGTACGATAAAACGGACGGAAAATCTGCTCGCGATCCTCTGGACTCACGCCCGGACCGTCGTCATCGACGTTAACCGTAATCCCGTCTTTATCCACCGAGAAGCTCACCGAAATTTTGGTATGCGAGTAGCGCAGCGCATTGCGCACGATGTTCTCCAGCGCGCTCTCCAGCGCATTGGGGTTACCGTATAGCGGCCACGGCCCCGGCGGATATTCCACGGTGAACGATTTACCCACCTGTTCGGCTTCAAAGGCGGCGTTGTCCAGCACCTCGCCCCACAGCTGGTTAGCTTTCACCGTTTCGCTGACCAGCGCGGTTTTCGCCTGATTGCGCGACATCACCAGCAGGTCGTTGATCATGCTATCCAGCCGGTGCGCCTCCATCTCAATACGCTCCAGCTCTTTGCTTTCCCCGCTGCGGCGGCGCAGCAATGCGGTACCTAGTTGCAGGCGGGTAAGCGGCGTGCGCAGCTCGTGAGAGATATCGGACAGCAGACGATGCTGGCTGGACATCATGCGTTCCAGCGCGGTGACCATCTGGTTAAAACTGGTCCCGGCGGCTAAAAACTCCTGCGGACCGGCTTCCAGCTCCGGATGCTGACGCAGGTTGCCCTGGGCGACTTCATCGGCGGCATTTTTCAGCTTACGTGCGGGTTTTGCCAGGCTCCACGCCAGCCACAACAGCAGCGGGGCGCTGACGAGCATCGTGACGATCAGCAGCAATAATGGGCGGTCGAAGAGCAGGTTGATAAAGTCTGATTGCGACGTGCTGGCAGGGCGGATCAGATAGAGTTGATAGTTATCTTCCCCATCCCTGACGGAAAAAGGCCCGACCATTTCCAGACGACCATAGCGCTTTTTCTGCGGATGATCGGCGTTATCCGCCTGGCCGATAAAGTTGCGGATAATCTGCATTTCGTTGCGTTCGGCGCCGATAACGCGACCTTCGCTGGTGACCAGCAGCAAGCGCTGGCCCGGCGGAGCCCACTTATCGATGGCGCGAAACAGACGACGCCACCACATCAGGTCGTTCGGCGGATCGTTCGCCAGCTCGGCCTCGACGTGTTGTTCAATCATGATGCCCTGACGTTGCTCGCTCTCCAGCAGCTCGGTCATCTGGCGCGAGTCCAGCTTGGGCAGCATCAGAACCAGCATCAACACCAATGCCAGCGTGAGCCAGAAAATAGCGAAGATGCGTGCGGTTAAACTTCCAATCATGAAGCCGATACCATCAGATAGCCGCGTCCGCGCAGGGTTTTAAACCACGGATGACCGTCTTTGCGCTCCGGTAGCTTACGCCGCAGGTTGGAGATGTGCATATCGATCGCGCGATCGAACGGCGTCAGGCGTTTACCTAATACTTCCTGGCTAAGATGCTCACGCGATACCACCTGGCCAAGATGTTGCGCCAGAAGATAAAGCAGGGTGAACTCAGTACCGGTCAGTTCCAGCGTCTGGCCATCAAAGCTGGCTTCCTGGCGACCAGGGTTAAGGCTTAGCGCATCCACTTCCAGCGTTGGCGAACCGGCTTCGGTTGTTTGCTGCTGCTCGCTCCAGTGCGAACGGCGCAGAATAGCGCGTATACGCGCCACCAGCTCACGATCGTTGAATGGCTTAGGCAAATAGTCGTCCGCGCCCAGCTCAAGGCCGAGAACGCGATCCAACTCGCTGCCGCGGGCCGTTAGCATGATAACCGGTGTCTGGTGCGTCTGACGCAACTCTTTGAGTGTATCGATACCGTTTTTCTTCGGCATCATCACATCAAGCAAAAGTAAATCGATGCTGTCGTCCAGAAGGGCCAGCGCCTGTTCCCCATCATGGGCCACGAGCACATTAAAACCTTCCATATCGAGCAGCTCTTTTAACAGGGAGGTGAGCTCCCGGTCATCATCTACTAACAGGATTTTATTCATCGTTTAAATACCTCCGAGGCAGAAATTACGTCATCAAGGCTCGCTAATCCATGACTTTACGTTGTTTTACACCCCCTGACGCATGTTTGCAGCCTGCATCGTAAACTCTCTCTCGTTGAATCGCGACACAAACGTTTTGGGAGTATGTGATGCGCAATGTTATCGCTGCCGTCATGGCCTCAACGCTGGCGCTAAGTGCATATAGCCAAGCCGCTGAAGTCGTCACCAGCGTTAACTGGCTTCCCGGAGACGACGGGGTCCAGCGCAGCAGCCAGAGCCATATGTTTGACGGCATAAGTTTAACTGAACACCAACGGCAGCAGTTACGAGATCTTATGCAACGGGCACGCCACGACAGGCCACCTGTTAATGTTAGCGAAATGGAGACAATGCATCGCCTTGTCACCGCAGAAAATTTTGATGAAAACGCTGTACGCGCTCAGGCAGATAAGATGGCGCAGGAACAGGTTGCCCGCCAGGTTGAAATGGCAAAAGTTCGCAACCAGATGTACCACCTGTTAACGCCAGAGCAGCAAGCGGTTTTAAACGCTAAGCACCAGCAACGAATGGATCAGTTGCGTGAGGTTGCAAGGATGCAAAAAGGCTCAGCGATGATGCTTTCCAGTAGTAGCAACACCCTGCAACCCCAGTAACAAACCCTGTTTTCCTTGCCATAGACACCATCCCTGTCTTCCCCCACATGATGTGGGGGTTTTTTTTGCCTGTTATTCAACTCCTTCCTGCTCCCCGTCCCGGTAAAAGATCGGGTTATACTAAGCGCATCGCGAAGTAAGGAGCGTTTATGAATCAATCCTATGGGCAGTTAGTCAGCCGCGCAGCGATTGCGGCGACGGTGATGGCCTCTGCGTTACTTTTGATCAAGATTTTTGCGTGGTGGTATACCGGCTCAGTGAGTATTCTGGCGGCGCTGGTTGATTCGCTGGTGGATATTGCCGCCTCGTTAACCAACCTGCTGGTCGTGCGTTATTCGCTGCAGCCTGCCGATGAAGAACATACTTTTGGCCACGGTAAGGCGGAATCGCTGGCCGCGCTGGCGCAAAGTATGTTTATTTCCGGGTCGGCATTATTCCTGTTTTTGACCGGTATTCAGCATCTGGTGCGCCCTGAACCGATGCAGGCGGCGGGGGTCGGTATGATTGTGACTCTCATTGCGCTGATAAGCACTCTGGTGCTGGTGACATTCCAGCGCTGGGTCGTGCGAAAAACCCAGAGTCAGGCGGTGCGGGCGGATATGCTTCATTATCAGTCTGATGTTATGATGAACGGCGCAATTCTGCTGGCGCTGGCCCTCTCCTGGTATGGCTGGCATCGTGCCGATGCGCTGTTTGCATTAGGCATTGGCGTCTATATTTTATATAGCGCGCTGCGCATGGCTTATGACGCCGTTCAGTCGTTGTTAGACCGCGCGCTTCCTGATGAGGAACGCCAGGAAATTATCAATATCGTGACCGCATGGCCAGGCGTCAGAGGGGCACACGATCTACGTACGCGGCAGTCAGGGCCGACTCGCTTTATTCAGATTCATTTGGAAATGGAAGATAACCTACCGCTGGTGCAGGCGCATGTGATTGCCGACCAGGTAGAGCAGGCGATTCTGCTCCGTTTTCCGGGTTCCGATGTGATTATCCATCAGGATCCATGCTCTGTAGTGCCGCTGGGGCAGCAGGGTGTTTTATGAGCTTTAGGTTATAGTCTGTAAACTCGATGTAAAAGTGTGGGGCGGATCGGCATTTTTTGTATAAATTACCGCCATTTGGTCTGACCTGAATCAATTCAGCCAGAAGCGTTTGATATACTATTGCAATTATCGATGTGCACTCCTGGTGAGGGGCGCTTCAGGCAACAGGATTATTTTTTGCTTCCTAAGTTCAGAGGTAGTCATGATTAAGAAAATCGGTGTGTTGACAAGTGGCGGTGATGCCCCGGGCATGAACGCAGCAATTCGTGGCGTTGTGCGCGCGGCATTAACGGAAGGTCTGGAAGTTTTTGGAATCTATGACGGTTACCTCGGGCTATATGAAGATCGCATGGTTCAGCTTGACCGCTACAGCGTTTCCGACATGATCAACCGCGGCGGCACCTTCCTGGGATCAGCGCGTTTTCCTGAATTCCGTGAAGAGCATATTCGCGCAGTTGCGATCGAAAATATGAGAAAGCGCGGTCTGGATGCGCTGGTCGTTATCGGTGGGGATGGTTCTTATATGGGGGCCGTGCGCCTGACAGAGATGGGTTTCCCTTGCATCGGTCTGCCGGGTACCATCGACAACGATATTAAAGGCACCGACTACACCATCGGTTTCTTTACCGCACTGAGCACCGTTGTAGAGGCAATTGACCGCCTGCGTGATACCTCCTCTTCCCACCAGCGTATTTCCGTCGTTGAAGTGATGGGCCGTTACTGCGGTGACCTGACCCTGGCTGCGGCAATCTCTGGCGGCTGTGAGTTCATCATGGTTCCTGAAGTTGAATACACTCGCGACGACCTGGTTTCCGAAATCAAAGCTGGTATCGCCAAAGGCAAAAAACACGCGATTGTGGCGATCACCGAGCATATGTGCGACGTCGATGAACTGGCGCACTACATTGAGAAAGAGACTGGCCGTGAAACTCGCGCAACCGTACTGGGTCACATTCAGCGCGGCGGTTCTCCGGTTCCTTATGACCGCATTCTGGCATCCCGCATGGGCGCGTACGCCATTGACCTGCTGCTGCAGGGCTTCGGTGGCCGCTGCGTTGGTATTCAGAACGAGAAGCTAGTGCACCACGACATTATCGACGCTATCGAAAATATGAAGCGTCCGTTCAAAAGCGACTGGCTGGATTGCGCTAAAAAGCTGTACTAAGTTTTCCGACGCAAACAAAAAAGCCTTCTCAGAGAGAAGGCTTTTTTTATGGGCGGAGGAAGCTACTCAATATCCAGTGGATCTTCGGAGAGGATGATCCCGGTATTATCGGCGTAGAGATGGTCGCCGGAGAAGAAGGTGACGCCGCCGAAGTTAACGCGAACGTCGCTTTCGCCGATGCCTTCGCCTGCGGCTCCTACTGGAATGGCGGCCAGCGCCTGAATGCCGATATCCAGCTCTTCAAGGTCGTCAACCTGGCGCACGGCACCATAGACGACCAGTCCTTCCCACTCGTTTTGCACGGCCAGGCGCGCCAGGTCAGCGTCAATTAATGCGCGCCGAACGGAACCACCGCCGTCAACCAGCAGGACATGACCTCGGCCATTCTGTTCGAGCATATCGTAGAGCAACCCGTTATCCTCGAAACATTTCACCGTGATAATTTGTCCACCAAACGACGACCGCCCCCCAAAGTTGGAGAACAGCGGTTCCACGACGTTGACATCCTCCTGGTAGATGTCACAAAGCTCGGAAGTATCGTATTTCATAGGCTTAACGTTTAGTTGCTGCGAGAATTTTCAGTATATCTCGTGAATCGTGTTGTTGGCAAAATCATCAATTGTTAATTGATATTTGTCAGTTAACCTGCGAGCTTGCTGCAAACAATTCCGATAACAAACAGGAGGTTGGTCAGCAGCGCTCCTTTGACCGTTCTTTCCAGCATCGGCCGCATGGCGATGGGATCGCGCTCACGTGAAACGTAACGTGCTTGCTTGATCAGCAGAGGCGCTGCCAGCAGGAATAGCCAACCCCACGGATTATGCAGCGAGATAAGGTTAAACAGCGCTAGGCACAGCAGAGCGCCAATCAGCAGGCAGGCATGGTAGCGACGAGCGTTAACTGGCCCCAGGCGTACGGCGAGGGTGTTTTTGCCGTTGTCGCGATCGCTGTCGATATCGCGCAGGTTGTTAATATTCAATACCGCCGCAGCCAGCAGTCCGCAGGCAGTGGCAGGTAAGAAAATGACTGCTTCAACGCTGTGCGCCTGAAGGTACCAGCTCCCGACGACGCTAAGCCAGCCGAAGAAAACCAGCACGGAGATATCACCAAGACCAATATAGCCATAAGGTCGGGTACCGACGGTGTAGGTGATGGCAGCAACAATTGCCAGCACGCCAAGTACCAGAAAACCGATAAAGTCGGCCATGGTTTGCCAGGCAGAAAACAGTAGCGCCAGGCCGGAGAGACAAATCAGCGCCACGGTCAGAATTAACGCACGTTTCATCTGCGCCTGGGTGATAGCTCCTTTCTGCATGCCGCGCAGGGGGCCAATACGGTCGGGCTTGTCGCTGCCTTTCACCGCATCGCCATAATCGTTGGCGAGGTTGGAGAGAATTTGCAGTAGGCCGGCGGTAATGATTGCCAGCAGGGCAACCCAGGGGTCGAAACTGCCCTGATGCCAGGCAAGAGCGGAGCCGACAATAATCGCGGCAAAGGCCAGAGGTAACGTTTTAGGGCGCAGGCTTTCCAGCCAGGCCTGGGTTTTGGTTATCGTTTGTTCAGTCATAGGTTCCGGCCAATAAAAATGGGGCTCTACCCTTCATACTTCAAGCTGCAGGTACGTTGGCTACGGACGACTCGGCCCATCCATGGGCCTCGCCCTCACGGGCCGTCGCAAGCGACGTTCAAATCTGCTCCCGGCAGATTTGTCATTCTCCCCAGTCACTTAGTTCGGTAAGTGACTGGGGATTTGCCTTTCTGCAACTCGAATTATTTTGGGTATCTATAGCCCCATCTATAGTGATGAAAATATATTGAACCGGATTATAGGATAAAACGACTCAGATCTTCATCTGCCACCAGAACATCCAGATGTTTACCAACATATTCCGCATCGATGGTGACGGTTTGGCCGTTCATTTCGCTGGCATCGTAGGAGATGTCTTCGATCAGACGCTCCAGTACGGTATGCAGGCGACGCGCACCGATGTTCTCGGTGGTTTCGTTGACCTGCCAGGCGGCCTGAGCAATGCGTTTGATGCCATCTTCCGTAAACTCGATATTAACGCCTTCAGTCGCCATCAGCGCTTTATACTGCACGGTGATGGAGGCGTTCGGCTCGGTCAGGATGCGCTCGAAGTCGTGCGTGGTCAGCGCTTTCAGCTCAACGCGAATCGGCAGACGACCCTGCAGTTCCGGGATCAGGTCTGACGGGCTGGCCACCTGGAACGCGCCGGAGGCGATAAACAGAATGTGGTCAGTTTTCACCATCCCGTGCTTGGTGGAGACGGTGCAGCCTTCAACCAGCGGCAGCAGGTCGCGCTGTACGCCTTCACGCGAGACGTCAGGGCCTGAAGAGTTGCCGCCGCGCTTACAGATTTTGTCGATTTCGTCGATAAACACGATACCGTGCTGCTCAACCGCATCGATAGCATCCTGCTTCAGCTCTTCCGGGTTGACCAGCTTCGCCGCTTCTTCTTCAATCAACAGCTTCATCGCATCTTTGATTTTCAGCTTACGCGGTTTTTGCTTCTGGCCGCCCAGATTCTGGAACATAGACTGCAGCTGGCTGGTCATCTCTTCCATGCCCGGAGGGGACATGATTTCAACGCCCATCGGCGCGGCTGCGAGATCAATCTCAATCTCTTTGTCGTCGAGCTGGCCTTCACGCAGTTTTTTACGGAAAGACTGGCGCGCGGCGGACGGTTCCTGAGGCTGTTCAGCCTGGCCCCAGTTGTTTTTCGCCGGAGGGATCAGCACGTCAAGGATGCGCTCCTCCGCCAGTTCTTCCGCACGGTAACGGTTTTTATCGATGGACTGCATGCGAACCATTTTGATCGCCGCATCGGTCAGATCGCGGATAATCGAGTCCACTTCTTTACCAACATAGCCCACTTCGGTGAACTTAGTTGCTTCGACTTTAATAAACGGCGCGTTGGCAAGCTTGGCCAGACGACGGGCGATTTCAGTTTTACCGACGCCGGTTGGACCGATCATCAGAATGTTTTTCGGCGTGACTTCGTGACGCAGCTCTTCGTTGAGCTGCATACGACGCCAGCGGTTACGCAGAGCGATAGCGACGGAGCGCTTGGCTGCGTCCTGGCCGATAATATGTTTGTCCAGTTCGCTGACAATTTCGCGTGGGGTCATTTCAGACATGGGAGATCCTTACGCTTTGGAGGTCAATTCTTCGATGGTATGGAAATGGTTGGTATAAATGCAGATATCACCTGCAATATTCAACGCTTTCTCTGCGATATCGCGTGCGCCCATATCGGTATTTTCCAATAGGGCACGAGCCGCGGCCTGGGCGTAAGGACCGCCGGAGCCGATAGCAATCAAATCGTTTTCTGGCTGCACCACGTCACCGTTACCGGTGATGATAAGCGATGCGTTTTCGTCAGCCACGGCCAGCAATGCTTCCAGCTTGCGCAGCATGCGGTCGGTACGCCAGTCTTTCGCCAGTTCGACGGCGGCTTTCACCAGGTGGCCCTGATGCATTTCCAGCTTACGTTCAAATAGTTCGAACAGCGTGAAGGCGTCGGCGGTGCCGCCCGCAAAGCCTGCGATCACTTTGTCGTTGTACAGACGGCGCACTTTTTTCACGTTGCCTTTCATTACCGTATTGCCCAGCGTGGCCTGGCCATCACCGGCAATAACGACATGGCCGTTACGGCGAACACTTACAATTGTAGTCACGAGCAGACCCCTTGGTTGCAAAAGCGGAATAGGGGCCCCGCGGTTTACGCGGGGCAGAATGCAATTATAAATGGGGGGGATTTTGAGGGTTTCAACCCCTGGCGGCGAGACGAATGCAGTTTGCGTGTCCGGCCATTTTCAGCCGCTCAATCATATTGCCAGCGTTTTCTTTGCCTTTTAGCGGCCCAATCACAACGCGGTTCCAGCCGTTATTGGTGGTGATGTGCGAAGCAAAGCCTTCAAACGCCAGCTGCGCGCGAACGGTTTCCGCCTGCTCTGCGCCTTTAAAGGACCCGCACTGAATCATCCAGTTACGATCGTCTTTTTTCTCCGTCGCGGCGGTTTTCGGCGCTTCCTCAACGCGGGCTACCGGTGCGGCGGCCTGCGTTTTAGGCTGCGTGGTGCTGGTATGCGCTGGCGTTTGCAGCAGATCCTGATACGGCTGTTGGGTTGAAGCGGTTTGCTTCGGCTGCTGTACCTGTTTGGGTTGCTCGACAACTCGTGGTTGAGTTCGCGGCTGCTGAACCTGAGTTTGCTGTTGGGTCTGTGCTAACTGCTGTTGCTGCACCTGCTGCTGGGCTAAGCGCTGGCGCTGTAGGGTTTGCTGGCGCTGCGCCGGGGTTTGTTCATTCCACGGCACTTCGGTCAACTGCGTGGGCTGCTGACGCATATCTGCCTGCATTTGCGCCAACAGTTGGCGCTGTTCGTTGGTCAGTTGCTCCGGCTTCATGACTTCACCGCCGGCAGTTGGTTCAGTAGGCGCACGAACGCCGGGCTGGCGGCTCTCCAGCTCTTTAATATAGCGCCAGCGCTCTTCCGGTTTCGGCGGCAAACCGTTACCCGCCGCCTGACGATTTTGCAGCGCTTCAGCTTCTTCTTTCTTATGGTGCGTAATGAAATACAGTCCACCGATAAAGGCCACCAGCACCGCCGCCGCGATCGCGACCATAGTGGGAGAAACCGCCGAAAGGCCGCCTGGCTTATTCCTTGAGCTTCGGGTATTGCTCTTTTTGCGCCGCGAAGAAGCCGGTTGGCTGCGGCGTACATAATCTCGTTGTGCCACTATCGTTTCGCTGTCTTATTCGTTTTTCAGCCCGCTATGTTACTTAAGCGGCGGGCCTTTGACCAGAAGAGCAGGCCCGAAAGCCTGATGGTTATGTTCGGATTTTGCGCGTACTGCCGCGAACGATAAGCTCGCAGTCGAGTAACCGGGAGCCGCTGCTAACGCTGTGTCCATGTAGCTGATCCAGTAAAAGCAGCATTGCCTCGCGGCCAATATCAAAGCGTGGTTGCGCAACGGTCGTCAATGGCGGATCGCAAAATTCAGACAAAGAGATGTTATCAAAACCAACAATCGACAGATCTTCAGGAACTTTCAGACCGCGGCGCTTCGCCAGCGATAGCGCGCCCAGCGCCATGACATCGCTATGACAAAAGATGGCGGTAGGTGGAACGGGCTGCGCTAACAGCTGCTCCAGCGCGTTGGCACCGGCTTCAAAGGTGAAATTGCCGCGAGCAATATAGTGCGGGTCAACGGTAATACCACTGCGGCGCAGCGCCTGGACGTAGCCCTGTAGGCGATAATGACACAATGGCATGTCTTCCGGGCCAGCGATACAACCAATACGACGGTGTCCCAGTTCTTGTAGATAATTCACCGCATTGAATGCGGCAGTCAGGTTATCGATATGTACCGTTGGCAGCTCCAGTTCGGGAGCGAATTCGTTGGACATGACCATTGGCGGCAAATTGCGTTGCTCTTCCACGCTGGCGTCAAACGGCAGGCGTGAACTGAGCAGTACCATGCCATCTATCTGTTTGGTGATGATAAGATCAATAAACGTTTTTTCTTTCTGGTTCTGATGGGCGCAATCGCCGATTAATACCAGGTATCCTTGTTCCGCTGCGGTAACTTCAATACCGCGAATAACCTCACTGAAGAAGGGATCGCAAATATCCGGCACAATGACCAGAATGGTGCTCGACTCGTTGCGCTTCATATTGCGCCCGAGTGATTGCGGTAAATAGCCGACTTCAAGCGCGGCCTGCTCAACCCGATGGCGGGTACTTTGCGAAACCTTATCTGGGTTCATTAACGCTCGGGATACGGTTGCCGTAGAGACGTTTGCCTTCAGGGCAACGTCTTTCATAGTGGCGGCAACGACCTGTTTTTTGGGCTTCACCTGTTTTCTCCTCGCTGACTGGCGCAGACACATCCCTAGCGTTCTGACATCAGCAACATTTTTAACAGATAGTACATCCAGAGAGTTACAGAATTTTCATGAAAAACGTGATGGCGGTTGAATTTTTCGATCCACCTCGCAAGAGAAGCCTTAACCTTCAATAGGATCGACATCCAGAACCCATTTTACTTTGCGCGCTTCCGGCAGCGTGTTAATCAACGCCAGCGTTCCGCTGACGATATGCTGCAGATGAGTGCGCGACGGATGCTGGAGGAGAATTTGCCAACGCCAGCGACCGCCGCGCTTTGGTGCCAGCGCCGGAACCGGGCCGAGCACCCAGAGCTTGCTGTCAGCCAGCGGGCTGGCCTGCAGCAGATTGCGCAGCTGCTGCAAAAAGAGCGGAGCCTGCTGGTTGTTATGATCTTCGGCGCGAATGAGCACATGGCTGGTCCATGGCGGCAGCTGCATACTTTGCCGTTCTGCCAGCGCTTGTTCGGCAAACGCGTCGTATCCTTTATAGAGCAGCGTTTGCAGCAGCGGATGCTCCGGATGGTGGGTCTGCAGGATCACCTCGCCCTGCTTGCCCGCACGACCTGCGCGGCCCGAAACCTGCGTATAGAGCTGAGCAAATCGCTCCGCTGAGCGGAAATCAGCGGAAAAAAGCGCGCCGTCAACGTCCAGCAGAGAGACCAGGGTGACATCCGGGAAGTGATGGCCCTTCGCCAGCATTTGGGTACCGATAAGAATGCGCGCGCCGCCGCGATTAACGTCGGCAAGATATTGCTCAAGCGCGCCTTTGCGGCTGGTGGTATCTCTGTCGATACGGGAAATCGGGATATCGGGAAACAGCGGCCCCAGCGCCTGCTCAAGCTGTTCCGTTCCCAAACCGACCGGTACCAGATGCGTCGAGCCG
Source organism: Klebsiella spallanzanii (assembly GCF_902158555.1). Taxonomy (GTDB): domain Bacteria; phylum Pseudomonadota; class Gammaproteobacteria; order Enterobacterales; family Enterobacteriaceae; genus Klebsiella; species Klebsiella spallanzanii. Next base: position 45,117 of record NZ_CABGGS010000006.1, on the reverse strand, counting down.
CAGGAGGGGCACTGGCGCGGAATCGGACGCTGGCTGTCGCAGTGGTGGCAGCGCAGATGATGCTGGGCCTGGTGCAGCGTGTAGTAGCTGTCGCAGCGCGGGCATTCCGCTATCCATCCGCAGTCATGGCACAGCAGTGCGGGCGCGAAGCCGCGGCGGTTCAAAAACAGAATGACCTGATTATCGGCCTGCAAATGTTGCCGCATACGGCCAATCAGCGCAGGGGATAGTCCAGCCTGAAGCTGTTGACCTTTTAAATCCAGAACATGCTGTTGCGCCGGGCGCGCATTGCCCGCGCGTTTGGTTAGCTTCAACTGACGATATTTACCCTGGCGGACGTTATGGAGTGTCTCAAGGGCCGGGGTCGCTGAACCAAGAATAATCGGGATTTGCTCGCTGTGGGCGCGCCAGACGGCCAGGTCGCGGGCGTGATAGCGCCAGCCTTCCTGCTGCTTGTAAGAGCTGTCATGCTCTTCGTCGATAACGATAACCCCAAGATTTTTGAAGGGGGTAAACAGCGATGAGCGGGTACCGATAACAATTGCCGCTTCGCCGTTTTTGGCTTTTAGCCACGCGGAAAGGCGTTCGCTGTCGTTCAGCCCGGAATGCAACACTTCTACCGGAGCGTTAAAACGGTGGCGGAAGCGGGCGATAGTCTGCGGCGTCAGGCCGATTTCTGGCACCATCACCAGCGCCTGGCGGCCTTGTGCTAGCACGTTTTCGAGGACGCTCAGATAAACTTCTGTTTTCCCGGAGCCGGTGATCCCGGCCAGCAGCCAGGCAGAAAAACTGTCCGAGGCGCTGTGAATCGCGCCAACGGCGGTCGCTTGTTCGGTGTTGAGCCGCAGACGTTCGCCGGGTACCGAGAAGCTTGTTCGCCAGTCGGTCAGGGCTGGCGCCTCGCTGGCCAGTTCGGCTAGCCCTTTACTGCGCAGCGCCTGTAGGGCCGCATCGTTAAACTCCAGTTCGGCAACCTGATGACGCCAGATCCTCCCCTGGCGCAGCGCCGCCAGCGCCTGCTGTTGTTTGGGCGAACGCTTAAGGCTACTGATATCAACCGCTTGCCCTTGTTCGGTGGCAAACCAGAACCACATTGGCGTTGCGCTGGCGGGTTTCCCCTGGCGCAGCATGATCGGTAGCGCGTGAAACAACACATCGCCGATGGGGTGATGGTAGTAGTCCGCTGCCCACAGCAGCAGCCGCCAGACCGAAGAGGAGAATACCGGGTCGGCGTCGAGGACTTCAGCCACCGGCTTGAGTTCATTAAGAGGTAACTCGCTACGCTCGCTGACCGACACCACAACACCTATCCGCTCCTGTTTGCCGAACGGGACGCGTACGCGACAGCCCGCTTTGACCGGCATACCATCAGGCAGCAAATAGTCAAAGGTGCGGGGCAGCGGAACGGGCAGGGCAACGTGGGCGACGGGCATTTAATCTTCCTGGCTTGAAATCTGGCGGGTTAGTATACACATTGTGATAAGGGCTCGCGGATCAGTTTGCATATGCTGGTCAAATTCTGTATGATTCGCCGCCTTTGATGTGCTTTGTATAGCATCAAAATCTATTACCCGGGATTGCGCCGGGAAATTATTAACATCGCGTGGTGTCTGGCGTTAGGGCTGGAAGAGCGACGCGGCCTTAACTGAGGTTCTCCCATGAAAAAAGATATTCATCCGAAATACGAAGAAGTTACTGCAAACTGCTCTTGCGGTAACGTCATGAAAATCCGTTCTACCGTAGGTCACGACCTGAACCTCGACGTGTGCGGTAAATGCCACCCGTTCTACACCGGCAAACAGCGTGATGTTGCTACCGGTGGCCGCGTTGACCGCTTCAACAAGCGCTTCAGCGTACCGGGTACCAGCAAGTAATTTGCTGAAGAAGCCGCCTCAGGGCGGCTTTTTTGTCTCTGTTTCACAGAGGATAGCAGTACCCATTCAGACAGGCTTTATTCTTTTCCACTGCTGTCATCACGCTTCCCGCCGTTAGCTTCAACGAAGAGTTAATCGTCATTCCCGCGCTTTCCAGCCCCTTTGCCGTCCATTTATTACAGGTATTGAGTATTCCATAGCGACCATTCGCTGCGTAAAACTGGCTGTCGCCGTAGATACCATTTTTTAACGGGATGAGTCTACCCGCTTCATCGCGGGCAAAGCTGCGGCCAATATAGCGAAGCAGGCTGCTGTTCTGACTTGCATTCAGGCTTAATGCGGTTATCTCACTGCCAGAAAAATAATGCGTTGGGGTGTCGGAAAAGGCGACAACGTGCATCACCGCGCCGGATGACCAGAACATCGCCTGGAGCGTAAGATTTGTGGTTATCTCCTGAGATTGATAAAAGCCTTTATCACCCCAGCCGATTTCATACCACTGTCCCTCTTGAGGGAAGCGCGCTTTAAGTTGCGGTAGAACCGTATTTATATCGTCGGCAGACAAGATGATCCCGGTGTGCCAGCCGTGACTGACGATGTAGATTTCCGACCCGGACGATGATTGATTTAACGTCGGTTTGATGGCCTGCGGGTAGGTGGCGCAGCCGTAAAGTAGAAAGCACACCCATGCGATGAATAGGTTTTTCATGATTTGTTACCAGGAGAGTAGAGGCCAGTTTTTCTCAACGGTTTCCAGCTGTTGCGCCTCAAACACCGCCTGCGGCGAGATGACGGTTTCGTCCAGCGGGATCTTCTGGCCGTAACGCTCTTTGAGTTTGGCGCGCACGATTGGGGAACTGAGGTCAAACTCCCTCAGCTTTTGTAACTTACCTGGCTGTAGATTCAGGGCGCGGTGATATACCTTCCACACGACCTCGGAGCAGTACTGACGCTCGTCGTTCCATGAAAAGAAGAGGTCGTAAGGTTTACCGAGGTAGCGCTTTGCAGTTTGCGCCAGCTGCTTGCGTTGCTCAATCGAAAGGCCGCCGCGTACCCGCCGGACAATATATTTACCGTCCTCACCCTGCGCGACCCATTTTTGCAGCGGCGTGTAAACCACGGGTCCAATGGCTTCGAAGACGTAGGGTTTTTTATCGCGAATCACGATCATGCCGGTGTGGCTGTAATCAGAATGCGTCGCCAGCTGGATTGCTTTGCTTTGCGATGAACGGGAGATTTGAAAAACGATATCGCCGGTCTGCGGCTCCCAGGCATGCGCGGAGAAGGTCAACGCCAGGCTAAGGGCCAGAACACAATACTTCATGGCATAACATCCTTGTTATACCCGTCATACTTCAAGTTGCATGCGCGTTGGCTTTATTACTCGGCTCATCCATGAGCCTCGCCCTGACGGGCCGCCGTTACACGGCGTTCAAATCTGTTCCGGACAGATTTGTCGCTCACCCCAGTCACTTACTTCAGTAAGCTCCTGGAGATTCCCTGCGTTGCCGCGTTACTCGGCCTGCGGCCTCGCCCCTGGCGGGGCCAGCGCAAGCGCTGTTCAAAACGGTTAACAGTTTTGTCTTGCAACTCGAATTATTTAGGGTAAACGCAACTAAAAAGAGCGGCTGGGCCGCTCTCAGTGATTTAGTATTCCCACGTATCCGGGTCGATGCCCAGCTCACGCATAATCTCTTTTGCCGCTTCCGGGATTTCATCGCTGCGCTCTTTACGCAGGTCTTCATCATTAGGCAACGGTTGACCAGTAAAGGCATGCAGAAACGCTTCACACAGCAGTTCACTGTTAGTGGCGTGACGCAGGTTGTTCACCTGACGACGCGTGCGTTCATCGGTGAGGATTTTTAACACCTTCAGAGGAATGGATACCGTAATTTTTTTTACTTGCTCACTCTTCTTACCGTGCTCAGCGTATGGGCTGATATATTCGCCGCTCCATTCAGCCATGAGTTACCTTTAATCCTCTATTTCATTAGTTAAGGGCCTGAACGCGAATCCTGGCCATAATTGCGCGTAGTTTACCGTAGAGGGGCGCTTCTGGCACCCAACAAGCCGCTACGGATGTGCGCTAATGCATATAATTTTAACGGCTATTTCCAGTTTGCTCAATCTATACGCAAAGAAGTTTAGATGTCCAGATGTATTGACGTCTATTATAACAATGATTACTCTTGAGCCTGACTTTTCACCGATTCAGCCCAGGAACTCCCCAACATGACGCGTAAACAGGCCACCATCGCAGTGCGTAGCGGTTTAAATGACGACGAGCAGTACGGTTGCGTTGTCCCGCCGATTCATCTCTCCAGCACCTATAACTTCACCGGATTTAACGAACCACGCGCCCACGACTACTCTCGTCGCGGTAACCCGACTCGCGATGTCGTTCAGCGTGCGCTGGCGGAGCTGGAGGGCGGTGCGGGGGCGGTTCTGACCAATACCGGTATGTCGGCGATTCTGCTTGTCACCACCGTGTTCCTGAAACCGGGCGACCTGCTGGTGGCGCCGCATGACTGCTACGGCGGCAGCTATCGTCTGTTTGATAGTCTGGCGAAGCGCGGCTGCTATCGCGTGCTGTTTGTCGATCAGAATGATGAGAAGGCGCTGAGTGCTGCTCTGGCGGAAAAACCGAAGCTGGTTCTGGTCGAAAGTCCAAGTAATCCATTGCTGAGAGTTGTGGATATTGCGAAAATCTGCGGTCTGGCGCGTGAGGCTGGAGCGGTGAGCGTGGTCGATAACACCTTCCTGAGCCCGGCTTTGCAGAATCCGCTGGCGCTGGGCGCCGATCTGGTGTTGCATTCATGCACCAAATATTTAAACGGCCACTCTGATGTGGTGGCCGGGGTGGTTATCGCCAAAGATCCGGCGACTGTCACCGAACTGGCATGGTGGGCGAATAATATCGGCGTCACCGGTGGGGCATTTGATAGCTATCTGCTGCTGCGCGGTTTACGTACGCTCTCTCCGCGTATGGAAGTGGCTCAGCGTAACGCGCTGGCGATTGTCGATTATCTGAAAACCCAGCCGCTGGTGAAAAAACTGTACCATCCGTCTCTGCCGGAAAACCAGGGGCATGAGATTGCGGCGCGTCAGCAAAAAGGTTTTGGCGCGATGTTAAGTTTCGAGCTGGATGGCGATGAGCAAACGCTGCGTCGTTTCCTGAGCGGATTGTCGCTGTTTACGCTGGCGGAATCGCTGGGGGGCGTTGAAAGTCTGATTTCCCACGCCGCGACGATGACCCACGCGGGCATGGCGCCGGAAGCGCGTGCGGCGGCAGGAATCTCAGAAACGCTTCTGCGTATTTCGACCGGTATTGAAGATGGTGAAGATTTAATTGCCGACCTGGAAAATGGCTTCCGGGCAGCAAACGAGGAATAAACATGAGTGTGATTGCGCAGGCAGGGGCGAAAGGTCGTCAGCTGCACAAGTTTGGTGGGAGTAGTTTAGCGGATGCAAAATGTTACCTGCGCGTTGCGGGGATCATGACGGAGTATTCGCAGGCGGGCGATATGATGGTCGTTTCCGCCGCAGGCAGCACCACCAACCAGTTGATCAGCTGGCTTAAGCTCAGCCAGACCGATCGTCTCTCTGCGCATCAGGTGCAACAGTCGCTCCGTCGTTACCAGACGGAGCTGATTTCCGGGCTGCTGTCGGCAGACGCTGCCGATACGCTGATTACCACGTTTATTCAGGATCTTGAACGTCTGGCCGGGCTGCTTGATAGTGGAGTGACTGACGCGGTATACGCTGAAGTTGTCGGCCACGGCGAAGTCTGGTCAGCCCGCCTGATGGCGGCGGTGCTCAATCATCTGGGCGTAGAAGCCGCCTGGCTGGACGCGCGTAGCTTCTTACGCGCCGAGCGCTCCGCACAGCCGCAGGTGGATGAGGGTTTATCCTACCCGCTTTTACAGCAGTTGATGGCGCAGCATCCAAATAAACGTCTGGTGGTGACCGGTTTTATCTCGCGCAACAATGCCGGAGAAACCGTACTGCTGGGACGTAATGGTTCTGACTACTCCGCGACCCAAATTGGCGCGCTGGCCGGGGCGTCTCGTGTCACTATCTGGAGCGATGTGGCCGGGGTTTACAGCGCGGATCCGCGCAAAGTAAAAGATGCCTGCCTGCTGCCGCTGCTGCGTCTTGATGAAGCCAGCGAACTGGCCCGTCTGGCGGCTCCGGTACTGCATGCCCGTACATTGCAGCCGGTATCCGGCAGCGATATCGATTTACAATTACGCTGTAGCTATACGCCGGATCAGGGGTCGACGCGTATCGAGCGCGTGCTGGCTTCCGGCACCGGGGCGCGGATTGTCACCAGTCATGATGATGTCTGCCTGATTGAGTTCCAGGTGCCCGGCGGTCAGGATTTCAAACTGGCGCATAAAGAGCTGGATGCCATTTTAAAACGCGCCCAGTTGCGTCCGCTGGCGGTTGGCGTACATGCTGACCGTAAGCTGCTGCAGTTCTGCTACACCTCGGAAGTGGCCGATAGCGCGCTTAAGCTGCTGGATGAAGCAGGGCTGCCGGGTGAGCTGCGCCTGCGTCAGAAGCTGGCGCTGGTGGCGATGGTTGGCGCTGGCGTGACCCGTAATCCGCTGCACTGCCACCGTTTCTGGCAGCAGCTAAAAGGCCAGCCGGTGGAGTTTACCTGGCAATCGGAAGAGGGCATCAGCCTGGTCGCGGTGCTGCGCGCCGGGCCGACCGAAAGCCTGATTCAGGGTCTGCATCAGTCGCTGTTTCGCGCGGAAAAGCGCATTGGCCTGGTGCTGTTTGGTAAAGGTAATATCGGTTCCCGCTGGCTGGAGCTGTTTGCTCGCGAGCAGACCACGCTTTCCGCCCGCACCGGGTTTGAATTCATCCTTGCCGGCGTCGTGGATAGCCGCCGCAGTCTGCTCAATTATGAAGGGCTAGACGCCAGTCGCGCGCTCGCTTTCTTTAATGATGAAGCCGTTGAGCAGGATGAAGAGTCGCTGTTCCTGTGGATGCGTGCGCATCCGTACGATGATTTAGTGGTACTGGACGTGACCGCCAGCGAGCAGTTGGCCGATCAGTATCTTGATTTCGCCAGCCATGGTTTCCATGTTATCAGCGCGAATAAGCTGGCGGGGGCCAGTAGTAGCAGCAAATATCGCCAGATCCACGACGCGTTTGAGAAGACCGGGCGTCACTGGTTGTACAATGCCACCGTTGGCGCCGGCTTGCCGGTTAACCACACGGTGCGCGATCTGATTGATAGCGGCGATACCATTCTGGCGCTGAGCGGCATTTTCTCCGGCACGCTCTCCTGGCTGTTCCTGCAGTTTGACGGTACCGTGCCGTTTACTGACCTGGTCGATCAGGCCTGGCAGCAGGGGCTGACCGAGCCGGACCCGCGCGTCGATCTCTCCGGGAAAGACGTCATGCGTAAGCTGGTGATCCTGGCGCGTGAAGCGGGTTATGACATCGAACCGGATCAGGTGCGCGTTGAGTCGTTGGTGCCTGCCCACTGTGAAGAAGGTTCGGTCGATTACTTCTTTGAAAACGGCGAAGAGCTGAATGACCAGATGCTACAGCGTCTGGAGGCGGCGCGCGAAATGGGCCTGGTACTGCGCTACGTGGCGCGGTTTGACGCCAACGGTAAAGCCCGCGTTGGCGTTGAAGCGGTGCGCGAAGAGCATCCGCTGGCTGCCCTGCTGCCGTGCGATAACGTCTTTGCCATCGAGAGTCGCTGGTATCGCGATAACCCGCTGGTGATCCGCGGACCGGGTGCGGGTCGTGATGTGACCGCCGGGGCGATTCAGTCCGATATCAACCGTCTGGCGCAGCTGCTGTAAGCTGAGCATTATATTGCTTAGCCAGAGAGGCCAGTATTTGTGCCACGCGCCCTGCTGAAAACAGGGCGCTCTGCGCGAACTCTGGTCTCTGCTCTAGCCACGTAGTGAAACATCGGCTGGCCGTGAGGTCCGGCGTGAAGTCGTTTTTACTCGAAGCACCGGCAAGCAGGCAGGTCATTTTCTGGTTTTCTTCCTGTGTCCAGAGCTGCCACGGATTTTGCCACCAACCATGATGCGTTTTTCCCTGTAGCCGCCATGGGGCTGAGCTGGCAGGATTGTTTATTTCTTCTTCCACATACCACAACTCTCCCTGCCGCTGGCGAAACACCTTAGCCCAGGCAACGATTACCGCGCCGCGTAAAAAACATTCATGGGCAATCACGTGCGTTTTCACCTCAGGAAACCGATGGCTGAGCAGCTTGAAGTGACCGTGCGCGGCGATAACCGGACGCAGAATACTGCCGCGGGAATTTCGCTTTGGCGCGGCGCTGCCGTACTGTATTTCATCGAACTGACTGCGTTGCAAAAAGCCCGCTTCGGTCTGCGAAACTCGCTGAACGATATCGCCAGCCGCGCCCTGCGTCGCTGGCGTTCCCCGCCAGCGATAACGTAATGATGCGCCAGCCGAAAAAGGGGTAAAGTTGGTCGACAGATGGAGCACATTGCCGCGAACGGCGTCGAAAGTCAGCAAAACATAGAGCTTTTGCCCCTCATGAGTTCCCTGGAATGGCACGATCAGCGGCACGCTGCAAATATGCCGCGGAAGTGCAATCGCGGCGGGGCGCGGGAGTTTCGGCGTCCAGACTTTTTCGCAGCGGCGGCACTGAAGGCGCTGGGTTCCCTTCGGATTGTAGCCGTAGCGAATAATGTCCCGCTGGTAACAGGCCGGGCAAAAATAGCCCTCGCGTTGGGCGTAATCGGTCAGATAAGCGGCCAGCCAGGGCCGGAACTCCTCATCATTAAATAGGGGCGGATAGCTGCCGCAGGCTGAACAGTGCAGCGCGGGATAGCCCAGCCGATAGTCCGGGGAATGGTAGTCGGCCGCAGACGGTAAGCCTAAATTGCGACAGCCGTAGGTTTTGCAGGCGTTAAGGGTAAAAAGGTTATCCATTTACAGGCCAATACCAACGATTTTTGCAGGTCGTTAATTTTGCCTTGCTCAAGTTGCATACAAATGTGAATGCTCTCACATAAAAAAGTCTTTCAGAACGTAACTTAGCGCTTCTTTACCTCTCTGAAAGGAACTCCGATGAAATTAAAAACAATGAGCGCCGTTATCCTGCTGACCTTGCCTTTCTGGGCATGCGCCAAAGATGTCACCATCATTTACACCAACGATCTTCATGCCCATGTCGAACCCTATAAAGTGCCGTGGATTGCCGACGGTAAGCGGGATATCGGCGGCTGGGCGAATATCACGACGATGGTGAAACAGGAAAAAGCGAAAAATAGCGCGACCTGGTTTTTTGATGCCGGTGATTATTTTACCGGCCCCTATATCAGCAGCCTGACCAAGGGCAAAGCGATCATCGATATTATGAACACCATGCCCTACGACGCGGTAACCATCGGTAATCATGAGTTTGATCACGGCTGGGACAATACGTTGCTCCAGCTTAGCCAGGCGAAATTCCCGATTGTGCAGGGCAATATTTTCTACCAGAACAGCGATAAAGCGTTCTGGGATAAGCCGTATACCATTATCGAAAAAGACGGCGTGAAAATCGGCGTGATTGGCCTGCACGGCGTGTTTGCTTTTGACGATACGGTTTCCGCCGCGACGCGGGTCGGTATCGAAGCACGTGATGAGGTTAAATGGCTACAGCACTATATTGATGAGCTTAAGGGCAAAGTGGATCTGACCGTTGCCCTGATTCATGAAGGCGTCCCGGCGCGCCAGTCAAGCCAGGGCGGAACCGATGTACGTCGCGCGCTGGATAAAGATATTCAGACCGCAGGCCAAGTCAAAGGGCTGGACGTTTTGATTACCGGCCACGCCCATGTCGGGACGCCGGAGCCCATTAAAGTGGGCAATACGCTGATTCTTTCCACCGATAGCGGCGGCATCGATGTGGGGAAACTGGTGCTGGATTATCAGGAGAAGCCGCATCAGTTTGCGGTGAAGAGCTTCGAGCTGAAAACTATTTATGCCGATGAGTGGCAGGCCGACTCGCAAACGAAGCAGGTCATTGATGGCTGGAATAAGAAACTGGATCAGGTGGTGCAGCAGGTTATTACTCAATCGCCTGTTGAACTGACCCGCGCTTATGGCGTCTCTTCGCCGCTGGGCAATCTTGCCGCGGATGCATTGATGCTGGCGGCAGGTAAGGAGACGCAGCTGGCGTTAACCAACTCGGGCGGTATCCGTAATGAAATCCCTGCCGGGGCGGTAAGCATGGGAGCTGTTATCAGTACTTTCCCGTTCCCGAACGAGCTGGTCACCATGGATCTGAGCGGCAAGCAGTTGCGCAGCCTGATGGAACACGGCGCAGGGCTGAGCAACGGCGTGCTGCAGGTCTCCAAAGGCCTGGAGATGCAGTATGACAGCAGCAAACCGCTGGGCCAGCGCGTCGTGTCATTTATGCTGAACGGTAAACCAGTTGAAGATGCGGCGGTTTATCATATTGCCACCAATAGCTTCCTTGCCGATGGCGGTGATGGGTTTGCCGCGTTTACCCAAGGGCAGGCGCGTAACACTTCCGGCGGCTACTACGTTTCAAATGCGGTAGTAGACTACTTTAAGGCCGGGAATAAGATAATGGATGAACAGCTTAACGGCATGCGCGTCATCGATGTGAAGAAATAAGCACCTCAGGCCGGGCGGTTAGCCTGGCCTGAAATAATCAGTGCGTCGCGAAGACCTCTTTGGCGGCAAACAGGCCGTTCAGGGCCGCCGGGAACCCGGCATAGACCGCCATCTGCATGATGACCTCCGTAATTTCTTCTTGCGTCAGGCCGACATTGAGTCCCGCGGCGATATGCACTTTTAGCTGCGGGGCGGCGTTGCCGAGGGCCGTTAACGCCGCGATGGTGGCGATTTCCCGGCTACGTAAATCAAGCCCCGGTCTGGCGTAGATATCGCCGAAGGGGAACTCAATCAGATAGCGGGCAAAATCGGGGGCGATATCTTTCAGGCTATTGATGACGGCATCGCCGCCTTTGCCATCCACGCGCTGCAGCATTTCCTGTCCGGTGGTAAAACGAACGCTGGTCATAACTTTTTCCTCATGGTGATTATGCGTTGTGAGGAAGGTTAGGGGAGTTTGCCGGGCTTGAGTAATACCCTTTTCGTGATACCTTTTCAGTATGACAAATTCACGTTTATACACTTCATCCTTCAAGCTGCCTCTTTGTTGGCTGCGCTATTTTGCCGTGGTCGCGGAGGAAAATAACATCAGCCGGGCGGCGCAGCGGCTATTTATTTCGCAGCCGCCGCTAAGCCGTCATATCCGCCATCTGGAAGCGCAGCTGGGAGTGACGCTATTTTTGCGCCATACCAAAGGCCTGATTCTTACCGATAAGGGAAGGCAGGTGCTGGACATCATTCGGCCGCTGCTGGAGCTTCAGGACCGGACGCTTGCCGCGCTGAGCCAGCTTTCTGAATATTCGCAACATCCTCTGCGTCTGGGGCTGACGACGGCTTTTGAGCAGGGTATTTTTGCCGCCGTAGAGTCTGCTCTGAGTGATTATTCGAGCGCTTTGCATATCACCCGGCAATCATCACCAGCGTTGGCCCAACTGGTGCGCAAAGGCAAACTCGATGCGGCGCTGGTGGCGCTGCCGCTGAATACCGAAGGGCTGAGTCTGCATCCTTTGCCGTATCACGAGCCGCTAATTGCTGCATTACCCGCATCCTGGCCAGAGGCCAGTGCGGCAAATCTTACGCTAAGCGCGCTTAACCATCGGCCGCTTTTTTGGTTTAAGCGCGAACGCAATCCAGACTTTTTTGACTATACGCGACGCATTTTTGACCGGGCAGGATATGCGCCCGCATACGTGGAGGAACCTGCCGAGCATGACGTCCTGCTGGCACGGATTGCGCGTGGAGAAGGGATGATCCTGCTGCCGGCATCATTTTCCGCCATTCAGCGTCAGGGGGTGGTTTTTTGCCCGCTGGATGAAGGGGAACGAATGCCGTTAAGCATCGGTGTTATATACGCGCCGCACAATGATAAATCCGTTCAAGAATGGCTTCCTTTGCTGGAGAACCACTTAGCGTCAGGCTGACTCTCTGGTCACCAGCTGCCCGGAAAGGGTAATACTTTGTGTTTGCAGCGCGGGCTCTTTGATCTTGCGCGTTATCAGCGTTGCCGCCTGGCGTCCGGTCTCTTCGCTGGCGGAAGAGACGTAGGTAAAAGATGGAGAGGTCAGATTTACGTGCATCATGTCTTCAAAGCCGACCAGCGCAACCTGCTGGGTGAGGAAGACATCTTTACCGACGGTTCTCCCTACCTGATTAATCCCGCTGAGGCAGCCGATCATGGCGTCCGGAGAGTGGCAGAGTAACGCGGTGATGGCGTTGTTTTTCTCCAGTAGCTGGCGCGTGGCAACGCTGACGGCCTGAGTATCGTTACTGCATGCGGGAATGAATTCATCGCGCATCGCCATACCGTATTTCTCCAGCACGGAGCGAAAACCAAGCAGGCGCTGCTGGCGAATAAGATCGTTCTCCTGTCCGCCGATATAGGCAATATAGCGGTGGCCGCGCTCGATTAAATAGCGCGTGGCAAGGCTTGCTGCCTGACGGTTGTCGCGAATAACCTGGTTGCAACTTTCCGCCAGCGGCGTCTGGGAAACGATAACCAGCGGAAGCGGATATTGAAGCAGCGGGCCGGGCAAGGTGGCGGTATTGGAGGCCAGATAAATCACCCCCGCGACGCCCTGCTGCTTGAAGGAGAGTAAACAACGTTCGAGGTATTCGCCATCGTCGCGCGGCTGGCCGAGGAAAACCATATAGCCTTGCGTTTCCAGTTCCTGCACGATGCTGGCCATCACTTTAATGGAGAAACTGTCGCTAAAATCGCGCAATATCAGGCCGATAAGGTTGGAGGTATTCGAACGCAGGTTGGCAGCGGCAACGTTATGGACGTAGCCCAGCTCGTTGATAACAGCATTGACTTTTTCAATGGTGGCTTCGGAAATCTTCCCTTTCTGACGGAGTACCAGCGATACCGTAGAAACGGAAACGCCCGCCATTTTAGCGACATCAATGATGCTGACTTTCTTCAAAATCTCTCCCTGAAAACGCTTTTATGACAGTCAGATAGAAAAAGATCGCCTGCCAGGGACAAGCGATCTCCACACCATAACAGCTTCTGATTATTTGCCAATCATCCCCGACATGGTTTGTGCGATAAATTGCGCTCTGGCGCCAAAAATAACCTGGATACCATTATCGCCGACAAAGACCACCCCGCGTGCGCCAATTCCGTTCAGGCCATCTTTGTCGACAGCGTCTCGCTGGGCAACTTCCAGGCGAAGTCGGGTAATACAGGAACCGACAGAATCGATATTTTTCGCGCCGCCTAACAAGCTGATGATCTCGGTTGCCAGTTCGGCATCGGTCTTATCATCAGCGGTTACGGTCACTTCCGTCCGGCCCGGTGTTTTAACATCAAAGCGACGGATAACGAAACGGAAGGTGAAATAATAAATCAGCGCCATCGGCACGCCAACAAACACCGCGCTCAGGAAGTTGGTCTGGTAGCCGTTTAGCGATGGCAGAATACCAAAGGAGATGTAGTCGATAAGCCCCGCGGAAAATGACTTAGCAATATGCGCGTGCAGCAGATACATGGCCATATAGGACAGGCCCGCCATGATCGCGTTGAAGACGTACAAAATCGGCGCGACGAAAATAAAGGTAAATTCAACCGGCTCGGTAATACCCGTCAGGAAGCAGGTTAGGGCGGCGGAGAAGAGTATACCGGCGGCGATTTTCTTATTCTTGGTATGCGCTTCGTGGTACATCGCCAGGCAGGCCGCAGGCAGCGCGAACAGCATCAGCGGGAACTCACCCTGCATGAATTTACCGGCGTTTTGGTAGCTATCGCTGCTAAATGATTTCACGCCTTCTTCCAGCATTTTGAACCAGATAGTCTGGTCGCCGTGAATCATCTGGCCGCTCTGGGTCGTAAAGTCGCCGAAAGAGTACCAGAAAGAGGGATACCAGATATGGTGCAGGCCCAGCGGGATTAACGCACGTTCAACAAGGCCGAAAATAAAGGTCGAGGCGGCCTGGTTATTGCCGTTGATAACCACCGATAACGCATCGATTCCTGACTGGATATGTTCCCAGATATACGGCAGCAGCAAGCCGAGAATAAATGACAGAAAGGCCGTGGCGATCGCCACAAAACGCTTACCGGAAAAGAAGCCCAGGAATTCGGGCAACTGCATTGAATGGAAGCGGTTATAGCACCAGGCGGCGAGGATACCGCAAATCAATCCGCCAAAGACCCCCATTTGTAGCGTCGGGATGCCGACGACCATGGCATATTTCCCGCCCTGGGAGGCCATCTCCGGCGTAATGTTCAGCACCGTACCGATGGTGATATTGGTAACGAAAACGGAAACGGCGGCGGAAAGCGCGGCGATGCCGGATTCCGACGCCAGGCCTACCGCCGAGCCGATAGCGAACAGCATTGGCAGGTTATCGAAGATAATCCCGCCCGCGTTCATCATTAGCGGTAGATGGAATTTATCGCCGAAAGCCAGCAGTAAGCCTGCCGCAGGCAGAAGTGAAATTGGCAGCATTAACGCCCGACCAATCATCGACAGTTTTGATAATGACTTAATGAACCCTGATATCAGACTCATGCTGATTTCCCCGAATAAAGACGCAACATAGCGTTATTTTTGTTAGGTAGAACGTTGTAGTAGAACGTTCTACTTATCGTGAAACAAGGTAGGTGGCATCGCAACCTCATTTTCATCATCGGATTGGGGGAAATTGTGATTATTTGAAGTGCTTCAAAATTGTGCGGACACAAAATCCTAATTTGTCGGTTTTTTGCTGCTGTTCGTGGACAACCGGGGAGAAAGGAGCGAAACGCAGATGAGATTTTTTCATCTTGTCTGAATATTCCTCACTCTTTGCGCAGATTTTTCTATTGACGTCTGTGCTCTTTTCCGTCATTTTTACATCTGGACGTCTAAACGTATAGAAGTTCGCGACACAACAAACAATAAAATGCGATTGATGAGGTAAGGTATGAGCTTTTTTCACGCCAATCAGCGGGAAGCCCTGAATCAGAGCCTGGCGGAAGTGCAGGGTCAGATTAATGTGTCCTTTGAATTCTTTCCGCCGCGCACCAGTGAAATGGAGCAAACCCTCTGGAAATCCATCGATCGCCTGAGCAGCCTGAAGCCGAAGTTTGTTTCCGTGACCTACGGCGCCAACTCTGGTGAACGTGACCGTACTCATAGCATTATCAAAGGTATTAAGGAGCGTACCGGTCTGGAGGCTGCGCCGCATCTGACCTGTATCGACGCCAGCCGTGATGAACTGCGTACCATCGCCCAGGATTACTGGGACAGCGGGATTCGCCATATCGTTGCGCTGCGTGGCGATCTGCCGCCGGGCAGCGGTAAGCCGGATATGTATGCAGCCGACCTGGTCACTCTGCTGAAAGAGGTTGGGGACTTTGATATTTCCGTCGCGGCCTATCCGGAAGTCCACCCGGAAGCCAAAAGCGCGCAGGCGGACCTGCTCAACCTGAAGCGTAAGGTCGACGCGGGTGCGAATCGCGCGATTACCCAGTTTTTCTTTGATGTGGAAAGCTACCTGCGTTTTCGCGATCGTTGTGTTTCTGCGGGTATCGATGTAGAGATTATTCCGGGCATTCTGCCGGTTTCCAACTTTAAGCAGGCGAAAAAATTTGCCGATATGACCAACGTGCGGATCCCGACCTGGATGGCGAAAATGTTCGAGGGTCTGGACAATGACGCCGAAACCCGTCAGCTGGTGGGCGCCAATATCGCGATGGATATGGTGAAGATTTTAAGCCGCGAAGGGGTCAAGGATTTCCACTTCTACACGCTTAACCGTGCGGAAATGAGCTACGCGATTTGCCACACCCTGGGCGTGCGCCCGGCTTAATCTGGATTCAGATTTCCCTCCTCATCTGCTCTGCGGCGACGAAAACACCCTTCGTCGCCGCTTTTGGTTTATCGCCCCGTCAGCAAAGCGAGTATAGTGCCCGCAAAATATTCATGATGGATTGATGATAACTATGGCAGGGAAAAACAGCCCGTTGGCCTTCGGCGGCCTGATTGTTCTGACGCTTATCTGGAGCTACAGCTGGATTGCGATGAAGCAGGTGACGCTCTATATCGGCGCGTTCGATTTCACCGCGCTGCGCTGTATTTTGGGGGCGGTGCTGCTGCTTATCGTTTTGCTGCTGCGCGGACGCGGAATGCGGCCAACGCCGTTTGGTTATACGTTGGCGATTGCCCTGTTGCAGACCTGCGGGATGGTTGGGCTGGCTCAGTGGGCTTTGGTCAGCGGCGGGGCCGGCAAGGTCGCTATTCTGAGCTATACCATGCCGTTTTGGGTGGTGATTATGGCGGCGCTGTTTTTAGGCGAGCGTATGCGACGGCTACAGTATGCCGCCATTGGGTTAGCGGCTTGCGGTTTATTGCTGGTGCTGCAGCCGTGGCAGCTCGATTTTTCATCGATGAAAAGCGCCCTGCTGGCGATCCTCTCCGGCATAAGCTGGGGAGCCAGCGCGATTGTGGTGAAGCGAATGTACGCCCGCTATCCGCGCGTCGATTTGCTGGCCTTGACCACCTGGCAGATGCTGTATGGCGCGCTGGCGATGAGCGCGGTGGCGTGGTTGGTGCCGCAGCGCAGCATTGACTGGCAGCCCGGCGTTTTTTGGGCGTTAGGATATAGCGCGATTCTGGCGACTGCGCTGGCCTGGTGTCTCTGGCTTTTTGTATTGCGTAATTTGCCCGCCAGCGTCGCGGGGCTGAGTACCCTGGCGGTGCCGGTCTGTGGAGTCCTGTTTTCCTGGTGGCTATTAGGGGAAAACCCGGGCCTGGTGGAAGGCGCAGGTATTGTGCTGATTGCCCTGGCGCTGACGATAATCAGCCTGAAGAAACGTGAGGTTCGGATACCGAGAGTCTCAGATTGCTGACGAAGTGTGCATCTCAGGAATTGCCCGGTGGCGGCTAGTGCCTTACCGGGCCTACAGAGAGTGCATAACCTGATGATATTGATGGTTTTGTAGGTCGGGTAAGGCGTCAGCTGTCACCCGACAAGAATGCAGCCCCCTGGCTAAACCACGTTTGTCATCAGTCTCATTTTGTCTGTAAGTTTATCCCTTAATCTCATACAACGGCGTTTGACCAGCGATAACCTGACCCAGCGCCTTAATTTCCAGGCTGCTGAAGTCTTCAATGTTGCTACACACCACCGGGCTTATCATCGAACGCACATTCGCGTTGAGGAAATCGAGATCCATCTCGAGGATCGGTTGCCCCGCAGTCACTTCAGCACCTTCTTCAATGAGTCGCTTAAAGCCCTGACCATCCAGCGCGACGGTATCCAGCCCCATATGGACTACAATCTCGGCACCTTTTTCCGTTTCAAGGCAGAACGCGTGATTGGTGTTGAAGATTTTGACTATTGTGCCTGCAGCAGGAGAGACGACGATGTTGCTGGTGGGCTTGATGGCGATGCCGTCACCCACCGCTTTGCTGGCAAAGGCTTCATCTGGTACCTGTTCCAGCGCGACAACCTCGCCGCTTACCGGAGAAAGCAATTCGGCAATAATCGCGGAGCCGGTGGTTGCGCGCGGTTTGGCCGGTGCAGGCGCGACGGTGAGCGGCAGAGCTTCGGCAGCATCGACGTGACCGGTGGTTTTCATCTCATTGGCGATTTTCTCTGCGACAAATCCGACGATAATCTGCACGTTGGCATTATTCAGGCGGATGACGCCGCTGGCGCCTAAGCGCCTTGCCAGCGCGTCGTTAACAAGAGAGGCGTCTTTCACGCCTAAACGCAGGCGGGTGATACAAGCATCGATAGCGGTCAGGTTATCGGAACCGCCAATAGCCGCAATGTACTGACGGGCCAATGTCGCGGCGCTTTGCTCTTTGTTGTCGCTAATATTGATGTCTTCACCGTCAGCACTGCTGCCGGCAACGGCTAACTCACGACCCGGCGTCATCAGGTTAAATTTGGTGATAGTGAAGCGGAAGACCAGGTAGTAGATAACAAAGAACACCAGACCCATTGGGATCAGCAAATACCATTGCGTCGCCAGCGGGTTACGGGAGGCGAGTACCATATCAACCAGACCGGCGCTAAAGCCAAAACCCGCAATCCAGTGCATGCTGGCCGCGATGAATACTGAGAGGCCAGTCAGGAAAGCGTGAATCAGGTACAGTACCGGCGCAACGAACATGAAGGAAAACTCCAGCGGTTCGGTGATCCCGGTAAAGAAGGCAGCAAAGGCGCCGGCCATCATGATACCCATGACTTTAGCTTTGTTTTCCGGGCGCGCGCACTGATAAATCGCCAGCGCTGCTCCCGGCAGGCCGAACATCATGATCGGGAAGAAGCCTGCCTGATAGCGGCCGGTAATGCCGAGCACCGCTTTGCCTGAAGCCAGCGACTGCGCGCCGCCAAGGAAGTTGGGGATATCATTAATCCCGGCCACATCAAACCAGAACACCGAGTTGAGCGCGTGGTGTAAACCGACCGGAATTAACAAGCGGTTGAAGAAGGCATAGACACCAGCACCCAGGGAGCCGAGCTTCTGAATATGCTCGCCAAAGCTCACCAGTCCGCTGAATACCACCGGCCAGATAAACATCAGGATAAAGGCGACGATGATCATGGCAAAAGAGGTGATAATAGGTACCAGGCGGCGACCGCTGAAGAAGGAGAGCGCTTTTGGCAATTCGACGCTGCTGAAGCGGTTATAAAGTTCGGCGGCAATAATACCCACCATGATGCCGATGAACTGGTTTTTAATTTTGCCGAAGGCGGCAGGAACCTGATCTGCTGGAATCTTCTGGATCATCGCCACGGCTGCGGGAGAACAAAGCGTGGTTAAGACGAGAAAACCCACAAAACCTGCCAGCGCTGCTGCACCGTCCTTATCTTTTGACATGCCATATGCCACGCCTACGGCAAAGAGTACGCCCATATTATCGATAATGGCGGCGCCGGACTGAATACATAGCGCTGCAAGGGCGTTAGAACTTCCCCAACCATTGGGGTCAATCCAATATCCGATACCCATTAAAATTGCTGCAGCGGGCAATGTGGCGACCGGCACCATTAGCGCACGTCCCACCTTTTGGAGATAACCCAATATGTTCATCGTTGTTCCTTATAAAATAAAATCCTGAAACCAGCATGAATTTATACTGGCTGACCCTGCGATGGGTATTACGGTATTAGTAACCGCTTTATTTTTGTGGTTTTATTTTTAAGGGAATAACGAAAAGGTTAATGTTATCTCTGTCGCATTTTATTAAATCCTTTATAATACTTAATCTTAGATAAATTTAAGACGTAGAAAAACGGCGGCTATTTCTCAATAATCGCTTAATTGTTCTTCACTCAGCAAATAAAAGCTTTAGTTAATTTGCTGAATAAGCGATGACCCCTTTGCAATATGTTGTATTAACCTGGTAATCATCTTCTAATATAACAATGTCAGCATCAAAGCCGCGCTGTAATTTTCCTTTGCGATGGTCTAATCCTAAAAGTCGTGCTGGATTAGTGGTGCAGGATTTTAATGCGGAAGCAAACGGCACCATTGCACCTTCAACCATATTATAGAGCCCACGGTTAAGCTTCAAAGTACTGCCGACCAGCACGCCGTTTTCCCGTCGGGTTGCGCCATCTTCGCCCAGAATCATCGGTTCTCCGCCGAACATGTAGCGGCCTGGCGGGCAACCTTTTGATTTCATTGAATCACTAATCATAATGACTTCATCATCATTTTTTATGCGATACAGATTAGCCGCGGAGACCAGGCTGACAAAAATGCCGTCAGCGATGACTTCGCCATACAGGCCATCAAGGCGGAGCGCGGCGCCCAAAAGCCCCGGTTCCCGGTTGACATATTTCGCCATCCCATTGAATACATGGGTAACATTTTTGGCACCGTTGGCTACGGCTTCCAGCGCCTGCTCAAAGGAAGCATCCGAATGGCCCATATTGACCACGATCCCTTTCTGCGTGCAGTAACGCGTTAGCGCAAACCCAGCATCTTCTTCCGGCGCCAGGCTGATGGCGATAATTCGTCCACGAGCAGCATGTTCGAAAGCCTGAAATGCGCTGATGCTGGCCGGTCGGATCTGTTTTTCCGGCTGCGCGCCGCGGTACAGGTGGCTGAGGAATGGCCCTTCCAGATGGACGCCGAGAATTTCGGCACCCCGGTAGCCGTCATCCATTACGCGCGAGATATTTTCCAGCGCGGCCAGCAGGGTGGTATCTTCATCGGTCACCGTCGTGGGGCAAAATGCGGTAACGCCTTCTTCCGGTAAGCGGGATGTCCAGCGCCGCAGCCCTTCAGGGTCATTTTCATTGGTATCGTAATCCCAGGCGCCGTGGGCGTGGGTATCGATCAGGCCGGGGATGATACGCCGGTTGCCATAGTCGTGGTCAACATTTGGGCTAAGTCCCAGCGTGATATCGCTGATAATTCCATTTTCCAGCGTCAGCTGGGCCGGAAAGAAACCACCGGCTAGCCAGACGCGCTCACTCTGGATTTTCATATCTCCCCCTTACGCGTTGATAAGCGATGCTGCCTCACGATCGCAAATAATAGTGACGTCTGGATGCATCAGTAAGAATGATGCCGGGAATAACGGGTCGATGCGGGTGCAGTCGTGAAGCTGTTTCATCACCGCCGCCTTCGATTTTCCGTTAGCAATCAGGACTATCTCTTTACTTCTCAGGATAGTCCCCATGCCGAGGGTAATGGCCTGCAGCGGGACATCTTCTTTGCGTGAGAAAAAGCGAGAATTTGCTTCGATCGTCTCTTTATTGAGATTGATGATATGACAGACGGGGCTATGAGTAGCATGAGGCTCGTTAAAACCGATATGCCCGTCGTGACCAATTCCCAGAATGGTGATATCAAAATCGCCGTGTGACTGTATTTCATGCTCATAGCGCGCGCATTCTGCGGTTAAATCATCGGCCAGCACGTTGGGTACAAAGGTGTTTTCGGATGGAATATTGGCGGGTTGATAAAAATAGTGTTCTAAAAACCAATAATAGCTCTGTGGATCGTCTTTTTTTAGCGGAATATATTCATCAATGTTAAATGATTTGGACTGAGAAAAATCAGCTTCACCACTTTTTGCCATTCGGGACATCTCTTCCAGAAGACCAACAGGGGTTCCCCCGGTTGGCAGAGCCATGACTAAATCCGGCTTTTTCGCTAGCGCAATCGCTATTCTATTCGCCGCCAGTTCACTCATTTCTTTGTAGGTTTCGGTAATAATAAAATTTAACATGTTCATCCTTTATCCGCCTATGGTGGCTTTGAGACCAATTTCTTCGGCGTAATGTTTTATTTGTTCCGTCATTTCTCGCTGACATGCCGGAATATTGTTGAGGAGATAGGGCATGCCAAGTTTTTGATACTTCCCAACGCCGTAGATGTGATATTCCAGAATATCGACCTGCAGTACGGCACTGCCAAGCTTGCGGATAAAATCGAGGCGTTTACGGATATCTTCCGGGTCATCATTGCGCGTTGGAACGATGACCATCCGGGCAAGCATCGGTGTGCCCGTCGCGGCAATCGCTTTAGCATTTTCAAGGATCAACCGATTATCTACGCCGGTACAGGCGAGATGCGTCTCGGCATCAAAGGCTTTAAAGTCGTAAGAGACCAAATCGACCGTTTCAATCAGCGGGCGTAATTTCTCCCAACGGATATGCCCTGCGGTATCAAGGCAAACATGAACGCCTGCTTCTTTTAACAGCAGGGCGGTTTCCCTGACGAACTCAGCCTGGAGCGCCGGTTCGCCGCCGGAAAAGGTCACACCGCCGTGGCTGGAATCGTAAAAAGACTTATCGCGCAGCAGCAGAACGGCCAGCTCGCGGGAGGTCATCTCTTTGCCCACTTTTTCGTAGCCGTCATAGGGGCACATATCGACCATATCCAGCAGGTTGGTACAGTTTTTTCGGTCGATATTGACGCCATTGCCCGGCTCGGCCATGGTAATTGTGTTATTGACTGCGGCCTGAGCGCAGGTGCCGCACTGGCGGCAGCGCTCTTTAAACCAGAACACGTTGAAACCTGGCCTGATCGTCTCCGGATTCGCACACCACTGGCAGCGCAAATTACACTGCTGCATAAATACGGTACTGCGTATCCCCGGACCGTCCTTGGTCGAGTAGCGTTGAATGCGGGAAATCAGGCCAGTTCTCATATTATCTCCATATATACCCTGGCTTTTTACCAGGCCAGTTCTGTACGGGCGATAATCGCGTCCTGCGCTTCCGGCATCAGCGTCGAGAACAGGGCGCAATAGCCGGCTACGCGGACCATCAGGTTCGGATAATCTTCCGGGTGCTCTTTGGCGGCGCGCAGGATATTCGAGTCGATGATGTTGAACTGGTTGTGGAAGATGTTCTTCTCACGGCTGGCTTCCATGAAGTTGGTGAATTTCTCCAGGTTGTCATCGCCTTCCAGCGCGCTCGGGGTGAACTTCATATTCAGCAACTGGCCACCGGCGATTTTCTGGTTCGGCAGCTTGGCCACGGAGTTGATCACCGCCGTTGGCCCTTCTTTGTCTGCGCCAAGGCACGGTGAGGCGCCTTCGTTCAGCGGCAGGGTCGCCAGACGACCGTCCGGGGTCGCGCCAACGTCAAAACCATTTGGCACGTAAGAGGTGATGTTGGAGGTGGACATGGTGTATCCACAACCCTTCGGACCCTTACCATAGCGGTCGGTTTTGTACTTCGGCAGCAGCTTCAGATAGGACTCGAACACGTCGGCGACGATGTGGTCGACATAATCGATATCGTTACCAAACTTCGGCGCGTTGCGGCACAGTTTGCGTACGCGGGCACCTTCGATGCCTTCAAAGTTGCAGTCCATGGCGTCGCGCAGCTGCTTGAGCGTCAGCACCTTGTCATCAAAGACCAGTTTTCTCACCGCAGCCAGGCTATCGCCCACCACGGAAGGGCCGATGTTCGAGGAGCTGACGAAGTCATACTCAGCGCCACCGTTTTTCAATGTTTTACCGCGATCCAGCGAACAGTTAATGGTGGCGGAGGCAAAGGCATCGGCATCGTGATATTTCAGCGCGCGGTCGCACACCAGGTCGCAATCCACCGCCAGGTCGGAATAGAACTCCAGCAGCTGGTTCCACGCGGCCCACACTTCATCATAAGATTCATAATTGATCTCACGACCTTCTTTACCGTTCACTTTCACCAGCTGTACGCCGGTCGCTGGATCGCAGCCGTTGTTCATCACCAGTTCAAGGATTTTACCGAAGTTCACGTAGGTCATACCGGTAGCGCGGTGTCCCCAGCGGCCCGGAATAGCGGTTTCCACGCAGCCCATTGAGGCATATTCGCGAGCGACTTCTTCCGTCAGACCGAGGGTCATCATCGCCGGGATCACCACTTCGTCACAGAAGATGGACGGCATACCGAATCCTTTGCGGATAAGCTTAGCGGAGTCCTGCATCAGCGAGTGCGGAGTATCTTTGGAGAAGCGCACGCTCAGGTTTGGCTCCGGCAGGCCGGTCAACGCCATCGCTTCCAGAGACAGGTAGGAAAGGTCGTTGGTGCCGTCCGTGCCGTCCGGCTTCATACCGCCAACCATCAGGTTGGAGTAGAGCGGATAGCCGCCGCTATATTGGGTGTGGCCCCACGGACGCACTTTGTTCAGGCTGTTGGTCATGATGAAGAAGTGGGTCAGGATCTCCAGCGCTTTCTCTTTGCTGATTTTTCCGGAGTTGATATCGGCTTCGTAGAACGGCCAGACGTACTGGTCAAAACGACCGAAGGAGAAGGAGTGACCGTTACTTTCGATCATCATCAGCAGGTGGGTCAGGTAGAC
The DNA here is from genome assembly GCF_902158555.1 of Klebsiella spallanzanii. Taxonomy (GTDB): domain Bacteria; phylum Pseudomonadota; class Gammaproteobacteria; order Enterobacterales; family Enterobacteriaceae; genus Klebsiella; species Klebsiella spallanzanii. The sequence goes on along the minus strand of NZ_CABGGS010000006.1, from coordinate 21,360 downwards.
GGTTTCGACGGCTTCATAGAAACTCTGTGCTTTACCTTCCATCAGGTGGGCGAACATATCGCTCATCGCCAGCAGCTCATCGCGGCGTTTAGCATCGGTGGTTTTTCCGGCTTCTTCTTTAGCCAGCAGCGAGAAACGTTTGCAGTAATTCAGCGCCGCATCCATGGTGATAATGACGGCCCGATAGAAATCAGTTTGTTCTTCGGTCAGGTCTTTGTCTTCTGCCAGATGCTGTTTCGCGATATCACGCATGCCGCCGTAGCCGACTTCCAGCACGAAATCATGGTTCGGGATGATGTGACCGTCGCCGGACATACTGATGCCGCCGCGGTGCAGAACGCCCTGTTTTTCCGCCAGGCGGTTAATTTGCGGCAGGTTAGTCAGCACTTCATCCTGGTGCGTTTTGCCCTGCCAGTAATCCTGCAGTACGCGCAGACGAGCTTTGGTCTCTTCAGACACCTGGAAACTATCGCCTGAACGTTTGTCGAATTCGTCCAGCTCATCAATAACCCAGTTGAAGGAGTATTCCGGGAAGACCGGTGCGGCAAAGTTGGCGCTTGCCTGGTTACCGACGATCAGCATGTCCGGTTCGATATAGATGGTCATTTTTTCCAGAATATCGGCCATCGCAAGCGCCCGGCGAATCACAATGGATTTGCCTTCGGAGCGTTTGAAGGATTCGGTGATGATCTCGGCGCGTTCCGGGCAAATGGTTGCCACGCGATGAAACATCTGATCTTGTTTTTTGGCGATACGATCAAAGTCACAATCGTTGTTGGTGGGTTTGTAGCTCAGTAATCCGTTCATAAAGACCTCAATTCTGGAGTGGGTATCCCTATTCCACGCCTGAGGTGTGTTTTTGTCAATCTAAAAATGATCTATTTTGTTTCTTTCGATATCAATAAATCTAAAAAGAACATTAACAGAACACAATAAAACACAGACGCCTGTTGCCAGACGTCTGAGCGATCAGAGATGAGTATCAGCCAACAGCAGTTGTACGTTTTGCGAATTGATCAGAGAGAGGGTATCGGCGGGCAGGCCGGTTTGGCTGATGACGAGGTCGAGGTCTGTCAGGCGCGCGTGGCCTGCCAGGAACGTTTGGCCAAATTTACTTCTATCCGCCAGCAGAATTTTTTGCCGCCCGGCCCGCATCAGTGCTTGCTTGACGTGGGCGTCGGTCATTTTGGGTACCGTCAGCTCGCCGAGTTCGTTGATGCCCTGAGTGCTGAGGAAGACCTTATCGGCGTGGATATTGCGAAAAAAGTCGGCGGTGCTGAAAGAGATCATCCCCTGGGTATCGTCTTCATACTCGCCGGGTGCCACGATCAGCTTAATGTTTTTTCTCCCTTTCAGCAGATTAACGACCGGGATGGAGTTGGTTATCACCATGATTTTCTTATCGAAAATAAACTGAGCGAGGGCCAGCGGCGTGGTCCCGCAGTCGATAATAATGGTGTCGCCATCTTCGACCAACTCGGCGGCTTTTTGGCCAATCAGGTGCTTATCATCAACCATTTGTATCGATTTCAGTTGAAAGCTTGGCTCAACGCTGGCGCCGCTGGTCAAATAGGCCCCGCCGTAGGTCGTTTTTATAATACCTTGTTTTTCAAAGAAAGAGAGGTCGCGGCGGATGGTCATTTTGGTGACGCCGAACTTTTCGGCGAGTTCATTGACAACGACTTTTTTGTCCTGTTGCAGAATGGCGTAAATGCTCATTCTTCGATCTGATGACTGCATATCTACGATTCACCCAAAGGAAAATCGCACTATAAAGCACATCATTCTGGCTGGCAATGGGGCGTGAAAAGAACATGAAAGAACACACCCGCCGGAGGGCGGGTGTAAGGAGGGATTATTCCCACTCTTGCAGGAAACGTTGACCGTACTGGTCAGCGACAAGCAGCGCAGCATAGACCTGATCCGGCGTTGCGCCGCCAGGCATATTGTGGATAGTTTCGCCTTCAGCGCAGGCGGCTTCCGCCACCAGACGCATTTTGGCCGGAATATCTTCTTTAATATCCAGCTGCGCCAGGGTGATAGGCAACCCAACGCTGTGGCACAGCGCCGCGACGGTTTCAATTTCTTCAACCGGGGCGTTTTCCAGTACCAGCTGCGTGAGCGTGCCGAAAGCCACTTTTTCACCATGATAGTAGTGGTGAGCGTCCGGAATCGCCGTCATACCGTTGTGGATAGCGTGCGCAGCCGCCAGGCCGCCGCTTTCAAAACCGACGCCGCTCAGGTAGGTGTTGGCTTCAATGACGCGTTCCAGAGCCGGAGTAACGACGTGCTGCTCCGCTGCCAGCATCGCTTTTTCACCTTCTTCGATCAGCGTGTTGTAGCACAGTTCAGCCAGCGCCAGCGCCGCCTGAGTACATTTGCCGCCCGCCATGGTGGTTGCGCCGCTGCGTGAGCAGGCACGCGCTTCAAACCAGGTTGCCAGCGCATCGCCGATGCCCGCGGCCAGCAGGCGTGCCGGAGCTCCGGCAACGATTTGCGTATCAACAATAACCATGTTTGGGTTACGCGGCAGCATCAGGTAGCTATCAAATTCGCCATCATCCGTATAAATAACCGAGAGCGCGCTGCATGGCGCATCGGTGGAGGCAATCGTCGGAGCAATAACTACCGGCAAATTCATAAAATGTGCTAATGCTTTTGCGGTATCCAGCGTCTTACCGCCGCCGATACCCAGTACGGCGGTACACTGAGCTGAACCGGCGATATCACGTAACCGATTGATTTCATTATGTGAGCATTCACCGCCAAACGGCGCGATTTCGGCCACCAGGCCGGCATCCGCCAGGCTTTTACGTAGTTTTTCTTCGGCAAAACCGAGTACGAATTTATCGCCAACGATGAGCCAGCGTTCAGCCAGCGGTTTGAGGTATCCGCCAAGGCGAGTTACTGCGTCTGCGCCCTGGATGTACTTACCGGGTGATTGAATAATGCGATCCATTTCTATTCCTCCTGGGTGACCGTGATGCCGCCCCCTTGGGCGGCTCGCCGATCGGGTTACAGGTTCAGAGTTCCAAAAGCGTTATTCCAGTCCTGCTCAAACTTCTCAATAGCTGACTCTACCGCAGGGGTACCGAGCATTTGTTGCGCTACGTCTAACGGGAGGGTGATTGCTTCGCAACCGGCTAACAGGCAATCCAGCGCCTGGCGCGGAGTCTTAAAGCTGGCGGCCAGCACTTTGCTTTCCGGCGCGTGCATTTCCAGCAGAGATTGCAGCTCCTGCACCGTGCGAATGCCGTCACCGCCCTGGGCGTCGACGCGGTTCACGTAAGGAGCGACGTATTTTGCCCCAGCCAGTGCGGCAAGCAGGCCCTGAGACGCGCTGTACACGGCGGTACCCAGCGTGGTAATTCCTTCTTTTTTCAACAGTTTGATAGCGGCCAGACCTTCGGCAGTCACTGGGATTTTGACCACGATGCCGGGAACGGCGTTGCTCAGACGTTTGGCTTCTTCAACCATGCCCTGAGCGTCGCGGCTCATGGTCTGGGCGAACAAAATGCCTTCTGGTCCAACGGCTTTTTGCAGACGCGGCAGGACGTCCCAAAGCGGAGTTTTACCGGCGGCGATAATGCTCGGGTTGGTGGTGACGCCAGCCAGCGGGTAGATACGTGCCAGGCGTTCAACTTCTGCTACGTTTGCGGTGTCCAGATAGAGTTCCATAGTACTTTCCTCAATGCTTAATTCGGTAGTGTCGTTGAGGTAAGAATACGGCTTTCACTCGAAGGGTTGCCAGATGACAAATTTGCCAAAAACTGGATAAATGTACGCATTACGATTAAGAGTGATTTAGATCACGTTTATCCGGATATACGGGCTAATACAGAGATAAAAGAGCGTACAAAAGTCAGGCTTAACACACAAAAATCTAGCTTTTTATGGGCGATGTTTTTTCCGTGAGCTGGCTATGATACTGGCGGCGATATTCAGATGGTGAGCGCTCGGTGTTTTTGCGGAATAGACGGCAGAAGTAGTTACTGTCGGCGAAACCGCAGGCGTGGGCGATATCTTTGACTTTCATATCATGGCCCTTCAGCAGCATTCTGGCCTGCTCCAGGCGGATGTGATTCAGGTATTCGTTAAAACCCATTGGCCCGCATTTCTGGAACAGATGTGAAAGATAGTTTGGCGAGAGATAAAACTCCTGCGCCACCGATTCCCGGGTTAAAGGGTCGGCAAAGCGGGCATCGATATATTTACGAATTGCTTCAAAAAGCGCCTGGCTGCGCGATGACGTTTGCACCTGGCTACCCAGCAGGTCGGCACAGTGGCTGAGAAGGCTAGTGACAATATAGCGGGCCGTGTGCTGCTCCTGCGGCTGCATTTGCATTTCATTGAGCGCCTGCAGCAGGAAAGAACCGACCCGCGGGCCGCGACGAGGTACCTGTTGTTTATCCAGCACGTTAAGCGCGTTGCCGTCCCAGTGGCGCAGGACGAATTCCAACTGCTGCTTACCAAATAAGATGGTTAACAGAGTGGAGGGGATCAGCCACTGCGGGTCATTCCATCCGCCTGCCGGAACGTACAGCACATCGTGCGGCATGAGCTGGGTGGAGTCGACTTTAATCGCCGGATCGCGCAACTGCCCCTCCAGCATGATTTCGAGGCGCGGAAAATCGACGCTTACGGCTTTCTCAGAAGCGGGTCTGGACTCCGTGGAAAAGCGGATCTTTCCGATAATTGCTGGACCTTTAATAAAGGAATCAATGGCCTGATTGATGTCGATATCCATTCTTGCTCCGCATCGCGCGCTCTCTTTTCATCATACCTAACAAATTGACAGAGGGAAAAGCCGAGCGGTTTTTCTGCGAAGGGTATTGTAAGATTTAATTGATATGTTATATCGTAACATATTATTGCAAACGAAAACTCAGGAGAGAGTGATGACCAAAAAGATTTCCGCCCTTGCGCTTGGTATTGGCCTGGTAATGGCGAGCAGCCAGGTTTTTGCTCACGGCCATCATAGCCATGGCCCGGCGTTGACCGAGGCGGAGCAAAAGGCGAGTGAAGGTATTTTTGCCGATCAGGATGTAAAAGACAGAGCGTTAAGCGATTGGGATGGTATCTGGCAGTCGGTTAACCCCTATCTGCTGAACGGCGATTTGGATCCGGTACTGGAGCAGAAAGCTAAAAAAGCCGGTAAAAGCGTGGCGGAGTACCGGGAATATTATAAGAAGGGCTATGCCACGGATGTGGAGCAGATTGATATTGAAGATAACGTTATGGAGTTTCACGTCGGAAAAGCCGTCAACGCCTGCAAATACACTTATTCTGGTTACAAAATTCTGACCTATGCATCCGGTAAAAAAGGCGTACGCTACCTGTTCGAATGCTCGCAGGCGGATTCAAAAGCGCCGAAATTTGTCCAGTTCAGCGATCACACTATCGCGCCGCGTAAGTCTCAGCATTTCCATATCTTTATGGGGAATGAGTCGCAAGAAGCGCTGCTGAAAGAGATGGATAACTGGCCGACCTATTATCCTCATGCGCTGCATAAAGAGCAGATCGTTGACGAGATGCTGCACCATTAATAAAAATAGCTCCGGTAAACGTGATGCTTGCCGGAGCTACAGTTTTTTCCCGGTGGCGCTGCGCTGACCGGGCTACAGGTTCACTGCCGTTTGCGGACGGGTAGCCCGGACAGGCGCAACGCGCCGCCTCCGGGGATACCGCTTCCGGCAAATTAGCCGGTGTTACGCATACCTGCCGCAACGCCTGCAATAGTGACCATCAGCGCCTGCTCAACGCGCGGATCTGGTTTTTCACCTTTCTCTTCCGCCAGACGTGAACGATGCAGCAGCTCGGCCTGCAGTACGTTCAGCGGGTCGGTATAGATATTACGTAACTGGATAGACTCGGCGATCCACGGCAGGTCGGCCATCAGGTGGGAGTCGTTGGCGATTGCCAGCACCACGTTGATATCGGCAGACAGCAGCTCGCGCAGCTCTTCACCCAGTTTCCACAACTCTGGTTTCACCAGACGCTGATCGTAATATTCCGCCAGCCACAGGTCAGCTTTTGAATAGACCATCTCCAGCATGCCGAGGCGAGTAGAGAAGAATGGCCAGTCGCGGCACATGCTTTCCAGCTCACTCTGTTTGCCGCCTTCCACCACTTTTTGCAGCGCGGCGCCCGCACCCAGCCAGGCTGGCAGCATCAGGCGGTTTTGCGTCCACGCGAAGATCCATGGAATCGCACGCAGTGACTCGACGCCGCCGGTCGGGCGACGTTTCGCCGGACGCGAACCCAGCGGCAGTTTACCCAGCTCCTGCTCCGGCGTAGCGGAACGGAAGTAAGGAACAAAGTCTTTATTTTCACGCACGTAACCGCGGTACATATCGCAGGAGACGTCTGACAGTTCGGCCATGATGTCGCGCCATTGCGGTTTTGGCTCCGGCGGCGGCAGTAGGTTGGCTTCCAGAATTGCGCTGGTGTAGAGCGACAGGCTGCTGATGGTGACTTCCGGCAGACCGTATTTAAAGCGGATCATCTCACCCTGTTCGGTGACGCGCAGGCCGCCTTTCAGGCTTCCTGGAGGCTGAGAGAGCAGAGCCGCATGCGCCGGTGCGCCGCCGCGACCGATAGAACCGCCGCGACCGTGGAACAACGTGAGCTCAATGCCAGCCTTTTCGCAGGTCTTAATTAAGGCGTCCTGTGCCTGATACTGCGCCCAGGACGCGGCCATCACGCCTGCATCTTTCGCTGAGTCAGAATAGCCAATCATGACCATCTGCTTGCCCTGGATAAAGCCGCGATACCAGTCGATATTCAACAACTGGGTCATGACGTCGTCGGCGTTATTCAGGTCATCCAGGGTTTCGAACAGCGGGGCGACCGGCAGCGCGAAGCCGATACCGGCCTCTTTGAGCAGCAGATGTACCGCCAGTACGTCAGACGGCGTTTTCGCCATTGAGATAACATAGGCCGCAATAGAGCCGCGCGGCGCTTCGGCGATCACTTTGCAGGTTTCAAGCACTTCGCGAGTTTCTTCGCTCGGCTCCCACTGACGCGGCAGCAGAGGACGTTTGGAGTTCAGTTCGCGGATCAGGAAGGCCTGTTTGTCGGCTTCCGACCAGCTTTCATAATCGCCGATGCCGAGATAGCGGGTCATCTCGCCCAGGGCTTCGGTATGACGGGTGCTTTCCTGGCGGATATCGATACGCACCAGCGGTACGCCAAAGGCTTTTACGCGACGCAGGGTGTCGAGCAGTTCGCCGTTGGCGATAATGCCCATGCCGCAGGCTTGCAGCGACTGGTAACAGGCATAAAGCGGTTCCCATAGCTGCTCGTTTTGCGTGATAAGGCCAGCCGGTTTCGGCAGTCTTTGTCCTTTCAGACGCGCTTCCAGCCAGGCCTGGGTTTCCATCAACTGCGTACGCAGCTTTTTCATCAGGTAACGATAGGGTTCCTGTGCGCCTTCCGCGCCTGCCAGTTCACGCAGCTCGTCGGTACACTCGACCATCGACAGCTCGGAAATCAGCAACTGGACGTCTTTCAGGAACAGATCGGTCGCTTTCCAGCGGCTGAGCAGCAGCACGTGGCGGGTGATATCGGCAGTGACGTTCGGGTTGCCGTCGCGGTCGCCGCCCATCCAGGAGGTAAAGCGAACCGGGACAAAATCGACCGGTAACCGATAGTTGAGGTTGGCTTCCAGCTGTTCGTTCAGTTCGCGCAGGTAGTTCGGCACGCCTTCCCACAGGCTATTTTCAACGACCGCGAAGCCCCATTTGGCTTCATCCACCGGGGAGGGGCGGTGCTTACGGATTTCATCGGTATGCCACGACTGGGCAATCAGCTGGCGCAGGCGGCGCATGAACTGATGGCGTTCATAGTCAGCAATATCGTTGTTATCGAGCTGCTTCAGGCAGTTGTTGATTTCACCCATCTTGTGGATCAGCGTACGACGCGTGATCTCGGTCGGGTGCGCAGTTAGCACCAGTTCCAGAGACAGGGATTCAACTGCTTGTTTAATAATTGTTTCGTTGAGATTGGGTTGGTCTTTGAGCTTTCTCAGGGTGCGGGCAATCACTTCAGGATTACTGGCCGCTTCGCCTTTTGGCGAAATGCTGTGGTATTGCTCTGCGGTATTCGCCAGGTTCAGAAACTGGCTAAAGGCGCGCGCCACCGGCAGCAGCTCGTCGTTGGACAAGTTTTGCAGCGTGGTGAGCAGTTCCTGGCGGTTGGCTTCATTGCCTGCGCGAGAAGATTTGGACAACTTACGGATAGTTTCGACACGATCAAGAATGTTTTCTCCTAGCGCATCCTTGATGGTGTCGCCCAGCACCTTACCGAGCATACTGACATTACTACGCAAAGCGGAATATTGTTCGTTCATGTTACCCCAGACACCCCATCTCATTTTATTTTGTTATATCCGGCGCTCGATAATTTGAGCAGTGGATAAGCAACCGTCTTTTATAAAGCCACGTAAAAACCCCCACGTCAATTGTTGCGAAATCGCTTCAGCAAACGAATAAATCGCGGCAATTTGCGAAATTTAACTCAGAGGTCGCTTGATAAGTGTTGCTTATGAAAATGTGATAATTGTCACTCTCCCGCGCCGATGAAAAAGAGCGGAAGAATGCGTGTTTTTAATGCCAGCAGAAATGGTGGACCACCTGAGTGATAAGCTCACGAGTCGGCTTAATAAAGCGCGTTTCCAGGTATTCATCTGGCTGGTGGGCCTGGTTGATAGAGCCTGGGCCTAATACCAGCGTTGGGCAGAGGGTCTGAATAAACGGTGCTTCGGTACAGTAGTTCACCACTTCGGTTTGCGCGCCGAGCAGTTTCTCCACCACCTCAACCAGCTTATGGTCCGGCGGGCATTCATAGCCAGGGATCGGCGGATGCAGCTCGGAAACGGTCAGCCGTCCAGGCCAACGCTCGCTCACCGGGGCCAGCGCTTCGTTCAGCAATCCATTGAGATCGTTGAGCGTCATTCCAGGCAGCGGGCGAATATCCATATGCAGTTCACAGCAGGCGCAGATGCGGTTTGAGGCATCGCCGCCGTGAATGGCTCCGAGGTTAAGCGTGGGGTACGGGACAGTAAATGCAGCGTAGTGATAACGCTCTTTTAAGTCGTCGCGCAGCTGCATAATACGGCCAATGGCATCGTGCATCAGTTCAATGGCGTTGACGCCGCGCGCCGGGTCGCTGGAGTGGCCAGATTGCCCCTGGACGCGAACTGCGGTGGAGATATGGCCTTTGTGCGCACGTACCGGTTGCAGCGAAGTCGGTTCGCCGATAATGGCGCAGTCCGGTCGCAACTGGGTGGTTTCGGCGAAGTAGCGGGCACCGGCCATGCTGGTCTCTTCATCGGCGGTCGCCAGAATATAGAGCGGTTTTTTCAGCTGAGTCACGTCAACATCGCGCAGGGCGTCGAGAATAAAAGCAAAGAAGCCTTTCATATCCGCGGTACCAAGGCCGTAAAGTTTGTTGTCGTGCTCGGTCAGGGTGAAGGGGTCGCGAGTCCAGCGACCATCATCAAACGGGACGGTATCGGTATGCCCGGCAAGCAGTAGGCCGCCAGCACCTTGACCGGTACTGGCCAGCAGGTTGAATTTATTGCGCGTATCGGGCACCGGCTGAACTTCAACGTTAAAGCCAATATCGTGGAACCAGCCTGCCAGTAAATTGATTAAAGACTCATTGCTTTGATCCAGCGCCTCTTCGGTTGCGCTGATGGAAGGTGTGGCGATCAACGCGCGATAAATCTCGATAAAGGGCGGTAAATTGTTTTTCATTGTTGACACACCTCGGGTCGTGATAGTATCAATATTCATGCATTATTTGTGAATAAAAATACATTATCGTTGAGCGTAAGAAAACCCATCGAATGTAAGGATGATGCTCTTACGGCTCAATTGGGTGGGGAAGGCAACGGCCTTCCAGGGCAAATAGACGTAAGTAAGAAGGTGAAGAGCCCCAATGTTGAACACGCTGATTGTGGGCGCCAGCGGTTATGCCGGCGCAGAGCTAGTGGCCTATGTAAATCGCCATCCTCATATGACCATAACCGCTTTGACGGTCTCCGCGCAAAGCAATGATGCGGGAAAATTAGTTTCCGATTTGCATCCGCAGTTGAAAGGCATTGTCGACCTGCCGCTGCACCCGATGTCCGATATCAGCGAGTTTAGCGCCGGGGTGGACGTGGTTTTCCTCGCCACCGCGCATGAAGTGAGCCACGATCTGGCACCGCAGTTTCTCGCGGCAGGCTGCGTGGTGTTCGATCTTTCCGGGGCGTTCCGCGTTAACGATGGCGCCTTCTACGAAAAATATTACGGTTTCACCCATCAGCACCCTGATCTGCTGGAGCAGGCGGTTTATGGCCTGGCCGAGTGGAGCGTCGATAAGCTTAAAGAGGCGAATCTGATTGCCGTACCGGGCTGCTACCCGACGGCGGCTCAGCTGTCGTTAAAACCGCTGATCGACGCGGGCCTGCTGGATCTAAACCAGTGGCCGGTGATCAACGCGACCAGCGGCGTTAGCGGGGCCGGGCGTAAAGCCTCTATTGGTAATAGCTTCTGCGAAGTTAGCCTGCAGCCCTATGGTGTTTTCAACCATCGCCATCACCCTGAAATATCCACTCATCTGGGTGCGGACGTTATTTTTACCCCGCATCTGGGCAATTTTAAGCGTGGGATTCTGGAAACCATCACCTGCCGCCTGAAGCCTGGCGTGAGCAAAGAACAGGTCGCAGCAGCGTTCCAGCAGGCCTATGCGAAAAAACCGCTGGTGCGTTTATATGATAAGGGCATGCCCGCATTGAAAAATGTCGTGGGTCTGCCATTCTGTGATATCGGTTTTGCGGTCCAGGATGAACACATCATCGTTGTGGCAGCGGAAGATAACCTGCTGAAAGGCGCGGCAGCGCAGGCCGTTCAGTGCGCAAATATTCGTTTCGGCTTCGCTGAGACGCAGTCTCTTATTTAAGGTGTGATGATGAATCCTTTAATTATCAAACTCGGCGGCGTCCTGCTGGATAGCGAAGAAGCGCTGGAGCGCCTGTTTACCGCGCTGGTGAACTACCGCGAGTCGCATCAGCGCCCGCTGATTATTGTGCACGGCGGCGGCTGCGTGGTGGATGAGCTGATGAAGCAGCTCAACCTGCCGGTGAACAAGAAAAATGGTCTGCGGGTTACGCCGGCAGATCAGATCGACATTATTACCGGCGCCCTGGCGGGTACTGCCAATAAGACGCTGCTGGCGTGGGCGAAAAAGCACGGTCTGGCTTCCGTAGGACTATTCCTTGGTGATGGTGACAGCGTTAAGGTGACTCAGCTTGATAAAGAACTCGGCCATGTCGGCTTCGCTCAGCCGGGCTCTCCGGCGCTGATTCACACGTTGCTGGCGGGCGGCTATTTGCCGGTTGTCAGCTCTATCGGCGTGACTGATGAAGGACAGCTGATGAACGTGAATGCTGACCAGGCTGCTACCGCGCTGGCGGCAACGCTCGGCGCAGACCTGATTCTGCTGTCTGACGTGAGCGGTATTCTCGACGGTAAAGGTCAGCGCATTGCTGAAATGACTGCGGCGAAGGCAGAACAGCTGATTGAGCAGGGTATTATCACCGACGGGATGATCGTCAAAGTGAACGCTGCTCTGGACGCCGCGCGCACGCTAGGCCGCCCGGTCGATATCGCCTCCTGGCGTCATGCTGAGCAGCTGCCTGCGCTGTTTAACGGCACGCCGATCGGCACGCGTATTCTGGCATAAGTTTTAATTGAATGACCATAGGCCGGGTTGGCGTAGCGCCACCCGGCGGAACTAACGAATAAAGGAAGCAAGTTATGGCACTTTGGGGTGGGCGTTTTACTCAGGCAGCGGATCAGCGGTTCAAACAGTTCAACGACTCTTTGCGCTTTGATTACCGCCTGGCGGAGCAGGATATCGTTGGCTCTGTCGCCTGGTCCAAAGCGCTGGTGACGGTTGGCGTATTGACCGCTGATGAACAGCAGCAACTGGAAGAGGCGCTGAATATTCTGCTGGAAGAAGTGCGGGCCAATCCGCAGCAGATCCTCGAAAGCGATGCGGAAGATATTCATAGCTGGGTGGAAGGCAAGCTGATTGACAAAGTGGGTCAACTGGGGAAAAAGCTGCATACCGGGCGCAGCCGTAATGACCAGGTCGCGACTGACCTGAAGTTGTGGTGCAAAGATACCGTCGTGGAGCTACTGTCGGCGAATCGTCAGCTGCAAAGCGCGCTGGTTGAGACTGCACAGAACAACCAGGACGCGGTCATGCCGGGCTATACCCATCTGCAGCGCGCGCAGCCGGTAACTTTCGCTCACTGGTGTCTGGCTTATGTCGAAATGCTGGCTCGCGATGAAAGCCGCCTGCAGGACGCGCTGAAGCGCCTGGACGTCAGCCCGCTGGGCTGCGGCGCGCTGGCGGGTACCGCCTATGAAATCGATCGTGAACAGCTGGCTGGCTGGCTGGGCTTTGCTTCAGCCACTCGCAACAGTCTGGATAGCGTCTCTGACCGCGATCACGTGCTGGAGTTGTTGTCCGATGCCTCAATCGGCATGGTCCACCTGTCGCGCTTTGCCGAAGATCTGATCTTCTTTAATACCGGCGAAGCGGGCTTCGTTGAGCTTTCTGACCGCGTGACTTCCGGTTCATCCCTGATGCCGCAGAAGAAAAATCCGGACGCGCTGGAGCTGATCCGCGGTAAATGCGGCCGCGTGCAGGGCGCGCTGACCGGCATGATGATGACCCTCAAAGGTCTGCCATTGGCCTACAACAAAGATATGCAGGAAGATAAGGAAGGGCTGTTTGATGCGCTCGATACCTGGCTCGATTGCCTGCATATGGCGGCGCTGGTGCTTGACGGTATTCAAGTGAAGCGCCCGCGTTGTGAAGAAGCGGCGCAGCAGGGTTACGCGAATGCGACCGAGCTGGCGGATTATCTGGTGGCTAAAGGCGTACCGTTCCGTGAAGCGCACCATATTGTCGGCGAAGCGGTGGTTGAGGCTATTGCTCAAGGCAAGCCGCTGGAAGATCTGCCTCTGGCTGATTTGCAGAAGTTTAGCCCCGTTATCACCGATGATGTCTATCCGATTCTGTCACTGCAGTCATGTCTTGATAAGCGAGCGGCTAAAGGCGGCGTTTCTCCGCAGCAGGTAGCTCAGGCCATTGCTGACGCCAAACAGCGCTTGGTTTAAATTTCCTGTCAGGCTGTCTTTGCGCGGCAAATAAAGGAAGCTCGGTTAATTCCGGGCTTTTTTATGCAAAAAAAAAGCGGACACAAGGTCCGCAAAAGTTCACGTTGGCTTTAGTTATTCGGGTAGAGAATTGATGAGGAAGCTCAATGATTTTATGAAGTTTTCCTCATTTATGGGTTTATTATTGAACAGAAACCTTGATAGGGATAATCGTTCGTTGCTATTCTATCTATCGCCATGGACTATCGTGGCGATGGAGGATGAATAATGAATATTCGCGATCTTGAATATCTGGTAGCGCTAGCCGAACACCGCCACTTCCGCCGGGCGGCGGATTCTTGTCACGTCAGCCAACCGACGCTCAGCGGGCAAATCCGCAAGCTGGAGGATGAACTCGGCGTGATGTTGCTGGAGCGCACCAGCCGTAAGGTTCTGTTCACCCAGGCAGGGCTGCTGTTGGTGGATCAAGCGCGTACCGTGTTACGCGAAGTCAAAGTGCTTAAAGAAATGGCAAGCCAGCAGGGGGAGACCATGTCCGGGCCGCTGCATATCGGCCTAATCCCGACGATTGGCCCTTATCTGCTGCCGCTGATTATCCCGATGCTGCACCAGACCTTTCCGAAGCTGGAAATGTATCTGCATGAAGCGCAAACCCATCAGCTGCTGGCGCAGCTTGATAGCGGTAAGCTCGACTGCGCGATTCTGGCGCTGGTCAAAGAGAGCGAAGCCTTTATTGAGGTGCCGCTGTTTGATGAGCCAATGATGCTGGCTATCTACGAAGATCACCCGTGGGCGAATCGCGAGTGCGTACCGATGTCGGATTTAGCCGGTGAAAAGCTGTTGATGCTGGAAGATGGCCACTGCCTGCGCGATCAGGCGATGGGCTTTTGCTTTGAAGCGGGCGCTGATGAAGATACGCATTTCCGGGCAACCAGCCTTGAAACGCTGCGTAACATGGTGGCCGCCGGTAGCGGTATTACGCTGCTGCCAGCCTTAGCCGTACCGCAAGAGAGAAAGCGCGATGGCGTGGTTTATGTGCCATGCATCAAGCCGGAGCCGAGACGTACCGTCGGGCTGGTGTATCGCCCGGGCTCACCGCTGCGCAGCCGTTATGAACATCTGGCGGAGGCCATCCGCGGAACCATGGATGGCCATTTCGACAAAGCGTTAAAACAGGCGGTTTAAGCCATTTAATGCCGCTACCCGATAGGCTTCCGCCATTGTCGGGTAGTTAAAGGTGGTGTTAACGAAGTACTCAATAGTGTTACCGCCACCTTTCTGCTCCATTATCGCCTGGCCGATGTGAATAATTTCGGCCGCGCGCTCGCCAAAGCAGTGAATCCCCAGGATCTCTTTCGTTTCGCGATGAAACAGGATCTTCAGCGTCCCGACGCTCATACCGACAATCTGCGCTCGCGCCAGATGTTTGAACTGCGCGCGTCCCACTTCATAAGGCACCTTCATTGCCGTCAGCTGCTGCTCAGTTTTGCCGACGGAGCTGATTTCCGGAATGGTGTAAATCCCGGTAGGGATATCTTCAATCAGATGCGCTGATGCTTCGCCTTTAACTAGCGCCTGAGCAGCGATACGCCCCTGGTCGTAGGCGGCGGAGGCCAGGCTCGGATAGCCAATTACATCGCCGACGGCATAAACATGCGGCAAGGCGGTTTGATACATGCTGTTGACCTTCAGCTGGCCGCGACTGTCCGTTTGCAGGCCGATATTTTCCAGCGCCAGAGAATCGGTATTACCGGTGCGGCCGTTGGCGTACAGCAGGCAGTCCGCTTTTAGCTTTTTGCCAGACTTCAGATGCATAATGACGCCGTCATCAACGCCCTCAATCTTTTCGTATTCTTCATTGTGACGAATGACGACGCCGCTGTTCCAGAAGTGGTAGGAGAGCGAGTCGGACATCTCCTGATCGAGAAACGCCAGCAGGCGATCGCGGGTGTTGATCAGATCAACCTTCACCTCCATCCCGCGGAAGATCGACGCATATTCGCAGCCGATCACCCCGGCGCCGTAGATGATCACATGACGTGGTTCGTGGTGCAGGCTAAGAATGGAGTCGCTGTCATAAATACGTGGGTGATGAAAATCGACGTCTGCTGGATGGTACGGGCGTGAACCGCAGGCAATCACGAACTTTTCCGCTGTTACCGTTTCCACTGTGCCGTCGTGGCATTCCAGCGCGATAGTATGTTCATCAACAAAATGGGCATTGCCCTGCAGGATTTCGCAGTGGTTACGCTCATAGAAACCCTGACGCATATGGGTTTGCTGGTTAATGACGCTGTCGGCATGGTTCAGGATGTCGGCGAAGGAAGAACGAAGAAGACGGGAATGGTCGCTGTAGAGAGGGTTTTGGTTGAACTCGATAATACGGCTGACGGCATGGCGGAGGGCTTTGGACGGGATGGTACCCCAGTGGGTACAACCGCCGCCGACGTTATGGTAGCGCTCAATGACGGCAACGCGTGCTCCCTGTTTCACCAGCCCCATGGCAGCACCTTCTCCGCCCGGACCGGAACCAATCACAATTGCATCATAATCCCAAGAGTGTGACATGGCATTACTCACCTGTTTTATACATAAAATAAACACGATGATAACATTCGGCGCGCTTTAACCCAATTATCGTTGTGCTTTTTTGCGGCATAAAAGCAGAAACGGCTCGTAAACAATCATTCACAATCCAGTGTAAACCGATTAGTTCTAATCTCTGGTATAGTGCCAGAAGGGCTTATGGAAGGATTCAGACAACGTGATGGGCGTAAGAGCGCAACAAAAAGAAAAAACCCGGCGTTCGCTGGTGGAAGCAGCATTTAGCCAGCTAAGTGCTGAACGGAGTTTTGCCAGCTTGAGCCTGCGTGAAGTCGCGCGGGAAGCGGGGATCGCCCCAACGTCCTTCTACCGGCATTTTCGCGATGTCGATGAACTTGGTCTGACCATGGTTGATGAAAGCGGCCTGATGCTTCGCCAACTGATGCGTCAGGCGCGTCAGCGTATCGCTAAAGGCGGCAGCGTCATTCGTACCTCTGTTTCCACCTTTATGGAGTTCATTGGTAACAACCCAAACGCCTTTCGCCTGCTGTTGCGTGAACGTTCCGGTACCTCTGCGGCGTTTCGTGCCGCTGTGGCGCGTGAAATTCAGCATTTCATCGCGGAACTTGCCGACTATTTAGAAATCGAAAACCATATGCCGCGCGCCTTTACCGAAGCGCAGGCTGAAGCTATGGTCACCATCGTTTTTAGCGCTGGCGCTGAGGCCCTGGATGTGAGTCCTGAGCAACGCCGACAGCTGGAGGAGCGACTGGTGCTGCAGCTCAGAATGATCTCGAAAGGCGCGTATTACTGGTATCGCCGTGAACAAGAAAAAATATCAAATCATTCCGAATAACGTGAAGGACGAGCAATGAAACACTCAGTACAAGATAGAGGTACGCTGCTGCTGGCGCTGATCGCAGGTCTATCCATCAATGGAACCTTCGCCGCGCTGTTCAGTTCAATTGTCCCCTTTTCCATCTTCCCTATTTTGTCGTTGGTGCTTACGGTTTACTGCCTGCATCAGCGCTATCAGAATCGCAGTATGCCGGTGGGTTTACCGGGGCTGGCCGCAGCCTGTTTTATCCTGGGCGTGCTGGTTTATAGCACCGTCGTGCGCGCGGAATATCCGGACATCGGCTCTAACTTCTTCCCGGCGGTTCTGTCGGTGATTATGGTGTTCTGGATTGGCTATAAAGTGCGCAATCGCAAGAGCGCGATCGCCGAATAATCTATCGCCCGGCAATAGCAGTGTTGCCGGGCTTTCTTCCGCCGCTTTACTTCCTCGTTAAAAGCACACCGCATTCCATATGATGGGTATACGGGAACTGATCGAACAGCGCCAGGCGAGTAACGTCGTGCGTTTTACTTAGCGTGTCCAGATTCTGACACAGCGTCTCCGGGTTGCAGGAGATGTAGAGAATGCGCGGGTACGTCTGCACCATTTTTTCCGTTTCGCTATCCAGCCCGCTGCGCGGCGGATCGACAAAAATCGTCTCGCACTTATAGCCCTTCAGATCGATTCCCTGCAGGCGGTTAAACTCCCGCACGCCGTTCATCGCCTGAGTAAACTCTTCCGCCGACATGCGGATAATCTGCACGTTATCAATATGGTTCGCTGCAATGTTGTATTGCGCCGCCGCGACGGATGGTTTAGCAATCTCTGTTGCCAGCACGCGATCGAAATTACGCGCCAGCGCCAGCGAAAAGTTGCCGTTGCCGCAATACAGCTCAAGCAGGTCGCCGGTTGCGCCTTTCGTGGTATCAATGGCCCACTCCAGCATCTGGATGTTCATCGCTGCGTTCGGCTGGGTGAAGCTATTCTCAACCTGGCGATAGACCATCTCACGCCCGCCAACCGGTAAGCGCTCATCGATATAATCCTGATCCAGCTCGATTTTAGTCTTCGTTGCGCGGCCAATCAGGTGCACATTCAGGTTTTGCGCCCGTAGCGTATCGCGCAAGCGTTCCGCCTGCTGACGCCACTCATCATCAAGCTTTTTGTGATACAGCAGAGAGATAACGGCCTGGTTGCTCAGCGTGGTCAGATAATCGACCTGAAACAGTTTATGGCGCAGCACCGGGTTATCGCGTACGCCTTCAATCACGGCGCTCATCAGCTGATTAATCAGCTCGCTGGCGGCCGGGAAGGTATCGACGCGGATCCGGGATTTTGTCTGCTGATCAAACATAATGTGGTACAGGTCATCGCCGTCGTGCCACAGGCGAAATTCTGCGCGCATGCGATAGTGGCTGACCGGTGAACGAAACACTTCCGGAACCGGGGCGGCGAAAGGCGCCATCATTTTCTGCAAACGGACGACTTTTTCTGCCAGCTGCGCTTCATATTGTTCGGTAGGAAGGTGTTCGGGGGTCATGATGCATCCTGAATAAAATAAGTACGCGGGGATTGTAGGGAAAGCGCCGGGGATGTCCAGCCCTGATGATATAAGGAAATATAACGGTAGAAGTCTGGACATCTATATGTTTCTAATTATAGCATCGTGTTACCGGTCCTATGAGTTAATAGGGAATCCAGTGTAAATCTGGAGCTGACGCGCAGCGGTAAGGATAAGTGGGATGAGCGCATTGTGCAGACACTGCGGTTTTTCGCGGGAAGTCCTCATCTATTAAACACCCCAAGCCCGAAGACCTGCCGGAATACGTCGCATTTGGCCTCTATCATCGCGTGCTACTGATAGAGCCGGCGGCATCCTTTGCATATTATGGATGCTTTTAAAATGATTAAAAAAGCTTCGCTGATGACGGC
Organism: Klebsiella spallanzanii; assembly: GCF_902158555.1. GTDB lineage: Bacteria > Pseudomonadota > Gammaproteobacteria > Enterobacterales > Enterobacteriaceae > Klebsiella > Klebsiella spallanzanii. The sequence goes on along the minus strand of NZ_CABGGS010000006.1, from coordinate 2,868 downwards.
GCTCTCCGTCACGGCATTTTCCGGCTGGGCGCAGGACAGCAATTCAGACACGTTAGTGGTGACAGCAAACCGTTTTCAACAGCCGGTGAATACGGTCCTTGCGCCGACCGATGTTGTTACGCGGGAAGATATTCAGCGCTGGCAGTCAAAAGATCTTAATGATGTGATGCGTCGCCTGCCGGGCGTGGATATTTCGCAGACCGGCGGGATGGGGAGCAGTTCTTCTCTCTACGTTCGCGGCACGGAAGCACGTCATGTGCTGGTGCTGATTGATGGGATCCCAATGGCGCGGGCAGGTATTGGTAACGCCATTGACATTGGCCAGATTCCGGTATCCCTGGTGCAGCGTATCGAATACATCCGCGGGCCGCGTTCTGCTGTTTACGGTTCCGGGGCGATTGGCGGTGTGGTCAACATCATTACCATGAGTGACGATGAACACGCGCAGATCAATGCCGGGATGGGGTCGAATGGCTACCAGACTTATGATGGAGCGGTAAATAAACGTTTTGGCGACACGATGGTGACGGCGGCAGGTGCCTATCAGACGACCAAGGGCTTTAACGTCAAACCAGATTCCCCTTACAGCGGCGATAGCGACCGCGATGGTTATCGCAACAAACTGTTCTGGGGTGCCGTACAGCACAAGTTTGACGAGAGTTTTTCGGGTTTCTTCCGTGGTTATGGATACACGACTAACAACGATTACGATCAGGATACGATGTATGGTTCTCCTGCTGGTAACGACGAGGGTCGGAACTATAACCAATCCTGGGACACTGGACTGCGTTATAACTCGGGCATCTATTCCTCTCAGCTAATTGCGAACTATCAGCACCTTAAAAATTATAACTACAGTAGCAACCTTGGCCGCTATGCGGGTGATGCTACGCTGGATGACATGGAACAGCGTTATATTCAGTGGGGTAACAACTTTGAAGTAGGACATGGTTCAGTGAGCGGTGGTGTTGACTGGAAACAGGAAAAGCTGACTTCCAGCAGTACGACGAAATCTGATATCTACAAACGCGACACCACAGGGCTTTATTTGACCGGGCAGCAACAGATCGATACCGTCACGCTGGAAGCCTCGGGTCGTGAAGATCACGATGAGCAGTTCGGCTGGCACGGCACGTGGCAAACTGCGGTGGGCTGGGAATTTGTTGATGGTTATCGCGCAACGCTTTCTTATGGTACCAGCTTCCTGGCGCCATCTTTAGGGCAGCAATTCGGCGCGACGCGTTATGCATCGCAATATTATTCAGGTATTGCAGCAAACCCGGATCTAAAACCGGAAGAGTCTAAACAGTGGGAAGCGGGAATTGATGGGATTACGGGGCCACTGGATTGGAAAATATCAGCATACCACTATGAAATTCAAAACCTGATTGATTATAAAAGCGCGAACAACGTCAACCAGTATATCAACGTGAAGTCGGCCACCATTAAAGGTCTGGAGTGGACAGGGAACATCACGACTGGCCCGGTAGAGCATCACCTGACGCTGCAATATACTGATCCTCGTGACGATGAAACCAACCAGGTTCTTGCTCGCCGAGCGAAACAGCAGGTGAAGTATGAAGTCACCGGGCAGGTTTATGACCTCGGCTGGAATATCGCTTACCAATATCTGGGTCAGCGCTATGACAACGACTATGATGAGACAACAAGCTCCTCTAGTCGCGTTAAACTGGGTGGCGTAAGCCTATGGGATGTCGGATTGTCATATCCGGTCACCTCACACCTGACAGTTCGTGGTAAAATCGCCAACCTGTTCGATAAAGATTACGAGACAGCATATGGCTACCCAACTGCAGGACGGGAATACACCTTGTCTGGCAGCTACACCTTCTGATCCACGTCCCACCGTGCTGGTGTTTGACTCTGGCGTCGGTGGGCTGTCGGTTTACAATGAGATTCGGCATCTTTTGCCGAATCTACATTACATCTACGCTTTTGATAACGTTGCTTTTCCATACGGTGAGAAAAGTGAAGAGTTTATTGTTGAGCGTGTTTTGGAAATCGTTACTGCCGTTCAGCAGCGTTATCCGCTGGCGCTGGCCGTCATTGCCTGCAATACCGCCAGTACCGTTTCATTGCCAGCGCTGCGCGAAAAGTTCGCCTTCCCGGTGGTTGGCGTAGTACCAGCGATTAAACCGGCTGCTCGCTTAACAGCGAACGGTATCGTCGGCCTGCTGGCGACGCGTGGAACCGTCAAGCGTCCTTATACCCGTGAACTCATCGATCGCTTTGCCAATGAATGCCGCATTGAAATGCTCGGTTCCGCTGAGCTAGTGGAATTAGCGGAAGCTAAGCTACACGGTGAACCAGTCCCTCTGGATGAACTACGTCGTATCCTGCGTCCCTGGCTGAGGATGCAGGAACCTCCAGATACCGTTGTGCTGGGCTGTACGCACTTCCCTCTATTACAAGAAGAGCTGCAGTTGGTGCTGCCGGAAGGGACACGGCTCATTGATTCCGGCGCGGCGATTGCGCGCCGAACGGCCTGGTTGTTGGAACACGAAGCACCTGATGCAAAATCTGGCGATGCGAATATTGCGTACTGCATGGCGTTGACGGCAGTAACTGAACAACTTTTGCCTGTTTTACAGCGTTACGGATTCGAATCACTGGAAAAACTGCCGCTTTAAGGGCGTTTTGCACAAAAAAGAGACGGTTGAAATATTTTTTGAAAACAGGGCTTGTCAACGTCTCAGAACTCCCTATAATGCGCCTCCACTGACACGGAACAACGGCTTACAGGCCGCCGGGTTAGCGGGGTTCAGCGATGAACGCCGGCAGAGAAAAGCGAAAATAAACGCTTGACTCTGAATGAGGAAAACGTATTATACGGGACCTCGCAACGGT
>NZ_CABGGS010000005.1 GCF_902158555.1 Klebsiella spallanzanii | reverse complement strand
ACGTTGAAGACGACGACGTTGATAGGCCGGGTGTGTAAGCGCAGCGATGCGTTGAGCTAACCGGTACTAATGAACCGTGAGGCTTAACCTTACAACGCCGAAGATGTTTTGGCGGAATGAGAGAAATTCAGCTTGATACAGATAAACAGAATTTGCCTGGCGGCTGTAGCGCGGTGGTCCCACCTGACCCCATGCCGAACTCAGAAGTGAAACGCCGTAGCGCCGATGGTAGTGTGGGGTCTCCCCATGTGAGAGTAGGGAACTGCCAGGCATCAATCAAGTGAAGAGCCCATCCTGACGGATGGGCTTTTTGCGTTTTTGTCGATAATATAGTTGAATAGCAACCATCGATCCTTATCGTTCCACATACCTTTATATCCTTCTACATGACTCCTACCGCAATCGGTACATTACGACTATCCTTGCTTTTACAGTCCCTGTTAAAGAGTGACAAACCAATGAAAATGGTGCTATCGGCTGGGGTTTTTACTTTAGCTTTTGCAATGAATGTAGCAGCTTTTGCTGCAGATATGGCAACACTAACCGTTACCGGACAAGTAGCTTCACTTACCTGCAGTACCGGTATTGTGGCAGGGAAACCTCAGCAGTTATGCGGGGATCATAGTTATGTTATTGATACCAAAAAAGTTTATAACGTTTTCCCCGGTGTGATAACCGAAATGATTAATGTTGCAGAGGGTACAACCAGGAAAATTATTGTTAGCAGTTACGACTAGTGTAAGTACATTGCGTCCAATATCATTATTTATCGGAAAATAATCATTCGTGGATTTGTCGGTTGAATAGAATAATTTATTAGAGAGTTTTTTGTTATTGATTTAATTCCGTTACCGAAATAAAAATATATATAAACCCCTGTCTCAATATTGAATATGAATTAAATTCAGAATATTTCTATTATAATTACTAGTTGCGTTAATGTAATTATATTAACAAATGCATGTGAAAACATCGCCTTATGCCGGGAGAAAGGCATAACTACTGGACTTTTTCAAGGAAATGCCTTAGTGTCCTTAACACTTTGTTAACTCGATCTGGTTTAAGTTAATTCAAATTTGATAAAAACATAAGGGTGCATTGCCTGTATGGACGCTAACCCGGTAACGTCTTTTGACGAATAATGCATGTTACCGGCTGGCAATATGAGAATATAAATGAAAATTCTGATTAACTGGCCTCCTTTGCGCCAACTGATAAATTACATACAAGAGCGTTTCACCTTTTTGGTATTGCTCTGTTGGCCAGCGATTATCTGGTTGGTCTGTCGGGTGATTGTATGGCTGACGGATGGCGTAATGACGCTGCTGGGGAAGCCGTTAGAGCACTCATTTACCGTGTATCTTCAGCCCTTTATGACGCTAAGTACCTTGCTGCGAATCTCGGTCAGTTGGGTGCTGCTGCTGTTTATTCTGTTCAGCATGGCAATGGGGTTTACCTGGCTGCTGCGGCGTTTTATGAACCGTAATAAATAAAGCCGATGCCGCTGGAGTCGCGACATCGGCATCGTTCAAGCCATCTCTCCAATCGTCTTACGAAAACGCAGCAGTGCAATCGTAAAAAATACGCCACCGATAGCCAGCAGCGTCAGAAACTGCGGCCAGACAATCGCAAAATCTGCGCCTCGATACAGAATTGCCTGCGCCAGGCTGACGAAATGAGTTGTCGGCATGGTGAGCATGATATCCTGCACCGCCTGCGGCATACTTTCTCGCGGCGTTGATCCACCGGATAACATCTGCAGCGGCAAAAGCACCAGAATCATCAACAACCCCAGCTGCGGCATCGAACGGGCTACTGTTCCCATAAAAATACCAATTGAGGTGGTGGCAAACAGGCTCAGGGCCACTCCCAGCATAAACAGCGGAATAGAGCCTTCAATCGGTACCTGCAGAACTCCCTGAACCATCAACATGAGGGACAATCCGGAAACAACCAGTACCACTAACCCCATTGACCATATCTTTGCCATCATGATTTCAAACGGCGTCACCGGCATCACCAGCAGATGCTCCACGGTGCCATGTTCCCGCTCACGTATCAGCGCCGAGCCGGTAAGCACAATCGCCAGCATAGTAATATTGTTGATAATCGCCATGACGGCCCCGAAACGTTCCTGCTCCAGGTTCGGGTTAAAGCGCATCCTGACGGCCAGCTCAACCGGTAGCGAACTGTTATCCCGGTAGCGGGCGACAAAGCTGTTTACCTCACCAGTGACAATATTCTGGATATAGCTATTGCCGGTAAACGCCTGGCTCATTCGCGTCGCGTCAACGTTAACCTGTAGCTCCGGTTGACGTCCTGCTAATACATCGCGCTGGAAATTGGGGGGAATATTGATCGCGAAAGTGTAACGTCCGGCATCCAGCCCGGCGTCCATTTCATCTGCGGTAATCAGCTCCGGCGGTAAAAACCAGGGTCGATAAAAACCGTTGATAATACGCGATGAGAGCTGAGATTTATCCATATCGGCGATGGCGATAGGGGCCAGATGCAGCGATCCTGGCATCACCGTCGCGGAGGAGTATACCGAGACGGTAAAAGCAAAGATGATTAATGTCAGCATCGCCTTATCGCCCAGCAGACTGCGTAATTCCTTCACGCCCAGGTTATAAATATTGCGTAATCCGCGCATTATCCCTCCTGTTTTTTCAGCAGCCACACGCTCAGGCCCAGCACCAGCGGAACCGCAATCAGCAGTGGTATAAAGGAACCCCACAGGTCCGTCAGATTCAGCGCCTTGGAAAACGTTCCTCGCGCAATCGTCAGAAAGTGGCTGGTTGGATAAATCTGGCCAATCCAGCGGCCAGGCCCTTCCAGCGAGGCGACGGGGTCGATCATCCCGGAGAACTGCGTCGCCGGGATAAGCGTAATAATTGCGGTACCGAAAATCGCCGCAATCTGGCTTTTCATAAACGTTGAGATCAGCAGGCCAAGCCCGGTGGCGATCGTGACATAGAGCAGCGCGGCCAGCGTTAGCGTCAGAAAACTTCCTTTATGCGGCACGCCAAAGACAAATACCGACAGCGCGCAGAGCAGGAAGAAGTTGAACATCCCCAGCACGATATACGGCACCTGTTTGCCCAGCAGAAATTCGCTGCGGGTGGTTGGCGTCACGTACAAATTGATAATTGAGCCAAGCTCTTTCTCACGTACCACGCTGAGCGCGCTGAGCATCGCCGGGATCATCATCAACAGTAGCGGAATAACCGCTGGAACAATCGCCGGCAAACTCTTCACGTCCGGGTTATAGCGATAGCGGGTTTCTATTGAAATCAGTGAAGTATCGCGATTAGGGCTAGCCTGACGACCGGCCATTTCCTGTAGCCAGGCCAGATGCATTGCCTGCACGTAGCCGCGCACTGTCTCCGCGCGGTTTGGCATCGCGCCGTCTACCCATACGCCGATTTGCACCGGTGTCCCCCGGGCAATATCGCGGCCAAAATTGGGCGGAATCTCGATTGCCACAGCCAGTTCGCCGTCGCGCATTCTTCTGTCCAGTTCACTGTAGCTTTGCAGCGGCGGCTGTTCGATAAAATAGCGTGAACCGGCAATATTCTGCGACCAGCCCTGGCTGCTGACGGTTTGATCGCGGTCGAGTACCGCAAATCGCAGATCCTCGACGTCCATACTGATCCCATATCCCATAATAAACATCAGGATCACCGTACCCAGCAATGCCAGGGTCGATCTTACCGGATCGCGACGTAGCTCCAGCGCTTCGCGACGGCTGTAGCTAAACAGGCGGCGCAAGCTAAACGCCTGACGCGGAGCAATGGTTTCGGTTTTGTGTTCAATCACGGGAACCGGCGCAGCCTCAGCAGCAGGCGGCTGTGTGGCATCTGCTGCCTCCTGTAGCCAGGCGATAAATGCCTCTTCGAGGCTGGCCGAACCGCGTTGTTCGACCAGCGCCTGCGGCGTATCGCTGGCCAGCACCTTGCCAGCATGCATCAACGAAATGCGATCGCAGCGCTCTGCTTCATTCATAAAGTGAGTGGAGATAAAAATCGTCACCCGATCCTGGCGGGCAAGATCGACCATCAGTTGCCAGAACATATCTCTGGCCACCGGATCGACACCGGAGGTGGGTTCATCAAGAATTAACATTTCCGGACGGTGAATCACCGCGACCGCCAGCGATAGCCGTTGCCGAATACCTAACGGCAGCGAGGCTGGCAGGGTGTCTTCAACCTCTTCCAGCATAAAGCGCTGACTCATCTCAGCGACCCGAGCGGGGATCTCCGCATCTGGAATGTGAAACAGACGAGCATGTAGCTCGAGGTTTTGCCGCACGGTCAGTTCGCTATAGAGAGAAAAGGCCTGCGACATATAGCCAACGCGGCGGCGGGTCTCGATATCCCTGGGGTCGACCGGCTGGCCAAATAACCACGCCTCGCCTTCACTAGCCGGTAGCAGTCCGGTCAGCATTTTCATGGTTGTTGATTTACCGCAGCCGTTGGAACCGAGGAAACCGAATATTTCGCCTCGGGCGATACGAAAGTTCACGTGATCAACGGCGACAAAATTGCCGAAGCGCATCGTCAGCCCACGCGCTTCAATCGCGATTTCGCTCTCCTTTGTGTTGCGCGGCGGGATAACCACCTCTTTATGTGCCAGGCGTTGAGCTTCCGGAAGCAGGGCAATAAACGCCTGTTCCAGCGTCTGGCTCTTCGTTTGCGCCCTGAGTTCGTCTGCGCTGCCGGTCGCCAGAACTTCCCCCGCATTCATGGCGACCAGCCAGTCAAAACGTTCCGCCTCTTCCATATAGGCGGTGGCGACCAGCACGCTCATCTCCGGCTGGCGCTGGCGAATGCTATCGATCAGATCCCAAAACTGCGCGCGGGAGAGGGGATCGACGCCGGTGGTTGGTTCATCAAGGATTAACAGTTGCGGATCGTGAATGAGCGCGCAGCACAGGCCGAGCTTTTGCTTCATCCCGCCGGAAAGTTTCCCCGCCGGACGGTCGCGAAACGGCGCGAGTCCGGTGCTCTGGAGCAGCTCATTGATTCTGCTCTCACGTTCGGCCTTATCATGGCCGAACAGGCGGGCAAAGAAGTCGACGTTTTCATAGACCGACAGGGTATGGTAGAGGTTCTTCCCTAGCCCCTGAGGCATCCAGGCAATTTTCGGGCACACGTCCTGGCGGTGGCGAACATCGCTCATGTCGCCGCCGAGTACGACCACATTGCCGTGCTCAATGACCCGTGCGCCGGAAATTAATGACAGCAGGCTGGACTTGCCGACGCCGTCTGGCCCGATCAGGCCCACCATACAGCGGGCGGGAATGCTCAGCGTAATGTCTTTTAGCGCAGTGGTTGCGCCAAAGTGCTGACTGACGTTCTCCAGGCGGGCGACCGTGTTCATTGTGGCAACCTCACCGTCAGCGCTTCAGGCCATGCCTGCTGATTATCCATGCGCACCCAGGCCATACCCGGCAGGCCGGTTTTCACATATTCAAGATGTTGTTCCAGCAGCTCCGGCGGAATGCGGGCTTTGACGCGGAACATCAGCTTCAGCCGTTCATCGCTGGTTTCCACCGTTTTGGGAGTAAACTGCGCTACGCTGGCGACAAAACTGATATTGGCAGGAATGACCAGATTGGGCGCGGCATCAAGGATAATTCGCGCTTCGCTGCCCAGCGCCAGCAGGCCCGCCTGTTCGGTCGGCAGGAAGAAGGTCATGTAGACATCGGACAAGTCGACCATATTCAGCACCCGTCCGCCCGCCGCCAGCACCTCTCCCGGTTCAGCAACACGATACTGAATACGACCATCGCGCGGCGCTTTCAGTTCGCTATCATCGATATCGGCGACAATCCGACGCTCCGTGGCCTGAGCTGCTTCAACGCGGGTTTGTGCCTGAATAATGCTGGTTCTTGCCGCCTCAATAGCCGCTCTGGCGGCAGAGACCTGGGCTTTTGCTGATTCCAGCGCAGCCCTGGCGCTTTCCGCCGCCGCCAGGTCGTCATCAAGCTGCTGAGCGGAGACCGCGCCGCGCTGTGAGAGTGTGCTGGAACGGCCGTGGCGTTTGGCGGCGGAGTTTAATTCAGCCTGCCGCTGCTTCACGACCGCCTCGGCAGCGCGCATTTCGCCTTGACGCTGATCGAGCAGCGCTTTCGCGGCGGCAATCGCGCTTTCCGCTTCCTTAATTTGCGCTGCGGCTTCCAGCCGTTGTTCGTTGAGCACCCGGATATCCATGCGGGCTAAGACTTCGCCCTGGCGGACAAACTGCCCTTCTTTGACCAGAATCGTATCGATACGTCCGGCGGTTTTGGTGGCGATATCGACCTCTGTGGCTTCAATTCTACCGTTGCTGCTGGCAAAGCCTGCCGGGAGTCCCGGTGGACGCAGCATCCACCATGCGGCGGCGGCAATCACCACCAGTAAACCAATAACGTAGACTGCCCAACGACGTTTGATTTTGTCCATACGCGACTCGCTTTGTTCCATTTGCTGAGTGGTGCGCGTTTCTCCTCCGCATAGCGAAGTATCGTCTCTCCAGGAAAGGAAGGTATGGGGGATAAGGCCAACCGGCGCATGACGCCTTCAGCGCTGCTAACTGGTCAGAAAGAGGTGCGATTAATGTGGTCATCATCAGCAATCCTCGCCTTAAATGAAACACGCATATTTATTGCTACCGTCAATGCAATACTAACACCCGCAATAAATATGTCCATATACAAAGCATGGACTTGTCGTAGAGTTAACATAAAAAAACCGCTGAGGCGCGGTGAGGCAATATTACCCATGATGCTTATTGGGTTTAATGCTCCGGGCCTTGCTCATACAATCTTCATCGTTTTTCATTAAATCATCATACTTATAAGCCATTCCTTAACGCTAATAACCAGAGGGTATTATTGGCGGGTAGCTGGCGCATTTTTAATCTGGTTGCTGCAGAAGAACTGTTGTATGATCTTCGGCCCTGAAAATAGACTAACGCCAGGCGAGCGCTTTATTCAATGAAAGATGAAAGCCAAAAATATATCTCCATTATTTTTAAGGAATGGTTGCCGCTGTACGACAGCCTGACGCCAGAGGTGAAATCGGTGCTTAAAAATATTGCTGAGCAGCAGGCGGAGGCGTTAGCGACCCGTTTTTATGACTTTATTTTCCAGGACCCGGATATCGCCAGGCATCTCACCTATGATTTAGTCCAGGAGCGGCTAAGTAGCTCGCTCGCTGGGTGGGTGAGAGATATCCTGATGAGCGAGAAGGAAAATCTGCAGGCGCTGGCGGAGCGACAGTACCTGATCGGCAGCATCCATTCGCGCATTGGTATTCCGGCTGAGGCCGTTCTGCGGGGCGCTCGTCAGCTCAAGGCCGGGCTGATTGAAAATATCCGCGACAGCGAGATTGATCGTGAGACCAGCGTCGCCGCCATCTACTACGCCATCATGGCTATTAATATGGCAGTCGAAATGATGTGCCACGCCTACACCTTGTCGCACTATCGGGCGACGAAAAATGAAGAGGCGTACCGCCTGTATAGCCTGATGGATAACGTGCCTCTGGAATATGGCAAACAGCAGGCTTCGCTCTCAGGATGGGAAAATACCGCTATTTTTAATATTGTCAGCGATAATAAGACGGATATTAACGGGGCGTTATTATCTGATTCGGAGTTTGGCCTGTGGTTCCGCCATAAATGCGTGCGTTATTTTAACAAAAATCCGCAAATGCAGGAAATCGCCGACTTAATTAGCAAGGTGGATACCCTGTTATCCGCCTGGAAGTCTTCAGCAGACGATTCAGAGTATAAAAATACGCAAAGCCTGCTGCAGGGGATCCATATCCATTGTCAGCAGATTGGTAGCCAACTTGGGGTTCTGTTTAGCAGCCTGTCGCAGATGCAAAGCGGCAAAGATACGCTGACCAGCCTGCTGAACCGTCGCTATCTGCCGGTGGTCCTTAAGCATGAAGTGACGTTGGCGATGGAGTATGAGCTGCCGATGACGGTGGCGATTATTGATATTGACCACTTTAAAGAAATTAACGACAGCTGGGGACATATGGTCGGTGACCGGGCGATCAAGCACGTTGCCGAACTGCTCAGCGATAACATTCGTTCCAGTGACTACATTTTCCGCTACGGCGGCGAGGAGTTTCTGCTGGTGCTGGTGGAAACCGGAGCGGCGGAAGCCTTTACTATCCTCGAGCGGCTGCGTAAAAAAATCAGCCAGCTGGCGTTTAGCGTTGGCGCCGAAACCGAAATTTCGATCACCGCCAGTATCGGTTACGCTGTTCATACCGGTCATCCGGATTACAATCTGCTGCTGCGCGATGCCGATAGCGCGCTGTACGTCGCCAAGCGCGATGGACGCAACTGCGTGAAGGTGCATGAAGGCGACGGCAATTAAGCGGCTGAGTTCTTCCCAGGCTACCATTCCGCAGACGGCTGGGAGCCCGTAGCCCCGGTAAGGCGTCAGCCGTCACCGGGGAGATGGAGATAGCCGCACCGGCTGCGAGCTCGTGGAGCCTGCGAAGATATCTCAGACTCTCAAAACAACACCGGCAGCCCCAGACCACATTTTACTTCATGCAGCGTTTGTTGAGTCAGCTGGTGCGCCCGCTCGCTTCCCCGGCGCAGCAGTTCCAGCAACATGCCCTTATCCTGAATATAGGTCGCCCGGCGCTCGCGTAGCGGTGCCAGCAGTTCCTGTAAACAGGACTCCAGCTCATTCTTGCACTGCCGATCCCCAAGACCACCACGCTGATAGTGTGCTTTCATATCGGCAACCAACGTTTTATCAGGATGAAAGGCGTCGAGATAAGTAAAGACCACATTACCTTCTATCTGGCCCGGATCGGCAACTCGCAGGTGATTTGGGTCGGTATACATAGCGCTGACCGCGCGGTGGATCTCCTCTTCGCTGGCCGAAAGCGTGAGCGTATTTCCCAGCGATTTTGACATTTTGGCGTTGCCGTCGATACCCGGCAGGCGGCTGACGTCGCTGAGTAGCGCTTTGCAGTGCCGCAAGATGGGCGTTGTCGTCAGGCTATTCATTTTGTGCACGATCTCGTTGGTCTGTTCGATCATCGGCAACTGGTCATCTCCAACAGGCACCAGTTCGGCCTTAAAGGCGGTGATATCGGCGGCCTGGCTGATGGGATAGGCTAAAAAACCTACCGGAAGAGAACGAGAAAATCCCTTCTGGGCGATTTCGTTTTTGACCGTCGGATTACGCTCAACGCGGGCGACGGTGACGATATTCATATATAGCGCGCTGAGCTCCGCCAGCGCCGGTAGGGCCGATTGCAGACAGATGGTCGTCTTCTGCGGATCGATGCCGACGGCCAGATAATCCGCCATCACTTCCAGAATATTACTGCTGATTTTTTGCGGATTGCTGCCGTTATCGGTCAGCCCCTGTAGGTCCGCAATCAGGATAAATTGCTGGTGGTCGTGCTGGAGCTGCACGCGCTGGCGCAGGGAGCCGACGTAGTGGCCGAGGTGCAGTTGGCCGGTTGGGCGGTCGCCGGTCAAAATAGTTTTTATACTGTTCATGAGTGACTCCTCCGAATGCAATCAGGCCGAAAGGCGCCACTCAGAAATAACAAAGCCGCCTTCCGGCGGCTTTTGAATATGGGAAACGTTAAATCATGCCGCCTGTTATGCAGGCAGCCACCAACGACAAAGGTGAGTTACGACAACGTTTCTGTTCATCTTTTTATCCTGCCACGAAAAGCAGCGGCAGTAAAAGCGGTTTTTTCATTTAGCGATAAACCGGCAGCAGGTTAAAACTGGATAAGATATGAATTATCGCGTTAGCGCCTCCGAAGCATAAAATCAGGATAATCATGGCATTGCCGCCCCATACCCGATAGTTCGGGCTACCAAACCGTTTTCGTGAGGCACGTGCCAGAAGAGCGGGAACGATAGCAGCCCACACGGTGGCGGCGAGACCGGCGAAGCCGATGGCGTAAATAAACCCGTTTGGCCACAGCAGTCCGCCGACAATCGGCGGCAGGAAGGTGACCAGCGCGGTTTTAAAACGCCCCAGACGGCTATCATCGAACTTAAACAGATCCGCAAGATAATCAAACAGGCCGAGAGTCACGCCCAGAAACGAACTGGCGACGGCGAAATTAGAGAATACGGTCAGCAGTAAATCCAGCGTGGAGCTGTTCAGCAGGCCGCTTAAGGTCTGCACCAACACGTCGATATTGCCGCCTTTCTCGGCGATATCGATAAACGCCGGGCGCGGAATATTGCCCATGGTACCGACCAGCCAGATGATATACAGCACCAGCGCCATCAGCGTGCCAAGCAGCAGGCAGCGACGAATGATTAGCGGATCTTTACCGTAATATTTCATCAGGCTGGGGACGTTACCGTGATAGCCAAATGAGGCCAGGCAGAACGGCAGCGTCATCAGCACGTAGGGCAAATATGATGCGTTGGCTTCTGAGCGGTTAAACAGAATCGCAGGCTCGACGTGCCACATCAGCCCGCCGAAGGTCATAAAGAAGGTGAGAATTTTGGCACCCAGCACGATAGTGGTCATCCGGCTTACCGCTTTCGTACTCAGCCAGACGATAAAGGCGACGATCAGCGCGAACGCCAGCCCGCCTAAGCGCGCCGGTACCGTGAGATTCATTTGCGCAAAAGTATGCTGGATAACCGAACCGCTGGCGGATATATAGGCGTAGGTCAAAATATATAATACGAAGGCGACGGTAAGTCCGTTAATAATATTCCAGCCGTTACCCAGTAAATCTTTTGTAATCGTATCGAAGCTGGCACCAATATGATAATTCAGGTTTGCTTCCAGAATCATTAATCCGGAATGCAACATACAAAACCAGGTAAATATCAGCGCCAGCAGCGACCAGAAAAACCAGGCTCCGGACATCACCACCGGTAAAGAGAACATGCCTGCGCCAATAATGGTGCCGCCGATAATCATTGCTCCGCCAATCAGCGACGGTGTATTTTTTGAGACCGCTTTTGAGACCGATAATGTAGCCATAAGGTTATTCCTCACGTGGCTATCTATTAAGTAACAGGCTGCGGGCAAACGGCTACCCAGGCACAACCCGAGTGATTGAGCTAATTAGTCGTTATTTGAAGTTTAAGGCGCTCCCGTTGCGAGAGCGCCGAGGGCTTGGGTTATTTCACCGGTTTCAGTCTGGCGACGAAGTGGCGCAGTACCGGCGGTTCATAGGTAAAGGTCAGGCCCTTAATTGATGCGGCGCGGGACTTAACGGCAATCAGCGCATCAGCGATATAGTCCATATGATCGTTGGTATAAACGCGGCGCGGAATAGTCAGGCGCAGCAGCTCCATCGGCGACGCTTTCTGCTTGCCGGTTTCCGGGTCGCGGCCCAGCAGAAGAGAGCCGATTTCCACGCTACGGATACCCGCTTCCAGGTACAGTTCGTTATTCAGTGCGTGGGCCGGGAACTTCTCTGCCGGGATATGCGGAAGCAGCAGTTTGGCGTCGACGAATACCGCATGGCCGCCGGTCGGATACTGAATCGGAATGCCGCCTTCGCGCAGGCGCTCGCCGAGGTATTCCACCTGATTGATGCGATAAGCGAGGTAATCTTCGTTGGTCCCTTCTTCCAGACCGATAGCCAGCGCTTCCATATCGCGTCCCGCCAGGCCGCCGTAGGTGACAAAGCCTTCCATCGGCACGCAGCGAATGCGCACTTCGTTAAATAAATCTTCGTCATCACGGAAGCAGCACAGCCCGCCGATATTGACCATCGGGTCTTTCTTGGCGGACATCGTCAGCATATCGCCATACTGATACATCTCGAGAATAATCTCTTTCACCGATTTATCGGCGTAGCCCTCTTCGCGCTGTTTAATAAACCACGCATTTTCGCAGAAACGGGCGGAGTCGATCACCACCGGAATATTATTCTGGCGGGCAATCTGGTACACCTCGCGCATATTCGCCAGCGACACTGGTTGGCCGCCGGAGCTATTACAGGTAACGGTAGTAATAATCGCCGCGACGTTTTCCGCGCCGTGCTCGGCAATGGTCGCCTTCAGCAAATCAATATCAAAGTTGCCTTTCCAGTCGTACCACGAGGTGGTATCGAAGGCTTTTGGCGTCACCACGTTAATCGCTTTCGCGCCGTTGAGTTCAACGTGAGCGGCGGTGGTGTCGAAGTGGAAGTTAGAAATAAACACCGGATGCGCCGACTTGCGGCGGGCAATCAGGCTCGGGAACAGAATTTGCTCCGCGCCGCGCCCCTGGTGAGTAGGAATAGTATACGGGTAGCCGATAATTTCTTTGACCTTTTCGCACAAGTGCTGATAGTTGCGCGACCCGGCATAGGCCTCGTCGCCCATCATCAGTCCGGCCCACTGATGGTCGCTCATCGCGCCGGTGCCGGAGTCGGTCAGCAGGTCGATATAAACGTCCTGGCTATTGAGTAAGAACGGGTTATAGCCCGCTTCCTCCAGGGCTTTGACGCGATCGTCAAAGGTGGTCATACGAATATTTTCGACCATTTTAATGCGGAACGGCTCAGGGATACGTTTCATTTATTTTCTCCATGGGGATGCTGTGCCGCGTTTGGCTATTCGGCGACAAATGACAGGCGCAACAAATAGCGACTCAACGCAGTATTGATTTAATTTTTTTGTAAAGTGAGCAGCAGCGGAGAATTAACGTGGGAAGTCGTTGGAGATACGGTGATCGAGATTGTACCAGTCGTCCAGGCCGCCCTGGGCAATGAGGCGATAAATCGATTTTTGCGTCATTACATCGTCCTCTGTTGGGGAAGGGGTGTGATAAAAATAGGGTAAACTGAGAAAATAACCACGATTGAAATCACAAAATATTATTTATTGATAAGCGCAACCTTAAACTTTGACGCTGGTCTTGTTTTTTTAAATAGCAGGCTTTGTTATAACATTTTGTGTTTTTAAATCCATCGTGGTTATTGAGGATTAAGTCTCATTGAGTTTTTAATGATTTACGGTACGGCTAATAATCTCATCCTGAACGTCTTTGCAAAGCTCAACAAAAAATGCGCTATAGCCCGCGACCCGAACAATAAGATCTCGATATTGCTCCGGACATTTCTGCGCTTTAACCAGGGTTGCGTTATCAATACAGTTAAACTGCATCTGCCCGTTTCCCATCACCGAGGCCGTCCGCAGCAGAGTAATAATGCCATTGCGGCTTTCTGGGGTGTCCAGCGCGCTTTGGCTGAGTTTAAAGTTGTGCGCCATTCCCAGGCTCATGGATTCGACGTTGATTCTGGAGACGGATTTAATGACCGCCGTTGGGCCCTGGGTATCGGCACCCTGGGTTGGACTCATGGCATCGGAGAGCGGCGCAAAAGCCTCTCGACCATCCGGCGTGGCGCCGATCATGCCACCTAGCGGCGTATTGAATGATTGCGACAGGGTTCCGTGAATATGTCTGGCATAAAGGGAACGATGTTGGTTCATTCTCTTTTCAGTGTAATCAACAATATCAACGGCAATATCATCGGCATAGCTATCATCATTGCCATATTTAGGCGCATGTTTACAATCGCGTCGGATATGTTCATATCCTCCCCAATTTGCATCAAGCGCTTTTCTGAGTTCGGCGAGGGTATATTTTTTGTCGTCATACACCAGTTTCTTTATGGCCGCCATGCTGTCCACAAAAGTGCCCAGACCGGCGAAAATCGTTCCTGGCCCATCATACAGAACCGCGCCTCCAGCGGTGACGTCCTGCCCGTTTTGCATACAGCCATCAATGAAGAGAGACATATACGGCGTCGGGGTGATGTCGCGGAAGATGCGCTGAATAATATTGGTGCCTTTCGCGTTCATCTCGATCAGGTAATCAAGCTGGCGCTTGACCACGGCGGCAAATTCGTCCCAGGTCGCCAGAGCATCGACGTCGCCGGTATCCAGCCAGCGCTTGTCGCCATAAGATTTGAGTACGCCACGGTTGAGCGCCATTTCAAGGGTAATCGGCCACTGGGTAAAACCGCCGGCGGTCCATTGGTGGATCCGTCCGGATCGTTGCGGTTCCACGCAGCCCATCAGGCAGTAGTCGCGGGCATCTTCAAAATCGAAGCCTTTTCTGAGCATGATTTTTATATGCGCATCGTCAAAATGACACGCGGGCATGCCGATGCCGGTTTTAATAATATCGACAATCTTATCTAAATAACGTTGCGGAGATTGATTATGGATCCGACAGGCGAGGGATGGCTGATAAACCTTCACTTTTTCAACCGCATCCATAATAAGATAAGTCAGATCGTTAGTGCCGTCACCGCCTTCTCTTTTCAGACCACCAACGGTCATATTAATGAATGGCATATAACCCGCGAAATACTTGGCTGTCGCACCTGGAGTATACCAAATCATTTCTGAGCACTTAATAATAAAACAGCCCATTAATTCCAGCGCCTGCTGGTTATCTATTTTTCCTGAGGCTATTCCTGCGGCAAAGTATGGATAAACATACTGGTCAATGCGTCCGAGCGAGGTGCTGCACTGGTTTTCTTCCAGTAAAAAGAGCGATTGAATCGTCCATATTGCCTGCAATGCCTCATGGAATGTTTCGGGAGGATACGCGGGCACGCGAGCATTTACCGCCGCGATCGATCTTAATTCGTCTTTTCTCTGTGGATCGGTTTCTTTTGCTGCGAGTTCAAGGGCATGGGCTGAGAGCCTGGCCGCATAGGTTAAAATGCCTTCGCAGCACTCTATCGCCGCCTGGTAAAAAGCAATTTGATCCTGGTGATGTTTATTCTCCGGGGACAATTCAGCGAGAGAAAGTTCTGCTTCTCTTTTTAAACCGTTAATCCCTTTTGGGAATAAGATATTGTCGTAACCTGGGCTGGTATCGCCGCCGCCGCTGGTAATATGGTAAGTCAGGTCGCTAATGGCCGCCTGTGCGCCAAATTCCCATAGCTCTTCATCCTCCTGGCGTAATACTTTTTCGCACTCTTCGGCCAGAGATTTACCCTGCCAGAAAGGGAATAGCTCCTCTCGCATCACCCTTTTATCTTCTTCACTAATAAAATAGGGATCCTGTGGTCGGGTACCGATAGTTTCTAATTCATCTGCGACCCATTGCCATGCCGTATCCGGCGAAAAGGAGCCTGCGCGCGGTTTGCCACAGGGGTGACCGACAATCAGCTCGCGATCCTGAATAAGCAGCGGTGCGGTTTCGCAGGCGCGGCGAAAACCTTTTGCCCGCAGAACATTTCTTGGCAGGTCAGGGTGTTTTTTGAATACTTCCGTATAGGCCAGCGCTCTGTTAATCGTAATGCTAGGTTTTGCCGACAGGTACGCATCCTTAAGGATTTGTAGCCGCTGCGGCAGGAGGGAGTTTGTACCAGTCATAAGGAGAATTTCCGAAGCGTTAACGACTATTTGACGACGTTGCATGCGTTTTCGGACTGCTTCTTTGCGTTTTCGCTCAAAGCAGCCCGAATCTCGTTACATGCTGGAGAAGACGTTCATGATGATGCCGCCGGAAATAATCAGCACCATAGCGAGGATTGCCGGGATATCCGGTTTTTGTTTATAGAGGATCATCGAGCAAATCGTGACGCCGACGATGCCAAAGCCGCACCACAGCGAATAGGCGACGCCCACCGGAATGGTGCTCATCGCGCGGGTGAGGGCGAAGTAGCACAGACCGTAGGCGCAGACCACCAGTACCGACGGTGCCAGTTTGCTAAAACCGTTGGTCTTTTTGATCATTGACGTGCCGGTGATTTCGGAGCCGATAGACAGCGCCAGCCATAAAAATCCGAGGTTAAACATATGCGATTCCTTTTGTGTTAGTTGGCGACTTTTTTGTCCAGGGATGAAGCAGAGGCGACTGGTTCAGCAGGCGTTTCTTCGCTCTCTTCGCTACCCATTTTGGAAAACAGGTTCATGATCACGATACCGGCGGCAATAACCACCATTCCAATAATGGCGGCGGTGTCCGGATGCTGGCCGTAAAACGCCATGCCCAGCGTGGAAACCACGAGGATACCGGTGCCGGACCACGTGGCGTAGGCCAGACCAACGGGGATATCTTTGACCGCCCGTGATAGGGAGTAGTAGCAGGTGCAATACAGCAACACCAGCAGCCCGAGCAGCAGCATTTTGGTCGTTCCTTCACTGCTGCCGAACATTTTGAGGGTGGATGTGGCTGAGGTTTCGGAAACAATAACCAACAGCATCCATAGCCAACATTTTGTTTTTGAAGACATAAGTTAAACTCCGGGTTTACTATTTAAGGTAAGGTTCTTTTTTTCTGTTTTTTAAAAAATCGATAGCGGCATCGGTCAACTGAGCTTCGGGCGCGCAGGCCAGCGCCGGATTATTCACCACATCTGTGACAGTGAGATAACGCCGCGGGTTGCTCACCGGCGATGTTGATGCTCCGCTACCCGATACAAGCCTCTCCAGCAGTTCGTTCATGGTGCACAGCGTGACGCCGCAGTCCGCCAGGCGGGCCAGCGTGGCCTGCATATGTCCGGCGTAAGCGGAGTTCGGCTGCGCGCCCAGCAGCTGGTTCAGTTCGCTGGCAGGGTCGCAGTGATAGCGTAGCGCCAGCACCGGCAGGCCGCTCAGCAGGGCATCATGCACGCGCCAGGCAAGCGGACTGTGCAGGGAGCCGTTCACCAGATCTGCCGCCAACGGGTAGTCGAGAAACGGCAACAGCAGCGCTTTATAGGGAGCGGAAGGCAGCGCATTTTGCCAGTCGGCAGCAGGCAGCGTTTTACCGAGAGCCTGCCACTGCTCGCCGTCTTCAATTCCGCTATCCAGCGCCAGATGCAGACTTTCGCCGCAGCCCGCCAGCCGCTGGCGAATGGCATGCCGGTATCCCGTCGCGGCGGTCACCATCACCAGTACCGGCGGTTTCAGGCGCTGGATAATGCGTTCAACGAGGCATTCAATCTGTTCGTCGGTCATGGCGAGCCTCCGTTAACCGATGAGCGTGACCTGCGCGCCGTTCTTTAATCCGGCGGCGTTGGCCTCTTCGGTATCAATATGAAACTCCAGCGCGAAGTCTTCACGCACCCGTACCACCACTTCGTCAAAGGTTAGCTGGCGCTCGCCGTCGCTGCGCACGCTGACTTTCTGACCGTTGGTCACGTTCAACTGGCGGGCGTCCTGCGGCGACATATGGATATGCCGCCAGGCGCAGATCACCTGCGAGTGCAGTTCGACGTGGCCTGCGGGGCCAATCAGCAGCGCGCTGCCCGCGTTCTCCAGTTGGCCGGATTCGCGAACCGGCGCTTTGACGCCGAGGGTAAAGCAATCGGCACGGGATATTTCCAGCTGCGAAACCGGGCGGGTCGGGCCGAGGACGCGAACGTTGGTCAGCGAGCCTTTCGGACCGACCACGGTGACGCACTCCTGGGCGGCGAATTGCCCCGGTTGACGCAGCGGTTTAAACGGCGTCAGAGCGTAACCCTTGCCGAATAACGCCTCAACGTCTTGCTGCGCCAGATGGACATGACGGTTAGAGATGCCGACCGGGATAGCCGGGGCGACGAGGCTCAGGCGGGCGGCGATTTTTTCATATAGCAGGGTGTCGATCATGCCTTCTTCCCTTTCCTCATCGCCGCGTTTTTATCTTCCGTCGGCGCTGGGGCTGGCGGCGCGGCGGGTTCTGCCGTTTCTTTTTCTGCTGGGATCGGCTCGCTGGTTTTAACGTCAACCTGGACTTCAGCTTCTGCGGGTGTTTCGACATGGGCTTCAGCGCGCGGTGGTCGACCTTTCAGGGTGCTGAGGGCTTCCACGACGCTGCGTTCCGGACGAGCGATCGTCAGGGATTTGACCTGCGGGTCGATGACCGCAGCGACGGCGACGCCGCGTTCGATGGCGGTGTGGATAGCGCTGATCTCACCTTCAAAACAGACGCTCACCAGCCCCGAACCGACCTTGCGGTAGCCAATGCAGGTCACCCCTGCGCTTTTACAGGCGGCATCTACGGCCTGAACGGCGGCAACTAACCCTCGCGTTTCAATTACGCCTAAACTTTTCATTGTCGGCTCCTGTTAATGGCGGACTAAGCGAATATCAAAATCAAACTGCGTGAAAAACGTTTCCAGCCGGTTCAACTCTTCGGCGGAATAAGTCGGGTCCTGAGTGATGGGATAGGGCATATCGAGGCGCTCATATTTTTTGCGCCCGAGCTGGTGGTACGGCAGCATGTCGATGCGGCGGATGTTCCCGCGCTTCGCCAGTTTCTGCACATAATCAATGGCCCCGGTAATCGCATCGAATGAGTCGTTATAGCCGCGCACCAATGGCATACGGATAATCACGTTAGCGCCGGAATCCACCAGCCATTCCAGATTGCGGCGAATCCCTTCGTTGCCGATACCAAATAGCGCTTTATGGTGCTCGCTGTTAATTTGCTTAATATCGAATAAAAACGTGTCGGTTACCGGCGCCAGCTTTTGATAATTAGCCAGCGGCGTGGTGCCCTGGGTTTCAACAGCGGTATTGAGCATCATCTTTTTGCATTCGCTAAATAGCGCGACGGCAAAATCGGTCTGCAGGCTCATTTCACCGCCGCCGATGGTGACGCCGCCGCCGGAGGAGATATAAAAATCATAATCCTGCATGATTATCTCCATCAGCTCGCTGACGGTGACATCTTTGCCCATAATATCCAGCGCGCTTTGCGTGCAAATCTCTTCACACTTGCGGCAGCCGATACAGTCTTTATTACGATTGACGAAGTGCTTTATTTCGCCATTTTCTTCCGCCCGATAATGAATGCCCGCCGGGCAGACGTTGACGCAGTCGCCGCAGTTAATGCATTTATCCTGCGAAAACATCACCTGAAACTGGCTATTGAGCCCTTCCGGGTTAGCGCACCACGGGCAGCGTATATTGCAGCCTTTGAAAAAAACCAGCGTGCGAATTCCATCGCCGTCATAGATCGAATATTTCTGAATATTGAATATTCGCCCGGTTAATTCTTTATTCACGCTTGCCTCCAGAAAAAAATTGCCAGGACATCCTTGTCCAAAAACGTCCATGTCTTTATCAGAACTTCTCAATCACGGTACGGCTGATAATCTCGTCCTGAACTTCTTTGCACAGCTCGACGAAGTAGGCGCTGTAGCCCGCCACGCGGACGATCAGGTCGCGATATTTTTCCGGCTCCTGCTGCGCTTTTTTCAGCACTTCGTTATCGACGTAGCTGAACTGCATCTGGCCGTTGCCAAGAATCGACGCGGTGCGCAGCAGCGTAATCAGACCGTGGCGTCCTTCCGGGGTATCCAGTAGCCCTTTGAGGAACTTGAAGTTATGCACCATGCCGATGTTCATGGTTTCGACGTTCATTTTGCTCACTGACTTGATGATCGCCGTTGGACCCTGCTTATCCGCGCCCTGGGTTGGGCTGATACCGTCGGAGAGCGGCATCCAGGCCAGACGGCCGTTAGGCGTGGCGTTGGTCAGTTCGCCAATCGGCGTGTTGTTGGAGATAGACAAGGTGCCGTGACTCAAGGTGGAGTAAAGCATCTTGTACTTACGGCACTCGCGCTCGGTCCACTCGGTGATATCCAGCGCGTACTGGTCTACGTAGTTATCGTCGTTACCGTACTTCGGCGCGTTCAGGCAGTCGCGGCGCAGGCCTTCAAAGCCCTCGAAGTTGGCCAGCATCGCGTCACGCATCTGCTCAAGGGTGTATTTTTTATCTTCGAACACCAGCTTGCGGATAGCGGCGAGGGAGTCGACATAGGTCGCCAGACCGGAGAAAATCAGCCCCGGACCGTGGTTGACCATCGCACCGCCGGCGGCGACATCTTTGCCTTGCTCCATGCAGCCTTCCACCAGCAGCGACATCAGCGGCTTCGGCGCCACGTCGCGGTGTACGCGTTGGCTGATAACCGTACCGATAGCCGACAGGCGCACGATATGGGCAATCTGCTTTTTCACGGCTGCATCAAATTCTTCGAAGGTGTGCAGGTCGCGCAGGTCGCCGGTATCCAACCCTTGATAGCTGTCAAACAGCACCATCCGGCCACGGTTGAGGACGAACTCAATGGCGATCGGCCACTGGGTATAGCCGGTGGAGGTCCACTGATAGATACGACCGGATTTTTGCGGCTCAACGCAGCCCATCAGGCAGTAGTCGCGCGCGTCTTCGAAATCAAAACCTTTGCGCAGCATCATCTTGATATGCGAGTCATCGAAGTGACAGGCCGGGAAGCCCATCCCCGCTTTTACCACATCGACGATTTTTTCCATGTACTTCTGCGGCGACTGGTTATGAATACGGCAGGCCAGCGACGGTTGGTAAACCTTCACAAAGCGCACGGCATCCATAATCAGGTACGTCAGATCGTTACAGGCATCGCCGCCGGAACGCTTCTGGCCGCCGACGGTCAGGTTGATAAACGGCTGATAACCGGCAAAATATTTCGCCCCCAGCTCGCTGGACATCCACATCAGCTCGGCGCACTTGATGATAAACGCCTGCATCATCTCCAGCGCGCTATCGTGAGTCAGGCGGCCTTCGCGGATATCCGCTTCGAACATCGGGTAGCAGTACTGGTCAACGCGGCCCAGCGACAGGCCGGTCTGGTTCTCTTCGATTTCAAACAGCGACTCCACGGTCCAGATGCTTTGCAGCGCTTCCTGCAAGGTCTTCGGCGGGTTCGCCGGGACGTTCTGGTTCACCTCGGCGATAGTCAGCAGTTCGGCGCGGCGCTGGGCGTTCTGCTCAACGGCGGCCAGTTCGCGGGCGCGGGCCGCAATACGGTGTGCGTAGTTCACCACCCCTTCGCAGGTTTCAATCGCCGCTTTGTAGTAGTAGATGCGGTCGATATCTTCCGGGTTTTCCATGCTCAGGCTGGCGAGATGCGCCTCGGCGTCGGCTTTAATGCCGTTCATCCCTTTGGTGAACAGCAGCACGTCGTAGCCCGGGCAGGTATCGCCGCCGCCGTTGATCTGATGATAGGAGAGGTCGCTGACGAAGGTTTCGCCACTGAACGCCCATACGCCCGCTTCACGGTACTGCGCTTCACAGATCTCATCCAGCGAGCGGCCTTCCCAGAACGGCACGATCTCTTCGCGGATGGTCTTTTTATCTTCTTCGCTGATTTCAAACGGATCCTGCGGACGGGTGCTCATGGTGTCGAGCTCGTCGCGGACCCAGCGCCAGGCGATATCCGGCGAGAACGCGCCCGCACGCGGTTTGCCGCACGGATGGCCGACAATCAGCTCATCGTCCTGAATCAGAATCGGCGCGGTTTCGCAGGCGTGGCGGAAGGCTTTGGCGCGCAGCAGAATGGTCGGCATACCGGGGTTGGCTTTCACCACTTCGGTAAAGGCCAGCGCGCGGTAGATGGAGACGCTTGGGCGCACGGTCAGATAGTGGTTGCGCAGGCGCTGCATACGCGGCGTTAAACCTTCCGCTGCAGGCGTCTCGCTGGTGGCGGCAAACGGGGTGGCAGAAACGTGCTGTACACCCTTGAACAAACGTACCGGCAGATGCAGAGCGCTGAGGTTTTGCTGAGCGCTGAGGAACATGTCAGAGAGTTCGTTGATGCGCGCATTCTCAAGGCTGGCGCCGTGCAGCATGGCATCGAACATCGGGTAGCCGTCGATAGCGCAGGCGGCGCGGACTTCACTGAGTTCAGCCAGCTTGAACCATAAAGACTCGACGATTTCATACGCCTGCTGCTGAGACAGCGCGCCGCTGTTGATATCGTGCTGGTAGTAAGGATGCAGGGCTTTGTCCGCCCCTTCCGGGTTGACGGCGTAGCTGCCGTTGTCCAGCTGAAGCGCCAGCTGGAACAGATAGAATGACTGGCAGGCTTCTTTAAAGCTGCGCGCCGGATGGGCCGGAACGTGGTGCAGAATAGCGGCGCTCTCTAACAACTCCGCCTTGCGGTAAGCGTTGGTTTCCGCGGCGGCCAGTTGTTCTGCGCTATTAGCCAGATTTTGCGCCAGCGCCATCAGGGCGTCGCAGGCATAAATTGCGGCGCGACAGCCGTTGACTTCGTCCATGCCGCTGCGGCTGACGGCGCTGCCCAGTGCGCGGGTTTTCTCTTCCAGTTGGTGTTTAATCGCCAGTACGCCTTTTTCGACCACCAGCTTGTAGTCCGGGGAGTCGAGCTCGCTGTTCAGATTGAGGAACTGGAAGGCGGACGGGCGACGGACGGCGCTTTCGTCGTGGAAAATCGCCCCGTGCGGTTTACGGGTCTGGTTGCCGACAATCAATTCATCGGCGCTGATGCACAGCGGCAGCTGGCGCATCAGTTCATAGAAGCGGCGCGCCGGTTTGACGGCGGCGGGAACGCCCGCGATGTCGCCATCAAGGGCGTTCAGCGTGGTGGCATGTTCGGTGCACAGGGTGCTTTTTTGTGAGAGTAAACGTTCTGCCAACACTTTGACGCGCGGCGTTAAGCTGTAGTGTGCCATGGGTAAGGTTCTCCAAATCTTGTTATCAGTGGCCCTGAACGGCGTTGCCGGTCCATGCCCGGCGATAGAGTTCGGTAAGTGCGTGAGCGTCCGGCGCGCGTGGGTTCGTCGGGGTACAGCTGTCGCGTAGCGCCTGGCCGACCATCTCTGCCAGCCGCTGTTCGAAATCACCAGCATCGACGCCGGTATCGCGAATGCCGGATGGCATGGTCATTTCGTCTTTCAGCGCCTGAATGGCGACCAGCAGGCTAGCGACGCCCTGGCGGGTCGTGGTCGCAGGCAGGTCCAGCAGATGGGCTAATCGGGCGTATTTGCGGGCGGCATCGGTATCGCACTGCCCTTGATAATCCGCATTCCAGGCCACCACTTCCGCCATCAGCAGGGCATTGGCGCGACCATGCGGTACGCGGAACACGCCGCCGAGCGCATGGGCCAGGCTGTGGGTGATGCCGAGTGATGCGTTGGTGAAGGCCATGCCCGCCATGCAGGAGGCGTTGTGCATTTTTTCCCGCGCCAGCAGGTCATGACCGTTGCGCCAGCAGGTCGGCAGATAGCGAAATACCTGCTGCACCACTTTTTCCGCTAAAGCATCGGAAAAGTCGCTGGCGGCGCGGGAGACATAAGCCTCCAGCGCATGGCACAGCACGTCCATTCCGGTATCGGCGGTGATCGCCGGCGGCACCGAGGCCACCAGCGCCGGGTCGAGAATGGCGATATCCGGCAGCAGTGACGGGTCCACCAGCACCAGCTTCTCGGCATGGGCCTTCACCACCGAAAAGGCGGTGACTTCCGAACCGGTGCCGCTGGTCGTGGGGATCGCCACGAAGCAAGGCGGTTTGCGGTGAGCGTCCGGACGGGTTTGCGCCAGGGCGAAAATAACCGCTTTGGCTGCATCAATCACCGAACCGCCGCCCAGCGCGATAACCAGATCCGGATAGCTGTTATCCATCCGCTTCATACCGCGTACTACGGTGGCGATATCCGGGTCGGCGACCACGTCGTCCCAGACCTGGAAGGCGATGCCGCGCGCATTGAGGATCTGCGTAACGCAATCGGCGAGGCCAAATTTGACCATTGCCTGGTCGGTGACCAGCAGCACGTTGCGGGCGGGCAGCTCGTTCAGGATGGCAAGCGCGTCCTGACCAAAGCGGATCCGGGGTTTCAGCAAAAATTCACTCATTGGGTTATTGACTCCTTAAGCGTCCCGAAACACGTTCTCGACAATGGCGACCACCGACATGGCCTTGTAGCGGTCTTTGTTGAGCGCCAGATACTCTTCGGCCAGCACGATGTCATGCATACCGGCACCAACGCTATCCACGGCAACCCAGGTCTGGTCTTTCATCGGCTGCTGGTCATCATCTAATTTGGTGATAAGCAGCAGGTTGCTTCCCCGTAGCTCATCGCACTTCTGCGTGGCGACGACATGTCCAACTACCTTTGCGAGAATCATTGTCTTTATCGCCTTATATCAATGTGTTACTTACCGAGGCGCTCCAGCACCTGGCGGATGACGCGTTCCACGTTTTGCTCGTTGATCTCGCTTTCTGCGCCAGCGGTCGCTGCGGTAGCAAAACGGTCATCCTCGCTGCTGGTGGCGTGAGCCACTGGCGCTACAGCTGCCGGGGAGTTAAAGCGATCGTCGTCAAAGATGCTGCGGTTCGGGTTATCCGCCGGACTGACGATGGTGGGCTGCGGTTCCGGGCGGCTGCTCGGGGCGCGCAGTTCATCAATGGAGCGCACGCCGTAGCCCACTTTGCGGATGTTGAGCAGGTTCATCGGTCCGACGTTGTCGGAGCTGGAGCCGCCGCCCACCGCGCCGCAGCCCAGAGTCAGGGCCGGGGTGATATTGGTGGTCGCGCCGATACCGCCCAGCGCCGCCGGGGTGTTGATCAGAATGCGGTTGACCGGTTTTTCGAGGCAGAACTGGCGGATAACGTCCTGGTTGCGGGTGTGGATCACCAGCGTGTGGCCGAGACCTTCGTTGGTCAGCAGCTCCACCACGCGGTGACAGGCCGCTTTCCAGTCTTCTTCCACGTACAGGCCGAGGACCGGGCACAGTTTTTCCCGCGAATAGGGGTTGGAGTGCGATACCGTGGTCTGTTCGGCAATCAGCACGCGGGTGCTGGCCGGAACGCAGAACCCGGCCATCTGGCTCAGATACAGCGCAGTTTTGCCAACCGTTTTCGGGTTGATCGCGCCGTTCGGACGTAGCAGCAGAGCCGCCATTTTTGCCGCTTCGCTTTCGTTCATAAAGTACGCGCCCTGGGCTTCCAGCTCGCGGTGAACGTCGTCGTAAATGCAGCGTTCGACGATAATTGACTGCTCGGAGGCGCAGATGACGCCGTTATCGAAGGTTTTGCTGGTAATGATATCTTTCACCGCATGGTGAATATCGGCGCTGCGTTCGATAAACGCCGGGCCGTTACCCGGACCACCGCTGATGGTCGGCGTGCCGGAGGCGTAAGCTGCGCGTACCATGCCTTCACCGCCGGTCGCCAGAATCAGCGATACGTCTTTGCTGTGCATCAGCTCTGACGTGGCCTCGAGGGTCAACTGGCTAATGGCGTCAACGCTACCGGCCGGGGCGCCTGCCGCTTCGGCTGCGCGTTTAACAATTTCAATTGCTTTCCAGCTGCACTGGCGCGCGCCCGGATGCGGGGAGAAGATAATCGCGTTACCGGCTTTCAGGGCAATCAGCGTTTTGTAGATAACAGTGGATGTCGGGTTGGTGGACGGCACCAGCGCGCAAATCACCCCTAGCGGCACGCCCACGTCCATCACTTTTTGTACCTGATCGTCATGAATGATGCCGACGGTCTTCATATCTTTGATGGCGTCGTAGACGCGCAGCGAGGCGAAACGGTTCTTCAGCACTTTGTCCTGCCAGTTGCCAAAACCGGTTTCTTCCGCGGCCATTTTCGCCAGCGCTTCGGCATGATGCGCCGCTTCCTGGGCCACGTTCTTCACGATGGCGTCGATTTGCTGCTGCGAAAAGGTGGCCAGAATCGCCTGCGCCTTTTTGGCATTGCGCACCAGTTCCCGGGCGTTCTGTCGGGACTGCAAATCGTTATCCAGTTCAATCATGAGTCTATCCTTCATCAGACTAAAAGAGTGGAGACGGGGCGCGCCCTGTCAGGTCATGCTTTGTGCTGCGCCGCGATTTTTTCGATATCGTTATGCGGACGCGCGATGACGCGAGAAGTGACGACTTCGCCAATGCGTTTTGCCGCTTCCACACCGGAATCCACGGCGGCATTTACCGCACCGACGTCGCCTTTCACCATCGCGGTGACGAGGCCGGAGCCGACGTTTTCATAGCCAATCAGCTCGACGTTGGCGGCTTTGCACATTGCATCTGCGGCTTCAATACAGGCCACCAGACCTTTGGTTTCGATAAGCCCTAGCGCTTCTTTCATCAGGTTTTTCTCCGGTTAATCCATGATTTTGTAATGTGAGACGATTTTGTTGATGTCGTTATGCGGGCGGGCGATAACCAGCGAGGTCACCACTTCACCGATGCGCTGTGCGGATTCCACGCCGGAATCGACAGCCGCTTTCACCGCACCGACGTCGCCTTTCACCATCGCGGTGACGAGGCCGGAGCCGACGTTTTCATAACCAATCAGTTCGACGTTGGCGGCTTTACACATCGCATCCGCTGCTTCGATACAGGCCACCAGACCTTTGGTTTCAATCAGACCTAATGCATCACCCATTTGCGTTCTCCTGGCCTTCAGGCCTTGTGTTTAATGACAATTTTGTTGATGTCGTTATGCGGACGAGCAATCACCAGCGAGGTCACCACTTCACCGATGCGCTGCGCCGATTCCACGCCGGAATCCACCGCCGCTTTCACCGCGCCGACATCGCCCTTCACCATGACGGTGACCAGCCCCGAGCCGATGTTTTCATAGCTAATCAACTCGACGTTGGCGGCTTTACACATTGCATCCGCTGCTTCAATGCAGGCCACCAGACCTTTGGTTTCGATAAGCCCTAATGCATCACCCATGGTTTTTCCTCCAGAACAGGTTTTGTGATTCGGGAAAACCGTCCGCGTAACGGCATCAGGACGCGGAAGCGGCGTTCGGGGTTCACTATAGGGAGTAGGCGGTGAAGTGAAATTTAAATCTGCTACCGGAGTGTTTTTAGTTTTTTGTTCTGCAATTTAGATTGGATGAGGCTGTGATTTATCTGTTCATGCTGTAGTTGAGGGAAGGATGTGGCGACGGTTATGGCGTTTTTTTCACCATTTAGTCGGAAGCCGATAGATGTTAACAGGTTGCTAATTTATTGCAGGAGAGGGGTAATTTAACCCTTCGTGAAGTGCGGGGAAGATCGTATTTTGACGGTGAGGCTAAATGCAAAAAGTGCGGTTTTACGAAGTGAAAAGCGGTGCAAGAAAAGAGGGTGTGAGCTTAGTCAAGTTTACTGCCGGACTTCAGCGTACAGACGTAGAGCGGCGAGTTAATGGAGCTGAGCAGAATCGCTTTCTCATTGAGCTTCTGTGCGTTGAGGAACAGGCCGTCGTGGCTGTCGGACATCTCACGCATAAAGTAGTCGAAGATAACGTCCGGAGACTCATCGATGGACGAGGCGCTGGATTCCCACTTGCTGATGCGGTAGTGGCGCTCGGTGGTAGAGATGCGCTTGCTGGTGTAGCTGAATTTGACGTAACGCTGGAGATAGAGCCAACCGGCGGCGGAGTCGGTATAGCCTTCGACCACCATCGACCCCTTCCCGTTAGCGGCAAAATTAAAATGAATGTTGCCGTTAACGTTCTCTTTCTCCATGTTCTCAAAACGCATAATCGCTTTTGTCGAACAGCTCATGATCCCGCCGTTTTCGACGGGCAGCAGCTTCCAGGCACTGAACCCGGCGGCGGCAATAAACACCAGGCTGGAAAGAGCGAAAAAGGGGCGAGGGGCGAGTCTCATTGCGGCTTCCATGAATAATAAAAATAGTTATCGCAATAGCTGAACGGGTTATCTTCATGCATGGCGCAGTGGGCGAGGAATACCCGGCCCAGGCCGTTGGTTTCCAGCCGGTCGCCATAGAAGAAGACAAAGCGTTCGCCGGGTTTGCACTCCAGCTTCAGACGCTGGCGTACGGCGTCAAAATTCTTACCGTAGGCGGTTCCGGCAACGGAGCGCAGCATCTCATCGCTGGCCAGCAGCTCACACTGGCTGTGGCTCATTTGCGTCAGGGTGATGGGGCGCGACTCGCTGCTGCCGAGAAAGCTGCACACCACCAGCAGCAAGGAGATAGTGAGCAGACAGACGCCGGCAAGATACCAGCAGGTACCGCGCGCGTGGCGGGTGGGAGCGGGATTGTGTTCTTCCGGAGCAGCGGCTTCGCTCGATGCATGAGCTGGCGTCGGCTCTGGCTCAGGGCTGGCATCAAGCATCTCAATGGTGAGATCCGGGTTGAGTTGCAGCAGGCCGCGCGACACGGTGACAATAATATTATCGATATCGTAGTGGCGGAAGGTTTTGCGCAGCATGCTCAGATACTGATTGAGATTGCTGTTCGACGAAGTTAACCCGTTATCATCCCAGACCTTTTTAAGCACCTCATCACGGCTAACCACGGCGGTATGGCGCAGGAAAAACCACAGCAGCGCGTTGGCGGTAATTGACAGCTGGCTGTCCGCCTCATTGCTTCCCGGTATTGTTAGAGTGCCGTCCGTTGCATCGTAAATAAGACGGCCATGGATGTTATAGCGCATCGTGGCCTCAATCTATCACGTCATACTTCACGTTGCAGGTGCGTTGGCTACGCTCGCTCACCTTGGTCACATAGTTATCTATGCTCCCAGGGATTCGCTCCCTTGCCGCCTTCCTGCAACGCGAATTATTTAGTGTATATATGCTTCACGCAGGAAGCGTCATCTTCGTCAGATCGCTGACCAGCGACTGCCGGTGCCCGGCGCTCATCGTGCGCCCCTCGGTTAATTCCGATAGCCAGATGCCGTCCGCCGCATAGCGCACCAGCGTGCCGGTATGGCTATTGTCCAGTTCGTCACCCTTCGCCAGATGGTCAAGCATCCAGTCGCGCCAGCATTTTCGCAGTACCGGCTCATCCGGCATCGCCAGCGACAGCACCATTAACTGGCGGCTCTCCTGGGTGTCCGTCAGCTCCGGGGCTGACAAGTAGTGCAGATACGCACGAGTAAATCGGCCATAAGAGATATTATCTGCAGCCATCAGCTCAGAAATCGCCTCCTCCATAATCGCCAGCAGGCGGGCAAAGAGGGCAAAAATCAGCGCCTGTTTGTTCGGGAAATGGTGCAGTAAGCCGCCTTTGCTGACACCCGCCTCGCGCGCAACGGCGTTCAGTGAGAGAGCGGCGATGCCGTCCCGACCGGCAATGGTGGCCGCTGATTCCAGCAACTGCTTGTATAAACGGACCGGGTCTTTTTTTCGATGTTGGGCTTCTGTGTTCATGGCCCGAATCATACCGACCAGACGGTATGATTATTCTTGATCGCTATCAATATGCGAAGAGGCGCACCGGGACGGGATTCGGTTATTGCGTGGAGGCTCACAATTCACCTTATGAATTGTGGTGGTATTCTTCGTCCGCTTGCTCCGCGCTAACCCATTTATTATTTACTGTTTTTTTAATTTCCCAGGTTATTATCACCTCTGCCAACGTTAGGGATGGGATGGATTATCCACCTCGTTGTGATGACACCACTCAAATAAAGAAAGGAATTCTCATGAGCGAACAAATTACCTTTGGTACCAGTGATTTTGCCAGTAATCCAGAGCCACGCTGCCCTTGCGTACTGCTGCTGGATGTCTCAGGGTCGATGATCGGTCGCCCTATCAATGAACTCAATGCCGGTCTGATGACCTTTCGCGATGAACTGCTTTCAGATGCGCTGGCGATGAAACGCGTAGATTTAAGCATCGTGACGTTTGGTCCGGTAAAAGTGGAGCAACCTTTCACCAGCGCGGAAAGCTTTTTCCCGCCGATCCTCTATGCGCAGGGCGATACGCCAATGGGAGCGGCTATCACCCAGGCGCTCAATATGGTTGAAGAGCGTAAACGCGAGTACCGCGCTAACGGCATTTCATATTACCGCCCGTGGGTCTTTCTGATCACCGACGGCGGGCCGACGGATAGCTGGCAGTCGGCGGCGGCCATGGTGAGTGAAGGCGAGGCTGCCAAAAAGTTCGCCTTTTTCTCCATTGGCGTACAGAGCGCAGATATGAACACGCTGGCGAAAATTAGTGTACGGCAGCCGCTGTCGTTGCAGGGACTGCAGTTCCGTGAACTGTTTAGCTGGCTTTCCAGCTCGCTGCGTTCCGTTTCCCGCTCCACGCCGGGAACTGAAGTCGCGCTTGAATCACCAAAAGGGTGGGCGTCAGTGTGACCTGGCGTCTGGTTTATGGTTCCGAGGTCGGTACGTCTCATCTCAGCACCCAAACCCCTTGCCAGGATCGCTGCCTGGCAAGGGTTGATATGCTCAACGATGGGCAGCCGCTGCTTTCACTGTTTGTCTCCGACGGCGCAGGCAGCGCGCAGCGGGGCGGTGAAGGGGCGGAACTGGCCGTTGAAGCCGCATCGGCCTGGCTGGCTGACAGAGTCCGCCAGGGCGCGTTTGCGCTTAATGAAGCGTTAGCTGTTGATATCGTGCTGGTCATAAAGGAACGCATTCTGGCGGCGGCCGCCGCTCACTCGCTGACGGAGCGCGATTATGCCTGCACCTTTTTAGGCGTACTCTCTATGGAAAACGCGACGCTTATTATGCAGATTGGCGACGGCGGCGTAGCCGTAGATTGCGGCGAAGGGTTGGAGGTTCCGCTGGTACCGATGACCGGCGAGTATGCCAATATGACCTGGTTTGTGACGGATGAAGACGCAGTGAACGTCCTGGAGACGCATTTCATGCCAGCGCGGGCGCTGAAGGTGGCGGCGTTTACCGACGGCATCCAGCGGCTGGCGCTTAATCTTACGGACAATACTCCTCATGAGCCGTTTTTTACGCCGTTTTTCAACGTGATGGCCAGCGTTTCACCGCAGCAGGCGGCAATGTTACCGGACCTGTTGGTCGAATTTTTGGGCAGCCCGTCGGTTAATGAACGCACGGATGATGATAAAACGCTGGTGCTGGCGTTGTGGGTGCCATGAAAGGACATTTATATACATCTACCGGCGATGCGGTAACGCTGGGGCGAGAGTTAGGCAAGGGCGGCGAAGGCTCTGTGTTTGAGGTGGCGGAACGGCGTGACAGCGTTGCCAAGATTTATCACACGCCGCCGGACAACCTGAAGCAGGCCAAGCTGAGCTTTATGGCGGCAACAGCAGACGAGCAGCTCTTTAGCTATATCGCCTGGCCGCAGACAACGCTGCACGCCGGGCGTGGAGGTAGGGTGGTGGGCTTCCTGATGCCTAAGGTCACAGGAAAAGAGCCGATCCATATGGTCTATAGCCCCGCGCATCGGCGGCAGCATTACCCTGATTCAGCATGGGATTTTTTGCTGTATGTTGCTCGCAATATCGCCGCCTCTTTCGAAACTGTCCACGCTCACGGGCATATTGTCGGTGATGTGAATCAGAACAGCTTTATGGTGGGGAAAGACAGCAAAGTTGTCCTGATAGACAGTGATTCGTTCCAGATTGATGAACGGGGCACGCTGCACCTTTGTGAGGTCGGCGTGGCGCATTTTACCCCGCCAGAGCTGCAATCATTACCTTCCTTCTCCGGGTTTAACCGTACACAAAACCACGATAACTTCGGCCTTGCGCTGCTTATTTTCCATGTTTTGTTTGGCGGTCGGCACCCTTATTCCGGTATCCCGTTGTTAAAAGAGGCGGGTAATGCGCTGGAATCGGATATTGCGCATTTTCGTTACGCTTACGCCAGCGATAATCAGCAGCGCGGCTTTCGGCCGCCTCCGCGCTCGATTCCCATATCGATACTTCCCCATTCGCTGGCCTCTATGTTTCATCTGGCGTTCACCGAACAAGGGGTTGAAAAAGGGCGTCCGACGGCGCAGCAGTGGGTGAGTGCGCTGGATCAGGTACGCCAGCAATTAAGAAAATGCGCCGCCTCTGCAATGCATGTTTTTCCCGATCATTTAACCCGCTGCCCCTGGTGCGAGCTGGAAAATCAGGGGGTGAGCTATTTTATCGATCTGAATGTTACCGTCAGAACGCCGACGGGGAATTTTGTGATGGCGAGGGTGGTGGGCGCGATTGCGGCAGCATCGCCGCCGCGGCCGTTGAATCTTCCCTCCGCTTTACATTATCAGGTAACGCCTCGCCCGCTACCGCAGAATATCCCAGGGAAAAAAGCGGTTACCGTCGCTCAATTCGTGGTGGCGTTTATTGCCATCGTGATAATGGTTGTGACAATGAAAGTTTTCTATATGTCGCAGGGATGGCTCTGGTCGCTGATTGGCGGCGCTCTGGCGGTCTGGGGGGTAAAACATATCGGTGAGCTGATGCGCAAAGAGGAAGTACGGCAGCGCCGTACGGCGATGGATCTTGCCGAAAATGCGTATCGTCAGCTTGTCAATCAGGCGCAGCACTCTTGCGGGCCCGAAGGTTTTATGGCCAAACGTGCGGCGCTGATGCAGCGCAAAGAAGAACTTGATGGTCTGCCGGCAGCGGAAAAGGCAGAGCTTGACGATCTGCAAAAGACGGCGCGGGAACGCCAACGGAATAAATTTCTCGCAACATGCCTGATTGCCTCTGCGTCGATCCACGGCGTCGGCCCTACACGCAAGGCGGCGCTGCGTTCGTCCGGTATTAAAACTGCGGCGGATGTCAGCAAACGAAAACTAATAAAAGTTAAAGGTTTTGGAAATCATCTGGCCCAGGCGGTGCTGGAGTGGAAGGCCAGCTGCGAACGGCGCTTTGTCTTCAACGCGGCCGAAGCGGTACCGCTCAGCGACACCAACGCGGTGAAGGCGAAGTTCGCCGCCCGACGAGTGGCGCTGGAAGCGGCATTAACAAACGGCGCGGTGGAGCTACAGCGTTTTAGTCTGGAGTCTGAACGGCGGATGTCGACGCTGCGCGAGCCTTTGCAGGAGGCCGCGAAAAAGCTGGCGCAGGCGCAGGCCGATTTCAGCCTATGCTAATATCCGCGACCTGCGGCTTCGCTCCTTCGGTGTTAATTATTTAGGGGGTAAATTAATGGTGGTCTAGATGTATACCTAAACCGCTTTCACCCGGTGCCAGCTCCGGACGCAGAGCCAGAGAAGGGATCAGGTAATCGCCATGGTTCTGGCGGCGGAAGGGAATTGGCGCGGTTTCAGATAAGGTATCCAGTCGTTGGGCCAGCTCATCGCGCAGTGTTTTAAAGCGATGCTCATCGAGTTTATCGGTGCGGTAAAACACCAGCGGCGGTAACACGTCAAAGCCGGGATAGAACAGCATTCCGTGCTGAATGGGGAACAGGATATCGTCGACAGGACCGTTAATCCCGCGCGGCGCGTAGTGCTCCGCCCATCCTCCTGCGGTGACGATCAGCATTGCCCGTTTGCCCGCGAACGTCCCTTCACCGTAGCGATCGCCCCAGTGTTTTTCGCTGTGCTCGCCGACGCCGTAGGCAAACCCGTAAGCGTAAACCCGGTCAATCCAGCCTTTCATAATGGCAGGCATGGAAAACCACCACAGCGGGAACTGAAAAATCACCGTATCGGCCCACAGCAGCTTCTCCTGTTCGCCAGTGATATCCGCACTTTGCGTACCGTGAGCGAAGGCATATTGCGAATCCAACGTTGCCCGCCAGCTATCACCCACCGGCGGGGCGCTGCTGTCATCGGCATCAAACCCCGCCTTCCAGCGCATGGCGTAGAGATCTGACACCTGCACGTCGTGACCGGCATTTTGCAGATGCTGCACGGCAAAACCTTTCAGCGCGCCGTTAAGCGAACGCGGTTCGGGATGGGCGTAAACCAGTAACACTTTCATTGAAATCACCTCTGAGTCATGGAGAGCTGCAGAGTAGAGGGCGCGGCGTTATAGTAGAAATGAATTACCTTAATGACAGGTATAGTGATGATTAATATTCAGCGTCTGGACCTCAACCTGCTGCGCACTCTCGACGTGCTGCTCAGCGAAAACAACGTCACCCGAGCGGCGCAGCGCCTTAATCTGTCTCAGCCGTCGGTCAGCGTTCAACTGGCGAGGTTGCGGGAGATTT
The DNA here is from genome assembly GCF_902158555.1 of Klebsiella spallanzanii. Taxonomy (GTDB): domain Bacteria; phylum Pseudomonadota; class Gammaproteobacteria; order Enterobacterales; family Enterobacteriaceae; genus Klebsiella; species Klebsiella spallanzanii. Next base: position 176,617 of record NZ_CABGGS010000005.1, on the reverse strand, counting down.
TCGCCGATCCGCTGCTGCTGCCGGGTCCGCGTGGGATGCAGCCTACCGCCCGCGCCGATGAGCTACGCGGGCCGCTGCGTGATGCGCTGCTGGTGCTGGAGTTGGCGGTTGCGCCGGTTCAGACCTTTGACCCGGCGACGGCGGCGCAGACCTGGCGGGTGGCGGCAACGGACTATATGGCGTCGGCGATTCTGCTGCCGGCGCTCAACGTGCTGCGCACTGCTTCTCCGGCCAGCCGCCTGGCGGTGTTTGAACTACAGCCCTCGCGGTTGATTCAGCAGGCGGATCGCGATGAAGTAGATCTGTTTTTCCATACTCATGACGGCGCGCCGCCGGGGTTGCATCAGCGTTTGCTGTTTCGCGAACGCTACGTGCTGGCGGGCAGAGCGGGGCATCCGGCGCTGCAATCCGCGTTAAGTCTGGAGCAGTTCTGCCAGTTGGATCAGGTGATCGTCTCGCCGGACGGTGGGGGATTCAGCGCGGCAACCGATACCGCGCTGGCGAACCTCGGTCTGGCGCGGCGGGTTGTCCTCTCGGTGCCACATTTCCTGTTTATGCTGGAGACGCTGCGCAATAGCGAGCTGGTGGCGGTGCTGCCGGAGCGTCTGGTGCGTGGAGCAGGTGGCCTGACGGTGGTCGAACCGCCGATGGCGGTGGCCGGGTTTGATATGCTGATGCTGTGGCACGAGCGCTGGCACCGCGACCCGGCGCATCGGTGGCTGCGCCAGCAAATTGTCATGTCATTAGAGGATAAGTCATGTTAAGCGGATTAAATCACCTGACCCTGGCGGTCAGCCAGCTGGCGCCGAGCGTAGCGTTTTATCAGCAGCTTCTGGGGATGACGCTGCACGCACAGTGGGATAACGGCGCGTATCTCTCCTGCGGCGATCTGTGGCTGTGCCTGTCGCTGGATCCGCAGCGGCAGGTCACCCCGCCGGAGGAGAGCGATTATACCCATTACGCGTTTAGTATTGCGCAAGAGAACTTTGCGGGTTTTGCCGAGCGCTTGAATGCGGCTGGCGTCCCGGTATGGAAAACGAATAAAAGCGAAGGCGCATCGCACTATTTCCTCGACCCGGACGGTCATAAGCTGGAGCTGCACGTCGGCAGCCTCGCCCAGCGCCTGGCAGCCTGCCGGGAGAAACCCTATAAAGGCATGGTGTTTTTTGGCGAGGACTAGCGGACGGCTGGAGCTAAATTGCGCGTTGTTTCCCCGGAGGCGGCGCTTGACGCGCCTGTCCGGGCTACCGGCCCGCAGACGGCAGTGAACCCGTAGCCCGGTCAGCGCAGCGCCACCGGGAGAACCTTTACAAATCCTGCTTTAAAAATGTGAGGTTTTTTCCAACGTTGACATTCTTATCTCCAGATAATTGTCTGTACTTTTTTGTATATACAATCCGTTTTGAAAGCGGAACAGAGGTCGTTCGTATCATCAGCGCCCGGAAGGCGAACAGCAAAGAGAGGAATCGTTATGAACATGGTTAAACATAAACGCGATAACCCGGCTGGGCTTACAGTCGAGCGAGATGCTGAACTTAAAGCGCTGGCGAAGAAAACGGATGATGAAATTGATTACAGTGATATCCCGGCAACAGAGGATGAACAGTGGTCAGATGCGGTACGCGGTAAATTTTATCGACCGCTAAAAACGCAGGCTTCTGTACGTATTGATGCTGATGTTATGGAGTGGCTAAAACGACCTGGGAAAGGCTACCAAACCCGCTTGAATGCAATCTTAAGAGAAGCGATGATTCGCGATCTTAATAAGAAATAACCTGCCTTATGTTTCCCCGGAGGCGGTGCTTGACGCACCTTTTCCGGGCTACGGGTCCGCAGATGGTTGGATACCTGTAGCCCGGTCAGCGCAGCGCCACCGGGAAGGAAACCTGAAGCTGCATTGTGCGTTGTTCCCTTGAGGTGGCGATTAACGTCCAGACCTGCAGGCAGCTGAAATGCTCTGTGCCGGTTCACAATCCTGCCCTGTAATCAGTATTTACATTTAACTTATTAATGGGCGTGGTTATTATTGTTGTACTTAATGCTTCACGGAAGAGAATGCTAAAAATGAAAGCCACAGAAGCCCGATTATTTGATTTTCTCAAACGCTCACAGCAATTTGTTATCCCGAACTATCAACGCACCTATTCATGGTCTGAGCAGCAATGCCGCCAGCTTTGGGACGATATTCTTCGTGCCGGGCAGCGTGATGATATTTCGGCCCATTTTATTGGCTCCGTTGTTTATATTGAGCAGGGGCTGTATCAGGTTTCGGGGATTTCTCCGCTGCTGGTTATTGATGGTCAGCAGCGTCTGACTACTGCAATGCTGCTGCTTGAATCGCTATCCCGTCACCTTGGTGATGAAGAGCTGATTGACGGCTTCTCCGCCATGAAATTACGCAATTACTATTTGCTCAACCCTTATGAATCCGGGGAGAGAGGCTATAAGTTGCTGCTGACGGAGACCGATAAAGACAGCCTGCTGGCGCTGATTAAGCAAAAACCGCTGCCTGAAAACGGTTCGCAGCGTATCGCGGCTAATTTTGAATTCTTCGATGAGCAAATCAGTAAATTAGGCGATGACCTGATTTCGCTGTGTCGCGGGTTATCAAAGCTATTGATTGTCGACGTGGCGCTCAATCGCGGGCAGGACAATCCGCAACTGATCTTTGAAAGCATGAACTCCACAGGGAAAGCGCTCAGCCAGGCCGATTTAGTGCGTAACTTTATTCTGATGGGGCTGGAGCCGGAGCATCAGACGCGGCTGTATGATGACCACTGGCGGCCGATGGAAATTGCCTTCGGGCAGAAAGGCTACAGTGAATATTTCGATAGCTTTATGCGCCATTATCTGACGGTCAAAACAGGGGATATTCCCCGTACCGATGAAGTTTATGACGCCTTTAAACTGCATGCGCGTAGCCAGGCTATCGCCGAAGCGGGTGTCGATGCGCTGGTGGCGGATATTCAACGCTATGCGGAATATTTTTGTGCGATGGCGCTGGGCAAAGAAAGCGATAAACTACTCGCGATTGCGTTTCAGGATTTGCGGGAATTAAAAGTTGATGTTGCCTATCCGTTCCTGCTGGTGTTGTATCACGATTACCGTGAGGGTGATTTATCGCGCGATGATTTCCTGGATGCAATAAGACTGATTGAGTCGTATGTTTTCCGCCGCGCGGTGTGCGCCATTCCCACTAACTCGCTAAATAAAACCTTCGCCACGTTTTATCGGGTACTGAATAAAGAAAACTATCTGGAAAGTATTCAGGCGCATTTACTGGAACTGCCGAGCTACCGACGTTTTCCGGATGATGATGAATTCAGCCTTAAATTAAAAGAGCGCGATCTGTATAACTTCCGCAGCCGCAGTTACTGGCTACGTCGCCTGGAAAATTATCAGCGTAAAGAGCGCGTAGCGGTGGATGAATATACGATTGAACACATTATGCCGCAGAATGAAAATCTGTCGGCAAAATGGCGTGAAGAATTGGGCAGCGACTGGGAGCAAATACATAAAGAGCGGCTACATACGCTGGGGAACCTGACGTTAACCGGCTATAACTCGCGTTACAGCGATAAAGCCTTTGTGGAAAAACGCGATATTGAGGGTGGCTTTAAACAAAGTCCGTTGCATTTAAACGCCGGATTAGGGCAGTCCGAGAAATGGGATGAAGCAGCGATGGACGCGCGGGCCGAGCGTCTGGCGAAGCGTGCCGTTCAGGTCTGGTGCGCGCCTGCACTGAGTGAAGAGGTGCTGAGCCAGTATCGCCAGCAGCCAGAAAAAACCATGAACTACAGCCTGACGGACTTCCATCAACTGGAAGTTGGTTCGCACAGCCGGATACTGTTTGACCAGCTGGCGCCGGAAATTTTAAAGCTGGATGCAAGCATCACCCAGGACGTGCTGAAGCTGTATATTGCTTTCAAGGCAGAGACCAATTTTGTCGACGTGGTACCGCAGAAAAGCCGACTGCGCCTGTCGCTGAATATGCCATTCCATGAGCTGGTTGACCCGAAAGGGATGGCAAAAGATGTAACGGATCTTGGTCGCTGGGGCAATGGTGATGTAGAGGTCGGTTTCAGCGATATTGCTCAGCTGCCGTATGTGATGGGGCTGATTCGCCAGGCGTTTGAAAAACAGATGGATAGCGCGGCGGTTTAGCCTCGATGTCAACCCGGCAGCGCGGAGGCTGCCGGATAGCTGGTTTTATGGTTTCCGCTTGCGGGGCTTATCGGCAATGACGGCGATAAACTCCTGCACCTGACGCTGCTTACGCGCGGACAATTTAGACACCCGGCGCAGCGACTGTAGCAATGCGGGCTCTTCCGGCTCCGGCTGCTTTGCCGTTAGCACGATACAGCCTTCCATCACTTTGATATCAATTTTGGTGCCGGTGGCAAAACCGGCAGCTTCCAGCCACTGGCCTTTCATGATAATCGCCGGGATATGCTGATGATCTTCAAAGCGGCTCGCGTAACTGACGGTACCTTTACGGTTATTTTCCGGGAAGACTTCTGGAACGGTGAATTCTGCAATAGAATGCGGGGTAGTCATGATGGCTATTCTCCTGAAATAGTGATTGTGATTAGCGAGGCGCTCGTGTTCCAGCACGGGCACCTTGCGAAAAATACCTGTACATATCATCAGGGAATAGAAGGAAAGTCCAGCTGAAAATGAATGAAAATAACGACGTGGATGAAGGGAAAGATTATTACTGGTGATGGGAATAAAGCGGCTATTTAGCCGCTTTATTGGTTTCTGGGGGCGGGTTAATTTATGGCCGCGTCGGTGAGGGCGTCGGCCAGGTGGAGTTGGGTTTGCTGGGCGTTTTTAATCCGAATTTTGATCATTTCTAATAAATCAATAAATTCAGATAATTTGTCAATTATGCGTTGTTGTTCTTTTTGAGGTGCTATTGCTACCAGCATATTTTTCATAATAGTTCCATTAACATTCGCTTGCCCACATTGTTGTTTTACATATGGCATAATTTGATATTTTCTAAAAAGAGGTGCTTGCATATTTAGATTTAGGAAGTCAGGAATAGCATCAACCTTAATTGTTCTTATTCTTATTAAATACGAAGCAAATGAGAATATATTGTTCTCACCTTTGAAAATTCCTGTTTTACCCACTAGATCAGCACTGTTAGTCCTATTGTATAAGATATCATCGTATTCAAGATATAAGAATGGTAATTCTTCTATTGAGTTGTCGACAACTTGTTGATTACCTATTATAACTTTACCATTCTGGATATCTCCCATCTTGAATACAGGTACGCCAATATCAGAAATAAATGTTTTATGAGATAAACCATATTCTGTTGATATACTGTAATTGCCAATACGGCACCATTCCCATCCATCCGGCAGTGCAAACGGTTTTTCCTCATCACTAATTGGCGGCAACGGTTTTTGTTTTTTAATTTTCCCGTCTTTTACCAATTGTGCTTTTTCCTGCGCAATACGTTTGAGCAGTTCAGAAGCCGGTTCGTCGTTCGGATCCTGCGGCACCAGTTTGCCCATCACCGCCAGTTGCAGAATGGTCTGTTTTAAGGCGTCAATACTGGCTTCGGTGGTAAACAGCGTGTCGAAATGCTCGCTGATACGCGCCCAGTTTTCGGCCAGTTCTTCGGCGTTCTGGCTGTCGGTTAGCGTGGTTAGCAGGGTTTCAACCAGCTGTTGATGGGTGTCCAGACTGGTCAGGGAGTGCTGCTCCAGTTGGTCGCAGAGGGACATCAGCTCTTCGAGCTTAGTTACTATTCGGATTTGTTCAAATAAAGGTGGTAGAGAAAATAATTTCTCATTTAACATTTTATAATGCCTAGAATACCCCCTTGATTCAATTTTAAAAGATTTAAGCTGCCAGTAAAAATATCTTTCATTAATAATAAGGGGTGAAAGTATTTTCACACCATCAGCGCCCACGATAAAATCAAAATCAATATACTTTAAATTTCTAGTATGATCGCCAAATATTATAACGGGATTGTTGATCTTAATTAAGAGCTCTGAGCTGTTAGAGTAACCAGATATAAACTCAGCATTTTGTTCAATAACAGGGTGACAGCCTTCATCTATAATATCAGATGACTTAACTTTATGTGATGATTCTGACTGAGGGATATATATTTGTGGTAATCGCGCCCACTCCCACCCCATCGGTAGCTCAAACGGTTTCTCCTCCTCGCTAATCTCCGGCAGCGGCTTGGGCTTTTTAATTTTCCCCTGCTTCACCAGCTCGGCCTTTTCCGCCGCAATACGTTTTAGCAGCTCCGACGCCGGTTCATCGTTCGGATCCTGCGGCACCAGCTTGCCGCGCACCGCCAGCTCCAGAATCAGCTCGCGCAGCTTCTTAATGCCGTACAAGTCAATCTTACCCGAACTGCCGCGCCCCGCCGTGGAGCGGGTTTGCAGCGCCGTGGTCCAGGTGTCGATATGGTCGACAATCAGTTTTTCCACCGCCATCAGTTGGCCTCCTTACCGGAGAGCGCCGCGCCGAGGATATCGCGCAGCTGGTGGCGCAGGGTCTGGATCGCTTCCTGCTGTTTGGCATATTGCGCCAACAGTTCATCCGGATCGTGGCTGACGGTTTCCGCCTGGTGCGGGTTCTTGATATCGAGGTTAAAGTTGCGGGCAATCACCTCGTCGATGCTGACCTTCCACGCCTGCTCGTTCTCGACGCGGCTGGCGAAGCCGTCGGCCTCGTTGCCCCACCAGTCGATCTCGGCCTGGAATTCTTCAAACTTCATTGGTTTGGTTTTGCTGTAGTTCTTCACGCCCGCCGGGTACGGGTGCTCGTAGAACCAGATGTCTTTGGTCGGCTGGCCTTTGGTAAAGAACAGCAGGTTGGTTTTGATCCCGGTGTACGGGTTAAACACGCCGTTCGGCAGACGCACGATGGTGTGCAGGTTGCACTCCTCGGTGAGGAGCTTTTTAATTTTGGTTTTCACGCCTTCGCCAAACAGCGTACCGTCCGGCAGTACCACCGCCGCGCGGCCGTTTTTCGCCAGCACTTCAACGATCAGTTGCAGGAACAGATCCGCCGTTTCGCGAGTCTGCATCTCTGCCGGGAAGTTCTTCTCGATACCGTCTTCTTCGGTGCCGCCGAACGGCGGGTTGGTGACGATCACATTCAGCTGTTCATCCCACGACGACAGCGGCTTGTTGAGGGTGTTGTCGTGACGAATTTGCACCGGCACTTCGATGCCGTGCAGCAGCATATTGGTGGTCGCCAGCAGGTGCGGGAGCTGTTTTTTCTCTACGCCGTGGATCTGCTGTTGCAGTGTCTGGTGATCGGCCACGCTCTTCACGTAGTTGTTTTTTACGTGATCGAACGCGCAGGCGAGGAAGCCGCCGGTGCCGCAGGCCGGGTCCATAATTGACTCGCCGAGCTTCGGATCAACGCGATCGACCATAAAGCGGGTGACGGCGCGCGGGGTATAAAACTCACCGGCATTGCCCGCCGATTGCAGATCTTTGAGGATCTGTTCGTAAATGTCCCCGAACAGGTGGCGTTCGCTGGCGCTGGTGAAGTCGATTTCGTTGAGCTTGTTGATCACCTGACGCAGCAGGGTGCCGTTTTTCATGTAGTTATAGGCATCGCTGAACGCCTGTCTGACCACAAAGCCACGCGGGTTTTTATCGATAGGCGCGGTGAGGTTTTTCAGCGCCGGGAACAGGTCATCGTTGACGAACTCCAGCAGGGAATCGCCGGTAATGCCTTCGGCGTTCGCCGCCCAGGTGCGCCACAGGTAGCGCTGCGGGATCGGGTACTGATAGTTATCCTGCTCCAGTTCCAGCGCCTCTTCCTGGGCGTCAAAGATTTTCAGAAACAGCAGCCAGGAGAGCTGGCCGAGGCGCTGCGCATCGCCGTCCACGCCGGCGTCTTTGCGCATAATGTCCTGTAAGGATTTGATAACTGAGCTGATTGACATGATGTGTTCCATGTTTCATTAACAATAAGGCCTTCTGCTACGCGGTGGCAGCAGAAGGCGCAAAAGGGGAGTGGTTACGCGGAGCGGGGCGGTAAGTGGTAGATTTCGCTCTCCAGCTCGCTGATGGCCTGATTATACCCGTTACGGTCGCCGAATCCGCTTTTAATGATCTCCGGCAGCGTACCCATGCTGTCGAACGGCTTGAGCTTCAGCACCTGAATACTCTCTATTTCCTGCACGCCCGCGTCGGCGTATTTATCCAGCAGCGTATTCAGCACCGCCTGCGCGGCGTCGGAGTATTTGGTGAAGTAGTTGCGTTTACGCACGTTCTCTGCCCGCTCTTTGCGGGTTAACGGCGGCTGACCATACACCACGTGGCACAGCATGTCGAACGGGTCGAGCTCTTTACCGACCTCTTCCGCCAGCACTTCCCAGATAATCCCCTGCTGCTCCAGCTCCTTGATGATGGCCTCTTTGCGCTCGGCGCCCTGCCATTTGCGGGTGAAATCATCCAGCGAGGCGTACTCTTTGAGCAGCGTTTTGCGGGTGTAATCTTTGAAGGATTCGGTGACCAGCTTGCCATCAGCATCGTAATACTGCACGCGCTGGGCAATTACGCCGACGGCGACGCCGTTGACGTGAAACTTGCGCACTTTGTTTTCATCGTCTTCCGGCAGCGGGCCGACATCGTCTGCACCGGTGACGGTATACGGCGCGGGATCTTCATCGGCACCGGTGATGTCATCTTCAGTCTCTTCTTCGTGCTCGTCGAACTGCTCTTCAAAATCAGAGTCCGGGTCGGCGATATCTTCCGGCGTGGTGTCCATCACCTTTTCCGGGATGCCGTCGAAGCGTTCGTCGGCGAACAGTTCGGTAGCCTTTTTGAAGTCGAGGATGGTGAACCATAGCTTGCCGTAGCGTTCATCGATGCGGGTGCCGCGGCCGATGATCTGCTTGAATTTGGTCATCGACTGAATGTTTTGGTCCAGCACCACCAGTTTGCAGGTTTTGGCATCCACGCCGGTGGTCATCAGCTCGGAGGTGGTGGCGATAACCGGATACTCTTTTTTGGGGTTAATAAAGTTATCCAGCTGGGCTTTGCCAATGTCGTCATCGCCGGTGATTTTCATCACGTACTTGTCGTTCTTTTTGACCTGTTCCGGGTTGAGATTGACCAGCGCGCGGCGCATGCGCTCCGCGTGATCGATGTCGTTACAGAAAATGATGGTTTTATCCATCGGGTTGGTGCGCTTGAGGTAATCGGTAATGGTTTTCGCCACCAGTTCGGTGCGTTCATCAATCACCATCGTGCGGTCAAAATCTTTCTGGTTGTAGATACGGTCGTCGATCAGCTCGCCGTTTTTATCCGTCTGGCCTTTGGTGGGACGCCAGCCCTGGAGATCGACATCGATATCGACGCGCACCACTTTATAAGGGGCAAGGAAGCCGTCCTCGATGCCTTCTTTCAGCGAGTAGATATATACCGGATCGCCGAAGTAATCGGTGCTGGAGACTTCATGAGTCTCTTTTGGTGTGGCGGTTAAGCCAATCTGCGTGGCGGCGCTGAAATAGTCGAGGATTTCGCGCCACGCGCTGTCTTCCGAGGCGCTGCCGCGATGGCATTCGTCGATCACAATCAGGTCAAAGAAATCCGGCGCCACCTGTTTAAAGGCTTTTTGATCTTCTTCCGGGCCGGTAATGGCCTGATACAGCGCGAGATGGATTTCAAATGCCGGATCGATGGTACGCCCGGTGACCTTGGTCATCGCCGTGCCAAACGGCAGGAAATCGTTGTTTTTGGTCTGATCGACCAGAATGTTGCGATCGGCGAGAAACAGGATCCGCTTTTTACTTTTCGCTTTCCATAAGCGCCAGATGATCTGGAAGGCGGTGTAGGTTTTCCCCGTTCCGGTTGCCATCACCAGCAGAACGCGGTTCTGCCCGGCGGAAACGGCTTCAATGGTTTTATTGATGGCCTGTAGCTGGTAATAACGCGGCGCTTTGCCGCTGCCGTCGTCGTAGTAGTCCTGAGTAATCACCGGGAGTTGGGCGGCGGTGTAGCCTTTCCAGACGCAGAGCTTATGCCAGAGTTCGGCCGGGGATGGGAACTCATCCAGAGTAATGTGTTTTTCGAGCAGCTCGCCTTCAGTTGCCGTGGCATCGCGGAAAATAAAACCGTCGCCGTTAGTGGCGAAGACGAAAGGAACATCCAACAGGCGCGCGTACTCGATCCCTTGTTGCATCCCTTTGCCGATTTCGTGTTTGTTGGCTTTGGCTTCAATGACCGCCAGTGGAATCCCCGGTTTGTGATACAGCACGATATCGGCGGATTTCACCGTTCTACGCGCCGCGACTTTGCCGCGCACGATGACCTTACCGTCCCGGAGTTTGACCTCTTGTCTGATTTGCGTTGTGTCGTTCCAGCCAGCATCAAGGATGGCGGGCATAACGCGTTTGGTGATGATGTCTGCTTCCGTCAGGGTACTCAGGTTCAGGTCAGCCATAGTTCTCTCTTTACGTGAACAGGAACCTTCTGATTTTACATAATTATCAATTCCGGGAGAAGATATTTATACACTCATTCAGGTATAGGTTTTTATCGATTTTATTAATGTGTGAGGGATTTATTTTTAAATCATAAGATAATTCGCAGAATTCTTTTTTGTTCACGATTCTCTTTCCGTCTACTAATTTCATTTGATTGGCTAAATAATAAGAAATGCTAATTGATAAGAGTAGGATAATTGCACTGGATGGTTTTTTGTAATACATCGACAAGTAATGAAATGATGGAGCTATTAATAATCTGAATGTAAGTATAAGAACAAGTAATGCCAATATAAAACCTATCATTAGATCAATGTTGCCAGATGGTCTGTTAAAATCTCCAGTAAGGAAAATTCTGTTGATTGCTATACAAAACAAGAAGAATATTATTACATTAATAACCGCGTAGGTTTGAAGTACCTGAAAAAAATAAACACTATGGCACACATTTTTTTTAAATCGAGTTGCTGTGGACATACACAGCCAGAAAAAGACTCCAAACTTTATAGGTTGGATTAACAAAAGAATATACCAATATAGTTGATTGAATATTAATTTAAAGCTAGTTATGGGAGCTGATTTAATTGAAAGAAAAGTGAATGCAGTTATCAATGATCCTACAATTAATATGGATTTTAATAGATTAGCGCCAGAGTTTACAAGTGGAGCATATTCATTGTTGCCGTCATATATTTCGGGGTGTTTAATGAATATATACATTTCCGAGAGAAAATCATACCCCGGAATAATTTTTAATGCATTTATCAAAAATGATTTTAGGTTACTTCGCATATATTTTTCCAGTCAGTTGAAATTATTACTCACTCCATCGCCACTTTCACCGCCATGCCCAGCTGCACCATCACCTCCCGATGCTTCTCGATCGGCGGCAGGGCGCAGTTGATCCTTAAGCAGTTACGATACTTCCCTGAAGCCGAAAACAGCGATCCCGGCGCGACCTGGATCTTCATGCGGCACAGCTGTTTGGCGACGCAGACCATATCCACCTGCTCGGGCAGTTCGACCCACAGCATAAAGCCGCCGGTTGGGCGGGTGACGCAGATGCCACAGGGAAAATATTCCCGCAGCCAGCAGGTGTAAATCTCCATATTGCGCTGGTAGATCTGCCGCATTCTTCGCACGTGGCGGTGATAGTGGCCTTCGCGAATAAAGGTGGAGGCCGCCAGTTGAGTTGAGGGGACGTTGGTGCCGCTGGCGGCGTATTTCATCTGCAACAGGCGATCGTAGTAGCGGCCCGGGGCGACCCAGCCGATGCGCAGGCCGGGCGCGATGGTTTTGGTAAACGAGCTACAGAGTATGACCCGGCCGTCGATATCCCATGAATGAATGGTGCGCGGGCGCGGGTAGTCGGTCGCCAGCTCGCCGTAAATATCATCCTCAAAAATCACGATATCGTGGCGCTGGGCGAGGCACAGCACGGCGCGTTTGCGGGCATCCGGCATGATAAACCCCAGCGGGTTGTTGCAGTTCGGCACCAGAATGACCCCTTTGATTGGCCACTGCTCGAGCGCTAGTTCTAAAGCTTCAATGCTGATCCCGCTGTTCGGATCGGTGGGGATCTCAATGGCTTTGATCCCCAGGCCGCGCAGCATCTGCATGGTGCCGTAATAGCAAGGGGATTCGACGGCAACGATATCACCGGGCTGACACACCGCGAGCAGGGCCAGCGACAGCGCGCTGTGGCAGCCGCTGGTGATCACCAGCTCGTCGGCGGTGACGACGGAACCGCCATCGAGCATCAGGCGGGCGATCTGCTCGCGCAGCTCGCGGCGTCCGGCCAGCTCATCGTAGCTCAGCACGTCGATAATATTATGCTGGATCACCCGGCTGAGCTCGCGCCATAGCGGTTTTAAACTCGGCTGAGATACGTCCGGTGAGCCGCCGCCGAACGGGATAATGGTTTTGTCATTGCGGGCGTCGAGCATGTTCAGCACCTGATCCCACTGGGTTATTTCCACCGGGCGTTGTACCGGGCGCGACATCGGCGGTACCGGCGGCTGGGCTTTTTGCGGGGCAACGAAATAGCCGGATCGCGGCTGCGGGGTGATCAGCTGGCGCTGTTCCAGCGTCTGATAAGCCTGCTGGACGGTGCTGATGCTGACGCCGTGCTCCTGGCTCAGGCTGCGCACTGAGGGTAGCTTTTCGCCGTGGCGATACAGCCCTTGTTCAATACGTTCAGCCAGCAAATTGGCCAGATGTTGGTAGCGAGTCATGCTGTATCCCTTTTTGTTGCCATACAGATGGATAAACCAGTACAGATGGGCGGTGAAAACCGCACGCAGATATCGTTTTAATCAATCTGTATGTTAAAGAAAAGTGTTTTGTGAATCTGTATTGTCTGGCCCCGGATCCGCGAAGATAAAGCCTCTGGCAAGGCGAGGAGGCAGAGGATGGAATTTCACGAGAACCGGGCAAAACAGCCGTTTATCGGCTTGGTATTTTTAGGGCGGGCGATCAGAAAATGGTGGCTTCGGATGCAAACGCGACGAGTTTTGCAGCGAATGAGCGATGAACAGCTGAGAGACGTCGGATTAAGACGGGATCAGATCAATTAAAACATGCGGTTTTTCACCCCGCGCGCGTTCGTCGCCTCGGTAAGCGTCAGCGCTACCGGGGTTTTCCCGGAGGCGGCGCTTGACGCGCCTGTCCGGGCTACCAAACCAAACCGATACTCCATCGGGAATTTACATTCACATAATTTATCATTTCATGCTTCTCTACTCTTCGTTTCTTGATACTTACCCTGATAAGTATTATTTTCCTTATCGTTAAATGAGGAAAAGAAGATGACCGAAGACGACCTGTTTGCTCGCCGCCCGATGGGGATGCGTATGGCGATGGTGGTGCGCCAGTGGCGCGCGATTATCGATTCTGCCATTACCGATACCGGCCTGACCCAGTCAAGCTGGACGGTGCTGATGCAGCTGCATCAGCTGGGGGATAACGTCTCGGTCAGCGAACTGGCGGAGGTGCAGGGCATTGAACTGCCGCCGCTGATGCGCACCCTCACGCAGCTGGAAAAGCAGGGCTATCTGATGCGTTCCACATCGCCCTATGACAAACGTATACGCCTGCTGACGCTGACGGCGGAAGGCCGCTCGAGGCTGGAAGAGCTGAACCGCGTGATTGAGACTTATCAAAATCGCGTCACCCGAACCATTCCCGAGGCGGAACTCGCCACCTTCAGCGCTACGTTAAATCACATCGCCTGCAATCTGCGGACTATCCGCGAAGAAGATAATAAGATCTAAAAAACTATGATGACCCCTGAACAGAAGTTTGCCCGTTGGGTAAGGGTGAGTATTGCCGCGTTCCTGGCGATATTCGCCTGGTTTATCGTTGCCGATATCTGGATCCCGCTCACCCCGGACTCCACCGTGATGCGCGTGGTGACCCCGGTCTCGTCGCGCGTCTCCGGCTATGTCTCCCATGTCTATGTCCATAACAACAGCCAGGTGAAGAAGGGCGACCTGCTCTATGAGCTGGACCCGACGCCGTTTATCAACAAAGTTGAAGCGGCGCAGATCGCCCTTGAGCAGGCTAAGCTGAGCAACCAGCAACTGGACGCACAGATCGCCTCTGCCCGCGCCAACCTGCGCACCGCCCAGTACACCGCGCGAAATGACAAGGTTACCCTCGACCGATATCAGCGGCTGAGCACCATGCAGAACGTCTCACAGTCGGACCTGGATAAGGTGCGCACCACCTGGCAAACCAGCGAGCAGTCGGTCAGCGCGCTCAGCGCCAGCATCCAGAACCTGCTGATCCAGCGCGGCGAACGCGATGATGCGCGCAACGTGACGCTGCAAAAGTATCGCAATGCGCTGGAAGAGGCGCAGCTTAACTTCGGCTGGACGCAGGTCCGCGCCGAAACTGACGGCATGGTGAGCAACCTTCAGCTCAACCCCGGACTGTACGCCACCGCCGCCACGCCGTTGCTGGCGCTGGTGAGCAATCACACCGATATCGTCGCTGATTTTCGTGAGAAGAGCCTGCGCCACACCGGCGTGAATACCGATGCGGCGGTGGTGTTTGATGCGCTGCCGGGTAAAGTTTTTAAAGCGCGCGTCACCAGCAGCGATGCCGGGATTCTGGCCGGGCAGGAAGAGGTCAACGGCCAGCTGTCGCAGCCGGAGTAGTCCACCCGCTGGGTGCGTGATGCGCAGCGTATGCGTATTCACGTAGCGCTCGATGAGCCGCTGGACAAGCCGCTGCCCACCGGCGCGCGCGCCACGGTGCAGCTGTATAATAGCGATGGCCCGTTTGCCCGCACATTTGCTGGGGCGCAGATCCATCTGGTGAGCCTGCTGCACTATGTCTATTAACACCCTGGCGCGGGTCTTCACTCCGCACGGCAACATCGTCTACACGGCGAATGATTTTCGCCAGACCCTACGTATCGCCGTCGCCGGAACTATCGCGCTGAGCATTTCGACCTTCTACGATGTGCAGTATGGCGTCTTTTTCGTCGTGTATCCGCTGATGCTGCTGTCGCTGGTGCCGGTATTTAACCGCCACGTGGCGCGGCAGTTTGTGTTTAGCGCAGCGGTGAACTGCGTCGAAATGGTGCTGATCGTCGGCTATCTTTCGCAGTGGCCGGTGATCATGACGTTGGTCGTGTTTGGCCTGTACGTGATGCGCTTTCGCTTTATGAGCCAGGGACCGCTGTTTCTGCTGGGGTCGATGGGCGTGGTGTGTCAGAGCACTATGCTCAACTTTATGAGCTATCCCACCAGCAACTGGCACACGCTGATGTTCTCCAACATGGAGGCCTGCGTGATGGCGGTAGCCCTCAGCGCGCTGCTGAACTACTTCATTCCGGATGTGGAACCGCGCAAACCGCCGCCGCGCATTGAAAAAGATGCCGCCCGTATTCGCCATGAATCGCTGCTTTCCGGCAGCGTGGCGACGATGATCTTTGTGATTTTTCAGGTCTGCGATTTGAGTGATTCCCTGTCGGCGCTGATGGCGGGGATTTTAATTCTCTTCCCGATGCACTATCGCGGCGCGGTGATCAGCTCGATCTGGCGCGTGGTGGGCGTAATGCTGGCCTGTCTCTATATTCTGCTGGTGCAGTTAATTATCTATGATTTCAGCAACCATATGGTGCTGATGATGCCGCTGATTGGCCTCGGTCTGGCGTTTAGCGCCCGCCTGCACGTGATGGAGAAAGTCGGCGCTGGCGTTGGCTTCGCCAGCATTACCACCATCGGCATCATGTTCGGCCAGAACCTGCATCCGGACCAGGACTTGGTGTTCAGCGATCTCTATCGCATCACCTCGGTAACTGCTGCCCTGGTGGTGACGCTGACCATGGTCTTTCTGGTGCATCGGCTGCTGAACTGCTTTACGCCAACGCGGTTTGTTATTACGGAGTGAGGCGTGCTTTGGCGTCAAAATTACCATTCAGATTTGACGTTTGTTTGAAACCTGAGGGGGCGATTTTGCCCCCTAAGAATAATATCCGCGAAGAGAATTTATTTTTTATAAATTATAAATATGTATTTGTGCATGAGATTTTTCTTGTGAATGACTTGTTTTTTGTCACACTAAATAAAATTAGTTCACATTTCTACTTCACAATCTCATTTTTATTTAATTCTTTGTTTTAAAACGAAATTTATATAATTTTAGATTTTTATCCTGATTTTTCAAAAAATAAAGTTTTATGTTTTTAGTATTTTTCGTTACATCTTTAAGATTATTCTTCAATTTTTAAGAGGGTTTGTTTTTGGTTTTACATTTGATTGTGGTTTTTTGTTCTTGTTTTTCGTGATTTGACAGTGTTTATAGCTAAATGTGATGCGGGTTGAGGTTTATTTAATATTAAGATTATAATCACCGAAGAACATTAAGATTATTATTAGTGCGTACCAGGAAATACTTATATTCACTTGATGTATAATTACGGATGATTATATAAGGATATGTGAATGCCATTCTCTGTTTTTGGTTTTCTTATTGATGATGCAATTTTTTGTTTTGATAGCCCACTTAAAATAGTTAACGTTTCTCGTCAGTTACAGAGAGAGAGCCCTATTGTTTTACGTAGTACGATGTCTAATCTTTTATTCTTTCTTCTCATGCAACATCAGAAAGAGATTATTACCGATAATGACATCATGCATCACGTCTGGGATAAAAATGGACTGAGTTCTTCGCATTCCAGATTAGTGCAAGTGATGACGGCTTTAAAACAAAACCTGCAGTTAGCCGGTGTGCAGGATAATATGATTGAGCGAATTGCCGGAAAAGGATACAGAATTACCTCTGGGAATATAAAAATACTTTATCAGCCTTAATTATTAATTGTGATGATATTTAGTCTGTAAATAAATCAGACCTCATGGCCGTTTTGTTAGTAGCTAATATTTTTGTATTGGCACTAATAAATAGTTGACCGTTATGGATAGTCTGCTTTGACGGTTTACCCTCTAGAAAGAGTGCTTATCTATAAATGATGCTCCCTTATCCAGGGATTTTTTAACATGGAGTTAAATATGAAACGTTTATTATTATCTACTGCGGTTGTTTCTTGCCTGGTTGCGGCGGGCGCTCAGGCGACTGATGGGCAAATCAACTTCCAGGGCAAGCTAACCGACGCGACCTGCCAGATCGCTGTTGATGGCGCAGCTTCCCCGGCTACGGTCGTATTACCGACACTTTCAACCGCATCTTTGGCGACTGCGGGCACTACTGGTGGACGTACGCAATTTAATATCGAGCTTTCTGGCTGTACTGGCCTGGTAACCACTTCTACGGCAGCCGCTTACTTTGAAGGTGGTGCAACTGTAGACAGCGTCACCAATAATCTGGTGAATACGACTTCAAGCGGCGCTGGTAACGTCCAGCTACAGTTGGTTGATGTCCAAAGCGATAGCGCTATTAAGGTGGGCCATAACTCGCAGAGTTCAACCAATACTCAGGTTGTTATTCCGAATACTACTGGGGCGAGCACAGGAACGACTATCCTGCCTTATGCTGTTCAATATTACGCGACAGGCGCAACGACTCCGGGGGCAGTAACCAGTAACGTGAATTTTAGCATTAACTATCAGTAAATTTATCGTCATTGGATGACATATGAAATCACCGATGGAAGGAATTCCATCGGTTAACAGGAGGGATTCCGTAATGAAAAAAAGCATTCTCACTATGCTGCTTGTTATAACTGCGGCCTTTCCTGCCTGTGGCTCAGTGGTTATCTCAGGAACGCGCGTTATTTACCCGGCAACCGAGCGGGAAGTGACCGTGAAAATGGAAAATAAGGGGAGTTCGCCGGTACTTATTCAATCCTGGGTGGATAATGGCGATCAAAATTCAACCCCGGATACGGCAAAAGCTCCTTTTTTGCTAACCCCGCCGATTAACCGTGTTAATGCCGGAAAAGGACAGACGTTGCGTATTCGTTTTACAGGCGAAACGTTACCGCAGGATAAAGAGTCTATTTTTTATCTTAACGTTCTGGAGGTTCCCCCCATGGTTAAAGGCGAACTAGCAGAGAAAAACCTGCTATCAATGGCTTTTCGTTCTCGTCTGAAACTTTTCTATCGCCCCAAAAATCTGATTAAAAACGCGAGTGATGCCCCGGAAAACGTTGTCTGGAAGCGCCAGGGAAATAAAGTCACCGCGCATAACGCCACCCCATATCACGTGACGGTAGCCTACTTTTCAGAAGATGAAAAAGGGGAAAAAAATATTGGCGCAGGCGGCATGTTAACGCCAGGTGAAACTCATACCTGGTCGCTGGACCGTGCGACCACCCGCTGGTACCCGATGATTATCAATGACTACGGCGCTCTACGTCCTGTGGATCCTAATAAAAAATAAATTAATTAATGCGGTATTCATTGTGTTATCGCCGCCCTGTAAACAGTAATGGAATAGAACGGGGTTCTTGATGATTCGTTCCTGCTATTTTAAACCGACGCCTCTGGCTGTGGCGTTCTCGCTTGGTTTTAGCCCCCTTGCAATCGCGCAGGACGCAGATGAAGTGCAGTTTAATAGCACCTTTATGAGCCAGGGCAGCCAGAAAAAAATCGATCTGAGACATTATGAACGCGACCAGGCCGTGCCGGGAAAATATCGCGTGGAGCTACGGCTCAACGGTCAGTATCAGGGTTTCCAGGATATTACGGTCAGCGAGAGTAAACCGCCAGCCATAACAGGGGGCATATGTCTGGCGACTGAAACATGGCGTACGCTGCCGCTGAATGTCGAGAAGCTTAGCGAGAATGCGCAATCGCTGCTGGCTAATAGCGCGGATGATGCCTGCCTCTCTATGGCGGAGATTATCCCCCAGGTAAAGTCGGAATTCGATCCTGGCAACCAGGCGCTGGATTTAGAACTTCCAACGCTTTATCTGATTCGTAACCCGCGGGGATACGTCAACCCGGCGCTGTGGAACAAAGGCGTGACGGCAGGGCTGTTGACCTACAATGCGAACTATTATCACCAGCAAAACCGGGGAACGGAAAACGATAGCGCCTATTCGGGGATCACTGCGGGTTTTAACCTGGGGAACTGGTATTTTCGTCACAATGGCAACTGGAGCTGGCAGGATGACGAGGGCAGCCACTATCAGGCGCTCAATTCCTGGGTTCAGCGCGATATTCCGGCGATAAAAGGACGCCTGTCGATAGGCGACCGCAATACCCGCGGCGAGCTGTTTGATACCCTTGCATTTCGCGGTATTCAACTGGCGAATGAAGAGCAGATGCTGCCTGATTCCCAGCGCGGCTATGCGCCTATTGTTCGCGGAACTGCCCGTACGTCGGCGAAGGTGCAGATTCTCCAGCAGGGGCGTTTGCTGTACGAAACGGCCGTTTCGCCCGGCCCGTTTGAAATTAACGATCTCTATCCCACTGGCTACGGTGGCGATCTGCAACTGGTGATTAAGGAAGCGGATGGCTCCGAGCAGCAGCAGACAATCCCCTACGCGGCGACCAGTAATTTACTCCGTTCGGGCACTAACCACTACAGCATGACGATAGGTAAGCTGCGTAAAGATCAGGTGGAAAGCGAGCCTGCTTTCGGTGAACTGACGTGGAGCCGTGGGTTGAACAATTTTTTTACCGGCTATGCGGGTCTTCAGGGTAATGAAGATTATCAGGCGGGTATTGTGGGTATGTCGCTGGGTACGTCCGTCGGGACATTCTCTCTGGACGCCACCCAGGCGCAGGCGCAACTGGAGAAACCGCTGGAGGGCTACGGCAAGCGCATGTCGGGGCAAAGCTATCAGTTGAAATACAGCCAATTCATTTTATCTACCGGCAGTAATTTTAACGTTGCGGCATACCGTTATTCGACCGAAGAGTACCTCGACTTTATGACGGCGATGCAGATCCGCGATGCGCAGAAATATGGCGATAGTACGTGGGATATCCATCGCCCCAAAAGCCGTCTCAGCATCAGCGCCAGCCAGAATCTGCCGGAAGGGTGGGGAAATTTTTACCTCAACGTCTGGCAGCAGAACTACTGGGATAACAATCAAGGTACTGACCGTCAGTATCAGTTTGGTTATAACAATTCTCTGGGGCGAGTGAGCTACGGTCTGAGCATGAGCCGTAACCGCAATGGTGATGGCGATTATGAAAACCACTACCAGTTGACGCTGAGCATTCCGCTCGGCAATACCACGCCTTTTAGCCAGATGTCGATGAACCTGAATCACGATCCGGGCGGCGTGGTTCGCGAGCAGCTAGGGCTGAGCGGTACGGCGCTGGAAGATAACTCGCTGAGCTATGGCTTGTCGGCGTCCAATAGCAATCATGGGGGGGCAACGAGCGGTTCGCTGAATACATCGCTGCGCAGTTCGCTGGCGATGCTCCAGGCGCAGGCGGGAACGGGTAAACATTACAGCAACTACTCTTTTGGCATTAGCGGCGGCGCGGTTGCGCACAGCGGCGGCGTCACGCTGACCCCCTATACCGCCGACACCATGGCGTTAGTTGAAGCAAAAGGCGCGCAGGGCGCGAAAGTGAGCGGTTATTCAGGCATTACCGTCGATCGTTTTGGCTACGCTATCGTCCCTTATCTGAATGCTTATCAGAACAACCTGATCGAAATTGACCCGAAAGGTATTTCAGAGAGCGTTGAGCTGGAAAATACCAGTCAGAAAATTGCGCCTTATAGCGGTGCGGTGGTCAAACTGCGTTTTGATACCGTGCAGGGACAGGCGGTGATGATTCGTCTGGTCAATAATCACGATATTCCATTTGGGGCCGATGTGCAGGATGCGGAGCAAAACGTGGTTGGCGTGGTAGGCCAGGGGCAACGTATTTTTGCCCGCCTTGCTCATATTTCAGGCCAGCTGCGGGTGAGCTGGGGAGATAGCAAAGAGGACTCCTGTACCATCAATTATTCACTTCCGGCCTCTTCAGGGGCGGAAATTATCAACATGAATGCCGAATGCCGCTAACCTCCAGGGAGGGTTAATGATGCCGATGAAAAGCTGGCTACGATGGGGATTAGCGGGATTATTACTGCTGCCGTTTGTTTCGTCCGCTTCGATTACCTGTGCGAAAAATTATTCTGGCCGTACGTCTTATATTGAAAAAAGTGTCTCGGTATTAGGCAAAGGTACGACGGTTTCGGCGTTACGCGATTTGCCTGTGGGATCGGTACTTTACAGACAGTACATTTATGATGCCGATACGCAGCTCATCGGTGTCGATGGCTGTATTTCGAACGTGTCTGGTGGGGAATATATTAAGCTGGTCCATGCGTTAAATATTGAAGGGGCGCTGCCTGCGATCGTTGGCCAGTATCGGGGATTTAATGTTTACAGTACGGGGGTTTCCGGCATTGGGATGGTTGTCACCGTTACCTATAATAATAATTCAACATCGTTATTTGGGTTACCGGACTCCTCCACTCTGCAAACGAAAATCTCTGATGTGGAAGCCACGCCTTTTGGCTCGGTGTATACCGATCAGGCGTTTGAACTTCTGCTGGTTAAGGTCGGGGATATCTCTCCGGGGGTCTGGTCGGTGGCGTTCAACTACCCGGCGATTACTCGCTCTGCTCAGGCGACGAACACGACTGATATGACCAGGGACTACGGTTACCGTTGGTATATTTCTGGTTCAGTGAATGTCGTTGCCGGTACCTGCCAGACGCCGGATGTCACGGTGCCCATGGGAGAACATTCGATTGCGGAATCGACGACCACCGAATGGGTGGATTTCAATATCAATCTCCTGAACTGCCCGCCGATGTACGGACGCTACAACCGTAATGCATCGGACTCTTCGTCGACGGCGGTGATTCGCTGGAGAAGTTCGACCGACTATACGATAGGCGCGCCAGACATGGCTAATAGCATTGGATTTTTGCTTAATCCGGTCAGTGGCTATCAAACGCTGGCGACGGGCGGCGAGTGCGCAGCGCTGACTGATGATACCGATATGGCAAAAGGCATGTGTCTTGAGATACAAAATCGCGAAAACGTGAATGTGTTGACCAATTCGAAAGCCAATACGCTGACCGACTCGGGACTGACGTTACAGCAATCCACCGCCAGCTACGCAATACCGCTCAAAGCGCGCTACGCCCGCAACAATGAAAGTACGCTGCGGGCAGGTAAGGCCGATACGGCGGTCGAATTTACGCTTAACTATCAGTGAGGTTTGTCGTAGATGGGAGCGCATGGAGGAGCATAAAAGCTCCTTCATCGACACGGTAAATCGCTTCCGTTTCACCTGCAACAACCCACCGCTGTTCCTCACCGGGTTCACAGCTCAGATAAATGCACAGTCCGCAGCCGCCGCGCAGCTGGCGCGGAATGTCCTTCACCCGGAAGGTCATTCCCGCTGCCTGCAAGGCTTTGCGGGTGCGCACCACGCCCACCGTTGAGTGAAATAAAAACAGATATTCCGTCATCTGCGGCTCCTTTGACGTAAACCGATCAGCGCTGCACCGATCGCTCCGGCGAACTGGGCGTCGGGATGGGTATGTACCGCCATGCCGACGTGGCCTTCCAGCATTCGCGCGAACGCCGCACAGTGGCTGACGCCGCCGGTAAACAACAGCGGGCCCTGCGCCGACAGACGACCAATAAAATTGGCGCTACGCCGGGCCATGGCGTTGATCACTCCGGCGAGAATGGCCTCCGGCGGTACCCCGGCTGAACGCAGGCTGATGACCTCGGATTCGGCGAACACCGTGCACATGCTGGTAATCGCATGCGGCTCGACGCCTTCGGTGATGCTGTCGAGCTGTTCGACGCTGGCCCCGAGGGTGCGCGAGATAACCTCCAGAAAGCGTCCGGTGCCCGCTGCGCATTTGTCATTCATCAGAAAGTCGGTGAGGTTGCCGTCATCATCCAACTGGATAACCTTGCTGTCCTGGCCGCCAATATCGATAACCGTGCGGGTCTCCGGAGCGAGCAAGCGCGCGCCGAGACCGTGGCAGGAGATCTCAGTTACCTGTTTATCGGCAAAGTCCACCAGTTGGCGACCGTAGCCGGTTAAGGTTAAAAACGGGCGTTCATCCAGCCCGGCGCAGAGCGTTTCCCACGCTTCCACGATGGCATCGGCGGGGCGAAATGGCGTCGGGCAGAGAAAACGGCGTTGTATAGCGCCGTCCTGGAGCAGAATGCCTTTGGTGGCGGTGGAGCCGGAATCAATCCCTACGGTAAACGTCACTCATGCCCCCTACAGCATTTCAATAAAGGCCGCGACGCGGGTGCTGAGCTGACCGATATCCGCTGTCGAATAGTCGGTCTCAATGGCGATATAGGGAATGTTGTGCTGATTGCGCACGTGGCGCTTAATCGCCAGCGATTCCACCGCGTAGGTGTGGCAGGCCTGCAATATCACATCTACCACGCCGTCGGCCTGGTACTCTTCTACCATCTGGCTGAGCAGGGTTAAGCGCTGGTCGTTCGGCGAGATGCAGGAGCAGCCGATGGCGAGGTATTTGTCGGTCAGGGCGTCGTAAACATCACCGGTTTCTTCGACGCAACGCTCGGTGGCTTTGGCGCCGGTGCAGTTTTCAAAACCGACCACCCAGCCGCCGTTGTCCTCAATCGCTTTCACCACTTTTTCCGCCGCGCCACCTATCGGGCAGCCAGTGATAAGAATGCGCGGTCGCGCTTCCAGCCGTTTGCCCTCTTGCCATTCCTGGCGAACCCGCTCGGCCATGCTGTTGAGTTCGTTAATCAGCGCCTCTTTGTCGAAGCGGAAAGTTGCGCCGTAGACCACTTTTAAGATATCGCTGCCGCTGAGCGCGGGTGGGTTGAGCTGCCCGACGCGATAGAAGTTCGCCAGCGCCCGACGTTCACGGTTCTTGAGGATAATTGCCTCGCGCAGCGCGGCTTCGGTAATGGGCGTGCCGAAGCGGTCTTCTACCGCCCGTTGCAGGCGCAGGATTTCTGCTTTCCACAGCGCCCGCGAGGCGTCGTCGTTGGCGCTGTTAGGTAGCTGCATGACGTGCACGGCTTTGAATTCGGCCATGTACTCATACATTTTCTTTTTGCCGTCGCAGGTGGTTTCGCCCACGACGAGGTCGGAAAAGTAGAAGTAGGGGCATTTGTCGGTTTTGCCAAAGCCGTAGCTGCTTTTAATCAGCGGACAGAGGTTGCGCGGCAAATCCTTTTCCGCCTCTTCGATAGTCTCGTCGGAGGTGGAGCACAGTGAAACGACTACCGCCCCTGCGGCCAGCGGGATCTCCTGCGGCATAAAGGTGCAGTAGGTGCCAACCAGCGGGATATTTTGCTCTTTAAGATCCATGACCGTAAGAAAGCCCTTCTGGCGGGCTTCGGAGAACTGGTCAAAAATGGCGGGTAGATCGGTGATAAGCGACATGATTTCCTTCCCCGTACACGGGAGATGATGAAAGAAGCCGCATTATAACCATGAAAACTATGCGTGTTTATTGATCTCCCGCTAGTAGACTTTTTTCAGATCCATCTCTTCCTGAATCCGATCGCTCCAGGCAACGTGAGTCGCAATCGCTGTATCAATCCCGGCGTTATAAAACATCGGCCCCAGTTCTTTTGCGATAAAGTCGACAAAGAATTCGGCGTCAAATTGCTCCAGCTCCAGTTCAAAATTCTCTTCGCAGTATTTACACAGCTTCTCGCGCAGAAGATCGCGTTGTGCCGGGCTGAGGTCTATATCGCTCATATCGTTCCTTAATAAATATCGTCATCTTTAAACTGGTCTGGAATTATATCTAATTCTGGAAAGACGGGGGGTGTTTTTGGCCAGAAATGATATTGATAAAATAAATCAGGTGGTAAGTGTGATCAAGATCACACTCTTTTGCATTAAATGAAGAGAATAAGGCCGTTTCTCATAACGTTATGAATTTAAATGGGATAATATGATTTTCTGATGTGAATAACATTTAGTTGCGCTCGCTTTTTTTCAGCATGTTGGTATCTGGTTGAATAATCTATGGACCTGATTTACAGGTTATTTTGTTTACGGAATTTATTGATAAGTACATTCTGAAGGCGATTCATTTATCAGGGGTGAAGGATGAAACGCGTAAAACTGAATATGAATGTTTTTGACGCTGCTCTGATGCGCCTGGATTGGGTGTTTGATACTTTCGAGCAGGTTTGTTTATCTTTCTCCGGCGGTAAAGATTCAACGGTATTATTTCATCTGGCGGCGGTGGTCGCGCGTCAAAAAGGGAAAAAGTTTGCGGTATTGTTCGTGGATTGGGAAGCGCAGTATTTATTAACTATCCAGCACGTGCAAAATATGAAAAACCGCTACCAGGACGTGGTGAGCCAGTTCTACTGGGTGGCGCTGCCCATGACGACGGTGAGCGGCGTATCGCAGCATGAGCCGGAATGGGTTGCCTGGCGGGCCGGAGCGGAATGGGTGAGGCAACCGCCCGATGACGCGATCACCGGTGCCGGTTTTTTTCCTTTTTATCAGCCCGAAATGACGTTTGAAGCTTTTGTTCCAGCGTTCTCGCACTGGCTGGCAGCGGGCCGGAGTCTCGCTTCGCTAATCGGTATTCGTACCGATGAGTCGCTGCATCGCTATATGGCGCTGACCTCGCCAACTAAACTGCGTTTTGAGGAGGATAAGCCCTGGACGACCGCCTCGCCTGAGGGGTTCAGCTATACCTGCTATCCGCTCTATGACTGGCGTACTCGCGATATCTGGATTTTTAACCACAAGTCGAGACTGCCCTACAACCCGCTTTATGACCTGATGCATCGCGCCGGAGTACCGCTAAAGAATATGCGCGTCTGCGAGCCTTTTGGCCCTGAGCAGCGGCGCGGTCTATGGCTGTATCACATTCTGGAGCCGGAGACGTGGGAGCGCATGTGCCGACGAGTATGCGGCGCACATAGCGGCGCGATTTACGCCAACGCCAGCGGCGACTACTTTGCTCTGAAGACGAAAATCCGCAAGCCCGCGCACTTTAGCTGGCGTGAGTATGCGCTCTTCCTGCTCGACAGCATGCCGGAAAAAACCGCTGAACATTACCGCAATAAAATCGCCATCTATCTACACTGGTACCAGACCCGTGGTTTCCCCGACGATATCCCCGATGAGCAGGAAAAAGATCTCGGCTATCGCGATGTTCCCTCATGGCGGCGGATTTGCAAAACGTTGCTGAAAAACGATTTCTGGTGCCGAATGCTGTCATTCAGCCCGACGCAGCCTAAGCACTATGAACGGTACTGTCGGCTTATGAGCAATAAACGTAAAGAGTGGAGGACGCTCTGATGTCACCGGATGTGGCTAAAACAGTGATCGAATATCTTGAGTCGTTTGACGATCTTGACCTGAAAATCAAAGCGATTAACGAGCTGAAGAGCCTGATTCATCAGCACAGCCCGTTTTGTCGCGAACCGGTTGACTGCGTGCTGTGGGTCGAATCCAAAACGGTAGAGGCAAATGACTATAATCCTAACGTGATGGCGACGGTAGAAAAGAAACTTCTGGAGCGATCCATCGAACTGGATGGTTTCACCCAACCGGTGGTGGTGGCCTACCAGCAGCGGCGGCATCTGGTCGTGGATGGTTTTCATCGCCACCTGATTGGTAAGACGCGCCCGGAGCTGAGTCGACGCCTGCATGGCTATCTTCCGGTGACCCTGATTAATGCTGAACGCGAGGGGCAGAAAGAACGTATTGCCGCCACGATTCGGCATAATCGCGCCAGAGGAAAGCACCAGATCGCGGCCATGTCGGATATCGTCCGCGATTTACACCGTCAGGGATGGGACGATCGGCGCATTGGCGAAGAGCTCGGTATGGATGCCGATGAAGTGCTGCGCCTGAAACAGATCAGCGGCCTGACGGAGCTATTCGCCGACGAGAGCTTTAGCGAAGCCTGGACCGTGGAGTAGCGCGCCTTGCTATTACGGCTCTTGTGCCAGCGCAGTTTCCGGGCGCTGGCGGATCCGGCTTAACAACCCTGCCAGACAAAATGCAGCAGCGATCCCTGCCGCAACGCCCAGCAGATGGAAAGGTAGTCTGCCGCCGTGAAACCACAGCCAGCGTGCCGCTTCGATGGAGAGCGCGCTGACGCTGAGGATCACGATGTTCAGCGAAGCGGAAACGGTGCCTTTTGGTAGATCGTTAGAAAACAGGGTAAAGCGGAACAGCGTCGGGAAAACCAGCCCGATGCCGAAGGCATAGAAACAGGTGCCCAGCACCGACCACAGCCAGACGTGCGGCCACAGCAGATTGCCGAGGATCAGCATGGCCAGCCCGGTCATCTGGATGGGTACAGCGTGCCAGATAAAGCGCGGGCGGGCGGGGTCTTTTACCCAGCGCGCCACCGACAGGTTGGCGATAATGACGGAACTGAATATTGGCACCTGGGTCCAGGCGAACTCAGCGGTGGTCAATCCGCCATCGTCAATCAGGATAACCGGCGAGACCGCAACCCAGCTCATCAGCGGGATGTAGCTCAGCGAGAGCGTGGCGGCGCCGAACAGAAAGATGCGGTTGTGAAAGACATCGCGGAAATCGCGGAGCACGCCGCTGGCGCTAAAAGGAACCTCGCTGCGCCGCACGGTTTCCGGCATATTCAGCAGCAGTCCCAGCCAGGCGATAAACCCCATTGCGGCAATAATCCCGAACAGCACTTTCCAGTGGACGAAGTGCATTAGCGCCGCGCCCGAGAGCGGGCCGATAATCGGCGCTATCAGCACGATCGAGGTAATAATCGCCATCAGCTTAATGCCTTTTGTCTGGCCGAAGGCCTCCTGTATGGTGACGTAGCCGACCGTGGCGATAAAGCAGATGCTGGTGCCCTGAATAAAGCGCACGGCGAGAAACTGCTCCATCGAGGTGGTGAACAGGGTCGCAAAGCAGGCAAGAGTAAAGATCAGCGCGCCGGTCAGCAGCACCGGGCGGCGGCCAATACGGTCTGAAAGCGGTCCTAGCAGCCACTGTAGCGCCATGCCGCCGGCCATATACAGGCTCACCGATGCGGGGGCCAGCGCCACGTCAGCGTTGAAATCGCGCACCACATGGATGATACCTGGCTGGATAAGGTCGGTGGTCAGATAAGCCGCGAAATCATACAGAATCAGCGCTGCCGGGAAGAACAGCGTGGCGGAATGGCGGGCGAAAAAACGGGATATCCATTGCAACATCAGTGGGCTCCTTGTTGAGTTTTGCGCGATAAAACAGCGATGCACGCTTAACCGGCGCGCACTATTCCAGCACTTCACACTGCAATAAATTTAGGGTCAACAGAAATATCCATACCTTTTCAGGTGTTAATTTATATTTATGATAAATATGTATTTGAAACAATCATTTATATTAAATATGGAGGTGCAGCAGTGACGGTATTTGTGAAAACAGCCATAGCACCAGACCGATAGTGCCGCCGACCAGCGTACCGTTGATGCGGATAAACTGCAGATCTTTACCAATGTTCAGTTCGATCTGCCGCGACATGTCGCGTGAGTCCCAGCTTTTGACCGTATCGCTGATATGACGGGTCAGGAAGGCCGCAAACTCCGGGGCCACCCGATGCGCCGCCTGTTCAAGATGCTCGTTCAGCGACTCGCGCAGCGCCTCATCGTGGAGCAGCGTTTCGCCAAACCACTGCCCGGCTTCGGCAATGCGCTGCTTAATGCGTGAATCCTCGCGATTAACGTCGTTTTTGATCCAGCCGCGCAGGTCGGCCCACACCTCGCCAAGATAGCGATTAAAAGCCTCGTCGTTTTTTAGCCATGCCTTGATGTTATCTGCTTTTTCCGCCATCTGCGGATCGGATTTCAGGCTGTCGATCAGCTTGAGTGCAGTGCGATCGAAGGCCTGGCGAATCTGATGCGTGCGATCCTGAGTCACCTCATCAAGCAGCGTATTGACCGCGTCGGTGACCATTTCGGCGCTGTGTTCGCCCAACCATTCGGTGGGCAACAGTTTAGCTTTTAGCGGATGTTCGGTCTCCAGCCAGCGGACGATCCCACGGGCAATAAACGCCCGCGAACTGTCGCGCTGTAGTAGAGCGATGAGCTGGCTAATCAGCGAATCCAGCAGCTTCTGATGGCGGTTGTCGCGGGTTAGCCCCTCCAGCATCATGGCGCTGGTTTGGGTTAAATCGACCTTATCAATGGCTTTGTGCACCGCCCGACGCAGCAGGCGCTGGATGCGCGCATCGTCGGTCAGTTCCAGAAAGCCGCTCATGACCTGCAACAGGTGCTGACCGACCCGGCGAGCGTTATCCGGCTGGCTGAACCAGTTGCCGAGCATCAGCGCCGGTTCATAGCGGCGGATCAGCGCGACCAGCGACGGAGTATCGAGAAATTTCTCCTGCACGAAATAGCCAAGATTATCGGCAATCCGGTCTTTATTGCGCGGGATAATCGCCGTATGTCGAGAAACGAACGGCAGCGGAATACGGCGAAATAGCGCCACCACCGCGAACCAGTCCGCCAGCGCGCCGACCATTGCCGCTTCGGAGATAGCCTTCAGCGCACCGACCCACGGCGTTGGCGGCAGCACGAGGGTAGTGATAAAAATAGCGACTGCAATCAGCAGCAGCGAGAGCGCCAGCAGTTTGGCGCGTTTCAGTTCAGCGAGTTTTTCCATAAGGTTAAGCATATAGCTTGATGGCGGCCTCGTGCAAAAACTGCCACACAATCCAGCAGCCAAAAGCCATCAGCACGCCGCCGGCCGCCCGCTCGACTCGCCAGACGACGGCGGACAGACGACGCTGCACTGACGGTAGCGCAATCAGCGCCACCAGCAACAGATCCCATATCAGTACGATGCTGGTCATCCACACCCCGCTGACGGCCTGCTGCACCAGGGTGACGTTCGGCCCCAGTAGCGACGTCATCAATGCGAGATAAAATAGCGCGTTTTTCGGATTCAGCAGTGAAGATCCGAGCCCCAGAAGAAGCTGTCTTACCAGCGAAGGACATGAAGCTGAGGCGCTACGTAAATCCAGCGTTGTCGGGCGGCTTCTTAGCAGCAGACTGCCAATCCACAGCAAATATGCTGCACCGAGCAGTTCAATCAGCGTAAACAGCAGCGGCGCATGGCGCAGGAGCCCCCAGCCGATAATCGCCAGCATAATATAGAGACCGTTTCCGGCGGCAATGCCGATACACAGGCCGACGCTGCCGCGCAGACGATAGCGGATGGCGTAGCCCACCAGCAGGAAAAAATCCGGGCCGGGGCTCAGCAGGGCGACGAAATGGGAAAGCGCCAGCGCGGGGAAGGCGGGAGGAAAGAGCGTAGCGAGTATGTCCATAGCAACCTCAGTAATAACCTGAGGTCACCCTATGCCAGCGTGAATGCTAATTATTGTCTGATATTGATCGCCCCTGCGCATACTGGCGCGGCGTGGCGGCGGTATAGCTGACAAAGGTCTTATGGAAGTGGCTCTGATCGGCAAACCCGGCCTGATAGCCAACGTCGGCAATATTATCCCCGGCGCGCAGGCGCGTTTTGGCGAACTCAATACGCGCCATATTGATAAAGCTGGCGGGCGTCAGGCCGGTATCGTGCTTGAAGGCGCGGATCAGCGTCTCTTTACGCAGGGCGAACTCATTGGCGAGACTATCCAGCGTTGGCGGTTCTTGCAGACTGGTTGCCAGGCGGCTAAACAGCCGGGAACTGGTTTGGCTTAACGCCTGCGGTACTTGCGGGCGCAGCGGTAATGCCTGAAGCAGCCGGGCAACGCTTGCGGGGAGCGCCGCGGTGTTCTGCTGGCTCATCAGTTCCACAATCTGCAGATACCGCGCAAAGAGGCCAGCGTCGCGTATCACGGGCTGTAATGTCATCAGTTGGCGCTGCTGAGGTGCGGTTGCCAGCTGTTGCCAGCACCAGCTTAAATCGAGGTAAAGCATATGGTAGCTGCGCGGCTGGCCGTTGCGCGGATTGCAGCTATGAGGTGCCTGCGCGGGGATAATGATCAGGTCGCCAGGGCGCAGCAGGTACTCCTGCCCGTTGCAGATACAGCGCGTTTCCCCGTCGATAATCGCCCCCACCGAGAGCTGCGGATGGCGATGACGTTTATAGGCCTGACGGCTGCGCCAGGTGCTGCGCAGCTCCAGCCATGGCAGCTGTTCATCACGCCAGAAGGTTTGCAGAATATCGCGCGTATGGCTCACGAAAGGCTCCTTAGCAGAGGGATTTCTGTTTATAACATGCCAGCAGGTCGAGGGCGAAATGCGAGCTGCGTTCGGCAAAAATACCGCGCTTGCAGCAAAGGAAAGATATCTTTCGTCGAGGCTCGTAAAAACGCTGCCGCTGGTGGTACCGATTTTTTTCTATCACGGCGCGGTGTCTCCCTGGCCGTATTCGTTATCCTGGCTCTGACCCTGCTTTGGCTAAACAGCTCTACACCGTACCGTTTCCGCTGGTGGATATTACCGTCGTGCCAGATGATGAAATTGTGCAGCATCGTAGAGTCGCGTTACTGGAACTCATGCAAAAGCATATTCGTCAGCGCGATCTGCTGGGCATTGTTGAACATCTGACGACCATTCTGCTTAGCGGATACGCTAATGACAGGCAGTTGAAAACGCTGTTTAATTATCTTATTCACTCAAGCAAAGCGCTTCGTTTGGGTAGGTTTATCCGCGAAGTGGCCCAGCGGGTGCCGCAGCACAAGGAGAAGTTAATGACTATCGCCGAAAGATTACGTGAAGTGGGGCGCAGGCAGGGCAAGCGGGAAGGTCGGCTTGAGGGCCGCCTTGAAGGGGTTGAAGAAGGCCAGCGCGCCGAAGCGTTACGCATTGCCCGAACCATGCTTGCTGATGGCATGGCGCTGGACACGGTGCTGAGAATTACCGGTCTGCCGGAAGCGGATATCACGGTCAATAATCACTAATCCATTGCTGTTCTGTTGAGTTCTCCGGTAGAAAGTCTGTTCGGTGATTATCGTTATTCTTTTCTTGGAAAATTCCGGATATACCTGAGTTTACACTCATCCCTGGCCATCTCGACTACCCTTAATATCCTGTGCAGCATTTATGACTGTGTTAATAGCGATAACAAGGAGACATACGATATGGCTTACCAGACGGTGAATCCTGCGAACAACCAACTTATCAAAGAGTATCCCGCTCATAGCGATGCGGACGTGGAGGCGGCGCTGCAAAAAGCAGATGCGCTTTATCATTCCGAATGGGCGAAAGGGGATATTGACCAGCGGCTGCCGGTGCTGCGTAAGCTGGCTGATATGATTGACAGCAGGGTGGACGAACTGGCCAAAATCGCCAGCCAGGAGATGGGGAAGCTCATCGAGCAAAGCCGCGGCGAGGTTAAGCTGTGTGCGCAAATTGCCCGCTACTACGCCGACAACGCGAAACAGTTTCTGGCCCCGGTGAAGTATCAGTCAGAGCTGGGCGAGGCGTGGGTCGAACACCATCCTGTCGGCGTGTTGATGGCCGTAGAGCCGTGGAACTTCCCTTATTACCAGCTAATGCGCGTACTGGCACCAAATCTGGCGGCGGGGAATCCGGTGATCGCCAAGCATGCCAGCATCGTTCCGCACTGTGCGGAAACTTTTGCTCATCTGGTGCGTGAAGCCGGTGCGCCAGAAGGGGCATGGACCAATCTGTTTATTTCTCAGGATCAGGTGGCGAAGATTATCGCCGACGATCGGGTACAGGGCGCGGCGCTGACCGGCTCGGAAAAAGCCGGGAGCGTGGTAGCAGCGCAGGCGGCTAAACACATCAAGAAAGCGACGCTTGAACTGGGTGGTAACGATGTGTTTGTGGTGCTCGATGACGCAAATCTGGAGAAAGCGGTGAAGATTGGTGTTCAGGCCCGACTCAACAACGCCGGACAGGTCTGTACTGCCGCAAAACGCTTTATTCTCCATGAAAAAATTGCTGACCAGTTCCTCAGCAAATTTGCCGATGCGTTCCGTCAGGTGAAGATGGGCGATCCGCTAGACGAGAGCACGACGCTGGGTCCGCTCTCCTCAAAAGACGCGCTGGAAACCCTGAGCAAACAGGTGGATGAGGCGGTGAAAAACGGCGCCAAATTGCACCTGGGCGGCAAACCCGCGCAGCGGGAAGGCAGCTTTTTCGAGCCGACTATTCTGACCGGAATCACCCGCGATAATCCGGCATATTTTGAAGAGTTTTTTGGTCCGGTGGCGCAAATTTACGTGGTGAAAGATGACGATGAGGCGGTGAAACTGGCTAACGATTCGCACTATGGCCTGGGGGGCGCAGTGTTCAGCCAGGATATCGAACGGGCGAAACGGATGGCATCGCGAATCGAAACCGGGATGGTCTATATCAACTGGTTAACCGATACCGCGCCGGAGTTGCCGTTTGGCGGCGTCAAACGCTCCGGATTTGGCCGCGAGCTTTCCGATCTGGGGATTAAAGAGTTTGTGAATCAGAAGCTGGTGGTGGTGCATAAATAACGGTGTGAATACAAAAAACCTGCCATCAGGCAGTTTTTCCTTAGTGCTCACATTACTGCCGGGCGGCGGCTAGCGCTTTGCCCGGCCTACAAAAATCACAATATCATCAGGTTATGATTTTTTGTAGGCCCGCGCCAGCGAAGCGCCGCCGGACGATTACAACAGCGCTGCACTCTGTCAGCAATCAAAGGGTTACTTGAGCAACCCGGCAAACGCCGCGCGAATTTCCTCTTCCGGCAGATTGATGCCGATAAACACCAGCGTACTGTGTGGCGGTTCTACGCCCCACGGCCGGTCCCAGTCGGCGCTGTAGAGGCGCTGAACGCCCTGAAACAGCAGGCGGTTAGGCTCGCCGTCAATCCACAGCATCCCTTTGTAGCGCATCAGCTGTTCGGCGAAGGTGAGCAGCAGATTCTCCATCACCCTTGAGACTTCGCTGATATCCACCGGATAATCCAGTTCCACCACAATCGACGAAACATCGTTTTGCTTGTCGGCCATAAAGTGGAAGCGCGGTTTGCTGCTGACCACGTTTTCCTCCAGCATAAAACCGCTGGTGTTAAATAGCTGGCTCAGGTCGATATCGCCGTGGATGACGCTGTAAATTGGCGCGCGAGCATTAATACGCGTCAGCCGTTCACGAAGCTTGTCGCTGTCGCCCGCTACGTCAGTTTTAGTGAGCAGGATGCGATCGGCATAGCCCACCTGTGACTGGGCAATGGTGAACTGGTTCATCTGCTGATCGGCATGCACTGCGTCAACCAGCGCAATCACCCCATCCAGCAGGTAGCGCTCGCACAGCACATCGTGGGAGAAAAAGGTCTGAATAATCGGGCCAGGATCGGCCATGCCGGTGCACTCAATGACTAACCGGTCAAAATCAATCTCGCCGCGATCGCGGCTGTCGAGCAGATCGAGCAGGGCATCTTCCAGTTCGTTGGAACGGGTACAGCAGATACAGCCGTTGGTCAGGGTTTTAATCTGCGTGGCGCGGTCGCCGATAAGCTGGTCATCGACGGCGACTTCGCCAAATTCGTTTTCGATAACGGCAATTTTGAAGCCGTGCTCTTCGTTAAGAATATGGCGCAGCAGGGTCGTTTTACCTGCGCCAAGAAAACCAGTCAGCAGGGTGACTGCAATCGGTGCCATGTTTGCCTCCATTAACAGCAGCGTACGCCGCCTTTACCGTCGCCGCCGTAGCGGGCCTGCTGGCGTTCGCGAAAGAATTCATCATAGGTCATGTACGGCTTATCCGGATGGTTGGTCTGCATATGCTCGACGTAGTTGTCATAATCCGGGATGCCAATCAGCATTTTTGCCGCCTGACCGAGGTATTTTTTTGCCTGACCTAAGTTACCAAACATTATAGGTTCCAGATAACGAATAAAGCCGGATGGCGGCTAGCGCCTTATCCGGCCTACGTACATTCGCTTTTGTAGGCCGGATAAGCGTAGCGCCATCCGGCATTAAGGTTTTAGTGATGCGAAGAAGTCTTCACGCCGCCTTCCGGTACCGGCACATACGGAGTCTCTTTATCGGTACGCACTTTATTGTTGCGCACGTTGAGCCAGGTTTTGATGCCGTAGAAGATGATGCTGTAGACCACCACCAGGAACAGAATGCTCAGACCCGCGTTGGTGTAGTTGTTCACCACGATATGGTTCATGTTGGCAATCTGCTGCGCGGTGAGTTCGCCGCCGGAAGCAATCTTCTCTTTATACTGCTGAGCCATGAAGAAGAAGCCTTCCATCTGCGGGTTGGTGCTGAACAGTTTCAGGCCCAGCGCCCAGGTGGTGCACAGCAGCAGCCATGCGGCCGGGATCACGGTGACCCAGATGTATTTGGTACGCTGCATTTTGACCAGTACCACGGTACCAAGCACCAGCGCCACGGCGGCCAGCATCTGGTTAGAGATACCGAACAGCGGCCACAGGCTCTTCACGCCGCCCAGCGGGTCAACTACGCCCTGATACAGCAAGTAGCCCCACAGCCCAACGCAGCCCGCGGTGCCGATGACGCCCGCTACCAGCGAGTCGGTTTTCTTGAGGAACGGGACGAAGTTACCCAGCAGATCCTGCAGCATGAAGCGGCCTGCACGGGTACCGGCATCCAGTGCGGTGAGGATAAACAGCGCTTCAAACAGAATACCGAAGTGGTACCAGAAGCCCATGTCCGCCATCGGGATGATTTTGTGGAACACGTGAGCGATACCGACGGC
Organism: Klebsiella spallanzanii; assembly: GCF_902158555.1. Taxonomy (GTDB): domain Bacteria; phylum Pseudomonadota; class Gammaproteobacteria; order Enterobacterales; family Enterobacteriaceae; genus Klebsiella; species Klebsiella spallanzanii. The sequence continues at coordinate 141,056 of NZ_CABGGS010000005.1, read as the reverse complement.
CAGCGTCGGCGCGCCGCCCGCACGGTTCAGTACCGACGGTTCGCCGATATCTTTTGCGGTTTGCAGAATTTGCTCAGGTGAAATCACAAAGCCCCAGGAGCTGACGGTTGCCGCTGCGTGAGCGGTCACATCCTTCAACTGCGCGGCGATCAGCGCAGCGTTTTCACCGCCCATTTCGTGCAGGTTCGGCATGGTGATGCCCAGGCCCGCAGGCGGGGTGTTCATTGCGAAGTAGAGGCCCGGTTCGATAATTGATGCCGCTACCAGCGCCATCACCGCCACGAAGGACTCCATCAGCATCGCACCGTAGCCGATAAAGCGGGCGTCGGTTTCGTTAGCCAACAGCTTCGGCGTGGTACCGGAAGCGATCAGGGCGTGGAAGCCGGAGACCGCGCCGCAGGCGATAGTAATAAACAGGAACGGGAACAGCGCGCCTTTCCACAGCGGACCGGTACCATCAATGTACTGGGTCACTGCCGGCATTTTCAGGTCCGGGTTAAGAATCACGATACCCAACGCCAGGCCGACGATAACGCCGATTTTTAAGAAGGTCGCCAGATAGTCGCGCGGCGCCAGAATCAGCCATACCGGCAGCAGCGCGGAGATGAACGCATAGCCAATCAGGGTAAAGGTGATGGTGGTGTCTTTAAAGGTCAGCGCCGGGCCCCAGTACGGGTCGTGGGCAATAATGCCGCCGAACCAGATGGATGCCACCAGCAGGACGATACCGATAACCGACACTTCGCCCACGCGGCCAGGGCGCAGGAAGCGCATGTAGATCCCCATAAACAGGGCAATTGGCACGGTCGAGCAGACGGTGAACACGCCCCACGGGCTTTCCGCCAGCGCTTTCACCACGATTAACGCCAGCACCGCGAGGATGATGATCATAATCAGGAAGCAGCCGAACAGCGCGATAGAACCCGGAACTGGCCCCATCTCTTGCTTGATCATCTCACCCAGCGAGGCACCGTTACGGCGCGAGGAGATAAACAGCACCATAAAGTCCTGCACCGCCCCTGCCAGCACTACGCCTGCCAGCAGCCACAGCGTACCTGGCAGGTAGCCCATCTGCGCGGCAAGAACCGGGCCTACCAGCGGACCGGCACCGGCGATGGCGGCAAAGTGGTGGCCGAACAGCACGTAGCGGTTGGTCGGGACGTAGTTCAGACCATCATTGTTAATTACCGCAGGCGTGGAGCGCGTAGGGTCGAGCTTCATCACCTTTTGCGCGATATACAGGCTGTAATAACGGTAGGCGACAAGGTAGACGGAAACCGACGCCACTACGATCCACAGTGCGCTGACGTGCTCACCGCGGCGCAGCGCGACGACTGAGAGGCAAAATGCCCCGATGATTCCAAGAATCACCCAGGGTATGTGCTTGAATAACTTTTTAGTATCCATAGTAAAACCTGGCTTAATGAGATGAATAATGGGCCGAAGCCGTCTGGGTTTAAGTTAGGGTTTGAGGAGGTATTGATTCGCTATGCTGGGGACGATCTTGCCAGAACTCCGCGCGCGTAAAGTTGGGTAAATCTGTGAGTGGTTATATGTGGGATTAAGCGGTCACTTGCGGGGGTAAGCGGTTGGGGGGGAGTGCGAGTGGGTGTGAATATGTGATTGAGATCACAGGAATATTTCCGCCATGGAGAGAGGGGAAATACAAGCCTTCCCCTCTCCTGCGCGAGAGGGGAAGGAGAAAATAAAAGCTACGCCACCACTTCCATCTCCATCATCACCGGATGGAAGCGGCGTTTAAAGTAAATCAGCCCGTGGCCTTGCTGGCTGAGGGTAATGTTGCGGATTTCCACCAGATAAACCAGATGGCTGCCGATGGTTTGCACCTGGCTAATCTCACCTTCGAGACTTGCCAGTGAGCCTTTCAGGACCGGCTGGCCCAGCGCGCCTTTCTGCCAGCAGGAGAGGCCGAAGCGGTCATCCATCGTCATCCCGGTCATTCCGGCGAAGTGGCGGGCCATTTCCTCTTGCTCGTGGTTCAGCACGTTGATACACAGCTTGCCGTTGCCCTGGAACACCGGGTTCATCGCGCTGTTAGCGTTGATGCAGACCATTACCGACGGCGGCGTATCGGTCACTGAACAGACCGCCGTGGCGGTAATACCGCAGCGGCCCGCTTCGCCTTCGGTGGTGATGACGTTAACCGCGGCCGACAGACTGGCCATGGCATCGCGAAAACGCAGACGTTGTTCATCTAATTGCATTGTGACCTCCCGCTGCCGTTTACTTCAGCAGCTTATCCAGCATGTTGATATCGGTATTGTTGTGCAGATGCGGCACCGTCCAGCCGTGCTGGTCGTACTCGGACAGGCAGCGGTCTACCATCGCCATCATTTTGTCCATGTTGCCGGAGCTTTGCGCCTGGCGCAGGCACTGCAGGCGAATTTCATCCTGGCTGCCGGAGTAGTTGATTTCATACAGTTCGTGACGACCACCAAATTCGCTGCCGATGGCGTCCCACATCAGTTTGAGGATCTTGATACGCTCGACGTGATCCATGCCGTTCGAGCCGCGCACGTATTTCGCCAGGTATTCGTTGATCTGCGGATTATTGAGATCGCGGGCGCTGGACGGCAGGTAGATCAGGCCGCTGGTGACGCTGCGCTCGATAATGTTTTTGATTTTGGCGTAGGCCATCGGCGCCATCACGCGATAGGTTTGCAGCGCGGCGTGATCCGGCAGATACGCGCCGTTGACCCACGGCGTCGCTTCGGCGCACATCGAATCGCTCAGCGCCCAGAACATATTGCGCCAGGCCACGACTTCGCCAAGCTCCGCCTGTACGCCGCGGAATTCCAGGGTACCGGTGCACTCCAGCGAGCGCTTCAGCAGGGCGGTGATGAAATCGAGCTTCACCGCCAGACGTACGCAGGCCTGCAGCGGATACATGCGGGCGAAACCGCCTTCCATCGTCCAGCGACGGCAGCGATCGAAGTCGCGATAGATCAGCACGTTTTCCCATGGGATCAGCACGTTATCCAGCACCAGGATCGCGTCGTTTTCGTCGAAGCGGCTGGAGAGCGGATAATCGTATGGCGATCCGGTGGCTCCGGCCACCAGCTCATAGGAGGCGCGGGAGATAAGTTTGACTCCTTCGGCATCCATCGGTGCGACGAACATCAGCGCGAAATCCGGATTTTCGCCCATCACCTGCGCGGAGCCGAAGCCAATCATGTTGTAGTGGGTCAGCGCCGAGTTGGTGGCGACGACTTTCGCGCCGCTGACGATGATCCCGGCGTCGGTCTCTTTCTCCAGCTTGATATAGACGTCTTTCACTTCATCCGCTGGTTTATGACGATCAATCGGCGGATTGACGATGGCGTGGTTAAAGTACAGGCCGGTTTCCTGAATACGGGTGTACCAGTCGCGGGCGTTCTGCTCAAACTGGCCGTAGAATCCCGGATTCGCGCCTAATGCGCAGCCGAAGGCGGCTTTATAGTCCGGGGTGCGGCCCATCCAGCCGTAGCTCAGGCGCGACCACTCAGCGATGGCGTCGCGCTGCTGGCGCAGGTCGTCGGCGCTTTTTGCCACGCGGAAGAATTTGTGGGTGTAGCCGCCGCTGCCGGTGTCGGTGCCCCAGCACAGGGTATCCTGCAGTTCGGGCTTGTGCAGCGCGTCGTACATTTGTGCGACGGAAGCGGCGGCGTTGCGGAACGCCGGGTGGGTGGTCACGTCTTTAACGCGCTCGCCGTAGATATAGATTTCTCGGCCGTCCTGCAGGCTCTTCAGATACTCTTCACCGGTTAACGGGCGTTTAGCGTCTGCACGGAAATTTTCAGGTTTCATAGGGGACCTCTTCAGTATTAATCGGAATGCGATGTTAAATTTATGTTTTGTTTTTGTTGTTCAATTGAAGCGGTTAACGCGGTTTTCGTGAAGAGACTTTTAGGTCAACGGTGGGTACTTTTCGGGCGGGGTTGAGTTATGTGATCGGGGTTGGTTTTTCGATTTTTTGACCTGGCTCTCCGGTGGGGTGGGCGACAAATCAGTACGGGTTTTGAATTTGTAGCCCGGACAGATGCGCAGCATCGCCTCCGGGAAATTCAGATACTCTGCGCTCTGCTCCCGGTGGCGGCGCTTGACGCGCCTTGTCCGGGCTACCGCCTCTCAGACGGCTGCGAACTCGCCGCGCCGTCCCCGGAAAGATCCTAAGACACTGGCACTTTTTGCGTTCTGAAGGCGCTCGGCGAGCAGCCCACCAAGCGGTTAAAAAAGCGGGCGAAATAGGCCGGGTCTTTAAAGCCCAGCTGCCAGGCTATCTCGTTAACCGCGCTATCGGAGAACAGGAGCAGCCGCTTGGCCTCGCGCAGCTGCCGGTCGAAAATCAGCCGCTTTGGCGGGCGGTTGGCGAAGCGGCGGCAGATATCGGTTAGCCTGGATTCGGTCAGATGCAGCTCGCTGGCGTAATCCGGTACCGTCCAGTGCAGGTGGTAGTGGCTATCGATCAACTGGTTAAAACGCTGGAACAGCTTTAGCTCGCCGCGCATCCCGCTGGCGGCATGATCGTCAAGCTTTGCGTTGCGTAGCAGCAGGGTGAACACCGCCTGTGCCAGCAGCATCAGGGTGTGTTCGCGCCCCGGCAGCTGCGCGGTCGATTCCCGTTCAATCAGCCGCCAGTAGTGCGCCAGCGCCGCCAGCTCCTCGGGCTTATCGGCTAGCGACAGACAGATACCCGGCAGGCCGAAGGCTTCCCGCGTGCCGGGGTAGAGCACTTCCAGAAGCGGCCAGACCAGATCCTCCCGTATCGTCAGCACGTGGCCGTCGCTATCGGACTGAGTGATAAACGCGTGCGGCACCGAGGGCGGCGTCAGGACAAACAGCGGTGCCTGTACCGAATAGCGAATCTCGTCGAGCTGCAGCTCAATCTGCCCGGTATCAAGAAAGTGCATCTGAAAATACTGGTCGTGACGGTGCGCCTGCATATCACGACCGAAGAACTCCGCCATCCGGGCAAACGACTGATAATGCACATCTTCCGTTCCCAGACTCTCATCGTACTCTTTATTAATATCGATATTGGCTACAGGGCTCTGGCACATAGCGGCTCCTTACGGCGTCGCGCGAGGACGCGATCCTTTCATCGGAATAGCCCAGATAATCACCGCGCCAATGACCAGCAGGGCGGCGACGAACCACAGGCCGCTGCTAAAGCTGCCGGTAACATCTTTCAGCCAGCCGATCATTAACGGACTGATGGCCGATCCGATATTGCCGGTGGCGTTGATCACCGCGATACCGATCGCTCTGGCGCGCAGGCTGATGGACTGATCCGGGGTGGTCCAGAAAATGGCCATTGCGCTAAACGATCCGGTGGAGGCCATTACGATCCCCAATAGCTGGATCAGGTTGTGATCGGTGGCCGAGGCCAGCAGCCAGCCCGCAGCGGCGAACAGGAACGGTAGCGCGGTGTGATGTTTTCGTTCCTGATGCCTATCTGAGTGGCGGCTCCAGTAGATCATCCCCAGAATGGTACAAATCTGCGGGATCGCCGCCAGTAGGCCAATAGTGATATTGCTGCTGCTTTCGTTAAAGCTTTTGAGGATCTGCGGCGTCCAGATGCTGATCGCGCTGAGGGTGTTGGTCAGGCAGAAGTAGGCCAGGGTATACATCAGCACGATGGGCGTAAACACTTCGCGCCACAGGCTGCGCTTCTGCATAGCGTGATGGCTGATGGCCCCTTCCGGCTGTACCAGCGTGAGGCGATCGTTATCCATCATCTCCTGCAGGCACTTTTTGTCTTCCGCCGTTAGCCATTTGGCCTTCGACGGCGAATCATCGAGCCAGAACCAGACCATAATGCCGAGCAGCACCGACGGGAAGCCTTCCAGCAGGAACAGCCACTGCCAGCCGTGCAGGTTCAGCAGGCCGTCCATCGACAAGATATAGCCTGAAACGATCGACCCCAGCGCGGTAGTCACCGGCATCGCTATCATAAACAGCGCGTTGGCGCGGGCGCGGAAAAAGGCCGGGAACCAGTAGGTCAAATACAACAGGATGCCGGGCAGGAAACCGGCCTCGGTGATCCCCACTAGCATCCGCAGGATATAGAGGCTGTTCGGCCCGGTGGCGAACATGGTGGCGGTGGAGGCGATGCCCCACAGCACCATGATGGTGGCAATCCAGCGGCGAGCGCCGACAATGCTGAGCATCACGTTGCTGGGAATGCCGAAAATGACGTAGGTAGCGTAAAACAGGGTGGTGGCAAGGCCGAACATGGTGGCGTTCAGGCCCAGATCCTGCCCCATGGTCAGTCCCGCAAAGCCGATATTGATCCTGTCTAAAAACGAGAAGATAAACAGCACGAACAAAAACACGATCAGGCGGCGGAACAGCTTGTTGATAACCGACTGCTGCTGCGCCGTTAGCTGCTTGTGCTGATTAGCCGGATCGAATTTTTCCGGGATGGCAGATGATGTATCGCTCATTATCATTTTCCTCTAATGGGAATTTTGTAGGGTACTGCGCTTACCCGGCCTGCGGTTCGCTACGGCTGTAGGCCGGGTAAGCGTAGCGCCACCCGGCGTTAATAGACGCCTGACGAATCCTGCGCGTTTTTTTCCGCGCCAAATCGCGCCGCCAGCGCTTCTGCGCCACGAGCCAGCAGAGTGGTATCGACGCCGACGGCGACAAACAGCGCGCCAAGTTCCAGATAACGCTTTGCCAACTGTTCGTTAGCCATCAGGATCCCCGGCGCTTTGCCCGCCGAGCGAATTTGCGCGATGGCCTGTTCGATGGCGGCCTGCACTTCCGGGTGCTGCGGATTGCCACCGAAGCCCATGTCGGCGCTCAGATCCGCCGGGCCGATAAACACGCCGTCCACGCTGTCAACGTCAAGAATTTGCGCCAGGTTTTTCAGGGCTTCGCGAGTTTCGATTTGCACCAGCACGCACATCGCGTCGTTGGCCTGATGGATGTAATCGGGGATGCGGTTCCAGCGCGAGGCGCGGGCGAGGGCGCTGCCGACGCCGCGAATGCCTGCGGGCGGATAGCGAGTAGCCTTTACCGCCAGCCGCGCTTCGTCGGCGTTCTGCACCATCGGCACCAGCAGGGTTTGTGCGCCAACGTCCAGCAGCTGTTTAATCTGTACCGGGTCGTTCCACGATGGACGCACCACCGGCTGGCTGGGGTAGGGGGCGATCGCCTGGAGCTGGGTCAGTACCGTTTGCACATTATTCGGCGCATGTTCGCCATCAATCAGCAGCCAGTCGAATCCGGCTCCGGCCAGCAGCTCGGCGCTGTAGCTGCTGGTGAGTCCCAGCCACAGGCCAATCTGCGGGCGACCCGCTGTTAAGGCATCTTTAAAGGCGTTATTCATCATATTCCCCTTAAACAAAGCGGCAGCTAATTGCGCCCATGTTGCCGTAGTCGACGTGGAAGGTGTCGCCTTTGCGCGCCGGAACCGGTCGGGTAAAGGAGCCGCCGAGAATAATCTGTCCGGCTTCCAGCTGGACGTCGTATGGTGCGAGCTTGTTTGCCAGCCAGGCTACGCCGTTGGCCGGGTGATTGAGCACCCCTGCGGCGACGCCGGTCTCTTCAATCACGCCGTTGCGATAGAGCAGGGCGGAGATCCAGCGCAGATCCAGCTCGTCGGGCTTAATGGGCCGACCACCGAGGATCACCCCGGCGTTGGCGGCATTATCGGAGATGGTGTCGAAGACCTTGCGCGGGCGTTGGGTCTCCGGGTCGATGTTGTGGCAGCGGGCGTCGATCAGCTCCAGCGCCGGGATCACGTAGTCGGTCGCGTTATAAACATCGAACAGGGTGCAGTTGGGGCCGCGCAGCGGTTTGGCCAGCACGAAGGCCAGCTCCACTTCGATGCGCGGGACGATAAAGCGGTCGGTAGGAATATCGCCGCCGTCGTGGAAAAACATGTCGTCCAGCAGCGCGCCGTAGTCCGGTTCACTGATTTGCGAGCTGGCCTGCATCGCTTTTGAGGTCAGACCGATTTTATGCCCTTTCAGCACGCGCCCTTCGGCGATTTTCATTTTTACCCATTCGCGCTGTACGGCGTAGGCGTCTTCGATGGTGATCGTTGGGTGATCCAGCGAGATAGCGCGGATCTGTTCGCGCTGTTTTTCCGCCTGGTTCAGCCGTTGAGCGATCAGAGTATGGGTATGTTTATCGAGCATAGTTGCTTCCTGTGGCATTGTTTTCCCCCTCTCCCTGTGGGAGAGGGCCGGGGTGAGGGCATCAGGCCGCAGAGAGCCCCCCTCACCCTAACCCTCTCCCCCAAAGGGGCGAGGGAACGGACCGAGCGCGCCTTATTTAAACAGCGCGTGCACGTTGTTCTGTTTGTAATTCAACGTCGGATGCAGCTCGGTGATTTCAAACGACAGCGCCAGATAGCGGCTCTCCATCAGCGCGGCGAAATGAGCTTTAATCAGCGCGAACAGCATATCGCCCACGTCCTGACGGCTCTCCTGACTGCGCCCGGAGCCAATCTTCAGCGTCATATGCACGAAAGCGTAATCATGCTGGCCGTCGGCCATCTGCCAGGTATCCAGCCAGATGGCGCGACTGCGAATGCCGCCGATGGGAAAGATGCCGGTCGCCGCCAGCGCTTCGTTCACTTTGCTGAACAGACCCGGTAAATCGGCCTGTTCGCGGATGTTGTCGGTACATTCGGCGATAAAATGCGGCATTCTGTGTTCTCCTTAAGCCGGTTCCGGTAGCGGGAAGACGGCGTTGACCTGGCCGGTACCGGAGCTGGCGAACAGTTCGGTAATAAACTCCACCTTGCCGTCATACTTGTCCCAGCCGAGCAGGCCAAGCAGCATCACCGTGTCGTGCATGTTGCCCTCGCCGTAGCAGTAGTCGGCGTACTCCGGCAGCATGGTGCAGAACTCTTTGAACTTACCTTCACGCCACAGCTTCACCACGCGCTCGTCCATCTGATGGTCGAACTCGCGGGTGTAGCTGTTCATACCTTCTTCCGCACGCTGATCGTCGATAAAGCGATGAGACAGGGAGCCGCTGGCCAGCACCGCCACGGTGCCGTCATATTTGTCGATAGCTTTAAGAATGGCCTGGCCCAACTTGCGGCTGTCGGCGAAATCGTGAACGGTGCAGAACGCCGAGATAGAGACCACTTTGAAATGCTTATCGCTATTCATGTAGCGCATCGGCACCAGCGTGCCGTACTCGAGCTTCAGGCTCGGGATGTTGTGCGCTTTGGCGCGGACCCCGAGCTTGACCGCTTCGTCGGCGATCAGGTGGCCGAGCTCCGGATTACCGTCGTAGTCGTAGGTCATGTCGCGGATAAAATGCGGCAGCTCGTTGCTGGTATAGACGCCCTGGAAATGGTCGGCGCAGTTAATGTGGTAGGCGCTATTCACCAGCCAGTGAGTATCGAAAACGATAATCGTATCAACGCCCAGTTCGCGGCACCGCTTGCCGATTTCCTTATGCCCATCGATAGCGCTCTGACGGCAGCCGTGGTTTTTCCCCGGCAGTTCAGAAAGGTACATCGACGGCACGTGAGTGATTTTTGCTGCTAACGCTAACTTTCCCATATCAGACTCCCCATTTTGGGATCGGATGGTCGCCCATCGAGATGCAGACGTTTTTCATTTCAGCGAACACTTCAAAGCTATATTCGCCACCTTCTCGGCCGGTACCGGAGGCCTTCACGCCGCCGAACGGCTGACGCAGGTCGCGGACGTTCTGGGTGTTGACGAACACCATTCCGGCTTCGATGCCGCGTGCCAGGCGCAGCACTTTGCTGACGTCCTGGGTCCAGATATAAGAGGCGAGGCCGTACTCTACGTCGTTGGCCAGGCGCAGACCTTCCGCCTCGTCTTTAAACGGCAGCAGACAGGCTACCGGGCCAAAAATCTCTTCCTGCGCCACGCGCATGCGGTTGTCGACGTCCGCCAGCACCGTCGGGCGCAGGAAGTTACCGCTTTGCAGATGCGCAGGCAGGTCGGTGGGTTTGTCCGGGCCGCCGGCCAGCAGGGTCGCGCCCTCTTCAATGCCGAGGCGGATATAGCCGGAGACTTTCTCCCAGTGCTGTTGGCTAATCAGTGCGCCCACCTGGGTGTTCGGGTCATTCGGGTCACCAACGCGCAGGCGGTTCGCGCGCTCGGCAAAGCGTTTGACGAATTCGGGATAAATGCTCTGCTGAATAAAGATGCGCGAGCCGGCGGTGCAGCGCTCGCCGTTGATCGAGAAGATGGTGAACAGCGCGGCGTCGAGTGCGCGCTCGATATCGGCATCTTCAAAAATCAGCACCGGCGATTTGCCGCCGAGCTCCATGGAGTACTTTTTCAGCCCGGCGTTTTTCATGATATTACGCCCGGTGGCGGTACCGCCGGTAAACGACACCGCGCGGATGTCGTGGTGGCGCACCAGCGCATCGCCCGCCGTCGCGCCGTAGCCCTGCACCACGTTCAGTACGCCCGGCGGAATGCCTGCCTCCAGCGCCAGTTCGCCCAAGCGATCGGCGGTCAGCGGCGACAGCTCAGACATTTTCAGCACCGCGGTGTTACCCAGCGCCAGGCACGGCGCGACCTTCCAGGTGGCGGTCATAAACGGCACGTTCCACGGTGACACCAGCGCGCAGACGCCGACCGGCTGCACGAGGGTGTAGTTGAGCATCTTGTCGTCAACGGGATAGGTCTTACCGTTCATCTGCTGGCACACTTCGGCGAAAAATTCGAAGTTGTGCGACGCGCGCGGGATCAGCACATTTTGGGTCTGGTGGATCGGCAGGCCGGTGTCGGCGGTCTCCATGGCGGCGATCTCCGGCACGTTCTGATCGATCAGGTCGCCCAGACGACGCATCAGGCGTGCGCGTTCTTTCATCGGCAGGTTGGCCCATTTCGGGAACGCCTCTTTCGCCGCCGCTACCGCCTGGTTGACTTCGGCTTCGCCGCCGGAGGCGACTTCCGCCAGAACCTCGCCGCTTGCCGGGTTGGTGGTATGAAAATACTCGGCGCTGGCGACGTTTTTGCCGTTGATCCAGTGGTTAATCTTTTTCATGACAGCTTCTCCTCATACGCTTGCTGGCTGATGATGCGGTTGACCAGGCGGCCGACGCCTTCCACTTCGACGATCACTTCATCGCCCGGCACCACGTCCGACAGCCCTTTCGGCGTACCGGTGGCGATCATGTCGCCCGGTTGCAGGGTCATAAACTCGCTTAAATAAGCGATGAGGAACGGGATGCTGAAGATCAGATCGGCGGTGGTGCCCTGCTGGCGCAGCTCACCGTTGACCCAGGTGCGCAACGCCAGGTTATGTGGATCCGGGATCGACTCTTTCGCGACGATCCATGGGCCGATCGGCGTCAGGGTGTCGCGGCTTTTCACCCGCAGGTTCGGGCGATAGTAGTTTTCCAGATAGTCGCGGATGGCGTAGTCGTTGCAGACGGTATACCCGGCGACGTACTCCATGGCGTCGGCTTCGGCGACTTTACGCGCGGTTTTGCCGATCACCACCACCAGTTCGGCTTCGTAGTGCATGTACTCGACGTTATCCGGGCGTACCGATTCCTGCTGGTGGCCGATAAAGGTGTTCGGCGCTTTGATAAACACGAGTGGTTCGGTGGGTGGCTTAAATTCCAGCTCGCTGGCGTGATCGGCGTAGTTCAGGCCCAGCGCGAACAGCGTGCCGTCAGCGGGCGGCAGCCAGCAGAATTCGCCCTCGTTTAGCAGCCTGCCGTTGGCGAGGTGGACCTGACCGTGTTCATCAATCTGCACATCGTGCTGCTGTCCCTGCCATTCAATACGTGCCTGTTTCATGCCAGCTCTCCTTCTGCGACCACCGGGTTTTCCAGCGCCGGGAAACCCTCGGCGAGAATACGAACGCGATCGCCGGGTTGCAGCGTGACGCGGTTGTGCGGGGTGCCGATCAGAATGGCGTCGCCGGGGTTGAGCGTGGCGAATTCGCTCAGGGCGCTCAGCAGCTCGGCGGCGGAGCGCTGGAGGTCAGCGGTGTTCCAGCTGTCCGCTTCGCGACCGTTGATTTCGGTGATGATAGTCAGGTTATCGGCGTTGCTGACCGGCGCGAGTGCGCCAAGCGGGCAGAAGCCGTCGCGGCATTTAGCTTTGATCGCCGGGCGATAGAAGCTCTCTTCCGGCAAGCTGACGTCATTAGCCAGCGCATAGCCAGCAATATAAGCGGCGGCTTCTTCTGCGGCCACTTTGCGCGCGGTTTTGCCGACGATCAGCGCCACGGTCGCACCGCTCTGCACCGTTTCACCCGGTGGATATGGAATGTTCTCGCCGTTGCCGATAACGGTGTTGCGCGGCTTGATAAACCAGACTGCGGTCTTCGGCGGCGTTTTATAGGGGGCCTGTTGGAACGCTTCGCGCCAGGCATCAAGCTGGCTGCGATGGTTAAGCGCCACGGCGAAGATGGTACCTTTCATTCACCACTCCTTTGCTGCTGATTTCGGAATCGAAGATATTTCATTAATATGTTAATGATCATCTTTTATGCTTTGCAGAAACGTTTGGCAAACAGAAGTGAATGTTTTGTGATCTGATTAACAATATATTTACAGATTTTATTTTTATTTTTATAAATCAATGGTTAATTATTTTTTGTTGTACCATCTGGTACTTTTCAGAGGCAGAAACCGGTTGCGTTATGAGGCAATTAACGCTAATTATTAACTTATTAATAAATGAAGGGTGTGGTTCAGAGGTCACTCATGCATGATTCATTAACTATCGCGTTGCTGCAGGCGCGGGAAGCGGCGATGGCGCACTTTCGTCCCATCGTTAAACGCCACAATCTGACCGAGCAGCAGTGGCGTATCGTGCGCATTCTTGCCGAAAATCCGTCGATGGATTTCCACGACCTGGCTTTTCGCGCCTGTATTTTACGCCCGAGCCTGACCGGTATTCTCACCCGCATGGAGCGAGACGGTTTGGTGTTGCGTCTAAAGCCGGTCAATGACCAGCGCAAGCTGTACGTTTCGCTAACGCCTGCGGGGTTGAAGCTGTATGAAAGTGCCCAGGCCCAGGTGGAAGAAGCTTATCGTCAGATTGAAGCTGAGTTTACCGCGGAGAAAATGCAGCAGCTCACCGCGCTGCTGGAGGAGTTTATTGCCTTGGGGAATGGGATAAGAGGAGAGGAAGAGGAGTCGTAAGATGGCCCGAGCCGTGAAAACGTGAAAATCCCCGGAGGCGGTGCTGGCGCACCTGTCCGGGCTACGGGTTCACAGCACGGTAGCCCGGACAGGCGCAGCGCGCCGCCTCCGGGAAAGGCACCATTCAGAACAGCGTATCCAGCTCTTCCAGCACGTTGTATTGGTCATCCACCAGCAGCAGCGTTTTCCATTTATCAAACGTCAGGCACGGGTGCGAGGTCCCAAACACCAGAATATCGCCGACCTGCACGTCGCTGCCCGGTGCAAGGTGCAGCATGCAGTGCTGATCCATAATCCCCACGCTCGCGATCCCCTCGGCGGATAGCTGCTCACCGTGACGATAGAGGGCGATGGGCTGCGGCAGTCCGGCGTCGAAGGCGCAGTCGCGCTTGCCGAAGTTAACCACCGCGCGATCCGCTTCCGGCACCGACTGGACCATCGCCATCAGCTCCAGCGCCGAGGTTAAGTCGCCGCCCAGATCGCAGGCGATCGGATCCCGCGCCACCAGCTCCTGCTGCGCGATATCGTAGATCCCCCGGTCGTGGGTGATATAGCAGCCGGGGCGGATAACGATCCGGCAGTTCGCCGGTTTCTCCGCCGCCAGCCAGATGTTACACACCACGTCGTACCAAACGGTACCGGCACCGGTCAGCACAAACTCGCCCTCAACCAGCGGCGCCATTCGACAGGCCAGTTCGGCGGCCTGGCGCAGCAGGGCTTCAACCTGCGGCTGCGGATCGTCGCCGTGCAAAACCCCTTCATACAGCTCAAGACCGCGCAGCTTCAGGCCCGGCAGCTCCGCCACCGCCTGTGCCAGCGCCAGCGCGTCCTCAACGCTGCGACAGCCGCAGCGCCCGCCCTGCACACCCAGCTCAATCAGCACATCCAGCGTTTGCCGCCGCTCGCTGAAAAACGCCGACAGCGTGCGGGCATTGGCAAGGCTATCCACGCAGCAGATAAAATCTGCCGCCCGATAATGCCCTTTCAGGCGCGATACCACCTGCATATTGGCCTTGCCGACCAGTTGGTTGACCATCAAAACGCGCTGCACGCCGCTGGCCATCGCCGCGCTGGCTTGCCAGGCGCTACCCACGCCGATCCCCCATGCGCCCGCCTGCTGCTGCGCCTGAAAAATCCACGGCGTCATCGTCGTTTTACCGTGCGGTGCCAGCGAGACGCCGCGCGCATCGGCGTAGCGTTGCATCCAGGTGATGTTATTTTCCAGCGCCGTTTTTTTCAGCAGCGCGGCGGGGAGGCAGATATCCTCTGCCAGCAGATTTGCCGGGGCGGACATCACGGCGGCTTTGTGCGGGACAAGCGTATCGGAATGGTATTTCATAACAATGTCCTTTCAGGGTTTATGCTCGGATAAAAGTTGGGTATCAATTTTAATTTATTGATAAATATAAATTTAATATGTGATCTTTGTGTTTAATGAATAAAAGTATCATAAATTGATCTGGTTTTTGCGTAGTTTTCCACTGTTTTTCCGCCTTGTAAATGGTTAACTTGTCGGCAGAGTTGAAAGGGAGTAATTGCGATGAAAGTTAACTGGCTTTTCAAAAACGTCACCGTCATCGACGGCAGCGGCGGGCCGCAGTTTCTTGGCGACGTGGCGGTGAAGGGCGATCGGATTGTGGATATGGCCCCGGCGTTGAATCTGGCGGCGGAGCAGGTGGTCGAGGGGCTGGGGCGCGTACTGGCCCCCGGGTTTATCGATGTGCATACCCATGACGATATCAACGTCATCCGTATGCCGGAGTATTTGCCCAAGCTGAGCCAGGGGGTGACGACGGTGATCGTTGGCAACTGCGGGATCAGCGCGGCGACGGCAACCATGCGCGACGGCGTGCCGGACCCGATGAACCTGCTGGGCGAGCAGGAGCAATTTATTTATCCCACCGTTGAGGCTTACGCCCACGCGGTGGAGGCGGCGAAGCCGTCACTGAACGTCGGCACGCTGATTGGCCATACCGCGCTGCGCAACAATCATATGGATGATTTGTTCCGCCCGGCGACGGAAAGCGAAATCGCCGGGATGCGGGTTCAACTGCGCGACGCTCTGCGTCAGGGGGCGCTGGGGCTGAGTACCGGTCTGGCCTACGCCAGCGCATTCCAGTCCACCACTGAAGAGGTGATGGCGCTGGCGGAAGAGCTGGCGGCGGAGAAGGGTATTTACACCACTCACTTGCGCTCGGAGTTTGAACCGATTCTGGAAGCGCTTGACGAAGCGTTTCGCATTGGTCGCCACGGCAACGTGCCGGTGGTGGTCTCGCACCACAAGTGCGCCGGGGCGAAAAACTGGGGTCGCACGAAGGAGACGCTGGCTTTCTTCGATGAGATGCGCCAGCGCCAGGAGATTGCCTGCGACTGCTACCCCTATTCCGCCAGTTCGTCGACGCTGGATATGAAGCAGGTGACCGATGAGTTCGACATCGTTATCACCTGGTCGGAAGCGCAGCCAGAACAGGCCGGTAAAACCCTCAAGCAAATTGCCGATGGCTGGCAGGTGAGCCTCCATGATGCGGCGGCGCGGCTAATGCCCGCAGGTGCAATCTATTACAACATGGACGAGCAGGACGTGCGGCGGGTGCTGCGTTATCCGGTCACCATGATCGGCTCCGATGGCCTGCCGAACGACCCGATGCCGCATCCACGGCTGTGGGGGGCTTTCCCTCGGGTACTGGGCCACTACAGTCGCGATGAACAGCTGTTTCCGCTGACCACCGCCATTCACAAAATGACCGGCCTCTCGGCGGCACGCTTTCAGCTTGTGGATCGTGGGCTGGTGAAAGTGGGCTACTTCGCCGATCTGGTGCTGTTTGACCCGCAAACGGTGCGCGATGTCGCCAGCTTCTCCGACCCGAAACAACCGGCGGACGGCATAGAAGCGGTGATGGTCAACGGCGTGATGAGCTACGGCAGCGATAAAAAGATTACCGGGCGCGCAGGGCGTTTCCTGCGCCGCCGAATGAGCTAAGGAGTGAAAGATGAGTATTAAACGTTATGGCGTGGAAGGCGGAACCGGCACCGGCGGGCAGCATCTGCCGTTCGCCCGCGCGGTGGAAGCGGGTGGCTGGCTGTACGTCTCCGGTCAGACGCCGATGAAAGATGGCGAAGTGGTGGAAGGGGGGATTGTCGACCAGGCGCGTCTGGCGATTCAGAACTGCGTGGATATCATGACCGAAGCGGGCTATACCCTCGCCGACGTCGTACACGTCAAAGTGATCCTCACCGATTCGCGCTATTTCCAGTCCTTCAACAAAGTGTTCCGCGAGTTCTTTGGCGATAACCCGCCAGCCCGTATCTGCTGCGTGGCGGACCTGGTGGTGGATTGCAAAGTCGAAGTGGATGTGACCTGTTATAACGCGGCGCGCGTGTAAAACCGCGCGAGAAAAATAACATTCTTCTCCGCTCGGGGAGGAATAAGCAAAAAAGTGTGATATTGGCGCCAGACTGAATAAACAGGCTGGCACCAGCGGTGTCGCTTTGCCTTTTTTCAGGCATTGTTTCTATCAACTTATAATATTCAGCAGTACGAGTATTATTTATTACGTCTGGATGTGAGCAATGAATAATATGTCCTTTTTGATTTGGTTCTCGGTCTATGCCTGCGCCATGATTACGTTAGGCTGGTATGTGTCGCGTAAGCAAAAGACGGGTGAAGATTTTTTACTGGGCGGCCGTTCTCTGCCGATGATCCTGACTCTGGGTTCAACCGTCGGTACCATGGTCGGTACCGGCTCAAGCGTTGGTGCGGTGGGCTTTGGCTACACTAACGGCTGGGCGGGGATGCTGTATGGTCTTGGCGGCGCGGTAGGGATCCTGCTGGTGGCGTGGCTATTTGCTCCGGTACGTAAGTTTCGCTTTATGACCATGAGCGAAGAGATGTCTTATTATACCGGCGGCAGCAAAATAATTAAAAACCTGGTCGCTATCCTTATTTTTATTGCCTCAATTGGCTGGCTTGGTGCACATATTTTAGGGGGCGGTCTGTATCTTGCCTGGGCCAGTGGTATCGATATTAACGTTGCCAAAATCATTATCGCCCTGGCCTTTGTGGTGTATGTCGGTATCGGCGGTTACTCGGCGGTAGTCTGGATCGATACCATTCAATCCATCGTGCTGTTTGTCGGTTTTATTCTGATGGCGATTCTGGCGGTGCATCACGTTGGCGGCTGGAGCCATATTCAGCAAGCGGTTGACCCGGCGGCGCAAAGTTTATTTGCCGTGGATAAACTGGGTATTCTGCCTGCGTTCTCTTTGGCGATAGTCATCGGCGTTGGTGTGCTGGCGACACCTTCTTATCGTCAGCGAATCTATTCGGCGAAGACGGTCTCCTCGGTACGTCAGTCTTTCACCATCACGGGTCTGCTGTACCTTGGCTTCTCCTTCCTGCCAGCGATTATCGGCATGGCGGTGTGGACCATGAATGCGAACCTGGAAAACAGCGGTTTCGCCTTCCTGTTTGCCACGCAGGTATTGCCGCCGGTGCTGGCGATGGCAATTCTGATTGCCGGGATGTCGGCCAATATGTCGTCAGGCAGCTCCGACGCGATTGCCGCGGTGTCCATCATGCTGCGCGACCTCTATACCCTCGTCACCGGGCATATGCCTGCGCCGGAAAAAGCGATTCGCCTGTCGCGGATGTTCCTCGTGCTGGTTATCGCGCTGGCGTTGCTGTTCGCGCTGACCTCTAACGACATCATCAGCTATATCACCAAAATGATCTCAATGATTATGTCCGGGATGTTTATCTGCACCATGCTTGGCCGCTTCTGGAATCGCTTTAACTGGCAGGGCGCGGTTGCCGCGCTGGCAGGCGGCGCAGGGGCATCGGTGGTGGTACTGATGGACAGCGACTGGATGGCTTTCTGGGGCAATCCATGTATTCCGTCGGTGCTGACCAGCCTGGTGGCCTCAGTGGTGGTCACACTGCTTACGCCTGCCAGCAAGATGAGCCGTGAGGAAGCGCTGGAGATGATCACCCAGGAACGTGAAAGTCGCCCATCTGCGCCGCCGCTGCCGATTGGCAAACGCAATACGTCGCGGGGCTAAGGAAATGGGGATAAATAACTACATTGCCGTCGACTGGGGATCCACCCAGCTACGCGGCTGGTTGATTCGCAACGGCCAGTGCGTCGAGACGAAGCAACTGCCGCTGGGCGTGACTCGCCTCAACGGACTGCTGCCTGAGGAGGTATTCCTGCAGCACCTGGCTCCCTGGCGCGGCGCAGAGAAGCTTCCGGTGCTGATGGCCGGGATGATCGGTAGTGACGCGGGCTGGCAGTCAGTGCCGTACTTGCCTTGTCCGGCGGCGATTGATGCCCCAGGGCAACAGCTGTTTGCCGTTGCCGAAGGCGTGTGGATTATTCCCGGCCTCAAAATTGAACAGGTCGGGGAGTACAACGTGATGCGCGGGGAAGAGACGCAGCTGCTGGGCGCGTGGCAACTGGCCCCGGCGGAGTGCTACGTGATGCCGGGCACCCACTGTAAATGGGTGCAAGTAGAGCGCGGCGTGGTGCGCCACTTTGCTACCGCGATGACCGGTGAGCTGCATCATCTGCTGATGACGCAATCGCTGCTTGGCAAGGGGCTTACGGCCCAGTTGCCGGACGAAGCTGCTTTTGAACTGGGGCTGGAAAATGGGCTGGCGCAGCCCTCGTTAATTAGCGAACTGTTTGTCGCCAGGGCGGCGCGGGTATTGGGGGCGCTGGCGGCGACATCGGTCAGCGACTATCTCTCCGGGCTGCTGATTGGCGCTGAGGTCGCAACCCTGGGTCAGCGTTACCGTATATCAACCGTCACCCTGGTGGGGGACCCGGCGCTGAATGCCCGCTATCGTCGGGCGATGATGGCGGGCGGGATGACGGTCAACAGCTGTAGCGGCGACGAGGCATTGCTGAGCGGCATGGCGAGGATAATGAATGGACAAGCTTAAACTGGTGGCGATTTTGCGCGGCATTCGCCCCGCAGAAGCGGCAGAGCATATTGATACGCTGATTGGCGCAGGGTTTCGCTATATTGAAATCCCGCTCAATTCGCCGGACTGGCAGCAAAGTATCCCGCAGATGGTGGCGCAGTTTGGCGAGCAGGCGGTGATTGGCGCAGGGACGGTACTGAAGGTTGAGCAGGTCGATTTTCTGGCCGACGCCGGGGCAAAGCTTATCGTCACGCCGAATACCCAGCCTGCGGTTATCCGCCAGGCGGTGGCGCGCGGGATGCTGGTCTGCGCCGGGTGCGCGACGGCGACGGAGGCGTTTAGCGCGCTGGATGCCGGGGCGCAGTGGCTGAAGATTTTTCCCTCTTCCGCTTTTGGCCCGGACTATATTCGTGCGCTGAAAGCGGTGCTGCCGCCGGAAGTGCCGGTGCTGGCGGTAGGCGGCGTGACGCCGGAGAATCTGGCGACCTGGGTGCAGGCCGGGTGTGCCGGAGCCGGGTTGGGGAGCGATCTTTATCGCGCCGGACAAACGGTGGAACGCACCCGCCAGCAGGCAGGGAGGTTTATCTCCGCAAGTAAAAGCTAATCACCCAGCGGCTGGCGGTCGACGCCGCCGCGGTGGCTGTCGAGCGCCAGCTTAATACGCCGCAGCCGGCCTTTGGCCTGGGTTTTGTTGGCCATCGCCAGTTCGGTGGCCAGCACATCAACCATCGCCAGCATCGCATAGCGCGAAGTGCTGGGCTTGAAGATATAGTCGTTTTCGCGCACCAGCAGCGGCAGCACCAGATCCGCCTGCTCCGCCAGCGGCGTTCCGGCCGGGGTAATCGCGATCACCTTCGCACCGTACTGGCTGGCAATCGCCGCGCTTTCAATGATTTCCTGGGTATAACCGCCTAATGACAGCACGATAACCACATCCTTTGGCGTCACCGCCGAGCTCATCATGCGTACCAGCAGGCCGTCATTCAGGCTGACCACCGGCAGGCCAAGGCGAAACAGACGATACTGAATCTCCTGGGCACAGATGGTGGAGCCGCCGCCCATGCCGAGGGCCAGAATCTGCCGCGCATCGCTCAGCCAGCTGACCGCGCGCTTCAGCGCTTCGATATCCAGCGCCCGGCGGTTGGTTTCCAGCACACCGATAATCGATTCATAGATCCCCTGCACGCCTTCAAGGTCCGGGACATCGAGAATAAAGCGCTGGCCGACCGCCAGAGATTGCGCCAGCTTCATCTTCAGTTCGCGAACATCTTTGCAACCCAGCGCCCGCGCGAAGCGGGTGACCGAGGCCTGGCTGGTGTTGGTCAGCCGCGCCATTTCGGCGATAGGCAGTTCCGCCGCCGCCGCGACATCATCGAGAATAAACTGCGCGATGCGCTTTTCGGTCGCCGTCAGCTCAACAAAGCGATCGGTAATGCAGGAAATGATATCGATTGACCAGGACATACGGGTATCAGCGGGTAAGTTTTGAATGATACTTTGTACCATATTCAGGCGATGAAAGCAGCGCCGGAGGTCACAGCGCCAGCCGCATGGTGCAGCGCGTTTCTGGTGCCAGTCCATGTTCCGTTTCCAGCTCCCTTTTTGCCGCCAGTCCTGACGGCAGCGTCAGCTCGTCCAGCATCGAAAAGCCCAGGCGCGTATAAAACGGCGCGTTCCACGGCACTTCACGAAAGGTGGTGAGCGTGACCGCTGGATATTCCACCCTGCGGGCATTTTCAATCACCTGCTCCAGCATTATGCGGCCAATTCCTTGCCCCTGCCATGCCTGATGGACGGCAATCTCGACGATAAACAGCGCATCATCCAGCGGTTCGGTGAGCAGGAAGCCTATCGGTTGTTCATCGGCTACGGCCAACAGGCTGTGTTCGGTTTCAAGAAACAGCCGGTGGCGATCGACACTTATCACTTCGCTTTCTGCCAGCCAGGCCAGTACCGGGATTTGGCGAAAAGCCTGGGCGGCAGAGCGCTCAATGGCGGGCAGGAGGGCGATATCGCTCTCCCGAGTTGGGCGTAATGTGATGGCGGCGGTTATAGTGTTAGTTTTCATCACCTCAGCATAGCAGCCTCCGGGAGAAATGTATGGAGCTTACCGCCGTTCCTGCCACGCAATTCAGCATCGAGCAGTTGACGGTTATCCTCGGCGACTGTTTTGAGGATTACCTGGTGCCCGTCACGCTGTCGGTGGAGGTTTTTGTCCAGCGTTTTAGTGCCGAAGGGCTAAGCCTGCTGGATTCTCGCGTCTGGCTGGATGGCGATGTACCCGCAGCGATGGCCGTTGTCGCCCGACGCGGCGATGAAGCTCGGCTAGCGGCTTTCGGGATGCGGTCCGGGTATCGCGGTAAAGGGCTTGGGCGTCGGTTAATGACGCCGCTGATTGCCTCTTTGCAGGAGCAGGGGGTACGGCGGATGTGGCTGGAGGTGATCCGCGAAAATCACGCTGCGATGGCGCTGTATCAATCGCTGGGTTTCGAGGTACGGCACGGGCTGTGCGGCTATTTAAGTTCACAGGCCGGAAGTGATGAGCCACCCATATTGCAAGATTGTGATGTGCTGGCCCTGACGCGCAGGGCCAGCGCTGAGGTCAACGGCCAGCTGCCGTGGCTAATGGACCCGCTTACTTTCAGCACCCTGCCATGCCGGGCATTAACCCTCAATCAGCAGGCCTTTGCCGTACTGGCGACGTTAACCAGCAGGCCGCAGCTCCAGTTTTTGTGGGTTGAACCTGCCGCCCGCGGGCGCGGGCTGGGACGAGAAATGCTGATTGCTCTTGCCCGTCAGTTTCCGGGGCTCGGCACGTCGGTGACCATCCCGGAAACCTTTACCCTGCTGTTTAAAGCCGCAGGCTATGCGCCGTTGGCCTTAAAGCAGTATGAGATGAGCATGGAATTTAACGCCCTATCGTCTGCAGGGCGGTAAGGTTTAGCCGTTACGCGGGTCGCTAATCGGCTGGCGAACCAGGAAAATATAGGCCAGCGCGCCGAGAGCGGTGACGCAGCCGCAAATAATCAGCGCCAGCTGGAATGAGTGGGTGGTATCGACGATAAACCCGGTCACTACAGGGGCAAATGAAGCGCAGATAAAGCTGGCGAAGTTCTGAATGCTGCCGACGGAAGCGGTCATTCGTGAAGCCACTGCGACGTGAATCAATCCCCAGCAGGAGGTTCCGGCAAAGTGAATACAGAACAACGCCATACCGATTAACAGCACTGCGGCTATTGATGTTGTCGCCTGGGGTACGACGAGCGTAAACGCGGCGGAGCAGAACATACCGGCAATAATGCAAATTTTGCGGCTCTTAATCGGGGCCATACCGCCTTTGACCAGCCAGTCGGTAACATAGCCGTTGATTAACATGCCTGCGGCACCGAACAGGAACGGGATGGCGGCCATAAAACCGGTACTTTTCAGATCGAGATTATACGCCGTTTGCAGATAACCCGGCAGCCAGGCCAGATACAGCCACGCGGTATAGTTGATGCCGCTGAAGCCGAGCATCATTCCCCACATGGTCTTGTTTTTGAACAGGCTGCGCCATTCGGCAAAGCTTAGCGGGTCACGGCGAACGTTGACGCTTCCGGCATTCAGGTAGGCCTGCTCATCGGCGGTGAGATTGATATCCTCCCGGTTGCGATAGAGCATATACCAGCCGATAGCGACGAAGATCCCCAGCACGCCGATGGTAATAAACATCCCGCGCCAGCCCATCATCAGCATCATCGCAGCCAGAATCGGCGGGCTGATGGCGACGCCAATAGTTGAGGCGGCGTTAAAGAAGCCCATCGGACGCCCACGCTCTTTAATATTAAACCAGTCGTTGATCACCTTGACGCCGCAAGGGTTCATCGGCGCTTCGCCGATCCCCATGCCGATGCGCACCAGGACGAACTGGGTAAAACTGTGCACCATCCCCGAGACCGCCTGAAACAGCGACCAGAAAAACATCCCCAGCCCCAGCATGATGCGTGGACCTTTGCGGTCCAGCAGCGGCCCGCAGGGGAGCTGCGCGATACCGTAGGCCAGTGAGAAGACCGACAGCAGCGCGCCGATTTCGGTGGCGCTGAGCCCTAACTCCTCGCGGATGGTTAAGTTAGCGACGGATAATGAACTTCTGTCGAGGTAGTTAATGACCGCCGCCAGAAATAACAGAATCATTGCCGTGGTCTGAATTTTTTTAATCCGAGCGCTACGCTGTAATGTATTATCTAACGGAACTGAAATCGTCTCCGCTTTCCCTTTTTCAAAGGTTGTCTGCGGGTCGATGGTTATATTTCTTTGTTCCACGCCTGACTCCTGGCTATTCTATTTGAACGACAAGTGACATCGAATGGTTTAAACACCACCCACATATTTCACAGTAAAGTAAGTCGACTTGTTTTCAGCATAAATAACCTTTTTTATCGCACTGGATTACGTTTTTAGATTTGTGCTGCTGATAATCATTTTCTGTTTTTAATCGGTACTTAATAAAGCAGAGACTCATTCTGCTTAAGGGAGTTAATCATTGATTGTTTCGCGGAGTTCAGGTGGTTACGTAGCGCCAGGTTGGCGTCCAGGTCACTGCGGCAGATAAGCGCGCTCAGGATAGTCATGTGTTCATCAATGGCGATGATATTGCGCTGCTTAAGATCGCTCTCATCCCACTGGTAGTGGAAGTGGAAGATAACGGAAATGATTTCAAGTGATTGATTAAAAAATATATTATCAGCAGCGGAAAGCAGTAGCGTGTGAAAATCTCGATCGAGCTGTGAGAACATGCGAAAGCTGTCGCCGATGCTGTCCCGCAGCGCCCGATGGCGCTCAAGCAGGGTTTTCGCCTGTAACCAGCGGGCATCGTTGTCCGGCAGGTTGAGGAAGTGCTGGAGCGCGTGGGTTTCCAGCATTTCGCGCAGCTCGAACAGCTGCTCCGCCCAGGATTGCTCAAACTTCTTCATATTCCACTGGCCGCGTTTTTCGCTTTCAATCAGGTTGTAGCGGCTGAACTTCAATAAAAACTCTCTGACCACCACCGGGCTGACGCCCGCGGCCCGCGCCAGCTGTAGCTCGGAAAATATCTCTCCGGCGCGCAGCTGGCGCTGATTGATCATGGTGAAAAATGCCTGCTCAAAGAGGCGATTTTGTTCGGCCAGCGAGGCGCTGGAACCATCGAAGCCGTCCTGCACTTCGGGCAGGCGGAGGATCAGGTAATCCTGATTGACCTGACTCAGCACGCCGCGCTCGCATAAGTGGCTGAGGATATGGCGCACAGTGGTGCGGCTGATGTTGTACATCTCCGCCAGCGCGCTTTGCGAGGGCAGCGGAGAGGGGATAAAGCCGCGCGCCATATCGTTAATGACCTGGTTAATCACGTTATGACGAAGGTTTTGTGAACGGCTCATACATAGACTCCCTGTTTTTTAGATATTAAAACCGGATTTAAAACGGTTTTGTGCGCGAGGTTTCACAATTTTCGCAATAACTTTATCCTGGATTGTGTTTTTCATCGATATCTAAGCCAACAAATACGGAGGCAATAATTATGACGTCGATGAATACATTAGTGTGTCAGGAACCCAAAAAACTTAATTGGGAAAAACGCCAGATTCCCATTCCTGGCGATGATGAAGTTCTGATTAAAATAAAAGCAGTGGGGATTTGCGGGACGGATATTCATGCATGGAGCGGTAATCAACCTTTTTTTAGCTACCCGCGAGTACTCGGCCATGAAATATGCGGCGAGATTATTGGCCTCGGTAAAAATATTCTTAATCTGAAGAGCGGCCAGCAGGTTGCGGTTATTCCTTACGTGGCCTGCCGTCAGTGTCCGGCCTGCCTGAGCGGGCGGACAAACTGTTGTGAGAAGATTTCGGTCATCGGCGTACATCGCGACGGCGGATTTAGCGAGTATCTCAGCGTGCCGGTGAAGAACCTGCTGGTGGTTGATGACGTTGATCCTGAGGCGGTGGCGCTGATTGAGCCGTTCGCCATTAGCGCCCACGCGGTGCGCCGCGCGGCTATTCAGCCGGGAGAGCAGGTGCTGGTGGTTGGGGCGGGACCGATTGGCCTGGGCGCGGCGGCAATCGCCAAAGCCGACGGTGCGCAGGTCGTGGTGGCGGATACCAGCCCGGCGCGACGCGATCATGTGGCGCAGCATCTTGGCCTGACCACCCTTGACCCCTCCGACCCGCAGTTTACCGAGCAGTTGTGTGAGACGTTTGGCGGCTCTCTGGCGCAAAAAGTGATCGATGCGACGGGAAATCAGCATGCGATGAACAACACGGTGAATTTAATCCGTCACGGCGGCAGCATTATTTTCGTCGGCCTGTTTAAAGGCGAACTGCAGTTCTCGGACCCGGAGTTTCATAAGAAAGAGACGACCATGATGGGCAGTCGCAATGCGACAGAAGAGGATTTTGCCAAAGTCGGGCGGCTGATGGCCGAGGGGAAAGTGACCGCCAGGATGATGCTGACCCACCGTTACGATTTCAAATCGTTGGCTGAAATCTATGAAAGCGAAGTGATTAACAATCGTCAGCTGATCAAAGGCGTCATTCATTTTTAGCAGGGAAGGCCATGAAAACGTTAAACAGAAAAGAGTTTCCGGGGGCGCAGTACCCGACGCGGGTGATTCAGTTCGGCGAGGGCAATTTCCTGCGGGCGTTCATCGACTGGCAGCTGGATCTGCTGAATGAGCAAACCGATCTGGCAGCCGGGGTGACCATCGTTCGCCCTATCAACACCGAGTTCCCGCCGTCGCTCAATACCCAGGACGGTCTGTATACCACGGTGATCCGCGGGCTGGATGAACGCGGCGAGGCGGTGAGCGAGGCGCGGGTAATTCGATCCGTTAATAACGAGATCAACCCCTGGCAGGATTTTGCCGACTATCTCGCGCTGGCCCGTAACCCGGATATTGCGTTCGTGTTTTCGAATACCACCGAAGCGGGTATTAGCTACCATGCCGGAGACCGGCCTGACGATATGCCACCGGTGAGCTTCCCGGCGAAGCTGGCTCAGCTCCTGCTCGAACGGTTCCGTCATTTCGACGGCGCAGCGGATAAGGGCTGGACGATGATTCCCTGCGAGCTGATTGATTATAACGGCGAGGCGCTGAAGGCGCTGGTGCTGCGCTATGCTCAAGAGTGGCAGCTGCCTGCGGCTTTTAGCGACTGGATTGAAACGGCCAATACCTTCTGTTCCACGCTGGTTGACCGCATCGTGACCGGCTACCCGCGCGAAGAAGCGCAAAAGCTGGAAGCGGAGCTGGGCTATCACGATGCGTTCCTTGATACCGCCGAATACTTCTGGCTGTTCGTTATTCAGGGGCCGCAGACGCTGGCGGAGAAACTGCGGCTCGACCGCTGCCCGCTCAATATCCGTATCGTCGACGATATTCGGCCCTATAAAGAGCGTAAAGTCGCCATTCTCAACGGTGCGCATACCGCGCTGGTCCCCGTGGCATGGTTGTGCGGCGTGGATACGGTTGGCGAAGCGATGCAGGACGAAGCCATTCGCCATTATGTGCAGCAAACCATCGGCGAAGAGATTATTCCGGCGCTCGATTTACCTGCCGATGAGCTACGGCAGTTTGCCGATGCCGTGACCGGGCGTTTTCTCAACCCATATATTCGCCATCAGTTGCTTTCCATCGCTCTGAACGGGATGACCAAATTCCGTACCCGGATCCTGCCGCAGCTGCTGACGAGTATCCGCCAGAATGGCACGATTCCGCCGCGCCTGACGTTCGCTCTGGCGGCGCTGATCGCCTTCTATCGCGGCCAGCGTGACGGGCAGACTTATCCACTACAGGATGATGACGTCTGGTTGACCCGCTTTGCCGAAGGCTGGGCGCAGGTGGCGCGCGGTCGCCCGCTGCAAGACCTGGTCGTAGAGGTTTTGCAGGATAAAGCGCACTGGGGTGAGGATCTGACGGCAATCCCTGGACTTGCCGAACAGGTTACGCGCTATCTGGAGGTGATGTTGAGCGCAGGAATGCGGGAGGCCCTGGCGCGGCTATAGTCGGTTTGTTGTGCGGTGCCCGCGGATTTGGGCGCCGTTTTTTTTGTGCTCTGAACCGCAAAAAATGAATTAAGCGTCAATGATTAGTGGATTTCCCTCATCATAAGAGCCTATCCCATTAGGGCTATTTTGCTTGCCATTTTGAACCTGGGCAGTGCTCAGAATCCTCACGTACTACGTGTACGCTCCGGTTCTTCCGCGCTGGCCGTGTCCAAACTGCCTGCGCCAATAACGCCTACTGGGAGAGGCTCTAAGTGCCTGCGATGGCGATGATGGGGGATGCATGCGTAAAACAGAACTGTTGGCTTTTCTGCAAAATCAGACCGATTTTTTCGATCCGGATAACCTGAGCGAGGTCTTCACCGCCAGCTACCTGGCCCAGCGTTTTGCAATGCAAAGAAATACCGCCAGCCACTATCTGAACCAGCTGGTTACCCAGGATGTGCTGGTGAAGATCAACACTCGCCCGGTCTATTTTCTGCACAAAAAAGCCTTCTGCCAGCAGTTCTTTCCCCTTTCCCGCAGCGAGTACGCCAGCATGGCGGAACTGCTTGCTGAGAGCGACCGACAGCCGGAGCAGGCTGATCATTTTTCACTACTGACCGGACATGATGGCAGCCTGCGTAAACCGATTGAGCAGATGAAAACCGCGCTGTTTTATCCCAATGGCGGGCTGCCGCTGCTGATTACCGGCGACAGCGGAACCGGCAAAAGCTATATGGCGGAACTGATGCACGAGTTCGCTATCGCACAGGGATTGCTGGAGCCTGACGCGCCATTTGTTAGCTTTAACTGCGCGCAGTATGCCAGCAACCCCGAACTGCTGGCCGCCAACCTGTTTGGCTACGTCAAAGGCGCGTTTACCGGTGCGCAGAGCGATAAAGCCGGGGCGTTTGAAGCGGCAAACGGCGGCGTGCTGTTTCTCGACGAAGTTCATCGCCTGGATGCGCAGGGGCAGGAGAAGCTTTTCACCTGGCTGGATCGCAAAGAGATCTACCGGGTGGGTGAGACGGCGCAGGGACTGCCCGTCGCGCTGCGGCTGGTATTTGCCACTACCGAAGATATTCACAGCACCTTTCTGACTACTTTTATTCGCCGTATTCCGATCCTCGTTAGTCTGCCGGATTTGCAAAACCGCAGTCGTCACGAGAAAGAGGCGTTGATGCTGCAGTTTTTCTGGCAGGAGGCGCGCACGCTCGCCGCCCGGCTGCAGCTGACGCCGCGGCTTTTACAGGTGCTGGCTCACTATGTTTATCGCGGCAACGTGGGGGAATTGAAGAACGTGATTAAGTACGCGGTGGCGTCGGCATGGGCTAAATGCCCCGGTAGCGAGGTGCTTAGCGTCACTTTGCATGACCTGCCGGAAAATATCATGGCCGCAACGCCTGCGCTGAGTGAACCGATGGGCCAGGAGGAGCCGCTGCTTATCGAACCGCAGACCAGCCTGGTCTGGCTATTGCGCGCGCGCGACCCGGTACAGGGACTGATTTACGATTCCCAATGCCGGGTTCTGGCGCTATATGAAGCGGTACTGAGTAAAAAAACGCCCTGGGAAGAGGCGCAAAAAAGCATGGGCGAGGAGATCGAAACCCTCTTCGACCGGCTAATTTTTGATAATCACGATGCCAACAGCTCGCATATGTTGCTGCTGATCACCCATCAGGTGCGGGAAGAGTTTTATCGCCTTGAAAAGCGTTTCAATATCCAGTTTAACGGCAACTGTATCTACGCCCTGAGCCACTACCTGATACATCGTTCCCGCCAGGCGCAGTCCAGGATGAGCAGCGAGAAAAGCCGTCAACTGGAGGATTTTCTGGCGCAGAAATTCCCGCTGCTGTATCGCTTTTGCGAAGAGATCCTCGCCGCGCTGGCGCTGAAGTTGGATATCGAGCCCCGGCGCATTGACCTGTTGTTATTGGTGTTGTGGCTGCAAAAAACCGGCGCAATCAGCCAGCAGCAGGTGACTCGCGCGATAATTGTGGCCCACGGCTACGCCACCGCCAGCAGTATCGCTAACGTGGCGAACCGGTTGTTGAAAAGCCAGCTGTTTGAGTCATTTGATATGTCGCTCGACGTCACGCCGGAGGCTATCGCCGACCAGGTGATAAGCTACATTGAGAGCCACGCGCTGGCCTCCGGGCTGATCATTCTGGTCGATATGGGCTCACTGAAGGCGATTCATAGCCACTTTAACCGCCACCTGACCACCCCGATGGCGATTATTAATAACGTCTCGACCGGGATGGCGATGTACGTTGGCGAGCGCATTTTACAGGGCGATATGCTGGAAGATATCGTCCGTGAGATTGGCGATGACCTCGCGGTTGAGTATCAGCTCTATTACCCGCAAACCGACAAACCGCGGGCGATCCTCACGACCTGCGCCACCGGTTTGGGCGCAGCAGCTAACTTGTCGGCGCTGTTAAAAGCCAGCATTCCTGAAGCGCTCGGCATTGATATTGTCGCCTGCGATGTGGAAACTCTCGCCGATCCCGCACGGCGGGAGTCGATGCTGAGCCGCTACGAGGTGCTGGCGATCGTTGGCACCCTGGATCCGCATCTGGCCGAACTGCCGTGGATCTCGCTGGATTCGCTGATTTCAGGCGAAGGAAGCCGGCCGCTGATGCGTATCTTCGGCGAACTGGCGACAGCGGAGCAGGTCAGCGAAATCAATAACCTGATCCTGAAGAATTTCTCGCTGCGCAGGGTGATCGAGTCGGTGACGATCCTCGATACCGGGAAGGTGATCAACCAGGTTGAGCAGTTTTTACTGCGCTATGAGCATCTGGCCGGCTGCGATGTGCCCAACGATCGTAAGGTGGCGCTGTATGTGCATATAAGCTGTCTGATTGAGCGGTTAATTCGCAATGCTTCACCGACCTATTACTCAGGAAGGCAGTGTCCGCAGAGTGAGCTGCTTATTCTGCGCGAGGCCTTTAGTGTCATAGAGAGTGGGTATAGTGTCAAAATCCCGCCGGTTGAGCTGTATTACATTCACGACATCCTGACGCGGGAAACGGAATTTATTAAGGAAGATCAAGAGTTTTAATCCCCTTCGTCTGTTCGTTCTTACGCTAACCGGCGCGCCACTGTTTCTGGCACGCCGGTTGCAATTAAGAAAGCAGTGGAATGCGCTTTCGAGGTAAGGATGAAACGACACTATATTTTTGCCAGCCATGGCACCTTTGCTAACGGCCTGTTGAACTCCGTGGAGCTGATCCTCGGTAAGCAGCCGGATATTCATACTCTGTGCGCCTATGTAGAAGAGGAGGCCGATCTGACGCTACAGGTGGAGACGCTGCTGGCGCGTTTTCCCGCACAGGATGAGCTGATTGTGATTACGGATATTTTTGCCGGTAGCGTCAATAATGAGTTTGTGCGCTTTTTATCGCGCCCGCACTTTCATTTATTGTCCGGTTTAAATCTGCCATTAATTATTGACCTGCTTATTTCAGCAGGGGAAGAAAATACCGATAAGCTAATTTCTGAAGCATTAATAAGTGCCAAAGAGAGCATTCAGTACTGCAATCAAACGATTGCCAGTGCGATGACTACTGATAAAGACTTCTGAAATGAGGGAACACTATGATTACGCTTTTAAGGGTAGACCATCGATTACTTCACGGCCAAGTGGCCTTTTCCTGGACCCAGTACGTTGGCGCCGATTGTATTTTAATCGCCAACGATAGCGTCCCAGAGGATGAACTGCGGAAAACCACGATTAAGCTCGCTAAACCGCCTTCAGTTAAACTGGTGATTAAAAATATAAACGACTCTATTGAATCGATAAAAAGCGGCGTCACTGATAAATATAATTTATTTATTGTCGTGGAGTCGGTGAATGATGCCTGGCGTATTGCCAGTGCCGTTGACGAAATTAAAAGTATTAATCTCGGCGGAATTAAGGCCAAAGAGGGCAGTAAAAATATCTCTAAGGCAATTAATTTACTGCCGGAAGAAATAGAACAGCTGCAACAACTGGTGGGGAAAGGCGTTGAGGTGGAGATTCGCCAGGTCCCTAACGATCGCAAACAGCTTTTTGCGGAATGTGTTTAATTCCGGAGGACAGATTATGGTAGAGGCTCTCTTACTGGGTCTGGTGGCGTTTATCGCGCAATCGGAATATGCATTAGGGACGTCGCTGATTTCACGGCCTATCGTCACCGGGCTGCTGACCGGGCTGGTGCTCGGGGATGTGCAGACCGGCGTCATCATGGGCGCGACGCTGGAGCTGGCGTTTATTGGCTCCTTCTCCGTCGGCGCGTCTATTCCGCCTGATGTGGTCACCGGCGGCATTCTTGGCGTGGCGTTCGCCATTACCTCCGGCGCAGGCACGGAAACGGCGCTGCTGCTCGGCCTGCCGATTGCCACCCTGACGTTGATCCTGAAAAACGTCTATCTGGGGATGTTTATTCCGCTGCTCAGCCAGAAGGCCGACGGCTATGCGGAACAGGCAGATACGCGCGGCATTGAGCGTATGCATCTGATTGCCGGATTTGGGTTGTCGTTGATGCTCGCAACGGTGGTGACCGTCTCATTCCTGGTCGGCAGCAATGCGGTGAAATCCCTGCTCGATACGATCCCGGAATTTATTAAACACGGACTCAGCGTGGCGACCGGAATTATCCCGGCGCTGGGCTTCGCGATGCTTGCCAGATTGCTGATAAACAAGAAAGTTGCGCCGTACTTTTTCCTCGGCTTTGTGCTGATGGCCTACCTGAAAATCCCGGTGACCGGCATCGCTATTCTCGGCGCTATCGTGGCGGTGGTCATGGTTAACGTCACCGCGTTTAGCTCACCTCGTACGACGACAGAACAAGGAGTTAGCGATGACGACGAAGATGATTTCTGAAGAGACCCTGCAGCCGCAGGAGCAGGAAGAAACCCGTATTACGCCGCGCGATTTACGCCGGGTGTTCTGGCGCTCCTTCCAGATGGAGTTCTCCTGGAACTATGAGCGGCAGATGAATCTCGCCTTTGTTTACGCGCTGATTCCGGTGCTGAAAAAGCTCTATCCGCGTAAGGAGGAACTGGCCGGGGCGTTGAAACGGCATCTGGTGTTCTTCAATACCACGCCGCATATCGTCACCCTGCTGTTGGGGATCACCACGGCGATGGAAGAGAAAAACAGCCAGCAGAAAAACATGGATGCCACTGCGATAGATAACGTTAAAGCATCGCTGATGGGGCCGCTGGCCGGTCTGGGAGACTCCTTCTTCTGGGGCACGCTACGCCTGATCGCCACCGGTATCGGCACCAGCCTGGCGCTGAAGGGCAACATTCTCGGGCCGATCCTGTTCCTGCTGGTGTTTAACGTGCCGCATATTCTGGTGCGCTGGCTGTTTACGCGCTGGGGCTATGTGTTGGGCACTGGAGTACTTCAGCGGATCCAGAAGAGCGGAATGATGGAGAGCCTGACCTACGGGGCGTCGATTATCGGTCTGATGGTGGTGGGGGCGATGACCGCCTCAATGATTGATATCACCATCCCCATCTCTTTCGGCGCCGGGGAGGCGAAGACCCAGGTGCAGGACATTATCAACGACATTATGCCCTGCATGCTGCCGTTGGTGAGTTTCGGCATTGTCTACTGGCTGCTGGGGCGCAAGGTTAAGCCGCTCTCTATCATCGGCGGTATGGCGCTGGTGGGTATTGCGGGCTCGTGGATTGGATTGTTTTAACGGGAGTGAGCTATGAAACCAACGATGATGACTTATATCAGTGAAGAGTCCGCCTGCCTGACGCAGATCCTTCGCGACTACCGGCAAAAGCTGGCGGCGATTGACATCTTTGCTCGCCAGCACCCGGTGCGGCGTATTCTGCTGCTGGCGACCGGATCGTCGCTAAACGCCGCCCTTTGTGCACGCTATTTCTTTGAACAACGCTTCGGCATTCTGGTTGAAATTAAAGAGCCGTACAACTTCACCCATTACGAAGCTATCGACCCGCATACCGATCTGGTGGTGGCGATTTCGCAGAGTGGAAAAAGCGCGTCGACGCTGGAGGCGATGCGTAAAGTGCAGGCGGCGAATCTACCGGTCTTTGCCCTGACCTCCGACCCGCAAAGCCCGATAGCGCTGGTCTGCGACGGGGTGCTTGATATCAATACCGGGATAGAGAGCGTGGGGTTTGTCACCCGCGGATTTAGCGCAACGGTACTGAATCTGCTGCTGATGGCGCTGATGATTGCCCGCAGCCAGGGGAAGGCCAGCGAGGCCGAGGAGGAGCGCTATATTGCAGAGCTACAACGCCTGGCGCTGGCGATCCCGGATGTTATTGCCCGCACCTCATGTTTTATCGACAGGCATAGCGAAGCGCTACGCGGCGGCGAACGCTTTGTCGCCACTGGCTATGGCGCGCTGGTTGGGGTGGCGAAGGAGTTCGAAACCAAATTTACCGAAACGGTGCGCGTGCCTTCCAGCGGTTTTGAGCTGGAAGCGTATATGCACGGCCCTTATCTGGAGGCTAATGCCCGCCATGTGATGCTGTTTATTGAAGACGCGCCGGATGAGCGCTCCCGTGCTCTACGCGATTATATGGCGCCGTCCATTGCCCGGGCCTTTACGTTGACGCTGAGCGGTGAGGAAGATGAGCAAACACTGGCGCTAAACTGCCCCTGTGAACATCACCTGGCACCGTTGCTGCTGATTGTGCCGATCCAAATGCTCGCCTGGCATACCGCCGGACTCAAGGGCATCGATCTTGCAATACGTATTTTTGACGATTTTGACCGCGTATTAAAAAGTAAAATCTGATTATTCAGGAGAAAACTATGTTGGGTTTTAATCAGGACGAGTACCTGACCAGTGCTCGCGAGATCATCGCTGCGCGTAAACAGGCGGAAACCGTCGCCGACGATATTTATCACAGCGGCTGTAGCGCGTTATTTTTTGTATCGGTAGGTGGTTCTCTGGCTCCGATGATGGCCATTAATGAGTTTGCTAAAGAATTAACCGGCGTGCCGGTTTATCTTGAACAGGCTGCGGAATTAATTCATCGCGGGCATAAAAAATTAAATAAAGAAGCGGTAGTCGTCACGTTATCTAAATCCGGCGATACTAAAGAATCGGTAGCCATTGCCGAATGGTGCAAGGCGCAGGGAATCCGCGTGGTGGCGATTACCCGTCATGCCGATTCGCCATTGGCCGCAGCCGCCAGCTGGCATATTCCAATGTGCCACAAGAATGGCGTGGAATATGAATATATGCTGCTGTACTGGTTATTTTTCCGCGTGATTTATCGTCATGGTGATTTCGCAAATTACGATCGTTTTGCCAGCCAGCTGGAATTGCTGCCGGAAAATCTGCTGCAAGCCAAGCGCCAGTTCGAGCCGCAGGCGGATAAAATTGCCGCGCAATATCATAATAGCGACTACATGATGTGGATTGGCGGGGCGGAAATGTGGGGGGAAGTCTACCTGTTCTCGATGTGTATTCTCGAAGAGATGCAGTGGAAGCGGACTAAGTCGGTAAGCTCAGCTGAGTTTTTCCACGGCACCCTGGAGCTACTGGAAAAAGAGGTTCCGCTGTTTCTGGTGAAGGGCGAGGGTAAATGCCGGGCGCTGGACGAG
Organism: Klebsiella spallanzanii; assembly: GCF_902158555.1. GTDB lineage: Bacteria > Pseudomonadota > Gammaproteobacteria > Enterobacterales > Enterobacteriaceae > Klebsiella > Klebsiella spallanzanii. Next base: position 106,430 of record NZ_CABGGS010000005.1, on the reverse strand, counting down.
CGCGTCGAACGCTTTGCACAGAAGATAACTGACCGCCTGGTGGTTATCGACCCGCGCGACTATCCGCTGAACGGTATTGATGACGCTTTCCGCTGGATTATGGCGCCGTGCGTGGTTTCAACCCTGCTGGTGGACAGGCTGGCGGCCCACTTTGAACACCATACCGGTCACGATCTCAATATCCGCCGTTATTACCGGCAGTTTGATTACTAAATCCTGCCTATGGCGGTCAGCTTGCTGGCCGCCGCGCTATTCTCCGAGTCGCTTCCCAGAAAATCATCGTTAAATCCAGCCGGGTAAAAACCGGTGGTAGAGTCCGGCTTTCCTTCTCTTTCTGGCAAGCGGATGGCCATGAAAAAACGTATGACTTCGACGCCTCACGATGCGGTATTTAAACGATTTCTTCGCCATCCGGAGACGGCGAATGATTTCCTCACGCTCTACCTTCACGAAGAGATCCGTCAGCAGTGTGATTTTGCGACGCTGAGGCTGGAGCCAGCGAGTTTCGTCGATGAAGATCTGCGCGCCTGGTATTCGGACGTGCTGTGGTCGGTACAAACCACCTCAGGGCTGGGATATGTCTATGTGGTGATTGAACACCAGAGCTCACCGGATAATCATATGGCTTTTCGATTAATGCGGTATGCGATTGCCGCGATGCAGCGGCACCTCGACGCCGGGCACAAAGCGCTGCCGCTGGTGGTGCCGATGCTTTTTTATCACGGTGCGGCCAGTCCCTATCCTTTTTCCCTGAACTGGCTGGATGAATTTGCCGATCCGCAGATGGCGAAGAAGCTGTATGGTTGTCCGTTTCCGTTGATCGACGTTACGGTGATGCCGGATGATGAAAGTGTCCAGCATCGTCGGGTCGCTCTGCTGGAGCTGATGCAAAAGCATATCCGCCAGCGCGATCTTAATGGAATAACGGAGTCGTTGGCGGCTGTTGTGATGCTGGGATACACTAACCGTCGGCAGCTGAGAATGCTGTTTCACTATATGCTGTAGTACGGTAATACCACCGATCCGAGCGTGTTTATCCGCCGGCTGGCCCGCCGTCTGCCACAGTATGAGGAGAGGTTGATGTCTATCGCTCAAAAACTTAAGCAGGAAGGGATACAGGAAGGTCGACAAGAGGGAATGCAGGAAGGTCTGCAGGAAGGGAGTCGACGGGAAGCGCTGCGCATTGCTGGCAGTATGCTACAAGACGGCTTAGATAAAGAGACTGTGCAGCGGATCACCGGGCTTTCGGCAGATGAGCTAAAGCCGCTGCACTGTTGATGTCCTGACCCTAAAACAATAGCCCGGCTTAAAAACCGCCGGGCTATTGTTTTATCCTTCGTTTTTCACCACTTTGATTTCAACCATGCCGATACCCAACTGACGCGGGGAGTGGCCGAGAATATTGCCCTCGTTGGTTGACTGTGGATCCGGCGGCGCAATCGTTAAGGTATTGCTGCGCGACGGATTATCGAAGTGCAGGGTAGTTGTGGTGACATCATTGGCCAAAGTGAGCGTTTGCTCGCTATCGCCGACGCGTACCGGAATCGGTTTATTGGCATTCGGTCCGTAGGCTTTGGCGGTAATGACCAGATCGAATTTCTCCGGCAGCGGCTCTTTGTATTCAATTTTCACTTCATTACCGAGCTGCGCGTTGGACCAGCGTCCCCATGATTCCGGACGGGAAATACCGCTGAATTGTTTTACTTCCTCAGGTGCACCGGCAACGTTGAAGACGAAGCTGTCTGCTTTATAACGAATGTCGTTATCGACAATCTTCAGGGTATCGACGTTGCCCTTGTAGCGCTCCATATCGATCAGGGTATCTTTGAACGCGGTCTTTCCTTGCCACTGGACTTTGTCGACGCGCTGGACCTGCTGCTCACCACCCAACTGGCCCTGCGATACGCACCAGTCGGTGGAGAGCGCTAACTCCGGCGACCATAGCTGGCCCATCTTGTAGCAGCGGTCGACCCAGACGAAGTTATCGCGCGGGGCGAAATCGGCCAGTTGGAAGCGCAGCGGGGCGGAGTATTCGCTTTCCGGCAGCGGCTCGACGCGCTTATCTGAAATCCGCAGCAGTAGCGGCAGGCGGAAATGACTGCCGGAGAAGGAAATCATATTCTTCTGCGAATCGATGGTGAAGTTCTTCATCTCTTTAGGGAAGTTCCACAGGCGGATGATATCCGGCTTCCACGCCAGCACCTTCTCTTTCATATTGAGGAACACGGTGGAAAGCGACTCCCCGGAAAGGCTGCTGCGCCCGAGGCCAATAAAGTTATCGCCGCCGAGGATATCCAGCACCGTCGCGCCGTTGTCCATAGTATTACGCTTAACCGCCAGCGTATCTTGTTGGGGGTCATCGCCGCGCAGGACGAAAAACAGGTTGCTGCGATCCTGTTTGTTCAGATAATCCCAGGCGCTGTTTTTCATCGCCAGGTGATCGGAAGAAACCACGATGACCGTATTTTTGAACCACGGCGAGGCTTTAATCTTCTCAATTAACGCCGCGATATGCTCCTGGCTACAGGAGACGGCGCTGAAAGAGAGGTTCTTTTTGCCGTCCATATCGTAGCTTTTACGCTGGCAGGTACGGGAGATAAAACCATCTGGATGGTGAGTATCGACCGTCAAAGCAAACAGCGAAAAACGTTTTCCGGATTGCGAAAGCGCTTCGAATTTTTTCCAGGTCTCATCAAGAACGGTGTCATCGTAGAAACCCCAATCGTTACGGTAAGCGGGATCCGCAACGGTTGTTTTAAGCTCTTCCGCGCCGTACAGGTGATCGAAGCCGTGAGATTTCAGGAATACATCTTTTCCGGCGAAGCGCAGGTTAGCGCCCTGGACGAAGTAGTTTTCGTAACCGGAGTTTTTCAGGATATCGCCCAGGCAGATATTTTGCGGGAAAAAGCTGGAGACCGAGGCCGAGGCGTTGCCTTCAAACGGCGCAAACAGCGGGATCCCGCACTGAGAGGCAACCATCCCGGCAATCGTATAGTCGGTGCCCGGCAACTGGGTGGTATTGCTGAAGTCCAGCCCTTCGCTTTTCAGTTTGCCGAGTTCTGGAGTCAGATTGGGGAACGCATCATTGTCAAAATAAGTGCGTTCAAGGCTTTCGCCGTAGATGTACACCAGATTCAGTTTTGGATTAGCAATGCTTTTCGACGGTTCTTTATAGTAAGCCACAAAATCCGGATCGCCATCGCGGGACTGGGATTTTACCAGCTCGCTAATCTGGCGGAAGGCAGGGCTGGCATCCACCGAGGCCAGTGCCAGAACCAGCGCGACGAGGCTGTAACCAAAATGATGAGGATGATGACGGCGACGGCGAAGCACCCAGCCGAGCGCACCGAATACCGCGACCAGCGCCACGACCAGCCCAACGCCTGGCAGAATATACTTGCTCACGCCTGCGCCCGTCAGGCTGTTGGTCAACGTATAGAGTACCGCGTCATTGATGCCGTCGCCGGTGAAGTAATCGCTGGCGTAGAGAGTAATATTTAAAATAACAAACAGGCCCAGCACCGTGAGCGTGGCGGCGAACCACCAGGTATTACGACCGGCTTTTAATGCATAAATCATCACCGAAGCAAGAAACAGGGCGATGGATAACAACTCTGACACAGCTCATCCTCATTCACGCCAGTTGTCGGCTGGCCAGATAGATCTTTTTCCACGCTACACTGTAATTGCAGCGCAATATTGCCGCAATTGTATCGTCATGAATTTGTGCTGTGGTTCAGAATTGGTTTAGAAATCGCCGTTTTTGACTCGCCTCACATCCTTTATGAAAGGGGCTCAAGGGGGTGAGATGTTAAAAAATCAGCATTGCGACCGCGCTGGCGGGACTAAAGCGCCAAACGCGGCATTTAGAGAGGGGATCAGGAGAGGAAGCTAACGCCCTGTTTTAATACCAGATCGCAGGCTTTAGTTTTCACTTTCTCCGCCAGCGGGCTGCTGCCAAGGTTATTTAAATTTAGCTGCTGGCCGTCTTTACTACTCAACAGCCCCTGAAGGCCATCAAGGTAATTGGTGTCCTCTTTTTGCTTTTCCGGCGTGCTGAGGCCTAGCTTATCCAGGACCTGATTTTTGATGTTTTCGGTATTTGTTACCGAAGCCAGCTTCTGTTTCGCGCAATAAGACATAATCCCGGCGGCATTGTTCATGCTGCTGGAGGTCAGAGATTGGCTCCCGCCGTTTAGCAATCCGGTGAGCGAGGAGAGCGACATGCCGCCGCTTTGCTGACTACCGTTCTGGCTGCTGAGCTGGTTAGCGGCGCTGGAAAGAGAATCCTGCCAGGAGGTGGCGTGAGCGCCAAAGGCCAGTAAAGCACAGGCCGCTATCGCCGTGCGGAACAACGTTTTTGCAGATTTCATAGACGTACTCTTCGCCGTGACTGAATAATTCCATGATTATAACGCTGGCCGTGTTCAGAAATATCTTAATACTCTTTTCCGGTCACGCGATCGCGATAGCTGTCCCAGTTGAAATTAACCCACAGACTGTTGCCCAGCCGCATACGGTCCATGACGCGTTCGCCAAGGAGTTTATTCATTTCATCCATGGTGCTGTTGGTTAGCATGCCGGTAGGACGTTTTGACGAAGATCGGCGATCGACAATCTGGTTAATGATGACTTTCTCGTAGCGTGACTCCGTTTGCATACCAATTTCGTCTATCACCAGTAAATCGACCTTGCTCAGGTCGGTGAGAAGCTGCTCTTCGCTGGTTTCCCGATTGCCGAAAGTATCTTTCATCGCGGACATAATATCGGCGACGGTAATGATCAACACCGACTTGCCCCGCAGCAGCAGCTCATTGCAGATGGCGGCGGCGAGGTGATTTTTACCGGTGCCAGGCTTACCTGAGAAAATAAAGCTGGCGATATTGCCGTCGAACTCTTCGACGTACTGGCGCGCTCGGGAAAGTGCGATCATCTGGCCTTCGCATTCCACCCGGTAGTTATCCAGAGAGCAGTTCTGGTGCAGTGGGCGGATACCGGAGCGGTTAAACGTTCGCTGCATTTTCATGGCGCGGTTTTCACGCTCCAGCGCTTCCGAACGCAGCTTACCTTGTTCTTTTTGCCATGCCAGTAGCTCTTCACCTGTCTTAAACGCGGGTTCGACATGGGCTGGCATCATTTTTTGCAGGCGTTTCATTAAATCGCCGACATTTTTCATGCTCATCCTCGGAATCCTCGTGGAATATGGTTATCAGGTTCGCTGATTGCGTTGACGTCGCGACGCGGCTGACCGCCGTTGCTGGCCCGGCCAATCTGCACGCTGCGCGCCAGCTTCTGCTGCCACTGAACATGATGAAAGACTTTACCTTCCGCCTGCCAGTAAGCGACAAACGCGGCGAGTTCTTCCGGCGTGACCGGCTGGCTCAGGGCGATACCCCAGAGCGCGGCCAGGCGCTGAAAGTCTGCATCCGGCTGCCAGTCGGCGTACATCGGGAATTTTCCCATCGGTACCGGAACAGGGACCGCCGTCGGCTCGTCAAAAAACTGTGCGTCCAGGGCAATGTCGCTATTGGGGCGCGAGAGTTTAGTTTCCAGCTCCAGCAATTGCGCCAGACGCTCCGGCGTCAGCGCATAGAATGCGGGGGCGTTGTTGGCAAATACAGCGACGGCGCCGCTGGTCGATTTTGCCAGTACCGCTGCGTGATCCTGCATGAAGTCATCCAGACCGCTAAAATCGGTAGTTAATATTCGTGAAGACATAAATCTATCTCAACTCTGAACAACTAATATAGAAAGGGGGTAACTGCACACATAGTAGCACAGAGGTCGCTCTGGAAGGAGCGCCGCAGGTGACCCGCGGCGCGGTCATCTATACGCGCGGGCGTTTGCGATAGAGCCAAAGACCAGGAATCGAAAGCCCGATAGATAATGCCCCAACGATAGACGATGCCTTAAGAAAGTTGCTTAGTAGCATAATCATCATCTCTTCCGAGTAGCCGAAATGACTGATTTTGACCGCTGAGATCATTGCGGTATAGGCGGAGATACCGGGGAACATTGGGATCACCGCCGCAACGGTGAAAATTTTGGGATGCGCCAGATACCAGCGTGACCACTGGATCCCGATGCTGCCAACCAGCAGGGCAGCCATGAACGTCGCCCATTCGATATTAAAGCCAGCCGTCATCATCACCATACGCGAGCCGTGGCCGATAGCTCCCAGTAGCGCGCACCAGCGTAGCGCTCGCTGCGGGACGTTAAACACCATGGCGAACCCAACGGCGGGAATGGCTGCCAGAATCATATCCTGCGCCAGGTCGTAGAGGTATATGATTATGCCCATCCGCGCAGTCCCCACATCGTCATGGCCATCACTACTCCAATGCAGGTGGCGAGCGTTAGCAGGCTGGCGATTGCCCAGCGGGCAAGACCGGTATTGATATGCCCTTTAAACATATCAGCAACGGAGTTAATGAGCGGGAAGCCGGGCACTAAAAGCAGTACGCTGGCGGCCATCGCGACCGTTGGCGTGCTGGCAAAGGTTGGAAGGCGCAGCATTAGTCCGGAAATGGTCGTTGCGACGAAGGCTGTAAGGCAAAAGTTGATTTGCGGATGCATTGAGCGATGGGTCAATACCTGACGGATATACATCGCTACCGTACTGGCGCAAAAGGTGACTAGCGCACCGTCCCAGCCGCCGTTGTTGAGCTTGCAAAAGCAGGCGCAGGAAAGGCCAACCATTAAAACCAGCAGCCAGCGCGGGTAGCGCAGCGGTTTAATTTGAGCAAACCTTTTTTCCACGTCCTTGTAATCCAGCAGCTTGTGCTCCGCCATGATAACAATATGCTGAACTTCCGTGACGACATGCATATTGATACCGCGATCGGTATTTTTTCGCGTTGAAGTCAGACATTCACCCTCTTTGATAGTCGTGAGGACAATCGCGTTAGAAGAGATGGCGCTTTCCACGCTGTCCATCCCCAATGCCAGGCCAAGACGAGTTGAAAGCTCCTCAACCAGTGCGCTCTCTGCGCCGTGTTGTAATAAGAAAAGACCACATTGAATGCACAACCGCGTGATTGCGCGCTGGGTTGCCCTGTCTGCTTGCATAAATACCTACTGTCCGTAATGCCCAATACCAGAGTGTCTGGCGATACTTTTACCTGAAGTCTTGTTTTATCTGAGCGGTCAGGATCAAACAATGTGTAAAAAATCACCCGCTTCGTTGGCTGCTGATAATTTGAACTCTGCCACACTTTCGCAAGATTGGTGAAAAGTACAATTTTTGCGCCAGATTCTCCCTTCTTTTTCCCATCAGACTTATCAAAAATGCAAAACAGAACTTTTAATACACAAAAAAACAACAAATAATTAACCATGCTGAGGCGATCCTATGAAAACACAGGTGGCGATTATCGGAGCGGGCCCATCCGGACTGCTGTTGGGGCAGTTATTACATAACGCCGGGATTCAGAGCGTTATCCTTGAACGGCAGACGCCAGAGTATGTATTGGGGCGGATCCGCGCAGGGATTCTGGAAAATGGGACGGTGGAGTTGCTGCGTGAGGCCGGAGCGGCCAGGCGGATGGACGCTGAAGGCCTCGTCCATCATGGTGTTGAGTTCCTGTTTGATGGTAAACGCGTGCCGGTTGCGTTGACGGAGCTGACTGAAGGCAAAAGTGTAATGGTTTACGGTCAGACCGAAGTGACGAGGGATTTAATGGCGGCCCGGGCGGAATGCGGTGCGCCGATAATTTATGGCGTCAGTGACGTCACCATTAACGATGCGAAAAGCGATCGACCGTCGGTCTCTTTTGTCAGCGATGGTGAAAGCATTCGCCTCGAGTGTGACTTTATTGCTGGTTGCGATGGATTTCACGGCGTTTGTCGGCAAAGTATTCCGAGCGGGATCCTGAAAGAGTATGAAAGCGTCTGGCCTTTTGGCTGGCTGGGGCTATTGGCCGATACGCCGCCGGTGAATCCTGAGCTTATTTATGCCCACCATGAACGCGGATTTGTGCTTTGTAGTCAGCGCTCACTAACCCGAAGCCGCTACTACTTACAGGTGCCGCTTAGTGAGAAGGTTGAAGCATGGTCTGATGAACGTTTCTGGAATGAACTCAAACGACGCCTGCCTGATGACCTGACGCATAAGTTAGTGACTGGTCACTCACTTGAGAAGAGCATTGCGCCGCTGCGTAGCTTCGTGGTGGAGCCAATGCAGTATGGGAGGCTATTCCTGGTGGGCGATGCAGCGCATATCGTACCGCCGACTGGAGCGAAAGGCTTAAATCTGGCCGCATCCGATGTGAACTATTTATGGCGGATCCTACGTGAATATTATCACCATGGTCGTGCCGATCTGCTGGCGAACTATTCCCGCCTGGCTCTGGATCGCGTATGGAAAGGTGAGCGATTCAGCTGGTTTATGACTCGTCTGCTACATGATTTTCCTCAACAAAGCGAGTTCGACAGAAAAATGCAGTCTGCAGATCGTCGTTATTATCTTGAATCACGCGCCGGGCTCACGACGATTGCCGAAAATTATGTCGGTCTGCCAATGGAACGCGTGGCATAAAACTGAAAAACGCAGGAGTCGTGATGCAGGCAACGAATACCGTTCCCGTTTTTAAACTGTACGGTGAATTACATGGCTGGCCAACGCCTGATCTTCTGCACTGCGAGTCGATACTCCAACGTAGCCGTCTGTATGAATGGCATATCCGTGTTCATCAGCACGCTGAGTTGGTTCAACTGCTTTACCTGCATAAAGGGCGAGCAGAAATCGAAATCGAAGGGACAACGACTGTGGTGATGGAATCCTGTATTCAGGTTGTTCCGGCGCTGTGTATTCATGGGTTTCGCTTTTCTCCCGGTACGGAAGGATACGTTTTATCGCTGGCATTACCGTTGCTAAGGCGTTTCGAAAATCAGTTTGACCGCCAGTTGGATGTGCTGAGCCAGCCGCAGTGCGTACCCGTGAAAGCGTCCCGGGGCCATATCCGGGCGCTTTTTACCGCCTTGCGAGAAGAGTATTGCGAGGATCACGATGCGCGCGAGATGATGCTGCATTCTCTATTGGGGGCGCTGCTGGTGTGGTTAAATCGGCAGTATCTCCCGACGCCGGTTACGGAGGACAAAGCGGAACGCAAACGTAGCGTCATGCGTCATTTTTCTCGTCTTATTGAAAGCCACTATCGTGAGCATATGCCTTTAGCGGAGTACGCCAGGCTAGTGGGGCTATCTGTGACACACTTGAATTATTTGTGCCGTGAATTTTATGGCTGCAGCGCCCTTGGTGTTTTACACCAAAGATTGATGCTTGAGGCTCGTCGCAATCTGCAATACACCAGCATGACTATCGCTCAACTTTCTGATTACTTAGGATTTACTGATGCAGCCTATTTCTCCCGTTTTTTTCGGCGCTATAGTGGTGAATCGCCTAAAGTATTTAGAAAAAAAATAAAATAAATATTTCTTTATTTAATTTATCTTAAGTTAGCGCTTCTAACGAAGGTTTTAACCTTTTCTAATTTATTGCTGGAAATTATCTATGTTAAAGTTAATCATTGGCGTGTATAACAGCAACATGTTGTGCACTATATAATACGAATTGGTTTCAGAGCGTGGTATAGGGCGCTCGCCAGGGATGATAAAGATTCATTTTGGCAAAATAATATGGGTGGCTATTCAATTATCTATCCGATTGTTTTTCTGCCGGGCGTGAATCTTCGACAGGATGCGGAGGGTTTATGTTACCAGGACAGGGTAAGTTCGGCATTATTATCAGCAGGATACCGGTTATGCAATCCGGGTTAAAGGCAATTGTTGGGGAGCATCTCCCCGATTATGAACTGAGCTTTTGCCGTTCCCAGGATGAGTTAACGCTACTTCAATTACGTCGTGCTGTACTGGTCATCGCAGATTTATCTGGTGAAATTGAGCAGCCGCGGAGTATTTGCGAACATTATTATTCTTTAATGACTCAGTACAGGGATATTCACTGGGTCTTTATGGTTGGAAGTACCTGTTTTCCATTAGCGGTTGAGCTATTAATGCGGCCGGAAAGCACATTGATATCGGATAGCGAGCCAGTAAAACGCCTGATTGAAGTCGTTCGTGCTGGTGGTCTTGCCGCTGAGAGAATTAGCCAGACATTATTCTCCCCCGAAATGGGAAATATTGGCGAAGAACAGCATAAGTTGGTTATTCTGACTCTTTCTGAACGTAAGGTTTTGAGACTTCTTGCAAAAGGTTGGGGAATTAACCAAATTGCTGCTCTTTTGAAAAAGAGCAATAAAACGATAAGTGCGCAGAAAAATAGTGCGATGCGCCGCTTGTCTCTGCGTAGCAATGCAGAGATGTATGCCTGGATTAATAGTGCACAGGGAATGAAGGAGCTGAATATTTATTCGGCCTATGGAGACCAAGCGGAATGGAAAAAAATCTCACAACACGATATGTCGCTATCGTAGAGAAATGTGCGATGACGGAAGTGGCGCTTCGCTACATTCTTACTCGTGAAAGCGGTAAAAATTACAATATTCAGTTCTTTAAAGATACGCAGGAACTGAAGCAAGAGTTTAAGTCTAAAGATTTTTCTGCGATTATTTTTTCACTTTCAGGTAATCGCAGATCTCGCCTGGAAAGTTTGCTTTTTCTTCATGAGATAGCGCGCTATTGCCCTGAGATGCAGAGAATTGTCCTGGCTAACGATGAAGCTGAAATGCGTTTGATTAGCCATCTAACGCCTTCTCGCTTACATGGTATTCTGAATAAATCAGCTTGTCGGATACAGCTGCAGGAGCGCTTGCTCCAGCTTCTTGATCATAGCTATCAAGCTAATGAAAGCTCAACAAGTCAAAAACAGGGCATATGTAATCAAATACTGAGCCCGACGGAACATACTATTTTACGATATATGTCTTATGGCTACTCGTTGCCTGAAATAGCGACACAGCTGGAAAGAAACATCAAAACTATCCGGGCGCATAAATTCAACGCAATGACGAAGCTTGGTGTCAGCTCTGATATGGGGCTACTGAGCGCGGCAGATATTTTGATTCGCCTGTCGGCGAATAATGATGATACCAGAGGCATGCGCCTTGCCCAGTAGTGTGAATCTTTTTATTAAAGGCAGACATCAACCCAGGTTGCATCAGTTAGTTGCGCCATTCGTTCAGGTGAAATGCGGACGGCGCTATGAATCGATCCGGCAGCAGGCAGGACTTCCGGATACTGTTTAAGAGAGATATCGCAATACACATCCAGCGGTATTTCCAGGCCAAAGGGGCAAACGCCACCAACGGGATGCCCGGTTAGCGTAACCACTTCATCACTGCTCAGCATACGCGCTTTAGCGCCGAACGCTTCTTTTAGCTTTTTGTTGTCCAGGCGTGCATCGCCTTTTGCGACAACCAGTACTACCCGCTCTTTTACTTTTAACGATAACGTTTTTGCTATTTGTCCGGGTTCAACATTGTGTGCGGCTGCTGCAAGCGCTACGGTTGCCGTACTCTGATTAAGTTCGATGATTTCGATATCGGGGGCGTGGTCAGCGAAAAACTGCCGCACGGACTGCAGACTCATTGGAATCTCCTGATTAAGGCTTGTTAAAAATCTGTCACAAGCTTCGCAAAGTGTAAATATCATTGGTAGATAATCAAGAATCTTTCCAATTTCTGGATCTCCTTCACATTCACCGCAACCGGTTACTGTAACCGGTTGCGGTTGTTCGTATCTGTATGAATACTGACAAGGTAACTTCCCTGCGTCACCTATAACAAAAGAGCCGTGTATGAATCGAACTTATTCGAGCTGTAAAGCCAGTGGGTTATCCGACGTGCTAATCCACTCACAGAATCGGGTTTATCACAGCTGCAAGATAATCGTTGTTGGGCCTGTTTATCTAGCCTGTCAGGAGGGCTGCTATGTCTGCTAACCATGCTGCATTTAATCTGATATTTCGCTTTGTAGAAAACTACATCAGCCCTGTCGCCGGACGCATTTCGTCTCAGCGTCATGTTATGGCTATTCGCGACGGTTTCATCTCTGCTATGCCGTTTATGATTGTCGGCTCTTTTCTGCTGGTATTTGCTTACCCGCCGTTTTCACCGGATACCACATGGGGATTTGCCCGTGCCTGGCTGGATCTGGCAAAAGAGTTTGAAGGGCGAATTCTGACGCCGTTCGATATGACGATGGGCATTATGTCTATCTATATCTGTGCCGCGATTGCCTATAACCTCGGTAAGCATTACGAAAAAACCAATCAGCTCGATCCTTTCATGTGCGCCATGCTGTCGATTATGGCTTTTCTGCTCGTGGCTGCGCCAAAGACGAACGGCAATTTGCCGGTGGATAGCCTGGGAGGGACGGGGATATTTACCGCCATTCTTGTTGCCGTCTACTGTGTAGAAATGATGCGTTTCCTTAAAGCGCATAACATCGGTATTCGCCTGCCGGATCAGGTGCCGCCGATGATTAAAAACTCCTTCGATCTCCTGATCCCGGTACTGGTCGTTGTTCTGACGCTCTACCCTCTGAGCCTGTTTATTCAACATCACTTCGATATGCTGATCCCTCAGGCGATCATGGCAATCTTTAAACCGTTGGTTTCCGCCGCGGATTCATTGCCGGCTATTTTACTGGCGGTACTGATTGGCCATCTGTTGTGGTTTGCCGGTATTCACGGCGCGGCAATTGTATCCGGTATGCTGCAGATGTTCTGGCTGACTAACCTTGGGATGAACCAGCAGGCTCTGGCCCAGGGCGCGCCGTTGCCGCATATTTTTATGGAGGCGTTCTGGACATTCTTTATCGTCATTGGTGGCTCAGGAGCGACGATGGGGCTGGTATTTTGCTATCTGCGCAGCCGCTCCGCGCACCTGCGTTCGATTGGTCGCCTGAGCGTGGTCCCCAGTCTGTTTAACATCAACGAACCGGTTATTTTCGGTACACCTATCGTTATGAATCCGGTGTTCTTTATTCCTTTCCTGCTGGCGCCAATGGTCAACGCCGTACTGGCCTGGGCGGCTATGAAGCTGGATTTGATTGGGCGGGTGATTTCGGTTGTTCCATGGACGGCTCCTGCGCCAATTGGCGGCGCATGGGCGTTAGGCTGGGATTTCCGGGCGGCGATTCTGGTGGTTATCCTGGCGTGTGTTTCGGCGGTTATCTATTTCCCATTCTTTAAAGTTTACGAAAAACAGCTACTTGCGCAGGAAGCCGAAGAGGCACAGCGCATAGCGGAAGAGAGTGAACAGACAGCATAAAAGCAAAAGGGCGGCTGAATAAGCCGCCCGTTGTTTATCAGTAGATTATTTCAGCGTGCAATCGCCGCACTGTTGTACATCCGGCAGGCGATAGCGCTGGCAGCAGGTACGGCGCACGAGCTGTCCTTCACGTAAAACGACAGTACGCCAGAGTGGGTTATCCTGGCCATCCGATAACTGTTTGTCGAAGAAGCAATGCTGACGTAAATCGGCAACCTGCTCATCTCCCAGCAGCGCTTTCATCTCCCCCAGATACCAGTTGATCAGATAACCGGTATTGCTCCAGATAAGCTTGCCATTGATATCGCCAGTCGCTTCAAGCGCCTGTACGACGGGCTGTAAGGCACATGTGACCAGCTTTTCTATCCGCAATTGTGCCGATTGCTTTGATGATGAGTTCTCTGAATGAACATCAATCCAGAAACAGGCGGCGCGGCCGGTTTCATGAAACTCGACCTGAAAATGCTCCGGGGCCAGGCTAATCGTCTGTTCTTCGCTCAATAAGGCCAGCATGAGCGGTGGTACCAGTAAACCGATGTACCACTGGGCCCAGAGGGAAAGCAGCGGCTTTTGCTCACGCAACTGAGTTGGTTGATTACGATAAATATGATCGGACCAGGTCGCCATCAGGGAGCTTAGCGCTACGGGCTGTGACCATTCCGCCAGGGTTAACGCATGATGAGGAGCTTCTTCATTCAGACGAAGAAAATCCAACAGGTGAGGCCGTAGCGCAGAGATTTTTTCCCGTATCGAATTGGCTAGCTCACGCTCAGCCGAAGGGAGCGGAGCCCGCCAGATGATATCGTTGTTGAATGAGAGTGAGCGGTAAGCCATCGAGCGCCAGATACAAATCTAAATGATAATGATTTCTGATACTAGTGGCTCAATGCGGGGTTGGCAAGTGATTTATCCGCGCAGCAGGAAGCAGCTGCGCGAATGAATCACTAACTCGTGAGGATAATATTACGCCCCATATTTTTGGCTTCATAAAGCGCGTTATCCGCCCGTTTCAGGGCGCTATCAATATCGGCCTCCACCAACGGTGTCATGCCAATGCTGATGGTGACATTTGTTGCGACGCTTTCATTAAACATATGCGGAATTTTCAAATCATAGACTCGCTGCCGGATCCGCTCCGCGGCCTGAAGGGCATTATCCGATGTACTGCTGGTCAATAGCACCATAAACTCTTCGCCGCCAAAGCGGGCTACGATATCGCGTGAACGTACGGCATTGCGAATGGCTGCCGAAACTTGGATCAGAGCCTGATCGCCCATCATATGACCGTAGTGGTCGTTGTAAGCTTTGAAATGGTCAATATCCAGCAACAGGACGTAATGCTCGGCATTGTCTAATGAAAGAATGGTATCCAGTCGGTTTTGTAAACCTCGGCGGTTATACAAACCAGTAAGCGGGTCCAACATACTGAGATCGTTGAGGGTATTACGCTCTTTCAGCAGCTTATCCATAAGCCCCTGAGTGAAAAGATCGCTACGTTTCTGAATTAAGCTTTGCAGAGTGATACCCGCAATAGGTAGTACAAAACACCAGGACATACGCAGCCATTGCTCTCCCCCGCCAAGAATCAGGCAAGCAATAAATGTCGGCAGCGAGTGTAGGGTGAATGCGATGATATTGCTGGAAAAAGCAATGGTGCCAATAAATAACACGCTTAATAAAGCGATCACCAGGTAGTTAAAATGCGGTGGCCCCATCACCATTGCTTTTACCGTAACGTGCCACGCCCAAAGCAAGCCAAATATCAGAGAAATAACTGAAATATTTATTTTATGCTGTGAGAATTTCCAGTGCCATAACAACAGAACCATGCTGCAGGCCACAATCAGAAAGCAGGGTAGGGTAAAAGTAATGACGGTAAAGAGCGGACTGACCAGAGATAAGGAGGCTGAAACAAAATTAAGCAGTAAAAAAAGTCGTAAGGAATACTGATATTTTTGTTCGTAATGGGATCGCCAGGATTGTGCAGTCATGTTGGGGTTGTCATTATTAGTCGTTAAAATTCAATATGATGTATGTCAAAAATGAATAATAAAAAACAATGCGCAAAATAAGGTTTTTGCGAAATAATCAAATAATTTAATATATATTCTATTCGCTTAATTTATCACCTTCATGAATGTATGTCATTAGCGTAAACGTAAAGAATAAGGACGTCTGGTTGACTTAGAATGACAAATGATAAAAATTATCATATGATATTGGTTATCATTATCGTTGTGAGAGGTGAAAACATGTTGCAGCGAACTTTAGGGAGTGGATGGGGCGTTCTGATCCCTGGCGTATTGATTGCCGCCCTCGGGTTTGCCGATTTGTCGGTAGATGCCTGGCGCGGGTTGGTAACTTTGGGAATGCTCATGTCAGCGATGATGATTTGGCATCGTCAACTGCGGCATTTTGTTTTACTACCGTCGTGTCTTGCGCTGATAAGCGGGATCATGCTGATGATGGTGAATCTAAGGCTGATGGGATAATGCTGAAGGGTAAGAATATTGGTGCGAGGGGGGGGACTTGAACCCCCACGTCCGTAAGGACACTAACACCTGAAGCTAGCGCGTCTACCAATTCCGCCACCTTCGCACAGTATTCTTAATTTTTGATATCGCCTCGTTGGTGCGAGGGGGGGGACTTGAACCCCCACGTCCGTAAGAACACTAACACCTGAAGCTAGCGCGTCTACCAATTCCGCCACCTTCGCCCAGTGCGAGCAATATCAACGTGGATTATGGTGCGAGGGGGGGGACTTGAACCCCCACGTCCGTAAGGACACTAACACCTGAAGCTAGCGCGTCTACCAATTCCGCCACCTTCGCATACCATCGACACTATGAAAGTATCGTTACCACGGAGGCGCATTCTAGTGGTTTTCAGCTATTCGTCAATAGTTAATTGTATCAGTTGGATTGATTGTTGCAAAAATGGGCGGCTCAGGAAGGAAAAGGTCGGCGACAAGCATCTGCTGTCGCCGGAGTAGGCGACAGATTATTTCTTCGCCTGACGGGTCATGACTGTCCGATAAACCTTAAAGCGACCGGTTTGGGCGATGACTTCGTGAAAGCCGAAGACCTCATCCAGCACGTTCGGATAAGGCAGGAAGGCGTTGGCGACAATACGCAGCTCCCCGCCGCTATTCAGATGACGAACGGCACCGCGAATCAGAGTTTGCGCGGCTTCCAGACTGGTCTGCAGGCCGTCATGGAAAGGTGGGTTGGAGATAATCATATCGAAACGGCCATTGACTTCGGAGAACACGTTGCTGGCGAAGACTTCCCCTTCGAAACCGTTAGCCGCGAGCGTGGCGCGGCTGGCTTCAACCGCCGGAGCGCTGACGTCGCATAGCGTTAAGCGAACTTTCGGCGAGTGGCTCGCCAGTACGGTTGCCAGCACCCCAGCACCGCAGCCGACATCAAGCACTTTGCCTTTAGTATGCGGCGTCAGGGTTGAAAGCAGAAGCTGGCTACCGATGTCCAGCCCGTCGCGGCTGAACACGCCCGGCAGCGTTTTAATCGTCAGATTGTCCAGCGGATATTCGCCCCAGTACTGTTCTGGGGAGAACGCAGGCTGTTTTTCCAGGCGACCGTGATACAGCCCACAGCGGCGGGCGCTGTCGACTTTAGTGAGCGGCGCATATTCCGCCAGCATCTGCTCCGCGCTGCGCACGCCGCTGCGGTTCTCACCAACCACGAAAATATCAATACCGACCGGCAGCAGGGATAGCAGATTCATCAGCTGAAACTGCGCTTCGGGTTTGTTCTTGGGCCAGTAGTAGATCAGCGTATCGCAGTCGGCAACATCGCTGGCTTCCGCGACCAGGCTAAAACGGGCATTTTCACCCATCTGGCGGCTCAGTACCTGCCAGTGGTGAAACTGCTGGGTATGGACGCGGCTGGCAGCCGTGTCGAGACGAGCGGGCAGGTCATCCTGCAGGTCACCGGCAAACAGAACGCGGGCGGACTCGAAATCATCACTGTGGCGCAGCAAGACTTCACTTGCCGGGGTAAAAGCGGACATGAAACACTCCTTCATTGAGACTGGCGCCGATTATACACGTTATCTTTCAGGCTGCCTCTTTGTTGGCGGCAGGATACAGCCCTTTAACCGCGCAGTTTGTTGGCGCAGATACGACGGATTTGCTATATTGCGCGCTTGATTAACAGGAGTGTTTCGCTATGACATCCCGACGAGACTGGCAATTACAGCAACTGGGCATCACCCAGTGGTCGCTGCGTCGTCCAGGGGCTTTACAGGGTGAAATCGCTATCTCGCTTCCTGGACATATTCGTCTGGTGATGGTGGCGGAAGAACTGCCATCGCTGACCGAGCCGCTTATCAGCGATATTTTGCGCGCGCTGGCCCTGACGCCGGAACAGGTGATGCAACTCACGCCTGAGCGCGTTGCGATGCTACCCCAGGATGCCCGCTGCAATAGCTGGCGGTTGGGTACGGACGCGCCGCTGCTGCTGGCGGGCGCACAGATTTCCACGCCCGCTTTCGATGAACTTCAGACCAGCACGCCTGCTCGCATGGCGCTCTGGCAACAAATCTGCGCACATGAACACGATTTCTACCCTCAACGCGGCTGATTTACCCCGCGCCTGGCAAATTGAAACACGCGCCCACGCTTTTCCCTGGAGTGAGCAGACGTTTGCCAGTAACCAGGGGGAGCGCTATCTGAATTTTCAGCTGGCGGTGGACGGCGAGATGGCGGCTTTTGCGATTACGCAAATTGTACTCGACGAAGCGACCTTATTTAATATCGCCGTCGACCCCGCCTTTCAGCGCCGTGGCCTGGGTAGAGAACTGCTGGAACATGTGATTGATGAAGTAGAAAAACGCGGCGTCGTCACGCTGTGGCTGGAGGTGCGTGCGTCTAACGTCGCCGCCATCGCGCTCTATGAAAGCTTAGGCTTTAACGAGGCGACGATTCGCCGCAACTACTACCCCACGGTCGACGGACGTGAGGACGCAATAATTATGGCACTGCCAATCAGTATGTAAGACAAGGTGATATGATGAAGTGGGACTGGATTTTCTTTGATGCCGATGAAACGTTGTTTACGTTTGACTCATTTAGCGGCCTACAGCGGATGTTTCTCGACTATAGCGTGACGTTTTCCGCAGAGGATTTTCAGGACTACCAGGCCGTGAATAAGCCGCTATGGGTGGATTATCAGAACGGCGCTATCACTTCTCTTCAACTGCAGCATCAGCGCTTTGATGGCTGGGCTGAACGTCTGAACGTACCGCCTGGAGAACTGAACGCCGCGTTTATGAACGCGATGGCAGAAATCTGTTCGCCGCTACCGGGTGCGGTATCGCTGCTGGATGCGCTGCAGGGGAAGGTGAAAATGGGTATCATCACCAACGGTTTTACTTCACTGCAGCAGACGCGTCTCGAACGAACCGGGTTGCGAGATCACTTTGATTTACTGATTATTTCCGAAGAAGTTGGGGTGGCGAAGCCGGATGCGCGTATTTTTGACTATGCGCTGGCGCAGGCGGGCAATCCAGACCGTTCGCGAGTGCTGATGGTCGGCGACACGGCTGAGTCTGATATTCGCGGCGGCGTGAATGCCGGTCTGGCGACCTGCTGGTTCAACCCTCATCAACGCGAGCTACCCGCAGACCTCCGTGCAGACTGGACGGTGGCCTCTTTAAGCGAACTGGAGCAACTCCTGTGTAAACACTGATTGCCTCCCCCCCATTGATGGGTAAAATAGCCGCAATTTTTTCGTATTCAACATGCGCGGTGCATTGCCGCGTTTACTCAAGAAGATTGAATTATGACGTTGTCTCCTTATTTGCAGGAGGTGGCCAAGCGCCGCACTTTTGCCATTATTTCTCACCCGGATGCCGGTAAAACAACCATTACTGAAAAGGTCCTGTTATTCGGACAGGCTATTCAGACCGCCGGTACGGTAAAAGGCCGTGGTTCCAGCCAGCATGCAAAATCTGACTGGATGGAGATGGAAAAGCAGCGTGGTATCTCCATTACTACCTCGGTTATGCAGTTTCCGTATCACGACTGCCTGGTTAACCTGCTGGACACCCCGGGGCACGAAGACTTCTCCGAAGATACCTACCGTACTTTGACGGCGGTTGACTGCTGTCTGATGGTCATCGACGCCGCGAAAGGCGTTGAGGACAGGACCCGTAAGCTGATGGAAGTTACCCGTCTGCGCGATACGCCGATCCTGACCTTTATGAACAAGCTGGACCGTGATATTCGCGATCCGATGGAGCTGCTGGATGAAGTCGAGAACGAGCTGAAAATCGGCTGTGCGCCGATCACCTGGCCAATTGGCTGCGGCAAGCTGTTCAAAGGCGTATATCACCTTTATAAAGACGAAACCTACCTGTACCAGACCGGTAAAGGCCACACTATCCAGGAAGTGCGTATCGTTAAAGGGTTGAACAATCCGGATCTCGATGCGGCGGTGGGGGAAGACCTGGCGCAACAGCTGCGTGATGAGCTGGAGCTGGTGCAAGGTGCTTCTAACGAGTTTGATAAAGAACTGTTCCTTGCGGGCGAAATTACGCCGGTATTCTTTGGTACCGCGCTGGGTAACTTTGGCGTCGATCATATGCTGGACGGCTTAGTGGAGTGGGCGCCTGCGCCGATGCCGCGTAAAACCGACACTCGTACCGTGGAAGCAGAAGAAGATAAATTTACCGGCTTCGTCTTTAAAATTCAGGCCAATATGGATCCGAAACACCGCGACCGCGTGGCTTTTATGCGCGTTGTTTCCGGTAAGTACGAGAAGGGCATGAAAATGCGCCAGGTTCGTACCGGCAAAGATGTGGTTATCTCTGACGCGCTGACCTTTATGGCCGGCGACCGCTCTCATGTTGAAGAAGCGTATCCTGGCGATATTCTCGGCCTGCATAACCACGGCACTATCCAGATCGGCGATACTTTCACCCAGGGCGAAATGATGAAGTTCACCGGTATCCCGAACTTCGCGCCGGAGCTGTTCCGTCGTATCCGCCTGAAAGATCCGCTGAAGCAGAAGCAACTGCTGAAAGGTCTGGTGCAGCTCTCTGAAGAGGGGGCTGTGCAGGTGTTTCGACCGATCGCTAATAACGATCTGATCGTGGGGGCCGTGGGTGTGCTGCAGTTTGACGTGGTTGTTGCGCGTCTGAAGAGCGAATATAACGTCGAAGCGATTTACGAATCGGTTAACGTGGCTACCGCGCGCTGGGTTGAATCAACTGACGTGAAAAAGTTCGAAGAGTTCAAGCGTAAGAACGAGATTCAGCTGGCTCTTGATGGCGGTGACAACCTCACCTATATCGCCCCGACGATGGTTAACCTGAACCTGACGCAGGAACGTTATCCTGACGTACAGTTCCGTAAAACCCGCGAGCACTAATCCTCCCCGGAGCGCGGTTTCTGCCGCGCTCCACGCTGTTTTTCTTCAGTTTGATCTTTCTGGAAAGTTCCTAATTCTCGTCTTTTAGCGCGCTTTTTTGTGCCCTCATGCCGCGTTTTCTCGTGTTTCTACTACATTTAATAAGTAATTTTTGGAAACTTGGATTAATAGACTACTTATTTTGCTTTACCTGTTTAGAAATAACGAGGAACTCACAATGACAAGACCAAAGAACGCCAGGACAGTACTGGCCCTCCTCTTAGGCTCAGCCATCATCAGCGCCTCGGCATATGCGGAAAACTCAACCGTTGATAGCGCAAAATCAGCGGCCAGCAGCGCGGGGCAAGCCGTTGATAGCTCGATGAATAAAGTCGGAAACTTTATGGACGATAGTACCATCACCGCCAGAGTGAAGGCGGCGCTGATCGACCATAAAGATATTCGCAGCACCGATATCTCGGTGAAAACTGAAAATAAGGTCGTTACGTTAAGCGGTACGGTTGACAGCTCAGAACAGCATAAACAGGCAATTAGCGTCGCTAAAGCCGTAGAAGGTGTGACCTCCGTAAACGACAAGCTCAGCGTACAGAATGAAAAATCCGCTTCGCTGAAGGGTTACGCTGGCGACACGGCGTTGACCAGCGAAATCAAAGCTAAACTGTTAGCTGACGATATCGTCCCATCACGAAATGTGACGGTGGAAACCACTGACGGCGTCGTGCACTTATCCGGCACAGTGGCTTCCAGCAAACAGTCAGACCGCGCGGAAGATATCGCTAAAGCCGTTTCCGGCGTTAAAAGCGTGAAGAACGATCTTAGCGTTAAATAAATCCCTTATTAAAAGAATTTATTCTGCGGCCTTTCCGCAGGATGTGTAGCACCACAGGGTTGTGAATGCGCGGCCTGAGTGCGCAGAAAATCGACCGTCATTAACTATGGTAAGGAGCGACGTATGTTTAGATGGGGCATTATTTTTCTGGTAATCGCGTTAATTGCCGCTGCTCTGGGCTTCGGTGGCCTGGCAGGTACGGCTGCATGGGCTGCTAAAATTGTCTTTATTGTCGGTATCATTCTGTTCCTGGTCAGCCTTTTCACCGGACGTCGGCGTCCCTAGACATTAATCAGTGAAATACCGTCTTACATAAAGCCAGTCAATGTGACTGGCTTTCTCAGTTTCAGGGCGTTACAAATTGCGTTACTTTTGTTTTTATAATAAGCAAAACAGGAAAGCAGGGTGGGGCATCGAATTCCCGTTACGTTGGGCAATATCACGCCGTTATCTGTAAAACCCTTTCAGCCGGGTAAACTCGCGCTGGTATGCGAGGGCGGAGGACAGAGAGGGATTTTTACCGCCGGGGTACTGGATGAATTTATGCGCGCGGGATTTAATCCGTTCGACATGATGTTTGGCACCTCTGCCGGGGCGCAAAACCTGTCAGCTTATATCTGTAATCAACCCGGCTATGCGCGTAAGGTGATTACGCGATACACCACCGCCCGCGAGTTTTTCGACCCAATGCGTTTTGTCCGCGGTGGTAACCTTATCGATCTCGACTGGTTGGTCGACAGTACTTCGAAAAAGATGCCGCTGGCGATGTCGTACGCGGAAGAACGGTTTGCCCAGGGAAAAGAGTTCTGGATGTGCGCCTGCCGCGGCGATGACTATACGCCAGGCTATTTTTCCCCAACTCAACAGACCTGGCTTGACCTGATTCGCGCCTCCAGCGCGATTCCTGGTTTTTATCGCAGCGGCGTGCTGCTGGACGGAGTGAGCTACCTTGACGGTGGCGTCAGCGATGCCATTCCCGTACAGGAAGCCGCCCGCAGGGGAGCGCAAACGATCGTGGTGATCCGCACCGTCCCTTCCCAGATGTACTATACCCCGCAGTGGTTTAAACGTATGGAGCGCTGGCTTGGCGAAAGCAGTCTGCAGCCGTTTGTCAATCTGGTGCAGCACCATGAAACGACCTATCGCACTACGCAGCAGTTTATTGAGAAACCGCCGGGTAAGTTGCGTATTCTGGAAATATATCCGCAGAAGCCATTGAAAAGTATGGCATTGGGCAGCCGTCTTCCTGCTTTACTGGAAGATTATAAAACCGGGCGTCAATGCGGGCGCTATTTCCTCGCTACGGTCGGTAAGCTGCTGGCCGACAGGCCGCCACTGCTGCGTCATGCACCGCGTATTGCGGTACCGAAAGCGGTGGTTGTTCCGCCCGCGCCGGTGGCTAATGAGGTCCTCCAGGCTCCGGTAGTCGCAGCTGTACAGGCCAACGATGTCAGCTTTGATAATGAGGACCTGGCGTGACTTTGCGATTTATTGATACCCACTGTCACTTCGATTTCCCACCTTTCACTGGTGACGAAAGCGCCAGTATTGCCCGGGCGGCTCAGGCTGGCGTGAGGCAAATCATCGTACCGGCGACGGAAGCGGATAACTTTGCCCGCGTATTAGGGCTGGCAGCGCAGTATGCTCCGCTCTACGCCGCCCTGGGGCTTCATCCGATAGTGATTGAGCGGCATGAAGGAGAGAGTCTGGCGCGGCTTGAAGCCTGCCTGGCGAAACGCGATGCTAAGCTGGTTGCCGTCGGGGAGATTGGTCTCGATCTTTATCGCGAAGATCCGCAGTTTGAACGTCAGATCTCTGTATTTGAGGCACAGTTGCGGCTGGCTAAACGTTATGACCTGCCTGTTATCCTCCACTCCAGACGCACCCACGACAAGCTGGCGATGCTGCTAAAAAAGCACGCTTTACCGCGAACCGGCGTGGTGCACGGTTTTTCCGGTAGTCTTCAGCAGGCGGAACGTTTTGTGCAACTGGGTTATAAAATTGGCGTTGGCGGCACGATCACCTACCCACGGGCCAGTAAGACGCGCGATGTCATGGCGCAGCTGCCGCTATCGTCTCTACTGCTGGAGACCGATGCCCCGGATATGCCGTTGAACGGTTTCCAGGGGCAGCCCAACAGGCCTGAGCAGGCCGCTCGCGTTTTCTCCACTTTATGCGAGCTACGTCAGGAGCCCGCAGAGGAGATAGCTAATGCCATGATTTGTAATACAAAAGAGATTTTTCCTATTCCATGATGTTTTGTTGAGTGATCTGTGTCTCATTCCTGCCTTTTTGTCTCATTGTTTTGCTTAAAATGTGTGAGCTGAGATAAGCGTGATGTTTTCATGCCGTTATAATCGCGGGGTTTTTAGGCTGAACTATCAATACACAGGGACTCTGTATGCAAATTCTCATGGGACTTATCGGCATGGTGGTGCTGTTGGCCATCGCTGTGCTCTTTTCCAGTAATCGAAAAGCCATCAATATGCGTACCGTTCTTGGCGCCTGGATTCTTCAGGTGGGGATCGGTGCATTAATCCTCTACGTACCGGCCGGGCGCACGGCGCTACTGGCTATGTCGAACGGCGTTGCCAACGTCATTGCTTACGGCAACGAAGGGATCAGCTTCATTTTTGGCGGACTGGTTTCCGACAAGATGTTTGAAGTTTTTGGCGGCGGCGGGTTTGTTTTTGCTCTGCGTGTTCTGCCGGTCATTGTCTTCTTCTCCTCGCTGATTGCCGTTCTTTATTATCTTGGCATCATGCAGTTTGTTATCCGCATTCTCGGCGGAGCGCTGCGCGCGGTACTGAAAACCTCGCGTACGGAATCGCTCTCTGCGACGGCGAATATCTTCGTTGGCCAAACCGAAGCGCCGCTGGTCGTGCGTCCTTATATCGCGACAATGACCCGTTCAGAACTTTTTGCGGTGATGTGCGGCGGCCTGGCTTCTGTTGCGGGTTCGGTCCTGGCCGGTTATGCCCAGATGGGCGTGCCGCTGGAATATCTGATTGCTGCTTCATTTATGGCGGCACCGGGCGGTTTACTGTTTGCGAAGATTATCGTACCGGAAACTGAGCAGCCTCATGATAATCCGGCGCTGGAAAAAAATGATGCTGATCCAGAGGCTCCGGCAAACGTGCTGGATGCTGCCGCATCAGGTGCAGCTTCAGGGATGCAGTTGGCGCTTAACGTTGGGGCAATGCTGCTGGCGTTTATCGCGTTAATTGCTCTGGTGAACGGTATTCTTTCCGGCGTTGGCGGTTGGTTTAACTACCCTGAGCTGTCGTTGCAAATGATTCTTGGCTGGGTCTTCTCACCGCTAGCGTGGGTGATTGGCGTACCGTGGAGCGAAGCGACCGTTGCCGGTTCTTTTATCGGCCAGAAGCTGATCATCAACGAGTTTGTCGCCTATATGAATTTTGGCGAGTATCTGAAGGCAGATGTTGAAGTTGCTGCGGCTGGCCTGCAGGTGATTTCAACCCATACCAAAGCTATCATTTCGTTTGCGCTGTGCGGCTTCGCCAACCTGTCGTCGATAGCGATTCTGATTGGCGGACTGGGCGGTATGGCTCCCAGCCGCCGCCAGGAAATTGCCCAATTAGGCATGCGGGCCGTTGCGGCAGGTACGCTCTCTAACCTGATGAGCGCCACAATTGCCGGCGTATTCCTCGCGTTATAACTTATTGTTAACTGCACATCATGCCAGCGGCGACATGCTGCTGGCAGCTCTCTTCCTTTTGTTAAAATTCCATCATTTTCGGATCATATAAAAATCATTTGTTATCAATAGATAACTCTATTTTTAATCTTGTTTCGCACAAAATGCGTCCAACCGTGTCGAGTTGTGCTGTGCGGTTATGTTATAATAATAACATTGCCGCGAGTCTGAAATCTCTGGTTATGCTTAGAAAGAGTTTTGGGCTGGAGGTGGGATTATTACACCTTACGGCGTGATTTTGATCACATTATAGTAATGCAAATTAGTAATTAGTTTTCATTAACTGTGATGTATATCGAAGTGTGACTGCGAGGGGATGTTACAATAGTAACAGATTCGCAAGGTGAGCAAACTTTAAACCGGCAATACGCCGTCGGAGTATGAAATGACTGATTTAACTGCAAGCAGCCTGCGCGCGTTGAAATTGATGGACCTGACCACCCTGAATGACGACGACACCAATGAAAAGGTGATCGCCCTTTGTCATCAGGCTAAAACACCGGTAGGTAATACTGCCGCAGTGTGCATTTATCCGCGCTTTATCCCGATTGCCCGTAAAACGCTGAACGAGCAGGGGACCCCGGATATCCGCATTGCGACGGTGACCAACTTCCCGCACGGTAACGATGACATTGATATTGCGCTGGCGGAAACCCGCGCGGCGATTGCTTACGGTGCCGACGAAGTCGATGTGGTGTTCCCGTACCGTGCGCTGATTGCAGGCAATGAGCAGGTCGGTTTTGATCTGGTGAAAGCCTGTAAAGAAGCCTGTGCGGCGGCAAACGTTCTGCTGAAAGTGATTATCGAAACCGGTGAGCTGAAAGAAGAAGCGCTGATTCGTAAGGCTTCTGAAATTTCTATTAAAGCCGGTGCGGATTTCATTAAAACCTCTACCGGTAAAGTTCCGGTAAACGCGACGCCGGAAAGCGCGCGCATCATGCTGGAAGTCATCCGTGATATGGGCGTTCAGAAGAGCGTCGGCTTCAAACCGGCAGGCGGCGTGCGTAGCGCAGAAGATGCGCAAAAATTCCTCGCCATTGCCGACGAACTGTTTGGCGCTGACTGGGCCGACTCTCGCCACTACCGCTTTGGCGCATCCAGCCTGCTGGCAAGTCTGCTGAAAGCGCTGGGCCACGGGGACGGCAAGAGCGCAAGCAGCTACTAATTACTCGTCATACTTCAAGCCGCAGGTGCGTTAGCTGCACTCCCTCACCCCAGTCACTTACTGTAGTAAGCTCCTGGGGATGAGTTCCCTTGCCGCCTTCCTGCGACTCGAATTATTTAGAGTAATCATTCATTGCAGTGGGGTTTCCGCTGCATTTAACCTGATTAATCGGGGGTTACCTTGTTTCTCGCACAAGAAATTATTCGTAAAAAACGTGATGGTCATGCGCTGAGCGATGAAGAAATTCGTTTTTTCATCAACGGTATTCGCGATAACACGATTTCAGAAGGGCAGATTGCCGCCCTGGCGATGACCATCTTTTTCCACGATATGTCTATGCCGGAACGCGTTTCGCTGACCATGGCGATGCGGGATTCAGGAACCGTTCTGGACTGGAAGAGCCTTAACCTTAACGGCCCAATCGTCGATAAACACTCTACCGGCGGCGTTGGCGATGTGACTTCGCTAATGCTGGGCCCAATGGTTGCGGCCTGCGGCGGCTATGTTCCGATGATCTCCGGGCGCGGCCTTGGTCATACCGGTGGTACGCTTGATAAACTGGAAGCCATTCCTGGGTTTGATATCTTCCCGGACGACAGCCGCTTCCGCGAAATTATTAAAGACGTCGGCGTGGCGATTATAGGGCAGACCAGCTCTTTGGCGCCGGCCGATAAACGTTTCTATGCCACCCGTGATATTACTGCGACGGTAGACTCTATCCCGCTGATCACGGCTTCTATTTTGGCGAAAAAGCTGGCGGAAGGGCTGGATGCGCTGGTGATGGATGTCAAAGTTGGCAGCGGAGCATTTATGCCGACCTATGAGCTTTCCGCTGCACTGGCTGAAGCGATCGTGGGCGTCTCCAACGGTGCTGGCGTGCGTACTACTGCATTGCTGACCGATATGAATCAGGTGCTGGCTTCCAGCGCCGGTAACGCAGTGGAAGTGCGCGAAGCGGTGCAGTTCCTCACCGGCGAGTATCGCAATCCGCGCCTGTTTGATGTGACGATGGCGCTGTGCGTTGAGATGTTAATTTCCGGCAAACTGGCGGAAAACGACGCCGATGCGCGGGCGAA
This sequence comes from Klebsiella spallanzanii, assembly GCF_902158555.1. Classification (GTDB taxonomy): domain Bacteria; phylum Pseudomonadota; class Gammaproteobacteria; order Enterobacterales; family Enterobacteriaceae; genus Klebsiella; species Klebsiella spallanzanii. Next base: position 79,019 of record NZ_CABGGS010000005.1, on the reverse strand, counting down.
ACTGCAGGCGGTTCTGGATAACGGTAAAGCCGCAGACGTCTTCGGCCGCATGGTGGCGGCGCAAAAAGGGCCGAACGATTTCGTGGAAAACTACGATAAGTACTTACCGAGCGCGATGCTGAGCAAAGCGATCTATGCCGAGGGCGAAGGCTTTGTCGCAGAGATGGACACCCGCGCGCTGGGCATGGCGGTAGTGTCGATGGGCGGCGGTCGCCGTCAGGCATCGGATCTGATTGATTACAGCGTCGGTTTCACCGATGTGGTTCGTCTTGGCGCGTGCGTTGACGCCCAGCAGCCGCTGGCGGTTATCCATGCGAAAGATGAAAACAGCTGGCAGGAAGCCGCCAGAGCAGTCAAAGCGGCCATTAAACTCGACGATAAAGCGCCTGAAATTACGCCGACGGTCTATCGTCGTATCACCGAATAGTTATATACTGATCTGATCGCTTTTTTGCAGCGCAAAAGGTACGGAGAATAATATGAAACGTGCATTTATTATGGTGCTGGACTCCTTCGGCATCGGTGCGACTGAAGACGCTGACCGTTTTGGTGACGTCGGTTCAGACACCATGGGCCATATTGCAGAAGCCTGCGCCAAAGGCGAGGCTGATAATGGTCGCAAAGGTCCGCTGAATTTGCCTAACCTGACTCGTCTGGGTCTGGTGAAAGCGCATGAAGGTTCTACCGGCAAAATTGCAGCCGGTATGGACGGCAACGCGGAAGTGATCGGCGCTTATGCATGGGCGCATGAACTCTCTTCCGGTAAAGACACCCCATCGGGCCACTGGGAAATTGCCGGCGTGCCGGTTCTGTTTGACTGGGGTTACTTCCCGGAGCACGAAAACAGCTTCCCGCAGGAACTGCTGGATAAACTGGTTAAGCGCGCTAATCTGCCGGGTTACCTCGGCAACTGCCACTCTTCCGGCACCGTTATCCTCGATCAACTGGGCGAAGAGCATATGAAAACCGGCAAGCCGATTTTCTATACCTCTGCTGACTCGGTATTCCAGATTGCCTGCCATGAAGAGACTTTTGGCCTCGACAAACTGTATGAGCTGTGTGAAATCGCCCGTGAAGAGCTGACCGAAGGCGGCTACAACATTGGTCGCGTTATCGCGCGTCCGTTTATCGGCGATAAAGCGGGTAACTTCCAGCGTACTGGCAACCGCCATGACCTGGCCGTTGAGCCACCTGCGGCGACCGTGCTGCAGAAGCTGGTCGACGAGAAAAAGGGTCAGGTCGTTTCTGTCGGTAAAATCGCTGACATCTACGCCAACTGCGGGATCACTAAAAAAGTGAAAGCGACCGGCCTGGATGCCCTGTTTGACGCCACCATCAAAGAGATGAAAGAAGCCGGTGACGAAACTATCGTCTTCACTAACTTTGTGGACTTCGACTCTTCCTGGGGCCATCGTCGCGATGTCGCTGGCTATGCTGCGGGCCTGGAGCTGTTCGATCGCCGCCTGCCGGAGCTGATGGAGCTGGTCGGGGAGGACGACATCCTGATCCTGACCGCTGACCACGGCTGCGACCCGACCTGGACCGGTACTGACCACACCCGCGAACATATTCCGGTACTGGTCTATGGCCCGAAAGTTAAACCGGGTTCGCTTGGCCATCGCGAAACCTTCGCGGATATCGGCCAGACTCTGGCGACGTATTTTGGTACGTCTCCGATGGCGTACGGCAAAAATATGCTGTGATTATTTGCCCGGTGAGCGCATCTCACCGGGCCTTTTTGTAGGCCTGATAAAGGCGTAGCCGCCATCAGGCAAAACCATTCAGAAGGATATAACGATGGCTACTCCACACATTAACGCAGAAATGGGCGATTTCGCTGACGTCGTATTGATGCCGGGCGACCCGCTGCGCGCGAAGCACATTGCAGAAACTTTCCTTGAAGACGTGCGTGAAGTGAACAACGTTCGCGGCATGCTGGGTTTTACCGGCACCTATAAGGGCCGCAAAATTTCCGTTATGGGTCACGGCATGGGTATCCCGTCCTGCTCCATTTACGCGAAAGAGCTGATCACCGACTTTGGCGTTAAAAAAATCATCCGCGTGGGCTCCTGCGGTGCCGTGCGTATGGACGTTAAGCTGCGCGATGTGGTTATCGGCATGGGGGCCTGCACCGACTCTAAAGTTAACCGTATGCGTTTTAAAGACCACGACTTTGCGGCGATTGCTGACTTTGGCATGGTGCGTAATGCCGTTGACGCGGCAAAAGCGCTGGGCGTTGACGCTCGTGTAGGTAACATCTTCTCTGCTGACCTGTTCTATGCACCGGACGGCGGCGAAATGTTCGACGTGATGGAAAAATACGGCATCCTGGGCGTGGAAATGGAAGCAGCCGGTATCTACGGCGTTGCAGCGGAGTTCGGTGCGAAAGCGCTGACCATCTGTACCGTATCTGACCATATCCGTACCCACGAGCAGACCACTGCTGCTGAGCGTCAGACGACCTTCAACGATATGATCAAAATCGCGCTGGAATCCGTTCTGCTGGGCGATAAAGAGTAAGAGCCGTTGTGCCGGGTGGCGGTTTTGCCTGACCCGGCCTACGGTTTAGTAGGCCCGCTAAGCGCAGCGCCAGCGGGCTTTTTTTACCGCACCGCCCCGGCAATCCACGCCGATAGTTCCCGCAGCTCCTTCTCCTGCTCCGGGAAATCCCCTAATAATGCATCGCACTCCTGCTGCAGCCTATCTGCGCGATACAGGCAGCCCTGCAATCGGGCGGCCAGCGCTTCCAGCGGGGCCGGGTTCAGGCTGTCAGTAAAGACCTGAGTCCGCGTGATATGGCCTTTCTCGACGTCGAAATGCAGCTCTACGCCACCCCAGGTAAAACGTTCATCCAGCATATGGGTGAATGCCGGGGCCTGGCCAAAGTTCCATTCCCAGCTGCTCTGACGGGCAAAGGTATCGGCAAAATTCGGCAGATCCGGCATTTTCTCAGGAGAGATAACCTCGGCCTCAACGCGTTCGCCGTAATGGGCAAAGAATGCCTCCTGAATCGCCTCGCAAACCTGCTGGTGGGTGATGCCTGGAAGCAGTTCAACCAGGTTCGCCACGCGCCCGCGTACGGAGGTGATCCCTTTTGCCTGTAGCTTTTTCTTGTCGGGGTTGAGGTAGTTAGCCAGGCGGCTTAAATCCGCGTTCAGCAGCAGCGTACCGTGGTGGAAGCCGCGATCCATTGTTTCGCGATAGGCGGAACCGGAGACTTTGCGATCGCCTTCACTGGTTTTCACCACCAGATCGTTGCGCCCCGAGGCTTCTGCCGTAACGCCCAGAGCATTCAGCGCCGTCAGGACGATATCGGTGGAAATCGTTTTATCGTACTCCGGCTTTCCGGCCATAAAGGTGAAGCAGGTATTACCCAGATCGTGGAAGACCGCGCCGCCGCCGCTGCTGCGACGCGCCAGGCGCACGTTGTCCTCTTCCATGCGCCGGGTGTTGCACTCTTTCCACGGGTTTTGCGCGCGACCGATAACCACCGTATCGGCATTGCGCCACAAAAACAGTACCCGCTGCGTGGCGGGCATCTGGCGAAAAATCGACTCTTCAACCGCCAGGTTGAACCACGGATCGTAAGAGTCGGAGAGCAGCAGTCGCAGCGTGGACATAGCGATTTCCTTATTCTGATTAATCTTTATCTTCATCCTGCACCGGCTTATTGGCGGTGAGCAGGAAAGGGGATTGCTGCCAGCGGGTGCGTTTCCCCTGCAGCAGAGTGCGTGTCAGCACGACGCCGATGGCCAGCGAGAGCAGCAGCATCAGGCGCAAGATATTGGTGGTATTATCGACCTGCTGCGCTTCGGTGGCTAACGTGTGGGTATCCAGCGTCAGGCGCAGGTAGCCCAGAGGGCCATTTTTACCCTGGATAGGCTCGACGATTTGCTGGTTGAAATAACCGCCCGCTTTTTTACCGTCCAGCGCCAGCCGGTCGCGTACCTCGATGCTTTCGCCTGAACGCGCCACCAGGTCGCCTTGCTCGTCATAAACGCCGGCGTCCAGTATGCGACTTTTGTGCGTAAGCTGTTCCAGCAGTTGGCTAATCCGTTTTTCATCGGGCGTTTCGCTGCGCATCAGCGGTGCCAGGTTTAGCGTAACCTGCTGTGCCAGCGTGCGGGCTAGTTCTTCTAACTGCGGGTTGCGCTGCTTTTGACTGTTCTGGCTGAACCACGAGGCGCCTTGCATTAGGGCGACGAGGAGCGCGAGACAGATCAGAACAATTACCGCACGGTGCAGTCGGAATTTGAGTTTTGCGCGTACCATATTCCACCTTTGAAAATTTGCAGCTTAATGTTGCCAGAAGCGCTGGTTACAAGGTAGCCTCATGCGTTATTTTCCTCGCCTGAATGAAGTGATGTGGAGCCGTGATGCCAAACAGTTTGACCTGGTGCGACCTGCCTGAAGATGTTTCCCTGTGGCCTGGATTGCCGCTTTCCCTGAGCGGTGATGAGGTTATGCCGTTGGATTATCATGCCGGACGCAGCGGCTGGCTGCTGTATGGTCGCGGTCTTAACAAGCGTCGCCTGACCGAGTGGCAGCGTGAGCTGGGCGCGGCCCTGGTTATCGTTGCCTCCTGGGCGGTTGATGACTATCAGGTGATTCGTCTGGCCGGTTCGCTAACGCTGCGGGCGACCCGTCTGGCCCATGAGGCCGGGCTGGATGTTGCGCCGCTGGGTAAAATTCCACATTTGCGTACGCCGGGCTTGTTGGTTATGGATATGGACTCGACGGCGATTCAGATCGAATGCATTGATGAAATCGCTAAACTGGCCGGTACCGGCGAGCTGGTCTCTGAAGTCACCGAGCGGGCGATGCGCGGCGAACTCGATTTTACCGCCAGCCTGCGTCAGCGGGTGGCGACGCTGAAAGATGCCGATGCCAATATTCTGCTGCAGGTGCGCGAAACGCTGCCGCTGATGCCAGGACTGACGCAGCTGGTTCTCAAGCTGGAAACGCTCGGCTGGAAAGTGGCGATTGCCTCCGGTGGATTTACCTTCTTTGCCGAGTACCTGCGGGACAAGCTGCATCTCGACGCGGTGTTCGCCAACGAGCTGGAGATTATGGATGGTAAGCTGACCGGTAACGTCATTGGCGATATCGTCGATGCGAAATATAAAGCCAATACGCTGCGCAAACTGGCGGAAAAGTATGAGATCCCGCCCGCGCAGACCGTCGCGATTGGCGACGGCGCTAACGATCTGCCGATGATTAAAGCGGCGGGCCTCGGTATCGCCTATCATGCCAAACCAAAAGTTAATGAACTGGCGGAGGTGACAATCCGCCACGCTGACCTGATGGGGGTATTCTGTATTCTCTCCGGCAGCATGAATCAAAAGTAAGAGGTTAACGTGGCGAAAGCTCCAAAACGCGCATTTGTCTGTAATGAGTGTGGTGCGGATTATCCGCGCTGGCAGGGGCAGTGCAGCGCCTGTCATGCATGGAATACGATCACCGAGATGCGCATCGCCGCTTCGCCGCAGGTGGCGAGAAACGAGCGTCTGTCAGGGTACGCCGGTAATGCTGGGGTATCGAAAGTGCAGAAGCTCTCGGAGATAAGCCTGGAAGCACTGCCGCGTTTTTCCACCGGCTTTAAAGAGTTTGACCGCGTGCTCGGCGGCGGCGTGGTGCCGGGGAGCGCGATTCTGATCGGCGGCAATCCAGGCGCAGGTAAGTCGACGCTGCTGCTGCAAACCCTGTGTAAGCTGTCTGAAGGCATGAAAACGCTGTACGTCACCGGGGAAGAGTCGCTGCAGCAGGTGGCGATGCGCGCCCATCGTTTAGGGCTGCCGACCGCCAATCTCAATATGCTGTCAGAAACCAGTATTGAGCAGATTTGCCAGATTGCTGACGAAGAAAAGCCGCAGCTAATGGTTATCGACTCTATCCAGGTGATGCATATGGCCGACGTCCAGTCGTCGCCGGGCAGCGTGGCCCAGGTGCGCGAAACGGCGGCCTATTTAACGCGTTTTGCCAAGACCCGTGGCGTGGCTATCGTCATGGTCGGTCACGTCACCAAAGATGGTTCGCTGGCCGGGCCGAAAGTGCTGGAGCACTGTATCGACTGCTCTGTGTTGCTCGACGGTGACGCCGATTCACGTTTTCGTACCCTGCGCAGCCATAAAAACCGCTTCGGCGCAGTTAATGAGCTGGGCGTATTCGCCATGACCGAGCAGGGGCTGCGTGAGATTAGCAACCCATCGGCCATTTTCCTGAGCCGCGGGGATGAAGTCACGTCCGGTAGTTCGGTGATGGTGGTCTGGGAAGGTACTCGCCCGCTGCTGGTGGAGATCCAGGCGCTTGTCGATCACTCGATGATGTCCAACCCGCGCCGCGTGGCGGTGGGGCTGGAGCAAAACCGTCTGGCCATCCTGCTGGCGGTGTTGCACCGTCACGGCGGCCTGCAGATGGCCGATCAGGACGTGTTCGTCAACGTTGTCGGCGGGGTGAAGGTTACCGAGACCAGCGCCGATCTGGCGCTGCTGCTGGCGATGGTTTCCAGCTTGCGCGACCGACCGCTACCGCAGGATCTGGTGGTCTTCGGCGAAGTCGGGCTGGCAGGCGAAATCCGTCCGGTGCCGAGCGGCCAGGAGCGTATCTCAGAAGCGGCTAAACATGGTTTCCGTCGGGCTATTGTTCCGGCGGCCAACGTGCCGAAAAAAGCGCCGGAAGGGATGCAAATCTTTGGCGTGAAGAAGCTTGCAGACGCACTTAGCGTCTTTGACGACTTATAGACATATAATAAGTTAAAAGGAGACTCGCTATGTCGTCATTTGACTATTTAAAAAGCGCCATTAAGCAGAAGGGCTGTACGCTACAGCAGGTGGCGGACGCCAGCGGGATGACAAAAGGCTATTTGAGCCAACTGCTGAACGCCAAAATTAAAAGCCCGAGCGCGCAGAAGCTGGAAGCGCTGCACCGGTTTTTGGGGCTGGAATTTCCGCGTCGGCAAAAAAGCGTGGGCGTGGTTTTTGGCAAGTTTTATCCGCTGCACACCGGGCATATCTATTTGATTCAGCGCGCCTGTAGCCAGGTGGATGAACTGCATATCATCATGGGTTACGACGATCCCCGCGACCGTGAACTGTTTGAAAAGAGCGCGATGTCGCAGCAGCCGACCGTCCCCGATCGCCTGCGCTGGTTGCTACAAACCTTTAAGTATCAGAAAAATATTCGCATTCATGCTTTCAACGAAGAAGGTATGGAGCCTTATCCGCACGGCTGGGATGTCTGGAGCCGTGGGATCCGCGCTTTTATGAGCGAGAAAGGCATTGAACCAAACTGGATCTACACCTCAGAAGAGGGCGATGCGCCGCAGTATCTGGAGCATCTGGGTATTGAAACCGTGCTTATCGATCCTAAACGGACCTTTATGAGCATCAGCGGCGGTCAGATTCGTGAAAACCCGTTCCGCTATTGGGAATATATTCCTACCGAGGTGAAGCCGTTTTTCGTGCGCACGGTAGCGATTCTCGGCGGCGAGTCGAGCGGTAAATCGACGCTAGTGAATAAGCTATCCAATATCTTTAATACCACCAGCGCCTGGGAATATGGCCGTGATTATGTGTTTTCGCACCTTGGTGGCGATGAGATTGCGCTGCAATATTCTGACTACGACAAAATTGCCCTTGGTCACGCGCAGTATATTGATTTTGCAGTGAAGTATGCCAACAAAGTGGCGTTTATCGACACCGATTTCGTGAGTACCCAGGCGTTCTGCCTGAAGTATGAAGGGAGGGAGCATCCTTTCGTTCAGGCGCTGATCGATGAGTACCGCTTCGACCTGGTTATTCTGCTGGAAAACAACACGCCGTGGGTGGCCGATGGTCTGCGCAGCCTCGGCAGTTCGGTGGATCGTAAAGAGTTCCAGTCGCTGCTGGTGTCGTTACTCAGAGAAAATGAGATAGACTTTGTGCATGTGAAAGAGGCCGATTACGAGGCTCGCTTCCTGCGCTGCGTGGAGCTGGTGAAAGAGATGATGGGGGAGCAGGGGTAAGTCCCCTGCGGCCTGATGCCCTTACCCCGACTCTCTCCCACGGGGAGAGGGAGAAAACCGACCTGCCCGGTGCAGGGAGTCGACATTAAAAAGGGCAACTTGCGTTGCCCTTTTGCTTTTATTTCGAGATACGCTTGTACTTGATACGCTTTGGTTCCAGCGCGTCTGCGCCGAGGGTGCGCTTCTTGTACTCTTCGTATTCGGTAAAGTTACCCTCGAAGAACTCCACCTTGCCTTCGTCCTGGTAGTCCAGAATATGGGTCGCGATACGGTCAAGGAACCAACGGTCGTGCGAGATAACCATCGCGCAGCCCGGGAACTCCAGCAGGGCGTTTTCCAGCGCGCGCAGAGTTTCGATATCCAGGTCGTTGGTCGGTTCATCGAGCAGCAGTACGTTACCGCCAACCTGCAGCAGCTTCGCCAGGTGCAGACGGCCACGCTCGCCGCCGGACAGCTCGCCGACGCGCTTGCCCTGGTCAACGCCTTTGAAGTTAAAGCGGCCTACGTAGGCGCGGCTCGGCATCTCGGTGTTGCCGATCTTCATGATATCCAGGCCGCCGGAAACTTCTTCCCACACGGTTTTGCTGTTATCCATAGCGTCACGGAACTGATCGACGGAAGCCAGCTTGACGGTTTCACCCAAGGTGATAGAACCGGCATCAGGCTGCTCCTGGCCGGACATCATGCGGAACAGCGTGGATTTACCCGCGCCGTTCGGACCGATAATCCCGACGATAGCGCCTTTTGGCACCGAGAAGCTCAGGTCGTCAATCAGCAGGCGGTCGCCGTAGGACTTACGCAGATTGCTGACTTCCACGACTTTATCCCCAAGACGTGCTCCTGGCGGAATAAACAGCTCGTTGGTCTCGTTGCGTTTCTGGTACTCGACGTTGTTAAGTTCTTCAAAGCGCGCCAGACGGGCTTTACCCTTAGACTGACGGCCTTTCGCGCCCTGACGTACCCACTCCAGCTCTTTCTCGATTGATTTACGACGGGCCGCTTCCTGAGAAGCTTCCTGCGCCAGACGCTGATCTTTCTGCTCCAGCCAGGAGGAGTAGTTACCTTCCCACGGAATACCTTCGCCGCGGTCAAGCTCGAGGATCCAACCGGCAACGTTATCAAGGAAGTAACGGTCGTGGGTAATCGCCACCACGGTGCCTTCGAAATCGTGCAGGAAGCGTTCCAGCCATGCCACGGATTCGGCATCCAGGTGGTTGGTGGGTTCGTCGAGCAGCAGCATGTCCGGTTTTTCAAGCAGCAGGCGGCACAGCGCGACGCGGCGGCGTTCACCACCGGACAGGTTAGCGATTTTCGCGTCCCAGTCCGGCAGACGCAGCGCATCGGCGGCACGCTCCAGCTGTACGTTCAGGTTGTGACCGTCGTGTGCCTGGATGATTTCTTCAAACTTGCCCTGTTGTGCGGCGAGCTTGTCGAAGTCGGCATCCGGCTCAGCGTACTTCGCGTACACCTCGTCCAGACCTTTCAGCGCATTGACCACTTCGGCCACCGCCTCTTCAACCGACTCACGTACGGTCTGCTCTGGATTGAGCTGCGGCTCCTGCGGCAGGTAGCCGATTTTCAGACCCGGCTGCGGACGAGCTTCGCCTTCGATATCGGTATCGATGCCGGCCATGATGCGTAGCAGGGTAGACTTACCGGCGCCGTTCAGACCGAGAACACCGATTTTTGCGCCAGGGAAGAAGCTCAGGGAAATATTTTTCAGAATATGACGTTTCGGCGGAACCACTTTGCCGACACGATGCATGGTATAAACGAATTGAGCCACGTTGGACTTCGCCTCTCATTTATATTGATAGATAGTTTTCAAAGGCGAAGTGTAGCCTTTTTCGCGCTTTAATCCCAGCGAGGCGATGGGATTCACAAAAGAGTAAAAAAATGTTCAGGACATGGCGCATTTAGCGTTGTCTGATTAGCATATCTACGTAATACCTGAAATTTTTGCAGGCGGCATGATGCTGCTGTGGTGCACATGAATAGAGGAAGAGCTTGTGGAAAAAGCCAAAACTGTGACGTGGCGTCTTCTGGCTGCCAGCGTGGGTCTGCTGACGTTAAGCCAACTGGCGCATGCGGATTCACTGGATGAACAGCGCAGCCGCTATGCTCAAATTAAACAGGCGTGGGATAGCCGACAGATGGATGTCGTTAATCAACTGATGCCCACGCTGACGACCTACCCGCTCTATCCTTATCTCCAGTATCGGCAGATAACCGACGATCTGATGAATCAACCGGCGCTGGTGGTGACCAATTTTATCGCCGCCAACCCGACGCTGCCTCCTGCGCGATCGCTGAAATCTCGTTTCGTCAACGAACTGGCGCGCCGTAGCGACTGGCGCGGCCTGCTGGCCTTCAGCCCGGATAAACCGACCAGCACAGAAGCGCAGTGTAATTACTACTATGCAAAATGGAACGTTGGCCAGACCCAGGAAGCATGGGATGGGGCAAAAGAGCTATGGCTGAGCGGCAAAAGCCAACCAAATGCCTGCGATCAGCTGTTTGGTGCCTGGCGTGCCTCCGGTCAGCAGGATCCGTTGGCCTACCTTGAACGGATCCGTCTGGCGATGAAAGCTGGAAATACCAGCCTGGTACGGGTTCTGGCCCAGCAGATGCCGTCCGATTATCAAACCATTGCTACTGCGGTTATCGCGCTGGCTAACGATCCGAATAGCGTGATGACTTTCGCCCGTACAACCGGTGCGACGGATTTCACCCGCCAGATGGCGGCAGTCGCTTTTGCCAGCGTCGCGCGGCAGGATGCGGAAAATGCGCGCCTGATGATCCCATCATTAGTGCAGGCGCAGCAGCTGAATGAAGATCAAACCCAGGAACTGCGTGATATCGTCGCCTGGCGTCTGATGGGCAGCGACGTGACCGACGAGCAGGCTATCTGGCGCGACGATGCGATTATGCGCTCGCAATCCACCGCGCTGGTGGAGCGTCGGGTACGTATGGCTCTTGGTCTTGGGGATCGGCACGGTCTGAACACCTGGCTGGCACGTTTGCCGATGGAAGCGAAAGAGAAGGATGAATGGAGCTACTGGCAGGCCGATCTGCTGCTGGAGCGCGGGCGTGATGATGAAGCCAAAGACATTCTGCGTTCTCTGATGCAACAACGCGGCTTCTACCCTATGGTCGCTGCCCAGCGTCTTGGCGAAGAGTACACTTTCCGCATCGATAAAGCGCCTGCTAATCTTGATCCGGCGCTGACGTCCGGGCCGGAAATGGCGCGGGTTCGCGAGCTGATGTACTGGAATATGGATAATACCGCCCGCAGTGAATGGGCAAACCTGGTCACCAGCAAGACCAAAGATCAGCAGGCGCAGTTGGCGCGCTACGCGTTTAATCAGAACTGGTGGGATCTCAGCGTTCAGGCCACCATCGCCGGAAAACTGTGGGATCAGCTGGAAGAGCGTTTCCCATTGGCCTATAACGACCTCTTCACCCGCTACATCAGCGGTAAAGATATCCCGCAAAGCTACGCGATGGCCATTGCGCGTCAGGAGAGTGCCTGGAACCCGAAAGCCGGTTCACCAGTTGGCGCCCGCGGTCTGATGCAGATTATGCCGGGTACCGCTACGCATACGGTGAAGATGTTTAATATCCCTGGTTACGGCGGCACGTCGCAACTGCTGGATCCGGAAATGAACATCAATATCGGTACCAGCTACCTGCAATATGTTTATCAGCAGTTTGGCAATAACCGTATCTTCGCCTCAGCGGCCTATAACGCTGGGCCAGGGAGAGTACGCACCTGGCGGGGGAACAGCGGCGGGCGCATTGACGCGGTGGCGTTTGTTGAGAGCATTCCGTTCTCTGAAACGCGTGGCTACGTGAAAAACGTTTTGTCCTATGACGCCTACTATCGCTACTTTATGGGGCAGAAAGATACGCTGCTGAGCGATGCCGAGTGGACGCTGCGCTACTAACGTCGTTACCTTCAGGCAACATAGCATTTTGCTATGTTGCCTGAAATCCGTAGAGTCCGCACAGAAGTATGTTATGCTTTGTACTCGTTAGTGAGTACATTCGACAGGTGGCGTAACATGACCCAACAATCCCCCTATTCAGCGGCGGTAGCCGAACAGCGTCATCAGGAGTGGCTGCGCTTTGTCGCTCTCTTGCAGCAAGCGTACGCCGACGATTTACATCTGCCGCTCTTACAGCTCATGCTGACGCCCGACGAACGTGAGGCGCTGGGCACGCGGGTGCGCATCATTGAAGAGTTGCTGCGCGGCGAGATGAGCCAGCGCGAGCTGAAAAACGAACTCGGTGCCGGGATCGCTACCATCACTCGCGGTTCGAATAGCCTGAAGTCAGCCCCGCCGGAACTGCGCCAGTGGCTGGAGCAGGCATTACTGAAGGCTAACGATAAATAGCGTTATGGAACGGGCTGAGCGCCAGCACGACCGCTTGATGGTAAACGCTGCTGCGCGTAAGCTTCCCGGCGGTAAACACGCCAATAGCACCTTCTTTACGACCAATTTCATCGATGCCGGTATGTTGAGACATCACCGGCCCCAGCGCTTCTCCTGCCAGGACTTTTTCAAGGATGGTTTGCGGTAGCGGCAGTGTTGCCGAACGCGCTTCGCCGCGCAGGCTGCCGTCGTCGATCACCACCCAACTGAACGTACTGCCTTCGTCGATACCGGCTTCAATGGCGACCCAGAAGTCGGCATTTGGCTGCGCACGGCGTGCGTTAGCCACGCGATTTCGTGCGCCAGCGCGCGTTTCCTCACTGCCAAAAGGCTGTTCCGGCACGCCGCTCTCGACGGAGACGGACTCAATATGGCAGGATCCTTCACCGAAGATCTCGTTAAAAGCCTGCAGAATTGCCTGAATTTTGGCGGGATTAGTGGTAGCTGAGACAACATGGTGCATAATCAAAACAACTCAGAATTACTAAACATCATCGCAGTATACTCCAAATCATTGTTGTTGCAGGCGGCTATGCTTGTAGCTCGATGGTTAAGAGCTCAGAACGGATAATAAAGCATGTTAGAGGTATACCTTGTTCGCCACGGCGAAACGCAGTGGAACGCCGAGCGACGTATTCAGGGCCAGTCCGACAGTCCGCTTACCGCCCACGGTGAGCGCCAGGCCTGGCAGGTGGGCGAGCGCGCCAGAACGTTGGGGATAACGCATATTATCGCCAGCGACTTAGGTCGCACGCGGCGTACCGCAGAGATCATCGCTGAAGCCTGCGGTTGCAACGTCATGACGGATTCACGCTTGCGTGAGCTGGATATGGGCGTGCTTGAGAAACGCCATATCGACTCGCTGAGCGAAGAAGAAGAGGGCTGGCGTCGGCAACTGGTTAACGGCACGCCCGACGGTCGTATTCCGCAAGGCGAGTCAATGCAGGAGCTGAGCGACCGTATGCATGCGGCGCTGGCGTCTTGCCTGGAACTGCCAGCGGGAAGCCGGCCGCTGCTGGTGAGTCATGGGATGGCGCTGGGCTGTTTGGTGAGTACGATTCTTGGCTTGCCGGCTTATGCTGAACGTCGCTTGCGTTTGCGCAACTGCTCCATTTCCCGCGTTGATTATCAACAAAGCCCCTGGCTGGCATCAGGTTGGGTCGTAGAAACCGCGGGGGATGTTTCGCATCTTGATGCCCCCGCGATGGATGAACTACAGCGTTAACGACGAATCGGGATCAGGTACTCGCAGCGTAGCTGAATGGGCGGTTCCTGGTTCCGGCTTTCATCTTCCGGGAAGAAACGCTCAATATCCAGGCCTTTACGGCGGGTGAGGTTGAGCATCGGCATGCAGGTGCCGTAGACCGTCAGGATAAACTCCTGCAGCCCGGTCCCCAATCCTTCGTAGGTAAACATCACGTACTCGCCGCCTTCCAGAGTGACCGGATGGGCATTGTGCAGGTGACCGTTTGCCAGCTCCGGCGTCAGCGCGGTGGTGTAGAACACCTCCTGCTCATCGTCTTTATCAAGGCTCGGACGCGGTTCATGCAGGCCGTAAAGCGTCGGGGGAATCGACGGCGTATTGGCGAGGAATTCACGCCAGAACTGCACGCGCATCTGATTACGGAAGTCGGAGATCTCTTCCAGCTTACAGGTATAGCTCTGGGTTACGCCGACCAGTTGCGTAGTGTTCAGCGTGACGAATTCATGCTGCGGCATGGTGAACTCGCCCAGACGCAGCGGAGGGCGCATCCCGAAAGAGCTCCAGTCAGGGGAACGTCGGTAAAGGGCTGGCGTCAGCGAGAACTGCTTCTTGAACGCGCGAGTAAACGTCTGCTGTGAGTCGAAACGATACTGTAGAGCAATATCGAGAATCGGACGCGCGGTCAGGCGTAGGGCAACCGCCGACTTGGATAAACGACGGGCGCGAATATAGGCACCGATGGCGTGGCCGGTTACGTCCTTGAACATTCTTTGTAAATGCCACTTGGAATAGCCTGCCTTCGCTGCCACATTGTCCAGTGAGAGTGGTTGATCCAGGTGACCTTCCAGCCAGCTAAGGAGATCGCGAATAATCCCTGCTTGATCCATAAAATATCCCCATCCTTAAACTCAGGTGCCTGATACTAAAGGTAGCGGATAATAGCATTTTTTGATGTTTTAGCATTCAGTGTTTTTTTTGCTTTTAAATGCGATTATTCCAGAAGTTTCAGTGGTAATTTTGTAAAGCTGTGATCTATAAAACTTTTCTTCTTAATGTGTGATAATCACTCAGCTAAATTTTTAAGAATGGTAACAATATGAAATACAAGAAGTTAGTTGCGGGAATGTTTTTACTCGTCGGTTGTCAGATGGCGCAGGCGGAGCAAATTGGCTCTGTGGATACCGTGTTTAAGTTTCTCGGTCCGGACCATAAGATCGTCGTTGAGGCCTTTGACGACCCTGATGTTCAGAACGTGACGTGCTATATCAGCCGGGCGAAAACCGGGGGAATTAAAGGCGGCCTGGGATTGGCGGAAGATACCTCTGATGCCGCGATATCCTGTCAGCAGGTGGGGCCCATTGAGCTGACGGATAAAATCAAAAAAGGCAAAACCCAGGGCGATGTGGTCTTCCAGAAGCGCACTTCGCTGGTATTTAAAAAGCTGCAGGTCGTGCGTTTTTACGATACCAAACGTAACGCGCTGGTCTATCTGACCTATTCGGATAAAATCGTTGACGGCTCGCCGAAGAATGCCATTAGCGCGGTGCCGATTATGCCATGGAATAAATAACAGGGAACGCCGATGCAACAACCGCGGATCTGGTTGGTGGAAGATGAGCTGAGCATTGCGGACACGCTCGTCTACATGCTGCAACAAGAAGGATTTGTCGTTACGGCGTTTGAACGTGGACTGCCTGCACTTGATGCGGCCCACCTTCAGGTACCCGACCTGGCGATTCTGGATGTCGGGCTGCCCGATATCAGCGGCTTTGAACTATGCCGTCGACTGCTGGCCCGCCATCCGGCGCTGCCGGTGCTGTTCCTCACCGCGCGCAGCGAAGAGGTGGATAAACTGCTTGGCCTGGAAATCGGCGCTGATGATTATATCGCCAAGCCTTTTTCCCCTCGCGAAGTCTGCGCCAGAGTTCGTACCGTTCTGCGGCGGCTGCAGAAATTCGCGGCTCCTTCACCGCTATTATGCGTGGGGGAGTTTACGCTAAATGATGCCGCGGCTCAGGTGACGTGGTGCGGTCAATCGTTGAATCTGACTCGCTATGAGTTTTTGTTATTAAAAACGCTGCTTCACTCCCCGGGCCGTATTTTTTCCCGCCAGCAGCTTATGGAGCAGGTATGGGGGGACGCAAACGAGAGCTTCGATCGCACCGTGGATACTCATATCAAAACCCTGTGCGCTAAGCTGCGCGAAGTGAATCCCAATATCTCTCCCATCAATACGCATCGTGGCATGGGATATAGCCTTGGAGGCTCCTGATGCGCATCGGTATGCGGCTGCTGCTGGGCTACTTTTTGATTGTGGCGATTGCCGCGTGGTTTGTTCTCTCCATTTTCGTTCAGGAGATTAAGCCCGGCGTACGGCGGGCAACGGAAGGCACGCTGATCGATACCGCCACTTTGCTCGCTGAGTTGGCTCGTGAGGATCTGCTTTCCGCCGACCCGCAGCATGGACGCCTGGCCCAGGCCTTTCAGACGCTTCATCGTCAGTCGATCAACGCTAACATTGCCGGTATTAATAAGGTCCGCAATGAATATCACGTCTACATGACCGATGCGCAGGGGAAGGTGGTTTTTGACTCAGCTGGTAAAGCGCTGGGGCAAGACTACTCTCGCTGGAATGATGTCTGGCTCACTCTACGCGGCCAATACGGCGCGCGCAGCACGCGCAGCGACCCGAACGATGATAACAGTTCGATTATGTATATCGCCGCACCGGTCACTGATAGTGGTCGAATTATTGGGGTGTTGAGCGTCGGCAAACCGAACCTGGCCATGGCACCGGTTATCAAACGTAGCGAGCGGCGTATTCTGTGGGCAAGCGGCGCGCTGCTGGGCATCGCGCTACTGATTGGCATCGGAATGGTATGGTGGATTAACTTCTCCATCGGCAAGCTGGTGCGCTACGCGGACTCCGTGACCGCCGGGCGTCCGGTTCCGCTGCCAAACGTGGGGAGTAGCGAATTGCGTAAGCTGGCGCAGGCGCTGGAGAGCATGCGTGTTAAGCTGGAGGGTAAAAATGCGATTGAGAACTATGTGTATGTGCTGACCCATGAACTGAAAAGCCCGCTGGCGGCGATTCGCGGCGCGGCAGAAATTCTCCATGAAGGCCCGCCCCCTGAAGTTGTTGCGCGTTTCACCGGCAATATTCTGGCGCAAAATGCGCGAATGCAGTCTTTAGTGGAAAACCTGCTCCAGCAGGCCCGGCTGGAGAATCGTCTGGAGATTTCCCGTCGCCCGGTCCCTGTTTCTGAGCTTTTTAACCGTCTGGCCGAAGAGCGCGAAATCGCGTTAGCGGCGAAAAAACTTACGCTGCGTTGGCAGGAAACGTCTCTGACGGTTGAGGGCGATCGCGAGCTTTTGGCGCAGGCGTTAGGTAATTTGCTGGATAATGCCATCGACTTCACGCCAACTGAAGGCGAGATCCTGTTGCGGGCTGAGGAAAGCGATGGCGGTGTGCTGTTAACCGTGAGCGATACGGGTAGCGGTATTCCAGATTATGCCCTGGGACGCATCTTTGAGCGCTTCTATTCTTTACCGCGTGAAAATGGCCATAAAAGCAGTGGCCTGGGTTTGGCATTTGTTCGTGAAGTCGCACGCCTGCATCAGGGGGATATCCAACTGATTAATCGCCCTGAAGGCGGCGTGTGCGCGTTGCTGAGACTTCACGCTCACTTCACATAGCTTCAAACTCCCCCCACATAGCCCCGTTAAGGTGAACACATCACTAAGGAGAGGGCTATGTTGAAATCACCATTATTCTGGAAAATGAGCACCCTGTTGGGATGCATTTTATTGCTATCGATCCCGCTAATGATCGTCAGGCAGCTGATTGTGGAACGCGCGGACTATCGCAGCGATGTGGTGGATGCGCTGGAGAGCAGTACCAGCGGGTCGCAGAAGCTGACCGGGCCGCTGATTGCCATTCCTGTCACCGAAACATTGACCTGTATCGAAGATAAAAAAGAGGTGACATATGAGCGTAGCTGGGTGCATTACTGGTTACCGGAATCGCTGGCGATTGCCGGAAAGCAGAACGTTGAATCGCGGAAAATCGGTATTTATGAAGGCCAGATTTGGCACAACGATCTTGGGATTAAGGCGCAGTTTGATGCTTCTCGTCTGTCTGAACTCAGAAAAGATAATATTACGTTGGGTAAACCGGTTATGGTGGTCGGCGTCAGCGATGCGCGCGGGATTGGTACCATTATAGCTCCGAAGATTAACGGCGAGGCGCTTCCTGTAGAACCAGGAATTGGTATCAGCGGTAGCGGAGAGGGAATTCATATGCCAATGCCGCTACTATCTCCTGAACAAAAAACGCTGGATGTTGAATTCACACTGAATCTGAACGGAACCGGGAGCTTCTCAGTCGTGCCGCTCGGACGTAACAGTGAGCTACAGCTTGCCAGCAATTGGGCGCATCCTGGCTTTCTGGGCGATTTTCTGCCGGTTAACCGTGAGATCACTCCCACTGGCTATAGCGCGCACTGGCAAAGTAGCTGGTTTGCAAACAATATGGCCCGTTTTTTCGTAGACGATCGGGAGATTGAGTGGCGTCAGTTGCCTGCTTTCAATGTTAACGTCACGACCCCTGCCGATCAGTATCAGTTGACTGATCGGGCAACCAAGTATGCCATTCTTTTGATTTCACTGACGTTCATGGCCTTTTTCGTTTTCGAAAGCCTGACCCAGTGCCGTTTACACCCGATGCAGTATCTGCTGGTTGGTTTGTCGTTGGTGATGTTTTATCTGGTGCTGCTGGCATTGTCCGAACATATCGGTTTTACGTCTTCATGGATCGTTGCCAGCCTGATAGGGGCGCTGATCAATGGAGTATATCTGCAAGCAGTTCTGAAAGGATGGCGTAATAGTCTGCTTTTCGTCTGCGCCTTGCTGTTGCTGGATAGCGTTATGTGGATGCTGTTACGTTCGGAAGATAGCGCATTGCTATTGGGAACCGGGGTGCTGCTGTTGGCGCTCAGCGCGCTAATGTTCCTGACCCGTCGCGTTGACTGGTATGCGCTATCTCTCCCAAAGCCGAAAGAAAAACAGCCTGATGGCGGTGAAGATAACGATAAGCTGAGGATCTGGAAATAAAAAAAACGGCGCGAATAGCGCCGTTTTTACGTTATGACAGCAAGAAAAACCTGGTTATTCCTGCAGGTCTCCACAGAAGCGGTACCCCTCGCCATGGATAGTGGCGATAATTTCCGGGGTATCCGGAGTGGACTCAAAATGCTTACGAATGCGGCGGATGGTCACGTCCACGGTACGGTCGTGCGGCTTAAGCTCACGGCCGGTCATTTTCTTCAGCAGTTCTGCACGCGACTGGATTTTGCCCGGATTTTCGCAGAAGTGCAGCATGGCGCGGAATTCACTGCGCGGCAGCTTGTACTGCTCACCATTTGGGCTTACCAGCGAACGGCTATTGATATCCAGCTCCCAGCCGTTGAACTTATAGCTTTCTACGCTACGGCGCTCTTCGCTCGGGGTACCCAGGTTCATGGTACGGGAGAGCAGGTTGCGCGCGCGAATCGTCAGTTCACGTGGGTTGAACGGTTTAGTGATATAGTCATCGGCGCCGATTTCGAGGCCCAGAATTTTATCCACTTCGTTATCGCGACCGGTAAGGAACATCAGCGCGACGTCTGCCTGTTCACGCAGTTCGCGCGCTAGCAGGAGGCCATTTTTACCTGGTAGGTTGATATCCATGATTACCAGGTTGATATCATTTTCAGACAGGATCTGATGCATTTCCGCGCCATCGGTCGCTTCGAATACATCATAGCCTTCTGCTTCGAAAATACTTTTTAACGTGTTGCGTGTTACCAACTCGTCTTCAACGATAAGAATGTGCGGGGTCTGCATGTTTGCTACCTAAATTGCCAACTAAATCGAAACAGGAAGTACCAAAGTCCCTGACCTGCCTGGTACATGTCGCAAATTAACATGCCCGGCGTAACATGACTAAAGTACGTAATTGCGTTCTTGATGCACTTTCCATCAACGTCAACAACATCATTAGCTTGGTCGTGGGTACTTTCCCTCTGGACCCGACGGTGTCAAAAACGGCTGTCATCCTAACCATTTTAACAGCAACATAACAGGCTAAGAGAGGCCTGACACCCAATAAAACTACGCTTCGTTGACATATATCAAGTTCAATTGTAGCACGTTAACAGTCTTGTGAAATCATTGCATCGAAATGCGATTCATAGTCACAATTCATACACGGCTCAATTAGTTGCGTTGAGAAAATAATAAACATGGTGAATCCAACGTCTGAAAACGTGCCTGGATATAAATTTCATTGCCAAACATACGGATAAAGACGTTCTGTTAACATACTCCGTGTCATGGGGACTTGGGAATAGTTTAGTTTTTTTTATGGGTGATAAAGCTCAAATTTAGTGATTTTTGTTGCAAATTTGTAAATTTACGGCGCGTAAAATGAGGGTGTGAATAGTCATTCCCTCCGCCTAAAAAGGTAAAAGAGAAACCGAATGCGTTTATCAATTGTATTAGTGTCCCCGGCTCGGGCAGAGAACGTTGGCGCAGCTGCGCGAGCGATGAAAACAATGGGGTTTAGCGATATGCGTATCGTTGATAGCGATGCGCATTTGCAGCCTGCCGCGCGCTGGGTGGCGCACGGATCCGGCGATATCCTCGATAATATCAGCACTTTTGCTACGCTGGAGCAGGCGCTGCATGACGTGGATTTTACCGTTGCCACGACTGCCCGCAGCCGGGCGCGTTTCCACTATTATGCGACGCCGCAGCAGCTATTACCGCTACTGGAGGAGAAAGCACAGTGGATGAATCATGCCGCGCTGGTGTTTGGTCGTGAGGATTCCGGGCTAACCAATGAAGAGCTTGCCCTGGCTGACGTGTTGACCGGCGTACCGATGGTAGCGGACTATCCCTCGCTGAATTTAGGGCAATCGGTAATGGTTTATTGCTATCAGTTGACTTCGCTGATGCAGCAAGCCCCGAAAATATCTGCAGGCGTGGATGAAAACCAGTTGCAGGCGCTACGTTCACGTACGCTCGATCTGTTGACCCGTCTCGGTGTTGGAGACGACATCAAACTTACCGATTGGCTACAGCAGCGAATCGGTCTTTTGCAACAGCGTGACACTGCAATGCTGCATCGCTTACTGCACGATATTGAAAAAAACCTATCAGAGTAAAGATCTGTAATATGATTTTAATATGGTTTAATGTGCTGATTGTTGGCGTTGCATTGCGTAAATACGGATGAGTTGTCAGGTTATTATGGCGTATTGGCTCGGTGCGTAAAAACGGGGTAAAAGTAGAAATTCGTTGACTTAGGTCGACAGATACTTTAACCAATATAGGCACAGGACACAGACAGATAAAAATTACAGAGTACACAACATCCATGAATCGCATCGGCATGATTACCACGATTATCACCACCACTATTACCACAGGTAACGGTGCGGGCTGACGCGTACAGGAAACACAGAAAAAAGCCCGCACCTGAACAGTGCGGGCTTTTTTTTTCGATAAAAAATTAAGGGGTCACAACCATGCGTGTGTTGAAGTTCGGCGGTACATCAGTGGCAAATGCAGAACGCTTTCTGCGAGTTGCCGATATTCTGGAAAGCAATGCCAGGCAGGGGCAGGTAGCGACCGTACTGTCTGCCCCCGCGAAGATTACTAACCATCTGGTTGCGATGATCGAAAAAACGATTGGCGGCCAGGATGCGCTGACCAATATCGCCGATGCCGAACGTATTTTCGCCGAACTTCTGCAAGGCCTCGCCGATGCCCAGCCAGGATTCCCGCTTGCTCAACTGAAAGTTTTTGTTGAACAAGAATTTGCGCAAATCAAACACGTTCTGCACGGTATTAGCCTGCTCGGACAGTGCCCGGATAGCGTCAATGCCTCTCTGATTTGCCGGGGTGAAAAGCTCTCTATCGCGATTATGGCCGGGCTGCTGGAAGCGCGCGGCCATAACGTCACGGTGATTAACCCGGTTGAAAAACTGCTTGCCGTCGGCCATTACCTCGAATCTACCGTTGATATTGCTGAATCGACTCGTCGTATTACTGCCAGCCAGATCCCGGCTGACCATATGGTGCTGATGGCGGGCTTTACCGCAGGCAACGAAAAGGGCGAGCTGGTGGTTCTCGGCCGTAACGGTTCTGACTACTCTGCTGCTGTACTGGCCGCCTGCCTGCGCGCTGACTGCTGTGAGATTTGGACTGACGTCGACGGTGTTTATACCTGTGACCCACGTCAGGTCCCTGATGCGCGCCTGCTGAAGTCGATGTCCTATCAGGAAGCGATGGAGCTTTCTTACTTCGGCGCGAAAGTTCTGCACCCGCGCACTATCGCGCCAATCGCCCAGTTCCAGATCCCTTGTTTAATTAAAAATACGGGCAATCCGCAAGCTCCTGGCACGCTAATCGGCGCCAGCCGTGATGAAGATGACCTGCCGGTTAAGGGGATCTCTAATCTTAACAATATGGCGATGTTCAACGTCTCCGGTCCGGGGATGAAGGGGATGGTTGGCATGGCGGCACGCGTATTCGCCACCATGTCCCGCGCGGGAATTTCGGTTGTTCTTATCACCCAGTCCTCTTCTGAATACAGTATCAGTTTCTGCGTACCGCAGAGCGACTGCGCGCGGGCGAAGCGAGTGATGGAAGATGAATTCTATCTGGAGCTGAAAGAGGGATTGCTTGAGCCGCTGTCGATCATGGAACGCCTGGCAATTATTTCGGTTGTCGGCGATGGCATGCGGACGCTACGCGGGATTTCGGCCAAATTCTTCGCTGCGCTGGCGCGCGCCAATATCAACATTGTGGCGATTGCGCAGGGCTCTTCCGAACGTTCTATCTCCGTTGTTGTTAGTAATGATGACGCGACAACCGGCGTGCGCGTGACTCACCAGATGCTGTTCAATACCGATCAGGTCATTGAAGTGTTTGTCATTGGTATCGGCGGCGTCGGCGGCGCGCTAATCGAACAGATCAAGCGTCAACAAAGCTGGTTGAAGAGTAAACATATCGACCTGCGCGTATGTGGCGTAGCGAACTCGCGCGCTTTACTGACCAGCGTGCATGGTTTGAACCTTGAACACTGGCGCGATGAGCTGGCGGAAGCCAAAGAGGCGTTCAATCTGGGCCGACTTATTCGTCTGGTGAAAGAGTATCACCTGCTGAACCCGGTGATTGTTGACTGTACTTCCAGCCAGGCGGTGGCCGACCAGTACGCCGATTTCCTGCGCGAAGGCTTCCACGTGGTGACGCCGAACAAAAAGGCCAATACCTCATCGCTGGATTACTATCATCAGCTACGTCACGCAGCAAGCAGCTCGCGACGCAAGTTTCTATACGATACTAACGTCGGCGCGGGCCTGCCGGTCATTGAAAACTTGCAAAATCTGCTGAATGCGGGTGATGAACTGCGGCATTTTTCCGGTATTCTTTCTGGCTCTCTGTCATTTATTTTCGGTAAGCTGGATGAAGGCGTGAGCTTCTCTGAGGCGACGAAGCTGGCGCGTGAGATGGGCTATACCGAGCCGGATCCGCGTGATGATCTTTCTGGCGTTGATGTGGCTCGTAAACTGTTGATCCTTGCCCGTGAAACCGGACGTGAACTGGAGCTGGCTGACATTATCGTCGAACCGGCGCTGCCGGCAGGCTTTGATGCCAGCGGCGATGTTGAAAGCTTTATGGCGCGCTTGCCTTCTCTGGATGACGAGTTTGCCTCGCGGGTCGCTAAAGCGCGCGATGAAGGTAAAGTCTTGCGCTATGTCGGTAACATCGAAGAGGATGGCTCCTGCTGCGTGAAAATTGCTGCAGTTGACGGCAACGATCCGCTATTCAAAGTGAAAAACGGCGAGAACGCGTTGGCTTTCTACAGCCACTATTATCAACCGTTGCCGCTGGTGCTGCGCGGCTATGGTGCGGGTAACGATGTGACGGCGGCGGGCGTATTCGCTGACCTGCTGCGTACCCTGTCATGGAAGTTAGGAGTTTAAGATGGTCAAAGTATATGCCCCGGCTTCCAGCGCCAATATGAGCGTCGGATTTGACGTGCTGGGCGCGGCGGTAACGCCGGTTGACGGCACTCTGCTGGGAGACAACGTCTCCGTTGAGGCGGCGACGAGCTTTAGCCTGCAAAACGTGGGTCGTTTCGCCAGCAAACTGCCGACGGCTCCGCAGGAAAATATTGTCTATCAATGCTGGGAGCGTTTTTGCCAGGAGATTGGCAAAAAGGTGCCGGTGGCGATGACGCTGGAAAAAAATATGCCGATCGGCTCCGGCCTGGGGTCCAGTGCTTGTTCCGTGGTTGCCGCGCTGGTGGCGATGAACGAATTCTGCGGTAAGCCGCTCAGTGAGACACGAATGCTGGCGCTGATGGGCGAGATGGAAGGGCGGATTTCCGGCAGCATTCACTATGATAACGTCGCCCCCTGCTATCTGGGCGGGATACAGTTGATGCTTGAGGAAAACGGCATCATCAGCCAGCAGATTCCGGCCTTTGACGAATGGCTGTGGGTGCTGGCCTATCCGGGGATTAAAGTCTCAACGGCGGAAGCGCGGGCAATCCTCCCTGCGCAGTATCGCCGTCAGGACTGTATTGCCCACGGCCGTCATCTGGCGGGCTTCATTCACGCCTGCTATTCCCGTCAGCCTCAGTTGGCGGCGAAATTGATGAAAGATGTGATTGCCGAACCGTATCGTACCAAACTACTGCCGGGCTTCAGCGAAGCGCGTCAGGCAGCAATGGAAATTGGCGCGCAGGCGTGCGGCATTTCCGGTTCCGGTCCAACGTTGTTCGCACTATGCGATAAACCGGAAACCGCGCAGCGCGTCGCCGACTGGCTGGCTACGCACTATCTGCAAAATCAGGAAGGCTTTGTTCATATTTGCCGGCTGGACACGGCGGGCGCTCGAGTAGTGGGATAATCAATGAAACTCTATAACTTAAAAGATCATAACGAACAGGTCAGCTTTGCGCAGGCCGTCACGCAGGGGCTTGGCAAGCATCAAGGGCTGTTCTTTCCGCACGATCTACCGGAATTTAGCCTGACTGAAATCGACGACATGCTGCAGCAGGATTTTGTCTCGCGTAGCGCGAAAATCTTGTCAGCGTTTATCGGCGACGAGATACCGCAGGATGTACTGCAAGAACGTATCGGCAACGCGTTTACCTTCCCGGCACCGGTAAGCAAAGTGCAGGACGATGTCGGCTGCCTGGAGCTGTTCCACGGTCCGACGCTGGCGTTTAAAGACTTCGGCGGCCGCTTTATGGCGCAAATGCTGACCCATATCGCGGGCGACAAACCGGTGACCATTCTGACGGCAACGTCCGGTGATACCGGCGCGGCGGTCGCGCATGCGTTCTATGGTCTGCCAAACGTCAAGGTCGTTATCCTGTATCCGCGCGGTAAAATTAGCCCGCTGCAGGAAAAGCTGTTCTGTACTCTGGGTGGCAACATTGAAACCGTTGCTATCGATGGCGATTTCGATGCCTGCCAGGCGCTGGTTAAGCAGGCTTTTGATGACGAAGAACTGAAAGTTGCGCTGGGGCTGAACTCGGCTAACTCAATCAATATCAGCCGCCTGCTGGCGCAGATTTGCTACTACTTTGAAGCCGTAGCGCAACTGCCGCAGGAAGCTCGTAATCAACTGGTTATCTCGGTGCCAAGCGGCAACTTTGGCGACCTGACTGCGGGTCTGCTGGCGAAATCTCTGGGTCTGCCGATCAAACGCTTTATCGCGGCGACGAACGCCAATGATACCGTACCGCGCTTCCTGCAGGACGGTAACTGGTCGCCGAAAGCGACGCAGGCCACGTTGTCTAACGCCATGGACGTCAGCCAGCCGAACAACTGGCCGCGTGTAGAAGAGCTGTTCCGCCGTAAAACCTGGCGTCTGAACGAGCTGGGCTACGCGGCAGTGGACGATGAGGTTACTAAAGATACCATGCGTGAGCTGAAAGCCATTGGCTATACCTCAGAACCGCATGCGGCCATTGCTTATCGTGCGCTGCGCGACCAGTTGCAGCCAGGCGAGTACGGCCTGTTCCTTGGCACGGCGCATCCGGCGAAATTTAAAGAGAGCGTGGAAGAGATCCTGCAAGAGACGCTGCCGCTGCCGAAAGAGCTGGCCGATCGCGCAGATCTGCCGCTGCTGTCACATAATCTGCCGGCCGATTTTGCCGCGCTGCGTAAGTTGATGATGGGTTAAGTTTGACTCAATGCGCCCCTGTTGCGCTATCCGCAGCAGGGGCGTTTGTTTCTTACTGCTCGTGGCGCTTAAATACCAGCTCGCTTTTACTCGAAGCATCAGCGTCAAAGAAATAACCTTCGCTATCAAAGCGGGTTAGTTGCTCCGGCGTGGTTAAGCGATTTTCAATGATGTAACGGCTCATTAAGCCGCGAGCTTTCTTGGCATAGAAGCTGATCACTTTGAACTTGCCGTTTTTCTCATCAAGGAAAACGGGTTTAATCAACTGACCCTCAAGCTGTTTAGGTTTGACCGATCTGAAGTACTCATCGGAGGCCAGGTTAACCACGATATCGTCACCCTGCGCTTTCAATGCCTGATTCAGCTTATCGGTGATCACCTCTCCCCAATACTGATACAGGTCTTTGCCTTTCGCGTTTTCAAGCTTAATCCCCATCTCCAGCCGATAAGGTTGCATCAGATCCAGCGGGCGCAGGACGCCATAAAGGCCGGAAAGCATCCGCAGATGCTGCTGGGCAAAATCAAAGTCGGCTTCGCTAAAGGTTTCTGCCCGCAGACCGGTGTAGACATCGCCCTTAAAAGCCAGAATTGCCTGGCGGGCGTTGTCCGGCGTGAAATTCGGATGCCAGTCGTGAAAACGGGTCGCATTGAGGTCAGCCAGCTTGTCGCTGATGCCCATCAGCTTACCTATTTGCGGTGCTGATAGCTGACGGGCGATGCCGATAAGCTCCTGAGAGTATTCCAGTAGTTCAGGCTGGGTATAGCGGGCCGTTGCCAGCGGGCTTTGATAATCGAGCGTTTTTGCAGGTGAAATCAGAATGAGCATATCCAGTCCTTGCAGGAGATTTTTGACGACTTTAGCAAAAAAACGCCATAGAGGGATCGATAGCTGCGATTGCCGCGCTATTCGCGCGGCAGATTATCCCAGGTACCCGGCACCAGCTGCTGATGGATTTCGGGGTAGCGGGTGACGTCAAATTCCGGTCGCTGGCCCAGCCGACGCTGGCGCAGGTAATCACTAGCAATGATGCGCACCGTCGGCGACAGCAGCAGAATCGCCGTCAGGTTAGTGATTGCCATGAGTGCCATGATGGTGTCCGCCATTTGCCAGACGACCGGTAAGCTGACTATTGCCCCGGTGATGACCATACACAGCGTGAAGATCCGCAGTGCCCAGATGTTGCGCTGGCTATCCATGCGCAGAAAAATAAGGTTATTTTCCGCGTAAACGTAGTTTGCAATGATGGAGCTGAAAGCGAAAAGCAGCACGATAAAAGCGACAAAGCTGGAGCCCCAACCGCCAACCAGACTGGTCATGGCGTGCTGAATGGCCTGAATCCCGTTAATGGCTTCTCCCTCGCTGCCATGCGGTGCGAGCATGATGATGACCGCGCTGGCGGTACAGATAACAATCGTGTCAATGAAGACGCCAATCATCTGCACGATCCCCTGCGCTGCGGGGTGAGGAGGCCATGAGGCCGCAGCCGCAGCGGCATTCGGCGTAGACCCCATTCCTGCTTCATTGGAAAACATACCGCGCTGAAAACCGCTGGTCAGCGCCTGGCTGATGGTATAGCCGACCGCGCCCGCAGCGGCTTCCTGCCAGCCGAAGGCGCAGCGGAAAATGGTTTCAAAAATTGCCGGGAGCGCGGTGATATGCCACAGGCTGATAAGCAGGCTGGCTATCACCCAAAGCAGAGCCATCACCGGTACGACCCACTGCATTAATCGCGCAACACCGCGAATGCCACGGACGATAACCAGCAGCGTCAGAACGGCCAGTACGCTGCCCGTAGCGAGTTCTGGCAAATGGAATGCATACTCCAGAGCATGGGCAACGGAGTTGGCCTGTACGGTGTTAAAAATAATGCCGTAGGCCAACAGCAGAAAAATGGAAAACAGGACGCCCATCCAGCGCATACCTAATCCCCTGGCCATATACCAGGCGGGGCCACCGCGAAACTGCCCACGGGAATCGCGTTCTTTATAAAGCTGGGCGAGAGAGCATTCGGCGAAGCTGCTGGCCATTCCGAGCAGCGCAGAGACCCACATCCAAAAAACGGCACCCGGACCGCCTGCGGCAATAGCTAGCGCGACGCCAGCCAGATTACCGCTACCCACACGCGCAGCCAGGCTCATGCACAGCGCCTGAAAGGAAGTTAACCCCCCAGGCTGCGGCTGAATGCTTTTTTTCAGACTTTTGCTGAACTGGCGAATATAACGGAACTGAATATATTTTGTTCGCCAGGTAAACCATATACCCGCGCCCAGTAACAGGTAAATCATTACCGAGCCCCAGAGTATTTCATTGATAAAAGACAGAAAATCAGGCATTAAACATCCTCTTGTCCATGCCGGTGCGCAAGTGTAAACGCTACCAATTCAGTGACAATCCTTTAGTGTTCAGATAATTAATTGACTCAGTTTATCACACTCTGCGCTCTCGCATTGTAGGCGGTTGCGCTGACCCGGCAGCGTGTTATCATCTTGGCAGACCGGTTACATCCCCTTAACTGCTGTTTAAGAGAAACACTATCATGACGGATAAATTGACTTCTCTGCGTCAGTACACCACTGTCGTAGCTGATACCGGAGATATCGCGGCAATGAAGCTGTATCAGCCTCAGGACGCCACGACTAACCCTTCTTTGATTCTCGGCGCGGCTCAGATCCCTGAGTACCGTAAGCTGATTGATGATGCTGTTGCCTGGGCTCGCGGCCAGAGCAGCGACCGCGCACAGCAGATTATCGATGCTTCCGATAAGCTGGCGGTGAACATTGGTCTCGAAATCCTTAAGCTGATCCCTGGCCGTATTTCCACCGAAGTTGATGCTCGCCTGTCCTATGACACCGATGCATCCATCGCGAAAGCTAAACGCATCATCAAGCTGTACAACGATGCTGGCATCAGCAACGATCGCATTCTGATCAAGCTGGCTTCTACCTGGCAGGGTATCCGTGCCGCTGAGCAGCTGGAAAAAGAAGGCATCAACTGTAACCTGACCCTGCTGTTCTCCTTCGCTCAGGCGCGTGCTTGTGCGGAAGCGGGCGTATTCCTGATTTCTCCGTTTGTTGGCCGTATCCTCGACTGGTACAAAGCGAACACCGACAAGAAAGAATATGCACCGGCAGAAGATCCGGGTGTCGTTTCCGTAAGCGAAATCTACGAATACTACAAGCAGCATGGCTATGAAACTGTAGTTATGGGCGCAAGCTTCCGTAACCTCGGCGAGATCCTGGAACTGGCCGGCTGTGACCGACTGACCATCGCTCCGGCGCTGCTGAAAGAGCTGGCTGAAAGCGAAGGCGCTATCGAACGCAAACTGACGTTCAGCGGCGAAGTTAAAGCGCGCCCGGCTCGTATCACCGAATCTGAGTTCCTGTGGCAGCACAACCAGGATCCGATGGCGGTAGACAAACTGGCGGAAGGTATCCGTAAGTTTGCGATCGACCAGGAAAAACTGGAAAAAATGATCGGCGATCTGCTGTAATCCCCGCATGTGGCCGACGTTCGTCGGCCACATTAAACTGTCTGCCTTGCTCCCCTCGGTGTATTATTCTGTTTATTAATACTGTTTGAACGGAATAATCATGAACACCTTACGAATTGGCTTAGTTTCCATTTCCGATCGCGCCTCCAGCGGTGTCTATCAGGATAAAGGCATCCCGGCGCTTGAAGAGTGGCTGGCCCGTGCGCTATCCACGCCTTTCGAACTGCAGACCCGTTTAATCCCGGATGAGCAGGTGATTATTGAACAAACGCTGTGTGAGCTGGTTGATGAGATGGGCTGCCATCTGGTTCTGACCACTGGCGGCACGGGGCCGGCACGCCGTGACGTCACGCCGGATGCGACGCTGGCCATTGCCGACAGAGTCATGCCGGGCTTTGGCGAACAAATGCGCCAGGTTAGCCTGCACTTTGTGCCGACGGCTATTCTTTCTCGTCAGGTTGGCGTTATCCGCAAGCAGGCGCTGATCCTCAATCTTCCAGGCCAGCCTAAAGCTATCGAGGAAACGCTGGAAGGCGTTAAAGATGCTGAAGGTAAGGTGCTGGTACACGGTGTTTTTGCGAGTGTACCGTATTGTGTACAGCTGCTTGAAGGGCCTTATGTCGAAACTAACCGCGATGTGGTAGCAGCTTTTCGCCCTAAAAGCGCAAGGCGTGAAACTTTATCCTGAATTTTATGCATTCCTGACATAAGTTGCATCACCTGTGGTGTGTTGTTTTATTTACGATATAGTGTTTTTAACTTTACACATTACGTAGAACATCTTCATACCTCTGGATGAATGCCCGTTATGTCACAATATAACCGACCTCTGAATCGACAGGATTATAAAACTCTGACGCTGGCCGCCCTCGGCGGTGCGCTGGAGTTTTATGATTTCATTATCTTTGTCTTCTTTGCCGCCGTTGTTGGCGAGCTGTTCTTTCCGACAGATATTCCTGAATGGCTGCGCCAGGTGCAGACCTTCGGTATTTTTGCCGCGGGTTATTTAGCACGACCTCTTGGCGGCATTATCATGGCGCACTTTGGCGATCTGGTCGGGCGTAAGAAAATGTTTACCCTGAGTATTTTGCTGATGGCGTTGCCGACGCTGGCGATTGGTCTGCTGCCGACCTATGAGTCGATGGGCATCGTGGCGCCGCTTTTGCTGCTGTTTATGCGTATTCTCCAGGGAGCTGCGATTGGCGGTGAGGTTCCAGGAGCTTGGGTTTTTGTCGCTGAGCATGTTCCGGAAAAAAGAATCGGTATCGCCTGCGGCACGCTAACTGCCGGCTTGACGGTAGGTATTTTACTGGGGTCGGTAGTGGCGACGCTGATTAATACTCACCTGACGCCGCAGGGCATTCACGATGGCGGCTGGCGTATACCATTCCTGCTGGGTGGAGCGTTTGGCCTGGTAGCGATGTATCTGCGCCGTTGGCTCCAGGAAACGCCGATTTTCCTCGAAATGCAGCAGCGTAGGGCATTAGCGCAGGAGCTGCCGGTTAAAGCCGTCGCGCTGAAGCATCAGAAAGCGGTTATCGTCTCTATGTTGTTGACCTGGCTCTTATCCGCAGGAGTGGTCGTGGTCATCCTGATGTCGCCGGTCTGGCTGCAAAAACATTATGGCTTTGCCCCGGCTATCACATTGCAGGCTAATAGTATTGCCACCATTATGCTGTGTATCGGCTGCCTGCTGGCAGGTCTGGCGGCAGATAAGTTTGGCGCCAGCCGCACGTTTATTATTGGCAGCTTATTTCTGGCCGCTTCAAGCTGGGCTTTCTATCATCTTTCCGGCGATAGCCCGCAGCGCCTGTTCCTGCTTTACGGTACGGTAGGCCTGTGCGTCGGCGTGGTGGGAGCGGTGCCTTATGTGATGGTGCGTGCTTTCCCGGCGGAGGTTCGATTTACGGGGATTTCCTTCTCTTACAACGTCTCTTATGCCATCTTTGGCGGCCTGACGCCGATTGCTGTCACTATGCTGATGGGGGTGTCGCCGATGGCGCCTGCCTGGTACGTGCTGGCTCTGTCGTTTATGGGATTGGGTCTGGGAATTTGGCTACGTCAAGGGTTGGATAAACAGGCTGCTGCGCCGGAAGGTGAGCTGCAGCGCCTGCCTTAAATCAATGCGCTTAACTTTGCCGCCCAAGGCCGGGCGGCGAGGTTAATTAATGCTTTTCGCCGATAGGCAGAACGGTACGACCAAACTGCTCGTTCAGTACTTCACCCATCGCCAGATAAATAGCGCTACCGCCGCAGACCAGGCCTACCCAGCCAGCAATCTTCACAATGCCTTCGTTATCAGCCAGGTGGCCGATCGCCAGCAGAGCAAACAGTACGGTCAGGCTCAGGAAGACAAACTGCAGCATGCGCGCGGCTTTCAGGGTGCCAAAGAACATGAACAGGGTAAAGACTCCCCACAGCCCAAGGTACATGCCGAGGAAGTGTGCGTTAGGCGCTTCTGCGAGGCCCATTTTCGGCATCAGAAGAATCGCGACCAGCGTCAGCCAAAAAGCGCCGTAGGACGTAAATGCGGTCAAGCCAAAGGTGTTACCCTTTTTAAACTCCAGCAGGCCGGCAAAAATCTGCGCAATGCCGCCGTAAAAAATGCCCATCGCCAGGATAGCTACATCGAACGCGAACAGGCCGCTATTCGCCAGGTTAAGCAGAATAGTGGTCATACCGAAGCCCATAAGGCCCAACGGTGCCGGATTAGCCAACTTAGTGTTGCCCATAATTCCTCAAAATAATGATTAGAAAGGGAAGCATTACCCCGTCACTTGGCGACGGGGCGCGGCATAATAATGAGGAGTCGCAGCACTGTCTATGATCTGGCGGGGTATTTTTCACCAATTTATTCTTCTGCCCGATGAAGGTTAGCCATTCGCCTTAAACAGGCTATGTGCAGCACCGCCGGAATTGTGACCCGGTATGCGCTGCCGCTAACGGCTTTGACGCCATTGAACGCTGCGCCAAGGGGACCGCCCAGCCCAGCACCGCGCACTAATCCGTGACCAATGACGCTGACTGCAGCATGGGTTCGCAGAATCTTCGTTAATCGAGCGTCAAGAAGATGCGAGACTCCTTGCGCCAGCTTATGCGTCTGGAGCAGGTGGGGCAGTAGTTCCTTCTGCTCTTTGACCCGACACTCCACGGCAGTGAAGAAGTCGGCCTTTTGCTGGTCATCCATTTTCTTCCAGCTATGTTCCAGGAAGTGTTCCAGGAGCTGTTGCTCTATTTCGAGGGTCGATGTGTGTTTATCCGCTTTGACTTTTAGCCTTTTGCAGACATCCAGCAAGATTTCCCGATAGAACTTGCCGTGGCGGCGAAGCGTGTTAGCGATGCTATCGCCACCAAAGTGCTGAAGCTCCCCGGCAATCAGCTGCCAGTTACGACGATAGCGTTCAGGATGGCCTTCCATCGCCTGAAAAATTTCATTACGTAATAACGTGCTGGAAAGGCGCGGTTTCCCATTTTCGTTATGGGTCAGAATATGCGTAAATGTTGCCAGATGCTCTTCACTACATTGATGAAGAAAAGAGAGGTCTTCATCTTCCAGATAATTAATTTTCATAGCAGCTTATTTAACGTCATCAGTGATATTAATCGTCACCGATAATTTTTAGAGAGGCCATATCGGAAGAGTTTACGGTATGACCAGAAAAGGCGATTTTTTTAACGCAACGTTTGTTGTCGTTGTCGCTATTAATGTTTATCCAGCTGGTGGTCGTGCCTTGTTTAATGGTTGATGGGACGTTAAGGCTTTGGCTGGCGCTATTGCTGGCTTTGAAGTACACCGTTGCGCCGGATAGCTGGACGTCACCACGGTCGGCGGTGAGTTGGATGCGTTTAATCACCCGGCAAACGGGGAGTTTCAGGGTGAGATCGTTCGTTTCATTTCGTGGCATGGCGACCACGCCTAAAATTTTATGGTCATTAGCCGATGCTGATGTTATTAAAGCGATGCTTAAAATTAATCCAGTTGACATCTGAATTAGTGATTTCATGATGATTTTCCAATTGTTTAATTTGTTTTTCTGGAAAATATTTTATCACCAGGACTTTATTGTCTTTAGCGCGTAATCATTGCGGATTATGTCAATGATTATGTGAATGGGTTTGCTTTAATTATTTTTATTGATTATGCGTTGTTCGGTTCTAGGCCTTTTTCCGGTCTTGTCCGGATGCACGACAGGGCCTGGTAGCGCAATCAGCGCAAAATTTTTTTGCGTTCCCCCCTTGATGAAGCGGTAGGCGACCCCATCTTGTAGTCAACCGCAGTGAATGAACCTGAAAAAAAATGATGTTCGGGCAGTTGAAACAGCACGTTTCGCCCTTATTACTGGTTCACAACCACATGTTGACTGAATTTTTAGTGGAGACGTTTAGATGGGTAAAATTATTGGTATCGACCTGGGTACTACCAACTCTTGTGTAGCGATTATGGATGGCACTACTGCACGTGTGCTGGAGAACGCCGAAGGCGATCGCACCACGCCTTCTATCATTGCTTATACCCAGGATGGTGAAACTCTGGTTGGTCAGCCGGCTAAACGTCAGGCAGTGACAAACCCGCAAAATACCCTGTTTGCGATTAAACGCCTGATTGGCCGCCGCTTCCAGGACGAAGAAGTCCAGCGTGACGTTTCTATCATGCCGTACAAAATCGTTGCCGCAGATAATGGCGACGCATGGCTTGATGTGAAAGGCACCAAAACCGCACCGCCGCAGATCTCTGCTGAAGTGCTGAAGAAAATGAAGAAAACGGCTGAAGATTACCTGGGTGAACCGGTAACTGAAGCGGTTATCACCGTACCTGCTTACTTTAACGATGCTCAGCGTCAGGCTACCAAAGACGCCGGCCGTATCGCAGGTCTGGAAGTCAAACGTATCATCAACGAACCGACTGCTGCTGCGCTGGCATACGGTCTGGATAAAGAAGTCGGCAACCGTACTATCGCGGTATACGACCTCGGTGGTGGTACTTTCGATATCTCCGTTATCGAAATTGACGAAGTTGACGGCGAAAAAACCTTTGAAGTTCTGGCGACCAATGGTGATACCCACCTGGGTGGTGAAGATTTCGATACCCGTCTGATCAACTATCTCGTTGACGAGTTTAAGAAAGATCAGGGCATTGACCTGCGTAACGACCCGCTGGCGATGCAGCGCCTGAAAGAAGCCGCTGAGAAAGCGAAGATTGAACTCTCTTCCGCTCAGCAGACCGACGTGAACCTGCCGTACATCACCGCAGACGCGACCGGTCCGAAACACATGAACATCAAAGTGACCCGTGCGAAACTGGAAAGCCTGGTAGAAGACCTGGTTAACCGTTCCATCGAGCCGCTGAAGGTTGCGCTGCAGGATGCTGGCCTGTCCGTTTCCGATATCCAGGACGTTATCCTGGTCGGTGGTCAGACTCGTATGCCGATGGTGCAGAAGAAAGTTGCTGAGTTCTTTGGTAAAGAACCGCGTAAAGACGTTAACCCGGACGAAGCCGTGGCAATCGGTGCTGCTGTTCAGGGTGGTGTACTGACCGGTGAAGTGAAAGACGTTCTGCTGCTGGACGTTACCCCGCTGTCTCTGGGTATCGAAACCATGGGCGGCGTGATGACTGCGCTCATCAACAAGAACACCACTATCCCGACTAAGCACAGCCAGGTGTTCTCTACCGCTGAAGACAACCAGTCTGCGGTAACCATCCACGTTATTCAGGGTGAGCGTAAACGTGCATCCGATAACAAATCTCTGGGTCAGTTTAACCTGGATGGTATCAATCCGGCTCCGCGCGGTATGCCGCAGATCGAAGTAACGTTTGACATCGATGCTGACGGTATTCTGCACGTTTCCGCGAAAGACAAAAACAGCGGTAAAGAGCAGAAGATCACCATCAAAGCGTCTTCTGGTCTGAACGAAGAAGAAATTCAGAAAATGGTTCGCGATGCTGAAGCGAACGCAGAAGCTGACCGTAAGTTTGAAGAGCTGGTTCAGACCCGTAACCAGGGCGACCATCTGTTGCACAGCACGCGTAAGCAGGTTGAAGAAGCAGGCGATAAACTGCCAACTGATGACAAAACTGCCATCGAGTCTGCGCTGACCGCGCTGGAAACTTCGCTGAAAGGTGAAGACAAAGCTGATATCGAAGCGAAAATGCAGGCGCTGGCTCAGGCTTCCCAGAAGCTGATGGAAATCGCTCAGCAGCAGCATGCTCAGCAGCAGGCTGGCGGCGCTGACGCTCAAGAGAGCAATGCGAAGGACGACGATGTTGTTGACGCTGAGTTCGAAGAAGTGAAAGACAAAAAATAATCGCCCTTTGAACGGGTAAAACACTGGCACGGGCGAAGAGGTTTCCTCTCCGCCCGTGCACGCATGTTAAGGGGCTGAAAAACACCAATGGCAAAGCAAGATTATTACGAGGTTTTAGGCGTTTCCAGAACAGCGGAAGAGCGTGAAATCAAAAAGGCGTATAAACGCCTGGCCATGAAATATCACCCGGACCGTAACCAGGGAGATAAAGAGGCCGAAGCAAAATTCAAAGAAATTAAAGAAGCGTATGAAATCCTGACTGATGCCCAGAAGCGTGCAGCATACGACCAGTACGGCCATGCGGCGTTTGAGCAAGGCGGTATGGGAGGCGGCGGCGGTGGTTTTGGCGGCGGCGCTGATTTCAGCGATATCTTTGGTGATGTCTTCGGCGACATCTTCGGCGGCGGTCGTGGTCGCCAGCGCGCGGCGCGCGGTGCTGACCTGCGCTACAACATGGATCTGACGCTGGAAGAAGCCGTTCGGGGCGTCACGAAAGAGATCCGTATTCCGACGCTGGAAGAGTGTGATGTTTGCCACGGCAGCGGTGCGAAAGCAGGCAGCCAGCCGCAAACCTGTCCGACCTGTCATGGCGCGGGCCAGGTGCAGATGCGTCAGGGCTTCTTCGCCGTTCAGCAGACCTGTCCGCACTGTCAGGGACGCGGTACGCTGATTAAAGATCCGTGCAACAAATGCCATGGACATGGCCGCGTTGAGAAAACCAAAACCCTGTCAGTTAAAATTCCGGCGGGCGTTGATACCGGCGACCGTATTCGTCTGGCTGGCGAGGGGGAAGCGGGCGAGCATGGGGCTCCGGCTGGCGATCTGTACGTTCAGGTTCAGGTAAAACAGCACGCAATTTTTGAGCGTGAAGGGAACAACCTGTACTGTGAAGTACCGATTAACTTCACCATGGCGGCTCTTGGCGGCGAGATTGAAGTCCCGACGCTGGATGGTCGAGTCAATCTGAAGGTGCCCGGTGAGACGCAGACCGGTAAGCTGTTCCGTATGCGTGGTAAAGGCGTAAAGTCCGTTCGCGGCGGCGCGCAGGGCGATCTTCTGTGTCGCGTGGTGGTTGAAACGCCGGTTGGTCTCAACGACAAGCAAAAGCAACTGCTGAAAGAGCTTCAGGAAAGTTTTGGCGGTCCGACGGGTGAGAAAAATAGCCCGCGTTCTAAAAGTTTCTTCGATGGCGTGAAGAAATTTTTCGATGATTTGACGCGCTGATTGCCGTTCATTTTCTGTCTTATTTCAAGCCTGGGCATTCGTGCTCGGGCTTTTTTCTGTTCCAACCTTAGCCTGGGTGACGACGAGTCATATAATTATTTATAGCTGCGGATAATTGATTTATTTTGAGTATTATCTATATTGCTTTTTTTCGTATTTAGAGGCTAACAGCGGATGGGATCGAAAGGTGCCAACAAGGATTTTGATTATAATTTAATCAAAATCCTTGACGCTGTTATTTCGGCTGGAAATGCAGCTAAAGCTGCAAAAAGACTAGGAATTACTCCCGCCGCAGTTTCATTGGCGCTAAGACGTTTACAAAGCTATTATCAGGAAGAGCTGTTTGTTCGCGGCAAAGACGGACTGCTGCCCACCGCAAAGGCTATAGAAATTCATCAAAATTTTCGCCAGGTGATGGAACTGGTGAATAACACCTTTATTGCTGATAATAAAAGTACCGGTGATGCTCGTATTACTCTTTTAGGTAGTGATATCGTTGAGGCTTATTATCTCTCTCAGCTTTATGATAGTGATATCTTTGACAGGATATTGCTGAGTCATTACTCCTCACGGAATATCTCCCGCGAGATGATGAAAGAGTTATTGCTCACAGCTGAATGTGATGTTCTGATTAGCACTGAGCCGCTGATTGCTCCCGGTATTGATAGTCAGATGATAGATAACTTCAAAAGTTTTGTCTGTATTTTCTCTGGAAGTCATATCTTTAGTACTTTATCACAAATTTCCCTTCATCAATTCTACTCTTCTCGCCATGCGATGTATCAGCCAGGGATGGCTTCTCCAATGATAATTAATGATAATGGTTTGTTTAAAGATGATCTGTATTATAAAGGTTCACGAATTATAGGTTATCGAAGTGATTCGCTTAATGGAATCATTAGCATGATTGAGCGGACCTCGTTAATTGCGTTGATGCCGCTAAAACTGGCGTTGTTCTATAAAAATCAGCGCAAGTATGATATTAAATTTGTTCAGCCACCACCAGAATTAACGTTTAAATCTATACAGGTTTATGCGTCATGGAGCAAGAGTAGCAAGAACATTATCGTCATTAATGAAATTGTCTCCATGCTACATACGCTTTCCTCATTCCGCCGCTAATGGGTATCATTTCAAACGATAGAGATAATATTGTTTGATTTGATGCCCTTTGATTTTATCTCTCATAGTGAAACTACTTACACTCTTATAAAGAAACGTTATCCACCTTAATCAAGGAGTGTATTATGTCTATCCCTAACCATTTGGCGACAACGGAAGTCGTGCTACTGGAAGTTGAAATTTTAATCACAATTATTGCCACCGGAGCCTGGGGTGGATTTGTCAGCTATCTTATTCGTAGAGATAAACAAGAAGGTGATGATAATTCCCATACAGGAATAATGCATTGTTTAACCCAGGTAGTCATCTCTTGTTTTACTAGTTTTCTTCTTAGCGCGATTGCCATTGAAAAAGAGCTTAGCTTCAATATGGTATTGTTGGCTGCTGGCTTAGGTGGCGTATTTGCTGGGCCTATTCTGAAAATTCTGGGTGAGAAGATTAAAAAAGCGCTTGAAGAGGCTAAAATTCATTAAGTGGTATTCTCAATATTGAGTGCTGATAAAAGGCTCATCCATGAGTCTTTTATTGGCGAGCTATGATAGCGGTGTTATGTCACTCTGGCAGTCATCCAGCCAAAAATAAACTCTTCATTTTGTTTGTTTTTTTCTGTTATATCCAGATAGTAAGCGCCCTGGCTACAGTTTAGAGCTTTCACCAAAACCTCTTCACCCTGTTGACCTCTTAATGTCAGGTAATGCTTGAGTGCGGCAAGGGTTCGAGGACCAATCTTGCCATCAGTTTGGATCTCCCGGTAACTTTTTTCTTCCTTGTTTAGCGCATTTAGCCAGCGCTGCAACCATAAACACGGATAATGTGGGCCAATGTTAACTGCAGCATCACAGAGCTCAAAAGAGATCGGATAAGAGTAGTTGGCTATTTGTTCAAATCCTGGTTTGATCCAGTAATCTTCTTCAAGAATTGAGAATGCTTCTGCTCGTGTTAGCTCGATCATATTTCCTGTATAACCATGGGCGCGAGCCGTTGCTTCAGTAATTCCCCAGTTAGTCGCCCCTCCTTTATCTTTAGGATTCAGGATATAACCGCCTTCCATTACTAAAATACCATCAATGATTGGGTTCATTTTTCATTTCCTTGAATTAATGAATATGCATGTACATCATCGTGCCTAATGTTACAGAAAATACGGTGGTTAACGCTGCCAGCGTTTTTCGGATAACCTGTCTTTTGCTTCCTTTCTTCTCACTATCCATTGCTTTGATAGAGATCTCTTTATTAACCTGAATTCCTTGTCGTGGAATGGTAATAAATAGGTCATTAATCCCTAGTGCCTTCAGGTCACGTCTGATTAAGTAGAGTATCTGTGTTAAATTTGCATCGTTAACAAAGTGACTACGGCTTCCCCATAACTCTGTGGTTATTTTTTGCCGTTCGATAATATCCATGCTGGAGTTTTCGATGATGAAGCTAAGGCACTTCGCTCTCATTGCTGTCATTTTAATGACCTGTGAGTTTGAGGTGGTTCTCAGTTCATACTTTCCTTCGTTATAAACGCAATTGTTATTGATGAGATAAGTTTTCATATCGTCGTCCTTTAGATATATACATCCTGATTGTCTGTGTTGAATATATTGTACGAGAATTGTCTTAATCCATTATTTGTCATCGGTATTATTGTATTGTTATTTGAAGGTGAGAGCATAATCACATTATCTCGTGTTAATTAAATGATGTTTAACTGGGTGATAAGTGATGTTTAAGATGCTGCTCATTTTTTACACGCGACGTTGATGAGATACGTAAATAGGCTGATGGAAATACGACTGAAAACATCATTCGAACATCATGAGAATAATTTTCCCGATGTTCTGAATTTGTGATGATTGGTGATTAGCCATTATCTCGAGAGCATTGGATTATTGGTCCCGCAGAACGAACTGCGACAATTTTTCAAACTTAAAAGGAAATTAAAAATGGCTACTAGCAAACTGATTCAAGGCGATACTCTTACCGAAACCAGCAATGCTGCCGATGGTTTTAACCCAGCAAAAGAAGTGAGCGCGTACAGCTATACTTCTGCACGTGTCGCGAAGCCGGTCTATAACAAATACAAAGCTTCTACGACTAAACCAAAAGTATTCGGTTACTACACCGACTGGTCTCAGTACGATGGTCGCCTGCAGGGAGATGATTCGAAAGATAACCGTGGTCGTGGTTACGATCTGACTAATGTTTCTCCAACGGCATACGATAAAATTATCGTCGGTTTTGTTGGCGTGACCGGTTTCCACAAAGTTGACGGTCTGTCTCGCGATGTTGTTGCTGAAGGCGCAGATCTGTGCGGTAAAGTTCAGTACGAGCCGACTTTCCTCGATCCGTGGGGCGATTTCCAGTCCTACGTGAACGTTGGTCATACCGAGAGCGGTTGGGATGTTGATCCGAAAACCGTCACTCAGACTAACACTAAGGGTCTGCTCGGTGGTCTGCGCGATCTGCAGGCAAAAGCAAAAGCACAGAACCATGACCTGGTGCTGTCCATGAGCATCGGCGGCTGGACCATGAGTAACGGTTTCCACGAGACCGCTGCTTCTGATTCCGCTCGTAAAATTTTCGCCAAAGGCGTAGTGAAACTGTTCAAACAGTTCCCGATGTTCAGCGAAGTGGATATCGACTGGGAATACCCGAACGCGGAAGGTGCCGGTAACCCATGTGGTCCGGAAGATGGTGAAAACTATGCGCTGCTGATTGCTGAGCTGCGTAAACAGCTGGATTCCGCTAGCCTGAGCAATGTGAGAATCTCTATCGCCAGCTCTGCGGTCGTGACTACTTTCGGTTACTCCAATGTGAAAGCGCTGCTGAACGCCGGCCTGTATGGCATCAACCTGATGACCTATGACTTCTTCGGCACGCCGTGGGCTGAAACTATCGCGCACCACACCAACCTGAAAGCCATCGAAGAAGGCGGCTGGGCGGTCAACACTATCGTTGAGCATCTGCTGTCCGAAGGCTTCCCGGCTGACCGTATCAATGTCGGTTACGCAGGCTACACCCGTAACGGCCGCAACGCTGAGCTGGAATCCCTGTCTCCTCTGAAAGGTACCTATAATGCAGGTACTGGCGACACCACTGGTACGTTTGAATCCGGTACCAACGAATGGTACGACGTGATTTACAACTATCTGGATCTGGAAAACCAGAAAGGCCGTAACGGCTTCAACGTCTACACCGACCAGGTGGCTGACGCCGACTACCTGTACAACCCGGAATCCAAGCTGTTTATGTCCCTGGATACCCCGCGCGCTGTAAAAGCCAAAGGCGAATACGCAGCGAAACTGGGCCTGGGCGGCATGTTCACCTGGACTATCGATCAGGATAACGGCGTGCTGGTTAACGCCGCACGTGAAGGTCTGGGTTACGAGATTTCTTCTGAAGTTGTCGATATGGATCCGTTCTACTTCGAAGGCATCAACGTAGAGAAAGATGAAGAAGAAGAAGAAACCACGACTGATGTAAACCACGCGCCGAAAGCGGCAATTGAACTGCGCGTTGTTGGCGGTTCCACTGTACAACTGTCTGGTGAAGGTTCATCTGACGAAGACGAAGATGACATTACCTACAGCTGGGGCGTTCCTTCTGAAATCACCGTTGCGGATAAAACTCTTGCCGTGATTGAGTTCGTTGTACCAGAAGTTTCTGTAAAAACGGCCTTCCAGTTCACTCTGTTTGTTCGCGATACCTGGGGTGAGCCGTCAACTCAGCAGCGTTTCGTGCTGACCGCAGCCCCGGCAGCATCTCAGGTTCAGCCTGAGCCGGAAGAGGAAGAAGAGGAAGATACCGTTGTTCCAGTAGAACCTGAAGAAGATACCACCCCGACTGATGATGAGACCTCATCTGATGCGGACACCACACCTTACGCGCTGTGGGATACAAACACCGTTTATGGCGGAAGCTGGGGTACTTTCGAAATCGTGAGCTGGAATGGTCATAACTACCAGGTGAAATGGTGGTCTCAGGGCCAGCAGCCAGACCTGAACTGCGCTTCTGGTGAAGCATGGACTGACCTCGGTGCTTACTAATATTTTTCATTAAACGAAAAATATTGGGCTCCATAACCAAGCCCCGGTTTCCGGGGCTTTTTTCCACCAAGGGAATGAGGAATTTCGGCGATGACCGTTTCGATTAAAAACAGTCCGATTGATGTAAACAGCTGGTATCAAAAAGTCACTTTAACCATCACCAATGAAAATAGCCGCGCCGTGGATATAAATCATGCGGCAATCGGCTTTACCGGATCTGGCCACCAGGATCCGTGGGGAAACTTTGGCGGCACCCTGAAAGGCGATATGCCGCTAACGTTGAGCGGTAAGGCGCAGGGGACGCTCGATGTTAATGAAATTATTATTAATAACAGCAGAGAGCTGTTATTGCAGCCGGGTGAAAGCGGCACATTATTCTTCAGCTTTGCGGCCACTCAGGTTCCAGTAAAAATCTCAACGTTCACATTAACGTTAGCCGCAGCGGCACAGGATGAGACGGCTGATGAAGATGAAGATGAAGCCGAACCTGAAGTTCCTGCGGATGATGAAGTTGATGATGATGTCGAACCTGAAGCTGGTATTCCCCCCGAAGAAGAAACGGAAGACGAATCACCAGAGCCTGAAGGTCAGGATGATAATTCCGTTGTTGAAGGTGGGGGGATAACTATTGCGGCGAGTCAGTTGAGTACGAGCAGTTGGTATCAACGAATAACGCTAACATTGACCAACCTCTATTCACAATCTATCGATCTTAATCAACTCAAGCTGGCGTTTACCGCCAGCGCGCACCCTGATCCTTACAGCCCATTTAGCGGTTCATTATTAGGCAATAAGCCTGTGACCCTGGGCAGCGATGGCGGGTGGCCCATCGAGAAAAACACGATTACCATTAATAATGATGGGGAGCTCTTGCTGAAGGCTGGAGGCAGCGCCGAATTGCAGTTTTACCTCTCTGCTACCCAGACGCCGGTCACCATGAGCGACTTAACGGCAACGCTGGCACACGATCCCGGTCGTCAGGGAAAAATCGAGGTTAAATTTCCGGTATTAACAGAAAGCACAACGCTTAAGCCGACCATCGATCTACGTTATCCAGATGCGACTTCACAACGCTTTGCTGGCGAGTGGGGACAGTCATTAATCATCGCCGATCTTAGCGCTGGTGATTACGCTATCACCGTACTGGAGCTGTGCAATGATGATATGCGGATTACGCCAGCTGAATCGGCGTTTTCGCTCAAGCTTGTTTCCGGGGATGACTCACAAACCTGCCAGGT
Source organism: Klebsiella spallanzanii (assembly GCF_902158555.1). Taxonomy (GTDB): domain Bacteria; phylum Pseudomonadota; class Gammaproteobacteria; order Enterobacterales; family Enterobacteriaceae; genus Klebsiella; species Klebsiella spallanzanii. The sequence continues at coordinate 35,719 of NZ_CABGGS010000005.1, read as the reverse complement.
TGCCTACCAGACACCGGTACAGTTTGCTTCCGTGCGTCTCAATGTTGATGCCCCCGATTTTTCCGGCGCGGAAATGGTTGTTGAGTTGTGGTCCGAAGCTGGCGTATGCGAAAGGACGTTGACGCTACCCGTTAACCAAATGCAGCTGGTGACCCAACTTATGGCGGGCCATAGCTATGCGATTTGTTTGCAGCACACCATTATCAATAACCAGATGATTGCCACTCTCGCTCAACCGACCATTTTTACCCCTACGCAGGGGCAGGTGAAAGAGGTGCATATCGGTTTCCAGCAGACTGAGATTGATAGCAGGGATTTTGTCGAGGTGCAGGCCACTATACTGGGTTTGCCAGAAGGCGTGGCTCCTCAGCGCTATCTGTTCTGCTGCGGTCAATATCAATATACCCTGATGCTGGAGAGCGATACGCGTCAACAAACGTTGGCAATGCGTCTGGCGCCGGGTCAGTACAGCGTTATGGTGGATGACGTTTACGTTGCGGGAACGCCATGGCGCTGTGAGCTGGATGCGCCGTTGCGGCTGCTGAAAAGTGTTAACAGCATTACTCTGGAATTTATCCAGGGCGTGCCCTTGCAGGTCAAAGGCTGGCCGGACTATCTCGCCCACGGTGGGGTAACGGTGAATGCCGCAGAAACCGTATCGCTGTATCGCGACGTGCCTTTTAGCGCTTTGTTTAAATATGATGGTTTTGACGGCGGCGGCGATCCCATCCCGGCAGCGGAAGTCGATAAAAACGGCGACGGTTTCCTCGATTATGATTCTTTACCGATTCATAAAACCGTACCTCTGGTGAGAGAGATTGAACAAGAGGGCGGTCGTTCAGTGATGCCGGTGATGGTGGTTTATACCGCCAATGCCAGCGGCGGTAGTGCGCTATCCGATCTTCAGGACGGCCAGCGGCTGCGGAATCATTTTGGCAACTTTATCACCCAGTGTCTGGCAGCTCAGTCCTGGAAAGATGAAGAACACCCTGTACCCGCAACCTTTGTTCTGAACCCGGATTTCCTCGGCGCGATGCAGCAGGAGCCGTACGGCTATACCGCAGTACGTAAAGCGAATAGCGTGCAGGTTAATGTTCAACTGGCGGCAGCGATAAACGCTTTACCTGTTATTCCTGGGTTCAGCGCGCCGGTCTTGCCGGAGTTCAGTAACGATCTGTATGGCTATGTTCAGGCTATTAACTACATTGTTCGGCAGTTTGCGCCGGATGTGGCGTTCGGCTGGCAAACCAACGTTTGGGCGACGGGCACGGCAGATTGGGTGCTCAGAGCGAATGCCGATCCTGTGGCTCAGGGGACAGAGATTGCGAAATTTATTAATGAGCTGGGAGTTTATAGCGGCGAATATGCGCCAGACTTTATTGCTTTTGATAAATTTGAACGCGATTGCTTTAGTCCTGATGCATTGGCGCACTATGGCTGGAATGCAACATGCTGGTTTAACTATTTAGGCATGGTAAAACAAGCGGCTAAAGACCTGCATAAACCGGCAATGTTGTGGCAAATTCCTGGTGGACATATGCCTACCGTGGACGAAGGCACCAGCAAAATTGCGTCAGCGCATTTTGCCTCAGGCGGAAGCTTCTTTATGGGGGATGCGCGTATCGGTAGCGATATCAGTACCATTGCTTCCGACCTGCTGAATACGGTCGTCAATAGTGCGACCTATGGTGTGGAGACGGTAGGCGATTTTTTACGCCAGGATGATGGCTATGACTGGGGACAGATGCAGGCGTTGAACCTGCCTGACTACAATGTCTTCTCGGTGCTTTGGGGCGGAGGTTCAACGGTCAGCATTACTACTATTCACTCTAATGGGGAAGATGGCGGCTGGCTGGCGGAAAAGATGGTCGAGTATTACTCTGCACCAACGTACTTTAGCTAATATCGCAACATACCTCTCCATGTAGCGTGGAAAACAGTGCCTTACTCACAGTGATTCAGAGTGTGTAATATTCTGAATCACTGTTTTTTACATTGCTGTTTATTTCGCTGGGAATAATTTCACTTGTAATTTTATTCTCTTGTTAATATTTTGTTTTATGCTTGATTGTTCTTTGTTTGTATTCTAATTAAGAATTTACTTATTATGCTAAGTATTGCGTTTTTGTGCTTGAACCATATAGATATACTACTAAGTGTTTTTATTTATTATTAATTGAAGCTGACCGTTTGTGTGTATATCGTTGATTGACTTATGATTATGGTTTTATAAAAATGAAATTAGATGTTGCCGATAATGATAATGAGAATGGCTTGCACTCATATTTTTTCTCTCAGCAGGCTAAACCACATGCTGCACTTGACGCGCTATTCTCTGCGTTATGGTCATTTGGCCAACCTTTTTATTTGCAGCCTGGAGATGAGTTTTTTCTGAATTCCGATGGTCAACATAAAATAGTTCTGTTGCAATCCGGGATATTTTCATTTTGCCGCTGCGGCAGCAATTTGCATGTTTTATCTGCTTTCGCTCCTTCTGTTGTCGGACTCGTTGATAGCTACGGGGCTACCTATGGTGTTTCTGCCTGGCCTGAGCACTTCCTGATTGCAGAAACAGAGTGCAAAGGGCGTGCTGTTTCTCTACCTGACTTTATTAAGGTCGCCGATGAGTGCGACCTCTGGCACGATGTTGCGCGAATACTGGCCTATCGTCTGATGGTAATGAATGTGCGGGATGGTGAGCTGGTTGGCGTGGATTCTTATCTGAAGGTGAGATCGTTATTAATAGAGCTTTGGGCCTATGCGAGTGAGTATCGGCAAAGTATTAACGTACTTAACTTCATTCAACGACGAACGGGAATATCCCGTAGCCGCACGATGAAGCTTCTTTCTGAACTTAAGAAGGGTGGTTATATTAATATCGAAGGCGGACGGCTGTTAGATATGAAAAAGTTACCAATGGCTTATTAAGTAACCAAAGTCAGGGGTGTTTTTTACATTATTTAAACACCCTCTTAAACATGCTGCTGATTTTAATGATGAACACAGAATGACGCATGTATTAGAAACCATGTCAATAGTGCTTATGGCGTAGATGATGTCTTATTTTTAGTTTCTTTATAAAACATGCAGTTATATGTGGTCCTATAAAAACAGCGACTGATGATTGCAACTATTCGTTCTATTCATAATAATTGATCAATGTCAGAGTATTCATTTTGGGGAAAACCGATTTTTGGTGGGTAAATTAATTCGTTATTAATTACGTTGATATTTCCATGTGGCATATAAAATCCAAAATCCCCAAAATCGTTCTGGCGAAAGCGATTGCCCGACGATGCCTGATATTTTTCAAATTATAACACTAATTTTTTATTAAATTTAAAAGGGTTTGTATGAAAAAGCATGTATTAGCCATGGTTGTGACCGCTATTGCTGCGGGCAGCATGATGTCCTCTGCATTTGCAGATACTGCGACCGTATCCGGTGGCACCGTTAATTTCGTCGGCCAGGTTGTGAATGCCGCCTGTTCTGTTTCCGCTGATTCTGTTGATCAAACGGTTACCCTAAGCCAGGTTCGCGCCAGCAAATTAACGGCAGCGGGGATGACCGCGAATCAAAAAGAAGATTTCTCTATCAAGCTGGAAGATTGCGACACCACGGTAAGCCAGGAAGCTGCGGTTATTTTTAATGGTCAGCAGGACGGTACGCTCTCTGGCTCCCTGGCCAACACCGCTGGTGCTGGCGCGGCGACCAACGTTGCTCTGCAATTGTATGGTCCGGATGGTCAGACGCTGAATATTGGCGATACTTCAGGCACCGTGACCTTAATTAACGGCGAAAACGTTGTCCCACTGAGCGTGGATTATATTGCCACCGGCGCGGTCGTCGCAGGCAATGTTTCAGCAACCGCGACCTTTAGCATGGTGTACTCCTGATTTTTTTAACGTCTCTTCCGTATATGTCGTACGGAAGAGACGTTATGTGCGCATAGCGAACCGAAATCTTCTGAAAATGTAGACAATGATTAAAAGAACAATACCGATTTTAGCGCTGCTGCTGGCCTTTTGGGGGAGCGTAAACCTGGCCTGGGCCGGTGGCATTGCGCTGGGCTCTACACGAGTCATTTATCCGCAGGGGAGCAAGCAAGTCTCTCTTCCCGTGATTAACTCCTCTGATAGCAATGTCTTCTTAATCCAGTCATGGATCTCGAATGCTGACGGTAGCCGGACGTCTGATTTCATTATGACGCCACCGCTATTTGTTATTCAGCCGAAAAAAGAGAATTTGCTGCGAATTATGTACGTTGGACCCTCTTTGCCAACCGATCGGGAAAGCGTTTTTTATCTCAACAGTAAAGCTATCCCCTCGGTAGATAAAGCCAGGCTGGCGAGCAACTCTTTGCAAATTGCGACTCAAAGCGTAATTAAAGTTTTTATCCGACCGAAGAATTTACCCGTTCTGTCGACAGATGCCCCTGGCCTGCTTCGTTGCCATAGCCAAAATGGCCGAATCACGATAACGAACCCCTCTCCCTACTATGTTTCACTGGTAGAAATTCATGCTGGAAGCCAGAAACTTCCTAATACGATGGTCGCGCCAAAAGGCGAGCTGACTTTAAAGAGCGCAGAGAGCCAACTGTCGTTTCAGACGGTAAATGACTTTGGTGCGACAACGCCAGCACAAGCCTGTCAGAGCCGTTAATACTGTGCCGGAAATCGCTGCAATGAGGCCTCATTCACCACCCGTCAGTAAACCGGTCTTGATGGGGCTGACTCTCACTTTAGTGAGCGTCATGGCGCTGCCGAAGAGCTGGGCGGACAACTATTTTAATCCCGCATTTTTATCCGACGATCCGTCAAAGATCGCCGATCTTTCGCGTTTTGAAGGCAACAGCCAGGCACCCGGCGTCTATCGGGTAGATGTGTATCTGAACGGCGCTTTTCTGGCAACCCGTGATATCGCCTTTCATGCTGTAAAATCCCCAACGGCGACCCAGGCTTCAGGCGATGATACTGGACTTAGCGCCTGTCTGACGCCAGACATGCTCAGCGAGATGAAGGTCAATATTGAGGCCTTTCCGACGCTATTGAAACCGGGATCCGATGGGTGTGCGGATATCGCCGCCGCGATTCCGGCGGCTTACTCGCGGTTCGATTTCACCCAGCAGCGCCTGAATATCAGTATCCCTCAAGCGGCGATGAAAAATAGCGCCAGAGGTTATATCTCGCCGAAATACTGGGACGAGGGGATCAATGCGCTATTGCTCAATTATACGTTTACCGGCGCAAATAGTCGGGACCGCAGCGAAGGCGGCGTGAACGATAACACCTGGTTTCTTGGTCTGAATGGCGGGCTGAATCTGGGAGCCTGGCGTTTACGTAACTATTCAACGTGGAACTACAACAGCACTAATGAGAACAATAAAAGCGACTGGCAGCATATCAGCACCTACCTGGAGCGCGATCTGGCGACGCTGAAAAGCGAGCTAACTGCGGGGGATAGCTACACGCCGTCGGCGGTATTCGACAGCCTGCCCTTTCGTGGGATCCAGCTGGCTTCCGACGACAATATGCTGCCTGACAGTATGAAAGGCTTTGCGCCAACTATCCACGGTATTGCCAAAAGCAACGCCCAGGTGACGATTCGCCAGAATGGTTACATCATTGACCAGCGCTACGTTTCCCCCGGCGCATTCACTATTAATGACCTTTACTCCACGGCCTCCAGCGGCGATTTAAGCGTTGAAGTTAAAGAGGCTGATGGCAGCACGACTCGCTATAGCGTGCCGTATTCTGCCGTACCGGTTTTGCAACGAGAAGGGCGCTTGAAGTACGCCGCGACGGTAGCGAGCTATCGTGGCGATAGCAGCCAGAAAGAGGATGTGAAGTTCGGTCAGGGGACGCTGATGTGGGGTCTGCCATACGGCTTTACCGTTTATGGCGGAACGCAGTTTTCTGCGGACTATCGTGCGCTGGCATTGGGCTCGGGCGCAAACCTGGGCGACTGGGGCGCAGTCTCTGTTGATATCACTCAGGCGTACAGCACTCTGGCGGATGACAGTAAACACCAGGGACAATCCCTGCGCTTTTTGTACGCGAAATCACTCAATAGCCTGGGAACCAATTTCCAGTTGCTTGGCTATCGCTACTCGACATCCGGTTTTTATACGCTCGATGATACGGCATGGAAAAGGATGTCAGGCTATAACGGGCCGGTCAATGAAGATGAAGACCAGCGTAGCTGGAGCGATTACTACGATCTTTATTACACCAAACGCGGCAAAATTCAGCTGAATATTTCTCAGCAGCTTGGTCATTTTGGCTCGCTTTACATTACCGGTAGCCAGCAAAGCTACTGGCATACAGATGAAAAAAATACGCTAATGCAGGTGGGATATAGCGACACCCTGGCGGGTGTTTCGTGGGGCCTGTCTTACAACCAAAGTCGTGCGCCTGGAGAAGACAAAAGCGACCAGCTTTTTGCGTTGAATATCTCGCTGCCGCTGAGCCAGTGGCTGCATCATGATGACGATATCACCCACAAAAATCACAATATCTACGCCACGCTCAGCACCAGTACCGATCGGCACGGTGGCGTTACCCAAAACGCTGGAATCAGCGGCACCGCGCTGGATCAAAACAATCTCAGCTACAGCGTGCAGCAGGGCTATCAGAACCATGGCGTTGGAGACAGCGGCTCCGCCAGTCTTGAATATGATGGCGCTCAGGGCAACGTGAACGCAGGCTACAACACCAGCGATAACGGCGATTACCAGCAACTGAACTATGGCCTGAGCGGCGGCATTGTGGCGCATTCGCATGGGGTGACGCTGAGCCAACCGCTGGGCGAAACCAACGTGCTGATCGCGGCTCCAGGGGCAGGGAACGTCAATGTTGACGATGAACCGGGAATTCATACCGATAGTCGGGGTTATGCAGTGGTTCCCTATGCCACCACCTATCGGCAAAACCGTATGGCCCTGGATGTGAACTCGATGGCCGACGATGTGGATATTGACGATGCCGTCATTAACGTTGTGCCTACGCAGGGGGCGCTGGTGCTGGCCAGTTTCAAGGCGCGGGTCGGTGAACGCGCGCTCCTGACGCTGTCGCATAATGGGCAGCCAGTACCCTTCGGCGCCACCGCCTCGACGGACGCGCCGGTGCAGGAAGCTATCGTCGGGGACGATGGTGAAGTCTATTTATCCGGCCTTAACCCGCAGGGGGCGTTAAGGGTGCAGTGGGGCCGCGAAGCCTCTCAACAGTGCCTTGTGCATTATCAACTTCCCGCTACCCGGCAAGCCCTGGTACGACAACATGTGGAATGCCGCTAAATGAAGAAACGCCTGCTATTTATCCTGCTGGTGGGATTGCTGCTGAGCAGAACTGGATTTGCTGACGTGTGTAAAAACAATAATGGTTCGCCTTCCAGCATTGATTATGACCTGAGCAAGATGCTGACGGCGGAGCAAAATCAGTCCGGAAATACGGTACAGTTGGCGGAGAGTCAGGAGGTGAGCGTTCAGGCTATTTGCCCTCTGAATTCTGCGCCAACGGGGCATACCTATCGCTCTTATGTCACCTCCTGGCCCATTGCTGAAACCAGCGGAGAATGGAAATACATCAAGCTGGATTCTGATTATCTCGAAGGGGCGATGCGTATTGAGGACTCGGCGGCAGGCGAGTTCTATCCACCGGCAAACTATGTCTATATGGGATATGACGACAGCGTGAATAACAACGTGCCGTTTCCCATTCACGATTCAAACCTGACTTTTCAGCTCAAGATCGTTAAACCCTTCGTCGGTACCGTCAATATCGCGCCGAAAACCATGTTTAGCGTGTATGTCACCACGAGCGCTAACGATCCGCTTAGCGATGTGGTTTACAACATTATTTACAGCGGCACGGTGACGGTTCCACAAAGCTGCGAGATCAATGCCGGGCAGACCATTCTCGTCGATTTCGGCTCTTTGTATAGCGGTGGCTTTACCCGCGCAGGCGAGAAACCGACGGGCGTCAGAAGTAAAAAATTCAACGTACCGGTGAAATGCAGCGGCGTGGATTCGCAGGTCAATTTGAGCCTGCGGCTGGTGGCGACTGCGGACACTCACGTCAATCAGGCTATCGCATCGGATAACCCGGACGTAGGCGTTATGGTTGAGACTAACGACGGCGCGGTGTTGACGCCAAACGATGCCAGCAGCGTAGAGCCTTTCGTCACTAACGATGCGGGAAAAGCCAATATTGTTCTACAGGCATATCCTGTCAGCACGACGGGAGAAACGCCTGCCGAAGGTGTGTTTACCGCTTTGGCTAATTTGCGGGTGGACTTCGACTAAATGAACGTGAAATGCGGCCTTTTATTGGCACTTCTTTGCTGGTGCTCGCTCTGCCAGGCTGATGATACCGGCAATAACCTGGAGTTTACCGGCACCATCGTCGCACAAACCTGCGATGTTGAGATTTCCAGCCTCAGCCAGAGTATCGACTTAGGTCAGTTTTCGGTTGAGGATTTTCCCTCAGCCGGAACGACGACGAAATTTAAGCCCTTTAACATCAACCTGAAAAATTGCTCGCGGGGAATTACCGGGACCAAAATCTGGTTTACCGGTACGGCGGATAGCGACGACCCGTCGCTGCTGGCGCTGACGGATACCGGCATGGGGAGCGAAAGTATGCTGGCCAGCGGCGTCGGCGTGGAGCTGCTCGACGAGGATCAGGATGACGTCAGTATTAATAACAGCGACTCGGTGGTTTATCCGCTGAAGGCTGGGCGCAATACGCTCTCTTTTTATATTCGCTACAAATCCACTCAACCTACCGTGACCTCCGGCAACGCTACGGCGGTGATGTATTTCGACCTGCAATATGAGTAGGAGTGCGCGATGAACAAACATCTCTATGTTGCCTGCGTGGCGTACTTCGCTCTGGCGCTGGGTAAGGCCGGGGCGCATGACGGGCGGGTCTATGTGACGGGCTCTATCACTGATAATACCTGCACGCTATCGCCGGATTCAGAGAATATCGATGTTGATATGGGAAGCGTGTCGAATCGGCAGTTCTATCAGGCTGGCGATGGTTCCGCCTGGCAATCCTTTGCTATCAATCTACAGAACTGCGGTAGCACAGTTAGCGGCGTCACGGTGAGCTTCAGCGGAACGGCGGATGGACGAAATACGGATCTGCTGGCGGTGACCGAAGGGGTGGACGATGCATCGGGAATTGGTATTGGTCTTTATGACAAAGATAAAAATCTGATTCCGTTAGGGCAGGAGAGCGAAGTGATGGCGCTTACGTCGGGCCAGGCTTCGGCAAATCTGCAGTTTTATGCTCGCTATATTGCTGATGGCGGCGTGGTTACAGCCGGAACGGCTAATGCTTCCGCAACGTTTATTCTGGCCTATGAATAAGTTTCTTTTTTATCTGTTTTTGCTGCTATCCGTTACGCAGGCGCGGGCTGGCGTGGTGATTGGCGGAACGCGTTTTATCTATAGCGCGCAGATGCCAACGTTAAGCATTCCGGTGAGCAACACCTCTGCTGACGACTGGCTTATTGATAGTCATATTCAGTCGGCCCAGCGCTGGCCGGGCGCGGCGATCGCACCCGTCAGCAAGCCCCCGTTTATCATCACGCCGCCGCTGTTTCGCCTGGCGGCGGGGCAAGAAAATACGCTGCGAGTCACCTGGACCGGCGTTCGGCTGCCTGCTGACCGGGAAAGCCTGTTTACTCTGAGTATCGCTGCAATACCGTCCGGGAAACCTGGCGTCAACAGCGTTCAGATGGCGTTTCGTTCCGCGTTGAAATTTATCTATCGCCCAACGGGCCTGACGGGCAATGCGCAACAGGCGTACCGACAGCTGCGCTGGTCGTTGATGCCAGATGGATTGACGGTACAGAACCCTGGTCCTTATTACGTCACGCTTTTCTTGCTCAACGTCAACGGCAATCCCGTCGATGCGGCGGGGGTTGTCGCCCCTTTTTCCACGCGTAAAACCACATGGTGCCGACGGGCAACCCGCTGCGCTGTGCGTTGGCAAAGTATCAATGATTATGGCCGGGTGCTGTCGCCGGTAACGGCAAACGTACAGCTTTCGCGCCACCCTTTTTACCCCCTGCAATGAGAGTTTCTTTATGTACTATTCATCTTTAAAACTGCCCCGTATGGCAGTGCTGGCGCTGGTGAGCGGCGCGATTTCATTACCGGCTCTGGCGGCTGATAACGCTCCGGCGTCGCAGCCAGGCCCTGCGGCGGAAGCGTACATTGTCAGCCACCCTGATAAGGTCGGTGAAGCGGTGGCGACTTATCTGGCGAATCATCCCGAATTTTTGATAGCGGCCAGCGAAACGCTGCACCAGCGTCAACAAATTGCCCAACAGCAGGCCTATACGCAGCTGGCATTACAGTACCAGGCTGAATTGTTGAGCAGCAATAGTCCATCGGTTGGTCCTGCTAATGCCAAATCCGCGGTAGTGATGTTTTTTGACTACCAGTGTTCATGGTGCAGCAAGATGGCTCCGGTAGTTGAGAGCCTGGTGAAAGCCAACCCGGATACGCGCTTTATTTTTAAAGAGTTTCCCATTTTCTCTTCTCGCTGGCCGGTTTCCGGCCTGGCCGCACGGGTTGGCGAGCAGGTCTGGCTAACCGATGGCGGCACGAAATATCTCGACTGGCATAACGCCCTCTATGCCACGGGAAAAGTAGAAGGGGCGTTAACAGAGCAGGATGTCTATGGTCTGGCGCAGCACTATCTGACGAAGGCGCAGATTGCTGAGGTCAAACAGGCGCAGGAGAGCGGCGCGGTACATGATGCGCTGATGATGAATCAGGCGCTGGCCCAGTATATGAACTTTAGCGGAACCCCCGCGTTTGTTGTGATGCCGCAGGCAAAAGCACCAGAGGCTAATCGTGTATCGGTCATGCCGGGTAGTTCTTCGCAGGACGCTTTGCAAATGGCAATCCAGAAAGCAAAAGGCTGAAGCGGGCTACAGGCTCCGGGGTGAGTATGCCCCGGTGAGTTCAAATACAGGACTGCCGAATCATGGATAAAATGCCCCTCGTTCGTCGTGCAATCCCTGCCGTATCATTACCGTTGTTCTTTATCGGCTGCGCATTAGCCGCTTCCGGTGGCCAGCTTCGATTTACCGGAAGCGTGGTGATGGCGGGCTGTTGGAATGAAGTGGGAACCTCTGAGATTTTATGCCATCGAAAAGACGGCGTTGAGCGCCATGTTACCGTGGAGAATCTTATTGTGCCTATGTCCGCTCCCCATGCCACAATTGAAAAGAGCTATCTGGATGAGGATAAACAGCTGACGCTGCTGCGGATTGTTTATGATTGAATGGGCTGAATGAGGCAATGGCTCAATCATACTGAAGCGCTTACCGCCGCATGATTGAGCCAGCGAATGCTACTTACTTATATCGTCAACGCGCATTGTATGATCAGGAACGATATTATCAATATGTCGGATATAATCGGTTATCGCATCGGCAGTTTGCAGCCCTTTAATATATTTAATATTTTTCCCTTTGGTGAAGTTAAAGCCGCCACCACCTTTACCAATGAATGAATCCAGGGCAACCGTATAGGTCTTTTGGTCTTCTACCGCTTTGCCTTTTATATCAAAGGACACAATACGCTGGCCAAGAGGCTTACTACTATCGTATTTAAACTGGACCGTTTTTGAAGCGTGCAGTATGCCATTTTTAAGATCCGCGGCGTGGGACATGATCGCTTTTAGATCCTTTCCGGTAATCTCCATACTCATCACATCGTTGGTGAATGGGTACATACTGAGCACGTCACCATAGGTGATATTGCCTTTCGGGAGTTCGGTGCGAATGCCCCCGGCGTTATAAAATGATGCATCGGCATAGGGGACTTTATATAGCAGGGCATCGGTAATTAAGTTGCCCGTTGGCGCAGACTCACCGTAGGAACGTGTTAATACTTCTGGCGAATGGCCGACTACTTCATCGGTAATGCTCTTCACCTTGGTATTCCATTCGTCGATTTTGGCCTGCGTGTCCGGATCGGGTTTATACGTATCCGCGTACAGGGTAATCAACTTACCATCATAATTATCAACTTTTTTCGTTTCCGGGTTCCAGTCGAGCACCAGTTTACCCAGTTCGATGGTATAAGCGTCCGTTGAAACGATCAGCGTATTTCCTGTTTTAATTGGCTCAGGCGTACCTTTATGCGCATGTCCGGTGATAAGCACATCAAGACCATAGCCTTGCAGTGATTCAGCCATTTCTATATCTGTTTTCAACGCACGAGCAACATCCTCATCCCCACTACTGGACTGGCGACCGGGAACACCCTCATGGGCAAGCAGTACGGTAAGATCGACTTTCCCTTTTAGCTCTGTGAGCGCTTTTTTGACGTAGGGGATGGGGTCCCGACAATCCACGCCATCGCGCACGCCCGCCGCAATCGCTTCGTAAAACGCGGAAACACCATGCATACCAATAACGCCAATTTTTACACCATCTTTTTCAACAATCGTGTAGGGGGTATTGATTAATGGTTTATCTGAACCACTATAAAAGACACTGCTTAATAGAACCGGAAACTGGAGCTTTTTAAGCTGTGTAACCAGATTTTCATGACCATGATCGAATTCATGGTTGCCTACGGCTACGGCATCGTAAGGCATGGTGTTCATGATATCGATAATTGCCTCACCTTTAGTTAAAGTGCTAATCGATGGGCCGGTAAAATAGTCTCCAGCGTCAAAGAAAAAGACATCTTTATCTTTTTTCTTCGCCTCTTTGACAATTTTTGATATTGATGCAAACCCTCCAACAGGGCGGGGTTTATCAACGTAAGGTATTATTTCGGGGCTGACATGGGCATGTAAGTCGTTTGTATAATAGATAGTAATATCTTTTGCATTGGCGGAGAAACTCATTGCGCCACTGAATCCAATACATACTGAGAGCGCCGATAACGATAGTTTTGTAGATACTTTCATTTTAGTGATCCATTCTGCAGTTTAGTCACGTGTCTCTACTCATTAAGTCGAGTATTTGTGGTATTTATAAAATTAGAACCTATGATTAAAAGTTAGAATTCATAGCCGATAAGATAATTCATGCGATCGCTATAATCATCCCATCCCAGTTTATTCCGGAAGTAGCGATATGAGACCGACGCTGTCCAGCGAGGCATAAACTTCCATGCCAGCGTCACTGCGCCATTGATGCCAAAATCACCGCCTTGTTGTTCTGCATATGCGTCATTTCTATCAATCTCAAATTCATTCCAGTTAGAAATAACAAATTTTTCCCCGAACACCTGAAAATTGTGAGCCGCAACCCAACCTACCACATAGCCATTCCAGCCGGTGGCCTGACCATATTTCTTTGAATTATAATCATTAGAAAGATTATGCACGGCGACGTATGGTTTAATAAAACCAGACGGTCCAGTGAGACCTAAATATCCCAGTCCATACATCATATTAAGTTCGTCGCCGAATTTATTCTCCATCGACATGTAGAGTTTCATCATTAGCGTAAAATCAGAACCGTCGATTGGTCGATAATGACCTAAAAATTGTGTGACGTGATTTCGCCCCTCAACCGGATGATTGAGTACGTTCATCTCATAAAATGAAGCAAATTCGCCTTTATCGAAGACGGCACCAAAATCAGCAACGATTTTCCACACCTCACCCCTGCCAACGTTAACAAAACCTTTATTCCAGTCACCATAGCCAGCGCTAATCTTTCCATATACGCGTTTAAGCTCGGCGCTATGACTATTTACACTACACAACAGTACACAAACGCTCAGTAAACTTCTTATTAATATTTTATTTTCCATAACTCATCCCGGAGATAATTAATTGTAGAGGCGTTAAAAGATATAGCGATTAAAACCATAGTTTATGGGGGAAGAAGCTAATTCTTAGGTGACAGATGTCGCAGAAATTACATGGTTACAAGGTTATTGGCCAGGTGTGTCATTTAATGTTGCTTGCGACCGGGTAACCTTATGTTATTTCATTATTCATGGTGTTGTGATTGCAACATTTTATGATGGTTGAACTTAAAGCGCTTTTTATTAAGGTTAATCCATTGTGAGTATATTTAGATAGATAGCATTCGCAAAACAACACACGATGACATGTTAATGAGTTAATAAGAAGGTTCCAGTGATATTTGGGATTCAGGTCACGTGACAGTCCTGTGACTTTCCATACACTGGTAAAAATCGTGACGGCATGGATAAAATATCCACCCCATCAATAGAATTGATATGGATAATAGATTGTTGAGTGAGCCTGATTCAGGTTTTTATTTTAATGTATTGATAAATTAATTTCTCTGGTTATGAAATAATTTATTAATCAAAGGAGTGAGAATGAACAGAAAAATAGTAGCCAGCATGATTGGGCTTGCGCTATGTGCCGGAAGTACATTATCAACGGTACAGGCGGCGACAGAAAAACAGCCTAATTTAGTGATTATTCTGGCAGATGATTTAGGTTACGGGGATCTTTCGGCCTATGGCCATCAAATTGTCAAAACTCCAAATATCGACAGATTAGCTCAGGAAGGGGTGAGGTTTACGGATTATTACGCCCCGGCGCCGTTATGTTCGCCTTCACGCGCGGGGTTATTGACCGGACGAATGCCGTTTCGCACAGGTATAAGATCGTGGATCCCGGATGGTAAAGATGTTGCTTTAGGTCGTAATGAGCTGACGATTGCTAATTTGCTGAAGCAGGAAGGTTACGATACCGCGATTATGGGCAAACTGCATCTTAATGCTGGCGGCGATCGTACCGATCAGCCGCAGGCTAAGGATATGGGGTTTGACTACAGGCTGGTGAATACCGCGGGTTTCGTTACTGATTCGACTCTGGATAGCGCAAAAGAGCGACCTCGCTACGGTATGGTCTATCCCACCGGTTTTACGCGTAACGAAAAACCTATCGGTCGGGCAAATACCTTCAGCGGTGAGCTGGTGAGTTCGGAAGTGGTGAACTGGCTGGATAATAAGAAAGATGAAAAGCCTTTCTTTCTCTATGTCGCGTTTACCGAAGTACACAGCCCGCTGGCTTCGCCGAAGCAGTATCTTGATATGTACTCGCCCTATATCAGCGCTTATGCGAAGCAGCACCCTGATTTGTTCTACGGAGATTGGGCAGATAAACCCTGGCGCGGTGCAGGTGAATATTATGCCAATATTAGCTACATGGATGCTCAGGTAGGTAAGGTCCTCGATAAAATTAAAGCGATGGGTGAAGAAGAGAATACGATCGTAATTTTTACCAGTGATAATGGTCCGGTCACTCGCGAAGCACGGAAAGTTTATGAACTGAACCTTGCTGGTGAAACCGACGGCTTGCGTGGACGTAAAGATAATCTTTGGGAGGGCGGGATTCGCGTTCCGGCGATTATCAAATACGGTAAGCACATTCCACAGGGGATGGTATCAGAAACGCCAGTAACGGGTCTGGACTGGGTACCTACGCTGGCACAAATGATGCATTTTTCTTTACCGACGGATCGTGCTTATGACGGCCAGTCCCTGGTTCCGGTGCTGGAAAAGAAAGAACTTAAGCGTGAGAAGCCGTTAATTTTTGGTATTGATATGCCGTTTCAGGATGATCCCACGGACGAGTGGGCGATTCGCGATGGCGACTGGAAAATGATTATTGACCGTGAAGGTAAGGCTAAATATCTTTATAATCTGAAGCAGGATCGTGCAGAAACGCTAAATCAAATGGGCAAACAGCCTGAAGTTGAGAAGCGAATCTATGCTGAATTTCTGAAATATAAGAACGATATTGATAATGACTCATTAATGAAAGCTCGAGGTGATAAACCTACGCCCGTCACCTGGGGATAAGCGAATATAATAATAAAATCATAGTATGCCACTTAGGGCATTGCCCACCTGATTCAGCGTCTTGGCGCTGAGTCAGGTATTTTTATTTGTGAATGATTATTCGGATGAACAGGAGAATAAGAGTCTATCCCATTAGGACTATTTCACTTGCCATTTTGGACCTGGGCAGTACTCGAACTGGCTGCGCCAATAACGCCTGGTGGGATAGGCTCTAAGTTAACCGAATCGTTGGTTATACGCATTTGCGCCATGGTGAGTGCGTGTTTTACGTCTAACAGGTAACAGTAACAAAATCATGGTGACCTGATGTAAATATTCGCAGGGAGTGAATATGTTTAACGATGTTAATGTTAATAGTTGTAAAACTCCGGGGTGTAAAAATCTTGGTGTACTTAATAGCCCTGATTATGTTTGCCAGGGGAATAATATATTGTGTCGGGAGTGCGGTTTCCTTTTTCCGCTTATCTCGGGTAAATCGCTTAATGCTTTTCGTCATACGGTAAACCTTGGATGGAAAGGATTGATTAAGCAGTGTCCTGGGTGCGGTGGTTTTTCCCTTAAACGCTACGGCTATTCCGCACAGGGTGAGCGCCGAATGTCGTGTCGTGACTGCAAAAAGACATTTATCATACCCAACAACGCTAAAGTCACTTCCCGGCAAGAACATCTTGCGGCTTTAATCAAAGACGAAAGTTCGCTCAATGAAATTCGTACTCTGTTGGCGATCGATAACACCACGTTAAGTCGTGAACTGAGAAATTTATCTTATCGGGCTGGCCTGGCAGAACGTGATTTTTCATTCCCGGCATTTGATATTGCCCTTAGCACTCGGGCATTCAGCGTCGGTTTTAATGGCGGAGAAAACCGTCTATATGTACTGGTGACCGCAGAGGAAGGGAGCGGAAAAGTTATCGCTATTTCGACGAACTATACCTCACAGCCAGTTGAAGCGGAGTATCAGTATCAATCGCAATATGAAGAACGATTACCTCCAGGGACCCTCACGCATCTTGTTCAGCGCAAAGAAATACTCACTATGCGACGGCGCGCAGCGCTGTTCGATATTGATTACGGCCCGGCGGCGCTGCATCAGCATGAACGAGGAATGTTGGTTAAACCCGTTTTACCCGCCTACCGGCACTTTGAACTGGTGAGGATGTTAACTGACGAACGCTCTCTTAACGTACAGCATTACCTCGATCATGAGTGTTTCATTCTTGGCGGCTGCATGATGGCGAATCTACTCGATGTCCAGCAGGGGCGCTGCCATATTTCATTTGTCAGAGAACGGGGCTCGACTCCTCCGCAAAGAGATATGCCTCCACGTCTGTTTTACAGCGGCGGGATTCGTAACAACATCTGGCGAACCTTCTCCACCAGGGATTACGCAATGGCCGTATGCAACCTGACTGGAACTAAGAAAACCAGCATGTTACGGCATGCGACCTTACGCAGCGCGAGTGGATTTATACAGTATGTTTTTCAACACCCTTTTCTGGCTTATCTGAATCGGATGTCGCCAGCGAATGTGACTGCTGTGCTGAATCACTTGAAGTATGAATACAATAATCGCAGCCACTTTTAAACTTTTCTCTGTGACCCTGACACTCCCATGACATTGATGTTATCAATTATTTAATGCATTTAATTCGTAAAAACCGATCATTAATGCAATTTAAAACTTGTTTTTTCGATGTTTTGCCGCCTGTATTATACTTTTATCGAGTTATTTGCCGACAAGGTGAGAGTAAAAGTGAAACATCTGCAGCGTTTTTTTCATAGCGATGCTTCCGGGGGCATTATCTTAATTTTTGCCGCTGTGCTGGCGATGTTATTGGCGAATATCGGCGCGACCAGCGCTTTTTATCACTCTTTTCTGGAAATGCCGGTTCAGCTGCGCGTGGGCGCATTAGAGATCAACAAGAACATGTTGTTGTGGATTAACGATGCGCTGATGGCGGTGTTCTTCCTGTTGATTGGTCTGGAAGTGAAGCGGGAAATGAATCAGGGAGCGCTAGCCAGCCGTCGTCAGGCCGTATTTCCCGTTGTGGCGGCATTGGGCGGCATGGTGGTTCCGGCGCTGGTCTACCTGGCGTTTAACGGCCAGGATCCGATTGCCAGAGAGGGTTGGGCGATTCCGGCGGCGACCGACATCGCCTTCGCGCTGGGCGTGCTGGCGCTGTTGGGTAACCGTGTTCCCGCCGCGCTGAAGATTTTCCTGATGGCGCTGGCTATCATTGATGACCTGGGGGCAATTATCATCATTGCTCTGTTCTACACACACGATCTTTCCGTTGTGTCACTGATTGTTGCTGCCGGGGCTATCGCCGTACTGGCGGTGTTAAATCTGAGCGGTGTCAGGCGCACCGGTATCTATATTCTGGTCGGCGCCGTGCTCTGGACCGCGGTACTGAAATCGGGAGTTCACGCGACGCTTGCTGGCGTTATCGTGGGCTTTATGATCCCGCTAAAAGAGCAGGACGGCAAATCACCGGCGAAGCAGCTTGAGCACGCACTGCATCCGTGGGTGGCATTTATGATCCTGCCGCTCTTTGCCTTTGCCAATGCGGGGGTTTCTCTGCAAGGCGTCACGGTTGAAGGGCTGACCTCGCTGCTACCGTTAGGTATTATTGCTGGGCTGTTTATTGGTAAACCGCTGGGGATTAGCGCATTCTGCTGGCTGGCGCTGAAGCTGAAATGGGCTTCTCTGCCGGAGGGGACCACCTGTAAGCAGATTATGGCCGTCGGCATTCTGTGTGGGATTGGCTTCACAATGTCGATTTTTATTGCCACCCTGGCATTCGGCAGCGTTGACCCCGGATTGATCAACTGGGCTAAGCTTGGCATCCTGATTGGATCGATATTATCGGCAGTCACGGGATACATCATATTGCGTAAGCGCGTAACGGATTCGGGCTACGCGGCTTAACATCTCATGGAGAGCCGCTATGGCTCTCCTGGACATTATCAGGGAGAGAAGCATGTCGCATATCAACTACAACCATCTGTACTACTTCTGGCATGTCTACAAAGAAGGCTCCGTGGTTGGCGCGGCGGAAGCGTTGTTCCTGACGCCGCAAACCATTACCGGACAAATTAAGGCGCTGGAAGAACGTCTACAGGGGAAGTTATTTAAGCGTAAAGGAAGAGGGCTGGAGCCCAGCGAATTAGGAGAACTGGTGTTCCGCTATGCGGATCGCATGTTTACGCTGAGCCAGGAAATGCTGGATATCGTTAACTATCGCAAAGAGTCTAACCTGCTGTTTGATGTCGGCGTTGCGGACGCGCTGTCGAAAAGGCTGGTCAGCGGCGTACTGGATGCCGCTGTCGTCGATAACGAACAGATCCATTTACGCTGTTTTGAATCGACTCACGAAATGCTGCTGGAACAGCTAAGCCAGCACAAGCTCGATATGATTATCTCCGATTGCCCTATCGACTCAACCCAGCAGGAGGGGCTGTTTTCAGTGAAAATCGGTGAATGCAGCGTGAGCTTCTGGTGTATGAATCCGCCGCCGCAAAAGCCGTTCCCGGCCTGCCTCGAAGAGCGACGTTTGCTGATCCCCGGCCGCCGTTCCATGTTAGGGCGCAAACTGCTCAACTGGTTTAACTCGCAGGGTTTGCAGGTGGAAATTCTGGGCGAGTTTGATGATGCGGCGTTGATGAAAGCCTTTGGCGCGGCGCACAACGCGATATTTGTCGCGCCAACGCTGTATGCGCATGACTTCTATAATGATGAGACGATAGTCGAGATCGGGCGGATGGATAACGTCATGGAAGAGTATCACGCTATCTTTGCCGAACGCATGATCCAGCATCCGGCGGTACAGCGTATTTGCAATCGTGACTATTCGGCGCTTTTCACACCGCCGCAGGCATAAGTCGCGGCTGATTTTCGGCTGCGGCGGAAATGCCGCAGCCGGAACAAGACTACAGATTCAATAAATTCCGGTACTGCCCGCTTTCGCGAATAAATACCGGAATTCTATTCAGCGGCGCGGCATAGCGCAGCGTCTGGCCTCCTTGATAGCTTTCGCCGGTCGCCAGATCGGTCCATTTTTCGCCTTCCGGCAGCCAGACGTCGCGCTCGCGCATACCTTCATGCATTACGGGCGCAACCAGCAGGTCGGGGCCGAAACAGTACTGGTCGGCGACCTCCCAGCTTGCTGCCTGCTCGGGGAATTCAAAAAACAGGGTGCGCATCACCGGCGTATTGCGTTTATGGGTTTCCGCCATCAGCGCTTTGATATAGGGCTTGAGCTTCTCGCGTAGCATCAGGCAGCCCGTCAATACGTCGCACACGTCTTCGCCGTAGCTCCAGACTTCATTCGGCGCGCCTGTGGGGCACTGGGCAATACCGTCACGGTACGGCTGCTCTGGAAGAATTTGCGGATCGCGGTTACCGTGCAGACGCATCACCGGGCTAAATACGCCCCACTGGAACCAGCGGATCAGTAGCTCATGGAAACGCGGATCGTGAATATTGCCGCCGTGAAAACCGCCAATATCCGTCGTCCACCATGGGATCCCCGCGATCCCCATATTCAGCCCGGCGGCAAACTGATTGCGCAGCGAGCGAAACGAAGAGTGAATATCGCCTGACCAAACCAGCGCGCCGTAGCGTTGGCTGCCCGCCCAGGCGCAGCGCAGCAGGTTGATAACCTGATCCTCACCATCCGCTTTCATACCGTCAAAGAAGGTCTTAGCGTACATTCGCGGGTAGATATTGCCGACTTCCAGCACCGGCCCGGCGTGGTAACGATAGTTGTCGTAGTCGTAAACGCTGAATTCCGGCTCGGCTTCGTCCAACCAGAAGAGCTTCACGCCTTTATCGTAATAGTTGCGTTTAGCTTTGCCCCAGACGTAGTCGCGGGCGCCTGGATGGGTGGCATCAAAGAAGGTGGTATTACCGAGGAAATCCATATTAATCGGCAATCCGCGTTCCGTTTGCACCAGCCAGCCGTTTTCGCGCATCTCCCGATAACTCTCGGTGCGGTTATCCACCGTCGGCCAGACGGACACCATCAGCTCGATACCCAATGATTTCAGCTCGGCAATCATCGCATCAGGATCGGGCCAATCGCGCGGGTCGAACATCCAGTCGCCCTGATTCGGCCAGTGGAAGAAGTCAATGACGATCACCGAGATGGGCAGGTTGCGCTGCTTATACTCGCGGGCGACCTCTAACAGCTCTTCTTGCGTACGATAGCGTAACTTGCATTGCCAGAAGCCCATGGCGTAATCCGGCATCATCGGCGGCGTACCGGTGGCGAGCGCATACGCCTGACTGATTTCAGCTGGGGTATCTGCTGCGGTGATCCAGTAGTCCAGCTGTTCGCTGACATGGGCTTCCCATTCGGTGACGTTATGCGCGAACGTCGCGCGACCAACGGCAGGGTTGTTCCACAAAAAGCCGTAGCCGAGGCTGGAGATCATAAACGGCACTGAGGCCTGAGAGTTGCGCTGGGCCAGCTCAAGCACGCATCCTTTAAGATCCAGATTAGCCTGCTGATATTGGCCCATACCGTAGATTTTTTCGCCCTCAGCGGCCTCGAAGCGGGCTTTGATTGCGTATTTCCCTCCCTGAATCGGGCGGAATTCACGGCCTTCAAGATTAAGCGCGCTGACGTACTGGCCATGGGATGATTCATCCTCGCCAATCTCCCCACGCAAACGCCAGAACTCCTGGAGCAAACACTTATGCGGATGACGATAAAAAGCGATTTGTCCCTGCTGATTAACAATTGCGATAATCTTGCCGTTAGTCAGCGTGGCCTGTTTTTGGTCATAAACAATGTGGCAGGCGCTTTCTGCGACCGGCTCCGTCAGCGCCCAGTCCTCATTTCTCATAACCGGTAGATGACGGCCGCTGCGTACGCGCAGGCTGTTCTCACCCCAGGGTTCTATCCATAAATAGCGATCGTTTTGCTGCCAGACCAGACGACGCGGGTCTTGTTGCAAAAATGGCATGGTGGTTCCTCCCATATTCAGGTGGTGAAGGTAGAGCGTTAGTGGTTGATGGTTTCCAGATCGTGGCGAACCTTGTCTTCCATGGCTTCATATTTACGGAAGAAAAGCAGCGGGATCGCGGCGAGTGCAAAGAGCAGAGCGGGCGCCCAGATGAAGGCCCAGGTTATCCCTTCCAGTCCGGCAGCGCTTTGGGCATGGTTAGGCACATAGCCGAAGCTGTTCATTATCCAGGCGGCGAAGGCGGTACCAATACCGCTGCCCATCTTGATACAGAAGGTGCTGCCGAAGGCGATCAGAATACCGGTTGCTTTAATGCCCGTTTTCCATGCGCCAAAGTCAACGGCAAAGCCGAGCATGGCGAACGGCATCGAGCAGGCGATACCGCTACCGATATTGCCGAGTACCCAGGCGGCAATGAGTAAAGGAATGTTATCCGCTGCCATCCACATCAGGATGCCGCCCAGCGTGGCGACCAGCAGGCCGCTAATCCAAATCCAGGTTTTGGAGAGATATTTGCTGAAGAAGGGGATAGCGATGATGAACAGGATCTGAATGGTCGCCAGGCTGTTAATCAGCGGAACCAGATCTTTACGCTCGAGGTTATAGGTTAAATAGTAGACAATGGTTGTGGAGCGCTGCTGTAACGCAATCCAGAAGATCAGGTTTGCCAGCACCATCAGTATCCACGGCCAGTTGCCTTTCATCGCCGCGAAGCTCTTTTTCATCGGCAATTTGGGTTCTTGCTGTATTTTATCTGCATCCATTTCGCGAATATTTTTAAAGGCGAAAAGAGTGAGCGAGCAGGATATAACGGCGAATAAAATTGCCGTATAAATAAACCCTGCGTGGTCATCTCCTTTACCTAAAAAAGCCACTAACGGCAGCGCGGTGGCATTCATTAACAGAACCCCAATTTGCCCTCCGGTCATTCTCCATGAGTTTAATACCAGACGCTCTTTGGGGGATAAGGTCATTAACGGTAATATCGCACTAAGCGGTGTATTGAGACCGGTAAATAAAATACTGGCTATCATGTAGGATATTGCCGCATAGATGGCTTTTCCCGTCATGCTGATATCGGGGGACCAAAATGACAGTGCGCTGAATACGCCGAAAGGTAGCGGCAGCCACAGGAACCACGGGCGGCATTTCCCGTAACGGGAACGCGTTTTATCGATGATAATCCCCCAGATAGGGGCGTCGATGCCGTCGACAATACGTGCCAGTAGCAGGATGACGCCTGCTACCGCAAGGCTGATCCCCGCAACGTCGGTATAGAAATATAATATGTACGTCGAACCAAAACAGTACAGCAGATTTCCTGCCACATCTAAAGAACCGTAGCTGATACGCTGTAGTAAAGGCAATGATGTTGACCCGGAAGACTGGGTATCTTCAATTACAGAACTCATACTGATAACTCCTGCATTGTAACGATACGCCCAGAAAAACAGCTTTTACTTTCTAAGCAATAGGGTGTTTTTATTTTTTAATCTTTATGAAATATGGCCTGAGATAAATATGAAGTCATTAAACCGTAGATGAAAAATAGTTAACCATGGCGGGGCGATCAATTATTAAATCTTACATCAGGATTGCGTTTCTTCGTTTTTCTGTGAGTTATTCTGCTATTTGCCATGCTGGTCACATTTTCATCAACAATGAAAGATAAGAGCTTTCATTTACCTCGTTAGAGGAGCGGGGAAAGGTGATGGCTGGATGAAAGGCGGGGCAAAGAAACAACCGGTCGGGCAGTAGACATAAAAAAACCCGCTTTCGCGGGTTTTTTCACAAAGCGACAACAAGCAGGCGATTAAGCCAGTTTGTTGATCTGAGCGGTCAGGTTTGCTTTATGACGCGCAGCTTTGTTTTTGTGGATCAGACCTTTAGCAGCCTGACGGTCCACGATTGGTTGCATTTCGTTAAATGCTTTCAGTGCAGTAGCTTTGTCGCCAGCTTCGATGGCTGCGTATACTTTCTTGATGAAAGTACGCATCATAGAGCGACGGCTAGCGTTGTGCTTGCGGGCCTTTTCAGACTGAACGGCGCGCTTCTTAGCTGATTTGATATTAGCCAAGGTCCAACTCCCAAATGTGTTCTATATGGACAATTCAAAGGCCGAGGAGAATGCCCGTTTAGCCTTCTTTTGTCAATGGATTTGTGCAAATAAGCGTCGCTTAAACCAACAACGCTTCATTACGTAGTGATGGCGCAAGATTCTATCAGCTTGTTGCTGGCGAATACAGCCTTTCAACCATAAAAATCGACGATGCCGGAGAGTTTTTCCTGCAATCCTGCGCTGAGTGAATGAATTACCGGGATCTTTCGGTGAAGAGGTGCAATCGCTGGTTAACGTCGCCAGTTGTACAAGGTATACTCGGACGATTTTCACTGTTTTGAGCCAGACATGAAGCTGATACGCGGCATACATAATCTCAGTCAGGCCCCGCACGGGTGCGTGCTGACCATTGGAAATTTTGACGGCGTGCATCGCGGGCACCAGGCATTATTGCAGCGTTTGCGCGCAGAAGGTCGCCAGCGTGGTTTGCCGGTGGTGGTAATGATTTTTGAGCCACAACCGCTTGAGCTTTTTGCCGCTGATAAAGCGCCGGCGCGTTTAACGCGTCTGCGTGAAAAACTGAACTATCTGGCTGAAAGCGGCGTCGATTACGTACTGTGCGTGCGCTTCGATCGGCGCTTTGCGGCATTGACCGCCCAGGATTTTATCAGCGAGCTGCTGGTCCGCCAGCTAGGCGTCCAGTTCCTCGCCGTTGGCGATGATTTCCGCTTTGGCGCTGGTCGCCAGGGGGATTTCTTGTTATTACAAAAGGCCGGTGTGGAATTCGGCTTTGACGTCACCAGCACCCAAACATTCTGTGAGGGTGGGGTGCGCATTAGCAGCACGGCGGTTCGCCAGGCGCTGGCTGATGACGATCTGCCGCTGGCGGAGACCCTGCTGGGGCATCCGTTTACTATCTCTGGTCGCGTGGTCCATGGCGATGAGCTGGGGCGCACAATAGGCTTCCCGACGGCGAATTTACCGCTGCGTCGTCAGGTTTCCCCGGTAAAAGGGGTCTATGCGGTAGAAGTGACAGGGCTTGGCGACGAACCTTTTATGGGCGTCGCCAACATTGGTACTCGTCCAACGGTATCCGGCGTGCGTCAGCAGCTGGAAGTCCATCTCCTGGATGTTGTAATGGACCTCTACGGTCGCCATATAGATGTAATACTGCGTAAAAAGATACGTAACGAGCAGCGATTTGCGTCGCTTGATGAGCTAAAAGCGCAAATCGCACGTGATGAGTTAACGGCCCGCGACTTCTTTGGGCTAACCGGGCAGGCATAACCCTGACGGTGTTTATCAAACCGAAATACGGAACCGAGAATCTGATGAGTGACTATAAATCGACCCTGAATTTGCCGGAAACAGGGTTCCCGATGCGCGGCGATCTCGCCAAGCGTGAACCGGGAATGCTGGCGCGTTGGACCGATGATGACCTGTACGGCATCATTCGTGCAGCCAAAAAAGGCAAAAAAACCTTCATTCTGCATGATGGCCCTCCTTATGCGAATGGCAGCATTCATATTGGTCACTCGGTTAACAAGATTCTGAAAGACATTATCGTTAAGTCCAAAGGGCTGACGGGTTATGACTCTCCGTACGTACCGGGCTGGGACTGTCACGGTCTGCCGATCGAGCTGAAAGTGGAACAGGAATACGGTAAGCCGGGCGAGAAATTCACCGCCGCCGAGTTCCGCGCCAAGTGCCGCGAATATGCCGCTCTACAGATTGACGGCCAGCGTAAAGACTTTATCCGCCTTGGCGTATTGGGCGACTGGTCTCACCCGTACCTGACCATGGACTTCAAAACCGAAGCCAATATTATCCGCGCGCTGGGTAAAATCATCGGCAACGGCCACCTGCATAAAGGCGCTAAGCCGGTGCACTGGTGCGTAGATTGCCGTTCTGCGCTGGCGGAAGCGGAAGTTGAGTATTACGACAAAACCTCCCCGTCCATCGACGTGGCGTTCCACGCGACGGATAAAGCGGCGGTGCTGGCGAAATTTGGCGTAGCCGACGTTAACGGCCCGGTTTCTCTGGTTATCTGGACCACCACCCCGTGGACCCTGCCGGCAAACCGTGCAATCTCCCTGTCGCCGGAGTTTGACTATGCGCTGGTGCAGGTTGACGGTCAGGCGCTGATCCTCGCCAAAGATCTGGTTGAAAGCGTGATGAAACGCACCGGTATTGCGGATTACACCATTCTGGCGGTGGTCAACGGCGCAGAACTGGAGCTGATGCGCTTTAAGCACCCGTTCCTTGCTTTCGACGTTCCGGCGATCCTTGGCGACCACGTTACTCTGGATGCCGGTACCGGCGCGGTACATACCGCTGGCGGCCACGGTCCGGACGACTACACCATCAGCCAGAAATACGGTCTGGAAATCGCCAACCCGGTTGGCCCGGACGGTGCTTATCTGCCGGGTACTTACCCGTCTCTCGATGGCATCAACGTCTTCAAAGCCAACGACATCATCGTTGAGATGCTGCGCGACAGCGGCGCGCTGCTGCACGTTGAGAAAATGCAGCACAGCTATCCGTGCTGCTGGCGTCACAAGTCGCCGATCATCTTCCGCGCCACGCCGCAGTGGTTCGTGAGCATGGATCAGAAAGGCCTGCGCGCGCAGTCGCTTAAAGAGATCAAAGGCGTGCAGTGGATCCCTGACTGGGGCCAGGCGCGTATCGAATCGATGGTCGCCAACCGTCCTGACTGGTGTATCTCCCGCCAGCGTACCTGGGGCGTACCGATGTCGCTGTTCGTGCATAAAGAGACACAAGAGCTGCACCCACGCACGCTGGAGCTGATGGAAGAAGTGGCTAAACGCGTAGAAGTCGACGGCATCCAGGCGTGGTGGGATCTCGATTCCCGCGACATCCTCGGTGCCGATGCGGATAGCTACGAGAAAGTACCTGATACCCTGGACGTGTGGTTTGACTCCGGGTCGACCCACTCTTCCGTCGTTGACGTGCGTCCGGAATTTGCCGGTCACGCCGCCGATATGTATCTGGAAGGTTCTGACCAGCACCGCGGCTGGTTTATGTCCTCGCTGATGATCTCTACCGCGATGAAGGGCAAAGCACCGTATCGTCAGGTACTGACCCACGGCTTTACCGTTGATGGTCAGGGCCGCAAGATGTCCAAATCCATCGGCAATACTGTCAGCCCGCAGGACGTCATGAACAAACTGGGTGCGGATATCCTGCGCCTGTGGGTAGCCTCTACCGACTACACTGGCGAAATGGCGGTCTCCGACGAGATCCTCAAACGCGCCGCTGACAGCTATCGCCGTATCCGTAACACCGCGCGCTTCCTGCTGGCGAACCTCAACGGTTTCGATCCGGTAAAAGATATGGTGAAACCGGAAGAGATGGTCGTGCTGGATCGCTGGGCAGTAGGCTGCGCGCAAGCGGCGCAGGAAGATATCCTGAAAGCCTACGAATCTTACGATTTCCACGAAGTGGTGCAGCGCTTGATGCGCTTCTGTTCCATCGAAATGGGCTCGTTCTGGCTCGATATCATCAAAGACCGTCAGTACACCACCAAAGCGGACAGCATTGCACGTCGCAGCTGCCAGACCGCGCTGTATCATATTGCCGAAGCGCTGGTACGCTGGATGGCGCCGATCATGTCCTTCACCGCCGACGAAATCTGGGGTTACCTGCCGGGTGACCGTGAGAAATACGTCTTTACCGGTGAATGGTACACCGGCCTGTTCGGTCTGGCCGCCGACGAAGCGATGAACGATGGTTTCTGGGACGAGCTGCTGAAAGTGCGCGGCGAAGTCAACAAGGTCATCGAACAGGCGCGTGCTGATAAGCTGGTGGGGGGCTCTCTGGAAGCGGCGGTCACGCTGTATGCCGATGCCGATCTCGCGGCGAAGCTGAACGCTCTGGGCGACGAATTGCGATTTGTCCTGTTGACCTCCGGGGCGAAGGTTGCCGATTATGCGCAGGCTCCGGCAGACGCCTGGCAGAGTGAGCTGCTGAAAGGCCTGAAAGTCGTGCTGAGCAAAGCCGAAGGTGACAAGTGCCCGCGCTGCTGGCATTACACCACGGATATCGGCAAGGTGGCGGAACACGCGGATATCTGCGGACGCTGTGTTAGCAACATCGCCGGTGACGGTGAAAAACGTAAATTTGCCTGATGAGTAAACCGATTTGTTCAACGGGGCTACGCTGGCTGTGGGTCGTCGTCGCCGTGCTGATTATCGATTTAGGCAGTAAATTCCTGATCCTCCAGAACTTCGCTCTGGGGGATACGGTATCGCTGTTTCCATCGCTTAATCTGCATTATGCGCGCAACTACGGCGCGGCCTTTAGCTTCCTCGCCGACAGCGGCGGCTGGCAGCGCTGGTTCTTCGCAGGTATCGCTATCGGTATCTGCGTGATCCTCGCGGTGCTGATGTATCGCTCTAAGGCGACGCAAAAGCTGAATAACATTGCCTATGCGCTGATTATTGGCGGCGCGCTGGGGAATTTATTCGACAGGCTGTGGCATGGGTTTGTCGTCGATATGATCGATTTCTACGTCGGGGACTGGCACTTCGCCACCTTCAACCTGGCCGATACCGCTATCTGTATCGGCGCGGCGCTGATTGTGCTGGAAGGCTTCTTGCCTTCCCGTGATAAAAAAACATCATAAAAAGTTGCCGGATGGCGACGCGAAAGCGTCTTATCCGGCCTACAGTATACATCGGCCTTTGTAGGCCCGGTAAGCGCAGCGCCACCGGGCAAACAAGCGGCGGCAATGTAAAAGAGCAAACCTGCATGTCAAACTCTGTACAAAGCAACAGTGCGGTGCTGGTGCACTTCACCCTAAAGCTCGACGATGGCTCCACCGCAGAGTCAACCCGCAATAACGGTAAACCCGCGCTCTTCCGCCTGGGCGATACCTCGCTTTCTGAAGGTCTTGAGCAGCACCTGCTGGGGCTGAAAGAGGGGGATAAAACCACTTTTTCGCTGGAGCCGGACGCCGCCTTTGGCGTACCGAGCCCGGACCTGATTCAATATTTCTCGCGCCGGGAATTTATCGACGCGGGCGAGCCTTCAATCGGCGCGATTATGCTCTTTACCGCAATGGATGGCAGCGAAATGCCCGGCGTGATCCGCGAAGTGAACGGCGATTCAATCACCGTTGATTTCAACCACCCGCTGGCCGGGCGTACTGTTCATTTTGATGTTGAAGTGCTGGAGATCGATCCGGCGCTGGAGGGGTAAAATGCAGATTCTGTTGGCTAACCCGCGCGGCTTTTGCGCAGGCGTTGACCGCGCTATCAGCATTGTTGAAAATGCGCTGACGCTCTACGGCGCGCCGATCTACGTGCGTCATGAAGTCGTACACAACCGCTATGTTGTGGACAGCCTGCGCCAGCGCGGCGCTATTTTTATCGAGCAGATTAGCGAAGTGCCGGACGGCGCGATCCTGATTTTCTCCGCCCACGGCGTCTCTCAGGCAGTACGCAACGAAGCGAAAAGCCGCGATCTGACGGTTTTTGACGCCACCTGCCCGCTGGTGACCAAAGTGCATATGGAAGTTGCCCGCGCCAGTCGTCGTGGTGAAGAGTCGATTCTGATTGGCCACGCCGGTCACCCGGAAGTCGAGGGTACCATGGGCCAGTACAGCAACCCGCAGGGCGGAATGTACCTGGTGGAGTCGCCGGATGATGTCTGGACGCTGGACGTGAAAAATGATGCTAAGCTGTCGTTTATGACCCAGACAACGCTCTCCGTTGATGATACCTCTGACGTCATTGACGCCCTGCGCGAGCGCTTCCCTAAAATCGTCGGGCCGCGTAAAGACGATATCTGCTACGCCACCACTAACCGTCAGGAAGCCGTGCGCGCGCTGGCTGAGCAGGCGGATGTCGTGCTGGTGGTGGGGTCGAAAAACTCGTCTAACTCCAACCGTCTGGCCGAGCTGGCCCAGCGGATGGGGAAAGCAGCGTATCTGATTGACGACGCGTCCGATATTCAGGAAGCGTGGGTTAAAGAAGCGCAGTGCGTGGGCGTGACCGCGGGCGCATCGGCACCGGATATTCTGGTGCAGAACGTCATTTCGCGGCTGCAGGAGCTGGGCGGCGGCGAAGCGGTGCCGCTGGAAGGCCGGGAAGAAAACATTGTTTTCGAAGTACCGAAAGAGCTGCGTGTAGACGTCCGTGAAGTAGAGTAAGTTCTTTTCCGCCGCAGTATGAGAAGATGCCAGGCTTAACGTCTGGCATTTTTTATGGAGAAACTATGCGCTTACCGATCATTCTGGATACCGATCCCGGCATTGATGACGCGGCGGCGATTGCCGCGGCGCTGTTCGCCCCCGAGCTGGATCTGCAGTTGATGACCACGGTGGCGGGCAATGTGTCGGTGGAGAAAACCACCCGCAACGCTCTGCAACTGCTGCATTTCTGGAACGTCGATGTCCCGCTGGCCCAGGGCGCATCAATGCCGCTGGTTCGCCCGCTGCGCGATGCCGCCTCCGTGCACGGCGAGTCCGGGATGGAAGGCTACGATTTTGTTGAACATAACCGCCAGCCGCTGGCAAAACCGGCGTTTCAGGCTATCCGCGATACGCTAATGCACGCGACGGAGCCGATGACTTTGGTGGCGATTGGCCCGTTAACCAATATCGCGCTATTGCTGACCCAGTACCCAGAATGCCGCTTTAATATTCGTCGCCTGGTGATTATGGGCGGCTCCGCCGGGCGCGGTAACTTTACGCCGAATGCGGAATTCAATATCGCTATCGATCCGGAAGCGGCGGCTAAAGTGTTCAACAGCGGGCTGGAAATCGTCATGTGCGGGCTGGACGTCACCAATCAGGCGATGCTGGCTCCGGAGTATCTTGCCACGCTACCCACGCTTAATCAGACCGGGAAAATGCTCCATGCACTGTTCAGCCACTATCGCAGCGGCAGCATGAGCAGCGGCCTGCGTATGCATGACCTGTGCGCGATTGCCTGGCTGGTGCGACCGCAGCTCTTCACCCTCGAACCATGCTTTGTGACGGTTGAAACCCAGGGGACATGGACCTCCGGCACCACGGTGGTCGATATTGAAGGCAAGCTTGGACAACCGGCAAACGCGCAGGTGGCGCTGGGGCTGGACGTCGAAGGATTCCAGCGCTGGGCGGCCGAGGTGATAGCGCTGGCACCTTAACCATCAAAGATAAACATCAGGGAGATGTAGGTTATGACTTATGGACAAGCGTATCTTAATGGCTGGAAAAAAGGTTTCCATTTTAGCGGTGTAGCCAGCAGGCAGGAGTTCTGGTCCTTTTTTATCACCAACCTGCTGATTCTGGTGCTGCCGCTGGCGGCCTGGTTTTTGGCGACGCAACATAATTATCAGTACGGCGTTTTTATTTTTTACGCCGTGCCGCTCAGTTTTATCCTGCTGTTGGTGATGATCGTTCCTGTGCTGTCCGTTGGCTGTCGCAGGATGCACGATATTGGTCGTTCCGGCTGGTGGTTTGCCCTGTGCCTGATTATTCCGTGGTTTTTGATCGTCGCGCTGTGGCTATGCTGTCTGAAGCCGGCCTCATCTTCTCGCTAAGATAATCAATCATCGCCCGCATTCTGGCGGGCATATGCTTATTGCCCGACCACAGCAGCCAGAGCTGGCCGGAATAGCTGCTAATAAACTCCCACTCCGGCAAGACCTGCACAATGTCACCGCATTCCAACGCCTCACGGGCGGTAAACAGCGGCAGGCTGCCGATCCCAAGATTCTGCTTTACGGCATCAAGGCGTACGGCGGTATGGTTGGCAGCATAGCGACCATGCGTCTGAATCGTCTCGGTTTTGCCATCGCGGCGGAACTTCCAGCGCGAATCGGCGGGTGTTTCGCCAAGGCTGATACAGCTATGTTCACGCAGATCCTGCGGCGTTCGCGGTCTGCCATATTGCACCAGGTAGCCAGGCGTTGCGCAGATAACGTGGCTGACCGGCATCAGCGGCTTACCGTGCAGACCCGGCGAGGGCGTATGGGTAATACGTAGCGCCAGGTCGATACCGTCATCAATAAAATCAAGAACGCGATCCTCAAGCCGCAGACAGACGTCGATCTTCGGGTAGCGGCTAAAAAACTCCAGCATCAGCGGGTGAATGACAAAGCGTCCCACGGCTTTAGGTACGCTTAGCGTGAGCTTTCCCTGGGCCACCGTCTGAGTACTGCCGGCGGCATCCATGGCCTGACGCGCCGACTCGAGCATCTCCAGCGCATGTTCATACACCGTATTACCGGTATCGCTGAGGCGCAGCTTACGCGTGGTGCGATGTAGCAGCTTGCTGCCCATCTCCCGCTCCAGGCGCGAAACACTGCGGCTGATGGCGGAGGGTGTGGTCCCTGTCATGCGGGCGACGGCGGAAAAGCTGCCCTGTTCGACAATCTGCACGAACAGGGCGAGATCGGGCAGTAGGTTTAGATTCATTTGTGCTTCCTGGGCATAAGTGCATTGGTATATGACAGGATTATCGCTGCCAGGAATATCAATATACTGTCCTGACAGAGAGGAGAACAACCATGACTGAACGTCTTTATTACACCTGCGATGCCACTGAATGCCCTGCGCGAGTAGTGAACTGCCTGAGCGAAGCTGATGGCCGCTATGCCATTGAACTTGATCGCACGCTGTTCCATCCGCAGGGCGGCGGGCAACCGGCGGATCGCGGCTGGATCGACGATATTCCCGTAGAGGGCGTTACCGCGCGCGGCGACAGTATTGTACATATTGTTTCACAGCCGCTGCCTTGCGGTGATGTCACCATTCGGGTGGATACCGCCGTAAGGCAACGGCACGCTCGGCTACATTCCGCCGGGCATTTGATTGGTCAGGCCGGTGAATGCTTTGGCTGGCAGCCGATCAAGGCGCATCACTGGCCGGGAGAAGGGCGTATCACCTTCGCCGCAGGCGCGAAGGCGTCACTGCCCGAAGCCAGCGCACTATTGGCGCAGGTAGAGGCCTGGCAGGCGGAGAATTTACCGCGTCAGGTCTCTTTTGCTGATGGCCTGCGTAAGGTCGGCTTCGGCGACATGCTGAGCTATCCCTGCGGCGGCACGCACGTTACCAGCCTGTCCGAGTTGGGGAAAGTCGTCATTACTCAGGTAAAGATGAAAAAAGGCCAGATGATCGTTAGCTACACAATGGAATAAGCGGTAAAAGGAGATGCCCGGTAAACAAAGCATCTCCGCGATTCTTAAACGTGCTCAGTATTTTTACCGTGATAAATCCGCTCCGGTCTGCCGACTTTACCGTAGCTGATTTCAGCCTCGAGAAAATCGTTTTTCACCCCTTGCTCCAGGTAGCGGCGGGCGGTAGTTTTACTACTGCCAAGAATACGAGCCAGGGAGTCGGCGGTGTGAACGATCTCCGGATCGCTAAATAGCTGCAGAACGCGGTTGAAAGTACTTTCATCGATACCACGTAGCGGAGAGCTGGCGGCTTCGGTATGTTCTTTGGCCTGAATATTAAAAAGGGCATCGACATGAGTTTGGTTTGCCTGCTCGCTGGAGCGCAGGGAGCTGCGATAACGGGCAAAACGCTCAAGCGTATGCTGCAACCGCTGATAATGGACAGGTTTAATCAGATAATCAAAAACGCCCATTCGCAGGGCTTCGCTGATGGTATCCATATGATTATCGGCGGTGATAAAAATGATACGGCCTTTATAACCGGTGTTCACCGCGTGGCGGATCAGATCGAGTCCCTTGCCATCGGGCAAGAAGTTATCCAGCAGAATAAGCTGCGGCTGATAGAGACGGAGCAGTTTTTTTGCGCTTTCCAGTTTATCCGCAATGCCAATGACTTCAAACTGGGGGAATTGCTTGATGGTGTCCACCAGGATTTCCGCCAGCATAGGTTCGTCTTCAACGATGAGGGTTGTGATGCTATCCATGATGTTCATCTCGGGTCAGGGGGATATAAAGAGTAAAAATAGTGCCAAAGGGGATGTTGTTATCGACGACGATATTGCCGCCTGCCTGCTCGACGTAGCTACGAACCAACCATAATCCGATACCGTGATCGCCACTGTCGCTGCTGGTCACGCCGCGCTCAAAAATACGATCGCGCAGCTGTTCGTCAATCCCGCATCCTTGATCGGCGATCTCAACGATCACTTCTCCCCCCTCGCTGTTGATCAGGCACTCAATCTGCCTTGATCCCGTTGGCTGGCGTAAGGTGGCATTGTAGGCGTTATCCAGCAGATTCCCGACGATCGAGATCCATTCATTGTGTGAAAGTGATGAGGGTAAAGCATCGACGTAACAGGCGGGGTCAAATACCAGCTCTAAACCGAGCTCTTTGGCGCGATAGTATTTACCAATCAGTAGTCCGGCAAGATGGTTAACTTTAAAATTACGCGCGATAAAATCAAGCACCTTCTGATGGCTTTCAGACTGCTGCTGAATAAGCGCCAGCGCATCATCGTAGCGTTTTAAAAACAGCAGACCGGCAATGGTAGAGATCAGATTGCGATGCTCATGCTGTACGGCACGTAGGTTATCTGCATATTGCTGCACCTGGCTGAGCTGTAGGCTAAGCGTATTGATATCATCTTTGCTGCGAAAACTGATTACCCAGCCCTGAGGTTCACTATTGAGCGTGACGGCCATCCGGCTGGCGATCACTTTGATCTGGTTAAAGGTGACGATTTCATCTTTTTTATTGGTCTGCGGTGCGTCATAGAAAAATGTCTCCTGAGAGATCACGCTGCTGATGCTCTTACCTATCAGGATAGTCTCCGGCTGGCTCAGGTTTAATAGCCGCCGCGCGGTCTGATTAATGGCGGTAATTTTGTAATGAGAGTCGATAGCAATCAGACCCTCAAAGACCGATTCAAACAGGACGCTTTGCTGGATAAGCAGCTGCGATAGCTGCTGTGGTTCCATATTTAGCATCTGCTTTTTAATGTGTATCGAGAAACGTCTGGCGCAGTAGAGCAGCAGGAGCAGCATGATTGCCATCGGGATCATCAGCGAGCCAATCTGTAGGCTGAGCCAGTTTTCTAACTGTTCAATGGTGTATCCCACCGATACGATGCCGATCACTTTTCCGGTGCTGTCCTGGATTGGTGATTTACCGCGCAAGGATGACCCCAGAGAACCTTTGCGCACTGAAACGTAGCTTTTGGCGTTATACAGCGCTTCGTCGCTGTCGCCGCCCTCCATATATTTACCGATTTCATCAGGATTAACGTGATAGAGACGCTGGCCTTTTGCATCGCCGACGGTGATGTAGGTGGCGTCGGAAAACGATCGCATCGGGTCGATTAGCGCTTTAATCCGTAGCAGATCGTGCTTTTCTACCGCTTCGACCAGCTCAGGCATCGCGGATATTTGCATCGCCTGTATTAGCGCACGCTGGCCGACCTGATAGTGCAGACGCTCCTCCGTGATACTGGTGAGATACCATGACATGGCGAGCATCACGATTGTTGAGGTAAACAGGATCAACAGAAAGATGCGGTTCTGGAACGAACGGCGGGCAAACCAGTGCGTGATTTTTCGGCTAAACATTGGGCGAATTGACATCAAAAGGTCATTTTCTCTTTTTTTGGGGCCAATGACGCTGAATTGGCCCACAGATTTGCTGATTTCGGAAGATATTCAGTCGGAATACGATGTTTTACGTATCCCCGGAGCTCCGGGCTACAGATCCATGCAATCCGGTAGCCCGGACAGGTACCGGTTTACATCGCCAGCACGTACTTGAGCATCACCCCGGCGGCTATCGCCGAGCCAATCACCCCCGCCACGTTCGGGCCCATCGCGTGCATCAGCAGGAAGTTCTGCGCGTCCGACTCCAGGCCCACCTTGTTCGACACCCTGGCCGCCATCGGCACCGCCGAGACCCCGGCGGAACC
>NZ_CABGGS010000004.1 GCF_902158555.1 Klebsiella spallanzanii | reverse complement strand
CTCGTCACCCGAGAGCAAGCTCTCTGTGCTACCGTTCGACTTGCATGTGTTAGGCCTGCCGCCAGCGTTCAATCTGAGCCATGATCAAACTCTTCAATTTAAGTTTGATGCTCGTAGAATTAAACTTCGTAATGAATTACGTGTTCACTCTTTGAGACTTGGTATTCATTTTTCGTCCAGGGACGTTAAGAATCCATGTCACTTTGAGTGCCCACACAGATTGTCTGATAAATTGTTAAAGAGCAGTTGCGACGCGCTTTCGCGCTCTGTCGCGAGGTGGCGTATATTACGCTTTCCTCTTTCAGAGTCAACCCTGAATTTCAGGATTTTTTCTCTTCAACCAACCGGCTGTTTGTGTGAAGTGATTCACATCTGCCGTGTCAGTGGGAGCGCATTATAGGGAGTTATTCGGCGGTGACAAGCGGTAAAACGCATTTTTATTCCAACCGCTCATCTTTTATACGCAACGCTTATTTTTGCTGCTTTTTGATAGCATCCGGCAGGTCCGCCAGGCTATTTAGTACCCAATCAGCGGCGTTTTCAGCCTCGAGGGTCACGGGTTTACCTGTACGCACTAATACTTTCGTTCCTACATCGGCAGCCAACGCCGCCTGCATGTCTTCTACTTTATCACCCACCATATATGAAGCAGCCATATCGATATGCAGATAGTCACGTGCAGAGATCAGCATTCCCGGATGCGGCTTGCGGCAATCACAGGTTTGGCGAAACTCTTCGACGGTTCCCTGCGGATGGTGTGGGCAATAATAGATACCGTCCAGATCAACGCCGCGATCGGCGAGCGACCAATCCATCCATTCAGTCAGCGTTTCAAATTGATCTTCAGTAAACTTACCGCGGGCGATACCGGACTGGTTGGTTACCAGCACCAGCGCATAGCCCATCTCCTTTAATTGACGCATTGCGTCAATGACGCCATCGATAAATTCAAAGTTGTCAATTTCGTGGACATAGCCGTGATCGACATTAATCGTGCCATCACGGTCTAGAAAAATTGCAGGTACTGACTTTGCCACCGGTTTGCTCCTGATAAAGGCTAGTATGCGTAGTATCGCATGTTTCCAGACGCAAGAAAGTGCTCAGTTATACAGAGTCAGATTGATTTAGACGTCTGGATGCCTTAACATCCATTTCATTGACAGGCATCGCCTGGACACGGCAGAAGAAAATGCCACGGCAAACGGCTAAACGATAATAAATAACTGATGATTATACTTTCGAATATCACCAAAGTGTTCCAACAAGGGAACCGCAGCATACAGGCGCTGAATGATGTCAGTCTGCATGTCCCTGCCGGACAAATTTATGGCGTTATCGGTGCTTCTGGCGCAGGTAAAAGTACATTAATCCGCTGCGTGAACCTGCTCGAACGTCCAACTCAGGGCAGCGTGCAGGTTGGCGGCCAGGAGCTGACGGCGCTCTCAGAGAAAGAGCTGACCCGCGCTCGTCGCCAGATCGGCATGATTTTCCAGCACTTTAACCTGCTTGCTTCACGTACCGTATTCGGCAACGTTGCGCTACCTCTGGAACTCGATAATACGCCTAAAGATGAAATTAAGCGCCGGGTGACCGAGCTGCTGGATCTCGTTGGTTTGGACGATAAGCACGATAGCTACCCGGCAAATCTCTCCGGCGGGCAGAAGCAGCGCGTAGCGATTGCCCGTGCTCTGGCCAGTAATCCAAAAGTTCTGCTCTGCGATGAAGCCACCAGCGCCCTGGATCCGGCCACCACGCGTTCGATTCTGGAACTGCTAAAAGATATCAACCGTCGCCTGGGCCTGACAATTCTACTAATCACTCACGAAATGGATGTCGTCAAACGCATCTGTGATTGCGTTGCCGTTATCAGCAACGGCCAGCTCATTGAACAGGATACGGTGAGCGAAGTCTTCTCTCATCCGAAAACCCCGCTGGCACAACAGTTTATTCAGTCCACGCTGCATCTGGATATTCCGGATGACTATCAAGCTCGCCTGAAGCCTGAAGCTCAGCCCGATAGCGTCCCGATGCTGCGCATGGAGTTCACCGGTCATTCCGTTGATGCCCCGCTGCTCTCTGAGACGGCACGCCGCTTTAATGTGAACAACAATATCATTAGCGCGCAGATGGATTACGCCGGCGGCGTGAAGTTCGGCATTATGCTGACCGAGATGCACGGCACACAGGAAGACACCCAGGCAGCAATCGCCTGGCTGCAGGAACACCATGTAAAAGTAGAGGTACTGGGCTATGTCTGAACCAATGATCTGGCTGCTGGTTCGCGGCGTATGGGAAACGCTGGCAATGACGTTTGTCTCCGGCTTCTTCGGTTTTGTTCTGGGCCTGCCGGTTGGCGTACTGCTGTACGTTACGCGCCCAGGGCAAATTGTTGCTAACGCGAAGCTTTACCGCACGCTGTCAGCGGTGGTAAACATTTTCCGTTCGATTCCGTTTATCATCCTGCTGGTCTGGATGATTCCCTTCACTCGTATAATTGTAGGAACGTCGATTGGCCTGCAGGCTGCTATTGTCCCGCTGACGGTGGGCGCGGCGCCATTTATCGCCCGTATGGTGGAAAATGCCCTGCTGGAGATCCCAACGGGTCTTATCGAAGCCTCCCGTGCGATGGGCGCTACGCCGATGCAGATCGTGCGTAAGGTTCTGCTACCGGAAGCGCTGCCTGGCCTGGTGAACGCGGCAACCATTACTCTCATTACGCTAGTCGGCTATTCCGCTATGGGCGGTGCCGTTGGTGCCGGTGGGCTGGGGCAGATTGGCTACCAGTACGGCTATATCGGCTACAATGCAACGGTGATGAATACCGTACTGGTATTGCTGGTTATTCTGGTTTACTTAATTCAATTCTCTGGCGATCGTATCGTCCGGGCTGTGACTCACAAATAACATTACACACAATACCGAATCTTACAGGAAGGAAATAACATGGCCTTTAATTTCAAAACCTTTGCGGCGGTCGGCGCGTTAATCGGTTCTCTGGCTCTGGTGGGTTGCGGTCAAGACGAAAAAGACCCAAACCATATTAAAGTTGGCGTTATCGTCGGTGCGGAACAGCAAGTTGCTGAAGTTGCACAAAAAGTTGCAAAAGAAAAATACGGTCTTGATGTTGAGCTGGTAACCTTCAACGACTATGTTCTGCCAAACGAAGCGCTGAGCAAAGGCGATATCGATGTCAACGCCTTCCAGCATAAACCGTATCTTGACCAGCAGATTAAAGACCGCGGCTACAAACTGGTTTCCGTGGGTAACTCTTTCGTTTATCCGATTGCTGGTTATTCGAAAAAAATCAAATCGCTGGATGAGCTACAGCCGGGCTCGCAGGTCGCCATTCCTAACGATCCAACCAACCTGGGTCGTTCCCTGCTGCTGCTGCAGCAAGTTGGTCTGATCAAACTGAAAGAAGGCGTTGGTCTGCTGCCAACCTCTCTGGATATTATTGAAAACCCGAAAAACCTGAAAATTGTTGAGCTGGAAGCCCCGCAGCTGCCGCGCTCTCTGGATGATGCGCAGATCGCCCTGGCGGTTATTAATACCACCTACGCCAGCCAGATTGGCTTAACTCCGGCAAAAGACGGTATTTTTGTAGAAGGTAAAGAGTCTCCGTATGTAAACCTGATTGTTGCTCGTGAAGACAACAAAGATGCGGAAAATGTTAAGAAATTTGTTCAGGCTTACCAGAGTGACGAAGTTTACGAAGCGGCCAACAAAATCTTTAACGGTGGCGCGGTGAAAGGCTGGTAATCTTTTTTCAGCGTAATATCATGCAGGACGGGCTTTATGCCCGTCTTGTCATTTATGCAAGCACCTGATTCAATAGCGCCCTGTTTGATTATTTATTGAGGAAATACTATGCGTGCTTTACCGGTCTGTTTGTTAGCACTCATGTTAAGCGGTTGTTCTATGCTAAGCAGATCTCCCGTCGAGCCTGTACAAAGCAACGTAACTCCGCCAGCCAAATCGGAACCGGCAAAACC
Source organism: Klebsiella spallanzanii (assembly GCF_902158555.1). Lineage (GTDB taxonomy): Bacteria > Pseudomonadota > Gammaproteobacteria > Enterobacterales > Enterobacteriaceae > Klebsiella > Klebsiella spallanzanii. The sequence continues at coordinate 229,016 of NZ_CABGGS010000004.1, read as the reverse complement.
CAAAGCGACGCGCCCGGCCCCGGTAAGAATCTATACCGATGCAACTGAACTGGTGGGTAAACCTTTCCGCGAGCTGGGAGAAGTGACTGGTGAATCATGCCAAGCCTCAAATCAGGATTCTCCCCCAAATATTCCGACAGCCCGCAAGCGTCTGCAAATTAATGCGGCCAAAATGAAAGCCAATGCCGTGCTGCTGCACCGCTGCGAAGTCACCAGCGGAACCCCTGGCTGCTATCGTCAGGCGGTCTGCCTTGGTTCGGCTCTTAACGTTACGGCGCAATGAGTGCTTTTCAGTTTGCGCAGATAGGCGTTATTCGATCGCCCTATAAAGAAAAATTTGCCGTTCCTCGCCAGCCTGGATTGGTCAAAAACGGCGGCGGTGAATTACATCTTCTGCCCCCCTATAACCAGGCCGACGCCGTGCGCGGCCTGGAAAGCTTCAGTCATCTCTGGGTACTGTTTGTTTTCCATCAAACGATGGAAGGCGGCTGGCGCCCGACAGTGCGTCCTCCCCGCCTCGGAGGCAATGCGCGAATGGGCGTTTTCGCCACCCGTTCAACCTTTCGCCCTAACCCCATCGGTATGTCACTGGTCGAGCTAAAAGGTATTCGCTGCCAGAAAGAACTTGTCGTTCTTGAGTTGGGCAGTCTGGACCTGGTGGACGGAACGCCGGTCGTGGACATCAAGCCTTACCTGCCCTTTGCCGAAGCGCTGCCGGATGCCTGCGCCAGCTATGCCCAGCAGGCTCCGCAGGCGGAAATGACGGTGAGCTTTACACCAGAAACGGAATCCCAGATCCTGGCCCTGGAAAAACGCTATCCGCGGCTCAAGCTGTTTATTACCGAGGTTCTGGCGCAAGACCCGCGGCCGGCATATCGTAAAGAAGAAGAGGCAGGAAAAACCTACGCCGTCTGGCTGCTCGATTTTAACGTGCGCTGGAGAGTGATTTCGTCCGGTTTTGAGGTCTTTTCTCTCGAACCACGCTAATTTTATTTTCCTCTCTTTTGGCATCTTTGCCACACTGGTAAACTAAACCACTTTTTTTGTGTCAGGCTGGCTTCCAGCCTGTATCGATCGTCCAAATGGAACCGTAACAACATGCGTACTAGCAAATACCTGCTCTCCACTCTGAAGGAGACACCTGCCGACGCCGAGGTTATCAGCCATCAGCTGATGCTGCGCGCCGGGATGATCCGCAAGCTGGCCTCCGGGTTATACACCTGGCTGCCGACCGGCGTGCGCGTTCTGAGAAAAGTCGAAAAAATCGTGCGTGAAGAGATGAACAACGCCGGTGCGATCGAGGTGTTAATGCCGGTAGTTCAGCCATCAGAGCTGTGGGAAGAGAGCGGTCGTTGGGAACAGTATGGCCCGGAGCTGCTGCGTATTGCTGACCGTGGCGATCGTCCGTTCGTACTCGGCCCAACGCATGAAGAAGTCATCACCGACCTGATTCGTAACGAGCTCAGCTCTTACAAACAGCTGCCGCTGAACTTCTATCAGATCCAGACCAAATTCCGCGACGAAGTGCGCCCGCGCTTTGGCGTAATGCGCTCCCGCGAATTCCTGATGAAAGATGCTTACTCTTTCCATACTTCTCAGGAATCCCTGCAGGAGACCTACGACGCGATGTACGCTGCGTACAGCAAGATCTTCAGCCGTATGGGGCTGGATTTCCGCGCGGTACAGGCTGACACCGGTTCTATCGGCGGCAGTGCCTCCCACGAGTTCCAGGTACTGGCGCAGAGTGGCGAAGATGACGTGATCTTCTCTGACTCTTCCGACTATGCGGCCAACATTGAATTTGCTGAAGCCGTTGCGCCGAAAGAGCCTCGCGCAGCTGCCACTCAGGAAATGACCCTGGTCGATACGCCGAACGCGAAAACCATCGCCGAGCTGGTTGAGCAGTTCAACCTGCCAATCGAGAAAACCGTGAAAACCCTGCTGGTAAAAGCGGTAGAAGATAGCAAATCTCCGCTGATTGCCCTGCTGGTTCGCGGCGATCACGAGCTAAATGAAGTGAAAGCCGAAAAACTGCCGCAGGTTGCCAGCCCGCTGACCTTCGCAACGGAAGAAGAGATCCGCGCGCTGGTGAAAGCAGGCCCAGGTTCTCTGGGTCCGGTTAACATGCCGGTTCCGGTCATTGTTGACCGTACCGTTGCCGCCATGAGCGATTTCGCCGCAGGTGCAAATATCGACGGCAAACACTACTTCGGTATCAACTGGGATCGCGACGTCGCAACCCCGGAAGTTGCGGATATCCGCAACGTCGTCGCAGGCGATCCAAGCCCGGACGGTAAAGGTACGCTGCTGATTAAACGCGGCATCGAAGTCGGTCACATCTTCCAGTTGGGTACCAAGTACTCGGAAGCGATGAAAGCCTCCGTACAGGGCGAGGATGGCCGTAACCAGATTCTGACGATGGGTTGCTACGGTATCGGGGTGACTCGTGTGGTGGCAGCAGCCATCGAGCAGAACTTTGACGATCGCGGGATCCTGTGGCCAGAAGCTATCGCGCCGTTCCAGGTGGCGATTCTGCCGATGAACATGCACAAGTCCTACCGCGTGCAGGAGCTGGCCGAGAAGCTGTACGCAGAGCTGACCGCCCAGGGCATTGAGGTACTGATGGACGACCGTAAAGAGCGTCCAGGCGTGATGTTCGCCGATATGGAACTTATCGGTATTCCGCACACCATCGTGCTGGGCGATCGTAACCTCGACAACGACGATATCGAATACAAATATCGCCGCAGCGGCGAGAAGCAGCTGATTAAAACCGGCGATATCGTGAGTTACCTGGTACAACAAATTAAAGGTTAACGCCAACTGAGGCTCTGGTTTCCAGAGCCTCTTTTTTTACAAGGATTGTAATCATGGCTAAACGAGTGGCAGATTGCTGCCTGCTTATTCCCGCATTGATATTGCTTTCCGCCTGCACAATGGACGTAGGCCAGCCAGAGTCTTCAGCATCCGCCATTAACCCGCAATCAACGCAATGGGCAATAAAATTTCAGCGTCAGGGCTCAGTAACCAACAAAACGTTGCTTGAGATTAGTGAACAAGACCTGCGTCCCGGCGACCTCCTTTTCTCTTCCAGTATTGGCGTGACATCATTAGGGATCCGTGCTTTTAGCACCTCTTCCGTTAGCCATGTCGCTATCTATATCGGTGATAACCAGGTTGCCGAAGCAACCGGCGCAGGGGTTCAGATTGTTTCCCTTCAGCAAGCCATGCAGCACAGCGATAAACTGTTTGCGCTAAGAGCGCCGACCCTCACGCCGCAACAGGCCGCAGGCATTAAAAACTTCGCGTATAAAAACAGAGACAGTGGCTACAATTACCGCGGCATCATTGAATTTGTGCCCTTTATGGTGACAAAACAACTGTGCTCCCTGAATCCATTCTCCAGAGATTTTCGCCAACAGTGCGTTAATGGCCTGGCCAAAGCGCAGCTCAGCGATGCGGATAGCGCAGAGAAGAAAGCCTGGTTTTGTTCTGAGTTTGTCAGCGATGCCTTCGCGAAGGCCGGACACCCGCTGACGATGGCCCAACCGGGCTGGATTAGCCCATCAGACCTGCTGCATATGCGCGAGGGTGATGTAGCAAACTTTAAGCCCGAAACACAATTGCAGTATGTCGGGCATCTTAAGTTGGGAATTTATATTAAGACAAGCCGCCTCGTAGGGCTTAATTAACGAGAATTGCAGTCTTCGTTTTGGTAAAACTTCCCTGCCGAATCGACTGCCAGCACTTTCACCGGCGCTCCCGAATCCGGATTTGCGTCAAGCGTAAAGTGCCCCTCAACCACCAGCAGTACCGGACGGGTATCCGTCCCGCGCGCGGCGGCATAATCGCGCTCAAGCTGAGCATTATTCGCGACAGCCACCCGCTTACCGGTGGCGCAATCGGTAAAGGTCGCGGCATCCGCCATATAGAAGTACATTCCACGCATCGCCATCGGCGTAATCGGCAGGCTGGCTTTGACGGATTCAAGCGTGTAATTCAACGTCGACTCTATTGGGTTACCATCGCGATCGAGCATCTCCAGCTTGTCGCCCTTCGCCCGGTAATAGGACTTCTCACCTTTGCTATCGGTCAGCACCAGCTTATCGGCCGTACGCGCCCAGCTACCGTATGACGCAAAAGAGGAAGGTTCACGACTCACGCCCTGATAGCGTTCATTCATTACCCAGGTGCCGTCTTTCTCAAGAAAGAGCGAGGTTTCGATGCCTTCGCAGTCGGCGCACGGCAGCACGCCTCGCCAGCTTTGCTGCATTGGTTTTAGTTCTTCCATCGGCGCTGGCTGTATCGCTTCTACTTCCGAGCGATGGTTACAGCCGAATAAGGCAAAAAGCGAACAGGCCGCCACGACTGAGAATACGATTTTCTTCACTGTAAATTCCTTATCATCCATTCCACCGGTTCGCCATACCCTTAAGGGCGAACTTTCCCACGCAGCGCTTTGACTGAGGACTTCTGCGCCTTCGAAGCAAGCCGACGCTCTTTTGACGCCCGAGTCGGTCGCGTCTCCCGGCGACGCTTTTGCACTGCGGTTAATTCTTGTATTAAAGCAACCAGACGAACTATCGCCGCTTCGCGATTCATTTCCTGGCTGCGATATTCCTGAGCCTTAATGATAACCACACCATCGGCAGAAATTAAGTGGTGGCTGGCGGTAAGCAGACGCGCCTTATAATGCTCTGGCAGGCTCGATGCTTTGATATCAAAGCGCAAATGAATTGCCGTTGATGCCTTATTGACGTGCTGACCGCCCGCGCCCTGCGCGCGTATCCCGGAAAGTGAAACCTCTTCATCCGCAATCGCTACGCTGCGGCTAATCGTAATCATGCTGGTGTTTGCCAGGCCGTCAAATGAATTTCCAGATTATTCTTAGCATCAGATAACCAGATACTGCCGTCCTGGATGGTCGCCTGTAGCGACATCGTACGATCGGCAAAAGCGCTGAGCTGTGCCAGCTGAGTATCATCTAAATACCACACCGTCAGCTTTGAAAACTGTGCCATTTTGCTCTTATTCTGCTGCCACCAAATTTCTGCCGCTCGACTATTATAGGCAAACAGCGCCACCTCTTGCGCCCGCGAGCAGGCTTTTTTAATCCGCCGCTCATCCGGCAGCCCTAGTTCAATCCACAGATCCACGCCCAGATGATCGTTAAGCAGCCAAAGTTCCGCTTCATCGTCGGAAGACAAACCGCGGGTAAACTGCAGACGCTCGTCGGCGTATTTAATCCACGCCAGCAGGCGCAGCATCATGCGCTCCTGGGTTTCTGACGGATGCTGGGCAAGCGTCAAGCTGGCATCCAGAAACTGGTTGCGGTCAAGGTCGGCTACATTCACCGTCGCCTTATAAATAGTCGCTTTTAGCGCCATGAGTAAACTCCTGATAAAAATGGCGTACATTGTAGCTAAACTAGCGACAAAAGGCTGTCAGCAATCAAAGGTTCCCCTTTCATCCTGCTGATATTGCTTAAATGACTATGGTATAGTCACCTTGCTAAACAGAGTTTATCTTCGTAGGCTTAAACTTACATCCCACGGTTAAGTCAGAACGCTGACAGGAGGGCATGTGGACAAATATTGTGAGTTAATACGCAAGCGGTATGCGGAAATAGCCAGCGGGGATCTGGGGTATATCCCGGATGCGCTCGGTTGCGTGTTGAAAGTATTGAATGAGGTTGCGGCGGATCAAGCCCTTGCTGAGTCAGTCAGGGAAAAGGCCGCATATGCGGCGGCAAACTTACTGGTGAGCGATTATGTCAATGAATGATACTTATCAACCCATCAATTGCGATGATTATGACAACCTCGAGCTTGCCTGTCAGCACCATCTGGTCCTGGCGCTGGCGCTAAAAGATGGCGAACAGTTACAAGCGAAGGCCAACGATCTTATCTCGCGCAAAAATATCGAGTATCTGGTTGTGGAACTCGCCGGCGACGTCCGCGAGCTGCGTCTGGATAAAATCGCCAGCTTCAGCCATCCGGAAATCGGTACGGTAGTCGTCAGCGAATCCTGAATCAAAACGGGTGGCTCAGCCGCCCGTTTTCCTCCATAGCATCTGCACACCTTCACCTTCCTGAACTTTCCCATCCTCGGTGACAAACAGACCATCTGCCGCGGCGATTAGCGTTTCGCCATAAAACAGTAACGGCGTGGTATCGCGACGCCAGGGGGCAACGCCCAGCTCTTGCCAGATTTTTTTCAGCTTACGCCCACCGTGCCGGCCCACAATATGCAGATTACCGCTGGCGCGAAAGCGGATGCTTACCGCTTCTCCTGTGTGCGGCCTGCGCAATGGTCCTCCGGGCAGTAACGCCAGCTCACCGAGGCTATCAGGTAGTAGCAGAGGCTTAGCGATATCCCCCCACTCCAGCACCGTCTCACTCTGACCTGGAACGTACTTAACCCAATACAGCCGCTGCTGATAGCGACGGACGGTAAATTGACCAAGGCGCAGACAGGGGAAAGCGTCTTCCCGGGCCTGCGCGACCTCACGCCAGATTCGCTCCGGTACCTCACGTGAAGGCATCGGCGCATGATGCCCTGCCAGCCAACGGCGTAGCAGCGCGGCCCGACGCGGCGCGCTCATGGTCATCAAGGGTTCGATTGCCAACGCGCCCCCCTCGTCAACCAGCGTCGCCAGCTCCTCCGCTAACATCTCATCCAGCAGTTGTTCCTGTTCGCCGCACAGGCTGGCGCTACGCGCGACGGCCTCAGCAAAGTGCGGCCAGCGCGCGCAGATCTGCGGAACTATCCGCAAACGAAGAAAGTTGCGGTCATAAGCGTCATCCTGATTACTTTCGTCTTCAATCCAGGTGAGCTGTTGGTCCATCGCCCACTGGTGTAACGCGTCTCGGCGTTCATCGAGCAGCGGACGCAGCAGTTTCGTTCCGGCAAAATCAGACTCGCCGGCCATCGCCGAAAGCCCTGTAGGACCACTCCCCCGCTTCAGCGCCAACAGAAAGGTTTCACACTGATCGTCAAGATGCTGCGCGGTGACCAGCACTTCGCCAGGCGCAAGAGCCGCACGAAACGCCTGATAGCGCGCCTGACGCGCATGGGCCTCAATCCCCAGCCCTTCATCCGCAAGCACAACCCGTTCGACTAAAAGCGGCACCTGCCATTGCTGGCAAATTTGCTGGCAGTGCGCCACCCAGCCGTCGGCATTAGCGCTGAGTCCGTGGTGAATATGAATTGCTCGCAGTTGAATCGTTGGATCCTGTTCACGCCAGCAAACCAGGCGGTGTAAAAGAACTGTCGAATCCAGCCCGCCGCTGAAGGCCAGCAAAAACTGGCGGTGCGGTTGGAGCTTTTGCGCAATATCCGGGATTATCATCATGAGAGTACTAACAGAGGAAAGCGTGTCCGGCACGTTACCCGGCGGGACACGCTCTGACAAGAATTACTGTTGATAAATCTCCAGCGGCAGCCCGTCTGGATCGTTAAAAAAGGTAAAACGTTTATCGGTGAACGGATCGATACGAATACCTTCACAAGTGACGCCATGCGCTTCAAGGTGAGCAACGGCCGCGTCAATATCATCAACGCTAAACGCCAGATGACGTAAGCCGCAGGCCTCAGGACGGCTCGGACGTGAAGGAGGAAACGGGAAAGAAAACAGTTCAATGACATATTCGCCATTCAGCGCCAGATCGCCCTTCCATGAATCGCGCTCTTCACGGTAAAACTCGCCCTGGAGAGTAAAACCAAGAATGTCGCAGTAGAACGCCTTACTTTTCGCATAATCCGTCGCAATGATGGCAATATGGTGAACCCGTTTTAAACCCAGCATGGTAAAACTCCTCCAGTTGAAGCCGATAACGTTACTCGCTCAGTTCATTATTGCGCAAGCGCTTAGTCATTTTTTAAGACTCGAACGTGGTACACGCCATCTTCATCACGTTTCGCACCATGGATATCCGTTTCAAAGCCCGGATAATGGCGGCCAATTGAACACAGCATCAACAGAAAATCGAGCACCGCGCGGCTCTCCTCGGTGATCATCTCACCCGGCATCAATAACGGCACGCCAGGAGGGTACGGCAGGATCATATTCGCCGAAATTCGTCCAACCAGATTTTCCAGTTCAATGGTTTCCACTTCACCTTTAATCTGCCGCTGCCAGGCCTGGTGTGGCGTCATTTTCATCTCCGGCAAAACATCGAAAGCGCTGAGCATCAGCTGCGAAAGCTGGTGCTGGCGAATCAGCCGATGAATGCCCTGCGCCAGATCCTGAATGCGCATATTGCGATAAAAATCCGGATCTTCCGCATAGAGATCCGGCAGCATATTCTTCACCCGCAAATTCAGATCGTAAGAGCGTTTAAACTCGGTCAATCCGCGCAATAATCCCATAGCTCGGGTTTTATCAATCCCTATACTGAATAGAAACAACAGGTTGTACGGCCCCGTTTTCTCGACCACAACGCCACGTTCATCAAGGAATTTCGCCACCAGCGCGGCCGGTATACCTTCGCTATCCATATTGCCCTGTTCATCCATACCGGGCGTCAGAATCGTCACCTTCACCGGGTCAAGGAACATGTGGTCTTCATCGGCATCCTGAAAACCATGCCACTGTTCACCGGGGGAAACTGACCAGCACAGGGCTTCATCAATCTCTTCCGGCTGCCAGATATCAAAGAACCAGCCGTCAGACTCTTCGCGCAACCGCTGAACCTCTTTGCGGAAATCCAGCGCCCGTTCAATTGAACGCTGGATTAGCCGCCTGCCGGAATTACCGCGCAGCATTGCGGCTGCCGTTTCAATAGAGGCAACGATCGGGTAGCTCGGGGAGGTCGAGGTGTGCATCATAAAGGCTTCATTAAAGGTATCTTCATCGTAGCGACCTTTAATATGGATAAGCGAAGCCTGCGATAACGCGGCCAGCATTTTATGCGTCGACTGCGTTTCAAAAATAACTTTCCCCGGAATGCGGTCGCCGCTCATTCCGCTTTTGCCCTGATAAATCGGGTGAAAATGGGTATAGGGCACCCAGGCTGAGTCAAAGTGGATTGACGGCACGTCGAGGGTCTCTTTGATCCAGGTGGTGTTATACAGCAGCCCGTCATAGGTGGAGTTAGTGATCACCGCATGTACTGGCCACCCGGCACCGCCAGTAGCATTCACTTTTTGCTGAATGTTATCGCGGGTAAATTCACGCTTCGGAATACCGCCGAGGATCCCCAACGCGTTGCGCGTCGGTTTTAGCCACAGCGGCACCACATCGCTCATCATCAATAAATGAGCCAACGATTTATGGCAGTTGCGATCGATAAGCAGGGTACTTCCCGCCGGAGCGGAATACATACCGACAATTTTATTCGACGTCGAGGTGCCGTTAGTCACCATGTAGCTTTGCTCTGCCCCGAAAGCGCGGGCGATATACTCTTCAGCTTCCAGATGCGGGCCGCTATGATCAAGTAGAGACCCCAGTTCCGTCACGGAGATAGAGACATCAGCTTTTAGGGTATTCCCGCCGAAGAAATCATAAAACAGGCAGCCAACCGGACTTTTTTGATAGGCCGAGCCGCCCATATGCCCCGGCGTACAGAAGGTATATTTCCCTTCCTGGACATAGTTAAATAATGCTTTGGTAAACGGCGGGGTAATGTTGTCAAGGTATTCGCGGGTGTACTGGCCGATGCGGGTCGCAATTTCCTCAGAAAGCCCGAGAGCGTATTCAAAGAACCATAGCGTCATACGCAGGTCCTGACTGCTGACATCCATCGTCGAATGCGCGTTGATAAACGCGTAAAGCGGCAGATACTCATTTAAGCGATTAATATCGCTGCACAGGTCAACGCTATATTCATCCCAATCAAAAATAACCCCGCAGATCCGCGGATTATGCTCGATGAACTGCAAAAGGTCGGCGCTATTTTGCGGCCAGATGGTCTGGAAGCCTTGCCGTTGCAGGGCGGCTTCCAGCTCTTTGATCGGTTCGTCTTTATAATAGACGCCGTGGGGTCCCATGATCGCAATGATATTCACGCTTTCCTCCAGGAATTTACCTAAGGAAAGCATAATAACACCCGCCAGCGCTAAACACTGGCGGATTTATCTATATTACAACGCTTTCCACGCATCGCCCCAGGCAATACCAGCACCAGGCTCATAGTAGGTCGGAGCACTGTTGCACCATGCGCCTTCCGGCAGTGGTTTACACTGGTATAGCGCGCCGTGGTTATTAACAATATCACCCGCTTTCCAGGTCTGGGTGCTGCTCCAGGAAGGATAGCTAATGCTACCGCCATCAGTTTCACCGGTTGCTTCATCCGCTGCGGCTTTAGCTTTCACGTTCAAAGTATACGTTGTGATACTGGACAGCGTACCATCGCTCACCGTCAAACTAACCACGTACTGAGCATCCTGATCTTTCTCCGGCGCGGTAAAGGTCACTACTGCTTTATCCTGACCGCTGACAGTCTGACCATCCTGCGACATCCAGGTATAGGTCAGCTTGTCGCCGTTGGCATCGGTAGAACTTTCTGCACTCAGGGAAACCTGGGCACCCGCTTCAATGGCACCAATTGGTCCAGAAATACGAGCAACGGGCGCAACGTTAGTTTCCGGCGCTGGCGTGGTATCGTCGGTCGTATCAGTCGTCGTATCGGCCTGACCGCTATCATCTACGATGTTGACGTTAAAGTGGCTCTGGACACATTTCGCATAGTCGCCCGCTTTAAAGGCGGTATACGGCGTCTGGTAGCCCACCAGTTGGCAAGCGTTAGTTTTGCCGTCAGAGGTATCCGCGCTCCATCCCCAATCTTCTTCCCAATAAATCGGTAATGCGCCTGCGCCACCTTCATCAAACTGCTTCATGTTCTTACAGCCAAGTACTTCATCATCGGCAATTGGCACTTTCAGGTAGTTTGCAAACTCTTTGTAGTAGGCAATACGGTTCAGAGACTGTGCATTCTCATCCGCCCCGCCGCATTCAACGCCACCGTTAATAATCTGAATGGTAACCCCAAAACCTTCAACCAGACCGTTCGATTTATCATGGTCATTAGGCACCCAGGTCCCGTCGATCACGTGCAACATAGAAGGTTTCGGCGGCTGCGGGTAAACGAAGAAGAAGACAGCGCTTGCCAGGTTCATCCAGGTATCCGCTACCAGTTCAGGTTTATCCAGCAGCGGACGGACGTCGCCATCGTACATGGCATCGGAGAACGGACCGTAGTTGTAGTTATAGGAGAGCTGCTTCGCGCCGCGGCCAAAGTAGCTCAGGTAGTCGCCGTCCTTATCTTTGCCGCAAGGCCAGGTCTGCCCCTGCCAGATATCCGGGTTACATTCACCGTTGTAGCCGCCTTTCTGGCCTTCTACCCAACCCACCTCTCGCAGATAGACCAGCGCCTGACGCCACTCGGGAATATCGCGCCAGCTTTCATGACCGCCGGTTTCCTGGGCAAAGTGGGCAAACATAGTTGCCAGGGATTTACGGCAGATAGCATCGCTGTCACGCCCATCGGTATAAGTACCGCAAACAGCCGGGAATTTACCGATAGCTTTCAGAAAGTTAGAGTATGTATATTCTGCAGCGCGCATCGGGAACAGATATTCCCAATCCTGTTCAGACAGCATGCTTTCCACACGCTTAACGTTTGCCGGATTGCTCACCAGACCCGGTTCGATTTTTTCAACTTCGCTGTTAGGCAGCGTTTGAATCGATGATTTTACCGATTCCATCAGCGGAAAATCGGTTAATGCCTTTTCTTTAGCGGCCAGATCGCTCGCCTTAATGGTTGTCGCTTCCGTTGCGCCAAGCAACGGTGCGGCCTGTGCGGCCCCCAGGCTTAACATGATCCCTGCGGCCACGGCGCTCAATGCGACGGTTTTATACAATGCCATAGTATTTCTCCTTTATCCTTGTTAACTGCCTGCCGGGTCGCAATACCTGGCAGTTGCTGCAGTTTTAGGGGAGACGGGCATCATCCGCTAATCACATTACCTCTCGCTGATCTCATCTCGCATCAGTAAACAACACATAAAAAAAGGGCCGGAAAATCCGACCCTTAGAGATAAAATATGAGATTAATAATCAGGCGTAGCCGTAGCTCATCAGACGCTGATAGCGACGGTTGAGCAGCTCTTCTTCGCCCAGCACGTCGAGGTCAGCCAGATCGGCCAGCAGTTGTTCTTTCAATGAGGCCGCCATCACTTCCGGATTACGGTGCGCGCCGCCCAGCGGCTCAGGAATGATGGAATCAATCAGCTTCAGCTCTTTCAGACGCGGGGCAACAATCCCCATCGCTTCAGCGGCCAGCGGCGCTTTATCGGCGCTTTTCCACAGAATGGACGCACAGCCTTCCGGGGAGATAACGGAATAAGTGCTGTACTGCAGCATATTCACTTTATCGCCCACGCCAATCGCCAGCGCGCCGCCGGAACCACCTTCACCGATAACGGTACAGATAACCGGTACGCTCAAGCGCGACATTTCACGCAGGTTACGGGCAATCGCTTCAGACTGACCGCGTTCTTCTGCGCCAACTCCCGGATAGGCTCCTGGGGTGTCGATAAAGGTGATGATGGGCATTTTGAAGCGCTCAGCCATCTCCATCAGGCGCAGCGCCTTACGATAGCCTTCCGGAGCAGGCATACCGAAGTTGCGGCGAATTTTCTCTTTGGTTTCGCGCCCTTTCTGGTGGCCGATAATCATCACCGGGCGCCCATCCAGACGCGCAATCCCGCCAACGATAGCTTTATCGTCAGCGTAGGCGCGATCGCCAGCCAGTTCGTCGAATTCATCGAAAGCCAGGCGGACATAATCCAGGGTGTATGGGCGACGTGGATGACGAGCCAACTGGGCTACCTGCCATGCACCAAGATCGGCGAAGATCTTGCGCGTCAACTCTACGCTTTTTTCACGCAGTCGATGCACTTCTTCATCGATATTAATATCCAGTTTCTCATCCTGGCGGCTTACCGCAGTCAGAGAATCGATTTTCGCTTCCAGCTCTGCAATCGGCTGTTCAAAATCAAGGAAATTCAGACTCATAGTATTCCTGTATTAGTCAAACTCCAGTTCCACCTGCTCCGAGCCGATAAGGCCACGCAGATCGTTAAGTAAACGATCGCTCGGAGAGACGCGCCATGTTGCGCCAAAACGCAACCGCGCGCGCGCATCCGCCCTCTGATAATAGAGGTGTACTGGAATGGTTCCCGAACGATGGGGTTCCAGAGACTGACGGAGTCGGTTTAAAAGCTGGTCATCAATTTGCCTGTCCGTCAGCGAGATAGCAAGCCCGCGAGCATATTTTTCCCGGGCTTCGTCAATGTCCATGACTTCACGAGCGGTCATTTTAAGCCCCCCGCTGAAGTCATCAAAGCTGACCTGTCCGCTGACGATAAGTATGCGGTCTTTTTCCAGCAATTGCTGGTATTTATCCAGGGCGTCGGTGAATAACATCACCTCCAGACGCCCGGAACGGTCATCCAGCGTACAGATGCCGATACGATTACCGCGCTTGGTGACCATGACCCGCGCGGCAATAACGAGCCCCGCCGCCGTGGTCACTTTACCACGATCGGTCGGATGCATGTCTTTGAGTCGTACGCCGCCAACATAGCGCTCGATCTCTTTCAAATACTGGTTAATCGGGTGCCCGGTCAGATAGAGCCCCAGGGTCTCCCTTTCGCCATCCAGCACCACCTGCTCCGGCCAGGGCTGGCAGCTGGCGTAGGATTGTTCAATTTGTTCCGGCTCTTCCGCCAGCACGCCAAACATATCAGCCTGACCAATAGCTTCGGCTTTAGCATGCTGATCGGCAGCCTTCAGCGCATCGCTCAGTGAATTCATCAACGCCGCGCGATGCGGCCCGAGGCGGTCAAAAGCCCCGGACATAATCAGTTTTTCCAGCACCCGACGGTTGAGCTTTTTAATATCCGTACGCGCGCAAAGATCGAATAATTCGCGGAAATAGCCGCCCTGATTACGGGCTTCAATAATCGCTTCAATTGGGCCTTCGCCGACGCCTTTAATCGCGCCGATACCGTAAACGATTTCACCATCGTCGTTAACGTGGAAATGGTACAGGCCGGAGTTAATATCCGGCGGCAGGATTTTCAGCCCCATTCGCCAGCATTCATCCACCAGCCCAACGACCTTCTCGGTGTTATCCATATCGGCGGTCATTACCGCCGCCATAAACTCGGCCGGATAGTGCGCCTTCAGCCACAGCGTCTGGTAAGAAACTAAAGCATAAGCGGCGGAGTGCGATTTGTTAAACCCATAACCGGCGAATTTCTCCACCAGGTCAAAGATTTTCATCGCCAGCTCGCCATCAACGCCGCGCTTTTTCGCCCCTTCTTCAAAGGTGCCGCGCTGCTTGGCCATCTCTTCCGGTTTTTTCTTACCCATCGCACGACGCAGCATGTCAGCGCCGCCGAGGGTATAGCCGGAAAGCTCCTGGGCAATCTGCATGACCTGTTCCTGGTACAGAATGATGCCGTAGGTTGGCTCCAGTACCGGTTTCAGACATTCGTGCTGCCACTGTACGTCCGGGTACGATATCTCTTCGCGCCCGTGCTTACGGTCGATAAAGTTATCTACCATCCCCGATTGCAGCGGGCCAGGACGGAACAGGGCTACAAGGGCTATCATATCTTCGAAGCAGTCGGGCTGCAGACGTTTGATCAGATCCTTCATGCCACGCGATTCAAGCTGGAATACCGCAGTGGTTTCCGAACGTTGCAGCATGTCGAAGCTTTTCTTATCATCCAGCGGGATAGCGGCGATATCCAACGGTGGCTCGCCGTTCTTCTCGCGGCGGGCGTTGATCATCTCCAGCGCCCAGTTAATGATGGTCAACGTTCGCAGGCCGAGGAAGTCAAACTTCACCAGCCCGGCGTATTCCACATCGTTCTTATCGAACTGAGTAACCGGATGCTGACCCGCCTCATCGCAGTAAAGCGGCGCAAAATCGGTAATTTTCGTCGGTGCGATCACCACCCCACCCGCATGTTTACCGGCGTTACGGGTGACCCCTTCAAGCTTACGCGCCATATCAATCAGCGCTTTAACCTCTTCATCCGCCTCATAAATTTCAGGCAGCTGCGGTTCGGCTTCAAACGCTTTAGCCAGCGTCATGCCCGGATCGGGCGGCACCAGTTTGGAGATACGGTCTACAAAGCCGTACGGGTGGCCCAGAACACGGCCCACGTCGCGGATAACCGCTTTCGCTGCCATGGTACCAAAGGTGATAATTTGCGATACCGCATCGCGACCGTACATGTCCGCAACGTGTTCAATCACCTGGTCGCGTTTCTCCATGCAGAAGTCAACGTCGAAGTCGGGCATGGAAACACGTTCCGGGTTAAGGAAACGTTCGAACAGCAGGTCAAATTCCAGCGGGTCAAGGTCGGTAATTTTCAGCGCATAGGCCACCAGCGAACCCGCACCGGAACCACGTCCCGGCCCAACCGGCACGCCGTTATCTTTCGACCACTGGATAAATTCCATAACGATCAGGAAGTAACCCGGGAACCCCATCTGGTTAATAACCTGCAGCTCAATGTCCAGGCGCTCATCATATTCAGGACGGCGTTGACTCCGTTCATCCGGATCGGGGAACAGGAACTCCAGACGCTCTTCCAGACCCTCCTTGGATTTCTTAACCAGATAATCTTCGGTGGTCATGTCTCCGGTCGGGAACTGCGGCAGGAAGTATTCGCCGAGACGCACGGTTACGTTACAGCGTTTCGCGATTTCAACGGTATTTTCCAGCGCTTCGGGAATATCGGAAAACAGCTCGCACATCTCTTCTTCGCTGCGCATATACTGCTGCGAGGAGTAGTTACGCGGGCGCTTAGGGTCATCCAAAGTAAAACCGTCGTGGATAGCCACGCGGATTTCATGGGCGTCGAAGTCGCCCGGTTCGAGGAAGCGAACATCGTTGGTCGCCACCACCGGCAGGCCCCGGTTTTCCGCCAGTTCCACCGCGGCATGCAAATAGGATTCTTCATCCTGACGACCGGTACGAATTAGCTCAAGGAAATAACAGTCCGGAAAATGTTCTTCATAAAAATCAACGCACTGATCCACAAGCGCCATATTTCCGCGCAGCAAGCTGCGGCCCACGTCGCCCATACGCCCGCCGGAGAGCAAAATTAGCCCTTCTTTTAGTTCAACCAGCCAGTCGCGGTCGATAATCGGGCCTGCTGCACCGTAGCCGCGCTGGTAAGCCTTTGAGATAAGCAGCGTTAGATTCTGATAGCCAACATTGTTAGCAGCCAGCACCGTTAGCTGGCTCAGCTCATCGCCAAGCAGCTCGCTCTGGACGTGAAAATCAGCGCCAACAATCGGTTTAATCCCGGCACCATGTCCCGTTCCGTAGAACTTCACCAGCCCGCAAAGGTTGGTAAAATCAGTGATCGCCAGCGCAGGCATACCGAGCGCGGCCGCCTTTTTCACTAACGGCCCGGTTTTCGCCAGGCCATCGATCATGGAATAGTCGCTGTGCACCCGCAGGTGTACGAAACGTGGTTCAGCCATCTTCAGATTCCGCGTTACTTAATTGCTTGCGTGTCAGTTCAGGACGCCAGGCCCAGCGCGCGTTTTACCGGGCCAAAGCTGCGCCGATATTGTTCGATTACGCCATGTTCCAGCAGCTTTTGCAGATGAAAAGCGGTGGGATAACCTTTGTGTTGTGCAAAACCGTACTGGGGGAATTGCCGATCCAGTTCGGTCATTTCAGCATCGCGCGTCACTTTCGCCAGAATAGACGCGGCGCTGATTTCCGCTACTCGACTATCGCCTTTAACAACAGCCAGCGAAGGTACAGGTAGCGGCGGACAGCGGTTACCATCAATAAGAACAAACTCAGGGGAAATACTCAAACCCGCAACAGCACGCTGCATTGCCAGCATGGTAGCGTGCAAAATATTCAGTTCATCGATCTCATGCGGCTCCGCACGACCGAGGCTCCAGCACAGCGCTTTTTCTTTGATCTCATCAAATAGCGCAAGGCGACGTTTCTCACTTAATTTTTTGGAATCATTAAGACCCACAATTGGTTTTGCCGGGTCAAGAATCACCGCAGCAGTCACTACCGCGCCAACCAGCGGACCGCGTCCGACTTCATCGACTCCGGCAACCAGATGGGTATGCGGGTAAACAAATTCCATCATTTTGCTAACTCCAGTACTGCGTCCGCCGCCTGCTCATCAGCGTTGCAGCGGATCTGCTGATGCAGGGTGCGGAAGGTTTCATGCATATCGTGGCTGGTTTTACCATCGACCAGCAGCGGCTTCAGCGCGTCGGCTAACGCCTGCGGCTGGCACTCATCCTGCAGCAGCTCTTTGACCAGCTCACGCCCGGCCAGGAGATTTGGCAACGACACATAGTCGGTTTTAACCAGCCGCTTAGCTAACCAGAAGGTAAATGGCTTCATACGATAACCAACCACCATCGGGCACTTGGCCAACATACACTCCAGCGCCGCCGTTCCCGAGGCCAGCAGCGCAGCATCGCTGGCGATCATCGCATCACGCGCCTGACCGTCCAGCATATGCACGGCGAGATCCGGCGCAGTTTCTGCTTTAATACGCTCGAACTGTTCCCGACGCTTCGCGTTGACCAGAGGCACAACCACTTCCAGGTCAGGATAATAGCCTCGCAGGATCTGCGCCGTTTTCAGGAAATCAGCGCTAAGCATCTCGACTTCAGCCCCACGGCTACCGGGCAGTAGCGCCAGACAGTGTACGTCACGGGCAATTCCCAAACGGTCGCGCGCGGCGCCTTTGTCCGGATCCAGCGGCATCGCATCCGCCATCGTGTGACCGATAAACCGGCAGGGAACGTTAAACTTGTCATAAAACGCTTTTTCGAAAGGCAGAAATGCCAGCACCAGATCGGTGGATCTGCCAATTTTGAAAACGCGTTTTTGTCGCCATGCCCACACCGACGGACTGACGTAATGGATAGTTTTGATACCCTGCTTCTTGAGATTACCTTCAAGGGTAATATTGAAATCAGGGGCGTCAATACCAACGAAAACGTCTGGCTTAAGTTCGGTGAATCGACGGGTAAGATCGGCGCGAATATGCAGCAGTCGACGCAGGCGACCCAGCACTTCCACAATGCCCATCACCGCCAGCTCTTCCATCTCATACCAGGCTTCGCAGCCTTCGGCCTGCATCAATGGCCCGGCAACACCGACAAAGCGGGCATCAGGTATGCGGGATTTGAGCGCTCGAATAAGACCTGCGCCAAGAATATCGCCGGAGGTTTCTCCGGCGACCAGGGCAATCGTCAGGGGACGCGATTCAGTCATTAACGAATCAGGCCGCGCGTAGAGCGGGCAAAGAAGTCGCTGAATGCCTGAACTTCAGGGTACTGTGCCGCCAGCTCGGCAATCTCGGGTTTCGCTTCGTCCAGCGTTTTGCCGCTGCGGTACAGCAGCTTATACGCGTTACGAATCGCGGTGATCGCCTCACGGCTGAAACCGCGGCGTTTCAACCCTTCGATATTGACGCCAAACGGCGTTGCATGGTTGCCCTGAGCAATAACAAACGGTGGCACATCCTGCGCGACGCCTGAGCAGCCGCCAACCATCACGTGCGCGCCAATAATGCAGAACTGATGCACTGCGGTCATGCCGCCGATGATAACAAAATCATCCAGCGAAACATGGCCCGCCAGCGTTGCGTTATTGGCCAGAATACAGCGGTCACCCAACGTACAATCGTGCGCCACGTGGGCGTTGATCATCAGCAGGTTATCGCTGCCCACCTTCGTTAATCCACCACCCTGTACTGTGCCACGATGAATGGTGACGCTTTCGCGGATGCGGTTGCGATCGCCAATTTCCACGCGGGTGGGTTCGCCAGCATATTTCAGATCCTGGTTAACTTCACCGATGGAAGCGAACTGATAGATCTCATTGTCGCGGCCAATTTTAGTATGGCCATTAATGACAACGTGAGACTTCAGTACGGTGCCTTCGCCGATTTCGACGTTAGCGCCAACAATACAAAACGGGCCAATGTGGACGTTAGCGCCAACAACGGCACCTTCTTCTACAATGGCGGTAGGATGAATAAAGGCGGTTTTATCAATCACGTATCAGGCCTCCCGGCTACGGGCACACATCATCGTTGCTTCGCAAACCACTTTTCCGTCCACCAGCGCAACGCCTTTGAAACGCGTCAGGCCGCGGCGGGTTTTCTCAAAAGTGACTTCCATAATCATCTGATCGCCAGGCACGACCGGACGTTTGAAACGCGCTTCGTCAATCCCGGCAAAGTAATACAGCTCGCCCGGTTCCAGTTTTCCAACGCTTTTGAATGCCAGAATGCCGGTAGCCTGAGCCATCGCTTCCAGAATCAGTACGCCCGGTAAAATCGGCTTACCAGGGAAATGCCCCTGGAAAAACGGCTCATTTACAGAAACATTTTTTACTGCGCGCAGAAAACGACCTTCTTCAAAATCCAGCACACGGTCTACCAGCAGGAACGGGTAACGGTGAGGCAGAAGTTCCAGAATCTCTTCAATGTGCAGAGTATGAGTGTCAGTAGTCAAAATACTCTTCCTGTCTAAATATACTAAAAGGCAATAATAACACGGCCTGCGGCAATCTCATGAATGCAACAGGCCGAAAATTTAATGTGGCTGG
Source organism: Klebsiella spallanzanii (assembly GCF_902158555.1). Classification (GTDB taxonomy): domain Bacteria; phylum Pseudomonadota; class Gammaproteobacteria; order Enterobacterales; family Enterobacteriaceae; genus Klebsiella; species Klebsiella spallanzanii. Next base: position 209,382 of record NZ_CABGGS010000004.1, on the reverse strand, counting down.
ATGCAGCACTAATCTTGCTGATTAACCTTGCGCTCGATGGCTTTGAGACGCTTGCTCATATCATCAATATTCAGAACCAGCGCAGCCGTTTTACGCCAAACCTTATTCGGCTGCAGCGGGATACCTGAAGAGTAAACCCCTGGCTCGGTGATAGGACGCATAACCATCCCCATCCCCGTAACGGTGACTTTATCGCAGATCTCCATATGCCCGTTGATCACGCTGGCTCCGCCAATCATGCAGTAGCGGCCAATTTTCAGACTGCCTGCCATGATCACGCCGCCGGCAACCGCGGTATTGTCGCCAATCACCACGTTATGCGCAATTTGACACTGGTTATCGATAATCACACCATTACCGATGACGGTATCGTCCAGCGCGCCACGGTCAATGGTCGTACAAGCACCGATCTCCACGCGATCGCCAATAATCACGCGACCTAACTGTGGGATCTTTACCCAGTTACCGCGATCGTTAGCGTAGCCAAAGCCATCTGCCCCGATCACCGTGCTGGACTGGATCAGGCAATTTTCGCCAATCTCAATGTCGTGGTAAACGCTGACATTGGCCCATAAACGCGAGCCAGAACCTATTTTCGTATTTTTCCCAACAAAGCATCCGGCACCGATAATAACGTTGTCACCGAGCACAACGCCCGATTCAATAACGGCATTCGGGCCAATAGCCACGTGGGTACCCAGCTTCGCCGTAGCATCAATGACCGCACTGGGTGCGATATCCTGCGCCGGCTGCGGCGTGGTATCAAGAATTTGAGCCATGCGCGCGTAGGTCAGGTAGGGATTACGCACTACCAGCGCGGCGCTCTGGGCAAAGGGCAAATCATCCTGCGTCATCACGACGGCAGAGGCCTGGCAAGCGGCCAGGTGTTCACGGTACTTTGGATTTACCATGAAAGTAATATGGCCCGCTTTAGCGGACTGCATGGACGCAACGCCGGTGATGACGATATCGCCATCACCGTGTAGTTCTGCATCCAACTGCTGGGCTAAATCAGCCAGTCGAATTGAAGGCATTACTTATTTAACCTGTTTCAGCACGTCAGCGGTGATGTCTTTTACATCGCTGCTGTTGTATGCAACGGCATTGGAGTCAACAACCAGATCGATGCTCTGATCTTTAGCCACGCTCTGTACAGCAGACTGGATACGAGTCACCAGCTTGCCGCGCTCTTCGTTAGAACGACGTGCACGATCCTGTTCGAAAGACTGTGCTTTCTGGGAGAAAGTCTGGCGCTGCGCCATCACGTCTTTTTCCAGTTTGGTACGGTCAGAGCCCGCTTTCATGGACTGCAGACGCTGCATTTTAGACTGCAGGTCGCCTTCCATACGCTGAAGCTCGCTCGCGCGGCCTTTGAACTCGTTTTCCAGCGTGTTAGAAACGCCTGTTTTCTGGGCAACCTGTTGGAACAGGCTGTTCATGTTAACCATTGCAATTTTATCTGCCGCCTGAGCGGAAGTTACCATTGCTAAACCCAGACCTGCAGCTAATAACCACTTTTTCACAATTAACTCCTTACCATCCCATGAGTACCCAGGGGTACCGTTATTTGCGTGGCCAGGCGATAACCTCAGCTATCGCCAATAGTCAGCGCTATACTGCACTTACATTCCATTGTAGCTAACACAATTACCAGGTTTTACCGATGTTAAACTGGAATTGTTCAGCTTTGTCTCCATCGTACTTTTTAAACGGCTGGGCGTAGGAGAATACCAACGGCCCTAACGGCGACATCCACTGTACTGCGATACCCGCAGACATACGAATGTTGTTCGGATCGCTGTAGTCCGGCACGCCAATAGCTCGAGTGTCGGCGGTATTCTGCCAGTTCGTATCCCATACGGTACCCATATCCCAGAAGACGGAAGTACGGACCGAGTTCGCATATTTATCACTGATAAACGGCGTTGGGGTGATCAGCTCCAGGCTGGCAACCGCCATAGCGTTACCACCGACCGCATCGTCAGATTTACAGTCTTTACCATCAGTATTAGAGCACTCTTCGTAGTCATCATCATCCCCAGCATAGGCCCCAGATTTATAGACCGCCTTCGGACCGATGGTATTAGACTGGAAGCCACGCACGGTACTGGAACCACCCGCGTAGAAGTTCTCATAGAACGGCATCTCTTTGCTTCCAATACCGTCACCATAACCCAGTCTGGTACGTCCCAAAACTACCCATTTGTGATCGTCATCAATCGGCACATAGGTTGCCGTATCCAACGTCGCTTTATAGTATTCGTTATCAGAGCCGGGAATGGTGACTTTACCATTCAGGTTGACGCGCGAACCTTCGGTCGGGAAGAAACCACGGTCCAGCTTGTTATACGTCCAACCGTAGTTGAAGGTGAAATCATCAGCAGAGAAGCTGTTGGTATTATCTGTACCCATTGATGCAAGGTAACGATCCATCGCCACCTGGGGTTGCATATTAGACAGCTTGTTATGCACATAGCCCAAGCCCATACGCAGCGAATTATATTCGTTTACCGGGAAGCCCAACGTGAGGTCCGTACCATAACTTTTATTGGTATAGTCAGACAGGTCGGCATCGTTAGCATCAAAGTCGTTATAGAAGACACGACCACCGAGACTGACACCGTCCACGGTAAAGTACGGGTTGGTTACCGACAGTTCAGTATAGGTCTGATAATCGTTTTTGGTACCGTTAATCCCAACGGAATAACCTGTACCTAACCAGTTATCCTGCTGAACGCCGGCCTGGAAGCTCACACCGCTCTCAGTACCGTAACCAACGCCGAAGTTAAAGCTACCGGTGTTACGCTCTTTAACCTTGTAAACAACGTCAACCTGATCCGGGCTGCCCGGTACGCGCTGCGTATCGGTATCAACCGTTTCAAAGTAGCCTAAGCGGTTCAGACGATCTTTACCTTGATCGACCAGGTCGCTCCCCAGCCAGGCGCCTTCCATCTGACGCATTTCGCGACGCAGAACGGCATCTTTCGAAGTATCGTTGCCTTCAAAGCGAATTTTACGCACGTAGTAGCGGTTGCCCGCATCCACGTTGACGTGCAGCTTCACGGTCTTATCGCTATCGTTGATTTCCGGCTGGGACTGAACGCGCGGATAGGCATAGCCGTAGCGACCGAGGAGTTTCTTAATGTCATTCTCCATTTTGGTCACTTTGGTGCCGTTATACAGCTCGCCCGGCTCGACTTTAGTCAGCGTTTCGATTTCTGCCGAATGTCCTGCCAGGTCCCCCGTCACCTGAACACCAGAAAGCTTATACTGATCGCCTTCGGTAATGTTGATGGTGATGTAGATACCTTTTTTATCCGGCGTCAGGCTAACCTGCGTGGAATCGATGTTGAAACGAGCATAGCCACGATCCAGATAGTAGCTGCGCAGAGTTTCAAGGTCACCAGCCAGCTTCTGTTTCTGATATTTACGATCGCCAACTACGTTCCACCATGGCACTTCATCGCGCAGTTGGAAGGTAGAAATCAGTTCATCGGTGCTGAATGCATGGTTGCCGACGATGTTGATCTGCTGGATTTTCGCCGAGACGCCTTCCTGGAATACCAGTTTCAGGTCGACACGGTTACGCGGCAGCGGCGTCACGACAGCTTTTACGCTGGCGCTGTACTTACCGACGCTGTAGTAGAAATCTTCCAGCCCTTTTTCGATATCAGCAAGCGTAGTGCGGTCGAGGGATTCCCCTACGCGTACGCCGGATGCCTCAAGGTTTTGCTTGAGCATGTCATCTTTCACCGACTTGTTGCCGGAGAAAGTGATGCTGGCAATCGTTGGACGCTCTTTCACCTGCACCAGCAGGGTATCACCATCGCGCAGAACGCGAACGTCCTCAAAGTTGCCAGTGGCAAACAGAGCACGGATGGTGTTACTGATATCATCATCGGTTACGGTATCGCCAGGACGCACTGGCATACTGAGGAGGGCCGCACCAACAGCGACACGCTGAAGGCCTTCGAAATGAATGTCCTTCACCACGAACCCGTCAGCACCGTATACGGTTGCGCTGCTAAACAGCAGCGACGCTATGAGCAACTTTTTCATCGCCATCGTTATTATGCGTTCTTCCTAACAAACTCTCTTACAACCGAGAGAAATCATTGAAAAGTGCAAGCCCCATTAACAGCACCAGCAGTATTGAGCCAATGCGATAACTAAAGTCTTGAACTCGCTCGGATACCGGTCCGCCTTTCAGCTTTTCAATCGCCAAAAACAGCAAATGTCCCCCGTCAAGAACAGGAAGCGGGAACAGGTTGATTATTCCGAGGTTCACGCTAATCAGCGCAAGGAACATCAGGTAATAAATCAGCCCGTACTCCGCTGACATCCCAGCCCCCTGGGCGATAGAAATCGGCCCGCTGAGGTTGTTCAGTTTGACATCACCGGTTATCAATTTGCCCAGCATCCTGACCGTTAACGACATCAGCTGCCAGGTTTTATCCGTGGCTTCAGCGATGGCGGCAAACGGCCCGTACTGACGCACTGTCTTATATTCATCAGGCAGCGGGATGACCTTAGGTACGACCCCTGCAAACCCCTCAGCTTTGCCCCTGGTGGACTTTGAATCTGGCGTCAAGGTTACCGATAAAGGACTCCCCTGCCGTTCGATGTCCAGAACTAACGCACTTCCCGGATTATCACGCACAAGATTAACAAACGTCATCCACTGCGTTAACGGTTGACCATCGACTTTAACGATCCTGTCGCCCGCTTGCAAACCCGCCTTCTGCGCCGCCGAGTTAGATTGAACTTCTGCCAGGACGGTATCAATCTGCGCGCTGCGCGGCTGAATGCCTAACGAAGCGACCGGATCTTGTTTATCCGGTTCAAACGCCCAGTGCTGCAGATCGAGGATTTTATCCTGGCGTTGATTAGTCCCGAAAGGGGCGACGGTAACTATTGTTTGCCGATCGCCTATCTTCGCCACCAGCGCCATACGCACTGCATCCCAATCAGGCGTTTCGATACCATCTATCGCTTTAAGTTCCGTTCCTTTTGCAATTTGTGCTTGCGCGGCAATCGAGTTGGGCGAGATATCGCCAACAACCGGACGAACGCCAGGGACGCCGATAATGAAGACTAGCCAGTAGGCAAAAATAGCAAAAAGGAAGTTGGCGATAGGCCCAGCGGCAATAACAGCAGCACGCTGACCAACGGTTTTGTTGTTGAAGGCGTAGTGGCGCATCTCGGGTGCCACCGGCTCGACGCGTTCGTCGAGCATTTTGACATAGCCGCCTAACGGGATAAGAGCAATGACGAACTCCGTGCCCTGCTTATCGCAGCGCCGCCAGAGAGCTTTACCAAAACCAATGGAGAAGCGCTCAACGCGGACGCCACAGCGGCGAGCAACCCAGAAATGGCCGAACTCATGGACGGTAATCAACACGCCCAACGCAATAATAAAAGCAGCCAAATTCCAGAGAACGCTCAGCATAAAACCTTCCGTCAAATCGTCCTGAAAACCAACAATAGCAGACACGCGAACACGGGTACCGCAGCCGTCAGGCTATCAATACGATCCAGAATACCGCCATGTCCGGGAATCAGATTCCCGCTATCTTTAATGCCAGCTTCTCGTTTAAACATGCTTTCTGTGAGATCGCCAAGTACCGAGGCCAAAGCCGCAATAACGGAGCAAACCAGCAGGACCGTCGGCGTGACATCCAGATGAGCCCACCAGCCGTAAGCCCATGAGATAACTGCCGCCGTGAGCAGCCCACCAAAAAATCCCTGCCAGGTTTTGCCCGGAGACACTTTTGGCGCCAGCTTATGCTTGCCGAACATTTTACCAAACATGTAGGCACCGGAATCCGCGCCCCAAACCAGGATCATCACGTACAGCAACCACAGCGCACCGCTGTAGTGATCATCGGCATAATGCCAGGCGCGCAGCGCCAGCATGCCCCAAAAAAAGGGGACAATGGTCAGGATGCCAAAAATCAGACGTAGCGTTTTTGAGTTACGCCAGAAGGCGGCAGAAGCGGGATAGGTCAGTACCAAAATAAGCGCAACTATCCACCAGCCAAATGATGCCCATAGCGACCCCTCAACCAACGGTTGGTGAACGTCGTAATGGTATTCCGGCATAAGAAAAAGCATCAGCGCCAGCAGCAGGCCGCAAAGCACCGACAGCCAGACTCTCTGCGTTGTTGAAGTGAAACCGCTAAATTGCCCCCACTCCCACGCAGCGAGCATACAGACGACCAGCGTGACGATGGCAAAACCCGCAGGCGGCAATAGAAAAAGCGCCGCAATGACGACGGGGATTAAGACGAAAGCAGAAATCAGGCGATACTTCAGCAAAAGTGACCCCCATCAGGCATTGTTGCCACCCGGCTCAGTGCCGCCGAAACGACGCTCTCGATTAACAAAGGCATGGAGTGCACCTTCAAAGTCCTGTTCAGCGAAATCGGGCCAAAGAACATCCGTAAAGTAAAGTTCGGCATAGGCAATTTGCCAAATCAAAAAATTACTAATGCGATGCTCTCCCCCGGTCCTAATAACTAAATCTACGGGAGCCAGTTCATGCATGCAGACCTGCTGACTCAGCATCTCTTCCGTGATTTGATCGGGCTCGAGTGCCCCGTCTTGTACCTGTTTGGCCAGATGTCGAACGCCCTGAACGATATCCCAGCGTCCACCGTAGTTCGCGGCAATGTTCAAGGTCAAGCCGGTGTTATTCTCAGTCAATGCTTCCGCTTTGCGGATACGCTCTTGCAAACGCGCATTGAAGCGCGTGGTCTCACCGATAATACGCAGACGCACATTATGCCTGTGCAGGCTTTTCACTTCGCTATCCAACGCCCAGACAAACAGCTCCATCAGCGCACTGACTTCCTGCGCCGGGCGGTTCCAGTTTTCACTACTGAACGCGTATAACGTCAACGCTTCAATACCATTATTAGCCGCGAAAGAGACGGCGCGACGCACGGACTTCGCGCCGGCTTTATGGCCGAAAGCACGAATTTTTCCTTGCCGTTTCGCCCAGCGACCGTTGCCGTCCATAATAATGGCAACATGGCGACAACCATGCGCAGGCGACATTTCGCTGACAGTTTGATTAGCAGACAACATAACGCGTTTTAAGTCCATAATAAGGATTAGCTAAGCCACCAAACACGGGCCACCGGTCAGCGCTGGATACGCATTTTTATCCGGTACCGGAGCTACGGCCAATCGCAGAGAACAACCAAAAGCTTTACGCAAAAAAGCCGTGTTTTGCCACGGCCACCGTAATCTTTCACAACAAAATGCAACGATCGGGTGGCGCAGACTATATCACCGAAGCCCAGCGCCCACAAATATCACAGTGAGTATCAGAATTTGCTCCGAGCGGCCAGTAACTGGCTTGCGCTCACCCGAGCCATCGCGTCAATCTCCAGCACTTCATCAATACTTTGCGGCTCATTTAGCGTCTGTTGATCCAGGACCGACTGATTGACTGCTGCAATATCAGTGAAACGGATATCACCGTTCAGGAACGCGGCTACGGAGACTTCATTCGCCGCATTCAGCGCCGTTGTCGCCGCCTGCCCCACATCAAAGGCATCCATCGCCAGCTTCAGGCAAGGATAACGCCCGTAATCCGGTGCGGAGAAGCTCAGGTTACTCAACTGGCAAAAGTTCAGCGGTTTCACTCCAGAGTTAAGACGCTTTGGCCACCCCATAGTGTGGGCAATCGGCGTACGCATATCCGGCTCGCCGAGCTGCGCCAGGACGCTGCCATCCTGGTAGCGCACCATCGAATGAATTACCGATTGTGGATGGATCAGGACTTCCATTTGCTGCGCTGAGGCATTAAACAACCAGCGAGCTTCGATATACTCCAGTCCCTTGTTCATCATGGTGGCTGAGTCGACGGAAATTTTGCGCCCCATTGACCAGTTTGGATGATTACAGGCCTGGTCTGGCGTCATTGCCGCCAGTTCGGAAATCGCCGTTTCCCGAAAAGGGCCCCCGGAGCCGGTCAGCAGAATCGACGCCACGCCGTTCTGCGTTAAATCAGCGTATCCCAGATTGTGTTGAATTGTTTCCGGCATACTCTGAAAAATCGCATTGTGTTCGCTATCAACCGGCAGCAGACGAGCCCCGAACTGCTGCACCGCCTCCATAAACAGGCGACCACAGGTCACTAGCGACTCTTTGTTCGCCAGCAGCACCGTTTTCCCGGCGCGAATGGCTGACAGCGTCGGTACCAGCCCTGCCGCTCCGACAATCGCCGCCATCACCTGATCAACATCGTCCAGTGCCGCAACCTCAGCAGCGGCCTGCTGGCCACTCATGACTTCAGTACGGCTGCCGTGTTCGCGGAGTTTTGTCCGCAACAGCTCAGCACTGTGCGCATCATCCATAACCGCGTAACGAGGGGAAAATTCCAGACATTGTTCAACCATGCGGTCGACATTTTTCCCGGCGACCAGCGCGGTAATAGAAAAGCAGTCAGGATTATGGCGCACCACATCCAGCGTGCTGCAGCCGATAGAACCGGTCGAACCGAGAACGGTTAATTGCTTCATGAGACGCCCAGAAGAATTAAGACAGGATAAAAAGCAAAACGCCGCCAGCAAGCCCTTATGCATCAATTATCAGGTGAGAGCGGAGGCACAGAGCCTTTGACATGGTGCCAAAGGCTACAAGGCCAGCCGTCTAAACGCAATCCCGAAAATTGAGCGTACGGTCTCCTGTACGGCGTTTCAGATTTTACGCAGGCCGCACTTCCGGCCCGCGAATTGGCAGAGAATCAGAACTGCATCAGTTCCGCTTCTTTATCCGCCAGCGCCGCATCAACTTTCTTGATAGCAGCGTCGGTCATTTTTTGCACGTCGTCCTGAGAGCGGCGATCGTCGTCTTCGCTGATCTCTTTCTCTTTCAGAAGTGCTTTTACTTTGTCGTTGGCGTCGCGACGAACGTTACGCACGGCAACGCGCGCCTGTTCAGCTTCACCACGCACGATTTTGGTCAGATCTTTACGACGTTCTTCGGTCAGAGGCGGCAGCGGAACGCGGATATCGCTACCGGCAGAGCTTGGGTTCAGACCAAGGTCGGAAGCCATAATCGCTTTCTCAACGGCCGGGCTCATGGAGCGATCGAAGACGTTAATCTTCAGCGTGCGGGAGTCTTCTACCGTTACGCTAGCCAACTGGCGCAGCGGAGTCGGCGTACCGTAGTATTCCACGATAATGCCATCCAGCAGGCTGGGAGAAGCACGACCCGTGCGTATTTTGCTGATTTGGGTTTTGAACGCTTCGACGCATTTATCCATGCGTACTTCAGCATCTTTTCTGATATCGCTAATCACGTTACGAATCCTTGAAAACTTGTCTCAGACAGACCAGACGGTCGCCCACCACAAAAGTGAGCTAAGTATAGTCATGTTTATGCTCAACGTATTTCATACTACGGGTCAACCGCAGTATTCCATCCATGAGCATGTTGAAAACCATCGGGCCATAAACCCGTAAAAGTAAGGCCGAATATTACCCGCATTTGACGCTGACGGGAATTACTCCGTAATTAATGTGCCTTCTTTTTCACCCATCACCACGCGACGCAGCGCGCCAGGCTTATTCATATTGAATACGCGAATCGGCAGTTTGTGGTCACGAGCCAGGGTAAAGGCTGCAAGATCCATCACTTTCAGCTCTTTATCCAGCACTTCGCTGTAGGTCAGCTGATCGTACATGGTAGCAGAAGGATCTTTGGCCGGGTCTGCGGTAAATACACCGTCAACTTTCGTTGCTTTCAGAACAACATCGGCTTCAATTTCAATACCGCGCAGGCAAGCTGCGGAGTCGGTGGTAAAGAATGGGTTACCGGTGCCCGCGGAAAGAATCACCACGCGGTTGTTACGCAGCAGGCTGATAGCTTCAGCCCAGCTGTAGTTATCGCACACACCGTTCAGCGGAATCGCTGACATCAGGCGGGCGTTCACATAGGCGCGATGGAGAGAATCACGCATTGCCAGGCCGTTCATGACCGTTGCCAGCATGCCCATGTGGTCGCCCACAACGCGGTTCATACCCGCTTTCGCCAGACCAGCACCACGGAACAGGTTACCGCCACCAATCACTACGCCAACCTGAATACCCAGCTCAACCAGTTCTTTGATTTCCTGAGCCATGCGGTCAAGTATGCTTGCATCAATACCGAAGCCTTCTGAACCTTGCAGAGCTTCGCCACTTAACTTAAGCAGAATACGTTTGTAGACGGGTTTTGCATTGGTAGCCATGTTTCTTTCCTGAGACTGTCAACGAATGAGATGAGTTAATTCCGGCGACATTGTACGTCGCTTTTCAGCGTGCCCACTATAGCGGTTGGCTGAATTTACACATTAGGCGCAAAAAGAAGCCGCCCTCAGGCGGCTCCTTTTGAAAATTAAGACTGCTTGGACATCGCAGCAACTTCTGCTGCAAAGTCAGTCTCAACTTTCTCAATGCCTTCACCCACTTCAAAGCGGATGAAGCCGGTTACGTCAGCGTTGTGCTCTTTCAGCAGCTGAGCAACAGATTTGCTCGGGTCCATAACGAACGGCTGACCGGTCAGAGAAACTTCGCCGGTGAATTTCTTCATGCGGCCTTCAACCATTTTCTCTGCGATTTCTTTTGGTTTACCAGACTGCATGGCGATGTCCAGCTGAACCTGGTACTCTTTTTCTACCACGTCAGCGGAAACGTCTTCCGGCTTAACGAATTCAGGCTTGCTTGCAGCGATGTGCATAGCCAGCTGTTTAACCAGCTCTTCGCTCGCGCCTTTAGCCGCAACCAGAACGCCGATACGCGCGCCGTGCTGGTAAGAACCCAGAACTTCGCCTTCCAGGGAAGAAACGCGACGGATGTTGATGTTCTCACCGATTTTAGCAACCAGCGCTACGCGTTCTTCTTCGAACTGCGCTTTCAGAACTTCAACGTCAGTGATTTTGCCAGCAACAGCTGCGTCCAGAACTTTGTTAGCAAATGCCTGGAAACCACCATCTTTAGCCACGAAGTCAGTCTGGCAGTTAACTTCCAGAATGATGCCGTAGGTGCCATCGATTTTAGTGATGATTACGCCGTCAGCAGCAACGTTGCCTGCTTTTTTCGCTGCTTTAATAGCACCGGACTTACGCATGTTTTCGATTGCCAGCTCAATGTCGCCGTTCGCTTCAGTCAGCGCTTTTTTGCAATCCATCATGCCTGCGCCAGTACGCTCGCGCAGCTCTTTTACCAGGGATGCGGTAATTTCAGCCATTCTTAAATCCTCGGGAGATATTATCTGCCCGGTTACAGGAACCAGACAGATTTGAAAGTGAAAAAGGGGCCGCTAAGAGGCCCCTATTTATACACGGTACTAAATAAGGGTGTGCCTTATTATTCAGCTTCTACGAAGCTTTCTTCCGCCTGGGAAGCCAGATCCTGAGAACGGCCTTCACGAACGGTAGCAGCAACAGCGCCCAGGTACAGGCTAACCGCACGGATTGCGTCGTCGTTACCCGGGATAACGAAGTCAACGCCGTCCGGATCGGAGTTAGTATCAACGATAGCAAATACCGGAATACCCAGGTTGTTTGCTTCTTTGATTGCGATGTGCTCGTGGTCAGCGTCGATAACGAACAGTGCGTCCGGCAGGCCGCCCATGTCTTTGATACCGCCCAGGCTGTTTTCCAGCTTGTCCAGCTCACGAGTGCGCATCAGCGCTTCTTTCTTGGTCAGCTTGTCGAAAGTACCGTCCTGGGACTGAGTTTCCAGGTCTTTCAGACGTTTGATAGACTGACGAACGGTTTTCCAGTTAGTCAGCATACCGCCCAGCCAGCGATGGTTCACGAAGAACTGGTCGCAGCTGTTCGCAGCGTCTTTTACCGCTTCGCTTGCAGCGCGTTTAGTACCAACGAAAAGGATTTTGCCTTTACGAGAAGAGATCTTGTTCAGTTCAGCCAGAGCTTCGTTGAACATCGGTACAGTTTTCTCAAGGTTGATGATGTGAACTTTGTTACGCGCGCCGAAGATGAAAGGCTTCATTTTCGGGTTCCAGTAACGGGTCTGGTGACCAAAGTGAACACCAGCCTTGAGCATGTCGCGCATGGAAACAGTTGCCATGTTTAAAACCTCTATAGATAAAAGTTGGGGTTATGCCTCCACGTATCCCATATTACCGACCCCAAAGGGCACCCCGGAATATGTGCCGATACGTGTGTGTTATTACACAAAGTGAGATTTGTCGCTTCAGTCCATCTTGTGTAGTCTTCGAATGGAACAGAAGTCCGGCGCGCTTTATACCACAAAACCAATCCAGACACCAACTGTTGTTGACGTAGCGTGCTGTTAATGATTCTCAATTTGGCAGCAGGACACCCGGACTGTTAACATTGATCGGACATAATCTATTATTGTCGAAAAAATCGACACTGCTGGACACTATCCATGGCTATTTCTATCAAGACATCTGAAGACATCGAAAAAATGCGCGTTGCCGGTCGCCTGGCCGCTGAAGTGCTGGAAATGATCGAACCCTACGTCAAACCGGGCGTCAGCACCGGTGAACTGGACCGCATCTGCAACGATTATATCGTTAACGAGCAAAAAGCCATTTCCGCCTGCCTGGGCTATCACGGCTATCCAAAATCCGTCTGCATCTCTATTAATGAAGTGGTGTGCCACGGGATCCCGGACGACGAGAAATTGCTGAAAGATGGCGATATCGTCAATATCGACGTTACCGTGATTAAAGATGATTTCCACGGCGACACCTCGAAGATGTTTATCGTTGGTAAACCAACAATTCTCGGCGAGCGCCTGTGTCGCATCACCCAGGAAAGCCTGTATCTGGCGCTCAAAATGGTTAAACCGGGTATTAACCTACGCACCATCGGCGCGGCTATCCAGAAATTCGTCGAAGCCGAGGGCTTCTCCGTTGTCCGCGAATATTGCGGTCACGGCATCGGCCGTGGTTTCCATGAAGAGCCTCAAGTGCTGCACTACGACTCTGCGGAAACCAACGTGGTTCTCAAACCGGGCATGACCTTCACTATTGAGCCGATGGTCAATGCGGGTAAAAAAGAGATCCGCAGCATGAAAGATGGCTGGACGGTAAAAACCAAAGACCGAAGCTTGTCTGCGCAGTATGAGCATACTATTGTGGTGACAGACAACGGCTGCGAAATACTGACGTTACGCAAGGATGACACCATCCCGGCGATAATCTCGCACAACGAATGATGAAAAGCCGGCGCCAGCCGGCTTTTTTATGACGGGCGATAGTTTTTTCTTATGGTGGCGCGATGAGCAACTCTTTATCTGATACCGTCTCCCCTTCCCTGTCTGGCCAGCCGGATAATCCGGGCGACTGGCCGCAGAGCGATTTCAACTGCGCCGCTATTAAGACGCATATCGACACTTTCCAGCACTGGCTGGGCGAAGCTTTTGATAGCGGGATCGCCGCAGAAAGACTGATTGAAGCACGTACTGAATTTATCGATCAGCTACTCCAGCGTTTGTGGGTTGAATACGGTTTCGGTTCAATCAACGACATCGCTTTAGTCGCCGTTGGTGGCTATGGCCGCGGTGAACTCCATCCGCTTTCTGATATTGACCTGCTGATTCTGAGCCGCAAAAAGCTGCCCGATGAGCAGGCGCAAAAGGTTGGCGAGCTGCTGACGCTACTGTGGGATATCAAACTGGAAGTCGGCCACAGCGTACGCACCCTTGAAGAGTGCCTGCTGGAAGGGCTGTCAGATCTCAGCGTCGCCACCAATCTGATTGAATCACGCCTGCTTATCGGCGATGTCGCGCTATTTCTTGAACTGCAAAAGCACATCTTCAGCGACGGTTTCTGGCCATCGGAAAAATTCTTTGCAGCAAAGATTGAAGAGCAGAATATACGCCATCAGCGTTATCACGGTACCAGCTACAACCTGGAGCCGGACGTGAAAAGCAGCCCCGGCGGCCTGCGCGATATTCATACTCTGCAGTGGATCGCTCGCCGCCATTTCGGCGCCACTTCGCTTGATGAGATGGTGGGCTTCGGTTTCCTCACTGAAGCCGAGCGCAACGAGCTTAACGAGTGCCTGCATCAGCTATGGCGTATTCGTTTTGCTCTACACCTTGAGCTTAATCGCTACGATAACCGCTTGCTATTCGACAGGCAGTTCAGCGTCGCCCGCCGTCTGCGTTATGAAGGTGAAAGCAACCAACCGATCGAACATATGATGAAGGATTTCTTCCGCGTCACGCGTCGGGTAAGTGAGCTTAACCATATGCTGATCCAGCTGTTCGAAGAAGCCATTCTCGCGCTTACCGAGGATGAGAAACCGCGACCCATTGATGATGATTTTCAACTGCGCGGTACGCTTATCGATCTACGCGATGACACGCTGTTTATTCGCGAACCGCAGGCTATTCTGCGCATGTTCTATATGATGGTGCGTAACAGTAGCATCACCGGTATCTACTCCACCACGCTTCGCCATCTGCGCCACGCCCGTCGCCATCTGACGCAGCCGCTTTGCTATATCCCGGAAGCGCGAACCCTATTCCTCAGTATGCTACGCCATCAGGGAGCGGTCAGCCGCGGGCTGCTGCCAATGCATCGCCATAGCGTACTGTGGGCCTATATGCCGCAGTGGTCGCATATTGTCGGTCAGATGCAGTTCGACCTGTTTCACGCCTATACCGTTGATGAACACACTATTCGCGTACTGTTGAAGCTCGAGAGTTTCGCCAAAGAAGAGACCCGCAGCCGTCATCCGCTGTGCGTTGAGCTGTGGCCACGCCTGACGCATCCAGAGTTAATCTTTATTGCCGCCCTCTTCCACGACATCGCCAAAGGCCGCGGCGGTGACCATTCGATTCTCGGCGCACAGGACGTGCTCAAATTCGCAGAACTTCATGGTCTGAATTCACGTGAAACCCAGCTGGTCGCCTGGCTGGTGCGCCATCATCTGCTGATGTCGGTCACCGCCCAGCGTCGCGATATTCAGGACCCGGAAGTGATTAAGCAGTTTGCCGAAGAGGTGCAAACCGAGAACCGCCTGCACTATCTGGTCTGCCTGACCGTTGCCGATATCTGCGCCACCAACGAAAATCTGTGGAATAGCTGGAAGCAAAGCCTGCTGCGCGAGCTCTACTTCGCCACCGAAAAACAGCTGCGCCGGGGGATGCAAAACACCCCGGATATGCGCGAACGAGTACGTCACCACCAGCTACAGGCGCTGGCGCTGCTGCGGATGGAAAATATTGATGAGCGTGCCCTGCACCAAATCTGGAACCGCTGCCGCGCCAACTACTTCGTGCGCCATACGCCAAACCAGCTTGCCTGGCATGCGCGTAACCTGCTTCAGCACGATCTCAGCAAACCGATGATCCTGCTCAGTTCCCACGCCACGCGCGGCGGTACCGAAATTTTTATCTGGAGCCCGGACAGGCCGTATCTGTTTGCTGCGGTCTGCGGTGAACTGGACAGGCGTAATCTGAGCGTCCACGATGCGCAAATCTTCACCACCCGTGACGGCATGGCAATGGATACCTTTATCGTTCTTGAGCCAGACGGCAGCCCGCTTTCCGCCGACAGGCACGAAATGATCCGTCTGGGGCTGGAGCAGACTATTACCCAACGTAGCTGGCAGCCACCAGCTCCGCGTCGTCAGGCGGCAAAATTGCGACATTTTTCCGTCCCGACGGAGGTTAACTTCCTGCCAACGCATACCGATCGAAAATCGTTCCTTGAGCTAATCGCCCTCGATCAGCCGGGTCTGTTAGCGCGCGTTGGCCAGGTGTTTGCCGACCTCGGAATTTCGCTCCACGGGGCGAGAATTACGACAATTGGTGAGCGAGTAGAAGATTTATTTATAATCGCCACGGCAGACCGGCGTGCCCTTAATAATGAGCTACAGCAAGAAGTGCAACAACGGTTGACAGAGGCCCTCAATCCAAACGATAAAGGGTAGCGAATTTAAATGTACATACACAAAGTCATTCGAGCTGCATCAAGGCGGCCAGGGAGAGAGCCTCAGGAGCTTACGATAGTCTGTGACTGGAGCGAACAAGCGCAGCTAATGCAGAGGCAGCTTGAAGGATGAAGTGTATAAATGGAAAGAGAAACGATGCAGCAATTACAGAATATTATTGAGTCCGCCTTTGAGCGTCGCGCCGACATCACGCCGGCAAACGTGGATACCGTAACCCGCGAAGCGGTTAATCAGGTGATTTCTCTGCTTGATTCCGGCGCACTGCGCGTCGCTGAAAAAATCGACGGTCAGTGGGTAACCCATCAGTGGCTGAAGAAAGCGGTTCTGCTCTCTTTCCGTATTAACGATAACCAGGTTATCGATGGTGCGGAAAGCCGCTACTTCGATAAAGTCCCAATGAAGTTTGCGGATTATGATGAAGCGCGTTTCCAGAAAGAAGGTTTCCGCGTGGTTCCGCCAGCGGCCGTTCGCCAGGGCGCGTTTATCGCTCGCAACACGGTTCTGATGCCATCTTACGTGAACATCGGCGCATACGTTGACGAAGGCTCCATGGTTGATACCTGGGCGACCGTCGGTTCCTGCGCGCAGATCGGCAAAAACGTTCACCTGTCCGGCGGCGTCGGCATCGGTGGCGTACTGGAGCCGCTGCAGGCAAACCCAACTATCATCGAAGATAACTGCTTCATCGGCGCGCGTTCCGAAGTCGTCGAAGGCGTAATCGTCGAAGAAGGTTCCGTTATCTCCATGGGCGTGTATCTGGGCCAGAGCACCAAAATCTACGATCGCGAAACCGGTGAAGTATTCTACGGTCGCGTTCCTGCGGGTTCCGTAGTGGTATCCGGCAACCTGCCGTCGAAAGATGGCAAATACAGCCTGTACTGCGCGGTCATCGTGAAGAAAGTCGACGCGAAAACGCGCGGCAAGGTCGGAATCAACGAACTTCTGCGTACCATCGACTAAGCAGTATAAAAAGCGGGAGGCATCCCGCTTTTTTTATATATTAAGCTGGCGAAGATAGATTTTTTCGTTAATTATTCAAAGATTACGATGATATCAAAGGTACCGTTATGTACGATAATCTGAAAAGTCTTGGTATTACCAATCCTGATGAAATCGATCGCTATAGCCTGCGGCAGGAAGCCAATAACGACATTCTGAAAATCTACTTTCAGAAGGATAAAGGCGAGTTTTTCGCCAAAAGCGTTAAGTTCAAATACCCGCGCCAGCGTAAAACCGTTGTCGCCGATGGCGTTGGTCAGGGATATAAAGAAGTCCAGGAAATCAGCCCGAACCTGCGCTATATCATCGATGAACTGGATCAAATTTGCCAACGCGATCGCACTGAAATCGATCTTAAGCGCAAGATCCTTGACGATCTGCGTCATCTGGAAAGCGTTGTCACCAATAAGATCAGCGAAATCGAATCCGATCTGGAAAAACTGACGCGCAACAAATAACTCTTCATGTTCGGGCCAGATTCTGGCCCGGCATCCCGTTCCTCATCCTCTTTTGCCTCACTTGCTCATCACCCGCAACACCATCGGATATCAGTTTTTCTTATCTAATATCATTTCACACCATTTAGCTATCCATATGAATTAAAAGATTAAATATTTCATATATGTTCAATTATCCATATAAAGGAGGTCATAACGATGACACAGGAAATTGAACAAACATGTTATTCATTGCAGTCCGCTCCCTGGCTTGATAACGCAGGCTTTGAAAAAGGGCGTAAACACGATCGCCAGGCGCTGGGTTTTATTCTGCCCGCCAATACGCAGCTCCAAATCCGCCAGCCGGATATCAGCAATGGCAAAGCAACGCTGCGCCTGCTCTGTAATGATACAGAGGTAGAGAAAAGCATCACCCTGAGCAGCAGCTGGCAGACGGTCAGCACGACGGTAGACTCCGTCCCCTTTATCGATACCCTGTTTACCGGGCAACCCGGCGAGTTCAAGGTTGTTTACCAGCAACCGGCAAGCACAGCGCCGCTACCATTCTGGAAAAAGGATCAATCCGAAGATACGTTCTTCCTCACCTGGGAGAAAAACGCGTCGCCGTTCGCGCTGGTCGATCTGGATGTTATCAACCTTCTGCTGCCTTACGCCGATCGCGACAATGCCATGAAAGCGGGTCTGTCCGCCTTGCACAGCTACTACACAAACGTTATCACTCACTATAACGAATGGGCCGGGCTAAGCGATAACCCGGACTCGCCGCTGGATAAGAACATTGCCAACCGCTACTTCATTCGGGCGGATAAACATGGCGTCGGCGCGGCCTACTATCTCCCTACCTGGTGCGCGCAAAACGCCTCAACGGTTGGGGAGGGCTGGCTCGATAACGTTGCCACACAGTGGGTTATTCTTCATGAAATCGGCCACGGCTATCAGGGCAAATTTATGCAAGACGCCGATATCCCCGTCAATGAAGTGTGGAACAATATTTACGCCTCTTTCTACCAACAACACACGCTTAGCCAGGATAATCATCTATATACCGATGGCTGGTTATATAATTATGGCCAACAGTCCACGCTAGAGCAGCAACTGATCAACCACATCAAAAACCGTGAACCGCTCAGCAGTTGGGGCCTTCGCCCTCGCTTACAATTCCTGATGTTGATGTTGCTTAAAGCAGGTTCAAAATCCTTCAGTACCTTCAACCAGAACTATCGCAAACTGGCCAATAGCGAAAACTTCCAGCCATCGGATTACCATCTTGCCGATATGCTGGCGAACGCCATTGCTACCTCAGCCGGCTATGACGTGACTCCTTTTATCAACTTATGCGGCGTGACGACGGAAGCCACTACCCGCGAGCAAATCGCCGCGCAGGCGGCAAAACCGCTCTGGCCGCTCTACGATCTGTTGCCGCAAAGCGAATGGGAAAGCGCGCGTCAGCAGCTGGGGCTGGATTCCAGCGTCTGGCTGGTGGATAACGGCGAGCTGGCGCAGCTAAATAAAAAAGGCAACCTGTCCCTGACGCTGGCTATCGACCGCCCGGAGCAAATCTATGGCCGCACCCTCACTATCAAGGACAACTGTGGAACTCGCTACTCGATGGTTGTCAACGATAACACACTGACGCTGAGCGATGTTCCAATCGGTATTTACCATATCGATTTACCTAAGGGCCGCTCGCAAAAATATCTCCCGGACACCCACTACATCACCATCCGGGAAGGTCTTAACGCGATTACCGTTAACTATGTCCCGCAGGAAGATACGGCCGGACGCAACGCGGTATTTAACTTTTTAGGTCTTAGCGATAATCTTTTCGCCCGTTTGTCCGTTGATTACGAAAACAGCCAGCTGATCATGAATGTGACTAACGCGACCCCGCACAGCTACTTCGCTAACCAGCTATATGCCAGCGTAACCGTACTCTCCGCGAGCGGCGAAAAAGTCTTTGAACAAAAGATGAACGGAACGAATTGCACCACCGGTAAGGTGGTCATTCCATTCAGCCCTCACTATCACCTCTATATTTATCATGCCGAACCGGGCCGTCTGAAAGCTTCCCCAGGCTATCTGACGCTGGTGGCGAAAGAAAAATATCAGCTGCTGCGCATTGATGATAATGGACTGTACAACTTTATGCTGAACAACAATCCGGCAGAAGATTTACAGGCTATCTTCCAGCATAACGCGCAACGGATCCGCGACCTGGCCCTGTCTTCCGACCAGGACAACGCTGCGAGTAAAAACGATCTCTGGCTGATGCTTCCCCACATTGAGGAACCCGCACGCAGCGCTCTGAGTAAGGAGTATGCCGACGCGCTTCCCACGGATAACAGCGCACCCGGCGAACTGACGGGCAAGAGCGTTACATTGCATCTGAAAGGACAAGGAAATAATGAATTCTGCCAGATAGTCATTGATAACCAGCAACAAACCATGACGATCGCAACGCGTTCCGGCTATCCACATGCGTATTACACCTCTACGATGTACGCCAATATCACCGTGAAGAGCCAAAATGACGTCGTGCTCTATAACCGCAGCTATATCGGCGCCACTAATAATTCAGCAAGCAGCGAAACTATCGCCTTACAGGAAAATATGATTATTGATATTTTCCATGATGAGCCGTTCCGCTCCAGCGCAAGCAACAACACAAGCAATGGCGCCGTAACGCTGAAGAAATACAATAGCTGGCGCGTGGTGAAAGAGGGACTGGAAGAATACACGCTAACGCCAACGGAGCCGGAAGAAGATACTGCGGAAACAGAGGAGGAAACGCAGGATGTCGCCGCGCTATATGGCGATCAATTCACCTGGCAGCTACTTGGCGATAATGACATCCGTTTTGCCAGTATGGAGATGGATATTGGCAACGGGCAGCTGACTTTTACCGCCGTTCCCGGCGTGCCGCATAAAGATTTTTCAATAACTTATGCGACAGTCAACGTCTACAATACGCGCGGTACGGTAGTTTATCGCCAGTCAATTAAAGGTTCGTCGGAGCTTGGCGACTATATTGATACGGCAATATTAGATGAAGGCTACACCATCGAAGTATTCCATGCCGAAGCAGGAGAGCGTTCCGTCATTATCAACCCGCTAAATGGCAAATCCTGGCAACAGCCTAATACCGTGACCTGGCAAGTCACTGCCCGTGGGCTTCAGCGCCTGTAATTCGTCATCCCACTCCCGCCGCAGGCGGGAGTATTTTTAGCGCTGCTCATCCAGCTGTAAAGCAATATACAACAGCAGACGATCGTCAAAATTCCCCAGATCCAGCCCCGTCAGTTCAGAAATACGATTCAGGCGATACTCCAGCGTATTACGATGAATAAACAGCGCCTTTGAGGTGGCCAGCGGCTGTACGTTATGACGGAACCACGCCTGCAAGGTACGCCGCAGCAGACCGTTGTTATCCATCGCTTTCAAACGAACCAGAGGGCGCGCCAGCTCGTTGGCCTGCCAGCCGCCACGCAGGCTATCGAGCAGCACCGGCAGCATCAAATCCTGGTAAAAATAGCTTCGACTTTCCGGCATTCTCTGCTTGCCGACCATCATCGTCGTTCGGGCAGTACGGTATGAACGCGCGATGCTGCCCGGGCCGGTAAAGAAGTTGCCCAGCGCCACGCGAAAACGCAGCTGACCGTTTTCTTTCATCCTGCTAATCAACTGTTCAACACGCTTGCAGTGGTCTTCCGCATCCCAGCGGCCAAAGGCATTCAGCGCGGGTTTCAGTACCACCATTTCGGTCAGCGAGACAATAGCCACCAGATTATTACGATCCGGCGTGGTCAGCGCAGTTTGTAGCTGCTGCAGCTCCGCCATCGCGCTATCAACGCCCAACTGACCGCTGTCCACCTCAATCATCGCCACCACGCGCGGCTGGTTGAGATCGATACCCAGACGCTGCGCCCACTCGGTCAGCGCCGGCGTGTTCTCTTCCGCCTGAATCAGGTTCATGACCAGCTCTTCACGCAGACGGCTATCCTGAGCCAGGAGATGCATCAGCCGCGACTGCTCCAGCATCATCTCCGCGGTCATACAGACCAGTTCACCGTACTTACGTAATGACTCCGGTTCACCGGTCAGGCCGATTACGCCAACGATTTCCCCTTCCAGACGCAGCGGCAGGTTGATCCCCTGACGCACACCGTGCAAATGCCGGGCCACCGCATCATCAATATCGACTACGCGTCCCTGTGACAGCACCAGCAACGCCCCTTCGTGCAATTCACCAATTCGCTCGCGATCTCCGCTGCCGATAATGCGCCCGCGGGCATCCATTACGTTGATATTGGTATCAATGATGCGCATCGTGCGCGCCACGATATCCTGCGCCATTTTGGTATCAAGATGCCAGCCAGCCATGTAACCCTCCCGTGAGCAGGCTATCAGCATAAAAGAGTTGGCAATAGGCCGCATTGTGCATTAGCACAAAGCCAGGATAAGAAGTATGGAGTTGTGGGAGGTGTCACAGAACGAAAAACGGAATGGCCTTCAGAGTGAAAAAAGCCCCTTCCCTCCGCAAGGAGAAAAGGGGCTTTGCAAGCCGATGTGGATTACTGCATCAGCAGGTAGATAGAGGTATCGCCACGCTGAATATTCAGTGCCAGAACCGACGGTTTGGCATCAAAGATTTTGCGCAGGTCGGCAATATTTTTCACCGGCTGCTGGTTAGCACCAACGATGATATCGCCTTTCTTCAGGCCAATCTGCGCTGCCGGAGTCCCCGCTTTCACGTTGCTCACGACGACGCCTTTATCCTGGCCTTTGTTGCTCATTTCCGCACCTTCAATACCGTTGAAGATGGTGCTTGAATCAACCTGATTCTGATTGCTTTGCTGCAGCTCAACGGTCGTCGTTACCGGTTTACCGTCACGCAGCAGGCCAAGCTCAATTTTGCTACCGATAGGCATGGTACCCACCTGAGCACGCAGCGCGGCAAAGCTGCTGATCGGTTTGCCGTTCAGCGTAGTGATAACATCACCCGCCTTGATGCCCGCTTTAGCCGCCGCTGAATTCGGCATGACCTGGCTGACGAATGCGCCGCGCTGAGCATCGACTTTCATCGCTTTCGCCAGTTCGGAATTCAGCTCGGTCCCCATAATGCCCAGTTCGCCGCGTTTAACCTGGCCAAACTTAACCATCTGATCGGTCAGGTTTTTAACCATATTGCTCGGAATAGCAAAGCCGATACCAATGTTGCCGCCGTCCGGTGCCAGAATCGCGGTATTGATACCGATCAGCTCGCCGTTCAGGTTAACCAGCGCGCCGCCGGAGTTACCACGGTTAATCGCCGCATCGGTCTGGATAAAGTTTTCATAGTTTTCGACGTTCAGGCCGCTACGACCTAACGCGGAAACAATCCCTGAGGTCACGGTCTCACCCAGGCCAAACGGGTTACCAATCGCGACGGTGTAATCGCCGACGCGCAGGGCGTCAGAGTCCGCCAGCTTAATTGCGCTCAGGTTTTTCGGATCCTGAATTTGAATCAGCGCAATATCAGAGCGCGGGTCTTTGCCGACCACTTTCGCGTCGAACTTACGACCATCGCTCAGTTGAACTTTGATAGTCGTGGCGTTATCCACAACGTGGTTATTGGTAACGACATAGCCTTTAGCGGCATCAATGATAACCCCGGATCCGAGGGCCATAAATTTCTGCTGCTGGCCGCCATCGCTACCCGGTGCGCCACCCTGTCCGCCGCCCTGACAGAACGGAGAACTTTGGAACGGGGAACCATCCTGGCAGAACGGAGAATTATCCCCGAAGAACTGCTGGAAGTTACGCGGCATCCGCGGCGTATTAACGGTGGTGCTCCCCTCAACGTTAATGCTCACGACCGACGGCATCACTTTTTCCAGCATCGGAGCCAGACTTGGCATCTGCTGCGCATTAGTGGCTGAAGAAGCTGTTTCTGCCGCGCTCGCAGAGAGAGGGGACAACGCCAGACTTAAACTCAGAGCCAGGGCACTCATTGCTAACGTGGTTTTTTTCATATGTTTCAATCTCGATTTCAGATAACGAATAGTTGCTGTGTACGTGACTATCAGAGTCATTTTATAGCGCGAAGTTCCAGAATGAAGTTTCGGCAAAAGTAAAAATTTATTGTTCGTCTTTACAAAACTCACGCTTATTCTACAGCCATCAATCGTCGATATTCATCCCATGCATACAAGTCGGTCATTCCGCTGATATAGTCCTGAATGAGACGGCAACGATAATAATATTCCATCACCGGAAACTCCGGGTTGTTGCGTGAAATCTTATTTACGGCCTCTACATAGGCCAGCCGATGGCGAGTTGAAAGTTTCTGGAAAAGGCGTGAAGCAATCGGCAAACTTCGCACCCGCTCTTTTTCCACCAGCAGATTAAACTCATCCAGCGATAATTTAAGCAACGGCTGGTAAATATCCAGCAAACCGCTAATAACGCGATAACCCTGTAGTTCCAGTTGCTCAACATCAGGATGGCTAAACACATGTTTTACCGCAACATTTTTATAAAGCTCAAGCAATTGGCTGCAATCACTATCGTCTTCAAGCAGCGCATGATTAAAATCGCCGCTAAAAATCGCCGCCAGGTTATCAATAAACCGACGCGCCGCGTAGGGTACCAGCTTATTCAGCGTGTTAACCCGTAAATACATAAAAAACTGATCTTCGGTACTCCGGCTAAGAGAATTCGCACGCGATTTCTCCCAGGCATTTTCGACCACTTGATTAAACAAGGAGCCTTTTTCATGAACACCCCAGGCATCATAGAGATGCTGATAAAGCTGCTCTACGCTGAAGATGCGTTTTTCTACCGCATCCTCAAGGTCGGCGACACAATATGAGATGTCATCCGCGGCTTCCATAATCCACGTTAATGGGAATCGATTGTAAGGAGCCAGATCCAGTTCTTTACGCAACCTCGCAACATAGCCCTCTTCGGCTAAATAATAACCAGGTTTCTTCATTAAATAATTGTGGCTGACGGGCGGCTCGCCTCGCCACCATGCCGGACGGGTATATTTTAAAATACAGCCCACCTGCGCCCAGGTGAGATTCATTCGCATCAGCGTATGTACTAAACGGATACCTTGCGCATTTCCCTCAAACCAGCATAAATCCTGGCGAACTTTGCGGCGAAGTTCATTTAACGGCCCTTCCCCCTCCTGCAAACGGAGCGATTCGACCACACAACGATCGTCGGTTAATGGCTGACTTGCCGCATCGCCGGGGAATAGCCGCTGGCTGAACCAGTCGTTGATTGCCGCTTCGCCAAAATGACCAAAAGGTGGGTTGCCGATATCATGCATCAGGCAGGCCATTTCAACGATGCTTTCAAACGGACCGGTGAGCTCATCCAACCCATAACTTTCCAGCAGCTTCTGCTCTTTCAGGCGACTCAACACCTCTTTGGCGATATAGCGGCCAACCTGCTGAACTTCAAGGGAGTGGGTCAGGCGGGTACGCACCGCAGCATTGCGCTCCAGCGGGAAAACCTGGGTTTTTTGCTGCAACCGGCGGATCGCCGGTGAATTAACAATACGCCCGCGATCGCTTTCGAAAATTCGCAGAATTTCACGCTCCGTCTCAACGCCCTGCGGTGAACGGTAGCGGCGACGCCAGTTAATCTTGTTGCGAAAATCGATCTTAGCCATGATCTCCCCCGAGCGAGCAATAACGTTTCCTTCTAAGCGCATGATAGACTATGCCGCTAAAACCCACATATCGCGAGTAAATCTATGAAAATCGGCATTATTGGTGCTATGGAAGAGGAAGTTACCCTTCTGCGCGACAAAATTGACAACCGCCAGACCATCACCCTCGGCGGTAGCGAAATCTACACCGGCCAGCTTCAGGGTATCGACGTCGCTCTGTTGAAATCGGGTATTGGTAAAGTGGCCGCCGCCATGGGCGCAACGCTGCTGATGGAACACTGTAAGCCGGATGTCATTATTAACACCGGGTCTGCGGGCGGTCTGGCATCCACGCTGAAGGTCGGCGATATCGTCGTTTCCGACGAAACGCGTTACCACGATGCTGACGTCACCGCGTTTGGCTATGAATATGGCCAACTGCCTGGCTGCCCTGCCGGTTTTAAAGCTGACGAAAAACTGATTGCCGCCGCGGAAACCTGCATCAAAGCGCTGAATCTTAACGCAGTACGCGGTCTGATTGTCAGCGGCGATGCCTTTATCAACGGTTCCGTTGGTCTGGCAAAAATCCGTCAGAACTTCCCGCAGGCCGTGGCGGTCGAAATGGAAGCAACGGCCATCGCGCACGTCTGCCACAACTACGGCGTGCCGTTTGTTGTCGTTCGCGCCATTTCCGATGTTGCCGACCAGCAGTCCCATCTGAGCTTTGACGAGTTTCTCGCCGTTGCCGCTAAGCAGTCCACCCTGATGGTGGAAAACCTGGTGCAGCATCTGGCTCGTGGCTAAGTCGCTCAAAAAGGCGCTTGCCGCCCTGCTGCTGCTCGCCCCGGCGTGGCTTTTTGCCGCGCCGCGGGTGGTTACGCTCTCACCAGCCAACACTGAGCTAGCTTTTGCCGCCGGTATTACGCCAGTTGGCGTCAGCAGCTATTCCGATTACCCACCAGAAGCCGCAAAAATAGAGCAGGTCTCCAGTTGGCAAGGGATGAATCTGGAGCGCATCGTCGCTCTCAAACCCGATGTGGTATTGGCGTGGCGCGGTGGCAACGCTGAACGCCAGGTTAACCAGCTAAGCTCGCTTGGTATTAAAGTTATCTGGGTTGAAACGTCTACCATCGAAGATATCATCACCACGCTTCGCCAGCTGGCGCAATGGAGCCCGCAGCCGGAAAAGGCGCGGCAGTCGGCGCAGGACATGCAGGATGAATACCAGGCGCTAAAAACCCGCTATGCCGGGGTGCCGAAAAAGCGGGTGTTTTTACAGTTCGGCGCCAACCCTCTCTTTACCAGCAGCAAAGGCTCGATTCAGGATCAGGTTCTGACGCTTTGCGGAGGAGAAAACATTTTTGCCGCCAGCCGGGTTCCCTGGCCGCAGGTCAGCCGCGAACAGGTGCTGGCAAGGCAGCCGCAGGCGATTGTCATTACCGGCGATGCCAGCAAACTTCCCGCCGTTGAGCGCTACTGGCAGAATCAGCTAAAAATTTCGTTTATTGTCCTACATGGCGACTGGTTTGAACGCGCGAGCCCACGTATTATCCTCGCCGCAAAACAACTCTGTACTGCGCTTGAGCAGATAAAATAATCACCTGATAACCCAGGGAACTGACGATGCTTGTCTATTGGCTGGATATTATTGGCACCGCCGTGTTTGCCATCTCCGGCGTCCTGCTGGCTGGAAAGCTGCGCATGGACCCTTTCGGCGTACTGGTATTAGGCGTAGTCACCGCGGTGGGCGGCGGAACCATTCGCGATATGGCTCTAGCTAACGGCCCGGTATTTTGGGTGAAAGATCCTACCGACCTGGTGGTGGCGATGGTGACCAGCATGCTCACTATCCTGCTGGTGCGTCAGCCACGTCGGCTACCTAAATGGGTGCTGCCGGTACTGGACGCCGTCGGTCTGGCGGTATTTGTCGGTATTGGGGTGAATAAAGCATTTCTTGCCCACAGCGGGCCGCTAGTTGCCGTCTGTATGGGCGTTGTCACCGGCGTTGGCGGGGGGATTATTCGCGATGTGCTGGCGCGCGAAATCCCGATGATCCTGCGCACGGAAATCTACGCCACGGCCTGCATTGTTGGCGGTATCGTTCACGCGACGGCGTATTACACTTTCCGCGTTCCGTTAGAAAATGCAGCAATGATAGGGATGGTCGTCACGCTGGTGATTCGCCTGGCGGCAATTCGCTGGCACCTGAAGCTGCCAACATTTGCGCTTGATGAGAACGGGCGGTAATAAAAGCAAAACGGTAACCTTAACGTTACCGTTTTTAGCGTTTGCTCCCTCTCCCTGTGGAAGAGGGCGGGGGTCCATCTTTAGACGCTGAACGAGGAACCGCAGCCGCAGGTGCTTTTCGCGTTCGGGTTGGTCACGATAAAACGCGAACCTTCCAGACCTTCGGTATAATCGACGGCTCCGCCGACCAGATACTGCAGGCTCATTGGGTCAACCACCAGACCGACGCCCTGCTTCTCGATAGTCATATCGCCATCGTTAACCTGATCGTCAAAGGTGAAGCCGTACTGGAAACCGCTGCAGCCACCACCGGTGATATATACGCGCAGTTTCAGGTTCGGATTGTCTTCATCCGCAATCAGGTCTTTTACTTTAATCGCTGCGGCTTCGGTAAACTCCAGCGGCAACGCTACGTCATCACTCATTTTATGCTCCCATTGCTACTTCTGACCGGTTAAAGAATAACCCGACCTTTTGAGCCATTATCCAATACCCGAGTAAATCGTTCAAGTATTCTCCCCGCCGACCGGCTGCGCCTTTGCTTCCTGTTCCGCCTTTTGTTTTGCCAGGGTACGCTGCAGAATGGTCGAGTATAAAGGCTTACCGCCGAGGAATTGTGCCAATAGTGTTGCGCCGAGGCAGGTAATAATCATTGGCAAAATGAGCTGATAGTTATCGGTCATCTCCAGCACCAGTACAATACCGGTTATCGGCGCGCGGACCGAGGCGGCAAGCAGCGCCCCCATACCGGCAATGGCAAACGTCCCCGCATCCAGATGATACGCCGGAAACAGCGGCGTTGCCGCCATGCCGAACGCGGTTCCCAGCAGCGTCCCCAGCGCCAGCATCGGCGCAAAGATACCGCCAGGCGCGCCGGAAGAGAAACAGAGCAGCGTGGTAATCACCCGGGCGATAAAAATAAACAGCAGCAGGCCGACGGAAAAATTGCCCGCCGCGGCAATAGGAATCAGGTTAAACCCACCGCCGGACGCCGTTGGCTGAATCAGCCCAAGCACGCCGCAGCTGCCGCCGATCAGGCCGCCAATCAGCACCCACTTTTTGATATTTCCACCATGAATGCGCTGGAACATATCCTGGGTACGCAGCACCAGCGTATTAAACAGTGGGCCGATGCAGCCAAAAATCATCCCGAGGATCAAATACAGCCACAGCGTATTGACCGGCGCGTTGCTCAGCTTGCCAACCTCGATAACCGCGTGATCGCCGTTAAAAATGCGAAAAACAATCGTCGACATTATCACGCCGGTAAACACGGCTTTAATGGAGATCAGGTTGTAACGAAACTGCGGGCGCATCTCTTCAATAATAAACAAGATACCGGCGAGCGGCGCGTTAAATGCGGCGGAAAGTCCTGCGGCGGCACCGGTCGCCAATAGCGTATGGCGCGCTTCCGGACTGCGCAGGCGGAATACATCTACCACCATGCGCCCAAGGTTGCCACCAAGCTGCACCATCGGTCCTTCACGCCCCAGCACCATCCCCGCCCCCAGCGTACCCATCCCGCCGATAAACTTCACCGGCAGCACGCGCCACCAGCGCACGGGGCGCAGCTCTTCTAATGCGCCTTCTATTTCCGGGATCCCGGAGCCGCCCGCTTCCGGCGCAAAACGACGCACGAGGAAATAGCCCACCATCGCCAGCAGCGCAGAGCAAATAAAAGCCAGTGGCCAGACCAAAAACCAGTGGTCCGCCACCTCAACCAGCGCGCCAATGCGCAGGTTTTGTACCCAGTTGACGCTTTTCTCAAACGCGACGCCGATCAGTCCTGCCAGCGTCCCGACAACGGCCGCCATCAATAAGACCGCCAGCGGCGTTTTATCACGCTGAATCAACCGACGCACGGCATCACCGCGGCGAACACGCACGAACTGATGTGCTGAAGAAGAGGGATTTTCTGCTTTCATGCCATTATCAATTATTGGTAATACAAATGGAAAGATGGGCATTCTAGCCAACCAAACAAGCCCCGTCGTCAAAAAAATACGTCACGACCACATTGTTTCAATTGGGCAAAACTTTCATAACCTTCCTGGAATAACTTAGAATAGCCGACAAAACATTTTTCACGAACCAGGAACCCGGCAATGAGCAAATCTGAAAACCTGTATAACGCTGCGCGTGAACTTATCCCCGGCGGCGTGAACTCTCCGGTACGTGCCTTCACCGGCGTGGGTGGCACACCGCTGTTTATTGAGCGCGCCGATGGCGCATACCTCTACGACGTCGATGGTAAAGCGTATATCGATTATGTCGGTTCCTGGGGCCCTATGGTGCTCGGTCACAATCATCCGGCAATCCGCAACGCGGTGATTGAAGCAGCGGAACGCGGCCTGAGTTTCGGCGCGCCGACGGAGATGGAAGTCAAAATGGCGGCGCTGGTCACTGAACTGGTCCCGACCATGGATATGGTCCGCATGGTGAACTCCGGTACCGAAGCGACCATGAGCGCCATTCGCCTGGCGCGCGGCTTTACCGGTCGCGATAAAATCATTAAATTCGAAGGCTGCTACCACGGCCACGCTGACTGCCTGCTGGTTAAAGCCGGTTCAGGCGCACTGACTCTTGGCCAGCCGAACTCTCCGGGCGTTCCGGCGGATTTCGCCAAACATACCCTGACCTGCACCTATAACGATCTCGCATCTGTGCGCGCCGCGTTCGAACAGTATCCGCAGGATATTGCCTGCATCATCGTTGAACCGGTCGCCGGTAATATGAACTGCATCCCGCCGCAGCCTGAATTCCTGCCGGGCCTGCGCGCGCTGTGCGATGAATTCGGCGCGCTGCTGATTATCGATGAAGTGATGACCGGCTTCCGCGTGGCGCTGGCCGGCGCACAGGATTACTACGATGTCGTGCCGGACCTGACCTGCCTGGGCAAAATTATCGGCGGCGGGATGCCGGTTGGCGCCTTCGGCGGTCGTCGTGAAGTGATGGATGCGCTGGCCCCGACCGGCCCGGTTTACCAGGCGGGAACGCTCTCCGGTAATCCGATCGCCATGGCGGCGGGCTTCGCCTGCTTAACCGAAGTGGCGCAGCCTGGCGTGCATGAAACCCTGACTGAACTAACCAATCAGTTGGCTCAGGGTCTGCTGGACGCCGCCCGTGATACCGGTATTCCGCTGGTAGTGAATAACGTCGGCGGCATGTTCGGCATTTTCTTTACCGATGCGCCCACCGTGACCTGCTATCAGGATGTGGTGAAGTGCGACGTAGAGCGTTTCAAACGTTTCTTCCACCTGATGCTGGAAGAGGGTATCTATCTGGCGCCGTCGGCGTTTGAAGCAGGCTTTATGTCTATCGCCCACAGTGAAGAAGATATCGATAACACTATCGCCGCAGCACGTAACGCCTTCGCGAAGCTGTAATCCTGAATGCCGGGGCAACGCGGCCCCGGCAATAACGTCATGCCTTAAAAAAACACAAATTTGCGTCGGCCGACGCATAACATTGTGCAAACTCGATCGCCTCAAAAGATTGTCATCATTCCGCCTCGTAGAACCCAAAATCGCGGGCAGACACTGTGCAGCCAAAAGCAGATTCTCAGCGAAAACTCAGCCGCAAGGATCGCTCAGGATGACAACGCAATCTTCCCCTACACCGCATGATGCAATCTTTAAACAGCTCATGACCCATACCGAAACCGCCAGAGATTTTATTGATATCCACCTTCCGACAGACCTGCGCACGCTGTGCGATCTCAGCACGCTACAGCTGGAATCAGGTAATTTTATCGAAGAAGACCTGCGCGCCTATTACTCCGATATACTTTACTCCCTGAAAATAAAAGATAAGACAGGCTATATCCACGTACTTATTGAGCATCAAAGCTCACCGGATAAGCAGATGGCTTTTCGCCTAATGCGCTATGCCGTCGCCGCCATGCGGCGACATCTGGAAGCAGGAAATACGCATCTCCCTCTGGTTATCCCCATTCTGTTTTATCAAGGTAAAACCTCGCCCTCCCCCTTCCCGATGAACTGGTACAGCCTGTTCGACTCGCCGGAATGGGCAAAAAAAGTCTACAACCGCCCTTTTCCGCTGGTCGATATCACCGTCATACCTGACGATGCGATTATGCAGCACCGGCGTATTGCGATACTGGAGCTCCTGCAGAAACATATTCGGCAACGGGATCTCATGCTGCTGCTGGAGCAATTGGGGGGCCTGCTGAACGCCGGATACACTACCGCCGAACAGCTAAAAGTGTTATTTAGCTATATGGGGCAGCGCGGTTATACCGCAAACCCTAAGGCTTTTTTCAATGGACTGGTAAGTCATATACCGCAGGAGGAGTCAATGGAAACGCTGGACGAATGGCTGGAGAAGAACGGTAAGGAACTTTTTCTTGAATGGGGCGTTGAAAAAGGTGAAGCAAAGGCTCGGCTAAAAATTGCCAACCGGATGCTGGAAAACGGAATGGAACAGTCGCTGGTCATTCAGCTCACCGAATTAACGGAAAACGAAATCAAACAGTTGCAGAATTCAGGTGGTTGATCAGATGACATCGCGACGCCCGCCGGGCATCGCGATGCCAAAACGCTACCTGCTCTGCTTTCTTAACAGATAGATAAAGTACGGTGCGCCGATAAAGGTCGACAGCAGTCCCGCCGGGATCTGGTACGGGAACATCATCATTCGGCCACACCAGTCGGCGAACACCAGCAGCACCCCACCAATCAGCCCGGACATCACCATATGCGGCATCGTACGTCGAAACCCCATCATACGGGCAATATGCGGTGCCATTAGCCCCACAAAGCTCAATGGACCAATGGTTAACGTCGCGGTGGCGGTCAGACATGCCGCCAGCAGCAGTAGCCCAATACGCGACGGCGTCAGTGCCATCCCGACCGCTCTCGCCGCTTCGCCGCCCAACGGCAGAATCGTTAGCCAACGGCGACATAGCGGGGCCAGCACCAGCAGGATCAGCATCACCATGCCGCTACGCACGACTAACTCTGGCGTCGCGCTGTAGGTTGAACCGGAAATCCACGTCAGGATCTGCGCCATTCGCGGATCGCCGCTGGCCTGCAGCATCATCAGCAGCATGGTAAACGCAGTACTCAGCGCCATCCCCGCCAGCAGCATACGATGCGGTGAGAACCCGCCGCGCCCGGCAGCAATCAGGATGATCAGCAACGTTGCGGCGGCCCCGATGCTACCAGCAGGCAGCAGCCAGCCAAACGCATTGCCCGGCACAAAAAACAGCATCACCACCACGCCGAACGCCGCGCCGGAGCTGATCCCGAGCACTTCCGGGCTGGCCATCGGATTACCGGTTAGACGTTGGATAATGCAGCCCGCCACCGCCAGCATCATGCCGGCAAACAGCGCCGCCAGAATGCGCGGCCAGCGCCAGGGCATCAGTTGATCCAGTAACGTACCGCTGGCCCAGTGCCAGCCCTGCGCGTCGCGACCAAAAGCCAGCGCAACGATAATTGCCAGCAGCAAAATCACCAGGCCGCCCAGCGCAAACCACAGCACATTTTGCCGTTCAGCCAATACCTTATCGCCACCGTTCATCACCGGCGCGCTAATACTACGCAGGCGCGGCAGCAGCCATAGCAGCAGCGGCGCGCCAATCAGCGCGGTCACCGAGCCAGTGGAGACTTCCATCCATACCCGGGTCAGCCAGAGGATAAGCTGATCGGAGAGCCACAGCAGCAGCGCGCCAATCAGGGCCGCCAGCAGCAGGCGCGACAACAGACGGCGCGCGCCCAGCATCTTCGCCAGCAGAGGCGCGAACAGACCGATAAAACCAATAATCCCCACCGCATTCACCAGCAGCGCGCTAATGATAATCGCCAGCGTCAACGCCCCCAGCCGAGCCAGCGAGAGCGCCAGCCCGAGGTTGCGCGCCACGCCGTCGTCCAGCCCCATCAAGGTCAGCGGACGCAACAGCAGCAGAGTTAAAATCGCTCCGCCCAACAGCTGCGGCCACAGCCGCTGCACCACGCTCCAGTCGGTCTGCGTCAGGGTGCCGGTGCTCCACAAGAACATGCTTTGTAGCTGGTCGTGATGGAAAATCGCCATCAGCTGATTGAGCGCGCCGCAGTAGAGACTGACCACCAGCCCTGCCAGAATCAGCGTTACCGGCGAAAGGCGTTTGCCCCAGGAGACGCCAAATACCAGCGCACCGACCAGACACGCCCCGGCCAGCGCGGCAAACTGCGACGCCAGTACGCCAGGGATTGCCCACAGTGTCGTTACCGTCATCCCTAGCTGCGCGCCAGTCGCCACGCCAAGAGTCGTCGGCTCCGCCAGCGGATTACGCAGCACCTGCTGGAACAGTACGCCCACCAGCCCCAGTCCGGCGCCGACCAGCAGCGATATTGCCAGCCGCGGCAGCAGGCTGTAGTGGAACAGCATCTGGGCGATATTATCGATATTCGGTTGCCAGAGCGCCTGAACCCATTCGCTTCGCGGCAGCGCCACGTTAAGGTTGAACAGCGTTAGCGTAAAAGCGGCGATAAGGAGTATCGAAAGCAACAGTATCGCCAGAGGAGAAATTCGCTGCCTCACGCCGGACCTCCCTGCGCATCGGCCAGCACGCGGGCAAAATACATCGCCGATAGCGTCGCACCGTAGAACCACACCGCCGGGACGCGCTGAAAACGCCCTGCGCGAACAAAGGGCATCGCCCGCCACAGCGGCGTCGCCATAAGCTGCGCCATTTCCCGCTCATTGCCATGATCGAAGCAGATAACGTCAACGTCCCTGTAGGCCGCCAGCCGGTCAATACCGACGGTAACGCTCCCCCAGAAGGTGGTTTCCCCCTGCCAGGCGTTTTGGATATCAAAGCGTTCGAGCACTTCCTGAAACAGACAGTTTTGCGCAAAAACCAGCACGTGACGAGTATCAAGCAGGGTAATCATCAGTAGCGGGCGATCGGCGCGTTTGGCAAAGCGTGGCCGCAGGCTCTCCATCAGCGCGTCAAACTCCGCCAGATGGCGTTTCGCTTCCTGCTGTTTGCCGATCAGTTCAGCCATTTCACTAAGTGACTGCTGAGCCATCATCAGCGGGCGCTTACCGTCGCTGAAGGTGAATCCTCGCCCGGGCGCAATCCGCGCCAGTTTTTCCGACGAGGGACCATATCCTGCCGACCAGACCAGAAATGATGGTTTCATCTGGGTCAGCAGTTCAAGATTCGGCTCGGTGCGCAGCCCGACATCAATCACCGAGTCCGGCAGCGCAGGTTCATTAACCCATAGTCTGTAGTTCGGGATATCGGCGACGCCATAAGGCGTGACGCCCAGCGCCAGCAGCAGCTCGACCGGCAGCCACTCCAGAGCGACAATACGCTGCGGGTCAACTTCCGCCGCCCGCGCGCCGCGCATCTGCCACAGCAGCGGCGACAGAGCCATCGCGGTCAGCAGGCGCCGCCGCGTAATTAGATTCAGGTTTTCCATTAATAGACAAAACTTACCGGCGCAGCGCCAGCCGGATGCGGCAGGATCCCCATCGGAATACCGTAAATTTGTTCCAGGGTTTCACTGCGCATCAGTTCCGCAGGCGTTCCCTGAGCAATCATCTCACCGCCGCGCAGAGCAACCAGATAGTCGCAGTAGCGGGCAGCCATATTAATATCATGCAGGACGGCAATAACCGTCAGCCCGCGCTGCTGGCTAAGACGGTGAACCAGTGCCAGAACATCCACCTGGTGGGCGATATCCAGCGCCGAGGTCGGCTCGTCGAGCAGCAAACAGCGGCTATCCTGGGCTACCAACATGGCAATCCACGCGCGCTGACGTTCGCCGCCGGAGAGGCTATCCACCAGCCGATGAGCCAGCGGTTTTAGCCCAACCAGCGCTATCGCCTCTTCCACTTTCTCGCGATCCGCTACGCCAAAGCGCCCCAGCGCCCCGTGCCACGGATAGCGACCGATAGCCACCAGTTCACGCACCGTCATGCCCTCCGCTGGCGGCAGCTGCTGCGGCAGGTAGGCGACTTTGCGGGCAAACGCTTTGCTGCCCCAGCTGTCGAGCGGCTGACCGTCGAGCAAAACATCACCTTCCGAAGGCGGCTGATGGCGGCCCAGCATTTTCAACAGCGTCGATTTTCCGGAGCCGTTATGGCCAATCAGGCCAGTCACTTTTCCCGCCGGGAAGGTTAATGAGAGAGGATGCAGCAACGTGCGGCCGGGCACGCGGAAGGTCACGCGGTCCAGCGAAAACGTAGTATCGGAGTGCGGAGTGTTTTCCTGCATAACGGGACCCGGTAAGAGGCGCGGCGAACCGCGCCCGTTAAGTGGTTAGAAACGGAAAGTTGCGGTTGCCACGACCTGACGCTCTGCGCCCCAGTAGCACGCGTATTCACTGTAGCAGCTGGAAACGTATTCACGATCGAACAGGTTGTTGACGTTGACCCCAATCGACGATCCCGGCAAACCAAAGCGTGCCAAATCGTATTTCACGGTAGCATCCATTACAGCGTAACTTGCCACATTGAAGGAATCATTTTTATTCCCCGTAGAAGTGTCATTCTTGTAATAGCTCACCGTTGAACCGACATAACGCGCACCGGCACCCAGCGTCAGCCCGCTAAGCGCGGTTTCGTGGAAGGTGTAATCTGCCCACAGTGATGCCATATTGCGTGGCACTTCCGCCGGACGTTTGCCGTTAAACACGGTGTCGTGTTGGTATTCAGCGTCAGTGTAGGTATAGGACGCGGTGACGTTAATATTGGCGTTCACCGCCGCTTTCGCTTCCAGCTCAATACCGCGAGAGCGGATCTCACCAGTCTGGATACTGAATGCAGAATTATTTGGATCCGCCGTCAGGTTTTTATCTTTGGTCAACTGATATACCGCCGCCGTCAGCACAATCGG
The DNA here is from genome assembly GCF_902158555.1 of Klebsiella spallanzanii. GTDB lineage: Bacteria > Pseudomonadota > Gammaproteobacteria > Enterobacterales > Enterobacteriaceae > Klebsiella > Klebsiella spallanzanii. The sequence goes on along the minus strand of NZ_CABGGS010000004.1, from coordinate 173,239 downwards.
CATATCTTTCGGCACATACTTAACCCCCGTTTCATACTGTTCGCCGTGGGAAGCATCGAAGGGTTTTCCATCCCGGGACGATCCGGAAACCGGTTCGAAAGACTGGCTGTAGCTGAAGTATGGAGAGATACCATTATCGAACAGATAGTTAATTCCACCGCGCCAGGTAAACTGCTGATCGTGGTTTTTAGCCAGCGAGTCAGAAGAGCGAGTCAGAGTTGAAGCCATCGCATAGTCATAGCGACCGCCCAGCGTCATAACCCACTTATCCCACTCCATCTGATCTTGCGCATACAGGCCGGTTTGCTCCATACGATTGAGAACCGCATACTTGGCATATGGGCCGCTAACATCAATATTAGGGTTGCCGTACTGCGGGTTCTGTATGTCAATAGAATCGGCTGAGCCATAAAGTGCATTCACATCGTTGCGCATGCGCGAATAATCAACGCCGGTTAGCAGAGTATGGCCTACCGCACCGGTAGCAAAATCTGACTGCAGCTGGGTATCAACGGTAAACGTATTAAGATGTTCATCAGAGCGCACATACGCGCGGTTGATCTTCCCTGTCGGAGCATAGCCGTTGCCATAGACCGAACGATACAGGGTATGCACGTCGGCATAACGCAGGTTCTGACGCACAGTGAAGGTGTCATCAAACTGATGCGAGAAGCTGTAGCCAACCATCTGCTGGCGGCGCGCCATCTTATTATCCGATTCACCTTCGTTGAAATCCGTCGGCAGCTTATGGGCGTTGCCGTTGGCGTCGTAATACGGCACCACGGTCCCTTCACGCGGCAGCCAGCCGTAATAACCGGCATACGGATCGTTCTGGAAATTACTCAGGAAGGTGAAATCGGTTTTGTCATCCGGACGCCAGCTAAAGGACGGTGCTACCGCGTAGCGAGTAGATTTCGCCATCTGCTGCTGGGCATCCTGGCTGCGGCCTAACCCGGTCAGACGATATGACCATACGCCGTTATCATCAATGGCGTCGCTGAAGTCAAAGCCGGTCTGCCACAGGTTATCGGTACCCATTTTGAACTGGATTTCTTTCAGCGGCTCTGTGGTTGGGCGTTTGCTGACCATACTGACGATGCCGCCAGGGTTGCTGTTGCCGTAAAGCACCGAGGTTGGCCCGCGCATGACTTCCACACGTTCGAGGAAATAAGGGTCCATCGATACTTCAGAATAGTTATTGCCCTGCAGTTTCATACCATCCAGATACTGGTTGGTATTCACCGTCGTGGAGGTGGTGAAGCCACGAATTGTCACCACATCATAGGTAGTCGAGCTGCCGCGGGTAGAGAATACGCCCGGCGTATAAGCCAGCGCTTCTTTGACCGTTGTTGGCTGCTTCATCTCCATTTCCTGGCGGGTGACCACGGAAATAGACTGCGGCGTTTTTTCTATCGGGGTATCAGTTTTTGTTGCGGTAGCCGAACGTTTTGCCGCGATTGTCGGAGCCGGTCCCCAGGCACTTTCCTGGCTGGACGGTGCTGCAACAACGGTAATCGTTTCTTCTTTCGGTTCAACTGCCGCCTGTGCATAGACAGACATGCCGCTAACCGCCGTGGCTACTACGACTGCGATTTTACGCAGCGAGTGGTTTGGCTGAGCAGTTTTTGGACGCGCCATGGGTATATCTCTAATGGAAGTGAATGATAACGTAAACGAGAATTATTATTATAACGGATGACATAATAGGCGAAACGATTGAGGCAAGGCAAGAAATATGCCCCTCATGAGATATCAAAGGCTGAATAAATAACCAGACAGTAATTGTGGGGTTAAATGGCTGTTAATTATTTTACAGATATAAAAAGCCCTCTAATACTGAGGTATTAGAGGGCCTATTTATATTGCAGTAACCTATCCGCAAAATCATTCCAGGATGAAGCGGATAATTACTTGCTGCCGAACATATCCTTAATCCAGCCCGCGACGCCATCGCTACTTTCCTGCTTCGGCGGTTGCTGCTGCTGATTTTGCTGCTGTTGCTGCTGCCCGGACTGATTGAACGGGTTATTCGCCTGCTGCTGTTCGAGCTGCTGCTGTTGCATCTGCTCGCCCTGCTGGCAGAGCGCATCCGGCGTGGTCGTCCATACCGGAAGCGAACGCATTCCGCCGCCGCAGACAAAGTTACCGCTGCTATCGATGCCCATATCCACAACGTCTTCCGGCGCGGTCAGCACCAGCGGCGTTGGCGTCTGGTTAGCCAGATAGCGCTGATAAATCGACATTGCGCCGCTGGCTCCGTACAGCTTGGTCGGCTGGTTATTATCGCGACCCACCCAGGTAATGGTCACCTGACCGCCGTCAATACCGGCAAACCAGGTATCAACGTTATTGTTGGTGGTCCCGGTTTTACCCGCCAGATGCAGACCCGGATACTTCGCACCCAGCTGACGACCGGTGCCGCGCTGCACCACCTGCTGCATGGTCCAGAGCGTCATATACGCCGCCTGTGCCGGAACGGCGCGTTCCGCCTGCGGATAGCTCTGATACAGCACGGTACCATCTTCAGCGATAACGGAACGCAACGCTGACAGCTGCGCGCGATTACCGCCGCTGGCAATGGTCTGGAACGCCTGCGCGACCTCAATCGGCGTCAGGTTCAGCGCCCCCAGCAGCATAGACGGAACCGCGTTAAGCTGGTTCTTCGGTGCCCCCAGCTTCGTCCAGGTATCGACCACCGCCGGTAGGCCCAGCGCCATCCCGAGGTTGACCGTCGGCACGTTCATTGAACGGGTCAGGGCGTCAACCAACATCACTTTACCGCTATCGCTGTAGCGACGATCGTCGTTCTGCGGTGACCAGGTCTGACCGTTAGACAGACGAATCGCGATTGGCGCATCGGCAATCCAGGTATTCAGTCGATACTGGTTCGGCTGGCTCAGCGCAGTCAGATAGGTCGCCGGTTTTGCCAGAGAACCAATCGAACGACGCGCCTGCATCGCGCGGTTATAACCAGCAAACTGCGGCTCCGCCCCGCCAACCATCGCCCGCACCTCACCGGTAAAGCGGTCGACCACAACCATCGCGGTTTCCAGATCCGGCAGCTTACGCTGTTTCTTCAGCGCCGGGATGCCTTCTATCGCCGCTTTTTCCGCTGCATCCTGCGCAACCGAGTCGAAGGTGGTAAAGATCTTCACGCCGGAGAGATCTTTCACTTTATCGCCCAATTTCGCCTGCAGCTCCTGACGCACCATCTGCATAAACGCAGGCTGCGGAGAGATAACCCCGCCGCGCGGCTGTACGCCCAGCGGACGCGCGCTCAGCATGTCATACAGTTCTTGATCGATGATCTGCTGCTGTTGCAGGAGACGCAGCACGAGGTTGCGTCGCTCCAGCGCCAGTTTCGGGTTACGCCACGGGTTATAAACCGACGCACCTTTTACCATTCCCACCAGCAGCGCCTGCTGATCGAGGCTCAGCTCTTCCACCGGGCGGCCAAAGTAATACAGGCTCGCCAGCGGGAAGCCGCGGATTTCGTTATCGCCGCTCTGACCGAGGTACACCTCGTTCATATACAGCTCAAGGATGCGATCCTTGCTGTAACGGGCATCAACGATCAGCGCCATATAGGCTTCATTAATCTTACGCCAGTATGAACGTTCGCTGGAGAGGAACAGGTTCTTCACCAGCTGTTGGGTCAGCGTACTCGCCCCCTGCACCGTACGACCGGCGGTCAGGTTAGCCAGCACCGCACGGCCAATCGAGTAAAGGCTGATACCATCGTGCTCGTAGAAATGGCGGTCTTCGGTCGCCAGCAGCGTATCGACCAGCAGATCCGGGAAGCCGTTACGCTTCACGAACAGGCGCTGTTCACCGTTGGCCGATTGCAGCATGGTGATCAGGCGCGGATCGAGACGGAAGAAACCGAACTGGCGGTTGTTATCCATGTTCTCGATAGTTTCCAGACGATCGCCGTCAAAGCTCAGACGCGCGCGCACCTGGCCTTCTTTACTGTCCGGGAAATCGAACGGACGGCGGATCATCTCAATGCTGTTGGCCTGCACCGTGTATTCGCCCGGGCGCGTCATCGCGCTCACCTGACGATACTGCGTGGCGTTGAGCAGGCGCACCATCTCGTTTTTGCTGATCTGCATATCTGGCTCGAGATTGACCATCCGGCCATAGACTGCGGCGGGCAGATCCCAGACTTTACCGTCAATGCGGCTGCGGATTTTCTGGTCGAGATAGACGCCGTAGGCGGCAATCAAAACCGCACAGACGACGCCAATCTTAATCAGCAGCCACAGCCAGGTGCGTTTACGACGAGGGGGCTTACCGCCTTTGCCTTTTGCTTTCCGCGGCATCGGTTTTTCGTCCTCATAGTCATCATCATCGTAATCGTCGTCGTAGTCCTCTTCCCGAACCCGACGACGAGTTACCTTTTGTTTTGCCGGGCGTGAGGGTCTCCCCTTACGTCCGATCGGCTCGCGGTCATCTCCCGCCATGCTTTTTCTCCGCAACTTACAGGCGTAAAGGCCTGATTCTCAATGTTTCCCCCGACAGGAGGAAGAAGAAATCTCTCAAATTGACGCCTGAATGTCTTCGTTTTCAGGCATCCATTTATGGACTGCGCGACGTCTTATCATGTCGCTCGCATGATTTTCACTTTAAAAATTCACCATATAAATCACATTGTTACACGCTTCATTGGCAGAATAGTTCGGGACACAGCATTTATTGTCCAGGAGACACAGGATAGCACTAAACCGCGACATTCTTAACCAGCATTTTACATGCTCATCGGGTAACAAAAGGGAAATTATTATGTTTTTTAATAACATAAAATGTGCGCCTGTCCCCATCGCAACAGCAGCTGGCTACCAGCGGAAACGGGGGATCGCAGCAGCAGAAAATATTATTTTAGTCAGGAAAAGAGAGTCATCTCGGCCGAAAGAAAAAGAATTTTAAAAGACCGCAATGATAAAAACGAGAGCCGCATAACATTTATAATTTGGCAGATTTTGTGATGACTCCATACAAATATTTGTTAAACTGTCAGCCAATTAATTTTTTCCGATTAATATATTATGCGCAATTTCGTTATATTTCCGCTTATCGCGTTCGCTCTGCTCTCAGGCTGTCAGCAAAATCGTTCAACAACCCTGAGTCCTGCCGTTAGCAGTCAGGCCCAGCTTGAACAGCTCGCCGCCGTTGCCGCCGGGGCGCGCTATCTGAAGAATAAATGCAACCGCAGCGATCTCCCCGCCGATGACGCAATTAACCGTGCGGCAATAAACACAGGTAAAAAACGCGGATGGGCAAATATTGATGAAAATACGCTAAGCCAGCGCAGCGCGCAGCTATATCAGCAGCTCCAGCAGGACAGTACGCCGGAAGCCACAAAATGCAGCCAGTTTAATCGCCAGCTCGCGCCCTTTATTGATAGCCTGCGCGGCAATAAATAGTTTTTTCAAATCCGCTTTCGCTATTTTTATTCCCCCTGCGGGCTATCTTCAATCGTTCCCCCCGGCCAGTCATCCAGCGCTGCCAGGGTAAACGTCTTACCGTTAAAGCTAAACACGGTAACATCCTGTTGGATCTGTTCGATAACCAGGTCCGGCAGCGGCGAATCGCCCTCCTTCCATGATTGTCCGTTCAATACAATGCTGCGCTTCTCCGCCAGCGAGGCGTAGACGTGCACGCTATAGCGCAAAGGCGGCAGATTATCTTCATCGACTTCAATTGCCGCTTCGGCCTTCATCTCCGGCTCGGCTTTCACTGCCGCCGCGGTTTTTTTTACCGCCGGTTGAATCGAGGTCTGATTCAGCGGCACCAGCGCCGCATGGGCTACCGGCTGCGTCATCAACTGCGGCTCAGGTTTGTTGCGCCATTGCTCACCGCCAAACCAGCCCAGCGCAATCAACAATGCGGCATACAGTGGCACGGTTACATACGGAATTTGCACCATTTTCCCGATCACCACCGGGGGCTCATCAGGTTGAGGAAACGGCTCTTGCTGGCGAACAAGCACTGGCTTTCTCCTTAATAAAGAAACGCCATCCCGGCCTGTGGTTTTCACACCGCAGACCGGGAGGTTCAGGACTAACTTAAGTTACTTACTGCTCACCGGCAGACCAGCGCCCTGAGCATCGCCTTGCGGCAGTTCCAGTACCGCAACGGACCAGGCCGGAAGCGTGACGGTACCGTCAGCAGCAATCTGTACGCCATTTGCCAGCGAAGATTCGCCCGCCGTCTGCTGGATAGCGCTCAGCTGCAGCGTTTCCCCGGCAAAATCATTCAGCGTCCGGCTTTCCGGCGCGGCGTTGATCGCCACCACCAGCCCGTCAAGGCGGCTATCCAGGCTCGCGCCCGCTTTCGCACCGTCATCCACGGTCATAACCAGCAGACCTGCCTGCTGATCGGAACCGGTATTGCGGAAATCAACGCGCTTCATCACCGCGTTACCGTCGCCCAACGTGAACAGCGGCGAGGATTTACGCAGTTCGGTCAGTTCCTGGTAGAACGCGGTCATCTGCTTCAGCTCAGCTTCGCCCGGCGTAGCAACCATATCTTTGACGCGAGAAATCACGTCATAGTTGCTACCGTCATCGCTGCTGCGCGGCATCCCGACGTTGTAGTTGTTATCCTGCATAGAATAATCAACGCGGTTGAACCAGTCGCCGGAGTCGTAGGAGTCGCGGGTGAAGGATTTCGAGCGCAGCAGTTCAGAGCCCTGCTGGTCGAACGCAATCCCCTGCCCCAGCATCACCGTCGCCAACGAAACGGCCTGCATGCGCACGCGGGTCGCCAGGTCGGCTTCCTGGGACGCTTTATAGCTGATCATGTCCCACAGGGTCTGGTTGTCGTGCTTCGAAACATAGTTGACGACTTCCGTCGGGTCTGCGGCATAACCGCCAGGCGCGCCGTTATAGTCAATTTCGCTACCTTTCTTCACCGCGCCGTCTTTATCGATCATCACAAAATCGGCAAGGTTACCGGCCATTCCCAGACGGGTCAGGTCGGCCAGGTGGCGAACCTGATCATCGCTCAGGCTGGTAATTTCGTTTGGTAATACGCCCGCGCCGCTGCCGACGCCCTGGTTCTGACGCAGAGCATCGCCTGAGTCGAACGGCCCGCCGCCGCGTACGGAGTCGCGCAGACGATCGGAGAACGTACCAATGCCGGTGCCTTTCAGGTTGATCTGCGAAGCGATTTCAAAGCGATCGCTCTGGTTAGAGTCCCAGCCTTCGCCGAAGAAATAGATATCCGGGTTCAACGCTTTGATGCGATCCCACGCCGAGAGAATTTGCGCTTTCGGGTGATAGCCCATCAGGTCGAAGCGGAAGCCATCGATTTTATAATCGGTGGTCCATACCGCCAGCGAGTCGGCGATAAGCTTGGCAAACATCCGATGCTCCGGCGCGGAGTCTGAACAGCAGGTAGCGGATTCGACGCTGCCGGTGGTTTCATTCAGGCGCTGATAGTACCAGGGCACAATTTTATCCAGCACCGAGGTGCGATCGGTCGGCCCGGCGGCATTGGTGTGGTTGTACACCACGTCCATAATGACGTTCATGCCCAGATCCTGTTTGATCGCCTGAATCATGGTGCGGAACTCTTTGATACGCGTCGTACCTTCCGGATCGGTCGCGTAAGATCCTTCCGGAACCGTGTAGTGGAACGGATCGTAACCCCAGTTATAGGAGTCGGTCTGCGCCACCAGCGTATTCAGCGCCTGCACCTGTGGGTTATCCTGACTATCGCTCTGCTTAAGCTGATTCAACACCTCTTCCACCGTGGATCCGCTGTCGCAGTACCCGGCAAATTCGCTGCTTTTCACTGCGCTGTTCACTTCACACAGGCGGCTGAACGGCTGCTGAATGTCAGCAACTTTGTCGCTGAACTCGTTCACCGTCGCCAGATCGAAGACCGGCAGCAGCTCAATGTGCGTCACGCCTGAAGCCGAAAGCTTCTTCAGGTGCTGTACCATATTGCTGTCACCGGCGGTCAGCGCGAGGTATTTACCGCGCAGTTCGGCCGGGACGGTCTGATCCCAGGCGGAGAGATCGCGAATATGCGATTCATGGATCGTCATCTTCGCTAAATCCGCTTTGGTTTTCTGCGCATGAGGTATGGTCAGGCTGTCCCAACCGTCAGGCTTGAGCGCGCTGTCGTTGAGGTCAACAACCTGGCTGTACTCCGAGTTGGTCGACAGGCTGTGCGCGTACGGATCGGTAACTTCGTACTGTTCAACCTTACGCGATTGCGGATGATAAACCGTCATCGCATAGCGGTAGAATGCGCCTTTCAGATCGCTGCCGCCCTGCCAGGACCATGCGCCAGAAGCGCTGTCGCGGGTCATCGGATGGCTACCGGTCACTTTCTTATCCGCGCTGTACACCACCACATCCACCTGCTGAGCGGTCGGCGCCCAGACGCGGAAGTTCACGCCGCCATCGGTCAGTTGCGCACCATAATTCAGCGCTTCCGCCGCTTCAGCATAGGTGTCATCCAGTACGCCTGCCGTCTGCACCTGGGTGGCGGAAATCAGGATCCCGTCCTCTTCGGCAGCAATAGCAACCGTTTCGCCCTGCAGCAGTTCGTCAACGTTGGCGTTATCCGGCAGCTTAAAGGCCGCGTAGCTGGAAAGATGCGGGAAGCGCATGCTGACCTGTTGGCTAACCGTGGTCGGCGTCAGTTTCAGATAGCGGTCGGTAAATTTACCTTCGCTATCGGCCGCCACTTTGCTGCTGTGGCTGTAGTACAGGCGCACGAGGGGTTTATCCTGCCCGCCCGGCCACAGCAGCGTATTTTTGTCGACCCAATGGGCTTCGGCCAGCGCCACGCCAAACGCGGCGCGGAAGGCATCGGCACGAGAGTCATAGACCGCGCTGTTACCGGCGATCACCGATACTGTCCTGTCGGTAAAATCGCTAAACGACACCTTGAGATCGCTATCGATCAGCTTATTGGTGCCATCGCGAACAATCACGTTAATACAGCCGCTCTCCTTATTGAGCGGAACCACCCAGTACGGGCCATATTTATCGCTGCCCGTCGGCGTAGTGCTGACATCATTCCAGTCAGCCACCGGCGAGCTCAGCGCGTCGCAGGTTTCGTTGTTCCACAGATAGAGATTTTTACTGCTGTAGTCCGCCGCGCTGTTGCTGGTGATCCCGGCAATATCCACCAGATGGATAACCGCCTGGTTTTCTACCGCCGTGACCGCTTCGCCAGGCACCGCAACGTCAGGTAAACGTACAACGACATCCTGATTATCAGGCGTGTCAGGATTTCCAGAGGAAGAAGAAGAGGATCCGTTATCGCAGCCGCTAAGCAAAACCAGCGATCCCAGAACCAGGGCATTACGGGTATATCTGAGCATTCGATAGTCCCTTTAATACCCGTCATACTTCAAGTTGCATGTGCGTTGGCTGCCTCGCTCACCCCAGTCACGTACTTAAGTACGCTCCTGGGGACTCACTGCGTTGCCGCCTTCCTGCAACTCGAATTATTTAGGGTATATGCTGATTAATTATATGAAGTGATCTATGAACGAAATTATTCAGAGTGCATTACAGCACCATGAAAAATGACGAGCATATCTTTAAAGCGTCGATAATTAGATATTCTTGCTCTCTTCGGTTCAATCATCCATTCATTCATCCCCTGGGGGCGTAGGCGGCCGGGGGAGAAAAAATAAAAAGGGAATGACGACCGCAATAGCGAAACTCATTATGATTCGCAGCGACCTACGCAGATTCCCGCAATAAGCATACTTAGAATAAAAAACGCCCCACCAATATCGGTAGGGCTGTACCTTTTGCTGAGGGAAATAGAATGAACAAAGGAATGAAAATGCATAATTCCGTGATGAGATTAACAATATCAAATAAAAAAATAATTAATTACATGCCTCATATTGTGACATCCATCATATTATTAATTCTCTGCCAACAGCTCGCTCAATTAACATGGAAAATAATTTTCCCGGTAAACTTTACGGACACCGCATCGACCAATATCAACCTGACGACACCTTCAGGTATTCCATTTAAAGCGGAGCTTCCGCGCTTTACGCTGTTTGGCACCGCAGAGAAAACCGCCGCACCCGCAAGCGTTAATGACCTTCAGCAGGCCCCTATTTCAGCTTTAAAACTGCGCGTTACCGGCCTCCTCGCCAGCACCGATCCGTCCCGCGCTATCGCCATCATGATGAAAGGCAATCAACAGGTTAGCCTCGGCGTTGGCGATAACACGCCGGGTGGAGAGGCCAAAATCGTCGCCATTTTTCCCGACCGCCTGATTGTCAATTACCGCGGCAGCAATGAGGCCATTCTGCTGTTTAACGACCAACCCACTGCGGCAAAAAATAACGCGACAACCCCAACCCGACACCTGGCTCAGGAACTGCGCAAGCAACCACAAAATATTCTTCACTACCTCAATATTTCACCGGTGATGGCCAATGACAAACTTAGCGGATATCGCCTGAACCCAGGCAAAGATCCAGCGCTATTTCGCGAGGTGGGTCTCCATGAAAACGATCTGGCCATTGCTCTGAACGGCCTGGATTTACGCGATAAAGAGCAGGCCCAGCAGGCATTAACGCAGCTACCGGAATTAAGTGAAATAACCCTTACCGTTGAACGCGACGGCCAGAAACACGATGTTTATCTAGCCCTGAGGGATGAATAATTGATCATCACCACCGTTATCCGCACATTTTTTCTGACGCTGCTGATATTCGCCGCGCTATTATTCAAACCGGTCTCGGCGGAAGAGTTTTCCGCCAGCTTCAAGGGAACCGATATTCAGGAATTTATCAATACGGTGAGTAAAAACCTGAATAAGACGGTCATTATCGACCCCAGCGTGCGCGGCACCATTACCGTGCGCAGCTACGATATGCTCAATGAAGAGCAATATTATCAATTCTTCCTCAGCGTCCTCGATGTCTACGGCTTCGCCGTGATTAATATGAATAACGGCGTGCTGAAAGTGGTGCGTTCAAAGGATGCGAAAACCGCCGCCGTGCCGGTGGCAAGCGATGCCGCACCGGGTATCGGCGACGAAGTCGTCACCCGCGTGGTACCGCTGACCAACGTCGCCGCCCGCGATTTAGCGCCGCTGCTGCGCCAGCTTAACGATAACGCCGGAGCGGGCAGCGTGGTGCATTACGAACCCTCCAACGTCCTGCTGATGACCGGCCGCGCGGCGGTGATCAAGCGCCTGTTGACCATCGTCGAACGCGTCGATAACGCCGGAGACCGCAGCGTGGTGACCGTTCCCCTCTCCTGGGCCTCCGCCGCCGATGTGGTCAAGCTGGTCACCGAACTCAACAAAGACACCAGCAAATCGGCGCTGCCCGGTTCGATGGTCGCCAACGTGGTAGCGGATGAACGCACCAACGCGGTATTGGTCAGCGGCGAACCGAACTCTCGTCAGCGCATTATCGCGATGATTAAACAGCTCGACCGCCAGCAGGCGACGCAGGGCAATACTAAAGTTATTTACCTGAAGTACGCCAAGGCGTCCGATCTGGTGGAAGTGCTGACCGGCATCAGCAGCACGATTCAGAGTGAAAAGCAGGCCGCGAAGCCGGTAGCAGCGCTGGATAAAAATATCATTATCAAAGCTCACGGTCAGACCAACGCCCTGATTGTCACCGCCGCACCGGACGTGATGAACGACCTTGAGCGAGTCATTGCCCAGCTTGATATCCGCCGCCCGCAGGTGCTGGTGGAGGCGATTATCGCTGAAGTGCAGGATGCCGACGGTCTTAACCTTGGCATCCAGTGGGCCAACAAAAACGCCGGGATGACCCAGTTCAATAACAGCGGCCTGCCGATGTCGACAGTGATTGCCGGCGCGAACCAGTACAACAAAGACGGCACCGTCACCAGTTCGCTGGCCAGCGCCCTAAGCTCCTTTAACGGTATCGCCGCCGGGTTCTACCAGGGCAACTGGGCCATGCTGCTGACCGCCCTCTCCAGCAGTACCAAGAACGATATTCTGGCCACACCGAGCATCGTCACCCTCGACAACATGGAAGCCACCTTTAACGTCGGCCAGGAAGTCCCGGTACTCACCGGCTCGCAAACCACCTCTGGCGACAACATATTTAACACCGTCGAGCGCAAAACCGTCGGCATCAAGCTGAAGGTCAAGCCGCAAATCAACGAAGGCGATTCGGTGCTGCTGGAGATCGAACAAGAGGTCTCCAGCGTGGCGGATGCCGCTTCCAGCACCAGCTCGGATCTCGGCGCGACCTTCAACACCCGCACGGTGAATAACGCGGTGCTGGTCGGCAGCGGCGAAACGGTGGTGGTCGGCGGCCTGCTGGATAAAAGCGTCACCGACACCGCCGATAAAGTCCCGTTACTTGGTGATATTCCGGTGATTGGCGCGCTGTTCCGCTCCACCAGCAAAAAGGTCTCCAAGCGCAACCTGATGCTGTTCATTCGCCCGACGGTGATCCGCGACCGCGACGAGTACCGCCAGGCATCATCCGGCCAGTACACCGCCTTTAACGACGCCCAGACCAAACAGCGTGGCAAGGAGAGCAACGACGCGATGCTGAGTAACGATCTGCTGGAGATCTATCCGCGCCAGGATACCGCGGCCTTCCGCCAGGTGAGCGCCGCTATCGACGCCTTCAATTTAGGGGGGAATCTATGACGCCCGCCGCTGAGCGACGCCCGCTGCTGCCTTTCAGCTACGCCCGCACGCATAACGTGATGCTGTTGAGCAACGGCGAAAGTTGCGAGGTTTTCTGCCTCGCCGCCACCGCGCCGCAGGCGCTGCTGGAAGCCCGACGGGTCGCCGCGATGCCGTTCAGCCTCGAAAGCCTGGAGGAAGAGGCGTTCGAAAAGCTGTTGGTGCTGAGCTATCAGCGCGATTCCGCTGAGGCACGACGGATGATGGCCGATATCGGCAACGAACTGGATTTATACACCCTTGCCGAAGAGCTGCCGGACACCGACGACCTGCTGGATAGCGAAGACGACGCGCCGATTATTCGCCTGATTAACGCCATGCTCACCGAGGCCATCAAAGAGAAAGCCTCGGATATTCATATTGAAACCTATGAACGCCATCTGCAAATTCGCTTTCGCGTCGACGGCGTGCTGCGCGAAATCCTGCGCCCCCAGCGCCGTCTCGCCGCGCTGCTGATCTCGCGCATTAAGGTGATGGCAAGCCTCGATATCGCCGAAAAACGCATTCCTCAGGACGGACGCATGGCGCTGCGCATCGGCGGACGGGCCGTCGACGTGCGCGTCTCTACGCTGCCTTCAAGCTATGGCGAGCGCGTGGTGCTGCGCCTGCTCGACAAGAACAGCGTTAATCTCGATCTGCTGACCCTTGGAATGTCGCCCGCCCTGCTTCAGCAGGTGGATGGGCTGATCGCCAGCCCGCACGGCATCGTGCTGGTCACCGGGCCTACCGGCTCCGGTAAAAGCACCACCCTTTACGCCGCGCTAAGCCGCCTTGATGCCCGCGAGCGCAACATCATGACCATTGAAGACCCTATCGAATACGAGCTGGAGGGCATCGGTCAGACCCAGGTTAACAGTAAAGTCGATATGACCTTTGCCCGTGGGCTGCGCGCCATCTTGCGCCAGGATCCCGACGTGGTGCTGGTGGGTGAAATCCGCGATGGCGAAACGGCGCAAATTGCCGTCCAGGCCTCGCTAACCGGCCATCTGGTGCTCTCGACGTTACACACCAACAGCGCGCTGGGCGCTATCTCGCGCTTGCAGGATATGGGCGTGGAGCCTTTTCTGCTCTCCACCTCTCTGCTGGCGGTGATGTCGCAGCGGCTGGTGCGCCGACTGTGCCCGCACTGCCGCCAGCAGGAACCGGCGAATGCCGACACCGCTCGTCAAATGAATATCGCCCCCGGCACGGCGCTTTGGCGGCCTCAGGGCTGCGCCGAGTGCGGTTTTACCGGCTATCGCGGGCGCATCGGCATTCACGAGCTGCTGCTGGTGGACGATCGTGTGCGCATGGCTATCCACCGCGGTGAAAACGAGGTCACGCTGATCCAACAGTTGGGGGCGGACTATACGACCCTGCGCCACTCCGGGCGGGAAAAAGCGCTGGCTGGGATCACCAGTTGGCAAGAGGTACTCAGAGTCACCGAGCAGCAGACCACGGAGGCCTCCTGAGATGGCGCTTTTTCGTTACCAGGCCCTCGACGAAAACGGCAAAACCCGGCGCGGCGTCCAGCAGGCTGACTCCGCCCGCCACGCGCGCCAGCTGCTGCGGGAGCAAGGCTGGCTGGCGTTGGAAGTCGACCCGACAACCAACAGCAGCAGCGGACGTCCACGCTTTATCCGCCGCACGAGCGCAAGCGATCTCGCCCTGCTGACCCGCCAGCTGGCAACCCTGGTCGCCGCCGCTATCCCGCTGGAAAAAGCGCTCGATGCGGTGGCCCAGCAGTGTGAGAAACCGCAGCTAAAAACGATTATCGCCGGGGTGCGCGGCAAAGTGCTGGAAGGCCATTCCCTGGCGGAAGCCATGCGCGGCTATCCAGGCTGTTTCGACGCGCTCTACTGCGCGATGGTCGCCGCCGGGGAAGCCTCGGGCCACCTCGACGGCGTGCTGAACCGGCTGGCGGATTACACCGAACAGCGCCAGCAGCTTCGCGCCAAACTGCTGCAGGCGATGATTTACCCCATCGTGCTGACCTTTGTTGCCGTCAGCGTGATTGTGATCCTGCTCTCGACGGTGGTGCCGAAAGTCGTCGACCAGTTTATCCACCTCAAACAGGCGTTACCGTTTTCCACCCGCCTGCTGATGGCGATGAGCGACCTGGTTCGCACCGCCGGTCCATGGCTGCTGCTGGTCATTATGCTGGTCATTCTGCTGCTGCGCTACCTGCTGCGTCAGCCCGCAAAGCGGCTGGCCTGGCATAAACAGCTGCTGCGCCTGCCGCTGATTGGCCGGGTCGCGCGCAGCGTCAACAGCGCCCGCTACGCCCGTACCCTGAGCATTCTCAACGCCAGCGCCGTTCCGCTGCTGCTGGCGATGCGCATCAGCGCGGAAGTGCTCAGCAATGCCTGGGCGAAGCGCCAGCTGGAAGCCGCCAGCGACGCGGTTCGCGAAGGGGTCAGCCTGCACCGCGCCCTCGAAATGACCCAGCTTTTCCCGCCGATGATGCGCTACATGGTCGCCAGCGGCGAACAGAGCGGCGAGCTCAACGGCATGCTGGAGCGCGCGGCGGATAATCAGGACCGGGAGCTGAGCGCGCAAATCCAGCTGGCGCTCAGCCTGTTTGAACCCCTGTTGGTGGTGGCGATGGCCGGAATGGTGCTGTTTATCGTCCTCGCCATCCTGCAACCGATACTGCAACTCAATACCCTGATGAGTATGTAATTGTTCTAATGGAGAAAAATATGCAACGACAGCGCGGATTCACCTTACTGGAAATTATGGTGGTGATTGTCATCCTCGGCGTGCTCGCCAGCCTGGTGGTGCCCAACCTGATGGGCAATAAGGAAAAGGCCGACCGACAAAAAGTGGTCAGCGACCTTGTCGCGCTCGAAGGGGCGCTGGACATGTACAAACTGGACAACAGCCGCTATCCAAGCACTGAACAGGGGCTGCAGGCGCTGGTCACCGCACCGTCCGCCGAGCCGCACGCGCGCAACTATCCGGAGGGCGGCTATATTCGCCGCCTACCGCAGGACCCGTGGGGCGGCGATTACCAGTTGTTAAGCCCCGGTCAGCACGGACAGGTGGATATTTTCAGCCTCGGGCCGGACGGCGTCCCGGAGAGCAATGATGATATCGGCAACTGGACTATCGGGAAGAAATAGTGCGCCAGCGCGGCTTTACGCTACTGGAGATGATGCTCATTTTGCTGCTAATGGGCGTCAGCGCGGGCATGGTGATGCTGGCCTTCCCGGCTTCGCGCGACGATGGTGCGGAGCAGACGCTGACGCGCTTTCAGGCGCAGCTGCGCTTTGTCCAGCAGCGAGGACTGCAAACCGGCCAGTTCTTTGGCGTCTCGGTACATCCCGATGGCTGGCAGTTCCTGGTATTGCAAGCCCGTGAAAACAACGATCCGACACCCGCCAGCGACAGCTGGAACGGCTATCGCTGGCTACCGCTGCAGGCCGGGCGCGTCGCCACCTCGGGCAATCTCAATCAGGGCAAGCTGAACCTTACTTTCCCACAGGGCGAGGTCTGGACGCCTGGCAACAATCCCGACGTATTGATTTTCCCCGGCGGCGAAATGACGCCGTTCCAGCTCAGCATAGGCGATGCGCCGGGTATCGCGTTTAATGCCCGCGGCGAAAGCCTGACCGAATCGCAGGAGGCGCAATGAAACCCCAGTCCGGTATGACGCTGATTGAAGTGATGGTTGCGCTGGTGGTGTTCGCCCTCGCCGGGCTGGCGGTGATGCAGGCGACGCTCCAGCAAACCCGCCAACTGGGGCGGATGGAAGAGAAGACCCTTGCCAGCTGGCTGGCGGATAATCAGCTGGTGCAGCTACGGCTGGAGAATCGCTTTCCGGCGCTGAGCTGGTCAGAAACCACCGTGCAGGCGGCGGGCGTCAGCTGGCATATTCGCTGGCAGGGAGTGGAAACCGACCTGCCGCAGCTTCGGGCGCTGGACGTCGAGGTTCGTCATGCTAAAAGCGATAAGACTCCGCTCTCTTCGCTGCGCACCTATGTAACCCAGCCATGATTCAACGCTCGCGCGGTTTCACCCTCGTCGAAATGCTGCTGGCGCTGGCGATCCTCGCCGCGCTCAGCGTCGCTGCCATAACGGTGCTGCAAAACGTGATGCGCGCCGATACGCTCACCCGTGATAAGAGCGGGCGCATGCAGGCGTTACAGCAAACCTTCAGCCAGATGGCGGCAGATTTCAGCCAAATCATTCCCCGCCGCAGCCGCGACAGCGCGAGCCTGTTTTTTGCCGGACGCTTTCAATTGAGCAGCGATGACTGGGCGATTGCCTTTAGCCGCAACGGCTGGCCCAACCCGCTGGGGATGCTGCCGCGTTCGGAAATTCAGAACGTCAGCTACCGTCTGCGCGGGAACAACCTGGAGCGCCTGAGCTACGATCAGCAGGACCCTCTGCCCGGCAGCCAACCCACGGTAACCGTAGTCCAGCGCGGCGTTCAGGCCTTCCGTCTGCGCTTTTACGCCAGCGGCCGCTGGCAGGATGAATGGCAGCAGCCGCAGACGCTGCCGCAGGGGCTGGAAGTGACCCTGACGCTGGAGCAATACGGCGAAATCAGGCGGCTGTTTCTGCTCACGCCGGGGGGCAGCCAATGAACAACCGCCAGCGCGGCGTCGCCCTGCTTATGGTGCTGCTGATCCTTGCCCTGATGATGGTGCTGGCGAGCGCCATGACCGAGCGCAGCGCGCAAATGTATCAGCAGACCGCCACCACCCTCGATAATCTACAGGCCAAATGGTACGCGCTGGGGGCGGAAACCATGGCGGCGGCGCTGCTGCAACGCGACGCGCTCGACTCGCCGAACCAAACCCATCTGGCGCAGAACTGGGCCCAGCAGGGACGCCGCTTTACGGTCAATGACGGCGAGATTTACGCCACCATTACCGACGCCCAGGCCTGCTTCAATCTTAACGCCATTAACCAACTCAACGGCGATGAAAGCACCGAAATGCCTTATCCCGCGCAGGTCTTTACCCGGCTGCTGGAAAATCTCGGTAGCGAACCCTTGCGGGCGCTACAGCTCACCGCCGCCCTGCGCGACTGGGTCGACAGCAATCGCGAGCCGCTGCTGAACGGCGCGGAGGACGAAGTGTATATGGCGCAATCCCCCGGTTACCTGACCGGGAATCAGCCGTTACAGGATGTGAGCGAACTGCGCCTGCTGGCCGGGATGGACGCGGCGCTCTATCAGCGCCTGTTGCCCTATGTTTGCGCCCTGACGGACGACGCGCTGCAGGTGAATATCAACACCCTGAAGCCTGCTCAGGCCGCGCTGCTGGCGGCGCTATTCCCATCGGAACTCACCGTCCCCGAGGCGCAGCAACTGCTGCAAACCCGCGCGTCGACGGGCTGGAGCAGCGTCGCCGCCTTTCTGTCGCAGCCGACATTACAAAAAACCGATACCGCCACCGCGCGCCCGTGGCTGGCAGTACACAGCGAGCGTTTTATCGCCACCTTCAGCGTGGTGATGGGCAACGCTCGCTATCAACAACGTAGCCTCCTGCAAAAACAGGGGCGAACCTTCAGCGTCGTTCAACGGCGCTACGGAATCTATTGGGTAGCCGATGAATAACCACCAGACCTCTTCCGCCGCCGTGCTGATTATTCGCCTCAATCCTGATACCTCCACGGCGCTATGGCGGCTGGTCGCGCCGGGAGAAGCGGCACAGACCGGAGAATGGCATCCTGATGATGGCGACCGGACGCTTAGCCTGTTGGCGCTGCGCTATCCGGCATGGGTGCTGGTACCGGCCAGCGATTGCACGTTTCACCGCGTCACTCTGCCGGCCGGGGCCATCAGGCGACCACAGCAGGCGCTGGCGTTTTTACTCGAAGAACAGCTGGCGACGGAGGTCGAAGAGAGCCACTTTGCCCTGCTTCATCAGGACAAAACCGACTGCGCCGTGGCGGTGGTCGGGCAGGAAAAGATGCGCGCCTGGCAGGCATGGTGCGAGGCGCTTGGGCTGAACGTACTGGCTCTGACCCCGGATATCCTCGCGCTGCCGCAGAACACAACCGGCTGGAGCGCCGTACAGTGCGGCGAGCAGTGGCTGTTTCGCTGTGATACCTGGAACGGAATGGCGGTGGAAACCACATGGCTCGACGGGCTGCTGGCCCACTGGCAAAACGTCGCGCCGATCGCGTGCTATTCGCCGCCGCCGGATATCGCCGCACCGTGGCAGCCTCTCCCGCCGCTGGACCTGCTCCAACTGGCGGCGACCAACCCGGATGCCCGCAAGATCTGTTTACGCCAGGGTAATTTTGCCGCTAAACGCCGCCGTCAACCGACGCCCCGGCGCTGGCGTCCAGCGATCGCCGCAGCGCTGGCGCTGGCGCTGCTGTGGGGCGGAAACAGCCTGGACGATCACCTCGCGCTGGGGCGACAGGCCGATGACGCCGTGCAGGCCAGCCGCGATTTTTACCGCCAGTGGTTTAAGGCGGAAAAAAACGTCATCAACCCAAGGCTGCAAATGCAACAGCATCTGCGCCAACTGGAAAGCTCAGGGGGACAACCAGCACTTATTTCACGGCTCGGCGCGTTGCAAAAAATCATCGCTGAGACGCCGGGCATCCGCCTGCGCACCCTAAGCTTTGATGCCACACGCAACACGCTACAGCTGGAGATATCCGCCGTTTCATCACAGGCTCTGGAGCAGTTCAGCAACCGGGCACGAACGGGATTCCGCGTGCAGACCGGCGAGATGAAGCCGCGCGCCGACGGTATCGAAGGCCGTCTGACGCTGGAGGGCAACGATGCATAATCTGTTCGCCTTATGGCAACAACGTACGCGCCGCGAACAGCATCTGCTCCTGGGGATGGGGGGGATGCTGCTTATCGGCCTGGCGTATTACGCGCTATGGCAGCCGTGGCAAAACCGCGAGGCGCAATGGCGACAAACGCTGGCCAGAGAGCAGGCTAATCTGCAGTGGATGCGCCAGCAAACGCCGCTTCTCCGGCAGCTTAGCCAGCAGAAACCGCCTATGGCGCAGGAAGAGCCATCGACGGTGATTATGCGCGAGGCCGCCCGCCACGGCATCACCATCGTTCGCCTGCAGCCGCAGGGGGCTCGCCTGAGCCTCAGCGTGCAGCCCGCCGATTTCCAGTCGCTGATGTTATGGCTGGATGCGCTGGGACAGTCGGGGATGACAACCGCCACGCTGGCGGTGGCCGCCGTAGCGCAGCAGCCCGGCTGGGTGACCGTCAATACGCTGGTGCTGGAGCGTAGTAATGAAAAATAAACTGCTCATTGGCCTGCTGCTGGCGGCGGTCTATCTCTTCTGGCTGTTGCTGAGCGCGCCGGCGCGGCTGCTGACCCTGGCGCTGCCGGAAGGCGCACGGCTCTCTGAAACCTCAGGCACCCTGTGGCAAGGGGAAGCCCGGCAGGCCAGCTGGCGCGGCGTTGAAATAGCCTATTTGCGCTGGGAGTTTGGTTTCTCGTCCTGGCTTCCCGGCTGGCATATCCGTTTTAACGACCCGTCCGGGCTGCGCGGCCAGGCCTGGCTACACGGTCTGAACGAATTTGTGGTGCGCGAAGGGCGTCTCACGGTTCCAGCCCGTTTTATCAGCCAGCGGTTAGCGTTCGGAATACCGCTGGAAGCCAGCGGTCAGGTGGTGCTGACATTACCTGAAGCCAGCTTTAACGCCAGCGGCTGCCAGCAGATTACCGGCGGCAATATACAGTGGCGGGATGCGGCGCTCAACTCCCCGGCAGGGGCGCTTGAACTGGCTCGCGTAGACGGCAAAATAAGCTGTACCCCAGCGGGCGCTCTGGGTATTGCTCTAACCCAGGATTCTCATCAGCTTAGTCTCAGCGGACAAGGTTCTTTCACGCCAGACGGTCGCTATACGTTTAGCGGGACATGGCAAACCCGCCAGGCGGCCCCGGCGCTGCTCAGCCTGTTGGCGGCACAAAATGCGCGTAGAGATGAGCAGGGGCGCACGCCGTGGCAGTGGCAAGGGCAGTGGTTATCGCAGGAGACACGATGATGATAGACAATATCACGCGGCTGGAGGAGTTTGCCGCACAATTCCCGCTCGTCTGGAGCGGTTTTTTACTCCTTTTCGGTCTGACGTTCGGCAGCTTTTTTAACGTCGTTATTCACCGCTTACCGCTCATGATGGAGCAAACCGAGACCGTTAATCTCTGCTTTCCCGCGTCGTTCTGCCCGCAGTGCCATCAGTCCATCGCCTGGCGGGATAATATTCCCCTTTTGAGCTTTCTGTGGCTGAAGGGGCATTCACGCTGCTGCGGACTACCGATATCGCGTCGATATCCTCTGGTAGAGCTGGCGACCGGCATGCTGTTTGCGCTGGCCGGGTACCTGATGCCTCCGGGGATACCGCTGCTGGGCGGCCTGCTTCTGCTATCGGTTCTGTTAATCCTTGCCGCCATTGACGCGCAAACGCAGCTGCTGCCTGACCGGCTGACCCTACCGCTGCTGTGGGCCGGGCTGCTGTTTAATCTTAGCGATACCTTCGTGCCGCTGTCGGAGGCGGTGATCGGCGCGATGGCCGGGTATTTGTCGCTCTGGACGGTGTTTTGGGTATTTCGTCTGCTAACCGGTAAGGAGGCGCTGGGCTACGGTGATTTTAAGCTGCTGGCGGCGCTCGGGGCGTGGTCCGGCTGGCAGTGGCTGCCACAAACGCTGCTACTGGCCTCCGCCAGCGGCCTGGTCTGGACGCTGTTACAGCGGCTGGTAACCCGGCAATCGCTGCAACAACCGCTGGCCTTCGGCCCCTGGCTGGTGCTGGCGGGCGGCGGGATCTTCTTGTGGAATCAGATATAACCACATCAATCTTCCCGGTGGCGCTGCGCTGACCGGGCTACGGGTACAGTGCCGGTCTGGTAGCCCGGACAGGTGCGCCAGCGCCGCCTCCGGGAAACAGCGCGCAATGCGGCTTCAGGTTATCTTCCCGGTGCGCTGACCGGGCTACGGGTCCGCTGCAAACTGTGGGCCTGTCCGGAGATTACGAATACTTCTTGGTACGTCGGGTCGGGGCGGTATTGGCAGGATCGTCCGGCCAGACATGCTTCGGATAGCGCCCTTTCATCTCTTTTTGCACCTCGCGGTAGCTCCCCTGCCAGAACGCGCCTAAATCGCGGGTGATTTGCAGCGGTCGCTGCGCCGGTGAAAGCAGCTCCAGCACCAGCGGCACGCGCCCTTGGGCTATCATCGGGGTTGTCGCTTCGCCAAACATCTCCTGCATTCGCACCGCCAGCGCCGGAGGGTTTTCATCATGATAGCGAATGGCGATGCGGCTGCCGGTCGGCACCGTATAATGTGTGGGCAGCTCGCTATCCAGCTTCTGGCGCAGCGGCCACGGTAGCCAGTTTTGCAGCGCCTGGCGCACATCCAGCGCCTTAAGCGCCCGCAGCGAGTGGACGCCCGCCATCTGCGGCAACAGCCACTCCTCAAGCGACTCCAGCAGCGAAGTTTCATCAACCGCAGGCCACGCCTCTTCCGGTAGCCACTGCGCGGCACAGTGCAGTCTCAGGCGCAGCTGTTCCGCTTCCGGGGTCCAGTTGAGTACGCTCAGGCCCTTATCCCGGATGCCGTTGAGCATCGCCTGATGCAGCTCCTCTTCCGAAGGCTTCGCCAGCGGCTGGGTCTTGATCACCAGTTGCCCGATACAGGTGCGTCGCCAGGCCTTCAGGGTGCCCAGCGCTTCGTCCCACTCGACGGTATCAGAACGCTGAGCCAGCGCCGGACACTGCTCAATCAGCGCATGAATATCCACCGGCAGCGCCAGTAAAATCCGCGCATCCGGCGACGAACTGCCCTGCAACAGCAGCGGCGCAATCAGCCACTCATGGCGACCCAGCGCATCGTCAGCGTCAAGCATTGCGCCCATCCCGTTCGCCAGCTGGTAGCGCTCTTCCTGACCGCGACGATGGGCAATGCGGTCAGCAAAAGCGGAGGCCAGCAGCGCCGCCATTAGCTCAGCATCGGGCTGACCGCCGCGAACCGCCAGCCTTTTCATCAACTGCTGCGCTCGCTGCTGCCAGTTGGTCTGCTGGCGGGCAAACGCCGAGCTAAGGTCGCTATTACCGCCGCGCGGCGGCTCTTCCAGAATCGCCGCCAGCTTAGCCGCCGTCGCGACACCATCGGCATCGTCCGTTGCGGTCAACATGGCCGCCAGGCGCGGGTCGTTACCCAACGCGGCCATTTTGCGCCCGTGCGCCGAGAGTCGCTCGCCGTCCAGCGCTGAGAGCGCTGTCAGCAGGCGACGGGCCGCCGCCAGGTTAGCCGCAGGCGGCAGATCCAGCCAGCTAAGCTGGGACGGGTCCTGGCATCCCCACTGCAAAAGCTCCAGCAGCAGCGCCGACAGATCGCTTTGCAGGATTTCCGCATCACCCTGCGCCGCCGCGCGCTCTGCCTGCTCTTTGCCGATCAAATGCAGGCAGATCCCCGGTTCCAGGCGTCCGGCGCGTCCGGCACGCTGGGTCATCGAGGCCTGGCTGATGCGCTGCGTGATCAGGCGAGTTAACCCCGTACGGGCATCAAAGCGGGCGACGCGCTCCTGGGCGCTATCCACCACCAGCCGAATACCTTCAATAGTCAGACTGGTTTCGGCGATATTGGTCGCCAGCACCACTTTGCGCATCCCGGCAGGCGCAGGGAGTATCGCCTTGCGCTGCTCGTTCAGCGGCAGCGCGCCATATAGCGGACAGAGAACCACATCGTTCGCCACCCGCTCCGCCAGCCGTTCCTGCACACGTTGAATCTCCCCAACGCCGGGCAGAAACAGCAGCATTGAGCCGCTTTCGCTGCGCAGCAGTTCCGCGGCGGCAATCGCCACCGCCTCGTCAAACCGTTGATGAGTGGCTAGCGGCAGAAAGCGCCGTTCAACCGGAAACGCGCGCCCTTCAGAAACGATAACAGGTGCCTCCGGCAGCAGCTTCTGCAGGCGTTCATTATCCAGCGTCGCCGACATGATCAGCAGCTTGAGATCGTCGCGCAGCCCCTGCTGGACGTCGAGCAGCAGCGCCAGCGCCAGATCTGCCTGCAGGCTGCGTTCGTGGAATTCATCGAGGATCACCAGCCCGATGCCGGTCAGTTCAGGATCGCGCTGGATCATCCGCGTCAGGATCCCTTCAGTCACTACTTCGAGGCGCGTATTCGGCCCGACGCAGGTCTCGGCGCGCATGCGATAGCCCACGGTCTCGCCGGGTTTCTCCCCTAGCAGTTCCGCCAGACGCTGCGCCACGTTTCGCGCCGCCAGCCGCCGCGGCTCCAGCAGAATAATGCGTCCGTTGATTTTACCTTCCGCGAGGATTTGCAGCGGCAGCCAGGTGGATTTCCCGGCACCGGTTGGCGCATTGAGCAGAACCTGCGGCGCATGCTGCAGGGCAGTGAGAAGTTCAGGAAGAACGACGGCAACCGGCAATGAGGACACGAAGGGCTCCGGAGGTTAACATTTGAGGGCAAGCATTGTAGCATCCTGATAATTCATTACCGAGTCTCTATCATGTCCGAACCGAAAAGGCTGTTTTTCGCCCTTGAGCTGCCTAAAGAGGTTCAGCGGCAGATCGTTCACTGGCGCGCCGCTAGCTTTCCCGACGATGCGGGCCGACCGATAGCGGCGGATAACCTTCATCTGACGCTGGCGTTTCTTGGCGACGTGAGTGCGGAGAAGCAGCGGGCGCTGTCGACGATGGCCGGGCGTATTCGCCAGCCGGGCTTTACCTTGACCCTTGACGATGCCGGGCAGTGGCTGCGTTCACGCGTCGTGTGGCTGGGCACCCGCCAGCCGCCGCGCGGGGTGCTACAGTTGGCGAATATGCTGCGCGCCCAGGCGGCCCGCAGCGGCTGCTATCAAAGCCCGCAGCCGTTTCATCCGCATATCACCCTGCTGCGCGATGCGCGCCATGCGGTGCCGATTCCGCCGCCCGGATTCAACTGGGCGTTTGCGGTCAATGAATTTGTCCTCTATGAATCCAGTTTTAGTCGCGGGCGCACCCGCTATCAGGCGCTGGAACGTTACCCTTTCGACAAGGAAAGCTGATGCTGTTCACTCCTCCCCTGCAGTCCGCCATCCTGATTAAACGTTACAAACGGTTTCTCGCCGATGTTGTCACCCCCGATGGTCGTGAGTTGACCCTGCACTGCCCCAATACAGGCGCGATGACCGGCTGCGCCGCGCCGGGCGATACTGTCTGGTATTCCACTTCAGATAATCCTAAGCGCAAATATGCGCACACATGGGAATTAACTGAAACCGTACAAGGCGCGATAATTTGTGTTAATACATTACGCGCTAATACGCTGGCGAAAGAAGCGATCCTGGCAGGAAATATTCCCGAGCTTTTAGGCTATAACACGCTGAAAAGCGAAGTGAAGTATGGTGGTGAAAACAGCCGCATTGATATTCTGTTACAAGCAGAAGACCAACAAAACTGCTATATTGAAGTGAAATCGGTTACGTTGGCGGAGAAAGAACACGGTTACTTCCCCGATGCGGTCACCGAGCGCGGTCAGAAGCACCTGCGGGAGCTGATGAGCGTGGTGGCGGCAGGCAATCGGGCGGTGATTTTGTTCGCCGTGCTGCATTCGGCGATCGACCGTTTCTCACCCGCGCATCATATTGATGCCAGATACGCACAGCTATTGATTGAGGCGCAAAACAAGGGGGTAGAAATTCTCGCGTACAAGGCGGAACTTTCTACCGAGATGATGACTCTGAATAAGCCGATTACCGTGGTGTTAACCCCCGGTAAATAAACGGCTAAATAGTATTCGGGTCGCGAGCGCAAATACGCTTTTCCTCACAGGGTTGTCAAGTGTAACGTTTAGATAATTGCTATCCGGAAAAGCATCTGCTATTTATAGCGGCCTGATTTTTCCCCCAACACGGGGATCGATAGTGCGTGTTAAGGAGAAGCAACATGCAAGAAGGGCAAAACCGTAAAACATCGTCCCTGAGTATTCTCTCCATCGCTGGGGTGGAGCCGTACCAAGTGAAGCCGGGCGAAGAGTATATGAACGAAGCCCAGCTGGCGCACTTCAAGCGCATTCTTGAAGCGTGGCGTAATCAACTTAGGGATGAAGTGGATCGCACCGTAACGCACATGCAGGATGAAGCTGCTAACTTCCCGGACCCGGTAGACCGTGCCGCTCAGGAAGAAGAGTTCAGCCTGGAGCTGCGTAACCGCGACCGCGAACGTAAACTGATCAAAAAGATCGAGAAAACGCTGAAAAAAGTCGAAGACGAAGATTTCGGCTTCTGTGAATCCTGTGGCGTCGAGATTGGTATCCGTCGTCTGGAAGCGCGTCCGACCGCCGACCTGTGCATTGATTGCAAAACGCTGGCGGAAATTCGCGAAAAACAGATGGCAGGCTAATTCACTTCGCTGGCACATCTCTGGCGGGAGTTTTCTCCCGCCCTGATGTTTTATCAGTCATATCATGAAAGATTCACACTACATTGGGCGCTTTGCCCCCTCACCTTCCGGCGAACTCCACTTCGGCTCATTGATTGCCGCCCTTGGCAGCTATCTGCAGGCCCGGGCGCAGAACGGTATCTGGCGCGTGCGCATTGAAGATATCGATCCGCCGCGTGAAGTTCCCGGCGCCGCTGATACCATTCTCCGTCAGTTAGAACACTACGGCCTGCACTGGGACGGTGAGGTACTGTGGCAATCACAGCGTCACGAAGCCTATCGCGAACGCCTGGCCTGGCTTCTTGAGCAGGGGCTCTGTTACTACTGCACCTGTACCCGCGCACGCATTCATGCCGTTGGCGGCCTTTATGACGGGCACTGCCGGGAGTTACATCTCAGTGCGGAAAACGCCGCTCTGCGCCTGCGGCAAACGCGTCCGGTTCTCGAGTTTTACGACCGGCTGTGCGGCACTATCATTGCTAACGAGCCGCTGGCGCGCGAAGATTTCATTATTCACCGCCGCGATGGGCTGTTTGCCTATAATCTGGCGGTCGTGGTGGACGATCATTTCCAGGGCGTCAGCGAAATCGTCCGCGGTGCCGATCTGATTGAACCCACGGTGCGGCAAATTTCTCTGTATCAGCATTTTGGCTGGCAGGCGCCGGACTATATCCATTTGCCGCTGGCCCTCAACGCGCAGGGCAATAAACTGTCGAAGCAAAACCACGCTCCGGCGCTATCTGAAGGCGATCCGCGCCCGGAAATTGTGCGGGCGCTAACGTTTCTTAATCAGGATGTCATTCAGGAATGGCAGACGTTGAGTATTGAAGATTTACTCAAGTACGCGGTAGCGAACTGGCGACCTGAGCAAATCCAGCATTCTCAAATGCTTTCTGCTGAGCTATGATTAGCCGCTATTTTTCGCAGTATATTTTGTTCTGAAGTCCGTCTGACACTAAGAGGTGTACCATTTTTACCCGAGTCGCTAATTTTTGCCGTAAGGTGCTAAGCCGTGAAGAGCGCGAGGCAGAAGCCGCCGTCGAACAATTACATATGACGGTTATCCCGCGCGAGCAGCATGCAATTTCCCGCAAAGATATCAGTGAAAATGCCCTCAAGGTCATGTACAGACTTAATAAGGCGGGCTACGAATCGTGGCTGGTCGGCGGCGGCGTACGCGATCTGCTGCTGGGCAAAAAACCCAAAGATTTCGACGTTACCACTAACGCAACCCCGGAGCAGGTACGTAAGCTGTTCCGCAACTGCCGTCTGGTAGGCCGTCGCTTCCGCCTCGCGCACGTGATGTTCGGGCCGGAAATTATTGAAGTCGCGACGTTCCGTGGCCATCACGAAGGCCACACCACCGATCGCGTCACCTCACAGCGCGGCCAGAACGGCATGCTGCTGCGCGACAACATCTTCGGTTCAATCGAAGAAGATGCCCAGCGCCGTGACTTTACCATCAACAGCCTTTATTACAGCGTGGCAGACTTTACCGTACGCGATTATGTCGGCGGCATGAAAGATCTGCAGGACGGCGTGATCCGCCTGATCGGCAATCCTGAGACCCGCTATCGTGAAGATCCGGTGCGGATGCTGCGCGCGGTGCGTTTTGCGGCGAAGCTCAACATGAGCATCAGCGAAGAGACCGCAGAGCCGATTCCACGCCTGGCGGCGCTGTTACACGATGTGCCGCCGGCACGTCTGTTTGAAGAAGTATTAAAGCTGCTGCAGGCTGGCGACGGTTATCAAACCTATCTGCTGCTGCGCGAGTATAACCTGTTCCAGCCGCTGTTCCCGACCATCACCCGCTACTTTACCGAGCGCGGCGATAGTCCTATGGAACGCATCATCAGTCAGGTGCTGAAGAACACCGATAATCGCATTCGTAACGATATGCGCGTTAACCCGGCGTTCCTGTTCGCGGTGATGTTCTGGTATCCGCTGCTGGAAGCCGCGCAGAAGATTGCGCAAGAGAGCGGGCTTGCCTATTACGACGCCTTCGCGCTGGCGATGAACGACGTGCTCGATGAAGCCTGCCGTACGCTGGCAATTCCGAAGCGTATTACCACGCTGGTGCGCGATATCTGGCAGCTTCAGCTGCGGATGTCCCGCCGTCAGGGCAAACGCGCATGGAAGCTGATGGAGCATCCGAAATTCCGCGCCGCCTACGATCTGCTGGAGCTGCGCGCCGGTGCCGAAAACAATGGCGAGCTACAGCGTCTGACCAAATGGTGGGGCGAGTTCCAGGTGGCCACGCCGCCGGACCAGAAAGATATGCTTGACGATCTGGGTGACGATCCGGCTCCGCGCCGCCGCCACCGTCGTCCACGTAAACGCGCGCCGCGTCGCGAAGGTAGCGCATGACCCTCGCTTACATTGCCATCGGCAGCAATCTGGCCTCTCCGCTGGAGCAGGTCAACGCTGCCGTTAGCGCGCTGGATGAAATTCCTGACAGCCGGGTGATAAGCGTTTCCTCTATCTACCGTACGCCGCCGCTGGGACCGCAGGATCAACCGGACTACCTCAACGCCGCCGTTGCGCTGGAAACCTCCCTTGCCGCGGAAGAGCTGCTCAACCACACTCAGCGCATCGAACTGCAGCAGGGCCGCACCCGTAAAGCGGAACGCTGGGGACCTCGCACGCTGGATC
The DNA here is from genome assembly GCF_902158555.1 of Klebsiella spallanzanii. Taxonomy (GTDB): domain Bacteria; phylum Pseudomonadota; class Gammaproteobacteria; order Enterobacterales; family Enterobacteriaceae; genus Klebsiella; species Klebsiella spallanzanii. The sequence continues at coordinate 144,551 of NZ_CABGGS010000004.1, read as the reverse complement.
TCGACATCATGCTGTTCGGCGATGAAGTCATTAACAGCCCGCGCCTGACCGTGCCGCACTACGATATGAAAAACCGCGGTTTTATGCTGTGGCCGCTGTTTGAAATCGCGCCAGAACTGCATTTCCCCGACGGTCTGTCATTACGTACCGTGCTGGCTCACCTTGCCGCAGAAAAACCGGCCATCTGGTAATACCCCTTCATTTTTTAGCAATTACGGCGATCGTGGTAATCGGTTGCCCAAAACCATTGCCCCCCTGAATGCTGCTGTTAGAATGCCGATTAAAATGACTTTCATCATCAGGAAACGTTATGAAACCGACCACAATCGCCGTGCTGCAGAAATGCAAACAGGAGAAGAAACGCTTCGCCACTATCACCGCCTATGACTACAGCTTTGCCAAGCTGTTTGCCGACGAAGGTATCAACGTGCTGCTGGTCGGCGATTCGCTGGGTATGACGGTACAGGGCCACGACTCCACCCTGCCGGTGACCGTAGAAGATATCGCCTACCATACCCGCGCGGTACGCCGCGGCGCGCCGAACAGCCTGCTGCTCGCAGACCTGCCGTTTATGGCTTATGCCACACCAGAACAAACCTTCGAGAACGCCGCCATCGTGATGCGCGCGGGAGCCAATATGGTCAAAATCGAAGGCGGCGCCTGGCTGGCGGATACGGTGAAAATGCTCGCTGAACGCGCGGTTCCGGTGTGTGGGCATCTCGGTCTGACTCCCCAGTCGGTGAATGTCTTCGGGGGCTATAAAATTCAGGGCCGCGGCGACGCCGGGCAGGTTCTGCTTGATGATGCCCTGGCGTTAGAAGCCGCGGGCGCTCAGCTGCTGGTTCTGGAATGCGTGCCGGTTGAGCTGGCGAAACGCGTTACCGAAGCATTAACTATCCCGGTAATCGGTATCGGCGCAGGCAACGTCACCGACGGGCAAATCCTGGTGATGCATGACGCCTTTGGTATTACCGGCGGCCATATTCCTAAATTTGCCAAAAATTTCCTTAGCACAGCGGGCGACATACGCGCCGCGGTACGGCAATATGTTGCCGAAGTGGAGTCCGGCGTCTATCCGGGCGAAGAACACAGTTTCCATTAAGGAGTGTTGTTGTGCTGATTATTGAAACTCTGCCGCTGCTGCGCCAGCATATCCGCCGTTTACGCCAGGAAGGTAAGCGCATCGCGCTGGTTCCTACCATGGGCAACCTGCACGATGGTCATATGAAGCTGGTTGATGCTGCGAAAACCAGCGCGGATGTCGTGGTGGCAAGTATCTTCGTCAACCCGATGCAGTTTGACCGCGCTGACGATCTGGCTCGCTACCCGCGCACGTTGCAGGACGATTGCGAAAAGCTGAACAAGCGGAAAGTCGATTTTGTCTTCGCGCCTGCCGCGGCGGAAATCTATCCGCAGGGTACCGAAAATCAGACTTACGTTGATGTGCCGGGGCTGTCGACAATGCTCGAAGGTGCCAGCCGTCCGGGCCACTTCCGCGGCGTTTCCACCATCGTCAGCAAGCTGTTCAATCTGATCCAGCCGGACGTCGCCTGCTTCGGTGAAAAAGACTTCCAGCAGCTCGCGCTGATTCGCAAGATGGTGGCCGATATGGGCTACGACATCGAAATTATTGGCGTGCCGATTATGCGTGCCAAAGATGGGCTGGCGCTGAGCTCGCGCAACGGTTATCTCAGCGCCGAGCAGCGCAAAATTGCGCCGGGACTGTATAAAGTGATGAATAGCGTGGCGGAGAAACTGGCGGCCGGTGAGCGCAATCTTGATGAAATCATCACAATTGCCGCCCAGGAACTGAATGAAAAAGGCTTCCGCGCCGATGATATTCAGATCCGCGATGCCGACACGCTGCTCGACCTGACGGAAACCAGCAAGCGTGCGGTGATCCTGATGGCGGCATGGCTCGGCGAAGCTCGCCTGATCGACAACCAGATAGTGACGCTCGCTCAGTAGACACGGGTTAAAAATCAGGCAATACTGCCTGGAATTTCCTCAAAGCGGATGTTATGTCCGCTTTGTTATCGTTAAGCTTTAAAGGTAGACGTTATGATTCGTAATATGCTGCAGGGCAAACTCCACCGCGTTAAAGTCACGCAGGCCGACCTGCACTATGAAGGCTCCTGCGCTATTGATCAGGATTTCCTGGATGCGTCCGGCATCCTTGAGAACGAGGCTATTCATATCTGGAATGTGACCAACGGAAATCGTTTCTCCACTTACGCCATTGCCGCAGAGCGCGGTTCGCGCATTATCTCTGTTAACGGCGCGGCGGCACACTGCGCGAGCGTCGGCGATATTCTGATTATCGCCAGCTTCGTTATGATGCCGGATGAAGAAGCCCGCACCTGGCAGCCGAAAGTCGCCTATTTCGAAGGCGATAACGAAATGAAGCGCCAGGCAAAAGCGATTCCGGTACAGGTTGCCTGATCTACCCCTGCGGCTGGTTGCTAATCAGCCGCGACATTGTCTCCAGCGAATCCGTTCTTAAAATATACAGCCTTTTCAATAAGAACGGATTATCTCCCGGTTTAACCTTCCCTCTTACCGTGGTCACCGCCAGATGAAAACCCGCATCGTTCGCTGCCTGAACCGCCGTCGCGTTATAGCCGCCAAAGGGATAAGAGAGATAGAGTACGTGCGGATTAAACTGCCCCAGCGCCCGCCGCGAGCGTTCAAAATCGAACAGGATATTGTGATAGCTGCGGCTGAGCAGAATCGGATGACGGTAAGCGTCAACCCGGTGCAGGAAGTGAGTATGCGACTGCACGTCAAAGACGTCCTGAATCTGTTTTAACTCGGAAATACTCATAAACTGCAACGACTTCGGCGCCCATTTCTGCGGATGACGCTTGATGCGCGATGAGATAATAAAGGCCGTGGCGTGAAAGCCATACAGCTTGAGCACCGGATACGCGTAGCGGCTGACCGACTTCAGGCCATCATCAAAGGTGATCACCACCGAACGTGCCGGCAGATTGATTTTATTTCGCAGATACCCCTCCAGTTGATACATGCTCAACGTGGTATAGCCCTGGTCGCGTAGCCAGGTCATCTGATTGCTGAAGGCGCGAACGGAAGTGGTGGTCGAGGTATGGCGAAAGCGGGTATTTTCTTCATCACGCAGGATGTGGTGATAAGTCAGAATCGGAATACCGCTATCTTCCTGCGCATCAAGGCTACTTACCCAGGCCAACCGGTTACCGATGCGAATCTGAAACCATGTCTGATTGAGCCTGTCTTTAAGTTTACTGATGATGGGATAGCGCAGATTATTCGCCAGCGTACCGAACGGCGCGCTACCGACTGAAGGGGCGTCATAGACTGGAGTATCTTTCCAGGTAATAAGATTCTGGTTGCTCAGGGGCTTATGCAGATCGCCCAGGTTATCCTCAACCCGCTGCTTCCCCTGCACCGGTTCCAGGTGGCCTTTATCAATAAAGCCGGTAGCAAAACCAAAGTTAAACTCATAGTAATCCGCCGCCGTCGGCACCACCGCCAAAATCTGCCCTGCCCGCACGTTGCCCACGCTCACCACCTGGTTGCCAACCTGCGCCCAGATATCCGCATCTTCCGTCGTTTGCATATAGCGCGCTGGGGCACCCTGCTGGCTTAACAGACTGGCGGAGACGCTGAGCGATGTAACAAGGAGGAGTAAAGCAAGAATTCGGGCAAACATGCACATCGAACCGGTAGATAAAAACTGCCGTCATTGTAACAAAAGCGCTATCAATACCAACGCTTAATTCCCGTACGGCTCATGCAGTAACCGGAAAGGTGGGTTTTTTTGCTGCTGATGCCAAAGGCTGCTTACTGCAGGGCCTCCAGCACTGACAATGGCATGACGAAAGGCCTCACTGCTCAGCGTCTGGCGTAGCAAATACATACTCTCAAGTAATGGATAGCTAATCCCGGAAATCACTTCACAGTGGGTATGCTTATGACTCATCAGCGCGGCTACGCGATAGGGTGCCGCGCCGGTTTTATCGGTCAAAAAAACGACGCCCTCACCGCTGTCCGTCTCGTGCAACGCATCGCACATCATGCGGCTCAACATATTGCTGCTGAGATTGCGCCAATAGTTCACCGCCCGGCACTGAGTCAATGGCCCAAATTTTTTCTCCAGACGATCCAGCATCTCCTGCGCCAGTTCATCATGGCAGGTAATCACCCAACCTAACATCGCTTACCTCCTTAGCAGGCAAACAATTTAGCAAGGGAAATGATGAATATCGGTGATGGCAATCAAAATTGCTTGCTGGCGCTTCGCTTAACTGAGCAGAGAAGCGCCATGAATGGCTAAATTAGCTACGAAGTCCGCGCCCGCGCTGAATCAAATACCAGCATAAGAAATAAAACGCGACAATAAACACCACCAGCACACCGAAGGTGGTGGCAAGCGGAACATCGTTAATACCGAGGAAGCCGTAGCGAAACCCGCTGATCATGTAGACAATGGGGTTCAAATGCGACAGCCCTTGCCAGAACGGCGGCAGCAGAGTTAAGGAATAAAAAACCCCGCCGAGATAGGTCAACGGCGTCAGCACAAAGGTCGGGATCAGGCTGATATCATCAAAGGTTTTAGCAAATACCGCATTGAGCAGACCGGCCAGCGAAAATAGCACCGCGGTGAGAACCAGCGTCAGAGCGACAAATACCCATGAGTGGACCTGAAACGGGACGAAAAACAGCGAAATCGCCGTTACCAGAATGCCTACGCACAAACCGCGCGCAACGCCACCGCCCACATAGCCAGCAATGACCACGTGCGTGGGGACCGGGGCGACCAGCAGTTCTTCAATATTGCGCTGGAATTTCGCGCTGAAAAAAGAAGAAGCCACGTTGGCGTAGGCGTTGGTGATCACCGCCATCATAATCAGGCCCGGCACAATAAACTGCATATAGGTAAAACCGTGCATTTCACCGATACGCGAGCCAATCAGATTGCCGAAAATCACAAAGTAGAGAGTCATCGTAATAACCGGCGGCACCAGAGTCTGGATCCAGATACGCATAAAACGGTGGATCTCTTTGGTCCAGATGCTTTTCAGCGCGACCCAATAAAGCTGCATCATGCTGATTCTCCTTTCCGGTCATGGACCAGCGTGACAAAAAGCTCTTCAAGACGGTTGGCTTTGTTACGCATACTTAAAACCTGTACTCCCTGCGCGCTCAGCTGCGTGAATACGCTATTAATTCCCTGCTCACGCAGCACTTCAACCTCCAGCGTCGATGTATCGACCAGGCGATACTGGTAACCTTCCAGCACCGGTAGCGGGCTTTTAGGCGCCAGGTCGAGAATAAAGGTTTCTGATTTCAGCTTGGAAAGCAGCTCTTTCATCGACGTGTTTTCCACCAGCTCGCCGCTCTGAATAATGCCAATATTGCGGCACAGCATTTCGGCCTCTTCCAGATAGTGGGTGGTGAGGATAATCGTGGTGCCTTTATCGTTTAAATCTTTCAGAAATCCCCACATCGAACGACGTAGCTCAATGTCCACCCCTGCCGTTGGCTCATCGAGAATCAGCAACTTCGGCTCATGCATCAGCGCGCGGGCAATCATCAGGCGGCGCTTCATGCCGCCGGAGAGCATCCGCGCGCGTTCGTTGCGTTTTTCCCACAGATCGAGCTGTTTCAGGTACTTTTCGCTACGGATAATCGCCTCTTTGCGCTCAACGCCGTAGTAGCCCGCCTGGTTAACCACAATCTGCTGCACGGTCTCAAACGGGTTAAAGTTGAACTCCTGCGGCACCAGACCAAGCTGGCGCTTGGCATTCACCACATCCTTTTGCAGGTCATAGCCAAATACGTTGACCTCGCCGGAGGTTTTATTTACCAGCGAGCTGATAATACCGATGGTGGTGGACTTCCCCGCGCCGTTTGGCCCCAGGAGCGCGTAAAAATCGCCTGCTTCGACCTGCAGATCGATTCCACGCAGCGCCTGAACCCCGCCGGGGTAGGTTTTCTTGAGCTGTTTTAGTTCCAGAGCAATGGTCATTAAATGTCTCTTCTCGTGTCGTGACACGCGATGGGTTGTTTTAAAAAATGTGAGGTTAACCTATATTAGCGCAACGCACTTACTTGGTTACAGGCCCGTAAACATCCATGAACGATATAGATACACTCATCAGCAACAATGCACTATGGTCAAAAATGCTGGTGGAGGAAGACCCCGGTTTTTTTGAGAAACTGGCGCAGGCGCAGAAGCCGCGCTTTCTGTGGATTGGATGCTCTGATAGCCGCGTACCCGCTGAACGTTTAACTGGCCTGGAACCTGGCGAGCTGTTCGTACACCGTAACGTTGCCAACCTGGTGATTCATACCGACCTGAACTGTCTTTCCGTCGTGCAGTACGCCGTCGACGTACTCGAAGTCGAACACATCATTATTTGCGGTCATTACGGCTGCGGAGGCGTACAGTCGGCGATTGATAATACCGAGCTTGGGCTTATCGACAACTGGCTGCTGCATATCCGTGATATCTGGTTTAAACACAGCTCCCTGCTGGGAGAAATGCCAGAAGAGCGCCGCCTCGATACCCTGTGTGAATTGAATGTCATGGAGCAGGTCTACAACCTTGGGCATTCCACTATCATGCAGTCGGCATGGAAACGCGGACAGAAAGTGAACATTCACGGCTGGGCCTACGGTATCCACGACGGTATGCTGCGCGATCTTGATGTGACCGCCGTCAGCCGCGAAACGCTGGAACAGCGCTATCGCCAGGGAATCTCTAACCTGAAAAGCAAGCACGCCAATCACAAGTAATTCGCGCGCCTCTCTTAATATCCCGGATAGCCGGGATATAACCCGCTTTACTCGTCCAGCAGAGTCACTTTGCCAATATAAGGCAGGTGGCGATAGCGCTGAGCATAGTCAATGCCGTAGCCCACCACGAACTCGTCCGGGATCGCAAAACCGACAAACTCAACCGGCACGTTAACTTCACGACGGCTTGGCTTATCAAGCAGCGTACAAATCGCCAGGGATTTTGGTTCACGCAGGCTAAGAATTTCACGCACTTTTGACAGCGTGTTGCCGGAGTCAATGATGTCTTCCACAATCAGCACGTCTTTACCACGGATATCTTCATCAAGGTCTTTAAGGATTTTGACATCACGGGTGGTGGACATGCCGCTGCCATAACTAGAGGCGGTCATGAAATCAACCTCATGCGGTACCTGAACCTCACGGCACAGGTCGGCCATAAACATAAATGAACCACGTAATAGACCCACCAGCACCATTTCGCTGCCGCTATCTTTGTAGTGTTCGTTGATTTGACGACCGAGTTCGGCAATGCGGGCTTTGATCTCGGTTTCCGGGATCATCACTTCTACAGTATGTTTCATAAAACTAACCACTTGATTCTTAGAATAAATCATCAAAGCCGCTGCGATTGCATCGACGTTGACCGGCAAGCCACTCAGTATACCAGCAAAAAGAAATCTACGGTGCAGTGATTAATAAAGCCCATTTTGTGATTCCGATCACACTTGTTAAATCCTATAATTAATTGCAGTCAAAAAATTAACAAACAAATGAGTATCTTTCTATGGCAGAAACAAAATCTCAACAATCACGGCTACTCGTGACGCTGACGGCTCTTTTTGCAGCGTTCTGTGGCCTCTATCTATTAGCAGGTGGAGCCTGGCTGGTCGCTCTCGGCGGCTCTTGGTACTACCCTGTCGCAGGCCTGGTGATGCTGGGTGTCACCGTCATGCTGTTCCGCGGCAAGCGCTCTGCGCTTTGGCTGTACGCCGCGCTGCTGCTCGCCACCATGATCTGGGGAGTCTGGGAAGTTGGCTTCGATTTCTGGGCGCTGACGCCACGTAGCGACATCCTGGTCTTCTTCGGCATCTGGCTTATCCTGCCGTTTGTCTGGCGTCGTCTGCCGGTACCATCCGCCGGGGCGGTTGCAGGACTGGTTGTCGCGCTGCTCATCAGCGGCGGTATTCTGACCTGGGCTGGCTTCAACGACCCGCAGGAAGTCAACGGCACGCTGAGCGCTGACTCAACGCCAGCAGCGCCAATTTCCGAGGTTGCCGATGGCGACTGGTCGGCATATGGCCGTAACCAGGAAGGCCAGCGTTACTCACCGCTGAAGCAGATCAACGCCGACAACGTGAAGAACCTGAAAGAAGCCTGGGTGTTCCGTACCGGGGACCTCAAGCAGCCTAACGATCCGGGTGAGATAACCAATGAAGTCACGCCGATTAAAGTTGGCGACACGCTCTATCTGTGTACTGCGCACCAGCGTCTGTTCGCCCTTGATGCTGCTACCGGTAAAGAGAAGTGGCACTTCGATCCGCAGCTTAACTCAGACCCATCTTTCCAGCACGTGACCTGCCGCGGCGTTTCATATCATGAAGCCAGAGCAGATAATGCCCCGGCGGATGTGGTTGCAGATTGCCCGCGCCGTATCATTTTGCCTGTCAACGATGGTCGCCTGTTCGCCATCAACGCCGACAACGGTAAACTATGTGAGTCCTTTGCAAATAAAGGCATTCTCAACCTGCAAACCAATATGCCAGTCACTACGCCGGGCATGTATGAACCCACTTCACCGCCGATCATCACGGATAAAACCATTGTTATCGCAGGTGCTGTAACCGATAACTTCTCAACCCGCGAGCCGTCAGGCGTTATTCGCGGCTTTGATGTGAATACCGGCAAACTGCTGTGGGCATTCGATCCGGGCGCGAAAGACCCGAATGCTATCCCGGATGATGAACATCATTTCACACTGAATTCACCTAACTCCTGGGCACCTGCGGCCTATGACGCGAAGCTGGATCTCGTCTACCTGCCGATGGGCGTGACCACACCGGATATCTGGGGTGGTAATCGTACGCCAGAGCAGGAACGCTTTGCCAGCTCCATCGTGGCGCTGAATGCCACTACCGGAAAACTGGCGTGGAGTTATCAGACCGTTCACCACGACCTGTGGGATATGGATATGCCGTCGCAGCCAACGCTGGCGGATATCGACGTGAACGGCAAAACCGTTCCGGTCATTTACGCTCCGGCGAAAACCGGCAACATTTTTGTCCTCGACCGCCGCAACGGCGAACTGGTTGTCCCGGCACCGGAAAAACCGGTTCCGCAAGGGGCGGCTAAAGGCGACTATGTTTCGAAAACTCAGCCGTTCTCCGATCTGAGTTTCCGTCCGAAGAAAGACCTGACCGGCGCGGATATGTGGGGCGCCACAATGTTTGACCAGTTGGTGTGCCGCGTTATCTTTCATCAGCTGCGCTATGAAGGCATCTTCACCCCGCCATCGGAACAAGGAACGTTGGTATTCCCGGGTAACCTGGGCATGTTCGAATGGGGCGGTATCTCCGTCGATCCAAACCGCCAGGTCGCAATTGCTAACCCAATGGCGCTGCCGTTTGTATCAAAACTGATCCCACGCGGTCCCGGTAACCCGATGGAACCGCCGAAAGATGCGAAAGGTTCCGGTACCGAGTCAGGGATCCAACCGCAGTACGGCGTCCCGTATGGCGTAACACTGAATGCATTCCTGTCACCGTTCGGCCTGCCGTGTAAACAGCCAGCCTGGGGCTATATCTCCGCACTGGATCTGAAAACCAACGAAGTGGTGTGGAAAAAACGTATCGGTACACCACAGGATAGCCTGCCGTTCCCAATGCCAGTGAAGCTGCCGTTCAATATGGGTATGCCAATGCTGGGAGGCCCTATTTCAACAGCCGGTAACGTACTGTTTATTGGCGCAACCGCAGATAATTACCTGCGCGCGTACAATATGAGTAACGGTGAGAAATTATGGCAGGCACGTCTGCCAGCAGGCGGCCAGGCAACACCAATGACCTATGAAGTGAATGGCAAGCAGTACGTGGTCATCTCTGCCGGCGGTCATGGTTCGTTTGGCACGAAGATGGGCGACTATATTGTCGCTTACGCTTTGCCTGACGACGCGAAGTAAAAAATAACCCATCTTAGTTTAAGATAGGTCATAAAAAACGCCCTTCGCGGGCGTTTTTTCATATCAGATATTGACGTTATTTATCAAACTTAAGGGACAGCAAAGAAGCTTTTGCCGCTTCCTGATACTGTTCTATCAAATCTTTAGTCATATTAAACGTCATCTGCACCGCTTTATCATCCTGCGATATGATTAACATCATATTAAGAATTTCAGTATCCGGCGCCTGCGAGCGGAAAGTGAGTAGCCAACCATTATGACCATCCACCGTGACGGCTTCAGCCTGTGGTTTTAAATTCTCCAGCATCTTAAGCATCACATCTTTAAATGCATCAAGCTTATCCGCAGGAAGTGGGTTACGGCCTGCCGTGATCCCCAAAGAGGCTTTGCCTTTTTCATCCCCGTAAATCACCTGCCCGCCAGGGTGAACGAGCAGGTTGAAGCACAACCTCAGGCGGTGGTAAAGGCCAACATCATACCGGTATCTTCATGCTCCAGCAGATGACAATGGGCCATGTAGGCCTGTTCTTTCGGCGCATCATGGTCAAATTTCACTAGCACTTCACTCACATCACCCTCTACCCGTACGGTATCTTTCCAGCCGCTCCGATGTGCTGCTGGCGCCTTGCCGTTTTCCGATAAAATCCGGAACTGAGTACCGTGGACATGGAACGGGTGGAGCATCATATCGCCTTTACCGGAAATAACCCACCGCTCATACTGCCCTTTCGCCGCTGCAAACATGGGAACATTCATATCAAATGCTTTGCCGTTAATCCGGTTAGCATTATGGAAATCAAAATCTTTATTACTGTGCTTCATCTGCCCCATGCCGCCATGATTCATGTGTCCCATGTCACCGTGGTTCATATTATTCATGTTCCCCATCTCTCCATGATTCATCATCATGCTATGGTCCATTCCGGACATCGCCTGGTCACCATATTTTTGCATCAGCGCCTGCATGCCCATCATATCAAGCATCGGATCCATAGAGAGCTGCAGCGTACGCTGAGTTAGCCCTTGTAAAGAGGGCAGAGCTGGCATCGCGGCCAGAACATCTGGCAGCTTGCCGGAAGCCTGAATCGTCAGAGGTTGAACGCGCAATACCGGCTGCGGTTTATCGAACGGGGTAATGGCCATTCCCATCTGATTCACCGGCAGCGTTATCAGATCAAAAGGTTTACCGTCTGTCGTATCCACCAGGACTTCAAAACGCTCCCCCATTAACACCGGTAGCTCATTAAGTTTCACAGGTTCAGCCAGCAAGCCACCATCGCTTGCTACTACGTACATAGGTCGATTATCGCTGGTTGAGAAATTCAAAGAACGCGCATTACAGCCGTTAAGCAAACGCAGGCGCAGCCAGCCGCGAGGCGCAGCATGTTCAGGATAAAGTGCTCCATTGGTCAGCAACGTATCACCAAACCAGCCAACGGCTGCGCTCATAATATCGAGCTGATAATCAATCTCACCGGCTGAAGTGAATTTTTTATCCTGCACAATCACCGGGACATCATCGATCCCCCACTGCTTTGGCAGAAGCAGCTTTTCGCTTTCTGCATCAGATATCAGCACCAGGCCTGCCAACCCCATTGCCACCTGTCGGCCGGTTTTACCATGCTGATGTGGGTGAAACCAGCAGGTTGCCGCTCGCTGTGTCGGAGTAAAACTGACCGTTCGGGAACCACCTGCGGCAATCACGCCCTGCGGGCCGCCATCCACCTCTCCGGGCACTTCCAGTCCATGCCAATGCACGGTTGTTTCCTCAGCCAGGCGGTTATGAATATCAATCGTCGCCGTTTCTCCTTGTTTAAGCTGCAGCGCTGGTCCCAGCAAACTACCGTTATAGCCCCATGTAGTGGCAAGGTGAGAACCAAATTGCGTCCTGCCAGCCTGAATGGTTAATGTGATGCGATTGCGCGCGTCGGCGGTCAGCAACTCTGGCACTGGTAAAGATGGGCGACTGGCGGCAAAAACCGAGCGGCTCCATAGCGGCAATGCGCTGGCCACGCTGACCGCAGCGGTTAATTTAAGAAACTCACGACGTTGCATTTTCACATCCTTTTATTCTGCTGGTGAATAATTGAGCTTAAACCTTCCACCAACGGGAAGGTCAAGCAGAAGAGTAAGAATAAAGCTCGGCGTAGTGTAAAGAAGTATGCTAACGTTGTTCGTCCGTGATTCAATGGTAAAGAAAATGAAGACGCTTTTCAGAACAATAGTGCTCAGCAGCCTGCTTGCTCTATCCGCCAACAGCTATGCATTAAGCGAGTCAGAAGCGGAAGATATGGCTGATTTAACGGCAGTATTTGTCTTTCTGAAGAACGACTGCGGCTATCAAAATTTACCTAACACGCAAATACGCCGTGCTCTGGTCTTCTTTGCTCAGCAGAATCAATGGGATTTAAGCAATTACGACAGCTTCAACATGAAAGCGCTGGGCGAAGATAGCTACCGTGACCTCAGTGGAATCAAAATCCCAACCACTAAAAAATGTAAAGCACTTGCTCGCGACTCACTTAGCCTGCTTGCTTATGTGAAATAAACATCACCTTCATTCCAAAATCAGTAGCCGTTCTAATACGGCTATTGCGGATAGTATTAATACCCTGCCAGTTTTAAAGCCACAGTAATCTTTACCTCAATTCATAAAATTCAATGATAATTCATTAAATATTTAGCTAATTAATAGAATCGATTTTTTTAAAAACAAAGATTCTATTATTGCAATCTTTTTTTTTGCACACTATTATCGCCCAACAACGCTTCTTTTTATCAATGGAATGAAACCTTTGAACATATCCTTATTTACACGCATAGCGCCTCTGGCCATCATTTTATTGGTGGGTTGTAATTCAACGCAGTCCCGACAATCGACCAGATTAATGAAACCATTACCTGACGCGACATTAAGCCAACAGCAAACCGAAGAGCAAAGAATCGCAGAAGAGCAAGCGCGTATAGACGCATGCCGCAAAGCTTTAGAGTCTCTAAAAGAAGTGAACCCCAAGCAGGCAGCTAAACTCGGTAACGATTTCACGGCTCTATTGAGTGCCGCATCTCAATATAATTCTGTACGGAGTAAAGTTGCAGAACCGACAAAACAGGGGATCGATTCAATGTACCAGTTCAAATCAATCAAGCTTTGTGCCGATATTGAAAAAGAGCTGATAGATAGCCTTGTTAAACGCGGTGAAAACGTTCAGCCATGAACAGGCCAATAGATTTAAAATTCAATACGATACCGCTGGTTATGATTTTCATGCTGGCGCTATCGTTATCCTATAATGCATATGCAGAAAAGGATGCGTTGATAAACGTCACGGCAAACTCGAAAAGTGACGACTCGGGGCCCGCCTTTTTAAACTATGCGAAACAGCAACAGGCTCAAGAAAGTAAAGGGCCTGACACCCCTGTTGAAACCAAAGGCGATAATACTAAAACCAGTAAGAATGCCTCTATTAAAAAAACAAAAAACGTTTCCAGTCAGGCCTTAATCATTGCGCAAAAAGATAAAATAATCCGCCAACTTCAAAAGCAGCTCGACGCTCGCTCAGCGGTTGCCCCCTCTTCTGAGAGTCAAAAAGAGCTTATTGAAAAAATTAAACAATTACAGAAAAACTTAGACGTTGCTGTAGCTGAAAAAGAACAGCTGCTTAAAAAAAAGAGCGCAGTCGCGGATGAAAAAAAACAGGACTCCATCACATCTGATGCTATAGAAAATAAACTTCAACAACAGGCTATGAAACTGGCCGTCACAGAGTCAGAAAGACAAAAGATTGAGATATTACTTACCGAGTTGACAATTGAAAAACAGAAACTGATCAAGGAACTGGCTACCGCTGAAAAAGAAAAGCGGGATACAGCAATAAAACTCGCTAATGCTGAATCGGATAAACAATCTCTCACAGGCAAACTCACCGCAGAGGCAAAAGAAAAACAGTTACTCACTGAGAAGTTAGCTGCCACGGGTTCTGAGAAGCAAGCATTCGTGACGAAACTCGCTACAGCAGAGACGGTACAACAATCTCTCCAGGCTAAACTTAATGCAGCAGAAACGGCGCAGCAGTCCCTGACCACAAAGCTCAAAGCAACAGAAACCGCACATCAGACCCTGACAGCAAAACTCAATGTAGCTGAGACAGCAAAACAAGATCTGGCAGCAAAACTGACCGCTGCGGCGACAGAAATACAAGCCCTCACGGCAAAACTAGATGCGTTTTCCCTCAGCAAGCAGCAGACCGCCGATGAGAAAAAGGCACGCCAGCTTCAGGCTGATAAAGATAAGGCTCAGCTACAGGCCAATGCAGATGAGATTAAGCAACTAAAGGCAAAACTAGCCAATAAAGTTGAAACTCATCAATCGGATAAAAAACCTGCGTCGCTCGATCTCACTAAAGAGTCACAGCAGCAGGCTTACGCTATCGGGGCTTCAATGGGCGATGAAGCGCTCAAAGTACTGTCCACGCGGAATTCACAAGGCATAAAAGTCAGCCAGGATGTTGTATTACAGGGTATCGTTGACTCATTTTCTGGAAAAATTGCCCTTGATGAGAAGGTGCGCAATAAAGCTTTATTCGATGTGTCCAAAAAAGTCTTTCAGAATCTGAATAAGATTGAGCAGCAAACCCTGAGTGAAGGAAAGAAGTATCAACAAAAGTTTGCCAAACAAAAAGGCGTGGTGCTCAAAGATGGTGTCTATAGCCGTATCGATTATGCTGGCGAAGGCAAGATTCTCGACAGCGACACCGTTACGGTGACCATCAAGGAAACGCTTATTGATGGTACCGTTATTAATGATATGGAAGCAGAGGGAAAAGTCTGGTCGCAGACGCTAAAATCCTACCCCCCCATCTTCCTTGGACCAATAAAACGTCTGGGTAACCACGGTTCTATAACAATCGTGATCCCATCCGATCTTGCCTACGGTAGTGAAGGTAAGCCACCGAAAATTCCCCCGGGCGCCACCATGGTTTATGAAGTGAGAATTGTCGATGCCACTGCGGCGGAACCACAGGCAAAAAACCCCTGACCCTGATGCCTCCAGAGAACGGAGGCATTTTCAATAAAGAAATGCTTCTTCCCATAACTGCTGAAATATCCACCGTGCATCATCTTCTATAGTTGGCTATGATGTTGCGCTCATTTTTTATGGGTGTAACGGATGTTAATAAAGGAGAGCTACCTGTGGCCGATAACAATCTGTGGCATGAGACGCTACACGACCATTTTGGTCAGTATTTCAGCGTTGATAATGTGCTTTATCATGAGAAAACCGATCATCAGGATTTGATCATTTTCGAAAACGCCGCTTTTGGTCGGGTAATGGCTCTGGACGGCGTAGTACAAACTACCGAACGCGATGAGTTTATCTATCATGAGATGATGACGCATGTTCCTTTGATGGCCCATGGTCAGGCGAAACACGTGTTGATTATCGGCGGCGGCGACGGGGCCATGCTGCGCGAAGTATCCCGTCATCGTAATATCGAAACTATCACTATGGTTGAGATCGATGCTGGCGTGGTTTCGTTCTGTCGCCAGTATCTTCCAAATCACAACGCGGGCGCATACGACGATCCACGTTTTACCCTGGTCATTGACGACGGCGTCAATTTTGTAAACCAGACGAAGCAAACGTTTGACGTCATTATCTCCGATTGTACCGATCCGATTGGACCCGGTGAGAGCCTGTTCACTTCCGCATTTTATGAAGGCTGTAAACGCTGCCTGAATCCCGGCGGGATCTTCGTCGCCCAGAATGGCGTTTGCTTCTTGCAGCAGGATGAAGCTATTGGTAGCCACCGTAAGCTTAGCCATTACTTCAGTGACGTCAGCTTTTACCAGGCCGCTATCCCAACCTATTACGGCGGTATCATGACCTTCGCGTGGGCCACGGATAACGAAGCGCTACGCCATCTTTCCAGTGAAATCATCCAGGCTCGTTTCCATAAATCCGGTCTGAAGTGCCGTTATTACAATCCGGCGATCCACACTGCGGCATTCGCTTTGCCGCAATATCTGCTGGATGCACTGTCCACCGTTAAGTAAGGGGGTGATCTAAATTGAAAAAATTGAAGCTGCACGGCTTTAACAATCTGACCAAGAGCCTGAGTTTTTGTATTTACGATATCTGCTATGCAAAAACGGCGGAAGAGCGCGATGGCTATATTGCCTATATTGATGAGCTTTATAACGCCAATCGTCTGACTGAGATACTGTCAGAAACCTGCTCAATCATTGGCGCTAATATTCTGAACATCGCTCGCCAGGATTATGAACCGCAGGGTGCCAGCGTGACCATTCTGGTCAGCGAAGAACCGATTGACCCTCAGCTTATCGACCAAACTGAACACCCTGGCCCGCTACCGGAAACCGTCGTGGCCCATCTTGATAAAAGCCATATTTGCGTTCATACCTACCCGGAAAGCCATCCCGAGGGTGGATTATGTACCTTCCGTGCCGATATTGAAGTCTCAACCTGTGGCGTCATTTCTCCGCTTAAGGCTCTGAATTATCTGATTCACCAGCTAGAATCCGATATCGTCACCATTGATTATCGCGTTCGCGGCTTTACCCGCGATGTGAACGGTATGAAGCACTTCATCGATCATGAAATCAACTCTATTCAGAATTTCATGTCTGATGATATTAAATCCCTGTATGACATGGTGGACGTTAACGTTTACCAGGAAAATATCTTCCATACCAAAATGCTGCTTAAGGAGTTCGACCTTAAGCACTACATGTTCCATACCAGGCCGGAAGATTTAACGGAAGACGAGCGCAAGATTATTACCGACCAGCTTTGGAAAGAGATGCGCGAAATTTACTATGCCAGGAATATACCGGCGGTATAGCGACTGGCGGAGCACGGAGGCTCCACCAGACTCACTCAACGTTGCTGCATAAATTCACGATAGGCGGCAACGACCTGTAAAAAATCCTCGATGCCGCACAGAGAGAGGCTTTCTTCGTCGTAATAGCTCATTCCCTCTTCGATCTCATCACCAGAAAAGTCCAGCTGATTAGCACGAATCATGACTTCTTCACCATCCAGCCATAATGTGTACTCATGACCAGCACGCTGCCAGGAACGTTCACTGCCTTTAACGGTGCTTGCGGCCTGCTCCACCTCATCCAGCAGGGCAAGGTTATCTTTAACCTCTTCGTTGAACCAGTGGCCAATCGCCTCATGGTCCATCGACATTCGCACCTTTACCCCGCCGGTAATATCGCGCAGAAATTCGTAATCCATAGTCTTTTCCTCTGCAAGGGCAATGCGTCACCGCTGCACTGTACCCATAGAATCATTATCGCAGCAGTAAGAGAGAAAAAAAGCGTAGCGGATGGAGGGATTAGAAATAAAAATGCCCGGTGACGCAAAGTTCACCGGGCATTGAAGGGATTATGTACAACGCAGGCTTAGCGCATTACACCGCGGTCTGGAAAATAACCCCGTCAGCCTTCTCAGTGTACTGACCAAGCTGGTCGAAGTTCAGATAGCGGTAGGTATCCGCCGCCGTCTTATCCACCTGCGCAACGTAGGTCTGGTACTCTTCCGGCGTCGGCAGCTTACCGATAAGCGCCGCCACTGCCGCCAGCTCCGCAGAAGCCAGGAAGACGTTCGCACCGGTACCTAAACGGTTCGGGAAGTTACGGGTTGAAGTCGAGACGACCGTCGCACCGTCGGCTACACGCGCCTGGTTACCCATGCACAGCGAACAGCCCGGGATTTCGATGCGCGCACCGCTCTTACCAAACACGCTGTAGTAGCCTTCTTCGGTCAGCTGTGCGGCGTCCATACGGGTTGGCGGCGCCACCCACAGACGGGTTGGCAGCTGGCCTTTGTGGCTGTCCAGCAGCTTACCGGCGGCACGGAAGTGGCCGATGTTGGTCATGCAGGAACCGATAAACACTTCGTCGATCTTCTCGCCCTGCACATCGGACAGCAGACGCGCGTCGTCCGGATCGTTCGGCGCACACAGAATTGGCTCTTTGATATCCGCCAGATCGATGTCGATCACCGCTGCATACTCTGCATCCGCATCACCTTCCAGCAGTTGCGGATCCGCCAGCCATTTTTCCATGCCCTGAACGCGACGTTCCAGGGTACGGCGATCGCCGTAGCCTTCCGCGATCATCCACTTCAGCAGCACGATGTTGGAGGTCAGGTACTCAACGATCGGCTCTTTGTTCAGCTTGATGGTACAACCAGCAGCAGAACGCTCAGCGGAAGCATCGGTCAGCTCAAACGCCTGCTCAACCTTCAGATCCGGCAGACCTTCGATCTCCAGAATGCGGCCAGAGAAGATGTTTTTCTTACCTTTCTTCTCGACGGTCAGCAGGCCCTGTTTGATTGCATACAAAGGGATCGCATGGACCAGATCGCGCAGGGTGATACCCGGCTGCATTTTGCCTTTAAAGCGCACCAGCACGGATTCCGGCATATCCAGCGGCATCACGCCGGTCGCCGCGGCAAATGCCACAAGACCTGAACCCGCCGGGAAGGAGATACCAATCGGGAAACGGGTATGCGAGTCACCACCGGTACCGACGGTATCCGGCAGCAGCATACGGTTCAGCCAGGAGTGGATAACGCCATCGCCCGGACGCAGAGAAACCCCGCCACGGTTCATGATGAAGTCCGGCAGCGTGTGGTGAGTCGTGACGTCAACCGGTTTCGGATAAGCGGCAGTATGACAGAAGGACTGCATGACCAGGTCAGCGGAGAAGCCTAAGCACGCCAGATCTTTCAGTTCATCACGGGTCATTGGGCCGGTGGTGTCCTGAGAACCAACGGAAGTCATCTTCGGCTCGCAGTAAGCGCCCGGGCGGATACCCGCAACGCCGCAGGCGCGGCCCACCATTTTCTGCGCCAGAGAGTAGCCACGATTGCTTTCCGCCACGTCTTTCGCCTGACGGAATACATCGCTGTGCGGCAGACCCAGCGCTTCACGCGCTTTGGTCGTCAGACCACGACCGATAATCAGCGGAATACGACCACCAGCGCGCACTTCGTCAACCAACACATCGGTTTTCAGCTCAAAGTTAGCCAGCAGTTCGTTGGTTTCGTGGTTACGCACTTCGCCTTTGAACGGGTAAACGTCAATCACGTCACCCATGTTCAGTCTGTTCACGTCCACTTCAATCGGCAGCGCGCCCGCATCTTCCATGGTGTTGAAGAAGATAGGCGCAATTTTACCGCCGAGGCACAGACCGCCGCCGCGCTTGTTCGGCACGTTCGGGATGTCATCGCCCATAAACCACAGTACCGAGTTGGTGGCAGATTTACGGGAAGAACCGGTCCCCACCACGTCGCCAACGTAGGCCAGCGGAAAACCTTTCTGCTGCAACGCTTCGATCTGTTTGATCGGGCCAACAACGCCAGGCTGATCCGGGTCGATTCCTTCACGGGCGTTTTTCAGCATCGCCAGAGCGTGCAGCGGGATATCCGGGCGGGACCAGGCATCAGGGGCCGGAGACAGGTCATCGGTGTTGGTTTCACCGGTGACTTTAAAAACGGTAACGGTGATTTTATCCGCCAGCTGCGGACGGTTCAGGAACCATTCAGCATCGGCCCAGGATTGCATCACCTGTTTGGCATATTCATTGCCCGCTTTAGCTTTCTCTTCTACGTCGTAGAAATTATCGAACATCAGCAGAGTATGAGACAGCGCTTTAGCGGCAATTGGTGCCAGCTTTGCGTCGTCCAGCGCGTCAATCAGCGGATGGATGTTGTATCCGCCCTGCATGGTGCCCAGCAGTTCGATGGCTTTTTCAGGGGTAACCAGTGGGGAAGTCGCTTCGCCTTTGGCGATTGCGGCAAGGAATCCGGCTTTAACATAGGCGGCTTCATCGACGCCCGGCGGTACGCGGTTAATTAACAGGTCTGACAGGAATTCTTCTTCACCCGCAGGCGGGTTTTTCAGCAGTTCTACCAGCGCGGCCATTTGGGTTGCATCTAAGGGTTTCGGTACAATCCCCTCGGCGGCACGCTCAGCTACGTGCTTACGGTATTCTTCTAGCACGACGGTTCTCCTCGCTCTCATTGTAAAATGCGGTAGGCGATTCTCTTCACGCTCCTGTGAGACAGCAGTTTGTAGGGTAAATGCCCGATACCGCGTCGGCAGCATAGCAGGATTTTGGGGAGGTGTTAATCTGTTTACAAAAAAGCAACATTAAAAATTAGCTGAATCGTTAAGGGCAGAATATTGCAGGTTTTCTGTCAGTTTAGCGGAACATAAAATTAATTCTGTTACACATAACTGGCCAAAATCCCAACAAAAATCAAAAACGCAAATACGCTCTGCTTATACTCAGGCAATCCCCCGCTTTTCGACAATACTCTGTCAAAACGGGCCAATTTCTGTGCCGGGAGTTCTTATGACACTGCCTTTCAAACCCCATGTGCTCGCACTGCTTTGCAGCGCCGGGTTATTAGCCGCTGCTGGTACGCTTTATGTTAAAAGTCGGGAGCCGCAAACCGTCCCCGAGCCCCCTGCCGTTGCGCAGACCACACCAGAACAAGCTGCCGCTCAGCCGGTCACCACGACCTATACTCCGGCGCAAATTGACCAGTGGGTCGCGCCAATCGCGCTCTATCCAGACAATCTGCTGTCACAGGTGCTGATGGCCTCCACTTACCCGAACAACGTTATCCAGGCGGTGCAGTGGTCGCAGGATCACCCCTCCATGAAAGGGGATGCGGCGGTACAGACGGTGGCAAACCAGCCCTGGGATCCCAGCGTAAAATCTCTGGTCGCCTTCCCTTCGCTGTTAGCGATGATGGGAGAAAATCCGCCATGGGTAGAAAGTCTGGGTAACGCGTTTCTTGCCCAGCCGCAGGATGTAATGGACTCGGTACAGCGCCTGCGCGCCATCGCGCAGCAGACCGGAACGTTGAAATCGACACCGCAGCAGAAGGTCAGTACCAGCCTGAAAAATGTGCCTCCACCGCACGCCCAAACTAAGAATGGGGTAACGGTCGTTTCGACGGCTCCACCGGATCCGACGGTAATAAAAATTGAATCTGCCGACCCTCAAGTTGTCTATGTTCCCAATTACAACCCCTCTGTTGTTTATGGCACCTGGCCTGACACTGCGTATCCACCCGTCTATTTACCACCGCCTCCCGGAGAGCAGTTCGCCGATAGTTTCGTCAAAGGCTTTGGCTATAGTCTCGGCGTTGCCACAACTTACGCGTTGTTTAGCAGCATCGATTGGGATGATGACGATCACCATCATGACGATGACGATCACCACCACGATGATGATCATCACGGCGGCTACTCGCATAACGGCGATAACATTAATATCAATGTAAACAATTTCAATCATATAACGGGCCAAAACCTGCCGGGAAATCACACCAACTGGCAGCATAACCCGGCCTGGCGCGGCAATATTCCGTACCCGAACAATAACACCGCACAGCAGTTCCATCAGACCAATGTTCCCGGCGGGCTAAGCGCGACCCAACATCAGCCGGTCGACCGTAATGCGCAACGTCAGGCAGCGATGACGCAACTGCAACAACGAACCGGGTCTGCAACAACAGCAGGTAATCCACCTGCGCATGCGCCTTCCCGCGATGCCCAGCGCCAGGCAGCATCCCAGCAACTGCACCAGGTAGCCCAGCGCAATAACTACCGCGGCTATGACTCAACTCCGACGGTAAAAAATAACGCGACTCAACAACAGCGCCATGACGCGGTAAAAAACCAGCTTCAACATCCAACAGCCCAACAACAGCAGCACAGGGAAACGGTTAAAACGCAGATTCAGCATCCCTCGGCGCAACAGCAGCAACGCCGCGAGCAGTTTCAGACAGCAGCGCCTGAACAGAGCCAGCAGAAGTTAAATAACCTCCGCGCCAACGCCCTGAGCGGTAACGATAGTCGCGCCCCCTCATGGCAGTCACAGCAGGAGCGAGGGTTAGAGAGTCGTCATATATCGGGCTTAAATAGCGAGCAGCGTGGCGCAGCCAGAGAACATCTTTCTGAACACCGTGAACTGCGTCGCCGCTGAGGATAATCAGATGAAAAAACTTTTAAAAATAACGCTGCTGGCGCTGGCGATATCCCCGATCATGACGCTGGCGCAGCAACAGTTTTCTACACCGGAACAGGCCGCTGGCGCGCTGGCGGAGGCCATCAACCATCACGATGAATCAGCGCTGGATACGCTGCTCGGCGATAACTGGTCGCAGTTTTTACCACCGGATGGCATTGACCCGGACGCGGTCGAACGCTTTCAGCGCGACTGGAAGATCGGGCATCGCATCGTTCAGCAAGAGAATAACGCCTGGCTGGAGGTGGGCCAGGAAGGGTGGCGGTTACCGATTCCCATCATCAAGGATAACAACGACTGGCGTTTTGATATGGCCGCGGCTGAAGATGAGATCCTCACCCGCGCGATCGGTCGCAATGAACTCTCAGCTATTCAGGCGATGCATGCTTACGTCGACGCCCAGCAAGACTTTTATCAGTTAAACCACGCCTGGGCGCAAAAAATCATCAGCAGCGATGGTAAGAAAGATGGCCTCTACTGGCCCGTTGCTCCGGGAGAAGCACCCAGTCCATTAGGGCCAGCCTTTAGCCCGGCAGAACCCGGAGAGGGCTATCACGGCTATCGTTTTCGTATTATTAAAGATGGCGAGAGTCAGGGCGTTGCTCTGCTGGCGTGGCCCGTTGAATGGGGGAAAACCGGCATCATGAGCTTTATGATCAACCAAAATGATGAGGTTTATCAGGCTAATTTAGGTGATGAGACGCAGAGCAAGGCGCAGGTAATTTCTCAGTTTTCGCCTGATTCAAACTGGCAGGCCATCAATCAATAAAAAATGCCCGGTGCGCTCGCGATTGCGCCGCCGGGCAGTATCACCACTTCAATTTAGCCCTGATGAGGCATCAGCGACGGATCGCCCGCAAAAGCCGGTTTAGAACTGGTCAACGCCGCTTCATCGGAGCTGATGCTACCGGAATTCGCCGCCCACACCCCTTCGCTGGTCTTCGTAACCTGCTGATGCTGCATATTCAGATCCTGGCCCATTGCCGCAATATGGGTGCTTTCGGTACCGCCGCTGTTATCAGCCCAGGGAATGGAGGCATCAGCAGCGCAGGCCATACCAGAAACCAAAGTCGCAGCCAGCAGCGTCGTCGTTAATAATCTTTTCATCACACACCTCGCATATAGTTAACTACCTATAAGTTTACATGGTGATTATTTTTAAAGTATTAATAAGGCATGCAATTTTATTAACAGCGACACAGTTGTAAACATCAACCATAAAAAAAGCGGCTCACAGAGCCGCTTATCGATTTTGCCTGAAAGAAAAACTTACTTTTTCTTCGCTTTCGCGTTCGGCAGGTCGGTGATGCTACCTTCGAAGACTTCTGCCGCCAGGCCAACGGACTCATGCAGAGTCGGGTGAGCGTGGATGGTCAGCGCGATGTCTTCAGCATCGCAGCCCATTTCGATCGCCAGACCGATTTCACCCAGCAGCTCGCCGCCGTTGGTACCGACAATCGCCCCGCCGATTACGCGGTGAGATTCTTTGTCGAAAATCAGTTTGGTCATACCATCAGCGCAGTCGGAAGCGATAGCACGGCCAGAAGCAGCCCACGGGAAGGTGGCGGTTTCATAGCTGATGCCTTTCTCTTTCGCTTCTTTCTCAGTCAGGCCAACCCAAGCAACTTCCGGCTCGGTGTACGCGATGGACGGAATCACTTTCGGGTCGAAGTAGTGCTTCATGCCGGCAATAACTTCAGCGGCAACGTGGCCTTCGTGAACGCCTTTGTGCGCCAGCATCGGCTGACCGACGATATCGCCGATAGCAAAGATGTGCGGAACGTTGGTGCGCAGCTGTTTGTCAACGCGGATGAAGCCACGCTCGTCCACTTCAACGCCAGCTTGACCAGCATCGAGGTTTTTACCGTTCGGCACGCGACCGATAGCCACCAGCACTGCGTCGTAGCGCTGCGCTTCGGCAGGCGCTTTTTTGCCTTCCATGGAAACGTAGATACCGTCTTCTTTCGCTTCAACGGCGGTCACTTTAGTTTCCAGCATCAGATTGAATTTCTTGCTGATGCGCTTGGTGAAGACTTTCACTACATCTTTGTCAGCAGCCGGGATAACCTGGTCGAACATTTCAACCACGTCAATCTCTGAACCCAGCGCATGGTATACGGTACCCATTTCCAGACCGATGATACCGCCGCCCATTACCAGCAGACGTTTTGGTACGGTTTTCAGCTCCAGCGCATCGGTGGAATCCCATACGCGCGGATCTTCATGCGGAATGAACGGCAGTTCGATCGGACGGGAACCCGCCGCGATGATAGCGTTGTCGAAGTTGATCACGGTTTTGCCGTTCTCGCCTTCAACTTCCAGAGTGTTAGCGCCGGTAAATTTACCCAGACCGTTAACCACCTTCACTTTACGCCCTTTGGCCATGCCAGCCAGACCACCGGTCAGCTGATTGATGACTTTTTCTTTCCAGGTGCGGATCTTGTCAATGTCAGTTTTCGGCTCACCGAAAACGATGCCGTGTTCGGCCAGCGCTTTCGCTTCTTCGATAACTTTTGCAACGTGCAGCAGTGCTTTAGAAGGGATACAGCCGACGTTCAGGCAAACACCGCCCAGGGTGCTGTAACGTTCGACGATAACGGTTTCCAGACCTAAGTCAGCGCAACGGAAGGCAGCAGAATAACCTGCGGGGCCTGCCCCAAGTACCACGACCTGAGTTTTGATTTCAGTACTCATCATGACCTCTGTAATTTGTATCCGGCGGGTCTGACGCTATTGTTTTTACGCCCATGTCCACCGGGACGTTCTATCCGCGAGCATTTTACAAAATTGTTAACAATTTTGAAACAACAAACGGCAAACGATTTTGTCCTTTATTGCTGGTAACTTCAAAACGCAGAAGAGATTACCAGAAAAAAGCCGGCCGTCAGGCCGGCTTTTTACTTACATCACCAGGCGGCGAATATCGCTCAACATGTTGTTGATGATGGTAATGAAGCGCGCACCATCAGCACCATCGATAACGCGGTGGTCGAAGGACAGAGAGATAGGCATCATCAGACGCGGAACAAACTCTTTACCATTCCACACCGGCTCCATCGCGGATTTAGACACCCCGAGGATGGCCACTTCCGGCGCGTTCACAATCGGTGCGAAATGGGTGGTACCCAGGCCGCCGATGCTGGAGATAGTGAAGCAACCGCCCTGCATTTCGCCAGCCGTCAGCTTACCATCACGCGCTTTCTTGGAGATCACGGTCAGTTCACGAGACAGCTCGGTAATGCTCTTCTTGTTCACATCTTTAAAGACCGGAACCACCAGACCATTTGGCGTATCAACCGCGACACCGATGTTGATGTATTTCTTCAGCGTCAGACGCTGTGCGTCTTCAGACAGCGAGCTGTTGAAGCGCGGCATCTGCTCAAGCGCAGCGGCAACGGCTTTCATGATGAAGACAACCGGGGTGAATTTCACATCCAGTTTGCGCTTCTCAGCTTCGGCGTTCTGCTGTTTACGGAACGCTTCCAGATCGGTGATATCAGTTTTATCGAAGTGCGTAACGTGCGGGATCATCACCCAGTTACGGCTCAGGTTAGCACCAGAGATTTTCTGAATGCGGCCCAGTTCAACTTCTTCAACTTCGCCAAACTTGCTGAAGTCCACTTTCGGCCACGGCAGCATGCCTGGGATACCGCCACCGGCGGCAGCCGCAGGTGCTGCTTCAGCGCGTTTAACCGCTTCTTTCACGTAAGCCTGAACGTCTTCGCGCAGGATACGGCCTTTGCGACCCGAACCCTTCACTTTCGCCAGGTTAACGCCGAATTCGCGCGCCAGGCGACGAATCAACGGAGTCGCGTGAACGTAAGCGTCGTTTTCAGCAAACTCAGATTTGCCTTCCGCTTTTGCAGCAGGGGCCGCAGCCGGTTTAGCGGCCTGAGCTGGTGCAGCAGGGGCAGGAGCGGCAGCCGGAGCCGCGGCAGGCGCTGCGCCTTCCACTTCGAAGACCATAATCAGGGAGCCGGTAGACACTTTGTCGCCAGTGTTGATTTTGATCTCTTTTACGGTACCTGCAAACGGTGCCGGAACTTCCATCGAAGCTTTGTCGCCTTCAACGGTGATCAGTGACTGCTCAGCGGCAATTTTATCGCCCACTTTCACCATCACTTCGGTCACTTCAACTTCGTCGCCGCCAATATCCGGTACGTGAACTTCTTTAGAACCGGAAGCTGCCGGTGCCGCCGCAGCCGGAGCTGCTGCTTGAGCCGGAGCCGCAGCAGGTGCAGCACCCGCCACTTCGAAGATCATGATCAGAGAACCGGTAGAGACTTTGTCGCCGGTGCTGATTTTAATCTCTTTCACGGTTCCCGCGAACGGAGCCGGCACTTCCATAGAGGCTTTGTCGCCCTCTACGGTGATCAGAGATTGCTCTGCCGCGATGGTGTCGCCCACTTTAACCATAATCTCAGTGACTTCAACTTCATCACCGCCGATATCCGGTACGTAAACTTCTTTCGCGCTCGCGGCTGCAGGTGCTGCGGCGGCCGGAGCGGCTTCTTTCTTCTCTTCCTGCGCAGGTGCAGCGGCTGCTGCACCATCGGCGGAATCGAAAATCATGATCAGTTTACCGGTCTCGGTCTTGTCGCCAACAGAGACTTTAATCTCTTTAACAACGCCAGCCTGAGGAGACGGGACTTCCATAGAGGCTTTGTCGCCTTCTACGGTGATCAGCGACTGTTCAGCTTCAACTTTGTCGCCCACTTTGACCAGAATCTCGGTGATTTCAACTTCATCAGCCCCGATGTCCGGTACTTTGATTTCGATAGCCATTATTCTTTTACCTCTTACGCCAGACGCGGGTTAACTTTATCTGCATCGATGTTGAATTTGGTGATAGCTTCCGCAACCACTTTCTTATCGATTTCGCCACGTTTAGCCAGTTCGCCCAGCGCTGCTACCACCACGTAGGAAGCGTCAACTTCGAAGTGGTGACGCAGGTTTTCACGGCTGTCAGAGCGGCCGAAGCCATCAGTACCCAGTACACGGTAATCATCAGCCGGTACGTAAGTACGAACCTGCTCAGCGAACAGTTTCATATAGTCAGTAGATGCGACTGCCGGAGCGTCGTTCATCACCTGGGCGATGTACGGAACGCGCGGAGTTTCCAGCGGGTGCAGCATGTTCCAGCGCTCGCAATCCTGGCCATCGCGCGCCAGTTCGGTGAAGGAGGTGACGCTATACACGTCAGAACCTACGCCGTAGTCGTTCGCCAGAATCTGCGCTGCTTCACGGACGTGACGCAGGATAGAGCCGGAGCCCAGCAGCTGAACTTTACCTTTGCTACCCTCAACGGTTTCGAGTTTGTAGATACCTTTACGGATACCTTCCTCAGCACCTGCAGGCATTGCCGGCATATGGTAGTTTTCGTTCAGCGTGGTGATGTAGTAGTAAACGTTCTCTTGCGCTTCACCGTACATGCGAACCAGACCGTCATGCATGATGACCGCAACTTCGTACGCATAAGACGGATCGTAAGAGATACAGTTCGGGATAGTCAGAGACTGAATATGGCTGTGGCCATCTTCGTGCTGCAGACCTTCGCCGTTCAGCGTTGTACGACCGGAAGTACCGCCAATCAGGAAGCCGCGAGCCTGCTGGTCGCCAGCCTGCCAGCACAGGTCGCCGATACGCTGGAACCCGAACATGGAATAGTAGATGTAGAACGGGATCATCGGCAGGTTGTTGGTGCTGTAAGAGGTCGCAGCAGCCAGCCAGGATGCGCCGGCACCCAGTTCGTTGATCCCTTCCTGCAGAATCTGGCCTTTCTCGTCTTCTTTATAGTAGGCAACCTGCTCACGGTCCTGCGGGGTGTACTGCTGGCCGTTCGGGCTGTAAATACCAATCTGACGGAACAGACCTTCCATACCAAAGGTACGCGCTTCATCGGCGATGATCGGCACAAGGCGGTCTTTGATGGATTTGTTCTTCAGCATCACGTTCAGGGCACGAACGAACGCGATAGTGGTAGAGATCTCTTTGTTCTGCTCTTCCAGCAGCGGGCCGAAATCTTCCAGGGTCGGCAGCTCCAGCTTCTCAGAGAAGTGGGTCTGACGGCTCGGCAGATAGCCGTGCAGTTTCTGACGCTGAGCGTGCAGATAGGTGTGCTCTTCGGAACCTTCCGGGAAGGTCAGGTAAGACAGGTTTTCAACCTGCTCATCGGTGACAGGCACATTGAAACGGTCGCGAATGTGGCGCACGCCGTCCATGTTCATTTTCTTAACCTGGTGAGCGATGTTTTTACCTTCAGCGGTGTCACCCATGCCGTAACCTTTAATGGTATGGGCGAGGATTACGGTGGCTTTGCCTTTGGTTTCCTGCGCTTTTTTCAGTGCAGCATAGACTTTCTTCGGATCGTGACCGCCGCGGTTCAGGGCCCAGATCTGCTCGTCAGTCCAGTCGGCAACCAGCGCTGCGGTTTCCGGATATTTACCGAAGAAGTGCTCACGCACGTAAGCGCCATCTTTGGATTTGAAGGTCTGGTAGTCACCGTCAACGGTTTCTTCCATCAGCTGGATCAGTTTACCGCTGGTGTCTTTACGCAGCAGTTCATCCCAACGACCGCCCCAGATAACCTTGATAACGTTCCAGCCAGCACCGCCAAAGATGCCTTCCAGTTCGTTAATGATTTTGCCATTACCGGTAACCGGGCCATCAAGACGCTGCAGGTTACAGTTGATAACGAAGACCAGGTTGTCCAGTTTCTCACGAGTGGCGATAGTAATCGCGCCTTTGGATTCCGGCTCATCCATCTCACCGTCGCCCAGGAAAGCGTAAACGGTTTGTTTGGAGGTGTCTTTCAGACCACGGTGCTCCAGATATTTCAGGAATTTAGCCTGATAAATCGCGCCGATCGGGCCCAGACCCATGGAAACAGTCGGGAACTGCCAGAATTCCGGCATCAGTTTCGGGTGCGGATAAGAGGACAGACCTTTACCGTGAACTTCCTGACGGAAGTTGTTCATCTGCTCTTCAGTCAGACGACCTTCCAGGAATGCACGCGCATAGACGCCCGGAGAGATATGGCCCTGGAAGTAAACCAGGTCGCCACCATCCTGCTCGTTGCGGGCGCGGAAGAAGTGGTTAAAGCACACTTCGTAGAAGGTTGCGGAAGACTGGAAGGAAGCCATGTGGCCGCCCAGTTCGAGATCTTTTTTCGATGCGCGCAGAACGGTCATGATGGCGTTCCAGCGGATCGCAGAACGGATACGGCGTTCCAGATCCAGATTACCCGGGTATTCCGGCTCATCTTCAACGGCAATAGTGTTTACGTAACCGCCAGTCGATGCGCCAGCAGCCACTTTCACCCCGCCTTTGCGGGCTTCAGAAAGGAGTTGGT
The DNA here is from genome assembly GCF_902158555.1 of Klebsiella spallanzanii. Lineage (GTDB taxonomy): Bacteria > Pseudomonadota > Gammaproteobacteria > Enterobacterales > Enterobacteriaceae > Klebsiella > Klebsiella spallanzanii. The sequence continues at coordinate 115,167 of NZ_CABGGS010000004.1, read as the reverse complement.
CAATCAGATACTGAGCGCGCTCAACACCTTCTTCACGGATGACCGATTCGATCGCTTGTAGCCAGTCGCGAGTTTCGATCGGATCCACGTCATTGGGTAAACGTTCTGACATGGGGGGTATTCCTTATCTATCTAATCGTTGATTAATCTGGAACCTGTCCCATTGAATTCTCGTCAGAGAATGCAATAAGACAGGTTCTGCGTTTAGTTGCCGCGCTCTAAAAATGGCGCTTAAGAACCGGAGTTCTCATCTTTTCGTTGCTGTAAACGACGCAATGAGCGTTCACGACGGCTCTGCTCACGACTACGATCCAGCAAAATTTCCTCAATGAACGCCAGGTGACGATGCGAGGCTTCACGCGCCTGCTCCGGCTCCCCGGCGATTATCGCCTCGAAAATCCGAGTACGATGATTGCTGACCTGCGGGAGCATCTCCCGGCGGGCGTACAACAATTCAAAATTCTGACGAACGTTCTGGGCCAGCATCGGCTCCATACAGCGTAGTAGATGGAGCAGCACCACATTGTGCGCCGCTTCGGTGACGGCTATTTGATACTGGACGACGGCATCGGATTCGGCGTCAAGGTCGCCGGACTGCTGAGCCCGCTCAATGGCCTGATGCAGTTCGCGAATGCGTTCGCGATCTTCATCGTTGCTGCGCAGCGCTGCGTAATAAGCCGCAATGCCTTCAAGCGCGTGGCGGGTTTCCAGCAGGTCAAATTGGGATTCAGGGTGGTCAGACAGTAGCTCAACCAGCGGATCGCTGAAGCTCTGCCATAAGCGGCTTTGTACAAACGTTCCACCACCCTGCCGACGAAGCAACAAACCCTTAGCTTCGAGGCGTTGAATCGCCTCACGTAGCGAGGGACGGGAAACGTCGAACTGTTTTGCCAGTTCACGTTCAGGCGGGAGTTTTTCACCAGGGCGCAACGTCCCCTCAAGGATTAAAAACTCCAGCTGCTGCTCTATCACATCGGATAGTTTTGGTTGGCGGATCTTGCTGTAGGCCATATTCCCTGTCTCTGCCATTAGCCCGGAGTCAATTGGTCTTACCAATTCATAATTCGTATCGCTAAAGTAACAAAGTATTCACCTTCTGTCCATACAGGTTTTGATTGAAATCATTAAACCAGGCACGTTTTAACAACCTTACAGAAATAACATTTCAAAAATGTAACTTTGCACAAATGTTGTGTTTACCCAGAAAGAGGTAGCGTTAACTTAATCGAAACGAAATACTACGCTATCTGAACCGATTCAACTCACCTATTAATGAATAAAAATTCATTTAATATGCATAGAATTAAAATAAGAGGTAGGAACTGACTATCAGGCCGTGATTTACAAATGGTTTCTTTTTGCTCGCTTCGTCATCATCCCTTCATAAAGCAGGTGCATTCACCAGCGCTTATCACTATTCTCCATGATACGAAAGGCCTTTTCATGAATTACCACCCTGCCTTGCGTAAAGAAATGAGTACATAAACGGAATTTCATAATTACACAAACACAACAATATGTGCGCTGCATCACTCGGGACAAAACGGACCGCAGGCTCACTGAAATTTCGCTGACTATGCTATCAGGCAGGGACGGACAGCGAAGAAGTCACCTGAAGGATGACGCGTACAAACATAATAACCATAACCACACACGAGGTTTCATGATGGAAGGTCAACAGCATGGCGATCGGCTAAAGCGCGGTCTTAAAAACCGCCATATTCAGCTTATTGCGCTGGGAGGCGCTATCGGTACCGGTTTGTTTCTGGGTAGTGCATCCGTCATCCAAAATGCCGGCCCTGGTATTATTCTGGGCTACGCCATTGCCGGTTTCATCGCATTCCTGATCATGCGTCAGCTGGGCGAGATGGTAGTAGAGGAGCCAGTGGCAGGTTCATTTAGCCACTTTGCTTACAAATACTGGGGCGGTTTTGCAGGCTTCGCCTCCGGCTGGAACTACTGGGTACTTTACGTTCTGGTGGCCATGGCCGAGCTGACCGCCGTCGGGAAATACGTTCAGTTCTGGTGGCCGGAAATCCCCACCTGGGTTTCTGCGGCTATTTTCTTTATCGCTATCAACGCCATCAACCTGACCAACGTCAAAGTGTTTGGCGAGATGGAATTCTGGTTCGCTATCATCAAAGTTGTCGCCGTTGTGGCGATGATTCTGTTCGGCGGCTGGCTGCTGTTCAGCGGCAACGGCGGCCCGCAGGCCACCGTACGTAACCTGTGGGAGCAAGGCGGATTCCTGCCGCACGGCTTCACCGGGCTGGTGATGATGATGGCAATTATCATGTTCTCGTTTGGCGGCCTCGAGCTGGTAGGTATCACTGCAGCAGAAGCGGACAACCCAGAGCAAAGCATCCCTAAGGCCACCAACCAGGTTATCTATCGCATCCTGATTTTCTATGTGGGCTCACTGGCCGTTCTGCTTTCCCTGCTGCCGTGGAGCCGCGTGACCGCCGATACCAGCCCGTTCGTCCTGATCTTCCATGAACTGGGCGATACCTTTGTCGCCAATGCTCTGAACATCGTGGTACTGACCGCCGCGCTCTCCGTTTACAACAGCTGCGTTTACTGCAACAGCCGGATGCTGTTCGGCCTGGCTCAGCAGGGTAATGCGCCAAAAGCGCTGATGAGCGTCGATAAACGCGGCGTGCCGGTTAATACGATCATGGTTTCCGCACTGGTTACCGCTCTATGCGTACTGATTAACTACTTCGCGCCGGAGTCCGCATTTGGTCTGCTGATGGCGTTGGTCGTTTCGGCCCTGGTCATTAACTGGGCGATGATTAGCCTGGCACACATCAAATTCCGTCGCGCTAAGCAGCAGCAGGGGGTAGTCACCCGCTTCCCGGCGCTGTTTTATCCGCTAGGAAATTGGATCTGCCTGCTGTTTATGGTTGGGGTGCTGGTTATCATGCTGATTACCCCAGGCATGGCGATTTCCGTCTACCTGATTCCGGTATGGATTGCCGTTCTCGGCGTCGGCTATCTGTTTAAGCAGAAAACGGCCAGCGCGATAAAAGCATAATCATACATCTCAAAAATCTGTGCCCGCTCGCAATTTGCGGGCACAGAGCATTGTTACCTGCTTCACACTTTCCCCGCAACAACCGATTTATCCATATCGTTGACCCTTTACTGCAACACATTTGTCCATTACCCGGCTAATAATTCTCTCCATACCGCAACGGGGAGATCGCCACTATGAATGGCAATAAGCTTTCAGTGAAAGAAAAAATAGGCTACGGGATGGGTGACGCAGGATGTAATATCATCTTCGGCGCCATCATGTTGTTTGTTAACTATTTTTATACGGATATTTTTGGCCTCGCACCGGCGCTGGTTGGTGTGCTGCTGCTTTCCGTACGCGTAATCGATGCGGTCACCGACCCGATTATGGGCGCGATGGCCGACCGCACCCGCAGTAAATATGGCCGTTTTCGTCCATGGCTACTGTGGATTGCTTTCCCGTACGCGCTGTTCAGCGTGCTGATGTTTACCACCCCCGAATGGACCTACAACAGCAAAGTTATCTATGCTTTCGTCACCTACTTCCTGCTCTCGCTGACCTATACCGCTATTAATATTCCCTACTGCTCATTGGGTAGCGTGATTACTAATGACCCGCAGGAACGCGTAGCCTGCCAGTCCTACCGCTTCGTGATGGTCGGTATCGCCACCCTGCTGCTGTCTCTGACGCTGCTGCCAATGGCGGATTGGTTCGGCGGCGAAGATAAAGCCAAAGGCTACCAGATGGCGATGACCGTACTAGCCTTTATCGGTATGTGCATGTTTCTGTTCTGCTTTGCCACGGTTCGTGAACGCGTACGCCCGGCGGTGCAGACTAACGACGAACTGAAAAAAGATCTAAAAGACGTCTGGAAGAACGATCAGTGGGTACGTATCCTGCTGCTAACCCTGTGCAACGTCTGTCCGGGCTTTATCCGCATGGCTGCGACCATGTACTACGTCACCTGGGTTATGCAGCAAAGCACCCACTTCGCCACGCTGTTTATCAGCCTCGGCGTGGTGGGAATGATGATTGGCAGCATGCTGGCAAAAGTACTGACCGACCGCTGGTGCAAACTGCAGGTCTTTTTCTGGACCAACATCGTACTGGCCATTTTCTCCTGCGCCTTCTACTTCTTCGACCCGCACGCCACCATGATGATTATGGTGCTCTACTTCCTGCTGAACATTCTGCATCAGATCCCGTCGCCGCTGCACTGGTCGCTGATGGCCGACGTAGACGACTACGGCGAGTGGAAAACTGGCAAACGCATTACCGGCATCAGCTTCTCCGGTAACCTGTTCTTCCTGAAGGTCGGGCTGGCAATTGCCGGGGCGATGGTTGGCTTCCTGCTTTCCTGGTACGGCTACGATGCCGGTGCGAAACAGCAAAGCGCTTCGGCGATTAATGGAATCGTATTGTTATTCAGCGTCATCCCCGGCGTCGGTTATCTGATTACCGCAGGAGTCGTGCGTATGCTGAAGGTGAACCGCGAATTCATGCGGCAAATTCAGGCTGACCTGGAGAAACGCCGCGTCAACTACAGCGAACTGAATGACTATCAGGATCTGAAAACCGGTGAACATGTAAGGAAAGCGTGATGAAAAACTGGCCGAACCCGTTTATAGAACAACGCGCAGACCCGTATATTCTGCGCCATCAGGGGCAATACTACTTTATTGCCTCAGTACCGGAATATGACCGTCTGGAGATCCGCCGTTCCGCAACCCTCGAAGGCTTACGCGATTCACAGCCGGTAGTCGTCTGGCGTAAACCGGAGAGCGGCCCGATGAGTCAGCTCATTTGGGCTCCGGAGCTGCATGAAATTGATGGTAAATGGTACATCTACTTTGCCGCGACCCATACGCACGACCTGGATGCGTTAGGGATGTTCCAGCACCGCATGTTTGCTCTGGAATGCGCGGATAGCGATCCGTTGACCGGCAAGTGGCAGGAAAAAGGTCAGGTAAAAACACCGTTTGATACCTTTGCGCTGGATGCCACTACCTTTCACCATCAGGGCAAACAGTGGTACCTGTGGGCACAAAAAGACCCCGATATTAAGGGCAATACCAACCTCTATCTGGCTGAGCTGGAAAATCCGTGGACGCTAAAAGGCGAGCCGGTGATGTTAAGTAAACCCAAGTTTGACTGGGAGTGCCGCGGCTTCCTGGTGAACGAAGGTCCGGCGGTGCTGTTCCACGGCGATAAGCTGTTCGTTAGCTATTCCGCCAGCGCCACCGATGAAAACTACTGCATGGGTTTACTGTGGATAGACGTTAACGCCGACCCGCTCTGTCCGGAAAACTGGCATAAAGCGCCGCAGCCGGTATTTCGTACCAGCTATGAGAATCGTCAGTATGGGCCCGGCCACAATAGCTTTACGCAAACGCCGGAGGGAGAAGATGTGCTGGTGTACCACGCACGTAACTACACCGAAATCGAAGGTGACCCGCTGTACGATCCGAATCGTCATACCCGTCTGAAATTAGTTCGCTGGCAAGAAAACGGGATGCCTGATTTTGGCATCCCACCAGCTGATACGTTGTAGCGCTGCGCTTGTAAGAACGTGTTTTGCAGGCCGGGCAAGGCGTAAGCCACCGCCCGGCCTACAAGCGCATCTCAGGTTGTTAAATCAACGTCCCGTAAATCGTCAGCAACGCCATAATCACCACGACCACCAGCGATGTTTTTTTCGCCATTGAGACAGCCGCTTTCGGCGTAGCCACTTTATCCACGTGCGGCTCGCGGGCCAACGAATACTGCGCCAGACGCGTCAACACCTGGTACTGCGAAGAGTGCCGGTCGCCCAGCGATGCAAACCAGGCCGGTAGGGCTTTTTCTCCATGCCCTACCAGCGCGTATACCACGCCAACCAGACGCACCGGAACCCAATCGACCACGTGCAGAATAGCGTCAATTCCCGACTGTAAGCGATGATGCGGCGTCTGATAACGCGCCAGCCACGTCTGCCAGGCTCGCAGCGTACAATAGGCAATAAGAGTTAACGGCCCCCACGGTCCGCCAACAACGAACCAGAACAGCGGCGCGAGATAGTAGCGGTAGTTAATCCACAGCAACGCGTTTTGCAGCTCGCTCAGATATTCACGCTGATCGCAGCCTGGCGGCACACCGTGGATCAGGGTGAGCTCGCTGGCCATGGCGTCGCAGGCGCGGCTATCATCGCGCGCCGCGGCCTTCAGGTAGGCGTGATAGTGCAAACGGACTTTACCTGCGCCAATGCACAGCAGACCCAGCAGGATCCAGAACACCAGCAAAGGAACGTTGAACAGCAGTCCTTGTAGCAGATGCTGAATAATAAAAACCACCGCCACCGCCGCTGCCGTCATCAGTACGGTAGTAAAAAGGGAATAATGTTTCACCCGGCGAAACAGGACCTCCAGCCGGTGATCGAGCTGCCAGTGCTCGCCCAGCTTAAACAAACGCTCGGCAATAAGTACTAACAGCGTAGTAAACAACGTCATGGCATCTCCTTATTCTGACGACAAGGTCAACAGACCGCGAAATTTTACCCAGTCAAAGGCCGGGCCGGGATCCGTTTTACGCACCGGCGCAATATCGCTATGGCCAGTGATATTGTCAGCCATCGCCGGATAGAGCGAAATAAGCTGGCGAGTCACGGCGGCCAGTTGCTGATACTGCGCGTCGGTATAGGCCAGCGTATCGGTCCCTTCCAGCTCAATGCCTATCGAAAAATCATTGCAGCGCTCGCGCCCGTGGTAGCTGGAAATGCCCGCGTGCCATGCGCGTTTATCGAAAGGGACATACTGCACGATTTCGCCATCGCGGCGAATCAGACAATGCGCTGAAACACGAAGATGCGCTATCTCAGCAAAGAAAGGATGCGCACCCGGATCGAGCGTACCGCTGAACAGGGCATCAATCCATGGACCGCCAAATTCACCGGGCGGCAGGCTAATGTTATGCACCACCAGCAAAGAAGGGGTTTCATTATCCGGGCGGCTATCGTGGTGCGGCGAAGGAACCCGACGCGCGCCTACCAGCCATCCTCCGTTCAACTGCATGCTGAGTCTCCTTTTGCCTAACTTATGCGTGGCTAAATAATGCCAGCTGTCTCCACCATTCCGTCGTAAAAAACCGCTCCGATATCAACCCTAAAGCCGCCTGCGCAATGAAGTGAATGTGGTACAGAAACGTCGTTCAGGTTAGCATGTTTCCCACTTCTGAATCTTATCTATCTGGAGCTTTATCATGACGCCTCGTCGCTACAATCCCGACCGCCGCCGTGACGCGCTGCTGGAGCGTATTAATCTTGATATCACCAATGCCGTCGCCCAATCCCTGCGGGAAGATTTAGGCGGCGAAGTGGATGCGAACAATGACATTAGCGCACAATTATTGCCAAAAGACGCGCACTCTCATGCGGTAGTGATCACCCGAGAAGATGGCGTATTTTGCGGTAAGCGCTGGGTAGAAGAAGTCTTTATTCAGCTTGCGGGAGATGACGTCAACTTCACGTGGCATGTTGCAGATGGCGACGCGGTTAAAGCTAACCAGCCGTTGTTCGAGCTGGAAGGTCCCTCGCGTATTTTGCTCACCGGTGAGCGTACCGCACTCAATTTCGTCCAGACATTATCCGGAGTAGCAAGCGAAGTCCGTCGCTATGTCGACCTGCTGGCGGGCACCAAAACGCAGCTTCTCGATACGCGCAAAACGCTGCCTGGCCTGCGCACGGCGCTGAAGTACGCGGTCCTGTGTGGCGGCGGCGCTAACCATCGTCTGGGCCTTTCCGATGCCTTTCTGATTAAAGAGAACCATATTATCGCTTCCGGGTCGGTACGCCAGGCGGTAGAAAAAGCGTTCTGGCTGCATCCTGATGTTCCGGTAGAAGTGGAAGTTGAAACGCTTGAAGAGCTGGACGAAGCGCTGAAAGCCGGCGCCGACATCATTATGCTCGACAACTTTACCACTGACCTGATGCGCGAAGCGGTCAAACTGACCAATGGCCAGGCGGCGCTGGAAGTCTCCGGCAACGTCACTTTCGACACCATTCGGGAATTTGCCGAAACCGGCGTCGATTATATCTCCGTAGGCGCATTGACCAAGCACGTTCGCGCACTCGACCTTTCTATGCGTTTTCGCTAGCCTCTCTGCCCCGGTTTGCACTTTATACCGGGGCCCTCTTTTGCGAGCACACTCGCACGTCATTAACCCGCCAATGCAACCTCGCTAAAAAGCCCGGAACCTTGCTTCCTTAGTCGCAATCTGCAACTCGTCGCGCTGAAAAAAGCCCGGCAAAGTGCTCCCGGAGATAACAAGGAGCAACTTATGGACAAACAACGCGGCTTTACCTTAATCGAATTAATGGTGGTCATCGGGATCATCGCGATTCTCAGCGCAATCGGCATACCGGCTTATCAGAACTACCTGCGAAAAGCGGCGCTTACCGACATGCTGCAAACCTTCGTCCCTTTTCGCACCGCCATTGAGCTTTGTGCGCTGGAACACGGCGGATTAACAACCTGCGACGGCGGCAGCAACGGCATCCCTTCGCCTGCTACCACCCGCTACGTCTCGGCAATGACTGTAGCCACGGGCATCGTTACGCTCACGGGCCAGGAGAGCCTCAATGGATTAAGCGTCACGATGACGCCGAGCTGGGATAACGCCAACGGCATCACCGGCTGGCAGCGCGTTTGCAGCATTACTGGCGATAGCGCGCTTAAGCAGGCCTGCGAAGACGTGTTCCGTTTTAATTGAGGACGAGGCAATGAAAACTGAGCAATTAATACCTCTCTGCCAACGCTATCAGGCATTGCTGCTCGATAGCGATGAGCACACTATCGCCATCGCCGTGGTTGATGCACCAGCACCGGAACTCATGGAAGCGTTACGCTTCGCCACCCAGAAAAGAATCGACATTGAGTGCTGGAGCCAGGACCGGATGGACAAACGGCTGCAGGCGCCGGGAATAGCGGTACTCTCAGCCCATAGCGAAGCTTCAGCCAGCATCGTTGAACAGGTTAATCATCTGCTGGAACAAGCTCTGCGCCAGCGCGCATCGGATATCCATATCGAGCCGGGCGAGAATCATCTGAGGGTGCGCCTGCGGGTAGATGGCGTACTCCACTCGCTTGCACCACTTGCCCCGGAGCTCGCCGCTCCGATAACCGCCCGGCTTAAAGTACTTGGCAATCTGGATATCGCCGAACACCGCGTGCCGCAGGATGGTCAGTTTACCCTCACGCTCTCAGAGCGCCCGATCTCGTTTCGGATCGCCACGCTTCCCTGCCGCAGTGGAGAAAAAATCGTTCTTCGTTTATTGCACCAGGTCGAACAGGCGCTGGATTTGGAAGCGTTGGGACTCTCCTCTCAGCAGCTTGCCGCTTTCCGGTCGGCGCTTAACCAGCCTCAGGGCCTGCTGCTGGTCACTGGCCCCACAGGGAGCGGAAAAACCGTCACTTTATATAGCGCGCTACAGGCGCGAAATCGTGACGAGGTAAATATCTGCAGCGTCGAGGATCCGCTGGAGATCCCTATTGTCGGCATGAATCAAACGCAGATCAATCCCCGAGCCGGGCTGACTTTCCACAGTGTGCTCCGCGCGTTGTTAAGGCAGGATCCCGACATTGTGATGGTAGGCGAAATACGCGATGCGGAAACCGCTGAAATTGCAATCAAAGCGGCACAAACCGGGCATCTGGTACTCTCGACCCTGCACACCAATTCGACCAGCGAAACCCTGGTGCGCCTGCAGCAGATGGGGGTTGCCCGCTGGATGATCTCCTCTGCGCTTTCACTGGTTGTGGCTCAACGTCTGGTCCGAAAGCTATGCCCACACTGTCGCCGGCAAACCGGTAGCTCAACGGATGTTCCGCACAGTCTGTGGCCGCGAGCCCTTCCCCGCTGGCAGGCCCCGGGCTGTCAGCACTGCTATCATGGCTACTACGGTCGCCTGGCGCTCTTTGAACTCATGCCCGTCAATACTTCACTACGCCAGGCCATTACCCAGGGCCTTAGCGCCACAGAAATCGAATCTCTGGCGCGGGAATCAGGCATGATGACGCTGTTTGAAAGCGGCTGTCAGGCCGTAGAGAGGGGGATGACCAGCCTCGAAGAAGTAGTTCGAGTTTTAGGGATCCCTCATGGCGACTAAACGACTCTGGCGCTGGCGCGGCATCAACATTCAGGGTATGCCCTGTCAGGGAACGCTCTGGCAGGATAATCGTCCTGAGGCATTGCAGATGCTACAGCGTGAGCGAATCATCCCGCTGACGCTACGCCGCTGTAGCGTGCAAACTGCGCTCTGGCATCCTCGACACAGCGGTGAAATCATTCGTCAACTTTCCGCGCTCCTTCAGGCCGGTCTTCCGCTGGCTGAGGGGCTGGAACTGCTGGCGCAACAGCAACCTAACGCGCAATGGCAGGCGTTGCTACAAACCCTGGCAGAGGATCTCGCTCAAGGCATTTCGCTGTCTGGCTCCCTGGAAAAGTGGCCTGAAGCATTTCCTCCGCTCTATCTGGCGATGATCCGCACAGGTGAGCTCACCGGTAAACTGGACCTTTGCTGCGCTCATCTGGCCCGCCAGCAGCAAGAACAGCTGCTTCTTACCGAGAAAGTGAAAAAAGCACTGCGCTATCCGATCATTATTTTATCCCTGGCGCTGCTGGTGGTGATGGGAATGCTGTGCTTCGTTTTGCCTGAGTTTGCCGCTATCTATCAGACCTTTAATACCCCACTTCCGCTGCTGACTCGCGCGGTAATGAGCGTCGGCGAGGGACTAACCCATTATTGGCCATTGCTCGCTGTACTGGGCATTTTACCGGTGATTCTCAACCGGCTGATTTACCAGAAGCCCGGCTGGCTGCTGTATCGCCAGAAGCTGCTCCATAAGCTGCCGGTGTTTGGCAAACTGCTGTGCGGGCAGAGGCTTAGCCAGATTTTTACCGTACTCTCCCTAACGCAAAGCGCAGGTATCAGCTTTCTACAGGGTCTGCAAAGCGTGGAGGAAACCCTGAGCTGCCCGCTGTGGCGTCAAAGACTCCAGCAGGTTTGCATAGAGATTACCCACGGCGAGCCCATCTGGCAGGCGATGACTCATAGCGGAGGTTTTACACCGCTCTGCCTGCAGCTGATTCGTACCGGCGAAGCCTCTGGTTCACTGGATACCATGCTGGAGAATCTGGCTCGCCATCATAACGAACAGACACATCAGCAGGCAGATAACCTGGCCACCTTACTTGAGCCCATGATGCTGGTTATAACCGGAACGATTGTCGGCGTGCTGGTGGTGGCGATGTATTTACCCATTTTTCATCTGGGCGACGCCATTAGCGGGATGGGGGGATAAAGCTGGCGCAAACGCGCCAGCAAGCAGCATTACAGACTGTTGAACACGCGGTTCTCTTGTTCCTGTACGCGAATAAAAGTGGTGCGTTTGGTCAGCTCTTTCAGGCGTGAAGCGCCAACGTAGGTACATGCGGAGCGCAGGCCACCCAGGATATCGCGAGCGGTGTTATCAACCGGACCGCGTAGAGGCAGCTTGACGGTTTTGCCCTCAGCCGCACGATACTGGGCGACGCCACCAACGTGACGGGTCATCGCTGACTCAGAGCTCATACCGTAGAACAGCATGAATTTTTCACCGTTCTCTTCTACCACGGTACCGCCGCTCTCTTCGTGACCGGCCAACATACCGCCCAGCATCACGAAATCAGCGCCGCCGCCGAACGCTTTAGCCACATCGCCAGGCATAGTACAGCCGCCATCACTGATAATCTGTCCGCCCAGACCATGCGCCGCATCGGCGCATTCAATCACTGCGGAAAGCTGTGGGTAGCCAACGCCGGTTTTTACGCGAGTCGTACATACGGAACCCGGGCCAATCCCTACTTTCACAATATCGGCGCCAGAAAGAACCAGTTCTTCGCACATTTCACCAGTAACGACGTTACCCGCAATAATGGTTTTCTGCGGCCATGCTTCGCGAGCTTTCGCGACAAACTGCACAAAATGCTCGGAATAACCATTCGCCACATCAATGCACACAAAGCTAAGCTGCGGGTTCTGGGTAAGGATCTGTTTAGTTTTTTCGAAATCCGCATCGGAGGTCCCGGTGGAGACCATTACGTGCTGCAGTACGTCTGCCGATACGCTCTGAACAAACGCCTGCCACTGCTCAACGCTGTAATGTTTATGTACCGCGGTCAGAACGCCAAAAGAAGCCAGGGCTTTAGCCATCGCAAACGTGCCGACGGTATCCATGTTAGCGGCAATAATCGGTACACCAGACCAGGTCTGGCCTGAATGTTTGAAAGTGAATTCACGTTCCAGCTGTACGTCAGAACGGCTTTTAAGGGTAGAACGTTTCGGGCGGATAAGAACGTCTTTAAAACCAAGCTTCAAATCTTCTTCAATACGCATGTGCGAATTCCTGGGGTTAATTGCATTATTGTGAGAGCACAACTCCAGTGACGTTATCATACGCACGAATCATGGCTGCGCAAGACTGCGATTTTCACTTTTTTTACGCTACAATCGTATAAATTTACCTGGTGAATAGCCAAAAGCGAATTCGCGATATTCAATCATCAGCGTATCATTTTTAACCACTTGATTTACATGCGCAAAAGAATTCAGAATGCGTGGTAACAGCAGCTTATTGGTTTGATATCACGTCAATAAAACAGTTGCCGCAGTGTCGTCGTGCCGTCAATAACGGCTCTGTTTATTGAAAAATGTGCATGTAGTCAGTTGCAGGATTGAGGTGTATGGCATACACGGTAGCGTTAACAGGCGGCATCGGCAGTGGTAAAAGTACCGTAGCCGACGCATTCTCACACCTCGGGGTTAACGTTATTGATGCTGACATTATCGCACGTCAGGTTGTCGAACCTGGAACCCCAGCGCTAAGCGCTATTGCTGAACGCTTCGGTCCGCAGATGCTTAATGAAGATGGCACCTTAAACCGTCGCGCTCTGCGTGAACATATCTTCGCTCATGCAGAGGATAAGAGCTGGCTAAACGCACTGCTGCACCCGCAAATCCAGCAGGAAACGCGCCGGCAGATGCAGCTTGCCACCTCGCCTTATATTCTCTGGGTCGTACCATTACTGGTCGAAAACCGTTTGTCTGCCAAAGCCGATCGCGTGCTGGTTGTCGATGTGCCAAAAGAGACGCAAATAGAGCGCACGATGCTTCGCGATCGAGTAACTCGACAACATGCGGAACATATTCTTGCCGCTCAGGCGACGCGCGAGCAGCGCCTTGCCGTAGCGGATGATGTAATTGAAAATATGGGTCCACCTGATGCCATCGCATCGGATGTCGCCCGCCTGCATGCCAAGTATCTACTGCTGGCATCGCAGGTCGCCTCACAGGAAAAACCGTAATGCATACCCCTGTTCTATTTGAACATCCGCTAAATGAAAAAATGCGCACCTGGCTGCGTATCGAATTTTTGCTGCAGCAGCTATCCGTACATCCGGCAATTACCAGCCATGCGGATGCACTTCATTTTTTCCGCAATATCGGCGATCTTTTAGATGTTTTTGAACGCGGCGAAGTTCGTACGGACCTGATGAAAGAGCTGGATCGCCAGCAGAGGAAGCTACAGTCCTGGGCAGAAGTTCCCGGAGTTGATAGGGATCGTATCAACGAGCTGCGGCAGCAGTTGAAGCAAACAGGCAGCACGTTAATGTCAGCTCCGCGTATCGGCCAGTACTTGCGAGAAGACCGCCTGATTGCCCTGGTACGCCAGCGCCTAAGCATTCCAGGAGGCTGCTGTAGCTTTGATCTCCCGACACTGCACATCTGGCTGCATATGCCGCAGGAATATCGCGATGAGCAGGTCGGTAAGTGGCTATCCAGCCTTGAACCACTGACGCAATCGCTGGTGCTGATCCTCGATCTCATCCGCAATTCTGCCCCCTTCCGCAAACAGACCAGCCTGAATGGTTTTTACCAGGACAACGGCGAAGATGCCGATCTGCTGCGTCTGCGTCTGGATCTTGCCAGCCAACTCTATCCACAAATTTCAGGCCATAAGAGCCGCTTTGCTATCCGCTTTATGCCGCTGGACAGCGAACACGGTATCGTACCGGAGCGTTTTGATTTTGAACTGGCCTGCTGTTAAGGAGGAAATATGTCAGAAGAGATAACCGTCAATTGCCCAACATGCGGCAAAATCGTTCTCTGGAATGAGCAGAGCCCGCATCGCCCGTTTTGCTCCAAGCGCTGTCAGCTTATTGATTTAGGTGAATGGGCGGCGGAAGAAAAACGCATCCCGAGCAGCAGCGATCTATCCGACAGCGACGGCTGGAGCGAAGAAAAAGAGTAATCAACTCAAGGCGGGTTCGCGCTGCGCTCTCGCCTTAACTTACCGGGTGGTCATACGGCCTTTATCCGACCTTAGCGTGTTGAATTAATTTCGTAATCACCGGTTCGTTTGCAGGAGGGAAATCCTCAGCAATCAGAGCGCTCTGCGCAATCCATTGTCCCGGCTGCCCTTCTTTACCCCACGGCTCGCCCTCCCAGTTTTCCACCAACCAGAACCAGAGCGTAATGTGGCGGTCAGGAAACTGATATTCCAGCTTATCGAACAGGCTGGGCGACTGTATCGTAATGCCGACTTCTTCCTGTAATTCGCGAACTACCGCCTGTTCTGCTGATTCACCGGCTTCGATTTTTCCGCCAGGGAACTCTAGTTTATTCGCCATGTGCGCGTCAGCTGCCCGCTGGGTGATAAAAATCTCCCCTTGCGAATTACGAATAATACCTACTGAAATTTGCAGATTTTTCATTGTACTTATTCCATAAAAAAGGCGCAGATATCTGCGCCTTAGTGTTTAACGTTGCAGAGCTTAGCTCAGACGACCGTGGCACTGTTTATATTTTTTACCAGAACCGCATGGGCAAGGATCGTTACGGCCCACTTTACGATCGCCAGTTTGTTCGGCCAGCGCGGCGGCAGCGGCAGTATCATCATCCTGATGGCTCAGCTGTTGCATCTGCGCCAGGCGTTCCGCCTCTTCACGACGCTGTTGCTCCATTGCTTCAACCTCTTCCGGCATCCGCACCTGAACCTTGCTCAGCGTGCTGATCACTTCATATTTCAGTGATTCCAGCATCGAAGCAAACATAGAGAAGGATTCGCGCTTATATTCCTGTTTTGGATCTTTCTGCGCATAACCGCGCAGGTGGATGCCCTGACGCAGGTAGTCCATCGCAGCGAGGTGCTCTTTCCACAAAGAATCCAGAGTTTGCAGCATGACGCCTTTTTCAAAATGACGCATCATCTCAGCGCCAACCACTTCCTCTTTACGATGATAGGTTTCAATGGCGTTTTGCAGAATACGCTCGCGCAGAGTCTCTTCGTGCAGCTCCGGCTCTTTATCCAACCACTCCTTGAGCGGCAGATCGAGGTCAAAGTCATTTTTCAGACGCTCCTGCAGACCTTCAACATCCCACATCTCTTCCAGCGACTGCGGAGGAATATGGGCATCAATAGTCGCTTTGAATACGTCTTCACGGATGCTGTTAATGGTTTCGCTCACATCAGACACATCCAACAGCTCGTTACGCTGGCTGTAGATTGCGCGACGCTGGTCGTTAGCGACATCATCATATTCCAGCAGTTGCTTACGAATATCGAAGTTGCGACTCTCGACCTTACGCTGAGCGTTAGCAATCGCTTTGGTCACCCACGGGTGCTCGATAGCCTCGCCCGGTTTCATGCCCAGTTTACGCATCATGCCGGATACGCGGTCAGAAGCGAAGATACGCATCAGAGCATCTTCCATCGACAGGTAGAAACGGGAAGAACCAGCATCCCCCTGACGACCTGAACGACCGCGCAGCTGGTTATCGATACGACGGGATTCATGGCGCTCGGTACCGATGATATGCAGACCGCCCGCAGCCAGCACCGCATCGTGGCGAACCTGCCAGTCGGCTTTGATTTGAGCAATCTGTTCCGGAGTCGGATCTTCCAGCTGAGCGACTTCTGCCTGCCAGCTACCGCCGAGCATAATGTCAGTACCACGACCGGCCATGTTGGTCGCAATGGTCACCGCTGACGGGTAGCCCGCTTGAGCAACGATGTCCGCTTCGCTGGCGTGGAATTTCGCATTCAGCACGTTGTGTTTGATACCCGCTTTCGTCAATTCATTGGAGACCACTTCTGATTTTTCGATAGAAATGGTACCCACCAGAACCGGCTGGCCCGCAGCGGTACGCGTTTTAATATCTTCGATAATGGCCTGAATTTTTTCCGCTTCGGTCATGTAGACCAGATCCGCCATGTCTTTACGAATCATCGGACGGTTGGTCGGAACTACTACGGTATCCAGTTTGTAGATTGAGCTAAACTCAAACGCTTCAGTATCGGCAGTACCGGTCATCCCTGCCAGCTTCTCATACAGACGGAAATAGTTCTGGAAGGTAATGGAAGCCAGCGTCTGGTTTTCGTTCTGAATATCAACGCCTTCTTTCGCTTCAACGGCCTGGTGCAGACCATCGGACCAGCGACGCCCCTGCATCGTACGGCCCGTATGTTCGTCGACGATAATAACTTCACCGTCTTTAACGATGTAATCAACATCGCGGGTGAACAGCACGTGCGCGCGCAGTGCAGCGGTCACATGGTGCATCAGCATGATGTTAGTCGGTGAATACAGTGATTCACCTTCGTCCATAATGCCTTCATTAACCAGCAGCTCTTCAATCAGCACCAGGCCGCGTTCGGTCAGGTTAACCTGACGCGCTTTCTCATCAACAGAGAAGTGACCCTCGCCGGTAAAGGTCTCAGAGTCTTCTTTCTCCTGACGCACCAGGTGCGGGATGATTTTGTTCACTTTCTTATACATTTCGGAGCTGTCTTCAGCCGGGCCAGAAATGATAAGCGGCGTACGCGCCTCATCGATCAAGATGGAGTCGACCTCATCCACCAGCGCATAGTGCAGCTTGCGCTGTACGCGTTCTTCAGGGCTAAACGCCATGTTGTCACGCAGATAGTCAAAACCATATTCGTTGTTGGTACCGTAGGTGATATCAGCAGCGTAAGCTTCGCGTTTGGCCGGAGCCGGCAGGCCGGACATGTTAATCCCAACGGTCATGCCGAGGAATTCAAACAGCGGACGGTTGTTTTCCGCATCACGTTGCGCCAGGTAGTCGTTGACGGTTACCACGTGAACGCCTTTGCCCGTCAGCGCATTAAGATAGGCAGGTAAGGTCGCGGTCAGGGTTTTACCTTCACCTGTACGCATCTCCGCAATGCAACGATCGTTAAGTACCATGCCGCCCAGCAGCTGGACGTCAAAGTGGCGCATACCGAAGACACGTTTACTGGCCTCGCGAACGACCGCAAAGGCTTCAGGAATCAGGCTTTCCAGACTTTCGCCTTTTTCCAGGCGAGCGCGGAACTCAACGGTTTTTCCCTTGAGCTCATCATCAGAAAGCTTCTCCATGGAGGGTTCCATGGCATTGATGACGTTGACGGCTTTGCGCATACGACGCAGCGTACGGTCGTTACGGCTACCGAATACTTTAGTTAATAATTTAATTAGCATAATAAAATCTCAAACGCCCCGCGGTGCGGAGTCAAAAAAAATTGGATGGTCCGTTTTTGGTTTAGCTGAGACGTTGAGGCCCGGCGCGGATGCCCGTTACCTGGCTAATCCAGGTACCGACATGAAACGCGCAAAGGGAACATGATGGGTTGTATGCCGCCAGTCGAACAATAGCCGGAGGTTTGCTCTCCTGCGTTAACAAAGCGCTAAGGGTATCGAGCAGAGCCAGATGCTGTGCCTGAAGCGGCGAAGACTCTTCAACTACCGGCAGCGCCTGCGGCGCCATCGCGAAAGACAGATGGCGGATTACCGTACGAATGGCATGCTGATGCCAGTAGTCAACGGTAAAGTTAGGCCGACGATTGGAAGACTCCAGCAGCGCCAGCTGAGAAAAATTAACTTTAGCGGGGTTGTGATTGCTGGATGTCGTTTTTGCAGGCGATGCGGTCTCATGTTCATGACCGTTGCTAAGCGCAGGCAGGCCAAGGCTAGCCGCGACCATCCCCAACAGGAGATGCGGCCAGAAATACCGTCTGCCAAACTGTCGCCAGCGCGTCAGCAATCCACTCACTTACGTTACCTTTTGTTGGTAGCTACCCTAAGAAATATTTTGCGCCCAAATATTAACATTAATACGCTATCACAGCAGCAGGAATGAAAGCTTCATCGTGGTAAAAACGTTCAAAAAAGGAACGAACGAGCAAGAAAGGCAGCAGCTAAATCAGAGCTGAATAAAGTTCAGAAGGGGGGAAAAAGAAAACGACTGGCTCCCTGGCCGGAGAGAGTACCAGGTTACCAGTCGAATTTAGTGCATGGTCTGACT
Source organism: Klebsiella spallanzanii (assembly GCF_902158555.1). Taxonomy (GTDB): domain Bacteria; phylum Pseudomonadota; class Gammaproteobacteria; order Enterobacterales; family Enterobacteriaceae; genus Klebsiella; species Klebsiella spallanzanii. The sequence continues at coordinate 96,778 of NZ_CABGGS010000004.1, read as the reverse complement.
TATGCCAGAACCAGTGTCGGCGCGCGGAACGCCAGAGGCATTTCTGCGTCGTCTTCGAAGGTCACATACTCCCAGGCTTCCTGTTTTGCCAGAACAGCCTGCAGCAGTTTGTTGTTCAATGCGTGACCTGATTTGTACGCCGTAAATGCGCCAATGATATTGTGACCACACATAAACAGGTCGCCAATCGCATCCAGCATTTTGTGACGGACAAACTCGTCTTCAAAGCGCAAGCCGTCTTCGTTCAGTACGCGATAATCGTCAACAACGATGGCACAATCGAAGCTGCCGCCCAGGCACAGGCCGCGGGACTGCAGATATTCGATATCACGCATGAAACCAAAGGTACGTGCGCGGCTGATCTGGCGCATGAACGCATCAGCCGAGAAGTTCATCGCATAGCGCTGGCTGCTGGAATCAATTGCCGGATGGTTAAAATCAATGGTGAAGTCCAGTGAAAAACCATTGTACGGTTTGAATTCAGCCCATTTATCGCCATCTTCAACGCGAACCGTCTCTTTAATACGCACAAATTTCTTAGCGCTGTTCAGTTCATCAATGCCGGCATCCAGCAACAGATAAACGAACGGAGCCGCACTACCGTCCATAATCGGGACTTCCGGGGCATCGACCTCAATAACGATGTTGTCGATACCTAAGCCAGCCAGTGCGGCATTGAGGTGCTCGACCGTCGATATCCGCACGTCATGCTCGTTCACCAGGCAAGTACAGAGCATGGTATCACGCACAGATTTGGCATCAGCCGGAAAATCAACCGGTGGATTCAAGTCGGTGCGACGATAGATGACCCCGGTATTTGCCGGCGCAGGGCGTAACGTCAGGGTGACTTTCTTGCCGGTATGCAAACCGACGCCAGTCGCCTGAACGATACGTTTAAGAGTCCTTTGTTTGATCATCGTATAATCTCGCCAAGTTACCTATCCAACCGAAGTGTACTATACATTCGGCAGGCCAGTTTAGCACAAAGAGCGCAGATGCCCAACTTCCAGCCAATTCTTAATCGGCTTGCTTACGCAGGAAGGCTGGGATATCCAGATAATCCGGCTCTTTTGCGGCTTGCGTCGTATTGTCGTTGACCACTTTCGCAACCGGTTTCTGCTCCTGATTCAATGGAGACATACCGTGCTGCTGGTAACGATCCATCACCGGCTGCTGAACCTGTTTGTTGGTCACCAGGGTAATTTCCGGACGTTTGTCCATGCCGATACCGGTGGCCACAACGGTTACACGCAGTTCGTCGTTCATATCCGGGTCCAGAGAGGTACCGATAACCACGGTCGCGTTATCCGAAGCAAATGCACGGATAGTATTACCCACGGTTTCGAACTCATCCAGACGCAGGTCGAAGCCCGCGGTGATGTTGACCAGTACGCCGCGCGCGCCGGACAGATCGATATCTTCCAGCAGAGGAGAAGAAATAGCCATTTCAGCCGCTTCTTCTGCACGATCTTCACCGCTCGCCACGCCGGAACCCATCATCGCGTAGCCCATTTCAGACATCACGGTACGCACGTCCGCAAAGTCAACGTTCATCAGACCGGGACGGGTGATCAGCTCTGCGATACCCTGTACAGCGCCTTTCAGCACGTCGTTTGCTGCGCCGAAAGCGTCAAGCAGCGAAATGCCGCGGCCCAGGACTTTCAGCAGCTTGTCGTTCGGGATAGTGATCAGCGAGTCCACATGCTTGGACAGCTCGGTAATACCCTGCTCAGCGAATGCCATACGCTTCTTGCCTTCGAAATTGAAAGGCTTAGTCACAACGGCAACGGTCAGGATACCTAAATCTTTTGCAACTTCAGCAACCACTGGCGCAGCACCGGTTCCGGTACCACCGCCCATACCTGCCGCGATAAACACCATGTCGGCGCCATCAAGGGCTGCGCGCAGCGCTTCACGGTCTTCATCAGCCGCGTTACGACCAACTTCCGGGTTTGCGCCTGCGCCCAGACCTTTGGTAATACCGCTACCGATCTGGATAGTCTGGCCAACCGCCGTTTTGCGCAGAGCCTGCGCATCGGTGTTCACCGCGAAAAATTCAACACCCTCAATGCGCTCGCGCACCATGTGCTCAACGGCGTTACCGCCGCCGCCACCGACGCCGATGACTTTAATCACCGCGTCGTTGGTTAGTTCCATTGGTTCAAACATAGTTTCTCTCTCCGTTGTGCCTGTCGCCTGAGAACGCTAATTTTCTGCGTTCTCTTAAAAAATTAAAACTCTTTTCGCAACCAACTGTTAAGCCGCTTGATCCACGACCCGACAGTCACGCGTTTTTCCACTTCTGCTTCACCACTGAGATGAGACTCCTTCCCGTAGTGCAGCAGCCCAACCGCCGTTGAGTAATACGGCTCCTGGGCATAATCCGTTAATCCGGTAATGTTCAGCGGTGCGCCAATGCGTACCTGCGTATGGAACACACGCTGCGCACAGGCGGCAAGCCCTTCAATTTGCGCCGCGCCGCCGGTTAATACAATCCCCGCAGCCAGATGGTGCTTCACACCTTGCTGGCGGAGTTGTTCCTGCAGTTGCAAGATCTCTTCATTGACCAGGTTGAGCAGTTCGGTATATCGCGGCTCAATAACCTCCGCCAGCGTCTGACGCTGCAGGCTGCGGGGCGGACGCCCACCCACGCTCGGTACTTCGACGTTTTCGTCTTTACCTACGATGGAGCCCAGCGCACAGCCGTGGCGCACTTTAATAGCTTCTGCGTCGCTTGGCGGCGTACCGAAGGCGTAGGCAATATCGCTGGTCACTACGTTGCCCGCATACGGGATCACTTTGGTATGACGCAGCGCGCCGCCGGTATACACCGCGATGTCCATTGTACCACCGCCGATATCCACAACGCAGACGCCCAGTTCACGTTCGTCTTCTGTTAATACGGAATAGCTGGCGGCTAAACCGGCAAATATGAGCTGGTCGACTTTCAGACCACAGCGCTCTACCGCTTTGACAATATTTTTCGCCATATCGTTATGGCAGGTAATCAAATGCACTTTTGCCTGCATACGGACGCCAGACAGTCCTACCGGGTTTTTAATCCCCTCCTGGTAGTCGATCGCGTACTCTTGCGGAATAACGTGCAGAACGCGATGCTCATCGCGCACACGAACCGATTTCGCGGTATGCACCACGTTCTCGACGTCATCCTGCGTCACTTCTTCTTCCGAAATCGGCACCATACCAATTTCATTTTGACAGCTGATATGTTTGCCTGAAAGCGCCAGATAAACTGACGAGATCTGGCAATCCGCCATCAATTCGGCCTGGTCAATGGCGCGCTGTACGCATTTCACCACGGATTCCAGGTCATTCACTCCGCCTTTATCCATACCACGCGACGGGCAACTGCCCACGCCAATGATATTAATCATACCGTCGGGCAGAACTTCCCCTACTAAAGCGGCAACCTTAGCGGTGCCGATCTCCAGTCCAACTACCAGTTTTCTGTCCGTCGCCTTGATCATTGTTGTTCTGCCTGTGCCTGATTCTGTTGTTGATGAGTTTCCTCTACGGGAACCGGTTCCCAACCGACTGCCGCTCCCGAGTCATAACGCAAATCAACGTAGCTTATCCGTTTGCCGTCGGTCTGCGCCTGCTGCTGAAGAACCGGGTAGAGTTCCATAAAGCGCTGAAGCCGTTTCATGGTGTCGCCCCGACCAAGATTGAGCTTAATATCGTTATTAAGCGTCAACTGCCAGGAACGGCGCGCGGTCATTGCCGCCACTTTCAACGTGAATTTATCCTTTGCCAGCACCTGCCCCATGTCGCGGTATCCTTGAAGAACTTCGTTCTCGCTACCTTCCGGGCCGTATAACATCGGTAAATTCTGTTTACTGGTGCGATCTGACGGCACGCTGAAAGAATTTCCTTCCACGTCGACCATATGCTGATCATTCCAGCGCGCAATCGGCACATATTCAACCAGATGAATCTTCAATTCGTCCGGCCACTGCTTTCTGACGCTCGCCTGCTTAATCCACGGCAGGCGTTCAATCTGGCTTTGAATAATATTCACGTCCTGGGTCATAAAGGTACCCGGAGACCCTAACGCCAGAATCGCCTGACGGATATCATCGTTGCGCGTATAGTGACGCTCGCCGGTGACCACCATCTTTGACAGCGGTAAACGCTGTGCATCTTCCATCCAGCCCAGAACCATCCATCCGCTGACCAGCACGGTACAGAGCACCGCCAGCAGGAAGAAAATACCTGCCAGACGAGTCCCATTATTTCGACGCGAAGAGGACTCTTCTTCCTCTTCGTGGTTCCGCGTATTCAGCGCAGCCTGCGACATATCACCCCGCCAGGTCCAGAATTCGTACAACAAGCTGCGAGAAGCTCATCCCAGCCTGACGCGCCGCCATGGGCACCAGGCTATGGCTGGTCATACCAGGGGAGGTGTTTGCTTCCAGCAGATAAAACTGGCCATTGCTGTCCAGCATGACATCAATTCGCCCCCACCCTTCGCAGCCAAGGCTATCCCAGGCTTTTTGTACCAGAGTCTTAATTTCTGACTCTCGAGAGGGTTCTTCAAAACCAGGGCAGAAATATTGCGTCTCATCAGAGAGATACTTCGCTTCATAATCATAGAAGGTTCCAGCCGCCTGGATACGTATTGACGGTAAAATTTCTTCTCCGACGATAGCGACGGTAAATTCTGGCCCACTGAGCCATTTTTCGATTAAAACTTCATCATCATGCTGAAAAGCCAGCACCAATGCATTTTGTAATGCACAGCTTTCGTTCACTATCGACATGCCGACGCTTGAGCCTTCACGACTGGGTTTAACCACCAGCGGTAAGCCAAGTGCCGTAATTTGCTGTTCTACGTCAGCAGAAAGCCCTGCATTAAACTGTTTACGTGTCAAAGCAACCCAAGGCGCAACGGGTAATCCTGCCCCTTGCCATAGCAGCTTGCTGCGTAACTTATCCATTGAAATAGCCGAGGCCATCACGCCGCTACCGGTATAAGGTAGTTGAATCAGCTCCAGCAGCCCCTGCAACGTACCATCTTCACCGCCGCGACCGTGTAACGCAATAAACGCTTTCTGAAAACCCATATTTTTCAATTGGGTAATATCGACATCGCGCGGGTCAACAGGGTGCGCATCTACACCAGCCTCACGCAGACCGGCAAGCACCGCCGAACCTGAATTGAGAGAGACTTCACGTTCAGCGGAGGTTCCGCCAAGGAGGACCGCGATTTTATCAGCCATGGCGCTCCTCCTGCATTTTTTGCGGTTGCAATTTGATTTCAGCCAGGTGACGGGCGATTTTACCGATATTTCCCGCGCCCTGGACCAACACCAGATCGTTGCCGGTTAATACGGAAGCCAGCATCTCCGCCGCCTGTGCCGGATCGGATACCAGAATCGGATCCACTTTACCGCGCCCGCGAATCGTACGGCACAGCGAACGGCTATCAGCCCCAGGAATAGCAGCCTCACCAGCAGAGTAGACGTCGAGCATCAGCAGAGCATCAACCTGGGTCAGGACATTGGCGAAATCGTCGTACAAATCGCGCGTACGGGTAAAACGGTGCGGCTGAAACAGCATGACCAGGTTTTTATCCGGCCAGCCCGCGCGCGCCGCTTTAATGGTGGCATCAACTTCCGTCGGATGATGACCGTAATCATCAATCAACATGGCGGTCCCCTCTTTGCCATTAACGCCGGCTAATGGGTATTCGCCAAGGAAGTCAAAACGACGTCCGGTTCCCTGGAAGCTTTCCAGCGCCCGCAGGATCGCTTCATCGTCAATTCCCTCTTCCGTCGCAACGGCAACCGCCGCCGCCGCGTTCAGCGCGTTATGACGACCCGGAGCGTTTAGCGTCACCTGAATAACGTCTTTATCCTGGCGAATCAGACGGAAATGGCCCTGAGCGCCGGCCTGATGATAATCCTCTACGCGAACGTCGGCGTCATCGCTAAATCCGTAGGTGGTTATCTGGCGGCCAACGCGCGGCAGCAGTTCACGGATAACCGGGTCGTCCACGCACATCACCGCGCGTCCGTAGAACGGCAGGTTGTGCAGGAAGTTAATAAAGGTCTGCTTCAGGTTTTCGAAGTCGCCATGGTAAGTATCCATATGATCGGCTTCGATATTGGTCACAATGGCGACCATCGGCTGCAAATGCAGGAACGAGGCATCGCTTTCGTCCGCTTCGGCAATCAGATAACGGCTATGGCCCAGACGCGCGTGCACGCCCGCAGCTTTCACCAGACCGCCGTTAACGAAGGTAGGATCCAGTCCTGCTTCAGCGTAAATACTCGAAACCATCGCTGTGGTCGTCGTTTTTCCGTGCGTCCCGGCAATGGCGATGCCGTGGCGAAAACGCATCAGCTCTGCCAGCATTTCAGCGCGACGAATAACCGGTATACGCGCTTCATGGGCGGCGACGATTTCCGGGTTCTCCGCAGAAATCGCGCTGGAAACCACAACAACGCTCGCATCGCGCACGTTCTCAGGGCGATGGTTGAAATAAATAGTGGCGCCAAGCTGAGTCAACTGCTGGGTCACCGGATTCGGCGCCAGGTCGGAGCCGCTAATCTGATACCCTTCGTTGGCCAGAACTTCGGCAATACCGCCCATGCCGGCACCGCCAATGCCAACAAAGTGAATGTGCCGGACGCGACGCATCTCGGGCACTATGGAACGCAGTTTCGCCAGATCTTGTGTATTCATTCTTTACGCCATCAACTTCTTTATTCGGACGGTGATAATCACCGCGATTAGCGCGCCAGTGCTGCGGCGCTCACTTCTTCTGCTACCCGTTCGGTAGCATCCGGAATCGAGGCTCTACGCGCTCGCTCCGCCATATCCAGCAGCGTTTCGCGATCCCAACCCGCCAGGGTTTGCGCGACGGCATCCACGGTAAACTGCGGCTGCTCGAGGATCTTCGCTGCCCCCGCTTTCTCCAGCGGTAGTGCATTCCAGTACTGCTGCCTGTCTTTGTGCTGAAAAGGCACAAATAGCGCCGGTAAACCAGCGGCGGCAATTTCACTCACCGTCAGCGCCCCGGAACGGCACACAACAACATCGGCCCAGGCATAAGCCGCCGCCATGTCGTCAATAAATTCGGTCACTTTGTGCTGCGGCTGCCCGGCATCGGTATAAGCCTGCTGCACGGTTTCCTGCCCGCCTTTACCGCTCTGGTGCCATATGGTGACAGAAGAACCCAGCTTCGCCGCCACCTGCGGCATCGTCTGGTTAAGTACGCGCGCCCCCTGCGAGCCGCCCACGACTAATACGCGAATGGGCCCCTGACGCCCGACTAAGCGCTGTTCCGGCAGCGGCAGCGCTAGTACATCGGTGCGCACCGGGTTGCCTACCACATCGGCATGCGGGAAAGCGCCGGGAAACGCCTGCATCACCTTTTTGGCAATTTTCGCCAGCCATTTATTCGTCAGACCAGCAATACCGTTCTGTTCATGCAGCACAACAGGGATCCCGAGCGACCATGCCGCCAGACCGCCGGGACCAGAAACATATCCGCCCATTCCCAGTACCACATCCGGTTGAAAACGCTGCATAATCGCCCGCGCCTGGCGCCAGGCATTGAATATCCGGACCGGCGCCAGCAGTTGCGCCTTCAGACCCTTGCCGCGCAGGCCAGAGATCTGAATGAAATCAATTTCAATGCCATTCTTTGGCACTAAATCCGCTTCCATACGATCCGCGGTACCAAGCCAGCGAACCTGCCAGCCCTGGTCCATTAAATGGTGCGCAACCGCCAGTCCCGGGAACACGTGTCCTCCGGTACCGCCCGCCATCACCATTAACCGCTTTTCCTGACCGCTCATCGAACACCCCGTGTAAACGCCTGGGCTTTTTCCAGACGCGTTTCATAATCAATTCGTAACAGCAACATGATGGCCGTCGACATAATCAGCAGGCTCGAGCCACCGTAGCTGATCAGCGGCAGCGTCAGGCCTTTAGTTGGCAGCATTCCCGCTGCCGCACCGACGTTAACCAGCGCCTGAAAGCTGAACCAGATCCCAATGGCGCAGGCCAAAAAACCGGAGAAACGGTGGTCAATCTCCAGCGCTTTGCGGCCAATGGACATGGCGCGAAAAGCGACGAAGAATACCATTAAAAGTGCGAGTACCACACCGATATAACCGAGTTCTTCACCGATAATGGCGAAGATGAAATCGGTATGAGCCTCGGGTAAATACTCCAGTTTCTGTACCGAATTACCCAGGCCCTGCCCCCACATTTCACCGCGACCAAAAGCCATCAGCGACTGGGTTAGCTGGTAACCACTGCCGAACGGATCTTCCCACGGGTTCCAGAATGAGGTTACGCGGCGAATACGATACGGTTCGGCGAGAATCAACAGCACAACCGCCGAAATCCCCATCCCGATAATCGCGATAAACTGCCACAGCTTGGCTCCCGCCAGGAACAGCATGGCCAGAGTGGTCACAAACAGCACAACGACGGTACCGAGGTCAGGCTGTGCCAGCAGCAAAATCGCCAGCACGAAAATCACGCCCATTGGCTTCAGGAAGCCGCGGAGGTTGTTACGTACTTCATCGCCTTTACGCACCAGGTAGTTGGCGATGTAGCAGAACAGCGACAGCTTGGTAAACTCCGCGGGCTGAATACGCAGCGGCCCCAGCGCAATCCAGCGCGATGCCCCGTTGACCGAGCTGCCAACCACCAGAACGATCAACAGCATTACGATAGAAGCAATCAACATCGCGGTACTATGGCGCTGCCAGAACTCCATCGGCAGGCGCAGCGTCACCATCGCCAGCCCTAACGCCAGCAGGATGTATAAACCATCACGCTTGGCAAACAGAAACGGATCGTTGGCCAGGCGCTGTCCTACCGGCATCGACGCCGAGGTCACCATAATGAAACCGATAGCCGCCAGGCCAAAGGTCAACCACAGCAGCATCCGGTCATACATTACCAGGCTATCGGTATCTTTCTGCCGAGAGCCCATTACCCAGCCTTTCAGCGCGGCAAATAGCCATGCGAAAATAAACATTCCCGGCATACGCGGCAGTCTCAGCCGTGGCATTTTCAGGCGCGGGAGTGATAAACGCATCAACCTAACTCCTTCGCCAGGCGAGCAAAAATATCGCCGCGTTGTTCAAAGTTTTTAAACTGATCGAGGCTGGCGCACGCCGGCGACAGCAGCACCATATCACCAGCAACAACCAACGGCGCGATCTGGCGCATCGCCTGCTCCATGGTTTCTGTTTGCACGGCGACATCCGGGCGAAGCGCCGCCAGCTGCGCGCCGTCGCGACCAAAGCAGTACAGACGAACATTGTCGCCGCTCAGGTAACGGCTTAACGGTGTGAAGTCAGCCGATTTTCCATCGCCGCCCAGCAACAGATACAGTGTTCCGTCAAGATGAAGCCCATTAAGCGCAGCTTCGGTGCTACCGACGTTAGTGGCTTTGGAATCATTGATCCAGCGCACGCCGTTATGCTCCAGCACCTGCTGGAAACGATGCGCCAGTCCGGTGAATGTCGTCAGCGCCTTCAGGCTGCTGGCGCGCGGCAGGCCTGCGGCATCCGCCAGCGCCAGCGCTGCCAGGGCGTTGCTGTAGTTGTGCTGACCGCTAATCTTCATCTCTTTGACGTTGAGCACTTTCTCACCTTTAACGCGCAGCCAGGTTTCACCCTGCTGGCGGTTCAGGTGATAGTCACCAACGTCAACGCCGAAGCTAATGCAGCGCTCGTCGGCGCCGCGTACCGGCATGGTTAAGGCATCATCAGCATTAACGATGCAGGTCTGCGCATTCTCGTAAATTCGCAGTTTGGCGGCACGATACTGCTGAAGACCCAGCGGGTACCGGTCCATATGATCTTCGGTGACGTTAAGGATCGTCGCTGCGACCGCACGCAGGCTGGAGGTCGTTTCCAGCTGAAAGCTGGAAAGTTCCAGAACGTAGAGTTCGCGTTCAGGATCCAGCAGCATCAGCGCCGGAAGGCCAATATTGCCCCCAACGCCAACGTTCAGCCCCGCCGCTTTCGCCATTTCACCCACCAGCGAAGTTACGGTGCTTTTACCGTTAGAGCCGGTGATAGCAACAATCGGTGCCTGCGCTTCGCGGCAGAACAATTCGATATCGCCGACAATCTCCACGCCAGCGTCCGCCGCAGCGCTCAGGGAAGGATGGGCCAGCGCAATACCGGGGCTGGCAACAATCAGGTCTGCCGTCAGCAGCCAGTCATCGTTCAGACCACCGACATAGCGCTCAACAGCTTCCGGTAGTTTATCCAGCCCAGCAGGCGCGACGCGGGTATCCATCACCCGCGGCGTCACGCCGTGAGCCATGAAAAAGTCCACGCATGACAGGCCGGTCATACCCAGCCCAATAATGACGACTTTTTTACCCTGATAATCTGCCATGATTAACGTACCTTCAGCGTCGCCAGGCCAATCAGCACCAGCATCAGCGAAATAATCCAGAAGCGCACGATAACGCGCGGTTCCGGCCAGCCTTTCAGTTCATAGTGATGGTGAATCGGCGCCATGCGGAAGATGCGCTGGCCGCGCAGCTTAAAGGAGCCGACTTGCAGAATCACCGAGAGCGTTTCTACGACAAAGACGCCGCCCATAATCACCAGCAGGAATTCCTGGCGCAGCAGCACGGCGATAATGCCCAGCGCGCCGCCAAGAGCCAGCGAACCGACGTCGCCCATAAAGACCTGCGCCGGGTAGGTGTTAAACCACAAAAAGCCCAGACCTGCGCCGACAATCGCCGTACAGACGATCACCAGTTCACCAGCGTGACGCAAATAAGGGATATGCAGATAGTTGGCGAAATTCATGTTACCGGTCGCCCAGGCCACCAGCGCGAACCCGGCGGCAACGAATACGGTCGGCATAATTGCCAGCCCATCAAGACCGTCAGTCAGGTTGACCGCATTACCGGTCCCCACGATGACAAAGTAGGCCAGCAGGATATAGAACAAGCCCAGTTGCGGCATTACGTCTTTAAAGAACGGCACCACTAACTGAGTCGCTGGCGTATCTTTGCCCGCCATATACAGTGCAAAGGCAACGCCCAGCGCAATCACCGACATCCAGAAGTATTTCCAGCGGGCGATCAGGCCTTTAGTGTCTTTGCGTACCACTTTGCGGTAGTCATCAACGAAGCCGATAATCCCGTAGCCGATCAGTACCGTCAGCACGCACCAGACGTAAGGGTTGGATGGATAAGCCCACAGCAGCACAGAGACGACAATGGCAGTCAGGATCATGATCCCGCCCATGGTCGGCGTACCGCGCTTGCTAAAGTGAGATTCCGGGCCATCGTTACGCACAACCTGGCCAAATGAGAGTTTTTGCAGGCGGGCAATCATGCGCGGTCCCATCCACAAAGAGATGAACAGCGCGGTCAGCAGGCTGACAATGGCGCGAAACGTCAGATAGGAAAAGACGTTAAAGCCTGAATAATATTTGACCAAATGTTCGGCCAGCCATACTAACATGTTCCGTTCTCCTGTAATGCGCGTACTACCACTTCCATGGCGGCACTACGTGAACCCTTCACTAAAATGGTCATAATTTTGTGTTCTGACATCAGCTCTTGCAGGCGCGTCACCAACAACGTCTTATCGCTAAAGTGCTCGCCAACGCCGCTAGCGCCACTAATATCTGCACTCAATGAGCCAACGCTTAGTACGCGATCGAGTCCAGCGGCTTTCGCCGCTTCACCCACTTGACGATGGCACGCCTGGCTTTCCGCGCCGAGTTCGGCCATATCGCCGACAACCAGTACCCGGTAGCCCGGCATTTCAGACAGCACCTGTACCGCAGCGGTCATTGAGCCTACGTTCGCGTTGTAGGAGTCATCCAGCAGCAACTGGCTGTCAGTCAACGGAATTGGAAATAATCTCCCCGGTACCGCTTTCAGATCCCGCAATCCAGCTTTAATTGCCTCATGCGTTGCGCCTACCGCCATTGAAAGCGCGGCGGCAGCCAGCGCATTGGCGATGTTGTGACGCCCCGGCAGCGGCAGCAGTACATCAACGTTGCCCGTTGGGGTTTGCAGGGTAAATTCAGTCCCGCGCGTAGTTACATGAACGTTAGTCGCCGTGAAGTCGCTATTGGCGGCATTTGGTGAGAAACGCCAGGTTCTGCGCTCGCCAATGATGCTTTGCCAGTTCAGCCAGTCATTGTTATCGGCGTTCATAATGGCAATGCCGTTGACCGGCAGACCGGTATAAATTTCGCCCTTGGCTTTCGCCACACCTTCCAGCGAACCAAAACCTTCCAGGTGCGCGGCGGCCAGGTTATTGACCAGTGCGGCTTCAGGACGCGTCAGGCTGACGGTCCAGGCGATTTCCCCCTGGTGATTGGCGCCTAGTTCGATAACCGCGTAATCATGTTCTTTCGTCAGGCGCAGCAGCGTCATTGGAACGCCGATATCGTTGTTCAGGTTGCCAGCGGTATACAGCGTATTGCCGCACTGGCTCAGAATCGCCGCGGTCATCTCTTTGACCGAGGTTTTTCCGGAAGATCCGGTCAGCGCGACTACGCGCGCCGGAACCTGCTGACGCACCCACGCGGCCAGTTCGCCAAATGCCAGACGCGTATCCTTCACCACCACCTGCGGCAAATCGCACGCCAGTTGACGGCTGACCAACAGCGCGCCCGCACCGGCAGCCTTAGCCTGTTCGGCAAAGTCATGGGCATCAAAGCGCTCGCCTTTCAAGGCCACAAACAGGCAGCCTGTCGTGACCTTACGGGTATCTGACGTGACCTCATCAATCGCCACATCGCTGCCGTGCAGTTCGCCGCGCGTAATGTCGGCAAGCTGGCTGAGAGTCAAGCGAATCATGCTATCACCCCCAGCAGACGCGCAACGGTGACGCGATCGGAGTAATCGAGTCGGCGATTACCGACGATTTGATAGTCCTCGTGGCCTTTACCCGCCACCAGAACGACGTCATTGTCTTTCGCCTGCATTACCGCATTAGTGACCGCTTCCGCACGCCCCTCCACCGCTTTGGCACGACCCGCATCGAGCATACCGGCCAGGATATCGTTAATAATCGCCCGCGGCTCTTCGGTGCGAGGATTGTCATCGGTGACAACCACGATATCAGCAAATTCTTCGGCGATAGCCCCCATCAGAGGGCGCTTGCCTTTGTCGCGGTCACCGCCGCAACCAAATACACACCACAGTTTACCGTTACAGTGCAAACGCGCCGCCTGCAGCGCTTTTTCCAGGGCATCAGGCGTGTGGGCGTAATCAACCACGACGGCCGGTTTACCCGGCGCGCTGAACACTTCCATGCGCCCGCAAACCGGCTGTAAACGAGAAGCCGTTTTCAGCAGGTCGGCCAACGGATAGCCCAGCGCCAGCAGCGTTGCTAATGCCAGCAGCAGGTTGCTAACGTTGAACGCACCCATCAGGCGGCTTTCGATCTCGCCGTTCCCCCAGTTCGATTCAAACTGGATAGTCGCGCCGCTGTCGTGATAGTTCACAGCAGTCGCTTTCAGCCAGCGGCCCCGGCAGTTTGGGTTTATATGATTTTCCATTGATACGGCAACCGCATCCGGCAGCAACGCCAGCCAGCGACGACCAACTTCATCGTCCGCGTTGACGATAGCCTGACCACAATGATGGGTTGAGTAGAGCAACCATTTTGCCGCTTCGTAATGTTCCATATCACCGTGGTAGTCCAGGTGATCGCGGCTGAGGTTTGTGAAGACCGACGCGGCAAACTGCAGCGCAGCTACTCGATGCTGCACCAGGCCATGGGAGGAAACTTCCATCGCCGCAAAAGTCGCCCCCTGCCCTGCCAGGCCAGAGAGTACGTGTTGAACATCGACGGCCGACCCGGTGGTATTTTCCGTTGGAATGACTTTCTCCAACAGGCCGTTGCCTACGGTTCCCATGACCGCACTGGTTTCACCGAGCAGTTGTGCCCATTGCGCCAGCAACTGAGTCGTGGTGGTCTTGCCGTTAGTCCCGGTGACGCCAACCAGGCGCAGTTGTTCCGAAGGCTGATGGTAAAAACGCCCGGCCAGCGCGGATAAGCGCTCGTTGAGTTGGCTCAGATAAATAACCGGCACGCCGTGCATTTCACGGATTTCACCGTCATGAGCCTCATCTTTGGCCTCAGCAATAATGGCAGCAACACCTTGCGCTATCGCCTGCGGGATATAACGACGCCCGTCCGCCTGATGACCTAAAACCGCGATAAAAAGATCGCCAGAAGCAGCCACCCGGCTGTCCAGCGTCATTTCTCGCAGAATTCGCTCCGGCGCATTTGGCACCCACGGAGCGAGAAGGTCGCGCAAATTACGATCTGCCACCTGTTCCCTCGCCTTGATTAATCACTAATTCACTTTTTTCAGCCGTTGCCAGCGCATCCGGCTCGATGTTCATGGTACGCAGGACGCCGCCCATGATGGCACCGAAGACCGGCGCGGAAACGGCGCCGCCGTAGTATTTACCCGCCTGCGGATCGTTGATCACCACCACCAGCGCAAAGCGCGGATGGCTGGCGGGCGCAACGCCTGCGGTGTAAGCAATATATTTGTTGATGTAGCGGCCATCGGGCCCTACTTTTTTCGCCGTACCGGTTTTAATCGCGATGCGATAGCCTTTAATCGCCGCTTTCACGCCGCCACCGCCCGGCAGCGCCACGCTTTCCATCATGTGAACAACGGTACGAACGAGTGATTCCGGGAAGACGCGCTCGCCCGGAACCGGTGGATCAACTTTAGTAATCGACAGCGGACGATAGATGCCGTAGCTGCCGATCGTTGCGTAGACTCGCGCTAACTGTAACGGTGTTACCATTAGCCCGTAGCCGAAAGAAAAGGTGGCCCTCTCTATGTCAGACCACCGTTGTTTTTGAGGATATAAGCCACTGCGTTCTCCGACCAACCCCAAATTGGTCGCTTTTCCAAGTCCAAAACGTGAGTAAGTATCTACTAACGCTGAGGACGGCATCGCTAACGCCAGCTTAGAAACACCGACGTTACTCGACTTCTGTAGTACCCCGGTCAGGGTCAATTCGCTATAGCGCGCCACGTCTTTAATTTCGTGACCGTTAATTCGGTAAGGAATGGTATTCAGTACGGTATTTTCGTTAACGATGCCGCGCTGCAGCGCCGTCATCACCACCATCGGTTTCACCGTTGAACCTGGCTCAAACACGTCGGTAATGGCGCGGTTACGCATGGTGTCTTTCGACGTGCCCGCGAAATTATTCGGGTTGTAGGATGGGCTGTTAGCCATCGCCAGCACTTCGCCGGTGTTCACATCGACCAGAACCGCAGTACCTGACTCTGCTTTGTTAAACGCCACGGCATTATTCAGCTCGCGATAGACCAGCGCCTGCAGGCGTTCGTCGATGCTCAGCGCGAGGTTATGCGCCGCCTGGCTGTCGGTGGAAGAGATGTCTTCAATCACGCGACCATAGCGGTCTTTACGAACGATACGTTCGCCAGGCTGGCCGGTAAGCCACTTATCGAAGCTCTTCTCAACGCCTTCAATCCCCTGGCTGTCGACGTTCGTGAAGCCAATGAGGTGAGCGGTTACTTCTCCCGACGGATAGTAACGACGCGATTCTTCGCGTAGATGAATCCCCGGCAGCTTCAGCTTGCGGATGTAATCGGCCATATCAGGGTTAACCTGACGCGCCAGATAGATAAAACGCATCCGCGGGTTGCTATTGATGCGCGATGCCAGCTGATCCAGCGGCATATTCAGAGCATCGGCCAGCGCCTTCCAGCGGTTGTCCAGCGTTACGCCGCCGGCATCATGCAGCTCTTTCGGGTCAGCCCAGATGGCTTTTACCGGCACACTTACCGCCAGCGGGCGACCGGAGCGGTCGGTTATCATTCCGCGCGCGGTGGAGACTTCCTGCACGCGCAGAGAGCGCATGTCACCCTGGCGCACCAGCATGTCCGGGCTAATCACCTGTAACCAGGCCACACGGCCCAGCAGGAAGCCCAGCGCCAGCAGAATACAGCCGCACAGCAACGCAAAACGCCAACTGATAAAGTTGGCCTGTTCTTCCTGACGTTTTGCTTTTGGCGTTTTCGGCGCTGCTTTCATGCGTCGCAATAATCCTTATTTCTGTACAACGATATTTTCTTGTGATGGATCGACGTGTTGCATCTGCAACTTCTCAGTCGCGATCCGCTCAACCCGACTGTGATCGCCGAGAGCGTTCTCTTCGAGGATCAGGTTGCGCCATTCAATATCCAGCGCATCGCGTTCCAGAACCAGCTGTTCGCGCTGCGCGGTTAACAGGCGAGTATGGTGCGCCGTTGTCACCACCGTAATCGCCGTAATAATGATGCAAATGAACAGACAGAGTGGCAGCTTCCCAAACCGCAGAAGGTCGTCTCCGATCACGCCAGGCAAAGCATGGCGCTCGTTGCTTCCTATCGACCCTTTTACCTTGCTTAGGGCTTCTGTCACTCTGCCGATCATGCGTTCGTCCTCTCTGCAATGCGCAGAACTGAACTACGGGCACGAGGATTTTCAGCTACCTCTTTTTCACCCGGCATCAACTTGCCTAGTGCTCTTAACTCACGGCCGCCCAGTTTTTTGAGCTGCTCTTCGGTCATAGGTAGCCCTGCCGGAACCTGCGGACCGCGGCTTTGTTCACGCATAAAGCGCTTCACAATACGGTCTTCCAGCGAGTGGAAACTGATGATTGAGAGCCGCCCGCCCGGAGCCAGCACGCTGAGCGAGCTTTTTAGCGCCTGCTCTATCTCCTCCAGTTCACTGTTCACCCAAATGCGCACCGCCTGGAAGGTACGGGTCGCAGGATGTTTGAATTTGTCTTTCACCGGCGTTGCCGCCGCAACAACTTCCGCCAGCTCTTTGGTGCGCGTCATCGGTTCAATACGGTTGCGTTCAACAATGGCGCGAGCAATTCGTTTCCCAAAGCGCTCTTCGCCAAAGGTTTTGATGACCCATGCGATATCAGCCTCGTCGGCGGTCTGTAGCCATTCAGCGGCAGATTGACCGCGAGTGGGATCCATACGCATGTCCAGCGGACCATCGCGCATAAACGAAAAACCACGTTCAGCATCATCCAACTGCGGTGAAGAAACGCCAAGGTCGAGCAGAATACCGTCGATCTTGCCGGTTAGATTGCGCTCGCCAACATAGTCGGCCAACTGAGAAAAAGGACCATGAACGATGGAAAAGCGGGGATCATCGATAGTTTTCGCGACGGCGATAGCCTGCGGGTCGCGATCGATCGCCAACAGGCGTCCCTCCGCTCCCAGTTGGGAGAGAATAAGACGTGAGTGACCGCCGCGGCCAAAGGTACCATCAATGTAGATACCATTCGGACGAATATTCAGGCCGTTAACGGCTTCATCCAGAAGTACCGTAGTGTGTTTAAAATTTTCCATCATTTTACAAAGACAAATCCTGCAGGCGCTCCGACAGTTCCCCGGAAGCGGACTGCTCAGCGTCGATATCTTCCTTGACCCGTTGATACCAGGTCGTTTCGTCCCACAGCTCAAACTTGTTGAACTGCCCGACCAGCATCACTTCTTTTGTCAGCCCGGCATGTTGCCGCAGCACCGGGGCTATTAATAGCCGCCCGGCGTTATCCATCTGACATTCGCTGGCATGCCCCAGAAGCAAACGCTGTACGCGCCGCTCGGTGGGATTCATGCTCGATAAACGCGACAATTTTTGCTCGATGATTTCCCATTCAGGCAAAGGGTAAAGCAGCAGGCATGGGTGATGAATGTCAATCGTACACACCAATTGACCGGAAGCGTCCTCGATCAGCCCGTCGCGGTAGCGCGTCGGTACGGCCAAACGGCCTTTGCTGTCGAGATTGACTAACGTTGCCCCACGGAACATGCCAGCCTCACCCCTTTTCGCCACTTTACCCCACAAATTCCCACAAGAAGGAGTTTACGGAGCGGAGGAAAAGCTTGTCAAGCCAGCACGAATGCTAACAGAGCTTAAAAACCCATTATTTACAGCCGATATTCGCCCTGACGAAAAATCAACCAACAAACGAGGCAAATTAACGTTATGAATATCGGTAAGAAAATAACCAACAAACTTGTAACAGTTAAAAGCAGCAAAATATCTTCGAAGGGAAAATATAAAGTGTCAGTTTGCGACGCGAGCGGCATTTTAGGCCATTCTGATGCCCGTTAACAGCACCAGTTTTCATCAGAGAGCCTCTCTTACTGCGGGGTACAGCGCTCAGGGCTACCATAATGGCGAGGAAATGATTGTTAATTCAGCAACTCGCCCAATGAATGTAACAAAATAATACCAATATATTCACTAATCCTTTTATGGATTAATAAAAATGCGAAATAGATGCCCCTAAGAATAGAATTAAAAGAGATGTCAGGAAGATTAAGGATTTGTCTGAAAGATCGTTAACCCTAAAATTTTTACGTCATTGATAGGGATTCTCGCCAGACGCGGATCCGTCCGGCGAACTTTCTACGAATAATCCTGGTAACACACGGGAGAATATACTCAACGACGGTTCAGGCTGCCGCGGCGATACAGGTTGCGGCGAATACGGCTCAAACCCGGCTTGGGCTTACGTGGTTCATCAAGGCTAGCCAGCACGATCTCCAGCACGCGTTCCGCAACATCGCGATGGCGCTGAGCAACGGCTAAAACGGGGCACTGGAGGAAATCCAGCAGCTCATTATCACCAAAAGTTGCAATAGCCAGTTCAGAAGGCAACTTCCCTTCCCGGCGCAGCGTCACATCCATCACCCCCTGCAACAGCGGAAAGGAAGTCGTGAACAGCGCCTGCGGCATTGGGTGGGTTTCCAGCCATTTCTCAAACAACTGCGCTGCGGCTTCGCGTTCATAACTGTTTGCGTAGAGGAAATGCACTTCTCGCGGATCGTCCTTCCACGCCGTACGGAACCCCTGCTCACGCAGGAAGCTCACCGAAAGCTCCGGCAGCGCGCCAAGGTAGAGCACGGTTTCAGCCGGGAATTTACGTAATTCCGCGCCAAGCATTTCCGCATCATCCTGATCGGCGCCGACAACGCTGGTGAAGTGCTCTCTATCGAGAGCACGGTCGAGGGCGACAATCGGGAAAGGATCGTTAGCCCAGCGCTGATAGAACGGATGCTCAGGAGGCAATGAGGTAGAAACGATAATCGCATCGACCTGACGCTGCAGCAGGTGCTCAATGCAGCGCATTTCGTTGTCCGGTTGATCCTCGGAGCAGGCAATCAGCAACTGATAGCCACGCTGGCGCGCCTGACGCTCCAGGTAATTAGCGATACGCGTATAGCTGGTATTTTCCAGATCCGGGATAACCAGACCAATAGAACGCGTGCGTCCCGCACGCAGGCCCGCAGCAACCGCATTCGGATGATAGTTGTGCTCACGAACGACCGCCATCACCTTTTCAACAGTCTTATCGCTAACACGATACTGCTTCGCTTTACCGTTAATCACATAGCTAGCAGTGGTTCGCGAGACACCGGCCAGCCGGGCGATTTCATCCAGTTTCACAATTGCCCCTTGGGTAATAAGTACAGAACATAACCATTCTTCAGGTATGGATTCATTTTTATAACATCTAAGCGCAGAAAAGTAAGCGCAGCAACCGCTTTAGTCTACAGTTCCCACCGATTTCGCAAAAAAATAGCCCGACAGGCTGTGTCGGGCTATTTTTACGTCAGTTTCAGAGGCTCAGCGCATGATTTTGTCGCCACGCGACAAACCGACGACGCCCGAGCGGGCCACTTCAACAATTCGTGCAACATCGCGCAGGGAAGCCAAAAACGCATCCAGCTTATCGCTGGTTCCTGCCAGTTGAACAGTATAAATAGACGGCGTCACATCGATAATTTGGCCACGGAAAATTTCCGTATTGCGTTTGACCTCATCGCGTCCATAGCCGCTGGCCTGTACTTTCACCAACATAATTTCACGCTCAACGTGCGCCCCTTGCCCAAGCTCATTAACGCGGAGAACGTCCACCAGCTTGTGCAACTGCTTTTCAATCTGCTCGATCGCTTTCTCATCGCCAACGGTCTGGATAGTCATTCTCGACAGCGTCGGATCGTCCGTCGGTGCTACCGTCAGGCTTTCAATATTATAACCACGTTGTGAAAAGAGGCCGATCACGCGGGATAATGCACCCGATTCGTTCTCCAGTAATACTGATAATATCCGGCGCATAATCAGGTCCTCTCCGTTTTGCTCAGCCACATCTCGTCCATACCGCCGCCGCGAATCTGCATAGGGTATACATGTTCACTACCGTCCACCGTTACATCAACGAAAACCAGACGGTTATTGCGTACCTGCTCCAGCGCCTCGGTGAGTTTAGCTTCCAGCTCCTGCGGGTCGCTAATTCGAATCCCGACATGGCCGTAGGCTTCCGCCACGCGAGCAAAATCAGGCAATGACTCCATATAGGATTGCGAATGACGGCCGGAATAGAGCATATCCTGCCACTGCTTCACCATCCCGAGATAGCGGTTATTCAGATTCAGCACCAGTACAGGCAGCTCGTATTGCAGCGCAGTGGAGAGCTCCTGAATATTCATCTGGATACTGCCATCGCCAGTCACGCAAATGACCGTTTCTTCCGGCAGCGCCATCTTCACGCCAAGCGCAGCAGGAAGGCCGAAGCCCATGGTTCCCAAACCGCCAGAGTTAATCCAGCGCCGCGGTTTATCGAAAGGATAATAGAGGGCTGCGAACATCTGATGCTGACCCACATCGGACGTCACGTACGCATCGCCGTCAGTCAGACGCCAGATAGTCTCAATCACCGCCTGCGGCTTAATTTTGCCGCTTTGGGTGTCGTATTGTAGGCAATGACGCGCGCGCCACTGCTCAATCTGCTGCCACCAGTCGCGGATTTCATCGAGCGGCTGCTGGGTCTCCTCATGTTCGAGCAGTTCCAGCATCTGTTCCAGCACCAGACGGGCGTCGCCAACGATGGGTACATCGGCGGGAACGGTCTTTGAAATAGAGGTCGGATCGATATCAATATGCAGTACCGTCGCGTTCGGACAGTATTTTGCCAGGTTGTTCGTCGTACGATCGTCGAAACGCACACCGACGGCGAAAATCACGTCGGAATTATGCATGGTCATATTGGCTTCATAAGTCCCATGCATGCCAAGCATCCCTAATGCCTGCTGGTTCGACGCAGGGAAAGCCCCTAGCCCCATCAGCGAAGAAACCACCGGCAGCTTCAGCTTTTCTACCAGAGCATATAGCTGCGGCTCACATTTCGCGTTAATCGCCCCACCGCCGACATAAACCACCGGTTTTTTAGCCGCCATCAACGT
Organism: Klebsiella spallanzanii; assembly: GCF_902158555.1. Lineage (GTDB taxonomy): Bacteria > Pseudomonadota > Gammaproteobacteria > Enterobacterales > Enterobacteriaceae > Klebsiella > Klebsiella spallanzanii. The sequence goes on along the minus strand of NZ_CABGGS010000004.1, from coordinate 75,487 downwards.
TTGCAACGCACGCTTAATCTGCCCTTTATGGCCAGTAGTCGTTGGGTTATAAGAACGCATGCTAACCGTATCCGGCCAGGCGTAAGGCAGCTTTTTCGCTGGATTCAGAATATCCTTGGGTAAGTCCACAACGACCGGGCCTGGACGCCCGCTGGCGGCCAGCCAAAACGCTTTCTTCAGTACGCCAGGAATATCTTCAGTTTGCTTGACCAGGAAACTGTGTTTCACCACCGGTCGGGAGATGCCCACCATGTCACATTCCTGGAAAGCATCGTAGCCAATCAAGGAGGTCGCGACCTGCCCGGAAAGAATCACCAGCGGAATGGAATCCATATATGCCGTCGCAATACCGGTAATGGCATTGGTCGCTCCAGGCCCTGACGTGACCAGCACAACGCCAACCTCGCCCGTCGCCCGCGCCAGCCCATCCGCCATGTGAACAGCGGCTTGCTCATGACGAACCAGAACATGATCGATACCGCCAAGGGTATGTAACGCATCATAGATATCGAGGACCGCGCCCCCGGGGTAACCGAACACTTGCTTGACGCCCTGATCGACTAGCGACTGGACGACCATTTCGGCTCCTGACAACATCTCCATGGTTTGCCTCCCGGCTTATTGTTTTTTACGACAGCGGAATCCGATTTCCGCGCGCTCGCTCAAAACGAAGCATAGTCGCTCCGCATTGAGGTGAATAGACTGCATGCCGCTACCATAACTGCTCACTAACGGGCAGGCAATTGGCGACCCTCGGCGCATAACGAGCATTAAAAGAAGAAAAGAAAGAATCTAAGGTAAAACGCGGTGAAAAACTTCAGGGATAAGAAAATATGATAGCCAATACTCGGATAAAATAACCAACTACAGTAAATCATCCATTTTTTGTCTGAAACGAACGGCGGATGAAAATCATAAACAGCACAAAATTCTGTATTTTTAGCTTTCTGTCATACAAAGCAGGAGCCGAAGCCCCCGTTTGTATCGCGACCGTTTAGCGCTGACAAATACTAACCAGCAATTCTTCCATCCATTGATGGCCTTTATCGCGACCCGCCGCTTCATGCCAGGAGAGATAGCAGGTACGGCTATTCACTTTCAACGGTAAAGGTAATATTTGCAGATCCAGTTTATCGGCAAACTCGCTGGCCAACCAGCGAGGCGCGATGGCGACCATATTAGTCTGGGAAACCACATTTAATACGCTCACCATCGCGTTCCCTTGATAAGCAATACGGGATTGTTTATCTGCGGTGTCATACCACGGCTGGCTGAATGACGCATAGCGATCGAGAGCAACAACAGCATGCTCTTCCTGATAAATATCATTTTCCATCAGCGGCCCGGAAATGCGCGGATGTTTGCGGCTCGCCACCAGCACCATTTCGTCTTTAAATAAAGGTACACAGGCAAACTCAGGGCGACGAAACTCTTCATAACCGATAACAAATTCAATTTCCTGATAACGTAATTGATGTTCGGTGTTTTGGTTCAGTGCCGATTTAAAAACTAAATGAATGTTCGGCGCAATCTCGCCAACTTTATTGAAAATAACTGAAGTCAAAGCGTTATCAAGCGGGCTGCAAACGCACAGATTAAAGACCCGCTCGCTGCTGAGCGGCTCAAAGCCCGAACCCGGTAATTCGTTCTGCACCAATTGCAATGCCTGACGTACAGAACCAAATAGCTGAAAAGCGCGCGCCGTTGGCTGGATGCCGCGTCCATAACGAACAAACAGCTCATCATTAAACATCACTTTCAGTCGCGATACCGCATTGCTGACCGCTGGTTGCGACATCCCCAGGGAATGCGCTGCGCGGGTGATATTCTGTTCCTGCATGACCGCATCAAATACGGTCAGTAGATTGAGATCAACCATACGTAGCTGAGGTTTTGTGTTTTCCATCTCAGAGGCTGATTTATATTCAGTACCTTCATTTAACATATCTAACTCCACTGTCACGCTAAATTCCCTTTGCCAAAGTGCAGTAATTAATATCGAGAATATCATTTACCATGCATATGACATTTGCAAAAGAGCAAAGATGAATTTTAGGAATATATCAAGGTTATGAGTGGTGACGAAAAATCTGCTGGTTTGAAAGTACTCGCAACCACTTAAACCATATCGTTTACTTGATAGAATTGAGTTTACCCATAAATATTAAAAATAAACAATAACACCAGCAGTTAACTATAATTTAAGCATTATTAAATTATCAATTTAAGCTCCTCTTAAAATTCACATTTCATTATCATTGATAATTCATCCCTATACGCACTAATACATTCACAATAAAAATAATTCTATACTTTTCATTAAGATATCTTTTTATCTAAGTCCCTCCCCCATAACGTCAGAAACGAAAAGAAAAATGACCAAATGGTAAAAATGTCTCGGCATGAAGCGATGTCCCAAAAAGGATCATCGGCAAAAAAGCGCGATCGTCAGCACAATTAGCTAATTCACCTTTCGGGTAAAAAGACCTTTTCTTCCCCCAGGGGTTGACATCAAAACCCATATCCAGTAACTCTAAAAGCATAACGATTTCATCTGGAGCATGACGTAATGATTCGCAGCATTCGCTTTCTCAGCCTACTACTACTAAACGCATCCATTTTGCGCGGTAGGCTGTTGGGCGACATTCATCATTAAGTCATCTTCCAGCAAGACTATAAAACCCGCGCCAATGCGCGGGTTTTTTTATGCTCGCTAGCAAGGCGCCAGGACACAGACCAAGGATCTAAACCATGAGCCAGCAAGTCATTATTTTCGATACGACCTTACGCGACGGTGAACAAGCGTTACAAGCCAGCCTGAGTGTGAAAGAGAAACTGCAGATTGCCATGGCCCTGGAGCGGATGGGCGTTGATGTGATGGAAGTGGGTTTTCCTGTGTCATCACCAGGCGACTTCGAGTCCGTTCAGACCATTGCGCGCACAATCAAAAACAGCCGCGTTTGCGCGCTGGCTCGCTGCGTAGAGAAAGACATTGACGTTGCGGCAGAATCACTGAAGGTCGCGGAGGCATTTCGTATCCACACGTTTATCGCCACCTCGCCGATGCATATTGCGACCAAGCTGCGCAGCAATCTGGATGAAGTGATTGAACGCGCTATCTATATGGTTAAACGCGCACGTAATTATACTGATGATGTCGAGTTTTCCTGTGAAGATGCAGGCCGTACGCCGATTGCCGATCTGGCTCGCGTCGTAGAAGCCGCCATTAATGCTGGTGCGAAGACTATTAATATCCCGGATACCGTCGGCTACACCATGCCGTTCGAATTCGCCAACATTATCACCGGCCTGTACGAACACGTTCCTAATATTGATAAAGCCATTATCTCCGTCCATACCCACGACGATTTGGGCATCGCGGTGGGCAATGCCATTGCAGCAGTCCACGCCGGTGCTCGCCAGGTTGAAGGCGCGATGAACGGCATCGGTGAGCGCGCAGGCAACTGCTCGCTGGAAGAAGTCATTATGGCCATCAAAGTGCGCAAAGACATTATGGATGTGCACACCCGCATCAATCACAACGAAATCTGGCGTACTAGCCAAACCGTCAGCCAGATTTGTAATATGCCGATCCCTGCTAACAAAGCGATCGTCGGCACCGGCGCCTTCGCACACTCATCCGGTATTCACCAGGATGGCGTGCTGAAAAATCGCGAAAACTACGAAATCATGACGCCGGAATCCATCGGTCTGAACCAGGTACAGTTGAACCTGACTTCCCGCTCCGGCCGTGCAGCGGTGAAACACCGTATGGAAGAGATGGGCTACAAAGATACTGACTACAACATGGATCATCTGTATGACGCTTTCCTGAAGCTGGCGGATAAAAAAGGCCAGGTCTTTGATTACGATCTGGAAGCGCTGGCGTTCATCAACAAACAGCAGGAAGAGCCAGAACATTTCCGTCTGGATTACTTCAGCGTGCAGTCAGGTTCCAGTGATATTGCTACCGCGTCGGTAAAACTGGCCTGCGGTGAAGAGACAAAAGCTGAAGCGGCAAACGGCAATGGCCCGGTTGACGCAATCTATCAGGCAATTAACCGTATCACCGGCTATGACGTCGAACTGGTCAAATATGACCTGAACGCCAAAGGCCAGGGTAAAGACGCCCTGGGCCAGGTAGACATTGTGGTTAACTACAACGGCCGCCGCTTCCACGGCGTGGGTCTGGCAACGGATATCGTGGAATCTTCCGCCAAAGCAATGGTTCATGTGCTGAACAATATCTGGCGTGCCGCCGAAGTCGAAAAAGAATTGCAACGCAAAGCTCAGAATAAAGAGAACAACAAGGAAACCGTGTAATGTCGAAGAATTACCATATTGCTGTGTTACCAGGTGACGGTATTGGCCCTGAAGTCATGACACAGGCATTGAAAGTACTGGAAGCCGTGCGCCAACGTTTTGATATGCGTATTACCACCAGCCACTACGACGTTGGCGGCATCGCCATCGACCGTCACGGTGAGCCTCTGCCGCAGGCAACCGTTGAGGGCTGCGACCAGGCCGACGCTATTCTGTTTGGCTCCGTGGGCGGCCCGAAATGGGAAAATCTGCCGCCGAACCAGCAGCCGGAGCGCGGTGCGCTGCTGCCGCTGCGTAAACACTTCAAGCTGTTCAGCAACCTGCGCCCGGCAAAGCTGTACCAGGGACTGGAAGAGTTTTGCCCGCTGCGCGCCGATATCGCCGCCAACGGCTTCGACATTTTATGCGTCCGCGAACTGACCGGCGGCATTTACTTCGGCCAGCCTAAAGGTCGCGAAGGCAGCGGCCAGCACGAGAAAGCATTTGATACCGAGGTCTATCACCGTTTTGAGATCGAGCGTATTGCGCGTATCGCCTTTGAGTCAGCCCGCAAACGCCGGCATAAAGTGACCTCAATCGATAAAGCTAACGTGTTGCAGACCTCTATTCTGTGGCGCGAAATTGTCAACGAAATCGGCAAAGAGTATCCGGACGTCGAGCTGGCGCATATGTATATCGATAACGCCACCATGCAGCTGATTAAGGATCCGTCCCAGTTTGACGTCCTGCTGTGTTCCAACCTTTTTGGCGATATCCTGTCTGATGAATGCGCCATGATCACCGGCTCGATGGGGATGTTGCCGTCTGCCAGCCTCAACGAACAAGGTTTTGGCCTGTATGAGCCTGCAGGCGGCTCAGCCCCGGATATCGCCGGTAAAAACATTGCTAACCCGATCGCGCAAACTCTCTCGCTGGCGCTGCTGCTGCGCTATAGCCTGGATGCCGATAACGCGGCAACGGCAATTGAGAATGCTATCAACCGTGCATTAGAAGAAGGCGTACGTACCGGCGATTTAGCGCGCGGTGCGGCGGCGGTCAGTACCGATGAAATGGGTGATATCATTGCCCGCTATGTCGCTGAAGGGGTGTAATCATGGCGAAGACGTTATACGAAAAATTGTTTGATGCTCATGTGGTTTATGAAGCACAAAATGAAACCCCGCTGCTGTACATCGACCGCCACCTGGTGCACGAAGTCACCTCGCCGCAGGCATTTGACGGCCTGCGTGCCCATAAACGCCCGGTGCGCCAGCCGGGTAAAACCTTCGCCACCATGGACCACAACGTGTCGACGCAAACGAAAGACATTAATGCGTCCGGCGAAATGGCGCGCATCCAGATGCAGGAATTGATCAAAAACTGCAAAGAGTTTGGCGTTGAACTGTATGACCTGAACCACCCTTACCAGGGCATCGTCCACGTAATGGGACCGGAACAGGGCGTTACCCTGCCAGGTATGACTATCGTCTGCGGCGACTCGCATACCGCGACTCACGGCGCATTCGGCGCGCTGGCTTTCGGTATTGGTACCTCTGAAGTCGAACACGTACTGGCGACCCAGACCCTGAAGCAGGGACGCGCCAAAACCATGAAGATTGAAGTCAAAGGCAAAGCGGCTCCGGGCATTACCGCCAAAGACATCGTGCTGGCGATCATCGGCAAAACCGGTAGTGCTGGCGGTACCGGTCACGTCGTTGAGTTCTGTGGTCAGGCAATCCGCGATCTGAGCATGGAAGGTCGTATGACCCTGTGCAATATGGCTATCGAGCTGGGCGCGAAAGCGGGCCTGGTGGCGCCAGATGAGACCACCTTTAATTACGTGAAGGGTCGTCTGCATGCACCAAAAGGCCAGGATTTTGACGATGCGGTCGCATACTGGAAAACCTTGACCACCGATGATGGCGCAACTTTTGATAGCGTTGTCACCCTGCAGGCGGAAGATATTGCCCCGCAGGTCACCTGGGGAACGAACCCAGGCCAGGTTATCTCCGTCACCGACATCATCCCGGACCCGGCATCCTTCACCGATCCGGTAGAGCGTGCGAGCGCGGAAAAAGCGCTGGCCTATATGGGCCTGAAATCTGGCGTGCCGTTAACCGAAGTCGCAATCGATAAAGTCTTTATCGGTTCCTGCACCAACTCGCGTATCGAAGACTTACGCGCTGCCGCTGAGATCGCTAAAGGCCGCAAAGTGGCGCCGGGCGTTCAGGCGCTGGTTGTGCCAGGCTCTGGTCCGGTAAAAGCGCAAGCTGAAGCAGAAGGTCTGGATAAAATCTTTATTGAAGCCGGTTTTGAATGGCGTCTGCCAGGCTGCTCTATGTGTCTGGCGATGAACAACGACCGTCTGAACCCGGGCGAACGCTGTGCATCCACCAGCAACCGTAACTTTGAAGGCCGCCAGGGCCGCGGCGGACGCACCCATCTGGTCAGCCCGGCAATGGCCGCTGCGGCAGCCGTGACCGGCCATTTCGCCGATATCCGTAGCTTGAAATAAGGAAACCATCATGGCAGAGAAATTTACCCAACATACCGGCCTGGTGGTTCCGCTGGATGCCGCGAACGTCGACACCGATGCAATCATTCCAAAGCAGTTTCTGCAGAAAGTGACGCGTACTGGCTTTGGCGTACATCTGTTTAACGACTGGCGCTTCCTGGATGACAAAGGCGAACAGCCTAATCCGGAATTTGTGCTGAACTTCCCTGAGTACAAAGGCGCGTCTATCCTGCTGGCACGTGAAAACTTCGGCTGCGGCTCTTCGCGCGAGCACGCGCCGTGGGCATTGACCGATTACGGTTTTAAAGTCGTTATCGCACCCAGCTTTGCGGATATCTTCTACGGCAACAGCTTTAATAACCAGCTGCTGCCGGTTACGCTGAGCGAAGAACAGGTTGATGAGCTGTTTAAGCTGGTTCAGTCTCAGCCAGGTATTAAGTTTGAGGTCGATCTGGAAGCTGAAGTCGTTAAAGCAGGTGATAAATCCTGGAGCTTTAAAATTGACGCTTTCCGCCGTCACTGCATGCTTAATGGCCTGGACAGCATCGGCCTGACTCTGCAGCATGAAGATGCCATCTCAGCCTATGAAAACAAGCAACCGGCCTTTATGAATTAAGACGCCGGCAATGAATATCTCAGCCCGGACTTCGGTTCGGGCTTTTTTTCCACTATTGAAAATGAGATCTGGCGCACATATATCAATATTAGTCCGTATGATAGATAGAAATATTTTAAGTTATAAAAATAAATCATTATCAATTGGGCATCTATTCAATCATTCCCACACTTTTTTTGTGTCAATCCACAAGTACAAGTAAAAAATCGATTGAAATATTTAAAACAAAAACATGAATATGTGAATTAAATGTTAATTCCATAGAATCCCCCTATAGCTCCACGCAAAAAAAAGCATTATTTTTCCATTTGGCGCCTCGTTATCTTTCCCCACAGAGAAATATTAACTTTGGACAGGCCAGGATCGCCGTATAGCGGCCATCAGGCATCCAGTGGAGAGAGCATATGAGCCACTACCCCCATCTTTTTTCCCCGATGACCATTAACGGGATGACAATAAAAAACCGTATCATCATGCCGCCAATGGGTACCAACCTGGCAAGCCTGAACGGTGAAGTCACTCAGGAACAGATTGAATACTATGAGTTACGCGCGCGCGGCGGCACGGGACTCATCACTATCGAGAATATTTGCATCGATTTTCCCTTCGCCTCTAACGGTACAACGCAGCTACGCATCGATAACGATCAATATATTCCGCGCCTGTTCAAATTAACCGAGACCTTACATAAACATGGTGCCTGCGTCAGCATCCAATTAAACCATGCTGGCGCTTCGGCTTATGCATATCGCCTGAATGGTGAAATGCCGCTTTCTTCTTCAAGCACGCCGTCCAAAAAGAACGGAAATATTCCGCGCCCGATGACGCACGACGAAATTTATCATGCCGTCGATAAATTTGGCGACGCAGCGGAACGCGTACGTCGCGCCGGATTTGATTGCGTAGAAATTCATGCGGGTCACTCTTATTTAATTAGCCAGTTTTTATCGCCGCTGTTTAATAAACGCACCGATGAATTTGGCGGCAGCATAGAGAATCGCGCCAGAATATTAACCTTAATCGTTGATAAGGTACGCGCCTGCGTTGGCCCACGTTTCCCGATCAGCCTGCGTATTAGCGCCGATGACTTCCTGAAGGGCGGAAATACGCTTGAAGATTCTCTGCGTATCCTCGAACTGTGCCAGGATAAAGTCGATATTATCAACGTTTCCGCCGCGCAAAACGACAACCTGAATTTCCAGATTGACCAGATGTCTCTGGAAGATGGCTGGAAGCGTTACCTCTCCCGCGCAGTACGCGACAAATTCAACAAACCAACGGTTATCGCCGGCAACATTCGTTCGCCAAAAGTTGCTGAAGACATTATCGCCAGCGGCGATGCCGACCTGATTGCCATTGGCCGCGGGCTTATTGCCGAGCCGGAGTGGGTACAAAAAGTCCAGAGCGGTAACGAACGCCTGATGCGTAAATGCATCTCCTGCAATATTGGCTGCGCGGACCATCGTATCGCCCGCTCTCGTCCTCTGCGCTGCTCGATCAACCCGGATATCATCCACGGCGACGCTTACAAACAGCAGCGCGTTAATCGCGATACCAACGTTGTCGTCATCGGCGCAGGAACTGCGGGAATGGAAGCAGCCTGCACCGCGGCTGAAGTCGGCTGCCATACCTGGCTGCTGGAAGAAAAACATAGCATCGGCGGACTGGCCAGCGAGATCTCGCTGCTGCCGGAGAAAAAGCGTATTGCTGACTTCCCGCAGTTTATGAAAAACCGTATCGCCTCTCTCGATAATCTGATGCTGCAGGTTGGCAAGCGCGCCACCGTCGAATCCGTATCCGCTCTGCATCCCGATTTAATCGTTAACGCAACCGGTTCGGTTCCCCTGCTGCCGCCGATTGAAGGACTACGCGAGAACATTGATGTCGAAGGCGGCAGCGTCTTCTCGATTACCAATATGATTCATCATCTGGACCAGTTTGCCGATGCAACGGGTAAACGCATCGCCGTTGTCGGCGCAGGTGCCGTTGGTCTGGACATGATTGAATACTTCTCCGCACGCGGCGCCAGCGCCGTACTGATCGAGATGCAGGATGCGCCAGGTCGCGACCTGGACATCATTACTAAAAACGCCATGTTGACCATGCTTGATGAACATCACGTGGAACAGCACATGCGCACGCAGCTGGTTGCCGTCACCCCAACCCATTTCACCGTTAAAAACGCAGATGGCACCTTCGACATTCCTTTTGATTACGGCTTCGTCTGCCTGGGAATGCGCGCCAACACCACCGGTCTCAATGAGATTGAGCAATGGGCCAGAGCCAATAACGTAAAAATAATGAACATCGGCGACAGCCTGATGGCCCGGCGAATCATTGATGGCGTGCGCGAAGGGCGCAACGTGCTGGACACCCTCGAAGATATGGGTGCTCTGGGCAGCCGCGAATCAACACAAATTCCATTTCTAACATATTGAGGATTTTATCATGGCAGAACGTATTACTGGACACACTGAGCTGATTGGCCTGATTGCGACCCCGATTCGTCACAGCATGTCGCCGACAATGCATAACGAAGCCTTTGCCAAACTGGGGCTGGACTATGTTTATCTGGCGTTCGAAGTCGGTAATGAAGAGCTGAAAGATGTCGTACAGGGTTTTCGTGCGTTAAAACTGCGCGGCTGTAACGTCTCAATGCCGAACAAAACCGAGATTTGCCAGTATCTGGACAAACTCTCTCCGGCAGCGGAGCTGGTTGGCGCGGTAAATACCGTGGTGAACGACAACGGCGTGTTGACCGGCCACATCACCGATGGTACCGGATACATGCGCGCGCTCAAAGAAGCGGGCATCGACATCATCGGTAAGAAAATGACCGTTCTGGGCGCAGGCGGCGCAGCAACCGCACTGTGCGTACAGGCAGCGCTGGATGGCGTTAAAGAGATCTCCATCTTTAACCGTAAAGATAAATTCTTCGCCAATGCTGAACAGACCGTCGCCAAGATCCGCAACAACACCAACTGCGCGATCCACCTGTTCGATCTGGACGATCATGACAAACTGCGCGCCGAGATCGACAGCAGCGTGATTCTTACTAATGCTACCGGCGTTGGCATGAAACCGTTTGAAGGCCAGATGCTGCTGCCTGACGACAGCTTCCTGCGCCCAGATCTGATCGTTTCCGACGTGGTTTACAACCCGCGCAAAACCTATCTGCTGGAAGTCGCTGAGAAAAAAGGCTGCCGCACCATCAACGGTCTGGGGATGATGCTTTGGCAGGGTGCGCGCGCTTTTGAAATCTGGACAGGCAAAGAAATGCCGGTTGAACACATCAAAAGTATCCTGTTCTAAGGATGGGCGCGATGAAAAATCAATATGTCCCAACGGCAGCTGGGCTATATCTTAACTATCTGATCCACGGCATGGGGGTATTGTTAATTACCCTCAACATGGCGAATTTACAGGAACAATGGGGAACCGATGCTGCTGGCGTCTCCATCGTTATTTCGTCGCTCGGGATTGGTAAGCTTGCCACGCTGGTGACGGGATTCCTGTCCGATCGCTTTGGCCGTAAGCCCTTTATCTATCTCGGGATTGCCAGCTATATCGTGTTCTTCCTCGGCATTTTGTTGACGAAAAACATCTATCTGGCCTACTGCTGCGGCATTATGGCGGGACTGGCGAACAGCTTCCTCGACTCCGGTACCTATCCGGCGCTGATGGAATCTTTCCCTAACTCCGCCAGTCGTGCAAACGTGTTGATCAAAGCCTTTGTTTCTGCAGGACAATTCCTGCTGCCGTTCATTATCGGTGCGCTGATATGGGCGAATATGTGGTATGGCTGGTCGTTTATCATTGCCGCAGTATTAATGGTTTTAAGCGCCATCTATTTGATAAAAATGCCTTTCCCGGACCATCGGGCGAAAAAGGAAGCCGCAGAAAAATCTTCGGCTGCCGCCGTTGCTCCGAAAGCGGACTCCGGCAAACTGGATATGGTCATCTTTACTTTGTACGGCTATATCGGCATGGCGACTTTCTATCTGGTCAGTCAATGGTTAGCGCAATACGGCGAGTTCGTTGCCGGGATCCCTCATGAATCGGCGATTAAGCTGCTGAGCGTCTATACTGCGGGTTCCCTGACCTGTGTATTTGTCACCGCGGCCTTTGTCAAAGAGGTGTTCAGTTCAGCTGTCGCCATGATCATCTACACCTTCCTGTCGATGATTTCACTGCTGATAGTCTGCCTGTTCCCTACGCCAATGGTGGTTACCGGCTTCGCCTTTATCATCGGCTTTGCCGCCGCTGGCGGCGTACTGCAGATAGGTGCGACCATTATGGCAATGAGCTTCCCTAACGGGAAAGGCAGAGCCACCGGGATCTTTTATACCGCAGGGAGTCTGGCCAGCTTTACGATTCCGCTAATCACGGCAAAACTGTCGAAGATTGGTATCGCCAGCATTATGTGGTTCGATCTTCTGATCGCTATCGTCGGCTTTGTGATCGCTCTGTACATCGGTTATCGTCAGTTTCAGGTTCGCGCCGCTGCAAAAACATCTCATGTTGCAGCAACCGCCTGATGGTCAATGACAAAAAGAATAATGGATACCAACATGACTAAAGCAGTAACAGTAAAAAACATCACCTTCCAGGAAGGGGAAACCTTAATTTGTGTGCCGCTGATCGGTAAAACGCTTGCCGAACTGCAGACCAACGCTCGCGCGCTGGCTACCGCCGGAGCCGACATTATCGAGTGGCGCGTCGATCACTTCACGCAGGTTAGAGAGATTGAGCAGGTTCTGCTGGCGCTGGCTGAAATTCGCCAGCAGCTGAAAGATGTTCCGCTGCTGTTCACCTTCCGTAGTAAAAAAGAGGGTGGCGAAACGGAAATCAGCGATGAAGCCTATTTTGAACTAAATCGCCAGGCGGCCGTTAGCGGTCTGACCGACGTGATTGATATCGAGTTGTTCAACGACGAAGCGCAAATTCGCTCGCTGGTGAGCGACGCCCATGCTGCTGGCGTAAAAGTCATCATGAGCAATCATGATTTCCATAAAACCCCGGCTCAGGAAGATATCATCTATCGTCTACGCCGCATGCAGGATCTGGGTGCTGACCTGCCGAAGATCGCGGTTATGCCGCAGTCGCCGCAGGATGTACTGACTCTGCTTTCAGCAACCCTGACGATGAAAGAAAAATATGCCACTCGCCCATTAATTACTATGTCGATGGGTAAATCCGGCGGCGTTAGCCGGGTAACCGGCCGTCTGTTTGGTTCAGCAATGACCTTCGGTACCGTAGGTCAGGCCTCCGCGCCAGGGCAAATCGCCATTACCCAGTTGCGTGAGTTGATGGATATTCTTTCCTGATAAAACAGTGCCCGGAGGTTTCCTCCGGGCATCTTGCTTACTAACTGATTTTTTGACTGTCATTAATAATGACGTCTTTAAATGACTGAATAGCAGGAGAAAGTACCCGTTCTTTCATTGTCGCCAGATAGATATAGCGTGGAGGAATTGCGTTTTTAATCGTCAGGATATGCACGTTGTAATACGAGAGCGCGGAAATTCGCGGCATAATCGCAATACCATAATCAATACTGACCAGCCCCGCCATCGCCGTATCCTCATCAACGTAGCAGGCAATATCCGGAACCAGCTTTTGCTGCATAAACACGTTATCAATAAAAGGGCGCAGACCGCTGTTTTCTGAAAAATAGATATAGGGATAGTGAATCGTCTCTACAAGATCGACTTCATTTTCATAAAGTCTGGCCAGAGGATGATCTTTTGCCGTCACCACCACCAGCTCTTGCTGGATAATAGGAATAAAATCAATGTCCGGCTCGTCTGCAATATAGGAACAAATAGCCAAATCAGTTTTTCCAGCCTTAAGTTCCTGCAACAACGTTAGCGAGGTACCCTGAGTAAAGGAAAACGTCACATTGTGACGAGAAGGTGAAAGCGAATATTTATTAATTAACTGCGGAACAACATACTCGCCCATCGTATAAATAAACGCGATGCGAATGTTTTCCTTGTTCTCTGCACTATTTTTTTGCAGCGTCATACGGCCATTTTCTAAAGAAGCCAGCGCATCTTCCACGTAGGGCAGGAAGCGCTTACCATTCTGCGTAATCTTGACATTGCGCCCCTTTCTGGCGAATAGCGCCACTCCAAGCTCTTTCTCCAGCTCTGATATGGCATGGCTCAGGGAGGGTTGGGTGATAAAAAGACTGGAGGCTGCTTCAGTGTAATGCTCAGTTTCTGCCAGTCGCTTAAAATAATAAAGTTGCTTTAGGTTCATTATTTTTGCTCGTATAATATAAGAATAAAACTAATGCACCTAATATACCATACAAGCCATCTATGATGAGCCAGAAAGGAGAAATATCGGAGTCATATCAAATATTGCTTTGCGATTTCATTCTGCGGGTAACAAAGCATTGCTAATTATCAACAGAGTCAATCTTTTAAAAGAGTATTTCTGCATGCATAAATACATGCAAAAATATTTTAAACTTTAAAGGAACTCTTTATGAGGACGATCGATGCTCAGGAACGGCCGATTTTGCCGTCGGCCACGCAAAAGCGAACTAAAACGCGAATTGTAATTTTAATGTTACTATCGATAGGTACGATGATAAATTATCTCGATCGTACCATTTTGGGTATTGTTGCGCCCCAGTTAACAAGCGAAATACATATTGACCCGGCCATGATGGGCATCGTTTTTTCCGCTTTCGCCTGGACCTATGCACTGGCACAAATTCCAGGCGGGATGTTTTTAGACCGTTTCGGGAATAAATTAACCTACGCGCTTTCTATTTTTTTCTGGTCAACCTTTACCCTATTACAAAGCTTTTCGGTAGGTTTAAAATCTCTACTGCTGCTGCGTTTAGGTTTAGGCATCAGCGAAGCGCCCTGTTTCCCGGTGAATAGTCGGGTAGTGAGTAAATGGTTTCCTCAGCATGAACGCGCCCGGGCGACGGCAACTTACACCGTCGGAGAATATATTGGGCTGGCCGCATTCTCTCCCCTACTATTCTTAATTCTTGAGCACCACGGCTGGAGAACATTATTTTTCCTGACCGGTGGGTTAGGTATTATATTTACCTTTGTATGGTGGAAATTTTACCATGAACCGCATCAATCAAAAACGGCAAATAAAGCCGAACTGGAATATATCGGCGTAGAAAATACGGCTAAAGCCGATGAAAACGTCCCCTTCAACTGGCCTGATGCCAAACGCCTATTGTGCTGCAGGCAAATAATCGGTGCCAGCCTTGGGCAATTTGCCGGTAACACCACGCTGGTTTTCTTCCTGACATGGTTCCCCACTTACCTGGCTAACGAACGCCACTTACCGTGGCTTCACGTGGGTTTCTTCGCCTCCTGGCCATTCCTGGCTGCGGCTATTGGTATATTTTTTGGTGGCTGGGCATCCGATAAAATATTAAAGAAAACTAACTCCGTTAATATTAGCCGGAAGCTACCAATTATTTCCGGACTATTACTTTCAAGCTGTATCATTGCTGCTAACTGGGTTGATAGCAACACCGCCGTCATTATTGTTATGTCGATAGCCTTTTTCGGTCAGGGCATGGTTGGGCTTGGCTGGACGCTTATTTCAGATATCGCGCCAAAAAACATGGGTGGGCTGACCGGCGGGATCTTCAACTTCTGCGCAAATATGGCATCGATTATTACCCCATTAATTATTGGCATCATCATATCAATGACCGGTAATTTCTTCTATGCGCTAATTTATATTGGATTAACCGCGATCGTTGGTGTTATCGCCTATGTCTTTATTATCGGTGATATCAAACGGATTGTGTTGAAATAACCGCAGGACATTGCCCCGGCAGCCAACCGGGGCAATAAAAACAATTAGATATCTTTCACTCTGCTGGTCATAAACAGCGTCACCAACGAAATAGCCGCAATGGTCCAATAAACGCTGGCGTGCCCATAGCTCTGCGACAGCGCCCCCTGAATAACCCCGGCCAAAATCACTCCGGTAGAAATACTGTTGGTAAACAGCGTCGTCGCGGCTCCCGCCCGCCCAGGCATCAGATCCTGAAACCACAGCATACCAATACCCGCAACAATCCCAATGAATATGGCATTAAACAATTGCAGGGCCAGCAACGCCACGCGGTCGTGAAACAAAATCAGACCGACATAAAACAGCACACCCGCCGCAACCGCTGTCACCATCATATTGCGCTTGCCCCAGCGCTTAACATAGTAACCCGCAAGAATCATCGCCGGGATCTCCAACCCCGCCGCAGTCCCCATCAAAATCCCCGCGAGGCTGTCGGGCAGGCCCAGATCGCTGCTGATCCACAGCGGCATATCAATGATATACATGGTGTTGCAGGTCCACATCAACGTGGAAGCAATAAACAGCATACGTACGTTTTTATCATGCCATCCGCCAGCCTGTACCAGGACTTCGGCACCTTCCGAAGGTTGCTCAACGCGGGCGACCGACGGAAGCTTGAAGGCGATCAGCGCCAGGCTAATGACGAAAATCCCCGCGGCAATCGAAAACATCGTGGTAAAGCCATAATTCAGCGCCAGCATAAAAGCGAGCGGCGGGCCAATGACCCACGCCAGCGACAGCTGCGCACGCATTATCGAACTGAACATCACCACTTCACGCGCCGAACTGTCGGCATATTCCCGCGCCAGCGCAAAAAGCTGCGGCATCGCAGCATTGGCAATCGAAGCCAGCATCACCCCACAGGTAATCAGCGTCAGATAGTGACGATTAAAGGCAAAAAGCAGCGCATTACCGACAGCCATCAGGCAGCAAAACATTATCAGGCGTCGACGATCGCCCCGACTATCTGAGCGTTTGGCCAGCGCCAGGCTCACAAGGATCCCGGCAATCGCGTTAACCGTATAGAACAGGCCGACCCAGAACGGCTGCGCGCCCACTTCGCGGCTGAGAAATAAACTGAGCGTCGGCGCCTGCAGCGCGCCTGCGATTCCCATCATGAAAGCGACAAGCATAAAAGCGGCGTAAACGCCGTTAAGACGTCGCCCCATCGTCATTAACCACAGCATGAAATATCCTTAAGCACGCGAAGAAAACGAAAAAAGCCAGCAGAAGTTTTCTGCTGGCGGGTGATTCTATACTCTATGGATTTCGAGTTGCGGGCAGGCGGCCAGAACGTAAGTCCCTGGGAACATAGATAACTATGTGACCTGGGCGAGCGGGCGCAGCCAACGCACCAGCAGCTTGAAAGACGACGAGTATAACACCAATACTCAGTCACACATGATGTCTGCAAGTCAATGATCAGAGGTCTGCGACGTAACTCCCCACTGCATCAGTTCGCCGAGAATTTCCTGCTGTCTTCCTGCCATCAGGCGGGCCAGCCAGGACGCATCCTGCGTCGCAGAAAAGTAGCGTTGGTAGAACTGTTTTGTGGTTGACCCCATCATATTCACCTCCTCGCTTCATCGACGTTGATTATTGACTTAATATAGGAAGTAATAAATTGCTGAGTTTTAATCAGGAGTTCCCCTTTTATGTCTTCCGGTCGTTTACAACAGCAGTTCATCCGCTTATGGCAGTGCTGCGACGGCAAGTCGCAAGAAACAACGCTTAATGAACTGGCGGACATGCTGAGCTGTTCACGCCGCCACATGCGTACCTTACTGAACATGATGGAAGAACGCGGCTGGCTGACCTGGGAGGCGGAAGCCGGGCGCGGCAAGCGTTCTCGGCTCTCTTTTCTCTATACCGGCCTCGCGCTGCAACAGCAGCGGGCGGAAGATCTTCTGGAGCAGGACCGGATCGATCAGTTGGTACAGCTGGTTGGCGATAAGGCCACCGTCCGACAAATGCTGGTTTCCCATCTTGGTCGCAGCTTCCGCCAAGGGCGGCATATCCTGCGTGTCCTCTACTATCGGCCGATGAAAAACCTGTTGCCCGGCAGCGCGCTGCGCCGTTCGGAAACCCATATCGCCCGGCAGATTTTTAGCGCCCTGACGCGAGTAAATGAGGAAAATGGGGAACTGGAAGCCGATATTGCTCACCATTGGCAGCAGATCACCGCAACCCACTGGCGTTTTTTTCTTCGTCCTGGCATTCATTTTCACCATGGGCGGGAGCTGGAGATGGAGGATGTCATCAACTCGTTGCAGCGTAGCAACGCGTTGCCGCTGTTCTCTCATATCGAGCGCATCGACTCCCCCACCGCATGGACTCTCGACATTCATCTTAGCCAACCTGACCGCTGGCTACCGTGGCTGTTAAGTCAGGTCCCGGCAATGATCCTGCCGCATGAGTGGCAGTCTATGGATAAATTCTCCAGTATCCCTGTTGGTACCGGGCCTTACTCGGTGGTACGCAATAACCAGAATCAGCTCAAAATTCATGCTTTCGACGACTATTTCGGCTATCGGGCGCTGATTGATGAGGTCAATGTCTGGGTGCTGCCAGAAATTAGCGAAGAACCTAACGGCGGATTGACGCTGCAGGGCACGACGCAAAGCGAGAAAGCGGTGGAAAGCCGTCTGGAAGAGGGGTGTTATTATCTGCTGTTCGATGCACGCAGCCCGCTCGGCGGTAACAGCGCGGTACGCCAGTGGCTAAGCTATGTGTTCCAGCCTGCTAACCTGCTCTATCACGCGGGCGAGCACTATCAGGGCAACTGGTTTCCGGCCTACGGTCTGCTGCCTCGCTGGCATCACGCGCGCAGCCACGCTTGCGAAAAGCCGGCCGGTCTGGAAACAGTCAAACTGACCTACTACCAGGACCACGTCGAGCATCGCGTGATCGGCGGGATTATGGCGGCGCTGCTGGCTGAGCACCAGGTTAAGCTTGAGATCCAGGAGCTGGAGTACCAGGAGTGGCACCGCGGTGAAGTGGTCAGCGACGTGTGGCTCAACAGCGCCAACTTTACGCTGCCGATCGATTTCTCCCTGTTTGCCTGGCTCTATGAAGTCCCGCTGATTCGTAACTGTATCCCCATCGACTGGGAACAGGACGCCGCTCGTTGGCGCGCGGGAGATCTTAACCCGGCCACGTGGAGCCAGCTGCTGCTGGCCAATCAAACCGTTGTGCCGCTTATTCACCACTGGCTGATGATCCAGGGACAGCGCAGTATGCGCGGCGTACGCATGAACACTCTCGGCTGGTTTGACTTTAAATCCGCATGGTTTGCGCCGCCGGAGCCGTAATGCTTTCAGTCGACAGACAAAATCATTACACTAACTGCCGTTCTCAACGGGGTGCTAATAAACATACACAATATCATTCAAGTTGCTTCAACGTGCGGTTAGCACAGAAGTGACCTGAAAGATGAAGCGTATGGGCTGAGAAAATACCCGTCGAACCTGATCCGGATAACGCCGGCGAAGGGATTTGAGGCCCACTCAAAATCCTTTGCCACCCCTTTTTTCTGAGGTGCAAAGTGTTGAAAAAATTACTTCCCCTGCTGGCGCTGGTCGCCGCGCCCGTATTTGCCAAACCGCTGCTTACCGTTTATACCTACGATTCGTTCGCTGCCGACTGGGGCCCAGGCCCGGCGGTCAAAAAAGCCTTTGAGGCCGACTGCGACTGCGAGCTGAAGTTCGTGGCGCTGGAAGATGGCGTCTCGCTGCTTAACCGTCTGCGTATGGAAGGCAAAAACAGCAAAGCCGATGTGGTCCTTGGGCTGGATAACAACCTGCTGGAAGCTGCTTCGCAAAGCAAGCTGTTCGCCAAAAGTGGCGTACCGAACAGCGCGGTCAGCGTACCCGGCGGCTGGAACAACGATACTTTCGTTCCATTCGATTACGGTTATTTCGCCTTTGTTTACGATAAAAACAAGCTCAAGAATCCGCCGAAAAGCCTGAAAGAGCTGGTTGAAGGCGAGCAAAAATGGCGGGTGATTTATGAAGACCCGCGCACCAGTACGCCAGGTCTGGGCCTGCTGCTGTGGATGCAAAAAGTGTACGGCGATAAAGCGCCTGAAGCCTGGCAGAAGCTGGCGGCAAAAACCGTCACCGTCACTAAAGGCTGGAGCGAAGCCTACGGCCTGTTCCTGAAAGGCGAAAGCGACCTGGTGCTGAGCTATACCACCTCCCCGGCTTACCACATTATTGAAGAGAAGAAAGATAACTACGCCGCGGCCAATTTCGCGGAAGGCCACTATCTGCAGGTTGAAGTTGCCGCCCGCACCGCGGTCAGCAAGCAGCCGGAACTGGCGGAGAAATTCCTCAAATTTATGGTTTCGCCAGGTTTCCAGAACGCTGTCCCTACCGGCAACTGGATGTACCCGGTCACCCAGGTTGCGCTTCCGGCAGGCTTTGACGCGCTGATGAAGCCGCAAACTACCCTCGAATTTACCCCGCAGCAGGTCGCGACCGACCGCCAGAACTGGATCAACGCATGGCAACGCGCCGTCAGCCGCTAACGTTCGGCTGGCTTCTGCCGGGCCTGACGGCGGCCGCCTTACTGGTCGCCGTCGCGCTGGCCGCGTTTCTGGCGCTGTGGTTCAGCGCACCGGAAGCGGCCTGGCGTACAATCGTTAGCGATAGCTATCTCTGGCACGTGGTGCGTTTCTCTTTCTGGCAGGCCTTTCTTTCCGCGCTTTTTTCGGTGATACCGGCAATATTTCTTGCCCGCGCCCTTTACCGACGTCGATTCCCCGGACGTACGCTGCTGCTACGCCTGTGCGCAATGACCTTAATCCTGCCGGTACTGGTGGCGGTGTTCGGCATTCTCAGCGTTTACGGACGTCAGGGATGGCTGGCTGAATTATTTAACGCCCTTGGCTGGCAATGGGAATTCTCGCCTTACGGACTGCAGGGGATCCTGCTGGCGCATGTGTTCTTCAATATGCCGATGGCGACGCGTCTGTTGCTGCAGACGCTGGAAAATATCCCCGGCGAGCAGCGGCAAATCGCCGCCCAGCTAGGGATGCGCGGCTATGTCTTCTTCCGGTTGGTTGAGTGGCCGTGGCTACGTCGGCAAATTCCCCCGGTGGCGGCACTGATCTTTATGCTCTGCTTCGCCAGCTTTGCCACCGTTCTGTCGCTGGGCGGCGGCCCGCGGGCAACGACAATCGAACTGGCAATTTACCAGGCCCTCAATTTTGACTATGACCCGGCGCGCGCGGCGATGCTGGCGCTTATCCAGATGATCTGCTGCCTCGGGCTGGTATTGCTCAGCCAGCGCTTAAGCAAAGCCCTCGCCATCGGGGCCAGCAATATCCACGGCTGGCGCGATCCCGACGACCGGCTGCATAGTCGGCTGAGTGATATTGCGCTGATCGGCGCAGCGCTTTTGCTGCTGCTGCCTCCGCTGCTGGCGGTGATATTCGACGGTCTGAATAGCAATCTGTTTAGCGTTCTGCATCAGCCCGCGCTATGGCAGGCGCTATGGACTTCACTGCGCATCGCCCTTGCTGCTGGCGTCTTAAGCGTCATTCTGACCATGATGCTGCTGTGGAGCAGCCGCGAGCTTCGCGCCCGCAGTTACCCGCTGGCCGGACAGGCGCTTGAACTCAGCGGGATGTTAATCCTCGCGATGCCGGGCATCGTGCTGGCGACCGGTTTCTTCCTGCTGCTCAATAACAGCGTGGGCCTGCCGGAATCCGCCGATGGCATCGTGATTTTCACCAATGCGCTAATGGCGATTCCCTATGCGCTTAAGGTGCTGGAAAACCCTATGCGCGACATTGCTACCCGCTATGGCACGCTGTGCCAGTCGTTGGGGATGCACGGTTTTACCCGCTTGCGGGTGGTTGAGCTTCGCGCTTTAAAACGTCCGCTGGCCCAGGCTCTGGCCTTTGCCTGCGTGCTGTCGATTGGCGATTTCGGTGTCGTGGCGCTATTTGGCAACGAAAACTTCCGCACCCTACCATTTTACCTGTATCAACAAATTGGCTCTTATCGCAGCCAGGACGGCGCCGTCACCGCCCTGCTGCTTCTGCTGCTGTGCTTTTTACTCTTTAGCGTGATTGAAAAACTTCCGGGGCGCGATGCTAAAACTGAATGATGTCACCTGGCTTTACCAGCACCTGCCGATGCGTTTTACCCTTTCCGTTGAACGCGGCGAGCGCATTGCGGTACTTGGGCCCAGCGGTGCCGGAAAAAGCACGCTGCTGAACCTGATTGCCGGTTTTTTGCCCCCCGCCAGCGGCAGTATTGCGATCGACGGCCAGCCCCATACCCACACGCCGCCCGCGCGCCGTCCGGTATCGATGCTGTTTCAGGAAAACAATCTGTTTAACCACCTCACCATCCGCCAGAATATTGCCCTGGGCATGCATCCGGGGCTGAAGCTGAACGCGGAGCAGACCGCCCGCTTGCAGACCATCGCCGGGCAAATGGGCATTGACTCGATGCTGGAGAGAGTACCGGGCGAACTTTCCGGCGGCCAGCGTCAGCGTGCGGCGCTAGCGCGTTGCCTGGTGCGCAAGCAGCCGGTTCTGCTGCTGGATGAGCCCTTCTCGGCGCTCGATCCTGCGCTGCGTCAGGAGATGCTGACGCTGGTTGCCGACGTCTGCCAGCAGCAGCAGTTGACGCTATTGATGGTGTCGCACAGCGTGGAAGATGCGGCGCGCATTGCGCCGCGTTCGGTAGTAGTGGCTGAAGGCCGAGTTGCCTGGGACGGTGAAACCGCAGCGCTGCTCAGCGGCAACAGCAGCGCCTCATCGCTGCTGGGAATTAGCGCACAATAACTTTATGCAGGATGTCGAGATAGACCGGCATCAGCGGATCGCGGAAGGTGAAAACCAGCGCCACTCCGGCGGCGCAGACCATTAGCGGCGCCAGCCATAGCAGACGCGAACGCGGAAGGAAGCGGGTTAAGCGGTCGCCCGAGCTTTTGGCGCTGCGCCACAGCCGCCAGCACAACCACGCCGCCAGCCACGCCAGCAGCACCGCCCCCAACAGCAGCCACTTAAAGTTAGCGCTGTGTTCATCGGCTGGAATATCAATGGCCGCTCCGGCAAGAATACCCGGTAAGAAGTAGAGCGGCGGCCACAGCAGGCAGCCAATGATATTGGGTGGGATAAATTTTGCTACCGGTAGATCAAGCATCCCGGCGACCATCGGCACCAGCGGACGCGTCGGCCCAACGAATCGGCCAATCAAAATGGTGAACATACTGTGCTGATGCAGCGCATGTTCGGTTTTATCGAGCAGCGCTTTGTTTTTCTTCAGAAAAGACCAACGGTGCAGCGGCTTCTTAAAGCGCCAGCCAAGCCAGAACGAAATCCAGTCACCGAGCAAGCAACCAATAATCCCCGCCAGCCACGCCTGCCAGAAGTTAACTTCACCGCTGCCGATCAGCGCGCCCAATCCGGCCATCATCACCGTTCCCGGCAAGATAAGTCCTACCAGCGCCAGCGATTCGAGGAAGGCGACCAGCAAAACGGCTATCAGGGAATAGACCGTAGACTGAGTAATAAAGTGTTCCAGCAATGCTTGCATAATGTACCCGACAGTGTGATCAGCAAAGGATTGTGCGGAGAGGTGCTATTTGCGTCAATACATTATTTGTATTAATGAATTTAGCAGTAATACAGGAATTTACGTATGCGGTTGGAGGAAATGAGGGAGGGACCGCTTCCAGGAGAAGCGGCCCTTTGCATCAGGCCCGACGCTGGAACGAACGATAAATATTCGTCAGCTGTAGAGCGACCACGAGGAAAAAGCAGGTGGCCAGAACCATAGAGATCGGTCTGGCAACGAATGCCATCGGATCGCCTCCGGCCTTAATCATGGATGACAGGAGGTTTTTCTCAAGCATAGGTCCGAGGATCATATCCAGAATAATTGGCGAAATAGGATACTCTTTGCGCTGTAGCCAATAGCCAACAACGCCCATCACCAGCATCACCACCACTGAAGAAACGGAGTTATCGATAGCAAAGGAGCCGACAATGCTGAAGATAAGGATAATCGGGTACAGAATCGCTTTATCAATCCAGATAATGCGCTTAATAAAGCTGACGGCCAGCGTAGCCAGCGGCAGCAGCGCCAGGTTGGCAATCAGAAACAGAATAAACACCGCGTACAGCTTATCGGCCTGGAACAAAAACAGCGTCGGCCCGGGGTTCATATCCTTCATGTACAGCACGCCAATGATGATCGCCGCGGCGGAGTCGCCTAGAATACCAAAAACTAAGGATGGGATCCAGCTTCCCGCCAGGCTGGCGTTATTACTGCTGGAAGAGTCAACAATCGCCTCTTCTGAACCGTGGCCGTACAGCTGCGGCTGTTTAGAGAACTTCTTCGAAATCGCGTAGCTAATCCAGGCGGCAATATCCGCACCGGCGCCGGGCAACGCACCGATAAGCGTGCCGATGATACTGCTACGGCCGAGGTTTAACTTGCGCGACCAGATAACCTGCCCCATACCTTTAAACAGATTAATATCCGACTGCGTTTCCGGCACGCTACGTACCGCCTCGACCACCCGATCGCGGTAATATTCTATCGCGCCAGAAATCGCGAACAGACCGATCATTGCCGGAATAAAATTCACCCCTTGCAGCAGGCTTATCTGACCAAAGGTAAAGCGCGGTACGCCGGAGATCTGGTCGTAGCCAATACAGGCCATCAGCAGACCCAGACATAACGTAACCATACCCTTTAACGGCTGGTTACCCACCACCAGGGTCGCGCAGGTCAAGCCCAGCAGCGACAGCCAGGTATATTCGTAAGAGCTAAATTTCAAAGCGAATTTCGCCAGCATCGGCGCCGCGCCCATCAAAATAAACGAGCCGATAATGCCGCCGATCACCGAACTGACTAAACCGATACCTAATACGCGGTTAACCTTACCCTGCTTCACAAGTTCGTTTGAGTCAGCCACGTAGGCAGCCGATGCCGGCGTTCCCGGTATTCTTAATAGCGCTCCCGGGATATCCCCGGCGTAAATGGATGATGCGCCAACGGAAATCATCAACGCCAGCGCCGGAATCGGATCCATAAAAAAGGTGAACGGTACCATCAGCGCCACGGCCATCGTCGCCGTTAAGCCAGGAATGGAGCCGACAAATAAACCAAATGCGCTAGCAGCGAGCACCGCTAAAATCGCGCTGAGATTAATATAGGCAAATGCCTGTAAAAAGATGTCCATATCTCCCCTTAAAACCAGATACCCGCAGGAAGCGCCACCAGCAGCACGCTGGCAAACACGTAATAGATAATGAGCGATGCGGCAATGGATGTTCCCGTCGCCAGCAGGAGTTTGACGCCTCTGATTTTCATTAAAATAAACAGCAGCAAACAGGAGCAAACAACAAAGCCTAAAATATCAAGCAATAAAACAAACAGCATCACCGCAATAATAATCAGCGCCAGCGCTTTACATTCCGCCCGGCTGAATAATGACTGCCGAGTTCCACGGTTTTTGATATCGATAACAGCATCAATGGCGGTAAGAAATAGCAGCAGCCCGCTAATCAGCGTCGGCATAAACCCCGCGCCATGCTGTCCGGCACCGCCGTATTCCGTCACGCTGATAGAGAAAATGGTGATAGCAAATATAAGAATTAAAAAAGGGGTTAACGGTAATGCACGCATGATGATATCCCTTCATAACGGCGACGGCACTCAGCCGCCGCCAGGCTTGCGGTAACTATTTTATTTTGTTAATTAACTTGCCGTATTTTTCATCTTCCTGAGCCATAAAGGTCTGCATTTCAGCACCAAAGAGCGGATAGACTTCAAACCCTTGCTTAGTCGCGAACTCCTGCAACTTGCCCTCTGCGAAAACGGCTTTCATCGCCTCGGTTAGCTTCTGCGAGATGTCATCCGCCGTTCCGGCAGGAACCACCAGCGAGTTCCAGGTCGCGAGGCTATATTTATAAGCTGTCGCCTGCTGGAAGACCGAAATATCTTTATATAAACCTTCCGGTTTCTCCGCCATGGTGGTCAGGTTACGCACCATTTTGGCATCAACCATACTTTTCGCCTCACCGGGTGAAGAGGTCGTGAAATCAATACCGCCGGAAACCAGTTCCATTAGCGCGGAGTTAGCGCCCTCGGACGGCACCCAGGTCACCGCAGACGGCGGCAGCCCCATGCTATCCAGCATCCCTATGAGGTTAAGATGCCAGCCGGAATTCAGGCCACTACCGGAAGCCTTCAGCTTACCCGGATTGGCTTTGATGAAATCGGTAAGCTGAACAATGTTTTCAAACTGAGAATTGGCCGCCACCTGAACGCCGCCAAGATTTACCGCCAGACGGGTTATCGGCGTGTAATTTTTGTAGCTCAGATTGGTCATACCCTGATGATGCATCATCGCAATTTCGACCGTGGCGATCCCCAGCGTATAGCCGTCCGCTTTCGCCCGCGCAATGGCATCATGCCCGACAACGCCCGCGCCGCCGGTGCGGTTCACCACGTTGACGTTAACGCCAAGCTGCTTTTGCAGACCTTCGGCCACCAGCCGCGCCACGGTATCGGTGTTGCCGCCCGCCCCCCAGGGAACGATTATCTGAATAGGTTTATCCGGCCATGCGGCGAGTACGGAGGTGGAAACAAAGAGTGAAGCAACCGCTAAACTTGCGAAGGTACGTTTCATGTTCTGGACTCCTGTCTGATGTTCTGTCGTAGGTCAGTTCGTTTACTTCGGTAGATCCGCGAGCTGTTTACGCTGCCACTCGCCGCTATCGGCAATCTGCTGCAAAATCACCTCCAGCCCCCAGTATTTTTTCAGCACATCGTCCGCGGTGACGCGGCAATGAACGCTGGCGAAGGTTCCGCGCTTCTGATGGAAAATTTTGGCATTTTTCGGGTAGCCGATAGTCTCGGTAACGGCGCTGAGGGATAAAAACCAGGCCAACGGCTCTGCGGCATCACGGTGCTGTGCGCCATGGTGGTAGAGCCAGTGGTACAGGTCCGGATGGAAGTTGGTAAACACGCCGCAGAATCCTTTTGAACCTGCCTGCATCGCCTCCCAGGCAATGGCCGCGTTGGCGTTTACAATAGCCATCGGCGTCTCTTTCACCAGTTCAACGCGGCGGATGACGGTTGGCAGATCGCAGCTCACATCTTTCAACACCCGGAAGCGACCGCTGGCGACGCAATACATCAGCTCTTCGTCGGAAAGCAGGCGGCGGTACGGGGCCGGGCACTCATAAAGCCCTAACGCCATTGAAGACGGAAGCGCGGCCAGAATGGCGTCCAGATGATGTTTAAAGGCATCCGTCCCCTGATTCTCAGGATCAAGATGGTTAGTCACTAACACCAGTGCATCAATGCCGGTTTGCGCCATCGCCGAAAGCTCGGCAATCTGCGCGTCCAGATCGTCGGAAATATGCCCTGAAGCGATGACCGGAATCCGCTTTTGCGTATAATCGACGACAAATTTCGCCAGTTCGACGCGCTCTTCCAACGTTAAGAATTGCATCTCGCTGGACTGGCAAACGGCAAATAGCGCATCCGCGCCGTTGGCAATATACCAGTCAATTAAATTCCCCAGTCCCGGATAATCAACAACATTATCATCAGTAAAAGGGGTTAACATAACGGGAATAATACCTTCAATTTTTTTCATTTCATCAATCCTTTATTCGGCAATAAATCAGAGAGTCTGAATAGCGACGTTCTGTTGTTTCATTCGGGCGGCGACTAATGAGTCATCCGGCATATTGGCAGCCCCTTCCTGCTCAACCGCTAAAGAAGCAAAGGCGCTGGCGTACCAGGCCGACCTGACCAGCGATTCTCCCTTCGCCAGCGATGCGGCCAGCGCGCCGTTAAACGCATCGCCCGCGCCGGTGGTATCCACCGCCACGGCGGAAAACGCCGGAATATGCGAATAATGTTGCCCGTCAAAAATTAAGGCACCCTGCTTGCCCATGGTAATAATAACGGCGCACTGCCCGGCATTATAAATATGCGTAGCCGCCTGCATCGCCGTAGGAATATCATGTACCTGCACGCCGGACATGGCTGCGGCCTCGGTTTCATTCGGCGTAACAATATCCGAAAATGGCAGTAAACTGGCGACATCAGGCGACCATGGGGCCGGGTTTAATATTGTCGTAACCTGCAATTCCTTCGCGCATTTCAGTGCTAACTGGGTTGCCGAAATATTATTTTCCATTTGCACAACGAAGACATCGGATTCGGCAATAAAATGCGAAAGTTGCGCAATATCGCCATCCGTCAGTTCAAGGTTGGCGCCGGGGGAAATAGCAATCATATTTTCCCCCTCGTCATTAACATAAATAACGGCACACCCCGTTGCGGCATTATCTGTTTCATACAGCGTAAATGAACCCATACCAACGGATTCAATATGGTTACGGGCAAAAAGATTAAACTGATCGCAACCGACCTTACAGGCGAAATGAATCTGAGCGCCTGCACGATGCGATGCCAACGCCTGATTAGCCCCTTTGCCTCCTGGACCCAGCGTCGTTTCTCTGGCAATCAGGGTTTCGCCATCACGGGGGAAGCGATGTACTTTGGCAACGATATCGACATTAAACGAACCTAATATGCAAACTTTTCCGACCATAATGCGTCCTTTTTCATCCTGAGATGTTAAATAACCAATTCCCCGTTGCTGCTGTTTTAGCAGCAAGCTCATATCCACATAGTCGTGTTGGAAAAGCGCGCTTTGCATCAAATGTTTTTTTAATGAAACGCCTCCGTGATGGCGGGTAACAATCCCTCGTTTTTGCAGCCATGTTAAATCCGCACGAATAGTTTCTTTGGTCACGGAAAAATGTTCCGCCAAATCACTTACGCTGCACTCTTCCCTGGAACGTAGTAGCCTGACGATATGCTCACGGCGAGTATCACGATACATAAGTCATCCTTTTCTTTTATTATCACCGAAAAGAAAAAATTTACCTGGAGTTCACTCAAGAAAAAAACAGAGAAACAAAAATAAACAAAAATCGGGGGAAGAGAAATCGTAAATTAATACTAAATAACATTATATATACCCCACATAAATACATATAATAAATCACAGCAACGGAATATATATAAATAAGAATCAGGTGCTGAGTATAAATATAAATCTCAGCACCTTTTTATCAGATTATTCACACCCGGCGCGGAATTCGCTCGGGCTGGCGCCGGTACACTTTTTAAATACCCGCGAAAAGTAGAGCTGGTCTTCAAAGCCCACGTTGCGCCCCACGGTGGCGATCGGCATTCGCGTGGTGCTGAGCAGCAGCTTGGCCTGGCTTATTCGCTGATCCTCACGCCACCCCAGCACGCTAATCCCTAGCTGCTGGCGGAACAGATGCGACAGGCGCGACGGCGACAGACAGACGTGCTGGGCGACGCTGGCAATATCGAAATGGCTGTCCGCCAGATGATCGCTGATGTACTGGCAGGCATCGCGCACTCGGTTATCCAGCGGCGGATGCAGGGATTCGTTGATCGCCTCCATGCGTCGCAGCAGCAGCTGTTCCATCAGATTGATTGCCAACAGCTCGGAATAACGCCCCGCGCCCTGCCCGGCCTCCACAATCTGCCCGAACAGCTCGCCAAAACGCGACTGCCACTGTTCATCAGGACGGAAAAAACCAGTCTGGGCAAAAATAGTCGGCCAATTAAGCCACTCATGCCAGTAGGCGCGCGGACGGAAATAGACCCACTGGTGATACCATTCGCGCGCATCAGGGTGGCGACCATAATGGTGGATCTCCCCCGGCGGGAACAGCAGCATGTCGCCAGGGCGACAGATAAATTGCTCCCCGTGGTTATTAATTATCCCTTCGCCGCGAATCGTCAGGTTAAGGATGTAACCCTTCATGCCCAGCGGGCGGTCAATAAAGAAATCCAGATAGCCGTCGGCGTCAATTGGCGTCAGGCCCGTCACCAGATGGGCGTTAAAAGAGTAACCCGGCAACAAAGGATCGTTTTGCGTTTCGGCCATAAACTCTGCTCTCCCGGAGACATTAAGGACACCAATTGTCCATACCTTGTATTTTATCCTCTGGCTGGCAGCCCGTACTGCGACGCGGGTTAGAAATCGAATTAAAACCCGCCACCTCTCGGCAAAAACTGAGCACAGCGCACAATTCAGGCGCTTTAAGCGCATAACTGAAGTGTCTATAAAGACGGCAGGAAAGTCCACATTGAATATTTGCACGACGTCACACTTTGCGACGTCACAGCAATATAATCCATAAGATTAGCGAATACAGCCTGACGGTTTTCGGCCCAGATATCTACTGTTTCACCATGAATGATTTTTAGCATGGAGTAACAGTATGGCAATTGCGATTGGCCTCGATTTTGGCAGTGATTCAGTACGCGCCCTGGCAGTAGAGTGCGCGACCGGCGAAGAGCTCGCCGCAAGCGTCGAGTGGTATCCGCGCTGGCAGGAGGGGCTGTTCTGCGATGGCCCGAATAACCAGTTCCGCCATCATCCTCGTGACTATATCGAATCGATGGAAGCCGCGCTGAAAAGCGTTCTGGCATCACTCAGCGCCGAACAACGCGCAGCCGTTGTGGGTATCGGCGTCGACAGCACCGGCTCAACGCCTGCGCCAATTGACGCCGACGGTAACGTGCTGGCGCTGCGCGAAGAGTTCGCCAGCAACCCGAACGCGATGTTCGTACTGTGGAAAGACCATACCTCGGTGGAAGAAGCGGAGGAAATTACCCGCCTGTGCCATCAGCCGGGAAAAGAGGATTACTCTCGCTATATCGGCGGCATCTACTCCAGCGAATGGTTCTGGGCCAAGATCCTCCATGTCACCCGCCAGGATAGCGCCGTCGCCGAGGCCGCCGCTTCGTGGATTGAGCTGTGCGACTGGGTGCCAGCCCTGCTTTCCGGCACCACTCGCCCGCAGGATATTCGTCGCGGCCGCTGCAGCGCCGGGCATAAATCACTGTGGCACGACAGCTGGGGCGGTCTGCCGCCAGCCACCTTCTTCGATGAACTCGATCCCATTATCAACCAGAACCTGGCATACCCGATGTTCAGCGACACATGGACTGCGGACGTACCGGTCGGCACCCTGACCGCCGAGTGGGCCGAACGTCTGGGGCTGGCGCAAACTGTTGCCATCTCCGGCGGCGCTTTCGATTGTCACATGGGCGCAGTGGGCGCCGGGGCGCAGCCAAACGCGCTGGTCAAAGTTATTGGTACTTCAACCTGTGACATCCTGATTGCCGACAAACAAAGCGTCGGCGAGCGCACGGTGAAGGGGATCTGCGGCCAGGTAGACGGCAGCGTCGTGCCCGACTTTATCGGTATGGAAGCCGGGCAGTCCGCGTTTGGCGACATCTACGCCTGGTTTGGCCGCATCCTCGGCTGGCCGCTGGATCAGCTTGCGCAGGCCCATCCGGAACTGAAAGAGCAGATCAAAGTCAGCCAGAAACAGCTGCTGCCCGCACTCACCGAAGCCTGGGCGAAAAACCCTTCTCTCGATCACCTCCCGGTGGTGCTGGACTGGTTTAACGGTCGCCGCACGCCGAATGCAAACCAGCGCCTGAAAGGGGTGATTACCGATCTCAACCTCGCCACCGACGCCCCGGCGCTGTTCGGCGGGCTGATTGCCGCCACCGCCTTCGGCGCGCGCGCGATTATGGAGTGCTTCACCGAGCAGGGGATCCCGGTCAACAACGTGATGGCGCTCGGCGGTATCGCGCGGAAAAACCCGGTGATCATGCAGGCCTGCTGCGATGTTCTGAATCGTCCGTTGCAAATCGTCGCCTCCGATCAGTGCTGCGCGCTGGGGGCGGCTATCTTTGCCGCCGTTGCCGCTGGCGTGTACCGCGATATCCCTGCCGCGCAGGAGAACATGGCCAGCCAGGTGGAAAGCACCCTGCAGCCGCGCCCTGAGCAGGCACAACGTTTTGAACAACTCTATCAGCGCTACCAGCAGTGGTCGGTCAGCGCAGAACAACGTTATCTCCCTTCGACTGCAAAGGCGGAAACCGCACCGCAATCCCAGGCAGCTCTCACCCATTAAGGACATGAAAATGACTATTTTTAATAATTATGAAGTGTGGTTCGTCATCGGTAGCCAGCATCTGTATGGCCCTGAAGCGCTACGTCAGGTGACGAAGCATGCAGAACATGTGGTGAACAGCCTGAATGCGGAAGCCAAACTGCCGTGCAAACTGGTGCTTAAACCGCTGGGCACCACGCCAGATGAAATAACCCATATCTGCCGCGACGCGAACTACGATGATAAATGCGCCGGGATGGTGGTGTGGCTGCACACCTTCTCACCTGCAAAAATGTGGATTAACGGCCTGACTATCCTCAATAAACCACTGATGCAGTTCCATACCCAGTACAACGCGGCTCTGCCGTGGGACAGCATTGATATGGACTTTATGAACCTGAACCAAACCGCACACGGCGGCCGCGAGTTTGGCTTCATCGGCGCACGTATGCGTCAGCAGCACAGCGTGGTAACCGGCCACTGGCAGGATCAGGAGGCCCATCAGCGTATCGGCGCGTGGATGCGTCAGGCAGTCTCTAAACAAGATACCCGTCACCTGAAAGTATGCCGTTTCGGCGATAACATGCGCGAAGTGGCGGTCACCGACGGTGATAAAGTCGCCGCGCAGATCAAGTTTGGTTTCTCGGTCAACACCTGGGCGGTAGGTGACCTGGTGCAGGTAGTCAACGCCGTCACCGATGGTGAAATCAGCGCGCTGATCGATGAGTATGAAAGCAGCTATCGCCTGACGCCTGCGGCGCAAATCCACGGAGATAAGCGTCAGAACGTCATTGATGCCGCACGCATTGAACTGGGGATGAAGCGCTTCCTGGAACAGGGTGGGTTCCACGCATTCACTACCACATTTGAAGATTTACACGGTCTGAAACAGCTTCCGGGTCTGGCCGTACAGCGTCTGATGCAGCAGGGCTACGGCTTTGCGGGCGAAGGTGACTGGAAAACCGCCGCTCTGCTTCGCATCATGAAGGTGATGGCAACCGGTCTGCAGGGCGGCACCTCCTTTATGGAGGATTACACCTACCACTTCGAGAAAGGCAACGATCTGGCGCTGGGCTCGCACATGCTGGAAGTTTGCCCAACCATCGCTACCGCCGAGAAACCGATTCTCGACGTGCAGCCGCTGGGCATCGGTGGTAAAGCCGATCCGGCGCGTATCATCTTCAATACCCAGACCGGCCCGGCTATTGTCGCCAGCCTTATCGATCTCGGCGATCGTTATCGTCTGCTGGTTAACACCATTGAGACGGTGAAAACCCCGCACGACCTGCCGAAGCTGCCGGTAGCCAACGCGCTGTGGAAAGCGCATCCGGATCTGCGTACCGCATCCGAAGCCTGGATCATTGCTGGCGGCGCGCACCACACCGTCTTCAGCCATGCGCTGACCCTGGACGATATGCGCCAGTTCGCTGAGCTGCAGGATATCGAGCTGACCGTGATTGATAACGAGACCCGCCTGCCGTCCTTCAAGGATGCGCTGCGCTGGAACGAAGTTTATTACGGTTCAAAACGCTAAGAGGCCGTCCCCTCGCCCTCTTCCTCAGGGAGAGGGCCGGGGTGAGGGGAATCCAGATACGGAGCACACTATGTTAGAAGATCTCAAACGCCAGGTACTGGAAGCCAACCTGGCCCTGCCAAAGCACAATCTTGTCACTCTCACCTGGGGCAACGTCAGCGCCGTCGACCGCGAGCACGGCGTACTGGTGATTAAACCTTCCGGTGTCGACTACAGCGTGATGACCGCCGAAGACATGGTCGTGGTCAGCCTTGAGACTGGCGAAGTGGTTGAAGGCAAGAAAAAACCCTCTTCGGATACGCCAACTCACCGCCTGCTGTATCAGGCATTTCCAACACT
Source organism: Klebsiella spallanzanii (assembly GCF_902158555.1). Classification (GTDB taxonomy): domain Bacteria; phylum Pseudomonadota; class Gammaproteobacteria; order Enterobacterales; family Enterobacteriaceae; genus Klebsiella; species Klebsiella spallanzanii. The sequence goes on along the minus strand of NZ_CABGGS010000004.1, from coordinate 42,330 downwards.
GGGCGGCATCGTCCACACCCATTCGCGCCACGCCACCATCTGGGCGCAGGCCGGGCAGTCGATTCCCGCCACTGGTACCACCCACGCCGACTATTTCTACGGCGCGGTCCCCTGTACTCGCCTGATGACCGACGACGAGATCAACGGTGAATACGAGTGGCAAACCGGCGAAGTGATCGTCGAAACCTTCCGGGAAAAAGGTATTGACCCGGCACAAATGCCCGGCGTACTGGTGCACTCTCACGGTCCGTTTGCCTGGGGCAAAAACGCTGAAGACGCGGTGCATAACGCCATCGTGCTGGAGGAGATCGCCTATATGGGCATTTTCTGTCGCCAACTGGCACCGCAATTACCGGATATGCAGCAAACGCTGCTGGATAAACACTATCTGCGTAAACATGGCGCGAAAGCCTATTACGGGCAGTAAAACTCCACAACCGTCTGCCAGTCTGGTAGCCCGGACAGGTGCGAAGCGCCGCCTCCGGGAACGGATGCCACCCACACCTGTATAAAACCCCAGCATCATTGCATGAACCAGGCTATAATCAGGCCTGGTTTTTACTGATGAGAGCACGGCGTGACGCAGCCACGAGAAGGTTTTTTACTGACCCGTCACTGGCGGGATATCCCGCAGGGCACCGAACTGACTTTCTGGCTGGCGACCGATGACGGCCCGCTTGAGGTCACTCTACCGCCGCAGGAGTCCGTCGCATTCATCCCCGAATCCCATCGCGCGCAGGTTGAACGCCTGCTGCAAGGGGAAAACGGCCACCGCCTTGCCGCGCTTACTCTGCAAGATTTTCATCGCCAGCCGGTGTTTGGCCTTTACTGCCGCGCTCACCGCCAGTTGATGCGGCTGGAAAAAAAGCTGCGCGAAAACGGCATCACCGTATATGAAGGCGATATTCGTCCACCGGAGCGCTATCTGATGGAGCGCTTTATCACCGCCCCGGTGTGGGTCGAAGGTGACGCGCGCGGCCAGCAACTGATCAACGCACGGATGAAGCCCAACCCCCACTACCGCCCGCCGCTAAAATGGGTATCGCTGGATATCGAAACCAGCCGCCACGGCGAGCTTTACTGCATCGGCCTTGAAGGCTGCGGTCAGCGCATCGTCTATATGTTGGGGCCAGAACCCGCCTCACCGCCTGACGTCGACTTTCAGCTGGAGTACGTCGCCAGCCGCCCACTGCTGCTGGAAAAGCTTAACGCCTGGTTTGCCAAACACGACCCGGACGTACTGATCGGCTGGAACGTCGTGCAGTTCGATTTACGCGTCCTGCAAAAGCACGCCGAGCGCTACCGTATCCCGCTAATGCTCGGACGCGGCAACAGCGGGCTGGAGTGGCGCGAGCACGGGTTTAAAAATGGCGTCTTTTTCGCTCAGGCCAACGGCCGCTTGATTATCGACGGCATCGAGGCGCTGAAATCCGCCTTCTGGAACTTCTCCTCTTTTTCCCTGGAATCGGTCGCCCGCGAGCTGCTCGGCGAAGGGAAAGCCATTGATAATCCCTGGGATCGAATGGACGAAATCGACCGCCGCTTTAACCAGGATAAACCGGCGCTGGCCACCTACAACCTGCAGGACTGCGAGCTGGTCACGCGCATCTTCCATAAAACCGAGATCATGCCGTTTTTGCTGGAGCGCGCGACGGTCAACGGCCTGCCTGCGGATCGTCACGGCGGCTCGGTGGCCGCCTTCAGCCATCTCTATTTCCCGCGGATGCACCGGCTGGGCTACGTCGCGCCAAACCTTGGCGAAGTACCGCCGCAGGCCAGCCCCGGCGGCTACGTGATGGACTCGCGCCCGGGCCTGTACGACTCGGTCCTGGTGCTTGACTATAAAAGCCTGTACCCGTCAATTATCCGCACCTTCCTGATCGACCCCGTAGGGCTGGTTGAAGGACTGGCGCAGCCCGATGATGCTCACAGCACCGAAGGTTTTCTTGGCGCGCGCTTCTCGCGAGAAAAGCACTGCCTGCCGGGGATTGTCGGGCAAATCTGGCACGGGCGCGATGAGGCTAAACTGCACAAAAACAAACCGCTGTCGCAGGCGCTGAAGATCATCATGAACGCCTTCTACGGTGTACTCGGTACCAGCGCCTGCCGCTTTTTCGATCCGCGCCTGGCCTCATCCATCACCATGCGCGGCCACGCGATTATGCGCCAGACCAAAGCGCTGATTGAATCCCAGGGCTATGACGTCATCTACGGCGATACCGACTCCACCTTCGTGTGGCTCAAACGCCCCCACAGCGAAGAGGAAGCCAGCAGCATCGGCCGCTCGCTGGTGGCCTTTGTTAACGAGTGGTGGGCGACGGAGCTTGGCAAAGATAACCTGACCAGCACCCTGGAGCTGGAGTTTGAAACCCACTTCTGCCGCTTTTTAATGCCGACCATTCGCGGCGCGGATACCGGCAGTAAAAAGCGCTACGCCGGGATGATTCAGGAAGGAAGCGAACAGCGCATGGTGTTTAAAGGGCTGGAGACGGTACGCACCGACTGGACGCCGCTGGCGCAGCAGTTTCAGCAAGAGCTCTACCTGCGCATCTTCCGCAATCAGCCCTATCGCAACTACGTGCGCGAAACCATTGATAAACTGATGAACGGCGAGCTTGACGATCGGCTGGTCTACCGCAAGCGCCTGCGCCGTCCGCTGGCAGAGTATCAGCGTAACGTGCCACCGCACGTGCGCGCGGCAAGGCTCGCTGACGAGCACAACGTCAGGCTGGGCAGACCGCAGCAGTATCAGCAGCGCGGCAGCATTAAATACGTCTGGACCACTGGCGGGCCGGAGCCGGTGGACTATCAACAGTCCCCACTGGACTATGAGCACTATCTCTCTAAGCAATTAGAGCCTGTCGCCGAAGGAATTCTTCCCTTTGTTGACGACGATTTTGCTACAATAGTGACGGGGCAGCTGGGGCTATTTTGATTTTTTCTCACTCATTCCATTGGCACAAAAGCCGCAAAATGAAGGGTGAGGAGGACGTGACGAACGTTCCGCCATCCAGTAATATAGCGCCCTTTCCATTCCTGGACCCAATTTTGACGCATCTCCGATTCTCCATGGAGATGATCAACTATTGCCTGCAATTAAAGAACTAAAGAGCCGAACATATATGCCTTTTACACTTGGTCAACGCTGGATTAGCGACACAGAGAGCGAACTGGGATTAGGGACGGTTGTTGCGCTGGATGCGCGCATGGTCACCCTGCTTTTCCCTGCCATCGGCGAAAATCGTCTGTACGCACGCAACGATTCCCCGATCACCCGCGTGATGTTTAACCCGGGCGATACCATCACCAGCCACGAAGGCTGGCAGCTCCAGGTTGACGAAGTTAATGAAGAGAACGGTCTGCTAGCCTACACCGGCACTCGCCTTGATACCCAGGAAGCCAACGTCACCCTGCGTGAAGTGCTGCTCGACAGCAAGCTGTCCTTCAGCAAACCGCAGGACCGCCTGTTCGCCGGGCAGATCGACCGCATGGACCGTTTCGCCCTGCGCTATCGCGCGCGTAAATTTCAGAGCGAACAGTACCGTATGCCGTGGAGCGGTCTGCGCGGCCAGCGTACCAGCCTGATCCCGCATCAGTTGAATATCGCCCACGATGTTGGCCGCCGCCACGCGCCGCGCGTTCTGCTGGCGGACGAAGTCGGCCTCGGTAAAACCATTGAAGCCGGGATGATCCTGCATCAGCAGTTGCTCTCCGGCGCCGCCGAACGCGTGCTGATTGTCGTCCCGGAAACCCTGCAGCACCAGTGGCTGGTGGAAATGCTGCGCCGTTTTAATCTGCGCTTTTCGCTGTTTGATGATGAGCGTTACGCGGAAGCCCAACACGACGCCATTAACCCGTTCGAAACCGAACAGCTGGTTATTTGCTCGCTGGATTTCGTGCGCCGCAGCAAACAACGTCTGGAACACCTGTGCGATGCCGAATGGGATCTGCTGGTCGTCGATGAAGCGCATCACCTGGTGTGGAGCGAAGACGCTCCAAGCCGCGAATACCAGGCCATTGAACAGCTGGCTGAACGCGTACCGGGCATTCTGCTGCTGACCGCAACGCCGGAACAGCTGGGGATGGAGAGCCACTTCGCCCGCCTGCGCCTGCTCGATCCTAACCGTTTCCACGATTTCGCCCAGTTTGTTGAAGAACAGCAAAACTACCGCCCGGTTGCCGACGCTGTGGCCCTGCTGCTGGCGGGTAATAAGCTGAACGACACCGAGCTAAACGCCCTGAGCGATCTGATCGGCGAGCAGGATATCGAGCCGCTGTTGCAGGCGGCAAACAGCGACCGCGATGATGCCCAGGCTGCGCGCCAGGAGCTGGTCTCGATGCTGATGGACCGCCACGGCACCAGCCGCGTGCTGTTCCGCAACACCCGCAACGGAGTCAAAGGCTTCCCGAAACGCGAGCTGCATACGATTCGTCTGCCGTTGCCGACCCAATACCAGACGGCCATCAAGGTTTCTGGCATTATGGGCGCACGTAAAACCGCCGAAGAACGCGCCCGTGACATGCTCTATCCAGAGCAGATTTATCAGGAATTTGAAGGCGATACTGGCACCTGGTGGAACTTCGACCCGCGCGTCGAATGGCTGATGGGCCATCTCACCAGCCATCGCTCGCAAAAAGTGCTGGTAATCTGCGCCAAAGCAGCCACCGCGCTGCAGCTGGAGCAGGTCCTGCGCGAGCGCGAAGGCATTCGTGCGGCAGTGTTCCACGAAGGGATGTCAATCATCGAGCGCGACCGCGCCGCCGCGTGGTTTGCCGAAGAAGATACCGGCGCACAGGTGCTGCTGTGTTCTGAAATCGGCTCCGAAGGCCGTAACTTCCAGTTCGCCAGCAACCTGGTGATGTTCGACCTGCCGTTCAACCCCGATCTGCTGGAGCAGCGTATTGGCCGTCTTGACCGTATCGGCCAGGCCCACGATATCCAGATCCACGTACCGTATCTGGAAAGAACCGCTCAGTCGGTACTGGTGCGCTGGTATCACGAAGGTCTGGACGCCTTCGAACACACCTGCCCGACCGGCCGAACCGTCTACGACAGCGTACATAACGAGCTGATTAACTATCTCGCCACGCCTGAAAACACCGACGGCTTCGACGACCTGATCAAAGCCTGCCGCCAGCAGCATGAAGCGCTGAAAGCGCAGTTGGAGCAAGGCCGCGACCGCCTGCTGGAAATCCATTCCAACGGCGGAGAAAAAGCCCAGGCACTGGCGGAAAGCATTGAAGAGCAGGATGACGACACCAGCCTGATCGCTTTCTCCATGAACCTGTTTGATATCGTCGGCATCAACCAGGACGATCGCGGTGAAAACCTGATTGTGCTGACCCCATCCGACCACATGCTGGTCCCGGATTTCCCGGGCCTGCCGGAAGATGGCTGCACCATTACCTTCGAGCGTGATGTTGCCCTGTCCCGCGAAGACGCGCAGTTCATCACCTGGGAACATCCGCTGATTATCAACGGTCTGGATCTGATCCTTTCCGGCGATACCGGCAGCAGCACCATCTCGCTGCTGAAGAACAAAGCGCTGCCGGTGGGAACCCTGCTGCTGGAGCTGATTTACGTTGTTGAAGCCCAGGCGCCGAAGCATCTACAGCTCAACCGCTTCCTGCCGCCGACGCCGGTGCGCATGCTGCTCGACAAAAACGGCAACAACCTCGCCGGTCAGGTGGAGTTTGAAAGCTTTAACCGCCAGCTGAGCGCGGTTAACCGCCATACCGGCAGCAAACTGGTCAACGCTGTTCAGCAGGACGTTCATGCGATTTTGCAGCAGGGCGAAGGCCAGGTCGCAAAAGCGGCCCAGGCGCTGATCGACGCCGCTCGTCAAGAAGCTGACGATAAACTAACCGCTGAACTATCGCGCCTTGAAGCGCTGCGTGCCGTTAACCCGAACATCCGCGATGATGAACTGGCGGCTATCGAGAGCAACCGTCAGCAGGTTATGGACGCACTGGCTCAGGCGGGCTGGCGTCTTGATGCGCTGCGCTTAATCGTGGTCACTCACCAGTAACGGAACGCGAAGATGGCGATGGAAAACTACAATCCGCCGCAGGATCCCTGGCTGGTAATCCTCTACCAGGATGAGCATATTATAGTGGTTAACAAGCCGAGCGGCTTGTTGTCCGTGCCGGGTCGGCTTGCTGAGCACAAAGACAGCGTGATGACGCGCATTCAGCGCGACTTCCCGCAGGCGGAGTCGGTGCACCGGCTGGATATGGCCACCAGCGGCGTGATTGTGGTGGCCCTGACCAAAGCGGCCGAGCGCGAGCTAAAGCGTCAGTTCCGCGAACGCGAGCCGAAAAAGCAGTATGTCGCCCGCATATGGGGGCACCCGGAAAAAGCGGAAGGTCTGGTTGATTTACCGCTAATTTGCGACTGGCCGAACCGGCCAAAGCAGAAGGTGTGTTACGAAACCGGCAAAGCGGCGCAAACCGAGTATGAAGTGCTGGAGTACGCGGAGGATAATACCGCCCGCGTGCGCCTGAAGCCGATTACCGGACGTTCGCATCAGCTGCGCGTACATATGCTGGCGCTGGGCCATCCGATTCTTGGCGACCGCTTTTATGCCTCGCCGGAAGCGTTGGCTATGGCGCAGCGTCTGCTGCTGCACGCCGAAACGCTGACCATCACCCACCCTTCGTTCGGAAACACGATGACGTTTCGCGCACCGGTCGATTTCTGACCGTTCAGATCTGTCCCGGGTCGTGCCGCTAGCGGCTCACCCGGGCTATCCCATCGCTTATTCAGCAAACGAGACGTTCACGTTAATCGCGGGCAAACCACGCATCAATCATCTGCTCAACGCGAGCAACAACCTGATCGGTGTCATGACGGCGGCTGCGGGCACAGGCATGCGCAGGTTCGTCGCACAGCAGGCAGCGGCGCTGGTTTTCACCCATTGACTGACGGCCAACCAGGCCATTTTTCGGGCAAATCACGTCGATATCCCACAGGCGGCCCAGCGGGTGGGTCTGCTCGAGGTCAGTACAGAACGCTTTAACTTCGCTGGCGGTATGATCAATGCACCACAGCGCTTCCGGCCCGGTCGGCAGCCACAGCACCTGGCGATCCAGCGTTTTCCAACGGTGTTGCCACAGCATCTGATCGCAGGCCTGCAGCGCTACGCCCATGGTATTACGGTAGCGAATGCTGTCTTTCACCGCGCCCGGCGTCACCAGGGTCAGCGAAATCACCGGCTGTTGATAATGGGCTAACCAGTCGGCCTGGCGAGCCGCACGCAGCTCTTTCGCCGCCAGCAGCGCTTCCATGCTTACGCCCATACGGGCGAGACTATCCACTGACATTTGTTCCTCTCCTCACTTAATAAATGGCAGCGTTCGGGCTGCCGTCGCAGTAGCGATTAATGGCGCTGATTGTATCGCTAAACGATCCCTGTTTTGGAGACGGGGCGCAGAAATTTTCTGCGCCCCGAAGCGGAAAATGACAGATTTACCTGTTACCACAGAGTTAAATCATATCCGGAAGTAACTGGTGAATCATGAAGAAGAGGAACATTCATCGTACTGATAATAAAAATCGATGCCTTTAAACAATATCGCCCGAAAAAGCGCCAAAGGATAGAGTCTTAAAACCCGCGCTGCTCTTTAATCAGCTCCCAGGCTTTCTGGATCTCCTGCGCTTTTTGCTTAGCCATCTCCATCATTTCCGGCGGCAGACCTTTCGCCACCAGCTTATCCGGATGGTGCTCGCTCATCAGCTTACGGTAGGCGCGCTTGACGGTCGCGGCGTCGTCGGTTGGCTTCACCCCTAATACGTTACAGGCATCTTCGAGGGTTGGTCCGCGCTGCGCCTGCTGCCAGCCGGCATTGCCGCCGTGCTGACCGTACGATTGCTGCTGCGAACCGCCGCCAAACTGGGCGCCGCCCTGCATCATACGCAGGAACTGCTCGAACTGGGCGCGAGAAATGCCCAGCTCATCGGCGATGACAAACAAAACCTCGCGCTCATTCGGATGCAGCTCACCGTCGGCGAAGGCCGCCTGCAGCTGAATTTCCAGAAACATCCGAATCAAATCGAAACGGCCAAAGCAGACGCTGCGCAGCTGGCGCATTTTCTCACGCAGCGGGTAATCGTCTGATTTCCCTACCCGAAATGCGTGCTGAGCCGCAGTTCGCGCTTCGCCGTGCAGATTCATCCGATCCATCAGCAAATTGGCGACATGAATATCGGCTTCGGTGACGCGGCCTTTAGATTTGGTCAGATGCCCCATCACTTCGAAAGTGGTGGAGAAGAACAGCGACTGGCGCTCCTGCTGGTTGGCAAAAACATTCAGCCGGCGACTGCGCGCACGGTCAAACATATGCCCGACTAAAAAGCCCAGCACCACGCCCCAGAAGCCGCCCCCCATCATCAACGCAACCGCAACGCCAATTATTTTACCCAAATACTGCATAGACTCCCCAATCTCTCTGCCGCCAGTTAAGCTATATATGACCGCACGTTACAAAGCGCTGACGCCTCGGTCAATTGTGGGACATAGCCTATAATTTGCTTTATCATACTCGTCATTCTACACGGTGCCTAACGCTCGGGAAGTAAACGGGCAGGATTAACACTAGCGCGATTAAGATGAGTACGTTAGGCTCTGACCGTTTGCAAGCCGCTGCCACACGATGACGGAACAACAAATACAACGTATGAAAAAACGTATTCCCAGCCTCCTGGCCACCATGATTGCCAGCGCCTTGTATAGCCAGCAGGGTCTCGCTGCCGATCTCGCCACGCAGTGTATGCTTGGCGTCCCAAGCTACAATCGTCCTTTGGTCGAAGGGAAACCTAACGACCTGCCGGTGACGATCGATGCCGACCATGCGAAAGGCAATTACCCTGATAACGCCGTATTTACCGGCAACGTTGATATCAATCAGGGAAACAGCCGCCTGCAGGCCGATGAGGTTCAGCTTCACCAGCAGCAGGCCGCAGGTCAACCGCAGCCGGTGCGCACGGTTGATGCCCTCGGTAATGTTCACTATGACGACAACCAGGTGATCCTTAAAGGGCCGAAAGCCTGGTCGAATCTCAACACCAAAGATACCAACGTCTGGCAGGGCGATTACCAAATGGTCGGTCGTCAGGGGCGCGGTACCGCAGACCTAATGAAACAGCGCGGCGAAAACCGCTACACCATCTTAGAAAACGGCAGCTTTACCTCCTGTCTGCCGGGTTCTGACACCTGGAGCGTCGTCGGCAGCGAAGTTATCCACGACCGCGAAGAGCAGGTGGCGGAGATCTGGAACGCGCGCTTTAAGCTCGGTTCCGTGCCGATTTTTTACAGCCCCTACCTGCAGCTGCCGGTGGGCGACAAGCGCCGCTCAGGCTTCCTGATCCCCAACGCCAAATACAGCACCAAGAACGGCGCGGAGTTCTATCTTCCTTACTACTGGAACATCGCCCCGAACTTCGATGCCACGCTGACCCCGCACTATATGAGCAAGCGCGGCGGCGTGATGTGGGAAAACGAATTCCGCTATCTGACTCAGGCAGGAGCAGGCTTAATCGAATTCGATTACCTGCCGTCGGATAAAGTTTACGAGGACGATCACTCTGGCGACAGCAACAGCCGCCGCTGGCTGTTCTACTGGAACCATTCTGGCGTCGTAGATCAGGTGTGGCGTTTTAACGCCGACTACACCAAAGTCAGCGACCCGGACTACTTTAACGATTTCAGCTCCAAATACGGTTCAAGTACCGATGGCTACGCTACGCAAAAACTCAGCGCAGGCTATGCAAATCAGAACTTTGACGCCACCGTATCCACCAAGCAGTTCCAGGTCTTTGACCGCGACTCCAGCAACGCTTACTCCGCCGAGCCGCAGTTGGACGTGAACTACTACCAGAACGACGTCGGCCCGTTTGATACCCATTTTTACGGGCAAGCTGTGCATTTTGTTAACTCGAACAGTAATATGCCGGAAGCGACCCGTCTTCACTTCGAGCCAACCATCAACCTGCCGCTGTCTAACGGCTGGGGAAGCATCAATACTGAGGCGAAGCTGCTGGCAACCCACTATCAGCAGAACAACATCGATGAATACCGCGCTTACGCTAAGCGGCAGTACAACAATAATCCTTCAGACTCAAATCAAAATGCGCTTAATTCCGCAAATGCTCTGAAGGATTCGGCAAACCGCGTGATGCCGCAGTTTAAAGTCGATGGCAAAATGGTTTTCGAGCGCGATATGCAGGAGAGCTATACCCAGACGCTCGAACCGCGTATGCAGTATCTGTATATTCCGTATCGTGACCAGAGCCATATTGGCACCTACGACTCAACGTTGCTGCAATCAGACTACAGCGGCCTGTTCCGCGACCGTTCATACAGCGGCCTCGACCGCATTGCCTCTGCCAACCAACTCACTACCGGCGTCACATCTCGCGTTTATGATTCCGCCGCAGTTGAACGTTTTAATATTTCCGTTGGTCAAATCTACTATTTCACCGAGTCGCGTACCGGTGATGACAACATCAACTGGGAGAATAACGACACGCGAGGTTCACTGGTATGGGCTGGCGATACCTACTGGCGCATCACCGATGACTGGGGTTTACGCGGGGGAATTCAGTACGATACACGTCTGGATAACGTCGCTACCGGTAGCGGAACCGTGGAATACCGTCGCGACGAAAACCGTTTAGTACAACTTAACTATCGTTACGCGAGCCCGGAATATATTCAGGCGACTCTGCCTTCGTATTCCACCGCTAAGCAGTATAAAGATGGTATTTCGCAGGTGGGGATGACCGCCAGCTGGCCAATCGTCGATCGTTGGGCCGTCGTTGGCGCGTACTACTACGACACGAATACCAGAAAGTCAGCGAACCAGATGTTAGGGGTGCAGTATAGCTCCTGCTGCTACGCTATCCGCGTCGGCTATGAACGTAAGATCAACGGCTGGGATAACAGCAGCAGCGAAAGCAAATACGATAACACCTTCGGCTTTAACATTGAGCTGCGCGGCCTGAGCTCCAATTACGGTCTCGGCACTCAGCAAATGCTGCGTTCGAACATTTTACCGTACCAGAGCTCCCTGTGATGTGGCTGGTTTAAAACGTAACCCGCAATTGCGGTTAATTGAAATGGAAAAAGTATGAAGAACTGGAAAACGCTGCTTCTCGGTATCGCCATGATCGCGAATACCAGTTTCGCTGCCCCGCAGGTTGTCGATAAAGTAGCGGCTGTCGTCAATAATGGCGTTGTTCTGGAAAGCGACGTCGATGGTTTGATGCAATCGGTAAAGCTTAACGCCGGCCAGGCCGGGCAGCAGCTGCCGGATGATGCAACCCTGCGTCATCAGATCCTTGAGCGTCTGATCATGGACCAGATAGTCCTGCAGATGGGCCAGAAAATGGGCGTGAAGATCTCTGACGATCAGCTCGACCAGGCTATCGCCAACATCGCGAAACAAAACAATATGACCATGGATCAGATGCGCAGCCGTCTGGCCTACGATGGCATTAACTACAACACCTACCGTAGTCAGATTCGCAAAGAGATGACGATTTCGGAAGTGCGTAACAACGAAGTGCGTCGTCGCATCACCGTTCTGCCGCAGGAAGTTGAAACTCTGGCAAAACAGATTGGCGATCAGAACGACGCCAGCACCGAGCTGAATCTCAGCCACATCCTGATCCCGCTGCCGGAAAACCCGACCTCCGAGCAGGTTGCAGAGGCTCAGGACCAGGCAAACTCAGTCGTTGAGCAGGCGCGCAGCGGTGCAGACTTCGGCAAATTAGCTATCACCTATTCTGCCGACCAGCAGGCGCTGAAAGGCGGCCAGATGGGCTGGGGTCGTATTCAGGAGCTGCCGGGTATCTTCGCCCAGGCGCTGAGCACAGCGAAAAAAGGCGACATCGTCGGTCCGGTACGTTCCGGCGTTGGCTTCCATATCCTGAAAATTAACGATATGCGCGGCGGCAGCAAAAACATCTCGGTTACCGAAGTTCACGCCCGCCATATCCTGCTGAAACCGTCGCCGATCATGAACGACGATCAGGCTCGGGCGAAGCTTGAACAGATCGCGGCTGACATTAAGAGCGGAAAAACTACCTTTGCGAAAGCGGCTAAAGAGTTTTCGGAAGACCCAGGCTCTGCTAACCAGGGCGGTGATTTAGGTTGGGCGACGCCGGATATCTTCGATCCGGCCTTCCGCGACGCGATTCTACGCCTCAACAAAGGCCAGACCAGCGCGCCGGTTCACTCCTCCTTTGGCTGGCACCTGATTGAGCTGCTGGATACCCGCAACGTCGACAGAACCGACGCCGCGCAGAAAGACCGTGCTTACCGCATGCTGATGAACCGTAAATTCTCTGAAGAAGCGGCGACCTGGATGCAAGAACAGCGCGCCAGCGCCTACGTTAAGGTTCTGAGCAACTAATAGCATTAGCCTCATACACAACATCACTCAGGGTGTATCGAGGCGGCTAGCAAATCGCCCCGGTCTCTGACCAGGGCGACGAAACGTAGCCAGTGAGAAGCCTGAAGGATGAAGTGTATGAATCGAGTTGTTATCACTCCCGGTGAACCCGCCGGGATTGGCCCCGACCTCGTGGTGCAGCTTGCACAACGCGACTGGCCGGTAGAGCTGGTGATTTGCGCCGATGGCGCGCTGTTATCTGACCGGGCGAAGCTGCTCGGTCTTCCTTTATCTCTTCTGCCTTACGACCCCACCGTTCCCGCTACGCCGCAGCGCGCAGGCACCCTGACGCTTCTCCCCGTTGCGCTCAATGCGCCTGTTGAACCAGGCCTGCTCAACGTGAGCAACGGAAGCTACGTGGTGGAAACGCTGGCTCGCGCCTGCGATGGCTGTCTGAACCGCGAATTCGCCGCGTTGATTACCGGGCCGGTACATAAGGGGATTATCAACGATGCCGGTATCGCTTTTACCGGCCATACCGAATTCTTCGAAGAGCGCTCGCAGGCCAGTAAAGTGGTGATGATGCTGGCAACCGAAGAGCTGCGCGTGGCGCTGGTGACCACTCACCTGCCGCTTAAAGCGATAAGCGATGCGATTACGCCTGAGCTGCTGCGCGAAATCATCACTATCCTGCATCACGATCTGCGGACCAAATTTGGCATTAAAGATCCGCACGTGCTGGTTTGCGGCCTGAACCCGCACGCGGGCGAAGGCGGCCATATGGGCACAGAAGAGATCGATACCATTATTCCGGTGCTGGAAGAGATGCGCGCAAAGGGCATGAATCTGAGCGGCCCGCTCCCGGCAGACACCCTGTTTCAGCCAAAATATCTCGACCATGCCGATGCGGTACTCGCGATGTATCACGATCAGGGCCTGCCCGTGCTAAAATACCAGGGCTTTGGCCGCGGCGTGAATATTACGCTCGGTTTACCATTTATTCGCACTTCCGTTGACCATGGCACCGCGCTTGAACTTGCGGGCCAGGGGAAAGCGGAAGTCGGCAGTTTTATCACGGCGCTTAATCTCGCCATCAAAATGATTGTTAATACTCAATGAATAATCGAGTCCATCAGGGCCACTTAGCCCGTAAACGCTTCGGGCAAAACTTTCTCAACGATCAGTTTGTGATCGACAGCATTGTCTCGGCCATCAACCCGCAGAAAGGTCAGGCGATTGTTGAAATCGGCCCCGGCCTCGCCGCGCTGACCGAACCGGTTGGCGAGCGTCTCGACCAGCTGACCGTTATCGAGCTGGACCGCGATCTGGCCGCGCGACTGCAAACGCATCCGTTCCTCGGACCGAAGCTAACGATTTATCAGCAAGATGCGATGACCATGAACTTCGGCGAGCTGTCGCAGAACATGGGCCAGCCGCTGCGCGTATTCGGCAACCTGCCGTACAACATTTCGACCCCGCTGATGTTCCATCTGTTCAGCTATACTGATGCCATTGCCGATATGCACTTTATGCTGCAAAAAGAGGTGGTCAATCGTCTGGTTGCCGGGCCGAACAGTAAGGCGTATGGTCGACTAAGCGTAATGGCGCAGTACTACTGCCAGATTATCCCGGTGCTTGAAGTCCCGCCGAGCGCCTTTACGCCGCCGCCTAAAGTCGATTCCGCCGTGGTGCGCCTGGTGCCTTACCGCACGCTGCCGCATCCGGTGAAAGAAGTGCGCGTACTGAGCCGTATCACGACCGAAGCGTTTAACCAGCGTCGAAAAACGATCCGCAACAGTCTCGGCAATCTGTTCAGCGTTGAGGTTCTGACCGAACTGGGTATCGATCCGGCGAAACGCGCAGAGAATATTTCCGTGGCGCAGTACTGTCAGCTAGCTAACTGGTTATCTGAGAACGCGTCCACCAAGGAGAGCTAACCATGATTAATTCGCCCCGAGTTTGTGTGCAGGTGCAAAGCGTCTATATCGAATCGCAATCTTCTCCCGAAGAAGAGCGCTACGTCTTCGCTTATACCGTCACCATACGTAATCTGGGGCGGACTCAGGTTCAGCTTCTTGGTCGCTACTGGCTTATCACCAACGGCCACGGTCGTGAGACCGAAGTACAGGGTGAAGGGGTTGTCGGCGAGCAGCCGCATATTCCGGCCGGTGGCGAATTTCAATATACCAGCGGCGCGGTTATTGAAACGCCGCTGGGCACCATGCAGGGACATTATGAGATGATCGATGTGAACGGCGCGCCGTTCTCCATTGACGTCCCTGTTTTCCGTCTCGCAGTACCCACTCTCATCCATTAAAACAATGTCTACATACCTTATTGGCGACGTTCACGGTTGCTACGATGAACTGATCGCATTATTAGAGCAGGTGGAGTTTAATCCTGAGGTTGATACGCTGTGGCTCACGGGCGACCTGGTCGCGCGCGGCCCTGGTTCACTCGAAGTACTGCGTTTCGTGAAACTGCTTGGCGATAGCGTACGCATTGTGCTGGGCAATCACGACCTGCATCTGCTGGCGGTCTTTGCCGGTATCAGCCGCAACAAACCGAAAGACCGACTGAAATCGCTGCTTGAAGCGCCGGATGCCGACGAACTGCTCAACTGGCTGCGGCGTCAGCCGATGATGCAAATCGATGAAGAGAAAAAGCTGGTGATGGCTCATGCCGGGATCACCCCACAGTGGGACCTGGAAACCGCCAAACAGTGCGCTCGCGATGTGGAAGCCGTACTCTCCAGCGATTCCTATCCCTTCTTCCTCGATGCCATGTACGGCGATATGCCGAACAACTGGAGCAACGAACTCAGCGGTCTGGCGCGCCTGCGCTTTATCTCTAACGCCTTTACCCGCATGCGCTACTGTTTTCCTAACGGACAGTTGGATATGTATGCCAAAGAGGCGCCGGAAAATGCCCCCGCGCCGCTCAAACCGTGGTTTGCTATTCCTGGCCCGGTGGCCAGCGAGTACAGCATTGCCTTTGGTCATTGGGCTTCGCTGGAAGGAAAAGGGACGCCGGAAGGGATTTACGCGCTGGATACCGGCTGCTGCTGGGGCGGCGATCTCACCTGTCTGCGCTGGGAAGATAAGACATACTTCACGCAACCTTCGAACCGGCAGACTAATCTTGATGAAGGCGAAGCGATCGCTTCCTGAGAAAAGTCCCCCGGTGAGCCATAGCCACCGGGGAAAGCTTTAACGACGCTCCAGAATCTCGAAGCAGTAGCTGTGGGAGTTCTGCGCATCAGCGTCGTGAAACTCGCTGAATACCGACTCCCACTCATCCGGATCGTAATCCGGGAAATGGGTATCGCCTTCCACTTCCGCATCAATATGCGTCAGATAGAGCTTATGCGCTTTCGGCAGAAACTGCTCGTAAACGCGACCACCGCCGATCACCATCATCTCTTCAACATCGCCGCAGGCGGCAATGGCTTCGTCGACCGATTTTACCCACTGCACGCGATCGTCGGTACCGGGCTGGCTGCTAATCACGATATTTTTACGTCCCGGTAACGGGCGACCGATGGATTCCCAGGTCAAACGACCCATCACTACCGGTTTGTTTAAGGTATTGCGCTTAAACCAGGCGAGATCGGCAGGCAGGTTCCATGGCATGGCGTTTTCCATACCGATGACGCGATCTACCGCTAACGCCGCAATCAGACTGATCATTGATTAATTCCCGAATGCAAAAAATTGCCGCCACTATACGGAAAGCGTAATACTTCGTCGACTGGGCGGAGAGTAAAGAATCAGAAAATTTTAAGATTTGCTGGCAAGCCCACGTAAGCCACGTGAGCCGCCAGAACAGGATCTAAATTGAAAACAAATTGTTACTTGTAAAGCTAGCGTAACACCCTGAATGCACTTTATGCCGAGGGCTTATCCTGCGGCTCATCAGCGACGTCACCCGTGTGCCGCCCCTCTTCCGTCCCCTGCCAACCGTGACGCTGCACCAGCGACAGATGATTACGATCTTCGTTGATAATGCCTGTCAGCATATCGCTGGTACGCTTGAACACCGCCACTCGGGATGCCGCATCGTTTTCCGCCATCGCTACCATCTCTTCAACCATTTGCAGGTTGAAACGGCGGAACAGGTCAGCTCGTTCGCGAGCCTCGTACGCCCCCAGACCTAGCGCCTCCAGGGTCATACGCCCGGATTTCAGCGCCGCTTCGAAAGTTTCACGTTCCGGCGCTTCGACGCCGGCCTGGCGCAGTTTGATGTAATGATCGACATCGCGGGCGCGGGAGATTATCTGCAGATGCGGGAAGTGTTCTTTTGCCAGCTCCGCCAGCTGCAGGCTGGTCTGCGGATCGTCGATGGCGTTAATCAGCACTTCCGCTTTTTCCGCCCCTGCGGATTCCAGCAGATCAACCCGCGTCGCGTCGCCGTAAAACACCTTCATATCAAACTTACGCAGGGTATCGACGTGGTCGGGGTCGTGATCGAGGATAACCATCTTCACGCCGCTGGAGAGCAGCACGCGACCAGCAATCTGCCCATAGCGCCCGAATCCGGCGATGATGACTCGCGGTTGCTCTTCATCAATCTCATCGGCTTCACGCTCCTGGCCGCTGGCGGATTTTTCCAGACGGGTCAGCAATACCAGCAGGATTGGCGTCGCCGCCATTGATAGCGCAACGGCCAGGGTCAGCGCCTTCGCCCACTCGCTATCCAACACATCGGCCATCTGCGCTGCGCCGAACACCACAAAAGCAAACTCACTTCCCTGCCCCAGCAGTACCGCAAACCAGCGACGCTGGGCGCGCGGTACGCCTAACGGTTTAGCAATCAGCCACAGCATCACGGACTTGATAACCAGGAAACCCACCAGCAGAATAAGAATGCGCAGCGGGTGAGTCACCAGGGTACCGAAGTCGATAGACATCCCGACGCCGATAAAAAACAACCCCAGCAGCAGGCCTTTAAACGGCTCAATATCGCTTTCCAGCGCATGACGGTACTCGGAGCTTGCCAGTAATACTCCGGCAAGGAACGCCCCCATCGCCATCGACAGCCCAACTTCTTCCAGCAGCAGCCCGAAGCCAAACACCAGGAACAAGGCCACGGCGCTGAACACCTCACGCAGGCCGGAGCGCGCGACAAAGCGCAGCATTGGCCTCGTCAGATAGCGGCCGAGCGCCACCACCAGCGCCAGCGCGCCCGCCACCTTCAGCGCTGACAGAGCAAACGCCCCCAGCGTCGTTGAACCGCCGCTCGCCGCCAGCAGCGGGATCATCGCCACCAGCGGAATTGCCGCGATATCCTGGAACAGCAACACCGCAAAGGCGCTCCGGCCCAGCTGCGTCACCGTCAGGTTACGTTCGTTCATCGCCTGCATAGCGATCGCCGTTGAGGAGAGCGCCAGCGTCATGCCAATCAGCTCCGCTACCTGCCAGCGCAGGCCTAGCGACATACAGAACAGGCCGATCAGCGCCCCGCAGACCACCATCTGCAACGCCCCGCCGCCAAATACCGAAGCGCGCAGCTTCCAGAGACGCTGAGGATCCAGTTCCAGGCCAATAACAAAAAGCATCAGCACCACGCCGATTTCGGCAAAATGCAGAATCGACTCGGCATCGGTGACCAGCCGTAGCCCCCACGGGCCAATAATACAGCCAGCGATTAAGTAGCCGAGCACCGACCCCAGCCCAAGACGTACGGCAATCGGCACAATCAGCGCCGCGGACCCCAAATAGATGAGCGCCTGTATGAGCGTATGGCTATCCATTATTGTGCGCCTCCTGCCATTCAATTAAGCGTTGCCGATAGTGGCGCGCTTGCGCCTGAAGAGTTTCGTCATCGCAGACAAAGGTGCAATGCATGGCAAACGGCGGCAGCCATTTCATCCCGCAGTACAGACCCGTCGCCTGCAGCGGTTGCGCCAGAACGTCAAAACCGGGGAATGAACCGATAGCAAAGTGGCTTTCGCCGCCACCGGTGGTCACCGCCCACATCAGCGATTTCCCGCGCAGCGCGATACCATTGTGGCCGTATGCCCAGCCGTGCGATAACACCTTATCCATCCACAGCTTCAGTAGCGGCGGCACGCTGTACCACTGCATCGGATGCTGCCAGATAACCAGATCGGCGCGGGCCAGCGCCGCCTGTTCGGCGGCGATATCGATATTGAAATCGGGGTAAAGTTGATAGAGGGAGCGTATCTCTACGCCATCAAGCGTCCCTGCCTGCTCAAGCATCCGCTTATTCGCATGCGAGTGCTGCGGATAAGGGTGCGCATAAATTATGAGAATCATTGATTAGCCTGCGTTAGCTCTTGTTGTAATCAGCAAGAGTGTAGACAGTTAATTGAATCGCTTACAATGATAAGTGTGATTTATACCCGTCATACTTCAAGTTGCTTATGCGTTGGCTACGCGCGTTCACCCCAGTCACATAGTTATCTATGCTCCCGGGGATTTACTCCCTTGCCGCCTTTAAGCAACTCGAATTATTTAGGGTTTAATCTCATAGTGTTACGCATTCCGCGGTTGTTTGGTGGCCGCGACATCCGGCTGAGTGGTATCGAGGTCGCACTTCTTCGGCAGCAGGAAGGTAATGGTCCCGGCAATAATTAACGATCCGGCCAGTGCGCAAACCGCCACGTTCTGCCCGTAAAGATAAATCATCACCCCCACCAGATAAGGACCGCAGAACCCACCAAGGTTACCCAGGCCGTTAATCACGCCGCGCGCGCTACCGGCTACCTCCGGCGAGGCGATACGTCCAGGCATCGACCAGAAGGGGCTGGTTGCCGATTTCAGGAAGAAGCCGCAGACCACCAGCGCGATATAGGCCGCCACCACATGTTCACGCAATAATACCGAGGCCACCAGCGCCGCTGCGAAGCAGTAAAGCGAGAAACGAACCCACAGACGGCGTTTGCCGCTGCGGTCGCTGAACAGCGAAATCACGTAGATCCCTGCCAGCGTCGCCATGAACGGCAGTATGGCGAGGAACCCGACGCTGGCCATGCTACCGCCGGTCAGCCCCTTCAGGATGGTCGGCAGCCACAGCGTGTAGCCATAATCACCGGTCTGGTAGAAGAAGTTGAGGATCACCAGCTTCATCAGGCCAGGGTTGCGAAACACGTCTTTGACCGGCGCGTTGCTTACCGGCGCTTCCGCCAGCTTCGCCGCCCGCTCGGCGGCCAGGGTGCTGACCAGATAATGGCGTTCACTTTCCGGCAACCAGCGCGCCTCTTCCGGACGGTCGCTAATCATAAACCACCACACCACCAGCACCACTATCGACAGCAGACCTTCGATAATAAACAGCCAGCGCCAGTCGAGCGCCGCGATAATCGCACCCGACACCGGCGCGGTCAGCATGCCGCCCAGCGGGGCAAACATCATCACGAAAGCATTCGCCCGACCGATCTCTTTCTCCGGGAACCAGTTGCTGATCATGGTCAACACTACCGGCAGCATTCCCCCTTCAGAAACGCCGAGAATAAAACGCAGCACCAGCAGCTGATATTCGTGCGTGACAAAACCGGTGGCGATAGAGACCACCGCCCAGGCCACCAGCGACCAGGCAATAAATTTCTTCCCACTGCCGTTTACCGCAATTCTGCCGCCGGGAATTTGCAAAAATAAATAGCCAATAAAAAATATTCCGCTGGCGACACCGGCCATCTGGCTGGTAATACCTAAATCGGTTTCC
Organism: Klebsiella spallanzanii; assembly: GCF_902158555.1. Taxonomy (GTDB): domain Bacteria; phylum Pseudomonadota; class Gammaproteobacteria; order Enterobacterales; family Enterobacteriaceae; genus Klebsiella; species Klebsiella spallanzanii. The sequence continues at coordinate 22,251 of NZ_CABGGS010000004.1, read as the reverse complement.
ATTCCACCGGGCAGCGCAAAGCTAATATTAACCCGGTCCATAAACGAAATAATACAGGCGATCAACACCGGCGTAATAATACGCAGCCAGCGGGTGCTGGGAATTTTATCGTTCATATATCGCACTCTCTATGCAGAGGTTATCATTGTAATAAAGTGAGCGTAGGGGCAGAGAAAAAGAGATGATAATTAATTAATCGCGTTGGGTAATTCCGCACCGGAGAAATAAGCGACTACGTTGGCGTATACCACATCGCTCATTTTCTGCCGCGTCTCGTGAGTGGCGCTGGCAACGTGCGGTTGCAGGACCACATTATCGAGCGCAATGAGTTCAGCCGGTACGTTTGGCTCATCTTCGAAGACATCAAGACCCGCTCCGGCGATAACACCGTTTTGTAACGCATGAATCAGCGCTTTTTCGTCCACCAGCGAGCCACGGGCGATATTAATCAGCCAGGCGTGTTTCGGCATGACGTTAAACACGGAAGCATCAATCAGCCCGCGGTTAGCTTCGCCGCCCGAAGCCGCGATCACCAGAAAGTCGCTTTCGTGGGCCAGCGTGTGCAGATCCGCGCACCACTGATAGCGCAGTCCTTTAACCTTTTTGCGATCGGTATAGAGCACTTCCATATCGAATCCGCTCGCGCGGCGGGCGATAGCCTGACCGATATTGCCCATCCCCAGCAGGCCAATGCGTTTGCCGCTCACCTGGGTTGCCAGCGGCAGTCCGCCGTTCAGCCAGCGCCCTTCTCGTACAAAACGATCGCCCTGACACAGCTGACGCGAACCGGCCAGCAACAGCCCCATCGCCAGGTCGGCAACATCGTTGGTCAACACGCCGGAAGTGATAGAGACGGCAATTTGCCGGGAACGCGCGAAATCTACATCGACGGCATCAGTACCCACGCCGAAGATAGCAATCAACCCAACGTGCGGCAGCAGCTCCAGAACGCTATTCTGTACGCCAACATCGCCTCGGGTCACGACGGCAGCAATGTTCTCCCCCTGCTCGCGCAGAAAAGCGATCGGGTCTTCCTGCTCATACAGGCGATACAGCGGAAACTCGGCGGCCAGTTGCGCCTGCAGAGTGTCAATAACGGGGGCCACTAAAAGGACGGCGCGGGTAATAGCATTATTCATCAGATCACCTGTTTGATAGTTCAGTACGACGGTAGTCACTATCAAACGGGTTTTCTGTGTGGTTTTTTGCGATCTGCGTCACGCTGAATCGTGTTAAAAATAGCTGTTACGCTCTCCGTGATCGCTAAGACAAAACCGGCCTTCTGCAGGTGGGCTGTGGGCAATGCGTTAACTTTCTGCTAACACCGCGCTATCTGCGCTCTACCAGGTTTAAATCGTTTCCCCCATCGACAGCCGATAATGCAGATCCACTTTTTCAATGGTAGGCAGTCCTTTGATTTTCTTAATTAAGATCTCTGTCGCGACTTTACCCATTTCAAAGCGCGGGGTCAGCACGCTGGCAAGACGCGGGGACACTATCTGCCCAATCTCCAGGCCATGAAAACCGGCGATCGCCAGCTCCTGCGGTACATTGATACCGGAAGCGAGGCACTCCTGTAACACGCCGACCGCCAGATCGTCATTGGTACACAAAATTGCGTCCATATCGGCATACATCTGCCGCGCCAGGGTCATCATTCCAGTCCCTATCGATACCGACGATACCTTATTCGGTGCGATACGTCCCTGCGGCAATCCGGCACTGGTCATCGCCTGGCAGTAACCCGCGTAGCGCTGCTCGTCGCGCACGTCAGACATCGAGCCAAAGTAGATAACCCGCCGCTTGCCGCTCGCCAGCAGCATATTGGTCATATCAAATCCGGCTTTGACGTTATCGAAGCCGACATTAATGCGCCCGACGTTGTCCGTCAGCCCCATCACTTCAGCCACGGGAATTTTCGCCGCATTGAGGTATTTATCCGCCCGTAGCGTGTGGGCCGACTCGGTTAGCAGCAGACCTTTGACGTTGAAGGCCAGCACGGCGGCAATTTGTTCCTCTTCACGCTGGCGGTCGTAATCATAGTTCACCACCAGCGTCTGGTAGCCGTGGGCTGCGGTGACTGATTCAATCCCGGCCAGCAGATCGGCAAAAATTTGATTATGAAAGGAGGGAATAAGTACGCCAATACGCGGAACGGCAACGCTAATCATCGCCGGGTTATCGGGATCCGGCTCATAGCCGATTTCGGCAATGACGCTGGCGATACGCTCCGCCGTTTCAGGCTTCACTTTATCCGGCGTGCGTAAATAGCGGCTAACGGTCATTTTGGTTACGCCCGCCAGCGCTGCAATATCATTGAGCGTAATGCGTTGTGCTTTCATCTATCGGCCTGTCAAATACATCCACTGCATCAGGCCATTATGCCTGCCGCTGGTTGAAAAGAGAATCTTACCGCTGTCCGGTTAACCCGCTGAGCGACGGTAATTTCCGCCCCGCTTCACGTTTAACGTAACCCCTTTTAGTAACATGATTTTGAGTGATCTGCATCACAGTTTTACCCGTCGAAAATCCGTGAGATAGAGCACAGGTTATTCCACTTACGTTGAAGTATGACGGGTATATATTCAGCCGTTAATCAGGATATCAAGATGAAAGATCTTTTCAGCTTACAAGGCAAACGTATTTTAATTACTGGCGCGGGACAGGGTATTGGTTTTGTCATGGCGCAGGGCCTTGCGCAATATGGTGCAGAAATTATTATTAACGATATTTCGGCATCGCGCGCTGATGATGCGGTAATGAAATTACGCGATGAAGGCGCTATCGCACATGCGGCAGTATTTAACGTTACCGATGCCGATTCCGTAGAAAAAGCCATTAATCAAATTGAAAATGAAATTGGCGTAATTGACGTGTTATTTAATAATGCCGGAATTCAGCGCCGCCACCCGTTTACCGAATTTCCGGTACAGGAGTGGAACGACGTTATTTCGGTCAACCAAACCGCCGTATTTCTCGTTTCCCAGGCCGTCGCCAAACGCATGATTGACCGCCGGCAGGGAAAAATCGTCAATATCTGCTCAATGCAGAGCGAACTCGGGCGCGACACGATAACCCCATACGCTGCGGCGAAAGGCGCAGTAAAAATGCTGACCCGTGGGATGTGCGTCGAGCTGGCGCGCTATAACATCCAGGTCAACGGTATTGCGCCAGGCTACTTTAAAACCGCCATGACCCAGGCGCTGGTTGATGATAAAGCATTCACCGACTGGCTGTGTAAACGTACGCCCGCCGCCCGCTGGGGCGACCCGCAGGAGCTGGTTGGCGCAGCGGTCTTTTTATCATCCAAAGCCTCGGATTTCGTTAATGGCCACCTGCTGTTCGTCGACGGCGGGATGCTGGTTGCCGTCTGAACAAGGAGCTCACTATGGCAGGGCAATGCATTATTTTAATGGGCGTCTCCGGGACCGGCAAAACCACCGTCGGTCAGGCTTTAGCCCAGGCGCTTGGCGCAAAATTTATTGATGGCGACGATCTGCATCCACGCAAAAATATCGTCAAAATGGCCGCCAGCCAACCGCTTGATGATGACGATCGCCAGCCGTGGCTGGAACGTATCGGCGATGTGATTTTCAGCCTCGGGCAGAAGAACGAATCCGGCGTGCTGGTGTGCTCGGCGCTGAAAAAGCGCTACCGCGACCAGCTGCGAGAGGGCAATCCCCATTTACGCTTCCTGTGGCTGACCGGCGACTACGACTGCATTTTGCAGCGTATGCAAGCACGTAAGGGCCACTTTATGCCGGAGGCCCTGCTTCGCAGCCAGTTCGCCGCGCTGGAAACCCCGGACGCCAGCGAAAACGACATTTTAGCCGTCGATATTGCGCCCGATGTCGCGAGCATTGTGGCGCACTCCATCACGTTACTCGACCATCATCAATTACAGGGGATCCCGGCATGATTATCGATACCTTAACCGCCGCCGCCAATAATAGCTTTTACCCGCCGGTCATCCGTCAGGCGCTGCTGGCAGTTCTGCAGCAGGAGCCGCACGCTCTGCCGCCGGGGAAATACACCGTCGATGGTGATAATCTGTTTTTTACCGTCGTTGAAGGCAGCACTAAACCGCTCGCGGAGCAGCGTCCGGAATATCATCGTCAGTACATAGATATTCATATTGTGCTGAAAGGCGAAGAAATTATCGGTGCCGGTAATAAGGGTCTGGAGATCGTAGAAGATGGGCCATTTAATACGGCGCATGATATTGGATTTTGCCGGACAATCAGCAGCGAAACGCTGATTCATCTTCATCCTGAAGAGCTGGCAATCCTGTTCCCTGGCGAACTGCATCGGCCCATGGCGGCGATGGATGCGGGCGCGCCGCTGCGCAAGATTATCGTCAAAATCGACAAGGCCTTGCTTTAATCATCCGGCCCCGCCGCACTTCTCGCGGGGCCAGGGATAACGCTTAGTTATCCAGTTCATCCATCGATTTCACCTGATCGCGATTGATCTGCTCGGTGCGGCCAGTTTCCGCGTTTTTGTAAGACACCAGCCCGGTGTCTTCATCTACCTGTGGTTTGCCATCAGTCACAATGGTTCTGCCATCGGTAGTTTTTAGCGACTGATTGGTTGAACACCCGGCGACGGTAAACAGTGCAGCAGCGGTAAAAATCGCCGCAGTGAGTGGTTTGAATTGCATCGTGTTTCTCTCCCGTTATTCAGTCAAAAATAATACCCCAAATAATTCGAGTTGCAGGCAGGCGGCGACGCAGCGAACACCAGGAGCTTACTCCAGTAAGTGACTGGGGTGAGCAAGTATAGCCAACACACCTGCAACTTGAAGTATGACGGGTAAATCACCCTAACCACTTTAGGCTAGCTGACTGAACAGGGAGAGAAAACCAGAACTCTCCGAAGTGGCGTTTTAGCGCGAACGCGTCTGTTTTTGCTCGAAGCTCACCGCCGCGCCAATCAGGTTGGCTTCGTTACGATACTGGCAGAGCAGAACCTGCGGCAGGAATTCTGCCAGTTCTTTCTCTTGCACCAGTTCAGCCAGGCGCTGCTTAATACCGGCAAAAATCTTATCGCTGGCGGAGATACCGCCGCCGATAATCAGGCAGTCAGGGTCGTAGCACACTTGTAAATTAAACAGCCCCACGGCCATCCAGTGGTAAAACTGCGCCACTTCCTGCTGTGCGATATCGTCCCCCTCTTCCGCCAGGCGAAACACGTCAGCGCCAGCGATCGAATCTATCGGCAGAGACATTCTCTGCGCATAGCGTCGCGCCATTGCCACCGCGGTGGCCAGCTCGCTAAAGGTCTGCCCATCGTCGAGCGTCATCAGGCCAAACTCTCCCGCATAGCGATGGCTGCCGCGCCGCAAGGCCTTGTTTTCGACGATCGCCCCGCCCACGCCGGATCCGACGATCACAAATAGCACGTGGTTATAGTCACGCCCCGCCCCCAGCGCCGCCTCGGCGATCCCCGCCGAATTGGCGTCGTTCTCAATGCACACCGGCAACGAGAATAGCGTCTCCAGCTCTTCGACAATCGCAAAGTGGTGGATATAAGGAATGGCGCTCAGTCCGCCAATCACCCCGCGCTGCGCGTCAACGCTTCCCGGCGCGCTGATGGAGACGCCCTCAATTTCATAGCGTTGCTGAAACTGCTGGCAGATGCTCAGCAGCTGCGCTTTCATCTCCGGCCAGCTGGCTGGCGTCTTGATAGACGCAGTATCGGCTAATGCACCTTGCTGCCAGACGCCATACTTTATCGCGCTACCGCCCCAATCAAACAACAGAATAGCCATAACAGATCCTTGATTATATTCCTGTAAACAGGCTGATTTTGTCCGGAATGACAATTTTGCCCACCCCCGAACGTTTTTTAATTTTCATCAATATTAAAATAAATAGCCTTGTTATTCATATGCCTTTAGACACAAACAAGGGTAGCCATCGCCAGCTCGTCATCGAGCGATAAATTTTTAGCCACAGGGAGCCTCACGGTTATGGACAGGATTAAAAAATTGCTCATCCCATTAACAATATCAACCCTGGCTGGATGCGCCGATATGGCCCCTCCGGATTACAGCCAGATAAAACTGAATCCCCACTACGACGAATGCCGCGAGTTTGCCGATAAGGTCTACAAGAACGGTGGCTATGTTGAGTTTGTTGATGACTGGATAGTGAAAATGGACGAAAAAAAAGCGAGGGCAATCGTCAGTGGATGCGTGGTCAACATGGAAAAAGGGAGCGTACAAGAAATCAAAACTGACATAAACCTCAAAGCCGCGCGCTATGGGCTCCTCGCTGGCATGTGCACCAGTACGGATTGTGAATTCGACAGCGAGCAGCAATTGAAGGCTTATACCCTGGGCAGCTACTACTCAGCATTTAAAAAATACCCCGAGCAGCTTAAAACGAGTTATTAAGCCTGTTTGAACGGGTTTATTAGCTGTATTAGCTCAAACTTGATCTGGCACTGTTACTGCACAGGGCTTAACCTAAGCTGACAGTCCGCTTTGTGCCAAAAACGGACATTAATACGTGGGGGTCAACAATGGGTGTGAATTCTTCTGCTGAATCGATTCCTGTGCTAATATAACCTCATAGGGGATGGCATTCCCCCTTGAACCGCCATGTGGCTAATGATGCCTGCATTTATTCCCGGACCGGGAAGATGCAGGCTTATCGTTTTATCAGCTATGCAGCGTTGTGTGTCCGGGATGATTAACCATCTGAGGATGCTTCAATGCGCTCAAATCACTTCCTGCTCAATAATTCAATCAGTTCTCTTGCGCAATGGCTTGGCCTTGCTTTCCTGATCGCCGTGCTGACCGGCACAGCTTCTGCGTTTTTTCTGTTTTCCCTTGACTGGGCTACGGCGACCCGGCTCAGACACCATTGGCTTATCTGGCTGCTTCCCTTTGCAGGATTTGCCGTGGGATGGGTTTATCTGCGCTACGGAAGTTCAGTAGAAGGCGGGAATAACCTGGTGCTCGATGAAATTCATGATCCCCAAAAAATTATCCGTCTGCGCATGGCCCCGCTGGTATTTATCGGCACTGTTGTTTCGCATCTCTTTGGTGCTTCTGTTGGGCGCGAAGGGACCGCAGTACAGATGGGGGCCTCCATAGCCGATCAGTTTACTCGCATGTTTGGCCTGACGCCGGATACCCGACGTATTGTCCTGATGGCCGGTATCAGTGCCGGTTTCTCATCAGTATTCGGCACCCCTCTCGCGGGCGCCATTTTTGGGCTTGAGGTTCTGGCCGTAGGGCGGATGAATTACAACGCATTAATACCGTGTATTTTCGCTGCCATTGTGGCCGATCAAACTGGGTTATTATGGGGAGTACATCATACTCATTACTCTGTCTCGTTTATTCCTCATATGTCTGCCTGGGCACTGATTGCTGTCATCATCGCCGGTGGGCTCTTTGGTCTGACTGCCAGGGCTTTTGCCAGCGCAACACATGCCATCGGCAGTTTCATGAAGAAGACTATCCATTATGCGCCACTGAGACCGTTCATTGGCGGACTGGTAGTGGCTGTGTCGGTCTTTTGCCTGGGTGCTGATCGCTATATCGGTCTAGGTATTCCCGTTATCGTTGACGCCTTTCATCAGCATCTGGCTCCATGTGATTTCCTGGGAAAACTGATATTTACGGTCACTTCTCTGGGCACAGGTTTTAAAGGTGGGGAAGTCACACCGCTCTTTTATATTGGGGCCACACTGGGTAACGCGCTGGCTCCAGTGCTGCATTTACCGGTCAGTTTTCTGGCCGGGATTGGCTTTGTGGCCGTCTTTGCCGGAGCTGCGAATACCCCTGTGGCTTCAACACTGATGGCGATTGAGTTATTTGGCTCTGAGATGGGCGTTTATGCTGCACTGGCCTGTGCTGTTGCCTGGCTGATATCGGGTTATACCGGCATTTATCGGTCCCAGCGCGTAGCCTGCCTGAAACATGGCTTCGTGCCAGAGCATATTAAACTTGCTGATGTCCCTGACTGGTTGGCAAACAATGTAAAGTCCCGGAAACCGAAAAGCAGCGAAACCTGTTCGGCAGAGGTGAATAAGTGAAGATGGAAACGCTATCGACGCTACGAATCTATATCCCGTCAGGCACCAGGGTAAAAGCATCGGGATTTATGAAAAAACTTACTGCTCCTACATTGAGCCATTATCTGCTGCGTCAGGCCAGGGCAGAGGGAGTACCTCAGGCTATCATCCACAACGTAAGTGCAGGGTATCTTGTCGGGATGAAAATAAGCTATTCCCATCATGAAATTAAAGCAGATGCTCACCCGGAATGCCTTGAACTGATTGGGCATGTAGCTGAATTAAAAAAATTCATCGCTGATTATGAAGAGCATCTCGAAGGATTGCGCTGCATCATCTCAATGTCTGAGGAACACACCATCATTTCTGAAGAAGTATGACCATGAATGAAATACATCCGTTGTAATAGCTCGGATAGCTCTGAGTCACCATGGGTTCAAAGGCAACTGCGTGCAAGTAATGGGCTGGGATTAGCCCATTACTTGCAGACACAGACAAATATCATGAATGTCCGTTATTCGCTCAAAGCAGACTGTCAGATTTGATTGTATGCTGCCAGTGAAAATCGTCAGGTCAAGTCTGAGCTAATACATATTAGCATACAAAAAAAAGCGCCTCCGGTGTCAACCACCGGAGGCGCTTTATCCGCAGATAATATTACTTTTTAATCTGCGCGTGCATTTCCTGTACCGACGTCACTTTCTCCATCGCGTTGGCATTCAGCGCCATCGCGGTAGCGAAACCGCCGTTCAGCGTGGTGTCGTAATGTACTTTGTACTGCAGCGCGCTGCGGCGAATCAGCTTGGAGTCTTCAATCGCCTGGCGACCTGCGGTGGTGTTGATGATGTAGGTATATTCGCCATTCTTGATACGGTCCTGAATGTGCGGACGGCCTTCATGCACCTTGTTCACCAGACGCGGGTTAATACCCGCTTCACCCAGAACAATCGCGGTACCGTGGGTCGCATCCAGCTCAAAGCCGAACTTCAGCAGTTTTGCCGCCAGGTCCACCACGCGCTCTTTGTCGCCTTCGCGAACGGAGAGCAGCGCACGGCCCTGTTTCTTCATCGTCGAGTTGCTGCCCAGTTGCGCCTTAGCAAACGCCTCCGCGAAGGTGCGGCCCACGCCCATCACCTCGCCGGTAGAGCGCATCTCTGGCCCTAACAGCGGGTCAACGCCCGGGAATTTGTTAAACGGCAGCACCACCTCTTTCACCGAATAGTACGGCGGAATGATCTCTTTAGTGACGCCCTGCTGAGCCAGGGTTTTGCCCGCCATCACGCGCGCCGCGACTTTCGCCAGCGGTACGCCGGTGGCTTTCGACACGAACGGGACGGTACGCGCCGCGCGCGGGTTGACTTCAATCAGGTAGACTTCGTTGTTTTTGACCGCAAACTGCACGTTCATCAGGCCGCGAACCTGCAGTTCAAAGGCCAGCTTCTGCACCTGCTCGCGCATCACATCCTGAATTTCCTGGCTCAGAGTGTAGGCAGGCAGTGAACACGCGGAGTCGCCGGAGTGCACGCCCGCCTGCTCGATATGCTCCATGATGCCGCCAATCAGCACCATTTCGCCGTCGCAGATAGCGTCGACGTCAACTTCAACCGCATCGTCAAGGAAGCGGTCCAGCAGCACCGGCGCATCGTTAGAGACGCTGACGGCGGTCTGGAAGTAGCGACGCAGGTCAACTTCGTCATAGACGATTTCCATCGCCCGCCCACCGAGAACGTAGGACGGACGCACCACCAGCGGGTAGCCAATCTCTTTCGCTTTTTCGACAGCCATTTCGATGGCGGTCACGGTGGCGTTCGCTGGCTGCTTCAGCTTCAGACGATCAACCGCATGCTGGAAGCGCTCGCGGTCTTCGGCGCGGTCAATCGCATCCGGGCTGGTGCCGATCACCGGCACGCCAGCGGCTTCCAGCGCGCGCGCCAGCTTCAGCGGAGTCTGGCCGCCGTACTGCACGATAACGCCTTTCGGCTTCTCGATGCGCACGATTTCCAGCACGTCTTCCAGCGTCACCGGCTCAAAGTACAGGCGATCGGAGGTGTCGTAGTCAGTGGAGACGGTTTCCGGGTTACAGTTGACCATAATGGTCTCGTAACCGTCTTCGCGCAGCGCCAGCGAGGCGTGTACACAGCAGTAGTCGAATTCAATGCCCTGACCGATGCGGTTCGGGCCGCCGCCGAGAACCATGATTTTGTCACGGTCAACGGACGGGTTCGCTTCGCACTCATCTTCATAGGTGGAGTACATGTAGGCGGTGTCGGTGGCGAATTCCGCCGCGCAGGTATCCACGCGCTTGTAAACCGGGTGCAGGTCATACTGGTCGCGCAGCTTGCGGATTTCCGCCTCGCGCACGCCCGAAAGCGCGGCCAGACGCGCATCGGCAAAGCCTTTGCGCTTGAGCTGACGCAGGAAGTCGGCGTCAAGGCCGGTAATGCCGACTTCAGTCACTTTCTCTTCCAGACGCACCAGCTCTTCAATCTGCACCAGGAACCAGCGGTCGATATTGGTCAGGTTGAACACGCCGTCAACGGACAGACCAGCGCGGAAGGCGTCGGCGATGTACCAGATGCGCTCGGCACCAGCGTCTTTCAGCTCGCGGCGAATCTTGGTCAGCGCTTCCGGGTCATCCAGGCTCACTTTCGGGTCGAAACCGGTCGCGCCCACTTCGAGACCACGCAGCGCTTTCTGCAGGGACTCCTGCTGCGTGCGGCCAATAGCCATCACTTCACCGACAGATTTCATCTGGGTAGTCAGACGGTCGTTAGCACCGACGAATTTCTCGAAGTTGAAGCGTGGAATTTTGGTCACAACGTAGTCGATGGAAGGCTCAAACGACGCCGGAGTACGGCCGCCGGTGATGTCGTTCATCAACTCGTCGAGGGTATAGCCCACCGCCAGCTTCGCCGCCACTTTGGCAATCGGGAAGCCGGTGGCTTTCGAGGCCAGCGCCGAGGAGCGGGAGACGCGCGGGTTCATTTCAATAACAATCAGGCGGCCATCTTTCGGGTTCACCGAGAACTGAACGTTAGAGCCACCGGTTTCTACGCCGATTTCACGCAGCACCGCCATCGAGGCGTTACGCATGATTTGATATTCTTTGTCGGTCAGAGTTTGTGCCGGCGCAACGGTAATGGAGTCGCCGGTATGAATACCCATGGCGTCGAAGTTTTCGATGGAGCAGACGATGATGCAGTTGTCGTTCTTATCACGCACCACTTCCATCTCGTACTCTTTCCAGCCAATCAGCGATTCATCTATCAGCAGCTCGTTGGTCGGAGAAAGATCCAGCCCGCGTTCGCAAATTTCTTCGAACTCTTCACGGTTATAGGCGATACCGCCGCCGGTGCCGCCCATGGTAAAGGATGGGCGGATGATGCACGGGAAGCCGACGTCAGCAGCAACCGCCAGCGCTTCTTCCATGGTGTGCGCGATACCGGAACGCGCGGTGTCGAGGCCGATTTTCTTCATCGCCACGTCGAAACGGCGGCGGTCTTCGGCCTTATCAATCGCGTCGGCGGTAGCGCCAATCATGGTCACGCCGAACTCTTCGAGTACGCCCTGACGCTCCAGCTCCAGCGCGCAGTTCAGCGCCGTCTGGCCGCCCATGGTCGGCAGCACCGCATCCGGACGCTCTTTTTCGATGATTTTGCGTACCACTTCCCAGTGAATCGGCTCGATATAGGTGGCATCAGCCATTTCCGGGTCGGTCATGATGGTCGCCGGGTTGGAGTTCACCAGAATGACGCGGTAGCCCTCTTCACGCAGCGCTTTACACGCCTGGGCGCCGGAGTAGTCAAACTCGCACGCCTGACCGATAACAATCGGGCCCGCGCCCAGAATCAGGATGCTTTTTATATCTGTACGTTTTGGCATGGCTCTCTTAACTCCTGATTATTTCGCGGACTGACGGTACTGCTCAATTAACTCGATAAAATGGTCGAACAGCGGTGCGGCATCGTGCGGGCCCGGGCTCGCCTCCGGGTGTCCCTGGAAGCTGAACGCCGGTTTGTCGGTACGATGAATCCCCTGCAGGGTGCCGTCGAACAGTGACTTGTGGGTCACGCGCAGGTTAGCAGGCATCGAGGCTTCATCTACCGCAAAGCCGTGGTTCTGCGCGGTGATCATCACCACATTATTATCAATATCTTTTACCGGATGGTTGCCGCCATGATGGCCGAACTTCATCTTCACGGTCTTCGCACCGCTCGCCAGCGCCAACAGCTGATGGCCAAGGCAGATGCCAAATACCGGAATCTCGGTTTCGAGGAATTTCTGAATGGCTTCGATAGCGTAATCGCACGGAGCCGGGTCGCCGGGACCATTGGACAGGAAGATGCCGTCCGGATTCATCTTCAGCACCTCTTCGGCGGAGGTCTTCGCCGGAACCACCGTCAGACGGCAGCCGCGGTCGACCAGCATGCGCAGAATGTTGCGTTTCGCGCCGAAGTCATAGGCCACCACGTGGAACGGCAGATCGCTTTCCGCTTTGGCTTCCGGCAGATCCTCCGCCAGCGTCCAGCTACCTTGCGTCCAGCTGTAGGTTTCTGCGGTAGTCACTTCCTTCGCCAGGTCCATCCCGTTCAGCCCCGGGAACGCTTTTGCTTTTTCCAGCGCCAACTGTGCATCCGGGCTATCGCCCGCAATGATACAGCCGTTCTGTGCGCCTTTTTCACGCAGCAGGCGGGTCAGCTTACGGGTATCGATATCGGCAATCGCCACAATGTTATGGCGCTTCAGGTAAGAAGAGAGGTCTTCGGTATTGCGGAAGTTGCTGGCAATCAGCGGCAGGTCGCGAATAACCAAACCCTGCGCATGTACCTGAGAAGACTCTTCATCGGCGGCATTGGTGCCGACGTTACCGATATGGGGATAAGTTAAAGTGACGATTTGGCGGGAATAGGAAGGATCAGTGAGGATTTCTTGATAACCGGTCATTGAAGTATTGAAAACGACTTCCCCAACCGCCGTGCCGGTAGCCCCGATGGCCCGACCGTGAAACTGGGTTCCGTCTTCCAGAACCAATAGCGCTGACTTAATCAAAACACCCTCCAGAGAATATCCACTCACTTTATTTGCATATTAATTCACAATGTAGATCTGAATCAATGCAAATCTGTTGCCCGCAGAATTTTGGCAAACGGCGGCATTCTGGAGAGATGGCAGGTAAAAGTCAACTTAAAGCGGATATTTTTAATCTCATTTCAGGAGACTATTCAGTAATACCTGTCTTAATGGGCAAAAAGATCAACTAACTCGCCTGGGAAAACGCTTGCGGAGCCGGATGATTGTAAAATCGCCGAACACGAGAAAGAAAAGTAGACCAAACGGTCAAAATTTACAATAAAACAACAAAAAATAAGATGATAATATGTATTTTTGCCCACTTAATTATAAAAACAATGCCAAGTGATAAAAAATAAAAAGGGCAATAAAATATTGCCCTTTGCAATCAATTACATATTGAATGCAATAACCACATCACGATAGGTAATAATCGTTATAAAGAGTTCAGTTCAAGCACATCACGCATATCGAAAAGACCGTTTTTCTTACCTTTCAACCATAATGCAGAGCGAACTGCACCATTGGCGAAAGTCATCCGGCTGGAGGCTTTGTGGCTGATTTCGATGCGTTCGCCGATATCGGCAAACATCGCCGTATGCTCACCGACGATATCTCCGGCACGCACGGTGGCAAAACCAATGGTTCCAGGCTCGCGTTCACCCGTATAGCCTTCACGGCTGTAGACCGCGCAGTCCTTCAGGTCTTTATCCAGCGCACCGGCAATCGCCTCGCCCATCGCCAGCGCCGTACCTGATGGCGCATCCACTTTGTGACGGTGATGCGCTTCGATAATTTCGATGTCGGTGTAGTCACCCATCACCTTCGCCGCCTTTTCCAGCAGCTTGAGCATCACGTTAACACCGACGCTAAAGTTGGCAGCGAATACGATGGCAATCTCCTGTGAAGCATCGCGAATCGCCTGCTTTCCGGCGTCATCGAAACCCGTCGTGCCAATAACCATTCCTTTACCGTGCTGACGGCAAAAGGCGAGGTGGTTCAGCGTGCCTTCCGGGCGGGTAAAATCGATGAACACGTCGAAATCGTCTTTTACCGCCTCAAGGCTGCTTTGCACCACAACGCCTGACTGACCCACGCCCGCCAGCTCGCCCGCATCGCTGCCAAGCAGCGAAGAACCTTCGCGCTCCAGCGCCGCGCCAAGCGCCGCGCCTTCCATTTGCTGTACCGCCTGAATTAACTGGCGTCCCATCCGGCCGCCCGCGCCCGCGATGGCCACGCGGATTTGTGCATCATGCATAGCTATTCTCTTTTGTTAACACTACGTAAATTGTTTTCAGAGTAACCAGCCCGTCGATGAGCCGCTACTCAAAAACACCGATAATTAGAAATTTATGACAAACTGCCGCCGATATCAGTAAAAACTATAAGATTGTGCCGGGAATCGGCCATTGAGCAGTGAGAAGGGGTATGCAAGCAGAGTCTGAAAGCCCGGATCGGCCATTTTGTGGCAAATCCGGGCGTAAAATCGAGCGATTAGTGCAGGAACATCTCTCCGGCAGGGAAACCGTACAGGAACCAGGTCACCGCCAGCAGGTCAGCGCTGCCGCCGGGACTAAGGTGGCGCACGATCAGTTCATCATCCAGCTGACGCAGCGCTTCCAGACCGCCATCGGCCAGCACTCCACCTTCCCATAGCAGTTTTTGCGCCTGCTGTTGGACAAAGTTAAGCCCTTCCAGACCGCCGCGCGAAACCAGATTGGTGTCATCATTCCACGCCATCAAGTGCAGCAGAGTCTGTAATAACGCCAGATTGGTATCGCCGGTTTCCTCCATCACGCGGTTAAATACCGGCATCGCCTGAGTGCGTACGGTACGAAAGCCGCTCTCGGCCTCACCTCTGGCGCCGGAGAGCCCATAGCGCAAAAAATGCCCCTCTCCTTTACTCACCTTCTTTCCTTCTGAAGCGGAAAGCTCGCGCCCCACCAGGCCTCGACAGAAGCGGGCCACCTGATCGCAGACCCGGTGCTGTTCAACCGGTTCGTCCCGAGCAACCAGTCTTCCCGCCGCCGCGCTAAGCAGACCAAAAGCGAAGATCGCGCCACGATGGGTATTCACCCCGCCGGTCACTTCCAGCATATCTGTTTCGCAGGCCATCCCTACCGGGCGCAGCATCGTCAACACCTGTTCCGGTGTAATATTGGCCGTGTCATGCCCCATGATGAAAAATTTCTCCATCCACGGAGCGACAACCGCCGTACTGGCCTCAAAAGCCGCCAGATCCATATCCTGATGCGCACCGGTATTACGAATATCCACCAGCCCAGGCTTCGGGGTCAGGCGAACTTCGGTTAACAGCGCCCGCTCCACGCGAGAAACAATATCTTCCGCCGTAACCGTTTGACGGCTTAACGGGCGATGCTGGATTATAATCGCTTCGCTCATGCCTTCCTCCTCAGCGGATTTAACCGGCGGTTTTAACCTGGTGAATCACATCGATAACCGAACCGTCGCGATAGCGTACAACGGCCACAACCCGGTCAGTAAATTCGATCGATTCGGGTTTCCCGGTTAAAAGCTCGGCGCGCTGCTGTAGCTCTTCGATGGTCATGAGCGGGATGCCCGCGTTACGCAGGTTATCAATCAGATCCTGGCGCGCCGGGTTAACGGCAATACCGTGGTCGGTCACCAGCACATCCACGCTGGCGCCCGGCGTGACGCGAGTCAGCACTTTCTCCACCACGCACGGAATACGCCCACGCACCAGCGGCGCGGTGATAATGGTTAAATCAGCCCCAGCCGCCGTATCACTATGGCCACCAGATGCCCCGCGCAGCACGCCATTGGAGCCGGTCATCACGTTGACGTTGAATCCGGTGTCGATTTCCAGCGCGCTGAGCATCACCACGTTCAGGCGTTCGCAGGAGATGCCTTTAGAACTCGGATTCGCGTACTGATTAGCGGAGATTTCGATATGGTTCGGGTTGTTCGCCAGCGAACGCGCGGCATCTCCGTCGAAAGACTGGGTATCCAGCAGCGCTTTAATTAAGCCCTTTTCATGCAGATCGACCATCGTGCCGGTGATCCCGCCGAGGCCAAAGCTGGCGGTGATCTCATTGCGACGCATCTTATCTTCGAGGAAGCGGGTCACCGCCAGCGATGCGCCGCCGGTACCGGTTTGTAAAGAGAAGCCATCTTTGAAGTAGCCAGAGTGTTCGATCACTTTGGCTGCCTGGCGGGCGATCAGCAGCTCGCGCGGGTTACTGGTCAGACGGATC
Organism: Klebsiella spallanzanii; assembly: GCF_902158555.1. Taxonomy (GTDB): domain Bacteria; phylum Pseudomonadota; class Gammaproteobacteria; order Enterobacterales; family Enterobacteriaceae; genus Klebsiella; species Klebsiella spallanzanii. The sequence goes on along the minus strand of NZ_CABGGS010000004.1, from coordinate 5,917 downwards.
GCGCCAGCGGTGATTTTCGCTGGATCGCCAACTTCATCAACCTGTACGATCAGATCAACCTGATCCTGAGCGATACTGGCCGGATAGTTCGGATAATCCACCCACTCTTCGGTCAGCAGCACTACGCATTTTGCGGCGTCGGCATCCACTTTGGCGTAGCCGAGCGAACCACAGCGCGATTTGCCGCTAAAGCCGTTGGCGTTGCCGTACTCGTCGCAGCACGGTACGCCGAGGAACGCCACGTCAATGCTCAGTTCGCCGGTCTGCACTAAATGCGCGCGACCGCCGTGAGAGTGGATCTGTACCGGGTTTTCCATCAAGCCCGCAGAGATCTCTTCCCCCAGCTTGCCGCGCAGGCCGGAAGTGTAAATCTGGCGAACCACGCCGTTTTTAATATGCTCAATCAGCGGCCAGTGGGCATCAATCAACGAACTGGAAGCCAGCGTCAGATCGCGAAAGCCCATTTCGGCCAGCTTCGCCACCACCATATTGACCACCTTGTCACCGCCGCGAAACGCGTGATGGAAGGAGATGGTCATACCGTTTTGCAGCCCGGAGCGGCGAATAGCCTCCTCCAGCGAAGCACAGATTTTACGCTGGCGCTTTTCCGTTTCGCTGGCCAGCCACGGGCTCTTCGCCGTCACGCCCGCATAGGGCTCTAATCCTTCCGGCACAACGTACTGCTGATTAAGCATTGCCACGGTCTCTTTCATTATTTCCTCCTTAATCACGAATGCCGGAAGCCGACAGCGCCACGACTTTGCGCGCATGATCGATAATCGGTCCATCTATCATCTTGCCGTTGAGCGATACCACGCCCAGGCCGCGCTCTTCCGCCTCTTCCGCCGCTGCAATCACATCCCGTGCATGTTCGACTTCTTTAAGCGTTGGGGCGTAAACCTGATGCAGCAGCTCAATCTGGCGCGGGTTGACCAGCGATTTGCCGTTAAAACCGAGGTTTTTCGCCAGATTCGCTTCCGCGAGGAAACCGTCTTCATTGTTGATGTCCGACCACACCACGTCGTAGGCCGCAATCCCGGCGACGCGCGCCGCGTGCAGCACCGCACAGCGAGCGTAAAACAGCTCGGTACCGTCGCCACGGCAGGTACCCATATCCATGACGTAGTCAAAGGCCGCCAGCGCAATGGCCGACAAACGCGGGCTCGAGCGGGCGATCTCGACCGCGTTCACCACCCCCAGCGCCGACTCAATCGCCGCCATTAATTTGGTGCTGCCCACTTCCCGACCGCACTCGCGTTCAATGCGCTCAACGTGGACTTCCAGCTCGTGGATATCTTCTTTGCTATCGGTTTTCGGCAGGCGCACCATATCCACCCCCGCACGCACTACCGCCTCAAGATCGGCAAGGCCAAACGGCGTGTTGAGCGGGTTAATACGCACCACGGTTTCCACATCCTGATACAGCGGATGCTGTAGCGCGTGATGAACCAACAGGCGAGCGGTATCTTTTTCACGTAGCGAAACGGCATCTTCGAGGTCAAACATCACCGCGTCTGCGCCATAAACAAAAGAGGTGCTTAACATCGCGGCGTTGGCGCCGGGGATAAACAGCATACTGCGACGAGGTTTCATAGCTGGCTCCATTGCAGTTGAGATTGTTGCGCTGCGCGTAGCGCCGCCGCCTGAACGCGGGCCTTCAGTACGCATTCCAGCGCGCCTTTATCATCGACGACCACATTCGCCTGAGTAACACCAAGCTGCGCCAGAGTCTCCCTGACCACCTGCTCAATCGCCGCGCCAAACTGCTGCTTCACAATGCTGTCGATTTCAAGCTGAATGCCCGGCTCAATAGCAGGCCCGATCCTGACCATCACATCGCTGGATTCCAGCGTGCCGGCCAGGGCGTCAATCATTATTTCCATAGAGGCTGATCCTTAGTTATGGAGGTAAAATCAGGCGGTTTGATGTTCGCTTTCCGCCAGATGCATCAGAAAAGAGAGCGTTCCCGGCGGCACCAGCGGCTCGATAGCCGACCACTGCCGCGCGTGATAGAGCTTGCGCACTCGGGAAGCGGAAATTGGCTCGCCGCCCTTCTCAACCCGCTCCAGCTCAACCACCTTGATTGCAGGCGCCTTGCCCGGCGCTTCCAGCAGTTGCCGCATGCGCAGGTTGTAATTGCGGGTTAATCCACACAGCGGTTCGCTGCCGACAAAGCGGTGAGTGACGCCCAGCGCCGGGGCGAGATGTTCGCGGAAGAGCTGCAGATCGATCTGGCAATGGCAATCGTCAACCACGCCTTTGTCTTTGAGGAAATAGCCGGGGAAGGTTGCCCGGGAAATAACGTAAGACGAGCCCGGATGCAGGGTGACGTTTTCAATTCCCGCAATCCCCTGCTCAATGAGCGCAACGCGATCGCGATAACTGAAAAATGACGCATCTTCCTTCACTACGAACAGATGCAGCCAGTCGCACTGGCGGGCGGCCTGTTCCACCAGCCAGCGATGCCCCAGCGTAAAGGGATTGGCGTTCATCACGATAGCGCCGATTTTTTCCCCCGGCTGACGATACATCGTGAGCTGGCGACAATAGCGGGCCAGACGTTCGCGGCTATTTTCCATTAATACGGCCTGGTCGCCCGCGCGGGCGATTGGCCAGAATCCAGCACAGGAAAAGAGCGCCGCGTTATAGGGTTTGGTGAACAGAAACAGCTCGCTGCGGCCCAGTTCATACGCCTGAGTCATCAGTTCAGTCAGCAGCTTCAGACTAAGCCCTTCCCCCTGTAACGACGGATCGACGGCAATACACTTCAGCACGCATCCGGCAATCGCACCGCAGCCGACAATACGCCGCTGATACTCGGCGACAATCACGATTTCGCAATCCGCTTCGAGAGAGAGCTGATGCTGGTGAAGGAAGAGATCAACCGCCTCTCGCCGCCGGGGATCTTTTTGTACCGCGACGCGTTTTAATATCAGATTCATTTTTTCGCGCTTCATTAACCAAAAACGGACTGTATTTCGCCACCGTTCCCGTAGCGGTTCTTTTATTTAAATCACACTTTTTCTCGTGCCTTAATTGGCTTTATGGTTTTTATGTTGTTAATTAATTCAGAAGAATAAAAACAATTAAATTAATAAAAAACACAACCAATCAGTGAAGATAATCACATATCCACCCGGAGCATATTTACTATTATGCCGCCGTCTTATTATTACTTTTTTCAACGGCATTATTCCTTTTTTTAACAGGGTGACGTCTTATGACTAACATGAGCCAGGCTCCAGCGACGGAGAAAAAGGGCATTAGCGAGATACTGGGGTTTAAAATCTTCGGTATGCCGCTTCCGCTTTACGCGTTTGCATTTATTACTTTATTACTTTCACATTTTTATAACGCTTTGCCAACCGACCTTGTCGGCGGCTTTGCCATAATGTTTATTATCGGTGCCATTTTTGGAGAAATTGGCAAGCGCCTACCAATCTTTAATAAATATATTGGCGGCGCGCCGGTAATGATTTTCCTGGTAGCCGCATATTTTGTCTATGCCGGTATTTTTACCCAGAAAGAAATCGACGCCATCACCAATGTAATGGATAAAAGTAATTTCCTTAATTTATTCATTGCCGTGTTGATCACCGGTGCAATTCTGTCCGTTAACCGTAAACTGCTGCTGAAATCCCTGCTCGGCTATATTCCGACCATCTTAATGGGGATCCTTGGCGCATCAATCTTCGGTATCGCTATCGGCTTGTGCTTCGGTATTTCCATCGATCGCATCATGATGCTGTACGTCCTGCCGATTATGGGCGGCGGCAACGGCGCAGGCGCGGTTCCGCTGTCTGAAATTTATCACTCCGTCACCGGCCGTTCTCGTGAGGAGTATTACTCAACCGCGATTGCCATTCTGACCATCGCCAATATCTTTGCCATCGTCTTTGCCGCACTCCTCGATATTATCGGTAAAAAACACACCTGGCTGAGCGGTGAAGGCGAACTGGTGCGTAAAGCCTCCTTCAAAGTAGAAGATGATGAAAAAGCAGGCCAGATCACTCATCGCGAAACGGCGGTCGGCATGGTGCTCGCCACCACCTGCTTCCTGCTGGCCTACGTGATTGCCAAGAAAATTCTGCCAAGCATTGGTGGTGTATCCATTCACTACTTCGCCTGGATGGTGCTGATCGTCGCGGCGCTGAATGCTTCTGGCCTTTGCTCACCGGAAATCAAAGCCGGTGCCAAACGTCTGTCTGACTTCTTCTCTAAACAACTGCTGTGGGTGCTGATGGTCGGCGTCGGCGTGTGCTACACCGACCTGCAAGAGATCATCGACGCGATCACCTTCGCCAACGTGGTTATCGCTGCGGTAATCGTGGTGGGTGCAGTGGTAGGCGCGGCTATCGGCGGCTGGATGATTGGCTTCTTCCCGATTGAATCCGCGATTACCGCCGGACTGTGCATGGCTAACCGCGGCGGTTCCGGCGACCTGGAAGTGCTCTCTGCCTGTAACCGTATGAATCTTATCTCCTATGCGCAAATCTCCTCCCGTCTGGGCGGCGGTATTGTGCTGGTCATCGCGAGCATCGTGTTCGGCATGATGATGTAATAAACACGCACGATGGCGATGTTTGAGCGTAAACCACAGCGGTGCAAATTAGGGTCCAGAGCCGGGGGCGGCTTCGGGAAATCCACCCTACTCCTTAGCCGGATGCACCAACGGGTTTACCTTCAAACACGCCATCGTGCCCTTACTTTAAGGTCTTTCAATGACTGAAGCTGTACTGCTGGGTGAAGGCTTCACCCTGATGTTTCTCGGCATGGGATTCGTGCTGGCGTTTCTGTTCCTGCTGATTTTCGCCATCCAGGGCATGTCCGCTGCCGTCAACCGCTTCTTCCCTGAACCGGTCCCGGTACCGAAGGCGACACCCGCCGCCGCGCCCGCGGACGACTTCGCCCGCTTAAAGCCGGTGATTGCCGCCGCTATCCACCACCATCGCCGCCTTAACCCTTAATTCACGGAGCATTCCATGACCGTTGCCATTACCGATGTCGTCCTGCGCGACGCCCACCAGTCCCTGTTCGCCACCCGCCTGCGTCTTGACGATATGCTGCCGATTGCCGCTCAGCTTGACGACGTGGGCTACGGCTCCCTCGAATGCTGGGGCGGCGCCACCTTTGACGCCTGCATCCGCTTCCTCGGCGAAGACCCGTGGGTCCGCCTGCGCGAGCTCAAAAAGGCCATGCCGAAGACCCCCCTGCAGATGCTGCTGCGCGGCCAGAACCTGCTCGGCTACCGCCATTACGCCGATGACGTGGTCGCCCGTTTTGTCGAGCGCGCCGTCAAAAACGGCATGGACGTGTTCCGCGTCTTCGACGCCATGAATGACTCGCGCAATATGAAGGCGGCCCTGCAGGCGGTGCGCAGTCACGGCGCCCATGCCCAGGGCACCCTGAGTTACACCACCAGCCCGGCGCACACCCTGCAGACCTGGCTGGATTTAACCGAACAGCTGCTGGAAACCGGCGTCGATTCCATCGCGATTAAAGATATGTCCGGCATCCTCACCCCGATGGCCGCCTTTGAGCTGGTGAGCGAAATCAAAAAACGCTACGACGTGCGCCTGCACCTGCACTGTCACGCCACCACCGGGATGGCGGAGATGGCCCTGCTGAAGGCCATCGAGGCGGGCGTGGACGGCGTCGATACCGCTATCTCCTCCATGAGCGCCACCTACGGCCACCCGGCCACCGAGGCGCTGGTCGCCACTCTCGCCGGAACGCAACACGACACCGGGCTGGATATCCTGAAGCTGGAGAGCATCGCGGCGTACTTCCGCGAGGTGCGCAAGAAATACCACGCCTTCGAAGGCCAGCTGAAGGGCTACGACAGCCGCATTCTGGTGGCCCAGGTGCCGGGCGGAATGCTCACCAATCTCGAAAGCCAGCTGAAGCAGCAGAACGC
>NZ_CABGGS010000003.1 GCF_902158555.1 Klebsiella spallanzanii | reverse complement strand
CACGCTGGTTATCTCGTTTGCCAGATTAAAGACCTGATTGACCTCAAAGGCCATTTGCCGCAAAACGGCGACGTGGCGGTCTTTAACCCGGACTGATAGTGTTTTGGTCTGAATGTTCACACTGTATGTATATACAATGTTTGTGCAGTTATTATTGACGGGCATCAATGAGCGGGCTGTCGCCCGCTTCGCTCTACCTCCCAGACCTAAAAGGACGGGGCTTCCCGCGAAAAGACCTGGTGAAATCGCGGTCAAAGGGCCGATTGTGGTCGATGAGCCGGAGATGCTCACCCCCATCGCGCTGGCTGGAGTGGGTATCGCTTACCAGTTTGCTCATCAGGTTGACGGTTGGTTAGCGTCAGGGCAGCTGGTTCAGCTCCTGCCTGAATGGACGCCCGCCTTCCCCGGCTTTTACGTTTACTACCCGAGCCGTAAGCAAATGGCGTCGCCGCTGCGGGCGTTTGTCGATTATCTGCGGGTTGAATGCGGCGAATAAGCCCATAGCGGATTTGCCCGATACGTACCAACTGCGCGCTCGCACTATATTTTGCTTTTATTACACAGCTTTATGAAAGCCTTTCGTTCAGCGATAATACAACTCTATGAGTTTTACCCTGGGGTCGGAATGAATAAACTAGCGCAGCAGGCTGCGCCCGCGCGTAAACGTCCAATGAGTATGAAGCTGAGCACCGCCGTCACCTTAATGATTGGCAGCGTGATCGGTTCAGTACTGATTCTGGTCTATGCCCTGTGGTTTATGCAGATAAGCGGCGCAACCCGCGACGGGGTGAAGGACACTGCGCTGGCGGTGGCAAGGACGTTGGCGGACACCCCGGAGGTCAAACGCGGTCTGGCGCTGCCGCCGGATAGCGGTATCATCCAGCCGCTGGCGCTGGCCGCCACCAAACGTAATGGCCTGCTGTTCGCCGTGGTCACCAATATGGACGGCATCCGCTATTCGCATCCCAACAGCCAAATTATCGGCAAACCTTTTATCGGCGATGACATCCTGCCGACGCTGAAGGGTAAAGAGAACGTCGCCGTCAACCACGGCGTACTGGCCCCGGCGCTACGGGTATTTACCCCAGTATTTGACGATAGCCACCAGCAAATTGGCGTGGTGGCTATCGGGATTTCGTTGAGCAAAGTCGATACGCAAATCGCCGCCAGCCGCTGGGATGTGATTTTAACCGTGCTGTTCAGTGCGCTGGTTTGCGCCATTGGTACCTGGAGCCTGGTCCGCGGTCTGAAGCGCGTACTGCTGGGCCTTGAACCTCAGGAGATCTCAACTCAGTTCCAGCAGCGTCAGGCCATGTTGCATTCATTAAAAGAAGGCGTCGTAGCGGTGGATGCTGACGGCCAGGTCACGCTGATTAACCCCGCCGCGCGCAATATGCTGTTTAGCAGCCCCAACCACGATATTGCGCAAACGCCGCTGTTGGCGGATTTGCAGGAGGTGCTGCAAACCGGGGAGCCGATTTACGATCGGGAGCTGGGCTGTAACGGCCTACTGCTGATCAGCAATACCGTTCCCGTCCGTAGCCAGAATGATGTGGTCGGCGCAATCAGCACCTTTCGCGATAAAACCGAAGTCAGCCAGCTTCTACAGAGACTGGACGGGATGGTGAACTATGTTGACGCCCTGCGCACCACTTCACATGAATTCATGAACAAGCTGCATGTGATTCTCGGCCTGCTGAATATGAAAAGCTACGGCAAGCTGGAAGAGTACGTGCTGCAAACAGCCCATACCTACCAGGCGGATATCGGTGAAATCCAGAACCGCATTAAATCACCGGTCGTGGCGGGCTTTTTAATCGGTAAAATTCAGCGTGCGAAAGAGCGTGGCTTTACCCTCACGCTTGCGGAAGAGAGCCTGGTGCCGGACTGTCCGAATGAAAAACAGGTTACCGTACTGGTCACGGTGCTGGGCAATTTAATCGAGAACGCGCTGGATGCTATGAGCGGCCAGGCCGAAGGCGAAGTGGGTCTGTTGCTGCACTACCAGAACGGCTGGTTGAGCGGCGAAGTCAGCGATGATGGCCCCGGGATCCCGGAAGCGTTTATTGATGATATTTTTAATAAAGGATTCTCCACTAAAGGCGAGAATCGCGGGGTCGGGCTGTTTCTCGCCAGCCAGCAGCTTCGTGAACTGGGCGGGTCGCTGGCCGTCGAATCCGAACCCGGCGTGTTTACCCAATTTTTTGTTCATCTTCCCTGGGATAGTAAAAGGAAAAGTGCGTGATAAATGTATTAATTGTTGACGATGATGCCATGGTTGCCGAACTGAACCGCTTGTACGTGGCGCGGGTCAGCGGCTTCCGCTGCAGCGGCACGGCGTCGACGTTGAGTAAAGCCAGGGAGATGATTAACGATAAGGATCTGGAGATAGATCTGGTGCTGTTGGATGTGTATATGCAGCAGGATAGCGGCCTGGATCTGCTGCCGACCATTCGCGCTTCCGGGCGAGCCATCGACGTGATTATGATCACCTCCGCCGCTGACGCTGCGACGGTGCAGACCTCGATGCACTATGGCGTGGTTGACTATCTCATCAAGCCTTTCCAGTTCCCGCGCTTTGAAGAGGCGCTAACTGCCTGGCGCGAAAAGCGTAAGCTGATGACCGGTCAACCCTATTATGAACAAGCAGATGTTGACCGCCTGCTGCACGGCGGGGTGCCAGAAGCTACCGATGCACGTAAGCTACCGAAAGGTCTGACCGCTCAGACGCTACGTACGCTTTGCCAGTGGATTGATGCCCACCCGGACATCGAGTTTTCTACTGACGAACTGGCGGCGGCGGTGAATATCTCACGGGTATCTTGCCGTAAATATCTGATCTGGCTGGCGCAGATTAATATCCTCTATACCAGCATTCATTATGGCGCCACCGGTCGTCCAGTGTATCGCTATCACCTGATAGCCGAGCAGTACGGCTTGCTTAAGCAGTACAGTCAATAAGGCTATAGCTGTCGTCCAGCAGCCGGAAGCGAAAATGGCGCTGTGAAGAGAGGATAACGTCGCGGTTTTTGGTCACAAAAATCGCTTCGATATCTTCGCGCTGGCGCAGCGCCGCGCAGCCTTTCTCAACGCCAAGGCCGTAAATCAGGGTGGTCCAGATATCACCGTCCAGAGAGTCGGCGGAAATTATGGTCACGCTTTCCAGCTCGTTATCCAGCGGGTAGCCGCTTCGCGGATCAAGAATATGATGCCAGCGTTTACCGTCCTGTTCGAAGTAACGCTCGTAAATTCCCGATGTCACCACCGACTGCCCCGCCACTTCAATGCTACCAACCAGCGCCTCCGCCTCTGAGAACGGTTTTTTTAAGCCGATCGCCCAGTCACCGAGAGTGTGCACGTTGCCGCCCAGGTTAATCAGCGCGGCACCCACGCCCTGTTGCTGCAAATAGTCGCGTACCCGATCGGCAATGTAGCCTTTAGCAATGGCGCCGAGGTCAATCTCCATTCCCGCCTGGACGAGATAGACGCTGCCGGCAGTCTCATCGAGGATCACATCCTGTGGACGCGTTAACGCCAGTCGGGCGGCGATATCCTGCGCCTCGGGGACGCGGTGCCCCTGAAAACCAATACGCCACAGCTTAACCAGTGGACCAATCGCCAGATTAAACGCGCTATCGCGCACCATACTGGCGGCTTTGGCGCATTTAATCAGCGCATAGACCGGGCGGCTCACCGCGACCGGATGACGTCCGGCGGCATGGTTAATGTCCATCACCTGCGACTGCGCGCGGTTAACGGTAAGCAGGTCTTCGTAGCCTTTAATCAGTTGAAAGACGCGCGAGGCGAGAGATTCATCATGAACATAGAGCTTAAGCAGAATGGGCGAACCCATCAGAACGGCAGAGTAGCTGTAGACGCGATTATCTGACATAACGTACCCCTAAGAAGACGTTTACGCCGGGCCGCGTTATCGCTTGCCCGGCAGGTATCGCCTGTGCGTTAACCTCTGGCGCGTTTCGCCGCCTGATGGCCCGCGAGGGTGCCGAAGATAATGATATCGGCCACCGCGTTACCGCCGATACGGTTGCCGCCGTGGATGCCGCCAACCACTTCACCCGCAGCAAAAGCGCCTGGAATCACCTGATGCCCGGCGTTCAGCACCGCGGTTTCGGTGTTGATGGTCACGCCGCCCATGGTGTGGTGAACCCCCGGCGCGATACGAATCGCATGATAGGGGCCTTCATTAATTGGCGCACGGAGCGCGGTGGTACGGCCAAAATCATCGTCATGCTGTTTTTCGACAAAACCGTTGTAGCGCTCCAGGGTTGCGAGGAAAGCATGGTAATCCATCCCCAGTTTCTCCGCCAGCTCACGCGGCGAGCTGGCGCTGGTGACAAAGCCTTTGGCGATATATTCATCGGCGGCTTTGTTTTTCGCCCTGACGTGCTCATCGAACACGATGTAAGCATAGTGCTCCGGCAGCGCGATAATCGATGCCGAGACTTTATCGCGGGTTTCCATCTCGTTGAAGAAACGGTTGCCCTGCTGACTCACCAGGATAGCCCCGCCGCCGCGAATCGATTCGGAAATCAGATACGAGGTTTGCTGTTCCACCGTCGGGTGGATCTGGATTTCGCCCATATCCACCGTGCCCGCGCCGATGCGTTCCAGCAGCGCAATACCTCCGCCGGTCGCCCCTTTATGGTTAGTGGTCACGAAGCCCGCCAGGTCCGGGCGATATTTCACGACCATCGCGCTATTGGCGCTGAAGCCACCGGTCGCCACCACAATACTCTTCGTCTGTACTACAACGGTTTCTTGTTCATCATTAAGCAAGCGTACGCCGCTTACTTCATCGCCGGTCATCAGGACCTCTTCCACCGAGGTATCGAGCAGAACATCGATGCCGCGTTTGGTGATATTGCGCACCAGGCCGCTGATTAAGTAACCGCCAACCGCCGACCCGTCGCGCGGACGGTGAGTACGGTCAATGCTCATCCCACCGGTAGTGGTGATATCGTTGAGCATAATGCCGCGACGCGCCAGCCATTCAATAGCTTCCGGCGCATTTTCGACAAAGCGACGTAGCAGCGCTGGGTTGTTTTTGTTTTGCCCGCCTTTCAACGTTTCCTGATAGAACAGCTCTTTGCTGTCTTCAATACCTTTCACGCGCTGAAAGCGAGTTTCTGCCGCATTCATTCCGGCAGAAGCTTTAATCGTGTTACCGCCGATAGTCGGCATTTTCTCGACGATCAGCACGCTTGCGCCTTCATCGTGCGCCTGAATCGCCGCAGCCAGACCAGCTCCGCCGCTGCCAACCACCACCACATCATAGCTTTTCGGCGTTGCATCGCCTTCGCCTTCTTCGGCGGCCAGCGCTTTGCTGGACTTCAGCATCGCTTTGGAGACCGCTTTTTTCACCGCTTCGCTCTGGCTGGTTGCGCCGGAGATCGCATCCACATGCGGGGTATTCGCGGTCAGAATGCGTTCGCGGATCTCTTCAAAACTGGTGGTGAATTCGACGGTTTGTACCGGGCTGGCGGCCAGTTCGATATCGGCAATACGATCGTTTTCCAGACTGACGTTAATCACCAGTTCGTTGGCGTCGTCCTGAACGGTTTCGACGAACATCCCCGGTTTGAATTTCGCATCACCCATGCTCATATCGCGGATCATCGCTTCTACCAGCGAGAAGCGCCACAGCGGTTCCGGGATGTTCAGCGCTTCACGCTGGGTGCTGTCGATAAACAGCTCCAGCTCTTCACCGGCGGCAATTCGCCTCGTCCAGTCAGGATAAGCGATACAGGCGCGGCCCACCGCCATCAGATCGTAGCCGTGATCCAGCCCCTGTTCGGCATCGGCGGCGTTCACCACGCCACCTACGCCCATTACCGGCACCTGAGCCAACGTTTCAGAGCGCATAGCACAGTATTTTTCAATCAGCGGAGTCGGGTCAGTGGTATCGACAATGGACGGACGCAAGGTTGCGCCAACCGAGAAATGCAGATAATCCACGCCGCGAGCGGCCAGTTTTTCCAGCAGGTACATGGTGTCATCAAAACGGATGCCGGGGACTTCCATCTCCTCAGGGGAGAAGCGATAGCCGATGATAAAGGCATCATCAGCGTACTGGCGGGCCATTTTGTGGGTAATATCCAGCACCGCCAGCGGGAATCTAGCGCGGTTGTCTCGGCTACCACCCCACTCGTCGTCGCGCTGGTTGGAGTTCGGCGAGTAAAACTGCTGAATCAGATAGGTGTTCGCGCCGTGAATTTCAACGCCGTCAAAACCCGCCTGAATTGCGCGGCGCACGCCTTCGCCAAACTTGGCAATCATGCCTTCAACTTCTTCACCGCTCAGCGCACGGGGAGTTGCTGCGCCATCACGCGGCGCGGCAATCGCGCTGGGCGCTACCGGCTGACGTCCGCCGATAAGCTGCGGGTCAACCATCCGTCCACCGTGATAAATTTGCAGAATCGCTTTTGAACCTTCCGCTTTAATCGCCCCGGCAATTTTGGCCAGACCGGCGACTTTTTCATCATTATCAATGCCGATTGCGCCCGGGAACGCCAGGCCGTAATCATCGATAAAGCAGCATTCAACAATAATGGTGCCGATACTGCCGGCACGAGCGCGGTAGTACTCCACCAGCTCGCTGGTCACGGTACCGTCAAAATAACCGGTACAGGTGGTCATTGGCGCCATCAACAGGCGGTTTTTTAATTCAGTACCGTTCGGCAAAGTAAAAGGACGCAGAATTCGTTGGTTACTGGTCATAATGACGCTCCAGATTTTAAATATTGAAAATTCAGAATTGGGTGACGGAATTGTTTTTAGTTGTATTTGGTAATTCCTTAAGTCATAGCCATAATATAGCGCTATTTTTAGTTACCAAAGTAATTACGTTAGTTAAAAAACTATTTAATACCAGCAATAACACCAATACCTCTATTGTATTATTAAATTTAAATACATCATTCACATAACGCAAACACACCATAACAAAAAAGAAACTTTTGTTAATGATTTAAAATCTCAAAGGCAATAATTTTATTATGCAAAACAGTCACATGGAAAAATAAAGACAAATGTTATTTTATTGAATTTAACATTTATCGTTATTTTAAACAAATAACCACCTCATCATATAGGGTTATCAATAAATTAAAAAAAGTCGCTAGCAACCTGCTTTTCTTGATCTCAATCAATTGCAACAGCGTATGAAAGCGCAATATATAAATATCCAAACATTTTAATTTAACGCCCAACAAACAGCGTTAAATAATCGTCATCGCACTAACCAGATCCGACAATTAATAATTAAAGAAAGTTTTGCAACTAAAGAAATCGCATGGTTGCCCGGTGACAGAACCTTATTTTTAACTACTTGCAGATACTCATTATGAAAGAGAAAAAGACAACCATACCGCCTGCCGGTGCAGCAACCAATGCTGCTTACAAACGTCTACTGATGATGGCAATGCCCATTATCGTCGCCGTTCTCCTGCTGTTCGTCCCGGTGCCCGATGGCCTGCCTCCTTATGCCTGGCACTACTTTGCTATTTTCGTCGGCGTGATCGTCGGCCTGATCTTCGAACCGCTGCCTGGCGCGGTGATTGGCATCACGGGCGTGGTGGTGATTGCCCTGTGCAGCCAATGGTTACTGTTCAGCCCTGAACAGCTGGCCGCGCCAAACTTCAAGCTCGCAGGCGCTTCCTTTAAATGGGCGGTGAGCGGTTTTGGTAACTCCACCGTGTGGCTTATCTTCGGTGCCTTTATGTTTGCCGCAGGCTACGATAAAACCCAGTTTGGCCGCCGTCTGGCGCTGATTCTGGTGAAATATCTGGGCCGCCGCAGCCTGACGCTGGGCTACGCCATTACCTTCGCTGACCTGCTGTTGGCACCGTTTACACCCTCTAACACCGCACGTAGCGGCGGGACTATCTACCCGATTATCGCTAACCTGCCGCCGCTGTATGGTTCTAAACCTAACGACCCGAGCGCGCGCCGCATTGGTTCTTATCTGATGTGGGTAGCCATCACCGCCGCCTGCATCACCAGCTCCATGTTCCTCTCTGCGCTGGCGCCGAACCTGCTGGCGCTGGCGCTGGTGAAAAGCATCGTTGGCATTAACATCTCCTGGGGCACCTGGTTTATCGCCTTCCTGCCGCTGGGTATCCTGCTGATTCTGGCAATGCCGCTGCTGGCCTACTGGTTCTACCCGCCGGAAGTGAAGGTTAACAATGAAGTGCCGCTGTGGGCTGCCCGCGAACTTGAGAAACTCGGTCGTCTGTCACGTAATGAAATCCTGCTGCTGGTTTTTGTCTGCTTCGCGCTGATGATGTGGATCTTCGCCGCCGAATGGATTGAACCCGCGCTGGCCGCCCTGCTGGTTATCGTGTTGATGTTGTGGACCGGCGTACTCTCCTGGAACGATATCACCAGTAACAAAGCGGCATGGAATACCTTCGCCTGGTTCGCCACCCTGGTTGCGCTGGCCGACGGCCTCTCCTCTACCGGCTTTATCGCCTGGCTGGGCAAAGAAGGCGGCGCGCTGATGAGCGGCATCTCCCCGGGCGTGGCCACCGTCGTGCTGCTGCTGGCGTTCTATCTGCTGCACTATCTGTTTGCCAGTACCACTGCGCACACCACCGCGCTGCTGCCGGCAATGCTGACCATCGCCTCTACCATTCCGGGTATGAATATGCAGGTGTTCGTTCTGCTGATGGTGACCTCACTCGGCGTGATGGGAATCATCACCCCGTACGGCACTGGCCCAAGCCCAATTTACTACGGCAGCGGCTATCTGCCGACCAAAGACTACTGGCGTCTCGGCACCATCTTCGGCGCCATCTTCCTGGCCGCCCTGCTGCTGATTGGCTATCCGTGGATGTCCATGATGTTCTGATTCATAACCGTCGGGCGTGAAACCCCGGCGGTTTTTACTCTTAGGGAGCAAAGCAATGTCGACTAAACCCTTTGTCTATCAGGAAGCGTTTCCGTTAGCAAAAGATGAAACTGAATATTATCTGCTGAGCAATGAGCACGTTTCCGTGGCCGAATTTGAAGGCCAGGAAATCCTTAAAGTAGAGCCTGAAGCCCTCACTCTTCTGGCGCAGCAGGCCTTCCACGATGCGGCGTTTATGCTGCGCGTTTCCCACCAGAAACAGGTCGCGCAGATCCTTCTCGACCCGGAAGCCAGCGACAACGATAAATACGTGGCGCTACAGTTTCTGCGTAACTCAGAAATCGCCGCCAAGGGCGTGCTGCCAACCTGCCAGGATACCGGTACGGCGATTATTATGGGTAAAAAAGGCCAGCGTGTGTGGACCGGCGGTGGCGATGAAGCAGCCCTCGCCCGCGGCGTCTATAACACCTATACCGAAGACAACCTGCGCTACTCGCAGAACGCCGCGCTGGATATGTATAAAGAGGTCAACACCGGCACTAACCTGCCCGCGCAAATCGATCTCTACAGCGTCGATGGCGACGAATACAAGTTTCTGTGCATGGCTAAAGGCGGCGGCTCAGCCAACAAAACCTACCTGTATCAGGAAACTAAGGCGCTGATCACTCCGGCAAAACTGAAAAACTACCTTGTAGAGAAGATGCGCACCCTCGGCACCGCCGCCTGCCCGCCGTACCATATCGCTTTTGTGATTGGCGGGACGTCGGCGGAAGCCACGCTAAAAACGGTCAAGCTGGCCTCCACCCACTACTACGACGGGCTGCCGACCGAAGGCAACGAGCACGGTCAGGCTTTCCGCGATATTCAGTTGGAACAGGAGCTACAGCTTGAGGCGCAAAACCTCGGCCTCGGCGCACAGTTTGGCGGCAAATACTTCGCGCACGATATCCGCGTCATTCGTCTGCCGCGCCACGGCGCATCCTGCCCGGTGGGCATGGGCGTCTCCTGCTCGGCAGACCGTAATATCAAAGCCAAAATCAACCGCCACGGTATCTGGATTGAGAAACTGGAGAGCAATCCGGGCCAGTATATTCCTGAACACCTGCGCCAGCAGGGCGAAGGCAACGTGGTTAGCATCAACCTGAATCAGCCGATGAGCGACATTCTGGCTCAGCTTTCCGCCCACCCGGTATCAACTCGCCTGACCCTCAACGGCACGATTATTGTGGCTCGCGATATCGCCCACGCGAAGCTGAAAGAGCTGATTGATAACGGTGAAGAGCTGCCGCAGTACGTGAAAGATCACCCGATTTACTACGCAGGTCCGGCGAAGACTCCGGAAGGCTACGCTTCCGGCTCTCTCGGCCCAACCACCGCGGGTCGGATGGATTCTTACGTCGACCTGCTGCAATCTCACGGCGCCAGCATGGTAATGCTGGCCAAAGGCAACCGCAGTCAGCAGGTGACCGATGCCTGCCACCAACACGGCGGTTTCTACCTCGGCAGCATCGGCGGCCCGGCGGCGGTGCTGGCGCAGCAGAGTATTAAGAGCCTGGAGTGCGTGGCGTATCCGGAGTTGGGGATGGAGGCCATCTGGAAAATCGAAGTGGAAAACTTCCCGGCGTTTATCCTGGTGGATGACAAAGGCAACGACTTCTTCCAGCAGATCCAGAATAAGCAGTGCGCGGGTTGTTCACAGCGTTAAAAAGGGGTTAACCTGACTTTTACGGCCGCCGAATGGCGGCCTTTTTGCAATCAGCGCTGGCTCGATTTCCGTGTTTTCAGCCGCCCGGCAAGCGTCACGTGGGTTGCGGCATCTTCCTCGTTGCACAAATACTCAACGGCCAGACGTCCCAGTTCACTGTAGGGTAACTGAATACTGGTCAGGGGCGGGGTGAGCTGTTCAGAAATTTTCTGGTCGTCATAACCCGCCACCAGAATATCCTCAGGGATCGCGATGCCCTGCATTGCCAGCGCCTGATAGCAACCAATCGTCAGCCAGTCGCTGGCGCAGAAGATAGCATCGGGGCGCGTTTCCAGCGCCAGCAGCTTTAACGTCGCCTGATGGGACTCGCTGAACTGCCAGTTGGTTTCACAAATCCATTCGTCCTGAACGGTGATCCCCGCCTGTTCCAGCGCCGCACGCCATCCCGCCAGTCGCTGTTTTGTCGCTTCCATCCACGCTTCGCCGGTGATATGCGCTACCCGCTGCGCCCCCTGATTAATCAAATGGCGCGTCACCTGAAAGGCGTTAGCGTAATCATCCGGGACAAAAGACGGCAGCAGTGGAGAATCAGGATCGCGCTGGTTGAGCAGCACCAGCGGCAGTTCAGTACAATCGCGAAACTGCGACATGTCAGTGATAGTGGTCACCGGCGAAGCCAGGATAATCCCTACGCAGTTACGCTTCTCAAGCTGACGGATAATGTTGATCGCCAGCTCGGCATCATCGCCATATTCATACACCGTCAGCAGAATTTCATTGCGCCACGCCGCTTCTCGGGCCTGGCTGATGGCATCAATAAACGGATCGTAGCTCTGCAGCGAGCTAATGAGCAGGGCTATCTCTTGCTGATTGCGCGGGGAGTGAATCGCGGGTAGACGGTCGTAACCCAGCGCGGTTGCCACCTCAATAACTCTCTGGCGGGTCTCTTCGCTAAGTTTTATATTGCGTGACTGATTGAGCACCAGCGACACCGTTGCCTGAGAAACCCCAGCGGCTCTGGCAATATCGTTCATCGTCACTTTGGTTTTGCGTTTCATCATCCCTTCCCTTCGCGTACGGAACCAACATCATAACCGTAGATTGCGTTAGCTGCGCTTTCGCTCACGTTTCTTTGCCCTGCCACCGCCAGGATTGTGATCCTCTTCGCTTTTTTTTACTTCGCCATTTGCTCATTTATACACCAACTAATATTTATTAGCTAATTATTATCAGCTAATGAGGCAACGATGAAACAGCAGTGGACAACAGAACAGGCGCAGAACTGGTATCAGCAGCAGGGCTGGCTATGCGGTTTTAATTATCTACCATCGACGGCGGTGAACTGGACCGATATCTGGCAGGCGGAAACCTTTGATGCAAAAACTATCGACCGTGAACTGGGCTGGGCGGCAGATGTGGGCTACAACTCCCTGCGCATCAATCTGCCGTTTATTGTCTGGCAGCACGATCGCGATGGGTTGATTGCCCGTATCGATCGGTTTCTGGAGCTGGCCGATAAACGCGGCCTTCGCACAATGCTCACGCTGATGGATGATTGTGGATTCTCTGGCGATGAACCCTATCTTGGTCCGCAAAAAGCCCCGGAGCCCGGTAAACACAACAGCCAGGCAGCCGCCAGCCCGGGGCGGGAAATCGTCTGCAATCGTGACGCCTGGCCGGAAGTCGAACGCTATTTACGCGATATCGTGCGTCAGTTTCGTGACGATCGCCGCGTGCTGCTTTGGGATCTGTATAACGAGCCAGGTAATCGCGGGATTTTTTCTACCGGCACTGTGGAAGTGCTGTATGACGAAAAGCTGGAGCATTACGCCCTCGAACTCATGCAGTCGGCATTTCGCTGGGTGCGGGAAGAGGATCCGACGCAGCCGCTCACCGTCTGCGCATGGAAATTGCCGGAGGAAAAGGAAAACGAAGTCTTCTATCAGCACCCTTTAGACCAGGCGGCGCTGGCGCTCTCTGATGTCATTAGTTTTCACGCCTATACCAACACTGCGCGAATGGTCGCCATTATTCACCAGCTTCAACAGCATGGGAGGCCGTTGTTCTGCACCGAGTGGCTGGCGCGCCATGTCGGCAGCCTGATTGAGGAACAGCTCCCGCTCATGCATACCGCCAATATTGCCCCTTATCAGTGGGGGCTGGTACGCGGAAAAACACAGACCTGGCTGCCGTGGCCGGTAGTAATGAAAAACACTCCTGACTACTGCCGTCTGTGGTTCCACGATGTATTTGATGAAAACGGCATTCCGTTTGCTAAAGCCGAAATGGCGCTGGTACACAAACTGAGCCGGATTGGGCTGCATCCTAATAAAGCATAAAAACATTATCTCTACAGACGCTCCGACCAATGCGGACGGAGCTTGAGGGAACACACGATGGCAAGCACCATGAAAATACCTTCTCGCGAGTTATGGTCCTATTTTGGCTATGGTTTAGGTCAGTGTTTTAGCTTTGGTTTAGTGGGTTCATTTATTAACTATTTTTATACCGACGTGCTGGGGATCTCCGCTCTGGCGGCGAGCACCATCTTTTTAATCGCTCGTGCCTGGGACGCGATTCATGACCCGCTCTTCGCCAGTATTATGGATACGCTAAACAGCCGTTTCGGTAAGTTTCGTCATTTCCTGCTGATCGCGCCGCTGCTGATAACCGGGGTCACCCTGCTGGCGTTTTACAAAATAGAGGCCGATCTCACCACGAAGATCCTTTACGCCGGAGTGACCTACATTCTGTGGGGCACCCTGTACGCAATTTCCGATATTCCGTTCTGGTCGATGTCGTCGGTGATGACCAACGATTCTGGTCAACGCACCCGTGCGGTAACCGCCGCCATGCTCGGGGTTAACGCCGGCATCGCCTGCGCGAATATTTTCTTCCCTAAACTGGCAGCGTTCTTCGCTCAGTACAGCAATGACAAAGGCTATTTCATGGCCGCGCTGGTGATGATGCTGGTGGGTCTGCCGCTGATGCTTAACGGCTTTCTGCAGATTAAAGAACGCGTACCGCCCAGCCCGGAAAAGGTCACCATTCGCGACACTTTCCGTAATCTGCGGCACAACAAACCGCTATTTATCATTCTGCTGTCGTTTTTCTTTTGCGTCTTTCACAACGTCGCGAACGGTATTTATATCTACTTCTTTATCTACAACCTGGGCGATGCCAGCCTGCAGATGGCAATCGGCATAATGGGAATTGTTGCCGCCGTGATCTGCCTGGTTGCCCCGCTTCTCACCCGGCATATGCAAAAGCGCCGCCTGTTTATGATCCTTTGCACGCTGGATATCGTTGTGCGTCTGCTGATGTGGTTTATCGGTTACCAGAACGTGGTGCTACTCTTCCTGCTACTTGGCCTCAGTACGCTATTTGTGATGATGAGCAATATCCTGACTTCGTCGATGATTGCCGACACCATCGAGTATGCCGAATATCACACGCATCGTCGTTGCGCGGCCATCACCTTCTCCGGTCAGACATTTACCGGCAAGATGTCAGTAGCGGTAGGTGGTGGTCTGATTGGTATCTGGCTAACGATGATTGACTACATTCCGCAGGCGCAAAGCCAGAGCGACGGTGTTCTGACCGGTCTGTTCTTCGGTATCTGCCTGCTTCCGGCTATCGGATCGTTGATTCGTTTGCTCTGCATGTCCCGCTTTACTTTCACCGAGGAGAAACACGCGGAGATTTGTCGGCTGCTGGCGCTGCGCCGCCAGGGCGCGGAAGCGGCAACAGAGGAGCCGAACGCTGAGGCGCGCCCGGCATAGCTAATATAACTCCAGTGCCGGGTAGATACATTCCGCCCGGCGCATGTTATCGCCAGTGACTACAGCAGCTGTTGCGTAATAAATACCTTCGTTCTTACATAGAAGTAAGCCTGAGAAATAGGTAATCCATCCCAATTTGGATAAAACAATTTGTTTTTTCCCCGTTTATCCCTCCACATTTTCTTCACAATCAAATATATTGTCGCGGCGAATATTTTAGATCACAAAACGAAATGCAAATTGTTACTGAATCCACGTAGCTTCAGCGCGGAAAAACCCTGAAAGACAGATTAATCATATTGTTGATTAAGGTCGGCTAGCTTTTTGAACGAGCTAACCAGGACTTGATAAAAAATCACCCTCATAGAGTGATATTAGAGTGGCGAATATGCAGTACAAAAGAATTCAAAAAGATCAGTCGCAGTATTTTCCCTTCATTGATGGATTGCGTGCCCTGGCGGTTATCGCGGTGATTATCTACCACCTCAATGCCGCATGGTTACCCGGAGGATTCGTTGGCGTCGATGTATTCTTCGTGATATCCGGGTTTGTCGTCAGCGCCTCAATTACCCACTTCAAAGGGCAAGGTTTCTGGCGTTTTCTGGCATTCTTCTATGCGCGCAGGATAAAGCGTATTTTCCCCGCCCTCATTGCCTGCTTACTGATCACCGGCTATGTCTCCGCACTCTTTATTCCTGGCTCCTGGCTAAGTGACGTCAACCAACAAACTGGCTTATTTGCCTTTGTTGGCCTGAGTAACTTTATTCTGGCGGCTAACGGACGCGACTACTTCGCCCCCACTACAGAATTCAACCCCTTTACCCATACCTGGTCTTTAGGCGTTGAAGAGCAGTTCTACCTGATATTCCCGATACTATTTGTTGCGTGGCTGCACGGCCAGCGCGGTAGAAAAGCATCAGCAATACTGTTCGCCGTCGGGCTGCTGATATCTTTGATTTTCTCAGCGTGGGAATCACAGGCCAACCCTACCAATGCTTATTTTCTAAGCCCCGGACGCTTCTGGGAACTGGCTTCAGGTGTACTGCTCTATCAGTTGATTACGCTGAATAGCGCAGAGGCGAAACGACGGGAAAACTGGTTTTCCGGCCCTATCGCGCTGATTTCACTGGCTGGACTTTTTGTCGCATTTGCGATCTCAACGCCTGACAACTTCCCTATGCCGGGAGCAGTACTCGCCGTTATCTCAACGCTGCTATTACTATTTTCGTTGTATAAACAGAACAGTTTCCCCTGGCTGCACCGCTTGCTGGGAAATCGCTACATTCTGTTTTTTGGCAAAACATCCTACTCATTATATTTATGGCATTGGCCTGTTTTCGTTCTCTTCCGCTGGACGTATGGCCTTGAGACGCCGTTGACCAAAGCGCTTGCTGTCGCGTTAACCCTCGTGATGGCTACGCTCTCTTTCTATATTGTCGAAACCCCTATGCGGCGCAGCAAAATGGCAAGACAGATGCCTGGTCCTGCAATCATCGCCGTGGGTTTTTGCGTTATTGCCATCAGTTGGTGGGGTGCTTCGGCAATGAATGCGCGGGCCGGAAAAATTTCCTTGAGCCAGGTTAGCGCCGATGCCGATTTATGGTACCCGGATCGCGGCCCCGCGACGCCAGATTACCCTGGTTGTCGTGCCGATCCGCAAACCATCATTCAAGATGGCGTCGAGGTGATAGTTTTCAAACCGGAAGGCTGCGTGCAGGAAAAAGCGTCAAGATACCAGGTATTACATGTTATCGGCGACTCACACACCCTGGCTTACGCAGCATTGTATAAACAATTCGCTATTCGCAATAATCTTGAGATCAATGTGTATCGCAACGGCGGTTGCCCGTTCATCAGTTTTCAGAGCGAACGCGATATTGATAATCCGCAATGTCGCGAACAGGCTGAAAACTCGCTACACGCAATACATCAACGAATCCAGCCCGGCGACGTGCTTTTCCTCGCCTCATTGCGCCTGCCTCGCTTTAGCGACCAGTGGGTCTACTTTGGTTCTCAGGGACATCAACAATCGTTCTTTAGCGCCCAGGCCGAGGAAAACCGGCAGCGCTCAGTTGATTACGCCATTGATAAGCTCCGTAGCTTTGTGGACCAGGGAGTTCATGTCGTTTTTGAAGCGCCGAAACCCATCTTCTCCTTACCGCCTTTCCGCTGTTCGGACTGGTTCAACCGTAGCAACCCTATCTGCGCGAAAGGTATGACCATGCCGCAAGATCTGCTGCAAAAGTATCGTGCGCCTGTTCTGGCAAGCTATAACAAAGTTATCCGCGCGCTGCCTGCGGTTGCTATCTGGGATCCCTTCCCGATCCTCTGCGATGGCCCGGAGTGTCACGTCTGGAAAAACGGTCACTCGATGTTCTTCGATGGCGATCATCTCAGCGCATTTGGCAGCATGACGCTGCTACCCTCTTTTAGTGAGTTCATGCTGCCAAAGCTCGAAAAGTCAGCGCAGTCAGCCGCAAGCCAAATCCCGGCACAGGGTTATCAGTTTAATCAACCTGGCGTTCCTGATTTTCTCGAAAGTTTCGCCGGATTATCCCATGCCGAAGACTGGGGTCGCTGGAGCGATGGTAACTCGGCACCAGCAGTGGTCCTCTCCTTTATCCAGCCTTTACCTAAAGGGTTTACGCTGCAGGTAATCAGTAAAGGCTACGGCCCTAATATTGGTCAACAGGCGCGGGTGATTGTTGATAATGAAGAGCAACGTCTCAATCTCGGAGAGCAAGCGGCGGAAGAGGCATTGCATTTCGCTAACCATGCGGGTGCAAAACGCATCGAGATTATCCCGCCTTACCCTCAAAGCCCTAAAGACGCCGGTGAGTCTGCCGATGGTAGAAAACTTGGTATTGGCTTGCTGAGTATTAAAATTATTGCCGATTAACCGGCGCAGGCAGCAACGCCAGGGATTAACCTGGCGTTGCTGTTTCTACCCCCGATTCGCATCCATCTCATCAAAAACCTGCTGCGCCAGATGCATCGTGGCGTTGGCGGCAGGCAGGCCGCAGTAGAGCGCGGAGTGCATAATCAGCTCTTTAAGCTCGTCGCGGGTGACGCCGTTATTAAACGCCGCGCGCAGGTGCATTTTCAGCTCAGCTTCGCGGTTCAGGGCGATCAGCATGGCAATGGTTATCATGCTACGGGTATGGTGATCGAGCCCAGGACGGGTCCAGGTCTCACCCCAGGCATAGCGGGTGATAAAATCCTGAAACTCCTCGTTCAGCGGCGTCAATTTTTGCAATGTTTTATCGACATGGGTATCACCGAGAACCTTGCGGCGAACCGTCATTCCCTGCTGATAACGCTGTTTATCGTCCATGCTGTTCTCCCTGAGTAAAAGCCAGCAGCGCCGAGCTGAACGCCTTAGGCGCTTCGATATTTGACAAATGCGATGCCGCCAGCACCACCACTTCAGAGACAGGGATCTGCTGGTGCAGGAAGTTTGCATCCGCCACCGTAGTGACAGGGTCACTTTCACCAGCAAGAATAAGTACCGGAATGGAGATTTGCGCGACTTCCCCGCGCAGGTCGGCGGCGGCCAGCGCTTCGCAACAGGTCGCGTAGCCTTCGGCATCGCTGTGGGTCAACTGGTGACATAAGGCTTCCACCACTTCCGGCGTCTTCTGCCGAAATTCGTGGCTAAACCAGCGATCCGCGGCCCCCGCAGCCACAACATCCATCCCTTCCTGACGAACCGCCCGGGCGCGCGACAGCCAACCTGCCTGATCGCCAATACGCGCTGCGGTGTTGGCGACAACCAGGCCGTAAAAACGTTCAGGCGCAAAACGGCCCAGCCACAGGCCGGTCAACCCGCCCATTGAAATCCCGCAGAACCAGGCTTTTTCGATATTAAGATGATCGAGCAGCGCTATTACATCTTCGCCAAGCTGCGCCAGCGTCACTTTGCCGCTTTTACGGGTTACGCCATGACCGTGGGTGTCGTAGCACAGCACGCGGAAATGCTGCGTTAACGCCTCAATCTGCGGCTGCCACATCGCCCGGGTGGTTCCCAGCGAGTTAGAGAGCACGATAACCGGCGCGTCCTGCGGCCCGTCAATCTGATAATCAACATTCATTACGTTGCTCCTTATAGCGCGCCACGACCTGGCGCACGAAAAGTTCAGCGCTGCCGGTCGCCGTTGTCGGATCCAGCAGTTGAGTTAAGCGACTGGCGGATAGGTGCTCGCTGACCAGCGGATCGTTTTCCAGCACATTAAGTAGCGAACGGGATTCGTCCAGCGCCTGGCGACACAAAGCCTCAACCCGATGGTGGGCTTCGGCTTTACCGATAAACTCCGCCAACGCCAGCGTCACCGCCTCGGCCATGATCAGGCCATGAGTCATATCCAGATCGGCACGCATCTTCTGCGGGAAAACCTGCATGTCGCGCACCAGCGCTTCGCTCTGCGCCAGCGCGCCGCCAACGAGAGTTATCAGCTCCGGCAGCGTTTCCCACTCCGCCTGCCAGCCGCCCAGCGCCCGTTCATGCTGCTGGATCTGACCGGCGTATAGCGTCGCCACCAGCCCGGGCGTGCGCTGGGCAGCGGTTAAAATTGCGGCACAGGAGATGGGGTTACGCTTGTGCGGCATGGTTGACGACCCGCCACGCCCTTCGGCAACCGGCTCAGCGACTTCCGCAACTTCCGTTTGCATCAGCAGAGAAAAGTCGTTGGCGAATTTGCCGAGGGTACCGCAGACGCCGGCGTACCACGCCCCTACCTCTAATAGCCGATCGCGCTGGTTGTGCCAAGGGGTATCAGGAAGCTGCAGGTTGAGCGCTTTTGCCAGCGCGACGGCAACCTGTGGAGCCTGCATTTTAAGCGAGTCAAGGGTTCCCGCCGCGCCGCCGAATTGCAGTACCAATACCCGTGAACGCATCTCGCGCAGCCGCACCTGCCAGCGCAGCAGCGCGTCCAGCGTTCCCGCTAGCTTCAGACCAAAGGTGACCGGCAGCGCATGCTGCATCCAGGTACGACCAGGCATGACGGTATTCTGATGGCGCTCGGACTGGCAGGCGAGAGTATCGAGCAGTCGCTGCAACATCGCGTCTGTTTCATTCAGCGTACCGCGTAGTTGCAGGACAAAACCAGTGTCGATAGCATCCTGGCTGGTCGCCCCCCAGTGAACATAACGCGCTGCGGCTTCATCGCGTTCTTTGACCCGCGCGGTCAGCTGTTTTACCAACGGGATAGCCAGATTTCCCGCGCTGGCGGCGGCCTGTCCCAACGCAGCAAAGTCGATTTGCTGATGCTGGCAAGATTTAATAATCGGGTTAAGCACCGCCTGCGGCACCAGGCCACATTCAACCTGAGCACGCGCCAGCGCGGCTTCGAAATCCAACATTCCCTGCACCCGCTGCGCATCGCTGAGCCACGCGGTCAGCGGGCTGTTGCGCATCATCGGGGTCAACAAACTCATTCTGGCTCCTTAAACGCGTTCAATAATCAGCGCGATCCCTTGACCAACGCCGATACACATGGTGCACAGCGCATAGCGCCCGCCGGTGCGGCGCAGTTGATACGCTGCAGTCATCACCAGACGACCGCCGGAGGCTCCCAGCGGATGACCAAGGGCAATGGCGCCACCGTTAGGGTTTACGTGCGGGGCATCATCAGGCAGCCCCAGCTCCCGCGTTACCGCCAGCGCCTGGGCAGCAAAGGCTTCATTCAGTTCAATAACGTCCATTTGCCCAAGAGTCAGGCCCGTTTGCGCCAGCACCTTTCGTACCGCCGGCGCGGGGCCAAACCCCATAATACGTGGCGCAACCCCTGCCGTCGCCACGCCGACCACCCGGGCCAGCGGCTGTAAATCATTGGCGGCCAGCGCCTGTTCGCTGGCTAATAGCAGTGCACAAGCGCCGTCATTAACCCCGGAGGCATTACCCGCCGTGACCGTACCCTCGGCTCTGACCACGCCGCGTAGCTTTGCCAGCGCTTCAGCGGTGGTGCTGCGCGGGTGCTCATCGCGGGTAAAAAGCAGCGCTTCACCCTTGCGCTGCGGGACCGAAACGGCGATCAGCTCGTCGGCAAAGCGTCCGGCCTCCTGCGCCGTCGCCGTACGCAGTTGGCTACGCAGTGCAAATGCATCCTGGTCCACGCGCGAGATGGCAAAATCACCCGCTACGTTTTCCGCCGTTTCCGGCATCGAATCCACTCCGTACAGCGCTTTCAGCTGTGGGTTGATAAAGCGCCAGCCAATGGTGGTATCTTCCATCTGCATCGTGCGGCTAAAGGCGCTTTCCGCCTTACCCATTACAAACGGCGCGCGCGACATGCTTTCGACGCCACCAGCAATCATCAGTTGAGTTTCGCCGCTTTTAATCGCACGCGCTGCGATGCCGATCGCATCAAGGCTGGAACCACACAGGCGGTTTACGGTACTGCCCGGCACGCTTTCCGGCAGTCCGGCCAGCAGCAGCGCCATACGTGCAACGTTGCGGTTATCTTCGCCAGCCTGGTTAGCGCAGCCGTAAATCACATCGTCAATACGCGCAGGATTGAGACCGGGGTTACGTTCCAGCAGCGCTTTAAGCGGTAGCGCTGCGAGATCGTCAGCACGCAGGGTTGCCAGGGCACCGCCAAAACGACCAAACGGCGTACGTACTGCATCACAGATAAATGCCTGATTCATCATAGTTCCTTACGCGCTTTCCGCCAGTTGTGCAAAAGTCAGCGTCACCGGAGTGATACGCTGTAGTTCCTCAAAAGAGAGGCCATTAAAGATTTCTCGCACCACCGGGCCGCTTTCGCTGATATCGATAACCGCCAGATCGGTATATATCCGGCTCACGCAGCCGACGCCGGTCAACGGATAAGTGCAGTGTTCCACCAGCTTGCATTCGCCGTCACGGGTCAGGTGGTCCATCATCACAAACACCTGACGCGCACCAATAGCCAGATCCATCGCCCCTCCGACGGCAGGGATCGCGTCGGGCGCGCCGGTGCTCCAGTTCGCCAGGTCGCCGCTGGCGGAGACCTGGTAGGCTCCGAGGACACAGATATCAAGATGGCCGCCGCGCATCATGGCGAAGGAGTCGCCGTGGTGGAAATAGCAGCCGCCCTGAAGCAGGGTCACATACTCTTTCCCGGCGTTAATCAGCTCAGGATCCTCTTCGCCCGGCTGCGGTTTCGGCCCCATTCCCAGCAGGCCATTTTCACTATGCAGGAATATTTCCTTGTCGGCAGGAAGATAGTTGGCGATACGGGTCGGTAAGCCGATACCCAGATTGACATAAGCACCTTCGGGTATATCGCGGGCCACACGCTGGGCCATCTCATCGCGAGTCAGTTTTTGCATAGTGGGTTCCTCAGGCGCTTTTTGCGGTAATCAGGTTTTCCAGGGAATAGACACGCTGGACAAAAATCCCCGGCGTGATAATGCTTTCCGGGTCGAGGTCACCAAGGGGCACCAACTGTGAGACTTCCGCAATGGTGGTTTGGGCGGCGGTTGCCATGATCGGGCCAAAGTTGCGCGCCGCTTTGCGATAAACCAGGTTGCCCCAGCGGTCGCCCTGATGGGCTTTGATCAACGCAAAATCGGCTTTGATGGGATATTCAAGAACGTAATGACGACCGTCAATTTCGCGAGTTTCTTTACCCTCCGCCAGCGGCGTGCCGTAACCGGTGGGGGTAAATACCGCGCCGAGACCCGCGCCAGCCGCCTGAATACGCGCGGCAAGATTCCCCTGCGGAACCAGCTCCAGCTCCACTTTGCCGCGGCGGTAAAGATCGTCAAAAATCTGTGAATCCACCTGGCGTGGGAACGAGCAGATCATTTTGCGCACCCGCCCGGCTTTCAGTAACGCCGCCAGGCCTACTTCGCCGTTACCCGCGTTATTGTTAATGATGGTTAAATCGCGGGCCCCCTGTTCTATCAGAGCATCTATCAGATACGTCGGCTGACCGGCGGGACCAAATCCGCCAATCATAATGGTCGCCCCGTCGTGGATCCCAGCGATGGCATCACTTAACGTCGACACGCTTTTATCAATCATCAGGTCGCTCCCGTATGTGCGGTAATCGCACTTTTATTCGCTGTTCGCACAAAATGTGACCCGCTTAACGATGCTGGTCAAGGGCGATAATCGAAATATGGTGCGATAATCGAACATCGTGTATGTTTAGCGAAAGAATGTGATCGATGACAAATACGGAGAAAAAAATGGAGAAACATCCAGACGATTTACTGACGGGCGATAGCGATCCGTTTAAAGGCGATCCGAACTTTATGGCCTCGCTGGCGCGCGGGCTGGAGGTTATCCAGGCTTTTACTCCGCAACGCCCGCTGCTCTCAATTTCGCAAATCAGCCAGAAGACCGGCATTCCGCGCGCGGCGGTGCGCCGCTGTCTGTATACGCTGAGCAAGCTGGGGTTTGTTTATGCCGAGGACGGTAAGAATTTCCAGCTGCGACCGCGCATTCTGGCGCTGGGCCACGCCTGGCTGGCTTCCACGCCGCTGGCGCGTTCGGCGCAGCCAGTGCTGAAGCATTTAAGTGAAATGCTCAATGAGTCCTGCTCAATTGCCACTCTCGACGGTGACGATATTCTTTACATCGCCCGCGCATCGAGTTCGCGAATTATGACCATCGATCTGGACATTGGCAGCCGCCTGCCCGCCTGGGCGACCTCAATGGGACGCGTGCTATTGAGCCATCAACCGGAAGAGAGGCTCAACGATATGCTGGGCCGGGTAACGATGATTCGCTATACCCCGCAAACCGTCGATTCGGTGACTAAGCTGCGCGCCGAGCTCAAGCGCGTGCATCAGCAGGGCTATGCGCTTAACGACCAGGAACTGGAGATGGGACTGCGCTCGCTGGCGGTGCCGCTGTTTAACCCGCAGGGGCAAATTCAGGCGGCGCTAAACGTCGGCGTACACGCCGGACAGATGTCAGCGCACGAGATGCTGGAACGAGTTTTGCCCGAGCTACAGAAAGCAGCCCGGGAGCTCACGCTGCTGATGCGCTAGCGGCTATGTTTGGCGTGGCGCTCCCAGTTTTCCTGTTTGGCTTCAGCCGATTTACGCAGCGCCACATAACAGGCGCCGCTGCCCCCGTGGTGCCCTAACGCCGTGCAGAAGGCCTGCACTTCAGGGAGTTCGACCAGCCACCGCGCCAGGTAGCTGCGAATAATATTGGCGTGCGCATTATCGTCGCGCCCTTTACCGTGAACGATCAGCAAATTACGCAGCCCCTCCTTCTGCGCTTGCACCACAAAAGCAAACAGCATTTGCCGGCACTTCTCGACCGGCTGGCGCAGCAGGTTAAGGCTTGCCTGCTGGCTGTACTTACCGCGACGAAGCTTTTCCAACACGCCGCTTTGCAGACCTTCGCGCTTAAATTCCAGCGCGGTTGCCAGCGGCACGATATCGAGATAGCCGGTGGTAAGGAAATTATCAAGCTGCAGGGTGTCAATCCGCTGCACCGCGCGGGTGTTGCGCTCGGGGTGCCAGTGAACGTCGTTATTGCGTTTCAGAGGCTGAACGTCCTCCATGGCGCCAAGAAATAAGGATTTGTCGTCAAGGTTCATGCGCGTTCCTCCAGCTACTACCGGGGAGTTACTATAGCCGCGACGCCCTGCACCCTCAATGCGTTTACGTTGTTTTACGCCGCGAATGCTCACAGATAACGCACCGCGACGATGTGGGCGTTTTATCTTTTGGGGGTATAGTTGCCCGCATCATGCGCATGATATCTTGTTGATCTGATGAAAGGTGACAAGGAAAAACGATGCTGACTCTGCTGCAGGATAAAATCGATACCCCGATGGGGCCGTTATGGATTATTTGCGATGAGCAGTACCGTCTGCGCGCCGTAGAGTGGGAAGAACATAGCGATCGTATGGAGCAGTTGCTGGAGCTGCACTATCGTAACGAAGGCTATCAGCGCGTTACCGCGAGGGACCCCGGCGGATTAAGCCGCAAACTCGCCGATTATTTTGCCGGCGATCTGGGGATCATCGACACACTCCCTACCGCAACCGCGGGCACGCCGTTTCAGCGGGAAGTCTGGAAAGCGCTGCGCACCATTCCCTGCGGGCAAGTAATGCACTATGGTCAGCTCGCGGAAACGCTGGGTCGGCCAGGGGCGGCGCGCGCGGTGGGCGCAGCTAACGGTTCAAACCCCGTCAGTATTGTCGTACCCTGCCACCGCGTGATCGGGCGCAACGGTACCATGACCGGATATGCCGGCGGCGTGCAGCGAAAAGAGTGGTTATTGCGCCACGAGGGGTATTTGCTTCTTTGACCGTAAGTGCCTTTTTGGAATTTTCCGGTAATTTTACAATCAAATCACGCCTGATAATTCATTCGCAATCAAATAGATAAGATGGGTAATTGATTTACCCTCTTAATATTACGTGTTTCAGGGGTTCGAGACTTACCTGCTCACCAAAAAGATGTTAAAATTGACCAATATCAATTAAAGCCTGAGCAGACTTATGATCCCGGAAAAGCGAATTATACGACGCATTCAGTCTGGCGGTTGTGCAATCCATTGCCAGGATTGCAGCATCAGCCAGCTTTGCATCCCTTTTACTCTGAACGAGCATGAGCTTGATCAGCTTGATAACATCATCGAGCGGAAAAAGCCTATCCAGAAAGGACAAACCTTGTTCAAAGCCGGTGATGAGCTGAAATCGCTGTATGCAATTCGTTCTGGCACCATTAAAAGCTACACCATCACCGAACAGGGCGATGAGCAAATCACCGGTTTCCATCTGGCGGGCGATCTGGTGGGCTTTGATGCCATCGGCACTGGCCACCACCCGAGCTTTGCTCAGGCGCTGGAAACCTCAATGGTTTGCGAAATTCCTTTCGAAACGCTGGACGATCTCTCCGGTAAAATGCCGAATCTGCGCCAGCAAATGATGCGCCTGATGAGCGGCGAAATTAAAGGCGATCAGGATATGATCCTGCTGCTTTCCAAAAAGAACGCCGAAGAGCGTCTGGCAGCCTTTATCTATAATCTCTCTCGTCGTTTCGCGCAGCGTGGCTTCTCCCCGCGTGAATTCCGCCTCACCATGACCCGCGGCGATATCGGCAACTATTTGGGGCTGACGGTTGAAACCATCAGCCGACTGTTGGGCCGTTTCCAGAAAAGCGGCATGCTGGCGGTTAAAGGTAAATATATCACCATCGAAAACAGCGACCTGCTGGCGCAGCTTGCTGGTCAGGCCCGCAACGTCGCCTGATAGCTCTCCCGTCTCAGGCCAGATCGCGAATTTTTTTCTAATTTGTTGATCTGGCCAGGCTCATCCCCTGTTTCATTTCATCCATATAGGTTATCTTTTTAATTACAAACTGTGGTTACAGTTGTAAGGAGACCCTGTATGGCGAAGTATCAGAACATGCTGGTAGTAATCGACCCCAATCAGGACGACCAGCCTGCATTGCGGCGTGCGGTGTATCTGCACCAACGGATTGGTGGACGCATCAAAGCCTTTTTGCCGATCTATGATTTTTCCTATGAAATGACCACCCTGCTGTCCCCCGACGAACGCACGGCTATGCGCCAGGGCGTCATCGGACAGCGTACCGCCTGGATCCGCGAACAGGCTAAGTTTTATATTGAGTCCGGCGTGCCCATTGATATCAAAGTGGTGTGGCACAACCGTCCCTTCGAGGCCATTATTCAGGAAATCATCAGCGATAAGCATGATCTAGTTCTGAAGATGGCGCACCAGCATGACAAGCTGGAAGCGGTAATTTTCACCCCAACGGACTGGCACCTGCTACGCAAATGCCCGTGTCCGGTCTGGATGGTTAAAGATCAGCCGTGGCCGGAAGGCGGTAAAGCGCTGGTGGCGGTTAATCTCGCCAGTGAAGAAAACTACCACAACGCACTCAATGAGAAGCTGGTAAGAGAGACAATTGAGCTGGCGGAACAGGTTAACCATACCGAGGTTCATCTGGTGGGCGCTTATCCGGTGACGCCTATCAATATCGCGATAGAGCTGCCTGATTTTGACCCCAGCGTTTACAACGACGCCATTCGCGGCCAGCATCTGTTGGCGATGAAGTCACTGCGGCAGAAATTCGGTATTGATGAGAGCCGCACCCATGTTGAAAAAGGGTTACCTGAAGAGGTGATCCCCGATCTGTCGGAGCATCTGCAGGCAGGGATCGTGGTGCTGGGTACGATTGGTCGTACCGGGCTGTCGGCGGCCTTCCTCGGCAATACCGCCGAACAGGTTATCGACCACCTGCGCTGCGACCTGCTGGCGCTGAAGCCGGATCAGTACCAGACACCGGTTGAGCTTGATGACGAAGAAGACGATTAGTCAGCTGCTCTAGCCCGTTGTAATAAAACCATCCCCTGCCAGCGCGGGGGATTTTTTTGCATCCTGCATAAAAAAGGGCCTTTCGGCCCCCAGTCTTTAACTGCTATATCGGTAACGTAAACGTTAGTGGATACCTAAACGCCAGGCGTGATCGATCTCTTCTTTAAGCTCCATGGATGAGAGCGCCATTAAATCGGCGAACTCCAGCTCCAGTAGTTTCAGCTTTTTCAGATACTGCGCGGGGGTCAAAGCAGTGGGGTCACGACGCAGAAATTCGATGGCCAGTTGCGTGGGGGTTAACTCGGTATCCATAATATCCTCAGTTTGGGTGAAAAACAGGCTTATTATAACACTCAGAACTGATGATTTTATGAGCAAATAATGACTTCGTTACATATATAAAAAAGCCGTCTCAGAAGAGACGGCTTAAGAAGTAAAGGTTTTAAACGCTTAACATTACAGCGCTTTCAGAATCGCATCGACGCTGGCCTTAGCATCGCCAAACAGCATGTGGGTGTTCTCTTTAAAGAACAGCGGGTTCTGAACGCCAGCATAGCCGGTATTCATCGAACGCTTAAACACGATGACGTTCTGCGCTTTCCACACTTCCAGCACCGGCATACCGGCGATTGGGCTGTTTGGATCGTCCTGCGCCGCCGGGTTAACGGTGTCGTTAGCGCCAATAACCAGCACGGTGTCGGTATCGGAGAAATCATCGTTGATTTCATCCATCTCCAGCACGATGTCATACGGTACCTTCGCTTCCGCCAGCAGTACGTTCATGTGACCCGGCAGACGCCCGGCAACCGGGTGAATACCGAAACGCACCTTGATTCCACGCGCGCGCAGTCTCTCAGTGATTTCCGCCACCGGATACTGCGCCTGCGCCACTGCCATGCCGTAGCCCGGGGTGATGATGACCGACTGAGAGCCTTTCAACATCTCAGCGGTTTCTTCGGCGCTGATCTCGCGGTGCTCGCCCACTTCTTCATCGCCCGAGGAAACCGTACCGTCAGAACCGAAACCACCGGCAATAACGCTGAAGAATGAACGGTTCATCGCCTTACACATGATGTAAGACAGAATCGCACCAGAAGAACCCACCAGCGCACCGGTTACGATCAGCAGGTCGTTGCTGAGCATAAAGCCCGCCGCCGCCGCCGCCCAACCGGAGTAAGAGTTCAGCATTGACACCACAACCGGCATATCCGCGCCGCCGATAGAGGCCACCAGATGCCAGCCGAACGCCAGGGCGATAACGGTCATCACCAGCAGGCACAGTACCTGCATACCGATGCTGTCGGTACGAACGAACACCACCAGCAGCAGGAAGGAAACGACCAGCGCCGCCAGGTTCAGCTTATGACGGTTCGGCAGCATCAGCGGTTTGGAAGACATCTTGCCGCACAGCTTGCCAAACGCCACGACGGAACCGGTGAAGGTCACCGCACCGATGAAGATACCGAGGAACACTTCGGTCAGATGAATATTGACCAGAATCTGTTCCATGCCGGTTTCATGCTGCAGGTAACTGTTAAAGCCAACCAGCACCGCCGCAAGACCGACGAAGCTATGCAGAATGGCCACCAGCTCCGGCATTTCAGTCATTTCAACTTTCTTCGCCAGACGAATACCGATAGCGCCGCCGATAACCATCGCCAGCAGGATCCACGCGACGTTGCTGCTGTCCGGCCCCAAAATGGTCGCCACCAGCGCAATCGCCATCCCGGCAATACCGTAGTAGTTGCCCTGCTGAGAGGTTTCGTGTTTGGAAAGCCCCGCCAGGCTAAAAATAAACAGGATCGCGGCAACAATGTATGCAGCTGTAACTAATCCACCAGACATTTGTTACCCCTTATCCTTTGCGGAACATTTTCAGCATGCGCTGAGTGACGGTGAAACCACCAAAAATATTAATGCTGGCGATCAGCACCGCGATAAAGCTCAGAAAGCTAACCCAGCCGCCGTGGCCTATCTGTAGTAATGCCCCAACCACGATAATGCCGGAAATAGCGTTAGTGACCGACATCAGCGGCGTATGCAGCGCATGGGAGACGTTCCACACTACGTAGTAGCCGACCACGCAGGAAAGCGCGAAGACGGTAAAGTGGCCGAGGAACTCTTTCGGGGCTACGCTTGCCAGCCAGCCGAACAGAATAATCGCCAGCGCCATCAGCGCATACTTGCGCCACGGCGAGCTCGGTTTCGCCTCTGCTTTTGGCGCTTCAACTTTTTTCGCTGCCGCCTGCGGCTGAGCAGAAACCTGAATGGGTGGCGCAGGCCAGGTGATTTCACCTTCGCGAACCACGGTAACGCCGCGGATAACGACATCATCAAAATCGATAACGACATTGCCGTCTTTCTCTTTGCACAGCAGTTTAAGCAGGTTAACCAGGTTGGTACCGTACAGCTGGGATGACTGAGTCGGCAGACGGCCCGGCAGATCGGTATAGCCGATAATCTTCACGCCGTTGGCGGTCGTGACGACCTGACCCGGTACGGTGTATTCGCAGTTACCACCGTTTTGCGACGCAAGGTCAACCACCACGCTGCCCGACTTCATGGAGTCGACCATTTCGCGGGTAATCAGCTTAGGCGCCGGTTTGCCTGGAATCAGGGCCGTGGTGACGATGATATCGACATCTTTAGCCTGCGCGGCAAACAGTTCCATTTCAGCTTTGATAAAAGCTTCAGACATGACTTTGGCATAGCCATCGCCGCTGCCCGCTTCTTCTTTGAAATCCAGCTCAAGGAACTCGGCGCCCATACTCTGCACCTGCTCTTTGACTTCCGGACGGGTATCAAACGCGCGGACGATCGCGCCGAGGCTGTTCGCCGCGCCGATGGCTGCCAGACCGGCAACCCCTGCCCCGATAACCATCACCTTCGCAGGCGGAACCTTCCCTGCGGCAGTGATTTGCCCGGTAAAGAAGCGGCCAAACTCGTGGGCGGCTTCAACGATCGCACGGTAGCCGGCGATGTTGGCCATCGAACTTAACGCATCCAGCGACTGAGCGCGCGAAATACGCGGAACCGAGTCCATCGCCATCACGTTAATGTTACGCGCCGCCAGTTTTTCCATCAGCTGCGGATTTTGCGCAGGCCAGATGAAACTGATGAGCGTCGTGCCGGGATTCAGCAGCAGGATCTCATCGTCATCAGGGGCGTTAACTTTCAGAATGACGTCAGACTGCCATACGTCATCACCGCTAACGATCTCCGCTCCAGCCTGAACGAAGGCTTCGTCGTCGAAACTGGCCAGTTTACCGGCACCGCTTTCTACCGCGACGCTGAACCCGAGTTTCAGCAGCTGCTCCACCGTTTTCGGCGTGGCGGCGGCCCGGGTTTCCAGGGCGAGTCTCTCTCTTGGTACACCAATACGCATAGTTTTCCCTTCCATCGGTTTTTGATGATGGTTTACTTTTCTTACAAACGACCGTCCGGAGGCGATCATTCGCCCCCCAACATATGTCTGAAAAAATGAAACAGTAACAAACTTTTTATAACCTACTGAAAATACCGATTGTGATCTACAGCGATAAAACAGAAATTTTGATTTTATTGGTAAAACTCACGACTAACCGTGTCAGGCAGCAATATTTACCTCATTTTTATTCCAGCACCTGATAATTCGCCTGGATGATGGATTAATTCGCCATTTATCGCCACTTAGATCATTACATTAACATTATGCTAACTTATGAAAGTGATATGGATTATCGATTTTGCTGGTCAAGCGGCTGTTTTTTCAACATATCGGGAAATGTTATATTTCTGTGCTATACGTTTCGGGCGACAACTGAAAATTGACGCAGACAGTCACTGACGATAAATGCAATAATCAAACGTTTTCAGTCAACAACAACACCAGTACATGGTTTGCGCAAGGCAAAGGATTATTTTTATGAAGCTTAAGAACTCACTCCTGGCGTCTGCTCTTCTGGCTACAACCGCGTTGTCTGCCCATGCAGCGACCGAGCTGACTCCGGAGCAGGCGGCAGCGCTGAAGCCCTACGATCGCGTTGAGGTCACCGGCCGTTTTAACGCCATTGGCGACGCAGTGCAGGCAGTTTCCCGTAAAGCCGACAAAGAAGGCGCAGCTTCCTTTTATGTTGTCGACACGTCTGATTTTGGCAGCGGCGGCAACCTGCGCGTAACGGCCGATTTTTATAAAGAAAATGCCCCGCAGGCCGACGCGCCGAAAAACCGTATTATTAACGGCATAATGGAATTACCGAAAGATCAGGCCGTTGAGCTGGAACCTTTCGATACCGTCACCGTGCAGGGCTTCTACCGCAGCCAGCCGGAAGTCAACGACGCTATCACCAAAGCGGCTAAAGCCAAGGGCGCAGCTTCCTTCTTTATCGTCCGTCAGGTTGATGCCAACCAGGGCGGAAACCAGCGCATTACCGCTTACGTCTATAAAGCGGATGCGAAAAAACGCGTCCTGCAAAGCCCGGACGCGATCCCGGCGGATTCAGAAGCCGGTCGCGCTGCGTTGGCCGAAGGCGGCGAAGCGGCTAAGAAAGTTGAAATTCCAGGCGTTGCGACTTCCGCAGCCGTGGGTTCAGGCACCGGCGTAGGCCGCTTCTTCGAAACGCAATCCTCTAAAGGCGGACGTTACACCGTCACGTTGCCGGACGGCACCAAAGTTGAAGAAGTGAATAAAATCACTGCCGCGCAGATGGTTCCTTACGACAGCATCAAGTTTACCGGCAACTACGGTAACATGACGGAAATCTCCTACCAGACGGCTAAGCGCGCTGCTAAGAAAGGCGCTAAGTACTATCACATTACCCGTCAGTGGCAGGAACGCGGTGGCAACATCACCATCAGCGCCGACCTGTATAAATAACAGCATTCAGTCTGAGCAAAAAGGCGGCGATTTGCCGCCTTTTTGCTTTTTTTCATTTCTCTCCATTGCATGCATACAAAACACTCCGTAAAATCCCGCGCCTTAGCGCAATCCTCCATTTTTATGCGATTTCGCAAAATAAATATTCTTAATTTGATGATTGTCACCTCGGGAATGCAATGGAAAAGAAACTGGGCCTCAGCGCCCTGACCGCACTGGTACTCAGCTCAATGCTGGGCGCCGGTGTATTCAGTCTGCCGCAAAATATGGCAGCCGTCGCCAGCCCTTCCGCACTGCTTATCGGCTGGGGCATTACCGGCGTGGGGATCCTGTTCCTCGCCTTTGCCATGCTGCTGCTCACCCGTATTCGTCCCGATCTCGACGGCGGTATATTTACCTACGCCCGGGAAGGTTTCGGTGAACTAATTGGCTTCTGCTCCGCATGGGGCTACTGGCTATGTGCGGTTGTTGCCAATGTCTCCTACCTGGTTATCGTTTTCTCAGCGCTGAGTTTCTTTACCGATACGCCGGAGCTGCGCCTGTTTGGTGATGGTAATACCTGGCAGTCCATCATCGGCGCGTCTGTTCTGCTGTGGATCGTGCATTTCCTGGTCCTGCGCGGTGTACAAACGGCAGCGGGTATCAACCTGGCGGCCACCCTGGCTAAGCTGCTGCCGCTCGGCGCGTTTATCGCATTGGCCGCCATTGCGTTT
Organism: Klebsiella spallanzanii; assembly: GCF_902158555.1. Taxonomy (GTDB): domain Bacteria; phylum Pseudomonadota; class Gammaproteobacteria; order Enterobacterales; family Enterobacteriaceae; genus Klebsiella; species Klebsiella spallanzanii. The sequence continues at coordinate 245,946 of NZ_CABGGS010000003.1, read as the reverse complement.
CGCATGGAGACATTTCGTCTTGATTTCAGCGGTCTGGCGCTGGGCGTGCCGGTGTGGGAACAGGTGAAAAATACCATGCTGATCACCCTGTGGGTGTTTATCGGCGTAGAAGGCGCGGTCGTGGTTTCCGCCCGCGCGCGTAACAAACGGGACGTAGGGCGCGCGACCCTTTTAGCGGTTCTTTCCGCGCTGGCGGTCTATCTGCTGGTGACCCTGCTCTCTTTAGGCGTCGTTCCGCGCAGTGAATTGGCAGAAATCCGCAATCCGTCGATGGCCGGGCTGATGGTCAAAATGATGGGTAACTGGGGCGAGATTGTTATCGCTGCGGGGCTGATTATCTCCGTCTGCGGCGCTTACCTGAGCTGGACGATTATGGCGGCGGAAGTCCCTTATCTGGCGGCAACCCATAAAGCATTCCCGCGCCTCTTCTCCCGCACCAATAAAAACAACGCCCCGTCGGCTTCGCTGTGGCTCACTAATATCAGCGTGCAGGCTTCACTGGTGATGATTTGGCTAACAGGGTCGGATTACAACACGTTGTTGACTATCGCCTCCGAAATGATTCTGGTTCCTTATTTCCTCGTCGGCGCTTTTCTGTTGAAGATAGCCAAACGCCCGCTACATAAGGCGGTAGGTGTCGGAGCCTGCGCTTATGGCTTATGGTTATTATATGCATCCGGCCCTGTGCATTTATTGTTGTCGGTGATACTTTACGCTCCGGGTCTTCTGGTTTTCCTGTATGCCCGTCGTACACACCAGCACGAGCGCTCGCTCAAACGCCGTGACCTGGCATTAATTGGTTTTTTGCTGGTTGCCGCCGTACCGGCAACGTGGATGTTGGTGGGGTAAGCGGTTACCCTGCCGCTGAATTCAAAGGAGATACCCATGGCTGACCTCCAGCCTCGCCCGATCCTGATTACCGGCGGCGGCCGCCGTATCGGCCTCGCCCTGGCCCGCCATTTTCTGGCTCAGCAACAGCCCGTTATCGTCAGCTACCGTACGTACTACCCGGCCATCGATGCGCTACGGGAAGCGGGAGCCGTTTGCCTGCACGCGGATTTCAGCACCGACCAAAGTATTCTGGCATTCGCTGAAGAGGTCAAAGCGCTGGCAAGCAGCGGCCTGCGCGCCATTATTCATAATGCCAGCGGATGGATGGCGGAAAAGCCGGGAATACCATTAACCACGGTACTCGCCAGCATGATGCAAATTCACGTTAACGCCCCTTACCTGCTCAACCATGCGCTGGAGAGCCTGCTGCGCGGCAACGGTCATGCGGCCAGCGACATTATCCACATTACCGATTACGTCGTGGAACGCGGTAGCGATAAACACATTGCCTACGCCGCGAGTAAGGCCGCGCTGGATAATATGAGTCGTTCGTTTTCCCGCAAGCTGGCGCCGGAAATTAAGGTCAACGCCATCGCCCCGTCGCTTATTTTATTTAATGAAGGCGATGACGCGGAGTACCGCAAGCAGGCGCTCGATAAATCGCTGATGAAAATCGCGCCGGGTGAGAAAGAGATTATTGAACTTGTCGAATATCTGTTCAACAGTCGCTATGTGACCGGACGCTCATTCGCCGTCGATGGCGGCCGCCATCTGCGCTAATGGAAACGGCTCCAGCCGATAATTAACAGCCACGCGCACAAACTCCAGCACACGACAGCGCCTGCCAGGGCAAACGGCAGGCGCATGATTCCGGTGAAATACCATAAAGAAAGAAGATAAATAAAGTACGGAATGATCGACCACATACCGAATACAATGGTGGTCCGCAGCGCTTCGATACCCCGCTCGCTGGCGACGATATAGTGCGCAATCAGGGCGAAGGTAGGAAATAGAGGAATTAACCCGGCGATATAGTAGTTTTTCGTTTTGGACAGCACGCCGATCAGGACGACAACCAGTGCCCCAAGCAGCGCTTTTATCAACAGCCCCATTCCTTTTGCCTTAACATTTAAACAACAAGAACCCGCAGCATAGCGGAAGAACATTTGTTTATAAAAGAATAATGGCAGGTAAATTAACGGCAGTGTATGTTAAGTCTTTTATATATGCGCCAAAAATATGAATAAGATCGTTTTTGTTGAGGATGAGCCGGAAGTCGGTGCGCTGATTGCCGCTTATCTGGGAAAGCACGATATGGACGTCGTCGTTGAACCGCGAGGCGACCGCGCAGAAGAGGTTATCGCGCGCGAGCAGCCGGACCTGGTGCTGCTGGATATCATGCTGCCGGGCAAAGACGGCATGACGCTGTGCCGGGATTTACGCGGCCAATGGCAGGGCCCCATCGTACTGCTTACCTCCCTGGACAGCGATATGAACCATATTTTATCGCTCGAAATGGGCGCCAGCGACTATATCCTGAAAACCACGCCGCCCGCAGTACTGTTGGCCCGCCTGCGCCTGCATCTGCGCCAGCATACCGCTACGCCAGGTACCAGCGCCCCCTCCTCGCTTACGCCGCATAAATCCATTAGCTTTGGCTCCCTGACCATCGATCCGGTTAATCGTCAGGTGATGCTCAGCGGCGAAAGCGTGGCGCTGTCGACGGCCGACTTCGATCTGCTATGGGAACTCGCGACGCACGCCGGGCAAATTATGGACCGGGATGCTCTGCTGAAGAATCTGCGCGGCGTCAGCTACGATGGCATGGACCGCAGCGTCGACGTGGCCATTTCGCGCCTGCGTAAAAAGCTCCTCGATAATGCCACTGAGCCTTATCGTATCAAGACGGTACGCAATAAAGGCTACCTGTTCGCCCCTCACGCCTGGGATAATTAAGTTACGGGTCTGGCTATGAAAAAGCTGTTTGTGCAGTTTTACCTGCTGCTGTTCGTCTGTTTCCTGGTGATGACCATGATGGTTGGCCTGGTGTATAAATTCACCGCCGAACGCGCAGGACGCCAGTCGCTGGATGATTTAATGAAAAGCTCGCTGTACCTGATGCGCAGCGAACTACGGGAGATCCCGCCGCGCGACTGGAGCAAAACGCTCAAAGAGCTGGACCTGAATCTCTCTTTCGATCTGCATATCGAACCCATCAGCAAATTCAAACTCTCGGAAAACTCGATGCAGCATCTGCGCGCCGGGGATATCGTCGCCCTCGATGACCAGTACACCTTTATCCAGCGCATCCCACGCAGCCATTATGTGTTGTCCGTCGGTCCGGTGCCCTATCTCTATTTTCTGCATGAGATGCGCCTTCTCGATCTCGCACTAATGGCCTTTATCGCTATCTCTCTGGCCTTCCCGGTATTCATCTGGATGCGCCCCCACTGGCAGGACATGTTACGCATTGAAACCGCCGCCCAGCGCTTCGGCGAAGGACATCTTACCGAGCGGATCCATTTCGATAGCATGTCCAGTTTCGAGCGGCTGGGCGTGGCGTTTAACCAGATGGCCGATAATATCAACGCGCTTATCGCCAGCAAAAAACAGCTGATCGACGGTATTGCCCACGAATTACGCACCCCGCTGGTGCGTCTGCGCTATCGCCTGGAAATGAGCGAAAACCTCACCGAGGCGGAATCACAAGCGTTAAACCGAGACATCGGCCAACTGGAAGCGCTGATTGAAGAATTGTTAACCTATGCGCGTCTCGACCGCCCGCAAAATGAACTGAAATTAACCTCCCCCAATTTCCCGGCATGGATTAATGCCCACGTTGAGGATATTCAGATGGTTAATCCACAGCGCGAAGTCATGTTAAAGGAAGTGACGCCCGGGAATTACGGCGCGCTGGATATGCGCTTAATGGAGCGCGTGCTGGATAATCTGGTGAATAACGCTCTGCGCTACAGCAACCAGCGTATTCAGGTTAGTCTGACGTTGCAGGGGTCGCGTGCGACGTTACGAGTTGAGGATGATGGTCCGGGTATTGCGCCTGATGAGCGGGAGCGGGTTTTCGAACCCTTCGTGCGCCTCGACCCCAGCCGCGACCGCGCCACCGGCGGCTGCGGCCTCGGTCTGGCTATCGTTCACAGCATTGCTCAGGCGATGTCAGGCGAGGTTCATTGTGAGGAAAGCCCGCTCAGCGGAGCCTGTTTCTCTTTTAGCTGGCCGATTTATCACCCATTGCCAGATTTTACCTCTGCTTGATTAGCCCTTGCGCAGGTGCCAGGGCCTGCGTATGATTTAAAAATCATCTAGTATGTTGTAACTAAAGCGGAGAGATATGGCTAGCTATGACCTCGTAGAACGTCTAAACGACACCTTTCGGCAACTCGAGCGTGAACTGCAGGAGCTCAAACAATCCCTGAGCAACTGCCGACTGCTGGCGGCCCGCGTTTTTGAGCTGCCGCCAGTAAGCAAAGATGCTGAACACCAGCCGCTGGACAGCATCAATGTCGTTCAACATACCGGTAAAACCGCGCTGGAGATGGCGCTCAGGCACTATAGCCATCTGTTTATCCAACAGCAGTCGGAAACGCGCAGCAGCAAAGCCGCCGTGCGCTTGCCCGGCGCGATTTGCCTGCAAACCGATGCTGATGAACAGGCTGAGTTATTACGCAAAATTCATCATATCAACGCCCTTAAGGCGACCTTTGAGAAAATTGTTACCGTCGACTCCGGCCTCCCTGGCGCCGCGCGATTTGAATGGGTCCACCGCCATCTGCCGGGACTTATCACTCTCAGCGCCTATCGCACGCTAACGCCGTTGCTTGACCCAAGCACCATCAGATTTGGCTGGGCCAATAAGCATGTGATTAAAAACCTTACCCGCGATCAGGTATTGGTTCAGTTGGAAAAAAGCCTTCAGTCGCCGCGCGCGGTTCCGCCATGGACCCGCGAGCAGTGGCAAAGCAAGCTGGAGCGTGAATATCAGGATATCGCCGCCCTGCCGCAGCGGGCAAAGCTGAAGATAAAGAGGCCGGTGAAAGTACAGCCTATCGCCCGGGTCTGGTATAGCGGGGAGCAAAAACAGGTGCAATACGCCTGTCCGGGGCCGATGATTGCGTTGATATCCGGCACAAAGGGAGTAAGCGTGCCGGATCTTGGCGAGTTACTGAACTATGATGCCGATAACGTGCAGTATCGCTATAAACCGCAGGCGCAGTCGCTCAGATTGTTGATTCCGCGACTGCACCTGTGGCTGGCTAGCGAGTAGCCATACTGCCGACCATCTCTTCCGGGCGCACCCAGCCATCAAACTCGGCTTCCGTCAGGTAGCCGAGCGCCAGCGCGGAAGCCTTCAGGGTTAGCCCTTCTTTATGCGCCTTCTTGGCAATTTCCGCCGCTTTATCGTAGCCGATATGGGTATTCAGCGCGGTCACCAGCATTAGCGACTCATTCAGCAACTGGCTGATGCGTTCCCGATTAGGTTCAATCCCCACCGCGCAATGCTCGTTAAAGCTCTCCATTCCGTCAGCCAGCAGCCGCACGGATTGCAGGAAGTTGTGGATAACCATCGGGCGGTAGACGTTAAGCTCGAAGTTGCCTGATGCGCCGCCGATATTCACCGCCACATCGTTACCCAGAACCTGACAGCACAGCATCGTCAGGGCCTCACACTGGGTCGGGTTGACTTTACCCGGCATAATCGACGATCCCGGCTCATTCTCCGGGATCGCAATTTCACCAATACCACAGCGCGGGCCGGAAGCCAGCCAGCGAACATCGTTGGCAATTTTCATCAACGAAGATGCCAGCCCTTTTAACACCCCGTGCGCGTGCACCAGCGCATCCACGGTGGCCAGCGCTTCAAATTTATTCGGCGCGGTGACAAACGGCTGTCCGCTTAAGCTCGCCAGCTCAGCAGCAACGCGCACCGCATATTCCGGATGCGTGTTCAGTCCGGTGCCGACAGCCGTGCCGCCCAGCGCCAGTTCCGCCAGATGCGGCAGGCTATGGTCGATATGTTTAAGGTTATGTTCAAGCATCGCTACCCAACCGGAGATCTCCTGGCCCAGAGTCAGAGGCGTGGCGTCCTGTAGGTGAGTACGGCCAATCTTGACGATATCGCTGAAGGCAACGGATTTATCGTGGAGGGTGCGTTTCAGCACATTAAGCTGCGGAATAAGTTTTTCCCGTAGAGCAATAATCGCCGCTACATGCATCGCCGTCGGGAAGACGTCATTAGAGCTTTGGCTTTTGTTCACATCATCGTTAGGGTGGACTTTACGTTCCATCCCGCGCGCGCCGCCCAGCAGTTCACTGGCGCGGTTTGCCAGCACCTCATTCATATTCATATTACTTTGGGTACCGGAGCCAGTTTGCCAGATGGCCAGCGGAAATTCATCCGGGTGCTTGCCTGCCAGTACTTCATCCGCTGCCTGGATAATCGCTTGCGCTTTCTCCGTGTCCAGCAGGCCGAGATCGTTATTCACCTTTGCCGCCGCGCGCTTGGTTAGCGCCAGTGCACGAATGAGCTCAACCGGCATTTTTTCCGTCGAGATGCGGAAATGTTCCAGCGAGCGCTGGGTCTGCGCGCCCCATAGCTTATCAGCAGGCACATCAATTGCGCCCATAGAGTCTTTTTCACTGCGATGCGTTGTCATTACATTCTCCTTGAATTCAAAGTACGTATAGCGACAAGGCTCACCTGCTTAAAGCATTAAGTATTGGACAGATTTATAAGTTGTTTTAGTGGTTCGTGCCGTTAAGCGGCATAAAAAAACCGCCCCGAAGGGCGGCTGAGATCATTTCACGCAACGGGTGCATTGTGAGCTCTGGATCTGCTGGAAGAAGTCATTGCCCTTATCATCCACCAGGATAAATGCCGGAAAATCTTCAACTTCAATTTTCCAGATTGCTTCCATCCCCAGCTCCGGATAGGCCACGCACTCGAGGCTACGGATGCTCTGCTGCGCCAGCACCGCCGCCGGGCCGCCGATGCTGCCGAGATAGAAACCACCGTGCTTGTGGCAGGCGTCGGTCACCTGCTGGCTGCGGTTACCTTTGGCTAACATGATTTTGCTCGCCCCATGCGCTTGCAGCAGGTCGACGTAAGAGTCCATCCGGCCCGCGGTGGTTGGACCAAGGGAACCGGAAGCGTAGCCGTCCGGGGTTTTCGCCGGGCCCGCGTAGTAAATCGGATGATCTTTCACGTACTGCGGCAGCTCATCGCCGTTATCAATTATCTCTTTCAGCTTCGCGTGGGCAATATCGCGCGCCACGATAATCGTACCGCTCAGCGACAGGCGGGTCGACACCGGGTACTGCGACAGCAGCGCCAGAATGTCGCTCATCGGCTGGTTCAAATTAACCTTAACCGCTTCGCCCTCTCCGGCCTGACGCAGATGCTCAGGAATATATTTCCCCGGATTGCTTTCCAGTTTCTCCAGCCAAATCCCCTCACGGTTGATCTTCGCTTTGATATTACGATCCGCTGAGCAGGAGACGCCCATGCCCACCGGGCAGGATGCGCCGTGACGCGGCAGACGTACCACGCGGATATCGTGGGCGAAGTATTTACCGCCGAACTGCGCGCCGAGGCCGAGATTCTGCGCTTCCAGCAGCAGCTCTTGCTCGAGCTGAATATCGCGGAAGGCCTGACCGTGCTCGTTGCCTTCGGTCGGCAGGCCGTCATAATATTTGGTTGAAGCCAGCTTAACCGTTTTCAGCGTTGATTCCGCCGAAGTGCCGCCAATTACAAAGGCAATATGGTACGGCGGGCAGGCTGCAGTGCCCAGGGTGCGCATCTTCTCGACGAGATAGTTTTTCAGTTTTGCCGGCGTGATCAGCGCCTTGGTTTCCTGATACAGATAGGTTTTGTTGGCCGAGCCGCCGCCCTTGGCGATGCAGAGGAATTTATATTCCTCACCATCAGTGGCGTAGAGATCAATTTGCGCAGGCAGGTTAGTACCGGTGTTCACTTCTTTATACATATCCAACGGCGCGTTCTGCGAATAGCGCAGATTATCCTGGATATAGGTGTTGTAGACGCCCTGCGCCAGCGCCGCTTCATCGCCGCCGCCGGTCCACACACGTTGACCTTTTTTGCCGGTGATAATCGCGGTGCCGGTATCCTGGCAGGTTGGCAGCACGCCTTTAGCGGCGATGTCCGAGTTGCGCAGGAACTGTAGCGCCACGTATTTATCGTTTTCGCTGGCTTCAGGATCGTTGAGGATATCGGCAACCTGCTGCTGGTGCGCCGGGCGAAGCATAAAGGAGGCGTCGTGGAAAGCGTGTTGTGCCAGTAAAGTTAGCGCCTGAGGTTCAACTTTCAGAACTTCCTGGCCGGCGAATTCGGCGACGGAGACGTAATCACTGCTGAGGAGGTAGTACTCTGTATCGTCCTTTTTCAGTGGAAAAGGATCCTGATATACAAACGGTTTATTCGACATTGTGCTCTCACTTACTGCTTGGCTGATTATATTTCAGGCAGACACTCCATTTGCCCGTAGAAAAGCGAGTCGATCGATTTTACACAATTTTTTAACAAAAACTGAGACAAGGACGACTTTTTCTTCGCGCCAGTTGCTTCTCGGTCGATTGCTGGTTTAATAGTGCCATCAATTATCACGTGGAACAGGGATTGAGAATGCAAAAGCTCATCAACTCAGTGCAAAACTACGCCTGGGGAAGTCATACCGCCTTAACCGAACTGTATGGAATTGCTAACCCGAACAACCTGCCGATGGCGGAGCTGTGGATGGGCGCGCATCCGAAGAGCAGCTCGCAGATTCTGGATAATACCGGGGCTCCGCATTCCCTGCGCGAAGTGATCGAAGGCGATAAAGCGGCCCTGCTTGGCGCAAAAGTCGCCGAGCGTTTCGGTGAATTGCCATTCCTGTTCAAAGTCCTGTGCGCCGCGCAGCCGCTGTCTATTCAGGTACACCCGAATAAGCAGGCTTCAGAAATCGGTTTCGCCAAAGAGAACGCTGCGGGGATCCCACTTGATGCCGCCGAGCGTAACTATAAGGATCCGAACCACAAGCCAGAGCTGGTTTTTGCCCTGACTCCGTTCCTTGCCATGAACGCGTTCCGCGAATTTGCCGATATCGTCAATCTGCTGCAGCCGGTAGCCGATGCCCATCCAGCGATTGCGCAATTCCTCGCGCAGCCTGACGGCGAACATCTGAGCCAGCTGTTTGCCAGCCTGCTGAATATGAAGGGCGAAGAAAAAGCCCATGCGTTGAAGGTGCTGCAGAAGGCGCTGGATAGTGAGCAGGGTGAACCGTGGCAGACTATCCGCCTGATCGCCGAATTTTATCCTGACGATAGCGGCCTCTTCTCTCCGCTGCTGCTCAACGTGGTGAAGCTGAATCCTGGCGAAGCGATGTTCCTGTTCGCAGAAACTCCGCACGCCTACCTGCAGGGCGTGGCCCTGGAAGTCATGGCTAACTCGGACAACGTCCTGCGCGCAGGCCTGACGCCGAAGTACATTGATATTCCTGAACTGGTGGCGAACGTCAAATTTGAGCCCAAGCCTGCGGGCGAGCTGCTGACCCAACCGGTTGTTCATGACGCTGAACTGGATTTCCCAATCCCGGTGGATGATTTTGCCTTCTCTCTGCACGATTTGTCGGCGCAGACGTCAACTATCGCCCAGGACAGCGCGGCAATTCTGTTCTGCGTTGAGGGGGAAGCGGTTATCACGAAAGACGAGCAGAGCCTGACGCTGAAGCCGGGTGAGTCGGCGTTTGTTGCCTGTAACGAATTTCCGGTACAGGTAAGCGGTAAAGGTCGCGTGGCGCGCGTGTTTAATAAGCTCCAGTAAGTTACTGAACTTTTTAACCACAGTTGCTAGACTTTCACCCATCATGACAACACAACCAGGCGGCTCAATCCGCCTGGTTTCATTTATGGACAAATGCTATGAAAAAATCGCTGGTCGCAGCAGGAGTTATCATCGCGCTGGGCGTCGTCTGGACAGGCGGCGCCTGGTACACAGGTAAACAGCTGGAAAACCGCATTGATGATATGGTGCAGCAGGCTAATGCTCAGCTGCAAAGCAGCGCGCCGCAGGCAGGCGTTGAGCTGTCTTATCAAAACTATCAGCGCGGCCTGTTCAGCAGCCATTTACAGTTGGTGGTTAAACCGGTTGCTGGTAAAGAAACACGTTGGCTTGCCGCCGGGCAATCGCTGGTGTTTGATGAAGTTGTCGATCACGGCCCCTTCCCGCTGGCCTCGCTGAAAACCTTCAACCTCGCCCCCTCGATGGCTTCTGTTAAAACCACGTTGGTCAATAACGATGCCAGCAAGGCGCTGTTCGATATCGCGAAAGGTGAAACACCGTTTACCATTGATACCCGCATCGCCTGGAGCGGCGACAATCAATCCGCTATTGTGCTCAAACCGCTTGATTACGCCAAAGGTGATGAGAAAGTGACCTTCAGCGGCGGCCAGTTCCAGCTGAATGCTGACCGTGAGGGGAAAACCCTGAGTCTGACCGGCGAAGCCGGCAGCGGGCAGATTAATGCAGTGAACGAGTATAATCAGAAGGTCCAGCTTACCTTCAATAACCTGAAAACCGATGGCTCCACCGAAATGGCCAGCTTCAACGAGCGTATTGGCAAGCAGGCCATCTCGCTGGAAAAACTGTCGATTGGCGTTGAAGGCAAAGAGCTGGCGCGGTTCGAAGGGATGAAAATCGACGGTAACTCTACGCTCACCGCCGACGGTAAAGGCATTAATAGCCAGCTGGATTACACCGTCAACAGCCTGAAGCTGCAAAATCAGGATATTGGCAGCGGCAGGCTGACCCTGAAGCTGGATAATATTGATGGCGAAGCGTTCCATCAGTTCAGCCAGAAGTATAATGCCGAAGCGCAGGCGCTGATGGCGGATCCGCAGCTGGCGCAGAATCCCGAGCTGTATCAGCAGGCGATAATGCAAACCTTCTTTAGCTCGCTGCCTATTATGCTCAAAGGCAACCCATCCCTGACCATTTCACCACTGAGCTGGCGTAATGCGAAAGGCGAAACCACCTTTAATCTTTCCGTTCTGCTGAAAGATCCGTCGCTGGTTACCACACCGCCGCAAACCCTGGCGGATGAAGTAGATCGTAGCGTCAAATCTCTCGACGGCAAGCTGGTGATCCCGGTCGATATGGCAACCGCGTTTATGACTCAGATTGCCGGGCTTGAAGGCTATCAGCCCGAAGACGCCGCTAAGCTGGCGGATCAGCAGGTAAAAGGCCTGGCAGCAATGGGCCAGATGTTCCGCATTACTACTATGGAAGATAACGCCATTACCTCCAGCCTGCAGTACGCTGACGGCCAGGTGACGCTGAATGGGCAGAAAATGCCGCTGGATGAGTTTGCCGGGATGTTCGGTTTAGCGCTTCCAGCCGTTTCCGAGCCAGCAGCACCGCAGGAAACTGTGCCGCAAGAAACCACGCCGCAAGACGTGGTTCCGCAGCAGTAAACCATAAGTAGCCCCTTACGAGGGGCTATTTTCGGGTGATCAGCCGGGGGGAGATTATCTGATTTCTCGCCACTCCCTGCCCCTCTTCCATCCGTCGTAAAATGCAGTCCGCCAGGCTTTGCCCCATCTCCCGAGCGGGTGTCGTCACCCAGGTCAACGGCAGGTCGTCCAGCGCATCCTCAGGCAATTCAGCAAATGCCGCCAGCGCCACCCGCTGTTCAAAATAGCTTTCAACGCCATCTTCGCCGCTCTGCCGCCCAGCACGCATCAGCCCAAACCACGCCCCGGTGGCAATCACGCTGTTGTAGCACAGCACGGCGCTGATCGTCGGGTTTTGCCGCAGCAAAGCAGTCATTGCCTCCGCCGCCTGCTTCTGGCTCGAATCACACTCAAGCACCCATTCGCTATGAAACGGCAGGCCATACTTCAATAAAGTGGCACAGTAACCGCCTACCCGTTCAGCACGCGTCAGCGAGGAACTTTGCCCTCCCAACCACGCAATGCGCTGATGGCCCCGGCGGATCAGGTGCTCGGTAACCATCTGCGCCGCCTGCATATTATCCGGGCGGATCAGGTCGACGTCGTCGAGATAGCTGGCGCGGGAGGCAAAAACCAGCGGCATACCGGCCTCGATCGCACGATCGCGCAGCTCGGCCCCCTGGTCAATCGCCCCGGCAATCACCACGCCATCGACCCCTTGCGAAACCAGAGTATCAAAACGCTGGAGCATTTTTTCACCGCTGTGGCCCCCCTGGGTGAGGAACACCATTTTGCCCTGCGACTCAAGCGCATCGGTTAGTCCGGCGGTCATCTCCGCGTAGAAAGGCTTCGATAAGTCGCTGATTATCAGACCAATAACTCCGCTCTGACCGCCGCGTAGAGACGCCGCCTGGCGGTTACGCACAAAGCCCAGTTGCTCAATAGCGTGATTGACTCGCTCGCCGGTGGCCGACGAAATACGCCCCTTGCCGCTCAGCACCAGCGATACCGTGCTGACCGAAACCCCCGCCGCCTGCGCGACATCATTAATGGTGATTTTTTTCGCGATAGCCATAACAGCAGGCCGACTCCCTTTGGCTGTCGATAAAACGTTTTATCAATGTGTCCTATTTATAAACCTTATTATCGCCCGAATATGTGATTTTTATCGCACTAAAATTTGGTAAAACGTTTTATCTTTCCGTTGCGTTACATCCTACCGATAACTTAAAGAACCAGGATTCGTGTTATGACGGCGAAAACAGCAACCAAAATTACCTTGTGGGAGTTTTTCCAGCAGTTAGGGAAAACCTTTATGTTGCCCGTGGCGTTACTCTCCTTTTGCGGGATCATGCTGGGGATCGGCAGCTCTTTAAGCAGCCATGATGTTCTTACGCTTCTGCCATGGCTGGACGTGCCGCTGTTGCAGGCCGTTTTCGTCTGGATGAGCAAAGTCGGCTCCTTTGCCTTCAGCTTTCTGCCGGTGATGTTTTGTATTGCCATCCCGTTAGGTCTGGCCCGCGAAAATAAAGGCGTCGCCGCGTTTGCCGGTTTTGTCGGCTATGCGGTGATGAACCTGGCGGTTAACTTCTGGCTGACGGCAAAAGGTATTCTGCCGACCACCGATGCCGCGGTCCTCAAAGCCAATAACATCCAGAATATTATCGGTATTCAATCCATCGACACCGGGATCCTCGGCGCGGTCATCGCCGGGATCATCGTCTGGATGCTGCATGAGCGTTTCCACAACATCCGCCTGCCGGACGCACTGGCCTTCTTCGGCGGCACCCGCTTTGTCCCGATCATTACTACCGTGGTTCTCGGTCTGGTCGGTTTGGTTATCCCACTGGTATGGCCAATTTTCGCGATGGGCATTAATGCCCTCGGTCATGTCATCAATAGCGCAGGCGATTTTGGGCCGATGATTTTCGGTACCGGAGAGCGCCTGCTGCTGCCTTTCGGCCTGCACCATATTCTGGTGGCGCTGATCCGCTTTACCGAAGCGGGCGGCACCATGGACGTTTGCGGCCATAGCGTCAGCGGCGCGCTGACGATATTCCAGGCCCAGCTCAGCTGTCCGACCACTCACGGCTTCTCCGAAAGCGCGACCCGCTTCCTGTCGCAAGGGAAAATGCCGGCATTTCTTGGCGGCCTGCCCGGTGCGGCACTGGCGATGTATCACTGCGCTCGCCCGGAAAATCGTCATAAAATTAAAGGCCTGTTGATCTCTGGCGTGATCGCCTGCGTGGTGGGCGGCACCACTGAACCGCTGGAGTTCTTGTTCCTGTTCGTCGCCCCGGTACTGTACGTTATCCACGCTTTATTGACCGGTCTGGGCTTCACCATGATGGCTATCCTGGGAGTCACTATCGGTAACACCGATGGCAACGTTATCGACTTTGTGGTCTTCGGCATCCTGCACGGCCTGTCCACCAAGTGGTATCTGGTGCCGGTTGTCGCGGCAATCTGGTTTGCGGTTTACTACGGTATCTTCCGTTTCGCGATTACCCGCTTTAACCTGAAAACGCCGGGACGCGATATTGAAACTAATAGCGTATTTGAGAAGGCCGTCACCGGCGTCACCGGAAAATCAGGTTATAACGTTCCGGCGATTCTGGCAGCGCTCGGCGGTGCGGAAAATATCGTTTCGCTCGATAACTGCATTACCCGCCTGCGTTTGTCAGTTAACGACATGAGTAAAGTCGATAGCGCCGCGCTGAAAGCGAATCGCGCCATCGGTGTGGTGCAGCTCAACCAGCATAACCTGCAGGTGGTTATTGGCCCGCAAGTGCAGTCGGTGAAAGACGAAATGGCTGTTCTGATGAATACCGTCGAGGCATAAGCTCCGTCCCCCTCCGCACAGGAGGGGGACATGATTAAGGAAGTACAGATGTTTGATTTTTCAACGCCGGTCGACCGTCATGGTACCTGGTGTACGCAGTGGGATTACGTGGCCGACCGCTTCGGCGCAGCTGACCTGCTTCCCTTCACTATCTCCGATATGGACTTCGCCACCGCCCCGTGCATCCTTGATGCAGTGAGTAAACGTCTGGCGCACGGTGTTTTTGGCTATAGCCGTTGGAAAAACGATGAGTTCCTCGGCGCAGTGAGCCACTGGTTCGCCAGTCGTTTTCATAGTCCTGTCGATCGCGAAGCCATTGTTTATGGTCCGTCAGTTATCTATATGGTGGCAGAGATGATTCGCCAGTGGTCGGCAGAAGGTGATGGCATTGTGGTACACACACCGGCCTACGACGCGTTTTATAAAACCATAGAAGGCAACCAGCGGCGCATTGCCCCGGTTCCTCTGACGTTCGATAACAACCAATGGCGCTGCGATATGACGCAGTTGGAAGCGGTACTGGCTCAGCCGCACAATACCGTTCTGCTATTGTGTAGCCCACATAACCCTACCGGCAAAGTATGGACCCGCGAAGAGCTGGAAACCATGTCACAACTGTGTGAGAAGCACGGCGTGAAGGTGATTAGCGACGAGATCCACATGGATATGACGTGGGAAGGGCACCGACATACACCGTGGTGCGACGTGGCGCGCAGTTCCTGGGCTCTCTTCACTTCCGTCTCAAAAAGCTTCAATATCCCGGCGTTTACCGGCGCATACGGGCTGATTGACGATGCCGCGGCGCGTGAGAGCTATCTGCACGCGCTTAAGAGCCGCGATGGGCTCTCTTCCCCTTCCGTACCGGCGCTGGTCGCCCATATCGCCGCCTATCGCGAGGGCGAGCCCTGGCTGGATGCCCTGCGCGGATATCTACAAGAAAATATGCGCTACATTGCCCAAGAGCTGAATCAGGCATTTCCTGAGCTCAACTGGCAACCGCCAGAGGCAACATATCTGGCGTGGATTGACCTGCGACCGCTGGCAGTTGACGAGCGCGCTCTGCAAAAAGCGTTAATCGAAGAGCAAAAAGTCGCCATTATGCCGGGCTACACCTATGGCGATGAGGGTAAGGGGTTTGTTCGTCTGAACGCTGGCTGCCCGCGAGAGAAGCTGGAAAAAGGCGTACAGGGTTTAATTGCCGCCCTGCATTCATTACGTCGTTAGTCACTCAAACGGTAGCGGCCTGCCCGCTACCGCTGACGTTACAGATCGTCCCGCCGCCGAAATGCCAGATACCCTGCTCCCAAGGTAAAAATTCCGACAATCACCACCAACAGGATAAAGCCGTGGTGGTTAGTCGATAGCGGGATCCCGCCGACGTTCATGCCGAAGAAACCGGCGACGATATTTATCGGTAATGCCAGAACGGTAATGACCGTCAGGGTATAGAGCGTGCGGTTGCTCTGTTCCAGTTGCCTGGCGCTGATCTCCTCCTGCAACAGGCTGATTCGTTCAATCAGACCGGAGAGATCGTTCAACACCACGGTAAACTCCTCCGTAAACTGGCGGAATTCCTGAACCGCCGAGCGATCAATCCACGCCGGTGGACGATTAAGTAAACGGAACATGGCCGCCGGTTCAGGGGCCAGCAGACGCTGAAAACGCAGCAGCATTCGGCGTAATCGCGCCAGGTCGGCGCGGTTACGCTGCACGTGGTTACTTAACAGGCGTTCTTCAATCACGTCCACATGCTGGCTGGCCTGACGAACAACCTGTTCCAGAACCTCTTCTTGTTCTTCGAGCAAAAAAGCCAGTAGTTCAGTTGAGGAGCTTACTTTCAGGGTTTGCAGACGTTGCAGCATCCATTCTATAAAGCGCAGCGGCTTGTATCGCGCCGTGACCACCAGCTTCTGGCTGCAATAGAGCCACAGCGTAGAGGTTTCCGACGCCGTCTCTTTCGGGTGAAAAATGACATCGTTAAGCACCGCATAGAGGTTGTCGCCCTGGCGCTCAATTCGCGTAGTATGCGAGCCGCTACGGATCTCTTCGAAGAAAAAATCCGCCACGGTAAAGTGACTTTTGAGCCATTTCTCCGCCGTGGCATGATTCAGATTCAGGTGCAACCAGACAAAATCATTTTCCTCGTCCAGTTCCTGATACTGAGCGCATACCTCATTTGAGGCGATTCGCAACGGTGAATTCCCTTCACGAAACACATACCCATGCACTAAGCCAGACACTTCCATATCAAAATCAGGCTTTAACATCTTGCTGGTGACGTCTTGACTCATATATCCCTCAGGATTTTCAGTGAGCGCTAATTAAGCCCGAATAGCACCATCTTTCGCTATTTTTGCAGCCCTGACAAGGTTAATGATCTGTTCATAAAACAGAAACTGAGGTGACATTTTCGTTTTATAAGTTCAGCCGTAGATCGTCGGTATCACAAACCCACCAAAAACCACTCTATCAATGTGGTTTATTTATACTCCGCTGTATTCGCACACTATTTTGACGCTGCGCAAAAAAATTTTTGCCACAAAGGTGTATTTAAAAGCCGTTCTGAATTCCCGTCAAATTATCGATAAGGAGGACAATACATGAAAACCTACGATCGTAACCGTAACGCTATCTCTACCGGCAGCATGGTTATGGTGGCTGACAATGGCGCGACGGGCGTCATTAAAGCCATCCACGCTGACGGTAAAACGGCTGAGCAGACTCGCCGTGCTGAGTGCGTGGAAATTGAAGGTCATCAGGGGCTATATTGCCCGCTGAGTCTTATTCGTCTGGGCTTTAATTAATCTTAAACGCGGTCACGGAAATAAAATCACCGACCAGCGGTTTGTAAAAGGTCACAAAATAGTGGCCTTTTCCATTCCTGTATTCATTCAATTTGATCCCATCGAGCGTTTTCATACGTTAAGCGGCGTATTATCGCGCCTCTTCAACCCGCTACGGGTAATATACCTTCTGAGTTCAGAGGCATCTTCATGACATGGCAACAATTCAAACAGGCGTGGCTGATTAAATTCTGGTCGCCCGTTCCCGCTGTTATTGCAGCAGGTATCCTCTCCACCTACTACTTCGGTATTACCGGCACCTTTTGGGCCGTCACCGGCGAATTCACCCGCTGGGGCGGACAATTATTGCAGCTAATCGGCGTGCATAGCGAAGAGTGGGGGTATTATAAGCTGATTCATCTCGACGGCTCCCCGCTCACCCGAATCGACGGCATGATGATTATCGGCATGTTCGGCGGCTGCTTCGCCGCCGCGCTATGGGCCAATAACGTTAAGCTGCGTTTTCCTCGCAGCCGGATCCGTATTCTCCAGGCCGTCGCCGGTGGGATTATTGCCGGATTCGGCGCGCGCCTGGCAATGGGCTGCAACCTCGCCGCGTTCTTCACCGGTATTCCGCAGTTTTCTCTTCACGCATGGTTCTTTGCCATCGCCACCGCAATAGGTACATGGTTCGGCGCCCGCTTTACCCTGCTCCCCATCTTCCGTATTCCGGTAAAGATGCAGAAAGTGTCGCAAGCGTCTCCGCTCACGCAAAAACCTGACCAGGCGAGGCGTCGTTTCCGTCTCGGGATGGTCGTCTTTTTCGCCATGATTGCCTGGGGTCTGCTCACTGCGGCTAACCAGCCGAAGCTCGGCTTGGCGCTGCTGTTTGGCGTCGGTTTTGGTCTGCTTATCGAACGCGCGCAGATTTGCTTTACCTCCGCCTTCCGCGATATGTGGATCACCGGTCGTACCAATATGGCAAAAGCGATTATTTTCGGCATGGCCGCCAGCGCCATCGGTATCTTCAGCTATGTGCAGCTCGGCATGGAGCCAAAAATCATGTGGGCGGGCCCCAATGCGGTTATCGGCGGGCTGCTGTTTGGCTTCGGTATTGTGCTGGCGGGCGGCTGCGAGACCGGCTGGATGTACCGTGCCGTAGAAGGCCAGGTGCACTACTGGTGGGTTGGGTTGGGCAACGTGATTGGTTCGACAATCCTCGCATATTACTGGGACGGTCTTTCCCCTGCACTGGCCACTCACTGGGATAAAATCAACCTGTTGGCCACCTTCGGTCCCTTCGGCGGCTTGCTGGTCACCTATCTCTTGTTGCTTGTCGCGCTGATCCTGGTTATTGCCTGGGAAAAACGATTCTTCCGCCGCAAAACCCTCGCGGCCACGGCCGTTAAGGAAACCGCATGAAAACTCTCGTACCCAATTATCGCCTTGATATGGTTGGTGAACCCTGCCCCTATCCGGCCATCGCCACTCTTGAAGCGATGCCTTCGTTAAAGAAAGGCGAAATTCTCGAAGTGGTCAGCGACTGTCCGCAGTCGATTAACAATATTCCGCTGGATGCGAAAAATCACGGCTATACCGTTCTCGACATTCAGCAGGATGGGCCAACCATCCGTTATCTGATTCAAAAATAGCAATAATAAAGCCGGTAGTGATGAGCTACCGGCTGAAGAAACGCTAAAAGCTGCCCGGAGGCGACCGGATTACCAGCCCTTAACCGCATCACCTTTATATAGCTTTTCTGCTGCCGCGGCGACTTCATCGCTCTGGTAAGCTTTGACCAGGTTTTTTACCTTTTCACTGTCTTTATTTTCAATACGACTGGCAAAGATATTCACGTAAGGTGAATCTTTGCTTTCAACAAACAGGCCATTGCGCGACGGCGATAGCCCCACCTGGCTTGAGAAAGTCGTATTGATAATCGCCATGGTTATCTGCTGGTCGTCCAGCGCACGAGTGAGCTGCGGCGCTTCAATTTCGACAATTTTTAGATTTTTCGGGTTGTTGATAATATCCAGAGAAGTTGGCAGCAGACCCACGCCGTCCTTCAGCGTAATCAGCCCCTGTTTTTGCAGCAGGAGCAGAGCACGTCCGAGGTTAGTCGGGTCATTCGGGACCGCAACCTGCGCGCCATCCGGCAGTTGGGCGACCGAGCTGATTTTCTTCGAGTAGGCGGCTATCGGGTAAACGAAAGTCGTTCCCACCTGCACCAGTTTATAACCACGCTCCTGAATTTGTTTGTCGAGATAAGGTTTGTGCTGGAAAGCGTTAGCATCCAGATCGCCATTGTTAAGCGCTTCGTTGGGCAAAACGAAATCATTAAACGTCACCACCTCAACGTCGAGGTTGTACTTCTCTTTCGCCACTTTCTGCGCCACCGCCCATACTTCCTGATCAACGCCTGCGCTAATGCCCACTTTGATGTGATTGGGGTCCTGCTCTCCAGGTTTGCAGGCTGCGAGCAGCAGTGAACTTGCGACAACCAGCGGTACCGCGAATTTCTTTAACGTGAAAACCATATTCCCAGGGTCCTTTTTAAAATAGCCTGCCATTCATTGCAGGAAAACCAGCGCCAGAGACTATAGAAAATCTCATGGGTAAAATTAAATACTGATTCACTATGATTAATAGCGTTTTGCTATGAGCGATTCCGTCGTTCACGCATCTGAGAGGGTAATATTCCCTTCCCTGTCCCTTTTCCATTGTTTTATTCGGTATTTCTCACCCCTTTTAACCATTTATCATTCTGATGTACAATGACGCGCACTTTAACTAAAAAAAGAGTGCGACCATGATTGATATCACTTTGCCATTAACCGACATTCACCGCCACCTTGATGGTAACATCCGGGCTCAAACTATTCTCGATCTTGGCCGTCAGTTCAACCTCGCTCTTCCGGCAGACACCCTCGATGCCTTGCGTCCGCACGTACAGGTCACCAGCAATGAACCTGACCTGGTCAGCTTTCTCTCTAAGTTAGACTGGGGGGTAAAAGTGCTGGCCTCGCTGGAAGCCTGCCGCCGCGTGGCTTATGAAAATCTCGAAGATGCCGCCCGCAACGGCCTGCACTACGTCGAGCTACGTTTCTCTCCGCGCTATATGGCAATGACCCACCAGTTGCCGGTAGCAGGCGTTGTAGAAGCGGTGATCGCCGGAGTGAAAGAAGGCAGCCGCGACTTTAACGTTGAAGCCCGCCTGATTGGCATTCTGAGCCGCACCTTCGGCGAAGCCGCATGTCAGGAAGAGCTGGAAGCGCTGCTCGCCCACCGCGACAGCATTACTGCTCTCGATCTGGCCGGAGATGAACTCGGCTTCCCTGGCAAGCTGTTTATGAACCACTTCAGCCGCGCGCGTGATGCGGGCTGGTGCATCACCGTACATGCGGGTGAAGCCGCTGGCCCGGAAAGCATCTGGCAGGCCATCCGCGAGCTCGGAGCGGAACGTATTGGTCACGGCGTAAAGGCAGTGCAGGATCCGGCATTGATGGACTATCTCGCCGCGCAGCGAATCGGTATTGAGTCCTGCCTGACGTCAAATATTCAGACCAGCACCGTGCCGTCTCTGGCCCAGCATCCGCTGAAAACTTTCCTCGAACACGGCGTGCTGGCCAGTATCAACACCGACGACCCCGCCGTGCAGGGCGTCGATATTATCCACGAATACACCGTCGCCGCCCCGGCTGCCGGGTTGAGCCGCGAGCAAATTCGCCAGGCGCAGATCAACGGTCTGGAACTCGCATTCCTGAGCCAGCAGGAAAAAACGTCGCTAATTCAGCGCGTACAGCAGGCTTAATGGTATCCCCCGTTTTATAGCGGGGGATATTTTAGTTTTGAATGGATTTTTCCGCATGCCAAATTAATTACTTTGAAACAACCCTCCTCTGTAAAAATGGATGATGAATTCATTAAGAATTCATTTTATAACTTCACTTAATAATCTTATTTAATAAATAAAAACCTTGAATTGTCATTTTTACCTTCTATTATTCCGTAAGAAAAGGCGCCACCAGCAACCACCAGTCTTTTTTAAATAAACACCTAATAAAGAGCAAATGAACTCACCTTAAATTTATATTATTTTATAAATGCGCTGACTATATATAAAGTCCCTGAATAACTCGTTCGACCGTATAACGAATTAATCCATGCCGTTGTATTCGGTTATATCGAGCCTATAGTGGGAATCGATGCAATGACCTCAAAGGACGTGAATCTTATGAATATCAAGACAACATTAATTGCCGGTACAACCGTATTATTGCTGGCTTCCCCGCTGGCGCAGGCAGCAGATGGCACCATTACCTTTAACGGCACGATTACGGCATCAACCTGCGTTGTCGCCGGTGCAGCACAAACCGGGCAATCCCATACCACCGCCGCGACGATTACTCTGCCAACCCTGCCGACTTCGGCTTTCGACAGCGGCACCACCATTGCAGGAACCACTAACTTCGAGATCCTGCTGACCGGTTGCCTGGCAACCACCAGCCAGCAAAATGTTCGTACCCTGTTCACTACCGCCGATACCGTTAGCAACGGCGTGATAGTCGCAGGCGCAAATGGCAATAGCGTTGCCGCAGGGAATATTGGCGTTATTCTGCAAACGGAAAAAGGCACCACCATTGATGTGAATGGCGGCACCAACCTCGATCCGGGAGCAGCATTACCGACGACGACTGGCGATGTGACAATGAAATACCAGGCCTCCTATTCCGTGGTTAACAGCGGTTCTCCGGTTACCGCTGGCGCGGTTTATAACACCATAAATTACGAAATCTCTTACTTCTGATCCCGCTTCCCCCGGCAATCGCAGGGGGAAACGCTTGGCGCCAATATTCATGAACGCGACGACGGTACCGGGTCCCGAGTGAGAGTTGGTGTGGATAATTGGGCAAAGCACCATTCCCGGTCCGTTCTCCACCTCGATGAATTATGAAATGGAATACCAGTGATGAATTTTCCGGAGGCATTATGAAATCGATGAAGAATAAAATTAAACCGATCGTAGCAACCGCGTTAATACTTTTGGTATCCCCAACCGGAATAACTGCTGATGGTACGATTAACGTCAGCGGCGCCATCACTGACAGCACTTGCACCGTATTAGGGGTTATTTCTGATAGTGAAATTGGAACAGCTCAACCGGTACTCAATCTGGTAATAACCCTGACCAATCTTTCTGAGGACTCAAACTCCGCCAGCAGCTTTCGCTGGTTCCAGATTCATATCAAAAACTGCTACGCCTCTGCCCAGCGGCAAAATATCCGTATCCGCTTAACCAGCCCGTACGCCGATAGTAGCGGTTATCTTCGCAATGCCATCAGCAACGGTGCGAAAGGAAAGGTCATCATGCTGTATGAACGCAGCGTGATTAACAACAGTAACCAGAGCCTGCCGGTAGGCCAGGGGCGCTCGGCGACAGCATGGTTCAACCTGCCAGCACAGAACGGCGGCGAGGACGGCACGATACGGCTTGGGTTTATCGCCTCCGCCCATACCGCATATGGCGAAACCGCCACGCCAGGCGCGTTTTCCACCAGCGTCGATTATGAAATGGAATATCAGTGATTAACCACAGGGAACATGAAATCGATGAACATTAACCTGCGGACATTCGCCGCCTTGCTGATACTACTGGCGTCGCAGCCGTCAGTGGCCGCCGACGGCGCGCTGAACGTCACCGGAGCGATTACCGATGCCACCTGTACCGTACTGGGCGTGATATCCGACAGCGATATTGGTACCCGGCAGCCACAACTTAGCCCAGTCATTACGCTCACTAACCTTTCCGAGAACAGCAATGCCGTAACCGCTATTAGCCAGTTTCAGATTCACCTTAAGGGATGCTATGCCAGCGCCAGCCAGAAAAATATCCGCATAAAAATGACCAGCCCCTATGCCGACAGCTACGGCAAATTAGCTTTAGCTAATGCCATTCGCGACGGCGCAAAGGGCAAAGTCGTTGTGCTGTATGAGCGAAACATTACATCCGGGGGAGGCGGCCAGTTTATGCCGGTAGGTTATGGCCGTTCGGCGACAGCGTGGAATGACTTACCCACGACAGGTGACGGTATCGTCCGCTTCGGCTTCACAGCTGTCGCCCAGGAGGCCTGGCAGGAAATCATCGCGCCCGGCGCGTTTTCAACCTTTGTCGATTACGAAATGGAATATCAGTAATCAAGCAGCATAAGGCGTGAAGATATAACAATAAATCTAAAGGAACGGGCGTGACAGGTTACGGAAAACAGATTTCAGCTGGTTTTGTTCTCAGCACACTCTTTTCGCTTGTTCATTGCGCGCTTGCGGCCGAGAGTGAATACGAGACGCAGTTTTTGCGCAAAGATAAACGCGGGGTAACAGCAGACGTTTTTCTCTATCACAATGCGGTCACACCGGGCCTGAAAGCGGTCGATTTCACTCTGAACGATCGCTTTATCGATCGTTACTCAATCTTGTTTGTTGAAGACAGACAAAATAAAACGGCTATCCCCTGTCTTTCTACCGCTTTTCTGCATCAGTTGGGGATTCGCACTGAACTGTACAACGGCTGGCGGGATCCGGCAGGTAATGGCGGAAATATCGACCCGTCAACGCTGACGACTAGCCAGTGCGAAGATATAGCCGCCCGAATTCCGGCCGCAGCCGTCAGCTATGACGACAGTCTGCAAACGCTATCGCTTCGGGTACCTCAGGAAGCGGTAAAACGGATGGATTCGGTGATGCTTTCGCCTAAAGAGTGGGATGATGGCGTTGCGAATCTCCGCGCCAGCTATAGCGGCTATTTCTACCAGTCAACGCTCAAAGATGCCGATGAAAACGATGATAAAACCAGCCGCAGCGCGTGGATAAGCCTGAACAGCACGGGCGGAGCCGGTCCCTGGCGATTATTCAGCACCGACTCCTTCAGTAAAAATGAAGATGACGGTTGGGAAACCAACCACGACAGTCTCTATCTGAATCGGGGTATTGCCGCCGCCCGCGGACATATCTCCATTGGCGATATATTCACCCAATCGCGTAGCGCGATCCTCAATAATATTCCCATGCGCGGCGTCTCTCTGGCCACCACGGAGCGGATGCTGCTTGATAACCAGTTTGATTTCTCTCCGGTTATCCGCGGTATTGCCCGCACCAATTCCAAAGTGACCGTGCGCCAGCAAAATACGATCATTTACAGCACCACGGTGACGCCGGGCGCTTTTGCCATTGACGATCTCTCCAGCGCGCGTTCGGGCGCCGAGCTGGAAGTCACTGTCGAAGAAGCGGACGATGCCCGACAGGTATTTCGGGTGCCCTATTCTACGCTCCCCACCATGCTCCGACCCGGCGCGCTACGCTATAGCACAGCCATAGGACAATACCGCGAAAATAGCCATGCCGACGGCGAACCCTGGCTGGGATTTGCTGCCCTGGAGTACGGCTTCGAACAGGTGACTTTGCTCTCCACTCTGCTGACCGCCGAACAGTACCAGTCGTTATCAGCGGGAGCCGCATGGAATTTAGGCTCAATTGGCGCATTTTCAGTGGAACTGGCCGGGGCCAGCTACCGCGAAACCTGGAATAAGAATACCGAGAGCAACGGATCTGCGCTGCGTACCTTGTTCGCGCGCTATTTCGAAACCACAGGGACGAACCTGCAGGTTGCCGGTTATCAATACAATTCGCGCAACTTTATGGATTTCAGCGATTTTATGAATCGCAAAAATCGCGACGAAATGAACGGCTATGATTACGGGCAATCCGGCTGGAACCTTCGCCGCCGTAGCCGTACCGAGCTTAACCTCAGCCAGGAGCTAAGCCAGTACGGCAACCTCTATTTCTCGATCAGCCAGGATCGCTACTACCACTCCACGGAAAAAAACACCTCGTTTACCGGCGGCGGCGGTACGCAAATCGGCCCAGCCAGCGTCTCACTAACCTGGACCTGGACTAAAAACGGCCAGTCTAAAGATAACCTGCTCAATCTGAGCGTCAGCATTCCCTTTAGCTGGGGTGACCGCCAGAGCAGTGCCGGTTCGCTGAATTACGGCCTGACGCGTAACCGGAAAAACCAGTACGGCCAGACGCTGGGATACTCCGGCAATGCGCTGGACAACGCCCTGAATTATTCCGCCAACCTTCAGCGCGATACCGGTGGCGGTACCAGCGAATCGCTGTCGCTAGGCTACGGGACCAGCGTTGGCTCACTGAACGGATCCATTGGGCACAGCGACGACGTCATGCAGTTTTCTGCGGGGATGAGCGGTGGCCTGGTGCTCTATTCCGGCGGCGTGCTGCTGGCCCCCATGCTGGGCGATACCATCGGCATCATTGAAACACCGGATGCAAAAGGCATTCGCGTCACCGGAAGCAGTAACACCAATACTGACCGCTGGGGGCGCACGGTACTTTCGTATATGACGCCTTATCGCTACAACACCTTAACGCTGGATACCAGCAGAACCGATGGCGTGGAGCTGAAAGAGTCTTCCCGCAAGGTTGTCCCTACCCAGGGCGCCGCCGTTTTATTGCATTTCGCTACCCGCATCGGCCGCCGGGCGATGGTCGAGATCCGCAGCATCAAACCTATCCCGCTCGGCGCGCTGGTTTACGTCGAAGGGGAAAAAGATGAAGCGGGGATCGTCGGGAACAAGGGCCTGGCTTATCTCAGCGGGATCGCTGCCGACCGTGAGCAAAAGCTACGGGTACAGTGGGGAGAGACTGCGGCACAGCGCTGCTATTTCCGGCTACCGCCTGCCACCAAAGCGCAGCAGGAGCCGGAAAACTGGTATCAGAAAGTCATCGTTCAATGTCAGCCATTTTAGTAAGGACAACAAAATGAAAGGAAATCATCTTATCAGGACGTTTATTTCGCTGGCTCTCGCCGCCGTGGTAACGCAAACCTCGCATGCCGCCGTACGGCCAATGTTAACCCGCATCGTGGCCTACGCTACGGATAAAGAAACGGCGGTGGATATCATCAACGATGCGCCTCAGGCCTATATGGTTCAGTCATGGCTGGAAGACCTCAACGGTAACGATGATAACCTTCCTCTGATACTGACCCCGCCGGTGATGAAGCTGGAGGGTAAAAAACAGGGCAAGCTGCGCCTGGTGGTGATTCCGGCCCATATCCCCCAGGACAGAGAGTCCGTCTACTGGCTGGCGGTACAGGAAATTCCGCCGAAAGCTTCCGGCGACGGCGGGAATAAACTGGTTATGGCGATCCGCAGCCGGATTAAAGTGTTCGTCCGCCCAACAGGATTGAAAAGTGTGGAGGCCAGAGACGCCGTTAAACAACTGCAATGGCAGGTGGAAAAAAGCGGCGGTAAAACCTGGCTCACGGCGAGCAACCCGACCCCCTATTACATCAGCTTCGGTAAGCTGGCGATAAAACAGGCGGGAAAAGCGGAGGTGATGCTGAATGATAAATTCCATATGCCGCCGCCAAAAGGCAGCCAGCGCTACGAAATCCCGACAACAATGATGGGTGGAGCGGCAACCCTGACTTACAGCGCGGTGAATGATTATGGCGGCACGGGGGAAGAACAGACTGCGCGGGTAAGCTTGTGAAAAGCACACTCAGCGGCCTGATCCTGGCTGGAGGCGTTTTCGCCTTACCGGTATACGCCATCAACATCAGCGAGAACGTCTACTGGTATGACGGAGATAATGCAGGTCAGAAAGCCGCAACCTGCATCTACCACACCCCCGACCGGCAGCCATTCGCCGACGCGCTTACGTTGGTGGTGGATAATTCCCTGGGCTATGGTTCGGTACTTTGGTCCTGGGATTACGCCACTTTTCTGGCGGACTATACCCTCTCCTGCACCGGTTCCGGGATTGACAACTCCAGCAACCGTCTGCAAGACGCCGTTCACGGTAATCCCTCGAACTGGCAGTTGCGCTTAACGGCGCAAGGCGGCAGCGATCTGATGCCCACCACCAACCCCGGCGTCGGTATCCGCTGGTATTTTCGCACCCCGCAAGGGGAAATCGTCAAAGATAAGCCGCAGCAAACCGTCAGCGCAGGCCTGGACGTCAGCGCCAGCGGTGCGGGGCGCTACGTGTTTAATCCGCGCAAAACGGTCACGCTGTCGGCCAGGGCAGAGCTGGTAAATACAGGTAACGTGGCGTACGGCACTCCGATCTCGCCATTAACCACCCAGTCGCAGCTCTGGCTTGAGGCCGGAACAGCCCAAAGCAGCGGCATTAACCTCGGTCAGGGCGGTATTACGCCGGTTACCCCCGCCTGTCGGCTATCAACTAAAGCGTATCTGGTCGATATGGGGCGCTGGGTAGCGCATAACAGCAGGCAGATGCCAGCCAGAGGCGCGGAAACGCCGTTTGAGCTACAGCTGGAGTGCAGCGGTCAGATCGCGCACCTGCGTCTGCGTTTTGAAGACAGCGGCACGCGGACCTCAGCAAACCAGAATGTCTCCCTGTATCGGGAAAGCGACGGCGAAAGCATAGAAGGCCTGGAGGTTGAGATGCTGTTTAATGGTAACCGCATCAACATTGGTGATAGCGAAGCGCTGGATACCGGCGCTCGCGGGCACAGCGTAAACAGCAGCGCAGCGGTTTATGATGCTGCCGCTCCCATCGTACTGACCGCACGTTACGTTCAGCACAACGCCATTACCAGCGGCGGAAAACCCTATATCGGCAATATCAACGGCAAGGTAAATATCTGGGTGACTTATGACTGAAAGCTCCCCCTTCAACACGACGATCTGTTCATATTTTGGGTGCCATACACATTTCTCCCAGCCGATACGCAAGATTAATTCAGGCACAGCGTAGCCCGGTGCCTGGCCGACTCCAACCCCAGCTCAATCAGCTCCATTATCTGAATAGCCTGACCCGCCGGAACCGGATTCTCGCCAACCCCGTTAAGGGCATCGCGAATGGCAGCATAATAGGCCGGATAATTGCCGGGTAGCGTGAGCCAGGGCTCTTCAGTAAGCTCTTCGCCTTCAGCGCGCGTCAGCAGCCCATCGCGCATATCGTAACCCCAATCCTCCTGCGGCAGGCGCTCGCCGCTTTTCAGCCGCTCCTCCTGCGGATCCAGTCCATATTTCACATAGCTCCCCCGCGAGCCGTGAATGATATAGCGGGCCGTTTCAGCGGCGGCCAGCAGCGTACCGTGCAGCACAACGCGGCGCTGGGGGTAAGCCAAAACGGCATGAAAGTAGTCGGTGGACTGGGAGCCAGGACGTAATTGCGCCAGATCAACATGCATGCTGACGGGTAGCCCGAAGAGATTAACCACCTGATCGAGCAGATGCGGGCCAAGATCGTACCAGATACCGCTGCCCGGGCCGCCTTGCTCTCGCCAGCGATTGCGAACCTGCGGACGATAGCGGTCGAAATGCGACTCGAAGTAACAGACTTCACCGAGCAGACCTTCGGTAATCAGCGACTTCACGGTGAGAAAATCGCTGTCCCAGCGGCGGTTATGAAACACGGACAGCAGTCGTCCCTCTCTTTTAGCAATCGCATCAAGTTCGCGCGCCTGTGACAGCGTCACGGTAAAAGGTTTGTCCACCACAACGTGCTTACCCGCCTCCAGCGCCGCTTTTGCCAGCGGGAAATGGGTATCGTTAGGGGTGGGGATCACCACCAGATCGATAGCTGAGTCATCAAAGAGTTGCCTTGGGTCGGAAACGACCTTGTTAGCCGGCCAATCGGCCAACACTTTGCTTTGGTCGCTACTGGAAACCGCTGCCAGCGTCATTCCCGGCGTGCCGCTGATTAACGGCGCATGAAAGGTTTTACTGGCATAACCGTAACCGATCAGCCCTACCCGGATAGCATCACTCATTTTTCAGCCCTCTTAGCGAGATTTCCCTTAGACAATTGCTCAGCATTACGCCATTTGCGCAACTTAAGCCAGGTAACACTTGCGTTAACTCAGTCGTTTAGTACCATTTCAGTCTGGTTTGACAATTTGCAGTAGAGTTATGGAAAACGTTTTTAACCGTATTGTAGAACTTATTGGCTGGATTGTTTTGGGCGTTTCGGCCCTGCTTTTAGTTATCGCCCATCATATTGATAACTACCAGTCCCCGCCTTCCGTTGATGTTGTTCAGACGAAGCCGCTGTCGAAATAAACAGTGACCCGCTTCGCAACTATGCAACCGGTTTCTGAAACCGGTTGCATAGTTGCACATGCTTTTATTACACTCTCTTTATCAATTGATAAGGAGTTTTTTCATGTCCGGATTTCCGCAGCATTTTTTATGGGGAGCCGCTACCGCAGCCTATCAGGTTGAAGGCGGACACGATGCCGACGGCAAAGGCCCTTCTATCTGGGATATTTATTCCCACCTGCCCGGCACCACTTTTCAGGGGACAACGGGCGACATCGCCGTTGACCATTACCACCGCTTTCGCGAAGACGTCGCGCTGATGGCGGAAATGGGTCTGCAAAGCTATCGCTTTTCTATTTCATGGCCCCGCCTGCTGCCCAACGGTCGCGGCGAAGTTAACGAAGCGGGCATTCAATTTTATAGCGACCTGATTGATGAGCTGCTGGCACATAATATTGAGCCGATGATTACCCTGTACCACTGGGATTTACCGCAGGCGCTACAGGATGAAGGCGGCTGGGAAGCACGCAGTACAGCGGAAGCATTCGCTGAGTATGCCCGCCTCTGCTATGAACGTTTTGGTTCCCGCGTCAAGCTGTGGGCAACGTTCAACGAGACCATTGTTTTTATCGGCCATGGGTATATTAACGGCCTTCATCCTCCCGCGGTGCGCGATCCCGCACGCGCAATTCAGGCCTGCCACCACGTCTTTATCGCTCATGCTCTGGCCGTCAAAACGTTTCGTGAAATGGGCGTTCAAGGGAAGATTGGCTTCGTTAACGTCCTGCAGCCGCATACTTCATTAACTGAAAGCGAAGAGGATAAACGGGCAACGGCAATGGCCGACGCCGTCCACACCCACTGGCTCTACGACCCGGTTTTAAAAGGTTGCTACCCCGAAGAACTGTTGCAACAAACCCAGGCGCTCTGGGGTGTTCCGGTGTTTGCTACTGGCGATGATGCTCTGCTACGTGAAAACCGCTGCGACTTTATCGGCCTCAACTACTACCGCCGGGAAACCGTATCAGCACAACCTCCTGAGGTCCCGACCGGCGGCGAGCCGGGAGTGGATGGGCTATTCCACTTCGTACGCAACCCGCAAAGCACCTATACCGAATGGGGCTGGGAAATTTGGCCGCAGGGACTAACCGACGGCATCATGATGATTAAAGAACGTTACGGTGATATTCCGATTTACATTACCGAGAACGGCCTGGGCGCAATAGACCCCATTATTGATGGTGAAGTGGTCGACGATCCGCGCATTGACTACCTCAGCAGCCATATTGATGCCCTGGAAAAAGCCCTTGAACTGGGTGCCGACGTGCGCGGCTACTACCCTTGGTCCTTTATTGATCTTTTAAGCTGGCTCAACGGTTATAAAAAACAGTACGGGTTCGTTTATGTTGATCATCAGCAAAACCTGGCGCGTAAACGAAAAAAGAGTTTTTTTTGGTACCAAAACGTTATTGCCAGCCGAGGCGAACAGCGTTAATCTTCTCTCCCAGGCGCCATCCGGCGCCTGATTCAGTTCTGGAATATTCTTAAATTTCTTTTTAATACGCAGGGAATATTATCTGTTCTTGTTATAAATTTTTACCACCCAAATACCCCATACAGCTTAGCGCATGAAGAAGGTACTGTTGGTTGAGAACAGGTTTACTAAAAGCTGATAATATTCGAATTATTTATTCCGATTATAAAATGGATACGCAAATGACCGTTCAGGACTACTTATTAAAATTCCGTAAAATCAGCTCGCTGGAAAGTCTGGAAAAGCTTTTTGATCATCTCAACTATTCTCTGACCGATAGCGAAGAGATAGTCAACATGTATCGTGCCGCCGACCATCGCCGTGCAGAGCTGGTTTCTGGCGGGAAATTGTTCAACATTGGCGAAGTCCCTAAGTCCGTCTGGCGGTACGTGCAATAAAGACTGTTATCATTCACGCCAGTTGCTTATACTCCCGCCCTGCTTTTATTTATAACTGGCGTTGAATTCGGGAGTCACACAATGTCCTCTCACTCTGCAGAACGTATTGGCGGATGGCTGCTGGCACCGCTGGCATGGTTACTGGTTGCTTTACTTAGTGCCTCATTGTCGCTGCTTATTTTTGCGAATGCTCTGATGTCTTCCCAAACTTATACATTGCTGAGCAATATGAGTACCGGGCATCTGGCGCTCTGGATAGCCTCCCTGGTATTTGCACTGGCCATGTGGTACTACACGCTGTGGCTGACCATTGCCTTTTTCAAACGACGAAAAATCGTGCCGAAGCACTATATTATCTGGCTACTGATAACGCTGCTGCTGGCGGTAAAGGCTTTCGCTTTTTCCCCCATTACGGATACCCTGGCGCTGCGTCAGCTTCTGTTCCCTCTTCTTGCTGCGGCGCTGCTGGCCCCCTACTTCAGGCGTTCTGAACGGGTTAAGCGTACCTTTGTGAATCCGTAATAACCACACAGTTAACCTGTTGTCGCCGGTATCGAATTATTCGATAATAGACGGCTTTTTCTATTTCAGGTCGAATGATGGCTGATTATTTACTGCTCTTTGTTGGCACCGTCCTTGTTAACAACTTCGTGCTGGTGAAGTTTCTTGGATTGTGCCCGTTTATGGGGGTTTCCAAAAAACTGGAAGCCGCTATGGGGATGGGACTCGCCACCACGTTTGTGATGACGCTGGCCTCAATCTGCGCCTGGCTGATTGATACCTGGATCCTCATCCCGCTGGACCTGGTCTACTTACGGACTCTGGCCTTTATCCTGGTCATCGCCGTGGTAGTGCAATTTACCGAAATGGTGGTGCGCAAAACCAGTCCAGCGTTATATCGCCTGTTGGGCATTTTTCTGCCGCTGATCACCACCAACTGTGCGGTGCTCGGCGTGGCGCTACTGAACATTAACCTTGGGCATAATTTCCTGCAATCGGCGCTGTACGGCTTCGCTGCCGCAGTCGGCTTTTCGCTGGTCATGGTACTTTTCGCCTCCATTCGCGAGCGCCTGGTCGTTGCGGATGTGCCTGCGCCTTTTCGCGGCAACGCCATTGCGTTGGTGACTGCAGGTTTGATGTCTCTGGCATTTATGGGCTTTAGTGGTTTGGTGAAGTTGTAATGAACGCTGTGTGGATAGCCGTAGTCGCCATTAGCCTGCTGGGGCTGATTTTCGGCTTAATTCTGGGATATGCTTCCCGTCGTTTTGCGGTTGAAGATGACCCGGTCGTTGAAAAAATTGATGCCCTGCTCCCGCAGAGCCAGTGCGGCCAGTGCGGCTACCCCGGCTGCCGCCCCTACGCGGAAGCCGTTGGCACTCAGGGTGAAAAAATTAACTGCTGCGCCCCCGGCGGCGAAGCGGTAATGCTTAAAATCGCCGAGTTATTAAACGTCGATCCGCAGCCTGTGGACGGCGATGCGCAAGAGGCCGAACCTGTGCGGATGCTGGCGGTAATCGACGAAGCGAACTGCATCGGCTGCACAAAATGCATTCAGGCATGCCCCGTCGACGCCATCGTCGGCGCGACCCGCGCCATGCATACGGTAATGAGCGATCTCTGTACTGGCTGTAACCTTTGCGTCGCGCCGTGTCCGACGCAATGTATTGAGTTACGCCCGGTCGCCGCGACGACAGAAACCTGGAAATGGGATCTCCAGACCATTCCGGTACGCATTATTCCTGTGGAACAACATGTTTAAGCTATTTTCCGCTTTCCGAAAAGACAAAGTCTGGGACTTCAACGGCGGTATCCATCCGCCGGAAATGAAAACCCAGTCAAACGGTACGCCGCTGCGCCAGGTTCCGCTGCCGCAGCGTTTTGTCATCCCGTTGAAACAGCATATCGGCGCTGAGGGTGCCCTGTGCGTACAACCCGGCGATCGCGTCCTGCGCGGCCAGCCTTTAACGCGCGGCTGGGGCAGAATGCTGCCAGTTCACGCCCCAACCTCCGGCACCGTAGCGGCTATTGCCCCTCACTCAACCGCCCATCCTTCCGCGCTAGCGGAAATGAGCGTCATTATTGATGCCGATGGCGAAGACCGCTGGATTGAACGCGATGGCTGGAGCGACTATCAGAATAGGTCGCGGACAGAACTCATCGAACGCATTCACCAGTTCGGCGTGGCCGGACTGGGCGGCGCAGGTTTCCCGACCGGCGCCAAGCTGCGCGGCGGCGGCGACAAAATCGAAACGCTCATTATTAACGCCGCCGAGTGCGAACCCTATATCACCGCCGATGACCGCCTGATGCAGGATTGCGCAGCGCAAATTGTTGATGGTATTCGCATCCTTGCCTATATTCTGCAGCCGGCCCAGGTGCTGATCGGCATCGAAGATAATAAGCCGCAGGCTATTTCAATGCTGCGTGCGGTATTGGCCGATACCCACGGGATTTCTCTGCGCGTGATACCGACGAAATATCCGTCCGGTGGCGCAAAACAGCTGACGCAGATCCTGACCGGAAAACAGGTGCCTCACGGCGGCCGTTCGTCGGATATCGGCGTGTTAATGCAAAACGTAGGTACCGCCTATGCGGTAAAACGCGCAGTAATTGACGGCGAGCCGCTGACGGAGCGCGTGGTGACGCTAACCGGTGAAGCTGTGGCGCGTCCCGGTAACGTCTGGGCGCGTCTCGGCACTCCGGTGAGTCATCTGCTTAAAGATGCGGGTTTTTGCCCGACCGCTGAACCGATGGTCATTATGGGCGGCCCGCTAATGGGCTTCACCCTCCCCTGGCTTGATGTACCAGTGGTCAAAATCACCAACTGCCTGCTGGCTCCTTCGGCAAACGAAATGGGGGAGCAGGAAGAGGAAAAAGGCTGCATTCGCTGTAGCGCCTGCGCCGACGCCTGTCCTGCCGATCTGCTGCCACAGCAGTTGTACTGGTTTAGCAAAGGCCAGCAGCACGACAAAGCAACCAGCCATAACCTGGCGGATTGCATTGAGTGTGGCGCCTGCGCCTGGGTCTGCCCAAGCAGTATTCCGTTGGTGCAGTACTTCCGCCAGGAAAAAGCCGAGATCTACGCAATTGCGCAAGAAGAGAAACGCGCAGCGGAGGCTAAAGTGCGCTTTGAAGCGCGCCAGGCACGTCTGGAGCGGGATAAAGCGGCTCGTCTGGAACGCCATAAGCAAGCGGCGGTACAGCCAGCAGCTAAAGATCAGGACGCCATCAACGCCGCCCTTGCTCGCGTACGTGAGAAACAGCGTGATGCCGCCCAACCCATTATCGTGCTTTCCGGCGCGAAACCGGATAACAGTGAAGCCATCGCCGCTCGCGAAGCTCGCAAGGCCGAGGCGCGCGCGCGCAAAGCTGAGCAATTGGCCGGGAGCCCTATTACCGAACCGTCAACGGACACTGCGGTCGACCCGCGTAAAGCCGCCGTTGAAGCGGCAATCGCCAGAGCCAAAGCCCGCAAAGCTGAACAGCAGGCAGTTCCGACTGAGTCCGCTGTCGCAGAACCGCCCATCGCCGCCGCGGCCGTCGACCCACGCAAAGCCGCCGTCGAGGCGGCAATCGCCAGAGCCAAAGCCCGCAAAGCTGAACAGCAGGCAGTTCCGACTGAGCCTGTCGCCGCAGAACAGCCCACCGCCGCGGCCGTCGACCCGCGCAAAGCTGCCGTCGAGGCGGCAATCGCCAGAGCCAAAGCGCGTAAAGCTGAACAGCAGCAAGCAGTTCCCCCGTCGGCAGCCAATGACGACGCCCGCAAAGCGGCAGTCGCTGAAGCAATCGCCCGCGTTCAGGCCCGGAAAGCATCCCGGCAGGCAGTTAACGAGGATTAAATGGTTTTCAGAATCGCAAGTTCCCCCTATACCCACAACCAGCGCCAGACTTCGCGGATTATGCTGCTGGTGCTGCTCGCCGCCGTGCCCGGCATTGTGGTTCAGACCTGGTTTTTCGGCTGGGGTACCGTGCTACAAATCCTCCTCGCGGCCTTAACGGCATGGGGAGCAGAAGCCGCCATCCTTAAACTGCGCAAACAGAACATTCCGGCGATCCTTGCCGATAACTCCGCGCTGTTGACCGGCCTGCTGCTGGCCGTCAGCATCCCGCCGTTTGCCCCGTGGTGGATGGTGGTGCTGGGTACCGCCTTCGCGGTGATTATTGCCAAGCAGCTGTACGGCGGTTTGGGTCATAACCCTTTTAACCCGGCGATGATTGGCTATGTGGTACTGCTCATCTCCTTCCCGGTACAGATGACCTCCTGGCTGCCGCCGCATGAGATAGCCGCCAATGTTCCTGGGTTCAGCGATGCGCTGCAGGTCATCTTCACCGGCCATACCGCTGCGGGCGGCGATATGAATAGCCTGCGGATTGGTATTGACGGTATCAGCCAGGCCACGCCGCTGGATACCTTTAAAACCTCTCTCCACGCCGGTCATGAGGTGAACGAGATCCTGCAATATCCCATCTACGGCGGCGAACTGGCCGGACTCGGCTGGCAGTGGGTCAACGTCGCATACCTGGCGGGTGGACTGTTCCTGTTGTGGCAGGGGGCTATCCGCTGGCATATCCCGGTGAGCTTTCTGCTGAGCCTTGCCGTTTGCGCCACCCTGGGATGGTTATTCTCCCCGGAAAGCCTCGCCTCGCCGCAAATTCATCTGCTCTCCGGCGCGACGATGCTGGGCGCATTCTTTATTCTGACGGATCCGGTAACCGCCTCCACAACCAACCTCGGCCGTCTGATTTTTGGCGCGCTGGCGGGCCTACTGGTATGGTTGATTCGCAGCTTCGGTGGCTATCCTGATGGCGTGGCCTTTGCCGTTCTGCTGGCAAATATTACCGTTCCATTGATCGATTACTACACGCGTCCGCGCGCGTACGGCCACCGCTGAGGACCCGAACATGTTACAAAGCATGCGCAAGCACGGCATCACGCTGGCACTCTTTGCTGCGGGATCTACCGGGCTGACAGCGGCTATCAATGAGCTGACCAAAAGTACGATTGCAGACCAGGCGGCCCTGCAGCAAAAAGCGTTATTCAACCAGGTGATGCCAGCCAATCTTTATAATAATGATTTGCTGAAAAACTGTTATCTGGTTACCGCCCCGGAGCTGGGCAAAGGCCAACATAAAGTGTGGATTGCTCAAAACAACGAGCAGCCGATTGCCGCCGTGATGGAAGCCACCGCACCGGACGGCTATTCCGGAGCCATTCAGCTACTGGTCGCCGCTGATTTTAAAGGTACCGTACTGGGCACTCGCGTCACTGAACATCACGAGACTCCGGGCCTGGGCGACAAAATAGAGCTCAGAATATCTGACTGGATCACCCTCTTCGCCGGTAAAGTGATTCAGGGGCAACATGACAGTCACTGGGCCGTGAAAAAAGACGGCGGCGATTTTGACCAGTTTACCGGGGCGACGATTACTCCCCGCGCGGTGGTGAACGCCGTTAAGCGCGCTGGCCTGTATGCACAAACGCTGCCCACGCAGATTTCCGCATTCACTCCCTGTGGAGACTAAACCATGAGCGAAGTAAAAGACGTTATTGTTCAGGGGTTGTGGAAAAACAACTCCGCGCTGGTTCAACTGCTGGGGATGTGTCCCCTGCTCGCCGTGACCTCTACCGCCACCAACGCCCTTGGGCTTGGGCTAGCGACGACGCTGGTGCTTACGCTGACGAACCTGACCATTTCCAGCCTGCGCCGCTGGACGCCTGCGGAAATCCGTATTCCAATTTACGTGATGATCATCGCTTCCGTGGTGAGCGTGGTTCAAATGCTGATTAATGCCTATGCGTTTGGCCTTTACCAGTCTCTGGGGATCTTTATCCCGCTTATCGTCACTAACTGCATCGTAGTTGGGCGCGCGGAGGCCTTCGCCGCCAGGAAAGGCCCGGCGCTTTCGGCGCTGGATGGGTTCTCCATCGGCATGGGAGCAACATGCGCCATGTTTGTCCTCGGCTCGATGCGTGAAATCATCGGTAACGGCACCCTATTTGACGGTGCCGATAGTCTGCTCGGTAGCTGGGCCAAAGCGCTGCGAGTAGAAGTATTTCATACGGATACGCCGTTCCTGCTGGCCATGCTGCCGCCAGGCGCTTTTATTGGCCTCGGCATGATGCTGGCGGTAAAATACCTCATCGATGAACGTAGCAAACAGCGCAAGGCAAAAGCGGTACAAGCCGCTATCGTTGCGCCGTCTGATGTGACGGGAAAAGCCTGGGATGAATAAAAGTAAACGCCTGGAGATCCTCACTCGGCTCCGGGATAACGACCCGCACCCCACGACTGAGCTGAACTTTAACTCACCGTTTGAATTATTAATCGCCGTCCTGCTCTCGGCGCAGGCAACCGACGTTAGCGTCAATAAGGCAACGGCAAAGCTCTACCCGGTAGCCAACACGCCAGCGGCGATGTTGGAACTGGGCGTTGAGGGCGTAAAGTCGTATATCAAAACGATTGGCCTGTTTAACAGCAAAGCAGAAAACGTCATTAAGACCTGCCGACTGCTGCTTGAGCAACATAATGGCGAAGTTCCGGAAGACAGAGCCGCGCTTGAGGCACTTCCCGGCGTCGGACGTAAAACCGCGAACGTTGTGTTGAATACCGCCTTCGGCTGGCCGACGATTGCCGTCGACACCCATATCTTTCGCGTTTGCAACCGGACACAATTTGCCCCCGGTAAGAACGTTGAACAAGTCGAAGAAAAGTTGTTAAAGGTCGTTCCTGCAGAATTTAAAGTCGACTGTCATCACTGGTTAATTCTGCACGGTCGTTATACCTGTATCGCCCGTAAACCGCGCTGCGGTTCCTGTCTGATCGAAGACCTTTGCGAGTTCAAAGAGAAGGTTTACCCCTGAAGCGAAACAGAGTCATTACTATTGTTTTGGTCATGACTCTGTATAAACGTGCCCCACCCCGTCATTCAAGCCATAATTCCACGTTTAGACAGGGCAATTATTCGGCGATATAACAAACAGTCAGCTTATTCATTTTTTTCATCGACAAAATTTCTATACATTTGTGATCCAGATCATCTCAGGAATTTATTGTTGATTTCTTGTTACTGAATTAATGCATCGATTTACCTATTCGAATACCGACGCCTGAGATACCAAAACAATAACCCATCAATTTTTAAGATTATGGGCTATAACACTGGATGCAAGCGCTTACAGCAGAAGATATTGCCAATATGCAAATTAATTCGTATGTTGGCAGATAAAAACTCTTTCATTGGCAAAAGGATGAAATTTAACTCTGCATAACATTTGAATGAACCGAGTATTATAACGCGCAGAAGATGTGTAACAGAGTATTACAAAGCTCTTGCCTGAACGACGAGGATAGTGAACATTACCTGCCGTTTTTCCTCCAGAATAACTATAAAGGCGGCGGTCTTCTCAGATTGCGCCCCGAGCACCCCCCGTTAATATGGGATGTAAAAAAAGAGGTATTTGTGTCTACTGCAAACAATAAACCAACAGAAAGCGTGAGTTTGAACGCTTTCAAACAGCCGCGTTCGTTCTATCTCATCTTCTCTATTGAACTGTGGGAGCGTTTTGGTTTCTACGGCCTGCAAGGGATCATGGCCGTCTACCTGGTTAAACAACTGGGTATGTCAGAAGCGGACTCTATCACCCTGTTCTCCTCCTTTAGCGCCCTGGTCTACGGTCTGGTGGCTATTGGCGGCTGGCTGGGTGACAAAGTGCTGGGTACCAAACGTGTCATTATGCTCGGTGCCATCGTTCTGGCTATCGGCTATGGCCTGGTGGCGTGGTCCGGGCACGATGCGGGCATCGTGTATATGGGGATGGCCACTATTGCCGTCGGTAACGGCCTGTTTAAAGCCAACCCATCTTCCCTGCTCTCAACCTGCTATGAAAAGAACGACCCGCGTCTGGACGGTGCATTTACTATGTACTATATGTCCGTCAATATCGGTTCTTTCTTCTCTATGCTGGCCACGCCGTGGCTGGCAGCAAAGTTTGGCTGGAGCGTCGCTTTCGCCCTGAGCTTTGTCGGCCTGGTGATCACCATCATCAACTTCGCTTTCTGCCAGCGCTGGGTTAAACAGTACGGTTCCAAACCTGACTTTGCACCGGTGCATGTAGGTAAACTGCTCGCCACTATCGTTGGCGTGGTGGTACTGGTAGCGGTCGCAACCTGGCTACTGCACAACCAGGGTATCGCACGTATGGCTCTGGGGGTGATTGCGCTGGGTATCATCTTTATCTTCGCTAAAGAAGCCTTTGCGATGCAGGGCGCAGCCCGTCGTAAAATGATCGTGGCGTTCATTCTGATGCTGCAAGCAATCATCTTCTTCGTTCTGTACAGCCAGATGCCGACCTCTCTGAACTTCTTTGCGATTCGTAACGTTGAGCACTCTCTGCTGGGTATCGCTTTCGAACCAGAGCAGTACCAGGCGCTGAACCCATTCTGGATCATTATCGGTAGCCCGATTCTGGCCGCTATCTATAACAAAATGGGTGACACCCTACCGATGCCGATGAAGTTTGCAATTGGTATGGTCTTGTGTTCCGGCGCGTTCCTCGTGCTGCCGCTGGGCGCTAAGTTTGCCAGCGATGCGGGCATCGTGAACGTAAGCTGGCTGGTTATCAGCTATGGCCTGCAGAGTATCGGTGAACTGATGATCTCCGGACTGGGCCTGGCCATGGTTGCACAGCTGGTTCCACAGCGCCTGATGGGCTTCATTATGGGTAGCTGGTTCCTGACCACCGCTGGCGCTAACCTGATTGGCGGCTACGTTGCGAATATGATGGCGGTACCGGAAAACGTGACCGACCCGCTGATGTCGCTGGAAGTCTACGGCCGCGTGTTCCTGCATATCGGTGTCGCCACCGGTGTTATTGCCATCCTGATGCTGCTGACGGCACCGAAGCTAAACCGCATGACCCAGGATGACGATAAAACAGCAAAAGCCAGCGATACCGCCACGGCTTAAGCGCTTCCGGGCAACCCAATAAATTTAAACCGCTAACGCTCTGTTAGCGGTTTTTTTTTGCCCCTGGGCGGACTAACATACAGAAAACCGCAGCCACGAGGAATTACCGATGAAACTGTTCTACAAATCCGGCGCTTGTTCTCTTGCTTCGCACATTGCGCTACGCGAAAGCGGGCTGGACTTCACCCTGCAGGGCGTTGACGTGATGAAAAAACGTCTTGAAAACGGGGATGATTATCTGCTGGTTAACCCGAAGGGTCAGGTACCAGCGCTGCTGCTGGACGATGACGTGCTGCTGACTGAGGGCGTGGCCATTATGCAATATATTGCTGACCGCGTACCGGACCGCCAGCTGCTGGCTCCGGTGGGCAGCATCGCCCGCTATCAGACGCTGGAATGGTTAAACTACGTGGCGACAGAGCTGCATAAAGGCTTCACGCCACTGTTCCGCCCGGACACGCCGGAAGATTTCAAACCCATCGCTCGTGCGCAGCTGGATAAAAAAATGCAGTATGTCGATGAGTGCCTACAGGATAAAGAGTGGCTGAACGGGCACCGTTTCACCATCGCCGATGGCTATCTGTTCACCGTGCTGCGTTGGGCGTATGCCGTGAAGCTGGATATGGAAGGTTATAGCAATATTACGGCCTGGATGAAGCTCGTCTCCGAACGCCCTGCCGTTGCCGCAGCGATGGAAGCCGAAGGGCTGAAGTAACGCTGATGCTTGCCCGACGCTCGTCGGGCAAGTTCCCACGCCTCTTAAAGCTGCGTGGCGCTGAAGTAGTGCTCCGGCTGCGCAATACGATCCTGAGCCGCCACAACCTGTAGTTCATACTCCTGCATGTTTTTCGTCGCCAGCATGATTTCATAGACCGCCGCAGTTACGTGCTCCAGCGCATCGCGCAGAGTCGCGCCCTGCAGCAGCTTAACCAGCAGTAGCCCGCTGGTGACATCGCCGACGCCTACCGGCTGGCGCATGCCAAAATCCACCAGCGGACGGCTGATGTGCCAGGCTTCTTGCGCAGTAACCAGCAGCATCTCAAAACGATCCATGCTCAGCCCGGCACGAGAGAGATGCTTCACCAGTACCACTTCAGGCCCCTGAGTAATCAGTTCACGCGCGGCGGCAACCGCTTCGTTAACGTTCGTTACTGAGTGCCCGCAAAGGATCTCCAGTTCAACCAGATTTGGCGCGATAATATCGCTCGCCGGTAGCGCATAACGCACGTGAAACTCCGCAACGCCTGGCGCGACGATACAACCCTTTTCAGGATGCCCCATGACCGGATCGCAGAAATATTTCGCTGCCGGATTTGCGGCTTTGACCTGACGCACGATACCAAGAATATGTTCGCCCTGTTCAGCCGACCCCAGATATCCGCTCAGCACCGCATCGCAGCGCTGCAGCTGATTAATATCGGCAATCCCCTGAACAATTTCCGTTAAATGCGCTGGCGGCATCACGCAGCCGGTCCATTTTCCGTATTGGGTATGGTTGGAGAATTGTACGGTATTAAGCGGCCAGACGTTGGCGCCAAGACGGCGCATCGGAAATTCAGCGGCGCTATTGCCCGCATGGCCAAACACAACGTGGGACTGGATGGCGAGGATATTCTTCATCTTGATTACCTGAGAGCAAAAAATAAGGGGCGTGGTTTCCCACGCCCCTGCCTTTACGCAATTACTTCCAGCAGACCAGACAGTAATTTTTCTTACCGCGGCGCAGTAAGGTATAGCGGCCGAACAGGCGGTCGCCATCAACAAAAACATATTCCGGGTCGGACTGTTTTTCACCGTTAATGGTCACGGCATTGGACGCGATGGTTTTACGCGCCTGCCCACGGGACGGCTGCAGGTCGGAATCCACCAGCGCCTGCATCAGGTCGGCGCCTTTTTCCATTTCGATCATCGGCACGCCATCCTGCGCCAACTGCTCGAAATCAGCCTCGCTCAAATCGCTCAGGTTGCCGTTGAACAGGCTTTCGGTGATGCGTTTTGCCGCCACCAGGCCTTCTTCACCGTGAACCAGACGCGTCACCTGCTCGGCCAGCACATACTGGGCGCGCGGTGCTTTACCACTATTTTTATCTTCTTCTTCGAGGGCATTGATTTCAGCAATATCCATAAAGGTGAAGAACTTCAGGAAGCGATAAACGTCGGCATCCGCAGTGTTGATCCAGAACTGGTAGAACTTGTACGGACTGGTTTTCTTCGGATCCAACCACACTGCGCCACCTTCGGTTTTACCGAATTTCGTGCCATCGGCTTTGGTGATCAGAGGAACGGTCAGGCCGAAGACCTGATTCTGGTGCAGGCGACGGGTCAGGTCGATACCGGAGGTAATGTTACCCCACTGGTCAGAGCCACCGATTTGCAGCGCCACGCCGTGCAGCTTGTTCAGGCAGGCAAAATCGTAACCCTGCAGCAGGTTGTAGGAGAACTCGGTAAAAGAGATGCCCTGGTCATCGCGGTTCAGACGCTGCTTCACCGCTTCTTTGTTGATCATCTGGTTTACCGAGAAGTGCTTGCCAATGTCACGCAGGAAGGTCAGCACGTTCATGCCGCCGAACCAGTCGTAGTTATTGGCAGCAATAGCAGAGTTGTCACCACAATCAAAGTCGAGGAAAGGCGCGACTTGTTTGCGAATTTTATCTACCCACTCCTGCACGGTATCTTCAGTGTTCAGTTTACGCTCTGCGGCTTTAAAGCTCGGATCGCCAATCAGCCCCGTCGCGCCGCCTACCAGCGCAACAGGTTTATGGCCTGCCTGCTGAAAGCGTTTCAGGCATAACAATGGAACAAGATGCCCCAAGTGCAAGCTGTCGGCGGTAGGGTCGAAGCCGCAATAGAGCGCGATCGGGCCTTGCGCCAGTCGCTCTGCTAACGCTTCCTCGTCCGTCACCTGGGCTACCAGCCCCCGCTCTTGCAATTGTTTAATCAAGTTACTGCTTGCCATCAAATTCTCCATCTATAAACGACTGCACCTCTGCCGGTACACGACTTTTCGCCAGACGCGAAAAAAAATCTATGCAAAATTGTTCAAGCTGCATTGCGGCGGCAGGCCTATGAAGCCCCGGAGCCTACTGAGATCGGTGGCTGGGGTGGGCTGGCGCAGCTAAATAAGGATGCAGCTTGAAAAATGAAGCGTATAGAATAAAGCGCCGGGCCACGTAGCACCAGCGCTTAACACAACATTTTTGCGTCCTTTATGGCGCCAGTCGGTCGATTTGCCAGCCGCTGTTTTGCCGCTGGTAAAGGAAACGATCGTGCAGACGGTGTTCACCGCCCTGCCAGAACTCCATCTGTTCAATACTGACGCGGAATCCGCCCCAGAAGCTCGGCAGAGGGACTTCGCCCTGCTGGAACTTTTGCTTCAGTTCAAGGAACTTACTCTCAAGAATACCGCGAGCCGAAATACGACTGGACTGCTGCGACACCCACGCGCCAATCTGGCTATCGCGCGGACGGCTGTGGAAATACTTCACCACCTCCAGCGTCGACAAACGCTCCGCTTTACCAATAACCATCACCTGCCGCTCCAGCATATGCCAGGGGAAAAGCAGGCTGATGTGAGGATTTTTTTCAATCTGGTGGGCTTTGCGGCTACCGAGGTTGGTATAAAACACCAGGCCTTTCTCGTCGTAGTGCTTGAGCAGAACGATACGCTGGTACGGCTGCGAGTTTTCATCAACGGTCGCGACAACCATTGCCGTTGGGTCAGCGAGTTTCGCATCACAGGCCTGACGTAGCCAGCGTTCAAAGAGTGCCAGAGGTTCGGCAGGAAGGTCGTGGCGACGCAGGCCACCACGGGTATATTCACGGCGCAGATGCGCGATTTGCTGCAGTTCGTCGTTATCAGACATGGCAATAGAGAAAATAATCAAAGGGTAGCGTCATTGTGCGCCCCCATGACTGAAATCTCAACGTTTGGCGGTTTGCAACTGACAGTTTTCCAGCACGATACGATCGCGTTTATAAACGGTGGCGCCATCACCTTTCGACCAGAAAACGTAAACACCATCGGTATAGCGAGCACCCGATGCGGACAGCCCCTGCTGCAAACTCAATTGCTGGTTGTCATAAATAAAGCTGACCTGCTGGCGCGTGTTATTAAGATGAACAGTCAACGGCTTCTGGTCGCATTGGTACTCCAGGGTGTCCGTATTCATCCGTTCAACAAACTGGTTGTAGTAGCTACAGCCCGCGAGCATAAACGGTACAGCAAGAATAAGAATTTTTTTCATTGGTTTGCCTTCGACTTTCCCGGTCCGGGAGGACATTACGCCCTCCGTTAACAGCATCCAGTTTACAAATAAACATGCACAGGTGATTTCAGTTAACTCTGATTC
The DNA here is from genome assembly GCF_902158555.1 of Klebsiella spallanzanii. Classification (GTDB taxonomy): domain Bacteria; phylum Pseudomonadota; class Gammaproteobacteria; order Enterobacterales; family Enterobacteriaceae; genus Klebsiella; species Klebsiella spallanzanii. The sequence continues at coordinate 201,689 of NZ_CABGGS010000003.1, read as the reverse complement.
TGCACGGAATTCGCCGGGAAAATAGCCCCCAGAACGGACGCTTGTGAAGCACCGGTAACCGAAGGCAGATTGCCAGGCAACCCGGCGAGCGTCCGCCATGCCAGCCATGCGAAAGCCAGCGCTTCCATATCATCGCCGCTAATCCCTGCTTCATCAGTAGTCGAGACTTCAGTCCCTGGTAGTAAAGCTGCCAAACGCGCCATCAGTAACGGATTACGCGCACCGCCGCCGCAGACCAGCAGTCGCTCGCATCCACCGCTCAGCAGTACCTGTTCGCTGATGCTGACTGCCGTAAGCTCAGCCAGGGTCGTCTGCACGTCCTGTGCGCGAACTCCGGGATAACGCGCCAGAAGCTGCGCCAACCAACCATAATTAAAATACTCCCGACCGGTGCTCTTTGGCGCGGGTAGTGCAAACCACGGATCGCTCAACATATCCTGTAGCAGCGGCAGCAAAACTTTTCCTTCGCTAGCCCACAGCCCATCTTTATCAAAAGGCTTACCGCACTGACGCCAGATCCACGCGTCCATCAGCATATTGCCCGGACCGGTATCGTAACCGCGTACCGGCTGCCCCGGAGCCAGTAAAGAAAGATTGGCAATACCGCCAATATTAAGAATCATCCGCCGTTCTGTCGGGTGCGCCAGTAGAGCATGATGGAACGCTGGCACCAGCGGCGCGCCCTGGCCGCCAAGCGCCATATCGCGGCGGCGAAAATCCCCCACAACCGTCACGCCGGTATGCGCGGCAATCTGGTTGTTGTCGCCAATTTGCATCGTATGTGGCGCATCACCCGTAGGTTCATGCCAGACCGTCTGCCCGTGGCAGCCAATGGCGATAATCTCCGACGCCTGCAAATTCTCCTGGCGCATCAGCGCCAGAACCGCATCGGCGAATAGCCGCCCCAGCCGTGTATCCAGCCGCCCCAGTTGAGATAACGTCAGCTGCTGCCCCTGGCAGATAGCCAGAATCTCTTCCTTAATAGCAACAGGGATGGGATACGTCAGGCTGGCCTGTTGAGCGACCAGATTTTCATTAATTGCTGCGAGAACAACATCAACACCATCAAGGCTGGTGCCGGACATTACGCCGATAAAGCGACCCGATTTCATACGCTTTCCTTCATTCCATGACTCTCGTAGACCCACACTCCACCATAAACCCGGGGGCAATACTATGCTGCTATAATATTTTTTAACAATAGAAGTAAGGTGATTGTTCTTAGCGTAAAGAACTTATGTTTAGTTTAGGTTGAGACGACTCTGATTATTATTTTTTGTATAGTCCCAGCATCTGCTATGCCAGCAGACGCTTAAATGCCATATAATTGGCTACAAGGAAGTTCAATAGAACGCTTCTTGTGAACAGGAGATTCATAAATGATTTTACGTGTTTTGGCTGTCTCGATGATTGGTTTTACGCTTGCAGGCTGCGTCAGTAGCAGCGGCCTCTCTGGTGATGTTTACTCCGCATCTGAAGCCAAACAGGTCCAAAGCGTGACCTACGGCACCATTGTGCATACCCGTGCAGTCCAGATTCAGGGCGGTGACGAGAACAATGCGATTGGTGCTATTGGTGGTGCAGTTCTCGGCGGCTTCCTCGGTAACACCATCGGCGGCGGTACCGGTCGTTCACTGGCAACGGCAGCAGGCGCAGTCGCCGGTGGCGTAGCGGGTCAGGGTGTACAGGGCGCGATGAACAAAACCCAGGGCGTTGAGCTGGAAATCCGCAAAGATGATGGCAATACCATCATGGTAGTGCAGAAGCAAGGTAGCACGCCATTCTCCGTCGGCCAGCGCGTAGCGATTGCCGGCAGCGGTAGCCAGGTTACCGTTTCCCCACGCTAAAACATGCTTATGCGGTCCTCACGGGCCGCATAGCCATACAAATAAAGTATTATTTACCTAAATATATAAATAAAAAGAATATATTTAATTTTTCACTCCTTTTCCCCTTCGACTGTTTGCGCCTGCTCAATAATTCGAACGTTATTATCAAGTACGCTCAGCCTGTATTTATTACACTATTTACGACCATCACGTCGTTTTACTTTCGCCCTTTTATTTAGGGATGCTGACTATGCTTGTTGATTTGAAAAACTTATCTCACCGGATATTTCTTTACGTCGCTGTTTGCGGCCTGTCTATTATTACGATTAATTTACTTGCTGGTTCATTAATTCATCGTATATCTACAACATCGTCGATGCTTTTCCCGGTATTGACTATTTCATTGATGAGTTTTCATATTACCGTCGCCTGCTTTATGTCGATGAAGTATCTCTGTGACAAAAAAAGGCTGTACCTGGCCCCGATCGCTTTCGCTTTTGCCTGTTCGGCCTTGCTGATGCTGGGTACGATCAGTAGCTATCCTGACTGGCTGATGTGCGGTCAGGGTCGCGTCGTCAATCAAAATGATGCGCTGATTTTTTATTTTTTTCGCAACATCATGATGGCGGTGCTATTTATGACGTCGATTATTTTATATCGTACCCGCCACAGAACGATTAGTTCATGGAAAATGCACGCGACGGTACTCAGCAGTTGTGTCATATTTGTCAGTATTATATTAGCATTATCATGGATTCACTCTAGCCACTCGCCGTGGTTAAACATAGAGTTCATTGATAACCTGACTTTCACCTTTACACCGCTTTGGCATAGCCGAATTGGCTGGGTATTAATTATCATATGGTCATTAACGCTGACTTTACTTGTTGGGCTGACTCGACTTCGTAATATATTTTGGTACAGCGGCGCTTTTTTTTGCACTACCTATATATTTACACTGTTCGTTCTGCTCTCCACCGTTCACGATATCAATCACACCTGGAATCAGGCTCGCTTCTTTGAAACGCTAAGCACCCTGTTTCTGATTTTAGTGCTGCTCGGCGATGTTTTTATGCTCTATCGCGAATCAAACAACAAGTATATCCGCTCCTACCAAAACTCCATTCGCGACCCTCTGACCCGGCTGTATAACCGCAGCTATTTTTACGACACTCTCAATGGGTTACTACCGAAGGTCTCTCCTTCGCAGCCGCTATCGGTCATCGTTAGCGATCTCGACCATTTCAAGCGCATCAACGATAACTACGGGCACGTACAGGGGGATAAGGTGATTCAGTTTGCAGCCAGCGTCCTACAAAGCAATGTGCGCCAGGACGACGCCGCAGCGCGTATCGGTGGCGAGGAGTTTGCTCTGCTATTGGTCAATACCAGTGCCAATGAAGCGCTGGCCATCGCCGAACGTATCCGCCAGACCGTCAGCAAAACGCGGGAGGAATTACCTGAAAGAATGACTATCAGTATGGGGGTTTTTACAGCTTACAATGCGGACGTTACGGCAGAAGAGTGCGTTAAGCGCGCAGATACGGCGATGTACGAAGCCAAAAACGCTGGCCGTAATCGCGTTGTAGTCTGGCGTGAATAGATAAGAAAAGAGGCCTTGAGAAGGTTCAAGGCCTCAGTAAGATCAATCTTTTGCCTGGATATCGAGGATGTTGTGTTCAAGTTTACGAATCAAATTAAGCAACGTTTCCACTTCTTGCGCGGAGACGCCAGCCAGAATCTCATCGCGCGTTTTACCAATGACCTCTTCCATTTCATTGATCAAAGGCTCCGCTTTTTCCGTAAGCTTGATACGTTTTGCCCGCCGATCGTTTGCACAGGTCTGGCGAGAAATAAGCCCTTTCTCTTCCAGTTGGTCGAGTGTGCGAACCAGCGAAGGCTGCTCGATACCAATGGCTTTCGCCAGCTGAATCTGCGACTGTTCAGGCGGCAGCTGGTGAATGTTATGCAGCGTGACCCAGTGCGTCTGCGTTAACTCCAGAGGTTTCAGGCGATGGTCGATTAGCGCGCGCCATACGCGTACTAAACGTGCCAGATCAGAACCCAGTGGCGATTCCAATTTCATCTCCTTATAATTAGCTTGCTAAGTTATTATACTGATTTTAGAATAGTGTGCAGCATTTAAATTATCAAAACAAATGAATTACCTGATTCACTAAAATCAAGACAATGATTTACAATGTGAATAATCGCATAACCTGAACATTTATCCTGCAACGGCAAAGGATTTTTGCTTGTGAAACTGAGTATTAACACAGCTGGCTTGTCGCTCCAGGACCTGGTGTTCGGCGCTTCGGTCTACTTTCCGCCTATCTTTAAAGCCGTTCTGCTGGGCTTTTTTATCTGGTTAATTATCCACCGCCAGCTACGCGACTGGATGTACACGGGAGAGATCTGGCATCCCCTGCTCATGGATCTCTCTTTTTTTGCGCTCTCCGTCTGTCTGGCGCTGGTTTTATTGACTGTCTGGTAATGCTCATTTCATGAAGAAGATAAAGTATCTATCCACATTACTGGTCGCTGCACTGGCCATTATTGCCGCCTGGCTGGTCTGGAATTACTACACCCAATCCCCATGGACACGCGATGGAAAGGTTCGCGCCGAACAAGTTGGCGTAACTCCGCAAGTTTCCGGCAGCATCCTGCAGCTCAACGTTCGCGACAACCAACTCGTTAAAGCTGGTGACATACTGTTCAGAATTGATGAAACGCCATATAAAATTGCGTTGCTCAACGCCCAGGCTCAGCTAGCTAAAGCCAAAGCTGAAGTTGCCCGCGCGCAAGCTGAACAGAAAAAAGCCGCCAGCGACGCCAACCGTCGGCGCAATCTTTCACAAAACTTCATCTCTGCAGAAGATTTGGAAAACGCCAACACCGCGCTTCATACCGCAAATACCAATCTTGAAGCGGCGAAAGCCGTGGTTGGGGTAGCGCAGGCTACCCTCGATCATGCCCAATGGCAGCTAACGCAGACTGAAATCAAAGCGCCTGTTGACGGTTGGGTAACCAATCTTTCGACGCGCGTTGGCGACTACGCAGCCGTCGGCCATCCGGTTTTCGCCCTCGTCGACAGCCACTCCTTTTATGTAATAGGCTATTTTGAAGAAACAAAATTGCGCAATATTCGTCCCGGCGATAGCGCGCAAATCATTCTTTATAGTAGCAAACAAAAGTTACAGGGTCACGTAGGCAGTATTGGACGCGCAATTGTCGACCAAAGCGTGGAAAGCAATGGTGGTCTGGTCGCAGATATTAAGCCGAATATTCCATGGGTTCGTCTTGCCCAACGTGTACCAGTGCGTATTGAGTTTGACAACCTGCCGCCGGATACTACGCTGGTCTCTGGTACCACCTGCACTGTCGCTATTGGCCTGCAGTAATGAAGCTGCAGGCCCCTACGTGGCGCTCGCTCCCGTGGATTAAGGCCAGCCGTCCGCAGTGGCGCTATGCCCTGCGAAATGGGATTGCGATGTGCCTGGCGCTGAGCATCGCCTACGGGTTAAACCTTGACGAACCCTACTGGGCGATGACCTCCGCTGCTGTCGTTAGCTTCCCCACCGTCGGCGGCGTTATCAGTAAAAGCTTTGGGCGTATTGCCGGTAGCCTGCTCGGCGCCTGCGCGGCGCTGTTATTAGCCGGACATACCCTCAACGACCCCTGGTTATTTCTCTTTAGCATTTCAGCGTGGATAGCTCTCTGTACATGGGCCTGCGCGATGTTCACCAATAACGTCGCCTACGCCTTCCAGCTCGCAGGCTACACCTGCGCGATTATTGCCTTCCCGGTTATCAATATCACTGACGCTAACGAACTGTGGACCATTGCCCAGTCACGCGTCTGCGAAGTCATCGTCGGTATTCTGTGCGGTGGACTGATGATGATGATCTTACCGAGTACTTCCGACGGCACCACGCTATTAACCGCATTAAAAAACATGCATGCCCGACTGCTGGAGCACGCCAGTCTACTGTGGGTGCCGGAAACCACTGATGCCATCCGCACCGCGCACGAGAGCGTTATTGGGCAAATTCTGACCATGAATCTGCTGCGCATCCAGGCTTTCTGGAGCCACTATCGCTTTCGTCGGCAAAACCCCCTACTAAATTATTTACTGCATCAGCAGTTGCGGATGACCAGCGTAATTTCGAGCCAAAGGCGAATGCTGCTTAACTGGCCCACTGCCCCCGCCAATACCCGAAAAGTCCTGGAAGCTTTACTGAGTGAATTGGCCAATTTAAACGCCGATGTCTATAGCGTTGCCCGCATTATCGCTCCGCTGGCGCCATCTGCCGATTCGGACTATCGGCACATCGCCTTCTGGAAACGACTACGCTACTTTTGCCGGCTCTATCTCGAGAACAGTCGCTGGATTAAGCGCATTGAAAACGCAACGGCGGTGACTGAATTTAACGTGCCTTCAGCGCCAGCGCTAACGCGCCACACTGACCAGGCCGAAGCGTTGTGGAACGGTGTACGCACGTTTTGTGCCCTGGTGATGGTAGGCGCATGGGGGATCAGCACCCAGTGGGAGGCCTGCGCCGCCGCGTTGACCCTGGCAGCTATCTGCTGCGTACTCTATTCAGTCTCTCCCTCGCCGTTTAAGTCATTAACGCTCTTGATGCGCACTCTGGTCCTGCTGTCGCTGTTCAGTTTTGTAGTAAAGTTCGGCCTGATGGTACAGATAACCGATTTATGGCAGTTTTTGCTGTTCCTGTTCCCGCTGTTAACCACCATGCAACTGCTCAAATTACAGATGCCTAAACTGGCCGGACTCTGGGGGCAGTTGATTGTGTTCATGGGTTCTTTTATATCGGTAACCAACCCGCCGGTTTATGATTACGCTTCGTTTCTTAATGATAATCTGGGGAAAATCATCGGAGTAGGCCTTGCCTGGCTGGCTTTCGCTATTATCAGCCCGGGTTCTGACGCGCGTAAAAGCCGCCGCCATATTCGTGCGTTACGGCGTCACTTTGTCGATCAGCTAAGCCGTCGTCCGCAACACAGCGAGCATGAGTTTGAGTCGCTGGTGTACCACCACATCAGTCAACTCAGCAACAGTCAGGATGCGCTGGCGCGCCGCTGGCTGCTGCGCTGGGGCGTGGTGCTGCTCAACTGCTCGCATGTGGTGTGGCAGCTACGTGAGTGGGAAACCCGCTCCGACCCGCTCTCGCAGGTACGTGATTTATGTATTAGCCTGCTGCGGGATGTCATGAGCGAACGCGGCGTACAGCAGCGCCCCCTCGCGGCTACGCTCCAGGAGCTACAGCGCATCTGCGACGCGCTTAACCATCATCATCAGCCTGCAGCCAAAGAGCTGGCGGCAGTTATCTGGCGGTTATGGTGCGCACTGTCGCAACTGGAACAGGCGCCGATTGCCGGGACCATTGCAGAAAGAACATCTTGAGGTGAAACCATATTGAAACGGTATCTCTGTCCATGGCTCCAGAGATACCGGGTTGTGATGATTACGGAACGTCGTATCCTAATGCCGCTTTACGGATACGGAACCACTGCTGGCGGGACATATTGAGCTTCTCAGCCACCAGCGCAGAGCGCACGCGCTCAATCTTTCCAGAGCCGATAATCGGTAACGGCTGCGAAGGCAGGCGCAGGATCCATGCATACACCACCTGCTCGATGCTTTCGGCATTAAGCTCCTGGGCAACACGGGCCAGCTCATCGCGCAGCGGCTGGAAGCTTTCGTCGTTAAACAGACGTCCGCCGCCAAGGCAGGACCAGGCCATCGGCCGGATACGTAACTGCTGAAGCTGATCCAGGGTGCCGTCAAGCAGCAGCGGCTGATGCACCGGAGAAATTTCCACCTGATTAGTCGCCAGAGTAAACGGCAGACGCGATTGCAGCAGGGTAAACTGGGCTGGCGTGAAGTTGGATACGCCGAAGTGGCGCACTTTACCGCTATGATGTAAGGCCAGGAAGGCTTCCGCGACCTCATCAGCGTCCATCAGCGGGTCCGGACGGTGGATAAGCAGCAGGTCGAGATGATCGGTTGCCAGATTGCGCAACGATTGTTCCGCGCTCAGAACAATATGATCGCGGTCGGTAATATAGTGACCGATGGTATTTTCAGGGCGCGCTTTAGTGGCGATCCCGCATTTAGTGACGATTTCCATCCGGCTACGCAGATGCGGGGCCAGCTTCAACGCCTCGCCAAACGCCGCTTCACAGCGATAGTCGCCATAAATGTCGGCGTGATCGATGGTAGTTATACCCAGATCCAGGTGTTGCTCTACAAAGCCCACCAGCTCTTTAGTGGACATATTCCAGTCCATCAGACGCCAGTAGCCCATCACAAAACGAGAGAATTCCGGCCCCTGCGGAGCCATAGCAATACGCTGAACCATAACAGCTTCCTCAACAAAAAAGTGTCCTGAGTATACGCAATTTTATGCTTAAAACAGTGAGGGTTGCTGCGGTTCTTCCGCGCTATCCTGTTTAGCTGCGCGCAATTTGCGCAGCAGACGCTGGCGGCACAAGCGCAGAACTTCCTGCTTTTGCACATCGCTCATTTTTTGCCAGTTAAAACGCTCATCGCGGCTGCGCAGGCACCCCCGGCAGTAGCCGCGTTCATCAGACTGACAAATCCCCCGGCACGGACTCTGTACCGGGAAGAACTCCAGTTGTTCAGCCACTTCGCCTCTCCCACCGCTTGTCTCTTTCTCTATTGAAGACGTTTCACCCGCCGTTCGCAAATTTTGTTCACCGCCCTCTGCGCCAACTGGCATTTTTAATTATCACTTGCATTAGACCAATCGGTCTATTACAGTGAGCGCCATGAACAAACACAGTGAATGTAATACCCGCGAACATATCCTGGTCACCGGCGAGCAGCTCTGCATGCACCGCGGTTTTACCGGGATGGGGCTGAGCGAGCTGCTAAAAACAGCGGAAGTGCCAAAAGGCTCTTTCTATCACTATTTTCGCTCTAAAGAGGCCTTTGGCGTCGCGCTGCTCGATTATCATTACGCCGGATACCTTCAGCGGCTGGTGGAACATTTTGACCACGGCGAGGGAAACTACCGCGACCGCCTGCTGGCCTACTATCAGCATACGCTGACGCAGTTTTCCCAGCAGGGCATTATCAGCGGCTGTTTGACGGTGAAGCTGTCGGCAGAGGTGTGCGATTTGTCAGAAGATATGCGCACCGCGATGGATAAAGGCGCCAGCCAGATTATCGCCCTGCTGGGCGATGCGCTGGAGAAAGGCCGTCAGGAAGGTAGTCTGGTGTTTGACGGCGATGCATTAACGCTCTCGCAGGTGCTTTATTCTCTGTGGCTGGGAGCCAATTTACAGGCCAAGATTACGCGTAGCGCAACGCCGCTGGAAAGTGCCCTTGCCCACGCCAAAAATATTATTGCTGCGCCTGTCGTTTAACAGGCGTTTTTATTTAACCAGTTTCAAGACGACCGGTCTACTCAGGAGTCATTATGTCAGAATCAAAGTTGTTTACCCCGTTGAAAGTGGGTGCGGTAACCGTGCCAAATCGCGTGTTTATGGCTCCGCTGACGCGTCTGCGCAGCATTGAACCAGGCGATATTCCAACCCCGTTAATGGGCGAATACTACCGCCAGCGTGCCAGCTCCGGTCTGATAATTTCGGAGGCTACGCAGATTTCCGCCCAGGCTAAAGGCTACGCGGGCGCACCGGGTCTGCACAGCCCGGAACAGATCGCCGCGTGGAAGAAAATCACCGCTGGCGTACATGCGGAAAACGGTCTTATTGCCGTTCAGCTGTGGCACACCGGCCGCATTTCGCACCACAGCATTCAGCCTGGCGGTGCGGCACCGGTCGCGCCTTCAGCCATTAGCGCAGGAACCCGTACCTCACTACGCGATGAAAACGGCCACGCCATTCGCGTCGATACCTCAATGCCGCGCGCGCTCGAAACCGAAGAGATCCCGGGGATTGTTAATGATTTCCGCCAGGCAGTCGGTAACGCCCGCGATGCCGGTTTTGACCTTGTTGAACTGCACTCCGCCCACGGATATCTGCTGCATCAGTTCCTGTCCCCTTCCTCCAACCATCGTACCGATCAGTACGGCGGCAGCGTTGAAAATCGTGCTCGCCTGGTACTGGAAGTGGTTGATGCCGTGAGCAAAGAGTGGAGTGCTGACCGTATCGGTATTCGCGTCTCGCCAATTGGCAGCTTCCAGAACGTCGATAATGGCCCGAATGAAGAAGCTGATGCGCTGTATCTGATTGAAGAACTGGCTAAACGCGGTATTGCTTACCTGCATATGTCTGAGCCAGATTGGGCTGGCGGCCAGCCGTACAGCGATGAATTCCGCCAGAAAGTGCGCGACCGTTTCCCGGGCGCCATTATCGGCGCTGGCGCGTATACGGTTGAAAAAGCAAACGATCTTATTGGTAAAGGTCTGATTGATGCCGTCGCTTTTGGTCGCGACTATATTGCCAACCCGGATCTGGTGGCGCGTCTGCAGAAAAAAGCCGCACTGAATGAACAGCGCCCGGAAAGCTTCTACGGCGGCGGCGCGGAAGGCTACACCGATTATCCCACTCTGTAATCCCTCCATTGCATTGATAGCGGCGGGTTATCGCCGCTATACTTAACGCTCTGATGTATCAAAATAAACTGCATAGGGGACATTATGCGCCTACTTCACACCATGCTGCGCGTTGGCGACCTGCAACGTTCTATTGAGTTTTACACCAACGTGCTGGGCATGAAACTGCTGCGCACCAGCGAGAACACTGAGTATAAATACTCGCTGGCATTCGTGGGTTACGGCGAAGAAAGCGACACCGCCGTTATTGAGCTGACCTATAACTGGGGCGTTGATAAGTACGATCTCGGTAGCGCCTATGGCCATATCGCGCTGAGCGTTGAAAATGCGGCGGAAGCCTGCGAGCGCATTCGCAAAAACGGCGGTAACGTGACGCGTGAAGCCGGTCCAGTCAAAGGCGGCACTACGGTCATCGCTTTTGTTGAAGATCCGGACGGTTATAAAATCGAACTGATCGAAGAAAAAGACGCCGGAAAAGGTCTCGGCAACTAATCTGCTTCGGGCACCGGCGGTGCCCGCTGTTTTATCCCCCCTTCCTGCTGCAAGGCACGACAAAATTTGCCATAATGCGCGCTACTTTTTTCCAGCTAAGAGAATCTGATGTCCGAGAACGCTCAACTTAATGGTCTGTGCGACCGTTTTCGCGGTTTCTATCCTGTGGTAATTGATGTTGAAACTGCCGGATTTAATGCCAAAACCGACGCCCTGCTGGAGATCGCCGCTATTACGTTGAAAATGGACGAGCAAGGCTGGCTGATGCTGGACGAAACGCTGCATTTTCATGTTGAACCTTTCGAAGGCGCAAACCTGCAGCCCGAAGCCCTGGCATTTAACGGGATTAACCCCAACGATCCTGAGCGCGGCGCAGTCAGCGAATACGACGCGCTGCACGCGATTTTCAAAATGGTACGTAAGGGCATGAAAGAGAGCGATTGCAGCCGTGCCATTATGGTCGCGCATAACGCCACGTTCGATCACAGTTTTACGATGGCGGCAGCAGAACGAGCAGGCCTGAAACGTAACCCTTTTCACCCGTTCGTGACCTTCGATACCGCAGCGCTAAGCGGGCTTGCGCTTGGTCAGACGGTACTGTCAAAAGCGTGTATTGCCGCGGGAATGGAGTTTGATGGTACTCAGGCTCACTCGGCGCTCTACGATACCGAGCAAACTGCACATCTGTTTTGCGAAATCGTTAACCGCTGGAAGCGCCTTGGCGGCTGGCCATTACCCATAGCGGAAGAATAAGAGATAAAAAAAGCGACTCCATCAGAAGTCGCTTTTTTATTGGCAGCAATAATTACTCTGCTTTCGGTTCGTCAGTTTTATACTTGGCGGCCGTTTCTTTGATCAGTTGCTGCAGTTCGCCGCGCTGATACATTTCAATCACGATGTCACAACCGCCGACCAGTTCACCGTCAACCCACAGCTGCGGGAAAGTCGGCCAGTTAGCGTATTTCGGCAGTTCTGCACGAATGTCCGGGTTTTGCAGGATATCGACGTAGGCAAAACGTTCGCCGCAGGCGGAGAGCGCCTGAACAGCCTGAGCGGAGAAACCGCAGCTTGGCAGTTTCGGGGACCCTTTCATATAAAGCAGGATCGGGTTTTCAGCGATTTGACGTTGGATTTTTTCTAAAGTCGTACTCATTGTCGTGCTTCCTTAAACTTCTCTACGGCAGTAATTTGTCATTGTAGCGCCCTGAACGCAGGACCGATAATAACATTTTTTTCACTTGCTACATTTTATCTTCTGTAGGCATAAGATGCCTCAAAAATATCATTTTATTGTCATCCGCAGCAATGCATTGCGCATTTTTCACTCGCCACATCGGCTGCCAGACGCATTTTTTTGCAAATGTTAACCAAACGAGACTTTAGATACAAAAGAGTATTAACTTTCCGGGATTTTATGCTTTAGAATCGATGCGGTTTGTCATTCATCGTCAGGCATCTGTATATGTCTGTAATTTAATCAGGGGATTGCTCAGTGGCGCGTCTTAACAAAATCGCGATTTCGCTCTGTGCATTACTTTTTACATCTATTTCGCTTACGCCGCTGGCGCATGCTTCCGGGCATACGCATGCTTCGGCCACGCCGAAAGCGCATCCGGCCAAAGGCACCACCGCAGAGCGTAAGAAAAAAGCAGCCAGTTCCAAAAGCAAAACCACCGCCAAAACCTCCAACAAGAAAACATCGACTACCAGCCGAACCAAATCTACCGCATCAAGCCAGACTGCCAGCGCCGCAAAAAAATGCGTTCTGCGTAAAGGTTATAAAAAACTGTGCGCCAGCTCAACGAGGCCGGTAGCGGAAAGCAAAATGGCGACGGCAAGCGCGCAGAAAAAATGCGTGGTGCGTAAAGGCTACAAAACCCGCTGTAAACCTGTTGCCGACGAGCCTCTGTTGACTATCGCCGACGCGCACAAAGCTCGGGTACAAAAAGCGCAAACCACGGCTATGTCGAAGCTGATGGATCAAATTGGCAAACCTTATCGCTGGGGCGGCTCCTCCCCGCGCACAGGCTTTGATTGCAGCGGTCTGGTTTACTACGCCTATAAAGATCTGGTCAAAATCCGTATTCCACGTACCGCCAATGAGATGTATCACCTGCGCGACGCCCGTCCGGTGGATCGCGGCGAGCTGCAGAGCGGTGATTTAGTCTTCTTCCGCACCCGCGGACGCGGTACCGCCGATCACGTCGGCGTCTATGTTGGCAACGGTAAGTTCATCCAGTCTCCGCGCACCGGTCGTGATATTCAAATTACCTCATTAAGTGAAGATTACTGGGTACGCCACTACGTCGGCGCGCGCCGCGTCATGACGCCAAAAACTATTCGCTAATTGTGCCTCGTCGCTTCGGTGACGGGGTAACTCTCTCTTTTGCCACATCTTTTAATTTGCTACTATTACCATGCTCAATACATGGTTATTGCGCACATTAACTATAAAAAGGAGAGTAGCAATGTCGTTCGAATTACCTGCATTACCATATGCAAAAGACGCCCTGGCGCCGCACATTTCCGCAGAAACCCTGGAATACCACTACGGTAAACATCACCAGGCCTATGTCACCAACCTAAATAACCTGATCAAAGGCAGCGCATTTGAAGGCAAAAGCTTAGAAGAGATCGTACGTTCTTCTGACGGTGGCATCTTTAACAACGCAGCTCAGGTCTGGAACCACACCTTCTACTGGAACTGCCTCGCGCCAAACGCAGGCGGCGAGCCGGAAGGTGAACTGGCGGCAGCGATCGCTAAATCCTTCGGCAGCTTTGCTGATTTCAAAGCCAAATTCACCGATGCGGCAGTAAAAAACTTCGGCGCGGGCTGGACCTGGCTTGTGAAAAACGCCGACGGTAGCCTGGCTATTGTCTCCACCAGCAACGCAGGAACGCCGCTAACCAGCGACGCCACTCCGCTGCTGACCGTGGATGTCTGGGAACACGCTTATTACATCGACTACCGTAACGCCCGTCCGAACTATCTGGAACATTTCTGGGCGCTGGTGAACTGGAAGTTTGTTGCGGCTAACCTGGCAGCATAAAAGCAAACCGCAGAAGAATTGCTCCTTCTGCGGTTATTTCACTTCACGCGAGATTAGCTATTGGCTAACGCTTCTTCCGGTTGCGCCCGGCCGCTAAACAGTACCAGCAGTAGCGCCACACCCGCGATAATCGCTCCCATCACCGGCACAAACGCATATCCCAGCCCGCCAGAAATCACCGCACCGCCTGCAGCCGCACCCAGGGCATTCCCAAGGTTGAAAGCGCCGATATTCACCGATGATGACAGCCCCGGCGCCTCATGAGCCACGCGCATCACGCGCATCTGCAGAGGTGGAACCACCGCAAAGGTCGCAGCCCCCCAGACAACCATGCTGATAGCCGCACCGAGCTGCGACTGAGCCAGCAGCGGGATAGCCAGCATAATGGCCATTAACAGCAGCAGAAAGCCCTTCAGGGTTCCGGAGACGGAACGGTCGGCAAACTTACCGCCAAGGTAGTTACCCAATGAGAAGCCCACGCCAATCAACACCAGCATCGCGGTCACAAACAGCGGTGATGCGTGGGTGATGGTATGCAGAACCGGTGAAATATAGGTATAAAGCGTGAACATCGCCCCTGCCCCAAGCACGGTTGTCAGCAGCGCCGACAGTACCTGCGGACGCATCAGCACCGAAAGTTCCTGCTTTACGTTCGGACGTTCACCGACGCTGCCTTTCGGCAGGGAAAACCACAGGCCGATCATCGCCACGACGCCCAGCCCCGCCGTGGCAAGGAACGACATGCGCCAGCCGATAGTCTCACCCAGCCAGGTCGCAGCGGGAACGCCGCCGATATTAGCAATCGTCAGCCCCATAAACATCGTCGCTACGGCGCTGGCCTGCTTATGTTTCGGTACCACGCTCGCCGCCACCACGGAGCCTAAGCCGAAGAAAGCGCCATGGTTAAGACTGGTGATAATGCGCGACAGCAGCAGCGTGGTGTAATCCGGCGCAATGGAGGAGAGCACGTTACCAAGGGTAAAAATCGCCATCAGAAAAATCAGCGCATTTCTGCGCGCGCGGTGGGAGAGCAGCAAGGTCATCAGCGGCGCACCGACCATTACGCCGATTGCGTAGGCGCTAATAAGCATTCCCGCCGCCGGAATTGAAACATCCACGCCTTTAGCGATAACCGGTAATAGCCCCATTGGGGAGAACTCGGTCGTACCAATACCAAAGGCACCGATCGCCAGAGCTAGCAGGGGAAAGTTGATTTTCATGCAAGAACTCCATCAGGCCGCCTTGATCGGCGACATTTCATCAGAAGTCAAAAGCATGACATCAATCACAGAAAAACAAAAGTAAACGAAATGGCAAAAGATTTTTGCGAAATTGGTAATAATGAAAGAGGAAAAGGGAGAGAGGCCTCTCCCTTCTAACAAAATTAGTGCAGTACTGCGGTCAGACTTGCGGCGACAATCAAACCCAGAGCAATAATCGTTGTTGTCAGCGAAAACTTTAAATTTGTATCCATCAATTTTCCCCCTATTTATCCCCACATGAAAAGTGAGCTTGCTCATTTTTGCATAGAATAGCGTAAAAATCTTCTGAGATTTAGAGTGATGCACATTTTTGCTCTTCCCCTTTGCCCCAAGATCGGACAAAATCCCACGCTAATTTGAAAGCGTATCGGCCATTGACCCCTTCCTGTCGTTCTGTGTCGTTTTCCCGACGTGATGCCATGATGAATTTTGGCGTCAGGGTGTGTACAGGCAAACGTTTACGTACCGATAAACAGACGATCAGGTCAAGGTCTGGAGTGAGAAGTAATGGCAACTATTAAAGATGTAGCGAAGCGCGCAAACGTTTCCACTACAACGGTATCACATGTAATTAACAAAACGCGTTTCGTTGCGGAAGAGACGCGTAATGCAGTATGGGCGGCAATCAAAGAACTGCACTACTCCCCCAGCGCCGTTGCCCGTAGCCTGAAAGTGAATCACACCAAATCTATTGGTTTGCTGGCAACCAGTAGCGAAGCCGCCTATTTCGCCGAAATTATCGAATCCGTCGAGAAGAGCTGCTTCCAGAAGGGCTACACGCTGATCCTCGGCAACGCGTGGAATGACCCTGAGAAACAGCGCGCTTACCTGTCAATGATGGCACAGAAACGCGTAGACGGCCTGCTGGTGATGTGTTCTGAATATCCGGAATCCGTGTTGAGCATGCTGGAGGAGTATCGCCATATCCCCATGGTGGTGATGGACTGGGGTGAAGCAAAAGCCGATTTTACCGACGCGGTTATCGATAATGCCTTTGAAGGCGGCTATATTGCCGGACGCTACCTTGTTGAGCGCGGCCATCGCGATATCGGCGTGATCCCAGGACCTCTGGAGCGCAATACCGGCGCTGGCCGACTGGCAGGTTTTATGAAAGCCATGGAAGAGGCGCAGGTTAATGTGCCAGAAAACTGGATTGTCCAGGGTGATTTTGAGCCAGAATCCGGCTACCGCGCAATGCAGCAGATTCTCGGCCAGCACCACCGCCCGACGGCGATTTTCTGCGGCGGGGATATTATGGCGATGGGCGCAATTTGCGCAGCGGATGAAATGGGTCTGCGCGTACCGCAGGACATTTCGCTGATCGGTTATGATAATGTGCGCAACGCCCGCTACTTTAGCCCGGCGCTGACCACTATCCATCAGCCGAAAGACTCGCTGGGCGAAGCGGCCTTCAACATGTTGCTGGACCGCATCGTCAATAAGCGTGAAGTCTCTCAGTCGATTGAGGTTCACCCGCGTCTGGTCGAGCGTCGCTCTGTGGCCGACGGCCCGTTTGTCGATTATCGCCGTTAGTCTTCTTTGCGGCGTCGGTTATTCCGGCGCCCGCAGCCACTCCCGATTTAGCGTCTCGCTGTCGCCCAGATAATCCAGCAGCCATAACAGCGCCGGAGAGGCATCGCTTTGCTGCCACGTCAGGCAGCAGGCGGCGTCCGGGAAAGGGTTCTCCAGCTCCAGAGCCGTCCATTCACCGCTATCAAGCCACGGGCGCGCTAAATGCCCCGGCACCATACCGACGCACAGCCCGGCGGAAAGGCACGTTGCAGAGGCGTCCCAATCCGGCACAACCACCCTCTTCTGGTTATCCAGCAGCCAGGTGGTTCGCTTCGGTAGCGAACGTGACGTATCCTCCCTGACCAGCGACGGCCAGTTGCGCAATACATCGTCGCTTAGCGGGCCGGCCATTTTTGCCAGCGGATGATGGCTCGCCACAACGCAGTCCCAGCTCAGCATGCCCATATCGCGAAACGCATAGCGTCCCCCAACCGGAATCGATCGCGTCGCGCCGATAGCTAACTCCACGCGACCATCGGCCAGCGCATCCCAGACGCCGTTAAAGACCTCCTGAAAAACAATTAGCTCAACGTCATCAAAATGACGATAGAAATCAACGATCATTTGCCGCATACGCGTTGGCTTGACGATGTTATCAACCGCGATGGAAAGCTGTCCGCGCCAACCGTTGGCTATCTGCTGGCACTGCTGACGGGTGATCTGCATTTTTTTGATAACAGACCGTCCTTCCTGTAAAAACCAGACTCCGGCAGGCGTTAATTCCACATCGCGATGGCGGCGCTCAAAGAGAGGCACCGCCAGCCACTCTTCCAGCTGACGCACGGTATAGCTGACCGCCGACGGCACGCGGTGCAACTCCTGCGCCGCGGCGCTAAAACTACCGTTGCGGGCGACAGCATCAACAACTTCAAGCGAGTATTCAGACCACATTTTCTGCCTGCAAAATTTTTGAATTCATCTGACAAATATTAGCGTTTCACAAGCGCGAATGCACTCCCTACACTCTGCGGCATCGTACCTGCATCAATAAAAAGAGAATTTTATGCAACAACCTGGGAAAGGATTTTTAGTCTGGCTGGCCGGGCTCAGCGTGCTCGGTTTTCTGGCCACCGATATGTATCTTCCGGCATTCGCCGCTATGCAACAGGATCTGAATACGTCAGCGGCTTCCGTCAGCGCCAGCCTGAGCCTGTTCCTTGCGGGCTTTGCTATCGGGCAACTGTTCTGGGGCCCTGTTTCCGATCGCTATGGACGCAAACCGGTGCTCTTAAGCGGCCTGATTATCTTTGCTATCGGCTGTCTGGGGATGTTGTGGGTCCGCGATGCAACGCTCATGCTGGCGCTGCGCTTTATCCAGGCTCTGGGGGTTTGCGCTGCGGCGGTGACCTGGCAGGCAATGGTTACCGATTACTACCCCGCGCAAAAAACCAACCGAATTTTCGCCGCGATTATGCCCCTGGTGGGCTTATCTCCGGCACTGGCGCCGCTGCTCGGCAGCTGGCTGCTGGTCCATTTTGAATGGCAGGCTATTTTTGCCGTCCTGTTCGCGATTACCCTGCTGCTGATGCTGCCGGCCCTGCGGCTGAAACCGGCAAATAAACCCGTAGTTAACGCCCAGCAAAAGCGGACGTTCCTCACGCTGCTACGCTCGCGCGAATATAGCGGTAATGTGCTGATTTACGCCGCCTGCTCCGCCAGCTTTTTCGCATGGCTGACGGGTTCGCCTTTTATTCTTCACGAGATGGGCTACGGTCCGACCGTTATCGGTCTGAGCTATGTTCCGCAAACTATCGCGTTTCTGGTGGGCGGTTACGGCTGCCGCGCGGCGTTACAGAAATGGCAGGGACAGCAGATTCTCCCCTGGCTACTGACAATTTTTGCCGTCAGCGTGGCTGCCACCTGGCTGGTTGGCCTGCAGGAGAATGCCACGCTTGTCGGCCTGATGATTCCGTTCTGCGCGATGGCTATCGTGAACGGCGGTATTTACCCGATTGTCGTCGCCCAGGCACTGAAGCCGTTCCCGCAGGCTACCGGCCGCGCTGCAGCATTGCAAAATACCTTACAGCTTGGCCTGTGCTTCCTCGCAAGCCTGGTGGTTTCCGCGCTGATAGCCACCCCGCTGTTGACCACCACCAGCGTGATGCTTATCTCTATTGTGCTGGCCGGAATTGGCTATCGCATGCAGCATAGGGCGACGACAATGGCAACAGAATCGTCACACGCATAAGGTAATCTACTCATTGGTGTTAAGGTCCAGTAATTAGCGTGCTAACATATTTTTATTGAAAGCCTGTTTTTAGCGGCCTATACTGGATCCGGCATCACATAAATAGAATATTTAACGAATCTTAACGGGGGCAGGATGCATCCCGTTTCACCATGGAAGGCCTTTCGGCAAGGGTTATCTCCCTTCCTCTGTTCTACGTCGGATAGCAGCCTCACGGATAATCCGTGAGATTTCTCACTAAGCCAAAAAAGCGTCTACGCTGTTTTAAGGTTCTGATCACTTGGGCGTGATGGAGAAGCTATGAGTTCATCGTGTATAGAAGAAGTAAGTGTGCCAAATGATGATTGGTACCGAATTGCAGCTGAATTATTAGGCCGTGCAGGCATCGAGATTAATGGTTCCGCTCCCTCCGATCTGCGGATTAAAAACCCGCTCTTTTTTAAGCGCGTTTTGCAGGAAGGATCGTTAGGGTTAGGCGAGAGCTATATGGACGGCTGGTGGGACTGTGAGCGGTTGGATATATTTTTCCATAAAGTCTTACGCGCTGGTCTGGAAAATCAGCTTCCCCACCATTTTAAAGATACGCTGCGTATTGCCAGCGCTCGCTTATTCAATCTGCAAAGTAAAAAAAGATCCTGGATTGTCGGTAAAGAGCATTACGATTTAGGTAACGATCTCTTCAGCCGTATGCTCGACCCTTTTATGCAGTACTCCTGCGCCTACTGGAAAGACGCGCAGAATCTGGATGATGCGCAGCAAGCAAAATTAGATCTGATCTGTCGCAAACTCCAGCTTGAACCCGGTATGCGGGTGCTGGATATCGGCTGCGGCTGGGGTGGGCTGGCTTACTATATGGCCAAAAACTACCAGGTCAGCGTTGTGGGTGTGACCATTTCTGCTGAACAACAGAAAATGGCCCAGCAGCGTTGCGCCGGGCTGGACGTCACCATTTTGCTCGAAGATTATCGCGATCTTCATGATAGTTTCGACCGTATTGTTTCCGTCGGTATGTTCGAACACGTCGGACCCAAGAATTACGCTACCTATTTTGATGTGGTCGATCGTAATTTAAAACCCGACGGTCGTTTCCTGCTACATACTATCGGCTCGAAAAAAACCGACCACAGCGTTGACCCATGGATTAATAAATATATCTTCCCTAACGGCTGCCTGCCGTCGGTGCGCCATATTGCCGAAGCCAGCGAAACACATTTTGTTATGGAGGACTGGCACAATTTCGGCGCCGACTATGACACCACCCTAATGGCCTGGCATGAGCGTTTCCTCAATAGCTGGCCGGAAATTGCCGACAACTACTCGGATCGATTCAAACGCATGTTTGTCTATTATCTGAATGCCTGTGCTGGCGCTTTCCGCGCCCGTGATATTCAGCTTTGGCAGGTCGTTTTTTCTCGCGGCGCCGAACACGGCCTGCGCGTTGCTCGTTAATCGTACATCCACCTGCGCCGCTGGCGCAGGTCCTTTGTCTTTTACTTGCCGCTACGGCAATAGCCAATACATTTATCAATCCAGCGCAGAACGCTCTCCTGACGGCAAATCGCCCCCTCAAGCACAATAAAATCGCCAAACCGGTCGCTTTCAAGAGGCGGTACCTGCGGATACTGTTCCATGGTTTTTTGTAAAATATTCAACCGTTCAAGATGCTGTATGCGCTGGTTTTCCAGTAGATGGATGCGTGTGTCTAAGTCCAGATAGTGGGAAAAATACATGCGAACCCGAAAAACATCTTTCGCCGTTTTTTCTATCGGCTCGTCTTTATGCAGCCATCGAAGCAGTTCATCCCGCCCGCTATCGGTAATGCTGTACTTCTTCTTTTCCAGAATATCGCCGCTAATCTCAATATCGTAAGTCACCAGCCCGTCGTTATACATGCTCTTCAGTTCGCCATAAATCTGGCTATGTTTAGCGTGCCAGAACTTTGCCAGCTCATGATTAAACGCCTTACTGATATCGTAGCCGGTCATCGCCGCGCGGTTAAGTAAGCCAAGAATGGCATAAGTTAAAACTCTCATTGCGCCTCACCCATGGTCTCTTTGCGTGCAGTATACCACGCGTAACCCCTCCTCTTTCGCCATATTCCCACTTGAACAATCATGTCAAATAAAACATGTAAATATTGACATGATTATTTGTGTGGTTTAGCGTCTCATCAGGATCATTTAAAACCAGCAAATGTTAATAAAACATTGATTTTGTTGCTGAATAGAAAAAATTAATCGAGGATAAATAATGGATTACTCAAGGAAAAGATGGCGGATCCTGATAGCCAGCTGTTTTATCAACCTGTGCGTCGGATCGATGTATGCGTGGAGCATTTTTGCCACGCCTATGGCGGAGTACCTCTCCCAATTGCACAACGCCGACATCACCTCAGCCAACCTGGCTATCGTCTTTGTTATCTGCAACTCCGTTGGCCCCATTACGATGATCGCTGGCGGGAAAATAAACGACACGCTCGGCCCCAGGCTGGTTATCTTTATTGGCGGTTTAATGTTTGGCGGCGGGATGATCCTCTGCGGCTTCGCTTCACAAATCAGCCACCTGATCTGGGCATACGGTATCCTGACCGGGCTGGGTTTAGGTATGGTGTACGGCGCGACAATCAGTACTTCTATCAAATTCTTCCCGGATAAACGCGGTTTTGTCGGGGGTATCACCACCGCGTTGTTTGGCATCAGTTCGGTGATTATTCCGCCCGTTGCCGCACTAATTACCGCGCAGGCCGGTATTTTATCGGCCTTTAAAATCATCGGGCTGGTATTCGCCGTTATCGTCTGCGCCTGCGCGTTTGTCATCGATAAATGCCCAAATGGCTTTATCCCGGATGGCTGGCAACCGCCGCAACAGGCGAGAACCGGGACATCGTCAGGGAATAAAAACTGGCGTCAAATGCTCTCCACCCTCAACTTTTATTTGATGCTCATCATGCTGACCTGCGGCGCGGTCGCCGGGCTGATGTGTATTTCTTTAGCCTCTCCGCTGGCAAAACTCATGGTCGGGATGTCTACCGGCGCAGCAACCCTGGCCGTTTCCATCCTCGCCCTTTTCAACGTGCTAGGGCGAATACTGGCAGGCATTATTTCGGACAAAATTGGCCGAATTAATACCCTGATGCTGGCCTGTATTCTCTCGATTCCCGGCCTCTATGCCCTCTATTGCACAGGTATTGGCGACGATGTGCTGTTTTACGTTGGCATCTCTATTATCGGCCTCTGCTTTGGCGCTTTTATGGGCGTCTTCCCCGGTTTTACGGCCGATCAATTTGGTGCCCAGCATAACAGCGTGAACTTCGGCATCATGTTTTGCGGCTTTGCTATCGCCGGATACGTCGGACCAACCATTATGGCCTCAACGTTTGCCGCTACGCACGGTTACCACAGCGCCTTTCCTATCGGTATCGCATTTAGCGTTGCCGCGCTGCTGCTCGCCTTCATCTTCCGCCTGATAAATAAAAACGCTCAGCTTAAATAAATCCAGGAGAATTCATTCATGAGTATCACCCGAAAATATCCCCATCTCTGCCAGCCCATTAAAATCGGCAATGTCTATTTCAGAAACCGTATGTTTGGCGCGCCAATGGGGGGGACCGATATTACCGCTGACTGCACCATTGGCCCGGCTTCCACAGCATTTTATGAAAACAGGGCCAAAGGCGGCGTCGCTAATGTTACCGTCAGCGAACTGGTGGTTCATCCAAAAACCGAAGGTTCGCATATGTATCATCTGGATCTGCAAACCCCCGGTTCGCTAGCCAGTTTTACCTACACCGCAGATGCCATCCGCCGCCATGGCGCGATCGCCAGCGTTGAACTCTCACATTCTGGTCAATACGCCGGAACGTATCTGACGGATAAGAATAAGAAAGAAGGCCTGTATCAATGGGGCCCCAGCCAGGGCACGCGTCCGGATGGTCGGGAAGTGCATGAACTGACGCCGGACCTGATTCAGGAGATCGTCGCGGCCTATGGCGAAAAAGCTGCGCTGGCTAAAAGAGCGGGGTTTGAGATGGTGATGGTGCACGGCGGGCACGGCTGGCTTATCAATCAGTTTCTCTCTCCGTGGTTTAATCATCGTACCGATAGCTATGGTGGCTCACGGGAAAACCGGGTGCGTTTCGCCATTGAAGTGCTACAAAGCGTCCGTCGCGCCGTAGGCAAAGGCTTTCCCATCGAATTTCGGATGAGCGGCTCCGAACTCTTCGAGGGCGGATATGATTTACAGGAAGGTATTGAAATCGCCAAACTGCTGGAAAGCCACGTTGATATTCTTCATGTTTCCGCAGGAACCTATCAGCGTGGGTTTGGCGTGACGCATCCTTCAATGTTTTTGCCACACGGCAGTAACGTCTATTTGGCTGCCGAAATTAAAAAGCATGTTCAGGTCCCCGTAGCTACCGTCGGTGGGTTAAACGATCCGCAAATGATGGAAGAGATCATCGCTTCAGGTAAGGCGGATATTGTGGAGATGGCCCGCGCGCTGCTTGCAGACCCCGAGCTACCGAAAAAAGTGATGGCGAATCAGGACGACACAATTATTCGCTGCCTGCGTTGCTTTACCTGCATGGCGGAACGCGCGGAAACATCAACCCGCCGCTGCACCGTCAATCCGCTTATTGGCCGGGAGCGCGATGGGTTGGAAATCCAGCCCGCGCCGCAGAAAAAGCGCGTGCTGGTGGTTGGCGCTGGCCCTGGTGGATTACAGGCGGCCTGGACGGCGGCAAGACGTGGGCACGACGTTATTCTCTGTGAGAAAAATGATGAGGTTGGCGGGATTCTTATTGGTGAACAGGCTATTTCTTTCAAATATGAAATGTATCAACTGGGCGTGACACTGGGGAAACTTTGCACCGATGCGGGCGTTGATATTCGCTTAAATACTGCGGTCACTCCAGAACTGGCGGATGAGCTAAACCCGGATGCGCTGATTATCGCAGCCGGTTCTGAACCCAATGTTCCGCCAATCAAAGGTATCCACAACGACAACGTAGTGCTGATCAATAATTTTCACTTACATCATGAAGCGCTTCCCGATGAGATCGTTGTCCTTGGCGGCGGTCTGGCAGGTTGTGAAGTGGCAATTCATCTTGCCCGTGAGGGCAAACAAGTCAAACTTGTGGAGATGAATGACTCGCTCTCACCCGATGCGAATATCCGCCACCGTCCGCTGCTACTGGAAGAAATTGCTAAATCCGGCATTAACGTTTTCTGCCAGCACCGGGCGCAGGAAATCACCAAAGACGGGGTGATATGCATAGACAGTAACGGTAACAACGTGAATATCGCCGGGAAAACTGTGATTTGCGCTCTGGGACAACGCGCGCGCCATGAAACGATTGAACAGCTGCGCGACTGCGCTCCATGGGTTGCACAGGTGGGAGATTGCGTAAAAGTATCAACAATTACGACCGCAATTTATCAAGGCCACCACGCGGCAATGGATATTTGATGGAGTAAAATGACAGCCCGGCGACTCGTCCCGGGCTGTAAAATATTGCTATTCTGCCGCCGTTTTCAGTGCCGCCTCTTTCGCCGCCAGTACGCGCTCAACGGTATCAATCACCGCCTGAGTCTGCGGATCGATTTCAATATTCACCCTATCTCCCAGCTTCTTCGCACCAAGGGTCGTGCGCTGTAGCGTTTCCGGGATTAAATGCACGCAAAAGCGCGTTGGCGTCACTTCACCAACGGTGAGGCTAATACCATCCACCCCGATATACCCTTTATAAAGGATATATTTCATCAACGTCGGATCCTGAACCTTAAACCAAATCTGGCGGTTATTCTCCGAGGTCAGAATTTTCACCACTTCAGCGGTGGTCATAATATGACCAGACATCAGGTGGCCGCCAATTTCGTCGCTAAACTTAGCCGCACGCTCAACGTTTACGCAGTCACCTTCACGAATCGCGCCTAAATTGGTTATCCGCAGAGTTTCTTTCATCAGATCAAAACTCACCCGCGCGCCGTCAATATCCGTGACGGTCAAACAACAACCATTGTGCGCCACCGAAGCCCCTGTTTCGAGCCCTGCAAGCATATGCTCAGGCAGCTCCACCACATGGGTACGAAAATTAGGTTTTTCGTCAATGGACAGCACTTTCGCAGTGCCCTGCACAATACCAGTAAACATATTTTGCTCCTGTATAAATTCGTGACGGTATCAGTACCGTTTTCAGCTATGACGAACAATAACAGGTGGCAAAACAGGTTGCCAGCGCACAACGTGTGCTGGGATTTTTTCACTGGCTAAATAGCTAATCCTCGCTACAATAGTCTGGCAAATCCCTCTGCTTTTTCTTCTTGCTGCCATTCAGGGCGGCTTTTTTAGTCCCAAAATAACAACAATATAAAGGTGTTCACGTGCAGAAGTATTTTATTGAAGCGCGTCAGTTATTAGCACTGGCTATACCCGTTATTCTCGCCCAGGTCGCCCAAACCGCCATGGGTTTCGTCGATACCGTGATGGCGGGCGGCTACAGCGCCACCGATATGGCGGCCGTGGCTATCGGTACCTCCATCTGGCTACCAGCGATCCTCTTTGGTCATGGCCTGCTGTTGGCCCTGACGCCCGTTATTGCTCAGCTAAATGGTTCAGGCCGTCGCGACCGTATCGCCCACCAGGTGCGCCAGGGATTCTGGCTGGCGGGCTTTGTCTCTATTCTGGTGATGGTGGTGCTATGGAACGCCGGTTACATCATCAGCTCAATGCATAACATCGACCCGGCGATGGCGGATAAGGCGGTCGGTTACCTGCGTGCGCTGCTGTGGGGAGCACCCGGCTACCTCTTCTTCCAGGTCGCCCGTAATCAGTGTGAAGGTCTGGCAAAAACCAAACCGGGTATGGTGATGGGATTTATTGGCCTGCTGGTCAATATTCCGGTGAACTACATTTTTATCTACGGCCACTTCGGCATGCCCGAACTCGGCGGCATTGGCTGCGGCGTGGCAACCGCATCGGTTTACTGGGTGATGTTCTTCAGCATGATCTTCTGGGTGCGTCGAGCCCGCTCAATGCGTGATATTCGTAGCCACGAGCGTTTTAGTAAACCGGACTTTACCGTCATTAAGCGCCTGGTACAGCTGGGTCTGCCAATTGCGCTGGCGCTGTTTTTTGAAGTTACTCTGTTCGCCGTTGTGGCGCTGCTGGTTTCGCCATTGGGGATCATCGATGTGGCAGGCCATCAAATTGCCCTTAACTTTAGCTCGCTAATGTTCGTGCTGCCTCTCTCTCTTGCCGCGGCGGTCACTATTCGCGTCGGTTTCCGTCTCGGGCAGGGTTCGACCCTGGAGGCACAAACCTCAGCCAGAACCGGCGTGGGCGTCGGCGTATGCATGGCCGTAATTACAGCAATTTTCACCATTCTGATGCGTAAGCAAATCGCACTGCTTTACAACGACAACCCGGAGGTCATTACGCTGGCATCCCAGTTGATGCTGCTCGCGGCGATTTACCAGATCTCTGACTCCATCCAGGTTATCGGTAGCGGGATCTTACGCGGTTATAAAGATACCCGTTCAATATTCTTTATTACTTTTACCGCCTATTGGGTTCTGGGACTGCCGAGCGGCTATCTTCTGGCTTTAACTGATATCGTGGTGCCACGTATGGGCCCGGCTGGTTTCTGGTGCGGATTTATTATCGGTTTAACCTCTGCGGCCATTATGATGATGCTGCGCATGCGCTTCCTGCAACGTCAGCCTTCCAGCGTGATATTGCAACGCGCAGCACGGTAATCTGATATACGACAACGGCGCTGATTCAGCGCCGTGATTCGTCGTTGATGCAGAAATATTCTTTTGCATCAGTAAAATATAAGCAATATGGATAAAACTTCTGCGATTGCGTCAAATCTGGAAGAAAAGTGACGTTTGCCTCTTGCCACAACCCCTCCCTGCCGCTAATATGCGTCCCCGTTGCCACTGCAACATTGCGTTCATAGCTCAGTTGGTTAGAGCACCACCTTGACATGGTGGGGGTCGTTGGTTCGAGTCCAATTGAACGCACCATAATGCGTTTATAGCTCAGTTGGTTAGAGCACCACCTTGACATGGTGGGGGTCGTTGGTTCGAGTCCAATTAAACGCACCAAAATGCGTCCGTAGCTCAGTTGGTTAGAGCACCACCTTGACATGGTGGGGGTCGGTGGTTCGAGTCCACTCGGACGCACCATTTAGTTTATTGCTGAATGGTGCTTTTTCTTCCCTTCTCTTTTCAGATATCCCTCTTTATATCAAACGCTGAATATTTCGATGTCCGTTGCGAATTGAACGCTCTCTGTCTATTCGTTGCTCCTGTCGATTTCGCATTCTTCCGCCATGGTCTATACCTTATGCATCTTCCCACATGCAGGAGCGATCATGACAAGCAAAAAGATTCTGATGCTGGTCGGCGACTACGCCGAAGATTACGAAACGATGGTGCCATTTCAGGCGTTGCAGATGATTGGTCATCAGGTTGACGCGGTCTGCCCCGATAAGACCAAAGGCGACTACATCACTACGGCAATTCATGATTTTGACGGTGCCCAGACCTACAGCGAAAAGCCAGGCCACCGTTTTACTCTCAATGCCGATTTTTCCGCCGCAAAAGAACAGGACTATGATGCCCTGCTGATCCCCGGCGGACGCGCGCCGGAATATTTGCGATTAAATGACGAAGTGATCAAGCTGGTGCAGGCGTTTGACGCCGCGCGTAAGCCAATCGCCGCGGTTTGCCACGGCCCTCAGCTGTTGGCTG
The DNA here is from genome assembly GCF_902158555.1 of Klebsiella spallanzanii. Classification (GTDB taxonomy): domain Bacteria; phylum Pseudomonadota; class Gammaproteobacteria; order Enterobacterales; family Enterobacteriaceae; genus Klebsiella; species Klebsiella spallanzanii. Next base: position 173,976 of record NZ_CABGGS010000003.1, on the reverse strand, counting down.
CCGCTGGAATACTAAAAGGCCGCACCTGCAGCGCCTACCCCGCCTGCGCGCCGGAAGTACGGCTCGCGGGTGGACATTACGCCGATATCGGCATTGATCAGGCGCACATTGATGGTAACCTGGTCACCGCCCCGGCCTGGCCCGCGCATCCGCAATGGCTGGCGAAATTTGCAGAAGTGCTGCAGCAATAAAGCGTAAAACCGACACGAAGGGTCGCCTAACCAGCGGCCCGTTTGCACGCACGGTTAAGTTTATTGTGAGTCAGCTCATGTTTTATAAAAATACGATTGACTTAATCCCGGAGCAAAAATACTTTACGCCCATCTGATATCGATTTCATAACCATCATGGCAACCATAAAAGACGTAGCAGAAAAAGCAGGTCTGTCGGTCACGACGGTCTCCCGTTTCCTCAACAATCATCCTTATATCTCTGAAGATAAAAAGGAAAAGATCCTCGCGGCGATGAAAGAGCTGGATTACGAGCCAAGTACCGTCGCGCAGCAGATGCGCGGGGTGAAAACCCACAGGATTGGCGTTCTCATCTCCAGAATAACAAACCCATTTTTTGCCAGCCTGGTTGATGCGCTTGAAGTTACCGCGCGCAAAAATGGCTATTCGGTGCTAATTGTGCAAAACCACGATAGCGCCGGCGAGGAAGAAAGCTGCCTCGACCTGCTGAAGAAAAAAATCATCGATGGTCTTATCTTATGCGCCGTTGAGAATGACAAAGAGGTTATTGAGCAGTACCAGAAATATGGCCCTATCCTGTTGTGCAACACCAGCATCGACGACACCAGCCTGCCCGTGGTCAGAATGAACGATGAACTGGCAACCTATAACGCCGTTAGCTGGTTACTCAGCAAAGGGTATAAACAAATCGCCTACTCCACCGGCGGCACATTCCAGCAAAAAGGTCACGGCAGCAGAAGGAACCGCGGTTTTATTGCCGCCATGCAGGCCGGGCAGCAGGCGATTAAGGACAATCTTGTTTTTCGCAACGTCCACACCTGGCGCGACGGGCAGCGTCTGGCTGAGCAAATCCTGCTAATGGATAAAAACGAGCGGCCTGACGCAATTTTCGCCGGTAGCGACGAAGTCGCCTGCGGTTTAATTTCCGCCCTCTCAGCGAAAGGTGTCAGCATTCCCGGAGAAATAGCGGTAATGGGCTTTGATAATTTGCCCGTGGCCGAGATGGTTCATATTCCGCTAACGACCGTTAGTCAGCCTATCGAACAGCTGGGCCGAATTTCTGTAGAACGCCTGCTGGCCTTGATCAATCACACGCAGTATCGCTACGACGAGGAAGACCTGAAGTCGGAACTGGTTATCAGGGCATCGGCGTAATTTTTTTTAACTCAATATGGTATCGATTTCATACTCAGGAGAAATGATGACACAACCTCATCAAAGCGCATGGTGGAAAGAATCCATCATTTATCAGGTTTACCCAAAAAGCTTTTATGACAGCAATAACGACGGTATTGGCGATATTCCGGGCATTATCGCTAAACTGCCGTATCTCAAAATGCTGGGTATCACCATGATTTGGGTCTCGCCGTTCTACCGCTCGCCGGGAGCTGACAATGGTTACGATATTGCGGACTACTATGCGGTGAATACCGATTTAGGCCAGATGCAGGATGTTGACGACCTGATTAAACAGGCAGGCGTGTTGGGAATTCAGGTAATGGTCGATCTGGTGGTCAACCATACCAGCGATGAGCACTGTTGGTTCCAGGCCGCGCTAGCGGATCCTCAATCAAAATATCGTGATTACTACATTTTCAAACCTGCGGTTGCGGGAGATGCGCCAAATAACTGGCGTTCAATTTTTGGCGGCAGCGCATGGGAAAAAGTCCCGGGCGAAGAGATGTACTATTTGCACGTTTTTCATAAAAAACAGCCGGATCTTAACTGGGAAAACCCGCAGCTGCGCCAGGAAATCTACGCCATGATTAACTGGTGGCTCGATAAAGGCATCGCCGGTTTTCGTATTGATGCAATTACGTTTATTAAAAAGGATCAGGACTACGCCTCCCTGCCCGCAGACGGTGTTGATGGTCTGGCCTCTATTAAAGGGAAATCGCGTAACCGTCCTGGCATTGAACGGTTTCTGCATGAGCTAAAAGAACAGACCTTCAATCGCTACCGTTGCGTCACCGTCGGCGAAGCGCCGGGCGTGCCGCTGGAGGAGTACGACAGCTATATTGGGCCAGACGGCTATTTCAATATGATTTTCGATTTTCACGCAGCGGATATTGATGTTGAAAACGGTTCTGAATGGTTTAAGCAGCGCAACTGGAGCGTTCGCGAATTCAGAGAAGCACTGTTTGCCAGCCAGCGGGCTTTTTGTCAGGCAGGCTGGGGAACAACGTTTATTGAAAACCACGACCAGCCCCGCGCGCTGTCCAAGCTTATTCGCGACGCTGATTATCAAAACGACATCGGTGCTAAAGCGCTGGCGGCAATGTACTTCTTTATGCAGGGAACACCGTTTATTTATCAGGGTCAGGAACTGGGGATGAAAAATTTTAGTCGGAAATCTATCGACGAATTTGATGATATTTCCAGCATTGATAACTACCACCGCTCCCTGGCAGAAGGTTTCACCGAAGAGCAGGCGCTAGGCTTTATTAATCAGCGCTCCCGCGACAATTCGCGGACGCCCTTCCCATGGTCTGAAAGCATTAACGGTGGATTTAACCAGGGCACGCAACCCTGGCTGGCATTTTCCACAACCGACTTTAGCATTAATGCGAAAAACCAGGTTGACAACCCGTACTCGGTATTCTCCTTTTACCAGACCATGATCGCCTTAAGAAATAAACTCTATCCTCAAGCGCTTATCTATGGTTCATTCACAGCAATAGAGAACGTTGACGATCGTATCATTGCTTACCAAAGAACAACGGAGACCGAACGTTTTATCTCGATAACAAATTTGAGCGCCCAGCATCTCCCCTTTGCTATTCCGGCAGGAGACGTTGTTCTCAATAATTATGCCGACATTGGCACAACCCTAAAACCCTATCAAACCATTCTCGTTAAGGAATGAGTTAAATATGAACAAATATAAAAATATTGCCGTTGAAATTGTTAACACTATTGGCAAGGAAAACATTGCCTCAGCAACCCACTGCGCCACGCGTTTACGTTTGCAGGTAAAAGACAGGCAAAGAATCGATGATGATAAAATCCGCAATATCAGCGAAGTCAAAGGCGTATTTTATAATTCAGGGCAGTACCAGATAATCCTTGGAACCGGGATCGTCAATAAGGTTTACCAGGAGTTTGTTAATGAATTCCAGGTTGCCGAAGTCAGCAAAGATGAAATGACGAAACAGAGTACGGGGCGGCTGCAGCGGGGAATACGCAATTTATCGGATGTCTTTGTGCCGATTGTGCCGGTGCTCGGGGCCACCGGCCTGTTTCTCGGTCTGAAGGGCGTCATTTTTAATGACACCGTCCAGGCGTGGTTCGGCAGTAGCGTCCATGAAGTCCCCGTGGCCCTGCAAACGCTGACGACGGTGCTGTGCGATACCGCTTTCGCTTTTCTGGCGGCATTTATTTGTTGGTCGGCATTTAAAAAATTCGGCGGCACGCCGATTATCGGCTTTTTAATCGGCCTGATGCTGGTCTCCCCTGCGCTACCGAACGCCTACGACGTGGCGTATGGCAACAGCAGCCCGATTTATGTGTTTGGCTTTATTCCGCTGGTAGGCTATCAGGGTTCAATTCTGACCGCCCTGATAACCGGCATTATCGGTGCAAAGCTGGAAATCTTTTTCCGCCGGGTCATGCCAAACTCAATGGATCTTATTTTTACGCCGTTTATCGTTATCCTTATCGCAGTTGCCATCGCTTTATTGGTTTTAGGACCATTGGTCCATGGATTCGAACATTATGCGGTAATGGCGATTCAACAGTTTCTGACGCTGCCTGCGGGTATTGGCGGTCTGTTAATCGGCTTTATCTATCCCATTGCCGTGATGACCGGGATGCATCATATGTTTATTATGATCGAAACTTCGCTTATTGCCGGAACCGGATTTAATCCATTAATTACGGTTTGCGCGATGTACGGATTTGCCAACGCTGCAGTGTGTCTGGCTATTTCGTTAAAATCCAGAAATATCGCCTTTAAAACCGCCGGTATTTCCGCCACCATAACTCAACTGTTGGGTGTTTCTGAACCTGCTTTATTTGGTATTGTCATGCAGTCCGGACTGCGCGCTATTATGGTGATGCTTACCAGCTCGGCGCTGGGCGGTATGATTCTGTCGCTACTGTCGATAAAAGCCAACTCTTACGGCCTGGCGGTATTGCTTTCGCCGCTAATGTACCTCTACGATCGCTATCAGTTTATTACCTATATCACCGTCGGGATCGCCGTTTTTATCTTTGCCTTTATTCTCACGTTTATTCTTGTCAAAACCAATAAAACCGCTAAAGAGGCCTGATTAATCATAAATTCTGACTATTGATTTAATACCCGATTAAAAAACCCATTTTAATGGCACAGTAATATGTGCTCTGCACCCGTGCGTCCAGAGCACAGTTCCCCCTGTACAGGTATAAATGATGAAAGCTTATATGCTTACGCTCTGCGCGCTGGCTTTGCCAGCATCAGCCGTTGCGGCAGATGCGACCCTAAATGAAATTAACGCCCGGCTTGAAAGACTTGAGACCGAATTAAAACAATCGCGAATCCAATTACAAGACGCCACGCGAAAAATAGACAGTGCAGAAAAAAGAGCGGCCAGCGCCGAAAAAAACGCGGCGCGCGCGCAAGAGAGATTGCAGGCCGTCGAACACAAAACCGAGCAAGACCTGGCATTAATAAAAAACCAGCCGGCACAAAACATCGTCGCCCAGGAGAATAATCAGGACATTAAGTTCGGCGGCTACGCGCGCAGCGGAATATTAACCAGCAAAGGAACCACCAGCACCGTGGGGCCATCGCTGACCCCAGCGGGAAGTACCGGTGGAAGCGTAGGACGTCTTGGCAATGAATCCGATACCTACGTTACCGCCGATATCAACTACCGGCGAACATATGATAACAATAGCCAGCTGCGGTATTACATGAAAATCGCCGAATGGGATAAAACCTATAATACAGACAGTTCTTTCAACGGTCGGATGAATGTGCGCCAGGCGTTTGTTGAAATGAGCGATATGCCATCTTTTACCGGTGCATTTAAACATGCCACCTTGTGGGCCGGGAAGCGGGAAGACCGGGATAATTTTGATATTCACTGGCTTGATTCCGACATGATGAATTTAATCGGTACCGGGGCCGGTATTTATGATGTGAATTTCTGGGACGATATAAAAACCAATCTCGCGGTATACGGACGTAATTTCAATGATATCGATACAATGGAGAACGTTGAATATAACAACATGACCGGTGCGGATAATACTTATATTCAAAACTACACCTTCTCGCTTAACAACAGGTTGGGTCACTGGCAGTGGATGCTCAATGGTCTCTATTCGCAGGACAACGATAAACGCATTAACGACGGACTAGCCTCGGATAAGGCGGCCTCACAGGGGTTCAACACCATGCTGGCGTATCATGGCGACAGTTTCTATGGCCTGCGACCCGGAAGTACGAAAACAGCGCTGCTTTATGGACGCGCTCTGGGGGCAGAAGTTCGCGGGCCGGGTTCCGATGGCTATCTGATTGACCCGGCCTGGACCGTGAAGTTTGCCTCTTATGGTATTACCTCACTGACCGACAGCCTGAGCCTCGCGCCGCTGCTCGTCGCGCAGAGCAGCAATAACCGCTATATCGATTCCGATCATTATGACTGGGTGACCCTGAACGCGAGGGTAATTCAGCAAATTAATCAGAATTTCGCCCTGCAATATGAAACCAGCTACCAGTATATGAATATTGACCCGAAAGGGTTTAACGGTAACAAGGCCGCCAGCGGCAGTTATTACAAGCTAACGTTTGCCCCGACCTTCAAAATGCAGAACGTGACGGATTTCTTTGAACGGCCAGAAATTCGTTTTTTCGCCACCTGGATGACCTGGGACAAATCGCTGGATAACTACTCATCTACGGATACCTTCGGCAGCGCCGGGTATCACAGCGCGGGCACGCTATTTTTTGGCGCCCAGCTGGAAACCTGGTTCTAAAACTGGCTCCTCTTCTGAATCTGCTTCGGAAGAGGGGCACCTCAATTGGCCCCTCCCGCTATTTTCAACCACACTGTATCAGGCGTATGGACAGCGATAATACAGAGATTCAATACCACAGCGAGTCAGTCAATATGAAAAAAATTGCCATCATTGGTGCCGGTCCAACCGGAATTTATACTCTGTTTGCGCTACTCAAGCACAATGAACCGCTGGACATATCGATTTATGAGCAGGCCGAGGAAGCAGGCGTGGGCATGCCCTACAGTGATGAAGAAAACTCACGCATGATGCTGGCCAATATCGCCAGCATAGAAATCCCCCCCATCCTGAGCAGCTATCTTGACTGGCTTAAAACCCAAAGTCAGGCGCATCTTACGCGCTATGGTGTGGATTATGACGCATTGCACGAGCGTCAGTTTTTGCCGCGTATCCTTCTTGGCGAATACTTTCGCGACCAGTTTCTCGGGCTGGTCGCTCAGGCTAAAGAGCGGGATTTTCGCGTGCAGGTTAATGAATCCTGCACGGTCACCGATCTGGAAGTGACCGGTGAAGGCGTCAGGCTGTGGGTCGATGACGAACCCATCGCCGAATCCTTTGATCTCGCGGTCATTGCCACAGGTCACGTCTGGCCCGATGAAGAGGAGTCAACCCAAACCTGGTTTCCCAGCCCCTGGTCCGGGCTGATGGAAGCCACCATTCCGCCCTGCCGGGTGGGAATTATGGGCACCTCACTAAGCGGAATTGATGCCGCGATGGCCGTCGCCGTCCAGCACGGTCGGTTTATCGGGTCCGACGACGAGGCGCTCACCTTCAGGCTGGACGATACGAGCAAAGCGCTAAAAATAGTGCTGATGTCACGCTCCGGCATTCTCCCCGAGGCTGATTTTTACTGCCCTATCCCCTGGGAGCCGTTGAGTATCGTCACCGAAAGCATGATGGAACAAACCATCGCCGCGGGGAGCGACGGTTTGCTTGACCGGGTATTCGAGTTAGTGGCACAGGAAATCGCGCTTGCCGACCCCCTATGGAGCGAAAATATCGCCCTTCGCAGCCTTAACGCCGACAGCTTCAGCGAGACGTGGTTTCAAAAACGCCAACAGCATAATCCTTTCCACTGGGCGCAGGCTAACCTCGAGGAAGTCGAACGTAATAAACGTGAGCAATACACGGTTCCCTGGCGCTACGTCATTCTACGGTTGCATGAAGCCGTTCAGGCAATGGTCCCACATCTCAATGACGCCGATCAAGAGCGTTTCAGCAAAGGCCTTGCCCGGGTATTTATTGACTGTTATGCCGCCATTCCCTCTGAATCTATCCGCCGACTGCTGGCGTTGCGCGAAGCAGGAGTCATTAGCATTCTCGCTTTAGGGAAAGATTATGAAATGACAACGCAGCAGGAAAAAACGGTGATTCTCAGCCAGCAAAATCAGTATACATATGATGTATTTATCGATGCCCGAGGGCAGAAATCACTGAAAAACAGTGACCTGCCCTTCCCGCATTTAAGAGAACAGCTGCTCGCTACCGGTGAAGAGATCCCGGAAGTTGGCGACGACTATACGCTGATGGAACCTGCGGAAGTGCGCGGACGCATCGCCTTTGCCGCTATTCCCTGGCTGATGCACGACCAGCCTTTTGTCCAGGGAATTACCGCCTGTGCCGAAATCGGCGCGGCGATAGCGAAAGCAATATCGCAGCCAGCGAACCGCTCACGCAGGCGTTTATCCCCGCTCGATCTTTAAGAGAGAAAATAGCCGCCCTTAAGCAGGCGGCATTTCTAGCGTTTTTCAGGTTGGGGATGCCAGGGATCTTTTTTATGATCTTCGCTGTCATCTCTTTTGCGCGGGACTTCACCCTGCTCGCGCGGGTCCTCTTTTGACGGATGACGACCTCGTTTATCCGGGTCGGCTGAATGCTGTACGGACATCAATTCCTCCTGCATGAGCGGTTATTTCTGAATTCTGTCCACCCGCACCACCGGCGGCGTCATTTTCTTATCCAGGCTGCCGTTAATGCTGATCATCTGATCGGGTTTCACTTCGCGGCCATCAAAAACCGCAGCGGGAATAATCACTGCAATAGTGTCGGTTTTATCGCGAAAGCTGTAGCGGTCGTTACCGTGCTGATCAATGAGATTTCCGCGTAAAGAGATGGTTGCCCCGTCATGCATTTCCAGGGCCTGGCGCACGGTCATGATCCGCCCGTCTTCAGTCCCACGGTAGCCATCATCAATCTTATGCGGCGGCGGCGGAGCGGCATCTTTTTTAAATCCACCGTCATCCGCGGCATAAACCCCCAGAGCCATCAGCGAACAGAAAAGAATAGGTAGTAACTTTTTCATCAACAACACCTCCGGCGTATTTTCCCCTTGTCTTAATAAGTCTGGTTGCTGAAGTTCATTTTCACAAGTTCGGTACTTTATGAAGCATCCTGGAAATATTTTTCACACCTTTTCAGTTCGTGAAAATATTACCGCTGCGGATCAATAAAAACACGCTGAATATATCTCCAGGCTGGCGATAGAATAATCCTAAAATGCTAAGTCATTCTACCGCATCACATTTCGAAAACTTTCCCGGCAATCAACAAATTACCGCCAAACAATTAACGAAGCTGCTGGAATTATAATTAAAAACCCGTTCACTTATTCATCGCTAATCCTCAATACGCTGACCCGGCGACTACGCTTAATCTTTTAACACGAGGAGGTCAGTATGAGCGACAACGCTAAAAATACCGCGCAGTATCCCCGTCCCCCCTTTGTTGACCAGCCGCAATCGCCGCCGGGCCTTGCCGAAGAGATGAAGCCGCAGCCGGATCACGGTGAACTGAGCTATGTCGGTTCCGGTCGGCTGGCGGGTAAGCGCGCGCTGATAACCGGCGGTGATTCCGGAATTGGGCGCGCGGTAGCCATCGCCTTCGCCCGTGAGGGTGCCGATGTGGCGATAAATTATCTGCCGGAAGAGGAGTCCGATGCGGAAACCGTGATTGCCCTGATTCAGGCCGAAGGATGTAAAGCCGTCGCGATTCCGGGAGATGTGCGCAACGAATCATTCTGTGAAACCCTGGTGGAGCAGGCCGCCAGCGAACTTGGCGGGCTGGATATCCTGGTCAATAATGCCGGACGCCAGCAATATTGCGAGTCGCTCGAAGAGTTAACCACCGCAGACTTTGACGCCACTTTCAAAACCAACGTCTATGCGGCCTTCTGGATAACCAAAGCCGCCCTGCGTCATTTAAAAGAACACAGCACGATTATTAACACTTCATCAGTGCAGGCCTTTAAGCCAAGCCCCATTCTGCTGGACTACGCACAAACCAAAGCGTGCCTGGTGGCGTTCACCAAGTCACTGGCTAAACAGCTAGGGCCGAAAGGTATTCGGGTTAACGCTGTCGCACCCGGCCCTTACTGGACGGTGCTACAGTCAAGCGGCGGCCAGCCGGATGAGAAAGTTCGTCAGTTCGGCGCCGATACGCCGCTGGGTCGACCAGGGCAACCGGTGGAGATTGCGCCGCTGTACGTTACGCTCGCTTCTGATGCCTGTTCCTTCACCTCCGGTCAGGTATGGTGCTCTGACGGCGGCGACGGGGTGCTATAACGCGGAATACTGACTTTGCTGTCTTGATGCGCATAAGATAGATAAGTCAGAATTGACTGGCGACAGGGCTCGGGGGTTGCAGGGCTTCCGTGCCCTGAAGCGGCAGGTTTATTCGAAAAAGACTTCAGGATTCTCCGACAGCGAAACAAAGTTTTTACTATTTTTATCCAGCGCGCGAATATCACCGCTTTCAATATCGTAGAACCAACCATGCAGACGCAAAGTATTGTCGCGCAGGCCAACGGCAACCGAGGGATGGGTTTTGATATTGTTCAACTGGGCGATGACGTTTTCCTGCACCATCCCGTTCACTTTATCGGTTTCATTTGCCCAGGTTTTCTTCTCGACTACCGCTCTTGCCGCATCGGCATAGTGCAGCCAGTGGGAAACTGCGGGCATTGAATCCAGGCACTGACAGGTGGCGATCGCTTTCATTGCACCGCAGTTGGAGTGGCCGCAAATCACAATATCGGTAACGCCCAGGGCGACGACGGCGTACTCAATAGTGGCGGAGACCCCACCCGGCTCAGGCCCGAAAGAGGGCACGATATTTCCGGCGTTACGAATAACAAACAGCTGACCCGGCTCCTGCTGGGTGACCAGCTCGGGCACCAGTCGGCTATCTGAACAAGAGATAAACAGCGCTTTGGGATTCTGGCTGGAGGCCAGGCTGCGGAAAAGCTCTTTACGTTGCGGGAAAATCTCTTTCTGGAAGTTGAGGAAGCCCTCAATGATATGTTGCATAGCAGTGTCTCTTTTCTCTGTTTTAATGACGATATGACAAAGATCACATTCAGCCAGTGTATCACTGACGTGCGAAATGGGAATCGTTATTCGAAAATGAGATTAAACATCGCCCCGTAAAGCCTGGTGACAGCGCAGTAAAGATTGTTTATTTTTCACTGGTAAAACAATTACGAGCGAATGTCATATGCGACTTAAGCGCTCAACGTTAACCAGGAGCGTTTATGTTCTTATCCAGCCTGATGGCCATCGCTGCCGTACTGATTATGGGTGTCATCAGCCCCGGTCCGAGCTTTATCTACGTCGCCCGCAACGCGGTGGCCCGTTCGCGTCTTCACGGTCTGGTCACCGCCCTGGGAACCGGAACCGGCGCGGCTATCTTTTCAATTATGGCAATGATGGGATTGCAAAAAGTGCTGACGGCGGTACCGGAAATGTTTATCGGCCTGAAGGTCGCTGGTGGCCTGTATCTATTATGGCTGGGCTATAAAATCTATCGCGGCGCAGCGCAGCCGATGGACTTTGCGGCTGGCGGTATGGCGGCTGAGCATTCGCTGCTGAAAACGTTCCGCGACGGCCTCTATACCCAACTCAGCAACCCAAAAACGGCGCTGGTTTTCGCTTCTATTTTTACTGCTCTGCTGCCGGAGCGCATTCCGCTGGCGTTTTATTACATCGTGCCGCTGATGAGCTTTCTGATTGACGTGAGCTGGTATTCACTGGTGGCCCTGGTGCTCTCTTCTGCCCGACCGCGCGGCGTCTATCTGCGTATGAAGCGTAAAATCGATATTGTCACCGCCACGGTGCTGGGCGCGCTCGGCCTGCGCCTGATTGCGACTTCATTCTCAAAGTAAGCCAACACACCGCTTAAACGGTATAAATACGGATATCGTGTTCGCTAAACGCGTCGCGATATTCCCGACTAATGTTTTCCTCAACCACCAGCACATCAATGGCGCTGCTTTCGACCACCACAAAGCGCGCCACCGCTGGGATTTTATCGGAAGTCAGGCCAACAATGATTTCACTGCACTGCTTTATCACCGCTTTTTTAAACTCACAGTCAGGATAGTCGAAGCCCGTCAGACCAGATTCCGGAGCCATGGCGCAGCCGCCGATAAATCCCTGGTCAAAGAGCATCCCCTTGACCTGTGCTACAGCCGACGCGCCGACGCATCCGCCGGCGGCGCGCTGGATCTGGCCGCCGAGCATCACGACGTCATAAAGCGGCTTTCTTAGCAACACTGCGGCGATTTCCGGTGAGTTAGTCACCACGGTTAACGCCAGCTCAGCGGGGAGCGCTTCCGCCATGGCCAGATTGGTGGTTCCGGTGTCGATAAAAATGCAGCCGCCGGGCTTCACCAGCTTTGCACATTTCTGCGCGATTCTGATTTTTGTTGCCGTATTCTTCTCTTTACGTTCGCTATAATCCCCCGCCTCCGGCAGAGTCATCACCGCACCGCCGTAGACCTTTTTACAGTATCCCTCCCGGCTAAGTTCATGTAAATCACGGCGAATAGTATGTTCGGATACATTCAGGCGCCTGGCTAGATCGGCGCAAACCACCCTGCCGTTCTCCTGCAGGATCTGGCAAATAAGCGCTTGTCGTTGTTTGGGGAAAGCAGCATAATCGAGCACAAAAAACTCCTGATAAAATCTTCATCGAGCAACAAAGTGCATAATCGTGCATTATTGCCCTGACTGTCAACACACACTATAAAGAGGTTTGCCATGAAAATTGCCCACATTGCCCTATGGACCCGCCAGCTTGAGCAACAGGCCCACTTTTGGGTTGCTTTCTTCGGCGGTAAAATAAACGAGAAGTACTGCAGCCAAACCAACCCTGGGTTCGAGTCTTATTTCGTGAAGATCGGCGAGGATATCGCCATTGAACTGATGACCAAACCGGGCCTTAGCGAGAAAACTGCGGATAATAACCATACTGGTTGGGTTCACCTGGCAATCGCGGTCGGCGGCGCTGAGAACGTCGACAGGCTGGCGAAGCGCGCTGGTGCCCAGGGTATCCTGGTTTCCGCGCCGCGCACGACCGGTGATGGCTACTATGAAGCGGTGATTAAAGACCCCGATGGCAACCTGATTGAAATCGTCGCATAGCCCAGGCAAATAATGAACAGGAGAGACCCGTGGCCAACTATCGCGTTATTGATAAACAAAACTGGCCGCGAAAAGATCATTTTGATTTTTATCGCGGTTTTGCCAACCCCTGCTTTAATCTCTGCGTTCCCATAGAAGCGCAGCGATTGTACGAATGTGCAAAAGACCGCGATGTCTCTTTTTTCCAGTTAGCGCTCTACGCGTTGGTCCGCGCAGCGAATGGCGTGCCGCAGTTAAAACAGCGGCTGCTTGGCGACGATATTATCGAGTATGACCAGTTGGCGGTGATGACGCCGGTCATGACCGCGCAGGAAGGTTTCCGCCAGGTGTGGTGCGATAACGCCGCTGATTTCGCCGCCTTTAGCCATGCCGCTACACCCAACATTGAGGCGGCCAAACATACCGCACCGGCACCGCTTATCGTCAACGGTGAGAATTTCTTCTGCGCCAGCTGCCTGCCGTGGCTGCATTTCAGCGCCATCACCCACGCCGAGTATTACGTCGGCGCGGCGGTGCCCGCCCTCACCTGGGGCAAACTGAAAAACGGTATTATTCCGGTTGCGGGTAAATTCAACCACGCCTTTGTCGACGGCCTGCACGCCAGCCGTTTTTTTGCCCGAGTCGAAGAGGGTTTTGCCGAGCCGGATACGCTGTGGCAACCGCAGTTTGTTGAGGAGAAATGATGAGCAAAACGTTAACCGGCGGCTGCCTGTGCGGCCATATTCGCTTCACCGCTATCAATCCGGGCAGTCCGCACAGCTGCTCTTGCGATATGTGCCAGAAACATACTGGCGCACAGACGACGGTATGGCTGGAGTTCTCCTCAAACGAGGTCACCTGGACAGGCGAAGGCGGTCAGCCCGCAAGCTGGCGCTCTTCACCGAATACCCGCCGCGCTTTTTGTCCACGCTGCGGCAGTTCGCTGGGGGCCATCGATGATGGGCCGGTCATCGCCCTGCTCACCGGCACCTTCGACCAACCTGCAAATGAAGCCTTCACCCCCAAGTTTCACTCATTTGAGGATATGAAGCCCGAATGGTGGCGGCGACTCTGCCCGGATGCCGGGTAATGGTTAAACGGCTGCCAGACCAATTGGCTGGTAGCCCTGCCATTCTGGCTTTGCAGGCTCACCTCCGGCGTTTCGGCTACCACAAACTGAATATCATGCACTTCAATATTCGATTTCCCTGCATTGCCGCCGATATATACCCGCCGTCTTTCAAATTGCTTCTTTGTTGACTACGTTCGTTCCCCCCAGTTTTGTAGGCCGGGTAAGGCGTCAGCCGTCGCCCGGCAGAAACGCGAGCATAATCTTTAAACCTGGTTTGTCATCAGTCTCAAACCGCCCACTAAGGGGCGGTTTAGTTTGTACCCTAAAAGAGAAATGTAGCTTACTCTTCCAGCGCGTAAGCAATAATGTCATCGCCGACGTCCGGCGAGTGGCTAGCGCCACCGGCGGAGATCACCACATACTCTTTACCGGTCTTCGGTGATTTGTAGATAAGCGGAGCCGCCACTGCACCTACCGGCAGACGAGCGCGCCACAGCTCTTTACCCGTGGCGGAATCCAGCGCGCGCAGGTAGTTGTCCTGGGTTCCGGCAAAGAACACCAACCCGGAAGCGGTCGACGTCGGGCCGCCCAGCGTCGGCATTCCCAGTGGGATATGCATATGCGTTTTCAGCCCCAGCGGACCGGTATCCTCCACCGAGCCCATCGGTACCTGCCACATTAGCTGGCGAGTATTAAGGTCAATGGCGCTCATCGTGCCAAACGGCGGCGTATTGCATGGCACGCCCAGCGCCGACTGCAAAATATCGATCCGCACGCCGCCGTAAGGCCCGGCGATTTGCGGACGCACGGTTCCCATAAAGCCAGGAACTTCGTCAGTGGAAACTTTATATTTCGCCATGTCCTCTTTACGCACCAGCGACATTCTCAGCGGCATGCGCATATCGTTGACGAATAGCGTACCGGTGCGCTCATCAATGGTGATACCGCCCCAGTTCATACCGCCCAGCAGGCTCGGCCATTCAATATACGGTGTCTCTGATGGTGGCGTGTACATCCCCAGATAAGTCGATTCTTTGAAATCGATACGACACATCAACTGATCAAACGGCGTCACACCCCACATCGATTTCTCGGTTAACGGTTCAACGCCAAGCTGCGGCATACCGGTGGAGAATGGCTGGGTTGTTGAGAGACGCTCCCCTTCCGCACCATCGTGAGCGACAGGCCGTTCTTCGACCTGGGTCACCGGCTTACCGGTACGACGGTCCAGAACATAAATCTGCCCGGTTTTGGTAGTCTGGATCAGTACCGGGACCTCTTCGCCCTGTTCATCCTTCATATGGAACAGTACTGGCTGTGACGGCAGGTCATAGTCCCAGATATCATGATGCACGGTCTGGAAGACCCACTTAGTTTCCCCGGTGCTGGCATCCACCACCACCACGGAGGAGCCGTATTTCTCTTTAGCCTCGTTGCGATCGCCACCCCAGTAATCCGGCGGACCGTTACCGGTCGGCAGATAAACCAGGTTCAGTTCCTTATCAAAGCCCGGTACCGTCCAGACGTTCGGCGTTTCGAGGGTGTAAACACGGCCTTTTTCTGGATCGGTAATGTTTTCCGGCTGGCCTACGTCCCAGGCCCAGACCACTTTACCGTTACGCACGTCAAACGCGCGCACCACGCCGGACGGCTCACCATGCACGATATCACGCACCCAGCCGCCAAGCACCGCAATGTGCCCCATGATCACCGGCGTAGAGGTTGGGTGGTAGCGTTTGCTGTTTTCGGTGTTGTCCATCCCCTGCTTGAGGTAGACGCTGCCGTGGTCACCAAAGTCATCACACAGCGCGCCGGTTTTGGCATTCAGCGCAATCAGACGCGCATCGACCGTAGAGACCAGAATACGCTGCGGGCACTGCTGCAACGCCGGGCTGGTCTTCTCTTCAGCACTCAGTGAATCATCGCTTTGCACATCATAATAGCCAACACCGCGACAGGTGACATGTTCGGCGGTCTGCGCATGCGGGTCAAAGCGCCAACGCGCTTTACCGGTATCTGCATCCAGCGCAGTAACAACGTTCAGCGGCGTACAGGAGTACAGCGTGTCGCCGATTTGTAGCGGCGTATTCTCATCGACGCCAATTCCGGCACCGGTAAGACGCCGCCCGGTGTGGTAGGTCCAGGCCACCTTCAGGTTTTTAACGTTTTCTGGAGTGATATCATCGTAAGGCGCAAAACGGGTACCAGACGCATCGCGGCCAAAGAACTCCCAGTTATCGCTTTTCGACGCCAGAGTCGGCGTTTTGTCGTCGCTCGCCTTTACCACGCCGTTATGAATACCGCCGTGCGGGTAAAACGCAGAAATCAGGGTTGCCAGCAGCACGAGGAAAATAGCCGACGCGCTCCAGTTGGCATAACGCATCCGCATACGTTGCATCGGTAGCGTCGCCGACAGCCACAGCGCCAGCATAAGCATCAGCGCAGGAACCACCAACCGCGGGATCAGGCCCCAGTAGCTGAACTGCACTTCATACAGCGCCCAGCAAAGAGTCAACAAGAAAGTCAGAATAGCGAAAGGAAGGACGTATTTACTGCGGGTGAGGTAGCCGATGGCGATAAGAAGATAAGCAATACCAGCTAACAGATACCAGGCGCTACCGCCCAGTGAGAGGAGTTTGCCCCCCCAGATTGTGAAAAAGAGTCCTATGCCAAAGCTAAGTAATACAAAGAGTAATCGGTAAACGGTGAAGAAAATCCCTCTCCCGCTACCTTGTTGTTCGTCCATATTTCATCCCATACGACGTTAGTCGAAAAAACCAAAACATCATTTATAAACAGCGCTTTATTCAAATATGAAAAGCACAGACCGCATATCATGTTGGTTGGACGCTCCCGGACAGAGCGAAGAACGTAAGGAATTATATGCATTTGTAAAAATCATGTAAAACTATCAAGCATGAAATGTTTAAAATTTTTTAATTTATAAAAGTAAGTTGATATACAAAGTGGTTGTAAGTTTGAGTGTGAGTTGTGTCGAGGAGAAAAAGTTGAGCATTCAAGGATTGCCTGGCGGCTGTCCCGCAATCACTGGAATATCCATCGTTAAAACAACAAAACACCCGTGCTTACCGCTCTGTGCTACAAAAGCCCTTACCGGGTGCATCCCTCCGTCATTTTGCCTATACTTGCTCACGGTCAAAACTGAACTTAAGTGGGAAACTCATGGAAATTGATCTCGACAACCTGGTCTTTAGCGGACTGGAAGAAGCGCAAGAGCGTAACGCTGAACGCCTTGAAGATGCGGATAAAAAAGCGCAGGCCATCATTGCCGATGATGATTGCGGCGACGCATGTAAAATCTAATCGCAAAACCGGCAGCCCTGCCGGTTTTCTTGTCTTTCCTTCCTGGATTGACGAAGTCAAATAAAACCACAAAAAAGCCATATCAAAGAAAATATTTCTCTCAGTTAACGTTTTTACAAATCAAAGATGCAACTTTTTTCTCTGCCGAGTGCGGTAACATTCTTACTATCGTTTCTGCCGTTCGGAGCAGCGTCGTTCTGACAAACTCGGGCCGCAGACGCACATTAAGGTCGAGAAATACTCACTAACTCGACGGACATTTTTCTGTACCGACCCAGAGGCTCAGTCATGTCACACCGGGAAAGCCGTGTTGAATGGAACACATTTATTAATGCGTTAAAACAGGAAGTCAAACCCGCTTTAGGCTGTACCGAACCCGTGTCGGTTGCCCTCGCCTGCGCCGTGGCGGCGCAGCAGCTATCAGGCGCAATTGTGCGTATCGAAGCGGCGGTCTCGCCGAATTTAATGAAAAACGGTATGGGTGTGACAATTCCGGGTACGGGTATGACCGGGCTGCCTATCGCGGCAGCCTTAGGCGCCATCGCCGGCGATCCGCAGGCCAAACTCGAAGTGCTTAAAAAAGCGACGCCGCGAGAGATTGACGCCGCCAGAGCGCTACTGGAGGTTGGTGCCGTACGCGTGTCATTGCAGGAACCCTGCGATGAAATCCTCTATGTTCGAGCTAAAGTCTACGCCGGAGATCAGCACGCCACGGTCACCATTGTGGGCGATCACACCAACGTGGTGGCGATTGAAAAGATGGGTCAGCCTCTGTTTATCAAACCACAGAACAATGCCTGTGAAGATGTCATTAACCCGCTGGATCGGGTCGCCTGCAGCTCGCTACGCAGCATCTACGATTTCATTTGTGAAGTACCTTCGCAAGAGCTCGACTTTATTCTCGAAGCCGGTTCAATGAACAACGCCCTTTCGAGGAAAGGTCTATCAAAGGAATGGGGTCTGCATATTGGGCCGACGCTAAAGCGCCAGGTCGATAAGGGATTAGTTTCCGACGATATGTTTACCGAGATCCTCTACCGAACCAGCGCCGCATCAGATGCGCGAATGGGCGGAGCAACGCTACCCGCAATGACCAACTCCGGCTCAGGCAACCAGGGGATAACGGCAACAATGCCGGTCGTGGTCGCCGCCGAACGTCTTAACGCCAGCCAGCAACAGCTGGCCCGCGCGCTGGCGCTCTCGCATCTGGTGGCGATTTATATTCACTGTAAACTTCCACGACTCTCGGCCCTGTGCGCCACGACCACTGCCGGAATGGGTGCTGCAGCAGGGATTATCTGGTTAATGGACGGCAGCTTTGACACTATCGCCATGGCGGTCAATAACATGATTGGCGACGTCAGCGGCATCATTTGCGATGGCGCATCCGGCAGTTGTTCAATGAAAGTGTCCACCAGCATCTCTTCTGCCTGGAAAGCTATTCTGTTGGCGTTGGATAATTCTGTCGTCTCCGGAAACGACGGTATCGTCGAGCGCGATGTGGAAAACTCTATTCGTAATCTTTGCGCTATCGCCGGGCAGGCTATGCAGCACACTGACCGACAAATTATCGAAATCATGGCGCACAAGCGTTACTAGACTGCTTGCGCGGCTTTATAAGTCGGACAAAGCGCCAGCCTTTGTCCGACTTAATATGTAAACAATACCCCGCCCCTTTTATCATTCCCTGACCATCACGCGCAAAAAAACCACTCGGCCGCTGACGCTGGAGTGGTTTGAATTTTCGTATAACGCGATAAATCAGACGTGGGGATAGTAAGCAAAGAGCGCCGGTGCGCCGCCGGTATGGATAAACATCACTGGCCCGCTACCATTGAAGCGCGATTTTTTCACGCCATCAATCAGACCGGCCATCGCCTTGCCGGTATATACCGGATCTAACATAATGCCTTCCAGACGCGCCAGCAGTTCCACCGCATGCATCCCTTCGGTATTCGGCGTACCGTAGCGTGGCGCAAAGTAGTCATCCCACAGCGTCAGCGGCGACAGTGACGCCACGCCCAGCATTGCGGATAGTTCGCGCTGTAGCTTATCCACTTTGGGTAGCTGATCGCCAACAAGACGGGAAACGGTCACGCCGACGACCTCCACATCAGGCTGGCAATGGGCAAATCCTACGGCCAGCCCGGCATGCGTCCCCGCGCTGCCGGAAGGCACCACCACGGACTGCACATTAAGGTTCTTCTGGTCACACTGTTCTGCTATCTCCAGCGCACATTCAACGTAGCCCAGTGAACCCAGCGCATTCGAGCCGCCGACGGGAACAACATAGGTCTTCGCACCTGTAGCCGAAAGTCGTTCGCTAAACTGCCGCAGCTGCGCGTCCGGATCGTTGAGTTCATCAACCATTTCAACCTGGCAACCCATCAGGCTAAACAGCAGATGGTTGCCATTATAGAGATAGTTCGGTTCTGTGGTCTGAATCGGATTTTCCAGCAACGCTGCGCATTTCAGTCCTAAATGTGCGGCCACGGCGGCGGTCTGACGCACGTGGTTGGACTGAATCGCCCCGGCGGTCACCAGCGTATCGCAGCCTTGACTGAGGGCATCGGCCGCCAGAAACTCCAGCTTTCTGAGCTTATTGCCGCCCATACCAAGATGTGAAACATCATCGCGTTTAATATAGATATCGCGCTGTAAATATTCCGACAGCCGCTTCAGATGCTGAACGGGCGTGACGCCCCCTACCAGCGCGACGCGCGATAAGCTATGCAGATAGTTTTTTACAGACATAGACCTTCCCTTCATATAAAAACGGCGGCTGATAAGCCGCCGCAGAGTCGTATTGACAGTGAATTAACCTTGCCAGGCCACCGCTTCAATTTCCACCTTCACATCTTTTGGCAAGCGGGCAACCTCCACGCAAGAACGCGCCGGGAAAGAAGCATTACGCTGGGTGAAGAATTCAGCATAGGCATTATTAATCGCGGCGAATTCATTCAGATCTTTTACAAAGATAGTCATCTTACAAATATTGTCGACCGTCAGTCCTCCAGCTTCAATGATGGCCTGAATATTCTCCAGGCTCTGCCGGGTTTGACCTTCTGCACATTCAGGAATATTTCCCGTCTGCGGATTAATAGGCAATTGACCAGAAGTAAAAATTAAATTGCCGACTTGTGCTCCCTGAATATAGGGGCCAATGGCTTGTGGAGCATTTTCAGTCGCAATAACCTTAGTCATAGCTAATCCTTAAATAGTGTTTGGGTTAAAGAGTAAAACCGACAATTAAATAGACAATAAGAGCAAGTCCACCGGTCACCAGCGCATAAGGCATCTGGGTACGAATATGTTCAATATGGTCACAGTTGGTGGCCATCGAAGCAACGATAGCATCGCTGGAGATAGGTGAAGTCATATCGCCAAAAATTGAACCAGAAATAGCCGCGCCGATCATAAAGTGTGGATCGATACCTAACGATACGCCCAGTTGAACGCCAATCGGGATCATAATGGCGAAGGTTCCCCAGGAGGTCCCTGTGGCCAGAGACATCACCGCCGCAATCAGGAAGATAAAACCTATTGAGAAGCCAGAGGGAATAACCCCGGAAGTAATTGAGGCAATATACTGCCCGGTATTCAGTTCCGCCGAGATATGCCCCATCAGGAAAGCCAGAATCATGATTGAGCTAATTTTAACCATGCTGGCATAGCCGATATACAGCTCTTTGAAAAAATTCTCAACGTTAAGAATGCCACGCACTCTGAACCAGACAAATGAAACCACGGTCCCAAACATCACGCCAGAATAAACCGACATCGAACCACTGCCTTTGGAGAACTGACCATCGCCGGTGATATACAGAACAACGGGAACCATTAATACGGTGGAAAGAATCGGGATAAAGAAATTCAGCAGCGAGTTACATGCCGGATGGTCAATAACCGGATCCACATCTTCTTCGCCATGCTCTTGCTCTATTTCCGTTAATGCGGTTTCAAATTTTACTTCAGCCTTTTTCATCGGTCCCCAGCTACAGCCAGAGAGGATGTAAAAAAGCACTGAGGCTAATGAAAACCAGGCCATGGTGTTCCAGACCATCGAGCTGGCCAATACTTCAAAAGGTTCACCGGTCAAATAACCCTGTGCAATCTGTACGCCGATAACCCCCATCATCGCCGCCCCCCAGCCGTTGATCATCACCGATGAGCAGACGGAAACGCAGGAAGTCTGGATAATATAGGACATCTTTTCCGGCGAGACTTTGTAGCGCCGGGCAAGATTTTTTGTGGATGCACCGGCGATCAGCTGGTTTATTGAACTCTCAATAAAGATTAATGATGTCACCACCATCGCCAGCAGCTGCACCGACTTTTTATTAGTGACAAAATCATTTTTCTCCGAGAGAAACTGCACCAGCTTACGCACGCCGCCGGTGACCACAATCAGGCGCATAATACCGCCGATCATCACCATAAAAATAATCGTTCGCGCATTACCGGCGGAAGCGAATGTTTCGATAATTCCGTTCAGGGTGCCGCCAACCCCCTGGATAATACTGTGGTTAATCACCGCGTAGCCGACAAAAATACCGGTCAGCAGAGAGAGGATGACCTGGCGGGTCAGGATCGCCAGAATAATAGTGACCAGCGGGGTAATAATCGTCCAGATGCCATAATCATGCATGATGGTTATCCTGTGTGAGGTCCATAGCGGCGAAGGCAATGTCCAGGTCCTGTAGCAGATCATCGATATGTTCAATGCCGACGGAAAAACGCAGCGTGGTGTCATAAACCCCAATAGCTTCTCGCTCTTCTTTTGACATCGAACCGTGGGACATGGAGGCCGAATGGTTAATCATGCTCTCCACCCCGCCCAGCGATTCCGCCAACACAAAATAGTGCAACCCGCCGATAAAGCGCTTCAGACTCTGGAGGTCGCCTTTCAACGTTGCGGTCACCACCGCGCCGCCTGAGCGCATTTGCGCCTTGCACAGCTGATGCTGAGGATGCGACGGCAAACCAGGATAATAGACGCTGGCGATCGCTGGATGGTTCTCCAGATATTCCGCCACGCGCAGCGCGTTGCTGCACTGGCGTTCCATGCGTAGATCCAGCGTTTTCATGCCACGCAGGGCAAGATAGGCATCAAAGGGTGAAGCAATAGAACCAATGGTGGTTTTGATAAAGTCGAGGCGTGAAGCTAATGCTTCACTATTGGTGATGACTGCGCCGCCAATTAAATCAGAATGTCCGCCAACGTATTTACTGGTCGAGAGCATCACCATATCCGCGCCCATTTCAAGCGGCTTATGATTCCAGGCGCTGGCGAAAGTATTATCCACGCAGGTCATAATGGCGTGTTCTTTAGCAATACGACAAACCTTTGCAATATCGACCAGCTCCAGCAATGGGTTGGTCGGCGTTTCAATCCAGATTAAGGCCGTATTCTCCTGGATACTATCAATTAGACTTTCTTCATCATTAAGATCAATATAGGAAATTGTCGCTCCGGTGGTGAGCGTTTTTAACTTTTCAAACAGCCGCCACGTTCCTCCATAGACACCTTTCATGGCGATAATATGGGCATCTTTTGGCAATAGTTCCATCACAATATTCGTGGCGGCCATTCCCGATGCCGTAGCGGTGGCATAAATCCCCCCTTCCAGTTCAGCAAGGGCAGATTCATAAGCTTTACGCGTTGGGTTAGAAACACGGGAATAACAAAAATCACCACCTTCGTGAAGGTTGGGTTGTATAAATGAGCTAGCCGTAACTATTGGTGTAAATATGGCATTGTTTACCGGGTCGGACTGGCTTCCTGCATGAACTGCCAGGGTAGCAATATCTTTAGTTCTTGTTTTCATAGGGTACACTCAAACTATTATTAGTCATAAAATATCGTGAGCTATATTTACGCTGCTTCCGAAGTTGGCGAATAAAACAGCAGCCAAAACTCCGCTTAATGGCTAAAAATAAATAGCCATTGGGTTGTGAACATCATGATTGTTATCCTTCAACCACAGTTAAAATGTATATTAGGCGGGGAAGAAAATCTTACCTATTTTCCCTCTAATAAGGCAAAAATGGAGAAAATTGTTCTCCACCAATCAAAGGATAACATCACTAACTGATTGATAAATAACAATTCAATTTCAAATGGTGATTTGAATCACAAAAAAATAGGGAATAAATGCACTCTTTTACACCTCGAAAACATCTTTATCCGAGATCGCTACAGATGAAACTGGTACGTTCCGCTGAATGTAGTGAACGATAATCGACAGGCGAACAGTGTGCTCATTAGATATCCAATTTTTGGGGACAGCTCACTAGCGGGGAATTTTCTATATACAAACAGGCCCGGGATTGCCAACGGCATCCCAGGCGGGCAATTAGTAAGAACTTTTTGAATCGACGCTGCTGCTCTGAGCGCTCAGGCCCAGCACTTCCGGAGTGGAACGGTAGCCAATCCCCATCCGGTCGATGCCCATATCAATCAGTTGCAGGAAGTGTTCGCGGGTGCGAATGCAACCAGAGCCTTTGACCTTGCAGCGACCTTCTGCTGCCTTCATCATGACGGCAATAATTTCAGGCGTTGCCCCTTTGCTTTCCCCGCCGGTATAGAAGCCGGTTGAGGTTTTCACAAAATCAACACCAGCGCGGCAGGCATATTCGGTTGCTTTTGCCACCTGCTCGGCAGTGAGCGCATCTGTTTCAAAAATCACTTTAACCAGCGAGCCGTAGCGGTGGGCAACGTCTACAACCGCACGAATATCCTTTTCAAACTCTTCCCACATACCGCTGCGGATAAAGCCGTAGTTAGCGACAATATCCAGGTCTTCTACATCACCCTGCTGACAGATAATGTCGGCCTGCGCGGCTTTTGATGCGGTAGACGAGTTGCCAAATGGGAAATCGCAGACCACGCAGATGCCTGTTCCCGTGCCTTTACACAACTCACGGGCAACGTCCAGATAAGCAGGGTTGATGCAGACCGTTTTGCATTTGTAATCAATCCCTTCCTGAATGTATTTGCGGACTTCTTGCAGGGTAAACTCAGGTTTCAGCACCGACTGGTCAATGTACTGGCCCAGTTCTGCGGGGGTCATATCTGCGGCTTTTTTATTCGGTTTCATAGCATAGTTCCTTTTAAGTGGCATTTTGTATCATTTGTATGATACATATCATGCAATATATGATGCCGGCTATGAGTTGATCCAGATCGAATTTTTGCAACGCGCGCGAGAGAAAAGGTGAAAAATGGAAGCACGCCGCAAGTTAGCGCAGAATGTATGACGGAGATAATTGGCAGAGAAAAAGAAAGGGCCGGAGCGGCCCTAGCGTTTTAGCTGACGGGAAAAATCGATTCGCGACTTGCCCGCATTCTGATTAGCATTGAAAAGATCGATCCTGAAGCTGCATTTATCGGCCCGGGTTACCGATGTGGTGTATTCAAAGACAAACCCCGTTTCGAGGAAGGAAATACGTTCTATCTGATATCCCGCCATCACTTTATCGTGGCACTGTAGATGGTGCGCCGCCGGTTTATTAATGATGATGGCATCAATATTTTCCGTCGCATGGGCGATATTCAGGCCATACTGGTTTTTCAGCACGTCATAGAGTGAGCCCACTTCAAAATCATACTGCTCTATACCCTGACAAAGATTATAAGGAATCGCCGTTGTTTCAAGCAGTAGAGGCGTATCGTCGCCGTAGCGAACACGCCTAAGCAAAAAGACTTTTCTCTGGCCTTCCGGAAGATTTAATTTGTTGGCGACAACCTCATCGGCTTCAACAATGGCGGATTGCAACACCACCGAGCGGGGTTTAATTCCCTGCTCGCGCATGCTGTCGGTAAAGTTATACAGCGAGTTTAATTTGCGGTTAATTTTCTTGTCGGCAATAAATGAACCTTTCCCGCGCTGACGAACGATAAGCCCCTCTTCCAGCAGCTCATTCATTGCCAGCCTGACAGTGGTTCGGCTGATTTTCAGGATGTCACATAGTTCGTTTTCAGTCACCATTTTGTCATTCACCCGGAACACGCCAAGTCGAATCTGATGCCGGATAAAAGAGGCGATCTGAGAGTACATTGATGGTCCGGCATCATCATTGAAGCGAAAGTTCTCTTTAATATAGAGTCCGGTGTCCATAGATTTCCCGTCATGTTAAAAATATGCCCTATACGTATCATACAATACATGACGCTGGCAGGAAACGGCAACGCGGTGATGAGAGCATCTTACCTGCCAGCTAACTGTGCGCTAACTCTTTGATATATCGGTTAACGATAGCGATTCACTGACATAGGAGAGGTTTTAACCAGCTTAAGTGATAAACTCAGCAATTGAAGAGTTTCTCCACCATGAATCCCAAATTCTATCAGTTTTCAATGACGGTATATGCCGATGACTAAAATAAAGAAAACCCTTTATATCAGCGATCTTGACGGTACCCTGCTCAACAAAGAAGGAAAACTTTCCGCCTATACCCGCGAAGCCATTGGCAACTTCGCTAAAAATGGCGTTCTGTTTACTTGCGCCACTGGCAGAACGTTAAGCTCAGTCAAAATGCTGTTGGGCGATGCTAAGTTTTCCTGCCCGGGCGTATTCAGCGACGGTCTGTTAACCTTTGATATGCAGACCGACACCATTATTCAGGCCTCCGTCCTGCCGCAACGACTTATTGAACAGATAGCGGAAAAGCTGAATGAGTTCAATAATGACGGCTTCCTGTACTGCATCAACGGTAGCGAATATGCGCTTTTTTATACCGCGAAAAGCCATGCCCTGAGCCAGCATTTTATTAAGAGCAAAGCCCCCTTTTTAAAAGACAATATTTTTAAAATTGAGCACTTCTCAGCGCTACCACCAGAATACCTACCGTTGTATTTTGTCGCCTACGATGAGTACGACAGACTGACGCCGCTGCAAAAGTCGGTCAATACCATTCATGATATTCACTGCCTGTTAAATCGTGACCTGTATCACGCGCAGGGCAATGTTTATTTTATGAATATTCTCACCGATTCAACATCTAAGCACTCGGCAATTCACCATCTCAAACAGCATCTGGGCGTTGATGAAGTGGTGGCTTTTGGCGATAACTATAACGATCTGCCGATGCTTGCCAGCGCCGATCGATGCTACGTTCCGCAAAATGCGATTCCGGAAGCCAAAAAGCTAGCAACGCAGGTAATCCCCTCCTGTGACCAGGATTCGGTGGTGAAATTCATCGAAGCGGAAACGCAGAGATAATGAATTCAAACAAATTCAGATGCTGGCTCTATACGAGCCAGTATGGTGAATACTTCAATATGCCTGCTTTTAACGCCAGGCTAATAGCAACTATTTCCACCACAGGGTAATCAGAAAGAGCTATTTACAGCAAAGTACTGTATGGTCGTAAGCCCTTCAATCAGGAAATATCATATGTCAGAACGCAAAGATGCTAAAACTCGCCGTAATTATCTCGTAAAATGCTCCTGTCCTAATTGCTCCCAGGATTCAGAGCACAGTTTCAGCCGAGTGCAAAAAGGTGCTCAGCTCATTTGCCCC
Source organism: Klebsiella spallanzanii (assembly GCF_902158555.1). Classification (GTDB taxonomy): domain Bacteria; phylum Pseudomonadota; class Gammaproteobacteria; order Enterobacterales; family Enterobacteriaceae; genus Klebsiella; species Klebsiella spallanzanii. The sequence goes on along the minus strand of NZ_CABGGS010000003.1, from coordinate 147,461 downwards.
TATTGCCATAAGCTCTTCCAGTCTTCATCCAGAACCGCCGCATAAACTATCCCTTACCAGATGCCGATTGCTTCGCATGATTGAACAATAATCAGCCAGCGCTGATAACGCGTTTAACTTTTTTGGGCTGAGGGAAAGCCCGCAAGCATGCGGGTTTTATTTCTATTTAAATAGACATCCCGTTTACTTACTGTATAGTCGTCCCGGTTTTCATATTTAAAAGGTATTTCTTTGTTCCAAAAAATGACAGGTATTGTCAAAACATTTGATAGTAAAACAGGCAAAGGTCTGATAATCCCCTCCGATGGTCGTAAAGACGTTCAGGTTCATATTTCCGCATTATCCCCCGGTGAGCCAACCACAATCCGTCCCGGTATTCGCGTCGAATTTCGTCGGGTAAACGGACTGCGTGGTCCAACTGCAGCAAACGTCTATCTTTCTTAAACCATATTAAAAAGCATCTGTTTTTACTGATGCCTTGCCTCGGTAATACCGACGTGGTTTTTTGCCCAGATTGTTGGCGGTCACCCTCGTTCGCTCTCCCCTCTTATTGCTTTAAATTTGTGACCAATCTCGCAAACTCATTGCAAAAGCAAAAAAGTAAAAAAACATTTTAAATCAATTCAGTACTCAATGTTTTCATCAGCAATAAATATGACAAAAGTCACAAAATCACAATCAGGTCACTATTTTTATGAAAAGGTCACTTTTTTACTATGTCATAGCCATTGCGAACAGGGAAAGATAGCGAGATCGGTATTCAATTGACGAGCGCGAAAGCATTCAGGAGTCGAGATGGCGGTGGTCATAACCTATACATGCGAGATTAACGAAGGCATTCATGCCCGACCGGCCGGATACATCGCACGGCTATGCAACCTGTTTCAGGCCACGATCGACTGGGAAAACACCCGAACGGGGCTGCAGGCTAATGCCAAAAGCGCCCTCTCGCTGATCGCCAGCGACACGCTATTAAACGATACATGCCGTATCACCCTTTGCGGCGAAGATGAACAGCAGGCCTCCGCTCAGCTTCATGCGCTGCTTTCCGATCTCCCGACCTTCAGCCTTGAGCCGGAGCCTGTGACGACGCAGGGCTATCTGCCCCGCTGCCTACGGGAGCTAAACCCGCAGGTGATTCAGGGAACCCGTATCAATAAAGGCGTCGCCATTGCAAAGCCACAAGTGATGCAGAGTCTGACTTTCGCTGACATTATTGCCCGCACGCCTCGCCACACCAGCAGTCCCGAAAGCGAAAAAGCCCGTTTTCTTGCCGGATTAGATTTATTACGCATAGAGAAAGAGGCAGCGCTCAGGCAAACTCGGGGCATTGAACACGACCTTGTGGCGGCGCATCTCTCCTTGATAACCGACATCGCGTTTCAGGATAGCGCATTCGGTTATCTGAATAACAGGATGAATGCCTGGTCCGCCATCGCTCAGGCGTCCCTCGACTTTTGCCATCAGCTTGAGCGCGCTTCCAGCCACTATCTGCAGGAGCGCTCGCTGGATATTCTCGATATTGCCACGCAGCTCATCAGCGCAGTTTATGGCGAACAGACCCTGGCTTATCGTCCGCCTTCGCTAAATGAACCGGCCATTGTTTTCGCCAGCCATTTAACCCCCAGCCAATTTTTGGCGTTAGATCGAAACCGGCTTGCTGGTCTGGTGCTGTCCTCTACCGGGAAAACCTCCCATACGGCAATTCTGGCTCGTTCGTTGGGTATCCCAACCCTGGCCGATATCGATTTTTCAACGCTGGCGCTTGAGGCAGATCAGCAGATAGTTATCGATGGCGAGCCGGGGATCCTGATTATCCGCCCGGATGAAAAAGTTCTGCGTTACTACCGCCTGGAAATTGCCGCCCAGCAGGAAATGCAGCAGCAGTTACTGGCAAACGCTTCAGCGCCGGCAAAGACCCATGACGGGCATCGCATAGAGATAGCGGCTAACATCGCCAGCCTTGCCGAAGCGCAAGCGGCCTTTGACAACGGCGCAGAAAGCATCGGTCTGTTTCGCACTGAAATAACATTTATGGGCCGCGAGTCTGCGCCCTCTTGTGACGAGCTGGCCGACCTGTATAAGCCGGTTGTTGCCCTGGCGGGCGGGAAGGCAGTTATCTTTCGCACCTTTGATATCGGCGGCGATAAGCCGGTCGAATACCTTAGCGTCAATCACGAAGAAAACCCATTTCTCGGCTTCCGGGCGGTACGTATTTATCCACAGTACCGTGATCTTTTCGCCGCCCAGTTGAAGGCTATTCTGCTTGCCTCAGCGGCAGGGAAGGCCAAAATTATGCTGCCGATGATCTCCCGGGTGGAAGAGCTTATCTGGTGCAGAGAGGTGCTGGAATCGGTCAAACAGGAGATGCGGCGCGAGAGGTTAGCATTTGATGAACAGATAGCCCTCGGCATTATGCTGGAGGTCCCTTCGGTGCTGTTCTCCATGGCGGAAATGGCCGAACACGCCGATTTTTTCAGCATTGGCAGTAACGACCTGACGCAGTACTTTTTCGCCGCAGACCGGGGTAATGCTCAGGTAAAGAGCCTCTACGACAGCTACGCGCCGCCGTTTTTACGCGCCCTGCAGTTTGCGGTCAGCGAGGCACATCGCGCCGGAAAGCCTATCGGGCTATGCGGCGAGCTTGCCGCCGACGAAACCATTCTCCCGCTGCTTGTCGGTATTGGCTTTGATGAATTGAGTATGAACTGCGCGGCTATTCCGGGCGTTAAGCACGCCCTGCGCGAACTCAGCATCAATGATTGTCGGGCGCTGGCGCTGAACCTGGTAGAAAAACAAAACGCGCATCAGGTCAAAACCGCCTTACAAATGCCGGACGCTCGTGCGGTGAAAAAGCCGCTGCTATCGCCGGAAATGATTTTATGGGGAATTGATGTCGCCGATAAAAATGAGGCGATCAAAATGATGGTTGATAATCTGTGGCTACAGCAGCGCACCGACGCGCGAGACAAGCTCTGCGACGATATCTGGGCTCGTGAAGTCCCCTTTCCTACCGTCGTCGGTTCAGGTTTTGCTATCCCCCATGCGCAGACGGACTCTATCCGGGATTCTGCCATCAGTATTGCCACGCTCAGGCAGCCCATTGCCTGGGGCGGCGTCATGGTGGACACCCTGTTTATGCTGACAATTAGCAAATCTGCGCAGGATAACGAGCATATGAAGTACTTCTCCACCCTGGCGCGCATGCTCATGAATGATGAATTTGTCAGCCGAATTAAAGCGGCAAAAAGCCCGAAAGCACTTTACACGTTGATATCCAGAACTCTGGCCTTCTGAGCAGCAAACGTTACGAGGCTGACATGTTAAAACTATTAAAAAATACTAAACGGCATTTTATGACCGGCGTCTCCTACATGATCCCGTTTGTCGTCGCCGGCGGCGTTCTGCTGGCGTTGGCGGTGATGTTCAACGGAGAAGCGGCAGTACCAGACCACGGCTTTCTGAAGGCCATGTCGCAAATCGGTATGGCGGGTTTAACCCTGTTTATCCCCATCCTGTCAGGGTTTATCGCTTATTCGATGGTCGATAAACCAGGCATCGCACCCGGCGCCATTGGCGGGCTAATGGCTTATCAGATGGGCGCCGGATTTTTAGGCGGCATGCTCTCCGGGATTATTGCCGGGCTGGTAGTCTATGTTCTGCTGAACCAGATCGCGCGGCTCAGGATCCCCCATTTTCTGCGCATGGTATTACCGATATTTATTATTCCGCTCATCGGGACATTCCTCACCGGCATGGCGGTGTATTACATTATTGGCGATCCGATTGCCGGAGTGATGAAGTGGCTTAGCGTCTGGCTTGGCAATATGCAGGGCGCGTCGTTTATTATCCTCGGTACTATTCTTGGCTGCATGATCGCCGTCGACATGGGCGGGCCAATGAACAAAACCGCCTTTTTCTTTGCCGTTGCGCTGATCTCGACCAATCCGCAGTTGATGGCCGCGGTGGCCGCCGCCGACTGTACGCCACCATTGGGGCTGGCGCTGGCGACCTTTCTGTTTAAAGACATCTTTAATGATGTTGAGCGGGAAGCCGGAAAACCTGCTGTGATTATGGGATTTATGGGGATTACGGAGGGAGCTATTCCGTTTGCGGCGGCGGATCCAGTAAGAGTGATCCCGGCGATTATGTTCGGTAGTGCGGTCGCCGCGATCCTCTCGTTGTGGTTTGGCGCAACTAACGCCGCGCCCTGGGGCGGGCTAATTGTATTACCGGTAGTCAGTAACCATTTTGGTTATATCGTCTCGGTGATAGCCGGAACCATCGCCACCGCCGTTGCGGTGAAGGTCCTGAAAACTGTTATCAAACCACGGGCATAATATGGCGACTTTTATTCAATCTATCCTCAGCGAATTCAGCGCACAGGGTTCAATAAACGAAAGCCTACTGGTGGCCAACGGCAATGCGCAAGCCCCGGCGATGGCCTACCATCTGCACGTACCGCGCATCGAGCTGACGGTAAAGGGTGCGCTCAGCATGCTACTGCCGAAAGGCGTGGACCGAATCGTTAAATATGAACGTCCGGTCGGCACCATCACCTATATTCCCGCCAACAGCTGGAATTCGCCGCAGTGGGAAAGCCCGGTTATCTGCATGTCGGTGGTTTTCTGGAAGCAGGACGTTGGTTTTAGCATCAGCAACTGGGACGGTACGCAGTTTAAAGAAGTGGAGAAGTATAATCTGCAAAATTCCAGCAGTACGGTTCGCGACCGGCTGCTTGAACTGGCCGAATCCCTGGCGTGGTCGCAGGATAATACCAGCGAGACCTTTGCCCACATTGTCTATGCGCTGATTAACGATCTGCTGTATCAAATTACCGATGGTCTGAATAACCAGCGCGGCCCCTTCTCTCTGTTGGACGAAATTAAGAGTCATATCGATAGCCACTACCATACGGACATTAGCCGGGAAAGCGTCGCCGAGACCTTTAATATCTCTCCCGGCTATCTGTCGCGTCTGTTTTCGAAGGAGTCAGACGTGAAATTTAATGAATATCTCAAGTTAGCCCGCATCTCGCGCTCGAAAGCGCTGCTAACCAATACCAATCTGAAAATAAACGAGGTTTCAGAGAAGTGCGGTTTCACTGATACCAACTATTTCTGCAAGGTATTTCGCGATATCAACGACTGTACGCCGCTCGAGTACCGGCGCAAAAATAAGGGAGCAAGCTTATGACCACTCGTGCAGGAAGAGATGAGATCCAGCCCTTCTCCAGCGAACGTAATCTGCATATTGTGGCGGTGACCGCGTGCGCGACCGGCGTGGCTCACACCTATATGGCCGCAGAGCAGCTGGAAAAACTGGCGAAGCAGTATCACTTTGCGATCAAAATAGAGACCCAGGGCGTGCTGGGGCTTAAGAACCCAATTACCGATAAAGATATTTTCGAATCAGAGCTCGCTATTATTGCCTCCGACATTACGATCGATAACCCCTCACGTTTCGACGGCTGTCGTATTCTGAACGTCTGCATTAATTCACTGCTGCTTAAACCAGCGGAGGTTATCGCCGCCATGCGCAAGTCGCTGAATCTGCCGAGAGGCAACGTTATTGACCTGTAGCTGTTTTTATCCCGGATCGCGCCGCAAGCGGCTTATCCAGGCTACCCGACTCCAGACCGTACAGAGTCGTAGCCCCGGTAAGCGCAGCGCCACCGGGGGAGCGGTGTCTAAAATGTCCAGCGGAATGAAGCATATCACCCCCTCAGTCAGGGGTAAGTTTTCAGTCGGGCAGCGCATCAAGCTCTGCAATCCGCTCCCCACCGCGCTGTTCAAGAAACGCTAATACCTGACGCACTGAGGTATTCAGGATCCTTGATGGCGGAAAATCAGCCTCCACCAGCAGATGCTGACAGGCGCTAAAATCCCCCAGAGAAAACGCGCTGTGTGAATCGCTACCCAACGAGAGAAGTCCACCGCTATCGCGCACAGCGGCGACAATTTTGCGACAGTTCCCCTCGCTGCCCTGGCGCGACTGGACAAAAGAGGCATTATTGACCTCCAGCGCCACATGACACGCCTTCGCCGCGGCCACCACCGCCGGGATATCAATCGGATACTCCGGGTTACCGGGGTGGCTGATGATATGCACCTTCCCGCTCGCTATCACTGCAATCAGCGCATCGGTATTGGTGGTAATATCCGCAGGCGCAAACACCTGCTTGTGGAATCCGGCAATCACTAAATCCAGCGACGCGCGCATTTTGTCGCTGCAGTCGGTCTCACCGCCGGGTTTGATATTGGCCTCAATACCGCGCAGGATCCCCACACCATCAACAATGCGCGGCAGTACGCGCAAATTGTTGAAGTGGAACGGATGCGGTGCATCAACCATTTCCGGGCCATGGTCGGTGATGGCGATCAGGCGAATATGATTCCGCACCGCGGCGGCGATATAGTCATGCACCGTGCTGTAGGCGTGGGTGCTGGCCAGGGTGTGCATATGAAGATCGACGGGATACATGTTATTTCTCCCTTAATGAAAAGCGGCCCCTTAGCATGTAAGAGGCCGTCAAAGATTAAGCCAGCAGCGCTTTTGCCTGCTGCAACACCGCCTCAACGGTAATACCGAACGTCTGATAAAGCTGTTCCGCCGGAGCGGACTCACCGTAGCTCTGCATACCGATAATCGCGCCGTTCAGCCCGACATATTTAAACCAGTAATCCGCGATCCCCGCTTCCACGGCAATACGCGCAGACACCGCCTGCGGCAGCACCGCTTCACGATACGCCTCATCCTGCTTGTCGAAGACATCGGTGGACGGCATCGAGACCACCCGCGCCTTCACACCTTCAGCCATCAGTTGCTGCCATGCGGCTACCGCCAGCTCAACTTCGGAACCGGTCGCGATAAGAATCAACTGCGGTTGCCCGTCACAATCCTTCAATACATAGCCGCCACGCGCAATATCCTGCACCTGCTGCCAGGTCCGTTCCTGTTGGGTCAGGTTTTGCCGGGAGAAAATCAGCGCCGTCGGTCCATCCTGCCGCTCAACGCCATACTTCCACGCTACCGCCGATTCCACCTGATCGCAGGGCCGCCAGGTGCTGAGGTTCGGCGTCAGGCGCAACGAAGCAATCTGTTCAACCGGTTGATGGGTCGGGCCATCTTCGCCCAGGCCAATGGAGTCATGGGTATAAACCATCACCTGGCGCTGCTTCATCAGCGCCGCCATGCGCACCGCGTTGCGTGCGTATTCGACAAACATCAGGAAAGTCGAGGTATACGGCAGGAAGCCGCCGTGCAGCGCAATACCGTTGGCGATGGCGGTCATACCGAACTCGCGCACGCCGTAGTGAATGTAGTTCCCGGCGGGCTCTTCGTTAATCGCTTTAGACCCGGACCACAAGGTCAGGTTTGATGGAGCCAGATCCGCAGAGCCGCCGAGGAATTCCGGCAACAGCGGACCAAAGGCTTCAATCGCATTCTGCGAGGCTTTGCGGCTGGCGATTTTCGCCGGTTTGGCCTGTAATTTTTCAATAAACGCCTGCGCCTTGCTGGCAAATTCTGCGGGCAGTTGCCCCTTCATTCTGCGGGTATATTCGCCAGCCAGCTCGGGGAAGGCTTGAGCGTAGGCGGCAAACTTCTCGTTCCACGCAGCCTCCTTCGCCTGCCCTGATTTGCGAGCATCCCACTGCGCGGCTATCTCTGAGGGGATAACAAACGGTGGATGCGGCCAGCCCAGCGCCTCACGCGTCGCCGCCACTTCAGCCTCGCCCAGAGGCGCGCCGTGGACATCATGAGTACCCGCTTTATGCGGCGAGCCAAAACCAATCACCGTTTTGCAGATAATTAACGTCGGCATGGTGGTAATCGACTTTGCAACATCAATCGCGGCACGGATGGATTCAGGATCGTGCCCATCGACGCCGCGCACCACGTGCCAGCCGTAGGCCTCGAAGCGTTTAGCGGTATCATCGGTGAACCATCCCTCAACGTGGCCATCAATAGAGATGCCGTTATCGTCGTAGAACGCCACCAGCTTGCCGAGCTTCAACGTCCCCGCCAGAGAGCACACTTCATGTGAAATGCCCTCCATCATGCAGCCGTCGCCCATAAAGGCATATGTGAAGTGATCGACGATTTCATGACCCGGACGGTTAAATTGCGCCGCGAGGGTTTTCTCGGCAATCGCCATGCCGACCGCGTTGGCAATCCCCTGGCCCAATGGCCCGGTGGTGGTTTCCACGCCAGGGGTGTAGCCGACTTCCGGGTGGCCCGGCGTTTTCGAATGCAGCTGACGGAAGTTTTTCAGCTCATCGATTGGCAGATCGTAGCCGGTAAGGTGCAGCAGGCTGTAGATCAGCATCGAGCCGTGACCGTTGGAGAGTACAAAACGGTCGCGGTTGGCCCATGCGGGATTAGTCGGGTTGTGGTTGAGAAAATCTCGCCACAGCACCTCGGCAATATCCGCCATTCCCATAGGGGCGCCCGGATGGCCTGAGTTCGCCCGCTGCACGGCATCAACGCTCAGCATACGGATGGCATTGGCCAGGGTTTTTCGTGATGACATTTAAAACTCCCTCTGAATCTTAAGGAAAAAATCCGCCTCACCCTTTCGCGTTGCGCTCAGGTCAAGGTAGTTATCAATGGTTTGCCAGGTATCGATATCGTGAACCACCGACTGACGGGTCAACACTTCAACCACCACACATCCCGCATGAGTGGCGGAAAGCAGACCGGCAGAGGAATCTTCAAAAGCGAGGCAGTTAGCAGGTGAAAGACCGAGTCGGGCTGCCCCCGTCAGGAATGGTTCCGGATGCGGCTTGCCGTGGTGAATATCTTCGCTGGTCACCAGCACCGGCGGAAACGGAAAACCGGCTTGTCGGATCCGTGCCGAAGCCACCTTCAGCGATCCGGAAGTCACAATAGCCCAGGGGGCCTGCAACTGCTCCAGTTGGTGGAGAAAATCAACCGCGCCATTCACTGCGGTAATGCCATCAGTATTGCGCGCTTCAAACTCTTCCAGCGCGAGAAATTCATCGTAAATGATCTGTTCGCTGGCATCGGGCATAAAATGGCGCAGCGTGCTCAGAGCGGGCTTACCGTGGAGATAATGGCATACCGCCTGCGGATCCAGCCCTTTTTTAGTCGCCCATAAACTCCAGGAAGCCTCAACGAAATCCAGCGAGTTTACCAGCGTCCCGTCTAAATCCAGCAATATTCCACGAAAATGCATCGTACTTACCACGGCAAAATAAATAGAGTGTGTTTTATTTTGTACTCCATTAACCGGTAGCCAATAAATAGAAAGAAAGACACTTTAATAGCAATTGGGTGACCACTATCCGATGATTAATAAGAGTGTGATAGCAATCACAAGGGTTAATATTATCTAATTTTATGACTGCGATCACAAAATAATAATCAGGCTTTTTTATTCAAGCAAAGGTCACTTTTTTTCTATTCAAAGCTAACTGAGAACGATGAAGGATATAAAACATGAAATGCAGATACCCACATCTGCAAAGAAAATTAATTAGCCCTGGCTAAATGATTATCGGGAGCAATGATGTCAGAGATAATAACGTATCAATGTGATCTAAAGGATGGTATTCACGCCAGACCGGCGGGACATATCGAACGGCTGTGCAATACATTTCAATCTACGGTGTGCTGGAATAATATTCGCAGCGGCATTCAGGGTAATGGTAAAAGCGCCCTCTCGATTGTCGCCACCGATACCTTATTCAACGACGCCTGTGAAATTACCATCAGCGGAAAAGATGCTGCAAACGCTGCCCAACAGCTGAGTGCGCTGATCAAAAAATTGCCCTCTTTCGAAGTCAGTCAGGTAGAAGAAACAACAGCGCCAGCAGGCTATCTCCCGCGTTCGCTGCGGGAAACTCAGCTCAGTTTTATTCAGGGTTCACGCATCAGCGGTGGTGTTGCCATTGCCAGACCCGTTCGAATTCAGAGCCTGTCACTGGATGAAATGCTGACGCGTAACCCGGGCGGTGAATATTCCACTGAGCGCCAGCAGCGTATTTTTCTGGCGGGTTTAGAAACGCTCAAACATGATAAACAGACCGCGCTGGAAACCCAAAAAGGCGTTGAGCATGATATCCTGCAAGCGCATTTATCAATAATTACCGACGCAACCTTCCAGAGCCATATCTCCACCGCGATTGCTGGCGGAGAAAATACCTGGAATGCGGTCATTAAGGCTGCCATAGAGTTCTGTGAAATTCTTAATCGCTCATCGAGTAAATATATTAAAGAGCGGACCCTTGACGTTCTTGACATTACAGGTCAATTGCTCACGTCGATTTATGGCGCTGGCGTATTACCACAAAACAGCCTTGAATTAACACAGCCATCGATTATTCTGGCCAATAGCCTGACGCCGAGTCAGTTCCTCGGCATCAATAAAGAGTATCTTGCCGGAATGGTGTTATCCGCCACCGGTAAAACATCGCACACAGCTATTCTGGCCCGTTCGCTTGGTATCCCAACCCTGACGGATATCGATTTTTCAACCCTGGCGCTGAATGCAGAAAATGACATTATTATTGACGGTAATCCGGGAATTCTGATTACCGCGCCGGATGAGAAAGTCCTGCGCTATTACCAAAATGAAATTGCCGTCCAGCAGAGCATGCAGCAGCAAATGCTGGCTAACGTCCACCAACCGGCAGTGACCCGCGATAATCATAGCATCGAAATCGCGGCCAACATTGCCAGCCTGGCGGAAGCCGAAGCCGCGTTCAACAACGGCGCTGAAGGTATTGGGCTGTTCCGTACCGAAATGTCATTTATGGACCGCGAAACTGCACCGGACTACCGTGAACTGGCGGAGCTTTACGCTCAGGTGATGCAGGTTGCGCATGGGAAGCCGGTTATCTTCCGCACCTTTGACATTGGCGGCGATAAACCCGTCGACTATATGAGCCTCGGTGAAGAAGAGAACCCGTTTCTCGGCTTCCGGGCAGTACGCACCTATCCGCGCTATCGCGAGCTTTTCGCCATGCAGCTCAAGGCCATCCTCAGCGCCTCGGCATTTGGCAATGCCAAAATCATGATTCCGATGATCGCCAACGTTGACGAAGTTATCTGGTGCCGTGAAGTGCTGGAGGAAGTGAAAAGCGCGATGCGCAGCGAGGGATTGGCGTTCGACGATGAGATTTCGCTCGGCGTGATGCTGGAAGTGCCCTCCGTCATCTTCGCAATTCGTGAAATAGCCGAATACGCGGACTTCTTCAGCGTCGGCAGTAACGACCTGACGCAGTACTTTTTTGCCGCCGACCGCGGAAATACTCAGGTTGAAGCGGTGTACGACAACTATGCCCCGGCATTCCTTCGCGCCATGCAGTATGCCGCCGATGAAGTCCATCGTGCTGGCAAGTGGATAGGTATCTGCGGGGAGCTGGGCGCCAGCAAAGATTTTCTGCCGCTGTTCGTCGGCATGGGCTTTGACGAACTCAGCATGAGCGGCACCTCGATTCCGGGCGTTAAACATACGCTGCGGGAGCTGAGTTTCGCTAAATGCCAGGGCGTGGCGCAGGATATCGTGGCGTTAAAACGCTCCGCTGATGTCAAAGCTGCGCTGCGTTCTCCGGACGTAAAAGCGGTCGGCAAAATGCCAATCCTCGCCCCGGAGTTCATTCTCTGCGAACTACAGGCCCGCGACAAAAACGAAGTTATCAAAAAGATGACCGACAATCTGTGGCTGCACCATCGCACCGAGAATCGGGAGCAATTAACCGACGATATCTGGGCGCGCGAGGACTCATTCTCCACCGCCGTGGGCTATGGCTTCGCCATTCCGCACACCAAGTCGGACCATATTCACTACTCCACCATCAGTATGGCAACTCTTGCGTCGCCCATCATGTGGGGCGATCAGGAAGTCGAAACCGTATTCATGCTCACGGTCAGTAAATCCGCCGACCCTAATGAGCATATGAAATATTTCTCCACGCTTGCCAGAAAGCTAATGAAAGAGGATTTCCGCAATGAAATAAAACAGGCCGAAAACGTCAACGTACTCTACAACCTGATGGCCAATACTCTGGCCGTATGAAATCAGGAAATTATTAAGCCATATTTAAAATTACAGCCAAATAAAAAATCAGGAGTCACTCATGAAAATTGTCGGAGTCGCAGCATGCATTACCGGAGTCGCCCACACCTATATGGCCCAGGAAGCGATTGAGCAGGAGTGTAAAAAAAGAGGTTATGACGTCAAAGTCGAAACTCAGGGCGGCATGGGGATTGAAAATGAATTAAGCGAAGATGAGATTGCCGAAGCCGATGTCGTTATTCTGGCGATTGCTATTGGTATTGAAGGCGTCGAGCGTTTTGAAGAAAAAGAAGACGCCGGGCTGGTTATTTCGCTCAACCCGGCGGAAGTGGTTCGCGATCCGGCGGCTATTATTGACCGGGCTGAGAAACTGGCAAAATAAACCAACCCGCCGGTCCTGATTTACTTTCGGCATTCGGTACCGGCGAATAATAACGTTAATTAAATTTCTGCGAACGCTGTATTTCAATTATGACGCAAAAGCGCCCGGGGATGACTACGCCCGTATACCGTGGTCACCCCATAAAAATACAGGGTATCGGGAGGATAAAAAATGTCGGAAAAAGCAAAAGCCATTAAGGATGATTTAGTCAAAGCGTTCAGCACTGGCGTGTCATATATGATGCCGGTGGTGGTGGTCGGCGGCATCTGTCTGGCGCTCTCCCTGATTGGCGGCGAGCCGGTTGCGGGCAAAGGCATGGTCGTCACCAACCCATTCTTATTAAACCTTGGCGCTATCGGTAGCGCGGGCCTCGGGATGATGATCCCGGTGCTGGCGGCCTATATCTCCTACTCTATCGCCGGTAAACCGGGCCTGACACCGGGTTTAATCACCGGCTTTATGGCCAGCACGCCGTTGGGCGCGGACCACGTGGTAACCGGTTTTCTCGGCGCGATGCTGCTCGGTATTCTCAGCGGCTACGTTGCTAAATGGGTAAAAACCTGGAAAGTCGGCAAAGTGCTGATGCCGGTTATGCCAATCATGATTATTCCCATCGTTTCAAGCGTTATTGTCGGCATGCTCTATCTGTACGTGCTGATTGGGCCCATCGGTTTTGCCATGAAATGGCTGGTTTCCATGCTCTCTAATATGCAGGGAAGCAGCGGCGTCGTATTAGGTTTAATTCTCGGTGCCATGGCGGCCTTTGATATGGGCGGGCCGGTCAATAAAACCGCAACGGCATTTACCCTCGCATTAATGGCAGAAGGTATTTATGGCCCAAATGGTGCTTACCGTATTGCCTGCGCTATTCCACCGCTCGGCATTGCTCTCTCGACTTTTATTTCTCAGCGTAAATGGGCTGAAGATGAAAGACGAATGGGGACCTCTGCTGCCTTTATGGGATTAATTGGCATTACCGAAGGGGCGATTCCTTTCGCCGTTAAAAACCTGAAGACCGTTCTGCCGTCAATTATTATCGGTAGCGCCGTCGGTGCCGGTCTGGCTATGGTTCACGGTGTCGAATCTATGGTTCCCCACGGTGGATTAATTGCCATAGCTGGCGTCAATAAAGCACCAATGTGGTACGTCATCGATATGCTTATCGGCGTTATTGTCACCGCCATCTGCCTGCATATTCTGCGCCCCAACATTAGCGAGCCGGTAAAAAAAGAGTCGGCTAAAAAAACAATCACTTCTGATATGAATAAAGTCTGAGGAGTTATCATGAAAAACACAATGAAACAGTACGTCGATTATATTGTTAACGGTGGCAAATCCACTATGTTGGGAATTGGCCCCATGTCTCCGGCGTTAATTCAGGCCTGCTTTGAGCTGGGTAAAGAAAAAGATCTGCCGCTGATGTTTATTGCCAGCCGCAACCAGGTTGATGCCGATGAATTTGGCGCGGGTTACGTTAATAACTGGGATCAGTTTCGCTTTGCTGCCGACCTGAAAGCGATGGCGGAAAAAGTCGGCTTCGACGGCGATTACTTCCTCTGCCGCGACCACGGTGGCCCATGGCAGCGCGATAAAGAGCGTAAAGACCACATTCCGGAAGCCGAAGCGATGGAACTGGCACGCCGCTCTTATCAGATTGATATGGACGCCGGTTTCGACCTGCTGCATATCGACCCGACGAAAGACCCGTACGTTGTTGGTAAAGTCATTGATATTGAACTGGTTCTGAGCCGCACCGTTGAGCTGATTCGCTTCTGCGAAGAGTACCGCAAGGCCAATAACCTGAAAGAGTTCTTCTATGAAGTCGGTACCGAAGAGACCAACGGCGGCCTGACCGACGTCAGCGCCTATGAAGGGTTTATTATCGAGCTGAATAAGCGTCTTGCTGCCGAATCGCTGCCGCAGCCGCTGTTTATCGTCGGCCAAACCGGCACCCTGACCCGTCTGACCAAAAACGTTGGCCACTTCAACGATAAGCAGTCCGCAGAGCTTTCGGCTATCAGCACCCGTCACGGCGTCGGCCTGAAAGAGCATAACGGCGACTACCTGCCGGATGAAATTTTACTGAAGCATCCGGGTCTGGGCATCACCGCGATGAACGTCGCTCCGGCCTACGGCACCATTGAAACCCGCGCTTATCTGAAGCTGGCGGAAGTCGAGAAAGATCTGGCGGCAAAAGGCTTTATCAAGTCGGCGTCTGATTTAAAAACCGTCCTGACCCGCGAGTGCGTACTGAGCCACAAATGGGAAAAATGGATGACCGATGAGCACAAAAACAAGTCCGAAGAGCAGATCTTTAACGAGCCGGAATTGTTGAAAGAGATTCTTGAACTCAGCGGCCACTACAACTACGAAAAACCGGACGTTGTCAAAGAGATGCAAACCATGTTTGCCAATCTGAAGTCGTTTGGCGTCGAGCCTGAGCGTTACGTGGTCAATAAAATTAAAGATATGATCCAGAACGAAGCCGAATGCTTCAATATGCCAGGCCTGACCTCCCGCGTCGCGCAGGCAAAATAATCCCCCACCCAACCGACAATAAGGAGCGGGCCTTGCCTTCTCCTTGTTGTTTCCAGCTCTATTATTGAAAAACAGGTCATAGCGATGAATCAGCTTGAACAACTAAAGCAGCGGACAACCATTGTTGCCGACAGCGGGGACATTGACAGCATTATGGCTTATCAGCCTGAAGATGCGACCACCAACCCTTCGCTTATTTATAAAGCGGCGCAGCTTCCGCAGTACCAAAAACTGGTGAAAGATGCCGTCGCAGCGGTGAGGTCTCGCCAGAGTGGAAAAACGGTACAGCCTGCGGATATTGCCGATTATCTGGCGGTAAGTATCGGAGCGTTGATCCTGAAAAGCGTTCCCGGGCGTATTTCAACGGAAGTGGATGCCCGCCTCTCATTTGATACTCAGGCCAGCATAGCTAAAGCGCGGGAAATCATTGTGCTGTATGAAGAGAAAGGGATCGGTAAAGATCGGGTTTTAATTAAGCTCGCTGCCACCTGGCAAGGGATCCGCGCGGCAGAAACGCTGGAAAAAGAGGGTATCCAGTGCAACCTGACGCTGCTTTTCTCCTTTGCCCAGGCCAGAGCCTGCGCCGATGCTGGTGTTTTTCTGATTTCCCCATTTGTCGGTCGCATCTACGACTGGTACAAGAAAAACACCCCTGATACCACCTTCACCGTCGATAACGATCCGGGCGTCGAGTCGGTACAGAAGATCTATCGCTTCTATAAAATGCACGGTTACCGGACGGTGGTGATGGGGGCCAGCTTCCGCACGCCGGAACAGGTGCTGGCGCTTAACGGCTGCGATCGTCTGACCGTTTCCCCGGCGCTGCTGGCGCAATTGCAGCAAACCCAGGGGCCGGTACCTGCACCGTTGACGTATGAAGGTGAAGTTCAGCCAAAGCCCGCCGCCATGAGTGAAGCGGAGTTTTATTGGGCGCATCATCAGGATGCGATGGCGGTGGAAAAGCTCGCCGAAGGTATTCGCCTGTTTGCCGTGGACCAGAACAGCCTTGAGGCGCTGCTGAGCCAGTATCTGTAAGTGAAACATCCCGGGTGGCGGCTGACGCCTTACCCGGGCTACCACTATTTTCCCGGAGGCGGCGCTAACGCGCCTGTCCGGGCTACAAGACTGCTCGCGCGTGAGGAAACTATTTCTGCGCCAGTTGGCTAAACACTGTCTGGAGCTCCTCGGGCTTGCGCAGGCCCTGATGCAAATCCAGCACCGTGCCATGGCTATCAATCAATATTGACGTTGGGGTGCCGATAACCTGATAGCGCTCTTGGGTCATTTTGAGCTGATCGCGCAGCACCGGATAGGTGACACCATGCTTAGCCAACAGCGGCGCGATATCGACGGATTCCGGGTCGGTATTGACGCCGACCACCACCAGTTTATCCGGCCAGCGCTGGCTGAGCGCCTGTAAGGTATCCATCTCCGCCAGGCAGCCGCCGCAGCTTGATGACCAGAAATTGAGATACACCGCCTTGCCCTGCCAGCGCTCAAGGCTGGCAGATTCCCCCTGCAAATCAAACGCCGCCAGCGCGGGTGCCGCCTCGCCGCGCGTCAGCTTTTCCTCTTTGCAGCCGCCGAGCAGCACCAGCAGCAGGACAAGCATCACTTTAGGCATGCGCATGATGATTCACCTCCTCTCCCAGATACTTTCCGTGCTGCAAACGCACGATGCGATCGGCGAACTGCCCCAGCGCCGGGTTGTGGGTCACCATCACAATGGTGCGCCCCTGGCGGTGCAAATCGGTCAGCAGATCCAGCACCCGCTGTTCGTTCTCTTCATCGAGGTTACCGGTTGGCTCATCGGCAAAAATAACCGGCGGCTCGTTAACCAACGCCCGGGCAATGCAGACGCGCTGCTGTTCCCCGCCCGACAGCTGGCTCGGTAGATGAGTCACGCGATGCTCAAGGCCGACCTGAGCCAGCACCGCTCTGGCGGCAGCTTCATCCACCACGCTGTGGTAATGCTGCGCCAGCATGATATTTTCCAGCGCCGTCAGAAACGGGATCAGGTGGAACTGCTGGAACACAAGGCCAATTTTCTGCGCGCGAAAGCGGCGGCGCCCCTCTTCGTCCAGCGCCGCCGCGTCGGTTCCGTCGAGGATCACCTGCCCTTCGCTGGCGGTATCCAGACAAGTGAGAATATTCATCAGCGTCGTTTTCCCGGAACCGGAGGCCCCCATAATGGCAACAAATTCACCGCGGGCGATGCGCAGGTTGATATCTTCCAGCGCGGTCACTTCCCCGAACCGCTTATATAAATGACGTGTTTCAATCGCCATCTGACGCAAAGATGTGACGGTCATGGCGTTACTCTCCTTTCAACACTTTCGCAGGTTCGACGCTCACCGCGCGCCGCACCGGAACAATGGCCGCCAGCAGGGCGACCAGTAAAGACAGAACCAGGGTAATCGGCAGCACCGGCAGGCGCAGCGAGATACTGGCGTTAAACACCGTTAATCCCAGCAGCTGTGCCAGCAGATAGCCCAGCACCCAACCGCAAACCACCGCCGCAAAAGTGATAATGCTGGTCTCCAGTAACATCTGGCGGGTAATATCGCCGTTGCTGGCCCCCAGCGCTTTTTGCAGGGCAAACTCTCGGGAGCGTTCACCGACAATCGCCATTAGGGTGGTGTTCACGCACAGGGATGAGAGCGCGAGGATAACTATCGATACCAGTCCCATCAGCCCCTTAATTTTATCCAGCACCTGCCCTTCGGATGCCGACACTTTACGCACCGGACGAATCTCAAGGTCAGTGTATTGCCGCTGTAACTGGCTGGCGTAGCTCTCCACCTGACCAAGGTCATTGCTGACGCTCAGCAGCCCGTGGCTGATAACGCCGGGCTTTTGCAGCCACGACTGCGCCACGTCAAGACTGACGATCAGCATATTGTCGGTCGCGTCCCCGGCTTCTACGATGCCCTTAATCAGCAGTTTCTTGCGCCGACTATGGTCCACCAGCGTCACGCTATCGCCAATATTCAGCGCCAGACGCTGCGCCAGCTTCACGCCAATCATCGCGTTGCGATCGTCAAAACTAACGCCGATCCAGCTACCGTTGACCTGCCAGTAGGGCACCAGTTTTTGCAGCGACTCAAACCACACGCCGACCATCACCACTTTTTCCAGCTCGGTGCGCGCGGTACCGTACAGCCAAGGGCTGGCGCCGTGAATCAGTCCACCCGGTGCGCCGTCAAGAATCGCCTGCAGCTCCGGCTGCGGCATGCTGGTGCCATGGCCCGGACCAATGTAGAAGTTGGCGCCAAAGGTGCGCAACTCCTCGCTCATTTTGCTATTAATGTCGAACCACACTGCTGAGAGCGCCGTGACGATGGTCGCGCCGACCGCCAGCGCGGCAAACACCACGCTGACCCGCTGCATACGCAGCCGCAGCGCCCGCCATACTAATAACCACAGCATGTCGCGCTTAGCGGCCATACAGCACCTCCACAGGATAAAGACGGGCAATACGCCGCGCCGGGAACCAGGTGCCGATTAACGCAATCAGCACCGCAATCACCAGCACGCAGGGCACCACCACCCAGGCAAAATTAAGCGGCGTATCAAACAGCATCAGGCCAATAGCCTTCGCCAGCCCCCATCCGGCGATGCAGCCAAATGCTCCACCGGCCAGGCCGCCCAGCGCCGCCTCAAGATAGAACAGCAGCAGAATTTGCCACTGCCGCGCGCCCAGCGCTTTCATCAGGCCAATTTCTTTGGCGCGTTCCATAATGGTGCTGGTCATCAGTGAGGCGATGCCCATCGCGGCGGCGGCCAGCGCGGCTAAAGTTACCACGCCCATTAACAGCTGAATTTTATCGATAACCACGCCTTCCGAAGCAGCAACCTGCCATACAGGACGCACCTCCGCACCGGAAATCGCCTCCTCAAGCTGATGGGCGATAGACGACACATAGGCGGTGCAGTACCACAGATCGTACTCTTCGGCATTCAGCGCTTCGAGATCCTCACGCGCCCGACGCGACAGTTCGTTTTCCGGTACCGTCAGCGCCGACACGCGGATCGCCTGCACTTTCCCCGGTAGCCCCAGCAGTTGCTGCACCACGCTAAGCGGCATGACCAGTTGGTTATCTTCATCGCCGCCGCTGGATAAAATACCGCTCACCTGCACGTTCACCACGTTATCCGCGACCTTTAACGCCAGGCGATCGCCTGGCTTCCAGCCGTAATTTCGCGCCAGCGCGTGGCCGACCAGGGTTTGCGGTGTCTCACCGACCGGCTCCTGCGGCCATTCGCCGCTCACCTGCCAGAACGGGCTGACCGTCCGCTGCCCGGTTGCGTATCCCTCTTCATCTGGTATGGTGACAGGCTGGCTAAAGAAGGTCCCCAGCACGCGGATATCATGGCCATCCACGCTCACTTCGCCGCCGAGCATCGGTGCGAAGCCAACAATGTTGTTGCGCCAGAAGATATCTTTGATATTCGGCAGCTCGGATTCATCCAGAAAATCGTCGCTGGCCAGCGGGTTGCTTTGTTCGCTAAACAGCGCGGGCAACGCCGCCTGCCCTGCAGGCTCAATCAGAATATTGGCGCCGTAGGATTTCAGCTCCCGGGACATTTTGTCGCCGATGTCGATAGAAACCGCCAGCAGCGCCGATATCAGGCTGGTCGCCAGAAACACGGTCAATACCGCCAGCGCTTTACGCCGCAGATTGCGCCCCCATGACTGGTAGATCATTCGCCACAGCATCGCTACTCCTCCTTCACTGCGTCAGGAACAAACTGCTCTGGCGCATTGCGGAAACGGTCATAGTTCGCTTCTGATGAGAAGAACCAGGTTTTACCGCCATAGCTGTATTTGAAGTCGGCGCTGGTGTTGGTCAGCGTTGAACCATCCACCGGGTCGGTCACTTTAATGGTCAGGACGGTAGAGAAATAGTTCCCCCCCACGGCCAGCGCCGCGCCGGGTATCGTCAGCTCTTTGTCATCGTTGCGCCAGTCGTCGATCGGCACCGGGTTGCATCCACCGGGTTTGCCAATGGAGGGGATAAAGATGTGCACGCCGCAGGCAACGCAAATCACCTGATTGCCTTCCATCACATAGCCCTGATCGCCGCACAGCAGGCAGGCGTCGAACACCACGCCGAAACGCAGTTTGTCGGGATAGCGGTTGATGATAAAAAAGCGGATCGCTTTGCCGTCATCCGCCACCCAGACGAAGCGATGCAGTTTGCCATCGCGCACCTGGTCGACCGGAATATGCACCTGACCATCAGCGGCCAGCGTGACCGGCTGCGCCTCGGACAAACGCGGCGGCTGCGAAGCTACCAGATCCCACCATAGCTGGCCGCCGATAATCGCCAGCGCGCAGCAAATAGTCGTGAGCCACAGCCGGGTCGCCCCACGGCGTTCGGCCAGCGCCAGACGGCGGGAAATCGGCTCTTCCGTCGCTTTTACATTGCGGTAATAGCGGCGCAGCCCCGGGATCCAGAACAGGCACATTAACAGCAGTACCGCGGCGGCGGCCCAGTTATACATCGCCGCATTGTTAGTCACCTTGGCGACGAAGCTCAGCAGCGGCTTGAGCAGCGGCACCACCTGTAGCTTCATCAACAGCAGCAGCAAATTCCCGCTCAGCGGCAGCCACAACAAGACCATCATCAGCAGGGTCAGCGGCCAGTAGAACCCGCGCATTCTGCGCAACAGCATGGCGCAGAGCGCACACGCCAGGCACAAAAGCGCGAACGCCAGCACCAGCGCGGTCAGATTCAGCAGTAGATCGGTATTCAGCACGTGCGTGGAGGTCAGGCCGCCGAGGTTCGGATCCAGCGCCCAGTGACGGGCCGCGCCGAAGGTCAGAACCCATTGCCACAGATAGCGAACGCGCGGCGTTGACCACCAGAAGCTCAGCAAAAATAGTAGAGAAACGAGGATCTCCGCGCCAACCAGCAGAAGCTCCAGCGACTGGCTCGGGCGAATAAACAGCCCGGCGAGCAGTCCGCCAGCCAGCGCGGTGAGCAACGTCCAGACCAGCGGGCGCAGTGTGGGAGGGTTGCCGCGTCCCCAGAGTACGGCGGAGAGCAGCGCAATGCAGAAAAAGACCTGTAGCGTCGTGACGAAAAAATAGCTCATGACTTCAACTCAGTACGGCGGGTGAATAACATAAAGCAGGATGACCCGTCGGCCATCCTGCGTAATAGATGCTTAGTTCAGGCCGACATACTTAAACTCATAGCTCACATCAAACGGCTTCCACCAGCGGCCGACGCCGGTTTCGCTATCGGTATGACGGTGCATCCCGGCTTTTGACGGCGGGTCAATATGGTAGGTCACTTTGTAGTTACCGACGCCCATCATCTTGATGTTCGCGCCGTAGTGCGGGCCATCGCTCGCCACCATCGGCATAAATGTACCTTCTTGTTTTTCGCCGGTGTCGCTATTGACCAGGGTATAGGCGATGGTCAGATAAGGGATCCATTCACCCGCGCCAAAACCATTTTTACCGCCTTCCACCGCATGAATATCGGCTTCCAGATGGATATCCGATTTCGCTGCCGGCAAACCCATACCGCGCGGTTCCATATCGATCGGTTGCAGATAAACCGCGGCGATCTCCATCTCATTCATGGTGACCGGCTCACCAGCCGGATACTCTTTAAAGGCCAGTGCCGCAGGTGCGGTGAAAATGCTGGCAACGGTCGCGCTGATAATCAGGGTCTTCTTAATGGTCATCTGACTCATCCTCTCGTCTTAAAATGATTAGGAACTTGTTTTTATGGTCTCACCTGGTGCCTGGCGGCGGCGCATGATCCATAGCGCCACCAGCGCCGCGATCAGCAATACAATCTGCGGCAATAGCGTTTCCACATAGGGGTAAATCCCCAGCCAGCTGATTTCGGGCATCCCGTTAATCAACGTTGGCTGGAATAGTTTGCCCTCCACCAGTTCCAGTACCCCTTTACCGGCGAAAACAAACGCCATCAGGTACATAAAACCGCCGGTGAACATGAAGAAGGGTTTAAGCGGCAGTCGAACCACCGAGTAGCGCATGACGAGCCAGGCAATGAGCAGAACCACGCAGCCGATAACAAACCCGGCACCGATGGCCAGATGACCCGGCAGCCCCTGGGCATCGCCAATCAGGGCGTAGTAGAACAGCACCGTTTCGGCACCTTCGCGGTAGACTGCAAGGAAGCTGGTCAACCACAGCCCTACCAGCGATCCGCGCGACAGCGAATGAGAGAGTTTGCCCTCAAGCCAGGCTTTCCAGTGGCGAGCTTCAACCTTCGACAGCAGCCAGTAGCTCATAAAGAACAGCATCACCACGGCAATCAGCATGGTGATCCCCTCCAGCAGCTCTCGGCTGGCGCCGGAGTTGGTAAACAACAGCTGGAAGATAAACGCCGTCGCCACGCTGGCCACCAGCGCCACAATCACCGACTGGCGAATCAGCGGCAGCTTGTCGTGATGGTTGTTTTTAACCAGGTAAGCGACGATAGCCGCCACAATCAGCAGCGCTTCCAGCCCTTCACGCACGATAATCATCAGGCTGTAGAGCAGCAGGCTCCACTGGGTCTCTTCGCCCTCACCCAGCATGGTTACCGCTTTTTGCAGGTCCTGCTCAAGAGCGGCGGCTTCGGCAACCAGTTTTTCCTGCGGCTGGTTAGCCTTCATCAGGCTGACCATGCGGGTAAAGTGCGCCTCAAGAGAGGTTTTAAACGCCGAGTCGCGGGAGCCGATTTTGTTCTCCATTCCGGTGGCTTCAAAACGGTCAAAGTAGGTGTCCTGGACATCAAGAATCGCGTCCTGCCCTTCCCCGTTCTGATAACGCGCCAGAGCGGCATTGATGCTTTGGTTAATCCCGGCAGCGACGCTCGCCCAATCCGCCCGGGCTCCCGTATCCTCGATCTGTGTGGCGTTGTCTGCACTAGCCGGAGCGCTTACCGGCTGATCGTCACGGGTCGTGGGCAGGCCCGGCAGAATATCCTCCAGATCCTGCAATAACGTGGTGACCTGATAGGAAACATCGTTCAGGCGGTCCGGCTGGGAGGTCAGGGTAATCAGTGCGGTAAACTGCTGGTTGATGGCGGCAGCCTCTTTCGCCGAACGGTTTTGCCGCACGGAGGTTTCCATTTCGGAGTTTTTGAAGCCCTGATAATGCGCCT
Source organism: Klebsiella spallanzanii (assembly GCF_902158555.1). GTDB lineage: Bacteria > Pseudomonadota > Gammaproteobacteria > Enterobacterales > Enterobacteriaceae > Klebsiella > Klebsiella spallanzanii. The sequence continues at coordinate 124,363 of NZ_CABGGS010000003.1, read as the reverse complement.
GCTGCACCTGCTGGCTGGCCTGCGCGTAGTGACCGGCCTGATAATCCGTTACCGCCTGGGCCAGCATATCGTCAATGGTGCGGAAGCTATCCTGCCAGTGCAGCGCAATGTCATCGCGCGACAGCGCGGTATGCTGCTCTTCGGCAACCAGTCGATGCCCGCCATCAAGCACAGGCTCAACTTCGCGCAGCGCCTGCTTTAGCCCATCGATACGCGCCTGAACTTCGCTTAGCGGCTTACCCTCGCCGATCATGCGACGGATCTCACCGAAGGTACTCTCCATCTCGTAGCTTTTACGCGCCGAAATGTTAATGCGGATTGGCCCTTCGAGGTTTTCAAACACTTCAAAGTAGGCCATTTGCACCTCACGGCGCGCTTCGGTATTTTTTTGCTGCTGATAGAATTCGGCTGTTTTATCAAGGCGTTGCTCAATGTCCTCGATATATGGCGCATAGTGAGTCTGCGCCATCGCGCACGCGCTGCCAAACAAAAGACTCAACAGCATTAGCAGCAGAAAAGAACGAGGACCAGCCATGACGCATCCCATCAGAGTTAATGATAATGATTATCGTTGTCATTTTTACTCGTAATGTACATGACCTGGATCATGAAAATGTCAAACTGTGACAATTTGTGTAAAATGTTGCAAAGAAACGAAGATTAATAACTTTAAGTTATTAGCTTTATTCCCTGACTTTTCCCCGCCAAATATCTTCATCGAAAGCATAAAAAACCGGCGCTGTAATAGCACCGGTTATTTGCCGAGTATTTTGTCGCCCGAGCTTTTAACGATTTAATATTTCAGGATTTTGCTGTAGCCGCTGAAGAAACTTACCGTATCCCTGCTCACCCACCCAGTAATTAATACTCTTCTCGACGCCGGTTGAAGTCAGGGTCGCGCCGCTAATTCCATCCACCGTATAGTCATCATGCTGGCCGGGATTATTCTGAATAACCTTTAGCGCCGGCTGGCCGTTATTATCGCGTATTTTCTTGCCTGGCCATTGGCTACGCCAGTCCGGGTCTTCGACTCTTGCACCCAGCAGCGGCGTTTCATTCTGCTGGTAATACAACAGGTCTTTTACCGTTCGGCCATCGGTCCCAAGGGCGATTAAGGCATACATCATCGACTTCGCGCCTTTGCCGTAAACCGGAAGTATAACTTGCTGAATTTCATTATTATTATCTCGAACAACGTAAACCTCACCCAGCGAACAGCGCTGGCGGATTTGCGCCGGATCGCGCGCGGCTGCCAGTTCGACACAGCGTTTTTGCGCGCCGCTATTGGCTCCCTGCGCTAAAAGTTGGCCGCTATCAAGATTCACCTGACGCACCGTCACGCGCTTTTGATAGAGTGATTTCAGCGCCTGCGGATCGCGTTGTCCATTGCGCGTTAAGCCTGCGACCTGGAGTACCGCGGCTTCTGTTTCCGCGTTTTCCGGTACGGCAAAATTGTCTTTGGACAGTAAAAACCAGGCGGCAACAATTGCAAAAATAAGAATACAAAAAACCATCAAAACTAAAACAATAATTTTACCTTTACGCATGCGCTTACTTTTCCCATCGGTTGGCATCTGCAATATAGAGTGCAACCATTCCCATTCTTTTGTCTAGCCCCCGAATAACTCACACTTTCAAGAAATGAAATCCGCTGAGGATAAAAAAGCCCTAATAAATATTTCATTCATCCACGGTAAATATAAAAAATAACCGTTTTCACCAGCCCAACATTAGAATAAATAATATTCAGCAAGCGCCCTGCGTTTCAGCCTTCTGAGAAATGTAAAAAAACGCCCGCACGCTGGTTTTTACTAAGATTAATCTTATAATCGGAGGATAAAACAACCCACCTGCAACCGTCACCTTGGGATAAGAGACAACCATGTCCAGACCTACGGCGCTGTATGTTCCACATGTTTTAAGCGCGGCGGATATCGCGCCCGAAGAGCGCTATCAAAAGCTCTCGCAGAATATTAATTGCTACGGTATCGAGGTTGTTAACAATCGACGACCGGAAGAGATTATTGCCAGGCATAAAACCATCTCTGGCGTTAATGGAGATTATTGTAGTGCAATGGGCTCAAGAAACGAAACAATATTCGACCCACATCTGGCGGCAGAATCCTCGATCTATATTTCGCTGATCGTTCAGGGCAACCAAATCATTCGTGGTCGAAAAGAGTCTGTCACGTCGCAGGTGAACGAGGGTATGTTAATTGTTCATCAACGTAACGACTATTACCACTATCAATGTAATGACGTAAAGCAACTGTATGTCATTCCTCGTAGCGATAAGATTAACGAGGTTTTTAGTGGAAAACTAAACAGCCCGATGGTCTCTTTAGAAAATCATCACCTCGCGAGTTTTTTGAAATCACATATGCTATTGCTGGATGCGCAATCCGCAACGCTTTCGACTAAAGAGACGGCGACCATTGTTGATGGGCTACATAATATGGCATTCATTATGCTGGCCGATGTCGCCAAAGAAAAAGGCTTATTTATTCCAGGCAAACTGAGCCATCTTTACAATGGCGCAAAGTCCTTTATTTTGCAAAATTATCATCAACATAGCCTTTCCCCGGAAGCCCTGACGCAAAGCCTTCGTTGTTCGCGAGCCAGTCTTGACAGAGCCTTTAATGAGCAGAAGACTTCGGTGATGGCGCTAATCAGGGATATACGTCTGGAGGCGGCGCGGGAAATGCTGGAAAATAATCTTCAGCTGCGCATTGAGCAGATTTCATGGATTTGTGGTTTTGTCAGTCATCCATTATTCAGTAAGCAGTTCCGTGAGAAATATCATGCCTCACCGAAAACATGGCGCGACAATTATAATAAGGCGGGCTAGCCCGCCTTTCGATAGCGCCATTATCGCTGACGAAAAGGGCGAAAACGTTTAGCCCGGCGTTCTTTTATATAGCTTAGCAAGCTATAGACTGAGATTCCCAGCAGTAAAATAGCGATGGTTATCAGAAAAATGGTACTGATATTCATTGTTGCGCTCTCTTTTCCCCGTCATAATTCGAGCTGCATGTGTGTTGGCTTTCCTCGTTCACCCCAGTCACTTACTTCAGTAAGCTCCCGGGGATTCACTGCGTCGCCGCCTTCCTGCAACTCGAATTATTTAGGGGGTATATCCCCATCATGTTCGACAGGTAAGATTTATTATGAGTTTTTATAATAATGGTTCTTAACAGCACCACCAGACTTCCGGGCCTCAACTCTGTTCCCTCCCCCTCAGTTCATTTCTTCCCTGCAACGTGCAAACCTTGATCTTCTCTGGTCCGGAGAGCAGCATGGAAACGCAAACACAATAAAACAATAACCCACGACACCGTAACAGGAGAGAATCAGTGCAAACAGGACATCGCTTCCAGGCCACGGATCTGCATCAGTTTGTTAAAACGCTTTTTAGCCATATGGGAAGCTCTCCCACCGAAGCATCGCTTATTGCCGACCATCTGATTGCCGCCAACCTGGCCGGACATGATTCCCACGGCGTAGGTATGATCCCGAGCTACGTGCGTTCCCACGCGCTGGGCTATTTACAGCTCAACCGTCACGCCAGCGTGATGAAAGATGCTGGAGCCGTCGTCACGCTGGACGGCAACGGTGGGTTCGGCCAGGTAGTGGCCCACGAAGCCATGCAGATGGGCATCGAAAAAGCGAAACAGCACGGTATGGCCGCCGTCGCACTGCGTAACGCGCACCACATAGGCCGCATCGGCTACTGGGCGGAACAGTGCGCGGCCGCCGGGATGATCTCTATCCATTTCGTTAACGTCGTCGGCAACATAATGGTCGCACCGTTTCGCGGTAAAGACAGCCGCTTCGGTACCAACCCGCTGTGCGTGGTTTTCCCGCGCGAAGGCCATCCTCCGCTGCTGCTGGATTATGCCACCAGCGCTATCGCCTTTGGTAAGACCCGCGTCGCGTGGCACAAAGGCGTTCCGGTACCGCCAGGTTCATTGATTGACGCTCAGGGCGTTCCTACTACCGACCCCGCAGTGATGCAGACTTCACCGCTCGGCGCGCTGCTGACTTTTGCCGAGCATAAAGGCTATGCGCTGGCGACGCTGTGTGAAGTTATCGGCGGCGCGGTATCCGGTGGGAAAACCTCGCATAAAGAGAACCTGCAGGGCAGCGTTGACGCGATTTTTAACTGTATGACAACCATTATTCTCAGCCCTGACGCTTTCGATGCGCCGGATATGCAGCGTGAGACCGAAGCATTTATTGACTGGTGCAAACAGTCGCCGCACGACCCGGAGACGCCGATTCTCGCGCCTGGTGAGTGGGAAGAAGCCAACCGTCAGGAGCGTCTGGCGCAGGGTATTCCGCTGGATGCCGGAAGCTGGCAGGCCATTTGCGCTGCTGCTGAGGAGGTGGGGTTACCCGCAGAGACTCTCGCTCAGCTACGGCTGAAGCTGGCCTGACCAACCCCTGCATGACGCCCAACCGGGCGTCATGTCATCGTCATTAGTGTCGACATCACTGCCTCGCAGCCTTCCCCGTAAAAAATCTCCTTTAAATTCAATTAATTAAAACCTGGCACAGCGTATGCATAACGCTCCTGTCATTTGCCGGTACGCTGGCTTATGGCGCCCTGACAAAGGCGGGCCGGGCCCGGTCTGTCCAATGTTGTTTATTCTCTGTTAACAGGTCTGTTACTGATGAAAAAAATCACGAGCGTTTGCCCTTATTGCGGGGCCGGTTGCAAACTTAAGCTGGTCGTTGATAACAATAAAATTATCCGTGCCGAAGCCGCAGATGGCGTCACCAACCAAAATCAGCTATGCCTCAAAGGCTACTACGGCTGGGACTTCCTCAACGATACGCAACTGCTGACGCCGCGCCTGCAACAACCGATGATTCGCTACCAGAAAGGCGGCAAGTTCACCCCGGTCAGTTGGGATGAGGCTATCCGCTATACGGCGAAAAAACTGCGTGAAATAAAAGAGAAACATGGCCCGCGTGCCATTATGACCACCGGTTCATCGCGCGGTACCGGCAATGAAACCAACTATGTGATGCAAAAATTCGCCCGTGGGGTGCTCAACACCAATAACGTCGACTGCTGCGCCCGCGTTTGCCACGGCCCGTCGGTCGCCGGTCTTCAGCTGGCACTCGGCAACGGTGCGATGAGCAACTCGATTAGCGATATCGAAAACTCGAAATGTCTGCTGGTATTCGGCTACAACTGCGCCGACTCCCACCCTATCGTCGCCCGTCGGGTGATTAAAGCCCGCGAAAACGGCGCGAAAATCATCGTCTGCGACCCGCGCCGTATCGAAACCGCCCGCATTGCCGATCGTCATCTGCAACTTAATAACGGCAGCAATATGGCGCTGGTCAACGCCTTCGCTCACGTCCTGCTGGAAGAGGATCTGTATAACCACGATTATGTCGACCGCTTTACCGAAGGGCTGGACGCCTATCGTGAACTGGTTAAAGACTATTCTCCCGAAGCCGTGGAAACGATAGTCGGCGTTCCGGCAAATGAGATTCGCCAGGCGATGCGCATGTTTGCTGCCGCACCTTCCGCCACCATTATGTGGGGCATGGGCGTGACCCAGTTTGGTCAGGCAGTGGATGTGGTCAGAGGGCTGGCGAGCCTCGCGTTGCTAACCGGCAATCTGGGGCGCGCTAACGTTGGCGTCGGCCCGGTGCGCGGGCAAAACAACGTCCAGGGCGCCTGCGATATGGGCGTGTTACCCAATATGTTCCCTGGCTATCAGGATGTCACCGACGCCAGCGTTCGCGCCAAATTCGCCAAAGCCTGGGGTATTGATCCCGCGTTGATGGACGACAAAGTTGGGACCCGCATCACCGAGGTGCCGCACAAAGCGCTGACCGGCGAGATCAAAGCCTACTACATCATGGGCGAAGACCCGCTACAGACCGAGGCCGATCTGGGCCTGGTGCGCAAAGGGATCGAAGCGCTCGATTTTGTGGTGGTGCAGGATATCTTTATGACCAAAACAGCAGAAATCGCCGATGTGCTGTTGCCCGCCACCTCCTGGGGCGAACACGGTGGCGTCTTTACCTGCGCCGACCGCGGTTTCCAGCGCTTCGAGCAGGCGATTATTGCCACCGGCAACGTGAAACGCGACTGGGAAATCATCAGTCTGCTGGCCAGCGAAATGGGCTACCCGATGCATTACGATAACAACCAGCAGATCTGGGATGAAATGCGCGAACTGTGCCCGCTGTTCTATGGCGTCACTTATGAAAAAATGGGTGATATAAACCACGTGCAGTGGCCGTGCCCGACGCTGGATCACCCCGGCACGCCGTGGCTGTATAAAGATAATCACTTCGATACGCCAACCGGTAAAGGCCAGCTGTTTGCCGCACCGTGGCGCGCTCCTGCCGAGACGCCGGATGAAGAGTATCCGCTGGTGCTATGTACCGTTCGCGAAGTCGGTCACTACTCATGCCGTTCAATGACCGGCAACTGCGCGGCCCTGCAGTCGCTCGCCGATGAACCGGGTCGGGTGCAAATCAACCGCGCCGACGCACAGAAACTCGGTGTCGCCGACCAGCAGCTGGTGTGGGTTAGTTCGCGACGTGGCAAGGTGATCACCCGAGCTGACATTAGCGATCGCATTAACGCAGGTGCCGTGTATATGACCTATCAGTGGTGGGTCGGAGCCTGTAACGAGCTGACTCAGGATAACCTCGACCCGATCTCGAAAACGCCGGAAACCAAATATTGTGCAGTGAAGGTGGAAGCGATTGAGGATCAGCGCTGGGCCGAGCAGTACGCCTGGACAAGCTACAGCGAGATGAAAGCCCGTCTGAAAGCGGCGGTTAACGTGTAAAACGACGCCGGGAGGGTGCCGGGCGGCGGCTAACGCCTTGCCCGGCCTACGGGATCGCAGTTTGTAGCCCGGACAGGTGCGCAGCACCGCCTCCGGGAAACGCATCTTAAGCCAGCAACTTTTCCACCAGCGCCGTCCACAGCGTTACGCCGTGTGGGATCAGTTCATCATTGAAATCATATCCGGCATTGTGCAGCGGCTTCGAGGCCGTCTCGCCGTCGGTACCGATCCAGAAATAGGCTCCAGGACAGGCTTCCAGCATGCAGGCAAAATCCTCCGATGCCATTGATGGATTTCCGTTCCAGCTCACCGCAGATTCTCCCAGCAGCGCGGTCGCCGCATCGCGAACCTTTTGCGCTTCAACAGGATCGTTAGTCGTCACTGGATAACCCGGATACCAGGAGATGTCTCCTTCAACGTCAGACACCTGCGGCTGGGCGGCGACATAGCTCTCAATCAGTCCCCTTACCCGCTCGCGCACCTGATTATTCAGGCAGCGGAAGGTTCCGCGTAGCACCACTTTGTCCGGCAGAACGTTAATCGCCTCCCCGCCAACAATCTGGGTAATGCTGACCACCGTCGACTCCTGCGGCGACAGACGACGCGAAGGAATCGTTTGTAGCGCCATAATTAGCTGCGCCGCGGCGACAATCGGGTCCGCCCCGCGTTCCGGCATCGCCGCATGACAGCTTTTCCCGGTCAGGGTGATTTCAAACGCATCAAGAGAGGCCATCATCGCCCCGCTGTTAATCGCCACCTGGCCCAGCGGCATACCCGGCCAGTTATGTAACGCGTAGATAGCGTCCATCGGGAAGCGCTCAAACAGCCCTTCCTCAACCATTTTACGCGCGCCGCCAAGGTTCTCCTCAGCGGGCTGAAACACAAAATGAACGGTGCCGCGAAAGCGGCGAGTTTGCGCCAGATGCGCCGCTGTCGCCAGCAGCATAGCGCTATGCCCATCGTGACCGCAGGCGTGCATCACGCCAGGATTACGTGATTTATAGCTGACGTCGCCCTGCTCGGTTATCGGCAGCGCGTCCATATCAGCCCGCAGACCAATCACCGGACCGGGACCATTCTCCAGCGTCGCGACGACCCCAGTCCCCGCCAGCCCGCTATGGACCTGAAGTCCAAATGAAGTGAGCAATTCAGCCACGCGGCGCGAGGTTTCCTGTTCCTGATACCCCAGTTCAGGGCAAGCATGAAAATCACGTCGCCAGCGAATGGCCTCAGCGATCAGTGAAGAGGATACTGCCATGTCTTACTCCTTTCCTGCACAGCATTAGCGCTGAACCAGTGTTTTATTCAATAATTCGCGGTTATAGATTATCGACCATCTTATTGGTTATATCCTTTCGCCTGCCCGCTGACAACTTCCGAAAAATCCGGTGCCAACGCCCATTCCCACTGCATTCAGCCAGCACTGCATTTTATTGTAGTCATATCAACGGTGACATAAGGCGTGCGATTAATTATTATGCAGCTACACGGGCGTTTTGCCGAATAATTCACTCCACAAACCTCCTTAACCGGAAATAAAATGTTCAACCCAGAGCAGAATCGTCTTGCCCCCACGCTGGCGATGATTATGGCGGCTTCATTAGTGGGATTTATCACCGGATACACGGTGCCCTTGATCAGTCTTGAGCTGGCGCAGCAGCAGATTGATACCATTTACGTCGGCCTGCTGGCCGCGCTACCGCCAGCGGGGATGATGATATCCTCCTTCCTCTCACCGGCGCTGTGCCGGCGCTTTGAGATGGGTCTTCTGCTCTCGGTCAGCCTGGTGGCGCTGGCGGTGGCGACGATCGCCTCCTGCCTCTCTTTTGATATCGCCCATCTCCTGCTGCCACGGCTGGTTACCGGCCTCGCTTCAGGGGTCATTATCGTTATTGGCGAAAGCTGGATCACCGGCGGCGCGGCGGGTAAAAACCGGGCAACGTTGACCGGAATTTATGCCTCCGCCTTTACCGGCTGTCAGCTGGCGGGACCGCTGCTGATCTCCGCCGGAGAGGCCTGGCAATCCTGGACGCTGCTGCTGGTTGGGATCGTCACTCTGGCCTGTCTGCTGATGCTGCGCCATCTGCCTTCCGGCAGCCGCGAACGGCTGGCCGAACACGCCAGCTGGCGCAGCCTCGGGGCCTTTTTGCCGGTACTGGCCTCCGGCGTGTTCTGTTTTGCGTTTTTTGATGCCAGCATTCTGGCGCTGCTGCCGCTCTGGGGTATGGATAAAGGGCTGAATGAAGCGATGGCGGTACTGCTGGTCACGGTGGTATTGACCGGCGATGCCGTTTTCCAGGCACCGCTGGGCTGGATTGCCGACCGCTTCGGCATCCGCCGCGTGCATTTAACCTGCGCGGTAGTCTTCTGCCTCGCCCTGCTGGCGTTGCCTTTCCTGCTGGCATCGCATATCCAGCTGATTATCGGCTGCCTGATTCTGGGAGCGGCGGCAGGCGCGCTCTATACACTGTCGCTGGTCCGCGCCGGTAAAACCTTCTCCGGGCAGAAGCTGATTATGATCAACGCCCTGCTTGGATTCTTTTGGTCAGCGGGCAGCGTGGCGGGTCCGGTGGTCAGCAGCCTGCTGATTAGCATCGCAGGCTATGATGGTCTGGTGATGACGCTGTTTGCCAGCGGCGCGCTGTTCCTGCTGATTCAGTGCTTCGGCAAAAGCGAGAAAGCGCTGATGGCCAATGAACAACTGTCGAATGCTGACGAAGAGGAAGCCGAGGTCGCACAGTAAAAAAAATAGCGGGCCTGTTACAGGCCCGCAGTCATCTCAGGATGCAACAAACGCCACCGCTTCTATCTCAACCAGCGCATCTTTTGGCAGCCGCCCCACCTGCACACAGGAACGGGCCGGAGCAATTTTACCGGCAAAAAAATCGCCATAAACCGCGTTAAAATCGACAAAATCCGCCATATCGGCAAGAAAACAGGTGGTTTTAATCACCGAGTTGAACGATGCCCCTGACTGTTCCAGAACCGCCTGGAGATTAAGCAACGCCTGGCGGGTTTGCGCCTGAATACCGCCATCGGGGAAAGCCATCGTTTCAGCCACGAGCGGCAACTGGCCGGAGGTAAACACCAGATTTCCCAGCGTCACGCCTTGTGAATAGGGTCCGATGGCTGCCGGTGCACGCTCGGTATGGATAGCCACTTGCATAATTGTTCTCCTCAATTTTTACGTTACTTCTGCTGTTCGTGATTTTCTCTTTTTACCCGTGCAGGTGCGTCAGCGCTTGCTGTAAATCTTTAATCAGATCGTCAGGATCTTCGAGACCGATTTGCAGGCGGAACGCCTGTCCCGGCCACGGCCAATGATATTCCGGCCTCCCGTTCGCTGGATTAAATGGAATCGCCAGACTTTCGAAACCGCCCCACGAAAAACCGATCCCGAAGTACTCCAGGCTATCGATAAACTTCTCCACAGATGCCTGGCTGTACTGAGGCTTTAGCACCACGCTGAAAAGCCCGCTGGAGCCGGTAAAATCTCGCTTCCAGATTTCATGTCCCGGGCAAGAAGGCAAAGCCGGATGAAGCACCTGTTCAACCTCGGGCCTTTCACTAAACCAGCGTGCGATGCGCAGTGCCGACGCCTGATGGCGAGCCAGACGCAGCGACATGGTGCGTAGCCCACGCTGGGCCAAATAGACATCATCTGGCGCCGCGTGCAGACCATACTGATAAACCATACTTCTGATAGCCGGCCAGCACGCCTGATTCGCGGTAATCAGGCCCATCTGAGCATCAGAATGGCCAACAATATATTTCGTCGCGGCATGTACCGACACATCGACACCATGGTCGAAGGGTTTAAAGAACAGTGGCGTAGCCCATGTGTTATCGACTATTACCTTCGCATCACGCGCATGAGCAATGCGGCAAATCGCCGGAATATCCTGAACTTCAAACGTTTGCGAACCAGGAGACTCGGTAAACACCACGCTGGTGTTATCACGAAACAGGCTGGCGATCCCCTCGCCCATACAGGGCTCAAAATAGGTTGCGCTTACGCCCATCCTCGCCAGCACATTATTGATAAACCCGCGCGTCGGCCCGTATACGCTGCTGCTCACCAGGATATGGTCGCCGGTTTTCACCAGCGCCAACAGCGCGCTGGTGCAGGCCGCCAGCCCGGTAGGCACCAGCAGCGAGCGATAGCCTCCTTCCAGTTCCGCCAACGCTTTTTGCACCGCGAAGGTCGTCGGCGTCCCGAAACGACCGTAATACATCACCTCATCAGCCCCATCGGTAAAAAGCGCCTGGTCACGCTCTTTGAGCTGCTGGCAGTTTTTAAATATCACGGTAGAGGCGTGATAGACCGGTGGATTCACCACGCCGCCAAAAACCTCCGGATCGAACGGCCCATGGCACAGATAAGTTTCCGGTGCGACCTGATGGTCAAAATCATGTTTAGACATTCGCTTTATTCCTCTTTCATACTTCATCATTAGGTAAACCACCCCGCGACGTTTGTCGCCAGCCAATCGAATTACGCCATCACGCTATGACGAAAACAGCATTACAAACGGACCAATACACATCAAAATGCCGATTAAAATAACGTAATAAACGGCGGCGCCTCGGACATCGGTAAACTTATCGTTTTTAAGAATAATGATGCCGGGCACAATGCAGCTAATAATCCCGTAGGTGACGCCGCCAAAGACAAAGACTTTCAAAATTGGGAAGTTCGTTAAGACAATTAACCACAGCACCAGCACCACCATAAAAAAAGCAATAATGCTGTTCTGCTTTTCACGCCCTTCTTGCTGGCTGAAAAATTTCTGCGCGGTAAATTTAATTAAACCAACAAACGATTCATGTACGGCAAGGTAGATCCCAAGGAACGCTGTCACAATGGAGAAAACATTGAGAATAACGCTCATAATTTTGACCGCAGAGCCAGGGATCACCTTTGCCGCCAGGGCCAGCGCAGAGATGTTTTCCTGATAGGCACGCAGCGCATCCGCTTCGCTGATTGACAAAATAATCGACACGACAAACAGTAAAATAGTCACAACCAGTATCAGATACGCAACTTTATGCACCCGCAGGATTTTATATTTGGCGATTTCTTTATCTTCCTCACGTTTTTTATAGGCCAGATTCATCGGGTTTAAAATCTGTACAAACATGATGGAAAATATGGCAAACGGCAGCGTAGGAAACGTCCCTACAATTAGATGACTGAATCCCGGCAGTTCGCCAATATTTCCCAGATTCCAGAATGGGATAACCACAAAACCAATAGCGACAATAATAACTAACTTAATCGCAATCATGCTGCCTGAGACTTTAAACAGCATTTTTTCGCCTTTTGAAGCAATCAGCGATAGCCCGGCAATCCATAGCAGCGACCACCACCAGTAGTCGGACATCGTGTGCGCAGTCAATCCAAAGGTCTTCAGATAAGAGGCGCTGTCATTCGTCACCGCCATGGCATACTCAACCATCGATTTAAGTACCGTGATGGAGTAAAGCGCGCCAAGGAAAAAACCCCAGCGGCTGCCGACATAGCTGGTAATTATGCTCAAGTAAGAGTCCTGCGCATCGCTTCGCGCCATCGTCTCAATAAATAATTTTTGCATATAATAAACGGCGGGATAACCCAAAATAACCGCCAGTGCAAATACCCACACACCTTTAAGACCGACCTGTAATGGAAAGAAAACGATGCCTGAACCAATAGCGGCACCAATACACAACATTACCCATCCGCAATCATATAGCGTAAAAGGTATCTTTTTATTTCCAGCCATTTTATTATTAATCCCTATCGCCATGGTGCCTCCGCAACCCATAGATCATTTATTGTTAGAGTACAGTGCATATCGATATCTATCTCAAACATAAGTTTAACATTACTAGACTTTATTATTTCCAAATTGATAACCGTAACGTTATTAATGTCTGGATTAGCTGCAAGCTTTACATAGTCAAATTTCATTAGCGATGGAAAAATAGCAAAAACAGTTTCAACTTAAAGTCACAACTCAGTAATAACTAAAACACATGATCCAATGCACAAATAAATAAAAGATGAGAAGTTAAATTGTGATCTCATCGATAGATTTTACAGACCAGACGAAATTTAAAAAAACAATAAGTGATAGAGATCACACTGACTTTTTACTGCTCAGCACTCATCATCAATCCACTTCTCCCAGTCGTTCCATGGCTGCACATCTTCGACTAAAAAATCAATAAACGACCTGATCTTAGGATTACGATAGCGTGAAGGAAAATAGAGCGCGTAGAGGCTATGGCTGGTACAGGTCAGCTTACCATCCAGGCGCAACGGCAAAAGCTGCTGGGAATCGAGATATTGAGCCACCAGATACGAAGGCAGGTAGGCAATCCCCTGATGAGCCAGAACGGCTTTCAGCAAGATTAAACTGCTGTTGGCCTTAATCGGCGTTAAGGTTTGAACATCACCTTCGGTCATGGGAGATTTATCGCGGCAGGTTGGTGTAATGCCAGGATAAACCAGACATTCATGCCGGTATAGCTCGCGCACGCTCATCGGTGTCCCCATGCGCGCCAGATATTCCGGCGTTGCACAATAAATCCAGCTTATCCGTGCAAGCTGACGCATAGCGTAGTTTTGCGGCGGTGATGAGGTGATTCTAAGCGCAATATCAATATCGTTTTCGTTGAGGTTAACAATATTATCGTTGAGATCAATAACGAGCTCGACCTGCGGATTTTTACGCTTATAGTTTTCATAAATATCAATCAGGTGAGAATAGCCAAATGCGACCGAACAGGTCACTTTTAACGCTCCGCGCGGGTGATTAAAATATCCGCTGGTGGTGTTGATCAGCTCATCAAAATCTTTCAGCAGATCCCCGGCTCTGGCGACAAAGTACTCCCCGGCTTCCGTTAAGCGAAAATTACGCGTAGTGCGCTGAATCAACGAGACACCCAGACTCTCTTCCATCCCCGCCAGCCCTTTACTGACGGCGGAAGGAGAGAGATTAAGCAGTCGCGCCGCTTCCGACAGGCTCTGCCCTTCGCTGATCTTAACCAGCATTTCTAATTGTTTTACTGTTAATGGAATCGTCATTAAGGTGTGGCCGTTTCTGGTTCTACACCGCATCGCGGGCGTAAAGTTAAAAATGGGGCCACTATCTTGCCTTTTCAGCAAACTGGCAAAGCAGAAAATCTTGTGTGAGACAATAGATTTTCTTTGTCGTGAAGAAGGGAAAAGCGAGAGCAGAAAGCGCCCCTCGCTTTTTAGTGTAGAAGATCAGGCAACGCTATAAATACGAATATCCGGCGCGCTGTTTAAATAAGGTTTCAGCGCCTCAACCACGTCCTGCACAAACAGCTCCGACGTGAGGTATGCCTGAGCCTGCTCGGCGGTATTAAAACCATGCAGAACTTGAACATCTTCGTCGCGAATCAATAATTCTTTTGATACCGCGCCGGGAATCAGTGCCAGGAATGGAGCCTTATATTTCTGGTATACCGCTGCCGCCGCGCTGCGGTTGTTATCATTGATATCCAACGTAATCTGTAAAAATGCCATCTTTTACCTCCATTGTGTCGTTGACGTTCGACGTATTGGGTCTGCAGCTTTCCCAGGAAGAAAATCTATGGAGTATTTTTATCCGGGGCGCAACACCAACCGCAACAGGCCGCTGGAGCCGTATTATGTCGATGGGTAGCTGCGACGACAAATGAGATAATCTTGCCTCCCCACAAAGATTTTCTTTAGTGGAAGCGACACCTACAGCCAACGTCGCACTCTACGCGCGTACTCCGGCCACTGGCGAGGAAAGAGGCGGGCCAGTTCCGTTTCTTCCGGGCGGATATGCAGCACGGTCAGCAAATAGATAAACAACGGTAGCGTCAGCAGCAGCAGCGGTATGCCGCTCAGGCTAATAAACGCGACCTGTACGCCAATCATCGCCAGATAGATAGGATTGCGCGAATAGCGAAACCAGCCGTCGGTCATCAGGGTGGTGGTTTCCTCTGCCCGAAGCGGATTCAGGGTCGTGCGTCGGGAATAAAACTGACATAGCGTGCCAAACACGATAACCGCGCATACCCCCAGCAGCAGTGCCGCCAGGCTCAAGGAAAGTGGCTTCCATACCCAAAACTCGTGCCCGGCAATCAACAGGTCAAAAAGCAAAAACAGCAGCAGCAAAACCGGTGGAATAAAAATCTTCCTTAACATTAGTATCCTCCATGGAATAAGCAACAAAATCATTCAGATAGTCCCCCGGCGGCACAACGCCCGCCGGGGCTGATAGCCGTTACAGCACTTTACTCAGAAACTCAGCGGTGCGCGGGTTGGTCGGCGCGCTAAAGATCTGCGCCGGTTTGCCCTCTTCCTGAATAATCCCCTGATCGATAAAGATAACCCGGTCGGCCACTTCTCGGGCAAAGCCCATTTCGTGGGTCACGATAACCATGGTCATTCCTTCGCTGGCAAGATTTTTCATCACCTCCAGCACGTCGCCCACCAGCTCCGGATCCAGCGCTGAGGTCGGCTCATCGAACAACATGATCGACGGCTTCATCGCCAGCGCACGGGCAATCGCCACGCGCTGCTGCTGCCCGCCGGATAAGCTTGAAGGCCAGGCGTCGCGTTTGTCGCTCAGGCCCACCTTCGCCAGCAGCGCTTCCGCCAGATGTACCGCCTCGGCTCGCGCCATACCGCGCAGGCTCATCGGGGCCATAATCAGGTTTTCCAGTACCGTTTTGTGCGGGAACAGATTAAAGCGCTGAAAAACCATACCGACGCTTTCGCGCATCTTATTAATGTCAGTGGCGCGATCGTGGGCGGCAAAACCGTTCACCTCAACTTCGCCTTCGCTGACCGTTTCCAGCGCGTTCATGCAGCGCAGAAAGGTACTTTTCCCCGATCCGGACGGACCAATAATGCAGACCACTTCCTGCGGTTTGATATCACAGCTGATGCCGCGCAGAACATGGCTGTCGCCAAAGCGCTTGTGTAAATTATGAATGTGAATCACTCTTGCCAAACCTCTTTTCCAGACGGTTAACCAGCTGCGCCAGCAGGAAAGTAATAACCCAGTACACCAGAGAGATGGTCAGGTAGGGTTCCCAGTAGGTGGCGTAAGCGCCGGAAACGGTACGCGCGGCGTAGGCCAGATCCGCCAGACCGATGGCTGAAGCCAGCGAGGAGTCTTTGACGATGGCGATAGCGTTATTGCCCAGCGGCGGGAGGATGCGGCGAAACGCCTGCGGCAGAATCACCTGGCGCATGGTTTTCCACCACGGCATTCCCAGCGCGCGGGAGGCTTCCATCTGCCCTTTATCAATAGATTGAATACCGGCGCGGAAAATTTCGGAAACGTAGGCCCCGGCATTGAGGGTAATCGCCACAATACAGGAGAGAAACGCGCCGTAGTTGGAGCGCAGCTCGCGGGCGAAATCAGCGCTCATCATGCCGCTGGTCACCAGCAGACCGTCGCGGGGGTTGATAAACAGCGGCACCAGCGCAAAGTGCACCACCATGATTTGCACAAACAACGGCGTACCGCGAAACGCGCTGACGTAAAAGCGCACCGGAAACTGCACCAGGTAACGCAGAACGTATTTCCATACCCCGTGCTCGGCTTTCGCCATTCGCCCCAGCCCGAGGGTCAGGCCCCACAAGGTGCCGAGGATCACGCAGATAATGGTACATTTGATGGTCATCAGGGCACCGTCCATAAACAGCGGACCGTACTCCTCGATAATCTCCCAACGGAATGCCGTCATAACCCTTCCCTAAAAAATACGGCTATCGCCAGTGTCGATAGCCGTGATGAAAACAAAAAGCGAATTATTGCGCTGGCAGCGTCGGGACGTTCTCGTCGAACCAGGTTTTATAGATTTTGGCGTAGGTGCCGTCAGCAACGATTTTCTGTAAACCGGCGTTGATTTTCGCCTGCAGCTCGCTGTTGCCTTTCGCTACCGCAATGCCGAAATACTGACGTTCAAATTTGGCGTCCGGCACCAGTTTGAACTGCTTCTCCGGGTGCTGTTTGATGTAGTATTTCACCACGCCAACGTCGCCTACCGCCGCGCTCACGCCGTCTTCAAACAGCTCCTGCAGCATCAGCGGGGTGTTATCAAAACGCTTGATAGAGGTGCTGTTTTTACCCAGGACATCAGAAACCACGATATCGCCGGTGCTGGAGTTCACCACGCCAACTTTCTCGCTTTTCAGCGCTTCAAGCGAAGTGACTTTCGAGTCCGCTGGAACGACGATGGACTGCTCTGCGGGGAAATACGGGGCTGAGAAATCAACCATCTGCTTACGCTTATCGGTGATGGTGATCCCGGAAATAATGATGTCGCGGTCGCCGGTGCTCAGGGTAGCAAAAATCCCTTCCCACGGGGTATTAACCAGTTTGATATCAAAACCTTCCGCTTTAGCGATCGCTTTGATGATATCAATATCAAAACCTTCCAGCTGTTTCTGGCTGTTCTCAAACTCAAACGGACGATAGGTTCCACCGGAGCCCACCACGTAAGTTTGCTGAGCCGCCTGCGCGGTGCCGATCATCGCTGCGACCAGGCAGCATGCTTTCATCCAATTCTTAACCATGACAACTCCATTTTATGCATTAATTTTGCATAAAAATACACAGAGTCAGCATGGCATGCAACCGGAAACCGTCCCGGTGGTGAATTATCTTATATTTAGCTTCGTTTACCGCCGGATTTACCAATAGCCCGGTGCAATTCATTGATCCGCTTCATCGATTTCACCGTCTTTTGCGGCGCGGTGGAGGCCACCGACAGCACGATCATCTCCAGGCACACCAGCACCGTACCGTGCAGCGGTACCCGTCCGTTGTCGCCGCCGCGCGGCACGTCGATAACCACCTGCGCTTCCTGGCTAAAGCGGGAATCCACCGCCTGGGTGAGCAGAATGGTCGGGATCCCCAATCGGCGAGCTTCACGCAGGGTGGTCATTCCCTCCCGATGCGGCGATTTTTGCCCCATCATAATCAGCACGTCGCCCCGCTGCAGGCTGATTAGCTGCTCGGCGAGGCTAAATCCGGTGCGATTCATCACGTACGAAGGCAGGCCAATGCGGCTCAGCAGCCGGGCGGTATACTCCGCCAGAATGCCCGACGCGCCGATACCAAAAATCCCTACCTGGCGCGCATCAGTGAGCAACGCCACCGCCTGAGCCACCGCCGCGCGGTTATCAGGACGAGAGAGTACCTCGCAGGCCCGCTGATGCCCCTCCAGCACGAAATCAATACTTGAATTGATATCGCTGGAGAGCTCGCTCACCGTCGAAAGCATTTTTTCCGACGAGGTCACCGACGGGCCAAACCAGCGCTCCATGGTCTGCTTTAATTCACGCAGTCCGGCAAAACCCAGTGCCTGAATCGCCCGCACCACCGTGGCATCCGAGGTGTTCGTCGCGGTAGCTATCTCCATGGCCGTGCGCTCCAGTACCACTTCGCGGTTATCATTGATATAGCTGACCACCGCCAGCAGACGCGGCGACAACTGATGCGCGCGGGCGCGAAAACGCTCGCCGAACAGGTCAACCCGCCCCCTCTCTCTCTTTATTGCCGTTCTCATTTCAATCCCTCAGGCAGCGGTCGTCCGGCAATATGCGACTGTACCTGGGCGACCATCAGCGTTAACGCGGCAAACGAGTTAGAAATAACATCTTCACGCGGCAGCAGAATATAGCGCCCGGTGCGACAAGCGCGCATAAAATCACACCAGCCCGGCATTACGCCCTCCATCGCCTGTAGCTCATCCTGCGGCTTGCCGCCGGTATCCGAGCGCCAGGTGGCGAATACGAAATCTGCATCCAGCTCCGGTAACTGTTCGGCACTCACGTCAATGCGCTGGCCATCGGGTATCTTGTCAATCAGCGGCGGGAAGCGGAACCCGGCATCGCGCAGCACGCGTCCCAGAGCATGATAAGAGTGATGCACGGTAACCTTGCCGTTATTGGCCTGAATCACCGACACGACAATCTTTTGCGTATCCACCGTCGCCTTCAACTGCTTAATCTGCTCCTGATAGCGGCGTTCGAGGATCAATAACCGCGGCTGGGTGCCGGTCAGTTGGGCGAGCTTGCTATAAATGCGCGGCGCGCTGCCCTGCAGGTGGTCAATGCTCACCGTCGGGGCAATCTTCTCCAGTTGTTCAACCGAAACGTGGCGGCTGTTCTCGGTGATAATCAAATCCGGCTTTGCTGCGGCGACGGCTTCAAGGTCGATATCCGCCGTGCCGATAAACTGAATCGCGCTGTTATCGAAATCGATCCCGGTTAACTGCGCGCTGGAACGGAGAAAATGGCTGCCGTCAGGACGGGTCCGTCCGTGGCTGGCGACCGGCGGCACCCCAAGCTCGATCAGCGGAATGGTGATATCCAGATCGTGCATCGACACAATGCGCTGCGGGTGCAGCGGGACGGTCACCGTCCGGCCTAAGTCATCAGTAAATGTTTGCGTATCGGCCGCCGTGGCGACGCCCGTCATTAAAACCAGCAGAGAAATGAACCAGCGCATAGCAATCCTTTTGATTTACAAGGCGTCACGACGACGCCAAAGCAGCACAATAAAAAACGGGCAGCCGACCAGAGCAATCACAATTCCCGCCGGAATTTGTAGCGGAGCAAAAGCCAGGCGCCCCAGGGTATCGGTCACTAACACCAGCAGTGCGCCAATCAACGCGCTGCCACTGAGCAGCGCTACCTGGCCGCCGCGCAGTAAAAAACGCGCCATATGCGGTGCCATCAGGCCCACAAAACCCAGGCTGCCGACGCAGGAAACGCTGGCGGAAGTCAGCAGTACCGGCGCGAAAAAGCGCAGCAGAGTCAGTTGTTGCAAACGCACGCCGAGACCGATGGCGGTCCGGTCGCCCAGCAGCGCCGCATCAGCGGCCCGGGCGGTAAGAAACAGAATCAGCGCCCCCGGCAACGCCCAGCAGAACGCCACAACCAGCAGCGGCCAGGTCGCCGCATGTAGACTGCCGGCCAGCCAGATCATCGCCGTCTGCACGTCACGCACGTCTGCGGTGGTCATGAAAATGCCAACCGCTGCCGCCAGCGTCCACGACACGCCAATACCGATCAGAATAAAGCGCGGCCGCGAGCAGTCGCGGGCCAGCAACAGAACCAGCAGTGCCACCAGCACGCCGCCGAGCATCCCCGCCAGCGGCCGCCAGACGAGTCCCACTGCCGGGAAGAACAGCACCAGCGCCAACACCACAATGCTGGCCCCCTCTTTCACACCGATAAGCCCGGGATCCGCCAGACCGTTGCGGGTAATGCTCTGCATCGCCGCCCCGGCCAACCCGAGCATCGCTCCGCACAGCAGCGCCATAAATAGCCTCGGCAGACGGATATCAAACAAGATAAAACGCTGCTGTTCAGCCACGTTTTCCGGAGCCAGCAGCGCCTGGAGCAACGTCCCGGAGGGCATAGGGAAGCTGCCGCGCGTCAGACCGAATAGCGCCAGCAGCAGGATCACCAGCAACAACCCGCTAGCGATTCTCAGCGCCGCCGGGCGCAGCAGCAGATGATAAGAACCGGTGGTTACAGGACGAAATCCGGCACGACGGGCAGCGCTCTTCATTTAAAGAACCTCGCGGCGATAAAAATAAATACCGGCGCGCCGACCAGCGCGGTCATCGCCCCGGTGGCCAGCTCCTGAGGAGCAACCAGCGTGCGGGCGGCGATATCTGCTAACAGCAGCACCAGCGCGCCAACCGGCGCGGCCAGAGGCAGCGCCAGGCGAATATCTTCAGTCACCAAACGACGCACCACATGCGGCACCACCAGACCCACAAAGCCAATCGGACCCGCTACCGCCACCGCGGAACCGCAAAGCAGCGCGATGGCGGCCAGCCCCAGCAGCCGGGTCTGCACAATCTTCACCCCCAGCCCAAGCGCAACCTTATCGCCCAGCGCCAGCACGTTCAGGCGCGGAGCCAGCACCAGCGCAATGCTCAGCCCCGCCAGCGCCGGAACCAGCGCGGAGCGCAACGTTTGCCAGCTCAGACCTGCCAGGTCGCCCGCCAGCCAGGTACGCATCGCCAGCAGCGTTTGTTCATCAAGGATCAGGATCGCCGCCGTCACCGCCGAGGCAAACGCCGATAGCGCCACGCCGCACAGAGTAATGCGCAGCGGCGTCGCCCCGCCGCGCCCGGAGGACGACAGCAACATCACGCCGCCAAACAGCAGCGCCGCGCCGCAGGCGGCGGTCAGCGGTCTGGCTAACGCCTCGCCGCCGAGGCTAATTCCCAGCGCCGAAGTCGCCACCACCGCCAGCGAGGCTCCGGCGTTCAGGCCAAGAATATGCGGCTCGCCCAGCGGGTTGCGAATCACGGTTTGCAGCAGCAGGCCCGCCACGCCAAGCGCCGCGCCGGTCAGCAGCGCTGCCGCCAGGCGTACCAGGCGTAAATCAACAATAATGCGGTGATCGAAGTTGCGCGGATCGTAATGAAAAAGCGCCTGAATCACCGTTTGCGGCGCAATCCAGCGCGCACCGAGCCCGAGATGCACCAGCGAACCGCCAAGCAGCAAAAGACTCAGCAGTACCAGCGCCAGCCGGGGCCGGGATTGTCGGCGATGCAGGAGCAGCGCAGAGGCGCTCATAAAGCGCTCTCCTCGCGAACGCGAAACGGCATGAAGAAGGGTTTACCCGTCTGCGGGTTAAACGACATCTGCACATCAACGTCAAAGACGGTTTTAATCAGCTCCGGGGTACAAACATCCTTTTCACTAATCACCCCGGCAATCTGCCCTTTTTTGAGAAACACCAGCGTGTCGGCATAGTTCACCGCAAAGTTCAGGTCATGCAGAACGGTCACCACGGTGCGACCATGCTCGCGAGTTAAGGTTTGCAGTAATTCGAGGATATCGACCTGATAGCGCAGGTCGAGCCAGGTAGTAGGTTCATCCAGCAGAATGGTCGCCGTTTGCTGCGCGAGGGCCATCGCAATCCAGCAGCGCTGGCGCTGGCCGCCGGAGAGGCTATCAACCGGTAAATGGGCAAATTCGGCGGTGCCGGTAAGCCGGAGCGCCTCTTCTACAGCCCTTTCATCGGCGTCGGACCACTGACGCATCAGCCCCTGCCAGGGGTAGCGACCACGAGAGACCAGTTCAAAAACCGTCAGCCCTTCGGGGGTCAGAGGCGATTGCGGCAAAATACCCAACCGGCGGGAAACCTCCCGGGTCGGCATCTGGTGAATCACCTCACCGTCCAGGCGCACGCAGCCGCCCAGCGGCTTAAGCATCCGGGCGATGGTCGACAGCAGCGTCGATTTACCCGAGCCGTTGGCTCCGGCCAGTACCGTCATTTTCCCCTGGGGGATGGTCAGATGAATATTATCGACAATTAGCGTCTGGCCATATCCGGCCGACAGGGAATCCAGGACGATCCCCTGCTCTGCAGGCAACACCCGCTGTGGCATAATTCGCTCCCGCGCCCAACGGCGTGGCGCCTGGCCCGCTCGTTCCGCACTCAAACAAAAATAAATCTCATTCTCTTTTGATCATGCGGTGGATGAATGTAGTAGTCAATACCCTATCACCACGTAGGCTACGGTAAGTGACTACCAAAAACCACACAACAAGAATTAGATTTAATAATCAATAAAAACAATAAAATAAAAGAAAATCATCGTTCCCTTACACGGCTAATTCATTGATTATTATTTTTGCTGATTTTTTATCTTACATAACGTTTACTACTACATTTCTTCGTGATTGAATGATTCTCAATTACATATCTGGACGCAGAATAGCGTGAAAAACAGATAGATCTATTTTCCAGGGCAATGATTTTATTGGCTTTACCTCCCGCAAAGGCGAGGTTCGTTCACGAGAAACAAGAAAATGACTCAATTGAATGTCCCTTTTTCGGCATTAAAAGGGCGTGCGCTTTTTTCACTGATTTTTTTAACCTCACCGGGATTATTGGCAGCAGAAAATAGCGCCGATAAAACAAAAAAAACCGCTGACGAGACCATGACAGTCGTGGCCGACAGCGCGCAGCAGAACGCCACCAACGGCTATCAACCGGTCAATACTTCGACCGCCACGTTAACCTCGATGCCGATGCTGGATATCCCGCAGGTGGTCAATACCGTCAGCGATAAAGTACTCCAGGATCAGCACGCAACTAACCTCGACGAGGCGCTGTATAACGTCGCCAACGTCGTGCAAACGAACACCCTCGGCGGGACCCAGGATGCTTTTACCCGCCGCGGCTTTGGTGCTAACCGCGACGGCTCGATAATGACCAACGGGCTGCGTACCGTGCTACCGCGCAGCTTTACTGCCTCCACCGAACGTGTCGAAGTACTGAAAGGCCCGGCCTCAACGCTGTACGGTATTCTCGACCCCGGCGGATTGATAAACGTCGTCACCAAACGCCCGGAGCGCACCTTCGGCGGCTCTGTTTCCGCTACGTCCACCAGCTTTGGCGGCGGCACCGGTCAGTTTGACGTTACCGGCCCCATTGAAGGGACGCAGCTGGCATACCGGCTGATTGGCGAATATCAGAATGAAGACTACTGGCGCAATTTCGGTAAAGAGAAGAGCAGCTTTATCAACCCTTCCCTGACCTGGTTCGGCGAACAGGCGACGGTAAACGTTTCGTATTCACACCGTAACTACAGCACCCCGTTCGATCGCGGCACTATCTTCGATCTGAACACCGGCCACGCGGTTAACGTCGATCGCAAAACGCGTTTCGATGAACCGTTTAACATTACCGACGGTTATTCCGATCTCGCGCAGCTGAATGCGGAATACCGCCTGAGTGATGCCTGGACCGCACGCTTTGACTACAGCTACAGCCAGGATCACTACAACGATAACCAGGCTCGCGTGATGGCTTATGATTCAGCGACCGGAGACCTGACCCGCCGCGTCGACGCCACCCACGGCTCAACCCAGAAAATGCACTCCACGCGGGCGGATTTGCAGGGTAACGTGGTGATAGGCGGTTTCTATAACGAGATCCTCACCGGCCTGGCGTACGAGAATTACGATCTGCTGCGTACCGATATGATCCGCTGTAAAAACGTGAAAGGGTTCAATATCTACAACCCGGTCTACGGCACGGTCGACAAGTGCTCCAGCGTTTCGGCATCCGATAGCGACCAGCGTATTCAGCAGGAGAGCTATGCGGGCTATGTTCAGGACGCGCTCTATCTGAGCGATAAATGGATAGCCGTCGCCGGGGTGCGCTATCAGTATTACACCCAGTACGCGGGTAAAGGTCGTCCATTTAACGTCAATACCGACAGCAGCGACCAGAAATGGACACCAAAAGTTGGCCTGGTCTACAAGCTGACCCCGTCCGTCTCGCTGTTCGGTAACGTGGCGCAGTCGTTTATGCCGCAGTCTTCTATCGCCAGCTATATCGGCAACCTGCCGCCGGAAGAGTCTACCGCATACGAATTAGGCGCGAAGTTTGAGCTGTTCAACGGTGTTACCGCCAATATCGCGCTGTTTGATATTGATAAACGCAACGTCCTCTACACCGAAGCGGTGGGCGATGAAACCATCGCGAAAACCGCCGGTAAGGTCCGCTCGCGCGGCGTGGAAGTGGATGTAGCAGGATCGTTGACCGATAACCTGAGCGTGATCGCCAGCTACGGCTATACCGACGCGAAAGTCACCGATGATCCGGATTACCAGGGCAAACCGCTGCCGAACGTACCTAAGCACACAGGTTCGCTGTTCCTGAGCTATGACATTCATAACGTCTACGACAGCAATACCCTGACGATTGGCGGCGGCGGTCGGGCGGTCAGCAAGCGTTCCGGCACCAACGGCGCGGATTATTATCTGCAGGGCTACGCGGTAGCGGATGTGTTCGCGGCCTATAAGATGAAGCTGCAATATCCGGTTACCTTACAAGTTAACGTGAAGAACCTGTTCGATAAGACCTATTACACGTCATCTATCGGCACCAATAACCTCGGTAACCAAATTGGTGACCCGCGCGAAGTGCAGTTTACGGTGAAAATGGATTTTTAAGTTGATAGCGTTCCCCGGTAGTCCAATGAGGCTACCGGGGAAAACAGGGTTAACGGTTTTTCTTAATCGCCCCGGCGTTGTCATACAGCGTCTGAATGAGCTGCTGCTGTTCAGCCGTCGGCTTGATGTCCAGTGAATGGAAAATCTTACCCACCTGATACAGCTGCTCGTTCCCGGAAGCATCTTTAAAAGTTATCGGCACCTGAGTGGTTAGCTTATTCAGCGTAAAAGTGAGGTGCTGGATACATACCGGCGTGCTGGTAACGCAGAGATTTTGCAGCAACGTCAAATTCAGGCTATCAATTCTCTCTTCACCAACCATTAGCTCCCGGGCTTTATCCCACTCTTTCGCCCGCATATAAAAATCAATCATCGTATAGGATTCAACATCCGGGACATGCTCATGCAGAACCCGCCGGGCGTTAACGGTATCGTTGGCATAGCTGTAAAACTCAGCGAGAGTTTGATAGGGCCGCGCCATTCTTCTGCCCGGATTATTGTTCGCTTCAGCGAGGTAAATAGCCTCGGCATTCACGGCAAGCTTTTGTCCTTCGGTAGAACGCCCCATCTCCATCAGACTTTTTGCGATCCTTTTGGTCGCACTCTCCCACGGGTCAAAACGCTGCCCCTGTGACTCAGCGATAAGCGTATTTAAGTATTTATCCGCTAACGCATCCTGTTTACGCTCAAAAAGATACTGCAACGCCTGCATTTTATTTTCGTAGCAATAATTATTGTCGTAACAGGCATATTCTAGCGCGGTCATCAGTTTGTCCACGCGCTGTTCAAACAGATCTTTTTCACCAATATTAAACAGCAGCCTAATCAGATTTAGCTCATCCTGCGGTTTTGGCTCGAAAGCAAACGCTTTATCGATCTGAACAATTCGGTCCGATAACGCGACTGAATAAAGTAACCGCAGGTTATTATTTTTATAAAACGCCAGCAGCCCCGGCAATGAATGCTCATAATAGCTGCCGCTATCCCCCGTCGCCCTGGTTAACCTTTCGGATAAGGCAATGGCTTTATCTTTATTACCAACAAAGGCATACAGGTTAAGTAAATCGATATATTGCTCATAGTAGGCGGCTTCAAGATTTTTCTTCTCGGCGATGATCGCGTCCAGCATCGCCAGCGCTTTATCGGCATATACGGTGACGTTGGGAATATCATTTTTCGCCTGATAACCCTTCGCGATAATCACCAGCATTTTGAGCTGCGAGGGCAGCGATACCGCTTCGGTACCATAGTTTTTTTCATATAGCGCGGCGGCCCGATCGGGGTCAGATTGATAAGCGGTTAAAACAATGGGGAAGTAATACGCTTTAATCGTCGCATTGGATTTGCTCAGCAGCGCCAGGGCCGGCTCCGGCTGTTTATTCTTGACCCAGGCGTTGATATAGCTTTCATAAGAAGCCATTGAGGAAGGCTGTTTCAGGCCAATTTTAGCCAGGAACTCCAGCCCCGCTTCCGGCGAAACGTTTTCGGCAAGCCAGCTGGCAGAGAAATTCAGCGCGAACTTTGCCTCTTTCGATTGCGTGTCCAGCTTCTTCAATAATGCATCGGCTCTCTCCATCGGGCCGTACATAAACATTTCCCTTTGCAGCTCAAACCACGGGTCTTGTGAAGAGAAAGTGGAATTGTCAGACAGCGGCACCGCCTTTTCAAGCTTGCGTTCAACAACGGAATAAACATCCGGCTGTTGCTGACTTTGCGCCATGACATGGGTTGAAAACAGCGTAGCCAGGGTTAATAGCGACAGTTGAGATAATTTAGTTTTCATTCTAATAATTCCTTTTAGTTTTGATTTTCCGTCTTCTTGTACTGTCTGAGCGCTTCAGCGGCTTCTTTCATCCCTCCCTGCTTAGCCGCTTTTTCTAACCATGCCATTCCAGCGGCAGAGTCGGTACAAGTCAGGAGATATTTTCCCAGTTCATACTGTGCGGCAGCATCTCCCTGATTCGCTCGATTAGTGATTTCCGTAGGTTTGTACAACGCCGCCAGCTGCTCGTTTTTACGATAACAGCGGATAACGCTGACGCCATCTGGACCATAGGTTTCTTCCGTACCGTGCAGATCTCCGTCAACATAAGGTACAGCGCTTAATAATTTTCCCGTACGATCGTTAAACGTTTTTTTCATACCATTTTTGATGTCATCGACATAATCAATTTCTTCGATCATTTTCCCCGTATTTTCGCTCCAGCGGCGGTCCGGGCCGTTCTTTTTATCATCTTTATACATCGTGGTATAAAGTAATTTACCCCGCTCATTCCAGTATTTAGACTCACCGTCAAGCTTACCGTTTTTATAGAGGTAAAGTGATTTAGGCTGACCGTTTTCCTGCCACTCTTCGGCGCTACCGTCCTTAACGTCCTGTTTATAGCTTACTGCGGTATTAATCTGACCGTTGGCAAACCACTCTTTTGCCACACCATCCCTGCGGCCTTCGCTATCAAAAATCTCTTCCTGTTTTAATTGACCGTTCTCGTACCAGCTTTTTTTCGCCAGCTGTTTGCCGTCTTTATAGGTTGATGTGGATATCAGCTTCCCTTCTTCGCTGTACTCCTCACTAACGCCATCATCATTACCGCTGTCATTTTTATGAAAAATTAAGCGAACCTGTCCTGAAGGAAAATAGATAATTTTCTCGCCGACGACCTTACCCTGGCGGTAAGTTGATTTTTCTTTGATTTTGCCATCAGCGAAATATTCGAACGCCGGGCCTTCCAGATGTTGATTCAGATAGCTGTGCTGCTGCTTAATACTGCCATCCTCATAATAATGAGGACATTCACCGTCAGCAATCTTATTGTCAACAAACTGACGCTGGCTCTCTATCGCGCCATTTTTATAATAGACAATATATTCCCCATTGATTAAACCATTGGCGAATACCGCTGTTTCAGCCTTTTTATCTTTTTCATCATAATATGCATCATAACGGCCTTGCAGATTGCCTTCATGATTATAATTAGCGGTACCGCTGATGTTTCCACTCTTATACCAGGATTTCAACTCACCGATAAACCGTTGTTGTTTAAATGACTCTTCGTCGGTATACCCCTCAAAAGCCATCCGTTTTTTCCCGGCATTACCCTCCTGGGGTTCAATATACCAGCCGACCACTTTCCACAGCTTTTTCTCTTTATCAAAGGGAAGAGGAAGTTCAACAAACAACTCTGCCCTGCGCTTCACCGTGGCCTTGATCTCTCCATTCAGCCAAATATAGAGGGATTTTTTCATATACTCTGCGCCGCACAGCGCCTCGGTACATATTTCGATGTCGGTCAACATCGACGTGCCTTCACCATCGCATTGATCGACGGTGAAATAAAAATAACGATCGTCCAGAACTGCCGGCACCAGACTACGAATTTTTTCAGCATATGCTTTAGGCGTCAAACCGAATGATTGAGGACGGGCTGAAAGCGTATCCCGGTTACAGGGCGTCTTACTTTTAAAATAGAAGCGATCGGCTAACAGCAGCTTCATATCTTTACCGATAGCGGTTTTACCAATATCAATCTTATCTATTTGAGCGATGAATGTTATAGGCTCAGATTTTTCCTGTGGCAGCGGTTGTAAATAGGATACTGAGGGGTAGGCCATGCATATCATGGCAATAGTTGTCTTTCGCAACGTTATTTTTCGCAAAACTTATTCCTTGTTTTGGATATTTTTACCGAAAGATATTACAAGCAGTTTCAGGAGTAAAGCCACAGACTATTACCGGGCCACACAGACCCGGTATCAACAACTTACCAATCCTCTTCCTGGCCAAGAATACGCAAAATATCCTGACGATGCTGTAATAATAACGGATTATCGCGATGGCGAGGAAACTCAAGCGGGAGCGAGAACTCAGCGATAATTCTGCCCGGACGCGGCGACATCACCAACACCCGTTCACACAGCAGCAGCGCCTCTTCAATATCGTGGGTGACCAGCAAGCTGGTATAGCCCTGCTGCTGCCACAGCGCAATCAGCTCCCGCTGCATACTGATGCGGGTGAGCGAATCGAGTTTGCCCAGCGGCTCGTCTAATAACAGCAGGCGCGGTTCATTTAACAACGCGCGCGCCAGTGCCGCACGCTGCGCCATGCCGCCGGAGAGCTGTCGCGGCC
The DNA here is from genome assembly GCF_902158555.1 of Klebsiella spallanzanii. Classification (GTDB taxonomy): domain Bacteria; phylum Pseudomonadota; class Gammaproteobacteria; order Enterobacterales; family Enterobacteriaceae; genus Klebsiella; species Klebsiella spallanzanii. Next base: position 95,415 of record NZ_CABGGS010000003.1, on the reverse strand, counting down.
AGGCCTCGCTAAACGCCTCAAGCCCCATCCGTGAAATCAGCGCGTCGGCCTTCGGCTCAAGTCCCTTCTTACCCTGCGCCTGCGGCCCCAGCAGCACGTTTTGCCGTACCGTCAGCCACGGGTAGAGCGTCGGGTCCTGAAACACCAGAATTCGCTCGGGCCCAGGTCCATCCATTGCCGCCTCATCAATCTGAATGTGCCCACTCTGCTGCGCCTCCAGCCCCGCCAGCAGCCGCAACAGGGTCGATTTACCGCAGCCTGACGGCCCAAGCAGCGCGACGCTCTCTCCGGGCCGCAGCTGCAGGCTGATATTTTCCAGTACCGGTACCGCCTGTTTGCCAAGCGTAAAAGCATGATGCAGATGGCTAATCGATACCGTTGCGCCGGTAGATATCGCCTGAGAACTTATCGTCGCGGTTACCATTGCATTCCTCCCCGCTGCCAGCTCAGCAGCCTGTCGCGTACCATAAACAGCCCGCTAATCAGGCCGGAGCACAACAACGCCATCACCAGCAGCGCCGCGTACATATTGGGATACGCCGCCCAGCCCTGCGCCCATTGCAGATAAAAGCCAATCCCGGATTTTACCCCCACCATCTCAGCGACGATCAGCACCGAAAATGACGCGCCGAGGCCCATAAACAGGCCGACAAACACGTTTGGCAACGCGGCGGGGATCGCCACCCGCAGGATCAGAAAGCGCTGGCTGGCCCCCAGGGTCCGCGCCACGTCATACCATGCCCTATCGATGCCGATCACCCCGGACCAGGTCAGCACGGTCACCGGGAACCAGGTGCTGAGCGCAATCAGAAAAACGCTGGCGCCGAAGCTCGAAGGGAAAATAAACAGACACAGCGGCAGCAGCGCGGTGGACGGCACCGGCCCCAGCAGGCGCAAAACGGGATGTACCCAGTAGCCGATACGCTGAGACCAGCCGATCGCCAGACCGCTGATAAAACCGCAGCTGGTGCCGAGCAGCACGCCAAGCCCAAGCAGCCCCAGCGAATGCAGAAGGCTGTCAAGCAGGCGCGGCCAGTCATCGTGCAGCACTTCAATCAGCGCCTGCGGCGGCGCGAAAAACGGTACCGGCAGAAACGCCGTCTTCGCCGTCAGTCCTTCCCATATAGCAAACAGCACCGGCAGCAGCGCCAGCCATTTCCCGGCATGCTGCAACCGCGCGCCCCGCTGCCGCCAGTAGCGGTAGCTCAGCGCCAGCAGCAGTAATCCCCCGCCGACGGTGAGCTGAGCCAGCGCCCAACCTTCGCTAAACGGCCAGCGCCGACCGACATCCGGCCAGGCGAGAGTAAAAAAACCACCCAGCAGCCACAATACGCCAGCCAGCAGGCCTTCATTCCACAGCGGCCTGCCGCTGCTCTGGCGCGACAGAACCCGTTCAGGCGAAAACGTTGACATAAATACTCTCCGCAAACTGATGAGGATCGGTTCCCGGTTTGATCACCTGTACGCGCTGAAGGTCCACCGCGTACTGCGTCAGCTCTTTGACAAACGCCTCGCCCACCGCGTGATGTCCGTGCCCTTGTCCATGAAGGATCCCGCTGACCTCCGCTTCATTGGTATTGAGCGCATGGGCCAGGAAGGATTGCGCCACGCTTTCCGGGTGTTCAGCGGCGTAGCTGTGCGCTTCAAGAATCGCCTGAGTGAGCGCGGCGGCGGCGGGTTTGTGGTCTCGCGCCAGGGTCCCGCTGACGCCCAGCACGCAGCAGCTCAGGTTGGAGTAATCGCCGGTCATATTGCTGGCGATAAGCTGATATTTACCGGTTTCCAGCAGGCGATAGCTAAACGGTTCGCTGCCGCTAATGGCGGCGATTTCACGTTTATCCAGCGCCACGCTGAGCAGATCGGCGGGATAGACTTTCCACTGCACATCGCTTATCGGATCGATACCGTGGCGCTTAAGCAGAATGGCAAAAAAGTTTTTATCCGGCCCGGCCATATCGGTGACGCCAATGGTTTGCCCTTTCAGGCTCTCCAGGCCGCCGAACGGTGAGTTTTTCGCCGTCAACAAGTTCAGACAGCCGCCGTGGGTTCCGGCGGTCAACTTGACGTCGAAGCCCTGTTCCAGCGCCTTCAGCCAGCGCAGCGCCATGCCAACCCCGGCATCGGCCTTCCCGGTGGCAATCGCCTCCAGCAGTACGTCCGTTGAGTTGCCGAAGTTAACAAACTCAACGTCGAGATTATATTTACTGAAAATCTTCTGCTGTTCCGCGACGGCGACCGGCGCGAGGCACACCGCGCTTTTGTTTATCGCCAGCTTGATTTTGTACGGCTGTGCCAGACGCAGCGCCGGATGCTCGTCGCTGCTCGCCATCGCCGCCATATCGTGAGCCCATAACGGCAGGGATGCCCCCGCCAGCGCCACGCCGCCGGTTAGTTTTAAGAAACGACGGCGGGAAAAACCGGAACGCATCATGGCGCGACCTCCGCATGAGCCTGCGCGGCAGGCACGCTAAAACCGTTATCAAATGTCGGTGTGACGTCGAGCTTTGCGCGGATCAGGCCGTTAGCGAGGTAGAAATCCGCCGTTGACTGCTGCTGGGCGACCGTTTGCGAGTCCAGCCGCAGCCACTGCGACTGACGATTGGCAAACTGCGCGCGAGCAATATCCGCCGGGAAACGAATAATTTCCCCCAGCGTTTTACCGTAGCTATCAAGGTTGGCGTAGGCCCAGCGCTCGGCACCGGCCAGGCGATTGAGATAATCCTGCAGCGCCGCGCGTTTTTGCGAATCGTTCAGCGCATCATCGGTGGCGGCGAGGAAAGTGTTGCCCGGCAGCAGCCCTTTGCCGCTCACCAGAATCTGCCCCTCGGCGGTCTTGACCAGTTGAGTGGTGTACGGCTCCCAGGTGGCCCACGCATCCACCGAGCCGTTAAGTAGCGCCACTTTGGCGTCCACCGGGCCGAGAAATACCCACTGCACCTCTTTGGGCGAAATGCCCGCCTGCTCCAGCGCTTTCAGCGCCACGAAATGACCAATCGACCCTTTACCGGTGGCGATACGTTTGCCTTTTAAATCCGCCGCGCTTTTCAGCGGGCTGCCGGGAGAGACCAGCACAGCGGTCCCCGCCGGATTGCTTTTATCGACAGCGATGGCTTTGACCGGCGCACCGTTTGCCAGCGCAAACAGCAGCGGCGCATCGCCGATAATCCCCACGTCCACTGCACCGGCGTTCAGCGCTTCCGCCAGCGGCGCAGCGGCCGGAAACTCGGCCCACTTAATGTCGTACGAGAGATTTTGCAGCGCGTTGGCGGCTTCCAGTTGCGAACGCATGCCGCCTTTTTGATCGGCGATGCGTAGAGTGATTCGCTCCTGAGCCGCCGCATAGCCGCTCAGGGCCAACAGCATCACCGCCCCGGCTATACGGGTGAATTTGGGTATGCGCATATGAATTATCCTTATTTTTGAAAAGCGTATTTGCCTGCCGCCAGCCACGCGCTGTCGCTCTGCGGGGTATGTACCCGCCCGCACAGCACGTTGCGATAGTGGCGTTCCAGAGGGTTTTGCCGACTCAGGCCATGATTGCCGGTCAGCTCCAGCGCCAGGTTCACCGCCTGAATGGCGTTGTCGGTAATGGTGACTTTTGCCAGATTAGCCTCGATGGCGGAAAAGCCCAGCTCCGCTGCCTTCTCCAGCAAGTTGCGATTCACCAGCAGTAAACCGTCAATCTGCCCGACTTTTTCCTGCACTCGCGGTAGGCTGGACAGCGGCTGCCCGAGGTTTCCCGGAATACGCGCACTCAGCCATGCCACCAGCCAGTCGCGGGCGGCGCGGGCGACGCTGTCGTAAATCGCCGTCAGCAGCGCCGTATGGCGGTTAGCAAACAGGCGAAACTGCTCGGCAGCCGGCGCAGGCGTTTCGTCGGCAGGCCATACGTCCACCGCGTTCTCTGCGGCCACCTGCACATTTTTCAGAATGACTTCATGACTGCCGGTTGCACGCATTCCGGCGTGATCCCAGCTTTTCACCACGCTGATGCCTTCGCTGTCGCGGGGTACCAGCCAGGTACCGACCAGCGGCGTACTGTCGTCACTGCGGCACCAGAGTGCCAGCCAGCTCAGGCCTTCGATGCCGGTGGTATAGATTTTGTGGCCGCTAATTCGCCAGCCCTCCGCGCTGCGGGTCGCCACGGTTTTCGGCAGGCCGCCGCGTGCCGGAGATCCCAGCTCCGGCTCCACGCGCAGGCTATTAATCAACCCGCCCCGCTCAACAGCATCCTGAAAAACCTGCTGGCGCAGCGGCTCGGCCCAGTTTTCATTTTCCGCCAGCCGCAGGTGATGCAGGTACTGCATACAGACGATCAGCGCCGTCGCCGGTTCACCCCAGGCAATCGCGGCGATAGCCTGCTGAAGCTGGGCTAAGTCGGCTCCCGCCCCACCATATTGCAGCGGTACAGCAAGGCTTAAAAAACCGCGCAGGCGCAAACGTTCGATATTGTGGTGAGGAAAATCGCCGCTGGCGTCGAGGCTGGCCGCCTGCTCCGCCATCAACTGGCAGATCTCCGTCAGCCGCCGCGACCAATCATCGAATGCGGAATCGGTCACGATGCGCGCTCCGCAACGGAGCGCAAGACGGCTTTTTCACGGGTTATCGGCAGCAGCGCTTTCCCGTACTCCTGGGCATCGTTCAGCGGATCGAATCCGCGGATCAGGAAATTGCGCACGCCAAGGTCGTAGTAGTCGAGCAGCGCGTCGGCAACCTGTTCTGGCGTGCCCACCAGCGCGGTGGAGTTGTGACCGCCGCCGACCAGTTGGGCGATCCCGGTCCACAGACGTTTATCCACCACCTTGCCCTGCGCCGCCGTCGCCCGCAGGCGCTGCGCGCCGACGCTATCGGGCTTGGCTTTGAAACCGCCTTCAGTTTGCGCCGCGCGTTCGGTGGCGACGTGCAGAATATGCTCGGCCTTTTCCCAGGCTTCGGCTTCGGTGTCGGCGATAATCGGGCGGAAAGAGACGCTGAAGCCAATCTCACGCTGATGTTTCGCCGCCTCGGCCCGCACGCGCCGGATGGTTTCATCAGTTTGTGCCAGCGATTCTCCCCACAGGGCGAAAACGTTGGCGTGCTTTCCGGCCACGGCAATGGCCGCTTCCGACGAGCCGCCGAAATATAAGGGGATGTGCGGCTTTTGCAGCGGGCGGATCGCCGACCAGGCCTGTTCCGCCTGATAAAAATCATTGGCGATATCCACCGGCTGTTCGGCAGTCCAGACCTTGCGGAGGGTATCGAGAAAGGCATCAGTGCGCGCATATCGCTGATCATGGTCGAGATAATCGCCATCGCGGCGCTGCTCGGCATCATTACCGCCGCTGATGATATGCACCGCCAGGCGTCCACCCAGCAGGTGTTCAAGGGTAGCGAATTTACGCGCTGCAAGGGTTGGCGAGACAAAACCGGGGCGATGCGCCAGCAGGAAGCTGATGTTTTGCGTCGACAGCCCGGCCAGCGCGGTCACCAGAAATCCATCGGGTTGATCGGACCAGTGGCCCACCAGCAGGCGGTCGAACCCGGCAGCCTCGTGGGTTTGCGCAAAGCGCACGATGTAGTCGCGGTCAAAAATCGGGCCAACCGGGGCGATGGTTTCCGACGACAGGCGATGACCGATCATGCCGAGAAACTGAATGCTCATACAGAACTCCTTGTATCAGGATAACGAATGGGCCGCAGCGGCGGCGCGTTTTCATTACCCTATACACAGGCTCTTAATGAGCAAAATGCATTTTTATCATATCTTAATATGCAATACAGGCATTTAAATAAATTTTATCTGCTTTTCAGTCAGATACATTAAGCTGCTGAACGACCTTAGCGGCAAAAAAAGTCAGCGGCTGGCTCAGGTTAGCCAGATTCTGCGCGTTAACCAACCACAGATGCACCTCGGGTTGAAAATCCGCAAGAGTCAGCACCGTCACTTCATCGCGCCATGGGCTGGCGGCCAGAGCCGCGCGCGGTACCAGGCCCAATCCCAGCCCCTGAGCCACCAGGCTAATTTGCAACTGGGCGCCTGCGGTTTCCACATTGAGCGCTAAACGCAGCCCTTGCGAGTGCAGCTCGCGGATTAGCCCCGCCCGCAGGCCGCAGCCGTCGGGATTCAGCACCCAGCCTTTCTCCGCACAGTCCCGCAGCGCTCCGGCGTGCAGACGCCAGCTTTTCGCCGCAATCACCACAATATCCAGCGGGCAAAGCAGCCGCCCGCTGTAGCCCTCAGCAAAGCTCAGTTGTTCAGGCCCCATCGCCAGCACCCCATCCAGTTCGACGCTCTCCAGCCGCCTTTGCAACAGCCCGCTCCAGCCGCAGGTGACCTGTGGTTGCAGGGCGGGAAACTGTTGGCGCAGCGCGGCCAGCGCCGGTTGCAGCGCAATTTCCGCCACGCTTTGCGGCACGCCGAGGCGCAGGATGCCGTGCGGCTCCGCCTCAGGGTCGAGCAGGCCGTACAGCTTTTTAGTTTCCCGCTTGATGCTCAGACACTGCTCGTAAACCCGATGTCCGGCGGCGGTCAGGGTAAGCGGTCGGGTCTGGCGCTCCAGCAGCGTCACGTTCAGGGTTTGCTCCAGACGCTGGAGGCGGCGGGTAATCGCCGATTGGGTAATACCAAGATATTCAGCGGCCTGATTCAGGGAGGAAAACTGCACGGTGGCCAGCAGAGCGTCGATGTCGTCGATGCGCATAGAATCCTTAATGTGATTTTTGCATATTAATATATGCGGAAATTGCATTTTAATTATATTAACGCCTTTGCTAGCGTAAAGACCAGTCCCGACAACAGGAAGCGACTATGACCGCAACGCGAGTGGAAAAATTACGCCAGTTTATTCAAGACGTTGATGCTCTGCATCGCGAGTTTGCCGACGAGGCGGCCCTCCTCGACGCCGTAGCCCTGCGCCTGGCGACGCTGGTGAAAAAAGATGACTGGTTGCCGGAGGAGTACACCCTGCCGCATCCCCACCACTATCAGCAGTATCTGCTGCATGCCGACTCCGGGCAGCGTTTTTCCATTGTGAGTTTCGTCTGGGGGCCGGGGCAATCGACGCCGATTCACGACCATCGGGTATGGGGTGCCATCGGTATGCTGCGCGGTGCGGAAGAGAATCAACGCTACCGTCTGGACGAGCGTGGTCAGCCGGTGGCCAGCGGCCTTGCCGAGCGCCTCTCCCCCGGCGAGGTGGAAAAGGTCTCTTCCCGCGACGGCGACATTCACCGGGTAAGCAATGCCCTGTCGGATAGCGTCTCTATCAGTATTCACGTCTACGGCGGCAATATCGGCGGCGTCAAACGCGCGGTGTATACCGCGGAAGGCCTGGTTAAACCTTTTGTCTCAGGCTACTCCAATCGCCACTTACCCAATATCTGGGATCTCTCTAAGGACAATTAATATGCCCATCTATTCTTATCGCCCGGCCGCACAGCTGCGCCAGGCACTGCTTGACGGCGCGGAGCTGGCGCTGATCGACCTTCGCGAAGAGGCGGAGTTCGCCCGCAATCATCCGCTGTTTGCCGCTAACCTGCCGCTGAGCAAGCTGGAGCTGGAAATTTTCCGTCGCGTACCGCGCCTGACAACGCCGATTACCGTATATGACAACGGCGAAGGCCTGGCGGAACAGGCCGTGGAGCGCCTGCAAAACTGGGGTTATCAGGACGTTGCGCTGCTGGAGGGCGGTCTTCAGGGCTGGCAGCGCAACGGCGGAGAGCTGTTTCAGGACGTCAACTCACCGAGCAAAGCCTTCGGCGAACTGGTGGAAAGCAAGCGGCATACGCCCTCGCTGAGCGCCGAAGAAGTGAAAGCGTTGATCGATAGCCCCCTGGAGGTGGTTATCGTCGACGCGCGCCGCTTCGATGAGTATCAAACCATGAATATTCCCGGCAGCATCAGCGTGCCCGGCGCAGAGCTGGCGCTGCGTATTGAGGGCCTGCTCCCTTCGCCGCAGACCACGGTTATCGTCAACTGCGCGGGACGCACCCGGAGCATTATCGGCACCCAGTCGTTACGTAACGCCGGTTTACCCAATCCGGTCTACGCGCTGCGTAACGGCACCATTGGTTGGACCTTAGCCGGGTTCGAACTCGAACATGGTCAGCAGCGGCGCTACGATACAGATTTTCACGCCTCAGCCGAACGCGTGGCGGAAGTGAAACAGCTAGCCGAGCGCGCGGGTGTGATTTTTATCGATAGTGACACCGTTAAGCGCTGGCAGCGGCAGCCCGAACGTACCACGTATCTATTCGATGTACGCACCCCGGAAGAGTACGCGGCGGGCCATCTGCCGCAGAGCGTGAGCGCTCCCGGCGGGCAACTGGTGCAGGAAACCGACCATTTCGCCAGCGTGCGCGGGGCACGGATTGTACTCATTGCCGATGATGAGATTCGCGCACCGATAACCGCTTCCTGGCTGGCGCAGATGGGCTGGGAGGTGGCGGTATTAAACGATGTACGGCGGGATGATTTTAACGAGCGCGGAACCCCAGCCATCAGCGTCCCTCCGGGACCGCAGGCGGAGGAGATTTCGCCGCTGCAGCTGGCGGAACAGCTACGGGAGCCGGGTACCGTGGTGCTGGATTTCACCACCAGCGCCAATTATGTCGCCCGACATATTCCCGGCGCGTACTGGCTGGTACGCTCGCAGCTGCGTCAGGCGCTGGAGACAATCCCCTCAGCTGAACGTTACGTTGTCACCTGCGGCAGCAGCCTGCTGGCAAGATACGCGGTGCCGGAAGTGGCGGCATTAACCGGTAAACCGGTACAGCTATTGAGCGGCGGAACGCTGGCGTGGATTAGCGCCGGGCTGGCGCTGGAGCATGGTGAGACGCATCTGGCGACGCCGCGTGGCGATCGCTATCGCCGTCCGTATGAAGGAACCGATAACTCCCCTGCGGCAATGCAGGCCTACCTCGATTGGGAGTTCGGCCTGGTGGATCAGCTGGCACGCGATGGCACACACGGGTTTAAGGTATTGTAAGTCGATAATAAACACTTCCCCGGAGGCGGTGCTGCGCACCTGTCCGGGCTACAAAACCGCACGAATCCGTAGCCCGGGCAAGGCACTTCTTTTCCGCGCCGCCCCCGGGAATGCCTCGGTGCTCGCTCGTTATCAGATCTCCGGCGTGGTTTTAAAGCCGGTCAGCATCAGCATCGGTTCCTGCGCTGCGCCCGCTGGGTCAAAATGATAGCTGTTGCCCTGACGGTCGCCGCCAATATACCAGGAGATCTCAGTTTTGCCTTCCGCCAGCGCCTTACGCACCGCTTTATCAACGTTCACCATCCGATATTCCCGCGCGGAGTTAAGATACAGCGTTGCATCGGAACTGTAGTTACAGCACGGACGATGGTTCCAGGTCACGCTTTCCGCGCTCCAGTCGTTGCTCGCCGGATAGAAGAAAATCTGATCCGCACCGTTGGTTTCCACTTTTCCACCGTAGATCCGCACCTGATATTTAAACATCGATGCGTCCTGACCTTTCGGCAGCGGTGGGATCTGGAATTTCACCAGCGTCATGGTTTCCGGATTATGCGTGCGACCACCATTCTTCCAGTTATCGCTCACCACCAGGTTTTCCGGCGCGGCGTGAGTAGCAGTCGGTTCGGTGCTATCCACCAGCGCATTCTCCTCCACCGTTGAGAAGCCATAAGGCACCGCGCTACCGCAGTCGATCCCCTTGTTCATGCAGCGCTCGGTCATATAGTGCGCCCCTTCCACCGTCCAGCCGTTCATAAAATCGGCGTGGGCAGAGTAGATGCTGCCCCAACGCTCTTCGCGCACATCACCGTTCATTACCGGGTCCATCGACAATTCAACTTTCGCCGTGTCGAGGGATTTAATCTGCGGCAAGACGTAGGCAATGTTCATGTTTACCGTCGGAACTTTGACCGGATAATCAGTCGGGCAGGCTCCGTTTACGTCATAGGTCGCGTTGCTATGTCCGTGGGTCGGTTTCAGATTGACGCCATCCCAGCAGTTGGGGAACTGAATACCGATATTAAACTGTACCGCGTCCCCCGCTTTACGTAGTCCACAAACCTCCCCGGCTTTGTTGCTGTAGCCTTTGCCGTTAGCGCAAAGAAAGGTGATGCGTGAACTGGGTGCCGAACCGTGATGATCGCCCGCCAGTAGTTCAAGGCCCGCCGGGAACGGATGCAGCGGATGCTGTTCCACTTTGGTGGTCTGGTAATAGGTTTTCTGGTAGGCCGGGGTGACGATTTGGCCATCCGGTAGCTTCATCGACGGTGCCCAGTAAGCAGAGCTGTCGGCTTTGTTATCGCAGGTCGTTTCCGGCTGGTCGCGCAACGTCTGGTAAGTCGACACCGCATCGGTATGGGTGTTGCCAAAAAAATCATGCCACATGGCCTGATTTGGCTTACCGAACATCATAATGGCGTCATCACCAAGCGTATGGTGATAAGCGCAGACCACATGCGCTTGCGGACCGGCATGAGCGGAAAAAGCGCTGGCGGCCAGCAGCGGGGCGAGACTTAGAGCGAACGAGTTCAATTTCATTTTGCAATCCTCCTTGTTTGAAGGAGTGCAGAGATAGCAAACACCCACCGATGTTACACATCAGCAATCATCATTTCGTCTCATCAGCTCATCATCGCCCGGCTCGCGCATGATCCAGGAATACTGGAACGACTTCTCTGCCGGCGTATGGGTACGGCGGCGAAACGACCCCAGCGACTGCGGCGTACAGTAGGTACAGCTCCCCAGCCACTCCATATTTTCATCCGGCACGCCCGCATTGCACAGCAAAAGATAGGCAAAGGCTTGCAGGTCGAACCATACATTATCGCTGCTGGTCGCTTTCGCCCGAGCCCCCTCAGACGAGGCCTGATGAGGCTGAAAAATACGTTCACGATGGCGTTTTGCCAGTTCGCCCGCGGGCATTGCCCGCAGCATCTGATAAAAATCGCTGGAGACTTCGTAGCAACACGGATGAATATGCGGCCCGCTCACCACCACCAGCTCTTCGGGAGAAACCTGATAACGCCGAAACAGCGCGAGGCTATTTTCGATAATCCCGCTGGCCGCGCCGCGCCAGCCTGCGTGGACGCTACAGATATAACGCCCATCTCGCGAAGCCATCAGCAGCGGCAGGCAATCGGCGGTCACCACGCCCACCTTCTGCCCCCTGACGGCGGTAAACATCGCGTCGGCGTGGGGACGTTCGGCCTGCGGGGCCTGATAGTGATGTACGACGTTGCCGTGAACCAGCTTGACCGGTGCCATTTCGCCGTAGGGAAAGGCGGCAGTTTCATGAACATCGAGAAAGGCGTAGCGGATGCCGGGGATATCGCTCAATAAGCGGGATGTAAAAGACATGATGCTCGGAAGAATCAATGGATGATGATTTAACGTATGCCAAAGTGGGTGGATGCGCAAGGGATCGGCGAGCTACGGTGTACGGGCTCGCCCGGAATCATGACCAGCCCCTCCAAAGGCATGGTGGGATAGGTTAGAACCCGCTGTCCGGCTCTTCCCGACAATGCAGCATATCCAAAATTTGCTGATAACCATAAATATCGAATACCGACTCTCCCTCACGAATTCGTTGCATAACAAGAGCCTCTTTTTCTCGTCTTTCTTTCGATGCGGCTAATACCTCTGTAGCCTCATCACTGGGAATAACCACCACACCATCGTCATCACCAACAATGACATCTCCGGGGTTAATAATCACACCGCCAACGGTAATTGGATAGTTAATAAACCCAAGAGTGGCTTTAGAGGTTCCCTCAACACAAATACCCGCAGAAAAAACCGGCAGCGCGAGTTTTTTTATAGCCGCGCTATCTCTTATAGTACAGGAAAAAACCAGGCCCGCGATATTCTTAACGACACATTCAACCGCCAGAACTTCGCCAAAAGGACCTGAATTGAGCAAATCCCCCATATCAATAACAATAACATCATTCGCTGTCGCCATACTGATAGCTTTAATTAGCATCAAGTTGTCAGCGGGATGGCATTTAACCGTAATAGCTCGCCCACACAGTTTAAGTCCTTCTTTAATTGGGCGAATTGTACCAGACATTGCCCCTCGCTGCCCCATTGCCTCATGAACTGTTGCAACATCTTCTTTTCCCAACTGGTCAATAATAGACTGCGCCACAATAGGTCTACGATACACAATATTAACTTTCATATTATTTATACCCTATGCAACGCCCATTATTCGTCATGGGCGTTCTGGTGAAATTATCAATTAAACTTCGACTACATCATCAAAACCAACAATATATGTCACTACAAACGAAACGATTATTGCCGTGCATATACCAGAAACAATGGCAAAAATAGTCTGTTGAAAAATAGGTATTGATAATAAATTCGAGTATCCCATAACAAATGCTTTAGCACCCAATAGACCAGCAACTAACCCTCCGCAAAAACCACCGGCCATGACTCCATAGAGCGGTCGTTTAAGACGTAAATTTATACCGTAAATTGCGGGTTCGGTAACACCAGCTAAAATGCAGCCGACTCCGGAACTGAATGCCTGCGAGCGTAAGGTCTTATTTTTAGTGCGTACCGCAACGCCAAGACAGGCCCCACCTTCAGCCATATTATGTACAATCAATGCGGGTTTAAAGAGGCTGTCGCTTCCTGTCGACGCAAGACTTTGAATAATAATCGGGCTAAATAAGTGATGAATCCCAGCCATAATAATAAATGGCATAAAACCTGCCAGAAGAGCTATTGACAACCCACCAAGCGTACCTTGTAAAAACATCAAAAACTCAATGATATATTTACCTATATAGGTACCAATAGGCCCCAAGATAATAAACCCCAACCCTCCCGCAATGATGACTGTCGACATCCCGACAAACACTGCTTTAAAAATCCCAGGGACTATTTTATTTAATACAAATTCAAGTTTAGCGGCAGTGAATGCAATCATCAGCGCTGGCAAAAAAGAACTCGCATAGCTATCAAGTAATACTGGCACTCCCCAAAGTGTAACTGGACTCCCCAGCGCCACAACCTTAATAAAACCAGGATGAATTAATGATGCCGAGGCAATCATCGAATAAATAGGCGTACTGCCTAACTTCATTGCCGCGCCATAAGCAATATAGACTGGCATAAAATAAAAAGCACTCTGTGAAATAAATACCAACAGTGTATAGCTCGACGAATCTTTAAATTGTGGAAAAATCAATGTCACAATTAAAAGAAGAACCAGCGTCATCCCACCAGCAATAAACCCGGGTACTGCCGGAGTCACTGAACTTGCGACAAAACCAATCAGATTATTAACCGCAGAAAATAATCGATTATCTTTTGTTTTCTCATTATGTGTTTTTTCTTGTTTCTTCGCAGAATCATCACTATAAAATGATTTCTCCACTTCAGTATAAACCGGGATAAGGTTTTTCCCCAGAATAATCTGTAATTGCCCCGTCGCATCCACTGCGCCCAAGACACCTGAAACTTTTCTTATACCTTCCAGATCAACGAGACTTTTATCATTTATAACAAAACGAAGCCTGGTCATGCAATGGGTAACGGATGTTATATTAACTCTTCCGCCGGCCAGTGTTAATATCTCATGGGCAGTTAATGTAGGGTTCATCGGTTAAATCCTCAGAGCTCAGCGCCGTTCGTCATAATTATATTTTGATACCAGGCGAAAGAATCTTTCTTAATTCGCTGTAATGTGCCATGCCCTTCATTATCCTTATCTACATAAATAAAACCATAGCGTTTCTTCATTTCACCAGTGCCTGCGCTGACGATGTCGATGGGTCCCCACCAGGTATACCCCATCACATTAACCCCATCGCGAATCGCTTCTTTAAGCGCCATCAGGTGCTGGCGCAGATAATCGACGCGATAGGCGTCATGAATTTTACCATCCTCAACCACATCAACCGCGCCAAGGCCATTTTCTACCGGGAAGAGCGGTTTCTGATAACGATCCCACAACTCATTAAGCGTATAACGGAAACCCACCGAGTCTATCTGCCATCCCCAGGCAGTCGTCTCCAGATAAGGATTTGGTGTACCGATATCGCCCCCCGTATCGCCAAAAAATGGCTGGCCCGCCTCATGGGTTGTTGTCTTATAGTAACTGAACGCCAAAAAATCATTGGTATAGTTTTTAATTAATGCTAAATCTTCATCCGTTATTATAAGTTTGCAGTTATGCTCATTCCACAGACGATAGATGTAGGCTGGATAATATCCACGAAGCATAACATCTGAATAAAATAGCGAACGACGGCGTAGCTCCTGAGTCTCCAGTACGGCTATTGGATCACAGTTATTCGGATATACATTGCTGGAACCAAGCATACAACCTATCTGGGCATCAGGTATGATTTCACGGCACAGTTTAATAGCTTTAGCGTTTGCCACAAACATATGATGATTCGCCTGAAAAACGACCTCTTGTTTATTCAAATCTTCATGGTTAAAAATAATTCCTGCGACATAATCAGGATTGCGTCGCATATTGTTTATTTCATTAAATGTAATCCAATACTTAACTTTATGTTTATAGCGTGTAAATACAACTTCGCAATAACGCGCATAAAAATCAATAAGTTTTCTGTTACGCCAACTACCATATTTTTCCACTAATCCCATTGGGGTTTCATAGTGCGATAAGGTAATGAGTGGCTTAATATCATTTTTTAACAACTCATCAAATAAATCATCATAAAACTTCAGACCTGCCTCATTCGGCGTTGCTTCATCGCCTTGTGGAAAGATACGCGTCCAGTTTATTGATGTTCTGAATATTTTCAACCCAAGTTCTTTAAATAGCTGTATATCTTCTTTATATCGGTTATAAAAATCAATGCCATCGCGAAGGGCATAATATTTATCTGATTGTGGATGACCAACAAAATGATGATGAATACCATTTGGAAAACAACTGGCTAAATCTAAACCTTTCCCATCAGACAGCCATGCACCTTCGCACTGATTTGCAGCTACCGCTCCGCCCCAAAGAAAGTCTTCAGGAAATGAATTGTTATAGCCTATTGGTGTAGAACCTACAATCTTGGTCAACGTAATTACCTTCAAATATTAGTTAAAAAATCACAGCAACCTACAAGCAACTAGAAAGCGTATGTAAATCCCAAAGCCAAAATATCGGCAGTGTTAACTCCTGTTTTACGCGTAAAATCATTTTCATCAAGCAGGTTGAGCCTGTAATCAACGATGGCAGAAACATTTTTTGTAAAATAATAGAAAGCGCCTAAACTAACGTATTCATTTATATTTTCACTACCGTACCCGCTGATATCATTAGCCTTAGATCTTAAATATGCAATGGAAGGTCTGAATCCATTATCAAACTGATACTGAAGCACAGCTTCCATATTTTGTGTTTCGTTTGAAATATACTTGCCGAAAGTCGTCATATTGTATGTTTGAGAGTAAACCATAGCAGCATAAACATGACCGTTATCATATTTAATCCCAGTTCCCCATGCTTCAGCCCTATCGCCTTTAGCATTAAGCGGTTCGCTGCTCTCTTTTTGCGCCGTCGTCCGCGCGGATGTCGCATAGGTAAAACCGGTAGAAATATCACCATAGCTATAAGTTAGTGCCGCCCCAACACCATCGCCGTTTTGTTTTCTAATTTCATCACGATTGGCTTCATTTTTCCCCTGGTATTGCAGCGTTAGGTTCAGCCCATCGACATAATTAAAGAAATCGGTATTTCGCCATGTTAATAGCCCTGTCGTTCTTTTTGCCATAAATACATCATTCTGAGTCCAGGTATCAGAACCAAACTCAGGTAACATATCGGTCCAGGCGCCAATATCATACAGTACCCCCAGATTTCGCCCATAGTCCAATGAACCAAAACGTTGACTCCTTAATCCGGCAAAAGCATATCGAGTTTTATCGCCTTGATTACTGCCCTCAGGGTTATTACCTTTTAATTCTCGTTCCCACCGCGAATACCCGACAAGTTCATCAGATATCGTGGTTTCGGCTTTTACTCCGATTCGGACATAGGTCTTATCACCATTCTGATCTTCATTATCGCTGGAGTACCAGCGTGGTGATATTTTTCCATAGAGATCCAGTTTATTTCCATCTTTGTTATAAATAACCGCAGCATCTGCGACAGAGAAAACCAAAAGCAGAGGGACAGCAAGATATGATGCTTTATTCATTGAAGCATTCCTTGTTATAAAAAATATTTTCTTTTTATCTACATACTTTTAACTGTAAGTATTAGCCTGCATTTGCATTCTATTTAATCAACAATATTGTATAAAATGATATTTATAGATATAATATATCAAAATTATTGATATTTAAGAATACCAAATGAAACTTGAGCTGGTTGAAACCTTCCTTACGGTGGCAGAATGCCGCAGTATTTCACTCGCCGCGCAGAAGTTGTACCTCGGCCAAAGCACCATCAGTCACCGGCTGCAGCTACTCGAAACGGAGCTCGGGGGGCGTTTATTCCACCGCCAAAGAGGGATAAAAAACCTTTATCTGACCGCCTTTGGCGAATCATTCCTACCCGTTGCTCATCGTTGGCTTTCACTTTGGCGAGACACGCAACTCCTGAAGAGCAGCAGGAGTTACACTGCGCTCACGATCGGCGGGGCTGACATTATTAACAACTACACATTTGTTCCTTTGTACCAACAATATATCGAAAAAAATCCCGATATCCGGTTAGATATCAGAACCCATCACTCCAGTGAGTTGTATAGCTTACTTGAAAGTAGAACCATTGATATCGGCTATGCATTTGGCATCAAACGCTTTCCGGATGTCGTCGCAACGCCCATGTATAGTGAGGAGATGTTTTTACTTTGCCATACAGATAGCAACTATCATGATGAAATGACGGCAGAGGAGCTATCCCCGGCAAAAGAAATATTCATCAGGTGGGGGAGTGATTTTGAAATGTGGCACCATCGGTTTTGGGCCAATCAGAGACCATTGTTGCGAGTTAACACCGGGTCGATGCTTCAGCACTATCTCGATAAGCCCGGGTACTGGAGTATTGTACCAATGAGCTGTATTCGTTTATTGCAGAACAACCAGAACCTTGCCTGGTATTCCCTCAAGAATCCGCCGCCACCGTTTATCTGCTATCAGTTAACGCACCGTTACCCTAAGCCCGACTCGCTGGAAACGATTAACACATTTGCCAACAACGCAATAGCGTTTATTCAGAAGACGTTAATCGACTCTGTTAAACCATTATTTCAGCCCGTTTGATGCCATACTCAATTTCACGGTGTTGGATGTCCTAACACATTAAATGACACCATGAATAAAAAGATCCCAGGTCAGGTATGATTTCCCTCCCTGGGAATTCCTCAGGCCAGCGCCGCGCGTTTTTGTCGGCTCATCAGCCAGAACACCGCCGCACCTGCCAGCAGAATACCGGGAGCCGAAGCCGCCATCACGCCGAGGGTGCCAGTGCCCAGCGCGAGCATTTTTCCCGCCAGCAGCGGGCCGCTCATTGCCCCTAAACGCCCTATCGCCACCGCAGTCCCTACGCCGGTCGCACGGATTTCGGTGCGATAAAACAGCGGCGCCAGGGCATACAGCACGCTCTGCCCGCCGGTAGCGAACAGCCCGGCGACGAATCCTGAAAACAGCATCGCGCCAAGAGACGATGCGGTGCCCAGCGCCAGCAGCGACGCCAGCATGCCGGTGTAGATCAGCAGCGACATCCACAGCGGGCTGAGCTTATCCATCAGCGCCCCCAGCAGCAGCGTGCCGCAGGCAGCACCAAACTGCAGAACAAACATCACGCCCGCCGCCTCGCTGGAGCTAAATCCCTGACCGACTAACAGCATCGGCAGCCAGTTAATCAGCATATACACCACCAGTAGCGTGAAGAAATAACACATCCACAGCAGCAACGTGGCGGTAGCGTTACCCGGCGCGAGCAGCGTGCGCAACGGTGCGCCTTCCACGCTGCGCCGAAAGACCGGCGATTCCGGCAGCCAGCGCATCAGTAATGGCACCAGCAGCAGCGGAACGACACCGCCAACCCAGAATACCGTTTGCCAGGCCGAAGCGAGACCGAAAAAACCCAGCGCCGCCGCCAGCGCAGCGCCAATCGGCACACCGCAATACATCAAGCTCACCGCCCTGCCGCGAAAGCGTGGTCCGGCGGCTTCCGAGGTTAAGGCAATCAGATTGGGTAACGCTGCGCCCAACCCAACGCCGGTCAACAGCCGTGCCAGCAGCAGCGTCGCGAAATCCCACGCCAGCGCGGTAGCGATGGAAAACAGGCCAAAGAGCAGAACCGAGCCCAGCAGAATACGCTTGCGGCCATAACGATCCGCCAGAATGCCGCCCACCAGCGCGCCGGGCAGCAGGCCGAGGATCCCGGCGCTGAAAATCCAGCCCATCTGCATTTTATCCAGCGCGAAGGCCTGCGCCATGCCGACGGCGGCAATGCCCGCCGCCTGCAGATCCAGCCCTTCCATCAGGGCCACCATAAAACAGAGCCCGACGGTTAACATCAGGCGTGAATTGCTTGCAGTCGTGGTTTTGGTCATAGGGTACCTTTGCGATATCCGGATAATCGGAGCAGGTGAATGGCGGCTGATACGTTGCCAGCCGCGCGTTTCTTCTATTTGTTACGATTAAGCAGGTCCAGCGCGACGTCGACGATCATATCTTCCTGACCGCCCACCATCCGCCGCTTGCCGAGTTCGACGAGAATATCCACCGCACTCAGGCCATAGCGCGCCGCCGCCACTTCGCTATGGCGCAGGAAGCTCGAGTACACCCCGGCATAGCCCAGCGCCAGCGTTTCGCGGTCAACGCGCACCGGACGGTCCTGTAGCGGGCGCACCAGCTCATCGGCGGCGTTCATTAAGGCGTAGAGATCGGTACCGTGGTTCCAGCCGAGTTTGTCGGCAGCGGCGATAAAGACCTCCAGCGGCGCGTTGCCTGCTCCGGCCCCCATCCCCGCGAGGCTGGCGTCGATACGGTCGCAACCCTCTTCCACTGCAGCGATGGAGTTGGCAACGCCGAGGCTCAGGTTATGATGCGCGTGCATACCGGTGGTGGTTTCCGGCTTCAGCACCGCCTTCAGGGCGCGGAAACGATCACGAATATCGTTCATATTCATCGCGCCGCCGGAATCGACCACGTAGATACAGGTCGCGCCGTAGGATTCCATTTTCAGCGCCTGCTGCGCCAGCTGTTCCGGGGTGGTCATATGGCTCATCATCAGGAAGCCAACGGTGTCCATCCCCAGCTCGCGGGCGAAGGCGATATGCTGCGCCGAGACGTCCGCTTCGGTACAGTGAGTGGCGACGCGCACCACCCGCGCCCCGGCCTGATAGGCGTTTTTCAGGTCGTGCAGGGTGCCGATACCGGGTAGCAGTAAAGTGGCAATTTTCGCCTGGCTGACCGACTCCGCAGCCGCTTCAATCCACTCCAGGTCGCTGTGCGCGCCAAAGCCGTAGTTAAAGCTGGAACCTTGCAGGCCATCGCCGTGCGCCACTTCAATCGAATCCACCCCTGCACTATCCAGCGCCCGGGCAATCTGGCGCACATTTTCGAGCGAGTATTGATGGCGAATCGCATGCATCCCGTCGCGCAGGGTGACGTCGGATATATAGAGTTTTTTGCCGTTCATGCCGTTTCTCCCGCCGTGTCGTTCATTGCCTGGGCCATTTTCTCCGCCGTTGCCAGCGCCGCCGAGGTCATAATATCGAGGTTACCCGCGTAGGCTGGCAGGTAGTGCGCTGCCCCTTCGACTTCGAGATAAACCGCTGTTTTCAGGCCGGAGAATCGGCCAACGCCCGGCAAGTTCACCGGCTTATCTTCCGGGATCACTTCAAACTGCACCTGCTGTTTCAGGCGGTAACCCGGCACATAGGCCTGCACCGCCGCCGCCATTTTCTCGATTGAGGCGGCAATGTCCTGCTGCGATGCGTCTTCACTTAGCACATAAACGGTGTCGCGCATTATCAGCGGCGGCTCCGCCGGGTTGAGCACAATAATCGCTTTGCCCTTAGCCGCGCCGCCGACTTTTTCAATGGCCTGCGAGGTGGTTTCGGTAAATTCATCAATATTGGCCCGCGTCCCCGGACCGGCGGATTTGCTGGCAATCGAGGCAATGATTTCCGCGTAGTGCACTTTCGCTACCCTTGAAACCGCCGCCACCATCGGGATGGTCGCCTGGCCGCCGCAGGTCACCATATTGACGTTGCCCTGTTGCAGATTGGCATCAAGGTTGACCACCGGTACGCAGTACGGACCGATAGCCGCCGGGGTCAGGTCGATAACGCGAATTCCCGGCTTGGCTTCGCGCAGCGCGGCGTCGTTTTTCACGTGCGCCCCGGCGCTGGTGGCGTCGAAAACAAAATCGATGTCGGCAAATTCCGCCATCTGCATCAGACCGCCGACACCTTCGTGGGTGGTGGCGACGCCCATGCGCCGGGCGCGGGCCAGACCGTCGGATTCCGGGTCGATACCGACCATCACCGCCATCTCCAGATGCTGCCCGTGGCGCAGAATTTTAATCATCAAATCGGTACCGATATTGCCTGAGCCGATAATCGCGACTTTACGTTTACTCATGACGACCTTCCTCTCCGGCGACAAAACTGGCCGCCACTGAACCTAACCCCTCAATATGGGCTTCAAAACGGTCTCCGGCGTTAATCGCCACCATTGGGCCTAACGCCCCCGTCAACACGATATCGCCCGTCCGCAGCGGCTCGCCAAGGCTGGCCATTTTACGCGCCAGCCACACCGCCGCGTTCAGCGGATGGCCCAGGCACTCGCTACCGCGTCCGCTGGAAACTTCCTCCTGATTGCGGGTCATGCGCATGGTGCAGTTTTTCAGATCCAGCCCCTCCGGTCGGCGCGCCGGGCTGCCGACAACGTAGACGCCGCAGGAAGCGTTGTCGGCTACCGTATCGACGAAACCAATCGACCAGTCGCGAATGCGGCTACCGACCACTTCCAGGGCGGGCACCACCCAGTCGATGGCGGCGTACAGCTCATCAAAGGTGGTGTCGGCATGCGGCAGATCGTGTTTAAGTACGAGAGCGATTTCGGCCTCCACTTTCGGCTGCAGGATGCGGGAAAACGGCACATTGGCGTTATCGCCGAAGCACATGTCGGCAAACAGAGTGCCAAAGTCCGGTTGGTCAACGCCCAGCTGCTGCTGCACTTTAGGATGGGTCAGCCCCACCTTACGCCCTACCACCCGGCGACCCATGGCGACGTGGTGCTGGACGTTGATGCGCTGAATGGCGTAGGCGGCTTCGGCGTTGTCGACGCCGAGAATATCGCGCAGCGGTTCAATGGCCTGCCCGTGGGCTTCAGCCTCGCGCAGCCGCTGCGCCAGTTGTTCAAGAGATAACGTGGTCATGATGATTCCTTAGGTCCGCGCCAGAAAATCGAGCACCAGCTGGTTGAAGCTCTCCGCGTGTTCCCACTGTGCCCAGTGGCCGCAGTCGCGATAGATGTGCAGTTCGGAACCGTTAATGCCCGCCAGCAAACGCAGCCCGGCGTCCATCGGCACGAAGCGGTCGTTGCGCCCCCAGACGATCAGAGTTTGGGCGCTAATTTCGCCGAGGCGCGGGCTAAAATCCGGGAACTGCTTCGGATTGGCTTCCAGACTTTTAACGAAATTTTCCAGGTGATCCCGCCGCGACAGCATATTGTTAAGACGCGCTTCAAACAGCGCTTCGGTCAGATCGCGGGTATCAAAGACAAAGATGTTCATCATCTTTTTCAGGTTTTCGATGGTCGGTTCGCGGTACAGGCCGTTAAGTAGCTTGATGCCTTCCGTCGGCATCGGCGTAAACAGGCTCATGCCGCCGGTTCCGCCGCCCATCAGCACCAGTTTGCCAACGCGTTCTGGCCAGCTCAGGGTAAAGGCCACTGCGCTGTGGCCGCCCATGGAGTTGCCCAGCAGATGCACTTTGCTGATATCCAGTTGGTCAATAACGCTTTTCAGCACCAGGGCGTTGAGGTCGGAACGGGAACCACCGTTGATGATAGAGTCGCTTTTTCCCCAGCCGGGGCAGTCCAGCAGAATCACCCGATAGCCCGCCTCGACCAGCGGATCGATATTGCGGCTGAAGTTAGCCCAGCCGGTAGCGCCGGGGCCGGAGCCGTGCAGCAGGACCACGGTTTCATCGCCCTGACCGCAGTCGTTAAAGTGAATGCGTAAGGTTTTTCCGTCCTCTTCAACGTTGAGAAAACGGCTGGTAGCGGCTTCGGTTTGTGGTTGGTAACTCATGATATTCTCCCGTTAATTCAGTTCTGCGTGGAGGCGCTCAGCGAGCCAAATCCAGCAATCCACTCGGGGATTGGCCGGTAGTAGCGGCCTTCGCTGCGCCAGTTGCCAAAGGCGGATAGCGCAGCAAAGGCGGCCACCCAGGTTTTAATCTCGTGCGTCGATTTACCCGCCATCGCCGACAGCTCTTCGTTACTCACGGCGTCCAGCTCAGCCAGTCGTCCCTGCTCCAGCAGGCTCATAAAGCGGTTATCCCAGATGGGGTTGAGCGGATAGAGCGAGTTTTGATCCTTAATAAACTGCTTCGCCGCGCCGATTACCCGTTGCTGACGCAGCTCGCGCTCATCAGGCGGCAGTTGTTTGCCGCTGCCCAGCAGCCGGTCGCGCATATGGGCATCGGCTTTCGCCAGCTCCGGGACCGGCGGCTGGTGCGAAAGCCCGCCGGAGCCGAGGATCAGCACGCGTTTATTGAGGGTGGTAAGAAAGCGGCCGATGGCTTCGCCCAGCATCCGGGTGCGCTGAAACCCCGGCAGCGGCGTCGCCACGCCGTTGATAAACACCGGCAGAACCGGCAGCTTATCCAGCCCACCGAGCAGGAACTCCAGCGGCTGGGCAAAGCCGTGATCCACCTGCATACAGTAAGAAACCGTGAGGTCGATGCCGTCCTTCATCACCGCATGCGCGCAGGCTTCCGCCAGCGCTGTCGGTACCGGCAGTTCGCCGCTGGCGCTGGTGAAATCGCCGATAGAGGTCGCGCCAATGCCTAGACAGAACGGCGGCATGACGTCGTAGAAAAAGCCGTTGTAGTGGTCCGGGGCAAACAGCACCACCAGCTCGGGGTCGAAGGCGGCAATTCGCGCTCGCGCGTCGGCTATCACACCGTTGACCTCGTCCAGTACCGCCTGTTCCGGATCAACGTAGCCCACCAGCGGGGTATGCGAGAGACAATGAAGATAAGCATTCATATCAGGCCACCTTTTCCATCGTTGTTGTGGATGGCGCGGGTGCCAGCTGCATTTTGCTCGCCAGCGCATCAAGCTTATTGCCCAGGGTTTGCGGGATCGCCAGGGTGGCGACGAAGCGGTCCGGACGCACGACGGCGATGGCAGTATCGTGCAACGCAAACCAGCTTTTCAGGCGGTTTTGCGTGTCGCCGAGGCGGATGACGCCGGGCACGTTGTCCTGGTCGCAATGAATCTGTACCTCCGGCACCACCTGGATAAAACGCACCCCGACGGCACGCCAGCGGGAAATCTGCTCTTCATTTAGTCCCCAGAGCGGGTTACAGCCCCAGGCGATAATGGCAAAGTTCGCACCAATCACCTCATCCAGCAGCGTGACCTGCCCCGTTTCCAGCGTGACCTTTGGCTGGATAAACATTTTGCCAACCGGGGAGCTTTTACCTTCATCTTCCGCCAGCAGCGCGCCGTCGCGATACTGCGGCATCGGCTTGAAGCGCATTTCGAGGAAGTAGCGTTTGACCGGCGGCAGATAGTTGAGTAACCACGAGATACCGTCGCGTACCGCGCCGTGCCAGCGTTTCGGCGGCGCCAGGACGTTACCAGCGGTGACCGACAGGTCGATCATCGCTTTCGCGTGGTCCCGGCGCTCCTGCTGGTAGCTATCGAGCAGCGACTCTCCGGCCTGGCCGTTCACCACCAGCGCCAGCTTCCACGCCAGATTGAAGGCATCGCGCATGCCGCTGTTGTAACCCTGCCCCTGCCAGACCGGCATGATGTGCGCGGCGTCGCCCGCCAGCAGTATGCGATCCACGCGAAAGCGTTCGGCGACGCGCGCGTTATGGGTATAGACGCGCTGGCGGATCAGCTCGACGTTATCCGGGTCCGGCAACACCTTGCTCAGCAGCTTGCGCATATTGTCCGGCTCGCTCAACTGGGCCTCGGTTTCACCAGGCATCACCATAAATTCAAAACGGCGTACCCCGTGCGGAAGCGCGGCGGAGACGTACGGGCGCACCGGGTCGCAGCACAGATAGACATGCGGAGTGGCAAGCGGGTCATTGGCGATATCGATAACAATCCACTGATTCGGCGCAGTTTTCCCTTCGAAGGGGATATTCAGCGTGCGGCGAATCAGGCTCGCTCCGCCGTCGCAGGCTACCAGCCAGTCAGCGCGTACGGTTTCGTGTTCGCCGTCGCTGCCTTGCAGGTTTAACGTGACACCGTCACTATCCTGGCTAAAGGCTTCAACTTCACGGGAAAACAGGCAACGGACGTGGGGAAAGCGGCTCAGGCCTTCGTACAGTACTCCGTCAACCTGCGGTTGAATAAAGGCGTTGCGTCGCGACCAGCCAAACTCGTCGGTCATCGGCTGAATATCGGCGAAGCAGCGCCCTTTCGGAGTCAGAAAGCGCATGGCGTGCCACGGCGTGGTGTGTGGCAGCACGTTATCCACCAGTCCCACCGCCTGCATCGCCCGCAGCGCCTCATCGTCGATACCAATGGCGCGGGGGTAATCGATCAGTGAATCCAGCTTCTCAATCAGCAGCACGCTGACGCCCATCTGGCCGAGGTAGTTGGCGATCATCAGACCAACGGGGCCAGCACCGGCAATCGCGACCTGGGCGGTATGCTGTACGGCCGGTTGGATATCAGGATTAGATGTTGTCATTTTCAAAACCTCACGCTACGGACAAATTGCCATCACTCAGAAAACATCAGCACGGCAATCTGTTAAATAAATGTGAATATTTTTTATTGTGAGGCCAGTATAAATGTGGCAATTTGCGCTACAATCAAAACATCACGTAATGTGCACCTGGTGCACATGATTGTTTAAACTGATTTTTATTGAGACAGCATGAACGAAAATTCGCCAGCGGATTACAAGACGGTACGTGGATTAAGCCGCGGATTATTGTTATTAAATTTGTTAAATAAATTCGACGGAGGCGCGACGGTCGGCACCCTGGCCGAGTTTAGCGGCCTGCATCGCACCACCGTCCGGCGGCTGCTGGAAACGCTACAGGATGAGGGATATGTTCGCCGCAGCCGCTCTGATGACAGCTTTCGATTGACGATCAAAGTTCGGCAATTAAGTGAGGGATTTCGTGACGAGCATTGGATTTCTGCCCTCGCCACGCCGCTGCTTGGCGAGCTTTTGCGGGAGGTTTTATGGCCCACCGACATCACAACTCTTGATGTGGATGCCATGGTGGTACGCGAAACCACCCACCGCTTCAGCCGCCTCTCCTTCCACCGTGCGATGGTCGGACGCCGTCTGCCGCTGCTGCTGACGGCGTCCGGGCTGACCTGGCTGGCCTTCGCCCCGGAACATGAACGAAACCCAATCATCGAGATGCTGGCCGCGCGCCCGGAAGCGGAGTACCAGCTAGCACGCGAGCCGGAAAAGCTGGCCGCCATTCTCGAACGCACCCGGCAAAACGGCTACGGTGAAAACTTTCGCGGCTGGCAGCAGGAGGAAAAAATCGCCTCCATTGCCGTCCCTATCCGTAGCCAACAGCGGGTTATCGGCTGCCTGAACCTCGTATATATGGCCAAAGCCATGACCATCGACCAGGCGGCACAGAAGTATCTCGCCTCATTGCAAAAAGTGGCTAGCCAGCTCGAAGAACGCATGGCCGATGAAGAGGTTTTTTACGAATAACCTTGTCCTGAAGGGGTATATAATCCGGTAACAATTGCGCTCGGCGTCGCTATATATTTTAATGCATAGCGATAATCCTTAGATAACCGAGCCATTCCATGTCAAAACAGCCGAGTTTTCTCCTCGCCCTGACGCTTTTCAGCGCCAGCCTGTTCGCCAGCCAGGCTTTTGCCGACCGTACCGTCACCGATCAACTGGGTCGTGAAGTCACTCTCCCCGACCACGTCACCCGCGCCGTGGTGTTTCAGCACCAGACCTTAAACCTGCTGGTGCAGCTTAACGCCGCTGACGATATCGTCGGCGTCATGAGCAGTTGGAAAAAGCAGCTCGGCCCGCAGTTTGCCCGCTTTATGCCGGGCATTGAGAAACTGCCGATGCCGGGCGATCTGACTCAGGTCAATATCGAGAGCCTGCTGGCGCTGCATCCGCAGGTGGTCTTCGTCGCCAACTATGCGCCGCAGGCGATGATCCAGCAGATCCAGAATGCCGGGGTCCCGGTGGTGGCCGTCTCGCTGCGCCAGGATGCCGCAGGCGAGAAAAACAAAATGAACCCGACGATGGCCGATGAAGAGCAGGCCTACAACGAGGGCCTGAAACAGGGCATCCGCCTGATTGGCGAAGTGGTTGATCGTAAAACTCAGGCCGAAGATCTGATTAACTACACCTTTAGCGCCCGTAAGCAGGCCAATGCGCCGGTCGCCGATATCCCGGAAAGCCAGCGGGTGCGCGTATATATGGCCAATCCGGATCTCAACACCTATGGTTCAGGTAAATATACCGGCCTGATGATGACGCACGCCGGGGCGCTAAACGTCGCTGCCGCCAGCGTAAAAGGCGCACGCCAGGTCTCTCTGGAGCAGGTGCTGCAGTGGAACCCGGAGGTGATTTTTGTCCAGGACCGCTATCCGGACGTCGTCAAACAGATCCAGAACGACCCGCAGTGGCAAAGCATTGACGCGGTAAAGAACCACCGCGTGTGGCTGATGCCGGAATACGCCAAGGCGTGGGGCTACCCGATGCCGGAAGCGCTGGCTATTGGCGAACTGTGGATGGCGAAAAAGCTCTACCCGTCCCGCTATAACAACGTCGATGTTGATGCGAAAGCGCAGGATTACTATCAGCGTTTCTATCGCGTGAAGTGGACGCCGGATGCTCAATAATCGCCACCCGGCCCTGCTGCAATGCACCCTCGCGCTGCTCACGTTGCTGATTGCCGTCGCTTCAATCTGTTTTGGTCAATATCCATTAAGCCTGGCGGAAGTTTTCCGCCAGTTGGCGCATCTTTCGCCCATTGACGGCGTGGCCGGACAGGTGGTCTGGTCGGTGAGGCTGCCAAGGATCGTGATGGCGCTGCTGGCCGGCGGCGCGCTGGGGCTGTGCGGAGCCACCTTACAGGGCGTGTTCCAGAACCCGCTGGTGGATCCGCATATCATCGGCGTCACCTCCGGATCCGCTTTCGGCGGTACGCTGGCGATTTTGCTGGGGCTTAATACCGTGCTGATGATGACCTCAACCTTTTTCTTCGGTCTTGCCGCACTGATTCTGGTGTACCTGATTGCCGCGCTTCAGGGGCGGGAAAGCACGCTGGTGCTGATCCTCTCAGGGATTATCCTCAGCGGATTTTTTGCTGCCCTGGTGAGCCTGATGCAGTACCTGGCCGATACTGAAGAAACGCTGCCGAATATTGTTTTCTGGCTGCTGGGTAGCTTCGCCACCGCCAACTGGCACAAAGTGCTGATCATGGCAATTCCAGTAGGCTGCGCGGCGGCGGTGCTCTTTAAGCTGCGCTGGCGGATCAACCTGCTGGCGCTGGAGGACAAAGATGCGCGCGGGCTGGGGGTTTCCGTTACCGCCCTGCGTCGCGGCGTGCTGGTGTGCTGCGCGGTGCTGGTGGCTTCCCAGGTGGCGGTGAGCGGCAGCATTGCGTGGGTCGGACTGGTTATTCCGCACCTGGCGCGGCTGCTGGTGGGAGCCGATCATCGGCGTCTTCTGCCCACCGCCTTCTGGCTTGGCGGCGGTTTTATGATTGTCGTCGATGACCTTGCCCGTACGCTAACCCAGGCTGAGATCCCCATTGGCATTATTACCGCCCTGCTTGGCGCGCCGCTGTTCACTTATCTGCTGGTACATTCGCGGCGCAGAGGGGCATTCTGATGACGCTTTCCTTACGTTTAACCGACCTATTATATGGTCATAGCCAGCCGCTGTTTACGCCACTGAGCCTGCAATGCCGCTCCGGCGATATCTGGGCGGTACTCGGCGCGAACGGGCGCGGCAAAAGCACCCTGCTTGATACGCTGACCGGGGTGCTGACGCCGCTCGGCGGTCAATTTACCTGCGAGGGCGGTATTGCTATTGTGCCGCAATCTTTTCGCCCGGCCTTTAGCTGGCAGGTGCGCGACGTCGTACTGATGGGCCGTGCCCGTCACGTCAATCTGTTCGCTCAGCCGTCAGCGGAAGATGAACGCCAGGTACAGGACGCGCTGGCGCAGCTCGGCATCGCGTCGCTGGCCGGTAAGGTGTTTCGTTCGCTGTCCGGCGGCCAGCAGCAGCTGGTCCTGATCGCCAGGGCGCTGGTGGGAGCCAGCCAGAATATCCTGCTGGATGAACCCTGCTCGGCGCTGGATCTGGCCAACCAGCAGGTGGTGCTACAATTAATCAGCAATCTCGCCCATCGCCAGCGGCGCACGGTGGTGTTTACCACTCACGACCCGACTCACGCCCTGCAGATAGCGAGCCATACGCTGCTCCTGCTGCCTGATGGAGAATGGCTGGCAGGAGAATCCATTGACGTCCTGACGGAAGTCAATCTTCAGCGCGCCTATGGTTTGCCGGTGCGCAAAATCAATCTTCCCGGCTCGGCGGTTCCGCTGCTGGCCCCGCAGTTTACTATTCATCGTTGAGAACCAAAAAACCGGCTTTTTTCAGGAAGCGCTGGCCCTCCGCGCCGAGGATAAAGCGGCACAGCTGCTGCGCCCCGGCGCTCTGTTCAATCTGCGCCAGCTGATAGTCGCAGCGAATATTCCACGACGGCGGTATGGCCAGGGTACGCAGATCATCGCACGCCGCCATCTGCGTAGCGTAATGCGCATAGCCAATAAACAGATCGGTTAAGTTTTCGCGAATCAGCCACGCTCCGGCGGTTTCTCCCGCAGGTACCTGCAAAGAGTCTCGTCCCCCCACCAGCTGCTGCGCGCGAGCCGTAATAGCGACACCCACGCCAGGGCAACGTTGTTCAATCAGGGAAAAAAGCTGCCAGGTATAGTCACCCGACGGGTCGCAGCCCGGAGTGGAGGTTGCCAGGCGCAAGACCGGGTCGCTGAGAAGCGCCAGCCAGTCCCGCTCGTCGCTTTCCGCGCCGCGCCGGGCAGTCAGCATAAGCTGATTACGGGCGAACGAATGGCACTCCCCGGCCAGCCCGGCCTGACGCAGCGCCTGCGGATGCTGAACGTTGGCTGAAGCAAACACCGAACAGGGTTCTCCGGCCTCAATGCGCTCGCGCAGTAGACCAGCCGGACCGAAATGGGCGTTGACCGGGATGCCGGTCTGTTGCTGAAAGCGTGCCAGCAGCGGGATAAAAGCACTTTTCAGGCTTCCCGCCGCCAGCAGCGTTAAAGAGATGGTCATAAGAACAATCGCTATAAAACAAAAAATATAGCGCTATATTAACTGGATCCAGTCCGTTTCAGTAACGAATTTCCGCCAGCTCCCGCAGCTGTTCCGGAGTTGCCACCGGCAGGTTAAAGAAGCGCAAATAGGCCGGGATCATTTCAAACAGCATATCGGTACCGCGCTGAATTGGGCATCCTGCCGCCTGTGCCGCCAGCAATAACGGCGTGAACTCCTGGGCCATGACCACTTCGCCAACAAACGTTCCCGGCGTCAGACGTTGCGGATCCAGCGGCAGCGGATCGCCCTCTTTCATTCCCAGCGGCGTCGCGTTAACCACCAGATCGTGCCCCTGCGGGTCGCGCTGCATCAGGGTAATATCCAGCTGAGGATAGTGAGCAAGCAGACGCTCAGCCAGCGCTTCAGCGGTCTGCGAACGAGCGTCGTACAGCGTCAGCGCGCTAACGCCCGCCGCCGCCAGCGAAGCGGCAATGGCCGAGCCTACGCCGCCGCTACCAACCACCAACGCTCGCGCCCCCTGTGTCACGAAACCTTTACGCTGAATGCCAAGAACAAATCCATCGCCATCAAACATATCGCCGCTCAGGCTGCCGTCAGCTTCAAGGCGAATCGCGTTACAGGCCCCCGCGATTGCCGCCGTCGGGCTAATATGCTGGACCAGCTCGCAGGTGGCGATTTTGTGCGGCATGGTGACCAGCGCGCCGATAATATTGGTCATCTTAAATAGCGTCGGCACAAATGCGGCATAATCCTCTGGCTTCACGCCCATCGGCACCACTTTGGCGTCAACCTGCTGATGGACAAACCACGGGTTATAAATCATCGGCGCTTTAAACTTAGCGGTCGGGTAGCCCAGATGCGCTATCAGCCGCGTATTCCCACTAATCACCATGCCCTGCTCCTTTTGTCACTGCAAAAATGTTACTGCGAAAGTTCAATACGCTTCACGTCGCCCAAAATAAACACATATGCCGCTACGCCAAGCAGCGCAGCGCCGCCGATATAAATCAGCGCGTAGAAGAAATTACCTGAGGCAGCCACAATGAAACCAATCACCAGCGGCGTCAGGATGCCGGCAAGGTTGGCGCAGAAGTTAAACAAGCCGCCGGTCAGGCCGCCGAGACCTTTTGGCGCGATATCAGAAATTAACGTCCAGCCCAGACCGACCATTCCCTGACCAAAGAAGGCAAACGACATCACCAGAATGACCGCCAGATCGCTGGTCAGCCAGTTAGCAGAGATAATAGTACTCGCCATCAGCAGACCGGCAATAATCGGCAGCTTACGCCCAAGGTTTGCCGAGCCGGTGGCTTTCAGCAACTTATCGGAAACCCAACCGCCGAACATCACGCCGCCCGCCGCCGCGAGAAACGGCATAATGGCGAAGAAGCCGACTTTGATCCACGGCATATGGCGTTCGGTGGCCAGATAGGTCGGGAACCAGGTAAGGAAGAAGACCAGTACCGTATTACCGGCAAACTGACCGATGCTGGCGCCGAGAATCTGCCGTTTGGCCAGCAGCTGGCGAATCAACGGCCAGCTAAACGCGGTGTGTTGCTCAGCCCCGGTCGACATCCCGCCGCCGTTAACAATGTGCTCACGCTCAAGCTGATTAAGATGCTTATCCTCATGCGGCTCGCGATAGCAGCGCCACCACACCAACGCAAACATTACGCCGACCGCACCCACGCTGATAAACAGCGCGCGCCAGCCGAAGCTGCCCATGATCCAGAACAGCAGCGGTGAAAAACAGGCCAATCCGAGATATTCGCCGACGGTATACACCGCCGTCGCTTTTGCACGCTCCTGCTGCGGGAACCAGGCGCTCACCACCCGACTGTTCACGGGGAAACAGGGCGCTTCGCTGACGCCGAGGCCAAAGCGGCACAGCAGCAGCGTTTTCAGACCGACCGCCATTCCGTGGAACATAGTAAATAGCGACCACAAGGTCAGCGCCAGAAAATAGGTAACCTTGTTGCCAAAGCGATCGAGAAAGATGCCGCCAGGGATCTGCGCCAGCGCGTAAGTCCAGGCAAAGGCGGAGAAGACAATGCCCATTACCGCGGCATCAATACCCAGTTCAGCAGTCAGTTGTGGTGCGGCAATGCCCAGCACCGTACGGTCGAGGTAGTTAATCATCGTGCCGACGGCCAGCAACGCGAGGATCCCGATACGCCGCCGGGATGGACGCCCCCTGGCCGCAGCACCCGCCGTCGCCTGATTTTGGCTATAAGAGTTCATAGTCGTTTCCTGTCATAGGGTACAGATACGTGTTGTTATTGTGTTGGTGGCGTTCTCAAACGAACCATCTGCTACATTACTAGGTGTACTGCATAGCTGACAAGCGTACAGCTGCATTTACAGCACCATAAAGTGCGTAACCGTTGCGTCGCTCGGTCAATTCAAAGAAAAAGCGCCCCGCAGAGAACGGGCGGGTATAGAGATGCTGGAACTCACCGCCGCTGTTGTCGCGGTCATAGAGAATACGATGATTTTTCAGCTGGTTGACTGAACAGCCGTCGCCAAAACGGGCCAGCAAATCCTCATAGTAGTTCGCCGGGATCGGCAGTGCATTGACCGAGAGCTGCGGCAGGTTTTCCAGCGTCGCGGATAAATCGCGGCAGGCAAAAGCGGCATGCTGTAAACCTGCCCCCTGATAGCAGGCGACGGAGCGGGCAATCTGCGTGGCGCGGCTTTGCGAGATATTTAATGCGAGACGAATATCGCCCTGCGGACTGCGCACCGCCAGGCTGCGCACCAGCCCGTACGGATCCGGTAGCGTCTGCTCATGCTCAAGCGTGAAGCCAAATACGCTACGGAAAAAGATAATCCAGTTATCGCGGCTATCCGCTTCCATTCCAAGAGCAAGATGGTCAATGCCGCAATAATCGTCACGTAGCGTAAGATTCGCGCGCAGATGAAAATCACGGGTGTAGATGTCATCGCCCACTTCAATCAAATAGATAAGGCTACCGTCAGGAGCGCAAATCGCCGGAATCGGGCTTTCGTTTGGCCCGGCATCTCCTTGCCAGGTTGCGTAGCCGTAGGCACGCGCACGTTCCACGATCGGCTCACTCTGGCTAACACGCAGCGCCATAGCGCACAGTGAAACACCGTGACGCTGGTGAAAATGATCGGCCCAGCTGTGCGGCTGGGCATTCACCACCACCCGTGCCCCGCCGTTGCGCCAGAGGGAGACGCGTTTTGAACGATGCGCCCCTTCCTCTACAAAGCCAAGCTGCGACAGCCTTTGTCCAAGCTCGCTAGCTTCAGCCGGACTGGCGGCAAACTCGATAAACTCCAGTCCGGCGTACTCAGGAAGTTCAGGAGGCGCGAACAACGGCGCGCTGCTCTGCGGCAGCCGCTGACGGGTCTGTTCTTCCAGCCACAGCAGAGAACGATAGCCATCTTTCGCCGTCGCGTTGTTGGGCGAGGCGCGGAAGCTATCGTTAAAAATTTCCAGCGACCACGGGCCGCGATAGCCGCAACGGGTCAACTCGCAGGCAAAGTCCACCAGGGGTAGCTGCCCCTGCCCGGGAAAGCAGCGGAAATGCCGACTCCATTCCAGAATATCCATTTTCATCAGCGGCGCGTCGGCCATCTGCACAAAGGTGATTTTCTCCGGCGGCACTTCCGCCAGTCTTTGCAACGTGTCGCCGCGCGCCAGTACGTGGAAGCTGTCGAGCACAATGCCCAGCGCCGGGCTGTCAACGCTTTTGACCCGCTCCCAGGCCTGATGCCAACGGTTGACGTGCGTACCCCAGGCCAGCGCCTCATAGCCAATAGCTATGCCCTCTTGCTCCGCCAGTTCAGCCAGCGCACGCAGGTCCGCGACCTGTAGCTCAACGTCAGCGGAACAGTCCGGCTGGACGTTGCTGCACAGCAACATGGTGTCGCAGCCCAGTTCATGCATTAGCGCGAATTTGCGCTTTGCACGTTCCAGATTCGCTTCGAACTGACTGCGGCTGGCACCTTCAAAATCACGAAAGGGTTGAAAAAGCGTGATTTTTAGCCCTAAATCTGCCGCGAGATGACGGATATCGCTCGGCGAACCCGTATAATAGAGCAGATCGTTTTCGAAGATTTCAACGCCCTGATAACCCGCCGCCGCAATCGCGTGGAGTTTTTCGGGTAAGGTACCGGAGATCGAAACGGTGGCGATGGAGCGCAACATAGTGTCCTCGTGTCATTAACTGACCTAAGACCTGAATATGTATCATTTGGTTCAATTGCGCCATGGTAGGTTGCTAAATTGTGATCAATATGTGTATTTTTTGCATCTCATGAAAAGGAGCCGTTATGTCTGCCGTTGCACAAGATGAAGCGCAATCCCTGAAAGAGCGGATCTTCGCTGCCGCCATTACCGTTTTCGCCGAGCATGGATTGTCGGGCGCGCGGATGGAGCAGATCGCCACCGAAGCGCAGACGACTAAGCGCATGGTGGTCTACTACTTCAAAACCAAAGAACAGCTTTATCAGGCGGTACTACAGCATGTCTACGCGCGGATCCGTGAAACCGAACAGCAGCTTGGGCTGGAAAACGTGCCGCCGGTCGAGGCGCTGGTGCAGTTGGTAAAGTGGAGCGTGCGCTATCACGCTACGCACGCCGACTATATGCGGGTGATCTGTATGGAAAACATGCAGCGCGGAAAATGGTTGAAAAGCTCAGGTCAGTTGAAACCGTTAAACCGCACCGCCCTGTCGATTCTGGAAGATATTCTTCAGCGCGGCCAGCAGCAAGGGGTGTTTCAGGCGGGGCTGGAAGCACGCGATGTGCATCGTTTGATCAGCAGTTTTAGCTTCTATCAGGTATCAAACTTCTACACGTTTAGCAGCCTGTACCTCGACGATCCAATGCCTGAAATTGATGATGAAGCCATGGTTGCGCACCACTGCGATATTGCCGTCAAAGCCGTTCTACGCTTCGTGATTTCCTGACGCGCGCAGGCAACTACGCGCAGCAGCAGTTAACTTCCAGAAAGCGCATGGACAACCCTTGCCATCGCTTCCTGCGTCAACTCTGAGCGCTGGACTTTAGGGTTTGCCAGCGCGGTGCGCACAACGCCCGCAATAACGATATGTTTCGGCTCCTGACCCAAATCGCGCATCTCAAGCACGACTTTGCCAACTACACGGCACATTTCCTGATATAACGCATCGTCTTTGGCTTTATTTCCCATGATATTCAGCTCTCAAATTTTCATTATCAATCAAATCATTATTGATATATTTCTCTGGTAAATCAAACCAGCGTAGCCTTTAGGCGCCAATGACTGATTTTCTCGAGCAAACTTGTGAATAAATCCGCGTTTCCACGCTTTTTAACTTGTCAGTCGGTGAAAAAATGTGTTGCGGATAATCATCGTATTAGTTTGCAATTTGTTAAGTATATAGCTATAGAAATGAAACATGGTTTTCATTTTCTTTTTTGGATTCGGCAACGTATAATGCCCAACAAATTCTTATTGAATGGTTTCAGCGCATTGGATTGCATGACTAAACGCATAACACACTGCCTCTTTTCATGGGCTGAACCGCCAGCACACATTCTTCTGCACGCTCTATTGTTGTCACCTATCCTTAGAGCGTGGCATAGCAACTTTCGTAATACAGGTTTAACTCCGCGGCAGTGCGCCCACGGAGTGAGATTCCCCCATCCTTATCCTTCACAACTTAAAGATTAAACTGTCATGAAAAAGACCACAATTGTTTGCACCATCGGTCCGAAAACCGAATCCGAAGAGATGTTGACCAAAATGCTGGACGCAGGCATGAACGTTATGCGTCTGAACTTCTCTCACGGTGACTATGCGGAACACGGTCAGCGCATTCAGAACCTGCGCAATGTGATGAGTAAAACCGGTAAGAAAGCGGCAATCCTTCTGGATACTAAAGGTCCAGAAATTCGTACTATTAAGCTCGAAGGCGGCAACGACGTCTCTCTGAAAGCGGGCCAGACCTTCACTTTCACCACCGACAAATCCGTGGTGGGTAATAACGAAATCGTTGCGGTGACCTATGAAGGCTTCACCAGCGACCTGAGCGTTGGCAATACCGTACTGGTTGACGATGGTCTGATCGGTATGGAAGTCACCGCTATCGAAGGTAACAAAGTCGTTTGTAAAGTACTGAACAACGGCGACCTCGGCGAAAACAAAGGCGTAAACCTGCCAGGCGTTTCTATCGCTCTGCCGGCGCTGGCTGAAAAAGACAAGCAGGATCTGATCTTCGGTTGCGAACAGGGCGTTGACTTTGTTGCGGCATCCTTTATCCGTAAGCGTTCTGACGTCGTTGAAATCCGTGAGCACCTGAAAGCCCACGGCGGCGAAAAGATCCAGATCATTTCCAAAATCGAAAACCAGGAAGGCCTGAACAACTTCGACGAAATCCTCGAAGCGTCTGACGGCATCATGGTTGCACGTGGCGACCTGGGCGTAGAAATCCCGGTTGAAGAAGTGATCTTCGCGCAGAAGATGATGATCGAAAAATGTATCCGCGCGCGTAAAGTTGTTATCACCGCGACTCAGATGCTGGATTCCATGATCAAAAACCCGCGTCCGACCCGCGCTGAAGCAGGCGACGTCGCTAACGCCATCCTCGACGGTACCGATGCAGTGATGCTGTCCGGCGAGTCCGCAAAAGGTAAATATCCGCTGGAAGCTGTCACCATCATGGCGACCATCTGCGAACGTACCGACCGCGTAATGACCAGCCGTCTGGAGTACAACAACGACAACCGTAAGCTGCGCATCACCGAAGCGGTATGCCGCGGTGCCGTTGAAACGGCAGAAAAACTGGAAGCCCCGCTGATCGTTGTGGCAACCCAGGGCGGTAAGTCTGCACGTGCCGTACGTAAATACTTCCCGGATGCCACCATCCTGGCGCTGACCACCAACGAAACCACCGCGCGTCAGCTGGTGCTGAGCAAAGGCGTTGTGGCGCAGCTGGTAGAAGATATCTCCTCTACCGATGCATTCTACATCCAGGGTAAAGAGCTGGCGCTGCAAAGCGGCCTGGCGCGCAAAGGCGATGTCGTCGTTATGGTATCCGGCGCATTAGTTCCGAGCGGAACCACCAATACTGCTTCCGTACACGTGCTGTAATAATTTACAGGTTAATTAGTATTTCCTTTAAAAGCGCCTCTTCGGGGCGCTTTTTTTTATTCCAGTACTAGCTACTATTAATAAAAATGCAAATCGGAATTTACTATTTAACGCGAGATTATCTAAGATGAATCCGATGGAAGCGTGCTGTTTTCACTCGCCTTTTTAACCTTACGTGACGATTTCGATGCTTCTTTGAGCGAACGATCAAAAATAAGTGCATTCAAGTAAAAAAATATTCTCATCACAAAAAAGTTTGTGTAATACTTGTAACGCTACATGGAGATTAACTCAATCTAGAGGGTATTAATAATGAATCGTACTAAACTGGTACTGGGCGCGGTAATCCTGGGTTCTACTCTGCTGGCTGGTTGCTCCAGCAATGCTAAAATCGATCAGCTGTCTTCTGACGTTCAGACTCTGAACGCTAAAGTTGACCAGCTGAGCAACGACGTGAACGCAATGCGTTCCGACGTTCAGGCTGCTAAAGATGACGCAGCTCGCGCTAACCAGCGTCTGGACAACCAGGCTACTAAATACCGTAAGTAATAGTGCCTGCGTAATAGAAATGGCGCACAGTGTGCGCCATTTTTTTTGCTTTGCTTTTCGCCCCGCCTACTGTGTTCTTTTCGCTTCATCCACCGGCGCATTTTGTACCGACAACGTTGAGGTCGCGTTTCCGCTATCGGATACCGCCACCGGATACCCTGCCCGCCTGCTTAGCGCGCGCTTAAGTTGCGCCTCATCAACCGCTTTATCACCAGCAAACTGATGGAACTCTGCGGGTAACGTATAGGCCATCGTCTGGGTATTGCCGCCCTCATCCGACGTCAGAGGACGATGCACTTCTACATAACGCCTGCCATCCGGCTCTACGGCGAATTTTACCGGCTGGTTGATAATGCGCACCGGCGTACCGCTCTTCACCTGACTGAATAACGCCTGAATATCTGCCGCATTCATACGCATGCAGCCGGAACTGACGCGTAATCCCACGCTGTCCGGCGCATTGGTGCCATGAATGAGATATTCACCGTTGCCGTACGCCAGGCGCAACGCAAAGCGTCCTAACGGGTTATTTGGCCCTGCGGGTACCACAGGCGGCAGAGTGATGCCTTTTTCCAGAGAGCGGGCGCGGATGCCTGCCGTGGGGGTCCAGGTCGGGTTAGGGATTTTCTGCCCAATACGAGTGGTCATTTCTGGCGTTTCCAGCCCCTGTTGACCAATTCCCAGCGGATAAACCTGCACCTGATTCACACCTGGCGGGAAGTAGTAAAGGCGCAGCTCAGCCAGATTGACGACGATCCCCTCACGCGGTACGTCAGGCAGCAGCATTTGCGAGGGAATAAGCACCTGAGTACCCGGTTTAGGCTGCACCGGGGCGATCGTATCGTTCGCTTCGAGGATCAGCATCGCCGCCGTATCAAAACGACGAGCGATTGCCTGTAGGTTGCGGTCCCCCTCCTGTACCGTCCAGGATTGGTTCTCACCAATCAGACGGCTGTTGGCTGGAGGAAGCGGGTAATCAACGGCCCAGGCGGCGTGTGACGCGCTGAGGGCGCTCAGAAGGGCTATGGTGATGAGAGATGCGCGTTTCATACTGAGATTCCTTCTTTCGCTGATAAAACGCCGGCCTGTTATGCACAACGGGAGGCTAGCCTCCCGTTGTGCATAACAGAATGAAATCTACTGTTTTATTCTAGCTAAGATTTGCCGCTTTCGCGCGAATTGCGCGGATCATGGCTTCCAGTCCTTGCGACCGGGATGGGGTAAGGTGCTGCGTCAGGGCCATTTTTTCAAACCACGGACGCACGTCAAAAGCGGTGATATCTTTGGCCGT
Source organism: Klebsiella spallanzanii (assembly GCF_902158555.1). Taxonomy (GTDB): domain Bacteria; phylum Pseudomonadota; class Gammaproteobacteria; order Enterobacterales; family Enterobacteriaceae; genus Klebsiella; species Klebsiella spallanzanii. Next base: position 56,994 of record NZ_CABGGS010000003.1, on the reverse strand, counting down.
CATCTGGTCATAAAGAATAAACACCACCGCGATAAGCCCTTTTACGATGGCCGCATCGCTGTCGCCGCGAAGCACGATGGCGCCAGTCTCATCCTGCGTCATCACAATCCACACCTGACTCTGGCAGCCCTGAATGATGTTCTGCGCGATGTGTTCCTCGGCGCTCAACGGTGCCAGACGCTGACCGAGTTCAATAATGTAGAGATATTTCTCTTCCCAGTTCGCGCAACGGCTAAAGTTGCGCAGCAGTTTCTCTTTGTCCGGTAACGCCGCCATGGTTGCTTCCTTCAGCTTAATAATTTGTGGATCCGCTGTAGCCCTGCCACCAGTCGGTCCACCTCTTCCGTGGTATTGTACATCGCCAGCGATGCCCGACACATGGCCGGAACCCCGTAAAATTCCATCAACGGCATCGCGCAATGGTGGCCAGTCCGCACCGCAATCCCATAGTTATCGAGGAAACTGCCGACGTCGTAGGCGTGATGTTTACCGAGATTAAAAGCAATTACCCCCAGACGGTTTTGCGGGCCATAAAGCGTTAAATCCGGTACGTTATCCAGAGCCTGCAACGCGTAGCGCATCAGGGTTTGTTCATATTCAGCTATATGCATCAGACCCAGCGCGCTGACATAATCGAGAGCCGCCCCAAAGCCAATAATACCGCCAGTGTTTGGCGTTCCCGCCTCGAAGCGCCATGGCGCTTTTGCCCAGGTGGTGCCTTCTGTCAGGCTCACGGTGGCGATCATCGAACCGCCGCCTTCCCACGGCGGCATCTCCTGCAATATGTCCTGCTTAACATAGAGCACGCCTATCCCGGTTGGACCGTACAGCTTGTGCGCGGAAAACGCGTAGAAATCGCAGTCAAGAACCTGTACGTCCACCGAATGATGCATCACTGCCTGTGCGCCATCGACCAGCACTTTTGCGCCATGCTGATGGGCTAGAGTGATCAGCGCTGAGACCGGGTTTTCTGTCCCCAGCACATTGGAAACCTGGGTGATAGCCAGCAGGCGGGTCCGCTCATCAAACAGACCCGGGATCGCATCCAGTTGCAGAGTACCGTCCTGGTTCAGCGGGATCACCCGCAGCTCTGCCCCAACTCTGGCGCACAACATTTGCCACGGGACGATATTGGCGTGGTGTTCCATGGCGCTGACGATGATATTGTCGCCAGCGCCAACGTTGGCACTCCCCCAACTGTTCGCCACCAGGTTAATCCCTTCCGTCGTGCCGCGGACAAACACCAGTTCTTCCGCCGAGCGGGCATGCAGGAAGGTTGCTGCCTGCTGGCGCACCTGCTCCATGCGCGCCGTGGCTTCCGCACTGAGGGTGTGAATGCCGCGATGTACCGCCGCATAGCCGTGGCGGTAAAATTCCGCCTCGGCATTAATCACCGCTTCCGGTTTCTGCGCGCTGGCGGCGCTATCGAGATAGGCCAAAGGCTGGCCATTAACCTCGCGATTGAGCAGCGGAAAATCCGCGCGTACGCGTTCCACAGAAAATGTCATGCATTACCTCCCGGCAAACGCTGGCCAATACGCGCCAGGATCTGTTGCCTGAGCGCCTCATCACCGATAGCTTCCGTAAGCTCCGCGGCAAAGGCATAAAGAATCATCTGCTGCGCCGCCTGCTGCGTAATGCCGCGCGAGCGCAGATAAAACAGCTGTTCATCATCGATCCGTCCGATAGTCGCGCCGTGGCTGCACTTAACGTCATCGGCGTAAATCTCCAGCTGCGGTTTAGTATCAACTTCGGATAAACGCCCGAGCAGCAGGTTGTTATTGGTCATCTGACCATCGGTTTTAATGGCATGCTGCGCAACATTAATCAGGCCATTAAACACCGCGCGTCCTTTGTCGTTGACGATGGTTTTATGCAGTTGGCGGCTATTACAGTATCCGACTTTGTGATCGAGCCAGGTGCGGCTATCGCAGACTTCATTGTTGACCGGCATCGCCAGCGAATTAATGCGCAGATTACTGTTTTCACCGTTCAACTGCGTGCTGGTGTGGTGGCGTAGCACCGAACCACCGAGCAGGAAACTGCTGCTAAAAGCAGAGGCATCGCGCCCCAGCGCCAGATCGTTATGGGCAAAGTGGTAGCCCTGCGCATTTTCAAACGCCAGCTTGATATGTTGCAGGTGCGCGTTGTCTGCCACCGTCATCGTCAATCTTGCGCCGGTAAAGTGGCGTTCGTCGTTCAGGCTCAGGTAGTGTTCGATGATCGTCGCTTCCGCCCCGCTTTCCAGTTCCAGATGGTGGCGATAGTGAGCGGTATTCATTTCATCCCCCGCCAGCCCGCGCGTCAGGTGCATAATGAGCAGCGGTTTTTCCGGGCGCTGGTTGCGTTTAACGCGAATGTGGGTGACGGTCGCTGCCAGGCTTTCGGTCAGATGCAAAAACACTTCAGGCTGCGCGGCCTCGGGCAGTGCCTGGCGGTCATTGTTCACCTGTACCTCGAAGCCGCTGGCGGCCAGGTCGTCGCTAAGCTTTTCGCTAAATTGACCGTCGACAAAAACCAGGCGCCAGGCATCAATCGTCAGCGCCAGCGCATCGCGTTGTGCCGCCGTCAGCGTCTGCGGCTGCGCGCTGACAAAGGTTTGGTTGAGCAAAGCGTCCAGCGGCGTATATTTCCAGTTCTCATGTTTACGCGTCGGTAGCCCCAACCGCAGCAGTTGCTGCAGATGTTGATGCGCCTGCGGGCTGCGCTGTTCGCTCTGCGCTTCAAACAGATGATGCCACTGCTGCAGCGCGTTACTGCTGTTCGGTAAGCCAGCCATAGCCCTGCTCCTCCAGTTGTTTGACCAGAGTAAAATCGCCGGATTTCACAATCCGTCCCTGGTACAGCACGTGGACGTAATCAGGTTTGATATAGTCGAGAATGCGCTGATAGTGGGTGACGATAATGAACGAACGCTTGCCGTCGCGCAGGGAGTTAACGCCGTCGGAAACAATCTTCAGGGCATCAATGTCCAGCCCGGAGTCAGACTCATCCAGAATGCACAGTTCAGGTTCCAGCACCGCCATTTGCAGGATATCGTTGCGCTTTTTCTCGCCGCCGGAGAAGCCGACGTTAACCGAGCGGGTCAGCAGATCTTCCGGCATCTTCAGCAGCTTAATTTTGTCTTCCATCAGATCCTGGAAGTCAAAACGATCAAGCTGCTCCTGCCCGCGATAGCTGCGTACGGCGTTAAGCGCGGTTTGCAGGAAGAATTGATTACTGACGCCGGGAATTTCCACCGGATACTGAAAGGCCATGAAGATGCCTTCGCCCGCGCGATCTTCAGGAGCAAGCTCCAGCAGATCTTTGCCTTTAAACTCCACTCTGCCACCAGTGACTTCATAGTCTTCACGTCCAGCGAGGGTCGCCGAGAGCGTACTTTTACCGGAACCGTTCGGGCCCATAATGGCATGCACTTCGCCAGGGCGAACGTCCAGATTCAGTCCGCGCAGGATCTCTTTATCTTCAACGGCGACCTGCAAATTTTTAATACTTAACATCTTATTTCCTTTGTTATCAGCCGACGCTGTGTTCAAGACTAATCGCCAGCAATTTCTGCGCTTCAACGGCAAATTCCAGCGGTAGCTCTGAGAAGACGTCCTTACAGAAACCATTGACGATCATTGAAATCGCATCGTCTTCGCTGATCCCGCGCTGTAGACAGTAGAACAGCTGGTCTTCACCAATACGCGACGTGGTGGCTTCATGCTCTAACTGAGCGCTGTTGTTGCGACATTCCACATACGGGAAAGTATGCGCCCCGCTATCCGGACCAATCAGCATGGAGTCGCATTGGGTAAAGTTGCGCGCGTTGGTCGCCGTCGGCATGATTTTCACCAGGCCGCGATAACTATTCTGACTATGACCGGCGGAAATCCCCTTCGAGATAATCGTCGAACGCGTGTTTTTGCCGATATGGATCATTTTGGTGCCGGTATCCGCTTGCTGGTGACCGCTGGTCAGCGCTACCGAGAAGAATTCACCGATGGAGTTGTCACCGCGCAGAATGCAGCTCGGGTACTTCCAGGTGATCGCCGAGCCGGTTTCCGACTGGGTCCAGGACATTTTGCTGTTTTCGCCTTCGCACAAGGCACGCTTGGTGACGAAGTTAAGGATCCCGCCAGTGTTGTTGTCGCCGGGGAACCAGTTTTGCACCGTGGAGTATTTCACTTCGGCGTTTTTATGAATAATCACCTCAACCACCGCCGCGTGAAGCTGGTAGCTATCGCGTACCGGTGCAGAGCATCCCTCTATATAGCTGACGTAGCTGCCTTCGTCGGCGACCAGAATCGTACGCTCAAACTGCCCGGTTTTTTCGGCGTTAATGCGGAAATAGGTCGACAGTTCCATCGGGCAGCGCACGCCTTTCGGCACATAGATAAAGGTGCCATCGGAAGCGACCGCCGCGTTGAGGGCGGCAAAGAAATTATCATTGCCTGGCACCACGGTGCCGAGATACTTTTTCACCAGCTCAGGGTGATCGTGGATCGCCTCACCGAACGAACAGAAAATAATCCCCTGCTCCGCCAGCTTTTCGCGATAGGTGGTCGCCACGGAAACCGAGTCAAAAATGGCGTCGACGGCCACTTCTCGCCCTTCACGTACCGGCACGCCGAGCAGGTTAAACGCCTCTTCCACTTCATTGGTCAGAAATGCGCTGGGACCGGTTTGTTGCTGAGCCCCGGGTTCAGATGCGCAGGTGTCATCGCAGTTGCCGCAGGATGGCGCTGAGTAATAGCTGTAATCCTGATAATTTAGTTTATCGTAATGCGCTTTTAGCCAGTGCGGCTCTTCCATTGCCTGCCAGGCCTTAAACGCATTGAGACGAAACTCCAGCATCCATTCAGGTTCATTGCGGCGTGCAGAAATCGCCCGAACCACCTCTTCATTTATGCCTTTCGCCAGCTCATCGGTCTGTAGCTGGGTGAAAAAGCCTTCTTTATAGTTGAGTGGCCCGCCGCTCCAGGTTTTGACATCGTCAGTTGCTTCAGTATTACGAGACATAGTTACTCCGCCTGAACGCCAAAACTTTCACCGCAGCCGCATTCGTGCTGGGCTTTTGGGTTATGGAATTTAAAGATCTGATTTAGGCCTTCGCGAACGTAATCAAGCTCGGTGCCATCGATAAACGGCATAGCCTGCAACGGCGCCCACAGCTTCGCACCGTCACGCTCAAACAACAGGTCGTCTTTCGCTGGTTCGGCGATCAATTCGAGGACGTAACCAAAACCGGCGCAGCCGCTGGTTTTGACGCCAAGACGCAATCCCTGCATCTCAGGTTGCTTGCGGACCAGATCGCAAATATGGGCGGCGGCGGCCGGGGTCATCTCCAGCCCGCGCCAGCTAAAATCGTCGGGATTAAAAGTTCCTGCTTGTAAGTCCATCGCTCTACCTCATAGGTTGACGCCATCAGGGCATACCCGCTATGTTAGTGATAATGATTATCACTTCAACCCATCCAGAGAAGGGGTATTCCCCTATCAGGCTCTTTTTTTGCGCTTTTTATAAGCATAGACCCTGCATGCTGCCTTTTCAGCACATCATTTTTTGTTTTAATAGATTGAAAAATAATAAGTTATTTACAGCGGAAGTGATGGGTCAGGCGCAATGGAAAAGATGTATCGAAAATACCGATTTTTGAAATAGAAAAAGTACCGTTCAGCAGATTACCATGGCGAGTCAAATCAGCAGGTTAGTCCACTCGGCCCCCCTGAGTGAGAGAAATGAACGATTTGTCCTCACCTTCAGACAAATACATTCATGTAATAAATTTTATTCGTTTTCATTATAAGTATTGTCATTTCACAGAAATAAAGATTTATTCGCTGCAGGCTGGCTCATGTAGAATACGCTGCTAAATTTTCTTCATCTTTGAATGCAATGTCGCAACGCCGACTTATCAGGAACATGTGTATACCCAAAATAATTCGAGTTGCAGGAAGGCGGCGACGCAGTGAATCCCCAGGAGCTTACTCTGGTAAGTGACTGGGGTGAGCGAGGAAAGCCAACGCACAAGCAACTTGAAGTATGAAGGGTATCGTACTGAATTATGGATATAGAAACAGATGTAATGTCGATGTGTATGGCCGTATTGTTAATTATAAGCATTTTGCTCGATTAACTTCTCCCCCTACAAAATCCATGAGCCTTGCCATCATTGGCCAGGCCTTCACATTCGTTATGAAATAAGGAGATTCATAGGATTCACCCGCCGTGGGATTGTTTGCTAAAAGCGTAGCCTTTAAGCTTTTATTCACAAACTCACGAGGTAACAAAAATGAAAAAAGCTATCATTACACTATTCGCAATTGTTTCGATTACAGCCGCCAGCGCGTTTGCCGCAGATAAAACCGAGGCACCGACCCCGACGGTCGATAATACCGGCCATCCCCCCTTTGAACTGATGCAAAATCACGGACCAATGCCGTTCTCACCGATGCCACCGAAAAAGCCGGTCATTTTCTCCGCCACCGTAGCGACGGATAACCCGGTCGAAACGATAAACAAACTGACCCCACTTATTCCCGCAAGCCAGGCAAAACATTATGAAGTTCACGTTGAAGTCGTACCGGTACCTGATATGCCTGGCCTCTAAGCCCATAGCTTCATGATGGGTTTAGATATACTGAATTAGCCCGTTCGGGTTATTTGAGGTGATTAAAAAGGCTGCCGACAATAGCGGCAGCCTCTTCGTTTTATGACTCAGGTCGTGTGCAGGAAGGATTAGCTCTTAATTTTCCGGTAAATAAACAGCACTACCAGCGCGCCAATCACCGCCACGACAAAGCTACCGAAGTTAAACCCGTCCACTCTGCCAAAGCCGAAGAAGGTACTAATCCATCCCCCAACGACTGCACCGATGACACCAAGAATAACGGTAACGATGAACCCACCGCCGTCTTTCCCCGGCATAATCCATTTGGCTAAAATACCCGCAATAAGACCAAAAATGATCCATGAAATGATACCCATGATTAACTCCGTCCTCTTTGTTACCTTGTAAATCTTTGGTACTTAAAATATTAGCATAAATATTGCGAATGATTTGTGAATTTATATTTATCATGCAAATACTTGCCATAGAAGAAATGATGGTCTAGAGATCATGACGAGGCTAAATCAACAGAGGGAGTAAAGCGTGGGTTATTACGTTATTAAAAAATCAGAAAAAAGCGTCTCACAACCGTGGTATTTCGTGCTAAAGGCGGATAACCACGAAACTATCGCTAGTAGTGAAATGTATTCATCAAAAGAGGCGGCGAAAAAGGGTATTGCCTCAGTACAGAAGAATGGGCCAAGCGAGACGATTAAAGATGAGACGCAGTAAAGAATAAGGGGGATAATTCCCCCCTTAATCAGTTTAGATCACCGCTGTCGTCAGCCGTGACGAACAGCAAAGACGCCCTTGCTCATCAGAAATTTCGATTTGCCAGACCTGGTGACGAGAGCCAGTGTGCAGCGCCCGGCACACACCGCGAACTCTGCCGCTACGCACCGAGCGAATGTGATTGGCATTGACCTCCAGCCCCACCACCTTCTGCTCGCCTTCGCTGCACAAATAGCCCGCCACCGAGCCTAACGTTTCCGCCAATACCACCGACGCGCCGCCGTGCAGTAGCCCAAATGGCTGATGGGTGCGACCGTCTACCGGCATCGTTGCCTCGAGCGAGTCATCGGTAATGGCCTCAAACTGAATATCCAGCAGGCCTACCATATTACCCTCACCCATAGCGTTCAGCTGTTCCAGCGTGCTGTGACGTTTCCAAATCATCCAATAATCTCCAGTAGCGCCTGCAGCGGATGACGCACGCCGCTGCCTTCAATACGCTTCACCTGGCTACGGCAGGAGTAGCCGGTCACCAGACAGCGGTTGCGCGGTAAGCGCTGCATCGCCTGCTGCCACGAGAGCGCGTAGATAGCCAGCGAGTTGGCGTGATTTTTCACTTCATGACCGTAGGTCCCGGCCATACCGCAGCAGCCCACGTTGACGTTCTCCAGCTTAGCGCCAAAACGCGCGAAGATATCCGCCCATTGTTTGGTCGAAGCGGGAAGCGCCGTCACCTCAGTACAGTGACCAAACAGATACCACGCCTCACCGCCGCTATCCTGCACAGAGGTTTCCGCCAGCGCCTGCGGCAGCCATTCATGTACCAGCATCACGCGAAAATCACCGCGTTTATCACCCAAAACCTGGTTATATTCATCACGATAGCAGAGGACCAGGGCAGGGTCGACACCCACCATCGGCATACCGAGCTGGGCCACGCGGTTGAGGAAATCTGCGGTTTTCTGCGCGGTGCGCGCAAATCGCGTCAGGAATCCTTTTATGTGCTGTGCCTTACCATTTGGTGAGAACGGCAGCAGTACCGGTTGGTATCCAACCTTTTCGACCAGGCGCACAAAATCGGCTACCACTTGGGCATCGTAATAGCTGGTAAACGGATCCTGGACCACCAGCACCATCTTCGCTTTCTGCTCGGCGCTCAGTCCTTCCAACTGCTCCAGAGTGGTATTTGCTGAACGATGACCGACCATCTGCTGTTTCAGCGATGGTGTAGAGAGCAGCGGCAAATCAACCATGCCGATATGCTTTTCCGACAGCTTGCGTATCCACGGCTGATTAATAAAAAAGTTGAAGGTCTTTGGCGCATGCGCCATCAGCGGCGCATAAGATTCAACCGTCGCCACCAGGTGATCGCGAACCGGGCGCAGATAGCGGCTGTGGTAAAGCTGCAGGAAGCGCGAACGGAACTCCGGAACGTCGATTTTAATCGGGCACTGTGTCGAACAGGCTTTACAGGCCAGACAGCCGGACATTGCCTCCTTGACCTCATGGGAGAAATCGTACTCCCCTTTGCGTGCATGCCAGCTATTACGAGTACGTTCCACCAGCGTACGCAGACTGGCGCGCTTTTCCGGCAGATCTTTTTCTAACTGATTAGGATCGATGCCACGATCCGCCAGCAGGCGTAACCATTCGCGCACCAGCGTGGCCCGACCTTTCGGCGAGTGAATACGGTGATTGCTGACTTTCATTGAAGGGCACATCGGGCTTTTGGCATCAAAGTTGAAGCACAGACCGTTGCCGTTGCACTCCATCGCGCCACGCCATGAGCTGCGCACCGCAATAGGGATCTGCCTGTCGAAAGTCCCGCGTTTAACCGCGTCCACTTTCATCATTGGCGCATCAACGCCTTCCGGTGGGCAAATTTTCCCTGGGTTCAGGCGGTTGTCCGGGTCAAACGCAGCTTTAATCTTACGTAACTCACCAAACAGCTCCTCGCCGAAGAACGCCGGGCTGTATTCGGCGCGGAAACCTTTGCCGTGTTCACCCCATAGCAGGCCGCCGTACTTAGCGGTTAACGCCACGACATCATCCGAGATCCGTTTCATCAGCATCTCCTGCTGCGGATCGCACATGTCCAGCGCCGGGCGTACGTGCAACACCCCGGCATCGACATGGCCAAACATACCGTAGCTCAGGCCGTGGCCATCAAGCAGCGCTCGGAACTCAACAATATAGTCTGCAAGGTGTTCCGGCGGCACGCAGGTATCTTCGGCGAAAGGTATCGGTTTAGCGGCCCCTTTGGCATTACCCAGCAGCCCGACGGCTTTTTTACGCATCGCGTAAATACGCTCAACGCCGTCCAGTTCATGACAAACCTGCCAGCCGATAACGCCCGCTTCGTTGCGCGACATCAGCTCATCCAGACGCTGACACAACGTCGTCACCTGGCGGTCAATCAGCTCGACATCATCCCCGGCAAACTCGACGATGTTCAGTCCCAACATCTCTTTATCCGGCACGTCGGTAATAAGCTCGCAGACCGAATGCCAGACAATATCTTCCCGCGCCAGATTCAGCACTTTCGAATCGACGGTTTCGACCGATAGCGCCTTCGCTTCAACCATAAACGGCGCGTTGCGCAGCGCGGAATTAAAAGAATCGTACTTAATATTCACCAGTCGGCGCACTTTCGGCAGACGGGTAATATCCAGCCGCGCTTCGGTAATAAATGCCAGCGTTCCTTCCGAGCCTGTCAAAATGCGGGTCAGATCGAATTCGCTCATCTCATCGTTAAAGACGTGGCGCAGATCGTAGCCGGTCAGGAAACGGTTAAGTTTCGGGAACTTGTCGATAACCAGCTGCCGCTGCGCTTTGCAGCGCTGATAGACCGTACGATAAATACGCCCGATCGCCGACTGTTCAGCACTGAGCGTTTCCGCAAGGGAGACCGGGATTGGCTGAGTATCCAGAATGTCGCCGCCAATCAGCACCGAGCGCACGCCCAGGACATGATCGGAGGTTTTACCGTAGACCAGCGAGCCCTGCCCGGAGGCGTCGGTGTTGATCATCCCGCCGAGCGTGGCGCGGTTGCTGGTCGACAGCTCCGGCGCAAAAAAGTAACCATAAGGCTTAAGAAATTGATTGAGCTGGTCTTTAATGACCCCGGCTTCCACCCGCACCCACCCCTCTTCCGGGTTGATTTCAATAATGCGGTTCATATAGCGGGACATATCGACAATGATGCCAGCGTTCAGCGCCTGGCCATTAGTTCCGGTGCCGCCGCCGCGCGGGGTAAAAATAAGCGTTTTAAAACGCTCTTCCGCCGCCAGTCTCGCCAGCAGAGCGACGTCTGCCGTCGAGCGGGGGAATAAAATCGCATCCGGCAACAGTTGATATACACTGTTATCAGTCGCCATCGTTAGCCTGTCGGCGTAGCTGGTGGCGGTATCGCCGGTAAAACCTTGTTGCTCCAGTACCTGCAAAAAATTCAGCACCAGTTGAACGACACCTGGCGCTTGAGAAATCTGTGGGATCATGACGCTCGACCCTGCCTGACTATGTTGTGTTGTAAGTGATTAAACGTTTGCGTTGTGCACTCAACTTTTTATCACATTTTTTTCATATGCGCCCGCCAGAATTAAGCGCAAAATCAGGCGCGCGAACTTATTGATATTATTATCAGTACATGGAATTACGCTGCGTCAGCCTTTTGACGCGACTGCAAAGGTAAAATTTCACTATGATTAACCCCAATCAGCCCCGGGACATACCGCAAGTTCTGCTATCGGTGCTGTTTTTGTCCCTGATTATTATTTCCTGCCTGTGGGTTGTGCAGCCATTTATCCTGTCATTTGCCTGGGCCGGTACCGTGGTCATCGCGACCTGGCCGGTACTATTGCGCCTGCAGCGCCTGCTTTTTGGCAAACGTTCTCTGGCCGTACTGGTCATGACGCTACTGCTCTTTTTGCTGTTCGTCATCCCTATCGCACTGCTGGTCAACAGCCTGGTGGATAACAGCGCGCCGCTTATTAAAGTGGTCACCAGCGGCAACTTTACCCCGCCGGATCTGGCGTGGTTGAACAGTGTTCCGCTGATTGGCGATAAGCTGTACACCGGCTGGCATAATTTGCTGGAAATGGGGGGGACGGCGATTATGACCAAAATTCGCCCGTACCTCGGCACCACTACAACCTGGTTTGTTGGTCAGGCGGCGCATATCGGCAAGCTGCTGGTCTACTGCGGGCTGATGCTGCTATTTAGCGCCCTGCTGTACTGGCGCGGTGAACAGGTGGCCTATGGATTCCGCCACTTTGCTACTCGTCTGGCGGCGAAACGCGGCGATGCTGCGGTGATCCTTGCCGGTCAGGCGATTCGCGCCGTCGCGCTGGGGGTGGTCGTCACGGCCCTGGCTCAGGCGGTACTCGGCGGTATTGGTCTCGCGGTCAGCGGCGTGCCTTACGCGGCGTTGCTCACCGTAGTGATGATCTTCACCTGCCTGGTGCAGCTGGGGCCTTTGCTGGTTCTGGTGCCATCAATTATTTGGTTGTACTGGACCGGTGATACCACCTGGGGCACCGTACTGCTGGTATGGAGCTGCGTGGTGGGCACCATGGATAACTTTATCCGCCCGCTGCTCATTCGCATGGGCGCAGACCTGCCGATGATTCTCATCCTGTCCGGCGTTATCGGTGGTCTGGTGGCGTTTGGTATGATTGGCCTGTTTATTGGCCCGGTGTTGCTGGCCGTCTCCTGGCGTCTGTACGATGCATGGGTCAACGAAGCACCGCCTCCACCGAAAGATCCCGACCTGGTTCTGGAAGAACTCAGCGAACTTAATACGCGAGCCGCGCAGGACAAATAAACGAAAAGGCGGGGAAACCCGCCTTTCGCTATTATGCAGGTGAAACAATCAAAAAACTTAAGAAAAACTGATGTATCTGCTACAGATCCCCTCTTCCATCAGACCCGTAGCCACATTTACCTCGCAGATTCTTTACCTCAATTTAACTATTGAGAGGAATCCGATCGACGCAAAAAGCTGCAATGCCTAGTATTAGCTCACGGTTATAAATCAACATCTTGATTTATAAGCATGGAAATCCCCTGAGTGAAACAACGAATTGCTGTGTGTAGTCTTTGCCCATCTCCCACGATGGGCTTTTTTTTGTCCGAAGACTTACACCCCAAAAACAAAAAATCCCCGCCATTGCTGACGAGGATTGCGTATTTTAGCGAAAACTTACTTATTCAGTTCAGCCAGGCCAAGCCAGGTTTGCACCACGGTATCCGGGTTCAGGGAAAGGCTATCAATCCCCTCTTCCATCAGCCAGGCAGCAAAGTCTTCGTGGTCAGACGGGCCCTGCCCGCAGATACCCACGTATTTACCCTGTTTCTTCGCTGCGCGAATCGCCATCGACAGCAGCGCTTTCACCGCGTCGTTACGCTCATCGAACAGTTCTGAGACCACGCCGGAGTCGCGGTCCAGTCCCAGCGCCAGCTGCGTCATATCGTTGGAACCGATAGAGAAGCCGTCAAAGTATTCAAGGAACTGGTCAGCCAGCAACGCATTCGATGGGATTTCACACATCATAATCAGCTTCAGGCCGTTCTCGCCGCGCTTGAGGCCCTGGCGTTCCAGCTCTTCAACCACCGCTTTTGCCTGCGCAACGGTACGGACAAAGGGCACCATAATCTCAACGTTAGTCAGGCCCATGTCGTTACGCACCCGTTTAACCGCTTCACACTCCAGGGCAAAGCAATCGCGGAAGCTTTCCGAAACATAGCGACCGGCACCGCGGAAGCCCAGCATCGGGTTCTCCTCTTCCGGCTCATAACGCTCACCGCCGACCAGGTTGGCGTATTCGTTAGATTTAAAGTCGGAGAGGCGCACAATCACCCTTTTCGGGAAGAATGCCGCGCCCAGCGTCGAGATCCCTTCCGTCAGGCGACCGACGTAAAACTCTCTCGGCGAGTCATAGCCTTTCATCAATTCACGAATTTCATTCTGCAAGCCCGGCTCCTGGTCATCAAACTCCAGCAGCGCGCGCGGGTGCACGCCAATCATGCGGTTAATGATGAACTCCAGACGCGCTAAACCCACACCTTCGTTCGGCAGACAAGCAAAGTCAAAAGCCCTGTCAGGGTTACCAACGTTCATCATGATCTTCAGCGGCAGATCCGGCATATCGCCGACGCTTGAACTCTTGATGCTGAAGTCGAGAATTTCGGCATAGACGTAGCCGGTATCGCCTTCCGCACAGGAGACGGTCACGTTCTGGTTTTCCTGGATACGATCGGTTGCATTGCCGCAACCCACCACCGCCGGGATCCCCAGCTCACGGGCGATAATTGCCGCATGACAAGTACGTCCGCCCCGGTTAGTCACAATCGCCGCCGCTTTCTTCATGATCGGTTCCCAATCCGGGTCGGTCATGTCGGTAACCAGTACGTCGCCGGGCTCGATGCGGTTCATTTCACTAATATCATGAATGACTTTTACCGGACCCGCGCCGATGCGATGGCCGATAGCGCGCCCTTCAGAAATAATCTGCCCTTGCGCATGGAGGGTATAACGCTCCATCACCTGGCCGCGTGAACGTACGGTTTCCGGACGCGCCTGCACGATAAATAGCTTACCGGTGTGGCCATCTTTCGCCCATTCGATATCCATCGGCCGGTTGTAGTGTTTCTCGATTTGTACCGCCTGCTTCGCCAGCTCCTGCACTTCCTCGTCGGTCAACGAGAAAATATCGCGCTGAGCCTGCGGAACATCTTCGATACGCACCTGTTTTCCGTGTTCCTGGGTCGGGGCGTAAATCATGCGGATCTTTTTCGACCCCATGGTGCGACGCACGATAGCCGGGCGACCCGCTTCCAGCGTCGGCTTATGCACATAGAATTCATCCGGGTTCACCGCGCCCTGTACGACCATTTCGCCGAGGCCCCAGGCGGAGGTGATAAACACCACCTGATCAAAGCCGGACTCGGTATCAATGGAGAACATCACGCCGGAGGAGGCGAGATCGGAACGCACCATCCTCTGTACCCCGGCGGAGAGCGCTACGCCTCGATGATCGTAACCCTGATGCACGCGGTAGGAAATGGCGCGATCGTTAAACAGCGAAGCAAACACGTGCTTCACCGCGACGAGCACGGCGTCAAAGCCCTGCACGTTAAGGAATGTCTCTTGCTGACCGGCGAAGGAAGCATCCGGCATATCTTCCGCCGTCGCAGAGGAACGCACAGCAAAAGAGGCCTCAGCATCATCGGCGGAGAGCTGGGTATACGCGTCGCGAATCGCATTTTCCAGTTCGCTCTGGAACGGCGTATCAATGATCCACTGACGGATCTGTGCGCCCGCTTTCGCTAATGCGGAAACGTCGTCAATGTCGGTTTCATCCAGCAGCTCATAAATGCGCTGGTTAACACCGCTTTGGTCCAAAAACTGATTAAAAGCATCAGCGGTGGTGGCGAACCCGTTCGGTACGGAAACGCCCATACCCGACAGATTCGTAATCATTTCACCAAGGGAGGCATTTTTGCCCCCAACCCTGTCTACATCATTCATGCCGAGTTGGTTATACCAAAGCACCAGCGGTGACGAGCCATTGTTGGACATCGAGACAATCCTTTTGTGATTTAATACCAGTGATAAATAATTCACGATCGACTACAGGATTTATCCTGACATATTTATGCGCCTGAAAAAAACGGTGAATCGTTCAAGCAAATTATTTTTTCGTTTTTAGGATTCTTTTCCAGATATAGCTAAGCTAATGATTCTTCTGAAATCTGATGAAATTTGATACAAAAGATACGCAGTTGCGAAAAATGAACTCACCTTTTCATTAAAAATAAAAATAGCGTTTCACTTTTTAAATTTGAGACAAAGCCTGGAGCGATATGCTTAAATTTAATATCAGCTTTCAGACAATTAAACTCATTATACCGGATGGTCAAAATGGAAAGTGCTGTAGATCGCCATGTGTTTTATATTTCCGACGGTACCGCTATTACGGCAGAAGTTCTGGGGCACGCAGTCATGTCGCAATTCCCGGTCGCCACCAGCAGCGTAACTCTGCCGTTTGTCGAAAATATCAGCCGCGCGCGTGCCGTAAAGGAACAAATCGATGCGATTTTCCAGCAAACCGGTATCCGCCCGCTGGTCTTTTACTCCATCGTTATTCCTGAGATCCGCGATATCATCGTGCAAAGCGAAGGCTTTTGTCAGGATATCGTCCAGGCGCTGGTGGCTCCTCTGCAGCAGGAATTACGCCTTGATCCATCGCCAATCGCTCATCGTACCCACGGCCTGACGCCGGGCAACCTGAACAAATACGATGCGCGCATCGCCGCTATTGATTACACCCTTGCCCACGATGATGGGATCTCGCTGCGTAATCTCGATCAGGCCCAGGTCATCCTTCTTGGCGTGTCGCGCTGCGGGAAAACCCCCACTAGCCTGTACCTGGCGATGCAGTATGGTATCCGCGCCGCCAACTACCCATTTATCGCCGATGATATGGACAATCTTATTCTTCCTGCATCGCTAAAACCGCTCCAGCACAAACTATTCGGCTTAACTATCAATCCAGAGCGTCTGGCGGCCATCCGCGAAGAGCGACGGGAAAATAGCCGCTATGCATCCATGCGCCAATGCCGTATGGAAGTGACCGAAGTTGAAGCGCTTTACCGCAAAAATAAGATACCTTGCCTGAACAGTACTAATTATTCTGTGGAAGAGATCGCCACCAAAATTATGGATATTATGGGGCTAAGCCGCAGGATGTACTAACACACTAGTGCATTATCAAAAATTTGTTTATGCTATCACCCGTGGCCTATACAGGATCATGCCCTGCTCTTGCAATAAGCAGGGATTGGTTTATCGTGATGCGCATCACTTCCCGGCATTTTCGCCGCGGAAGAAACAGATTTTTGAGACCCCAATGAATAAAACAGACGAATTGCGTACCGCGCGCATTGAAAGCCTGGTAACGCCCGCGGAACTGGCGCAACGGCACCCTGTGTCTGCCGATGTTGCAGCACACGTCTCCGCCTCACGCCGCCGAATTGAGAAAATCCTCAATGGTGAAGATCGCCGCCTGCTGGTGGTGATCGGTCCATGTTCCATTCACGATACTGATGCGGCAATGGAATATGCGCGTCGCCTGCAAGGCATGCGCGAACGCTATCAACCGCAGCTGGAAATCGTGATGCGCACCTACTTTGAGAAACCGCGTACCGTAGTCGGCTGGAAAGGTCTGATCTCCGATCCGGACCTGAACGGCAGCTATCGGGTTAATCATGGTATTGAACTGGCGCGAAGCCTGCTGTTGCAGGTGAACGAGCTGGGCGTACCGACCGCTACCGAGTTCCTCGATATGGTGACCGGGCAGTTTATTGCCGACCTCATAAGCTGGGGCGCTATCGGCGCGCGCACCACCGAAAGCCAAATTCACCGCGAAATGGCCTCCGCGCTCTCCTGTCCGGTTGGTTTTAAGAACGGAACGGACGGCAATACCCGTATCGCTGTCGACGCTATCCGCGCTTCTCGCGCCAGCCATATGTTCCTGTCGCCGGACAAACAGGGACAAATGACCATCTACCAGACCAGCGGTAATCCGTATGGCCATATCATCATGCGCGGTGGCAAAAGGCCGAATTACCATGCTGCTGACATTACCGCCGCCGGGGAAGCGCTGGCTGAATTCGACCTGCCGGAACAGCTGGTGGTTGATTTTAGCCACGGCAATTGTCAGAAACAGCATCGCCGTCAGCTGGAAGTTTGCGCCGATATTTGCCAGCAGATCCGTGCAGGATCAACCGCTATCGCCGGGATCATGGCCGAGAGTTTCCTTCAGGAAGGGACACAGAAGGTCGTTTCGGGCCAACCGCTGACCTGGGGACAATCAATTACCGACCCCTGCCTGAGCTGGGAAGATAGCGAACGGCTACTGGACGAATTAGCCGCCGCGACCGCGACTCGCCTGTAGTTTTGCCCCCACCGCACTCGTGGTGGGGCTTTTGCCCGCGATCGTCGGGCCATTCACCTGCCAAATCTGGTATTTCGATAAATAACGCTTGCCGTAAAAAACAACATTATTGATAATGATTATCATTGTTGCCTTGATTTTTATTTTAGTGCTATGACGCGTATGGATAACACTGCCACAGCAGAAAAAACAAAAGACAATGCCCCGTATCCTGTTTCAACGGACAAAGAGATAAGCAGCCGAACATTATTAGGCAGTGAAGGACGGGTCGTGATTGAACATGGCGGTCAGCGCTATTTGCTGCGCCAGACCAACTCAGGCAAGCTGATCCTGACCAAATAATTATCCCCGCCGATTAAGGCAGGGATAACGTTGGCTAGCTGGAACAGCTCACTTCAAGACGCCGTCCCCAGTCCGGCGGGCGATTGATATAATCATCCGTCCTGTCGATAAAGGGCTGAGATAATGCGTTGTGCAGGCGTTCCAGTTCGCTCATATCGCCCTGTTCAGCCTGCTCAATTGCCCGCTGGGCGAGCCAGTTGCGCAGCACGATTGCCGGATTCACGCTCCTCATATGGACCTGCCGCCGCGCATCGTCAATCTGCTCATCGCGCAGGCGTGCACGATAATCAGCAAACCAGCGATCGAACGTCTCGCGGTCGATAAACTCATCGCGCAGCGGCGAAGCTGCGCTCGCCTGTTCGCTCGCGCAAAGCATACGGAAAGTTCGCGTGTAGTCGCTGCCTTCGCGCTCCATCAGCGTAAACAGCCCATCCAGCAGTTCGTTATCTCCTTTTTGCTGAGTAAACAGCCCCAGCTTGTCGCGCATACGGCGACCATATGCCGTTAACAGCGCATGCTGATAGCCATCCAGTGCGCTATTCAATGCCTCAGCGCTGATAAACGGCGAGAGCGTTTGCGCCAGCCGTTGCAGATTCCATAGTCCTACCGCTGGCTGGTTATCAAAGCTGTAGCGCCCCTGATAGTCGGAATGATTGCAGATTAATCCAGTCTGGAAATCATCGAGGAAGCCGTACGGACCGTAGTCCATCGTTAGCCCCAAGATCGACATATTATCGGTATTCATCACCCCATGAGCAAAGCCAACGGTCTGCCAGTTGGCGATCATTTCTGCCGTTCGCATGACAACGTCGCGGAACCACTGAATGTATTTGTCTTCTTCATTTTGCAAATGCGGCCAGTGATGGCGAATCACATAATCCGCGAGCTGCTGTACTTTTAGCGGCTCGCGACGGTAATAAAAGTGCTCAAAATGGCCAAACCGTACGTGGCTCTCCGCCAGACGCATCAGCATCGCCCCGCGTTCGACGGTTTCACGATACACTAGAGTATCACTGGCGACGATCGCCAGCGCACGGGTGGTGGGGATGCCCAGCGCATGCATCGCTTCCGAGGCCAGCCCTTCGCGGATCGTCGAACGCAGCACCGCCCGTCCATCACCCATTCGCGAATAGGGCGTCAGCCCGGCACCTTTAAGATGCCAGTCAAAGCGGCGACCGTCGGGTAGCTGCTGTTCGCCAAGCAGGATCCCTCGCCCATCGCCGAGCTGCCCGGCCCAGGAGCCGAACTGATGGCCGCTGTAAACCTGCGCTAGCGGCGACATTCCCGGCAGCAGCGTTTCACCGCCCCATACGCCAGCACCCTTTTCCGGGCTAAATAACGCATCAGGAATACCCAATGTTTGCGCCAGCGGCGCGTTATGCCAGGCAAGTCGCGCATTCTCCAACGGAGTTGGGGCTAAGGCAGTGTAAAAATCCGGCAGTTCATCACGCCAGTGGGTAGTAAAAGACAGGGTCATGGTTCCTCCTGTCTTCAGTGTAGTGCTTTCAACAAATTATTAACACGGGGGAACAGAGGGGTTATTGCGATAAATAACAAGCTGGAGATAGCGTGCGTCAGGTATCACCCGGTGGCGGCTAACACCTTACCGGGTCTACGAGGGATCTATGATCAGATTTAGAAATGATCCAGCGTTAGATCCTCCGCGCCTGCCAGAATTTTTTATGCCAGTACACATTATCCAGCGATGAGCGCGTCACGCCCTGACTGGTTGAGGCGTGGATAAACTGGTTATCCGTATCGTAAATACCGACGTGCAAACCGCTCTCTCCTGAGCCGGTTTTGAAAAAGACCAGATCGCCGGGCAGCAATTCGCTCTTATCAATTTTAGTACCGATTTCCGCCTGTTCACGGGTTTCACGCGGCAGCTGCAACGCAAACTTATCGCGGAAGGTCATCAGCACAAATCCGGAGCAATCAACGCCGCGCGGCGACATTCCGCCATAGCGATACGGTGCCCCGCGCCAGTTTCTCAACTGCTCATTCAGGTTAGCAACAACGGTAATTGAATCAGCAAGTCGTGGATTTGGCGGCGGTGCCCGGTGGCTGCTACAGCCCGCCAGAAATAACGCAACAAACAAAACGAACCAGAAACGCATCTCAGACGAATCCTCTGTTCCCTATCCTATTAGCAGAATAATTTAGCTTGTTTATCAATTCGCTGGCAAGGTGACTGCGTGCTACTGTGACGCAACGAGCATAAGATGACCAGCCACCTCGACTCTCTGAAAGTTCATCGCATAAGCGGCGGTTAAATTCTCTTCGCTCAGAACCGCTGAGGTACTGCCGCAGGCGATAGTTTTCCCCTGGCAGATAAGCCAGGAGCAATGGGCATGCCGGAGGGTATGATTAAGATCGTGGCTGCTCATCACAATAGCGATCCCTGATGTGCAGAGTTCGTTTAACAGCCTGTCTAGCGCGGCCTGCTGCGCTACATCAAGGCTGTTCATCGGTTCATCCAGCAGTAACAATTGCCCGGAAGGGTTAGCCTGGCGATGAATCTGTAATATTACCGCCGCCAGGCGTACGCGCTGCCACTCCCCACCCGAGATGTGATTCACCTGGCGTCCAAGCTTATCGCTTAAGCCCAGTTTCTCTGCAATAGCCGTGAGTAGTTCGTTTTGCGCTTCGTTCTGGAGATGCAGCGACAGGTAGTGCCAGACCGGCATAGCGAAAGGCGGCATCTGATGCTGGCTTAAATACGCGCGATGCCGCGCCAGCTCCTGAGCCGGCCAGTCATTCAGCTCACGTTCATTAAGCTTTACCCGCCCAGGTCCGCCAGAAAGGCCCGCCATGCGCGCCAGCAGCGTGCTTTTCCCCGCCCCGTTTGGCCCCACCAGATGAATGATTTCTCCCGGTCGGACATCGGCTGAAAAGGGAGCCAGCCTCCCTGCTTCTTCTACATCCTGTAGCTGCATCAAAAACGGCATTATTTGGCTAATGCTCCTTTAATGGCGGCCATCAGCTGCGGGTCGTCCGGCGTCATATCCGGGGAGAATCGGCCAATAACCTGGCCGTCGCGGCCAATCAGGAATTTTTCAAAATTCCACAGAATATCATCCACGTATAGCGGCGCTCTGCCTTTACTGGCCATCCGCTCATAAAAACCGCTCCCTTCCGGCGCGACGGCCTGCGGAGCCGCATCAACCAGCTTTTGATACAAAGGCGCGCGATGTTCGCCATTAACGTCAATTTTGCTGAACATAGGGAAAGTCACACCATAAGTGGTGCTACAGAACGTTTTTATCTCTTCTTCGCTGCCCGGCTCCTGCCCCAGGAACTGATTACACGGGAAGCCCAGCACGCTAAAACCTTCGTTTTCGAGATCTTTTTGCAGCGCTTCAAGCTGTTCATACTGCGGCGTCAGTCCACATTTTGAAGCAACGTTAACGATCAACAGCACTTTGCCTGCCCAGGGAGCAAGCGTTGTTTTCTCACCCTCTATGGTGGTGACTTCAGTATTCAGAATATCGTGTTGCATAGCCTTCCCTCAGTGAATAAAACCGGTTTCTGCCTCAGGTGATCCCTATCTACTGTAGCGGATTCACGCCGGGTCATTCTACTTTGAATCGCCCTGGAGTGTCTCTTGATGTAACAGGCCGCACAACATGAATTCATCTCAACATGGGGACGGAGCAATTCAGTGTACAGTGATAAATGGATGTAATAGTATTTCGCTAATTGTTAATTTAAGAGAGTTTTATTGATGAAGAAGATGTTTAGCACGGTGTTAATCGCGGCCTCCGTCGCGCTGTTATCGGCCTGTTCACCGGATGAAGATAATAAAGTTAAAGTGGCGATTAACACCGGCCCGGATGAAGCTATCTGGAAAGTCGTGGAACAAGTTGCCAAAGACAAATACAACCTCGATGTTGAAGTTATCTCGTTCAATGATTATGTCCTGCCTAATGAAGCCCTCAACAATAAGGACGTCGATGCTAACGCGTTTCAGACGCTACCTTACCTTGAGGCACAATCAAAAGAGCGCGGCTATAAGTTTGCGATTGTCGGTAAAACCTTCGTCTTCCCGATTGCCGCCTACTCTAAGAAAATTAAAAACATCAGCGAGCTACCTGACGGCGCGACGGTTTCTATCTCTAACGAAACCACCACTCTGGGCCGCAGCCTGCTGCTGTTACAGGCGCAAGGCTTAATCAAGCTGAAAGACGGTGTTGGTTACCTGCCAACGACGCTGGATATTATCGACAATCCAAAACAGCTGAAAATTGTCGAGGTTGATACGCCGCAATTGACCCGCACGCTGGATGACCCGAACGTCGCGCTGTCGATTATTAACACCAACTTCTCCGCGCAGGCCGGTTTGTCTGCTGCCCGCGACGGTCTATTTATGGAAGGTCCGGATTCTCCGTACGTCAACGCTATAGTTTCGCGCGAAGATAATAAAGACAGTAAAAAGGTTCAGGAGCTGAAAGAAGCCTTCCAGACCAAAGAGGTCGCGGATAAAGCGGCGGAAGTCTATAAAGGCGATGCCATTAAGGGCTGGTAATATTTCTACTACTTACAGATGCAGCGATAATGCTGCATCTGTACTTAAAGCCTTCTATTATTGCGGACGACCAGATTTCAGCAATAACCAGATAAACACCGGCGCCCCCAACGTGGCGGTAACCACGCCAATAGGCAACTCCGCCGCAGAAAGCGCCAGACGCGCGACAATATCCGCCCCCAGCAGAGCACTGGCTCCGGCCAGCAGACAGGCAGGAAGCAGCACGCGATGATCGGTCAGACCGCATAAACGCAGAATATGCGGAATCACCAGGCCAATAAAACCAATCGCCCCAGCCAGCGCCACGCTGACGCCAACCAGCCAACCTGTAGCCACCACCAGCACTTTACGCCATAACCACAGCGGCAACCCGAGCTGGCGTGCTGAAACCTCCCCCAGCGCTAACAGATTGAGCGGCTGCGATTGCAGGCATACCCAGGCCAGCACTGGCAACAGCGCTAGCATCAACCATAATTGCTGCCAGTCTACGCCACCAAAGCCACCCATCATCCAGTACATTAGCTGACGGAGATCGAAAGAGGTCGAGAAATAAACCGCCCAGGTCATTAATGCGCTACAGATAATACCGAGGGCTACCCCCGCCAACAGCAGACGGCTGGTCGACAGGTGTCTTCTGGCGAAACGCAGCAAAATAAAGGTAATGACCAGTGCGCCAAGAATCGCGCATAGTCCCAGCACCCAACCGGGAAGTAAGCCTTTACCCAGCAAAACGGCGGTAATCAGGCCAACCCCGGCCCCGTTGGAAACTCCCAGCAGCCCCGGCTCCGCCAGAGGGTTTTCAAACAACGCCTGCATAATCGCCCCTGAAAGCGCCAGCGCCGCTCCCACAAGCAGGACGGCCAGAGTGCGAGGCAGGCGGATCTGCCAGATAAAAAGCTCACCTTTGGCGCTCAACCACTCGCCTGGGCCAATCCACTGGTCTCCAGCACACAGGCTGATGGTCGATGTGACCAGCAGCAACAAGGTTAATACCGCAAGCCAGTGCCGGCTGCGGCGCTGTTGAATTTGAGCAAAGGTCAGCATAGATTCCTAAATCCAGGAGTGGGATGTGATTGATTTTACGGTATTCGGAAAAGAAAAGAAAAAAGGCCGCTATGCGGCCTTTTTAGTTAGTTCAGATTATTTGTCTCTGGGTGACGCATTTTCGACACGGCTTTTTAGCTTCTGGCCTGGTCTGAAGGTCACCACTCGCCGGGCTGTAATAGGGATATCCTCTCCCGTTTTCGGGTTACGGCCCGGGCGTTGGTTCTTATCACGCAAATCGAAGTTGCCGAACCCGGAGAGTTTTACCTGTTCTCCGTTTTCCAGAGCGCGACGGACCTCTTCGAAAAACAACTCTACCAGCTCTTTGGCATCCCGCTTGCTAAGCCCAAGCTTATCAAACAGATATTCTGACATTTCAGCTTTTGTAAGCGCCATAGGTTCAATCCCTCAATGATGCCTGGAATCGCTCTTTCAATGCCTCTACACATTTGGCGACGGTAGCGGCAATCTCCTCTTCTTCGAGTGTACGGCTGGTATCCTGAAGGATTAGACTAATCGCAAGGCTCTTAAAGCCTTCCGCCACGCCTTTACCGCGGTACACGTCAAATAAGTTTACGCCAACTACCTGATTTACGCCAACTTTCTTACACTCGGCTAAAACATCGGCAGCGGGAACGTTTTCCGCCACTACGACAGCAATATCACGACGGTTCGCCGGGAAGCGCGAAACTTCACGCGCCTGAGGCACCACGCGGTCTGCAAGCTTGTTCCACTCCAGTTCGAAGACCAAAGTGCGACCGTTCAGATCCAGTTTACGTTCCAGCTCCGGGTGAACAACCCCAATGAAACCAATACGTTCACCTTTCAGATAAATCGCTGCGGACTGCCCAGGATGAAGCGCAGTATTGGCTTCGATACGGAATTCGATATCGGAAAGCTTACCGGTCAGGTCAAGAACGGACTCAAGGTCACCTTTTAAATCATAAAAATCAACGGTTTCTTTTGCCAGATTCCAGTGTTCTTCGTAGCGGTTACCGCAAATAACGCCAGCCAGCATCACATCCTGGCGAATACCCAGCGGAGCCTGAGTATCTGGAACAAAGCGTAAGCCGCTCTCAAAGATACGTACACGGTTCTGCTGGCGGTTTTGGTTATACACCACAGTTCCCAGCAAGCCTGTCCACAATGACAGGCGCATCGCCGACATTTCGCTGGAGATTGGGCTCGGCAAAATCAGCGCTTCTTCACCAGCATGAATCCATTGCTGTACTTTTGGGTCGACGAAGCTATAGGTAATAACTTCCTGGTAGCCTTTATCATTGAGCAAGGTTTTCACGCGCTTAAGCGACAGATCTGCTTCGCGATGGGTACCCATGATCAGACCTGCTTGTACCGGCTCATCGGGAATATTGTTATAGCCATAAACGCGAGCGACTTCTTCGACCAGATCCTCTTCGATCTCCATGTCGAAACGCCAGCTCGGCGCAACGGCTTTCCACTCGTCCTGACCTTCTGTCACTTCGCAGCCCAGACGACGCAAAATATCGCTCACCTGCGCATCATCAACGTGGTGACCAATCAGGCGATCCAGCTTGCTACGACGAAGCTGGATGGTCGCAGGTTTCGGCAGAGTCGCTTCATTAGTGACATCAATGACAGGACCCGCTTCACCGCCGCAAATATCCATCAGCAGGCGGGTTGCACGTTCCATTGCCTTATATTGCAGTGCGGAGTCCACACCACGCTCATAGCGGTGAGAGGCATCCGTGTGCAGGCCATGACGACGCGCGCGACCAGTAATAGAGAGTGGGCTGAAGAAGGCACACTCCAGCAAAACGTTTTGCGTTTCGTCATTCACGCCAGAGTGTTCACCACCGAAAATGCCGCCCATTGCCAGCGCTTTCTGGTGGTCAGCAATAACCAGAGTATCGGTGTCCAGCTTAGCTTCAGAGCCATCCAGCAGAACTAAGGTCTCCCCTTCGTGCGCCATACGCACGACAATCCCACCTTCAATGCGATCTTTGTCGAAGGCGTGCATTGGCTGACCCAGTTCAAGCAGCACATAGTTGGTCACATCAACCACGGCATCGATGGAACGAATACCGCAACGACGCAGCTTCTCTTTCATCCACAACGGAGTCGGCGCTTTAACATTAATGCCTTTCACCACGCGCCCCAGATAGCGCGGGCACGCATCCGGCGCTTCAACCTGGATTGGTAGCACATCGTCAACGGTCGCGGCAACCGGGGTCATCTCTGGAACATTCAGCGGCGCTTTGTTGAGCACAGCCACGTCGCGAGCAACACCGATAATACCCAGGCAGTCAGCACGGTTAGGCGTGACGCTGATTTCGATGGTGTTGTCGTCCAGCTTCAGATATTCACGGATATCGGTACCCAGCGGCGCATCAGCAGGCAGTTCAATAATGCCGCTGTGATCGTCGGAGATACCCAGCTCGGAGAAGGAGCACAGCATGCCTTCTGAAGGCTCACCGCGCAGCTTCGCCGCTTTAATTTTAAAATCGCCCGGCAGAACGGCACCGATGGTTGCAACCGCGACCTTCAGACCTTGACGGCAGTTCGGCGCGCCGCAAACGATGTCCAGCAGGCGCTCACCACCAACGTTGATTTTTGTTACGCGCAGTTTGTCTGCATTCGGGTGCTGAGCGCATTCAACCACTTCGCCTACAACAACGCCGTTAAAGCTGCCCGCGACCGGCTCAACGCCGTCGACTTCAAGGCCAGCCATGGTTATCTGGTCCGATAGCGCTTCGCTGTCGATAGCCGGGTTAACCCATTCGCGTAACCACAGTTCACTGAATTTCATTGTTCTGTCCTGCCCTTATTTAAACTGTTTGAGGAAACGCAGATCGTTTTCAAAGAACGCGCGTAAGTCGGTCACGCCGTAGCGCAGCATGGTCAGACGCTCCATACCCATGCCGAAAGCGAAGCCGGAATAGATTTCCGGATCGATACCAACGTTGCGCAGTACGTTTGGATGCACCATGCCGCAACCGAGGACTTCCAGCCATTTACCGTTTTTGCCCATGACGTCAACTTCTGCTGACGGCTCGGTGAATGGGAAATAAGACGGACGAAAACGAATCTGCAAGTCTTCTTCAAAGAAGTTGCGCAGGAAATCGTGCAGCGTTCCCTTCAGGTTGGTAAAGCTGATGTTGGTATCAACAATCAGACCTTCCATCTGATGGAACATTGGGGTGTGAGTCTGATCGTAGTCGTTACGATATACGCGCCCCGGTGCAATGATGCGGATTGGCGGTTGCTGATTCGCCATGGTGCGAATCTGCACACCGGAGGTTTGAGTACGCAGGAGGCGTGTAGCATCAAACCAGAAAGTGTCGTGGTCAGCACGTGCCGGGTGGTGGCCAGGAATATTCAGCGCATCGAAGTTATGATAATCATCTTCGATTTCCGGGCCAGTCGCGACGGTAAAGCCGAGCTCACCGAAGAAACTTTCAATACGGTCGATAGTACGGGTAACAGGATGCAAACCACCATTCTCAATGCGACGCCCAGGCAGAGAGACATCAATCGTCTCTGCGGCCAGACGCGCGTTGAGCGCTGCGCCTTCAAGGTCAGCTTTGCGTGCATTAAGCGCTTGCTGTACCTGCTCCTTAGCTTCGTTGATAACCGCACCGGCTGCCGGGCGCTCTTCAGCAGGCAGCTCACGCAGGGTCGTCATCTGAAGGGTCAGCTGCCCTTTTTTACCCAGGTATTCCACGCGGACGTTGTCCAGCGCAGTAACATCTGATGCCTCGTTAATAGCTGCCTTCGCACTGGCAACCAGCTCTGCGAGATGTGACATGGTTTTCCTCGTTATGTTGCGATATTCACTAGTCGCTCGTATATACGCAAAATCATTCAAGTTGTATCAAGGCGGCAAAAGAGCGAATCCTCAGGAGCGTACATCAGTACGTGACTGGGGTGAGCGAATGCAGCCAACACAGAGACAACTTGAAGGATGACACGTATAAAAAAAGCCTCCACCAGGGAGGCTTTTAGGCGCTGTTTTCCGTTTCTTCTTTCACGCGCTAGCCTCCTGAGTTCAGGTGCTAAAGTAAAAAAAGAAGCGGAAAATAGCAGCATTCATGCTTGCATTACCTTGTCTACTAAGAAACGTAAGACCATTATTGAAAGACTTAAACGAATAAAAGTCAATGTATTGATAGTCTTGAAACGAAAAGAGGGAGACTAGCTCCCTCTTTCAACTGGCTTATGCCAGAGCTGCTTTCGCTTTTTCGACCAGCGCGGTGAACGCTAATTTGTCGAATACTGCGATGTCAGCCAGGATCTTACGGTCGATTTCAACAGAGGCTTTTTTCAGGCCGTTGATGAATTTGCTGTAAGAAATACCGTTCTGACGTGCTGCTGCGTTGATACGCGCAATCCACAGTTGACGGAACTGACGCTTTTTCTGACGACGGTCACGATAAGCGTACTGACCAGCTTTGATAACAGCCTGGAAGGCAACGCGGTATACGCGAGAACGCGCACCGTAGTAGCCTTTAGCTTGTTTCAAAATTTTCTTGTGACGTGCACGGGCAACTACACCACGTTTTACGCGAGCCATATGTGCTCTCCTGTATCTATTCTAATTAAAAAGTTAAAAGGGTTAACGACTTATGCGTACGGCAGGCACGCGATTACCAGGCCCAGATCGCCTTTGGAAACCATGGCTTTCGGACGCAGGTGACGTTTACGCTTGGTAGCTTTTTTGGTCAGAATGTGACGCAGGTTAGCGTGCTTGTGCTTAAAACCACCTTTACCGGTTTTTTTGAAGCGCTTAGCAGCACCGCGTACGGTCTTAATTTTTGGCATTTTAATAACTTCCACTTCGCATTGTTAATAAACGAAACATAGGCGAACAACGGCTATAGAGCCCGCAGGCTCCATAGACATTGCTACTTGAAGGCCTTACTGTTTCTTCTTAGGAGCGAGCACCATGATCATCTGGCGGCCTTCGATCTTCGTTGGGAAGGATTCGACAACTGCCAGTTCACTCAGATCGTCACGAACGCGCGTAAGCACTTCCATACCGATCTGTTGGTGGGCCATCTCACGACCGCGGAAACGCAGCGTGATCTTGGCCTTATCGCCATCTTCCAGAAAGCGAATCAGGCTGCGGAGTTTTACCTGATAATCGCCATCGTCGGTACCAGGGCGGAATTTAATTTCCTTAACCTGGATAACTTTTTGCTTTTTCTTCTGTTCCTTAGAAGACTTACTCTTTTCATAAAGGAACTTGCCGTAGTCCATGATACGACAAACTGGCGGTTCGGCGTTAGGGCTGATTTCAACTAAATCTACTCCAGCTTCTTCAGCCTTTTCGATTGCTTCTCTCAGACTCACAATACCCAAAGCTTCGCCTTCCAGACCTGTTAAGCGAACTTCCAGGGCGCGAATCTCGCCATTGATACGATTCGGACGTGCCGTTTGAACTCGTTTTCCGCCTTTAATACCTTATTCCTCCAGTTGTTTTAGACTGCGGCTGCGAATCTCTTGTTGCAGCTTCTCGATAACTTCATTTACGTCCAGGCTGCCCAAGTCTTTGCCACGACGGGTACGCACGGCAACTTTGCCTGCTTCTACCTCTTTGTCGCCACAGACCAACATGTAAGGGACACGACGTAAAGTGTGCTCGCGGATTTTAAAGCCTATCTTCTCATTTCTCAAGTCTGCTTTTACGCGAATGCCCGCATTTTGTAGTTTACGCGTCAATTCGTTAACGTATTCAGCCTGAGAATCGGTAATATTCATGACCACAACCTGCACAGGTGCAATCCAGGTTGGGAAGAAACCGGCAAACTCTTCGGTCAGGATGCCAATAAAGCGCTCCAGTGAACCAAGAATCGCACGGTGGATCATTACCGGAACCTGTCGTTCGTTATTTTCGCCAACATAAGAGGCGCTTAAACGCTGCGGCAGAGAGAAGTCCAGCTGTACAGTACCGCACTGCCATGCACGATCGAGGCAGTCATATAGGGTAAATTCAATTTTCGGACCGTAGAACGCACCTTCACCCAGTTGATACTCAAACGGGATGTTGTTCTCTTCCAGCGCGACCGCCAGATCTGCTTCAGCACGATCCCAGGTCTCATCGCTACCGATACGTTTTTCCGGGCGAGTTGACAGTTTGACGACGATCTTTTCGAAGCCGAAGGTGCTGTACATATCGTAGACCATACGAATACAGGCGTTAACTTCATCACGAACCTGCTCTTCCGTACAGAAGATATGCGCATCATCCTGAGTAAAACCACGTACGCGCATCAGACCATGCAACGCGCCTGATGGCTCGTTACGGTGGCAGCTACCGAACTCAGCCATACGTAATGGCAGATCGCGATAGGATTTCAGACCCTGATTGAAGATCTGAACGTGACCTGGACAGTTCATCGGTTTGATGCAGTATTCACGATTCTCGGAAGACGTGGTAAACATCGCATCTTTATAGTTGTCCCAGTGGCCCGTTTTTTCCCACAGCACACGGTCCATCATAAACGGACCTTTAACTTCCTGATACTGATACTCTTTCAGCTTAGAACGCACGAAAGTTTCCAGTTCACGGAAGACAGTCCAGCCGTCATTGTGCCAGAACACCATGCCTGGCGCTTCTTCCTGCATGTGATACAGGTCGAGCTGCTTACCGATTTTACGATGGTCACGCTTAGCGGCTTCTTCCAGACGCAGCAAATAAGCATTCAGCGCTTTTTTATCTGCCCATGCGGTTCCGTAGATACGCTGCAGCATTTTATTGTTACTGTCACCGCGCCAGTAAGCACCGGCGGTCTTCATCAGTTTGAAGTGATGGCAGAACCGCATGTTCGGCACGTGCGGTCCACGGCACATGTCGACATATTCTTCGTGATGATACAAGCCAGGCTTGTCATCATGAGCAATGTTTTCATCAAGAATGGAAACTTTGTAGCTTTCACCACGCTTCACGAAGGTTTCACGCGCTTCATGCCAGCTGACTTTCTTCTTGATAACGTCGTAGTTTTTCTCGGCGAGCTCGTGCATACGTTTTTCGAGCGCGTCGATATCTTCCTGGGTCAGGGTGTGGTCCAGATCGACATCATAGTAGAAACCATTGTCGACAACCGGGCCGATCGCCATCTTGGTATTTGGCCACAGCTGTTTAATCGCATGCCCCAAAAGGTGCGCACAGGAGTGACGAATAATCTCAAGACCATCTTCATCTTTAGCAGTGATGATGGAGAGATTTGCATCGTTTTCAATAGGATCGCAGGCATCAACCAGCTCGCCGTTGACACGGCCAGCAATTGTGGCTTTCGCCAAACCTGGGCCGATATCCAGAGCAACATCCATCGGGCTCACAGCGTGATCAAAATGGCGTTGGCTGCCATCAGGAAGCGTAATTACAGGCATTTCATGTCCTTATTTGCAGTGGTGCCCCACACGAAAGAGCACATACAAAACAATATAATCATAATTATCAACAGGTTCAGTCCCAGTTCCCGCTTCACTCTGCGAAATATGGACACGACCGTTTACCGAATCGAACCCACCTGCAGCCGCCTGTAGATAACACCGACAGTCAGTTTACACATCATTACTGCGTGATTAAAGTCACATGAGACTAAATGGTTCTGGTTGATGGGAAAACAAGAGGTGGCAACCCAAAAAAACGCACCCTATTTGATTTGATGATATGCGAAAAAAGAAACGGTATTGGTATGATAAAAACCAAGTGTGATAATGAGAATTTAACACAACAAATGGATGTTTAACAAAAAATGCGGAAAGCAAAACCGGTACATCATTACCCGGCTTGCCGCTTTACGAAATAGTTAAATATAAATTGTGAATAATGAGGAAATATCAGGACCATTCACCGGCAACAAGTTTATGCACATCAAAAGCATCATTCATTGATTGCCCGGTTGATTGCGAACCTGGAGCAATATTGGAGCCCGCTTCAACGTCAGTCGCTTTAGCAATGCCAACCTGAGTATGGTCGTTGTTGGCTGGCTGTGGAGCCGTGTTAGCAGCAAATGCGCCAAAGGATAGCGTGCACAGCATCACAGTCGCGAGTGCGATTTTGCTATTTTTCATGATAGTCATTCTCTTAATTTGTTTTAGCTAATAGAACGGATGCGTTATCTCCGCCTGTGTTAACCAGTATAGATCCAGATCACATTTTTGTCCGACAAAATATTTATCTTTTCGTGTCAAATTAACTGCATATTTGTCAGCAAAATAGCAATTATGAGGAAATTATGAAGGCTATTTCTTTTTATAAAAAACAAAACAAGAGACCAAAAATAATAATGTCACTTATTGCTAAATTTAAAACATTCAGGCCGGAATAACCGGCCTGAGAATATTACATTTTATAACCGAGCGACAGAGTAGTACGTCTATCGGTGTGCGCTGGCGCCGAGGACGGCGGTTCAGAGTTCCAGGTCAGGTTATAGGCAACTTTAAGCGCAAAATGTGCATTGATAGCAACATTTAACGCGCTTTCCGTGTTGAGCGTCGTATCTTCAGAGCCGAAAACTGAAACACCTTGTGTAAATTTGGTGGTATCGGTCATCTGCCACGCATAGGTACCAGAAGCATAGCCCAGCGGCTGAGTGTCGTTGTCACCATCGGTATACTCGTCATAACGTACGCCAGGACCAAATTCAAAACGCAGGCTATGTACCGGGCCATTGAGGATTTGCCGACCATAACCTGCGGTGAGCACATCGCGTTGCTGATAACCGTTGTAACGGTCAGTCAGCCAGCTTGCCTGGCCAAAAATGTAATTCTGGTCGGTCAGGTTATAACGGCTACGTCCACCCACTGCATACTTTTCAGAAGAGCGCTGATCGTTTGACGATGTGTTACTGGCATTCCCCCAAAGCGACCATGCGGTGGTATTACCATACCAGGTCAGAGTGGAATCCGCGGTCATCGAGGAACTTTTCGTATTGCCGGACTGCGCCAGATAACCGGCGTTAACAGTACCTTCGAAAGGTTTTTTGGCAGTGGAAGGGTCATCCATGACAGTAAAAACGGAATCATCGGCCATTGCGCACGCAGACGCAAAGAGCCCTCCCGCCAGCATTGCCGCTGCGGGTACTGTCTTCAAAAGCTTCATTTAATTTAAAGTCCGTACAACATAAAAGGAGACCAGGATGGTCCCGGGAACTTTCGCGAGGATCGCTGATTGTCGGTCCTAAGAAAGGCAACAAATTATAAAAAAGCACGATTAACTTAGCAATCAATTACTATTTCATTTTTTGTATAAGACGGTTCCCAAAACAATTTTTATTTCATAAAGATAAAAATAGAGGCATTTCCACTAATTCTTAACATCGGCTTTCAATGGTTCTGTTTAAGTGCCATGCTTAAAAACCGTGCAGCTCACCCGTATTATGGAGGAAACCGGATGACCAAAATTTATACGCTCACGCTCGCCCCCTCACTTGATAGCGCAACGCAGACCCCGCAAATTTACCCGGAAGGCAAACTACGCTGTAGCGCCCCCGTGTTTGAACCTGGAGGCGGAGGAATTAACGTGGCGCGCGCTATTACCTTTCTTGGCGGCAGTGCTACGGCAATATTTCCCGTCGGAGGTGCTACCGGGGAACATCTCACCACCCTGCTGACCGACGAGCATGTTCCGGTAGAGGCAGTAGAAACGCATGACTGGACGCGGCAAAACCTTCATGTGCATGTGAATACCAGCGGTGAACAGTATCGCTTCGTCATGCCAGGAGCCGCGTTAACCCTGGAAGAGTTTCATCGTCTGGAAGAGAAAGTTCTCTCCATTTCCCCCGGTTCCCTACTGGTTATCAGCGGCAGTCTGCCACCAGGCATCAGCGTCGAGAGCCTGACAAAATTAGTCAAAAACGCTCAACAGCATGGACTGCGTTGTATTATCGATAGCTCTGGCGAAGCCCTCGCCGCCGCACTCAACGTTGGCAATATTGAACTGGTTAAACCGAACCAGAAAGAACTCAGCGCCCTTGTCCAGCGCGATCTTAGCCAACCGGATGATGTGCGCAAGGCAGCCCTGGAGCTCATTCGTACCGGCAAGGCCCTTCGCGTTGTGGTCTCTCTGGGACCCCAGGGAGCTTTAGGTGTCGATACCAGCGGCAGCGTACAGGTCGTACCGCCACCGATGAAGAGTCAGAGTACCGTCGGTGCTGGTGACAGTATGGTCGGCGCGATGACTCTTCGGCTGGCGGAGAATGCTTCCCTTGAAGATATGGTGCGCTTTGGCGTTGCGGCGGGGAGCGCTGCAACAATAAACCAGGGAACTCGTCTTTGCTCTCTGGAAAATACGCAAAAAATCTACGATTACCTGCGCGGTTGTTAATCCCCTACTCCCTCTGTCTCTCCAGAGGGAGTCGCCAAATCACCGTGATGGTCTATGCTGAAAATGCCATGGATAACAATGAGGTGAAAAATGAGTAGCGAAATTACTGCCTGGGTCGTCACGGCTCGCTTTCATGAAGAAACGTTAACAGAAATTAACGAGCTCAGTAACCATCTCATTCGTGCCGGCTTTACCCTTGTTTTAAATGATGATGAAGGAAATGCCCACGAGCTCGGAACCAATTCATTTGGCCTGCTTTCCACTCAGGATGCCGCCGATGTGAAAACCCTGAGCGCGGGTTTAGCCGAAACGGCGCTGGGAAGGCCCGTTGAGATAATTGTCTCCACCTTTACTGAGTGGCTGAAAGCTCAATAAGTGCGATTAACGACGCGAAAAACGCCAGTTGTGCGTTAGTTCGAATTTTACGCCGGAGTTATGCGCTAACCTTATGAAATGGTGGAAAACATGGGGAGAGACAGCATGTGGCAAGCTATCAGCAATTTGTTAAGCGATTGGCATACCGAAGCAGCTGAAATCGAACTGCGAAACGAACTACCTGGTGGAGAAATCCACGCGGCCTGGCATTTACGCTTCGGCGGGCGGGATTACTTTGTAAAATGCGATGAGCGGGAGCTTCTGCCTATTTTTACCGCTGAGGCAGATCAGCTGGAGCTACTGTCGCGAAGTAAAACCGTTAACGTACCGCAGGTTTTTGCCGTAGGCAGCGACCGGGATTACAGTTTCCTGGTCATGGAATATCTTCCCCCTCGCCCGCTGGATGCGCATAACGCTTTCCTGTTAGGCCAGCAAATCGCGCATTTGCATCAATGGAGCGATCAACCACAGTTCGGTCTGGATTTTGACAACGATCTTTCCACCACGCCCCAGCCCAATGCCTGGCAGCGCCGCTGGTCCACGTTCTTTGCCGAACAGCGTATAGGCTGGCAACTGGAACTGGCTGCCGAGAAGGGCCTGCATTTTGGCAACATAGATAGCCTCGTCGAGACCGTACAGCAGCGGCTGAGCAATCATCAACCGCAGCCGTCATTGCTCCACGGTGATTTATGGTCCGGTAACTGTGCGCTTGGGCCAAACGGGCCGTACATTTTCGACCCGGCCTGCTATTGGGGGGATCGCGAGTGCGATCTGGCGATGCTGCCGCTGCATCCGGAACAGCCTCCGCAAATCTATGACGGCTATCAATCCGTTTCACCGCTACCGTCCGGATTCCTCGAACGTCAACCCGTCTACCAGCTGTATACTTTGCTGAATCGGGCCATTCTTTTTGGCGGGCAACATCTGGTGGTGGCGCAGAAAGCGCTTGATGATGTATTAATGGAGAAGGCCCCATGAGGGGCCTTGTTTTACGAAATTAGCTAATTTTCACGCCTTTCAGACGGAACTGAATGGTCATGGTGATCCCGGTTCCCGGTTTACCCGCTTCATAACGCCATTTACGTAAGGCGCTTTTCACTTCACGCTCAAACATATTGGCTGGCTGGGCGGAGAGAATTTGGACGTTATCTACGCGTCCGTCTGGCGTGACATCAAACCTAACCCGAACATCACCTTCAATGCGCAGTGCCTGAGCACGAGCCGGGTAGGTCGGTTCCCCTCGGCTTAACGCCCGCGGACCGGTAGGCGCAGTGACGGTAGGCTTAGCGGTAGCGGTTGATGTGCTTGGTGCGGTGCGCGCAGGTGCCGTATTTGAGTTTTCAAACGGTGAGGCCGGACGCGTTTCCGCCGGTTTCACATCACGCTTCGGCTGTTCAACCTTTTTTTCCGGTTTCGGCTTAGGTTTTGGCTTCGGCTTAGGTTTATGAATAACTACCGGCGCTTCTTTTGGCGGTTCCGGAACCACTTCAGGTTCCGGTTCTGGCTCAACAACGGGTTCAACTACCGGCTGCGCTGCCTGAGGCGGCTCCAGATCGGCAGGGGCCACCATCGTAATCTCAATGGGCTGTGAGGGTGAAGGCCGTTCAATAACCTGATGTACCGAAGTATAAAGCAACGCCGCGACAACACCGCCGTGGATAACAACGGACAGTAGCGTAGGCCATGGAAAGCGGCGAGGTAAATCAAGGGTCATTGCGCTCATAGTCGTTTCTGTTGAAAAATGATGCCCCGATTTTAAATGCAAATAGCAATCATATTCAACTAGGGTTGTTAGCTTGTATCAAAATTTGCCCTGTTTTCTGACAAAAACACTCGGGGACATGGCATTCTAAGGCTCGTGCGCATCTTTGCATTGCAGTCAACGACGGTTTCACTTAACGTGATTCGCCAATTTATTGATAAGGAGCCATGCCGTGCTTTACGTTATCTACGCCGAAGATATTGCCGACTCTCTGGAAAAACGCTCGTCGGTACGTCCCGCCCACCTGGCACGTTTGCAATTATTACATGATGAAGGTCGTTTACTAACCGCAGGCCCAATGCCTGCTGTAGACAGTAATGAGCCTGGCGCGGCTGGCTTTACCGGCTCAACGGTTATTGCGGAATTTGAATCGCTGGAAGCGGCACAATCATGGGCCAATGATGACCCGTATATCGCCGCAGGGGTTTATCAGAAAGTATCTGTAAAACCTTTCAAAAAAGTATTCTAAAAACAAAATGTTGGCAAAAAACAGAGGCACCGCTAGCGGTGCCTTTTGTTTCGACTCTCAAAACTCAGAGAAGGTGAACAGCAGAGAATGACGTTGCCGTTTAACCAGCTCTTTTCTGATGGAGAGGATGCGCATGTTGCGACGCGACTGGCCTTCCAGCCAGCGCGCTTTGCGGCGACTCACTTGTCTAAGCATACGCCAGCGCCCTACTTCCGTTCTACTACGCTTCATTGCTACTACTCTACGAGTGAAAACAGCCTGCATTATAGACCGATGAAACTGGCTGACCAACGCTTTCGCTGCGTTTTTATTTGCCAGATTGATGTTGATGCGTAAACTCATGACATAAAGTCATTCAAAAGGATTTTTCATCTATGACAACCTTTTACACGGTGGTTAACTGGCTGGTCATACTCGGTTACTGGCTACTGATCGCAGGTGTAACATTACGCATATTAATGAAAAGACGCGCAGTCCCGTCAGCGATGGCGTGGTTGCTTATCATTTATATTCTTCCTCTGGTAGGGATTATTGCCTATCTCTCATTCGGTGAACTGCATTTGGGCAAACGCCGAGCCGAGCGCGCACGCGCCATGTGGCCTTCAACGGCCAAGTGGCTAAAAGATCTCAAAGCCTGCAAACATATCTTTGCCGATGACAATAGCCCGGTCGCAGAATCGTTGTTCAAACTCTGCGAACGCCGCCAGGGCATTGGCGGCGTCAAAGGCAATCAGCTTCAGCTACTCACTGAATCCGATGACGTCATGCAGGCGTTGATCCGCGACATCCAACTCGCTCGCCATAACATCGAGATGGTGTTCTATATCTGGCAGCCCGGCGGTATGGCCGATAAAGTCGCAGAGTCATTAATGGCAGCGGCCAGGCGCGGCGTACACTGCCGCTTAATGCTCGACTCAGCCGGAAGCGTGGCCTTTTTCCGCAGCCCATGGGCCGCCATGATGCGTAACGCCGGAATTGAGGTTGTTGAAGCGCTGAAAGTGAACCTGATGCGTGTCTTCCTGCGCCGCATGGACCTGCGTCAGCATCGCAAAATGGTCATGATCGATAACTATATTGCCTATACCGGCAGTATGAATCTGGTCGATCCACGTTTCTTTAAACAAGACTCTGGCGTTGGTCAGTGGATCGATTTGATGGCGCGAATGGAAGGCCCTGTCGCGACTGCCATGGGTATTGTTTATTCCTGCGACTGGGAGATTGAAACCGGGAAACGTATTTTACCACCGCCGCCGGACGCCAATATCATGCCGTTCGAAGAAGCCAGCGGGCATACGATTCACACCATCGCCTCTGGCCCGGGGTTCCCGGAAGACTTGATCCATCAGGCTCTGCTCACTGCCGCTTATGCAGCCAAAGAGCATTTGATCATGACGACCCCCTACTTTGTGCCCAGTGACGATTTGCTGCATGCTATCTGCACCGCTGCCCAGCGAGGCGTCGATGTCAGCATTATTTTGCCGCGCAAGAACGACTCACTGCTGGTTGGTTGGGCCAGCCGCGCCTTCTTTACCGAACTTCTGGCTGCCGGGGTTAAAATCTATCAATTTGAAGGTGGCCTGCTGCATACCAAGAGCGTGCTTGTTGACGGCGAACTTAGCCTGGTGGGAACCGTGAACCTCGATATGCGTAGCCTGTGGCTCAATTTCGAAATCACGCTGGTGATTGACGATGCCGGGTTTGGTAGCGATCTGGCCGCGGTGCAGGACGACTATATATCTCGGTCGCGCCTGCTGGACGCCCGCTTGTGGTTAAAACGTCCCCTGTGGCAGCGGATCGCCGAGCGACTGTTTTACTTCTTCAGTCCGTTGCTGTAAAACGTGCCAATCAGATATTTAGTGGGTAGCAATCATGGATATGGATTTAAACAATCGCCTGACCGAAGATGAAACGCTCGAACAGGCTTACGATATCTTCCTGGAACTGGCCGTCGACAACCTCGATCCGGCGGACGTCATTCTGTTCAACCTGCAGTTTGAAGAGCGCGGTGGCGCAGAGCTGTTTGACCCGGCTCCTGACTGGGAAGAGCACGTTGATTTCGATCTCAACCCTGACTTTTTTGCTGAAGTCGTTATTGGCCTGGCCGATGAAGATGGCGGCGAAATTAACGATATTTTTGCCCGTGTGCTGCTATGCCGTGAAAAAGACCACAAGCTCTGCCATATCCTGTGGCGAGAATAAGCTCTTTCTCAAGCCAATAGCTAAACAGAAGAAGCCTGCCTGATTTACCGAGGCAGGCTTTTTATTTACTTAGGCAGTTCGCTTCCGCATACCTTACAGTAGTGTGCATCTTTCTCATGCGTATCATGCTCGCAATTGGGACATACGCGCTGAGTTCGGCGATTCTGTAATGCCGTGGTCATGTGGGTGGTAATTAAACCGGTCGGGATCGCAATAATCGAGTAGCCGATTAAGATAAGTATGGAGGCCAGAATACGCCCCAACGGCGTATGCGGCGTGATATCGCCATAACCCACCGTCGTTATCGTCACTATCGCCCAGTAAACTGACGCATTTAGCGTGGTAAATCCGTATTTCGGCCCCTCAACCAGATACATTAGCGCACCAAAAATCACCATCACGATAGCAATAAAAGAATAGAAAAGGATTAGCTGGTGGCGGGCGCTGACGATGGCGGCCCAGAAAATATTCAGCGATGGCATAAAACGCAGCAGCTTAAGAATGCGTAACGCGCGGATAGCGCGCATGGCCCGCCAGGCAAAGACGTAATCGAGGCTAATCTCCGGCCACAGCCACATCACATACAGCGGTAAGATAGTGGCAAGGTCAATGATTCCCCAAAAGCTGAAAATATACTTAAGCGGATTCGGCCAACTGATGAGCCGCAGAAGATATTCGAGGGTAAAAACCGCAGTAACGATAAGCTCAAGCCAGACGAAAATATGCCATTCATCTAATGTCAGATGATATTGAGTTCCTAGCCCGGACTCGATAAATATGACCAACACCGATAGCAACGCAAAAACGCCGCAAAGACCTTCAAAATGGCGACCAGAGCGTCGGTTTTGATCGAAGAGTAAATGATACAGCCGCAGACGAGCGGCATGAATATGAAAAGCCACGTTAACCTCGCTAAAAAAGGGCTGACTTACGTCAGCCCCAGAGATTATAACGGGTCTACCTTCAGGCAGGAAACCGCATGTCGGAAGCTGCCCTCCAGTACCGGTCGCGTTTTCGCACACTCCGGGCCGGCAATAGGGCATCGCGTGCGGAATACGCATCCCGACGGTGGGTTAATCGGCGATGGTAATTCTCCCTCCAGCAACTGGATAGTTTTATTTCTTTCCAGGTCAGGATCTGGAACCGGAACCGCCGACATCAACGCTTTGGTATAAGGATGCAGCGGATTATGGTACACCTCATCGTAAGTGCCCAGCTCCACGGCATGACCCAGATACATCACCAGCACGCGGTCAGAAATATGCTTCACGACCGCCAGGTCGTGGGCGATAAAAATCAGCGACAGGCCCATTTCACGCTGCAGCTGCTGTAGCAAGTTCACCACCTGCGCCTGAATCGACACGTCCAGCGCTGAAACCGGTTCATCACAGATAATCAGCTTGGGTTCAAGGATTAGCGCGCGCGCAATACCAATACGCTGGCACTGACCACCGGAAAACTCGTGCGGATAGCGATTTATCAAATTTGGCAGCAGCCCTACTTTCATCATCATCGCTTTAACCCGGTCGCGAACTTCCTGACGCGGCATTTTCGGATGATAAGTCCGCAGCGGCTCGGCAATGATTTCCCCGATAGTCATTCGCGGGTTCAGCGACGCCAGCGGATCCTGGAAGATCATCTGAATATCGCTGCGCACATCGCGCCACTCATCAGGTTTCATTCCCAGCAGGTCTTTGCCCAGCCAGGCAACCTTACCGTCAGTGGCTTTTACCAGGCCAATGATCGCCCGCGCAAATGTCGACTTTCCGCAGCCGGACTCTCCGACTACGCCCAGCGTTTCACCTTCATAAAGACGCAGCGTCACGCCATCAACCGCTTTCAACGTTTTCGACGGCTGCCAGAACCACTGTTTACCGTCTTTAATGTCAAAGTGCACTTTCAGATCGGCGATTTCGAGCAGGACTTTTCTTTGTTCCGTTACGGCGTTCATAGCAAATCCCCCACCGGTTGAAAGCAGGCGCGCAGGCGGCCTGGCGCAAACGCCTCCAGAGGCGGAGCACTATTGCAAATCTCCATCGCATGCGGACACCGCGGCTGGAACGGACAGCCCTTCGGCAAGCGCAACAAATTTGGCGGATTGCCCGGGATGGTTAGCAGAGCATCGCCTTCCGCGTCCAGACGCGGTACCGCGTTGAGCAGGCCAATAGAATAAGGGTGTGACGGGTGATAAAAGACGTCGCGCGCCTGGCCATATTCCATAGTACGTCCGGCATACATCACCAGTACCTTATCGCAGATACCGGCAACCACGCCGAGATCGTGGGTAATCATAATAATAGCCGTATTGAACTCACGCTTGAGTTCATTCAGCAGCGTCATGATTTGCGCCTGTACGGTTACATCAAGCGCCGTAGTCGGTTCATCGGCAATCAGCAGTTTAGGCCGACACAGCAGCGCCATAGCAATCATCACGCGCTGGCGCATCCCGCCGGAAAATTCGTGCGGATACATTTTCATCCGTTTACGTGCTTCCGGCATTTTGACCGCATCCAGCATTTTGACCGACTCTTCAAACGCTTCGGCTTTGTTCATCGCTTTATGCAGCATCAAGACTTCCATTAACTGTTCGCCTACCCGCATATACGGATTGAGCGACGTCATCGGGTCCTGAAAAATCATTGAGATCTGCTCGGCGCGTAGCTTATTCAGCTCACGTTCCGGAAGGTTCAGGATCTGCTTACCGTTAAAGGTCGCTGAACCCCCAATACGACCATTTGCCGCCAGCAGGCCCATCAACGCAAAAGCGGTTTGCGACTTACCTGAACCGGACTCACCCACGATGCCTAAGGTTTCCCCTGCCCGCAGAGTAAAGTTGAGATCGTTGACCGCAGTAACATCGCCATCGGGAGTACCAAAGGTGACGCGGAGATCTTTCACATCCAGAAGCAGCCCGGATTGTTGTGCTGCCTGCGGCGCTTTTGCCGTTTCAATCGTGCTCATGACGGCGCTCCTTAGCGGTCTTTCGGGTCGAGGGCATCACGCAGGCCATCGCCGATAAAGTTAAAACAAAATAGAGTTACCACCAGGAAACCGGCAGGGAACAGCAGCAGCCACGGCGATACTTCCATCGAGTTCGCGCCATCGCTGAGCAACGCACCCCAGCTACTCAGCGGCTCCTGGGTACCCAGGCCGAGGAAACTCAAGAAAGATTCAAACAGAATCATGCTTGGAACCAGCAGTGAGGCATACACCACCACCACACCAAGCACGTTTGGTACGATATGGCGGATAACAATATTACCCGTTGAAACGCCGCCAACCTGCGCAGCTTCAATAAACTCTTTGCGCTTCAGGCTCAGGGTCTGGCCGCGAACGATACGCGCCATATCCAGCCAGGAGACCATCCCAATAGCGACAAAAATCAGCAAGATGTTCTGGCCAAAGAAGGTCACCAGCAGGATGACAAAGAACATAAACGGGAAGGAGTTGAGGATTTCCAGCAGACGCATCATCACTGAGTCTACTTTGCCACCCAGATAGCCGGAAAGAGAGCCGTAAAGCGTCCCCAGAATCACCGCCACCAGCGCCGCGGCGACGCCGACCATTAATGAGATACGCCCACCGATCGCCACACGCACCAGCAGATCGCGGCCGGAAGAGTCGGTACCAAAGTAGTGAGCTGATTCCATATCAGGCGCGCTGGACATCATGCCCCAGTCGGTATCGTAATAGGAGAACTGCGATACCATTGGCGCGATGGTGACAAAGAGCGCAATGATCACTAGCACAACCAGGCTGGCAACGGCGGCACGGTTATGCATAAAGCGACGGCGGGCGTCCTGCCAGAGGCTACGCCCCTCAACTTCCAGCTTTTCACTGAAGTTTTCCAGCGCCTCGTTGTTTTTCTTACTTAACATCATGGCGAACCCCAGCGTCAGTAACGGATTTTCGGATCGATAACGGCATACAGCACGTCAACAATCGCGTTAAACAGAATGGTCAATGCGCCGACCAGAATGGTCAGGCTGAGTACCAGCGAGTAGTCGCGGTTCAGCGCGCCGTTGACAAACAGTTGACCGATTCCCGGCAGACCATAAATGGTTTCGATAACCATCGAGCCGGTAATAATGCCGACGAAGGCGGGTCCCATATAGGAAAGTACGGGCAACAGCGCGGGTTTTAAGGCGTGGCGCAGAATAATGCGGCGCATCGGCAAACCTTTTGCCCGGGCTGTACGAATAAAGTTAGAGTGCAGAACTTCAATCATCGAACCACGAGTGATACGCGCGATGCTGGCGATATAGGCCAGCGACAGCGCCACCATTGGCAGAATCATGTATTGCAGCGCCCCGCCGTTCCAGCCACCACCCGGCAGCCAGTGCAGAGTAATCGCAAATATCATGACCAGTAAGGGAGCGACCACAAAACTGGGTATCACGACCCCGGTCATTGCGACTCCCATCACGGCAAAATCCCACTTTGTATTTTGCTTCAGTGCAGCAATAACCCCTGCAGTTACGCCGAGCACAACCGCCAGAAAAAACGCAGCGAAGCCTAATTTGGCTGACACCGGAAAACTGGAAGCGACCAGATCGTTTACCGAATAATCTTTATATTTAAAGGAAGGACCGAAATCACCGTGCGCCAGCTGCTTCAGGTAATTGAAGTACTGGGTCATGATGGGGTCGTTTAAATGGTATTTTGCTTCAATATTCGCCATCACTTCCGGCGGCAGCGTGCGTTCACCGGTAAAAGGGCTACCCGGTGCAAGACGCATCATGAAGAAAGAGATTGTAATTAGAATAAATAGCGTCGGAATCGCTTCCAGACAGCGACGTAAGATAAATTTTAACATTGCCCGTACCTTCTGGCGTGTGCCTTCAATAGTGCGATGAAATAAGACACCGTGAGGCAAGCGATATGCCTGCCCCACGTATTGCCATTAGTGCTTCACAATGTACATATTTCTTGTGTAGGTATTATCCAGCGGATCTTTACCGGTATACCCGCCGACCCACGGTTTAACCAGACGGGCGTTTACGTAATAGAAGACCGGTACGATCACGGAATCTTTATCCAGTTGCTGCTCAGACTGCGCATAAAGGTCAGCGCGTTTGCCTTCATCGCTGGTTTTCAGGGTTTCCGCAATGATCTTATCGAAAGCCGGGCTCTTATAATGCGAGGTGTTGTTTGAGCTATCGCTCAGCATGGTATTCAGGAAAGAAGTCGGTTCGTTATAGTCCGCACACCAGCCAGCACGAGCAATATCAAAGGTGCCCTGATGGCGATTATCCAGGAACGTTTTCCATTCCTGATTTTCCAGCTTCACGTTTGCACCCAGGTTTTTCTTCCAGATAGACGCCACAGCGATAGCCAGTTTTTTATGCAGATCGGAAGTGTTATAGAGCAGGTTGAAGGTTAGCGGTTTATCAGCGGAATAACCGGCTTCGGTCAGTAATTTTTTTGCTTCTTCATTACGTTTTTCTTGTGACCACTTGAACCACTCTGGCTCAACCAGCTTCATACCATCAGTGTACGGCGGGGTGTAGCTATAGGCAGGCAAGTCACCCTGATTTTTTACTTTATTGACAATAATGTCACGGTCCAGTGCCATCTTCAGCGCGGTACGCACACGCACATCAGTGAACGGCGCTTTCTGGTTATTGATTTCGTAGTAATAAGTGCAGAGATACGGATCGACGTGAACTTCTTGCGGGATCTCTTTTTTCAGTTTCTGGAACAGTTCGATCGGCATATTGTTATAGGTCATATCGATTTCACCGCTGCGGTAACGGTTTACATCGGTGACTTCAGACGAAATCGGCAGATAGGTGACCTGATTAATCACGGTTTTGCCGTTATCCCAGTAATTGGTATTACGTTCAAGAACAATACGTTCGTTGACCACCCAGTCTTTTAATTTATACGCGCCGTTGCTGACGATATTGGCTGGCTGGGTCCATTTCTCACCAAATTTTTCAATAGCGGATTTAGGTACTGGAGAAACGGACGGGTGAACGAGGAGTTTATAGAAGTACGGTACCGGCTCGCTGAGAGTAACTTCAAAAGTATGATCGTCTAGCGCTTTTACACCCAGGTCGGTTGCTGGTTTTTTCCCGGCGATAATGTCATCAACGTTAGCCACATGGCCATATTGCAGATAGCTTGCATAAGGAGAAGCAGTTTTAGGGTCAGCCAGACGCTGCCAGCTATAAACGAAGTCTTGTGCAGTGACAGGGGAACCGTCTGACCATTTAGCATCTTTACGCAGATGGAAGGTCCAGACTTTAAAGTCTTTGTTGTCCCATTTTTCCGCCACACCCGCAACCGGATGACCATCAAGGTCGCTCACGAGCAGACCTTCAAACAAATCGCGGCTAATATTGGACTCCGGCACGCCTTCAATTTTGTGCGGGTCAAGGGACTGAACTTCAGAGCCATTGTTACGAACCAGCGTTTGCTTATCCGCCAGCTGTACTCCTGCGGGTACATCTGCCGCTATGGCAGCGTTAACGGTAATTAGCGCAGAGAATACGCCTGC
This sequence comes from Klebsiella spallanzanii, assembly GCF_902158555.1. Classification (GTDB taxonomy): domain Bacteria; phylum Pseudomonadota; class Gammaproteobacteria; order Enterobacterales; family Enterobacteriaceae; genus Klebsiella; species Klebsiella spallanzanii. The sequence goes on along the minus strand of NZ_CABGGS010000003.1, from coordinate 12,181 downwards.
GGCTATCAGGCTTTTTTTCGTGATGATGGTCATTGTGTTATTACTCCACTCATTATAATTACTGGCTATTTAACCAGCCTGTTTTCTATTTTCTGGATTCTGATCAGTGCAGGAGTTTATGCTGCTGTCAGAGAGTACTGCTTGCTATCACCGACTTATTTATTACGACCGCTCAAACGGCAGCCTTGACGTCGATTCTTCCCCCCCCCCTGTCCGGAGGTGATGTTAAATCGCAACGAGCTATTTAATAAAGATTCTCATTTGCGTATGTATTCCACTACAGATCACGCCGGAAAGTACCAAAAGGCCTTCTCGTCCGCCAATGCAATTTGCAAATATGTTACCGGATTCTCTTTTATGATCTCCCGGAAGGCAGAGCATAAAATTACCCCTGTAAAGAAAAAGTTATAAAATCATTATCTATCATGTGCATACAAAAAATTACTGTTTTACATACCGAGCAATACTGAGAAGGTGCTTTTTTGTACGAAAAATTAACAATTGTTTATTATTTAGCACATTCATCTGCCTCATCGGTGAATTTACTAATATCATTTCAATTATCTGACGGCAAGCGCCAGAGAATGATGTGACGAAAATAACAGTAACTAATGTGAGTGGATAGCGAGGGGAATGGCAGAATAAGTTCGTAACAGACTGATAAAAAACAAAAATACGATTATATTAAAAAAAGTTATTTTACGTGTTCATATAACGTTTTTTGATATGCTTTGCTAATAATTAAGCAACCGCGGGGGTTTGCCCCGCGTGCAGAAGCGCAGATTAATTCACTAGTCCAGGAAAGAGAGCTTTTATCCCGGTAACAATGAACTCAATTCCTAAAGCCATGAGCAGCAGCCCCATAATTCGGGTAATGACGTTAATTCCCGTTTGCCCAAGCAGGCGAACCAGCCAGGGAGCCATACGAAAAATCCCCCAGCAGCAAAGAGCAAAAAGAGCGATGGCAATCGAAAAGCCCAGAAAATGGGCGGCGGTATGATAGCGCGTACCCCAGACGATGGTTGAACTGATGGCGCCAGGCCCCGCCATTAAAGGTAACGCCAGCGGTACTACGCCAATACTCTCGCGGATTGCCGTTTCTGATTTCTCCTGTTTATTCTGCTTATCCTCACCCAGCTTGCCGCTAATCATCGACATGGCAATGGTGACGACCAGAATCCCGCCAGCGATACGGAAGGAATCGATAGAAATACCGAATACCTGAAGAATACCATCGCCCAAAAAGAGAGACGTTAGCAGGATAATGGCCACCGACAGGTTGGCTGTCAGATTGGTTTTGTTACGCACAACTGCCGTCTGGTAGCTGGTCATACTAATAAAGACAGGGATAATGCCTACCGGGTTTACCAGTGCGAATAGGCCGATGAAAAATTTGAAGTAAGCTGAAAAATCAAACAACGGTTGAATCACAGTACGCTCCGCAGCATCATTAAAAATGGCTGTTGACAGTTACCAGCATAAAATATCCGCGAGAAGATACGCTGTTTGATAGCACAATTCATCTCTATTCATGCATAAGTTCATAATAAAGCTCGGATGTTATTTATTTGTTTCGATAATGCTATTTAGTCATTTAATTAGCATACCGAATCATTACACTTGATCAAATAGGTCAAAAAACGACCTGCTGAAAGGTATCAGCTTCGCCGATTATTGATTTGGATCACATAAATTGTACTCAGAAGTGAGTAACCTTGTTTACACACAGCGAGGAGGGAAAGCAGCGTTACCTGAACGGAAAAACAAAAGCTTTTTTAGTCAATCGGTGAAGTCAGAAGCACAAAATTCTTTACGTTAACATTTACATGCAAGCCGTTAACACTCTGTCTATACTGTCGAATCGAGCTACTGATTCACTAAAAAAGTTTAACATTATCAGGAGAGCATTATGGCTGTTACTAATGTCGCTGAACTTAACGCACTCGTAGAGCGCGTAAAAAAAGCCCAGCGTGAATATGCCAGTTTCACTCAAGAACAAGTCGATAAAATCTTCCGCGCCGCCGCTCTGGCTGCTGCCGATGCTCGAATCCCTCTCGCGAAGATGGCCGTTGCCGAATCTGGCATGGGTATCGTCGAAGATAAAGTGATCAAGAACCACTTTGCTTCTGAATACATCTATAACGCATATAAAGATGAAAAGACCTGTGGCGTCCTGTCTGAAGACGACACCTTTGGTACTATCACTATCGCCGAACCTATCGGTATCATCTGCGGCATCGTCCCGACGACTAACCCGACTTCAACCGCTATCTTTAAATCTCTGATTAGCCTGAAGACCCGTAACGCCATCATCTTCTCTCCGCATCCGCGTGCTAAAGAAGCGACTAACAAAGCCGCTGATATCGTACTGCAGGCCGCTATCGCTGCCGGTGCGCCGAAAGATCTGATCGGCTGGATCGACCAACCGTCCGTTGAACTGTCAAATGCGCTGATGCATCACCCTGACATTAACCTGATCCTTGCGACCGGTGGTCCGGGCATGGTTAAAGCAGCATACAGCTCCGGTAAACCGGCAATCGGCGTAGGTGCAGGTAACACCCCTGTTGTTATCGACGAAACCGCTGATATCAAACGTGCTGTTGCATCCGTGCTGATGTCTAAAACCTTCGATAACGGAGTTATCTGTGCCTCTGAACAGTCCGTTGTTGTTGTTGATTCCGTATATGACGCTGTTCGCGAACGTTTCGCCAGCCATGGCGGCTACCTGCTGCAGGGTAAAGAGCTGAAAGCGGTCCAGGATGTCATTCTGAAGAATGGCGCGCTGAATGCCGCTATCGTTGGTCAACCAGCGTATAAAATCGCTGAACTGGCTGGCTTCACCGTACCGGTTGCCACCAAAATTCTGATTGGTGAAGTCACTGACGTAGATGAAAGCGAACCGTTTGCACACGAAAAACTGTCTCCGACGCTGGCAATGTATCGTGCGAAGAGTTTCGAAGACGCTGTTGATAAAGCTGAAAAACTGGTTGCGATGGGCGGTATCGGTCATACCTCTTGCCTGTATACCGACCAGGACAACCAGCCAGAACGTGTTGCTTACTTCGGTCAGTTGATGAAAACTGCACGTATCCTGATCAACACCCCTGCTTCTCAGGGTGGTATCGGTGACCTGTATAACTTCAAACTCGCACCTTCCCTGACTCTGGGTTGTGGTTCATGGGGTGGTAACTCCATCTCTGAAAACGTTGGTCCTAAGCACCTGATCAACAAGAAAACCGTTGCTAAGCGAGCTGAAAACATGTTGTGGCATAAACTTCCGAAATCTATCTACTTCCGTCGTGGCTCACTGCCAATCGCACTGGATGAAGTGATTACTGATGGTCACAAACGCGCGCTGATCGTGACCGACCGCTTCCTGTTCAACAACGGCTACGCAGACCAGATCACCTCTGTGCTGAAAGCGGCTGGTGTTGAAACTGAAGTTTTCTTTGAAGTAGAAGCTGACCCGACTCTGACCATCGTGCGTAAAGGCGCTGAGCTGGCTAACTCCTTCAAACCAGACGTGATTATCGCGCTGGGCGGCGGTTCCCCGATGGATGCTGCGAAAATTATGTGGGTTATGTACGAGCACCCGGAAACCCACTTCGAAGAACTGGCGCTGCGCTTTATGGATATCCGTAAACGTATCTACAAGTTCCCGAAAATGGGCGTCAAAGCCAAAATGGTGGCGATCACCACCACTTCCGGTACCGGTTCTGAAGTCACCCCGTTTGCGGTCGTAACCGACGATGCTACCGGTCAGAAATACCCGCTGGCAGACTATGCGCTGACTCCAGATATGGCGATTGTTGATGCCAACCTGGTTATGGAAATGCCGAAGTCTCTGTGTGCATTCGGTGGTCTGGATGCGGTAACTCACGCCTTGGAAGCTTATGTTTCCGTACTGGCTTCTGAGTTCTCCGACGGTCAGGCTCTGCAGGCTCTGAAACTGCTGAAAGAAAACCTGCCGGCGTCCTACCATGAAGGTTCTAAGAACCCGGTAGCACGTGAGCGTGTGCACAGTGCAGCGACCATCGCTGGTATCGCGTTTGCAAACGCCTTCCTGGGCGTATGCCACTCTATGGCGCACAAACTGGGCTCTCAGTTCCACATTCCTCACGGTCTGGCGAACGCCCTGCTGATCAGCAACGTTATTCGTTATAACGCCAACGACAACCCGACTAAACAGACTGCATTCAGCCAGTACGACCGTCCGCAGGCTCGTCGTCGCTACGCTGAAATCGCTGACCATCTGGGTCTGACCGCTCCGGGCGACCGCACTGCGGCGAAAATCGAAAAACTGCTTGGCTGGCTGGAAGAAATCAAAGCTGAACTGGGTATTCCGAAGTCTATCCGTGAAGCTGGCGTGCAGGAAGCTGACTTCCTGGCCAACGTTGACAAACTGTCTGAAGATGCGTTTGACGACCAGTGCACCGGCGCTAACCCACGCTACCCGCTGATTTCTGAACTGAAACAAATCCTGCTGGATACTTTCTACGGTCGTGAATTTGTAGAAGGCGCAGCAGAAGAGAAGAAAGAAGCTGCACCTGCCAAAGCTGAGAAAAAAGCGAAAAAATCCGCTTAATTTAACGGCAATAAAGCAAGTCAATCTGAGCCCCATCTTCTGATGGGGCTTTTTTATGTCCGCCATCAACAGCCCAGCGAACGCCCGCTGGCTGCCTGAACGTCAAACGAAGGTAAGTGTACTACCTGAAGCAAAAAGGCGCTGAGAGAGCGCCTGAGAGGAATTATCTGAGGGTTGAACTCACTGGGACGCTATTTACTCTGCGCAAAAGTTAAAGAACCTTCACTTAACGCCTCTTTATAATGTTTCCGACAGACGGAAACATAGCGCTCATTACCACCAATCACCACCTGCTCGCCTTCATTGTATGGCCGCCCTTCCTGATCGAGGCGCAACACCATACTCGCCTTGCGGCCACAGAAACAGATAGTTTTTAATTCAACCAGCTTATCGGACCACGCCAGCAAATATTGGCTGCCGACAAACAATTCGCCACGAAAATCAGTACGCAGGCCGTAGCACAACACGGGAATATCAAGCTGATCGACGACTTCAGACAACTCATGTACCTGTTCGCGCGTCAAAAACTGGCTTTCATCCACCAGCACACAGTGAATTGGCTGACGCGCGTGTTCGCCGGCAATGTCAGCAAATAATGAGGTTTGGGTATTATACAATCGCGCAGGCGATGAGAGCCCAATCCTTGAGCTTACCTTCCCGGAACCAAAGCGGTTATCAATCTCCGCCGTATAAACCACGGTACGCATCCCGCGCTCCTGGTAATTGTAGGAAGACTGTAACAGAGCGGTCGACTTACCTGCGTTCATTGCAGAATAGTAGAAATAAAGTTGTGCCATCGGCTGCGTAACCCCAATCAATGTGTTTTATCGCGACAAAATTGTATCATATATTCCTTTGATATCTGCCCTTTCGCCGTGGGTATTGTGTTGAAGGTTCAAGCACGATGATATCTATACCCTAAATATTTAGAGTTGCTTAAAGGCGGCAAGGGAGTAGGCCCCTGGTCACATAGATAACTGTGTGACTGGGGTAAGCGAGCGCAGCCAACACATAAGCAATTTGAAGTATGATGGGTATAAAAGATTAAGCATCTTAATTGAATGGATACGCCTGCAATTCGTACTGAGAAGGCGTCAATGCAAGTGTCGCGATTGTCCTTTTGTGCTTCTGCTCACGACTATAACGGACCTGGACAAGTGTTTTATATTAAACATCGTCACAACGGCTGCGCTAATACTGACGATGATATTTATCCATGCAAAGTATAATTTTTCTCCTTGAGGATCGGAAAAAGCATACTATCTCAGGGTTTTAGCTTATGATTCCGACTCCGCTATAAGTGAGAAAGATGTGAACTCACACGGAAAATTTAACTTAAATTAATTAATTCCCGCGACAAATAACAAGTTATTTTGACTTCCTTACATTCTCCCCTATTGCACATCTGATTTTATCGCTCTATTATTAGTCCAACAAACCACCCCACAATATAAGTTTGAGATTACTACAATGAGCGAAGCACTTAAAATTTTGAACAACATCCGTACTCTTCGTGCGCAGGCAAGAGAATGCACACTTGAAACGCTCGAAGAAATGCTGGAAAAATTAGAAGTTGTCGTTAACGAACGCCGTGAAGAAGAAAGCGCTGCTGCTGCTGAAATTGAAGAGCGTACTCGTAAACTGCAACAATACCGTGAAATGCTGATTGCTGACGGTATTGATCCTAATGAACTGCTGAGCACCATGGCAGCAGTAAAAGCAGGTACTAAAGCAAAACGCGCTGCTCGTCCGGCTAAATACAGCTACGTTGACGAAAATGGCGAAACCAAAACCTGGACTGGCCAGGGCCGTACTCCGGCAGTCATTAAGAAAGCAATGGACGAGCAGGGTAAATCCCTGGACGATTTCCTGCTGTAATAAGCTATCGTATCCTTTTAAAAATCCCGCTCCGGCGGGATTTTTTTTATCTTTTAATCTCCCCGAACGCCTGACGAGCATAAAAAAACGGGGAGCGAAACTCGCTCCCCGACCGATACTCATGTATATAGCGATTACCTGGCTATAGCTTTTTCCAGCCAAGCTTTAAATTCTTCACCCAGCGACTTATGACGCACGCCATATTCAACAAAAGCCTGCATATAACCCAATTTATTACCGCAGTCGTGGCTCTTGCCTTTCATATGATAGGCTTCAACCGTTTCTTTTTCGATCAGCATATCGATGGCATCGGTTAGCTGAATTTCGTCACCCGCTCCCGGAGGCGTCTTTGCCAGCAGTGGCCAAATATCTGCGCTCAGCACGTAACGACCAACAATCGCGAGGTTAGATGGCGCGACATCTGCTTTCGGTTTTTCAACAACGCCAACCATCGGAACGCTTTCACCCGGCTCAAGAGGTTGGCCTTTGCAATCAACAACGCCATACGCAGTAACATCGGCAACGGGTTCAACCATGATCTGGCTGGCTCCGGTATCATCAAAACGGGCGATCATTTCCGCCAGATTATCGCGAGACAGATCGGATTCATATTCATCCAGAATCACGTCAGGCAAAATAACCGCAACCGGTTCGTCACCCACAACCGGGTGTGCACATAGCACGGCATGACCCAGGCCTTTCGCCAGCCCCTGACGCACCTGCATAATAGTCACGTGCGGCGGGCAAATAGACTGAACTTCCTCAAGCAGCTGGCGTTTTACACGTTTTTCCAGCATGGCTTCCAGTTCGAAACTGGTATCAAAATGGTTTTCAATAGAGTTTTTAGAGGAATGCGTGACCAAAACAATTTCAGTAATACCGGCCGCGATACATTCGTTAACAACATATTGAATTAAAGGCTTGTCGACCAGCGGCAGCATCTCTTTCGGAATAGCCTTAGTGGCGGGCAACATCCTGGTGCCTAGTCCCGCTACCGGGATTACAGCTTTTGTTACTTTTGAATTAAGCGCAGCCATTGAAATCTCCTGGACTGTTCGTTTTTTAAACTTCTCGTTAATAATATGGTATCGAGTATATCAGCCTGCTCAGCCAAACCTGTTCCGAAAAGGATTAGATATCTTCGAATTAGGAATTTTACGCATTAAACCCGGCGATAGTACCACCACAAAAGATCGTGCGGTATTCCACCCGGCATCAAAATAAACACAATTGCTCATTCCGCAGACAACATAAGGCGCAAACGACCACCTGCCCCCCAAATTTGGCACTGCCATGAAGTACAGCGTTGACTTATTTGGTTCAGGTATGCATTACCTAATGTCCCGAGCGGAACGCCATTACTAATCTGAATTTGGTGCTCCCCCGTATTCAGTGTGCCATTCAAACCAGCAGAGACTAAAATCAAATTTTTCAAACCGCTATGGTAATAACCCACCAGCAACGGGAATTGTCCGGGTAAATTCGCCTGACGTAGCAGATGATTCACTTGTTTCAACAAACTGCCCATTTCTGGCAAACGCTGTCCCTGATGGGCAAGCTGCTCCTGCAATAGGCCATTGAACAACGCCCGAAGCAATAACGCTGCAAGAACCCCATTATCGCCCGCTCGTGTGACATCCAGACAATAAAACGCCAGATCGTTTTCTGATAGCGGTGCAATATCGAGAACGAGTCCGGGCTTCTCAGCTGAAACCAGTTGTCGGTAGTGAATACGACAACGGGATATCTCCTGCTTAACCGGAGGCTGGAGCTCTTGTAACAGCCTTGAGGCCGCTTTAGGGTCGCTTACCAGTGCATCCCAGTCTTCAAAAAGCCGCTCTTCCTCTTCAACGCGAGAATTGAACATATTGGGATAGAGGCAAGCATAAACCGTTTCCTTCAGGCGCTCGAAATCTTTTACCGGCTTCAGCAGGATGTCCTGCACCCCGAGGCGCAGAGCTTTAGCAATATCCGCCATATTCTCCGTCGCCGAAATCATCAAAATAGGTAGTTGCTCGCCTTGATTACGCAAATGTTCGACCAGTTGCAGGCCATTCATATGCGGCATCGAAATATCGCAAATCATCAAGTCAGGTTTTGACTCGGCCATATGCTGAAGCGCGGCCACACCATCTTCCGCCTGTACGGTTGTCGCCCCCAGCGAAGTTAGCCAGGTGTGCAAAAGAGAGCGGAAAACGGGTTCGTCTTCAACTATCAGAATCTGTTTTCCCGCCAATGGCTGCGTCATGATCTCTCCTCTGGCTGACGATAATGTAATAGTGGCATGCTATTCACGCTATCGCCTGTCAGAATTTACTTAAGTGTGCATCAGGTACGCTACGCAGAGGTCCGCACCAAAGGTAATAGTTCATCCATTTTCTTTTCAACCGCCAGATGTCCGGCTGCTATAGCCTCAGCGGCTCGATGAAAATCAAGGGTAGAAATTTGCGGGCAAAAAGGCTGAATCAGGATATCAGGCGGATCGCCCGCCATGCGATTTCGCTTGAGACGATTCTCCAGCACCTGAATAGAAGTAGACATGATTTCCATAGCCGTTGGAGTGACCGTTGCCCGGCGCGAAGTCATACGCATTAACCGGGAGCGGAGTCGCGAGTGCCAGGAGAAATCTTCATCCACTTCCGGACGCTGCGCCTCTATCGATAATAAATCCTGTTGCATCAGATGCGCATCGTGTTGCAAATCGACAGCAATAACGATATCAGCCCCCATCGCACGCGCCAGTGACACCGGGACGGGATTGACCACCGCGCCATCAACCAGCCAATAACCATTATGCATCACTGGCGACATCAGACCAGGCATACTACAAGATGCCCGTACCGCCAAATGCAGGTCTCCTTCAGTAAACCACAATTCACGACCAGTGCTTAAATTCGTCGTAACTGCAGCAAAGCGACGCTCGCAAGACTCAATTTCCGTCACGGGCAAAATCTGTCGGTATTGACTGAATACGCGCTCACCGCGCAACAACCCACCGCGCTGCCAGGAGAGATCCATTAATTTCAGAACATCCCAATTACTGAAGGAACAGACCCATTTCTCCAGTGCCGGAAGCCGATTACAGGCATAAGCTGCCCCCACCAGCGAGCCAATGGAACATCCGGCAATAACATCAATGTCTATGCCTGACCGCTGTAAAGCATTAATCACACCGATGTGCGACCACCCTCGCGCCGCTCCCGCCCCTAGTGCCAGACCAATCTTAAGCTTTCTCATTCGTACCGAAACATATCCTTCCACTCCGGGCATAGCATCATTGCCACACCTCAGTTAACATAATGCGCTTTGGCGGCGCAGCGCCGTCGTTCTTTATTTCACGGAGGCCATTTTGTCGCCATTATGCCCCTGTGGCAGCGCTCTGGAGTATAGCTCATGTTGTCAGCGTTATCTGGCTGGCGCACAGCTTGCGCCAGATCCGTCACAGCTGATGCGTTCCCGCTACAGCGCATTTGTTATGAAGGATGCCGACTATTTGATCAGAACCTGGCATCCCTCCTGTCAGGCGCAACAGTTTCGCGCAGACCTTGAGAACGGTTTCACCCGAACTCACTGGCTGGGTCTCACCGTTTTTGCCGCCGATGAGGGTCGGAACGCCGATGAAGGTTTCGTCAGTTTTATCGCACGTTTCACTGACGATAACCGCTCCGGGACTATTATTGAACGATCCAGATTCTTAAAAGAAAACGGACAGTGGTACTATATTGACGGTACACGACCACTAATTGGTCGTAACGACTCCTGCCCTTGTGGTTCAGGTAAAAAATTTAAAAAATGCTGCGGCCAGTAAGCCAGCAGCAGAAATAGCAAACACTACAGGATTTTCCCCGCGATGCATTCACTACAACGTAAAGTACTACGCACCATTTGCCCTGATCAGAAAGGCCTCATCGCGCGTATCACTAATATCTGCTACAAGCACGAACTGAACATCGTGCAAAACAATGAGTTTGTTGACCACCGGACCGGCCGCTTCTTTATGCGTACCGAGCTCGAAGGTATTTTCAATGATTCCATTCTGCTGGCTGACCTCGACAGCGCTCTGCCGGAAGGGTCTATTCGTGAACTCAATCCAGCAGGACGTCGTCGTGTCGTCATTCTGGTAACCAAAGAAGCCCACTGCCTTGGCGATCTTCTGATGAAAGCCAACTACGGCGGACTGGACGTAGAAATTGCCGCCGTTATCGGTAACCATGAAACGCTGCGCACTTTGGTTGAACGATTTGATATCCCCTTCCAACTGGTAAGTCATGAAGGTTTAACCCGCGAAGAGCACGATAAGCTGATGGGTGACGCAATAGCCGCTCTTGAGCCTGATTATGTCGTGCTGGCAAAATATATGCGCGTGCTGACCCCTGAGTTTGTCTCTCGCTTCCCGAACAAGATTATTAATATTCACCACTCGTTCCTGCCTGCCTTTATCGGGGCTCGCCCGTACCACCAGGCATACGATCGCGGCGTGAAGATTATTGGCGCAACAGCGCACTACGTAAACGATAATCTGGATGAAGGCCCAATCATCATGCAGGACGTCATTCATGTAGATCATACCTACACTGCGGAAGATATGATGCGCGCCGGTCGCGATGTCGAGAAAAACGTCCTGAGCCGCGCGCTGTATCAGGTTCTGGCGCAACGGGTATTTGTTTATGGTAATCGGACGATTATTCTTTAATCGATAATGAAATTAGCTGGTTAGCTTTGCGTCTTTACGCATAAAAATCAGGCAACCAGTTTATTTTTATCAAAGGAAGACTTTACAGTGGCGCGTCATTTGGTATGATGCGCCCCGCTTCCCGAGAAGGGAGCAGGCCAGTATTAAGTATTACCCCGTGGTGGGGTTCCCGAGCGGCCAAAGGGAGCAGACTGTAAATCTGCCGTCATCGACTTCGAAGGTTCGAATCCTTCCCCCACCACCATCATTCACTACAGCGATGTAGTTACCCCAATGAGACATGCTGAAGTTTGCGCTCACTGGGAAGGGTGAGAACCTTCGACCAAGGTTCGAGTCGAGCGAAAGCGAGACAATGTTGCCACAGGCAACGGCCCGAAGGGTGAGGAGCGAAGCGACGAATAATCCTTCCCCCACCACCATCTTCAAGCTTTATCTACAATTTGAATTACCCCTGGTGGGGTTCCCGAGCGGCCAAAGGGAGCAGACTGTAAATCTGCCGTCATCGACTTCGAAGGTTCGAATCCTTCCCCCACCACCATCACTTCCTGATAGCACTCCACTTAAGCAAAACACTGAAATTCTATAGTCTGCCCATGCGGGGAAGGATGAGAAGCTTCGACTAAGGTTCGATTCGAGCGTAGCGAGAAAGCGTTGCCGCAGGCAACGACCCGAAGGGCGAGGCGCGTAGCGCTGAGTAATCCTTCCCCCACCACCATCATTTCCTGATAGCACTCCACTTAAGCAAGACACTGAAATTCTATATTCTGCCCATGCGGGGAAGGATGAGAAGCTTCGACCAAGGTTCGATTCGAGCGTAGCGAGAAAGCGTTGCCGCAGGCAACGACCCGAAGGGCGAGGCGCAGCCGAGTCATCCTTCCCCCACCACCTTCACGTCATTGCCATCTCTCAACAAATTACATAAATCTAAGCTGTCTGAGTAATTCCCAGAGCTGATTCTGTATTTCTGCCACATGTGTCCCGGCGGCGCTGCGCTTGGCCGGGCTACAAATACGCGCCAGCCCTGT
>NZ_CABGGS010000002.1 GCF_902158555.1 Klebsiella spallanzanii | reverse complement strand
CGCGTAGCAGTGGAAGCGGGCATCGCTGACTACTGGTTCAAATACGTGGGCCTGAACGGCGCGATTGTTGGTATGACCACCTTCGGTGAGTCTGCTCCGGCAGAGCTGCTGTTTGAAGAGTTTGGTTTCACCGTTGACAACGTCGTCGCGAAAGCGAAAGCGCTGCTGTAGTCCTTTCACTGTTCCCGGGGGCGGCGCGGTCTGGTAGCCCGGACAGGTGTGCAGTGCCGCCTCCGGGGAGAGAATTTGGCTCACCATCTACAACGTGGCCGCGAAAGCGAAAAGCATTATGTAAATATTAAGGGAATATGGACATATTCCTTTGATAATCAATCATGAGTCTATGTTAACGAAGGTAAATTATGGATATTTCGACAGTACTTAATGTGAAAAACATCAAATTAAACATGATGGCTAAAAGTAAAGAGGAAGCCATTGAAGAGTTAACAGACCTATTGGTGCAGGATGGTTCTGTGATTAATAAAGATGATTTTCTTCGCGATGTCTGGATACGAGAGGAACAAGGATCTACTGGATTCGAAAATCATATTGCGATCCCGCATGGCAAATCTTCGGGAGTCGCTCATACAGCATTGGCCATTGGACGTACCCAGCATGAAATCCCTTGGGAAACTATGGATGGCAGCGATGTTCGTTGTATTATTTTATTTGCCGTTTGTCTGGTGGACCAAAACACGACGCATATCCGTTTGCTATCACACGTTTCAGGTTCATTAGCAGATGAGGAAATAATTGATAAATTGCTGAAGGAAACCGATCCTCAAAAAATCATTGAGCTTTTAAATTCGGGAGCTTAAGGCGTTAACGTTTAATTCCAGTTGGTTACTATCCTTGCCGGTCGATGGCAAGTTTCAATACGTTTTAATAAATTATGGGGAATAATCATGAATATTGTCGGAGTTACAGCCTGTACTGTAGGTATTGCACATACATATATTGCACAAAAGAAACTTGAAATCGCAGCAAAAAAGGCTGGGCATAATGTTAAAATTGAAACCCAGGGTACTATTGGCATTGAGAATAAATTAACTGATGATGAAATCGCGCAGGCAGATATCGTCTTACTGGCTGCTGACGTTAAAGTTTCCGGAGAAGAAAGGTTCGCCGGGAAAAAAGTCGTTAAAGTACCAACGGAAATGGCAGTTAAATCTCCAAATAAGCTTATTGAAAAGCTCAGTGAATTAGTAAATTCATAACTTTGCTTACCCAATATAAATTAAATGGTGTAATTTATGAATGTAAAAGAAATATGGAAAGCAGCAAACCCTAAAGGTCATCTGCTAACCGCTATCTCGTTCTTGATTCCGATTGTCTGCGGTGCTGGGTTTATTATTGCCATCGGTATGGGGCTTGGAGGAACGGTTCAGGACAGTTTAGTACCGGGGCATTTTGATTTGTGGCAGGCTTTTGCCACCATGGGGGCTAAGGCTCTCGGACTTTTGCCGGTTGTTATTGCCATCGGCATTTCTGGCTCGATCGCAGGCAAACCGGGCATTGCTCCGGGTTTTGTAGTAGGCCTGGCGGCGAATGCAATTAGCGCAGGTTTTATCGGCGGTATGATCGGTGGGTACATTTCTGGTTATATTGCCCTTGCTATTATTAAAAATGTGAAGGTGCCTGGCTGGGCCCGTGGTTTAATGCCTACACTGATTGTGCCATTTTTTGCATCCATTATCAGTTGCTTGATTATGGTCTATATCATTGGTACACCTATTGGTATTTTCACTGATGCTCTAACCTCTTTCCTGAGAAGCATGGGTACTTCATCTAATTTAGTTTTAGGTGCTGTTATTGGGGCTTTGTGTATTGTTGATTTTGGCGGGCCACTCAATAAAACTTGTTTTGCATTCGTTTTGACTCTTCAGGCTCAAGGGATAAATGAACCAATTACAGCTCTTCAGTTAGTTAATACGGCAACACCTATTGGTTTTGGTCTTGCTTATTTTATTGCTAAGCTTCTACGTAAAAATATTTATAATGACGAAGAAGTTGAAACGTTAAAATCAGCCGTCCCTATGGGGGTAGTGAATATTGTTGAAGGATCTATACCTATAGTTATGAACGATATCGTTCGTGGTATTTGCGCTGCTGCAATCGGTGGTGCTTGTGGCGGTGCGATCACCATGGTATACGGTGCCGATGCAACAGTACCTTTTGGTGGGGTCTTGATGATACCAACAATGTCAAATCCTATGGCAGGTATTATGGCATTGCTGGTTAATATATTTGTAACGGCTACTGTCTACGCAATTATCAAAAAAGATGTTCCTCGTGACGTTATTGTAAATAATGATTATGAAGAGGAAGATATCAATTTGGATGATATTAAAATAAGCTGATAATCCGAAATTAATTGTGTGGTAGAATATTTCTATTATCACTTTGTACAATGCTTATAACGTTCTCTTTGAAAAGTAATATATTTTTCTTAACAGGGGGCGGTGGTTACTTCCGCATTAACGACCGCCCATTACTGAGAATAACCGGTAATGGGCGGATAAAATACGGACATAGTATTTTGTGAATTATCGATTTGTGTAGCCAATTGATCTCTGAACGACCAGCGTCGGCTGGATGATGATTACTGATGCGGGATGACTCGCGGCGGTAGCCAGGGAATAATCAGTCCCATAACTATGCCAGACAGCAGTGCCGAGACGATGAGGAGCGGAAGCACATAGAAAAGCATCGGGATAAATGCGCCGATGATGCCGCAACAAATAGCCGTTATCACCACGGCCGCAATCCCCCCGATCAATAAACGCCAAAACCAGATGCGATAGACGTTGCCAAACAGGACGGCCATAAAAATGCCTGTAAGCAATGCGGGCAGAAAGGCAACAATCCAGGTGAGGGATAATATCTCAGGAAGCTGCCCTAAGAGTCTGGTTATCGAGCCTCCGCCAGGAAAAAAGAGGATCAATGGTAGCGGGATAAACGGCCCAAGCCCTACGTACCAGCAAATATGGTGCAGGAATTTGTTCATCAGGCGTTTTCCTCCGGCTTCATCCCCGGCAGATAGGGTATCAACCAGCCCATCATCATGCCGGCAAACAGGCCAGAACCCGCAATTAACCGGAAATCCTCGTCATGCAGGATATAACTTGTCAGGTTTATATTGGTGGAAATCAGCATCGTTAATATCACTGCTGCCGCGCTAATTGTGACGCCGATTATTGCGCTAGCGAGGATACGCCGATAGTGAAATGCGTAGATTTCCGCAGGTAAACAGGCAATGGCAATGCCCGCTAACAGCGCAGGGACTACGCCAATCAACCATGTGCTGATGAGAAAAATCGGCAGAATGGCGACAATGTGCCACAGAAAGCTGAATGACGAATTTCGAGACTGTAATGTGATAGCGACAATTGCCCACAGTACGCCCACATAGGGGCCCAGTAATGCAAACCAGCAGGCATGATGAAAAATGGGGCGTGTTGTGCTCATATGATTCCCTTCAGATGGTTAAGCCTGAAAGGAAGGTAGTGTGGTTAAGTGAAGAGACGATGAAGTGCGCTTAGAGCCAATCCCATTAGGGCTATTTTGCTTGCCATTTTGAACCTGGGCAGTGCTCAGAATCCTCACGTACTACGTGTACGCTCCGGTTCTTGCGCGCTGGCCGTGTTCAAACTGGCTGCGCCAATAACGCCTACTGGGATAGGCTCTTAATCCAGCACAATCTCCATACCGTCAAATCCCGCTTCAAATCCCGCAGGCAGAGAATTATCCATCATCCACGCGTCAAACCGGTGGCTGATATGGGTGAGGATCACCCGCGGGCAGCCAATCACCTGGTTAATCGCCCGCACGGTGTTGAGATCGCAGTGGTTGCGCGGCGGCTGTGGGCGCGGCTCGTGGCTACAGTCGATGATGATCAGCTGCGGCTGGTTGTTGAGCAGAAACTTCAGCGTTTTTTCCGGCAGAGCGGCGGTGTCGGATAGCCAGGCGACCCGGCTATGGGCTGACTCCAACAGGTAGCCAAAAGTGAGCTTTGAGTGGTTTAGCGGCAGCGGCGTGATGCGTAGTCCTTGCAGCTCGAACATGACAAACGGCTCGACGGTATGGCTGAAGTCCAGCAGGCCCGGATGTTTGAACAGATCATCGCAGCCCTGTTCATCGGGCGGGCCGTAGACCGCAATGGTTTCGCCCACGCCCCAGCGCAGCGGGAACAGGCCCTGAACATGATCCATATGATAATGGGTGAGCAGAAACTGCTGAAAGCTACCGGCGGGCCACTGTTCCATCAGGTCCGGTAACCCTGCATCAAGCAGCGTTACCGCACTATTGAATTTGATCACCGCGCTACAGGAGCGACGTCGATATGACTCGTCGCTGCGGGCGCGGCGGCAGGCTGGGCAGTCGCAGCCGAAAACCGGTACCAGCTGCGCGCCGCCGGTGCCGGTTAAGCGGATAGTCAGGCTCATGCATTCTCCTCGCGTCAAGCGAGCTGCTGTTCACGCCGGTTGCCGTGAACGCGGATCAGCGACACCAGGGCATCCACCGACTGGCTCAGACGACCATCGTTGTTGAGAGTCAGGCACGCGTTCGGCGTATAACGGGCGGCGCGCTCCAGTCGCTGAGCGATCTCCGTTTCGTTCTCCCGCCCACGCTGCTCCAGGCGCTGACGCAGCACTTCCGGCGAAACCTGCAAACAGATGGGCAGCAGGGCATCGGCGTAGCGCGCCTGCGCCTGAGGGAGGTGAGCGCGGGAACCGTTGGCGACCACGTCAAACCCGGCGTGCAGCCACAGGTCAATCTCCACGCCAATACCGTAGTAATTGTTATTGGCGTGCCAGCTAAGCGCAAACAGATGCTGCTCGGCGCGGGTGAAAAACTCATGCTCGCTGAGGGCGATATGGTTCTCACAGCCCGCGTTGTGCGGGCGGGTAATGTAGCGATGCGCCACCAGTAGCTGCGGGTGCTCGCGCTGGCGAAGCGCCGCCAGCAGGCTATCTTTGCCGGAACCGGATGGGCCGACCAGCCAAATCAGTTTCCCTGTCATTAGAAGACCCTCTTACCTTGACGCCAGACGTTATCGATATGGACATGCTCGCCGCGACGGTGCGCCAGCACCAGATCCGCGCGTTTACCTTCGGCAATCGAGCCGCGATCGTGCAGTCCCAGCGCCTGCGCGGGGTTTTTGCTCACCAGACGAATAGCCTGGGCGAGGGTAAACGCGTTGCCGTCGTCATCGGCGATGCGGAAAGCGGCATCCAGCAGGCTGGCGGGGTAATAGTCGGAAGAGAGAATATCCAGCAGGCCGCTGCTCGCCAGGTGATGAGCGGCGACGTTGCCCGAATGTGAGCCGCCGCGTACGATATTCGGTGCGCCCATCAGGACGTTCATCCCATGCTGACACGATGCCTGTGCTGCGGCTAATGTGGTGGGAAATTCGGCGATCACGCTGCCAAGCTGGTGCGATTCGACCACATGTTCATGGGTGGCGTCGTCGTGGCTGGCCAGCGCGATATTCCGCTCGCGGCACATGGCGGCAATGCTCTGCCGGTTGGGCTGCGACCAGGCCGCCGCCAGCGCCATCTGCTCCTCTTCGAATTTATCCATCTCTTCGTTGGTCAGATGATATTTCCCCTGGTAGTAGTCGCGATATTTGCTGCGGTCGGCGTACTGGCGCTGTCCAGGGGAGTGATCCATCAGGGAGACCATGCTTACCGGCTCGCGGTTAACCAGCTTCTCAAACAGCGGCAGAGTGGTGTGATGCGGCAGCTCGCAGCGCAGATGCAGCCGGTGTTCGGCACGGTTGAGGCCGCGTTTTTGCGTCTCTTCCACCGCGTTGATCATCTTTTCCAGATTCTCCAGACGGTCGCCACCGTCGCGCACATCACCAATGGCGACGGCATCCAGCACGGTGGTGATGCCGCTGGCGATCATCAGCGCGTCGTGGCTGCTCATCGCCGAGTGGGCGGGCCAGTCCACCTTGGGACGCGGGGTGAAAAACTTGTCCAGATTATCGGTGTGCAGTTCAATCAGCCCCGGCAGCAGCCAACCGCCTTCGCCGTCAATCGCCTCCGCCAGGCGACTCTGGCTTTCGGCAAAGGCAGCAATTCTGCCGTCCTGCACTTCCAGCGAACCGTTGACCACCTCGTCTTCGAGAACCAGCTTTACATTATTGATAATCATGCTGAAATCCCCATCGGGTGCAGGCGGTCGGCGACCTGGTTACGCGTTGCCTCGTCGTGAAAAATGCCGACGATAGCCGCGCCGCGCGCTTTGGCCTCGTTAATTAGTTCCACTACCGCAGCGCTGTTTTTCGCGTCCAGCGAGGCGGTAGGTTCGTCGAGGAGCAAAATCGGGTAATCGACCGCGAAGCCGCGGGCGATGTTGACGCGCTGTTGTTCGCCGCCGGAAAAGGTGGAGGGAGCCAGGTGCCACAGGCGTTCAGGGACGTTCAGGCGCGTCAGCAGACGGGCGGCCCTTGCGGCGCTCTCTTCGCGCGGAATACCCAGTTCGAGCAGCGGCTGCATGACCACATCGAGAGCCGAGATGCGCGGGATCACCCGCAAAAACTGGCTGACCCAGCCGATAGTGGTTTTACGTACTTCCAGCACTTTACGCGGCGAGGCGCTGACCAGGTCAATCCATTCGTCGCCGTGGCGAATATGAATGTGGCCGCTATCGGGCAGGTAGTTGGCGTAAAGCGAGCGCAATAGGGTTGATTTCCCGCTGCCGGAATGGCCGTGCAGCACCACGCATTCACCGGTGTTAACGGTTAGCGAGGCGTCGGCGAGAACCGGCAGACGAGCGCCGTGTTGCTGGTGCAGAACAAAGGTTTTATATACGTTTTCAACGCGAATGGCGTTCATTTTTAGCCTCATCGTGCCTGAATTTCCCCGGATCGCAGATAGTGCGGCACCCGTATCCCCGGTAAGCGCAGCGCGACCGGAGAGTGATATACGTTCAGTTCTGCAACACCGACGACACCAGTAGCTGGGTGTAGGGGTGATGCGGATCGTCAAGCACCCGGTCGGTTAAGCCGCTTTCCACCACCTGGCCCTGCTTCATCACCAGCAGACGGTTAGCCAGCAGGCGGGCGACGCCGAGGTCATGGGTCACAATCACCACCGCCAGGTTCAGTTCTACGACCAGACCACGCAGCAGGTCGAGCAGGCGCGCCTGCACCGATACATCCAGCCCGCCGGTAGGCTCATCCATAAATACCAGCTTCGGCTGGGTCACCAGATTGCGAGCGATTTGCAGGCGCTGCTGCATGCCGCCGGAAAAGGTGGTGGGCAGGTCGTCAATGCGTGAAGGCGGGATCTCCACCTCCTGCAACCACTGCCCGGCGGTGGCGCGAATATCACCGTAGTGCCGCGCGCCGGTCGCCATCAGGCGCTCGCCGATATTGCCTCCCGCCGACACCTGGCGGCGCAGGCCATCCATCGGATGCTGATGCACTACGCCCCATTCGGTGCGCAGCAGGCGACGGCGATCCGCTTCGCTCATCGCGTACAGCGAGCGGTTCTGATAGCGCACTTCGCCCTGCTGCGGCGTCAGGCGGGCGGAAATCGCCTGCAGCAGGGTCGTTTTCCCGGAGCCGGACTCGCCGACGATACCCAGCACTTCGCCCGGCCACAGTTCAAACGACACATCGCTGAAGCCTTTGCCCGGCGCATAAAGGTGGGTCAGGTTATTGACCGCCAGTAACGGATGACTCATTTTTTCTGCGCCTCGCTCTGTTGGCGGCAATAGTCGGTATCGGAGCAGACAAACATTCGCTTGCCGCTGTCGTCGAGCACCACTTCATCAAGATAGCTATGGCGCGACCCGCAGATGGCGCATGGCTCGTCCCACTCCTGGACGGTAAACGGATGATCGTCGAAATCGAGGCTTTCCACCGGGGTATAGGGCGGTACCGCGTAGATACGTTTTTCGCGTCCGGCACCGAACAGCTGTAGTGCGGGCATCATATGCATCTTCGGATTATCGAATTTCGGAATCGGCGATGGATCCATCACGTAACGTCCATTCACCTTTACCGGATAGGCGTAGGTGGTGGCGATATGGCCGAAACGGGCGATATCTTCGTACAACTTCACCTGCATCACGCCATACTCCTCCAGCGCGTGCATGGTGCGGGTCTCCGTTTCGCGCGGTTCGATAAAACGCAGCGGCTCCGGGATCGGCACCTGGAAGATCAGGATCTGGTCTTCGGTCAGCGGCGTTTCCGGGATCCGGTGACGAGTCTGGATCAGCGTCGCGTCTTCGGTGCATTCGGTGGTGGCGACGCCGGTGACGCGCTTGAAAAACTGGCGAATCGACACTGCGTTGGTGGTGTCGTCAGCGCCCTGGTCGATGACCTTCAGCACGTCGTTTTCACCAATGACGCTGGCGGTAAGCTGAATGCCGCCGGTTCCCCAACCGTAGGGCATCGGCATCTCACGACCGCCGAACGGCACCTGGTAGCCGGGGATCGCCACCGCTTTGAGGATAGCGCGGCGGATCATGCGTTTGGTCTGTTCGTCGAGATAAGCAAAGTTGTAACCGGTCAGCGCGTTAGCCACGTGGATTCTCCCGTTGCAGGCGTTTGAGCAGCGCCAGTTCGGCCTGGAAATCGACATAGTGGGGAAGTTTGAGGTGCGAAACGAAACCGGCGGCCTCGACGTTATCGGCATGAGCCAGCACAAACTCTTCGTCCTGGGCGGGTCCTGCGACCTCTTCGCCGTACTCTGGCGCCTGGAGCGCGCGGTCAACCAGCGCCATCGCCATTGCTTTACGCTCGCTCATGCCAAACGTCAGGCCGTAGCCGCGGGTAAAGTGCGGCGGCTCATCCTGCGGGTCGACAAAGCCGTTAACCATTTCGCATTCGGTCATCAGCAGTTCGCCGATATTGACAGTGAATCCCAGCTCTTCGGGGGTAATTTCCACCGCGACGTAGCCGCTGCGAATTTCACCGGCAAACGGGTGATTGCGCCCGTAGCCGCGCTGGGTGGAGTAGGCCAGCGCCAGCAGATAGCCTTCGTCGCCACGCACCAGCTGTTGCAGGCGCGACGAGCGCGAGCAGGGGTAGACCGGCGGATTACGGGTGATGTCATCGGGCTGCGCGTTGCTATCTTGCTCGGCCTTTGCCAGTTCTTGCTGGACCAGCAGATTAAAGACGTGCGGCGTCGGTTCCTGTGGCGTGATGTCGGTCGCCAGCGTCGGCGTTTCACCGTTGGCCAACAGGGTAAAATCGAGCAGGCGATGGGTATAATCGTAGGTCGGGCCGAGCATCTGGCCGCCGGGGATATCTTTATAGACCGCCGAGATACGGCGCTCAAGGCGCATGCTGGCGGTATTGAGCGGCTCGCTGACCGCCAGCCTTTGCAGCGTGGTGCGGTAAGCGCGCAGCAGAAAAATCGCTTCAACGTTATCGCCGCTGGCCTGCTTTAGCGCCAGCGCCGCCAGCTCCCGGTCGGCGATGCCGCCTTCGGTCATCACCCGGTCCACCGCCAGGTTGAGCTGCTGGCTAATTTGCTCAACGCTGATTTCAGCAAGCCGTCCATCGCCCCGGCGTTTATGTTCCTGTAGGGCGTGAGCGGCGACGATCGCCTTCTCACCGCCTTTGACGGCTACGTACATTAGCAGACCTCTACATGGGTGGTGCGCGGGATAGCCAGCAGTCTTTCGCCGCAGGTCAGGATCAGGTCGATGCCCAGCGGGAACGGGTGCGGGCGCTCGGTCAACTCTTCAATAATGCATTCCGGCAGCTGCGGGGCGATCATCCGCTCTTCGGCGATGCCCGCGCCGGTCAGACGCAGCATACGACCGCCGCTAAGGCTGGCAAGCTGGACAATCAGCGTCACGCCGGTTTCCGGAGCGACGACGGTCCCGGCTGATAGCACGTTCAACTGTTCGGCGCTGATGCTGTCGTTGGCGACGGCGAAGGTCGCCTGCTGTGGCTGTTCAACCAGCGGCGCGCCGGTATGAAATCGCAGATTCTGCCCGACAAGGTCGTTATGCAGCGCTGGAGCCAGCCAGACCGGCGTGTCGTGATCGACCAGCGTCAGCAGCAGGCTGGTGGAGGCGATATTCAGCGGCTGCCAGCCGTGCTGGAGCTGTTGCAGGGAGACGATCACTCCCGGTTCGCTCATTGCCTTCAGTAGACGGCGGAAACTGTGTTGGGCGTCCTGCACAGCCAGGGTAAAAGCGGGTTGTAATGTCATGCGTTATCTCCGCGAACCAGAGTAAAGAAGTCGACCCGGCTGGCGTTGACTTCGGCGCGTCGGGCTTCAATGCGCGCGCTACGTTGTTCTTCCAGCGGGGTTATCAGGGTTTCCATCAGGGTGTGAAAATGGTGTGGCGACTGCATCAGGGCATCAATGGCCGCGCAGCGTTCAGCGTGCGGACGGTCACGGCCGAGGATCCAGCTATAGCCGAGCGTTCCGTCGGCCAGGCGAATAGCGGCGCGGGTTAGGGTGGCGTCACCGGCGAAGAATCGGTCGCCGATGCCCCCCATGCGCGCCTGTAACTGCACCAGGCCGGTTTCCGGGGTGCGAATCAGCTCATACTGCGGCGCGAGATTTAGCGTTTGCATCCGCGCGGCAAGTTCTTGTGGTTCACTGTGGGCCAGCACGGACATCCAGCGCTGGCGAGTAGCGGTATCAAAGTGCATTCAGTGCTCCATGGTGAATTCGATCATGTCGGCGCGGGTCAGGCTGACGGAGTACTCCGTTGCGCTCTGCTCGTCCTGGCGATGATTTAGCGTGCGCACGCACAGCAGCGGCGCCATGTTGGGAATGCCGAGAATGTTGCTCTCTTTAGCCTGCGCGCGGCGGGCGCTGATTTTGGTGCGTACGCGGGTCAGTTCGATATCAAGCTGGTCGCGCAGCAGGTCGTGGAGAGAGCCGTGGGTAAAGGTTTGCAGCACCGGCCACAGACGCAGGTCGGTAAAGTAGTGGTCTATCAGACACAGGGCGACGCCGTTAACGCGGCGCAGGGTGCGCAGGTGAATGACGTTATCGCCTTCGTTAATGGCAAAGGCTTCGGCGACGTGGCTGCTGGCCGGGCGCAGGACCGACAGCAGCTTCTCGCTGGTCGGATGGCTGCCCTGTTCGAGAAGGTTCTGGCTAAAGCGCGCCTGGGCATTAAGCGGATAATCTATCGGGCGCATCAACACCAGTACGCCGACGCCTTGACGGCGCTGGACCCAGCCGCGATCGACGAGCTGATCGATAGCCCGGCGTAGCGTATGGCGGTTAACCTCAAAGCGGGTCGCCAGCTGCTGCTCAGCGGGAAGATAGTCGCCGCAGCGGTAGTGGTGGCGAAGCTCTTGCTCAAGTTTGGCGGCAATTTCCTGATATCGTGTCGGATAACTGGTCGGATGTCTGGATAAGTACATGTCAATCGAGCCTCACTAAGGACAAGAAGGTGTTTCCCTCTGAGCGTGGGCCGATCCTGACGGATTATTGTTACGTTTCGGTTAAAACATGATGACCGGGGGATGAAGAGTGGGGGCCAGTGAGATGACAAGGCGAGGGGATATCTGCGCGCTGATGCCCTCACCCCGACCCTCTCCCGGAGGGAGAGGGAGAAAAGCAGGCCTGGAGTCGGCTGTTTGTGATAAAAAAAGCGCCAGACGGTCCCCTCTCCCTTTTGGGGAGAGGGTTAGGGTGAGGGGGTACGTAAGCTTTAAGGCGCTTTCACCACGTTGACCATCCACGGGACGCCAAAGCGGTCGATGACTTTACCAAAGGCGTGAGCCCAGAAGGTTTCCTGCCAGACCATCTCTATCTGCCCGCCGTCGGCGAGGCCGTCAAACCAGCGTTTACCTTCCTCAATATCTTTCGGGTCGAGCACGAGGGTAAATCCGGCATAGCGCTCCATTTTACTGGAGGGACTGTCGCTGAGCATCAGGACACTATCCGCAATGCGAAGGCTGGCGTGCGCGATACCGTCGGCAGCCAGGTGCTGGCCGGAAGAGCAACCGTCCTCGGCATTTTGTATATCCTGCGGCATTTCGCCGTAAGTGATTTGGTGGATGAGCTCAGCGCCCAGCGCCTGTTGGTAGAAGGCGATAGCCGCAGCGCAGTTGCCGCTAAAAGCGATATAGGGACTTAAGGGCATAACCATTACCTCAGGTAACGAATATCCCATTAAGCGTAGAAGGGGATTGCAAAATTAAGCCAGGCGGCAACGACGATCGTGGGAGACTGTAGCCCTGGTAAGCGCAGCGTGACCGGGGAATAAGGGCCACTTTTCAGATTTTTTTACCGGGAAATATATTTCCCCCCGACGATGTACGCCGGGGGAATTAAATCAGTTCTTTTTAACAAATTCGGATTTTAGCTTCATCGGACCAAAACCATCAATTTTGCAGTCAATATTATGATCGCCTTCAACCAGGCGGATATTCTTCACTTTAGTACCGATTTTTAGCATCGAAGAGCTGCCTTTAACCTTCAGATCTTTGACTACGGTAACGCTGTCGCCGTCGGCCAGTAAATTACCGTTGGCATCTTTGACAATCAGCGCGTCGTTATCGTCAGCAGGCTCGGCATTGTTCCATTCGTGGGCGCATTCCGGGCAGATAAACATGCCGCTGTCTTCATAAGTGTATTCAGAATGGCATTTTGGGCAGTGTGGCAGTGACATGACGTTCCTCGCGATTACTGGATAAAACAGGACGTTGGTCCATTAAATGGCGGCTGATAGCCGAAAGTGACGCTGATTATAGCGCAATCACGTACTTTTGTCGGGCCTTTTTTATGATGAATAGCAACGGAGAAAGAGAATATATATCACGAGAGTTCGCAGGGGTATTTCCATAAAATCCGCCAGATATTTCCGGAAGTATATCGCTAAGTTCCAATATTCATTGAACTTATTGGTTGTGGGCGACTCTGTTTAAGGGTGGGTAAATTTTTGTGAAGTTGATCCCAAATTTAAACGCTGTTAGGGTAAAAAGGCGAGATCGTAAATTCACTACACTTATTAACGATACCGCTTATTTCATTATAGCCAGAGCAGGCGTCAACAGGTTCGGTTGTACAGACTGTCAGCAGACAGTGCAGGCAAACCTGCTACGCTTGAAAGGTGGAGCACAGCAATGAATTGCTCCAACGCATGACGCGAATGACCTTGTCATTCGGCGGAGATTCGTGCGCTCAAGGCGAGAGCAAAAGAGGAAAATTATGCTTAAAAGGAAAAAAGTAAAGCCAATCACTCTTCGGGATGTGACCATCATTGATGACAGCAAACTGAAGAAAGCGATTACCGCAGCGTCGCTGGGTAACGCGATGGAATGGTTCGATTTTGGGGTATATGGTTTTGTTGCGTATGCCTTAGGTAAAGTCTTTTTCCCCGGTGCAGACCCCAGCGTGCAGATGATTGCCGCACTCGGTACATTCTCGGTTCCATTCTTAATTCGTCCGCTAGGCGGCCTGTTCTTCGGGATGCTGGGCGATAAATATGGTCGACAAAAGATACTGGCGATAACCATCGTCATTATGTCGATAAGTACATTCTGTATCGGTCTTATTCCGTCGTATGCCACGATTGGTATTTGGGCGCCGATCCTGCTGCTGCTGTGTAAAATGGCACAGGGTTTCTCGGTTGGCGGGGAATATACCGGTGCATCTATCTTTGTTGCGGAATATTCGCCTGACCGTAAACGTGGCTTTATGGGCAGCTGGCTGGACTTCGGTTCGATCGCCGGTTTTGTGATGGGCGCGGGCGTGGTGGTGCTGATTTCCAGCGTGGTGGGCGAAGAGAACTTCCTCGACTGGGGCTGGCGTATTCCGTTCTTCCTGGCGCTGCCGTTAGGGATTATTGGTCTTTATCTGCGTCATGCGCTGGAAGAGACCCCAGCGTTCCAGCAGCATGTTGATAAGATGGAGCAGGGCGATCGCGAAGGATTACAGGAAGGGCCGAAAGTCTCCTTTAAAGAGATTGCGACTAAACACTGGCGCAGCCTGCTGACCTGTATCGGTCTGGTGATTTCCACCAACGTGACCTACTACATGCTGCTGACCTACATGCCGAGCTACCTGTCGCATAACCTGCACTATTCAGAAGACCACGGGGTGCTGATTATCATCGCTATCATGGTCGGGATGCTGTTTGTGCAGCCGGTTATCGGCATGCTCAGCGACCGCTTTGGCCGTCGTCCGTTTATTCTGATTGGTAGCGTTGCGCTGTTCGCGCTGTCGATTCCGGCCTTTATCATGATCAACAGTAACGTTCTCGGCCTGATTTTCGCCGGTCTGCTACTGCTGGCGGTGATCCTGAACTGCTTTATTGGCGTCATGGCCTCGTCGCTGCCGGCGATGTTCCCGACCCATATTCGCTTTAGCGCCCTTGCCAGCGCCTTTAACATCTCGGTGCTGATTGCCGGTCTGACGCCAACTCTGGCGGCGTGGCTGGTGGAAAGTACGCAGAACCTGATGATGCCAGCCTACTATCTGATGGTGATTGCGGTTATCGGTCTGATTACCGGCCTGTCGATGAAAGAGACCGCTAATCGCCCGCTGAAAGGGGCAACGCCTGCGGCGTCCGATATCCAGGAAGCGAAGGAAATCCTCGGCGAGCACTACGATAACATCGAGCATAAAATCGAAGATATCGATCAGGAGATCGCCGACCTGCAGGAAAAACGTTCTCGTCTGGTGGATCAGCATCCGCGCATCAACGACTAATCCGTTTTGCTGTTAATCAATGCCGCCGTGGGCTTCCCCCGGCGGCATTTTTTATACCTCTGCGGGCGGCAGGCTGTGGCGACGCTGCTGGCTCAGCTTACGGTACTGCTGCGGCGGCATGCCGACATACTTGTTAAAGGTGCTGTAGAAGCGGCTGCTGGAGCGGAAACCGGCGGTAAGGGCGATATCCAGGATAGTTTTATCGGTGTCGCTGAGCAGGGCGCGGACGTGATTAATGCGCATCGCGGTAATGTACTGCTTCATGGTCTGCTGCATCACCCGCTGAAAAATCCCCATGGCGTAGTTGGCATTCAGCTTCACGTGCTCGGCAACGTCGTCGACGGTGAGCGCCTGATCGTAATGGGCGGCGATATATTCCAGCATCTGGCTGACGTAAAACTGAGCGTGGCGCGACACGCTGTTCTTGTGGGTACGCGAGGTTTTGTTCACCAGAATCGGCTGCCAACCGGAGAGACTCAGGCGCTTGAGCATCAGGGCGATTTCATCGATCGCCAGCTGGCGAATCTGTTCATTGTCGCTGTTCAGCTCCTGCTGCCAGCGCTGGATTTCAAACACACTCAACTGCTGGGCGGCCAGCGATTTCACCACCATCCCGTGAGTGACGTGGTTGATAAGCTCCCGGTCCAGCGGCCAGGACAAAAACAGATGCATCGGCAGGTTAAAGATCGCCATCTGCTTGCAGTCGCCGGGGCGCGTCAGACGATGAGGCGTACAGGCCCAAAATAGCGTGATATAGCCCTGCTTAATGCGTACCACTTCATCGTTGATCAGATATTCCACATCGCCATCGAAGGGAACGTTCACCTCCACCTGACCGTGCCAGTGGCTGGCGGTCATCGCATAAGGCGTGCGCAGTTCGATATCCATTCGCTGGTATTCCGAGTAGAGCGCCAGCGGGCTGCGGGGTTGATGCTCATCGCTACTGCTCATATAGGAGTCGGCAGGCTGCGCCGCGTGGGATTTATCGATCATGATGTGGATTCCTGAATCATCATACTTGCCGATTTTTGCGCCAGTGAGCCATCATCTTAGTCGAAATAACGGCCCGTTTTCTCTTCTTTTCCGCCCATTTATTCCCAAAAACTCATATTTTATGCTTGCAGATAGTCGATCTGAGTTTCCGGGAATGCTCCGGCGGGAAGAGGGCAGCGCGGCAAAGGCCCGGCATGCCACTCTGTCACCGTTCAATGACCTTATGGAGAGAGTCCTATGTCTGCCCCAAAAATTACCTTTATCGGTGCTGGTTCGACGGTGTTTGTCAAAAATATTCTCGGTGATGTTTTTCAGCGCCCGGCGCTGAAATCCGCGCATATCGCCCTGATGGATCTGGATGCGACTCGCCTGGAAGAGTCACATATTGTGGTACGTAAGCTGATGGATTCACTCGGGGCTGACGGGGAAATTAGCTGCCACCGCGACCAGAAAGCGGCGCTACAGGATGCGGATTTCGTGGTGGTAGCCTTCCAGATTGGCGGCTATCAGCCCTGTACGGTGACCGATTTTGAAGTCTGTAAGCTGCATGGTCTGGAACAAACCATTGCTGATACCCTTGGTCCGGGCGGGATCATGCGCGCGCTGCGCACGATTCCACACTTGTGGCGCATCTGCGACGATATGACCGAAGTCTGCCCGAACGCCACGATGCTTAACTACGTCAACCCGATGGCGATGAACACCTGGGCGATGTATGCCCGCTATCCACATATTAAGCAGGTTGGACTGTGCCATTCGGTGCAGGGGACGGCGGAGGAGCTGGCTCACGATCTGGACCTTGACCCAGCGGATTTACGCTACCGCTGCGCGGGCATTAACCATATGGCTTTTTACCTGTCGCTGGAGAAAAAGCTTGGCGATGGCAGCTACGTCAGTATTTATCCGGAGATGTTACAGGCATTTGCCGAAGGCCGCGCGCCGAAGCATCGTGAGGATTCGCGCTGCCAGAACATCGTCCGCTATGAGATGTTCAAAAAGCTGGGCTACTTTGTCACCGAATCCTCCGAGCACTTCGCGGAATACACCCCATGGTTTATCAAACCAGGGCGTGAGGACCTTATCGAGCGTTATCAGATACCGCTGGATGAGTACCCGAAACGCTGCGTAGAGCAGGTGGCAAACTGGCACAAAGAGCTGGAGCTGTATAAAACCAGCGAGCGTATTGAGGTTAAACCCTCACGCGAATACGCCAGCACTATTATGAATGCCATCTGGACCGGCGAGCCGAGCGTGGTGTACGGCAACGTGCGTAACGATGGTCTGATAGATAACCTGCCGCAGGGGTGCTGCGTGGAAGTGGCCTGTCTGGTGGATGCTAACGGCATTCAGCCGACCAAAGTGGGCAAGCTGCCTGCTCATCTGGCGGCGATGATGCAAACCAACATCAACGTGCAGACTCTGCTGACCGAGGCGATCCTCACCGAAAACCGTGACTACGTCTATTACGCGACCATGATGGACCCGCATACGGCGGCGGTGCTGGGTATTGAAGAGATCTATGCGCTGGTGGATGACCTGATCGACAGCCACGGCGACTGGCTGCCGAAGTGGGTGCAGGGTTAATTATTGTGCGGTATTTATGCCGGGGATGGCGGCTTTGCGTTTTTCTCCCGGTGGCGCTGCGCTGACCGGGCTACGGGTTCACCGCCGTCTGCGGATGGGTAGCCCGGATAAGGCGCGTTGAACGCCGCCTCCGGGGAGCAGCGTGCAATGTTGCTTCAGGTTATCTTCCCGGTGGCGCTGCGCTGACCGGGCTACGGGTTCACCGCCGTCTGCGGATGGGTAGCCCGGACAAGGCGCGTTAAGCGCCGCCTCCGGGGAAACAACGCGCAATGGAGCTTCAGATTATGTTCCCGCTGGCGCTACGGGTTTACCGCCGTCTGCGGACAGGCTTAACTATGCGTCAGAAAGCGCGCCAGCCGATGCTGAAGAATTTGATTCTCGCGGCTCAGGCGCGCGTTCTCATCCAGAAGCGTCAGCGCCACGGCGATGCCCGGCCAGTCCAGCTCCAGCTCCTGTCGCAGGCGTAGGGCGCGGTGAACGAGCGTCACCGCGCTATCATCAAACAGCCAGTTTTCCCGCTGCGGCTGGCGTGGTTCAATCATGCCAAGGCCGACAATTTCGTTCAGCTCCTCTTCGGAAACGCCAGTGTGGAGACAAAACTCGGTAATCGTGAACGTCACTGTTATCTTAGCCATCAGGCTTTCCCCCATGTCTTGCGCGGCTCGAAGCTGGCTTGCGCATCGGCCAACTGCTGCCAGAGTTCGCGGCTCTTCTCATCTGGTTTTGGCGGCATAACGATTTTAATCACCGCATACAGATCGCCGGTGGTGGTTTTACTGACCAGCCCTTTACCTTTCACGCGCAGGCGCTGCCCGGCCTGACTGCCCGGTGGAATAGTCAGCAGAATGCTCTCTTTCAGCGTCGGGATGGTGACTTTAGTGCCTAACGCCGCTTCCCACGGCGCCAGCGGCAGGACGATTTCAAGGTTGTGGCCGACGATATCAAACAGCGGGTGCGGGGCGATATGGATAACCAGCCACAGGTCGCCGTTCGGGCCGCCATTTTCGCCGGGGGTGCCCTGGCCTTTGAGGCGGATGCGTTGACCGTCAACCACGCCCGCAGGAATTTTCACGTTCAGCGTTTTCGGCGTTTCGCTCTCGACCATGCCAAAGACGTTATAAACCGGTAGCTTATAGCTGATGGTGCGCGTCTGCTCGGCCAACGTCTCTTCAAGGAATACCGCGACTTCTATCTCTAAATCGTGACCTCGCACACCGTGCTGGCGGCGGCTTTGGTGTGCCTGCTGGCCAAACATCGAAGAGAAAATATCGTCAAAATCCTGCTGACTGTAGCTTTGTTCATGGGACTGCTGATGTTGACGACCAAACTGCGGATCGTTGCGGTGTTGCCAGAGCTGGTCATACTCGGCGCGGCGCTGGTCATCTTTGAGGACTTCCCAGGCTTCGGCGAGGTTTTTGAATTTGGCTTCGGCCTCGGTTTCTTTGCTGACATCGGGGTGATATTTGCGTGCCAGACGGCGATAGGCGGTCTTGATGGTTTTCAGATCGTCCGTTGGCTGAACCCCTAAAATGGCATAATAATCCTTTAATTCCATGATGTTATCTCATTTATGCGCAATATTACGGTTACAGATCCCTGGATCAGGTGTCTTTAATAAGAGTAGGGCAAATGAGAGCAGGTGTGGGGGAAAAGTGGCGCAAACTTGACGCCGTCGGGATTGACGGCGTCGGAGCGGACGTTATTCGGCGGAGGGCCTGCGGTTTCTGCGCAACCCTTCCAGTAGCACCAGTATTGCGCCAACCGCCCCGCCTATGAGCGGTAGCGCGTCGGGCGCGTTGGGGAACAGATGCACGATGGTCACGTCGGTCACCATCATCGAACCGGCAATCCAGCCAATCAGCGCGCCACCCAGCATCACCACGGACGGGAAGCGGTTAAGGATCGCCAGAACCAGTTTACTGCCTGCGACGATAATCGGGATGCTGATCAGTACACCCAGCGCGACCAGCACCAGGTGGCCTTTCCCGGCTGCTGCAACCGCCAGTACGTTATCCAGCGACATAATCACATCGGCGACGGTAATGGTGACTGCGGTGCGCCACAGGCTGTTGGAACTGCTGACTTCGCTCTCTTCTTCCTGATTGGTGACCAGCTTGATGCCAATCCACAGCAGCATCAGCGCACCGACTACTTTTAACCACGGTAACGAGAGCAAATAGATAGCCACTGCCAGCAGCAGTACGCGCGCCACTATCGCGCCGAAGGTGCCGATAATAATGGCTTTGGTTCGCTGATGTGGCGGCAGCTTACGGCAGGCCATCGCGATCACTACCGCGTTGTCGCCGCCCAATAACAGATCGATAGCAATAATTTGCAGCAGAATAACCGCCACGTCCCACTGACTGAAAAACTCGTTCATACCCAACTCATCTACCAAAAAAAGACCCTACAGGGAAAAGCAGGGGGCGAAGCGTACTCTCGTTCGGGCTCGTTGACTACCTGGCCAATAATGAGAGCGCAGCGAGTTATTGAAAAATATAGTTACCAATCATTGCCCTGTCCGGTGATGATTCGCCGGCAAAGGATGATATTTTGTGCATAAGACTCACCTGCCGTTTACCTATCGCAAGGACTACCCACATGCCCGGCCATAAGAATTTACTGACACTCGCCTTTATTGGCGCCGCTCTGCTTCCGGTGATGGCGAATGCCGCTGATGCGCCAACCTTCACGCCTGAACAGGAAGCCCGTATCGGCAAAATTGCCGCGGATTATTTAGTCGCGCATCCGGAAGTGCTATTGCAGGCCAGCCAGAAGCTGCAACAGATTCAGGAGCAGCAGCAGGCCAGCGCCGCAACTCAGGCGGTACTGAAGAACGCCGCCGCGCTGACTCAGGATAAAAATACGCCAACTTATGGCCCTAAAGAGGGCAAAGTGACGGTCATTGAGTTCTTTGATTATCAATGCGTTTACTGCAGCCGCCTGGCGCCGGTCATGGAGCAGGTGATCAAAGAGAACCCGCAAACCCGCTTCGCTTTCAAAGAGTGGCCTATTTTCGGCAGCCGTTGGGAAACTTCTCTGGAAGCGGCGAAAACCGGCCTGCAGATTTACCAGCAGAAGGGCGCAGAAGCCTATTTGACCTACCATAACGGGATCTATTCCACCGGGCATAACGAAGGCAAGCTGACGGCTGCCGACATCCAGCAGCAGGCGAAGAAAGTGAGTTTCGACGCGAAGAAAGCGACGGATGTTGGACCGGTACTGGATAGCACGAATCAGCTGGCGCAGGAAATCGGCCTGAGCGGCACGCCCGGAGTTATCGTGATGCCGACCACCGGCGCGACGGAAGCGACGATTACCGTGTTCCCTGGGCTGGCGGATAAAGCCTCGCTGGATGCGGCGATTAAGAAAGCAGGCGGCTGATAATTGAGAACGCCCGCCGGGTGGCGGGCTTTTGCCCGACCGGGCAACCACATTATCCTCAGGTTACGTTTTGCGAGGCGGCTTCCGGATGGACACAATCCTTTGCCTGTCGTCGTAAAGCCGCTTGCTGCCCGCTGGGGATAGCGGTACCTTTTATCCGCACCTGCAAAATCAGGTGCCGGGATTAGCCTCCTGATTTTCTCTTGCTTGCGACGTAACGGCGCTTCTGCGCTTCTTTTATGTCGTGCGCACGGCTACACCTCAATGGCGGGCCGGACTCGGACTAACGCCAGAGGCGTTGAACAGCGCGCTTGTCGCGCTGGCCCCGAAGGGGTGAGCCGCTGTGCGGCGAATAATCGAACGTAGTTCGATGAAGAGCCCGTTTCTCCAAAAGCAAAAAACCAGCCCGTAGGCTGGTTTTTCTGGAATAAGTGGTGCCGGACTCGGAATCGATGCTTTGTTTTATTCTTATGATTTACAAGTAAAATTTTTGATGTGGTTAAAAATGTACCCTCATTTGTACCCTCTGTCCCACCTGTTACGAATTTAAAAACCGAATCGGGGACGGCAAGGGGATGGTCATATGAGGATGATGTGTAGATGCTTCATTATGGTCTTATGTCTGGCGACGCACCTGGTGCGTCACAAGGATCCAGTAACAAACCACCAGAAGAAAAGCACCAGGTACGCCTGCTTTATTTTGGCCATAAGTAGTTGAGATGGCAAGGCGTTTGTTTAGCCCCTCCACTGGTAATGAAATTCCACTTATGTGCAGACAGGTAAATCATCCTGACTACTGCATGGATGCCAGCGTGCCAGGGTAGTGATGGGCGATGATGTCATTCAGCTTATCAACCAGCTCTGCCCGCTTAAATGTGATATGCGCTGTTACCTTTTGAAAGTACTTAATAGAAAACATCTCATCTTCATGGCCCAGTCCAGAACAGTTTTACCGCCGATACTGCTGGTCAGCGTCGATATATCGGCAACGTGTTGTATCAGTGTATCAATTTGTTTAGGTGCATTACTACGTCCGATGATGATGCGTTCAATGCTGGTGGAGCAAATTACGTCAGTATGGTCAGTTAACACTTCGGATTCGGTGAGAGTAAGTTCTGACATGGTTTTCCTTCCTTATATAAAGCGAAGCGCCAGCCGATGAAGGCTGGCGTTTATGCGTAAGGTTAATATCGGATAGCGATTATTCTGACCGGATGTGTTGCAGAGACTGAGTATGTCGGAATGAGGGTCTACCAGTCGAAAGTGGCAAAGCCGGGCAGCAATTCGCCCAGAGCATCCAGATGGATAATTCTGATGGCGTGGAGACGTATCAGCGTCACGATTAGCCGACGGCAGGGCTTCGATAATCCCCGCTTCTTAAGCTGGAGTACCGGGTACTGCCAGGAATCCAGATAAATCAGATAGCCGGATCCGGTATAACTTATCCATTCACTGTCACCATGGTCTTCATGTTGATGTGACAATGTAAACAGCAGGGTGTTGTCGTCTTCGGTAATATGCGCGGTGCTGCACTGGATCCCGTTCAGACGGGTGGTACGTGGTAGCGGATCTTCAACAACCAGCTTTCCGGGAGTATCAGCAACACGAAGTGAATAACCGTTATCGCTGACCACATTCATCAGGTCGGCCAGTTCAATCCCGTCAATATCTACAGCGATCCGGCCCATATTGAGGGCCAGTACGTTGATGGCATCGGCTTCCACGGCCAGAGAGAGTTTCATTGCCCGGCCTCACTGTATTTACCCGTCGTGATATCAGTAACCGCTCTGTAGCCATGGCGGGTCATCAGCCCAGTTTCTTTTCGGGCCCGCAGGATATCGATACTGCCGATAAGCGGTGACTGTGTGTCTGCGCTGAAACCGTGACGATCGATACGGACCAGTTTGTACTTTTCGACGATAAGATTCACCGCATCACACAGGGTGATCCCGGTGCCAATATGCTCCTGGATCACTCCATCGTGGCCAAACGGTGTGTCGTTAAGCGTAAGACCGTAGTGCTGATCCAGCAGGTACGTCAACAGAGTCTGCCAGATTTCAACGGGAGACGGGCGCGACGGCGCCGCCCGTGTGGGGGAGTCTGATAATATTTTCATGGTGTGATCTCTTCATGGATGGTGCTCTACGGCGCAGGAGTTATGCGGCAGTTGCAGGCGTTGAGTAAATCGCGAGGTAAAGGTAACCGTGTGAGCCGAGGGTATCGGCCTCGCAGGTCAGACCTTTTGCATACAGTGTGACGCAGTGCTGATGACGGGGATTCAGCTCACCGCTGGTGAGCATTAACTCCAGCTGTTTCATCACTACCGGAAAAGCCTGGTCAAGATGGCGCAAATCCGCATCGCAGAACTGTCCGTTAAAATTCGCGCGGTCAGCCAGGTAATGCAGGCGGTTTCCCTCCTGGACCAGTCGGGCACCAAAACACGGGGAGACACTGCGTCTGAGCCCCCACCAGGGTTCGCTGATATCATGCGTTGTTATCGTGGTGTTCTTTGACAAAATGTAGTCCTCCTTAATCGTGAATTAATTCAGGCTTACGCTGCGTAATACGACATACGGGCCATTGCGGTCCTGGCGGCGCTCTGCGAATACGGCCAGTACACCGCTGATATCGTCCACCTCGCGACCGGCATAGTGGCAGATGCTGCCGGACCACGCGTATTTGCCGGTACAGAAGCGGAACAACCGGGACTGTGGATGCTGGCGGTATATCGCCATCGCCTGACGCTTACTGATAATTTTCATTAATACTCCTCCCTTACAACCAGCCCCGTTCAGCAAATGAGACGATATCCATTCCGCCGATGACGAGGTGGTCCAGGAGACGCACACCCACAAGGTCCAGAGCATTCTTCAGACGCTCTGTCACCCGTCTGTCAGCCTGGCTGGGTTCGGCATGACCTGAAGGATGACAGTGAGCAACAATCACCGCCGCCGCATTGTATTTCAGGGAGGCCTTCACCACTTCCCGTGGATGGACTTCAGTGTGGCTGATGGTGCCTTTGAACAACGTTTCGTGTGTAATCAGGCGGTGCTGGTTATCCAGCAGCAGCAGGACAAATGCCTCTCTTTCCTCCATCGTCAGTTGAAGCCGCAACCAGTCACGTACTGAGCTGCTGGACGTAAACGATGCGCCGGGCTCGCGTAACTGGCGCTCCAGCAGGGTCAGCGCCTCGCGGATGGTCTGTTGTGCTGATGCCGTCAGTTCATATGCAAACAACGGTAACTGTTTTTCCATGGTACGGGGCCTCAGTCGATAATGTACATAATGGCGCTGCATTCCGGATGGTTCAGTGCGTAGTCCCGAAGACGGTAATAATGCTCCGTCATGGCATCGCACTCCGTGCGGCAGGCATGGTGGCTGTAAGCAATCAGACAGGCCGCAATACCCACAGCTTCAGCACTCATTTCAGCGCCGTTACCATTCAGGATATTGAACAGCGACCAGGGACCTTCACTCTCTTCCGGAGCCATGAAAGCACCACCGTTGCTGAGGGTATAAAAAGCCCAGACGCCACCGCTGTAATCCGCACACAACCGGTCCATCCAGGCAAAGATGCGGGGTTCGAGGGTTATCCACTGCGGGATACGGCCAAAATGCTGAGGCCAGAAACGAAGGCGCTGTTCATCTTTAACAGGTATGGCACAAAGAGTGTCTGTCGGAATGGTGTTATCCGTTAATGCGTTGTTCATGATTAATAACTCCGGAAATAAAAAAGCCAGCCGGTCAGGGCTGGCGGGAAAGGCTGAGACTGATGTCTGGTAAGGTTGGTCAGGACCTTCGGATGCCATAACGTGCAATGTAGCGATTCAGCATCACTCCGGCTTCAGGTTCAAAGTTCCATGCCCGCCAGACCATCACACCTTCGCAACGAATAACCAGACGAAAATGCGTTCCCTGGTCGTCTTCAATGGCGACGTTGTCATATTGCGCTGCGATGCCTGAGGCCTGCTCACGCGTAAACGGGCCGGAGGGAAGGTGTGGGTGAGTTTCTGTGTTCACGGGTATGTTTCTCCGCATCGAAGTCATGCCTGCCCCAGCAGTTCGAGCATATTCTCTGCCATCACCCACAGCGCACGGTTAAGCTTCACATCGCCGTCGATACCGTTCACAGCGCGGGTACGGTTGCTTCGCCCTTGTGCGGTACGTCCCGCAAGCCCTCCCTTCATCAGGTTCTCCTGCACCCGTTGGTACACCGTCCAGAGGTCATCACTGCGGTCTTCGTAACGACGTGGCGTCAGTATCTGAGCAGTAGTGACGGGCTGGTGGTCGTCTCCAAAACGATAGTGCAGAGCAGCTCTCGCCATCGCCTGCTGCGCTGGTGGCGGTAACAGAGCCGACTGCATGGCATCACGTCTCTCTTCCACCCGGTCGAATATCCCCAGTACCTCATAAGCCCCTTCAATAACTTTCTCCACCACATTCCCTTTATGCGGCACCCGCACTTCACCGAA
Organism: Klebsiella spallanzanii; assembly: GCF_902158555.1. Lineage (GTDB taxonomy): Bacteria > Pseudomonadota > Gammaproteobacteria > Enterobacterales > Enterobacteriaceae > Klebsiella > Klebsiella spallanzanii. The sequence goes on along the minus strand of NZ_CABGGS010000002.1, from coordinate 275,500 downwards.
TGACTGCCCACAGACCAGCCCGTTGGTACAGACACCACGAAACAATCCCGGCAGCATCTGATAACTGGATGAGCCATCATGTGAATTGAGGAGGATAATTTCGGGAACCTGATGCCCGGTAAGTTGCCCGGTACGACGCAGGCGCAACATATGTTTGGTGTGCTCCCGTCGGCCCTGGTCACGTACGCGGGTCTGGCAGGCAAAGAAAGGCTCAAAACCTTCCCGCTGCAGATTCTCAAGAATAGTGATGGTCGGTATCCAGGTGTATCGGTCTGAACGGGATTCGTGCTTATTCTCACTAAAAACACTGGGGACGTATTGCATTAATTCTTCACGGGTTAACGGGCGGTCGCGCCGTACCTGATTTACCCGTCCAAAACGACTGGCTAGTTTCATGATGAGCTCCTTAATTTATCTCTTTGCACCAAACGGCTTAACCTCAGAAGAATAGATATATGCTTCGAGGAATAACGGATTTTCACCAAAGTAATATAGGTTCAAATTTACCCATAACTTAATAAAAAAAATCCCAAACATTATATGTGATAACTCCAGAGCAATTTGATGGCTAAAAAGGTATAAAAATCATGAATATCGTTAATTCCTTCTTTTATTGCAATTTCAACCCCAGACTAAAGAACAGTGGCGTTTGTCTATGTATGTATATAGATGTGTATATAGATTACTGATACATATCGACACATATAAACCAATGCCTGTAGATTAATAAACATGAGAACATATGTAATTCAATACATTGAAACCAACAAACATTCCATCACTAATAAAACAACGCTCATGCATATAACTCGGCAAGTAAACATATACCGTATGTATAATGCATATGAACAATACAAGCGTAGAGAAAGTGATTTAATTAAATAATCAGCTCTACTACGACTAACACTTTCGAAATATAAAAAAGGAAACAAATAGTATGTACGAATATATCACCTCTCACGGAAAATTGAATCAATACCATTTAAAGAAAATAGAACAGACTATTGATAAAGCATTGAGTGAACACCCAAGAGTATTGGCTGTAAGAGTAGATTTACATACTCCTGTTCTCAAACCATTAAATGACATGCCTGATGAGGCTAATTTCGCAAGGACAGATTCATCAGTAATATCCCGCTTTACGGATTCTCTGAAAGCAAAAATTTCACATTATCTTAACAAGCGGGAGAAAGAGGGAAAGCGAGTTCGTAAGACATCATTACGCGTTGTCTGGGCCAGAGAGTTTGCACCTGATTCACATAAAAAACATTATCACGTATTACTGTTACTCAACGGGGACACTTTCAATACACTGGGAGCGTACGATAGTAAAAAAGGTACACTCCTCCGCCTTATACGTGAGTCATGGATGAGTGCTGTCAGTTTCATTTATCCCCCTGATAAAGAGTTAGTCCACACACCCAGGAATCCTTGTTATTACCTGAATGCAAAGGATGGCAAGCAAAGTGAGTCATATTGCTCGCTGATTTACCGGACAAGTTACTTCGCAAAAGAGAAAAGCAAATGCTTTACAGATGGTGAACGTAATTTTGGATGTAGCTTTAAATAATGGCATCACAAATCATCTATTTACCCATGAGTAAAACAGACCAGTACAGGGCTGTTCATGACTCATATCTGTACAGTATCAGGTAGCAAAACAATCCTTACTAAAAAAATATCAATCCAAATAAAGCTAATTTGGCCTGATGGTTTTCTGGTGTATTCCAAATAGCAGCCAGGTAGCATATTCTCATTACCGGAAGGAGATATCCTTTAAATAAACCTGACATGAGAGATAAGATATGAGTGTTGGATGTTCGCTTAATGATAGAAATAACAATCCTGTAAATTTTTTTCCTCCCATTTTAAGAGATGCCGTGGAGGAGATAGAAAGAGAACTACAGGCTCCGGTAGAACTCATTGAAACAGTTGTTCTGGCTGCTGTATCACTGGCATGCCAGGGGGTAATAAAAATACAACATCCAGACGGGAGGATCAGTCCTTGCCCAATGTATTACACCGTTATTGCTGACTCTGGAGAGAGAAAAAGTGCCGTATTTAAATTAGTCACACAACCATTTTTTGATTTTGAAAAGGAATCACGTCAAAAATATACGTTATTAATGCTGGATTACAATGCAGAACTTCAGTCATGGAAAAGTCAGGAGAAAGCACTATTGAAAGTGATTAGTAAAAAAACCGAGAAAGGAATTGATGTTGAATTCGATACTCAGAGCATGAAAGAGCTTTACCGAAAAAAACCGCAACCACCCGCATTGCATAAGTTGATCTACAGTGATACGACACCAGAAGCGCTACAGCAGGGACTCTGCAGCCATGTGCCTTCATCGAGTCTTATGTCGGATGAGGCCGGTATTTTCTTCAAAGGACGTGCAAAGAATAACCTGGGATTTTTAAACCTTTTATGGGATGGAGCTCCGTTTGATATAGAACGAAAAAGTGGCAGATGTAGTATGGATGAATGTATGTTTACAATGTTATTAATGATTCAGTCCAGTGAGTTTAAAAAATATATCAAACTTCAGGGGGATTATGCAGTAGGCTCAGGGTTTCTGTCCCGTTTTATGATAACCGGAGTAACCTCAAAAAGAGGGTACCGCAGCCCTGTTAAGAATAACAGTAAAAATAACATCATCAGATTCCATAACAGAATAAAGGAGCTACTGCTGCTTTCTGAAGAGAGGTACAAAAATAATGAAAAGCATAAATATCTATACTTATCCGAAGAGGCTCAGTCAGCACTCGGTTTAGTATATAAACATATTGAATCACGTATACTTAAAGACAGAGAGAAACATCCTGTTGTAGAAGGCATGTTGTCTAAGATGCCTGAAAATATTGTCAGACTGGCTGGGGTTTTTCATCTTTTTAGTGATGAGCACGGAAATGAAATATCTGAAAGAACCATTCAGGCAGGTGCGAAAACAGCGTATTTTTATTATCAACAGGCTCTTGATGCTACCTCATCATGCTCAGATTCAATAGAGCATAACGCTGATATATTGTACAAATGGTTATTAAAATACAAGGATCCTGATGTTAATTACCCTCAAATATTAAACACTCCCACCATTCTGAATAAAATGATAGTAAGGAGAAAAGGCCCATATGCTCTAAGAAACTCAAGAAAACTTAACGATGCGCTAGCTTATCTGGAAGAAGATGAGAAAATAAGAATTGAAAAAATTAAAAATAGTAATGGCAGCACCAGCGAAATAATACATATCCATCGTCATTGATGTCAACTGCACTGCTATCAGTTGCTACCAGTAGCAACTGATAGCAGTGATTAAGATATGTTGAATATTTCAAATGGAGTGGCAATAAATTGATATATATGATGTTTTTGAAAATATATAAAAACTTTTTTTATAAAAATATTATTTTCAGAGATGGTGTTCCAGGCGGGAAAAACATCAGTTATCACTGTCACCTCCGGACATTATCATATTAATTTTATACTATTCTAAGTTTGCAAAGAAAAATAATGCCCTTCCTTGGTCAAGTGTTAAGCATACTTGTGAATACATGAGGTATGGAGGGGCATTGGAGATGCAAAAAGTTATTTTTAACTCAATTAATTAACGCTTATTCTTATTTCGAATAAATTTATCATAATTGTCCCGCAGGTCGTCCAATAACCATTTATCGATTCTATTACGTAATGTGTTTTCCCTTTTTATTGGATCTCCCTTCCATTTTTCGGAATTGTGTTCTCCATCAAGTTTTACAACGAGTGGGATAATGGTATCAATGAATTGCCTCTTGCTTTCCCAACCACCTTCAGGGGAATGATCGGACAGCGCTGAAGATATATATGGCTTTAGATAATCGAGATCTTTTAATTTTTTCTTTCCGCCAAGGCTTGATGCTGATTTTCTTTTAATTCTATCAAACCTTTCATTTAATCTAAGCCAATCACCAGTCTTTGCTTTATCATTTCTGTCTGCGGCGTAGGTGATATAAAGTAGTGCATAAAGTAAAAACTCGCAACTATCTTTTTTATTGCCATTTGATAAAATATACTCACTCCAGTAAAAATCCTTAAACCCCATAAAAAGATAATGTAACCAGAAGTTTTCATCCACTAATTTGATAATTCCAGAAATTCGACCGTCAAACATTTCTTTCTGTATACTGGCCCGAGCCTCAGCGTAAGTTTTTTTATAGACATACGGTTTTGGCACAACAATTCCATTAACATCAATAAATTCCTGTTGTAAACGGAAATTATCTGGATGGGATTCATCAACAATTCTCTCGGGTAGTTCCTCCTCGATGGTCTTAAACTCCTCAATAACCTCATACGCTTTTTCACGCATTGTTATCAGTTCATCGTATTGGACTGAACCTTTCAGCTTTGTGACTAACGCTTCAAGCTTCTCTTCAAAAGCCTTGTATACGTCTTGATAGATTTCATCCAAAGAATCGTAGCTCACATTATCCATAAAAAGTAAAGCCCCCTGAAGTGATTTAACTGCTCATTTACTTAAGGCCTATTGTAGCCTGGCATTTGTTGGCAACATAGTCCCTGTCTAAAACGCAAAAAAGGTATTGATTATGTCTCAAAGTAACTCAACACAGCAGACAGTAAAGTATGTAAATCCAGCTAAAATGCTCAGGATCAAAGATGTCATGGAAAAGCTAGGCATCGCTCGTGCGACCATCTATGACTGGTTAAACACCAAATCACCACGATATGATCCAACTTTTCCCATCCAACGTCGCCTGGGCACTAAATCCGTTGGCTGGCTGGAGTCAGAACTGGACGACTGGCTAAATAATCGCCCGATATCAATCTGATATTGTAGGTGTAATGCTAACCAGAAGAACTCACGTCAGCATAGAGGTAAATTAACGATAGATACAAAAAATCGCTGTTAATTCATAATCCATCCTGAATGATGAAATTTATAATTTCCGAAGATGATTTTTCTTCGAGCAGTTATATGCTGAAAAGATAACGCTTAGACAAACAAGTCTAAGCTTCAAATAAATCTGTACATTGTATTTTTACCGAGTGAGAATTAACAATGAAAGAACATGCATCAATATTTAATCAGAAAAATGATAATTACATGTCAGATACAGACTTCACAAAAGATCGCCTTGTAGATATGGCTTTTATTACTGCTTACACCGGATTAACAGACAAATGGTTTTATAAGCTCATCAAAGACGGTGAATTCCCGAAGCCAATTAAATTGGGTCGCAGTTCCCGCTGGACTGAAAGCGAAGTAAAGTCGTGGTTAAAACAGCGTATGGAAAAATCAAGAGGAAACTAACCATGCATGCAAAACGTATTGACTACACTAACCGACGGACTCACTCCACTCAAGGTACTACCGCAAATAAACGGTCCCGTTGGATCTGTAACCAATGCAAACGTCAGTATTGTGGGGCTAAGCCCTGCCCATTTTGTTATCGGATAACAGGAGAAGCTCACTAAATTCCTTTGATGCTCACTAAGCAGCCCAACACTGAATCACAATAGGTTTAACATACATCTGAGATGTCATTCAAGATGGCTCAAATATAAATACCTGCGGGCATTAAGCGTTATCCCGAAGGGTTTAAAGTTGAAGCAGTCAAACAGGTTGTTAATAGCGGTCATTCTATTTCAGGCGTTGCAATACGTCTCTGTATCACCACCCACAGTTTTCACGCCTGGATAAAGAGGCTCGGGTCGGAAATTTCAACGTCACAGAGCGATACTAATGCAGTTTCGTTTTTCATGCGTTCGGAGTTGTCACCTGCAATTGTCCGTAGTGTTGCTGCCGTCAGTGGCACCATACCAAACTGACAGCGGAGGTTACCGGCACTCGCCAACGGTACGGCCATCCTTCTCAGTTAGGGGTAAAGACGGTTTACAAATACTTTACGGCGACCATTAGCCATCCAAAACATAGGTAGTTTTGCAGAGGTACGATGTTTAGGATAATAAGTGTTTTGGTTATGGGAATGTTCTGGTTGTGAAAGACAAGAAAGCAATAAGTTTCAAGAAATTTTTAACTATTAATAGCAATCTGGTTCATGTATCGGATACTTGGTCTGATTTATGGGCGGTAATTTTTTATACTGGTCAAAGTGTTGGTAGATTGATTGATCTTCGTTATACAGACATTGAAAGAGGTTCTGCTTATCTGCGAGTGAAAGGAAGAATAAAAGCAAAACGGATTGAGTTAAGCGCGCCTGTTTGCGCGATACTGGAACGTAGAAGAGAGACGTATCCTCAAGATGTTTTTGTGTTTCAGAGCCATTCAAACCGCGTCAAAAACCGTGACAGTCCAGTTACCGTGATTGCTTTTAATGCTGCTTTAAGAAAGGTTAGCAAGTTAGCCACTGGTGAACTTGCCAGTAGTAAAAATGCTCGTAAGGTTGTCGTTTGATCGCCTCACCCGATAGCGCATGCAAAAACTACCGAGCAAGGAGTGATTAAGTATGCTCATGCAAGGTAATTTGTGCCAGGACACCCAGCAGTTTATGAGAGTGTAATTCAGATGTTCTTTTAACGCCCGGGGAGGGCAAAATGAACATCAAACGAGGCTGTATCCCTTAATTACATAACCTTTTGTAAAACAGCCGGATACACCCCAGTTTCACCATCGCCAGATAATTCCTCGCCATTTTGACGTAACGTGTGGCAATGCGGCAGTATTCTTTCAGGCACCCAATACACCGCTCAACAACGTTGCGATTGCGGTAGGCATCTCGATTAAGTTGTGAACGACTATCTGCTGCCATTTTTTCATTGGTTTTTCGGGGGGACCGTTTTTATCCCGTTTCTTTTCAGTTCTTTATGTAATATATGCTCGGAGTAGGCTTTGTCAGCCAGCACTGCATGGCCACGACGTTTCATGCAGCCGTTCTGGCGTTGAATACCAATACCATCCAGAAGACGTTGTGCAAACTGGCTTTCGTGAGCCTGACCGGGACTCAGTACGATATTTAACGGCAGACCACTTCCGTCTGTCGCCAAATGGATTTTGGTGCCAAAACCACCGCGAGAGCGACCCAGTCCATTATCTCCGGTGATATCGGAATGTTTATTTGCGCACCAGCGGCGCACCTGAGTACTCGGATTTTGCTGCCATCCAGCGCAGTCGTGGACCAGTCAACGAGACCATGGGCATCAAGAGAAGAAAGTAATCTGTTGAAAATAATGTTAATTGCTCCCGATTTAGACCATCGGTTAAAACGGTTATAAAAGGTCTTCCTTGGGCCATATCGCTCAGGCAAATCGCGCCAGCAATGGCGCGAGGGAAAGCTGCTATTATCTTCTTCAGAGAGTCCTCAGCTACTTCCTGTGACTCTCGATACCGCTGCCGTCGTTGCATAACCCTGTTTCCGGACACGATAAAGACAATGAACGCCTACTGACGCTCATCCGAGACTCATATACACTGAGTTGCGGCATGTATGGTTATCATCGGGTTAATGGTTATCTGAGCGAAATCGGTGAAACCTGCGTTAAAAATCGTGTAGATCGCATTATGCAACTGAACCGGATCAAAGCGGTACGTGGCTATAAATCTCCACGCCGGATGGCCCAAACCTTCGGTCATTGCCCCTAATCGCGTGCAGCGTGAATTTACCGTGGTAAAGCCTAATCAGATCAGGTCAGAGTGACTGATATCACCTACAGTGTGCCCGGAGTTCAGGGCGGGTAAAGTGTTTTACATACTGAGGACTGATAACTTTTACTTTATGTCCCAATTTTTAAAACTCATGCTGCCAGTAAAATGCCCCAGTGCACGCTTCGACACTAATCAGGCAGGCCGGAATGTTCGCCACTGTCTGGAGTAATTCTTTTCGACCAGTGCGCTTTGAATAAACTGGCTTACCCATGCCATTGTGATTTTAAACATCATTAAAATTATAGCTATGTAATTATAATCTATAAAAATCAATCGATTACCATGTTTTTCATGGCGTTTGACAAAAGTCAATACGTATTTGATTGGAAATGCTGATTGTTTTTTTATTTATTAATAGGTGTCAATCCATAAAACAGTCTCAATCAAGTTGTAAAAAAATGTATATTTAATTTCGAAATAGCATTCTTTGACGCCGACAGCATCGACGAATTCTTTTATAGAATCCGTTCCTGACGCCTTAAATATTGCGGCTTCCGGTCAGTCGAAGTTTCTATTAACAGTTGCACAAGTGAGCATCGCATATCGCTTCTGACTTTTGTGCGAATTAACTGTTTGCTCATTGATACTTAATTCACTCTGACAAGGAAATGACAATGAAAAAGGTTCTTCTCTCTGCTGCGATGGCGACTGCGTTTTTTGGTATGGCTGCGGCAAATGCTGCTGATACCAATGTAGGCGGCGGTCAGGTTAATTTCTTCGGTAAAGTTACCGACGTCTCTTGTACTGTTTCCGTAAACGGCCAGGGCAGCAATGCTAACGTTTATCTGGCTCCGGTGACTTTAACGGAAGTTAAAGCGCCAGGCACACAAGATACCTTACTTAAACCAAAAACTTTCACCATCGATGTATCTGACTGTCAGGCTGCTGACGGTACAAAACAAGACGATGTGAGCAAACTGGGCGTGAACTGGACCGGCGGTAACCTGCTGGCTGGTGGAACCTCCACACAACAGGGCTACCTGGCAAATACTGAAGCCGCAGGCGCGGAAAATATCCAACTGGCTTTATCTACCAGCGATACGATCACTAACAAAATTATCCCAGGCGATGACAACCAGCCTAAAGCGACTGGTGACGATTCCGCCGTTAAGGATGGCGCACGCTTCACTTACTACGTTGGTTATGTAACCAGCACCCCGGCAACGGTTACCACCGGTGTGGTTAACAGCTACGCGACTTACCAAATTACCTATCAGTAATATCGACTGAGAGATAAAGCCGCCTCGCGCCGGGGCGGCATAAAACAATAATAAAGCGGCCACTGCTGCCGCTTATTTTTTATTCTGAGGTCAGCATGAAGCGTATTGCCCTTTTTTTCTGTTTCATTTTTAGTTTTGCGGCCCATGCCAATAATATTATTGTTAACGGCACCCGCTTTATTTATCCAGGAAATGAAAAAGAAATAACGGTGCAGCTCTCCAACACCGCCGACCGTCCGGCGCTGGCACAAGCCTGGCTGGATAACGGTAATGCCGACGCGACGCCGGACACTATTACGACGCCATTTATTATCACCCCACCTATTTCCCGCGTTGACGCGAAAAGCGGCCAGACCCTGCGTATTAAGCTCAGCAGTAATGCGGGACTCGCTAAAGATAAAGAAACGCTGTGGTGGCTAAACCTTCTGGAAATACCGCCAGTCGAGGCGAGCCAGAAAAACGAAGGGCAGAATGTTCTGCAACTGGCGATTCGTTCGCGCTTTAAGTTTATCTATCGTCCCAACGGATTAGGCAACCGCGATGCGGCGGCAGAAAAATTAGTCCTTTCCGCAAACGGTAACAATTTGTCCGTCAGTAATCCGACGCCATTTTATGTCACCGTCAGCCGTATCTCCCGCGACGGCGGCAAAGCGCTGAACAGCAAAACGGTGATGTTTGCCCCGCAGTCCAGCCAGACCATCGCCCTTTCTTCCGCAGTGAGTAAAGGCGAGACCCTGACCGTTAACAACATTAATGACTATGGCGCAGATGTTGCAGTGAAAGTTGCCGTCAAATAAGGGAAACGATCATGAAGCAGAGGTCAATCTGCCCGGGAAGATTAAGCACGGCCATTGCAGTTGCGCTGTGCTGCTTTCCGCCATTTTCCAGCGGAGAGGAAAACCCGGGAACGGTCTATCAGTTTAACGATGGTTTTATCGTTGGCAGTCGCGAAAAGGTCGATCTGTCGCGCTTTTCTACCAGCGCTATCAGCGAAGGCGTCTATTCACTTGATGTGTATACCAACGGCGAATGGAAAGGGCGCTACGACCTGAAAATCACCGCCGGTAAAGACGGCAAAATGGGCGTCTGCTATACCAAAGCGATGCTGATGCAATACGGGATCTCGCCTGAAAAATTCAACCCGCAGCTCAGCGAGAAAGAGGGCTTCTGCGGACGCCTGCAAGAGTGGCGCAACGAAGAGAATGTTAAAGATACTCTGATCCAGTCCTCCCTGCGACTGGATATATCCGTACCACAAATCTACGAAGATCAGCGTCTTAAAAACTTCGTCAGCCCGGAGTTCTGGGATAAAGGCGTTGCGGCGCTGAATTTAGGCTGGATGGCAAACGCCTGGAACAGCCACAGCTCGTCGTCCAACGGTTCTGATAACAGCAGTGCTTATCTGGGTGTTAACGCGGGCCTGTCGTGGGACGGCTGGCTGCTCAAGCATATCGGTAACCTGAACTGGCAGCAGCAGCAGGGAAAAGCCCACTGGAACAGCAACCAGACCTACCTGCAGCGGCCCATTCCGCAGATTAACTCGATAGTCAGCGGCGGTCAGATTTTTACCAACGGCGAATTCTTCGACACCATCGGCATGCGCGGGGTAAGCCTGGCGACCGATGACAATATGTTCCCGGACGGCATGCGCTCCTACGCCCCGGAAATTCGCGGCGTAGCGCAAAGTAACGCCCTGGTCACGGTTCGTCAGGGCAGCAATATTATCTATCAGACCACGGTGCCGCCGGGGCCGTTTACCCTGCAGGATGTTTACCCTTCCGGCTACGGTAGTGACCTTGAAGTTTCGGTTAAAGAAGCCGATGGTACGGTTGAAGTGTTTAGCGTGCCTTACGCCTCGGTGGCGCAATTACTGCGTCCAGGAATGACCCGCTATGCGCTCTCTGCCGGTAAAGTCGACGACAGTTCGTTGCGTAATAAGCCGATGCTCTACCAGGGAACCTGGCAGCACGGTTTAAATAACCTGTTTACCGGCTATACCGGCGTCACTGGTTTTGATGACTACCAGGCGTTCCTGCTGGGAACCGGGATGAACACCGGCATCGGCGCGCTGTCATTCGACGTTACGCATTCACGGCTGAAGAGCGACACCCTCGACGAGCAGGGGCAAAGCTATCGCGCCACCTTTAACCGCATGTTTACCGAAACCCAGACCAGCATCGTGCTGGCGGCATATCGCTACTCCACCAAAGGCTATTACAACCTGAACGACGCGCTGTATGCGGTCGATCAGGAAAAGAACCGTAACAGCAACTACACCGTGTGGCGGCAAAAAAACGGTATGACCTTTACCGTTAACCAGAACCTGCCGGATGGCTGGGGCGGTTTTTATCTGAGCGGCCGGGTGGCGGATTACTGGAACCGTTCGGGAACGGAGAAGCAGTACCAGTTTAGTTACAACAACATGTACGGCCGGCTCTCGTGGTCGGTGGGCGCGCAGCGTGTCTATACCCCGGATAGTTCTGGCCACCGTCGCGACGATCGCGTTTCGCTCAACTTCAGCTACCCGCTGTGGTTCGGTGAAAACCGTACCGCTAACCTGACGTCAAATACCTCGTTTAATAATTCACGCTTCGCCAGTTCACAAATTGGCGTCAACGGTTCGCTGGATAGCGAAAACAACCTCAACTACGGCGTGTCGACAACCACGTCTACCGGCGGTCAGCATGATGTGGCGCTGAACGGCAGCTACCGTACTCCGTGGACCACGCTGAACGGCAGCTATAGCCAGGGCGAAGGGTATCGCCAGAGCGGCGTCGGTGCCAGCGGAACGCTGATTGCCCATCGCCACGGCGTGGTGTTCTCGCCGGAAACCGGCACTACCATGGCGTTGATCGAAGCGAAAGACGCCGCTGGCGCGATGTTGCCCGGCTCGCCGGGAACCCGTATTGACAGCAATGGTTACGCCATCCTGCCGTATCTGCGGCCTTACCGGATTAACTCCGTTGAAATTGACCCGAAGGGCAGCAACGACGATGTCGCCTTTGATCGTACCGTGGCGCAGGTGGTGCCGTGGGAAGGCAGCGTGGTCAAGGTCTCCTTCGATACCACGGTGCAGAACAACATCACGGTGCTGGCGCACCAGGCTAATGGCCTGCCGTTACCGTTTGCCGCCACGATATTCGACCCGTCCGGGAAAGAGATAGGCGTGGTGGGCCAGGGCAGCATGATGTTTATCAGCGATGCCAGCGTGCCGAAGGCGACGGTTAAGTGGAGCGGCGGACAGTGTTCGGTGGATTTAAGTCAGGCAAAAACAAAGGAAACGCTATGTCGCTAAGTAAAAAACTGACGCTTTTTATTGGCTTAATGGCGCTGGGGACAACGTCGGCATGGGCATCATGTTGGCAATCTAATAGTGCCTATGAAATTAATATGGCTATGGGGCGCGTGGTTGTTAGCCCGGACTTACCAGTAGGTAGTGTTATTGCAACTAAAACATGGACAATGCCGGATAATAATACGATTTATGTTACATGTGATAGAAGTACTACTCTGAAATCAGATGCGAAAGTTGTTGCTGCTGGTTTGGTTCAGGGGGCCAATAAAGTCTATTCGACTGCAATTCCTGGAATTGGTCTACGTTTCTCACGTAAAGGGGCGATCAGTATGATCTACCCTGATAGTTATACCACGACAGGTTCCTCCTTTAGACTCGCAGGTTCAACATTCACATTAGATATAATTAAGACCAGCACCACAACAGGGAGTGGGACATTAGCCAGTGGGCCGTATACAGAATATGGCCCAGGATTTACAATCCTGAAAACCAGCCTCAATGCTGATGCCATTACAATTGTTTCACCTTCTTGTACCATTTTGGGTGGCAAAAATATGAATGTCGATATAGGCACGATTAAACGAGCCGATTTAAAAGGGGTGGGAACCTGGGCTGGCGGTACACCATTTGATATTAAACTGGAGTGTAGTGGGGGAGTCAGTGTCAGTGGTTATGCAAATATTAACACCTCATTTTCTGGAACATTAGCTACAAATACTTCGGCGAATCAAGGTGTTCTGTTAAATGAAAAGACCGGAAGTTCTGCTGCTAAGGGCGTTGGTGTGCAGGTTATAAAGGATAACACTCCTCTGGAATTCAACAAAAAATATAATATTGGTACATTACAAAGCCAGGAAACCCGCTATATCACCCTGCCGCTCTATGCGCGCTTCTATCAATATGCGCCGACCACCAGTACCGGTGAAGTGGAGTCGCACATGATCTTTAACCTGACGTACGATTAATGCGGGAGGCGGGTATGAGTGATTCAGCAAAGTATATAAATAGCATACGACTCATTCAGTTTGCCCTGATGAGCGGGACGCTTATTGCCTCCTCGGTGTGGGGATTCGAGACGAATTACGATCGTGGGCGGGTGGATTTTGCCGGACGGGTGACCGACATCTCCTGTAGCGTGGCGCTTAACGGCGGCAATAATGCAGGGAGTGGAAGCGTCTGGCTGGCACCGGTTAGCCTGGCGGAAGTACACGAACGCGGGGCGGGGGCATTTATGAAACCGCAGCCTTTCACTCTGGAACTCTCAAACTGCCAGCTTCGCCATGATGGTGGCGCGGCGGATAAAGATGAAGTTCGGATGGTGAGCGTGCGCTGGATTGATGGGTTTATGGTCAATTTCGTCAGTAATGAAAACGCCGGTTATCTGGCGAATACGCGCGCGGACGGTGCCAGCCATATTTTTCTGGCGCTGGCGACCAACGATAATAATACGCTGGACAAAAGCAATAAAATTGTCCCGGCTGACCCGCAGCAAAACCGGGTGCCTCTGGTGGAAAAGGCGGTGGATGGCGGGATATTTACTTATTACATTGGCTACGTTACGCCCGCGCCGGAAAAAGCGACCAGTGGTCCGTTGACCAGCTGGGCGACCTGGGAGTTAGTTTATAATTGAGTGATTGATTGACTTTATTGCGCGAATGTTAATATTGATGCCGGAATGCTCCGGCATTTTTTTAAACCTTGATATCTTCTTTGACCAGTTGTTCAATGCTGACTTCCTTCCAGTAGTGTCCCTGAATAGCAAACCACTCCATGCCCTGTAACCACTTCTTGTGCGCTTCGCTTTCTACGCCTTCAATAATCACATTATGGTGGTTACGGGAAAGAAAGGTGATCAGTGCATCCATCAGCGGTCGGCCAGAATCTTTTTGCATTAAATGCCAGAAGAAGTCTTTATCGATTTTGACATAATCAAAATGGTAACTTCGAATCGCATTAATACCCGCATTGCCTGAGCCAAAATCATCGAGCCAGAGCGTCGTGCTTTGTGGATCGCTCCAGGTAGCAAGAGCATTGTTCAATAATTTATTCGAGTTTTCTGTTACCTCAAAGTGAACGCAGCCAATGTGGTCAACGAGGTTTTTAATCTCCGATCTTAGCAATATGTTGAGTATATGGTCATCAACATTGATTGTTGCAGAGATGCCGTTTTTATTAAACCACTGTTTATGTTTTTCAATGAGCGCCAGCTGCTCCATGAATATGCTCTCGCGCAATCCCGTATTGGCATAGCGGAAGAAGTTTTCTGGAGAGATAGGCAGGCTATCGAAACGACTCAGGCACTCAACGGCGACGAGCGTACCTTTTGGGGAAAACATCTTTTGAAAGACATAACGAACGGATATATCGTTACGTGATAAGTTATGATTGGAAAATAGCGTCGCGTTCATTATCTCTCGTCAAAAATCAGGCCGAAGGTAAAGAGAAGATAATATTATTATAGGTGAGGTTTGTGTCGATGGGAATGATTATTAAAGGAAGGTTGCCAATGAATTAGCGGCTTTTGATTGGTCACCCACATATTTTTGGCTTCAGCACCGATACATATTGACTATCCTTTTATTCATTATCCGTGAGTTATTCATCCCCAGCTTCTTCATAATATGTACCTTATGGCTGTGTACCGTTTTGTGATCAATATCGAGGAGTAATGCGATTCTTTTATTGTTGTTGCAGGCAATGATTAACTCCAGAACCTGAAGTTCCCTGGCGGTTAGCGTACGCCGGGTACATAATCCCTGACAGCCATCGGCGGTTAAAGGTCTGTTGATGATGGCAGAGAAATCTGATAAAGACGATTTTTCAGTCAAAATCAATAAATTATCAATATCAAGCAACTCCCGAAACAGTCTGGAGAGGTCACTTTTTACAATTAAAACCAGCAACGCGCAGTGCGTAAGACGCTTGCGCAGGGAGTTAAGCAATGCGACAGTTGTGGCTGCAGATATATCCTTATGGATAGTGTTGATAATAACGGTAGTGGTCGATGGTGTGATGACTCCCTTAACCATATCCTGGAAGTTAAGGGTGGTGATGTTTTTTTCGTTATCAACCATATAATCGTGGATTGATTGTCCGATGATATTGTCGTCAGTATAAAGCAATATGTTTTCCAATGGGTTAAAATTTCCTGTTGATTATCTTTATCATAAAAACATCTTGCGTACTATTGCATTAATGTTGATTTAGGTTAAAGTGATTGTGTTTTTTTGAAATTTTATTTTGCCAAGTGAATTAAGCCAAGATTCGCCTGTTTTTTATTTTTCTATCAATTATCAATTTGACAATTATTTCTTCTATTTCCTCTTTTTTTTCTTCACTTTCGTAATAAAACATGCAAGATACCCTGAAGTTTGTTGTATCACATTGTTTGTGGTTATTTGTTTCGGATATATGTTTTATTTTTAAATTAACAAGGATTCGTCCGTACTCCCCAAGATTTAACTCTGAGTTTTCAAGTTTATTTCCACTTCTAATAAAACTATGCAAAGGTTCCAGGGATATAAACGAGCAACCACCTTCTGATATATCATTCAAGTGATATTTATAAATAGTGCCACTTCTGTATCTTCCAGAGCAATAAAACTGACTTTCGTACCTAACGTTAATTCTTGGTGATGTCCTTCGTTGTAGTATTGATAATGATTCAGGAATAATGAAGCATAGAAGATTGTTTGAATTTCTTTTGTCAGTGATTCGATTGTTGGTTGTGAATTCTATTTTCCCTAATGGGCTGTGGATGATAAAATAAAAAATGCTCTCTTTAGGAAGACCTGGATGAGAGGTGGATGGTTTTATATAGAAAAAATTACCTTCTACTTTTTTTAGTGTCGACTGGTGTTTTATACCATTACAATAGAAGTACAATTTAGATTGAATCCTGAGTTCATCTCTCAGAATTGCAATAATTTCATATTTGGACTTTTTAGAAACTCCCTCAGACATATTGACTCCCTAATCCAAAAACAGCCAAAATTTTAATTTATTATCCCATGCTGGAATCGTATTTTTCTTAAAAAAACGCCCTCATAACCTATTGTTTAATTTAAAAAAATAGGATAATCCTATTGATTGGGGGTTGACATTGTCGAACTTTATTTTTTGGCATTTGGAGTGAATAATCTTTTAATATAAATTTTCCAGGTCTACCAACAGTGACGATAGCGGACAGTGATGTAGACTCCTTAAACAGACAGTAGCTGTATCTTCAGATAAGAGATAGGCTTGAATATTTGTCTAACACTGGCGCTAATTTTGAGATGACCGAGATCCTGTTAGGGCAATAAGCCCGTAAGTGTAAGACTCCTCAGAAGAAAATCGCCATTATCCAGCAGACGATGGAGCCGAGTATGAATGTCTCCCACGTAGTCCACCTACATGGTAACCGTTCAGCCGTCTGACAGGACAGATGCTGTACCCGGCGTAATGACGAAGTTGACGCTGGGATACAGTCTGACATCCTCAATATCATCAGCGACATGCCGAGTTACGGATATCGTCGCGTACAGGTTACTGGACATACCGGTGCAGTGGCTGACGGATAACGGTTCAGCGTATACCGCACATGAAACGCGGAAGTTCGCCAGAGATCTGAATCTGGAGCCATGCACAACAGCGGTGAGCAGCCCAGAAATCAACGAAATAGCAGAAAGCTTCGTGAAGATGATAAAACGGGACTGCATCGGCATCATGGCGAATCCGGACAGCCTGGCTGCGGTGATAAATCCGGCGGTGGTGTTCATTCATTACAACAAACGTCATCCGCATAGTGCACTGGGATATCAGTCACCACAGGAATATATACGCAGAAAGTTATCGCAACCGTAAGAGAGTAAAAATATCTGGATATATAGGGTCAAATATAGGAATAATTTAGACGACATACAGCAGGAGTAAAAAAATGTTACGTGGATCCGAAAGAGAAACCGCTTTATCCAAACTTAAAAATGCAACTGACCGTTATGAGACTCAGGCAAAAAGGACGCAGGAAGAGATTACAAATCTCTTCCTGTTGCGTCAGAAATGCAGTGAACAACTTATTACACACGTCGAAAACTATGTGAGTCAACTGGCAAATAAACCAAAAGAATTCGGTAAATCCTGGAGTGAACTAAAAGCAGAAATTGTTGAGTTCGACAATGTTGTTGAAAAACTAGAGGAGGAATATCGCACATCGCACGTTGGTAAAGGGACTGCAACGGCGGGAGTTGCCGTCGGAGCCGGTGTTGCAGCATTTGCACCTACGGCAGCGCTGGCAGTCGCTACGACCTTTGGTACAGCATCAACCGGAACTGCAATTGCCACATTGAGCGGTGCTGCAGCTACAAATGCAGCACTGGCATGGCTTGGCGGGGGGGCTTTAGCAGCTGGCGGCGGTGGTATGTCTGCAGGCGGTGCGCTGCTAGCGCTGGCAGGTCCCATCGGTTGGGGGATCGGAGTTGCAGGTATTGCAGGGGGCACTCTTCTGGCTCGTCGTAAGAACGGCAAAATTATTGACAAAGCTCAGCAGGAAGAGCGTCATATTCGGGCTAAAACTAGCGAATTGCTGGTAATGGAACGTGGTGCGAATAAATTGAAGGCACTAACATCTGAGCATTATCATGGCACTGAAAGCATTATTGATGGGCTGGAGAAGACCGCACCGCGTGACTACAACCAGTTTAATGCGCATCAGAAAGATCAACTCGGGGCATTGATTAACCATATCCATGCATTATCAAAACTGATCAACAAGAA
Organism: Klebsiella spallanzanii; assembly: GCF_902158555.1. GTDB lineage: Bacteria > Pseudomonadota > Gammaproteobacteria > Enterobacterales > Enterobacteriaceae > Klebsiella > Klebsiella spallanzanii. The sequence goes on along the minus strand of NZ_CABGGS010000002.1, from coordinate 257,570 downwards.
AATTCAGTGATGAAAATTATTGACCGCCATGATGCTGTAAGTGATCAGATTATCGGTAGTGCTGTTAATGCACTCAATCAGACCAGGATGCAGGACGAAATATTCGAATTAGAGAGGCAAGCTCGTGCGTTTGAGAATGCGGGCGAGCAAATGCTGAAGGTTCGTGATTTTATCGCCTCACCCAACACCATACTAGGCTCCACAGGTACCAAGCATGGTGAAATTGCCGAGCAAGTAGAAGTAGGTGTGCGTAACGCCCGTCAGGCGCTCGAAGAGAGACTACAGGATGAGTCCGCTTTTCGCGCAACATTCGACGGGGTTGGCCGGACGGCCCCTGCGGACTATTTAATTGATGGCGTTGAAGTGCAATCAAAATTCATAAACGGCATCAATAGTAATCTGACACATGTCCTGAAACACATGGAAGACTACCCTGACTTCACCCAAAACAAAGCGTTTTACCATATCCCGAAAGATACCTGGCAAACGATACAGGATGTTATCGACGGGAAACCTGTTGAGGGAATGAATGAGAGAAGTCTGCAGGCCATCAGGGAAAAGGTTGCAGAAATTGAAAACGCAACCGGCCGATCATTTGCGGACGTTGTACGTCCAGGAGACTCTAATTATAAAGATGTCCAGTGGGGGAAAATCGATGAAACACTCGATAAACATGACCAGGAATTAGCTGAGAAAAATGAGGTAAAAAAAGCCGAAATCGTTGAAGAACACCAACCTTCGCTCAACGAAGCCATGCGAGCTACGGTTATGGGGGCAGCCTTCGGGGCCACTTTTGCTCTCGGTACGGGTATTTACCGCAAGTATCAAGACGGTAAAAATATCTTCCGTGGCGAATTCGATACAGAGGACTGGCAGGACGTAGGGCTGGATACGCTGAAAGGAGCAGCTATAGGGGGCGTGTCCGCAGGGGCTATTTACACCCTGACAAATTACGCCTCAATGGGAGCCCCCTTCGCCAGCGCATTAGTTACCGCAACCAAGGGGGTAGGAAGTCTTACTATGTCTTATCAGCGTGGTGAGATAGATCTCAATGAGTTTACCGATCTCGGGCTTATAGTCTGCGCTGAATCAGCCATTGTGGGCGCTATGACCATTGCTGGCCAGACATTATGTAAGCACACCCGTTTTAGTTCCACGCACTTTTTGAGATTTCCGGGTTTTCAGCCATCAGCCGGTATTCTTCTGGCGTCAAGTTATTCAGGGATTCATGGGGCCGCTCACTGTTATATTCAGCCAGCCAGCGCCCGGTAATTTCCCGTGCTTCATTCAGTGTTCTGAACAGGTAAAAATCCAGGATTTCTGTCCGGTATGTCCGGTTGAACCGTTCGATAAACGCATTCTGTGTTGGCTTACCCGGCTTGATAAATTCGAGTTGCACGCCATGTTCTTCGGCCCACTGTGCCAGCGCCAGTGAGACGAGTTCTGGTCCGTTGTCCATCCGCATCTTCAGTGGGTAGCCGCGGTTTGCCACTATCCTGTCCAGTACCCGGACGACACGCTGAGCCGGGATATTCAGGTCGATTTCTATCGCCAGTGCTTCACGGTTAAAATCATCCACCACATTGAAGGTCCGGAAGCGTCTGCCGCAGACCAGCGCGTCGTGCATAAAATCAATGGACCAGCTCTGGTTTAACGCTTGCGGTGTTGCCAGTGGTGCTGGATTACGTACTGGCAGTCGCTGTTTTCCCTTGCGACGAAAATTCAGTTTCAGCAGGCAGTAAATCCGGTGAACACGTTTATGGTTCCAGGTATTGCCCTGCCTGCGCAGCAGCTGGAACAACTTCTTAAAACCGTAGCGCGGATAGCGTTCTGCCAGTTCAGTCAGCGCACAGATCACCGGTTCATCACGTCGGGTATCGGGCTGGTAAAAATAGACCGTCCTGCTCAGCGATAACGTCCTGCAGGCCTGGCGTAAACTCATGGCAAATTGCGCCGTCAGATAGCTGACGAGTTCACGCTTTATCGCTGGTTTTAAAGCTTTTTTTCGATGACGTCTTTAAGTGCCCGGCACTCAAGGCTGAGATCAGCAAACATCTGTTTCAGACGTCGATTCTCATCTTCAAGGTCTTTGATTTTTTTAATATCGGCCGCTTCCATCCCGCCATATTTCGCCTTCCAGTTGTAATAGCTGGCTTCCGAAATAGCGGCCTCACGGCACACATCCTTGACGGTACGTCCGGCTTCGACGGACTTCAATACGGCGATGATCTGGTGTTCAGTGAATCGGATCTTGCGCATAGCGATCTCCTCAGGGGACATAATCAGTATGTCGGAAGATCTCTAAAAGTGAATCGTCCGTTTTACCGGGATACTTACAAAGTGATCTACTATTTGGAACGCTTATTTAGAGAAGTTATAAAGGATTATTTACCGACAAGGTCAGTCTTTCTATCTTTTGTACCAGTTCACATTCATGTGAACTGGTACAAACCAGATACATCAATCTGACTCATCGGGGATACCATGCATCATATTGCTGTCACCCAAATGTTGCTCCCAGACGTCATCGCATTTTATCGTACTGATTTCTTTTCCCTGTTTTAAAATAGTTATTTCCCCATCAGTGTTTTTTCCATCATCGATATAGGAAACAGAGTAAGTATAATCATTCTCAGGTATATTTAATGTATGTATCGACACGCCTTCAGCCCTACTGTAATTCCATGACTGACTTAACTGGCTCACATTTTTTACCAGAGTAATTTCAGGAATAACTCCGCCACCTCCGGTAATGTCCGATTTACCAAATAAATAAGTGACCTCGTTATTATTCCTTAACACAGCCACCTCTATAGTAGTTTTTCCTTTTATTATACACCCGAACAAGACATCTGAATCTCCATAAGGTGATGCCATTACTGAACAAGAGATAGTAATTACCACCAGAGTAGTCACATATTTAATTCCATATAAAAACCTCACACAAATCTCCCCTCAAAATAAAAAATATATAAAAAGCACTTACCCCAAAGGTAAGTGCTTTGCCTCAAAAATGCCTATTCAATATATACAACAATCTTACCATCTGATTGTTCTGTCACGGTAATATCTTTAGTTGTACCATCACTAAGTTGAGCAAATCCATAGTGCTGTTTCCCTTCACTTTCAGTTAACGTTACGTTCTCACATTGCTGCGAGTATTGACGTAACTGTTTATGATAGATATCCGTTACCACCTGGCATGCTGTACGTTCCAGCATCGCTTTGCTACCGTTGAACGCAAAGTTCCCGATGCCATATACAACCCAGATCCCAAGCCAGACCAGCAACAGCATTTTCCCCTGACCAACGGCTTTACAACGTTTAGCAATATAAACTGGCGAAAAAAGAATCCACCATTTTGAAAAGCTTGCCTTACCATGTTTATCCAGTAGCTTCCAGTCCATATAGAACAAAATAACCAGGGCAATCATAACGAACAGATTAACCGTATAGTTGACAGCTAAACTAAACAAACATGCGGATAAAACGCCGACAACAAACAATCCCGTTGCAATCCAGATATATTTTTCATGTAACGACGAGTTGTCTATATTTAATAATTCACGAATATTCTCAGCGCTTACCAAATCAGACTTTTTACGATCGCCAACAATAAAAGAAATCAATTTGTTATTATACAGAACCCTGGCTTTATCGTTTAACAAAATAGATTTCATTTCACGGATGAATTTTAAATCTGCATCATCACGTTCACTTACTTTTTGTATCGCATGGTTTAATTCATCAACGCTGGCATTCATATCCAGCTCAAGATATTCATAATAGTTTATCATGATAATTCCTTATCTTTACATAATAGCCGAAATATTACAGAGAACGTTATACTGATATACATCAAGAGTATTGAACCGGAGGGGGGGATGGCAGTAAATATAAAATAATTATTAAAATACGTAATCATTTCCCTTATTGACCTAACAAAACAACAATCCCTGTACAAACAAGCAACATGAATAAAGCACCAATGCCAAGATAGGCTTTAAAAAGCCCCTTAATTCTGTCTGGTTTCATTTTGACCTCACGACTACAGCAAAAAGAATAGCACCAAATATGGGGTCTATAAGCATACTGATAACAAACCATATGAAGAACGAACGGCCACTGGCCTGAGCCAATTTACCAATAACTATCGATGCTCCGATCCACAAAAGTAAAAGAATAAATGCCATCGTTGGCTCCTTGAAAAATAGCAATAAATGACTGAAGTGGTGGTTTAATGCCGTCACTTTGTCCGGTAAGCATGTTGAATAGATGGGCAGACTTATACCTGCCGCATTGAAACATCCTTGCTATAGGCGCATGGTGCATCTCCTTATTGTCACCCGGTAAGAATCCTGGCCTGATTCTAATTAAATCCTCTCTAAGATAGGGAGGTTATGAGTGCAGGTAAAATTGTTATTACCGATCGAATTTCAATAATTGATCTGCAATATCTATCGATAAAATCGATCAATTATTAATTCTTGATAGTTTATAACTATCATTGCAATGATATCGATCGTTTTTGTAGATCAGTTTATGCGGGGGATGTGGTGTATTAAAATTGATGAGGCAAGTAGTGGATTTTTTTTATTCATTAAAATCATAAAGATATGACATTTAGCATAACCTTCTAGTCAAAGGTATGACCACAATCGTCGCACTCATATCTGTCAAACAGGAGTCCATCAAGGGCTGAACCGGTAACAGCTCCCGCAGTTGCACCAGCCACAAACCTTCCCAGAACAGCACCAATAACTGCCCCGGTCGCAGTCCCCAGAACTGGCACAACAGAGCCAATTGCAGCCCCCGAGCTTGCTCCGCTAAGAGCTCCTGCCACACCTCCGGCTATGCTTCCAGCCTTCCTCCCAATGTTACGTTCGCTGACGCGCTCAGCACCACATATAGGACATGTTGTAGTCATTGATAAAATCTCCTGATTTCAGGTTGTTAAAAAGAAGAAGGCACCCGGACGTTAAAGTCCAGGTGCCTTCTGTATGTAATTTGTGTGCTACACGATTTATCTTGCCAGCATCGGGTTATTGAGTTTTGTATAATCAAACGGACTAATTGTTTCCTCTTGGTTAGCATCAAGAAAGTCAGCCCACCATTGCAGCATCAGTCTGCGCTCATCCAGAAATTCCGCTTTATGGATATAAGCAGCACGTACACCATTACGTTCCTGATGGCTCATCTGGCGCTCAACAGCATCCCTTGACCATAGACCAGATTCAATCAATGAACTGCAGGCCATTGCTCTGAAGCCGTGACCACAGACATCGACTTTTGTATCGTAGCCCATCAACCGCAATGAGTTATTCACGGTATTTTCGCTCATGGGTTTCCAGGGATTATGGTCACCGGTGAAAATCAGTTCATATTCTCCACTGATGGTGTGGATCTGTTGCAGAATATCCAGCGCTTGAGTAGAGAGCGGCACCAGATGCTCTGTACGCATTTTGGAGCCTCGATGGGAGTACTTAACACCATCAATAGGTTTCCGCTCTGGAGGAATGGTCCACATGGCTTTCTTGAAGTCGATCTCAGACCATCTGGCAAAACGTAGTTCACTGGAGCGGATGAAGATAAGCAGGGTGAGTCTTGTTGCCAGTCGGGTGAGGGGCTGGCCTCTGTAGGCATGCAGTCGCCCAAGAAGCTCTGAAATGCGACTTAAGGCGAGGGCAGGGCGATGCTGACGTTTCACCGTTGTTAAAGCGCCCGCCATATCCACGGCAGGGTTATAGCTGATAATACCTGACTGGGCAGCATAGCGCATGATTGCAGTGATACGTTGCTGAAGGCGGGCTGCAATCTCATATATCTCTTTGGTTTCGGCCGCTTTGACGGGTACCAGCAAATCTGGTGTTCTCAGCGTTGTGATATCGCGTAAACCTATATAGGGGAATACGTGACACTCAAGACTTTTGAGCACCTTCTCGCGGTGAGCTTCAGACCATTTTTTATTGCTCTTATGCCATTGACGGGCAACGAGCTCAAAAGTGTTTACGGCCTCCGGTGCACCTTTCTTCGCTCTCCGTTGTTCACACGGGTCAATACCGTCAGATATGAGTTTTCTGGCCTCATCGCGTTTATCACGCGCTTCAGACAGTGATACTTCGGGATACTGACCAAGCGCCAGTGTTTTCTCTTTACCGAGATGACGATAGCGCAGTCGCCAGTAGCGGGAGCCATTAGGGTGAACGAGCAAAAACATGTTGCCGCTGTCGGCCAGCTTATAAGGTTTTTCATCCGGTTTGGCTGCGCGGATTTTAGCGTCAGTCAGTGCCATAGCTATGTTCCTGATGTTGGATGAGGGTACAGAATTTTATCGAATCAGACTATACCCTCAGTTGTACCCTCGCAAGGTACTTGATGCGGGTTGAAGTTGATTGAGTTGGGTGGAGTTAAGCGATTGTAGAAATGTTGATTTTTGCGGGCTTAGAATGCAAAAACGGACCTCCGTGGAGGTCCGTTGATATGAATTTGGTGCCCGGACTCGGAATCGAACCAAGGACACGGGGATTTTCAATCCCCTGCTCTACCGACTGAGCTATCCGGGCAACGGGGCGCATTAAACCGTAATCCGTACGCTCCGTCAATCAAATTTCTCGATTTATCTACCGGTTGCTTAACTTTACGGCAATTCTGCGCCTGAGGGCGCTTTTTTGCTTAAAATCACATCATGCCGTTATCGCCTTCGCGGGTTTTCCAGCCGCTGGTTACCGATATGGCGCGGCGCAGCCCGGATATGTTGTAGTCGCCAACGATGTCTTCGTCATCGCGCGGTGAGCTGATGGTGATTTCCGCATCAACGCCGTGACGGTATGCGCCGTGGTGGCTGAAGATGGTGCCGATAAAACATTTGTCGTTTAGCCAGACCGGAATATACGCCACGGTTTCATAAATATAATTAGAGGCCACGCCGCTGTAATAGTTATCCGCATCGTCGGCTGATGTACCTGGGGGAATAGGGCAAATCGGCGAGTCGCTGTCGCTCTGTGGCTTATCCTTCAGCAGGCTGCTCTGCATGACTTCCAGCGACTTCAGGAGATCCGATTTTTCTCTGTCGCTGAGTGCAGGAGTCAGAGGCTGGTCTTTTTCCGGCGAGCTGATGTCGCTGAGAGTGTAGCGATAGCGAACCGTCACCGCTGGCGTGCTGCTGGAGGGGCTGAACGGGCGTAATAGATAGAGATTATCTTCGCCAAACTGGCCGTTGTACCAGAGGGCATATACCTGGCCGTTAATTCGCACCCAGTGGCTCCACTGGTTAGCGCCGCGACCGTTAAGGGAATAGAGCGCGCCAGGGACGCCTTCATCAAAGTCATCGCCGTTGCCGCTATCATCACTATTCACCGTATCAAAAGTATCGTCGTTGCGTTTTAATACTCCGGTATAGCTGAAAAGCCCGGTGCCGCCGACGTAGCTGTCGATGATTAAATCGCGTCTGCCGTCGCCGTCGAGGTCCACCAGCGTAAAGCTGACTTTGCCGTTTTCAGAATCGGCGCTGATATCAGACTGAAGGAACGCCTGCCACTCATCATCGCTGATATCGGCGGAAGGTTTTGTCGTCGAGACCAGAGAGTCATCCGCGTAGGCCAGCGTAAAATGGCTGGCATGGCCGCTGAGGGGAAACTGTTCGGCGATTTTATTTAGATCCAACTCCGGGTTGGCCTGCTGCTCTTTTAATACGGCGTTGTATAACGCCTTCAGCGCGCTGTTATCGGCATCTTTCTGCTGTTTGGGGATAACCTGGCTGACGAAGGTAGGTAGCATCCACGCGCCGCCGGGGGCGATTTCACGGCAGTCGCCAGTAGTGTATTTCAGGCTCTGGACAAATGTTTTGCCATCCCAAACGCGTTCTTCACCGCTGATGCAGTCGGCGATACCGCGGCCTTTATTGAAGAAAGTGATAACCCCATCGGCATAGCTTGAAGCGTCAGTCGTCACTAGCTGAGGCTGGGCCTGGAGTGCTTTGTCGACAACCCACATGGCGTAGCCGTCGTTATAGGCCGCGCGCCAACATAGTGTCTGGATCAGCGTGTGGCTCTTATCCAGCGGGGTGGCGGTGAGCTGGCGCTCCGATGCTGGAATATCAGCGTTCTGCCAGTCATCGCAATGGCTGTTGAGCAAAGGGACCAGCTGTGGGAGAAGTTTTTGCCGCTGCTTTGCCGTCAGCGTCGTGGTTGCTGCATTGTGGACAACCGGTGCAGCGATAATTTCCGGAGCGGGCGCAGGTGACAGAATGTTGTCATCACCCGCATCGCCTTTACGCAGCAGCGCATCGGCGGTGCCCAGGCGCTGCTGGAACTCATCCATTTTCAGAAATACGGCGCTGCTGCCCGCACTGGAGAGAAGATTACGCTCGTTGTTGAGCGCTAGCTCAATTTTGCCGCTGTGCTCCAGGGCCTGAATTAGCGCGGCGGTCTGGGTATCATCAAAGCGAAAATGGCTCTCATCGGTGGCGTCGAGACTGCCGTTATCCTGGCCGTCGATAAAAAGATTGACCGCCGCGTCGGGTGGAATATCGCGTTCGGTTTGTGCGAAGGTAGCGAGGGCGATAATGTGCTGCGCCGCTCCTGCGTTGCGGGTCAACAGGACGCTGACTTCACCCGCCGTCGCGCCATAACCAGCGGCGCGGCAGGTGCCTGTGTTGTCGCAGGCCAGCTCCCAGTCTTTGTGCGCGAAAGAAAAACCGTGCGGAGAGGCTGCCAGAAGCGGTGTTGAACACAGCCCCATGATGGCAACCCACAGAAGAGAGCGCATATAAAACCCTGTAAGCATTATCGATGAAGGGGAAATTATATGCGCGATGTATCGGTTAAGATATCGGAATCAGGTTAAGGCTCCGCCCATTCGGCACTGAGCAAAACGCAAAATGTCTTCCGCCAGGCGGCGAGCGGTATCGACGTCGGTCTGGCTGCGTTTGATCAGCAGACGGCTCAGACAGCCCTCGATGATCAGCTCCATCTGCTTCGCGACCATCGCCGGATCGTCAACTTCCAGCTGGCTCAGCAGCTCATGGGTATAGGCCAGTGAAGCCTGCTTTTGCTGCTCAGCAAGCTGGTGAATCGGATGCTGAGCATCCGGATAGAACGTGCAGGCGGCAATAAACAGGCATCCAGGATAACGCTGGTTGCTTACGCAGGTGGTCAGCGCAGCGTAACGCGCCAGCAGCTTCTGCTCCGCGCTTAGCGAGTCGTCCAGCAATAGCTGACGACGCCAGACGTCGACCTGATGGCTGAGATAGCGTAGCGCGTCATACAGCAGGGCTTCGCGGTCGGGCCAGAAACGTTTGAGGTCATCGAGCGGGTAAGCCACGCGCTCGGCGACCATTTCCAGCGTGGTGTTAGCGATACCCTCGATTTCGAGGATTTGGATGGCTTCACCCAGGACATCTTCACGTTGCACGGTCTTCTCCTCCATTTTTCCTCCTAAAGTGTCGCTCACGGTTGTCGATCGCGCAAATGGGCGCTGAATGCCGCAGCATCCATAAACCCGGTAACGCGCTGCGCGGGCTGCTCTTCGCCCTGTTCGTTGAAGAACAGAATCGTGGGTAGGCCGAGCACCTGCAGGTGCTTCAGTAGAGCCGCGTCCTCAGCGCTGTTTTTCGTCACGTCTACCTGTAGCAGAACGGTCTCTTTTAGGGCCTGCTGTACGTCAGGCGAACTAAACGTGTATTTCTCGAACTCTTTGCAGGCCACGCACCAGTCGGCGTACAGATCGAGCATCACCGGTTTGCCTTTGGCCTGGGTCAGCGCCTGGTTCAGTTCATCGACGCTGCTGATGCGGGTAAATTCCAGATGCGCCTGCTGTTGAGCAACCGGTGCACCGAAAGCCCAGTCCTGTAACGGACGAGCGCTGACCAACGCGGCCCCGAGCATGATTATCTGCACAATGCGCAGCCACGGACGCGTGGCGCCCAGCGAGGTAATAAACGCCCAGCTAAAGAAGGCGACGCCGAGCAGCGACCACAGCCGCAGACCCCATAGCTCGCCCACGATACGCTCCAGTAAAAATACCGGCAGGGCGAGGATCACAAAACCAAAGGCGGTCTTGACGTGAGCCATCCACGGGCCGCTTTTGGGCAGCAGGCGGTTGCCGAATACGGTCACCAGGATCAGCGGTAGCCCCATACCGAGCGCGTAGAGATACAGCGTTCCGCCGCCAAGCCACAAATTACCGCTCTGGGCGATATACAGCAGGATGGCGCTCAGCGGCGCGGTGGTGCAGGGAGAGCAGATGAGTCCGGCAATCGCCCCCATCGCAAATACGCCACCCGGCGAACCGCCCTGACGCCTGTTGCTCATCAGCGTCAGACGCGTTTGCAGCGACGAAGGCAATTGCAGCGTAAACAGACCAAACATCGACAGCGCCAGCAGAATAAACACTACCGACAGGCCGATTAGCACATAAGGATGTTGTAGCGCCGCCTGGAACTGTAAACCCGCAGCGGCAACGACCAGCCCCAGCGCGGTATAGGTTAACGCCATACCCTGAACGTAAATAAATGCCAGCAACAGGGCGCGGGCGGTGGAAAGCCGCTGCTTACCGCCCAGCACGATGCCGGAAATCAGCGGGTACATCGGCAGCACGCAGGGGGTAAACGCGATACCAATCCCAATTAATAGCGCCCATAGCGCGGTAAAGGGCAGGTCGGAGCCTTTGTTATCCGGGGTCGGAGGAGGAAGATCAGATGGCGACTCTACCGGCAGGGGGGGGCGCGTTTCCAGTGGTAGGGGCGGGTTGAGCTTTGGTTGTTCGGCCGTAGCGCCGCTGCCGGAGCGCGCGAGCGCTTTGCCGAGCGGCACGATTTTGGTTTCCGGCGGATAGCAGAAACCGGCATCCGCGCATCCCTGATAAGTCACGGTTAGGGTCGCGCCTGCGGCTGCCTGAGTCAGGGTGACCGGTACAGTCAGGCGCTGGCGATAAATTTCGCTTTTGCCGTAGAACTCGTCCTCGTGCCATTCGCCTGATGGCAGTGCAGGTTCGGTAAAGGTGGCGTCGTCAGACGTCAGTTTTATCTGTTTGCGGTAAAGATAGTAACCATCCTTGATTTGCCAGGTCAGATTTATATCGTGTTGACTCTGCTGAAAATCAAAGGCAAAAGCCTGGTCAGCAGGAACGAAGTTCGAACGGCCTGGGGCGTCGAATAATCCGGCAAAAGCCGATGTGCTGCAGAGCAGCAGGATCAGCGTAATGATGCGTTGAGCCATGAGAGGTAATCGTTGTCTCCGTGAATAACGGGCAGAACCAGAAGTTCAGGGGTTTGATACGGGTGATGGGACTTCAGGCAGTCCAGCAGCGCCTGCTGATGGGCAAGGTCGGTTTTCAGCAGCATTTGTACTTCATACTCCTGCTCCAGTTTTCCTTCCCAGTAGTAGAGCGATGTCGCTCCCGGCAGCAGAGTGGCGCAGGCAGCGAGTTTTTCCGCCAGCACTTTGGCCGCCAGATCCTGGGCGGTTGCTTCATCCGGCGCGGTACAGAGTACAACAACAGCATCAGGCGTAGTCATCGTGAACCTCGTATCAGCGAAAAGAGGCACTATAGCATGCAAGGTGGGGAGGATTAACGAAACGGGCCAGGATCTGGCCCGAATTTGAAGAGATTTACAGCATGATGCCGCCAAAAATGAACCCGAGGATCACGCATAGCGTAATGGCGATCACGCCGGGGATGAGGAAGGCATGGTTGAAGACGTATTTGCCAATGCGGGTTGAACCCGTGTCATCCATTTCGACCGCCGCCAGCAGGGTTGGGTAGGTCGGCAGGACGAACAGCGCGGAGACGGCGGCAAACGAGGCGATGGCGGTGAGCGGCGTCACGCCCAGCATGAGCGCGGCAGGCATCAACGCCTTGGTCGTCGCGGCCTGGGAATAGAGCAGGGTCGCGGCGAAGAACAACACCACAGCCAGCAGCCACGGGTAGTTATGCAGCAGGTCGCCAGCTACGGTCTGGATGTCGCTGATATGGGCTTTGACGAAGGTATCGCCCAGCCAGGCCACGCCGAGAACGCAGACGCAGGCGCTCATGCCGGACTTAAAGGTGCTGGCGTTGAGGACTTCACCGGTGTCGATTTTACAAGTGATGCTAATCAGCGTGGCGATAGTCAGCATAAACACTACGATCGCTTCGTTGCGTGGAAGAACCGGCTCTTTGATCAGACCGACGGTATCGCTAATGGCGGTGGCGTAGAACATCACCGCCACGATACCGACCAGGAACAACAGTACGGAGCGTCTGGCGTGTGGCTTAAGTTCAAAAACCTGGCTGCCGCGCAGTTTTACTTCACCTTTCGCCAGCCGTTCCTGATAGATAGGGTCGTCCTTCAGTTCGCAGCCGAGGAAGTTACAAACAATGGCGGTGAGCATGACGGCGATCAGGGTGACCGGAATACAGATCGCCAGCAGAGTCAGGTAGCTGACGCCCAGAGGCTCAAGGATCCCGGCAAAGAAGACCACCGCAGCCGAAATTGGCGAGGCGGTAATGGCTATCTGCGAGGCGACCACGGCGATAGAGAGCGGGCGTGAGGGGCGGATGCCTTGTTCTTTTGCCACCTCGGTAATCACCGGTAGGGTAGAGAATGCGGTATGCCCGGTTCCGGCAAGTACGGTCATAAACCAGGTGACCAGCGGGGCGAGAAAGGTGATGTATTTGGGATGACGCCGCAGCATACGCTCGGCGAGGCTGACCAGATAGTCCATCCCCCCGGCGACCTGCATGGCGGCAATAGCGGCGATAACCGCCATGATGATTTCGATGACGTCGAAGGGGATCGCGCCGGGTTTAATTTGAAAAACGAGGGTCAGGACGAGGACGCCCAGGCCACCAGCAAAACCGATGCCGATACCCCCGAGTCTGGCTCCCAGATAAATAGCCAGCAGGACAATAACGAGTTCTGCACCAAACATATATGCCTTCCTTGTTTTATTAACAAGTTGATATTGGATTGTTGTAATTTAGTAGATAAATAAGAACAAAAAAGGCATGTCATCGCTGACATGCCTATGGTTAGTTTACTCTGAAAATTTACTGTTCGCTTTCATCGGTGTATCGCTTCGCTTTATAGGCCGGATGCATCAGGTTTTGCGCTGAGAAGATGTCATCCAGCTCTGCTTCGGTCAGCAGCCCGCGTTCAAGCACTACGTCCCTGACGCTTTTGCCCGTTTCGGCGCAAATCTTGCCGACGATATCGCCATTGTGGTGGCCAATATACGGGTTGAGATAGGTGACGATGCCAATCGAGTTATAGACGTAGCTTTCACATACCGCTTTGTTGGCGGTAATGCCGCTGACGCATTTTTCCAGCAGGTTGTAGCAGGCGTTGGTCAGAATATGGATAGATTCAAACATCGCCTGACCAATCACCGGTTCCATCACGTTCAGCTGTAGCTGACCGGCTTCGGAAGCCATGGTGACGGTGGTGTCGTTGCCGATAACTTTGAAGCACACCTGGTTGACGACCTCCGGGACTACCGGGTTCACCTTGGCTGGCATGATAGAAGAACCGGCCTGCAGTTCGGGCAGATTGATTTCGTTCAGGCCAGCGCGCGGGCCGGAAGAGAGAAGGCGCAGGTCGTTACAGATTTTGGACAGTTTTACCGCCAGGCGTTTCAGAGAACTGTGGACCATCACGTAAGCACCGCAGTCAGAGGTAGCTTCGATCAGGTCTTCGGCGGGTACGACTGGCAGGTTGCTGACTTCCGCCAGCTTTTGTACCGCCAGCTGTTGGTAACCATCCGGGGTGTTCAGTCGGGTACCGATAGCGGTCGCGCCGAGGTTCACTTCCAGCAGCAGTTCAGCGGTGCGCAGTATGCATTTGGTCTCTTCGTTCAGCAGAACGTTAAACGCGTGGAACTCCTGACCGAGGGTCATCGGTACCGCGTCCTGTAGTTGGGTACGGCCCATTTTAAGAATGTCCTGGAACTCAACGGCCTTCTGCTGGAAGCCTTCGCCAAGCTGGTTAATCGCATCGACCAGCTTGAGGATAGAGGCGTAGACCGCGATGCGAAAACCGGTCGGGTAGGCATCGTTGGTGGACTGGCATTTGTTAACGTGGTCGTTAGGGTTGAGGTACTGGTATTCGCCTTTCTGATGGCCCATCAGCTCAAGGCCGATGTTCGCCAGCACTTCGTTGGTGTTCATGTTAACGGAAGTGCCAGCGCCGCCCTGGAACACATCAACCGGGAACTGGTCCATGCATTTGCCGTTATTCAGAACCTCATCGCATGCGGCGATAATGGCATTGGCCACGCTTTTGGGGATAGTTTGCAGCTCTTTGTTAGCCTGCGCAGCGGCCTTCTTCACCATCACCATACCCCGGACAAACTCAGGTATGTCACTGATTTTGTTGTTGCTTATGTAGAAGTTTTCAATCGCTCTCAGAGTGTGGACGCCGTAATATGCGTCAGCTGGAACTTCCCTGGTACCCAACAGGTCTTCTTCGATACGAATGTTGTTTAACATGTGAACCTTCTCTTTCAAGCTGCCTATGAATTCACCAAATACGCAGGATTTATGGGATTTAGCGTATTTTCCGGCCGAATATTATTTCCTTAACCGGCCCGGTGCCCACGATCATATGCTGATGATAGCGAATATCAGTCATCCTGATCACTTATTATGTAGTGAATCCTATAAGAATTATTAATCTGTGAAATGAATCACCGCTTTTCTATTCTTGAAAAAAATAAGCTTTTTTTACGATTGAAAAATGACGTTTTGGCCCAACATATTTTGAATGCGAATAGCACAACGATTATGACTACGGTCGCCGACATCGGCGTCCGTTAATGAAGGAGACGCCGGTGCGTTGGATTCCGTTAATTGCCGTTTTTTTATATGTTTACATTGAGATATCGATCTTTATCCAGGTCGCCCATGTGCTTGGCGTCCTGCTGACGCTGATTCTGGTTATCTTCAGCTCGGTGGTGGGGATATCGCTGGTGAAAAACCAGGGCTTTAAAAACCTCATGCTGATGCAGCAGAAAATGGAAGCAGGGGAAAGCCCAGCGGCCGAGATGATCAAAAGCGTATCGCTGATTATTGCCGGTTTGCTGCTGCTGCTGCCGGGGTTCTTTACCGACTTCCTGGGTCTGCTGCTGCTGTTGCCGCCGGTGCAGAAACACCTGACGTTGAAACTGATGCCGCATCTGCGTTTTAGCCGGATGCCGGGCGGTGGATTTAGCGCCGGAACGGGCGGCGGCGATACCTTTGAAGGTGAGTATCAGCGTAAAGACGACGAGCGCGACCGTCTCGATCATAAAGACGATCGCCGCGACTAAGATTCCTCAGGCCGGGGAGCCCCGGCCTACAGTATCCTCTCTGCTAATCTGCGCTTTGGTAAAAACAGCCACAGCACCGCCAGCATGATAAATGCGTACAGGCTTTTCCAGCCAACCATTGCCAGCAGCAGCAGGCACAGCACGCTGCCAACGACCGCTAACACGCGATAACGACCCTGTAGCAAACGGCAGCCCGCCAGCATGCACAGCAGATAGATCATGATAAAGATGCCATTGGCGTAGACGATCAGGGCATCAAGATTGATATTGAGCACATAAATGCACAACGCGCTGATGACGCAACAGCCCAGCACTGCATTCAATGCATTACGCGGAATTTGCCGTGGCGACAGTCGGGCCAGATAGCTTTCTGGTTTGTGCTGCGCCTGCGACCATACCAGCCGGGCAAAGCTCTGAATATAGATATTGAGGCTGGCGAAACAGGCGAGATAGCCGATAACGCAGGCAATCCACAGTGCCTGGACGCCGAACAGGCGTACGACGATATTGGGTAGCGATGCGGCGGCGGCCATCTCTTCGCCAAAGGCGTGAAAATGTAATACTACCACGGTGCAGGCCCAGTAGACGGAACCCGCCAATAACAAGCCGATCATCAGCGCGCGGGGGAAGTCACGTTCTGGCCGCTTAAATTCAGACGCCAGGTGAGCGAAAGCTTCAAGGCCGACAAAACACCAGAACATCACCGAAAGTGCAGAAAAAAGCTGCGAGCTGTCGATATTTTCAGGGGCAGGGAAGGGGATTTGCGTTGGGTTTATCTCGCCGCGCCACCAGATGGCGACGATCAGGGCAACAATCATCACAGCAACCAGGGTTTGCAGGTTGGCGCTAGAACTGGCTCCGCGTGAGCCGACCCACCAGATAATCGCCAGCGTCCCCAGTTCGGCCAGCAGCAGCTGGCTATCGTGCCAGCCAAAAAGCGCCTGGCCGAAGCCGGTAGCGATATGCAGGGCTGCGGGTAATCCGACCGGGATCACTGATAAAAAAAGCCAGCCGGTGACGCGCGCCAGATGCGGGCCAAAAGCCATATCTACAAAATGTGCGACGCCGCCTGCGCTGGGATAGTGGCGGCCTAGCGTGGCGAAGACGATGGCGATCGGGAAAACCAGTAAAATCAGCGCGGGCCAGGCCCACAGGCTGTTATTGCCGGCAACCAGCGCGGCCAGTGCCGGGACGGCAAAGACGCCGGTTCCCAGTAATGATGTGGAGAGTAATCCCACTCCCTGTGCAAGCCCCAACTCCTGTTTTAAACCACTCATGATTCAACCTTGCGCCCGGCAAAACATGGATGGTATCACAATCGCTTTTGCTTATGACGTCAGGTGAGGGCGGCAAATTTGTGTGCGTCGGAGCACGAGGACAAATTTTTTTTTAGTTTTCCCCTTGAAGCGGGAAAATCCCATCCCCATCTCTCAGGGCACTAGCCGGAAAACAGTGTGCGGACCGGCGTCATCCATAACTGATAATGACTTTCTCAAAGGAGAGCTATCAAATGAGTATTCGTCCGTTACATGATCGTGTGATCGTCAAACGTAAAGAAGTTGAAACCAAATCTGCTGGCGGCATCGTTCTGACCGGTTCTGCGGCGGCAAAATCAACTCGTGGCGAAATCATCGCTGTCGGTAAGGGCCGCATCCTGGAAAACGGAACCGTGCAGCCTCTGGACGTTAAAGTTGGTGACATCGTGATTTTTAACGATGGCTACGGCGTGAAATCCGAGAAGATCGACAATGAAGAAGTGTTGATCATGTCCGAAAGCGACATCCTGGCAATTGTTGAAGCGTAATCCGCGAACGACACTGAACATACGAATTTAAGGGAAAGATTAAAATGGCAGCTAAAGACGTAAAATTCGGTAACGACGCTCGTGTGAAAATGCTGCGCGGCGTAAACGTACTGGCAGACGCAGTTAAAGTTACCCTCGGCCCGAAAGGCCGTAACGTGGTTCTGGACAAATCCTTCGGTGCGCCGACCATCACTAAAGACGGCGTTTCCGTAGCACGTGAAATCGAGCTGGAAGACAAGTTCGAAAACATGGGCGCGCAGATGGTGAAAGAAGTTGCCTCTAAAGCGAACGACGCTGCAGGCGACGGTACCACCACCGCAACCGTACTGGCGCAGGCTATCATTGCTGAAGGCCTGAAAGCCGTTGCTGCGGGCATGAACCCGATGGATCTGAAACGTGGTATCGACAAAGCTGTCGTTGCTGCTGTTGAAGAACTGAAAACGCTGTCCGTACCGTGCTCCGACTCTAAAGCTATTGCTCAGGTTGGTACCATCTCCGCTAACTCCGACGAAACCGTAGGTAAACTGATCGCAGAAGCGATGGATAAAGTCGGTAAAGAAGGCGTGATCACCGTTGAAGACGGTACCGGTCTGGAAGACGAACTGGACGTGGTTGAAGGTATGCAGTTTGACCGCGGCTACCTGTCCCCGTACTTCATCAACAAGCCGGAAACCGGTGCTGTTGAGCTGGAAAGCCCGTTCATCCTGCTGGCTGACAAGAAAATCTCCAACATCCGCGAAATGCTGCCGGTTCTGGAAGCCGTAGCGAAAGCGGGTAAACCGCTGGTTATCATCGCTGAAGACGTTGAAGGCGAAGCGCTGGCAACTCTGGTGGTTAACACCATGCGCGGCATCGTTAAAGTGGCTGCGGTTAAAGCACCGGGCTTCGGCGACCGTCGTAAAGCGATGCTGCAGGACATCGCAACCCTGACCGGCGGTACCGTTATCTCTGAAGAGATCGGTATGGAGCTGGAAAAAGCGACTCTGGAAGACCTGGGTCAGGCTAAACGCGTTGTGATCAACAAAGACACCACCACCATCATCGATGGCGTGGGTGAAGAAGCTGCGATCCAGGGCCGCGTTGCTCAGATCCGTAAGCAGATTGAAGAAGCAACTTCTGACTACGACCGTGAAAAACTGCAGGAGCGCGTTGCTAAACTGGCAGGCGGTGTTGCGGTAATCAAAGTCGGTGCGGCTACCGAAGTTGAAATGAAAGAGAAAAAAGCACGCGTTGATGACGCCCTGCACGCGACCCGTGCAGCGGTAGAAGAAGGCGTGGTTGCTGGTGGTGGCGTGGCGCTGGTTCGCGTAGCCGCTAAACTGGCTGGCCTGACTGCTCAGAACGAAGATCAGAACGTCGGTATCAAAGTTGCGCTGCGCGCAATGGAAGCACCGCTGCGTCAGATCGTTTCCAACGCGGGTGAAGAGCCGTCTGTTGTTGCGAACAATGTGAAAGCTGGCGAAGGTAACTACGGTTACAACGCAGCGACCGAAGAATACGGCAACATGATCGACTTCGGTATCCTTGACCCAACTAAAGTGACTCGTTCTGCTCTGCAGTACGCAGCATCCGTTGCTGGTCTGATGATCACCACCGAGTGCATGGTCACCGACCTGCCGAAAGGCGACGCTCCTGATTTAGGCGCTGCTGGCGGCATGGGTGGCATGGGCGGTATGGGCGGCATGATGTAATCGTGCGCTATACCCCTTAGAAACACGGAAACCCTCGGGCAGAAATGCTCGGGGGTTTTTCTTTTTGTCGTCTTTTTAGTATAAGGTTGTACATCCGGGCCAGTGCGTCCAGCTCATTGATCGTGGGGAATAACATGCAGGTAAAATATTTAGCAGGGATTGTCGGCGCAGCATTATTGTTAGCAGGTTGCAGCTCCAGCAACGAATTGACCTCTGGTGGCCAGAACGTTCGCTTTGTAGAAGATAAACCGGGTTCAGAATGTCAGCTGTTAGGGACTGCGACGGGTACGCAAAGTAACTGGTTATCCGGGCAGAATGGCGACGAAGGCGGCTCTATGCGCGGTGCAGCAAACGCCCTGCGTAACCAGGCGGCAGAAATGGGTGGCAACGTGATTTACGGTGTCAGCAGCCCGACGCAGAACCTGCTGTCGAGCTTTGTCCCGACAGATAGCCAAATGAACGGCCAGGTTTATAAGTGCCCGAATTGATTTCGTCGCGGGTTGTCCCTCTCCTTGTGGAGAGGGGAACCCGGGCAACGGCTGGAAAGGTAGAGCCGTTTTCTACATCCTTGTAGATGCCCAAATACGTTAAGGCTTGAGTGATCCTTGAGTCTTAAGGCAGAAGGTATAAAGCGGATCGAGACATTCTTTTTTAGTTAATACCTGCGTTGGCAGTGCTGAAATACGCTGGCAAAAGGTCTGGCATAGCGGATATTTTTCCTGGAGTGCTTTTAACATAGGAGTCAGATGCGCAACTCTCTGAACAATACTTTCTACCTCTTGAGTTTCTGGTTGCGCATTGGTTTTGATGACTGTCCCCGCCAGAATCTCTTTACCCCTTTCCGTTTCGAAACAATAAAGTACTGTAAGATAATCCGAAAATAGATGTAGTTTCCAGAATTCATGCTTTATCTCTTTGTAATTCAAATATTCGAGATTTGACAAGTCTACTGAATAGCACAATAAAAAATCAAGCAAAGAGCCAATTACTTGCATAGTTTCTTTATCATCTATAGCTTCAATGGCTTTTTGGATTGCCATAATAATAAATTCAACCTGCGTATCATTTATTTCCAGAGTAATGACTTTCTCATTTTGTAACATGACAATTAGTGTGAATTTCTCATCTTTGAACTTAGGCGTCAGAGATGTAACGAGATTTTCAGGGTTGGGCTGCATGACTTCAGCAGAAACAATTTCTGGGATATTAATTGTCAATGACTCAATATCAGCCTGAGCTTTTATTTTATAAATATCTCCATTAGCAATAATGCGCTCTGAGACCTTTATCATTATGCTTCGTAAAAGTATTAGAAAATCAACAAGAGTAGCTATCTGCATATAAAATATACGAGAGCTATCGTTAGCATCTTTTACTTTGAATATCATGAGAAAAAGATGATCACCTTGTTTAATGGGGGCTGTATTTATTCCCTTAATAATCATATTATTTACTCTTTGAATTTGGTTTAGTAAGGTTGAGATATTGAACTATAATCAGACAGGTCAATTACACGATCGGCTGACGCAATTGTCGATGGTCTATGTGCGACGATAATTCGTGTAATGCTTAAATTGGAAATAGCCTGATTAATACTTGCTTCATTATTCAGGTCAAGATGACTAGTTGCTTCATCCATAAATAAAATGCCTGGTCTACGGTATAGTGCGCGGGCAATCAATAGCCGTTGTTTTTGTCCACCTGAAATACCAGTACCAAGTTCGCCAATAAGAGTTTCATAACCCATCGGCATCTTCATGATTTCGTCATGGATATTACTATTGCGTGCGCATTCTATTATAAATGCTTCATCTGCATTATCCTCAAACCCACAAATATTTTCAGCAATCGATCCGGAAAATAGGCGGTCTTCTTGCAGAACGCATGCTGTACTTAGACGATAGTTGTTCAATCCTATTTTGTTGATATCCAACTTATCAGCAAAAACATCGCCGCTGGTTGGTGAAAGCAATCCGCACATGACTTTTAGTAAGGTGGTCTTTCCGACGCCCGATGGACCGATAAGAGCCACCGATTCCCCTGGTTCAACAACAATATTCAGATTGGAAAACACAGGCTGAGTGAAGGCATCATACTGATAACTTAAACTCTTAACTTCAAGTTTTACTCCCTTATCCTGCTCGAACACGCGACGAGAAGGCATCTCACTCTCAGGTTCAGTAAAAACAATCTCGGAAAGTCTTTCATTATGCAGAGATAGCATACGTAGTTGCATAAAGAGATCGATCAAACTTGATGCTCGCTGAGAAAATTGCCCACGGTAGGCACTAAATGCCATAAACATCCCAAGAGTCATACTATTATCAATGACCGCCAGAGCACCTAACCATAAAATGACAACCTGATCGATAGATGATATTAACGTGTTAATACCACTGAACATCATATCAAAACGTGTTTGTTTAATTCCGGCGTTGCAGGCATCGATATTTAGATTCAACCAATTCTGTGAGCGTCTTTCCTTCAGGTTAAGCGCTTTAATGGTTGCTATGCCGTATAGTGATTCCATAAAATGCGAGCTGGAACGTGCTCCTTTAATAACCTGTTCTTCAGAAACCCGGCGATAGAACCGATATGTAGCCAGGCGCATAATCGCATAGCATAATGTGAACCCGACAACGACCCAGACAAGCCATCCACCATACAGAGTCAGCATAATCAGGAGACCGATGGTCATAATAGTATCGATAATTCCGGTAACAATACTATTTGTGAACGTTGAACGAATAACATCCAGTGATGAAAAACGGGATTGGATATCCCCTAAGTGACGTTTTTCAAAAAATGATAAAGGCAAACTTGTCAGGTGATCGAAAAGTGTAGTTTTCCATTGTATATTTGTTAGTGTATTCAGTGTTAAAGATATCCACGCTCGTAGCATACTGATAAATGTACGGAATAGAGTAAATGAAACTAATCCAATACATATAACAGCAAGCAGACTTTGATCGTGAGCCATGATAACATGGTCTGTCACCATTTGTGTGCCGACTGGCAGTAAAAGCCCAATAGCTTCTATGACTACTGAGAAAGCGAAAATTTTTATAAGGGTATTTTTCAATCCTATAATATTACGCATTAAATCAAGTAAGCGTAAACGTGATTTTGCTTTCTCCTGTTTAAAATTCTGATCTGGCCATAGTTCAAGGGCTACACCGGTAAAATAATTTGACATTTCCTGCATGCCAATAATTCGTTTTCCGAGAGTAGGGTCATGCACGACAAAGCTAGTTTTGCGAACCTTAGTTAATACGACATAATGGTTCATACCCCAATGAATAATACACGGGAGCTTAAGCTGATTAATTTCATCAATATCTAATGATAATGCGCGACTTCTTAATCCCGCTCGCTCTGCTGTTTTATTAAGAGATAGCAGTGTTACGCCTTGGGCTGGGCTGCCGTATCGTTGGCGAAAATTAAATAAATCAATATTGAGTCCATAGAAAGAAGAAATCATCACTAGGCAAGCAATTCCACACTCAGCAGCCTCAGATTGTAAAATGATGGGTGTTTTTCTTCTCAGTGAAAAATTAAGTTTGCTCACGATTGTTTTAAATAATGTCTCAGTCATTGATTGGCCCGCTTACGCTCTGAGTGATCTTGTATAATGGTGTAAACATCCACATATAAAGTGGTCGCTCTTCAAGAAAAACGATAGCCTGCGCTTTCAAACCATTAGATAACTCCAGATTATTTCCATTGTATATAAATTTATTATTGTTTATTTTAACTATTTTTTTATATAGAGCGAGCTCTTGCTGATTAGAGCCTGTGGTCACGTTAGTATATTCAGACATCTCTTGACGAGAGGCTGGCACTGAAGATATTGATAATATTTTTCCTGGGAATTGACCAAATTTATCTGATGGAAAGGCATCATAACGAATATTTACAGTATCCCCAGAACTTACGTAAGGTATAGCATTATTAGGTAACCATAAAATCAAAAAGTACTCAATGTGACCAGTAGGTTTTATTTGTGCGAGGCTGCTACCTTTATCGACCATCTGTCCAGCAGTTACTGCCACTGATTCAATTTTACCATCAGAGGTTGCTTTGATAATGAGGTTACCATTTGCATTGGATTCGAGACGCTGGTTTTTATAGTCATTAATTTGGTTTTTTTGGTTTGAAACTTGATTATCAAAGTCAGCTGCTTTGGTTACAATATCACTTTTTAGCTGCGTTAGTTGCGATTCTAACTGCATTTTCTGGCTAATCAATGATTGGTAAGTACCTTGCTGTTGAAAATAGAGTGAATGCTGGTAGTTATATTGATCCTTAGTAATTAAACCTTGTTTAAGGTACTGATCATAACTTGAAAGGTTCTCTTTCATCTTTTTTAAGCCAATATCCGCATTAGTCAGCATTTTATTGGTTTCTTTTAATGAGGTTGAATATTGATGTAGCTGAATATTCAATGCATCCATTGTCTCTTCTTTATTTTTTTGTAATTTAGCAATGATCTCTTCTGCATTGGCTATTTTTTCAGTTATAGCGGCAGTCATAGAGATATTTACATTGCCATGTATAGTTGAGCGAGATATATCCAGCTCGTACAGTGGTGTTCCTTTACGAACGAGATCCCCTGTCACTGCGAATTTTTTGACCACAAATCCTTGCTGGGGAGCAAAAACATTAATTGAATGCGGCAGCGTTATAACTTCGCCTTTAACATCAATACGCTGTGTATAGCTGCAAAATCGTAGAGTCAAAATTAAAAGTAGAAGGAATGCTGAAGAAATTGTAAGAATTAGCCATGCAGGCATCCCTGCAAGTAATAAAGCTTTTCCTTTCCAGTGGTTCTTTTTATACTCAATCGCTTCCTTGCGATATAGATTTCTACTCATTTGTATTCACTTCATATGGAATTGGTTATCGAAAATAATTATAAAGTTGTCATGAATTTTTAGCTTGATTCATGAAATGATGCATGCAAGTTATTAGACTTGCATGCATTAAATAAAATAATTTTTATGGTTTAATTAGTTAGGCTTAAATCCACCTGCAGTGCCATCCAGGATGCCATCAATCAAACGGGTAATTTGACCGTTGACATAATCAGCACCATTGTAAGCACCCATAATGCCACCGAAAACAGCCCCTTGGATCGCTCCCCAAATAGAACCAATACCTACAGTAATTACACCAAAACCTAAAATACCACCACCTTTACCTTGACCAGTCAAACCGCCTTGCAGGCCACCGCCAGAAGCATAGCCGATTGCGCCAATTGCCGCTCCTACAGCCGCATCAACCAGACCAGTTAGAATACTTTGGGAGCCATCAAGAATCTGGCTGATGCCTGCACCTGACACATCATTCATTTCAAGAACTGTTAATTCTTTCATTTTTATTCCTTAATTAAAAATTATCCATTAAATAAGTTATATTAATGAAGTCTTATAAGCATCTAAGTTGCTCGAAGATTTCGGTGGACATAATAATGTATAAATATCTTTATTCAACACTTTTTTAGACAATTCATGTTGAATTTTAACTGTTCATGTACTAACGCTGACATTCAGCATTGTTTTCATTTTAATTACTTGGGTATGTACTATGTCTTTATTGTAAATTGATGGTTTGAATATAAAAAGCCATCGAGTGATGAATTCTCGATGGCCTGATTCTTTACTCTATGCACATCAATTTTCTTGTAAGATAATTTCAAACATCGCGCGAACTCCGCCGGGAGTGATGTTATTGGATAATTTATAATAATCAGCACTAAGCGTGAGAGATTGTGTTTTACCCACGCTGGGTATTGAATAACTCGTATAATCGTAGAATTTAATCGCTGATGTGCCTTTTTTAATCACAAACCCAACATCTTTAGCTCCACCTGATGCAGTTGGGATACTGTTAAATAAGACTCCATCTATTGATGGTGAGTTTTCAGTTATTGGGTTGAACCAGTATATATATTTAGTTCCTACTGAAGAATCTGGGCAGGAAATATCGAGGTTAATATCTTTTTGTTTACCAGTATTCCCTCCTTGTGCAACGGCTTTAAGCTGTGTTGCTTCAATGCTGGAGAGAGTAATAGTACTCCCAGTGCGCGGAGTAACGTTGCATGATGTATCCTTATAGGTGAATGGCCCAAGCGTAGCATTAATTTTCAACAAACGGGCCGTTGCGGAGTTAGCCTGAACTTGTGGTACAGAACCTGCCAGATATGAAATTGAGATCTTGAACGAACTTGTTTTACTCGTGTCAATATTTTCAGTTGTTTTAATCAACCACATTGTGACTTGTGATACGGGATTTGCTGTTAAATTCCAGGCAGAAACTGCCCCCATTGTTGCCGGAATCGGACGGCTATTTGTGCCCGATATAGCGTCGGATATCTGATAACCTATACCTGGAATTCCTGTTTCATAAACAGTTCCGCCCTGAATTCCTTTTACACCCGGTGCTTCAATAGCACCTGGTGAGGCAACAACAGCATAAATATCGGCTGTTCCGCAATTGGAAAAACTTTTCATGTTGCTAACGTTGCCACCAACTGTTCTTACTGATAACACCGAACCTGCTGGTAATGTGTTATCAGATAAAATTTTTGAAGAGAGTGACATATTAACAGTGGCTTCTGAACCACTATAGTTACAGGTAGCCTTAACTGGTAAGCTTGTGAAAAATAAGCAAATAAAAAATATTGATTTCTTCATTATGTTTGAATATCCCTATCAACGGCAAACCGCAGTGGCCTGCGCAATGCCTTCGGTTGTCGCAGCTAAGCTATAAGTTGCTTTACACTGCTGGCCGGTTTTTGATCCCCACTGGGCGTAGACTTCACCGCTATCTTTCAGGCCGGACATATAAACCATGCCTCCATCAGACACGATACTAGCTTGTGCTTTTTTATCAGCGGTTAAGGTTACCGTTGCGCCATAAGGAACATTATCGCCGGACTCTCTCTTCAGGATCAGGAACGCGCGGCGGCCAATATTTCCCTCAAAGTTTGCCCTTACTATAGCGGCACGAGTCGGTACAACTTTCTGAGTGGTGTTTGGCAGCTCCATATTATCGCTCAGGGTTGTGTTATCTAAGGTCACGTTGGTACGGTGATATGGCGTCACGTAAGGAATAATGGCGTAACCGCGATAATCTGTTTCAATACTGGCGTCATTCTCCAGCCGAACGTGATCCAGACCCGGAGCTTTAACCAGTACTGCGGTTTCAGACATTTCTTGCCCCAGCGTAATGCCGTCAGCGTGAAGCAGTATTCCGCCGCTCATACCATAGTTAATTAGCTGGCTATGCTTGTTATAACTGTAGCCACCGTTAACTGAACCCATCGAACCGCGGTAGTTGCTATATATGCCGCCGCTGGCATCTTCTCGATTGCTATAGCCTTGCTGTACGTTCCAGTCCAGATTATGGTTTTCCAGCGCTACGCCGCTAAGAGAAACATATTGATCGGTAGAACCGGGGCTACTGTTGGTGACGTTATAGGTCGCATAGGTATTAGGTATCCAATCGCCTAATGGTACTGTGATGTTAAATGAAATGACGTGGTCGTCTTCTACTTTGCGACCCATTCCATCACTACCCCAGGAATAGCGGCTGTAGCTATAACCAGCATAATAGTTGAAGCGACGGAAACCGCCGTTATAGCCAATATTTAATGAATTGTTACGGCGATTACTATCCCAGTAGTCTTCAAAAATACCGGATACGGAAAGGCTCCCAAGCCCTGAGCCCAGACTTTGGCTTACGGTAATATTGGTTCTGTTCCGCAGAGAGCGGGAAGTATAGCTGCCGTAGCGGTTACTGTAGGTATTCATTACATCGGTAAGCGTATTGAACCCTGAGGTAGAGTAACGATAACCAGCAACAGTGATATTGGTACCGGTCTCAAGAATGTTTTTACCATAGCGAATACGCCAGGATTGACCCGACGTTTTATCCAGATCTTTCTTTTTCGACCAAGCTTCGGTGACGTCTGCTGAAACCGCACCGATATCCCCCAGGTTCTGCCCGACGCCAAAAGCCAGTGCCTGATAGCTAGACGCTGCCTGCATACCAGTGTAAATAGTCGTATTATTCAAGACCCCGTAGCTTATGGTTGCCTGAGTAAATGGTTTCTCATCAACATCGTCGTTGTATGGGCGATATTTACCGCTGGTAATTTCGTACTCCATTTGGCCTTCTCTGAGCATTAATGGCAGGGAGGCATAAGGTACAACGAAGTTTTGCCGGGAACCGTCGGCTTCTTCGACAGTGACATAGAGGTCACCGTTACCGCCGGTTGAGTAGAGGTCGGTAATTTCAAAGGCACCGGGAGCAACAAAGGCTTGATAGATCTGGTAGCCGTTCTGTTTAATAACAACGCGGGCGTTAGTTCTGGCAATACCACGAACGATAGGTGCGAAGCCACGCAGGCTTTCTGGAATCATGTCAGTATCGGTAGCAAGCTGAATGCCGGTAAACGGAACGCTATCAAAAATACTTGATAGTGAACTGCTTTCCCCCATTACCAGGGTACTTTTTAACGGAATGATGCTCCGTTGAGCATAAAGATACACAGAATCCCAATCGCTCTGAATACCAGCCGATTTGTTCCAGGTACTTAGATTGCGCAGGCGCCATGGTCCAATATTCAGGCCGGACTGTAAGTTGAGGTTGTAGTATTCGTTGTTTGCCTCATAGTCCTTCCCAGAGCTGAACTGGTAATTAGTCAGCAGTGCATTAATTCCATCATCAAACTCTTCAGGTGGGACTAACCCTTGAGCAATAGTTGATAGCGCAGCCTGTGGTATGGATATCAGCAACTGCTGAGTATTGAAGTTAAAATCTGTCGTGAAGTTGGGTATCCCACTGGTATCAGCACATCCGCTAGCATCTTCTTTTAAGTGAGGGAACGCTTCTGAACGCAAACCATAGCTGGTTAGTTTAGCGATGCTCAGGCAAGGAACTAGTTTCAGATCGCCAGTAGTTGGATCTTTTTTTTCGACAAACCGAATATCTGTTGTTTCCTGCAAGTTGTTATTTAAAACGACATCAATGCGATACTCTCCCGGAGCCTGCGCATCTTTCGTTGCGTACAGCGATAAGTCCGGTATTGAGGAAGGATCGCTTTGACCGACTGATTTAATAAAATCAGGATCAAAAAAGTCACGCGCCAGGGCATTGTTACAAAAACCGAGGGCTAACGCAGGAACAAGAACGAAAAATGTGTGGGACACACCAGAAAAAACACCATCCCTTTTTTTTATTAAAATAGACATACTTTTCACCCTGGCCGATCGAAAATAACAAAAATTAAATTGATGACGAGTAAGAAGAACCCGTGCCTCCATTGTCTGTTGCGACTTTCCACTCTATTTCTGAGCCATTAACACCTGTAGGTAATGGGAACTCTTTGGTCATAAACGCATCAATATTATTAATGGAACCACTGATTTCCTTACCATTAATCTTTATCGATTTAAAATAGATAAAGAATGGCGTCGGGTTTTTTAGTGTGATTTTATTGTTGGTTTTACGCCACTCCAGATTTTTGGCTTCTTGGTTAATGGAGCGATCCTGTAAAGATAATGGGCGATAGATAAGACGCATTCTATGGCGAACAGCCAGCTGGATCTTGTTTTTGTCGGTATCCGCATCACTGGTTGGTGGAATAGACATGACGTTGAAATAGTAAACTGTCTCTCTGTCTTTTGGTGCGCTGGCTATATTGGCATTAGGAAATATACGTACGGTATTTTTCTGTTTTGCTTCCAGACGAAAAAGTGGAGGAGTCACCATAAAAGAAGATGTCTGACTACCTTCACGAGGTTCAACCCAGGATTTGATTAAATAAGGAATGTTATCTTTATTTTCCAGGTTAGCACTGATTTCCCGTGCCCCCTCTTTATAAAGATGTCGGGTAGAGTCGACGACCACGCCACAGTGGGCGGCGAAGCTTGTTGAAAACGAAAAAACTGCCACTATTTTTAATAATGACTTCAACATAATTCAGTCCCTGAATAAAATAATGGGGCTTGCCTTAGGCAAGCCCCATTGAGTATTAGTAGCTGATGGTAAAGGTAGCAACACCTTTAACTGCACCATCGGTAACGCCGGCAGCAGTTTTAACATATGCAGCTTTGTAGCGCATATAAGATGGGGTACCCGCAGTATAAGCGACAACTTTAGGAGTAGTACCAGTGAAGCTCACGCGAGAACCATCGGTGTTAACAACAGTCACCGCTGCGTTGGTTGCCGGGTTTACAGCAGTGTTAGTCAGAACGTTATCCTGACCGCTGATGTAGTCACCAGTAACGGTAATGTTCAGGTTACCGGTGTAATCAGTCGCGCCTTTCTGGCAGTCTTCAATTTTGTACTCGATATCTTTAGCAAGAGCCATATACGGAGTGTTGACAGCCTGGCCTTCCAGGATCGAGGCTTTTACATCATCCAGAGTTAAAGAACCACCCTGAATCAGCGCTGATGGAGTAACGTTACAGGATTCACCGGTGTCAGTGACGTTACCCAGAATAGTCAGTTGAGAACTGTTCCCTGCTGCGAAAGCCTGAGCGCTCAGAGCTGCAGAAGCAGCGACCATTACAGCTACGATTGTTTTTTTCATTTATTTAATCCATTTATAGATACTAAAGTCCTGAATAGATACCCGGCTCGGTTGTTAATTAGTGGTATTGGTAATAACTAACATCCCGCTATCTATGCCTGAGCTCTACCGTTTTCTTTCCCCTGCCGTTGCTGTTGTGCATACGTATGTATACTACATAGAGCCTAATGGGCAGGAGCGACGACAAATCTAAGTCGAAGGCAGATAAAATGCATGTGAATTTTGTTTGAATTTAAAGTTTGTTTTTTGAAGGTGGTAAATTCACATGATGATTACGTTGATAATAATAATCATGGATGAAATGGATAGTGATAAAATCGGTCTTCCATTTGGTTCAAATATCATGATAATCTTATCTTTGCTCCGGATTTGGAGTTGTTGATTTATACTTGAAATTATCTAATCTGGTTAGTTTATAGGGATGTATCCTGATTTCTAAAGAAGAAGTTGAATTTAATTCATCGTTATTTCACATAGTTAATGAGGGCGGAAAGGGACTATGATATTCAATGAATATATCATTAATAATGAAGTTATTTTTAATGCAAATGTGAACGAGTTACAACCTCTGGGCGAGAACGGCGAAGGTGTGAGCTTAAACGCGCCTACTGCACGCTGTCTCCAGCTTTTATTGGAAAGTAATGGTAAAATTATATCCAGAGAAGAGTTTTTGGATACGGTATGGAAAACCAGAGGTGTTGTTGTATCTCAAAACACTTTTTATCAAAATATATCCTTGCTGAGAAAATCGTTACTTAAGGCGGGACTATCGCAAGATATTATAGTGACGGTAAGGCAGCGCGGGTTTGTTCTCGCTTCAGGATCGCATATCGCGTCGTTCTTCAAAGCGGAGGAGGAAAACTCAGAAAACACTTCAAATATTCAAGTAATAAATAATGTTTCTTCGCCCCCGATAGAGAGAAATAAAGTTAATACTTTGCTTACTCAGGATGATAAAACGAAAAGTGTTGATGCGGCGTTTAAGTTACCTAAGTGGCTCTTACCTTTGCTATTGTTGATGGCGGCAGCCAACATACTTTCTCTCTTTTTGTAAGTAATAACTAATGAATAAGCTTATCACTTTCTTTTATATTTACACCTAATAACCACTGAGCTCACTTTCTGGTAGTTATGTAAAATTTATTAAATATCTGTACATTAGATCAGATATGAACTGATTAATTGACAGTCTGCCGGGCGATGCTCGGCAGAAAATGCAACTAGCACTGCTTTAAACCTAAGTCTAGTGGCGTTTTACTAGGCTCCCCGCCGATTTCCCGCGCTAGCTTTGGCACCAAATAACCGGATACCAGGGTGAGTAACTCTCGTATAATCGACCGGGCTTCATCATCACTAACCATAAAATGCGCTGCACCCTGGACTCTGTCCAGAACGTGCAGATAATAAGGTATGACACCGGCATCGAATAAAGCGTTGCTCAGGTTCGCAAGCGTCTGCGCATTATCGTTCACGCCGCGCAGGAGCACGCTCTGGTTGAGCAACGTGACGCCAGCCATGCGAAGCCGTTTCATCGCTGCACGAAATTCTGCGTCTATTTCGTTGGCATGATTGATATGGTTCACCAACAGTAGTTGTAATGATGATGCTGAGAAGCGAGCAACCAACGCGTCGGTAATACGCGCTGGGATAACGATGGGCAATCGACTGTGAATTCGCAAGCGTTTTATATGTGAAATAGATTCCAGCTGCGTTATTAACCAATCAAGCTCATGATCTTTCGCCATCAGCGGGTCGCCACCGGAAAAAATGATCTCATCAAGCTCTGGATGGGCCGCGACATACTCCAACGCCGTTTGCCAGTTGCGTTTATTGCCCTGATTTTCGGCGTAGGGGAAATGACGGCGGAAACAATAGCGACAATTTACCGCACAGCCGCCTTTTACCAGCAGGAGCGCACGGTTAGTGTATTTATGCAATAAACCGGGCACGACGCTGTGTTGTTCTTCCAGCGGGTCGGTGGAAAACCCAGGGGCGTTGATAAACTCATCTTGAGAGGTAAGTACCTGACGAAGAAGAGGATCGTTGGGGTTTCCTGGTTCCATGCGAGCGATAAATGCCCGCGGAACACGCAGTGCGAACAGGCGCTTTGCATCGCGTCCTGCCAATAGATTCGCATCTGCGTCTACATTTAAAAGATGCAGCAGTTCATCAGGACTGGTCACAACATCGGCAAGTTGCGCTAACCAATCTTCTCTGGATGGGGTGTTTAGGGTTACAATATGCGCCATTTTGTGGCTTAGCTACCAATTAACAAAATTTCAGAGGGCCTTATGGCGACTTACTATAGCAACGATTTTCGTGCCGGTCTTAAAATCATGATGGACGGCGAACCTTATGCAGTTGAAGCCAGTGAATTCGTTAAACCAGGTAAAGGTCAGGCTTTTGCGCGCGTTAAGCTGCGCCGCCTGCTGACCGGCACCCGCGTAGAGAAAACCTTCAAGTCTACTGATTCTGCTGAAGGCGCAGATGTTGTCGATATGAACCTGACTTACCTGTACAACGATGGTGAGTTCTGGCACTTCATGAACAACTCTACTTTTGAACAGCTGGCCGCTGACTCAAAAGCCGTTGGTGATAGCGCCAAATGGCTGCTGGATCAGGCTGAGTGCATCGTGACCCTGTGGAACGGTCAGCCAATCTCCGTTACTCCTCCTAACTTTGTTGAGCTGGAAATCGTTGAAACCGATCCAGGTCTGAAAGGCGATACTGCTGGTACCGGCGGTAAGCCTGCGACTCTGTCTACTGGCGCGGTGGTTAAAGTTCCGCTGTTCGTGCAGATTGGCGAAGTCATCAAAGTGGATACCCGCTCCGGTGAATACGTATCCCGCGTGAAGTAATTTATGCGATGAGATGGTTGGCGCAGCGTGATGCTGCGCCCTCTACAGGTCGAAAGAGCAGGCAGGGAAGATGAATCGTACACTCAAACTTTTGCTACTGTTATTTTTGAGCGGTTCACTGCTGGCTGGATGCAATACGGCTCGAGGCGTAGGTGAAGATATCCAAAGTCTGGGACACGCTATTTCTCATGCTGTCAGCTAACCTGATTTCATCAGGCGATTCTCATTCATAAATTGCGTCCTCTCCCTCAATTCACTTCTGATCTCTTTTTCTCTTAAAAAGCGTTGAGCTCCATTCATCCTGGTCCAGGTTGTCTATGCTTATAGAGCACGATAACTAAAACTGGTTAATAAGGATGACATTATGGTGAAAAAAACGATTGCAGCGTTCTTTACGGTTTTGGCTCTCTCCTCTGTGTTGACCGCATGTAACACCACGCGCGGTGTTGGTCAGGATATTTCAGAAGGCGGCAGCGCGATTTCGGGTGCCGCTACCAAAGCTCAGCAATAGACCATGGCGGTACGGCCATCGGTCGTACCGTTCTTTCTCACCAGGTCTTTTCGCGGGAAGCCCCGTCCTTTTAGGTCTGGGAGGTAGAGCGAAGCGGGCGACAGCCCGCTCATTGATGCCCGTCAATAATAACTGCACAAACATTGTTTATACATACAGTGTGAACATTCAGACCAAAACACTATCAGTCCGGGTTAAAGACCGCCACGTCGCCGTTTTGCGGCAAATGGCCTTTGAGGTCAATCAGGTCTTTAATCTGGCAAACGAGATAACCAGCGCGGCATATAGCAACGCTGGCGCTTTTGGTGCGCAGAAACCGCAATGGCTGTCAGCCTTTGATGTTCAGAAGATAACAGCAGGTATTCAGAAAGAGCGCGGCTATTCCATCGGCAGTGCCACGGTGCAGGAAGTGATCGCCAGCCACGGCAAGGCACGGAAACAGTTCAAGCGCTCCCGGTTGCGCTGGCGCGTCAGTGGTGGTGCTCGCCGCTCTCTGGGCTGGGTGCCGTTTAAATCGCGAGCTGCGCAATGGCAGAACGGCTGCGTTAAGTTTGCCGGGCACTACTTTAAGGTCTGGGATAGCTACGGCCTGGCGGGCTTTAAATTCCGCGCAGGCAGCTTTTCCGAAGATAGTCGGGGCCGCTGGTACTTCAATATCTGCGTAGAGGTCGAAACCGCCCCGACCACTGGCACAACTGCCGTGGGTGTTGATCTGGGGTTGAAGGACTACGCCACCCCGTCAGAAGGTGAAAAGCTGGTTGCCGGTAAGTTCTATCGCAACCTTGAATCGGCATTAGGCAAGGCGCAACGGGCGAATAAAAAAGCCCGTGTACGCGCCATACACGCCAAAATTAAGAACCGCCGCAAAGATGCCCTGCACAAATTCAGCACGGCACTGGTTAATAACAATGCGGCGATATTCGTGGGCGACGTGAGCAGTAAGAAACTGGTCAAAACCAAAATGGCTAAAAGCGTTCTGGACGCTGGCTGGGCGATGCTCAAAACACAACTGGAATATAAAGCGATTGCGCGCTCAGTGGTGTTCGAAGTGGTCAACGAAAGATATTCCACCCAGGCTTGTTCGTGTTGCGGATCAATATCCGATAACAGTCCGAAAGGTAGAGCAGGCCTGCGAATAAGAGAATGGACTTGTTGTGAGTGCGGAACAACTCATGACCGCGACGTAAACGCCGCAAAGAATATTCTCGCGGCAGGGCATTGCCGTCTGGCTGTAGGAATCCCCGTCCTTTAGGGCGGGGAGGATGTCAATTTAGTCTCGTTGTGTATAATTCCTGCGGTTCATCAACTACCTTACGGGACGACCCGTAAGCGTTTCACATCTGGGGACGGCCCCATCAAAGGAGCCATATGTCCTGGTTAGTTCTGTTTATCGCTGGTCTGCTGGAAGTCGTGTGGGCAGTCGGTCTGAAATATACCCATGGTTTTAGTCGTCTGGTACCCAGCGTGATAACCATTGCCGCGATGGTTATCAGCATGGCGATGCTGTCATGGGCGATGAAAACGCTGCCAGTAGGTACCGCTTATGCCGTATGGACCGGAATTGGCGCGGTCGGCGCAGCGGTTACAGGAATTATTCTCCTGGGGGAATCTGCCAGTCCGATGCGCATTGCCAGCCTGGCGTGTATCGTGATTGGTATTATTGGCCTGAAAATCAGCGCCCATTAATAATGCTGATTGACCCATAAGAGCTTACTCACGTCGAATCCCTGCTGGGTAGCGATATCCAGCATTTGCTGTTTCACTTCCGGCGGGATTTTCGGCGAGCGTGCCAGCAGCCACAAATAGTCGCGGTCTGGCCCGCAAACCAGCGCATAGCGATAATCCTTGTCCAGCGCAATCACGTTATAGCCGCCATAGAAGGGGCCGAAAAACGAGACTTTCAGCGCGGCGCGCGTGGGCTCCCCGATAAAGTAGGCAACACCATCGCTTTTCTGCCACATCCCCCGGTCGGGATTGTATCCCTTATTCACCACGTTCAGCCCGCCGTCATCGCGCAGGCTATAGGTCGCGGTGACCTTTTCTAAACCGCTTTCAAAACTATGATCAAAGCGTGCAATTTCATACCAGGTGCCAAGATAGCGTTGCGTATCGAATGGACTGACTACGGTTACGCCTGGAGGAGGCGTCGGTGTGCTACAGGCGACAAGCAAAAATGAAGCGGCAACAACAGCAATAACAGGTAGCAGACGCATAATATTTCCTCGCCAGTTTTAAGCTAAGTGTAGATTCAGGCAGGAAAAATGCGGTGGAATTTTCTTGAGAAGAGAGC
This sequence comes from Klebsiella spallanzanii, assembly GCF_902158555.1. Taxonomy (GTDB): domain Bacteria; phylum Pseudomonadota; class Gammaproteobacteria; order Enterobacterales; family Enterobacteriaceae; genus Klebsiella; species Klebsiella spallanzanii. Next base: position 222,532 of record NZ_CABGGS010000002.1, on the reverse strand, counting down.
CCGGTAACATAATGCTACCGGGCTTACTGGAGCCGATGTCGATACGGCTCCGGCTATTGGTTTAGATGAACAATATACCGACCAGCGTGACGACGGTCAGAATCGCCGCCAGGCCATAGAAGACCCACTTACCGTTGGGTACATGAATTTTCAAATCATGCATTGCATGGTGGATACGGTGGAGGCCGCACCACAGCGGCAGGACAATCATCAGAAAAATGAATGCGCGGCCAATAAAGCTGTGGGCAAAACCCAGCACGCGTTCGTAGCTGAAGGCATCTGCGGGCGCGAGACCGAGCGGTAGCATTATGCCTACCAGCAGCACGATCACAGGGGCGATAATCGCTCCCCACATGCCGCCTGCGCCAAACAGTCCCCAGAATACCGGTTCATCAGAACGTTTTGGTTTGGGATTGATCATTCCAGCCTCCTTACCAGAACAGGGCGACAAACAGAATCACCACGGTGGCGACCGCAGTGACTACCCAAAGCCCTTTAATAATTGGCTCTGGCCCCATTTTCTCGCCTTTGAAGATAATATTGGCAGCTTTCGGTGCCAGCTCAAACCAGGTTTTGGTATGCAGCAGCGCGGCTGCAAGCGTGATCAGGTTCAGGATCACGACAATCGGATTTTGCAGAAAACCGATATAACCCGCCCAGCTCTCCGCACCATGCTTCAGTGCGAACAGTCCGTAAATCAGCACAATGCTGAACCAGACCGTGGGAACCGCCGTGCCTTCACGCAGCATATAGAAGCGATAAAACGGCAGTTTTTTCCACCAGGTGGACGTCATCGGCCGCACGTAGGGTTTGCGTTTAGTCGTCATACTGCACTCCTTAGCGTGGTTTCAGGGTGGCGATAAGAAAGTCTTTCGAGCTTTCTACTTTGCCCTGCTGGATCGCGGCCGCCGGGTCGACGTGTTTAGGGCAGACTTCGGAGCAGTAGCCCACGAAAGTGCATGTCCAGACGCCATTCTGGCCGTTAAGCTGCGCCATACGTTCCTTTTTACCGTGGTCACGGCTATCTTCGTTGTAACGATGAGCGAGGGTGATCGCTGCCGGGCCGATAAACTCCGGGTTAAGACCAAACTGCGGGCAGGCCGCGTAGCACAGACCGCAGTTGATGCAGCCGGAGAACTGGTGGTACTTCGCCATTTGCGCCGGAGTCTGCTTGTTTGGACCCTGGTCAGGTGTGCGCGGGTTGCCAATGATGTACGGTTTAATGGCCTCCAGGCTTTCAATAAAGTGGGTCATATCGACCACCAGATCGCGCTCAATCGGGAAGTTGGCCAGCGCCTCAACTTTAATGCCTTTGGTGTACTCGCGCAGGAAGGTTTTACAGGCCAGTTTTGGCACTTTGTTCACCATCATGCCGCAGGAGCCGCAAATCGCCATACGGCAGGACCAGCGATAGCTCAGGTCTGGCGCAAGGTTGTCTTTGATGTAGCCCAGGGCATCAAGCAGTGAGGTTTGCTCATCGTAGGGCACTTCATAAAAAGCGCTGTGCGGTGCGACGTCCACTTCCGGGTTGTAACGCACCACTTCGACTTTCATGTTTTTCATCTCAGCCATTCGTCGTCTCCTTCTTCTCAGCTGCTTCCGCTTCAGCGCCGTACACGCGTTTTGCTGGCGGCAGAGTAGTGATTTTTACATCACTGTACTCAAGGCTCGTGTTGCCGTCCGCATCGCGGAAAGCGAGCGTATGCTTGAGGAAATTGACGTCGTCACGCTCGGTACAGCCCTCATCTAAACGCTGATGCGCGCCGCGGGACTCTTTACGTGCAAGGGCGGAATGCGCCATACACTCTGCAACGTTCAAACCATGGCCCAGTTCGATAGTATAAAGCAGGTCGGTATTGAACACGCTGGAGGTATCGGTGATGCGCACGCGCTTGAAGCGTTCCTGCAGCTCGGCCAGTTTATCCACCGTTTTTTGCATCAACTCCGGCGTACGGTAGATACCGCAGCCTTCTTCCATCGACAGACCCATTTCGTCACGGATTTTCGCCCAGTTCTCGTTACCTTCCTGATTCACCAGATCTTTCAGGCGCTTCTCGATATCGACAACCTGCGCATCCAGAGCGGCGCTGTTGGCTTCACCCGCTTCGGTTGCGCGCTGCATGGCCTGTTCGCCGGCCATGCGGCCAAAGACCACCAGTTCTGCCAGCGAGTTGGAGCCAAGACGGTTGGCGCCGTGCAGACCGACTGATGAACATTCGCCGACTGCAAAGAGACCTTTGATGCGGGTTTCACACTGCTGATCGGTTTCGATGCCGCCCATGGTGTAGTGCGCGGTTGGACGTACCGGAATCGGCTCTTTCACCGGATCAACGCCAACATAGGCCTTTGACAGTTCACAGATAAACGGCAGGCGTTCAAGCAGTTTTTTCTCGCCCAAATGACGCAGGTCGAGATAGACCACATCGCCTCGCGGCGTTGGGATGGTGTTGCCTTTACGCCATTCGTGCCAGAAAGCCTGGGAGACCTTATCGCGCGGACCCAGCTCCATATATTTGTTTTTCGGTTCGCCCAGCGGGGTTTCCGGACCCATGCCGTAATCCTGCAGGTAGCGGTAGCCGTTTTTGTTGACCAGAATCCCGCCTTCGCCTCGGCAGCCTTCGGTCATCAGGATACCGGAACCCGGCAGGCCGGTTGGGTGATATTGCACGAATTCCATATCGCGTAGCGGTACGCCGTGGCTGAGCGCCATGCCCATACCGTCGCCAGTGACGATACCGCCGTTAGTATTGTAGCGATAAACACGTCCAGCGCCGCCGGTCGCCAGAACGACCGCGTTGGCGCGGATCTGCACCAGCGTCCCTTCCATCATGTTCATCGCGACCAGACCGCGCGCCTGACCGTCATCGACCAGAATATCGAGGACAAAATGTTCATCGAAGCGTTGGATTTGCGGAAATTGAAGAGAAGTCTGGAACAGGGTGTGCAGCATATGAAAGCCGGTTTTATCAGCAGCGAACCATGTTCGTTCGATCTTCATACCGCCGAAGCGCCGGACGTTGACGCTGCCGTCGGGACGGCGGCTCCACGGGCATCCCCACTGCTCAAGCTGGGTCATTTCCGTAGGGCAGTGATGCACGAAGTAGTCGACGACGTCCTGCTCACACAGCCAGTCGCCACCAGCAACGGTGTCGTGGAAATGGTACTCAAAGCTATCATGATCCTGCGCAACGGCAGCGGAACCTCCTTCAGCGGCAACGGTGTGGCTGCGCATAGGATAGACTTTTGAAATTAGAGCGATTTTTGCATTTGGATTAGCTTGCGCGGCGGCAATTGCGGCGCGTAGACCTGCTCCGCCAGCGCCAATTACGGCAAGATCGGCTTGAAAAGTTTGCACGACATTCCTCCAGTTTTTTGTTTATTTCGCCGCCGGGCTGGCGAAAATGTATCACTGCTCCTTTATAGGTAAGGAGTATAGCCGTAGGGTCACTGGGGAAAATTGACGTGTTCGATTTTTTTATCGTTCTGTGCGGTTGTTTATCTGTTTGCTTTATGCTTTTGGGTTATCAATAAATTAAGCATATGTAGTGCATTGGCGAATTCGCACAAAATTTGTTTCATTCGACGGTTACGAGTAGACTTCGTGCCCTTGTTTCAAATCGGAGAAAGTACCATGAGCGAAACGGCAACCTGGCAGCCGAGCGCATCCATTCCAAATCTATTAAAACGTGCAGCGGTGATGACGGAAATTCGTCGTTTCTTTACCGACCGCGGCGTGCTGGAGGTGGAGACGCCCTGCATGAGTCAGGCGACGGTGACGGATATCCATATGGTCCCGTTTGAAACGCGTTTCGTAGGGCCGGGGCATTCTCAGGGACTGAACCTGTATCTGATGACCAGCCCGGAGTACCACATGAAGCGCCTGCTGGCTGCTGGCTGTGGCCCGGTGTTTCAGCTATGCCGTAGCTTCCGTAATGAAGAGATGGGGCGCCACCATAATCCGGAATTCACCATGCTGGAGTGGTATCGTCCGTGCTATGACATGTACCGGTTGATTAACGAAGTCGACGATCTGTTACAGCAGGTTCTGGACTGCCAGCCAGCCGAAAGCCTCTCTTATCAGCAGGCCTTCCAGCGTCATCTGGAAATAGACCCGCTGTCTGCGGATAAAACGCAGCTGCGCGAAGTCGCGGCGAAGCTGGATCTGAGCAATATTGCCGATACGGAAGAAGACCGGGACACGCTGCTCCAGTTGCTCTTTGCGATGGGCGTCGAGCCGCATATTGGTAAAGATCGCCCGACGTTTGTTTATCACTTCCCGGCAAGCCAGGCGTCGCTGGCGCAAATCAGCACCGAAGATCACCGCGTTGCAGAGCGTTTCGAGGTCTATTACAAAGGCATTGAACTGGCGAACGGTTTCCATGAGCTGACTGACGCGCGCGAACAGCGGCAGCGTTTTGAGCAGGATAACCGCAAGCGCGCGGCTCGCGGCCTGCCGCAACAGCCCATCGATCATAACCTGCTGGCAGCCCTGGAAGCAGGTTTGCCGGATTGCTCCGGCGTGGCGCTGGGCGTTGATCGCGTGGTGATGCTGGCGCTGGGTGCCGAAAGCATCGGCGACGTCATCTCCTTTACCGTCGACCGCGCCTGATTGTCCTCTCTGCTTCCCTTTCGATAATAGAAAGGGAAGCCCGCGCTTTTAGCCCTTATACCCACAAGAACCCTTCGGGCTTTTGCTACTATCCGCGCTCAATTTTTTGATTGTCTGACGTCACCCGTCTGTGACGCTCGCGTTTGGATAGATTTATGCACCAGCAAATTAAGAAGATGAGCCTGATTGGGCTGATTTTAATGATCTTCACCTCCGTATTTGGTTTTGCAAACAGCCCTTCCGCGTTTTACCTGATGGGCTATAGCGCGATGCCGTTTTATCTCTTCTCTGCTCTGTTTTTCTTTATCCCTTTTGCGCTGATGATGGCCGAGATGGGATCGGCTTATCGTAAGGAGGAGGGCGGGATTTATTCATGGATGAATCATAGCGTTGGTCCGCGTTTTGCGTTTATTGGCACCTTTATGTGGTTTTCATCCTATGTGGTCTGGATGGTCAGCACGGCGGCTAAAATTTGGGTGCCGTTTTCCACATTCTTATTCGGTGCGGATAAAACGCAATCCTGGGCTATCGCCGGGCTAACCTCAACGCAAACGGTCGGTATTCTTGCCGCCTGCTGGATGATACTGGTGACCTTTGTGGCGGTTAAGGGGATTAATAAAATCGCTAAAATTACCGCCGTCGGCGGGATCGCGGTAATGGGGTTGAATCTGGTGCTGTTGCTGGTGAGTCTGGCTATTTTACTGCTCAACGGCGGCCATTTTGCCCAGCCGCTGGATTTCACCGTATCGCCTAACCCTGGGTATCAATCTGGCCTGGCGATGCTGTCGTTTGTGGTTTTTGCCATATTTGCCTACGGCGGTATTGAAGCGGTTGGCGGGCTGGTGGATAAAACCGAGAAGCCGGAAAAGAACTTTGCGAAAGGGATTATTATCGCTGCGATCGTTATTTCTATTGGCTATTCGCTGGCGATTGTCCTGTGGGGCGTCAGCGCTAACTGGCAGCAGGTACTCAGTCATCGTTCGACCAACCTCGGTAATATCACCTATGTGCTGATGACCAGCCTTGGCGCAACCCTTGGCAATGCGATGCATCTGCCGCCTGCCGTTGCCGCAGCGACCGGATTATGGTTTGCCAGAATCACCGGACTATCGATGTTCCTCGCCTATACCGGCGCTTTTTTTACGCTGAGCTACTCGCCGCTGAAAGCGATCATCCAGGGGACGCCAAAAGCGCTCTGGCCCTCATCAATGACGCGAATTAATACTAACGGCATGCCAGCTAACGCTATGTGGTGGCAGTGTCTGCTGGTAAGCGTGTTTATTTTATTGGTTTCCTTTGGCGGCGATACCGCATCGGCGTTTTATAACAAGCTGACGCTGATGGCGAATGTCTCTATGACGCTGCCGTATCTGTTTTTAACGCTGGCATTTCCTTTCTTTAAGGCTAAACGGAATCTTGACCGCCCCTTTGTGATTTTCAAACATCGTGGCTCAACGCTGCTGGCGACCACCGTGGTTGTGCTGGTGGTCGCATTTGCGAATATCTTTACCGTGATTCAGCCGGTGATGGATGCGGGGGACTGGAGTAGCGCGATGTGGATGCTTGGCGGGCCGATTTTCTTTTCGCTACTGGCGTTGGGGATTTATGAGAATTACCGCCGACGTACGGCGGTAGAATTGGTGGTCGCTGAGCGCTAAAAGGCTGGCCTTGCCTGCGTTCAGGCAAGGCCATACTTTTACAGACTACCGGGCGAACGGCTGGTTTTCCCCGCCGATGTCAGCGATCTGCTGCTTTTTCTGCCATCAATGCTTTCCAGACGCATCTGGAACGGCGGGAACGGCATATCAATACCGTGTTCGCGGAATCCAGCCAGAATCAGCTGGTGCATCTCGTGGCGCAGCGGCATGCGGTGGCCCATTTCGGCGGCGAAAATACGCAGCTCGAAAATCTGGATCCCCTGCTGCAGGTCAACCAGGAAAGCTTCCGGGGCGGGGGGGTCAATGACCAACGAGCAGCGATGCGCGGCGGTCAGCAGGATCTGCGCCACCTCTTCGGTATTGGCATCCACTGGCGCAGGTACCGTTAAGACCACGCGGGTAACGGAATCCGACAACGACCAGTTGATAAACTGTTCGGTGATGAACGCCTTGTTTGGCACGATAATCTCTTTGCGGTCCCAGTCGCTGATAGTCGTAGCGCGGGTGTTGATGCGCGTAACGCTGCCGGTGAGGTCGCGGATAGTCACCGTATCGCCGATACGTATTGGCTTCTCAAACAGGATAATCAGGCCGGAGATAAAGTTGGCGAAGATCTCCTGCAAACCAAAACCGAGGCCGACACCGAGGGCGGCAATGAGCCACTGCAGCTTCGACCACTCAATCCCAATCATCGAGAAGCCGACCAGGCCACCGATCAGCATCAGCAGATATTTGGTAATGGTGGTGATGGCGTAGCCGGTTCCTGGCGTCAGCTCCAGGTGTTGAAGAATTGCCAGCTCCAGCAAGGCCGGCAGGTTGCGCACCAACTGAGTGGTAATAATCAGCACCAGGATGGCAATGAGCACCGCGCCAAGGGTAATCGGCTCCAGGCTCTCAACTCCCTGCACCGTAGAGGTCACGTCCCACAGCGAGATGTTTTCCAGGAAACCGAATGCGGAATGGATCTCCGACCACAGCACGATGACCGACACCAGTGCGATAAGCATTAGCAGAGAGCGTACCAGACGTAATGACTGGGTGCTGATGGCATCGAGATCGACCTCGCTGACCTCGGCTTCCATTGAACCTTCCGGGCTGCTGGTATGCTGCACTTCTTCTTCACCACGAGCCCGCTGGGCGAGGATCTCCGCCCGTCGGTGCTTCGCGCGATCGAACGCCAGGCGGCGGCGCTGAATTAGCATCCAGCGGCGAATGATGTGATAAACCACCAGCAGCAGGAACCAGATGGCAACCGAGGTTTCAAGTCTGGCAAGCAGCGCCTGCGATGTGGCGAGGTAGCCAACCGCCGCCGCCAGCATCGCCACCAGCGGCGCGCCGAGCAGCATATTCCATAGCAGCCGGTTCACCATATTGTCGCCGCTACCTTCTTTATCGAGATACAGCGGTATTCCGGCGCGTTTCAGGCTTAGGGTTACCATCGCCAGCGCGCCGCAAATCAGCATAAAGCAGAGGCGGCCCAGCGAGGCGGAGAACTCGCGATCGTTGAGATTATCGAAGGTAATCAGCGCCATAATGAGCGGCACAATCAGCCCGATGCTCATCAGATAGTAGCGCATTGCTTTGCTGACGCGGCTGCGCGGCCAGCCAAAGTGGGCAATGAACAGGCCGTTCGGACGGGCGAAGGTCGCGCAAATCATTACCACCCACAGCAGCGGCACTGTTGCGGTGACGCTATCGCCAATCGCCACGGCCAGCGGGAAAGGCCAGGCAGACTGCAGACCGTAGCCCAGCGTCATCCACAGAACCGGCAGCGGCGAGGCCACCAGTATTGACCAGAATACCGTGCGCAGCGTAAGCCAGAAGTGATCCTGGGTAACCTTACCCACACGCGCGCTGGAGCGCTCGAGGAAGCTGGTGAAGTGGCGGCGCGAGCTGATGCTGAACCCGACCAGAATGAGCGCAACGAAGAGCGGCAGGATGGTCTCTTTGCTGGTCAACATCATCATGCTGGCTTTGCCGAGTTGGCTCATGGTATCGAGCGAGATCAGACGGCGTAAGTCCTGAACTATCTCCAGAGGCCATGAGAAACCAATTGGGCTGACGTCGGAGGTCCAGAACAGATAGCGGTGGGTCGCTTCGTTTATCTCTTTTAGCGCATCCTCCAGTTGACCGTTAGCGACTTTCAGCTTGGTCAGTTCGAGCATAAGCGTATCGCCGCCGCGCAACAGTGAGTTAAGCAGCTCTGTCTGCGTACGCATCTGGGCCTGCAAAATGCGGTTCTGCTCGCTGGTGAGCGGTTCGCCGTCCGCCTGACGAATTTGTCTTAGCTGCGGCTGTTTGCTGAGCTGATCCTCATAGCGCAGGCGCTGGACACGCAGCTGAGCCATTTCCGTATCCAACTGCTGTGGTCGCGGTATTTCCGGCAGCCGTGCTACCTGCGCGCGCAAGGCCTCGCCAAGCAGATTGGACGAACCCAGCCACTGGGACTGTTCGCGCAGGGTATTTAAGGCCTGGCGCACCTGTAGGGTTTGATTGGTTGCCTGACGCTGCTGCGAGGCGATCAAATCCATCCGCTGGGCCTGCTGGTTCAGCGCCTGCGACAGCTCGCGGTTAACTTTGAATTGCGCTTCGATATCCGGCGGCAGATTTTCGCTGTTTTCCGCCAGAAGTTCGGTGCTTTCCAGCGCTTTTTCCGCCTCGCGCTGCCGTTGGTTATTGAGCTGGTTACGCAGCGCCTGCAGCCAGGCGTCGAGCTGTTCGCTCTCTTTCTGCGCCAGCTCGGAGCGCATCCGCGACAGCTCCTGGCGGTTATTCGCGGAAAGCTGCGCCAGGTCCAGTTCATCGACCAGCGCTTTCAGTCGTGCGGATTCCGCCTGCAGGCTAAGATTCTGCGCCTGCGCTAGCGGCGTATTGCTGTTTTGCGCGCCAATCCGGCGTTCAACCTCGTTCAACTGACGGCGGGCATCGCTCTGCTGCTGAGGCAACTGGTTGAGCGAGTCGGCAATGTCGCGGGCGCGATCCTGTTCCTGCTGAGCTTTACGGCTGGCTTCCAGCAACTGGCTGCTGACCTGGAGAATCTCCTGGTTCAGCGCATCAGAGGTGAGGGTAGTGGAAACCTGGCGCGGCTCATCGCTCAGATTATTGAGCTGCGCGCGCAGGGTTTGCGAGAGTTTGGGGAAGTTATCGATAACATCCTGGTACTGCCGGGCGCGCTCAAGAGAAGTATTACGCTCCTCAAGCGCGTTCAGGGCAGATTGCAGAACTTCAACGGTTTCAGGCTGGGCGGGTTTCGCCGCCTTCGCCTGTTCCAGTTCCTGAGCTATCTGTTTAGCATCCGGGGCTGTCGCTGCGTACGCCCCGAAACTGAGGCACCAGGCCAGCAGGAAAGTGTATATCAGGCGCACGGCGTAACCTTTTTCTCTCAGGAATTAACCTTCGTCTTGTTTATCGTCAACCAGCGGGCTGGCGGTATGTTCAGCACGGACTTCCTCAGCCGGTAGCGGAGCAGGTTCATCCGGGGTAATGGCTTCAGGCGCGAGCGCCAGCGGTTGGCCTATTTTGGTTACCGACAAGCTTTGTAACTGCTCAACCAGCTTCACCTGGCCTGGAGCAAACAGGTTGATAACCGTAGAGCCCAGCTTAAAGCGGCCCATCTCCTGGCCTTTAAGCAGAGCGACGGAGCCTTCGCTATCACCAGCAGGCCAGGTCCATCGCTTAATGATGCCTTCGCGCGGCGGCGTTACGGTACCGGACCATACGGTTTCAATGCTGCCGACGATAGTGGCGCCAACCAGAATTTGTACCATTGGGCCAAACTCAGTGTCGAACAGGCAGATGACACGTTCATTGCGGGCAAACAGGTTCGGTACGTTTTGCGCGGTCAGGTGATTCACGGAGAACAGATCGCCAGGCACATAAATCATTTCGCGCAGAATACCGTTGCACGGCATATGAACGCGGTGGTAGTCGCGCGGCGAGAGATAGGTTGTGACAAAGCTGCCGTTGCGGAACAGGTCGGCCATCTGATAGTTGCCGGCCAGCAGCGCTTCAAGGCTGTAGTTGTGGCCCTTGGCCTGTAAAATTTTGTCGTCTTCAATCGCCCCCAACTGGCTGATGACGCCATCGGCAGGCATGACAAGTACGCCAGGATCGGTGTTTAACGGGCGGACGTCATCACGCAGCGGGCGAACAAAGAAGTCGTTAAAGGTGCGATAGCTGGCGGTGTCAGGCTTCTGCGCCTCTTTCATATCGACCTTGTAGTATTTCACGAACAGATCGATGACCAGTTTTGTCAGCCAGCCTGCTCGCTTGCGCGCACCCCAGCCTGCGAGGCGGGTGAGCCACAGTTTAGGCAGAATGTATTGCAGTGAAAGTTTAAGATCGTTTAACAAGGTAGCCTCCAGGCCATGATTTGTCGTTCCTGACCCCGCGCGTCAGCGGGGGTCTGAAAAAAAAGGGGACGATTCTAACGATGCTCAGCTTAAATGTCAGTCATCGGTTGATGAAAAGCTTTTACGCGTTTTTACCTGTACCTGCGCCATACTTTCCAGAATGCGATGATAGTTTTCAAAGCGGCTTTCGGCGATTTCGCCATTTTCCACCGCTTCACGAATGGCGCAGCCCGGATCGGTATCGTGTTTGCAGTCGCGGTATTTGCAACGGCCTAAATAATCATGGAATTCGACAAAGCCGTGGGTGATTTGTTCCGCGTCGAGATGCCAGAGGCCGAACTCGCGTACGCCCGGCGAGTCAATGACATCGCCGCCGTGCGGGAAGTGGTACAGGCGTGCGGCCGTGGTGGTGTGCTGCCCCAGACCGGAGACATCAGAAACGTCGTTCGTGAGGATTTGATCATCCTGCAGGCCTAATAGAGCATTCAGCAAGCTCGATTTTCCTACCCCGGACTGGCCGGCAAAGATGCTGATACGGTCGGTGAGCGCCTCTTCGAGCGGCTTTAAACCATCCTGAGTGCGGCTGGAAACCATCAGAACGCGATAGCCAATATGGCGATAAATATCCATTTGCTCGTTGACGAAGTCCATGCTCTCCTGGTCCAGGAGATCGATCTTATTGAGGACAATCAGCGGCTCAACGTTCAGCGTCTCGCAGGCCACGAGATAGCGATCGATAATATTAGGAGAAAGCTCAGGTAAGATCGCGGAAACAATGACAATCTGATTGATATTGGCAGCGATGGGTTTGACGCCGTCGTAGAAATCCGGGCGCGTCAGCACGGATGTTCGTTCATGAACGGCTTCAACGATGCCCTTAACGTTCACGCCGTCAGCTTCGCTTTTGCCGGGCCGCCAGACCACGCGATCGCCGGTAACCAGCGAACGAATAGTGCGGCGAATATTACAACGGTGGACGCTACCGTCGGCGGATTCGACATCGGCATGCATGCCAAAGCGGCTAATGACGATCCCTTCGGATTTCTCACCGAACAGGTTGTCATCAAAATCGGCCTTCTCCGAAGTCGTTTTCAGGCGGCGCTGGTGGTTGGCCTTCACGCGGCGCTGTTGGCCTTTGGAGAGTTTATTTTTACTCAATCGAACTGGCTCCTGGTCGCCCTGTACGGGCAAAACCTCTATGATACACGCTATTTTAGATGAATATAGTGACGTAAGAAGGGTGGAAAATAACATGAGTGCAGATGAAAACAACCTGATTTGGATCGATCTTGAAATGACGGGGCTGGATCCGGAGCGCGATCGCATCATTGAAATCGCCACCCTGGTGACTGACGCAAATCTGAACATTCTGGCGGAAGGCCCGACGATTGCCGTGCATCAGTCCGATGCGCAACTGGCATTGATGGACGAGTGGAACGTGCGTACCCATACCGGCAGCGGGCTGGTGGAGCGGGTAAAGGCGAGTACCCAGGGCGATCGCGAAGCAGAGCTGGCGACGATTGAATTTCTCAAAAAATGGGTACCGGCCGGTAAGTCGCCGATCTGCGGCAATAGCATCGGCCAGGATCGTCGCTTCTTGTTTAAATATATGCCAGAACTGGAAGCGTACTTTCACTACCGCTATCTGGACGTCAGCACGCTGAAAGAGCTGGCACGTCGCTGGAAGCCGGAAATTCTCGACGGCTTTAAGAAACAAGGGACGCATCAGGCGATGGATGATATTCGTGAGTCGGTGGCTGAACTGGCTTACTATCGCGAGCACTTCATTAAGCTTTAATGTTTGTGCCGGGGCCAGAAGCGCCCCGGCAATATTTTCTGCTATTTAAACCACTTCTGTTCCATTTCCAGGAATTCTGGCGACGCTTTGACGGCGTCCAGCGCAGCATTGAGGTTATTCAGCAGCTCCGGGTCATCTTTACGCACCGCAATGGCGAACTGCTTACCGTAATAGCCGGGATCCGTGGCGCGCTCGTCCATAATGGCGTAGTCGGGATTATCCTGTAGCCATTGCGTCAGCGTTTCCTGATCGCCGATCACTCCGCTAATCACGCCTTCTTTCAGCGCGTTTAAGGCACTTTCGTCACTCTCAAAAGGTACGGAATGTACGGCTTTTTGTTTGTCTCGCAGGTAATGTTGATGAATAGTGCCTTTCACGACGCCGATTTTTTTGTCTTTCAGATCGGTAAACGTGTGGGCTGTGTCCTTCGCTGTGACCACCACGCCGGATAGCTCCTGACGATAGGGATGGCTGAAAGCGACCTGCTTTTCTCGCATGGGAATCACTTCAATACCGGCGATAACGGCGTCGAATTTCTTAAAGCGCAGCGCCGGGATGAGCGTATCGAAACCCTGGGGGGTAAATTTGCATTCAACCTGCATCTGCTTGCACAGCGCGTTGGCCAGATCGATATCAAAACCCGTGGGCTGATTTTTACCATTGACGGTTTCATACGGTGGATTGGCCGTTGTTGTCCCAAAATGTAGCGTTGTTGCCGATGCTGTTCCCGTAGTAAGCGTAGTCAGCAGCAGGACGGTAAGCGCTTTTTTCATTTTATTTCCCTGGTTGTCATCGTTGTTGACCGTCAGCGGGCGGTATCCGCCGATAAACTTGAGCGATTTTGCGCCTTTAGCCGGGCTGGAAAAAGCTATTTTGCCGCATGTGATGGTTATTTAGGCAATTTAAGAGTATGTCTGGTGATAAAGTGGTCACTTGAACCAAAAACAAAAAAAATTGCTCTCAGGGGGGTTGCAGGTAAATCGAATTCTCGTATAATGCGCCTCCCGTGACGAAGCAGAAATGCAAATCACGACGCCATAGAAATATGGTCAGAAGTACGCGGGAATAGCTCAGTTGGTAGAGCACGACCTTGCCAAGGTCGGGGTCGCGAGTTCGAGTCTCGTTTCCCGCTCCAAAAATTTGAAAAGTACCATCCTAATCACAGGATTTCGAGTTGTGGCAAGGCAGCAACTGAACGAATCTTTAGGAGCTTACTTAAGTAAGTGACTAAAGTGACTAAAGTGAGTGAAGGCAGCTAACGCAGAAGCAGCTTGAAAGACGAAGATTAAGCGGGAATAGCTCAGTTGGTAGAGCACGACCTTGCCAAGGTCGGGGTCGCGAGTTCGAGTCTCGTTTCCCGCTCCAAAATTTGAAAGTCACCACACCCAAGCGGGAATAGCTCAGTTGGTAGAGCACGACCTTGCCAAGGTCGGGGTCGCGAGTTCGAGTCTCGTTTCCCGCTCCAAAGTTTCTTATCACACACATTTTATCCACAGCGCAAGAAGGCGCCGGGGATGATTTTCGTTGTGTCCTGAAAATACTGTGAACAGACTTATCCACAGGTTAATCTTTTGTCTTAATTCAGGTTAATACTTCACTATGTAAATAGTATTTATTTATCTTGTTGAAATACAATAAGAAAATTTCATTTCAAAGTGTTAACCCGATCGCTTGACGAATGTCTGCATGTTGATACGCAATGTGTTTTTATTTTTATTCACACCCTGTGAATGAATCAGGCATCTCTTGGTAGCCCTTTTTCAACCACTCTGACCAGCCGCAGTTTCTTCGGCAATTGCACCTCAATCACGTTGGCATTTCTCTTCGCAATTTGCTGCGCAATCGCCCATTCAATGTGTTCGTCCAGAAGTGGGTGCTCACCTCGGCGGCTCTCGAGAGCCTGCAGATTAGCTTCATCCCATGGCGCATTTCCCAATGCGACGGCGATATTACGCAGCCAGCGCAGATGACCAATACGGCGAATGGCCGATCCTTCCGTCACTTTTAAAAAATAAGGCTCGTTCCAGGCGAACAGCTCCAGTAGCGCAGGCGCATGGAGCGCTTTACGCGGACTGAAGTCATCTTCATCGGTTAACTGCGCGAAGCGGTTCCACGGGCAGATTAGCTGGCAGTCATCGCAGCCATAGATGCGGTTGCCGATCAGCGGGCGAAACTCTTCCGGGATTGCACCTTCCAGCTCGATGGTCAGATAGGAAATGCAGCGCCGGGCATCAACGGTATAAGGTTCAACAATGGCGCCGGTCGGGCAAATCGTCATGCAGGCAACACAACGCCCGCACTCCTCTTCGACGGGTTGGTCGATGGGCAGAGGGAGGTCGATAAGCAACTCACCGAGAAAGAAAAACGATCCTGCATCGCGACTGAGGATAAGTGAGTGCTTACCTGTCCAGCCAAGCCCTGCTTTTTCAGCTAAAGGGCGCTCAAGAATCGGCGCGGAATCGACAAAAGGTCTAAAATTGAGCGAAGCACACTGTCCCTGAATCATCTCGCCTAGTTTTTTCAGGCGGTTACGTAGCAGTTTATGATAGTCCCGCCCAAGGGCATAGCGGCTAACGTAGCCCAGCATGGGATCTTTCAGGGTGCGGGCGAAAGCGGCGTTAGCGGGCAGATAGTTCATTCTCACGCTAATCACGCGTAACGTACCGGGCTGGAGTTCGTGAGGGCGTGCGCGCATCATTCCATGGCGCGCCATCCACTCCATTTCGCCGTGGTATTGTTTATCCAGCCACGCCTGCAGTTTAGGTTCACTGGCGCTCAGGTTGGTATCGGTAATACCGACCTGCTGGAACCCTAACTCTGTGCCCCATTGTTTAATTTGTTGCGCTAACTGATTGAGATCGAGGGGCTGTGACATGATGGACCATACAATGACGAAAAACACCGACAGTATACCACACATCATCTGGTCGACGGATGCACTACGACTAGCGGAAAAAGAGGCGGCGGATACCCTCGGGATGACGTTATTTGAACTGATGCGCCGTGCGGGCGAGGCGGCTTTTCAGCTTGCCTGTACGCACTATCCGGCCAGCCAGCACTGGTTGATTCTCTGCGGCCACGGCAATAACGGCGGTGACGGCTATGTGGTGGCCCGCCTGGCGCATGCGCGAGGGATTCAGGTTACGCTGCTGGCGCTGGATAGCGAGAAACCGCTGCCGGAAGAGGCTGGCATTGCGCGTGAAGAGTGGCTGAATGCGGGCGGCACGATTCATGCCGCCAATATTGACTGGCCAGAAGGAATCACTCTGATTATTGACGGCCTGCTCGGTACCGGTCTACAGAACGCTCCGCGGGAAAACGTCGCGGAACTCATTGCATGTGCGAACGCATATCCGGCACCGGTTGTCGCGCTGGATATCCCCTCGGGGCTGAATGCGCAGACCGGTGCGACGCCGGGAGCGGTTATCAACGCCGCGCATACCATTACCTTTATCGCGCTTAAACCTGGGCTGCTAACCGGTAAAGCTCGCGATGTCGTGGGCAAGCTGCATCATCATGCTCTGGGGCTTGAGCGCTGGCTGGCAGGCCAGACGACGGTTCTTAGTCGATTCGATGCCTCACAGCTCTCCGGTTGGCTACCGCCGCGACGCCCAACATCGCACAAAGGGGATCACGGTAAGCTGGTGATTATCGGCGGTGAGCCGGGGACCGCAGGCGCTATCAGGATGAGCGGTGAGGCGGCGCTGCGCGCGGGGGCTGGGCTGGTGCGAGTACTGACTCATAAAGACAATATTGCGCCTGTGCTGACCGCCAGACCTGAGCTAATGGTCCATGAGCTGACGTCTCACTCACTGGACGAAAGTCTGCAATGGGCGGATATTGTGGCGATTGGGCCGGGGCTGGGCCAGCGTGAGTGGGGAAAAAATGCGCTGCGTCAGGTAGAGACGTTTCGCAAACCGATGGTCTGGGATGCGGATGCGCTGAACCTGCTGGCAATCAATCCTGATAAACGTCACAATCGCGTGCTGACGCCGCATCCCGGCGAAGCCGCCCGTCTGCTGAACGTCACTGTGGCAGAAGTTGAAAGCGATCGCTTACATTCTGCGCAACGTCTGGTAAAACGTTATGGTGGCGTCGTGGTGCTGAAAGGTGCAGGTACGATAGTGGCGAATGAAACCGGCGAGATGGGCATTATCGATGCGGGTAACGCTGGGATGGCCAGCGGCGGGATGGGCGATGTGCTGACCGGCATTATTGCTGCATTGTTAGGGCAGCACTTAACGCCGTATGATGCAGCCTGCGCCGGATGTGTTGTTCACGGCGAAGCCGCCGATCGGCTGGCGGCCAGAAACGGTACTCGCGGAATGCTGGCGACCGATCTTTTTTCCACGCTCAGGCGTGTTGTTAACCCGGATGTGATTGACGTAGACCATGATTAACCGAGTGATTCCTTTACCCGATGAGCAGGCGACCTTAAGCCTTGGCAACCGCGTAGCACAGGCGTGTACTGGTGCGACGGTCATCTATTTGTATGGCGATTTAGGCGCGGGTAAGACGACCTTTAGCCGCGGTTTTCTTCACGCTCTCGGCCACCGTGGCAACGTGAAAAGTCCGACCTATACGCTGGTCGAGCCTTATAGCCTCGACAATTTGATGGTCTATCACTTCGATCTGTATCGCCTGGCGGATCCCGAAGAACTCGAGTTTATGGGGATCCGCGATTACTTTACTGACGATGCTATTTGTCTGGTGGAGTGGCCGCAGCAGGGCACAGGCGTACTGCCGGACCCGGATGTTGAAATTCACCTTGAGTATCAGGCACAAGGGCGTGAGGCGCGCGTAACGGCGGTCTCCTCATTAGGTGAGTCTTTATTGGCGCGTTTGGCTAATTAGCCTGAAGGACGACGGGATGATGTATCGCTTAACCAGTTGGCTGGCCGCCGCATTGATACTGTTCAGCATTCAGGTCACTGCGGCAAGTTTATCCGATATCCAGGTCTCCAATGGAGATCAGCAGGCCCGCATTACCATTAGTTTTATCGGCGACCCTGAGTATTCGTTTACCCCCCAGGGAAAACGCACCGTAGCGCTGGATATCAAACAGACCGGCGTACTCCAGGGGCTGCCGCTGCAGTTTAGCGGTAATAACCTGGTCAGAAGCATTCGTTCCGGGACGCCTCAGGATACGCAATCGCTGCGCTTGCTGGTAGATTTGACCGCCGATGGCAAAACGCGTGCAGTGAAGCAGCAGAACGGCTCTAACTATACCGTGGTGTTTACCATTAATGCCGATGCGCCGCCTCCGCCTCCACCGGTAGTGGCTAAGCAGGTTGAACGGCCCGTGGCGCAGCCTGTTCGTCCGAGCGAACCTGCGCGTAATCCGTTTAAAGCCGATAACGACCGGCTCACTGCGGTGACCAGTACAACCAGCGTAACGCGTCCTGCGGCGCGTAGCGTATCAACCGATGACAAAGTGATTATCGCTATAGATGCCGGTCACGGCGGTCAGGATCCAGGGGCGATTGGCCCGAACGGTACGAAAGAGAAGAATGTGACCATCGCGATTGCGCGCAAGCTACGCACGTTGTTGAATGCCGATCCGCAGTTCAAGCCGGTGTTGACGCGTGACGGCGATTATTTCATTTCCGTCATGGGGCGTTCGGATGTGGCGCGTAAGCAAAACGCGAATTTCCTTGTCTCGATTCACGCAGACGCTGCGCCAAATCGTGACGCGACCGGGGCCTCGGTTTGGGTGCTTTCTAACCGTCGCGCTAACAGTGAAATGGCCGGATGGCTCGAACAACATGAGAAACAGTCCGAGCTGCTGGGCGGCGCGGGCGATGTGTTGGCGAATAGTCAGTCGGATCCTTACCTGAGCCAGGCGGTACTGGATTTACAGTTCGGTCATTCCCAGCGCGTCGGGTATGATGTGGCGACCAATGTGTTAAGCCAGCTGCAGCGGATTGGCGATTTACATAAGCGCCGCCCTGAGCATGCAAGCTTAGGCGTGCTGCGCTCGCCGGATATTCCGTCAATCCTTGTTGAAACGGGGTTTATTAGTAATACCGGTGAAGAGCGGCTGCTGGGTAGTGATGCTTATCAACAGCAAGTTGCAGAAGCGATTTATAACGGTCTGCGTAATTACTTTATGCAGCACCCGCTGCAATCAGCGCCACGCGGAACGGCCGCGCAGACTGCCAGCGCCGGTTCGTCAGATGGAACGCTATTAAATTAAGGAGACGGCCATGCCGATTCAGGTTCTACCGCCGCAGCTCGCTAACCAGATTGCCGCAGGTGAAGTGGTGGAACGTCCGGCGTCGGTGGTCAAAGAGCTGGTCGAAAATAGCCTTGATGCCGGTGCGACGCGTATTGATATTGATATTGAACGCGGCGGCGCGAAGCTAATTCGCATTCGCGATAACGGCTGCGGCATTAAAAAAGATGAGCTGGCGCTGGCGCTGGCTCGCCATGCGACCAGTAAAATCGCCTCGCTTGACGATCTGGAGGCGATTATCAGCCTTGGTTTTCGCGGCGAAGCCCTGGCCAGTATCAGCTCGGTTGCCCGCCTGACGTTGACCTCGCGTACTGAGGAACAGCAAGAGGCCTGGCAGGCCTATGCCGAAGGGCGCGATCAGGCTGTTACCGTGAAGCCGGCGGCGCATCCGGTGGGAACAACGCTGGAAGTGTTGGATTTGTTTTACAACACGCCCGCCCGCCGCAAATTTATGCGTACCGAAAAAACCGAATTTGGTCATATTGACGAGATCGTGCGGCGCATCGCGCTGGCGCGTTTCGACGTCACTATCAACCTCAGCCATAACGGTAAAGCCGTACGTCAGTATCGCGCAGTGTCGCAGGACGGCCAGCGCGAGCGGCGGTTGGGCGCTATTTGCGGTACGCCATTTCTTGAACACGCCCTGGCTATCGAGTGGCAGCATGGCGATCTGACCCTTAGCGGCTGGGTGGCTGATCCCCTGCATACCAATCCGGCGCTGGCGGAAATTCAGTATTGCTATGTCAACGGAAGGATGATGCGCGATCGCCTGATTAATCACGCGATTCGTCAGGCCTGCGAGGACAAGCTGGGCGCCGATCAGCAGCCAGCCTTTGTGCTGTATTTGAAGATTGATCCACATCAGGTGGATGTGAACGTCCATCCGGCCAAGCATGAAGTGCGTTTTCATCAGTCGCGGCTGGTTCATGATTTTATTTATCAAGGCGTGCTGAGCGTGCTTCAGCAGCAACTGAGTGCGCCATTGGCAGAAGAGGGCGATGAACCTGCGCCTCGCCAGGTGCCGGAAAACCGCATTGCGGCAGGTGGCAACCATTTCGCCCAGCCGGCGGTTGCGCGTGAAACGTCATCCCCACGATATCGTGAGGAGACCGCCGCGCCGCGCTTTAATGCGGGAGGTTCGCGTGAATCTGCCGCTTCGGGTTCCGCAGGCGGGGCCAGTTGGCCGCATGCTCAGCCCGGCTATCAAAAACAGCAGGGTGCGCTCTATCGTCAACTGTTGGATACTCCGGCCGCTGACCGAAAATCAGTATCCCCCGCACCGGTAGCGGAAGGTCTGGCGGGCCATAGCCAGAGTTTTGGCCGCGTATTGACGATTGTCGATAATGACTGCGCGCTGCTGGAGCACGACGGTAAGCTAGCGCTGCTGGCCTTGCCGGTTGCTGAACGTTGGCTACGTCAGGCGCAGTTGACGCCGGGCGTGGAGGCAGTTTGCGCCCAGCCGCTGCTTATCCCGCTGCGGATAAAGGTGTCTGAAGAGGAAAAACAGGCCTTGAACCACGCTCAGTCGGCGCTGGCTCAGGTCGGTATTGAACTACAGTCTGATGCGCATCACGTGACGATTCGCGCAGTGCCTTTACCCTTAAGACAACAAAATTTACAAATCTTGATTCCTGAACTGATAGGCTACCTGGCGCAGCAAAAAACATTCGACGTCGGCAATATTACGCAGTGGATAGCGCGTAATCTGGCGAGCGAACATGCGCAGTGGAATATGGCGCAGGCAATTGCCGTACTGGCGGATATCGAGCGTTTATGTCCGCAGCTGGTTAAAGCGCCGCCGGGTGGTCTGTTACAACCTGTTGATTTACATTCGGCGATGAATGCCCTGAAAGATGAGTGATGTAACCGAGGCGAGCCTGCCTAAGGCAATATTTTTAATGGGCCCGACGGCCTCTGGTAAAACCGCGTTGGCTATCGCCTTACGTAAAGTTTTGCCAGTAGAGTTGATTAGCGTTGATTCAGCCCTCATCTATCGAGGAATGGATATCGGTACGGCTAAGCCAGATGCTGCGGAGCTCAACGCGGCACCGCATCGATTACTGGATATTCTTGACCCGGCGGAGGCTTATTCCGCGGCAGATTTTCGTCGCGATGCGCTAGCCGAAATGGCAGATATCGTCGCTGCCGGGCGAATTCCGCTACTGGTTGGCGGAACCATGTTGTATTTCAAAGCGTTGTTGGAAGGGTTGTCACCATTACCTTCGGCCGATCCTGAGGTTAGAGCCAGGATTGAGCAACAGGCCGCAGAGCAGGGGTGGAGCGCGTTACATCAGCAGTTACAGGTGATTGATCCGGTGGCAGCCGCGCGTATTCATCCAAATGATCCGCAAAGACTTTCCCGAGCACTGGAAGTTTTTTTCATTTCGGGTAAAACTTTAACGGAACTGACGCAAACGTCAGGTGATGCTCTGCCGTATAAGGTGCATCAGTTCGCCATCGCCCCGGCGAGCCGTGAACTGCTCCATCAGCGCATAGAACAGCGTTTTCATCAGATGTTGGCTTCAGGTTTTGAAGCAGAAGTGCGGGCGCTTTTTGCCCGGGGAGATTTGCATACGGATATGCCTTCCATTCGTTGTGTCGGATATCGCCAGATGTGGTCGTACCTTAATGGCGAGATCCCGTATGATGAAATGGTTTATCGAGGTGTTTGCGCCACGAGACAGTTAGCTAAACGTCAGGTCACCTGGTTGCGCGGTTGGGAAGGTATTCACTGGTTAGACAGTGAGCAACCTGAACAAGCGTTCAACAAAGTATTACAGGTTGTTGGTGCTAGCCAGGACTGAACGTGTACAATTGAACGGGTATCGTGCGTAATTTTTTTAAGAATCGTAAGGTTCTGAGTACAAAACAAGCATACATATAAGGAAAAGAGAGAATGGCTAAGGGGCAATCTTTACAAGATCCGTTCCTGAACGCTTTGCGTCGGGAACGTGTTCCGGTTTCTATTTATTTGGTGAATGGTATTAAGCTGCAAGGGCAAATTGAGTCTTTCGATCAGTTCGTGATCCTGTTGAAAAACACGGTCAGCCAGATGGTCTATAAGCACGCAATTTCTACTGTTGTCCCGTCTCGCCCGGTGTCACACCACAGCAATAATGCTGGCGGCGGTACAAATAACTATCACCACGGTGGTGGTGCGCAGGGTTCTTCTGCGTCGCAGCAAGACAGCGAAGACGCCGAATAAGGCAGATGCTGTTTTTCCACGTCGGGGAGCCAGGTTTTCTGCGTTCCCCGCTGGTATTTTATAAGGGGTTTACGCTTGTTTGACCGTTATGATGCCGGTGAGCAGGCGGTACTGGTACACATCTATTTTTCGCAAGACAAAGATATGGAAGATCTCCAGGAGTTTGAAACTCTGGCCTCTTCCGCCGGTGTCGAAGCAATGCAGGTGATTACCGGTAGCCGTAAAGCACCGCACCCGAAGTATTTTGTTGGTGAAGGTAAAGCTGTCGAAATTGCGGAAGCCGTAAAAGCGACCGGTGCATCGGTCGTGTTGTTCGATCATGCCCTGAGTCCGGCGCAGGAACGAAACCTTGAGCGCTTATGCGAGTGCCGGGTTATCGATCGTACTGGCCTGATTTTAGATATTTTTGCCCAGCGAGCGCGTACCCACGAAGGGAAACTGCAGGTTGAGCTGGCACAACTGCGTCATATGGCGACTCGCCTCGTTCGCGGTTGGACCCACCTTGAAAGACAGAAAGGCGGGATTGGTTTGCGTGGCCCGGGTGAAACCCAGCTCGAAACTGACCGTCGTTTGCTGCGTAACCGTATTATGCAGATCCTGTCGCGACTGGAAAAAGTAGAGAAGCAGCGCGAACAAGGACGACGGTCACGTGCCAAAGCCGATATTCCGACCGTATCGCTGGTCGGTTATACCAATGCTGGTAAATCAACGCTGTTCAACCAGATAACCGAAGCTGAGGTCTACGCCGCGAATCAGCTGTTCGCTACCCTTGACCCAACGCTGCGCCGCATTGATGTTCCTGATGTTGGCGAAACCGTTCTGGCTGACACCGTAGGTTTTATCCGCCATCTGCCGCACGATCTGGTGGCCGCGTTTAAAGCGACTCTCCAGGAGACGCGGCAGGCGACACTGTTGCTGCATGTCATTGATGCAGCCGATGTCCGGGTGCAGGAAAATATTGACGCAGTAAATACGGTTCTCGCTGAAATCGAGGCCGATGAAATCCCGGCGCTGCTGGTCATGAACAAAATCGACATGCTGGACGATTTTGAGCCGCGTATCGACAGGGATGAAGAGAATAAACCGATCCGGGTCTGGCTTTCCGCCCAGACCGGGGTTGGCGTACCACTGCTTTTTCAGGCTTTGACGGAACGGCTTTCTGGTGAAGTGGCGCAACATACGCTGCGCCTACCACCTCAGGAAGGTCGGTTGAGAAGTCGGTTCTATCAGCTTCAGGCGATAGAGAAAGAGTGGATGGAGGATGACGGTAGCGTTGGTCTGCAGGTGCGCATGCCAATCGTTGACTGGCGTCGCCTCTGTAAACAAGAGCCAGCGCTGGTTGAATACGTGATTTGACCTTGCAGCTTGCCTGAAGATATTAACCCCTGTGGGGATATCAAAAACAAATATGGAGCATATACATGGCGTGGAATCAGCCCGGTAATAACGGACAGGACCGCGACCCGTGGGGAAGCAGCAATAACCAAGGCGGCAACTCTGGGGGAAATGGCAACAAAGGTGGTCGCGAGCAGGGACCTCCCGATCTGGATGATATCTTCCGTAAGCTAAGTAAAAAACTTGGTGGCCTGGGTGGCGGAAAAGGTGGACTGGGCGGCGGTAGCGGCTCTCAGGGACCTCGTGGCCCAATGGGCGGTCGTATCGTCGGCATTGTTGCCGCCGCTGCGGTTATTATTTGGGCAGCCAGTGGTTTCTATACCATTAAAGAAGCTGAACGTGGCGTCGTCACTCGCTTTGGTAAATTTAGCCATCTGGTTGAACCTGGCCTTAACTGGAAACCCACCTTCATTGATACCGTGCAGGCGGTTAACGTTGAATCCGTTCGTGAACTGGCGGCTTCCGGCGTCATGCTGACGTCTGACGAAAACGTTGTGCGCGTAGAGATGAACGTGCAGTATCGCGTGACCGATCCGGAACGCTATCTGTTTAGCGTGACCAGCGCGGACGACAGCCTGCGTCAGGCGACCGACAGCGCCCTGCGTGGTGTCATCGGTAAATACACGATGGACCGCATCCTGACCGAAGGACGTACCGTCATCCGTAGCGATACCCAGCGCGAGCTGGAAGAGACGATTCGCCCGTACAACATGGGTATTACTCTGCTGGACGTCAACTTCCAGACGGCGCGCCCGCCGGAGGAAGTAAAAGCCGCGTTTGATGATGCTATTGCCGCGCGTGAGAACGAACAGCAGTACATTCGTGAAGCCGAAGCTTATACCAACGAAGTTCAGCCACGTGCTAACGGTCAGGCGCAGCGTATCCTTGAAGAGGCTCGCGCATACAAGACTCAGACCGTTCTTGAAGCGCAGGGTGAGGTGGCTCGCTTTGCGAAGATCCTGCCTGAGTATAAAGCGGCTCCGGAAATCACTCGCGAGCGTCTGTATATCGAAACCATGGAAAAAGTGCTGAGCCATACTCGCAAGGTGCTGGTTAACGATAAGGGGAGCAACCTGATGGTTCTTCCTCTGGATCAGATGCTGAAAGGCGCCGGCGCGCCGGCAGCAAAGAGCGATAGCAGTGGCGCAAGCGATCTGCTGCGTCTGCCGCCTGCATCCAGTTCAAGCAGCGCCAGTAACGCTTCTACCTCTACGGGAGGCACCATTATGGACCAACGCCGCGCCAACGCGCAGCGTAACGACTACCAGCGTCAGGGGGAATAACGATGCGTAAATCTGTTATCGCGATAATTGTCATCGTGCTGGTGGTGCTCTACATGTCCATCTTTGTTGTCAAAGAAGGCGAACGCGGTATTACGCTGCGTTTTGGTAAAGTTCTGCGCGACGATGAAAACAAACCTCTGGTATATGCGCCGGGTCTGCACTTCAAGATTCCGTTTATTGAATCCGTGAAGATGCTTGATGCGCGTATCCAGACGATGGACAACCAGGCCGATCGCTTTGTGACTAAAGAGAAGAAAGACCTGATCGTTGATTCATACATCAAGTGGCGTATCAGCGACTTCAGCCGCTACTACCTGGCGACAGGCGGCGGCGATGTTTCCCAGGCCGAGGTGCTGCTGAAGCGTAAATTCTCTGACCGTCTGCGCTCTGAGATTGGTCGTCTGGATGTGAAAGATATCGTGACCGACTCCCGCGGTCGTCTGACGCTTGAAGTGCGCGATGCGCTGAACTCCGGTTCCGCAGGCACAGAAGATGAAGTCAGCACCCCGGCTGCCGATGATGCGATTGCCAAAGCGGCAGAGCGTATTGAAGCAGAGACTAACGGTAAGGTGCAGGTGATCAACCCGAACAGTATGGCGGCGCTGGGTATTGAAGTTGTCGACGTACGAATCAAACAGATCAACCTGCCGGCTGAAGTCTCTGAAGCGATTTACAACCGTATGCGCGCCGAGCGTGAAGCGGTTGCTCGTCGCCATCGTTCGCAAGGTCAGGAAGAAGCGGAAAAACTGCGTGCGACAGCGGACTATGAAGTGACCAAGACTCTGGCGGAAGCCGAGCGTCAAGGGCGTATTCTGCGCGGTGAAGGCGATGCCGAATCGGCAAAACTGTTTGCTGATGCCTTCAGTCAGGATCCGGGCTTCTATGCCTTTATCCGTAGCCTGCGTGCGTATGAGAATAGCTTCCAGAGCAATCAGGATGTGATGGTTCTCAGCCCGGACAGCGATTTCTTCCGTTATATGAAATCACCTGCGGCAGCGACTCGCTGATAAGTGATTCTGTAAGCAAAAAGGCGCCCGTAGAGGCGCCTTTTTTACAGCTTATTGGGATCAGTTACCCAGCAGCTTATTCAGCAGACCACCGATAAGCGGTAGGCCTGCCAGCGTGCTTTCAATAGCTCCGCCAATGGAAGAGCCAATGGTGTTCCCAATTTTTTCGCCTAATCCCGGTGCGATAGTTGAAAGGTTAACGGTACCAAGGACAGGCAGATCGATGCTCAGATTACTGCCAAGTGACCATACTGCAGAGCCGGCTTTACTGCCGAGTGATGCCAGTCCATCCTGCAACCAGCCTGCGCCACTTACAGCATCGATTTCAATTGCGGTTAATTCTCTCATAATAATCCTCCTGATTATTTTATGCTCGTATCTGGATTGATACGCTATGGCATATTTGCAATTAAAAAAAGTACATGCAATACAAAGGATTATGAATTTTGTTTCATTAAATCAGTTCATAATAACGATGAAATACCTGACAATTATGAAATAAGAGCAAACATAAAGTTGAAAAGCGGCTGGTGTTGTACCAGGCGGCTATAAATAAGGTGAATAATGAACTCAACAATCTGGCTGGCACTGGCGCTGGTTTTAGTACTTGAAGGACTCGGGCCGTTGCTTTACCCGCGCGCATGGCGTCGAATGGTCGCCACGATGAGCCAACTGCCGGATAATTTATTACGTCGGTTTGGCGGGGGTCTTGTGGTCGCTGGCATCGTCATCTACTACATGTTGAGGAAAACGATTGGCTGAGTGAAAAGTAGCCTAATTTACCGCGTTTTGAGTGCAAAAAGTGCTGTAACTCTGAAAAAGCGATGGTAGAATCCATTTTTAAGCAAACGGTGATTTTGAAAAATGGGTAACAACGTCGTCGTACTGGGCACCCAATGGGGTGACGAAGGTAAAGGGAAGATCGTCGATCTCCTGACTGAACGGGCTAAATATGTTGTGCGCTACCAGGGCGGTCACAACGCAGGCCATACTCTCGTAATCAACGGTGAAAAAACCGTCCTCCATCTCATTCCATCAGGTATTCTTCGCGAGAATGTTACCAGCATCATCGGTAACGGTGTTGTGCTGTCTCCGGCTGCGCTGATGAAAGAGATGAAAGGACTGGAAGACCGTGGTATCCCTGTCCGCGAGCGTCTGCTGCTTTCTGAAGCCTGTCCGCTTATCCTTGAATATCACGTCGCGCTGGATGTGGCGCGTGAGAAAGCGCGCGGCGCGAAAGCTATCGGTACTACCGGTCGCGGTATCGGCCCGGCTTACGAAGATAAAGTGGCTCGCCGCGGTCTGCGCGTTGGCGATCTGTTTGATAAAGCGACCTTCGCTGATAAACTGAAAGAAGTGATGGAATATCACAACTTCCAGCTGGTCAATTTCTATAAA
Organism: Klebsiella spallanzanii; assembly: GCF_902158555.1. Taxonomy (GTDB): domain Bacteria; phylum Pseudomonadota; class Gammaproteobacteria; order Enterobacterales; family Enterobacteriaceae; genus Klebsiella; species Klebsiella spallanzanii. The sequence goes on along the minus strand of NZ_CABGGS010000002.1, from coordinate 195,592 downwards.
GCTGAAGCGGTTGATTATCAGAAAGTCCTGGATGATGTGATGGCAATTGCCGACATCCTGACCGCGATGGTCGTTGATGTTTCCGACCTTCTGGATCAGGCGCGTAAGCGTGGCGATTTCGTCATGTTTGAAGGCGCACAGGGTACGTTGCTGGATATCGACCACGGTACCTATCCGTACGTAACCTCTTCCAACACCACCGCTGGTGGCGTGGCGACCGGTTCTGGCCTGGGTCCACGTTATGTGGATTACGTACTGGGTATTATCAAAGCCTACTCCACTCGTGTGGGTGCTGGTCCGTTCCCGACTGAGCTGTTTGATGAAACCGGCGAGTTCCTGTGCAAGCAGGGTAACGAGTTTGGTGCCACCACCGGCCGTCGCCGTCGTACGGGCTGGCTGGATGCTGTAGCGGTACGTCGCGCGGTGCAGATTAACTCCCTGTCTGGTTTCTGCCTGACTAAGCTGGACGTACTGGACGGCCTGAAAGAAGTTAAAATCTGCGTTGCCTACCGTATGCCGGATGGCCGCGAAGTCACCACTACTCCGCTGGCTGCTGACAACTGGGAAGGTATTGAGCCGATTTATGAAACAATGCCGGGTTGGTCTGAAACCACCTTCGGTGTGAAAGAGCGCAGCGGTCTGCCGCAGGCGGCGCTGAACTATATCGCACGCATTGAAGAGCTCACCGGCGTACCGGTTGATATTATCTCTACCGGTCCTGACCGTACCGAGACGATGATTTTGCGCGACCCGTTCGACGCATAACTCTCTCCAGGGGCGCCGTTCAGGCGCCTCTTGTTTTTGCTGTTCGCCCGCCCCATTTAAATAAATTAGCGGCCTGAGCGCTGGCTGGTTTATCATCAATAGTAATTACGTCTATCGACACACCCTGTTTTTCTTTTCCCTGAGGTTGATTGTGCAGTTAACGAGTTTCACCGATTACGGATTACGCGCGCTGATTTATATGGCGTCGCTGCCGGATGGAAGAATGACCAGCATCTCCGAGGTGACGGAGGTTTACGGCGTTTCCCGTAATCATATGGTTAAAATAATCAATCAGCTAAGCCGCATGGGTTATGTGACGGCAGTACGAGGAAAGAACGGGGGCATTCGTCTCGGTAAACCGGCAAATATGATTCGTGTGGGTGATGTTGTTCGCGATCTGGAGCCGCTCTCGTTGGTCAATTGCAGCAGCGAATTTTGCCATATTACGCCCGCCTGTCGTCTGAAGCAGGCGCTCGCAGAAGCCGCGCAGAGTTTTCTCAAGGAACTAGATAACTACACGCTGGCCGATTTGGTTGAAAAGAATCAACCGCTTTATAAATTATTACTGGTGGAGTGACGTAAACTTCACTGGAGATGACAACGGAGGAACCGACATGTCACAAGATCCTTTCCTGGACCGCGAATCTGAAAAATACGCTAATCCAATCCCGAGCCGGGAATTTATCCTCGATCATTTAGCAAAACGTGAAAAACCGGCTAGCCGAGATGAGCTGGCAATAGAGCTGAATATTGAAGGCGAAGAACAACAAGAAGCATTGCGCCGTCGACTGCGCGCAATGGAACGCGATGGTCAACTGGTCTTTACGCGTCGTCAGTGCTACGCGCTGCCGGAACGTCTCGACCTGCTGAAAGGTACCGTTATTGGTCATCGCGATGGTTATGGCTTCCTGCGCGTTGAGGGCCGTAAAGATGATCTTTATTTATCGTCTGAGCAGATGAAAACCTGCATTCACGGCGATCAGGTTCTGGCGCAACCGTTAGGCGCTGACCGTAAAGGCCGTCGGGAAGCGCGTATTGTCCGCGTGCTGGTACCAAAGACGGGCCAGATTGTGGGCCGCTACTTTACCGATGCGGGCGTGGGCTTCGTCGTACCGGATGATAGCCGTTTGAGCTTCGACATCCTGATCCCGCCAGAAGAGATTATGGGCGCGCGGATGGGCTTTGTCGTGGTGGTTGAACTCACGCAGCGTCCAACTCGTCGCACCAAAGCGGTGGGTAAAATTGTTGAGGTGTTGGGCGACAACATGGGGACAGGTATGGCGGTCGATATGGCCCTGCGCACCCATGAAATCCCCTACGTCTGGCCGCCTGCAGTAGAAAAACAGGTTGCAGGCTTGAAAGAGCAGGTGCCGGAAGAAGCGAAAGTAGGGCGCGTTGATTTACGCAATCTGCCGCTGGTCACCATTGATGGTGAAGACGCTCGCGACTTTGATGACGCTGTTTACTGCGAGAAAAAACGCGGCGGTGGCTGGCGTCTGTGGGTGGCGATTGCCGATGTAAGCTACTACGTGCGTCCAGGGACACCGCTGGATGGTGAAGCGCGCAGCCGTGGTACTTCGGTATATTTCCCGTCGCAGGTAGTTCCGATGCTACCTGAAGTGCTCTCTAACGGCTTGTGCTCGTTGAATCCTCAGGTCGACAGACTCTGTATGGTCTGTGAGATGACGATTTCGGCGAAAGGCCGTCTGACCGGCTTCAAATTCTACGAAGCGGTGATGAGCTCACATGCCCGCCTGACCTACACCAAAGTCTGGCATATGCTGCAGGGCGATCAGGACCTGCGTGAGCAATACGCGCCGCTGGTTAAGCATATTGAAGAGCTGCATAACCTCTACAAAGTGCTGGACGGTGCTCGTGAAGAACGTGGTGGAATCTCATTTGAGAGTGAAGAGGCTAAATTCATCTTCAATGCCGAACGACGCATTGAACGTATCGAGCAGACTCAGCGCAACGATGCGCATAAGCTGATCGAAGAGTGCATGATTCTGGCGAACATTTCCGCTGCGCGCTTTGTTGAAAAGGCCGAGGAGCCAGCGCTGTTCCGCATCCACGACAAACCCAGTACGGAAGCGATTACGGCATTCCGTTCGGTTCTCGCGGAGCTGGGACTTGAGTTGCCAGGCGGTAATAAGCCAGAGCCGCGAGACTATGCGGAACTGCTGGCGTCCATTGCCGATCGACCAGATGCGGAGATGCTGCAAACCATGCTGCTGCGGTCAATGAAGCAGGCGGTATATGACCCGGAAAACCGTGGCCACTTTGGTCTGGCGCTGCAATCTTATGCCCACTTCACCTCGCCGATTCGTCGCTATCCTGATCTGTCGTTGCACCGCGCGATCAAGTACCTGCTGGCGAAAGAGCAGGGACATAAAGGTAATAGCACCGAGACCGGCGGCTGGCACTACAGCATGGAGGAGATGCTGCAACTGGGGGCGCACTGTTCGATGACCGAGCGCCGCGCTGATGAAGCGACGCGCGATGTATCGGACTGGCTGAAGTGTGATTTCATGTTGGATCAGGTCGGTAATGTCTTTAAAGGCGTAATTGCCAGCGTGACCGGATTTGGTTTCTTCGTACGTCTTGATGAACTGTTTATTGATGGTCTGGTGCACGTTTCTTCGCTCGATAATGACTACTACCGCTTCGATCAGGTTGGACAGCGTCTGATCGGTGAATCCGGCGGTCAGACTTATCGTCTGGGCGATCGCGTAGAAGTGCGGGTTGAAGCGGTCAACATGGACGAGCGTAAGATTGATTTCTCGCTTATCTCCAGCGAGCGCGCTCCGCGCAATGTCGGCAAAACTGAGCGTGAGAAGGCGAAAAAAGGCGCAGCAGGTAAATCCTCTGGCCGTCGTCGCCAGGCGGGTAAGCAGGTAAACTTCGAGCCAGATAGCGCATTCCGCAAACCGAAAGGCAAATCTCAGCCGAAGGCCGCTCAGCCAAAAGGCGACAAGAAAGCGAAAAAGCCGTCGGCGAAAACGCAAAAAATCGCCGCAGCGACCAAAGCCAAACGCGCGGCGAAAAAGAAAACAGCTGAGTAATTGGATTTCTTTTACCCTGGTCTCCCCAATTTCGCGATGAGGGTGGGGTAAAGGGAACTGATAACAGAACCTAAAACGAGTAGATAAATGAGTGAAATGATTTACGGCATCCACGCGGTGCAGGCACTGCTGGAACGCGCCCCTGAGCGTTTTCAGGAAGTCTTTATTCTGAAAGGCCGTGAGGATAAGCGTCTTATGCCGCTGATTCATGCCCTGGAAGCTCAGGGCGTGGTGATTCAGGTCGCCAGCCGCCAGTTCCTCGATGAGAAAAGCGAAGGCGCCGTTCACCAGGGCATTATTGCCCGCGTGAAGCCCGGACGTCAGTACCAGGAAAACGATCTGCCGGATCTGATCGCCTCTCTCGATCAACCGTTCTTTTTGATCCTCGATGGCGTAACCGATCCGCACAACCTGGGGGCATGTTTACGTAGTGCCGACGCCGCTGGCGTGCATGCGGTGATTGTACCCAAAGATCGTTCTGCGCAGCTGAATGCCACGGCGAAAAAAGTGGCCTGCGGCGCGGCGGAAAACGTTCCGCTGATTCGCGTGACCAACCTGGCGCGTACCATGCGCCTGCTGCAGGAAGAGAACGTCTGGATCGTGGGGACCGCCGGTGAGGCCGACCATACTCTGTTCCAGAGCAAAATGACCGGCTCGCTGGCGTTGGTGATGGGCGCGGAAGGCGAAGGCATGCGCCGCCTGACCCGCGAACATTGCGATGAATTAATCAGTATCCCGATGGCCGGTAGCGTTTCGTCGCTGAACGTTTCCGTTGCTACCGGGATTTGCCTGTTTGAAGCGGTGCGTCAGCGCAGCTAATCTCTTTGCCTGAATAAGCCATTCGTTTGAATGGCTTATCTTCTTCTCGCTCGTTCATCTTCTTGTTCTATTTGTCGGGCAATTTCCAGCCCTCTTTCCACATAGCCCAACAATTGGCTCAAGGGTAATTCATCTCCCTGTTCATCATCCGTTTGTTCGATGAATTTAAGCTGCGCGCCACTGTTTTTTAACACTTTGATGAGATTGAGAAAATTTCCAATGGGATTCTGCTCTTCCAGAATATCATCGCAGATTTTGTCTTCATCAAATGAAGTGACGTAACCTGAAGTTTTCAGATTCTGTTTGATGGCGTTAATTGTAAGATGGGGAAGGTGACGGCGGATAAGCGCAATATAGTTCAGTGCGTTTTCCCGGTCTTCAATAATTAAATGAATCATGAAATTCCCTTTCTGATTGTGAGAGAACTTTATAGCAGAGTTCTGTGACGGAAAGTGCGCCGTTGTCCATACTTATGGGTAGAGCCATTGACGGAGGGAAACACAATGCACTGGCAAACTCATACCGTATTTAACCAACCTACGCCGTTATGTAATAGCAACTTGTTCCTGTCTGATACTGCCCTACGTGAGGCCACCGTGCGCGAAGGCGCTGGCTGGGATGGCGATCTGCTGGCGAGCATTGGCCAACAACTGGGGACGGCTGAATCGCTGGAGCTAGGGCGCCTGGCCAACAGCAACCCACCGGAACTATTGCGCTATGACGCGACGGGATCGCGTCTTGATGATGTGCGTTTCCATCCCGCCTGGCATTTACTGATGCAGGGTCTGTGTGCTAATCGGGTGCATAATCTTGCCTGGCAGGAGGATGCTCGCGAAGGCGCTTTTGTCGCTCGCGCTGCCCGTTTTATGTTGCATGCGCAGGTAGAGGCGGGGACTCTGTGCCCCACCACAATGACTTTTGCTGCGATTCCATTGCTACAGCGTTCATTACCCAAACCATTTAGCGACTGGTTATCACCGCTATTAAGCGATCGTTACGATCCACATCTTGTGCCGGGTAATCAGAAGCGTGGACTGCTTATCGGGATGGGAATGACTGAAAAGCAGGGCGGGTCGGATGTCCTGAGTAACACAACGCGGGCGGAGAAAACTGCCGAAGGTTTTTATCATCTCGTTGGGCATAAATGGTTTTTCTCGGTACCGCAAAGCGATGCGCACCTGGTTCTGGCTCAGGCACCTGCGGGTCTCTCCTGCTTTTTTGTCCCCCGTTTGTTGCCGGACGGTCAGCGTAACGGTATTCGCCTGGAAAGGCTGAAAGAGAAATTGGGTAATCGATCCAACGCCAGTAGTGAAGCTGAATTCTTCGACGCTTGCGGATGGTTGATAGGAGAAGAGGGTGATGGCGTCCGTCAAATCCTCAAAATGGGTGGCCTGACTCGCTTTGACTGTGCGTTGGGTAGCCACGCGCTGATGCGCCGGGCTTATTCGGTGGCGCTTTACCACGCCCTGCAGCGCCAGGCGTTTGGTAAGAATTTGGTCGATCAGCCGATGATGCGTCAGGTGCTGGGGCAAATGGCGCTGAGGCTTGAAGGGCAAACTGCCTTTTTGTTCCGGCTGGCGCGCGCCTGGGACCGGCGTGACGATGAGCAGGAAGTGCTTTGGGCAAGGTTGTTCACACCCGCAGCGAAATTTGCTATCTGCAAATCCGGGATGCCGTTTGTTGCCGAAGCCATGGAGGTTCTGGGAGGTTCAGGCTATTGCGAAGAGAGCGAGCTACCGCGTCTGTACCGCGAAATGCCGGTCAACAGTATCTGGGAAGGTTCGGGCAATATAATGTGTCTGGACGTGATGCGGGTTCTGATGAAGCAACCGGCGGCGCTAGAGCTTCTGGCGGCGGAATGTGCAGAAGTAAAAGGGCGGAATCGTCATTTCGATCGTACATGGCGTCAGCTGCAGCAGTGGCTACGGCGGCCTCTGGAAGAACAAGGGCGGGAAATTACCCGGCTGGCCTATATGCTGGGCACTGGCGCGCAGGTATTACGCTTCGCTTCACCGCCATTGGCTGAAGCCTGGTGTCGGATGATGCTCGATACGCGCGGCGGTATGCGTCTGGATGCGCAGACGCTGGACGATCTGCTCTTACGGGCGATGGGGCGTGGACGCCAGGCACCTCAGGCATAGAGAATGGCCTGTACCCGCCAGTTATCCGGCTGCTGTTCTTCGTACATTTGAACAATGCGATACCAGGATGCGCCCTGCTCATCAGCCTGCATGGCGATGGCATGTTCGACATCCTGCTGGCTGCCTGAAATGTTGTTAACGCAAATCAGGCCAATTTCATTCAGGCCGGTTACGCAATCGGCGCTGGCAAACTCCGCTGACTGCGCAGAAGTATTGGCCGTGACCGAGGTCAACATCAGGTTGGGTAGGGTAAAAGTTCGTTTCATCGTCAGCTCCATTTCACATAGTCCCGAGGGCAGTCCGTTGCTAACGTTCTGCCAGGTTACAGCTGGCCGAACGTTATTATGCACAGGAAAACGTGAATGGATGCAAAGCAGTGTAAAGCTGGCTTAAAGATTGGCCGCTATTTACGGTACAAAATCGCCTGCGAGTACCACTGGCCGGGAACCATGGTGTCATCAATCATAATGATGACGTAGTAATCCGCTTTAGCCGCTTCTGCTTTGGTCTTGAGCGCAGCTTCAACATCCATCGGCGAGCCGTACATTAATACGCTCACCGTCCCCATTTTCTGTAGATCCGTCGCCTGATTACGCTGGATCTCCTGCGGATGGTCGGTTGCTGGCGGTGGCGCCTTTGGTGTCCCTTGCAGGGCGCTACAGCCGGTTAAGGCGATAGCCAGTAACCATGGTGTAAACCTACGCATAACCATATCTCGTTTCCTGATAGTCATAGTGTAGTGGTAGCCTGAATGTCATTTCCGGGGAATGTTCCCAAATTGTTATCCCGTACGCGATTTTCGAATGAAAATATCGTGAAAGCGTAATCTGGTTCTCAAGATTATGAATCATGTGCGAACGAGAGACTTGAGTAATAACATAACACCACATCACTATAGAGAAAGGAGACGGTAAATGATTGCACTAGAAATGCGTAACCTTGCGGGTGGGGAGGTTCTTCACGCGTACCCGCAGGGCGCTGCGGATACTCCGTTGCCTTGTATCGTCTTTTATCATGGATTTACCTCTTCTAAGCGGGTCTACAGCTATTTTGCCGTTGCGCTGGCGGAGGCGGGGTTTCGGGTCATTATGCCTGATGCGGCAGAACACGGTGCGCGTTACCAGGGAGACGAGCAAGGGCGGATGCAGCGCTTCTGGCCGATCCTGATGCAGAATTTTGCTGAATTTCCGGCATTGCAGGACGCTATTCGCGCTGAGGGATGGATTGCCGATGACCGGCTGGCGGTTGCCGGAGCATCGATGGGCGGAATGACGGCGCTGGGGATGATGACCCAGCATCCAGAGCTGAAAAGCGTGGCCTGCCTGATGGGGTCAGGCTACTTCAGTTCGCTCTCACAGACGCTTTTCCCTTCCCCTTCATTTTGTGCTGAATCGCTGGTGGAGTGGGACGTCAGCCAGCAGTTGGCGAAGCTTGCCAGCCGTCCGCTACTGCTTTGGCACGGTGATGAGGATGATGTGGTGCCGCCGGGCGAGACCTTCCGCCTGCAACAGGCGCTACAGAAAAACGAGCTGGCTGATAATTTGACCTGTATCTGGCAGAAAGGCGTCCGTCACCGCATTACGCCAGAAGCGCTAGCGGCGACGGTGGAATTTTTCCAGCGTCACCTTTAAACGCGAATAACCTGAACGCCCTGATCCTCAAGCTGCTTGAGGATCGCTTCATCCGCTTGCTTTCCGGTAATCACCAGGTCGATTTGTCCGGCCTGGCTGAACAGCATCCCGGCGCGTTCGCCAACTTTACTGCTATCGACCAGCACCGCGAGTTTACCGACGACGTTAAGCATTTTTTGCTCCGCCATCGCTGTCAGCATGTCGGTTTTATACAGCCCTTCGGCGGTCAGCCCTTTGCCGCTGGTGAACATCCAGTGCCCGGCGTACAGGCTGTTCTCGCTACCCTGCGGGCTCAGGGTGATAGAGTGGCTGCGGTTATACTGCCCGCCCATAATGATGACGCTGTCGTGTTCCTGATCGATCAGGTAATTGGCCAGCGGCAGATAGTTAGTAATGATTTGTACGGGTTTACCGCACAGCTCCTGTCCAAGCAGGAAGGCGGTCGAGCCACAGTTAATGACGATACTTTCGCCAGGATTTACCAACTGCGAAGCCGCACGCGCAATCCGCACCTTCTCATCGTGGTTTTGCGCCTGATGAATGTTCATCGGTGACCAGCGTGGGCGCTGTTCACTGATGGCTTCTGCGCCATTGCGAACTTTTTTCAGCTTGCCGCTTTCGTCGAGTTTATTGATATCGCGTCGTGCCGTCGCCGGAGAAATTCCCAGCCGGGAAATCACCTGCTCCACGGTGACAAATCCCGTTTGTGCCAGCAAATCCAGTAAAATTTGATGTCTTTGCGCTTCCGTCATGAGCAAATCCGATTAAAAGTGATAAGCAAAGATGATATTTGAAATCAGGTGAAAATACTAATGCTGGCGGGGATAATTTCCGGCGAGCGGTCAACGATTACCGCTCGCCGGAGAAGTCTTACAGGAAGGACTTGAAAGGCAGGTCCGGTTCCATGGTGAAGCAGTCGTCAAATCCACGTGGATAGTGGTATTCGAAGTTGTCTTTATCCAGCGGCCAGGTGAATTTCCCGCCAACCTGCCAGATGAAAGGCTTAAAGCCATACTTCAGCCGGTCTTTTTTCATTTCCCACAGAACGCGGATTTCCTGCGGATCGGCCTGGAAGTTTGACCAGATATCATGATGGAACGGAATAACCACCTTAGTATTCAGCGATTCAGCCATACGCAGGATATCGGCGCTGGTCATTTTGTCGGTAATACCGCGCGGGTTCTCGCCGTAGGAGCCCAGCGCCACGTCGATCTGGTGTTCGTTGCCGTGCTTCGCGTAGTAGTTGGAGTAGTGAGAATCACCGCTGTGATACAGATTACCACCCGGTGTTTTGAATAAGTAGTTCACCGCGCGCTGATCCATTCCGTCCGGCAGCACGCCTGCGGCTTTTTGATCCGCAGGTAAGGTGATCAGGGCGGTACGGTCAAAAGCGTCGAGCGCGTGGATCTCAACATCTTTTATTTTTACGATATCGCCCGGTTTCATGACGATGCAACGCTCTTTCGGTACGCCCCAACCCATCCACAGATCGACGCAGGTTTGCGGGCCGATAAACGGCACGTCATCGCCACAGTTCTGCATAACTGCGGCAGCCACGTTCACATCGATGTGATCGTTATGATCGTGGGTAGACAGTACGGCATCGATCTGACGAATAGCGAAGGGGTCCAGAACAAACGGAGTGGTGCGCAGATTTGGCTGGAGCTTTTTCACCCCCGCCATGCGCTGCATCTGATGCCCTTTTTTCATCAGCGGGTTACCGTGGCTTTGTTTACCGGTACCGCACCAGAAATCGACGCAGATATTGGCTCCGCCTTCGGATTTCAGCCAGATACCCGTACAACCCAACCACCACATGGCAAAGGTGCCAGGTGCAACCTGCTCTTGTTCAATTTCTTCATTCAGCCAGCTACCCCACTCTGGAAAAGTGTTGAGGATCCATGATTCGCGGGTGATGGTTTGTACTTTACTCATTGATCTTTCCCTCACGTATTATCAAAAGTAATCACATTGTGATTTGTTTTGATGAATAATGGCACCGTTTGTTCAGGATTGCAATCCTGAATTTTGCCCTTCATAAAAGGAATACCAGGGGTTAAAGAGATATATAGGCGTACTTTATGATATTTGAATACTGTTATTGCATTGATTTACATTGATTATTTTTTATTTCATGAAAATGAGAATTAATACGATAACAGATTGAAGGATTATTTGCGGCGTGTGTCACATTTAATCAAATATAATCTTGTTGTGATTACTTTTGATTATTAGAGTGATCGTAACAACAAAACCTGAGCGTAGCGTGCGTTCAGGGCTTCCACCTTCTGGAGTGTGTTATGGAGATTCTCTACAACATCTTTACCGTTTTCTTTAACCAGGTAATGACCAACGCCCCGCTGCTATTGGGTATTGTGACCTGCCTGGGTTATATCCTGCTGCGCAAAAGCGCCAGCGTCGTTGTTAAAGGGACGATTAAAACCATTATCGGTTTTATGCTGCTGCAGGCCGGGTCCGGCATTCTGACCAGTACCTTTAAACCGGTGGTGGCGAAAATGTCTGAGGTTTACGGCATCAACGGCGCTATCTCCGATACCTACGCTTCAATGATGGCAACCATTGAGCGAATGGGGGATGCCTACAGCTGGGTGGGTTATGCCGTGCTGTTAGCGCTGGCGCTGAATATTTGTTACGTCCTGCTGCGGCGCATTACCGGTATTCGTACCATCATGTTGACCGGGCACATCATGTTCCAGCAGGCCGGGTTGATCGCCGTCTCTTTCTATATTTTCGGCTACCCGATGTGGACGACCATTATCTGCACAGCGGTACTGGTGTCGCTCTATTGGGGCATTACCTCAAACATGATGTACAAGCCGACCCAGGAAGTGACCGACGGCTGCGGCTTCTCCATCGGTCACCAGCAGCAGTTCGCCTCCTGGATTGCCTATAAAGTGGCGCCATACCTCGGCAAGAAAGAGGAGAGCGTGGAAGACCTTAAGCTGCCGGGCTGGCTGAATATTTTCCACGACAACATCGTCTCCACAGCCATTGTGATGACCATTTTCTTCGGCGCGATTTTGCTCTCCTTCGGCATCGACACCGTACAGGCGATGGCGGGCAAAACCCACTGGACGATCTATATCCTGCAAACGGGCTTCTCGTTCGCGGTGGCTATTTTCATTATTACTCAGGGCGTGCGCATGTTCGTTGCCGAGCTCTCCGAGGCGTTCAACGGTATCTCTCAGCGTCTGATCCCTGGGGCTGTACTGGCTATCGACTGCGCGGCAATTTATAGCTTTGCACCAAACGCCGTGGTCTGGGGCTTTATGTGGGGCACCATCGGTCAGCTGATTGCCGTTGGTATTCTGGTTGGCTGCGGCTCTTCCATTCTGATTATTCCGGGCTTTATCCCGATGTTCTTCTCCAACGCCACCATCGGCGTCTTTGCTAACCATTTTGGCGGCTGGCGCGCGGCGCTGAAGATTTGTCTGGTGATGGGCATGATTGAAATCTTTGGCTGCGTCTGGGCGGTGAAACTGACCGGTATGAGCGCCTGGATGGGTATGGCTGACTGGTCGATTCTGGCACCGCCGATGATGCAGGGCTTTGCCTCTATCGGTATCGCGTTTATGGCCGTCATCATCATTATTGCACTGGCTTATATGTTCTTTGCAGGGCGCACGCTGCGTGCTGAAGAGGACGCGGAAAAACAACTGGCAGATGCTTCTGCTCAATAAGGAGTTTTGACTATGACCGTACGTATTCTGGCTGTATGTGGTAACGGGCAAGGGAGTTCCATGATCATGAAGATGAAGGTGGACCAGTTTTTAACCCAGTCAAATATCGATCACACGGTGAACAGTTGCGCGGTAGGTGAATACAAAAGTGAACTGAGCGGAGCGGATATTATCATCGCTTCCACCCACATCGCCGGTGAGATTACCGTCTCCGGCAACAAATACGTGGTTGGCGTGCGTAACATGCTGTCGCCTGCGGATTTTGGCCCAAAACTTCTGGAAGTGATCAAAGAACATTTTCCTCAGGATGTGAAGTAAGGACGGCACATGAAATTACGTGATTCGCTGGTGGAGAATAACTCCATTCTTCTTCAGGCAGATGCCAGTACCTGGCAGGAGGCCGTAAAGCTGAGCGTTGATCTGCTGGTAAAAGCTGATGTGGTTGAACCGCGTTACTACCAGGCCATTCTGGATGGCGTTGCTCAGCACGGCCCCTATTTTGTGATTGCGCCCGGCCTGGCGATGCCGCACGGACGCCCGGAAGAGGGGGTCAAGAAAACCGGCTTTGCGCTGGTGACGTTAAAAACGCCGCTGGTTTTCAATCATGAAGATAACGACCCGGTCGATATCCTGATCACCATGGCGGCCGTGGATGCCAATACCCATCAGGAAGTGGGCATCATGCAGATCGTTAATCTGTTTGAAGATGAAGCCAACTTCGACCGTTTACGCGCCTGCCGCACCGCGCAGGAAGTGCTGGATTTAATTGATAACGCCACCGCGGCGGCTGTTTAAAAGGAATATCAAATGTCATTACCTATGTTGCAGGTTGCGCTGGATAACCAATCAATGTCTTCCGCGTATGAAACGACGCGTCTGATTGCAGATGAAGTGGACATTATTGAAGTCGGCACCATTCTTTGCGTGGCGGAAGGCGTACGCGCCGTTCGCGACCTTAAGGCGCTCTATCCGCATAAAATTGTGCTGGCGGACGCCAAAATTGCCGATGCCGGTAAAATTCTCTCCCGCATGTGCTTTGAAGCCAACGCAGACTGGGTGACCGTGATTTGCTGTGCGGATATCAACACCACCAAAGGCGCGCTGGACGTAGCGAAAGAGTTTAACGGCGACGTACAGATCGAATTGACCGGCTACTGGACCTGGGAGCAGGCGCAGGAGTGGCGTGAAGCGGGCATTCAGCAGGTGGTTTATCACCGTAGCCGCGATGCGCAGGCTGCCGGCGTGGCATGGGGTGAGGCGGATATCAGCGCTATCAAACGTCTGTCCGATATGGGCTTTAAAGTCACCGTCACCGGTGGCCTGGCGCTGGAAGACCTGCCGCTGTTCCAGGGCATCCCCATTCATGTATTTATTGCCGGTCGCAGCATTCGCGATGCGGCTTCTCCAGTAGAAGCTGCACGACAGTTTAAGCGTTCTATTGCCCAGCTGTGGGGTTAAGGAGCGGCTATGTTGTCGAAACAAATACCGCTCGGTATTTATGAAAAAGCGCTCCCCGGAGGGGAGTGCTGGCTGGAACGCTTGAGGCTGGCAAAAGAGCTTGGTTTTGATTTTGTCGAAATGTCGGTGGATGAAACTGACGCTCGCCTGGCGCGGCTTGACTGGAGCCGGGAGCAGCGCCTCGCGCTGGTCAACGCGATTGCCGAAACCGGGGTTCGCGTACCTTCCATGTGCCTGAGCGCCCACCGGCGCTTCCCGCTCGGTAGCGAAGACGACGCGGTGCGCGCGCAGGGCCTGGAGATTATGCGTAAAGCGATTCAGCTGGCGCAGGATGTGGGGATTCGCGTGATCCAGCTTGCGGGTTACGACGTTTACTATCAGGAAGCGAATAACGAGACGCGCCGTCGTTTTCGCGATGGGCTGAAAGAGAGCGTCGAGATGGCGAGCCGCGCTCAGGTGACACTGGCGATGGAAATCATGGATTATCCGCTGATGAACTCGATCAGTAAGGCGCTGGGCTATGCCCACTACCTGAATAACCCGTGGTTCCAGCTCTATCCCGACATCGGCAACCTGTCGGCGTGGGACAACGATGTGCAGATGGAGCTACAGGCCGGGATGGGTCATATCGTGGCGGTGCACGTTAAGGACACCAAACCCGGCGTGTTTAAAAACGTGCCGTTCGGTGAAGGGGTTGTCGATTTTGAACGCTGTTTCGCGACGCTCAAACAAACTGGCTACTGCGGGCCGTACCTGATTGAGATGTGGAGCGAAACGACTGACGATCCGGCAGCAGAAGTGGCAAAAGCGCGCGATTGGGTGAAGGCGCGAATGGCCAGCGCGGGTCTGGTGGAGGCGGCGTAATGCAAAAGCTCAAGCAGCAGGTTTTTGATGCCAATATGGATTTGCCGCGCTATGGCCTGGTCACTTTTACCTGGGGTAACGTCAGCGCCATTGACCGCGAACGGGGTCTGGTGGCGATTAAGCCCAGCGGCGTAGCCTACGAAACCATGAAAGCGGACGATATGGTGGTCGTGGATCTGGAGGGTAACGTGGTGGAAGGGCAGTATCGCCCCTCTTCCGATACCGCTACGCACCTGGCGCTGTATCGCCGCTATCCGAGCCTTGGCGGCGTGGTGCATACCCACTCGACCCACGCAACGGCCTGGGCGCAGGCAGGACTGGCCATTCCCGCGCTGGGGACGACCCATGCGGACTATTTCTTTGGCGATATTCCCTGTACCAGGGCGTTAAGCGCTTTAGAAGTTGAAGAGGCTTATGAACTGAACACCGGGCGCGTGATCATTGAAACGCTGGGCGAGGTCGAGCCGCTGCATACGCCGGGTATCGTGGTGTATCAGCATGGACCTTTTGCCTGGGGGAAAGATGCGCACGACGCGGTGCATAACGCGGTGGTGATGGAAGAAGTGGCGAGAATGGCGTGGATTGCTCGCGGCATTAACCCGCAGCTGAAGCCCATCGATAGCTGGCTGATGGATAAACACTTCATGCGCAAGCATGGGCCAAATGCCTATTACGGGCAAAAGTGAAGTATGTGCTCCGGAGTATTTCATCTCTATGATGAATCAACCGGTCTGCTCCGGAGCCATTTTTAGTTTTGTTGATAAGCCGATGGCATACCGCGCATACCAATCAACGCCAGTACACAGATGATCGCCCCGGCGTAAAACGTCGAGGCGGCACCGAATACCTCCCACAGCACGCCCGCACCGGCGCTGGCCAGTAACAGCGCAACGCCGCTCATCAGATTGAACATCCCGAACGCGGTTCCGCGCAGCTCCGGCGGGGCGGTGTGCGCCACCATCGCCGCCAGCAGGCCCTGCGTCATTCCCATATGAATGCCCCACAGCGCGACGCCAGCTAAAAGCGTGCTCCAGTGGTTGCTCAAGGCCAGTACGATATCGGCGGCGATCAGCACCAGCAGACCCCACTGCAGCATTTTGCTGTGGCTTGTGCTGTCCGATAATTTTCCAAACGGATAGGCGGTCAGGCTGTACACCAGGTTCATGGCGACCATCACCAGCGGAATAGCGAACAACGGGATCGCCATTTGCTGAGCGCGCAGGACCAAAAACGCTTCGCTGAAGCGGGCGAGGGTAAAAATCGAGCCGATAGCCACCACCCACCAGTAGGCGGCAGAAAGCTTTTTTAGGTTCTCACGGCGCAGAGGATTGGTGCGTTTCCGGGCGATCGGAGCTTTTGGTTCTTTTAGCCCAAAGGCTAATAAGACAATGGAGAGCATGGCAGGAATGACCGCGACCCAGAAAATAGACTGGAAGTCGTTATCCCAGAGAAACATCAGCGCAACGGCAAGGAGCGGTCCCAGAAACGCGCCAATGGTGTCCAGAGCCTGGCGCAGGCCGTAGGCGGCTCCACGGATTTCCGGCGGCGTGACGTCGGCGACCAGCGCATCTCTTGGCGCGCCGCGTATTCCTTTGCCGACGCGGTCGATCATCCGGGCGCTAAACACCATGCCGGAGGTGGGCGCAATAGCGAAAAGAGGCTTGCTCAGCGCACCCAGCCCATAGCCGAGCAGCGCCAGTCCTTTACGCTTGCCCACATAATCGCTAATGACGCCGGAGAAAACCTTCAGCATCAGCGCAGTAGCTTCCGCGACGCCTTCGATAATCCCAATAATAATGACGCTGGCCCCTAGCGTGGTGGCCATAAACAGAGGAAGAAGGCTGTGGATCATTTCTGATGAAACATCCATCAGCAGGCTAACGCCGCCAAGAACCCAGACCCCTTTTGGTATACGGCTTAGCGTGACAAAACGCGGAACCATGAATCACTCCGGATAATCATGCGGTTAAAGAGCGATTAAATCAGGTTACGGTGATACTGATAAGTTTGAATGGAAAATAATTCTCAATTCCATTAAGACTTCGCCCTGACTATCGGGCGAAGTCAAAGAGACGGGTATTAGCGGTAAATAGCCGCACTGGCGTGAATCAGGCCGTCGCTTCCAGGCTCATGAATCAGGATTGGTTGAAAATATTTCGCTCCCTCGGCATCGCTCTGCTGGCTGAGCGCCTGGTCGGCTTCCTGTTCGGTCGCGATGTTGTGATTGATATAAATAACGCCGAGGCTCTGCACATCATCCATGTTGCGGGCCTGGCGGGCATCGATTTTAATAGCAGCCAGCGCGTTGGCGCTCAACAAAAGCGCTGCCATCATGGTTATGAGGATGTATTTCATCATCTACGCTCCTTATGACAGTCCTGACGTTAACCCGCTCCCTTGGGTTGAATTGCTTCTGATCTAAGTGTAATCGCTGCCTGTTGGGCGTATCGCGACCATTTCTGATGCAGTTGTTCAAAAAATTGTCGCTTCCGTCGTTGATTAATTTTAAATCACCGGCTTAGGGTGACTTTGCGCTTAGTGCGAATTATTTGCACAATTCACTTGTCTTAAACCATGCTCGCACGTATTATGACGCGTCAATTTTTCAGCCGCCCTTTAACACGTTCCTTGCCTCCATGGGCCGCGGCTGACCCAGACAGGAGGCTGAATAATCCGTAAGGAGCAATTCGATGCGTCATTACGAAATCGTTTTTATGGTCCATCCTGACCAGAGCGAACAGGTTCCGGGTATGATCGAACGTTACACTGGTGCAATCACTGCAGCAGAAGGTACGATCCACCGTCTGGAAGACTGGGGCCGCCGTCAGCTGGCTTATCCGATCAACAAACTGCACAAAGCTCACTACGTTCTGCTGAACGTTGAAGCTCCGCAGGAAGCGATCGATGAGCTGGAAACTAACTTCCGCTTCAACGACGCCGTTATCCGCAGCATGGTAATGCGTACTAAGCACGCTGTTACCGAAGCATCTCCGATGGTTAAAGCGAAAGACGAGCGCCGTGAGCGTCGCGAAGATTTCGCAAACGAAACCGCAGATGATTCTGAAGCTGGGGATTCTGAAGAGTAATCCTGATGACCAACCGTCTGGAGCTGTCCGGCATTGTATGCAGGACTCCACTTCGTAAGGTCAGCCCGTCAGGAATTCCACACTGCCAGTTCGTGCTTGAGCATCGTTCAGTGCAGGAGGAAGCCGGTTTTCACCGGCAGGCGTGGTGCCAAATGCCCGTTATTATTAGCGGTCACGAGAACCAGGCCATTACTCACAGTATAACGGTCGGCAGCCGCATAACCGTTCAGGGGTTCATCTCTTGCCACAAGGCAAAGAACGGTCTGAGCAAAATGGTTCTGCATGCCGAGCAGATTGAATTGATAGATTCTGGAGACTAGCCATATGGCACGTTATTTCCGTCGTCGCAAGTTCTGCCGTTTCACCGCGGAAGGCGTTCAAGAGATCGACTATAAAGATATCGCTACGCTGAAAAACTACATCACCGAAAGCGGTAAGATTGTCCCGAGCCGTATCACCGGTACCCGTGCAAAATATCAGCGTCAGCTGGCACGCGCTATCAAACGCGCTCGCTACCTGTCCCTGCTGCCGTACACTGATCGTCATCAGTAATCGGTCACGGTCCATTAATACGACTTTGAGAGGATAAGGTAATGCAAGTTATTCTGCTTGATAAAGTAGCAAACCTGGGTAGCCTGGGTGATCAGGTTAACGTTAAAGCGGGCTACGCTCGTAACTTCCTGGTACCACAGGGTAAAGCTGTTCCTGCTACCAAGAAAAACGTTGAATTCTTCGAAGCACGCCGTGCTGAACTGGAAGCCAAACTGGCAGAAGTTCTGGGCGCTGCTAACGCACGTGCTGAAGCAATCAACGCACTGGGCACCGTTACCATCGCGTCTAAATCTGGCGACGAAGGTAAACTGTTCGGTTCCATCGGTACCCGCGACATCGCTGACGCTGTAACTGCAGCTGGTGTTGCCGTTGCTAAGAGCGAAGTTCGTCTGCCGAACGGCGTTCTGCGCACCACCGGTGAGCACGAAGTGGACTTCCAGGTTCACAGCGAAGTCTTCGCTAAACTGGTTGTTAACGTTGTAGCTGAGTAATTTATTACTCAACTCACGTCGAGACGCCGGCCTTGTGCCGGCGTTTTGCTTTTCTGCATTCAGTAATATTTTCCTTGTATGGTAGCTATTCTTAGCAACTTTCCGGATAATAAAATAAAACGCTATTTTATTTCTGGTGAAGTGAATGGATGCACCCTCAGTTTTTTCCCGTAAGAATGTCGCCTATGCTTGCGCAACCCTCTGCTGCCTGCTGTGGGGAAGCGCTTACCCTGCGATTAAAAGCGGTTATGAACTATTTCAGATTGCCACGGACGATATACCGTCAAAGGTGGTTTTTGCTGGCTACCGTTTTGTATTTGCGGGTATGCTCCTGTTGCTCTTTGCTCTGATGCAGCGTAAGCCAATCAGCCGCCTTAGCAGGCACCAGTATGGACAACTTATGGTGCTGGGGCTGACGCAAACCTCTATCCAGTATGTTTTTTTCTATATTGGACTCGCGTTTACCACCGGCGTCAAAGGGTCGATTATGAACGCCACCGGCACTTTCTTCAGCGTACTGCTGGCGCATTTTATCTACCAAAATGACAAGCTAAGCTACAACAAAACGCTCGGCTGCATCCTTGGCTTTGCTGGCGTACTGCTGGTGAACTTTAACCACTCGCTAAGCAACTTCAGTTTTGTCTGGCTGGGAGATGGTTTTGTGGTGCTGGCGGCCTTTGTTCTGTCGGCGGCGACGCTCTATGGTAAGCGTATTTCGCAGACGGTAGATCCAACGGTGATGACCGGTTGGCAGCTGGCTTTTGGCGGCATTGCGCTGTTAGTTGGCGGCTATCTGAGCGGGGGCACTCTCGCCGTGCACGGTGCTGCTTCCATGTTGCTCTTAGGCTATCTGACGCTCCTCTCTTCGGTCGCCTTTGCGCTGTGGAGCATCCTACTCAAGCACAACCGCGTGGGCATGATTGCGCCGTTTAACTTTCTGATCCCCGTTTCTGGTACGGTCTTGTCTGCTATTTTCCTGGGCGAAAATATCTGGGACTGGAAATATGTTGTTGCGCTGGTGCTGGTATGCACCGGGATCTGGTGGGTGAATAAGGTGAGTCGGTGAACGGTTCAGGCACTATACATAATGGTTTATAGTGCCTGATTTTAGTTAATGGGCGTTAGTTTGTTGCCAGCTGCAGCTCCTCTGCTGCTGTCTTAGGCTCTTTAATTAACACCCATAGTGCGATGGAGCCGATAATATCAAAGAACGCCAGAGCAACAAAAAATGGCGCAAAGCCGATAATGCTAACGAAAGCGCCGATGAACAGGTTAAACAGCAACTGCCCTGACCATGCACAGGCTCCCGCCATACCCACAACGGTAGCAACTTCGTCTTTTTTGAACAAATCGGCACCCAGCGTGGCCGCCACGGTAGACAGTAGCTGATGGGAAAATGCCCCAATACTGATAAGAAGCACGGCGATATACGGATTGTCGACGATACTGACCAGACCGATTGTCATCATGATGATTGCCGCAATAGTAAAGGCAATGCGCCGTGAATTAATCAGGCTGACGCCGCGGTCGTTAAAAAACTTTGCGACAAAGCCGCTTGCCAGACATCCCAAATCGCCTAACAGGAACGGTAACCAGACAAACATAGCAATTTCTTTTAAGCTGAAATGCAGAGTCTCAACAAAGAAGATAGGTACCCAGAAATTAATAGTTCCCCATGCCGGGTCTGCCAGAAAACGAGCAATACCGATGCCCCAGAAATTACGTTGTTTAAGAATAGAGATAATGGAAGCCTTCTCCTTTTTATCTGAGTTGAGATGTTTTTCTTGCCCTGATTCAATATAGTCACGTTCTTCCTGGGATAATCCTTTAGCGTATTTTGGATCTTTATAGAAAATAAACCAAAATATTGCGGCTAATAACGCCAGTCCACCTGAGACCAGAAAAGCGAACTGCCAGCTATGGAACATTATGCACCAGGCAATCAGCGGTGGTGCGAGCATTGCGCCTAAGGATGTCCCCATGTTGAAGACGCCCGTGGCAATACCGCGCTCTTTCGCCGGAAACCATGTTGAGGCCGTCTTTACACCAGCGGGTATCGCCGAAGCTTCACTGAAGCCCATAATGCTGCGCATAAATGCCAGGCCTTGCCATGTACCGGTCAAAGCATGCCCCATGGTCGCCAGACCCCAGATAGCGGCGCAGATGGCAAAACTTATTTTTAACCCCACTGTATCAATGAAGAATCCCATAATGGGTTGGCCAAGCGTATAAGCCAACTGGAAGGCGCTGACAACCCAGGAGTACTGCTCTTTAGTTATTCCCGTTGATTCCATGATGGTGGGTGCGGCAATACCTAATGCTGTACGATCTAAATAGTTTATGACGGTAATAAAGCATACGAGTGCAATCATATGCCATCTGTAATTCTTTATTTTCTTCATGGGCAGACCTTTATAATAGATATATGTTTTTGATTCCCTGGTGTTGATTCATTCACCAGGGAAATTCAGGCATGTCACAGAGCTTTTTTAATATTGTGGCCGTAGGGTTCGACGATGTATAAAAAATCTATTTTAAACGGTTGGATAAATAGATTTCACCGCAAAGAAAATCTGGCCAGTTTTTTTCAAAGTAATTATTTTTAATATCAGCAAGGCTCCTTAATTTTTTATCTGCAATAACCCATTGGGTTTGATGATATTGGACCGTAATTTTACACTCTTTATCACGGTTCTTTTCCGGGCGGAAGCGCCAGGCTTCGATTGCGCCCCGGCGAGTGAGCGGCAGGCACTCACCGTTGGCATCCAGTACCATTCTTGCTCCCCGGCTTCCCCCACCTGCCGTGACGTAATGATCTAATACGGTGAGAACCGCCGTCGACGTCAGCGCCAGCTGCCGCCACATAAAGAGTTCCGCGATTTCGGCCGGGTGATTGATGGTTAGTCCATGCTGCTGGATGAACTCCAGCAATAGCTGAGCATCGCGGCAGGCATGGCCAACATCTTCGGCCCGGCAAATAAAACCGGCGGAATCGGACATGCGCGCCTGAATCTGCTTTTTGACCGTGAGCAGCGACATCCCGGATGAGTTCGCCAGCGCCTGACCAATAATTTCCCTGACCGCCGCGATCGGTGCGTATGCCAGCGCCGCCACATCGTCCGTAGAGCCGTGTTTACCCGCTTCGGCAATATAGCGCGCCAGCCGCACGGCAAAGACCTGTCCGGCATTGAGCGCCGCGCCGCCGGGGCGGGTTACGCCGTGGGTTCCGGCGACTTCGCCTACGGCAAAACAGCCCGGCAGGGAAGTTTGTCCCCAGATATCGACCTCAATGCCACCGTTCATATGCTGATTGTTCATGGCGAACTGCAGCGGCTCTTGCGTCAGGTCGTGGCCGTGCATTTTATACAGGGCGATCGACAACGGGTTCATCTGTTGCAAACGTTCAATCGGTAGCGCCGCCAGCGCGTCGTTGTTTTCCAGATAAGCCCGCACGTCGTCGTCAAGCCGCTCCAGAGAGAAGGGGAGATCGCCCGGCACTGCTTGCGGATTGCGGTTAAAGTCCATATAGACTTTGCGGCCCAGTTGCTGCTCATGCGCCACCGCCATATCCAGCAGGCTGGAGCCAAAGTCCATCACTCTGGTCGCATGAAACGGCCACTGATACCCCTTGCGGAAGATGTTGGACGCCAGCTCCTGCGTGGTGCGGTAGTAGTCGGCGAGAAAATTATGCTCGCCGCCGTCGCTATCGATGGAATAGATATAGGGGATCACCTGCACGTAGGTGCCGGATAAATTCCACGGAAAGGCGCTGCGCGGCGTGCCGATACCGAACTGGCTTTCGGTCAGATTGGTGAGCGTGATCCCCTCTTCCAGCGCCAGCCCCAGCGAACCGAAGCATTTGTTGGGGTAGACGCTGTCGCGGTAAAGCTCTCCGGGACCGCCGGTCGCCAGTACGACATTGGGGGCGATCACCAGCGCCAGCCCCCACGGGTTATGGGCGCGGGAACCGGTCGCCAGAATGGCTCCCGCGACATGTTCTGCCCCTGATTCGTCGCGCTGACGCAGCAGTTTGATAATGGTCGCACTGCTCAGCAGCGGGATACTCAGGCGCTGAACCTCTTCTAACAGAACTTTTACCATCAGTCGCGAAGTGCGCGGGCCGCAGGAGGTGGCGCGTCCGGCTTCATCGTGGTCGGTTTGATAGCGCAGGATCGCGCCATAGCGATCTTCCGGTAGCTCCAGGCCCAGGAACTGGAGTCCGCCCAGGGTGTGCAACGAACCCACCGCTTCCACATAGGCGGTATCGTGATCCATGGCGCCGCCGCTGGCCAGTGCATCGGCCAGCTTGAGGAAACTATCGCCGTTGCCTGCGGTCGCGGCGGTAAACAGCGTCTGTTTATCCGAACCGGAACAGGCGGAGGTTCCCATATATAATCCGGCGGTCGCTAACAGTACGTTTTGCTGGCGGCGCTTGAGCTCAACGGCGGCGCGAAGTCCGGCGGCTCCGCTACCGACGACCAGCGCATCGGCGTACCATACCGGGTAGTTGACGTTATCAAGCGTCACAATTGAACAGGGTTCTGCCTGAGTGAATCCTTTGGGAAAGGAAACATGAGTCAGGGCGTCAAGGATGGCGTCATCGATCTGGCTCATGCATCCCCCATTGCGCTAAACAGCGCGCTGTCCATCAGGCGCGGCCGGTTAATCACCGGACGGAAGGCCATATACGGCAGAATATCGCGCTCAATATCAATGCCGGGCGCTATCTCGATTAATTCAACCCCCGCTTCCGTTAAGCGAAATACCGCGCGTTCGGTGATATACAGCACTTCCTGTCCGCTCTGGCGGGCGTAGCTGGCGCTGAAAGTGATCTTTTCGACCGCGACAACCAGCTTCGGGATCTGCCCTGGCTGCTCGATTTGCAGGCCATCTGGCGTGACGTTCACTTTGCTGCCTTTGGCGTCAAAGGTGCCGCAGAACACCACTTTGCGCGCATTTTGCGCGATTTCCAGAAAGCCGCCGGGGCCAATCAGGTTGCCGTTAAGATGGGACACGTTAACGTTGCCGTGCTGGTCCATCTCGCCCATGCCGAGGAAGGTGATATCGATGCCGCCGCCGCTGTAAAACTCGAACTGGTCCAGCGAAGGAATAATCGCATCGGCGTTGCGTGCGCAGCCGAACAGCGCATCGTCCAGCATCATGCCGTTATGTACCCCTTGCTCCACGCTAAGCCACAAGCTCTCATAAGGTACGCCTTCGCGCAGGGCGATGCCGGGAATGCCGCCGGGAATGCCGAAGCCGAAGTTGGTGGATGCGCCAGCCATCAGTTCGCGGGCCGCACGGCGGGCGATCAGGCGGCGAACCGGGTGGCTGACCAGCTCTATCGCATCGCTGGAGCACTGGCGGCGATGCTGGCCGCTGATTGTCAGATCGTAGCCGCCGAGGTAGGTCTGCGGCTGCTCGCGATGCTCCACGATACCGTCGACCAGAATCCCCGGCAGGGTGACGCTGCGTGGTGCAATTGCCCCGGCTTCCAGCACGTCGCGTACCTGAACGAATACCTTGCCGCCGCTGTTGTGCGCCGCCAGCGCCATCGAGTAGCTGTCCATATTGATCGCTTCCTCTTCGAGGCTGACGTTGCCTCGCGGGTCGGCGTAGGTGCCGCGCACAATGGCGTAATCCACCTTAAACGGGCGATAGCGTAGTTTAGTCTCGCCATCGATCTCGATCAGTTCAACCAGATCCTCAGTGGTGATGGCGTTGGATTTACCGCCGCCGTGGCGCGGATCGACAAACGATCCCAGCCCGACGTGGGTGATCAACCCCGGCCGCCCGGCGCCAATTTCACGCAGCAGCGCCTGAATCACGCCGCCGGGAAAGCAGTAAGCTTCAATTTCTTCGTTTTTTACCAGCGCCTGCATTTTGGGCGACCAGGTGAAATGCCCGGCGATAATTCGCTTGAGCATCCCTGCATGGGCGAAGCGGTTGGTGCCTTTGCTGTCGCGATCGCCAATACCCAGAGAGTGGATAAGCGTCAGATCGCGCGGGTGTCCGGTTTCCAGAAAGCGTTTTTCAATGGCGGCCAGTAAATAATCGGCTTCGACCATACCGCCGCCGTTGCCGCTAATGGCTACGGTAGCGCCGTCTTTAATCTGCGCGGCGACAGCCTCAGCGGTTGTGATTTTATTCATCATTATTTCCTTATTGATTCTGGAAACTCACCTGACCTTTATTGGCAAAGGCCTGGGTCGCCTGCTGGCAGTCCTGGGTGGCGGACATTAGTCCGGCCAGCAGCTGGTGCGAATAGTCGGCATGTTTATTTTCCAGCGCCAGAATGAGCTGCTTAATATGCGCCAGAGCGACCGGGCCGCATTTTTCCAGCGCGCTGAGTTGGTTCGTGAGCCAGCCGTCCACAGCGTCTTTTTCCACAACTTCGTTTATCAGGCCTGCGGATTGTGCTTCCTGTGCGCTCAGGCGCTGGCCCAGCATCAGCATCTGGCGGCCAACCACCGGGCCGACCTGATTGAGAACCCGTTCAATGCCCAGCCAGCCTGGAACCATGCCGAGCATCACTTCCGGGGTGGAGAATTTTGCCGTCGGGCGGGCGATGCGAATATCGCAGCTCAGCGCCAGTTCAATGCCGCCGCCGATGGTGTGACCGTTAATATTCGCCACCGTGAGCTGCGGTAAATTGCGCAGGCGCGAGAAGACTTCGTTGCCGCGCTTAATCCATTTTCGGCCCATATCCAGCGGTGAATAAGCGGACCAGGATTTAATATCGCCGCCTGCGCAGAAAAATTTATCGCCGGTAGCGGTTAATTCCACCAGGCGCAGCGTGGTGTCATTTTCAATTTCGTTTAAATAGCGATCGAGCCATTCGATCATCTCTTCATTAATAGCGTGACATTTATCTTCACGGTTCAGCGTCAGGCGACAGCAAGCCGCTGCTCTGCTGAACAGAACAGGTTGTTCATTCATGATTTATCCTTAGCAATAATGCGCGATGCGATCGACGCTAATATCCAGCGTGCTGTTGATATCTTTTTGCCACCAGTTGTGCGGCGAGAAAATCTCTAATTCCACCGCGCCGTTAAAACCGGCGTTTTCTACCAGCCGACGAATCGAGGGAATATTAATGACGCCGTCGCCCGGCATGCCCCGGTCGTTGACCAGATCGGTGGTGGGAACCAGCCAGTCTGAGACGTGAAAGGCCAGAATGCGTTTTCCAGCCCGCTGGATCTGGCTGGCAAGATCGGCATCCCACCAGACGTGGTAGACATCCACCGCCACGCCCAGGCCGTATTCGCCATCGGGATCGAGTTCATCGCACCAGTCCAGCGCCTGGCGTAGCGTACACAGGCAGGAGCGATCGGCGGCGGTCATTGGGTGCAGCGGCTCCAGCGCGATAGGCACGCCCACGTCTCTGGAGTGCGGTAGCAACTGACGGATACCGTATTTCACCTGTTCACGCGCTTCGTATAAATCTTTGCTTCCCTGCGGCAGTCCGCCGACCACCTGCATATAGCAGGCGGCGTTCAGGGTCGCGGCATCGTCCAGCGCCCGACGGTTTTCGTCGATGGCGCTTTTACGCTCTAACAGCGTTGGCGCGGTGTAATAGGTACTGCGACAGTACCCGGATACCGCCATGTTGTTTGCCGCCAGCTGGCGGGCGATGTCTGATAAATTTTCGCCCGCAAGCTCTCTTCTCCATGGCGCAATAGCGCCAATGCCGCGTTCGGCGCAGGCATCAATAATGGCGGGCAACGGCGTTTTATAACCGAGCGTCGCGGTATTGATGCTGAACAGGTCGGGGCGTTGCAACAGATCTCTCATGGTTCAACCTCAGAAGCGCGGCATGCTCAGGCCGCCGTCGATAGCTACGGCCTGCCCACAGGTGTAGATAAGCTTGCCTTCCGCCATCGCGCGTACGGTTGAGGCGATATCTGCCGGAAAACCCCAGCGGCCCCACGGTACCAGACCTTTGGCAATCAGTTCGTCGTAGTAAGCGGTAGCCGGAATGGTCATCTCGGTTTTAATCAGGCCAGGACGCACTTCATAAACGCCGATTTGCTCCTCGCACAGGCGGGCGGCAAACAGACGAGCGGCAGCGGAGACGGCGGTTTTGGCCATCGTGTATTCGCCGCGGTTCATTGCCAGCATGATGGCGTTAATCGAACTGACGAAAATAATCGAACGGTGTGGGAGTTCATTCTCTGGTTTCGGCTGCGCCAGCAGGCGCTTGCTGAATGACTGAGCGAGGAAGAAGGGCGCGCGGGTATTGACGGCAATATTTTCGTCGAAGCTGTCCGGCTGCATGTCGAGGATATCGCCGCGTTTTTTGACCGAAATCCCGGCATTGTTCAGCAGGCAATCGAGTCGGCCCCACTGGTTTTGCGCGGCATCGAGTATCTCTTCGTGCTGCGACAGGTCGGCAATATCCGCCGGGAAACAGATAACCTCCGCCCCTTCGGCGATGCACTCCTGGCGGGTGATTTCCAGCTTTTCAACGCTTTCGGCGTCCGGGCGGTCGTTGATTAAAAGATTGAATCCTGCGCGGGCCAGCTCAAGCGCGCAGCCTTTGCCAATGCCGCGAGCGGCTCCGGTGATAACGGCGACGGATTTATTCGATCTCATTTGTAACCTCACAGTGAATAGGTGTTGTCCCTGGTGGCATCAAAATGCCTTTGGAACAGCAAAAGATCAACCATCTAGTTGGTTGGTTTGTGAAGATGATCACCGGATTCTTAATAACTTACTGAATTTTATTGTTTTTATGCTTTTTGCTGGAGCTGGTGAAAAATATCGCTATGATAGGCACCGCGAAGGGCGAATGGGGAACCGGAATGTATCTTGATACCAGCAATGCACAAAGCCTGAAAGAAAAGCTTCTTTTAAGCGCGGTCAATGAATTTGCCGAATATGGTTATGAAGGGGCCAGGGTTGATAATATTGTTAAAGCGGCAGATTGCAGTAAACAAACTGTTTATCACCACTTCGGCAATAAAGAGAATTTGTTTATCGAAGTTCTGGAATATATCTGGAACGATATTCGCCAGAAAGAGAAAAACCTCGATGTATCAGGCCTTTCCCCGGATAAGGCGATTGAGAAAATTATTGATTTTACGTGGGATTACTACATCGAAAATCCCTGGTTTCTCAAGATTGTTCATAGTGAAAACCAAAGCAAAGGGGTTCATTATGCAAAATCAACGCGCCTGCCGGAAATTAACCACTCGCACCTGCAATTGATGGCTTCGCTGCTTGATGAAGGAAAGCGAAAAAATATCTTTAAAGCCGATATTGATCCTCTGCAGGTCAATATTAGTATTGCCGCCCTTGGCGGGTATTACTTAATTAACCAGCATACTTTAGGGCTGGTTTATCACATCAGCATGGTCTCGCCTCAGGCTCTGGAAGTCAGGCGTCGGGTGATCAAAGAAACCATCCTGAGCTGGCTTCTCATAACGCCTGGTTCCCTTATCGGGCGCGAATAAAGCTGCCGTTCGCCTGGCGGGTAAACAGCACCTGCTGGCCGCCGCCGGTATCGATAGTCAGCCCGGTGACTACGCCGTTGGCGTTCTGGCGGATTTGCACCGTCTGCCCGGTTTGCAGTGAACTCAGCGGTTTACCTGAACCTTCTACCTGCGCCATGGCGTAAACGTCGGTCGGCGGCAGATTATGGTCGCGGAACAATTGCGCGAGGGTTTTGCCTGATTCAATACGATAGGTTCGCCACTGCTGCTCTATACCAGGAGTTGACTGCTGCTCCTGGTAGGGCTGAGAGACAGCATGCTGCTGATTCTGATCCGGTTGCTCATCCTGAATCGGCTCCGGCGCGACCGGCGCAACCTGATCGGCATCGTTGACCGGCGGCGTGTTGGTGATCGGCGGCAGAGGAACGGCCTGATTGCCTGAAGACTGCGGCTGCGACTGGGATTGCAGGTCGAGATTTGCCTCGCGGCTGGCCTGAGTCGGGCCACTGTTATCCTCGGAAGGGAGCAGAACGCCGATAATCACCAGCAGGGCCCCGGCAATAATGCCCCGGCGGTGCATCGGCGGTAACGGATCCATGATGCGAAAACGATCCGGGGCATGCCAGATCTTCGCCAGGGTAGATGTCAGTTCAAAACGCCCGGGCATGGCTTTCCTCCTGCTCCGCATATTTATATCCTGCTCTCTCTAGAGTATAGATGGCTAACTTTCTGAAGGACGAGACAAAGACATCTTTCGTGAGGTTAACCTTATCTCTCTATTGTTTCTGTTTCCCTTAGATTTGTCATCATCCAGGCGACAAAGTTTTACCCGTCGTGCTGTGGCTGATATGCTGCCCACCTCTTTTCTCTGCTCCTTGTCTTTCGGATTTTGAAAGCCTGGAAATATGAGAGTCCCCTCGAAAAAAGGAACAAAGATGGCAACCCCGACTTTTGACACGATCGAAGCACAGGCAAGTTACGGTATCGGCTTGCAGGTAGGACAACAGCTGAGCGAATCTGGCCTGCAGGGGCTGCTGCCGGAAGCGCTGGTCGCCGGTATTGCTGACGCGCTGGAAGGTAAACAGCCGCAGGTGCCGGTAGAAGCCGTTCACCGCGCGCTGCGTGAAATCCACGAACGCGCCGACGCGGTGCGTCGCGAGCGTTTCCAGGAAATGGCCGCGGATGGCGAGAAATATCTGGAAGAAAACCGCGAGCGTGAAGGCGTCAACAGCACCGAATCCGGTCTGCAGTTCCGCGTTCTGACTCAGGGCGAAGGTCCGATCCCGGCGCGTACTGACCGCGTTCGCGTTCACTACACCGGTAAACTGATCGACGGTACCGTCTTTGATAGCTCCGTTGCGCGCGGTGAACCGGCTGAATTCCCGGTAACCGGCGTTATCGGCGGCTGGATCGAAGCGCTGACCCTGATGCCGGTCGGTTCTAAATGGGAACTGACGATTCCGCACAACCTGGCCTACGGCGAGCGTGGCGCGGGCGCATCCATTCCTCCGTTCAGCACCCTGATTTTTGAAGTTGAACTGCTGGATATAATCTAAACAGCAGGGGCTTCCTCTCCCGTGTGGGGGAGGGGGCGCTTTAAATAGTGTAAAACCCTTAAGTTGAGCGTTTATTGGAGCTTTGTATTGCATATCCGCTTGATGAGTGTATTTTTGTGAGCTGTTTTGCGTGACCGGAGTGATATAACACTCACTTTAAACATAAAATTAACATTATCTCTAAATCATAGTATTCATCCCTCCGATTCTTACCTAATATCGATAAACCCCTCGTTCCGGGGTAAGGGCCAAATAGAGCCCGAACAACACAGACAGGTACAACAGGAAAAACATCACATGGTAGATCAGGTCAAAGTCGCTGCCGATGAACAGGCGCCGACTGAACAATCGCTGCGGCGAAATCTCACTAACCGGCATATTCAGCTTATTGCTATTGGTGGTGCGATAGGCACCGGGCTGTTTATGGGCTCCGGCAAAACCATTAGCCTTGCCGGGCCGTCAATTATTTTTGTTTATATGATAATCGGCTTCATGCTGTTCTTCGTCATGCGCGCCATGGGTGAATTACTGCTGTCGAATCTCGAATATAAGTCGTTTAGCGACTTTGCTGCCGACCTGCTGGGGCCGTGGGCAGGCTATTTTACCGGCTGGACCTACTGGTTCTGCTGGGTAGTCACCGGTATGGCGGACGTGGTGGCGATCACCGCTTACGCCCAGTTCTGGTTCCCGGGGCTTTCTGATTGGGTCGCCTCGCTGGCGGTTATTCTGCTGCTGCTGGGCCTTAACCTTGCTACCGTGAAGATGTTCGGCGAGATGGAGTTCTGGTTTGCGATGATCAAGATCGTCGCCATCGTGGCGCTGATTGTCGTTGGCCTGGTGATGGTGCTGATGCACTTCCAGTCACCGACCGGCGTTGAAGCCTCTTTCGCTCATTTGTGGAATGACGGCGGCTGGTTCCCGAAAGGCATCAGCGGGTTCTTTGCTGGCTTCCAGATAGCGGTCTTCGCTTTCGTGGGTATCGAGCTGGTGGGTACCACCGCAGCGGAAACCAAAGATCCGGAAAAATCCCTGCCGCGGGCGATTAACTCGATTCCGATTCGTATCATTATGTTCTACGTTTTCGCGCTGATCGTGATTATGTCCGTGACGCCGTGGAGCTCAGTCGTGCCGTCGAAGAGCCCGTTCGTTGAGCTGTTCGTCCTGGTTGGGCTTCCAGCAGCAGCGAGCCTGATTAACTTCGTGGTGCTGACTTCTGCGGCTTCTTCAGCTAACAGCGGCGTGTTCTCAACCAGCCGTATGCTGTTCGGCCTGGCGCAGGACGGGCAGGCTCCGAAAATGTTCGCCAAGCTGTCAAAGCGTGCGGTACCGGCGAAAGGCCTGACCTTCTCCTGTATGTGCCTGCTGGGCGGCGTGGTCATGCTGATGGTCAATCCAAGCGTGATTGCAGCCTTCACCATGATTACCACGGTTTCAGCGATCCTGTTTATGTTCGTCTGGACGATTATTCTGTGCTCGTATCTGGCCTATCGCAGAAAGCGTCCGCAGTTGCATGAGCAGTCGAAATATAAGATGCCGCTGGGCAAAGTGATGTGCTGGGTGTGTATGGCATTCTTCGTCTTTGTGCTGGTGCTGCTGACTCTGGAAGCCGATACCCGCGAAGCGCTGATGGTGACCCCTCTGTGGTTTGTACTGCTGGGGGCAGGCTGGCTGTTTGCCGGTAAAAAGCGTCTGGCGAAATAAAAAAATCTTCGGGAGCGGTTTTTAACGTTGCTTGCAACGGCCCGTCGTAAAAAAGGCCACCCGGAGTGGCCAATAAGACTGACAATGTCGAGGGCGCCTGCGGGCGCCTTTTTATTTACTTTCCTGCGAGGGCACGCGGGAACAGCACATTGTTTTCCAGACTGATGTGTTCCATCAGGTCATCAATCAGTTCGTTAATGCCGTTGTACATCGCCTTCCAGGTGGTGCAGGCTTCCGGCGGCGGCGTCACGTTATGGGTGATGTGCTTAATCACTTCCAGCAGCTCGCCCGCTTCATCATGCTCGCTTTCCATGACGCTGATAGGGCCACCAGCTTGCGTTCCCATGCCCTGTTTGATCATTGGGAACAGAATCTGCTCCTCTTTCATCATATGGTTGGAAAGCTCCTGGTGCAGCATGGTCAGGTACTTGGTTAAGCCTTTCGGAACGTTAGGCTTGTCGGCGTGAACGCGTTCAACTTTGGTGGCCTGTAAAATCAGCTCCGGCAGCTGTTCGCGGTGCCTGTCGTGGTAGCGGACAATGATGTGATCGATGATTTCGGCATAGGGCGCAACGCGCCAGTCGCGCTCTACCGGCTCTTCCGCCAGTTTTGCCAGCTCAGCTTCGATTACCGCAACGTCCAGCTCTTTGCGCGATGCCGCGCGGTCCAGCGTCTGTTTGCCGCCGCAGCAGTAGTCCATATCGTATTTACGGAACAGCGCGGAGGCGCGCGGAATCGTCAGCGCCAGCTCGCCTAATGGTTGGTCACGGAAAGCCATAGCAGTTACCTCGTCATCAAGAATATAAGATGCATTTTAAATGCATCTTATATTCTTGGGAATACCCCTTTAGGATACCAGGCTATTTTTTCTCGCTGACCAGCTCCTGTAACGCAGGTTTTTCCGGGCGGGCGCGAACGGCGGAAACCACGCCGAGCACCAGCAGAAGGATACCGCTGAAGGTCAGAATCGGCGGCAGACTCTGGCGCAAAATAAAGGTATACAGCAGGCCAGCAAGGGTTTCGAAGACAATCAGTGGCCCGAGGATCACTGTCGGCAAGCGCTGGCTGGCTACGTTCCAGCACCATGCGCCGACCCATGAGCAGAAGATGGCTATCGCCAGCATCAAGGTGATAAACACCGCAGGGCGCGGGCCGAAGGGCAGCGGAAAGTCCGTATGCTGACCGTGTAGCCACCAGCAGGCGATAAGGTATCCCGCCAGCGACACCGGCAGGGTTACCAGCGCCTGCGCGGTGGCCCACATCATCGGCGGTTTATCCGGATTTTCCCGCAGCCAGCGGGCGTTGCGCAGCGCGTACCAGGCCCAGCAAACCACCGAGATCAACGCCAGGACAATGCCGGAGCCGTAGCGCCAGGGGCTGAAATCGGGCAGTCCCTGATGCAGTTCGGCGATATTGACGCAGGTCAGGCCGATGGCAATGCAGATTAACGCCGGGAACAGGCGTCGCCACGGTAGCTTACCGTCGCGCTGGCTATAGAGCAGATTAGCAAAGACCGGCAGCACCACCGGCAGCGTCCCGATAATCATCGTGGAAACCGGCGCGCCGGTGCGCTGAATCGCGCTGGCCAGGCAGATGTAATAAATTAAGTTGCCCATCATGGTCAGCCCCAGCGCCGTCCACCAGTCTTTGCCTGAGAGCTGGCGCAGCCGCGCGCGGCCCAGCCAGGCCAGCGGCAGGGCAATCAGCCCCAGCGCCAGATAGCGTCCCATCGACTGCAATACCGCCGGATATTCCGGCACCAGCAAAGGGCCAACGAAAATCAGCCCCCACATCAATCCCGCCAGCAGGGCGTACAGCACACCACTAATCATCACGCCTTCCATTACATTTTCTGTTGGCGACAGTGTAGGCGAGGCCAAAGTGGGAATATTGTATGAGGTTGCGCATTAGCGCGGGAGAACCTGCTTTTGATAACGCACTGGCGTAATGCCGTAGCGGCGGGTAAAAGCGCGGGTCAGGTGCGACTGGTCGGTTAATCCGGCGGCGAGGGCGACATCGGCAGCGGGCATGCCGTGGGTGAGAAACGCCTTGGCGCGCCACAGGCGAATCGCCATTAACATCTGGTGCGGCGTGACGTGAAAGTGAGCTTTGAACTGGCGCTGAAAATGGTACGGGCTGAGCGCCGCCACCTGCGCCAGGTCATCCAGCGCGATCGTGCGCATATAGTTGTCGTGCAGATATTCACGTACTCGCTCGAAGCGGTGAGGGGCTTCGGACAAGACCGGCGCGTGGTGCGCGAACGGGCGGAAGGTATCGATTAAATCCAGCAGCAGGCCCTGCTGCGCCAGCGGATTATCGGTATGCCACAGGCCGTAAATAAGATTGCCGATTTGCCGGGAACGCAGCGGATCCTGGCGCACGACGTCGCTGAACCACCAGTGGCGCACGCCGGTCACCTCTTCCAGCATCTCCGGATCGAGATAAATCATCCGATAGCGCCAGCCCTCGGCGGTCTCAGCCTCGCCGGTGTGCAGTTCATCGGGGTTCATGGTCACGATGGAATTGACCGAGGCCACATGCTGGCTGCCGCGATAGCGAAAACGCTCGGCACCGAACTCTATCGCGCCGATCCCAAAGGCTTCATGCGTGTGCGGTTCAAAGGCGTAGCGAGAGATATGGGCATGGTAAAGCTCAACGCCGGGCACCTGCGCCAGATGGCGAAAGCGCGCGCTGTCTCTTTCATCATTGAACTGTTCTGGTACGCCTTGCATGAAATCACCCCCGACGGACATCCTTTCATTATTGAGGATGGCCCGCCGGGATGCTACAAAAATTAACCAGTATGTAACAGTTACAGGATACCTTTGACGCTCTCAGCAAGTGTAGTGGTTGGGTGACCAATCAGCGCGCTCAGGGTGCAGCTATCGTCGAACAGACCGCCTTTTGACGCGCCAACGTCAGAGTCGGCCAGCATATCCGCCAGACCGGCAGGCAGGCCGACGCCCTTCAGCGCGGCGGCGAAGTCGGCTTCGCTGAGATTTTGATACACCACATTTTTACCGCTTTGTTTGCTCAGCTCCGCAGCAAGTTCGGTCAGGGTCCACGCTTCATCGCCCGCCAGCTCATACACTTTTCCGGCATGGCCCTCTTCGGCGATAACGCGAGCGGCCGCAGCGGCGTAATCCGCGCGGGTGGCGGAGGCGATTTTGCCGTTACCGGCGGCGCCGATAAATACGCCATGCTCAATCGACGGCGGTGCGCTGGCGAGATAGTTTTCGCTGTACCAGCCATTGCGCAGCAGGGCATACGCAATACCGGAGTCAGCGAGCATTTTCTCGGTGGCGATATGCTCATCCGCCAGCCCCAGCGGGGATTTATCAGCGTGCAGCAGGCTGGTATAGGCAATAAATTTCACGCCAGCGGCCTTCGCGGCGTTTATGACGTTGCGGTGCTGTACGGCGCGCTGGCCCACTTCGCTCGATGAGATCAGCAGTAGTTTGTCGACGCCCTGCAGGGCGGCGGTCAGCGCGCTTTCATCGCTGTAGTCGGCCTGACGAACGACCACGCCTTGCTGGCTAAGGGCTTCCGCTTTTGCCGGATTACGCACAATGGCGACAATCTGCCCGGCAGGAACGGTATTTAACAGGTTTTGCAGAACGTGTTGGCCAAGCTGGCCGGTGGCACCGGTAATCGCGATCATGAGTCTTCTCCTTCGTGTTCATAAGTCGTTGTGGTAAGCTAACACCTTAACTAACTTTTAGTAAGTACGTACAAAAAGGTAAGTATGAATATGGCGAATCTGACGCTGAGCGAGCAGCTACGCAACGGCAACCTGTTTGCCGAACAGTGCCCTTCGCGGGAAGTGCTCAAGCATGTGACCAGCCGCTGGGGCGTTTTGATTCTGGTCGCCCTGCGTGATGGCACCCATCGGTTTAGCGATCTGCGCCGCAAGATAGGCGGCGTCAGCGAAAAGATGCTGGCTCAGTCGCTGCAGGCGCTGGAGCAGGATGGGTTTATTAACCGCGTATCGTATCCGGTGGTACCGCCACACGTAGAATATAGCCTGACTCCGCTCGGTGAGCAGGTGAGTGAGAAGGTCGCGGATCTGGCGGACTGGATAGAGCTGAATCTGCCCGCAGTTCTGGCGAACCACGCGCAGGTGGCGTGAGCCGGGAGAGTTCCCGGCGAGCACGTAATTACTTACTCAAATCCAGCTGATAAATAGCAAAACCGATATCGTCGGTCGCCACCTGGCGCATCGGATATTGCGCTTTCTCTTTGATAAACGCGGCAGCTTTGTCGCCTGGTGAGGTTTCAAAGCGAATATCCAGCGGTACGGTGCTGTTGATAGGCGCGAGACGCCAGTTGTTATCCGCCGCCGGGTGGATCTCGCCATTTTTTTTCGACTCCGCGCCAATCCACGCCGCCAGCACCGAGCGGTTCTCATCCGGTGAAGCGAAAGCAATATGATCTTCACCAGTTCCCTGGAATTTACCGCCGTAGGCGCGGTAGTTGTTGGTCGCAACGAGGAAGGTGGCGCCCGGGTCAATCGGCTTGCCGTTAAAGGTCAGGTTTTTAATGCGCTCGGCCTGCGGATTAACGCTGTTGCATTCGCCGTCGTAGCGCGCCGGTTGGGTGATATCAATCTGGTAGTTTACGCCGTCAATAACATCAAAGTTATAGGTGCGAAAGCCGTCCCAGTTAATTAAAGACTGCGGCTTGCTGCTGGTGGGGTCAATCTGGTTGAACTGCCCGGCGGAGCACTCCAGCCACTCTTTGACCTCTTTGCCGCTGACCTTCATCACCACCAGGGTATTGGGATACAGGTAAAGGTCGGCGGCGTTGCGGAAGGTGAGCTGGCCCTTTTCCACTTCAACAAAGCTGGCCGGGTCGTTTTTACGTCCGCCCACTTTAAACGGCGCGGCGGCGGAAAGCACCGGCAGCTTCGCCAGGTCCGGGTCGCCCTGAATATAGTGCTCGACGTAGGCCTTCTGGGCCATATTCACCACCTGCACGGTCGGGTCGTCCTGTACCAGCGCCAGGTAGCTGTACATATTATCCGAGGATTTACCAATCGGTTTACCGACAAACTTGCGAGTGGCGTCATGGTCGGCTTTAAGTACCGCCACCATGTTGCTGTCTTCCGCCGCCAGTGATTTTTTCGCGACCGAATCATAGATTGGACGCGCTTCGGCTTTCGCCTGGGTGACCTGCCATTTACCGCTGTCGTTATTTAGCACCAGATCGACGACCCCAAGATGATCTCCCCACATGCCCGGCATGACCGCCGGAACGCCGTTCAGCGTACCTTTGGCGATATCTGCACCTTTAATGCTGGCGAAGTCTTTGCTCGGGAAGACAGCATGCGCGTGACCGAACATAATGGCATCCACGCCGGGAACCTGGCTTAAATAGTAAACCGAGTTTTCCGCCATGGCCTGATACGGGTCGGCGGAGAGGCCGGAGTGGGCGATCACCACTACCACATCCGCGCCTTCCTCACGCATTTGTGGGACAAACTTGCGCGCGGTTTCGGTAATGTCGTTGACGGTCACTTTGCCGCTGAGGTTGGCTTTATCCCAGGTCATAATCTGCGGCGGTACGAAGCCAATGTAGCCAATACGCAGCGTTTGCGTTTTGCCGTCGCTATCCTGAACCTGAGTATCCTGAATCAGATAAGGCGTAAACATCGGTTTTTCGGTTTTGGTATCGATGATGTTGGCGTTAACGTAGGGAAATTTTGCGCCAGCCAGCGCTTTGTGCAGGAAATCGAGGCCGTAGTTAAATTCGTGATTGCCAAGGTTTCCCACGACATAGTCCAGGGTATTCATCGCTTTATAGACCGGATGAACATCGCCATCTTTTAATCCTTTCGCCGCCATATAGTCGCCCAACGGGCTGCCCTGAATGACGTCGCCATTATCGACCAGCACGCTGTTTTTGGCTTCCTGACGCGCTTTTTCAATCAAAGATGCGGTGCGTACGAGACCAAATTTTTCCGTCGCGGTATCTTTGTAATAGTCAAAGTCCATCATGTTGCTATGCAGATCGGTGGTTTCCATAATTCGTAAATCGACCGTCGCCGCATTTACGCTGGCGGCGATCAGCGTGGCCAGCAGCGTTGCGCTAAACTTAATCATCAGTGGCGTCCTTTTTTATGAGCAATGACACAGAAGAAAATGTATTTACATTCTGTTGCTTACAGAAATGTGAATCATGCCATAAAAGCGCTGAATGAAACCGCCAGCGTTATCACAGATAGCGGAACTCACCATGATGCGATATAAATAAAACAACGAGTTAACGCCACTGTAACCAGAAGAGGTGGAGAATGTTAGAACAAGTATGTCAGCTTGCACGGATCGCAGGTGATGCCATCATGGACGTTTACGATGGAAAACAGCCGATGGACGTTGCCAGCAAGAAGGACGATTCTCCGGTTACGGCGGCGGATATTGCGGCGCATAAAGTGATTATTAGCGGCCTGCAGTCCCTGACTCCTGATATCCCGGTTCTGTCGGAAGAGGATCCGCCTGCATGGGAAATCCGCCAACACTGGCAGCGCTACTGGCTGGTAGATCCGCTGGACGGTACCAAAGAATTTATCAAACGTAACGGTGAATTCACCGTCAATATCGCCTTGATTGAAAACGGGAAACCGACGCTTGGTGTGGTTTATGCCCCGGTAATGAAGGTGATGTACAGCGCGGAAAAGGGGAAAGCATGGAAAGAAGAGTGCGGCGTCCATAAGCAGATTCAGGTTCGTGATGCGCGCCCGCCGCTGGTGGTGATTAGCCGCTCCCACGGCAATGATCCGGAGCTGCAGGAGTATCTGGAGCAGCTTGGTGAACATCAGACCACCTCAATCGGTTCCTCGCTCAAGTTCTGCCTGGTGGCTGAAGGTCAGGCCCAGCTTTATCCGCGTTTCGGGCCGACCTGTACCTGGGACACTGCTGCTGGTCACGCCGTAGCCAGCGCTGCCGGGGCGCACGTTCACGACTGGCAGGGGCGCACCCTTGATTACACACCGCGTGAATCGTTCCTCAACCCCGGCTTCCGGGTCTCTATTTACTGAGTAGTTTGTGCAGCAGGGCGACCACCTGCTGCACTTCATCCTGAGTGAGCGCACCATCTTTGGCCCACTGCACGCGACCGTCTTTATCCAACACCACGATTGCGGAACTCTCTTCATTAAGCTGCCACGCTTTGCGCACCACGCCATTGCTATCGACAATAAACTGCGACCACGGATAGAGCTGCTTATTGCTCTCAATACTGCTGCGGACAAATATACTCGAGCCTGGGATGGCATCGTCGGTATTGACGATGGTGGTGGTTTGATAGCGATCGTGCGGCAACTTCGCGCTTTTAATCGCCTCAATCAGCGTTGCGTTTTTCTCTTTTGCCGATGAGCGTCCGGCAATGTGCTGCACGACGCGCACTTTTCCTGCCAGCAGCGAGCTATTCCAGTTTTTATAGCTAAACTTATCATTATCCAGCACTAATTCTCCCCGGTCCGCCACGCCGACCGGCGCGACGCGCTGACCGTCGACAAAGTTATGTGCCGACGCCACCAGTGGGAAGAGGAGACATGAAGCGGCCAGTAATCTACGTAGGGTCATGGTGTTTCCTTTTATTATTTTTGCAGGTGATCCGACCACTTGGTCTTCTTTAATCATAAGTGCGATCTATGAGCATTACCCGCAATGATGGTGCCAGTTTGCGGGTTAACGCACAAATTCGTCCAAAATCGGCGACTTATACTACCTTCATCGGATGCCTGAAACGAAAACTCTGAATTAATGTCATCAAAGAGTAAATAAACTTATACATACTGGGTATCACTCAGATTCTGGACTATAGTTTCAGGGCATTAAAATTTGCGCTCCCGATACGTGGGCTAACTGTGGCACCACAAGAGCGTAACCCTGGCAGGAGACAACAATGAAAATTTTCCAACGCTACAACCCGCTACAAGTAGCGAAGTACGTGAAAATCCTGTTCCGTGGACGTTTGTATATCAAGGATGTTGGCGCTTTTGAGTTCGATAAGGGCAAAATCCTTATCCCGAAGGTTAGGGACAAGCTGCATTTGTCAGTGATGTCTGAAGTCAACCGTCAGGTTATGCGTCTGCAGACAGAGATGGCGTAATCTGAAAAGTAGTATGGCTACACGGTAAAAAGGCGGCTCCCAACGGGAGCCGTTGATGTTTCTGGGCTTATCCCTTCATTTCCGCATAGCGTTTACGGTACTCGCCCGGCGGGATGCCGTTATGTTTACGGAAAATTCGCGTGAAATAGACCGGATCTCCGTAACCCACCGACAGCGCGATTTTATTAAGCGGCAGCGAAGTGCTCTGAATCAACCATCTCGCGCGGTTAATCCGCTGGGTCTCGCGCCAGGCGTATACTGTCTGCCCCAGCTCATTTTTGAACAGGTGCGCCAGCCGCGAAGGGGAGATAAAAACCATCGCGGCGAGGGTCTCAATCTTGATCTCCTGAGCGATATGCTCGTTAAGGTAGTCGCATATGGCGTTAATTCGCGGATCGTGAGCATGGCGATTGCTGATCGGCTGTAGCTGGAAGCAACTGAGGATCAGGCGTTCCAGCGCGTTCATCGCCAGCGCTTCTGAGAGCGGGGCAGACGCCGAGTGATGACGGATGACCTCATAGAAAAGATCGCGCAGATTTTGCAACTGCTCAGGATTGTTAACCGTTGTCTTGCCGATACCGTGGGTAGATTGATCCCATTTCAGCCAGTCTATCCAATAGGGCCGGGGGATAAAGTAGATCCATAAATGATCCCAGTACTCGCTGTGTTCGTCCCGCCCATAATGGTGAGCCACGCCGGGCGGGAACAGCAAAAGATCGTTTTCACGGAACAGAAGGGAGCCGTCGCCCGCTTTGGCGCGTGCCTGCCCACGCAGGGTCAGATTGATGATATAGCCTTTCATTCCCTGCGGGCGGTTAATGTAGTAGTCCAGCTTTGAACCGCGAGTGATGGGGGTAAAGCCCGCGACAACCCAGGCGTTGAAGGTAAAGGTCTTCATCAAGGGTGAGAAATTGAGTAACTCGTTGATATCCAGCTCCATATTTCCCCCCGCCTGAGCGCCGCTGCTTGATTAACTTTCGATGATACTAAATTCCCATGCCTTGAGACGCAACGGCTGGCCGCAGCGCACTTCATCCCCGCTCAATAACGCTTTGCCTGCCTTTTCGCTGATAAACTCCAGCGGCTCACCGGAGTAGTTGAACAAGAAGTGGATGCTGTTGCCATTGCGATTGCGCATTTTTTTGACCACCAGCGGATAGCGATATTCAGACGTGCGCGAGTGCAGATCCAGACCTGCGGTCAGGGCGTCAAACAGCTGGCTAATCAATGTCTTCTGCGGCAGGAAGCCCACGTAAATTGCGCGACCCTGACCGTAAGCCGCCTCGGTGGCGGCAGTATATTCGCCCCACGCCGGATGCTGATAACGTAATAACGTGCGGGTGCCGGAATCCGGCGTCAGCAGCTCCATCCATAGCTCGGCCTGGTTATCCTTGCTGCAATCGATCGCTGCGCTGCATGAGGCCACCGTGGTCTCCTCCGGCAGGGTGAACTGACTGTAGCTCACACCGCAGGCCCGGTGCAAAATCCCCGGCTGCGTGCTGCTGCGCACCTTCACGTTTTCATCGCTAAAGCCCGATTTAAAGCCGATTAGCGCTCTGCCGCCTTGCTCAATATAGCGGTTGATCCGCTCCAGCAGGCCATCGTCGGCGGCGTATAACCCGGGGATAACCAGCGTGCGATAGTGCGAGGTCTCTTCGTTGACGTCGTGGATGATATCGACGCTGATATTGTGGTCGTATAGCGCATCATGGAAACGGCGGAAAATATCGTTGTAAATATTGCCCTGCGCGTCGCCGGGGCGGAACTGGTTTAGGGCGTCCATCGC
The DNA here is from genome assembly GCF_902158555.1 of Klebsiella spallanzanii. Lineage (GTDB taxonomy): Bacteria > Pseudomonadota > Gammaproteobacteria > Enterobacterales > Enterobacteriaceae > Klebsiella > Klebsiella spallanzanii. The sequence continues at coordinate 154,433 of NZ_CABGGS010000002.1, read as the reverse complement.
CTCATTGCTTACCAGCAGCGCGACGTCGTTTTCTGCCCGCAGATCCGCCAACTGCGGCGACAGACGCGCGAAGTCAGCGCCGATAGTGGTGGCTTCCTGCCAGGTCGCGTTGCGCGAGAAGTCATGGCTTAGCAACCCCTTCCAGTAGGTCTCGAATGAGTTATGAATTGAATGCCAGTGCCAGTAGGAGACCATCGCCGCACCGGATGCCACATGGCTAAAAGCCTGTAGACGTAGCTGTCCGGGGTAGGGTGTCCACTGGGCGAAGCCCTGCGCCTGGGTTTCCAGCACGAAGTAGTTCTGGCCCTGCTTTAGCGAGCGGGTGATGGCGCCGCCGAAGGCGATTTCCCGCCCGGTCAGGTGCTTTTGGCCCGGGTGATAGATATCGACACCGGCAATATCTAGCGCTTGCGCCGCCGCGAAGTGATCGACTCGCGGCTGCACGCCATAGGAGTAACCGCGCCATTCAAAATCGAAGTTATGGGTGACAAACTGCTGCGGCTGCGCATATTCGCGCACGATCTCCGCCTGCCAGGCCAGATATTCCGTCACCTGCTGGCGCTGGTAGCGGGAGAAGGCGCAGGCGAGGCTGGCGTTAATCGTATTTTCGACCGGTGGAAAATCCTGCCAGCTATCGATGCGGTTGCTCCAGTAATCCAGACCAAAGTCTTTATTCAACTGCGCCAGATCGGGATATTGCTCTTGCAGGCTGCGCACAAAGCCCTCCTGCATATAGCGGCCGATATTATCGTAATGCTTGGTTTCGTTATCCAACTGCCAGCCAATAATCGCCGGATGGTGCTGCACGTGGGCCATCAGGGTTCGGATAATCTTTTCGGCATAGCGACGAAAGGTCGGGTTAACGATATCCATGATCTGTCGTGGGCCATATTTTTGCTGCCCGTCCACAGTAGTGACCAGAACGTCCGGGTGTTTCGCCACTAGCCAGGTCGGGACGGCGTAGGTCGGCGTGCCGATAATTACCGCGATCCCGGCTCCGTGCATGGCGTCCAGTACCCGGTCGATATGGTAGAAGTTGAACACCCCTTCTTGCGGCTCAAGGGTGCTCCAGGTGGACTCGGCAATACGTACTACGTTAATGCCCGTTTCTTGCATTAAGGCGATATCTTTCGCCAGCCGATCTTCTGGCATATATTCATCGTAATAAGCAACACCATAATATAAAGCAGACATAAAATTTACCTCCTTAAATTAATGCGCGGGGACCGGCTGTGGAACAAAAGTTCGGGCTTTGTCGAGAGTAATAAACGAAATCAGCGTAAAGCACAGCGCGATACCGCCGAGAACGATGTAGCTGCTGGTAAAGCCCATGCTCTGGTACATATGACCGATACCGGTAGAAAGGAAAATAGAACTAAAGCTTTTAGAAAACTGGAAGCCGATTAAATAAACGGTGGCGGAAAGCAGCGGGTTGAAATTGGCAAAAATATATTTTAATGCTGCAACGAGCAGGACCGAACTTTCGAAACCGTGGAGCAGTTTAATCAGGCTGATGGAGACCGGGCCGACGGCCCAGGCGGAACCGATAATACGCAGGCTCATAATCATCCCGCAGTACAGCAGGGCGTTTTTCGGGCCAATTTTATTGACGAACCACGGGGCGAAGAACATCACTATGGCATCAAGGAAAATCTGACCGGTGGTTAAATAGCCGAAGACCTCTGCGCCGCGTGCTTTGCTCTCAAAGAAGTGGCTGTAATAGATGGCGAACTGTTGATCGTAGGTTTCATACACCGCGCCAACGCCAACCATATAAATGGCGAAGAACCAGAATTTCTTCATTTTCAGCAGCGATGTGGCATCGCTTAAGGTGATCGGTGAAGCCTTGCCAGGCTGCATTGCACCCTGCTTACGAGTATCAATCTGCATTTTCCAGACAATCACCAGCAGGCAAACCCCGGCACAGCTGGCCAGCCAAAAAATCATATTCTGGTCGATCCCATAGAGCTTACCTGCCGCAAAGGTGCCGATAGCGGCGCCAATGCCGCCAAACATTCTGGCGCGGCCGAACTCAAACCCGGAAGCGCGGCTGACCTTATCAATGTAGGCTTCGCAAATACCGCAGCCTGCACCGTAGGCCAGACCAATATAGATGCCTCCTGCCAGCGCGCCGAGAAAGACGTTAATTTTTAATAGGGGGGCGAAGACGTAAATCCAGTAGGGCGCGAATAAGGTAATAATTATCGCCAGCATCCACATCAGATTCTTACGGTAAACTAATTTATCAGAGACAAAGCCGAATAATGGCTGAACGCAAACGGCAATAATCGCAGTGAAGGAATAAACCAGACCCACATCGGTGTAATTAATACCGATAGTCTCCGTCAGCCACAGAGATAAATAGGGGTAACAGCATCCCCAGCCAATAAAGAAGAACAGGAAAAATAGACAGCTTATATAGTAATTTTTATTTGATTCTATCATGGTAACCCTCGCTTCCTTTATGCAGGAATATGATCGTGTTGTCGCGAGCAAAGTTACCTTTTTGCGTAAGGGGGAGTCATGAAAGTTTCGCTATGGAGCAGTAAAAATCTGCTATCACCAGTGAGGCGTGAGCCGCTTCACATTCGGGCAATAAAAAAGGCGGATTTTTAATCCACCTCAGTTTATTGGTAAAGTGCACTTCTCTGGAATCGCCCGGTGGCGGCTAGCGCCTACCGGGCCTACGACAAATGCGGAATTCGTTGATAGTGTGGGTTTTGTAGACCGGGCAAGGCGTTAGCCGCCGCCCGGCAGGAACCGCGAGCACGATTGTGTTCGAGAAAAAATTACGCCGACTCTTTTTCTTTATCCGCGGCATCCGGCAGTTTAGGTACCAGCACCGTCGGTTTATTGTCGATTCGGGTCACCAGCAGCTGGTCGATGCGATAGTTGTCGATATCCACCACTTCGAACTTATAGCCGGAGAATTTCACCGCATCGGTGCGTTTGGGGATTTTCCGCAGCATAAACATCATAAAGCCGCCAATGGTCTCGTAATTGCCGGACTGCGGGAAATCATCGATATCCAGCACCCGCATCACGTCGTCAATTGGCGTGCCGCCGTCAATCAGCCAGGAGTTTTCATCGCGCGCGACGATTTGTTCTTCCAGCCCCTGACCAACCAGGTCGCCCATCAGGGTGGTCATCACGTCGTTGAGGGTGATAATCCCGACCACCAGCGCATATTCGTTCATGATCACCGCGAAGTCTTCACCGGCGGTTTTGAAGCTTTCCAGCGCTTCTGACAGCGTCAGGGTATCCGGGACAATCAGCGTATTGCGGATCTGCACCCCACCGGTTAGTACCAGGCTTTGATTCGCCAGCACGCGGTTCAGCAGGTCTTTAGAGTCAACGTAGCCGATGATGTGGTCGATATCTTCGTTGCACACCAGAAACTTGGAATGCGGATGCTCGGCGACCTTATTCTTCAGGCTCTGCTCATCTTCGTGCAGATCGAACCAGATGACGTTTTCACGTGAGGTCATGGATGAAGGCACGGTGCGTGATTCCAGCTCGAACACGTTCTCGATGAGTTCATGTTCCTGCTTACGCAGCACCCCGGCCAGCGCCCCGGCTTCCACCACGGCGTAAATATCATCAGAAGTAATGTCATCTTTACGCACCATTGGAATTTTGAAGATGCGGAAGATGTTGTTGGCCATGCCGTTGAACAACCACACCAGCGGGCGGAAGACAAACAGGCAGAAGCGCATCGGGTTGATGATGCGTAAAGCGACGGCTTCAGGCGCAATCATACCGATGCGTTTCGGAGTCAGGTCAGCAAACAGGATGAACAGGCTGGTGACCAGGGTAAAGGAGATGATGAAGCTCAACTGCTCGGACAGCTCCGGCGACATATAGCGACTCAGCAGGCTGTGGAAGGCCGGAGAGAATGCGGCGTCGCCGACGATACCGCCGAGAATCGCCACCGCGTTAAGGCCGATCTGCACCACGGTAAAGAAGGTGCCGGGGTTCTCCTGCATTTTGAGAACGCGCTGGGCGTTCACGTTGCCATCATCGGCCAGCAGTTTGAGTTTGATTTTACGTGATGCGGCCAGCGAGATTTCCGATATCGAAAAGAACGCACTGACGGCAATCAGACAAAGTATTACTAAAATACTGTTTAACATATCTTATCTGACCGTTGAGATCAGATCCTCGGAAGGGAAGTGGATAACGCTCATGTGGAATACACAAAAAACCGGTCCGAAGGCACTGGACCGGCTGTAACACGGGGTAGTATAGCGTAAGGTACTGTAAAGCCGCCAGAGCGTTAATTATTCAACCCGGCGGCCTGCCGGTCAGCGATATCAGGCCTGCGGCGGCAAACAAACTCCGATCCCCCCGATACCGCAGTATCCGTACGGGTTCTTGTGCAGATACTGCTGATGATCGTCTTCCGCGTAGTAGAACGGTTTCGCCGTCGCGATCTCGGTGGTGATAGCGCGCGCGTCGTTGGCATCATTCATTGCCGCCTGAAAACGTGCCAGGCTGGCCTTTGCTGCCTCGTTCTGCTCCGGGGTTAACGGATAAATTGCGGAACGATACTGCGTACCGTGGTCGTTACCCTGCTGCATACCCTGCGCCGGATCGTGATTTTCCCAGAATACCTGTAGCAGTTGATCATAGCTGATGACCTGCGGATCGTAGACCACGCGCACGGCTTCGGCATGACCGGTATCGCCGCTGCACACTTCGCGGTAGGTCGGATTTGGCGTATAGCCGCCGGTATAGCCTGCGGCGGTACTGTATACGCCAGGGAGCTGCCAGAACAGGCGTTCAACGCCCCAGAAACAGCCCATGGCAAACAGCGCAACTTCCATTCCAGCCGGAACGTTGGTCATCGAATGGCCATTGACGGCGTGGAGCGTAGCCACCGGCATCGGCGTGTTGCGTCCCGGCAGCGCGTCCGCCTGGGCGACAAGATGCGTTTTATCAAATAGACTCACGGTGGGCCTCTCAAAACAGAAAATGTGGTTAAGGTTGTAACGAAGCGTGTCTTTTAACACAATAAACACGCTCAATACGTCTAGATTTAAACATAAGAATTATTTGGGTTAACGTCTATTTTTCAACCCTCAGTTGTTGGGGTTTTGTTAAGCCGTGGAACGGCACTTTCGTTTCCTTCGGGGGGAAACAAGGATATTCAGGAGAAAACGTGCTACAAATCCGCCAGTTATGTATCACCAGCCTTTTGCTGGTTAGCGGGGTCGCCAGCGCAGCGAGCGTGCGTTTGCAGGTTGAGGGGTTATCCGGGGAACTGGAAAAAAACGTCCGCGCCCAACTATCCACGATCCAGAGCGATGAAGTGACGCCGGACCGGCGCTTCCGTGCGCGCGTTGATGACGCCATCCGCGAAGGCCTGAAAGCGCTGGGCTACTACGAACCAACGATCGATTTTGATTTACGTCCGCCGCCGGCGAAGGGGCGTCAGGTCCTGATCGCTAAAGTGACGCCCGGCGAGCCGGTGCGTATTGGCGGCACCGAAGTGATTTTGCGCGGTGGGGCCCGAACCGACAGCGACTATCTGGATCTGCTCAAAACGCGCCCGGCTATCGGCACCGTGCTGAATCACAGCGACTATGATGGCTTCAAAAGCTCCCTGACCCGCGTTGCGCTGCGTAAAGGCTACTTTGATAGCGAGTTTAATAAAAGCCAGCTCGGCGTCTCTCTCGACAGACATCAGGCCTTCTGGGATATCGACTACAACAGCGGCGAACGCTACCGTTTTGGCCCCGTGACCTTTGAAGGTTCGCAGATTCGCGACGAGTATCTGCAAAACCTGGTGCCGTTTAAACAGGGCGACTACTACACCTCGCAGGATTTAGCCGAACTCAACCGCCGCCTGGCGGCGACCGGCTGGTTTAGCTCGGTGGTGGTCGCGCCGCAGTTTGAAAAGTCTCGCCAGACCAAAGTTCTACCTTTACAAGGCGTGGTCTCCCCGCGTAAAGAGAATACTGTTGAAACCGGTGTCGGCTATTCCACCGACGTTGGGCCGCGCGTCAAGGGGACGTGGAAAAAGCCGTGGATGAACTCCTACGGTCATAGTCTGACCTCCAGCCTCAGCGTTTCTGCCCCTGAGCAGCAGCTTGATTTCAGCTATAAAGTCCCGCTGTTAAAAAGCCCGCTTGAGCAGTACTACCTGATGCAGGGCGGTTTTAAACGTACGGATCTTAACGATACTAAAGCCGACTCAACGACCCTGGCGGTATCGCGCTATTGGGAGATGTCGAGCGGCTGGCAGCGCGCGCTGAACCTGCGCTGGAGCCTTGACCACTTTACCCAGGCCAACGTCACCAACACTACGATGCTTATCTACCCCGGCGTGTCGGTGAACCGGACCCGCTCGCGCGGCGGCCTGATGCCGACCTGGGGCGATTCGCAGCGCTACTCGGTGGACTACTCCAACACCATGTGGGGCTCGGACATTAACTTTATCGTGATGCAGGCGCAGGACGTCTGGATCCGTACCCTCTACGATCGCCACCGCTTCGTGGTGCGCGGCAACCTCGGCTGGATTGAAGCCGATAACTTCAGCAAAGTCCCGCCAGATCTGCGTTTCTTCGCCGGTGGCGACCGCAGTATTCGCGGCTATAAATACAAATCTATCTCGCCTAAAGACGATGACGGCAAGCTGATGGGGGCCTCGAAGCTGGCTACCGGCTCGCTGGAATATCAGTACAACGTGACCGGCAAGTGGTGGGGGGCAGTGTTCGTCGATAGCGGCGAAGCGGTGAGCGATATCCGTAAGAGTGATTTCAAAACCGGCGCGGGCCTTGGCGTGCGCTGGCAGTCGCCGGTCGGGCCGATCAAACTGGATATCGCCAGGCCGATAGGCGACAAAGAAGAGCACGGTTTACAGTTTTACATCGGTCTGGGGCCTGAATTATGAGTTTATGGAAGAAGATAAGCCTCGGCGTACTGATCTTTTTAGTGTTGCTGCTGGGGACGGTTGGATTTCTGGTCGGCACCACCACCGGCTTGCATCTGGTGATTAAAGCCGCCGACCGCTGGGTTCCGGGGCTGGAAATCGGCAAGGCCACCGGCGGCTGGCGTGACCTGACGCTGGAAAACGTGCGCTTTGAGCAGCCGGGTGTGGCGGTCACCGCGGGTCAGTTTCACCTTGGCGTCAAGCTACGCTGCCTGTGGGACAGCAGCCTGTGCGTCAACGATATTTCTCTGCGCGACATTTATGTGGCGATCGACACCAGCAAAATGCCGCCGGCGGCGCCGGTAGAGGAAGAAGATAGCGGTCCGCTAAATCTTTCTACTCCGTATCCGATTACCCTGAGCCGGGTGGCGCTGCATAACGTTAACGTAAAAATTGACGATACCGCCGTTTCGCTGCGCGACTTTTCCACGGGCCTGAACTGGCAGGAGAAAAACCTGACCCTGACGCCGACCTCCCTGCAAGGATTGCTGATCGCGCTGCCGAAGGTGGCGAAAGTGGCCCAGGAGCAGGTCGTCGAGCCGAAAATTGAAAACCCGCAGCCGCAAGAAAAGCCGCTCGGCGAGACGATGAAAGACCTCTTCTCGAAGCCGGTGCTGCCGGAGATGGCCGACGTCCATCTGCCGCTGAATCTCAATATTCAGGAGTTCCGCGGCGAACAGCTGCGCCTGACCGGCGATACCGATATGACCATCTACAATCTGCTGCTTAAAGTGAGCAGCATTGATGGGCAGATGAAGCTGGACGCGCTGGACGTGGACTCTGACCAGGGGAAAGTCACCGCTTCCGGTAGCGCTCAGTTGCAGGACAACTGGCCGGTTGATATCACCCTCAACAGTACGCTGAACATTGATCCGCTCAAGGGTGAGAAGGTGCAGCTGAAAGTGGGCGGCGAAGTACGTAAAAAACTGAAGGTCGGCGTGGATTTAGCTGGCTCCGTGGCGATGACGCTACGCGCCGAAGCGCAGCTGGCGGAAGCTGGGCTGCCGCTGGATATGGAGGTTAAAAGCAAGCAGCTCTACTGGCCCTTTACCGGCGAGAAGGAGTTCCAGGCCGACGATGTGCTGCTGAAATTTAACGGCAAGATGACCGACTACACTCTGGCTTTCAGCACCGCGGTGAAAGGAAAATCGCTGCCACCGGCGAAGATTAACCTGAACGCGAAGGGCAACGAGCAGCAGGTTAATCTCGATAAGCTGACCGTCGCCGCCCTGGAAGGGAAAACCGAGCTGAAAGCGCTGCTCGACTGGCAGCAGGCAATCAGCTGGCGCGGAGAGCTGACCCTTGACGGCATCAATACCGCCAAAGAGGTGCCAGACTGGCCGTCGAAGCTCAACGGTTTGATTAAGACCCAGGGCAGCCTGTACGGCGGCAGCTGGCAGATGTCGGTGCCGGAGCTGAAAATCACCGGTAACGTGAAACAGAATAAGGTCGATGTCAGCGGCTCACTGCAGGGCAACAGCTATATGCAGTGGAAAATCCCCGGTCTGCATCTGGCGCTAGGTCCCAATAGCGCCGACGTGAAAGGCGAGCTGGGGGTCAAAGACCTTAAACTCGATGCCACCATTGATGCTCCGCATCTCGACAACGCGCTACCGGGCCTCGGCGGCACGGCGAAGGGGCTGGTAAACGTTCGAGGTACCGTTGACGCGCCGCAGCTGCTGGCGGATATCACCGCCCGGTCGCTGCGCTGGCAGGAGCTGTCCGTTGCTCAGGTGAACGTGAAGGGTGACGTGAAATCAACCGACCAGATTGGTGGAAACCTCGACGTGCGCGTAGACCGCATCAGCCAGCCGGGCGTCAATATCAGCCTGGTACAGCTCAATGCCAAGGGTAACGAGAAGCAGCACGACCTGCAGCTGCGGGTGCAGGGCGATCCGGTTTCCGGACAGTTATCGCTGGCGGGCAGCTTTGACCGTAAAGAGGAGCGCTGGAAAGGGACGCTAAGCAATACCCGCTTCCAGACGCCGGTTGGGCCGGTTGCGCTAACGCGCGACATCGCGCTGGATTACCGTAACCTGGAACAGAAAATCAGCATCGGGCCACATTGCTGGACTAACCCGAACGCCGAGCTGTGCGTGCCGCAGACTATCGACGCCGGGGCCAGCGGACACGCGGTGGTGAATCTCAATCGTTTCGACCTCGCGATGCTGAAGCCGTTTATGCCGGAAGCGACGCAAGCCAGCGGCGTGTTTAGCGGTAACGCCGATGTGAGCTGGGACACCACCAAAGAGGGGCTGCCGCAGGGCAAGGTCACCCTGAACGGGCGTAACGTGAAGGTGACTCAGACGGTGAACGATGCGCCGCTGCCGGTGGCGTTCGATACCCTGAACCTCACGGCCGATCTGCACAATAACCGTGCTCAACTGGGCTGGCTGATTCGCCTGACCAATAACGGCCAACTGGATGGACAGGTGCAAATCACCGATCCGCAGGGCAGACGTAATCTCGGCGGCAACGTCAATATCAACAACTTCTCGCTGGCGATGATTAACCCTATCTTCTCGCGCGGAGAGAAGGCCGAAGGGAAGCTTAACGCGCGTCTCACCCTTGGCGGCAACCTCCAGAGTCCGCAGCTGTTCGGCCAGATGCAGCTAAACGGCGTCGATGTTGAAGGCAACTTTATGCCGTTTGATATGCGTCCGAGTCAGCTGGCGATGAACTTTACCGGTACGCGCTCGACGCTGCAGGGGACGGTGAATACCAGCCAGGGACAGATTGCCCTGAGCGGTAACGCCGACTGGACGCAGATTGATAACTGGCGCGCGCAAATTGCGGCGAAGGGCAGCCGGGTGCGGATAACCGTGCCGCCAATGGTACGCCTTGATGTGTCGCCGGACGTCGTCTTTACCGCCACGCCGAGCCTGTTTAGCCTTGATGGCAACGTCGATGTTCCGTGGGCGCGTATCGTTGTTAACGAAGTGCCGGAAAGCGCCGTTGGCGTCTCTTCTGATGAAGTGATGCTGGATAAAAATCTGCAGCCCATCAAGCAGCAGAGCGCCGGTATCCCAATCAACAGTAACCTGACGATTCATGTTGGCAACAACGTGCGTCTCGATGCCTTTGGCCTGAAAGCGCGTTTGACCGGCGATTTGAAAGTGGCTCAGGATAAACAGGGGCTGGGGCTGAACGGGCAGATTAACATCCCGGAAGGTCGATTCCATGCCTATGGTCAGGACCTGATTGTGCGTAAAGGCGAGCTGCTGTTCTCTGGTCCGCCGGATCAGCCTCTGCTGAATATCGAAGCCATTCGCAACCCAGATGCGACAGAAGACGACGTGATCGCTGGCGTTCGCGTGACCGGATCGGCAGATCAGCCGAAAGCGGAGATTTTCTCTGATCCGGTTATGTCGCAGCAGGAAGCCCTCTCTTACCTGCTACGAGGGCAGGGTTTAAGCAGCGGACAGAGCGATAGTGCGGCGATGACTTCAATGCTTATTGGTATGGGGGTTGCACAAAGTGGTCAGGTTGTGGGTAAAATCGGCGAGACGTTTGGCGTAAGCAATCTGGCGCTGGATACCGAAGGGGTAGGCGATTCCTCTCAGGTGGTGGTCAGCGGCTATGTGCTGCCGGGTCTGCAGGTAAAATATGGGGTAGGGATCTTTGACTCCCTGGCGACGTTGACGTTACGCTATCGCCTGATGCCCAAGCTATATATGGAAGCGGTGTCTGGCGTAGACCAGGCTCTCGATTTGCTCTATCAGTTTGAGTTTTAGCAATGCGAATATTTGTTTACGGCAGTTTACGACGCAAGCAAGGCAACAGCCACTGGATGACCAACGCTCAGTGGCTGGGCGATCATAGTGTCAATGATTATCAACTGTATAGCCTGGGCCACTATCCAGGCGCGGTGCCCGGAGATGGCACGGTACATGGTGAGGTCTATCGTATTGACGCATCGACGCTGGCCGAATTGGATGCGCTGCGTACCAAAGGCGGCGAGTATGCTCGTCACCTGATCCAGACGCCCTATGGCAGCGCCTGGATGTATGTCTATCAGCGCCCCGTCGAGGGATTCACGCTGATAGAAAGCGGCAACTGGTTGGACAAAGACCAGTATTAATAATGATAACGCCACCTTCGGGTGGCGTTGTTTTATCTGTGGGTTAGCAGTGGCTGGTTTTGTTGCCTGCCTCAGCGCGCCATGTCCAGGCTACCAGCTTGCAGGCGGCGGTGAATCCGTAGCCCGGGCAGGCGCTTTGTGCCGCCCCCGGGAGCAGAGTGGTAGCATTTCCCGGAGGCGATGCTGCGCATCTGTCCGGGCTACCAACCCCCAGACCGCACCCCGGGTAAGGCGACAGCCGCCACCCGGGAAATGGCGGCTCAGAACTTCCTGGCTGAGGGGGGCGACAAATTAGCTATTGCAGATTTTTCGGCCAGAACATGCGCGGGTAGCCGATTTCAGCTAAACCGGTATGCCGCAGAGTAAGGTATTTTGCTCTTTCTTTATCATAGATGGCAGTGGCTGAATGCGTATGGCCGTTATAGTAAAGCGGCTGTATATCATACATCTGATATAAGGTATCTTTTTGGGCCCAGCCGGGGACATTCTCTATTTGGTAGTCATAGTCAATTTTTTTGCTTTTACTTTCCATTCCTCCAGCAAACCAGGCCTTCACATCTTCCGTCCCGGTAGTTTTAATCGCTTTTATCGAACCGAAGCAGAATGAGGACGTTTGTTTCCGCCAGTATTTACGCCCTTCAGCCGTGAGGATATAGCGGTTAATCGTCAACGTTTTATTATTTTCATAGGCGAGGGTTTGCGTGGTGAGCAGCCCCAAAGTGACAAAATTCTCCAGCGTCTGCTGGGTTTTTACGCTATCGGCGCTTTGGCTTTCCGGCTGCCTGATATCCCAGGGAAATGAAATCCCCGGCTTACGAACTCCGAAGCAGTGCGCTTTGTCGATCCAGGTTATCAACTGTGTGTTGATATCCGCCAGATAATCCCGATCGTCGCAGCCGAATAACGTGAAGATAAATAACCCGCAGATCGTTTTCTTCAATAGCACAGGTAAGATCCTTATCAATTCGCATTGAAGAACTTGTCTTCACCAACGTAATAATTGCCGATACCGGACAGGCTGCGTAAGTGCGTTTTATCCGCCATATTGAATCGGGCGCTGCCGGTGATTTTGCCTTCTTTCATCTGCGGAAAAAGCTGTGGCATTAATTCTTGCGCCCAGTCAGGAACGTTAGCGATATGGTAAATGAAATCGACCGTGACGGCTCTCTGGTCATTTGATGGACTTATCTGGCTAATTTTTTCCACTTGCACATTACCGAAGCACAGGCCGGTTCTCTCGCTATAGGGCCAGCTTGGGCTGCTGGCGGCGCCTTTATCCGTGAGACGGTAGTAGTAGTTGGTATATTTACCCGCCTCAATCTCAATTTTCTCCTCAACCAGACCCTGCTGAATAAACCATGGGATCCCTGCAGTCGGTTGGTACCAGGAAGTGAACTCCGCTTTTATCTTCTGTCGGGTAATAATACAGATCGCCTGGTTTGCGTAGCGGTTAGCGATATCAAAGCGTTTCTGAATTTCCGGGAGCCACTGCTGGTCGTTCAGTTGCGTTACCTGGTAGGAGGTTTGCTGCTGTCCGTTATCACAGCCGGTGAGAAACAGGGCCAATGTCAGACCCCAAAAGCGTATTTTTTTAATATCCATATATTAGTAGCTCTGTTTAATCCATACGGCTTTTCTTGCCATTCGTACCCGGGAAATAAAATCAAAAATGTTCTTATTGCCATCGGTATACTCAGGCAAACCATTAATTAAATACTCCAGCGGGTAAGGGAAGCAGCGTTTCGGATCGGCGGAATAGTCGTATGCGAGGCCTTCCAGCGCGCTATCGCCCGGCGGCAGATCGCCACAGGAGGGAACCTGATTTTCCTGATATTGATAAGCAGTATTAAAGGTTATTCTGTTCATCCAATCGACCAGTTGCGGCTGGAGTTTCTCCGCGCCATAGTAATCGCCATTGGTCAGCCAGATGATGTGCCGTTGGCCAAACATGACCGCGCTTATCTCTTGATCGGTGAAGCTTTCCGGGCGCTCATACTCTTTAGTTTTGTTGTCGTACACATAGCGATACGCCCAGGATAAGGTATGATTTTGTTTATTGTAATCAGGCAGCTGTAGCCAGTTAAAATCGATCGTTTCAGGAAAGGGCCAGGTATGCTTCGGTGGAATTCGCAGCTGTAGCTGTTCAGCCCTGTCCTTCAAAAGAGAAAGATCGTCCGATAGCCTTAAATAACCGACGTTGGCAATTTTTATACATAACCGGTTCTTACTGCCATAGCGTGGTGATATATATCTGGTGCATCTGAATTCTGAGATGTTTTTCAGCGGCTTGCCGTAGGTTTTTATCTCTTCAGCATAAATATAATTTTCTGGTAAATTTAGTACAGCAATCTCATTTAATGAAATCGTTGCGGGTCCGGCGATAATGGTCTTTTCTGTGCGATCGTCGAAATCATCATCTTCCCGGCTTATTTGCTTTAATTCACCCTGTGTTAAGGGCGCCCCGGCGCTGACATGTCCCGGCAATAGCGTCAGGGCAATAAATACCGGTAGTGTTATAGCTATTGTTCTCTGAGCCATGAAATCTCCTTTTGCTCAACTCTCCGTAAATAGGGACAGGCAGGTTATTCAAATGTACCGATCTGATAGTTCAACGTACGGTAATACTCAGGGAAACGGATAAACCGATCGCCAGCGCCATCAAATACCCCGTTTTTCCCCGGTAGCTTATAGCGTTGCCAATTTTTGTCGCCATCGCGGGAAAGATACAGATGCGTTCTGTCGCCGATATCTTTTTCTACCGCCAGCAGGTTAAGCCCGGCATAAATTTTCCCTAACCGATCGATATGTTCAAGTACCAACTGCGACGTACCGTTTTCTTCTAGCCGATACAGGCCAAAGCGAGAAGCGCTTATTCTGCTGCTCAGGAAAATTTGCCCCTGCGGCGAACGGGCGATATCGCGGATATTGGTGGCGAGAATTTGCTCCTGCTGTGACGAGACCACGTTATAGAGAAAGCGTCGTTCTCCCCGGCCTTCAGGAAGCGAAACGGTGACGTCGGCCAGTAGCCGCTGGTGGTTATCGATATACCAGCGTAGCTGGCTCAACCTGGCAGACTGTTCTGCGCTATTGTCCCACTGGATAGTGTTGCGCTTTAGCAGTGGGCGAATATCGGCAGCGATTTGCCAACTTTGTCCCTGGTCTTCTGAAACGGAAAGCGTGTACTGGTCCGCCAGCCATAGCTTGCCAGCCTCGGCGCTGACCAGCTTCTGGGAATAAAAGCGTGACGGCATATCTGGCTCAGGAAAGCGCCACTGCGTCAGTTGCTGCCAACTGATGCCGCCGTCCGGGCTATACCAGACGCTCTTGTTGGCGTGAAAAGGCCCATCGGCAATCAGATAGCACTCACCCTGACGCGTGCAAACAGGGGCGTCGATATCCCCCAGCCATAGCGCGGAAGCCTGGAGCTGGCCCTGGCGATCGAGATGCATGATGCTGGTCAGAGGAATGTTAAACCTGTCATCCCCGCGGTCGGCAGAAGTAAACCGGTTATACCGGCCTTTAATATCGCGTTCCAGCTGCTCTTTTGCCACGAGACGGGCATTAAGCAACTGGGGCATAAGGGGCGTTATTCGTTCAAGCGGCGGATTGTAATGATGAATAACGCGCTGTTGTTGTTTATCCAGCTCATAGCGTTTGACGGTAAACAGCTGTTCGTGGCTGATAAACAGCGCACCGTTGGTAAAGCTGCTGATAATTGGGTCTTCAACCTCTTTTCCCTCGCCGCTCATTTGGTGCTGGTGCCACGAGATATTGGGCAGAAAGAGGTTAAACGAAAATATCGCGGACCACAGAAAAGCCGCCAGCGTGACTATCGCGAGAAACAGTAACCGGCGCTTTATCGTGCTGAACATTACATCAGCTCCTGAAGCGTGGTGTTAGCTTCGGTGCGACCGAGGTAGCGCTTAAATGTACGCTGTAACGCTATCCAGTCGCCCACGCGGCTTGAGAGCATACGGGTCGCCAGGCCGCACAGTTCGAGGAGTGCGATTACCCCGCCGATGCATAACAACGTTAAGGAAAACAGGTCGAGCATCTCTGTGGCAAGTTTCCAGCCGTCCCAGCCGGATGCTCGCATATCATTCAGCTCCAGGCCGAACATAAACAGGAACATGACCAGCGCGATGCTATAAAACACCTTATAGATCTGCGACATTTGCTGTTCGCCGGGATAGAACGGATGAGCTTTCAGATAAGCGCCGCCGCCGCTGCCGTTATACAGCGCCTGAACGTTGCCGTTATCCCGTCGATATACGGCGAGTATCCGATCGCCTTTGGCGAGAAAAGGCGGATGACGGCGGTAAAAAAGAGGGTGGAGGCCCCACCGGGTGCCGGTGGTTTGCCAGGAGAAGGAGAGCGGTGCGGCGCTGCACTGGAACAGTACGCCGTGATAGTCGCGATGCGTTTTTCCTGCCCCAGTGGACCACTTCTTAAAATAGAGACTTTTGATTATCCCTTCTTCAACGCTGAAGCGCGGCGGGACAGGATTATCGGCGGCAAAGGGCTGTATATGACTGCTGACGGCGGGGGAGATGGGTTGGCAGAATGAAACATCTTTGCGTCGTGCCAGGCTCATTCTCGCCATGAGCCCACGCATTCCAGGGTGTATTTTTTGTGCGAAGCGATGCAACAGCCCGCCGATGCCCATCAGCGCAGGCACTAGCGCCAGCGCGGCGATAATCCCAAAAACAATAACCACCCAGGTTGTGGTGAAGAAATACGTTGGATACGCGGCGGCGGCAAACACCAGAGTACCGATAAAAAACATCAATAGTTTGCTTTTCAGCGACGGCCTGGCCGGTTCGAGCAGAACGTTGCCGTCGCTCAGCCAGTGGATCCAGAAGCTGCCGTCCGGCAGGCGGCGAGCGCCAATATGCAGCGGCTGGTTGAGCTTAAGCTGCTCAAAAAGCGTGGGATCCTGGAAGTAACGTGTATCGGTATAAAAAACGTGGTCGCCAGCGGCAAGGCGCAGATAGCTCTGCTTCTCAGAGGCTGCGGTGGTAAATCCGGTAAAATTCAGAGTGAAATAGCGGGTGTTCTTCACAAGGTTCCCTCTTGTGCAAGGCTGCAGCGATCCGTTGCCGCAAACAGGCAGGGCAGACGCCCTGCCTGAGAGAGATTACTTCTTAGCGCGCTCGAAGGACGCAACGATTTCAGCTTTAGCTGCTTCAGCGTTGTCCCAGCCGTCAACTTTTACCCATTTGCCCGCTTCGAGATCTTTGTAGTGCTCGAAGAAGTGGGTGATCTGCGCTTTCAGCAGGTCTGGCAGGTCGTTCACATCTTTGATGTGATCGTATTCTTTGCTCAGCTTGGTGTGCGGTACCGCAACCAGTTTCGCATCTTCACCGGATTCGTCGGTCATTTTCAGAACGCCAACCGGACGGCAGCGGATCACAGAACCTGGCTCCAGCGGATACGGCGTCGGGACCAGAACGTCTACCGGGTCACCGTCCAGAGACAGGGTGTGGTTGATGTAGCCGTAGTTGCACGGATAGAACATCGCCGTGGACATGAAACGGTCAACGAACAGTGCACCGCTCTCTTTGTCGACTTCGTATTTGATTGGATCTGCGTTCGCCGGGATCTCGATCACGACGTAGATGTCTTCCGGCAGATCTTTGCCCGCAGGTACGTTGAGTAAGCTCATGTCTGTTTCCTTTAAAATGTATGGCAAACAAGTGCCCGGTATTATAGCCAACTCACATCGAATGTCTTTGCTTCTTTTTCGCCAGAACGGGTGGGCGGTGTCCGAATTTTTTCCTGCAATACAGCCTGAAAATCCATAAACATAGCCGCATCCTGAATAAAATTATGTAACCGTTTTCATCGCATCTGCTTGATATCTCAAAGCGTGCAAAATTTCGTTATAAACGGTGAGGGTCGCGCAGGTCGCGAAGCCTTATCGGCTCTCTACTGCTGCGAGCTAAGCGTGTTAACATCTAATTAACTTTTTTGAAGTGTGATGTAACGCATTCAGTTACATCTCCGATTGTCTATAGTTTGTCCGCAGGTGAGGTTTTAACCAACAATAACCCTACGAGGATCCTCTTATGTGGAAGCGCTTACTTCTTGTCACAGCAGTTTCCGCAGCTATGTCATCTATGGCCATGGCTGCCCCTCTGACCGTAGGTTTTTCGCAGGTCGGCTCTGAATCCGGCTGGCGTGCGGCCGAAACCAACGTCGCAAAAGAGGAAGCCGCGAAGCGCGGTATCACTCTGAAGATTGCCGACGCTCAGCAAAAACAGGAAAACCAGATTAAAGCCGTACGTTCCTTTATCGCACAGGGCGTTGACGCCATCTTTATCGCACCGGTCGTGGCGACCGGCTGGGAGCCGGTGCTGAAAGAAGCGAAAGAAGCCAAAATCCCGGTATTCCTGCTCGATCGTTCTATTGATGTCAAAGATAAAGACCTCTACATGACCACCGTCACCGCCAACAACGTGCTGGAAGGCCAGCTGATTGGCGAGTGGCTGGTGAAAACCGTTGACGGTAAACCCTGTAACGTCGTTGAACTGCAGGGCACGGTTGGGGCCAGCGTGGCGATTGACCGTAAGAAAGGTTTTGCTGAGGCAATTTCCAAAGCTTCCAATATCAAAATTATCCGCTCTCAGTCCGGTGACTTTACCCGCAGTAAGGGCAAAGAAGTGATGGAGAGCTTTATCAAAGCGGAAAACAACGGCAAGAACATCTGCATGGTTTACGCCCATAACGACGACATGGTGATCGGTGCAATTCAGGCGATTAAAGAGGCCGGGCTGAAGCCGGGCAAAGATATTCTGACCGGTTCTATCGACGGCGTGCCGGATATCTATAAA
Organism: Klebsiella spallanzanii; assembly: GCF_902158555.1. Taxonomy (GTDB): domain Bacteria; phylum Pseudomonadota; class Gammaproteobacteria; order Enterobacterales; family Enterobacteriaceae; genus Klebsiella; species Klebsiella spallanzanii. The sequence goes on along the minus strand of NZ_CABGGS010000002.1, from coordinate 136,585 downwards.
GCGATGATGGCTGGTGAAGCGAACGCCAGCGTAGAGCTGACGCCAAATATGGCCGGCCCGGCGTTTGACGCGCTGGAGAAATACAAAAAAGACGGCACTCTGCCGGAGAAAGTGACCATCACCAAATCGACGCTCTATTTACCGGATACGGCGAAAGAAGAGTTAGAGAAGAAGAAAAATATGGGCTACTGAGTAGCGAATTGCAGGTTCACCGCCGTCTGCGGATCGGGTAGTCCGGACAGGCGCGCAGCGCCGCCTCCGGGATTTCCCCGGTTGCTAAAGCACGGCTGAGCTCCCTCTCCCCCCGTCGGGGAGAGGGCAAAGGTGAGGGGAGAGCATGAACGGCGAATCGCATCAGGAAATCCTTCGTACCGAAGGGCTAAGCAAATTTTTCCCCGGCGTGAAGGCGCTGGATAACGTTAATTTTAGCCTGCGCCGGGGCGAAATCATGGCTCTGTTAGGCGAAAACGGCGCGGGTAAATCCACCCTGATTAAAGCGCTGACCGGCGTTTATCATGCCGAGCGCGGAGCCATCTGGCTGGAAGGTCAGGAGATCTCGCCGAAGAATACCGCCCATGCCCAGCAGTTGGGGATCGGCACCGTTTACCAGGAAGTGAACCTGCTGCCGAATATGTCGGTGGCGGATAATCTGTTTATTGGTCGTGAACCACGTCGTTTTGGCCTGCTGCGGCGCAAAGAGATGGAAAAGCGCGCCACGGCGCTAATGGAATCCTACGGTTTTTCCCTCGACGTGCGCGAGCCGCTCAACCGCTTTTCGGTCGCGATGCAGCAGATAGTTGCTATCTGTCGGGCGATCGACCTGTCAGCAAAAGTCTTAATTCTTGATGAACCTACCGCCAGCCTGGATACCCAGGAGGTGGAGATGTTGTTTACTCTGATGCGCCAGCTGCGCGATAGCGGCGTCAGCCTGATTTTTGTGACCCATTTCCTCGACCAGGTTTATGCCGTGAGCGACCGGATCACCGTTTTGCGTAATGGCGGCTTCGTCGGCTGTCGGGAAACCCGTGAGCTGCCGCAAATCGAACTGGTAAAAATGATGCTCGGCCGCGAGCTGGAGCATAACGCCCTGCAGCGAGCGGGCCGCACTCTATTGAGTGATAAACCGGTCGCTGCCTTCGAAGATTTTGGCAAAAAAGGCACCATCGCACCGTTTAATCTGCAGGTTCGCCCCGGTGAAATAGTCGGACTGGCGGGGCTGCTAGGCTCCGGACGCACGGAAACCGCGGAAGTGATCTTCGGTATTAAACCTGCTGATAGCGGCAAAGCGTGGATCAAAGGCAAACTGCAAACGCTGCGATCGCCGCATCAGGCCTCCTGCCTTGGAATCGGCTTTTGCCCGGAAGACCGTAAAACCGACGGTATTATTGCCGCCGCTTCGGTAAGGGAGAACATTATTCTCGCGCTCCAGGCACAGCGCGGCTGGCTGCGCCCGATTGGCCGACGCGAGCAAAATGAGATTGCCGAGCGCTTTATTCGCCAGTTGGGCATTCGTACTCCCAGCGCCGAGCAGCCGATCGAGTTCCTCTCCGGCGGTAATCAGCAGAAGGTGCTGCTTTCCCGCTGGTTGCTGACTAAACCACAGTTCCTGATCCTTGATGAACCGACTCGCGGCATCGACGTGGGTGCCCATGCGGAGATCATCCGCCTGATTGAAACCCTCTGCGCCGATGGCCTGGCGCTGCTGGTTATCTCTTCGGAGCTGGAAGAGCTGGTAGGTTACGCCGATCGGGTGATTATTATGCGCGATCGTCAGCAGGTAGCAGAGCTGGCTCTGAGCGAACTTTCCGTCCCGGCGATCATGAACGCTATTGCGGCATAAGGAGTAACCGATGATGCCTCGATCTGTTCCAAAAACCGGCCAGCCAAAACGACGCTTTAGCTGGCCAAAAGGGATGCCGCAAATTATTGCACTGCTGTTGGTGCTGGTCGTTGATAGCCTGGTGGCTCCGCATTTCTACCAGATAGTGTTGCAGGAAGGGCGGCTGTTCGGCAGCCCGATTGATATTTTGAACCGCGCCGCGCCGGTAGCCCTGCTGGCGATCGGCATGACGCTGGTTATCGCTACCGGTGGGATTGACCTGTCTGTGGGCGCGGTGATGGCAATTGCTGGAGCCACGGCGGCATCGATGACCGTGGCGGGGCACAGTCTGCCGGTTGTGCTGCTGGCATCACTGGCGGCCGGTGCGCTGGCCGGTCTGTGGAACGGGATTCTGGTGGCAATACTGAAGATCCAGCCGTTCGTCGCCACGCTAATTCTGATGGTCGCCGGACGCGGGGTGGCGCAATTGATTACCTCCGGGCAAATTGTGACCTTTGACTCCCCGCATCTGGCCTGGCTCGGCAGCGGATCTCTGCTGCTGTTCCCGACGCCAGTGATCATTGCCATCGTTACGCTGGCGCTATTCTGGTTGTTTACCCGCAAGACCGCGCTGGGGATGTTTATTGAAGCGGTGGGCATTAACATCCGTGCGGCGAAAAACGCCGGGGTGAATACCCGCATCGTGGTGATGCTGGCCTACGTATTAAGCGGCGTTTGTGCCGCTATCGCCGGGATTATCGTGGCGGCGGATATTCGCGGTGCCGATGCCAATAACGCCGGATTATGGCTGGAGCTGGACGCTATTCTGGCGGTGGTGATCGGCGGCGGCTCGCTGATGGGCGGGCGCTTTAACCTGTTGCTCTCGGTGGTCGGGGCGCTGATCATCCAGGGGATGAATACCGGGATCCTGCTGTCAGGATTTCCGCCGGAGCTTAACCAGGTGGTCAAAGCCGTGGTGGTGCTGTGCGTACTGATCGTCCAGTCGCCGCGCTTTATCAGCTTACTGAAGGGGATGCGCGGCCATGATAAAACGTAATTTACCGTTAATGATCACCCTGGCGGTATTTGTGCTGGGGTATCTCTACTGTCTCACCCAGTTTCCGGGCTTCGCCTCGACGCGGGTCATCTGCAATATCCTGACCGATAACGCTTTCCTTGGGATCATTGCCGTCGGCATGACCTTTGTGATCCTCTCCGGCGGGATCGATCTGTCGGTGGGATCGGTGATCGCGTTTACCGGGGTATTTCTTGCCAAAGCGATCGGTTTCTGGGGGATCTCGCCGCTGGTGGCGTTTCCGCTGGTGCTGGTGATGGGCTGCGCCTTTGGCGCGTTTATGGGGCTGCTGATTGATGCGCTGAAGATCCCTGCTTTTATTATCACTCTCGCCGGAATGTTCTTCCTGCGCGGCGTCAGTTACCTGGTCTCCGAAGAGTCTATTCCTATTAATCACCCGGTCTATGACACGCTTTCCAGCCTGGCATGGATGATCCCCGGCGGCGGTCGCTTAAGCGCGATGGGGCTGCTGATGCTGCTGGTGGTGGTCGCCGGGATTTTTATGGCTCACCGCACCCGCTTTGGCAATCAGGTTTACGCCATCGGCGGCAGCGCAACTTCGGCGAACCTGATGGGGATCTCGACGCGTAGTACCACGATCCGCATCTATATGCTCTCCACCGGGCTGGCGACGCTGGCGGGAATTGTCTTCTCCATTTATACCCAGGCAGGCTATGCGCTGGCGGGCGTCGGCGTTGAACTGGATGCCATTGCTTCGGTGGTGATCGGCGGCACGCTGTTAAGCGGTGGGGTAGGGACGGTGCTGGGCACGCTGTTTGGCGTGGCGATTCAGGGGCTGATTCAGACGTACATCAACTTCGATGGCACCCTGAGTTCATGGTGGACCAAAATCGCCATCGGGATCCTGCTGTTTGTCTTTATTGCGCTTCAGCGCGGCCTGACGGTGCTGTGGGAGAATCGGCAGAGTTCGCCGGTAACAAGGGCAAGGGTGATTAAGTAAAAGTAAATCAATATCAGAGGGCAAAAGAGAGATAATCATCGTTCCGGTTTATTTTTCAGGGAAGGGACGAGATGGAATCACAGGAGCAGGCCAGGAAGTTTTTTTGTATATGTTGCGACACCGAGGTGCGGAGGGGGGATGATTTTTGCCCCGCCTGCGAAAAAAGGGAACTCGGTAAAATCGGCGGCTGGTTGTACATTCCGCTATTAGGGTTACTCATCAGTGTTGCCATGACGATTCTTAACCTGATGACGGCACTGGAGTTGGTATTTGCTGGCATCAGCTGGACAATTCTCTGGTTTGAGTTGTTTGCTATGATTGTGCTCTTAGGATTATTGGGTTATACAGCATGGCTTTTTTTACGCAAAAAAAGGCAACTCCGGTGGGTATATATCATATTAATTGCGTATAGTCTGGTATTTAGCATTCTTGATGCTTTTCTGGTGAATTATCTTTATGGTGTTGCGGTTCCATCTGATGCGATGATTAGAATATTCCGTAATCTGGTTACTGCAGCTGTTTGGATCCCTTATTTCTTGGTATCGGTGCGTGTCAAACTTACTTTTGTACGCTAATTATATAAAGAAGCGTCTCTACCAGAGAGGCGCGCCGATCGTTTATATTAAAGGTGCTCTGAGTTCATGCTGGCTTTTGGTATACCTCACGGTGCTAAAGCAGTGGAAGCGTTGCTGATAAACATTTTTCGTACCTAAATCATATTCTTATTTCATGCCCCATTGATGTACGAAATCGTGTAAATCGCGCAGGATATGTATCTGGTGAGATCGGTACCCTAAAAGGGATATTTTGGAAAAGGAACGATTTTTATGGATATGACCGAAGGTGAAGGATTACCAGTAAAGTGTGCAAGCTGTGGGGGAAAAGTGTTACCCCCGGATCGTCATTGCAAAATCTGTGAGGATAAAAAATATACAGGTATTGGCGGTTGGCTTTATCTTCCTGCATTGACTCTGACGCTCAGCGTCATTTTTCAATTCGTTGGACTGTTCCGTGTGGTGAATGTTTTTCTGACTATTGAAGAGGAATATAAAGGGGTTGCCCTCTTTGAAGCTGGTGGTGCTATATTCCTTTGGTTACTGGCCGTTTACACAACGGTGCTGTTCTTCAGGAAGAAACGTCAGCTGCCAAATTATTATGTTGTCCTGGTCCTGCTCACCACGATTCTCTACGCCATTGACTGTTGGATTGCCGCGCATTTCTACGGTATGGGGCTGGAAGTTGAAGATATAAAAGTTTTTGTCTCCTGTGCAGGGCAGATAATGATCTGGATTCCTTATTTCCGTGTATCGAAACGCGTCAAACTCACCTTTGTGAACTAAACCATGAAATGACGCCGGAATTACCCGGCGTCTTAGCCTTACGCGTCCGGGAACTCTTTAATAAAGTTCTCGACGTCTTCAACCATATGATTGTTGCCGACGAAGAAAGAACGGCGCTGGTGCAGGCTTTCCGGAACGATATCCAGAATGCGCTCTTTACCGTCGCTGGCCTTGCCGCCCGCTTGCTCAGCAAGGAACGCCATCGGATTGCATTCATACAGCAGACGTAGTTTACCATCCGGGTGGCTGGCGGTACTTGGGTAGAGATAGATGCCGCCTTTGAGCAGGTTGCGGTGGAAATCCGCCACCAGAGAACCGATATAGCGCGAGGTGTACGGGCGCTGGGTCTCTTTCTCTTCTTCCTGACAGTACTTGATGTACTTCTTCACACCCATCGGGAACTTGATGTAGTTACCTTCGTTGATGGAGTAGGTGTTGCCCTTTTCCGGGAAGCGCATGCGCTCCTGGGACAGGCAGAAAACGCCGAGGGAGGGGTCGTAGGTAAAGGCGTGGACACCGCAGCCAGTGGTATAGACCAGCATGGTCGAGGATCCATAAACCACATAGCCCGCGGCGACCTGTCGGCTACCCGGTTGCAGAAAATCTTCTTCGGTAACAGGCGTTCCCACCGGCGTGACGCGGCGGTAGATAGAGAAAATCGTTCCGACGGAGACGTTTACATCAATGTTGGAAGAACCATCCAGAGGGTCCATCAGCACAACGTATTTGGCGTGTTCACACCCGTCAAAGACGACGATTTCATCTTCTTCTTCAGAGGCAATCCCGGCGACAATATCGCGTGCTTTCAGTGCTGCTTTTAATTTTTCATTAGCAAACAGGTCGAGTTTTTGCTGCACCTCGCCCTGAACGTTTTCAGCACCGCTGGCACCCAGGATATCGACCAGTCCGGCCTTGTTGATATCGCGGTGGATGATCTTGGCGCCTAACTTTATCGCCGACAACAAAGCAGTAAGCTCGCCAGTTGCGTGAGAGAACTCGTGCTGCTTTTCGACAATAAATTCACCTAACGTTTTCATAACCCGTTCCCTGCATGTTTATGTGAAGTAAAACGAACACAACAATCTTAACAAAGAATAAAAAAAACTCGCACAGGTGAATCGCGCCAGCAAAATACGGATTCGCCTTAAATGCATTTCTTTCACCCCCAACATCCCGGTAAACTGTGCTTCAGATAAGAGAAGGAAATGACGAATGCGCATTCATATTTTAGGAATCTGTGGCACGTTTATGGGGGGGCTGGCGATGCTGGCGCGTTCCCTCGGTCATGAGGTAACGGGGTCGGATGCGAACGTTTATCCGCCGATGAGCACCCTGCTGGAAAACCAGGGGATTGATTTAATTCAAGGATATGATGCCAGCCAGTTGGATCCGCAGCCGGACTTGGTGATTATCGGTAACGCGATGACGCGCGGTAACCCGTGCGTAGAAGCGGTACTGGAAAATAACATCCCGTATATGTCCGGCCCGCAGTGGCTACACGACTTTGTCCTGCGCGATCGCTGGGTGCTGGCGGTTGCCGGTACGCACGGTAAAACCACCACTGCCGGAATGGCGACCTGGATCCTCGAAGCCTGTGGTTACAAGCCGGGTTTTGTTATCGGCGGCGTACCGGGCAACTTTGATGTTTCCGCGCGCCTTGGCGATAGTCCGTTCTTCGTGATTGAAGCCGATGAATACGATTGCGCTTTCTTTGATAAGCGCTCCAAGTTTGTTCATTACTGCCCGCGCACGCTGATTCTCAACAACCTTGAGTTTGATCATGCGGATATCTTTGACGATCTGAAAGCTATCCAGAAACAGTTCCATCACCTGGTGCGTATCGTGCCGGGCAAGGGCAAAATCATCCTGCCGGAAAACGACATCAATCTGAAACAGACGATGGCGATGGGCTGCTGGAGCGAGCAGGAACTGGTTGGCGAACAGGGCCACTGGCAGGCGAAAAAGCTCACCACCGATGCTTCCTCATGGGAAGTGTGGCTGGATGGCGAGAAAGTCGGTGAAGTGAAGTGGGAACTGGTCGGTGAGCATAATATGCATAACGGCCTGATGGCGATTGCGGCCGCTCGCCATGTGGGCGTACTGCCTGCCGATGCGGCCAATGCGCTGGGCAGCTTTATCAACGCCCGTCGCCGCCTGGAGCTGCGCGGCGAAGCCAACGGCGTCACCGTCTATGACGACTTTGCCCATCATCCTACGGCGATTCTGGCGACACTGCAGGCATTACGCGGTAAGGTCGGCGGCACCGCGCGTATTCTTGCCGTGCTTGAACCGCGCTCCAACACCATGAAGATGGGTATCTGCAAAGACGACCTTGCGCCGTCTCTTGGTCGTGCGGATGAAGTCTTCCTGCTGCAGCCGCAGCATATTCCGTGGCAGGTGGCTGAAGTGGCTGACGCCTGCGTTCAGCCTGCGCACTGGAGCGCTGATGTTGATACGCTGGTAGATATGATTGTTAAAACCGCGCATCCTGGCGACCATATCCTGGTGATGAGTAACGGCGGATTTGGCGGCATTCATCAGAAGCTGCTTGATAAACTGGCGAAAAAGGCCGAGGCGGCCGAGTAGGCCATACCCCGCGTTATCCGCCCTCGGCGTGAGGGCGGATATTTTCGTGACCAGGATTGTTCATGTTGATCTCAGAAAGAATAACCTCCTCCGATTCACCTCATTTCTACGCGTTGGATGCGCTGTATGGTAGGGCTTTTCCGTGGCACGAGCAGCGTGAAGCCGATGCTAAACAGCAAGCGCTTGATAGCTCACATTATGTGCTGGAAGCCTGGTTTGACGATGGCCTGTTTATCGGCCTGAGCGGCTGCTGGCGGTTTGCTGACTATAGCTATATTGAGCATCTGGCTATTGACGATACGTTACGATCGCGCGGCTACGGCAAGCGGCTGTTAGCTGAAATACTTCAGCGTGCGCCGCTGACCATTCTCGAAATCGATCCGCTGACCAGCGAGATTGCCCATAAGCGCCTGCGCTTTTATGCGTCTATGGGCTTTTGCGCGAATTCGTGGGCTCACAGCCATCCGACTTATCATCAGGGAATAGCCGACCATGAATTGATTGTGCTGAGTTATCCGCAACCAATTGATGATGTACTGTATCAACGCTTTGCGCGGGACTTACGTCAGGTGGTCATGGCTCAGGCTGGTGCGGTCAAGATTTTGTAGCCTGGACAGATGCGCAGCTTCGTCTCCGGGAATTCAGCCACTCTGCTCCCGGGGGCGGCGCAAAGCGCCTGCCCGGGCTACGGGTGCTCCACCGTCTGCGGAGCGGTAGCCCGGACAGATGCGTAGCATCGCCTCCGGGAAACAGCGCTACTCTTTCGCGATAGGCGTTTCGTTTTCCGCCACTTTAGTATCGCCCTGAATCGCCGAGATTCTCTTCTCAACGTCGGCCACCTGCTCGCTGCTGTGCAGCAGCGTGTAGGTCAGATCAAACTGAGTGCTGGCTCCTGGCTGAAGCTGCTTAACGCGTTTTTGTTCACGCTCAATAGTCACCGGATAGGCGTAGCTGGTGCCTGGCTCAATACCGGTCACGTAGCCCTGTTTCTCAGTATCGGTGTTTTTCCACAGCGTCAGTACCGGCAGCTGGCGGGTATCAAACTGAATGGATGCGCCTTTATCACCGGCTTTGTTAACCACCGCGGCCAGCGTTTGATGATTTTCATCCGCCAGCGGCTGCATATTAAACACCATCTCATCGAAATCTTTGGTTGGGCCGGCATAGGTTTGCCAGGTTTTTAAACCGGCTTTGGCATAGTCGTTGAACGGGCTGATGCTGGCGATCGGCGCCAGGAAGCGGGCACCCTCTTCGAGGATCGGCTTGCCAAAGTTGCTGTGATAGATAATTTGATAGTCATGCGGATAGTCGGCATGGTTGGTTAAGACATCGTGCAGGCTGAAGCTGTTGCTGCCCGGTACGTAGCGCAGCTCGGTCATGGTCTGCAAATCCGCTTTCTTGAAGGTGCTTTCCTTCACCAGCCCGCGAACGCGAATTTCATACGGCGCGGTATCCGCCACTTCAACTTCCACCTGCGAGGCTGGCGTATTACCGACCTTGCCGTGCAGGGTATAAATCTGCCCATCGGCGGTTACCGGGTGGCCGGTCCATTCATAGCCGCAGCGCACCATCATCTCGTTGAAACCTTCCAGCCAGCCCAGTCCGTTGCGGCTTTCGAGATTAATAAAGGCCGGGTTGACCACTTCTTTTACCGGTGAGTCCCAGCCCATTCGTGAACCGAAACCTTCAATTTTCAGCAGGTTCATGCCGCGGGTTGGGCTCAGCGTGATGGTCAGGCCGTCTTTGCTGTGGATTACCAGGATTTTACTGCCTTCTTGTTTACCGCCGTGAAGGATTTTTTGCTCAATGCTGAAGTTATGATCTTTTATCTTCAGCTGGTCGCTGGTTATCTGCCAGTTTCCTTTATCCATGCCGCTTTCAGCGCTTGTCAGCACCCACGTTTTGGCCATTGCAGGCCCGGAAATAAGCATGGCGATTGCTGTCAAAGCTAGTGTCTTTTTCATTTTTCATCCCTTTTGCTGAATCGATTGTGTTACTGATGTAGGGAATTTAGTTGCAAGTGGATGATGAAAATGTGAAGTTCCTCACCTGGTGAGAAAATGCACGTTTTTATGTTTTTAAATGAGATGTGAATCACTTTAATTAAGTAAATTTATATTTTGTTGCTGGAAATATGTGAATTATATCGATATGTGCTTTAACGATTCAGCTTTGAATGAATATGGCGATACGGGTTCAAGAAAAGATAAGGCTGCATGGTTTTGCTAACCCATGCAGCCTTATTTTAAACAGCGTTACAGTAAAAAACGGTTCAGTGGCTAATCAAGCACCGTAGAATGCTTTGGTATACAGCCCTTTTACGTCCTGAACTGATGGATAGTTAGGGTTTGTTAACGTGCAAGGGTCGTCAACGGCATTGCTGCTCATTCTGTCGAGGACATTAACGAAGGTCACTTCATTGATCTCAACTTCGTCGCACTGGCTCAAGGTTTTCGGAACGCCCAGACGTTTATTCAGAGAGTTGATCGCTTCAATCAGATTCTCTATTCCCAAGGTCGCTTCCAGCTGACGATATTTTTTAGTGAACTTCGCATTATATTGAATGATATAAGGCAACATAATTGCATTCGCCAGACCGTGAGTAATACCAAATTCACCGCCAATTTTATGCGCCATCGAATGTACAAGTCCTAATGATGCATTAGTGAAAGCAATTCCCGCCAGCGCGGAGGCGTTGTGCATATGCATACGCGCATTTAAATCATCAGGTGAATGGTACGCGGTTTCCAGGTGCTCAAACACCAGGCGAATGGCCTCGACGGCATAGGGATCGGTAAATGAGTTGGCCGCGGTAGACACATAGGCTTCAATCGCGTGGGTCAGAACGTCCATACCGGTGTGAACGGTAACGTGCGGCGGCATTTTAGCCGGAATCGTTGGGTCAAGAATGGCGATATCCGGTACCAGGTCGGCGGCAACAATCGGGTACTTGATATGATTGGCCGTATCGGTGATCACCGAGAAGGCGGTGATTTCAGAGGCGCTGCCGCTGGTGGAGGGGATTGCTACAAACCGCGCTTTGTTGCGCAGCGGGGGCATCGATCCGACGGGGATAATATCTTCGAACTTCAGCTGAGGATGCTCATAGAAACACCACATCACTTTAGCGGCATCCAGCGCCGAACCGCCGCCAATCGCCACTATCCAGTCTGGTTCAAAGGCCAGCATCTCTTTTGCGCCGCGCCAGACGGTTTTAATGGACGGGTTGGGTTCAACATTATCGATAACAATGCATTCCATACCCGCTTTATTAAGTTCGCTGATGGCTTTATCCAGAAAACCAAAACGCTTCATTGAACTTCCGCCGGTGACTAATGCGGCTTTTTTGCCGCTCAGCGTTGACAGATGTTCTAAAGCATTTTCTCCATAAATAATACTGCGTGGAATTGAGAAGGCCTGGGTCATAGGAAACTCCATTTAATATTAAGGATTTTTTTAGTGTGCATTCGTCATTTGTGATTCAGCGACACGTGCAGAATAAAAAAATCCTGTTATTGCTCCAGATATTGCCGGAGCAATATCTGGAGGGAGCTATACCCGTCATACTTCAAGTTGCATGTGCGTTGGCTGCACTCACTCACCCCAGTCACTTACTTTAGTAAGCTCCTGGGGATTCGTTCTCTTGCCGCCTGCATGCAACTCGAATTATTTAGGGTATATACTAGCCATACTTCAAGCTACTGGTGTGCTGGCTTCCCGGCAACTTGAATTATTTAGGATAATATTTATATTTCCGATTAAATCGTACCGTCCCAGGAGTCGACTTTTTCACGTTTCGCTTCTTCTTCATCAAACCAGCGAGAGGTCACGCATTTGGATTCGGTATAGAAACGCACGCCGTCTTTGCCCAGGCAGTGCAGGTCGCCGAAGAAAGACTGTTTATGGCCTGAGAACGGGAATACGCCAACCGGTACCGGGATACCGACGTTAATCCCCACCATACCGCCGTGGGTGCGTTTCTGGAATTCACGAGCGTAGTAGCCGCTTTGGGTGAAAATAACCGAGCCGTTGGCAAACGGGTTATTGTTCATTAATTGCAGACCTTCTTCGAAGGTTTTCACCCGTTTAAAGCACAGTACCGGCCCGAAAATTTCTTGCGTCCCGACGCTCATCTCTTCGGTCACATGATCCAGCACGGTTGGCCCGACGTAGAAGCCTTTCTCCTGGCCCGGAACTTTGATGTCGCGGCCATCAAGCACGACCTTCGCACCTTCTTCGATCCCTTTATTAATCCAGTTGATAACCGACTGTTTGTGGTCTTTAGAAATCACCGGACCCATATCGGTATCGCGCAGATACCCGGGGCCGATTTTCAGCTGTTTGGCTTTTTCAACCACGGCGGCAATCAGTTTATCGGCTATCTCTTCCTGCACCACGACGACCGGCAGCGCCATGCAGCGTTCACCCGCGCAGCCGAAGGCGGCGTTGATAATCCCTGCGGCGGTGCGGTTAATTGGCGCGTCGGCCAGCACCAGCGCGTGGTTTTTGGCTTCACACAACGCCTGAACGCGTTTGCCGTGAGCCGCTGCTTTAGAGTAAACGTGCAGACCGACGGAGGTGGAACCGACGAAGGAGACGCCGTTGACATCCGGGTGGGTCAGCAGAATATCGGCTTCATTACGCGAACAGGTCACGACGTTGATAACCCCATCCGGCACGCCCGCTTCCTGATAGAGTTTGGTGATTTCCATACAGGTCATCGGCGTCATGCTGGCGGCTTTAATGACCATGGTGTTACCGGAAGCGACGCATAATGGCGCCATCCACCCCATCGGGATCATCGCGGGGAAGTTAAACGGCACGATACCGGCGAAGACGCCAATCGGCTCGCGATAAAGATTAGTGTCGATCCCGGCGGAAGCGTCCATCAGGTTTTCACCCGCCAGCAGCGTGGGGATGGAACAAGCCAGCTCAGTGCCTTCTTTGGCTTTTAAGACATCGCCCTGGGCATCGCCCCAGGCTTTACCGTTTTCTTTTGCCACCAGCTCGGTTAAGCGTTCCTGATGCTGCATTAATAATTCGCGAACGCGGAACATAATTTGCGAGCGTTTAATCGCCGGAGTATTTGACCACGCCGGAAAGGCTTTACGGGCTGCGGCAACGGCATCCAGCACTTCTTGCTCGGTGCAGCAGGGGGCCTGAGCCATGACTTCGCCGGTACTTGGGTTATAGACGTCCATATAGCGTTCAGTCTGCGAAACGCGCCATTGACCATCAACGAAATATTTCAGTCTTGGTACAGTAGTCATATTTTTCTCCATGATGATATCTTTCGACTTTCTCTAAAAATCTGGCTCTGAGCGGCGGTAATCACTTACCGCCGGGTCAGCCACTCTTTTGAATGTTGATTAACTGATTATTTCTGCGCGACGACCTCCGCTTTGCTGGGCTTTTCTGCGGCAGAGGCCGGTAATTTTTCTGCGTATTTGTTTCCGTAGTAGCTGTCTAACAACAGCTGTTTCAGTTCAGAAATCAGCGGATAGCGCGGGTTGGCGCCGGTGCACTGGTCATCGAAGGCGTCTTCCGACAGCTTATCGACGTGGGCCAGGAAGTCTGCTTCCTGCACGCCTGCTTCGCGGATGGATTTCGGAATGCCCAGTTCGGCTTTGAGGCTCTCCAGCCACGCCAGCAGCTTCTCGATTTTCGCCGCGGTGCGGTCCCCCGGTGCGCTAAGCCCTAAGTGATCGGCAATTTCCGCATAGCGACGGCGGGCCTGTGGACGGTCGTACTGGCTGAAGGCCGTCTGCTTGGTCGGGTTGTCGTTGGCGTTATAGCGGATGACGTTGCAGATCATCAGCGCGTTCGCCAGACCGTGCGGAATGTGGAACTGTGAGCCCAGCTTGTGCGCCATCGAGTGGCATACGCCAAGGAAGGCGTTGGCAAAGGCAATTCCGGCGATGGTTGCCGCGTTATGGACGCGCTCGCGGGCCACCGGATTTTTCGATCCGTCGTGATACGACGCGGGCAGATACGCTTTCAGCAGCTTCAGCGCCTGTAGCGCCTGGCCGTCGGAGAACTCGGAGGCCAGCACGGAAACATAGGCTTCCAGCGCGTGGGTCACCGCGTCCAGACCACCGAAGGCGCACAGGGACTTCGGCATATCCATCACCAGGTTAGCATCGATAATCGCCATATCCGGGGTCAGCGCGTAGTCCGCTAGCGGATATTTCTGCCCGGTGGCATCGTCGGTGACCACCGCAAACGGCGTGACCTCAGATCCGGTGCCGGAAGTGGTGGTGATGGCCACCATCCGGGCTTTGACGCCCATTTTCGGGAAGGTATAGATACGCTTGCGGATATCCATAAAGCGCAGCGCCAGCTCTTCAAAGTGGGTTTCCGGATGTTCGTACATGACCCACATAATTTTCGCCGCATCCATCGGCGAGCCGCCGCCGAGGGCGATAATGACATCTGGCTTAAAGGAGTTAGCCAGCTCAGCCCCCTTACGCACGATGGTCAGCGTCGGATCGGCTTCCACTTCAAAGAAGACTTCGGTTTCGACGCCGGCCGCCTTCAGCACGGAAGTGATCTGGTCCGCGTAGCCGTTGTTGAACAGGAAGCGGTCGGTGACGATCAGCGCGCGCTTATGGCCATCGGTGATCACTTCATCCAGGGCGATGGGCAGAGAACCGCGGCGAAAATAGATGGATTTGGGAAGTTTATGCCACAGCATATTTTCAGCTCGCTTTGCCACAGTTTTCTTGTTGATCAGGTGCTTCGGCCCGACGTTTTCCGAGATGGAGTTACCGCCCCAGGAGCCGCAGCCCAGGGTCAGGGAAGGTGCGAGACTAAAGTTATAGAGATCGCCAATGCCGCCGTGGGAGGTCGGGGTGTTAATCAGAATGCGCGCGGTTTTCATTTTTTCGCCAAAGGTCATCACCCGCGCGGCCTGGTTATCCTGGTCGGTATAGAGGCAGGAGGTGTGGCCGATGCCGCCCATATCCACCAGCTTCACCGCTTTCTCCACGGCGTCGGCGAAATCTTTCGCCCGGTACATAGCCAGCGTCGGGGAGAGCTTTTCATGGGCGAAAGGCTCGCTATCGTCGATAACCTTGACTTCGCCAATCAGGATTTTGGTATCCGCAGGTACGCTGATCCCGGCCATTTCGGCAATTTTCACTGCTGACTGCCCTACAATCGCCGCGTTTAGCGCGCCGTTTTTCAGCAGAATTCCCTGTACAGCCTTCAGCTCTTTCCCCTGCAGCAGGTAGCCGCCGTGACTGGCAAATCGCTCGCGCACCGCATCATAGATCGCATCCACGACCACCACCGACTGCTCGGAAGCGCAGATCACGCCGTTATCGAAGGTTTTTGACATCAGGATGGAGGCTACCGCCCGCTTCACGTCGGCGGTTTCATCAATCACTACCGGGGTGTTGCCCGCGCCAACGCCAATCGCCGGTTTACCGGAGCTGTAGGCGGCCTTCACCATACCCGGCCCGCCGGTGGCGAGGATCAGGTTGATATCCGGGTGGTGCATCAGGCGGTTAGACAGATCCACGGTTGGTTCGTTAATCCAGCCAATGATGTCCGGCGGCGCACCGGCCTCGACTGCGGCGCGCAGCACGATTTCCGCCGCGCGGTTGGTGGCATTTTTCGCCCGTGGGTGCGGCGAGAAAATGATGCCGTTGCGGGTTTTCAGGCTAATCAGCGATTTAAAAATGGCGGTAGAAGTCGGGTTGGTGGTGGGGACAATCCCGCAGATCAGCCCGATGGGTTCTGCGATGGTCACCGTGCCGAAGGCTTCGTCTTCGCCAAGAACCCCGCAGGTTTTTTCATCTTTATAGGCGTTGTAGATATATTCGGAAGCGAAGTGGTTTTTAATCACTTTATCTTCCACGATGCCCATACCGGACTCAGCGACCGCCATTTTTGCCAGCGGAATGCGGGCATCAGCGGCTGCCAACGCGGCGGCACGGAAGATTTTGTCGACTTTCTCTTGAGGAAAGTTCGCATACGCCTGCTGCGCCTTTCGTACTCGCGCGACGAGAGCATCGAGGTCGTCATTACTGGTGATGAGTGACATAAGTTTTCTCCATAAGGGATTGAATTCTCTTAAGTAAAACATGTGCCTTAACTGTAATGACGCCAAACCTTCCGCCACTGCAGATGCCTGGTTTTAATTAACAGAACTGACTGGCCAGAGTGCGCTTGCGTATGACTTCTTTTTTGTACATTAATGAAATTATTTTTTCATTATAATAATGAATGAAATGCAAAAACCGTTTTGAGAGATGGATCAAAGATAAGCAAACTGCTGTTAAAGTCAGTGCTTCAAAGAAAAGATTTTTTTATTTAATCAAATAAAAACAGATGGTTGAATTTATATCGGCGTCGCTGATAGCGCAGGGGGATCACGAGGTTGTCTGGAAAAGATAACTGGCTTTGTGAAATAAACGTTAAATTAAGACGCATTCAGAGGTAAAAATGGAAAATTAAAACCGATTTATAAATCGTACGATCGTTTTGGTCGCCCGGATCAGGCACAGGCCTTAATCCGGGGAGTCATGCGGGATTAGCTTTCGCTCTCGGCCAGCTCACGCAGATACTGGAAGATAAGACGCGCGGATTTCGGCGGCTTGTTGCCTTCTTTCTCTTTTTTGGCGTTGCGGATAAGCGAACGCAGCTGCTGGCGGTCGGCGTCAGGCCACAGGTTCAGCACTTCAGCCACGGCGTCATCGCCATTATCAATCAGGCGATCGCGGATCTGCTCAAGCTTATGGAACAGCGCAACCTGCTGGTTATGGCGGTTCTTCAGCTTGTCCAGCGCCTGACGAATCGGCTCGACGTCGCGGCTGCGCAGCATTTTGCCAATCAGCTGCAGCTGGCGGCGGCGGCCTTCTTTCTTGATACGTTGGGCGAGTTCAATGGCGTCGCGCAGGTCGGTATCCAGCGGGATTTTATCCAGCGCATTTTTCCCAAGCTCTACCATTTCCGCGCCAAGACGCTTCAGTTCTTCGGCGTCGCGCTTAATTTCACTTTTACTGACCCAGATAATTTCATCGTCTTCATCTTCGACGTCATCACCAGGGACGTCGTCGAGCCAGTCTTCGGGCTGCTTTGTCATCTCAGGCTCCTTAAAAAAGAGGCTAATGTTACCAGTTAAGGCGCGCACTGAAAAACGGTTCTCTGTTAGACTTCAGTTAACTCCTTCTTACATTATGGCATTAGCGATGAAAGTCATCTCTCAAGTTGCACAACAGCGTAAGACGCTGGAAGAGGCCGTGACCACGGCGCTGGAACTGGCGGCAGGCAAATCCGACGGGGCTGAAGTCTCCGTCAGCAAAACCACCGGCATTGGCGTCAGCACCCGCTACGGTGAAGTGGAGAACGTAGAATTTAATAGCGATGGTGCTCTGGGCATCACCGTTTATCACCAGAACCGTAAAGGCAGCGCTTCCTCGACTGACCTTAGCCCGCAGGCCATCGCTCGTACGGTGCAGGCGGCGCTGGATATTGCCCGTTACACCTCGCCGGACCCGTGCGCGGGCGTGGCGGATAAAGAACTGCTGGCTTTTGAGGCTCCGGATCTCGACCTGTTCCACCCGGCGGAAGTCTCTCCTGATGAAGCCATTGAGCTGGCTTCCCGCGCTGAACAGGTAGCGCTGAAAGCCGATAAACGCATCAGCAATACCGAAGGCGGAAGCTTTAATAGCCACTACGGTATTAAGGTGTTTGGTAACAGCCACGGCATGCTGCAAAGCTACTGCTCCACTCGCCATTCGCTCTCCAGCTGCGTGATTGCCGAAGAGAATGGCGATATGGAACGCGATTACGCCTACACTATTGGCCGGGCGATTGAAGACTTACAATCGCCGGAATGGGTCGGTGAGGAGTGTGCTCGCCGCACCTTATCGCGCCTGGCGCCGCGTAAACTGTCGACGATGAAAGCGCCGGTCATTTTCGCCAATGAAGTCGCTACGGGTCTGTTTGGTCACCTGGTTGGAGCGATTGCCGGCGGCTCGGTTTATCGTAAATCCACTTTCCTGCTCGATTCCCTGGGTAGCCAAATTCTGCCGGATTGGCTGACCATTGAAGAGCATCCGCATCTGCTGAAAGGATTGGCTTCCACCCCGTTTGATAGCGAAGGCGTGCGTACAGAACGTCGCGATATTATTAAGGACGGCGTGCTGACCCAGTGGCTGCTGACCAACTATTCTGCGCGTAAGCTGGGTCTGAAGAGCACCGGCCACGCGGGCGGTATCCACAACTGGCGCATTAACGGCCGCGGCCTGAGTTTTGCAAAGTTGCTTAAAGAGATGGGCACCGGTCTTGTCGTAACGGAATTGATGGGGCAGGGTGTTAGCGGCGTCACCGGCGACTACTCACGCGGCGCATCCGGCTTCTGGGTAGAAAACGGCGAAATTCAGTATCCCGTCAGTGAGATCACCATTGCAGGAAATCTGAAAGATATGTGGCGTAATATCGTGACCATCGGCGACGATATCGAAACGCGCAGCAACATTCAGTGCGGTTCCGTGCTGCTGCCGGAGATGAAAATCGCCGGGCAATGACCTGTGTTCCGGGTGCGTCCTGCCGCGCCCGCTTGATACTTTCATAATAAAAAAGGACGTGAGCAATGCGTAAAAAACTGTTAGCGATGCTGGCCGTATCGGCTTTTGCGCTTGGTTCGGCATCGGCCTTCGCCGATCTGGGCGAAGACATGGATACCCTTGCCGAGAACCTGCAAGTGGTGCAGAAAACGTCAGATGCCGGTGAGCTGAAGGCGGCGCTGAATAAGATGCGTACTGCGGCGGTTGACGCCCAGAAAGAGACGCCGCCGAAGCTGGAAGGTAAAGCTTCTGACAGTGCGGAAATGAAAGACTATCGTCACGGTTTTGATGTGCTAATCGGCCAGATCGACGGCGCGCTAAAGCTGGCTGACGAAGGCAAAGTCAAAGAAGCCCAGGCCGCAGCGGAAGAGTTTAAAACCACCCGCAATGAGTACCACAAGAAGTACCGCTAATTTCTCTTCCCGGGAGGCATCAGCCGATGTCTCCCACATTCTGTTTAGCCTAAAAGTTTATCACCGTCACATTTTTCGCTTTTCCTGCATACCCGCTTTCGCCACTGTAACACTGATGATTTCGTGATATTCATCACGTGCATTCATTGAAATTAATACATTCACAATAACTATGTGAAATGGATCACGCCTGCCGTCCTTCTTTCCACTTCGAAGTGGAAAACCACTCGCTACAAACTCTTTCCTCCTGGCATTAGTGTTATCCCCAGAGACATCAACGGGGTAATTCAAGTGAATAACGGAGCGGTAACACACGTCCCAGAGGAGCAGGCCACGCTAACTGAAAGGCTGGCTGACGAGATGCTGCAGCAGGTCTTCGCACTGTTAAGCCGCCGCAATATCGTCCCCAACGACGTTCAGGAGCAAATGCTGACTTCCCACGTGCGGGCGATGGCCTATCGGTCAATCAGCGGCGAGCCGCTGCCGGAAGTGGATGCCAGCCTGTTCGAAGAGATCTCAGAAGATTCAATGATGCTGGCCCGCGAAGTGGTCGCGCAGTTCGGCAATCTGCCAGATGAAGAAGCCTGGCTGCTGTCCGTCCACTTCGAAGTCGCAAAAGAAAACCTGTAAGGAGCAAAGCATGGAACAAATCACCGTAGTCATTGGCGATCGCCTGGGTAAAGGACAAAAAGTTGCCGCAGGTGCGGAAAAAGCCGGTGCTCGTGCCGTTGTGGTACCGGGCGTCGCCGCGGATATGAAGCTGGGCGACATGATGAAAGCCGAGAATGCCACTTTCGGTATCTCCTTCTGCGGCAGCGGCGGAGCCGGGGCTATCACCGCGCAGAACAAGCATGGCTATAAAGCAAAATATGGCATGCGTTCCGTTGATGAGGGCGTTACCGCTATCAACGAAGGTTACAACGTACTGGGCTTCGGCTTTATGGATAAAGAAGAGCTGGGCGAGCGCCTGGTTGAAGCCTGGAAGAAGAAATACGGCGTGTGAGTATGAAAGAGCAATTCACCACCACGGTGAGCGTTACCGGCAAAGGCGAGAGCAAAACACGGGCTTTCGCCGATGCCCTGAACCACGTCCAGGCGGCGGTAATGAAAACGTCGCCGCATATCTTACTGCGTATTGAGCCACAGGATGTGGAGGTTGTTCGTGCGCGTGAAGCGGTACGGAAAGAGGCGTTCCTGTTCTTCTTTCTGCGCCGTGAACGACGGACCTACAGCGTTGAGCTGAACGTCACCGTCACCGTGACCGCCATTAATCTCGATAAAGTGGATTTTGTCACGCAAACCTGATTTTCACCAAAGGGTCAGACTATGTTCCTGATAATTTTAATAAAATCGCTCATCATCGGCGGCCTGGTCGGCGTCGGCGTAGGCGCCGGAGCGGCACGTATGTTTCATGCGCCCACCACGCAGGGGATGGGGGCGTTTCGTACCTTGGGCGAGCTGAATTCATGTGAAGGCGATCCGGCTTCACACTTCTCTTTTGGCCTTGGTTTCTTCTTTAACGCCTGGGCTTCTTCCGTCGCAGCAGGCTCCTTCACTCAGGACGTTGACCACCGCATTATCCCTAACTGGGGGGCGGCAGCGCTGATGATAAAAAACCGCAACGTCGGTGAGACGCTGCACGACCCGAAAAAGATGGCCATCGCCTGCGGCATTATCGGCATGATCGTCGTCGCCTTCCTTAATCTGACCGCTTCTTCAGTACCGGAGGCCTTACAGGTAACGGCGGTAAAAGTACTGGTTCCAGCGGCGAATCTGCTGGTGAACACCGTGATGCCGGTTATCTTCTGGCTGGCAGCGATTGATGCCGGTAAAAAATCGGGCTTCTGGGCGACGATTTTCGGCGGCGCAGCGCAGCTGATTATGGGTAACGCCGTACCAGGCCTGGTGCTGGGCATCCTGATTGGCAAGGGCGTAGAAGAGAGCGGCTGGCACCGCGTCACTAAGGTGATGATGGTAGCGATTGTTGCGCTGTTCGTCCTGAGCGGCTTCTTCCGCGGCTTCGATATGAAGATGATCGAATCATTCCATCTGACCGTGCCTAACTGGCTTGAACTGATCCACAACTCGCTCAGCGGTAAATAACAGGAGCCTCTCATGGAACAAAATAAAGGTTTTTGGTATGCCGACTGGTCGTTCCCGATCTTTGTTGGCCTGCTCTCTTCCGGCGTATTTGCCGGGACACACATGTACTACCTGTACGGCATCGGCGCGTTTAACGAAGTGGCTTTTGTCGCCATGCTGAAAGCGGGCATTGATACCGGAGCCTACGGCGCGGTAGCGGCCTTTGGCGCCAGCTTCTTGTTCGCGCGCATTATCGAAGGCTCGCTGGTAGGGATTCTGGATATCGGCGGGGCGATTCAGACCGGCGTCGGCTTAGGCGTTCCGGCGTTGCTGCTGGGCGCGGGCTTTATTTTCCCGGTCGCCAACTTTGCCGCCTCTCTGGCGACGGGTCTGGTGCTGGGGCTGGCGATTGGTTACATCATTATCCTGGCGCGTAAATTCACCATCAACCAGAGCGACTCCACCTACGGCGCAGACGTCATGATGGGGGCCGGTAACGCCTCCGGCCGCTTCCTCGGACCGTTGATTATCCTCAGCGCCATGACTGCCTCTATTCCTATCGGCATCGGTTCTCTGGTGGGGGCCCTGCTGTTCTACATCTGGCAGAAACCGATCACTGGCGGCGCGATCCTTGGCGCGATGCTTCTTGGGTCCATCTTCCCGGTAGCAATTAGTTAAGTCCTGCGGGCGCCTCGGCGCCCGCGTTAACAGGAGAGAAATATGTTTGATTTACTCCTGCGCCGTGCGCGCCTCGTCGACGATACCCTGATTGATATCGCCATCCGGGACGGGAAAATCGCGGCGCTTGGCGAGATTAGCGACTCCGCGCGCAAAACCATTGAGCTGGACGGTAACTACTACGTCAGCGCAGGCTGGATTGATTCCCACGTCCACTGCTACCCAAACTCGCCGATATACCATGATGAACCGGACAGCGTAGGCATTGCCACCGGCGTGACCACCGTGGTTGACGCGGGCAGCACCGGCGCTGACGATGTTGACGATTTCTATCAGTTAACCCGCAAAGCGGCGACCGAGGTTTATGCGCTGCTCAATATTTCCCGCGTCGGGCTGATTGCTCAGAACGAACTGGCCAATATGGCGAATATTGATGCGGATGCGGTGCAGCAGGCGGTCAACCGCTACCCGAATTTCATCGTCGGCCTGAAGGCGCGGATGAGCAGCAGCGTGGTGGGCGAAAACGGCATTACGCCGCTGGAACGCGCGAAGGCTATTCAGCAGGAAAATGGTGGTCTGCCGCTGATGGTGCATATCGGTAACAATCCGCCGAATCTCGATGAAATCGCCGACCTGCTGACCTCTGGCGACATCATTACCCATTGCTACAACGGTAAGCCCAACCGCATTCTGACGCCGACCGGCGAGCTGAAGAGCTCGATTGCCCGGGCTTTACAGCGCGGCGTACGTCTTGATATCGGCCACGGTACCGCCAGCTTTAGCTTTGAGGTGGCGCGCCGGGCGATTGCTATGGGCATTCTGCCGCACACCATCAGCTCCGATATCTACTGCCGCAACCGCATCGACGGCCCGGTGCGCTCGCTGGCGCTGGTGATGTCGAAATTCCTCGCTATAGGGATGTCGCTGCCGCAGGTCATCGACTGCGTGACTGCCAACGCCGCAGACGGCCTGCATCTTACCCACAAAGGGCGGCTGGACGTGGGCTATGACGCTGACCTCACGCTGTTTACCCTCGCGCAAACGCCAACGGTGTTGGTGGATGCGGAAAAAGAGAGCCTTCAGGCCGACAAGATTCTGCTGCCGCTTGCCACCATTCGTGCGGGCAAGGGCTATTTGACCGAACAAGGGAGCGCGGAAAATGCCTTCGATTTTTGAAAAATACGATTTAAAGCAGGTCATTAACACCTCCGGCCGTATGACGATCCTCGGCGTTTCTACGCCGCGTCCGGAAGTGGTGGAAGCCGCGATGGCGGGCATGAACCAGTACTTCGAGATGAAAGACCTGGTGAATAAGACCGGTGCTTATATTGCGAAACTGCTGGATGTGGAAGGGGCGACCGTCGTCTCCTGCGCCTCGGCAGGCATCGCCCAATCGGTGGCGGCGGTGCTGGTGAAAGACAGCGACTGGCTGCTGGAAAACCTGCACGTCACCCCAATTGAGAATAACGAGATCGTGCTGCCAAAGGGCCATAACGTCAACTTTGGCGCGCCGGTCGGCACCATGGTCGCGCTGGGCGGCGGCAGGCTGGTTGAAGCAGGCTACGCCAACGAATGTTCCGCCGGGCAGCTGGCGGCGGCTATCACCCCGCGTACCGCGGCCATTCTGTATATCAAATCCCACCACTGCGTGCAGAAAAGCATGCTCAACGTGGCGCAGGCGGCAGCGGTGGCGCGGATCCATAATCTGCCGCTAATCGTTGATGCGGCGGCGGAAGAAGATCTTCAGGCTTACTACCACGCTGGCGCGGATCTGGTGATTTACAGCGGCGCGAAGGCTATTGAAGGGCCGACCAGCGGATTGGTGATTGGCAAAACGCAGTACGTCGAGTGGGTCAAACGCCAGTCGAACGGTATTGGGCGAGCGATGAAGGTCGGCAAAGAGGGGATCCTTGGCCTGACCTGCGCGATTGAACACTACCTGACGGCGAGCAAAGAGAGCGGCGAAGAGATGGTGGCGAAGATGACACCGTTTATTAACCAGCTCAACACGCTCAACGGCGTGACTGCGCGAGTGGTCTGGGACAGCGCGGGACGCGATATCGCGCGTGCCGAGATTAAATTTGATGAAGCGGTAACCGGCGTGAACACCGGCGACTTGGTGAATGCGCTGAAGCAGGGGGAATACGCTATCTACTTCCGTGGTTATAAAGCCAACGAAGGCATTATTGAAGCCGATGTCCGCAGCGTGAACGCACAGCAACTGGAGATTGTCTCCCGTCGCATCGCAGAGGTTCTGAACAAGGAGAAAAATGCATGAAACTGACCCCTAACTTTTATCGTGACCGCGTCTGCCTGAACGTGCTGGCAGGCAGTAAAGATAACGCCAGCGAGATTTATGAAGCGGCGGAAGGTCATGTACTGGTGGGCGTGCTCTCCAAAAATTATCCGGACGTCGCCAGCGCGGTGGCCGATATGCGTGAATACGCAAAGCGGATTGATAATGCGCTCTCCGTGGGGCTGGGTGCGGGCGATCCGAACCAGTCGGCAATGGTCAGTGAAATTTCCCGCCAGGTTCAGCCGCAGCACGTCAATCAGGTGTTTACCGGCGTAGCGACCAGCCGCGCGCTGCTGGGACAGAACGAAACCGTAGTCAACGGCCTGGTGTCGCCGACCGGCACTCCGGGGATGGTGAAGATTTCTACTGGTCCGCTCAGCAGCGGCGCGCCGGACGGTATCGTGCCGCTGGAAACCGCGATTGCTCTGCTGAAAGATATGGGCGGCAGCTCGATTAAATACTTCCCGATGGGCGGATTGAAGCATCGCGATGAGTTTATTGCGGTAGCCGAGGCCTGCGCCCGCCATGATTTTTGGCTGGAGCCAACCGGCGGAATCGATCTGGAAAACTACGGTGAGATCCTGCAGATCGCGCTGGACGCCGGGGTGAGCAAAATTATCCCGCATATCTACAGTTCGATTATTGATAAAGCCAGCGGTAATACCCGTCCGGCAGATGTGCGTCAGCTGCTGGAGATGACGAAGCAGTTAGTTAAATAGCGCCGATTGCCCCTCACCCCGGCCCTCTCCCCACTGGGGAGAGGGAGAAAACCTACCGTGCCTTTTGCGCCGATCGTGCATAAACGTACCGAACGGTTCCCTCTCCCCTCAGGGGAGAGGGCTAGGGTGAGGGGAAACCCCCACCGAACCATCAAGGAGTTACTATGCCTACCGCTCGTCACCTGCTTGTTGCTTCACTCTCCCTGCTCGCCGCCAGCGTGGCTGCGCAAACCCAGTACGCCTGGGTCGGCACTTACAATCCCAACGGGGAAGGCTTGTACCGCTTTACCATTGATAGTCAAACCGGGGCGCTGAGCGACAAAGCGCTGGTCAGTCAGCTGCCGAACCTCTCCCAGCTCACCGTCTCCGCTGATGGGAAAACCCTGTATGCCGCCAGCGAGGTCGAAAAGGGTGTGGTGCAGGCGTGGCGCATTGGCAGTAATGGTGAACTGAGCGAATTGAATCAGGTCGCTTCCGGCGGTGCGGGGCCGGTGTATCTCTCCCTGACTCCCGATGGCCGTCATCTGCTGGTAGCAAACTACGTCAGCGGCAGTATCGCGGTGCTGCCGGTGCAAGATGGTGGTCACCTTGGCGAGGCGGTAGATGTGCATCAGGATCAAGGGCCTGCGGGTGCGGAACGCCCGGCTGCAGCCGTCGAAGGCAGCTTTGCCATTAGCGATCATAACGGCCCTCATGCCCATATGATCTCCGCCGATCCCAGCGGTCAGTATGTTTATTCTACCGATCTCGGGCTGGACAGGATCTATCAGTACCGACTGGATAACGCCAGCGGCAAGCTGACGCCAAACGATCCGCCGTTTATCGCCGCGTCGTCCCCTGGCGCAGGCCCGCGCCACTTTGTCTTTACACCGCAGGGTGATGGACTATGGTTGATTAACGAAGAAGCCTCGACGCTCACCTTCTATCATCTTGATAAGCAAAGCGGATTGTTACGCGAGGGGAAAACGCTCTCCGCGCTGCCCAAAGAGTATAAGGGCACCAGTTTTGCCGCCGGTCTGGTCCTGAGCCGCGACGGTAAGCAGCTCTACGTCGCCAACCGCCTGCATAACAGCATTGCCCACTTTACGGTGATGGCCGACGGCAGCCTGCGCCATCAGGACGATATCTGGACCCGCGGCGACTATCCGCGCACGCTGACGCTGGCTAAGCAGGGCCAGTGGCTGTACGTCATGAACCAGCGTAGCGACAACATTACCCGTTTTAGCGTCGCCCCGAAGGATGGCAGGCTGACGTTCTCCCCGGACTATACTCCGGTTGGCGCTCCGTCGCAGATGGTGATATCCGCCCAACCCTGAGCCGTAAGAAAAAGGAACTGACATGCGATTTCCCAATCAACGTTTAGCGCAGCTGTTTACTCTGTTGCAAAACGAAACGCTGCCGCAGGAGGAGCTGGCGCAGCGGCTGTCGGTTTCTACCCGGACGGTACGCGCTGATATCACCGCGTTGAACGAGCTGCTGTTGCACTATGGGGCGCAGTTTATCCTCACCCGCGGTAGCGGTTATCAGCTGGTCATTAACGATCCGTCGCGTTACCAGACGCTGGAAGAGAGCGTGCCGAAAGCGCAGCATATCCCGCGAACGGCGGCGGATCGCATCCACTTTTTGCTGGTACGCTTTTTAACCTCTGCCTTCTCTATCAAGCTGGAGGATCTGGCCGATGCATGGTTTGTCAGCCGCGCCACCTTGCAGGGCGATATGGTTGATGTGCGCGAGCGTTTTCAGCGCTACCAGCTCACCCTGGAGACGCGTCCACGCCACGGCATGAAGCTATTCGGCAGCGAGGTCTCCGTTCGCGCCTGCCTGACCGACCTGCTGTGGGAGCTGAGCCAGCAGGGGCCGCTGAACCCGCTTATCTGTGAAGATGCGTTTGATGCCAGCGTACCCACGCTGCTGGAGGGCGTGCTGCAGGAGACATTAACCCGCCATCATGTGCGTTTGACTGACGCGGGCGAGCGCTTTATCTGCCTGTACGGTGCAGTTGCCGTGCGTCGCGTGAACGAGGGGTATCCGCTAGCGGATTTCAGCGCCGAGGATGTGGCGCAGAACGTGCGCGATGCGGCACGAGAACTGGCGGCCTCGATGCAACAGCTGGCGGGCAAACCGCTTGCTCCGGCGGAAGAGGAGTGGCTGTGTGTACATCTTGCCGCTCGGCAGGTACAGGATGTCGATCCGGGCACCATCAGCGCCGATGACGACGAAGCGCTGGTGAACTACATCCTGCGCTATATCAATCAGCAATATAACTACAATCTGTTGGACGATGCCCAACTGCATGCGGATTTACTGACCCATATTAAGACCATGATCACCCGTGTGCGCTACCAGATCATGATCCCTAATCCGCTGCTCGATAACATCAAGCAGCACTACCCAATGGCGTGGGATATGACCCTGGCGGCGGTATCCAGCTGGGGGAAATATACCCCCTATGCTATCAGCGAAAATGAGATTGGTTTTCTGGTTCTGCATATCGGCGTTGGGCTGGAGCGCCATTACAACATCGGCTACCAGCGCCAGCCGCAGGTGCTGCTGGTGTGCGATACCAGCAATGCGATGGTGCGGATGATTGAAGCTATTCTGCAGCGTAAGTATCCGCAGTTGGAAATTGCCGCCACGGTCTCGCAACGAGAGTATGAACAGCGGGAAGACATTGCGGAAGACTTTGTGATCTCGACCGTACGTATCAGCGAGAAAGATAAACCGGTGGTGACCATCGCGCCGTTTCCTACCGACTACCAGCTCGACCAAATCGGCAAGCTGGTGCTGGTGGACCGCACCCGCCCGTGGATGCTGAACAAGTATTTTGATGAGGTTCATTTTCAGGTGGTTGATACCCCGATGGATCAGCAGACCCTGTTTGCCACGCTGTGCCAACAGCTACAGCGGGAGGGGTTTGTCGGGGCGGAGTTTCATGATTCGGTGGTAGAGCGTGAAGCTATCGTCAGCACCATGCTCGGCGACGGTATCGCGCTACCCCATGCCCTCGGCCTGCTGGCCAAAAAGACCGTGGTGTATACGGTGATTGCGCCGCACGGCATTGCCTGGGGCGATGAAACGGCGCACGTCATTTTCCTGCTCGCCATCAGTAAAAGCGAGTATGAAGAGGCGATGGCTATCTACGATATTTTCGTCACCTTCTTGCGCGAACGCGCAATGGCCCGACTTGCCGCCACCCGCAGCTTTGATGAGTTTAAAACGGTGGCGATGGAGTGCGTCAGCCGGTTTTGAGATGGCCTGAGAAATTATCTCAGATGATGCACAACCTGATTGCTGCTGCCGCGCCAGATCAGCGCCGGGTCTTTTAAATCCTGCACAAATTTGCCATCAACCAGCACGTTGATTAAATCCACCACCTGCATCTGCGCATCGTTGAGTTCTGCCAGCTTGTAGCCTGTCCATACCCAGATGTCTTTGCCGGGACACTCGGCGCGAACGCGCTGAACCAGCTTGAGGATCTCCGGCACGTTTTGCGGATGCAAAGGGTCGCCGCCAGAAAGCGAGATCCCCTGGCGTTTGACGCGCGTGTCGTTGAGATCGGCAATAATGCGATCCGCCATTTCGCGGGTAAACGGCAAGCCGGAATTCAGCCGCCAGGTGCTTTTGTTATAGCAGCCAGGGCATTCGTGGACGCAGCCGGAGACAAACAGGGTGCAGCGGGTGCCGGGGCCATTGACGATGTCAACGGGATAGTATTGATGATAATTCATTTTTCGCTTCTCAATTAACGCCATAGCCGCGTTGACTGCGCTCACTCACCCCGGTCACGTACTTAATGTACGCTCCCGGGGATTCCCTCGTTTGCCGCCTTGCTCTGACGCTAATTGCTTTGCGAAAACGTTGGGCGTGTTTTGCATTTGTAAAGGGAACGGCTTCCGAATGGTCAAACAGCGACTGGGCGATCCCCTCTCCCCTGTGGGGAGAGGGTTAGGGTGAGGGGAAGAATTAACCGATCTGCCCGTTACCCAAATGCTTAACGCGGCGTTTCACTTCTTCCTGCTTACCGGCGTTGAACGGACGGGCGTCCGGGCTGCCGAGATAGCCGCACACGCGACGGGTCACCGATACGCGAGAGGCATCATGGTTACCGCATTTCGGGCAGGTGAAGCCTTTGCTGGTGCACTCGAACTCGCCGGTAAAACCGCACTCATAGCACTCATCGATTGGCGTATTGGTTCCGTAATAGGGCACGTGCTGGTAGCTGTAATCCCAGACGTCTTCCAGCGCTCTCAGGTTGTGCTGAATATTCGGGTACTCGCCGTAGCAAATAAAGCCCCCATTGGCCAGCGGCGGGTAAGGCGCTTCAAAATCGATTTTGTCGTACGGGTTCACCTTCTTCTCCACGTCGAGGTGGAAGCTGTTGGTGTAATACCCTTTATCGGTCACGCCTTCGATCACGCCAAACTCAGCGGTATCCAGGCGGCAAAAGCGGTCGCAGAGGTTTTCGCTCGGCGTGCTGTACAGGCTAAAGCCGTAGCCGGTTTCGTCTTTCCACTGATCCACCGCTTCGCGCAGGCGCTGAACGATGGCGACGCCTTTCTCACGCAGCGCTTCGCTGTCGTACATATGTTTGCTGCCGAACAGCGCGTTGATGGTTTCATGGATGCCGATATAGCCCAGAGAAATCGACGCGCGACCGTTTTTGAAAATCTCAGAGACATCGTCGTCTGCTTTCAGACGCACGCCGCAGGCCCCTTCCATATAAAGAATCGGCGCAACGCGAGCCTTGACCCCTTCCAGACGGGCGATACGGGTCATCAGCGCTTTACGCGCCAGCTGCAGGCGTTCGTCCAGAAGTTTCCAGAACTCGGTTTCATCGCCTTTGGCTTCCAGCGCGATACGCGGCAGGTTGAGGCTGATAACGCCAAGGTTGTTGCGCCCATCGTGCACCTGTTCACCGTCCTCGTTTTCCCACACGCCGAGGAAGCTGCGGCAGCCCATCGGGGTTTTGAACGAACCGGTCACTTTCACAACCTGATCGTAGTTGAGGATATCCGGGTACATGCGCTTGCTCGCGCACTCCAGCGCCAGCTGCTTGATATCGTAGTTCGCGTCGCCAAACTTGTGGTTCAGGCCGTCGCGGATTGCGAACACCAGCTTCGGGAATACCGCCGTTTTGCGGTTTTTACCGAGGCCCGCGATGCGGTTACGCAGAATGGACTGCTGAATCAGGCGCGATTCCCAACTGGTGCCGAGACCGAAACCGAAGGTCACGAACGGCGTCTGCCCGTTGGCGGTATGCAGAGTGTTGACTTCATACTCCAGCGACTGGAAGGCGTCGTAGCACTCTTTCTCAGTACGGGAATGGGCGTAGCCTTCAGCATCCGGGATCTGCCACTCTTCGGCAATTTTACGATGTTTATTGAAGCTTTCGGTCACGAACGGTGCCAGCACTTCATCAATACGATTGATGGTCGTACCGCCGTAAATATGGCTGGCGACCTGAGCGATAATCTGCGCCGTCACCGCGGTCGCGGTAGAGATAGACTTAGGCGGCTCAATCTCGGCGTTGCCCATTTTAAAGCCCTGGGTCAACATGCCTTTCAGATCGATCAGCATACAGTTGAACATCGGGAAGAACGGTGAATAGTCGAGGTCGTGATAGTGGATCACGCCGCGTTCATGCGCCATCACCACGTCATGCGGTAGCAGGTGCTGGCGCGCGTAGTGTTTGGCGACGATGCCCGCCAGCAGGTCACGCTGAGTCGGGATGACTTTACTGTCTTTGTTGGCGTTCTCGTTGAGTAACGCCGAGTTGGTCTGCTCAACCAGGCCGCGAATTTCCTGGTTCAGACGACCACGCTTTTCGCGTTGGCTATCGCGGTCATGGCGATATTCAATGTAGGCGCGCGCAAGCTGTTTGTACGGACCGGACATCAGCTGGTTCTCAACGGCGGTCTGGATTTCGTTGATATCAACCTGGGCGCGGCCCTGCATTTGTTGGCTAACGACTTCTGCGACGGTGGCGCAATAGTCTGCGTCATCGACTCCCGCTGCTTTAGCTGCACGTAGAATTGCTTCATTAATGCGCTCTGACTTGAACGGCACTTTACAGCCATCGCGTTTCATCACATGCGGTGTCATGATCACTCCATACATTTTTATAGAACAGGTTATCCACAGAGGCGGAAGGTCAACCGAAGTCACGAGGCGCTATAGCTGCCGCCGTTTCCCTCCGATCCCGGCCCTTTTTATCCACATCCCATCACCGCCAGAGTACGATGGGTTGTGGTGACATAATAGACTATTAATACAATATGTGGGGCCGGGGCGCATTTTAAGTTCTATATGTAGTGCTTTGCATCAAAGATGTTTGCAATTTTATTGATGCAGAACAAAGTAAAAAGATGAGAGTAGCAATGATGGGCACTAGCGCTAATGTAAATTTATCTGCTTATTTAATAAGCTAAAATTAGGCCTGAAAAGAAGTATCAGGCCCGGAAGAAAGAATCTCAGGCTGACCGCATTCCACGCTTCTGCGGCCTTGTTTCCGCTGACGGCGCTGGACTCGTAGCCCGGGAAGCCGCAGCGCAAGCCGGGAGGGGCTTTACTCCTGCAGCCACCATACCGCTTCAAACGGACGCAGGGTCATATCGGATGGGCGGTTAGCCGCTTCCGCATAGTTGCTTATCAGCACCCGCCAGCCACCGATCATTGTTTCCGGCTGCCAGTGCTGGAATTCGCGGCTCAGGTTAGCGACGACAACCAGCGTTTGCCCCTGCCACTGACGGCGATAGCACCACAGCGATGGGTGTTCCGGCAACAGATCCTGATAGTTACCCCAGGTTAGCACGGGCGTACTCTTGCGCAGTGCAATCAGCTGCTGATAGGCATAAAACACCGATTCCGGGTCCGCCAGCGCCGCTTCGGCGTTAATCTCACGGTAGTTGTCGCACAGTCCAATCCATGGTTCGCCAGCGCTGAAACCACCGTTTTCACCACTGTTCCACTGCATTGGCGTACGGCTGTTATCGCGTGATTTACTCGCCAGAATCGCCAGTAGTTCATCTGCGCCCTGGCCCTGTGCCGCGCGTTCGATAAACATGTTGTGGCTCTCCACATCACGATAATCGGTAATATCCTTGAAGTGCGGGTTGGTCATGCCTATCTCTTCACCCTGATAGATATAGGGTGTGCCCTGCATACCATGCAGCACCATCGCCAGCATTTTCGCCGCCGGGACGCGGTATTCCCCTTCGTCGCCGAAGCGAGAAACGATGCGCGGCTGATCGTGGTTACACCAGAACAGCGCGTTCCACGCGCGATTGTGCATCCCCTGCTGCCAATGGTTGAACAGCGACTTCAGCTCCACAAAGTCCGGGCGAGCCAGCGTCCACTTCTCGCCGTTGGGATAGTCCACCTTCAGGTGGTGGAAGTTAAAAGTCATCGACAGCTCTTTGCCGTCGAGTGAGGCGTACTGCTGGCAGTGTTCCAGTGAAGTGGAGGACATTTCGCCCACCGTCATCAGACCGCGCGGGGTGAACACGTCGCGGCTGAATTCCTGCAGGAACTCATGAGCGCGGGGACCATCAGTATAAAAGCGGCGACCGTCGCCCTGGTGGTCATCCGGGAAGGATTGCCCTTTGGAAATCACGTTCACCACGTCAAGGCGCAGGCCGTCGACGCCGCGATCGGCCCAGAACTCGCAGACTTTTTTCAGCTCTGCGCGCACTTCTGGGTTTTCCCAGTTCAGATCCGCCTGTTCAACGGCGTACAGGTGCAGGTAGTACTGCCCGCTCTCAGCGTGCCACTGCCAGGCGTTGCCGCCAAACTTAGAACGCCAGTTATTCGGCGGCGTGGTCGGTTCGCCGTCGCGCCAGATATAGAACTGGCGGTATGGGCTCTCTTTGTTGAGTGATTCCTGGAACCAGGCGTGCGCGGTGGAGGTGTGGTTCAGCACCATATCCAGCACGATACGCATGCCTCGCGCCTTCGCCTGAGCCACCAGTTCGTCGAAATCGTCCAGCGTGCCGTAGGCGGGGTCAATAGCGGTATAGTTGGCTACGTCGTAGCCGTTATCCACCTGCGGCGAGACGTAGAACGGCGTCAGCCAGATGGCGTCAACGCCAAGCTTTTGCAAGTAGTCGAGGCGTGAGGTGACGCCGCGTAAATCGCCGGTACCGCTACCGGTCGTGTCCTGGAAGCTCTTCGGATAGATTTGATAAATAACGCCGTTTTGCCACCAAAGGGGAAGGGTATTCATATCGCGTTCCTGCAACAAAAAAGGGGGGCGACAGCGCGCCCCGGAAATAAGAAATCAGACAATCTGTAAGGTGCCCTGGCGGAATTTACGCTGGTAGACCACCGTCGTCAGGACAATCGGCACCACCACGGCGATGACCATCGCCAGGGCGTAAACCTGCCAGTAGGTTGGCTGAATGGAGAGGATGCCCGGCAGGCCGCCGACGCCGATGCCGTTAGCCATCACGCCGTTTAGTCCGCACAGCAGCCCGGCAAGGCCGGAGCCAACCATTGCGCACAGCATTGGGAAGCGGTATTTCAGGTTGATACCGTACATTGCTGGTTCCGTCACGCCGAGGTAGGCGGAAATGGCTGCCGGAACGGAAATTTCGCGCTCATTCTGTTTGCGGCTGGCGATGATAATCCCCACTACTGCCGATGCCTGGGCAATATTGGACAGCGCAATCAGCGGCCATACCGGCGTCCCGCCCATGCTTTGAATCATCTGCATGTCGATGGCCAGAGTGGTCTGATGGACCCCGGTAATCACCAGCGGCGCGTACAGGAAACCGAACAGCGCGGCGCCAATCGGCGCAAAGCTGCCGGTTAACAGATGACGTACCGCCCAGGCCACGCCGTCGCCAATCATGCGGCCAAACGGGCCGATGAAGGCGTGGGCGAGGAACACTGCCAGGATTAGTGAACATACCGGAACCACTACCAGGTAAAGGTAGTCAGGCACGATGCGCTTCAGGCGCGTCTCGATAAAGCCGAGCGCCAGCCCCGCCAGCAGAGCCGGAATAACCTGGGCCTGATAGCCGACTTTCTCAATGGTGAACAGGCCGAAGTTCCACACTTCAGGTACCTGCTGGCCCAGCAGATAAGCATTCATCAGCTGTGGAGAAACGAGGGTGACGCCCAGCACGATACCGAGGATCGGCGTGCCGCCCACTTTCTTCACCGCTGACCAGCAGATCCCCACCGGTAGGTAGAAGAAGATCGCTTCGCCAATTAACCACAGGAAGTCATAAATGCTTTTCAGCGACGGGTGCATCTGCGCCAGCGTCTGGCCGTTGCTCATCGGCAGGTCGCCGATCACGTTGCGGAAGCCTAAGATCAGGCCGCCGCTGATCAGCGCAGGCAGCAGCGGGAAGAAGATCTCCGCGAAGTGTGAAATGAGCTGTTCATGCCACTTCATATTCTGTCGGGCAGCTTTTTTGGCCTGCTCTTTATCTGCGCTGGCCTGTCCGGTAGTGGCCAGTAGCGCTTTATAGTAGTCGCCGACTTCGGTGCCGATGACCACCTGGAACTGCCCGGCGTTGGTAAAGCAGCCCTTCACCATGCGTAGCAGTTCAATTTCTTTAGGTTTGGCAATGGCTGGATTATTCAGCACAAAGCGCAGACGGGTAATACAGTGGCTGACGGTAGCGATATTGTCGCGCCCGCCCACCAGCTCGATAAGCTTATCGATGTCCTGCTGATTCACTTTACTCATGATGGGGCCTCATGACCGAGGTTTTAACTTGAGGCGAATCCTACGCTCTCCGTTTGAATTGCAAAATGGGAACGTTCCCGAAACGCAGCAAAGATCACATTAATCGTTAAGACAGGCTTAATTCAGTACGGAAGGGATCACGATTTGGCGGGGCTCACGGTTGCCAGCAATCTGTTCGATCAACTGTTGTGCCGCCTGGCGTCCTGATTCGGCGTAACCGGGATCGACGGTGAGGATCTCTGGATGGAGAAACTTCATCAACGGCGTGCTGCCGACGCTGGCAAGCTGGATGTTGTCGATTCCCTGCTGCTGGAGATATTTGCTGGCCCCAAGGGCGAGGGTATCGGTAGCGCAGACCAGCGCGCTGGTTTCAGCCGCCAGCACGCTGGCGACGTTTTCATAGCCCTGCTTCATACCCAGCCCAGGCAGCGCAGCGAGGGGGGTGAGGTGTTTTTTCTGGCAAAAATTGAGGTAGGCCTGATGGCGTCGTTGCCCGGTCGTTACGTCGCTGTGCGGCACGCCGAGGAAGCTTATCTGGCGATGACCGCGATCGTATAGACGCTGCATTAGCAAGGTGATTGCTCCATCGTCGTCATAGCACACGGAGGCGATCTCCGGCGCGTCGCGAGCCAGTAGCACCAGCGTCTCCCGCCACGGAGTGAGCATCTCTTGATGAATGCCGGTAAAACCAAACAATACCACGCCGTCGATATTGCGTCGGGCGAGCATGCCAAGGTGCTCTTCAACCAGCGCCGTGGAAAATTGGCTCTCCATCATAATCGGATCGTAACCCTGCTCGTAAAAGACAGGGAGCATGGTTTGCACGGCGAGGTTTTCCGAGAGGGAATCCAGACGGGTGACGATAATCGCCACCACTTTATCGCTCTGTCCGCGCATTGCTCTGGCGGAGCGCGAAGGAGAAAATCCGTGCTGCTGCATCACCGCTTCCACCCGTTCGCGGGTGCGCTCACTAACGCCGCTTTCGTTATTCAGCACGCGCGATACCGTCGATTTCCCGACGCCGCTTAAGCGGGCGATGTCTTTGATGGTCAGCCGGTTTTGCATGCAGGATTCTCGTTGTGGTCTGATTAAAGTGAGCCTAATGCTACGCAACGAAACCACAATGAGCAAAGTCTGGTTTACGTCTGGTTTAGTTGCCCGGGGGTATTATCGCCATAATAGTCACAAATATATTATTGGCAGCATTATAATTTGCGCCGTTTGTATTCACTTACCGGAGATTTTATGGACCCCGATCCCACTCCCCATCCTCGATGGAGAACCCTTTCTTTCCGGTAAGCCTGCTTAGCACTGCTTTACCGGAAGCGTAAAGCAGTGATGTCTTTGATGTCCCTGCCATAAAAATAACATGCCTGACAGGTAGAGTTTACTCGCGCCTGTCGGTAGTGCTGCGTTCGCTCGCGCGAGCGCGGAGGGACTGTTTATGTTGAAAAATTTGACCCGGCAGCTGTTTGCTCAGCTTGGCCGCCATTTACCGCGTCGCCTGGTGCAGCGCGATCCCCTGCCTGATGCCCGCAATCTGGCGAGCGCGCCGATTCCTGACTCCCTCGGCAAACAGTGCCTGGACGTGGCGGCAATGGATGAAAATGAAATCTGGCGCGCCTTTGCCAGCCATCCGGAAGGGCTAAATGAAGGCGAAGTGGCAGAGAAAATTGCGCAGTACGGCGAAAATCAGATCCCGGCGCAGAAGCCGTCACCGTGGTGGGTGCATCTGTGGAGCTGCTATCGCAACCCCTTCAACCTGCTGCTAACCGTTCTGGGGATTGTCTCCTACTCGACGGAGGATCTGTTCGCCGCGGCGGTTATCGCCCTGATGGTGGGGATCTCCACGCTGCTTAATTTTATCCAGGAAGCCCGTTCGACCAAAGCGGCGGATGCCCTGAAGGCGATGGTCAGCAACACCGCGACGGTGCTGCGGGTGGTTAATGAGCGGGGCGAAAGCCGTTGGTGTGAGCTGCCCATCGACCAACTGGTGCCGGGGGATATTGTTAAGCTGTCGGCAGGCGATATGATCCCGGCGGACCTGCGTATCATCCAGGCGCGCGATCTGTTTGTCGCCCAGGCCTCGCTGACCGGGGAATCGTTGCCGGTCGAAAAAGTGGCTCGTACCCGTGACCCGCTACAGGCAAACCCGCTGGAGTGCGACACCCTGTGCTTTATGGGCACCAACGTGGTGAGCGGCTCGGCGCAGGCGATGGTTTTCGCCACCGGCGGCGGCACCTGGTTTGGTCAACTGGCCGGTCGCGTTAGCGAGCAGGAAAGTGAGCCGAACGCCTTCCAGAAAGGCATCAGCCGGGTCAGCATGCTGCTGATCCGCTTTATGCTGGTGATGACGCCGATAGTGCTGCTGATTAACGGCTATACCAAGGGCGACTGGTGGGAAGCGGCGCTGTTCGCGCTCTCTGTCGCCGTCGGCCTGACCCCGGAAATGCTGCCGATGATCGTCACTTCGACGCTGGCGCGCGGGGCGGTGAAGCTGTCGAAACAGAAAGTCATCGTCAAACACCTTGACGCTATCCAGAACTTTGGCGCGATGGACATTCTGTGCACCGATAAAACCGGCACCCTGACGCAGGATAAAATTGTGCTGGAGAACCACACCGACGTTTCCGGCAAGGTGAGCGAGCGCGTGCTGCATACGGCCTGGTTGAACAGCCACTATCAGACCGGGTTAAAGAATCTGCTCGATACCGCAGTGCTGGAGGGCGTAGAGCTGGAGTCGGCGCGCGGGCTGGCGGAACGCTGGCAGAAGGTCGATGAGATCCCGTTCGATTTTGAGCGCCGCCGCATGTCGGTGGTGGTACAGGAGCAGGACAACGTCCATCAGCTGATCTGCAAAGGCGCGCTACAGGAGATCCTCAACGTCTCGGCTCAGGTGCGCTATAACGGCGAAATCGTACCGCTGGATGACACCATGCTGCGGCGAATTCGTCGCGTCACCGATACGCTAAACCGTCAGGGATTACGCGTGGTGGCGGTAGCGACGAAATACCTGCCCGCACGCGAAGGCGACTACCAGCGCGCAGATGAGTCAGACCTGATCCTTGAAGGTTATATCGCCTTCCTCGATCCGCCGAAAGAGACCACCGCCCCGGCGCTGAAGGCGCTGAAAGCCAGCGGCATTACGGTCAAAATCCTGACCGGCGATAGCGAACTGGTGGCGGCAAAAGTGTGCCACGAAGTCGGGCTGGATGCGGGTGAAGTGGTCATCGGCAGCCAGGTTGAAGCGCTGAACGATGATGAACTGGCCGAGCTGGCAAAACGTACTACCCTGTTTGCGCGCCTGGCACCGCTGCATAAAGAGCGCATCGTGACTCTGCTGAAACGCGAAGGGCACGTGGTGGGCTTTATGGGCGACGGTATTAACGACGCTCCGGCGCTGCGCGCGGCGGATATTGGCATTTCCGTCGATGGCGCGGTGGATATCGCCCGCGAGGCGGCGGATATCATCCTGCTCGAGAAGAGCCTGATGGTGCTGGAGGAGGGGGTTATTGAAGGCCGCCGGACCTTCGCCAACATGCTCAAGTACATCAAAATGACCGCCAGCTCCAACTTCGGTAACGTCTTCAGCGTGCTGGTGGCCAGCGCCTTCCTGCCGTTTCTGCCGATGCTGCCGCTGCACTTGCTGATTCAGAACCTGCTGTACGATGTATCCCAGGTGGCGATCCCGTTTGATAATGTGGACGACGAGCAGATTCGTAAACCGCAGCGCTGGAATCCAGCGGATCTCGGGCGCTTTATGGTCTTCTTTGGGCCGATCAGTTCGATATTCGATATTCTGACGTTCTGCCTGATGTGGTGGGTGTTTCACGCCAATACGCCGGAGCATCAGACCCTGTTTCAGTCCGGTTGGTTTGTGGTGGGCCTGCTGTCGCAGACGCTGATTGTGCATATGATCCGCACGCGCAGGATCCCGTTTATCCAGAGCCGTGCAGCCTGGCCGCTGATTGTGATGACGCTGCTGGTAATGGTGGTGGGGATTGCGCTGCCGTTCTCGCCGTTGGCGGGCTATTTACAGCTTCAGGCGCTGCCGCTGAGCTATTTCCCGTGGCTGATTGCCATCCTGGCAGGCTATATGACCCTGACGCAGATGGTGAAGGGCTTCTACAGCCGTCGCTACGGCTGGCAGTAATTGCTTCACTCATTATCGGCCTATCCAGGCCGATAATTTTTCAGGCCATACGCACAATCATATAGCTAACGCTAAAGATAAAAAGCGCGATGAAGGCCCAACTGAATTGATAAAATGCATTTCCCGCTCCGCGCCCGGTGCGGGAAAGAAAGATATTTTCTTCCCGGATGTGTTTTGCCGATATTTGGCGAAAGCGGCGGATGTAGCCAACGCAGTACAGCAGGAAAAGGGGCATGACGCACGCGCCAACGGATTTAGAGAAGATGATGGCGAGCATCAGGGCTGAAATGAAGAAGCACAGGAATACTTTTGCGGCCGCTGACTCTACTTGTTTTAACTCGACACGTACATTTTCGGCGTGCTGCTCCTGCCAGCGCCGCAGGGTGCTGACGCTAAACTCATATTTTTCGCACAATGCCTTGTTAGAGACGCCGCTTTTGGATTGCTGAAGAAAGTCGGCGATTTGTTCCTCGGTAAAGCGTGCTTTTGCCATTACCGGCCCTCCATGGCGAATAGCAAAGATAATCCAGAAAGCCGTTCTGGATTATCTTTCTGCCAGATATCAGCGACGAATAGCGATCGCTTCAATCTCAATTTTCACATCTTTCGGCAGGCGCGCAACTTCAACGCAGGAGCGCGCCGGGAAGGTGGCATTATGCTCGGTGAAGAAAGCTTCATAAGCGGCGTTAACGGTAGCGAAATCGTTGAGATCTTTCACGAAAACGGTAGTTTTAACGATATCGCCCACTTTCAGGCCCGCGGCTTCAACGATAGCTTTGACGTTGTCCAGCGACTGGCGCGCCTGAGCGGCAACATCTTCCGCCACGTTGCCGGTTTTCGGGTCGACTGGGATCTGACCGGAAGTGATGATCATGCTACCCAGATCAACACCCTGAACGTACGGGCCGATGGCTGCTGGTGCATTTTCCGTCGCGATAGTTTTAGACATGAGTTCTCCTGAATAACAGCATTGTTAAGTAGTTACGCTCATCTTTTGCATCGCTAACTGCGCGACGGCCTGAAAGATGAGAGGTAGTAAACCCGGCCATTATAGGGAGCCGGGTACGCAATACCAACCTCAGTTAGTTCGCCAGAACCACATTATGCGAGAACTCTTTTTCACAATATTTGCACTTCAGCGCGATGTCATTTTCACGTTTTTTTACCGCAAAGCTGGAAGAGACTGGCTCGGCGTGGCTGATACAGTTGCTGTTCGGGCATATCAGCACGTTGTTGATGCGATCCGGCAGATTCGGGCGAGATTTACCGACGACTTCATAATCATCAATACGGTTCACCGTGGCCTGTGGTGCGTACAGGGAGAGCTGGTTAACCTGCTCGTCGGTGAGGAAGGTGTTCTCGATCTTGATTAAATCTTTGCGGCCCATTTCACCTGACGGCAGGTTCAGGCCGATGGTGATGCGCTGATCCGTTTCGGTCAGTTTGAATAGCGTCAGCAGCTTAAAGCCGACCTGCGCCGGGATGTGGTCGATAACGGTGCCGCGTTTGATGGCTTCTACCTGCAATTTGTTGTCGTGTGTCATCTCTTTTTCCCCCTTACAGTGCCAGATCGCTATTCAGTACCAGTGCCAGTAACGCCTGGCGGGCGAAGATGCCGTTGCCAGCCTGCTGGAAGTACCAGGCGTGCGGCGTTTTATCAACATCGGTAGTTATTTCATCAATGCGCGGCAGCGGGTGCAGCACCTTCATATTGGCGCGGGCGCCTTCCAGGTCAGCGGCGCGCAGAACAAACTGTGCCTTCACGTTGGCATATTCCGATGGATCGAGGCGCTCTTTCTGCACGCGGGTCATGTACAGAATGTCCACTTCTTCCATCACCTCTTCGATAGCGCTGTGCAGGCTCCAGGCAATACCTTTTTCGTCGAGCATATCGAGAATGTACTGCGGCATCGCCAGCGCGTCCGGCGCGATAAAGTAGAAGCGGTTACCGTTAAATTTCGCCAGCGCCTGGGTTAAAGAGTGGACGGTGCGGCCATATTTCAGGTCACCGACCATCGCCACGTGGAGGTTTTCCAGGCGACCCTGGGTCTCCTGAATGGTGAACAGATCCAGCAGGGTCTGCGTCGGATGTTGGTTAGCGCCGTCGCCGGCGTTGAGTACCGGAATACCGCCGGAGAACTCGGTTGCCAGGCGCGCTGCCCCCTCCTGCGGATGGCGCATCACGATGGCATCGACGTAGGTGCTGATGACCGAGATGGTGTCTGCAAGGGTTTCGCCTTTTTTGCCCAGCGAGGTGTTGCTGCTGTCTGAGAAACCAACCACGCTGGCGCCCAGCCGGTGCATCGACGTTTCAAACGACAGGCGGGTGCGGGTCGACGCTTCAAAAAAGCAGCTGGCAATCACTTTATGCTTCAACAGCTCCGGCTGCGGATTGGCTTTCAGTTTTGCTGCGGTCGCCAGTACCAGTTCAAGGTCTTCGCGGCTGAGATCGTTTATGGAAATGATATGTTTTTGAAATAGCGGGTTAGCCATGTTTATCTCCTGACGCCTGGGCAAAAAAAAGCCCCTTAAATAAGGGGCTTTACGAATACGGATGCAACGGAAAGGAAAAACGGCAGGCCAGCGTCTGTTTTCAGACGCGGTAAGACGCGATGTCGTACACACTGAACCATAATTCCTCCCGGCAAAACGGATGGCATTATACGCAGCTCATATTTCGGATCAAGCGATTAATCCACAAACAGGTAAACGTTTGCCTGGATAATGCTGCGTTAGCGCAAAAAACCCTAAAAAAGAGGTGGTATGGCAGTGGGAAGGAGAGTATAAAAACAAAAAATGAAAAGCTGTTTTATATTCGAGGGTTATTATGATCGTTGGAAATATTCACCATCTGCAAAGCTGGTTGCCGGAGTCTCTGCGCGAGGCGATTGAACACATTAAAGCCCATGTCACCGATGCGACGCCGCTCGGTAAGCATGATATTGACGGTAACAACCTGTTT
This sequence comes from Klebsiella spallanzanii, assembly GCF_902158555.1. Lineage (GTDB taxonomy): Bacteria > Pseudomonadota > Gammaproteobacteria > Enterobacterales > Enterobacteriaceae > Klebsiella > Klebsiella spallanzanii. Next base: position 95,233 of record NZ_CABGGS010000002.1, on the reverse strand, counting down.
TATCTGATTTCCGAGGATACCACCGAGCCGATGGCCGACCGTCGCGCTGAGTATCATGCTCGCTACCTGGATATCCAGATTGTCCTGAAAGGGCAGGAGGGCATGACCTTCAGCGTTCTGCCTGCCGGTGCGCCGGATACCGACTGGCTGGCGGATAAAGATATCGCTTTCCTGGCTGAAGGCGCGCAGGAGAAAACCGTGATCCTCAATGAAGGGGATTTTGTGGTCTTCTATCCTGACGAAGTGCATAAACCGCTGTGCGCCGTCGGCGCGCCGGCGAAAGTGCGCAAAGCGGTTGTGAAGATGCTGATGGCGTAAAAAATACCCCGGGTTGCGGCTAACGCCTTACCCGGGCTACAGGTCTGTATGGGTTGGGGTCTGGTAGCCCGGATCAGCGTAGCGCAATCCGGGAACATATCGCTAAAGAAGGGTTACTTTCCCAGCGTCGCAACCATCACCGCTTTGATGGTGTGCATACGGTTTTCTGCCTGATCGAAAACAATGCTCGCCGGGGATTCAAACACCTCATCGGTCACTTCCATTCCGCCATGCAGGCCGTAATCTGCCGCCATCTGTTTGCCGAGCGTGGTCTGGTCGTCGTGGAAGGCGGGCAGGCAGTGAAGAAATTTCACCTGCGGATTGCCGGTCAGCGTCATCATTTCGCTATTCACCTGATAAGCACGCAGCAGCGCGATGCGCTCCGCCCATTTCTCCTTGGCTTCGCCCATCGAGACCCACACATCGGTATAGATAAAGTCAGCGCCTTTCACGCCCTCAGCGATATCTTCGGTCAGGGTAATATTACCGCCGTTTTTCTGCGCCAGCGCCTGGCACTGTGCGACCAGCTTCTCCTCTGGCCAGCAGGCCGTCGGCGCCACCAGACGCAGATCCAGCCCGGTCAACGCGGCGGCTTCGAGCATCGAATTCCCCATGTTGTTGCGCGCGTCACCGGCGTAGACCAGGGTCATTTCGTTAAAGGCTTTACCCGGCAGGTGCTCCTGCATGGTCAGCAAGTCTGCCAGCAACTGGGTCGGATGGAACTCGTTGGTCAGCCCGTTCCACACCGGCACGCCGGCAAATTCCGCCAGCGTTTCGACCACTTCCTGACCATGGCCACGATACTGAATACCGTCATACATGCGGCCTAATACGCGGGCGGTATCTTTGATTGACTCTTTATGCCCAATCTGGCTGCCGCTTGGCCCGAGATAAGTGACGCGAGCGCCCTGGTCAAATGCGGCAACTTCGAAAGAGCATCGGGTGCGGGTAGAGTCTTTTTCGAAGATGAGCGCGATGTTTTTGCCGGTGAGATGCTGGATTTCGATATTGTTTTTCTTATCAGCTTTGAGCCTGGCAGCCAGCTCAAGCAGGGCGGTGATTTCGGCAGGGGTAAAATCAAGCAACTTTAAAAAATGCTTCTGGTAAAACGCGGACATGGTTCCCTCACATGGCTCAGGCCATTTGTTGAATTAAAATTCACTTTATATGTATGAATATTCATTTGCAACCCCGTGCTATAAATCTTTCTCTCAGATGGTGGAGGCAATCACGGTGGTATGTGACAATAGAAGTATCTGCGACACATTATGAGGAACGAGCCATGGCAAACCCGGAATTACTGGAAGAACAGCGTGAAGAAACGCGTCTGATTATTGAAGAGCTGCTCGAAGACGGCAGCGATCCGGACGCGCTGTACACCATTGAGCATCATCTCTCTGCCGACGATTTCGAAACGCTGGAGAAAGTCGCGGTAGAAGCCTTCAAGCTGGGTTATGAAGTGACCGAGCCAGAAGAGCTGGAAGTTGAAGAAGGTGATACCGTTATTTGCTGCGATATCCTCAGCGAATCCGCGCTGAACGCTGAGCTGATCGATGCCCAGGTTGAGCAACTGATGACGCTGGCGGAAAAATATGAAGTTGAGTACGACGGCTGGGGCACCTACTACGAAGACCCTAACGGGGAAGATGAAGAAGGTGACGACGACGATCTCGTTGATGAAGACGACGACGGCGTTCGCCACTAAGCCGCAGAGATATACGGCGGCGCGGTATGCCGCCGTATAGCAAGGAACTTTAATGGATTACCCGCACATACTCTCCCCGATTTTAGATTTTCTGCACTGCCCAACGCCTCAGGCGTGGATTGATGAAGCCCGTAAACCTGAAAACCTTCCGCTGTTGCTGACCGACCATATGGTGTGCGAGCTGAAAGCGGCGCAAAACGCCATGCTGCTGGTGCGTCGCTACGTGGCGGATAAAGAAGGTGCGGATGAACTGCTGGCCTGCCTGAAACCCTATGAGGATTTCACCTACCGCTGGGGGGCGGAGCCGGATTTTGTCGCGCTGCATAAGCAGATAAATAAAAGCGCCATGCCGCAGACCGACGATCCCTGGGCACGTCAGCTGCTCGACAGCATGATTCTGCTGATCAAAGAAGAGCTGCATCACTTCTGGCAGGTGCGTGAAATCATGCTTTCCCGCAATATACCCTATGTCAAAATCACCGCCAGCAACTACGCCCGTGGAATGCGCCGGGAAGTGCGTTCTCATGAACCGGTAATGCTGATCGATAAACTGATTTGCGGTGCCTATATTGAAGCCCGCTCCTGCGAACGTTTTGCCGCGCTGGCGCCATGGCTGGATGATGACCTGCAGAAGTTTTATTTGTCGCTGCTGCGTTCCGAAGCGCGCCACTATCAAGACTATCTGGATTTAGCGCAGAGGATTGCCGGGGACGATATTAGCGAACGCGTGCGTCAGCTTGGCGAAGCGGAAGCGGCGCTTATTAACGCAACCGAAGCGGAATTTCGTTTTCACAGCGGCGTGCCTGCTTAAAAAGTACAGGCCGCCGTTTAGCTATTGCGGCCTGACAATCACTATAGATTCGCGTTCTTATCTTTTCCCGCAGCTGCGGCGGCTTTCGGTGCGCCGAGGGTTGCTTTAAACCAGTTCACCACTCGCTCAATAACCGGCTTCTGATACCAGCTGTCGTCGCCATGCTCCGCGCCTTCCAGCAACACGTAGTCCGCCCGATTACCCTCTTTTTTCAGCGCGTTATAGAGCTGCTTACTTTGTACCGGAGAAACCAGGGTGTCGGCGCTGCCGTGCATAATCAAGAACGGTGGTTTTTTACCGCTGATATGGCCCATGGGGCTGGCGTCCAGCGCTTTTTGCTTGTCGCTGTCGATAGAGGCGCCCGGCCAGTCGCGGAAGGCGCTACCGTGTACAAGTAACGCTTCAGTGACTGCCGGCGACTGATGCACTTTTTGTATCGGCTCCGGGAAACCTTCGCCGATATTCAATAAGTTCGAGATCCCGTACAGCGTTGCGGCGGCCTGAACATTGGAGGATTGGGCGAGATTGTCGCCGCGATCGAATGATTTATCGTCGTTGGTCAGCGCCAGCATCTGGGCCATATAGCCGCCAGCGGAGTCGCCAAGAACGCCAATACGGGATGGATCGATACCGTATTCCGTCGCATGTTCACGCAGGTAGCGAATAGCTGCCTTACCGTCCACAACCGGAGCCGGGAACGTATCCGGAACCGTGCGATATTCCGCAGCCGCGACAACGAATCCGGCATCAGCCAGCGCCATACGCATTTCGATAAACTTATTCCATGCCGCGCTGGTGAAACCGCCGCCGGGGAAATAGACGATTGCCGGTTTCAGGTTGCCATTACGCGGCACCAGCAGCGACATATGCAACTGACGAACAGCAACGGTGCTTTTCACCTGGCTATAAACAATATCGTTCAGTGCATCGATGCGGCCCTGCGTTTTTTCCACGCGGATAACCTGTGCGCCTTCGGTATTTCCGGGAATTTCGTTGGCGTAAACGCTGGAGGCCATGCCGCCAATAATCAGGCTACCGGTCAGCAGGAAAGGGAGTTTTTTCATGATGTTCTATCCTGAGCAACGCCCGCCGTGGCGACAGGCTAAAAGGGAAAAAGATCCAATGCTCAGGCAGTGTATTACCGAAAATTTGCCATGAATAATGCTCTTTTTGCATTAAATTCATTTAGTTTTTCGATAGATATATGAGTGTGTCTTAACGGAACTACAGGGTCTTTAGCATCGTGACTTCGCAGTCGACATGTCCGGTGCAGCCCAGCGGCCCGTCGATATGCTCAAAGCCGAGATGTTCATATAAACCAACCGCTTCTTTCAGAAAGGCGGTGGTTTCCAGATAGCAGCGTTTGAACCCCTGCTCGCGGGCGTGATCCAGTGCCATCAGTGCCAGCTTTTTCGCCAGCCCCTGCCCGCGTGCGGAAGTCATAAAATACATTTTCTGCAGCTCACAAATATCGGGCTCGCTGCAGGTCAGAGGCGCAACGCCGCCGCCGCCAACGACCTGACCATTTTGTTCGACCACCCAATAGGCGGAACCCGGCTGGCTATATAGCTGGAAAAGCTCATCCAGATTTGGGTCGGCGACCGTATAGCCTTTATCAGCGGTCAGGCCATATTCTGCGGAGACCTGACGGATAACGGCGGCTATCGCGGCGTTATCATGGGCAGATATGCGGCGTAAAGTGAAAGTCTGTGGCGCGGCAAGATTCATAGAATCACTCAATTTTAACTTAAATAACTATACGTTTCTTTAATACCATTATTTTTTTATCGGTGCAAGAAGCGCGTTAAATGCATTGCTGAGCAATGAAGAGATAATATACTCTGTTCACACAACATGGATTATCTTGAATTATTGTTTTTATTTATGGTTTAAATTACAAGGACGATGTATTTATGAGTATGATCTCAGGGCAGCAACAACGTCATAGCCATCATTTTGTTTTTCATGGTCAGACCTGGCCCTACTTTGTTATTTGTTTGGTTAATGTCATATTGTCTATCATTACTTGCGGGATATTTATTCCATGGGCATGGGTACGCAGTCGCCGTTATCTTTGTGAGAATATGGCGGTCAATGGCACCCGTTTTGGTTACCATGGCCGCGGGATTACTATTTTTTTCAGCTGGGTGCTGATATTTGTCGCGCTGGTTTTGCTCAGCTTAGCGTTAGCTATATTTTACCCCGGTAGTGAAGGGCTGGAGTTGTTACTTTTGCTTGTTCTTTTACCCGTAATGATAATAAAAGGGTTAGGCTACCACGCGATGATGACCTCTTTTGGTAAAGTTCGCTTCGGTTTTCAGTGCCATCCGCTTCGCGCATGGTGGGTGATGCTCGGCATGCCTGCGCTGATGTTTATACTACTCATTGTGATTATCACGATGTATGGCAGCAGTCTTAATATTTTTTATGGCACCAGTAATATAATAATGAATATCATATTAATTACTCTGCTGATACTGTTTAGTGTCTGCGTTATTAGTGGTGTTGTTTATAGTCATTGGCTTGAGCTTATTGCTAAAGGGGCGGTGCTCGGGAAAAATAAATTTAATATCCATATCAGTACTAAACGTTGTGTGATTATATTTCTGTGGGCAATGGTAATTTCATTGCCATTTGTTCTCATTTTCATGGTTTTTTTACTTTCCGCATTCTCACAGATGATTACCGGCTGTATGTTTGGTCTGTGCACTGAAAGTACGGCGCTGCTTATGGCCTTGCAGCATCTTAGCGCTGTTGCGGGTGGATACTTCTTTTTCACAATCGGTCTGGTGTTATCCGCGGCATACGCCTGGGCGGCGCTACGTAATCATGCTTTGAACAATCTGGTGCTGGGAGATGGTATTCAATTCCGTTCGACCCTGAAATTTACCGGCCTTGCGCCGCGTTTATTGGGCCTGACGTTTCTCCCTCTGTTCACGCTGGGGCTGGCGTATCCATGGTTAAAGATTAATTTGATGCGCTATATCGCAGCGAACACTGTGGCGAACGGCGAGCTTGATTCTCTGGATATGGAACCGGACGTGGCATCTCAGCCTGCGGTATCTGACAAACTGTGCGGCGGAATTTTCCCCATGCTGCCGTTCCTGTAATCCTGTAATGCAAAAGGCCAGAGCATGCTCTGGCCTTATTTTCTTTCGCGAGGAATTACAGCGCGGCGATGACGGCCTGCTGTTCAATCAGCTTCGCTTTCGCTTCCGCATAGCCTTCCAGCTTCTCACGCTCTTTGGCGATAACCGCTTCCGGTGCGCGCGCCACAAAGCCTTCGTTGGAGAGCTTGCTTTCGATGCGACCAATTTCACCTTCAATTTTGGTCACTTCTTTTGCCAGACGCGCCAGCTCATCTTCTTTGTTGATGAGGCCAGCCATCGGGATCAGCAGCTCAGCGCCGTCGATGATTTTGGTTACGGAAACCGGGCCTTTATCATCGGCTGGCAGCACGGTGATGCTTTCCAGACGCGCCAGGTTCAGCAGGAAGCTGCGGTTGTCGTTCACGCGACGCATTGCAGCTTCGCTGCAACCGCGCAGCAGTAGTTCCAGCGGTTTACCTGGGGCGATGTTCATTTCCGCACGGATGTTACGTACGGCGACGATTGCCTGCTTCAGCCATTCGGTATCGGCCAGCGCCGCTTCATCAACCTGGGCAGCATCATACTGCGGGAACGGCTGCAGCATGATGGTGTCTGCGGTGATACCGGAGATGACCTTCACGCGCTGCCAGATGGTTTCGGTAATGAACGGGATGATAGGATGCGCCAGGCGCAGCAGACCTTCCAGAACGGTTACCAGCGTATTGCGGGTGCCACGCAGCTCAGACTCAGAACCACCGTTCATGACCGGCTTGGTCAGCTCCAGATACCAGTCGCAGAACTGGTTCCAGGTGAACTCATACAGAATGCCTGCGGCAATATCGAAGCGGAAGCCATCCAGCGCTTCGCGGTAAGCTTTGATGGTCTGGTTGAATTCAGCCAGGATCCAGCGGTCCGCCAGAGACAGGGTCATTTCGCCGCCGTTAAAGCCGCAATCCTGATCTTCGGTATTCATCAGCACGAAGCGGCTGGCGTTCCACAGCTTGTTACAGAAGTTACGGTAACCTTCCAGACGCTTCATATCCCAGTTGATGTCGCGGCCGGTAGAGGCCAGCGCCGCCAGGGTGAAACGCAGGGCGTCGGTACCGTGCGGCTCGATGCCGTCCGGGAACTGCTTCTCGGTACGTTTGGCAATTTTCTCAGCCAGCTGCGGCTGCATCATGTTGCCGGTACGCTTAGCAAGCAGGTCTGCCAGGGAGATACCGTCGACCATATCCAGCGGGTCGATAACGTTACCTTTGGACTTAGACATTTTCTGGCCTTCGTCATCACGAATCAGACCGGTCATGTAGACGGTCTTAAACGGAACCTGCGGCTTACCGTTTTCATCTTTGATGAAGTGCATGGTCATCATGATCATGCGGGCGATCCAGAAGAAGATAATGTCGAAGCCGGAAACCATCACGCTGGTCGGGTGGAACTGACGCAAGGCGTCGGTGTTTTCCGGCCAGCCCAGGGTAGAGAAGGTCCACAGCGCGGAAGAGAACCAGGTATCCAGAACGTCTTCGTCCTGACGCAGCGCGACTTCAGCACCGAGGTTATTTTCCTGACGTACTTCGTCTTCGGTACGTCCTACGTAGACGTTGCCGTCGTTGTCGTACCATGCCGGGATACGGTGACCCCACCACAGCTGACGGGAGATACACCAGTCCTGAATATCGCGCATCCAGGAGAAATACATGTTTTCGTACTGCTTCGGCACGAACTGGATGTCGCCGTTCTCAACGGCTTCAACTGCCGGTTTCGCCAGCACGTCGGCACGCACGTACCACTGATCGGTGAGCATCGGTTCGATAACCACGCCGCCACGGTCGCCGTACGGTACGGTCAGATCGTGTGGTTTAATCTCGTCCAGCAGGCCCAGCGCGTCGATTGCGGCAACCACCGCTTTACGCGCGGCAAAACGCTCCAGTTTCTGGAACTCAGCCGGGATTTCACTGGAGTAAACGTCGGACTCTTCACCTTTGGTGTCGTAGACTTCCGCGATTTCGCGGATATCGCCGTCAAAGGTCAGGATGTTGATCATCGGCAGAGCGTGGCGACGACCGACCTCATAGTCGTTAAAGTCGTGCGCTGGGGTGATCTTCACGCAGCCGGTGCCTTTTTCCATGTCGGCATGTTCATCGCCCACGATCGGGATGCGGCGGTCAACCAGCGGCAGAATGACGAATTTGCCAATCAGGTCTTTATAGCGCGGGTCTTCCGGGTTCACGGCCACGCCGGTATCGCCCAGCACGGTCTCCGGACGGGTGGTGGCAACGACCAGATAATCTTTACCGTCAGCGGTTTTTGCGCCGTCGGCCAGCGGATAGCGGATATGCCACATGGAGCCTTTAGACTCGCGGTTTTCCACTTCCAGGTCAGAGATGGCGGTGCGTAGTTTCGGGTCCCAGTTGACCAGACGCTTGCCGCGATAAATTAGATCTTCTTTGTACAGGCGGACAAAGACTTCTTTTACTGCGTTAGACAGGCCTTCGTCCATGGTGAAGCGCTCGCGCTCCCAGTCCACGGAGTTGCCCAGGCGGCGCATCTGACGGGTAATGGTGCCGCCGGATTCCGCTTTCCACTGCCAGATTTTATCGATAAAGGCGTCGCGACCGTAGTCGTGGCGGGTTTTACCTTCTTCGGCGGCAATCTTACGCTCAACCACCATCTGGGTAGCGATACCCGCGTGGTCGGTACCTGCCTGCCACAGGGTGTTTTTACCCTGCATGCGCTGGTAGCGGATCATGGTATCCATGATGGTTTGCTGGAAGGCATGACCCATATGCAAACTGCCGGTGACGTTCGGCGGCGGGATCATGATGCAGAAGGACTCTTTGCTTTCGTCGCCGTTAGGCTTGAAATAGCCCTGCTTTTCCCAGTGCTCGTAAAGCGGCTGTTCGATATCTTGGGGGTTGTATGTCTTTTCCATTATTTCCAGGTTGCCGTGTTCAGGTTGAAACCAGCCATGCGGTACGCTTTATAGCGTTCGCGCGCCAGTTGTTTCAAAGAATCTTCATAAGGGACGAAGTCTATCACTTCTGTGAAAGCGGTGGCAAAATCTGCAAAGTTTAGCCGCAGGCTAATCAAAATATCCCGCGGGCTGCTGTTGCGTTTTTGCGGCCAGGCAATTTCTACCGGCGCGCCGCCGCGCGGACCTTCCCCTGCCAGATTATGCGGAACGAAACTTTCCGCGGGCCTTGCCCACAGCGCTTCGTCCAGACGAATCGCCTGTTGTTCATCTTCGCAGGCGATGAGCACTCGCTTACCACTGCGCCAACGTTCTGCGGCAATGTCACACACCAGTTGTTCGACGGCGCTAAGCCCATCCTGTTGCGTATCATTGTCCAGAAGGTAAAAGGTTGCGTTTTTCATATCTATACCCGTCGTCTTTCAAGTTGCCTCTTTGTTGGCTGCCTTCGCGCACCCCAGTCACATAGTAAACTATGCTCCTGGGGATTTGCTCAGTTGCCGCCGCGATGCAACTCGAAATCCATGGGGTATAGAATTCTTATTGCCTGAGCTTGCAGGCCGGGTAACCGGCAAGCAAACTTACTCTTCGCCAGTAAACCCGGCACGATTAAGCAGGAACTGCGACAGCATCGCCACCGGGCGACCGGTTGCGCCTTTGGCTTTCCCGGAACGCCATGCGGTACCGGCAATATCCAGGTGCGCCCAGTTGTACTTACGGGTAAAGCGCGCCAGGAAGCAGCCTGCGGTAATGGCGCCGCCAGGACGGCCGCCGATATTCGCCATATCCGCGAAGTTAGACTCCAGCTGTTCCTGGAACTCGTCGCCAAGCGGCAGACGCCATGCGCGATCGCCTGCCAGTTCAGACGCGCCGATCAGCTCATGGGCCAGCGGATTGTGGTTCGACATCAGGCCAGTAATGTGATGGCCCAGTGCAATCACGCAGGCGCCGGTCAGGGTCGCCACATCGATAACCGTTTCCGGTTCGAAACGTTCAACGTAGGTCAGCACATCGCACAGCACCAGACGTCCTTCAGCATCAGTGTTCAACACTTCAACCGTTTGGCCGGACATGGTGGTCAACACGTCGCCCGGACGATAGGCGCGACCGCCCGGCATGTTTTCACACCCGGCCAGCACGCCGACAACGTTTAGCGGCAACTGAAGTTCTGCGACCATACGCATTACGCCGTAGACCGCTGCCGCGCCGCACATGTCGTATTTCATCTCGTCCATGCCTTCGGCAGGCTTGATGGATATACCGCCGGAGTCAAAGGTCAGGCCTTTACCGACCAGCACGATAGGACGAGCGTCTTCTGCCGGGTTACCTTTGTACTCGATAACCGACATCAGCGATTCGTTCTGCGAACCGTTGCCGACCGCCAGATAGGAGTTCATTCCCAGCTCTTTCATCTGCTGTTCGCCGATAACGCGGGTAATGACGTTTTTGCTGTAGGTATCGGCCAACTGGCGCGCCTGGGAAGCCAGATAGGCGGCATTGCAGATGTTTGGCGGCATATTGCCAAGATCTTTTGCCGCTTTGATACCGGCGGCAATTGCCAGTCCGTGCTGAATGGCGCGTTCGCCACTGGTCAGCTCACGACGGGTTGGGACGTTGAAGACCATTTTACGCAGCGGGCGACGCGGCTCGCTTTTGTTGGTTTTCAACTGGTCAAAGCTGTATAGCGTTTCTTTAGCCGTCTCGACCGCCTGACGCACTTTCCAGTAGTTATTGCGGCCTTTGACATGCAGTTCAGTCAGGAAGCAGACGGCTTCCATTGAACCGGTATCATTCAGCGTGTTGATGGTTTTCTGAATGACCTGCTTGTACTGACGCTCATCCAACTCGCGCTCTTTACCGCAGCCAATAAGCAGAATGCGCTCTGACAGAATGTTCGGCACATGGTGCAGCAATAAAGTCTGGCCAGGTTTGCCTTCCAGCTCGCCGCGACGCAGCAGAGCGCTGATATAACCGTCGCTAATTTTATCAAGCTGTTCGGCGATGGGGGAGAGGCGACGTGGTTCAAAGACGCCGACCACGATACAGGCGCTCCGCTGCTTCTCCGGGCTACCGCTTTTTACACTGAACTCCATGCACTATGCTCCTGAATCTTAAAGACAACAATGGTGGCTACGGCTATACTCGTCGTCTTTCAAGTTGCAGATGCGTTAGCTGCGCCTGCTCACCCCTGTCACTTACCTGATGTAAGCTCCGGGGCTTCACAGTCTTGCCGCCTGCCTGCAACTCGAAATCCATAGAGTATAGAAATTGAAAGCTTTCGTAACTCATGTCCGCTGTTGTGGTGACTTCGTGTTAATCTTAACGTTATTACGGCCTTGGTTCGTCAGAAAAGATCCTGATACGCAGAACCAGCGAGTCATTTAATCTTAGCGATGTTTTCGACGACCAAAGAGAATAAATGACGTTTAAGCCATGAAACAAGCAATTTTCCTGCAATAAAACGGGTTTTTACGGGCGTATTTATAGTGATAATCATAAGATATCTGGTTCGTGAGACGCTGAAAAGCCAGTTGGCGATCCTATTCATCCTGCTACTCATTTTCTTCTGTCAGAAACTGGTCAGGATCCTCGGAGCCGCTGTTGATGGCGATATCCCGACGAATCTGGTGCTCTCGCTGTTAGGGCTGGGCGTACCTGAAATGGCGCAGCTCATTCTGCCCCTGAGTTTATTCCTCGGGCTGCTAATGACGCTGGGCAAACTCTATACCGAAAGTGAAATCACGGTGATGCACGCCTGCGGTCTGAGCAAGGCGGTGTTGGTGAAAGCCGCCATGATCCTCGCGCTGTTTACCGGTGCCGTTGCGGCGGTTAACGTCATGTGGGCCGGTCCCTGGTCGTCCCGCCATCAGGATGAAGTGCTGGCGGAAGCGAAAGCGAACCCCGGCATGGCGGCTCTGGCTCAGGGCCAGTTTCAGCAGACCAGCGACGGTAGCGCGGTGTTGTTTATTGAGAACGTAAACGGCAACCGTTTCAGCGATGTTTTTCTTGCGCAACTGCGACCAAAAGGTAACGCCCGCCCATCGGTGGTGGTGGCGGATACCGGTGAGCTTTCGCTGCGTAAAGATGGCTCTCAGGTGGTGACCATGAATCAGGGTACCCGCTTTGAAGGCACCGCGATGCTGCGCGATTTCCGCATTACCGACTTTAAAAACTATCAGGCGATTGTCGGCCATCAGGCCGTAGCATCCGATCCGAATGATACCGAGCAGATGGACATGCGCACCTTGTGGCGTACCGATACCGATCGTGCTCGGGCGGAGCTGCACTGGCGTTTCACCCTGGTGGCGACGGTGTTCATTATGGCGCTGATGGTCGTGCCGCTCAGCGTGGTGAACCCGCGTCAGGGACGCGTGCTGTCGATGCTGCCAGCGATGCTGCTCTATCTGGTGTTCTTCCTGCTGCAAACGTCTATTAAGTCGAGCGGCGGTAAAGGCAAAATGGACCCGATGATCTGGATGTGGGTGGTAAACCTGCTCTATTTCGCATTGGCCGTGCTGTTGAACCTGTGGGATACGGTGCCGATGCGCCGCTTCCGTGCCCGTTTTACTAAAGGAGCGGTGTAATGCAGGCGTTCGGCGTACTTGACCGTTATATCGGTAAGACGATTTTCAACACCATCATGATGACGCTGTTCATGCTGGTCTCTCTCTCGGGCATCATCAAGTTTGTTGACCAGCTGAAAAAGGCCGGGCAGGGCAATTATGATGCGCTGGGGGCCGGGATCTACACGATTCTTAGCGTGCCGAAAGACGTACAAATCTTCTTCCCGATGGCGGCGCTGCTTGGCGCGCTGCTGGGGCTGGGGATGCTGGCGCAGCGCAGCGAGCTGGTGGTGATGCAGGCTTCAGGTTTCACCCGTTTCCAGGTGGCGCTCTCGGTAATGAAAACCGCGATTCCACTGGTATTGCTGACCATGGCGATGGGCGAGTGGGTTGCCCCGCAGGGTGAGCAGATGGCGCGTAACTATCGTGCCCAACAGATGTACGGCGGCTCTCTGCTTTCAACCCAGCAGGGATTGTGGGCGAAAGATGGCCATAGTTTTGTTTATATCGAGCGGGTGAAAGGCAGCGATGAGCTGGGTGGAGTGAGCATTTACGCCTTTAACGATCAGCGCCGCCTGCAGTCCGTTCGCTATGCGGCCTCGGCAAAATTCGATACCGAGAATAAGCTCTGGCGGCTGTCGCAGGTTGATGAATCCAACCTTGCCGACCCGAAACAGGTGACCGGAACGCAGACGGTCAGTGGAACCTGGAAGACCAACCTGACGCCGGATAAGCTCGGCGTGGTGGCGCTGGATCCTGACGCGCTGTCGATCAGTGGCTTGCACAACTACGTCACCTATCTGAAGTCCAGCGGTCAGGATCCGGGCCGCTATCAGCTCAATATGTGGAGCAAAATCTTCCAGCCGCTGTCGGTGGCGGTCATGATGCTGATGGCGCTGTCGTTTATCTTTGGCCCGCTGCGCAGCGTACCGATGGGCGTCAGAGTGGTTACCGGGATCAGCTTCGGCTTTATCTTCTACGTGCTGGACCAGATTTTCGGCCCGTTAACCCTGGTCTACGGCATTCCGCCGATAATCGGCGCGCTGTTGCCGAGCGCCAGCTTCTTCTTGCTGAGCCTCTGGTTGATGATGCGTAAATCCTGATGTTAACGCCCCCTTCCTGAATCAGAAAGGGGGCATTTTTTATCGTTTTCGCCCGCCAAGTAAGCTTCCCAGCATTCCCCTGATTATCTGGTTAGTGACCTGACGCACCGCGCTCTTTGCTGCCGTTTGCACGATGCCATCGTGCTTACCGCCGCGCGGCCCGGTGGTACCGAACAGAATGTCTTTTAGCCCGCCAATCAGGCCGTCGTCATCGCTATTTTGCTGCCCTTTTGCTGGCGGTGATTCTTGCTTTTCAGTCGTCGCCTGTACGCCTTTTTGCAGCATTTCAAAGGCCGATTCCCGGTCGATCTCTTCTTCATACTTACCGTACAGCGCCGAGTGGTTAATCAGTCCGTTACGTTCATCGTCGGTAACCGGCCCCATTCGCGAGCAGGGGGCGATAACCATTGCGCGTTCCACTACCGATGGGCTACCTTTTTCGTCAAGGAAGGAGATAAGCGCCTCGCCGGTTCCCAGCTCCTGAATCGCCTGTTCGGTACTGAATGCCGGGTTAGCGCGCATAGTCTGCGCGGCCGTTTTTACCGCTTTCTGATCTTTCGGCGTGAAGGCGCGCAGGGCATGCTGCACGCGGTTTCCCAACTGACCGAGTACCGCATCGGGAATGTCCGCCGGGTTTTGCGAAACAAAATAAACGCCGACGGCTTTAGAGCGAATCAGGCGGATAACCTGCTCGATTTTATCCAGTAGCACCTGCGGCGCATCGTTAAATAGCAGATGGGCTTCATCAAAGAAAAAGACCAGTTTTGGCTTTTCACGATCGCCTGCTTCCGGCAGACGTTCGTAAAGCTCTGAGAGCATCCACAGCAGGCTGGCGGCATAGAGCTTCGGCATCTGGTAGAGCTTCTCGGCGCTGAGGATATTAATCACTCCTTTGCCACTGGCATCAACACGCATCCAGTCCTGAATATCGAGCATCGGCTCGCCGAAAAAGTGCTCCGCGCCCTGCTGCTCCAGAGTGAGCAATCCGCGTTGAATAGCGCCAACGGAGGCGCTGCTGATATTGCCGTATTGGCTCTGAAACGCTTTGGCGTTGTCGCCAATATATTGGGTGATAGCGCGCAGATCTTTAAAGTCGAGCAGCAGCAGCCCGCGGTCGTCGGCAATGCGAAAGATGATATTCAGCACGCCGGACTGAACCTCATTGAGGTTAAGCAGGCGGGACAATAGCAGTGGTCCGAGATCGGAAACCGTAGCGCGAACCGGGTGGCCTTTTTCGCCAAAGATATCCCAGAGTACCACCGGGTTGGCGTGCGGCGCCCAGTCCGTTGCGCCGATTTTTTCCAGCCGCGCACGCAGTTTTTCCGAACTTTGCCCTGATTCAGCGATACCGGTGAGATCGCCCTTCACATCAGCCATAAATACCGGAACGCCGATTTCCGAAAAAGACTCTGCCAGCTTTTGTAGAGTGACGGTTTTACCGGTCCCGGTCGCGCCGGTAATCAGACCGTGGCGATTGGCCATGGCGGGTAATAAATGCAGCTGTTTCTCCAGCGTGCGTGCAATCAGCAGAGGTGAACTCATCATCGATTTCTCCATTTATCCTGCTGCGAGTATAGGCAACCTGACCGCAAACGGGGGGGAAATCACGCACGCCGGTGTCTACTCGCTTCAGGCGCAGTGGCGCTGAATTAATGCGATGCTCTGCTCAATTTCACGGCGGATATCGTCCTCACTCCAGTTTGCCAGCTCCGGCGAGAAGGGCTCGAAGGCATAAACGCCCTGATAGCCGCGTGCTTCCAGGTTTTTGACCTGCTCGCAGCTTTGCAGCTGGTCTTTTGCTGTCAGCATAATGCGCTCGTTATCGGTAAGCGTTTCGCGTGGGCGGGTATCCTCTACGCCGGAAAGATGTACCAGACCGATTTCGCCGACATCCACTTGGGTAAATTCCTCATCTGCCTGCGGGTAGAGATGATGATGGAAGGTATCAATCAGCAATTTAAACGGCACCCGTGCGTCGTGGATCAGCGTTTGCGCCTGCGCTGAGGAGCGCAGTGAACTTTGCGGGAAGCCGAGCGGCTCAACCAGTCCCTGAACGCCGTAAAAGGCAAATAGCGGCGCCAGGTCGCGCAGCGCGCTGAGGGTCTCGCTTGCCGGCACCGTAGTGCCGTCATTCAGCGGACACAGTACCAGCGATTTCGCGCCGACGCCTTTCGCTTCTTTTAGCAGCGACTCAGTCAGGTTGCGAACCTCTTCGGTACGGCAGTTGAAAGGGTAGACCGCGTTGATGGTAAGGATCTCAATATGGTAGCGATCAGCCAGTTCGCGAACCTGCTGGTGGCTCAGGTCGTCGGTCACTTTTCCACTGGGGAGGTCGTTACGTAGCTCGACTTTGTTTAGTCCAAGGCTGTTCACCAGCCGAAAGAAGGCTTCAATACTGAGTGAAGGGGCGATCTTGCGGTTGATGCAGAAACGTTGCGATGCAATAGCCATTTTGACTCTCCTGAAACGTAGGGATCGGGTTCGTTCGATTGCTCTATAGTCAAAACATTTATTCCAAAATTAGCAATGTATGAAATGGCGTATTTTTGAGCTGACTCGCAAAATAGTTTTCTGCTGCGCTTATATTGCAGCAGGTTGTAGAAGGCGCTACGTCTAATCTCTTCCGGTAGTGATTTAACCCGTGAGACGACATTTTCTTACAAGAAATTGCGACCGTCATCACCAAAATGGAATTTCATTATCACTCAATATTGAAATATTAATTTCATTTTACTACGGTTATAGCACAGCAGATCCAGTAATGGGCCGTACTGCGTTGGCCCCCGATACCCCATACATATGAGGCGAGAGCATGACTATCACAGGAAACTTTATTGGCGGGAAAACCGTTACCAGCGCCAGCAACAATACGATGCCGGTTTTCGACCCCGCGACGGGCAAAGTGGTCCGCGAAGTCACGCTATCGACCGCGCAGGAAGTGTCTGACGCGATTCAGGTTGCACGCGATGCTTTTGAAGGCTGGTCACGTACCACGCCGCTGCGTCGCGCCCGCGTGATGTTCAATTTTAAAATGTTACTTGAACAGCATGCTGAAGAACTGGCGGGGATTATCGTCAGCGAACACGGTAAAGTCTTTTCTGACGCGCTGGGTGAGCTGACCCGCGGCATGGAAGTCGTTGAGTTTGCCTGCGGCATTCCGCATCTGATCAAAGGGGAATTCTCATCGGATGTCGGTACCGGCGTTGACAGCTATTCGCTGATGCAGCCGCTGGGCGTGGTGGCGGGAATTACGCCGTTTAACTTCCCGGCGATGGTGCCGATGTGGATGTTCCCGCTGGCGCTGGCCTGCGGGAACAGCTTTGTCCTCAAGCCGCCCGCGCTGGCGCCTACTGCCGCAGTGCGTATGGCTGAACTGCTGAAAGAAGCAGGCCTGCCGGATGGCGTTTTTAACGTGGTGCATTGTAGTAATGAAGATGCTGAACAGCTCTACAGAGACCCGCGTATCGCGGCGGTAAGCTTTGTGGGCTCTTCCGGCGTCGCAGAGCATATTTATAAAACCGCCAGCGCTTATGGTAAGCGAGTTCAGGCATTCGGCGCCGCGAAAAACCACGCGATTGTTATGCCAGACGCCGATCTTGATGCCACCGTCAATGCCATTATGGGCGGCGCGTTCGGTTCTGCGGGCGAGCGCTGCATGGCGTTGCCGGTGGTGGTGGCCGTGGGTGATGAAACAGCAGATAAGCTGATTGCGCGCCTGAAACCGCTGGTGGAGTCGCTGAAGGTCGGTCCAGGCTGTATGCGTGGCAAAGAAGAGAACGAAATGGGTCCGGTCGTTTCTGATACTCACCAGAAAAAAGTGCTGGGCTATATCGATAAGGGCGCCAGCGAAGGGGCTACGCTGGTGGTCGATGGACGTAAGCTGAAGGTCTCCGGGTTTGAAGAGGGGTACTACGTCGGCGGAACGCTGTTCGACCACGTGACGCCGGAGATGACTATCTGGCGCGAAGAGATTTTTGGCCCGGTGCTGGGGATTGTCCGCGTGGCGGATTACCACAGCGCGCTGGAGCTGGTGAACAGCCATGAGTTCGGCAACGGTAGCGCCGTCTTTACCAGTAATGGCCACACTGCTCGAGAATTTGTACATGATGTCCAGGCCGGAATGGTTGGGGTCAACGTACCGGTACCTGTTCCAATGGCCTTCCATAGCTTTGGCGGCTGGAAACGCTCCGTATTTGGCGCACTGAACGTGCATGGGCCGGATGGCGTGCGTTTCTATACTCGTATGAAAACCGCCACCGTCCGCTGGCCGCAAGGTCAGCACACCGTATCTGAATTTAGTATGCCGACGTTAGGCTAATCGGCGAAGGAGAGCGCCATGTCTTTACTGGCTAAAGCAAAACAAGAAGGGCAGATCCAGCACATCACCCCGCAGAGCGCGGGGTGGAAATATATTGGCTTTGATGTCTGGATGTTAAAGAAAGGGCAAACCGTTACCCTGGAAAGCGGCGATCGCGAACTGTGCCTGGTGCTGGTTGCCGGGCTAGCTTCGGTAAAAACCACGAAGGCAGACTTTCCAAACCTGGGCAAGCGAATGTCGCCGTTTGAGCGGACGCCACCCTGGTCAGTCTACGTACCGCCGCAGGATAAAGTCGAAGTAACGGCAGATTCCGATCTTGAACTGGCGGTATGCAGCGCGCCGGGGAAAGGAACGCTTCCGGCGCGAGTGATTTCCCCGCAGGACGTGGGCGTGGAGCATCGTGGTAAAGGGCGCAACCAGCGCCTGGTGCACAATATCCTGCCGGATAACGTGCAGGCAGATTGCCTGCTGGTGGTAGAGGTTTACACCGGTGAAGGCGCGACCAGCTCATGGCCGTCGCATAAGCACGATACGGCGCTGCCGGGACAGGAAACCCAGTTGGAAGAGACCTACTACCATCGTTTCGATCCGCCGCAGGGCTTCGCGTTCCAGCGCGTCTATACCGATGACCGCAGCCTGGATGCTTGCATGGCGCCTTATAACCACGATGTAGTCATGGTCCCACGCGGTTATCATCCGGTAGCGGCGATTGCCGGTTATGATAGTTACTATCTGAACGTGATGGCTGGTCCGGACCGCAAATGGATGTTCACCTGGGAAGAGGATCACGCATGGATCAACAGCCCTGATTATCCTCGCCACGATTAACCTCTATTAATGATAAAAAGGCCGGCTAGCGATGCTAACCGGCCTTAAATTTATCCATTGTTTGTCAGCCCGTGAACCCGTGAAAACGAGGTTTGGTAGCCCGGGCAGGCGCAGCGCGCCGCCCCCGGAAAAGGCGAAAGACCTAGGCCAGCTGTTTTGTTTCTGAATCTTTGCTGCTGTTTAGCGCCAGAGAAACCGCCAGCGTCTGGGCCAGGCACAGCGATGCCACCTGCGAACGGAAACCATCAACCTGCGCCTCGCGCACCACAAAGCAAACGTCGCTGAAGGCCGCAAGCGGGCTGACCTGGCTGTCGGTAATGGCTATCTGTCGGGCTTTGCGCTGCGCGCCCAGCTCAACCAGTTCAACCACTTCACGTGCATAAGGCGAGAAGCTCACTGCGACAACCACATCCTTCGGTCCTACCAGGCTTAACTGCTCGGTGAACATACCGCCCAAACCATCAATAAGGAATGCCTTCCGGTCCAGATGGCGCAAGGCATAGGTCAGGTAGGAGGCGACGCTAAAAGAGCGGCGCAGGCCGATAACGTAGATATTCTCCGCTTCCGCCAGCAGCGCTACCGCACGCTGAAGTTCGTCGCCGGAGGTCTGCATGGCCAATTGCTGTAACGCCTGCGTATTGACCATAGTGAACATATTAAGAATTTCGGTCGGCGTTTCCGGCGGGGTCGCGTCATCCGTGGTGGTCTGGCGGAACAGACGCGCACGCTCGGTGTAGTTAGCCGTCTCTTCCATCAGATGCTGCTTGAACATCTGCTTCATTTCGTTGAAACCGCTAAAGCCGAAAGCATTAGCGAAGCGAATCAGCGTGGAAGGGGGAACGTCAGCTTGTTGCGCGATAGAGGCCACGGTGTCAAAAGCCACGCTATTACTGTTATCCAGAATATAACGGGCTACCTGTTTCAGGCGTTTGCTTAACGTGTCGTAGCGACGCCTGATTTCATCCTGCAAGATGGTAAGTTGGGTCGGATTATTGGCCATAGATTGCGCTCTGAGAAAATGGAAGGAATATAATTTCCAGTGTATCAAATGAAGCGAATTTTTCATTCACTACGGTGAAATACGCGATTCATTTCACGAAGATCCAGAAAAAAGCCCGCATCTTCTGGAGAGGATGCGGGTCGGGTTAGAATCAGCCGCGGGCTTCGCGCCAGTAGCCGATGAGCGTGAGATAGTTGCGTTTCACTTCGTCAATCAGCGCCTCGTCGCTCAGTTCTCCCTGCATCCAGCGGCGCGACGGCTGGCCAAAGATGGTACGACCGACGGCAAAGCCTTTGATCATCGGGTGCTTCGCCGCTTCGGCAAAACCGGCGCGCAGGCGATCTGATGGCGCGTCCAGACCGAGGATCAGGATCCCGCGGCACCAGCTATCTTCGCGTTCGATAAGCTTGCTGATTTTCTCCCACTGAACGCTAGATAGCGGCGGCAGCTTCCACCAGTCCGGCTGAATGCCGAGCTGATAGAAGTGCTCCAGCATATCGTGGTAATGGCGTTCATCTTTATCCGGGCCGTTCTCCGGCAGGATGATTTCCAGCAGCAGCTCATGCCCGGATTTATTGCACGCCTGCCAGACTTCCAGCAGCAGCGCATCCTGCTCGGCGCGCAGCTCAGCCGGATCGGCCGGATGATAGAAGACCAGGCATTTCACCACGTGCTCCAGCGGCCAGTCGATCAGCTGGGAACCGATGTTGCCATGCTCCAGTCGCAGCGGGCGCGAGCTCGGCATTTCGATCGGCCGACCGATCCACCATCCCTTGCCGGTGATGGCATTCAGCGAGCTTTGACCGTAGGTGCCATCGGCGAGGATACCGCTGCGTCCATCAAGACCGGCTTCTTTGGCTGCGCTTTCCGCAGCCGCCAGCAGCAATAGCTTCAGCTGTGGAATGCAGGATTCATTACGCCCGGTTTCCTGAGCGAGATCCGACAACTGCTTACGGTGGTCAAAGGCGAAGATGCACAGCTCCGGCCACGCCTGACGGCGGCTGGTGACGCGATGGAGGTGGTTAAGGCGGTCGTCGATATCCGGACGCGGGACCGATTCTGCCCGCGACAGGTAGTCATCAAGTTCGACTTTGGTCGGCATCGCTGGCGCACAGCCGTGGCGTGATACGACCAGCGCGCCGCAGGCGTTAGCATAGCGACAGGCCTGCTCCCAGCCTTCATCGTTAAGCCAGCCGCGCAGCAGGCCGGACATAAAGGCATCGCCAGCACCCAGTACGTTAAGCACTTCTACACGCACACCTTGCTGTAGCGGTACGCTATCCCAGCTGTCAGGAATGGCGCCTTCCAGTACCACACAGCCCATCGGACCGCGTTTGCAAACCAGCGTTGCTTTCGTGGCGTTACGCACGTTTTTCAACGCGGTCAGCGTATCGGTACTGCCTCCAGCAATATGGAACTCTTCTTCTGTGCCGACGACTAAATCGAACAGATGCAGGACTTCCTGAAGCTGGCTGGTCACCTGGCCCGACTCAACGAAACGCGTTTCACCATCGCCTAAAGAAGTTAGCCCCCAGAGCACCGGGCGATAGTCGATATCCAGCGCGGTACGCAGGCCGTGACGGCGGGCATATTCCAGCGCTTTCAGTACCGCTTCACGCGTGTTGGCGTGTGAAAGGTGCGTGCCGGTTACCGCCAGGGCCCGGGAAGATGCGATGTACTCTTCTTTAATGTCTTCTGGCGATAAAGCCATATCGGCGCAGTTATCGCGGTAAAAAATCAGCGGGAATGTCTCCTGATCTTTAATCCCCAGCATCACTAACGCCGTCAGGCGTTGCTTATCCGTGATTAAGTATTCCGTATCGACGCCGGCGCGGCTAAGCGTTTCACGTAAAAAACGGCCATTGTGTTCATCGCCCACGCGGGCAAGCATCGCCGATTTTAATCCCTGAATGGCGGTGCCGAAGGCGACGTTGCCGGAAGAGCCACCCAGGTATTTAGAAAAACTGGCAACATCTTCCAGCCTCGCGCCAATCTGCTGGGCATAGAGATCGACTGCCACCCGGCCAATACAGATGACATCGAGTCGCTTTACTGCTGCATTCATAGCTAGGGTTTCCTTTTGCATTTCTGCTGTACGGAAGAGTCGGAATGCCGACAGCGTCTCCGAAAACAGCCTGAGGGTTATTGGTTACCCCCTAGTTTGAGAAATAAATATTTCATTTGCAAACTAGATCGAAATTAAAAAACCAAAAATGTGAGGGATATACCACTATGCCGCGCTGAGCCTCATTCTGCCTAAGATCCTGCACGGTGACTGAAAATAGAACAGAGGTGAGTACAGTATCTTCCTTTACCTATGATTTTTAAGGGGATATCAAAGAAAAAACCTCGTAAATTGAGCGTCATCCCGTATGCAGGATGCCAATGAAACGGGTGAAATGCATAGAGAGTTTGATCCCTCTCGCAAAATGAAATATTTCTTCTGTATTTCTATTTAATGAAAAAAATGTTTGCCTATAATCCAAAAGTATTCCAGTGACGTTAACGATTTCCCTGACTCATCGCTTGTATCGCTGTGCAGGGCAAACGGGAACTCACACGCAAATACTGAACAATAAGGATTGGGCAACATGGGCAAACTGAGACTGACAATGGCGCAGGCGCTGGTGAAGTTCCTGGATAACCAGTACCTGGAAGTGGATGGCGAAGAGCATAAATTCGTAAAAGGCATCTTTGCTATCTTTGGCCACGGCAACGTTCTGGGGCTGGGTCAAGCTCTGGAACAAGACAGCGGTGAAATGCGGGTCTATCAAGGGCGTAACGAGCAAGGGATGGCACATGCCGCGACCGGTTTTGCCAGACAGTCCCTGCGCCGTCAGATAATTGCCTGCACCTCTTCTATCGGCCCCGGCGCGGCGAACATGATTACCGCTGCCGCAACGGCTACCGCCAACCGTATCCCTCTGCTGCTGCTGCCTGGCGATGTGTTCGCCACTCGCCAGCCGGATCCTGTTTTACAGCAAATTGAACAGAGTCATGACCTGAGCATTACCACCAACGACGCGTTTCGTGCAGTGAGCAAATACTGGGATCGCATTACCCGCCCGGAACAGCTGATGAGCGCCTGCATCAACGCGATGCGCGTGCTGACCGATCCGGCGGAAACCGGTGCAGTTACCCTGTGTCTGCCGCAGGACGTCCAGGGCGAAGCCTGGGATTATCCAGAGTCCTTCTTTACCCGTCGCGTACATCGTCTTGACCGTCGCCCGGCCAGCGCCGCGCAGTTGGCGGATGCGGTTGCGGCGATTAAAGCCAGCCGTAAGCCGCTGATTGTCTGCGGCGGCGGGGTGAAATACTCCGGTGCAGGCGAGGCGTTGACCCGTTTTGCCGAACGCTATGGCGTTCCGTTTGCCGAAACTCAGGCCGGGAAGGGTAGCGTGGTCTCTTCGCATCCGTTTAACGTTGGCGGCGTCGGGGAAACTGGCTGCCTGGCGGCAAACCTGCTGGCGAAAGAGGCGGATTTAGTGATTGGCCTCGGCACGCGTTTCAGCGATTTCACCACCTCGTCGAAATGGATTTTCCAGCATCCGGGCGTGCGCTTCCTCAATATTAACGTCAGCAACTTCGATGCCTGGAAGCTCGATGGTATTCCGATGCTGGCGGATGCCCGTGAAGCCCTTGATGCCCTGGATGACGCCCTGTCCGGCGATACCTGGCAGGCCGCGTGGGGCGAGCAGATCGAAAGCGTACAGAGCCGCCAGTTGAAAGAGACTCAGCGCGTTTACCAGGCGGTGTGGCAGGAAAAATCTTTTGTACCAGAAATTGACGACCATCTGGATCGTGAATCGGTGTATCGCGAATTCCGCCAGATAACCGACTCAACCCTGACGCAAAGCAGCGTTCTCGGCGTGTTAAATGAAACGCTACCGGCGGATGCGGTGATTGTGGCGGCGGCGGGAAGCCTGCCGGGAGACCTGCAGCGCGTCTGGCGTAACCGGGCAACCAACACTTATCACGTGGAATACGGCTATTCCTGCATGGGCTATGAAGTCAGCGCCGCGTTGGGTGTGAAGTTAGCCCAGCCGCAAAGTGAGGTCTATTCACTGGTCGGCGACGGCTCGTTCATGATGCTGCACTCCGAGCTGGTGACCTCCCTGCAGGAGCGCGCGAAGATCAACATCGTGCTGCTCGACAACATGGCTAACGGCTGCATTAACAACCTGCAAATGGAACATGGAATGGACAGCTTCGGCACCGAATTCCGCTTCCGCTGCGCCGAGTCTGGCCAGCTGCAGGGTGGCCTGGTACCGGTAGATTTCGCCACCGTCGCTTCCGGCTACGGCTGCAAAACCTGGCGCGTCACGACGCTCGATGAGCTACGCCATGCGCTGGATGCCGCACGCCGCGAAACCGTCAGCACCCTGATCGACATTAAAGTGCTGCCGAAAACCATGGTGCACAAATACGGCAGCTGGTGGAACGTCGGCGTCGCGCAGTCGGCACTGTCCGAGCGGATCCGCAAAGTGGCCGAAATGATTAATGAAAAACGCGCTCAGGCGCGGGATTACTAAAACAGAACACAAACCCTGAACCCTACAAATCTCGGGAGAAAACCAACTATGTCACTCAAATTAGGTGTCATCGGTGCCGGCGCTATCGGTAAAGAACATATCCGCCGCTGCACTCAGGTACTGCAGGGAGCCACGGTAGTGGCGGTTTCGGATATCAACGAAGAGAACGCGCGGGCCGCGGTTGCATTGCCGGGCGTGCATGCAGAAGTATATGCCGACGGTCATGATGTGATTATGGCCAGCAACGTAGATGCCATTCTGGTCACTTCATGGGATCCAACCCACGAAGAGTACACCCTGGCCGCCATTGCTGCCGGTAAGCCAGTGTTCTGCGAGAAGCCGCTGGCGATGAGCGCAGAAGGCTGCCGCCGGATTGTTGATGCAGAGATGAAAGCCGGTCGTCGCCTGGTACAGGTTGGGTTTATGCGCCCTTATGACGAAGGCTACCTGGCGCTGAAAAAAGTGATCGATGACGGCGATATCGGCGCACCGCTGATGCTGCGCTGCGCGCACCGCAACCAGTCGGTAGGTGAGGATTATGTCACCAACATGGCGATCACCAACACCCTGATTCACGAGCTGGACGTTCTGCGCTGGCTGCTGAATGACGACTATGTTTCCGTGCAGGTGCGCTTCCCGCGCTCTACTTCGCACACCCATGCGCGCCTGAAAGATCCGCAGATCGTGTCGTTTGAAACGAAAAAAGGCACCCTGATCGATGTTGAAGTCTTCGTGAACTGCCAGTACGGCTACGATATCCAGTGTGAAGTGGTTGGGGAAACTGGTATTGCCCGCCTGCCTGAGCCGTCAGCGGTGCAGATGCGTAAATCCGCTAACCTGTCGACTGCCATTCTGGTCGACTGGAAAGATCGCTTTATTAAAGCCTATGACGTTGAGCTACAGGCCTTCATCAATGATGTTCAGGCGGGCGAGCTGCACGGCCCATCGGCATGGGATGGCTATGCAGCATCCGTGGCTGCCGACGCCTGTATTAAAGCGCAGGGAACCAGCGAGCCGGTTGAGGTGACGCTGCCTGAGTGCCCGGCATTCTACAAACGCTAAGCGCGATTGCTGACGGAACTTCTTTGCACAGGTAACGACGATGAAAATTGCCTTTGATGTTGATGTAATTAAAGACCTCGGGGTTACCCGAATGGTTCACCAGGTGGCGGAGTGGGGCTACAAGTACATTGAGCAATCGCCGCATCCGCAGATCAACCCGTTCTACAAGCACCCGCGCGCCAGCCGGGAAATTATGGCTGAGTACAAGCAGGCGCTGCGTGAAACCGGCGTGGAGCTCTCTTCATTTATCTGTGTTTATCGCTGGTCCGGTCCGGATGAGCTGCGCCGTCAGGCGGCAGTGAAAAACTGGAAACGACTGATCGAAATTGCGGTTGAAATGGGTGTACAGGTGATCAACACCGAGTTCTCCGGCGATCCTAACCAGCCAGAGATTTGCGATGAGATGTTCTATCGCTCCATGGAAGAGCTGCTGCCGATTTTCGAACGCGAAGGTATCCGCGTTGAAATCCAGGCGCATCCGTGGGACTTCTGCGAAGAGAACAACGAAACCGTCGATATTGTTAAGTCGTTCCGCAGCGATAACGTTAAGTACGTCTACAGCGTCCCGCACACCTTCTTCTATGACAAAGGCGTGGGTGACGTTGAGAAGATGCTGCGCTACGCGGGAAGCGATCTTTCTCATGTGCTGATTGCTGATACCCGCAACCATACAAAACATTGCCGCTATATCGTTAATCCGCCGGGAGTGGATGCCGTCGTTCACCAGCATGTGGGCGTCGGGGAAGGGGATGTTGATTTCGACGCGCTGTTCCGTACCTTGCGCGACATGAAATTTGCCGAGCAGACCTTCAAGGTCGGCGGTGAGCCAATTGTGGCCACCTCGCTGTTCGGCTACCCGGAAAAAATGAAATACCAGGCAGTGGAAACCCGTGAACTCATCGAACGTGAATTGCTGCGCCGATAAGGCGCAGCGGCAGGAGCCCCCTACTATGAACAAAGATAACGTGAAACTGGCTATCGCCCCGATTGGTTGGACTAACGACGACATGCCAGAGCTGGGCAGCGAAAATACTTTCCAGCAAATCGTCAGCGAAATGGCGCTGGCAGGCTTTACCGGTAGTGAAGTCGGCAGCAAATATCCACGCGATCCGGCGGTTCTCAAGCCGATGCTGGATATCCGCGGTATTCAGATTTGCAACGCCTGGTTTAGTACCTTTTTTGCCAATGGGCAGCGGGAAAAAACTATTGATGAATTCGTCAATCACATGAATTTTCTTCATGCGATGGGCGCAAAAGTGATTGGCTGTTCTGAGCAGAGCGGCAGCATCCAGGGTCTGGAAAAACCGATTCTTGGCAATGCGAAACCGTGCTTTAGCGAACAAGAGTGGCAACAGGTTGCGGAAGGCTACAACACGCTTGGTCGCCTGGCGGCAGAAAAAGGCATGCAGGTCTGCCTGCACCACCATATGGGCACCGGCATCCAGACGACAGAAGAGATCGACAAGTTTATGTCGCTGGTGGATGACAAAGTCTTCCTGCTGTACGACACCGGCCACGCCTGGTATTCCGAAGGCGGCGAGGAGCCGATGCTGGCGATCCTGAAAAAATATCTGCCGCGCATTAACCACGTGCACCTGAAAGATGTGCGTCCGCCGGTGATCGAGCAGGTGCGCCGCGAAGGGCTCTCTTTCCTCGATGGCGTGAAGAAAGGCACCTTCACCGTTCCGGGCGATGGCGTGATTGATTTCCGTCCGGTGTTCAAACTGCTGGACGAGCATGGCTACAAAGGCTGGATGGTGGTTGAGGCAGAGCAGGATCCGGCGCTGGCTAACCCATTCGAATACGCAGTAAAAGCACGTAAATATATCCGCGAAACGGCAGGAATCTAATCGTTGTTTCACTTACAGGCCATACTTCGTATGGCCTGCTTTTTTTCCTGTCTCACATCCTGAATCCTTTCGTAAATGCTCAACCGCGCTGATCCGAATAAGCTGCGCTGAACTGTCCCCTCTCCCCATCGGGGAGAGGGTTAGGGTGAGGGGAAAGACTTACTTCACTTCCGCCAGCGCGGTCTTATCCACATACGGCTTCATCAGCGCATCGGCCTCCTTCTGCGCCGCCTGCACGGCTGCTTCCGGGGTGACTTTTGCATCGTTTACCGCTGCGGCCAGCTGGTTTTCCATCGCCTTACGCACGGCAACGGTCTCCCAGGTGGAGTACCACGGATGGGCATACTTCAGTTGCTCCAGGGCGATAGCCGCTCGCGGATCCTGCTGCAAATATGCTTTCATTTCCGGCGTATCGTAGGCGGCCTTGCGCGGCGAGAAGTAACCGGTAAAGCGGCTCCAGGCACCGTTAACCTGCGGACTAACCAGATACGTCAGGAACTGATACGCCGCTTTCTTCTGCGCATCGTTGATGCCCTTAAAGCTCACCAGGCTGGCACCGCCGATTGGCACTGCTCGCTGCTCTTTGGCCGGTAGCATCGCCACACCCAGCTCAAAATCTTTGCTGTTCTCGCGCATAAAGCCCAGCGCGCCGGTACTCAGCATCGCCATCCCGACTTTGCCGGAGAAGAAGCTGGCGCTGATCTGTTTCGAATTCAGCACGCCGGAAGGCATTACCTTGTCTTTATAAACCAGGTTCTGCCAGAAGCGCAGGGCGCCGATGGTGGTCGGCGAGTTGTAATACACTTCGCCCGGATAATCTTCATTAAAGTATTTACCGCCGTTGGCGCGAACCAGCGCCGAGAAGATCCAGCCGCCATAATCATCGTTAGTCGACGGCAGCATGATCCCCCACTGGCCTTTGCTTTCGTCGGTCAGCTTTTTGGCATCTGCCAGCAGCTCGGCCCAGGTTTGCGGCGGCTGTTTGAGCCCGGCCTGATCGAACATCGTTTTGTTGTAATAGAGGATCGGCGTCGAGTTATGGAAAGGGATCGCATAGGTGGTGCCCATGACCTGGGCGTTTTTATGCATCGCAGGCCAGAACTCCTTCACCAGAAAATCTCCCGCTTTTTGATTGCCATACTGGAACAGTTCGTCCATCGGCAGGATCTCATCCTTCAGCGCCAGATCGGTGGTGAAGTTGGCGGACATAATCACCAGCGCAGGCGGCTGCCCGGCCTTCTGCGCGGATTCGGCTTTGATCTTGGTGGTGTCATAGTTCCCGGTAAAGATCCCGCGCACTTCCACGTCCTGCTGCGACTCGTTGAATTGCTTAATGACGCGGGTCATCTCCATGGTCAGCTTGCCGTCCACCGGCGCTGGAAACATGAAATCGATCTTCTCTTTCGCCAGCGCCGCGCCGCTCAGGGCGAAGCTGAGCCCGACCGCGAGAGCGGTGAGGGGTTTAAACATGGTCTGTCTCCATCAGTAAATTGTGCTGTTGCTCAGCATGAAAAAGATGAATATCACCGGGCGAAAAGCCGAGGGGCAGCGAATCGCCTTTCTCCGGCACCGCGCCGCGATGGCGGCGGCTAAAGCGTAAAGTGCCGATGGGGGTGCTGACATGAAGCAGATAATCTGCTCCCATCAGTTCTCGTTGCAGCACGGTGGCAGGCAGGCGCAAATGACTTTCCTCCACGCGATCGCTGATATGTTCCGGACGAATGCCTAACCATACCTGGGACTCTTCGCGGTAGCGCGGCGGCAGCGGATGACGCTGTTCGCCGAGCAGTACCTCGCCGTCAGCACAGGGCAGTGAGAGCAGATTCATCGCCGGGGAGCCAATAAACCCGGCAACAAACAGATTGGCCGGGTTGGCGTAGAGATACTCCGGTCGCCCGACCTGCTGCACGTGGCCGCCGTTCATCACCACAATACGGTCGGCCATCGACATCGCTTCCGTCTGGTCGTGAGTTACATAGACGGTGCTGGTTTTGAGCTGCTGGTGGAGGTCCATAATGCTGTCGCGCACTTCGCTGCGCAGGCGGGCATCGAGGTTGGAGAGCGGCTCATCCATCAGGAACAGGCGCGGATTGCGCACAATCGCCCGCGCCATCGCCACCCGCTGCCGCTGGCCGCCGGAAAGTTTCGCCGGTTTGCGCTCCAGCAAGCTATCCAGTTGCAGCATCTGCGCGACTTTATCCACCCGCGGCTGCCAGCTGGTTTTCTCCTCTTTGCGCACCTTCATGCCGAAGGTGATGTTGTCGCGTACCGACAGATGCGGAAACAGGGCATAGTTCTGGAAGATCATCGCGAAATTACGCTCTCTGGGCGACATTTCGGTGATGTTCTCATCATGCAGCCAGATCTCCCCCTCGCTGACCGGCTCCAGTCCGGCAAGCAGACGCAACAGCGTGCTTTTACCGCAGCCGGACGGGCCTACCAGCACCACGAATTCCCCATCGTGAATATCCAGCGACAGGGCGCTGAGGGCCGGTTTTCCGTCAAACTGTTTACTGATGTTTTGCAGACTAAGCATGGCGATTAGCGATCTTCCGTTGGGCAACTGATATTTTCGTCGTACATCCACGGTCCGGCGTAGTGGGTCAGCGGATGCTGGTAGCTCACCCACTGTTCGCCCACCTGGCGATGCATCAGGCACGACGCCGGGGAGAGGTCGTAATACGGACGGGTATCTTCATGAAAATAAGGTACCTGGTGGACGGTTCCCGGAATGGTGGAGATGATGGCCTGGCGATACTGCGTCATGGTCAGGCTATGGTTATGGCCGCAGAAAATGCGCGTCAGCGACGGGAAGCGTTCAACCAGCCCCAGCAGACGGTGGCCGTTTTCGCAGGCGATAGGGTCCATCTGCGCGTTGCCAAGCGGCAGCGGCGGATGATGCATAAACACCGTCGCCGGTTTATCGCCGCCGTCAAACAGCTGGGCTTCCAGCCATTTGATGGTTTCGTCGGTCAGCCAGCCTTTCGACGTCCCCGCCCGGCTGGAGTCAATAAACAGCAGGCGAGTGGCAAAGTCATCTACTGCGTAATGCATGTTTTGCGCGTCGGTACCGAGCTGCGGGCACAGCGGATGCAGGTATTCCAGAAACAGCGCTTTATCGTCATGGTTGCCGGGAATGAGATACAGCGGATAGTTCAGGCTGCCGAGGATCTGGCGAGCGACCTGATACTCTTCCGGGCGGCCGCAGTTGACGATATCACCGCTCACTACCACTGCGTCCGGACGTTCCTGCAGGGCATTAAGCTGGGACACCACGTCGGCGTTGGCGGCGTTAACGTCAATAAATCCATACAGCTTCTGGCCGTGACTGCGGAAATGGGTATCGGAAATTTGCGCTAACAGCATGAATAACTCCTTATTTGATCCCGGAGAAGCCGAAGCTTCGCAGGAACTGTTTCTGGAAAAGGATGAACGCCAGCATCAGTGGCAGACAGACCATCAGCGTTCCGGCACCGATGATGCCCCACTGACCGCCGGATTCTGCGCCCATGGCGAAAGAGACCAGCCCCACGGTCAGCACCTGTTTATCCGGGTCGTTCAGCATCATTAGCGGCCACAGATATTCGTTCCAGTGGTAGGTAATGCTGACGGTGGCGAAGGCCAGCACCGACGGCCAGGACATCGGCAGCAGCACGCGAAACAGCACCTGCCACCAGCGACAGCCCTCCATCAGCGCCGCCTCCTCCAGCTCTTTAGGAATGGCGAGAAACGCCTGACGCATCAGGAACACGCCGAACGCCGAGGTGAAGTAGGGCATCATCACCCCCGTAAGGGTATTGAGCAGGCCGAAGGTTTTCAGGGTCAGCATGTTCGGCACCATCATCACCACCGGCATGATCATCAACTGAACGAGGAACATCAGGAACAGCGTCTTCTTGCCGCGAAATTCGTGGCAGGCGAAGACGTAGCCGGCGGTGGTAATGGTCAACAGCTGCACAAAGAAGGTGCCGAAGGTGAAGATAATGGTGTTGGCGTAGAGGCTTAGCCAGTCGGCGCTGGCCCAGGCATCGCGAAAGTTATCCAGCGTCAGCGGTAACCGGGGCAGCAGGGAGGCCATATCCTCGCCGAAGGTAGTGGCGCTGAACGAGGTCGCCAGCATCCATAAAAACGGGCTCACCCACAGCAGCGCCAGGCAGCACATTAATACCGTAAGCGTAAAGGGCTGCGAGCGGCGCAGGCGCAGCCATAGCGGGCGTGATGCGCTTTGTGAACGCAACACCAGCGGCGAGATTTCAGCGCTCATAGTGCGCTCCTTTCTCCAGCAGTTTGAGGTTAATCAGCGAGAAGGCGAACAGCCCGGCCAGCGTCAGGAAGGTAGCGGCGGAGGCTTTACCTAAATCATGGGTATCCCAGGCGAGATTCTGGATGTAGTAGAGCAGTACGGTGGTAGCGTTATCCGGCCCGCCGCGGGTCATCACCGCCACGTGGTCGATCTGGGTGATGGAATAAATCAGCGCCGTGGTAATGACGAAGCTCAGGGTCGGGCGCAGCAGCGGCAGAGTTACTTTAAAGAACACCTGCGTGCGGGTGGCGCCTTCCATTATTGCCGCTTCGCGCGTCGACGCCGGGATGCTTTGCAGTCCGGCAAGGAAAAACAGCATGTAGTAACCGGCGAACTTCCACACGCCAATTAGCGACAGAGCCAGCAGCGCGCTATTGCTGCGCCCCAGCCAGTTGTTGTTCATCGGGTCAAACAGCTTCGCCAGATAGTGATCGAGCAGGCCGAGGCCGGGCATAAAGATAAACAGCCATAGCGCGGCGGCGCTGACCATCGGGATAATCATCGGGAAGAAGAAGGCGGTGCGCAGCCAGCGGTTGATGCGGTGGTTCTCGGTCAGGGCGACCGCCAGCAGTAGGGCCAGCGTTACGCCCGGCACTACCGTCAGCAGGATATAAAGCAGGTTATTCACCAGAGATTGCCAGAAGACGCTATCGTCGAACAGGCGGCTGAAGTTCTCCAGCCCGACATACTGGCCGCCATCGCTGACCATGCGGGTATCGAACAGGCTGTCATAGACCGAACGCCCCAGCGGGAACCAGGTAAACAGCAATAAAAACAACAGGGAAGGTGACAGTATCAGCCAAGGGAGCCAAGTTTTTCTCATGGTGGCAGACGTCTCGTTCAGGCGTTTGTAGAAGCCCGGATTTTGAGAAGGATTGACTGCAAAAGGATGGCGGGGAGATGACGGTTTAATGACCCGAGGGCGAAATACCGGGCAGACGGGCCGCCCGGCGGTGAAGTCCTGAGTCAGGAGCGTTCATGCCACGCCCCTGTCACGGATATCATTAGAAGTCGGCTTTCAGCACCACGCGGTAGCGAGCTTTGCCCTCGCGAACGTGCTTCAGCGCTTCGTTGATTTGTGACATCGGGAACAGCTCGGTGGTCGGTGCGACTTTGCTGCGTCCGGCAAATTTCATCAACTTGCGCAGCTCGGACGGGTTGCCGGTAGCCGAACCAGAGATGCTGCGGTCGCCGCCAATCAGGGTGAAAGCGGGGACCGGGAACGGCTTCATTACCGCGCCAACGGTGTGGAAGTTGCCGCCGTACGCCAGCGCTTCAAAGTACGGCTGCCAGTCGAGGTCGACGGCAACGGTGTTGATGATCAGGTCGAACTGCCCGGCCAGCACTTTTAAGGCTTCAGGATCGCGGCTGTTTACGACGCGATCGGCGCCCATTGCCAGCACTTCCTGCTCTTTCGCTGGGTTTGAGCTAAAGGCGGTGACTTCCGCGCCCATTGCGTGCAGCAGCTTGATGGCGATATGGCCGAGGCCGCCAATGCCGATCACTCCGACGCGGCTGTTGGCCGTGACGTGATGCATCAGCAGCGGTTTGAAGACGGTAATGCCGCCACAGAGCATCGGCCCGGCGGATTCGATATCGACGTTTTCCGGCAGCGGGATCACCCATTGCCAGTCGGCGCGAAGTTTATCGGCAAAGCCGCCGCGGTTAATGATGGTAGGGACCGAGCCTTCCAGACAGTTGATCTGGTTGCCGCTGATGCAGGCATCGCAGTGGCCGCAGCTGCGCGCCGTCCAGCCGATACCTACTTTCTGGCCGATTTTAAGGCCCTTCTCCTGCGCCGCGCTGCCCAGCGCCGCCACGCGACCAATCACCTCGTGACCGGCGACCAGCGGATAGCTCGACATGCCCCATTCGTTGTCGATCATCGACAGGTCAGAGTGACAGATCCCGCAGTACTCCACCTGCACTTCGACATCTTCCGGCTTGAGGTCGCCGGCATCGTACTCCCACAGCGACAGATCGGCGCCCGCTTCTTTGGCGGCGTAACTTTTAATAGTGCTCATGACAGATTCCTTGGGTTTGGCGTAGTTTTGGCATCGTTAAGAAGGAAGTGTAGAGCATGAGGCGAGGGGACGCTTGGCAGAAGGAGGGGGGAAGGGGGTTGAGATTGCGCAAGATGACCTCTCCGCAAAGGAGAAGTTATCTTGATAATTCAGCTTTTAAGCAACAGCGCGTTGAGCCAGATTTCGTTCCGTTCCGGGCGCTTATCCACTGTCTGCCACATTTTGGCGATACGGATATCCGCCTGCTGTTCGACCAGAGCCGTCAGACCCGCTTCGTCGAGATCGGTAAAACGCCGACCCTCCTTTTCTCGCTCGCCTGAACCGTATTTGAATGAGACGTACCAGATGCCGCCCGGTTTAAGGGCCGCAGCCAGTTTGCGCATCACCCCGTCGAGTTCGTCGGCGGGAACGTGCAACAGCGAAGCGCAGCACCAGATGCCATCATAACGCGCACTTTCCGTGATGCTTTGAAAGGTCGCCTGACGCACGGCCAGCCCGCTAAATTGCGCTGCTCGCTCAACCATTGCTGGTGAAGCATCAAACGCCTCGACCCGATAGCCCATATCCGCAAAGGCTTTTGCATCGCGTCCGGAGCCGCATCCGGCATCCAGGATCAGTCCGTTCGGTTTAATCGCCCCGATAAAAGGCGCGTAAAGAGAGGTCATATCGACAGCCACGGTTGAAGCTACAAAGTTGTCAGCGTTCTGCTGGTAGTAATTGATTGTCATCAGAAAATATCCGTTCCGGCGGCCTGAGGTTCCCATTCATGAAGGAGCGTTATACGAGCAGTGTTCCAGATTTTGGCGAGAAAGTCATCGCGCCGGGCGGTTGTGTTACCGGTCTGACGGATTAAGGTTTCACGTAAGGGGAGGTGGCTGGTAATAAAATATTCGTTTCTGTCGCGCAAGCGACGCAGCAGTTTTACCGACGGTACCCGCATAAACTTGCCCTTTTCACCGCGATTACAGCTTTTACAGGCGAGAACCAGATTCCAGACGCCATTGATATTTGCCACCTCGCTACGCGCCGCCCAGGGGATAAAGTGGTCAACGTCGGCCAGGTTCTCATCCCCAGTTTCAAGACTAATCGGCGCATAGCAGTAAAAGCAGCGCCCCTTCTGATAGCCGTTCAGGCTGTCGCGACAGCTAGAGATAGCGACCCGTCGGGTATTCAGGGTGCTAAATAGCTGCTGTTCGGCGGCATCGTATTCTATGGCGATCAGGTTGCTGGCGATGCTCATGGCCCATGCCTGCTCCACCAGACGCCAGCGTGCGTCAGTTTCGTGGATCAGGTTCTGGTACTGCTGGCGCTCCTTCAGATAATAAAAGTTGTCGGTCAGGCGGATGCCTTTATGCGTTTTGCGCTCGTCGATAAAAAAGCGTTTGGCGATTTCACCCTGATTGACGTTATGAAACTTGTCCAGCACCACGCTAAAGCCGAGCTTTACTGTCGCAGCGGTGAGCTGCTCCTGGTTTATTTCATTACGATTGAAGCTGTTACAGGCACTAAGATACTGGCTTTTTGGCGAGGTGATCTGTTTGGGCGCGTGCCTAAGATGGCGACACAGATGCTGGCTGAACGGCACAGCCAGATCCTCAAGGCGTATCAGATCGCTACCGTCGCGACGGATATCGTACAGCGCATGAGCCAGCGCGAACTTATAGGAGGCGACGTTTTTGCCAAAAAGAATAATGCCGCGCCAGTAGTTCTCCAGCGTCGGTTCGATCTGATAGAAGCGCATTGCGGGTATCCTGTTTGGGAAAGTACAGGCGTTATTACGCGTACTAATAACAGGATCTGATAACAAACTGGCGAAAATGTAAACCGTATTGAGCCGTTTGCAGGATTTTGCGAGCAGACTCGGAGAAAAAGAACGTCGCTGGTGGGAGAGGGAAGGGGACGTAGCTTGTATCGGGAACGTATTGAATGTTAGTCAAAATGCGGCTGGCGCTGTTTTTTTCAACACTTAGCGTGGCAATCACACTCTGCTGCTTGCGCAGCAGCCAGCGACAGGTATAATCCACAACGTTTTCCGCATACCTTTCCGTGCCGGAGTGGCGAAATCGGTAGACGCAGTTGATTCAAAATCAACCGTAGAAATACGTGCCGGTTCGAGTCCGGCCTTCGGCACCAAAAGCATGTAAATGGACCTCAACTGAGGTCTTTTTTTATGTCTGAAATCCGCGCCACACAAGGCTTTCCACGATTCTCTCCTCAACTGAAGTCAACCTAACTCAACCCACATCAACAAGCTTGTGAGTATACTAATGAGTATATTTGCCGATTCGATATTGCTTGTATACTCACGAAATACCAATGGAAGGAGGACCATTATGGCCCTAACGGATACTAAAGTTCGTTCTGCGAAACCTGAGGAGAAAGAGTATTCACTTGTTGACGGTGACGGCATGTTTTTACTTGTAAAACCTAACGGTTCCAAGTATTGGCGATTTCGTTTCCGTTTTGGCGGTAAACAGCATTTGATGGCGTTCGGTGTCTATCCTGAAATTTCACTGGCGGATGCCAGGAAGAAAAGGGAAGAAGCCAGAAAGCTGGTAGCTGCTGGTATCGATCCTCGTGAGCATAAACGTGCTGTGAAAGAAGAGCAGGCGAAAGAGATTATTACTTTCGAGAAGGTTGCCAGAGAGTGGCTTGCGACTAACCAAAAATGGTCGGAAGATCACGCTAATCGAGTAAAAAAGAGCCTGGAGGACAATATCTTCCCGGCAATTGGTACTCGCAATATTGCTGAATTGGGCACTCGTGACTTACTGGCACCCATTAAAGCGGTGGAACTGTCTGGACGTCTTGAGGTGGCTTCTCGTCTCCAACAGCGTACCACGGCCATCATGCGTTATGCAGTGCAAAGCGGGCTGATTGATTACAACCCAGCGCAGGAGATGGCTGGAGCCGTCGCCTCTGGCAATCGACAACATCGCCCGGCGCTGGAATTAAAGCGTATCCCTGAGTTACTTGAGAAAATAGACGGCTATACCGGCAGGCCGCTAACCCGCTGGGCAACTGAGCTCACTCTGCTTATCTTTATTCGCTCCAGTGAGCTGCGTTTTGCTCGCTGGTCAGAGATCGATTTTGAAACGTCAATGTGGACTATCCCGCCTGAGCGAGAGCCTATTCCCGGCGTGAAACATTCCCAGCGAGGATCAAAGATGCGTACACCTCATCTGGTGCCGCTTTCAAAGCAGGCGCTGGCGATTCTGAAGCAGATAAAACAGTTCTGCGGTGAACATGAACTCATTTTTATTGGAGACCACGATCCGCGTAAGCCCATGAGTGAGAACACGGTAAACAGTGCGCTACGGGTGATGGGTTATGACACTAAAGTTGAGGTTTGCGGCCACGGCTTTCGCACAATGGCCTGTAGTTCGTTAATTGAGTCAGGGCTATGGTCGAAGGATGCGGTGGAGCGCCAGATGAGCCATATGGAACGTAACTCGGTACGCGCAGCATATATCCATAAAGCGGAACATCTGGATGAACGCAAGTTGATGCTGCAATGGTGGGCGGAATTTCTGGATTCGAACCGGGAGAAGACTATCAGCCCGTTTGATTTTGCGAAAATTAATAACCCCATGCTGACAAGATGACAGGTGCTACTGCTGGCTCTATTACCCCTTAGATTGAACATGAGTTATTTCATAAAAAGGCATCCGTTCATTAACGTTAGGGTGCCTTTTTGCTTTTAACAACCGTAAATCAGGAGAATAACAAATGACTACGATATGCCCGCAATGTGGTTCTGACCGTGTAAGTGAGCGAAATATTGGCAGGAAGGCAGGAGGTATAGCAGGAGGAGTGGCAGGAGCACTTAGTGGTGCTGGTACGGGGGCAGCAATAGGTTCTGTTGTTCCGGTGGTGGGAACAGCTACAGGGGCTGTCATTGGCGCAATACTGGGAAGATTTGTCGCCGGTGCGACGACTGGAGCGGTAACAGGAGCATCGCTTGATGGCGTCCTGTTCGATCAGTATGAATGTCGTGACTGTGAACATACATTTGACTAATTAGCTTTGGTTTTCCTTCTATCAACTCACCAAAAAACTCAGTAAAAACCCATTCATATTTTCAAATACTTTTTCTTTTTGATCTGCACGACCGATCGGTATTGAGTATTTTAATAGTCAATGACTATCATTTCAATCTTATTGATCGTTTTTAACGATAGGTAAAACAGATCGGTTTATCTATTTCGATCGGTATTAACAATTTTACACCTCATTACCTTCCTGAAAAGATCACATCAACCTGCCTTTAATCAGGTTATTACCGGTGGTGGGTCAGGAAAGGCTATTCAGTGATTAGTCGCAGGTCGCTGGCAAGGAGAGGAGACCGATGGGATATAGATCAAGAGTTGTTTCAGTTGTGGTGAAAAACTCCAAAACAACTGTTATCAGCGGATTAATAAAACCAGGAGGTAAAGACTCCTGTTCAGATTTTTTGAATTTCAGGAGTTTTTATCATTAAAGGAGTTATATGAAAAAATTACTCAGTAGTGCCATTCTGTTAACCGTAGGCATGTTCTCAATGTCTGTTTATGCCAATCCTGATAATTCCTGCGACGGTG
Organism: Klebsiella spallanzanii; assembly: GCF_902158555.1. Classification (GTDB taxonomy): domain Bacteria; phylum Pseudomonadota; class Gammaproteobacteria; order Enterobacterales; family Enterobacteriaceae; genus Klebsiella; species Klebsiella spallanzanii. The sequence goes on along the minus strand of NZ_CABGGS010000002.1, from coordinate 57,176 downwards.
AACAAACCATCTTTGATGCTTATACCGCTAAGGGTGGCAAACATGTTGGTGTGTGTTACGTATACGGCAATATTCGTTATGAGTATGGGAAGGATGATAATCCTGAAATTTTAATTAATGTTCCACGTGAAAAGGTTGAGTTCAGTATTTCTGGAAATGGTGATCAAAGTGTCACTATTCCCAATGGTGAGTATCGATATGTGATAGGTGAATATTTACGTGGCGGACCATTTATCCAGGTCTGGAAAGGGAATAAGTTTAATACCGAGATCAAGTTAAATGGCGACACCTTTGCAAATAATATTGAACAATATATTAACAATTATTACCGTTAAAGGTAAGGGATATTATCGTGAAAGTACTATCTTCAGCTCGTAAATGTTTTTTAATTTCAAGTCTTTTATTATCAAGTTTTCAGGTGGTTGCATCAGACTCCCCTATAAAAGTTGATGCAAATGGAGAACAACTCAGAGCGGGCACGGTCTCTTTTCCTGTATGGCGCTATACCATTACCAGTGTTGATAATGAAGTCACAATAAAGTCTCTCGTGCTTAACCGTGGCAACTGCGTTATCTCTACAGCGGACAGAGGCGAAAACGTAAATAAAAGACTTGGATTCGGTCAGTCTTATACATTTACCAGTCCGACTAATAAATCATTTTCTCAGTGCAGACCACTTGAATTAGTCGTCATTACAAATAAAGGCTCATTCACCTTTTCCTGGTGATAACTTACTAAATATGGAGATGGACATATGGAAAACATTAATACGTTAAAAGCTAAAATCGATACAAAGGTAACGAAGTTTGTATTGCTGTCTGTTGTAACTGGCGGCATTTACCCCATGATGTGGTTATATCTGAACCAGCCAAAGTTAACAGAGCACATGAAGAATGAGTTTGTTGCCAGGGATTATCCCCTTTGGCTGGCTATTGTTACTGGATTTGGATGGCTATTGACTGATATAAGTTATTCTGTAAGTGAAAGTGAAACGGTGTTGGATCATATTGCCACACTGCTTTCTGTTGCTTCAACTGTAATGATTATCGTTTGGGCTTTTAAAGCTAAAACAGCTTTACAGGCTTATGCTTTAAATGAATTTAAATTTGAATTGAAGATGAATCCATTCTATACATTTATTTTTAGCATATACTATATTGCTTATTGCATCAACGATATGGAATCAGAGTTACAGAAACACAACATTATTTATAGTAAACAAATTTCCTGATTAAATGATTATAAATAAAAGTGCTCGCCAGTAATGGCGAGTATCCAACCTCTAGTTCTTTTTTTTGGAATTGATTGGGAATATTCTCAAGTGTAGCTAAAGAAAAAATATCATCTTAGGTAATTACAAGTAATTACTTACTCTAAGGTCTATAGCTTTTCCTTTAGTTTTGTTTACAGCTAATTCTGAATTTTTATCTATCCTCATTTTTTAGTACCTTCGTGTTTATGTTCTCAATGAACATATGACATTCTTCGCTCATTTTCTTGTTAAATTCAGGGTCAGAGTTATTAGGGATTTTCAAGAAAAGCAAATGAAAAGGAATATCTTTTCCCTGCTGATGAATCTCATCAGAAATCACCCCATGCGTTTTATCCATATTAAGTGCATTCCACCTGTTTTCAGATATTGGATAAATGAAACCGCATCCTTTTATAAGGCCTCCATTCCCATACTGCCCTATGTAAGTATGTAGTTGAAAAATATCTTCACGTTTAACCCCAAACTGCGGATCAAAGGTTTTATACTTCACATCAAAAACGTACATGCCACCATCATTCTCAAAAACTAGGTCGGGTTCAATTTTGCGCACATAGCTTCCGAAAGCTCCGGTCGGAATTTCATAATTTAGATCGAATTTACTTAGCATCCTTATCCCACTTCGTTTTAGGAGTTTCCGGATGAAATATTCGAAAAGCATCGATATATCAAAAAAGAAAGCACTTGATTCTTGTTGGCATCCAAAATCAGAACCTTCCTGATTGATGATTTTCTTAGATAAATCTATCAGTATGTTATAGTCATTATAAAATGGGTTAGTAAAATATGGAGTTCTCAAGATCTCCTGACGAGACCTTCTCACCCCCTGATTAGCAGTGATGAAAGCATTGTAGATATTCCTCGTATGCTTACAGAATGATTGATGTTCAATCGTCTCATAGGCTTTGATGAACAACGAAGTTGCAGGACTGTAGTAACTATGTTCGCGGTAGGTACATAAATATTTTCCTGAGGTATTATTTCTGAAGTAGTCAATTGTATCGATTGTCCCACGTATCCGTGAATTTCGTTCTTTTTTCGTAATGTAGGTTTTAGGGATACCCAGTCGGTAAGCCTTCTTCAACTTGATGTTCCAAAGATATGCCAGGAGCCACTCATATCCTTCAGTGTTATTTTCGCCACCAATATTTTCCATCTCCAGAAAACCGTCAGCATCGGCTATGATGTACCGAAGGAAGGCATCGCCAAAACGAGAACCAACTTTCAGGGAATATTTGCCACGTTTTACAAATCCAATAAGATTACCTGTGTTTAACGTAAAATTTCTGGAATCAGTACCATTTATAGTAATAAAACCATCATCGGTATTATGTTCATACTCTCGATCGTTGAAGAGGATGAGTGCATTTGCAAGATTGTTACTAAGTTCATTTTCTACATCACGCGAAACTGAATTTAAAAAATGCCAAATGGCAGACTCATCATTTTTAGTGTTAGTCCACTGGCCTTTTGTTTTAGTGTTAAGACTAATTGATTCCCCCAGAGATTTATTAGTAAATATTCCGTTATTTACAAAATAAGACCGGTTATCGACCAGTGTACCATCCTTTATAATATCGAATAGCCACATGGTTTAAATTCCAAATGCTTTTGCAAAAGAATCGACGAGTTCTGATTCGTTGCTGCCACGAAGGTATTCTTGAAGTAAAGGTCGGATACAGTCATCCCAGATACGAGATCTCACTTCTGTAACTGTAAGGCTCCTGGCATACTTCAGATTCATTAAATAGGCATGTCCAATTTGGTAATCAGCCCCCAGTAAAGGCTCCTTCGTAATCTGGGTATTCAGTCGTTCGAGGTTATCTGCCAGAGGAATCCAAGCTTTACAGAACTGGCTAAGATGGTATCTTAAAAGACTCGTATCTGGCGTCACTTCTTCCCAACGAAATCTACGCCTGAGTGCAAAGTCAAAACTTTCAATACTACGATCAATCGTATTCATCGTACCTATCAGGTAGATGTTTGTTGGAATAAAAAATTGGTAACCTTGTACGGTATGTAGCATGCCTGTTTGTTGGTTATTTAGATTAGTATATTGGGTTTTGACGCTTCCTTTAATTCCTCTATACTCCAGGCAATACATAAGCTCACCAAAAACACGTGATAACTCGGCTCGGTTCACTTCATCGATTATAAAAAAGAACGGAGGCACTGCATCTGCTATCAGCTTAGAAGAGTCAGATATTTCGAAGATGTATTGCCAATGATTACCTGATAATTTATTTTGATATGGACGGAGTTCACCGATCGTGATTGATTCCCAATCCCTGTTAAGGTCGAGGCCTTCAATATCAATTTCCCACTTTCCTGCATTCCGGCAAAATTCCTTGAAAACACCATTAATCAACGTCAGCTGAGCTTTACCGTCGTTATCCAGTACTGGGCGCAAACCTTCCATGAAGTCTTCATAACTAAAAGAGGGATGAAATTGAATCAACTCAATCTGACTTGAATGTGTGAGGCTGCTATTTGGCGCAAACTCTTCTTTCCAGATATCAAAAAGAAGCGATGTTTGTTGACGAGCCTGGTATGTCTTTCCCGTTCCAGGAGGCCCGTACTTAACGATCTGCTTTTTCAGACTGAATGGATTAGAGAGATTCTCGTACAGAACCCAGACAAATTGGCTGAGATAAAACTCATCAGTTTCATTATTGCGAAGTTCATCGCTGAACTCATTTTTTATAATTTTCATCAGGAATACGTTTTTTGAAAACCAGTCCTGATCATTCTCTGCTGGGTATGCAGGAATTATCCCTTCGTGTGTAAGCCAGCTAAATACCTGATTGAACTTAGAGGAATCAACAGTTGTGGAAACTTCAAGCGTGCAGGCTGCCGCTACGCGATTAATAAGAACAGGATTATTTGACTTTCCTTGTTCTGACCATGTGCACTCAAACTTTTTCAGTTCCTCTCTGTTGGGATTCAGGATGAATTGTTGTAATATAGCAATGAATTCCTTGTTTTTAATAAAACCGTCAAAATTTTCGTTGCTTAGAACCGACTGACCGCGAGAAGCAATTCCATTACTTCTTTCAAAGAGGAGTTGCTTTAGGAAAATCTCATCACTCGGAGATAATTCCTTTCCTGATTTTATACGTTCGCGAATTATCCCGACCTGCTCATAAAACTCACGATAAGCATCATGCCAACCTTTAAGTTCATGCTTATGGTTTTCAATCAAGTGCTTGTATAAATTTTTTAGTCTGCTTTTCATTGTATCACTTGTATTTACTAGTTTGTTTTAGTGACAACCGAGTCCTGTTACCTGTTACCTTGGATTCGCCAGAACCTAAGCTGTAATGATAACAGCGAAGATTATACAAATTTTCTTCAGCTTCAGAACCCTGTATGCCGTTGATAAAGGTAGCAATAATCTCCAGTAACTCGCTTTTAAGCATGGCTGACTCCCGCTTCTCTGTTATTTAAACCCATATTTTTCCCGGCGTTGATTAAAGGCACTTTGACCACCTTCGAGAATATTCGCCGCCAGGCGTTGGATCTCCGGCAAATCAATAGCCCCCTGTTGCTCAGGAAGAATACGTCCTTTACCCTCTTCAACGCTCAATACACCAATCCACTCAGCATCACCGAAAACCGGTATGTTAGCGTTATGAGTGGCAAATAAAAACTGCCGGGACAGCTTCGCTTTGCGCAGCTCTGTCACTATACGCTCTGCAATAAATGCGTTATCCAAGTTATCTTCTGGCTGATCGAGGATCAGTGGATCTTGATTTTCCAATAACAATAAATGCAAGACAGCTGTACACTGTTGCCCGGTAGATAGTTCATCAATATGACGCCAGAGAACACCGCCACCGTCATGCATTACATTCAGCTCAATTTGCATCGTATCCGGTAGCGATAGTGCTTCCAGTTCCAGAAGCTGTTTTTCACTCAAGCGCAACAATGCCTGCGCGACGGTCGGCGTTATCCCCCACCCACCATTATGCAAGGCTAATTCACCACACCGGATACTCTCAACCAGATTCTCCGGTGTAAAATCATGCTCCATCACCCAAGCAAGCCGCCGTGGACCAACCCCTTCCAGATTACATTGCTCCAGAAAATGCAACAGAGGTTGACGATCGCCTTCTGGCTGCAAATTGAGCCGCACTTTTTCATCTAGTTTTCTGTTCAGGCGTTTGACTGATTTCGCCAACGCAGCGGAACGTTGAGAACGCGCCTGGATAAGCTCCAGAAGTAATCTTTTTCGCTGTAGGTATAGCTCATCAAGTTGTTTTTGCCTATTCTCCAGAGCCGTTGCTTTAGGACGAATAGAAGCAATCTGGCGTAACAACGTTTGATAATCTGCACCAATCTGTCGCCCGCTTTTTCCCTGGCTGGCCGGGATATCTTTAAAAGCCTTTTCAAGTTGAGCTTCTTCTGCACCGATTAGACCTGATAACTCGCTTTGTAAAGGAGCAAGCTCTGCTGATGAACGCTGAACAACCTCATCCAGTTGCTGGACTAATATCGCCGTCTGCTCCTGCACCCGCTGGAGTACATCACGCTGTTGGATAAGAAGAGACTGATGCGGCAGAACATTGATCACCGCATCGCTGAGATAAGCTAGATCGGGGAGGCTATCTTTTAATGTTAGAAGAGCATCCTGTACTCTGGACAATTCTTCCTGATGGCGTGAACTAAGCTGCTTTTCTTTTTCCAGCAAGGGAACGATTTTGAGTTTTTCATCCAGACCAAGTTGTTTAAATTGTTCTGCCTGCTCCAGTAATTTCGGCAGCCGTGCAACTTCAAGTTCTGCCTCCGCCTTTTGCTCCAGAGCATTAAGGATAGTCAGGCGACTATCTCCGAGGCGAGTCAACGCTTTGTTGATAATCACATCGAACTGGTTATGGTCACCTTCAAGAAACCGCTCCACTAAATGATTGCGACTCTGCGCATCACGAGTCATTTCGTAAATTTCGTTCTGCCCGTATAACTCCAGCCCAGGAAGTAAATCATCCGGAGAATAAGGCGAAACATTACCTTCATTGTCCGTTACGATGGGTTGCCCACCAAATTTGCGGCTAATGGTAAATGCACGCCCCTGCATTGCAGCAGAGCGGACCTTCAGTTGGACCAGAGCACCATTTCCCAGGTTGCTCTTAATAATTGCGCTATGCTGCTTTTGTGCTGAATCACCAAAAGGCTGTTTACCCAGGGCGAAACGAATAGCCTCCAGCAAAGTCGATTTACCTGTTCCGCGACCACCAATAACAGCATTAAGATGGTCGGAAAAAGTAATATCGGTCTCATCCAGATACCCACCAATAAAACGGATATTTTCAATTGCCGAAGCATAGCTATGCGGCTTATCTGCATTCAGGCGTACCCGTGATTCAGGATCTAAAAATGCCTGTTTAAATGAGCAAAAACATGGCCTGGTCATTTTTATCAGGCAAGATGCTCCTGCTGTTTTAATTTCTTCAGGCTGAGCAACATCTGCTGCGTTGATAATAGCAATAGGCCGCTCACGACGATAATCAGGGAGTTTGTTCAGGATGGCTTTCCGGTAAAAATCATCCTCAACCCCTTTTAAGTCATCAACCGTTCCAGGAATCTGCGCCGCCAACAATGCTTTTTCTTTCCATACATGGTTCATACGGCATTTCAGTACACCATTATCATGAGTGCTATGCGCAGCAAAAATAAATCCGTCCAGATCATCTACTTTTTCAATGATCTGCACAGCACTGAGCTTTGATGGTGAAATACAGTCATCGGGGTCTTCATACCCCAAATTACTCAAATAACGTTCCAGCTCTTGCACTGTCCGATTTTCATCAAACAAACAAACAAAATGAATTTTCTCGCTGGAGCAAATCTCAAAACCAGGAAAAACAACAATACCATGTTCATTAAAGAGCTGACGAAGTCTGTCCACCGCATCCACAGCACCATGATCAGCAATACCAACAACCTGAACCCCAGCTTCAAGACATGTCTCCAGCAGTTGCTGGTTGTAGACCTCTTCGCTGAGTGATTCTTTGCCGCGATATTTGTTATAGCCCGCAGGGTTTACCTGCAAAGCGCACTTAAAAAACTCAGCTTTAGTCCATTTCACAGACATCGTCAGGCTCCTTATCTATCTGGTTGTTCACTACTCATAGTAAATAGTACGCTTAAAAACCCTGCATGCCGTTGATAAAGGTATCGATCACGCTGCAAACCTTATCATAGATACGTTTAAGCACCGTCTTCCTTTCAAGGATCCTGGGCGTCCATGTGAGGGCCCTGGCTACCTCGTCCTCGCGTGGGGTCACATCTGTAAACAGGTAGTTATCCAGCAATGCGGCAACTTTACTTTCATCCAGATTTTCTTCAGCACATAGCGTTGCAACAGCTTTACGTTTTTCACGTTCAACGTAGGTTTCAAAGGTTTGGGTGATATCTTCATCATGCGAAACATGCAGCAGGTTTTCTTCGATGAAGTTATCAATCAGTTCGCGTTTGCTGCGCAGCGTGACGTCACTGTCAACGATATCCATGACCTTCTTCTTCTGCTCCTGCTGCGCTTCTGGTGGCATAGCCTGGATGCCAGCCAGTAGCCTCAGGATATAGCCGACATTAATTTCATCCCGATGAATCAGTGACACTTCAAAATCGACCTCATCCAGAATCGAGACTTTATCTTTGCCAGTGCGTTTTTTCACCTTGTCATAAATATCGAGATATTTACTGGTGTAATCGGCAAGAGTCTGATCCGATAAAGGCTTACTCACTTCATCAAAATCAGCAAAGCTCTCCAGGATATTCTTCAGTCGCATCATGTCACGGAAAGCCGTCACAAAAGCAAGCTGAGCTTTTTCATCAGGGAGGCTGTCCACGCTTTCCACTGTAGGTGTCAGGGTCAACAGGGTATCTACAGCAGCCTGATAGTCGCTCAGGTACTCCTCAAAAGGCTTAACCAGCACGACTGAAGATGCGTCTTTGTTCGAGAATAACGCTATGGCATCATCAGTGGCTTTCTTGAGGTTGCGGAAGCAGACAATGTTACCGTGGCTTTTCTTCTCATTAAGAATACGATTGGTACGGGAGAATGCCTGTATCAGTCCGTGGTAACGCAGGTTTTTATCAACGTAAAGCGTATTGAGAGCCGGGCTGTCAAATCCCGTGAGGAACATATTGACCACCAGCAGGATATCAATCCCTTTTTCTTTGGTTCGTTGTGCAATGTTCTTGTAATAATTGTAAAAGCTTTGCGAATCATTAGCTGAATAGCTGGTGCCATACAGCGTATTATAATCTCTGATGAAGCTGTCCAGATGATCCCTGCTGGAGATATCGATTTTCCCGCCCTGAGGAAGGCTGATATCTTCTTCATCCAGTAAGCCGTTAACCGCTTCCTTATCGCTTTTGTCCGCTTCGTTGGCGGCATAAGTAAAGATTGTTGCGATACGCAGCGGCTTGTAATCCGGATCGGCCTGCTGAAGCTTTGTTTGTTTATCTTTAAAGAGGTTGTAGTACTTAATCAGCATGTCCACCGATCCCACGCAGAACATTGCGGTAAATTCGCGGTTTCGGGTCTTGGCGTTGTGGTGAGCCAGAATATAGTCTGTTATCTTGCCCAGCCGGATCTCGCTTTCCATGACTTCTTTGGTGTCGATATCCTCAACATTGATATCGATCTCATTGCTGGTCTCTTTGCGGCGATAGGTCCCCACATACTCCACGGCAAAACGTAAGACGTTCTCATCACGAATAGCATCGACAATGACATACTTGTGCAGGCATTTTTCAAACAACGTCTCAGTGGTCTGTTTGATACCATTAGTAATATTGACGTTGTCGGCAAAAATTGGCGTCCCGGTAAAGCCAAACAGTTGCGCATTTTCAAAGAAACTTACGATAGCCTTGTGAGTGTCACCGAACTGGCTGCGGTGGCATTCGTCGAAGATAAAGACAATCCGCTCTTTTCGCAGGTGCTCCAGCTGTGCCTTATATCCTTCATGGGTAATGGCATTGTTCAGTTTCTGAATGGTGGTCAGTATCAGTTTACTGTTGTTAGCCTTAAGTTGCTTAATTAGCGTACTGGTATTGTTAGTGGTATCTACGCTGTCTTTAGCGAAGCTGTTGAACTCTTTGGCTGTCTGATAATCCAGATCGCGACGATCGACGACGAAAATAACCCGATCAACTTCGGGCATCGACATGATCACCTGGCTTGCCTTAAAGCTGGTCAACGTTTTACCGCTACCTGTGGTATGCCAGATATAGCCATTACGGGGCTTGCCCTGTAGATGGAGACTGTCCTTAACGTGGCGGATCATCGCTTCACAAGCGTAGTATTGATAGGGTCGCATGACCATCAGGCACTTACGGGTTTCGTTCAGCACCGTGTAGTGAGTGATCATTTTTGCAATGTGACAAACTTTCAGGAAGGCTTCGGTAAACTTCTCCAGCGACTTAATGGGTTCATTTTTCTCGTCTGTCCAGAAAAAGGTCTGCTCGAAATGGTTCGCACGATTATTGGCGTAATATTTGGTATCAACGCCATTACTGATAATAAACAGCTGAACATACTGGAACAGACCACTACCAACCCAGAATGCATCCCGGTGGTAGCGGTCAATCTGATTAAAGGCTTCTTTCAGGCCCAGTCCACGGCGCTTAAGCTCAATCTGTACCAGTGGCAGGCCATTAATCAACAGCGTAACGTCAAAGCGCGTTTTGCGTGTGTTTTGCTCAGCGTTGAACTGCTTAACCTGACGGGTGACCTGAAACTCGTTCTGGCACCATTCATCTTTATTGATAAAGCTCAGCCATTTCTCCGTACCGTCATCACGCAGTAACTGGTAGCGATCGCGCAGAATTCTGGCGCGATCGATCACTTCATTACCTTTGGTCAGATGCAGAAAAATACGGTTAAATTCACTGTCAGTGAGTGGGGCGGCCTCCAGCTGATTGTGAATTTCAATCTGCTTGCGCAGGTTGGCTTTCATACTGGTTTCGTCGGTGACATTGACCAGTTCGTAATGCATACCCACCAGCTGGTTAACCAGCTGAGTTTCTAACTCGTATTCGCTTTGCGTTGCCATCGGTATGTAGTGCCTTTAGTTATTATGCTGGCCCGGAGTTAGGCCGGGCCGGATAGTTTCTATACGAACATTTGCTGGAGCATGCCCTGCTTCCAGATTTTTAACTTATCCAGTTCTGCTTTTTTGCTAGTGATCTTGTCGTCAACGGCAGAGAGAAATCTAGCAATTTTAGTTTGTTCTGACAATGAAGGTACTAATATTTCCGTAGATTGAAAGTTTGACTTACTAATTTCTGGGAATGTAGAACCTCCAGCACGACGAATGAAAGTATTTTTAAGTGAACATAATAAATAATAAACAAAGTAGTTACTGTTGTTTTTGTTAACACAAATATTTTGAAAACCTTGGTTTGTTGAACACTGGTATTGAGCGATCGCAACATCTCCAATTGTCGCTCTTGAGGTAAACAATACTGTACCTGCTGGAATTAGCTTTGCAGAGGATGTTGCCAAACCTTCAGGTGTAATTGTTCTATAGCTTGCAGAGACAAACTTTTCTTTTATTTCAGAAGGAGTGAACCAAGGTATTTCACCATTCCAATATAAAAGTGAGTTAGTGTCTGGGGTTCCACCACCAACAATTTCCCCAAGGTCATTAATAGTTTTACATGTCCACTCTGGGAACACTTTTCCATTATCATCTTTGAATCGCAACGCCTGACTAAAAATCTTTTGCATCATACTTTTTTTATACTGACACAGCAGCTTATACTGTTTGTTCATTAACGCTATTCTTTCATCAATAGATGACAGGAAATTTGCAATTTTATTTTGTTCTTCTGAGGAGGGTATTGCGAAATCAAACTCTTTATACTCTTCAGCATTTATGCCAGGCTGCCCGGATCTCATTGAATAAATTTTAACCCACTTACGATATTTCCTAGTAAGTGTTTGGTTATAAACGAAGCATGGATTTGCTTTGTTTATTGATAACCTGATAAGAAATCCGGCGAAATATAATTTGCCATCATTTTTTTTATATAAATATGATTTCCCTACACTAGCTCCCGTTCTGGCGAAAACAATGTCACCATCTCTGAGAAGATATTTATTGTCAAGCGTACCAGATGGTGACGTTAAAGGTGAAGGGCTAAACTCCCGACTTTCATCATCTATATCTGTAATTCTAATATATTTATTGCTTCCATCAAATGCTGTTGCAGCACTGTTCATGCCATAAGCAGCATCAGCACAGACCTCCCCTAATGACACTTGTTTCCACGGAGTGTTGAACTCACTAAATCGTAGTTTCGGCACCATTACTTACTCCCCTCCGCCAACGAAAACGGCGCGTCAATCCCCAGTTCCTTACAGAACCCAGCGATGGTCTTATCGATTTCAGCTACCTTGCCTTCCAGCTCGCGAATCTCATGTGCCACGGCGTTGAGATCAATCTCTTCTTCCGCTTCAAAGGTATCGACATAGCGCGGGATATTGAGGTTGTAATCGTTGTTGCGGATCTCTTCCAGCGTCGCAATATGGCTGTACTTCTCCTGAGCTTTCCAGTCGTTGTAAGTATCTGCAATCTTGTCTATATGTACCGGCAGCAGGCGATTCTGAGTTTTCACCTTCTCAAAGTCGTTGCTGGCGTCAATAAACAGAATACCGTCGTTATGTTTGCGGCACTTACGCAGCACCAGCACACAGGTTGGGATACTGGTGCCATAGAAGATATTCGCAGGCAGGCCGATTACTGCGTCAATACAGTTCAGCTGTTCAATCATAAACTTGCGGATGTGTCCTTCTGCCGCACCACGGAACAGAACGCCATGGGGCAGCACTACAGCCATCGTGCCGTCATCTTCCAGGTGATAGAACATATGCTGCACAAATGCCAAATCCGCTTTACTGGATGGAGCCAGTTTGCCGTATTGTGCAAAACGGTCATCGTTCATAAACAGCGGGCTTGCGCTCCACTTGGCGGAGAATGGCGGGTTGGCGACAATCGCATCAAATTTCAGATGCGTATGCTGCGGATGCTCCAGCGTATCTTCCTGCATGATTTCAAAGTCAGCATAGTGAACGCCATGCAGAATCATGTTCATACGTGCAAGGTTGTAGGTGGTGCGGTTCATTTCCTGACCGTAGATTTTACCTACGGAAGAGGCTTCACGTTTTACACGTAGCAACAGAGATCCAGAGCCACAGGTCGGGTCATAAACATTTTTCAGCTTGAGCTTATGTGTGGTAACAATTTTTGCCAGCAACGTAGAAACCGGTTGTGGGGTATAGAACTCGCCCGCTTTTTTACCTGCACCGGATGCGAACTGACCAATCAGATACTCGTAGGCATCGCCCAAAATATCAGAACTGGCTTCACTGAGGTTAAAACTCAGTTTGTCGAGTTCGGTGATAACCTTCCCAATCAACTCATTTTTAGCTTTGGCAGTATTACCCAGTTTGCTGGAGCCTAAATCCAGGTCTTCAAACAGGTTGCTAAAGTCATCAGCGGAGTCGGTGCCCAGGGTGCTCTGCTCAATATTGCGCAGAGTGGTAGCCAGGTCTTCGAGGATAAAACCTTCTCCGGCACCTTTCTGATCCTTCGCTACGCGCTGAGCCATGGTGTGGAACAGGTCAGTTGGGGGCAGGAAGTATCCCAGCGTCTGAATGCTGTCGTCTTTCACCGCATCAATGATGTCCTGATAAGCCGGGTGCTCAGCTGTTAGCTCGTTATACTTAATCCCGTCTTCCTTCAGGATTTTGTTGGCATAGGTGACAAACTTCTCCGAAAGATACTTGTAAAAGATAAAACCAAGGCAATAGTCACGAAATTCATCGGCATTCATCTTGCCACGAAGGGTATCTGCAATATTCCAAAGGCGGCTTTGCAGTTCACTTAAATTCTGTGCTTCAATCTGGGGCGACATACTTCTTCCTGTTGTTCTTGTAAGTCCCGGTTAAGGGATAATTACTGAATCATATCACTGAGCTGGCTCAGGATCTGTTGTTCGTTAAGGGCGGCCAGGCGTTCCTGGTAATGGCGTTTTTCAATGGTTGCCAGATAGAGCCCACCGATTGCCTCCTGCTTATGAAGGGGAGGCAGCGTTGCAGTAAACTGACGTACCTCAGTAAGAGACAAACGCAATACAAATGTTGACCCCTGCGTTGCCAGTGCCTGCTGGCGACGGCTTTCCCTGCTTTCATTGAAGTGCCAGACAAACCACGCCGGAACAACCTTACTGCCGTCAACTTCGACCCTGACATAGTTATTACTGAGCAGGCGACCGGCATGCTCGGGGCTGACGATAGCGGCCTTACCATGGATCAGGCTAATGACCACATCTCCCGTCCGGACTGACAGAACAGCCTGAGTGGGGCGTACAACCTGTTCTTTATCATCGTTAATGGTATTACCCGGTTGCCAGCAGTCACTCATAAACTGCTCGGTCGCGTAAAAACGACATGCTTTAGCCTCATCATTCTGTCTGATGCGACTGACATGGGCTCCGGGAGTAAATGAAGCAACAGTGGAATAGGGTACCGGCTCAATTTTCATTGAATAAACTTAAATTACAATGTGTATGATGAGTGTATAGAACCACACGGTTAAGTCAACTGAATTTAAATTTATTACGTATGAGTCTCGTTTTCAGGCCAGATCGGAGGAGTCATACTGGAGAGTTGCATGCTACTTCTTTAGTGGATTTATTGATATTTTCACGTACTAAATTCCGGTTATTTGCTTGTTTTGATTGGTTTATGCATTTTTTAATTACTTTATTACGTTTTAGTGATATTAGTTCATCTTAAACGGTGAGAATGCGATGAGGTAGTAAATTCGTATGGAGAGCTATCAGAATAAGATGACCTGGGGAGAGCCTCCTCTGCCAAAAGGACCTGAGCACTTTGGTAAGCGCCTGAAAACTGTTATCGGGAAACAGTCTGTCGCCTCTTTTGCCAGGGATTGCGGGGTTTCCGAAGCCTCCATGAGGAAATACCTTAAAACCGATACCGTGCCGGGTATCGACAGTGTGGCTATGATTGCTGCCTGCACGGGGCGTTCTCTGACCTGGCTCATTACTGGTGAAGGCGACCCCTTTACGGACAACGCTAAGCAGAAACGCTTTTCAGAAGAAGAAATTAAAAAGTGGTGGACTCTGATTTTTGACGCTCTGGATATGGAAGATAAATCCAGTGTTATCATGGCTTTTCAGCAAGGCGGCCTGAATGCGGTGTTCAGCCCTGAGATTATGACTGGCAAAAGGAAGGGATAACGGTATGAGTCACAAGAAAGAACACACCGTCATGGTCTACAAGGTGCTCCAGGAGCTTGCCAGGCAGCAGGGCCAGACTGTCGAGGCTGTTCTGGAACAATTATTCTGCCGGGCCAGCATCGTCAATACGGGGCTGCTGAATGAGTCTTTTCGTGAAGCCTTTCAGCAGCATTATCCCGGCAAGCCATTCAACCACGTTACCTGGTGTCCTTTCTGCCAGTGTTTCGACCTTATGCAGCGCTCCGACCCAATGGTACAGGGTGAGGCTTGCTGGACATTCAGTTCTACACAGTTTTGATAACGGATACTCCTTCCCTCTTTTTAATAAATAATCAATTAAAACAATAAATTAATCTCATTCCTGTCGTCAGTGAAATACGCTGTAAACGCTTTTCACGCTCAGGGCAGGGAAACGTAAGGGTTAATCCGGTTAACGCAGTCAGGATGGGGTACAGGCTGTCTGGTGATGATGATTTATGCGGGTGACTGTATGGTCGCTGATTTCTGATGCATTTTCCTTCTGATTATAATTCCAGCACCAGTCGCCATGGCTGATGCTGTATATCCCTGTGTTGCAGGCTTTACAGTGTTTCTCCCCTTCATAATGCGCCTTGCACCATACGCAGAACCAGTACCGCGTTGCTGTCAACGTCTCCAGTTCGTCAATCATCGTGCGTAACCGCAGGATGAAGACACGCCTTTTGATTTCAGTGTTGAGATAACCACAATTTGCCAATAGCGGTTTAGTTGCCTCATCGGGGTTGTGTACAAACCAGGCATTTTCTCCCGAAGTATCGTTGTGGAGTTTCACAGGGCAAGAGCAGGAGGGACAGAACCACTGAGCATCAGAAGTGTTTTTCATCTCTTTCGAAATCACGTAATGACCGTCACTGTCGAGAGCCAGGTACAACTTCAGATTTTGTAACGTGGACTTATGCATAATTATTCACTTTCAGATGCTGGATGATTGTGGTTTATGAGGTATTTGAAATCGCTGTTAATGTTATTCAATACGCCACCTTTTCCGTCGATGTTGTTTAAACGCACTGTAAGGAGTTTTGAGAAGGGACAATGATTAACCATATGAATTTACTTGGTTTATAGTTTGAGGGTTTTACAGGGCTTTACAGGCTGCCTGATGGGTACGATAAGATTTATGGATTGTTATTGTTGGAGTTTAATTACTTCCGTGACTGACTGATACGATGCTGAACCCATGTCTCGACTTCGCTTTGCATCCAGCGGGAACTGCGGCCCAGTTTAATCGGCTTCGGAAATTCACCGTCTTTAATCAGCTTGTAGAACCATTTGTCGGTTAAGCCTGTAAAGTGGGTGATGAGTGTCTGAGCGACCCCATAGATATTGAATGAAAGACAAAGACAGTGTCGCACGCGAAAGGTGTGGTTTTAAACCGTCGTTGATATGTAAACACTTCATTCGGAAGCTCTCGATTTTTTTGCTTATACTGGCGTATCATGGGCTAAAACAGATTAATTAAGAGAAAGGGATGAACTCGGTGTACTCAATCATTAAAGAATTAAGTGATGCTAATAAGAAGAACAATATCAACAGTGATTTTCCATCATACGAGTTTCCACCATTAATGAGAGATCTTATTGAAGTACTGCATGATGACTCACAAATCCCCACAGAGATTATCGGCAATACAGTATTGGCTGCAGCATCAATGGCCTGTCAGCCACTGGTTAACGTCGCGCTTCCTCACAGCATACAGCCTGAAACATGCTGTCTTTATTTACTGACAATAGCTGAGTCTGGCGAAGGTAAAACAACAATTAATAAACAAATCATGGAGCCATTTCATACATTTATGAGTGAGCTCAACAAGGACTATGTGGATCGTGTAGCTGAATATAAGGTGGATCTTGAACTATGGCGTCTCAGGAAGAAAGTACTCGAACGTAATGTAAAGTCTTCTTATGTAAATCCTGATGATGAAGAAAGGGAAAGTGTTGAGGATATGGAAAATGCTTTCATACTACATTTAAGAAATGAGCCACAAAAACCTGAGCGTTTAACTATTCTCTACGAAGACACGACACTGAAAGCTTTTACTGATGGCGTTGCTGTATGTTCCCATGCCGGGATTGTTTCTGATGAAGCTATTATCTTTTTCAGAGGATATGCCAGTAACCAGTTCGGTATATTCAACAAAGGTTGGGAAGAAGGAGAACATGTACAGAAAAGAGCTGACGGAACATTTACATTTATTAAGCCCTGTATCACATTTTCATTGATGGCACAACCAAAGGTTGTAAATCATTACTTTGAAAAAGACGGGGGGCTTGCTAAAGATGTCGGCTTTCTTCCTCGCTTCCTGTTTGCCTCAGCCAAAAGTACTATCGGGAGCCGAACGGATAACATAAATTTTAGTCGTTCACGACAGTGTCTTGAAAATTTTCATGGCAGGATTCGTGTTTTACTTTCTCAGCAAAAAGAATCTATCCTCCGTAATACATATGAAAAGAAAACGTTGATACTATCAGATAGAGCACTGGAAATCCGTAATCAGTTGAAAAATGAAATCGAAGGTAAAATGGTTGAAGGAAAAGAGCTTTATCATATCCGAGACATCGCCTCAAAATCATCAGCGAACGCTGCGAGAATGGCAGCTATATTCCATTATTTCAGTAATGACAGTTCCAGTGAGTTGGGGGCTGATTATATGGCCAGCGCCTGTAACATTATGAGATGGTACCTTGAGCAGGCCCGCAAAATATTTTATACGTTGTCAGAAGATTACCAGTTTGAAAAAGATGCCAAAGAAATCTATGTTTGGGTAAGGAATTTGTTTGCTGATAATAAATTTGTTCCGTTAAAGTTTGAATATTTCAGAAGGAAAGCGCCAAACAGGCTCAGGAACACAAGTAAGCTGAAGGAATTATTTGATCAAATGGTTTCTCAGAACTACATTGTTTATGGTTATAATCGCCCTGCCGGGGCGATGTATGTATTACCACGTATAAATAAAAGTATTGTCTCGCAAAGCGTGAATAATTTTTATGCCAATGAATCAAATGTGGTTCGTGCTCAGCAGGTATTTTTACTAGATACAGGTATTTTTGTTCCAGCAAAGCCAGAGCCAGGTGAAGGTGATTCTCTTTTAAATGCTCCTTTTACTATTTTTCATACATCTAAACATATACAGGGTAAGGAATCCTACATTGATTTTTCAGGATTATAGAATATTATTAAGATGTATTGTACTTGTTGATTTTTTTTGCTTCTCTGACTTTGAGATGTAAAGAAAAATGATGCTCTGAAAAGCTTGTTTGGAGTACATAAAAAATATACTAAGGTAGAGCATCTGGTTGCTACAATTGCTACGGTAGCAATTGTAGCAACTATATCATGGATTTATTTGGAGTTTTTGTCAGAAAAATGCTCAATTAAACACCAGATGAAAACTCATGGATTGGGGTTTTCGTTTACTTGATGATGCGGTGTACAATGCATGAACACACCTAATTTGTTTCAATAATGTTAATTTTATATGCCTTGAGTGAACATTTTGAAATGTGTAAAATATTTCTAAATTTTATTTCTGGTAACATAATTAATATGACGGTATTATTACCCAGCCCTGTGTGGAATTTGTTTGACTATGATTTAAAAGTGACCTTTTGAAGCATATATACTAAGTTATTTATAGATGATTATTAGCTTTTGATTTAATGATATTGACGTAGGGGTATTAAGACTTAATGATTTCTTGATTGATTAATTCTTTCATTAACCCATTTTTCCACTTCACTTTGCATCCATCTTGAGCTACGTCCTAACTTAATAGGCTTTGGGAATTGTCCCTCGCTAATTAGTTTGTAAAACCATTTATCTGTTAATCCTGTAAATTCTGTAATGAATTTCATATCGACCATCTTGTCGTTAAGCAGGCTGGTATTGTTGTTCTGATTGGTCATGGTGTCTGTCCCCATATGGATGCTGAGAGATATGGAGAAGCGTCTATGCTGGTGGTAATAACCGTTGACGCTTTCTTCTCCACACCATCCACACGGCAGTAACGAAATACTGTACAGGGAATAGCTTTCTGACATTCTAATGTTTTATAAAACCATTAATCAGCACTGAGAACAGCCAATGTTCCTCTGGTTGTCCGAAGAGTCTTTGCTGTATTCCTTAGCCAGATAACTCAGTCTATTTATAACGTTCATATAATCCTCCAGATAAGTTGAGGAGTATCTGTTCAGGTGTGCATAGCAATTTTCAGGGAAATGAATGAGTTTGTAATGCTTCTGGTAATTGTCTTCTTTTGGAAGCTTTAATGCCCGTACCCATGCTTCCATAATCATATATGCAAGGTTATGGTGATAGTTACCTTCATGATCTGGTTTATATGAACCCGGGTAAGCGTAAGTATCTTTGTTTAAGAATAACGCCAGATGGTAATGTTTCTTACCGTTCTTATTGAACTCTCTGACCCATACATACCTGATGCGACAATGATGAGTCCTTTTACCTAAGGATATTTTCTTGAGTTGGTCAGCATTCTTCTGAGATTTAAGGGATTCAATAAAGCGAGTAATCAACATTGGGTCTTTTTCATATGGGCTATCATCCGGTAGCCTCAGGTCGATTCTGAGTACCATTGTCCTGAAATGCTCTTTAAGTGATTTATTTAATGTATCTTTGATTCTCTTCATGTAGTTTGTGTTTAATGGACCATTACTGTTTACATTAACCATTGTTTTACCTGTAAGTTATTGAGTATCAATATTATCAATAGGGCAGTAATAATTAATTTTGAGGTAATCATAAAGCTTAGACTGTTATGGTTTTTATTGGGGCTAATTATTTTAATTGATTCTTTAATTATAATGGCTAATGTAAATCATAATGCGATATATTGGTTGTGTGTTAGTTGTAATACCATCATGTGATACATTGGTTTATTATATTAATATGTCTATTGCACTATGCTGTTATGTCTATTATGCTATACCGTCATAGCTATTGTACTATATTGTTATAATACCAACCCGACAAGATGTTATAAGAGAAAATTATAATTGCAATAGAAGGAAAGATATCTCAAAAAAAAGATATTAGATTTATTCTGAGTGATATTAACTCTGAAGTTAGTTATTCAAAATGATAGATCTAAATAGCTGTGCGGAATAGTAGATCACTTGTAAGCGTCAAGCCACTGCCGCCTGTAATTCCAGTCCCGGGATCGCTAGCTTAGAGCTCCGTCTAATTTAGAAGGAGCTCTGTTCATGGAAAATGCTGCTATTAGACGTCAACTAGTTTTGCCGACTGGCGCCAACTATGCTGGCCGCATCCTTTAGTGCGGCGTTAAGCCGCGCTGGTTACTGCCTTTGCCGTCTTTTTCCTGTAACTTTCTCCCTTCAGTTCGAACATATATCCGTGATGGATCAACCGGTCTGCAGCGGCCACCGCCATCATCTCATCCACGAAGATGCTGCCCCACGTGCTGAACGGATGGTTACTGGTGATCACCAGGCTCCCGCGTTCGTACCGATGCGCGATTAACTCGAACAGCACGCCCGTTTCAGCGTTGTCGCGTTTGACATAACCAAGGTCATCCACCACTATCACCCGGTAGCGATCCAGTTTCAGTAACAGCTCATTCAGTTTCAGCTGCGCTCTGGCTTTGCGCAGCTCCTGCAGCAGTTCTCCGGCGCTGTAAAACCGGGCCCGGTAGCCCTGGGCTACAACACCATCCACGATCGCTGCCGCCAGATGGCTTTTTCCCAGCCCGCTGGCGCCGAACAGCAAGACGTTTTCACCCGCATCAACCCAGTCTGTCGTTTCACAGAGCTGCCGGAACTGAGCGCCATTCAGTTCCGGTACCTGGCTGAAGTCGTACTCGCTCAGCGTTTTGGCCACCGGCAACCGAGCCTCCTTTTTATAGCGGCGCAGTTTTTCGCTCTCGCGCCACAGCAGCTCTTCATTGCATAATGTCAGCAGATAACGCGACGGGGTCCAGCCTTCCGCCAGCGCGCGTTTTTCCAGCGCATGCCACTCCGCGCCAACACGTGTCAGACGCAGTTTACGCAGGCTGCGTTCAAGGTGGTGGATATTGCTCACTGCAGACCTCCCTTGCCACGCAGCAGTTGCTCATAACTGCTCAGGTTGTGCTGCACCACGCTGACCGCCGGCAGTTCCTTTTCCTTTATCCCCTGGAAGCGCATCAGCCGGTGCAGATCGACCTCTCCCGGGGTGTTCAGCATCTGCTCCATGCCTCTGGCCACGACCGAGATATCGTCATATCCCGCCGCCAGTTTCAGAGCGTGCACCATCAACCTTCCCGCCATCTCGGGCTCCAGATGGTTACACAGGCGACGCCACAGCCTCCGCCATTCATCATCCGGCAGGATGTCATTTCGCAGTGTGGCATGGCAGAACGCACCTGGCTTCTTCGCCAGACTGTCGATTACATGCCGGAAGTCGATACGCCGGGCCCGCGTTTTCCCTTTTTCAGGCCTGACCCGGGGGCAGCTCATGACCTCGTTGCTGCCCACGTAACAACTCAGGCGATCGTCCCATAAGCGGACACGTAACAGCTGGCCAACAAGCCGGGAAGGCACGCTGTAGACGACGTGCCTCACGTTGATGGTACTGCTGCTACTGACCCTCACAGTCAGCTCGTCGTAGTCGGCGCTGCGACGAAGCGGCAGCGGCTTCAGGTGAGGACGCTCTTCCTTCACCAGATCCTGATTGTTGCGGTTGTGCCGCATGACCTGCTGAGTGATGAAGGCCTGGTATTCTTCCAGAGTGCTGAAGTCGTTACTGCCCCGCAGTATCAGTGCCTGACGGATACGCCTTTTAAGATGGCCGTGAGCGCTTTCAACCGAACCATTTTCGTGGCCCCGCCCGGCATTGTTGTGCACCCCCTGCATACCGTAGTGCCGGCAGAGAGCGGCATAACGCTCCGTCAGTTCGCGGCGTCCGTCTTCACCCTGTTGTTTCCATGCCGCCCGCAGACTGTCTGTTTTGTGCTCTGCAGGTACGCCGCCCAGTTGTCCGAGCGCTTCCTGCAGGCCTTCAGCCAGGGCAGAGAAGCTCTCACCACCCAGCACGACCCGCATCCAGCTCCAGTGGCTCCATTCCAGGCGGAAGTGATACAGCTTATGCGCCAACAACTTACCGGCGATGGTGACAACTACACCTTTCAGTTCGGTAAAATCCGACAAGCCACGCAGGCCGGGCTGATGCCTCTGGCGGAACATCACCTCCTGCTCTGCACCGTACTGCAGCTTCCATTCGCGGACCCGCCGTTGCATTGTCATGCGGAGACTGTTGGGGTATTGACCGGGATATTTATCCTGCAGCATTTCCAGCAGAGTCGTCGGCATCAGAGCGGGTCTCTCCTTCAGCAGGGGAACAAGCATGCTGTCCCATACGGCTTCAAGAGGGTCTTTGCGCGTCCGCCAGTGACGAGCCCCGGCTTTTGACCACTGATCTTTTTCGATCCGGCGGCCGGAGCGGACAGAGATACCGGCCTTCATGGCCGAGATATGCTGGGTTACACCTTTCTTACGCTGAGTCATGTAGTAACTGACCTGAGAAGTATTGAGCGTCACACCATTTCCTGTTGGATCATGTACATGACACTCAGATTACAAAACCGGCCAGAATAATCAGCACCAGGCGGACTGACTTATTGTCGTCTCATAGATTAGTTAGTACTTTTAATTTTCTTACAGTTTTCCAGCCAATTAGCTGTATCAATTTTCCCGTTTTCCAGATATTTTTGCTGATTCTGCCAGTGCGCGGCGAGGAATGGCTTAAGACCTGTAAGACGTTTGTTCAGTGTGAGCATTTGATCGAAAACCGTCACTTCATGTTTCAGACCTTCCTCACTATAAAGCGTGGCTGAATCAACCAGACTACTGGCGTAGTAACTCGTCAGCTGTTGCAGGTGATCTGTTTGCTCACCAAGTTTTGTTTTTCGGATAGAGCAATTTTTATCACTGGCATCTTTATCCTTACACAGCAATTCATAGTTGTGATTGAGGAAGTCAAGAAAGCGACCATCATCCTGCAATTTTGTGCAAAGGAATGAGCCGAGGTTAAGGCTGGCGCGGGTGGATTGTGCCCGTTCTTCCTTTTGTTGCTGATTGCTGGCGCGCAGCTGATTTTCCAGATCCTTCAGTTTCTTTTTCAGTTCGGTGTCTTCAACGCCTGATGCCAGGCTTCCCAGCGCTTTAGCGGTGTCTGTGGGGTCTTCTTTGCTTTTATCTATGACCGGTTTATCGGCACCGAGCGTAGCCCAGTTTTTCTCCAGCTGTTTCACGCGGTCTGTTGATGTAATGGCCGGTGAGACTAGTACCAGACGCAGACCGGTTGTTTTGCTGGTGAAAGGATGAGCTTCATCGTAGTAGTTAATTTCTTTACGGGCCGCGCTACGGATCTCTGATTCATTCGAGATGACGCTGCCTCCTCGAACCACAAAACCACCAGCCTGGCCGTGAAGTCTGTTGATTTTGTTGAGATAAAATGGGGTAAACATCATCTCAGAGACGTTACCCAGCATATCGTGCAGGCCGAGGGGATTAGGGTTCAATAGCCCAATAAGCTGTACTTTGCCGTTAGAGGACTGTGGGCCGGAATACCATTCGTAATTCTTCATGTCATCCATTGGATAGTGGGAATCACGGAATTCCGCACTGTTTACCTTGAGACCGCCACGTGCAGCAAATTCCCATTCTACTTCAGTAGGCAGACGTAAAAATCCAGGGTTGCCATCCTCTTTCGGTAATTTGTCGAGAGCATTCGTGCGTAACCACTGGTTATATTTATCGGCAAAATTTACCGCATCGAACCAACTGATATTGGTTTCTGCGATGCTTAACTTACGTGATGGTGTAGGGCAGGTATCATTGGTTAATGCCTGGTATTGCAATGCTGTCAGTTCATATTTGGCCATCAAATAGTAACGACCTCTACTTTTTTTGCTTTCGGTAAAGCTACCGGCGATGAAGGTTGGATAACTGTGTTCAACGAAACCCCATTCTCCGCCATCTTCTCCTAAGGTGATCGGCATATCATCCAAAGGACCTGAGACCGGAATTTCTATCTTACGGAAAACCATAGAGCCTTCACAGGGCATTGGCAAAACAATATCTTCGCTATCCGGCTTGGGATTATAGATTTTCTCTGCCCACGGTTCAGCCAGCACGGGCGATATCTTCACCAGCAGCGCCAGCGCTAGCAAGCGTGATAATGTAGAAGGGGTAAAGGCCATGAACGTTCTCCGCAAATGAGCAAGTAGGAATAAGGGTTATGCCTCGCGCAGGCTCTGCGCAGGTTCAATATTAATGGCGCGCCAGGCACCAATGCCTGCGACCAGTGTCGCTACGACATTGGTGAGTATCAGAGCGATGAGGCCGTGCAACGGGGTGATCTTACAAATCATCTGACCCGTTGCCTGGCTGCCTGCTAAAGCCTGGTTAAAGACCTGACTGGCTAAAAGGTAAATCGCAAAGCCACCGATATAAGCTACCAGACTAAGCAGACAGCCTTGAAAAATCACATAGCCCCCCACTGCCGGACGGGTAAAACCGAGCAGGCGGAGGACAGCTATATGTTTACGTTTGCGATCAACATTCGCGATCAATGAGCCTGTAAGTGAGGCAGTACAGCCAATGAGTGCGGTGGCGGCAATGGTATTAAAAATAATGCCCAAAACACGATTGATGCTTTTCACATTTTCTATATCAGCCAGACGGCTGGTGGTTTCGATACGCTGTTCCCGGAGATCGCGCTCAAGGCTGGCAACCTGATCAATATCACGGGCGTATAATCTGGCGCGCGCGTAGAGCGGTAGTTTACCGTCAAGCTGCACACCGGTGGTCATCCCCAACCCGGTTACCGCATAGCCATCGCGGAAATGTTCAAGCGCCAGCAATAACGAAGGCTGGGTAAAGATCGCGGCACGATTAAAATAGGTCGCAGGTAAAATCCCCACGACGGTAACGCTTTTTCGTCCCCATTCCCGACGTTCATCAAGCATTCTGCCTACTCGCAAAAAGAGCGAATCACCGACACTCACCGCTAATTTACGTGCTGCTTCCTGGGTAATGACAACCTCGTTTTCCTGATGGAGCTCAAGGGACTTGAGTAAAGGGTCCCCTGAGTCTGTTGGAATAACTTCAGCGTTCTCAATGAAATGTGTGCTGTCTGTTTGCAGATCAGCAAGCGTATTTAGCGAACGCGTTTGTCCGATGGCGAAACCTACATCGGGTCGCTTCCGTAATTGTTCGATCCAATTTTGGTTGTAGACGCCGCTACTCAGCATACGGATTTCCAGGTTGCGAGGGTCACTGGCTAGATCTTCTTGCAGCTGGTTCACAATCCCAAAACGCAAACCGAAAAGAAGTAATAAAGGTGCGATGACAGCAACGAGAGAAGAAACGATGCAAAAAGAAATGATGCGATCGTGCCACAGGTCTTGCATAGCCAGGCGGCCCAGCAGTCTGGCTCGGTTAAAGGACAAAATAGGTTCCTCCCTGTTCGTGCTTCGACGATGCCACTAACGGTTCAGGCTGGGCAGTTAAACAGGGTAAATTGAAATGTTGTACCAGCGGCCAGTCGTGGCAAACAATCAGCGCCATCATGCCTTCCTGGCGAACCAGCTCAATAAACAGGTTAAATAATTTCTTTGCGTTGCAGGGGTCAAGTGCGGCTGTTGGTTCATCCGCCAGTACCAGCTTTGGACGGTGTAATATCGCACGTGCAAAAGCGGTTCTCTGTCGTTCACCAAACGACAACTGCGTTGGATATTTGGCCAATAATGGCGCAAGTTTGAGAGCATTGATTACTTTGTCCAGCAGCGCGTTGTCGGGGCGTAATCCCAGCAACTGACACGGCAGAAGGATGTTATCTTTGACGCTCAGATAGGGAAGCAACCCCCCATTTTGCAACACAAAGCCAAGCTGACGGGCGCGAATATCCGCCAGTTCATTATGCTGTTCATCCTTTATTAGCGTGGCGATATCAAATTGCTGTGCACCTTCGTCCAGCTCGAAGCACCCGATCTTACTGGGCTGCAGTAATAAGCCGATGGCTTCCAGTAGCGTGCTTTTTCCACATCCACTTTCACCTGTGACCGCGACCACCTGGCCTGACCGCAGCGTGAGCTGCGGCAGGTAAACCCGGTGAGCATGAATGCCATGACCGCGAACAACGCACAACTCTTCTATGCGCAGCATCAGGGCATCATTTCCAGTGGTATGGGATAAACGCGATCGCGCGGATCGCTTCCTTTTGCCAGCTCAACCCAGCGATCAACATCGGAGTTATATTTTTGGTAATGACGCAGTTTGGATGAGAGCGTGCGGATAAATTTCTCCTGTGACAATCCATCCCAGCTTTTCCAGGTCTCTTCGTCGAGGTTCAGGACATCGCTCTTATAGGGAAGATCGGCCAGATATTCTCCCAGTACACCCAGATCGCCAATGCGTGCATTATCCTGTTGTTTCAGCTGGTTAGGATCAGCGCCCATGGTTGCCGCAACAGTACGCAGTTGCTCAAACATTTTGGTCGGAGAGATCATCCCCTCATTTGCTGCTTTAAGGATCTGGCTGACAGCATCGCTTAAGTCGCTTAGCTGACCTTTGGTCAAGAGAACACGAACGTCGGTGGTAGGAATGTTTTGCTTAATCAGGTCGCGATCGCTAATCCATGCCTGAAAGACTAACGGGGCTTGCGTGCTGTTGCGCTTACCCAGATAAGCCAACTGCATGGCATGTCCAATTAATGCCGTATCCTGAAGTAGCTTTTGCTCCGGCGTCAGTTTTTGTCCATCGTCTTTAGCGTAAAGCGCACTACCAATTGCAGCATCACCCATGTAAGCAGATTTAACCTGCTCAGTAATGGCGGAAGCTAGCGCATCTACCTGCTGACCAAACATCTTGATATCACCGGCATTTACGGCTTGGTAAAGGTTGGACTGGGTACTGTCAAAATTGGAGAGATCGCGGTACTGGCTTTCAGCTTTGGTATGGTTATCTTTACCACCTGATGTTTTTAGGTGCAGTGTATAGATAGCAATACCACGGTTACCCGCCTCAAGACGAAGCTGGCTGGCATCCAGACCGGTACCTGACAGCTTGTTGCTGCCGTCAATAGCTCCTGCATCGGTAATCAGGACCACGTAACGTGCACCAAACGGACTCCAGTCAATGTCATCTATAGCTGACAGCACGCCGGAATACGCATCCTCGTCATACAGAGAACTGGAGACTTTCGCTTCTTTTAAATCAGCGACCTTATTCAGGAAATCCGCACCATCTTTCACATGGTTAGGATCCGCGTAAATCTTTGTGCGGTATTCCAGGCCCGGAACGGCTTTGGTATTTGAACGAAATGAGATCAGTCCAAACTTAACCTGCTCATCCAGATGCTCTTGTTTGATCTTGCCATAGATCTTATTAACCGCGTCTTTGGTGCGCTCAATATAAGGCCCCATTGAAATTGTTGAGTCGATAACGAAGACCACCGAGGCGTTAAACCCTTTCAATTGATTTACGTTATCTTCTTGCTTTTTAGCCGTTTCAGCTTTACTGACGGAGGCTACGTTAAGCAGACGAGTATAGAAGCCATCTTCAGTCATGACCTCTTCGCCGCTCAGGATTGGCAACAGATAAAACTGCTTTTGCAGATCGACAAAATATTCGGGCTCCTCAGCCTGAATACCCTCGGCGTGGCCATCTCGTTTTAACCTGGCGCGAAGCGGGGCAACCAGCGATACGGGATCGGGAGCAGAGAGAATATCATCAAGGCTTTTTCTCTCTTTAAAGAACAGCAAACGGTCACGGTTTGCCGGGTTGGTAAATGCCAATGTGAGCTGCATTTTCCAGTCGACGGTACATGACTTTGGTAACCAGCCAATAGTTTTACCAAAGCTATCCGGCCCGACCTTAAGCCAGCTCTGGCCGTTTGCATCTTCTTTTTGATAAACATACAGGCTGCTGAAGGCCGGCTGTAATTGACCTTTATCATCACCTGCGGCAGTACCAAGTTTGCAGCCCGGGGTAGTGAGAACACGTTGATATAACGTTTTCTTACCTTCTTGGAGCAGAGGTTTGTCGCCATCAGTGGCAAATACATGCCCGCTGAGCAGCAGGCCACATAATGGCAGAGCCAGAAGACTCACCGGATTTCTAGTCATTTTCCTAGCTCCTCAAGGCGCTGTTTGGCCGTTTGGTTGTCAGGCTCTGTTTGCAGAACCGTTTCGTACCAATATGCTGCAGTATCTTTATCCGGCGCTTTGAAACATTCACTTGGCTGGTGATATTTAGGATCGTATTCACTTGCGTACACGATCGCGATTTTGGTATCGCCACTCTGAGCACGGTTAGCATACAGACGCTGTGCAACACCACATTTTTTAGCCTCTTTTGCTGCCTGGATAATGGTCAGCAGCTTGTCACTGTCGAGTTTTTCCAGAACGCAGCTCTGGACGAAATCAAGCTCGTTCTGGCTGTTTAATCCCTGTGCAGAACAGGTGCTGTGAGCGACAGGCTCTGGTGCGGCGGTGGGTGCAGTCGCTGGTGTTTCTTGCTGAGCTTGTTCAACGTAGGCGACTTCCGGTGATTTATCCCGGCCTAAAAACCACCACAGAGCACTGGCAATCACGACTAATGCCAGTATTACAGCGCTAATGACAGGAAGGCGGGAAGGCCCCGATTTTGCCGGAGTTCTCACTTCAGAATGAATAATCGGCTCTACAGGCGCAGGGGCAACACCGGTTTCTGTCGCAATGACGGGCTCAGAAGAATCTTCTGGAGTAGCCAGCATGCTGCTGCCGCTATAGTTGCCTGTTTCACCTCTTGCTTCAGAAGAGAGCAGTTCGTTCCGCTCCAGTTGTAATGTGGTATTGCGTGTTTCCCCAGAATCGAGCTTGATCTGAATTTGTACCTGGCTTGCCGTTGCCAGCAATGGATCAAGCAATGTTGGGCCAATACGAAAACCGCTACCATTATTCAACGCATAACCGCCGTTCACGGTAAACCAGTGTTGCGCCGGGCTCCAACTGCCATTGGGTTGCAGGTAGTTCTGCTCGTTATTACACAGAGTAAAGGTCAGATTAGTCAATATTGTGGTTTCACCACGCAGGCGGACCATCAGTTGTGCAGTACCTGGCTCTGCCGGCTGGCAGGCGATGATTTTAGCTAGCATGGCATGTTCTCTTGCTTCAATTGGCTGATAATCTGACCAAGTTGCCGATTATGTTCGAAGGAAATATCTCGTGTGGCGCTATGACCCGCATTGTCCAGGACGACGCTCATCAAAGCAGAGAGCCAGTCACCCAGATAGGACACGCCGGGCTGTGGCGCGACTGCTGGGAGTTGTGGCAACTCATCGTTAGCGAGCTGCTTCTGACGCAGAAACACTTTGTTTCTCTCCCCTACATAGCTGTTGGGTACCTTTTCTGCTGGCAGGGTGAGATAACCAAACCAGGCAATAAAATCACGCATGGTCAGTTGAGCGCGCAAAACCTGACGTGCTCGCATATGTACGCGAGTTGTTTCAGCCTGCTCTTGACCCGCCAGGGCATGCTTCAATGTCCCTTCCAGATCCAAACGTGTGGCGGCGGTGATTAACTCTTCGCTGAGTTGATTAATCAGCTCACTGCTCATGCCCAGTTGACGCCATTGCAACGGCTGCTGTGGCAACTCCCGCAAGTGGGCTACCCAGGCTTTAAAGGCCTGATGCGCGAAATCATCATCCTGGCCTACGCGTTCTGCTGCGACAGTTGTTGGTGTATCAATAACGGGGGCTGCAACAGGCGTAGTCACAAAGGGGTCGCTGGCAAAGGGGTTATCAGCAAACGGATTACCACCAAACGGGCTGGCTGCAAAAGCATTGATGGTCAAGTTTTCACCTTCGGTCTGCGGCGCCTGACCGAGGTCGCGAATACTCAAATAAATGTTGTTGAGTTCCTGAGGCGGCAGAACCAGACGTTCGATAAGCTCCCCCATGCTGTGGGAACATGCAGACAAACCCTGCCATAACTCTTTGGCAATCGCTTGTTTTTTCACAATCTGCCCATCACCGTCTTTTTCGTACCACCGACCAAGACGTTGATCACCGGTTTCCATGCGACATTGCAGCAGTTGTTGCTGTAAACGTTTTAGTTTGAAGTCGAGATGGGCGACGCTGCGAAGTGCTTTAGTCAGGCGCGACATTCCGCCGTCGTTGAGTTCGAGCATTGCCTGCCAGGCTGCTTTCGGTTCTGCAACGTGAGCATTCACATTTTTTCCACAGACGAAGGTGTTGCCCATGTTATCGAGTACATCGCGGTAACGATCGCTGATACACACTTCCAGGAGTCGCTCCTGCCCGGCATTACTTTCAAGTCTCAGGAATGGGTTATCGAGCCCGGGTTTACGTACCAGGAAACAGTTGTTGAAAGGCTGGTTAGGTGCCCATTGCGAAAGCCAGTCATAGTGTGAGAACCTTTCCAGTAGAGTCATGTGCATCATACCTTCCCAGCCTTCTTTTAACTGGCCTTCGGTATGTTGCAGGCTGTTGACGATACGCATATCACACATGGTTATTGCCCAGAACAGACCCGGGTTGCGGCCTCCGCGCTCTTCGGCACTCTTACCCTGAGTTTTCTCTACCCAGTGGTTTAATACCGGGCCTACATCAGCAACGTCGCTCTGTTTGGCAGAGCTTGCGCATACGACAAGCGCGTTCATTTCCTGGTTATCGGTATAGCGTTCGAACAGGTAGGCAACTTTTCCGCGAAGCAGGAGTTGCGAAATCGCGTTAAGTCCATCCCGGCCAGCCTGTTCAAGAGCGGTGATCTTGAGACGACCTCGATAGCCAGGGAAGTCGAGCAGATCAACCTGTTCCACAACACTGTTGGTTTCAACTTCTGCCAGAGGGAAAATCAGTTCGGTGGTTAAGGCAGCCAGTTCCGCCTGCGTTAAGCTGGCGCTACCAATTTGTTGCTCTTCTTTCCAGTAACGTATCTCAACGTTGCGATCTTGACTGGAGCCTAGTCTGTTCAGGCTATCTACGTTCATGATGCTGCCGCTGCTGTGGTCAGTCAGCGTTTCAAGCGGTGCGAATACCATCCGGGCATGGTTCAGTTTCACCAGTACATTGGCTAATGAACGGTAGGTTTCGGTGAGGGCTGGCTGTTCTCCCCACAGCAAGGAAAAGAGTTCTGCACGATCATTTGGGCTCAACGTCGGGGCAATTTTCAGTACCTGCGGCCACCAGGCGTGTTCAAGCTTCTCAACTGACTTTTTAAAGGAGGCGTTAAGATAATCCCACAAGGCGACGACATCTTCCTGACTGACGCCATTATATTCCTGTACCTGCACAGCCCGCTGCAGGAATGGGCGCAGACGCTCTTCAACCCGACTTTGGTCAAGTTGATAGCTCAATTGCTCATGATTAAAGTCGTTAAACCAGGTGTTCGCAAGAATCTTAGCCAAATCGATTTCACTGAACAGGCGCAACGGCACCGGGTATCCAGCTGGCGCGGCGGGAGCCTGACGGGTAAAGCGAGTGACCAACCCCGTAGCTTCTTTACCTCCACCAACAGGGTTAACCTCTTTGATAAAGTCAACACGCCTTTCACCGTAGAGCGCTTCCAGTGACCCGTTGCTACCAGCAGCGAGCGCTGAAATGAGGTACGATTTCCCTGCCTGAGAAATACCGAAAAAACCGACGGTCATCGGTGTCTTGGCAACCTGAGTCAGGCTGTTGGCCAGATTTCGCGTACGCAGCAAACTCAGGTTGAGTTTGTCTGCTTCGTTGTCTAGACGACGTGAACCGGAGCGTACGATGTTGACCCATCCGAGTGCGTCAAGGCATCCCTGAGCGATAGCAGCCCAACCCTGAGTGAGAGATTTTTGATCGTTATTCATTATTTTTTAACACTCCCGCTATCGAGCCAGTGACGGCTATCAATGAGCCCTCTATCGGGCATCGTATTGAGATCCAGATCCAAATCACGTTTGCTAAATGACTTATCGGTATTGCTGCTGACATCGGCTATCGCCAGACGATCGCTAATCAGTCCAAGTTGATGGGCTCGTTTACCCTTATCGATCGTCAATCTGACTTTGAGATACGGAGAGCCGTTATCTGTGGACTTAGCCAAAGAGAATTTTTTACGTCCTTCTTCGCTAAAACGTAGAGTATACAGCGGTGCTGCAGTCCAGCGTTCAGCATCCAACTGGCGATAGCCTAAGCGCAGGTCACCACGCATAACGATGCTTTGTGTGGTTTTCTCGCCATTTTCATCGATGATGGTAGGTAGCTTAATCTGCCCGTTTTCAGACTCAATATGTTGATAAACGATGTCGGCATCGCGAATTAGGTTATCCATATCAATGGTGCCGATATGGCGAATCGTTGAATAGGGTTTCAGCTCTGATGTGCGGAAATGGAAGTTAGGAATGCTATGGTTAGCACACAGTTGCGTGAGCATGGCACCCACTGAAGCTGTACTTTTCGGATCGTCGATATGACCGTTTTTATGGAACGGGTACCAGGTACCTGTCTGATAACCATGTAATGGTAGAATACGCCCTGGCGGTAACGGAAGGTTGCGACGAATGATCGCCTGAACCCCTGGTAACTGAGACGGCCGGCCGGTGAGTAGCAGCAGATCGCAATGATAATAAGACAGCACTTCACAGAGTGCGGTCAGGACTTTATCGATGCTGAACTTACCTGCACATAGATCGCTATGGAGTTTGGTGAGTGGCAGATTAAGCATGATATCCGCGATTTTAAAGTCCGTCGGGCCTCCCGCTTTCTGAACTTCGCGGCGCACGAATCCTTCGACTTCATCACGAATACAACCCACCGGTAGCAAATCGCCGACACGTTGGTTAATCAGGGTATGCGTTTGTTCATCAAGCGGATCGTAATGTTCATATGTTCCCAGGATATTCAATGCGAGCGGGACAAACAGCTGCAAGCTCAGCTGTTGGCGAAGCACGGCTTCGGCTGCGCTAATATTCTGCGATCCGCACAACTGGGACATCAGTGTTTCAGTGGACATTACACCGGCTTCACGCAGGGTTTGCTCAAAAGCGGGGAGAACGTATGACTGAATAACTTCCAGCAAAATGTCATCACCTGCGATCTTAAAACTGTCGCGGAAGCGTTGGTGGGGGATGATATGTACGTTAGTACCACCGCCAGTGTGCCCATTATGATCGAGGCAGTAATCGGTGATCACCAGATCGGTGGTCCCGCCGCCAATGTCAATTGACGCGATAGTGATACTTTCACGATCGGTACGGTCTGGTCGGCCAATTGCGTCGAAAAACTCTTCCGGATGACCGGCAAAGTTCTGATTAATCTCGGTGTACAGGTAAACCAACTGTGCACAGGAGGCTTCGTCCCACTCCACCCTGATTTCAGGTAATGGGATCTTGATGTTAGCTTCCGTATGCTCTTCTTGTACGTCCTCGTACGGATCGTTCTCGCCGTTGTGCCAGCGTAACGATTTCCACACCAAGCCGACAGCCTGACGCATGCGTTCATCCAGCATACAGCGTTCAGCCATGGGCATACCTGGCGGAACCGTCAGAATAATATGGCGTAGCTGACGCGGGATCCCGGCGTGTCCCTGGCGAATACGCTGCTCCGGGCTGTTAATCTGGCTAATGGCCTGGGTCAGAACTTCTGCCAGCATAAAGGTCATCAGCGAACTGCGTGAGTAGCGTGGCGTAAAAACGGGGATGCGATCCATCTCATCCTCAATGGTGTGCAGGGCTTCGCCTCTTTCATCGATCAGGTTGGCAAATGGTGCCGCCGTTGCCAATGGATTGCTGTCCTGCACATAGCTGCCATTAAAACGCCAACCCTGACCATAAAACTTCTCATCCCACAAATAGCGTTTAGGGCTGGACAGGCCCGTTGAACCTTCGCTGCCTTTACGACGAGCCGCTAGACGGCTGGCTTCACCACCAATACGTGCGATAGTCGGCCACTGGAACGCGTCGTGGCGACCGCTGCGTACAGAGCAGTGATCTTTGCCGAAGAAGGCTTGCGAAAACTCGACCCGGCTTTCAAAAGGATCGGTATAGATATGTTCGGGGGCGCTGAGATCACGTAGTTTCAGCACATAGTTGTGCCTCATGCCTGAACCTGATTGCCCATGATCTTCAATAAGAATGCCACAGGTGCGCGAGTTACCCACGTCGAGTATCAGGTCGACGGCGATGGGTTTAATCGCATTGGTTTCCCTGTTGGCGATCACTCTGAACTGCGGGAGTTCAATGACGGGGTCAGTCTGGGTTTGCAGACCTTCGACTGGAATCGCCATCAATGACAGAAGGTTCAGGTAATGCGCCAGCGGGTATTGCTGTGCAAGTTCCTGCTCACGCTCGTCGATATCCCGGCCTTTGCTCGCTTCTTTGAATACTTCTTTGAGCCAGTCGGTTATCCAGTCCTGCGTCAGGTACCAATTTAGGGCATAGGTTGCTGTCGCGACGGCGAAGGTTGCCCCAGCATTCATATCTTCCTGGTTCGGACTGAGGTCAGCGGCGGCCTGCTGTTTAGCCATAATACGGGTGTCGATCGCCAGCGTCATGCGATGGCTATGACCATCTAAATCAGTTTCAGGTAGTTTGACTAAACGAAAACGAGCCCAGTTTAGCGGTCCCTCCTGGTACACATTCGGTGGGCTAAAGCGAAACAAAGGAAGCGGTAACCAGATGCCGTCAAACAACTTCAGGCTCTGTTCAACAGGGATATCGTACTGGCTTTTTGCCTTCTCGATGTTATCGGGGGTCGGCTGATAGAAATAGTAATCGCGCTGCTCGTTGTAAATTAAACGGGTAAGTACACCGTTTGCTAATTTGACAAACTCGCCGGCAGGCAGGCGGCCAAGGGACAATCCGAAATCCATAAACTGGATCCCAGAGTCACCCACGAGGGTAATTTGACGATCGAAAGATACAATCTCAGGCAACATAGTTATCTCGTCCCCGTTCAGGAATTAGGTTGAAGCATGCGAATAGGGAATGTTTTTTCCCCATCATTGCTGCCAATACAATCGGCGTGGCCAGCAGCGGGTGATTTACACTCGATTGTCGGTACAATAAAGTTTGAGCCGTCGCTACATTTCATTTGCTCAGGATTGGTGATACTCAGCGCCCCTTGCTGCACATTGCCGCTGGCAGGGCCACGGCAGGTAACACCGCTGGACTGGCGTATGCTGACGGTGCCATTACCCTGGGCAAAGTTATATTGCAGTTGCAACGGTCGCCCGGTGAGCTTGTCCTGAATACCACCATTCACGCGCCATTCGCCGTTAAGAAACTGCGCCGGGCCATCGGGAAGGGCCGGAGGAAGCGTCAGCGGTGTGCCCTGTGCCGGGATGACTGGCGGCGTGGTGACTGGTTGAACTACGGGGGCCGTTTGAGCGTCTGCGGAGCCAGGTGCAGCAGGAGGTGCTGAAATAGTCGACGCATCAGCGTTGGCATCACTGGCAGGAACGACTGGGGGAATTGTGCCGTCACCGACCTGTGTGGTTGCTGTCGCTGCCGGAACGGCTGGCGATGTTGGCTCCAGTGCTTGCTGCGCATCGACTTCAGTACCCTCAGATATGCCAGGGACGACAGCTGAACCCACGACGGTTTCTGAACCTGTGCGGGAAACCTGCATTGTTCCATCGGAAACGCCTACGGCGGGACGTTCGATGGCAGGAGCCGTATCGATCGCCGTTTTATCCGTGGCGATGGCAGGGAGTCCCGGAATGGAGAGTGATGGTATGCATCCGCGTAGAAGACCTAACAATAATGCCAGCAGCAGCAACACAAGTAGCAACCAGAGCAACCAACGCCAGCTCCAGCGTCTGCGCACTACGGTATCTACAACAGGTGTAACAGACGGATTTACAGCGGTGTCTACAGGAGCCAGAGGGGGTGAGGCCGCGAGAGGGGTTGCTGGTAGTGATGCCGGACTCAGCCAATGCATAGGGTTACGTTGTTCGCCTTCCGGATGGACAAATCCCCAAAAGGTAATCACCAGAATTCCGTTTACAAGATACACAAATTCGTAATCCGGGAAATGTGTGACTGACTTCAGCAACTGTGCGAAGACGCGGCGATCGCCCCCGGTCCCGTTTTGCTCAGCATTGAGTAACTGCTCACTTAACGCCTGCACTGCCATTTGAAACGCATTAAATTGCTGGCGCGCTGATTCCCTCTCCGCTTCACTCGCACCGCTCCAGGGGATGACATCGCCAGGGAAGCTGCTGTACCAATCGGTTCTGTCACCACCCTGATCGTTTTGCGGGATAGCTAAATGACGAGCCAGATCGCGCCCTGCATCAAGACGGTAGATTGCTTCACGTAACTGGAACGCCATCTTAAAAACGGGATAGCCCGTTTCACCCAGAGCCTTAAATGAGGAATTATGCCCGGTACGCAGCAGTGGTCCCTGAATCGAATTTCGCATTGTCTATACCTTGTAAGGCTGTGATTTAACAAAAGCCACAGTGATGCAGGCTATTTTTTACTCGCACCAGGCGTCCATTCAAAACCCCAGCCATAGTGCTTATCCAGCGACTTCCGGTCAGGGAAGAAACGGTCCAGACGTTCAACATTGATATTACCGTCGAGGTTTTTGAGTCTGGCTATCGCCGCAACGTTATTGCGCTGATTGCTGTCAGTCAGTGTGGATCTAATGCGGGGTTGATTGGGCACATAAATCGTGATGGTGGCATTGGTCCCTTGCCAGTTGTCGGCGCCGCCGTAAATGAAGCTATAAATCAGAACTTCATCAATATCCTGCCAGTGGCTACCATTGATGAAGAGCCATTCACCATCTTGATCGTTACCTTCACGAAGATCTTGTTGCAGCAACAGATATGGCGGTTTGTCATAGTTTCCCAGGAACTTACTCAACGCTTCGGCACCACTGATCTTGCCGTTTTTAAAACGAATAAAGGCGGCGATATCGAGGTCGATAGGCTCTTTATGGTTTCCCTGTTGCCAGGTCAGGTTGATTTTGATCCGCCCAAAATCTTTGCGTTTCTCCAGATTTATGCTGGGGTTTGCTTGGGTTAAGTTCGTGCTTGCGGGGGCGACAGCAGGCGCAGCAGCAGGCACATCGTGATGCATCGGAGGAGGGGGCGGGGTTAATGAATTTTTATGCCACCACCAGACACAGGCGGTCAGCAGCAACAATAGCAGCAATAATAGCCATGGCAGGAAGCGTCGCCACCATGGGATAACGACCACGGGAAGTAGGGGCGCTTCACTGATAATGGCCCAGTTGATCAGCACAGGTTCGCCACCTACACTATAGCCGTTAAGATCGCGCGAATGCGTTAAAAGCCTTTGTAAGGCATGTGCCGAATGTTCTTCGCCGTGTGCGAGTAACTGCTCAATCAAACCGGCCAGAATATCCTGGTACTGCTGGCGTTTACTCTGGACGGCGGCTTGTTCCACATCGCTTAGCGCAGAAAAGGGTTTTGCCAGCCCCTGGCGTTCAGTCCACCATTCCAGATGGCCCTGTGAACCACGACGAGCAGTGGCGTAGAGTAGCGCCAGAGACGGTGGAAGATGACGGTGTATGATTTCAACCGTCTCCTCGTAGATTGTCAGAGTCGCTTCATCAATAGGCGCAGCAGTTGTTAATCGTTGCATAACCGAAATCATTATTGTTGTGAGTTAGATGCGTGGTATGCATGTAGCTGAAATTCAGCAAGCCAGAGCCGTTTTCTTCAGCAGCCGAAAAGTGGCCAGGTGACCAGCGCCACTTTTCGTGCATCCTTAGCGAAGGGTATTTGCTTCCTCCAGGACTTTGATTTTCTGCTTGGCTTCTGCGACTTTCTTTTCAATTTCAGCAATTTCACTTGCGCCACTGGCATGCTTAGACTGCCGTTGCAAGTCCTGTAATTGTTGAATTTCCTTCTGGCGTTCACTGCTGTTTATTTTGCTGGACTTCAGCTGTGCAATGGTCTGCGACAGGTCTGAACGCACGGCATTTAACCTTGCTTGTTCATCGGCCAGCTTCTGATTGACATTCTGCTGTCGGTTTTGGGTATAAGCTTGCTGTTGCTTCGCCGACTCATTTTCATACTGGCTGAGTCGAACCTGCTGTTCTTTTTGATCAACTTGCTGACGATAACCGCCGGATGTGGCGCAGCTCAGTTTGGTAATAAAACTCGGATCTTGTGCGTGTAAATCACAGTCCTGTGGCGATGTGGAACAACCGGTAAGCAAGATAGATGCGAGGAGCACATATTTTCTCATCGAATTATCCATAAATTGAGTCAAATAACGATGCTTTACATATCAAAGCCGTCTTAAAAAAGCCGATAATCCTATCGGCGTAAAGTCATTAGCCTAGAGAAATAGCCTGACGTTGTTCGTATAACTCGTTCGTTTCCTTCTCTAAGTCGCTGATCTTACTACTTAGACTGGTATACTCTTTGTTCAAGTTAGACAATTTGATTTTTTCTGCGGATGTTGTAGTTGTTTGTCCTTGTAACGCTACTTTATAGGCAGACTCTTTATCTTTCATGCCTTTAACTGTATCTTTCATCCTGCTGATATTGGCGTCGATTTGTGCCAATTGCTTTTTGGCGCTTGCTTTATCAAAGTCTGCCTTATCTTTTTGAATGCTCATTTGGGTCAGAATAGCTTGATTTTCGCTGATGACTTGCTTCATCGCCAGAGTCGATTTTTCTACTGCTGCAGTATCTTTGCTGATGTCCTTATCCATTGCCTGAAGGCGATCGGATGTCGAAGCATAATCCTTTTTCAGGCCATCAAGATAGTAGTTAGCTGCCATACCGGCCGCACATCCCGTAGCACCACCAATTGCGGCTCCAGCCAGGGCTTTCTTGGTATCACCAGCGAGAGCACCAATTAGAGCCCCCAAAGCTGCACCAGATACAGCCCCGACACCACAACCTTGTGCGCCGGAAGCGCTAAAAAACTGGGATTGCTCAGTCGTTGTCAGGCGAGAGTCCGGTTTTGTTCCTGACAGTAAAGTACTTCCTGTATTAGCACAGCCGCTAAGCAGCAAAGATGTTGAAATCAAGAGGCAGGCAATCTTTTTGTTAAGATTATTCACAATTTTTATCCTTAAAAATGATTCAATGATGATAAACAGATAACAAGACTTAAATGTTTTGGGTATCTTATGTTTTCAAGCAAGGCCTCATTGCATTTTGCTTCATTTATAAGACTTATGGACCGTTGCATCATAAGAACCGGATATAGTAATTAAAAACCCTGTCAGTGTATTATCGCATTCTGATTTACAGCATCGCAATAACTTATTTTAGTAACTTTGTATATCATCTTGTGCTGGAATTCTATGTTTCATGTCTTTATTTAGATTATAACTCTGATTTTATCTTGTCGGCAGTTAAAAATGTCATCAAATCCATTTCTGCACATTTTTGTCAGGATTTTATAAATTCTATATGCCCTCTCGGTAGCAGGCCAGATAAACACGCCTCCTTCCGACCGTTTGGTAAACAGGGACAGGGCATCAGCATCAGCCAAGAAGATCTTTACGGTATCGCCCTTGCGGTCACGGAAGATAAACAGGTGGCTGGAGAACTGGTTTTTATCAAGTACGTGCTGTACAAGCTCGCCGAGACCATTGAACGATTTACACATATCCATGACGCCAGCAACCAGCCAGATACGGGGGCCTGACGGGAGGGATATCATTGGCTTCTCCCGGTTAGCTCGCGGAGCAGCACCGACAGCAACTCTGATGACGGGTTCTCAAGCGTCATTTTTCCGTGGTGGAACTCAACACAACAGGATGAGGCATTCAGTGCGGGGAACTGACCCGGGTCTGTATTCATCCCGGGAGAGGGTGTCGGATCCGGTATCACCTCAACAGGTAACATTGTTGGTAATGATGAAGTGCCTATGGCAGCCGGAAGTAGGCGTGATATACGGCCTTCATTCTGCCAGAGTCGCAGCCATTTGAAGGTGACATTATCGTTGACGCCGTTTTCACGGTCAATCTGAGCAACGCAGGCACCGGGACGTTAAGCAAGTTCGACTATACGGAGCTTGAAGTCATACGAATAATTTTTACGGAGTTCTTTTCGCCAGGATTGGGATTCCATACTTAGATGTCCTTCTATACAGACGGACATCTAAGTTACCAGTACTGGCTTGATGGCTACATACGGCGCTGAGTTTACGCTTACTTTTATATAAGCTTTCATTACATAATTCTTTCTGAAATTATCTGCGTTAACTAAGTCTATCAGATTGGCGCGGTGTGAATATCTGGAGTTCTTTAATTTTTTGATTTACATCATTCTGGTTTTCCAAATCTAAGTGGTAAAAGGAATTTATATGCCTAAGATGCTCCAAGTTTTGTATTGAATGTATTTATTAAAAGGACGCTTGTAAACGCCCTTTTAAACAAATAGTTAACTTTAGCGAGCTTTATTCCAAAGCATGGAAGCAAATCCTGAGGCTTTTTCAGACTTTTCAATTTCTAACTCAGATATCAGGTTGCGAATGTTAGTTAATTTATCAATGTTATGTTGCACACCTTTGTTATAATTAAGCTCTTCAATTGTTTTTGGGTCTATAATTAAACCTTTACTGGAGGTGGTATATTTGCACTGATTTGATAA
The DNA here is from genome assembly GCF_902158555.1 of Klebsiella spallanzanii. GTDB lineage: Bacteria > Pseudomonadota > Gammaproteobacteria > Enterobacterales > Enterobacteriaceae > Klebsiella > Klebsiella spallanzanii. Next base: position 17,016 of record NZ_CABGGS010000002.1, on the reverse strand, counting down.
TCTTTTATTTTCCAGGTTTTGGATTTCAGAACGGTATAAGTCTCGTAACTCAGTAGAGAGCTTAGGATTCCTGGTGATATTTTCTTTTGCTGTTTTTATAGTGCGAATTGTGCTTGAAGGGTTATCGATTAAATTTAAAAGAACATCAAGGACTTTACTGTCGACGAGTATATCCTGTGATGAGGGTAATATACCAATATTAGCCGCTATTTTCTTTAATGCGTAGGGGTTTCTTTGGGCGGACTGGATAAAGTAATGTTGAAAAAACTCGGGGAGGTTTGGATTATTCATATATAATTTGTGCGCGTGTGAGTTATAGTCTGTTACTTCCCTGCCCATAAATTCAGATTTAATCTTACTATAGTCAAATGAAGAAATTGAAGGATTTGATAGCAACAAGAAATGAAAATCAGGATTCGATGCTAAGGTCTCAAAAACAACTGGAGATATGCCCGGATTGATACTAAGTCCACGTCTTAATTCATCCGCATCATTATCCTCACAGTTCAAATAGTTAATTTGAGCAGATTCGGGCAAAGCAGGGTTTTTCGATAAAACCTTATGCAACCTCCTGTCTTCCATATCAAAAATTGCGAGGCATGCATCACGGGTAATGTTTGAATTATAAGCAAGGGATAGTATAAGATTACGTTTACCACTTTCAATAATTCTGTTTTGTATACTTTCAGTAATCGAATTATTTTCAGCGATTATTTCTTGTATTGACTCGTCTCCTTCAATGAATAAGTGTTCCTGTGTTTTTTTGTCAAGATGTGCATTGCTGGCCAAAATAGACCTAATTGTGGAACCACATTTTATGGCTAATATATCTTGGGCTTCTAAACACAGCGTAGGATTCCTGGCAAACTCAGCCAGGGCGGAAATATTATTGATGGTTTGTGCGAATTTTATCTGAACTATATCAGGAAGGTTAATTTTACTTGCTATTTCTATCAAGGTAGCAGGCTTAGTGCTTTTTATTTCAAGCAACAATGCGTCTGATTTACTATCTTTACTCTTGCATTCAAATTCGGATGAGTCATTTAATAAAGTTTCTTCGAAAGCTCGAACTACAGCAGGATCCGTATCAAAAGCTAACCTTTTTTTGTTCAACTCCGTAATTGATGCATTTCTGGCTAAGGAAACTCTTACTCGCTTGTCCTCAATAAGGATATTTTGATGTGCCTCGCTTAGGGTTGGATTTGACGCCAGTGCATTTTTCAATGCTAGTGTGCCAGAATTGACGTATTCATCACGAATACTGTCAGCGCAGTTAATATGACGTAATACAGCCTGATTAAGCGCACTATCTTTAACAGCCATTAATCCATCGAGCACCACAGCACTACAATATTCCCCCTCAGCTATAGACAGCATGATATCTTTACTTAATTTTTTTCGCTCTATCAGGGATGTTAAAAGGTTGGCCGGCGCATTCTGGTGAACACAGGCTGCTTTAAGTATTTCCTGGTCCTTTTTATCATCACTTTCTGAACCCGTAATACACTTCGATAACAATCGTTGGGTACAGCCCGGATTTTTAAACACGGCTAAACGAACTGGCGCATAAGTATCTTCCGAGAGTTTTTCGAGAAGATCTTCCGTGCACTCCTCATTCTCAGCAACTTTCAATCGTTCGACATAATTATCATCATCCGCTTTGGCAATCATTTGTGAGACGCTCAGGCCATCTATGTGCGATGCAGCCTTAAGCTTCATTTTATCGAACAGCGTCTCATATTTACTTACCTGGTCCCTCAACGTTTCGCGCAAAGGTACAGTTGCTTTCAGGGCTCTGCTGAGTCTTTGGAAATCTAAATCCTCACCATCAAGGAAAGCATTTTCACGTGCATCATTTACCGCATTATGAATATCGGCACCAGCAAAATTCCGACTCTGCGAACCCAACTGATGCTGCTGTTCAGTCGTTAACATATCCCAGGCTTTCTTAAGATGAATTCTGAGGATTTCTTTTCTTTCGGATATATAGGGAAATCCGACATAGAACACCTCGTCAAATCGCCCTTTGCGCAACAGCTCAGGAGGTAAGGCGGTCACGTTGTTTGCGGTTGCCACCACGAAAACAGTACTTTTCTTTTCCTGCATCCATGTCAGGAAATAACCAAGAAGCCTTGACGTCACTTCTGAGGCGTTCGATGAGCCTATACCAACGAAAGCCTTCTCCAGTTCGTCCACCCACAGGATACATGGGCTGATTGATTCGGCCATTCCCAGGGCTCGTCGCATGTTGTGTTCACTTTCGCCCACATATTTGCCGAGTAGCGAACCAATATCTAACCTCAGCAAGGGCAATTCGAACAAACCGGCAACAGCTTTAGCAGTGAGAGATTTACCACATCCCGGCATCCCGGCTACGAGCACTCCTTTAGGCGGCTGAATGCCAGCTTCCTCTGCTTCCGCAAGCCGGAGGAAAACCGCAGCCTTACGCTTAAGCCAGTCCTTCAGATTTTCCAGACCACCGATATCCTCCATGCTGTCCCTGACCCTGACCATCTCAAGTACGCCACCTTTGCCAATTATTTGCTCTTTTTCCTTGAGCAAGGTCGACACTGCTTGTTCATCAAGCGTACCGTGAATATTCAATGCCAGCATCAGCGACTGGTCAATCTGGCTGAATGTCAGCCCCGTAAGTGTGGTACTGACCCTGTTTAATAGAGCCTCTGGCACTTCGAGCACGTGAGATTTGGCAAAGTCACAGGCTCTACTTTTTATGGCATCTTTTTGCGGAAGAGGGATTTCAATAAGCTTCATCAGCGGTTCAAGCAGGTCGGAAAGTTCGGCATGCTCATCAATACAGACTACGCAGCTCTCGCCCTGATGATGGCGCCGTAATCTCATCAGAAACTCCCGAAGCCTTACCACAGCCAAAGGCGAAGCGGCAAGGACACTTCGTATATTACGGAACACATAAATTGTATTTTCCGGATCATCATCCACCAGCCCGGACAGCATGGTTTCGAAACCGGGGGCATGCTGGGTTAACTCCTGTACAGGTCTGCGTGTTTTAAAATCAACCCATCCCCACGCCAGGTTCCATTCTCTTAAGACAAGACCTGACTCTCTGGAGAAAGCCGTTAAAAGCTGGTCAGTCCGTTCTTCTTCACTACTTTGCAAATAAAAGCCGGTATTTCCCGCTTTTAACCAGGAAACAAGACGTTTTTTTAATAAATTATCCATCAAGTCAGGTCCTGTTAACTGAACAAACTGATAATAGAATTAAAAGCATTTGATACACTCTGTCCAACAGCGCTTGCTGTGTTACCGATGGAAGAAGCTACTGACTTAACGAGGGATTTAGACGCCGTGTAGATTTTATCTCCTATCGTACTCCCCAACATGCCACACGCTATCCCGCCAACCATTCCGCCAACAAAAGTTCCTACTGGACCAAAAATGGTTCCAATTGTGGCGCCTAAAGTCACGCCAGTATCGGCTCCGGCTATACCTGCAAGCGTAGTGACCGTTGTACTGCCCATGCGATCCAGGGCTTCTTCTTTTGAAATCTTACCCATGGCAAGGTCGTGTATATTTTTCAGGTTCTCGACCGTAACAGTCCCGAGCATAGCCAGACGTCCGACCGGGGAGTTTTTCATCACCTGGCCTAAAAATCCTTTTTTGCATGCAACAGTTAATCCACCTGAAATAGCTACCGTCAGCAATGCTCCACCTGCAGTGGTAACCGATGAAGTGACAAACTCACGAATGTCCTCCTGAGCAGAGTTGTTCTCTTTGCCTGTCAAGTGATTCCAGATCCTGCGGCCAGAAATTCGGGCCGCCTGAAAAGCGACGCCAAGGCCTGCGGAAATGAGGGCAGTTTTTCCTAACTCCTTGCCAATAGTTTTGCTGTCGGCAACGGCCCAGTCGATATCTGTGGCCTTCTTTTCCTGATGGGCTCTTTCACGTTGCTTAACGGCTTCTTCTTTAGAAAGCGGCGTGGATTTGATGCCATCATGCTCAATGACTTCAACAGATTTACGTGTCATCCCTTCTGACTGATTCTCAGGGACCAATGATCCCTGACCACGATAATCACCTTTCTCAAAGGCCGTCTGAGTCGCATTAGCATCTGCGCAGTATTTCGACTGATAACGGCGCACAACTTTACCATTAGCGTCTTTGATCTGAATATCTACAGAGTTTTTATTGTAAACATTCCCTGGATTAATGACCAGCTCAGCTCTTGATGATGACCCCGCAGCTTTTGCATTCACATTAAAGGTATTGACGTGATGAACTTCAGCAATGAATCCATCAAGATTGGGGTTCATATTAATCATGCCATCAGTACGGAAAATGGCCGTTGCCATTTTTTTGTTCGCTTCATTCAGAGCCTCATCAATGCCCCGGGCATAATCCCTGACACTGAGAACGCCGTGACACTTAGCCGAATTTTCCAGTTGCTTAGCTAGCCAGTTATTACGGCTCTTGCCCTTTTCTAGGCTAATTGTCAGGGATTGAGCTAATTCACGCTGGCGATTGACCGTACTGATAATCTCTTTGGCATCTTTGACAAGAAGGGTATCACTTTCCCAGAGTTCGGCATGTTTACGAAACTGAGCAACCAGCCAGGTTTCGGGCTCTGCGTCCGGATGCTGGCTGATCTGATGAGTAAATTCTTTTAAAACGATGGCAGTGGCCACCAAATCACTACCATCATGAACCAGTTCCAGGTTGACATCGTCCGCCAGATTTTCCAGAAACGACTCATCGAAGAGATGTGATAAATCTAATACCGCTGGTGCAGCCTTATCTAAAGTCTCATTTACAGCCATCATTTTGCTCCTTATTTATTTCTTCTGGGGATGAGAACAGGTTAAGTGCTTCATTCAGTTGCTGTATGAGCACCGAGTGTAAGGTTTGAGGTGAAACAATTCTCAGATGAGGCAACCAGTAGCGTATCCACGGCAGCAATTGTCTTTCATCGGCTATCTCACAAATAACTTCAAGACTGCCGTTATTATGGTGCTGAGTAATGACTTGGGAAGGCAAAACATTTCGACGTAAAAAATAATGGGCAACACTGGCATCGACATGCAGTGTGACGGGAAACTTATTCAGGCTAAACCAGACATCATCTTCCTGCTCAATACACTGCTCGATATATTTTTCAGGCACGAACGTTCCATCTTCCCGTTTTAACCAGGAGATGCCGCTTACCAGGAAGCTTTTCGGTTTTTGCTCTTCAACGGCCACCAGGTACCAGATATTTTTTGAATTAACCAACCGATACGGCTGAACGAGGCGTGATTTGTTTTTATAGTGAAAAGAGCAATATTTGTGCGAATTAATTGCCTGTCGCAGCAAGCCAAAAGTCTGGGAAAAGTTACTTTTATCCAGATATTCAGGGGACATTGTTTTTACTGAGAATTCGTGATGCTGATCGTCTTTGAGAAGAGAGGACCAGAATCCAGCATTCTGGCCGGCAAAGATTTCAGCAGCGCCAGAAATTTTAATCAGGTGGTCAATATCGCTCATCAGCAAGGATTGACGGAACTCAGGAGAGAGGCGGTAATTGTCTCCACCGCTATGCTCTATTAAGGCGCTGAGGCGATTCAAATCACGAAAGATTGTACGAGCAGATACATGGAATTTTTCTGCCAGTTCGACACGGCTTACCTGACTTTTCTGATGCAACTGGATGATGATCTCAGCCAGTCTGTTCGCGAGCTTCTCACTCGCTCCTTTCGTCGTATTCACGGTTTCGTCCTTGCCAGAAGAAGAATGAGATTATCCTAGCCTGGGGTAATGACAGGATGTGTCAGTGTAATTCCGGAACAGGCATAAATGTTTGATTAGTGTCATATTGAACCGCCCCGGTTATTGAGCATCCCGCCAGCAAAGCGGTGACCGGCGAAATCGCGCTCGTACATCGCCTTGTAAACTTCGTTGTCCTGATTGTCAGAGCCAATCAGGACAACGACAGCTTAATGCCAGACGACTGTCCATGGTCACACAACGTTATGACCGCCTCGCAACCTGCTGTCCGGAATGCGGCAACGACATGGAGTACCTCAGCGAAGTCGGTGCGGAGCAACAGGAACTGGTCTCCAGCGCCCTGAAAGTGACCCGCACGGTCAGGATGAAAAAGGCCTGCATCCGATGCGACTGCATCGGTGAAGCCTCTGCGCCATCACGTCCCATCGACCGTGGCATAGCCGGACCGGGCCTGCCGGCCCGCGTGTTAACGGGCAAGTACTGTGAACACACGCCACTGTATTGCAAGACTGAAATCCTGGCGCGTCAGGGGGGCTGGCTGCCTTAGTTTCACTGCCGAAAGTCAAAGATAATAATAGCCGTAGTGATGGCGGAAAACTTGTCGGACTGACGGGGATTGTCAAAGGAGGCGCATCTATCGGTACTGAAGCCCGACGGATTATCATAGCTGAGCTAAAGAAACTCATACCGTTCACAGCAGTTCAACGCGTTGCTCTAGACCACTATACTGAGCGTGGAACGCTACTGTACAGCCTGGTCGGGACGTGCAAACTGAACAGCGTGTACCCAGAAAGCTACACGCCATAGCTGACTGACCGGTCAATCAGGTGAGTGAACTGCTCCCCTGGCGCGTAGCGCTGTCAACTGAATAACACATCCCCGTCAATACGGTTCTCGCTGGACGCTTACAATCAGGTGGGTGTTGCGTAAAAAAATAATGTCAGAGAGAATGGAGGAAATGAATAGATTGCGCAACTAAGTGAAACTTTGATGAATGAAGTCAGTTCTGTACAGGTTAACTTCCTTGGTAAACTTTTTAGAAAACCCTCAGTCAATTCGACTTCAGAGACGTTATGGTTTTCCCTTCAGGGTAAAGAAGTGGCCCATTACCCTCTCAGGGCGATGCGTTCGTTTGCGCATGTTGATGAGTCGGTGCTGGGAAGTCAGTTGCGTTTTCGTTCCGATGGTACTGAGATTAAAACCGGATTTTTGCAAAAAAGAGCAACAGCAAATTTTCTGAGGTTTATCAACAAATCTGTCTCAGAACATATTCAGGATTACCTGAGAACATGTTTTTCTGAATTTGATGCTTTAGTGATTAACCATTACCCACGAGACACCTGGTCAGAGCAGATTGAAAGCATGCTGTCAGAACTGCACCAACATTACATGGTGCAACCTGAAATCTGGAAGACGTATTTACCCGCTTCGGTTATTGAGAGGATTGAGGCGATGGTAAAATTCTATCCATTGGATATGGCATCCCTACGTGAATATCATGAAAGCTACCAACTTTATAAACGTGAAGCATTCTTTGATGTTGTGGAAGCGAATCCTCTCACAGCTGAGCAGCGATTAGGTGTTTTAAGGTCTAATGACCGTAATATGGTTTTAGCCGCTGCGGGCACGGGGAAAACATCCGTTATGGTTGCTAAAGCTCTAGACCTGATCGACAGAAAACTCGCTGAACCTTCTGAAATTCTTGTTCTTGCTTATAACAAGGCTGCAGCAAGTGAGCTGAAAGAACGTCTGGAAAGCAAAGCTATTAATGGAAATGTAACTCTGGTCACCAAACCCTATATTTCCACTTTTCATGCGTTGGGCAGACAGATACTCAGAGATGCAAGTATTTCCACTCAGATGAGTGTGTTTGCTGAGGATAACTATAAACTTAAACAGTGGGTTACAAAATGGATTTATGAATATATCAGCGCCGACCCAGCGCGCGTTTTTGATTTGATTGAGCTGACGACCCCGCCCGTCGATGCTATGCAGTTCAATACGAAATCGGAGTATGAAAAATATCTACGTGATAATGATTTCAGAACGCTGGGTGGCGAAAAGGTGAGAGGTTACCAAGAACTTTTGCTGGCTAACTTCATGCATGTTAACAAAATAGAATATGAGTATGAATCACCGTATGTAACGAAACGGCGGCTGGAGCTGGGGTTCGACTACCGTCCCGACTTTCACATTAAAGATACAGATATTTATATTGAGCACTATGGTACTGACCGGAACGGGAAAACTCGACCAGACATTGATGCCAGCCAGTACAGTGAAATTAAAAATAAAAAGCGCGCTCTCCATGAAGAGTGTGGAACTACGTTGATCGAAACATTTCATTTTGAATGGCAGGAGAAAAATTTACTACCAGCATTTAAGACTAAACTAGCTGCGGCAGGGGTCAGTTGTGATCCTATGAGCCCACATGAAATTTTTGAAAAATTGAACCAACAGCAGGAGTTAGGAAGTTGGGCTGAATTGATGACGAAAGCTCTCAAGTCAATCCGCGTCGAAAGGTTAGATAAAAAAGGAATATTAGAGCGTTTAACATCGGCGAAAATATTTAATGCTGAAAAATATACCGAAATATTAGATGAGTTGCATAGTGGTTATATTTATGAGCTCAAGCATCAGAATGCAATTGATTTTGATGACATGATCATCAGGGCGATAGAGGTTATTGACAATGGGGCATATATCCCCCAATGGAAATATGTTCTACTTGATGAATTTCAGGATGTTTCTGCTGCCAGAATGGAATTCATTCAGTGCATTTTAGCAAAAGGTCCTACACCTTCTCTGACTGTTGTCGGGGATGACTGGCAATCCATTTATCGGTTTTCCGGCGGTAAACTGGAGCTAACTACACGCTTTGGGGATCTTGTTGGTCATTGCACGTTAACCAAACTTCAGAAAACGTTCAGGTACAACAATAGCATAGCCAAAACTGCCGGGACTTTCATTATGCAAAACCCCGAGCAGTATAAAAAGGAGATTGATACTCATCATAAAGTTGAGGAGCCTCAGGTTTATCTTCTTGATGATAAAGTCGGTGTTCAAAGGAGTTTATGCGACAAAGCGCTGGAGGTGGTAAAGAAAATAAGGCAGCACGAACCCACCGCATCGATAGCTATTATCGCTCGCTATAATTACCTATTAGCAGAAGCCAAACAGGCTGTATGGGGCGCTGAATTTAAAGAAAACATATTATTCTGGAGTTTTCATAAATCGAAGGGGCTTGAAGCGGACTATTGTATTTTGATTGGCTTTTCTCAGGGGAAAACAGGCTTTCCTAACGAAAACAGAGATGATGCTGTCATCGAAGCGCTGTTACCCTCTCTGGACACCTTCCCGCATTCTGAAGAGCGGCGCCTCCTGTACGTGGGTATCACGCGTGCAAGGCACAAGTGCTACATCATTGCCGATCCAACAGCACCATCTGACTTTATTACCGAGCTTCTTACGCCAAAATACGATTTGCAAATCGTCTCTGATACCTTCAAAGAGCAGTATCGCAAAATGTTTAAGTGCTCATACTGCGAGCCAGGCTACCTTCGACTGGTAAAGGGTAAGTTTGGAGATTATTACAGTTGTAGTACTGGACTGGGATGTACAGTAGGAAAGGCAAGGGTATGTGAAAAATGCGCTGCACCTTCATTTGATATGCGAAGTTACAGCCAATGCAATAATCCTGCGTGTGATAACAAAATGAAAATATGTGAAAAATGTGGCAGGCCTATGAAATTAAAGCAGAGTAAGTTTGGAGAGTTCTGGGGGTGTAGTGGCTATGGAATTAAAGACGACCAATGTACTCATAAATCAATATTAGGTCTGACTTGATGATACGTATTAAATATTAATCGGTTAGCTTTGAATCGAAAAAATGGACTGCTTTGAGCGAGAGGTAGACATAATGTAAGTACACCCGTTTTAGTTCCACGCACTTTTTGAGATTTCCGGATTTTGACCCTGGCCCAAATTCAGTGCAGTGCTAAATCAGAGATCCTCGTCTTTCCGGAGACTTCGGATGAATTCATCCGAAGTCAGGTTATTCAGGGATTCATGGGGGCGCTCGCTGTTATATTCTGGCAGCCAGCGTGCTTTAACTTTTCGTGTTTCATTCAGTGTTCTGAACAGATAAAAATCCAGTGTTTCGGGTCTGTATGTCCGGTTGAATCGTTCGATAAAGGCATTCCGCGTTGGGTGGCTGGGTCTGAAAAGCTCCATCCCTGGGATATTCTGATTATGTTAAATATATGAATGTAGGAAAGTTGAATGTTGTAAATTCTGTTAAGTAATTGATGGAGATATAGGGGTAATTAATAGATTTATGCCCCGTGAATGGGTAGGCATGCTCGACAGATCAATGGTTACATTTTCCGATTTGTGGTTAATATTTTTTAAAAATAAATGTTGAGTATAATTTTAAAGGCAAGGGCACAGTTCCATTGAGGTCAGTGTTAAATACGAAGTCAGTAATATATATTGCATCCCTTTTAGTTTTAATGAACATGCTTTCGCTCAATGAAAAATGTTGTAATGCAATAAGCTATCTTGACTTTAGAACCGTCAGATATCACACTTTCAAAAGTGTAGTGACAAAAGGGGGAAGAAATAAATGTTCACATCTTCTTTTTATTCATCAGACTTCGTCATCTGATAAAAGTAAGTTATTTGTTGGGGGGTGTATGAAAAAAATGATAAATCCTTCTCCGAGAAACCCCTTGTCTTTCTTTACAAACCACCTGAGGGGGATGTTCTGGATACTGAAAATGCAACGTGGAGAATTCATATTCTCTCCACCGCTATGCGCCAAACGACGATGTTAATTCTGTACTAAAAACCAACATTTATAATGAACCCGAAAATATTAAAATCCAGAATCTCAATTCTGAGTTGAAAAGTAAAATAAAATAAGGGGGTGCAGGCAACATGCATAAAAATTCAGGAATACATAATCTATCTGTATAACAGAGACTGGTTGGTGCAAACTTAACTTCGGTCAGGATGACGATGAGCAGGTGAGTGGTAATATTATCCCTCATCGCATCTTGTTTGACTGAGAAAAGCGGGTTCCCACGAATTAACTCGCTCCGGCATCGGTTTCGCAGCCTCTGAGAGCAATACTTGTTTTTATATCAATCAGAAATAAAGGCCATGTTCCGTAAGGGGCATGGCCTTTTCTTTTGTTTCTTTGAGAAAGGAAATTGACCATGAAATTAGCCAGTCGTTTTGGTCGGGTGAACCAGATACGCCGCGACCGTCCTTTAACACGTGAAGAGCTGATGACCCACGTTCCCAGTGTGTTCAGCGAAGAAAAGCATGAATCCCGCAGTGAGCGGTACACGTATATCCCGACTATCACCCTGCTCGACAGTCTGCAGCGAGAAGGCTTTGAGCCTTTCTTTGCCTGCCAGACCCGCGTCAGGGACCAGCGCCGACGGGAGCACACCAAACACATGTTGCGCCTGCGTCGTGCCGGGCAGTTCACCGGCCAGCAGGTGCCCGAAATTATCCTCCTCAATTCACACGATGGCTCATCCAGCTATCAGATGCTGCCGGGATTGTTTCGTGGTGTCTGTACCAACGGACTGGTCTGCGGGCAGTCATTCGGCGAAGTGCGGGTGCCTCATAAAGGGGATGTGGTGGAGAAAGTTATTGAAGGGGCTTATGAGGTTCTGGGGATATTTGACCGGGTGGAAGAGAGACGTGATGCCATGCAGTCGGCTCTGTTACCACCACCAGCGCAGCAGGCGATGGCGAGGGCGGCTCTGCACTATCGTTTTGGTGAAGACCACCAGCCCGTCACGACTGCTCAGATACTGACGCCACGTCGTTACGAAGACCGCAGTGATGACCTCTGGACGGTGTACCAGCGGGTGCAGGAGAACCTGATGAAGGGAGGACTGGCGGGTCGCACTGCACAAGGGCGAAGCAACCGTACCCGTGCTGTGAACGGTATCGATGGCGATGTGAAACTTAATCGTGCGCTGTGGGTGATGGCAGAGAATATGCTTGACCTGCTGGGACAGGCATAACTTCGATGCGGAGGAACATACCCGTGAACACCGAAACCCATCCGCAACTTCCCTCCGGCCCGTTTACCCGTGAGCAGGTCTCAGGCATCGCAGCGCAATATGACAACGTCGCCATTGAAGACGACCAGGGAACGCATTTTCGTCTGGTTATTCGTTGCGAAGGAGTGATGGTCTGGCGGGCATGGAACTTTGAACCTGAAGCCGGAGTGATGCTGAATCGCTACATTGCTCGTTATGGCATCCGCAGGTCCTGACCAGCCTTACCAGACTTCAGTCTCAGCCTTTCCCGCCAGCCCTGACCGGCTGGCTTTTTTATTTCCGGAGTCATTAATCATGAACAACGCATTAACGGATAACACCATTCCGACAGACACTCTTTGTGCCATACCTGTTAAAGATGAACAGCACCTTCGTTTCTGGCCTCAGCATTTTGGTCGTATCCCGGAGTGGATAACCCTCGAACCCCGCATCTTTGCCTGGATGGACCGGTTGTGTGCGGATTACAACGGTGGCGTCTGGGCTTTTTACACTCTCAGCAACGGTGGTGCTTTCATGGCTCCGGAAGAGAGTGAAGGTCCCTGGTCTCTGTTCAATATCCTGAATGGTAACGGCGCTGAAATGAGTGCTGAAGCTGCGGGTATTGCGGCCTGTCTGATTGCTTACAGCCACCATGCCTGCCGCACGGAATGCGATGTCATGACGGAACATTATTACCGTCTTCGGGACTACGCGCTGAACCACCCTGAGTGCAACGCCATTATGCACATCATCGACTGAGGTACTGCACCATGGAAAAACAGTTACCGTTGTTTGCATATGAACTGACAGCCTCCGCACAACAGACCATCCACGAGGCACTGACCCTGCTGGAGCGCCAGTTACGCGAACCCGGCGCATCGTTTACGTCCAGCAGCTCAGTTCGTGACTGGTTACGGCTCCAGCTGACCATGGAGGAAAGAGAGGCATTTGTTCTGCTGCTGCTGGATAACCAGCATCGGCTGATTACGCACGAAACGCTGTTCAAAGGCACCATCAGCCATACCGAAGTCCATCCACGGGAAGTGGTGAAAGCCTCCCTGAAATACAATGCGGCAGCGGTCATTGTCGCGCACTGCCATCCCTCAGGCCATGCCGAACCCAGCCAGGCTGACAGACGGGTGACTGAGCGACTGAAGAATGCTCTGGACCTTGTGGGTGTACGTCTTCTGGACCACCTCGTTATCGGCGGAATGGATATCGTCTCGTTTGCTGAACGGGGCTGGTTATAAGGGAGGATTAATAATGAAAATTATCAGTAAACGTCAGGCAATGGCGATATACCGCCAGCATCCACGGTCCCGGTTGTTTCGCTTCTGTACCGGCAAATATAAATGGTCCGGCAGTATCTGCCACTATGCCGGTCGCGAGGTGGACGATATCAGCGGTGTACTGGCCGTATTCGCAGAGCGCCGCCAGGACCGCAATGGCCCGTATGTCGTATTACGCAGCGTAAGCCTGAATTAATTCACGATTAAGGAGGACTACATGTTGTCGAAGAAAACCACACTAACAACGCATGATATCAGCGAACCCTGGTGGGGGCTCAGACGCAGTATCTCCCCGTGTTTTGGTGCCCGTCTGGTCCAGATGGGAAACCGCCTGCACTACCTGGCTGACCGCGCGAACTTTGATGGTCAGTTCTGCGATGCAGATTTGCGCCATCTTGACCAGGCTTTCCCGGTATTGATGAAACAGCTGGAGTTAATGCTCACCAGCGGTGAACTGAATCCCCGCCACCAGCATGGCGTCACGCTGTATGCAAAAGGCCTGACCTGCGAGGCCGATACGCTCGGTTCGCATGGCTACGTTTATATCGCGATTTATCCCGCTCCCGTCACCACAGAATAACACCGTACTACTTCGCCCTTCAGCAAACTACATCTTCCACTAAAGAGATAACGTTTATGCAAACGAAATTACCCTTCATGCGGGCGGCATCGTCACGTCCGTCTCCCGTTGATGTCTGGCAGACTCTCCTGACCTGCCTGCTGGAACACCACTATGGTCTCACGCTTAACGATACGCCGTTCAGTGATGAACTGGTGATTCAGCAACATATCGACGCGGGTATCTCGCTGGCCGATGCCCTGAATTTTATTGTTGAGAAGTATGAACTGGTCCGCACTGACCGGCCAGGCTTCAGCATCAGGGAGCAGTCTCCGTTTATTACGGCCATTGATATTCTCCGGGCCAGAAAGGCTACGGGGCTGATGAACCGTGGCACGTATAAAGAGGTGACGGCTATTACCCGAGGGCAACATCCGCAGGCCAGCACTTCAGGCAAGCGATGACTCGGAAAAAAAGAACCGCATCCCACAAGTACATCAACACCAGCCCTGAACGGCTGGTGTTTTTCTGACTATAAAGGAGAGAAATAATGGCCGGAAATAATGTTAATGAACCCGAAGTGTTAACCGGGCACACTGATGTGATTTGCTCCACCAGCATTGAACGTATTGTTACAGGCCGTAATGCTGCGCTGACACGGATTCAAAGCCTTATCAGTGAACTTGATGATATCTCCATTCTGACCCACGATATCGGCGGTGGTACAGCACAAGAGTGGGGAATGCGGGAGGGCCATCGCTACGATTGCTGGTTCACGGAAAAAACCGATAAAGCAATGAAAGCGATGACCCGCAATATTGATCGCCGCATCTGGCGAGAGCTGATGAATAAATCAGGCATGCTGAGCCTGATGGATGCTCAGGCGCGTGACGAGTGGCACAAAAGTCTGGAGAAAGACGATATCCCCGCGATCTCTGAAGACAATATCCTGAGTACCTTTCAGCAACTGCATCAGAGCAAATGTGAGGTATTTGAGCGTGGCGTAATCAATGTATTCAAGGGATTAAGCTGGGACTATGAAACCAATAACCCCTGTTATTTTGGCAAGAAGATTATCGTTAACAATCTGGTGAAGTACGACAAATGGGGTTATAGCCTGAGTTGGGGCTGGCGGCGTGACCAGTTAGCCGATCTAGAACGCATGTTGTTCCTGCTGGATGGTAAAACCATTCCTGATAACCGGCACGATGTAACTATCCGACTGATGAACTTCATTCGCGATAATCCACGACAGCAGGTATTCGGAGATGATCTCTTCACTATTCGCCTTTTCCAAAAGGGCTGTGGTCATATCACGTTTAAGCGTATGGATTTGGTAGAGAAGATGAACGATATCATCGCGAAGCACTATCCGGGAATGCTGGCTGCTAAGTGAGTGTAAAAGATCTTCGCTTTTGGGTAATGGTCTTTCAAATCTTCCACACTTATACCGAACATTCATCTGAAAACACATAAATGTGTTTTTACGCTTTTTTGTGTTTTAATGCTTGTCATCAATCTCATCAGAAGAGCGATACCATGATACAGAACAATATCAAACAGCTTCGTACCCAACTGTCGATCACTCAGCGCGAGCTGGCGTATATGGTCGGCACCAGCCAACAGCAAATCCAGCGTATAGAAACCGGAAAGGTCGCAGCAAAGCTAGGCCTTGCACAGACAATATGCAATGCCCTGGATAAGCCTTTAAATATCGTATTCCCGGAAAGTGATCAGTTGATTAATGACTTTCACAAGAAGCGCCGTAAAACTGATGAAGATCTTGAGACGATAGCCACAAGCGGTATTGAAATGGATAGCGGTCTCTGGACCGTAAAGCTTTGGCTTCAGGGACAACAGGACTATTTGTTGTTGCCCATTTCAGCTGCGGATAAGCGGAGGTTTTATTATTATTTTCAGGAAAAAAACGCTCCAAACACAGAGCGCTTCTTCGTTCTTGATTCTTCCGAGTATCGTTATGCGTTAAATATGCGCGAAGTGGTATTTCATCAGTTCCTGTCTGATGGCTTTGCTCCCATAATGAGCGAAGAAGAAGACGACTATGAAGACGATTATTTTAATGTCCATATCACCTTGGTGAACGGTGGCCCTGTGATTCCGCTGAGCGTTGAGCCTGATGCGCCGCAAAACGAAGAGGCGGATGATATCGGTCAGTTGAATGCGTTCTTTGAAAAACTGGACTGCGAGCCTGAAACGACAGATCGTTATATGCTAACCGACGAAGATGGGGAAGATGCTTTTATCCGCATTGGTTCTATTGCCATGGTGCGAGTCGTACTTGACGCGCTGGAGCCTGTGGAAGAAGATGAAGAATAGTTTTTAGCTGCTGTATTCACAGGGAATCGCGTTGAGTATACATGTGAGTATACACCGTGACCTCTTGTTTTTATAAATACATTTATTTCAATTGGTTATGTCATGAATCGCGGTGCGGCCTTCGCACCATCGGAACATCAATAGACGTCAACGGACGTCTTTTTTTGTGCCTGAAATCCAGTATCCGCAAGGCTTTCCTCGCTTTTTCACTCAACCTAAGTCAACCTGATTCAATCTACATCAACTTACTGATGCGGGTACATCTGCGGGTATATCGCGGTTCGATAATGTTTGTACCCACACAGAACCCTTGAAAGGATACTCATCATGGCTCTGAGTGATGTGAAAGTTCGTTCGGCTAAGCCTGAAGCAAAAGCCTATAAACTTACTGATGGCGACGGTATGGTTTTGCTGGTTCACCCTAACGGCTCCAAATACTGGCGGCTGCGTTATCGCTTTGGTGGTAAAGAGAAGATGCTGGCGCTGGGAAAATACCCCGAAGTCTCGCTGGCGGATGCCCGGGCACGCCGGGATGAGGCCCGTAAACTA
Source organism: Klebsiella spallanzanii (assembly GCF_902158555.1). GTDB lineage: Bacteria > Pseudomonadota > Gammaproteobacteria > Enterobacterales > Enterobacteriaceae > Klebsiella > Klebsiella spallanzanii. The sequence goes on along the minus strand of NZ_CABGGS010000002.1, from coordinate 484 downwards.
TTAGCTAATGGTGTTGATCCCAGTGAAAACAAGAAAGCTGTTAAGGTAGAACAGGAACAAGAGGCGATAACGTTTGAAGTAGTCGCCAGAGACTGGCACGCCAGCAATCAGAAGTGGTCTGAGTCTCATAGTGCTCGTGTATTGAAAAGCCTTGAAGATAATCTCTTTGCTGCTATCGGTAAGCGGAACATTGCGGAACTGAAGACTCGGGATCTTCTTGTCCCCATCAAAGCGGTGGAATCATCCGGACGACTCGAAGTCGCCGCCCGTATACAGCAGCGTACTACCGCGATTATGCGCTTTGCTGTGCAGAGCGGTTTAATCGACTACAACCCCGCGCAAGAGATTGCCGGTGCGGTTGTAAGCACCCCTGCTTCAGTTCCATGCACTTTTTGAGAGTTCCGGTTTTTCAGCCATCAGCCGGTACTCTTCCGGTGTCAGGTTATTCAGGGATTCATGAGGCCGCTCGTTGTTATATTCCATC
>NZ_CABGGS010000001.1 GCF_902158555.1 Klebsiella spallanzanii | reverse complement strand
CGAAATAGCGGCCTCACGGCACACATCCTTGACGGTACGTCCGGCTTCGACGGACTTCAGAACGGCGATGATCTGGTGTTCAGTGAATCGGATCTTACGCATAGCGATCTCCTCAGGGGACATTATCAGTATGTCGGAAGATCTCTAAAAGTGAATGGTTCGTTTTGCCGGGATACTTACAGGTCGACAGACTTTATGCATGTTGCGCTGGTCTGTGGCAGAAGCTTCCGGATCTTCAACGTGATGGATGAGTTTAACCGTAAAGCACTGGTGATCTAAATTGACTTGAAGATCCCGGCGCAGCGGGTTGTGAGAGAGCTGGACAGGATAGAGGTAAACCGAGGATATCCGCCGAAGATACGGATGGACAACGGGCCAGATATGGTTTCTTCTGACAGTGATTATGGCAAATGCAGACCTCGTGAAGCTCTGATTGAAACCAAAAAAGGTATCTCAACCTTCCGTTGGAAAATTAATAATGAACAATATAAATTTATTGAAAAATAAAATCGATACTAAGGTCATGAACTTTGTATTATTGTCCGTTGTCACTGGTGGTGTTTATTCCATTATGTGGCTATTTCTGAATCAGCCAAAATTAGCCGAGGAAATGAAAAGTGAGTTTGTCCTAAAGACTATCCACTATGGCTCGATATCGCTAGGGGATCTGGCTAGTTATTATCAGATATTAGTTTAGCAATAAGCAAGGACATGACTGTATTTGATTATCTCTCCACACAACTTTCTCTTGCATCGACAGTGATTATTATAAGTGTATTCAAATCGAAATCAGTGTTACAGGCTTATGCTTTAAATGAGTTTAAATTTGAATTGAAGATGAATCCATTCTACAAGTTTATCTTTAGTATCTATTATATCGTGTGTTGCATTAATGACATGTAATCACAATCGCAGTAATAAAATATTATTTACAGTAAACAGAATAATTGGTATCTCATCTTGATGAGACCTGTAATAATGCCAGAGCTCTTCGCTTTTTATAATGCAGATATCCTGGTTTTGACACCGAAAATACATATTAAGAAAGTTTGCGCTCGCGGTAGATGTATGGTTTTCGACGGTAAGTCCTGTGTCAGAGGTACGTTCGAGTAAATATAAAATATTGTCAGCCTTCCGCATTAACAAACGGATGGCTGATTGATTATATTCTATAGCCTAACTTTGTAATACTATAAAATATTTAGGATTTACAGGATTAAATACAATTAGAAACAGTATCGCAACGCAAATATTATCATCCCACAGATTTTCAATCATTAATTCATTGCTGTAATTACATAGGCCAGAGCAATAATATCAGTTCAATGCATAACCGCTAATTTGAGATAGCACTTCATCTTTGCCTGAGAAAAATTTACTGGTCTCTTTTACTTTTATTCGATTTTTAAATAGTTATGAACATTTGCAAACTTTGCCCCTTTAATATTCATTTTTCTAACAGAATAACAGGTGTTGAATCATGGGCGCTGGTGACAGTAATTTCAGTCTGGTAGAGACTTTTCAGTACGGGCTCAGTCAGTACTTCCTGCGGGGTTCCATTATGAATCACCAGACCTTTTTCCAGCAGGATGATTCGGTCGGCGTAGCGCGCGGCCAGGTTAAGGTCGTGCAGCACGCAACAGACGTTAAAGTGTCGTTCCTGTACCAGTTGGCGTAGCAGACGGAACAGATGCTGCTGATGGTGAATATCCAGCGCCGACGTCGGTTCGTCCAGAAACAGCCATTTTGGCGACGGTTCCGGATCCCACAACTGGACCAGCAACCGCGCCAGCTGCACCCGCTGCTGTTCGCCGCCGGAGAGGTGGCGATAGTCGCGTGATGCCAATTCGCTGCAGCCGCACAGCGTCATAATATGTTCAGTCTCATCGCGAGAGTTACGGGTACAATGCGGGTGGCGGCCCATGCGGATCACCTCTAAAACGGTGAATGGAAACGCCATATGAAAGTTCTGCCGCATTACCGCGCGTACCTTCGCTAGCTCCGCCGTCGGCCACCCGTTTAATGGCCTCCCAAACAGTGAGCAGTGACCACTGTCCGGTTGCAAATAGCCGGTAAGCTGGCGTAGTAAGGTTGACTTGCCCGCGCCGTTAGGCCCCAGAATCGCCACGATTTCACCGCCGGGCAGCGTCAGTGAGACGTTATTCGTCAGGCGACGCCCATTGAGGCTGTAGGTAAGGTTCCGGGCATCAATCATAGCGCTCTCCGTGTTCGCAGAATAAGCCATAAAAAGTACGGGCCGCCGATCAGGCTGGTCAACAGACCTACCGGCATTTCAGCAGGCTGTACCAGCGTGCGAGCCAGCGTGTCTGCAACCAACAGCAGGCAGGCACCTGCGAGGGTGGAACAGGGCAGCAGCCAGCGGTGGTCAGCGCCGATGCTCATACGGATCAGGTGGGGGACCACCAGGCCGATGAAACCAATAACGCCGCTCACCGAGACGGCGGCACCGACGAGCAGCGAGCTGAGCAACAGCAACTGCTGGCGCTTACGTTTAACGTTGATGCCGAGGTAGTGAGCCTCTTCATCACCCAGTTGCAAGAGATTTAGCGTGCTGGCGAGCCAGCCAGTGGCGATTATAGCCGGGAGGGCAAACGAGGCGGCAACAAGCAGCGTAGGCCACTGTGCTTGCCCCAGGCTGCCCATCATCCAGAGTGTCAATTGGCGCAGTTGCTGTTCATCGCCGACGTAGCTCAGTACGCCAATAGCCGCGCCACATAGAGCGTTGATAGCGATACCTGCCAGCAACAGTTGCATCATACCGCTGTGGCTTTGGCGCATGTTGATCAGAAAGATGACTGCGCAGACCACCAGGCTACCGGCGACGGCAAAGATCATCTGTTCATACAGCATCACAATTGCCGGTAAAGAAATTGGGAAGATAATTGCCACGCCGACCATCAGCGCCGAGCCGCTGCTGACACCGAGCAGGCCAGGATCGGCCATTGGGTTGCGGAATAACCCCTGCATAATGACCCCAGCCGTTGCCAGCGCGCCGCCCACCAGTACAGCCAGCAGCACGCGCGGCAGACGAATATTGAGCCAGATATCGCGATACTGCTCATCCAGCAAGGAGGCAAAGGTGATTTTTAGCGCCCCCTGGCTGGCCCCCACAAGTATGAGGGCCGCAAGCATCAGCAACAGGCCGATAAATACGCTGAAGGAAGAGTGTGAATCCCTGAACACGCGAATCTCCATAACATCGATGCGGTGCTGCCTGGCAGCGTCGCGACGAGATTAAACCGGTTTAAGGTCCGGTTGAACCAGACTGTAAGCCTGTTGGTTTAGTGCCGGGTCAGCGTCCAGAGCCTGAATATGCGCGGCCACGTCGGCACGCTGGACAAAACCGTGTACTTCCTGCTGCTGGAAGCGTTGCGCTTTGCCGGTAGCGTCTCCGTTCAGCAATCCGCCCGGGCGCAGAATGGCGTAGTCCAGCGTGCTGGTTTGCAGCCAGCTTTCCGCGAGGCTTTTTTCCCGAACGGCCTGACCAAAAGCCGCTTTGGCGCGATCCGAAAGGAACTGCCAACTCTCTCCGCAACCCAGCGATGAAACGAGGATCATGCGGCGAATGCCCGCTTTCTCCGCTTCATCAATCACCGTACGGTGCGCCTGATAGTCTTGCGCGCCGCCCATCGTGGAAATCACCGTCGCTGCCGGGCCTGCTGCCTGGCAGGCCTGTGCTACGCTCTCGGCATTGCAGGCATCGCCAATCACGACCTGAACGCCTTTTGCTTCCAGGCGAACGGCGGCTTCCGGGTTACGCACCAGCGCGATGACCGGGCGTTTTTCTGCCAGCGCTCGCTCGACCGTCAGCGCCCCAACGCCTTGACCACCCGCCCCGAAAATCAACCATGGGCTCATCAAGCTTTCCCTTTCAGCACGGTGGCCAGAGTGCGGAAGGCGTCAACCTGCTCGCTCAGCAGCTGACGGTGCTCGTCGCGACCAAGGAAGATTTTGAACATCGCGCTGCCCGCCGCGTTGAAGAACAGAATGGAGGCGGTATCCATGGCCATAAATTTGCGCTCAACGAGGGCAATATGGGTGCAGTTTTCGGCCTTAATATGGCCGGTCATGCCTTTTTTACCGCGCAGGTTGAAGTAGCCGTGCCGGTGGAAGCCTGACGGAAGCTCGCCGGTAAACTCCAGAATTACATCGGCGGAGTGAACCAGTGTGGTGACCTTGCCCCATTCACAAACAGTATCCCAGACAGTATCAAACTTGTCGCCGGTTACCAGGGTGTGGGACGGCACGTTTTTTACCACCTCCAGCAGGGTGGTATTGTACTGCCCGGCGATAGCTTCCAGAGTGCCGTCTGGCTCGGTTTTCAAAAAGTCCTGCAGAGAAAGGTTGCTCATCATTAACTCCAGCTATGGGGTTTCTACCGCAATGTGCGGTGCGTTAAGCTCCTGAATCAGTTCATCAAGAGACTGTAAAATATTGCTTGCCCAGAAGCGTCCTTCATTGGTCAGACGCAGGCAGGTTGAGTCATCTAGTGTCAGCCCGGCGCGGTGCCACTGTGCCAGCAGCGGGACAAGGCGAACGGCGTGCGGCGTGAGTGCTTCCAGCGGAACGCGCGCGGTTTCAACGCCGGACTGCAGCGTATGGCGCCACTGGAACCCGCGGTCAGCGGTGCGCATCATCATCATCAGCGGCTTTTTGCCTGCGGCGATTGATTCGTGCCAGCTGTTCAGGTTGCGGTCGACCATCCACGAATAGCCGTTCACCGAGCCACCCGCGCCGGAACCCAGCGCCAGGCAGTCTGCGCCTTGCTTGATCAGCAGGTTGTAGAGGTTGCGTTCGCGGGTGGTGCGCGCCCAGTGGCTGTTGCTGATACAGCGCCAGCCGGCCTGGTCCATAAAGTCGCAGCCCTGAAGATAGAGGTCACGGCGCTCGGCGGGTTGCGGCACGCTGGTGCGGCCGTTCTCAACTGCTTTACCGAGCGGTGTGTTGGGCAGCAGGTTGAGGGCGTAGAGGTCGACGCCGTCGAGGCCGATATCGCGGGCGATGGTCAGATCCTCCCCCCATAGTCTGGCATTCTGCCCCGGCAGGCCAAATAGCAGGTCGCATACCACCGCCGCACGGTCACGTCGCACCAGTCCTTCCATAAAGGCGATGGCGGTCGGGCCGTCGGAGGTGCGGGCCATCTTTTTACGAATTCTGCTGTTAAATGACTGAATACCTATAGAAAAACGGTTGGCTCCAGCGTCGAGACAAGCGTTGATGCGCGCGTCGTCGAAGTTCAGCACTCGCCCTTCAATGGTTATCTCACAGTCCGGCGCCAGCGGCAGCCTCTCGCGTAAAGCGGTGATAATCCGCGCTAGGTCGCGCGCTGAGAGTGCAGACGGTGTGCCGCCGCCAAAATAGACCGCGTGAATTGGTGCGGACTGATGCAGCACGCTGTCGGCTTCCATCTCAATCTCACGCAGCAGCGCATCGGTGTAGCGCGAGCAGTGATCTTCCTCGTAGCGGTTCTGGTAAAAACCGCAGAAGGTGCAGTGGGTCGCACAAAACGGAATATGCAGATACAGCAGGCGCTTACGCGACGGTGTTGTGTGGCTTAGCACCTCCAGCCAGGTCTGCTCCATTTGCTCTTTAGCAATCGGGATTGCACCGCGCCATGGCATAGTGGCCCGGCGGTCTTTGAAGGGTTGACTGCCCTCAAGCGCAAAGTGCGGGGTGAGATCCAGCTCGTATGTCATATTCAGCATAACGGATTTTTCAACGTCCTTTAGTTTGGCCAAAACTGGCTGTGCAGCGTTTCAACGGCGTCGGCAACGCGTGGACCCATCCCCAGGATTAGCGCCTGATCGAGAATAATGATCCGTTTGTTTTTCCACGCAGCGGTACGAGTGATCCCGGCAATTGTGCTCAGGCGGTTGATGTCGCCTTCAACCATCTGTGAGGTCACGATGATCACCTGCGGATTGGCGGCAATCAGCGCCTCAGCACTGTAGCTGCGATACTGTGGATGCTGCGCCACATTCTGGGCGCCAGCGAGCGTCATAATGGCGTCGGCTACGCTACCCTGACCCGCCACCTGCGGCGCGCTGCCGCCCGCGCTGAGGATAAACAGCGCTTTGACTGGTGCTGATTTGCTGACGCTGCTCTGCGCCACTTTTTCCAGACGCTGGCGGATATCGTTAATCAGCGCGTTACCTTGTTCTTCAACGCTCAGCGTTTTCGCCAGCGTGTGGATGTTGGCGTACATCTGCTCGACAGTTGCCGGGACGCGCGGCAGGGTGACGACATCGACTTTCTGCGACCGCAGTTGATCGAACACCAGCTGCGGACCGGCGTCCTGCCAGGTAATAAAGCGGTCCGGGCGCAGTGACAAAATGCTTTCGCTACTGAGCTGTTTCCAGTAACCAATATGTGGAAGCGCGGCGGTTTCCGGCGGGTAAGAGGTGGTTTCATCCACTCCAACCACGTGGTTACCTGCGCCTATCGCATAAATTAGTTCGGTGAGCGAACCGCCCGCCACCACAATGCGCCCGGCAGCCTGGGCGCTTAGCGCACAGGTAAGAGCCAGCAGTCCAATGGCTATTTTTTTAATCATCAGAAGTTCCACGCAAAGCCGATAGCCGCATTAAAGCCCGCCGCAGGAATAGATTCGTGCGCCGTGCGGTAGCGTTTATCGGCCAGGTTGTTGAGGGCCAGATTGACCTGATACTGGTCTTCAGTGCCGAATTCGGTGTTGACCGCGAGGTTCAGCGTCGCCCAGCCAGGCGTGCGGACTTCTTTGCTGCCAGTGTCATCTTTGGCGCTTGAAGCTGCGCGGATAAAGACATCGGAGGTCACATTAGCCTGACTCAGCATCAGCGTGTGTTTCACCCCGATGCGGCCGTTGACGCTGGGTTCGCCAGTATTGGTGGTTTTCAGCGTCTGGCCTTCGTACTGACGGTGGATCAGGTTGCCGCTAACGTAAGGTGAAACAACCCAGCCGTTATATTCCGCACTCAGCTCCATACCCCAGGTTTTGGCTTTGTTGATATTATCGTAGTAGTAATATCCGCCGCGTGAGGAGGTAGTGTTGCCGTTGCACAGTGCCTGGCCAGAGCAGGCGATGCTGGCAATATAGTCTTTTGCTTCCGAGTAATAGACCGCCCCGTCAACCAGCCACAGATTGTCGTTGTAACGTATACCCAGTTCGAAGTTGTTGGAGTGTTCAGCTTTCAAATTCGGGTTGCCGTAGGTGGTACCGCCACCCGCAGCCGTTTGCATAAACAGCTGGGAGAGCGTCGGGAAGACGTAACCCTGGGCAAAGGCGGCGCGCAGTTCAATGTTGTCAAAACCGGAGTAACGCAGGCTGGTTGAGGTGACCAGCTCGCTGTCGTTCGTCGACTGTTTCGGGATAGAGGTGTCGCTGCTGACGCCCGAAGCCGTGGATTGTCCGTCGCCGCGGGTTAGTTTTGAAGAAAGCCAGTACTGGCGAGCGCCCAGTGTCCATGTCCAGTTATCCGCAAAGCGCCAGTCATTTTGTGCAAACAGGGAGGTATTGCTCTGCTCGGACTCGTAGTAGGAGCGGGTCTGCGTTTCGGTATTGATGAATCCGGTGACAGATTTATTCGTCGTGTTGCCGTCCGAGGTTTGGGAGACGCGGTCGCGCTTGTACTGCGCGCCCAGAACCAGCTCGTTATTGGCCGGAAGAGAGAAATTGCTCTGTAGTGTGATGCCCTGAGTGTACTGCTTATCACGGGTCTGGGTCTGATTATGCACTGCTAATGCCTGAATCATCGGGCTTGGTATGGGCTGTGTTGTTTTCACCTCATTCTCAAACTGACGCTCAATAGTCTGCTGATAGGCATCAATATGGATTTTTTTCAGATAGTCACCGCCCACGTCCATATCGTAGAACAAGCCGACTTTTTCACGTTCCAGCTTCGGAATCTTCACGCTGAAGGCATCGTATTCGCCGTCTGGATCTTCAAAATAGGTCTGGGTGGAGAGCCTGTAGCGGTCAAGCGACAGGCCAAAATGCTGGTTATCGAGGTTATAACCCAGCCAAACAGCCTGGCTGTTGTTACGGTTGTGGGTATTCGGCAGACGACCGTCCGGTGTCTTGCGGTCGCCCTGATCGGAATAACTGCCGTTAATACGGTAATCAAACTGGCCGATACTGCCCCAGGCAGCGGCGGACTCTTCCCAACTGGCGGTTGAGGAGTTGTAGACCGCTTTCACCGTCCCGGCGACGGGCTTATCGCCGCCTTTTTTGGTGATAAAATTCACCACGCCGCCGATGGCCTGAGAGCCGTACAGTACAGAGTAAGGGCCTTTTACCACTTCGATGCGCTCCAGCGCTGATTCGTCAATCAGAAGGCCAACGCCGTAGTTGTCCCCGGCGCGCTGATAGGTGACCTCCTGACCATCGATCAGAATCAGCACGCGGGAAGAGGCTTCACCGCGAATACGGATCTGCTTACGTCCTGCCAGCGCATTATCAGTGACTTCAACACCCGGAATATCCTGCAGGTCATCAGCAATTGAGGTACTGGTGGAGTTTTGTAACGTCTGATGATCGATGACCTGAATGGTTGCCGGGCTTTCCCAGAGGCTGCTTTCCGAGCGGTTCGCCGTAACGACAAGGGTCTCTTCTTTGCTGGTTTTGTTTTGTGCGGTGGATACTGTGGCTGCTGAAACGGCACCTGCAATAAACAATGGCAGGGCAGAGAGTACTAATGCCCCTCGAGAAAGTGTTGTGATACGCATCATTGACCCTATGAATGAGTATGATAATAATAATTAGTATCAATTACACTTACATATGAAGGTATGAAACGTCCAGCCTTAAAGGTTTAAATAAAATGCATCTTTGATTTGAGTCAACTTATGACTTAGGGGCTGTATAAGTCAAACTTTTGAATCCTCACGGGTTTAACAGACTCCTCAGAGTCATTTAAAATGGCTCAAAGAGAAGCCCGCAGCGATATTTTTGATTACATCGAAATTTTTATAACAGTAAGCGTCGGCATGGCTTGAGTGATTAGATGCCACTGACGGAATATAATAATTAATATTATCAACAACTAAGAAATATCCATATTATCCGTGGCGATTCAAAGCGCTGGCTAGCTAACTGGCTAAAGGTCTTAAAAACGAAGCTGATCTTATCCAGTTGTGCATTATCTATATGGGGCGTAACAGCCTGGAAGGACTACAAAGCTGTCACCCGTAGCCTGAAGGTGTTTATCAGGCCTTGGCCAAGAGGCGGCGCTGATGGCGTAGGATGCATTCGTGGGAGCCTGGGGCGATAAGTACCGCCTGATGATAGTCGGTGTGCCTTGGTATTGTTCACCATGGTTTCAGCCGTCACAACGAGGAAGGATCGCGAATGAGGCTCCGACAGGCTGTAAGTTGGAATCTTTTCTCCGGCACCACTCCGCTCTGCGGGGCTTGTCTGAGCATATAAATATCCTCCCGTCTTTCTGACCCGGGAGGATATTCCGGAGTGCTAGAACTGATACGTCACACCAACAGCAACCACGTCATCGGTGCTGATACCTGCATAACGGGTGAATGCAGATTTATCAATCTGGTTGATTTTGTAATCGACCATCGCTGAGAAGTTTTTGTTGAAGTAGTAGGTCATGCCAACATCAAAATATTTCACCAGGTCCTGTTCGCCGTAGCCATGCTCCAGATCTTTACCTTTGGTCTGAACGTAACCCAGGGACGGACGCAGGCCAAAGTCAAACTGGTACTGAGCAACCGCCTCGACGTTTTTGGACGTGTTAGCAAAACCTTCACTGCCGATCGGTGTCATGTTTTGCGCAACGCTGTACATGACCGCCAGATAGATATCATTAGCGTCGTATTTTATCCCCGTCACCCATGCTTCTGCGTTGCTGCCATAACCCAGTGCCTGAGAATTCTGTAAGTCAGTACGATCAGATTTAGCGTATGCACCAACCAGGGTCACCGGACTGCTGTCGAAATTGTAAGACAGGGATGCCCCAAAACCGTCACCATTCTGTTTACGTTGCTGCTCTGCAGTAATGGAGGTTGCAGAAGGCGTAATCCCCTGACGCTCTCGCCTGAGCTGGCGCACCCAGCTCTCAAGCGTGGTAGAACCGACACTCATCGCCACTGGCTTGTCGATATGAGTAGCCCTTATCAACAATCAGCTGGGCACATTCCAGCCTGAACTCAGGGGTGAAAGTACGCTTAGTTTTCTTGTTCATTAAGTCACCTGTTTTATGTTGAGGTGAGAATATCACCTTTAATCAGGTGGCCAATTTTACTGTTCCACTACAGTGAGTTAAGGGCCGCAATGCATGCCAGGCGAGTTGTGAGGTAAGGGGATTTGGCCGGGGCTTTTTGTTTCTGCAATCCGGTCAGGGCTCTCGAGAAGAGACATGTTGTACGACACTTAAAAGTTCTCAGTGACGAGCATGCCCAAATTAATCAGTACTACTATTTGAAGGTTTAAGTAAGAAAAAAAATTTTGTGCAAGTAGAATGCAAACCGTGATCTCAATCAAAATGATACGCATCCAACTTAAGGAATATTAAGAAACTGTAAATTTTTCCTTTAAGTGGTGGTTTTATGGCGTTAAAAAACTTTTTTGTACAGACGGAACCTCGCAGGCGGCGTTATGGCGTTGCTTTGTTTGTTGGGCTAATTTCGGGTGTGGTTTCGGCATTTGTAAAATGGGGCGCTGAAGTCCCCCTTCCACCACGCAGTCCTGTCGACATGTTTACCAGCGCGTGTGGACCCGAGTCACTTATTCGTGCTGCTGACCAAATAGACTGCTCTAGGAACTTCCTTAACCCACCATACATTTTTTTACGCGATTGGCTGGGAGTAGCTGATCCTAATGCGGCTGTTTATACCTTTGCTGAGCATGCGTTTAACTGGGTTGGTGTGACACACATCATCTTCTCCATCGTTTTCGCCGTAGGATATTGTGTTGTTGCAGAAGTGTTTCCTAAGATTAAATTGTGGCAGGGGCTGCTGGCTGGTGCACTTGCACAGCTGTTTGTCCATATGATTTCATTCCCGCTTATGGGATTAACACCACCTCTTTTTGACCTGCCATGGTATGAAAACGTTTCAGAGATAGTTGGTCACTTAGTATGGTTCTGGTCTATTGAGATAATTCGCCGTGACCTCCGAAACAGGATAACGCATGAACCTGATGCTGAGGTTTCACTAAATTCAGGGTTTAGATAAACTGAGCAACAAGCATTAAAACCCGCTGACAGTGCGAGTTTTATACTTTTAAGACCGGGCATTTGCGTTCCCTTTCTATTCTAACCTTGAGCACGTCAATGTAAGACAAAAGCACCTTGGTGGGCTCAATAATTATATGTTGTTATTCGTTCTGCTTAGGTTGTGAGTGCATCTTGAAAAATCCTAACTCTGACACAGTTATTTTTATTTGGGCTAAAGTTATATGGGGCAAACAGAGACCAACTTCTTTCCTGATAAATCGGTAGCTCGAACTAACAGGATGATGATGCTTCTGTTTGAACCTGCCATGACACCTACCTGTTAGCCTGCTCAATCAGCAGGCTTTTTTTATACTAGTGACTGTCGTTACCCGGCGGCAGATGCATATTAATCTGAAAAAACTTGACATCCTGACATGAAAATCACATATAAAACAACATGATGTGGTTTTTTTATGAACAATGTAAAGTATCAGCATGGTGAATCCACCTGTGTGGAGCGGCGTCCAGCTAATAGAGCGAAAACCCTGTAAATGCAGCATGAGATATGTTTGCTGGGGCATGCATGCTCACCGGGAGGCACCGGCGCCATAACCAATACAAACAAAGAAACAGTAGTAGCAGACTCGCTTCGGCGGGTCTTTTTCATAAAAAAATGCCCACATGGTTTCATGCAGGCAAGGCAGTTATGTTTAGATCCGGTTCCGGTATATGTTTTTTTGTCCGGAAGTCGAAGATACCGACTCAGTTACATTTTGTAAATAACCTCCCAAATTAAAGGGCTATACATTTGCATGGCTTTTTTATTATCAGGTCCCGCGTGAATCATCTACGACGTGCTTTATTGATAAATCCAGCCCGGCGGGCTTAACCCCTTTTAAATACAACCCCATTCGTAATCACGGAGGTGAGGCCTATGAAAATGCCCTATAAACAAGATTTCATCGACGCTCTGCTGGCAGCTAAGGGTAGGGTATCGGTGTAATACTGGCTTTCATCATGGCGTTACGGGGCCGCTATAACGGTGGCACCATGGTCAAGACGTTGATAGACGCGGTTATATGCGCGATGATCGCGTGGTTCATCCATGCCCCTCTCGGCTTTATTGGTCTGAGCAGCAATCTCGCTTATATCGCCAGTGTGTTCATTGTCTTTATCGATAAGAACTCGATTGGCAACTTGATTAAGAAGTTCGCAGCCAGAAAAGCAGGGGTAAATGATGCAAATCAGCCTTTACTGTGCCACTACAAACGGAAATTCGCTATCTGCGTACGCTAACTCTGGTAAGCACGGTTTTATTCGGACTTACGGCTTTGATATTGGGTATAGCCGGTACCCATGCTACTGCGGTTTATGTTGCTGTGGGCGTCTGGGGATTGGCTTTCGGTGGCTCAGCAACCTTATTTCAGACCGCGCTGGCCAGGAGCGCTGGCGAGGCTGCGGATGTTGCGCAGTCGATGTTGGTGACGGTCTGGAATGTTGCTATTGCTAGCGGAGGTATTGTTGGCGGCGTGCTGCTGGGCCACATCGGCGTGGGCGCATTCTCTCCCGCACTGCTAGTGTTGCTGATCGTCACATTCCTGGCGGTCTGGTTTGCTAAAGAAAGCGGTTTTCCGGCTTCATCAAAATGAAATCTGATGTAACCGCGCTATCCTCACTATTCCAGGGCCTAATGCTCACGTAGGTAAAAGCGTGAGCATTACAGGCAGAATAAAATCTGTTAGTACAAATAAGAGGTGAACATTTTCATATTGCTAGCTGCCGGTTTCATTTTTTATCCGTGCATTAATGTATTCCACGGCCTGGGAGACATCCATAATGCCATTAATCGCGTTCGTTACGCCTTGTCCGATAATAATCTCTGCCTGTCGTAGGTTAAAGGGCACCCCTTTATTCCCCTGAGATTCCCTGATTCCTGACATTCCTTTTTCATTCAATAAATTAAACCACGGATAGACGTTGAGAACGTTTTGATCGTGGCTGATTCCGGACCAGGCGCTGTTCCCTCCTAACAGAACCAGATGGCGCGCAATTTCATCGGAATAGAGCCAGTGGAAGAACTGCTCAACCTGTTTTTTCTTTTTACTGTAGCGGGACATACCAATAGACCCCCCTCCCAGTTGTGGAATCTGTCCCGGAACCTGAGCATAGCCGATTGTAGGGGCAATGGCCGTATGCGCAACGTCATTGAACAAGTTGAGATACATAATCAGCATGGCAAGATTTCCGCGCTCAAACTGTTTAACAGCGTCACTCCACCATTCTCCGGGTAGGTTCACCGCGAAGGAAAGCTGTTGCAGGTACTGATCAAGAGCGATTGCGGCAAGTGAAGCATCCAGCTGCACGGGTTCACCTTCACGCACCAGACGTCCGCCGAGAGCGTAATAACGCAGCAGATATTCGGTGGCAATAAGCCCTGAACTACCCAGTGTTATTGCCGTTCCCATCGGACGCAGCCGGTTATCAGGTTGATGCAACTTACTGAAGAAAGCCGCTATTTCATCGAATTGTGCAAAGTTCTCAGGCAGCGTTAATTCTTTACCCGTTGTTTCATAAAACATCCGTTTTATCGTCGCATCCTCAAAGAGATCGCGTCGGTAAAACAGGAGCTGCATACTAGCATCAAAAGGAATTGCCCAAGCGGTCCCATTCACCAGGCCGAAGTGCTGCTGAATTTGCTCAGAGAAGTTATCCAGGAGTAGCGGAAGGGTAGGGGAAACAGACTCCAGAGGTAATAAAACTTTCTCTGCAAACCAGGGAAAACAAGCCATATCGATTCGTAGCAGATCGTAATAGGGATGCAGATGAAGGTGGGAGAGAATTTCAAATACTTCATCATAAGGATAAACCGCGAGATTTACCTTAATGCCAGTCTGGCGATAAAAGTGGGGTAATAGTTTCTTCAGCGCATCGGTTGAGGGACTAGGCAAAATCAACATATTCAGCGCTGCCTCGGCTTCAGGCGGCTGTACGAACTGGCCATTCAAAGAAAAACCGCAATTGGTCAGAATGCGATGCTTATCCTGGTTTTTGGGCTGACGAATGTGGGAAGCCATTGATGTCCCCAGGCGACCATAATCCATCTGGTAGCTTGTGACGCCCTCGAAAGCAGCAGGCAGATTATCACTCAATTGCAGTACTGGTGGACAGGACCGGGAACTACCAAACCAGGCTGCTTGCGTCAATGCACGCGTTTTATCACTATTCTGAACGATAAAAAGATCAGGTGGTGCCCCGCGGAAAAAATCAAATGCGACGGTGTTCGATTCACTGGCGAGTGCCGGTAAAATCGTGAGTTTAGTTTGCGGACTCAACGCTCGGCATGTTTCCTGTATCGCCTGAATAAAACATGTGCTGTGAGCGTATTCAAGCGGTTCGCAGAAAACGCCGATATGGCTCGGTTGCTGCATCAACGCCCTTTTTGCTATTTCTTCACCCGCAGTCGCGTAATCCAGACTGAAGTAATATTCAGCCCCAGCAGGTTGTCGATATGCAAAAAGAATATTCTCCGCAGGCAGTTTGAGCACTTCGTAATAGGGTTGGCTATTGCTCAGGCAACTGACGGTGACAATAGTCTGGTAAGACTTCGCCGTCAGCGTTTGCAGAATCTCCAGTTCCAGATTGGATAGGTCATTCGTCAGATAAAGATCCAATGGTTCGCTTAACGAAGGCTTACAGACCTGGTGTAAACCCCGATAAAGCTGATAGTACTGCTCCGTATTAATATCCGGCAAAATCAGCGCTATCCCTTGGCTTTTGCTGGCTCTCAGCGATTGCGCCTGTGCATTTAACTGATAGCCAACTTCCTTAGCTGCGCGTTGAACTGCTTCAATCTTTTCAACGCTCACATTTCCTCTGCCATTGAGAACATTAGAGACGGTTCCGTGCGAAACACCGGCAATTCTTGCTATGTCTTTGATAGTTGGCATTTTTACATCCTTTCTTTGATGCTTCGATGCTAGCACGGCGTTCATCCGGAAACTATCGTAGTTGATATTATTTGAACGTTACAAAATAAAATTGAGTCATTTTTACTCTAAAAATTCTCGATCTACTTAAGGCTAAATCACTTAATGATGTGGTTTAAATTACAACATAATGAAATTTTTAATAAAAATAATAAATCCTTGAAGAGGATCACTTCTGGGAGAAAAGATCGTTGTTTGCGTGAAAGAGTAGAATGATAATTGACACGTTCCAATTACGTTTTATTACATTATCGATTAAAAAAACAGCATTGCGTTTGTGATAAGAGGGAAATTATGAAGATCCATTTTCTGGGAACGGCAGCATCTGAAGGGATACCTAATCCTTTTTGCCGCTGTGAGCACTGTCAACACGCTCGCATACGTAAAGGAAAAGACTTACGTACACACTCATCAGCGATTATTGATGATGAACTGTTGATTGATGTCGCGCCTGAATTCAGCCAGCAACTGCTTCGTGAGGGTCTGGACGCAACGGAGATCCGGTCGCTACTGTTTACCCATACTCATCCCGATCATTTCAACGTCGGCGATCTTTTTAGCCGAATGGAAGGTTACGGATTTGAAATTACTCATCCGCTACATATCTTTGGGAATGATCGCGCCATTAACGGTGCGGCAGAGGTTTTGCCGGGTTACAGCGCTGAAAGATTTGCTTTTCATTGCCTGGTGCCCTTCGTGACGGTTGAAACCCGTGGATATCGTATTACCCCATTGCTGGCTAACCATGCCAAATGGGAGCTTTGTTATACTTGGTTTATCGAAAAAGAAGGTCAGTCAATTTTCTACGGCCATGACTCTGGCTGGTTTCCTGAGCTTACCTGGCAGTGGCTGGAAGGGAAAAAAATTGATTTGGCCGTTCTCGAATGTACCTACGGCTTTAATGGCGACAATCGTACAAATAACCATATGAGTCTGGAAACGGTCTTCGCCGCCAGAGACAGGCTTGCAGAGCTGGGCTGCCTTAATAAAAAAAGTAAACTCATCGTCTCACATATTTCACACAGCGGCGGCCTGCTACATGATGAGCTCGTGGCGGCGTGCGATAAAGAGAACATTCTTGTCGCCTGGGATGGGCTTAACCTGAGCATCAATCAATAAAGGATATGCAATATGGACCTTAATAAAACACCACGCCTGTTGATTATGATGTTCATACAGTACTTTATGCAGGGGGCATGGAATATGACCATGGGGCTGGTATTAAGCACCTATGGTATGGCGACCATAATTGGTTCATCCTATGCCTTACTTGGACTGGCGACCATTCTCTCACCTTTATTTATTGGCATGGTAGCCGACCGTTTTTTTTCATCTCAAAAAGTCATGGCGATCCTGCATTTAATTAATGCTGGCATTCTGTTGTTTGTTCCGCAGTTCATCGAAGCACAAAACACGGGCATGACGCTGACCATGATTTTTCTCGTTGGACTACTTTTTTATCCAACAACTGCGCTGGCAAATAGTATCAGTTTCAGCCATATTAACGGGGTAAAATACTTCCCGTTTATACGTGTTTTCGGCACATTTGGCTTTATGGTTATCGGCTTTATTATTGGTGAAATGGGCTTTTCCGGCAACACCATCACCTGGTATATTGCGTCAGCCTCCGGTGTCGTTCTTGGCCTATATTGCTTTACGTTACCGAATACTCCGCCAAGAGCTAAAGGGAGTGCCTTTACCCTTCGCGATCTCTTATGTCTGGATGCTCTGGCACTCTTCAAAGATCGTAGCTTTACGGTTCTGATGCTCAGTATTTTTGTACTGATGATCCCAAAAACTGCTTACTCCGCCTATATTCCCGTCTTTTTAAAAGCACTTGGTTTTGATAACGCTGCAACAATGATGCAGGTAGGCATTGCCTGTGAAGTCGTTTTCATGTTCCTCCTGTCGTTCTTCCTACTGAAAGCAGGCTTCAAAATCACTCTGATGCTTGGCGCTGTTTGCTGGATCATTCGTACGCTGTTGTTTGCCCATGCCTCTCTGGATGCCAACATGATGTTTGTGCTGATCGGTTTGATGTTACAGGGTTTCTGCTGGGACTTTTTCTTTACCGTGGGCGATATTTATGTTGACCGTAAAGCCGCGCCAGAGATTAAAGCGCAAGCCCAAAGTTTGCGATTTATCGTCTCCAACGGCGTGGGCCTACTGTTCGCCTCTACCGTATGCGGGCAGATCTTTAACAGTACCGTGACTGAACAAGGTCCTGAGGCTTTACCGCAATGGGAGACATTCTGGTTAGTTTCTGCCGGTGTTGCCGCGGTGGTGAGCGTCTTCTTCCTGATTTTCTTCCGGGATGATCTTTCAAAACGCAAAACAGATCTCTCCCTGAAAAAAGCAAATTCCTGAATTATTGAGGATGTCTCATTAAGGTAATTGCATGAATAATCTGGCCGCCATTATCAATGAACAAGGTTTTTTACCGTTAGTTACGATCGTCAAAATCAGCATTGCGTTTATTCTGGGTGGCATTATTGGCCTTGAAAGAGAATCGAAAGGGAAACCCGTCGGATTCAAAACTTGCGTCATTTTGTCCGTCGCCAGCTGCGTGTTAACTGTTGTTTCAATACAGTCAGCTGAATACTATGCAGAAATTTCGATGAATATTCGTAGCGATCCAATGCGTCTGGCGGCTCAGATTATCAGTGGCGTGGGTTTTCTGGGGGCGGGAGTGATTCTGCACCGACACGACGATGCTATTTCTGGCCTCACGACTGCGGCAATCGTCTGGGCATCTGCCGGGATGGGAATCGCCTGCGGTGCCGGTTTTTATTTTCACGCATTCTTTGCTACAGGGTTATTTTTATTGGCAATAAAATTGAGTCCATTTATCATTTTCTTACAAACTAAGAATCAATTTCCAGGTAAAGTGAAAGTTCGAGTCATTCTTGATGAACGCGATGCGCTTGAAAATTTGATAACACGCATTCATCAGCAAAAGAATATCATTGAAAACATTACCATCAGAGATATTAAAAAAGGGAAAATAGAGGTTAACTTAAAAGTTGTCATTCGTAAAAAGATGACCTTACCCGACTTGTACCACGATCTTACTCATGTTGAGCACGTTTGTGCAATTGCTCTTGAACATTGAGTTGGCTGAAGCGATAGGCGCTAGCCCCATACGCAGCTTATTGGCGTATGGGGAAGTACTGTAATGCCAAACGCGAAAATTTGACATTACGGTCGTGGTTATTCACGGATAGTGCAAGCTAGTTTAATTCTCTGATGATAATCTCCTCAAGCTTTTCAATACTTATCTTTCTTATTTGTTCGCATGAGAGGGGAGGTCTGACAATACGCAGATGCATTTTTTCATCTACGATTAATATTAATGGCCTCTCATGGTTACTACGGGTAATGTCTAAAATTGAACATATTCGCCACATTCGTATTAAACCTGTAGTTAAAAATAGAGATGTTATATTTCCGGTTAAATCATGCAGCCTTGCGCAAAATGATAACCGATATCATCCCCAGGATGAGGGGATGGATGGGTTCTAATATAATACCTACCCGCGACCTGATTGAGAATTACTCTGTCTTTCTTTTCCCATTTGTTATTATTCTGATTCAGAGTGAACAGGGTTGAACCATTAACTAAATGGCTCAATATCCATTGTCTGTTCCTGCAAATTCCAGGTTTAATGATGCCATCTAACTCATGGTGGATATAAAACTCTACGAGCAATAAATGACTGTCATTATACCTTGCGCCAGCAATAAGGAATTTGGCCCAACGATAGCTATGCATGATTTTCCTCTTAATTATTAATGTTACTTACTAAGTCAAATTCAACAGATTATCTGCATGAAGTGACTGAGTGTTCTTGTTTTAAAATATATAAAGAAGAGACCATTAATTCAATGCGGAATTTATTTATCAATAATTATAGATGTAAAAGGTTCAATAGATTAATTTTTAAATATTTATAATGTAATTTTAATTTGAAAAAGAATTTTTACGTGAAATTTAAATGTTTTTTATTAGATTTTAATCGCTGTAAAGTGTGATGGTTTGATACTTAATGTATGTTTTTGTTTTTAATTATTCTAAATCGTTTAAATGTGTAGGTTATTGTTTCTTATGTGCCCATAATTTTGAGGCTGCACACATAATTAAAATAAAGTGATTAACTGTATAACATTTAGTATGCTTTTATTGATACTATTGATTTACCAACACGATACATTACTTCAATCTTCCCGGGATGCGGCAGGGCTGAATATGCCATGGACTTCTCTTGCCGCAGCAACCGTGGTGTTCACAGGATGCAGAATCATTATGAAGTACTTAATCGAAAACAAAGTATTTTATAACTCTGGGTCGGGTAAACTCATTCATATCGATATTGGCGTAACGGAAAAACACCAGTTAACAAAAACGGCTAATCATATTCTGGCTATACTGATTGCATCTCATGGTGAGGTTGTGTCTCGGCAAAGCCTATTAGAGAGGGTGTGGGAGTCGCGGGGGCATGCAGCATCAAATTCCTCTTTAAATCAGTATATTAGCATTCTTAGAAAGAAGTTATCATCCTTAACGGGAATAGATAATGCTATTTTGACAATCCCCGGTGCTGGCTTCTCTCTCTCAGCAGAGATCAAAATAAAACGATGTGATGAAGTCGTTAAGGGAGTCTCCCCTCCAGGACGGTTTCGTCACCTGAAACTCGGTGGAGCTATGGCTCTTGTATGCAGCCTGATTTTTATTTTTGCCATAAAATATGAAGTTGCTGCAACATCGATCCTGGCGAAAGAATCAGATAACCTGACTCGTATTGGGCTGTGCCACATAAAATCTTACGTTCAGATTCCAGAGAGTATGCAGGGGAACATTATTAATGTTCTGACTATGCATCATCCAGGCCTGCTTGAGTATTGTCAGAGCAATCCGGCCAGGTTGATAATTTATGTCCAAAGAAGCGTACTTCATGGTCGGTCTGGAGAAATATTTTCCTCATTTTGCCCTATGGATAGCATAAGCAATAAAATCATCTACTGTAATAATGTCTATGCAAATAAATGGAGGCAACGTGATTAAGAATAAATTCTATCTATACTCTTTTTTTTTGTGCTGTGCAGTAATTGCTATTGTTTTTTATTTATTAGATTTCCTGAGCAGGAAAAATAAAATAAAAACATGTGAGGCAAGTATTTTTTATACTATTTCATCGTTGAACGATTCATATACCTTTGATGGTCGTGTTTTATTTGATATGAGTAATAACACTGGCTATATTGCGTTATCGGGAAAAATAGTCAATGGCGATGAATCTTATTATCTTTCGCAGGATATTACTTTTGATTATCTGGAGGTAGGCGAAGGGCGATACAAAATCCAGCCCGGGGAGCGACGTGATAATAAACATGGAGATGCTCCTGATAACCTTGTTATGCCAATCTACGATATAATGGGGCTATCAGGAAAATCGCCCATATTTATCTTTACCAAAAGTAGGGACTATATAGTCTGGGGAACACTTAATGCACCGGCTATGACCTGTGTCTTTACTATGGATAGATGAGCGGCGGATATTCGTTGTGTTTTGAATTACTGAAAATCCCCGACGACTCGCGCCGCCGGGAACGATATTACTTCGTTGCCCCTTCCAGAGTCACTTTGTCATTCTCCCCGCTGGTGATGGTCTGCTGATGGAGGCTATCGGCGAGCGTGACGTCATTTACCGCGAAGAATTCCCAGGCCTGCGGCGTGTTGGCGAACGTCACTTCATCAAACTGACTGTCGTGGAGGAAAGAGATACTGGTGGCTTTGGTATTGCGGAATTTGACGTTGGAAAAACGCAAATTCTGGTGATAAGCATCGCGAGAGTAAGTTAGCCCAAATGACTCCGCCATTTCGGCGATGGTCATCCCATCCACCAGAATGCTATTTTTCGCCGAAGTACCGTCAACGGTGACGTTCTGTACCTGAACATCGCGGAACTGAGCTGGCTCATCGGCTGGCGTCGTATCATTCACATCCGCGCTGTATTTAATCGTAAAAACAAACGGTTCTTTAGCGATATCCTGCATCGCGTTATTGCGGAACAGTACATCGCGCACGCCGCCGCCATAGTAGGGGCGACTCTTCATGCGCAGGCCGACATCGGTCATATACATGACGTTATCCTCGGCGCGAACTTTCTCGATCCATGCTCCGGTATGGCTGCCGGTCACCACGGCACCGTGGCCTTTGCGGAAATAGTTATTAAAGATCCAGGCCCCGCTTTGTGGTTTTTGATGGAAGGTTTCCGCCCCTTTACCAAACCCGGCGGCAAAGTTGACGCAATCATCTCCGGTGTCGAAAAAGTTATTGAAGACTAAAGCGTTTTGACTATTGCCGAACTCCACGCCGTCGGCATTATTGCCATCAAAAGTCTGATGGATCAGCCCGTTAAGGGTAATGTTTTCCGACTCAAGCGCCATCACGCCGTGGAAGGCGGGGTTACGAATGGTGAGTCCGGCAAGGTAGAGATTTTGCACGCCGCGCAGGGTCATCAGGCTGGAACGGCGATTTTTATAGGCGCTATTGCTTTCAACGCCTTCGCCGATGGCTTCCTCGGTCTGATTTTTTGCCAGAATGCCATCTGTGCTGACTTTTTTAGCATTGCTCGCGCGGTACTGCGGCAACTCGTTACCCAGTTCATCGGTAATCGTCGCCTCGCCGCCGTTTTTTACGCCCCGGGTCCAGCCGTTGCCGTCAATAGTGCCTTTACCGACAATGCGAATATTGCGAAACGTTCCGGCAGGGGATTCGCCTTTATCGTTGCTTTCCAGCACGTTAATTAATGATGGCGGGCGACGAGGCTGCGGATGATCGCTGTAGGGATAAAGGTAATAGCCTTTTTCCAGCGGATATTGAGCCGGATCTTCCGAACCGAGGAGCGTGGTTCCTGCGGCAATCTCCAGCGTCATGTCGCTATGCAGGAAGAGGGCACCGGTTTCGAATTCGCCGCCGGAAATCACCACTTTGCAGCCCTGCGGATATTGCGCGACGGTGCAGCTATCAATCGCCTGCTGCAACGCCTGGGTGTTTAGCGTCGTGCCATCGTCCTTTGCACCGAACGTTTTGGCCTCTATGATGTGCGGCGTTTTGCTGGTTCGCGCTTTAATTACGGCGCTATCCGGGGATTCTTTACCCTCGGCATAGACCGCGCGTACCGTAAATTCATATTCCGTATCCGGCTTCAGGCCGCCGACGGTATAAGTACGCAGGTCGATTGGCTGCTGCCAGCCGTCGCTGGCAACGCGCTGGTAAAAGTTATCAATATAGGGCTTTGCCGGGGAATAGTGGTTCTGATTGTCTCTTGCGCTACCCAGCCGCTCGCCGTCACGATAGATAACGTAGTCCACGACCTGCTCCGTCTCCGACTCCGGTTTTTCCCAGACCAGTACCAGGCTGTTTTCATCGGCAGAAAGTATCGGAACCATCACATTCTGCGGCGCGGAAGCGGGCGCATCCTGGTGGTTATCATTCGCGCCGCTGTTGTCATTACAGCCGCTTGCCACCCCGGCCAGAGCGAGGGTGAGTGCCAGCATATAGCGTGAAGGTTTGAAGCTATTGCGCATGGATTTTCCTTAATGTCATATTTTATGGAAAAACAAAACCAAACTTCATTAAAAATGAAATTGTATTTTATATTTTCACTGGAAAATAAACGCGAGTAAGGTCAATCTTTCGCCAGCCGAAAAAAATATTTCGTCAGTAAGAAAAAGTGAGTGGGGAAAGGTAAAAAATCCCCCATTATTGGGGGGCAGAGTATTCGATACGATATCCCCTCAAAGACGGCACGATGCGGGCAAATCCAGCGGGCCCCAGATGCATACCGGCAATCAGCAGGTTTTCTCTTGCGGCCTGAGCAAAGATCTTCTCTCGCGTCATTTGCGCTTGCGAAGGATCGCAATCAAAAGCAATAGCGACTGCGGGCTGTGCGGCCTGAATATGTGGAAAATGGACGATATCGCCCCAAATTAGCAGGCTTTGATGAGCCGAATCGATGCGAAATCCGCTGTGCCCGGGGGTATGGCCGGGTAGCCAGAGCGGACGAATACCCTCGACCATTTCACGATTATCCAGAAAACTGAGGTTGTGCGCCCAGGCGTCAAGCGTGCGGCGGGCGAGGGCGAAGTTACGCTGCCCCCGTTCATTGGCCCGTTTTAGCATATAGTCATCCTGCCAGTATTCGGCTTCCAGAGGGTGAAGATGCAGCCGGGCGTTGGGATAGACTGGCGCCCCGCTCGCATCCAGCAGGCCGCCGATATGATCCGGGTGCGCGTGGGTCAACAGCACGGTATCAATATCTTTCGTCGCGACGCCTGCGGCCTGCAGACTTTCCAGCAATACGCCGCCCGCATTATTCAGTCCTCCCGTACCTGCATCCACCAAAATGGTTCGCCCTCTCCCACGGATAAGATAACCATTAATGTCAATATTACCGGGGGCGGTTATGCCCGCGGAGCGCTGGATTTCCCCGGCGTCATGGCTATCTATACCGGACAGCAGCGCCAGGCTGGCGGCCATGCTGCCATCGCTAAGGGCTGTAACCAGAAAATCACCAATCTGACGGGAAATAAATGAGGGATTGTGCATAAATACCTTTTGCAGGATAAAGAAATCATTAGAGTGACGTTTGATCATGCTACGTTCTGTATTTAGCGGTCGGAAGCGATATTCTTTCACTGCTCAATGATATTTTGTCACTAAAACCGAAAAGCCGAGATTGCCAGAATGCGAAAGAAACTCCCCAGTAGCGCTTCTCTTCAGGCCTTTGAGGCTGCGGCCCGGCATGGCAATTTTGCCCGCGCGGCGCTCGAGCTGTCGCTCACCGAAGGGGCTATCAGTCGACAAATTGCCCGGCTGGAGTCTCTGTTGAACTGCCAGCTTTTTGAACGGACGGGAAGCCGGGTGCGGCTGAACCCGAACGGTGCGCGCTATGCGCACCATGTGCGCGAAACTCTGGGGCGGCTTGAACGAGATACCCAGTATCTGATTGGCGCAGCGAACGGCAGCCGAAGCCTGGAGATTGCCGCGCCGCCGACATTTGCCAGCCGCTGGCTGATCCCTCGTTTAGGGGACTTTCAGCAAAAAAATCCCGATATCACATTGAATATCGCGGTCAGAACCGATCCGTTTATCATCACCGGCAGCGGTTTCGATGCGGCGGTTCACTTTGAACACCCGGCGTGGGCCGGAATGCGTATGCAATTTCTGTTTGAGGAACGGCTGGTTCCGGTATGCCATCCCGCGTTACTGATGAGAGGGGATATCGCCAGCCTGCTGAATGAACTACCGCGCATTCATCGACGGCAGAACCCCGACGCCTGGCCTCGCTACGCTGAAGAGTGCGCTATCGCGCTGGATAATCCGGCGCAGGGTGTACGTTACGATCTGCATGAAATGGCGATTGCCGCCGCGCTGGCCGGACAGGGCGTTGCGCTGGTGCCGCATGCTTATATCGAAAAAGAGCTGGAAAACGGGTTACTGGTTGCTCCGTGGCCGATAGCCAGCAGTCTGAGGAAGCGCTTCTGTCTGGTGAAGCCGCTGGCAAACGGGATCAATGAAGCGGCGCTACAGGCGTTTGAACAGTGGCTGGTGGCGCAATGAAGGCCCGACAGAAAGCCGGGCCACAATCAAACATCAACGCAGCGGAATTCGCACTACGCTTTCTTCGGTATTGGCTTTTGCTGCCGCACCGTCGTTTTTCACGGTGACAAACAGCGCGTGCGCTTTGCTATCCAGCGCCAGGCTGTTTGGGTGTGGAAGCAGCGGAAGGGTTTGCAGATGAGCCAGCGTTTTACTCTCAAAGACGGAAAGCGAGCCCGCGCCTTTCTCCACTCGAATGCCGCCGCGATTGGTGACGTAAATCCTTTCGCTATCCTCATCCAGCAGCAGGGAAATCGGCACTTCTTTGGTCTCGATGCTGGCCAGAAGTTTGCCGTCCTGAGCATTCAGAGCGAACAGGCGATGCCCGCTGCTGCGGCGAGTGTAGGTTTCTTTCAGATGATAGTTGCGGTACTTGTCGCGATCGATCCCCTGGTCAACGCCCAGAATCCGATCGTTTTTGCGGTCATAAACCAGATTCAGCAGCTGATCGGCCTGGATCTCGTGCTTGCCAGCGATCTCCAGAGTATCGGCATTGACGGTCATCAACTGACCCTGCATGTTCGAGACGAACACACGGCGTCCTTTTTCATCAATTGCGATGCCGACGGCATAGAAACCGAATCCGGGAAGGGTTTTCTCCAGTTTGCCGGTGCGGGTATTCACCACGTAGAGCACGCTGTCCACGCCGTAACCGAGGCCGGGCAGGAACAGACGCCCGGTCTGGGCATCAAATCGCGCTTCGCGGACTTTATACAGATAGCCTTCGCTGATTTTGAAACGCTTAAGCTCGGCGAGCATAAAATCGAGGCGTTCGCCGCTCATGCCCGCTTTACGCCAGGCTGACTCGATATTGACCTGCTCCTGTAATTTGATCGACCCGAGGCTGCGGTTGGTGTCGGTATCAACAATCCCCACGCTGCCGTTGAAGCCTTCGGTCAAATAGAGACGATTATTCTCATCGTCAAGTGCGACGCCAAAACCTTTGACATCAATAGAAATGGTGGCCTGCGTTTCCAGAGTTTGCGGATTGAGGCGCAGAACGGTCGATTTTTTCTCATCCTTCCAGTCCGGCGAGCTGACAAACACGGCATTTTGTTTTGCGCTCCAGGCCAGCTCAACCACCGCTGGCGCGACGGCGGCGCGATGAATATCCTCCTGCTTGATAAGCGTCTCCTGCGCCTGAGCGAATGTCGCCGTTGCCATCAGCAAGGCGGTAAATAAACGAAAGTGGATCCCAGACATCCTGTTATCTCCAATTAAGGTGTTCGTTAAAAGCGTAATTCCACGGCGGCACCGACCAGGCGAGAGCGCTGCTGAATGGCGGTATAAACATCGTTGCCGCTGACCATCACCTTGCGGTCGGAATCAAACAGGTTTTGCGCGAACAACGTCGCCCGACCGTACATAAAGGTGTAAGCCAACTGCGCATTAGCTGACCAGTAGGAGCCAATGCGACCGCGTGAGTCGTTGTCGTAGGCGGAGTAGTAGGAGTCGGAGAAGGCGACGTTACCGCTCAGCTCCCAGCCGCTGGCAACCTGCCAGGCGGCGCCGACGTTGGCGGTATACGCAGGAGCGCGGGCCAGCTCGTGACCTTCAACACCGCTGCCGGGGAATTCGGCAATTTTGGTTTTCAGTAAACCGATATTGCCGGAAAGCTCCAGATCCCAACGCGGTGTCCAGGTGGCTCCCATCTCTGCGCCCCAGGTTTCAACCTTATCGGCATTACGGATTACCGTAGAATTAGCGGCAAGATAATAGGGGAGCTGCATATCCTTGTAGTCGTTATAAAAAAGGTTACCGGTGAGCACCACGTTGCCGTCATTGAGAGCATGGCGGGTATAAAGCTCATAGTTCCAGACGTATTCCGAGTCATAGGTGTAGCTGGTGATTGGCGCGCTCAGCGTGATCCCAGCGCCCCCTGCGTTATAGCCGCGCGCGACGCGTGCCCCCCAGGTCTGATTGGCCTCCGGTTTCCAGGCGACGTCCAGTTTCGGTAAAAAGACGTTGTAAGTTTCGTCAAAATCAATGCGCACGCTCTGGCTGCCACCGAGACGTTTGCGGTGCTCGCGCTCAAGGCGGGTGGAGGTCGTAATATCCACCTGCGGCGTGACCGCCCAGGTCAGCTCGCCGTAGGCTGAACTGGTGCGGGTATCGTCGGTGAAGGTGGAACCGCCAAAGATATAGACTGACTCATCCTGTGAGGCGTCGAAATAGCGTAATCCGGCAAAACCCCGCAGGCGGCTGTCGTTATTGCCGAAGTGCACGACGGGTTCGATGTGTACTTCAGAACCATCGATTTTGGCTTTTGGCAGGCCGTCGGCGACGTAGCGGTTAATGTGGAATCCAGTGTAAATAAAGCGGTTTTCCAGCCGCAGGCCGTCATCGCCTTCCCAGGCAAGATCCCAGATACCGCTATTGACGTTGCTTTTAAACACTGCCCGCCGCCAGTCGTAACGGGAGCTGGTCGGGTGTGGCATTGGGTTAAGACTTTCGTTTTGCGGAGCTCCGCTATCGGAGTGGTTGAAGGTGAGTTTGGTGGTGAGATTGCGCAGGCCTGCCGGGTTGAATAGCAGTTTCGCGCGAGCGCTGGTGGTTTGTACTTCGCTCGGATCGCCGACCGGATCGTAGGCTGGTAAATCGATATCGCTGCGCCGCCGCTGGCGATCAACGCTGGCGCGGAAGGCCAGCTGTTCTTCAATCAGCGGAGCGTTGACCATCGCGGCAAGCTGGGATGAGTGCTGATTACCCGCGCCGCCTTTGAAGGCGCTCTCCCAGCCAAAATCCGGGTCTTTTGAGGTCATCACGATGGCCCCGGCAATGGCGTTACGGCCTTGAATGTAGCTCTGTGGTCCGCGAAAAATTTCTACCCGTTCCATATCCCACAGTGACTGCGGACCGTAGGCCTGTTCGTTATAGGTCAGCGAGCGACCATCGAGAGAAAGCCCCAGGCGCGGACGGGTCCCACTGAGAAACGCTCCGGCTCCGGTGCTCGGCCCGGAACCATCCACCCCGCGTACGGTGGGCAGATCGTTACCGATACCGATATCGACGGTGTTGGCAGTCATGCGCATCAGGTCAGAGACGGTTTCAGCGCCTGGCATGCTGTCAATCCGTCGGCTATCGAACACCTCAACGCTGGAGCCGGTATCGAGTAGCGAACGAGCGGTTTTTTCGCCGGTAACGATCATCAGATCCTGATCCTGATAACTGCTATCCGTGCGCTTTTTCTCCTGCTCTTCGCTCTCTGCGGCGAGTACATTAAGCGGAAGCAGGCAGCACAGGCCAACTAAAAGGGCGGGAAACCCGGAAAAATTCGCTGACTCAATCGGTTCTGACCGGTCAGTTGAAGCGTGGTGTTGAGCGGCGGTATGCATGCTCATGCGTCATCTCTCCTTTATCCATAAGGTAAATTGATGACACTGCTCACGGCTAACTGACGGTGTACCGTTATTAGCGTGTTCTGGCTCTTTTTAAAGCGTTTTAATTAAAATCTAATGCCAGATGTAATTGTTTGTTTCTAATGATAACGATTTTCATTATCATATGCTAGTTGCGATATTTTGTAGCTGGCCGGAAGAAAGCTGCAGGCTGCAGAGGCTGAGAAGAGAAGCGCAGCAGCCATCGGGATACGGCTGCTGCTCAGATTCAGGCGTGGGATAACAGCGGGAACATCAGTTTATTTTCTTTGAAGATATTTTCTTTTTGTCCGTAGATAAACAAAATATCTTCCCCTTCGATTTTTTCATACTCGCCAACCCGGTTCTCTTTGGGGGTAAAGCCCAGTATGGCCTGATAAGTATTTTTATCGGCAAGTTCGTTAATAATGGCCGATAGCGAGCGGCTGCTATCGCAGAAAATATCAAAAAAGATCAGCGCCGGACCGTTTTGCATCGCAATCGCGATAGCCTGGTTTTTCTCGGAATAATAGATGAAGTGCTTCATAAAAGCGGAGCAGTAGAACATTAATAAACCGAAGTTGTCCTCTATCCGCAGTTGCGAAAATGGATTCGATTTTTGATAGTACTGTTGCAATAGCGCAACGTCTTGCGGCTGGTCCATATCCAGCTTGCGGAAGTCGCCAGCTGTGGGCATCACCGGCATAATATACTGATGTTCGTCGGTGCGCTCGAAGCCGAATTTTGGATAAAAATCAACGGTTGTCGGGTTAGCGAAGAGAAAGAATGCGTCGGCTTTATCCTGCCAGTCCGCCAGAATTTCATTAACAAGCTGTCCGGCCAGCCCCTTGTTTCGATGGTCGATATCGGTCATCACGGTGCCGATTTGAATATAGCGCCGGGGTTCACCCTGCCAGACCAGGTCGATAATATTGGCAGAGGCGTTAGCAATCACTTTATTGTTGCTCACCAGAGCGTAGGGAATATAGGCGTCGGTCCAGTAACCTTTGCGATACCACTCTTTAAAGGAGAGATCGAAGGTTTTAATCGCGAGGTCAATGAAGCTATTTCTTAAAACGTCATTGTGCACAATTTGCTTAACTAATTTCCAGGTCATCGTCGAATTCCTTTACGCTGCGGGTGAGGCGTTATTTTCCAGCCATCTGTTCGGCGGCCCGATCTCTGTCGAGCGACCTAAAAATAGCATATCTCCGCGGATGGGCGATGGTTGTCGCGCCTAATCCTTGCTCACGTCACAAATTCGAAGGAGATCAGGTTATAAATGGGTTTCTTTTGGGGGCATGAGGAAGTTCTGCACCATATCTCACATATGATTAATGACATCATTCGCAAATGAAATTTTGCCAGACACTAAAAACAAAGGGGAATATATCGCGTTCAAGGTCATGACCCCTATCATAAATAGGTAGGGGAAATGTGTTATCATCGCGCCTTTCCCTTTTTCGTCCTGGGGCTCTTGTTTATGCAACAACCTGTTGTTCGCGTTGGAGAATGGCTGGTTACTCCCTCTGTTAACCAAATTAGCCGCAAGGGGCGTCAGCTAACTCTCGAACCGCGCCTGATCGATCTTCTGGTTTTCTTTGCCCGCCATCCCGGAGAAGTACTCAGTCGGGATGAACTTATTGATAACGTCTGGACCCGCAATGTGGTCACCAGTCACGTTGTGACGCAAAGTATCTCCGAATTGCGCAAATCTTTGAAAGATGGCGACGATAGCAGCCTGGAATATATCGCTACCGTACCCAAACGCGGCTATAAGCTGACGGTACCGGTTATCTGGTGTACGGAGGAGGGGGAAGAACTGACGCCGGTTATTCCTGCAGAAACGTCGATGGCTGAACCTGGCACGCCGCCGGCCTCCCCGCAGCCCAATATGGCCGCGCCAGATATGGCGCCGCCCGCAAAACCTGAAAAACGTAAGCGGATTAGCACCTTTATCGTCTGGGGACTGTTCCTGCTGGCCCTCGGCAGCTGCGTGGCGCTGGTGGCGCTCTCGACTCTGGAGTCGCGCCCGCCGGTAACTAAGGCGCGGCTGCTGCTCAACCCGCGCGATGTTGATATTCACCTGCTCAGCGGCAGCACCTGCAATAACTGGTCGTCGCAGCACTCCTATGCCATCGGCTTAGGAAGCCTGATTACCACATCGCTGAACACCTTCTCCACCTTTATGGTGCACGACAAAACCAACTACAACATTAATGAGCCAAGCAGTTCTGGAAAAACGTTGACCATTGAGTTTGTTAACCAGCGCCACTACCGTGCTCAGCAGTGCTTTATGTCGGTTAAGATGGTCGATAACGCCGACGGCTCGACCATGATGGACAAGCGCTACTTCGTCACCAACGACAACCAGTTGTCGATTCAGAACGACCTGCTGAGCAGCCTGTCGGATGCGCTGAAGCAGCCATGGCCGGCGCGCATGCAGGAGATGTTAAAGCAGTATCAACCCTCGCAAAGTATGGCACTCACGCATTTCTATCAGGCGCATCAGCTATTAATGAATGGAGACGTTGACTCGCTGGGAAAAGCCAGCGCTCTGCTTGCTGATGTGAATAAACAGTCGCCGGACTTTACCTATGCCTGGGCGGAAAAGGCGCTGGTTGACGTATTACGCCATTCTCAGCAGCCGCTGGATGATAAACAGTTAGCCGATCTTTATAGCGAAATAACCCGAGTGGGTAATATGCCGGGGATTAAAGATATGGCAATATTTTATCAAATTAAAACGGTAGATATGCTGGGCAAAGGAAAAGTCGATGAAGCCTACAGTGCGATTAATAACGGCATTGATCTCGAAATGTCGTGGATGAACTATGTGCTGCTAGGTAAGGTCTACGAAATGAAAGGGCAGAACCGGGAAGCTGCCGATGCCTACCTGACGGCATTTAATTTACGTCCAGGGGAGAATACATTTTACTGGATTGAAAATGCCGTATTTCAGACCTCCGTAACCCGCGTTGTTCCCTATCTCGATAACTTCCTCGCTTCAGAATAAGTAAACCCTCATCATGGCCATGGTTTTGGCCATGATGAGGTTAATATTATGTTTCTCATGAGCCTCTCTGTTGTTATATGTCTATAGCAATTCCCAGCCTGTTTGCAACACAATTTCAACATGCGAGAGTTGTCTTAACTTACTGTATATATTCAATGTTTATCTTTTTTTGATGTCAACTTGTCATCCTGATATGTTGCGTGAAAAAGGTCAAAATGTCATTTGTCTGATGTTTGCAGTTATTTCACTTTATCTTTAGGACTTATCTCGTACTAATCCGTAATCTTATTGGCAGTTGGTCGGGTCAATAAAAGGTTCATCATCATGATCTGTACCTCCCAAATAAACTTAGGAGAAAAGCAAACATGAGTTCTGCCAAGAAGATCGGGCTATTTGCCTGTACCGGCGTCGTAGCCGGTAATATGATGGGGAGCGGTATTGCACTATTACCTGCGAACCTGGCGAGTATCGGTTCTATCGCCATCTGGGGTTGGGTAATATCTATTATTGGCGCGATGTCTCTGGCCTATGTTTATGCCCGACTAGCGACCAAAAATCCGCAGCAGGGTGGTCCAATCGCCTATGCCGGTGAAATATCTCCGGCGTTCGGTTTCCAGACCGGCGTCCTTTATTATCACGCAAACTGGATCGGTAATCTGGCTATCGGGATTACTGCCGTCTCTTATTTATCAACCTTCTTCCCAATTTTGAATAATCCGGTCCCGGCGGGTATTGCCTGTATTGCCATTGTATGGATATTTACCTTCGTAAATATGCTCGGCGGAACCTGGGTTAGCCGCCTGACCACAATTGGTCTGGTACTGGTGCTTATTCCGGTGGTAATGACGGCGGTTGTTGGCTGGCACTGGTTTGACGTTGCGACCTATCAGGCTAACTGGAACACTTCCGCGACGACTGATAGCCACGCGGTTATCAAAAGTATCCTGCTCTGCCTGTGGGCCTTCGTGGGTGTTGAATCTGCCGCAGTGAGTACCGGGATGGTGAAAAACCCGAAACGTACCGTGCCGCTGGCCACTATGCTGGGGACCGCGCTGGCAGGTATCGTTTATATCGCCGCGACTCAGGTTATTGCCGGTATGTACCCTGCCTCTGAAATGGCTGCCTCCGGCGCGCCGTTTGCGGTGAGTGCTTCCACTATGCTCGGTGGCTGGGCTGCTCCGGTCGTTTCCGCCTTTACCGCCTTTGCTTGTCTGACTTCGCTTGGTTCGTGGATGATGCTGGTCGGCCAGGCCGGTGTTCGCGCCGCTAACGATGGTAACTTCCCGAAAATCTACGGTGAGCTGGACAAAAACGGTAACCCGAAAAAAGGTCTGCTGCTGGCCGCAGTGAAAATGACTGTTCTGATGGTGCTGATCACCCTGATGAACTCAACCGGCGGTAAAGCTTCCGACCTGTTCGGCGAGCTGACCGGTATCGCGGTTCTGCTGACCATGCTGCCTTACTTCTACTCCTGCGTTGACCTGATTCGCTTCGAAGGCATCAACGTCCGCAACCTTGTCAGCCTGATTTGCTCCATCCTCGGCTGCGGGTTCTGCTTCATCGCCCTGATGGGGGCAAGCTCCTTCGAACTGGCCGGTACCTTCATCGTCAGCCTGATTATCCTGATGTTCTACGGTCGCAAAATGCACCAGCGTCAGAGTAACGACAGCTCCGCTGATAACAACACCGCCAGCGCGCATTAATCAGTAACCCTATTCCTGAGGCTCCTTCCATCACCTGTCACGACGTGGCGGGAGGGGCTTTCTTTATCTGGAGATTTGACTATGAACGTTATCGCAATCATGAATCACATGGGTGTTTACTTCAAAGAAGAGCCCATCCGTGAACTGCATCGCGCCCTCGAACGCCTGGACTTCCGTATTGTCTACCCGAACGACCGTGACGACTTATTAAAACTTATCGAAAACAATGCGCGTCTGTGCGGCGTTATCTTCGACTGGGATAAATACAATCTCGAACTGTGCGAAGACATCAGCAAAATGAACGAATATATGCCGCTGTATGCCTTTGCTAATACTTACTCAACGCTCGACGTAAGCCTCAACGATCTGCGGATGCAGGTGCGCTTCTTCGAATATGCGCTGGGCGCGGCTGAAGATATTGCTAACAAAATCAAACAGAATACTGACGAATATATCGACACCATTCTGCCGCCGCTGACCAAGGCGCTGTTCAAATATGTGCGTGAAGGCAAATACACCTTCTGTACCCCTGGCCACATGGGCGGTACTGCGTTCCAGAAAAGTCCGGTCGGCAGTATCTTCTACGATTTCTTTGGTTCCAATACCATGAAATCCGACATCTCGATTTCGGTTTCTGAACTCGGTTCTCTGCTGGATCACAGCGGTCCGCACAAAGAAGCGGAAGAGTATATTGCCCGCGTCTTCAACGCTGAACGTAGCTATATGGTGACCAACGGCACCTCTACCGCCAACAAAATTGTCGGTATGTATTCCGCACCTGCCGGTAGCACCGTGCTGATTGACCGTAACTGCCATAAATCGCTGACCCATCTGATGATGATGAGCGACATTACGCCCATCTATTTCCGCCCGACGCGTAACGCTTACGGCATTCTCGGCGGTATCCCGCAGAGCGAATTCCAGCATGCGACTATCGCCAAACGCGTGAAAGAAACTCCGAACGCCACCTGGCCGGTGCACGCGGTGATCACCAACTCCACCTACGATGGCCTGCTGTACAACACGGACTACATCAAGAAAACCCTGGATGTGAAATCCATCCACTTTGACTCTGCATGGGTGCCTTACACCAACTTCTCGCCGATTTATGAAGGCAAATGTGGGATGAGCGGCGGTCGCGTCGAAGGAAAAGTGATTTACGAAACCCAGTCCACGCACAAACTGCTGGCGGCGTTCTCCCAGGCTTCGATGATTCACGTTAAAGGTGACGTTAACGAAGAAACCTTTAACGAAGCCTACATGATGCACACCACCACCTCTCCGCACTATGGCGTGGTGGCTTCTACCGAAACCGCGGCGGCGATGATGAAAGGCAACGCCGGTAAGCGCCTGATTGACGGTTCTATTGAACGTTCTATCAAGTTCCGTAAAGAGATCAAACGTCTGAAAGGCGAGTCCGAAGGGTGGTTCTTCGACGTCTGGCAGCCGGAACATATCGATGGTGCTGAATGCTGGCCGCTGCGCTCCGACAGCGCCTGGCACGGTTTCAAAAACATCGACAACGAACACATGTACCTCGACCCGATCAAAGTCACCTTACTGACTCCGGGGATGAAGAAAGACGGCACCATGGATGAGTTCGGGATCCCCGCCAGCATCGTGGCGAAATATCTCGACGAACATGGCATCGTGGTGGAAAAAACCGGCCCGTACAACCTGCTGTTCCTGTTCAGTATCGGTATCGACAAAACCAAAGCGCTGAGCCTGCTGCGCGCGCTGACCGACTTCAAACGCGCGTTCGACCTGAACCTGCGGGTGAAAAACATGCTGCCGTCGCTGTACCGTGAAGATCCTGAATTCTACGAAAACATGCGTGTTCAGGAACTGGCGCAGAACATTCACAAACTGGTTGAGCATCACAACCTACCAGACCTGATGTTCCGCGCGTTCGAAGTGCTGCCAACCATGGTGATCACGCCATACGCTGCGTTCCAGAAAGAGCTGCACGGTCAGACTGAAGAGGTTTATCTCGAAGAGATGGTCGGTCGCGTTAATGCCAACATGATCCTGCCGTATCCTCCGGGAGTTCCGCTGGTGATGCCGGGTGAGATGATCACCGAAGAGAGCCGTCCGGTACTGGAGTTCCTGCAGATGCTGTGCGAAATCGGTGCTCACTATCCGGGCTTCGAAACCGATATCCACGGCGCCTATCGCCAGGCGGATGGTCGTTACACCGTTAAAGTGCTGAAAGAAGAAAACAACAAATAATCGATGCACAACAGGGAAGTGGCTTGCCACTTCCCTTTTTTCACGCTGCAAGGAGAACACATGAAAACACCCTCACAGCCGCGCGCGATTTACTACATCGTAGCGATCCAAATCTGGGAATATTTCAGCTTTTACGGCATGCGTGCCTTACTCATCCTCTATCTCACCCATCAACTTGGTTTTGATGACAGCCACGCCATCAGCCTGTTCAGCGCTTACGCTTCTCTGGTGTACGTCACTCCTATTCTCGGCGGCTGGCTTGCCGACCGCCTGCTCGGCAACCGCACGGCGGTGATTGTCGGCGCGCTGTTAATGACGCTTGGCCATGTGGTGCTGGGCGTCGAATCCGATTCCACCTGGAGCCTGTATCTCGCGCTGGCGATCATTATCTGCGGCTACGGTCTGTTCAAATCCAATATTAGCTGTCTGCTGGGCGAGCTCTACGCCGTTGACGACCCGCGTCGCGACGGTGGTTTTTCGCTGTTGTACGCCGCCGGTAACGTCGGCTCCATCGCCGCGCCTATCGCCTGCGGACTGGCAGCACAGTGGTACGGCTGGCATGTCGGCTTTGCGCTGGCGGGGATCGGCATGTTTGTCGGCCTGATGATTTTCTTAAGCGGTAGCCGCTACTTTCGCAATACGCGCGCCGTCGATAAACAGGCGCTGCGGACGGTGAAGTTTGTGCTGCCGACCTGGGGCTGGCTGGTGGTGATGCTCTGCGTTGCGCCGGTATTTTTTACGCTGCTACTGGAGAATAACTGGTCCGGCTATCTGCTGGCGATTGTCTGCGTGTTCGCCGCCCAAATGGTGGCGCGCATTATGGTCAAATCCCCCGAACACCGCCGCGCGCTGTGGCAAATCGTTCTGCTAATGCTGGCCGGTACGCTGTTCTGGGTACTGGCGCAGCAGGGCGGTAGCTCAATAAGCCTGTTTATCGACCACTTTGTTAATCGCCGCTTGCTGAATATTGAAGTGCCGACCGCGCTGTTCCAGTCGGTGAATGCCGTGGCGGTGATGGCGGCGGGCGTCGTGCTGGCGTGGCTAATGCGCCCCGAAGGCAGCACCCGTTCGGCGCTGCGCGTCTGGCTGAAGTTTGCCTTCGGTCTGGTGCTGATGGGCTGCGGTTTTATGCTGCTGGCGCTTAATGCGCGTCACGGTGCGACACAGGGTCAGGCGTCGATGGGCATGATGGTGACCGGTCTGGCGCTGATGGGCTTTGCCGAGCTGTTTATCGATCCGGTGGCGATGGCGCAAATCACCCGTCTCAATATGCCCGGCGTGACCGGCGTGCTGACCGGGATTTATATGCTGGCGACCGGCGCGGTGGCTAACTGGCTGGCGGGCGTGGTGGCGCAGCAGACCACCGAGTCGCAAATCAGCGATACGGCGATTGTCGCGTATCAGCATTTCTTTGCGCAAATGGGCGAGTGGACGCTGGGCTGCGTGGCGGCGATTGTCATTATCGCTTTTGCCGCTGCCTGTAGCGTGGGCAAACGCCGCGCGACTGCCGGTGAAGTTCCCGGAGGCGGCGCGTAGCGCCTGTCCGGGCTACAAGAATGGCCCGAGGGTTTTGTAGCCCGGACAGGTGCGCAGCACCGCCTCCGGGGTCCATACCCAACAGCGGAGCGAAAGCCGCTCCTTGCACCGTTCACTAATCAGGAGGAGGATATTCTGGCGAGCGCGGAAGCCGAAGACAAAAAACTGTTACTTAAGCAATGGCTGAGTGAAATCAGCCGGAAGTGAAACCAGGCTCCTTAAGATTGTTCTCCGGTGCTGCCACCCGAGACAGGCCGCACCGTGTAGTGACCTGGTTCAATTATCGAAGCAAGTTTGCAAGCAGGGTTATGAGGAACCAACATGTCTGAACAACAAGCACAAGGTGCCGATGAGGCAATTGACCTTAATAATGAACTGAAAACCCGTCGTGAAAAACTGGCCGCGCTGCGCGAGCAGGGCGTGGCGTTCCCGAACGATTTTCGTCGCGACCATACCTCTGACCAGCTCCATGCTGAATTCGATGGTAAGGACAACGACGAACTCACCTCTCTGAACGTCGACGTCTCCGTTGCTGGCCGTATGATGACCCGCCGTATCATGGGGAAAGCCTCCTTCGTCACCTTACAGGACGTTGGCGGTCGCATTCAGCTATACGTTTCCCGCGACGACCTGCCGGAAGGCGTCTACAACGAGCAGTTTAAAAAATGGGACCTCGGCGACATCATCGCCGCCCGCGGTAAGCTGTTTAAAACCCAGACCGGTGAACTCTCTATCCACTGCACCGAGCTGCGCCTGCTGACCAAAGCGCTGCGCCCGCTGCCGGACAAATTCCACGGCTTACAGGATCAGGAAGCGCGCTATCGTCAGCGTTATCTCGATCTGATCTCCAACGAAGAGTCGCGCCACACCTTTAAGGTGCGCTCGCAGATCCTCGCGACTATGCGTCAATTTATGGTTGCGCGCGGCTTTATGGAAGTGGAAACCCCGATGATGCAGGTGATCCCCGGCGGCGCTTCGGCACGTCCGTTTATCACCCATCATAATGCCCTCGATCTGGATATGTACCTGCGCATCGCGCCGGAGCTGTATCTAAAACGACTGGTGGTTGGCGGCTTCGAACGGGTTTTCGAGATCAACCGTAACTTCCGTAACGAAGGTATTTCCGTGCGCCACAATCCAGAGTTCACGATGATGGAACTCTATATGGCGTATGCAGATTACAAAGATCTGATCGAACTGACCGAATCGCTGTTCCGTACTCTGGCGCAAACCGTACTGGGTAAAACTGAAGTGCCGTACGGCGACCAGGTGTTCGACTTCGGCAAGCCGTTTGAAAAACTGACCATGCGCGAAGCGATTAAGAAACACCGTCCTGAAACCGAGATGGCGGATTTGGATAACTTCGACGCGGCGAAAGCGCTGGCGGAATCCATCGGCATTCATGTCGAGAAAAGCTGGGGACTGGGGCGTATCGTCACCGAGATCTTCGACGAAGTGGCAGAAGCGCACCTGATCCAGCCGACCTTTATCACCGAGTATCCGGCAGAAGTTTCGCCGCTGGCGCGCCGCAACGATGTGAACCCGGAAATCACCGATCGCTTCGAGTTCTTTATCGGCGGGCGTGAAATCGGCAACGGTTTTAGCGAGCTGAACGATGCCGAAGACCAGGCGCAGCGTTTCCTCGATCAGGTCAACGCCAAAGCGGCGGGGGATGACGAAGCGATGTTCTACGACGAAGACTACGTCACCGCGCTGGAATATGGCCTGCCACCGACCGCCGGTCTGGGGATTGGTATCGACCGTATGGTGATGCTGTTTACCAACAGCCACACTATCCGCGATGTGATCCTGTTCCCGGCCATGCGTCCGCAGAAATAACCGCGGTTCGTTCATTTGCCGGGCGGCGGCTGACGCCTTGCCCGGCCTGGCAAACCTGAAGCCATCCGTAGGCCCGGTAAGGCGTTAGCCGCCACCGGGCGATTCTACTTTTTACCCCACGTTACCCCACACCATATTGCCTTTATGGAAGGTCGCGGTACGCGGCGAAATTCGCGCCACCGCCTCGGCGGAACAGGAAGCGTCAACCAGCACGAAGCTGGCTTCATCTTGCGCCTTAGGCCAGACGCGCTCGCCCTTATCGTTGAGCGGCAGCACGTTGCCGGTGGCGATGGCCAGCGAACGCGACAGCGTCTGCTCATTGGGGCGAATATAGAGCTGGGCGTAAAGGTTAGCTTTTTCCAGCATGTCGCCGAGGCCATAGGGCGACCAGTGATCGATAACGCTATCGGTACCGGTCATCACAAAGACGCCTTTATCACGCAGCTGTTTGAGCGGCATATGCAGCGTGCCGATGGGCACGGTGGAGGCAATGGTGATTTGCTGCGCCGCCATACGCGAGGCGATTTCATCTACCTGCTGCTCATTCATCATCGCCAGCGCGAAGGCGTGGCTGATGGTTAGCTTGCCCTTTAGTTCCGGCGTTTTCTCGACGGTTTCCACCATATAATTCACCGCCTCTATGCCCGCCGGGCTGGTCTCGTGCAGGTGAATATCGACGCCTTTATCGTAATCGAGCGCAATCTGGAACATGGTATCGAGCGATTTCTCCATCGCGCCGTCGACGCTGGTCGGATCCAGCCCACCAACATAGTGCGCGCCGGCCTGCATCGCTTCACGCACCAGTGGTTCAGATTTCGACAGCAGCAGCCCGTGCTGTGGAAAGGCGACGATCTCGCACGTAAAACCCGCCTGACGTCGCGCCAGCACCGCCTGAAGATTTTCGAGATTTTTCAGCCCGGATACCGGTTCAATATTGCAGTGGCTGCGGGCGATGGTGGAGCCTTTAGACTGGATCAGGTCGATCAGTTTTTCGGCATGGGCTTGCGTGTAAGGCTGTAGCTCGGGCAGTAGCTTCTGCTCCAGCTTGATCATATCCTGAATCGTGGTGCCCGCCGGGCGGTTCAGCGATCGCCACGGGCCACCGTAAAAGGTTTTATCCAGGTGAATATGCATATCGCGCATCGCCGGCAGCATCAGCTTGCCACCCGCGTCATAGTGTGGAAGGGCGGCATCGGGGTGGCTTTTATTGCTTAGCAGCGCCGCTATTTTGCCGTCGCGAATCTCCAGAGTTTGCCGTTCGGTACGGGTGTGCACCGCAACCCCGTTCTCATACTCAAAGCCGCTTTCCAGCAGGACGTTGTCGAGATAGTAGTGGTTGTTGACGATGCGATTGATGCTTTTATTTTCGCAGGTGCTCGCCGGAGTCTGGCTGTTCGCGGCATAGGCGGCCGGAACCGCCCCACCGAACAGAGCGGCAGCGGTGACCATTTTACCGCTCTGGCTGAGAAACTCCCGGCGGCTATTGTCTCTATTCATCTCTCTTCCTTTTGTTTTAGAGCCTATCTTAGTCATGCACGATATGGGTTCCGGTTTCCCCGCGCAGCGCGGCGGCCAGGCGTTCCGGTGTAGTAATGATGACCCGTTTGCCGCCGTGTTGCAGGAACGCGAGGCTGGCGACGATTTTTGGCAGCATACTGCCCGCCGGGAAATGGCCTTCCTGCATATAGCGGGTCATTTCGCTGACGGTGGTTGTGCCCAGCGCCTGCTGATTGGGTTGACCAAAATGGATACAGACTTTTTCAACGCCGGTGGTGATAACCAGAATATCGGCGCGGATCTCGCGGGCCAGCAGGGCGGTGGAGAGATCTTTGTCGATCACCGCATCGACGCTCTGATAATCCCCCTGCTCACCGCGCACCACCGGAATACCTCCGCCGCCTGCGCCAATCACGATAAAACCTTGCTGAGTCAGGGTTTTAATAGCAGCGGCCTCGACGATGCGTTGCGGCTCAGGAGAAGCCACGACCCGACGGTAACCGCGTCCTGAGTCTTCGACAAATCGCCAGTCTGGATGGGCATGCAGAAGCTCATCACGCTGGTTTTCATTAAAGAACGCGCCGATGGGTTTGGCCGGATGGGCAAAACCAGGATCGTTTTTATCCACCTCCACCTGCGTCACCACCGTCACCGCTTTTTGTTCGCCGCGTTCGGCGAGACGGTTGTTCAGCGCTTGTTGAATAAGATAGCCGATCCCGCCCTGAGTATCGGCGACGCAGTTGGCCAGCGGAGTGAGCGGCAGACCCTCGCGCTCA
Organism: Klebsiella spallanzanii; assembly: GCF_902158555.1. Classification (GTDB taxonomy): domain Bacteria; phylum Pseudomonadota; class Gammaproteobacteria; order Enterobacterales; family Enterobacteriaceae; genus Klebsiella; species Klebsiella spallanzanii. The sequence continues at coordinate 695,657 of NZ_CABGGS010000001.1, read as the reverse complement.
TGGGCGATTTCGGCGCGGCGTAAATCCAGCCCCACCTGCGGTCCGTTGCCATGGGTGAGCACCACGTTGTAATCGGACGCCAGCATCTCCAGCACCGTATTGGCGACCGCTTTCACCGCCTGCGCCTGATGTTCAATCGACTGGCTGGCGTTGTCTTTGATTATGCTGTTGCCACCAATGGCAACGACCACAAGTTCTTTCATGGTGTAGGTATCCAGTGCAGAAAGTGATGTGATTATTGTTGTTATCCGCCCAGCAAAAATGTTGGCACGGGCTGCTCCCTCTCCCTTTTAAAGGGAGAGGGTTGGGGTGAGGGTTGGTGCGCTGAACTGCAACCTGGGCCTCCGTGCCCGTTGTCCCCTCACCCTGGCCCTCTCCCCATAGGGGAGAGGGAACGGTCAGGCGCAGTAGCGTTCGCACCAGCTTAAAATCGCCTTCTCGAAGCAGGCGAACGGCGGGTGCACGATCCCGGCGCCAATCATGCCGATGCCCGCATCTTTATGCGCAATAGCGGTGTTGATCACCGGCAGAATGCCGCTGCTGCCGACGCGGGTGATGTCAATAGCCGTCGGCACGCCCATAAAACCGAGCAGTGGGATGGTGACGTTCGGGTTCTCGCCCAGCGTGATTTCGCGCATCTGGCGGGAGAAATCGATAGCCTCTTCCACCGTACCGCCTACCAGCGCCACAATTGCCGGGGCTGTCGCCATCGCAAAACCGCCGATGCCGTAGGTTTCGGTAATCGCGCTATCGCCAATATCAAGGCCCGAGTCTTCCGGCTTATATCCGGCAAACATTGGGCCAATCACCTGCTGCGCCGGGCCGGTAAACCATTGCCCCGGCAGGCCGCTGACCCGCAGGCCGAACTCGACGCCGTTGCGCGCCATGGTGGTAACCACGGTGCTGTATTCGATGCCGTGCGCTGCGTCCATCGCCGCTTTACACATCGCCATCCACGTCGGGCCGGAGAAGTAGTCGCTGCTGGCGACAAACTCGAACACTTCACGCTGCTGCTCAACGGAATAACCGGCCTGAATAATCCCTGGCGTCAGCGCCTGAATCAGCAGCGTGGTACCCGCGTTGTTGCGGTTATGACACTCGTCGCCCATATGCAGTGCCTGCGCCAGCATTAAGCGCAGGTCGATTTCGCCGATGATTTTCATCGCATCGCGCAGCATCGGGCCCTGTACATCACGCATCCAGTTCAGACGGTCGATCACGCTCTGGTCGTTGGCCCCCATGCGCAGGATCTTCGCCATCTGCTCACTCATGTTGGTATAAGCGATGTTGCCGTAGGTTTTGTTCTCGACGATATGCATAAACATCGAAGCGGAGGTCACACCCGCCATCGACCCCACGCAGTCATGTTCGTGGCACGGCGAGAAGGTGATGTCGCCGGAAGCCGCCAGCACCGCCGCTTCGTCGATATCCTTCGCCAGCCCTTCAAACACCAGCGCCCCGGTGACCGCGCCTTTCATTGCGCCGCACATGTTTTCCCACTTCACCGGCGGACCGGCGTGGAGAATCGTTTTCGGCGTCATGCCAGGAACGACGTTAATCGCCTGATCAAAGCCAATCAGCACCGGGTGGGACTGAATAATACGCTCCAGAGCCTGCTGGTTGGCGGCGGCGATTTTCTCCGCCAGCGGCGAGTCGGCGATGCTATCCAGTGCGTTAACAATCTGCATATTGCCCTGGCCCGGAGGCGTCCAGTCGAGCTGGGTGACATTGACATGCTGCTTTTTCAGATCGTCGCTAAACATGGCGATACCGACGTTAATCACGTTCAACGGTTGGTTAAATAACTGGCTCATCAGGCGTTCTCCCCTTTGCAGATAAATTCACGCGCCAGCAATCCGGTATTGGTGCTGCTGCTGGCCAGAATGACGCCCGCGTCGCTTAACATCTGGCGCTGTTTTTCCAGCGATGGCGTATCAAGATCGGTCCCCAGCACGTAGCCGAGGATCGCAAGCTCTCGCCCTTCGGCGGCGGCGATCGCTTTCGCCTCTTTGATTGCATCTAGCACCACGCCAACCGGATCCTCGTGCGAGCCAAAACCGAGCACGAAGTCCATCACGATGACGCCGACTTCAGGATCGCGCGCTTCCTGGAGCAGACGGCTGATGCGGTTGGTCGGGTCGATCATCGGATGCGGCTTGCCGTTGGTGAAGTCGTCATCACCGAAATCGAGGAAGGTGTGTTTGACGCTGCGGTTAATGTCAGCCAGACGGAAGGCTGGGTCGGGCTGAATGTTGCTGTAAACGTCAGCGTGTTTTTCCATCACCGCAAACATCGTTTCATCGCACAGGGTGCCGCCGCAGAACAGGCCGCGAATATATTTTTGCTGTGGCGTGAGCTGCGAACGAACCTTGGCAATCAGCTTCTCGTTCAGCGGGTGCAGGTCTAAAGATTCTTTTTTCACGCCGCTCAGAAGAACCGCTTTCAGCGCCGCTTCTTTGGTCCCGAGCGCAAACTGTAGCCCTTGTTCATCCGCCGGAGGCTCAGCGCGACCGAGGAAGCAGGCGACCACCGGTTTACGGCAGCTTCGTGCGCGTTCCAGTACTTTACGTGCCACCGCAGGGGCAGGCGGTTTAGAGACCAGCGCGATGATTTCAGTTTGCGGATCGTTTTCCAGCATGGCGATGGCGTCGAGCATCATCAGCCCGCCAATTTTATCGCTCAGGTCGCGTCCGCCGGTGCCGATCAGCTGTGAGATGCCGCCGCCGAAGTCGTGAATGCGCACGCTCAGTTCCTGGCTGCCGGTGCCGGATGCGCCAATAATGCCGATATTACCGCGCCGCACCGCGTTGCCAAAGCACAGCGCCGCGCCGTTAATGATGGCGGTGCCACAGTCCGGGCCCATCATCAGTAACCCTTTTTCATGCGCCAGCTGCTTAAGCGCCAGCTCATCTTCAATCGACACGTTGTCGGAGAACAGCATCACGTTGAGGTCATTTTGCAGCGCCTGACGCGCTTCGCGGGCGGCGAACAGACCATTGACCGAAATCACCGCCAGGTTGCTCTCGGGTATATGCTTTTTGGCGCTGGCAAGGGTGGCGTAGCGCGCTTCGTGCGAGCCACTGTCGGCCTTTTTAGTGAACAATTCTTCAATAGCCGCCAGCGTCTGCTCGTTATCAGCACCGTCTTTGCCGTTGATAACAATCATCAGATCGCCGTTTTTCGCCTCATCAAGCTCTGTCGTCAGCAGCCCGAGATTCTTCAGTACGCCCTTGTTCATCTCGGTCGCCATCGCCACAAACGCCTGCTCGACGCCGTCGAGTTGGTTAGCGCGTGTCGATATCGACATCAGCGACACAGAATCAAAATACGTGTTCTTTTTAATAACTATTTTGACTGACATAATTCCCTCCGTAGGTTTGGCTCAGCGCGCAGGCGTCCGCTATGCCATACAGCATGTCGCAGCCGGAACTTGAGCCAATATTTTTAATCTCGGCAATGGTCTGAATAGAAAAATGGTCCACCTGATTAATTATCTGGTTAATCAAGGTGGCAATACTTTCGCGATAACGCTGATGTAAAGCAGCTTCTAACGTTATTGCACTCAGCTGCGTAGTATTATTTTTGGCACTTTGTAGTGCAGTTAAAAATGCTTCCCGGTATTTTTCTGCCGGGTGGCCGGTAATAAATAAAATAATGCTTAGCCCTACCAGGTAATCATCCGCTGACGGCGTCAGGCCAATTCCCAACCCAATCATCTGGCTAACCGCCTGAGTGATGTTTTGTTTTTGCGTAATGGCGTTAAGTAATCTTTTTCGTCGTAGTTGCAATTCCCTGGCGAGCTCCCGATAAAAAGGATTGTCGCCACGATAGAGAAATAACGTTTCATCCTCATGGAGTTGCAGGTGAATAAACTCTTGCCAGCGTGACCAGGGAATAGCTCCAAATCGCGCGGTATTCAGCGTCATTTTCGGCGTCTGCCAGCGAAAGCAGGTACCGGTATTTATCCAGATATTCTTGCCAACGCCGATGCCCGAATCACCAAATTCGACCGTTTCACCTGGCCGGAACAGGGTGTTTAAGTGTGTGAGCGCTAACCTACAGCTATTGGGAGCGTTATCGTAGCCTTCGCCAAGCAGCGTCAGGAGTTGCTGCTCTGTCGGGAGCCAGATATTGACCGCCCGGGAAAAGACCTGTTCAATCCGTCCGCTACCGCGCGCACAGAGAAAACCCTCATCCGCAGTTAGCGCTTGCACACATCGTGGTGTGATGGTGTCGATAGCGCTGCTCCTGTTTATGCTCCCGCAGAAATTAGCAACTGGGCAATCTCTTCAAACCCTTTCTCCCGAGCCAGTTCCAGCGGTGTTTTACCATATTTATCGGTCATATGCGGGCTGGCGTCGTGCTCCAGCAGCAGCTTAACGATGGCCTGCTGCGTCGGACCGCCGTCATTGAGAACGATCGCTTCCAGCAGCGGCGTCCAGCCAACGAAGTTGGTGTGGTTGACGTTAATATCGGTCTCGGCCAGCAGTATTTTAACGATCTCAATATGGCCTTTTTCGCAGGCAGGCGTCAGGCCCACGCCGCCAAACCGGGTTAAACAGTTCAGATCCGGCTTTGCGGGGAGTATTAATTGCAGCAATTTAATATCGTTATTCAGGCAACTGAGTAAAAAAGGATTGAGGCAGGTCCTGTCCTGCTGATTAATATCGACTCCAGCGGAAATTAACACAGAGACGCAGTCATAATGTTGATTAAGACTTGCCAGCGTAATGGCCGTTTGTCCCTGGCGATTGCTGGCATTAATATCGACACCTTGTGTTAGACAGGTTTTTAATTGATGTAAATTACCCAGTTCAGCAGCCAGTAGATATTCATTCAGCAGATTTGGTGTACTCATTATCATTCCCCTGATTTTTGTGGCTGTTTATTGATGGTTTGAGAATAGCAACGAAATTATGAGAAAAGAACCCGCTTAAATTTTATTCGCCATAATCAGGTTGATTGTTGAATATTATTTAATAATCGATGCAGACTGTGCGTTGGTGCAACGTTTGTTTCTTTCCCTCTTTGTCCCTTAACTCAATCGGGTTTTGTTTCGATATAGTTTCCTCGCTGAAATACTTCATCAGGCCATTTTACTAAGAGGAGAAAGATATGAACGGACTCACTGCTACGGGGATTACGGTTGGCATCTGCGCTGGCGTCTGGCAGCTGATTTCCTCACACGTTGGGCTGCAACACGGTTGGGAATTACTCGGAACCATTGGCTTTGTCGCCTTTTGCAGTTTTTACGCGGCGGGCGGCGGTAAAGAAGGCTGGGTAAAAAGCCTCTTCGTTAACTATTCCGGGGCCATCTGGGCGTATCTCGCCGCGCTGGCCGCGGGGGCGATTGCTTCAGCCACGGGAATTTCGGGCTTCTGGGCCAGCGTAATTACCACAGTGCCGTTTTCGGCGGTTATCGTCTGGCAGGGACGGTTTGCCCTGACTTCTTTTATTCCCGGCGGTTTCTTAGGCATGACGTTATTTTTCGCCACCGGACTGAACTGGACGGTGACGTTGTTGGGGTTCCTGGCGGGTAACTGCGTGGGCTTTATTTCCGAGTATAGCGGGCGAAAACTCAGCGAGGCGACGTCGAAGGAGAACGTGTAATAAGCCGAGAGTTTTTAAAAGATATTCAAAAATGGTTGCCCTGGCATCAGTACTGCCAATACATTCCTCAACTGTATGGGTAAATAAAGCAGGAGCAGCACATGAATTCCATTTTTACTGAAGAGAACCTGCTGGCGTTTACCACGGCGGCACGTTTTGGCAGCTTTAGTAAAGCCGCGGATGAGTTGGGGCTGACCACCTCAGCCATCAGCTATACCATCAAACGGATGGAGGCGGGGCTGGACGTGGTGCTTTTTACCCGCAATACCCGCAGCATTGAGTTGACCGAATCCGGCTTTTATCTTTTTCGCAAAGCCACTGACCTGTTGAATGATTTTCACGCTATCAAGCGCAGCATCGATACCATCTCTCAGGGAATTGAAGCGCGGGTGCGCATCTGTATTAATCAGTTGCTCTATACGCCGCGCCACACGGCACGGCTGCTGCAGGTGTTGAAAAAGCAGTTTCCTACCTGCCAGATAACCGTGACCACCGAGGTCTATAACGGCGTCTGGGACTCGATGATTAATAATCAGGCGAATATCGCTATCGGCGCGCCGGATACTTTGCTCGACGGCGGCGGTATTGATTACACCGAGATCGGTGCGATCCGCTGGGTGTTTGCTATTGCTCCGGATCATCCGTTGGCGTTTATGCCGGAGCCGATTTCCGAAAGCCAGCTGCGCCTTTACCCCAATATCATGGTTGAGGATACCGCCAGCACCATTAATAAAAAGGTGGGCTGGCTGCTGCACGGTCAGGAGGCGATCCTGGTACCGGACTTTAATACCAAATGCCAGTGCCAGATCCTCGGTGAAGGGATCGGATTTCTGCCGGATTATATGGCGCATGAAGCGATGGAGAAGAAATTGCTGGTGACCCGCCAGATCCACAACCCGCGACAGGACTCGGGAATGCTGCTGGCAACCCAGCACGCCGCAACCGGCCAGGTGACGCAATGGATCAAAAAAGGGTTTCGTCCGGGAGGGATATTAACGACGATTTATCAGGATTTACTCCATCGTCAGGAGACGCGAGAATAGTGTTTCGTCGCCGATGATTGAAGCGGCCTCTTTTGTGTAAGGATACATCATGAAAAAAGTAACATATCTACTCGCTCTGGTGACTGGCGTATGGCTGCTTTCCGGCTGTCAGGGGACGCAGACAAAGAGTCCCTCTCAAACGCAGCTTATTCAGGAGATGAATCAGCGCGCTGCGCAGTCGGATACCCTGACTCTTCCGCCTGATGATGCAAATAGCGAAAATCTAAGTGGTTATCTTTTTGCCTTGCAACAGGCTATTAGGGAGCACATCCCTGATTGGGAAAAATATCGCGGTGACGTCTGTACTTTGCGTATGTCTTTAAACCGTCAAGCACAGCTGACAGGTTTGAAGGTAGAAGGCGAGCGTTCAGAGTTTTGTGCGGTGATGTACGATGCTGTATTACGTACGAAGTTTCCACCATTTCCGAGTGAACGGGCATATCAAAATTTAAAAAATGCCGCTCTGGATTTTAAACCGTAAAAACGGTGGACAATATTTCGAAGCAGCTTACTCCTGACACCTTATGTGCTATAACAGCGCGCATAAAAAACATAAGGTGTTAATTAAATGAAAAATTTAAAGTTAATTGTTGGTGGCATGATCTGTGTTAGTTGTTTATTAACGTCAGTATCATTAATAGCGAGTGATAAAATAAACAGCAATACCGTGCATTTTGATAAAGGCAGCAGCGGCACGATAATCAAAAGTACCGTTATCGGCGGCGATGTTAATGACTATACGCTGGTGGCAAAAGCAGGCCAGACTATGCACGTCAGCATGACGAGCCAATGGCCTCATCCTTATTTTAACGTTATCGCTCCAGACAATAATGCGATTTATAACGGTTCACTGAGCGGTGATACTTTTGAGCAACGTCTTACTACCGGTGGTAAATATACCGTGCGGGTTTATCAGATGGGCGGTGCACGCGATGAAGGTAAAACCAGCGCCTATGCGCTGACGTTTAAAATCACGGATTAATATTTCAACTCGCAGGGCTGGAGTGAGGGTGTTATTCCCGGAGGCGGCGCGTGACGCGCCTGTCCAGGCTACCGGACCGCAGATGGTGGTGAACCCGTAGCCGGGAAGCCGCAGTGCCACCAGGGAAGTCAGACACCGAAATAAATCGCGGGTACGGCCTGCTCCCTCTCCCTTTTGAGGGAGAGGGCTGGGGTGAGGGTATTATCCCCGGAGGCGGCGCGTGACGCGCCTTTCCGGGCTACCTGACCGCAGATGGTGGTGAACCCGTAGCCGGGAAGCCGCAGTGCCACCAGGGAAGTCAGACACCGAAATAAATCGCGGGTACGGCCTGCTCCCTCTCCCTTTTGAGGGAGAGGGCTGGGGTGAGGGTGTTATCCCCGGAGGCGGCGTGTGATGCGGCTGTCCGGCTACAGCCCTTCGGTCACGATTTTTGCCGCTGCGGCTAGCACATCTTTGCGGCTTTTCGCATCCTGCAGCGGTTGGGTGAAATAAGTGACTAATACCAGCGGAGCATGATTTTCCGGCCAGATAACGGCGATATCATTGGTGGTGCCGTAATCACCAGCTCCGGTTTTATCTCCCACGACCCAGCTTGCAGGCAGCCCCGCACGAATACTCTGCCCGCCGGTGGTGTTGCCTTTCAACCATGTCACTAACTGTGCGCGCTGTTGTTCACCCAGCGCATTACCCAGCGTCAGCTTGTGCAGGCTTTCGGCCATCGCCAGCGGCGTGGTGGTATCGCGTTCGTCACCCGGGATCGCGGTGTTTAGTGCAGGCTCCGTACGATCGAGACGAAAAGTGACATCGCCGATACTGCGGGCGAAGGCGGTCACTTTTTCCGGTCCGCCAAGATAACCAATCATCTTATTCATCGCGGTATTGTCGCTATATTGCAGCGCGGCGGCGCTTAATTCCGCCAACGTCATTCCGCTCTGCAGATGTTTTTCAGTCACCGGGCTCCAGACCACCAGATCCGATGCTTTAATCTCCAGCCTTTTATTCACCACATCTTTATTGCTTTCGCTCTGTTTTAACACCGCGGCGGCAGCCATCACTTTACCGGTACTGCACATAGCAAAACGCTCGTCACCGCGATATAGAATTTGAGAATTATCTGTGGTGTCAATCAGCGCGACGCCCAGTCGCCCGCCGGTACTTTTTTCCAAATCGGCCAGCTTCTGCTGAATAGCATTGGCCCATAATGAACTGCTACAGAGCAATAAAGGCAGGGCGGCGGCAATCAGGGCGCTTTTACGCCACGAAGTTTTCATCATCTCAGGCTCCTTGATAGTGATTAGCTGCCCGGACTATCCGCGACTCCCTCTATTTTGACAAGGCATTTATTAATGATGGAATTCCATCATTAATCCGTTACTCCTCCACCTCTGCGCCTGCTTATAGTGTCCCGCGTATGCCTATAAAAATAAGGAGCCGCTATGTTCCCGTCACAATTACCGAAACCGCGCCATCACGCTGCGCAATCTGTCCCTGTTCTGCGCTGGGGGATTATTGGTCCTGGCTGGATTGCTGAACGCTTTGTTAAATCATTAAAAGAGCAGAGCCGTCAGCGGGTTGTCGCCGTGGCCTCGCGCACGCAACAAAAGGCCGACAGTTTTGCTGCACAGTGGGGGATCCCCCAGGCTTATGCTCAGGTGGATGAGATGCTGGCGCGTCCGGATATTGATGCGGTTTATATTGCCACACCGCACAACCATCATTTCCCCGACGGGCTGCGGGTACTGCAAGCGGGTAAACATGTGCTGATTGAAAAGCCTTTTGCGCTGAACCGGCGGGAAGGAGCGGCGCTGAAAGCGGAGGCCACGAAGCAGAGAGTGCTGGCGATGGAGGCGATGTGGTGTGATTACGCGCCGAAATATGACGTGATTCGTCAGCTACTGGACGACGGCGTGCTGGGCGATCTGCATACGCTGCTCGCCGATCACGGGGAGTTCTTTACGCCGGATCATCGTATTTTTAACGCCGACCTCGCCGGCGGCCCGATGATGGATCTTGGTAGCTATCTGACCTCGTTTAGCGTCATGGTTGGCGGCGTGCCGCAGGATATTATCGCCCGCGGGCGTCCAGCCCAGAAAGGCGTCAACGGGCAAATCTCGATGCTTTTTAACTGGGAAGAGGGCTTGCAAGGGCTGCTGAACACCACGCTATTCAGCAATACGCCGGGCGGCGCGGTGGTGGCCGGGCGCGATGCGACCCTGACCCTTGATGGGCAGTTTTACGCGCCGGGGAATTTTACCCTCGCCGCCAGCCAGGGCGGCAATGTGTTGCGCTGGGAGGAGCCGCGTAATCGCTATGACCAGCTATTTTATCAGGCCGAGCATTTTGCCTGGTGCGTCGGGCAGGGACTCACGGACTCGCCGATCCGCCCGTTGGCCAGGGTGCTGGAAAACCTGAGCGTAATGGATGAAGTGCGGCGGCAGATTGGCGTGGTATTTAACGAAGAGCGCTAGTGGCGCGGTGCCTGCCCCGCATACCGTCAGGTATACGGGGCTTTTTTACGACAGCTCGACGCTAACAAATTGCTCCTGTTGCAGCGAGAGCACGGCGGCCTCGGCGATAGCCTGCGCCTGCAGGCCGTCCAGCAGCCCCGGCAGGTCCGGTACGTTTTCCCCGCGCAGCGAGCGGACAAAGGCATCCAGATGCTGATACCAGGAATCCTGGATACGGCTGAACCAGTCCGGATACAAACCAGGCTGAATGCAGCGATCTCCTTGCCACAGCGTCACGCCGCGTGATGTCTGACTGCCGGACTCTACCACGCCACCCGCTCCGAGCAGGCTAATGCGTTCATCGTAGCCGTGGCCGGTACGCCGGGTATTGTCCAACTGCGCCAGCCCGCCGCCGCGCATTCTCAGCAGCAGAATGGAGGTGTCAACATCATCGAACCCGGCGATTTCCGGCAGCGCCAGCGCGCCTCCCATGGCGGCGACGGTTGTCACTTCATCGCCGGTAAGAAAACGCAGCAGGTCAAAAAAGTGAATCGCCTGATCGCGCATCTGGCCGCCGGAGCTGCGCAGATACTCCAGCGGCGGCATAACCGATGCCCGGCACACCATCTGTACCAGCTCGATTTTGCCGATAACGCCGGCCTCAACCTGGCGGCGCAGCTGCTGATGGCTGGCGTCAAAGCGGCGGTTAAACCCCACGGTTACCGGCACTTTGAGCGGCAGCACTTTCTCGACAACCTCACGTGCGCGAGCCAGCGAAAGATCGATGGGTTTTTCGCAGTAAATGGCTTTCCCGGCGCGCGCCGCGGCCTCCAGCAGCTCCGCATGTGATGGGGTTGAGCTGGCGATCAGCACCGCATCAATCGCATCGCTATTGATGGCGTCAGCGACGGTGACCGCTCGCGCGCCGTAACGGGAGGCCAGCGCTTTCGCCCGCTCGGGATCGGCATCAGCCACCATAGCCAGAACGGTATGTTCATGGCGAGCAAGGCTGGCGGCGTGAACCTGGCCGATAAAGCCGCTGCCTAACAGTGCAAAACGAATGTGGGTCATTTTTTTCTCCAGAAAGAGGGATTTATCGTTGTCAAAGTAATCCGTTTGCTACACTGACCGACACGGGCGTTTTGATGGATTTCCATCATGGTGGGGGAGCGATGAAAAACATTTCGCTGGAGGAACTGGCTAAACGGATTGGCGTTGGGGTAGCGACCGTTGACCGAGTGCTGAACGAACGCGGTGGCGTGTCGCCTGAAACCACTAATCGGGTACTACAGGCCGCGCGGGAAGCCGGGCTGAAGCGGATTTTGCCGGAAGAACGCCGCCTTCCCTGGCAAATTGAAGTGTTTCTTAGCAGTAACGACTCGCGCTTTTTCTCCCGCTTGACGCAGGATTTCGCCGATGTGGCGGATAGCCTTGGCTATCGCCGACTCACGTTACACCGCACGCTGGTAGCGGAATCTGAACCGGAAAAACTGGCGAAAAGCATTAGTCGCAGCAGTAAAAAGCGCCATGCGATCATTGTCTTTGGCAATGAGCATCCGCTGGTTTACGAGGCGCTGCGTCAGTGTCATGAGGCGAACGTGCCGGTGATCACGCTGGTCACCGATCTCCCCGATGCGCAGAGGCTCTGTCACGTGGGGATCGATCAGCATCAGGCGGGGCGCACGGCGGGCATGATGATGGGACTGATGGCTCATCGGTCCGGCGAAGTGCTGATGCTCAGCGGGCGGCAGGACTTCAGCGCCCATCGCTCGCGTATTCAGGGGTTTCGCGAGGTCATCAGCCAGCGGTTTCCTCATCTACAACTGGGTGAGGTACTGGCGGGGGAGGATAACCGGCAGCAAATCGACCGCTTGCTGGAAGCGTCTTTGAACCGTAATCGCGATGTCGTCGGCATCTACAATACTGGCCTTGGCAATACGCAGGTGGCGCAGGCGCTGGCCCGCCATCGTCGCTACGGCGAATGCTGCTGGATTACCCATGAACGATACAGCACCACCCGTGAACAGCTGGCGCAGGGGGGAATGGCGCTGACGCTCGATCAAAACCCTCGCCAGCACGCCCGCCTGGCGGTGGAGCTGGCCCTGCATCACCTGGAAACCGGCTATCAACCGCATCTCTTTAGCGATGGAAAGGTCGAATTTATCCTTTATAGCGTTGAAAACGTCGACTGAATGTTCGCGCCTGGCGTTTCAAATATCCCCTAAGTCTTCGAGTGATTCAGCCGTTTTTAGACGGCTATCAACATTCACTCCTCCCATCCTAAACCGTCGCCTGCCTCTCATTTTTTGCGCATTTATGCGTCAATGTTAGATGTGTGTCAAAATTCCGTTAACGCATGGTTTTAAAATTTTCATTTCAGTTATTTACTTATAAAAATTTCATATGGGTTGTTAATGAAATTATTTTTTCATTTTACCTTACCTAACCGATGTACCTGTAAATAAAGGATCAACTATGAATATCAAGAAAACGGTTGTTGCCTCTTTGATAGCCTGCATGCTGCCAGCGGTCGTGATGGCGAAAGATATTTCGGTCGGTGTTTCCATGGCGCTATTCGATGACAACTTCCTGACGATTCTGCGCACCGCCATGCAAAAAGAGATGCAAAAAGATGGCGTTAAGTCGCAGGTCGAAGATGCCAAAGGCGACGTCTCGCAGCAGCTACAGCAGGTGCAGAACTTTATTGGCCAGGGCGTCGATGTGATTATCGTCAACCCGGTCGACACCAACGCGGTGAAGCCGATTATGGACCAGGCCACCAAAGCGGGGATTCCGCTGGTCTTTGTGAACCGCCGCCCGCAGGCGCAGCTGACTGACAAAATGGCCTACGTCGGTTCCGATTCCGTGCTGGCGGGGCGCTTACAGATGGAAGCGTTAGCCAAGGCGATGAACGGTAAAGGCAACGTCGCCATTCTGCTCGGCGACCTGGCGAATGAATCGACCCGCGACCGCACCAAAGGCGTCGAAGAGGTGGTAGCCAAGTACCCGGATATCAAAATTGTGCAAAAACAGACCGCCAAATTTATGCGTAACGACGCCGTTGACGTGGTCAGCAACTGGATGACCAGCGGCGATGACATTCAGGCTATCGCTTCTAATAACGATGAAATGGCCATCGGCGCGCTGCAGGCGCTGGGTAAAAACCCGAACCACATTCTTATCGCTGGGGTGGACGGCACGCCTGATGCGCTGCAAATGCTCAAAAACGGCAAGATGATCGCCACCATTTTCCAGGACGCGAAAGGGCAGGGCGAAGGTGCAGTCGACGCCGCGGTGAAGCTGGCGAACGGCGAGAAAGTGGAAAAGATCATCGACGTTCCTTACCAACTGATCACCAAAGACAACATGGCTGAGTTTGTGAACCGCAACCAGAAATAATTGCTCAGTGGTTTGGAGGTGGACGTATGAACGCTTTTGCACTTGAAGCCGAAGGTATCAGCAAATTCTTCCCTGGCGTGAAGGCGCTCGACAATGTCTCATTACGCGTGCGCCCGGGGACGGTGCACGCGCTAATGGGCGAAAACGGCGCCGGGAAATCGACGTTAATGAAATGCCTTATCGGGATCTACCGCCCCGATAAAGGCGCGATCCGCGTCAAAGGAGAGCCGGTCCAGTTTCAGGATACAATGGACGCGCTGCGCTCCGGGATCTCGATGATCCACCAGGAGCTTAATCTGGTGCCGCATATGACGGTGGCGGAAAATATCTGGCTGGGCCGTGAGCCGATGAAATATGGCTTTGTCGATCATCGCCAGCTTACCCGCCAGACTCAGGAACTGCTGAATAAACTGAATATCCGTTTATCCGCTGACCGGCTGGTGGGGGAGTTAAGTATCGCCGCCCAGCAGATGGTGGAAATTGCCAAAGCGGTTTCCTGGAACGCGGATATTGTGATTATGGATGAGCCGACCTCGGCATTAACCGAGAGCGAAGTGGCGCACCTGTTTACCATTATTCGCGATTTGCGCCAGCAGGGAAAAGCCATTATTTACATCAGTCATAAGATGGACGAGATATTCGCGATTACCGATGAAATCAGCGTATTTCGCGATGGCACTTGGGTTGGCAGTCAACATACCACCGAGTTTACCCGCCAGTCGCTGATTACTCAGATGGTTGGCCGGGAGCTAACCCAGCTCTTTCCCAAGTTTAATAACACCATTGGCGAAGAGGTGCTGACGGTGCGCAACTTGACGCGTAAAGGGGTTTTTCACGATATCAACTTTAGCGTGCGGCGCGGCGAAATCCTCGGCGTGGCTGGGCTGGTGGGGGCCGGGCGCAGCGAAGTGATGGAGAGCCTGTTCGGCATGGAGCAAGCCGATAGCGGTGAAGTACTGATCGACGGTATGCCGGTCAATATCGATTCGCCGTCAACGGCCATCGAAAAAGGCATGGCGCTGCTCACCGAAGACCGCAAAAAGTCCGGTCTGTTTCTGGTGTTATCGGTACTGGAGAATATGAGCATCGTCAAAATGCCAGAATATATCGGTAAAACCGGCTTTGTTCAGCATCTCAAAATGGCCGAAGACTGCATGGAGCAGATCCGCCGTCTGAATATTAAAACTCCAACCATGGATCAGATTATTAATAACCTCAGCGGCGGTAATCAGCAAAAAGTGCTGATTGCCCGCTGGCTTTTAGCCCAACCGAAAATACTGATTCTCGATGAGCCAACACGCGGAATCGACGTCGGGGCGAAAGCGGAAATTTATCATCTGATTAGCGAACTGGCGAACCGCGGCGTTGCGGTGATTATGGTCTCTTCTGAATTACCTGAAATTCTCGGCATGAGCGACCGGGTGATGGTGATGCATGAAGGGCGTATTACCGGCATCCTCGATAAAGAAGACGCCGACCAGGAAACCATTTTGTCGTTGGCATCCCATTGAGGCACAGAGAATGAGCAATATGAAAATAACGGCGACCCCGGTCAATGATAAGCCCTCTTTCTTTGGGCAATTACGCCACCGGCTGCCGAAAGATACCGGGATATTTATCGTCATGTTGGTGATTGCCCTGACTTTTGAAATTGCCGGTTGGTACGTGCGCGACCAGTCCTTTTTAATGAACACCAACCGACTGATATTAATTGTTCTGCAAGTGGCGATTATCGGCATTATCGCGGTGGGGGTGACGCAGGTCATCATCACCACCGGGATTGACCTCTCCTCCGGTTCGGTGATCGCGCTCGCCGCCGTGGTGGCGGCAAGCCTCGCACAAACTTCCGACAGCCTGACGCCGATGTTCCCGTCGCTGGTCAATATGCCTGCGGTCATTCCGATTGGTGCCGGGATTGGCGTCGGCCTGCTGTGCGGTTTAACCAACGGATTTCTCGTCACCCGCACCGGTATTCCGCCGTTTATCGCCACGTTGGGGATGATGGTGTCGGCGCGCGGTCTTGCGCAGTATTACACCCAGGGCAACCCGATTAGCTTCTTATCCGACAGCTTTACCGCTATCGGCCAGGGGGCGATGCCGGTGATTATTTTCTTCGTCGTCGCCGCAGTGTTCCATATTGCCCTGAAACATACCCGCTATGGCAAATACGTGTACGCCATCGGCGGCAATATGACGTCGGCGAAGGTCTCCGGTATTAACGTGAATAAATATCTGGTGATCGTCTATACCATCGCCGGGGCGCTCTCCGGCCTCGCGGGCGTGGTGCTGGCGGCGCGCGTCAGCAGCGGGCAGTCGAGCATGGGAATGTCCTATGAGCTGGATGCGATTGCCGCAGCGGTCATTGGCGGCAGCAGCCTGATGGGCGGGGTGGGGCGCATTACCGGGACCTTAATCGGCGCGATGATCCTCGGCCTGATTAAAAGCGGGTTTACCTTTGTCGGCGTCGACGCCTACGTGCAGGATATTATTAAAGGCATCATTATCGTCGCGGCGGTAACCATCGATATGCGGCGTAACCGCAAGAAGCATTAACTCAAAGATAGCCCGCAGCGTGAATGGCTGCGGGCGGGTTGCTCGTTTACGCGCTACCCGGCTCCTGCTCATCGGCAGCAAGGCGCAAACTGTTGAGCAGCACGTTGGCCCCTTTCTCCGCCCACGCGGGCAGAATATTCTCCGCCTCGTTATGGCTAATCCCTTTCTCGCAGGGGATGAAAATCATGCTGGCGGGCGCGACCTTACTGATATAGCAGGTATCGTGACCGGCACCAGAAACCATGGTCCTGGCGCTGTAGCCCAATGCCTCTGCCGCTCGCTGGCTGCGCGCCAGGCACCCGGCGTCAAAGGCAATCGGCGCGTAATCGAAAATACGCTCGACGTTTGTCGCCACGCCGCGCTCTGCCAGCACGCCAGCTGCGCCATGCAGAGCTTGCTCCATCGCTTCCAGCGCTGCGGTTTGCGGATGACGAAACTCGACGCTGCACATCACGCGGCCCGGCACCACGTTACGTGATCCCGGGATCACCTGCGCCATGCCAATCGTCGCCCGGCCGTCGGGGTTGTGCGCGATGCCGATTTGCTCAACCGCCAGCGCCAGCTCGGCGAAAGCAGTCAGCGCATCGCGGCGGCTGCCCATCGGCGTGGTTCCGGCGTGGGCGGAAAAGCCCTCCAGCGTGACGTTGAACCAGCGCTGACCCATTGCCGCATGGACGAGGCCGATATCAATGCCTTCTTCTTCCAGAATCGGCCCCTGTTCGATATGCACTTCGTAGCAGGCGTGCAGCGGGAAGGCGGCAGTCGGGCTTTCGCCGCGATAGCCGATAGCCTCCAGCGCCTCGCCGACGCTGATGCCGTCGCGATCTTCGCGGGTGAGGGCAAAATCTTCGCTAAACTGTCCTGCCCAGACCCCGGATGCCAGCATCGCCGGGGCAAAGCGCGCCCCTTCTTCGTTGGTCCAGTTCACCAGCACGATATCGCGTTCGGTCTCAACGCCGAGATCGTTTAGCGTGCGCAGCGCCTCCAGTCCGGCCAGCACGCCGTAAATCCCGTCATAGCGGCCGCCGAGCGGCTGAGAGTCAACGTGCGAACCGGTCAGCACCGGAGCAAGCTGCGAATTTTTACCGGCGCGGCGGATAAACATATTGCCCATGCTATCGACTTCGCAGGGAAAACCGGCTTCCTGCGCCCACTGGCGCAGCAGGTCGCGCGCCTGGCGGTCCTCGTCGCTCAGCGTCAGCCGGGTTACGCCGCCCGCCGGCGTCGCGCCGATAAGGGCCATCTCGTTGAGTGTCGACCACAGACGTTCGCCGTTGACGGTTATCATGGCTGGTCCTTTTTCACGCGATAGCGGAAGTCGCAGCACTTTCCACCCTGCATAATGGTGGTGGTGCGGGTCAGCTCCACGTCCGGGGCGTAGCCGACGATAAACTTGTCGTCGCGGGCGCAGGAGAGCAGGTGGCCAATTTCGCCTAGCCCCATTTCGTGGTACATCTCGGCGTAGCGGCAGCGGTTGACGTTGTAGTTATACTGCTGGTCGTCGGCGTCCAGCACCTTGACCTCCAGGGCGTTATCTTTCTCCCACAGATACTGCAGGGCGACAAAGCTCTGGATATCCGCGCCGTTCGGCTCCTGGCTGGCAAACGCTTTTCCCGCCTCAATGGCGGCGTTTTCAATCGCTTCGCCGATAACGGCCTGGGCGCGAGCTTTACCTATCTCGCGCACCAGGATGTCGTAAATCGGCTTGATTATTTCTGCTTCAATTTTGCGGCGGGCGAGAATGCCCAGCTCATTATTATCACTCATCACATTGCCTCACTGCGTTACTTCGTTTGTGCGCCGCCGAGTACGGTTTGCGGCTGCCATTTTCCGTCGACGACTTTGTAGACGGTAAAGGTTGGCGATTTCAGGTTGCCCTCTTTATCAAAGGCGATTTGTCCGGTGACCCCGGAATAGCTAATGGCGCGCAGTGCGGGCAGATAGTCGGCCGGGTCGACGGAGTCGGCTTTTTCCATCGCCGCCACCAGCACGCGGGTGGCGTCATAGGCGAACGGCGCATGCAGCTCGATATGGGTGTGATAGCGCGACTGATAGGCCTGCTCGAAGGCTTTCCCGCCTGGCATCTGTTCGACCGGCAGCCCCGGCTCCAGCGCCACCACGCCGTCGCCCTCTTTCTGCGCCAACTGGAGGAAGGTCTGGCTAACGAAGCCGCCCGCGCCCATCAGGGTGGCGTTCATGCCCAGCTGTTTAATGCGGCGCGCCAGCGGAGCGGCCTGACTATCGACGCCGCCGAAGAAAATCAGGTCGGCGTTTTTGCTGCGGATCGCGGTCAGCACCGCGCTGAAATCGACGGTTTTGTCATCGACGTACTGGCGGTCAACGATTTTGATTCCCTGCGCTTCCAGCGACTTAATAAACTCATCCGCCAGCCCCTGGCCGAAGGCGGTACGGTCATCGATAACCGCAATACGTTTGGCCTTCAGGGTTTGCACTGCGTACTGACCGGCAAACTGGCCGCCGTCATCATCGTGGCCCATCACGCGAAAACTGGTATCGAAGCCCTGTTTGGTATAGGCGTGCCCGGTGGCGACCGGCGCAACCTGGGCGATACCCGCATCGTGGTAAACCCGCGCGGCAGGAATGCTGGTGCCGGTATTCCAGTGACCGACCACGCCCGCGACGCCGCTATCGACCAGACGCTGGGCGACGGCGACGGCGGTGCGTGGGTCCGACTGATCGTCTTCCGATTGCAGCTTGAAGGTTACCGCCTTGCCGCCGATGGTCGGATGCTGCTTGTTGATGTCGTCAATCGCCAGTTGCGCACCGTTCTCCAGATCCTTGCCGATACGTGCGGAAGGGCCGGTCAGCGGGCCTGCCAGGCCGATAATGACGGTTTCGCTGGCCGCAGACCACGCGGCGGATGAGGCAAAACCACTGAGCAGAATAGCGGCGCTGAGCGCACTGATTTTTACTGTTTTCATTGTTTTTCCCTGATGCTGGTTGGTGTGTTAAACGGGCATTTCGCCCAAATAAATTTGTGCAATACGGTCATCGTTCAGCAGCGTCTGCGACGGACCGCGCTCGACGATGCTGCCGCTGTCCATCACCCAGGCGCTGTCGGTGGCCTCAAGAGCCAGGCGTGCGTTCTGCTCAATCAGCAGCAGCGCGACGCCGCGCTGGCGCAGGGTGGCGATGACGCGAAAAATGTTTTCGACCATTAGCGGCGCCAGGCCCATCGAGGGTTCGTCGAGGATCAGCAGACGCGGCTGGCTGAGCAGGGCGCGGTTGAGCGCCAGCAGCTGCTGTTCGCCGCCGGAGAGCAGCCCCGCCAGCTGATGCTGACGTTCGCCAAGACGCGGAAAGTTTTCGAAAATGGCGCGCATCTCCTGTTTAACCGCCGCCGCGTCGCGACGTAGCCACGCGCCCATTTGCAGGTTTTCCAGCACCGTCATGCGCGCGAAGATGCCGCGACCTTCCGGCACCATCACCAGCCCTTCACGTAACAGGGATTCGGCCCGACGTTTGCGGATCGGCTTACCGTTAAACAGAATGTCGCCGCGAAAGGGTTCCAGCCCGGTAATGGCGCGGACGGTGGAGCTTTTGCCCGCCCCGTTGGCGCCAATCAGCGTGGTCTGCTCACCCTCTCTCACGCTGAAAGAGACGTCGCGCACCGCCTGGATGCCGCCGTAATGAACACTCAACTGGCTAACGGTTAATAAATCAGACATGGACATTGCCTCCCAGCCAGGCGGCGATCACCGCCGGGTCGCGGCGTACGGTATCCGGCGTGCCGCTGGTTAACGTTTTGCCGTAATCCAGCACCATTAAGCGATCGCAGATCCCCATCACCAGCTTGACGTCGTGCTCAATCATCAGCAGCGTTTTGCCGTCATCGCGAATGCGCAGCAGCAGTTCGCCAAGGGCCATTTTCTCGGCGGCGTTCATCCCGGCAGCCGGTTCATCCAGCGCCAACAGGCGCGGGTCGGTAGCCAGCGCGCGGGCAATCTCCAGACGCCGCTGGTGGCCGTAGGCGAGGTCGCAGGCGCGATAGTGGGCGAACTGCGCGATGCCGGTATAGTCCAGCCAGTGCCATGCCAGCTCGCGGGTCTGCGCCTCTTCAGCACGGGCGCGTTTATGGCGGGAGAGCGCGGCCCACAGACCGTTGCGGGTGCGCACGTGGCGGCCCACCATCACGTTTTCCAGCACCGACATTTCGTTAAACAACCGCACGTTCTGGAAGGTGCGGGCGATGCCTGCGGCGGTGACTTTCTCAATATTCTTCGGAAAATAGGCTTCCCCGCCGATAGCGAATTCGCCGCTGTCCGCCGGATAAAGCCCCGTTATCAGGTTAAAACAGGTGGTTTTTCCCGCGCCGTTGGGGCCGATCAAGCCGTAGATTTCACCCTCGTTGATGGTGAGCGACACGTTGTCGACTGCCGTCAGGCCGCCGAAGCGTTTCGTCATATGGCGCACGCTTAGCAGGCTCATGCTTTTGCTCCTTTATGACGTGCGGGCCAGATGCCCTGAGGACGCAGTAGCATCACCCCAACCAGCGCCAGGCCGTAAAACAGCT
Source organism: Klebsiella spallanzanii (assembly GCF_902158555.1). Lineage (GTDB taxonomy): Bacteria > Pseudomonadota > Gammaproteobacteria > Enterobacterales > Enterobacteriaceae > Klebsiella > Klebsiella spallanzanii. The sequence goes on along the minus strand of NZ_CABGGS010000001.1, from coordinate 675,089 downwards.
GGCGCAATATTTCCGGGTCAATCAGTACTTCGCCAAACAGCGTCTGCTGTACTGGCGCGGCCTGGCTACGCAGCAGCTCCGGCAGCGCGGTCAGCAGCACCGCGCCGAGGATCACCCCGGGGATATGCCCCATCCCGCCCAGTACCACCATCGCCAGCACCGCAATCGACTCCTGAAGCGTGAAGGATTCTGGCGAAACGAAGCCCTGAAACGCGCCGAACAGCGCGCCCGCCACGCCGCCAAAAGAAGCACCGATAGCGAAAGCCAGCAGCTTGTAGTTACGCAGATTGATCCCCATCGCCCGGGCGACGTCTTCATCCTCGCGGATGGCGTGCCAGGCGCGACCAATGCGCGAATGCTGTAGCCGCAGGCAGACAAAAATAATCGCCACGATGACCAGCATCAGCAGGTAGTACCACAGCCACAATGCCGGGACTTTAAAACCGAACCAGTGATAGACGCCGCTAAACTTGAGGCCGAACAGATTCAGCGAATCAACCCCGGAGATGCCTTTTGCGCCGTTGGTGATGTTGACCGGGCGGTCGAGGTTGCGCATCAGGATGCGGATAATTTCGCCGAAGCCAAGAGTGACAATCGCCAGGTAGTCGCCGCGCAGCTTCAGCGTCGGCGCGCCCAGCACGATACCGCAGCCCGCAGCCACCAGCGCGGCAAGCGGAATAATCACCAGCCACGAGGTGTGCAGGCCGTCCGGAAACCAGCTATTTAACATCGGGAACACATCCAGCAGGTGCGGCGAGGCCAGCAGCGCCGCCAGATAAGCGCCGACGGCATAGAAGGCGATAAACCCCATATCCAGCAGGCCGGTGTAGCCGACCACGATATTCAGGCCCAGCGCCAGCATGATATAGAGCAGGGCGAAGTCGATAACCCGTACCCAGTAGTTGCCGCCAAGCTGGCTGGCGACCATCGGCGCGACCAGCAGCGCGCAGACGAACAGGGTCATCCCGGACCAGAAGCGGCGGGAGACGATGGGCGTGTCGAGTTGTGCTGTTGTCATTGTTATCTCCTAGGCCCGATGCGCGACGCGTTCGCCGAGTAAACCGGCAGGGCGGAAAACCAGCACCAGAATCAGCACCATAAAGGCGAAGATATCCTGATAGTTGCTGCCGAAAACGCCGTTGGTCAGGTCGCCGAGATAGCCCGCGCCGAGGGATTCGATAAGCCCCAGCAGCAGGCCGCCGATCATCGCGCCGCGAATATTACCGATGCCGCCGAGCACCGCGGCGGTAAAGGCTTTAATGCCGGGCAGAAACCCCATTGAGAAGCTGGCATTGCCGTAGTTGCTGGCCATCATCACGCCGGCCAGCGCGGCGAATACGCCGCCAATGGCGAAAGTGAGGGCGATAATGGCGTTGGGGTTTACGCCCATCAGCGTGGCAATACGTGGGTTTTCCGCCACAGCGCGCATGCCGCGTCCTAAGCGGGTGTACTCCACCAGCAGCCACAGGCCGAGCATGACCGCCAGGGCCAGCGCGACGGTGACCATGCCGGTGACGGTCACGATCGCCGGAGGATGCGCTTCGCTGCCGTGGGTCACGGCGATCGGGTCCATCGGCAGGATCTGCGGAAACATCAGCGGATTGCGCGACCAGACGATCATCGCCACGGTTTGCAGCAGAACTGAAACGCCGATCCCGGAGATCAACGGCGCCAGGCGCGGCGCGTTGCGCAGGCGACGGTAGGCAAAACGCTCGACCGCCATCGCCAGCAGGGCGCACACCGCCATGGCCAGCAGCAGCGCTAGCCCCAGCTGCGCCAGCGGCGGCAGGCCGGGAAAGTGGGCATTAAGCGCGTTCATCCCGGAGAGCGTGGTCAGCGCGCCGACCATCAGAATATCGCCGTGGGCAAAGTTAATAATGCGCAGGATGCCGTACACCATGGTGTAGCCCAGCGCAATCAGGGCGTAAATGCTGCCGAGCATGACCCCGTTGATAATTTGTTGTATGAGTGTGTCCAACTGATTCTTCCGACAAGATGCTCAAATAACAGCTACCATCCAACAAATGAATTAAATTGTAAAATACGCATATATTCTTTCTTATTATAAAAGTGTGGTTAACTATCTTTATGATTTTAAATATAATTAAAGAATGTGCCGGATCGGGAAATGCGCTAAGAAAATCAACATATGAAAAAAACAGAACAATCGGAAGGGCCGGTTAGCTGGTCGGAGAGCACTTTAGCCAACGATCCGCCGCTGCGGGCGGTGCGCGCCTTTGAGGCGATTGCGCGGCTGGGCAGCGTGACCCTGGCGGCGCAGGAGCTGGCGATTTCACCCTCGGCGGTAAGCCATCAGCTGAAGGTACTGGAAGGTTATTTGCAGATCCCGCTCACCGAACGCCAGGGGCGGCGGCTGACCCTCAGCCAGCAGGGGCGGGAGTATTATCGCTCGATCCGCGCGGCGTTTAACGTGCTGCGCCAGGCCACTGAGCATCTGGTCGATCAGGTGCAAACCCAGCAGGTGACGATCAGCCTGATCCCGCTGTTTGGCATGGGCTGGTTTATTCCCCGCCTGCCGTCGTTCGTGCATGCCAATCCGAACACTGAAATCAACGTGGTTTACGCCAACCACCGTAACTACCTTAGCGACGCCTCCGATATGTCGATCCGCTTTGGCAACGGCCACTGGGTGGGTTATCAGAGCGAAAAGCTGATCTCCGGCAGAATGGTGCCGGTATGCAGCCAGGCCTTTTTGCGCCTGCACGGGCATATTGATACCCCGGAGCAGCTATTGCAGATGCCTCTGCTGCACGACGAGGAGCGCACGACCTGGAACCAGTGGTTTGTGCAGCAGGGGGTAAAGCGTCCACCGCGCTCGACGGGGCCATTATTTGAGGATGGCCTGCTGACTCTGGCGGGCGTACAGGCTGGACTGGGCTGCGCTCTGATGCGCGAGCCGCTGATCGCCCCCTATCTGAAGAGCGGCGAGCTGGTGAAAATCTTCGATTCGGCGATAGATGATGGCCGGGATTACTACCTCTGCGTACGTCAGGATAGCGATATGACGCCAAACGCTAAGCTATTGCAGAGCTGGCTGCGTCAGCAGGCTCTTGGTTGATATTTACTTAAGAATTTACTCAATCGAGATCACATTTTTACCCGCTGGTGATTGAAATACAGCAAAGCCGCTTAGATAATCCGCCGAAATAACCCATTTTTATGATGGCGTGCTACTGCGAAAGCAGGCAAGACCAAAATAGAAATGCTCTCCCGCCAAGGGGAGCGTCTCTGTTTTGGTCTTTTTTTTTGCCCCAACACCAGGGAACACTATGAACTATAACGAAACAGCAGACAAAATCCTCCACGCGGTGGGCGGTGCGGAGAATATCCGAATGCTCACCCATTGTGCGACCCGCTTGCGTATGGAGTTCAACGACCGCGCAAAGGTTAACGATGCGCAGATTGGCACTATCCCCGGCGTGATAAGCGTGGTGGAGAAGGGCGGCCAGTTCCAGATTGTGATCGGCAATGAGGTGCAGCAGGTTTATCGCCTGCTTAATAAGGCGCTGCCGGAGAAGAAAAGTCCGGCAGGCGGCGACAAAAACGCCAAACCGACCGGCATTTTCGCACGCATTATCAGCGTTATTTCGACCACCTTCACCCCGGTGATCCCGGCGATTACCGGCGCGGGGATGATCAAGGCGCTGCTGGCCATTCTTAAGCTAACGGGCGTGATTAGCGAAACCAGTTCGACCTATCAGTTGCTCAACATTATTGCCGATGCCGCGTTCTTCTTCCTGCCGGTACTGCTGGCCTACGGGGCGTCGCTGAAGTTTGAATGTAACCCAATTCTGGCGATGACCCTTGCGGGCGTGCTGCTGCACCCGGGCATCGGCCAGATGATGGCTGCCGGTAAAGCGGTCGATTTTGCCGGCATCAACGTTCTGCTTTCCGATTACGCCGGATCGGTGCTGCCGATTATTCTGACGGTGTGGCTGATGTCGTGGGTTGAGCGCTTCGCTGAGAAGGTCTCACCCTCGATTATCAAATTCTTCGTTAAGCCGATGCTGATTCTGTTGATCACCGCGCCGCTGGCGCTGGTGGTTGTCGGCCCGGCGGGCATTTTGCTTAACGACCTGGTCGCCGCAGGTGCGGGCGCTATCGACCGCCACGCCAGCTGGTTGATCCCGATGCTGATGGGCACCCTGCAACCCTTCCTGATTATTACCGGCACCGCCTGGGCGATGACGCCAATCGCCACCGGACAGCTGAGTAAAAGCGGTTACGAGATGATTAACGGACCGGGGATGCTGGCGTCAAACGTGGCGATGGGCGCGGCAACGCTGTGCGTGGCGCTGAAAACCAAAAATAGCAACCTGCGCCAGCTGGCTTCGTCATCGGGCTTTACCGCGCTGCTGGGGATCACCGAACCGGCGCTGTACGGGGTGCTGCTTAAGTTTCGCCGCGTGCTGATTGCCGCGATGATCGGCGGCGGATGCGCCGGGGTTTATGCCGGGGTGAGCGGGCTGGTGCGCTACGCGTTTGTCTCTCCAGGCCTCGCGGCGCTGCCGGCGTTTATCGGCGAAAACCCGATGAACATCGTCCATGCGCTGGTGACCTGCGCGATTTCTATCGTGGTGACCTTTACCCTGACCTGGTTTATTGCTTTTAAAGATACGCCTGAGGATCAAGAAGAGGTCAGCGAAGCGCCGCAGCCTGTGGTTAGCCCAAAAATGGAGGGTGAGATTGACGTGCTCAGCCCGCTGCGCGGCCAGGTGGTAGCGTTGAGTGAAGTGAATGATGATGTCTTTTCCGGCGGTCTGCTGGGTGAGGGCCTGGCGATTCGTCCACAGGAAGGGGTACTGCGCGCGCCGTTTAGCGGCACGGTGATGATGTTCCTGCCATCGTGTCACGCGGTGGGTCTGCAAAGCGAAAGCGGGCTTGAGCTGCTTATCCATATTGGTATCGACACGGTTAATCTTAACGGCCAGCACTTTAGCTCATCGCTGAAAGTGGGCGATAAGGTGGAAGCCGGGCAAGAGCTGATCCGCTTTGATATTCCCGCTATCGAACAAGCCGGGTATGACCTGATTACTCCGGTGATTGTGGTCAACGGTGACGAGCAGCACTCACTGCGCCTGACCGCCGCCGCGCAGGTCGATTACGGCGAACAGCTGATGGTGCAATCCACTAAGGAGGCGCAGGCATGATTTATCAAAACAAAGCGCAGTTCCCGGACGGTTTTTTGTGGGGGGCGTCCACCTCAGCCTATCAGGTCGAGGGTGCGTGGAATGAAGACGGTAAAGGACCGTCTGTGGTCGATATGCTCAGCCACCCGCCGGGAACGGCGGACTTTCGTATCGCTAGCGACCACTATCATCGCGTAGAAGAGGACGTCGCGCTGATGGCGCAAATGGGGCTGAAGGCCTATCGCTTTTCGCTGGCCTGGTCGCGGGTGATCCCGGACGGCGACGGCGCCGTGAATCCAGCCGGGCTGGCCTTTTATCATCGCCTGATTGATGCCCTGACGCGCCACGGCATTACGCCGATTGTCACCCTTTACCATTTCGACCTGCCGTGGGCGCTGGAGCTAAAAGGCGGCTGGCTCAACCGCAAAACCGGGGAGGCGTTCGTGCGCTATGCCCGTCTGCTGTTCAGCGAGTTTGCCGATAAAGTCCCGCTGTGGCTGACGATTAACGAGCAGAACACCATGATCTTGCACCCCGGCGCGATTGGCGTGCCTGCGGATCGTGAGCTGCCGGACAAGAAAGCGCTGTATCAGCAGAATCACCATATGATGCTGGCCCAGGCGCAGATCTTCGCCCTGTGCCACCGCGAGTTTCCCGGGCTGCGCATCGGTCCGGCGATAAACACCACTTCGATGTACGCCGAAAGCTGCAAACCGGAAGATGCCATCGCCGCGCATAACTGGGAAACGCTGCGCTGCTGGAGCTTTTTGGATGTGGCGGTACATGGCCGCTACAACGCCCTGGCGTGGGCGTATTTAGAGGATCGCGGCCTCGCGCCGGAAATGCAGCCGGAAGATGCGTTGATTTTGCAGCAGGGGCGGCCGGATTTTATCGCCATTAACTACTACTCCACCGCGACGATTGCCGCCAGTCGGGGCGACGGCGCGGACGTTGCGCCGCGTGCGGGCGATCAGCAAATTATGCTGGGCGAAGAGGGGGTTTATCGGCCAGCGGAAAATCCGTGGGTGGGTAAAACGCCTTACGGCTGGGTGGTCGACCCGGTGGGGCTACGCCTGACGCTGCGCAAAGTGTGCGAGCGCTACGGCCTGCCGATTCTGATCAGCGAAAACGGCATGGGCGCGCCGGATAAGCTGGAGCATGACGGGACGGTGAATGATGATTATCGTATCGCGTTCTTACAGGCGCATATTGAACAAATGCGCCTGGCGATTGCAGACGGCGTCGAGCTGATGGGCTACTGCCCGTGGGCGGCGATTGACGTGGTCAGCACGCATCAGGGCTACGCCAAGCGCTACGGTTTTATCTACGTCGATCGCGGCGAGGACGACCTGAAGAGTCTGCAAAGGATCCGCAAACGCAGCTTCTGGTGGTATAAGGATGTCATTACGCAAAACGGTAACCACGACGAGTCTCTGTGATGATTGTTCAGAAGGTGCTCAATAATAGCCTGGTGCTCTCCATGGATGATGATAACAGGGAGGTTATCGTTATGGGGAAAGGTATTGGCTTCAACAGCCGACCCGGGGATGAGATTGACCCGCAGATGATAGAGAAGCTGTTTGTGACCCAGACGCTCGGCGCGCACAGCGGTTATCTTGAAGCGCTCTCCGCCATTCCGGATGAGGTCATCGAAATGGCGGCGATGATTATTTCCCGCGCCAATATGCAGCTTGCCAGTAAGGTTCGCGAGCAGATTTTCTTTACCCTCGCTGACCACCTGACGTTTGCTATTGAACGCAGTCGCAAAGGGATCGCCATTCAAAACCGCCTGCTGCCGGAAGTCAGGCGCTTTTATCCGCAGCAGTTCCGCGTCGCCAGCGAAGCGGTGACGATTATTCGCCAGCAGTACGGGATTGAGCTGCCGGAAGAGGAAGCCGGGAATATCGCATTTCATCTGGTGAACGGCCAGAGCGAGGGCGACGACGTGGCGCAGACCATGCAGTCGGTGAAAATGCTGAAGGATATTTTTAATCTTGTGCAGTACCACTTTAAGCAGCAGATAGACACCGAATCGATTAACTACTCGCGCTTTCTGGTCCATATGCAGTTCTTCCTCCAGCGTTTGCAAGAGGGGGAGCTGGACGGCGCGCGGGACAGTTTTCTGCTGGTACAGGTGATTAAGGAGTATCCGGAAGCCTACCGCTGCGCGCTTCTGATCCGCGATTACGTCAAAGCCCAGCTCGATATCACCCTCGGCGGCAACGAACTGCTATGGCTCACCGTGCACCTGGTGCGAATCAGCGGGCTGGATGCGTGAATCAACGATGACGAAACTGCAGCGTTGCGGGCAGGTAGCGCTGTAGCGGCTCTGGCGTGTTGCCGTCAATCAGCTGGCTTATCAGGTCGTAGCAGTGCCAGGCCAGCTGGCGGTTGTCCTGCTGCACGGTATCAATACGCAGCGACAGCGAATCGTAGAGATAGTGATCGTCGAAGCTCGCCAGATGAATATCGGAATCCAGCAAATGGTGCTGGCTCATATAGCGCAGTACCCCTTCCAGTAGCCCGCAGGCGGCGGTAAACAGCGCCTTTGGCGGCCGACCGAGACGCGCGCAGAGGGCGGCGAACATCTCATAGCCGGAGCTGGGATGGTAGTTGCCGTTGATCACCCATTCCGGACGCAGTTCGATACCCGCCTGGGCCAGGCCCTGAGTGAATCCCGCCAGACGGTCGCGTGATGGCGACAGGCGAGGCTGACCGCCTAAAAACCAGAACTCATCGCTATGCGAAGGCGCGATACGGGAAATCAGCTCTGCCGTCGGGGTAATTGAATCGGTCATCACCAGCGGCAGCGCGCTTTCATTAGGACGGCGGTCAAACAGCACCACCGGCAGCTGCTCGCTGAGCTTCAGATAATCGGCATCATTATGCATGCAGGAGGCGACGATCAGCCCGTCGACCTGACGGGCGATCATATTGTTCACTACCACGCTCTCCTGGCCGGGGTTTTCGTCGGTACAGGAGATAAGCAACTGAACGCCCGCCTCGCGGCACAGCATCTCCAGCTCGTGGGAAAAGACCGCAAAGCCGTGGTTGGTTATCTCCGGCACCACCAGCCCGATGGTGTGGCTGCGGTTATCACGCAGCGAGCGGGCGTGAATGCTCGGCTGATAGTGCTGCTCGCGGGCAATTGCCTGCACGCGCTCTCGGGTTTCCTGCGCCACGCGCAACTCCTTGCCACGCCCGTTCAGCACCAGGCTGGCGGTCGCTTTGGAAACACCCGCCAGTTCGGCGATATCTTTAATGGTTACGCGTTTGGTTTTCATTACGACGCAATGAGTCTGAAAGAAAACGCTTATTCTATCATGCATGTCCGCAGCGACCAGTAACAGAATGCGCCCGGTTTGCTGCCCGTGAAAATCAGCTGCGCCGGATAAACCGGGAAGTAGCGGCTGCTCATGACGCCTTCGCCGTCGTTGATGAAGATTTCCACGCTCGACTGGTCGATAAAAATCCGCAGCGAGCGGACCTCGCCGCGCCAGTAGCGATAGTGCGTTTCGTCGCTGGCGAGGCTGCGTCGCGCCAGGAGGATCCCGCTGGCATCGCGCTCAAGCGTCAACGCGCCGCCGAAATCGATGCGTAACGCGTCGTCGCTTGCGGTTTCGAGGCTGATTTCCATCGGCGCCAGCGGCAGAGGGCTGTCCTGCCAGCCGTGCGCTTCGCCGCGCAGGGCGGTGAGTTCGCGCAGCGGGCGCTGATAGAGCTTGCCGTCGACAAACTCCAGTTCGCGCAGGCAGGTCATCTGATGGATCCAGCCGTTAGCCAGCGTCGGCTGGCGCATCTCTTCGCCGTCCGGCACGCCCATCCAGCCGACCAGCAGACGGCGTCCATCGCTGGTCTGCATGGTTTGCGGCGCGTAAAATTCGAATCCGGCGTCCAGCTCGTGCAGTTCGCCGTGTTTGAAATCAGCGCGGTCGTAGTCGAAATCGCCGCTCATCCACACTGCCGGGTAGGTGTTAAGAAAGCGCGTTTCCTCGCGGGGGATGCCCTGCGGGCAGCAAATCAGAATATGCTGGTCGCCGAGCGGGAACAGGTCCGGGCACTCCCACATATAGCCCGCGTCGTCCAGACCATTGATGCCGTAACCGGCAATTTCGCCCTCGCTCGTCCACTCACGGAGATTTGCGGAGCTGAACAGCAGCACCTTGCCGCGCTTTTGCCGATCCTGCGCGCCCAGCACCATGTACCAGCGGCCTTCATGCTGCCAGACTTTCGGGTCGCGCACGTGGCCGGTGTAGTCCTCCGGTAGCGGTAATACCGGGCCGAGCTTAGTAAACGTGCCGTCGGCGTTTTCCGTCGCCAGGCACTGCCAGGCGGTTCGGCTACCATCATCAAATTTGACGTTGCCGGTGTAGCACAGGGTGAGGGTTCCGTGGTTATCTACCGCGCTGCCGGAGTAGCAGCCGTTGCGGTCATACTCTTCGTCCGGCATCAGGGCGATCGGCTCATGCTGCCAGTGCAGCAGATCGGCAGAACTCCAGTGCGCCCAGCACTTGAATTTATGATCGCAGGCGAGCGGGTTCCACTGATAGAACAGGTGATAGCGTCCGGCAAATTCAACAAAGCCGTTGGGGTCGTTCATCAGCCCGGTCACCGGCGCATGGTGCCAGTGGGGATAGTGGCTGTCGGCCAGCGCGCGCGGCTGGCCCTGCATAACCGCCTGCAAAATCGCAGGCAGGCGTGATGGAAGTGACATTATTCAGCGTCCGTTTTGTATTTCAGTACCAGGGAGACGACGAAGGCAACGCCAAAGGCGATAACCATCCCGATAATATAGTTCAGCAGCGAGCTGGCCTGCACGATAGCCATGCCGGGGATTGCCGTCAGGCCTACCGCGGTCATATAGACGTGCACCGACACCACCCACGCGCCGCCCGCTGCGCCGCCGATCAGGGCTGCGATAAACGGTTTTACAAAGCGTAAGTTAATACCAAAAATCGCCGCTTCGGTGATGCCCAGCATGGCAGAAAACGCCGAGGGCAGGGTGATGGCTTTGATTTTTGCATCTTTAGTTTTAAACCACACCGCCAGACAGGCTCCGCCCTGGGCAACGTTGGCCATCGCCCAAATCGGCAGCAGGAAGTTGACGCCGATGGACGGGTTGCCCAGCAGTCCGGCTTCTATGGCATGGAAGCTGTGATGAATACCGGTAATGACGATAACCGAGTAGAGGCCGCCAAACAGCAGTCCGGCCAGCCAACCGGCGTGAGTAATCAGGGTGCTGAGGACAAACGAAATGCCATCGCCGAGCGCGCGACCGGCCGGGCCGATAATCAGCAGGGCGATAAAGCCGGAAATAATCACCGTCAGGAACGGCGTGAGGATCAGATCCAGCGCGTCGGGGATCACGCGACGCAACTGTTTCTCAACGATGCTCATAAACCACACCGCCAGCAGCACCGGGAACACCGTGCCCTGGTAGCCGATCATGGCAATCTCAAGGCCGAAGAAGTTCATGGTGTGGAAACCTGCCGCCACGCCCCAGGCGTTGGTCAGCGCCGGGTGGGTCAGGATGCCGCCAAGCGTCGCGCCGAGATAGGGGTTACCGCCGAATTCGCGGGCGGCGGTGAAGCCAATCAGGATCGGCAGAATGATAAACGCCGCCGAGCTGCACATATCCAGCATGATGTAGATGGCGTTGCCCGGGTCGACCCAGCCGTAAGTTTTGACCATCCCCAACAGGCCCATCAACAGGCCGGAGGCGACGATAGCCGGGATGATCGGCACAAAGATGTTTGATAGCAGACGGGCGATACGCTGGAAAGGATTCAGCTTTTTCGCCGCGATGTCGGCGGCTTCCGATTTGCTGGATTCACCAATCCCTGCCGCCTGAATAAAGGCCGCGTAGACTTTATTTACCACCCCGGTGCCAAAGATAATTTGCATCTGTCCGGCATTACGGAAACAGCCCTTAACCCCTTCAATTTTGCCGATGGCTTGCTGATCGGCCAGTGAATCATCGACCAGCACCAGGCGCAGGCGCGTGGCGCAGTGCGCGGCGCTGGCGATATTTTCCTTGCCTCCCAGAAGCGGAAGCAGCGAGCGGGAAATCTGTTCAAAATCCATAGTACCCTCTGAATGCGTATTGATTTTCGAGCTGTCGTCCCGTGTTCACGGGGGCGCAGTCTCTGTATCGTTATTGTGTCCGGGGCGACGAAACGCGTTTGCCGCCCCAGGTGTTGTTGTTGTCAGGCGTTAACCATCAGAACCAGGTTTCCATCTGGATACCGAAATTCCACTCGCCGCCCGCGTTGAAACCGCTGCTGCCGAAGGCGTCGTCGCTGGCGTAGTTATCCAGCTTTTTGCTCCAGTCCATCCAGGTCGCGAACAGGCGCAGCTCGGGACGGTTGAAGAAATCGCCGATGCTGCCCGCTTTAAACGTCGGGGCGAAGGTGAGTTTATAGAAACTGCCGTTCACCGCGTTGCGATCTTTGTAACCTTCTGGATGCAGATCCATATACTGGTAGCTGCCTTCGTAAGTGAGGGCGAAGTTCTGGGTGATCTCCTGGATCAGGCGCATGTTAAAAGTGACCCACTCGTAGCTATCGCCTTTGACATAGCGATCTTTGCTGCTTTGCGCCAGCACCGCCGGGGCGATGTGCCAGCGTTCGCTAAGCGGCGTGGTGCCATAGCTGGCGAAGCGCCAGGTATTGGCGTCTGAGAGTAGCGCGCCATCCGAGCCGATACCTTTGACTTCTGCGCCCAGACCGTGACCGTAGAGCAGGGCGGTTTTGCTGCTGCCTTCACGTAGGCCGTAGAAGCTGTCGTTATGCAGGCCAACCAGCGCGTGGACGCCATTGTTAGCGGCGTCAGTCTGGATGGTATCGCCGTTGGCATCTTTACGGTCGTCGTTATCTTTCGCCCGTAGGCCGCTGACCATCACCTGCACCGGGCCGATAAAGTGGTTCATGCTCAGAATGTAGTTCTGCACATTGTTATCGATGTCTTCCAGATCGCCGAAGTTACGCCCGTAAAGGGAGAAGTTGCTGCGAATGCTGTCATTCCACTTCACGTCGTAGATACCGCCGCCGGTCCCGGCGAGGAATACCACGTCGGAATCGAGCCAGTGGATATCAAAATTATCGCGGTCAAAGCGTTTACCGGCCCATAGCGTGGAGCCTTTAAACGGACCTTCAAAGCTCGGCAGGCTGCCGAGTTCGGCAAACGCCTGGCGGATATTCAGATCGCTGGAATCGGCCGACCAGTCGTTATAGGTTTTTTGTCCGTCAGCCAGCATCGCCTTGAAGCGCGTGGTGGCACCGTTATCCAGCGTCTGTTTATGTTCGAGATTCAGTTCGACGTAGGTGTCGGCTTCGTTGCCCAAACGACCGATGGCACCACCGGTTTCCCCGGCTGGCGTCAGGTAGGGGCCGCTTTTGCTGCTGGATGCCGCATCGTTCATCAACAGGCCGGAGCGGGCGTAGCCATGGAATTCAAAGCCGCTTTTCTCATCGGCTTTCTTCTCCAGTTTGGCGGTACGCTGAGCCACTTCCTGGGTGGTGTCCTGGGTTTTTTGCTGCTGCGTAGTGAGTTGCTGAACTTTTTTCTCTGCCGACTCGGCGCGATTTTCTGCCGTTTGCGCCCTGTTTTCCGCTTCCTGCAGGCGTTTTTCCATTGCGATCAAGCGGGCTTCGATACTGCTGAGGTCCGTTTGCGCATGAGCTGAGGCGGCGCCGGTTAGCAAAGCGATAAGAACCGCGAGTGTGCTTTTTCTATACATGCTGGTGCATCCCAAAAGTAAAATTGAAAAAAGGAGTATTTTTGCTAAACCGGTTTAGTCGCTATGTTAAGCATGACCTTTAACATTTTGAAAAGAATTTTGCTAAACCGGTTTAATAAATGTGATGGGTGCAACAAAGTGGGCCGCGCACAGCGGCCTTAAGGATCAAAACTGGCGATTAAGATCGTGCTGATAAGGCAAAGCGGTCATCGCGCCTTTTGCCGTGGTGGCTAATGCGCCGCAGGTTTGCGCCAGGGTGAGAGTCGGCTCCAGCGCGTTAATATCCGTCGGCATCCCGTTGGCAGCAAGGCTGGCAAGCAGGCCAGCGACAAAGGCGTCGCCCGCGCCGGTGGTATCCACGCTGACAACCGGCTTAGCGCTGAAATGGGTAAACTGCTGCTGGAATGCGGCAAGTACGCCCGCTTTACCCTGGGTCACCAGCAGTAATTCAGGCTGATAGCGTTCGGTGACGTTGGCGATTCCCTGAGCTATATCATTACTACCACTGATGAATACCAGCTCTTCTTCGGACAGTTTCACCACGTTGGCCAGACACAGGGCGCGATCGAGGCAGGCGTGCAGCAGGTCCTGATCCTGCCAGAGGTCCGGACGGATATTCGGGTCAAAGCTCACCCGGCCGCCGGCAAGTTTGATCTTCTCCATCGCCGCGAAGGTGGTGCTGCGGCTGGGTTCGGCGCTAAGGGCAATAGAGCAGACGTGCAGCCACTGGTTAGCGGCAAACGCCGGTAGGTCTTCTTCTTCCAGGAACAGATCTGCGCTGGGACGCACCATAAAGGTAAAGGTTCGCTCGCCCTCGTCGTCAAGGTCGACCACCACGGTTGAGGTGCGGTGCTGGCCGTCGAGGTGCATATGACTGACATCGACCTGTTCCTGTTGCAGGGTATGGCGCATAAAGCGGCCAAACGGATCGTCGCCGACGCGCCCGATAAATCCACTGTTGCCGCCAAGGCGAGCAACACCTACTGCCACGTTAGCTGGCGCGCCGCCGGGACACTGCAGCAGGCGGCCCTCGCTTTCCGGCAGCAGGTCTACTACCGCGTCGCCCAGAACCCAAACTTTTGCATTCATGCTGAAAATTCTCCATAGCTAAACTTAATTAAACCGGTTTAGCACATTAAAGCATAGGGACAGAATGAGGGGAATGTCACATGTGGAAAAGTGCGAACCAGGGCATGAAAACGAGATCGCGCTCGCAGAAGAGTGACGATCCGGGAGGTCTGGCGTTTTCTCAGTGATGTTGCGCTGGTCGGGCTATATGACCCCCGGATGCTTTCCCGGCTTGTGCTGCGCTTCGCTGGACTACGGGGTTTCAGCCGTCAGGGGTAATTTTTCAAAACTCTGACGCAGAATTACCCTGAAAGTCCCGCTGTACCTGCTGCAATAACCCTGTGATTTCTGCCGTTAAAAACACGAAAAACTTCTCTTTATGCAGTGTACGCTCTTGTACGTCCTGCGGGATAAAACGCGCCATTTCGTTACGGAAGGCATCGCCCTTAATGATATCCGGCAGGCGCTCCAGCATGGTAGCCAGCTTTTGCGGGTAATCGTCGATGAAATAATCCGCCACTTTATTGCGTACCTCAATTGAAAAAGTTATCGGAAATACGCTCTCTTTGAATTCAATAGTCCACGGTAGGCTGCCAGCCTTAAAAAGCGGGTGAACAAAGGGCATATGGACACTCTTAGTTACATGGGGTTACTCAGAGAACTGACATGCCGGTAAGAGATGTGGATACCATTCATGCACCTTAAAACATGCAATTTTCAGTTTACGCCTGTTTTAAGGTGCAAAAATAATGTTATCTGAACGGCTATCAGATTTTTTTAGGTTGAATTTTGCTCAGGTGCACCTACTATGTAGCATAGTAATGTTAATGATTGTTTTAAGGTGCAAAGTGAAGCGATCGCAACAAGAATTACTCTCTTCAGAACAACATCTCCAGCTAGTTACGTTGGGGCGAACGCTGGCGCGTAGTCGAGTTGCCCGCAAAATGCTTCAGTCAGAAGTTGCCATACGTGCAAATCTGAGTCGTAACACGGTGAGCCGCATTGAAAATGGCGATGCAGGTGTTGCAATAGGCCAAATCCTGCGTTATCTCAGCGTTATCCGCCCTGGCGCGACGTTGGCGGACGTGCTGACTAAAAAAGATAACGTGGTTGATGCTCAGGAAATCGCGAGTCGCCCTCGCCGTGCAAGGCCACTCAGTAACAAGGAACTGGAAGAGTATGATTTCTGAACAGACGTTAATGGTGCATGCGTTTTTACCGGGAGCAACTCAGCCTGTTCCTGCCGGTAAATTGCAGTTACAGGAAGAAGGTATTGAGCTTCGGGCATCGCGTTTTGTCTATGGCCTGAAGTACCTGAAACGCAATGGGGCAATTGAAATCGATCCCGTCGGGCTGGGGATGCTACAAGGGCAGCAGGTGGCCGGACAGGCGTTGTTTGCGCAAGAGTCAGCGCTGTTTGGCGGGATCCGTGATGCCGCGCCTGATGCATGGGGTCGCCGCGTCATTGAAGCCAAAAAGCGGGTTCCGGCGAACGCATTACCGGAGTCAGTGTATCTTCTTGAAGCTGGGCCAAACCGGACCGGGGCATTAGATATCACTCCCGATAGTGAACCGGCCAGAGAGTTAGCGGCTTCGACGAATATCAAATCACTCGGATATCTGTTAGATGCTGCCGAGAGGATCGAGAATGGTTTACCTTTGCCCGCGAATCTGCACGGTATATTTGATGCGGGATCCAGCATGGGAGGAATGCGCCCAAAAGCGACCGTGGTGATTGAGGATGGTAGCCACTGGCTGGCGAAGTTCTCTTCCCGTAGCGACCGGGGTTTTTGTTACCCGGCAATTGAACATGCAACCTTAAGACTAGCGCATGCAGCAGGGCTCCATGTTCCTGAGACGCGCCTCGAAGAGATCGGCACGGGACGCTTCGCGATGCTGATTAAGCGTTTTGACCGTGTGGGGGCAGGAGATACCACCGGGCGACGCCATTTTGTGTCTGCACTGACCCTAATGAACATCCATGAGATGGCATCGATAGAAAGCAGCTATGCTGAACTGGCAGATGCCATGCGCCGCCATCTTGCTGCGGCCAGCCTCGCTGATGATTTGAAAGAACTTTACCGCCGTATGGTCTTCAATATTTTGGTCAACAATGATGATGACCATTTACGCAACCATGGCTTTGTCCTGATGGAGTTACCAGAGCAAACGCCTGTCAGAGGGGCGCAAGAGCCTCAATGCGCCGTCAATCTCGCATGGCGTATTAGCCCCTTATACGATGTCGTTCCTCGTCCCGTTCATTCCCACCATCGTCGTCTGCACCTTGGCGTAGGTGCGTTGGGTAAAGAAGCCACGCTGATTAATGCACTTTCGTGGTGTGAGCGTTTTGGTTTAAACCGGGTAGATGCCATTGCGGAAATTGACAGTATCTGGCGCGTAGTCAGGGAATGGCGTAATCATTTTGAGGAGCACGGCGTGGCAGGAAATGACATTGATGCGGTCAGCTCCGCATTTTTGCATGCGCGTTATCTGGGAGGGGATGAGGCAGGGATCTGCTGAAATATCCTTTCACTCCAGAAATGCATAACAACATAGAGTTTGATTATTTTGTGATATGTCGCCTTTCAATCGACACATCACAAAAAATATAAACCTCTGATTACGACAGACAGGCAAACTCAAATCTATTCGGTCAGTTTAAGCGGAACGTGTAACATAGGCGCAAAGCTAAACAAAAAAATCGTCGTTCATCGCTCTCAGGCAGTAGCCGCTGCATGGCCCGGAGCGCAACAAAATGATAAAACAGGGAATACGATGAAATTTACCGAAGATACCCGCGTTAAAATCCCCGTCCTGCTGCATTTGATAAGGCTGGGTTACAGCTACCTGTCGCTCAAAACACAAACGTGGAACAAAGAAACCAACATACCGGTGCAGCCCTCTGCAAACACCGGGTCGCGGCAACAGCAAACAGCGACCTAAACGCCTGCCACCAGCCCATCGATAATCACCTGCATCACTCCCTGAGAACAAGGCTCGATACGCCCGCGCACGCCGTAAACGGCGGCCAGAGTCTGCGGAGTAATGACCTCGGCTGGCGCACCATCCCCAAGTAGCTGCCCCTCCTTCAGCATTAACACATGATCCGCGTGGCGCAAGGCGATATTGATATCGTGGACCACCACCAAAGTGATGATATTGCGCTTTTGCGTCTCTTTGCGTACCAGATCCATCACGTGGAATTGGTAGTTTAAATCCAGCGCGCTAAGCGGCTCGTCCAGCAGCAGCAGGGAAGGCTGACGAATAAGCGATTGCGCCAGGCCGACAAGCTGCTTCTGGCCGCCAGAAAGCTGATCGAGGTAGCTCAGCGCCAGATGCTCAATACCTAGCTGGCGCAGCAGCGACATCACCTGCGACTGGTTTTCCGGATTGTGCAATCCTCCGGCGGCGCGCTGGGCGACGATAATCGACTCCAGTACGTGCAAATGCACGCCTGCGGGCAGCGTTTGGGGCAGATAGACCACTTTTTCCGCGCGGCGGGCAAAGGGGAGCGCCAGCAGGTTCTCGCCATCAAGCGACAGTTCGCCGCTGCTCGGCCCCAGCCCGGCCATCGCCCGCATCAGCGTGGATTTCCCGCTGCCGTTGGGGCCGAGCAGCGCGGTAATTTTGCCGCGCGGTAGCTGCGGTACGGTCAGGTCGTGAATCACCTGACGTTTGGGATAGCCGGCGCTGAAATGGGATAGCGCCAGCCCGGATAACAGATGGCTCATACGTGCCCCCGGTGGCGCAAAATGATGCTCAGGAAGAAAGGGACTCCCACCAGGGAGGTAACAATACCGACCGGAATAATCGCGCCGGGGATGAGATTCTTTGAGGCAACCGAGGCCAGCGACAGCACCAGCGCACCGATAAGCGCGCTGGCCGGGAGATAAAAACGGTGATCTTCCCCGAAAATCAGCCTGGCGATATGCGGAGCCACAAGGCCGATAAAGCCGATTGGGCCAACAAATGCTACCGAAATTGCCGACAGAATGCTGATGCGCAGCAGCGTCGTCAGGCGCAGTCGGCGCACGTTGATACCAAAGCTGATCGCCCTGTCTTCACCGAGGCGCAGTGCGGTCAGCTTCCACGAACTGAGCATTGATAGCGGCATCACCACTGCCAGCACGGCCAGCAAAATCCCCACTTTTTGCCAGGAGGCACGGTCAATACTGCCCATGGTCCAGAATACCAGCCCCTGGAGAGTATCTTCGTTGGCGACAAACTGCAGCATCGACACCAGCGCATTAAAGGTAAATACCAGCGCGATACCAAACAGAATGACTCCGGAGGTGGCGACCTGCGTCCAGCGCGTAATTCCGTCCAGCAGCAGCGCCGCCAGCAGAGCAAAGATAAAGGCGTTGGCCGAGATAAACCACTGGCCAGGAATGCCGGGAATACCGATTCCCAACACAATCGCCAGCGCTGCGCCAAATGCTGCCGCCGACGAGACGCCGAGGGTAAACGGGCTGGCCAGCGGGTTATTCAGGATAGTCTGCATCTCCGCTCCGGCCAGGCCGAGGGCCAGACCGACGACGATCGCCATCAGCGCATAGGGCATGCGGATATCCCAGACAATCGCCCGCGTCCCGGCATTGGCGCTGGCCGGGTCGGTAAGCGTTTGCCACAGCGTATGCAGCGACAGGCCCGATGGTCCCATCACGAAGTCAAACAGTAGCGAGGCAAAAATCAGTATTACCAGCAATAGCATCATGATAACGCGGCGGTGAACAATATTGCGGTAGTTTGCCATCACGCCGTGGCTATCGACGCTGAGCGCGCCGATACCAGGTTCAGTGGTTGAACTCATGGGTTATTACTCGCCTTGTTGCCAGGAAAAAACGAACGGCAGGTCTGGCAGCGTGGTGAAATGACGGACGATGTAGTGCCAGCTATCATCGGGGTTGAGGCTACTGAAGGTCTGCGGATAGATGTCCTTCGCCAGATACTCCATGCCGACAATATTCCACGGATGGTTGTAGAAGTGGTGGTAGATGCCATAAGCGCGCTTTGCTTTGATAGCCGGGATCTCGCTGACGCCGGTACGCGACAGCAGTACCTGAGCCTGATTATTGACTTCCTGCGCGTCGACCTCCAGACCCAGCGGCAGCACCTGGCTGTTCCCGCGTTTAGAGCCGGTCATAATGTAGGCGTCAGGTTTCATGCTGATCACTTTTTCCAGCGACACGAAGCCGGAAGCGCCCGGCAGCAGTTGTGATCCAATATTGTTCGCGCCGACGGCTTCCACCAGGCCGCCCCAACCGCTGTGCCCGTGAGTAAAGCAGCAGGCATCGCTATTACCCGCCAGCGCTTCAACGAACACGTTGGCTTTCGGCGTGATGGTCGCGGTTTTCTGGCGAATGGCGTCCTGTTGCTGGCGATAGTAGTCGGTATAGGCTTTGGCGTTATCTTCGCGGTTGAGGACTTTGCCTAACAGGTCAATGCTTGGCGCGGTGTCTTTGCCGGGGTTGATTTCATAATCGACGAACAGAACCGGAATATTCAGCGCGCTGAGTTTATTGATGATACCGCTTTCTTCCAGCGCCGGTTTAGCGCGAAGCTGGGCAATCATCAGGTCTGGCTGGCGGGAAATCACGCTTTCAAGGTCAACATTACCTTTATCGCTGAAGCCCATATCGAGGATCTCGGCCGACTGCGGCCATTTCTCTTTCAGCATTTTCCAGGTGTTGATGTCCTGCTTTTTTGCAAGGTTGTTCCAGGCAACCAGCCGTTTGAAGGGGTTATCGCGGTCGAGCAGGGCCATCGCCATAATATCGCGGCCATCCTGCAAAATGATGCGCTGCGGCTCATGCTGGAGCGTAATGCTGCGGCCATCAAGGTCGGTGACGGTGAGCGGATATTGGGTGGCGTAGCTAAAAAATGGGGTGGAGAGCAGTGCAGTAAGGATGAGTGAACTTACTGATTTTCTTGCCATAATATGAGTTCCGTTTGCTAATTTATAAATATAATGATTCTGAGAATTATTCGCGTGTAAACATAAACGGCAAGTATATCAGCAGCAAATTACATAAAATGTAACAAACTTGTTGGAATTTATTCGAGCTGCCGGAACCGACCTTTGACAGGGCAAAAGAGGACGAAAAAGTCTGAAATTAGTTTTAAGAACAATCCCTAAAGCCAAACGGCAAAATCTTGTGCCATGCTAAATACGACTCGTAACATTAAGTTCGTTAGAGAGAGGACATTATGAAAAAAGCAATGATTGCGTTATCTGCGATTCTGGTAGCAGCTCCTGTTTTTGCTGCAACAACACACGCAACTGATGATACCGTCGCGGCAGCCCATGAAGGAGCAAACACCGCGAAGGAAAAACTGCACGAGGCTCAGCACCAGGGTGAAGAGCAGCAGCTCAAAGCCAAACACGCGGCGGAAGGGAAAAGCGACACCGTAGGTAGTGAAGTCAGCGAAGGCGCGCAGAAAACCTGGAATAAAACCAAAGAAGGCACCGAGAAAGGCTGGAACGCAACCAAAGAAGGCACCGAGAAAGGCTGGAACGCAACCAAAGAAGGCACTGAAAAAGGCTGGAATAAGACCAAAGAGGTCAGTAAAGAAGGTTGGGATAAAACCAAGCAAGGCGCTGAAGAGTTAAAAAATAAAGTTACTGAATAATCACTGACAATTCTTTAAAAAGGGTCGCGAAAGCGGCCTTTTTTTATGTGCGATTTATACCGTGTCGGAATAATCCTGGTTATATTATCACTCACTATTCCTCCACATTTTCCCGGTAAAAAGGAAATATATCAGGAGGTATACTATGAAAAAGATTCTTTCACTGGCGATTATTTTATCTTGTGCTTTTACATCCGTTTCATGGGCTGATGGCCCTGGCGGTAACAATCGCGGTCAGCAGCAGGTCTGGCAGAACGATTCCGGCCGCGGCGGCCCGGATGGTAACCGACAGCAGGGACCGGGCAATGGGCCGCAGGCTAACAATCATCAGGGTAACGGTGATAGCCGCGGTCCGGATCGCGGTGACCAGGGACGTGGTGGTCCAGATAGTCGTGATTCGCATGATAACCGTCATCAGGAACGCCATGAACAGGACCATTTTGCGTGGAATGGGCATGACTTCCGTCGAGGTCAACCGGCCCCGGAGCATTTCCGCGGCAATGATTATCGGGTGAACGACTGGCACGATCGGGGATTACCGTCACCGCCGCGTGGGCAGCACTGGTCGTATATTGATGGCAACTATGTGCTGATTGCCGCTGCGACCGGGATTATTACGTCAATCCTGATTAACGGCGCGCTGAATCACTAACGTTGATCTTATCCCCGGAGGCGGTGCTGCGCACCTGTCCGGGCTACCGGTTCCGCATCGTTTAAGGGACGGTAGCCCGGTCAGCGCAGCGCCACCGGGGGAAACCGTGTTATGCCAGCAGCCCGGTGATACTGTCCGAACTGAGCTGTACTAATCCCTTCCAGCCATAATTGTGTCCGGTTTTATAATGGCGGATGCGTATTTCACGAATATGCGAATTGGTATTTTCATCAAGCATTTTCTGTGCGAGCGGCAAAATATCCTCACCGTAATCTTCGAATAACTCACCGGTCGCGATAACTCGCTTAATATTATGAATCGGTGCGGTACAGCAAATCGCAAAATAGAGCGCTTGCGCGGTGGTCATTACGCCAGCGGATATATTATTCGCCTCGACGTTAAACGCCGGTTCCAGCCCTCCGGGCCAGGGGAGATGCACAATTTCCGGGTAGAAGCCGTTTTCGCCCAACCCCGGTTCGCCGTGGGTACAGTAGCCATAGCCGAGGCTGCCAAATCCGGGCATAAACGCCACATAAGACTGACCGGGCGAGCTTTTCGCCAGCAGGTAGTTAGTGCAGTGGGCAATATTATAGATGCGGGTTGGCAGGTTTAATTTTTGCTCAAGCAGGGCAGTGAGATGAATATTATGTTCCTGAAATAGCGGGCAATAGCGCACAATTCCGGTGAAATGTTCTATCCCGCCCTGTAGCGCGATACTGGCTACGCAGAGCGAGCTTCGCGGCAGTTTGGCCTGCTCGCATAGCCGCGCGATACCATCGGCAATAAAGTCTACCAACTGGTCTGGGGTCATTGTCTCCGGCAGGGAAAGATGCAGATCCGCTAACGGCGGGAGCAGGGTATTGTAATCATTGAGCGTGCCCTGAAAGCTGCCTTTACGCAGCATGATATTGGCGCTCCAGGCTTTCGCGCTTTTCACTGCTAACAGCTGCTGCGGGCGACCAAAAGTCGGATCTTTGACTTCCCGCTCCTCAATCAATTGTTCATCGAGCAGGCGTGCCGTCAGCTTGGTGATATAGGCTTTGGTGACGCCAAGGCGTTTGGTCATCTCCGCCCGGGATTCCGCTTCGCTATGCAATATATTGAGGATCTGCTGTTTGTAATCCACGCCGTCTCGCCTCTGCCCGCAGGGTTGCTTTAGTGTTCATCATACCATTGCGCTGCATTCCGTTCATCGGGCGGCAATGCGTGCCGCCCCGGATGGATTATTTGACCGAAACAATAATCCGTCGATAAGAGGTGAGAGACGGTTTGCCGTTATCGGTTACCGCCAGAATGATATGTTCCGTGCCGTTTCGCAGCGCTTTAACTTCAACCGTTGGTTTACCGTTATCGCTCAGTTCGAGGATTGCGGGGGCCTGCAAATTATCCTCGCCGCGACGACCTTGCACATCGTTTACCGCCACCGGCTGAGAGCTGGCGGAACCGGCCTCCGGGTAGCGGAACCAGCTATAGCTGAGCTGATTGCCATCGGGATCTTTACTCCCCGCGGCGCTTAGTGTGAGCACGTCGCCCGCTTTAGCATCCAGATACACCACCTGTTGTCCCTGCTGACCGTTTACCACCACTTGTGGATTATGGTTAGCGGAGGCGTAATCTTTCACTCCCCACGCCATGCGGGCGGCAAAATCGTGCTGGAATGCTTCACGCCAGCGCCAGATGGTGGCCTGATTTGAGGTATAGCGCTTGCCGTCGACGCCGGTAACCGTATCGGCGGCGTTGGGGTTGCCGGGATAGAAATCGCCGCCGCTGCTCCAGATGGCGCGCGTTTCATGCTGCGGCTGGCGCACGATATAGCGCCCACCCCAGCCGCCCCAGCCCGGATTCTGCTCGCTATTCAGGCCGTTGCGGATCAGGCCGAGAAACGCCGGGGTATCGCCTTCCATAATAAACAGGTATTGCAGGTAGCCTTTGCCCATCGGTCCGATGTTGCGGATATTTTCATCCAGCCAGTGTTGGGACACGGTGGTGAAATCTGCCCCCGGCGCGTTGCGATAGTACTGATCGCCGCTGATGCCGGTCCAGGTGGCGCGGGCATAATCTTCGCCGTTCTGGCTTGAGGGGTCGACGATGTAAGTGATGGCCGGATAGTGCTCGCGCACCCAAAAACCAGCGTCGTCCTGATCGGAAATCGAGTAGACCACCAGGTTGCGCGTTAGCGTCTGAACGGTGCTGGCAGGATGTTTTTGTGACAGGTCTTTTAGCGCTTGCGCCAGAGTATTCGCGCCGCCCCACAGATTGATAAACAGCGGGTGGTTAGCGTCGGTGCTTTTTTCAATGGCCTTGACCAGCAGGTCGGAACCGGCGGTATTTTTCCCTTCACCGGCCGCTGCCATGCCGTAGCTGGCAAGCCCTGGCGCGACGACGGCTTTAAGCTGGTCTTCCGTCGGGAACCCGGCGGCGTGCTTAAGCAGGTTAGGCTGTACTTCGCCGTAATGACCGAGTACCAGATCGATCATATCGGTATGCACTTTCTCCCGCTGCCAGGTGGAGGTTGTCGCCACCAGCCCTTCGACACTCATTTCGTTGGCATAGAGCAAAAAACGGGTTAACGACATCTGATCGTCAGGCTCGTTGCCGATGTCGGTCAGCACGAAGACGCGCGGTTTTTCCTGATACGGCAGAACCTTACCGGCCATTTCACTGATGGCGGTCGCGGCGTTTACTGCCAGCGGGGCTGATAACGCCAGCAGCCCGGCCATCGCCAGCCAGACTCCCTGGGCAATTCTATTGTGGGGTTGTTTCATCTTCACACCTCGATATTCGTTGGTGACTAAGCAAGTGAACTCAACATAGTTAACTATGGAAACAAAGTAAAAAGAAAAGCAAAATTGTGTGACCGTGATAACGATTTTTTCCAGACAGGAGATGAACTTATGAAAGAATAAAATATTGGAATTTAGGTGTTTTATCGATTCTTTATCTGCATTATTCCATTTTGTTTATTATTATTGATCTTATAAAGCAATAATAACCAGATGATTAGAAATAGTCTGTTTTGCTCTGAGATATTAAAAAAAGAAATTTCGTAGGTAAATCAATATGAATAAATGAGATGCCACCTGCCTCTGTAATAAGAAATGCTGCTTGCATTAAACCTCTACCAAGTTAAGTTATTAAAACTGAGCATCTATTTTTATATCCCGGAGACCGGCATGACCGATTTTGTTATTCCTGAAATTAAAGCCACTGAAGACGAGATGATTGCGATCCGTCATTATTTACATGCCAATCCGGAATTAAGCCTCGAAGAGTTTAATACCAGCGAGCTGGTGGCCGGGAAACTGACCGAGTGGGGCTATACGGTAACCCGTGAGCTGGCAAAAACCGGCCTGGTGGGGACGTTGCGTAAGGGCGACTCTCCACGCACCATTGGCCTGCGCGCCGATATGGACGCGCTGCCGATTTTTGAAGCGACCGATCTCCCCTGGGCCAGCACCGTTGCCGGAAAAATGCACGCCTGCGGCCACGACGGCCACACCACGATTCTGCTGGCAGCGGCGAAATATATCGCCTCTCCGGCCTGCCAGTTTAACGGCACGGTACACCTGATATTCCAGCCTGCGGAAGAAGCGATTGGCGGCGCGGATTTAATGATTAAAGACGGGCTGTTTGAGCGTTTCCCCTGCGAGCGCATCTTCGGTCTGCACAATATGCCGGGCCTGCCGGTAGGGAAGCTCGGCTTCTATGCCGGCAATTTTATGGCCTCGGCGGATACGGTCAAAATCACCATTACCGGCTACGGCGGCCACGGCGCTCACCCTGAGCGTACCGTCGACCCGATCGTGACCGGCGCGGCGCTGGTGATGAGTCTACAAAGTATTGTGGCGCGTAACGTGCCGCCGGGCGAAACCGCAGTGGTCAGCGTGGGGACTTTCCAGGCCGGTATCGCTTCTAACGTAATTCCCGAAAACGTGGTGATGGAACTGAGCGTGCGGGCGATGAAACCGGAAATCCGCGATCTGCTAATCAAACGTATCAAGGAGCTCACCGAGTATACCGCCAAAAGCTACGGCGCCAGCAGCGAGGTCGAGGTTTTTGACTCCTATCCGGTACTGACCAACAGCGTTGAGGAGACCGAGTTTGCCAAAGCGCTGGCGCTGGAGGTGTTTGGCGAGGAGGGCGTGCTGGAGTCTATTTCGCCGATGAACGCCAGCGAAGATTTCGCCTTTATGCTCCGGCAGCGTCCCGGCTGCTACTTCCTGCTGGGCAATGGCGAAAAAGGCGGGAAGGGCAGCTGCATGGTGCATAACCCCGGCTACGACTTTAATGATGATATTATTTCCACCGGCGCGACGCTGTTCGCCCGGTTAGTTGAAACACACTGCCGTTGATCTCTGGAGTCCGTAAATAATGAAAAAATCTCTTCTGCTGTGGGTCGCGCTGATGGCCTCAACTTCAGCCCTGGCCGCAGAAAATAAGGAAATTCGCTTTGGCGTCGACCCGACTTTCGCGCCGTTTGAATGGAAAGATCCGCAGGGTAAGCTGGCGGGTTTTGATATTGACCTCGGGAACGCGATTTGCGAGCAGCTCCAGGCGAAGTGCGTGTGGGTGGAAAGCAACTTCGACGGCATTATTCCGGCGCTGAAGGCGCGCAAGTTCGATGCGATCCTTTCCGGAATGTATATGACCGAGAAGCGTAAAGAGCAGATTGGCTTTAGCGATAAGCTGTATAACGGCCCGGTGTTCCTCGTGGCGCGTAAAAACACGCTGGCCGGCAATACCGTCGAGCAGTTGAAGGGCAAAACCATCGGCGTAGAGCAGGGGTCGGCGCAGGAGACTTACGTCAACCAGCACTGGCGCACGGCGGGAATCAATATCGTCGCCTATCAGGGAGCGGATCGCGTGGTACAGGATCTGGAGTCAGGGCGTATTGATGGCGCGGTGCTTTCCGGGATGATGGCCGACTACAGCTTCCTGCAGCAGCCGCAGGGCAAAGATTTCGCCTTCGTGGGCGGGCATCTGCAGGATGACAAGCTGTTCGGCGCCGGCGCGGCGATTGGTCTGCGCAAAGAGGATGACGCCCTGCGTCAGGAAATTAACGGCGCGATCGCCAAAATCCTCGCCGACGGCACCTATAAAAAGCTAGCAGGGAAATATTTTAGCTTTGATGTCTATTCCGGGACATAATGTTGTTATGCATTCAGCGGGCACGGAAAGCCCGCTTCAAGCTTCCTTTTCTTACTATCATTTCTGACCTTTGGCATTTCCTGAAAGGACACAGAATATAAGCGTTACCCTATATAATTCGCGTTGCGTGAAGTATGACGGGTAAATAAGGAGTGAACGGCATGATGACACGTCCCTTGGGCAAAACCGGATTTTCCATCGCCCCGTTGGTGTTTGGTGGCAACGTTTTTGGTTGGACCATCGATGAAAAAACCAGTTTTGCCATTCTTGATGCGTTTGTAGACCACGGCTTTGATGCTATCGACACGGCGGATGTTTACTCCCGCTGGGCGGACGGTAACCAGGGCGGCGAGTCCGAAACCATTATTGGCCGCTGGCTACAGGCGCGGCCAGGCATGCGCGATAAGGTGAAAATTTTCACTAAAGTCGGTTCCGATTTAGGCCTTCCCGGCCATAAAGGACTGAAAAAAGCCTGGATCCAGCAGGCGGTAGAAGATTCGCTGCGCCGCCTGAACACCGATTATATCGACCTCTACTTTTCCCACTGGCCGGACCCGGAAACCCCGATTGCCGAAACCCTCGACGCGTTCCACGCCTTACAGCAGGCGGGAAAAATCAGCGCGATGGGGGCGTCTAATCTTGACGCACAGCAGCTTTCGAGCGCGCTGGAAGTGTCGCGCAAAAGCGGTCTGCCGGCCTGGCAGGTGCTGCAGCCGGAATACAATCTTTATCATCGTTCGGCCTTTGAAGGCGCGCTCTGCGACCTGTGCATCAGCCGCGATATCGGCGTGGTGACCTACTACAGCCTAGCGTCCGGCTTCCTGACCGGTAAATACCGTCAGCAGTCCGATCTGGCGCAAAGCCAGCGCGGCGGCGGCATCGGTAAATACCTCAATCCGCGCGGGCTGCGTATCATCGATACTCTGGTTGAGGTGGCGGAACAACAGAATGCTAAACCTGCCGAAGTCGCGCTGGCCTGGCTAATGAGTCGTGAAGGCGTAACGGCCCCTATTGCCAGCGCCACCAGTATCGCTCAGGTGGAGAGCTTTGCTCGTGCTGCTGCGCTGAACTTGAGCCGCGAACAGCTGGCGCGTCTGGATACCGCCAGCGCATAGTTTCCTGTGCCGGAGCCTGTTGAGTTCCGGCGCTTTTCCCTCAGCGTTTTGTCTTGCATTTTTTCTCTTCTTCAGCGAATACCACTACTCCGAATACCTTTCACCGAAAAATGAAACGTTTTTCCATTCGCTAAAAGCCATCCTTGATTACATTAAGATAATGAGTATAGTTCTCATTCTTCTTTTTGTTTGCAGGCTTTCAGGGAACTACCTGCCTCAGTGACTGCTCACAGGGAAACTTCGAAGGCGTAGGGTGGGGCTCGCTAACGCAAGACCGAAAAAGAGAACATCGGCGGCGGAGTCACCATCGGATCATTGATTTTGTTCAGGATTGATCTTATGAAATACACTCTTCCGGCGTTGGCGCTGGCTATCTCTGCTGTCTTAAGCGGCTGCGCCGCGACTCATACCTCTCCCGTTTCTCAACCTGTTGCCGAACAAAAAGCGGAAAATGCCGTACAACCGCTGAAACGCGAGCTGGCGGAAGGCTTGTATGAAATGGCGCTCAGCCCGAAAGGTGATGCGCTGTATGTTGCCAGCGCTGAAGGCTTTAAAGATGTGCAGGGCGGCGCGGTGTACAAGCTGGATCCGGCAACCCTGAAAACTATCGGCATGACCCACACCGATCTGAAAAACTTTGCCGTACAGCTCAGCCCTGACGGCAGTACGCTGTTTGTCACCAACTCGCTGGACGGCGGCATTAGCGCTATCGACACGGCCAACGGCAAAGTCCAAAAACGCCTGCTGTTTAGCGAACGCAATAAAGAAGGTTTCCCGTACGGTGCGCGTCAAATCCTGCTGCTCAATAACACCCTTTACGTTGGCGCAGTCGCCGATCCGGCGCAAATCTGGGTCGTTGATGCCGATACCCTGAAGCTGAAAGCGCGGATCAAAAACACCGGTAAATGGATGACCGGCCTGCACTATTCCGCACAAACCGAACGGCTGTACGCGGCAAACGGCAGCGGTGAAATCCTGGTGATTAACCCGCGCAATAACCGTATCGAACACCGCTGGAAGCCGCTGGGCGATAAACCGGCGCTGCTGCTGAACATTGCTGAAGATAGCGCCACCGGTCGTCTGTTCGTCACTGATAACTCCAAAGCTAAAACCACCCTGGTACTCGATATTCACAGCGGCAAGGTGATTAAGCAACTGGACGTGGGCGACTCGCTGGCGGTGCAGTTCAATCCTGAGCGCAACGAGATTTATATCTCCCAGCGCGAATCCGGCAAGGTTATCAGCCTCGATGGCACCAGCTACGCGCTGAAAAAGTCGTGGGATATTCCGGCTAACCCTAACAGTCTGCTGGTTTCCGCCGACGGACAAACGCTGTTTGTCACCGTTAAACAGCCGTTCAACAAAGATCATTCGACGAAAGGGCCGGACAGCGTTGTCCGCATTGACCTGGCCGCGAAATAAGAAATTTGGGCCCGAAGGCGGGCCCTTTGTTTGACTTTCCTCACCTATGGGACAAATTATGCTTACCTCTCACTATTCGGCTTTCCCGCTACGGAAAACGCTGCTGGCGTTGACCATTGGCGCTATTACCCATTCAGCCACGGCGGCGGAAAACGACGCTGAACGCAAAAAAACAGAAGAAACCATGGTCGTCCGGGCGACTTCCGACAGCGATTTTAAATCCGGCGGCGATCTGGTGGTGCCCGCCTATCTGGACGGTCAGGTAGCGAACGGCGGCCGTCTGGGGATGCTCGGTGAACAAAACGCGATGGACGTTCCGTTTAGCATCATCGGCTATACCTCGAAGCTGATTCAGGACCAGCAGGCGAAAACCATTACCGACGTGGTGAGCAACGATGCCGGAGTCCAGCCGGTGCAGGGCTACGGTAACTATGCCGAGACCTATCGTATTCGCGGCCTCAAATTCGACGGCGATGATATGACCCTGAGCGGCCTGTCCGGCGTGGTGCCGCGTCAGGTGATGGATACCGCCATGCTTGAGCGGGTTGAGATTTTTAAAGGCGCGAACGCCCTGCTCAACGGTGCCGCCAGCTCCGGCGTCGGCGGGATGATTAACCTGGAGCCGAAGCGTGCGGAAGATACCCCGACCGCCAACGTTGGCGTGGACTATACCTCTGATTCTCAGGTCGGCGGTTCGCTGGATTTAGGCCGTCGCTTTGGTGACGATAACCAGTTCGGCGCGCGGGTGAACCTGGTACATCGTGAAGGCGAGGCGGCGGTCGAGAATGACAAGCGCAGAACCACTCTGGCTGCTATTGGTCTCGACTACCGCGGCGAGCGCTTGCGCAGCTCTTTTGATTTTGGCTATCAGAAGAAAACGTTCCACGGCGGCCCGATGGGGATCAACATCAAGGGCGTCGATTTTATTCCGCGTCTGCCGGGCAATACCCATAACTACACGCAAAAATGGGCTTACAGCGATATCGAAAATGAGTTCGGTATGCTGAGAATGGAATACGACATTGTCGATAAATGGACTGCCTATGCGTCGCTGGGCGCTCAGCATGCCCATGAAATTGGCCTGTATAGCGCTTCGAAGCTTATCGATCGAGAAGGCAACGCCACGGCGGGTCGTCTGGATACCAACCGCTATATTGATACCGCCAGCGGTATGGCCGGGATACGCGGCGAGTTCGCTACCGGTTTTGTCTCGCACAAAGTGAACGTCGGCTATTCGGCGAAAACTCAAAACGACCAAACTGCGTGGCGGATGTCTAATTCTGCGGATAACCCACTGGTGAATATTTACAATACCCAGCAGGTACCGCCGCCACCGAGTTCTTCTTCCGGTGGTAAAGGTGGCGACTATTACGATCCGCTGACCAGCGGCCGTACCCGTACGCAGGGCTGGCTGCTGAGCGATACCCTGGGCGTGCTGGACGATACGCTGCTGTTTACCGCTGGCGCGCGCCATCAAAAAGTGGTGGTGCGTAACTACGATAAAACTACCGGATTACAAACCGACGACAAATTTGATGACAGTCGCTGGATGCCAACTTACGGGCTGGTCTACAAACCGTGGGACGTGATTTCTTTATATGCTAACCATACTGAGGCTCTGCAGCCCGGAGGCCGGGCGCCAAATTCGGCCGAAAACTATGGGGCAACCGTTGGGATTATTCACTCCAAACAAAACGAAGTGGGGGTGAAGGCGGATTTTGGCCGTATTGGCGGCTCGCTGGCGCTGTTTGAAATTAAAATGCCGTCAGCGGTCCTTGATAGCCAGGGCTATTATGGCCTTAACGGCGAGCAGCGTAACCGCGGCGTTGAATTTAACATCTTCGGTGAACCTTTATATGGCCTGCGTCTTAACGCCAGCGCCACCTGGCTGGATGCCGAGCTGTCGAAAACTGAGAAGGGCCTGAATGACGGTAAGGAAGCGATTGGCGTGCCGGGGTTCTACGCGGTGCTAGGCGCAGAGTATGATATCAAGCCCATCGACGGTCTGACCGCCACCGCGCGCCTCAACCATTCCGGTTCGCAGTATGCCGATCAGGCGAACACCAAGAAGATTGATAGCTACACCACCCTGGATCTCGGCGTGCGCTATCGCCTGGCGCTTAACGAGAATCAGAACCAGATGACGGTACGGGCGGGGGTGGATAACGTGACGGATGAGAACTACTGGTCCGGTGCTGATGACAGTGGAACCTATTTGTTCCGCGGTGAGCCGCGGACGTTCAAGGTTTCGGTCGGCTACGAGTTCTAAGCAAAACGCTGGGGCGGGCAGGGCAGCTCGCCCCTTGTGATAAATCAATGAACGTATGAAGCCAGGGCATCTGCGGCTTGAAGTATGACGGGTATAAGTGTTACAAGGTGCCCCTTCATATAAACACACAGGGGATCGACGTGAAAGACGCGTCAACGTCGTCGGATGCCGTAGAGGAAAGCGGCCCGACGCTTCACCGCGGTTTACAGAACCGACATATCCAACTTATCGCCCTTGGCGGCGCCATCGGTACCGGCCTGTTTCTCGGCATTGGACCAGCGATTCAAATGGCGGGACCGGCCGTACTGCTCGGCTACGCCGTCGCCGGGATCGTTGCCTTTCTGATTATGCGCCAGCTTGGCGAAATGGTCGTTGAAGAACCGGTTTCTGGCTCCTTTGCCCACTTTGCTTATAAATACTGGGGTCCATTTGCAGGTTTTCTTTCCGGCTGGAACTACTGGGTGATGTTCGTGCTGGTGGGGATGGCAGAGCTGACCGCCGCCGGGATCTACATGCAGTACTGGCTACCGGACGTGCCGACGTGGATTTGGGCCGCCGCTTTCTTCATTATTATCAACGCAGTCAACCTCGTTAACGTTCGCCTGTACGGCGAAGCGGAGTTCTGGTTTGCGCTGATTAAAGTGCTGGCGATTATCGGCATGATTGGCTTTGGCCTGTGGATGCTGTTCGGCGGACACGGCGGCAGCAAAGCGGGGATCGATAACCTGTGGAAACACGGCGGTTTCTTCGCCACCGGCTGGCACGGGCTGATTATGTCGCTGGCGGTGATCATGTTCTCCTTCGGCGGTCTGGAGCTTATTGGCATCACCGCCGCCGAAGCGCACAATCCAGAGAAGAGCATTCCGAAAGCGGTTAACCAGGTGGTGTACCGTATTTTGCTGTTTTATATCGGTTCGTTGGTGGTTCTGCTGGCCCTTTATCCGTGGGTGGAAATCAAATCCGACAGTAGTCCGTTCGTGATGATTTTCCATAATCTCGACAGTAACCTAGTGGCTTCTGCGCTGAACTTCGTCATTCTGGTGGCTTCGCTGTCGGTCTATAACAGCGGCGTTTACTCCAACAGCCGGATGCTGTTCGGCCTGTCGGTACAGGGCAATGCGCCGAAGTTTCTTGCTCGCGTCAGCAAGCGCGGCGTACCGGTCAACTCCCTGCTGCTGTCCGGTATTATTACTTCGCTGGTGGTGCTGCTTAACTACCTGCTGCCGCAGAAAGCCCTCGGCCTGCTGATGGCGCTGGTGGTGGCGACGCTGCTGCTGAACTGGATTATGATCTGCCTGGCGCACCTGAAATTCCGCGCTGCCCAGCGGCGCAAGGGGCGTGAGTCGAAGTTTAAAGCCCTGCTGTCGCCTGCCAGCAACTATTTTTGCATCGCCTTTCTGGGGCTGATCCTGGTGCTGATGTGCACGATCGACGGTATGCGTCTGTCGGCGATTCTGCTGCCAGTGTGGATCCTGTTCCTGTTTGTGGCCTTTAAAACCCTGCGCCGCCCGGCGTAGTGCGTGACAGCCCCGCCGTCCGGCGGGGCTATACCCGTCATACTTCAATTTGCATGTGCGTTGGCTTTCCTCGCTCACCCCAGTCACTTACTTCAGTAAGCTCCTGGGGATTCCCTGCGTTGCCGCCTTCCTGCAACTCGAATTATTTAGGGTATACATTGCCTTTTATTGTGATCTTCTTCGCGCTTAGCGCATTTTCCCCGCGATCTTCTTTTTGTAATCGATTACTTTTATTTTGAATCTATTTTGTAATCGATTACTTTATTGGGGCGGTCAACATGGTAACTACAACCGAAGGTCGTGAAAGTGTCCGCGTGACGCACCGTTTTCTGGTGCCGCGGCTGTCGTTAATGATGTTTATGCAGTTCTTTATTTGGGGGAGCTGGTCGGTGACGCTGGGCCTGGTGATGACCCGCTATGAGATGTCATTGCTGATTGGCGATGCGTTCTCCGCCGGGCCGATTGCGTCGATTCTCTCGCCGTTTGTGCTGGGAATGCTGGTTGATCGCTTCTTTGCTTCGCAGAAGGTAATGGCGGTTATGCATCTGGCCGGGGCGGTGATTCTGTGGTTTGTGCCGCAGGCGCTGGTAGCGCAAAACGGTGCGCTGCTGATTGGCCTGCTGTTCGGCTACACCCTGTGCTATATGCCAACGCTGGCGCTGACTAATAATATTGCGTTCCACAGCCTGGCGAACGTCGACAAGACTTTTCCGGTGGTCCGCGTTTTTGGCACCATCGGCTGGATTATCGCTGGTATCTGCATCGGTGTGACCGGTATTTCCGATACCACCGGGATTTTCACCCTGGCGGCGCTGTGTTCAGTGGTACTGGCGATTTATAGCCTGACGCTGCCGCACACGCCGGCCCCGGCGAAAGGGACCCCGGTGCAATTTCGCGATCTGCTGTGCGCCGATGCTTTCGCGCTGCTGAAAACGCGCCACTTCCTGATTTTCTCCCTTTGCGCCACGCTGATCTCTATTCCGCTGGGCACCTACTACGCCTACACCGCGTCTTATCTGGCCGACGCTGGCGTCGTGGACGTCAGCACCGCGATGTCCTTCGGTCAGATGTCAGAAATCTTCTTCATGCTGGTGATCCCGCTGCTGTTCCGCCGCCTGGGCGTTAAGTACATGCTGCTGATCGGCATGGTAGCGTGGTTTGTGCGCTATGCCTTCTTTGCGCTGGGCGTTAGCGAAGAGGGGCGGTTCCTGCTCTATCTGGGCATCCTGCTGCACGGTGTGTGCTACGACTTTTTCTTCGTGGTCGGCTTTATCTATACCGACCGCGTGGCGGGCGAGAAGGTTAAAGGTCAGGCGCAGAGCATGATTGTGATGTTCACCTACGGCATCGGCATGCTGCTCGGGTCGCAGATCTCCGGCGCGCTGTATAACCATCTGGTCGCAGGCCAGACCGTGCCGCAGGCGTGGGTCACTTTCTGGTGGATCCCGGCGGTGGCCGCTGCGGTTATCGCACTGATTTTCCTTTTCTCTTTCCAGTACAACGAGAAAGAGCAGCATTAATTTTTCAGGAGGTGGTATGAAAACGATCAAGGGACCGGGCATTTTTCTGGCGCAGTTTATCGGCGCGCAGGCACCGTTTAATACACTGGAGGGTGTAGCGCAATGGGCTGCTGATTTAGGCTATAAGGCATTACAGATCCCCTGTAACCATCCGGCGATTTTCGACGTCGAACGTGCGGCGGTGAGCCAGACCTATTGCGATGAGGTGAACGGCAAACTGGCGGAACAGGGGCTGGCGATCAGCGAGCTTTCAACACACCTCGAAGGGCAACTGGTGGCCGTGCATCCGGCTTATGACGAGGCCTTTGACGCTTTTGCTCCCGCCGCGCTGCGCGGTAACCCGCGGGCGCGCCAGCAGTGGGCGGTGGAGAAAGTACGTCAGGCAGCGGCGGCTTCCGCGCGTTTGGGGCTAAAAGCACATGCCACCTTTTCCGGAGCGCTGGCGTGGCCTTATTTTTATCCGTGGCCGCCGCATAACCAGCCGCTGCTGGATGAAGCTTTTGACGAACTGGCCCGGCGCTGGCGGCCTCTGCTTGATGTATTTGACGAGCAGGGCGTGGATTTATGCTACGAAATTCATCCCGGCGAAGACCTGCATGATGGCGTGACCTTTGAGCGTTTCCTGCAACGCCTTGATAACCATCCGCGCTGCAATATGCTCTACGACCCCAGCCACCTGCACCTCCAGCAGATGGACTATCTGGCGTACATCGATATCTATCACTCACGAATAAAAGCGTTTCACGTCAAAGACGCGGAATTCCGCCGCAGTGGGCGCAGTGGGGTCTATGGCGGCTATCAGAACTGGCAGCAGCGGGCAGGGCGTTTTCGTTCGCTGGGCGACGGGCAGATCGATTTCAAAACGATTTTCAGCAAGCTTACCGAATACGATTTTGACGGCTGGGCGGTGCTGGAGTGGGAATGCTGCCTGAAGGACGCAGAGGTTGGTGCGCGCGAAGGCAGCGAGTTTATT
This sequence comes from Klebsiella spallanzanii, assembly GCF_902158555.1. GTDB lineage: Bacteria > Pseudomonadota > Gammaproteobacteria > Enterobacterales > Enterobacteriaceae > Klebsiella > Klebsiella spallanzanii. The sequence continues at coordinate 639,887 of NZ_CABGGS010000001.1, read as the reverse complement.
CGCCGCCATATCATCCCGGTTTCCGGGCGGGCGTTTGATGATTTTGCTGTGGGCGGGGAGGATTGAGGATGATTCAGGTTGGCATTATTGGCTCCGGGTTTATTGGCCCGGCGCATCTGGAAGCGCTACGCAGAGTGGGCGATATTGAGGTGGTCGCGCTGTGCGACGGTAGCCTGGTGCTGGCCCAGCAAAAAGCGCGACAGCTTAACGTGGCTAACGCCTACGATAGCGTGGAGGCAATGCTGGCGCATCCGGGTCTACAGGTGGTGCATAACTGCACGCCGAACCACCTGCACGCACAGATTAATCGGCAGATTTTGGCCGCCGGGCTGCACGTCTTTTCTGAAAAGCCGCTATGCATGACGCCGGAAGAGGCGCGTGAGCTGGTGGCGCTGGCGGAAAATGCCGGGGTGATCCACGGGGTTAGCTTTGTCTATCGCCAGTTTGCCATGGTGCAGCAGGCGGCGGCGATGATGCGCAATGGCGATGTCGGGAGGCTGTTTGGCGTACACGGCAGCTATCTCCAGGACTGGATGCTGCTGGAAACCGACTACAACTGGCGGGTCGATTCGGCGCAGGGCGGCGCATCGCGGGCGGTGGCGGATATCGGCTCCCACTGGTGCGATACGGTACAGTTTATGACTGGACGGCGCATCGTAGAGGTGATGGCGGATCTGTCTATCGTCTGGTCGACGCGCAAAGCGCCCGTTGCCGGGGATGCCACTTTTAGCCAGCATAGTGATGATGTGCGTTATGAAGAACGTCCCGTCGATACTGAAGATATGGGGTCGGTACTGTTCCGTTTTGATGATGGCAGCAAAGGCTGCTTCACCGTCTCGCAGGTGAGCGCCGGGAGAAAAAATGGTCTGACGGTAGAGATCAACGGCAGTCAATGCTCTCTGGCCTGGGATCAGGAAGTGCCACAGCGTCTATGGATGGGGCATCGCCAGCGGCCAAACCAACTGCTGAGCGACGACCCGAACCTGATGCTGGGTGAGGTCGCCGCCAGCGCTCATTTTCCCGGTGGGCATATCGAAGGTTGGCCCGATGCCTTTAAAAATATGATGCTGAGCTTTTATCAGGCGGTTCGCGCCGGAAAAATGCCGGAAGAGCGGTCGCGGCGCTTTGCGTCGTTTTATGAGGGCGCGGACGTGATGTACATCGTTGATGCGATAGTGAAAAGCCATCAGCAGCAGCGCTGGGTTAAAGTGGCAAGGTAACGGGAGAGACTGCGGTGCGCATTTCGCGCACCGGCTGAATTATTTCACGCCAAGATAACCATCGAGATACGCTCCGGCCAGCTCGTTACCGAACAGCACGGCGTCTTTATCCTCCATTGCGTTGTCCCACTTATCGTTAGCGTTGCCGTTGAAAGAGTGTTGCGTCTTTGTGCCTTGCGCTGCCTGCTGCTTGATGGAATCAGCGGTGCGGCGGGCATCGTTTTCGCTCATGCCTGACGCCTTATCTTTCTGGCCCTGGGCATATATCTCGGTAAAGTTTGGCAGATTTAAACGGTAATTTTCCTGACGGTTAGTGGCGAAATTACCGCCGACAAAATCGGTGCGGTGTGAGACAAAATAGTAAGCGTGGCGCTCCGGCGAAGATTTTGAGGAGGTGCAGCCGGAGAGAGCGGCCAGAGAACAGCTGAATGCGATAATCGCTATTTTTAGTTTCATTGATGACATCATCCCTAATTATTTAGAATATGCACTCTGGATAATTTGAGTACAGGAAAAACAGCACGGTAGCACCCGAAGACCCATTTATCCAGGGGTCTTCAGGTATCGTATTTTTTAGATCTGCGCCAGCCCGCCATCAACGTAGATTTCAGATGCGTTAATAAAGCTTGCGTCGTCAGAAGCCAGGAAAGCGACAGTTTTCCCTACTTCCTCCGGCTCGCCAATGCGCCCCAGCGGTACGTCGGCGGCCAGCATATCAAAGAGTCCCTGGCGCTGCTCTTGCGCGACAAGCCCCCCCAGACCCGGTGTACGCACTGGCCCCGGACTGACCACATTAACGCGGATACCGCGATCCTTCAGGTCCAGCGCCCATGAACGGGCCAGATTACGCACGGCGGCCTTACTGGCGCTGTATACGCTGAAATTCGCAGTTCCTTTGACCGCCGCCGTAGAGCCGGTAAGGATGACGGAAGCACCCTGCGTCAATAGCGGCAAGGCCTTCTGAACGGTAAACAACACGCCGCGCACGTTGGTGCCGAAAATACGATCGAAGTGCTCTTCTGTTATGGCGCCCAGCGGCATCATGTCGCCGCCGCCCGCATTGGCAAAAAGCACGTCCAGTCGTCCCGATTCGCTGGCAATGGTCGAAAACACGCCATCCAGGTCGCTTAAAATGGAGGCATCGGCACGGATCCCTCTGGCTGCGGGACCGATTAACGCCACCGCAGCGTCAAGCTCCTCCTGGCGGCGGCCGGTGATGTACACCGTCGCCCCCTGATTTGCCAGTTCCTGTGCTGACGCAAGGCCGATACCCGAGCTGCCGCCGGTGACTAACGCGATTTTTGCCGAAAGTTTTTTACTCATGATGCACTTCCTTAACTAAAGTATGAATATGCCAATTGAGTCATCGACTTACAGTGATAACCTGGCGGCTAAGTACGGTTGTCACTGTACCGTCAGCCACGGGTGCAAAAAACGTAGTAATGTGAAAAACACTCTTCACACCTATGAATAATCGCCGACTGCTATCAGGAAAAAGCGAATAATGGATCGGTTTTCAGCCCTCAAAGTCTTTACGCGCGTTGTCGAAGCCAACAGCTTTACCCGGGCCGCAGACTCGTTGAATATGCCCAATGCCACCCTCAGTAAAGCGATTCAACAGCTTGAATCTCATCTTGGCGTTTGCTTGCTGCAACGTACAACCCGACGCATTACCGTTACGCCGGAAGGGCGCGAGTACTATGAAAAAGCGGTGCGTATTCTTAAAGACCTGGACGAGATTGACGCCTCATTTAGAGCTTCTCGCAATAAGCCAAAGGGCCATCTGCGCGTCTCGGTAGGAGGATCAACCGCCCGCGATGTTCTGATCCCTCTGCTGGCTGGCTTTATGGCGACCTATCCGGATATCCGCATTGATCTGGCGGTAGCTGACAGCCCCATGGACCTTATCAGCGGCAACATCGATTGTGCGATAAGAGGAGGGCCGCTGGATGACTCGACGCTTATTGCCCGAAAAATCGGTGAAGCGACGATAATTACCTGCGCCACGCCGGGTTACCTCAAGCTCTACGGTATTCCCGCTTATCCTGATGAATTGAAGAACGGACACCGGCTTGTCAGCTATTTGTCTCCCGCCAGCGGAAGAGCCTTTCCATTTCGCTTTGAGGACAATGGCATTACCCAGGAGATCAAAACGGAATATCACCTGGGTATAAATGAGAGCAATGCCCATATTGCGGCAGCGGAGGCTGGGCTGGGTATTGTGCAGACCTTCTCCTACTCTTTGAGAAATGAGCTGGCGAACGGAACACTGGTGGAAATACTCAGCAAATGGCGTCCGGCCTCTTATCCATTTCACATTGTTTATGCGCAGAATCGACACGTTACGTCCCGGCTACGCGTATTTGTCGAATGGCTTGTGGAGACGTTTCCGGCGGCGGTAAAAGGGTAATTGACCACAGGAACCAGAGAATTATGATAGCCTGCGAAATATAACGTCTATTGCAGGAAATGCAGTCTCTATGTCAATTCAGAAAATCGCTCGCCTGGCGGGTGTCTCGGTGGCGACGGTATCGCGGGTGCTGAATAACAGTGATACCGTTAAAGCGAAGAATCGCGAGCGTGTGTTGCAGGCGATTAAAGAGAGTAACTATCAGCCTAATCTGCTGGCCCGTCAGCTGCGAACGGCTCGTAGCTACATGATTCTGGTGATGGTCTCTAATATTGCGAATCCCTTTTGCGCTGAAGTGGTCAAGGGGATTGAAGAAGAAGCGGAAAAGCACGGCTACCGGATCCTGCTGTGTAACTCCGGGTCGGACCTGGCGCGTTCTACCTCTGGCCTGCAACTGCTTTCCGGAAAAATGGTTGACGGCATTATCACCATGAACGCGCTCTCCAGCCTGCCGGAGCTCACCACCATGATTGGCGATGCGCCGTGGGTCCAGTGCGCGGAATATGCCGACAACGGCAGCATCTCCTGCGTCGGTATTAACGATGTTGATGCGGCGCAGGGGGCAGTTTCCCGGCTGGTCGACAGTGGGCGTCGACGAATTGCCCTCATCAACCACGATCTCAGCTATCGTTACGCGCGCCTGCGCGAGCGCGGCTACAAAAGCGTGCTGCACGTACGCGAACTGGCGTATCAACAGGTCACCTACGCCAGCGACCTTAGCGCCGCAGCCGGTACCCGGGCGATGGAAATGTTGCTGGTGCAGAAAGAGAAACCGGATGCGGTATTTGCCGTTTCTGACTCGCTGGCGGCAGGTGCGCTGCGGGCCATTGCGCAGGCCGGACTGCGGGTGCCGGAAGATATTGCGCTGATTGGTTTTGATGGCACCGAACTGGCGGAAGTGGTCTCGCCGCAGCTGACAACCGTAGAACAGCCTTCGCGCGAGATTGGCCGTACCGCCGTGACGCTACTGATGAAGAGAATCGACAATCCTGACGCTGCCGTTGAGCGGGTGATGATGGACTGGCGCGTGATATCCCGCGCCAGCACCTGAGCTTAGTCGGATACCGCGCCCGCCAGCGAGCGAATATCGTTGCCGGTGGGGGACTGGTGAATGCGCAGGCCGAACTCATCAACCACTGCGAACACGTGGTCGAAAATATCCGCCTGGATGCTTTCATATTCTGCCCACACCACGGTATTGGTGAAGCAGTAAATCTCAATCGGCAGGCCGCTGGCGTCCGGGGCCAGCTGGCGTACCATCAGCGTCATATCTTTGCGAATGCGTGAGTGATTGCGTAAATACTCCTGCAAATAGGCGCGGAAGGTGCCGATATTGGTCATCTTGCGCTGGTTCAGCACCGATTGGTCGGTCGCATTTTGCTGATTCCAGGCGCTAATTTCCTGATGACGGGAATCCATATACGGCTTCAGCAGTTTGGCCTGAATTAAGCGCTGCTGCTCTTGTTCATCGAGAAAATGAATGCTGGTGGTATCGATATTCAGGCTGCGCTTTATGCGTCGACCGCCGGATGCGGACATGCCGCTCCAGTTTTTAAACGAGTCGGACACCAGCGACCAGGTCGGAATGGTGGTAATGGTATTATCCCAGTTGCGCACCTTCACCGTGGTCAGGCCGATGTCGATCACCGCACCGTCAGCGCCGTATTTCGGCATTTCCAGCCAGTCGCCGAGCTTGAGCATATCGTTGGCGGAGAGCTGAATGCCGGCCACCAGGCCGAGAATCGGGTCTTTGAATACCAGCATTAATACCGCGGCCATCGCGCCGAGGCCGCTAATCAGAATCGCCGGAGATTGGCCTATCAATAATGAAATAACCAGAATGCCGACGATAATCGCGCAAACCAGCTTTATCCCCTGGAATATCCCCTTAAGCGGAAGCTGAGAGGCGGTGGCGAATTTCTGCGATAAATTGAACACCACGTCCAGCAGTGAGAAGAAGGACAGCATCGCGTATATCATCACCCACAGCTGCGCGCAGGTGGTGAGTATTTCCGCAGCCTCGCTGCCTTTTTGCAGCCATAAAACCGCCTGGACGTTGACGATAATCCCTTGCAGGGTAAAGGCCAGACGATGAAACAGTTTGTTCTGCGTGATGATTTGCAGCCACAAATGGCTACTGGCCTGCGCCCGTTTTTCGAAGGTACGCAGCACCACTTTGTGCAGAATAAGGTGAACGACAACTGCCGTCAGAAGAATAATGCCGAAGATAATAATGAGTGAGGTGGTGGGGGTTATTTCGATGCCTAATGCGGCGATTTGCGATATTAATTCCTGCATAACGTCTCCTTTACATCCAGCGGTTATGATGACCGCTGGATGACTATTATGCAAATCGCAGGTTACGCAGATGTGAATTATGAAGCCGCTACCGCCGGATGCACGTTCAGATGATGGCGCAGGCATAGCCCGATAACACCCAATATCAACATCATTACCACCTCAACCGCCAGAAAATCGATTAACGCCTGCGGATAGTCGCCGCCGCTGCGGTGGGCGAGGGTTAAAAATAGCGAACCAAGAATCGCCGGGCCAAGTCCCAGCGTCGCTTGTTGCAGGGTGCTGAGAATCGCACTCCCGGCCCCGGCGTCACAGGCGCTGATATCGCGCATTCCGATGCGGTAAAAGCTATTGACGATCAGCGCCTGCCCGTAGCCGATAAGCGCCGTGGACGGCACCAGAGCCAGAGTAGAGGTTTGCGTTCCGAGGTGATAAAACGTGGCGCTCAGCAGCAGCAGGCCGACAATCTGCACCGACAGGCCAATCAGCAGGATGCGCCCCATGCTGTAGCGGGCAATCAGCTTCGGCGCGTACAGCGCAGAGATGAAATAGGCCACGCCGAGGGCGATAAAGCTGTTGCCGGACTGCCATGGCGCCATTCCCAGGCCTGCCTGCATGGTCAGCGCCATACAGAACATAAACCCGGACCAGGCGCTGAAAAAGAGCAGGGCAATGGCCATGCCAAAGCGAATGCTGGTGAGCTTCAGCAGGCGGGGCGGCAATAACGGTTGTTCGCCGCGCTGCTGTTTGCCCAGCGCGCTGGCTCGCATCCACAGCAGCAGCGGCAGCACGGCGACTAGCATTAGCTGGAGTGCCCACGGCCAGTGCAGTTCCGGCCCCAGCGCCATCGGGAACAGCAGGCAGCAGAGGATCAGCGCAAGGCTGAAAGTGCCCTGCCAGTCGATACGCGAATGCGCTTCGCGCCGGGTCTCGGGGACGTAGCGCGGGCTAAAAGCCAGCACCAGCAGGCAGATTGGCACGTTGATAAAGAACGCATTTCGCCAGCTTAAACCGGCGATGTCCGCCGATACCAGCCAACCACCGCCCATCTGGCCGACGATAAACGCGATACCGCCAATGCCGCCGTACAGGCTGATGGCCCGAGCGTGGGCGGTGCCTTTGAGGGTGATATGCAAAGTGGCGAGGATCTGCGGCACGATCAGCGCCGCACCGGCACCCTGTAAGGTGCGTGCCGCCAGCAGGGTATGAATGGAATTTGCCATCCCGCACAGCAGGGAGGCGATGCCAAAAATCGCTACACCCCACATAAACAGACGGCGGCGGCCATAGTTATCGCCAAGTTTGCTGCCCATCGCCAGACAGACGGCAAAGGCGACGCCGTACAGCGCGACGATCAGTTCCAGTTGGGTGGCGCTGGCATTCAGTGATTGGGTGATCGAATCCAGCGCGACATTAGCGATCGAGGTATCGATCAACGGCAGCATCTGGCCGGTCAGCAGCAGTAATAAACCGGCACGGCCGGGCGAAACAGCAGACGAATTCATCGGATCTCTCCATTGCGTCATTCAGCGGATAGCCGTAGCATCACCGATAATTTAAACGGGTACCAGTTCCTGCCTATACTGGTATTAGTACTACCATGCTGGAGGTTTTATGACGACGATGCCGCAACGAGAATCGGTGGTCACCGCGCCAGATGACAGTCGTAAACAACTGGGGGCGTTTCTGCGCGCCCGGCGCGAAAGCCTCGACCCGCAGCGTCTGGGGCTGCCGCGCGTCGGACGGCGGCGAACGCCGGGTCTGCGCCGGGAAGAGGTGGCGATGCTGGCGGACGTTGGCGTCACCTGGTACACCTGGCTGGAGCAGGGGCGGGAAGTGAATCCGTCTGAGACGGTGCTGGTGGGGGTAGCGAATGCGTTGCAGTGCAGCCCGCTGGAGACCCGGCATCTTTTTGTCCTGGCCGGGTTGACCCCGCCGGAAGCCACTCAGGTCACGGTATGCGAAGGCATCAGCCCTGGTACCCGGAGGATGCTCGATAGCCTGATGCCGCAGCCCGCCAGTATTCAGAAGCCGAGCTTCGATATTGTGGCGTGGAACGACAGCTTTTGTCGGCTGATGGGTATCGACTTCGCCACGATCCCGGAAGAGGATCGCAACTGTATTTATCTGTATCTGACTAATGAAACCTGGCGCAGCCGCATTGAAAATCGCGATGTGCTGGCGACGTTTGTCTCTTACTTTCGCGCGGCGATGGCGGAGCACCGCGGCGACCCGCTGTGGGAGAATAAACTGGCGCGCTTTTTCGCCGCTTCGGCTGAGTTTGAGGCGCTGTGGCATCAGCGCTACGAGGTGCGCGGGGTGGAGAATCAGGTGAAAAACTTTAACCATCCGCAGCTCGGACGCTTCAGCCTGCAGCAGATGTACTGGTATTCGGCCCCGCGCAACGGCTCGCGTCTGCTGGTCTATTTACCGATGGATGAAGCGGGCGAGCAGGCGCTGGCGTGGCTGGATAAACAATAATGACAAGGAATGCCTATGAACATTACCCGTAAAGAGCAACGCATCATTCAGCGCACGCTGGACGCCTGGCAGAACAGCGGCGAGTTAACACCGGAGGATGGCCAGCGATTGGCGCAAACGCTGCACGTTTCCCCCTTCGACTGGCAGCGGCTGAGCCGCTACGCTTTCTGGACCGCGCTGGCCTGCGTGCTGGTGGCGCTCGGCAGCCTGTTTGCCGACAGCGATCTGATTGAGTATCTGCTTAGCCTGTTTAGCAGTTCGGCGCTGACGCGGATAATTCTGCCCACGCTGCTCGCGGCGGCCTGCTACGGCTGGGGTTTTCGCCGCCAGCGGCGGGAAACCCAGTGGCACTACAGTACCGAAGCGATTCTGTTTCTTGGCGTGGTCTTTACCGCCGTGGCGTTATGGCAACTGGGTGAGCGCCTGGATACCGGCAGCGGCCATATCGCGCCTCTGTTCCTGGCCGGATGTGTGATTTACGGCGCGATTGGTTTCTTTGCCCGCTCCGGGCTGGTATGGCTATTTTTCCTGCTGTCGTTGGGCAACTGGTTTGGTGCAGAAACTGGCTACGTTTCGGGCTGGGGTGCCTACTGGTTGGGCATGAGCTATCCGATTCGCTTTGTGCTGTTCGGCGGCGCGCTGCTCGCGCTCTGCTATGGCGCGCAGAAATATTTACGCGAGCGTCAGCTGTTTACCGTCAGCAAAGCGATGGGCCTGACGTATCTGTTTATCGCCCTGTGGATCCTGTCGATTTTTGGTAACTACGATCTGGATAGCTGGTCCAGTATGTCGCAAAGGCAGCTGCTGCCGTGGGGCCTGCTGTTCGCCGTAGCGGCAGGGATCTGTATTTATATCAGCCTGAAAACCGACGATGGCATGCTGCGCGGATTCGGCCTGACCTTCCTGGCTATCAATCTCTATACCCGCTTCTTCGAGTTTTTCTGGGACGGGATGCATAAGGTGGTGTTCTTCCTGATCCTTGCCGTTTCGCTGGCGGTGATTGGCCGCTATGCGGAGCGCATCTGGCACGCCGGGGAGCGGTAGTTAAGGTGGGGGTCTCCTGACTGCAAAATTCTGCGGTGTATCCCCGGGAGCGGCGCTCGACGCGCCTTGCCCGGGCTACGAGTTAGTATAGTCGGTGGTTTTGTAGCCCGGATAAGGCGACAACCGCAATCCGGGGATTATCCTGGCGTAAAAGAAAACCAGAGAATTAAATCTCGGTGATCGTCGTTGCCTGCGGCAGGCGGGATTTCGGCAGGGCGGCGTTGAAGTCTTCAACGCTGTGATGGCCGACCGGCACTACCACCAGGCTGGTGTAGCCCTGGGCTTTCAGGTCGAACTCGGCATCGAGAATCGCGAAATCGACGCCTTCAATCGGCACCGCATCCAGACCCATTGCCGCAACGCCAAGCAGGAAATTACCGACGTTCAGATAAACCTGCTTCGCCATCCACTGGTCGTCATCGTGCAGGTCTTTGCGGTGCATATCGGCAAAGAAGGTGCGACCTTTGTGGTTTGCGGCTTTGGCTTCAGCATTAGCAAAGCGGCCATCGGCCTCTTCCTGATTTACTACGCGCTCAAGCCAGGCGTCATCCATCGCGGTTTTGGCGCAGAAAACCACCACGTGGGATGCGTCGAGAATTTTACGTTCATTAAAGACGTAGGTGCCGCTCGCTGCTTTAGCAACGCGCGCTTTACCTTCATCGCTGCTGGCAACGATAAAGTGCCACGGCTGGGAGTTGGTGCTTGACGGACTGTACTGCAGCAGCGTTTTCAGGTTTTCCGCCTGCTCGGCAGTTAGCTTTTTGGTGGCGTCAAATGCCTTGGTGGAGTAGCGCTTTAAGGCAACCGATACGATATCCATACTCTTCCTCACTGTTTACAACCCCTTGCGGGTGCGTTTCGTGCAGGAAGAGTACAGCGATGTTGGGGAAATGATAAGGGGCAAAAATGCGATAACACTTATCGCGCTGCGCTGAAAATCACGCCGGGCGCAGGCGCTGCTGCTCTTTTTTACTGAGGGTATCGACTATCAGGTTCCACGAATCATTAATCAGCTCCGCCAGCAGGCCTTCACTGATATCCTCGCCGGGAATCACCGAGATCCAGTGCTTTTTGTTCATGTGATAGCCGGGCTCAATACTGCGGTAAATCTCCTGATGAAGCAGAGATTTCTGCGGGTCGCACTTCAGGTTGACCAGCGCACGGCCATGCGCCGTCATCGTCAGCATAAAAATCCGCCCACCGACTTTAAACACATCGCACTCCGGGCCAAACGGCCAGCAGTGCTCGGTAAAGGGAAGCTCCAGTGCGATACGGTGCGCGTGGTCATGCAGCGAGCGGTGGTCCATTAGTGATTGTCCTCGGCAAGCGCCTGCCACATGGCTTCAAAGCCCAGCTCGACAAAACGAACAGCGCGATCCGGCTCGTGGCTGGCGTATTCAATGGTGGTTTCGGCCAGCGAAAGAAACAGCGCATCGCCGAAGGTACGGTATTCGTCGGATTGAAAAACGGGTTTGATTGAGCGCTGACACAGCTCGTTAAGCTCGGGGAACATCTCTTTGACGCGGTTGCGGGTTTCGTCGGTGATCCTCTCGCTGAGCGCCATCCGGCGAATCGCTTTATGTTCCATCGGATTACGCACGCCCCAGCCGATATAGCTGTTCCAGATATTGCGGGTGTTCTCTTTTGGCCGGATCTCGTCTGGGTTGAGACCGGCTATCATAGTCTGAACCAGGTCAGATTTGATGGTCAGATAAAGCTCGTTGAGCAGATCGTCCTTGGTGGCAAAATAGCGAAACAGCGTCCCCTCAGCAACCCCGGCGCTGCGGGCGATGGCGGAGGTTGAGGCGGCGATTCCCGATTGGGCAAAGGCGGCGGTTGCGGCCTCCAGTAACGCTTGCTTTTTATCTTCACTCTTAGGACGAGCCACTACACTTTACCTCACACGTTATAAAAACCTGATCTAAGCATGCCTGGCATGGGCACTGCAACGCCGACTGTCAAAATTTGAAAATCGTCTTGACGACTTTCAGCTTCTTCCCAATAATGAGTGCTTACTCACTCATAATCAAGTCTTATAACAAAAACCTCCAGGAAGGAGGATTTCGCCAGGTCAGGATATGAACCGTATCATCTTCAGCGTGGTCGCCATCATGTTATTAGCGTCAGCAACAACTTTGCCGTTTGTGTTAAATGCCGGATTTGGTCAGGCACCGCAGGGCGCACAGCTCAGCCTGGTGGAACAGTCGCCGCACTATCATGACGGCCAGTTTCATAACCAACTGCCGACGCCTGGGTTTACCGGGCAAAAAAATATGCTGGCCGCGTGGTGGGAGTTTCTTGTCGCCAAACGCGAAAACGCCAGACCGGCCCAGCCGCTGCCGCTGGTAAAAACCGATCTTGCCAGTCTGCCGTTAGGGCAGGACACCATGGTCTGGCTCGGGCACTCTTCCTGGTACCTGCAACTGGCGGGCAAACGTATCCTGATTGACCCGGTGTTTAGCAACTATGCTGCACCATTCTCCTTTATTAATAAGGCGTTTCCGGGGGATTACCCGTGGCATGCTGAAGGAATGCCGGATATCGATCTGCTGATTATCTCGCACGATCACTATGACCATCTTGACTACGCCACCATCAAAGCGCTGATGCCGAAAATCAAGCGCGTGGTAACGCCGCTGGGCGTCGGCTCACACCTGCGTTACTGGGGCGTTGATAGCGCTATTATCAACGAAGCGGACTGGAATCAATCGGTGCAGATTAGCGATGAGCTGACGGTACACGCGCTGCCCGCGCGCCACTTTTCCGGTCGCGGCCTCAAGCGTAATCAGACGCTGTGGGCCAGCTTTATGTTTGTCACCCCGCAGCAGAAAATTTACTACAGCGGCGATAGCGGCTATGGCCCGCACTTTAAAGCTATTGGCGAGCAGTTCGGTGAAGTGGATTTGGCGATTATGGAAAACGGTCAATACGACCAGGACTGGAAGTACATCCATATGATGCCGGAAGAGACGGCGCAAGCCGCTGATGATGTTCGTGCTCGTGCGGTGCTGCCGGGCCATGCCGGGCGCTTCGTGCTGGCAAAACACACATGGGACGATCCGTATAAAAGGCTGGCGGAGGCCAGTACAGGGCGGCCGTGGCGACTGCTGACGCCAATGTTGGGTGAGCCGGTTTGGGTCGCTGATAAAACGCAATCATTTAACGCCTGGTGGCGGTCACGATGAGAGTGGTTCAGGAGGAGAGAGGACATATGACTATTTCCGCTCAGGTCATTGATACGATCGTCGAGTGGATTGATGATAATTTGCATCAACCGCTACGTATTGACGATATTGCGCGCCATGCCGGTTACTCGAAATGGCATCTGCAACGACTTTTTTTACAGTACAAAGGGGAGAGTCTGGGACGCTACATTCGCGAGCGTAAGCTGCTGCTGGCAGCGCGCGATCTGCGCGATACCGATCAGCGGGTTTACGATATTTGCCTGAAATACGGCTTTGACTCGCAGCAAACCTTTACCCGCATTTTCACCCGCACGTTTAACCAGCCGCCGGGTGCCTACCGTAAAGAAAATCACAGCCGCGCGCACTGAAAAGTGTCCGCCGGGGGAAGACCGGCGGACGCTTTTCTTACCAGGCGTAATTCACTGTTGCCGTTACCGTCCGACCAATGCCGTAGAAGCAGGCGCTATCGCTGGCGCATGAGGCCACGTATTTGGTATCCGCAATATTGTTGACGTTGAACTGTACTTTCGCCCCTTTCAGGCTCGAACTCAATTCGCCTAACTCATAGCTCACCATCGCGTCATACAAATCCACCGCCGGAACCTTAAAGGTGTTTTTCGCATCGCCATAGCTGGTGCCGATATAGCGTACGCCAACGCCCGCCGTCAGGCTTTTTAGCGCGCCGTCCGGCAGGGTATAGCTGGTGAACGCCGAGGCCATATGGGTCGGAATGCGCGCCGGGGTTTTTCCTTCGGTACCGACCACGGTGGTATTGACAGTTTCCGCATCGGTGTAGGTATATGAAGCAATCAGGTTGAGGTTATCAAAGACCGTCGCGTGCGCTTCGGCTTCCACTCCTTTCGAACGAACCTTACCGCTATTTTCAAACCATCCGGCCGCGCTGTTGTAGGTGGCGACGTTGCTCTGCGTCAGGTCATACAGCGCGAGGGTCATTAACGCGTTTGGGTTCGGCTGATATTTCAGGCCCACCTCCACCTGTTTGCCTTCGCTTGGATCGAACGGCCCGACGCCCGGCGCGCGGTTAGTTTGCAGGTTAGGTTCAAATGAGGTGCTGTAGCTGATATAGGGCGAGAGGCCGAAATCAAAGGCGTACAGCAACCCGGTACGCCAGGTAAACTTGTTGTCGTTTTGCTGAGTGCTGCTGGCATCGGTAAAATCAGTGGTGCGCACTTCTGCCCAGTCGTAGCGCCCGGAAACCAGCAGCTCCCAATTTTGCCAGCTCAGCTGATCCTGGAGATAAATTCCCGCCTGGTCGAGATTTTGCTGCTCATCGCTGGCGGTGCTGAAGGTGCTTTCATCAACGCTAACGCCGTAAGAGGGGCTGCGCCAGTCGATATCGTACTGTGAGCCGCCGGCGCGGCCGAGGTACTGTTTATCTTTACTGGTTTTGTAATCCAGACCGCCAATCACCGTATGCGCCACCTGGCCGCTGGCAAACTGCGCCTCAAGCTGGTTATCAATACCAAATTCATCGGTCTGGCGCTCTTCATGTTGGGCGCGGCGCGAGAGCACCGAGCTATTGGCGGCGCTGGTGGTGTACACCAGATAACGATATTTCTGTTTGATGGTGGCATAACGGGCGTTCTGGCGCAGGGTGAAGGTATCGTTGAGCTGGTGCTCGAATTCATAACCAATCATCGTTTGTTCGCGCCACGACTGATTGTAGTTAGGGTCGCTGACGTTAAAATCGCGCGGAATATAGCTTCCGTCGACGCTTTCCACGGTGCCGTAGCGCGGCAAGAAGTTACGGTAACCGGCATCCGGGTCTTTCTGGTAGCTGGTTAACAGGGTAAAGCGGGTGGCGTCGTTAGGATACCAGGTCAGTGCCGGGGCAATGGCCATCCGTGTCTCTTTGTAGTCATCTATCTGATTATTCTGGGTGCGGGCGATCCCGTTCAGGCGATAGAGCAGGTGGCCGTCATCGCTCAGCGGACCGCCAAAGTCGAAAGCCCCTTCGGCAAGGTTGTTATTGCCGGTACGGAACTGCACTTCATGAATCGGCTGGCTGGTGGGGCGTTTGCTGGTCATGCTGATAAGCCCGCCAGGGTTCACCTGACCAAACAGCACCGAGGCCGGGCCGCGCACCAGCTCAACGCGCTCCAGCAGCCACGGGTCGAAAGTCCCGGTCTGCGAGGAGGCGGTGGCCCCGTAGCTCAGGCCATCGAGGAATTTGGGCACGTAGCTAAAGCCGCGTACGAAAACTTCGTCGTTGCGGTTAGAGGCGCCGCGATATTCGGTAAAGACGCCCGCGCTATAGCGCAGCGCCTGGGAAACCGAGGTGACATCCAGCGCCTGCATTTGATCGCGGGTGACCACCGATACCGACTGCGGCGTCTTGACGATCTCTGCGGCAGTTTTCGTCGCCGACAGCGTCTTTGTTGCCACAATTCCCTTTAGCGGCGCTGTTGGATCTTCGCCGTTGCCTGCGGTGACAACGATCGTTTCCTCCGCCGCCAGCGCCTGCCCGCCGAAGGTGGATACCGCGAGGCTCGCGGCCCAGAGTGCTGTTATCTTATTATATTTAAACATTTTTATGATTTTTCCTTGGTTAAGTCGCCATCAAAAAAACCGCCATCTTCGAGATGAATCGTCCAGCGGCTGTCATTAACGGCGTCAATGTTATTGCAAATAGTTATTATTTGCATTAGCGTTATTAACAAATTTTTACAAGGAAATATCGGGCAATGAAGACGGCGTGGAGCGGCCTGCTAATTGGCATGAGTGCCTTACCGGCAGCGGCGATGAACTGTGAATCCCCTTCGTTACAAGGTGAACTGCAGGGGAAGTTTGATGCCAGCGGCGAGATCTGTTTTGACCTGCCAAAGCTGGGTGAAAACTATGTTGCGGCGACTCTCTCCGGCGTCACCGATGCCCGACTGCTGGATGAGAACAATCGTCGCCTGCGCACGCTATTGGCAGGCGGTCCGGCAGATGGAGAACAAACTTTGCTATTTTCTCTGCCGGTAAACCGTGCCTCCTCACTGGTGCTGCACGGTGAAGAGGGCGCGCGCTGGCGCTTTCAGTGGCAGATGCGAGAAACCACCGCGCTGGCAAAAACACAGGCGCTGGATCCGGTCAGCCCACGTTTGCAGCAGCTCAAGCGCGAGCTGGCGGCGGGAGGTTCAACGGCGAATTTCTGGCAGGAGCGCGAACAGGAAGGGACTCCCATGGTGGAACCGGTGGACGTCAGCCATAAGCGAGTGACTTTCCTGTGGCGCGGGGCGAGCCAGAACGTGTTTATTCTGGGTTCTCCGGCAGGGGATCACGATCCGCTGTTTCGTCTCGGTGACTCCGACGTTTGGTTTCGCAGCTATGTGGTGCCCGCCGATACCCTAATGCAGTATAAGCTGGCCCCGGATGTGCCGCAGGTGGCGGGCAGCGCGCGGGAGCAGCGGCGAGCGATTCTGGTTAGCGCCCAGGCCGATCCGCTCAACCCTAACAGCGTCAACGCAGCCCACGACCGCTGGAGTCGCTACTCTTTGCTGGCGCTTAATCCTGCACGTTTTTGCTCGGCGCAGCGTATGACACAACCGCTACGCTACGGAACCTTAACCCGCCATCAGCTACGTAGCGACTTCCTGCAAAATACACGAGAAGTGATGATTTACCGCCCGCGTCTGCCGCAGCCCGCACGCTGGACCTTAATGCTGTTCGATGGAAAGACTTATCAGGACGAATATCACTTTGCCAACGTACTGGATTCCCTGATCGCCAGCCATGTACTGCCGCCGATTAACGTGGTGTTTATCGATAGCCTTGATCATCCGCGACGGGCAAAAGAGCTGCCGCCAAACCCCCACTTCGCCGATTTTATGGCCCATGAACTGCTGCCGTGGCTGAACCGGCAGGGTCTCAACCTGACCCGGCAAAAAACCGTGGTCGCAGGTTCCAGCTACGGCGGGCTGGCCGCATCCTGGGTGGCGCTGCGTTATCCGCGACAGTTTGGCAACGTGCTGAGCTTGTCCGGGTCGTACTGGTGGTCGCCGAAAGGGGAAGATGCCAGTTGGCTGACGCGGCAGTACCAGCAATCGCCGCGCTATCCGGTACGTTTCTGGCTACAGGCGGGGAGATTCGAAACCAGCGGTCCGGATGGCGGCATTTATGCCAATACACTCGAATTTGAGCGGGTACTGAGAGAGAAGGGCTATGCGGTGAGCTTCCACCCCTCGTCCAGCGGCCATGATTACGCCGCCTGGTGTGAGGCGCTGGTCAGCGGCATGCGCGACTTTACTGGCTTAGCGCTCAAGGGAAAACCAGCGACGCCACACCCAGCGCAACACCACATACTCAATAGCGCCCAGCGCTAAGAACCACAGGCAAAAGATCAGCGTATAAAGCTGGTTGAGATCCATCAGGTGGAACGTCTCAACCAGCTTTTGCGCCAGCGTCAGGCCAAGAGACGGTGCTGGCAGCAGCAGGCAGGATATCAACGCCAGCAGAAGAATGCCGGCGGCGCTGAGGAGCGTTTCTAGCGGATGTTTCATTATTTGTTAATCATCAGTTAAAAACATATTGTCCGGTAAAAGGTGAATCAATGCAATATAGTTTCGCAGGGAATTAAATTACGTCTTAAGTATTATATCTAATAATCCTCTTTAATCCCCATGTTAATTAATTTGGGAATATTTGTGATTAAGTTAATTACACCGAACTGTAAATTAACGTCATTATTAAGCCAGTGCTTTTACAAAAGTATAGGTGCTATATCCCACCAGAGTAGCGATAATAATGGCCAGCAAGATGTACAGCACCAGACGGCGTCCGCGGTAGATTCCAAACATAGTAGACCTCGTTTAGTTTTGGTTTATTAATATTTTGCAATTATTGTTTTATAGAATTAACTTACCACAAATTTTGTATTTGCGAGAGACTAAATATTGCGCAAGCTCAAATTATCTCCCGCCTGTTTTTTAATTTTCTCATTGGCCCGGAATGATTCCAGGCTTTCCGCCTCACGGAATTTTAAGGGAGATATATTTTGACCAAAATGATCAAAACTAATAATACCACCCCCTCAGGGGATACCGCGCCACGCCGGGCATATCAGCAGACCGTTGATGCGGTGCTGGCGCAGAAAAACAGCCATACCAGCGGACTGAACTCCGCTGAAGCCGCCGAGCGTCTGCAGACCTTCGGCCCGAATGCGTTACCAGAGAAGAAAGGCAAGCCCGCCTGGCTGCGCTTTCTCGCCCACTTTAACGACGTACTGATTTTTGTCCTGCTGGCTGCTGCCGCGCTTACGGCGGTAATGGGCCACTGGGTTGATACCCTGGTTATCCTTGGCGTCACGGTGATCAATGCCCTGATCGGCCATATCCAGGAGAGCAATGCTGAAAAATCGCTACAGGGCATCCGCAATATGCTCTCCAGCGACGCCCGCGTGCAGCGCAACGGTAAGCATGAAACCATCCCAACCCGCGACCTGGTTCCGGGCGATATCGTCATTCTGCGCGCGGGAGACCGTGTGCCTGCCGATATGCGCCTGATTGAAACTCATAATCTGCGGGTGGAAGAAGCGATTTTGACCGGCGAGTCGACGGTAGTGGATAAAACCACCGACGCGCTGGAAGGTGAACTGCCGCTGGGCGATCGCACGAATATGCTGTTCTCCGGCACCACCATCAGCGCTGGTGGCGGCGTTGGCGTAGTGACCGCAACCGGTCAGGAGACCGAACTTGGCCATATCAACCAGATGATGGCGGGCATTGAGAAGCACCGCACGCCGCTGCTGGTGCAGATGGACAAGCTCGGCAAGGCGATTTTCGTCATTATTCTGGCGATGATGGCCGCGCTGTTCGTCTTCAGCCTGGCGCTGCGCGATATTCCTCTCGGCGAGCTTCTGCTCTCCCTGATTAGCCTGGCGGTTGCCGCCGTGCCGGAAGGTTTACCAGCGATTATCTCGATTATTCTCTCCCTCGGCGTACAGGCGATGGCTCGTCAGCGGGCGATTATCCGCAAGCTGCCGACGGTGGAAACCCTGGGCGCCATGACCGTGGTGTGCTCGGATAAAACCGGCACCCTGACGATGAACGAGATGACCGTCAAAGCGATCATTACCGCCGACTGCTGCTACCGCGTTGAAGGTGACAGCTACGAGCCGCAGGGCAACATTTGCCTGGAAGGCAGCGATGAGCCGGTGCAGATTAAACCGGGCAGCGTGCTGGAAACTTACCTGCGCACCATCGACCTGTGTAACGACAGCCAGATGATTCAGGATGAGCGCGGCCTGTGGGGTATTACCGGCGGGCCGACCGAAGGGGCGCTGAAGGTGCTGGCGGCGAAAGCGCAGCTGGAGCCGGTTGATGCGCGCCTGGTGGCGAAAATTCCGTTCGACTCGCAGTACAAGTACATGGCGACCCATCAGAAAATGGGCGACGTCGAGCAGGTGCTGATTACCGGCGCGCCGGACGTGATTTTTGCCATGTGCCGCCAGCAGATGAGCAAACAGGGCGCAGTGCCGTTCGAGCCGCAGTACTGGGAAGAGGAAATGGCGCGCTTTGCCCGTCAGGGCCTGCGCATGGTTGCCGCCGCCTACAAACCGGCTAACGTTGGCAGCACCACGCTGACCCACGACGATCTCCGCGAAGGTCTGGTCTTCCTCGGCATTGCCGGGATGATGGACCCGCCGCGCCCGGAAGCGATTGACGCTATCCACGCCTGCCAGAACGCGGGGATCCGCGTGAAGATGATTACCGGCGACCACCCGCAGACGGCGATGAGCATCGGCCAGATGCTGGGGATCACTAACAGCCGCCAGGCGATGACCGGCTACCAGCTGGAGCATATGGACGACGCCGAGCTGGCGAAAGCCGCCGTTGAGTACGATATTTTTGCCCGCACCAGCCCGGAGCATAAGCTGCGCCTGGTGAAAGCGCTGCAGAATAACGGTGAAGTGGTTGGCATGACCGGCGATGGCGTCAACGACGCTCCGGCACTACGCCAGGCCGACGTCGGCATCGCTATGGGGATCAAAGGAACCGAGGTGACCAAAGAGGCCGCTGACATGGTTCTGACCGATGACAATTTTGCCACCATCGCCAGTTCGGTCAAAGAGGGGCGTCGGGTCTACGACAACCTGAAGAAAACCATTCTGTTCATTATGCCGACCAACCTGGCGCAGGGGCTGCTGATTATCATCGCCCTGTTGGCGGGGAACATTATTCCGCTGACGCCGGTGCTGATTTTGTGGATGAACATGGCGACCTCCGCCACGCTCTCCTTCGGCCTCGCTTTTGAAGCCGCCGAGCGCAATGCGATGAACCGCCCGCCGCGTAAAACCGGCCAGCATGTGATGGATGCCTTTGCCGTCTGGCGCGTCGCTTTCGTCGGCACGATGATTGCCGTCGCCGCCTTTATTCTTGAGGCCTGGCTGGCGCCGCGCGGCCACAGCCCGGAGTTTATCCGCACCGTGCTGCTGCAGATGCTGGTCACCGCGCAGTGGGTCTACATGATTAACTGCCGCAGCAGCGACAGCTTCTCGCTGAACATGGGGCTGCTGCGTAACAAAGGCATCTGGCTGGTGAGCGGCGTGCTGCTGCTGATGCAGCTGATCATCATCTACGTACCGGTGATGCAGACGATGTTTGGTACCGAAGGGCTGCCGCTGCGCTACTGGTTCATCACTCTGGTCATCGGTATTGCGATGTTCCTGGTGGTCGAAGTTGAGAAACGCCTGACCCGCCGTTTCCGCAAAACCGCGTAGTCTGTCTGATTCGTCCGGCGTCCCTTCTCCTGCGGGAGGAGGGACGCCGCATCGTCGTAAGGAATTCCCCCCATGAAAAAGATCATCCGCTCCGCCTTGCTGGCCTGCGGCCTGGCAGGCTACGCCCTGACGATCGCTGCCGCTCCGGCGATTCCGGTGCGCGTTGCCACCGTTGAGCAAGCGCCGCATGCCAACGAGCGGCAAATTTCTGGTCGCGTTGAGGCCATCCACTCCGTTGATATTCGCGCCCGTACTGAAGGGGCGATCGTGCAGCGCCATTTTCAGGATGGGCAGTACGTCAATAAAGGAGATCTGCTGTTTACACTTGATGACGCCCAGCCCAAAGCCGCGCTGGCGCTGGCACAGGCCGAGCTGAGAAGTGCGCAGGCTTCGCTCCGCCAGGCCCAGCAGCTATTAAGCCGCTACCAGCAGCTAAAAAATAACCACTCGATCAGCCGCAACGACGTGGATACCGCCCAGATGCAGCGTGATGTCGCCGCCGCCGCCGTGGAGCAGGCGCAGGCGCGCATTGCCGCCCAGCAAATTACGCTCGGCTATACCCGTATAACTTCGCCGGTCACCGGACGCGTCGGCCATAGCGCATTTCACGTCGGTAGCCTGGTCAACCCTTCCAGCGGCGTGCTGGTGGATGTGGTCCAGCTCGACCCGATTCGCGTCGCCTTCTCACTCGATGAAACCGCCTTTTTCGACAAAGCGGGCCAGCATGCGGATATTGTCGCGCTGAAGCAGGCGTGGATAGCGCAGGTCGATGTTGATGGGCAGCGGCAAAACGGCGTACTGACTTCCGTCGATAACCGCATTGATAGCCGCACCGCCAGCGTGGCGCTGCGTGCTGAATTTGCAAACCTGCAGCACCGTCTGCTGCCCGGCGCTAACGTGGCGGTTTTCTTCCGCCCGCAGCAGCTTGCGCAAAGCCCGATGATCCCGGCGTCTGCGGTACAGCAGGATGCGCAGGGCTTTTACAGCTGGGTGCTGACGGCGGATAACACCGTCAGCTTGCGACGTTTTACCCCTGGCGGCCAGCAGGGGCAGGAGTTCGCAGTGTTAGACGGTATTAATGCGGGCGAGCGCGTGGTGACGGAAGGTGTGCAGCGCCTGCGTGATGGCGTAGCCGTTCAGTTGCTCAACTAAAGAGGGGGAAGGGATGTTGACGTTTTTTATCCGTCGCCCGCGTTTTGCGATGGTGATTGCGCTGCTGATGACTTTTATCGGCGCGGTATCGCTAAAGCTGATTCCGGTCGAGCAATATCCGCAGATTACGCCGCCGGTCATCAACGTTAGCGCCAGCTGGCCGGGGGCCAGCGCGGCGGACGTGGCACAAGCCATCGCCGCACCGCTGGAGACCCAGCTCAACGGCGTTGACCATATGCTGTATATGGAGTCTACCAGCTCCGATGAAGGCACCTACAGCCTGAGCCTGACCTTTGCTGCCGGTACCGATGCTGATTTAGCGGCGATTGATGTGCAGAATCGCGTTTCCCAGGCGGTGGCGCAGCTTCCTGCCGAAGTGCAGCAGAACGGCGTGCAGGTGCGCAAACGGGCAACCAACCTGCTGATGGGCGTGAGCCTCTATTCGCCGCTCGGTACGCTATCGCCGCTGTTTGTCAGCAACTACGCCAGTACCCAGGTGCGCGAAGCGCTGGCGCGCTTGCCGGGCGTTGGCGAAGTGCAGATGTTCGGCGCGCGCGACTACAGCATGCGCATCTGGCTGCGACCTGATCGCATGAATGCGCTCAATATCACCACCGATGATATTGCCCAGGCGCTGCGCGAGCAGAACGTGCAGGGCGCGGCGGGGCAGGTGGGGACGCCGCCGGTATTTAACGGCCAGCAGCAGACCCTGACCATCAACGGTATCGGTCGGCTGAGCGACGCCGCCAGCTTCGGGCAGATTGTGGTGCGCAGCGGCGAACGCGGTCAGCTGGTGCGCCTGTCGGACGTGGCAACCATTGAGCTGGGTGCGCGCAGCTATAGCTCCGGCGCACAGCTCAACGGCAAAGACTCCGCGTATCTCGGTATCTACCCGACGCCGACTGCCAATGCCTTACAGGTTGCCAGCGCGGTGCGCGCCGAGCTGACCCGGCTGCACGCGCGTTTTCCGGCGGATCTGACCTGGGAGGTGAAGTTTGATACCACCCGCTTTGTGGCGGCGACGATCAAAGAGATCGGCGTGTCGTTGGTGTTGACCCTGCTGGCGGTCGTAGTGGTGGTGTCTTTGTTCCTGCAAAGCTGGCGGGCAACCCTGATAGTGGCTCTGGCAATCCCGGTGTCGCTTATCGGCACCTTTGCCGTGCTCTATTCGCTGGGCTACAGCGCCAATACCCTGAGCCTGTTCGCGATTATTCTTGCCCTGACCATGGTGGTGGATGACGCCATCGTGGTGGTGGAGAGCGTAGAGACGAAAATGGCGGAGGGGCTGGATCGTGGGGCCGCTACCGCCGAAGCGCTGCGGCAAATCGCTGGTCCGGTGATCGCGACGACCTTAGTGCTGCTGGCGGTATTTGTTCCGGTGGCGATGCTGCCGGGTATCGTCGGCGAGCTGTATCGCCAGTTTGCGGTGACGCTATCGACGGCAGTAACGCTATCGAGCGTGGTGGCGCTGACCCTGACCCCCGCGCTGTGCGCGCTGCTGCTGCGCCCGCGTCCGGAACGTCCTGCCGCTATCTGGCGCGGCTTTAACCGCGGCCTGGATAAGGTGCGCGATGGCTATGGGCGTCTGGTGGGAGGTATGAATCGTCGTCCCTGGCTGGCGCTGGCCGCGACGGCGGCGGCTGCCGGGCTGGTGGTCTTTAGCTTCATCAACATGCCGAAGGGTTTTCTGCCGCAGGAAGATCAGGGCTACTTTTTTGCCAGCGTGCAGCTTCCTGAAGCCGCCTCGCTGGAGCGTACCGAAGCGGTGATGGCACAGGCCCGCGAGCTGCTGCTGGCAAATCCGGCGGTTGAGGATGTGATTCAGGTGTCCGGCTTCAATATTCTCAACGGCACCAGCGCCTCAAACGGCGGGTTTATCTCGGTAATGCTGAAAGACTGGCATCAGCGACCGCCGCTGGATTCGGTAATGGAGAAACTACAGGGCCAGTTGATGGGGCTACCGGAAGCGACGATTATGGCTTTTGCGCCGCCGACGTTGCCGGGGCTGGGCAACGCCTCCGGGTTTAATTTGCGCATTCTGGCCCAGGCCGGACAATCGCCAGCGGAACTGGAGCAGGTGACGCATCAGGTTCTGAGGGCGGCGAACCAGCATTCGCAGTTGAGCCGGGTATTTACCACCTGGAGCAGCAACGTCCCGCAGCTCACGCTCAACGTTGATCGCGACCAGGCGGCGCGGCTAAACGTGCCGGTGGCAAGGATTTTCAGCAGCCTGCAAACCGCGTTTGGCGGCACCCGCGCCGGGGATTTCAGCATCAACAATCGCGTTTACCATGTGGTGATGCAAAACGAGATGCAGTGGCGTGAACGGGCGGAGCAGATTAGCGAGCTGTACGTGCGTAGCGACAACGGCGAGCGGGTTCGTCTGAGCAACCTGGTGACGATTACGCCGACGGTTGGCGCGCCGTTTATTCATCAATATAACCAGTCTCCATCGGTATCGGTGAGCGGCTCGGCGGCAGAAGGCGTCAGCAGCCGCACGGCAATGGCGGTGATGGAGCAGATTTTACAATCGAACCTGCCGCAGGGGTATGACTACGCCTGGAGCGGAATTTCGTGGCAGGAGCAGCAGACCGGCAACCAGGCGGTGTGGATTGTGCTGGCGGCGGTGGCGATGGCGTGGCTGTTTCTTGTCGCTCAGTATGAGAGCTGGACGCTTCCGGCGAGCGTAATGCTGTCAGTGCTGTTTGCCATCGGCGGGTCGCTGCTGTGGTTATGGTGGGCCGGTTACGCCAACGATGTGTACGTGCAGATTGGCTTGGTATTGCTGATAGCGCTGGCGGCGAAGAATGCGATTTTGATCGTCGAGTTTGCCAGGGCGAAACGCGAAGAGGGGATGTCGATAGTCGACGCCGCCCGCGAAGGGGCCACCCGCCGCTTTCGGGCGGTGATGATGACGGCGGTTTCCTTCATCATTGGGATTATGCCGATGATGCTCGCCACCGGTGCCGGAGCGCAGAGTCGACGGATTATCGGTACCACGGTGTTTAGCGGCATGCTGGTGGCGACGGTGATTGGCATTCTGTTTATTCCATCGCTGTACGTGCTGTTCCAGCGCCTGCGCGAGTGGGGGCATCGGCGGATGTAGGTGTTTCGGGCACGGTGTCTGGAGATGTGCGGGTTTGGTAGCCCGGACAGGCGCGCCAGCGCCGCCTCCGGGACGGTGTAGAAGGGTTCCGCTCACCACTATTTCGCAGAAAATGCCTCACCGCGGTACGTGAACGGGTAAAGGGGGAGAAAACCGTCTCCCCCTTTACAATCCCCGCGGTCCCGCCAGGAAATCGGTGCTGCGCACTGCGCTCACCTCCCGGTCCTCAGCCTGCGGTCGGCTCAACTCGACATTACTCGTCCCATCCCTGGGACTCGCCCCTCCGGGGCCAGCGCAAGCGCTGTTCAAAATTGCTCCGGGCAATTTTGTCGTGTCTCGATTCGCCTCTGTCCGCCATCCCTGGCGGCCAGCCCTTGTCTTCGGACCTCCGGTTCGCCGATTTCAGCGGGCACCAGGGCATCGCTGCGAGTTTTTCTGTTTCAGGGGGATTCAGTTGCTGCATGAAAATCTTCCCGGAGGCGGCGCTGGCGCGCCTGTCCGGGCTACAAAACCCATGAAAGTGTATAGCAATTTGTTACCTTTCGGGCTACGATTACGTATAGCAATTTGTTACCAGTGAGGAAGAATCATGCAAAACACCGTCCGCAAGCCAACTCGTGATAAGCAGATCAATATCCGCGCCACTGATGAAGAGCGTGCGGTGATTGATTATGCAGCAAGTCTGGTGAATAAAAATCGAACGGATTTTATTATTGAGAAGGCTGTACATGAGGCTCAGAACATCATTCTGGATCAGCGTGTATTCGTTCTGGATGATGCCCGTTATCAGGCCTTCATCGAACAGCTTGAAGCGCCTGTACAAAATGTTGAGGGCCGCCAGCGTTTAATGGATGTGAAGCCTGAATGGAAATAAACGTGACGGCTCCGGCTTTGCTGACGGAAAGGCATATCCTTCAGTCATTCGATTGTGGGAATGATGTTTTAAACGAATGGCTGCGCCGCCGGGCGATGAAAAATCAGCTCCTCAATGCTTCCCGCACTTTTGTTATCTGTCTTGAAGGGACCCTGCGCGTAGTGGGGTATTATTCGATTGCAACCGGTTCCGTGAGCCATGCTGATTTAGGCCGTAGTTTGCGTCAGAATATGCCTGACCCGATACCGGTCGTGTTATTGGGGCGTCTTGCTGTCGACGTATGTACTCAGGGCCATCGTTTCGGAAAATGGCTGCTTAATGATGCAGTGATGCGCATTGCTAACCTGGCGGATCAGGTGGGAATTAAGGCCGTTATGGTTCATGCCATTAATGAGCAGGCTAAAGCGTTCTATGAGTACTTTGGCTTCGTTCAGTCCCCAATTGCGGCAGGCACACTATTCTACAAAATCTAAGTTCGGTATTGCGTGCGTCTTTTGCCAGGTGGCGGCTAGCGCCTGTCCAGGCATGCCGCCACCCGGGGACTACCTGCTCTCCACCGCGATCATGGTTACGAACGGGTGGTACTGCCACGGTACGCTGCCGCCTTTCTGGTACATCTTCGAAATGGTGCCGTCGAGATACAGCATCTGGCGCACGTTGAGCTTTGATTGCGCATAGCAGGCGAAATCATAGAAATTGGTTTCGCGCTCGCTGAGCATAAACACCACTTTGCCCTCACGGGTGATGCCCACGCCGTTACGCAGCTTTCGCGAGTTGGCTGAGGGCTTCAGCCGCCAGTTGATCTTGCCGTTTTCAATCAGCATCGGCCCGGACTGCACGGCGTACTGGATGGCTGGCGAGGGCTTAAATTTCTCGAGGCTGACAATGCCCGCGTTTTGCCCT
The DNA here is from genome assembly GCF_902158555.1 of Klebsiella spallanzanii. GTDB lineage: Bacteria > Pseudomonadota > Gammaproteobacteria > Enterobacterales > Enterobacteriaceae > Klebsiella > Klebsiella spallanzanii. Next base: position 613,491 of record NZ_CABGGS010000001.1, on the reverse strand, counting down.
TTTAGGTAAAACACTCCGCCGGGACGAATAAAAAAATTGCCGCCGCCGGAGGCGCGGTTAAGCGGGGTCAACTGTCTGCCTTTTTCGATATACAGCCCCAGCGGCGCATACGCTTTATCATAAATGCCGCCGTTCATCGCCATCTGTACCTGTCCGTTCTGGTTGATATCCGCCAGCAGCGATCGCAGCGATCCCCAGGCTTTGCCATCCTCTTTCTGCCAGTACATCACAATGCGCTCGCGCTGCGGATTGACGGTATAGCTTTGTAGCGTCAGCAACGGGTCGGTCAGCGAGCATTTCCCATTTGCGAAGGCAGGAAGAGATAACAGTAACAACGACATAAGAGATAAACAGCGCACGACAGGATCCCGGACAAAAACGAAAGCGTGCAGTATACCGTGTTATTGCCGCTACGCCGTCCAGATCTCGCAATACTTCTGTACCAGACCGATTAGCGATCCGCCGTTGGCGACAAACTCGCGCATCCGCTGAGATTCACTGCGATCCTGCTTCGCCTGGCGGACGGTTGCATCCAGTGCGCTGTCGGCCTGAAGCTTATGGGCAAAGGGCGTCAGTTTATCCGCCAGCTGTAAAATCTCTTCGCGAAACGGCTGCCGTTTACCCGTGTGAACATCGGTATTGATGCCATCCAGCCCATAACGGCAGGCTTGATAGCGGTTGAAGGGGTAGAGCAAATAATCCTCAGGCTGGTGCTTAAACGGACGCTCCGTCAGCAGCCAGCAGGCGATAATCTGGATAAATCCGGCAATATTCACCGCCTGGGCTATCGTCAGCGGTGTATCCATCACCCGCACCTCGACGGTACCAAAACCCGGACTCGGGCGAATATCCCAGTGCAGATCCTTCATACTGTCGATCATGCTGGTATAGCTGAGGCGGCGAAATAGTCCGATAAAGGCCTGCCAGCTGTCGACCCACGGCATCGGGCCGTTGTCCGGGTAGGCAGAAAAGAGATTGAGGCGCGAGCATGCAAAGCCACTATCTGCCCCGTCGAGCCAGGGAGATGCGGCGTTTAACGCAATAAAATGTGGCACAAAGCGCGACAGGCCGTGGAGAAGATAAATCGCGTCATCGCCGTTCTGACATCCCACGTGAACGTGCTGACCGAACACCGTTGACTGCTGCGCCAGATAGCCAAAGTGCTCGACGGTTTTCAGGTAGCGCGGGTTAGCGCTGATTTGCTGGCGCTGCCAGGTTTGAAACGGGTGGGTTCCGCCGCCGCAGATTTGCACGTGATGGCGGGCGGCGGCGCGCAGCACCGCCTGTTGAATGGCGCCCAGTTGCGCCGTGGCCTGGTGGATATCGCGGCAGATACCGGTCGCGATTTCCAGCATGCTTTCGGTAATGTCATGCTTGGCTTCGCCCGCTTTCAGCGTGTTTTGCACCTCATCAATCAGCGCGGAAGAGTCCTGGCTCAGATCGTAGCCCGGCGGATTGACGACCTGGAGTTCCAGCTCGATGCCGAGGGTAAAAGGCTCTGAACGGTGAAAATCGGGTAACGGCATGGTGACTCCCGGATTATCGCTATAAGAAGAGTATAGAAGAGAACGATCCAAACTGATGATTTACCGGAAATTATGAATTTAATTTATAAAAAATGACGCGGCGTGATTATTATCTCCCGGGAATATTAAGGCTGGTGCAATCCTGCAACACAATTCCCGCCGCTGGTGCAAAAAGATAAGGCTGTTTTATTTTTCAATTAAAATCATTGAGATAATATAAGTCATTCTTATTTTATAAACCATTTCACACTTATTTTCCGCAGATTCAGAACTGGTACGCATCTTGCCTGTTAAATAGCGACTTTTATTTAACAGGGACAATGTGATGCTGAAGAAAAAATTACTCTCACGTAAATGCCATCTCGCCGTTGCTGTTAGCGGGGCATTGGCGCTGTTTGCCGCTTTACCGGCTCATGCCTCAACGTTGCGGATAGCGATGACCGCCGCCGACATCCCTTTAACCCTCGGCCAGCCCGACCAGGGTTTTGAGGGAAACCGCTTCACCGGCATCCCGCTCTACGACGCTCTTGTTGAGTGGGATCTGTCGCAAGGGGAAAAGCCCAGCGGTCTGGTTCCGGGGCTGGCGACCGAGTGGCACGTTGACCCGCAAGATCAAAGTCGCTGGATTTTCACCCTGCGCCCGGGAGTGAAGTTTCACGATGGCTCGGAGGTCAACGCCGATGCTATCGTCTGGAACGTAGATAAAGTACTGAATAAAGCCGCGCCGCAGTACGCTCCGGGCCAGATTGGCAACACGCTCTCGCGCATGCCGACCCTGATTGGCGCGCAGAAGATTGACGACCACACCGTGGCGCTGACCACCTCCGAGCCGGATGCGCTGCTGCCGTACAACATCACCAACCTGTTTATCGTTTCCCCGACGGCGTGGCAGAAACTGTATGACGCGGTACCGGCAAGCAGCGGCGATACCGCCGCGCGCAGTAAGCAGGCATGGACCGAATTCGCCGCTCATGCGGTGGGCAGCGGCCCGTTTAAAATGGAAAAACTGGTTCCCCGCCAGCAGCTGATCCTCGATAAAAACCCCGACTACTGGAACAAAGATCGTATTCCACGAGTGGATAAAGTGGTGCTGATCCCGCTGCCGGAAGCCAACGCCCGCACCGCGGCGCTGCTCTCAAAGCAGGTGGACTGGATTGAGGCCCCGGCCCCGGACGCGGTCGATCAAATCAAAGCCCAGGGTTTTAAAATCTACGCTAATACCCAGCCGCACCTGTGGCCGTGGCAGTTCTCCTTCGAGGAGGGCTCGCCGTGGAAAGATATTCGCGTGCGCAAAGCTGCCAACCTGTGCCTTAACCGCGCCGAGCTGAAAAGCTATCTCGGCGGCTATATGACCGAGGCGACCGGCGTCTATGAGGCCGACAGCCCGTGGCACGGTAAGCCCACTTTCCAGATTAAGTATGACCCGGACACCGCCCGTAAGCTGATGACCGAAGCCGGATATAGCGCCGGTAAGCCGCTGCACGTGACCGTCGCCACCTCGGCATCCGGTTCCGGGCAGATGCAGCCGCTACCGATGAACGAGTACATCCAGCAGAGCCTGAAAAGCTGCTTCTTTAACGTCGATATCAAAGTTAACGAATGGAACACCCTGTTTACCAACTGGCGTCTGGGAGCGAAAGATCCGTCCGCGAAGGGGATCGACGCGATCAACGTCAGCGCCGCGGTGAACGACCCCTATTTTGGCATGATCCGCTTCTCTACCGCCAAAGCCTTCCCGCCAGTCGCAACGAACTGGGGCTACTTCTCGACGCCGGAAACCGAAAAGCTGGCCACGGCGGTGAAGCACGCCTTTACTCCGGCTGAAATGGATAAAGCCGCCGGTGAGCTGCACGCCGCGCTGGTCGATCAGGTGCCGTTCCTGTTCGTTGCCCACGATGTCGGGCCACGGGCTATATCACCTGCCGTCACCGGGGTGGTACAGCCGCAAAGCTGGTTTATCGACCTCAGTCTGGTGAGCAAAAAAGAGTAATCGTCACGGGAGCTAGAGATGATCAATACGCTGCTATATCGCATCCTGCTGGCCGTCCCCACCATGCTTGGGGTGGCGGTAATCTGTTTTATGCTGGTGCAAATAGCACCGGGCGACCCGCTGGTGTCGGTGATGCCGCCGGACGCCTCGGAAGCGTTGCGTCAGACCTTAATGCAGGCCTACGGTTTTGATAAACCTCTGCCACTACAATTTGTCCACTGGCTATGGCGGGCGCTGCACGGCGATTTGGGCATGTCGGTCGCCACCGGACGTCCGGTGATTGGCGAAGTGATGACGGCGGTGACCTACTCTCTGCGCCTGGCGCTGCTGGCGACGGTGATTGGCTTTGTGCTGGGTAGCCTGTTTGGTTTTGTCGCTGGTTACTTTCGTAACAGCATTATCGACCGCCTGGCTTCGGTGCTGTCGGTGTTTGGCGTTAGCGTGCCGCACTACTGGCTGGGGATGCTGCTGGTCATCATTTTTAGCGTCAAACTCGCGCTGCTGCCGGCCACCGGCGGCGGGCCGATTGGCGAGGTGGGCTGGCAGTGGGACTGGGAACATCTGCAGTTTATGCTGCTGCCTGCTTTTACGCTGTCGGTGATCCCAACCGGGATTATTGCCCGCACCGTCCGTTCGCAGGTGGCGGACATTCTTAGCCAGGAGTTTATCGTCGGCCTGCGCGCCAGGGGGCTTAACGAGTCGCGAATCTTCCTGCACGTGGTGAAAAACGCCGCTCCGACCGCGCTGGCGGTGATGGGGTTACAGGTCGGCTATCTGATGGGCGGCTCGATTCTGGTGGAAACGGTCTTCTCCTGGCCCGGCACCGGAATGCTGCTGAACACCGCCATTTTCCAGCGCGATCTACCGCTATTGCAGGGCACCATCTGGGTGCTGGCGCTGTTCTTTGTGCTGCTCAATCTGCTGGTGGATATTCTGCAAACCACTCTCGACCCGCGAATTAAGAGGAGCTGACGATGGTGGATACCGTGACAACCAAAGGCATTCCCGTTTCTGCAACGACGGTCGCCCGACAAGGCTACTGGCGCGGCGTGTTTAGCCGACTGCTGCGCGACCCCGGCGGGGTGTTTGTCGGGGCGATCATTCTGATTCTGCTGGCGCTGGCGCTATTTGGTCCGTGGCTGATCGTCAAAGACCCGTATCAGACCTCCATGTTTTTACGCCTTAAACCGATAGGCACCGACGGCTTTCCGCTGGGCTCCGATGAGCTGGGGCGCGATATGCTCTCCAGGCTGATCCTCGGCACTCGCCTGTCGCTGTTTATGGGCATAGTCCCGGTGGTGTTCGCCTTTTTTATCGGCGGCGCGATCGGCATTATCGCCGGATACGCGGGTGGTAAAACCAACACCATTATTATGCGTACCGTCGACGTGTTTTACGCCTTCCCGTCGGTTCTGCTGGCGATAGCGCTCTCCGGCGCGTTGGGTGCAGGCATCGGTAATGCGCTGCTGTCGCTGACCCTGGTATTTGTCCCCCAGGTGGCGCGTATCGCCGAAAGCGTCACTGCGCAGGTGCGGCATATGGATTATATCGACGCCGCCCGCGCCACCGGGGCCAGCGCGTTTACGATTATTCGCGTGCAGGTGCTGGGCAACGTGCTGGGGCCTATTTTCGTCTTCTCTACCGGGCTGATTTCGGTGTGCATGATCCTCGCTTCCGGCCTCTCTTTTCTGGGGCTTGGCGTTCGCCCGCCTGAGCCTGAGTGGGGGCTGATGCTCAACACTCTGCGCACGGCAATCTATACCCAGCCGTGGGTGGCGGCCTTGCCCGGCCTGATGATTTTTATCACCTCCATTTCGTTCAATATCCTCGCGGACCGCCTGCGTGCGGCAATGGCGATTAAGGAGTAAGCGATGCAACCCTTTATCAATATCGACCTCGGCGGACCGGCTCAGCCGCTGCTGAAGGTCAACAATCTGCTGAAACACTTTCCTGCCGGTGGCGGCAAAAAGCGCGAAGTGGTGCAGGCGGTGGATGACGTTAGCTTTACGGTGGTCAAAGGCGAAACCCTTGGCGTAGTAGGGGAGTCGGGCTGCGGTAAATCAACCACCGCCCGGCTGTTGATGCAACTGCTTAAGCAGGATAGCGGCGAGTTGATTTTTGATGGCCTGGAGGTCGGCTCATCGCGCCTGCCGATGAAAGAGTATCGCCGCCAGGTGCAAATGGTCTTTCAGGATAGCTACGCGTCGCTGAATCCGCGCATGACCATGGAAGAGAGCATTGCGTTCGGCCAGCGGGTACACGGCGTTAGCGCCAAAGAGGCCAGCGAATATGCACGCTATCTGCTGGCGCACGTCGGCCTCGAGCCTGGGCGCTTTGCCCATCGCTACCCGCACGCGCTCTCCGGCGGCCAGCGCCAGCGCGTCAACATCGCCCGCGCGCTGGCGATGAAGCCCCGGCTGGTCATTCTTGATGAAGCGGTTTCGGCGCTGGATAAATCAGTTGAGGCCCAGGTGCTGCTATTGTTGCAGGAGCTTAAGCGAACGCTGGCGCTGACCTATGTGTTTATCAGTCACGATCTGCACGTGGTGCGCTGGCTGTCCGATCGCATCCTGGTGATGTACCTCGGCGAGGTGGTGGAGATTGGCCCGGTGGAGCAGCTGTTTACCGCCTCGGCGCACCCTTATACCCGCGCGTTATTAAGCTCGATGCCGTCGATGGATCCGCAACATCGCACCTTAACCTCCCCGCTGAGCGGCGATCCGCCCAGCCCGATTTCCCCCCCTTCCGGCTGCCGGTTTCATACCCGCTGTCCGCATGCCAGAGCGGTGTGCTCGCAGGTGAAGCCGAAGCTTGAAAGCGTCGGTGAAGGACATCAAAGCGCCTGCCTGATGGCGCAGCCCGCGTCGCCCTGGCATCAGAATATCGTCATCCAGGAGGTGAGCCATGTCGCATGAAGCTTATGTCCATATCCGCGATCTGCGGGTGGAGTTTCGCCGCGACGGCCAGACGGTCAACGCGGTTAACGGCGTCTCCTTTGATGTGCAAAAAGGCGAAGTGATGGCGCTGATCGGTGAATCCGGTTCCGGGAAAAGCGTCACACTACGCGCCCTGATGCGGCTGCATCCGCCAAAAAGCAGCGTGCTTTCCGGCACCCTGAAAGTCGGGGAGGAAGAGGTGCTGACCATGAGCGCCGGGCAGCTGCGGCGCTATCGCGGCGCGCGCTGCGCGATGATTTTCCAGGAACCGCTGCTGGCGTTTGACCCGGTCTATACCGTGGGACAGCAGATTGTTGAGGGGCTGCGCCGCCACGAAGGGCTGTCGCGCCAGGCGGCGCGGGAGAGGGCGCTGGAGGCGCTGCGCCAGGTGCGTATTCCGAGTCCCGAGCGGCGGCTGGATGCTTACCCCCACGAGATGTCCGGCGGGATGCGCCAGCGGGCGATGATTGCTCTCGCGCTCTCCTGCAATCCGCAGCTGTTGCTGGCGGATGAGCCAACCACCGCGCTGGATGCCACGGTGCAAATCCAGATCCTGATCCTGCTGCGCGAGCAGCAAAAGCAGCGCGACCTGTCGATTATCTTCGTGACTCACGATATCGGCGCGGCTGTGGAGATTGCCGACCGGGTGGCGGTGATGTACGCCGGACGCATCGTTGAAGAGGCGTCGATTGAGGATATTTTATACCGCCCCTGTCATCCCTATACCCAGGTGCTGTTAGGCAGTCGTCCGAAAGAGGGGCTGAAAAAGGGCGACGCGCTGCACTGCATCCCCGGTTCGCCGCCCGATCTCTCGCGCCTGCCGCCTGGCTGTGCCTTTGCCGAGCGCTGCCCGCACGCGCGACCGGCCTGCGCCGAGAGCCAACCAACGACAGAACAGGTAGGGTCGCGTCATGTGGTGAGCTGCCATCGCTGGCGGGAGCTGAATGCGTCCGTTGAAAACCAGGCGCTTTATGCCTGAATCACAGAGGAGACCAACATGCAGGATGACCTTCGCGCCTTTATGCCCTATCCGGCGCACCCGGTGGCGCATGCCTTAAGCGGGCCGCTGAGCGGGCTGACCTTTGCGGTCAAAGATTTGTTCGATGTGGCGGGCTACCCGACCGGCGGCGGCAATCCGCACCTGCTGGCGCTGTCCGGGATTAAAAAACGCACCGCCCCGGTGGTGCAAACGCTGCTGGATAACGGTGCGCGCTTTATCGGCAAAACCCATACCAGCGAGCTGGCGTATTCGATGAGCGGGCACAACGTGCATTATGGCACCCCGCGCAACGGTGCCGCGCCCAATCATATTCCCGGCGGCTCTTCATCCGGCTCGGCGTCGGCGGTATCGAACGATGCCTGTGATTTTGCCCTCGGATCCGATACCGGCGGCTCGGTACGCACTCCCGCCAGCTATTGCGGATTGTACGGCCTGCGTCCGACCCACGGAAGAATCTCCCTCGACGGCTGTCAGCCGCTGTGTGCCACCATGGATACCTGCGGTTTCTTTGCCCGCTCGCCGGAAGTCTTTTCTGCCGTTGCCGCCTGCCTGTTCAGTGATGAGAGAGTGGATATTACCCGCGTTCGGCTGGCCAGCCATGATGGGCTATTTTCCCGTCTGCCGCCGCGCAGCCAGCAGGCCCTGCTACCGGTTCGCCAGCGGCTGGGGCACTTTTTTGGCACGGTTTCACCCTTGAGCGAATCGCTGCCGGAGGTGGACGATATCTATCTCGCCTTCCGCCAGATTCAGGGCTACGAAGCGTGGCAGGCGCAGGGGGAAACCATCGAGCGCTACGGCCTGCAATTGGGTCCGGATGTGCGCGAACGCTTTTTCTGGGGCAAAGCGGTGACTCGCGAGCAGTTTGAAACCGCCTGTCAGTTGCGCGAACGGTTTAGCGCCTGGTGGGACGCGCAGCTCGGCGATGCGGTGCTGGTGATGCCAACGGTTCCCGACGGCGCGCCGCTGCTGACGGCGCAGGCTGAAGAGATGGAAGCGGTTCGCCGCCTGTCCCACGACCTGCTGTTAATTTCCGTAATGACCCGGCGTCCGCAGGTGACGCTACCGGTTACTCAGGTGGGCGGTTTACCGCTGGGAATTTCATTTTTAGGGCCGCGCGGCAGCGATCGTCTGCTGGTTGAGCTGGCCGCCGCGTTTATGCAAGGAGACCGAAATGAGCAGTGATGTCTTTTTTACCCCGATGATAGAGACCACCGATTGCCGTGTTAATGGCGAGCGCCTGTGGGATTCGCTAATGACGCTGGCGAAAATCGGCGCCACGCCGAAAGGCGGCTGCTGTCGTCTGACGCTCACCGATCTCGACCGGCAGGGGCGCGATCTGGTCATTAGCTGGGCGCAGGCGGCCGGGATGAGCGTCACCGTTGATAAAATCGGCAACGTCTTTATGCGTCGGGAAGGGCGTAATCCGGCGCTGCCGCCGATTGTCTCCGGTAGCCATATTGACACCCAGCCGACCGGCGGCAAATTTGACGGTAACTACGGCGTGCTGGCGGCGCTGGAGGTGGTGCGTACCCTGAACGATCTGGAGATTGAAACCGACGCGCCGATTGAAGTGGTGTTCTGGACCAATGAAGAGGGTTCGCGTTTTGTGCCGGTGATGATGGGTTCCGGGGTGTTTGCCGGGATATTTCCGCTGGAGACCATCTACGCTGCGAAGGATGCAGATGGAAAAACCGTGGGCGAGGAGCTGGCGCGCATCGGCTATATCGGCAGCCAGGCGCCGGGCGACCACCCGATTGGCGCCTACTTCGAAGCGCATATCGAACAGGGGCCGATTCTGGAAGATGAAGAGAAAATCATTGGTATCGTGCAGGGCGTGCTGGGTATTCGCTGGTATGACTGCGTGGTGACAGGCCAGGAGTCCCACGCTGGGCCGACGCCGATGCGCCTGCGCCAGGATGCGTTGCAGGTCGCGACCCGCATTATGCAGGAGGTGGTGGCAATTGCCGGACGCAGCGATGAGGGGCGCGGCACGGTGGGAATGGTGCAGGTCTATCCGAACAGCCGCAACGTGGTGCCGGGCGAGGTGACCTTTTCGATTGATATGCGCAATCTTAGCGATGAGCTGGTGGATGCGATGGACCGCCAACTGCGCGAGTTTATCGGCAGCGTCGAGCAGGAGAGCGGCCTGAAGGTGGCCCTGAAAGAGGTGAGCCACTATCCGGCAGCGCCGTTCCACCCGGATTGCCAGGCGGCGATTGCCGGAGCCGCCCAGCGCCTCGGTTATCCGGCGCGGGAGATTGTATCCGGTGCCGGTCATGACGCGGTGTATATGAGCTATCTGGCGCCGACCGGGATGATTTTTATCCCCTGCAAGGACGGCATCAGCCATAACGAAATTGAGTATGCTTCGCCGGAACACGTCGAGGCCGGAGCCAACGTGCTGCTGCAGGTGATGTTGCAGTACGCCAGGGCGGTGTAGACAGTCGTTCTCCCCGGTCGCGCTGCGCTTACCGGGGCTACGTGAGTAGCCCGGGTAAGGCGTTTACGCCGCGACCCGGGATTTCCGGGCTTGGTGCCTGAAGGAGGCAGATTAGGTAGCCCGGACAGGCGCGTCAAGCGCCGCCTCCGGGACGATTTTCATGCAGCAACTGAATCCCCCCTGAAACAGAAAAACTCACAGCGATGCCCTGGTACCCGCTGAAATCGGCAAACCGAAGGTCCGAAGACAAGGGCTGGCCGCCAGGGATGGCGGCCAGAGGCGAATCGAGACAATGATGTCGAGTTGAGCCGACCGCAGGCTGAGGACCGGGAGGTGAGCGCAGTGCGTAGCACCGATTTCTTTGCGGGACCGCGGGGATTGTAAAGGGGGAGACGGTTTTCTCCCCCTTTACCCGTTCACGTACCGCGGTGAGACATTTTCTGCGAAATAGTGGTGAACGGAACCCTTCTACACAGTCCCGGAGGCGGCGCTTGACGCGCCTGTCCGGGCTACAAGAGCCCCTTCTGGCGGCTAAATTTATGCGAACCGACAACGCACAGAACCACTCCCAACGTCACCGTCGACAGAGCCAGCCTGAAGTACCGCTAACCCATCTGCGCCAGCTGACCGCGCAGCACTTCAACCCCTTGCTCAATAGCGTCGGGGTTAATGGCATGGAACCCCATGCGGAAGAAGTTATCCGGCGGCGCGTTGCTGAGAAAATGCCGCGCGCCGGGTTCAATCAGTACCCCTGCATGAGCGGCGCGCCAGGTGAGCTGCTGGGTATTGATTTGCTCCGGCGTGGCCAGCCAGAACGCATTGGCGTGCTCGCTGCCGGGAATAATCCGGCACTCCGGCAGATGATGTTGCAGCGCGTTGTTGAGCCTGTCCCAGCGCTGGGCCGAGTCGTAATGGTAGCGCCGCAGGTGCGTTTCATAGTGGCCCTGGGCGAGGAAATGCGCCATCTGATACTGAATATTGGTCGGCGGATGGCGATATACCAGCCGCCGCAGTGCTCTTGCTTCATCAATCAGGTCCGGGTCGGCGACCATAAAGCCCAGCCGCAGACCCGGCGACAGCGCTTTTGACAGGCTGCTGACGTAGACGACTCTTCCGCTGCGATCGCTGGCCTTCAGCGCCGGAAGCGGGTTAAGCATAAAGTTACTCTCCGAGTCGTAATCGTCCTCAATAATGACCGCGTCATGGCGAGCAGCATGCTCCAGCAGCTGGCTGCGTCGCGCCTTGCTCATCGCCACGCCGGTCGGTACCTGGTGGCCGGGGGTCACATAGTAGTAATCGCAGGGCGTATCGTTGAGGACGATCCCTTGTTCATCCACCGGGTGCGGCACGATATCCGTATCGGCAAGCAGGAAGGTGTTGATGGCCTCGCGAAAACAGGGGTTCTCCACGCCGACTCGCGTCTTCGACGACATCAGCAGGCGGGTCAGGAGATAGAGCGCGTTTTGTGAACCGAGGGTAATCAGGATCTCATCCGGCGCGGCGACAATACCGCGTTTGGGCAGTACCCGGGTGCGGATTTGCTCAATCAGCATCGGCACGTCCTGGTCGATATGGTCCACCACCCACGCCGGATCGCGCACCCCGCCGTGCAGCCAGTTTGCCGCTGAACGCCAGGTCGCCAGCGGAAACTGGCGGGTATCGGGCTGACCGTAGATAAACGGGTAGCGGTAGTTCATCCAGCCCGCCGGTTTCAGAATCGACTCCTGCTGGCTGGGGGTAATTTGCAGCCGCGTGCCCCAGCGTGGTGCAGCACCTTCGTCCTGCGGTGCAGCTTCCGGCGCAGTGGAAGGGGAAGTGTGCTGATAATCCGGGTGCAGGTAATACCCGCTGCGCGGGCGACTTACCAGATATCCCTCGTTCACCAGTCCCTCAAAAACCAGCGCCGTGGTGTTACGTGATACCCGCAGCTGGCTGGCCAGCTGGCGGCAGGAGGGGAGCGGCATGTCGGCGGAAAAAATGCCGCCCAGAATGGCGTTAATCAGCGTCTCGCGCACCTGCTCCTGCAAACCGCGGCGCGGGTCGAAATCAACGTGTAACAGGTGTCGGATCATGCTTAGCTCCTTACGCAAACGCTCTGTGCATGAACCGGAGCAAATTCCATACCATCCTGAAAATGACTGACACATCCACGCGGTGAATCTGGCTCTATCCGGAAATTAAAAACGCTCCCTACAGTAAAAACGCATTCATCAGTCGCGGTTCGGAACTTCCGTCGGCACATATTTTGCAAAACCTTTTCATGTTCTGGAATGAACACGTCTGGCGAATTAATTAGGGGTAGATTGATGAAAAAATCATTAGGTTCAATGTGTCTGGGCGCCGTTATGGCGATGGCCTTTTCTTATCACGCAGTTGCCGCCGATCTTCCGGAAATAGAAAAATCCGGCACATTGAAAGTCGCGACCGAAGATGATTACGCGCCGTTTAACTTTATGAATAACGGCCAGGCGGATGGCTTTAACAAAGATATGCTCGATGAATTACGTAAATACGCGAAATTCAATGTCGATCAGAGCATTCTGCCGTGGACCGGATTATTAGCGGCGGTCTCCACCGGCCAGTACGATATGGCGTTAACCGGCGCGGTGATTACCGACGACCGCCTGAAAGTTTTTGATTTCACGCCGCCGTGGGCTTCAGCGCAGCACTATTTTGTCAAACGCGCTGGCGATAATTCACTGGATACGATTGCGAGTCTGAGCGGTAAAAAAGTGGGCGTTCAGGCGGGCAGCGCGCTGCTGGCGCGTCTGCCGGAACTGAAAGCGATGCTGGAGAAAACCGGCGGTAAGCTGGGGCCGGTGGTGGAATATCCTTCCTACCCTGAAGCCTATGCCGACCTCGCCAACAAGCGCCTGGATTACGTGATTAACGTGGTTATTTCGGTTAACGACCTGGCGAAGGCCAAGCCAAAGGTATTCGCCAAAGGTCTGGCGGTTTCCGGTCCGGGCTATATGGCATGGCCGATCCCGAAAAACTCGCCGCAGCTGCTGGCTTATATGACTAAATTTATGAACCACATGAAGGAAACCGGCAAGCTCGCCGAACTGCAGAAAAAGTGGTTTGGCGAAACCTATGACGACCTGCCGACCGAAGCGATTACCAGCCCGGAACAGTTCCATAAACTAGCGGGTCTGTAATGTGTTCTGCGGCGGGTCACCGCCGCCTGTTAAGGTGTGAAGGAGGGCTTCATGGATGCAATTTCCTGGCAGTTACTGATTGAAGGCGCATGGACGACCCTCTGGATTTCGGCCATCGCCATCGCCTTTGGCGTGGTGATTGGCCTGCTGATTGCGCTGGTGCGAATGCTACGCGTACCGGTTATCGATCAGCTGCTGGTGGTCTATATCAGCCTGGCCCGCGCTACGCCGCTGGTGACGCTGGTGCTGTTCCTGTTTCTTTCTCTGCCGACGGTCGGGATTAACCTCGATAAAAACGTCGCGGCGATTGTGGCGCTGACGCTCAATACCTCGGCCTTCAACGCCGAAATCTGGCGCAACGCTTTTCGTACTTTCCCCCGCGAGCAGCGGGAAGCGGCGGAGTCGGTGGGGATGCGTCGCTGGCCCTATTTCCGCTATATCATGCTGCCGCAAATGTGGATTGAAAGCCTGCCCGCGCTGGTCAACGAAATGTCGTTTCTGATTAAAGGCAGCCCGGCCATTGCGGTGATTGGCGTGGTGGATTTGACCCGCGTAACAAACCGAATTTCTTCGGTCACCTATGAACCTCTTTCGCCGATTCTGGCGGCGGGCCTGCTGTACGTGGTGATCATTGGTCTGCTGCTGAAACTGCAGGGGATGGCGGAGCGTAAAGCGAAGCGTCTGGCGCGATAAATACAGGAGGTGCTATGAATCAGTGGGCCGTTATCTGGTCGGTGCGCGACAGCTTTATTGCCGGTTTACTCGCCACCCTTGAACTATTTATTACCGCAGCCATTGCCGGTTTAATTATCGGTATTGTGCTGTGCTATTTAACCGAATATCAAAAGAAAACCCTTAACCGGCTTATTATTGGCTTTGTCAGTTTAATGAGGGCCATTCCGTTTTTGATACTGGCCTATTTGCTCTATTACGGGCTGCCGGAAGTCGGTATCAGTATGGAGGCGTGGACCGCCGGGCTGATTGCCTTAATTATCTATCACGGCGCTTATTTCTTCGAAATATTGCGCAGTCAGCGCCGGGTATTTTCCGGCGGCTATATTGAAGCCGCGGTGGCGCAGGGTTTTTCACGCTACAAAATATTCCGCCGCATTATTCTGCCCAATATCCTGTCTTCCGCATTACCGTTGATGGGTAACCAACTAATTATTTGCCTGAAAGACACCGCTTTTCTCAGCATTATCACCGTCCAGGAGATAACCGCTGCGGCCAACAGCGTGCAGGCCACTTATTTTATCCCGTTTAACGCCTTTATCGTCGCGATTGGGCTCTACTGGGCTGTCAGCATTCTGCTGGAACTGCTGATTAAACGTCTGAGCGCCTGGGGAGCCAGAAGAGGAATGAGCCATGCATGATACGACTGCTGTAAGCGTCAAAAACGTCTCTAAACAGTTTGATAACGTTGAAGTTCTGCGTGATATCAACCTGACGGTAGAGAAGGGGACCGTGGTGAGCATCCTCGGTTCGTCAGGTTCCGGTAAATCGACGCTGCTGCGCTGCATGAACTGGCTGGAGCAGCCGGATCGCGGTGAGGTGCGCATCAGCGGCCAGCGGCTGGGTATTGATGAAGATAATGGCCGGGCCATGTCCCATCGCCAGCTGTCGAAAATCCGCGAGCGGGTCGGGATGGTGTTTCAGAGCTTTAACCTGTGGCCGCACCTGACCGTGCAGCAGAACGTCAGCGAAGCGCTGCTGCACGTGAAGGGGATGAAGCGTGATGAAGCGAAAGCTATTGCCATGCAGCAACTGGAGAAAGTGGGGATGGCGCATAAAGCCGACGTCTACCCCATTACGCTCTCAGGCGGACAGAAGCAGAGGGTGGCGATTGCCCGCTCGCTGGCGATGTCGCCGGAGGTGATTTTGTTCGACGAGCCGACGTCGGCGCTCGATCCAGAACTGGTCAACGAGGTGCTGGGCGTGATGAAAGCGCTGGCGGCCGAAGGTTATACCATGGTGGTGGTGACCCACGAGATGGACTTTGCGCGTCAGGTATCGGATGAAGTGGTGTTTCTTGAGAAGGGGTTGTTGATTGAGAAAGCGCCGCCGGAGAAGTTTTTCACTAATCCGGATTCCGAGCGCGTCAGGCAGTTTTTGCAGAGCAGCCGGTGATCAGCAGCCAATCCCCCCGGTGGCGCTGCGCTTACCGGGGCTACGGGTTTCCAGCCGTCAGCGGGGAGTAGCCCGGGTAAGGCGTTTACGCCGCGACCCGGGATTTCCGGGCCCGGAGCCTGAGGGAGGCAGATTGAGTAGCCCGGACAGGCGCGTAAGCGCCGCCTCCGGGACGCTGTTGAGGGGTTCCGTTCACCATCAAGTCGCAGAAAATGTCTCATCGAGGTACGTGAACGGGTGCATAACACGTTGTTTCAGAGACATATCCGTAGCTGCATGAAACTCTCCCGGAGGCGGCGCTTACGCGCCTCTCCGCTCTACCAAACCTCAATCCCGATCGATTGCGAACGGCTGCCAGGCCTGACGCACCGGCATCACTTCCACCCGGTTGATATTCATATGGTCCGGCAGCGTGGCGATATAAAACATCTGCTCGGCAATATCCCGCGCGCTCAGCGGCGTGGTGCCGCGATAAAGATTATCTGACGCCGCCTGGTCACCTTTGGTGCGCACCAGGGTAAATTCCGTTTCGGCAATCCCCGGCGCGAGGTCGGTCACGCGCACACCGGTGCCGAGCAGGTCGCAGCGCAGGTTGTAGCTGAACTGCTTCACGAATGCCTTGCTGGCGCCATAAACGTGGCTGCCCGGATAGGGCCACTGCCCGGCGATAGAGCCGATATTAATGATGCTCGCGCCTGCGCCGTGGTTAATCAGCGTCGGCAGCAGGGCGTGGGTCACGTTGACCAGACCGGTGACGTTGGTGTCGATCATCGTTTTCCAGTCTTCCAGCTCCACTTTCTGCGCCGGCTGCGGCGACAGCGCCAGCCCGGCGTTGTTAATCAACGTGGTGATATCGGCAAATTCAGCGGGCAGCGCTGCTACAGCCGCGGTAACCGCATCGCTATCGCGTACGTCGAGTTCGATAATATGCACCGGGACCTGTGAGGCCAGTTTATCCTGTAACGTCTTTAGCCGCTCAACACGGCGTCCGCTCAGCACCAGCGACCAGCCCGCATCGGCGAAAACCTGCGCCGCCGCTTCCCCAAAACCCGAGGTCGCCCCGGTAATAAACACCACTTTGCTCGTTGCCATTTCATTCTCCTGTGCAGGTTGTCGCTCCCACTATAAAAACGCCGTGCGGGTGGGCACAGGGCCAGTCGGTGCGCGGCGATGTGACACGGTGTCACATCATTTTCGCCGTACTGGCTCTATCCGTTTTTCTCAGGCGCAGCCAATGATGATGCCAACAACAACGACATGAGAGAGGGCAGGGTATGAAGCTGGCAATACAGAACGATGTAGCGGTAAGCAATGATGAAGTTCGGCAGCTGGATCGCGCCTACGTATTTCATTCATGGTCGATGCAGGGCAATTTACATCCGCTGGTGATCGCCGGGGCCAAAGGCTGCGAGCTATGGGATTACGAAGGCAATACGTACCTTGATTTCAGCAGCCAACTGGTGAACGTGAACATCGGCTATCAGCATCCTCGCGTGCTGGCGGCAATGAAAGCGCAACTGGAAGAGCTGGTGACCATCGCGCCTGCCACCGCCAACCTCGCCCGCGCCGAAGCGGCGAAACGTATCGTCGAGCTGGCGCCGGAAGGCTTTAGCAAAGTGTTCTTCACCAACGCCGGAGCGGATGCCAACGAGAACGCTATCCGCATGGCGCGGCTCTATACCGGGCGCGATAAAGTGCTCTCTGCCTATCGTTCCTATCACGGTAATACCGGCAGCGCGATTGCCGCTACCGGCGACTGGCGTCGCGTGCCGAACGAGTATTCGCGCGGCCACGTTCACTTCTTCAACCCCTATCTCTACCGCAGCGAGTTCAACGCCACGACGGAAGAGGAGGAGTGCCAGCGCGCGCTGGCGCATCTGCGGCGGATGATCGAGTGCGAAGGCCCGAACGCGATTGCCGCGATTCTGCTGGAGTCCATTCCGGGAACCGCCGGAATTCTGGTGCCGCCGGATGGTTATATGCAGGGCGTGCGGGCGCTGGCCGACGAGTTCGGGATTGTGCTGATCCTCGATGAGGTAATGGCCGGTTTTGGCCGTACCGGCAGTTGGTTTGCCTTCGAGCAGGATGGCGTGGTACCGGATCTGGTGACCTTTGCTAAAGGGGTGAACGCCGGTTACGTTCCGGCGGGCGGCGTGCTGATTAGCGAACCGATTGCCCGCTATTTTGACGACCATTTCTTTGCCGGAGGGCTGACCTATTCCGGCCATCCGCTGGCGATGGCGGCGATTGTCGCCACCATTGACGCGATGAAAGAAGAGAAAGTGGTGGAGAATGCGGCAATGATGGGCAACGAGGTGCTGCGCCCGGGGCTGGAAGCGCTGGCGGAGAAACACGCGATTATCGGCAACGTTCGTGGTCGTGGTCTGTTCCAGGCACTGGAACTGGTCAGCAGCCGCGAGCAGAAAACGCCGCTGACCGCTGCGGATATGGCGGCGATTAAGGGCGCGTTAACCGAGGCCGGTCTGCTGGCGTTTGTGGTGGAAAACCGCATTCACGTGGTGCCGCCGTGCACCATCAGCGCCGAGCAGGTAGCAAAAGGCCTGGCGATTTTTGATGCAGTATTCACCCGTTTCGCGAGCCTGGCGAAGTAAGGGGTTTGTGCGGTGTGTTTTCCGGAGCGCTGTACCGGGCGACCAAATCGTCGGCTGGAGTGGTGGTGTGACTCAATGAATATCGACGATGTATGGCCTGCCCGTGATGCGGTCATCCGGCCGTGGCTGGCGGTGGATAATTTTGATGGTGAAGGCAGGCAGCTGAAGCGGCTGGAAGATTTTCGGCCGATGTTGTCACAGTAGCGCCGGGTAATCAGGTTTGACTTCCCCAAAAAATAGAAGCGGGCTAAACGTTTTCTGAAAAAGAGATAGTGCTGGTTAAATATACAGCTCAATGCACAGGGAAGCGTATGATAACGGCGGGTGCCTGAGGCTTTCTGAGTTCAGGCTTAGGTGAGGATCCAGAAAGACGAAGCCCCAGGAGATGTTCCCATCAACCTGAGGCTCACGATCCAAACCCAACATTTGGATAGTAGCCTCTTCTTCGCATGGAGGCAACGAGATGCTGACAAAGTACGCCCTGGTGGCGGTCATAGTGTTATGTCTGACAGCGCTGGGGTTCACGTTAATGGTACGCGACTCGCTGTGCGAGCTGAGTATCAAAGAACGTAGTATGGAGTTTAAGGCCGTTCTCGCTTACGAAACGAAGAAGTAGCCGGTATGCGGGGAGCAATCCCCGCTTATCCGCAGGCTGGGTAAGGAACCTTAAGGCACCTTTTTTACCATTCCGGGCTAGCGCCAATGGCCCATTTTGAGTTTTCCACTTCTCTCATGAAGACGAGATCCTCCCTGAAATCCAGCCAGCCTAAACGTTTTCTGAAAAATGATTTTAGCTGGTTAAATATACAGTGATGTGAGCAGGGAAGGGTATGATGACTGCGGGTGCCTGAGGCTTTTTGAGTTCAGGCTTATTAGGTGAGGATTCAGAAAGACGAAGCCCCAGGAGATGTTCCCATCAACCTGAGGCCTACAATCCAAACCTAGCAGTTGGATAGTAGCCTCTTCTTCGCATGGAGGCAACGAGATGCTGACAAAGTACGCCCTGGTGGCGATCGTGGTGCTGTGTCTGACAGCGCTGGGATTCACGTTAATGGTACGCGACTCGCTGTGCGAGCTGAGTATCAAAGAACGCAGTATGGAGTTTAAGGCCGTTCTCGCTTACGAAACGAAGAAGTAGCCGGTATGCGGGGAGCAATCCCCGCCTATCCGCAGGCTGGGTAAGGAACCTTAAGGCACCTTTTTTCTGCTGATGGGGAGCAGGATGGACGGCGAGAGAAAATCGACCGGTTTATAGCAACAGTGCCGCCACCCTGCATAATTTTTAGCTCAGAGTATTAACGTCAATTACGTCCATACCCGCATTTTTCGCCGCTTCAATCCCAAAGCGGGAGTCTTCGAAAACAAGGCAGAGTTCAGGTTGCACATGAAGTTCGTTAGCGCACAATAAGAACGTGTCGGCGGCGGGCTTGTGATTTTTAACCCGGTCGGCGGAGACGATAGCGGCAAAGCGCTGGGTTAAATTAAAGCGGTTAAGCAGTATGTCCACAGTGCTACGTTCGCTACCGGTTCCCAGCGCCAGCGGTTTTTTATCCTGCCACGCCAGTAAAATGTCCATTGCTGGTAGAACCCGGATTTCCGCCGTTTGTAGCAATTTCTCAATGGCCTGCTTTTTACGATCGGCCAGTGAAAATGGGTCGGCTTTTAACCCTTTTAAGGCGACAAGCTGGCTGGCCACCTGCCAGGGAGCGGAGCCGTTGAACGGAATAAGTTCTTCTTCATAAATGGTGATATTGTCGGATGCGAATACGCTTAACCACGCCTGACGGTGTAAAGGTTCGGTATCAAAAAGGGTTCCATCCATATCAAAAATAAGGCCGTGATAGTGGCTATACATAATGGTTGCCTGTGTGCTGTGAACATCGTCAGGGAGGGAAATGCGGAGAGGGCTCCCCGCATTGTTATACCGTCTTACCAGCAGACAAAACCGCCATCGACGACCAGGTCAACACCAGTACAGAACGACGCGGCATCGCTTGCCAGGAACAGCGCTGGCCCGGCCATCTCTTCAACTTTCGCCATGCGCTGAATTGGCGTCTGGCTTTCGAATTCACGGGTCTGATGGACCATCTCAGGTCGGGTGTTCATTGGTGTAGCGGTATATCCAGGACTGATCGAGTTAACGCGGATCCCTTTGCCAATCCACTCCATAGCGAGGCTTTTCGATAAGTGAATAACACCGGCTTTGGAGCAGTTGTAATGGGCCTGATCGAGGCCCCGGTTAACGATAATACCGGACATGGAGGCGATATTAATGATAGAGCCGCCGCCGAATTCCTGCATCAGTTCAGCCTCTGCTTTACAGGAGTTCCATACGCCAGTGAGGTTAATATCGATAACCCGCTGCCATTGTTCCGTTTCCATCTCCAGCGCCGGATTAG
Organism: Klebsiella spallanzanii; assembly: GCF_902158555.1. Taxonomy (GTDB): domain Bacteria; phylum Pseudomonadota; class Gammaproteobacteria; order Enterobacterales; family Enterobacteriaceae; genus Klebsiella; species Klebsiella spallanzanii. The sequence continues at coordinate 593,303 of NZ_CABGGS010000001.1, read as the reverse complement.
CATTGGCAATCCCGGCGGCGTTAACGGCGACGTCAAGACGACCGAAGCGGCTTTTGGCCAATGCGACACCCGCGCGTAAATCGCTAAGCTGGCGGACATCACCGGTGTAAAAACAGGCCTGCCCGCCAATCGCTTCAATGTTTTTAACGGTTTCGGCAAGGCCGCCGTCTTCGCGGAGATCAAAGCAGACTACCCGAGCGCCTGCGCTGGCGAGGCCATAAGCAATCATCTGACCGATGCCGCTGCCCGCGCCTGTCACGAAGGCCACGCGGTCCTGCAGATTAAACAACTGTTGGGCAAAATCTTTTGCGATCATAGTTATTACTCTCTTAAAAATATTCTTTAGCATGCCCGGTGTTGGCGTTCCCGGAGGCGGCGCGTTGCGCCTGTCCGGGCTACGGGGCTTGTGCCGTCGGGTAGTCTTGTAGCCCGGGTAAGGCGTCAGCCGCAACCCGGGGAACGGAATTACGACATAATCAGTCCGCCATCGATATTGATGGTTTGCCCGGTGAGATAACGTGCGTCATCGGACGCCAGGAACGCCACCAGTCCGGCAACATCTTCCGGTTTACCGGCGCGCTTCATCGGAATGCCTTCGACCCACTCCGCCATCAGCTCACCCTTGCCGTAGCGTTTCTGCTCGGTGCTAAGGACTTCGCCCCATACGCGGTCGTTGTAATCCCACATCTCGCTTTCAATAATGCCCGGACAGAAGGCGTTGACGGTGATATTCCACGGAGCAAGTTCGTGGGCCAGGCTCTGCGTGATGCCGATAACGCCCATTTTGCTGGCCGCGTAATGCGGGGTGTAAATAAAGCCCTGACGACCCTGGCCGGAAGAGGTGTTGATCAGGCTGCCGTGGTTTTGTTTCACCATATATTTAGCGGCTTCGCGACAGCACAGCCAGACGCCGGTGGTGTTAACGGCCAGCACTTTTTCAAAGTCGGCTTTCGGCATGCGATCGTAATAGTCGATGGTGATCACGCCTGCGTTCTGAATAGAAACATCAATCGTGCCGAAGCGCGCTGCCGCCTGCTCGTACAGCGATTGCACCTGCGCTTCATCAGTTACATCGACCTGCAACGACAGAATGTCGGCCTGATAGCGCTGGCGTAAGGTTTCCGCCGTTTCGTGAACGCGCTCGGCGTTGGAGACCATTACCAGATTTGCGCCGTCGCGAGCAAAGCGCTCAGCAATACCGGCACCAATTCCGCGGCATGCGCCAGTGATAACAACCGTTTTGTTTTGGAAATTTCTTTGCATTTTTTCTTCCCTTGTATAGGCCGGACACCAGTGCGTCCGGCGGGGTAATGAAGACGTTATTAGCTGGTGGCTCCTGCCGCGGCCAGTTTCTCTTCATGGCGGCGCATCAGGATGACTTTGTTTTGTAGTTTCTGCTGGAACTGGTCGACAACGACGGCGGTGACGATAACCACGCCTTTAATCACCATCTGCCAGAAATCGCTGACTCCCATCATCACCATGCCGTCGGCAAGGAAGACGATAACGAAAGCACCAATAATTGAACCCGTTACCCGACCACGACCTCCCGCCAGCGCGGTTCCGCCGAGTACGGTCGCGCCGATGGCGTCCATTTCGAACATATTGCCGGTCATTGGATGCGCGGTTTGCAGCTGCGACGCGACGATCAGGCCAACGAATGCGGAGCAAAGGCCGGAGAAGGCGTACACGAAGACCTTCGCTTTCACGATGGGAACACCGGCCAGGCGGGCAGCGGATTCGTTACCACCAATAGCGTAGATATAGCGGCCCAGCGGCGTTTTAGTGGTCAGCCAGTAGCCCAGCAGCAGGAATGCAATCATCAGCCAGATTGGCAGATACACGCCCATTAGCGTACCGGAACCCAGCGTAGCAAAGCCGGTGTTGCCCAGTGCTTCCATGCCGTTAAGGTTGGGGTAGGTGCTGCCGTCGTTGAACAGCAAGGCTGAACCCCTGGCGACATACATCATGCCCAGTGTGCAGATAAAGGGCGCGACGCCGAAGCGGGTAATCACGGCACCGTTAATGAAGCCGACAATGACGCCGAAAATAGCCACGCACAGAATGACTTCAGGCACGTTGAAGAAGATAACGCTGCCGTTCCATAAGGGCAGGCCGTTGGTTAATAACGCCCCTGCGACCATGCCGCAGATCCCGGCGACAGCGCCGACGGAAAGGTCGATTCCTCCGGTCAGGATCACCAGCGTCATGCCGATGGCCAGCAGGCCGGTGATGGCCACGTGCTGAGTCATAATCAGCAGGTTAGATGTGGTCAGGAAATTCGGTACCATCACGCTGAAGAATGCGATAACCAGCAGCAGAGCGATAAACGTTCTGGCCTTCAGCAGGTACATATAAATCATATATTTCTGGTTCATGATGGGTTCCAGCCTGATTAATCTTGAGGTGTTGAAGCCGCGATTAATTTTTCGCGGGTAACCGCATGACGCGGTAAATCGGCGGTAATACGGCCATCGGCCATCACCAGGATGCGATCCGCCAGCGCCATGACTTCATCCAGTTCTGATGAAGAGAACATCACTGCCAGACCCTGTTGGGCCATTTTGCCAATCAGGTGATAAACGTCGGTTTTAGCGCCGACATCAATGCCGCGAGTCGGCTCATCGAGAAACACGACCTCCGGCTTTGTCATCAATGCCTTGCCGAGCACCACTTTTTGCTGATTACCGCCGCTTAAAGAGGTAATTGGCAGATCGGGGTCGCTAACCTTGATAGCCAGTTCTCGAATCATCTCTTTGACACAGGCGATTTCTTTCTGTGGATTCAGCCACTTCCACGCGCGGCGAAAACCCTGCAGACTAAAATCAGACAAGGTCATATTCGATTGAATCGACATCATCTGTACTACGCCTTCGCCCTGTCTGTCTTCAGGAACGAGCGCCAGCCCTTTTTTTAACCGTGCCTGGAACTGCGATTTTTCAATACTTTCGCCATTGAGATGTACGCTGCCGTTCTGGCAAGGCATCAGGCCGACCAGACCCTTGAATAGCTCCGTACGTCCTGCGCCGAGCAGGCCGTAGATGCCGATCACTTCCCCTTTACTTAAGGTGAAGGTCACGTCGTTGAGCTTATAGCCCCCGCTGGGATGCAGCGCCGTCAAACCTTCAACGGCAAGTACCGCTTCGCCTTTTGGCGCGGGCTGGTAGTCGAAATGCTTTTTCTTATCGCCGACCATTTGCTCGATGATCCACGGAATACTGGCATCGCTGACCTCGCGTTCGCTGATAAAGCGTCCATCGCGAAAAATGGTGATGTGATCGCCAATTTCCATCAGTTCTTCCAGACGATGGGAAATATAAATAATGGTGACGCCGCGACGTTTAAGCTGCTCAATGACGTTAAACAGGATTTTGACTTCCGACTGACTGAGTGCAGAAGTGGGTTCGTCCATGATTAATACGCGAGTATCTTTTGAAAGCGCTCGTGCAATTTCGACCATCTGCTGATGGCCGATACCTAACTCGCCAAGTTGCGTATAAGGGTCGACATTGAGTTCCAGCCTTTCCAGTAATTTTTTGGCTAACTCATATTGATATTTTTCGTTGATTTTCCCTTTCTGAAAGAACTCGTTGGCCATGAAAATATTATCCATGACGTTCATGTTCGGAAATAAATTCAATTCCTGAAAAATAATACTAATGCCGTGTTTTTCTGCCTGATGGGTAGAGCCAAGCGTAACCGGAGTACCATCAAGAATAATTTGACCAGATGACGGGGTTTCAACGCCAGCAAGCATTTTCATCATGGTGGATTTACCCGCACCATTTTCACCGATCAGAACGTTTACTTTATTTCGATAGACCCGGTAGTTCACGTTATCTAAGGCAATAACGCCCGGATAAACACGTGATAATTCGCGGGTTTCGATAATAACTTCAGATTCGACTGGTTGGGAATTGACGAGTTCTTGCCGCTGCATGTTATTGTCCTCCCAAACGAACAATTTTCGCTGGCGTAATATCAGGAACGGTTTGCGGAATATCCCAGGCTGAGAATACGCCATATACCTGTGTCGTTTCTCCCGGTTTAACCTGCGCTGCCTCTATCATTTTTACCGCATGTTCGTTAATTGCCCGGCCATACTCACCAAACAGAACCTGGTCGTTAAAGTCCTGATAGCTGGCGCCTTGATAGCCGTCGCGTAATAATGTGCCGCGCAGCGTTGGGCCAATTTGCACGACAACGTTGCTGCCGCTGGTATCCTGAATGGTCATTTTTCCGCTGCGGGAAGCGGAATCAATTTTGCTGATATTACCTTCAACTTTGACGTAAAAAACGCACGGGTTTTCGTCCTGAGCGCGATAGCCTAACGTTTTGCAAGCACTATCGAAATCTTTCGCCGCACGCAGGGCGGTCATTAATTCTGCGACGGGGCGAGCTTTGGCTACGACCTGTGGAACAACCTGGTCTTGCCATGTTTTATCAATGTTTGTCATGTGAGGATTGGGCGGGGATTTAAGATCGGCCAACTCCTGCTGAGAGACAATACGGCAGCCTCCAAGCGTAAGAACGGCCAGCGCCAGCCAGGTTTTTTTATACATAATTCTCTCCTATGCGCCCCCGAAGGGGCGCAACAACCCGAAATCAGGATTTGATATTGAAGTCCTGAACTTTGTCTGCGTTGTCCTGGGTGATCAGAATGCCGCGGAACATCACGCGCTGCTTCGCCGGTTTTTCGCCTTTTTGCAGGTAGTTATCCAGATCGGTAACACCCTGAGCGGCGATAGCCTGGGCCTGAAGCATGACGGTAGCCTGCAGGGTCCCTGCTTTCACTGCATCGCGTTCATCGTTGCTGCCATCAATACCGACGACCACAACATCAGTACGATTAGCGGCTTTCAGTGCGGCAATGGCGCCGAGTGCGACAGGACCGTTGCCGCAAATTACGCCCTTCACGTCAGGGTGTGCTTGCAGAATACTGTCCATAATGCGTTTGCCGTCGATCAACGTCCCTTTGGCATCTTGCTTCGCCACGCTGACCATATCCGGGTATTGGTCGATAACCTGGTGGAAAGATTTAGAGCGGGTAACGCAGTTATTATCCGCAAGGTTACAGGTCAGTTCGGCATATTTTCCTTTCTCTGCCATCTTCTCAACAAATACGTTGGCGACTTCAGAACCGGCCTGGAAGTTATTATGGGTAATCTGCTCAAGGGCGACGTCATCGACGGGGATTTCGCGGTTGATTAATACCACTGGAATACCGGCTTTTTTCGCTTTTTCAATCGCCGCGACGCTGGCGGTAGAGTCAGCATTATCCAGAATAATGCCCTGAACTTTTTTACCGATGGCAGTATCGATCAGTTCATTCTGTTTTTTTACATCTTCGCCATGCGAAAGAATGGTGGTCTGGTATCCCAGTTCTTTGGCTTTCTCACTGGCGCCTTTGGCTTCAGAAGCGTAATACGGATTATCCAGCGAGTTTACCATGATCATGATGGTGCCTTTTTCTGCCGCGTGGGCAGCAAAAGAAAAGGCGGTCAGGGTAGCAGCTGTTAAAAGCGTTAAACGTAATTTCATGACAATTTTCTCTCTTGGTTGTTATTGTCGGGTACGGTGAAACAACGTAAGGCCTGAAAATCAAATTTATGGGCCGGGGGTCTCCTTTTGTTGATGATTAAGGTTCGTCACACACAAGATTCCCTGGTGGGCGTCAGGCGGACGTTGCCGGTTTCCATAATGTTCTGTTCACCGCATGGCGCCACTCCTGCCATCTTTTCTGCAGGCGCTGGTGGCGGGCCATATCGGGGATAAATTCGCTGTGTTCAGTTAAAAAGGCCTTCAGGTCGGTAACCGAACCTGGATGCAGGGCCTTACGGGCGAGCAGGGCGGCGCCAATTGCCGAAAGTTCAGCAACATCGCTGCGCATCACCGGGCATCCCAGCAGGTCGGCCTGATACTGCATTAACCAATCATTTTTCGTTGGGCCGCCGTCGACCATTAATGCCGCCAGGTGGAAGTCATCCTGCTGACGCATGGCGACAACGACATCGGCGATTTGGTAGGTAATGGACTCCAGCGCGGCGCGAATCAGGTGCGCGCGTTTGACGCCGCGGCTCAGGCCGCAAATCACGCCTCGGGCGCTGTCATCCCACCACGGTGCGCCAAGGCCGGTTAAGGCTGGCACAAAATAGACGCCCAGCGTAGAGTCCACGGAGGCGGGTAGGGTGTTGAGCTCATGAGCCAACTCGGCATCGGAAAGCTCGCTTAGGCCGGTGCTGTCGGCCATCCACGCCACGGCATCGCCGGTGTGGGGAATATTACCTTCTAGTCCGTAGGTGATGCTGTCGCCGTCGTGCCAGGCGATGGTGGTGGCCAGTGCGTCGATATCGCACTGTGCGGATTTTACCGGCGCCATCACTGATGACCCCGTGCCGTAGGTGGCTTTAACGCAGCCCAGTTCACCAAGCGCGTGACCAAACAGCGCGGCGTGGGAATCACCCACCATCGCCATCACCGGGATACCGTCAGGGATATTGTTCAGCCCTCGGGTATAGCCAAATAATCCGCTGGAAGGTTTAATTTCCGGCAGTGCGGCGCGAGGGATTTGGAACAGCGCCAGCATCTCATCATCCCACTGTCCGGTTTGCAGATTCAGCAACTGGGTGCGTGCAGCATTGGAGTGATCGCAATGGAACGCTTCGCCCTGGGTTAAATTCCACAGCAGCCAGCTGTCGATGGTGCCGAGGCAGATTTCTCCGCGTTCAGCCAACATGCGGCCTTCAGGAATGGACTCCAGCAGCCAGCGCATTTTCGAGGCAGAGAACAGGGGCGCAATCGGCAAGCCGGTAGTCGTTTTGATTAGCTGCTCTTTGTTGTCATGGCGCAGTTCATCACAAAACGCGGCGCTGCGGGTACATTGCCATGTGATGGCTGCATTGATAGGTTTACCGCTCTGGCGGTACCAACCGATAGCGGTCTCGCGCTGGTTGCTGATGGCCAATGCGGCGATGTTCTCTGCACCCACGTGTTCAACCGCTTTAGCGATAACGTCCAGTGAGGCTTCAACCAGAACCTCTCCTGACTGCTCGACCCAGCCGTCGCGCGGCGTTTGAATTGCCAGCGGCTGCGAGAATTTCACTACCACGTCACCGCGGCTATCGAGTACGACGGCTTTGGCGTTAGTGGTGCCTTCGTCCAGTGCAATGATGAACTCTTTACGTGTTGCCTGCATTAGGTAGTCTCCTGAGTCACACTTCGTCCTGTCGCGGAGGGGGAAGGATACACACTTCTCTTTATCGCATTGCTTCCTGGCAGGCCATGATGTGACAATTCGGTTTCACTTTTTTAATCACTGAATATATATTCGATGGTGATTATTTATTTGATACCTTAGCCAGAAACTTCCCGTCGGGCTACAGGAAAAGTTATCAATTGTGCTGGCAATCACACTTATCCGTTTGGAGGAGCATCTGGCGGTGAGTGAAAAAGAGTGAAGATTAATTCATTTATCGTATTGAAATATAAGTGTTTATCTGTGTCACCTTTACGCTTTGGAGAAAGCGTAAAGGTTGTGGGAAAGTGTTTGATCAGGAAAATTAGTCAGCAACAAGCAGACGAGCGGTAGGATAATCAGTGATTAACACATCGATATAACCACCCGATAGCGCGCCTTTGATAGCCGCAACCTTATCGCTGCCGCCAGCCAGGGCAACCACATTAGGGCATTTCTTCACTTTCTCAAGCGCCATACCGATAACAGGATCTTCATCGTCGCGTAACACTGCTTTACCATTTTTGTCGTAGTAGTGCAGGCAAATGTCTCCGACCGCCCCGCGTTCCGCCAGCACCTGAAGCATATCTTCGTGGTAGTAGTTCCCTGAAGTTTTCAATAGTTGCGACGGTTCGAGAATGCCAATCCCGACGATGGCAATATCAACTTCGTCAAAACGCGCAATGACGTCGGCGACATCTTTGCTGGCAACGAGACGATTTTTCTCCTCCGTTGAGCCTTCAATGCTTTGGGAGGGAAGCAGCCAGGCATCACAGTTCAGATGCTGCGCCAGAGTTTGAGTGAGGATGGTCGCCTGTACGTTACCGTTTGGGCCTACGCCGCCCAGCAGTTGAATAACGCCGCTGGCTTTAAGATTTTGTGCATGAACCTCATCCACCATCGCGCGGATGGTGGAACTCCACGAAGAGACGCCAATCAGATCCTTTGGCCGTAATCGCGTTTCGAGGTAGTGGGCAGCGGCGGAACCGATAGCGCGCTTGATGGTGTGATCGTTTGCGTCCTCTTCGGTATCCACCACGATGGCTTGCTTAATTCCGTAGCGATCCTCAAGGCCCTTTTCAAGATTAAGAAAAATATTCGACGGCTGAACAACGCTAATTTTGACCACGCCTTCTTTTTGGCAGCGGGTAATCGCTCGGGAGATAAATGACTGAGAAAGCGAGAGAAGTTGAGCGATATCGGACTGCTTTCGTCCTTCAAGATAGTAAAGCGTGGCAATCTTAACTAATAGCCGTTGTTCATCCTGCTTAGCCATATATTTCCCCGAAAATCATTAACGTGCAGCCATTATCTTAGAGGCCTTTATCATACGCGAAAAGAAAAGACATTTAAGTGTGATGGATATCTAACTTTCGCCAATCCTCAAAATCAGCTATGGACAAAAACAGAACAGTGGCTGCATAATTGAATAAAGAGTCGTTATTGAATATATATTCATGGCGATTCCAGGTCAACTGAAAAGTACCCAGGCGCAAATATGCCTGGTGGTAAGGAGGCAGAATGTTCCTGAGTATGATGCAGCGGCGGAAGCCTTGCGATGCGTTGCCTGGGGATGTCTGGTTTTTTTAGTCCCTGACGGAATAAATATTCCAAGTTGAAAATAAATTCAGAGGTATTAAATGAATCCCTATAGCTATGATGTCCAGGCACTTGAGCGCAAAGCACGCGCCGTACGTCGCCATATCGTCAGATTGAATGCCAATAGCCCTGCAGGCGGGCACACCGGAGCCGACCTGTCTCAGGTTGAACTGATCACCGCGCTCTATTTCCGCATCATGAACGTTGCGCCGGACCGCCTGGCCGATGACCAGCGCGATATCTACATCCAGTCGAAAGGCCATGCGGTGGGCTGTTACTACTGCGTACTGGCTGAAGCGGGTTTTTTCCCGGTTGAGTGGCTGGAAACCTATCAACATGCGAATTCACATCTTCCGGGTCACCCGGTACGTCAGAAAACCCCTGGCATTGAGCTGAATACCGGCGCGCTGGGCCACGGTTTGCCTGTTGCGGTGGGGCTGGCGCTGGCTGCGAAGAAAAGCAACAGCTCCCGCCGCATCTTTTTAATTACCGGCGATGGCGAACTGGCTGAAGGCAGTAACTGGGAGGCGGCGCTGGCTGCGGCCCACTACGGCCTCGATAACCTTGTCATCATTAACGACAAGAACAACCTCCAGCTGGCTGGGCCGACCCGTGAAATTATGAATACCGATCCGCTGGCCGATAAATGGAAAGCCTTTGGTATGACGGTCACCGAGTGCCAGGGTAACGACATGGCGTCGGTGGTGGCAACCCTGGAAGGGCTGAAGCAGGAAGGTAAACCAAACGTTGTTATTGCCAACACCACGAAAGGTGCCGGTATTTCCTTTATCCAGGGGCGCCCGGAATGGCACCACCGGGTACCGAAAGGCGAAGAAATTGCACTGGCACTGGAGGAACTGAAAGATGAGTAATGCAGAACACCTGGCGAGCGTAATGGTTCAGGCTTTTATTGATGCAGTTGAAAGCGGTGTTGATTTGGTGCCGGTGGTAGCGGACTCAACCTCGACGGCAAAAATTGCTCCGTTTGTTAAACAATTCCCTGGCCGCCTGGTTAACGTGGGTATCGCAGAGCAGAGTATGGTCGGTACGGCTGCCGGTCTGGCGCTGGGCGGCAAAGTGGCGGTGACCTGTAACGCTGCGCCGTTCCTGATTTCCCGCGCCAATGAACAAATTAAAGTCGACGTTTGCTACAACAACACCAACGTTAAGCTGTTCGGCCTCAACGCCGGGGCCAGTTACGGTCCGCTAGCGAGTACTCACCATGCGATTGACGATCTGGCGGTGATGCGCGGCTTCGGCAATATCCAGATTTTTGCCCCTTCTTCACCGCGCGAATGTCGGCAGATTATCGATTACGCTATTGGCTATCAGGGGCCGGTGTATATTCGCCTTGATGGCAAGGCGCTGCCGGAACTGCACGACGAAAATTATCAGTTTGTGCCCGGTGCGGTAGTGACGCTGCGCGAAGGCGAAGATATCGCGCTGGTAGCAACTGGCTCTACGGTGCATGAAATTGTCGATGCGGCGCAGATTCTGGCCGATGCCGGGGTTCAGGCTAAAGTGGTGAGCGTGCCTTCAATCCGCCCTTGCGATACCGCAGCGCTGCTGGCGGCGTTGAAACCGTGTAAAGCGGTGATTACGGTGGAAGAGCATAACGTCAACGGCGGACTGGGTAGCCTGGTGGCGGAAGTGCTGGCAGAAGCGGGCGTCGGTATTAAGCTCAAGCGCCTGGGGATCCCGGATGGTGAGTATGCGGCTGCGGCAGATCGCGGCTGGCTACGCAAACACCACGGTTTTGATGCGGCCTCTATTGCTGAACTGGCGCAGAAGATGCGCTGATTTTATCCTGGCAGTGCACTGATAACCCGTGTGGATAACCGCGCGGGTTTTTGTTTTTATGACGAACATAGCGTAATAACAAACTCTCCGGCCTTAATCCATTGCAGCCGAAACTCCTCGGCGGATAGCCGAAGAAGCAATATTCCTTCCTTTATATACACCAACTCAAAATCGGTAAAACCTCTCCCGGCTTGTACGTTCGCATGGCAGGCCTTAAACGCGCTCTCTTTCGCCGAAAACGCCAGCGTCAGCGCCAGTTCAAACGGCAGGCCGCTGGCATCCAGCAGCATTTTTTCCTCAGCATTGACGATACTGCTTTCCAGATCTGCCGCCAGCGAAGGCGTCATGATCCTTTCGATATCAATGCCGACCGGCCGGGCAGAAACTACCGCCAGCGCCGTCTGTTTGCTGTGGCTGATGCTGCCGTACCACGGGGCGGGCCACAGGGGCTGGCGCTGGTCGCCAATGGCAGGAACGTTTTTTTCACCCACTTCCTGTAGCGCATAAGCCGCTGCGATGCGCCCGGCAAGATGCTCGGTCTGCCGCTTGCGGGCGCAGTCGGTTAGCAGGGCGTGATGCGGGAGCCAGAACAGATCTTCAGGTTGAAAGGTCGCCGGGTCGAAATCTATCCGCTGAAGCGAGTGACCGGCAAGCTGAATGATTGAGAGTTGGATTTTCATCGCGGGATGTTAACAGATTCTCCCGTCCGCCCTCTATGAGAAGAGGGCGGAGGAGATCACGCTGAGCAATCAGAAGTGGGTATTGACGCTCATATACCAGGTACGGCCCGGTTCGTTGTAGGTGTACGCGCCTGCGCCTCTCATATAGGAAACATCGGTTGTGCTTCCGGTAGTCTGGGAGTTACCTTCACGCCACAAACGTTTATCAAAGACGTTATCCACGCCGCCGGTCAGGCTGACGTTCTTCGTCACATCCCAGGTTGCGCTCAGGCCCACGATGCTATAAGGGCTAACTTCTTGTTTGTCCGAACCGGTAACCGGTTTGCCCTGATAATCGTATTTCTTCGGCTCTTGCTTGCCGTACCAGGTCAGGGTGGATTGCAGCGAAACATCCTGATGGACCTGCCAGCTCAGGGTCGAGTTCAGCGTATATTCAGGAATGATCGACAGTCGTTCACCGGTCTCTTTGTTCTTGCTCTGCAGCATATAGGTAATGTTGTTGGTCCAGTTAACGGTCTCGCTAACCGGTATATTCAACGTACCTTCCAGACCTTCAACCACGGCTTTAGGAACGTTTTCCCACTGATAGATATCGGTGTAGGTCGTTTTCCCCTTGCTGGTAATGGAGGTGCGGCTAAGTGGAACGGTACCCGCCTCAATCTTGTTTTTATAATCGTTGCGGAACCAGGTCACCCCGGCCAGCCAGCCGTCGCGTTTGAACTCAAGGCCAATCTCTTTGTTAACGCTGGTTTCGGCCTTCAGGTCGTCATTCCCCATCATGTAGCAGCCGATACCGGTGGCGGCACCGGTAGCATAGCAGCCTTGACCTTTGCTATAGAGAATATAGTTAGGGTTGGTTTGATAGAGGCTCGGCGCTTTATAGGCGCGGGCAATACCCATTTTCAAGGTGAAGTCATCCCAAAGTCCCTGGGACAAGTTCAGCGACGGGCTCCAGTTGTTGCCCACGATGCTATGGTGATCGAAACGCAGACCAGGCGTCAGCATGGTGGTGTCGGTCAGCTCCATATTGTTTTCGGCAAACAACGAGAAAATCTCAGCTTTCGAATAAGGACTACGGTTAGTGCTGTCGTAGCCCGGAATATCGCCGCCCATAAAGGTCTGCGAGTTAGAAAGCATATCCTTCATACGCTGCTGGTTCCATTCGGTACCGAGCGTCAGGTTCTGATTAACCCACAGGTCAAACGGAATGCTGACTTCGCTGTGCAGCATCACATCGTTCAGATCGGAATCGACATATTTGGATGCGGAGTTTGGATCGAAAATCCCTTCCGTTCCGCCCGCTAAACCTTCAGGCGTACGGGAGTTGCGGGTGTGCTCGTACTGTACCCAGTTGCTGGTGGTGACGCCGTTATCCCAACCGCCGTTCCAGGTCAGGGAGTAGTTCTGGCGATAGAGGCGGTTAGTCTCTTTACCGTAGTTGTCTTTTACCCGCTGGTTGGTGTTGGTGTTTTGCGTGTCACCTGCATAGAGGTTACCCTGGCGACTATAGCCAGCTTCAAGCTCAAGGGACTGCATTGGCGCGAAGTCCCAACGTACCGAGCCGTTGATATCTTTGTTTTCGACGCCTTCACGACCAGCAGGCAGCGTATCAACATAGTTACCGGTACGCTCGGACTGATGGCCCTGGTTGATATCCCATGCATCGGCCTGGGTTTTATCGAGGTTGCCGTAAAGGCGGAAGCTGAAATCCCCGCCCAGCGGGCCGGTGAGGCTAAAGTTGGTACGTTTGGTCGAGCCTTCGTCTTTGTGCTCCGGGGCGTTCATGTAGGTATTCCATGAACCGTGCCACTCATCGCCGCCTTTTTTGGTGATGATATTGACCACGCCGCCCGCCGCGCCGTTACCGTAGCGTGCGGCAGCCGGGCCGCGCAGGACTTCAATGCGTTCGATCATTTCTGGCGGAACCCAGCCGGTATCACCGCGGGTATCACGTTCGCCACGCCAGCCCTGACGCACGGAGTTGCGGCTGGTGACGGGCTTACCATCAATCAGGATCAAGGTGTTTTCCGGGCCCATGCCGCGAATATCAATCTGGCGGTTGTTGCCGCGCTGACCGCTGGTGGAGTTGCCGGTCAGGTTAACGCCCGGCATGGTGCGGATAATTTCAGATACGTCGCGCGCAGGCGGACGTTTACGGATTTCATCGGCGGTGATGGTTGAGACGCCCGGAGCCTGAAGGTTCTGTTCGGCGGCGGTAACGACCATGGTTTCGTCAGCGGTTGCGGCTTTACTATCAGAGGTGGTTTCCGCCGCGCTCAGCGGAAAGGCAGCCCCATAGATTCCCAGATTGACCAGCAAGGCCAGGGATTTGATCCTGTTATTCATTGTAAATCCTGCTTTTCGTCGCCACCTTCCCCAAAAGCCCTTTCCCGTCGGGAGGGGAGGCGGTATCAATGTTGCCAGTAGAGGGCATACGCACTCCGTCGCTGACTCAATAAGCCATCTCTGACATGTTTAATTTTGAAAGACGCGCTTCCCACAGCGCGCTAATACGCTATTGCAAATGAAAATAGTTATCAATAATATTATCAATAAATATTGCGTTTATTGATACGTTTGTTGATAAATGTCACGATAAACATAAGGTTGAAAAAGGAATGCAAAAGACAGGAAGTGACGACTGGTGGCGAAGTATCTCTGGTCCGCAGATTGAGTCCGTGGACGGCGAGTACCGGGTGACCTTCTGGTGGCGCGATCCGGCAGGCAACGAAACGTCTTCGGCAATCCAGCGGGTGTGGATTTATATCACCGGCGTGACTGATCACCATAAGAACTCCGTGCCGCAAACACTGCAGCGTATTCCCGGTACCGACGCCTGGTGCTGGCAAACCACGCTTTCTCCCACCTGGCGCGGCAGCTACTGCTTTGTGCCTTCCGCGCGCGACGACGACTTTTCTCCCCAGCTTTTTAACGGCGATAGCCCGGACCGTACGCTGCTGCGTGAAGGCTGGCGCAAACTGCTGCCGCGCGCGATTTCCGACCCGCTCAATCCGCAAAGCTGGAAAGGCGGGCGCGGTCATGCGGTGTCTGCGCTGGAGCTGCCTGAAGCCCCGGAACAACCGGGCTGGGCGCTGCGCGATGAACCTTATCAGCCGCCGGTCTGCATTGAGTGGCAGAGCCAGCGCCTCGGCAATACGCGACGGATCTGGGTTTACGCTACTGGTGATGCGAATCCGCAAGAGCGCCCTCTGGCGATTCTGCTTGATGGCCAGTTCTGGGCCGAAAGCATGCCGATATGGTCGCCGCTGGCGGGGTTAACCCGCGAAAAGCGGCTACCGCAGGCGGTTTATCTGCTGATTGACGTGATTGATAACCAACACCGGGCTGAGGAGCTTCCCTGTAATGAAACGTTCTGGCTGGCGGTTCAGGAAGAGCTGCTGCCGTTAGTTCGTCAGATGGCCCCTTTCAGCGATCGCGCTGAGCGAACCGTAGTGGCGGGGCAGAGCTTTGGCGGCCTGGCCGCCATGTTCGCCGCGCTCTACTGGCCGCAGCGCTTTGGTTGTGTACTCAGCCAGTCCGGCTCCTGGTGGTGGCCGCATCGCGGTGGGGCGCTGCCGGGCCTGCTGATTGACCGGCTAAGCCGCGGCGAATTACATCCGCAAGGGCTGCGAATCTGGCTGGAAGCCGGTATTCGCGAGCCGATCATTTTTCATGCAAGCCAGGCGCTTTTTGCGCATCTGGAACAGCAGACGATTTTCTGGCGTCAGGTTGACGGCGGGCATGATGCGCTTTGCTGGCGCGGCGGGCTGACGGCGGGACTCATCCAGCTGTGGCAGCCTCTATGCCGTGAAGAGTAGCAAAGCGCGCTTTACGAGGAATTTGACATGCAATTCAGTAACCCCTTCGACAATCCGCAAGGGCAGTTTTACATTCTGCGCAATGACCAACAGCAGTTCAGCCTGTGGCCGCATCACTGCGCGCTGCCGGAGGGCTGGACGGTAGAGTGTTCGCCGCAGTCGCTAGAAGCGTGCAACGCCTGGCTGGCAGCAAACTGGTCAACCCTCACCCCCGCGCACCATGCGTCCTAAGGAGTCGATCATGACCACTCGTTTACCGCTGGTAGCGGCACAGCCGGGGATCTGGATGGCGGAGCGACTCTCGACGCTGCCCGGCGCATGGAGCGTCGCTCACTATGTAGAACTGTATGGTGAGATCGACCCGGACCTGCTCGGACGGGCGATTGTCACCGGGCTGTCGCAGGCCGACACCCTCAGCATGCGGTTTTGTGAAGATAATGGTGAAGCCTGGCAGTGGGTCGATGAAACTCGTGCGTTTGCCGAACCGGACTATCAGGATCTGCGCGCAGTGAGCGACCCGCACGCCGCCGCGCTGGCGCTGATGCAGGCCGATCTCGAGCAGAATCTGCGCGTAGACGGCGGCAATCCGCTGGTCTGCCATCAGCTGCTGCGGGTAGGAGATAATCGCTGGTACTGGTATCAGCGTTATCACCACTTGCTGGTCGATGGCTTCAGTTTCCCGGCGATTACTCGCCAGATCGCTGCAATTTATCGCGCCTGGCAGCGAGGGGAAGAAACGCCCGCGTCACCGTTTACTCCCTTTGCGGAAGTCGTGGAAGAGTATCAACGCTACTACGGTAGCGACGCCTGGCAGCGTGACAAACAGTTCTGGCAGGAGCAGCGTAAAGCGCTACCGTCTCCGGCCTCGCTGTCTGCCGTCCCGCTGGCGGGAAGGGCGAGTAGCACCGATATCTGGCGCATGAAGCTGGAGGTCGATTCTGGCGTCTTTAGCCGTCTGGCAGCGAGCGCGCCGCAATGTCAGCGTGCGGATCTGGCGCTGGCGTTGACCACCCTGTGGTTGGGGCGACTGTGCAGCCGAATGGATTACGCGGCGGGCTTTATCTTTATGCGCCGCATGGGTTCTGCGGCGTTAACCGCGACCGGGCCGGTACTGAACGTCCTGCCGCTGGCGGTCAATATTGACGCGCAGGAAACGCTGCCCGAGCTGGCAACGCGCCTTGCCGGGCAACTGAAAAAAATGCGCCGTCATCAGCGCTACGATGCCGAACAGATCGTTCGCGACAGCGGCAAGGCGGCGGGCGATGAGCCGCTGTTTGGCCCGGTGCTCAATATCAAAGTTTTCGACTACCAGCTTGATATCGACGGCGTGCAGGCGACGACTCATACGCTGGCCACCGGCCCGGTCAACGATCTGGAGCTGGCACTGTTCCCGGACGAAGCGGGCGGCCTGTCGCTGGAAATTCTGGCTAACAAACAGCGTTACGATGAACAGACGCTGAACGGGCATATTGCGCGGCTATCCGCGCTGCTGACGCAGTTTGCTGACCATCCAGGCCTGCGCTGTGGCGACGCGAATATGCTATCGGCGGCGGAAATAACGCAACTGGAGCAGGTCAACAATACCGGCATTGCTCTGCCTTCCACTACGCTAAGCGCGCTGGTGGCGGAGCAGGCGGCGAAAACTCCGGATGCTCCGGCGCTGGCGGACGCCAGCAGGCAGTTCAGCTACCGCGAAATGCGCCAGCAGGTAGTGGCGCTGGCGCAATTACTGCGCGCGCGCGGCGTTAAGCCGGGCGATAGCGTGGCGGTGGCGCTGCCGCGTTCGGTGTTCCTGACCCTGGCGCTGCACGGTATTGTCGAAGCCGGGGCCGCGTGGCTGCCGCTGGATACGGGCTATCCTGACGATCGCCTGCGGATGATGCTGGAAGATGCGCGTCCCTCGCTACTGATTACCTCTGAGGATCAGCTGGCGCGCTTTAGCGATATCCCTAACCTGGAAAGCCTCTGCTACCAGCAGCCTCTGGCGGCGAGCGATGCCGCACCGTTGGCTATTTCTCAGCCTGAGCATACCGCGTATATCATTTTCACTTCTGGCTCCACCGGGCGACCGAAAGGGGTAATGGTCGGGCAAACGGCTATTGTCAACCGCCTGCTGTGGATGCAGAACCACTATCCGCTCTGTGTCGATGACGTAGTGGCGCAGAAAACGCCGTGCAGTTTTGATGTCTCGGTTTGGGAGTTCTGGTGGCCGTTTATTGCCGGTGCGCAACTGGTGATGGCCGAGCCGGAGGCTCATCGCGACCCGCTGGCGATGCAGCAGTTCTTTGCCCGCTATGACGTGACCACGACCCACTTTGTGCCGTCAATGCTGGCGGCGTTCGTTGCTTCGCTGGATGCGGAAAATGTCGCCTCCTGTCAAACTCTGCGGCGGGTATTCTGCAGTGGTGAAGCGCTGCCGACGGCGCTGTGCCGGGAGTGGGAGTCGCTGACCGGAGCGCCATTGCATAACCTGTACGGCCCGACGGAAGCGGCAGTGGACGTCAGCTGGTATCCGGCCTGCGGGCCTGAGCTGGCGGCGGTGACCGGCACCAGCGTGCCGATTGGCTGGCCGGTTTGGAATACCGGTTTGCGTATTCTGGATGCGTCCATGCGCCCGGTACCGCCGGGCGTGGCGGGAGATCTCTACCTGACCGGCATTCAGCTGGCGCAGGGCTACCTGGGGCGTCCTGATTTAACCGCCAGCCGCTTTATTGCCGACCCTTATGCGGCGGGTGAGCGTATGTATCGCACTGGCGACGTTGCCCGCTGGCGGGATAACGGCGCGGTGGAGTATCTCGGGCGCAGCGACGATCAGCTGAAAATACGCGGTCAGCGCATTGAGCTTGGCGAAATCGATCGCGTGATGTCGGAGTTGCCGGACGTCGCGCAGGCGGTGACTCATGCCTGCGTTTTCAACCAGGCGGCGGCGACCGGCGGCGATGCTCGCCAATTGGTGGGTTATCTGGTTTCTGAATCCGGCCTGCCGCTGGATACCGCCGCGCTCAAAGCGCGGCTGGGGGAACAACTGCCGCCGCATATGGTGCCGGTAGTGCTGATTCAATTACCGGAGCTGCCGCTGAGCGCCAACGGCAAGCTGGATCGCAAAGCGCTGCCGCTGCCAACGCTAAACCGCGAGCGCAGCGGCCGTCCGCCGGAGCCGGGGATTGAAAGCACTGTGGCAGTGGCATTCAGTCAGCTGCTGGGTTGCGAAGTAAACGATATTGAAGCTGATTTCTTCGCCCTCGGCGGCCATTCGCTGCTGGCGATGCGTCTGGCGGCGCAGCTGAGCCGCGAGCTGGAACGTCAGGTAACGCCGGGGCAGGTAATGGTCGCCTCGACAGTTGGCAAGCTGAGCGCGTTGCTGGCTTCGGATCTCAGCGATGAGCAGGCGCAGCGCCTGGGCTTCGACACGATCCTGCCGCTGCGCGCGAGCGATGGCCCGACGCTGTTTTGCTTCCATCCTGCTTCCGGTTTTGCCTGGCAGTTCAGCGTGCTGGCGCGTTATTTAAGCCCGCGCTGGTCTATCACCGGCATTCAGTCGCCGCGACTGCGGGGACCAATGGCGACGGCGGCGGATCTGGATGCGGTTTGCGAGCATCATCTGCAAACCCTGCTTTCGCAGCAGCCGCATGGCCCGTATTACCTGTTCGGTTATTCGCTCGGCGGCACGCTGGCGCAGGGCATTGCCGCCCGTTTACGCCAGCGCGGCGAAGCGGTAGCGTTCCTCGGGCTGCTGGATACCTGGCCGCCGGAAACGCAGAACTGGGCGGAGAAGGAGGCTAACGGTCTGGATCCAGAAGTGCTGGCGGAGATTGCCCGCGAACGCGAGGCATTTCTTGCTGCTCAGCAAGGGCAGGCTTCCGGCGAACTGTTCAGCGTTATCGAAGGCAACTATGCCGATGCGGTGCGCCTGCTGACCACCGCGCACAGCGCGAAGTTTGACGGTAAGGCGACGCTGTTCGTCGCGGAGAGAACTCGTCAGGCGGGTATGGATCCGCAGGTGGTCTGGGGACCGTGGGTTGGTGAGCTGGAGGTCTTTAGCCAGGATTGCGCCCATGTGGATATTATCTCTCCGCAGGCCTTTGAGGCGATTGGCCCGGTAGTCAGGGAGATATTGGGGTAATTGAACGCCGGGTAGCCCTCACCCTAACCCTCTCCCACAGGGAGAGGGGACAGATCGGCAGGGCGCGGGCGGTGGCTTTCTACCTTCGAATTGTCGTTGGGGGCCAATGTCAAAAATGAGCGCGGGTTTTCCCCCTCTCCCACAGGGAGAGGGGACAGATCGGCAGGGCGCGGGCGGTGGCTTTCCACCTGCGAATTGTGGTTGGGGACCAATGTCAAAAATGAGCGCTGGTTTTCTCCCTCTCCCTGTGGGAGAGGGGCGGGGTGAGGGGAAAGGAATTACCGACGTCCTAACGGCACCACCAGCGGCGTATGCGCCACCGGATCTTCAATGATCGTACAGCGCAGGCCGTAAATCCTCTCGATAAGCTCCGCGCTGACAATCTCTTTCGGCGCGCCTTCCGCGACGATTTTGCCATCGCGCAGGGCAATCAAATGGGTGGCATAGCGGCAGGCCTGGTTCAGGTCATGCAGCACCGCCGCCAGCGTATATCCCTTCTCCCGATTCAGCTCGCTCAGCAGCTCCAGCAGATCGATCTGATGGCTGATATCGAGCCAGGTGGTCGGTTCATCCAACAGCATAATTGCCGTTTCCTGGGCCAGCACCATGGCGATCCACGCCCGCTGACGCTGACCGCCGGAGAGCGTATCGACGCTTTGCAGCGCCAGGTCGGTGATCCCGGTGGCTTTCATCGCCTTGCTGACCGCCTCTTCATCCTCTTTACGCCAACGAGTAAACATCGGTTGATGCGGGTAGCGCCCACGGGCTACCAGCTCCTGAACCGTGATATCGCCCGGTGTGGTGGCGTTTTGCGCCAGCAGGCCGATGCGTTTGGCGACCTCTTTACTGGCGTAATGCTGGATCTGCTCACCATCGAGCCAGACATGACCGCTGGTCGGCGTCATCAGGCGACTCAGGGTACGCAGCAGCGTCGATTTACCGCAGCCGTTAGGGCCAATAATGGCGGTAAAATGGCCGTCGGGAATAGTCACGTTCAGCGATTCGGCGATGGTCTTTTTGCCGTACGCCAGGGTCAACTGGTCGCCGCGCAAACGGGAGGTTACAGCGGTCATTTTTTGCGGGACTCCTGAATTAATAACCCAATGAGGTAGATGCCGCCGAGGCTGACGGTTACCACGCCCACCGGTAACTGATAGGGCATAAACAGGCGCTGCGCGCAGTAGTCAGAGAGCGCCAGCACCAGCGCGCCGCACAGAGCGGATTGAGTCAGGCCCCAGCGAGCGGTACCGCTAAGGCGGCGCGCAATATGCGGGGCCACCAGGGCGATAAATGAAATCGGCCCGGCAAGCGCGGTAGCGGCGGCGGTCAGCACCACCCCGACCAGCATCAGCAGCAGGCGCGAACGCTCGACCCGCACGCCCAGCGCGCAGGCGGTATCGTCGCCCATCTCCAGTAGCCGCATACGTCGCGCCAGCAGCGCAGCACAAACCAGCATCAGCAGAATCAGCGGCGCGGAGGGCCAGGTTTTTCCCCAGGTCAGGCCGTTAAGCGAACCGGCGTACCATAATCCGGCAGAGAGCGCGGTTTCCAGCGAAGCACGCAGCAGTAGCCAGGTGTTGAACGCCACCAGCATGGCGCGGATGCCGATGCCGATAATAATCAGGCGGAAAGTTTCAATGCCGTTGCGCCAGGCTAGCAGCCAGACCACCAGCGCGGTGAGGATACCGCCAGCCATTGCCGCCATGGCGATAGCCGCCAGGTTCTGGCCGAACATCACCATCGCCACTAGCACGCCGCTCCAGGCGCCGGTGTTAAAGCCCATGACGTCCGGGCTGCCCAGCGGGTTGCGGGTGAGAGACTGGAAAATCGCCCCGCTAATGCCGAGCGCGGCGCCGATCAGCAGCGCCATCAGCACGCGGGGCAGACGCCACTCGGTCACCACCATGGTGACGTTACGCGGCGCATCGCCAATTAACGCGGAGATAACCTGGTCAACGCTTAACGGCACCAGGCCAGTGCCGAGCCCCCACAGGGAGACCAGCACGCTGGCGATAACTAACAGCAGGCAGCTAAAAATCAAGCGGCGGGAAGGGGCTATCACATTCCACCTCCACGCGGCTGGCGGCGCACCAGCCAGATCAGAACCGGCGCGCCGATAAAGGCGCTGACCACCGATACACGAAGCTCGCCGGGCACCAGCAGACGGCCCAGTACGTCAGCAAACAGCAGCAGGGCAGGGGTGGCCAGCAGGGTGACCGGCAGCGACCAGCGATGATCCGCGCCCACCAGCCAGCGGGCCATATGCGGCATCATCAGGCCGATAAAAGCAATTGGCCCAACCACCGCGGTGGCGCTACCGCACAGGACGGTAATCGCCAGCAGACCAATCAGTTGAGTTCGCGCGACCCGGCTGCCGAGGGCGGTTGCCGTATCGTTGCCGAGGCTCAGGCTATTTAAGGCCCGGCTGAGCAGCAGCGTGACCAGACCGGCGATAATGACCGGAATCAGGACGATTTTCAGGGTTTGCAGGGTGCGCACATCCAGCGAACCCGCCTGCCAGAAGCGCAACTGATCGTAGACGTCGGGATTCAGCAGCGCGATGCCGCTGGAAAGACCTTCCAGTACCGCCGCCAGGGCCACGCCCGCAAGCGTCAGGCGGACCGGACTAAGCTGACCGCCGCCCTGGCTGCCGGTAAAGGCCACCAGCAGTGATGCGCCGAACGCGCCGCAAAAGGCCATCAGCAGCTGCTCCTGCGGCGATGAAATGCCAAATAGCGCCGCGCCCAGCACGATGGCGAAACTGGCGCCGGAGTTAACGCCGAGGATCCCCGGATCGGCAAGCGGGTTACGGGTGAGCGTTTGCATCAGCGCCCCGGCCAGGCCCAGCGCGGCACCCGCCAGCAGTCCAGCGAGGGTTCGCGGCAGTCGGGCATCAAGAACGATAGTGCAATCGGCGCTCTGGCAGGTGCCGGTGAAGGCATCGACAACGACGCTAAACGGCAGGGGTTTGGCACCAATCAGCAGGCTGAGCGCAATAGCAATGATTAAAACGATTAAAAGACCCGGTACGGCAAAGGCGCGCACCGCAGTCGTGGAAGACGACATGGCTTACATCCCTGACATGATAATGATAGTAATTATCGTTATCGATTCTATCCAGTTATGTTAGCATGTGCACCCATAAAAATGGTATGGAAAATAATAACAAGGCGCTGTCATGAACCGACAATCCTGGCTGCTGAATCTCAGCTTGCTGAAAACTCATCCGGCCTTTCGCGCTGTCTTTATCGCCCGCTTTATCTCAATCCTGTCGCTTGGCCTGCTGGGCGTGGCGATCCCGGTACAAATCCAGATGATGACCCACTCGACCTGGCAGGTTGGGCTGTCGGTCACCTTAACCGGTGGTTCGATGTTTGTCGGTCTGATGATCGGTGGCGTGCTGGCCGACCGCTATGAGCGCAAACGCCTGATTCTGCTGGCGCGCGGTACCTGTGGGATTGGCTTCGTCGGCCTGTGTCTGAACGCGATGCTGCCGGATCCGTCGCTAATTGCTATCTATCTGCT
This sequence comes from Klebsiella spallanzanii, assembly GCF_902158555.1. GTDB lineage: Bacteria > Pseudomonadota > Gammaproteobacteria > Enterobacterales > Enterobacteriaceae > Klebsiella > Klebsiella spallanzanii. The sequence goes on along the minus strand of NZ_CABGGS010000001.1, from coordinate 570,524 downwards.
GGGGATCTGGGACGGCCTGTTTGCCTCCATTGGCGTGACTGCGCTGTTGGCGGCGACTCCGGCGCTGGTCGGGCGGGAAAACCTGATGCAGGCGGGGGCTATCACCATGTTGACGGTGCGCCTGGGTTCGGTGATTTCGCCGATGATCGGTGGCCTGCTGCTGGCGACCGGCGGGGTGGTATGGAACTACGGTCTGGCGGCGGCTGGAACCTTTATCACCACGCTGACGCTGCTGCGTTTACCGCTGCTGGCTCCGCCACCGCAGCCGCGCGAGCATCCGCTGAAGTCGTTGAAGGCGGGAGTGACGTTTCTCTTTAATAGCCCGCTTATCGGCGGCATTGCGCTGCTCGGCGGTTTGCTGACGATGGCGAGCGCGGTGCGCGTTCTCTATCCGGCGCTGGCCGGAAGCTGGCAGATGTCGGCATCGCAGATTGGCCTGCTGTACGCCGCGATCCCTCTGGGGGCGGCGCTGGGGGCATTGACCAGCGGACAGCTGGCGCAAACGGCGAAACCCGGCGTGCTGATGCTGGCAACCACCGTCGGCTCGTTTGTGGCGATTGCGCTGTTCAGCCTGATGCCCATGTGGGAGCTGGGGGCGCTGTGCCTGGCGCTGTTTGGCTGGCTGAGCGCAATTAGCTCGCTGCTGCAATATACGCTGATTCAGACGCAAACCCCGGAAAACATGCTCGGGCGCATCAACGGCTTGTGGACCGCGCAAAACGTGACCGGCGATGCGATAGGCGCGGCGCTGCTCGGCGGCCTGGGCGCGATCCTGACGCCGGTGGCTTCGGCAAGTACCAGCGGATGGGCGCTGGTGATTGTTGGCATGATCCTGGTGGGATTGTTACGTGAACTGCGCCGTTTTCAACGCCCGGACAGCGCAGCGCCACCGGGAAAATAACGGAGAGACGAGAACAGCGATAATAAAAAGCCCCGGATTGCTCCGGGGCCTGTTATCACTCGTCAGTGAGGGTTAGCGCTTAGTACGCGCCAAGGTCAGTCCAGACGGCGAACTGGCCGCAGTTCAGGTCCGGCTGGTTGCCCTGAGACCACCATTTCACCTGGTAGTTGTGGCCTTTCCAGCTTACGGTTTCGAATGTGCCCCAATTGCCGCCATAGACGGTATTGGTATCCCACAGCGGGTAAGGTGTGGTTTCATCAGACGGAACGACATCGTCATCTGCCGGTTGAGGCTGATCGTCGGTGTTATCCTGCTCGTCTGCTGGCTCATCATCTTTCTGCTCTTCGGACTCCTCTTCGTCTTTGCCTTCGTCATTCTGAGACGCTGCAGCGACAACGGAGAGCACAAAGCGCTGCTGCGTTGACGGCTCGCCCCAGGTATCGCGAACGAACAGAGTGAAGGTGAATTCGGTATCGGCGGTTACTTCCGGTACGTCGAACTCGATAGTTGCGGTGGTTTTGTCCGCAACATCGATAGCCGCAGGCACGCCCCAGCTGTAGGTGATATCGTCATCATCTTCATCAGTCGATTTTTCACCGGACAGGCGAACGCGGGAACCGCCAACCACCATCAGTTCGATCGCGGCTTTCGGCGCGTGGTTGATTTTAGCCGGAGTCTGATCGTCTTCTTCCTGCTCTTCTTCTTCCGCCGGTTCTACGTTAATACCTTCGAAGTAGAACGGTTCCATATCAACGACTTCAGAAGCAATTTCATAGCCCAGACCTTCACGTGCAGCGTTAACCAGCACGCCGTTGTCCTGGTCAATAGTCCAGGTGAACAGGGCGCCCAGACCCAGTTTCGCGGCATATTCACCCTTGGCTTTTACTGAGCGAGGAGTATCGATGGACATAAACAGTTTGGTTTCTGGGTTGTACAGGTAGTCAGCATCAGCCACCTGGTCGGTGTAGACGTTGAAGCCGTTACGGCCTTTCTGGTTTTCCAGATCCAGGTAGTTATAAATGGTGTCGTACCATTCGGTCGTACCCGATTCAAAGGTGCCGACTGTGGTGCCAGTACCCGCGTCATAGGTGCCTTTCAGCGGAGACAGGGATTCCAGTTCTACATTACGGCCGTTACGGCTGTATGCTGCGTAACCAATGTTGATACGTTCAGCCGGGAAGCCTTCGGACAGCAGATGATCGACGATGGTATCCACCGCCCAGCCGCCTTCTTCAATGGCTTTCAGGTTAGTGTGGTGCGCGACGGTTTCGGCCCACGGCGTGCCGAAGAAGTCGTAGGTCATCAGGTTGATGCCGTACAGACCGGCATTCAGCAGCGCTTTCACGTTGGAGTAGCCGAATGTTTTGACCACCGCGGAGCTGGCGATAGAGATTTTTACGTTGCTCAGTCCGGCAGAGTCCAGCTGTTTACGCATTTCAGCAATCAGCAGCGCGTAGTTTTCGCCATCTTCCGGGCCGTAAGGGTTGCCTGCGCCTTCAGCGTTCGGGTATTCCCAGTCGATATCCACTTCGCTGAACATCGGGAACTGTTTGAACAGTTTCACCACGCCTTTAGCGAAGGTTTTACGGGCGGAATCGGAAGCTGCGGTCTCGTGGAAACCGTTACTCATGGTCCAGCCGCCGATGCTCATGGACAGCACCAGGTCGTGATTCTGTTGTTTAGCTTTTGCCTGCAGATCGCGCAGGCCGCCGAGCAGGCCTTTGGTGTTGGTCTGGGTAACGGTTTTCGGGTCAACGTCCCAGCCGCTTACGGAGTGGCCGACGTTGACGTAGGACTGGAAGTCGCCCCACGGATCGAGGAAGGTCGGTTCGTACTGAACTTTACCGCACTGCTCAGCGCCTTCGGCAACCACGTCACGCCACAGGCCATCCACCTTATGGAAGCCGGTCACGCCGACGAAACCCACGATGATTTTGTCGTAAGCGGTAGGGGAGACGTTAGTCAAATCGTAGCCGCGGCCGCGATTATCCTTCGAATCTCCACCCTGCAGGCGACCATCGTACTGTGACCAGTCGGTGTAGTAGCCGAATACTTTTGGTTTGGTGGTAGAGGCTTTGTATTGGTTATAAACCGGTTTTGCGACGCGGGCAGAAGTGTAGCTATAGTTGCTGACTTCTGTTGCCGGGTTAAAACCATCGGCGGCGTTGCTGGTTTCTGTCAGCGTATCGCCCTTAATCAATTTGCTTGTTGCCACGATAATTTCCTTTTGAGTTGAATGCGCCACCTTCAGCGGTGTGGAGCAGATAATCGGGCAACGTGGCGACCAGGGCTAATCACAAAACAACACCTGAAACGATGATATTTTGGCTGAGGTGATGATGATGGCGATGAGATATAGAAGGAAAAGTTAAAATAAAAAATACTTTTATAACAAAGAGATGATGCTAATGATGAGGCTTGATGATATTCCGGCGACGGGCGTCGCCGGAAAAAATACTTAATCGAAGAGTGCCGACAAACGCTGCAGCACCAGTACGGCGCTGTAGTAGTCAAGGCGGAAGGTTTCCGTGCCCAGCTGATAAACGCGTTTGCCTTCAACCGCAGGCAGATGCGACAGCAGCGGGTTGGCGTAAATCGCATCAGCATCTTTTTGGTCACCGGCGAACAGGAACAGGCTCTGGCCGTTAAGCCCGGCGGCTAAATTCTCACCACCCAACTGCACAATATCATGGCGTTTCCCCTGACTCTGGCTGGCATGTAGCCCGGCGGGCAGCTCGGCGAGGGTAAAGCCCAGTTGTTCGAGCATCTGTCCCTGAGCGGATTCTTTGGTCCAGATATTGGCGCTATGAGCCGCGGCGGTGTAGACCAGCGCGGTGACCGGCTGCGGCGGCAACTGCATTTTCTCTTTTAGCGCCGCCAGCTTCTTATCAAATTCAGCAATTCTTTCCGCCGCCTGTTTTTCATGACCGGTGATATTCCCCAATTGCGTCAGCAGCGCCTGCCAGCTTTTATCATCGTAGTTAATGATGAGCGTCGGGGCGATGGTTGAAAGCTGATCGTAGAGCGTCATCGCCGAATCGCCGCCGGTGGCGCTAATCAGTATCAGATCCGGCATTTGGGCGGCGACGGCCTCAGCGCTCGGTTCGCCAATATAAAGTCGCGACAATTTGCGTTCTTTCGCCACATCACTCCACTGGCGCAAAAAACCCTGACCATCGGCGACGCGGTTATTGGGCGTGGTGGCCCCGCTGGCGACGACCGGCGCGTCAATCGCCAGTAGCGAACCGGTCAGCGTCACGCTAGTGGAAACAATGCGCAGCGGCTGGCTTTCCAGCGTATGCGTTCCGCGGCTGTCGGTAATCTGGCGCGGCCAGTCTGCCGCCAGCGCTGAGCTAATTCCTAAAATCGCCAGACCGCTGGCGAGGAGAGTACGGCGGCAAAAAGTGGAGAAATTCACGTATTCGCATCCTGATTAAGTTGTGATAAATGCTTCTCATTTTCAGCTTTGCGCCGCATGGATGCAAGTCTAAGTAGCACAACATGCTACCTGTACGGTTGACATGTAGAGCAATACCTTTTAGGTTAGCCAACCAAAATATAAATGATAATTATTCGTAATATCTTTATCGTTTTTTTGGAGGATGATATGGAAACGTCTTTGGCTGAGGATGTTCGGGAGAAAAAAATGACCCTGCCGCCGGAAAGCTTCTTCTTTATGTCGCCGTACCGCAGTTTCAGAACATCTGGCTGCTTTAGTCGTTTTTCGCACCCTGCCGCCGATGGCGATAATCTGGACGGGGAATTTCAGCGCAAAATGGCGACCGCGTTTAAAGCCGCGCGGGCTGCGGGGATCGCGAAGCCGGTGATGGTTGGCGCTATCCCGTTCGACACCAATGAGCCGTCCGAGCTGTTTATCCCCGAGCGCTGGGAAGCGTTTTCCCGCACTGAAAAACAGCACTCCGCGCGTTATGCATCAAACCAAACGCCGATGGACGTGGTGCAGCGCCAGGAGATCCCCGAGCAGGACACCTTTATGGCGATGGTTGAGCGGGCTGCGGCTCTGACTGCAACGCCGGAAGTGGACAAAGTTGTCTTGTCGCGCCTGATTGATATCACCACTCGTGAACGGGTTGATAGCGGTGCGCTGCTTGAGCGCCTGATCGCCCAGAACCCGGCCAGCTTTAACTTTCACGTGCCGTTATCAGACGGCGGCGTGCTGTTGGGTGCCAGCCCGGAACTGCTGCTGCGTAAAGAAGGGGCGCATTTTAGCTCGGTGCCGCTGGCCGGTTCGGCCCGCCGTCAGCCGGATGATGTGCTGGATCGCGAAGCGGGGCATAAGCTGCTGGCGTCGGCAAAAGACCGCCATGAGCACGACCTGGTCACCCAGGCGATGAAAGCCGTATTAACGCCGCGCAGCAGCGAGCTTTCCCTGCCGGACTCCCCACAACTGATTACGACGCCGACCCTGTGGCATCTGGCAACGCAGATTCAGGGCACCGCGCTGGCAAAAGAGAATGCGATGTCGCTGGCCTGCCTGCTGCACCCGACGCCGGCGCTGAGCGGTTTCCCGCATCAGGTGGCGAAACGCCTGATTAACGAACTGGAGCCGTTTGACCGCCAGCTGTTTGGCGGCATTGTCGGCTGGTGTGATGACGAAGGCAACGGCGAGTGGGTGGTGACGATTCGCTGCGCGCGCTTGCATCAGCGCACCCTGCGGCTATTTGCCGGCGCAGGTATCGTTCCGGCCTCTTCGCCGCTGGGCGAGTGGCGCGAAACCGGCGTCAAACTGACTACCATGCTGAACGTATTCGGCTTGCAATAAGGGACTATGATGATCGAATTTAACCGCTGGCCGGAAGATTTCGCGGCCCGCTATCGGCAAAAAGGTTACTGGCAGGATCTGCCGCTCACCAATCTGATTACCCGCCATGCGGAAAACGATGCCGCCGCTATTATCGATGGCGACAAAATCTATAGCTACCGTGAATTCAACCGCCGGGTGGATAACCTCGGCTCCTCGCTGCAACGTCAGGGCCTGAAGCGCGGCGAAACGGCGCTGGTGCAGTTGGGTAACGTTGCGGAATTTTACATTACTCTGTTTGCGCTGCTGCGGATCGGCGTTGCGCCGGTTAACGCGTTGTTCAGCCATCAACGTAGCGAGCTGAATGCCTATGCCACCCAGATTGAACCCGCGCTGCTGATTGCTGACCGCGAACATGCGCTGTTTGCTAATGATGTTTTTCTTAACGCTTTTGTTGAGCAGCATCCGTCGGTACGCGTGGCGCTGCTGCTGAACGACAGCGGCGAACAGAGCCTGACGGCGGCCATTGAACAACCGGCCGATAATTTCGTGGCGAATCCGACGCCTGCCGATGAAGTGGCGTTTTTCCAGCTTTCCGGCGGCAGTACCGGCACGCCGAAACTGATCCCGCGTACCCATAATGATTATGACTACAGCATTCGCCGCAGCAATGAACTGTGCGGTGTGAGCGCCGAAACGCGCTATCTGAACGCGCTTCCCGCCGCTCACAACTATGCCATGAGTTCGCCGGGTTCATTAGGCGTGTTTCTCGCTGGTGGCGTAGTGGTTCTGGCGCATGATCCGAGCGCGACGCTGTGCTTCCCGCTGATCGAAAAACACCAGATTAACCTGACCTCGCTGGTGCCGCCTGCGGTGAGCCTGTGGCTACAGGAGATCCATGATTCCGGCAGCAATGCCCAACTGCAATCACTGCAGCTTTTACAGGTTGGCGGAGCGCGCCTGTCCGCGACGCTCGCCGCCCGTATTCCGGCGGAAATTGGTTGCCAGCTTCAGCAGGTCTTCGGCATGGCTGAAGGGCTGGTGAACTACACCCGTCTCAACGACAGCCCGGAGCGCATTATCAACACCCAGGGCAGCCCGATGTGCCCGGATGATGAAGTGTGGGTGGCCGATGCCGATGGTAATCCGCTGCCGCGCGGTGAAGTGGGGCGTCTGATGACCCGTGGTCCCTATACCTTCCGCGGCTACTACAAAAGCCCGCAGCACAATGCCGAAGCGTTTGATGCCGACGGTTTCTACTGCTCGGGCGATCTGATTTCGATCGACGAGGACGGTTACATCACCGTGCAGGGTCGGGAAAAAGATCAGATCAACCGCGGCGGTGAAAAGATCGCGGCGGAAGAGATCGAAAACCTGCTGCTGCGCCACCCTGCGGTGATCCACGTTGCGCTGGTCAGCATGGAAGACAGCCTGCTGGGCGAAAAAAGCTGTGCATATCTGGTGGTCAAAGAACCTCTGCGCGCGGTGGCGGTACGCCGCTTCCTGCGCGAACAAGGGGTCGCAGAATTTAAACTTCCGGACCGCGTGGAGTGCGTTGACGCGCTGCCGCTGACGCCGGTGGGCAAAGTCGATAAAAAACAATTACGTCAGTGGCTGGCTGAACGCAAGCTGGGCTGAAGGAGAAGACAGAATGGCAATTCCTAAATTACAGGCTTACGCGCTGCCGGAAGCCAGCGATATCCCGGCGAACAAAGTGAACTGGGCATTTGAGCCGTCCCGTGCCGCGCTGTTAATCCATGATATGCAGGAATATTTCCTCAATTTCTGGGGCGAAAACAGCGCGATGATGGAGAAAGTGGTGGCCAACATCGCTGCCCTGCGCGATTTCTGCAAACAGAATGGCATTCCGGTGTTTTACACCGCGCAGCCAAAAGAGCAGAGCGATGAAGACCGCGCGCTGCTGAACGATATGTGGGGGCCGGGCCTGACCCGCTCGCCGGAACAGCAGCAGGTGATCGCTGCGCTTGCGCCGGACGATACCGACACCGTGCTGGTGAAGTGGCGCTACAGCGCGTTCCATCGTTCACCGCTGGAAGAGATGCTGAAAGAAGCCGGTCGCGATCAGTTGATCATTACCGGTGTTTACGCCCATATCGGCTGTATGACGACGGCGACCGACGCGTTTATGCGCGATATTAAGCCGTTCTTCGTTGCCGATGCGCTGGCTGATTTTAGCCGTGAAGAGCACCTGATGGCGCTGAAATACGTTGCGGGCCGCTCCGGTCGGGTGGTGATGACCGAAGAGCTGCTGCCACTACCGGCGTCGAAAGCCGCGCTGCGCGCGCTGGTGTTGCCGCTGCTGGATGAATCCGACGAGCCAATGGATGATGAAAACCTGATCGACTACGGTCTGGATTCGGTGCGCATGATGGCGCTCGCCGCCCGTTGGCGTAAAGTGCACGGCGATATCGATTTCGTGGTACTGGCGAAAAATCCGACCATTGATGCCTGGTGGACGCTGCTTTCCCGCGAGGTGAAATAATGTCTGGATTAGATTTTCACGGCCAGACCGTGTGGGTAACCGGTGCGGGCAAAGGCATCGGTTATGCGACCGCGCTGGCGTTTGTTGAAGCCGGGGCGAGGGTAACCGGTTTTGATCTGGCGTTTGACGGCGAAAACTACCCCTTTGCTACCGAGACGCTGAACGTTGCCGATGCGCAGCAGGTGGCGCAGGTCTGCGGCCGCCTGCTGGATAATATCGAGCGACTGGATGTGCTGGTCAATGCCGCCGGGATTTTGCGCATGGGGGCGACCGATACGCTGAGTCTGGAAGACTGGCAACAGACCTTCGCCGTCAACGTCGGCGGGGCGTTTAACCTGTTCCAGCAGACGATGGCGCAGTTTCGCCGCCAGAAGGGCGGGGCGATTGTCACCGTGGCTTCCGACGCCGCACATACCCCGCGTATCGGCATGAGCGCTTACGGCGCTTCGAAAGCGGCGCTAAAGAGCCTGGCGCTGACCGTCGGTCTGGAGCTGGCGGGCAGCGGCGTGCGCTGTAATCTGGTCTCTCCTGGCTCGACGGATACCGATATGCAGCGGACGCTGTGGGTCAGCGACGACGCTGAACAGCAGCGTATTCGTGGTTTCGGCGAGCAGTTTAAGCTGGGCATTCCGCTAGGGAAAATTGCCCGCCCGCAGGAGATCGCCAATACGATTCTGTTCCTCGCTTCCGCCCACGCCAGCCACATCACGCTGCAGGATATCGTGGTGGACGGTGGCTCAACGCTGGGGGCATAAATGGCCTGGAAACGTCAGCTGACGCTGGATGAGCTTAATGCGACCAGCGTGAATACGATGGTGGCGCATCTGGGTATCGTCTATACCCGGATTGAGGAGGGCGTGCTGGAGGCCGAAATGCCGGTCGACGGCCGTACTCATCAGCCTTTTGGCTTGTTACACGGAGGCGCATCCGCGGCGCTGGCGGAAACCCTCGGCTCCATGGCTGGGTGGCTGATGACCGTAGAGGGCCAGTGCGTGGTGGGGACCGAGCTTAACGCCACCCATCACCGGGCGGTTTCCAGCGGCAAAGTGCGCGGCGAGTGCCGTCCGCTGCACCTGGGGCGCCAGGGCCAGAGCTGGGAGATTGCCGTATTTGACGAGCGGGGCCGGCGCTGCTGTACCTGCCGTCTGGGCACGGCGGTCCTCGGCTGAGGCATAGCCTGTTCCCGGGTCAGGCGTTTACGCCGCAACCCGGGGATGCGCCGCGATGAATACATCGGTGCGGCTTCTTCCCGGTGGCGCTGCGCTGACCGGGCTACGGGTTTGCAACCGTCTGCGGGCCGGTAGCCCGGACAGGCGCGTCTAGCGCCGCCTCCGGGGAAACAACCTGCGATGCAGTTACAGAATATCCCTCCCTGTTTTCATTCATTTTCCTGCCAGAAGTGATCTCGCTAGCAATGTGAGATAAATCCTTGCCGTCAGGCGACATCTGCATCGTTTCTAAGTTGTTAAAATCCATATTGTGTTCTAGAAACAAATTGTAACATCCTGATTACCCTACCTGTGGAACACAATGATGAATAATTCAGGGAAATACCTTATCTGGACACTGCTCTCCGTTATCGGAGCCTTTGCCCTTGGTTATATCGCGTTAAACCGGGGTGAACAGATCAACGCGCTATGGATTGTCGTCGCGGCAGTCTGCGTGTATCTGATCGCTTATCGTTTCTATGGCCTGTATATCGCAAAAAACGTGCTGGGAGTTGACCCGACGCGGATGACGCCTGCGGTGCGTCACAACGACGGTCTCGACTATGTCCCGACCGACAAAAAAGTGCTGTTCGGTCACCATTTTGCGGCGATTGCCGGAGCAGGCCCGCTGGTCGGGCCGGTGCTGGCAGCGCAAATGGGCTACCTGCCGGGGATGATCTGGATCCTCGCGGGCGTAGTGCTGGCCGGAGCGGTACAGGACTTTATGGTACTGTTCGTCTCTACCCGCCGCGATGGACGTTCGCTCGGTGAGCTGGTCAAAGAGGAGATGGGGCCAACCGCTGGGGTACTGGCGCTGGTGGCCTGTTTTATGATCATGGTGATTATCCTCGCGGTACTGGCGATGATCGTGGTGAAAGCGTTGACCCACAGCCCGTGGGGGACTTACACCGTGGCCTTCACCATTCCGCTGGCGATTTTCATGGGGATCTATATTCGCTATCTGCGTCCCGGACGCATTGGCGAAGTGTCGGTGATTGGCCTGGTGATGCTGGTATTCGCCATTATCTCCGGCGGCTGGGTGGCGGAAAGCCCAACCTGGGCACCGTGGTTTGATTATACCGGCGTACAGCTGACCTGGATTCTGGTGGGCTATGGCTTTATCGCTGCCGTCCTGCCGGTGTGGCTGCTGTTGGCACCGCGCGACTACCTCTCCACTTTCCTGAAAATCGGCACTATCGTTGGTCTGGCAATTGGTATCCTGATTATGCGCCCAACCCTGACGATGCCGGCGCTGACCAAGTTTATTGATGGCACCGGTCCGGTCTGGAGCGGCAGTATGTTCCCGTTCCTGTTTATCACTATCGCCTGCGGTGCGGTCTCCGGCTTCCATGCCCTGATCGCCTCCGGCACTACGCCGAAAATGCTGGCCAATGAAGGCCAGGCCTGCTTTATCGGCTACGGCGGCATGCTGATGGAGTCCTTCGTGGCGATTATGGCGCTGGTGGCGGCCTGTATTATCGACCCGGGCGTCTACTTCGCCATGAACAGCCCGATGGCGGTACTGGCTCCGGCGGGCGTCACCGATGTGGTGGCATCAGCGGCGCAGGTGGTGAGCAGTTGGGGCTTTACCATCACGCCTGATACCCTCAGCCAGATTGCTAAAGAAGTAGGCGAGCAGTCGATTATCTCCCGTGCTGGCGGCGCGCCAACGCTAGCGGTGGGGATGGCCTACATCCTGCACGGCTCGCTGGGCGGGCTGATGGATGTCTCCTTCTGGTATCACTTCGCGATTTTGTTTGAGGCGCTGTTTATCCTGACCGCGGTGGATGCGGGAACGCGTGCAGCGCGCTTTATGCTCCAGGATCTGCTGGGAGTGATAAGTCCGGGGCTGAAGAAAACCAGTTCGCTTCCAGCTAACCTTCTGGCGACCGGGCTATGCGTGCTGGCGTGGGGTTACTTCCTGCATCAGGGCGTGGTCGACCCACTCGGCGGCATCAACACCCTGTGGCCGCTGTTTGGTATCGCCAACCAGATGCTGGCGGGGATGGCGCTGATGCTCTGTGCGGTGGTACTGTTTAAGATGAAACGCCAGCGCTACGCGTGGGTCGCGCTGCTGCCGACTTCCTGGCTGCTGATTTGTACCCTGACGGCGGGCTGGCAGAAGTCGTTCAGTACTGATACCAAAGTGGGCTTCCTGGCGATTGCCAATAAGTTCCAGGCGATGATTGACAGCGGCAACATCCCGCCGCAGTACACCGAATCGCAACTGGCGCAGCTGGTGTTTAATAATCGTCTGGACGCCGGTCTGACCATCTTCTTTATGGTCGTGGTGGTGGTGCTGGCGCTGTTCTCAATTAAAACCGCGCTGGCGGCGCTGAAAGAGGACAAACCGACGGCGAAAGAGACCCCTTACCAGGCGATGCCTGCTGATGCAGACAACCTGGTGGCTCAGGCCAAACGTGCGCACTAATAGAGTTAGCCCCTTTCCTGAATGGGAAAGGGGCAATGGTTAGAGGTAAATATGTTCGATACCCTTTCAAAAGCAGGAAAATATTTAGGTCAGGCGGCGAAAATGATGATCGGCGTGCCGGATTACGACAACTACGTCGAACACATTCGCGCCACTCATCCTGAGCAGACGCCGATGACCTACGAAGAGTTTTTCCGCGAACGCCAGGATGCGCGCTATGGCGGTAAAGGTGGGGCGAAGTGCTGTTAACCCTCTTTCGGCAGATACAGGCTGATTTGCTCCTGCGTGCAGCCGTATATTGCCGCCAGCTTTTCGCGGGTGCGCTTTTGCGGGCGGGAGTCGATAGCTTCTAGCTGGGAAACCGCAGACTGACTCACGCCAAGCTTATCGGCAACTTCCTGCTGCGACAGGCCACGCAGGATACGCCAGGCAGCCTGCAGGCTGACTTTCTCACGATGCATGATGTCGCAGACGCTGTCAGGTAATGGGACATCGTCGAATTCATCAGATTCGTAGGGGACGTCTTCCCACTCTTCCTCTTTTTCATCATCGTATTCCGCCATTTTCAGACGCATCTGGAAGTATTCGTTATAGGGGATCACCACATACTGTGGGTTGCCCTCGTCATCCTTAATTAGTTGCACAGCCATAAGGCGTTGCCTCCTCGTGAAGATAGGTTGTTGAGGTTCTGCGCTTTTCGACCAAAAAACGATCATCCTGACCTCCACTTTATGTCAAAGCTCATCATAAGTAAATAATAAGATTATAAGTAAATTTAAATTATCTTATAGGAGACGATAATGCAGATTTTATGCGGAATAAAGACAGAAACATTAGCTTTGCGAGGCGACTCGAAAGCGCCTCCGCCGGGTGGCAGAGGCGAATAAAACGGGGACGTTAACCGGCGAAGCGTTCGACTTTTTCGAACGCCGCGCGCAGGGTTTCGGCGTTCAGCTCAACCGGCAGGAAATGGATGGACTCCACCGGGCGCAGGGTATGAGCGATGACTTTATCCAGCTCCTGGCGATTGTTGATATCGACCTCCAGCGCTGCCAGGGTGGTCGGCAGGTTAAAGCGCTGATACGCCTGCACTAACTGCGCCAGCACATCGTCCTGGCCAAGCAGGGCGCTCTGTACCAGAATGCCGTAGGCGACTTTGGTCCCGTGAAGATACTTCTCGGTCTGCGGCAGCACCGTCAGTCCGTTATGCACCGCATGGGCCGCGGCGACGCGGGTATAGCGCTCGCCTAATCCGCCGACCATACCGCCGCCGGCGATAATCGCATCGACTACATCGCGGAAAGCCTGAGTCAGTTCGCCGCGCTGCTGGTCGGCCAGCGCGGTTTCGCTGCTTTCCAGCAGCACATCGCGGATCGCCAGCGCGCCGTTGATACCGAGGCGCACGGTAAGCGGCAGCGTCTCCGGCTGCGGAGCCAGCACCACCGCTTCATACCACTTCGCCAGCGTATCGCCGATACCCGCCAGCAGATATTCCGCCGGTGCGTTGAGGATAATTTGCGGCTCCACCAGCACGAGGAAGTTGGCATCGTCGAAGATTTCAAACTGCAGCGCCTGACCGGCATCGTTGTACCACACCGACAGCGGCGTCCACGCTGCGCAGGTGGCGGCGATGGTGGGGATCGCCACCACCGGCAAGCCGAGGCGGCGGGCCAGCGCTTTCGCGGTATCCAGCAGCGCACCGCCGCCGACGCCAATCACCACCGACCGATCGTCGCCAGACTCGCGGGCCAGTTCGCTGACATCGCTTTCGCTGCAATGACCTTTAAATAAGATTCTTTTGGCTCCAGGAGCGTTAAACGCTTCCGGCAGGAATGCCTGCGCGCCAGCGATAGCCCGCTCGCCGTAAACCCATACCGCCCGTGAAAGCTGCTCTTCGCTGTAAAAATCATGTAGTCGGGCCAGGCTGCCAGGATGGGAGTAGTAGTTGGCGGGGCCGGGGACCACGCGGATATCGCTGTGACTCATAAATGCTGTCCTTGTTCTGTTTTGCTAACCCGATGTTATGTCTGGACATCCGGATGGCTAATATTATTTCGTTTTATCTTATGCCTTTTATGCATTTGTCAGTCAAGAGCGGCTATGAAAAATTCGTTAAATCAGAAGATTAATCGACAGGGTACAGGGGATGAGCGGCAATCGCCTTGAGATGCAAAATATTAGCCTGGCCTTTTCCGGCTTGCGGGCACTGAGCAACGTCTCTTTCACCCTGAACGGTGGTTCGGTGCATGCGCTGACCGGGGCCAACGGTGCGGGTAAATCGACGCTCATGGCGGTGCTGTGCGGTACGCACGCGCATTACGAAGGCGAAGTGGTGATCAACAATCAGCCGGTGGGTATTCGCTCGCCGCGCGATGCCAAACAACTGGGCATTCATCTGGTGCAGCAGGAGGTCGACGTTGCGCTGGTTCCGGGCCTGAGCATCGCCGAAAACATTATGCTCGACAGACTGGCGGAACCGGGGATCGCCTTTCGCTGGGGACGACTGCGCCAACTGGCGCGCGAAGCGCTGGCCCAGCTGGACGTCACCCTCGACGTGCGGCGTTCAATCGATAGCTGCACGTTGGCGGAAAAACAGCAAATCCTGCTGGCCCGCGCCCTGTCGCACCATTGCCGTTTTCTTATCCTCGACGAACCCACCGCGCCGCTGGACCAGAACGAAAGCGAACGCCTGTTTGCGGTGGTTCGCCGCCTGCAGCAGCAGGGGATTGGCGTGGTGTTTATCTCACACCGAATTCATGAGCTGAAGGCGATTTGCGACACCCTGACGGTGCTGCGCGACGGTCGCCTGATTGAGAGCGGGCCGATGGCTGAACTGAGCGGCGAGCAGATCGTCGAGAAGATGCTCGGCCATGAGCTGAGCGATATCTTCCCGCCGAAGCGTCCGCCGCACAGCGATGAGGTTCTGCTGCAGGTTGAAGGGCTGCACGACGAAGGGTTGCTGCAGGATATCTCCCTGCGCCTGCGCAAAGGGGAAATTCTCGGTATTGCCGGGCTGGCCGGGGCCGGGAAAACGGAACTGTGCAAGGCGCTGTTTGGTGCCAGCAAAAGCCGCCTGAAGCATGGAGAACTGAACAACCAGCCCTGGCGACCGCGCGATCCGGCGGATTCAGTCGCCCGCGGTCTGGCGCTGGTGCCGGAAGAGCGGCGCAAAGAGGGGATTTTTATCGAAGAGCCGGTGGCGATGAATCTGGCGGTCAGCGCCGATAACAGCTTTTCCCGCTGGAGCCTGTTTGGCCATCGTCAGGCCTGGCGCTGGGCAGAAGAAGTCATTGCGCGGGTAGGTATTCGCACTTCCGGACCGGCGCAGACCCTGCGCCGCCTCTCCGGCGGCAATCAGCAGAAAGTGGCGATTGGCAAATGGCTGCGCGGTAGCGCCAATGTACTGATTTTTGATGAGCCGACCAAAGGCGTCGATGTGAAAGCCAAAACGGATTTATTCCATCTGATTGACGGCCTGGCGCGGGAAGGCAAAGGAGTGATTTACGCCTCAGGCGAATTCTCCGAGCTGGTTGGTCTGTGCGATCGCATCTGCGTGCTGTGGGACGGGCGCATCGTGGCGGAAATTCCCGGCGCTGAGGCCCGGGAAGAGAACATTCTTTATTACTCCACCGGAGGAGCAGCAGCGTGAGTAAGGCCCTGACAGTTAACGCGACGGTATCGGGCCGTCAGCGATTTTTTGATTTTCTCTACAAATGGGGCATGTTGCTGACCGTTGTTTTGCTGATCGCCGTTTTTGGCCTGGCGTCGGACAACTTCCTCGACCCGTTTAACATCATCAACATCCTGCGATCCATCGCCATCGTGACGGTGATTGCCATCGGCGTGTCGATATCGCTGACTATTGGCGGGTTTGATTTGTCGGTGGGATCAACCGCCTCGCTGGCCAACGCGCTGGTGATTTCGCTGTTCGTCTGGCACGGCTTTGGCACT
Organism: Klebsiella spallanzanii; assembly: GCF_902158555.1. Lineage (GTDB taxonomy): Bacteria > Pseudomonadota > Gammaproteobacteria > Enterobacterales > Enterobacteriaceae > Klebsiella > Klebsiella spallanzanii. Next base: position 554,768 of record NZ_CABGGS010000001.1, on the reverse strand, counting down.
ACCGAGGCGATTCTTATCACCCTCGCGCTCTGTACTTTAGTCGGGCTGTTTAACGCTTTTCTGATTGTGATCCTGCGTATTCCCGACATGCTGGCGACGCTTGCCAGCCTGTTTGTGATTCAGGGCGTGGCGATGACCTACAGCTACGGCGGATCAATCACCGAAAACATGGTGCTGCCGAGCGGCGATATGGCGGAAGGTGCGATTCCGGCGGCGTTTGGTCTGCTGGGGCAGGTGCCGACTATCGTGATCATTATGCTGGTGGTGACCGTTATCGCCCAGCTGGCGCTCTCGTTGACCACTCACGGACGGCGGATGTACGCCATCGGCGGCAACCCGGAAGCGGCGCGCCTGTCTGGCCTGCGGATCACTCGCTACAAAGTGGCGGCCTACGTCATTGCCTCTCTGCTGGCAGGGCTGGGCGGCATTCTTCTGGCTTCGCGCATCGGTTCATCACAGGTGAATGCCGGCAGCGGCTATCTGATGGATGCGGTCGCGGCGGCGTGGATAGGCTTTTCGCTGGCCGGTTCCGGCAAACCGAACGCGCTCGGTACGCTGGTGGGGGCGGTGATTCTGGGGGTGCTCTCCAACGGCCTGGTGATGCTCTCGGTGCCGTATTACGCAATGGACATTATTAAAGGGCTGGTGCTGGCTGGCGCGCTGGCACTGACTTATTTTCAACGCCGCACCTAATACTTTACAGGGTAAACACTATGAAAAAGATAACGCTGTCACTCATCGCACTGGGGTTATTCAACTCTGCGGCGGCCTTTGCTGAAACCCCGACGCCGGTTCCGGCGGCGATTGCCGAACATAGCGGCCCGATTCGCATCGCGGTGATCCGTAATTTGGGCTCTGATGATAACACTACCCAGTTTGTCTCCGGGGCAATTCAGGAAGGCAAAAAGCTCGGTTTTAAAATCAGCACCTTCCTCAGCAACGGCGATGACGCTAAGTTTCAGGACTTCGTTAACCAGGCGATTAGTCAGAAATATGACGGCATTATTCTTTCCCAGGGACGCGACCCTTACGCCACCGCGCTGGTAAAAAAAGCCGTGGACGCGGGGATTAAAGTCTCGGTCTTCGATACCGCAGTCAACGGCGAAATTCCGGGCGTGACCGTCACTCAGCAGGATGATGCCTCGCTGACCGAACTCTCCTTTGGCCAACTGGTGAAAGACTTCAACGGCAAAGCCAATATCGTCAAGCTGTGGGTCGCGGGCTTCCCGCCGATGGAGCGCCGTCAGGCCGCTTACCAGACGCTGCTTAAGCAAAACCCCGGCATCAAGGAGCTGGAGTCGATTGGCGCCGTCTCTTCTGACGTGCAGGGCGATACCGCCAACAAAGTCGGCGCGATCTTAGCCAAATACCCGAAAGGCAAAATTGATGCTATCTGGGGCACCTGGGATGCCTTCAGCCAGGGCGCTTATAAAGCGCTGAAAGAGAACGGTCGCACCGAGATCAAGCTCTACAGCATCGATATTTCTAACCAGGATCTGCAACTGATGCGCGAATCCGGCAGCCCGTGGAAAGTGAGCGTGGCGGTGGATCCTAAGCTTATCGGTGCGACCAACGTGCGTCTGATCGCCAATAAGATTGCTGGTGAAGCGACTCCGGCCACCTACGACTTTAAAGCCGCGGCGATCCCGCAGGCGCTGCTGGCGGCGCAGCCGGGAGCGGTGAACGTCGCCTCGCTGGGTAAAATTATTCCGGGCTGGGGGCAGACCGAAGACTTTATCGCCCCGTGGTTCGCCACTCTGGAAGCTAAGGCAAAATAATGCCCGGTGGCGCAGCCGCCACCCGGCAACAGGAGCTAACGTGACTGCATTACCCACCCCCGAATATAGCCGCAATATGCGGCTGATTGGGCATAGCGAACAGGGGGGACGCCCGGATGGCGTCCAGTTGATGGTGCACCGCGGCTTTGCGTATATCGGCCATATGGTGTCGCAAGGCTTTTCGGTGGTCGACGTGCGCGATCCGAAAAATCCGCGAACGGTCAATAACATTGCCGCGCCGCCCGGTACCTGGAACGTCCATTTGCAGGCCCATGACGATCTGCTGCTGGTGATCAACGCCCGGGATCTGTTTGCCGATACCCGTTTTGCTGACGAGAAAGTTTACTACACCCGCTCGGTGGGCGAGACGGTCAGCGACGTGCAGGATAAGGGCTGGAGCGCCGGACTGCGGGTTTTTGATATTTCGAAGCCGGATCAACCGCGCGAAATCAGCTTTCTGTCGCTCAACGGGATCGGTATTCATCGGATCTGGTACGTCGGTGGACGCTGGGCCTACGTTTCCGCGCTGATCGACGGTTTTAGCGATTATATTTTCCTGACCATCGATCTGGCCGATCCGCGTAAACCTGAAGTCGCCGGGCGCTGGTGGCTGCCGGGAATGAATCAGGCGGCAGGGGAAACCCCGCAGTGGCAGGAAGGTAAGCGCTATGCCCTGCATCACGCGATTATCGCCGGGGATACCGCTTACGGTAGCTGGCGCGACGGTGGCCTGACGCTGCTGGATGTCAAAGACCGCGCACAGCCGAAGTTGATTAGCCATCGCAACTGGAGCCCGCCGTTTGGCGGCGGTACCCACACCGCGCTGCCGCTACCGGACCGGGATCTGCTGGTGGTGCTTGATGAAGCGGTGCTGGATAACCAGCAGGATGGCGAGAAGCTGATCTGGCTGTTTGATATTCGCGACCCGACAAACCCGGTGAGTATTTCGACTTTCCCGCAGCCGGATGAGACCGACTACGTGGCGAAAGGGGCGCACTTTGGCCCGCATAATCTGCATGAAAACCGTCCCGGTAGCTTTGTCAGTTCAACGCTGATTTTTGCCACGTACCAGAATGCGGGCGTTCGTTCTTACGATATATCTAACCCTTATCGACCGGTGGAAACCGGGGCGCTGGTGCCTGCCGCTCCGGCAAAAATGATGGATACCCGCCCTGGCCGCCCGCAGGTGATTCAGTCCTGCGACGTGTTTGTTGATGCGCAGGGAATTATCTACAGCACCGATTATAACGGTGGGCTGTCGGTGATTGAGTATCTGGGGTAGGAATATTTCCCGGAGGCGGCGCGTTGCGCCTGTCCGGGCTACGGGTCTGTGCGGTTTGCGGGTTTGGTAGCCCGGACAGATGCGCAGCATCGCCTCCGGGGAAGTGGGGAAATACCTGGAGGCGGCGCTTGATACTCATTAACCGTACTGACGAATTCGCGCAATCAGCTCTTCGACGTTGTCGATGCGATCGGCAAGCACAATCAGCGCTTTACCCAGCGTGATGGCGTGGCGCAGGCATTCATGGCGCATGGCTTCGTCCTGAATAGTGTCGATATCCGCCACGTGCGACAGCCCGACGCTGCGGCGAATCAGCTCGGTACCGCAGAAGCCAATGGCATCGGCCCATGCTTTCTTCAGGAACGTGGAGGCATAGCCGGGGTAAGCCAGCGCCGCATCGCGGGTTTTCTCCGCCGTCAGCGCCTGGAAACGCTCGGCGAAGGTATTCCAGAACTGCTGAATATCGCTCAAACGCTGTTCACGGGCGGCGGCGGCATCGCGAATACCTAAATGCCCTGGCAGGCCGCAGTAGTTGAGCAGCAGGTTGCCGATGGCGGTGCCGATATCAAAACCAATCGGCCCGAAATAGCCAAACTCGGCGTCGATAGCTTTAAAGCTGCCTTCGGCGACGAATATCGAGCCGCTATGGATATCGCCGTGCAGCAGCGCTTCGGCATGGGAGAAGAAACGGTGCTTCAGCGCGGCCACCGCCAGCTTTAGCTGGGCATCGTCGCGCAGGGCGGCGACATCGGCTTCCAGCGCCGCGGGGTAGTTATTGCGCTCGTGAACCTGATACGGATCGTTAAAGAACAGGTCCTCGGTGATTTCGCACATCTCTGGGTTAATAAATTGTGCCACCTGGGCCTTTTTCTCATGCGGATGCAGATAAAAGTCGCTGGTGTGAAACAGCGCCTGGGCCAGGTATTCCCCCAACTGGCTGGCGGCCTGCGGGTAGTAAACGTTGTTAATCAGCTCGCCGCGCCAGATGCGGTGATCGGAGAGATCTTCCATCGCCATCACCGCCAGCTCGGGATCGAAATGCAGAATTTGTACCGTGTGCTGCGGGCAGTGCTGATAGTGAGCGACCAGGGTTTGCGCCTCAAGGCGGGCGCGGTCGAGCGTTAGCGGCCAGGACTCCCCGACGCAGCGCACGTAGGGCAGGGCCTGCTTAACGATAACCCGGCTGACGCCCTGGTTATCAAAAATTTTAAATACCAGATTGAGGTTGCCGTCGCCCACTTCCTGTGCGGACACCAGTTCTGACGGGTTATCGAGACCGCCAAATTGTTGTGCGTAAGCCACCGCATCGTTGGCGGTGAAAGTATGGTATTGCGACATTGCCTTGATCCTCAAAATTCTGATTAAGCCGTTCAGACGTCTATACTTCTGGATTCCATCCTGACACAATGTGATACAACAACGCAACAGGGATTTAACTAAATGCAGACACTACAGACCACCAGCCTGCGGGTAAGCGAAAATCAGCTCTTTATTCTTGACCAGCAGGCTCTACCGCAGGAGAAACGCTGGCTGGCGGCGGATAACGTGGCGCTGCTGGTGGACCATATTCTCGCGCTACGGGTACGCGGCGCACCGCTGATTGGCCTTTCTGCCAGCCTGCTGCTGGCGCTGCTGGGGAAGCGCGGCCTGACCCGCGATGAACTTTCTCAGGCGCTGGAGACGCTGCGCGCGGCGCGCCCGACGGCGGTGAACCTGATGAACAATCTCGATCGCATGAAGCTGGCGCTGGCGGAAGAGAATTATCCCCAGGCGCTGGAAGCGGAGGCGCTGCGCCTGATCGAAGAAGATAAGCAGCTTTGCGCCCATATTGCCGAAGCGGGCAGCGCGCTGGTCACGCCGGGCAGCCGCCTGTTAACCCACTGTAATACCGGCGGTCTGGCGACAGCGGGAGTCGGCACCGCGCTGGGGGTGATTGCGCTGGCGCACGAACAGGGGAAAGTGGCAAACGTGTGGGTGGATGAAACGCGTCCTCTGTTACAGGGCGGACGTCTGACCGCCTGGGAGTTGGGGGAGCTGGGCGTACCGTATCGTCTGATCACCGATTCGATGGCTGCCAGCCTGATGGCGCAGGGAGAGGTCGATGCGGTTTGGGTCGGTGCTGACCGTATTGCGGCCAACGGCGACGTGGCGAATAAAATCGGCACCTATTCTCTGGCGGTGCTGGCGAAGTATCACCAGATCCCGTTTTACGTGGCTGCGCCGCAAACTACGCTTGACCGTCATTGCCCGAACGGCGCGGCGATCCCGATTGAGCAGCGGGCGGCGGCGGAAGTGACTGGCGTGGCCGGAAGTTTTGGCGCGGTACAGTGGGCGCCGAAAGACGCGGCGGTCTACAACCCAGCGTTTGACGTGACGCCCGCCGCGCTGATTAGCGGCTGGGTACTGGACAGCGGCGTGGTGACCCCGGCGCAGGTTGCAGCCGGGGCGTTTGCGTTAGAAAGCGCTTAAGTTAAAACGCGAAGCTACCTCCATCGCTTCGCGTCCGTTATGGATAAAGCGCACCTCTTTCAATTGCCTACGAAACGGTTGTCGGTCAGGTAAGGCGCTAGCCGCCACCTGACAAGCGTGCGGGTACGATAATTAAATCATGGCAGCACCATCTCAACCGCCGGAGCGGACTGCCGGTCGATATGCTGGCCCAGCGCCGTCAGCGCCGCCTGGTAAGGGCACAGCGTCCCGACATCAGTCGTCTGGCAACCTGACTGACGCCACTCCTGGCGCAGCATCGGGTGCTGGCTATCCGGCGTTTGCAGACGGCGTAAATCGTCCAGACCTTGCGCCTGGAAGTAGGCGCGGAGGTAGCGTTGACCGCTGTGGGTATCGCGCCAGCGTTCCAGCACCAGGCTGCTGCCCGGCGGGATATTACCCCGGCTGTATCCCGGTAGCTGCCAGCTAAAATCCATCAGCGTACGTACCATGGCGATATTGGTATCGTGGGCCACCAGCAGCAGCCAGCGCACGTTCGGCGTAGCGTCTTCTTTCACCCCTTCAAGCATGGCGTTGAGCAGAATCGACCCGCGTTTTTGCGCGGTATAAAAAACGTCGTTGCTCAGGTCGTAGTTCTCCGTCAGCAGCGGCAGCAGGGCGGTAATCTGACTGGAGCGGGTGATATTGCCCCACGCCAGCTGGCTGAGCGGCAGGTTTTCGCTCCAGCCCAGGCGCAGTGTCTCGACCATATTAGCCATCACGCTCAGCCCGCTAATCGACGTTTTGCCGCTTTTGCTCTGCTCCACCTGCCACGGTAGATCAAACACCGGGCAGGGCTTATTGGCTACGCATACTGCGTTTTTTAGCAACTGAATCACCGGAGCCAGCGCCTGCCGACGCTGTGCCAGATCTCCGGCTTTCGCTTTCACCTCCGCCAGCTGGCGAGCGGGGTCGGTTTGCGTGGCGGCAAACTTATCGGTCTGAAACAGCGGGTCGGCGTCGGTACTGACGTGATGAATCTCTACGCCGCAGCCGGGAAATGCGCCATCAACCAGCGCTTGTGCGGTGGCTCGCGTGCGCTGCAAGGGGCTGGCGCGAACGTAAATCTCTCCGCTTGCCGGGCAGTCCGCAGTCAGCAGGCCGAGCTGGCGATAGTGTGCGCCTTCTTCGCGCCCTTTATTCACCACTGCGGCATAGCCATGGCCGGTCAATTCGCCGTCGTGAGTGGTCCACTGGGTCCACGGGCGCTGGGTTGCGGCTTCGATGGCTTCCCGGTTGCCTGGCGTTGGCGGGCGAATACCATGGCGGCTGAGTTCAACCACTTTTTCCAGTTGATATTGCGCAGCGGCGTGGCCCGGGGCCGCCAGCAGCGGCAGGGCGCAGGCAAGCAGCAGGCGTAGCAAAACCTGATGTCGTACAGGCATCATAAGATCTTCCTTATGGGTTAAAGGGTTATGAAGAGAATGAAGTCTGACGTTCTATCGCGTGTCGCCTGGCGACAATCGCGGCGGTGGTAAAACAGAATAGCGCGGACATCAGGCCGGTGCCCACCCAAAACAGCGACAGCGTACTGAAGTCGTACAGCGTTTTACCGTTTTCGATAATTGCCGTTTTGTCGATGATTATCCCGGTCAGAAACTCGCCGAGGCCGGCCCCCGCGTAGCTGGCGATGCCGATGGTGCCGAGCGCTGCGCCTGCGGCTTTGCGCGATGAGATATCGACGGCAATTAATCCGCCGAGGAAGCAGGTCAATGCGCCAATGGTCGCGCCGAAGATAATCATCGCCAGAATATCGCTGTAGTAGCCGTGCGGCGACCAGAGCATTAGCGCGAAGCCTGCGGTGTTGAGCAAGCTGATAAACCCGGCCATCACGCTGCGGTTACGCGGGAAAAAGCGGTCAGAGAGCATCCCGGCAATAATGGTTCCGGCAATACCCGCGATGGCGTTGACCCCAATAATCCCGGAAGCTTCCAGCGTTGAGTAGGCTTTATCCTGCTCAAGGAAGAAGATCCCCCACGAGTTCACTGCATAGCGGTCGATATACATAAATGCCGAGGCCAGCGCCAGCGTCCACAAGGCCGGATTGCGCAGCGCCAGCAGCTGGTTTTTAAACACCGAGCCACGCGCTTCGGTCTCCTCCTGCGGTTCATCGCGAATCACGTTGATTGACGGAAAGCCGCTGCTTTGCGGGGAGTCGCGCATAAACAGCAGGAGCAGCACCACCCCGGCAGCGCCGAGCGCGGCGGTCGAGAGATAGCCCATCTGCCAGCCGAACCCGGCAATCACCGCCGCGATCACCATATAGGTCATCGCTTCGCCGATGTTATGCGCCGTTGACCAGATGGCGTAAAAGGTGCCCCTCTCTTTGCAGCCGTACCAGCGCGCCAGCGACACCGCGCACGGGCCGACGCCCATCGATTGCGCCCAGCCGTTGATCCCCCAGAAGATGGCCAGCAGCATGGCGTTGGTGGTCATTCCCATCATCAGGTTCATCCCGGCGCTCAGCAGCAGCCCGAGGCTCATATAGCGCACGACGTTGGCATGATCGGCGATAAAACCGTTCACCAGCTTGCCGATGGCGTAGCTAAAAAACAGCGTTGAGCCGATCATGCCAAGCTCGGTCGGAGTGATGCCAAGCTCAACCAGCGCGCTCTTGGCGACGGTAAACGACAGCCGGCAAACATAGAACGTGACGTACGCCAGGGTCATGGCAATAAAGGTTTGCCAGCGCACGCTGCGAAAGCGCTGCTCGTTGAACTCTCCGCCCGTTTTGGGCGGCGAAGCGCGAAAAAATGCGATAATTCCAGACATTGTGTTATCTCCGAAGGTCGGAGGCCTGACTGATTAGTGTGGTTCATCCTTGAGGGTTCATTTTCGTTGTGTAGAGTACATAATCAGATAAAGCCTGACCCCATACGGGTTAAGGTAATGGGTGGCAAAGCATGTTTTTTAATTGTGGGTAAAGCGTTTTACTGGCCAGCAGCAGCGGGTTGCCATTGCGAATGCCATCCGCTGCCAGGTAGTCGTTGGTGAGGCCGCCTGCTTCGCGCATCAGCACCAGCCCCGGCAGGCCATCCCACGGATTCATATGCGGTTCGTAGTAGCCGATTAAGCGTCCCGCCGCCGCCCACGCGCTCATTAATGCCCCGGAGCCGTTGCGGATAAACATGCCGCCGTCGCTGAGCAGCGCATCGAGGAAAGGCAGGAAGAGAGCAGGCGTTACGCGGTGTGAGGTGCCGACGCCCATGACTCCCTCTTTGACCGTGGCTGCCGGATGCGGCGTGACAGGCGCGTCATTGAGCCACGCGCCCTGGCCTTTCAGGGCGTGGAACAGCTCGCGATGGTTGGGGTCATACACCACGCCGATAACCGGTTCGCCGTCGGCGACGATAGCCAGCGAAAGACACCAGGTATGCAGGCCGTTAAGAAAACAGCTGGTGCCGTCGATAGGGTCGACCACCCACAGCACGCGGGCGTCTGGCATCTGCGTTCCGCTCTCCTCGCCAAGAAAACCATCCTGTGGGAACGCGCCGAGAATGCGTTGCTTAACAAACTCTTCGACCCGCTTATCGGCGATGCTGACCACATCCTGTAGGTCATCGCCTTTGTGATCCACCGCCAGCCGGTCGCGCTGTTGATAGTATTCGAAAGCTAATTCCGCACCGGCCTTAGCCAGCTCGCAGGCCAGGCGATAGCGGGCTTGCAGAGCATCTGATTCCAGGGGTTTCATGCTTATTCTCCATTTTTGCACACGTGTGCATTTTGCGTGTAAAAAATAGCCCCGAAGGGCGAAATGAGTGTGGAGGGATCTTAAAGATTATTCTGTGATCGCGTCTGCATAAAATAAAATTTTCATTTTGCGCTTTGACGAATGATTAATTTCACCGGTACTTCGCGGTGTCGCGAGGGCAGGCTGAACTTGGCGATCCTAGTGACCAGTAGATCCACCGCGTGATGGGCGAGCAGGGCGGTATTCTGCTGCACGGTGGTGAGCTGGTAGGGTTGCCAGTCGGCCTGGGGGATATCATCGAAGCCAACAATTGCTGGCAGGGGCGCGGAAGGGTTATCTGCCCGCAGACCGTCCAGCGCGCCGAGCGCCAGCATATCAGTGGCGCAAAATAGTGCCTGGAGCTGCGGATGCGCTGCGAGCAACTGCCTGGCGGCGGCAAAGCCTGCCTGATAACCGGCGCTTTCGCAGAAATGCGCGGCAACGTCCATACCTTGAGTATGGGCGACAAACGCTTCGTAGCGCTGCCGGGTGCTGAAGTTATCCAGACTTTCGCCAATAAACCCGGCCTGTTGCCACTGACGCTGGGTAAATAAATCGGCAACCATTTTTGCACCCTGGGCGTTATCGCTGCAAACGCGGTCGCAGCCGGTTAAGTCGGCGTGACGGTTGATAAGCGTCACCGGGATTTTTCGCTCCAGATACTCTTCCGCCAGCGACAGCGGCGGTGCCCCGGAGGTGATAATGACTCCTGCGACGTGGTAGCTCAGCAGTTGTTTAAGCGACGGAGCAAGCTGCTGCGGATCGTCAGCGTTCATCAGCAGCGGCATAAAACCGTTGAGTGCCAGTTGGTGGACCAGCGGCGACAGCAGCTTGCTACGAAACGGGTTATCAAATCCGGCAGTGACGATGCCGATAAAATTGCTGCTGCCGGTAATCATCGTGCGGGCGATGATATTGACCTGATAGCCAAGCGTTTCCGCAGCGGCGAGAACTTTCTGTCGGGTTTTATCCGCCACCGATGCGCCGGGCGTAAAGGTACGGGAAACCGCCGAACGAGAGACGCCTGCGAGTCGGGCAACGTCCTCAGCCTTAATCCATTTTTTTTCGCTCATAGTATCAGGGTACGGGTTGTTCTCAGGGAGCCATGGTCGGTAACGAAAAGTAGTAAGAAGGTACCACATAAATCCCCGGGCGAGCAGAGGGTTGATGCGCTTTCCCTGTCAGCTTTTGATATATATTATTCCTAATCATTTATTTCACTAAGCATTGTAATAATATAGATATATGTGTGGCTAAAATAAAAATTCTTTATAAAACAAAAAACTAAACTCTATTTTTATAGCATATTCATGTGACGCATAAGTTATGCTATCTGCGTTATAGACAGCAATTATTTCCGCAAGCTAATTTCATCTGTATTACCAGGGCTGAATATAAATATTGTTCGATTTATAACTTGCGGAGTCAAACCTGTGGCAAGAAACCATTTTTTGCGTATTTCCGGCGCGGCGATATTAACTATGCTGGCGTTGCCTTCCTTATCTACAGCCTATGCGGCCAATGTTAAAATCGTTATCAACCAGTCGCCATGGCTCGATGGCTTTAAAAAAACGGTCGAAAAATATAATCAAGACACCGGAAATAACGTCAGTATCGATGCGGTACCCTACGGCGGATTACTCGATAAAATTCGCAGTTCGGTGCGGGCGAAGGAGGGGGTCTATGATATCACTATGATAGATATCAACTGGTTAGGGGAGTTCTATGGTGGCGGTTTTTTGACGCCGATTAAAAGCATTGAGGCCGATTATCGCCTGCCTGAGCAGGTACTGACATTTGGCGATGCGCTTTACTGGGACAATGCGCGCAAGGTTTTCAATAAACAATCCGGCGATCTCTATACCTTCCCGGTTACCGCGAATCCGCAGCTGTTTTATTATCGCAAAGATATTTACCAGAAGGCCGGGCTGACCCCGCCGAAAACCTGGGAAGAGTTAACCGAGAATACAAAAAAACTGCATCAGCCGCCGCGCCAGAATGGTTTTTTGATTCGTGGTGGTCCGCAGGATATCGTTTTTGATATTTCCCCCTTCCTGCTCTCTGCCGGTGGTGGGATATTTAAGGATCCGCGCGAAGGTGATTTTAATATTATCCTCAATAGCCCGGAAACGTTGCGTGGGCTTAAATACTATATCGCCATTGCCAAAGCGGGTTACAGCAATCCAGGCGCATTAACCCAGGGGGAGTTAATTCAGCTTTTCGCCACCGGGAAGGCCGCGCAGGCGAATATTGTGGCGGCAGCTCGGGGCCCGCTGAGCAATCCGGATAGCTCCATTGTCACGGATAAGTATGGCGTCACGGTTATTCCTCACCCCGCTGGAGCGAAGGGTGTTTATGCCGCAGGGCACTGGGTCGGCGGTATCCCACAGAATATTCCGGCGGCAAACAAGCAGGCGGCGCTGGATTTCTTCAAATGGTATGAAGAACAGGCCAGTCAGGTATATCTGTATGAATCTGGCGGTGTGCCGGTACGTTCCGACCTGGTGGGTGTTGCAAAAGACCCGCTCAACTTCTTACCTGCGCTGACGGAAGCGACCGCCGAGGCGCAGATTATTAGCCCGGTTAAGGAGTCCGCCCAGATCAACGCGCTGCTGGGGCTCCAGCTTTACAAAGCGCTAAGTGGTGAACAGTCGGCGGAGAAGGCGCTGAATACCGCCGCACATCAGGTGCATCAGCTGCTGTCGGCTGCGGGTTATCAAACGCAGCTTCCGCCGGATCTGCCTGATGATGCCGCGAGCAAAGGATAATCGCTATGTCTGGACAACCTCTCTCCGTGCTTCGGCCCTTATCCTCTTCACGCCATCAGCACCGTGACTGGTGGCCGTGGCTAGCATTGACGCCGCTGATTGTCATTATTGCCGCGTTGATGGTTACCCCAGTGATCCATCTTTTCAGCCTGATTACCCAGGAGGTGAGCTGGCAGGATGGACGCGCCGTCACCCGGTTTGTCGGACTGGATAATATTCGCGCTTTTCTTGCCAATCCCTACTACTGGCCGGGGCTGGTCAATACGCTGGCATTTTCCGTTATTGCCGTGACGCTGCAAGTTGTTATCGGTTTTGCGCTGGCGCTGGCGGTTAACGATATGAAGAAAGAGCCGCGTTTACTGACAACCATCCTGCTGCTGCCGATTGTGATTTCTCCCATCGTAATCGGTGCGATGTGGCGACTGATCCTCAACAACGACTCTGGGGTTCTTAACGTGGTGCTGAGTCAACTGGATATCGTACCGCCTGACTGGTTGGGAACACCATCGCTGGCGTTTCTATCGGTGATTGTGGTTGATGTCTGGCACTGGACGCCGTTTTCCTTCCTGCTGCTGCTTGCGGGCCTGAAGGCGCTGCCCCGCGAGGTGCTGGAGGCTGCCCAACTGGATGGTTGCAGCCGCTGGCAGCGCCTGCGTTTCGTCATTTTACCCATGATGTGGCCAGCGTTATTGATAACCCTGATGCTGCGCATCATCTTCTCGTTCAAGGTCTTTGATGAAATCTATCTGCTGACCAAAGGCGGGCCAGGCACTGCCACCGAGATGGTCAGCTACTCCATTTATCGCGCCTTTTTTATTGAGGACCGTGAGGGGCTGGGGGCAGTGATGTCCCTGTTTACCTTCTTCATTATTGCTCTGCTGCTGGTGGTATTGATGAGCCTACGTAAGCGGAGGATAAGCTGATGCTGCTATCGCTACGCGGGCGCGCCCGGCTGTTTACGGCTGGTCGTGGCGCCGCAATCACGTTGTACGCTGTGCTGGTGCTGTTTCCTTTTATCTGGTTATTGAGCACCGCATTTAAAAAGCAAATCGATATTCTGCTCGCCCGTTTTGTGTTTACGCCGACGCTGAATACTTTGCGTGAGCTGTTATTCGACCCCGGCTCGATGTTTAGCGCTTATTTCGTCAACAGCGTGGTGATTACGCTGACCACGACCGCGATTATCGTCGCCGTGACGCTGTTTTCCGCCTACGCGCTGACCACCGTACGTAAGCTGCCTCCCGCGTTAGGGGCGGTTCTGCTTGGCTGGTGCCTGCTGTTCAACCTGTTGCCGGTGGTGACCTTTGTGGGTTCCTGGTTCAATCTTTTTCGCCAGTTGGGCCTCTACGATACGCGGATTGCCATCATTATCGCCAGCGTGGCCGCCTGGCTACCCATGGCGCTCTGGCTGGGCGTGACGTTTGCCCGCGAGATCCCTAAAGAGCTGCTGGATGCCGCCAGCGTTGACGGCTGTAGCCACTGGCAACGCTTTCGCTACGTTTTCGTACCGCTGATTAGATCCGGTATGACCGCAACGACGATTCTGGTGCTGCTGTTTGTGTGGAATGACTTTCCGATAGCGTTAATTCTCAGTTCGGAGCAGGCGCGAACTTTGCCCGTATACATCACTGCTTTTTCGCAAAATGAACAGATTCGCTATGCGGAAATGGCCTCTTCATCCCTGCTGGTTTCGATTCCGGTACTGCTGCTGCTCGTGGTGGGCCAGCGCTTTATCGTCAAAGGATTACTGTCCGGCGCGGTGAAGGCATGACATTAAAAAGGAAAATCCAATGAGCGCGGTTGCAATCGAGAGCGTCAATAAGAAATACGGCAACGTCACGGTCTTGCAGAATATCGATCTGCATATTGAAAAGCGGGAGTTTATTGTCCTCGTCGGGCCTTCCGGCTGCGGAAAATCCACACTATTACGGATGATCGCCGGGCTGGAGGAGGTTGAGAATGGGCGAATTTTGCTCCAGGGGAGCGATATCAATGAGATACCCGCCAGCGAGCGCGATATTGCCATGGTTTTCCAGAGCTATGCGCTTTATCCGCATATGAGCGTGGCGGAGAACATGGGCTTCTCGCTGAAGATAAAAGGGGTGAAAAAGCAGGAAATTACCGGGCGGGTCAACGCTACTGCCGAAGCGCTACAGCTTACGCCGCTGCTGGCGCGTCACCCGCGCGAGCTCTCCGGCGGTCAGCGCCAGCGGGTGGCAATAGGTCGGGCGATGGTGCGCAACCCCGAGGTTTTTTTGTTCGATGAGCCGTTGTCGAACCTCGATGCCAAGCTGCGGGTGGATATGCGCCTTGAGATCAAAAAACTCCACCAACAGCTGGACGCCACGATGATCTACGTGACCCACGATCAGATAGAGGCGATGACCCTCGCCGATCGGATCGCCATTATGAATCAGGGGCGTATTGAACAAGTGGCGACCCCGCTGGAGCTATACGACCAGCCGCGTAACCTGTTTGTCGCCTCATTTATTGGTTCGCCGGAGATCAACCGCGTATCCGGTCGCATTTCTGACGATGGCGAAGGTTTTGTCAGCGATTCCGGTCTGCTTCTGCCGCTGGCGGATAACCTGGCGCATCTTGCCGGAAGGGCGCTGATTTACGCCATCCGACCGGAGCACTTTGTTCTCAATTCTGCTGATGGTCTGCCTGCTGAGGTTGACGTTACCGAGCCCACCGGTGTGGAAACCCTGATCAACGCCCGTCTGGGCGGCGAAACCCTGACTTGTACCTTCCGCCAGCGGCTTGAACTCCAGCCGGGCGATAGCATCCGCCTGCTGCCGGATGTTCGCCACATTCACCTGTTTGATGCCGAAAGCGGCGAAAGAATTCCCCTGACTAAGGAGCAATAATGCGTACCGTCTTCCTGCTGTTTGATTCACTGAACCGTCTGGCTCTGTCGCCTTACGGTGGCCAGCATGTGCCAACACCGAACTTTGACCGTCTGGCGCGGCACTCAGTGGCGTTCGATCGCCACTATGTCGGCAGCATGCCGTGTATGCCCGCCAGACGCGATATGCAGACCGGTCGCCTGAGTTTTTTGCACCGTAGTTGGGGGCCGCTGGAGCCCTTTGATAACTCTTTCCCTGAGCTGTTGTATCAGCAGGGGGTCTACAGCCATCTGATCACCGATCATAACCACTATTTTGAAGATGGCGGCGCGACCTATCATAACCGTTATGATTCGTTTGAGTTTATTCGCGGTCAGGAGGGCGACCCGTGGAAGGCGATGGTGCAGCCGCACTGGGAGCGCCTGCGGGAAAAATACCATCCCTCGCAGTTTGCAAACGGACGGCGGGATTTAAAAGCGCGCAATATCATCAACCGGGAGTATATCCGCGAAGAGAAAGACTTCCCCTCGGTGCAATGCTTTGCTCGTGGCCTGGAGTTTCTGGATACCAATCGCCATGCTGACAACTGGTTCCTACAAATTGAAACCTTCGATCCGCATGAGCCATTTACCGCCCCGGAGCGTTTTTATAATGTGATTAACACCGACTGGACCGGGCCGGTTCTTGACTGGCCGCGCTATGGTCGCGTCGATGAACTACCGGAAGAGGGCGAGGAACTTCGCGCCAATTACTATCGGCTAATTGCGCTGTGCGATTCGCTGCTTGGCGATGTGCTGGATTATTTTGATCAACACGATCTGTGGAAGGACACCGTGCTGGTGCTCTCCACCGACCACGGTTTCCTGCTGGGCGAGCATGACTTTTGGGCGAAAAACCGCATGAACATGTACGAGGAGGTGGCGCATATTCCGCTGTTTATTCACCATCCTGAGTACGCGCACTTTGCCGGGCAGCGCAGGCAGGCTCTGACCCAGACGCCGGACCTTGCCGCCACCTTCCTTGATATTCACGGCGCGAAACGCCCGGCGGAGATGCAAGGACACTCGCTGCTGCCGGTTGTGGCGCAGGATCGGGCGCTACGGGAGGGCATTCTCTTTGGCTATTTCGGCGGGGCGGTCAACGTGACCGATGGCCGCTATACCTACCACCGCTACCCGGAAAACCTCAGCGAGCAGGAGATTTACCAGTATACGCTGATGCCGACGCATATCACCTCGCGTTTCAGCACCGAAGAGCTGGCGGATACCACGCTGGCTGCACCTTTCCCCTTCACCAAAGGCGTTCCACTGCTGAAAGTGCCGGTTATCGATACCTCGCCGATGTATAACAACTATGGGCCGGGGTCGCTCCTGGAAAAAGAGACCCGCCTGTACGACCTGGCTGAGGACCCGGGGCAGCTCGCCCCGCTGTACGACCCGGTAGTTGAGCAGCAGCTTAGCGAGTTAATGGTCGATTTAATGGCGAAAAACGATGCGCCGCCGGAAGCCTTTGAGCGGCTGGGGTTAACGCCCCAGGACGTTTCTTCTGAGGTTTAACCCACGGTGTGACGGCCCGCTGACATGCGGGCCATAAACAGTAAGCGATGCTCCCATGAACCAACCGAATATTTTGTGGATATGTACCGACCAGCAGCGTTGGGATACGCTTTCCTGTCTTGGGACGCCCGGCGCGCAGACGCCGCACATTGATAACCTTGCCGCTGCCGGAGTGCTGTTTGAACGCGCCTATGTGCAAAGCCCAATTTGTACCCCCAGCCGGGCATCGTTTCTGACTGGAATGTACCCGATTGCGCATCAAATACAGCGCAACGGCAACCGCCGCTTTCCCGAGCACCTGCATCTGTTGCCTCGTTCATTTCAGCAGGCGGGATATCGCACCGGGCTGATTGGTAAGTTGCATCTTTCCGCCAGCCAGCACGGCGTAGAGCAGCGTCCCGACGATGGCTACGATGAGTTTTACTGGAGCCAACATCCGCACCCAGACTGGTCGGAGGGCCACGATTATCAGACGTGGTTGGAAGAGAAAGGCGTCGATCCGCAGGCGCTATACGCCCACGCGCAGGGCGCGATTTATCCGGGAGTTGAGGCGGAATTTCACCAGACCACCTGGGCGACAGAGCGGGCGCGGGAATTTATCTCCCGCCATCAGCAGTCGCCGTGGTTCCTCAGCATTAACCTCTACGATCCGCATCCGCCGTTTGACCCGCCGCAGGCGTATTTGCAGCGTATTGATGCGGATGCCATTCGCCCACCGCTGTTTGCCGAAAGCGATCTGGCCCATCAGGCGCGTTTTACGCGGGTCGACCAGCAGACCAAAAAGGCTGTCAATCCGAACGTGGCGGTAGAGGGGGAAAGCCTGCAAGGCAGCCATGACACGCCGCCGGAATCCTGGGATGCGAAGGCCATTCGCGCGGCCTATTTCGCCATGATAGCTCAGATAGATGATTTGGTCGGCAGCCTGACCTCGCTGCTTGATGAGAGCGGGCAGCGGCAGAATACGCTGGTTATCTTTATGAGCGATCACGGAGAGATGCTGGGCGATCACGGCCTACTCTACAAGGGCTGCCGCTTTTATGAAGGGCTGGTGCATGTGCCACTGATCGTTTCGTGGCCGCAGCGTTTCGCGCCGCAGAGGCGCTCGAATGCCTTAGTCGAGCTGGTAGATATTCCAGCGACGCTGCTGGAGAGCGCGGGGCTACCGATACCCGCGCAGAACCAGGGACTGTCTCTGTACGCTTTGCTCAATGGCGACAGCGCGCTGCATCAGCATAAGCCCTATGTGCTGAGCGAATATTTTGACGCGCTTGGCTTTCCCGGCAGCATCGGTTCGCGCGCCAGCATGTATTTTGATGGTCGCTATAAACTGATTGTTTATCACGATGCTGAAGAGGGGGAGCTGTTTGATTTAGATAACGATCCGCATGAATTTCATGACCGCTGGCACGACCCGCAGTTTAAGCCGCTCAAGGCGCAGCTTATTCAGCAGCATTTTTCCGCCATGATGAAGGTGAGCGGCGCAGGGCCGGAGCGCATCAGTGATTTTTAGCCCGGCAGGGTAACCTGCCGGGTGTTTAATGCATCAGTTTGGATAGCAAATCTGTTCCGGCTGGCGCTGCAAAATAATGTCGCCATGGCGAATGGAGGTCAGCACTTTGGCCTGGCGGCGCACGGCGTCATAGTCGTTTTCTGCATCAAGGATCAGCAGGTTCGCCGGACGTCCTTCGGCAATACCGTAGTTATCGCCCAGGCACAGCGCCCGGGCGCTGTTATCGGTAATGAGATCGAGACAGCGCTGCAAATCTTCATACCCCAGCATGTGGCAGATGTGCAGCCCGGCGTCGAGGATACGCATGATATTGCCGTTGCCCAGCGGATACCACGGATCCTGAATGGAGTCCTGAGCAAAGCAGACGTTGATCCCGGCGCGGTCCAGCTCCGCCACCCGGGTCACGCCACGGCGTTTCGGCCAGGTATCAAAGCGCCCCTGCAGGTGAATGCTTTCGGTCGGGCAGGAGATAAAGCTGATCCCCGAGGCTTTTAACAGGCGGAACAGCTTCGAACAGTAGGCGTTATCGTAAGAGCCCATCGCGCAGGTATGGCTGGCGGTGACCTGCGCGCCCATGCCGCGAACCCGGGCTTCTTCCGCCAGCACTTCCAGAAAACGTGACTGCGGGTCGTCAATTTCATCGCAGTGCACGTCCACCAGGCAGCCGTGGCGCTGGGCCAGATCCATCAAAAACATCACTGAGCTAACGCCCTTGTCGCGGGTATTTTCGTAATGCGGAATGCCGCCGACCACATCGGCACCCATCTCGATAGCGCGGGTCATCAGCTCGCGCCCGCCGGGGAAGGATTCGATGCCCTCCTGCGGGAAGGCGACGATTTGCAGGTCGATAAGATGGGCCGCCTCTTTTTTTACCCTCAGCATGGCTTCCAGCGCGGTCAGGGAGGGGTCGGTGACATCAATATGGGTACGCACGTGCTGTACGCCGTTATCGCGCAGCATACCAATAGTTTTCAGCGCGCGCTGGCGCGTATCTTCAACCGTGACGCTCTCTTTACGCTGGCTCCAGCGGGCGATGCCCTCAAACAGCGTGCCGCTCATATTCCACTCCGGTTCGCCCGCCGTCAGGGTGGCGTCGAGGTGGATATGCGGTTCGACGAACGGCGGGATCACCAGCTTTTGCTGCGCGTCGATATCGTTGGCCTCAACCGCCTGCGCGGCGGCCTGCGCGGTGATGCTTTTAATCAAACCGTCCTGGAGATCAAGGGTATAGAGCGCTTCTTTATGGCGCAGGCGCGCGTTGATAATTTTCATGGTTGTTCCCGTAAATGGTTTTGCGACATACGCCAGATAGCCAGGGCGACCGAGGCGTTGAGATGAAATTGCGGATGGCTGACCGGATAGCTTGTCAGCTTTTCAATTCGTTGGATGCGCTGATGCAGCGTGTTGCGGTGAATACCCAATCGCTCGGCGGCCCTGACTACGTTGCCGCTCTCCTGGAGCAGCGTTTCAAGCGTCTCCATTAACAGCCACGGGCTTTTGCGGTCGGGTTCGATCAGGCAGCCGAGAGTGTCATGCATAAAGTCGGTTAGCAGCCCAGGGTCGCTGACGGCGGAAAGCAGCTTGATAAAGCCCAGTTGCTGATAGTCGCTGATGCGTTGGGCCGGACGCAGGTTATCGCTGAGATCCAGCGCCTGGCGCGCCTGCGACAGCGCGCGCTGATATCCCTGTAGATGCTGCACCGGTGCGGACAGTCCGCACAGCAGCGATAACTTATCATCGCTTTCCGCCAGCGCCAGCAACCACTGCTCTAACCACTTTTTCTGTTGATAAAACTCGCCTTCCTCATCCGGGAGCAGGAAGAGAAACATATTGCTGCGCTCGACCAGCGGAAAAGGGTTTCCCTGCTGATTGAGCTGCTGCTGCAAGCGCTGGCGCACGGTGCGGCGGGCCTGCTGGAGCCAGGCTTCGGCCTGCTCGGGCGGAAACTGGCGAAACAGGCGCGCTATCCCCTCAAGGCGCAGCGCCGCTACCCGCAGCGGGCGGGTAAAATCCAGCTGCTGGTGGAGCGCACGCTGATGCAGGATTTGCAGGTCGGGATAGTCGCCGGTTAGCAGTTGCAGCAGAATATCGCGCTGTGATTGCAGGGCGTTCTCGCTGCGCACCAGCGCGGTGCCGATGCGTTCGGTAACAATCACCATCTTCAGCAGATAGGGCTGTTCAATTAGCGGGATGCCCAGTTCGTCGGCCAGCGCGATCAGCCGCGGTGGAATCGCCTGAATATATTGGTCACCGGTCAGGATCACCATCCCGGCGATCCCGCGCTGCTTTCCTTCCATCAGTAAATGAATCAAGTTGTCTTCATCGCGGGGATGGTTGATCCCGGTGATAAATACCAGTTCCCCGCCCATGATCCACTCGGCGATATTTTCATTTTCCGCCACGTAGTACCAGCGAACCGCCAGCTGGAGGCCCTGTTTACCCGCGCGCAGGCGCATGGCGGAGAGCCCGTCCAGCGCGAGGATTTCATTGACCGTCAGACTCATGGTTACTGTTCCGCAACTGAGTCAGCGGCGGGCTGGCGTTTGCTCAGGCGGATCAGGGCGATGTAGACCAGCGCGGAGACGGTAATCCCCACCAGCGGCGCGATCCACGGCGACAGATAAGCCACCACCGCGCCGACGGCGTAGGCACTGAGCCCCAACCAGTTAAAGCGCGGTAAACGGGCGGTTTGCAGCAGCGGATAGCGCCCGCCGCGATAGAACCAATAGTCGGCGAGGATAACGCCACCGATGGGCGGGATGATACTACCGAGCAGCACCAGGAACGGGATCAGCATTTCATACATCCCGCCAATGGCCAGCAGAATGCCGACGCCAGCGGCGACCACGGTCAGGCTACGACGGCGCTCGCTGCGCAGCAGATGGCAGGCGGCAGCCGAGACGTTGTAAATCGTCGGCCCCTGAATCGTCAGCAGGTTGAGGCACAGCATGACCACCGCGGCGACGGACAGTCCCTGTAAAATCAGTACCTCCACAATGTCGGCCTGCTGATAAACGATGGCGCACCACGCCCCGGCAACAATCATCAGCCCGTTACCGACGAGGAAGCTGCTCATACTGGCGACGATAGCGGTGCGGCTGGAGTTAGCCAGACGGGTCCAGTTCGTCGCCTGGGTTGCGCCGCTGGCGAAGGTGCCGAACACCATGGTGATCGCCGCCGACCAGGTCATGGTTTCGCCCGGTTCGATTTTGGTCATCGCCTGCCAGCCGCCGACGTGATGGGCGGCAAGATACATAGAAACGACCAGCAGAATAAACATCAGCGGCACCGACACGCGCGATAGCGCATCCAGCCCCTTGTAGCCCACCAGCGCGGTCACGCAGAACAGGATCCCAAACAGGATCATCAGCGGAATGGTCATCGCCTCGGGCAGGGCGAGGATTTTGACCAGCGAGATAGCGACCGTCGCGGTACCCCAGGCGTACCAGCCCAGTTCGGCGAAACCGAGAATAAAATCGGCGAGCTTGCTGCCGATTTCCCCGAAGCAAAAGCGCCCCATCAGCACGGTATTCAGCCCGCTGCGCGCGGCAATCCAACCGAGCGACGCGGCGTATAGCGCCAGCAGAAAGTTACCGATAACCGCAATCCATAGCAGGTTCACAATCGAAAAAGAGACGCCAAGCTTGCCGCCCGCGAACATCGTGCCGGTAAAAAAGGTGAAGCTGAACAGGACCATGGAGATCGAAAATACGCCTTTGCGCCCTGAGGCAGGCGCTTCGACGAGCGGAAAATCATTGCTGTTTGACATTGTGGAACCTCTGAGTGGCTATCCGAATGGCGATGCCAGAGGGGTAGCAAGAGATATGCCAACAAAATCGGGGCAGGGGTAACACGGATAAGTGGGCACTGTGCACATAAAATGGTGTTGTTTAGCCGATGTTTGCCATAAATGTGTGCACTGTGACAGGTTTTGCACCGCCGTGGAGCAGTGGGATTGAGCTATTGCGCGCATTCCTGTCGGGTGGCGGCTGGCGCCTTACCCGACCTACAGGGAGGGCTGAATCGACAAATGATGCCAATTTTGCGTCGTTTTCTGGCGGAACGATCCCCTATCTTTTTGGCAGCATATGGTGGGTAATGTTGGCATCATGAAGACATTCAATTTCTTTATTGTTAAAAATAGTAATTTCATATGCAATTCCATTATAACCATTATTAATGTAAGTCTTTTCTGAAATATTGTTCACTTGAGCGGGCGGTGTTAGTATCGGGTGAATAGCCATTTAGACGGCTAAAGAACCTTTCTCCAGGCTATTTTATTGGCCATTTTGGACCTGGGCAGTGCTCACACTCCTCACGTACTACGTGTACGTTCCGGGTGTTCCGCGCTGTCCGTGTCCAAACTGCCTGCAACAATAACGCCTGACCGTAAAGGTTCTCAAATCAACATCGCTAAACTAAGGAACTGCTATGTGGCAAGAAAGACTCGCGCAACTGGTCACCACCTGTCATTGGATCGGCGCAAAAGGCTGGGCACCGGCCACCGGCGGCAATATGTCGGTGCGTCAGGATGAGACCTGGTGCTGGCTCAGCGAGTCGGGACGCGATAAAGGCAGCCTGACGACAGAAGATTTCCTCCAGGTTGAGATCGCCAGCAATAAAGCGCCTTCCGGGCGTAAACCTTCCGCCGAAACCGGCCTGCATACGCTGGTGTATCGCCTGTTCCCGGAGGCCAACTTTGTGCTGCACGTGCATACCGTCAACGCCACCGTGCTGTCGCGCATTGAAAAAAGCGACACCCTGGCGCTGCAGGGTTATGAGATGCAGAAAACCCTGACCGGTCAGCATAGCCACCTTGATACCGTACCGGTGGCGATTTTCGATAACGACCAGGATATCGACGCCCTGGCGGCGCGCATTGAAGACTATGCGCAGACCAACCCGCTACGCTACGGCTTCCTGCTGCGCGGCCACGGCCTGACCTGCTGGGGCAAAGACATTAACGAGGCCCGTCGTCAATTGGAAGGACTGGAGTTTCTGTTCGAGTGCGAGCTGATGCGTCGCCGCTACGAGCGCGACTAAATTTCTCTCCACTAACGGGTCAGGCATGGATTTTTATCTCGGAATCGATATCGGCACCTCGCGGGTCAAAGCGGTGCTGTTTGATGAACATTTTCAGGCGTGCGCCAGCGCGGCGCAGAATACCGGCCCGCGCCTGTCGGCCAACGGTCACGCTGAGCAGGATATGGCCCAGCTGTGGCAGTCGGTGGTGGCGATTCTGTGCGAGATTGCTCAGCATCCGGCGCTGCAAAAAGGGCGTTTACGCGCAATTGGCCTTGCCGGGCAGGGCGAAGGCGTTTGGCTTAGCGACGCCGAGGGCGAACCGGTTGGGCCGGGTATCCTGTGGAGCGATACCCGCAGCCGCGAGCTGATGAGCGAACTGCTCAACCGCCCCGGTTTTGACCGCCGTTTCTTTGACGATACCGGCACCCATCTGCAACCCTGCAACACCAGCATGCAGCTATGCTGGCTCAAACATCATCAGCCCGAACGGCTGGCGGCGGCCCGCTATCTGTTTTTCGCTAAGGACTGGATCCGCTTTCGCCTCACCGGCGTTGCGGCGCTGGATCTCACCGATGCCAGCACCTCTTTGCTTAACCAGCAGAGCGGAACATTATCCGGGGTCGTGCTCAATGAGATGGGGCTGGCGGATTTAGCCCATCTGTTCCCGCCGCTGCTGGCGCCGGACGCGCAGGCAGGTAAGCTGCGGGAAGAGGTCGCGGCGCTGACAGGGCTTCCCGTTGCGACGCCGGTGGCGGCTGGCGCGCTCGATGTCTGCAGCGCGGCGCTTGGCTGCGGCGCGGTGAACGACGGCGACATCTATACCATTCTCGGCACCACCTGCTGCACCGGCATCGTCTGCCATGGTCGTCAAACGGTCAATGAGGGGACGCGCTACGTCACCCACACCGAGGCGGGCAGCTTTATTAACCTTTTTCCGATGCAGGCCGGAACGCCAAATATCGACTGGCTCCAGCAGCAGATTTCGCTGAATCCCGATTTACAGCAGCTGGAACAGAGCATCGCCAGCGTTGAGCCGGGCAGCGGCGGCGTCTTCTGGCAGCCCTATCTCAACGGCGAACGCGCACCGTTCTTTAGCCCCGAAGCGCGGGCCGGGTATTTTGGTATTGGCCAGCACACCACTCGCGCGCAGCTACAGCGGGCGGTGTTTGAAGGGCTGGCTTACGCCATCGTCGACTCCCTTCAGGGCTACCCGCAGGGCGGTGAGCTGTACCTGACCGGCGGCGGGGCGGCGTCAGCGACCTGGCTGCAAATTATTGCCGACTGCACCGGCAGAACGGTGGTTTCCAGTACTTTTAACGAGCTTAGCGCGCGCGGAGCGGCGATTCTGGCGGCGCGCAGCGTCGATGCGCTGACCCGCTACCCCGCACTTGAGCAGACTCGTTACCAACCTAATCCGCAGGCGCATAGCCGTTATGCCGCTCTGTATCCGGTTTATCGCCTGCTGCGCGAGCAGATGCTCCCGGTCTGGCAGGCCCGCCACGAGGCGCTTCAACGTATTTCTCAGGAACAACGCATATGAAAATTGTTTTTACCGCCGAACACGCCGGCGACCTCAGCGCATTTCAGCAACTGGGTGAACTGCAAGTAGAAGGTTGGGCGCTGGGTAAACCGAAGCTGAGCGCAGGCCAGCTGATTGAGCTGGCTCACGACGCAGACGTACTGGTGACCAGCTACGATGATGTGACGGAAGAGGTGATTGCTGGCTGCCCGCGTCTGAAGGTTATCGCCTGCACCCGCGCCAACCCGGTGAATATTGATACCAAAGCCGCTCAGGCGCGCGATATCCGCGTACTCTATACGCCGGGACGCAATGCGGATGCTGCCGCAGAGCTGACGCTGGGGCTGATGCTGAGCCTGGCGCGGCATATTCCGCAATCTCACGCGGCGCTGAAGCGCGGTGAATTCACTAACGCCGAGAACGCCGCCCAGGCCATCCAGAGCGGGTTGCGCCGTGATGTGGTGTGGGACGTCAGCCCGGAAAGTCCTTATGAAGTGTTTAAAGGCAGCGAGCTGCGCAATAAATCCCTGGGGCTGATCGGCTATGGCAATATTGGCCGCCGCGTGGCGCGTATCGCCCGCGCCTTTGGCATGGCGGTGCTGGTGGTGGATCCGTTTGTCGCCGCCGAAGATATCAACGAGCCAGGGCTACAGAAAACAACGCTTGAGGGGCTGTTCCGTGAGGCGGATATTGTCAGCCTGCATCTGAGCAGCGGCCCGCACAGCGATGGCCTGGTGAACGCGCAGTTGTTGAATAGCATGAAGCCGGGGGCGCTGCTGATTAATACCTCTCGCGCCGCGGTGGTGGATGAAGAAGCGTTGATTAACGCGCTGCGCCACGGCCCGCTGGGCGGCGCGGCATTGGATGTTTATCACCGCGAGCCGCTGTGGCGCGACCATCCGTTTGTTACCGAGTTTGATAACGTGATTATCACCCCGCATATCGCCGGGGCGACGAGAGAAAGCATCGCTAAACATACGGCGATGATTGCTGCCGACCTCCAGCGCTATGTTGCCGGGGAGCCGCTGCTCTATCAGTGGCGTTAAGCCTTTTCAGCCGCCGCGAGATGCGGCGGCGACGCTTTTTGTCAGCTGCGGTTAGCCGCCATAAATTCCAGCGTGTGCTCCCAGTCGACCACGCCCGCATCCGATCCCATCCCGGTCGCCACCAGCGCGGCGACGGCGGAAGCCACCTCACATGCCTCTTTGACGCTTAACCCACGGGCCAGTGCAGCAATAAAGCCGCCGCAGTAGCTGTCGCCGCAGCCGGTGGTGTCGACAGCATCGACCCGGTACGGAGCGATATGCTCGACTGCGCCGTCGCGGGTCAGCAGCCAGGAGCCGTTTTCACCCTCTTTCAGAATGCAGGTCCCGACGCCAAGTTCGAAGAAGAAGCGGGCGATCGCTTCCGGCTGCGCCTGTCCAGAGAGATACGCGGCCTCCTCAAGAGAAGGCATAAAGTAGTCCACCGACGGCAGCAGCGGGCGCAGCAGATCGAGGGTGTGCTCATTGGGCGCGATTAAATCAAAGCTGGTGGTGACGCCGCGAGCCTTTGCGGCTTGCAGCAAAAGGGCGCTTTGCCCCTGGTCCATCGCCGCCAGCAGGCCGGTGCCGCCGTGGTGCAGGAAGCGGCAGTCAAGAATCGCGGCGAACTGTTCTTCACTGATGAAAAGCTCATCGGAAGCTCCCCGGCAGTGCAGCGCCGGGCGCTCGCCGTTGGGGCGGATGGGTAGAATGGTTGCCGACGTTTCTTTCAGTGCCGTGCGCTGGACCCGCGAGCAGTCAATGCCCAGCCGCGCATAGCTGGCGAGGATAAAATCAGCTTTTTCATCTTCGCCCAGACAGGCTACCGCTGCGGTACGGATCCCCAGCTTGGCTGCGTTAATGTTGGCCCCGGCGGCGGTTCCTGCGGGATTAAGGCGAATCTGTTCAATAAAGGCTACCCCGCCGCGCGGCGGGATGTCGATAACCGGGCGGCCGGCGATATCAAGAATAGTCAGGCCGACAAAGGCGGCGTCAAAGGTTGCCATGAGAGCTCCACTTAACGATGGGTTTGACGCAGGCGCGCCTGCCAGAAGGAGAGGGCCAGCGCGACGACCAGAATCACGCCAACCAGCGCATCTTTCACCAGATAGTTAAGCCCCATCAGGTTCAGGCCGTTATCAATAATCGCGAGGAACAGCACGCCGCCGAGGGTTCCGGCGATGCTGACCCGGCCCAGCCGGTTAAAGGCGGTGCCGATAAATACCGCGGCGATAGCGTCCATCAGATAGGCCTGACCGGCCAGCGGCGTAAACTGGCGCAGGTTGGCGGAAAGGATAACGCCGCCGACGGCGCACAGGGCGGAGGCCGCCACCAGTACCCACAGCATGGTGCGGCGGTCGCGAATTCCGGCGATACGCGCCGCTTCGCCGTTCTGACCGATAGCGCGAACGTATTTGCCGAACAGCGTACGTTCGGTAATCAGCCAGGCCGCCAGCCACAGCAGCAGAACAATGACCACTGGCGTTGGAATACCGGCGATATTACCGACCGCCAGATCGTGATACTCCGGTGCCATCCGGCGATAAGAGATAGAGCCGCCGCCGTCGGTATAGATGCGCTCGGCGCTGCTGGCGATAAACCAGGTACCGAGGGTGGCGAGGAAAGGACGAATCTGGCAGATAAGGATCAGGAAGGCGTTCAGCAGGCCAATAATTACGCCGCCGAGCAGCGCGCAGCCGACCGCAGCCTGCCACGGCAGGTGCCAGGTTTTCAGCGCCACCAGCGCAAAAGCCGCGCCGAAATCAAGCGCTACGCCGACGGAGAGGTCAATCGCCCCGGCGCTGACGATAAGGGTCATCGCCATCGCCACAATCAGCAGGATCGCGCTGCCCTGCAGCAGGTTCGCCCAGTTATCGAAGGTCAAAAAAACCGGGTTTGCCCAGCCGAACAGAATAATCGCCAGCAGAGTCATCACGCCGAATCCCGCCCGCGATAGCCATGCCAGGGGGCTGCTGCCGGTTTGCCCCGTTGATGGGGTCTTGAGCGTCAACTGGCTCATCAGTTGCCTCCTTTATGTCTGACTGCCGAAGCTGCCAGCACCACGAGGATCAGGCCGCCTTTAATCGCCCCCATCCAGAAAATATTCACCCCCAGCAGGCCGAGCCCGTTAGAGAGCGCGTTGACCAGCACCGCGCCGAGCAGCGCGCCCCAGATGGTGACCACGCGACGCCGCGAGAACGCCGCGCCGATAAAGGTGGCGAGGACGGTTTCCAGC
Organism: Klebsiella spallanzanii; assembly: GCF_902158555.1. Classification (GTDB taxonomy): domain Bacteria; phylum Pseudomonadota; class Gammaproteobacteria; order Enterobacterales; family Enterobacteriaceae; genus Klebsiella; species Klebsiella spallanzanii. The sequence continues at coordinate 527,006 of NZ_CABGGS010000001.1, read as the reverse complement.
AACAACGGCGTTGCCGTGCCGCTGGAGCTGCCGGAGCCCTGGCTGAGCAGCGGTAAAATCGCCAGACCGGCGGCGATCCCCGCCAGCAGCCAGACGATGATGGTCAAACGGCGCACATTGAGTCCGCTCATCTGCGCCATATCGCGGTTGCCGCCGACCGCCTGTAAATGCTGGCCGAAACGTGAGTGGTGGATTAGAAACTGAAACAGCGCGAAGACCGCCAGCAGATAGATAAGCGGCCAGGGAATACCGAACAGGTCGTTATCGCGAAAGGCCACCATCAGCGGATCGTTTACCGCGATCCGCCGCTGTCCGGTCAGCAGGTCCGTCAGCCCGGTGAAGGCGACGGAGGTTGACAGGGTCGCCAGCAGCGGCGGCAGGCCCGCCGCCAGCACCAGAGTGGCGTTGACCGCGCCGCAGGCCAGGCTGACGGCAATCAGCAGTAAAAACAGCAGCAGGTAAGGGGTGTTCCACTCCGTCATGCCGAGGCTCAGCAGCGCCACACCGAGCACCGCGATGGCAGGCAGCGAGAGGTCGATGCCGCCGGAGACCACGTCATCGCCACCGACGGCAATCACGCACACCAGGCCGAAGCAGAGGATCGCCAACGGCACGCTCTGCACCAGCATCATGCTGATGTTTTGCCAGCTTAAAAAAAACGGCGACTGGAGGCTGAGCCAGACCAGCAGCGCAAAAAAGAGAATAAGAGGAAATTTTTCGATTAGCGTCGTTATGCCCGCAAGGGGGCGACGCTGGATATCTGCACTCATACCTGTTGTTCCTGTCCACCGTTGATCGTCACCAGCAGGGCGTCCAGCGTCAGCCCCTGGGTCGGAAGATTGGCCACCAGCTCGCCGCGCCACATCACCAGGATGCGGTCGCAAAGGCCCAGCAGCTCCGGTGCGTCGCTGGAAGAGACCAGTACGCCGCGACCGCGATCCGCCAGTTCGCGGGTGCGCTGATAAATATCGCTGCGTGCGCCGATATCGACCCCGAGCGTCGGTTCATCAAGAATAAATAGCCGCGCGTCTGTGCCCAGCCAGCGGGCGAGAATCGCCTTTTGCTGGTTGCCGCCGCTCATAAAGCGCACCGGCAGTTCCGGACGGCCGGGGCGAATGGAGAGCTGTTTAATCCAGCTGCGCGCTTTTTCCAGTGCCCGCCCTCGGTGTTCCCAGCCGAAGGTGGCGGTGTCCGGCAGCGAGGCAAGGTTAATATTGTCGGCGGTAGAGAAGGGGAGAATCAGCCCCTGATGGCGACGGTCGCGCGGGACCAGCGCCAGCCCGGCGCGGGTGGCCTGATAGGGCGTGCGCAGTCGTTTCAGCTCGCCGTCGATGCTAATCGTGCCGCTACGGGCGCGGCGCAGGCCGTAGAGAAGATCGACCAGCACGTCGCGCCCTGCGCCAAGCAGACCCGCCACGCCGACGATCTCGCCGGGTTGAATATCAAAGCTAATATCGTTTAATTGCTGGCCGTCGCTAAGGTGGCGAACCGACAGCACCGGTACGGCGGTATCAACTTCCTGAGCGCTGCTCTGACGCGGGGTATAGAGCTGTTCGATATCGCGCCCGACCATCATTTTGATTAGCGCATCGGTATTTTGCAGGAGTTCACGGTCGGGATAGCCGACAACCTCGCCGTTACGCAGCACCGTGCCGCGATCGCAAAGGGCGGCGATTTCGTTGAGATAGTGAGAAATATAAAGAATCGCGATCCCTTGCTCGCGAAGGCGCAAGATGGCAGAGGAGACAAGGCTGGCTTCCTGTGCTTCCAGCGGCGCGGTGGGTTCGTCGAACACTACCAGCTTTGCCGCGCCGTCAATCAGCGCTCGGGCGATTTGTACCAGCTTGCGCTCGGCAAGGCTGAGATCGCGGATCAGGCGGCGCGGATTGATTTCCAGTTGCCAGCTGTCGCGGAAAAACGCCTCGGTCGCGGCATTCATCCGCCGTCGGTCCAGCGCGCCCCAGCGGGTGCGGTACTCCTGGCCGAGAAACACCGATTCCGCGACGGTAAAGTGCGCGATCAGGTTGAGCTCCTGGTGAATGACGCGAATGCCCAACGCTTCAATAGCCGCCGGATTGCCGAGCGGCAGAGGCGCGCCGTCGAGCGTGGCGTTGCCGCTATCGGCCTGATAGACGCCCGCAAGAATTTTAATAAGCGTCGATTTTCCCGCGCCGTTCTCGCCGATCAGGCCGTGAATTTCGCCAGGGTTCAGAAGCAGCGTGACCGCATTTAATGCAGTCACGTTGGCGAAGCTTTTACTGATCTGGTTCATCGCCAGACCAGCGGCGGGATTGGTCCCGCCGGTGGATTGAGTGATCACTGCAGTTCGCCATATCCCAGCTGTTTGTAGACCGCTTTCGCTTCTTGCGGGCCTTTCACCGGGACCACCGGGATAAAGGTTTGTACCGGCAGCTTCTGCTTATCGAAGTAGCGGGCGACGTTGTCGGCAGAGGTCTGGCCAATCAGGTGCGGCTGCTGCGCGACGTTGGCAACGAACGGGCTGCCCGGCTCGGCCATGATTTCCAGCGTTTCCGGGCCCGCATCGATGGCGGTGACTTTAACGTCTTTGTCGCGACCGGTCTCTTCCAGCGCCTGGACAATACCGATAGCGGGCTGATCCCAGCAGGCAACATGGATGGCGTCGAGCTTACCTTTTGGATATTGGCTCAGCAGTTCGAGGGTTTTCTTACGTGCATCTTCCGGAGAGTTGGCAAACTGTTCCGCCAGCTCTGGTTGAATAATATGAATATCCGGGTAATCCTTAAGGACATATTTCCACTGGTCATAACGAATGCCGCAAATACGCAGGGAGCTGGAGAAGGCGTTAAATACTGCAACGTTGCCTTTGCCGCCTAGCTCATCGGCCATATAACGACCAATGGTCGAGCCTAATGTGTAGTTATCGGAAGTAGTGTTATTGACGGAGTATTTTGAAACGTGGTCAACGGTAAATACCGGAATGCCCGCATCGCGCAGTGCTTTGAATTTAGGCTCAACGGCGCTATCGCCCAGAATGCTAATTACAGCATCGACTTTTCGCGACAGCAAAATATCGTGGTTATTGGCATGAACCTGGTTGTCACGACCACCGTCGACGCCGATCACTTTACCACCCAGTTTCTCTACCTCTTCGGTCGCACCTTTATAGGCTTCACGATCCCAGAAGTGCTGCGTGCCGACAACGGCGACGCCGATAGTCTTTCCCTGAAGCGATAAGGCATCGGCCGCCAGAGCGTTAACGGAGGCGAGCGAGAGCAGGCCCAGCGCGATGGGCAATAATTTCATTTTCTGCGACATTCTTATTATGGTCCTGTGATGGAGGTGGCTGCGGAGCAGTAGCATGACAATAACAGCCATGCAACCTCAAATACAAAATATGTCTAAGTTATATCAACAATGTTATATCGCAGATTTGCCTGAGGAAAACGTAAATTTGTCATCTGCAACCTGAAAATATTTCATGATGCGATTTTATCCATTTTTATTTTGTGGGTTTAATTTGCTTGCAAGTCTTATTTATTCAAATAAATATTGCTACGTAATTATAATTATTCTGTCGCTGTAATATATCGCATCCTGGAATAACGTAGACCTATTCTGCGTGGAGAATCCTTTCTCTGTAGCAGATTGTATGGTGATACGTATTTTATTCCCAAGATTCGCGCGCTTTATTATGGCGACCTTTATCGAGTGAGAAGAAAACAGGCAATATGAGAAAACAACATAATCTGACCGTGATGCACTGGGGAACCTGGCAAGTACAGGCTCGCGACGGCAAGGTTGATGCGGTTACGCCGGTGCCCTGGGATAAAAATCCCTCACGTATCGGTCAGTCGCTCCCCGATGCGGTCACCAGCAAGACGCGAATTCGTCGCCCGGCGGTGCGCGCGGGTTACCTGCAAAATGGCCCGGCTTCGCGAGAGGGTCGTGGCAAAGAGCCGTTTGTAGAAGTGAGTTGGGAGGTGGCGCTCGACCTGCTGGCCCGCGAGCTGAAGTCGGTCAAAGCGCGCTGCGGCAATGAAGCCATTTTCGGTGGCTCCTACGGCTGGGCCAGCGCCGGGCGTTTTCACCATGCCCAAAGCCAGCTGCACCGTTTCCTCAAGTCCTTCGGCGGCTATACCGCCAGCACCAATACCTACAGCAGCGCGGCGGGTGAGCGCATTCTGCCGCATATCCTCGGGCCGCTAAGCCCACTGCACCGTCAGCACACCCATTTCTCCGAGCTGGCGCGGGAGTGTCAACTGTTTGTGGCGATTGGCGGCCTGCCGCTGCGTAATTCGCAGGTTAACGGCGGCGGCGCCAACGACCATATGCTGAAATTCTGGCTGGAGAAGATGCAGGAGCAGGGAACGCGCTTCGTCAATATCAGTCCGGTGCGTAATGATCTGAGCGCCGTGGAGAGCGCTGAGTGGCTTGCTGTTCGTCCGGGGACCGATACCGCTCTGTTGCTGGCGCTCTGTTACGTTCTGATTAACGAATCCCTGTACGACAGCGGCTTTGTCGCCAGCCATACGGTGGGATTTGCCGTTTATCGCGCCTACCTGATGGGGGAGAGTGACGGCGTCGCGAAAACGCCGGAGTGGGCGGCGGCGATAACCGGCATTGACGCTCCGCAGATTGTTGCGCTGGCGCGTGAGATGGCCAACAAGCGCACGATGGTGAATATTTCCTGGTCGATTCAGCGGGCGCGCCAGGGCGAGCAGGCTTACTGGGCAACGGTAGCGCTTACCGCGCTGCTGGGGCAAATTGGTACGCCGGGCGGCGGGCTGGGATTTGGTTATGCCTGTACCAATCTGGCGGGAGCGGCGCGTAAAGCGTTTTCCGGCCCACGTCTTCCGGCTGGCAAAAACGCGGTGAACAGCGTGATCCCGGTGGCGCGGCTCTCCGATATGCTGCTGCATCCGGGCGAAGCCTATGAGTTTGACGGTCAGCATTTGCGCTATCCCGATATTCGCCTGGTTTACTGGGCGGGCGGCAACACGTTTCATCATCACCAGGATATTAACCGTCTGTGTGAAGCCTGGCGGCGGCCGGAAACCGTCGTGGTACATGAACAGTACTGGACCGCGCAGGCCAAATTCTCCGATATCGTTCTGCCGGTCACCACCTCGCTTGAGCGGGAAGATATTGGCAGCGGCGGCCACGACGGCTTTATGATTGCCATGAGCGCGCAAATCCCGCCGGTAGGCGAAGCGCGCGACGATTACGCCATCTTTTGCGACCTTGCCGAAAGGCTGGGCTGCGGCGAGCGCTTTAGCGAAGGGCGCGATGCCGGGCAGTGGCTACGGCAAATCTATGAAGAGTCGCGACCACGCGCCCGGGAAGAGGGAATTGAGCTGCCGTCGTTCGAGGCGTTCTGGCAACAAGGGGTACTGGAATACAGCGCGCCTGAAAAACCGCAGGTCTTTCTGGCCGATTTTCGCGCCGACCCGCAGCGATATCCGCTCTCTACGCCGTCCGGCAAGATTGAGCTATTTTCCGAAACTATCGCCGGATTTGGCTATCGTGAATGCCCCGGCCACCCGTGGTGGGATGAGCAGGAGGCGGCCTGGCAGCGGCAAGAAGCAGCGCGCTGGCCGCTGCATCTGCTCTCCAGCCAGCCGCGTACTCGGTTACATAGTCAGTACGATCACGGTAGCGTAAGCCGGGCGACAAAAATTCAGGGACGTGAGCCGCTGTGGATGCACCCGCTGGATGCGCAGGCGAGGGACATTAGCGAAGGCAGCGTGGTGAAGGTTTATAACGCCCGTGGGGCGATTCTGGCCGGGGTACATCTTAGCGAACAGATTTTGCCAGGCGTAGTGCAGATGTCGACCGGCGCCTGGTACGATCCGCTGGACCCAAATGAAAAGGGGTCGCTGGATAAGCACGGTAATCCTAACGTGTTAACTGAAGATCGCGGAAGCTCGCGGCTGGGGCAGGGCTGCAGCGCTCAAAGTTGCTGGGTGGAAATTGAACCGTGGCGCGAGGCGCTGCCGCCGGTGACTGCTTTCGATCCGCCAAGGTTTATTCGGGCTTAGGCGCCGGGAATTGCCGGGCGGCGGCTGGCGCCTTGCCCGGCCTACGGGGTGGGTAGCCTGGACAAGGCGCGTCAGGGAAACTGCACGAATATAAATTCTGGCGTTATGCCAGGCGCGGGTAGGCGCTGGCGATATCGTCGCCGGTAAACTGGGCGATCCAGCCTTCCGGGTTATCGAAAATGCGGATCGCGGTGAAGTTCGGCTCTGACCCCATGTCAAACCAGTGCGGCGTATGCGCAGGGACGGAAATCAAATCGTTCTTTTCGCACAGGACCTGAAACACCTCGTCGCCAATATGAAGGCAAAACAGACCGGCGCCTTCGACGAAGAAGCGCACTTCGTCTTCTCCATGAGTATGTTCATTGAGGAATTTTTCCCGCAGCGCATCTTTCTGCGGGTTATCCGCGCGCAAGCTGATAACGTCCCAGCTCTGGTAACCCTTCTCTGCTACCAGCTTATCAATCGCGTGTTGATAAGCGGCAATGACCGTTTCTGATGTTGGCGCAGCGCCTAAATCGCGGTCGGCCTGCCAGCGCTCGAAACGTACGCCTTTAGCGTTGAGCTGCTGTTGGATCTCTTCGGCGTTGGTGCTGTGCCAGAGCGGGGTTTGCGGGTCTTTCACGGAAAAAATGGTTAATGCGCTCATGCTGGGATCTGCTCCGGATGAATATCGTCAAAACGCTGAACTTGCGGATGATGGCTGGCCGGGTCACGGTCGCCGCGCACCAGTTGTACGGTACGGAAACCGGCCTCTTCTGCGGCATCCAGCTCCTGATGGATATCGGACAGGAACAAAACCGCGGCGGGAGGGTGCCCCAGTTGCTCAGCAATATTGTGGTAGGACTGCACTTCACGCTTAGCGCCTACCAGGGTATCGAAATAGCCGTTGAACAAATGAGTAATATCACCTTCATCGCTGTAGCCAAATAACAATTTCTGCGCGGCAACGGAGCCTGAGGAATATACATACAAATCAATACCCTGAGACTTCCATTTTTCCAGCGCCGGAAGAACATCCGGATAAAGATGCCCGGTGAAGTCGCCGTTCACATAGCCTTCGCGCCAGATAATGCCCTGTAGCGCCTTCAGGGCGGTGGACTTGCGGTCTTCATCCATAAAGGTGAACAGCGTAGCAATAAGCTGCTCGGTGCTGGCTCCTGGCTGGGCTATCTCTTCGCGCAGGTTATCAAGGATAGTCTTTACCGGTTCAACAAACTGCTGAGCGGTAACAAAACCGGTCAGCCGTTCGCGGGCGTAGGGAAACAGGATGTTATGGACGAAGCGAATATCGCTGGTGGTGCCTTCAATATCGGTCACGATAGCGCGGATCATGAGTTCTCCAGAGTGAGCGGTGGGTCGTGCTGACGGTGGCGTTGTGTTGATAGCTGCATTTCAATCATAAGCGAAATAACATTATCATTTAGACGTCTAAGCGTCTTGATTGCCAAATATTAGCATCGTGTTATAGTGGCTTCAACAACAGCATTACAGACGGTACAAAAAGAATGAGCAATAAGCCACTGATTCCTGAGAGTAAACTCCCTTCACTGGGCACCACTATTTTTACCCAAATGAGCGCCCTGGCCCAACAGCATCAGGCGATTAACCTGTCGCAAGGGTTTCCGGATTTTGACGGCCCGCGCTACCTGCAGGAGCGGCTGGCGTATCATGTTGCGCAGGGGGCCAACCAGTATGCTCCGATGACCGGCGTGGCGGCGCTGCGCGAAGCTATTGTCGATAAAACCGAAGAGTTGTACGGTTACCGCCCCGATGCCAATAGCGACGTAACCGTGACCGCCGGGGCGACGGAGGCGCTGTATGCGGCGATTACTGCCCTGGTGCGCGCCGGTGATGAAGTTATCTGTTTTGACCCGAGCTACGACAGCTATGCCCCGGCGATTGAGCTGTCGGGCGGCGTGCTCAAGCGTATTGCTCTCCAGCCGCCGTATTTTCGCGTTGACTGGCAGCAGTTCGCCGGGACCCTCAGCGATAAAACCCGATTGGTGATCCTCAATACTCCGCACAACCCGTCGGCGACGGTATGGCAGCGCGAAGATTTCGCCGCCCTGTGGCAGGCTATTGCCGATCGTGAAATCTATGTGATTAGCGATGAAGTTTATGAACATATCTGCTTTGCCGCCGAAGGGCATGCCAGCGTGTTGGCGCATCCGCAGCTGCGCGAACGGGCGGTGGCGGTTTCTTCATTCGGCAAAACTTTTCACATGACCGGCTGGAAGGTGGGTTACTGCGTGGCGCCCGCCGCCATTAGCGCCGAACTGCGTAAGGTGCATCAGTATCTGACGTTTGCCGTCAATACACCTGCTCAGTTGGCGATTGCCGATATGTTGCGCAGCGAACCGGAGCACTATCGTCAGTTGCCGGAGTTTTACCGCGAGCGTCGGGATCTGTTTATTGACGCGCTGCGTACCAGCCGTCTTGAAATTCTGCCCTGCGAAGGGACGTATTTCCTGCTGGCGGACTACAGCGCAATCTCGGATCTGGATGATGTGAATTTTTGCCGCTGGCTAACCACAGAAATTGGCGTGGCGGCGATCCCGCTGTCGGTATTCTGCGCTGACCCGTTCCCGCATAAGCTGATTCGCCTGTGCTTCGCGAAACAGCCAGCAACGCTGCTGGCTGCGGCAGAACGCCTGTGTCGTTTGTAGCTATTTAACGGTCCATGCCTGAGAGAATTGACGGTCGCCGAACATCTCCACCAGACCGTTGATTTGCTTCAGGCGTAATACTTCATCTGAGTCCATTCCTAATTCTTTGCCGATTTTATCGTCTGACCAGCCGAGATGCGCCAGCTCCTGGACAATCTCCGACATTGCATGAATCTGATGACGCCCGCGCGCCCGGTTGTGGCGAATGGTGGCAGCCATCAGGGAGTCGCGCTTAGCGGTACTGCTCTCCAGACAGGTGACGGGGAGATAGCCTTTCAGTCGTTTTTTCAGCGCTGCTTTGCCGTTGGCTAGCTCGTGGCGATGAAAACCATCGACAATCGAGTAGTGTTCCTGTCCCTGTTTCAGCACCACGATGGGCTGAGTGAAGCCATCCGTTTCGAGTGATGTGAACAATAAACGCTTTTCCGGCGGCGCAAGGTTATTGGGGTTGTAATCATTAGGCGAAACAGTTTCCTGTTTTACCCACAGCACACAGTCAACGGGCTGCGTCTTGAACGGGCTATATTCATGCAGAATCTGGCGAAAGGTATTAAGCGCATTAATTCTCTCTTCCTCGCCTTTCAGTGATTGTAGATAGAGTTCAATATCCTGGATCAGTTGTCGTTGCATAGTATTCCCCATTGCTGGCGCTTCTTATTCATACGCTCGCGGTAGCGTTTATATTGATTAGCTTTGGTCGGGCTAAAAGAGAGCTGGCGGCACCAGTAATCATTGTTCAATAGAACTTTGCAGATGCGCCGCCATGAAGGGATGTCTTTGGAGCCGATATCCGACGGCTGAGTGTCCGGAATATCCATCATTCCCTGTTTCTGGTACCAGTGGAGATAGACTGCTATTTTATTGCGATAGTGTTCTGCCGTTTTCTCCGGCATGCTGTCGAGCAAAAACAGGGCATAGCTTTTCCACGTATGGTGTTCTGGTTTATCCAGTTTGCGATGGCCGTAGAACTGATTATCGTGACCGGCATAGACTCCGCCGCAGTGAACGCCGCTAACGCGCTGGCACATGGCGGCCCAGCGTTCAGGTTCCAGGACATGATACAGCCAAAGACCCTGGCGCTGTTCAGGGCCAAAGGGTTCACAGATGCGCATGTAGCGTAGCGGGACGCCCGCCTGGTACATCAGGTTATAGAGCGGGTTGTAGGAAAGGCCGCTTTTGCCAAACCAGGTCCAGATATCGGCAGTTTTCCAGTCGTAGATGGGGTAGATATACCACGCATGACCGCCCGGTGCGGAGGTGGTCCAGGGTTTGTCGTCGGCAAAACGCAGTTTTCGCTGCGAGGAAATGGTGATAAACCGATTAAGCGATTCATCGGCACGAATGCCGACCATGACTGCGGCCGGCCGGTTTTGCGAGAACCAGTCGGCAAATTCGCGGACAAAGGTTTCAAAGCTCATTCCGGGTTGATAAAACGGGAAATAGCCAGGGTCGGTTATAGCGTCCTCTGGTGGCTGTCGGACCCAGGGCGCGCCGGGTTCCCAGCACTGCCACTCGGGGTTGTATTGGGTCAGAGAGTTTTGGGTGGTGAGGGGGAGCGCCACCCAAAAAAATTGCTCAATAACGTCGTGATACTCTTCGCGCATCTTTTCACAATGAGCAATGGTACAGGAGAACTGCGCTTCCCAGTCAATAAACAGGACGCAAATTTTTTTGCCCACTTTGCGTGCATGCTGCGCCGTGAGATGCAGCATGGTTGTAGAATCTTTACCGCCAGAAAAAGAGACACAAATACGGGAGAAGTTTTCCATCACCCATTCTATTCGCTGCTGACTGGCTTGCAGTACAGATTCTGGTAATGGAAGTTTTATAAAAGACACAGCCACTATTCCTTTAATGCTAAAGATACAGTGTTGTTATATCATATTTCTTTTCTAATCAAGAGATTAGTTATTATTCATTGCGTGAATAATAACGTCTTAATTATGCGTAAATATTATTTTTTTTGCAGTCATCAATAAACTTCGCAAAATTTGGATCATCAAGGTTGACCCGGTTGTAAATCATATAAATCGTCATGGTTGGGATCTTGAAGGGAGTATCTAAAGTTTTAAATTTATTTTTGAAACTTATCTGCTCCAGAATGCATGTGGGGACAAAGCCAATTAAATCAGTTTGTTGAATAACGTTCAGGATGGCGATGTATGAATCGCTGCTAAATGATATTTTCCGGTCAGAAAGAAAGCTACTCGTCTGACTTTGAAATGATTTAGTACCCTGGTCATTTGAAAGATAACCAGTAAAACCTTCCTGAAGTATCGCTTTTGTTGTTGTTAATGACTCCTTTCGTGGATGATGTTCGCTACAAACGAGAGCGATATCCACTTCCTGAACCAATTTACATACGGTTGCGCGAGATGAGATTGGCATAGTGCTAAATATCAGGTCTGCCTTACGATAAGATAACAGGTTTTCGACAGATTCCCCGGATGCCAGAAGATCATGATGCTCTACATGTATATTTGCTTCATCTAATAACATGTGAATCAGACTTGTTGTTTTTATGGTGATAAAAAGTTGCGGAGCATAGACAACAAGGCGTTTTCTTAACTCTGAACGATTGGTGATATTGATAGTTTGTTCAAGCTGGTTAAGGTTTTTTTCCAGGTGATTGTGTAAATTAACACCTACCGTAGTGGGGGTGATCCCTTTACCGGAACGAACAAATAGCGGATCGTTAAGCTGGGTACGCAGGCGCTGAAGCGATTGACTGACGGCCGAAGGCGTAATAAATAGCGTTTCAGCGGCTTTACTGATGCTTAAATTCTGATAAATGCATTCAAAAATAACCAGTAGGTTCAGGTCAAACTTTTTGAGATCGTAAAGGTTAGCCATAATCAACGTCCTGTTAAGTTGGCAGAAGGGAAAAGAGAATATTGTGTATGTGCATTATATGCATTGCGTGATTATTCATTATTATTTAAACTAAGTGCTGCATTAAGTTTATCTAAATATATACCACCATTGAGCATTTCGCCAGATCCTTTTGTGTACTACTAAGCCTGACGGAAAATGGTCGTTTATGAAGAGTTACCCCACCCCTATCATCATCTGTAGTTTTTCTTTATCTGGAAGACCTGGTGTTTTCTGGAGTGCGCTTTCTTATTCATGCAGTAAATGGCAGATGTGACGTTGGTACCCGGATTATTCATTAATTACTGGTCGAAATTAAGTACCTCATGAGTTCAGGTGGAATGGAGGTTGGCGCCTCTATATCGTATTTGCCGTCGTGATGTTCGTTGTCGAGCCAGATCTGCTCAGGCTTTTCGTTGGTCAGAGTCGCTACCGCGACGGTCGGACTTGCTGGTTTGAACGCCCGGACTAACTTATGCTTAGTAAAATCAATGAGAAGAGTAAGTGTAGAGGTCAAACCTATTACAGCCATAGGCAAGACCTGCAGTCACGCGGATTGCCCTTTGATTCAGTGGGTGATGTAATCCCCAAGCTGTTACATTAAGGTGTAGAGCGCAACACATTGCCAGCTTGCTGGCGCTGAACCTACCTGCGGGTATTTCAGGTAATGGGGCCGCCTGAAAGGGCGGCCTTTTTACTTTTCAGCACATAAAATGCGAAAAGCGGCGGAAGCTTGCCATCGCGTTGACCGGTTCACAAAGTTGTCTTGTTACGGTTGTTAGATAACGCTTATTGATTCGATAATGCAAACGCATTGGTCGAGTCAGGAAAAATTCGTTAACTTAGACCTCAACGAAAACACGGAGGAAGTATAGATGTCCTTAATTAATACCAAAATCAAACCTTTTAAAAACCAGGCGTTCAAAAACGGTGAATTCATCGAAGTAACCGAGAAAGATACTGAAGGCCGCTGGAGCGTCTTCTTCTTCTATCCGGCTGACTTCACCTTCGTTTGCCCGACTGAACTGGGTGACGTGGCGGACCATTATGAAGAACTGCAGAAGCTGGGCGTAGACGTTTACTCCGTATCTACTGATACCCACTTCACCCACAAAGCGTGGCACAGCAGCTCTGAAACTATCGCGAAAATCAAATATGCGATGATCGGCGACCCGACTGGCGCCCTGACCCGTAACTTCGACAACATGCGTGAAGATGAAGGTCTGGCAGATCGTGCAACCTTCGTTGTTGACCCACAGGGTATTATCCAGGCTATCGAAGTTACCGCTGAAGGTATCGGCCGCGATGCATCTGATCTGCTGCGTAAAATCAAAGCCGCTCAGTATGTAGCTTCTCACCCAGGTGAAGTTTGCCCGGCTAAATGGAAAGAAGGCGAAGCGACTCTGGCTCCTTCTTTAGATCTGGTTGGTAAGATCTAAAATTCGCAGCGCCTTTCACGCTACAAGTGCGTTGGCTTCGCTTAATCACCCCGGTTAGTTACTTATGTAAGCTCCCGGGGATTCATAAGCTTGCGGCCTTCTTGTAACGCGAAATACTGGCGAATTAATCCTCAAGCGGGTGCGCCGCACCCGTTTTATTCCAGCACCATAATGCAAGCGCATTCAGGCTGCCTGAACGAGGCCGCTTGCATGATGATGTTTTAAGCCCAGGAGATTAAAAATGCTCGACACCAACATGAAAACCCAGCTCAAGGCCTATCTTGAGAAGCTGACCAAACCTGTTGAGCTGATTGCCACGCTGGATGACGGCGCTAAATCGGCAGAAATCAGGGAACTGCTGGCTGAAATTGCTGAACTGTCAGATAAAGTCACCTTCAAGGAGGATAATGGCCTGGCGGTACGTAAGCCGTCATTCCTCATTACCAACCCAGGTTCTCACCAGGGGCCGCGTTTTGCTGGTTCTCCACTGGGGCATGAATTCACCTCTTTAGTTTTGGCCCTGCTGTGGACCGGCGGTCATCCGTCAAAAGAAGCGCAGTCTTTGCTGGAGCAAATCCGCGACATTGATGGTGATTTTGAATTCGAAACCTATTATTCGCTTTCATGCCACAACTGCCCGGATGTGGTTCAGGCGTTAAACCTGATGGCGGTATTGAATCCGCGTATTAAGCATACGGCGATTGACGGCGGAACCTACCAGAATGAAATCACCGAGCGCAATGTGATGGGCGTACCGGCGGTCTTTATGAACGGTAAGGAATTTGGTCAGGGTCGTATGACGCTGACCGAGATCGTTGCCAAAGTCGATACTGGTGCGGAAAAACGTGCGGCCGAAGAGCTGAATAAACGTGAAGCTTATGATGTGTTAATTGTCGGCTCAGGCCCGTCCGGCGCAGCTGCGGCCGTTTACTCTGCGCGTAAAGGCATTCGTACCGGTCTGATGGGGGAACGCTTTGGCGGCCAGGTGCTGGATACCGTTGATATCGAAAACTATATCTCAGTACCAAAAACGGAAGGCCAGAAACTGGCTGGCGCGTTAAAAGCGCACGTCAGCGAATACGATGTTGATGTTATTGATTCTCAGAGCGCTTCTAAACTGATTCCTGCTTCAGTTGAAGGCGGCCTGCATCAGGTTGAGACCGCTTCTGGCGCGGTGCTGAAAGCACGTAGCGTTATCATTGCCACCGGTGCTAAATGGCGTAACATGAACGTTCCGGGTGAAGATCAGTATCGCACGAAGGGCGTGACCTACTGTCCGCACTGCGACGGCCCGCTGTTTAAAGGTAAGCGCGTGGCGGTTATCGGCGGTGGTAACTCCGGCGTGGAAGCCGCAATCGATCTGGCAGGCGTAGTTGAACACGTGACTTTGCTTGAGTTTGCGCCGGAGATGAAAGCGGATCAGGTTTTGCAGGACAAAGTTCGTAGCCTGAAGAATGTAGATATTATTCTTAACGCGCAGACTACGGAAGTGGTAGGCGACGGCAGCAAAGTCACCGGTCTGCAGTACCGTGACCGCGTGAGCGGCGACGAGCATCACGTGGCGCTGTCCGGGATTTTCGTGCAGATAGGCCTGCTGCCGAATACCAACTGGCTGGAAGGCGCGATTGAGCGTAACCGCATGGGTGAAATCATCATCGATGCGAAATGTGAAACCAACGTGAAGGGCGTGTTCGCTGCGGGCGACTGCACGACGGTACCGTACAAACAGATTATTATCGCCACTGGCGAAGGTGCGAAAGCTTCGCTTAGCTCATTCGACTACCTGATTCGCACTAAGACCGCATAATTCATAATAAAGTAAGACTAAACCTGCACAGCAAAGAGGCTACCTGGAGTAGCCTCTTTTTTTTACCTCAATAATGTTATCTAACGACCATCACAGGAATATGAGCATGGCGTATCACGCTTGAGGCATTAGATCCAAGCAGGTGCGTGCTGATTGACGGATTGCGCGAACCTATCACCACCACATCGGCTTTAATTTCATTTGCCAGTTCATTGACCATATCTCGCACGTTACCAAAGCGGACATGCATTTTGATTCGCGACGGGTCAATGCTGAAATGCCCGGCCATCGTTTGCAGGCGCGTTTCTGCTTCATGTTGCAAATGCTCTTCAAAACGGCGCAGATCGGCGGTGAAACGACTCATTGTGAAGCTTGATGATCCAGGTAGTACGTGGAGAAGATGGATAACCCCGTCCTGCTGGGCTAAAAACTCCGCATGGCGAACGGCTTTATCGCTTAACTCCATTTCAAAGACATCAACGGGCATAATGATTGTTTTATACATATGCATTCCTCCTTGTTCGTCTGCTTCTATATCAACATATTATAGGAAAGTATTGTGCCATTCAGGTCGCAAAATTGTCAGATCGGATGGCATGTGGCGTAAAAGTTTGTCAAAAGAGAAGAGGGGAGTGAAAGATGCAGAAAGAGGATGTGATTACATCCTCTGGATAAAGCGCAAAGCGCCTCAGGCAGTGGGGAGATTAACGGTGGAAATCGCCAGCGGCTTCCGGCTGATACAGCAGCTCCAGCACTTCGAGGTGCGTTGAGGTACCACCCGGCAATTCCCAGTGAATGGCGCTGCCGACTTTGAGTCCTAGCAAGGCGGCGCCAACCGGGGCCATAACCGACAACTGAGTGGCGCTATCAGTGGCCTGAGCCGGGAAAACCAGCGTGCGGATGCGTTCTTCACCCGTCGTTAAATCGCGGAATCTGACCTGGCTGTTCATGCTGACAACATCATGCGGCATGGCTTCTGGAGCCAGCATTTGCGCGCGGTCAAGCTCGTCGTTCAATGCATTCGCGACCGGTGAGTTGGCGAACGCAGGTTGTTCCAGCAGCCTGTCGATGCGTTCTGCATCAAGTTCATTAATGATGATTGCGGGTCTGGTCATCGCATACTCCATGTTATCCAGGAACCTGTCCGTAAAAGAAAACCCTCACCGAAAATGGCAAGGGTTAATGTCCACTCATCATACTGAGACTTGGTGATGGTTTGAAGTGATTAAACGCACATTCAGTGATGAATGATAGCTGGGTTGTATGAAATTCAACCAGCCTTATCCAGCAGAAATTGCTTACCGCAGTTTCCCGGATGGGGCTGGGGTAAGAAAGAATCAGTGGAAAGAGGGTCATTGATCGCCGTGGCTTTGATCGAGATTTGCATCTCAGTCAGGTAGGCGGGATTGCCGTTGCAGGTCAGTTTGAACGCCTTAACGTTCTGTTTTCCATAGGCAGCTGCAGCCGCAGCGTTGAAGCCATCCCGGCTAATCGTTTGACCATAGTGTTTCGCCATGAAGGTGCCCAAAGGGCTTTGTTTGATCTCAGCGTTCAGGCGTACCATAGCACCGAAATAGTTGTCAGGATTAAAACCAAAGCAGATCCCGTGCTTGGCGTATTCATAACGCTCAAGACATGAATTACCACCAGAACCCGGCATTACGCCGTTAAGTTTATTCGCCATTTCCAGTGATAGGCCCGTTTCCGCTGCCTGGCATTTTTGCCCGGCCTTGGCTTCCGGCATATTGGGGATAGGGCGTGTCGCGCAGCCAAAGCGCATCCAGCGCCGCTCGTCGACACCGCGCGCCGCGATGGATTTGGGCAAGCTGGGCCATAGCCCGTGTACGGTCAGGAAATCAGCTTTATTGCTGCGTTCTTGCTGCAATCGACACTCTTCCGGCTCGCTGCGGTTGCGGTCTTGCATGCTTTGGCAAAACCCTGTTTGCCAGGAGAGGGCCAGTACGTAGCGGTCAAAATCGCCGTATTGCGTTGCGATCAGCGGATCCGCGCTGACTTGAGTCGTACCGAGCAAGAGAGCAATGGCGACGAAATCCTTCCTGAACATTTTTATTCCTGATGACAGATGGTCATTGATAACATTGAGTTATTAAAGCATAAAAAAGGCGCCAGCAGGCGCCTTTTCGCGGGGTTTCAACGTTAGCGGATTGCGCTGCCGGGGACTAATACCTCGGTGGCGATAATAACCACCAATAAGCCAACCAGAACCGGGACTGAGGTCCGTTTTACCACTTCGAACGGTGATATTTTTGCCATTCCTGCCACGGCGACGACAACACCAGATACTGGTGAAATAGTCCTGCCGAGGTTAGATGCCTGTAGCATCGGAATGGAAAGATAGGCGGGGTTGATGCCGGAAGAGTGTGCCAGCTTCGGGATCATCTCAACGAAAGCATAAAATGGGGCATTACCAGAACCCGTCGTCATCGCCGCCAGCATGGTCAGAATGACCAGGACCAGCATCAAAATGATACTAGCGGAGCCAAACGATGTGGCTATGGAGATCAGTCCGTTAATAAAGCCAATGGTACTCAGCCCTTGGGCAAAGACACCGGCGGCAACCAACAGCATGACCACGCCAGCGAATGCATCAGCCATACCGCGATAGGCTGCTTCCAGCCCGTTGAATACATTTTTAGTGTTAAAGCCACGGCAAAATTCCAGAACCGCGGCCAGCAGCATACAGAGAACGAGAATCGCGATGATGTGCAACTCAGGTCCCCATTTCCCGTCGAAAATAAGTACACCAATAATCGGCGTAAACGGCAGGATGGCGTAGAAGGCTGGGGCTGTGGTGGTAATTTCGTTCACATCAAGCATTTCGTGAACCACGTTCTCTTTTTTATCCAGATAGCGTTGCCAGAAAAAGTGGGCGATTGCCATGCTGATAATGGCCACAATAGAGATGGGGAGCGTAGTTTTAAAAGCAAAGTCAATCAACGGCATTTCGGCGGCTTTGGCGGCCAAAACGACATCGCCAGAAGTAGGGGAGAGAATAATCGCCGCAGGGGAGGCGCAAATCGCTGCGGCAGCACCGCGGCTGATGCCAACATTGACCATTACCGGGAACAGCGTCGCCATGAGCAGTACGCCGAGACCTGTTGCTGAGGAGACCGCCAGCGACATCAGACAGGCAACAAAATAAGCGGCGATCATCAATAGATAAGGAGAGTTAATATAGCGCAGCGGTTTTGATGCAAGCTTCACGACCATGTCGTTGGCGCCTATGTGCGTCATATAGGTGGCGAAACCGCACAGCATCATAATCATCATGCCGAGATCGCCGCCGCGGCTCATCAGCAATATCTTGATGTATTCAACAATATCGGTCGCGGAATAACCGGTACTCGTTGCGTCGCCAGGTAAAATCTTATGTCCCATCAGCGCACTGGCGATGAGTAATACTAAACCGCCGACGAACAGCACACCGGTGGCGGAATAGCCTTTAATGATATAGCGGGCGACGCCCACAATGACCACAATCCCAATAAGGATCTCTACTAGCGTAAGCATTCTGTACCCCTAAACCATTAACCCAAAGAATCTGCTGATAAATGAAGCGAAGGAAAAATTAAGTGAGCGAATGTGCCTAAAAAACGGACGGAACTCGCTGATGCAAATCAATAAATCGATGAGAATCATTGCATGTCGGTGCTATAAAAACGTAAGGGGTGACGATTTTCAGATTCTTGTACCGTATAAATCAAGAGTTTGCCTTATTCCGTTAAGGTAGTATTAAGATTATCTTTGCTATCTTACTTCGTTTTAAAAATGATATTGGTAATAGAGAAGTGTTAATGCTACGTCGATTTACATGGTTTTTTCTTGGCTGCCTGGGCCTGTTGTTCTCATCCGCTTACGCTAACGCATCGTTTAGCTCAACGCTTCGCGACGGCTATAACACGCTGACCGATAACGTCGCACAGACCTGGAATGAGCCTGAACATTACGATCTCTATATCCCAGCGGTGACGTGGCATGCCCGTTTCGCTTACGACAAAGAGAAAACTGACAGGTACAACGAACGCCCGTGGGGAGCTGGTTTTGGCGTCTCCCGATGGGACGAAAAAGGGAACTGGCATGGCATTTATCTCATGGCTTTCAAAGACTCTTATAATAAATGGGAGCCCATCGGCGGCTATGGTTGGGAGAAAACCTGGCGTCCTTTGGCTGACGACAACTTCCACCTTGGTTTAGGCTACACCCTTGGCGTGACGGCGCGTGATAACTGGAATTATATCCCGATTCCGGTAGTGCTGCCTCTGGCTTCCATCGGTTACGGCCCTGCAACGTTCCAGATGACCTATATACCGGGTACCTACAACAACGGTAACGTTTACTTTGCATGGGCGCGCATTCAGTTTTAATGCGGCATTTCATAGTGATAAAAGAGATAAGCGCACTGTCTTGTGGAAAAACAAAGACTAAAGTGAACAGCGTACAAAAAGATAGAGACTTTTATCACTTTTTAGCAAAGTTGCGCTGGACAAAAGGTACCACAATTGGTGTACTGATACCCGACACAGTATTAGTGTCGATTTTTTCATATAAAGGTAATTTTGATGTCTAAGATTAAAGGTAACGTTAAGTGGTTTAATGAGTCCAAAGGATTCGGTTTCATTACTCCGGAAGATGGCAGCAAAGATGTATTCGTACATTTCTCTGCAATCCAGTCCAACGGTTTCAAAACTCTGGCTGAAGGTCAGCGCGTAGAGTTCGAAATCACTAACGGTGCCAAAGGCCCTTCTGCTGCAAACGTAATGCCTATCTAAGCAACGCGTCAGTAGAATATAAAAACCCGCGATTAGCGGGTTTTTTTTTGCCTGCGGCTAGCGGCTGGCAGCGTGAGAAAACAACCAGAATGCAGCGGCCGTCATGGCAAATGAGCCGAGTAAATTGACGAGAATGTTTAGCAACGCCCAGCTGAAACGTCCTTGCTGCAGTAAAAATACAACTTCAGCGGAAAAAGTGGAGAAGGTGGTCAGCCCGCCGCAAAAGCCGGTGGTAATGAGTAGTTTCCACATCGGATCGATATCCGTCAGGCGATTGAACCAGGCCAGACCGGCACCGATAATGAAAGCCCCTAAAAGGTTAGCGGTGAGGGTACCAATGGGGATGGCATGGTGCATTGGGTTAAACTTCATGCCCAGCCACCAGCGTAAAACGCTGCCGGTGCCGCCGCCAAGAAACACAGCCAAAAGGAGTTGCAACACGGTCATTTCCTGTTTATTGGTTGATACTAAACTTCGAGTGTAGCGCGCGAAATACCTTGCTGGCTATGAATTACCAGATGGGAGAAAAAAGATGCTTGTTGCTGCCGGACAATTTGTCGTAACGCCGGACTGGGTGGCTAATGCACAGACCTGCGTTGGCATGATGCACCAGGCCGCAGATCGGGGCGCGGCGCTTTTAGTTTTACCTGAGGCGCTGTTGGCGCGAGATGATAACGATGCGGATTTATCGGTTAAGTCAGCTCAGTCACTGGATGGCGGTTTTTTACAGCTTCTGTTGGCGGAAAGCCGGAATAACGATTTGACAACGGTACTGACCCTGCATGTGCCCTCAGTCGCGGGGCGAGCAGCTAACACGCTGGTGGCTTTGCGTCAGGGTAAGATTATTGCGCAATATCAAAAACTGCATCTGTATGACGCTTTCAACATTCAGGAATCCCGGCTGGTCGATGCTGGGGAACACGTTCCACCGCTTATTGAGGTGGGAGGGATGCGCGTCGGGCTGATGACCTGCTACGATTTACGTTTCCCTGAGCTGGCACTGGCGTTAGCGCTCAACGGCGCGCAGCTATTCGTGTTACCTACCGCGTGGGTGAAGGGGCCGATGAAAGAACATCACTGGGCGACGCTATTGGCGGCTCGCGCTCTGGATACGACCTGTTATATTGTCGCAGCAGGAGAGTGTGGGGCGCGTAATATTGGTCAGAGTCGTATCATTGATCCTTTGGGGACGACTCTTGCCGGGGCGGGGGAGCAGCCGCAGCTGATTTTTGCCGAGCTTTCAGCCGATTATCTTCAGCAGGTGCGAGAGCGCTTGCCGGTGTTGCAGAATCGTCGATTTGCGCCACCGCAATTATTATGACGTTTTTTTAAACAAGGCTTGATTCACCTTGTTACAGATTGCTATTGTGTCCGCGCGTCAAATAGCCGTTAATTGTATACGTGTATGATGGCGTATTCGCAGCTTGTATTAGAGAAGAAGGTTAGCTATGGGTGAGATTAGTATTACCAAACTGCTGGTAGTCGCAGCGCTGATTATCTTAGTGTTTGGTACCAAAAAATTACGCACGCTGGGTGGAGACCTGGGCTCGGCTATCAAAGGCTTCAAGAAAGCCATGAACGATGACGATGATAGTGCGAAAAAGACCAGTGCAGAAGAAGAAACTCCGGCACAGAAGCTCTCTCATAAAGAGTAATTAACGATGTGTCCCCAGTGACGGGGGCATATTGCCGACTGGTATAACCGGGTCGGCAAAGAGGCCGCAGCGTTGAGCGTTGCGGCCCTCTTTTTTGTCACAAATTTGCGATTTTGCCAGAAAAGATGCAACTAACTGTTACCGCGTTGGGCTTTTCATTGAGTCGTAGAGTAAGCAAGGGCAGAACAGACCGCAGCGCTAAAAATAAACGCTGCGGTTGGGGAAGGGATTACTTCACTTCCATGCCCTTGGCTTGCAGGTCAGCATGATAGGACGAACGAACAAACGGGCCGCATGCGGCATGGGTAAAGCCCATCGCCATTGCTTCGGCTTTCATCTCTTCAAACTCATCCGGACTAACATAGCGCTGTACCGGCAGGTGATGGCGGCTGGGCTGCAGATACTGGCCTAAAGTTAGCATGGTGACGCCATGGCGGCGCAAATCGCGCATGACTTCAACGATTTCGGCATTGGTTTCGCCTAAACCAACCATCAAGCCTGATTTCGTCGGGATCTCTGGATGCGCTTCTTTAAAACGCTCCAGCAGCTTCAGAGACCAGTTGTAATCGGCCCCCGGGCGAACCTGACGATACAGGCGAGGGACGTTTTCGAGGTTATGGTTAAACACATCCGGCGGTGTCGCCTGGAGGATTTCCAGCGCACGATCCATACGGCCGCGGAAGTCAGGAACCAGGGTTTCAATCTTAATCGACGGGCTTTTTTCGCGAATAGCGCTGATGCAGTCGGCGAAGTGCTGAGCGCCTCCATCACGCAGATCGTCGCGATCCACGGAGGTTACGACCACATAGCGCAAAGCCATATCGGCGATGGTTTGTGCCAGCTTCTGTGGTTCGTTAGCGTCCGGTGTAACCGGGCGGCCGTGGGCAACATCGCAGAACGGGCAGCGACGGGTGCAGATTGCGCCCAGGATCATAAAGGTTGCCGTTCCGTGGTTAAAACATTCCGCGAGGTTAGGGCAAGAGGCTTCTTCGCACACGGAGTGCAGGCCGTTCTTACGCATCGCTGCCTTGATCCCCTGGATACGGGACGAGTCAGCCGGAAGTTTGATTTTCATCCATTCCGGTTTTCTGAGCAGAGCTTCACGCTCAGTTGCCACGTTTTTCACCGGGATAAGGGCCATTTTATCGGCATCGCGGTATTTAACACCGCGTTCCATCACAATGGGTTTACTCATAGCGTGCGTGTTCCAGTTGCGAGTGACGAAGGAAAGCGAATCAATTCAAGTAAATGTTGTATTTATCAACTATTTTTGAATTAAACGCAGGCAGTATATCATTGATACGGGGGATAAAGCAGCCTGCTTGCCGGGCAAATTGTAAAATAGTTGTTGTTTTATGCTTTTCCCTCCCGTGCCTTATTACCTAAAAAGCCTGGCGAATGGTCTCGACAATCTCTTTCAACAAGGGTTCCTGCGCACTGAGCTTGTTATAATGTAGCGAAATATCGACTCTTTCTTCTCGTAAAGGAGCGAAATCAAGTATTTTTAACGGCCAAATTCGTTCTACCAGGGAAAACATCCCGGAAGTTATCAACCCCAGCATGTCGCTCTCGCTGACCAGTGCGGCTTGCGTTAACAGATTGTAGCTACTGAAACCGCAGCGACGTTCACCTAACTCTTCCTGTAAGCGACGAAGAATTGCCGCATAGCGATGATGCTCAGGTTGCAGTAACGCGAATTCATATTGGCGAAGGTTTTCTGCGGTTGTCGGCATTTGCAGCACCGGATGACCTGTCCGACAATATATGTGCACGGTATCCTGAAATAATACATGGTGCGTAATCCCCTGTCCGCCATGCGCGAAGCTGTCAATCATCAGATCAACCTGGCGCTGGTGTAACTGGTTGGCAGCGTCATTGATGGCGATATTGTGCAGCAAAACCTGAGGAAAGGCGCTGCGTAATTTTTTGGTGATAACCGGCATCAGCAGTGTCCCAATCGCTGGAGAGGTGGCGATGGTGATGACGCGCTCCTGATGTGTGTTTCCGCTTAAATCCAGAGCATTAAGAAATGCCGCCATTCCCTGACTAATATGCTGATGCAGATGTGTAGCGTAAGCCGTTGGCGTAACGCCCTGGCCTTTGCGAATAAATAACGGGTCAGGGAAGAGGGCGCGCAGTTTGTTGATTGACTGACTAATTGCGGACGGCGTGATATTAAGTACTTTTGCTGCGTTAACGATACCTTTATGTACGTAAACCGCTTCAAAAATAGTCAGTAAATTGAGATCAATATTACGCAGGATACGAAACATCTGCCGACCATGATGATCGTCATGCTGATCGCCAGGTTCAGCGCGAGAGTTATTTTCTTTCACTCGATATTTCCGCTAGTGATGATTAGTTCCATTATAGCGGTCGCAATTATTTGATTCGTGATAATAGATTGCAAAGTAGAAACTTATTGCGTTCTTGAGGGAGAGTTTGACGCCCCGCAGTAGCGGGACGAGATAATTAACAGGCTGGAACGTATTCGTAAGGTGGATTATCCAACAACGCTAGTAGGTTAGCGGCCAATCTGGGGGCAACGATTTCTGTACGAATATCAGGCTGCCATTGGCGCATTTGCGTCATCTCCATCCCGGCATAACCGCAGGGGTTAATTCTCAGGAACGGCGACAGATCCATGTTGATATTCAGCGCCAGGCCGTGGAATGAGCAACCTTTACGAATGCGCAGACCCAGAGAGCAGATTTTTTGCTCGCCAACATAGACGCCGGGGGCGTCCGCGCGCGGGTGTGATTCAATGCCATATTCCGCCAGGGTGTTCACGACGGTTTGCTCTAATAGAGTGACCAGTTCACGCACGCCTAACTTGCGGCGTTTCAGATTCAGCAAAACGTACATCACCTGCTGTCCGGGGCCATGATAGGTGACCTGGCCGCCGCGATCGCTCTGAATCACCGGAATATCGCCGGGAACGAGAACATGTTCAGCTTTTCCGGCCTGACCTTGAGTGAACACCGGATGATGCTCTACCAGCCAGATTTCATCCAGCGTGGCATCGTCGCGGGTGTCGGTAAATTCATGCATTGCCTGCGAGACAGGTTCGTAAGGTTGCAGGCCGAGCTGGCGGATGAGGATTTTATTGTGCTGCAAAACAACATCTCCGCAGAGAGAGAATAACTTGAGTAGGGGAGTATATCACAGCGAGGAAAAGAGAATGACCCGGCGTGGGGCCGGGTCGGGGAATCTATTTACAGCACCATCCGCACGATTTCAATATTGCCCAGTTCTTCGTACAGGGTTTCTACCTGCTCAATGTGCGTAGCGTTGATGGTAATAGAGACAGAGTGGTAGTTGCCTTTGCTGCTGGGTTTTACCGTCGGAGAGTAATCACCTGGTGCATGGCGCTGTACCACTTCAACCACCTGGTCAACCAGCTCCGGCAACGCCTGTCCCATCACTTTGTAAGTAAAGGGAGTAGGGAATTCAAGCAGTTCGTTAAGTTTGGTTTTCATGTCAGCTCCGGTGTTACAACAAAAAATAATAACTCCCACGACCTGTGGGAGTTATCTGGATACTTAGTATATGGGGACGTAAATCACACTTTCAAGCGTTCGATTTTTAACCAAACCAGTGATGGAACATTAATTTAATGTAATCAATAATTTTGCCGAAGAAATTACCTTCCGGGATTTCCTGCAGTACGACCAGAGGGCGCTGATCGATAGTTTTTCCATCCAGCTGGAAGTTGATGGTGCCCACGACCTGATTTTTCTGTAGCGGTGCGTGCAACTCAGCGTTGTTCAGAACGTAGCTGGCTTTCAGGTCTTTCATACGGCCGCGTGGGATAGTCAGATAAACGTCTTTATCCACGCCGAGGGAAGCGCGGTCGCTATCGCCAAACCAGGCGGGCTCGGAGGCGAACTCTTTCCCGGCTTTAATCGGGTTAACGGTTTCAAAAAAGCGGAAGCCCCAGGTTAGCAGCTTTTTGCTTTCTGATTCACGGCCCTTGTAGGTCCGGCCACCCATTACGGCAGAGATTAGGCGCATTTGGCCTTCGGTTGCCGAAGCCACGAGGTTATAGCCCGCTTTGTCCGTATGGCCGGTTTTAATACCGTCGACGTTCAGGCTGTTATCCCACAGAAGGCCGTTACGGTTGAGCTGGCGAATACCGTTGAAGGTAAATTCTTTTTCTTTATAGATGGTGTATTCGTTCGGTACATCGCGGATCAGTGCCTGGCCGATTAGCGCCATATCGCGCGCTGAGCTGAACTGACCATCTGCATCCAGACCATGTACAGTCTGGAAGTGGGTATTCTTCAGGCCCAAGGCGTTAACATAATTGTTCATCAGGCTAACGAAGGCATCCTGACTGCCGGCGACGTAGTCGGCCATCGCCACGCAGGCGTCGTTACCCGACTGCAGGTTGATACCACGGATCAACTGGGAAACCGGCACCTGCATGCCTGGTTTAAGGAACATCAGCGAGGAACCTTTAAAGACCGGGTTACCGGTTGCCCACGCATCGTTCCCAACGGTAACCAGATCGGACTCTTTAAATTTGCCCGCTTTCATAGCCTGGCCAATCACATAGCTGGTCATCATTTTAGTCAGGCTTGCCGGATCGCGACGAGAGTCGGCGTTGTTTTCTGCCAGAACTTTGCCTGAGTTGTAATCGATAAGAACCCAGGATTCGGCGTCAATCTGCGGGGCGCCTGGGATCATAGTTTTGATATTCAGGTCATCGGCGCGGGCAGCGGAGGACAGCGCTGCCACGGAGAGCGCCGTAACGAGTAAACGAGCGGTAAAAGAGGTCTTCATGGTCTGAACAACGGCATCCGTGATGGAGTTAAAAAAGTGCCTTACTATAACAAATGCACTATGAACCAGCATCCGACATTGCGCACGACTTTGTTAATGACTTTGTCATGCGCATCGAACAGCGGGCACAGGTCCTATGCCTTTAGTTGGCGCGAGTAATAAATGATTGCAGTTGAGCTTCGCTTTGCAGGCGCTGTTGAATCGTACTGGCCTGTGCTTTGCTGCTGAATGGGCCTAGCTGGATACGCCATACCGCGCCGTTTTGCGTGACGCGTCCTGGAACAGAAAACTGTTGACTCAGACGCTGCTGATACTGTTGCGCACGAGCCTGATCGCTCACTGCGCCGACTTGCACGACAAAATCGCCGCTGGCGCTTGCTGTTGCGGCAGGAGTCACCGCAGCGGTTGCGGCGACGGCAGGCGCAACGCTGCCCTGTACTGAGCCCGGAGCGGTAACCGGTGCAGTCTGCACGACGGGTTCGCTACCTTCCAGTACGCCGCTATTCAGAGGCGTTGGCGCGCCCAGGAATCCACCGCTGTTTACCGGCGCACCGGTGCTGTCTTCTGGCTTCAGCGTTGAGTTGCTGATGGCGTGTACGTCAGTTTGCTCTGGCTGGCCCATTGCCGCGCTGCCGTCGCCATCAAGATTCGGGCGGGCAGGCAGGGCGTAAGTCTGTTTGGCAACGGTTGTACATGCCATACCTGGACCGGAAAGCGAACCATCCGGTGCGACAACGATCGGATCGATGCGCACTTTGGTATTATTCGAGGTATTCAGGCGATCGGCCGACGCACGGGAAAGCGAAATAACGCGATCGTTACCATATGGCCCGCGATCGTTTATACGCACGACGATCATGCGGCCGTTCGCCAGGTTGGTGATCCGCGCGTAGCTTGGAATGGGCAACGTTGGATGGGCTGCTGTAAGCTGCGTGGGATCAAAAGCCTCCCCGGATGCGGTCAAATTACTGTTAGGTTCGGCATCGTAGATTGCCGCGAAGCCAGCCTGGGTAAAGTTAGACGGATCCTGGACGATTTTGTAGCTTTTGCCGTCGCGCTCATAATCCTGATTCGCCGTTGCGTTAGGCGTTTCATACTGCGGATCGGCACCGCTGATTTCCACCGTCGGGCCATTGCAAACGGCCGGCTGCGGGGTACTGACCGTTTTCTGTTGAACGTCTTCACCCGAACATGCCGCCAGCAGTCCTGCTGCTATGCAGATCCCTAGCCATTGCTTACGCATCGCGAACCCCTTAAACGCTTTTCGACAACATTTTTCTATGAGTATGGATCGACATGACGATACCAAACCCGGCCATCAATACGATTAGGGCTGAGCCCCCGTAGCTGACCAGCGGCAAAGGTACCCCCACCACCGGTAAAATACCACTTACCATACCAATATTTACGAAGACATAAACGAATAAAATCAACATTAAACCACCGGCCATCACCCGGCCAAAGGTGGTTTGCGCCTGGGCGGCAATCCACAGTCCGCGCATGATAAGCAGAATATAGAGCGCCAACAGGATTAGCACGCCAATCAGCCCGAGTTCTTCTGCCAGAACGGCAAAAATAAAGTCGGTATGGCGTTCCGGCAGAAACTCCAGCTGCGACTGGGTTCCGTGTAGCCAGCCTTTACCGCGCAGGCCGCCGGAGCCGATAGCAATTTTAGACTGAATAATGTGATAACCCGCACCGAGCGGGTCGGTCTCAGGGTCGAGAAGCATCATTACGCGTTGGCGCTGATAATCATGCATCAGGAAGAACCACAAGATGGGGATAAAGGCGGCGACCAGCACCACCGCAATGCCGATCAGACGCCAGCTCAGCCCAGACAAGAACAGGACGAACAGGCCGGATAACGCCACCAGAATCGAGGTCCCGAGGTCAGGCTGCGCGGCAACCAGCAGCGTGGGCAGGAAAATCAGCACCAGCGCAATGGCGGTATTCTTTAGCGATGGTGGGCAAACATCGCGGTTGATAAAGCGCGCCACCATCAGCGGTACGGCTATTTTGGCAATTTCCGATGGCTGGAAACGGACAATCCCGAGGTCCAGCCAGCGCTGCGCGCCTTTGGAGATCGCGCCGAAGGCATCAACTGCCACCAGCAGGATAATACAGAATATATAGAGATAGGGAGCCCAGCCTTCATAGACCCGAGGCGGGATTTGCGCCATGACGATCATAATAACAATCCCCATGGCGATCTGGCCGATTTTACGCTCCATCATGCCCATGTCCTGACCGCTGGCGCTCCAGATGACCAGCGCGCTGTAGGTCAGCAGCGCCAGCAGGATAAGCAGCATGGTCGGATCGAGATGGATTTTATCCCATAGCGATTTTTTGTTCGGATTATCAGTCATTATTGATCCTCCCCAGCCGTGACCGCCGGATTTTCACTCGGCAGATTGGTGTTGTTATCGCCCAGCATTATATGATCGAGAATCTGGCGCATAATGGTACCGACTGCAGGCCCTGCGCCGCCGTTCTCGAGAATGATTGCAACGGCAACCTGGGGGTTGTTATAAGGGGCAAATGCCGTCATGAGTTTGTGGTCACGCAGGCGTTCTGCGATTCGGTGCGCGTTATAGGTTTCATTGGCTTTCAGGCCAAAGACCTGGGCGGTGCCCGATTTCGCCGCAATTTTATACGGTGCGCTGGCGAAATATTTATGTGCAGTACCGTTTCCACGGTTGGCTACACCATACATTCCGTCTTTGGCGATTTCCCAAAAACCAGAGTGAATATCGCCGACCGGCGGTTCGTGCGGCTGAACCCAGGGTACTGGTTTGCCATCTTCAACCGTGCTTTGCAGCAGGTGCGGCACTTTGACAACACCGTCGTTAATCAGGATCATCAGCGCTTTGTTCATCTGAATAGGCGTTGCGGTCCAGTAGCCCTGACCGATGCCGACCGGAATAGTATCGCCCTGATACCACGGCTTCTTGAAGCGTTTGAGCTTCCACTCACGGGTCGGCATATTGCCGGAGCGTTCTTCAGAGAGATCAACGCCGGTATAGTGGCCATAGCCGAATTTACCCATCCATTCCGACAGGCGGTCGATACCCATGTCGTAGGCAACCTGATAGAAGTAAGTATCGGCGGACTCTTCCAGCGCTTTGGTGACGTTAAGATGGCCGTGGCCCCACTTTTTCCAGTCACGATAGCGTTTGTCCGAGCCGGGAAGCTGCCACCAGCCGGGGTCGAACAGACTGGTGTTGCGGGTAATGACTCCAGCGCTGAGCGCTGAGACAGCGACGTAGGGTTTAACCGTCGAGGCCGGAGGATATACCCCTTGAGTCGCGCGGTTGACCAGCGGCGTATTCGGATCGTTGAGAAGTCCGGAATAGTCTTTGCTGGAGATGCCATCAACGAACAAGTTGGGGTCGTAGCTTGGCGTTGAGACCAGCGCGAGAATCGCGCCGGTACGCGGGTCGGTCACCACGACGGCGGCGCGGCTACCGGCGAGCAGCGTTTCAATATACTGCTGTAGCTTCAGGTCGAGGGTTAAATAGATATCGCGTCCGGCCTGCGGAGGCACCTCTTTCAGTTGGCGAATCACGCGGCCGCGGTTGTTCACTTCAACTTCTTCGTAGCCGGTCTGCCCATGCAGGACATCTTCGTAATAGCGCTCGATCCCCAGCTTACCAATGTCGTGCGTGGAGGCGTAGTTAGCCAGTTTCCCCTCTTTATCCAGGCGATCGACGTCTTTATCGTTAATTTTAGAGACGTAGCCGATAACGTGGGTCAGAGCAGAGTTATAGGGATAGTAGCGGCGTTTGTAGCCTTTGACTTCTACGCCGGGAAACCGGTACTGGTTAACCGCAAAACGGGCAACCTGCACTTCGCTGAGGTTAACTTTCACTGGAATGGAGGTAAAACGGTGCGAGCGGGCGCGCTCTTTTTTAAAGTTCGCCACATCGTCATCAGTCAGATCGATAACATCGCGTAGGGCGTCCAGCGTTTGCTGAACGTTGTCGACCTTCTCCGGCATCATCTCCAACTGGTAAATCGTACGATTCAGCGCCAACGGTGTACCGTTGCGATCGTAGATAATGCCACGACTTGGCGGAATAGGGACCAGCTTGATCCGGTTTTCGTTTGAACGCGTTTGATAGTCGGTATAACGCACAATTTGCACGTTATAAAGGTTGGCGATCAATACGCCGGTAAGCAGCAAAATCCCTAAAAAAGCGACCAGCGCCCGACGCACGAACAGCGAGGATTCAGCCGTATAGTCGCGGAAAGAATTCTGTAATTTCATTCGCTGCTTAGTCTACCCTGGTCATCATTACTCACGGTGGTAAGGGTGGTTGGTGGTGATGCTCCACGCCCGATACAAACTCTCGGCCACCAGTACGCGAACCAGCGGGTGAGGTAACGTGAGCGTTGAAAGCGACCAACTTTGTTCTGCTGCTGCTTTGCAAGCGGGCGAAAGGCCTTCCGGACCGCCGATAAGCAGGCTGACATCGCGGCCATCTTGTTTCCAGCGTTCCAGCTCGCGCGCCAGCTGTGGCGTATCCCATGGCTTCCCCGGGATATCCAGGGTCACGATACGGTTTTTGCCTGCGGCCGCCAGCATCATCTCTCCTTCTTTTTCAAGGATGCGCTTGATGTCGGCATTTTTGCCGCGTTTACCGGCAGGGATTTCCACCAGTTCGAACGGCATGTCTTTTGGAAAACGGCGCAGATATTCGCTAAAGCCGGTCTGAACCCAGTCCGGCATTTTGGTGCCAACGGCCACCAGGTGCAGCTTCACGCATTAACTCCAGAGTTTTTCCAGCTCGTACAGACGACGGCTCTCTTCCTGCATAACGTGAACCATAACGTCGCCAAGATCCACGACAATCCAGTCCGCGGCGGCTTCACCTTCAACGCCCAGCGGCAGCATACCGGCGGCGCGAGACTCTTGCACAACGTGGTCGGCGATGGACATAACATGGCGCGTGGAAGTGCCTGTGCAGATAACCATGCAATCTGTGATGCTGGATTTGCCATGAACGTCAATGGCAACGATGTCCTGACCTTTCAGGTCATCAATTTTGTCGATAACAAAATCCTGGAGTGCTTTACCCTGCAAGAGTTCCCCCTGGGTGTGTGAAGAGTGATTACAATAAACAGCCTGACAGTATACCCGAACTGGTGGCTAAATCGGGATAAATGTCGATAAAAGGGCGGTGAAGGCGGCTATCATCCCATCCATCGCCAAGGATTGCATCGCCATTTTTGTAAAACAATTTCTGCAAAGTTCAAATGGCGGGCGCAGCCTGGCTGCGGAGAATAACAGCCTGCTTTGCTCTGTCAATGGTCTGCGCGCAATTCTTCTTCCGCAAGCCAAACGGCACGGCTATTTAGTACGCGCAGCGTGGTGAAATCTGACTGTAGATCGATAACGCTCCATGCGCCGTGTTCGATGGGAAAGTGCCACATGGCCGAGTCAGGCATGTTGAGCAACTGGGCAATTAACAGGCTAAGAACGCCCTGGTGACCAACGATCAGCAGATGGTTAAGTTCCTGATATAGGGGAAGGGTGGCCGTAAAGCTGGAGACCCGTTGGGTAAACGCCTGAAAGCCCTCACCGTTGGTCGGCGTCGCGTGCTGCCAGTCGGCGCACCACGCAGCGTAGTTTTCCGCATCTTCGTGCTGTAAATCGCGGTGGTGGCGCATTTCCCAGTCGCCGAAGAACATTTCATTAAGCTCAGGAAAGGATTGTCGAGGGATGTCACGCTCGCCAAGGAGCAGGCTGGCCGTGTACTGAGTACGCTCAAGTTCACTGCAAAAGACGTGCTGGAAAGGAACATCCTGCAGCAATTTCCCGAGCGTTTTTGCCTGCCAGATACCACGCTCCGTTAACGACGTAGGCGCATGCCCGCTATAAAGACCCGCGACGTTGGCCTCGGTTTCGCCATGACGAACTAACCACAATTTCATAATGACCCTCTCGACAGGAGTCTATGAGACTTTCCTTGTTATCAGGCTAGCAATAGAGCTTCTGTTCACGAATATAGTTAAGAACGGCCTCCGGCAGCATTTCGACGCAGGACTCTCCAGCTTCAAGTCGCTGGCGAATAAGGGTTGCAGAGATATCAAACCATGGCGTTTCGGCCAGATAGATGACGCCTGCCGGGGCGCTATGCAGTCGCTCGACGTCATAGGTGAGATGTTTATCTAACCACTGCTGATCCTTCTCGCTGGCCATGGCTAATGGGTAGCCGGGACGGCGGCAAACGATCAAATGAACGTTGTCCAGAATGCTTTCATAGTCGTGCCAGGTGGTAAAGGTGAGCAGCGAGTCCTGGCCTATAATAAACGCCAGCGGTTGCTCCGGCCCCTGTTCCTGACGCCATTCCCGCAGGGTTTGCGCCGAATATGACGGCGTATTGCGCTTAAGCTCGCGATCGTCGAGGATAAACAGCGGCTTATCGGCAATGGCTAACTCCAGCATATGTCTGCGTTGGTCGCTGGTGGCTTCGGGCTGTGGGCGGTGTGGTGGTACATTGTTGGGCACGATGGTCACTCTATTAAGGCCGATTTGGTTGGCCAGAATTTCCACCGGTTTGAGGTGACCGTAATGCACCGGATCGAAGGTGCCGCCGTACATTGCCTGTAACTGAGTCATATCAACCATCAATAAAAACGTCTGCCAGCGCTTTATGGCAGAGCAACAAAGAGAGACTTTCCAGCTCGGGCCAGACGGATTGTCCGTAATCCTGCTTAAAGGTAAGTTCTGCACGGGCCAACAATGTGATGGCTTGGCGTAGCTGATCGGCGCTAAGGCGAGCGAGCGCCTCGCTGACCAGCTGGCGGCGGTTTTGCCACACCCGATGTTTATCAAACAGCGAACGCAGCGGCGTGTGGGCAGACTGTCGCTTCAGATTGACCAGCAGCAGCAGTTCACGCTGTAGGGTGCGCAGCAGAATAGCCGGTTCGCAGCCTTCCAGCCGTAGCTGTTGCAGAACGTGCAGGACGCGTTTGCTCTTTCCCGCCAGCAGCGCATCAACCCAATGATAAGGCGTGAAGTGTGCGGCATCGTTCACTGCCTGTTCAACGCGCGGTAGCGTCAGTTTACCGTCCGGCCACAGAAGCGACAGGCGTTCCAGAGCCTGAGCCAACGCCAGCAGATTTCCTTCGTAGCAGTAGCACAGCAGCTGACTGGCTGCGTCATCAAGCTGTAGATTATGATGCTTTGCACGCGCGGCGAGCCAACGCGGCAGTTGGGCATATTCGGGAGTCTGGCAGCTAACCTGTACCGCGCGGCTGGCAAGTGCCGTCATCCACGCAGCGTTTTCCTGGGCCTTAGTTAACTTATTGCCGCGAACGATCAGCAGTAGATCGTCATGCAGCATGCCGACCAGCGTGGCGAGCTGCTCGTTAATTGCCGCGTTAGGTCCGTTTTCCGGCAGGATCAGCAGCAGCGTTTGACGGCTGGAAAACAGGCTCATTGCCTGGCTTAAAGAGAAGAGGGCGGGCCAGTCGGTGCTGGCATCAAGGGTGGCGGTATGGTGTTCGATAAAGCCCTGAGCGGCAGCGGCTTCGCGAATGGCGTCCTGGCTTTCCTGTAACAGCAGAGGATCGTTGCCAAGCAGCAGATAGGCCGCGCGCAGTCCTTCAGTGAGCTGCGCGCGGAGCTGTTCCGGGTACAACCGAATCATCAGTTACCCAGCGTGGTGGAGACGCGATTGCCGGAGGTTGAGGTTGCTGGGGTCGCATTGACCGGCTTCTCATCCTCTTTGGTGGCCTCGACATCCGCAACGTGTACGCTCGGCAGCTTACGGATCAGCTGTTCCGCCGCTTTATCGTACATTTCCTGAATAATAATGTCCTGCTCGGCATCTTTCGCTAACGCCGCCTGCGGGTTATCGAAGAACGAGCGATAGACTTTGGTCGTGATAG
Organism: Klebsiella spallanzanii; assembly: GCF_902158555.1. Classification (GTDB taxonomy): domain Bacteria; phylum Pseudomonadota; class Gammaproteobacteria; order Enterobacterales; family Enterobacteriaceae; genus Klebsiella; species Klebsiella spallanzanii. The sequence goes on along the minus strand of NZ_CABGGS010000001.1, from coordinate 493,077 downwards.
GGTAGATATCATGACCAGGGATCAGGACGCTGGCGTTTACCGTCATCACCATCTGATATTCCGCAGTACGACCATCCTGGAAAATAGATGCCGTATCTTTCTGAATAGACGATGCTTCCAGACGTAGAGAAGGAACGTCCTTACGTAACGTACTGGCATCAACCAGTTCGACCCCATTCAGACGCAGCTGATTACGGACCGCACGACTTAATGGACCATTTGGATCGCCCGACTGGAAGATCATGGTTTTCATCGTGGTCGGCACCTCCGTAGTACTACGCAGGTGCCAGCCACAACCGGCGGTGATTAACACCGCCAGAGATAACAACAATGTTGCCAGATATCGCACGCTTCCTCCCGCGCTTAGCCAACGACCAGATTGAGCAGTTTACCCGGAACGTAGATCACTTTACGTACGGTCACACCGTCGAGATATTTTGCGACCAGATGCTCCTGGCCAGCACGTTCACGAACCTGCTCTTCGGTTGCATCCACCGCAACGGTAATTTTACCACGAACTTTACCATTTACCTGGACCACAACCAGAGTGGTGTTTTCAACCATGGCGCTTTCATCTGCGACCGGCCATGGAGCGTTGTCGATATCGCCTTCGCCGCCAAGCTCCTGCCACAGCGTAAAGCTGGCGTGCGGAGTGAACGGGTTGAGCATACGAACCACAGACAGCAAGGCCTCACGCATCAGCGCGCGATCTTGCTCATTTTCCTGCGGCGCTTTCGCCAGCTTGTTCATCAGCTCCATAATTGCCGCAATCGCGGTGTTGAAGGTCTGACGGCGGCCGATATCATCGGTCACTTTAGCGATAGTTTTGTGTACGTCGCGACGCAGCGCTTTCTGATCTTCACTTAATGCATTCACATCAAGCGCGACAACATCGCCAGCGGCAACGTGTTCGTAGACCAATTTCCAGACGCGTTTCAGGAAGCGGTTCGCGCCTTCCACGCCGGACTCCTGCCACTCAAGAGTCATATCTGCCGGCGAGGCGAACATCATAAACAGACGTACGGTATCTGCACCGTAACGTTCTACCATTTCCTGTGGGTCGATACCGTTGTTTTTCGACTTGGACATTTTGCTCATGCCGGTATAGACCAGCTCATGGCCTGCCGCATCTTTCGCTTTCACGATCCGGCCTTTCTCGTCGCGTTCAACAATAGCCTCTTTCGGTGAAACCCAGTTACGTTCGCCGTTGTCGCCGACATAGTAGAAAGCGTCCGCCAGTACCATACCCTGACACAGCAGCTGTTTTGCCGGTTCGTCAGAGTTAACCATGCCCGCGTCGCGCATCAGCTTGTGGAAGAAGCGGAAATAGAGCAGGTGCATGATGGCGTGTTCGATACCGCCAATATAAATATCAACCGGCAGCCAGTAGTTGGCCGCTTCAGGGTCCAGCATCCCCTGATCGTACTGCGGGCAGGTATAGCGCGCGTAGTACCAGGAGGATTCCATAAACGTATCGAAAGTATCGGTTTCACGCAGCGCAGGCTGGCCGTTAACGGTGGTTTTCGCCCACTCGGGATCGGCTTTGATCGGGCTGGTGATGCCGTCCATGACCACGTCTTCAGGCAGGATCACCGGCAGTTGATCTTCCGGCGTCGGCATCACGGTGCCGTCTTCCAGAGTGACCATCGGGATCGGCGCGCCCCAGTAACGCTGACGGGAAACACCCCAGTCGCGCAGGCGGAAGTTTACTTTACGCTCGCCGACGCCGAGAGATGCCAGCTTGTCAGCGATGGCGTTAAAGCCTGCTTCGTGGTCCAGGCCATTGAATTCGCCAGAGTTAAACAGGGCGCCTTTATCCGTCATTGCCTGAGTGGACAGATCCGGTTCAGAACCGTCGGCAGCCAGAATAACTGGCTTGATGTTCAGACCGTATTTGCTGGCAAATTCGTAGTCGCGCTGATCGTGGCCCGGAACGGCCATTACGGCACCAGTACCGTATTCCATCAGCACGAAGTTTGCCGCCCATACCGGAATGGCTTCGCCAGTCAGCGGATGAATCGCTTTATAGCCGGTATCGACGCCTTTTTTCTCCATCGTGGCCATGTCTGCTTCGGCAACTTTGGTGTTACGGCATTCGTCGATAAACGTCGCCAGCGCGGGATTATTGGCAGCAGCTTGCTGCGCCAGCGGGTGACCCGCAGCGACGGCCAGATAGGTGCAGCCCATAAAGGTGTCTGGACGGGTGGTATAGACGGTCAGCTTATCGGCATACTCGTTGACGTTAAAAGAGATCTCTACGCCTTCAGAGCGGCCGATCCAGTTACGCTGCATGGTCTTAACGGTATCAGGCCAGTGATCCAGGTTATCCAGATCGTTCAGCAGTTCGTCAGCGTAGGCGGTGATTTTGATAAACCACTGCGGGATCTCTTTACGCTCGACTTTGGTGTCGCAGCGCCAGCAGCAGCCGTCGATAACCTGCTCGTTCGCCAGTACGGTCTGGTCGTTTGGGCACCAGTTAACTGCAGAGGTTTTTTTGTAGACCAGGCCTTTTTTATACAGCTCGGTGAAGAATTTCTGCTCCCAGCGATAGTATTCCGGAGTGCAGGTCGCAACTTCACGGCTCCAGTCATAACCAAAGCCCAGTTTTTTCAACTGGTTCTTCATGTAGGCGATGTTGTCGTAGGTCCACGGGGCCGGTGCGGTGTTGTTTTTCACCGCTGCGCCTTCCGCAGGCAGACCGAACGCATCCCAGCCGATAGGCTGCAGCACGTTTTTTCCCAGCATACGCTGATAGCGGGAAATCACGTCGCCGATGGTGTAGTTGCGCACGTGGCCCATGTGTAGTCGACCAGAAGGATAGGGAAGCATCGACAGGCAGTAATACTTCTCTTTACTCTCGTCTTCGGTAACTTCAAAGGTACGCTTCTCGTCCCAGTGTTGCTGGACTTTTGATTCTATCTCTTCCGGGCGGTATTGCTCTTGCATGGCAGCCAGTGGTCCTGTTTTCAATACAGCTACAAAGTGTAGCCAATGGATGTGTTATTTCAGATCGGCATAGCATAGCCCAAACGCTAACGTCAAAACAGCCTTTCACACACTTCCATGGATGAAAGCGGTAGAGAATATTTCGCGAGTCTGCGGGCTGGCTGGCAGAGCAATGTGTAGATAACGTCTATTATTAGAAGAAGTTAACCACACCGGAGGCGAAAAGATGAACAAGGTTGCTCAATTCTACCGAGAGCTGGTGTCAACTCTCAGCGAGCGGTTACGCAATGGAGAACGCGATATTGACGCGCTGGTGGAGCAGGCCAGGGTCAAGATTAGCCAGTCCGGCGAGTTAACGCAGAGTGAAATCGAGAACGTTATTCGTGCTGTCAGACGCGATCTTGAGGAGTTTGCGCTCAGCTATGAAGAGAGCCAGGATGAGCTCACCGATAGTGTTTTTATGCGAGTGATCAAAGAGAGTCTGTGGCAGGAGTTAGCGGATATCACCGACAAAACCCAGCTTGAGTGGCGGGAGGTGTTCCAGGATCTCAGCCACCACGGCGTTTATCACAGTGGTGAAGTGGTGGGGCTTGGTAATCTGGTATGTGAGAAGTGCCATTACCATCTGCCTGTTTATACCCCGGACGTGCTGCCGCGTTGTCCAAAATGTGGGCACGATCAGTTCCAGCGTCGGCCATTCGAGCCCTAATAAATAAGGCCCGGTGCGTATTTATTGCATCGGGCCTGGTTAAATATAATTTGGGAAGTCATATAAATTTCATAAATATGTTGGCTTTCATTTTAAGAATATGCCGTCCATCCTTTTTATCTCCACTGGCTTTATACTCAATCCTTTATCATTATCAAACATCACATAAGTTGATAGCAATGGATGCTGCTTTATGACTAAAGATGATCAATATTTATTATTTGCTCTTTCCACGCCAATGGAAATTTTAAATCACGATTGTGCGCCATCGCACTCTTCTCCAAAGATGTATGAGGGAATGAATTTTTTTGATCTTGCTTCATCCTGGGGAATTGAAAATCGCGATGAATTGATTCAGACCGTTTATCGCATGACCGATGATGGTCATGCGACGCACCTGGCCGAGTTTTATTACAACTGGTTTCGTTTTTCGCCGCAGGAGTGGCAGGGGCTGTTGAATGCTTGTGGCGACAAAGGCCGCGCCTATGCCCAGTTTGCCGCCGATACGGCGATGTGCTGCGGCGAAGGTGGAATACGCGCCTGGGATTATGTTCGTATGGGATTTTTGTGCCGAGTGGGCGTACTGAATAAATGGCTAACGGAAGAGGAGAGCCTGTGGCTGCAATCGCGGGTGCATCTGCGGGCGCTGCATTTCTATAGCGGCTGGGTGCAATATTATGCCGCCTATTCTCTTGGACGACTTTACTGGCAGTCGCCGGATGATGGCGACCTGAAGCAATTGCAAATCTTTCTGGCGCAAAAAGAATATGACAAATCAGGCGAGAGAATGTTCCGCGACCTGGTGTCTCAGGAAGATAGCTTTTATGCCACTCTGCCGTGGCGGCCATTAGGTGATTACCCCGAATGCCCGGAAACGCTCAAGGACGTTAGCGATCTATGAAAACATGTTGGGAAGTTCTTGGCATCGAGTATACCAACGATGCGGAAGCTATTCGCCGAACCTATCTGGCATTGTTGCCGTCTTTCCATCCGGAAAGCGATCCTCAAGGGTTCAAAGCGCTGCGTCAGGCTTACGAAAGCGCGTTGCAGGAGGCTAAAAAGCCAGCTTCGCCGGTGGTGGCGCTGGATGAGAATACGCGGGAGGTGAATGAGATTCTGGAAGCCTTTAGCGATTTGCTGGCCAGCGATGAAAGACGCTTTCAACCAGAAGCCTGGCAGGTTTTTATCCATAAAATCAATACGCTGTCGATTAAGCAAGTGGAGAGATTACGCTGGCCGCTGTATGCCATTGCCGAGGAGGCCTGGCCCGTTTCATATACCTGTCTGAGGCTGCTGGCGGAGCGGCTAAGCTGGGAACGGGGGGACGGCGGCGAAGCGGTTGATAGTGAAGCGCTGGACAGTTTTATCCAAACTATTCGACGTGGTGATTTGTTCGATTACTCCCTGTTGCAAAATTTACCAGCGGAAATGCAAAATCAGACGATCGCATTTTATAGTGCCCTCGAAGGCTCTTTTTTCAATCATCCATCGTTTTTTTCCCAGTTTATCAATCAGCATGGTGCCATGGTGGTACCGGCGGATCTGCTGTTTCAGCGACGTTTTCTGCGCTGGTACAGCTCGCTACAATGGGGGATCCCTGAGCTCATTCCCGTTGCGCAAGCGTGGCAGGAAGCCGAACCGGATAACACAAGCCCGCAATATTATGAATATGCTCAGCGCGTTTATTGTGGCGAAGGCGATACCCTGCTGCCCGAACTTTGCGCTTTATGGAAGCATGAACCGTCCACACAGGTGGGAAGCCTGCTGCTGCAGTGGTGCCGTCGGAATCGTCCTGATGATTATCCGCTGGTGGTGTTCGTGCTGGAGAAACATGAACAACGCGATAGTGAGGGTAAGCCTCTGCCTGTTTTCCCCGGCAATAGTGCGCGTACGCGCCTGCTTTGGGCGGAGGCATTGCACAGCGGAGGGTTGCTGCCGCTGGGGCGTTGTTTTGTCGCTCATCGGCTGAACAAAGCCGCTCCGGCAATGGGAAAAGAGCACCATCAGCATCCGCGCTGGCCGATTTATCAGGTTGCCGAATGTCTGGCGAGTGGGAAGGCACCGAAATCCTCCCAGCTTCTGCCGTTAATGCAACGACTCACGGCGGATGATGCCTGCCCATTAGAAATATTGATTATTGATTCGCTGACCGCGACACAACCGGATCAACTTGAGGAGTTGAATGAAACCGCAGAAGTCGAAGCGAATGAGAGCGGCAAGACGCCGGGGGGCGGCATCCTGCACGCGCTTAAAATCATCTTCTATATTTTCATCATCGGCGGCTTTCTTGCCAAATTACTGCTCCTTTTTAGATAAACTACGGATTATCGTGGAGCACGATATGAAGCGTATCGCAGGCCTCTCGGCGTATTTTGTCGGCGGCCTGCGCATCGTTTTCCCGCAGTGCGTTTTCAAACTCGATAATGATACGCCCAATCCACTGTCGTTCATCGCTTAGCGCTCGAGACCATTTCTCTTCAAGCTGCGCTTTAAAGGTTCTGTTAATCAGCATGTCTCTGGGGCAGATTTTTAACGCCTCCAGCCGCGTGCGGCTGGCTTCAATTTGCGACTGACTGAGCTGGAGAGGGCTGCGGTTGATGACTTTAGAGATGCGCTGGCCGGAATCGGGAAAGATAACGTCTACTTCCAGCAGGCCGTTGATATCATAGCTAAAGCGAACGTCCAATGACTGAATCGTTCCGGTTTGTACGAGTTCAATGGTCAGGCTGTCGACGAGAATATTGTTCTTAACTTTATGGCTTTCCCCTTGATAGATATTGATATCGATTTTGCTCTGTTCCGGGTGGAGGGTGGAGTACGTTTCAACTTTTGACACGGGGACAGTGGTATTGCGCTCGATAATCGGCGAAAAGATACCGTCTACGTTCTGTGAGCAAACTTCCACGCCTAGCGTATAGGGGCAGACGTCGGTGAGGATCACCTCTTCAATATCTTCATGGCGCAGGCGACAGGCGGCCTGCGTTGCGGCTCCCAGAGCTACGATAGTGCTCGGATCGTAATTTTTATACGGCATTTTGCCGAACAGGCGCACGGCGATACGCTGCGCCAGCGTGTGCTGGGACGCGCCGCCGACCAGCACCAGGCTATCTATTTGCTCGGGAGCCAGTAGCGAATCTCTAAGCGCTTGCTCAATGGGAGCGCGAAGACGATTAAGCAGCGGTAACCATAACGCTTCCAGTTCATCTTCGTGCCAGCTGATTTCCAGCAATCGTTCCTGATGTTGCCACGCGCAACTGAGTGGTAACTGCCCTCTACATTTTGCGCTTTCTAGCTGGTTATAGAGCGCAGAGAGAGCATTGCGGCTGATCTGTAATGGAGCCAGTTGCCAGCGTTTTAGTGCATCTTCCAGCAGCAGGCGGGTAAAGTCTTCTCCGCCAAGGTAATTATCACCAGCAGAAGCGCGGACCTCAATCACTGGAAAGGCGTATTCCAGCACCGTTACATCAAAGGTGCCGCCGCCAAGGTCGAAGATAAGTGAACGCGTATTCTGTCTAGTATGTAACCCGTAAGCTATGGCTGCGGCAGTTGGCTCATTTATCAATCGCACCGCATTCAGGCCTGCCAGTTCGGCCGCTAATCGCGTATGTTTTCGCTGCTCATCGCTAAAGTAAGCAGGGACTGAGATGACTACATCATAAATAGCTTGTTGCAGATACTCTTCTGCATCCTCTTTTAATGAACGCAATACTAACGAAGATAATTCTGGCGCGGAAAAGGATTCACTACCGAGCTGCCAGTGTGTATTACTTCCCATAGCCCGTTTAAATAATGCTGCTGTTTTATCAGGATGGGAAGTTTTACGAGAGGCAGCCGGTTTTCCTACCAGAATTTGATTGTTATCATCAAGACTAATAATTGATGGCGTTAAATATTGGCCAAATTTATTTGGGATGAGCTGTGCGGCGCCATCTTGCCAGACGGCGATTAAACTATTGGTTGTTCCAAGATCGATACCAATAGCGAGATTTGCATTATCCATTGCGCTTGTCGATGTAAAGGAGAGGAAGTAACAGAATAAGGGGACTGTGTTTATATATCGTGATCTTTATCAAATTAAGATGTTCAGAACAGAAGCTGACGCCCTGGTTTGCCTGGAAAAACGCCAGTTTCCACGACGCCTGGTTTATGTGCATTTTTTGTCCGCTTCAAACGGCCATAAGCGATGCGCTGATGCCAGCGCATCGCGTATTTTTAACGCTTGGTATTTATTTCGGCATATTTATATTGCTGGTGACCACCCATCCCAGAAGCATAATTGTGAGAAGAGTTGAGGACCAGTTTATTAGCTGAAATAGAGCCTATGCCGCAAGTTGCAAGACCAAGAAAGCCGCAGCTGTAGCCGCCATTTTTGACATTCCTGGTGGTCACAGTCAGGGTGCCATTAGCTTTAATGATGTTATAGTTTGCGATATCCGCATTATATTGCGTATCCAGGGTCATATCCCCGCTCGAAGAAATTTGGCCTTGGTTATGAATGCCATTTTTCGCGGTGATGCTGGTGGTATATCCATCGATTGTCGCTAAATTACGCACGTAGTTACTTTCAATATTCAGGGCATTCCCATAAACATAGTAAATATTGTCTAAGGAATTACTTTTAATCAAAAGCGAATTTGTACCTATAAGGTTACCTTCCTGGACTACGTTGCCGTTAGTGACAAGCGTTACGTCGCTACCGGAAATTCGTCCTGAGTTAAATATCTTACCTGAACTGGTGTTCTGATCCTTCTCTGATTTCACGGTCAGGCTGGAGTTGCCCCGTAGCTCACCGGTGACGCTGAGGCTATCGCCGCTAAACGCGACATTCGTGACATCGCCCCGTATTGAACCACCGTTGTTAATATTCTGGGCGGAAACCGCTAACTGACCATCGGAAGTAATTGATGAGCCACTGCGGGTGGTGATATTGCCTCCGCTGACTACGGATAATGCCTTAGTACCGTTAATGGTATTTGTGTTAACGAGGCTACCGGATGCGTTAACGATAAGCTGCTGGCTGCTGGAAATAGTTCCTTCATTGGTCAAGTTGCTCAAACTGGTCAGCTGTGTGGCGAGGGCTTTGTTATTAATCGTACCCGTATTTTTCATCTCACCAGCTGATACCATCTGCGCTATGTAGCCGTTCCCGGCGATTGAACCTTCATTAATCAATGAGCCATAGCTGGTCATGGCGAGAGTCGTGTTTGAGGTAATAGTACCTTTATTACGCACGCCGAAGCCTAAGTTATTACCGATCATGCTGATGCTATTGGCCTTGATTCCGCCCAGGTTACTGATATCAATGCTATATTCTGGTATTAGCATCTGCATAGCCGTAGCCTTTTTCTCATGGCTGGTCAGCTTTCCGGTATTGTTGTCAAAGGTGAAGTTACCCGCGCCGAGTATGGTATTGGCAGCGGTCATGGAGCCGTTAATCGCAATAGCGTCAGCGAGCAGTGCTGCATAGTTAGTGGATGCATCCATACCTTTGTCACTGATAGTGATTTGGCCTTGCGTGACCGTGTAGCTATCAATAGCTCCGGTATCTCCGAGATTGACCTGTCCTGTGGTGAGTACCGCTTTATTGGTGTTGATAAAGCTGCACCCGGAGCAGGTGATACCGTTGGTGTTGGCGATAACGACATCGGCTTTTTGCCCGTTAACTTCAATAAAACCCTGCAGGTTACTCATTTTATTGGAGGTAACTTCATTTAAAATAACGGAGGCGCTACCGTTGGTTAGATTGTTATTTCTGGCAATATTGCCGTGGCTGCTATCTTTAACGTCGTCAGCGCTGTTATTCAAAATGGTGCCATTAGAGCCGACGTTAAATTCGCGATATAAGTTATGCGATACGCCTGCGGCATTAGGGGCTTCAATATCGATAACCGTTGTACCTGATTTATGTGTATAGCTTGCCGGGTCTGCATAAACAACGGATGAGCTTAGCGCTGTCGCTAACGCAATGTATGAAAATTTGAATTTAAACATGTAGTTTATTCCTTTAAATATAGAAAATGGATTAGTAAATGGTTGTAATGCACTGATAAAAAATTAATACCTCCACTGTAATGAAAAACCCATATTCATGGCATCGCTATGAAAGTCATCTGGCTTACTGATAGGTGTGCTAACGAAAAAATCGTATTGCGTTGACCATATTTCCCCGCGAATTCCGCCTGCTGCGCCAGAGAGCGTTTTTCCTTTCTGTAAGCGTTCGCTGCCAATTATTCTGCCGACATCGAGGCCAAAATATAGCTGTCGCTCGTAGGATGGTATATTCCAGACGAAATCATTGCGCCAGTACCATCCCTGATTTGCGGAAAGCGTATTTTCACCATCAAAACCACGGACTGTCCAGCGATTGCCAATATTCAACTGGTTGTCCGAAGATAATACATCGGGACTGAACTGAGCGTGGAAACGCGGCATCCAGCTAAATTTATCGCCAGTCGCGGCAAACTGCGCTATTGCCTGAACATCGGCATGTATAACGCGTGAATGGCGGCTATATAAACGGGCTTTTTCCTCCGGCGTAGACGTGGAACTGAGCCATGGCAGGCTACGCTGAACGCCCACGCTGGCATCGATAACTTTATTGTTGAAATAGTGCTGATGGCGCAGAGTGAATTCCCAGACAGGATTTTGCTTACGCATAACCAAAATCTCATCGCCGCCAAAAAAATAGTGCGAACTGCTTTTCGCTATGCGCAGATCGGCAGTCGTTTTTTGCTGTCTGGTATGTGAAAGCAAACGGCTAAGGGTTGCGCTGTAATAACGATTTTTACTTTTGTAGTCGATAGCCGACCATTTTCCTTTAAACAGCTGGCGGTACTGGCTGTAGGAGCCGTACAGGCTTAATGACCAATAACCAAAAGGCAGGGAGTAGTAAAGGTTACCGTTGTGGTTGCCATCGTCGTGCTGATTGAACTCGACGTCGCCGCCTGCTGATATTGACAGAATGTCGTTCAATGAGGATAAATCGTAAAGATACAACGCTCCGCCGCCCTGGTAGCGCCCGCTGGCGCGGCTATCGGCATCATCAAGCCAGGCGCCAACCTGCCACGTTTTGTCCATTACTCGGGTGATTTCAATATCACTCTCGCCGATATGTTCCCCTGGCCGTAGTTTCATATGCGCGCTGGAGCCAGGAAGGCGCTGTAAATTAGCCATTCCTTGTTCAAGATCGCTAAGGCGCAGGATTTTACCGGAATGGGTTGGCATGGAAGTCCACAGGTTGGTTGTTGCGCTATTCGGCGCAAAAGCAATATTGCCCGTTTTGCCGTAAACAAGCGTTATTTTCAGAATGCCGCCGTCTAATGACTGGGAAGGAATATCGATAAGGGAAGTGATATAGCCTCGCGTAATTAACTCGTTCTGTAAGGCGGTAGTCAGCAGGCGAATACCTTCCACGCCCAAACAATGGCCGATGGCCTGGGCGGTGATTTTATCCATGATGGCTGACGTTTTTGCTTTATCTTCTGATTCGATATCAACTTGCGTAATATATCGGCATGTCGCTTCTTCGGGAAATATTAAGGTCTGCGTTTTTGCATTTGTACGAGAAGATTGATATTGCTGCTGATGGGGCATTAATGCGCTTTCACGGGCTTTATCCTGTTCGACCTGGTTTACCGTTGCGGCTTCAATGCCTGCCCGGACAGTAAAAGAGGTGAACAAATTTAAACTCAAAATAATGGCCAGTCGGTTGGTATTAGTCCACATGAAGCAATATCCGTTTGTTTCACTAAGTCAGGTTATTAACGATGGTTATGCGCGGTCGGGAGATAGACGGCGTAATGTATAGCAAGTTGATTGAAATATTATTTTTAAAGGAATTCTTTCACCCTAAGGTTATTACAAGACGCTGTATGCTAACGATACCGGGGAGCTTTATCCATTCATGGTCCCCTGAATTCTTTGTGAAATTTTTACTTCACTTTGTGAAGTCTGCGGCTGGATATAAGGAGGTGGAAAAGGCAGGCAGCAATGCGCGCACGATGATGTCGTGCGCGCCGTTGAAGTTAGTGCAGAATTTTGGCGAGAAAATCTTTAGCGCGTTCGGATTGCGGGTTGGCGAAGAACGCTTCTTTATCAGCATCCTCGACAATTTTCCCTTCATCCATAAAGATCACCCGGTTAGCGACTTTGCGCGCAAAGCCCATTTCGTGGGTCACCACCATCATGGTCATTCCTTCATTAGCCAGTTCGACCATTACATCCAGCACTTCATTGATCATTTCTGGATCAAGCGCAGAGGTGGGTTCGTCAAAAAGCATGGCGATAGGGTCCATACACAGCGCCCTGGCAATCGCAACGCGCTGCTGTTGACCGCCGGATAGTTGAGCCGGGAATTTTTCTGCATGAGCAGACAACCCCACGCGTTCCAGCAGTTTTAGCCCTTTTGCACGCGAAGAGGCTTTATCGCGATTGAGCACCTTGACCTGCGCCAGGGTAAGATTGTCGATAATCGACAGGTGCGGGAACAGTTCGAAGTGCTGGAATACCATCCCAACGCGGGAACGCAGTTTGGCCAGATTAGTCTTTTTATCGTTGACCGTGGTACCGTCAACGATGATTTCACCTTGCTGTATTGGCTCCAGGCCGTTTACGGTTTTAATCAACGTTGATTTACCGGAGCCAGATGGCCCGCAAACCACCACAACTTCACCTTTTTTCACTTCCGTGGAGCAGTCGGTCAGCACCTGAAAGTGACCATACCATTTTGAAACGTTTTTCAGGGTAATCATTACACAGTCCTTTTCTTCAACCAGCTGACCAACAGCGATGCGCTGAGGCTAATAACAAAATAAACGGCGCCTGCGAACAGGATCATTTCTACCTGGGTTCCGTCACGCTCGCCGATAGTGGAGGCGGTGCGGAAGAAGTCGGCCAGGCTCAGAACATAGACCAGAGAGGTATCCTGGAACAGTACGATGCCCTGAGTCAGCAGCAGCGGTACCATGGCACGAAAAGCCTGCGGCAGAATGACCAGCTTCATGGATTGCCAATGGGTCATACCTAACGCCAATGCAGCGCTGGACTGGCCGCGGGAGATACTTTGAATACCGGCGCGAATAATTTCTGAATAGTACGCTGCTTCAAACATGGAGAAGGCGATCATCGCTGAAATCAGACGGATATCGGTTTTCGGCGACAGCCCAAGTACGTTTTGCAGGAAGCCGGGAACAATCAAGTAAAACCACAGCAGCACCATCACCAGCGGAATGGAGCGGAAGACGTTAACGTAGGTTTTGGCAAACCACGCCAGCGGCAGGAAGCTCGACAGGCGCATGACCGCCAGAATCGTCCCCCAGACAATCCCGATAATAATTGCGGTTACGGTGATTTTTAGGGTAATAACCAGCCCTGCAAGCAGGTATGGCATTGAGGGAATAATGGAGCTCCAGTCAAAATCGTACATTATTTGCTCCCCATATTGCCCGGCAGACGGACCTTGCGTTCAACCACATACATAATCAGCATAATGACGGCGTTGATAAACACGTAGGCGAGGGTGATGGCGGTAAAGGACTCCCAGGCGTGGGCTGAGTAATCCAGCAGTTTGCCCGCCTGCGCGGCCATATCGGCAAGTCCGATAGTGGATGCGATAGCCGAGTTTTTCACCAGGTTCATCATCTCGGAGGTCATCGGCGGAACGATAACGCGGTAGGCGTTGGGCAGCAGTACGTAGCGATAGGTTTGTGGTAGCGTCAGTCCCATCGCCAGACCAGCATTTTTTTGCCCGCGAGGCAACGATTGGATACCGGAACGAACTTGTTCACAGACGCGTGCGGCGGTAAATAATCCCAGGCACAGCATCGAAGAGACGAAGAACTGAATATTAGGATCCAACTCGGACTTAAACCACATGCCGATGTTTTCCGGCAGTAGTTCGGGTACCACCAGATACCAACTGAAGAATTGTACGATAAGCGGAACGTTACGAAAGAGTTCTACGTAACAGGTACCGATAGAGGATAAAAGGCGATTAGGGACGGTACGTAAAATACCGAATAGCGAACCGACGAAGAAAGCGATAATCCAGGCCGTTATCGAGAGTGCGACGGTGACCTGAAAACCGCTCCAAAGCCAGCCCAGATAGGTAGTGTTGCCGAACGGGGCCTGTTGCAGGAATATCCCCCAGTTCCAGTCTATTGACATACATGACTCCTGGAAAAAAAGGGTAGCAGCGCTACCCTCGAAGATTGTTGTTCAGCTTGTTTCGGTATTCGCGGCGGCTGGGGAACGACCAGCCACCGTATAGTCTGTCCGTGCTGTAACAACAATCGGGAGGGCAGGATTTCCCGCCCTTTGTTTTTTTAATTAGTTAAGAGCTTTGTCGTTTGGTGATTTGAATAGCGCTTTCATCTCTTCAGAGAGTTCGAAATTCATATTCAGGTTCTTCGGCGGAATTGGGTTTTTGAACCATTTGTCGAACCATTTTGCCGCTTCGCCAGAGGTCTGGGCCTGGGCGACGGTTTCGTCTACCAGCGTTTTGAACTGCGGATCGTCTTTGCGTAGCATGCAGCCGTAGGCTTCCTGAGACTGAGCGGTGCCTACAATCTCCCAGTTATCCGGTTTCTTCGCTTTTGCTCGCTCACCGGCCAGCAGCGCGTCATCCATCATAAAGGCCACTGCGCGACCGCTTTCCAGGGTGCGGAAAGAGTCGCCGTGATCTTTTGCACTGATAATGCGCATATTCATTTTTTTCTCATCGTTCAGCTTGTGTAGCAGAATTTCTGAGGTAGTACCTGAGGTAACGACAACAGCTTTATCCTTCAGGTCCGGGAAATCTTTAATCGCACCGCCTTTTTTCACCAGCAGGCGCGTACCGACAACAAAGATCGTGTCGGAGAAGGCCGCCTGCTTTTGCCGTTCGAGGTTGTTAGTTGTAGAGCCGCATTCGAAGTCATAGGTGCCGTTTTGCAGCAGTGGGATACGGTTTTGCGAGGTGACTGGGATCAGTTTTACCTGCAGATCCGGCTTGTTCAGCTTCTTCTTGATGGCATCAACAATCGCATTCGAGTAGTCCTGAGAGTAGCCAACGACCTGCTGCTTGTTGTCATAGTAAGAGAATGGAACGGATGATTCACGGTGACCGACGACGATAACGCCGTTTTTGGCAATTTTATCCAGAGTACTCTGGCCAGCAGCTGGTGCCGTATCTTCTGCCTGCGCCGCACCGGCGGTCAGACCCATGACCAGCATTGCTGCGGCCAGTTTACGTAATTGCATATCCGACTCCTTATCCTCAGCGTCGTCAGACGCTATTGATACCCATTGTGAATGTGTGTTTTCTTATTGCTGCCATCTTTACGTGCAGCATTTGTATGTGTTTGTTAGCATTTAGTTTGGCTTAATGTAAAGATTTTGCTCTTATATTGTTGGTTTTTGCGAAGCGCACCGCACCATTTAAAGGCAAAAATTCCCCATTGCACCAAAATAGCGCCGTTTGATGATCTGTTATGGTGCAACCAGGTTTTACCAGTCAGGATCGCGTTGCTACATGAGTTTATTAAGCAATGGCCGTGCCAGAATGGCACGAGAGAGGGGTAACCGTAGCGACGAATGTCGCCACGGTAGAAGGGAGAAAGGTGATAATTATCGACGGCGTTGGCGCAGACTCATCAACAGCGCGCTGAAGCCAAATAATGCGGTGAGCGCCCACAGCGGCCAGTTCCCTGTACGCGCGTACGGCGTCAGTCCTGAGGTCGGGGTGACTTTGGTCGTTAATACCGCACGTGTGAACTGTGGGATCATTTCCTGAATTTCACCGCGTGGGCCGATGACTGCGGTAATGCCGTTATTCGTGCTGCGCAGCAGCGGGCGAGCCAGCTCCAGCGCGCGCATCCGCGCCATCTGGAAGTGCTGCCACGGGCCGATAGATTTGCCGAACCATGCATCGTTAGAGATGGTTAACAGAAAATCGGTATCCGGGCGGAAGTTATCTCGCACCTGCTCGCCAAGAATAATCTCGTAGCAGATGGCTGCCGTCAGACGCATATTATGCGCGACAAGCTGGGGCTGCACGTAAGGGCCGCGGCTGAAAGAAGACATCGGCAGGTCGAAGAACGGCGCCAGCGGGCGAAGAATCGATTCCAGTGGCACAAACTCGCCAAACGGCACCAGGTGGTTCTTGTTGTAGCGATTCTTCGAGTCGTAGCTGTACGGATTATCTTTGCCCAGCGTGATGATGGTGTTGTAAGTATCGTAGCGGTTCTTTGCGTTCAGTCGCGCATCGACGATGCCGGTGATCAGTGAGCTGTTTTTCGACCGTAGTAGATCGTCCAACGTGCTGAGGAACCGCTGCTGGTTGATTTCCAGATCGGGAATGGCTGATTCCGGCCAGATGATCAGCTGTGATTTACCCATATACGGCTGGGTAAGATCCAGGTAGGTTTTCAGCGTATTAAGTAGCTGATCCTGGTCCCATTTCATCGCTTGAGGGATATCTCCCTGTACCAGCGAAACCTGAGTTGTTCGCTCCGGCAATAGCTGATACCACTGAATGTAGCGCAGCGGGAAGGGCAGGGCGAACAGCACGACGGCGGCGATCAGCGGTTTCCAGCTACGCTGCATAAGCGCCAGCACCAGCAGGCCGCTGACAACCATCAGCAGGAAGTTAATCGCTTCGACGCCCATCACGGGAGCCAGGCCTTTTAGTGGACCGTCAATCTGGCTGTAGCCGAACTGTAGCCATGGGAAACCGGTCAGCACCCAGCCGCGCAGGAATTCGGTAATTTGCCACACTACCGGCGCGGCGATAGCGACGCGTATCCAGCTGGTTTTTGGCCACAGGCGCGAAAGAATACCGGCGAATAATCCCGTATAAAGAGACAGATACGCCGCCAGCAGAACAACCAGGAATACGTTAACCGGCCCCGGCATTCCGCCGAACTGCGCGATACTAACATAGACCCAATTAATTCCTGAGCCAAACAGCCCAAGTCCCCAGAAATAGCCAACGGCGGCGCTTTGTACCGGGCGGCGATTAAGGGTTAAACCTTGCAGGCCGATTAACGAAAAAATTGCCGCAGGCCAGAAGTCGTAAGGTGAAAAAGCCAGCGTTCCGCTGGCTCCGAATAACAACGCCAGCAGCAGACGTACACGCTGGCGTTCAATAAGAGAGGCAAATACCATTTAGGTTGATCGTCCCGTTGGATTAGTCTTCCAGCTTCGGCTGCGGGGCATCATCAGGAAGCTTTACATGTACCTGAATAATACGTCGGCTGTCGGCCATTGCGACCTTGAATTGGTAACCATCAATGTCGATAGACTCGCCGCGAGCAGGCAGATGACCAAACGCCTGCATTACCAGGCCGCCGATGGTATCGACTTCTTCATCGCTGAAGTGGGTACCGTAGGCTTCGTTGAAGTCTTCGATTGAAGCCAGCGCGCGTACCGTCCACGTATGGCGGCTGAGCTGACGGAAATCGATATCTTCTTCTTCGTCGTATTCATCTTCTATTTCGCCGACGATCAGTTCAAGGATGTCTTCGATGGTCACCAGACCCGAGACGCCGCCGAACTCATCGATAACGATAGCCATATGATAACGCTGGGAGCGGAACTCCTTCAGCATGCGGTCAACCCGCTTGCTTTCAGGCACGACAACCGCCGGGCGCAACACTTTTTCCATGCTGAAGGCTTCGGCATCGCTGCGCATAAACGGCAGCAGATCTTTGGCCATCAGAATCCCTTCGATGTGATCTTTGTCTTCGCTGATCACCGGGAAACGCGAGTGGGCGGATTCGATTATCACATCGAGGCACTCGTCCAGAGTCTGGTTGCGTTTCAGGGTAATCATCTGCGAGCGAGGGATCATGATGTCGCGGACGCGTTGGTCGGCGATATCCATTACCCCTTCGAGCATATCGCGCGTGTCTTCGTCGATAAGATCGTTTTGCCCGGAATCACGGATCAGCGCCAGTAGTTCGTCACGATTTTTGGGTTCACCGTGAAAGAGCTGGCTGAGTAACAGGGAGAAGAATCCCTTTTTGCTGTTTACTGTGTCGCTACTGTGTGAATTGTCGTCGCTCATGGCGTCGTATGGGTTCTCATGTTGGTTAAATAGTCGCTCGTCACGCGTATACTCAGCGTCCGGCATAGCGGCCAGTCGCCGGCAAAGCCGGCGGCAGGTTATTCCTTCTCGGCAATGTACGGATCCTCATAGCCCAGAGCAAGCATTATCTCCGTTTCGAGGGATTCCATCTCTTCCGCTTCTTCGTCAACGATATGGTCGTAGCCCAAAAGATGCAGACTACCGTGGACAACCATGTGCGCCCAGTGCGCTTCCAGCGGTTTGTTTTGCTCTTTCGCTTCCTGCTCGACGACCTGACGGCAGATGACCAGATCGCCAAGCAGTGGTAATTCGATGCCCGGTGGGGCTTCGAACGGGAAAGACAGCACATTAGTCGGCTTGTCCTTCCCGCGATAGGTCATATTCAGTTCATGGCTTTCCGCTTCATCAACCAGGCGAATCGTGACTTCCGAATCCTCCTGGAACTGCGGAATAACGGTATTGACCCAGCGCTGAAACTGGGTCTCGTCGGGCATTCCGCTGTTATCTTCGCAAGCCAACTGTAAATCGAGAATGACCTGACTCATTTATGCTCCTGTTCCTGGGCTTCGCGTTTACGCTCGGCGGCCAGTTCTGCTTTACGTTTTTGGTCCGCTTCTTCCCATGCTTCATAAGCATTAACGATGCGGGCGACAACCGGATGGCGCACCACGTCCTCGCTGTGGAAGAAGTTGAAGCTAATCTCATCGACTTCGGCCAGCACTTCTATGGCGTGGCGCAGGCCGGATTTGGTGCTGCGCGGCAGGTCAATCTGCGTCACGTCGCCGGTAATAACCGCCTTGGAGTTAAAACCAATACGGGTCAGGAACATCTTCATCTGTTCGATGGTGGTGTTCTGGCTCTCATCAAGGATGATAAAAGCATCGTTCAGCGTACGACCGCGCATATAGGCCAGCGGCGCGACTTCAATCACGTTACGTTCGATAAGCTTCTCAACTTTCTCAAAGCCGAGCATCTCGAACAGCGCGTCGTACAGCGGGCGCAGGTACGGGTCGACTTTCTGACTCAAATCACCAGGCAGGAAGCCCAGCTTTTCCCCGGCTTCAACGGCCGGACGGGTCAGCAGAATACGACGGATCTCCTGGCGCTCCAGCGCGTCTACCGCTGCGGCGACTGCCAGATAGGTTTTCCCGGTCCCGGCAGGGCCGACGCCGAAGGTAATGTCGTGGTCGAGAATATTGGCGATGTACTGCGCCTGATTCGGCGTACGCGGCTTGATCACGCCACGCTTGGTTTTGATATTGATGGCCTTGCCGTAGTCCGGAACGCTCTCAGCGCTTTGCTCCAGCACGCGGGCTTCTTTGATTGCCAGATGAATCTGTTCCGGTTCAATATCCTGAGTCTCGCCGCGCATTGGCGCAGTATCGACGTACAGGCTACGCAGGATATCCGCCGCAGCGGTGACGCAGATCGGACGACCGGTCAGTTTAAAGTGATTGTCACGACGATTAATCTCGATACCGAGACGGCGTTCCAGCTGTTTAATATTGTCATCAAACGGGCCGCAAAGGCTCAGCAGACGGGCATTATCAGCGGGCTCAAGGGTGATTTCGCGAGTGTCTGTGTTCAAACTGTTCCTCTTATGCATAGGTAGCCGGAAGGTAAACGTTCACCGGCCTGTCTGGAAATTATTCACGTCATCGGAATATGGCGCAAGCATCGCTGTAGATATTGGGTTCAGGAGAGGAAATACAAGGCCTGCCGGAGTCGGCAGGCCTGAACGGATTATGGCTGGTAGATACCGACACCCAAATCGTTTTCTTTACGGGTACGCGCAATGACCGATTCCGGGGTTTCTGCGATGCGCAGACCCATTTCGTCCTCGGTGCGCACGACTTTACCGCGCAGGGAGTTTGTCCAGACGTCGGTGATTTCAACATCAACAAACTTACCGATCATCTCAGGTGAACCTTCGAAGTTGACCACGCGGTTATTCTCGGTACGGCCCGACAGCTCCATGATGCTCTTACGCGAGGTACCCTCCACCAGAATACGCTGCACGGTGCCGAGCATACGACGGCTCCAGGCCGTTGCCTGCTGGTTGATACGCTCCTGCAGAATATACAGGCGCTGCTTCTTATCTTCTTCCGGCACGTCATCGACCATGTCGGCCGCCGGTGTTCCCGGCCGGGCGGAGAAGATGAAGCTGTAGCTCATATCGAAATTCACATCGGCAATCAACTTCATGGTCTGCTCGAAATCCTGGGTGGTTTCACCAGGGAAGCCAACGATGAAGTCGGAGCTAATCTGAATATCAGGACGTGCCGCGCGCAGTTTGCGGATAATCGCTTTGTATTCCAGAGCCGTGTGGGTACGCCCCATCAGGTTCAGTACGCGATCAGAACCGCTCTGTACCGGCAGATGCAAGAAGCTGACGAGCTCTGGCGTATCACGATAAACCTCGACGATATCGTCAGTGAACTCGATCGGGTGGCTGGTGGTAAAGCGGATCCGGTCGATGCCGTCTATCGCCGCAACCAGACGCAGCAGATCGGCGAAGCTGCCGGTGGTGCCATCGTAGTTTTCACCGCGCCAGGCGTTCACGTTTTGCCCGAGCAGGTTAACTTCACGCACGCCCTGAGCCGCAAGCTGGGCAATTTCAAACAGGATATCGTCGCTCGGGCGGCTGACTTCCTCACCGCGGGTATAAGGCACCACGCAGTAGGTGCAGTACTTGTTGCAGCCTTCCATGATAGAAACAAAAGCGCTGGGGCCTTCGGCGCGCGGTTCTGGTAGGCGATCGAACTTTTCGATTTCCGGGAAGCTGATATCGACAACCGGGCTGCGGTTGCCGCGTACGGAGTTGATCATCTCCGGCAGGCGGTGCAGGGTTTGCGGCCCAAAAATAATATCGACGTAGTGGGCGCGCTGGCGAATATGATCGCCCTCCTGAGAGGCTACGCAGCCGCCGACGCCGATGATCAAGTTGGGATTCTTCTCTTTCAGCAGCTTCCAGCGTCCTAGCTGATGGAAAACTTTTTCCTGAGCCTTCTCACGGATTGAGCAGGTGTTGAGCAGCAGCACATCTGCTTCTTCCGCCACTTCGGTGAGTTGATACCCGTGCGTGGCATCCAGCAGATCGGCCATCTTTGATGAATCGTATTCGTTCATCTGACAGCCCCAGGTTTTAATATGGAGTTTTTTTGTCATCGACTTGCTCATGCTTAAGTAGGTATACCCAATGTCATTTTCTTCACCGGACGTTGTTCTGCAATGTGAAGCGTGACGGGTATGAAGCCAGGATTGCAGGGCGCGTATTGTAATGCTTTGACCGCGCCGTGACCAGTACGACCGTAATCACCACAAGGCGAATAAAAATCCGGTAAACTTAAGAGATTCGGGTTTAAGGATAATAGCCATGACAATTCATGCAACAGATGTTGTTATCGTTGGCGGTGGAATGGTGGGCGGCGCCCTGGCGCTTGGGTTGGCGCAGCAAGGTTTTACGGTGACGGTCATTGAAAAGAATGCGCCACCCGCTTTTGATGCGTCTTCGCCGCCTGATGTGCGAATTTCGGCCATCAGCGCGTCATCGGTCGGGCTGCTGAAAAGCCTGGGCGTCTGGGATGCTGTGCGGGCAATGCGCGCGCATGCGTATCGACAACTGGAGACCTGGGAGTGGGAAAGCGCTCATGTCGTCTTTAACGCTGCGGAGCTAAAGCTGCCCGAACTGGGCTATATGGTGGAAAATAACGTCCTGCAGCTTGCCCTATGGCAGGCGCTGGAGGCCCATGAACTCATCTCTCTGCGGGTTGGTACATCGCTACAGGAGATGCGGCGTGGAGAAACGTATACTTTGATAACGCTGACCGATGGCAGCCAACATGATACCCGGCTGGTGATTGGCGCGGACGGCGCTAACTCGCAGGTACGACAACTGGCGGGAATTGGCGTGCAGGCGTGGCAGTATCAGCAATCCTGCATGTTGATAAGCGTGAACTGTGCGGACGATCCCGGCGATAGCACCTGGCAGCAGTTCACTCCAACGGGGCCACGCGCCTTTCTGCCGTTGTTTGACCATTGGGCTTCACTGGTGTGGTATGACACGCCGGCCAGGATCCTCCAGCTTCAGGGAATGAGTATGGTTCAACTGCGGCAAGAAATTGCCCGTCATTTTCCGTCCCGGCTGGGAGAGGTGACGCCGCTAAGCGCAGGCGCATTCCCGCTGATTCGCCGCCACGCATTGCAGTATGTGAAGCCGGGATTAGCGCTGGTGGGGGATGCTGCCCACACGATTCACCCGCTAGCGGGGCAGGGGGTTAACCTCGGCTATCGTGATGTTGATGCGCTGCTGGATATTCTGGGTAGGGCAAAAGCGCACGGTGAGGAGTGGGCTAGTCTGGCAGTGCTTAAGCGCTACCAGACGCGACGCAGAGCGGATAACTTTATTATGCAGTCAGGGATGGATCTGTTTTATGCCGGATTCAGCAACGACCTGGCACCGGTCCGTATGCTGCGAAATATGGGCCTGATGGCTGCCGGGCGAGCTGGTGCCCTGAAGCGGCAGGCGCTGAAGTACGCGTTGGGATTGTAATCTGCGTTTAACATAACCTTGCAAACAGCGTGTCTCTACCTTCTTTTGTTGGCAAGAATCCCTGATACCAGATACTTCCTCTGGAGGTTGTCAGGGATTCACACTGCCATTGATTAGTCGCTACTAAATAGAGCATATGTGCGCTTTTAGCTGACATATAGAGCAGATACAGTAGCGCCAGCAATGCAAGTATTACGGAAACCTCGCTTCCTTTGAAATACTGGAACTCATAAGCAAGTATGGCGATACAGCTCCCCTGTAAAACCATCTTGCCCACAAAGCAGCGGATAAAAAATTGTTGGATTCTCTCTGTTGACCAGAAGCAGGGATTTTTAAGTACGGCGCGTTGTTCCTGAGCCGGGAAGCCATGAATATAGGTTATCCATTGGGTATTTTCAGTAAGCGTTAGCGCGACGCCAGTTTCGTTGAGACGATGAAGACGCATTGATATGCCAATGGGAAAGAATAAACCAACCAGAACACAATATGTTAGTAAGGCAGAAATCCCGAAGAAGCAAGAAATGAAGCTGAATAGAAAAAAGAGCAGCGTTGTTATTCGGGTAAAAAGCGGGAAAACCTGATAGTTCATCGCAAATCCTTTTACGCATTTTCTCTGCAATGTATCCACAGCTAAGGTAGATGTAAACTTCAGGCTAGATTTTTCGGATTTCATAAAGCAAAAAGCCCGCCGAAGCGAGCTTTTTGCTATTAAGTGGCTGGGGTACGAGGATTCGAACCTCGGAATGCTGGTATCAGAAACCAGAGCCTTACCGCTTGGCGATACCCCAACGGGTGCGCCCACAGAGTGAGCGACTTTTTAAATTGGCTGGGGTACGAGGATTCGAACCTCGGAATGCTGGTATCAGAAACCAGAGCCTTACCGCTTGGCGATACCCCAACAATTTTTTGGACTTATCGAACTTAATCAATAATTCCTTTGTATGGTGGCTACGACGGGATTCGAACCTGTGACCCCATCATTATGAGTGATGTGCTCTAACCAGCTGAGCTACGTAGCCAAATCTTATCATATTCTTCGATGGCTGGGGTACCTGGATTCGAACCAGGGAATGCCGGTATCAAAAACCGGTGCCTTACCGCTTGGCGATACCCCAATACCGTCGCGGTGAACCGCAAATATCGAAGAAATATGGCTGGGGTACCTGGATTCGAACCAGGGAATGCCGGTATCAAAAACCGGTGCCTTACCGCTTGGCGATACCCCAACAACAATCTTTACTTGCAACGCGAAAGAATAAATGGTGCGGGAGGCGAGACTTGAACTCGCACACCTTGCGGCGCCAGAACCTAAATCTGGTGCGTCTACCAATTTCGCCACTCCCGCAAAAAAAGATGGTGGCTACGACGGGATTTGAACCTGTGACCCCATCATTATGAGTGATGTGCTCTAACCAGCTGAGCTACGTAGCCATCTTTTTTTTCGCGCTACCTTATCGGCGTTGCGGGGCGCATTATGCGTATTGAGCCTTGAAGCGTCAACCCCTTTTTCATCGAAAATGAGCTGAATGTAACTGTTTGGTTAGGTTGCGAACAGCGTGATGCAATAATCGGCAATTATTGGTTATTTATCGTTTTTAACAGCTTAAATAAGGCACAAAACAAAAACGGACCCCGAAGAGTCCGTTTGGAAAAAAGCGCTTGTCAGTAGGCTGACTGATGTACGCCAACTGCGCGTCCTGACGGATCGTTCATTTTCTTGAAAGATTCGTCCCATTCAATCGCTTTTGCGGAAGAGCAAGCAACTGACGGGCCACCCGGAACGCATTCAGCAGCACTCGGTACCGGGAATAGATCTTCAAAGATCTCACGGTACAGATATGCCTCTTTAGACGATGGCGTGTTGTACGGGAAGCGGAAGCTGGCAGTTTCCAGTTGTTGATCGGAAATCTGTTCGGCGGCAACTTCTTTTAACGTATCGATCCAGCTGTAGCCTACGCCATCAGAGAACTGCTCTTTCTGACGCCATGCGACGCTTGCCGGCAGATATGACTCGAAGCATTCACGCAGAACATGTTTTTCCATTTTACCGTTGCCGCACATTTTATCCTGCGGGTTGATGCGCATTGCCACATCGAGGAATTTCTTATCCAGGAACGGCACGCGTGCTTCAACGCCCCAGGCAGACATCGCTTTGTTGGCGCGGGCGCAGTCAAACATATGCAGCGCTTGCAGCTTACGTACGGTCTCTTCGTGCAACTCTTTGGCGTTCGGCGCTTTATGGAAATAAAGGTAGCCGCCAAATACTTCGTCAGAACCTTCGCCAGACAGCACCATTTTGATGCCCATCGCTTTGATTTTACGCGACATCAAATACATTGGCGTTGAAGCGCGAATCGTCGTCACATCGTAGGTTTCAATGTGATAGATAACATCGCGAATCGCGTCCAGACCTTCCTGAACCGTAAAGTGGATCTCGTGGTGCACGGTACCCAGATGGTTAGCCACTTCCTGCGCAGCCTTCAGGTCAGGTGCACCTTCCAGGCCTACGGCGAAGGAGTGCAGTTGTGGCCACCAGGCTTCTGATTTCTCCTGATCTTCAACGCGGCGAGCGGCATATTTTTTGGTGATAGCGGAAATAACCGATGAATCCAGGCCGCCGGACAGCAGTACACCATAGGGAACATCAGACATCAGGTGGCTTTTCACCGATTCTTCCAGCGCCTGACGCAGTTCGTTTTTGTCCGTGACGTTGTCTTTGACCGCATCATAGTTGAACCAGTCGCGCTGGTAGTACTGACGGATTTCGCCATCTTTACTCCACAGGTAACTGCCCGCCGGGAACTCTTTAATGGTGCGGCAGACCGGAACCAGTGCTTTCATTTCTGAAGCGACGTAGAAGTTGCCGTGCTCATCATGACCCATATACAGCGGGATGATCCCGATGTGATCGCGACCAATCAGATACGCATCTTGTTCGCTGTCGTATAACGCGAAAGCAAACATCCCCTGAAGATCGTCGAGGAACTCCGGACCTTTCTCCTGATACAGCGCCAGGATGACTTCGCAGTCGGAACCGGTCTGGAAAGCGTAGCGATCGCCGTATTCTGCGCGCAGCGCCTGGTGGTTGTAGATTTCACCGTTGACGGCGAGAGCATGGGTTTTTTGCGCGTTATACAGCGGCTGCGCGCCAGCGTTCACGTCGACGATAGACAGGCGTTCATGCGCCAGGATGGCTTTATCACAAGCATAGACGCCAGACCAGTCCGGGCCACGGTGGCGCATCAGGCGGGAAAGTTCCAGTGCCTTTTTACGCAGCTCGCCCGCGTCAGTTTTAATATCCAGTACGCCAAAAATCGAACACATAGCCTTCTCCGTTACCCTGTCTTGTTTGATGTTGTGCAAGCTTCGTCTCGGTGCGAAGCCTCAGTGCATGCTTAAGAAAATGCCGCAAAGGGGCGGAGGGCGCAAGGGGTTTGCGACTGGAAAAGGAAATAATGCAATCACGATTGCTGAATAGTGAAAAAAGAGTATGTTTTGAGCGCTTTCGTTGATGAATGTTTAATAATAATGCTTTTATTTTAGATGAACGCTTTCATCAGGGGCTTAAAAATAAGAAACCACGTCCTGGGACGTGGTTTTACTTAAAAAATATCGATTTCTGCAACGGAAGGATAAATCCACGAGGGGCGGAATGGCATGCTGTCGATATCATCGAGCGTGGCGACCCCGGAAAGCACCAGAATGGTTTCCAGACCGGCCTGGAAGCCCGCCAGAATATCCGTACGTAGGTTATCGCCGACGATGACCGTCTGCTCTGAATGCGCCTGCATTTTATTGAGCGCAGAGCGGATAATCCACGGACTCGGTTTGCCCACGTAAAACGGCTTACGGCCGGAGATTTTTTCGATACCGGCGCACAGCGCGCCGCAGGCCGGATAATAGCCGCGGCCGTGAGTATCCGGGTTAGTCGCGATAAAGCGTGCGCCATTGGCGACAAAAAAAGCGGCCTTATGCATCATCTCCCAGTTAAAGGAGCGGGTCTCACCGACGATAACAAAATCAGGATTGACGTCAGTGATGGTGAAGCCAGCTTTATATAATTCGTGAATCAACGCGCCTTCGCCTACTACATAGGCTTTCTTACCCTCCTGGCGGCGCAGGAAATCCGCCGTCGCCATCGCCGAGGTATAAAAGGCGGTATCAGGCACCTCTATTCCCGCCGTCGCAAAGCGGTTCGCCAGATCCTGGCCAGTTTGCGAAGGGTAGTTGGTCAGCATCACCAGCGGCATCTCTTTTTCGAGAATGCGCTTGATGAATTCAGCGGCGCCCGGCACGGCCACATTGTCGTGCATCAGCACGCCGTCAATATCACAGATTACGTTTTGAATGGTCATGAACTGTCCGACATCGTTGGAGAAAGGCGAAACTATAAAGCGGCTTTAGCTTTCCAGCAAACGCTGGAGCAGAGACCCGTTGAGCATCGCGCGCTTTACCAGGGCAAAAGCACCAATTGCTGAGCGATGATCGAGCGTGGATCGCACCACCGGCAGATTTTTACGAAATGCCTTCAGTACTTGAGTATTAATGCAGCCTTCAATGGCGGGAAGCAGCACTTTTTCTGCTTCAACGATCTCTCCGGCAATCACCACTTTTTGCGGATTAAACAGATTAATGGCAATAGCAATGGTTTTGCCAAGGTGGCGTCCGACGTGTTCAATAACCTCGCAGGCCAGCGCATCGCCCTTGTTTGCCGCTTTGCAGATCGTTTTGATCGTGCAGTCTTCAAGGGATATCTTACTCTGATAGCCCTGTTCCAGCAGGTGGCGAACGCGATGCTCGATGGCGGCGTTGGCGGCGATGGTCTCCAGACAACCGAAGTTGCCGCAGTGACAGCGCTCGCCTAGCGGATCGACCTGAATATGGCCGATTTCGCCGACGTTACCGTTGCGACCGATAAAAATACGTCCATTGGAGATGATTCCAGCGCCGGTTCCGCGGTGTACGCGCACCAGAATGGAGTCTTCACAGTCGTGGCTCGCACCAAAGTAGTGCTCCGCCAGCGCGAGGCTGCGGATATCGTGACCGACAAAGCAGGTCACTTTAAAACGTTCTTCCAGCGCTTCAACAAGACCCCAGTTTTCCACCTGAATGTGCGGCATATAGCGAATGACGCCGCTTTCCGGATCGACCAGTCCGGGAAGAATGACCGAGATAGCGATCAGTTCACGGATTTTACGCTGACAGCTTTCCATAAAGGAGGCGATGATGTTCAGCAGCGCGTGTTCCAGAGTTTCCTGGGTTCTTTCCGGTAGCGGATAGTGCTCTTCTTCGAGGGTCTTACTGCTTAAATCATAGAGCGTCAGGGTGGCATCATAGCGACCAAGACGTACGCCGATAGCGTGGAAGTTACGGGTTTCAGCCACAATAGAGATAGCGCGGCGGCCCCCGGTGGAGGCCTGCTGATCGACTTCTTTGATCAGTCCGCGTTCAATAAGCTGACGCGTAATTTTGGTTACGCTGGCAGGGGCAAGCTGGCTTTGTTCCGCAATCTGGATACGCGAGATTGGGCCATGCTGATCGATGAGCCGGTAGACGGCCGCGCTGTTCAGCTGTTTTACGAGATCGACGTTACCAATTTGAGCCTGTCCGCCTGCTGTCATACGTTTACTTACTCAGTGACGACCTCGTTACCATTAACGATGGTCTTGGTGATTTTATAATCGCGGGTGAATGCGGTCAGATTAGCGACCATCCCCGGAGCAATGCTGCCTAACTGCTTCTCTACGCCAATGGCGCGAGAAGGGTAGAGGGTTGCCATACGCAACACTTCGTCCAGCGCGATGCCGCAATGTTCAACGAGGTTACGCACCCCTTCAATCATGGTCAATGAGGATCCGCTGAGGGTTCCGTTCTCATCTACGCACAGACCGTTCCGGTAGTATATTGTTTTACCAGCAAAAATGAACTGTTCAATATTGGCACCCGCCGGAGCCGTTGCGTCGGTCACCAGACACAGCTTGTCGCCTTTCAAACGCTTAGCAAGGCGGACGTTAGCATAATCGACGTGCAGGCCATCGACGATGATACCGCAGTAAACATCCGGTTCATCGAAAATCGCCCCTGCCAGACCCGGTTCGCGACCGGTAATATATGGCATAGCGTTAAACAGATGGGTGGCGAAAGTGATGCCGGAGCGGAACCCAATTTTTGCTTCTTTCAGCGTCGCGTTGGAGTGGCCTGCAGAAACGATAATCCCGGCGGCGACCAGTTTGCGAATCACTTCAGGCTCAACGCGTTCTGGCGCGAGGGTGATTTTGGTAATCACATCCGCGTTTTCACACAGGTAATCCACCAGCGCGGCATCCGGTTTACGCACGTAGTCCGGATTATGAGTGCCTTTTTTGACGATATTCAGCCACGGGCCCTCAAGATGCAGGCCCAGCGCCTGGTTAGGATGCTTTTGCAAATACTCGCGCATCACCCGTACGCCCTGCTTCATCAGGTCATCGCTGGCGGTAATGAGCGTGGGGAGATAGCTGGTGCAGCCGGAGCGTTCATTAGCCTTCTGCATGATTTCCAGCGTTTCAACGGTGACTGCATCCGCAGTGTCGTTGAACTGCACGCCGCCGCAGCCGTTAAGCTGGACGTCGATAAAACCGGGGGCAAGGATCGCGCCATCAACCGAGCGCTGCTCGATCCCGCCAGGCAATTCAGTCAGCGGACAGATACGTTCGATAAGGCCATTGGCGATAACAATCGCATGGTCATCCAGAATTTCATGACCGGTATAAATCCGGCCTTGGGTTAATGCATACATTACGACCCCCGGTTATCAAAAATGATTGTCCCGCGGGGGCAGCCGCGGGACGAGACTACATTACAGACCTTTGATGTTTTCAGCTTCTAATTCGTTGAAATATTTCAGAGTCTTAACTTTCAGTTCCATGGTGGACGGCTCATCGCAGACGACGACCGCTTTCGGGTGCAGCTGCAGACAGGTAATGGTCCACATATGGTTTACGTTACCTTCCACTGCCGCCTGCAGCGCCAGCGCTTTCTGGTGGCCCAGCACCAGAATCATCACTTCCTCCGCGTCCAGCAGGGTACCCACGCCAACGGTCAGCGCATACTTAGGCACCTGATCGACATCGCCGTCGAAGAAGCGAGAGTTTGCTACGCGGGTATCGTGGGTCAGGGTTTTAATACGGGTACGAGACGCCAGGGAAGAGGCCGGTTCGTTAAATGCGATGTGGCCATCGTTACCCACGCCGCCCATAAACAGATTGATTTTACCGTATGAACGGATTTTTTCTTCGTAGCGGCGGCATTCTGCATCAATATCCGGCGCATTACCATTCAGGAGGTTAATGTTTTCTGCCGGGATATCAACGTGATCAAAGAAGTTGCGATGCATAAAGCTATGATAACTTTCCGGGTGCTCTTTCGGCAGACCAACGTACTCATCCATGTTGAAAGTCACAACGTGCTTAAAGCTAACCTGGCCTGCTTTGTGCATCTCAACCAGCGCTTTGTAAGCGGTCAGAGGCGTACCGCCGGTAGGCAGACCCAGTACGAAAGGGCGGTCCGCAGTCGGCTTGAACGCATTGATGCGGTTAACGATATGGCGGGCAGCCCATTTACCTACTTGTTCAGCTGTTACCAGGGGGATCAGTCTCATTGTTCACCTCTATAGTTAAATTAGAACCTGGCGGATTGGCGCCAGCATACTATTAAGAGTATTGCAGTTACTGCGTCGACCGGGGTCAATCCGTGTTGATTTTTTGAATGATAAAATAAGTTTTCGTTGTTAGCCAGTCAAAGGCGGAGGGGAATACGATATTTGGTGATTTTTGTCACAAAAAATACCCATTTAATTTGCGAGACGAATTAATTTTTCAGACACTTTGCAGGTAAGTTAAAAATTTAACCAGGTTACACAATAATAAAGTGGCTTTGAATGAGCCTTATCGGGGTCTCATAGGGGGAATAAGATGAATATTTTAGGTTTTTTTCAGCGACTCGGTAGGGCGTTGCAGCTCCCTATCGCAGTGCTGCCGGTTGCGGCACTGCTGCTGCGATTCGGTCAACCAGATTTGCTTAACATCGCGTTTATTGCGCAGGCGGGTGGGTCAATCTTTGACAACCTGGCGCTGATTTTCGCTATCGGTGTGGCATCCAGCTGGTCGAAAGACAGCGCCGGTGCCGCAGCGCTGGCGGGGGCGGTAGGTTACTTCGTATTGACTAAAGCGATGGTCACCATCAACCCGGCAATCAACATGGGCGTCCTGGCGGGTATTATTACCGGTCTGGTGGCGGGTGCGACTTACAACCGCTGGTCGGGCATCAAACTGCCTGACTTCCTGAGCTTCTTTGGTGGCAAACGCTTTGTGCCAATCGCTACCGGCTTCTTCTGTCTGGTGCTGGCAGCAATCTTCGGTTATGTATGGCCGCCGGTGCAGAACGCTATCCATGCTGGTGGTGAATGGATCGTCGGCGCTGGTGCGCTGGGTTCTGGTATCTTCGGTTTCATCAACCGTCTGCTGATCCCAACCGGTCTGCATCAGGTTCTGAACACCATTGCCTGGTTCCAGATTGGTGAATTCACGAACGCCGCAGGTGCGGTATTCCACGGTGACATCAACCGCTTCTACGCAGGTGACGGCACGGCGGGGATGTTCATGTCCGGCTTCTTCCCGATCATGATGTTCGGTCTGCCGGGTGC
Organism: Klebsiella spallanzanii; assembly: GCF_902158555.1. Classification (GTDB taxonomy): domain Bacteria; phylum Pseudomonadota; class Gammaproteobacteria; order Enterobacterales; family Enterobacteriaceae; genus Klebsiella; species Klebsiella spallanzanii. Next base: position 462,122 of record NZ_CABGGS010000001.1, on the reverse strand, counting down.
AGCGCTGGCGATGTACTTCGCGGCACCGAAAGAGCGTCGCCCAATGGTTGGCGGTATGCTGCTATCCGTTGCAATTACCGCATTCCTGACCGGTGTCACCGAGCCGCTGGAATTCCTGTTCATGTTCCTGGCGCCGTTGCTGTATCTCCTGCACGCCATCCTGACCGGTATCAGCCTGTTCGTTGCGACAGCGCTGGGCATCCACGCGGGCTTCTCCTTCTCTGCAGGTGCGATCGACTATGTTCTGATGTATAGCCTGCCAGCAGCCAGTAAAAATGTCTGGATGCTGATTGTTATGGGCGTGGTGTTCTTCGTCATCTACTTCCTGCTGTTCAGTGCGGTTATCCGCATGTTCAACCTGAAAACGCCGGGTCGTGAAGATAAAACCGATGACGTCGTGACTGAAGAGGCCAACAGCAATACCGAAGAGGGCTTAACCCAGCTGGCGACCAACTACATTGCGGCGGTTGGCGGTACCGATAACCTGAAAGCGATTGATGCCTGTATTACTCGTCTGCGTCTGACCGTTGCAGACTCTGCACTAGTTAACGATGCGGCCTGTAAGCGCCTGGGCGCTTCTGGTGTGGTTAAACTGAACAAACAGACCATTCAGGTTATCGTGGGTGCGAAAGCGGAATCCGTTGGCGATGAAATGAAGAAAGTGGTTGCCCGTGGTCCGGTTGCCGCAGCAGCTACGTCTTCTCACAGCGCACCCGCAGCAGCCCCAGCCGCTAAGCCACAGGCCGTAGCCAATGCGAAAACCGTTGAAGCGCTGGTTTCGCCGATTACCGGCGATATTGTGGCGCTGGAACAGGTGCCGGACGAAGCTTTCGCCAGCAAAGCCGTTGGCGACGGCGTGGCGGTGAAACCTACTGATAAGATTGTTGTGGCTCCGGCGGCAGGCACCGTGGTGAAAATCTTTAACACCAACCATGCTTTCTGTCTGGAAACTGAAAATGGCGCGGAAATCGTTGTCCATATGGGTATCGATACCGTCGCACTTAACGGTCAGGGCTTTAAACGCCTGGTGGAAGAGGGCGCTGAAGTGAAAGCGGGCCAGCCGATTCTGGAACTGGATCTTGAGTTCCTGAACGCTAACGCGCGTTCGATGATTAGCCCGGTGGTGTGCAGCAACAGCGACGACTACAGCGCGCTGGTTATGCAGGCAACCGGTAAGGTTGTTGCGGGCCAGACGCCACTGTACGAAATTAAAGGCAAGTAAGTCTCCTGAGTAGAGTTTATGCCTCAAGCGGCGCGGTGAAAACTGCGCCGCTTTTTTTTTGCCGCAAACTACCCCAATATTTCCGTTTGATACGTATTTTGCGTAACTAAAGGTTGTCAGCCCCTTCAGCTTATAAGATCATACGCCGTTATACGTTGTTTACGTTTTGAGGAACCCACGATGAGTGAGGCAGAAGCCCGCCCGACTAACTTTATTCGTCAGATAATCGATGAAGATCTGGCTACTGGTAAGCACACCACCGTTCATACCCGTTTTCCACCGGAACCGAACGGCTATCTGCACATTGGCCACGCAAAGTCTATTTGCCTGAACTTTGGTATCGCCCAGGATTACAAAGGCCAATGCAACCTGCGTTTCGATGACACCAACCCGGTGAAGGAAGATATCGAGTACGTTGAGTCGATTAAAAACGACGTGCAGTGGTTAGGTTTCCACTGGTCCGGGGATGTTTGCTACTCGTCTGATTATTTCGATCAACTGCACCAGTATGCGGTTGAATTGATCAATAAAGGTCTGGCCTACGTTGATGAACTGTCGGCGGAAGAGATCCGTGAATATCGCGGGACCCTGAAAGAACCAGGTAAAAATAGCCCGTATCGCGATCGCAGCGTAGAAGAGAACCTGGCGCTGTTTGAAAAAATGCGTACCGGCGGTTTTGAAGAAGGTAAAGCCTGCCTGCGTGCAAAAATTGATATGGCTTCTCCGTTTATCGTCATGCGCGATCCGGTGCTGTATCGCATTAAGTTTGCCGATCACCACCAGACCGGAAGCAAGTGGTGCATCTACCCGATGTACGACTTCACCCACTGCATCAGCGATGCGCTGGAAGGGATTACTCATTCCCTGTGCACCCTTGAGTTCCAGGATAACCGCCGTCTGTACGATTGGGTGCTGGATAACATCAGCATCCCTGTGCATCCGCGTCAGTACGAATTTTCGCGCCTTAACCTCGAATACACCGTGATGTCCAAGCGCAAGCTGAATCAGCTGGTGACCGAGAAGCACGTCGAAGGCTGGGACGATCCGCGTATGCCGACCATTTCTGGTCTGCGTCGCCGCGGCTATACCGCAGAGTCAATCCGTGAGTTCTGCAAACGCATCGGCGTGACCAAGCAGGACAACACCATCGAAATCGCTTCTCTGGAATCCTGCATCCGTGAGGATTTAAACGAGAATGCCCCGCGCGCGATGGCCGTTATCGACCCGGTTAAGCTGGTTATCGAAAACTATCCGCAGGGCGGCAGCGAAATGGTAACGATGCCGAATCATCCGAGTAAACCTGAGATGGGCAGCCGTGAGGTACCGTTTAGTGGTGAAATCTGGATCGATCGTGCCGATTTCCGTGAAGAAGCGAACAAGCAGTACAAGCGTCTGGTGCTGGGGAAAGAAGTTCGCTTGCGCAACGCTTACGTCATCAAAGCCGAGCGCGTAGAGAAGGATGTGGAAGGTAATATCACCACTATCTTCTGTACCTACGATGCTGACACCCTGAGCAAAGATCCGGCCGATGGTCGCAAGGTGAAGGGCGTTATTCACTGGGTGAGCGCAGCACATGCGCTGCCGGTAGAGATTCGTCTGTACGATCGTCTGTTCAGCGTGCCAAATCCCGGTGCTGCTGATGATTTCCTGTCGGTCATGAACCCGGAATCGCTGGTTATCAAGCAGGGTTTTGCTGAACCAAGCCTGGCGCAGGCGCAGCCTGAAAAAGCATATCAGTTTGAGCGAGAAGGTTACTTCTGCCTCGACAGCCGCTATGCAACCGCAACCAATCTGGTGTTTAACCGCACCGTTGGCCTACGTGATACCTGGGCGAAAGCCGGCGCGTAGTTCACCGTCATTATTGAGAACGCCGCTTATCGCGGCGTTTTTTTTATTTCAGAATCAGGGGATTAAATTATCATATTTTCGCGATGCGAATTAATCTTGTTTACAGATTGTAAAAAACGTAATTTTTAACCCTGCCAGTTTATCCTCTAAAAAAGTGTAATCGCTTTCATTTCTGTCTGTTTTCTCTTTTGTTGCAAGTACTTCCACGCTAAACGTGTGACTTCTAAGACTGAAACAAAAAGACATAAATTATGTGCGCTTTGTCATAATCTTCATCTTTGGTTGGCGAAAGAGATTGATAATTCGCGTCACGAAAAATAGTCTATACCCAGTGGTTATGCGAATTTTTACCGCTCCACTTTTTAAGTAGTCTTATTTTATTTTTTTGCGTGTTGCCTTTGGTAGCCGCACTTTAAAACGTCAAAGAGGATATGCATATGCGTACGTTTAGTGGCAAACGTAGTACGCTGGCGCTGGCTATCGCCGGTGTCACAGCTCTGTCAGGATTTGCAATGGTACCGGATGCGAAAGCTGAAGGGTTCATTGATGATTCAACGTTAACCGGCGGCATCTATTACTGGCAGCGTGAACGTGACCGTAAAGATGTGACTGACGGCGACAAATACAAAACTAACCTTTCTCATTCCACCTGGAACGCCAACCTCGACTTTCAGTCCGGCTATGCCGCCGATATGTTCGGTATTGATGTTGCGGCCTTTACCGCCATCGAAATGGGCGAAAGCAGCGACAGCGGCCACCCGAACGAAATCGCTTTTTCATCGCGTAACAAGGGTTACGATGAGGACTATACCGGTGATAAGAGCGGGATCAGCCTGTACAAAGCAGCCGCCAAATTTAAATATGGTCCGGCATGGGCGCGTGCTGGTTATATCCAGCCTACCGGTCAAACGTTGCTAGCACCGCACTGGAGCTTTATGCCGGGTACCTATCAGGGGGCTGAAGCCGGTGCTAACTTTGACTATGGTGATGCGGGTGCGCTGAGTTTCTCCTACATGTGGACAAACGAATATAAAGCGCCGTGGCACATTGAGATGGATGAGTTCTATCAGAACGACAAGAAAACCAAGGTTGATTATCTCCACTCTCTCGGCGCCAAATATGATTTTAAAAATGACCTCGTGCTGGAAGCCGCGTTTGGTCAGGCACAGGGGTATATCGACCAGTATTTTGCCAAGGCCAGCTATAAGTTTGATGTTGCAGGCACGCCGTTAACCACCAGCTACCAGTTCTACGGCACCCGCGATAAGGTCAGCAACGGCGGAACTAACGATATTTACGATGGCACCGCATGGCTGCAGGCATTGACCTTTGGCTATAAGGTTGCTGATGTTCTGGATCTGCGTCTGGAAGGAACCTGGGTTAAAGCTGATGGTCAGCAGGGCTACTTCCTGCAGCGTATGACGCCAACCTATGCCTCTTCTAACGGTCGTCTGGACATCTGGTGGGATAACCGCTCGGACTTCAACGCCAATGGTGAAAAAGCGGTGTTCTTCGGTGCAATGTATGACATGAAGAACTGGAACATGCCGGGCTGGGCCTTCGGCGCATCCTACGTTTATGCATGGGATGCTAAACCGGGCAAAATGTCTTCTCCTGACGCGTATTACAACCCGGATAAGCGTCTGGAAGAGTCAGCCTACAGCCTGGATGCCATGTACACCGTACAGGAAGGGCGAGCGAAGGGTACGCTGTTCAAACTCCACTTTACGCAATACGACAACCACTCCGACATCCCGAGCTGGAGCGGCGGTTACGGCAACATCTTCCAGGATGAGCGCGACGTGAAGTTCATGGTTATCGCTCCGTTCACTATTTTCTGATGCCAGTGCGGCGGGTGCGAGTCTGCCGCAATTTCCCGAGGTTGATTATGAAGAAGTTACTGCTTGTCGCCATTATGGCAGCGGGTCTGGTTGCCTGTACGCAGTCGCCGGCGCCGAAAGAAGATTCAAAGTTAAAAGATGCCTACAGCGCCTGTATTAATACCGCTGAGGGTAACCCGGATAAAGTCGAAGCCTGTCAGTGCGTATTAAACGTCCTGAAGCAGGAGAAGCAACATCAGCAGTTTGCAACGCAGGAAAGCGTACGGGTTCTGGATTATCAGCAATGCATTCAGGCGCGAAAAACCGGTAACGATCAGGCTGTACAGGCGCGCTGCGACCAGCTGTGGAAAGAGATTCGTAGCAACAATAGCAAATCCTGATTTTTTCCTGTCGGCATAAAAAAAGCCAACCCTTGGGTTGGCTTTTTGCTGCTTATGACAACGGGGAATTACTTTTCCACCGCGTCATGGGCATGTTCATCTTCGCGGCAATCGCCTTCCGCACAGTGACCATACAGGTACAGGCTGTGGTTGGTCAGGCGAATTCCGTGTTTGGCGGCAATTTCGCGCTGGCGCGCTTCAATTGAATCATCACTAAACTCGATCACTTTGCCGCAGTCGAGGCAAATCAGGTGATCGTGATGATGCTGCTGCGTCAGTTCAAAAACGGATTTACCACCTTCGAAATTATGACGGGTGACGATGCCGGCGTCGTCAAACTGGTTCAGTACGCGATAGACGGTTGCCAGACCAATCTCTTCACCCATATCAATCAGGCGTTTATATAAGTCTTCCGCACTGACATGATGGTTATCCGGTTCCTGCAGGACTTCCAGGATTTTTAATCTCGGAAGCGTCACTTTCAGGCCAGCCTTCTTTAATGCGGTATTGTTGTCAGTCATGCGGAATCTGTCCTGTTGCTAAACGATCTACTTCCATCAGCGGAAGTAATACAGAGAATCACCCGATGTAATGCGTCTCATTATAGAACTGCCATGGTGAAATGAAAACTGCAAGCATCGGGCCTTGTATGCTGTCAAAAACGAGGCACCCGCTACAAAGTGCTTCACGCGACCTCGTTAAATCAGAGGACATTGTACAGATATGTGATTAAAAGTTAAAAACTTGTAGCTATAACTTTGATTGCTTTTATCTATTAATTCGGCGAAATATGATGATTGCGCCGTTTAGACTCAGGCATTCTTGATTTCTTCAAGGTGCAGCTCTTCAGAAATCTGTTTCACCCATTTTTCCACGCGTTCGTTCGTCAGCTCCGGCTGACGATCCTCATCGATAGCCAGACCAACAAAGTGGTCGTCATCGGCCAGGCCTTTGGAGGCTTCGAAATGGTAGCCAGCGGTTGGCCAGTGACCAACGATGGTCGCGCCGCGCGGTTCGATGATGTCGCGGATGGTACCCAGCGCATCACAGAAGTATTCAGCATAGTCTTCCTGATCGCCACAGCCAAACAGGGCGACCAGTTTGCCGTTGAAATCGATCTCTTCCAGCGTCGGGAAGAAATCGTCCCAATCGCACTGGGCTTCACCGTAGTACCAGGTTGGGATGCCGAGCAGCAGGATATCGTGACCTTCCAGATCCTCTTTGCTGCTCTTGGCAATGTCGTGAACATCAGCAACATCTTTACCAAGCTGCTTTTGAATCATTTTTGCAATATTTTCGGTGTTGCCGGTGTCGCTGCCAAAAAAGATGCCGATGATTGCCATGAGTAAAATAACCTCTTGAAACTTAATGATGTGGTAGTGGCGTAATGCCTGCAGATAGGGGCAATGATAGCAGAACTGAGAAGGGCGCGGAAACAGCAATCACGCCCAACTGCACACTCTGCTACATGAAAGCTTATTTTTTGAGGGTTTTAGGCTTTATCCTGGCTGCGCAGGGCCGCCAGCTGGCTCATCAGCATCTCTTCGATCAGATCGCTGCGGTTCATATTACGGGCTTCGGCTAACTCGTTAAGCGCATCGACCGCATCGGCATTCAGCTTTAACTCAACGCGCTTCAGACCGCGAACCTTATCGCGTTTAAGCTGATTACGTTTGTTGATGCGCAGCTGTTCATCCCGCGAAAGCGGATTGGTTTTCGGTCTACCCGGCCGACGCTCAGTTGCGAACAAATCTAATGTCGTACGGTCCGTTTGTTCTTTTGCCATGGTTCAGAGTGAGTGACTTCGGGGGAAAACAAGCTATCGGGCATAGCCGACGCAGACAGCGCGCCATAATACATCAGGCGACGGGCTGCGCCAACGACCGCGGGCATTAAGCTGCGCGGTCGGGCAGATTTTCGCCAGTTACGCGGCGATGGAGGTCAAATACCGACGGATTGCGCGGATAACAGCCTCCGGTTTTTCGGCATGTACCCAGTGTCCGGCTCCGGCGATGACGTGAGCCCTCGCCTGAGGAAATTGGGCCAGTAAGGCGTCACGGTAGGCATCGGTTACGTAAGGGGAGTTACCGCCAGGGATAAACTGCGCCGGATGTGGCCAGGCAGGGACGGTTTGCCAGCCGACAATATTGTCGTACTGCTCCCACAGTACCGGTACGTTAAAACGCCATTGGCCGTCCACGAACGACTTCAGCAGAAACTGAATCACGCCTTCTTCATTAAGGTGTTCGCGCATCACCGTTGCCGCCTGTTGACGCGTTGCGGCGCCCGCATCGGTCACGGCGTTGATGGCGGCAAAGATCTCATCATGGCGGCGAACGTGATAATCCACCGGGGCGATGTCAATCGCGACCAGCCCAGAGATGCGCTCTGGCGCCAGCGCGCTCAGCGCCATTACCGCTTTGCCGCCCATGGAGTGACCAATAAAGGTAGCTTTCTCAATTTGTGATTCATTGAGAGTATCAAGCAGATCCTGGGCCATCGCGGTATAGGTCATCTCCGGTGCGCGAGGAGAAAGACCGTGGTTTCGCATATCGACCTGCAAAATATCGTGGTCGAGAACCAGATCGCGGGCGAGGATCCCCAGGTTATCCAGGCTGCCAAAAAGGCCGTGGACCAGGACGATCGGGGGATTATTGTGCGGATTTTGTGCAGATTGCGCTCGGCTATTTAATTTCATGGCAAAGTTCTTTTTTTCGCTCCGTCGGGTTAGGGTATTATGTTGGACATTCTGCCATCCGGCTGCAAGACCCGGAAGATTTCCGAGTTTTACCGCCATCCTGGTTTGACGCTATCCGCGGTTGGGATTTGTTTTTATAATCCCGACAACTTGTATTCAGAAAAAGATATCGCACTGGATTAAGATGAAAACAATTGAAGTTGATGATGAACTCTATAGCTATATTGCCAGCCATACCAAGCATATTGGCGAGAGCGCATCCGACATTTTACGGCGCATGTTGAAGTTTTCCGCCGTTTCCCAGCCCGCCGCACCGGCAGCGAAAGCTGCTCCGGCTCCGGCGCCAACGCCTGTCGTTGAAGTGAAGCCCGTCAATCCTCTGAAGGATAAAGTTCGCGCGATGCGTGAGCTGCTGTTATCCGATGAGTACGCGGAACAAAAGCGCGCGGTAAACCGCTTCATGCTGGTTCTGACTACCCTCTATTCCTTAGACAGTAAAGCGTTTGCCGAGGCGACCGAGTCTCTGCACGGGCGCACTCGCGTCTATTTCGCTGAAGATGAGCGGACGCTGCAGAAAAGTGGTAATCAGACGAAACCTAAGCAGGTTCCGGGTACGTCGTGGTGGGTCATTACAAATACCAATACCGGTCGCAAATGCAGCATGATCGAACATATCATGCAGTCCATGCAGTTCCCTGCGGAATTGATCGAAAAGGTTTGCGGTACGATCTAGTTATTTAACTTTTGCACCAGAAGGATCAGGCAATGGCAATCGATAAGCGCGCGGGTCAACCTGCGCAACAGAGTGATTTGATTAACGTCGCCCAGCTGACCGCCCAGTACTATGTACTGAAGCCGGAAGCAGGCAACGCGGAACATGCGGTGAAGTTTGGTACCTCTGGCCATCGCGGCAGCGCGGCGCGCCACAACTTCAACGAGCAGCACATTCTGGCGATTGCTCAGGCAATTGCTGAAGACCGCGCGAAAAACGGGATCACCGGCCCATGCTATGTCGGGAAGGACACCCACGCACTCTCCGAACCGGCATTCATTTCCGTACTGGAAGTGCTGGCGGCGAATGGTGTTGATGTCATCGTTCAGGAAAACAACGGCTTTACCCCGACGCCGGCGATTTCCAATGCGATTCTGGTGCATAACAAGAAGGGTGGCCCGCTGGCTGACGGTATTGTCATTACTCCGTCCCACAACCCGCCGGAAGACGGTGGTATCAAGTACAACCCGCCGAACGGTGGCCCGGCTGATACCAACGTCACCAAAGTAGTAGAAAACCGTGCCAACGAACTGCTGGCTGCCGGTCTGCAGGGCGTGAAGCGCATTTCTCTTGATGCGGCGCTGGCCTCTGGTCACGTCAAAGAGCTGGATCTGGTGCAGCCGTTTATCGAAGGGCTGGCGGATATCGTCGATATGGCGGCTATCCAGAAAGCGGGACTGACGCTGGGCGTCGATCCGCTGGGCGGCTCCGGTATCGAATACTGGAAACGCATTGCTGAGTACTACAAGCTGAACCTGACTATCGTTAACGATAATGTCGATCAGACTTTCCGCTTTATGCACCTCGATAAAGACGGTGCGATCCGTATGGACTGCTCCTCCGAGTGCGCGATGGCGGGACTGCTGGCGCTGCGTGATAAGTTCGATCTGGCCTTCGCCAACGACCCGGATTATGACCGTCACGGTATCGTGACGCCAGCCGGGTTAATGAACCCGAACCACTACCTGGCAGTGGCGATTAACTACCTGTTCCAGCACCGTCCGCAGTGGGGCAAAGATGTTGCTGTCGGTAAAACCCTGGTTTCTTCAGCGATGATTGACCGCGTGGTTAACGATCTGGGCCGTAAGCTTGTAGAAGTGCCGGTCGGCTTTAAGTGGTTCGTTGATGGTCTGTTCGACGGTAGCTTTGGCTTCGGCGGCGAAGAGAGCGCGGGCGCTTCGTTCCTGCGCTTCGACGGTACGCCGTGGTCCACCGACAAGGACGGCATCATCATGTGCCTGCTGGCGGCGGAAATTACCGCGGTAACCGGGAAAAACCCGCAGCAGCACTATGATGAACTGGCAGCGCGCTTCGGCGCGCCAAGCTACAACCGTCTGCAGGCTTCTGCGACCTCTGCGCAGAAAGCAGCGCTGTCTAAGCTCTCTCCGGAAATGGTGAGCGCCAGCACGCTGGCAGGTGACCCGATTACCGCACGTTTGACCGCGGCGCCGGGCAACGGGGCGGCGATTGGCGGCCTGAAGGTGATGACCGACAACGGCTGGTTCGCCGCACGTCCGTCAGGCACTGAAGACGCCTATAAAATCTACTGTGAAAGCTTCCTCGGCGCTGAGCATCGCCAGCAGATTGAGAAAGAAGCGGTGGAGATTGTCAGCGAAGTGCTGAAAAACGCATAAGCTGAGTCATCATCATAATCAGGCCCTTTTCAGGGCCTGTTTTTTTTCGCAAGGAGCGCGATGAAACTGCAACGTAAAAAGGTTTTTTGGTTTTGGGCCGGGATGGATCTGTTTTATCTCCTTCAGTTTCTCTGCTGGAATATCTACCATCAGCGAGTGCCTTTCTACAGCGATATCCTCGCTTATATACAGCTGGTGCAAAACTACGGCTCCGTAGCCGCCTGGCTGTATCCGCTTAATGTCATACTGATTATTAGTATTCCCGCATCGATGATTCTCTTCTGGCGACAGAGTCGCTATGCGCTGTGGCTGGCCTATGCGCAGACCCCGTTACGCCTGGTCTTTATGCTGCCGTCGCTTTCGCTGGTGTTATGGATGCTCCGTGAGATGGAATTCAGGGGAGCGATATTTTATAGCGGATTTTTGCTGGTCTCGGAGGCAGCGAAAATCGTAACGCTATGGCGATGTCGTCAGGTTTGATTGCATCACTGCGGTGACTGATTCGGGCATAAACGGGTATTATTTATTTGACCGGGTTTGCCCGTTCTGCAGAATAAAATTGCATAGTGGGCTAACGATGGTGGCCAATTTTGCGATTTTAATCACAAAAATAGCTCATCTCATATGAAAATTTCTTAGGATATATGATCCACTTCAAATTAAAAAAAGCTGAAAGCTTGTTTTGATTTTGTATGATTTGAATCACTTACTGATATGGATGATTTTGTTATATTTATGTCATTAAATCCTGGATGCTTTCTTGAGAACTTATATGTTACAAGTTAAACGTCATTCATTAATTCTGGAATATGTCATAGAAAAAGGTTGTGCTAGAGTCAATGAGCTGTCGCGAATATTTGGCGTCTCTCCGGAAACTATTCGCCGTGATTTAACCGCGCTGGCTAAAAATAAAAAGGTCGTTCGCAGCTTTGGCGGCGCAATGATTTCTGAAAATAATGCATCATTTTTAGCTGCCGATACTCCGACAAACAATGGAAACTTCGTCGACAAAGCCGAAGCTTTTATTAAGCGTACCAAAGAGCAACCAGAGCGTAAAATGCGTATTGCCAAAGGTGCGCTACAGTTTATCCATGAGCATGAGTGCATTATCATGGATAATAGTAGCTCCTGCTGGTTTTTGGCCCGCCAGCTTCCCGATATCGAACTGACGGTTATTACCAATTCATTGAATATTATTCAGACGTTAGCTTGTCGCAAAAAAATAAGAATTGTCAGCGTAGGCGGTGAATATTCTGAAAGACACGGTGATTTCCACGGACCGGTAGCCGAGTTTATTATCAACAACTTTAAGGTCAATAAGTTGTTCTTTTCCTGCCAGGGGCTCGACTCCGGCCTGGAAATTAAAGATAGCAATGAAGTTAACGTCAGGCTGAAGCAGGAAATGCTAAAAGTTGCCGATCAAAAAATCCTGATGGTAGATAGCAGTAAGTTTGAACGCTATTCTTTATATAAAATATGCGACCTGGCAGATATTGACATCCTGATCACTAACGAATTACCAACCGATACCTGGCGTCAGGAGCAGGTATATATTGTAGAGACGAAATAAGTCTCCACGCGATAATCTATTTGCATCATCTCACGTCTCTTGTGCCAGATGGAGGGTAGTTGCGTCAGTAACACTATCCATCTTCATTATTTATCCGAAAACGAGGTTTACGATGGAACAATTACCTGAAAATATGAAAGCTGTTGTGTGCCATGGCCCCCAGGATTACCGCTTTGAAAAGATCGCTCGCCCGGTAGCACAAGAAAAAGAAGTGGTTATTAAAGTTGATGGCTGCGGAATATGCGCTGGTGATTGCAAAGCGCAGGACGGCGCACCGATGTTTTGGGGTGAAAATCCTTGGGTGAAAACGCCAGTGGTGCCTGGGCATGAATTCTATGGCCGTGTCGCTGAATTAGGTCCAGGCTCGGCAGAGAAATATAAATTAAAAATCGGCGACCGTATTCTGGCAGAACAGATTGTGCCTTGCCATGAATGTCGTTTCTGCAAAACCGGGAAATACTGGATGTGTGAAACCCACGATATCTACGGTTTCCAGAAGGATGTTGCCGACGGCGGCATGGCTGAATACATGCGTTTTTCGGAAAGAGCAATTATTCACAAAATCCCTGAATCATTAAGCGAAGAAGATGCGGCGCTTATCGAGCCGATGGCCTGCGCTATCCACACTGTACGCCGCGGGGATATCGATCTGGATGATGTGGTGGTTATCGCCGGTGCCGGGCCGCTGGGCCTGTGTATGGTACAGGTTGCTCATTTGAAAACGCCGAAAAAGCTGGTGGTTATTGATACCATGGAAGACCGACTGGCGCTGGCGAAAGAGTTTGGCGCCGATGTGGTTATCAATGCGGCGAGAGAGGATGCCGTCGCCATTGTTAAATCGATGACCGATGGTTACGGCTGTGACGTTTATATCGAAGCGACCGGTGCGCCGATTGGCGTTACTCAGGGACTGGAGATGATTCGTAAGCTAGGTCGTTTTGTCGAGTTCAGCGTGTTTGGCAAAGAAACCACCGCCGACTGGTCGATTATTGGCGACCGTAAAGAACTGGATATTCGCGGCGCACATCTGGGGCCATACAGCTATGAAATCGCCATTGATCTCTTCGAGCGCGGCCTGCTTACCGCGAAAGGCGTCGTCACTCATTTCTATTCTATTGATGAGTGGAAAGCGGCTTTTGAAATGGCCAAATCGCTGGATTCTATTAAGGTAGTAATTAAACCATAAAAACGAAATTCTTAAATAGCGCCATTTATTTTAATTATCATCCGCTTTGAAATGGATGGCGGCTAAATAAATACTGGATTTGTATCATGGTGATTGCTGGGGTAAATATCAGCGGAATCTACGTTTCTGAACGCTGTGAATTTACTACTCAGTCTATCAGGCAACATGCGTACCATGAAAACGCTGAGGGATACGTTTTATTCCTTAGCGCATTACTCTAAAAGGAGATATTGAATGCCTGTAAAATTTACGACTAAAGCATTACTCTCAGGGCTTCTGGCTATGAGTATGGTAGCCTGTGTTAATGCAAAACCTTTGACTATCGGCATGTCGTTCCAGGAATTAAATAACGAATATTTCGTCACCATGAAAGAGTCGCTGGAGCAGTCGGCAAAAGATATTAACGCCACCGTCTATACGGCAGATGCGGCGCATGATGTTTCTAAGCAGATTAGCGACGTTGAGGATATGCTGCAAAAGAAAATTGATATTTTGCTGATTAACCCGGCAGATAGCGTTGGCGCGGAAACAGCCGTTCTGGCAGCAAAAAAAGCAGGCGTCGTTGTGGTTGCAATAGATGCTCAGGCTAATGGACCGATTGACTCATTTGTCGGTTCAAAAAACTATGATGCAGGCTTTATTGCCGGTGAACATTTAGCCAAAGCACTGGGTGATAAAGGCAACGTCGCGATTCTCGACGGAATTCCGGTTGTCCCTATTCTGGAGCGCGTGCGCGGCTTTGAAGATGCAATGAAAAAGCACCCGAATATTAAAGTGATTACAAAGCTGAATGGCAAACAAGAGCGCGATACTTCCATGAGCGTGACGGAAAACATGCTGCAATCCAACCCCACGCTCAACGGTATTTTCAGCGTCAATGATGTCGGCTCGCTTGGCGCGCTGGCGGCTATTCAGTCCTCCGGTCGTGATGTGAAACTGGTTAGCGTTGATGGTTCTCCGGAAGCGGTAGCTGAAATAGCTAAAGGCAATACGCCGTTTATTGCCACTGCTGCTCAGTTCCCACGCGATCAGTTGCGTATTGGCTTAGGTATTGCGCTGGCGAAACACTGGGGTGCGAATATTCCAAAAGAAATTCCGGTTGATGTGAAGCTGATAGATAAATCTAACGCTAAAGATTTCCACTGGTAATCGCGTTATTACTCCACAACGGCCCGCGTTTGCGTCGTGGGCCGTATTGGATTCTTATTTAGGTATGGCGCGATATTTTATCGTGCCGTCATGGAGCGATGTACATGCCCAGCTTACTGGAAGTCAAAAATGTCAGTAAAAGCTTCCCCGGAGTCAAGGCGCTCGATAACGTCAATATTACCCTCGGGCGAGGGGAGGTGCATGCTTTACTGGGTGAAAATGGTGCGGGTAAATCCACGTTGATGAAAATTCTTTGCGGAATATATCAACCTGATACCGGCAATATTTTTATTGATGGCAAGCAGCAGCATTTTCATAACTATCGCGATGCGATTGAGTGTGGTGTAGGGATTATCTTTCAGGAATTTTCTCTTATTCCTTACCTTAACGCCTATGAGAATATTTTCCTTAATCGCGAGAAGGTGAATAGTTTTGGCTTATTAGATCGTAAAACGATGCGCTGCGAGGCGCTACGGATTTTTAAAGAACTTGGCGTTACCCTCGACCCTGATGAACAAATTTGTCATCTCAGCGTTGCCGAACAGCAGTTTGTGGAAATCGCCAAAGCGCTATCGCTGGATGCGCGAATTCTTATTCTGGACGAACCTACCGCCACTTTAACCCCGAGCGAAGCCGAGCATCTTTTTCGCGTAATGCGTGATTTAAAAGCGAAAGGCGTGGGTATGTTCTTTATCTCTCACCATCTTGAGGAGATCTATGAGATCTGCGACAGCCTGAGCATCCTGCGCGACGGGAAATATATTGGTTCGGCAAAAGTAGATAATATCGACAT
The DNA here is from genome assembly GCF_902158555.1 of Klebsiella spallanzanii. Classification (GTDB taxonomy): domain Bacteria; phylum Pseudomonadota; class Gammaproteobacteria; order Enterobacterales; family Enterobacteriaceae; genus Klebsiella; species Klebsiella spallanzanii. The sequence continues at coordinate 447,029 of NZ_CABGGS010000001.1, read as the reverse complement.
CTCAGAGATGATCCAGATGATGGTTGGCCGCGAGGTGGAGAATATTTACCCCGAACGGCGGACGCTTGAACACAATGAATTACTGCTGGAAGCCGAAATTCAGCTCACGGAGAGTAGTCAGGTCAATCGACTGACGCTGCGCAAAGGTGAAATCCTGGGGCTCGCCGGGCTGGTGGGGTCGGGGCGTTCAGAAGCGATTCTGGCCCTTACCGGTGCGGATCGATGCTTCAAAAAGTATGTTCGCCTGGCGGGGAAAGAAGTGACGATAAAATCCACCGATCAGGCCCTGCGTTTGGGGATCGGCTTACTGCCGGAAAGCCGCAAAACTCAGGGGTTGGTGCTGCCTTTTTCCGTTAAAGATAACATCTGGCTCAATAAGCATGCCTGCCAATTCTCTCTTATCCGCGATGGTGAAGAACGCAAAACCGCTGAGCGTCTAATTAGTCATGTTGGGGTAAAAACGCCGGATGCCTGGACCGCTGTGGGGACACTAAGCGGGGGTAACCAGCAGAAAGTCGTTATTTCCCGTTGGTTAAATCACGATGTCAATATTCTTATTTTTGACGAACCTACTCGCGGTATCGATGTCGGCGCAAAATCTGAAATCTATCAAATTATGCGTGACCTTACCGCTCAGGGTATTTCGATAATTATGATCTCGTCTGAGCTGCCAGAAGTTATTGGCGTGAGTGACCGGGTTATGGTTTTTCGCGATGGCAATATTGTTGCCGAGCTTGAGAATGACAACATTAACTCCACCGTGATTATGCTGCATGCTGCCGGTAATATTATTTAGGGAGTATTAAATGAGTAATGAAAATGTATCATTAGTGCCAGCCGCATCTCCTGATAAAAATAAAAAAATTCTTCATGGATTATTAAAGACGCCCGCGTTCCTGCCGTTTGTCGGACTGGTATTACTGTTTTCCTGTATGGCTATTTTTAACGACTATTTCTTGACTGTGGATAACTTGTCTACCGTTGCCCGCCAGGTCTCGATTAACGCGATTATCGCTATCGGGATGACGTTTGCTATCCTCACCGGCGGTATCGACCTCTCCGTTGGCGCGGTAATGGCGTTGGCCGGTACCCTGATGGCGGGTTTAATGAAGTACTATGGTCTGGATCCATGGCTGGCCATTCTTATCGGCTTATGTGCTGGTGTGGCTTTTGGTGCGATTAACGGCTTTTTAACCGCTTATGGCAAGATGCCGCCGATTATCGTCACTCTTGGTGCGATGATTATCGCCAAGGGCCTGGCGCTGATTTATACCGGCGGCTATCCCATCTCTGGATTACCGGATTCATTTGCCTTTTGGGGGCGTGAATATCTGTTCGGTATTCAGGTGCCGATTATTCTGATGGTGGTGTTATATATTATCTTTTACATCGTCCTGAACCATATGCCGTTTGGTCGCTATGTCTATTCCCTCGGCGGCAATGAAGAAGCCGCACGGCTAAGTGGCCTGCGAGTTAAATATTATAAATTACTGGTTTACGTTATCAGCGGTTTTACCGCGAGTTTTGCCGGGCTTATTTTTACCTCGCGCGTGATGAGCGGCCAGCCGAATGCCGGCGTTGGTTTTGAACTGGATGCGATTGCCGCGGTGGTGCTCGGCGGCGCGTCTATTGCCGGTGGTCGAGGAATGATTATTGGCACGTTAATTGGCGCGATGATGCTCGGGGTGCTGAATAATGGTTTAAACCTTCTGGGAATCTCGCCTTATGTCCAGTACGTAGTGAAAGGGCTCATTATTTGGGGTGCCACTTTTATTAGCTCAGCCAGACGTTAACTTATTTTAAATATGAGGCAAAGGGATATGAATTTTATCGGGGTTGATATCGGTGGGACGGTCACCAAAGCCGGTATATATAATGAGTTAGGGCAAGAGATTCACGTTGCTTCGCAATATGCGCAGGTATTATCCGAACAGCCGGGTTTTACCGAGCGGAATATGCATGAACTGTGGGACACCGTTTGCAGCGTGATTAAAAAAGTGATGTATGAAAGCCAGGTGCCACCGTTAAGTATTGGCGGGATCGGTTTTTCCTCGCACGGCAAAGGATTGTACGCGATTGATAAAAAAGGGGAGCCGGTACGCAATGGGATTATTTCATCCGATACCCGGGCGCTGGAGTTTGTCAAAAAATGGTATCGCGAAGGTATCGACAAGCTGGCCTATCCAAAAGGATTGCAACAGCTGTGGACCGGACATCCTGTGTCGCTGCTGGCGTGGCTGAAAGAATATGAGCCGGCCAATTACGATAAAATCGATGCCGTTTTAATGGTTCATGACTATATTCGCTTCCGCCTGACCGGCGAAGCGACGGCGGAAATTACCAATATTTCCGGCAGCAATTTTTATAACCAATTTACCTCCCGCTACGACAGCGACATGATGGCGCTATTTGGCATTGAGGAAGTGGCGGATAAAACCTCGCCGGTGGTGAACTCAACGGACTGTGTCGGTCACATTACCCTGCAGGCGTCGCTGGACTGTGGATTATGTCCGGGGACGCCGGTTTTCGGCGGCTTTTTCGATGTGGTTGCCTCCGCCGTTTCTTCGGGGATTGAGCGGGCCGATACCCTCAGTGCGGTAGCCGGTACCTGGAGTATTGCCACCTCGGTGACGGATAATATTATTGCCAGCGACTTTCCCTATATCTGGGGGAAATACTGCATTCCGGGGAAATATTTTGTTCATGAGGGCAGCCCCACCTCGGCGAGTAATCTCTCCTGGTTTGTGAAACAGTTCTTTCCTGACGATGATCGCTGCTATGAGCATTTCGAAAGCTGGATCGCGGAAGATACCGACAGCAATCTGGTTTTTTTACCGTATCTGTTTGGTTCCAATCTGGCGATGGACCTGCCCGGCGCGCTGGTCGGCCTGGCGGGTCACCACACCAAAAAAGATATTATAGCGGCCATCTATCGCGGGATCGTTTTTTCCCACCTGGTGCATCAGGACCGCATTATCGAACTCAATCGGGATATTCAAAAAATCCGCTTCACCGGCGGCCCGAGCCAGTCGAAAGGCTGGACGCAGATGTACGCCGATGCCTCTAATCTTCCTCTGGAAGTGGTGGATATTGAACAGGCCGGATGCCGCGCAGCCGCACTGTGCGCGGCTGCCGGAACCGGTGCCTATGCTAACTTCAGCGAAGCTATCCAGGCCACCCAGCCGGAAGTCGTTTGCTACCAACCGGATGCCAAACGACATCAGCAGCTACGTGAAGGCTATGCCCGTTATTTGCAGGTCGCACAAAGCCTCTCCAGGGCGACGGGAGCGGCACAATGAAACCCAGACTAGGTATTTACGAAAAAGCGCTTCCTGGGGATCTGAACTGGGCACAACGCTTTGAGATGGCGGCAAATCTGGAGTTCGACTTTCTCGAAATGTCTGTTGACGAAAGCCCGGAACGCCAGGCCCGATTGCGCTGGAATCGAGGGCAGCGCCTGGCGTTTGTGGCGGACAAAATTAACAGCGGCATTGATGTACCGAGCATGTGCCTCTCCGCGCACCGCAGCTATCCTTTTGGCAGCGTCAACCGTGACACCCGGCTAAAGGCGCGCGAGCTGATGCTTGATGCGCTGGACTTTGCCAGCCACGTCGGGATCCGCAATATTCAGCTGGCAGGCTATGACGTCTATTATGAATCCTCTTCGGCGCAGACCCGGGAATATTTTATTGAAGGGATCAACTGGGCGGTGGCCGAAGCGGCTAAAGCGCAGGTAATGCTGTCGATGGAGATTATGGATACCGCTTTTATGAGCAACATCTCCCGCTGGCTGGATCTGGAGCGTAAGGTGTGCAGCCCGTGGTTTTGCGTCTATCCGGACGTCGGCAACCTGAGCGCCTGGCAAAACGATGTTCCTGAAGAGTTAAGTAAGGGGATTCATAAAATCACCGCCATCCATTTGAAGGACACCCAGCCTGTTTCACACGCCTCGCTGGGTCAGTTCCGCGACGTGCCGTTCGGTACCGGCTGCGTTGATTTTACGGAGATATTCCGTACGCTCTCGGCGCTGAACTATCGCGGCGCATGGTTGATTGAGATGTGGGCCAAAAATGACGGGCTGGATAGCGAGAGAATTGCCGAGGCTAAAGCGTGGTTAACGGATAAATACCAGCAGGGTTTTCTTATCCCGCAGTATGAAGCCGATGTGAATTCAGGAGTGAAGTATGCTGGATAATCTGAAGCAGACGGTTCTTGACGCCAATCTGGCGCTGCCGAAATTTAACCTTGTCACCTTTACCTGGGGCAACGTCAGCGGTATCGATCGCGAGGCGGGGATGATGGTGATTAAGCCCTCCGGCGTTGAATATGATGTGATGTCGGCTGACGATATGGTGGTGGTTGAACTGGCGACCGGGCGAGTGGTGGAAGGGCGCTACAAGCCTTCATCCGATACGCCGACGCATCTTGAACTGTATAAAGCCTTTAGCGGCGTGGGCGGGATTGTGCATACGCACTCACGCCACGCGACGATTTGGGCGCAGTCTGGCAGGCCGCTGCTGGCCATTGGGACCACCCATGCCGACTATTTTTATGGGCCAATTCCCTGCACCCGTCCGCTAAGCGACGATGAAATTCTCGGTGATTATGAAACCAATACCGGCCACGTGATTATTGAAACGTTCAGGACGCAAGATATCGAACCGCTCAGCGTGCCCGCCGCGCTGGTGCATGGTCATGGGCCTTTTGCGTGGGGAAAAGATCCGGCGAACGCGGTGCATAATGCGGTGGTGCTGGAAGAGATTGCCTATATGAATATGTGGACCCGCCAGTTGAGCACTGACGAACAGCCGGTCTCTGCGACGCTGCTGGATAAGCACTATTTACGCAAGCATGGGGCAGGGGCTTACTACGGGCAATAATTACCTCCCCCGGGTTGCGGCGTAAACGCCTTACCCGGGCTACCGATTCCCAGATGTCGGTGGACCTGTAGTCCGGCTAAGCGCAGCGCCGCCGGGAAATAAACTCTCCCAATCGCAACCTGGGGCAACGGCTACGGCATAAACCTGTAGCCGATCCCCGTTTCGGTCAGCAAATGCTGCGGTCGTGCCGGGTCAACCTCCAGCTTTTGCCGCAGATGACCCATATAAATCCGCAGGTAGTGGCTGTGTTCCACCGCATTCGGCCCCCAGACCTGATTGAGCAACTGTCGCTGGGTCAGCACCTTACCGGGATTATTTAACAATACTGCCAGCAGACGAAACTCAATTGGCGTCAGATGAATCTCTTCGCCGCCGCGTACGATGCGGCGGGCGGGGATATCCACTTCAATATTGGCAAAGCGCACCAGAGGCTCGTCAGCCTGAGCGCCAGCATGGCGGCGCAGGGCCACGCGTAAACGCGCCTGCAGTTCGCCAATACCAAACGGTTTACTCAGATAATCATCGGCACCAGCGTCGAGAGCGGCGATTTTATCCTGCTCCTCAGCGCGTGCCGATAGCACAATAATTGGCATCTGGCTCCACTGGCGAACCTCGCGAATAAACGTATTACCGTCACCATCGGGCAGACCAAGATCGAGAATGACCAAATCCGGCTTGCGGGTGGCGGCCTCAATCAGCCCGCGTTGCAGCGTTTCTGCCTCAAATACCCGCATGCCGTCGGCTTCCAGCGCGGTGCGCAGAAAGCGGCGGATAGCGTTTTCGTCTTCGATGATCAAAACGTTAATCACATTTCCTCGGCTAGCTCTTGCAGTTCAGGGGGCGCTTCTCGCGGCAGTGTAACACGGAAACAGGCACCGCCTTCCGGACGCGTCGCGCCGCTAATCGTCCCGCCGTGCACTTCAACGATGGCCTGACAAATCGCCAGCCCCAGGCCAACGCCGGGAATGGCCGACTCTTTATTGCCGCGGGCGAACTTATCAAAGATAGCCTGTTCCTGCCCTGCTGGGATACCGGGCCCGTTATCCCACACCTCCAGAAACAAATTATGCGGGTCGGTATGCGCCGTAATGCCGGTTTGCGCCTGCGGCCCGGCGTATTTCACCGCATTTTCCAGCAGATTAATCAGCACCCGTTCAAATAGCGGACCGTCAACGTGCACCAGCAGCAGCGGATCCGGCAGCGCAAGCTGAATATGCCGCCCGCCGAGACCCGGCTCCAGCATACGCAAAGCGCTGCCGACCACCTCTTCCAGGGTTAACCACTCTTTATGCAAATTAAAGCCGCCGGACTGGATCCGCGCCATATCGAGCAGGTTATTGACCAGCCGCGTGGTGTTCAGCACATGCTGGCGAATCTCATTGGCTTGCGGGGCGTGCTTTGACCCTTCGCTGGCAAGGTCCAGCGTCAGGATCTCCGCCTGGCCGAACAGTATCGTCAGCGGGGTACGCAAATCATGGGACAGCGCCGCCAGCAGCGAGTTGCGCAGGCTCTCCCGTTCGCTATTCATCCGCGCCTGCTCTTCGCTGGCGGTCAACGTCAGCCTTTCGAGTGCGCTGGCAACCAGCAGGGTGAAGGTTTCCAGCAGACGCTGTTGTTCGGGGATCATGAGCTGGCGCAGATTATCCGGCTCCACCACCAGCAATCCCCAGGTACGGGCCGCGCTTTTCAGCGGCAGAATTTGGTAGGGCACGCCGGGCAGTGTGTCGGTACCGGCTCCGGCGGGCTGGCCTTTATCGAAGCTCCAGAGGGCTATCGCGTCATCCCAGGTGATTGTTGCCGCTTGCTGAGTCAGACCAGAAAGTTTGCCTGCATCATCGGGTAGCAGCAGCTGGCTGCGCGCCTGAAACGTCGAGGCAATAAATCGCTCGCTGGTGGTGGTGATATCTTCACGGCTGCGGCCCACCGCCAGCGCTTTTGACATTTCGTAAAGATGACGGGTGCGTCGTTCGCGATAGCGCGCCACCCGCGCCTGGTAGCGTACGCCAGCGGTCAGATTACCAATCAGCAGCCCGACGGTCAGCATCACGCCAAAGGTCAGCAGATACTGCACGTCAGACACCGCCAGCGTACCGCGCGGCGCAACAAAAAACAGGTCAAAGCTGACCACGTTAATCACCGTCGCCAGCACCGACGGCCAGCGGCCATACACGAGGGCGATAATCACCACCCCGAGCAGATACAGCATCACCAGGTTGGCGGCCTCAAAGGCCATCAGCCACTGCATCGCGACGACGGTAATGACCGCGCACAGCGCGATGGCAACCACGCAGCCCTGAACCTGCAAACGCCATTTTTCCATTGCCGTGCGGCCATCGCTGGCGCGAGCGGGCAGAGGGGCCGCCTTTTCATCCAGCGCGATGACGACCAGATCGAGATCCGGCGCGTGTCGGGCCAGGCGATCGGCGAAACCGCTACGATCCCACCAGCGTCTTTTCTGCTGGCGGCCAATCACTATTTTTCCGAGGTTATGTTCGCGAGCGTAGTGCAGAACGGCCTTCTCTTCGGAAGGATCGGAGAGCGTGGCAGTCTCTGCCCCCAGCTCCTGCGCTAGCCTGAGCGCGGCGAGAATCGCCCGTCGCTTTGCTTCCGGCAGACGATGTAAAGAAGGGGTTTCAACGTAAACTGCATGCCAGACGCTGCCCAGGCGAGCCGCCAGTCGGGCGGCGGCGCGAACCAGTTTTTCGCTGCCGGTATTATGGCCGATGCACAGCAAAATGGCGTCGCGGGTATGCCAGACCTTTTCCTGCCCCTGACGGTCGCGCCAGGCGCGCATCTGCTCATCGACCCGATCGGCGGTGCGGCGCAACGCCAGCTCGCGCAGGGCAATCAGGTTGCCTTTGCGAAAGAAGTTCTCAATTGCCCGCTCGGCCTGACCGCCGATATAAACTTTACCTTCATTAAGCCGCTGGCGCAGATCGTCGGGGGGAAGGTCAACCAGCACCACATCGTCGGCGGCGTCGAAGAATGGGTCGGGGACGGTTTCGCGGACCTGTACGCCGGTGATGCCGCTGACCACATCGTTAAGGCTTTCCAGATGCTGGACGTTAACGGTAGTAAAAACGTCAATGCCGGCTTCGAGCAGCTCTTCAACGTCTTGCCAGCGTTTAGGATGGCGCGAGCCGGGCGCGTTACTGTGCGCCAGCTCATCGACCAGGATCAGCGCCGGACGGCGGGCCAGCGCGCCGTCAAGGTCAAACTCTTTAACGTAGCGCCCACGATGGGAAAGGCGGCGCAGGGGGAGGGTGCTGAGCCCCTCAAGCATTGCCGCCGTCTCTTTACGCCCGTGGGTTTCCGCCACGCCAATCAGAATATCCAGCCCCTGGGCGCGCAGCCGCTGCGCTTCCGCCAGCATCGCCCAGGTTTTGCCCACCCCCGCGCAGGCGCCAAAAAACACCTTCAGTTTTCCGCGATGCGCAGAGGCGGTGTGTTGCAACAGGCGGTCAGGGTCCGGACGCAGCGGCTCGTCACTCATCTTACTTATCCTTTAGGGCATCCAGCGACATATTCAGCAGCAGTATATTTACCACAGGTTGGCCGAGAAAACTGAGCAACGGTTTTTGCGTTGCCTCGTTAACCAACTGGCTGACCTGTTCAACGCTAAGCTGTCGCGCTTTGGCAACGCGCGGCACCTGCCACAGCGCGGCGGATGGGGTCAGGCTGTAATCCAGTCCGCTCGCTGAGGCAGTAACCAGCTCCACCGGCACCGTCGGATTCGCATCCGGGTTGGCGGCGCGCAGGGCCTGCACTCGTTCGCTGATGGCTTTATCCAACGCCGGATTGCTGGCGGCAAGGTTGCTGCCGCCGGAAGCCAGCGGGTTATCCGCCACCTCCGCCGTCGCGGAAGGGCGGCCCTGGAAATAGCCCGCAGTGGTAAAGTTCTGGCCGATCAGGCGGGAACCACGCACTTCGCCGTCAATGCGCACCAGCGAGCCGTTGGCCTGCTGCGGGAACCACCACTGTCCCAGTGCGGTGGTTAATAGCGGATAGACGCCGCCGGTCATTAGCGTTAACAAAATAAACAGCACAACAGCAGGACGAATCAATGACATGGTTTTTTCCTCACAGCAGCCCGGTCAGGGTCAGTAACAGGTCGATGGCTTTGATACCAATAAACGGCACCAGCAGCCCGCCGAGACCGTAGACCCACAGGTTGCGGCGCAGCATCGCCGAGGCCGTCAGCGGTTTATAGCTCACGCCCTTCAGCGCCAGTGGGATCAGAAAGACGATAATCAGCGCGTTAAAAATCACCGCGCTTAAAATCGCCGAGGAGGGCGAGTGCAGATGCATCACGTTAAGCATCGCCAGCGGTGGATAGACGGCGGCGAACGCGGCCGGAATAATGGCGAAATATTTCGCCACGTCGTTGGCGATGCTGAAGGTGGTTAAAGAGCCACGGGTCATCAGCATCTGTTTACCGATATGCACGACCTCGATCAGTTTGGTGGGGTTGGAGTCCAGATCCACCATGTTACCGGCCTCTTTTGCCGCCTGGGTTCCGGAGTTCATCGCCACCGCCACGTCGGCCTGCGCCAGCGCCGGGGCATCGTTGGTGCCGTCGCCGGTCATCGCCACCAGTCGTCCCTCGGATTGATACTGGCGGATCAGCGCCAGCTTGGCTTCCGGCGTGGCTTCGGCAAGGAAGTCATCCACCCCGGCCTCTGCGGCAATGGCGGCGGCGGTCAGGCGGTTATCGCCGGTGATCATCACCGTTTTAATCCCCATTTTACGCAGCTGGGCAAAACGCTCTTTAATACCACCCTTGACGATATCTTTGAGCGAAATAATCCCCAGCACCCGCTCGCCCTCAGCAACCACCAGCGGCGTGGCGCCAAGACGCGCCACTTCTTCTACCTGTTTCTCAACATCTGCCGGGAAGTGGCCGCCGTTGGCTTCCACGTGGCGACGAATGGCGTCGACTGAACCTTTGCGGATCATCCGTTGGTCGATATTGATACCGCTCATCCGCGTTTGCGCGGTAAACGGCACAAAGGTGGCGTGCAGTGACTGCAGGTCGCGCTCGCGCAGATTAAAGCGCTGTTTCGCCAGCACCACGATGCTACGACCTTCCGGCGTTTCATCCGCCAGCGACGACAACTGGGCAGCATCGGCAAGGGTTTTCTCTTCTACGCCCTGAGCGGGCAGGAACGCGGAGGCCTGGCGGTTGCCGAGCGTGATGGTGCCGGTTTTGTCCAGCAACAGCACGTCGACATCGCCCGCCGCTTCGACCGCGCGCCCGCTGGTGGCGATCACGTTAGCGCCGAGCATCCGGCTCATCCCGGCGACGCCGATGGCCGACAGCAGGCCGCCGATAGTAGTGGGGATCAGGCACACCAGTAGCGCCACCAGTACCGTCACGCTGACTGCGTTACCGCTCCATGCAGAGAACGGCCAGATGGTGGCGGTGGCAAGCAGAAATACTAAAGTCAGGGCGATCAGCAGGATCGTCAGCGCGATTTCGTTTGGCGTTTTGCGACGCTGAGCCCCTTCAACCATGGCGATCATCCGGTCAAGGAAGGTTTCGCCGGGGTTGACGCTACAGCGGATCACCAGCCAGTCAGAAAGAATACGCGTCCCGCCGGTCACCGAGGCGAAATCGCCGCCGGATTCACGAATAACCGGTGCAGATTCGCCGGTAATAGCGCTTTCATCTACCGACGCGCCGCCTTCGAGAACTTCGCCATCGCAGGGAATAATATCCCCCGCCTCGACCAGCACCACGTCGCCTTTGCGCAGCTCTTCGGCGGGAACGTGATCAATTTGCGCATCGTGCTGTGGGGCGCGTAGCTTGCGGGCAAACGAGGTCTTTTGTACCCCTTTAAGGCTATTGGCCTGCGCTTTACTGCGGCCTTCAGCCATCGCTTCGGCGAAGTTGGCAAACAGTACGGTGAACCACAGCCAGATACTGACAGTGGCGGTAAACCCGGCGCTACCCGCGATCTGCCCGCTTGCCATGGCGATGGCGAGTAGGGTGGTTAACAAGCTGCCAATCCAGACGATAAACATCACCGGGTTACGCCACTGTACTGACGGGCTCAGTTTTTTCACTGCGTCCAGCAGCGCCTGGCGCACCAGCGTCGGCTCCAGCAGGGCTAATGATTTACGACTCATAACAGGTTGCTCCGCTATCGCTTAAAGTAAGGAAAAGTGTTCCGCCAGCGGGCCGAGCGCCAGCGCGGGGATAAAGGTCAGCGCGCCAACCAGCAGTACGGTGCCGATCAGCAGTCCGATAAACAGCGCGTCGTGGGTGGCGAGCGTACCGCTACCGGCAGGCTGAATTTTCTTCGTTACCAGCGAACCGGCAATCGCCATCACTGGAATAATGACCGCGAAGCGACCGACCAGCATGCAGAACGCCAGCAACAGGTTCCAGAACGGCGTTGCCGCGCTTAAGCCGCCGAAGGCGCTGCCGTTGTTGTTCGCCGCTGAGGTAACGGCGTACAGCACTTCGCTAAAGCCGTGCGGACCGGGGTTAAACATCCCCGCGCGCCCGGCCTCGGTCATCATCGCCAGCGCCGTGCCGAGCAGCACCAGCGTTGGGGTGACGAGGATAGCCAGGGCAATCATTTTCATTTCGCGGACATCGATTTTCTTACCGAGGTACTCCGGCGTGCGGCCAATCATCAGCCCGGCGATAAATACCGCCAGCATGACGAACAGCAGCATGCCGTACAGGCCTGAACCAACGCCGCCGAACACCACTTCGCCAATCTGCATTAACCACATTGGCACCATCCCGCCCAGTGCGGTAAAGGAGTCATGCATCGCGTTGACCGCCCCGCAGGAGGCGGCGGTAGTGACCACGGCAAACAGGCTGCTGGCGAGAATACCGAAGCGGCTCTCTTTGCCTTCCATATTCAGACTGCTATCGGCGCCAAGGTTTAACAGATGCGGGTTACCGCGAGTTTCGGCCCACATGACGACCGCCACGCAGACGATAAAGATAAGCGTCATCGCCCACAGAATTGCCCGTCCCTGACGGCGGTCGCCCACCACCTCACCGAAGGCAAAACACAGCGCCGCCGGGATCAGAAAGATCGCCAGCATCTGCACCATGTTGGTCAGTGCGGTCGGGTTTTCAAACGGGTGCGCCGAGTTGGCGTTAAAGAAGCCGCCGCCGTTGGTACCGAGCATTTTAATCGCTTCCTGCGAGGCGACCGGCCCCATCGGCAGCATCTGGCGTACCCCTTCCAGCGAGGTAAACCCCTGATACGGCGCAAAGCTCTGCGGCACGCCCTGCTGAATAAAGAACAGCGCAATCAGCAGCGAAATGGGCAGCAGCAGCCAGAGGGTGATGCGAGTCAGATCGATCCAGGCGTTACCAAGCGTGCTGACCTTCTGTCGGGCGTAAGCGCGGGTAAGGGCAAAGATTACCGCGATGCCGGTGGCAGCGGAGAGGAAGTTTTGTACCGCCAGTCCCGCCATCTGGCTGAGGTAGCTCATGGTGGCTTCCCCGCCGTAGGCCTGCCAGTTGGTGTTGCTGACAAAGCTCACCGCCGTATTCAGCGCCAGATCCCACGACAGGCCGGGCAGATGCTGCGGATTAAGCGGCAGGGAGCCCTGGAACATCAGCAGCGCAAACAGCGCCACCAGACCCAGCGCGTTAAACAGCAGGATGGCGAATAAATATTGATACCAGTTCATCTCCTGCGAACGAATGCCCGCAGCCCGCCATAATCCGCGTTCGATACCGGCAAGTCCCGGTAACGGGACATCGTTGATCATGGTCGCCAGCGCTGTTCCCAGCGGACGAGCCAGGAGCATCAGCAGCAGAATAAAGCTCGCGATGAGTAAAAATCCTTGAGCGGCCATCAGAATGCCTCCGCGTGTATCAGGGCATAAACCAGATAAGCCAGCAACAGGAACACCAGCGCTACGCCAGCGATTACGCCTGCAGTCACAATCCACCTCCGGGTGTCTTTTTGATTTACGAGGAGGATAGGAAGTCGGGCGCAAAGATTTCGCAAAAATTAGCTGCAAGGGTGTAAAAAAAATATAAAAATCACCAATCCCTTAATTTAACTAATGGTTAGTATTATTTTAACTTTTATGTAACTAAGTTACCGGGTGAATGTAAATAAAGGCTAAATAAGTGCTTTTTAGTGGTCGGATGAGTAGTAAAATTACAGCCAAAGCGGTACTATTTTAACCAGAGACACATTGATACTTTACCGGCGTTGATTGCCGGCCTGACAAAGGGGAGAGAAATTATGGCGTTGTACAAAACTTATCCTGCTCACGTAATCTTCGCGCGTCGCACTTTCGCCGTTGTGGCTGGCGTGGCGGCGCTTCCGGTGATGTTGTTCTGGAAAGATCGTGCCCGTTTTTACAGCTGGCTGCACCGTGTGTGGTCAAAAACCAGCGACCAGCCGGTATGGATGGCGCAGGCGGAAAAAGCCTCCGCAGATTTTTACTGATATCCACATATCGTCTGAACGCTGTAAGCCGCCGGTTTCCCCCGGCGGTTTTTTTTTGCCTGTTGTGGCTTACACTTATTACTTCTGATGATACAAGGAGAAGTGATGAGCGACACCTGGCTGGAAGACGATAGCAAAACCCGTATTTACACCTTACGTGAACTGGATAATCTGCGCCGCGATGGGCTGACCCGGGGCAAACTGGTGGATTTTCATAGCCGCTACAAGCTGATACTGCTGGCGCATTCACAGCCGGAATACCGGCAGATTGGGCCCTTTGTGGCGGCTATTGCCGAGTGGCCATCGCTGGACGCTTTCTTTGACGCCTATCGTGAGCGTCTGGTGACGCTACTGGCTCATCCCTCCACCCGGCAAAATCACACCAACGTCCTGATGCACATTCAGGGTTATTTCCGTGAACATCTTAACGCCCAACAGAAGCAGGAGCTGACGACGCTGATTGATGACTATCGGCTGGGAAAAGAGCCGCTGCTTGCCCCGCTGAATCTGCTTAAACACTATCTGACCGAGTTTCCGGACGCTTATCTCTCCGGTCAGCGCTACTTCACCGGCTGGCCGCAAGCGCTGGACGAATAAAAAATCACTGATTGCAGGAGTTTTATGGCCACCCATCTGGTCTGGTTTCGCGCGGACTTGCGCGTTCACGATAACCTGGCGCTTGCTGCTGCCTGTCGCGATCCTCATGCTCGCGTGATGGCGTTGTTTATCGCCACGCCGGGACAATGGCGCCAGCACGGTATGGCACCGCGTCAGTCGGCATTTATTGTCAGTCATCTTGATAGCTTACAAATGGCGCTGGCCGAGCGGGGGATCCCGCTGCTCATTGAACATGCGGAGGACTTCGCCGCCAGCGTGACGCTGCTATCTGAAGTCTGTAAGCAGCAGCAGGTCAGCCATCTTTTCTATAATTATCAGTATGAAATTAATGAACGCCAGCGCGATGCGTTAGTCGAGAAAAACTTACAAGGCGTGATATGTCAGGGCTTTGATGACAGTGTGTTGTTACCGCCCGGCAGCGTGCTGACCGGCAATCGCGAAATGTATAAGGTGTTTACGCCGTTTAAAAATGCCTTTATTCGCCGCTTAAAGGAGGCGCTGCCGGAGTGCGTTGCCGCGCCCAAAGCTCGCGCCGGTGGGGCAATAGATGCAACGGCTGAAGTGAAAATAAACTACCCACAGACGCCGTTTGATAGCGACCTGTTTGCTGCGGATGAAAAAGCCGCTATCAATCAGCTACGCCGTTTTTGCCAGCAGAAGGCCGCCGATTATGCTGAGCAGCGCGACCTTCCGGCCATCGAAGGGACCAGTCGACTGTCGCCGTGCCTGGCGGTCGGTGTGCTTTCACCGCGTCAGTGCCTGCATCGCCTGCTGGTGGAGCAGCCGCGAGCGCTGGAGGGTGAAGCGGGGGCGGTGTGGCTCAACGAACTTATCTGGCGTGAGTTTTATCGCCATCTGATGGTTTACTACCCGAATTTGTGTAAAGGACGACCTTTTATCGCCTGGACCGATAACGTGGCGTGGTTGGATGATAAATCCGCGCTGCAGGCCTGGCAGCGCGGGCAAACCGGTTTCCCGATCGTTGATGCCGCCATGCGTCAGCTTAATTCTACTGGGTGGATGCATAACCGCTTGCGGATGATTGTCGCCAGCTTCCTGGTGAAAGACCTGCGAATCGACTGGCGGTTGGGGGAGCGCTACTTTATCGAACAGCTGATTGATGGCGACCTGGCGGCGAACAATGGCGGCTGGCAGTGGGCGGCGTCAACCGGTACCGATGCTGCACCTTATTTCCGCATTTTTAACCCGACGACCCAGGGAGAGCGGTTTGATAAATCCGGGCAGTTTATTCGTCACTGGTTGCCGGAGCTGGCCGATGTACCGGAGAAAGCGGTGCATCAACCGTGGCTGTGGGCGGAGAAAAATAGCGTGACGCTGGATTACCCGCGCCCGATTGTCGATCACAAACAGGCGCGGCTGGAGACGCTGGCGGCCTGGGAAGCCGCCAGAGAAATTAAGACTCCAGCGCCAGACGACGAGCCCTGACCTTCACGGAGTGGTACAGCCAGATAACCAGCACCAGGCCGACGCAGGCTAGCGCGCCCCAGGTTATCTGGCTGAACACCTCGATATAGGCGTTAATGGAGTAGTTAACGGCTCCGGCAGCGTCGAACGAACTTTGTGAGGTCTGGTCGGCAATTACCCCCGCCAGATAGTTAGCGATGGCCCCGGAGAGCAGCATATAGATACCGGTCAGTACGCCCGTCACGCCGGGGATCTCAATACGGGTAATTTGCGACATCGCCACCGGGTCGATAAACAGCTCGGCGAAGCCCATCACTGCCAGGCCCAGTACCATCAGCGGCATTGAGGATTGCCCGTAAGCCGCTGACCAGCGTGCGCTCAGCGTTAAGATGCAGAAACCGGCGCTCATCAGGCCGAGGCCCAGCGCGAACTTGCCCCAGATACGCACGGTACGGTTGCCGTTGATATTTTCTTTCACCAGCCACGCCAGCACGACCCCGCAGAGCATGACCGCAAAGGCGTTAACCGACTGGAACATTGCCGTCGGTATCTCGTAACTCATAACATGGCGGTTAACAAAACGGTCGATATACAGGCTAATTGAGCTACCGCCTTGCTGCGCGAAGGCCCAAAACAGCAGGCTGAAGCAGGTCAGAACCATAATCAGACGTAGTTCTTTACGCTGTTTGGCAGTCTCCGCCCGCAGGTAAATCCGCGTGAGCACCGCCAGACCGATAATCGTCGCCACAATCAGCGCATACACCGACCACTCCTGCCAGAACAGCACGGTAATCAACAACGGCGCGGCAATCAGCAGAACCAGCAGCCAGCCCCAGTTCGGTAAAACGAAATTACGCGCCCGCAGCGCTTCTCGATTCACGCCGCGGGTGTGGCGGAAATGATGATTACCGCTGAGGAAAATCACCAGCCCGGCAATCATCCCCACGGCCGCCAACGCGAAGCCCATCGCCCAGCTGTACTCCTCCTGCACGTAGCCGCAGGCGATTGGCGCAATGATCGACCCCACGTTACCCGCGGCATACATCAGCGAAAAACCGCCATCGCGGCGCGGGTCGGTGGGTTCGTACAGCTCGCCGAGCAGGCAGCTGACGTTGGATTTAAATAGCCCGTAGCCGCAGACGATAATCGCCAGCGACAGATAAAGGAAGGTGGGCGCAACCTCGCTGGCGCCGAGCACCAGATGGCCGATAGCCATTAGCAGCGCGCCGAGCATTACCGCCATGCGGTTGCCCAGCAGCTTGTCGGCCAGGAATCCGCCAAGAATCGGCGTAACGTAGACCAGCGAGCAGTAGGCGCTGAACAGGGCATATGCATGGTTATCGTCATACTTCAGCTGATTGGTGAGATAAAGGATCAGCAGCGCGCGCATGCCGTAAAAACTGAAATATTCCCAGATTTGCAGCGCGACAACGTAATAAATCGCCCGCGGCTGTGAAGATGATGTGTTCATTTAACGTTCTGTCCTGCCATAAAAAGGAAAGTCGATCTTTCTGCATGAATAGCCATTAGCTAGTGATATTCATGGCCTTATAGGCTTTCTGGTTATTTAATATGCTGTAATAGTGCATAAATATACACGAATGCGCGATGAGGGGAGTAGACAAATCGCGGGATTTCACCAAAAGTCAAAATAGCAGGCGAAGCGGTAGAACTATCGACGGAGCGGGCGGATAACGCTATGTTATTCCTTTGCATTACACGAAGACCTGATGGAGCGATAATGAAAAATAGCGAACTGGAACAACTGATTAATGAAAAACTGAATAGCGCGGCCATCAGCGATTACGCACCCAATGGGTTACAGGTGGAAGGGCGCGAGACGGTGCAAAAAATCGTGACCGGCGTGACCGCCAGCCAGGCGCTGCTTGATGAAGCCGTGCGCCTGGAGGCCGATGCGGTGATTGTTCATCATGGTTATTTCTGGAAAGGCGAATCGCCCATTATTCGCGGCATGAAGCGTCATCGCCTCAAAACGCTGCTGGCTAACGATATCAACCTCTATGGCTGGCACCTGCCGCTCGACGCTCACCCGGAGCTGGGTAATAACGCCCAGTTGGCCTCGCTGCTCGGTATTAATGTGATGGGTGAAATCGAGCCGCTGATGCCGTGGGGCGAACTGTCGATGCCGGTATCGGGCCTGGAGTTGGCCTCGTGGATTGAAGCACGGCTGGGGCGCAAACCGCTGTGGTGTGGGGACACCGGACCGGACAAAGTCACCCGCGTGGCGTGGTGTACCGGCGGTGGCCAAAGCTTTATCGATAGCGCGGCACGCTTCGGCGTTGATGCATTTATTAGCGGCGAAGTGTCGGAGCAGACCATCCACTCGGCGCGGGAGCAGGGGCTGCATTTCTACGCTGCCGGTCATCATGCCACCGAGCGCGGCGGAATTCGCGCGCTAAGCGAATGGTTGACGGAAAACACCGAACTGGACGTCACGTTTATTGATATCCCGAACCCGGCTTAATGAACGGAGGCAAAAGTGCAGCGAGCGCGTTGTTATTTGTTAGGTGAAACGGCTGTCGTACTGGAGCTTGAGCCTCCGGTAACGCTAGACAGCCAGAAACGGATCTGGCGGTTAGCCCAGCGGCTGATTGGCCATACCGAGGTGGTGGAGGCCATCCCGGGCATGAACAACATTACCGTGATATTGCGTAACCCGCAGCAAACGGCGTGGGATGCGATTGAGCGTCTGCAAATCTGGTGGGAGGAGTGCGATACGCTCGAGCCGGAATCGCGAGAGATCTCCGTTCCCGTGGTTTACGGCGGTGAAGGCGGCCCGGACCTGGGTGATGTTGCTCGTCACAGCGGCCTGAGTGAAAAGCAGGTGGTTGAGTTGCATTCGTCGGTCGAGTACGTGGTGTGGTTCCTAGGCTTTCAACCGGGATTCCCGTACTTCGGCGGGCTGCCGGAGAAGCTGGCGATGCCGCGACGGGCGGAGCCGCGTCTGCTGGTGCCCGCCGGTTCTGTTGGTATCGGCGGGGCGCAGACCGGGATCTATCCGCTGGCGACGCCGGGCGGCTGGCAGCTTCTGGGCCATACGCCGCTGGCGCTGTTTGATCCGAAGCGCAAGGAACCGGTGCTGCTGCGTTCCGGCGACAGAGTGCGTTTCGTGCCGCAAAAGGAGGGCGTATGTTAAAAATCATCCGCGCCGGAATGTATACCTCGGTGCAGGACGGCGGGCGCGAAGGTTTGCGCCAGTTGGGCATTAGCCGCTGTGGAGCGATGGATAAGCCCGCGCTGGTTACCGCCAATCTGCTGGTGGGGAACGGGGCCAATGCTGCGGTGCTGGAGATTACGCTGGGCCAGGTGGATATTCAGTTTGAACGCAACGGCTGGTTTGCGCTGACCGGTGCCGCCTGCGGTGCGATGTTAGACGGCGAACCTGTATGGGTGGGCTGGCGCACGGCGGTCAAGGCCGGACAGCATCTGGTGCTCAAGAACCCGCAGCACGGCGTACGCAGCTATCTGGCAGTGGCGGGCGGCATTGCCGTGCCAAAAGTGCTTGGCTCGCGCAGTACCGATCTCAAAGTGGGCATTGGCGGTCTGGAAGGGCGGCGTTTGCAGGACGGCGATCGGCTGAAGCTGGGGAAATCGGATAAGCCATTTAGCGGGCCGCTCGGCGTGAAACAGTTGCCCGTTGGCAACCGCATCCGCGCGCTACCGGGGCCGGAATACCATGAATTTGATAGCGCGTCGCAGGACGCTTTCTGGCGCTCGCCGTGGCAGCTTAGCCCACAGAGCAACCGCATGGGCTACCGTCTGCAAGGGCAGCCGCTGAAACGAACGACCGATCGCGAGATGCTTTCGCATGGCCTGCTACCCGGTGTGGTACAGGTTCCGCATAACGGTCAGCCAATCGTGCTGATGAACGACGCACAGACCACCGGCGGCTATCCACGCATTGCCAGCATTATCGAGGCCGATATGTATCAGCTGGCGCAGATCCCGCTGGGTCAGCCGATCCATTTTGTTCCCTGCTCCCTTGAGGAAGCGCTTAAAGCGCGCGTCGAAAGGCAGCGTTATTTTGAACAACTGGCATGGAGACTAAACGTTGAAAATTGATTTGAATGCCGACCTCGGCGAAGGCTGTGGTAACGACAGCGCGTTATTACAACTGGTCTCGTCCGCCAATATTGCCTGCGGCTTCCATGCGGGCGACGCGGTGATGATGCTGCAGTGCGTCCGCGAAGCGCTGAAATATGGCGTAGCGGTAGGCGCGCACCCCAGCTTTCCCGACCGGGAAAATTTTGGCCGTACGGCGATGCAGTTACCGCCGGAGACGGTATATGCACAAACGCTGTATCAGGTTGGCGCGCTTGCGGCGATGGTTCGGGCGCAGGGCGGTGAGCTGCAGCACGTCAAGCCGCACGGCATGCTCTATAACCAGGCAGCAAAAGATCCGCAGCTTGCTGACGCGATTGCGAAAGCGGTGCGCGATGTTGACGCCGACCTGGTGCTGGTGGGGCTGGCGGGCAGCGAGCTCATTCGTGCCGGTCAGCGTTATCAACTGACAACTCGTCAGGAAGTGTTCGCCGACCGCGGCTATCTGGCTGATGGTAGCCTGGTGCCGCGCACGCAGGCCGGTGCGCTGATTGAAAGCGAAGAGCAGTCGCTGGCGCAAACCCTGGAAATGGTGCAGCACAACCGGGTGCGCAGCATTACCGGCGAGTGGGCGCACGTGGTGGCGGAAACCGTCTGCCTGCACGGCGATGGCCAGCACGCGCTGGATTTTGCACGTCGCTTGCGTGCGGCGTTTGCCGGGCGCAATATACAGGTTAGTGCGGAATCAGAAGAATAAAAATAATAGTATCAATTAGTTAACAACAAACAACAATTCACAACATACAGGATGTAACTATGGGAGAATCAGTATCGCTCTGGCCATTGATCGGTATTGCCGCGATCGTGGTCGGGTTTTTATTACGTTTCAACCCGGTGCTGGTAGTGATAGTTTCCGGGATCATCACGGGTCTGACGGCGCATATGCCGATCGCGACCATTCTGGAAAAACTGGGGGAAGGGTTTCTTAACACCCGTAACCTGCCGTTTATTCTTTTGCTGCCGCTAGCGGTCATCGGCCTGCTGGAACGACACGGTCTGAAAGAGCGCGCGCAGGCGTGGATTGCGAAGATCCGCAGCGCCACCGCCGGTCGTCTGCTTATCGTCTATCTGTTCGTTCGTGAAATAACCGCTGCGCTGGGCCTGACCAGCCTCGGCGGCCATCCGCAGATGGTGCGTCCGCTGCTGGCGCCGATGGCGGAAGGGGCGGCGGAGAAAAACTTTGGTGCGTTACCGGGCGATGTCCGTTATCGCCTGCGAGCGATGTCGGCGGCGACCGATAACGTGGGGCTGTTCTTCGGTGAAGATATTTTTGTCGCCTTTGGCGCAATTATCTTTATGCATAACTTTATGCTCGAGTCCGGCGGCATTCAGACTGAGCCGCTGCACATCGCCCTGTGGGGGATCCCAACGGCGGTATGCGCTTTCCTGATCCACTCCGCCCGCTTGTGGCGTCTCGATCGCCATCTACAGCGTGAGCTGGACAAGGTTAACGCCGCGCAGGCGAAAGGCGGTGCAGCATGAATTTTCAGCAAACTTATCTCTACTGGCTGGCGGGCGTCGTTCTGCTGGTCGTCGCGGTGATGTCCTGGCGTGATAAGGCGAACCCGCGCAGGCTGACTACCGGTCTGTTCTGGGGACTGTACGGCCTGGTGTTTCTGTTTGGCGACTGGACCTATGAGCTGGTGGGCGATAAGCGCACCGTTAATATTGGCGTCGGGATCCTGGTGGTCGTGCTGGCGCTGATCGCCGGTTTTGGCGGCGTGCATCTTGGTCGCTATCATCAACGCTCGCAGGAAGAACGTTCCGCCAGCGCTGCGCGTCTGGGCAACAAACTGTTCTTCCCGGCGCTGGCCATCCCGGTGGTGACGGTCATTGGCGTTCTGCTGTTTAATAATCTGCCCTCGCTGCAGGTTGCTATCTTTGGCCCAGGCAATCACGCTACGCTGATCACCCTGTTTTCAATGACTGCAGGCACGCTGCTTGGTTTGGTGATGGCTATTCGCATGACCCACGAAACGGCAGCGCAGCCGTTGCAGGAAGCGCGCCGTCTGCTGGATTCGGTAGGCTGGGCATTTATTCTGCCGCAGATCCTCGCCGTTCTCGGACTGCTGTTTACCGCCGCAGGCGTCGGCAACAGCATCTCCTGGCTGACGCAGAACTATCTGGCGGTAGACAGCCGGTTTATCGCCGTAGCCGTCTACACCATTGGTATGGCGCTGCTGACGATGGTCATGGGCAACGCTTTTGCCGCTTTCCCCATTGTGACGGCAGGGGTCGGGATCCCGATCCTGGTGCTGCAGCACGGCGGTAACCCGGCAGTGATGGCGGCGATTGGTATGTTCTCCGGCTATTGCGGCACTCTGATGACCCCGATGGCGGCTAACTTCAATATTGTTCCGGCCGCGCTGCTGGAGCTGCCGGATAAAAACGCGGTGATCAAAGCCCAGGTGCCGACCGGGTTGATGTTACTTATCGTGAACGTATTTTTGCTCTATTTCCTGATGTTCCTGTAAGGAGGGATCATGGCTGGCGTATTGATTACCGGTTTTGAACCGTTCGGCGGCGAAGCGGTTAACCCTTCATGGGAAGTGGTAAAGCAGTTGGATGGCGTTATTATTGCCGGGCAGCCCGTTGTTGCCCGGCAGCTACCGTGCGTCTTCGGCGAAGCGCTGACGGTACTGAACGACGCGCTGGATGAGCTGGAGCCCGTATTGACGCTGGCGGTTGGTCAGGCGGGCGGGCGTGTCGACATCACCGTCGAACGCGTGGCGATTAACGTCGATGATGCGCGGATCCCAGATAATAAAGGCCTGCAGCCTGTCGATGTGCCGATCGTTGCTGATGGTCCGGCGGCGTACTTCGGTACGCTACCGATCAAAGCGATCGTTGCCGCGCTAAGAAGCAAAGGGATCCCCGCTTCGGTGTCGCAGACGGCGGGGACGTTTGTCTGTAATCACGTGATGTATGGCCTGCTGCACGGGCTACGTGATAAAAGCGGCGTGAAGGGCGGCTTTATCCATATTCCGTATCTGCCGGAGCAGGCTGCAGCTCATCCCGGTGAAGCGAGTATGGCGGTAGAGACGGTGCGCGTAGCGCTGGAAACGGCTATAGCTGTTGCCCTTCAGCAGGGCGATGACGTAAAAATTGCCGGCGGCGCAACGCATTAACACAAGGACATCAATATGCCGGAAGGTCCGGAAATCCGTCGTGCGGCGGATAGCCTGGAGGCGGCGATCAAAGGCGAACCCCTGACGAAAGCGTGGTTCGCCTTCCCGCAGTTACAAACTTATCAATCTCAGCTGGTTGGTCAGCAGGTGACGAATATCGAAACCCGCGGTAAAGCGCTGCTGACCCACTTCTCCGGCGGCTTGACGCTCTATAGCCATAATCAGCTGTACGGCGTCTGGCGGGTGGTCGAGCCGCAAGCGGAGCCTGAAACGACACGTATTTTACGCGTTCGGCTACAGACGGCGCACAAGGCGATATTGCTCTATAGCGCCTCTGACATTGAGATGCTGACCCCGGAACAGCTCGCTCAGCACCCGTTTTTGCTACGGGTGGGACCGGATGTGCTCGATATGACTCTTAGCGTTGAAAAAGTCAAAGAGCGGCTGCTGTCGGCGAAATTCCGCAACCGTCAGTTTTCCGGGCTGCTGCTGGATCAGGCATTTCTCGCGGGATTGGGGAATTATCTGCGCGTTGAGATCCTCTGGCAGGTGGGGCTAACCGGGCGGCATAAAGCCTCTGAGCTTAACGACGCACAGCTTGATGCGCTGGCTTATGCGCTGCTTGAGATCCCGCGCTTGTCCTACAATACGCGTGGTCTGGTGGATGAGAATAAGCACCATGGCGCACTATTTCGCTTTAAGGTCTTTCATCGGGAGGGGGAAGCCTGCGAGCGCTGCGGCGGGATTATCGAGAGGACCATGCTGTCGTCGAGGCCGTTTTACTGGTGCCCGGGGTGTCAGCAATAAAAAAACGCGCTCTCAGGCGCGTTTTTTATCTTCGCAATATCAGGCTTAGTATTTGATATCGTTTTTGAAATCGCGTTTTTCGTAGCCGGTATACAGCTGACGTGGACGGGCGATTTTCATGCCGTCGGTGTGCATTTCGTTCCAGTGTGCAATCCAGCCCACGGTACGCGCCATCGCGAAGATAACGGTAAACATGGATGATGGAATGCCCATCGCTTTCAGAATGATACCGGAGTAGAAATCGACGTTCGGGTACAGTTTCTTCTCGATGAAGTACGGGTCGTTGAGCGCAATGTGCTCAAGCTCCATCGCCACTTCCAGCAGATCGTCTTTGGTACCCAGTTCTTTCAGCACTTCATGGCAGGTTTCACGCATCACGGTGGCGCGCGGGTCATAGTTTTTATAAACACGGTGACCAAAGCCCATCAGGCGGAAAGAGTCATTTTTGTCTTTCGCACGACGCACAAATTCCGGAATGTGTTTAACCGAGCTGATCTCTTCCAGCATCTTCAGCGCCGCTTCGTTGGCGCCGCCGTGTGCCGGTCCCCACAGAGAAGCAATACCCGCAGCGATACAGGCGAACGGGTTCGCGCCAGAAGAGCCTGCGGTACGCACGGTGGACGTTGAGGCGTTCTGTTCGTGATCGGCGTGCAGGATCAGGATGCGGTCCATGGCGCGTTCCAGTATCGGGTTCACTTCATACTTTTCACACGGCGTGGAGAACATCATATTCAGGAAGTTACCCGCGTAGGAGAGGTCGTTGCGCGGATAAACAAAAGGCTGGCCGATGGAATACTTGTAACACATTGCCGCCATAGTCGGCATTTTGGAGAGCAGGCGGAATGCGGCGATATCGCGATGACGCGGGTTATTCACATCCAGCGAATCGTGATAGAACGCAGCCAGCGCACCGGTGATGCCGCACATAACGGCCATCGGGTGAGAATCGCGGCGGAACGCGTGGAACAGACGAGTGATCTGCTCGTGAATCATGGTGTGGCGGGTAACGATGGTTTTGAATTCGTCGTACTGGTCCTGGGTCGGTTTTTCACCGTTCAGCAGGATGTAGCACACTTCCAGATAGTTGGAATCGGTCGCTAATTGATCGATTGGAAAACCGCGGTGCAGCAGGATACCTTCATCACCGTCGATAAAGGTGATTTTGGATTCGCAGGATGCGGTTGAGGTAAAACCAGGGTCAAAAGTAAATACGCCTTTTGAACCAAGACTACGAATATCAATAACATCCTGACCGAGAGTGCCCTTTAGCACATCCAGTTCGATAGCAGTATCACCACCCAGGGTGATTTTTGCTTTAGCATCAGACATTTATGGTCTCCTTAGCGCCTTTATTGCTTAAGACTGCCGGGTGGTGGATTTGCATTCGGCCCGTAGCCGATGACGTTACCAGTTTGTTATGTTGCACATCGCTCTGCGTCACGAAAGGGGCAGGGTACAGAGCAAGGGCGCTTGATGGTACGTCTTCAACCTACGATGAAACAACAGCAAATCAGCGTTTTAGCAGCCCGAATTAGTTAAAACTATATACCACTAATAACTGTCCTGATTACATCGGTCAATACTCTCTCACTGTTGCATAACTTATTCTCAGGTAAAAGAGTGACCCCATAACTTTTGCGTATTATTGCATTTATCTGGTAATGGTTGTAACAATAATGTTTAATATTTGTCAAATCAGATGATTAAAATTTAAATTTATGTTGTTATCGTGACATTGATCACTGTTCGGGATAAAACCCGACAAACTATATGTAGGTTAATTGTAATGATTTTGTGAACGGCCTATACTGCCGCCAGGTCTCCGGAACTCCCTGCAATCCCGAGCCACCCAGCGTTATTTTGTCACGCTTTAACTTCTGAAAAGGGGTTTTAACATGACTTCTGGTTATAGATAAGGACGCTGTCTGACCCGCAAGCAGACCGGAGGAAGGAAATCCCATAGTCTTTCACGTTTCAGGTGCGTTGGCTGCGCCCGCTCGCCCCGGTCACATAGTTATCTATGCTCCCGGGTTTCCCGGACTTGCCGCCTTCCTGTAACGCGAAATCCAAAGGGAATAATAAGAACAGCATGTGGGCGTTATTCATGGTAAGAAATGTGAAAAAACAAAGACCTGTCAATCTGGATCTCCAAACGATCCGGTTCCCAATCACGGCGATAGCGTCCATTCTCCATCGCGTATCCGGAGTGATCACTTTTGTGGCGGTCGGGATTCTGCTTTGGTTGCTGGGCACCAGCCTTTCCTCTCCAGAAGGTTTCCTCACTGCGGCATCCATTATGAATAGCTTCTTTGTGAAGTTCATCATGTGGGGCATTTTGACCGCGCTGGCTTATCACGCAGTGGTCGGTATTCGCCATCTGCTGATGGATTTTGGCTACCTTGAAGAAACCCTCGAATCAGGGACACGCTCCGCCAAAATTTCTTTTGTTATTACTGTCGTGCTTTCACTTCTCGCAGGAGTCCTCGTATGGTAAGCAACGCCTCAGCACTAGGACGCAACGGCGTACATGACTTCATTCTGGTCCGTGCTACCGCCATCGTCCTCACCCTTTACATCATCTATATGGTTGGCTTCTTTGCCACCACGGGTGAAATTTCATGGGAAGTCTGGACGGGTTTTTTCTCCTCCGCGTTCACTAAAGTCTTCACCCTGCTGGCTCTCGTATCCATTCTGATCCACGCCTGGATCGGGATGTGGCAGGTGTTAACGGACTACGTTAAACCACTGGCTGTGCGCTTAATTCTGCAACTGCTTATCGTTGTTGCGCTGGTGGCTTACGTTCTTTATGGATTTGTTGTGGTGTGGGGTGTGTAATGAAATTGCCTGTCAGAGAATTTGATGCAGTTGTGATTGGTGCCGGTGGCGCAGGTATGCGCGCGGCGCTGCAAATTTCCCAGAGCGGCCAAACCTGTGCGCTGCTCTCCAAAGTGTTCCCGACCCGTTCCCATACCGTTTCCGCGCAGGGTGGTATCACCGTTGCGCTCGGTAATACCCATGAAGATAACTGGGAATGGCATATGTACGACACCGTGAAAGGGTCGGACTACATTGGCGACCAGGACGCCATTGAATATATGTGCAAAACCGGTCCGGAAGCGATTCTTGAACTGGATCATATGGGTCTGCCGTTCTCTCGTCTCGACGATGGCACCATCTATCAACGTCCGTTTGGCGGCCAGTCGAAAAACTTTGGCGGCGAGCAGGCGGCACGTACCGCAGCGGCGGCTGACCGTACCGGTCACGCCCTGCTGCACACGCTCTATCAACAGAATTTGAAAAACCATACCACTATTTTTTCCGAGTGGTATGCGCTGGACCTGGTGAAAAACGCCGATGGCGCTATCGTCGGTTGTACCGCGCTGTGCATCGAAACCGGTGAAGTGGTTTACTTTAAAGCTCGCGCCACCGTGCTGGCGACCGGCGGCGCAGGCCGTATTTATCAGTCCACTACTAACGCTCATATCAATACCGGTGACGGCGTGGGTATGGCGATTCGTGCCGGTGTCCCGGTGCAGGATATGGAAATGTGGCAGTTCCACCCGACCGGTATCGCCGGGGCAGGGGTTCTGGTCACCGAGGGCTGCCGCGGTGAAGGTGGCTACCTGTTGAACAAACACGGCGAACGCTTTATGGAGCGTTATGCGCCGAATGCGAAAGACCTGGCGGGTCGTGACGTGGTGGCGCGTTCCATCATGATCGAAATCCGCGAAGGCCGCGGCTGCGACGGTCCGTGGGGCCCGCACGCTAAGCTGAAACTCGATCACCTGGGTAAAGAAGTTCTGGAATCCCGTCTGCCGGGTATCCTTGAGCTCTCCCGTACCTTCGCCCACGTTGACCCGGTGAAAGAGCCGATTCCGGTCATTCCAACCTGCCACTATATGATGGGCGGTATTCCGACCAAAGTAAGCGGCCAGGCGCTGACCGTCAACGAGCAGGGCGAAGACGTGGTGATTCCGGGGCTGTTTGCGGTAGGCGAAATCGCCTGCGTATCGGTTCACGGCGCAAACCGTCTGGGCGGCAACTCGCTGCTTGACCTGGTGGTCTTTGGCCGCGCGGTCGGTCTGCATTTGCAAGAATCTATCGCCGAACAGGGCGTTCTGCGCGATGCAACGGATGAAGAAATCGATGCTTCTCTGGAACGTCTGAATCGCTGGAACGGTAACCGTAACGGTGAAGATCCGGTTGAAATCCGCAAAGCGCTTCAGGAGTGCATGCAGCATAACTTCTCCGTGTTCCGCGAAGGGGATGCGATGGCGAAGGGCCTTGAGCAGTTGAAAGCGATTCGCGAGCGTTTGAAAAATGCCCGTCTGGATGACACTTCCAGCGAGTTCAATACCCAGCGCGTTGAATGCCTTGAGCTGGATAACCTGATGGAAACCGCCTACGCCACTGCGGTGTCGGCAAACTTCCGTACCGAAAGCCGTGGCGCGCATAGCCGCTTCGACTTCCCGGATCGTGATGATGAAAACTGGCTGTGCCATTCCCTGTATCTGCCAGAGTCGGAATCCATGACGCGTCGTAGCGTCAATATGGAACCGAAACTGCGTCCGGCATTCCCGCCGAAGATTCGTACTTATTAATGCGGAGACAGGAATATGAAACTCGAGTTTTCAGTTTATCGTTATAACCCGGACGTAGACGATGCTCCGCGCATGCAGGATTACACCCTGGAAGCGGAAGAAGGTCGTGACATGATGCTGCTGGATGCATTGATGCAGCTGAAAGAGAAAGACCCGTCGCTGTCGTTCCGCCGCTCCTGTCGTGAAGGGGTTTGTGGCTCCGACGGTCTGAACATGAACGGGAAAAACGGTCTGGCATGCATCACACCTATTTCCGCGCTGAATCAGCCGGGTAAGAAAATTGTTATCCGTCCGCTACCAGGGTTGCCGGTTATTCGCGATTTGGTTGTAGACATGGGGCAATTCTACGCACAATATGAGAAGATTAAGCCTTACTTGTTGAATAATGGGCAAAATCCTCCGGCTCGAGAGCACTTACAGTCTCCAGAGCAGCGTGAGAAACTCGATGGTCTGTACGAGTGTATTCTCTGCGCATGTTGTTCAACGTCTTGCCCGTCGTTCTGGTGGAACCCGGACAAGTTTATCGGCCCGGCTGGCCTGCTGGCCGCGTATCGCTTCCTGATCGACAGCCGCGATACCGAAACCAGCGAGCGCCTTGAAGGCCTGAGCGATGCTTTCAGCGTATTCCGCTGTCACAGCATTATGAACTGCGTCAGTGTGTGTCCTAAGGGTTTGAACCCGACGCGCGCCATTGGCCATATTAAGTCGATGCTGCTGCAGCGTAGTGCGTAAGTAGTCAGAGGGGAGCGCTGTTCCCCTCACCCTAACCCTCTCCCTAAGGGAGAGGGGACAGATAGCAGGAAACCTCTAAAAACTGCCCCTGATAGTTAGACAGTTTTTAAAGGTTCCTTAGCGGGTGAAACCACAACTCATCCGCAACAAGTGAACCCCGGCACGTACAACTTCTGTGCGTGGTAGTTTCTACGGCGAAATAAGCATAAAAATGCTTAAGGGATCACGATGCAGAACGGCGCAATGAAAGCCTGGCTGGACTCTTCTTACCTCTCTGGTTCGAACCAGAGCTGGATAGAACAGCTCTATGAAGACTTCTTAACCGATCCTGACTCTGTTGACGCCAACTGGCGTTCTATGTTCCAGCAGTTACCTGGCACCGGAGTCAAACCAGATCAATTTCATTCCAAAACGCGTGATTATTTCCGCCGCCTGGCGAAGGATGCCTCGCGTTACACTTCTTCGATTTCCGACCCTGACACCAATGTGAAGCAGGTTAAAGTCCTGCAGCTCATCAACGCATACCGCTTCCGTGGTCACCAGCATGCGAATCTCGATCCGCTGGGACTGTGGCAGCAAGAGAGAGTGGCGGATCTCGATCCGGCTTACCACGATCTGACCGAGGCCGATTTCCAGGAAAGCTATAACGTAGGTTCTTTTGCTATTGGCAAAGACACGATGAAGCTGGGCGACCTGATCTCTGCCCTCAAGCAAACCTACTGCGGCTCCATCGGCGCGGAATATATGCACATTACCTCTACCGAAGAAAAACGCTGGATCCAGCAGCGTATCGAGTCGGTAGCAGGCAAAGCCAGCTTTAGCGCTGAAGAGAAAAAACGCTTCCTCAGCGAGCTGACCGCAGCGGAAGGCCTGGAACGCTATCTTGGCGCGAAATTCCCCGGCGCAAAACGCTTCTCGCTGGAAGGCGGCGATGCGCTGATCCCGATGCTCAAAGAAATTATCCGCCACGCGGGTAAGAGCGGCACCCGCGAAGTGGTGCTGGGTATGGCGCACCGCGGTCGTCTGAACGTACTGGTCAACGTGCTGGGTAAAAAACCGCAGGACCTGTTCGACGAATTCGTCGGTAAACATAAAGAACACCTCGGCACCGGTGACGTGAAGTACCATATGGGCTTCTCTTCCGATATGGAAACCGAAGGCGGCCTGGTGCACCTGGCGCTGGCGTTTAACCCGTCGCACCTGGAAATCGTCAGCCCGGTGGTTATCGGTTCTGTACGCGCCCGTCTTGACCGTCTGGACGAGCCGAGCAGCAACAAAGTTCTGCCGATTACCATTCACGGTGACGCCGCAGTCACCGGGCAGGGCGTGGTTCAGGAAACCCTGAACATGTCCAAAGCGCGCGGTTATGAAGTGGGCGGTACTGTACGTATCGTTATCAATAATCAGGTTGGCTTCACCACCTCCAACCCGCTGGATGCGCGTTCTACCCCGTACTGCACCGACATCGGTAAAATGGTGCAATCGCCGATTTTCCACGTTAACGCCGATGACCCGGAAGCCGTGGCATTTGTCACTCGCCTGGCGCTGGATTTCCGCAATACCTTCAAACGCGATGTCTTCATCGATCTGGTGTGCTACCGCCGCCACGGCCATAACGAAGCCGACGAGCCGAGCGCAACCCAGCCGCTGATGTATCAGAAAATCAAAAAGCATCCGACCCCGCGCAAAATCTACGCTGACAAGCTGGAAGCCGATAAGGTCGCGACGCTGGAAGACGCTACCGAGCAGGTTAACCTCTACCGCGATGCGCTGGATGCCGGCGAATGCGTGGTGCAGGAGTGGCGTCCGATGAACATGCACTCCTTTACCTGGTCCCCGTACCTCAACCATGAGTGGGATGAGAGCTACCCGGACAAAGTCGAACCTAAGCGTCTGGTCGAGCTGGCGAAGCGCATCAGCACGGTGCCGGAAGCCGTTGAGATGCAGTCTCGCGTGGCGAAAATTTACGGCGACCGTCAGTCAATGGCCGCCGGTGAGAAGCTGTTCGACTGGGGCGGCGCGGAAAACCTCGCCTACGCCACGCTGGTAGATGAAGGTATCTCCGTGCGTCTGTCCGGTGAAGACTCCGGGCGTGGCACCTTCTTCCACCGCCATGCGGTGATTCACAACCAGAAGAATGGTTCAACCTATACGCCGCTGCAGCACGTCCATAACGGCCAGGGCCACTTTAAGGTCTGGGATTCCGTGCTGTCTGAAGAGGCGGTACTGGCGTTTGAATACGGCTATGCCACCGCAGAACCACGCACCCTGACCATCTGGGAAGCGCAGTTCGGTGACTTTGCCAACGGCGCGCAGGTGGTTATCGACCAGTTCATTAGCTCCGGCGAGCAGAAGTGGGGCCGTATGTGCGGTCTGGTGATGCTGCTGCCGCACGGCTACGAAGGCCAGGGGCCGGAGCACTCCTCCGCGCGTCTGGAGCGTTATCTGCAGCTCTGCGCTGAGCAGAATATGCAGGTTTGCGTGCCGTCCACGCCGGCGCAGGTTTACCATATGCTGCGTCGTCAGGCGCTGCGCGGTATGCGTCGCCCGCTGATCGTGATGTCGCCGAAGTCTCTGCTGCGCCATCCGCTGGCAGTGTCGAGCATGGACGAACTGGCTAACGGCACCTTCCAGCCGGCTATCGGGGAAATCGACGATCTCGACCCGAAAGCAGTGAAGCGTGTTGTGCTGTGCTCTGGTAAGGTTTACTACGACCTGCTGGAACAGCGCCGTAAGAACGACCAAAAAGATGTCGCTATCGTTCGCGTAGAGCAGCTCTATCCGTTCCCGCATCAGGCGGTACAGGAAGCGCTGAAACCTTATGCGCATGTGCATGATTTTGTCTGGTGCCAGGAAGAACCGCTCAACCAGGGCGCGTGGTACTGCAGCCAGCATCACTTCCGCGAAGTGATTCCGTTTGGGGCCTCTCTGCGTTATGCAGGCCGCCCGGCCTCCGCCTCTCCGGCGGTAGGATACTTGTCCGTTCACCAGAAACAGCAACAAGATCTGGTCAATGACGCGCTGAACGTCGATTAATTAAAGGATACATAATGAGTAGCGTAGATATTCTGGTTCCCGACCTGCCTGAGTCCGTAGCTGACGCAACGGTTGCCACCTGGCATAAAAAACCGGGCGATGCGGTTGTTCGTGACGAAGTGCTGGTAGAAATCGAAACTGACAAAGTGGTACTGGAAGTACCGGCTTCAGCGGATGGCATTCTGGACGCAGTGATTGAAGACGAAGGCGCTACCGTGCTTTCTCGTCAGATCCTCGGCCGCCTGCGCGAAGGCAACAGCGCGGGCAAAGAGTCCAGTGCGAAAGCCGATGCCAAAGAGTCGACTCCGGCCCAGCGCCAGCAGGCTTCTCTGGAAGAGCAAAATAACGATGCGCTCAGCCCGGCGATTCGCCGTCTGCTGGCGGAACATAGCCTCGACGCGGCGGCCATTAAAGGCACCGGAGTTGGTGGCCGTCTGACCCGTGAAGACGTTGAGAAACATCTGGCGAGCGTACCGGCGAAAGCTGAAGCGCCAGCAGCACCGGCAGCCGCGGCTCCGGCTGCACAGCTGGGCAACCGCTCTGAAAAACGTGTGCCGATGACCCGTCTGCGCAAACGCGTAGCCGAGCGTCTGCTGGAAGCGAAAAATTCCACCGCCATGCTGACGACCTTCAACGAAGTCAACATGAAGCCGATTATGGATCTGCGCAAGCAGTACGGCGATGCGTTTGAAAAACGTCACGGTATCCGTCTGGGCTTCATGTCCTTCTACGTGAAGGCGGTTGTTGAAGCGCTGAAACGTTACCCGGAAGTGAACGCTTCTATCGACGGCGATGACGTGGTGTACCACAACTATTTCGATGTCAGCATGGCGGTCTCCACGCCGCGCGGCCTGGTAACCCCGGTCCTGCGCGATGTTGACCTGCTGGGCATGGCGGATATCGAGAAGAAAATTAAAGAGCTAGCAGTCAAAGGCCGCGACGGCAAGCTGACCGTTGATGACCTGACCGGCGGTAACTTTACCATTACCAACGGTGGCGTATTCGGTTCTCTGATGTCCACGCCGATTATCAACCCGCCGCAGAGCGCGATTCTGGGGATGCATGCCATAAAAGACCGTCCAATGGCGGTTAATGGTAAGGTAGAGATTCTGCCAATGATGTACCTGGCGCTCTCCTACGACCACCGTCTGATCGACGGGCGTGAATCGGTAGGCTACCTGGTGGCAATTAAAGAGCTGCTGGAAGACCCGACCCGTCTGCTGCTGGACGTGTAGTAATAAGAGTATTACCTATCGTAGGCCTGATAAAACGCGCTAGCGTCGCTATCAGGCCTACAGGTTTAAAGATAATTATTACCTGAAGGATGGACTGAACACATGAACTTACATGAATATCAGGCAAAACAACTCTTTGCCCGCTATGGTTTACCGGCGCCGGTGGGTTATGCCTGTACTACTCCGCGTGAAGCCGAAGAAGCCGCTTCAAAAATCGGCGCGGGTCCGTGGGTAGTGAAATGTCAGGTTCACGCTGGTGGCCGCGGCAAAGCGGGCGGTGTGAAAGTAGTTAACAGTAAAGAAGACATTCGCGCTTTTGCTGAGCATTGGCTGGGCAAACGCCTGGTAACCTACCAGACAGATGCGAACGGTCAGCCGGTTAACCAGATTCTGGTTGAAGCTGCGACCGATATCGGTAAAGAGCTGTACCTGGGCGCGGTGGTTGACCGCAGCTCCCGCCGCGTGGTCTTTATGGCCTCCACCGAAGGCGGCGTGGAAATCGAAAAAGTGGCGGAAGAGACCCCACACCTGATTCACAAAATCGCTCTCGATCCGCTGGCGGGCCCGATGCCTTACCAGGGTCGTGAACTGGCGTTCAAACTGGGTCTGGAAGGTAAGCAGGTTCAGCAGTTCACCAAAATTTTCATGGGCCTGGCGACCATTTTCCTTGAGCGTGACCTGGCGCTGATTGAAATCAACCCGCTGGTTATCACTAAGCAGGGCGACCTGATCTGCCTCGACGGTAAACTGGGCGCTGACGGCAACGCGCTGTTCCGCCAGCCGGACCTGCGTGAAATGCGCGACCAGTCTCAGGAAGACCCGCGTGAAGCTCAGGCGGCGCAGTGGGAACTGAACTACGTTGCGCTGGACGGTAACATCGGCTGCATGGTTAACGGCGCAGGCCTGGCAATGGGCACCATGGACATCGTTAAGCTGCACGGCGGCGAACCGGCTAACTTCCTTGACGTTGGCGGCGGCGCAACCAAAGAACGCGTGACCGAAGCGTTCAAAATCATTCTCTCTGATGACAACGTGAAAGCGGTTCTGGTTAACATCTTCGGCGGTATCGTACGCTGTGACCTGATAGCAGACGGTATCATCGGCGCGGTTGCCGAAGTGGGCGTTAACGTACCGGTCGTCGTTCGTCTGGAAGGTAACAACGCCGAACTGGGCGCGAAAAAACTGGCTGACAGCGGCCTGAATATTATTGCAGCGAAAAGTCTGACGGATGCAGCTCAGCAGGTTGTTGCCGCAGTGGAGGGGAAATAATGTCCGTTTTAATTAATAAAGATACCAAGGTTATCTGCCAGGGCTTCACCGGTAGCCAGGGGACTTTCCACTCTGAACAAGCGATTGCTTACGGTACGCAAATGGTCGGCGGCGTAACGCCGGGCAAAGGCGGCACCACGCATCTGGGTCTGCCGGTGTTCAACACCGTGCGCGAAGCGGTAGACGCGACCGGTGCGACAGCATCCGTTATCTACGTACCGGCACCGTTCTGCAAAGACTCCATCCTGGAAGCGATCGATGCAGGCATCAAGCTGATTATCACCATCACCGAAGGTATCCCGACGCTGGATATGCTGACCGTGAAAGTGAAGCTCGACGAAGCGGGCGTGCGCATGATCGGGCCGAACTGCCCGGGCGTGATCACCCCAGGCGAATGCAAAATCGGCATCATGCCGGGCCACATTCACCAGCCGGGTAAAGTGGGCATCGTTTCTCGCTCTGGCACCCTGACCTACGAAGCGGTTAAGCAGACCACCGATTACGGTTTCGGCCAGTCCACCTGCGTGGGCATCGGCGGTGACCCGATCCCGGGATCTAACTTTATCGATATCCTGAAGCTGTTCCAGGAAGACCCGCAGACTGAAGCGATCGTCATGATCGGTGAGATCGGCGGCAGCGCGGAAGAAGAAGCGGCCGCTTACATCAAAGATCACGTGACCAAACCGGTTGTCGGCTATATCGCTGGCGTAACCGCGCCGAAAGGCAAACGTATGGGTCACGCGGGTGCCATCATTGCCGGTGGTAAAGGGACTGCGGATGAAAAATTTGCTGCTCTGGAAGCCGCTGGCGTGAAAACCGTTCGTAGCCTGGCCGATATCGGCGAAGCGCTGAAAACCGTGATTAAGTAATAAGTAAAAAAACAGCCCTGACTTTCTGCATGGTCAAGGGCTGGTCCAGTTTCGACATGGTTGGCCATCTGATGATGGCCTTTTTTTGTCTGTAATTCAGCTTTCAGCTAGCGCTTTCAGCCAGCGAATGCCGCTTTCCGGTGAGGTCATTACCGGTACCGGCGGGGCGGGAAGCTGCTGCAACACCCGCGCCATTGAGGCCTGCGCCAGCATCACCACATCTGCCTGGCTAAAGGCACTCTTTAGCCCGTCACCGACGATTCGGTCATGGGTATCCATATCGCCTGCCAGCAGCGCGTGGAATGCCTCTTCCATTAATATGGGAGTAATGTTTCGCGGTTTACCGCTCTCCTGCACTTTACGCTGTACGTAATCCAGCGTTGGCTTCAGCGTGGTCGCCACGGTCGCCAGCACGGCGATACGCTCGCCTTTTTCAATCGACTCTTCCACCATCGCGCAATCAATACGTGCGAGCTGGAGCGGCGTCATAAACTGGCACTGTTCCACCGCCGAACCAATAGAAGAGCAGGCGGTAATAAAGATATCGCACTCTGCTTTTTCAGCGATATGCACGTAGTCGGCGATGCGGGCGGCAATATTCGGCGTTACGCCTCCGGCCTTCATTACCTGCTTGATCATCGATTCTTCCACCAGATGCATCACTTCCACTTCCGGCATGATATCGGCAATCAGCTGCTGCATCATCGCCAGCGTGGCTGAACTGGTATGAAGCATGGCGACCTTTTTCATTGTGCTATCTCCTTAAGCAAGTTTTCCGCGACGGCCAGCGCCGCATCATGATCTTCCTGCGCCGACAAACCGCCTACCGCAACGGCGCCAAGACATCTACCGTCATGCACAAGCGGGATCCCGCCGGGTAGGGCGGTAAAACGCGGGTCGGCAAAATAACCGATATCCAGCTGTTCTTTTTGCAGGCGCTGTAAAAACGCCTGCGTGGTGCAGCCCAGGCGGCTGCTGGTGCGTGCTTTGCGCTGGGTCAGCTCAATGGTTAACAGTTTGGCGCTATCCATTCGGGCAAAGCTCAGTAGCTCCCCGCTGGTGTCGCACACCGCTACGCTTAGCGGGCGCTTTGCATAGCGCGTTTCAGCAAGGTCAAGCGCACAGGCTACGGCGCGCTGGGCCTGTTCCAGGGTTAGGGTCGTCATTATGATTATCCTTTTGACAGATGTTCGGAAACGGATTGGACAGGGTTTTTGGCGGCGACGGCCTGGGCCTGCCTGGCGTCTTTTTTACGCCAGTAGTTGGCGAGCAGCGAGCCGCTAACGTTGCCAAGCGGGGTCATTACCGCCGAAGCGAGTCCGACGGTCGCCAGTTTGCCCATCGCGGCGGCAAGCCCTGATGCCATGCCGCCATTTTGCAGGCCGACTTCAAAGGCCACGGTGCGGGCGGACTGCACGTCCATGCGGAAGATCCAGCGGCTCATCAGGTAGCCAATCAGGAAGCCGCCGAGGTTATGCATCAGCATGGCGAAGCAGAGCAGGAAGCCGACCTGTACCAGGTTGTCGCGCCCGGCGGCTGCGGCGGTAGTCGTGAAGAAAATAATCCCGATCATCGAGATGGTCGGCATGATCTTCTTAATGCCCTCGACGCGACCGTACAGCCAGTTGTAGAACAGCGCCCAGACGAGGCCGCCTGCGACAAAGTTAATCACCACGGCGTACATTTGCGCTTCGGCGCTGGCAGAACCGAACTGTGCGTCCCAGCCTCCGGCGCTCATATACAGCAGCCACAGAGCGCCAATTCCGGCCAGAATCTGCACGGTACGACGACCACGCACGCCAGCGTAGGTTTTCAGGTAATCATGCAAAATCGCTGCGCCGATAGGGATGAGCACGATTTTCACCACATCCATTACCATCGCGGTGAGCTGGATATCGATCATCGAACCAGCCAGCAGGTTGACCCATAGCGGGGTCATCACCGTGGCCGCCAGGGTTGAGACCGCGGCGATCGAGACCGCCAGCGCCAGGTTAGCGTTGGCGATATACACCATTACCGTCGAGGAGAGGCCGCTGGGACAGGCGCCAATCAACAGGATGCCTACTGCGACTTCAGGCGGAAAGTTAAAAATCAGGGTAATGCTCAGACCGAGAAGCGGCATGATCACGAAGTGGCAGAAGGTGCCGATAAACACCGCCCACGGCATTTTGGCAACGTCGATAAAATCCTGGATCGTCAATTTAGTCCCCATGCTGAACATGGTGGCCTGGATAACCAAAAACACGATCCATTTATGGGTGATATTGAAACCGCCCCAGACGATCAGATCTGTTGACCAGGTCATCGCGGCGACAAAACCGGCGATGATCCACAGGGTAAACTGATAGCTGCGTAAACCCGGCCAGTAGCCCGCGCCTGCCGCGAAACCTGCGGTCAGCATCACCAGTCCAGGCTGCCAGATTGCTGCGGACTGGATTAGCGCGCCGATAACGGCCAGCGCGCCGCCGGCAACAGAAACGCCGAGCCCGGTTTTGTGAATAACAGTGGTCATAGTCATGTTGAAATGTCCTTTCTGTTGTTATTGCTGCCGGGGTGGAATAGATAACATTTGTCGCGCAATTTTCGGCGTGGCGACTTTTTTATCCATACTGCGAATCAACGTGGCGAGTTTGGCGACCTGCTGATAATTATGCTGCGCTTTTTCTTCAGCGCTTAAATAATAGCTATCTTCAAAGCCGATTCGTACTTCGCTTGCTCCCATGCCGACTGCAGCAGCGATAATATCGAAATTTTTCCTGCCAAAGTGGGTAATTCCCCATAGCGCATCGCGGGGGATCATACTGCGCAGAGCAATTAATGCATCCACGCTTGCGGGGGTACTGCCGCGATGACCAAGGACAATATTAAACAGCATCGGTTTTTTGAAGTTTATTATTTCTTGCAGGGTCAGGATATTATTAATCATGCCGATTTCAAAAACTTCAAACTCTGGAATAATATTGCGCTCGGTGATTTGCTGCGAGCAATACTCCACGTCCGGGCCTGGATTAAAGTAGACCGCATCGCCGAGGTTAACGGAGCCGACGTTCAGTGATGCCATCTCCACGCCGGGACAGGCCAGCGGCGCACAGCGTTCGGCGATGGACATCGAAGAGACGCCGCCGGTAGAGGCCTGAACGATCAGCTCTGAATGACGCATCACGTGGTCGATCGTCGCCTGAAAATCGCTAGTGTCCGGCGTCAGGCGTCCCTGTTTATCGCGAACGTGCAAATGAACAATGGCCGCGCCATGTTCTACGCTGGCGAGTATTTCCTGCGCCAGTTCTTCAGGTATTACTCTGGGGCAATCCGCGGCAACGGGCGCCAGAGAGATAATAACAGTATCCGACATGTTTTCCTCCGGTACAGAGATAGAAATATTAAAATTCCAGGTAAGGCGTTATCCAGTGTAATGATTCCGGGGCTGATGTTGATGGTTGATATTCACAGCCGATCCAGCACTGATAATTCAATTGTTCAATAAAGTCTAAAATCCATTTTTCATTTAATTCCCCGGTTCCCGGTTCGTGACGATAAGGAACGGAGGCAATCTGAAAATGTTTTATCAATGGGAGGTAATGTTCAATATTTTTTACCACATCGCCGTGAATTTTCTGGCAGTGGTAAATATCAAACTGTAGGCCAATATTTTTTCTGTCGACCTCGCGAATAATAGATTCGGCCAGTGGAAAACTATCAACCATATAGCCTGGCATATCCTGCGGATTTAACGGCTCAATCAGTACGTCAATTCCTGTTTTTGCCATCATATCGCAGGCAATGCGTAGCCGGTTAACCAGAAGCTCGCGCTGGGCGTATAGCGTCAGATCGCTGCGGCGCAGGCCAGACATCACGTGAACCCGGCGGCATCCCAGACCCATGGCATAATCATGAGCCACGTTCAGGCTACGATAAAACTCCTCATCACGTTCGGGGAGCGCAGCCAGCCCGCGTTCACCCTGAGACCAGTCGCCTGCCGGGGCGTTCATCAGCACCACCGGCAGAGATGTTTCCTGTTGAATAGCCTGAAGATGTTCCAGCGGGTGCTGCCAGAGAAACAGCCCTTCAACTCCGTGAAAACCGGCCGCTTTTGCCGCCTGAAATCGACCCGCTATCGGTAAATCAGTAAATAACCAGTCGAGGTTAGCCGCTAACTTCAGCATCGCGCACACCCTCCCGGCTATCCACCAGATGTAGCTTCACGCCCTGGCTGGCAATGGTTTGTTGAGCGTTTTCCGGTAGCCGATTATCAGAAATAATATCGGTTAACTGCTCCAGCCCGCAGATGTGGAACATGCCGTATTTACCAAATTTACTGCTGTCGCAAACCAGCACCCGACGCCGGGAGACGGTAAGCACCGCCTCTTTGACCGAGGCTTTGCCTTCGCTCGGCGTTGACATGCCGCGCTCGGTATCCCACGACGATGAACTGAGAAACGCCACGTCAATATTAATGGTGCGCAGAAAGCTGGCGGCGCTTTTGCCGATGCTTGAGCGGTTACGCTGATCCACCAGGCCGCCGGTGTGATAGAGCGTGATATGTGGCATATCCATCAGGTAGTGGCTGATGGAAAAATCGTTGGTCACCACCGTCAGGTTAAAACAGTGGCTGGCGGCCACCGCTTTCGCTACTTCGAACAGCGAGGTTCCGGCATCCAGATAGAGCGTTTGCCCCGGTTCAATCAGCATCGCCGCAAGCTGGCCCATTTTACGTTTCACATCGTGGTGCAATTCGGCCTTTTCCCGCCACGGAAGTTCGGATTTCAGCAGGTTATTGAGTTTTACTCCGCCATTAATGGCAATTACTTTGCCTTCTTCTTCCAGTAGCTGAATGTCGCGGCGTACGGTCATATGCGACACGCTCATCAGCTCCGCCAGTTCGTTAAAGGAGGCGACGTTTTTTTCATGCACGTAGCGGTAAATAAAATCACGCCGTTGTTCTGGGATCATCATCTCACCTCAGGCTCGCCGGATTTGTTCAAGTTCGGCCACCGCCTCTTCTGAGAGCGGAACATAGCCGAGTGGTTTTAAGGTCAGCCAGATGCGGGCGCTGTCTTCCAGCTCCTCGGCGTTAAACACCGCTTCGCGTAGCGAGCGACCGCTTACTACCGGCCCGTGGTTGGCCAGTAGCGCCGCCGTGTGGTCAGCGGCGATTTCGCTTAGCGCGCTGGCAATACCTTCATGACCGGGTTGGAAATAGGGCAGCAGCGGCAGCTGCCCGACGCGCATCACGTAGTAGGGCGTTAATGGCGGCAGGCAGTTCTCCGGCGTTGCGCACGGCAGGCAGGAGAGCGCCGTCAGCCATGGAGAATGCAGGTGGACTACGGCACCGCAGGAC
This sequence comes from Klebsiella spallanzanii, assembly GCF_902158555.1. Taxonomy (GTDB): domain Bacteria; phylum Pseudomonadota; class Gammaproteobacteria; order Enterobacterales; family Enterobacteriaceae; genus Klebsiella; species Klebsiella spallanzanii. Next base: position 406,534 of record NZ_CABGGS010000001.1, on the reverse strand, counting down.
GGCCGATGTCGGTACCACGCCAGATGCATGGGAACCTCTTTTGACGGTTTGTCGCCGCTGAGATGCACGCCGTTGGCATCCAGTCGGCTTAACGTCGCGGCTTCCAGCTCGCCCAGACACGAGTTTGTCGGGGTCACAAGATAGCCGCCGTCTGGCAATTTGACGCTGAGATTGCCGGAGCCGCCGCTGCTGTATCCGCGCATAAACAGAGAACGACCATAGTGAGCCAGTTGTTCGCGGAGTTGGTGTTCACTCACTGGGTTCATGATGCGTACTCCTGGGCGGTAAAAAAGAAATCTTCGTTGCCAAAGTTGCCTGATTTCAGCGCCAGCGCCAGGTCGGGGGAAAAGACCCACGGCACGCCCGGCGCAATCGCTTTGCCGACGGACAGACGCTTCACCTGCAACGCCTCCACCACGGTGCCGGATGTTTCACCTCCGGCGACAATAAAAGTGTTCACGCCTGCGGTTCGTAGCTTTGCGCTCAAACGGGCATATGCGTGTTCAATCGCCCGGCAGGCGGGCTGCTCGCCGTATTCCCGCTGGATACGTTTTAGTTCGTCTGGCGGTTGGGTGGCGTAAATCATCGGCGCGAGCGGGTCGCTGATATGCGCCATCGCCCAGGCTGATAGCTCATCGGTGTAGGGTTCCGCATCGGACAGGCAGCGGGCCACGTCAAGCAAACAGGATGCCGCTTCTGTTTTATAGCGATTAACCTGACGATTGCTCATTGCAGAACAGCTGCCGGAGAACACGACTGCTTTGACCGGATGTGGGAAGCGATGCGCGGACGCTGTGTGCTGATCGCCCGTCCTGGCGGCCAGCGCGCCGCCAAGCCCGGAACCTCCGGCCAGCAGAGGATAATCTTGTAGCGCCTGAGCGAGCGTGTTGAGATCCGTTTCGTTGAGCGTGTCGACAATGACGTGGCGAGTTCCTTCAGCCTGGCAGCGGGCCAGGGCGTGAGTGACCGCTTCCACACCGCGACGAATCGTGCTGAGTGTAATATGCCCGACCGCGTTTTCTGTTTGCGCAGCCAGCAGACGTTGCACATTGGCATCGGTCATCGGATTAAGTGGATGCTTTTCCATCCCGGATTCGTTCAGCAGTACGCCGTTTACAAACAGATGACCATGAACCACCGTACGTCCGTTTTGCGGTAGGGCAGGACCGTGGACGATCAGCGGGGTCCGGATGTCGTTCATCAGGGCATCGCTCACCGGGCCAATATTGCCCGCTGGTGTGGAATCAAACGTTGAGCAATATTTAAAATAGATCTGGCGAGCGCTGGCGTTTTGTTTCAGCCAGCGAGCGCAGGAAAGGGATTGTGCGATGGCCTGTTCTGCGGGTAAAGAGCGGCTTTTCAGAGAGATAACGATAGCGTCAGCCTCTTCATTCCAGCTCTGCGTGATATCGGGCATACCTGGCAGCAGCGCCACTCGCCAACCTTGTTCAGCCATAAAGCTTGCAATATCCGTTGCGCCGGTGAAATCGTCGGCGATAACGCCTGTAGTGACGGCCATGGATCAACTCCGTTCAGATTGTTTGCTAATTGAGCATATTATTCAGGAGGACGTTTCACATTCACATGATGATTCTCACAAACAAGAACATCATGTGAATGTATTAAAAACGTATAATTAACTGAAAAATAATGATTATTGTTTTTTTCATGACAAAATCATGCTCACAACAAGTTGTGAAGATTCGTTAAAGTTTGGGAAAGCAGCTGGCGGTAGTGCTGGTGGGCTGTCATGTTATCGCTGATTCGGTCATGCATTTTGATCATATTCATCTGCGTAAATGAGATTATTTTTTGCGTTTAGCGTCATCCTTTTTATTGGCAATGTTTTGCATATTAAGTGATCTCAAAAGACCCCTGGAGATTAGCGTGGCGCAAAAGAAAATGGATGATGAATTCCCTTTTTACCATTCTCTGACCGAGATTTTTTCTCGGGCGACAGGGCTAATGGCGGTAGTGATTGAGGCGAAAGATGATCGTGTACCCGATTGCTATAGCGGATTAAACTTCTTTTCACTACCGCTCATTCGTTGCGAAAAATTATTCGCATACATTATTTTTGACCACAGTAAAGCGACCGATAATAATCATCGTTCGGCGGCAATAAGATTGCTTCATTTTATCATTAATAATATCTCAGAAACTGAAAGTGAAAAGATAGAGAGATCAGAACAATCGCGGCGGAAGGGCAATTTTTATTATGTGCAGAAATCGCCGCATGAAATAAAACTGGCTTCAGCGCTGCGTTATATCGACGAGCATTTATATGATGAGCTGTCTCTGGAATCTGTCGCTGCTCATGTTTGTCTGAGCGCCAATTACTTTAGCCGATTTTTTAAAAAGCGCCAGGGCGTGAATTTTAAAGTCTGGGTGAACCAGAGAAAAATGCAGCGGGCCGGAGAGCTACTCAGCAATCCAGCGTATTCAATAGACAGCGTGGCGCGCAAGCTGCAGTTCGCACAAACCAGCTATTTTTGTCGGGTGTTTCGCGCGGCCCACCGGACCAGCCCTCAGTCATTCCGCCATCAGCGTCTCTCGACGTCTTCATCAACATCCGGGCGGAGGACAGATTTTTCTGCAAACGTTCATAATGTGTCCCCGGTCGCTGAAATTTTAATTGATGTCTAGTTACTGATAATTAAATTACATCCACTCTCTGACTAACTTCGCTAATAAACAAGTTAACGTGAAAAAATATTGACAACTTATTGCTGTTATTTGCACAGCAATCACATTGTTTAAATTGTGTTTATTGTAGCTGCCGGGTATTATTGATTATTATTTGATCAGTGGCGATATGCATTAATCATGGAATAGATCAATGACATTTGATAGTAAAATAAAATATAACACTCGGGGCTAACCTGATGTCCTTGCGCGCTTTTTTTATTTATTAAACAATTTTTGCACGCCGTAAATGGAAGACGTTATGAGAGGAAAAATACCCAAAACCGAATTACTGGTGACCTTTGAGGTTGTGGCTCGCCACGAAAGTTATACTCGAGCAGCGGAGGAGCTGGCTTTAACACAAAGCGCCGTGTTCAGACAAGTTACGGCGCTGGAGGATTTCCTCCATACGTCATTATTTAATCATGCTAAAAAAAGGATTTTTCTAAATGCAGCTGGCAAACATTATTTGACTATCGTTAAGGAAACGCTTAACAAGCTGGAACGTGATACTAATTCAATCATGACCTGGCAACCGACGGTGCAGGTTCTTGAACTGGCCGTCAACCCCACCTTTAGCACTCACTGGCTGATCCCCAACCTGCGCGAGTTCAATAAATTAAATCCGGGTATTATCGTTAATATTCATTCTCTGGCTAACATCGGCGATTTTCTTAGCCGCGAATACGATGCCGCCATTATGCGCGAGGATTTTTGTTCGCCATGGTCCGAGGTTGAGTATCTGTTCGAAGAGGAAATTCTGCCTGTGTGCGGCTGCGGGCTGCTGTCTGAACCGGGGCAAAAGCTGGCGGTAGAGGAGCTGCTGGGCGAATTTCCGCTGTTGCATCAGAGTACACGAATTCACGGTTGGCAGGAGTGGTTCGCGCTGTCGAATATCACCAGCGCTCAGATCAACATCGGCCCGCGTTTTGACCTGCTTTCAATGTTGATAGCCGCGGTGCGTTCGAATCTGGGGGTAGCGCTGTTACCGCGTTTTGCCATTCAGCACGATCTGGATAGCGGTGAAATAGTGATTCCCTGCGATGTACCGATTCGCACCGGAAATCGTTTCATTATGACGTGGCAGGAGGATAAAGCAGAATCCGGTCATTTACAGGTCTTCCGCGACTGGTTATTGCATAAATCGCTGGTGTCGGCTACCTGATGGCACCGGTTCAGGCTACCGGCCCGCAGACGGCGGTGAACCTGTAGCCCGGTCAGCGCAGCGCCACCGGGACGAAGCAGCGCAGATGTATCAGATTTGGCACATTTCCCGGAGGCGGCGCTTGACGCGCCTGTCCGGGCTACCGGCCTACAGGACCCGTAGCTCGGCTAAGCGAAGCGCGAGCCGGGACCGGATAAAACTACCAGTCGATGCCCACTTGTGCCTGAATACCGTTATCAAACGCGTGCTTCACCGGGCGCAGTTCGCTCACCGTGTCGGCAAGTTCCAGCAACTGAGCGTGGCAGCCGCGGCCGGTGACAATGACGTTCTGCTGTGGCGGGCGATTCACAATTGCGGCAATCACTTCCTGAGTATCCAGATAGTGATACGCCAGCATATAGGTGAGTTCATCCAGCACCACCAGATCGTAGCCCGGGTCGGCCAGCATACGCTTGCTTTCCTGCCATACTGCCGATGCCGCCTCGATATCCGCCTCCCGGCTTTGCGTCTCCCAGGTAAAGCCGGTGCCCATAATATGAAACTCAACTCCGAGCGGATGCAGCGTGTTGTACTCCCCATTATCCCACTGGCCTTTGATAAACTGCGCGACGCCGACGATTTTGCCGTGCCCGACGGCGCGCGTCGCGGTACCAAAGGCGGCGGTGGATTTGCCTTTGCCGTTTCCGGTGAAGACTATCAGGATACCTTTTTGCTCCGTTGCCGCCGCCACGCGGGTATCAACCTGCGCTTTGAGCTTTTGCTGGCGCTGACGGTGGCGGTCGGGATTTCCTCGCGCGTGCATAAATGCTCCTTAATGCCCTGCCGGACAGGTTGCGCAGCGATGCTGCTGCTCAAACTGGCTGAAGAAGTTATTTCCCTTATCATCGACCAGTACAAAGGCGGGTAGGTTTTCGACTTCCATCATCCACACCGCTTCCATCCCCAGTTCGGGATACTCAAGGCAATGCAGGCTCTTGATATACTGCTGCGTCAGCAGGGCCGCCGCACCGCCAATGCTGCCGAGGTTAAATCCCCGATGTTTTTGGCAGGCGTCGGTCACCTGCTGGCTGCGGTTACCTTTGGAGAGCATGATCAGGCTGCCGCCCGCCGCCTGGAAAGCATCGACATAACCGTCCATGCGCCCGCCAGTGGTGGGCCCCATTGATCCGCAAGCCTGATTGTCCGGCGTTTTTGCCGGGCCTGCGTAATAGACGATATGGTTTTTCATGTATTCCGGCATTGGCTCACCGTTATCCAGACGTTCTTTGATTTTGGCATGGGCGATATCGCGGGCGACGACAATTGGCCCGCTCAGCGACAATCGGGTACCGATCGGTAGGGTGGACATGTCGCGCAGGATCTCATGCAGCGGTCGGTTCAGGTTAAGCTGTACGGTTTGACCGCTGTTTTCCACGCGGCAGGATTCGGGGATAAATTTACCCGGGTTATGTTCCAGTTTCTCCAGCCAGATGCCGTGCTTGTTGATTTTGGCTTTGATATTACGGTCGGCGGAGCAGGAGAGGGCCATGGCGATAGGGCAGGATCCGCCGTGCCGCGGCAGACGAATCACACGTATATCGTGGGCGAAGTATTTACCGCCAAACTGTGCGCCGATGCCGAACTCGCGGCTGGCGTTGAGCAACGTGGTTTCCAGCGCGGTATCACGAAACGCCTGACCCAGTTCGTTCCCGCTGGTGGGCAGGTTGTCGTAGTATTTTGTTGAGGCCAGCTTCGCGACCTTCAGCGCCTGATCTGCAGAGAGACCGCCGACCACAAAGGCGATGTGGTACGGCGGACAGGCAGCGGTGCCCAGTGATTTCATCTTCTCAATCAGGAAAGCGGTAAGCTTTTCTGGTTGCAGAATGGATTTCGTCTCCTGGAACAGCGCTGCTTTGTTCGCCGAGCCGCCGCCTTTGTTGACGAACAGGAAGCGGTATTCGCTACCCGGCGTGGCGCTGATGTCTATCTGCGCAGGCAGGTTAGTCTGGGTATTCACTTCGGTGTACATATCCAGCGGCGCGTTTTGCGAGTAGCGAAGATTGTTTTCCTGAAACGTGGTGTAGATGCCCTTGCTTAAGGCTTCGGCATCGTCGTAACCGGTCCAGACGTTCTGGCCTTTACTCGCCACAATGGTTGCGGTGCCGGTGTCCTGGCAGTTTGGCAGCACGCCTTTTGCCGAGACTTCGGCATTGCGCAGCAGCTGGAGAGCGACGTACTTATCGTTACTGCTGGCCTGCGGGTCGCGCAAAATGCTGGCTATCTGTTTTAAATGTCCGGCGCGCAGGAAAAATGAAGCCTCATAAAATGCCTGCTGAGCCAATAACGTTAATGCCTCTGGCGCGACTTTGATGACTTCTTCCCCATCTAACTCTGTCACCTTAACGTATTGATTACTGAGTAATTCATATTCTGTATTATCTTTACTCTGAACAAAGAGTTCCTGCCAGACAAAGGGTTTAGACATTTGACATCTCACCTGTACGTTGTTATTGCCGGATAGCGGCATCACCCCATATCCGGCCTGTGGGTCATAGTTCATTTAGCTATCAGGACATTGCCACTTCTGAAGGTTCGGTCGCAGGACGTTCATGCTCCGGCGTTTTGGCTGGCGCTTTGCCACGACAGCCTGCACCGAAGTGTTCGCCTTCCCAGCGGCCAACGATGGCGGCACCCATGGCGTTACTCATAACGTTGGTGGCAGAACGGCCCATATCGAGGAAAGGATCGACGCCCATCAGCAGGATCAGACCGGCTTCCGGAATGTTGAACTGGTTCAGGGTGGCGGCGATGACCACCATTGAGGCGCGCGGCACGCCCGCCATTCCCTTCGAGGTCAGCATCAGGATCAGCAGCATGGTGATCTGCTCGCCCATGCTGAGGTGGACGTTGCAGGCCTGGGCGATAAACACCGTGGCAAACGAGCAGTAGGCCATTGAGCCGACGAGGTTAAAGGAGTAGCCGATGGGCAGGACGAAGCTGGCGATTTTGGAAGAGACGCCAAATTTTTCCAGCTTATCCAGCGTGCCAGGGAAGGCTGCTTCTGAACTGGAAGTGGTGAACGCCAGCAGCGCGGGTTCAAGGATCGCTTTGGTCAAACGGCTAATGCATGGACCGACAATCACCGTCGACAGGCCAATTAGAATCGCCCACAGCATACCGAGCGTCAGGTAGAACTCGCCCATAAAGATCCCGGCGCTAACCATTACGCCCAGGCCGCGTTCAGCAATCAGCCCGGAGATGGCAGCAAAAACGGTAAGTGGTGCAAACAGCATGACGTAGCCAGTCAGCTTCAGCATCACGTGGACCAGCGAGTCGAGCACCTTCACGATCGGCTCGGCTTTTTCGCCGATTGCCGCGAGGCTACAGCCGAGGAAAATGGAGAACACCACAATTTGCAGAATTTCGTTACGCGCCATCGCATCAACGATGCTGGTGGGCACCGCGTGAGAGATAAACACTTTCAGCGTGAAGGGTTCTGACTGCACGGCCGCAACGGCTCCGGCGTCGTGGGCGACGAAGTTAATGCCCGCTCCCGGCTGGAACATATTGACGATCACCAGACCCAGCGCAATCGACAGCAGCGAAGCGCAAATAAACAGGAAAAAGGTTTTAGAGAATATACGGCCGAGGGTTTTCGCATCGCCCATTTTGGCAATACCGACGACCAGGGTAGAAATAACCAACGGGGCGATGATCATTTTTACCATGCGTAAAAATATGGTGGTAAAAATGGAAATATCCTGCGCGTATGACTTTGCTGTATCAGCCGAGGCCATATTATTAATAGCCACCCCGGCAATCATGCCGAGTATCAGGCCTAATATGATCATTTTGGTTAAACTAATTTTCTTCATTGTGACTCCATCGGATAAAGGTTGGATTTGGTGTAGGGTGACGTACGCCTGAGCCAGCACAGCAGCTCAGGCGCACGCCTGTTGTGACCAACCGCATGGATAATTCGAAGCACGGTGATACAGCTGAATTCGGTGCTCCAATGGCTGTTATTGTGTTTTTTTCTACAGATCGAACTCAATACTTAATAACGGCGCATGCTGCTGTGCGCCATAAACATCGTTGTCGCCGACGTTGCCGGAAATAATATCGCGCGGCATGACGATTTTTACCGCATTAGCCGGATCAAACCACACAATGCGATGAATAAAATCAGGCTTTACGTTATATAATCCAGCAATAAGCTGCGGCGTTAATTGTTCCGAACGTTTTACCCGCTGATAATCTTCCCGGGTTTTAAATAAAATATCTAAAACCAGTTCGTACGGTCCGGCGTTTTTGGAACGAATGACCTGCGCCAGCGAGCATATGGATTGTTTCATGCCTGAACTCCTTCTGGCGTCACCTGTTCAATATGGAAATCAAAACGTAGCGCGTCGCTGGCTTCAATCAGGTGATAGATAGAGAACTCATATACCGGCCCGCTTTGAATATCAGACGGCGAGAACGGGAAGGCGAGGTTGCCCGCAGTTGCAATGCGATTTTCATAGCCGTAGTGCAGCAGGGTAGAGCGCACCAGCGAACAGACGCTGTTGGCGATATCCTGCGTTGGCGCGACGACGTCCAGTAAAATACCCAGTTCGTGACCGGCGGTTTTCATCGGCTCGTGATTGCCCATCACGCCGTTCTTTCCGTACAGGTGGAAGGTGATGCGGATACTGTCGTCATTTAGCGAAAGGTTCCGCGCCACGCTGGTTTGTACCTCTTCGAGAATATTATCGATCCCGGCAATCATTATCGGGTCGCGCGTTCCGGCAATGGTCAGGCAGCGGAATCCGACCTGACGAGCACCTTCCAGCTTCAGCGCGTACGGTGTTTCTTCGTGACGTGAACCGCTGACGTAGACTTCGCCCTCGTTGACGGCTTTGAAGGTACACCCTTTCAGGTTCAGCACGCCGCCAGGGCCCGGCAGAAAGTACGGATCGGACTTCTCATACAGGGTGTGCGCCGCCGCGGAGGTTTCGGTGAACTTGCGTTTTGGATTGAACGTCTTGAGCGTAAAGCCGTGGTCGTCGATGATCCCCATGGCGCAGTCAGAACCCGAGCCCGGCGTGGCGGCAATGGCTGCACATTCAAGGATCTTGCCGCAGTGCAGCGCCAGCCCTTCATCGAAACCCTGCATAATTGGCAGGGCGGCAAAGCAGGCCGGATCGTAAGCGCGTCCACCTAAAACCACCTGCGCACCGGCTTTCAGCGCCCGCTGGAAAGGTTCGATCCCCATCTGCGCGACGATGTAGGTGCTCTCTTCGATAGCCTCGTGAGTCAGTTCCGGAACAAAATCCAGCGCGGTAATTTTGCCGTTATCCAGCGCCTGATGAACAACGTCTTTATCAACATCAGACGGGATTAGCGCCATCGAGAAAGATAGCTTTTCTTCCTGCGCAATCTCATGGATTATCTGGCGACACCACTCCAGATGCGGAGCAGCGCCGGATCCTCCGGCGGTGCCGATCACCACCGGAATGTTGTTTTTCACGCCAGCCACGATCATATAGCGCAGATCGCGTTTCACTCCGGCCCTGTCGGTAAAAGGTTTACCTGCCCCCAGGTAGTGGGGGCCGGGATCGGATGAACCGGCATCAACGGCAATCAGATCCGGCGACTCTTCCATCGCTTTACGAAAGCTCTCTTCCGGAAAGCCATAGCCCAGGATTGCCGTCGGCGATAAGATCTTAAAGGTACGAGCCATCTCTTAATCCTTAGTCTGCAACAGCGCGATGGTGCGGTTCATTTCGTTAAACACGATATTCAGACCTTCATCGAAGCCCATGCCTGGTTTGATCAGCATGCGCATAGGACGTGCGGCCAGCGCGACGTGCACGCAGGTGCGGGCGCTGATCTCGGTTTCGTTGCAGGTACCGCCCTGATAGGCTTCCATCGCGTGTTTGTTGCAGTACAGCACCGCGTCCACGATGTTGTGAATACCGCCAAGATCCGGGGTTTTTATCTGCACCATGTGGCAGCTACCGGCATCGGTGAAATCAACGATGTCCTGATAGGTATTGCACCATTCGTCGGCGACAATCTTCACGCCGGAACCCAGGCGCGTCAGCTCTTTGGTGATGGCGGTCAGCATGCGGATTTGATCCGCTTTGTTACCGGCGTCAACTGGGCCTTCTATATAGAGCGGCAGACCCTGGGCCTCTTTCTCCAGGCTGGCGATATACTCGGCGCAGCGAACCGGATCCATATCGAAAATCAGGCCGATAGTGCCGTAGACATCAATGTGCAGCGTCGGGTGATAGCGTTGGCTGGTACGCAGGCTGAGGATTCGGCCGGACAACCAGCGCACATACTCACGCAGTTTTTCTCCTTGCAAACCCAGCTTCTCTTCAACGTTGTTGATCAGCGCATGCGGCAGCACGTCAACGCCTTTGAGGATCATCTTGTCCACGGCGATATAGCGGTCATCGCCGCTCTGGCCAAATAATGGAATCGCTTCCGGGATGCACGGCAATTGCCATTCGTCGCAAACCACTTCCGCTTTCAGACGGCCGCTTGCCAGCGCGGTGGCGTCGAGCAGCGCCTGGGACAGGCCGTAACGAACGGCGGTATGCAGCAGATGGCCGTCGATGCGCAGCTTGTCGAAGAAGCGGGCGTTCGGCAGGAACAGATCGACATCGCGGCCTTCGAGCAGCGGTTTAATATGATCGTTGAGGAACGGGATAAAGTTTTCCGCCAGGAACAGCGGATCGCGACCGCCCGCGCCGGAGTACTGTACAGCAGCACAGTCACCGACCGCCACCGCGCCATTTTCCAGAATCAGCTGTACCGAGACGCACTCGCCCGCCTGGCGCACGGAGGTAAATCCGGGGGTAACCGGCGCGCCGGTATAGATGAATCCATCGTGACCCGCGCCGTTTTTAATCGCCTGCTGGTCGTCAAAATAGAATGAGGAGTAGCCAGCGGTGAAAAGGGCCTGTTTAATTTTCATTATGGTCTTCCTATTAATTTACTGTGGGATACCGCGTTGATGTCATCAACAACCATCTGGAATGAGGGTTTACGCCCTTCAAAATGCGCACGTTCGGCGACGTAATCGTGGTGCAGAGCGAGGATATCTTTTGGCAACGGAACCGCGCCGGCTTCAAGCACGCGAATGGCGCCTGAGTTATCGCGAACCGGCAGGATTTTGCCTGCGTTACAAGAGGCCGGAGCGAAAGGCACGTCCAGCACGCCGGCTTCGAAAGCCAGCACCGTGCCGCGAGCGATATCGCCGTTGCCCAGTTCGAAAACTCTCTTCAGTACGGCGCGAACTTCGCTTTTAATCAGATCCACTTCCTGCTCAACGGCGGCGCAGGGCGGGAATTTCTGGTCGCTGACCATGTTGAGCATCTGGCGCGAGGCTCTCAGACCCTGGGCGTTTGCTGCGGCAGTCGGAATGCCGAAGGCTTCGTGCGGGCTCTTGGTAATCACTTTAGTGGCGCCGGACATACCGGCTACCGCCGCGCCCCAGGAGATAATGGCAAATGCTTTCGATTCATCTTCCGGGAAGCCGCCCATCCACTGGTGGAAGACGGTGCTCAGTTCATAATCGTCGAAGCCGTAATTGCCGAAGTACTCGTGGGAGAGTTCTCGCAGGGACTGAATTGCGGCGATATCCTGGGTCAGGCTTCCTACCTGGCCGTAGCCGACGGTGATCGACTTGACGCCCTGTTCCAGTGCCAGCAGTCCTTCGATAATCGCCACCGCGTGGGACATAAATGGCGGGATCAGGGTGCCGGTCAGCGGGCCGAAGGGCTCGCGGTTAATACGGATGCCGTGCTCTTCATACAGGCCCATCAGGCGGTCGCAGTACTGCCAGTCGCGGATTGATTTTTCCAGGGTGACGCGCTTGGCGTAAGGAATGTTGTAGGAGATACCGCCGCCTTCGTAGCTGGTAAAGCCGCTGGCCATTGAGATTTCCGCCAGCAGACGCGCATCCGGCGTGCCGTGGCGCACCTGAACCGGTTTTTCCAGCGACTCGGTCATTCGGCGGCAGGCCGCGACGCCGTGGTTTACCACAGGTAAACCGTTGAGTTTGGAGGTACCCGCTTCGATGGATTTCTGGATCCCCACTGCCGCTTCTTCATAACGGTTCAGGCGGGTATAGGCATCGATGGTGCTGGGCAGCAGATCGCACTCTTCCTGCAGCGTTTTGAGTAGCGCAATGTGTTCATCCATCAATGCCACGCCCGCGCGCGGCTGGCTCAAGGTTTTACCTTCCTGGTCGGCTTTCAGCAGAGCGTGAGAAAAGCGTTTTTTCTCAGGAATGGTTTGCTGGTACTTCACGCCATCTTCGAAGTGCTCAACGTCCTTGCCGGTATGCCAGGTCTGCAGTACCTGATGCCGCTCGGTCATGAATTCGTCATGGGTTAATTTTTTATTTCGAAGTTCCATTCGTAGCTGCCCTCATTTTATAGGGTTAAACAGTGAATACTGGTGCGAGCGGCGAGCTCGGGGTAGAGCCTGGCAACGTTTGCCAGTAGAGGAAGCAGGCCTTTAGCATCGCGGTAATATTCAAACTGGGTGGGTAAGAGAATGCGTCTGCCGTCGTCGTCCAGCTCGCGGTACTTCAGCCAGCTATGGATATCGAACTGGGCGGCGCGGGAGAGCCATCCGCCGGAGCCGACCACTTTGCGTACGGTGGTCAGGTCGCGGCCCATCTGTAAATCGACGTTGCCCACGCAGGTGCAGACCTGTTTTTTGGTACCCGCATGGCGTTCGCTGGCATAGCCGACGCACAGCCCGGCCAGCACGGTGTCGAAATATTTCTCTTCCTCGTTAGCGGGAAGATAATCCGGCTGGGCGACCAGATGGCGCAGGTAGCGGTAAAAAGACGCCTGGCGCTGCGGCTGGTGGGCAAACACGACATTCATCAGTTCATGGGTACTTTCCCCCACAACGACTGCCGATACCCGCATGCCGAGGTCGCCCTCTACCGTGCGTTTAACAAACGGTTCCGGGACCCCGTGCAGAACGGTATCCGGAGAGAGCGTGTTGGCGCTGGCGGAATAGATATCGGTAGTGGCGCCTCCCATATCGATTAGCATGAACTCTTTCCACGCACTGTCGTAATTGCTGATGGTTTTCACCAGCTCGTAGACGGTCCACGGGGTCGGCATCGGCTCTTCGCCGGTTTCACCGACGATCACGTCCAGCCCCTTTCCTTTAACAATGCGGGATAAGAAGACATCACAGATGGCCTTGCGAGCGGCATAGGGATTCGGGTGATCGAGATCGGGCAGAATATTGTCGACGATGGTCAGATCTTTATGACCGAGGATGGCCTGAACCTCATCCTGAATATCGCGATTTCCGGCGTAGATAATCGCGCAGTCGAGCGTTGACTCCGCCAGCGTGTGGGCATTGGCGAGGCCATAGCTCTCTTCACCGCCGTCGGTACCGCCGGCAAACAGCAGGATATCCGGCGGCGTGGTTTCCAGCGCCTGAATATCGTGACGGTTGAGCTTGTAGGCGTAGTACTGGGCGATTTTAGCGCCCGCCGAGTGCGCGGTGACTTTTGCTGATTCCAGTGTAATGGATGGCACCAGTCCCATCGCGGCGACGGCAAGACCGCCTTTTGCTGATGAGGAGTATTTCAGCGTCACTTCACCGCTGTTCAACAATGGGCGCGCATCGGCAACGTTCAGCACCTGGTTCAGGCTGGCAAAAAATCCCTCCGCCAGATGATGGGTGGTTGTTGGGGTCAGAACGTGGTTAACCAGCGTAAGCTCATCCCCCTCCAGTGCGAAGAGGGCCGCTTTGGTCCACGTCGAGCCGATATCGACAGAGACGGTTTGCATCAGATGGCCTCTTCCAGACACGGCTGTTCAACGCCATGGCGTTGGTTGATGTCGTTTGCCATCAATCGGCAGACGTCTTCCAGATCGTGGCTTGGAGCGAAGACGCGATTGAACCCCATCTCTTTGAATTTGGCCTCGACGTCGGCAAAATCATGTTTACCTACCACCAGGTTACCGCCAACGTAGAGAAGAGTGTCGCCGATACCGCGTTCGATACAGCGTTCGCGCAGGCCCAGGCAGTCGATATCACCGTGACCGTAAATAGAGGACACGACGATGGCATCTGCGCCGGTTTCGATGGCGGCATCAATATATTCATCCTGGCTTACCATCACGCCGAGATTGATTACGCGAAAATCATGGGCAGTAAAAACGCGGTCCAGGACTTTATTGCCTACTGCATGGCAGTCAGCACCAATGACGCCAATAACAAGTGTTGATTTCTTCATGGGTAATCCTCTGTAGGGCTGATGGTATAAAATGAGTTCTAATAATTTTCAGCGTTTTTGATCGCTGCCGGTTAATAGGGCTGGAGTGTCTGTGGTTCATGAGTGGGAAGCAATTGATCTATTTTCAAAATATCTTTCAAAAAATTCTCATTTTTGATTTTTGTTGATAAAATCATTGTTTATCAAGTGGTTGTTTAATTTTTATTTATCTTTTTCTATTTGAAGTGGAATCTATTTAATAAATATATTGCGATGTTTGTGAGCAAGGTCTTATTTTATTTTTAGCGATATCGCGTATTTGGTTATTAAACATAAATAAAATTATTTTGATTTTTTTGTGAGCATAGTAACGGAATTTGTGTACTGGTTTTTATATGTGCAAAAAAACAATTTGTTAGATTAAATGTGTAAAATGATGATTTGTATTTTTTATATTTCATTTTTGTTGGTGGACGTGGCGAGGCCAGGCGTGAGTCTACAGAGAGGTGAAAAAAGAGCATGTTGCAAACGGTGTAGCAGAAGAGGAGGGCGTTTTTTCTCTCAAAAAAGGAGATGTCGATACACGATGCATTTACTTGATAATGAGATAGTTACACAGGTGTGTTAATCAAAGGTAAATGCAATGATAAATATAATAGGCAAAAAATATATAGCATTAACTTGATAAAAAAAATCTGTGAGCTACACAGCATTATCAGTTTACGGCTGCATTTAACCCACCGCTTCCCATCTCATTAAATTCCCCTCCAGGATTAAATTAATGGACTATCATTTTCAGTAACCGATGATACTGTTGAAAAACATACTATTAACCTAGTGTTTACCTATGTTGTACGTGATAAACATAATTAACATTTAAAATGAAAATTGATTTAAATCAATGTTTAAATCTTGGAAAAACTAGAGAAATGGAGTTAAATTGTCGCGGATCAAATTGACCAAAAACTGGTATTTTCGCTATAAATTGATCGCCGTCGAAAACTGCAAATTTATCACAATAAAAACCTATTTATTGTAAGGGTTTTGCAGCGTAATATAATCACGGGATCAATTTGGGTGTTTTGTTAACATGTTTGTAACTTTTCAGCACTACCGTTTTCTTATACTGAGAGAATGGCCGTGAAGGGAAGAAGCAAATAAATTTGTATTGGGGCATGCGTGTGACCCTTTCTAACGGGGTTCACTCTCGGAGTCTTCATGCGATGAGCAAGGAGTCAAGATGTTAGATATAGTCGAACTGTCGCGCTTACAGTTTGCCTTGACCGCGATGTACCACTTCCTTTTTGTGCCGCTGACGCTGGGTATGGCGTTCCTGCTGGCCATCATGGAAACGGTCTACGTCCTTTCCGGCAAACAGATTTATAAAGATATGACCAAATTCTGGGGCAAGTTGTTTGGTATCAACTTCGCTCTGGGTGTGGCAACCGGTCTGACCATGGAGTTCCAGTTCGGGACTAACTGGTCTTACTATTCCCACTACGTGGGCGATATCTTCGGTGCGCCGCTGGCCATCGAAGGTCTGATGGCCTTCTTCCTCGAATCTACCTTTGTAGGTCTGTTCTTCTTCGGTTGGGATCGTCTGGGTAAAGTTCAGCACATGGCCGTCACCTGGCTGGTGGCGCTGGGCTCCAACCTGTCGGCACTGTGGATCCTCGTCGCCAACGGGTGGATGCAGAACCCGATTGCGTCAGACTTTAACTTTGAAACCATGCGTATGGAGATGGTCAGCTTCTCTGAGCTGGTCCTGAACCCTGTCGCTCAGGTCAAGTTCGTCCACACGGTCGCTTCAGGCTACGTGACCGGCGCGATGTTCATCCTTGCCATCAGCTCCTGGTATATGCTTAAAGGCCGTGACTTCGCTTTTGCTAAGCGCTCCTTTGCGATTGCAGCCAGCTTCGGCATGGCGGCTATCCTCTCCGTTATCGTTCTCGGTGATGAATCCGGTTACGAAATGGGCGACGTGCAGAAAACCAAACTGGCGGCTATTGAAGCCGAATGGGAAACTCAGCCTGCTCCGGCAGCGTTTACCCTGTTTGGTATTCCCGATCAGAATGCGCAAGAGAACCGCTTCGCGATTCAAATCCCTTATGCGCTGGGCATCATTGCCACCCGCTCGGTGGATAAGCAGGTTACCGGCCTGAAAGATCTGATGGTTCAGCACGAAGAGCGTATCCGTAACGGGATGAAAGCTTACTCATTGCTGGAACAACTGCGCGCGGGTTCAACCGACCAGGCCGTTCGCGATCGCTTCAACGATGTCAAGAAAGATCTTGGCTATGGTCTGCTGCTAAAACGCTATACCGACAACGTTGCTGACGCCACGGAAGAGCAGATTGCTAAGGCGACCAAGGACTCCATTCCTGCCGTTGCGCCGCTCTATTTCGCCTTCCGTATCATGGTGGCGTGCGGTGTGTTGATGCTGTTAATTATCGGCGCATCCTTCTGGAGCGTGATTCGTAACCGCATTGGTGAGAAAAAATGGCTGCTGCGCGCCGCATTCTATGGCTTACCGTTGCCATGGATTGCCGTTGAGGCCGGCTGGTTTGTTGCCGAATATGGTCGTCAGCCGTGGGCTATCGGTGAGGTTCTGCCAACGGCGGTTGCAAACTCGTCGCTGACTGCGGGCGACCTGATCTTCTCAATGCTGCTGATCTGCGGACTGTACACGCTGTTCCTGGTGGCTGAGCTGTTCTTAATGTTTAAGTTCGCCCGTAAAGGACCAAGCAGCCTGAAAACCGGTCGCTATCACTTTGAACAGTCCTCTGCGGCTATTCAGTCGGCACGCTAAGACAGGAGTCGTCAAATGATCGATTATGAAGTATTGCGTTTTATCTGGTGGCTGCTGATTGGCATTCTGCTTATTGGTTTTGCCGTCGCTGATGGTTTCGATATGGGGGTGGGCATGCTCACCCGCTTCCTCGGCCGTAACGACACCGAGCGTCGAATCATGATTAACGCCATTGCCCCGCACTGGGATGGAAACCAGGTGTGGCTGATCACCGCGGGCGGCGCGCTCTTTGCTGCCTGGCCGATGGTTTACGCGGCTGCGTTTTCCGGCTTCTATGTGGCGATGATCCTCGTGCTGGCGTCTTTATTCTTCCGTCCGGTTGGTTTCGACTACCGTTCGAAGATTGAAGATACCCGCTGGCGTAATATGTGGGACTGGGGCATTTTCGTAGGGAGCTTTGTGCCGCCGCTGGTTATTGGCGTAGCGTTCGGTAACCTGCTGCAGGGCGTCCCGTTCCACGTCGACGAATATCTGCGCCTGTACTATACCGGCAACTTCTTCCAACTGCTGAACCCGTTTGGCCTGTTGGCAGGTATTGTCAGCGTGGGGATGATCCTGACTCAGGGGGCGACCTACCTGCAGATGCGTACCGTGGGTGAACTGCACCTGCGTACCCGCTCCGTCTCCACGGTGGCTGCGCTGGTCACGCTGGTCTGTTTCGCGCTGGCTGGTGTGTGGGTCTACTACGGCATTGATGGCTATGTGGTGAAGTCCGTCATGGATCATACCGGGCCGTCTAACCCGCTGACCAAAGAAGTGGCGCGTGAAGCAGGTGCCTGGATGGTGAACTTTAACAATATGCCAGCGCTGTGGGCGATTCCTGTTCTGGGCGTGGTGCTGCCGCTGCTGACCGTCATCTCGACGAAAGCGGATAAAGGCGCCTGGGCGTTTCTGTTCTCCTCGTTGACGCTGGCGTGCATCATTCTGACTGCCGGTATCGCGATGTTCCCGTTCATTATGCCATCCAGTACGGCGATGAACGCGAGCCTGACCATGTGGGACGCGACCTCCAGCCAGCTGACGCTGAACGTGATGACTTACGTGGCTGCTGTCTTCGTACCCATTATTCTGTGTTACACCACCTGGTGTTACTGGAAAATGTTCGGTCGCATCACTCGCGAAGATATCGAAAAGAACACCCATTCGCTGTACTAAGGTAAGGAGCTATATATGTGGTATTTCGCATGGATTTTGGGAACGCTTCTTGCCTGTGCCTTTGGGGTGATTACCGCGCTTGCGCTTGAGCACGTGGAAGCCACCAAAGCAGGTAAAGAAGAACACTGATGAGTATTATCGCGACCCTTTACGCGATAATGGACAAGCGCCCGTTAAGGGCGCTTTCCTTATTGATGGCGCTGGCGTTAGCGGGCTGCATCTTCTGGGATCCGTCGCGCTTTGCGGCAAAAACCAGCGAGCTGGAGATCTGGCACGGCTTCTTGCTGATGTGGGCGGTTTGTACCGGTGTTATCCACGGCGTGGGCTTCCGTCCGCGCGCCATTCACTGGCAGGGAATTTTTTGTCCACTTATCGCTGATATTGTGCTCGTTTTGGGCCTGTTTTTTTTCTTCTTTTGAATAAGAAATCTCTGTTAACCATATGGGCTTGCATAAGCCCATAAAAATTTACTCGTCGTTTACTTTCCCCCATTCCAAACCACGATTCCCGCGCGTATAGTAGCGAAGTTTGAAAGCACTAACCTTTTGTTGCATTACCGGGATGTAAAGTGAATACAACGCTGTTTCGATGGCCGGTTCGGGTCTATTACGAAGACACCGACGCCGGTGGTGTGGTTTACCACGCCAGCTACGTCGCTTTTTATGAAAGAGCACGCACAGAGATGCTGCGCCACCATCACTTCAGCCAACAGGTTTTGCTGGCTGAACGAGTTGCCTTCGTGGTTCGCAAAATGACTCTGGAATATTTTGCGCCCGCCAGACTCGACGACATGCTCGAAATCCAGACGGAGATCACCTCAATGCGAGGCACTTCCCTGGTTTTCACGCAGCGAATCGTCAACGCCGAGAACGTCGTTTTGAATGAAGCTGAGGTTCTTATCGTGTGCGTTGATCCACTCTTAATGAAGCCTCGTGCGCTTCCCAAGTCTATTGTCGCGGAGTTTAAGCAGTGACTGAGATGAATATCCTTGATTTGTTCCTGAAGGCGAGCCTTCTGGTTAAACTTATCATGTTGATTTTAGTTTGTTTTTCCATCGCCTCCTGGGCCATCATTATTCAGAGAACGCGTATTCTCAACTCGGCATCGCGTGAAGCCGAAGCGTTTGAAGATAAATTCTGGTCCGGTATTGAGCTTTCTCGTCTGTATCAGGAAAGCCAGGGCCGTCGCGATAATTTGACCGGTTCGGAACAAATCTTCTACAGCGGTTTCAAAGAATTTGCCCGCCTGCATCGTGCGAACAGCCATGCGCCGGAAGCAATTGTCGAAGGGGCATCGCGCGCCATGCGTATTTCGATGAACCGCGAGCTGGAAACCCTGGAGACGCATATTCCGTTCCTCGGCACGGTCGGTTCTATCAGCCCGTATATCGGCCTGTTTGGTACCGTGTGGGGGATCATGCACGCCTTTATCGCGCTAGGTGCGGTAAAACAAGCGACGTTGCAAATGGTTGCGCCGGGCATCGCAGAAGCGCTGATCGCGACCGCAATCGGTCTATTTGCCGCTATTCCGGCGGTCATGGCCTATAACCGCCTGAACCAGCGCGTGAACAAACTTGAGCTGAACTACGACAACTTTATGGAAGAGTTCACCGCCATTCTGCACCGTCAGGCGTTTACCAGCAGCGAAAGCAATAAGGGGTAAGCCATGGCCAGAGCACGTGGACGCGGGCGTCGCGAACTGAAGTCCGAGATCAACATCGTTCCGCTGCTGGATGTCCTGTTGGTGTTGTTGCTGATCTTTATGGCGACAGCGCCGATCATTACGCAGAGCGTGGAGGTCGACCTGCCGGACGCAACGGAATCACAGGCGGTGAAAAGCAACGATGAACCGCCGGTGATCGTTGAGGTTTCCGGAGTAGGGCAGTACAACGTGAAAATTGGCCCGGAAACGCTGTCGCAGCTGCCGCCGGAGCAGGTTATTGCCGAAGCCAGGCGTCGACTTGAAGCGAATGAGAAAACGGTATTCCTGATCGGTGGTGCCAAAGAGGTACCTTACGATGAGATTATTAAAGCGCTTAACCTGTTGCATAGCGCAGGGGTTAAATCGGTTGGCTTGATGACTAAGCCGATCTAATCGCTCGGAGTATGCACGCCCGCCAGGATGTCGGCTTTTGGACGAAACCGTCTTATAGCTGGCGTTATTAACGGGAACAGGCGAACAGTTTTTGGGAACCGATAGTGTCAAAGGCAACCGAACAAAACGACAAGCTTAAACGAGCGATCATAGTTTCAGTCGCGCTGCATATCGTATTGATAGCGCTGCTGATATGGAGTTCGTTTGACGAGCATCTGGACGCTTCAGCCGGCGGTGGCGGCGGTTCTTCTATAGATGCGGTAATGGTCGATCCGGGAGCGGTTGTGAATAATTACAACCGCCAACAGCAACAGCAGGCCAGCGCCCGTCGTGCTGCCGAGCAGCGTGAAAAGCAGGCTCAGCAGCAGGCGGAAGAGCTACGTGAGAAACAGGCCGCCGAGCAGGAACGGCTGAAACAGCTGGAACAGGATCGTCTGCAGGCGCAGGAAGCGGCTAAAGAAGCAAAAGAACAGCAGAAACAGGCTGAGGAAGCTGCTGCGAAAGCTGCCGCTGCGGCAAAGGCTAAAGCAGACGCTCAGGCGAAAGAGGCGCAGGAAGCTGCCGCCAAAGCCGCTGCGGATGCGAAAGCAAAGGCTGATGCTCAGGCTAAACTAGCCGAAGCGGCTGCAGCAAAAGCGGCGGCTGATGCGAAAAAACAGGCAGAAGCGGAAGCCGCGAAAGCAGCCGCGGACGCACAGAAGAAAGCCGAAGCCGATGCGGCGAAGAAAGCTCAGCAAGAAGCCGAGAAGAAAGCGCAGCAGCAGGCAGAGAAGAAAGCTCAACAGGAAGCGGCTAAACAGGCAGCTGCTGAAAAAGCTGCCGCCGAAAAAGCGGCAGAAAAAGCCGCTGCGCAGAAAGCTGCTGCCGAGAAAGCGGCAGCCGATAAAGCCGCCGCAGCGGAAAAAGCCGCAGCTGAGAAAGCCGCCGCAGCGAAAGCCGCTGCCGCAGAAAAGGCTGCCGCCGATAAAGCAGCGAAAGCCGCTGCTGCTAAGGCCGCAGCCGCGAAGAAAGCCGCTGCTGCAAAAGAGGCTAACGGCGTTGACGATCTTCTCGGCGACCTGAGCTCTGGTAAGAATGCGCCGAAAGGTAACACTAGCGGTAGCGCTGGAGGCTCTGCACCTGCTAAAGGAAGTAAGCAGGGGCAGGGTGGGGCATCTCAGGCTGAGATTAACAGCTATATTTCACAGGTTCAGGCTGCGATTAAAGGTCATCTCTACGACTGGGATACCTATAAGGGCAAAACCTGTACTTTACGTGTGAATCTGGCTCAGGATGGAACGCTGTTAAGTGTGAAATCGGAAGGCGGCGATCCGGCGTTCTGTCAGCAAATGCTGGCGGCAACGAGCCGAATGACGAAGTTCCCTAAACCGCCGTCGCAGGCTGTTTATGAAACATTCAAAAATGCGCCACTGGACTTCAAACCTCAGTGATAGTTTTCCCCGTTCCGACGGGGAAAACAAACTTCGGTAGTCCCAGGGTTTTGGTAGTTTTGTGTATTTGAGTTTGTTAACATTCTGCTAAATTATCGTGGGCTTTCCGCCTGGATAAGGGAGATATGATGAAGCAGGCATTACGAGTAGCATTTGGTTTTTTAATGCTGTGGGCGGCAGTGCTGCACGCAGAAGTACGTATCGAGATTACCCAAGGGGTTGACTCGGCACGCCCAATCGGCGTTGTGCCGTTCCAGTGGGCGGGGCAGGGTGCTGCGCCGGAAGATGTGGGTGGTATTGTGGCGGCTGACCTGCGTAACAGCGGCAAGTTTAATCCGCTCGATCGCTCTCGCCTGCCTCAGCAGCCGGGCAGCGCTCAGGAAGTGCAGCCTGCGGCATGGTCTGCGCTCGGTGTTGATGCCGTTGTCGTCGGCCAGGTTACGCAAAACCCGGACGGTTCCTATAACGTGGCCTACCAGCTGGTTGATACCGGCGGTGCGCCGGGTACCGTGCTTGCTCAGAACTCATTTAAAGTCACTAAACAGTATCTGCGCTATGCCGCGCATGCTGCCAGCGACGCGGTATTTGAGAAGCTGACCGGTATCAAGGGCGCTTTCCGTACCCGTATCGCCTACGTTGTGCAGACCAACGGTGGTCAGTTCCCGTATGAGCTGCGCGTATCTGACTACGATGGCTACAACCAGTTCCTCGTTCACCGTTCCACCCAGCCGCTGATGTCTCCGGCCTGGTCTCCGGATGGCGCTAAGCTGGCCTATGTAACCTTTGAAAGCGGTCGTTCTGCGCTGGTCGTCCAGACGCTGGCTAACGGCTCTGTTCGTCAGATTGCTTCGTTCCCGCAGCATAACGGCGCGCCGTCGTTCTCTCCGGATGGTAGCAAACTGGCCTTCGCCCTGTCGAAAACCGGTAGCCTGAACCTGTACGTCATGGATCTGGGCTCTGGTCAGATTCGCCAGGTGACCAACGGTCGCAGCAACAACACCGAACCAAGCTGGTTCCCGGATAGCCAGAACCTGGCCTTTACTTCCGACCAGGCCGGTCGTCCACAGGTGTATAAAGTCAATATTAATGGCGGCACGCCGCAGCGTATTACTTGGGAAGGTTCACAAAACCAGGACGCGGACGTGAGCGCAGATGGTAAAACTATGGTAATGGTAAGCTCGGCCGGTGGTCAGCAGCACATTGCCAAACAAGATCTGGAAGCGGGTGGTGTGCAGGTTCTGTCATCAACGTTTTTAGATGAAACGCCGAGTCTGGCACCTAACGGCACTATGGTAATCTACAGCTCTTCTCAGGGGATGGGATCCGTGCTGAATCTGGTTTCTACAGATGGGCGTTTCAAAGCGCGTCTTCCGGCAACTGATGGACAGGTAAAATCACCTGCCTGGTCGCCGTATCTGTGATAATAAATAATTGATTATTAAAGGAATCAAAGAAATGCAACTGAACAAAGTGCTGAAAGGGCTGTTGATCGCTCTGCCGGTTATGGCAATCGCAGCGTGTTCTTCTAACAAGAACGCCAGCAACGACCAGAGCGGTGAAGGCATGCTGGGTGCCGGCACTGGTATGGACGGTAACGCTAACGGCGGCAACATGTCTTCCGAAGAGCAGGCTCGTCTGCAGATGCAACAGCTGCAGCAGAACAATATCGTTTACTTCGATCTGGACAAATACGATATCCGTTCTGACTTCGCTGCAATGCTGGACGCGCACGCTAACTTCCTGCGTAGCAACCCATCCTACAAAGTGACCGTAGAAGGTCATGCGGATGAGCGTGGTACTCCGGAATACAACATCGCTCTGGGTGAGCGTCGTGCTAACGCCGTTAAGATGTATCTGCAGGGCAAAGGTGTTTCTGCCGACCAGATCTCCATCGTTTCTTACGGTAAAGAAAAACCTGCAGTACTGGGCCACGACGAAGCGGCTTACGCCAAAAACCGTCGCGCCGTACTGGTTTACTAAGAGAATTGCATGAGCAGTAACTTCAGACATCATCTGTTGAGTCTGTCGTTACTGGTTGGCATAGCGGCCCCCTGGGCCGCTTTTGCTCAGGCGCCAATCAGTAGTGTCGGCTCAGGCTCGGTCGAAGACCGCGTCACTCAACTCGAGCGTATTTCCAATGCTCACAGCCAGCTTTTAACCCAACTCCAGCAGCAACTCTCCGATAATCAGTCCGATATTGATTCCCTGCGCGGTCAAATCCAGGAAAGCCAGTATCAGCTGAATCAGGTTGTTGAACGCCAGAAGCAGATCCTGCTGCAGATCGACGGTCTGAGCAGTGGCGGCGGTGCGACGGGAGCGCAAACGCAGGCATCTGCGGGCGATCAGGGGGCTACGGCGACTGCGCCAGCGGCTTCGTCAGGCGCGCCGGTGCAGACTGGCGATGCGAATACCGATTACAATGCGGCTATCGCGCTGGTGAAGGATTCTTCCCGCCAGGAAGATGCGATTGCTGCCTTTCAGAACTTCGTTAAAAAGTACCCTGACTCAACGTATCAACCGAATGCCAACTATTGGCTCGGTCAGTTGAATTACAACAAGGGTAAAAAAGACGATGCCGCGTATTATTTCGCTTCCGTGGTGAAGAACTACCCAAAATCCCCGAAGGCACCCGATGCGATGTTTAAAGTCGGCGTGATCATGCAGGACAAAGGCGATACTGCAAAAGCGAAAGCAGTTTACCAGCAGGTTGTCAGTAAATTTCCTGGCACCGATGGCGCCAAACAAGCGCAAAAGCGTCTTAGCGCACTCGGATGATTATGGCATGACCAGAAATCGCGTTATTTCTGGTCTTGTCGCATGAATCCTAAGCAGTTAAGCGATCTTTATCTAAATTGTTGTTGCGCTGAATTCTGAAATCAGTAATATATGCCGCCGTTGCCAAGGGATATCGAACAAGCCCAAAGCGGCGAAAATAGTGGGTCGTTAGCTCAGTTGGTAGAGCAGTTGACTTTTAATCAATTGGTCGCAGGTTCGAATCCTGCACGACCCACCACTAAAAGCAGTATCCAGCGTAGTATCGGGTGATTAGCTCAGCTGGGAGAGCACCTCCCTTACAAGGAGGGGGTCGGCGGTTCGATCCCGTCATCACCCACCACTCGGGTCGTTAGCTCAGTTGGTAGAGCAGTTGACTTTTAATCAATTGGTCGCAGGTTCGAATCCTGCACGACCCACCAATTTAACATCAAACTCAGATGTTAAACGTGAAGGATAACGTTGCATCAGCAACGGCCCGTAGGGCGAGCGAAAGCGAGTCATCCTGCACGACCCACCAATTTCGATTGGTGACGAGTGAAGAAAGATTCAGGAAGTACCCGAGCGGGTCGTTAGCTCAGTTGGTAGAGCAGTTGACTTTTAATCAATTGGTCGCAGGTTCGAATCCTGCACGACCCACCAATGCTTAGGTAAGCACTGGTAGTAAGCGTGAAGGATAACGTTACGTTAGTAACGGCCCGTAGGGCGAGGCGAAGCCGAGTCATCCTGCACGACCCACCATCCTGAATACTTCAAGCAGTAAAATCCCGCAAGGGGTCGTTAGCTCAGTTGGTAGAGCAGTTGACTTTTAATCAATTGGTCGCAGGTTCGAATCCTGCACGACCCACCAATGTAAAAAAGCGCCCTAAAGGCGCTTTTTTGCTATCCAGCCTTTCCTCAAGTACCACATTATCCAATGTTGCGCTATTCCACCTTGGTGCCTTGCATCTTGCACAGGCCGGTAGCCCGGACAGATGCGCAGCATCGCCTCCGGGAAATGCTGGCTAAGTAATAAAATACCTCACGACATTTTCCGTACAATCGGCTATCTTGTTTAGCATATAAAACACCATGGCCGATTAATGCCTTTTTACAGGCTGATTACGGTCTGAAAGTTAAGCCAGCGAAACGAGACTGCAAGATGAGCGTAATGTTTGACCCGGAAGCGGCGATTTATCCTTTTCCGCCGAAGCCAATGCCGTTAAGCCGCGATGAGAAGCACTTCTATCGTGAAAAGATTAAACGCCTGCTGCGCGAGCGCGATGCGGTGATGGTTGCCCATTACTACACCGACCCGGAAATTCAGCAACTGGCTGAGGAGACCGGCGGCTGTATCTCGGATTCCCTGGAGATGGCTCGGTTCGGCGCTCGTCACTCTGCTTCAACGTTGCTGGTTGCCGGAGTGCGCTTTATGGGGGAAACGGCAAAAATCCTCAGTCCGGAAAAAACCATCCTGATGCCCACGCTGCATGCCGAGTGTTCTCTCGACCTGGGCTGCCCGATTGAGGAGTTTAGCGCCTTCTGCGATGCTCACCCGGATCGTACCGTGGTGGTCTATGCCAATACTTCTGCGGCGGTTAAGGCTCGTGCTGACTGGGTTGTAACCTCCAGTATTGCGGTCGAACTCATTGAGCATCTTGATAGCATGGGCGAAAAAATCATCTGGGCACCGGACCGCCATTTGGGCAGCTACGTCCAAAAACAGACTGGTGCTGATGTGCTGTGCTGGCAGGGGGCTTGCATTGTTCATGATGAATTCAAAACTCAAGCGCTGGCAAGAATGAAAGCCCTTTATCCTGATGCGGCGGTGCTGGTTCACCCTGAATCACCACAGGCGATTGTCGATATGGCCGATGCGGTGGGTTCAACAAGTCAGTTAATCAATGCGGCTAAAACGCTATCGCAGAAGCAGCTAATAGTGGCCACAGACCGCGGTATTTTCTACAAAATGCAGCAGGCGGTACCGGAGAAAGAGCTGTTGGAAGCGCCTACGGCTGGCGAAGGGGCAACCTGCCGCAGCTGCGCGCATTGTCCGTGGATGGCGATGAACGGCTTGAAGGCAATTGCTGAAGGGCTGGAGAAAGGAGGTGCTGAACATGAAATTCATGTTGATGAACATCTGCGTACCGGGGCGTTGGTCCCGCTGAACAGAATGCTCGATTTTGCGGCTACACTTCGGGGATAACTCATTACTGCGTCACAGTACGCTCTGGGGAAAAGATGGATTTTTTTAGTACGCAGAACATATTAGTGCACATACCCATTGGCACCGGTGGGTACGATCTATCGTGGATTGAAGCGGTTGGCACCGTCGCCGGTCTTTTATGCATCTGGTTGGCAAGCCTGGAGAAGATCAGCAACTATGCATTTGGGCTGATCAATGTGACTTTGTTCGCCATTATCTTCTTCCAGATTCAGCTCTACGCAAGCCTTTTGCTGCAGGTCTTTTTCTTCGCGGCCAACGTCTACGGCTGGTACGCCTGGTCACGGCAAACCAGTGATAATCAGGCGGAGCTGCAAATCCGCTGGTTGCCGCTGCCGAAAGCGTTGGGTTGGCTGGTTGCCTGCGTGGCGGCGATTGGCTTGATGACGGTATTTATTAACCCTGTCTTTGCGTTTCTGACGCGGATTGCCGTCGCGCTGATGCAGATGCTGGGTTTACAGGTTGCAATGCCGGAACTACAGCCAGATGCCTTCCCATTCTGGGACTCTTGCATGATGGTGTTGTCGATTGCGGCGATGATTCTGATGACGCGTAAATATGTTGAGAACTGGCTGCTGTGGGTGATTATCAACGTCATTAGCGTGGTTATTTTTGCCCTTCAGGGCGTCTACGCAATGTCGCTGGAATATCTGCTTTTGACATTCATTGCGCTCAACGGCAGTCGAATGTGGATTAACAGCGCGCGTGAGCGCGGCTCTCACGCGTTTTCTCGCTAGTGGTGGTGGTGATGTTCATGCCCGGCGTGCGTCATGTTAAGACGGCACTCCGGGCCGTTACAAGGCTGATATTCCATCTGTACCGTAACGTGTTCAATCTCATATTTATGCTGTAAGAAATGTAGAATGCGCTCCAGCAGGCCGTCGTGATCGTGCGGCGGCACTACCTGAACATGCAGCGTCATCACCGTTTTCTCACCCACCAGCCAGGCATGAACATGATGAACGTCGCGCACTTCCGGTATTGAGCGGCGTAAGTCGCGCTTGAGTGCATCGACATCAAGCGAACGCGGCGTACCTTCCAGAAGTTCATTGATACTCTCCTGAAGCAAACGCCAGGCACTACGCAAAACCAAACACGATACCAGCACGGAGAGAATCGGGTCGATAGGCGTCCAGCCGGTGGTAAGAATCACTATTGCGGCGATTATCGCTCCGACGGAACCGAGTATATCCCCTAGTACGTGCAGAGCGGCGGCCCGCACGTTGAGGTTACGTTCCTCATCGCCGCGATGCAGGATCCAGAATGCCAGGATATTGGCCAACAACCCGGCAACGGCGATGATCATCATCGTTTTACCGGCAACCGGTTGAGGATGATGAAAGCGCTGGATGGCCTCCCAGACGATCAGGATGGTAATTACCACCAGGGCGATTGCGTTGAGAAATGCCGCCAGCGTGGTCAGCCGCAGCCAACCAAAAGTGTGGCGGGTATTCGGCGGACGGCGGGCAAAGTGAATGGCTAAAAAAGCGAATAGCAAAGCTGCCGCGTCGGTAAGCATATGCCCGGCATCGGCCAGCAGTGCCAACGAGCCTGAGAGCAGTCCGCCAACGACCTCAACCAGCATAAATCCGGCGGTTATACAGAACGCCAGCAGCAGGCGGCGAGCATTATTATCTTCAGGTTGTTGAGCAGGAGTATGCGAGTGTGAGTGCCCCATGGCGCCATCCCTACGTTATTATTTTCCCTATTACTTTATGACAACATCGCGCTTTTAGTTTAACAAAATGCAAAAGGAGAGCCTGAGCTCTCCTTAATTATCAACATCACACGACAATTATTGGGTGGTGCCGTCAGTTTTACTGGCATCGCCCTGGCCGATTTTTTTATCGGTATCCGGGCAACGACCATCTTTACACATCGAGTTTTTATGCACTTCATCGCTCGACATGCCGTCATGGTTCATATTTGAGCCATCGGGGTGGAGCATAGTGCCGCCGGTATTGCCGGAACCAGTATTAATGTTGCCGTTGTCCACATTGTTAGGCGCTACGTTCTCCCGTGCGTCAGGTGCGACCTGTCCGGCATCGGCTGCCGAGTTGGCCTGCCCGTTATTAGATTGCGCGCCAGCATCGGCGGCAATAACCGCGCCGCTAGCCAGGCTCAGGGTTGCTGCGAGGAAAAGGCTAGTAAGTTTGTTCGTTTTCATTAGATGCTCCTGTCATGGTCGATTTGTCGGACAACGCTTCCAACAGTGCATTTTTCCGAGGTTTAACTGGCGATAGTTGAAGGCTCGGTATCAGCGAACGGCATTAATATATAATGCTGAATGCTAAAGAAAATTAAGTTCTAACAGTTAAAAATTGTAGTTTATGGCCATCATTTCGCTACTTTATGGTCGAATTTAGCCTAATTCCAGGAGTATTCTGTCGGTGCTGTAAAATCATGTTTACACTTTTTGACTGAAGAGATAGATTGGAGGGATTGCATTTAACTAGATAAGTATGGCAACGCTGGAAATAAGATGAATTATCAGAACGACGATTTACGCATTAAAGAGATCAACGAATTATTACCTCCCGTTGCGCTCCTGGAAAAATTCCCTGCTACCGAAAATGCTGCGAATACCGTCGCGCATGCTCGCAAAGCAATCCATCAGATCCTGAAAGGCAATGACGATCGCCTGCTGGTGGTGATTGGGCCATGTTCTATTCACGATCCGGCGGCGGCAAAAGAGTACGCTGAACGTCTGCTCAAGCTCCGTGAAGAGCTAAAAGGCGAGCTGGAAATCGTGATGCGCGTTTATTTTGAGAAACCGCGCACCACCGTGGGGTGGAAAGGGCTGATTAACGATCCGCATATGGATAACAGCTTCCGCATCAATGATGGTCTGCGTATTGCGCGTAAGCTGCTGCTGGATATCAACGACAGCGGGCTGCCTGCTGCCGGGGAATTCCTCGATATGATCACCCCGCAGTATCTTGCCGATCTGATGAGCTGGGGAGCGATTGGCGCGCGTACCACTGAGTCTCAGGTGCATCGCGAACTCTCTTCCGGCCTCTCTTGCCCGGTTGGTTTCAAAAACGGTACCGACGGGACGATTAAAGTCGCGATTGACGCGATTAATGCTGCCGGTGCGCCGCACTGCTTCCTGTCGGTGACCAAGTGGGGCCATTCGGCTATCGTGAACACCAGCGGTAACAGCGATTGCCATATCATCCTGCGCGGCGGTAAAGAGCCAAACTATAGCGCGCAGCACGTCGCTGAAGTGAAGGTTGGGCTGGCGAAAGCGGGTCTTCCTGCTCAGATCATGATCGATTTTAGTCATGCCAACTCCAGCAAGCAGTTTAAAAAGCAGATGGATGTCGGCGTGGACGTGTGTCAACAGGTTGCTGGTGGCGAACAGTCGATTATGGGCGTGATGATTGAGAGCCACCTGGTGGAAGGTAATCAGAACCTCGAGAGCGGCGAGCCCCTGACCTACGGCAAAAGTATTACCGATGCCTGTATTGGCTGGGAAGACACCGATGTTATCCTGCGTCAACTGGCGGATGCGGTAAAAGCGCGTCGCGGCTAGCTGAAGCATTTTCTAGGTCAAAAAAACCGGCTAATGAAGCCGGTTTTTTTGTATTTAATTTTCTTTAATCACAAAGGGTTAATTCCGCGTTTAAAACTTTTGAGATGATTGAAATCAAATTTTTACATATTTGTCGATCGTAATATAAATTTTTACATAACGACAGATATTCATTATGCATAAACCTATCCAACTGGCATCTTTATTTCCTTTACTCCTTACTCTGACACCACAAAGCACCTTTGCTGCCGCCTCCCCGGAAGAGGTCATGGTTGTGACCAGCAAGCTTTCAGGTAATTCGACGCATGCTGAATCAGGCTCCGGATTCAAAACAAATGATATTGATATCGGACCGCTGGGAAACAGAAGTTGGGTCGAAACGCCGTATTCCACAACGACCGTCACCAAAGAAATGATTGAAAATCAGCAGGCGCACAGCGTGAGCGAATTGCTGAAGTATTCCCCCAGCACGCAAATGCAGGCGCGAGGCGGAATGGATGTTGGCAGACCGCAAAGCCGGGGTATGCAGGGTAGTGTT
The DNA here is from genome assembly GCF_902158555.1 of Klebsiella spallanzanii. GTDB lineage: Bacteria > Pseudomonadota > Gammaproteobacteria > Enterobacterales > Enterobacteriaceae > Klebsiella > Klebsiella spallanzanii. The sequence continues at coordinate 375,923 of NZ_CABGGS010000001.1, read as the reverse complement.
GTCGCGAATAGCCGACTTGATGGCTTAAATATTGTCTCCACAACGGCATTTCCGGTCGAAATGCTTGAGCGACTGGACGTTCTTAATAGCTTAACCGGGGCGCTTTATGGCCCGGCAAGCCCGGCAGGACAGTTTAATTTTGTGGCTAAACGTCCTACACAAGAGACACTACGCAAAGTTACCCTGGGTTATCAAAGTCGTAGCGCCTTCACCGGTCACGCTGATTTAGGCGGACATTTCGATGATGAAAACCGCTTTGGCTATCGCGTCAACGTTTTGAACCAGGAAGGTGAGGGTAACCTGGATGACAGTACGCTGCGTCGTAAACTGCTTTCCGTTGCTTTGGACTGGAATATTCAACCGGGAACTCAGCTGCAGCTGGATGCCAGCCATTATGAGTTTATTCAAAAGGGATATCCGGGAAGCTTTAGTTACGGTCCCGGTATCAAACTGCCTTCCGCACCCGATGGGAAAAATAAGAACCTCGCGCTAAGTACCGCCGGTAATGACCTGACGACCGACACCGTGAGCACGCGACTGATTCATTATTTCAATGATGACTGGTCATTGACAGCAGGGGTGGGCTGGCAGCAGGCGGACCGCGCAATGCGTAGCGTTTCCAGCAAAATAATCAATAATCAGGGCGATATCAGCCGTTCAATGAAAGACTCCACGGCGGCGGGACGTTTCCGGGTGTTGAGCAATACCGCGACGTTAAGCGGGCATGTGGATACGGGCTCTATCGGTCATGATATTGCGCTCTCGACTACCGGTTACGTCTGGTCGATCTATGGCGCAAAAGGGACCGGAGCGACGTATAACTGGGGAACGACCAATATGTATCATCCGTCGGAAATGTACGAACAGGGTGATGGCAAAATCAACACTAACGGCTCGCGCTATAAATCCAGTGTTAATACTCAGCAGAGCATTACGATTGGGGATACCGTGACGCTGACGCCGAAGTGGTCCGCTATGTTCTACCTCAGTCAGAGTTGGATCCAGTCAAAAAATTACGATAAAAGCGGTGACAAAACGGCTCAAATTGATGAAAACGGCCTGAGTCCGAATGCGGCGGTAATGTATAAAATTACGCCGAATGTGATGGCCTATGTGAGCTATGCAGAATCTCTGGAGCAGGGAGGAACGGCGCCGACGAACAGCGATGTTAAAAATGCCGGACAAACCCTCGACCCATATCGTAGTAAACAGTATGAGATGGGGCTAAAAGCCGATATAGCGGGGATGAACCTTGGTGCGGCGCTGTTTCGCCTCGAGCGCCCTTTTGCATACGTAGATCCTAATGACAATGTGTATAAAGATCAGGGGAACCAGGTCAACAACGGGCTGGAACTCACCGCATCCGGCAACCTCTGGCAAGGGCTGAACATCTATAGCGGCGTAACGTTCCTCAATCCGAAACTGAAAGATACCGTCAGCGATTCCACCAGCGATAAGCAGGTTGTTGGTGTACCTAAAGTGCAGGCAAACCTGCTGGCGGAATACAGTTTACCGTCCATGCCGCAGTGGGTTTATAGCGCGAACGTTCATTATACCGGGAAACGCGCGGCTAACGACACCAACACCGCGTGGGCCAGCAGTTATACCACGTGGGATCTAGGTACTCGTTACACTACCAAAATCAACAACCTGCCGACGACCTTCCGTGTGGCCGTGAATAACGTGTTCGACAAGCATTATTGGGCATCAATTTTCCCGTCAGGTACCGATGGTGATAATGGCTCGCCGAGCGCTTTTATTGGCAGCGGGCGAGAGGTGCGCGCCACTGTAACCTTTGATTTTTAAGGGGTAAGTGATGATGTTCAATCGTGTTTTCGCGGTTCTGGTCTGGCTGGTTGCGGGAGGTGTGTTTGCTGCACAACCGCACAGCGACGTTCGCATCGCTTCACCGTGGCCTGCGCAGAATACCATCATTACCATGCTGGGCTATGGCGATAACATCGTCGGTACGTCGATGGTCGCCAAAAAGATCCCGTTGTTTCGTCAGAGTTTGCCGCGCATTGATGATGTTGCTGCTGTAAGTGTGAATAGTGGCCATGAACTTGATCCTGAGCAGATTATTTCATTGGGTACTCAACTGCTGTTTGTGCCGAAATCGATGACCGTGCCGAAACAAGCTCTGCTTGAGCAGGCAGGCGTGCGGGTTTTGGCCTTTGAAGCCAACTCAATGCCGGCTCTAACCTCAAGGATTCAAAAAACGGCAGATGTGCTGGGGCCTGATGCTCAGGAAAAGGCGAAACGCTACCAGCACTATTTTGAGCACAATGTAGCGCTGGTGAAAGAGCGCCTGAAAGATGTGCCGCCAAATGAGCGTGTTGCGGTGTATCACAGTATGGGAAACCCGCTGACCACAACCGGAAAACCATCGCTTAACCAGGACTGGATGGAGCTTGCTGGCGCAAGGAACATTGCTGAAAACTGGTTTACGAATAAACCGAATCGAGCCGGGGAAGTACCGCTTGAGCGAATTGTTGCGGCGAATCCAGCCGTTATCGTGGCGATGAATAAGCGCGATGCTGATACGATTATGACCTCTCCTCAGTGGTCACAGGTTGATGCGGTACTCAACCATCGTGTTTACGTGAATCCGAAAGGGATGTTCTGGTGGTGTAGGGAAACCAGCGAGGAGGCCATGCAGTTCCTCTGGTTGGCTAAAATGCTCTACCCCCAGCGCTTTGCCGATGTGGATATGAATCTGGAAACGCGTCATTTTTATCAGCAATTTTTTGGCATAACGCTCAATGATGCGCAGATTAACGATGTGCTCAACCCGCCGAAATAGGCCGACCTCGAAGGATTGTTATGTCGCAACCTACTGATGACAGGTCGTTAGTGTCGATTAGCCGTCGTTATCGCCTGATCGTACGCAAACGGCTACTGTTGGCGCTAGGGATAGCGCTGGCAATTATCGTGTCGCTGCTGTTGGACTTTACATTTGGTCCGGCGGGCTTGTCTCTTACTGAACTCTGGCAAAGCCTTTTACATCCGGCGAGCGTCAGTCCTGGGACGCGGATTATTGTCTGGCAGATCCGTTTACCTTATGCGCTGATGGCGCTGTTAGTGGGTATGGCGCTTGGTCTGGCGGGTGCTGAAATGCAAACTATCCTGAATAACCCGCTGGCCAGCCCATTCACTCTTGGGGTGTCATCCGCGGCGGCATTCGGCGCTGCGTTAGCCATTATATTGGGGATTAGCATTCCTGGAGTGCCCCCATCGTGGGCTATTCCGGCGAATGCGTTTGCTTTTGCCTTATTGTCCGCATTGCTGCTGGACGGTATTACCCGCTGGACCCGCGTCGCCACCTCCGGGGTGGTGCTGTTTGGTATTGCTCTGGTTTTTACCTTTAATGCCCTGGTGTCGATGATGCAGTTTATTGCCGATGAAGACACTTTGCAGGGACTGGTGTTCTGGACGATGGGCAGTCTGGCGCGAGCATCATGGGAGAAATTGCTCACCCTGGCGCTGGCGTTTGTTATTGTCATGCTGTGGTCAATGCGTAGCGCCTGGCAGCTTACGGCACTGCGTCTCGGGGAAGATCGCGCCATGAGTTTTGGCATTGATGTACGCCGCCTGCGTTTATCTTCGTTGCTGCGTATTAGCTTGCTGTCGGCGCTATCGGTTGCATTTGTCGGTCCGATTGGTTTTATCGGGCTTGTAGCGCCGCATATTGCGCGCATGCTATTTGGTGAAGACCATCGCTTTTTTCTACCCGGTAGCGTGTTGACCGGTGGGCTGGTGCTTTCACTGGCTTCTATTGCGTCTAAGAATATTTTTCCTGGCATTATTATTCCCGTCGGAATCGTTACCTCGTTAGTTGGTGTACCGTTTTTCCTGAGCATTATTGTGCGCCATCGCGGGAGTATGTCATGAGCGGCTTGAGCCTTCGGGGAATCAACGCCGGGTACCTTAAAAGGCCGATGATCCGCAATCTGAATATTTCAGAACTCCCTTGCGGAAAAATTACTGTTCTTTTGGGGCCAAATGGCTGCGGGAAATCGACTTTGCTACGTTCATTGGCCGGGCTGAACAAAGCGTATGGCGAAGTGCTATTGGCAGGAGAAAACCTGCTGTCGCTATCTTTTGCCGAACGCGCAAAGAAAGTGGTGTTTTTACCGCAGTCGCTGCCGCAGGGCGTCCACCTACAAGTACTGGAATCGGTTGTTGTCGCTCAGCGCGCATCGGGAGATCGGGAGCCTCGCCACAGAGAAGCACAGGCTCTGACATTGCTGGATCAGCTTGGTATTGCTCATTTATCGTTGCGCTATCTTGACCAGCTCTCCGGCGGCCAGCGGCAGCTAGTAGGGCTTGCGCAATCGCTAATCCACCATCCGCAGCTGTTATTGCTGGATGAACCTCTTAGTGCGCTAGACCTGAATTATCAGTTTCATGTGATGGATTTAATTGCAAGGGAGACCCGAGCGCGAAATATGGTCACGCTGGTTGTGGTGCATGATATCAACATCGCTTTGCAGCATGGTGAACATGTTTTGATGCTTAAAGAAGGGGAGTTGGTGGCGAGCGGTGCGCCGGAGGCGGTCATTACTGCTGAAAATCTAGCGGAAGTGTTCAATGTGCGAAGTCGAGTGGAGCGCTGTTCCCTGGGAAGGTCACAAGTGATTCTGGACGGGGTTATCAGGGTATAGAAGCTACCGGATAGCCTGAGCTATCCGGTAAATTAATTACTTCGCTTTGCCCTGGTTGGCAACGGCAGCCGCTTTTGCAGCGATTTCGTCGGCATTGCCCAGATAGTAGTGTTTGATAGGTTTGAAGTTTTCGTCGAACTCATACACCAGCGGTACGCCAGTCGGGATATTCAGTTCGAGGATCTCGGCTTCGCCCATGTTGTCGAGGTACTTCACCAGCGCACGCAGGGAGTTACCGTGAGCGGCGATAATCACGCGCTCACCGCTTTTCAGGCGCGGCAGAATGGTTTCGTTCCAGTAAGGCACAACGCGGTCGATAGTCAGCGCCAGGCTTTCGGTAGTTGGCAGTTCTGCATCGGTCAGTTTTGCGTAGCGCGGATCGTGGCCCGGATAGCGCTCATCGTCTTTGGTCAGCTCCGGCGGCGTTACCGCAAAGCCACGACGCCACTGCTTAACCTGCTCGTCACCGTATTTTTCAGCGGTTTCTGCTTTGTTCAGACCCTGCAGCGCACCGTAATGACGCTCGTTCAGTTTCCAGGATTTCTCAACCGGCAGCCAGGCCTGATCCAGCTCATCCAGTACGTTCCACAGGGTGTGGATGGCACGTTTCAGCACAGAGGTATAAGCAAAATCGAAGCTGAAGCCTTCTTCTTTCAGCAGCTTACCGGCTGCTTTTGCTTCACCAACGCCTTTTTCAGACAGGTCAACGTCATACCAACCGGTGAAACGGTTTTCGTTATTCCATTGGCTTTCGCCGTGACGAACGAGTACCAGCTTAGTTACAGCCATTCTCTTACTCCTCAAGCTTTATTTGAATGATAACAATTCTCATTATATTGCTGTGATTTACCTCACGGCAATGCTTATCCCTAACCATAGCGAAAATAGTGGCTCAGTGTAAGGTGCTTGTAAAACAGAGGTTATGTTTTTGTCTGTAAGTGGCGTATTTTTCAGCGAAAGGATAAAAAAACCCTCCATCAGGAGGGCTGGGGATTATTTGGCAATAAACTGATATTCCGTCAGGCTGACGTACTCTTCGCCGGGGCGCAGAACGCAATCTGGCTGCGGCCATTCCGGGTGGTTCGGTGAATCCGGCAGGAACTCGCTCTCCAGCGCCAGACCCTGCCAGTCATCGTACGGTTGCCCTGTACGCGACGGCGTGCCGCCCAGATAGTTGCCGGAGTAGAATTGCAGGGCCGGCGCGGAGGTATAAACCGTCATCTGTAGCTTTTTATCCTCCGACCAGACGTGAGCCGCCGGGCTGCTGGCGTTGCCCAGCGCCTGGAGCAGGAAGGCGTGGTCGTAACCTTTCACTTTCTGCTGGTCTTCGTCGCGCAAGAAATCGTCCGCCAGTACCTTCGGCGTACGGAAATCGAAGCTGGTGAGGGTGGCGTTTTGTAAATCGCCTCCCGGAATACCGTCGCTTTCTACAGGTAGATAAGCATCGGCAAAGATTTGCAGCGTATGGTTGCGCACGTCGCTCTGCACACCATCCAGGTTGAAATAGACGTGGTTGGTCAAATTCACCGGACAGGGCTGGTCAACGGTGGCGCGATACTCGATAGAGATCCGGTTATCGTCGGTCAGGCGGTAGTGCGCCGTTGCCGTCAGATTGCCGGGAAATCCCTGATCGCCATCGTGAGAGGAGAGCGAAAACAGCGCGTGGCGAGCGTCGGCGCTAACAATTTGCCAGCGGCGCTTATCAAAACCTTCTGGGCCGCCGTGTAGCTGGTGGCCAGCCTCGTTGGACGGCGTCAGGTTGACGATGCGGCCATCAAGGGGAAAGCGGCTGTTGGCGATTCGGTTAGCGTAACGGCCGACGGAAGCGCCGAGATAAGCGGCCTGGCGCGTATAGTCGCCAGGGGTCGCGCAGCCGAGCAGCGCTTCTCGTTCGCTACCGTCAGCCAGCGTCACTTTAGCTGAGAGCAGCGTGGCGCCCCAGTCCATCACGGTGACCGTCATCCCCGCGCCGTTACGCAGGGTGAGAATATTCCACGGCTGGCCGTCCGGCGCCAGCTCCGTTGTTTGGTTTAGCATTGTCCAGCTCCCTGAGACGGCTTGCAGACGTAGAAAGTCTCTTTAATACCGGTTTTTGCTTCGTACTCTTTAGCAACGGCCTGCTGCACGGTATCGACCAGATCTTCCGGCATCAGCGCGACAATACAGCCGCCGAAACCGCCGCCGGTCATGCGGACACCACCTTTATCGCCGATGGTCGCTTTGACGATCTCCACCAGGGTATCAATCTGCGGTACGGTAATTTCAAAATCATCGCGCATTGAGGCGTGAGATTCCGCCATCAGTTCGCCCATTCGCAGCAGATCGCCTTTTTCCAGCGCCGTGGCGGCTTCCACGGTACGGGCGTTTTCAGTCAGCACGTGGCGAACGCGTTTGGCGACAACCGGATCAAGCTCGTGGGCGACAGCGTTGAACTCAGCCAGAGTGACATCACGCAGAGCGGGCTGCTGGAAAAAGCGAGCGCCGGTTTCGCACTGTTCGCGGCGGGTGTTGTACTCGCTGCCGACCAGTGTGCGTTTAAAGTTACTGTTGATAATTACCACCGCGACGCCTTTTGGCATCGAGACTGCTTTAGTCCCTAAGGAGCGGCAGTCGATCAGCAGCGCGTGGTCTTTTTTACCGAGTGCGGAGATGAGCTGGTCCATGATGCCGCAGTTGCAGCCAACGAACTGGTTTTCCGCTTCCTGACCGTTCAGCGCAATCTGCGCGCCGTCGAGGGGCAGGTGATAAAGCTGCTGGAACACGGTACCGACGGCGACTTCCAGTGAAGCCGAGGAGCTTAGTCCTGCGCCCTGCGGCACGTTACCGCTGATGACCAGGTCTGCGCCGCCGAAGTTGTTATTCCGCTGCTGGAGATGTTTAACCACGCCGCGAACATAGTTTGACCACTGCTGGGTATCGTGGCGGGTAATCTGCGAGTCCAGAGAGAACTCATCGGTCTGATTGTCGTAATCGGCGGCAATCACCCGCACGATACGATCGTCACGTGGCGAGCAGCTGATGACCGTCTGGTAATCAATTGCGCAGGGCAGCACGAACCCATCGTTATAGTCGGTATGTTCGCCGATCAGGTTAACGCGGCCAGGGGCCTGGATAACGTGGCTGGCCGGATAGCCAAACTTTTCAGCAAACAGGGCTTGGGTTTTCTCTTTCAGACTCATGGTTATACTCCGGATTCGCGAAAATGGACGTCGCTCACAGCGCGCAGACGTTCGGCGGCCTGCTCGGCCGTCAGGTCACGCTGGGTTTCAGCCAGCATTTCATAGCCGACCATAAATTTGCGCACCGTGGCGGAGCGCAGCAGCGGCGGATAAAAATGCGCATGCAGTTGCCAGTGATTATTCTCTTCATCGTTAAACGGCGCGCCGTGCCAGCCCATCGAGTAGGGGAATGAGCACTGGAACAGGTTGTCGTAACGGCTGGTCAGCTTTTTCAACGCCAGAGCAAGGTCGCTGCGCTGGTCGTCGGTTAAATCGGTCAGGCGCCGGATGTGCGCTTTCGGTAGCAGCAGGGTTTCAAATGGCCACGCTGCCCAGTAGGGGACCACGGCGAGCCAGTGTTCGGTCTCGACGATGGTGCGGCTACCGTCGGCCAATTCGCGCTGCGCATAATCCACCAGCATCGGCGCGCCGTGCTCGGTGAAGTAGTCTTTTTGCAGACGGTCTTCGCGCTCCGCTTCGTTAGGCAGGAAGCTGTTTGCCCATACCTGGCCATGCGGATGCGGGTTGGAGCAGCCCATCGCTGCTCCTTTGTTCTCAAAGACCTGGACCCACGGATAGGTTTTTCCGAGGTCCGCGGTCTGTTCCTGCCACGTTTTAACCACGCCTTCCAGCGCTTCAACGCTCAGTTCCGGCAGCGTTTTGCTGTGGTCTGGCGAGAAGCAGATGACCCGGCTGGTGCCGCGGGCGCTCTGACAGCGCATTAGCGGGTCGTCGCTTTCCGGGGCGTCAGGGGTGTCGGTCATCAAAGCCGCAAAGTCATTGGTAAAAACAAACGTACCGGTGTAGTTCGGGTTAGTGTCACCGGTGACGCGGGTATTACCCGGGCACAGGAAGCAGTCCGGATCGTGCGCGGGCAACGTTTGCTTTGCCGGCGTTTCCTGCGCCCCCTGCCAGGGGCGCTTGGCGCGATGCGGAGAAACCAGAATCCACTGCCCGGTTAACGGGTTATAACGACGATGTGGATGGTCGACGGGGTTAAATACGCTCATGAAGGTTCCTTAGTCTGGATAACCCTGCGGATGACGGGACTGCCAGTGCCAGGTGTCCTGCGCCATTTCGTCAAGGTTGCGCGTCACGCGCCAGTTCAGATCGCGATCGGCCTTTTCAGCGTCCGCCCAGTAGGCCGGGAGGTCGCCGTCGCGGCGTGGCGCGAAGTGGTAGTTAATCGGTTTACCGCAGGCTTTGCTGAAGGCATTGACCACGTCAAGCACGCTGCTGCCGACGCCTGCGCCAAGGTTGTAGATATGCACGCCTGCTTTATCAGCCAGTTTTTCCATTGCCGCGACGTGACCGTCGGCAAGGTCCATGACGTGAATATAGTCACGAACGCCAGTGCCATCTTCGGTCGGGTAATCGTTACCGAAGACCGCCAGCGATTCGCGACGACCAACGGCAACCTGCGCAATGTATGGCATCAGGTTGTTCGGGATGCCCTGCGGATCTTCCCCCATGTCGCCCGACGGATGCGCGCCGACCGGGTTGAAGTAGCGCAGCAGCGCGATGCTCCAGTCCGGCTGCGCTTTTTGCAGGTCCGTCAGGATCTGCTCAACCATCAGCTTGCTTTTGCCATATGGGCTCTGCGGAGTGCCGGTCGGGAAACTTTCAACATAAGGAATTTTGGGCTGGTCGCCGTAGACGGTGGCGGAGGAGCTAAAAATGAAGTTTTTAACGCCAGCTGCCCGCATAGCGGAAACTAATTTCAGCGTGCCGGTTACGTTATTGTCGTAGTATTCCAGCGGTTTGGCGACGGACTCTCCGACGGCTTTCAGACCGGCGAAATGGATCACGGCTTCAATCGCGTGATCGTGGAGAATTTCCGTCATCAGCGCTTCATTACGAATATCGCCTTCGACAAAGGTGGCGCTTTTCCCGCCGAGACGTTCAATGACCGGCAATACGCTGCGCTTACTGTTGCAGAGATTGTCGAGAATAATCACTTCATGTCCCTGCAGTAGCAGTTGAACGCAGGTGTGACTTCCAATGTAACCGCTACCACCTGTAACCAGTACTTTCATGATTCGCTCCAATAGGCTTATCGTGTGAGAAGAAGATAGCATACCAAAGATGTGAAAAGTGTGACACAGGCCAAATTGGTGGAATCGTTTACACTAAAAATTTCAATTGCCAAATTTAATATTTTTTATTTTAAAAACAGGGCGGTATGGGATTTAGTGGATATAATTCTGAAAAAATCAGGGATCCGCAGATCCCTGTATAGGCTTAATTTTCCAGCGGACCCACCTGGTAAGTGTAACCGTCTCCACTCCTAATAAACGCCAGGCGGTGGGTAATGCAGTCCGGTGCGTCCTCGGCGTGGTGGGAAACAAACAGCAGCTGTGTTGAACCTTCGCTAATGAGCACATCAATAAAGCGACGTACCAGCTGGCGGTTGAGCGGATCCAGGCCCTGTAGCGGTTCATCCAGGATCAACAGCGTGGGATGCTTGACCAGGGCGCGGACGATTAGCGCCAGCCGCTGCTGTCCCCAGGAAAGGCTATGAAACGGCGCATCGGCGGTGCGTTTGTCGATACCCAGAATATCCAGCCAGTTTTGCACCAGCTTGTGTTGCTTGTCGGAAACGGCCTGGTAGATGCCGATAGAGTCGAAGTAGCCCGAAAGAATAACGTTACGCACGTTGGTGCTGACGCGGTACTCCAGATGCAGGCTGCTGCTCACGTAACCAATATGCTTTTTTATATCCCAGATGGTTTCGCCGCTGCCACGACGGCGGCCAAACAGAGTCAGGTCGTTGCTGTACCCCTGCGGATGATCGCCGGTCACCAGGCTGAGCAGCGTGGACTTACCGGCACCGTTAGGGCCGACTATTTGCCAGTGTTCGCCGGGATTTACCGTCCAGTTCAGGTGGTTAATGATCGGCCGATCGTTATAAGAAACTCTGCCGTCGTTCAGCACGATGAGCGGCGCATTGTCGTCCAGCGCGTGACGCGCGGCCGGGGCGTCCGGCTCCGGTAGGGTCATGCCGTCAAGCTTTTCGCTGTGGGCCAGTTGGGCGATCAGCGCCTGTTTCAGCAGCGCCTGCTTTTCTCCAGTTTCGCTCAGGACGCAGTCCGCCAGCACGCCAGCGAACTGGACGAATTCCGGTATTTCATCGAAACGGTTAAGTACCAGCACGAGGGTGATACCTTCGCGATTAAGCGTCGCCAGCCGTTCCGCCAGTTGCTGGCGCGAGGCAACATCGAGTCCGTCGAACGGTTCATCAAGAATGAGCAGATCGGGGTCGCCCATCAGCGCCTGGCACAGCAGCGTTTTGCGCGTTTCGCCGGTAGAGAGATATTTAAAGCGGCGCTGTAGCAGGTGGCCAATACCAAACTGTTCGGCAAGGTGAACGCAGCGAGAGGGGTCTTTACACTCATCCTGAATGATTTCCGCCGTCGTGCGCCCTGTATCTTCTTCTCCTGGGCTGAGCAAATCGGTGTTGTTGCGCTGCCACTCATCGCTGACCAGCTTTTGCAACTGTTCAAAAGAGAGGCGGGTGATGCGCGAAAACGTGCTCTCGCGCTGGCCGCTAAGCAGCGTTAGCTCGCCGGACAGCGCCCGCGCAAGGGCTGATTTCCCGCTGCCGTTGCTGCCGACGAAAGCCCAGCTTTCGCCAGCGCGCACGCTGAGGTGCTCAATATTTAACGTTTTTGTGTCGCTCAGGCGAAACGTGCCTTGCGAAATTTGCAATAATGACATTGTGTATCCCACTTTTTGCAGCGATGTGCTTCAGGGATACGTCTTCACGGGCGCAATGTCAATGCCATTAGCACAACGTGGCGAGAATGATGCGATCGGCATTAAAATAGGCTATCGCTTCCGCGCCTTCTTCAAGGTTTTTCGCCTGTTCTACCGGTAGGGTGGCGCAAAGGATCTGGCCATCCGGGAGCGCCATCAGCACTTCACACTGTTCCGGCCCGCGCTCGATATGGCTGATACGTCCGGCTAGCTGGTTATCAGCCTGTTCCGCCAGCGTTGAATCCTGGGTAATACCGACCCACGGCGCTTTCAACAGCACGAGTACTTCCTGACCTTCATCAAGGCCCAGTCGATCGGCGCTTTGCGCGGTAATGGCCACTTTAAAACGGGTTTGCCCGTCGGCCAGTAGCACGTCAACATGCTGCTGCACCTGCTGATGGTCGCGGCCGGTAATGGTGCCAAACCACTGGTTGCGTGCGCTGGTTTGTAGTGAGAAACGTGAAATGGCTGCCAGCAGGCTGTCGAGGGGCAGGGCGTCATCATCGCTCAGGACATCAAACGCTTTCTGCTGAATCTGCGCCAGCAAATCGTAAAGCTGAATCAGCCGCTGCCCGTAGCGGGTGAGAACCGCACCGCCGCCGCCTTTGCCGCCGGTGGCGCGATCGACCAGGGTTTGCTCGCTCAGCTGATTCATTTCATTAATGGCATCCCATGCGCTTTTATAGCTGATGCCCGCGTTTTTTGCCCCCTGGCTAATGGAGCCCGTCTGGTCAATCTGTTTCAGCAGGGCGATACGGCGGGGATCGGCGAACAGGCGCTGCTGTAATTTAAGGGTAAGAAGAATTTCGGCCTGCATAATCATATCCTGACGAAAAAAGGGTATTGTGACCGATAGCGGTCATCTTGCAAGATGCATCTGTTGCGGCGGCCTGTGAGGCACCGCACAAATGGGGCGTGTTTTTCCGGCTGAATTCGTTACAATAAAGCATTCGTACTTTCTGGAGCCAACCATGTTAGAGCTATTGAAAAGTCTGGTTTTTGCCGTAGTCATGGTCCCTGTGGTGATGGCTATCATCCTGGGTCTGATTTACGGGCTGGGCGAAGTGTTTAACCTCTTCTCCGGAGCCGGTCACAAAGACAGCAGACCGCAAAATCACTGATTTCCCTGCGCCCGGTTCTACCGGGCGTTTTTATTCGTCCCCTCAATTGATCCGCCTCTAATTACCCCCAATTTGCTCTGGGAAAACCCCAATCTTATCGCTATATTAGCTCCTACATAACGCACTCACAGGAGTTTCAGATGGCAGGTCAATGGTTACGCTTTTTTGCCGGAGCAACGTTAACGCTCTCCGTTGCAGGTCACGCGCTGGCGGAAGACGGTAAAATTACGGTGTTTGCAGCGGCATCGCTGACTAACGCAATGCAGGATATCGCTAAAGAGTATAAGAAAGAGAAAAACGTTGATGTTGTTTCTTCGTTTGCTTCTTCATCGACTCTGGCACGACAGATTGAAGCGGGCGCGCCTGCGGATCTGTTTATCTCCGCTGACCAAAAATGGATGGACTACGCGGTTGAGAAAAAGAGTATTGATACTGCGACACGCGCCACTCTGCTGGGCAATAGCCTGGTTGTCGTTGCGCCGAAAGCCAGCGCTCAGGGCGATATCACCATCAATGATAAAACTGACTGGACTAGCCTGCTGAAGGGGGGGCGTCTGGCGGTTGGCGATCCTGAGCATGTGCCTGCGGGCATCTATGCCAAAGAAGCGCTACAAAAACTGGGTGCTTGGGAAACCCTGTCACCGAAGCTGGCTCCGGCGGAAGACGTGCGCGGTGCGCTGGCGCTGGTTGAACGTAGCGAAGCCCCGTTGGGTATTGTTTACGGCTCTGATGCCGTTGCCAGTAAAGGCGTGAAAGTTGTCGGCACCTTCCCGGAAGATTCCCACAAGAAAGTCGAATATCCGCTGGCTATCGTTGACGGACATAAAAATGCGACGGTTAGCGCATTTTATGATTATCTGAAAGGACCGGAAGCTTCGGCCATCTTTAAACGTTACGGATTTACGACCCACTAATGTTCTTAAGCGATCCCGAATGGCAGGCGGTACTGCTGAGCCTGAAAGTTTCATCCCTGGCGGTGGTGTTTAGCTTACCTTTTGGGATCTTTTTTTCCTGGCTGCTGGTCCGACGGGATTTTCCCGGCAAAGCGCTGCTCGATAGCATTATCCACCTGCCGCTGGTGTTGCCGCCGGTGGTGGTAGGCTATCTGTTGCTGATTGCGATGGGGCGACGCGGATTTATCGGCAGCTGGCTCTATGACTGGTTTGGTCTGAGCTTTGCCTTTAGCTGGCGCGGTGCGGTACTGGCGGCATCAGTGATGTCCTTTCCGCTGATGGTGCGGGCTATTCGCCTGGCGCTGGAAGGGGTGGATATCAAGCTTGAGCAAGCCGCTCGTACCCTCGGCGCGGGCCGCTGGCGGGTATTTTTCACCATTACGTTACCATTGACGCTACCCGGTATTATTGTCGGTACCGTACTGGCCTTCGCCCGCTCTCTGGGCGAGTTTGGCGCGACGATCACTTTTGTCTCCAATATTCCCGGCGAAACGCGCACCATTCCTTCGGCAATGTATACCCTGATTCAGACCCCTGGCGGCGAAGGCGCGGCCGCGCGTTTATGCTTGATTTCGATTGTGTTGGCGCTCGTCTCGCTGCTGATTTCAGAATGGCTGGCCCGTTTAAGCCGTAAGCGGATGGGGAAATAATCATGCTCGAACTCGATTTTACCCAGACGCTGGGTACTCACTGTCTACAGATCCGTGAGTCGCTCCCCGCCAGCGGCATCACGGCGGTGTTTGGCGTTTCCGGCGCGGGAAAAACCTCTTTGATTAACGCCATTAGCGGCCTGACGCGCCCGCAGCAGGGGCGCATCGTGCTTAACGGCCGAGTGCTTAATGATGCCGAAAAACGCATCTGCCTGGCGCCGGAAAAACGCCGTATTGGCTATGTTTTTCAGGATGCTCGCCTGTTTCCGCACTACAAGGTGCGCGGCAATCTGAAGTACGGCATGGCGAAGAGTATGGCTGACCAGTTCGATAAGCTGGTGGATCTGCTTGGCATCGCGCCGCTGCTTGACAGGCTGCCGGGAGGGCTCTCCGGTGGTGAAAAACAGCGGGTAGCCATTGGCCGGGCGCTGCTCACCGCACCGGAGCTGCTGCTGCTGGATGAACCGCTGGCATCGCTGGATATTCCGCGTAAACGCGAGCTGTTGCCCTATCTGCAACGTCTGGCGCGGGAGATTAACATCCCGATGCTCTACGTCAGCCATTCCCTGGATGAGATTCAGCATCTGGCGGATAAAGTGCTGGTGCTGGAAGAGGGGAAAGTGAAAGCTTTTGGCGATCTGGAAGCGGTGTGGAGCAGCAGCATAATGCACCCTTGGCTACCGCAGGATCAGCAAAGCACCATTCTCAATGTGACCATTGCCGCTCAGCATCCGCAATATGCGATGACCGCCCTGGCGCTCGGCGACCAGCAGATATGGGTCAATCAGCTCGACAGACTGCCGGGAGAGACGGCGCGTATCCGCATTCAGGCTTCAGATGTCTCGCTGGTACTACAGCCAGGGCAGAGAACCAGCATCCGTAATATTTTACCCGCGCAGGTGATGCAGTGCATCGAAAGCAACGGGCAGGTTGAGGTCAGGCTTGAAATTAGCGGTCGAACGCTGTGGGCTCGTATCAGTCCCTGGGCGCGCGATGACCTGGGAATTACCCCAGGCCAGCAGCTGTATGCGCAAATAAAAAGCGTGTCAATCGCCGCCTGATTAAAGCAGGTGGCGATTGATGTAGTCGGCGATGCTGGTGGTTTCGTTTTCACCAATCACCACATTGGCGCGCGCTTTGACTTCATCCACTGCGTTGCCCATCGCCACGCCGGTACCGGCGGCTTCCAGCATGCTAAGGTCGTTGTAGTTATCGCCGAAAGCGACGACATCCTGCATCGACAGGCCCTGCGATGCTACCCACTGCGCCAGGCGTTTGCCTTTGCTGTTGCCTTCGCGGGCGATATCAACCTGATCGTGCCACGACCATTCGCATTCCAGACCTAGCGTCTGGCCGACATGCTGGGCAAAGCGCTGCAGTTTTGCGGTATCTTCATCGGTCAGGGCGAATTTCCACACGGCTTGTACATTGCGGGCTGCCAGGGCTAAAGAGTCAACCTGGGTTAATATCGGGCGCTGTTCGATGGGCAGCGTCTGTGCCCAGTTGGCGGTGCGGATGACGTGTCCTATGGGCTGTTCATAAAGCATGGCATCATCAACATACATCAGGCCGTGGATATCATGCTCGCTTAGCATTTCCGCCAGGTTCAGGGCTTTATCTACCGGCATCGGATCCGACTCCAGAACCTTTTTTGCATGATAATCATACAAATAAGTGCCATTACAACAAATTGCAGGTGTATCCAGAGCCAGTGCCTGATAAAAAGGATGGATAGCGACGTGATGTCGGCCGGTGACGACGATCACCTGGTATCCAGCGTCTCTGGCGCGAGCCAGTGCGTCGAGCGAGGCGGGAAGGATTGTTTTTTTTCCGGTCAGTAGGGTGCCGTCTAAATCCAGGGCAATCACGCGTGAGGTCATGTGTTGTTTCCGGTTAATGGTGAAAAGTGAGCAGGCTATGATGGTACACCGCTGTGCCATTCGGGCAAACTTTTCAGCATCTACCGCTAAAAGAGTCGATACACTTGATCCTTCTGGCTGCTGCGAGGCAACCTGAATCATGTAGTGTATGCGTATTGTGTTTTTCAGCGCGTCGTTAGTCTGAAAAATGAAATTTCCACGTGCAGTGAGGAAGGAGTATTCATGAAACAAACCGTTTATACCGCCAGCCCGGAAAGCCAGCAGATCCATGTCTGGAATCTGGATCCTGAGGGGAAACTGACCCTGGTGCAGGTTGTTGATGCCCCAGGCCAGGTGCAGCCAATGGTGGTGAGCCCGAACAAAGAGTATCTCTACGTCGGCGTGCGTCCGGAGTTTCGCGTATTGGCCTACCGCATTGCGCCTGATAATGGCGCCCTGACCTTCGCTGGTGAAGCCGCGCTGCCGGGCAGCCCAACGCATATTTCTACCGATCATCAAGGTCGTTTTGTTTTTAGCGCCTCTTATAATTCGGGCTGCGTAAGCGTGACGCCGCTGGTAGATGGCCTGCCGGGTGAAACGGTGACCGTAGTTGAAGGGCTCGAAGGCTGCCATTCGGCAAATATCTCTCCGGACAATCGCACCCTATGGGTCCCGGCGCTGAAGCAGGATCGTATCTGCCTGTTTACCCTCAGCGACGATGGTTTCCTTGCCGCGCAAGAACCGGCAGAAGTGACCACCGTTGAAGGCGCGGGCCCGCGTCATATGGCGTTCCATCCGAACCAGCAATACGGCTACTGCGTGAACGAACTGAATAGCTCCGTTGACGTTTGGGAACTGAAAGATCCGCACGGCAAGATCGAGTGCGTACAGACGCTGGACATGATGCCGCCTGATTTCACCGGCGTACGCTGGGCGGCGGATATCCACCTGACCCCGGATGGTCGTCATCTCTACGCTTGCGATCGTACCGCCAGCGTGATCACCATCTTCAGCGTTTCTGAAGACGGCAGCGTGCTGTCCATCGAAGGCTATCAACCGACCGAAGCGCAGCCGCGCGGTTTTAACCTCGATCACAGCGGTAAATATCTGATTGCCGCCGGTCAGAAGTCGCATCATATCGCGGTGTATGAAATTGAAGGCGAGCAGGGCATGTTGCAAGAAAAAGGGCGCTATGCCGTCGGCCAGGGCCCAATGTGGGTGGTGGTTAACGCATACTAAGCCTGCTGCTTATGGCTGAAAACCTCGCTCAGGCGAGGTTTTTTATGCCAGACGCAACGGCTATTTCACCCGCATACGATACTCAATCATGCCGCTTTTATCCGCTACCCAGTTATACAAACGCTGGCCGCGCAGGTTAGTTTCATGAGTGTGCCAGTACAGGCTGGCCGAGTGGCGTTTCCGCGCCTGCAGCTGAACATACTCAATCAGCTGTTTGCCAATATGCTTACCCCGAACGTCCGGACTAACGAATAAATCTTCCAGATAGCAGTAGTCGCTTTCGGCCCAGGTGGATCGGTGGAACAGATAATGCACGAATCCAACTATCTTTCCTTCATGTTTTGCTACAGCGCAAAACACGGGCTCGACGGGATTTAAAAAGCGCTTCCAGGTCAATTGCGTCACGGATTCAGGGATATCGACGCGATAAAAAGCCTGGTAGCTTTTCCACAGCGGCAACCACTGGGCAAAGTCGCTGTCGGTCGCTGGCTGGATGGTGATTTGTGCAAGGTTAACGTCGGTTTTGTGGCTATTCATGGCGGTTCCTTATTTTAATAAAAGGGAGATTGTCTTTGGTTGGCGCCATGTTAAGAGCTCTTCTGGTTCCTAAAAAGTGACACTTTGTGTATATTTATAGGGTCCACTTTTCTCTCGTCGATCCTCATCTCTTTATGCCAAAACCTATTTCACCGCTGTTTCAGGAACTTTTATTACCGCGTGGGGTTATCAAGGATCAGGTTTATCACGCCCTGCGTCATGCCATTCTGGATGGCCGATTAACAGCGGGATCAAAAATACCCTCCAGCCGGGCGTTAGCTGAGATGATGGCGATTTCCCGAAACTCGGTTATCTCCGGTTTTGAGCGCCTGATGGATGAAGGATATCTGATAACGCGCAAGGGGGCGGGCACCTTTGTCTGCGAACATATTCCGGATAACCTTATCAGCGAGTATGACTCGCCTGCGGAGCCGGAGGCGGCAATCGCTGGTATTGGACAGCTTAATCCTGATGTTGCCGCGCTGGTACCTTCATGGGCAGGGCGAGAAGATAGCGGAGAAATGAGTCAGGTTTTTGCCGTCGGTATTGGCTGTACTGATTTGTTTCCTCATGCGTTGTGGGGGCGGCTGCTGGGTCGCGTCTGGCGGCAATCGCGCCGTGAACTGGGGTTGCACGCCACGCCTTACGGATACCAACCGCTACGTCAGGCAATCAGTCACTATATCCAGGCAACGCGCGGCGTAAATTGCCATGAAGATCAGGTGATTATTGTCAATGGTATTCAACAGGCGCTGACGATCGCTGCCCAGGCGTTACTTGAAAAGGGTGATGAAGTCTGGCTGGACGATCCCGGGTACAACGGGGCTCGCGGCGCTTTCGCCGCCAGGGGCGCGGTTGTCAGGCCCGTTCGCGTCGACGGTGATGGCATGGATGTTGAGGATGGAATACGCCATTATCCGGGCGCTAAGCTGGTTTATACCGCGCCGTCGCACCAGTTTCCGCTCAGCGGCACGCTTTGCCTGCCCAGAAGGCTTGCTTTACTGGATTGGGCTGAAGCCAATCGGGCATGGATTTTCGAAGATGATTACAACAGCGAGTTCCGCTATGCCGCCCGCTCTTTACAGGCTTTACAAGGGTTAGATAAATATCAACGGGTCATCTACTCGGGGACATTTTCAAAAATGATGTACCCGGAGTTTCGCCTGGGCTTTTTAGTCGTTCCAGCGCATTTGCGTGAACAGTTTGCCATCACTAAATATTATACCGATCTCTGTAGCGGGTATCTGGAACAAGCCGTTCTGGCGCGTTTCATCAGCGAGGGGCACTATGCCAGCCATGTTCGTCGTATCCGTAAAGCCTGTTTCGAACGAAAAAGTGCGCTTGAGGCAGCGATTGAAGATTATTTTCCTGGACGTATGGCGATTCATCCGACGGATTCGGGCGTTCATTTAGTCTGCTGGTTGTTGAAGGGAATAAAGGCAAAAGAGGTGGTAGAAAAAGCTCGCCAGATAGGACTAGGGGTTCAGACCTTTGAGCGATATTGTCAGCGAACGATGCCGGGGGAGGGGATTTTACTGGGTTTTGCCAACCATCCTCCTGACGTTCTTGTTGATGGTGTACGCCGCCTGGCTGCGGTACTTTAGCGCACATATTCTGTGGGATGTTACTAAATAAATAATAGAATTCATTGTCTGGCCATTTCAGATAATTATCTTTATTTAAAACTCGCCCCCGTCGTGGATATTCATCTGATAACAGGAGGCAAGTTTTAAAAGAGTTATACCACGCATGGATTTAATATATATCCACAGCTTCGGTAGTAAAATAACCCATGGGTTAGCGATATGTGACTTCCCTGTTTAGTAAAATCTGCTGATAATTAGATATCATCCATAGTATAGCTTACGACGATTTCCAGCGTTTTGCGGATAACGTCGGCGGTTACCACATCACTTGTAGTCTCGAGTGCAGTAATCAACCAAAGAATAATGGCCTTATTACTGAGATGTCCCTCTGAAGCAAGAATGCTGCTGATAGCCAGTGACATCACTGCGGATTCATCGATCAGTCTGTCGCCCGCATTACGGAAATACTCAGAGAGTGCGGTATCGTTCAGGCCTGCGTAAATATCTGATTGCTGATGCATAGTCTGTCTCATCATATTCTCTACTTTGTTAATTAAATAATCGACCATTACTGGTCAGTGTATTTTATTTGTACCAGGCTGTGGAGGCGAACCCAGTAAAGAACTCTGGTCATCCCAATGATTTTTAGCACCTGAAGTACCCAAAGGCTTTTTCTTATCACGGAGAACTACCATATTATTAATTTCATCGATAATATGCCCAAGTGTATCTCGCCGTTTTTTATCTGCTTCCCTGTCTTGCATTGACTGAAGTTTGCTTAGCAGAGCCTGAGTATTAATAGGCCCTTTATTTTTGAGTAGAGAGAGGACAGCCTCCCCAATCAATACATCTGTTAATGGATCAAAATCACCGTTATTCATAACTGTATCTCTGATTATCGTCATCTCCATGACTGGGAATTTGGTGCAAGGCTGGTAATCTGTATAAGATTTTGGCCCATCCCTCATATTTCCTCATTCAGTAACGACTTAAATCACCAGATAACCGCTGGAATCTTTACTCCTGGCGTTCAAATAAGAGGCCGATCAGCGTTTGATAATGGCTTTCTTCTTCTGGTTGAGCAGCGACTTCAAGGCGACTCAGCAGTTTTGTGCACAGAGCTTTGCGGTTAAGATTTCGTCCTTCATTAAGGATATCCATGACAATCTGCCCTAAAGTTTCCTGTTGTGAAGGCAAAGAAGCTTTATTGAAATACTGGGCAATAGCGTTAGCCGTATCGGGAATGTAACCGTTCTGCTGCATATGTGCTCCTGTCAGTTCAAGGGTCAGTAAATCTGTCATTAAACTTATACAAATACTTTTAACTTGTACACAAAAAGTAAGAAAAAGATGTTCGTTTTTTGTTAATTTATTGATTTTTATGTTATTTTATTTTTTTTGAGAGTGGGTCCGTACATTCTACAGTTGTACGGATTGTACAGATGGGTACTTAAGGGAGAAGCTCAATAAAAAGAACACGTTAATGTAATTTATTTGTTAACCAAGAACGCTATTTTGCAGGACGCAAGGCTATAGATCTGCTACTGTGGATTCTCAATATCTCTTCTGTTGGAATTACCATGCTCACTACCATCATTTATCGCAGTCATATCTGCGACAACGTGTCATTTAAATCACTCGAAAGTATGGTTGCTGCGGCAAGTGAAAATAATAACCGCGTAAATGTGTCCGGCATTTTGTTATTTAACGGCACACATTTTTTCCAGCTATTAGAAGGGCCTGAAGAGAATGTGCAGGAGATTTATCAGCACATTTGCCAGGACACGAGACACCATAATCTCGTCGAATTGCTGTGTGATCACGGCCCGACGCGTAGATTTGGCAAGATTGGGATGGAGCTCTTTGATTTACGAGAGCATGACCGCGATGACGTTCTGCAAATTGTATTGGATAAAGGCACCACTAAGTATCAACTGACCTATGATGATAGAGCTCTCCATTTTTTCCGTACCTTTGTAGAAGCAACGGAAAAGGAGAATTATTATGAAATCCCCGCGGCAGAAAGCTGGGATTTTATTGAGGATGGCACCACCGCTTACCCAGAAACTCCATTTGTACAGGCCGAATGTAGCTTTGCTTTTCAGCCGGTTATCGACCCTTTTGCCAAAGAGATTGTTTCATTTGAGGCGTTGTTACGCACCGCTTCCGGCGAGTCGCCTGCGGCCTATTTCGATGGGCTATCGCGAGAGGACATCTATACTGCTGATTTGCACAGCAAGCGGGTGGCGTTTGCTATGGCGGGGCGTTTGGGTCTTCATGGCCGAACGTTGTCCATCAATCTTCTACCGATGACTCTGGTAAATGTTCCCAATGCTGTTGAATTTCTTTTAGCTGAAATTAAAGCAAACGATTTGATTGCAGAACAGATTATTGTCGAATTTACCGAGAGTGAAGCCATTTCCCGCATCGACGAATTCACGGATTCTGTGCGTAAGCTTAAGTCTGCGGGCATCCGCGTGGCTATCGATCACTTTGGCGGCGGATTTGCCGGGCTTTTGCTGCTGGCCCAGTTTCAACCAGACCGCATTAAGATTAATCGCCAACTGGTCAAAGATATCTACAAACATGGACCAAGGCAGGCTATCGTTCAGGCCATCATTAAATGCTGTAATTCGCTGGAAATTGCCGTCTCGGCGGTGGGTATTGAGCGGGCTGAAGAGTGGATGTGGCTTGAGTCAGCCGGAATCACGCATTTTCAGGGAAATCTATTTGCCAGCCCATGTTTGGAGGGGATCCCTGCGGTGGCTTGGCCCGAAAAAAAATCATCCTGGGATGAATTTTAAAAGTAGTCTGATGCGGTGGCGATCGTTACAGGGAGTAAACATCTCCAGTGGGGAAAAAGCTACCCTTTTTTGGCATACACATTGGCTCCCGACCTGTTATATTTTTACTGTACAAAAAAAGTTAATTGTACAGACTGGCTAAATTAGTTAATTTAGTCAGGAAAGTATTGATTGGTCAGAGGGTGCTAATGGCTTATTACAGTATCGGCGAAGTTGCCGAGCGTTGTGGAATTAACCCCGTTACTCTGCGAGCATGGCAGCGTAGATATGGTTTGCTGAAGCCGCAGAGAAGCGAGGGGGGGCACCGACAGTTTGATGACGAAGACGTTCAGCGCATTGAAGAGATAAAGCGTTGGATCGAGCGTGGCGTCTCGGTTGGCAAGGTTAAGGCGCTACTGGAAGGTCAGCAACCCACATCGCATGATGGGTCCGTTTTACTCCAGGATGAGATGATGACGCTTCTGCGAGTTGTACAGCCTGCGAAATTACGTAACAGAATCATGTCTCTTAGCCACGAATACCCCGTAGATAAGCTAATCGACCAGCTTTTTGTACCTGTACGGAACAAATTAAACCTCGACCAAAATACCTCGCTGGCAATTATCAGTATGCTGGATGGCATCTTGATCGATTGCGTGGCGTTATTCCTTGCTGAATCGCGTAAAAAGGTTGGAAAGGAGACCTTGTTGGTTGGATGGGGTAATGAAGATCGTACCCGATTGTGGCTGGAAGCATGGCGTTTGTCACAGCGCTCATGGCATGTCAATGTTCTGGCTGAGCCGCTTGAATCTCCGCGCCCGGAATTTTTCCCAGGCCAGCATATTTTTGTCTGGACCGGTCGTGCGTTGACGCCTTTACAAGCGGAATTACTGAGCCACTGGCAAAGTCAGGGGTTTACAATTGAGTTTCACGAGGATTAAGAGAATCGTTGATCATCAGCAGCAGAACTTTTTGTTCCGCCGCTTTCTTGTGTCTACTTTAATTTCGCTCGCAATTAAATTATTAGAAATTAAGCTGCGTCCAGGCCTTAAAGGTTTCACTACGACTAATATTAAAAAAATCTGTCCGACCAGAACAGCCTAGCTTTTTAATCAAAGTCAGGCGTATTTGATAAATTGTCTTAATATGCAAATTTAGCGATTTTCCGATGTTTACTATTGCTTCACCATCGTTCATCAATTTAATGACTGCCTTTTCACGGCTGGTGAAAATAATATTGTCAGCGTCGTTATCTGATTTTCTGCTAAAGAGCGTAGGGCGTAGAATAAACGATTTTATCTCAGCAGGTGTAGCGCGTGCCGGGATTCTGTACATCGGGATTTCGCTCAGGAAGTTCAAGTCGTTGCCATCGGTGAGCAGCACAAAGCGAACTCTTCGGCTATCATACTGATGATTTATCACAGAATAGTAATTATCGCTGGTGAAAAAGATATATTTTCCATGGAAACAGCCGGGTGATAACGAATCAAGTACAAGCTGTAAACCCTGACGCAACAGAGTATTGTTAATCCACAGATCGTAATGATTAAAAAACAGACCCTGCTTGTCGTTATTCATTTGTCCTCCGAACCAGAGATGTTAGTCACTACTTGCTGTTAGCAAAATAAAAATCACGCTTAGTGGCGATTTTTTCCGTATAACATATGTAGGATTTGAATATACAAATCAGCGAGGATTTCATTCTTCTCAATATTCAGGCGGCGCTGTACTTCAACGATAAGACGCTCATTGCTAAGCGTTTCATTCTCCTTCTGCACCATATGTTCAATGTTTTTTAATAAAGCTGAATCAGGAATAAACTCCGCTGGAATAGTGTTTTTAATTTGCATGATATATCTCGATCGATGTTAAATAATAAATCAGTAAGCAAAGGCGATTGGTAAAAATCATCTTTTTGGCTATACGGGTTTTCACCATATAAAAGACATGGTGTACAATTATTAAAATTTCAGGATGCTGTAATGCAGATAATTTAAAACTTACGGTATAACTATAGTCATGATTTTCAGTATGTACAATTTTTGCAGTAAAATTTTGTACAGTGGGTTTATTTTTTTAGTAATTAACTATAATTTATTGTTTTTTATAGTTATTAAGTGTGGTGGTTTTTGGGTGAAGTTGTACAAGATAGCCGTACTACGACAACGGACGAGTTTCGGAGAGTAATGATAAAAAGGAGGAAGAGCAGAACAGGAAGGAGAGAGAAGGGGGAATGGCTCCCCCTTTAAGTTTATAACCGTTACTGCTTCGGCTCAGCGACAACAAAACTTCCCACGCCGCGGTTATTGTATTCCCACATGCGGTTGAAGTTAGCATCGTTAAGGTTGCGCTGCGGATTGCCTTTGTCATCCGCGGTACCGGTGTTGCCGCTAAACGGTCGATTTGAGCCGACGGCATCAGCCCACGGTTTGGCCATATTAAAGCCTTCATTAATCACGCTATCGCGGATAACGACCTGGCCGTTGGTATTGCCGTCGACGTCGAGAGAACGGCCCAACTGCGCAACGTTATCGCCGGAAGCGGTAAAGCGGCTGTTGACCGCCAGGAAGCCATAGGTCACGCTTTTCAGGGTGGCCGGAGCAAAGACGTAAGCCTCTTTCTGGGTGCGAGAATTCACCACGCGGAAGTCGGTGTTATCGAATACCACGGCGCCGCGGCCAGAAACAATATCGACATCGCCTTCAATGTAGCTATTGCTGACCAGCGTACGAGTCTGACGATTATCCTGCAGACGGTTCTGTACGCCGCTATTGGTCACAAAGAAGGTATTCTGGCGACCAAGGATATTCACGTTATTTATCTGAACCTGATCGCCATCGGTGCGCAGAGCGACCGCCTGATGAGTACCTGCGTCAACGCTGTCGCCAAGGTTATTGGCGATAGTCAGGTTCTGCAGTTGCAGACCGTTATTCTGCGACCAGAATACTGCTGAGCACATGACGCCAATGGTGGCGGTGCGTTTGCTCTGGCAGTTGTCGAACATATACCATGCCGGTTTACCTGGCATGTATTTACCGCCTGGATTGACCTGATGACGCCAGGTGACCGGATCCATTTCTGAATCAATCGCCTCGCTGATTTTTACGTCAATCGGCTTCTCGCCGGTGCCGTACAGGGTCAGCGCGCCGGGGGCCGCCGGAACGTATACGGTGCCTGCATATTCGCCCGGCATAATGGCGATAAACTGACGGCGGTTGGAGTGGCGAGTAATTGCCGCGTCAACCGCAGCCTGAATGGTGGTATGGGTCACGCCCTGAGTCCCGGCAGGCCCGACAACAAAGTCGGGCTGTGCCGGAAGGCTGATGGCGGACGGATGCCAGGCCGCGGCGTTCGGATCCAGAGACTGGAAATAGCTCGCGGGTAAAAAGTTCTTTGCCTCGTCGGCGGTTAAAACAGGACGAGAGGCCGTGCCCGGCGCAGTCTGCGTTGAGGGCTGTTGATCGGCAGGCGTCGAACTACAGGCGGACAACGTCACGCCAAAGGCCAGCGCCAGCGCCATGCGGGAAACGGAATATGTGTTCATGTTGCTCCGGGCAAGAATCAATCAAATAGATATACCCTGAATTGAAGTATGACGGGTATAAGTCCTTTAAAGCCTGCTGTTTTATACCAAGTTAAGCGAAACGGGAAGACATAGCGCAAAAAAGTTGCTGCTTTTGTATAGCAGGAACCGGGAATGGGTCGCTTTTGATCACAAATAAATAACATTTGCGCTTGCCTGAGTTGACATTTCTTACGGAATCAAAATAAATGTCTATACAACCCATGACAAGTTGACCGCTATGACACATGCCACTTCCGAACGCGTAATCTGGCGAAATGCCCGCCTTGCCACCCTCGATCCCCATCTATCCCAACCCTATGGTCTCCTGGAGCATCATGCGCTGCTGGTGCGCAATGGTCGCATCGAAGCCATTGTCCCTGAAAGCGATGCGCCAGCGGGGCAGAGCATCGATCTTGAGGGCAGACTTTTGACGCCAGGTTTAATTGATTGCCACACGCACCTGATTTTCGGCGGCAGCCGGGCGCAGGAGTGGGAACAGCGCCTCAATGGTGTTTCCTACCAGACTATTAGCGCCAGAGGCGGCGGCATTAACTCAACGGTGCGCGCTACCCGGGAAAGCAGCGAAGCTGAACTGCTGGCGCTGGCCCGACAGCGGCTGGAGCGGTTGCTGCGTGAAGGGGTCACCACTCTGGAGATTAAATCCGGTTATGGGCTGGACCTGGAAAGCGAGCGCAAGATGCTGCGGGTTGTACAGCAGCTGGCTGCAAGCTATGCCGTTGAGATTTCGCCAACCCTGCTTGCCGCCCACGCCACGCCGGCTGAATACAAAGATGACCCTGACGGCTACATCAATCTGGTTTGTGAAACGATTCTGCCCACGCTATGGGAAGAAGGATTGTTTGAAAGCGTCGATGCCTTCTGCGAAAACGTCGGTTTTAGCCCGGCGCAAACTGAACGGGTTTACAGTACGGCTCAGGCATTGGGTATTCCGGTAAAAGGGCACGTTGAGCAGCTCTCTTCGCTGGGCGGCGCTGAGCTGGTGAGCCGCTACAAAGGCCTTTCCGCCGACCATATTGAATATTTGACACCAGAGGGAGTCGCGGCAATGAGCCGCAGCGGCACTGTGGCGGTGCTCCTGCCCGGCGCGTTCTATTTTCTTAATGAAACCCGCAGGCCGCCGGTTGAGCTGCTGCGTGAGCATAAAGTGCCGATGGCGGTGGCGACGGACTACAACCCCGGCACCAGCCCCTTTGCCAGCCTGCATCTGGCGATGAATATGGCCTGCGTGAAGTTTGGCCTGACGCCGGAGGAGGCGTGGGCTGGCGTGACTCGCCATGCGGCGCAGGCGCTGGGCCGTCAGGCGAGCCACGGCCAGCTGGCGACAGGTTTTGTGGCCGATTTTGCTATCTGGGATGCGGAACATCCGGTAGAGATGGTTTATGAGCCTGGGCGCAGTCCGCTCTGGCAGCGCGTCGTACGAGGAGAAATCGCATGAATCTATGGCAACCGACGCCCGCAGGGCTTTGGCTGGGGCGCGACGACAGCACAGAAGCCGCTAACGCGCTGCGTCTGTTTCAGACTGTTACCCGTGCTGAGCGCTTTGAGCCTGAAGCACTGGCTGGCGACATTGCCCTGTTGGGGTTTGCCTGTGATGAAGGGGTCCGGCGCAATAAAGGACGAACAGGAGCGAAACAGGGGCCAGAAACTCTGCGGCGGGCGCTGGCGAATATGGCCAGCCATCAGGGACATGACCGCTGCGTTGATATGGGGACCATCAGCGTGGAGGGGGAGGAGCTGGAAGAGGCTCAGCAGGCGTTGCGCGAAGCGGTTACTGCCTGTCAACGTGCTGGTAAACGGACGCTGGTGTTAGGCGGCGGTCACGAGACGGCTTTCGGCCACGGTGCCGGAGTACTGGATGCGTTTCCTGACGAAAAAGTGGGCATTATTAACCTTGATGCGCACCTGGATTTGCGTTTTGCCAACCAGGCCAGTTCCGGTACGCCGTTCCGTCAGCTGGCGCTGGCCTGCGAAGCGCAGCAGCGCGGTTTTCATTATGCTTGTATCGGCGTAAGCCGCGCCGCCAATACCCAGGCGCTGCTGGACGAAGCGGCCCGCCGCGAGGTGACGATTATCGAGGATCTCGATGTTCTTACCTCCTTTGAGGCGTGGGTTTTGCCGGAAATTAGCCGCAATATTGCCTGTTACGATCGCCTGTATCTGACTATCGATCTGGATGTGCTGCCCGCTCGTGAAATGCCGGCGGTCTCCGCACCTGCCGCGCTGGGTATCCCGCTGGCAACGCTGCTGCGTATCGTCGAGCCGCTGTGCCGTAGCGGTAAGCTTCAGGCAGTGGATCTGGTCGAGTTCAACCCGCAGTACGATATCGATAGCCAGGGAGCCCGCGCGGCAGCGCGTCTGGCATGGCAAATCGCCCATTGGTGGCAGTAGCGATTCAGTATATTCTGGACGTTTCGCCGCCATTAGCACAAGGAAAGCCCGGCCATGTTCTCATCGCAATCTCGTTCCGCGCCTGCGCCATTCTATGAAAAGGTGAAGCAGGCGATCAGCGAAAAGATCCATAGCGGCGTCTGGCGTCCGCACGATCGCATTCCTTCGGAAGCGGAGCTGGTAGCGCAGTTTGGCTTTAGCCGCATGACCATTAACCGGGCGCTGCGCGAGCTGACCGATGAAGGCCTGCTGGTGCGGCTGCAGGGGGTGGGCACTTTTGTCGCGGAGCCGAAAGGGCAGTCGGCGCTGTTTGAAGTGCGCAGCATTGCGGAAGAAATTGCTTCTCGCCATCATCAGCACCGCTGCGAGGTGCTTTTGCTGGAGGAAACGCAGGCCGACCTGATTCAGGCCGCGGCGCTGAACGTGGCCGCCGGTACGCGGATTTTTCATTCGCTGATGGTACATTTCGAAAATGATGTTCCGGTACAGATTGAGGACCGCTGCGTTAACGCCGCGGTGGTGCCGGACTATCTGCGTCAGGACTATACCGTCACCACGCCTCACGACTATTTGTCGCTGATCGCCCCCTTAACCGAAGGGGAACATATTGTTGAAGCGGTGCAGGCAACGGCCGAGGAGTGCGCGCTGCTGCATATCCATGCCCATGACCCATGCCTGCTGATCCGCCGTCGCACCTGGTCCACCACCCATATCGTCTCCCACGCGCGCCTGCTTTTTCCCGGTAGCCGCTATCGTCTGCAGGGCCACTTTGGTTCCTGATCTTCCTGCGCGTCAGCAAAACGTGATTGCTGACGCAATATAACAAAAATGTATCATTTCTGTTAAATCCTGGCTTGCGCATGCTTGTATAGACAAGTATATGTATCTACGTACACAACGTTAATTGTCAGGAGAACCCCGATGTCGCAAAGCAAATACCGCCAGCAGGACGTACGCGCACCGCGTGGCACGACGTTAAATGCGAAGAGCTGGCTGACCGAAGCCCCGCTGCGTATGCTCATGAACAACCTCGACCCGGATGTCGCCGAAAACCCGCATGAGCTGGTGGTGTACGGTGGTATTGGGCGTGCTGCGCGTAACTGGGAATGCTATGACGCGATCGTGAAGGCGTTGAAAGAATTAGAGAGCGACGAAACCCTGCTGGTGCAATCCGGTAAGCCTGTGGGCGTGTTCAAAACCCACGAAAACTCGCCGCGCGTACTGATCGCCAACTCCAACCTGGTGCCGCACTGGGCAACCTGGGAACACTTTAATGAACTCGATGCCAAAGGTCTGGCAATGTACGGCCAGATGACCGCCGGCAGCTGGATCTACATCGGTAGCCAGGGCATCGTGCAGGGTACCTATGAAACCTTCGTTGAGGCCGGTCGCCAGCACTATCAGGGCAGCCTGAAGGGGCGTTGGGTATTAACTGCGGGCCTGGGCGGCATGGGCGGCGCGCAGCCGCTGGCGGCAACCTTAGCGGGTGCCTGCTCGCTGAATATTGAATGCCAGCAAAGCCGTATCGATTTCCGCCTGCGTACTCGTTACGTTGATGAACAGGCGACTTCGCTGGATGACGCCCTGGCGCGCATTAAAAAATACACCGCCGAAGGCCGGGCGATCTCTATCGCCCTGTGCGGTAACGCGGCAGACATCGTGCCGGAAATGGTCAAGCGCGGCGTGCGTCCGGATATGGTGACCGACCAGACCAGCGCCCACGATCCGCTGCACGGCTATCTGCCGAAAGGCTGGAGCTGGGAAGAGTATCAGGCAAAAGCTGAATCAGACCCGCAGGGCACTATCCTGGCGGCGAAGCGCTCAATGGCTGACCACGTGCAGGCGATGCTGGCTTTCCACGAAATGGGCGTGCCGACGTTTGACTACGGCAACAACATTCGCCAGATGGCCCAGGAGATGGGGGTTGGCAATGCGTTTGATTTCCCCGGCTTCGTTCCCGCCTATATCCGTCCGCTGTTCTGCCGCGGCATCGGTCCGTTCCGCTGGGTTGCCCTGTCCGGCGACCCGCAGGATATCTATAAAACTGATGCTAAGGTGAAAGAGATCGTGAAAGATGATAAGCATCTGCACCACTGGCTGGATATGGCCCGCGAGCGCATCAGCTTCCAGGGGCTACCGGCGCGTATCTGCTGGGTAGGACTGGAGTGGCGGCAGAAGCTGGGCCTCGCGTTCAACGAAATGGTACGCAGTGGTGAAGTCTCGGCGCCAATTGTCATTGGTCGCGATCACCTTGACTCTGGCTCTGTTGCCAGCCCTAACCGTGAAACGGAATCAATGCGCGATGGTTCCGATGCCGTCTCCGACTGGCCGTTGCTCAACGCGTTGCTGAATACCGCCAGCGGGGCGACCTGGGTGTCGCTACATCACGGCGGCGGGGTAGGGATGGGCTTTTCGCAGCATTCTGGCATGGTTATCGTCTGCGACGGTACCGATGAAGCGGCGGCGCGTATTGCTCGCGTTCTGCACAACGATCCGGCGACTGGCGTGATGCGCCATGCCGATGCGGGTTACGATATCGCGATTGAGTGCGCGGCAGAACAAGGTTTGAATCTTCCGATGGTGGCAGCAACGCAGGGGCACGCTAAATGAACGCTTTAACACTGATTCCGGGCCAACTTAGCCTGTCACAGCTGCGCGATGTCTATAGCCAGCCGCTGAAGATCACCCTCGACAAGAGCGCCTTCGCGGCCATTGACGATAGCGTTGCCTGCGTCAATGCGATTCTTGCGGAAGGCCGCACTGCGTATGGTATCAACACCGGTTTTGGCCTGCTGGCGCAAACCCGCATCTCCACCGAAGATCTCGAAAATCTTCAGCGATCGCTGGTGTTGTCGCACGCGGCGGGGATTGGCGAACCGCTGGATGATGATCTGGCGCGTCTGATTATGGTGCTGAAAATTAACAGCCTGTCGCGCGGCTTTTCCGGGATCCGCCTGAGCGTGATCCAGGCGCTGATTGGCCTGGTGAATGCGGGAGTGACGCCGTGGATCCCGGCTAAAGGTTCAGTTGGCGCATCTGGCGACCTCGCGCCGCTGGCGCATATGTCTTTAACGCTGTTGGGCGAAGGAAAAGCACGGGTGCGCGGCGGCGAATGGCTACCGGCAACGGAGGCGCTGCGCGAGGCGGGCCTGGAGCCGATTACCCTGGCAGCAAAAGAGGGGCTGGCGCTGCTCAACGGCACTCAGGCATCAACGGCGTTTGCCCTGCGCGGCTTGTTTGAAGCGGAAGATCTGTTTGCTTCCGCAGTGGTCTGCGGGGCGTTAACCACCGAAGCGGCGCTCGGTTCGCGGCGTCCGTTTGACTCACGCATTCATGAAGCGCGCGGTCAGCGCGGGCAGATTGACGCGGCGGCGCTCTATCGCCATCTATTGACCGACGACAGCGCGATTTCCCAGTCGCACCATAACTGCACTAAGGTGCAGGACCCGTACTCTCTGCGCTGCCAGCCGCAGGTGATGGGCGCCTGCCTGACCCAGCTTCGCCAGGCGGCGGAGGTACTGCTGATTGAAGCCAACGCGGTTTCCGATAACCCGCTGGTGTTTGCCAGCGAAAACGACGTGATTTCTGGCGGTAACTTCCACGCCGAGCCGGTGGCGATGGCGGCGGACAATATCGCGCTGGCGATTGCCGAAATCGGATCGCTTTCGGAGCGCCGTATCGCCCTGATGATGGACAGCCATATGTCGCAGCTGCCGCCGTTCCTGGTCAAAAACGGCGGCGTCAACTCCGGCTTTATGATTGCCCAGGTCACCGCCGCAGCGCTGGCCAGCGAAAACAAAGCGCTGTCACACCCGCACAGTGTGGACAGCCTGCCGACTTCAGCTAACCAGGAGGACCACGTCTCGATGGCTCCGGCTGCCGGTCGTCGCCTGTGGGCGATGGCGGAAAATACGCGCGGCGTGCTGGCCGTTGAGTGGCTGGCTTCCGTGCAGGGGCTGGATATGCGCGAAGGACTGACCAGCAGTCCGCTGCTGGAAGAGGCGCGCCATCTGCTGCGCGAGCGAGTCACACACTACACCGAAGATCGCTTCTTCGCCCCGGATATTGAAAACGCTATTGCGCTTCTGGCGGAGCGTCACCTGACGCGGCTGCTGCCTGGCGTGCTCTCAGACCAACACTAAACCATCGCTGTTCTCTGTACCTGCGCCGGGAGGATTTCTCCTCCCGGTCACCCTACACGCATATTTGTCGTCGTATAAAAACTATCAGGACACTTGCATATGCAACAACAAAACAAGCCACACCTGCTGCGCGGGCTGAATGCCCGTCACATTCGTTTTATCGCCCTCGGCTCCGCCATCGGTACCGGGCTATTTTACGGCTCGGCATCGGCGATTAAAGCCGCGGGTCCGGCGGTACTGCTGGCCTATCTGATCGGCGGCGCGGCGGTATTTATCGTCATGCGCGCGCTGGGAGAAATGGCGGTACGTAACCCGGTTTCCGGCTCTTTCAGCAGCTACGCGCGCCAGTATCTTGGCCCGCTGGCGGGATTTATTACCGGCTGGACCTACACCTTTGAGATGGTGATCGTTGCCCTGGCGGACGTTACCGCCTTCGGCATCTATATGGGGCTGTGGTATCCCGACGTTCCGCGCTGGATCTGGGTGCTGAGCATTATCTTTTTTATCGGCGCCATGAACCTGTGCAGCGTACGCGTTTTTGGCGAGATGGAGTTCTGGCTGTCGCTAATTAAAGTGGTGGCGATTATTGCCATGATTGTAGCGGGCGGCAGCATTATTTTCTTCGGTTTCGGTAACGCTTTCCCGGCAACCGGACTGGAAAACTTATGGAGCCACGGCGGCTTTGCTCCTAACGGCTGGGAGGGCATCATCGCCTCGCTCGGCATTGTGATGTTTGCTTTCGGCGGCGTGGAAATTATCGGCGTGACCGCAGCCGAAGCGAAGAACCCTCAGAAGGTGATCCCGCAGGCGATTAATACTATCCCGCTGCGTATCGTGCTGTTCTATGTTTGCACTCTGGCGATTCTGATGGCGATTTTCCCGTGGAACAGCTTCGGCGAGCGGGGCAGTCCGTTTGTGCTGATTTTTGATGGCCTGGGCATTCCGGCGGCGGCCACCATCCTTAATATCATCGTGATCAGCGCCAGTATTTCGGCGATTAATAGCGACATTTTCGGCGCGGGGCGCATGATGTACGGGATGGCGAAAGAGGGGCTGGCGCCGAAGAGCTTCCAGCGCATCGCCAGCAACGGCGTACCGTGGATGACGGTGGTGGTGATGGGCGTGGCGCTGCTGGCTGCGGTGGTGCTGAACTATCTGATGCCGGAACAGGTTTTTGTGCTGATCGCCTCGCTGGCGGCCTTCGCCACGGTGTGGGTCTGGCTAATGATCCTGCTGGCGCACTTTGCGATGCGTCGTAGTTTGTCTGAAGAAGAGCGTCGTAACATCGCTTTCCCGGTACCGTTCTGGCCGGTTGCGCCGCTGCTGACACTGCTGTTTATGGGGCTGGTGATCGCAGTGCTGGGGATGGTGGAGGAGACGCGGATTGCGCTGATCGCCGGTCTGGTGTGGCTCGGCCTGCTGACGGTGGTGTGGTTCGCGCGGGTCAGAAAAAACGCCGTGCTGGCGGTAACAGAGTAGTCATCGAACTCCCGGTGGCGGCGCGGTGCGCCTGACCGGGCTACAGTCTCCGTGGTCTGCGGTTTTGTAGCCCGGACAGATGCGCAGCATCGCCTCCGGGATCGTTAGCTATACATCGCGGTAATCGACGAGCTGCCGAGGCTATGGAAATGGACGTTAAAACCCACCATCGCGCCGCTTGCGCCTTCATCGACATCAATTTTATCAACATCCAGCGCGTGGACGGTAAAGATATAACGGTGGGTCTCACCCTTCGGTGGCGCCGCGCCGCCGTATCCCGCCTGACCGAAATCGGTGCGGGTCTGGATTGCTTCCGCAGGTAATTCCGCCTGACCTGAACCGGCACCCTGCGGCAAAACGCGGGTATCGGCAGGAAGGTTGGCTACAATCCAGTGCCACCAACCGGAGCCGGTCGGCGCATCAGGATCGAAGCAGGTCACCACAAAGCTTTTGGTTCCCTCAGGGACTTCGTCCCACGCCAGATGGGGTGAAATATTGTCGCCGTCGTAGCCCATGCCGTTGAATACATGACGATTAGGCAGTTTTGCGCCATCCAGCAAATCATGACTGATTAATTTCATCGTCTCTCCTCAGGTTAATCTACTGATTAGCAAAGAAGTGTAGCGCGTGTGGCGCAGCATTACCGTCCCTTATTCGCTAAAAAATATTTCTTCCTGAACCGCGGTGTTCACCGCCTGCGTCAGGCGACTCAATTGCTCTGGCGTAATGATGTACGGCGGCATCAGATAAATCAGACGGCCGAACGGGCGGATCCATACGCCTTGCTCAACGAAAAAGCGCTGCAGGGCGGCCATATTCACCGGTCTGCGGGTCTCGACCACGCCAATCGCCCCGAGCACGCGGACATCGGCAACCAGCGCGGATTCTCTTGCCGGGACCAGCTCGGCTTTCAGCTGTGTTTCAATCGCCGCCACCTGCTGTTGCCACTCACCGCTTGCCAGCAGACGCAGGCTCTCTGCCGCCACCGCGCAGGCCAGCGGATTGCCCATAAAGGTCGGTCCGTGCATAAAGCAGCCTGCTTCACCGTCGCTGATGGTTTCCGCTACCTGACGCGTGGTCAGCGTGGCGGAGAGGGTCATGGTGCCGCCGGTCAGTGCTTTGCCGAGGCACAGAATATCCGCCGCAATCCCCGCGTGTTCGCAGGCGAACAGCTTACCGGTGCGACCAAAGCCGGTGGCAATCTCATCGGCAATCAGCAGTATGCCCTCGCGGTCGCACATTTTGCGGATCCGCCTAAGCCACTCGGGATGGTACATCCGCATTCCGCCTGCGCCCTGGACAATCGGTTCCACAATAACCGCCGCGATCTCATGGCGGTGGGCGGCCATCAGACGGGCGAACGGCACCATATCCCGCTCATCCCATTCACCATCGAAGCGGCTTTGCGGCGCCGGGGCGAACAGGTTATCCGGCAGATAACCCTGCCACAGACTGTGCATCGAATTATCCGGATCGCAGACCGACATCGCGCCGAAGGTGTCGCCGTGATAGCCGTTGCGGAAGGTGAGAAAGCGCTGACGCGGTTCGCCCTTTGCCTGCCAGTACTGGAGCGCCATTTTTATCGCCACTTCGACGGCAACGGAACCGGAATCAGCGAGGAACACGCATTCAAGAGATTCCGGGGTCATCGCCACGAGCTGGCGGCACAGCGCGACGGCAGAAGGATGGGTGATCCCGCCGAACATCACATGCGACATCTGGTCGATTTGCGCTTTCATCGCCGCATTCAGCCGCGGGTGATTGTAGCCGTGAATGGCCGCCCACCAGGACGACATGCCGTCAACCAGCTGCTCGCCGCCGGCAAGGGTCAACTCGCAGCCGTGGGCGGCCACCACCGGATAGACCGGCAGCGGGGAAGTCATAGAAGTGTAAGGGTGCCAGATATGGCGCCGATCGAAAGCGAGATCGTCCATTGTCATAATCGACTTGTAAACCATTTTGAAAACATTTAGGTTTACGAGTATAAACCGAACCGACAATTAACAAAACCCTTTGGAGAGGCTAATGGCTCACCACACCCGCTGGACAATGTCGCAAGTCGCTGAGTTGTTTAATAAACCCTTCCTGGACCTGCTGTTTGAAGCGCAGCAGATCCACCGCCAGCACTTCGATCCGCGCCAGGTTCAGGTCAGCACGCTGCTGTCGATTAAGACCGGTGCTTGCCCGGAAGACTGTAAATATTGCCCACAAAGCGCGCGTTATAAAACCGGTCTCGAATCCGAACGCCTGATGGAGGTTGAACAGGTGCTGGAGTCGGCGCGGCAGGCAAAAAAAGCTGGTTCAACCCGCTTCTGCATGGGGGCGGCGTGGAAGAACCCCAACGATCGTGATATGCCCTATCTCGAGCAGATGGTGAAAGGGGTGAAAGAGCTGGGGCTGGAGGCCTGCATGACCCTCGGGACTCTGAACGATAGCCAGGCGCAGCGGCTCGCCGGCGCCGGCCTGGATTACTACAACCACAACCTTGATACCTCGCCGGAGTTCTACGGCAATATCATCACCACCCGTACCTACCAGGAGCGTCTCGATACCCTCGATAAAGTCCGCGATGCGGGAATCAAAGTGTGCTCCGGCGGTATCGTTGGCTTAGGTGAAACGGTCAAAGACCGTGCCGGGTTACTGTTACAGCTGGCCAATTTGCCGACCCCGCCGGAAAGCGTGCCGATCAACATGCTGGTGAAGGTCAAAGGTACGCCGTTGGCGGATAATGATGACGTTGACGCCTTTGATTTTATTCGTACTATCGCCATCGCACGCATTATGATGCCGACCTCGCACGTGCGCCTTTCCGCCGGGCGCGAGCAGATGAACGAACAGACCCAGGCGATGTGCTTTATGGCCGGGGCGAACTCGATTTTCTATGGCTGTAAGCTGCTGACTACGCCAAACCCGGAAGAGGACAAAGATCTGCAGTTGTTCCGCAAGCTGGGAATTAACCCGCAGCAAACCGCGGTGCTGGAAGGCGATAACGCCCAGCAGCAGCGCCTGGAGCAGGCGTTGATGAATCCTGATACCGAGGAATATTACAACGCGGCGGCGCTATGAGCTGGCAGCAGCGTATTGAGCAGGCGCTGGAGGAGCGGCAGGCGGCGGACGCTCTGCGGTGCCGTCAGCCGGTAACCCAGGGAGCCGGTCGTTGGCTCACCCGCGAAGGCCAGCGCTGGCTCAATTTTTCCAGTAACGATTATCTGGGCCTCAGCCAGCATCCGGCGATCGTGAAGGCCTGGCAGCAGGGAGCGGATCGCTACGGCGTCGGCTCCGGCGGCTCCGGTCACGTCAGCGGCTATAGCGAGGCGCATTGCGCTCTGGAAGAGCAGCTTGCCGACTGGCTGGGCTACCCGCGCGCACTGTTGTTTATCTCCGGCTTTGCCGCCAATCAGGCGGTGATTGCCGCGCTGGCGGGCAAAGAGGATCGGATTGTTGCCGACCGCCTCAGCCATGCTTCGCTCCTTGAAGCTGCTCATCTCAGTCCGGCGCAACTGCGGCGTTTTCAGCACAATGATTCCCGGCATCTTGCGGGACTGCTGGCGAAACCGCTATCCGGTCAGCAGTTGGTGGTGACCGAAGGGATTTTTAGTATGGATGGCGATAGCGCGCCGCTGGTAGATATTCAGCGAGCGTCAGAAATGGCCGGGGCGCTGGTGCTGGTTGACGATGCGCACGGTATTGGCGTGGTCGGCGAAGAGGGACGAGGGAGTTGCGATAGCCAACAGATACATCCGGATCTGCTGATTGTTACCTTCGGCAAAGCTTTTGGCGTGAGCGGTGCAGCGGTACTGTGCAGCGAAGCGTTGGCAGATTATCTGCTGCAGTTTGCCCGCCATCTGATTTACAGCACCGCGATGCCACCGGCGCAGGCTGTGGCTCTCAGCGCGGCGCTGGGCGTCATTCGTAGCGACGATGGTCAGCAGCGGCGGGAAAAGCTGGCCCGTCATATTGCCGATTTTCGTCAAGAAATGGCCGATTATCCCGGCGAACTGACTCAATCTTGCAGCGCGATTCAGCCGTTGATCGTCGGCGACAACGCGCGCGCGCTGCGGCTGGCTACGCGCCTGCGTGAGCAGGGCTGCTGGGCGACGGCAATCCGCCCGCCGACGGTACCCTCCGGCAGCGCTCGACTGCGTCTGACGCTTACCGCAGCGCATGAATCCACTGATATTGCTCGTCTGCTGGAGGTGCTGCATGGCGGCGGTGAATAAACGTGCGATAGCGGCGGCGTTTGGTCGCGCGGCGGGCCATTACGCTCAGCATGATGAATTGCAACGTCTGAGCGCTTCCCGGCTGCTGGAGCAGCTCGATATAAAAACCTTCCCCGAGGTACTGGATGCGGGCTGCGGTCCCGGCAGCATCAGCCGCTTCTGGCGCGATGCCGGGAGTCAGGTGACGGCGCTGGATCTCTCCGTTGAGATGCTGGCGCAAGCCCGGCGCGGAGAGTGCGCGCATCGCTACATTGAAGGCGACATCGAAGCGCTGCCTCTGGCTGAGGGTTGCGTTGATCTGGCGTGGAGCAACCTTGCGGTTCAGTGGTGCGACAATCTTGCCGCCGCCATTAATGAGCTGTATCGGGTGGTGCGACCCGGCGGTCGGGTGGCGTTTAGCACTCTGCTGGCAGGTTCGCTGCCGGAGCTGAATCAGGCGTGGCGAGCTATTGATGAACAGCCGCATGCTAACCGTTTTCTCAGCGAGCAGGCGGTACGCCAGACGCTGGTTGGTCGCCGCGCTACCGGTCATGTTCATGCCATCACTCTGCCGTTTGCCGATGCGCTAAGCGCGATGCGATCCCTGAAAGGCATCGGTGCGACCCATTTGCACCGCGGGCGCAGCCCCGCACCGCTGAGTCGCGGTAAACTGCGGCAGCTCCAGCTCGCCTGGCCACAACAGCAGGGCCAGTGTCCGCTGACATATCATCTTTTTACAGGAGTCATCGAACGTGATTAAACGGTTTTTCGTGACCGGAACCGATACTGAAGTCGGTAAAACCGTTACCAGTTGCGCTCTGTTACAGGCGGCCAATCGCGCAGGATTCAATAGCGCGGGCTATAAGCCGGTAGCTTCCGGAAGCGAATATACGGCGGAAGGACTGCGCAACGAAGATGCGCTGGCTCTACAGCGCAATAGTCAGGTAGCGCTACGCTACGAGCAGGTCAATCCTTTCACTTTTGCTGAGCCGACGTCGCCGCATATTGTCAGCGCCGATGAAGGCAGGCCGATTGATGCCGCGTCGCTTTCTGCGGGCCTGCGCGGGCTGGAAGCATTGTCTGATTGGGTGCTGGTGGAAGGCGCGGGGGGCTGGTTTACGCCGCTTTCAGAAACGCTGACCTTTGCCGACTGGGTGCAGCAAGAACAGCTGCCGGTGATTTTGGTGGTGGGTGTTAAGCTTGGGTGCATTAACCATGCGATGCTCACCGCTCAGGCGGTGATTCAGGCCGGGCTGCCGTTGGCGGGATGGATAGCCAACGATATCCAGCCGCCGGGCAAGCGCCATCTTGAGTATCTGGCGACGCTAAAACGCGTACTGCCCGCGCCGTTTCTTGGTGAGATCCCGTGGCTGGCCGACGCCGCACAGCGCGAGGATCTCGGTCAGTACATCGATCTCAGCGTGCTGGGTCGGGCGTCATCCATTTTGCCAGCAGCGGGTCATCCAGTTGAATAACGTCTCCCTGGGCCACGCTGCGTCCGCAGTGCAGCAGACAAAAACGATCTGCCACCCGGCGAATAAACGGCAGGTGCTGCTCGGCGATCAGCACCGTCAGGCCAATATCGCGATTCAGGCGCACCAGTAAATCGCCCAGCTTATGCAGGAAGCGCTGGCCTCCTGCGCGTGAAGGTTCGTCGAGGATCAGCAGGCGCGGGCGGGTTATCAGCGCTCTGGCCAATGCCAGCTGGTACTGATCGTCAGCGGTGAGCGTAAGGCCTTTGCTTTGTCGCAGGGTATAAAGTTCCGGAAACAGATCGTAAATTTCTCCGGCGATCGCTGATGCGGGTTCACCGCCCGCTGCGAGGGCAATATGCAGATTTTCCTCCACGCTTAGCTGCGAGAAGATACGTTTATCCTGCGGGACGTAGCCAATGCCGATGGCGCTGCGTGACTGCGCGGAGAGCGGCATCAGATCGTAGGGGGGCGCTCCCGCGTCCTGCCAGGTCATACTGCCGCTGGCGACCGGCAGGTGGCCGGTAATGCAGTTGACGAGCGTGGTTTTTCCCATTCCCTGACGGCCCATTACGCAAGTGCACTTACCCGGCCTGAGCTCAAGGTCAACATTCCACAGCGTGTGCTGGCTTCCGTAATAGTGGTTCACGGCACGTAGACTCAACATAGACGTTTTCTCCTTTCCTGGGATAGCGGGCGACGAGAAGATTCTGCAAATCTCTTGCCAGGAAAAAGAACTCTCGGTATTTGCTGGTAAATACAGGTGCGGCCAGGTGAAAAGGGATGATGCCAGGTAAAGCCTTGCACTTTCCCGGTGCCAGGGCGCTGAAATGTGGTGCAAAAAATAACAAAAAATCCAGCTATTCTTAGCCGATAAACAGCAAAAAAAATTCAATAAAATTTTTTCGTGGCGGGTTTTACCGAAGTGGTCAGTTTTGTTCGGGTGGCACAGGTCATGGGCTGCAGACAGTTATCCACTATTCCTGTGGATAACCTTGTGTATTAGAGTTAGAAAACTTGCGGTAAGCTAGAGAGTACGCGGCCTGCGGGCGAATTGACGCGAAACCCGTCTTTTATTGAATTTTTTTAAAAATCAATTGCTTAAATAAAAGCAATGCCTGTAAGAAAAGTGTCACCGACTGCCATAAAACATTCATCCCCTTGCTTGACAAATGTTAAATGTCAAAAATTTCTGGGGATAACCCTACGGTCTGGTGGATTATCCCGTAAAGGGGCTTTTATTCGTTCCTGATGGGGCGAAAAAGAGCAAGTTTGCCAGGATACGATAATATGATACTGTTTTTATATCCAGTATTTTTTATTGGCAAAAGCTGAGCTGAAGGGTAGAATTAAACACCTGCCGTTCAACCCTTCTTCAGGTTCTGATTGATGAGTAAACCATTCAAGCTGCATTCTGCTTTCCGTCCATCCGGCGACCAGCCGGAAGCCATTCGTCGCCTGGAAGAGGGGCTGGAAGATGGCCTGGCGCATCAAACGCTGCTCGGGGTGACCGGCTCAGGTAAAACGTTTACCATCGCCAACGTTATTGCCGATCTCCAGCGCCCGACGATGGTGCTGGCGCCGAACAAAACCCTAGCGGCGCAGCTTTACGGCGAGATGAAAGAGTTCTTCCCGGAGAACGCGGTGGAGTACTTCGTCTCGTACTATGACTACTACCAGCCAGAAGCGTACGTACCCAGCTCGGACACCTTCATCGAGAAAGATGCTTCTGTTAACGAACATATCGAACAGATGCGTCTGTCAGCGACCAAAGCGCTGCTGGAGCGTCGTGATGTGGTGGTAGTGGCGTCGGTCTCCGCTATTTACGGCCTGGGCGACCCTGACCTGTATCTGAAGATGATGCTGCACCTCACGGTCGGCATGATAATCGACCAGCGCGCCATTTTGCGCCGTCTGGCCGAGCTGCAATACACCCGTAACGATCAGGCTTTTCAGCGCGGTACCTTCCGCGTGCGCGGCGAAGTCATTGATATCTTCCCGGCGGAATCTGACGATATCGCGCTGCGCGTTGAACTGTTTGATGAAGAAGTCGAACGCCTGTCGCTGTTCGATCCGCTGACCGGTCACGTTGAGTCTACGATCCCACGCTTCACCGTCTATCCGAAAACCCACTACGTCACCCCACGCGAGCGCATCGTCCAGGCAATGGAAGAGATTAAAGTCGAGCTGGCGGAGCGGCGTAAGGTGCTGCTGGAGAACAACAAGCTGCTGGAAGAGCAGCGCCTGAGCCAGCGTACGCAGTTCGATCTCGAAATGATGAACGAACTGGGCTACTGCTCAGGGATTGAAAACTACTCGCGCTATCTCTCTGGGCGCGGGCCGGGCGAGCCGCCGCCGACGCTGTTTGACTACCTGCCTGCTGATGGCCTGCTGGTGATTGATGAGTCCCACGTGACTATTCCGCAAATCGGCGGCATGTACCGTGGGGACCGGGCGCGTAAAGAGACGCTGGTGGAATATGGCTTCCGCCTGCCGTCCGCGCTGGATAACCGTCCGCTGAAGTTTGAAGAGTTTGAGGCCCTGGCGCCGCAAACGATCTACGTTTCGGCAACGCCGGGCGCCTATGAGCTGGATAAATCCGGCGACGAAGTGGTGGACCAGGTTGTCCGGCCAACGGGGCTGCTGGATCCGGTGATTGAAGTGCGTCCGGTAGCGACTCAGGTGGATGACCTGCTGTCGGAAATTCGCATCCGCACCGCCATCAACGAGCGCGTACTGGTTACAACTCTGACTAAACGCATGGCGGAAGACTTAACCGAATATCTGGAAGAGCACGGCGAGCGGGTGCGCTACCTGCACTCGGATATCGATACCGTCGAGCGCATGGAGATTATCCGCGACCTGCGCCTCGGTGAATTTGATGTGCTGGTGGGCATCAACCTGCTGCGTGAAGGTCTGGATATGCCGGAAGTCTCGCTGGTGGCTATTCTGGATGCCGATAAAGAAGGCTTCCTGCGTTCTGAACGTTCGCTGATTCAGACCATTGGCCGCGCGGCGCGTAATATCAACGGTAAGGCGATTCTCTACGGCGACAAGATTACCCCGTCGATGGCGAAAGCGATCGGTGAAACCGAGCGCCGCCGTGAGAAACAGCAGGCGTACAATGAAGAGCACGGCATTGTGCCGCAAGGGCTTAACAAGAAAGTGGTGGATATTCTGGCGCTGGGTCAGAATATCGCGAAAACCAAAACCAAGGGACGCGGTAAGTTCCGCTCGCCAGTTGAAGCAGATGCCGTAGAGCTGACGCTAACGCCGAAAGCGCTACAGCAGAAGATTCATGAGCTGGAAGGGCAGATGATGCAGCATGCGCAGAACCTGGAGTTCGAAGAAGCGGCGCAAATTCGTGACCAGCTTCATCAGCTGC
The DNA here is from genome assembly GCF_902158555.1 of Klebsiella spallanzanii. Lineage (GTDB taxonomy): Bacteria > Pseudomonadota > Gammaproteobacteria > Enterobacterales > Enterobacteriaceae > Klebsiella > Klebsiella spallanzanii. The sequence goes on along the minus strand of NZ_CABGGS010000001.1, from coordinate 332,906 downwards.
GCGATCTGTTTATCGCGGCTTCATAGATTTCTGGTCAATATCATCCGGTATCTTACCGGACCACGGGGCTCCCGCCGTCTGCGGTCCGGTAGCCCGGACAGATGCGCAGCATCGCCTCCGGGATATTAACCCAGTGTGCCGCTATTTTCCCGGGGGCGGCGCTTGACGCGCCTTGCCCGGGCTACGGGTCCGTGCAGGGTGCACTCTTGTAGCCCGGACAGATGCGGAGCATCGCCTCCGGGAAATGTTGTGGTCTGATACGCCACGACCCGGGATTTTCAGTCACAAGTTCAATCCAGTTTTACCGTGGCCCTTAATGTTGGCTTAATATTGTTTGGCGAAACTATCCTCAATCTAATGAGGATAGCGCCATGCAAAAATTAACCTTTCGCGAATACCTGGCAGTCACCTGCGCCTTTGTTATCGTCGTAGCCTTCTTCCATCAGTGGGTATTGACGTTCTGACGGGAAGCTTTTGGGAAGAGTACCCAGGCGCGAACGCCGGGTCCTGGCTGGCGGTTATGTAAAAAGAACTGGGCATCGTGCAGTTGGGCGATGCGGGTAACAATACTTAATCCCAGGCCAATACCGCCATAGCGGCTGTCCATGCGAACGAACGCTTTGCTCAACTCGCCGCTTTTTGCCTCATCAATCCCTGGACCTTCATCCTCCACCGCCAGAACGGGCGTCGGACCGGGTGTTATCGTCACTTTTATCGTTGACCCTGTCGGGCTGTAACGATGCGCGTTTTCCACCAGATTTCGTAAAATAACCCGCACCAGCGTGGCGTCGCCCGAAACAACCGCCTCATCATCATGGTTGTTCAGCACCAGCTTCTGCTGACGCTGTTCCAGCATGGCTTCCAGCTCGCTTTGTAGCGACTCGATAACATCCTCTTTTAGCGCAACCTGCTGATAGCTTCCGGCAGAGAACGATTGGCCGACGCGCGCCAGCTGAAGCAGTTGGTTAATGCTGTTGGTCATTTGGTCGAGGCGCTGAATCAGCGGATCTACGCCAACGCTGTGCACCTTCGCTAACAGTTCCAGATGCAGACGCAGCCCGGCCAGCGGTGTGCGCAGCTCATGGGCGACGTCGGCGGTAAACAGACGTTCGCGATCGAGGGTTAAATTCAGGCGGGAGACCAACTGATTAATCGCGGTGGTGACGGCCGTCACTTCTGGAACCGATTCTTTCAGGGCGATCGGCTGCAGATTATCCGGGGTGCGGCTTTCCAGCTCCTGCTGAAGGCGGGAAAGCGGTTTGGTGATTTTTTTTACCGCCAGCAGGGAGATATACAGCGCCAGGCCGACAATCAGCAGGCTTGGGATCAACAGGCTGGCAACTGCTTCACGTATCTCATGCTCTATATGTTTTTGGTTGTTATGCCCTTCAATGGCGCTGGCTACCAGCAGTTGTATCTGTTCCTGGCTTTCATGCCACAGCCAGAACACGCTGATCAGCTGGCACACTACCAGAATCGTGCCAATAGTCAGCAGCAGGCGATGGCGCATGGTCCAGTTTTCACTCACAAACAGAGCCATAGCGTTATTCCGTCTCCTCATTATTGACCAGCATATAGCCGAAGCCCCGGACGGTGCGGATGCGTGATTTACCGACCTTATCGCGCAGATTGTGGATATGCACTTCCAGCGTGTTGGTGGCCGGTTCGTTATCCCAACTATAAATATCGTTGTAGAGAATTTCACGGTGTACCGGGCTACCCGCTTTCATCATCAGGCGAGAGAGCAGGGCATACTCTTTAGGCGTCAAATCCAGAGACTGTTCGCCGAGCCAGACCAGACGACGGGTGACGTTCAAGCGCAGATTGCCGATAGTCAGTTCGTTGTCCCCCTGATTGTTATGGCGACGCAGCAGGGCGCGAATACGCGCATTCAGCTCTTCCAGGGCAAACGGTTTAACCAGGTAGTCATCTGCGCCAGTATCCAGGCCGCTGATACGGTCATCAACGGTATCGCGGGCCGTGAGGATCAGCACCGGCTGGCTGAATTTCTCCCGGCGCATGCGCGCCAGGAAATGCAGGCCGTCTTCATCCGGCAGGCCCAGGTCGAGCACCACCAGACTGTAGTGATTGCTGGCCAGAGAGAGCGCCGCTTCGTGAGCAGTAGACACGCCGTCACAAACGTAGCCTTCGCTTTGCATTGCCAGAATTAATCCTTGTAACAGGAGCGCATCGTCTTCAATGACTAAAATTTTCATCGGCCTGCCTCTCTACATGGCGTTAAGATATCGTCTGTTGCCTGGTACTCGCGGGTACTGACCCCGAGCAGACCGAGCAGGGTGGAGAAGAGATTATCCTGCGAATACGATTCCGTTTTCGCTTTTTGCTGCAAACACTGGCTGGAAACGCCATAACGCTGTTGATAATCCGGCGATAGCCACAGCAGCATCGGCACATGCTTTTGCGTATCCGGCGCGATGGACCACGGCAGACCGTGCAAATAAACGCCATCTTCGCCCAGCGACTCGCCGTGATCTGAGAGATACACCAGGCTGGTGGTAAATTTATCCTGCTTTGACTGCAGTAATTTTATCGCTTTGTCGACTACATAATCGACATACAAAATCGTATTGTCGTAGGTATTGGTGAGTTGCTGCTGGGTGCAGCTCTGGATCTCATTGGTATCGCAGGTCGGCGTAAACTGCTTAAACTGCGCCGGATAGCGATTATAGTAGGTCGGGCCATGGCTGCCGATGGTATGCAGAACAATAATGCCGTCCTGCTGAAGGCTGTCGATATAGCTATCCAGATTGTGGAACAGCACTTCATCGTAGCACTCGCCGTCGATGCACTGGCCGCTCAGCTTGAGATCGGTGACGTTCTGGTGTGGTACCCGGTCACAGGCCCCTTTACAGCCGCCGTCGTTGTCATTCCACTGCACCTGAATTCCGGCCCGCTGCAGGATATCCAGCACGCCTTCCTGGTGGTGCGCAAGCTCTTCATCATAATGGGCGCGTGGCATATTCGAGAACATACACGGTACGGAAACCGCGGTGGCGGTGCCGCAGGAGATAGTATCAGGGAAGTAGATAACGTTATCCTGTTTCAGGCGCGGGTTGGTCTCGCGGGAGTAGCCGTTGAGAGAAAAGTTTGCTACGCGTGAGGTTTCGCCTAAAACCACGATGGTCAGGTTTTTTCGCGGTCCGCTGCGCATTCCCGGCTTCTGCACGGCATCTTCACCAATTTTTACGAGCGGAAGGTTATCCATTCTGTTATGCGCATACCATGAGTTTACAGCCACGATACTGTTTGATGGGCTCAGCGACTTCACCAGCTCTTTGTTGTTGCGAAACAGCGAGGCGTAGTCTTTATAAAACAGCGCGGCAACCAGCATAATCAGTAGCGCTGAAACCACGATACTCACCAGACGCATAGCAACGCTACGCCACAGCGTTTGCGGTTTACGAATCTTAACCCACCAGGCCACGCCTACCGCCAGAACGCCGGAGAGCCCCAGAATCAGGACCATTTTTCCGGAGAGTAGCGCAAAGCTTTCAGCAGGCGTGGTATCGAAAATATTGGTGATCATCGCCCGGTCGATAACCACGCCAAAGGTCCAGATAAAATACTGAGCTGAGGCGCTCAGCAGAATAAACAAACTGATAACGAGGCGGTCGAGCTTCAGGAACGACGCTAACGTGGTGATGATGTTCATCACGCTGATGGCGACTATTGGCATGCTGAGGAAGACCAGCCAGTTGTGTACGCCGTTGACCGGTAGCAGAGTAAACGCCTGGCGATAGAAGGCGATATTTAGCGCCAGCCCAATGTAGCAGGCAAAGAGAATCAGATAGACAGTACGGCTAAGAACCGGTCGGCGAAAAGAAAATAACGACATAACGAACGTCCGCATAAAGAGATGTTCGCTATGCTGCCAATTCTTTTTTAAGACAACCTTAAGATTTTAAGCCTGTGAGGAATACGTTGCCTGAAAGGTGAGTTTGAGAATTAACCTAATGCCTGAATTGCCTTTTCCAGCGCGCTGCGTAATAGCCGGCGATCGTGACGATAGGGCACATCGCTGGCGTCCAGCGGCGTCTGAATCACCACCCGGTTTTCAATCCCCCTGATATCGGCTTTCGGGCCGATAACGAGCGCATCGATAACGCGTTTGCCGATATGCTTCTCCATAATGGCGACTCTATCCGCCAGCGTCAGGCTGGCTGCTGGACTATGTTCTTTGCCGAGGTTATCGATAAATACCATCGGCGCAGGCGTGCGGCGCAGGGCTTGCGCCATTTCATCGAGCAGCAGAATTGGCATCAGGCTGGTATAGAAACTGCCGGGGCCGATCAGGATTAAATCGGCTTCAGCGATGGCTTCTATCGCTTCACGGGTAGTGGGAACCGGCGGAGAGAGCATGAGCTCGCGCGGCACGCTGACAAGCTGGTCGATATTTACTTCGCCGTAAACTTCGTGCCCTTCGTGGTCAATCGCCATCAGATCGACAGGTTGTTCCGACATCGGGATCAGAAACGCGTCGACTTTAAGGAGATTTCTGATCAAATTGATCGCTTCGAGAGGCCGTACGCTAAGGTGATCAAGAGCCTTTAACATCAGATTTCCGAGGTTATGGCCGGAAAGTTCTCCGTTACCGCTAAAACGATACTCAAACATCGCCGATGCTACGCTGGGTTCGGCAATTAATTGATTAATACAGTTGCGCATATCGCCCCAGGCGATGCCGCCTTCCGCGCGGCGAATTCGCCCCGTGGAGCCGCCGTTATCTGTTGTTGTCACAATGCCGGTCAGGCGTGAACCCAGAGAGGAGAGGGAGGACATCACTCGCCCCAGTCCGTGCCCGCCGCCCAGCGCCACAACGCGATCAAGATCGGCGAAAGTACGATTGCGCATAGAAATTCCTTATATCAATTAAACGGGCACACACTAACCGATTTCACCTTAAAAAACGATGCCCGGGCTTTGATGACATCGCTAATATTTCAGCACAGTGACCATAATAGCCTCTCCGGACATGGCTATTTGTTAAAAAAGCAGGATCGGTCAGTGATAGTATCGCTTGCTCATTAAATCCGCATATTTGCCGGATTTTCTGAATGCAGGCTAATTTTCGCTGATTGGTCTGGTGATTCGTTTAACCGAGACCACCTGGTTTGATAATGGAAACGCTGTTCGATTTAACTATTCCCGTTCGCTATGGCCAGGAAAAACGACAGGTTTATCTGAGCAGCGCAGGGGAAGAAAAATCTTTTTTCTATCCTCATGTTGGCTATGAATCTGCTCCTCTTGACGGTGGAGCTCCCTGGCTGGTTGTTACTCTGGAAAATGGCAAACGCGGTTTTCTCTCTTTAGCTGGAGAATGGATCGCTACGCCGCAATTTGATGACGTTCGTGCTTTTAACCTCCATGGGCTGGCACGGGTATGCGAAGACGGAAAATGGGGGATCGTTAACCGCTCAGGTGAGCGAGTGATTCCCTGTTCTTACCGAACATTGACCCCAATGGTAGAGGGATTGTCTATCGCAATGACTCAGCAATGTGACTTTGTCATAGTGAACTCCTCTGGTGAGCAAACGACCATTCAATTACCTCACTCAGGTGCTTTTGAAAGAGAGTGGTTTGACGAATTCAGCCCCTGCGGAATAGCCTGCTTTCACCGCCGGGCAGGAAACCGTATCTTTACCGGTTACATTGATGACTGCGGCACATTTATCATTCCAGTCCGTGAAGGATATGGGGAGGGCTTTTCGGCCAATGGCGTTGCGCCATTTTCTGCGCCCTCAGGAAAATATGGGTTGATTGATAGGGGCGGGAACTGGGTTGTGGAGCCGGTTTACGATCTGATATCGCACTATGATAGCTGTGGATTCTGCTGTGCCCAGCGCTGGGGTGATGAAGAGAAGTGCGAGTTTTATAATTCTTACGGCGAACGGACGTTCGAAATTGAAACCATTGACGCGCCGAAGATGGTGAACGGCATCGTACGTTCCGGTGGCAAAGGCGGCCTCTACGTACGCTATGTCAATCTCGCGAGCGGTAAAGAATTGACGCCTGAGCTGTTAAGCTACGGCACCGACTTTTACCAGGCTGGCGCGGCGATTGTCAGAACCCTGGATGGGCTGTGGGGAATTCTTACGACGCAAGGTCAATTTATTCACCAGCGGCGGTGGATGGAGCCGCTGATCGATTCGGAAAACACTATTGTCGGTTTTTCTGCAAGCAACACGGTTATTTTTATTGTTTCCCGCCACGAGCTTGAGTATGTGAGCACGCAAGGAAAGACGGTGGCGACGCTATTGTTTGATGACGTTCGGCAAATCGCCGTGCTGAAAAATGCCCAAAACCAGGTTATTCGCCTCTTCGATTACCAGAACGTTTGGATGCCTTATCTTTTCTTTACGGCTTCGCCAGCAGAAATTTACCCCGGTGAAGCTCTTAGCGATGCGGTTAATGCGTTGATTGCGACCAAACCCAGACCTTTTGTTATGGTCAATAAAATTGGCGGTAGCGGCGCGCAGTTTGAAGGTGAGGAGTACGACTTCAACGCCGATGAAGTCGATGAAGATGAAATTAAGTTTGGCGCAATTATTACGCTGGCCGATGTCTATTGCCGGGAAGAGGAGTGGGGAGAGTATGAGTTTCTGGAGTCCGACTACGCCGGGTGGATCAAAAGGCACTATCAGGATTTAAAGACGCGTCTGACTCTGTTATTCGGCGAGCCTGTTGATGAATGGCCGGATCGCTACTGCAAATGGCGTGTGGCAAAGCGCAGAGGGTATTTAACGCTCCAGCACTACCTCGAATATGGCGACGGAGATTTTGAAAAGCAGGTGGTGCTGTATATCGACGATAACGATGCGGGATGACATGGCCGCAGAGGGCCATGTCATCCCACTGAAGCGGAAAAGCGATAAAAGACTTCACCGCCGGGATATTTTCCGTCTTTAGCGCCTGCTGGAATAACTGGAATTGCCTCAGAGTCTGACGCTTCTGCTGGCTGTTAAGCTCGGCGTTTTTTGTTGCAACAGGGGATTGGGTTTTAAGTGCCCTGCAACGTGTCGCCAGATCGTTAAACCGCTGGTTTTCATCCACAGATTCCAGTCCGGCATAAACTTCGCAGGGGAGAGTGAGATCGGCATCGTTGAAATACCACCAGGGCGGTTCTGACGCACAAATCGTCATCTCTTTTACGCGCCATTGCCCGGCGGTTTTATTCAGCACGGTCCACAGCATTTTATCAAGGTCGGCATCGCATTCTTTCGCCAGCGACCAGTCGAGCTTTTGGCCCTGAGTTGCAACGATTTCCCCGACCAGAATGGCCCATTCGCTGCTGATATTTAAGCGCTCGACTTTAATTCGCACGGCCTGTCCGGCCTGGCTTGAAGCCAGTGGACGAACGGTATCCAGAATGGTTTTTCTTTGCGGATTGCCTGAGCCACCCGCCAGCTCTGCCGAGGATAAAATAAGGTGGGTATTGTCATATCCGCTTACGGCGTGCTCAAGCTTACCGGTCACCGTGACGTGTTTACCGGCGAGGGAGGTTAATGCTCTGGATGAACTCTCTGTTCGGAGCGTCACTTCTATTTGATTTCTCTCGTCTTCATAATACCAGAGGGAATCTGGCGCTGCTGTTGCGCAAATGGGCTCATCCAGGAAGAGCATATTTTGCACCTGGCGGCTATCCGTTTTTGGATTTTCACCGTAGTTGGGCGGGCCAAAAAAGGTTCTGACCTCAACGTACCCGTTGAGTTTAACCTCCTGGTCATAGTGAAAGCAGGGCTTTGCGGCGAAAGCGGCGCTGGCGTAAAGCGTGAGCATTGCCAGAATGGCGTACAGAGAGCGGTTCATCGCAATATAACGTCCTTTGTAGAGCGATTGTTAAAGGTTAACTTATTATTTTCATTGAATAAGTCTCTTTCCTTGTTTCTGCGGTGAGAATATCACTTTTTGTTGGGTAACCATAAAATACCTGACGGTTTTGTATCGGGTGGAAGACGAATAGCAGAAGTGAAGATTAGGCTATGTTCTCACGCACTTAGCGTCAAAAAAGCGATATAAATCCGTTATATACATTGATGCATAACGAAAAGTGAGTATGGCATAACCCTGGTTATCGCGCTACTATTTGGCGTAACCCACTAACACTCTAGCCTCTGTGCCTGTGTCAAAAGATATGGTGCTTTGGCCGTGACAACTTCGGTTGCCACCAGGGCGCGGAAAGAAATGACCGCGTCTCCCGTATTTGGAAAGGTGTCTATGGCTTCACAGCTTACCGATGCATTTGCGCGGAAGTTTTACTATCTGCGCCTGTCAATTACCGACGTGTGTAACTTTCGTTGCACCTACTGCCTGCCTGATGGCTACAAGCCCGGTGCCGTCACTAATAAAGGCTTTCTCAGCGTAGACGAAGTCCGTCATGTGACGCGCGCGTTTTCTGCCCTTGGTACGGAAAAGGTGCGCCTGACCGGTGGGGAACCTTCGCTACGTCGTGATTTTACCGACATTATTGCCGCCGTGCGGGAAAATCCCTCTATTCGTCAGATTGCGGTCACTACCAACGGCTACCGGCTGGCGCGCGATGTTGAAAACTGGCGCGATGCCGGGCTGACGGCGATTAACGTCAGCGTGGATAGCCTCGACGCCCGCCAGTTTCACGCCATTACCGGCCAGGACAAGTTTCGCCAGGTAATGGACGGCATCGATGCCGCTTTTGCTGCTGGCTTTGAGAAAGTTAAAGTCAACACCGTGCTGATGCGCGACGTTAACCATCACCAGCTCGACACCTTTCTGGCGTGGATCCAACCGCGCCGCATTCAACTGCGTTTTATTGAGCTGATGGAAACCGGCGAGGGTAGCGACCTGTTCCGCCGCCATCATATCTCAGGCATGGTGCTGCGCGACGAGCTGCTGCGCCGCGGCTGGATCCATCAGATCCGCCAGCGTAGCGACGGCCCGGCGCAGGTGTTTTGCCATCCGGATTATGCTGGCGAAATCGGCCTGATCATGCCTTATGAGAAAGATTTCTGCGCCACCTGCAATCGTCTGCGCGTCTCTTCCATCGGTAAATTGCACCTCTGCCTGTTTGGCGAAGGCGGCGTCGATCTGCGCGATCTGCTGGCCGATGAGCAGCAGCAGCCGGAGCTGGAAGCGCGTATTTCCGAGGCGTTAACGCATAAGAAGCAAACCCATTTCCTGCATCAGGGCAACACCGGTATTACACAGAACCTGTCGTATATTGGCGGATAATTCATTTTAAGGAGCGAACAGATGAGTCAGGTCAGCGCTGAGTTTATCCCGACCCGTATTGCAATTCTTACCGTTTCAAATCGCCGTGGCGAAGAGGATGATACCTCTGGCCACTGGCTGCGCGATGTCGCTCAGGAAGCGGGGCACGTCATCGTCGATAAAGCGATTGTCAAAGAGAACCGCTACGCCATTCGCGCCCAGGTGTCGGCGTGGATTGCCAGCGATGAGGTACAGGTGGTGCTGATCACCGGCGGTACCGGTTTTACCGACGGTGACCAGGCGCCGGAAGCCTTGTTACCGCTGTTTGATCGTGAAGTGGAAGGTTTTGGCGAGGTGTTCCGTATGCTCTCTTTTGAAGAGATTGGTACTTCGACCCTGCAATCCCGTGCCGTTGCCGGGGTGGCGAACCGCACGCTGATTTTCGCGATGCCCGGCTCAACCAAAGCTTGCCATACCGCGTGGGACAATATTATTGCGCCGCAACTCGATGCGCGCACCCGTCCTTGCAATTTCATCTCTCATCTTAAGAAGTAATTTATGTCGCAACTGACCCATATTAACGCCGCGGGCGAAGCGCACATGGTTGATGTCTCGGCGAAAGCGGAGACGGTTCGCGAAGCGCGCGCCGAGGCCTATGTCGAGATGCAGGCGACGACGCTTGCCATGATTATCGACGGCAGCCATCACAAAGGCGACGTCTTTGCGACTGCGCGTATCGCCGGGATCCAGGCCGCAAAACGCACCTGGGAACTGATTCCGCTTTGCCACCCGCTGATGCTGAGCAAAGTCGAAGTTAATCTACAGGCTCAGCCCGAACACAACCGGGTGCGCATCGAATCCCTGTGTCGTCTGACCGGTAAAACCGGCGTTGAGATGGAAGCCCTGACTGCCGCTTCCGTCGCCGCGCTGACGATTTACGATATGTGCAAAGCGGTGCAGAAAGATATGGTGATTGGCCCGGTGCGCCTGCTGGCGAAAAGCGGCGGCAAGTCCGGCGATTTCAGAGTGGAAGATACCCATGATTAATGTCCTTTTTTTTGCTCAGGTGCGCGAACTGCTCGGCACCGATTCCCTGATGCTCGATCCGAACGGACTACCCACGGTTGAAGCCGTTCGCCAGCAACTGGTCTCGCGCGGCGACCGCTGGGCGCTGGCGCTGGAAGAGGGTAAGCTGCTGGCGGCGGTGAATCAGACGCTGACCTCGTTTGATCATCCGCTGGCGGCCGGTGATGAAGTGGCATTCTTCCCGCCGGTTACCGGGGGATAAGATGACGCAAACCCGTATTATCGTCAGCCACGACCGTTTTAAGGTCGGGGACGAATACCCCTGGCTTGCCGAACGCGATGAAGACGGCGCGGTAGTGACGTTTACCGGCAAGGTCCGCAATCACAACCTTGGCGACAGCGTGAAAGCGCTGACCCTCGAGCATTATCCGGGGATGACGGAAAAATCGCTGGCGGAGATTGTGGAACTGGCGCGCGAGCGCTGGCCGCTGGGCCGGGTTACGGTGATTCATCGTATCGGTGAGATGTGGCCTGGGGAAGAGATTGTTTTTGTCGGCGTCACCAGCGCCCATCGCAGCAGCGCTTTTGCTGCGGGGGAGTTTATCATGGATTATCTGAAGACCCGCGCGCCGTTCTGGAAACGTGAAGCGACGCCGGAAGGGGAGCGTTGGGTTGATGCGCGAGATAGCGACCGCAAGGCGGCAGAACGCTGGTAGTGTGGTACGCTTAGAAAATAAATTTCGTTAATCAGGAGATAGTCATGGACAGATACCCTCGTTCCGGTTCAATCGTACAGGGCCGCAGCGGCCTGCAAACTTATATGGCGCAGGTTTATGGCTGGATGACGGTCGGGCTGCTGCTCACTGCGTTTATCGCGTGGTTTGCCGCCAATACCCCAGCGGTCATGATGTTTGTGTTTTCCAGCAAAATCACCTTTTACGGGCTAATTATTGCACAGCTTGGGCTGGTCTTCGTGCTCTCTGGCATGGTGCAACGGCTCAGCGCCGGGATGGCGACGACGCTGTTTATGTTCTATTCAGCGCTAACTGGGCTAACGCTATCGAGTATTTTCATCGTCTATACCTACTCGTCAATTGCCAGTACCTTCGTAGTCGCAGGCGGGATGTTTGGCGCGATGAGTCTTTATGGCTACATCACCAAACGCGACCTGAGCGGCTTCGGCAATATGCTGTTTATGGGGCTGATTGGTATTTTACTGGCGTCACTGGTCAACTTCTGGCTGAAGAGCGAAGCGCTGATGTGGGCAGTGACCTATATCGGGGTCGTTATCTTTGTCGGCTTAACCGCTTATGACACCCAGAAGTTGAAAAACATTGGCGAGCAGATTGATGTTCGCGATGCGTCAATGCTGCGTAAATACTCGATTCTTGGCGCTCTGACGCTGTATCTGGACTTTATCAACCTGTTCCTGATGCTGCTGCGTATTTTCGGCAACCGTCGTTAATCACTTCCCGGAGGCGATGCTGCGCATCTGACCGGGCTACCAGACCGCAGATGGCGGTCTGGTAGCCCGGTCAGCGAAGCGCCACCGGGGAATCTTCACTACTCTCCCGCCAGCTTACGCTCATTTTTCGCCCGCAGATGCTTCGCCCGACTCTCCAGAATCAGGTAGCCGATGGTCGCCAGCAGCAGCGGCAGGAAGTAGTACAGCGCGCGGTAGGCGAGCAGGGCGGCAATAATCGCGCCGCGTGAAATTTCTTCGCCGGAAAGCATCGCGATAAACACCGCCTCAAGAACGCCAATGCCCGCTGGAATATGCACGATGACGCCTGCGATACTGCTCACCAGCAGCACGCCGAGCACGAGGAAATAGTCCACTTGCGGGCCTAACAACAGCCAGATAATCGCCCCCATCGCCATCCAGTTCAGGCTGGATACCGCCATTTGCAGAAGCGCAAATCGCCATGAAGGCAGCACCAGACGCTGGCCTTTAATCGTCATATGACGCTTTTTAGCAAAGGCGCAGGCCCAGAGATAAAACGCGGAAATCAACAGCAAAACGATGCCGAGAATTTGCAGCGATGGTTGGCTGATATACCAGCGTTCGGGGACCGGCACCATCCCGGAGCTAAAAATGATGCCGCCGAGCAAAATATAGCCCAGCCAGTTGGTCGTAATGCTCAGCGAAAAGATGCGGGTAATGGTTCCCCCGCTGAGTCCCAGGCGCGAGTACAGCCGGTAACGCATACCAATACCGCCCACCCAAGTGCTGAGCGTCAGGTTAAAGGCATAGCAGATAAACGACACCAGCATCACCTGACGCTTAGCCAGTTTGTGACCACAATACACGCGCCCAAGCAGGTCGTAGCAGCCGTAGATCAGATAGCTGGTGATAACCAGTCCTGTCGCGCTCAGCAGCGCCGTGCGGTTATAGTCGCGAATGACTTTCCACACTTCCTGCCAGTCAATTTTTTGTGCGTAGACCACCAGCAGCGCTGCGACGGCGATAAAAAACAGCACCGTGAGGATTTTTTTCACCATTCGCCAGCGTGGGTGTGATTTCGCCATCAGGATTTCACCTCCTGGTTTTCCGCATCCACGCGATCCTGCGTTTCTATTTCTGGCTGCACTGGTGGCTGAACCCGCGACAGTATCGGCGTATGGGCCGGCAGCCAGCCCACCCAGGCAGGAAAGTGGCGCAGGAAGTGGAATGCCAGCACGCTGATGCCGAGCCGCCACCAGGTCCGTTTCGACAAAATACTTTTATCGACCTGGCGGCAGTCGTTGGCAATGAGACCGTTAAGATTATCGCGCAATGTCTGGTTGAACTCGCGATCGTGGATAACCAGGTTAGCTTCCAGATTCAGCGACAGGCTGAGCGGGTCGAGGTTGCTGGAGCCGACGGTGGCCCAGTGATCGTCCGCCAGGGCGACTTTGCCGTGCAGCGGACGGCGGCGATATTCGAAAATCTGCACGCCGCCCTTCACCAGATAGTGATAGAGCAGGCGCGCGCCGAATTTGACAATCGGGATATCAGGTTCGCCCTGGACGATAAGCTTAACGCGTACTCCGCGGCGGGCGGCGTTGCGCATTGCGTGCAGTAACCGATAGCCTGGGAAAAAGTAAGCGTTAGCAATAATCACTTCCCGGCGGGCGCTGGTCAGCATCTTCAAATAGTGACGCTCAATATCATCTCGATGATCCTGATTATCCCGCCAGATAAACAGCGCCTGAGCCTCGCCGGGGTTACGATTGATTTCTGGCTTATGGCGACGCCGGAGCCACCAGCGGCGGGTGGCTTCGCTGGTGGGCAGGTTTTCAAGTTGGAATTGCAGAATATCGAGCACCACCGGCCCTTCAACCTGGACGGCGTAATCCTGTTTGGCCTCCGGGCCGTAATCGGTCATATGCTCAGCGGAGTAGTTAATGCCGCCGACAAAGGCAGTAACGTCGTCGATCACCACGATTTTTCGGTGCATTCGGCGGAATAAATTGGTGCGCATTCCGAACAGGCGCGGACGCGGGTCGTAGTAACGAAAAATGACGCCAGCGGAGGTGAGCTCACCGACAAAACTGTCGCTTAAATCCGGTGAGCCGTAGCCGTCCAGCAAGACTTCTACGCGCACGCCGCGCTGGGCGGCTTTTAACAAAACGGCATGGAGCTGCCAGCCGACGTCATCTTCAAACCAGATAAAGGATTCAAGAATCACCCGCTGCTGTGCGCGACTAATAGCGGCAAAGACCGCCGGATAATAGTTATCGCCGTTTTCTAATAGCTGAATGCGGTTCCCTTCCTGCCAGCTGCATTTCACAAATGTATCTCCACGCTAAGCGGTGCATGATCGGAGAGGTGACGCCACTCTCTTAAGGCCAGCGTTCTGGGCTGGCTGGCATGCGCGTTTTTCACGTATATGCGATCGAGGCGCAGCAGGGGAAAGCTGACCGGAAAAGTCCGCGCCGGTCGCCCTCTGGCACGGGTGAAAATCTCTTCCAGCCCGGCCTGGGCTTTTAACTGCCGGTTAGCCTGCTGTTGCCAGTCGTTAAAATCACCCGCCACCACGACAGGCTCGTCTGCGGGTAAACGATTCACCCATTCCGACAGCATCGTGAGCTGGGTCTGCCGTTGATGGGAGCGCAGCCCAAGGTGCACGCAGATCAAATGGAGAGCTATCTCGCTTTCTGGCGGTACGATGCGGCAATAGAGCAGGCCGCGCTTTTCGCTGTTGCCGACGGAAACGTCGAGATTCTGATAATGTTCGATGGGAAAGCGAGAAAGCACTGCGTTGCCATGATGCCCTTCCGGGTAAACCGCATTGCGGCCGTAGGCGTAATCGCTCCACATGGTATCGGCAAGAAATTCATAATGGCTAGTATCAGGCCAGTTTTCGATATGCAGTGGATGAATTTCGTGCGCCCCCATGACTTCCTGCAGGCAAACAATGTCGGCGCTGACGCTGCGAACTGCTTCGCGCAATTCGGGCAAAATAAAGCGGCGGTTAAACGCGGTAAAGCCCTTATGCGTGTTAATTGTCAGCACGTTTAACGAAAATCGCGGCGTTTGTTTATTCATATTTATCCAGTCAATGTCACTTTCCTGAATGAAATAGTGTAGTAGAGGTCACAAAAAGATGCGGTGATACGGAATTTTCCGTAAAGTGCGGTACTCTGAGTAGCAGAGAAAAATCCTTCAGGAGAGAAGCCATGAAGTGGCAACAACGTGTACGCGTCGCAACGGGTCTTAGTTGCTGGCAGATTATGTTGCATCTACTGGTCGTGGCAGTACTGGTGATGGGTTGGATGAGCGGCGCGCTGGTGCGCGTCGGACTAGGCTTGTGCGTGCTGTACGGTGTCACGTTACTATCGATGCTGTTTTTGCAGCGTCACCACGATGAGCGCTGGCGTGACGTTGGTGATTTCCTTGAGGAACTCACCACCACCTGGTACTTCGGCGCGGCGGTGATCGTGCTGTGGCTGCTGTCGCGCGTGCTGCATAATAACCTGCTGTTAGCCCTTGCCGGGCTGGTGATACTGGCAGGCCCGGCAGTGGTTTCACTGTTGGCGAAAGATAAAAACGGATACCCTAAATCGTTCGAGCTACAACAAGGCGGCAACGCAGCGAATCCCCAGAAGCATAGATAACTATGTGACTGGGGTGAGTGAGGAGAGCCAACGCAGTTGTGGTTTGAACGATGACGGGTATTAGGCGATCTTTCTTCGGAACATCGCATACGCCGCTGAGCCGGTGGTGGCCGCTATGACCAGTAGCGGCCACAAACTTCCCCACACAATTTCCAGACTCGCATCCTTCAAATAGATCTGTTTGGTGATATCGGTAAAGTGACGAATCGGGTTTATCCAGGTCACGTCCTGAAGCCATTGCGGCATATTCTCTACCGGTGAAACGTAGCCGGAAAGCAGGATCGCCGGCATCATAAAGACGAACACGCCAATAAACGCCTGCTGCTGCGTCGAGCACAGCGACGAAATCAACAGCCCGAATCCAACCAGCGATAAGCCATACACAACCATCGTGAAGTAAAACAGCAGTAGCGATCCGGCAAAAGGAATCTGATAGGCCCAGATGCCAACCCCCAATACGATGGTCGCCTGCAGAGTGGCGACAATCAGCGCCGGGACCGCTTTGCCGATAAAAATTTGCCAGGTTGCCAGCGGCGAAACCAGCAACTGATCGAGAGTCCCCTGTTCACGCTCGCGGGCAACGGAAAGTGACGTAACGATCATCACCCCGATGGTGGTGATCATGGCAATCAGCGAGGGCACTACAAACCATTTGTAATCGAGGTTGGGGTTATACCAGTTGCGCACCACCAGTTCGCTATTGTTCGGTTTGGCTTTGCCTTCCATTAGCTCCTGCTGGTAATTTTTGACAATCTGTTGGAGATAATTCGCGGCGATCTGCGCGCTGTTAGAGTTGCGTCCATCCAACAATAGCTGGAGCGGCGCGGTCTGCCAGGTATCAAGATCACGCGAAAAATCGGCCGGGAAGCGCACGACCAGCAGCGCTTTTTGTTCATCGATGGTCGGCCTTATCTCCTGCGGGCTTTTCAGCAGCAGAACGTGGGTGAAAGCTTTGGCGCGGGCGAAGCGCTGGGTCAGCTCTACAGCGTGCTTGCCGTTGTCTTCGTTATAAATGGCGATGGTGGCGTTAGTCACCTCCAGCGTGGCGGCAAAGGGGAACAGCAGCACCTGAATCAGCACCGGCATAATCAAAATTGCCCGCGTCTGCGGCTCGCGTAGCAGCGACTGCAGCTCTTTGCGGATTAACGTCCATAAGCGATGAAACATATCTATTCTCTCTTTGTGATCCCCGGAGGCGGTGCTGGCGCACCTGTCCGGGCTACAAATTCAAACCCCTGCGGCCCTGGTAGCCCGGGCAAGGCGCTTGCGCCGCCCCCGGGGAAAGCGTGCAGGAAAGTTAATCCAGACGCCGCTTGGTTTTTAGCCACGTCAGGCCGATAAACATCACCGCCGAAGCGATTAAGAACATCACGTTAACCAGCAGCACCACCGGGATATTGCCCGCCAGAAACAGGCTTTGCAGGGTACTGACAAAATAGCGCGCCGGGATCACGTAGGTCACCGCGCGGATGATTGCCGGCATGCTGTCTATCTGAAAAATAAACCCGGACAGCATAATTGAAGGCAGGAACGCGGCGTTGAGCGCCACCTGCGCGGCGTTAAACTGGTTGCGGGTGATGGTGGATATCAGTAGTCCCATACCCAGCGTGCTCAGCAAAAACAGGCTGGTGATAAAAAACAGAATCACCAGCGAGCCGCGAAACGGTACGCCGAGAATAAATACGGCGACCAGCATACAGAGCAGCATCGCCAGCATGCCGAGGAAATAGTAGGGAATGAGTTTGCACAGCAGCAGCTCGGCGCGGGTAATTTCGGTCGACAGCAGCGCTTCCATGGTGCCGCGCTCCCACTCGCGGGCCACCACTAGTGACGTCAGGATCGCGCCGACCACCGTCATAATAATGGTAATCGCGCCGGGGATAATAAAATGCTGGCTGATAGCGGCCGGGTTAAACCAGTAGCGCGTCTGTACGTCAATGAGCGGCTCGAAGGTTTCGCCGCGATCTTCAGCCCGTTGTTGCTGCCAGATTTGCCAGATGCCTTCGACGTAGCCCTGGGCGAAGTTGGCGGTGTTTGGTTCGCTACCGTCGGTGATAAGCTGGATCGGCGCGTCGTCGCCGGGACGGGCCATTTTCTGGTCAAAATCGACCGGCACCACCACCAGCGCGCGGATCCGACCGGCCTGCATCATTTGAATCAGCTGTTGGCGGTTGTCGCTAATGGTGGCGTCAATATAGGGCGAACCGGTCATGGTATGGACGAAATCCAGCGCCTCTTCGCTCTGCTGTTCCAGCAATACGCCAACCCGTAACTTACTGGAATCAAGATTAATCCCGTAGCCAAAGATAAACAGCAGTAGCAGCGGGATCACCACCGCAATCAGCCAACTGCTCGGGTCGCGGATAATCTGTCGCGTCTCTTTGACGCACAGGGCGCGTACGCGCCGCCAAGATAGCATTTTAGCGCTCACTGGCGTTCTCCTTATCCCAGTCGTGGATGAGGGTAATAAATGCCTGTTCCATAGTTGGGTCAGGCTGTTCTTCATCCGCCGCCATCGCCTTCAGGGAGTCCGGCGTGCCGCTGGCGATAAGCTTGCCGTGATAGACCAGGCCGATACGATCGCAGTACTCCGCTTCATCCATAAAGTGGGTGGTGACCATCACCGTGACGCCCTTATCCACCATGCTGTTGATATGCAGCCAGAACTCGCGGCGGGTGAGGGGATCGACGCCCGAAGTCGGCTCATCAAGAAACAGAATATCCGGCTCATGCATTAGCGAGCAAGCCAGCGCCAGGCGCTGCTTATAGCCGAGCGGCAGGTCGTCGGCGGCCTGTCGGGCAATGCTTTTCAGGCCGAACGCCTCGCTCATGCTGGCGATTTTGTCGTTTTGCGCTTTGCCGCGAAGACCGTAAACACCAGAGAAGAAACGCAGATTCTGCTCAACGGAAAGGTTACCGTACAGCGAGAACTTCTGCGCCATATAGCCCAGATGCTGACGCGCCTTGCCGGAGCTGACTTTCAGGTCCATCCCCAGCACCAGCGCTTTACCGGAGGTGGGGACCAGCAGACCGCACATCATCTTAAAGGTGGTGGACTTGCCCGCGCCGTTAGGGCCCAGGAGACCAAAAATCTCTCCACGTTTGACCTGGAAATCAACGTGGTCGGTGGCGGCAAAATCGCCGAATTTTTTGGTCAACGTCTGCGCTTCAATCACCGTGTCATCATGTGATCCCTCCACGGTGTGGATAATTTTGCCCAACGGTGATTCGGCAGTACCGGCACCGCCCAGCAGGTCGATGAAGGCATCCTCAAAGCGCGGCGTGGTTTCGGCTATCTCCAGCGGTGGCATATCGGCGGCGCGCTGGACTTCGTTAATGCTGGCCTCTTTTTTGAGGATCAGACGTACCGATTTGCCCTGAATCACGCCATCGCTCACCTGCGGCAGTTTTAGCGTACGCTGGAGTAAGCGGCGGTTATTCTCCTTGCTGCTGGAAACCAAAAAGCTACGCCCGGCCATCGTCTGGGTCAGCTCTTTTGGCGCGCCCTGATAGAGCAACTGGCCTTCGTTCATCAACAGCACGTCGCGGCACTGTTCGGCTTCATCGAGGTAGGAGGTGCTCCAGAGGATTAGCATCCCATCCCCCGCCAGCTCGTGAACCATCTGCCACAGTTCACGGCGTGAGATGGGGTCGACGCCGACGCCGGGTTCATCCAGCAGCAGCACTTTCGGTTCGCCGACAAGGGTGCAGGCGAGGCCAAGCTTCTGCTTCATGCCGCCGGAAAGTTTGCCCGCCAGTCGGCCAGTAAAGGGGCCAAGGGAGGTAAATTCCAGCAGCCGGGCGAAGGTTTTCTCCCGTGCTTCGCCGGTGACGCTGCGCAGATCGGCGTAGAGCGTGAGGTTTTCCATCACCGTGAGATCTTCATACAAGCCGAATTTCTGCGGCATATAGCCGAGCACCGCGTGCAGGGCGCTGTCGTCGGCAATGGGGTCGAAGCCTATCACTTTTGCGCTGCCTGCATCGGCTTTAAGCAGCCCGGCGAGCATGCGCATCAGCGTGGTTTTCCCGGCGCCGTCAGGGCCGACCAGCCCGGTTACGTAGCCGGAACGAATGGTGCAGTCCAGCGGCGCGACGGCCGGGCGGTCCATTCCGGGAAAGCTCCGGGTCAGCCCGCTCAGCGTGATAACGTCTTCGCTCATTGGCCGTTTCCGTTACTGAAGGTGACGGTCACCGGCATCCCCTGGCGCAGGGCGTCGTCGGCATCGGTCACCACAATTCGCAGGCGATAAACCAGATCGGTGCGCAGGTCCGGCGTTTCAACGGTTTTCGGCGTAAATTCGGCCGTTGGGGAGACGAAACCAATTTTGCCGCGGTAAGGTTTATCTGGTCGACTATCGGTATAGAGCAGCACTTCGCGCCCCGGTTGGGCCTGTCCGAGATTTTTTTCATCGATGTAAGCGCGAGCCCAAACCGGATGAGTTAACGATAACGTCATTACCGTGCCGCCCGCGCTGAGCATGCTACCTGGCTCGACGGCGCGGGTCATCAGGGTGCCGTCGGACGGCGCGGTCAGCGTGGTATCGTGCAGATCGAGCTTCGCTTGCGCCAGCGCGGCCTGTGCCTGCTCAAGGCTGGCTTTAGCCTGGGCGATTTCCTGCGGACGATTACCGGCACGGTACTGGCGCAGTTTATCCTGTGCAGACTTCAGCGTGGCCTGAGCCTGATCGCGCGAGGAGCGGGCGTTTTCGAGGTCGTTCGCGGAGATAGCGCTGCTTTTGCGTAGCCCTAACTGGCGTTGGTAGAAATTCTGCGCGTAGTCGTAAGCCGCCTGCGCCTGATTAACCGCGGCGGCGGCCTGGGCAATCTCTTCCGAACGATAACCGGCCATCATCAGGTCGTACTGCGCCTGAGCGGTGGAAACGTTGGCCTGCGCTTGCTGCAGGGCATTCTCGTAGGGAGCGCGATCCAGTTCGCCCAGCGTTTGCCCGGTTTTAATCGCATCGCCCTCATCGACGCTTAGCGACGCCAGACGCCCACCCACGCGGAAGCTCAGATTAACGGTACGAATATCCACGTTGCCATAAAGCGTCAGCTCTTTTTGCTGACTGCTCTGGTACCACCACCAGCCTCCGCCAATCATAGCGGCCAGCAGGAGAAGCAGTAGAACGACAATGAGCGGTTTTTTCATGACTCCAGACTCCTTTGCGATAATCCTTGTAGAACGAAATCAATATGGCAGGTGATAACCTCAAAAATTTGCTCGGTTTTGTCCTGGTCGAACTCAGCCCAACCCGCACGGCGCAGTACCGTTTCTCGCCCGAGTCGAAAAGCGAGAACCTCGCCCAGCAGCGCATGAGTGTGGAGGACCATTTGCGTGCTGTTCGCATCAAGGCCGGTCCAGGCAGCGATTAATCGGGTCAGATAGCAGTGTAGCGGGGCAATGACCTGATCGTGGATGAGCTGATAGGCCGGCGTTGGCGACAGCTGTTCGCGAGAGATGAACTTGCTCAAATTGACCGTGTCTTCCTGGGTCAGAAGCAAGATCATATTCTGACAGGCGCGCAAAATCAGAGTACGGATTGCGGCTTTATCCTGTGCGGGCTGAGCCAGCAGATCCTCTGCCGCCTGCGCGTGGGGGCGAAAATTTTGCTCGATAAAATCGGCAATCCACTGGGCGCAGGCGAGATAAAGATCGTCTTTAGAGCCAAAATAGTAGGTTATGGCGGCGATATTTTGCCCGGCCAGGGCGGCGATATCGCGGGTTGTCGCGTGCAGGCCGTATTCGCCGAACTGGGCGATAGCGGCGGCGATAAGCTGGCTTTTCGCCTGTTCGCCTTTGCTGGTCATTGGTGTCGTAGTCATCGCGTTTGAAAAGTTAATCAATCGATTGATTAACTTTAGACGCGGATTTCAGTTTTGTCCATCGTCCGCGGCTAGATATGAAATCCTTCATAATTCAACTCTTCAGAAACCCAATTAAAGAATATCTTCACTTTCTCTTTTTGTTCATTGGGATGCGGTAAAACGAAGTGGTGAGCATTCACCGGCATACTGACATCGTCAGTAAACACGGGTTGCAGATGCCCCTGGCGAATACTCTGTCCGGCGAGCAAATTGCTCTCGAGAATAATACCCATGCCCATGCGTGCGGCCTCAATGCTCATATAGGAACGGTCAAAATTAAAAATATAGTTTTTATTCCAGCCGCGAACCTTATGCCAGGACAACCAGTTGCTCCAGTTTATCAGCGTACTATCCGAATGAATAAGATCGCAGGCCAGTAAATCTTCAATGGCCTGAATATCATGGCTGGCTAAATAAGATGATGATGTATAAGGGAGCACCCGTTCATTCTTGATGGTTTTGACGACCAGTGTTGGCCATTGTGAAAGCCCATGGCGAATATCGATATCAATATTATCGCGGGAGAACTGAATGCTTTCGTAAGAGCAGGTCAGGCTAATTTTCAGCTCTGGCCAGGCCTGGCGGAATTTATTTAACCGGGGCATTAACCACAGTAATCCAAAACTCGGCGCGGAATGAATGCGTAAATAATCCTGATGAATATCATTTATGACCTGGTTGGTGGCCTGGCCAATAATATTTAATGCCCCGGAAACTTCTTTAAGATATTTTTCACCAATTGTGGTTAATATCACTCCTCTACTGCTGCGGGAAAATAGCTTCTTTCCGAGATATTGTTCCAGGCTGGCTATCTGGTGGCTGACGGCCGAAGCGGTGATATTAAGATTTTCGGCAGCGAGGTTCAGGCTGCCGGTATCGGCTACTTCAATGAACGCCTGAATATTGCGTAACGACGGCACTGGCAAGCTTTTATTTTGCAGCGGCTGCGTCATGATTTCCTCCGGGGAATGGAATAAGGCATGGCGTTTTTTTATTAGCGAGTAAGAAGTTAACACTGCCTTTGTCCCACTAATTGAGAAGTCAGCATAACATAGCCAAAAAATAAGTTATGTAGCAATCCGTGATGAAGTTAACAGTTTTAAATGAGAAAGATTTTTCACAACATCGTTTACAGGAATTTGAATGTAGTCACGAAGCAAATTTTTCTCATTCATAATTGAGGTTTTTTGAATACCCTTTCTTTTTTGGGTTGTTATATTGCAACCACAGGCCTGATAACAAGGCGCGATGCGGTAAGGTTCGCGAAAAAACATAAAACAATAATGAAATGAGGATACCCTATGTCACGTATAGATACTGTAGTCTGTACTGACGCCAGGAAGACAAAATATCGTTTCGTGGTTTTGACGATGATTTTCCTGGTGTATGCAATAAATTACGCCGACAGAACCAATATCGGCGCGGTGCTGCCGTTCATCATTGATGAGTTTCATATCAACAATTTTGAAGCCGGGGCCATCGCCAGTATGTTTTTCCTTGGCTATGCGGTAAGCCAGATCCCGGCAGGTTTTTTCATCGCTAAACGCGGCACGCGGGGGTTAGTTTCACTGTCAATTTTTGGCTTTTCCGCTTTCACCTGGCTGATGGGCACGGTGAGTTCCGTGTTTGGCCTGAAGATGGTGCGTCTTGGGCTGGGGCTTAGTGAAGGGCCATGCCCGGTGGGTCTGGCTTCAACCATTAACAACTGGTTCCCGCCGAAAGAGAAAGCCACGGCAACCGGCGTTTACATCGCGGCCACCATGTTTGCGCCGATTATTGTGCCGCCGCTGGCGGTGTGGATTGCGGTCACATGGGGCTGGCGGTGGGGCTTTTTCTCTTTTGCGATCCCGGGGATTGTGGCGGCGATCGCCTGGTATTTACTGGTGAAGTCAAAACCCTCTGAGAGTGGATTTGTTTCACAAAGTGAACTGGAAGAGATCAATGCCGGGCGGGATAATCACACAAATACCGAGCGAGAAAATATATTAATTGCCGATCGCTTTACCTTACTCGATAAAATTATTCGGGTGAAGAAGATGGCGCCTATTGATACAGCGAAGGGATTATTCACCTCTAAAAATATCCTTGGTGACTGCCTGGCCTATTTTATGATGGTTAGCGTGCTGTATGGCTTATTAACCTGGATCCCACTCTATTTAGTGAAAGAGCGCGGTTTTGATGTCATGAGTATGGGGTTTGTAGCCAGTATGCCATGCATCGGTGGCTTTATTGGCGCGATTGGCGGCGGATGGATTTCAGATAAATTATTAGGTCGTCGACGTAAGCCAACGATGATGTTTACTGCAATTTCCACCGTGGTCATGATGTTAATTATGCTGAATATTCCGGCAAGCACCTGGGCGGTATGTGTTGGGTTATTTTTTGTCGGTTTATGCCTGAATATTGGCTGGCCTGCATTCACTGCGTACGGTATGGCGGTTTCGGATACGAAAACTTATCCCATTGCCTCCTCTATTATCAACAGCGGTGGCAACCTTGGCGGATTTGTTGCTCCGATGGCTGCTGGTTTTTTACTCGACAAGACCGGCAGCTTTAATTCTGTATTTACCTATTTTGGTATCTGCGCAGCAATTGGCCTGCTGGTTATTCTCTTCCTCGATGAACCACAATAACGGAAATATATCCTGTTAATTAATATGACGTAATGTCATGGAGTGAAAATATGTTATTAAAAGATAAAGTCGCCATTATTACTGGCGCGGCCTCCGCACGCGGTTTGGGTTTTGCTACCGCGAAATTATTTGCCGAAAACGGCGCTAAAGTGGTCATTATCGACCTCAATGGTGACGCCAGCAAAGCCGCCGCTGCGGCATTAGGCGAAGGCCATCTCGGCCTTGCAGCGAACGTCGCTGACGAAGTTCAGGTACAGGCGGCAGTCGAACAAATCATGGCTAAATATGGCCGGATCGATGTGCTGGTGAATAACGCCGGTATTACTCAGCCGCTGAAGCTGATGGACATCAAGCGCGCTAACTATGACGCGGTGCTTGATGTCAGCCTGCGTGGCACGCTGCTGATGTCGCAGGCGGTTATCCCGACAATGAGAGCGCAAAAATCCGGCAGCATCGTCTGCATCTCTTCCGTTTCCGCCCAGCGCGGCGGCGGTATCTTCGGCGGCCCGCACTATAGCGCGGCAAAAGCTGGTGTGCTCGGCCTGGCGCGGGCGATGGCGCGCGAGCTTGGCCCGGATAACGTCCGTGTTAACTGCATCACCCCTGGGCTGATTCAGACTGATATCACCGCCGGTAAGCTGACCGACGACATGACGGCCAACATCCTTGCCGGGATCCCGATGAACCGCCTCGGCGACGCGGTAGACATCGCGCGCGCCGCGCTGTTCCTGGGAAGCGATCTCGCGTCCTACTCTACCGGTATCACCCTTGACGTTAACGGCGGCATGTTAATTCACTAAGCGAGGCAACGAGATGAAGATGACCGAATCACAAAAAGTCGCCGCGGCGGCGTGGCGTATCCGCCGCTACGCCCTGCAAATGGGTGAAGTTCAGGGACAGGGCTATATCGGCCAGGCGCTGGGCTATGCCGACGTGCTGGCAACCGCATTTAGCCACGCGATGACCTACCGTCCGGAAGACCCTGAGTGGGAAGGGCGCGATCGCTTCCTGCTCTCTCACGGCCACTACGCTATTGCCTATTATGCCGCGCTGCTGGAGGCAGGAATTATCCCGGAAGAGGAGCTGGAAACCTACGGCTCCGACGACAGCCGACTACCGATGTCGGGGATGGCGGCCTACACGCCAGGGATGGAGATGTCCGGTGGTTCGCTGGGACAGGGGCTGTCCATTGCCGTAGGAATGGCGCTCGGGCTGAAGCAAAAAAGTAGTACCTCCTGGGTTTATAACTCTATGTCAGATGGGGAGCTGGACGAAGGTTCGACCTGGGAAGCGGCGATGTCGGCGGCTCACTATGGCCTGACTAACCTGATTAACATCGTTGATGTCAACAAACAGCAGGCGGACGGCGATTCGCGCAAAATCCTCGGTTTTGAGCCGCTGCATGAAAAATGGGCCGCCTTCGGCTGGTACGTACAGCGCGTAGACGGTAACGATCTGGCCACGGTGATTGCCGCCTTCGACAACGCGAAAAGTCATACCGGCAACCAGCCGCGGGTCATTCTCTGCGACACGTTGATGGGTAAAGGAGTGCCGTTTCTCGAAACCCGCGATAAGAACCATTTTATACGCGTCGATGCTGACGAGTGGCAAAAAGCGATTGCGGTGCTGGACGCCAACAAACCGGAAGGAGTGCTGTAATGAGCCAGAGTAAACCACGCTTAAAAACGTCCGCCATGATCGCCTCTATTGCCGATGAAGGTCAGGCGACGATCCCTGCGCCGTTTGGCGTCGCGCTGTCAAAACTGGCGGCGCAGCGCCCGGAAATCGTTGGTATGACGGCAGACCTGTCAAAGTACACCGATCTGCATATTTTCGCCCAGGCCTTCCCGGATCGCTTTTTCCAGATGGGAATGGCGGAACAGCTGCTGATGGGCGCTGCGGGGGGCATGGCGAAAGAGGGATTTATTCCCTTCGCTACCACCTACGCTGCGTTTGCCACCCGCCGCGCCTATGATTTTATCCATCAGGTGATCGCCGAAGAACATCTTAACGTGAAGATCTGCGCAGCGCTGCCGGGTCTGACAACGGGCTACGGGCCAAGCCATCAGGCAACCGAAGATCTGGCGATTATGCGCGGCATTCCCGGCATGGTCATCGTTGATCCTTGCGATGCGCTGGAGATAGAGCAGGCGGTACCGGCAATTGCCGACCATAACGGCCCGGTGTATATGCGCCTGCTGCGCGGTAAGGTGCCGCTGGTGCTGGACAAATACGACTATCAGTTTGAGCTGGGCAAGGCGAAGCTGCTGGAGGACGGCAATGATGTGCTGATTATCTCTTCCGGGCTGATGACCATGCGCGCGCTGGAGGCGGTCGAAAAGCTACGCGCCGATAACATCAGCGTGGCCGTATTGCACGTGCCAACCATCAAGCCGCTTGATGAAAAAGCGATTATTGAGCAGGCGTCGAAGCCTGGCCGCCTGGTAGTGACCGCAGAAAACCATACATCGGTCGGTGGGTTAGGGGAGGCGGTTGCCGCACTGCTGATGCGCAAAGGCGTACGCTGCGAGCTGGATACCGTTGGTTTACCTGACGAGTTTCTGCTGGCCGGCGCGCTGCCGACCCTGCACGATCGCTACGGTATTTCCACCGCGATGATGGTCGAAAAAATTAAGTATCGTCTACGTTAATTGCTTTCGCCGCCGCGTTCTGCGGCGGCGCTTCTCTGTTTCCGTTCGCGGTTTCCATATCGATTAATAAATCGCGCTGGTGGCTGTTGTTGTGGAGATATATCACGAAGCGGAATTGCCGCTCCTCATCTACAGTACGGGAAGCAGTAGTTTATTAGTCAGAGGATTCTTTTCGGGAGATTTTATGCGGTTCGTCACAAAATCTGCTAGACTGCGCTGCTTCATGGCATTGTGGTTTTTGCCATCTCTTTCGCAATAATCTCCCTGAAAACTACGCCTGTGAAGGGCCGGGGCGGTTCGGAGTTGTTATGTCTTTTGATTCCCTTGGCCTGAATCCTGAAATCCTGCGCGCGGTTGCTGAGCAGGGCTACGTTGAGCCAACCCCCATTCAGCAGCAGGCTATTCCTGCTGTATTACAGGGGCGCGATCTGATGGCCAGCGCCCAGACCGGTACCGGCAAAACGGCGGGGTTTACGCTACCGCTACTTCAGCATCTGATCCAAAAAGAACCGCATGCTAAAGGCCGTCGCCCGGTACGCGCCCTGATCCTGACTCCGACGCGCGAGCTGGCGGCACAGATTGGCGAGAACGTGCGGGATTACAGTAAATATCTCAATATTCGTTCGCTGGTGGTTTTCGGCGGCGTGAGTATTAATCCGCAGATGATGAAGCTGCGCAGCGGCGTTGATATCCTGGTGGCAACGCCGGGCCGTCTGTTGGATCTTGAGCACCAGAACGCAGTTAGCCTGGACAAGGTTGAAGTGCTGGTGCTGGATGAAGCCGACCGTATGCTGGATATGGGCTTTATTCACGATATTCGTCGCGTGCTGGCGAAGCTGCCGCCGAAACGTCAGAACCTGCTGTTCTCAGCAACTTTCTCTGACGACATTAAATCGCTGGCGGAAAAGCTGCTGCGTAACCCGCTGGAAATCGAAGTGGCCCGTCGGAACACCGCTTCTGAGCAGGTGAGCCAACTGGTGCATTTTGTCGATAAAAAGCGCAAGCGCGAGCTGCTGTCGCAGATGATCGGCGAAGGCAACTGGCAGCAGGTGCTGGTCTTTACCCGTACTAAGCACGGTGCCAACCACCTGGCTGAACAGCTCAATAAAGATGGCATCCGTAGCGCCGCGATTCACGGTAATAAGAGCCAGGGCGCACGTACCCGCGCATTGGCAGACTTTAAATCCGGCGGTATTCGCGTGCTGGTGGCAACCGATATCGCCGCGCGTGGTCTGGATATTGAAGAGTTGCCGCACGTGGTGAACTACGAGCTGCCAAACGTACCGGAAGATTATGTACATCGCATCGGTCGTACCGGTCGCGCTGCGGCAACGGGCGAAGCGCTGTCGCTGGTCTGCGTGGACGAACATAAACTGCTGCATGATATCGAACGCTTGCTGAAAAAAGAGATCCCGCGTATCGCCATTGCAGGCTACGAGCCGGATCCTTCCATTAAGGCAGAGCCAATTCAGAACGGTCGCCAGCAGCGTGGCGGCGGCGGTCGCGGCGGTCAAAGCCAGGGACGCGGCGGCCAGGGTCAAGGGCGCAGTCAGCAGTCCGCTCCGCGTCGTACCGATGGCGAAGCGCCGAAAGCGCGTACTCAGGACGGTAAGCCTCCTCGCCGTCGTCGCCCGCGCAAACCTGCCGCGGCTGAGTAATAGCGTTCTGGCTGCGGTGGGATAACCTGCCGCAGCGTGACCCCATGCGATGTGAGCTTTCACGCTCGTGGTTGTTCATCAGACAGGCATTATTTTTTATGTGGCTTCACTTTCGGCAATGAGCCATTTTTTCGGCTTCTGCAATAGCTGACAAAATTATAACCGGCGACCACCAAAAGAATAACAGAAACCAATAACATTAAAAAAGCAACCATAAATACCCTCAATAATTTACATCCCCATGTGGGTTCTAAAAGGTAGTATACGGATTAGTGGTTTAGATAAAGTATCTTATAAGTGTAGTTATACTGTATTTTGCTGATATTAAACGATTAAGCTTATTTTTTATCTTTTTGGTTCTATTTTTTCGGAATATGTTTAGCTACGTTTATTCATTTTTTCTCTTTTTTTGATATTTTCCCTTTTAAAGGGAAACTCGATATCTGTTATCAACGTAAATAACGGTGATACGTATTGTTATTGTATGGATATCGCTAGCTGATTGGACATTGTTGAGATTCTGAACGATCATTTTTCGACAGATTCTGCGAGGCCGCTTCCCGTTTGCCGAAAAAGGGATACCTCCGCCCAGTCAAAAATGGCACAATAGTGGCTGTTTATACAGTATTCAGGTTTTCTCATGGCTTTGACCGCTGCGCTAAAAGCGCAAATCGCCGCCTGGTATAAGGCGCTCCAGGAACAAATTCCGGACTTTATTCCCCGTCCCCCGCAGCGGCAAATGATTGCCGATGTCGCGAAGACGCTAGCCGGGGAAGAAGGGCGGCACCTGGCGATTGAAGCGCCGACCGGCGTCGGCAAAACCCTGTCATACCTGATCCCCGGTATTGCCATCGCTCGCGAAGATCAAAAAACGCTGGTGGTCAGTACCGCCAACGTTGCATTACAGGACCAGATCTACAGTAAAGACCTGCCGCTACTGCGCAAAATCATTCCCGACCTGCGCTTCACCGCCGCCTTTGGCCGCGGGCGCTACGTCTGCCCGCGTAACCTGGCCGCGCTCGCCAGCAGCGAACCGACGCAGCAGGACCTGCTGGCTTTCCTGGACGACGAGCTCACGCCAAATAACCAGGCAGAACAGAAGCTGTGCGCGACGCTGAAAGCGGATCTTGATAGCTATAAATGGGACGGTCTGCGCGATCATACCGATAAAAACGTGGATGATTCTCTGTGGAGCCGCCTGAGCACTGATAAAGCCAGCTGCCTTAACCGCAATTGCTACTATTACCGCGAATGTCCGTTCTTCGTTGCCCGGCGGGAAATTCAGGAAGCGGAAGTGGTGGTGGCGAATCACGCGCTGGTCATGGCGGCCATGGAGAGCGAATCGGTGCTGCCGGATCCGAAGCATCTGCTGCTGGTGCTGGATGAAGGCCACCACCTGCCGGATGTCGCCCGCGATGCGCTGGAGATGAGCGCGGAAATTACCGCCCCATGGTACCGCCTGCAGCTGGACCTGTTCACGAAACTGGTTTCTACCTGCATGGAGCAGTTTCGTCCGAAAACCACGCCGCCGCTGGCGAATCCCGAGCGTTTGAACGCACATTGCGAAGAGTTGTTTGAGCTGATCTCCTCCCTGAATAATATCCTCAATCTCTATATGCCGGCCGGACAGGAGGCGGAGCACCGCTTCCCGATGGGTGAGCTGCCGCAGGAAGTGATGGAGATCTGCCAGCGTCTCGCGAAGCTTACCGAAACCCTGCGCGGCCTGGCGGAGCTGTTCCTGAACGATCTGAGTGAAAAAACCGGCAGCCATGACGTGGTGCGTCTGCACCGGGTTCTTTTACAAATGAACCGCGCACTGGGGATGTTTGAAAGCCAAAGTAAACTGTGGCGGCTGGCGTCGCTGGCGCAGTCATCCGGTGCGCCGGTTACAAAATGGGCCACGCGCGATCTGCGGGATGGCCAGATGCATATCTGGTTCCACTGCGTGGGGATCCGCGTCAGCGATCAGCTGGAAAGGCTGCTCTGGCGCAGCGTTCCGCATATCATCGTGACCTCGGCGACGCTGCGTTCGCTCAATAGCTTTTCGCGTCTGCAGGAGATGAGCGGGCTGAAAGAGAAAGCAGGCGATCGCTTTGTGGCGCTGGATTCGCCCTTTAACCATGTCGAACAGGGTAAAATTATCATCCCACAGATGCACTATGAACCGCTTATTGACAACGAAGAGCAGCATATTGCGGAAATGGCGGCTTATTTTCGTGAGCAGGTCGAGAGCAAAAAGCATCTTGGCATGCTGGTGCTGTTTGCTAGCGGAAGGGCGATGCAGCGTTTTCTCGAACACGTTACCGATCTGCGCCTGCTGCTGCTTGTTCAGGGCGATAAACCACGCTATCGGCTGGTGGAACTGCATCGCAAACGGGTTGAAAACGGCGAGCGTAGCGTACTGGTTGGGCTGCAATCATTTGCAGAAGGGTTAGATTTGAAAGGCGACCTGTTAAGCCAGGTGCATATTCATAAAATTGCGTTTCCGCCGATAGACAGCCCGGTGGTGGTGACCGAAGGCGAATGGCTCAAAAGCCTCAACCGCTACCCGTTTGAAGTCCAGAGCCTGCCAAGCGCTTCATTCAACCTGATCCAGCAAGTTGGCCGCCTGATCCGTAGCCATAGCTGTTGGGGAGAGGTAGTCATTTATGACAAGCGCCTGTTGACCAAAAACTACGGTAAACGTTTGTTGAACGCATTACCCGTATTTCCGATAGAGCAGCCTGTCGTCCCTGAGGTTATAGTAAAAACTAAAGTAAAACAGACGCGTCGCAAACGGCGTTAATGGTGCAATGTCGACGATGTGAGAAGCTCAGAGGAGCCTGCAATGGACTACAGCAAGATCATTAAAGAAGTCGGGCGCGGAAAAAACCATGCCCGCGATCTGGATGAGGATACGGCCCGCGCGCTCTATGCGCGGATGCTTAGCGGCGAGGTGCCAGACCTTGAATTGGGCGGCATTCTTATCGCCCTGCGCATTAAGGGCGAAGGTGAAGCAGAGATGAAGGGCTTTTATGAAGCGATGCAGGCCCATACGATTAAGCTCACTCCACCGGTCGCTAAACCGATGCCGATTGTGATCCCCAGCTACAACGGTGCGCGTAAACAGGCAAACTTGACGCCTCTGCTTGCCGTCCTGCTGCATAAGCTTGGTTTTCCGGTCATTGTTCATGGCGTAAGCCACGATCCAACCCGCGTGCTGACGGAAACTATTTTTGAACTGATGGGGATCCCGGCGACGCTTCATGCGGGTCAGGCCCAGGCGCGGTTAGACAGCCACCAGCCGGTTTATATGCCGATAAGCGCATTTTGTCCGCCGCTGGAGAAACAGCTGGCGATGCGCTGGCGCATGGGTGTGCGTAACAGCTCGCATACGCTGGCCAAGCTGGCTACTCCTTTTGCGGAAAATGACGCGCTGCGCCTGTCGAGCGTTTCGCACCCCGAATATGTCGGTCGGGTGGCGAAATTCTTTGCTGAAATCGGCGGACGGGCGTTGCTGATGCACGGTACCGAAGGCGAGGTTTATGCTAACCCACAGCGTTGTCCGCAAATCAGCCTGATCGATGCCACCGGTACCCGGGTGGTTAACGCGCGTCAGGATGGCGCAGCTGCGCAGGTAGCTGTACTTCCGGTGTCAAAAGATCCCGAAGTGACCGCACGCTGGATTGAGCGCTGCATCGTGGGGAGCGAGCCGCTTCCGCAGTCGCTGAAAATTCAGCTGGCCTGCTGTCTGGTGGCGACCGGAGAAGTCTTGTCGCTGGAACAGGGGCTGTTGAAGGTCGAAGAGAGCTGGTAAACGTATCCGCAGGTCAAAAAAAAAGCCCGTCCAGTGGCATGGACGGGCAAGGCAAGGGTATTAAAGGATCTTACAGGGTTAAAACAGTGGCATTACAGGGTCTTGCTACAGGAATATCTGGCGATTATTTGTAGATAACCGCGGTACCGCTAACTTTGTTATTGGTGTTAGCGGAGGTGATGCTGTAACCCGTCGCGCCAGCGGCATCCGCTTTTGCAGCCAGTTTGGCTTCCAGTCCGTCCAGCGTCGTCGCGCCTTCTGCGGAAACAACACCGATTTTGTTCATACTTTCTGCCTGAGCTGATGTTACTGGCTGAGCGGCGAATGCGCCGAAGGACAGAGCGGAAAGGGCGATAGCAGCGGCAGCATATTTGATGTTTTTCATAGTTAATCTCTCGCAGGTTGTCTTGTATAGGGGACGATGTTCCGTCGATGTGATAAGTATCACGGTTTTTGGCGAGAGATAAAATCGAAGGAAATTAACAGTCTTCATCGAATTTTTTGAATGATTATTAATTTATTGAATATTAATAAATTATTTTAGCCAGTGAAGACAAAACCCGTTATGGCGGAACGGGAGGGGCTACAAGGGCACATTTTGCCACTCCGTTTGCGAAAAAACGTGCGCGAAAAGATAACATGACCTGTGGTAATGAACGGTAAATGTTGGTCAGCGAAGCTGGCTGTCCTTAGAACCTCTGCGATTATATCCTGAAAATGTATTGTTATGTAAATCTATCTGCTGTTGGCATTTAAGGCAATATTTCACCCCCGCAACCGCCTGTCGGCGAGCTTCCGGTATTGGCTCTGCGCATTCTTCACAAAATTTGTTGCTTTCCCCCGATGACAGCTCATTTCGTGCCCGCGCGATCGCGTCGTTGATGGTGCTGTCTATCTGTTCCTGCACGGCGTCATCATTTGCCCAACCTGATGCCATAGCTCACCTCACTTTCTCGTAGATCTATAGTATAGAGAATATATGGGGGTAAAAAATGACCAGGCAAGGTTCAGATTTCTGACCATTCCCGTAGCAGATTGTGGTACAGGTTGAGCAGAGACAGGACTTCCTCGCTTTCACCGTGGCGACCTTTTAACTTCTGAATATTGCCATCCAGCTCAAACAGCATGGCGCGGCGCTTATCATCGCGGATCATCGATTGAATCCATAAGAACGAAGCGACGCGGGTACCTGATGTAACCGGAGTGACGCAGTGAAGGCTGCTTGAGGGGTAGAGCACCAGATCACCTGCTGGGAGTTTAACGGAGTGCTGGCCATAGGTATCGTTGACGACCAGTTCACCGCCTTCGTAACTCTGCGGATCGCATAAAAAGAGCGTGGCGGAAAGATCGGTACGCATCCACCCGCCCTGCGCCTGGCTGCGCACTGCGCCGTCAACGTGGAAACCGTAAGTTTCGCTCTGCTGATAACGGTTAAACAGCGGACTGGAAATCGCCTTTGGCAGCGCGGCGGCAAAAAACAGCGAGTTGCGATTCAGCGCCGCCAGCACTTTGCCCTGAAGTTCAGCGTACAGGCTGCTGCGGGTATCCACTTGCTGGTTATTTTTGACCTGAGCTCCCTGATCGCCGGTTGTGGCACGTCCATCAATCCATTCAGCCTGCTGTAGCTGGGCAGAAAAATGGTCCACTTCCTGAGGGCTGAGAACGGCGGGAATATGATACATCATCGGTTTATCTCCTGAGAAAACGGGGCGTTGACGCCCCGCAGTGGATCAGAAATGCATATTGGCGGTAAGCAGGAAGGTCCGCGGTTCGCCCGGGTGATAGCGGTAGCCGCTCTTATTAATAGAGGCAACATAGTCGGTATCAAACAGGTTATAGACGTTCAGTTGTAGGTCGAGATTACGGTTAATGCGATAGCCGACCTTGGCGTCAGCCACCCAGTAGCCTTCGGTGTAAGATGGGGTACCGACCGCGCCGTCGCTGCCGCGATGCATGCTACCGACGTAACGTGCGCCAGCGCCGATGGAGACAGCATCGGTGGCCTGATACTGGCTCCACACGGTAAACGCATGTTCTGGCGTATACGGCAGGGCGCTGGTGCCATCCTGAGCGGTGTTTGCACCTTCCTTAATGCTGGCGCGCTGTTGGGTATAGCCGCCGATAACCTGCCAGTCAGGAGTGATATTACCGGCGAGAGAAATCTCATAGCCTTCAACGCGTTTCTTGCCGTACTGCGAATAAGTGCCATCGTCGTTCTGTTCGACTTCGTTTTCAATATCGGTACGGAAGAGGGCGGCGGTCAGCAGCAGGCGCTTGTCCATCAACTCCCATTTGGTGCCCACTTCGCTGGTTTTGGCTTTCTGCGGTTTAAAGTCGGTACGGTTGGCGCTGTTGCCGGTGCCGCTTTGCGCAAGGGTAAAGTTACTGCCCCCCGGAGGCTGCTGCGAGACGGCGTAGTTGACATAAATATTGCCGTTCTCGGTCAGATGGTATAGCGCTCCGGCTTTCCAGTTCACCAGATTGCCGCTGGTGGAGGTATCGACCGTGGTCACCGGGGTATTTTTTTCTACTCCGGCAGGACAGGCGATAGCGCCGCGTCCAGTACCGCCGCACAGGCTCGCGCTATCGTATTTGGTCTGGTAGTTATCCAGACGGATCCCGCCATTTAGTTCGAACTCCTGGGTAATTTGCAGGGTATCGAAAGCATAGACGCCGAACGTATCCGTTTGCCCGTTGGCGTTGGCGCCGCTGCGGTTCAGGCCGCCAATAGAGATATCGCTGTTCGGATGATAAATATTCACCGCTGGTGGCGTGAGCGGATATACCCCGTAGTTAGTCTGCGTTTCACGAGTGAATTCCACCCCGGTGCTGACATCATGACCGATGGATCCGGTATAAAACTTCGAGGTCAGGTTAGTCTGGTTAGTGAGGATCTTGTTACTGATATCTTTAGTGTTCGCCAGACGTGACCAGGTCCAGGTGCCCACATCGTTGGGATTGGGCTGGGTAATATTTGATGCACCGCCCATCACCGCCGTCATGAGATAATCCTGCTTTACGCGCGACCAGCGGGTCGTGTTCCGAATGGTGGTGGTATCGCTCAGATCGTGCTCGAAACGCATAGTGACGGTATCGGTCGTGGAATCATCGTAGTCAGAGTTGGTTCCGTAAAAGTTGCTGGTGGCAACTTTA
Source organism: Klebsiella spallanzanii (assembly GCF_902158555.1). Taxonomy (GTDB): domain Bacteria; phylum Pseudomonadota; class Gammaproteobacteria; order Enterobacterales; family Enterobacteriaceae; genus Klebsiella; species Klebsiella spallanzanii. The sequence continues at coordinate 297,820 of NZ_CABGGS010000001.1, read as the reverse complement.
CCTGAATGATTCAGCGCCGAGGTACTGGCATTGGGTGCGGAATAGCCCGGTAGACCGATGGTCGGAATGCCACCATCAGGCGTGTTGTGCTGGGTTACGTGAAGATAGTTAAGGTACAGGCGGTTTTCGGTACCGAGGCCGAATGCGGCGGATGGCGCCACGCCGTAACGCTCGTTTTGCACCTTATCGCGGCCGGCATCGTGAGTTTTTTCGCCCATCAGATTGAGGCGCACCGCGCTGGTTTCGCCAATGGCCTGGTTAATATCCAGCGTGCCGCGCCGGAACCAGGCGCTACCTACGCTTGCGGAAGCATCGATGCCGGAGTCCAGGCGCGGCTGTTTGCTGATCATATTGATTGAACCGGTCGGCGCGCTGCGGCCGTAGTCGGAACCAGACGGCCCCTTGATAACCTCAACCTGCTCAGTGTTGAAGGTATCGCGGCTGACGCTGCCGATATCGCGAATACCATCAACGTAAATACTATTGGAGGTATCCGCGCCGCGCATATAAATGGCATCGCCGGTGGTTGAGTTACCATTTTCACCAGCGAAGAACGCACCGACCCCGGGGACGTTTTTCAGCGCGTCGGTGAGGTTAGTGACGCCCTGATCTTTCATCACCTGTTCCGAGACAACGGTAACCGTCCTCGTCGTGTCGGCTATGGGGCGTGAAAATTTAGGGTCGGCGGAGTGGGTTGGCGCATACAGCGATGGGGTTTGCGCTTCAACCACCAGCGTTTCACCAGCGTTTTTTTCAGTGTTGTCCGCTGCAAGCACCTGGCCGGACGGAGAGAGACTCAGGCATAAGCCGGTGAAGATTGTCAGCGAGTTAAAACTGCTGAACGGCAAATTGTTGTTTTTTTCCATATCAATAAGTGACTTATAGTTTTAATTAGGCCATAACGACCGTAGACGAAGCTATGCTTCATCCCGACCACTGCAGGTGATTTTTTACAAAAGCAATGAGTTTGATAATGATTTCGATAATCATTATCAAAAAACGGCCGAATTTTTATCACTCATTTATAAAAAAATAAATACATTTATTTACATTGACTGCTTTTTTTCTACATAAATCGAGTGGAGATAAGAGAGAGTAAAGCCAAAGACTCCCGACCTGGATGCAGGCTTATATCGCAGGTCAGGATGATGGGGGGCTAACGTGCATCCGGACGAACAAGGTCGAAGCGCAGGCTTTCGTCAATGCCATAATAGGCGCTGGGTCCTCCGGCGCGCAGAATCGGTTGGGCTTTGGCGGTCTGGTAAATGCCATCCTCAAGCAAAGATTCATCAATATGCACTGCCACGACTTCGCCCAGCACCAGCCAGCTTTCAACCGCTAGCCCTTCAGCGCTGGTTAACTGGATGCACTGCGAGAGGCGGCACTCGAAGTTTACCGGGCTTTCAGCTACACGCGGGGCGCTGATGATGCGGCTGGCGGTGGGGGTCAGCCCGGCGCGGGCAAATTCATCTTCGTGACGCGGTATACTGGCGGAGGTTTCGTTCATCGCCACTGCCAGAGGGCGAGTGGCCAGGTTCCAGACAAACTCTTTAGTCTCGACGATATTTTGCACGCTATCTTTCCAGCCGCTGCTGGCAAAACCAATAATCGGCGGCCGATAGTTAAAGCAGTTAAAAAAACTGTAGGGCGCGAGGTTACGTTGGCCGCTACTGTCAAGAGAGGAAATCCAGCCGATGGGGCGCGGCCCGATGATGGCATTAAGCGGGTCGTGCGGCAGGCCGTGTCCGTGCGATGGTTGGTAGAAGTACATACGACACCTGTGAGAAAAAAGGAGATATCCAGACTCACTTATTTACCGCGCCGCCGTCAACGGGTATCTTACGCGGCTGTTCAGAGGAGATTACCATGAAAGCCCAGAAACCGGGGTTGCACCCGCGTAACCGTCACCATCAACGCTACGACCTGACCGCGCTGTGTCAGGCTCATCCTGAGTTGCAGCGCTTTATCACATTGAACCCGGTGGGTGAGCAGACCATCGACTTCGCCAATCCGTTGGCAGTGAAGGCGCTGAATAAAGCGCTGCTGGCGCACTTTTACGCGGTGAAACATTGGGATATCCCCGAGGGCTTTCTTTGTCCACCGGTTCCGGGTAGGGCGGACTATATTCATCACCTCGCCGATTTGCTGGCGCTGGATAACGGGACGATTCCGGCGAATGCCAGCATTCTTGATATCGGCGTTGGCGCAAACTGCATCTACCCACTGATTGGCGTTCATGAATACGGCTGGCGTTTTACCGGCAGCGAAGTGAATGCCGAAGCATTTGCCAGCGCGCAGGCTATCGTTAACGGTAATCCAGGATTGACTCGTCAGATTCGCCTGCGTCGGCAAAAAGATGCCAAAGCGATTCTGACCGGCATTATCCATAAAAATGAGAACTACGACGCGACCCTGTGCAACCCGCCGTTTCATGATTCCGCCGCCAGCGCGCAGGCGGGCGGTGAACGTAAACGTCGTAATCTGGGGCTGGGCGAAGACAGCGTGACCAACTTTGGCGGCCAGCAGCAGGAGCTGTGGTGCGAAGGGGGCGAGGTGGCCTTTATTACCCAGATGATTCAGGAGAGCCAGCAGTTCGGCCGTCAGGTGAAATGGTTTACTTCGCTGGTTTCCCGTGGCGACAATTTGCCGCCGCTTTACCGCGCGCTGACCGACATCGGAGCGGTGAAAGTGGTGAAAAAAGAGATGGCCCAGGGCAATAAGCAAAGCCGCTTTATCGCCTGGACCTTTATGGACGAAGCCAAACGTCGCCGTACTTTATAGCGTAGGCTCCGCGGGGGCCGGTGGTCCTGCTGGTGCTGGCATCGGTAGTACCTGATAAGTTTGTACCGGTGCCCGTACTCCTGCAAGATCGAAATGCCTTTTCACCTGGGTATCAAGGGCGAAACGCACCGTCCACTGCTTCAGCGGCAGGGTGGTGAAGGTAACGCGCAGGGTGAAGGCCGTATTGCTTAAGCCCACCAGCCCTGCAAAAGAGGGTTCGCCAATGATCAGACCACGAATATCGTCCTGCGCCATCACCTCTGCTACTGCGTCTTTCAGCGCCTGATTGGCCTTATCCAGACTCTCCTGCCGGTCAACATCATAGTTGGCGACAACCGAACCGATACCGCGCACAAAGTTAGCGAAGGTCGTTATCGAGGACCACGGAATAATATGGTAAGCGCCGGTATCCTGGCGCACGCCGACGGAACGAATCGACATCCGTTCCACCGTTCCGGTTAATGGCCCGATCGTCACCAGATCGCCGGTATTCATGCCGTTCTCAAACTGGATAAAGATCCCGGTAATAATATCTTTGACCAGGGTCTGCGCGCCGAATGAAATGGCGAGGCCCAGCGCACCGGCACCGGCCAGCAGTGGGGCGATATTCACGCCTACTTCCGAGAGCAGGATCATGATAGTAATCGTGCTGATCACCACCGCCAGCGCGTTGCGAAATAGCGTCAGCAGCGTACGGGCGCGGGCGCTGGGCAGCGGGCGACCATGAATATCCGATGCCAGCCGGTTCTCAATCAGGCTGGCGAGCAGCGTCCAGCCAATCGCCGAGAAGAACAGGATTAGCGCGATGCGAATCAGCACATCTACCGCTTTTTGCCCGCTGCCGTTATGCATCCACTGCCAAAAATCGAACAGTCCCCACGCGCTGAGCAGCAGCATTATCGCCACGCAGACCGTTAAGATCCGCGCCGCTTTCAGCGATGCAGAGATCCAGCCGTTAAGCCGCTTTTGCAGTTCGGGATAGTTGCGCTGGGTTTCTGGCGACAGGGTGATGGTTTTTGCTATCCAGCGTGACAGAATTCCGGAGACCAGCGCGGCGGCGCCGATGATGGCCAGGCTGCGCAGCGTGGCGCCCATCATAAACTTCAGGCTGTTGCCGGGATCGAACAGTGAGAAGAAAAACAGCACGATAAAATAGGCGCAGGCCAGCCAGTGCCAGACCAGAGCAAAGGCGCGAATAAACAAGCTAAAGAAGGCTAGTGAGCGGTCGGCGAGATGGATAAGCCCTTGGGTAATCAGTTTTTTATTGTGGAATATCAGATACAGCGCCCAGAGAGTAATACACAGCATAATAACGACGTTGGCCAGCGCGCCGACCTGCACGTTGACCTGATTAGAAATAATGGGTACCGCGACGATCAGGCCATAGCCAATCAGGCTGCTTAGCGCGCTCAGGCGCAGGTTCCAGTATTTTGCCGCTTCATCGCTGAGGTTGAATGGACGTAGCTCGGGGATTCGCGGGCAGAAAATGAGCCGCAAAATGGCTTTGAAAAACTCAATGAGCGCGAAGGCGTTAAGGAACAGGCTTTGCTGAAAGGCGATGGTGGGATTATTACCGTTCAGGCGATCGCTTAGCAGCTGGCCGACGAACAGCGTAAGGGCCAGCAGAAGCAGGTCAAAAATAAACGCCCCGGCGATAGTCGAAGGTAGCTGCAGCCAGTTGCTGCGATCGCGGTTTTTATGCCGTCCCCAGTGGCCCATTTTGCGATACAGCGGCAGGGCTGCCAGGCGTACCAGCCACCAGAAGGCAAAGACCAGCCCCGCCAGCAATAAGAAATGCCAGGCCGCGCTGGTAAAGGTTTGGGAATTAAAAGGTTTGTGCGGAGAGCCGGTGATGTTGCGCCATAGCTGAGAAAAACGTGATGAGAGCTGCTCGCCGTATTCGCGGCTGAATTGGGTGACGTTTTCCAGCACCGTGGCCTCATCTTTTATTTCCGGCGGCGTCAGTTTCGGCGTGCTGTCCGGTGGCGGCGTAGCGGCGGCCTTACGTAGTTGATCGATAAGTTCCTGACGGGCATCGGCGTTTTCAAGAACGTCAGCCAGCGCGCCGTAGGCTGCTTTCTTTTGTGCCAGATCGGGTTCGCTACTGCTGGATTGGTCCGTCGTGGTTGCCGGGACGCCGGGCAGCGTTGCGGCCGATAGCGGGGCGGTGAAGAGTAAAGCGAGCAGTAACAAAATCTGCGGCACAGGCACCTCCATTGCATCTCAAACCGTTAAGTATAGAAGACGAGATCCGGAGGGTCAGGTTGGGATGATTCTGGAAAGCGGCCCTCCTGCGAATGGGAGGGCCGTTGGGCATCAGGCTACGTGCTGTAAAAACTCGCGCAGACGCGGGCTTGGTGGGTTCTTAACCAGCATCTGCGGATCGCCATCTTCCGCAATACGCCCTTTATCGATAAAGATCAGACGCGAAGCCACTTTCTCGGCGAAGCCAATTTCGTGGGTGACGATGACCATGGTCATGCCTTCTTCGGCCAGATCCTGCATCACTTTCAACACTTCGTGACGCAGCTCGGGATCAAGCGCTGAGGTGGGCTCATCGAAAAGCATCATTTTTGGCTTGACCGCCAGCGCGCGGGCAATGGCAACGCGCTGCTGCTGACCGCCGGAAAGCTCAGAAGGGTAGTGGTGTGCACGTTCCGCCAGACCTACTTTCTCCAGCAAGTCTTTAGCCAGTTTCTCCGCCGCTGCTTTATTCGCGCCGCGAACGCGCAGCGGGCCGAACATGACGTTTTCCAGCGCCGTCAGATGCGGGAACAGATAAAACTGCTGGAACACCATACCGGCTTCCTGGCGAATCAGGCGCTCATCAACCTTCGGGTCATTAACTTTCAGGCCGTCGACAATCAGATCGCCGCTGGTAATCTCTTCCAGTTTATTAATACAGCGCAGCAGAGTCGATTTACCTGAACCGGACGGGCCGATAATGACGACGACTTCGCCCTGGTTGATCTTCAGATCGATATCATGCAGCACTTTGGTTGGGCCAAAATGCTTGGAAACGTTTTTAAATTCAATCACAGGATTTTCATCCTTCTTTCAAGTCGACGCAGAACAAAGCTCAGCACCAGGGTAATGATCAGATAGATAACGGCAACGGCGCTCCAGATCTCCAGTGCGCGGAAGTTACCGGCAATGATTTCCTGGCCCTGGCGGGTCAGTTCGGCAACGCCGATGACGATAAACAGCGAGGTATCTTTGATACTGATAATCCACTGGTTGCCCAGCGGCGGCAACATACGACGTAGCGCCAGCGGCAGGATGACGTAGCGAATGGTTTCCCGGCGAGAAAGACCTAACGCCAGGCCCGCTTCGCGAAAGCCTTTATGGATAGACAACACAGCGCCGCGGGTGATTTCCGCAATATAGGCGCCAGAGTTGATCATAATGGTGACCACTGCCGCTGAGAACGGGTCGATACGTAAATCGCTAAACGCCATTGGCAGGGCAAAATAAATGAACATCACCTGCACCACAATCGGGGTGCCGCGAATGATTTCGATAAACACCAGCGCGATGTGGTTGGCGATCCAGCCGCCGAAACAGCGGGCGAAACCGGCCACCAAACCGATTATCAAACCGCCGACCAGGCCGAGGACGGAAATCCACAGCGTCATTTTGGCGCCTTCCAGCAAAATAGGAATGGCGGGCCAGATGGCACTCCAGTCAAACTGCATAATGTGTTCCTGTTACCGTGTCGAAAACAGAGGAAAGCCCTCTGAGAAAACTATTCAGGCCTGCTTATCAGCAGGCCTGGAAGAGAAAACGCTCATTATTATTTTGGTTCAGTACCGAACCATTTTTTATAAATTTCGTTGTAAGTGCCGTTTTCACGCAGCGTTTTTAGCGCGCCGTTCACTTTTTCACGCAGTTCGTCGCTACCTTTCGGGAAAGCGATACCGTAGTTTTGCGCTTCCAGCGATTCACCTACTGCTTTGAACTTGCCGTTGCCCGCCGTTTTGATGAAGTAAAGAATGTTTGGCGTATCGTGCAGGACCGCATCGGCACGACCGGTACCCAGTTCCATATAGGCGTTATCGATGTTCGGGAACTGGCGCAGATCTTTAGTCTTAATATTGGCTTTCGCATAGTCAACGGAACCGGTACCGCCTTTCACGGCAACCACTTTACCGTTCAGATCTTTAACGTCTTTAATGTCGTTATTATTGGCGTTAACCATCACCAGCAGGCCGCTTTTGTAGTAGCCATCGGAGAAATCGATCGCTTTTTTACGTTCATCCGTAATGGTGATACCCGCCAGCGCCAGGTCAATATTTTTGGTTTGCAGCGCCGGGATAATGCCGCTGAAGTCCATTGGCTTCAGGGTGTAATCGAGCTTCAGCTCTTTCGCGATGGCAGCCCACAGATCAACGTCGAAACCAACATACTGATCGCCTTGTTTAAATTCGAACGGAACAAACGCCGTATCTGTCGCGACAACCAGTTTTTTATCAGCGGCTTGAGAAGAAACCGCAAAAGCCAGGGTCAGTGCAGCCAGTGAAACTTTAAATACAGACTTCATAGCATTTCCTTTTTTATCCACGGGACGATCCCCTGCGAGAACGAGTAGCCTTATGAAAAAATCGTGCCAGTTTTACAACCTGTTGTTTTATAACAACCAGGATAAATCCCGTTGCACAATTTTGATAACGGATAACGTTAATTGCACCTATTTGGGGCGCTATTTTGGTGCATCATAAGGGCATCGCATAACAAGAGCATTTTTAACGCAAACCCTGATGTTAAAACAATCTCGTCGTAACGATTGTGTGAGGTGATTATTACAATTGATTTACTTTAGCGCGCATTTTGCACATTTACATGCACTAACCTGGTGCGTTTCGGTGGGCGTGAGAAAATAAAAAAAAGCCGCCAGCAGGGCTGACGGCGATTGGCATTATTCAATGTTAGCTTCGATGAACCACAGGAATTTATCCAGGTCGCGGGAAGCAGCGGTGAAGATATCTGCAGTATCTTCGTCTTTCGCTTCGTCGATGGCTTTACGTACATCGTTGGCAACGATGGCATAGCGGTCGGCCAGCTCTTTCAGATGGTCCTGTACGCTATGGATGTCCAGCGGATAGCTTTTCAGCGGACTTTTGCTATTGATGACCTGAGTTGTCCCCAGCGCCACGCCACCAAGCTGTACGGCACGCTCAGCCATGGTATCAAGGTGGTCGACCAGCGCAGTGCGGAAGCCGTCCAGCATTTCATGAACGGCGATAAAGTTTGCACCGCGCATATTCCAGTGAGCCTGTTTGGTAATCAGCGACAGGTCAATGAACTGGATCACCTGGCGATTCAGCAGCTCAACGGTCACTTTCTTCGCGCTATCTGCGACGTCGTTACGGGTATAGAGCAGATTCGTTGCTTTAGTTTTAACCAGTTTTGCGGTACTCATAGTGTCATATCCTCTTGATATTTGTGCTCGTCATATTTCAAATTTGAATTATGCGGAGCGTCTCGTCCCAATAACTTGCGGAATTAAGTATAGCAACGGATATGAGTTTTGCAGTGGCGGTAGTCTCTATCGGTCTGATAGCGAGGGTCTGTTGGTTAACTTTATCTATTGTAAAATCATAAGATTCGGTGGTTTAAGGTTCTGCGGAATAGCTACCACCGCAGAACCTGGCGGTTAGCTGAGGTCCACTTCCTTTATTTTACTTTCCCTGCGCATCGTTAAGGTGGAGCCCATTGAAGCAAGGATGATCGCGCCGAGCGCCAGCGTCTGGGTCGCAGTTAGCGTTTCACCGAGAAATACCATTCCGGAAAGCGCGGCGAGGGCAGGCTCCATACTCATCAGGGTACCGAACGTCTTGCTGGGCATACGGGTCAGAGCAACCATCTCCAGAGAGTAGGGCAGCGCGGTCGATAAAATGGCGATCCCGAGTCCGGGTAATAATAGCCCCCACTGAAACAGCGTATCGCTGGCCTGAATCATCCCCATTGGCACGAAAACGATCGCGGCAATGAACGACCCCATGGCGACCGTTGCCGGACCATGTTCTTCTCCTGCACGCTGGCCGGTCAGAATGTAGACCGCCCAGCATGCCCCGGCGCCGAGCGCCAGCAGCGCGCCAATGGGATCGATCTGCGAAACGCTTTGCCCCAGCGGCAGCAGAAACCACAGCCCGAGCACCGCCAGGGCCACCCAGACAAAGTCGAGGGGACGGCGGGAGCCAAAGAGCGCTACCGCCAGCGGTCCGGTGAACTCCAGCGCAACCGCTATCCCCAGCGGAATTCGTTGAATCGATAAATAGAACAGGTAGTTCATCGCGCCTAGCGACAGGCCGTATAACAGCAGCGGCAGGCGTTGTTCAGGGGAAAAACGTAGACGCCAGGGTTTAAAGACAACCACCAGGATTAGGGTTCCGAGAGCCAGGCGCAGGGCAGTGACGCCCGGTGCGCCGACGAGTGGGAACAATGATTTGGCCAGCGAGGCGCCACTCTGGATGGAAACCATGGCGATTAAAATAACCAGTATCGGCAACCACGCCGGTACTTTACGAGACGAGCCGGGCATCCTTTCTCCTGTCAGAATTTGTCAAATGCGGTAAAGGTTCCAGTGTAATTGAATTACCCCGCGGCGGTTGAGCTAATGTTGAAAAAAAGAGCCTAGAAAGCAGTACAATAGGATGGGATGCGAAGATAAATTCACCAGATGATTAGGAATTATCTGGATGCATGTCTGGCGCTTTATGAGCCTTAATAGGACTATATTTGTAAAAAGGGTTTGTTTTCCAGTTTGTTATAGAAACGTAGAAACCTTTAGTTACATGAAAAAGTTCGTTAGACACTGTAAAGTGAAAAGAGTTTCCCAAAAGTTTTTGATATATTTAAGGCTTAGGACTTATTAGAAACACATTTGAGGTGGTTATGAATAAAATTGCACGTTTTTCAGCACTGGCCGTTGTTCTGGCTGCATCCGTAGGTACCACTGCTTTCGCTGCAACATCTACCGTTACCGGTGGTTACGCTCAGAGCGATATGCAGGGTGAAGCGAACAAAGCAGGTGGCTTCAACCTGAAGTACCGCTACGAGCAAGACAATAACCCGCTGGGCGTTATCGGTTCTTTCACCTATACCGCTAAAGATCGTACCGAAGATGGCGTTTACAAAAAAGGCCAGTACTACGGTATCACCGCTGGTCCGGCATACCGTCTGAATGACTGGGCAAGCATCTACGGTGTAGTGGGTGTTGGTTACGGTAAATTCCAGGACAACAGCTACCCGAACAAATCTGATATGAGCGACTACGGTTTCTCTTACGGTGCTGGCCTGCAGTTCAACCCGATCGAAAACGTTGCTCTGGACTTCTCCTACGAGCAGTCTCGCATTCGTAACGTTGACGTTGGCACCTGGATTGCTGGCGTAGGTTACCGCTTCTAATCACTTCGGTGATGTAAAAAATCCGCCTCAAGGGGCGGATTTTTTTTGCCTTTAATTTTCTTTAGTTAACCGTGAACGCATCGGTGCCAAGATGGGTATAGTCCACTTTTTTTAACTGGAAGTTGGTGATATACGTCGTCCCGGCTTTCTGCTCGGAGATAAAACGATAGCGCGGAGTAATCTCCTGAGCGCTGATCCCGGTCCACTGTGAGAAGAAACTGAGGAAGTCATTAGCGGAACGCCGCGCTTTAATGACCTTATGCGCTTTATCATCACTGGACAGCACCATAAACGGTACCTGGAAGTTCTGCTGATACTTATCGTCATGCGCCAGATACTGCACCTCTTTTCCGCGCTCTTTAAACGCCAGACCATGATCGGAAAAGTAGGTCATGGAGAAGGTCTCGCCGGAGTTTTGTAGCTGACTATAAAGATTGCTTAGCAGCGTATCGGTTTGCGTCATGGTGTAGAGATAGCAGGACGTCTCTTTCGACTGAACAAAAACGGTGTATTTCCCTTTGGTTCGGTCGCATGCCTGCGGATGGGAGCCCATCAGATGCAGAACAATCAACTGCGGCTGGGAACGGCGGGTGGCGAGCACCTGCGCGGTCAGCTTTAATAACTGCTCATCCTGGGTGTTTTTATTGGCTTCGAAATCGCCGTTCTTGAGGAACTGCACTTCATCCGCGCGTTTGGCGATACTGGCAATCGCCGTATCGTATTCGCCAATTTGTCCCTGATTCGAAAACCACCATGTCTGAAAACCGGCGCGGTTGGCGAGGGTGACGAAGTTATCCTGAAACTGCGGCTTATTATCGACGACGCGATTGAGAGTCAGGCCCAGTGACTTCTGCGTAGAGCCGCTGGCAGCGATGTAGTCATTGAACAGATAGCCTTTTACCGAACTGGCGAATGGCGTGTTGTCCCAGTGGCCGCCGAAGGCACCGAGCGCATCGCGACGCGCGCTCTCCCCGATAACCACGACGTACAGATGATACTTTGGCTTCACTGCCAGCACGTGCCAGCTGTCTTTCATGTTCGCCAGTTGAGTCATTCGTGCCTGCTCATCCAGCACTTCATTATTATTGACCACCACATCTTTAACGAAGCGCACGGCCGGGTAGCCGGTATCGATAACCTTAAAGACGCCGCCCCAGGCGAGATTTTGCACCGGCTGCAGGAAGAAAATACCGATGCAGAACAGTAGCCCCAGGGTATCCAGTTTTCCCCAGCGCGCCGACGCTTCCGGTTTACGGCGCACGGCAATTACCCCAAGCACAAAGATAAACACCGCCAGCAGATAGTTGTACCACGGGAAGATCGTCAGGATCTCGGTGGACTCTTCGATATTGGTGGCATGCAGCGCCAGCAGCGTGTTGAAATTCGGTGCGCCATAGGCCTGGCCAAACGGGTAGTACATCGCTGCCAGCAGCGAATATGCGCCAATGACCACCTTTTGCACGCGCGGAAAGCTTCGCCAAAGCAGATGCAGTACGCAAGTAAAAGCCACGGTATAGAGCAGGCTAAAATCGTAGCCCAGCGCCAGATTAATAAACAGCGATTGTAAAAAGTAGAATCCTGTCCATGGGTTCAGTACCAGTCCGCGGGCGACCAGCGTTTCTTTCAGCGTGACATTCATAGTAAACAATCAAAAAAGAGCCATGTGCGTCCCCTGGCATCAAGGGGTAAAACCTGCTGGACAGTGCGTGAAGAGGGTCTCTGCGAGCCGCAGTAGTGGCAGGGCTGACAAAAGATAGGGCTTGCAAATGTTAAGGTCAACTATCCATAACGGATTGTTTTGGGAGGACGCTTACAAAACTTGAAAAAAGTCGCTGAAGTGCTGAGTAATCAGCCAGTTTGAAGGGCAATTGTGACAGAAAAATGAAGCGGCGTACCGCGACGCCGCATTAGTTGTTAGGTTTGTCCTGCTGAGGTTTGCCGTTGATCAGATCGCACAGCATACCAATAAGCATTAACCGGACTTTAAAAGGAGAATGGGTAAACACGTTTAAGCACCTCTTGAATTCGTTCATAACAGACCTCCTGTAATTTCGTCCTTCGCTCCTTGAAGGATGTGTGTATTACATACAGATATAGCACAGGCTATATCTTATAGCTATGGCTAAAACGTTAATTTTTTGTTCTCTGTGCGCGATCCATTACAATGGGGATCCTTTTATATGATGCTTGATGCGTCACAGGAATGAGGAAGCACAATGAACCGTCGCGCAGGTAAGCCAATAACAAAAAAAGTGACGCAGCTAGTGAATGTCGAAGAACACGTTGAGGGATTCCGTCAGGTGCGCGAGGCGCATCGTCGGGAGTTGATTGATGACTACGTGGAGCTGATTTCCGATCTGATCCTCGAGGTAGGCGAAGCCCGTCAGGTGGATATGGCCGCGCGTCTCGGCGTATCGCAGCCAACAGTTGCGAAAATGTTAAAACGACTGGCCAGCGTTGGGCTGATCGAGCAGATCCCATGGCGGGGGATCTTTTTAACTCCGGAAGGCGAGAAGCTGGCGCATGAAACCCGCGAACGCCACCAGATCGTCGAAAACTTTTTACTGGTGATTGGCGTCAGCCCGGAGATTGCTCGTCGCGATGCCGAAGGGATGGAGCACCACGTCAGCGAAGAGACGCTGGCCATGTTTAAACAATTTACCCTCAAGCAGGGGCCGCAGGGAGAATGAACCTCGTCTTTGTTCAGTCGCTGACCCGCGACCGCTTTTTACATCTGCTGCTGATTGTTGGCATTGTTTTAAGCTTCTTTGTACCGTTTGCCCCCGGAAGCTGGCTTCATGCCATTGACTGGCACACGATTATCACCCTGAGCGGGCTGATGCTACTGACCAAAGGCATTGAACTTAGCGGCTATTTTGACGTGATAGGCCGCAAAATGGCGCGCCGCTTTGTGACCGAGCGCCAGCTGGCCATTTTTATGGTGCTGGCTGCCGCGCTGCTATCGACCTTCTTAACTAACGACGTGGCGCTGTTTATCGTCGTACCGCTCACGCTGACGCTGAAAAAATGGTGCGCTATTCCGACGAGCCGGTTAATCATTTTCGAGGCGCTGGCGGTGAACGCCGGATCGTTATTAACCCCTATTGGTAACCCGCAAAATATCCTGCTATGGGGGCGATCCAGTCTTTCATTCCCGGCTTTTATCGGCCAGATGTTGCCTCTGGCGGCGGCGATGATGATCACCCTGTTGGCGTTGTGCTGGTTCTGTTTTCCGGCAAAGCATCTCAACTATCAGAGTCGTGACAGGTCGCCTTCGTGGCGGCCGAAGCTGGTCTGGAGCTGCCTGGCGTTTTACCTGGTCTTTTTGACGGCGTTAGAGTTAAAACAGGAATTGTGGGGGCTGGCGCTGATTGCGGTCGGTTTCCTGCTGCTGGCGCGAGCGGTAATTATCAACGTTGACTGGACGCTGTTGCTGGTTTTTATGGCGATGTTTATTGACGTTCACCTGCTGACCCAGCTACCCGTTCTACAGCACGCACTCAACGGCGTCGGCCAGCTCTCTCCGGGAGGATTGTGGCTGACGACGATTGGCCTGTCGCAGTTTATCAGTAACGTCCCGGCGACTATCTTGCTGCTTAACTACGTTCCTCCTTCAATACTGTTGGCCTGGGCGGTTAACGTCGGCGGCTTTGGTCTGCTGCCGGGTTCTCTGGCAAACCTGATTGCGCTACGAATGGCGGGCGATCGCCGTATCTGGTGGCGTTTTCACCTTTACTCTATCCCCATGCTGCTGTGGGCGGCGCTGGTGGGCTACGGGCTGATAACCGTGCTCATGTAATACAGCAGTCATACAGGCCGGATCGCGAGTATCACGATCCGGCTTTTTTATGCGCTGCGTTCACAAAAACGATCCTTAAATTTGCCTGATGACGAAATTTTGTTTATATGACTAGTCATGAAATAAATATGACTAGTCATGAGGCGGCAATGAACAGAACACTACCGGCAGATTTTTTATGGGGCAACTCGGTTTCCAGTATGCAAACCGAAGGTGCATGGAATGAGGGCGGGAAGGGGATGTCGGTCTACGATATCCGCCAGCCTGCGGAATTTGCTTCCGACTGGAAAGTCGCCACCGACTCTTACCATCGTTATCGGGAAGATTTCGACCTGATGCAGGATCTGGGGATGAACTGCTACCGCTTCCAGATCGCCTGGAGCCGCGTCTGCCCGCAAGGCGATGGTGAATTCAATGAAGAAGGCATCGCCTTTTACCACCAGTTTATCGATGAGCTGATTGCCCGCGGTATTGAGCCGATGATCTGCCTGTATCACTTCGATATGCCGCTGTCGCTGGCTGAACGCTACAACGGTTTCACCGACCGCCGCGTAATGGAGGCTTTTATCCGCTACGGGCAGAAGATGATCGACTGCTTCGGCGATAAGGTGAAGTGGTGGCTGACCTTTAATGAACAGAATCTCTATCATATGCCGGACGCGTTTCTGATTTCAGGCTATATGCGCGGAGAGAAAACCCTGCGCGAGCTGTATCAGATCCAGCATCACGTCATGATGGCCCACGTTCATCTGACGCAATATCTGCACCAGGCCAAACCGCAGTGCCTGATGGGCGGTATGCTGGCCCATGCGCTGGTCTATCCGGCCACCTGCAAACCGCGCGATATCCTTTGCGCGCAGCAGCTCGATGAGTTCTTAAATCAGAACCTGCTGCGCGCCTATGCCGGGGAGGGCTATAGCCCGGAAGTGATGCACGTTGTCGCCCACGAAGGCTTTACTGATATCTATCGCGAAGATGATCTGGCGCTAATGGCGAAAGTAAAAATCGACTATCTGGCCTTTAGCTACTACGCCAGTAAGGCCCTCGACAGCGATGCGATTCCGCCGGGCACGCCGGTGAACTATTACATGCAGTTTGGTGATAAAAAGAACGAATACCTGCAGGCCACTGAGTGGAACTGGCAGATTGACTCGCTAGGCTTTCGCACCATCATTACCCGCTATTACAACGACTGGCGGCTGCCCGTGTTCCCGATTGAAAACGGCATCGGGGTGATTGAGTCCTGGGATGGCGAAAACCAGGTGGCTGATGATTACCGCATCGCCTATCACCGTGACCATATCAATGCCATGAAAGAGGCGATCGTTGAGGACGGCGCGCAGGTGATTGGTTACCTGGGCTGGGGGTTGATCGATATCCTCAGCTCACAGGGCGATATGCGTAAACGCTACGGGGTTGTTTACGTGAATCGTGAAAACCACGATCTGAAAGACCTCAAACGCGTGCCGAAGAAAAGCTATGCCTGGCTGAAGCGGGCTATTCACAGCAACGGCGAAGAGATGTAACGGCGCGTCAGGCGGGCAGATAGTGTATTCTGCCCGCCAGCCACCATCAGCAAAGCAAAAGGATCGGGCAATGACGGCCAAATATCTGAATATCGCGCGGGAAATTAAAAAGCGCATCATCAGCCAGCAGTATCCGGCCAGCGCGCCATTACCCGACCAGTTCGCGTTAGCGGCGGAATTCAGCACCAGCAGGATGACCATCCAGCAGGCGATGCGCCAGCTTATCGTCGAAGGCCTTATCTACACCCGCAAGGGGCAGGGAACCTTTGTACGCAAAAACTTTCTCCAGCTTTCACAATGGGAGCTGCCGGGTAGTGACTACTTTGGCGCTACTAAGACCTGGGAACATTTAGGGGACGTGACCAGCCGGGTGATTCGCTTTGAGCTACGTTTTCCGACGGAAAAAGAGCAGAGTTCGCTGCTGATCGATGCGGATGCCCCGGTCTATGATTTCGTTCGGCTGCGGTTGTTGAACGATGAGCCGGTGTCGCTGGATCTCACCGTGATGCCCGTTGCGCTGGTGCCCGGCCTTAACAAAACGCATCTCGAAAGCTCGGTGTTTCGCTACGTACAGGAGACGCTGGGGCTAAAAATGATGGGATCGTATCGCGTGGTGCGGGCGCTCAAACCGCAGGAGCTGGATAGAGAACACCTTAACTGTGAGGCGAGCGACCCGGTGCTGGAGGTGGAGCAGGTTATCTATCTGGAGGACGGGACGCCGCTGGAATATGCCCATTGCCACTATCGTTACGATCACGGCGGTATTATTCTGGTGAATAATGGATAAAAAAATGGCGGGCTTCGGGCCCGCCACTCTCTGCATTATGCGCGTTTAGTTCAGACGCACCGGCATACCAGAACGATTCTGAATCGCCTGATCGACTACGCTCTGGTCTACGTCAGTCTGGCCGGTAATCGCCTGCACTGATTTGGTCAGGGTAATCGGCACGATTTCACCGCCCTGGAACTGTTCTTCAGTGGTAGACAGCGGATTGTGAACCTCAATAAAGCGGCTGCCGTCAGGTTCGGTGGTGGCTTTTACCGGCTCATCGATAAACTCAACGCGGGTGCCGACCGGCACGTTTTCAAACAGGAATTTGATATCGTCGTTACGCAGACGTACGCAGCCGTGGCTGACGCGCAGGCCGATACCGAAGTTGGCGTTAGTCCCGTGAATAGCGTACAGGCGGCCGATATACAGTGCGTACAGGCCCATCGGGTTGTCAGGACCGGCCGGAACAACGGCTGGCAGCGGTTCGCCGGCAGCGCGGTATTCAGCATGCATTTTGGCGGTTGGGGTCCAGGTCGGGCCCGCTTTTTTGCGCTCAACCTTGGTGACCCAGTTGATCGGGGTATCTTTACCTAACTGGCCGATGCCGATCGGTAACACGACAACGGTGTTGGTGCCTTTCGGGTAGTAATACAGGCGCATTTCCGCGCTGTTAATGACGATACCTTCATGCACGGTGTCAGGCAGGATCAGCTGCTGCGGGATATTCAGCACCGTGCCGCCTTTCGGCAGGAAGGTGTCCACGCCGGGGTTGGCTTCCAGCATGTTGGATAAACCCATCTGATATTCGGCGGCAAAGTATTCCAGCGGCTGCTTGTTGCCTTCCGGGATAGTAATGACCTGGTTCTGACCAATCAGACGGCTGCCGTCGGTAGGCAGGGGATAGGTTACAGCAGAAGCTGTGTTGCAAAAGCCCACGATGGCGAAGGCTGCCGCGAAGAGTGTTGATAATTTCATAATCTTTATGTCGTGGGCGATATTAATGCCGCACAGGCCTTTGTCAGTTTAAACAGGAAGTCGATGGGAGCGCATTATATGTGCTTTCCGGCAAACAGGTAAATGAGATGTGTACGAAATCACATTTTTTTCCTGTTACTGTAATTGTAGCCCGTCGGCGCCGGGCTTGCGGCCTGAAGACGGGAGGGATCACCCCTCCAGAAGCCGCGACTGCAGCGCTTCCCGCGCCTGTGGCGTAAGCTGATACTCTTGCTCAAGCCAGGCATCAACGCTGGCATAGCGTTCATCGATTCCGGAAAGCGCCGCGGCAAGATATGACTCATGAACCGTCATCATTTCTGCCAGATTCTGCCGCCCGCGAGCGGTCAGCTCATCGCCGAGCGATTCAAGCATGAAATTCTCGATCTGGGTCAGCATGCCCTGGGTGAGCAGGTACTCTTCCATCACTGTCTGGCGATCGCAGCCGAGGGCAAATAGTGTCAGCGCGCAGCCAACGCCGGTACGGTCTTTACCCACCGCGCAGTGCTGCAGCAGCGCGCCGTCGAAAGGCTCCATTAGCCATCCGGCCAGCTGGCGATAAGCGGCGTTATTGAACGGCAGCTGGCGATAGAGCTCCAGCATAAACTGTTCACCGTTAAGGGCATTTAGCGTCGCGGCGTTAAGTTCGGTCACTTTCGCGTTAACGTCGCGAACGTGCGGGTTGGCGGGGGCGTTGAGGTAGTGAGCTAACTCATTGAGCTTGTCGGGGCTGCGAGTGACTTCCCCCGGGTCGCGATAATCAATCACCCGGCTAAGCGGGATAGCGTCCAGATGGGTTAAGTCATCGGTCGTCATCATGTGCAAAGAGCCGGAGCGGAATAATTTCCCCGAACGGACGCGGCGGCCGTCGGCGGTTCGCTGGCCGCCCAGGTCGCGAAAGTTGATGCCGCCCTGCAGCGATAAGAAAGCCGGATGGCGGGAGAGTATTGTCATAGGTTCCTTCCGAATTTAAGTAGAAAAATTACGCGTTAAGTAGTGTAACCGCGCAATATGACAATGACCCTAACACAAGCGACATTGATGATTTTATAACGGCCCGTGAAAAGTGAAGCATTTGCTGGCATAATGTCTGGTTCATCACACTTCTCATTCTCTATTTTCAGGATAACCCCGTGCTAGTATCCAGCAACGTCACCATGCAGTTCGGCAGTAAGCCGCTGTTCGAAAACATTTCCGTCAAATTTGGCGGCGGCAACCGTTACGGCCTTATTGGTGCCAACGGTAGCGGCAAATCCACCTTTATGAAGATCCTTGGCGGCGATCTGGAGCCGACTCTGGGTAACGTTTCCCTCGATCCGAACGAGCGTATCGGTAAGTTGCGTCAGGATCAGTTTGCGTTTGAAGAGTTCAGCGTGCTGGATACGGTTATTATGGGCCACGGCGAGCTGTGGGAAGTGAAACAGGAGCGCGATCGCATCTATTCTCTGGCCGAGATGAGCGAAGAAGATGGTTACAAAGTCGCTGATCTTGAAGTGCAGTACGGTGAGATGGACGGCTATTCCGCCGAAGCGCGCGCCGGTGAACTGCTGCTCGGCGTCGGTATTCCGGTAGAACAGCATTACGGCCCGATGAGCGAAGTGGCTCCCGGCTGGAAGCTGCGTGTGCTGTTGGCGCAGGCGCTGTTCTCTAACCCGGATATCCTGCTGCTCGATGAACCGACGAACAACCTGGACATCGATACCATTCGCTGGCTGGAGCAGACGCTGAACGATCGCGACAGCACCATGATCATCATTTCGCACGACCGTCACTTCCTGAACATGGTTTGTACCCATATGGCGGATCTGGATTACGGTGAACTGCGCGTTTATCCAGGTAACTATGATGAATATATGACCGCCGCGACCCAGGCGCGCGAACGTCTGCTGGCGGATAACGCCAAGAAAAAAGCGCAGATTGCCGACCTGCAATCCTTCGTTAGCCGCTTTAGCGCCAACGCCTCTAAATCTCGTCAGGCGACCTCCCGCGCCCGTCAGATTGATAAAATCAAGCTCGATGAAGTGAAAGCCTCCAGCCGCCAGAACCCGTTCATCCGTTTTGAGCAGGATAAGAAATTGTTCCGTAACGCGCTGGAAGTCGAAGCGCTGGCAAAAGGCTTTGATAACGGCCCGCTGTTCAAAAATTTCAATCTGCTGCTGGAAGTGGGCGAGAAGATTGCCATTCTGGGCGCCAACGGCGTGGGTAAATCCACCATGCTGAAAACCCTGGTTGGCGATCTGACGCCGGATAACGGTACCGTGAAATGGTCCGAAAACGCGCAGATTGGCTACTACGCGCAGGATCATGAATATGAATTCGAAAATGATCTGACGGTATTTGACTGGATGAGCCAGTGGAAGCAGGAAAGCGACGACGAGCAGGCGGTGCGCAGTATTCTTGGTCGCCTGCTGTTCAGCCAGGACGATATCAAGAAGCCGGCGAAAGTACTCTCCGGTGGTGAAAAAGGCCGTATGCTGTTCGGTAAGCTGATGATGCAGAAACCGAATATTCTGGTGATGGACGAACCGACCAACCACCTGGATATGGAATCGATTGAATCGCTGAACATGGCGCTGGAGATGTATCAGGGCACTCTGATTTTTGTTTCCCACGACCGTGAGTTTGTGAGCTCGCTGGCGACCCGCGTGATTGAGATTACGCCGCAGCGCGTGGTGGACTTCACTGGTAACTACGAAGATTACTTGCGCAGCAAAGGCGTCGAATAATTTTCCCGTTGTCTTTCCCGGATTGCGGCGCTAATGCGCCTGATCCGGGCTACCGACTCGCGGACAGCGGTGAACCCGTAGCCCCGGTAAGCGCAGCGCCACCGGGGGAGAGTTTGGTTGAAATGCCACCTCGTTATGCCATTCCCAGAGCCCGCTTGCCGTGAATATTTAAATCATCCAGGGTAAAGCGGTCTTTCCAGCTGGCTTCATAATCTTCACGCGGGAAATCTCCCGGCGACGCTCCTCTCTCCAGCGCCACTTTGACCTTATGCGCATAGGCGAGATTTTTCTCACACATCGGCGCCGCGGGGATATACATCACGTTGCCCCAGCCCTGCTGATTTTCCACTGGTGCGACCGAGTGGATCACGTCGCAGTGCCACCACACCGAATCGCCTGCATTTAGCGCTGGAATAGAGCTTAAGGCTTTAATCAGCAGCGGGTGCCATTTTTCCGAAATAGGCAGCACCTTGCCCGGTGCGACGCCGCACAGTTCATCATCCGGTACATCGTCGAGCAGAGGGCGCAACAGCACATAGGCCATCGCTTCAGGAATTGGCACCACGTGCAGCAGGCCCTGATCGGGGATCATATCGGAGAGCGCGGTCCAGCCCTGGAAGGTACGGAACACTGAGCATTTGGTGGTGTTATCGACGGTATACTCTTCCACCTCAGTACGATGCGCCGCATCCCACGGATCGTAAGCATCGATATTGCCGTTAAAAACGTCGGCAAAGACTTTTTGATAGGCCGGCAGCAGCCAGCGCTCCAGCGCGCCGGAGTCGGTATGTGCGCCAAGTCCTTTGGAGGTGGTTCCCGGCGGGCGGCGGCGAATGCGGTCCGGATAAATCACGCTGACATCCGGGTCAAACCACTGTTTTCCGTCGCGGTTAAAGGTCCACAGGCGGTTAAGGAATGACTGTACGGCTGCCATTTCATCGCTCTGGCGAGCCTGCATTTGCGCCAGTGACCAGTAAATCGGATAAATTTCCGGGCGCGAAGCATCCAGAGAACCGAAGAAGGTGTCGCCGGGGCCTTTATAGACATCATCGAAATGGTTGAGGTCGAGATACTCCAGCATTGAGTTATCCCATGCCAGCGCCCGTTCACGGGTGAAATGACCTTTGATGACCGCGCAGCCGCGGCGCTTAATAGCCTCGCGCTGGGCGTCCGTTACCTGGCCCTGCGCGATATCGCTGAACGGAATCACCGGCCAGACATCCTGGCTGTTGGCTTTAAGGGCGTCTATCTCTTCCAGATGGGCCGTGATACGCGCCGTCAGCCGATCGAACACTGCCTGCACGTCGCCAATCTGCGCGCGCAGCTCCTGCTTAATCTGGCGGATTGCCGCTTTATGGTCGGTGGGTAGTGTTTCACAGGTATGGGTAACAGCCATGATGACCTCTCATCTTTCATTCGAAAGTAATAAATCTTACAAACGTTAATTTAAGTTAAAATTAAGTTAATGCAAGTTTAAAATTATGCGGAGGTGCACAAAACGGAAAACCGGGGCAGAAATGCCCCGGCGAGAGATCATTCGTTGAAAGGGGAAGCGTGGTCGAGGACGGCCTGAATAACATTTAGCGCACCGTCATGATTGTTGTCATCGGTGGCGAAACGCGATATCGCTTTAATGCTCTCAGCGGCGTTATCCATGGCGAAGGAGTATTTCACCAGCTTTAACATCTCCGTATCGTTCGCGCTGTCGCCAATGGCCACGCAGGCCTGTGGGGAGATGTTCCAGCGCTTAAGCAGGCGGCTAATGCCGTTGGCTTTATGCAGGCCAGGGATAATCAAATCGACGAAGCCAAAGCCGCTGGTAACCGGCTTCATGATGCCGTCCAGCGAGACGTGCAGTTTGTCGATAAGCAGCGGGATTTCGCTATCCGGCAGGTTAAGCGAAAACTTAAACAGCTTATCGTCAATATCGTGGTAGTTGCTGATGCGCTGCAGGCGATGGTAGTGCTTTGACATCAGCGCGACAAAGGCGTCGGGCGCGCGATCGCTGACGTAAGCGCTTTCAAGGCCGCAGGCGACGAAGTTGAGCTGCGAGTCTTTGAGCAATTCACCAATCACTACCTGGGATTCATGGCGGGTAAGTTCGCCGTGGAACAGTTGTTGGCCGTGTTCATAAACCAGCGCGCCGTTTTCGGCAACAAAGGAGATCTGCTCGCGGATTTCCGGGAAAAAGGAGATCAGCTGGTAATACTGGTTGCCGCTGGCGACAACGAATT
Source organism: Klebsiella spallanzanii (assembly GCF_902158555.1). GTDB lineage: Bacteria > Pseudomonadota > Gammaproteobacteria > Enterobacterales > Enterobacteriaceae > Klebsiella > Klebsiella spallanzanii. Next base: position 275,582 of record NZ_CABGGS010000001.1, on the reverse strand, counting down.
CGATACCCTGCTGTTGGAGTTGCGCGAACTGCGCGAGAAAACGCGAGCGGTCATACTGCTTGGCGTCATTGAGAAAAGTTCCGTCCATATCGGTGACGATAACTTTAACAATCATAACAAATGCTCCTGGCTTAACTTCGACCAGCAACATTCTAATTACAATGTGATGGGGAGCACAAATTTATTTCGAATGAAAGTTTGTGTTCACTGCTGTGCAGCATAAAACCCCGGGTTGCGGCGTAAACGCCTTACCCGGGCTACCGGCTGTCCGGGCTACGGGGCTTGTGCCGTCGGGTAGCCCGGACAGGCGCAACGCGCCGCCTCCGGGGGATTTAACTTACAGCGTATGCTCGGTACGGGCGATAATATCGTCCTGGGCATCCGGCGACAGGGCGGTAAAGAACGCCGAGTACCCGGCGACGCGGACGACTAAATCGCGGTACTGGTCAGGGTGTTTCTTTGCTTCCAGCAGCGTCTCGCGCGACACGATGTTGTACTGAATATGCCAGCCTTTGTGTACCTCAAAGAAGGTACGCAGTAGCACCATCAGTTTCTGCTTATCGGACTCGTTCTCAAGCGTTGCCGGGTTCAGCTTCTGGTTCAACAGTACGCCGCCAAGAATCGAGCCGGTGGGCAGTTTACCCACTGAACTGATAACCGCGGTTGGCCCCAGATGGTCGGTACCGGAAGCCGGGCTTGCTCCTTCCGCCAGCGGTGAATGCGCTTTGCGGCCATCCGGCGTCGCCATGGTCTGCGCACCAAATGGGACGTTAGCGGAGATGGAGGAGGTCCCGGCGTAGTAGTTGCCGCCAATCGGGCCGCGACCGTAGCGCGGGTTGTGATACTGCTTCAGCTCATCGATATAGGTCTGGTAAGCGCGGGCCAGCAGGATATCAACGCTATCTTCGTCGTTGCCGTATTTCGGCGCGCCGTTGATTAAGCGCTGGCGCAACTGCTCGTGGGTCAGGCCTTCAAAGTCTTCAGCCAGCGCTTTTGCCAGCTCTTGCTGTCCAATGACGCCCTGATCGAACACCAGTTTCTTCACCGCTACCAGGCTGTTGCCGAGGTTAGCGATACCGACCTGCAGACCGGAAACCCAGTCATATTTAGCGCCGCCCTGCTTGATACTCTTCGCGCGCTCGATACAGTCATCGACCAGCGCCGAGCAGAGAATATCGTGCACGTTCTCTTCCAGCATGGTGTCGACCACATACTCAATCTCGATAGATTTGCGCGTGTAGTAGCGGATCTGGGTATCCCAGTCGGCCAGCACCTGGTCGAAGTTATCAAAGTTACCTTTCGATAGCGCGTGCGTTTGCGGCAGGAAAACCTGACCGCTGGTGGCGTCGCGGCCGCCTTCCAGGGTTGCTAACATCACCCGGGCGAAGTTGATAAAGCTCATCCCGGTGCAGCGATAGCCCCACTTGCCGCCGACCGCGGTTTCGATGCAGCCGATAGCGGCATAATCGTAGGCGTCCTGCGGCTCAATGCCGAGCTTGATAAATTCCGGAATAACGATTTCGTCGTTGTTGAACGCCGGCATCCCGAAGCCGCAGCGGATCACCTGCACGCAGGCGTCGAGGAAGTCGTTACTCATGCCCGCGTGGTAACGGACGCTGAGGTTTGGCTGCGTCGAGCGCAGGCGACCGCAGGATTCTAGAATCGCGTAGGAGAGCGGGTTCACTGCATCTTGTGCTACGCCGTCTACCAGATTTTGACCGCCGATGGTGACATTCTGATACAGCGGGCTACCGGCGGAGGCTTTAGAGTGCGAGCCGGAGCGAATTTTGTTCACTTCCAGCAGCTTCAGCCAGCAGCAGTGCAGCAACTCAATGGCGTGCTCGCGGTCCAGAGACTGCTCAAGTTCGACATCGCGGCGGTAGTACGGGTAGAGATATTGGTCCATGCGGCCAAAAGAGACCGAGTGACCGTTGGATTCGACCTGCAGAATCAGCTGAATGAAATAGCACAGCTGCAGCGCCTGCCAGAAGGTCTTCGGCGGTTCGTGGGCGATAATGTCGCAGTTCTCGGCAATCGCCAGCAGCTCGTCGCGACGGGATTCACGGGCCTCTGTCGCCGCCATGCTGCGCGCCAGCTCAGCGAAGCGCTTGCTGTGTTCGCTGACCGCTTCCAGTACGATATCAATGGCTTTCAGGAACTGCTCGCCGTGCAGGTCTTCCAGCACCGTAAGATTAATGCGCGAACGACGCTCAGCGACTTTAGCGCGCATGCCGTCAAGGCCTTTTTCCAGCAGCAGCGGGTAGTTGACCGCCAGGTGAGCATCGCCGGAGGTCATATTACCTTCGGCTTTAATAATCCCGGTTGCGAGCAGCGCTTTTTGCTCATCGGTGAACATGCCGTAGCAGCGATCTTGTACGGTCTGGCCACGCCACCACGGACACACTTCATGCAGTATGCGTTTGTTCTCTTCGCTGACCGCAAAGCCTGCGCCGGGGCGATCGGCCAGGTCGTCGATCTCTTTTTCAATCCAGCTAACCGTATACTCCGGAAAGATTGGCGCGGCGCGAACTTCACTTGCCTGGTTACCGACAATCAGTTCGTCATGTTTGATCCAGATAGTGCGTTCTGCAAGGTGATGGGCCAGCGCCAGCGCGCGGCGTACTGGAATCGGTTTATCCAGATGTTGCTGATAGGCGGCGGTATAGTGCTGAGCGCGCTCGGTACACACCGGCGGCTTGACGATATGCACCAGCGCCATTTTATGTGCCTGAATGCGCGGGCTCAGGGTATCCAGTTTCAACGTTGTCATAAGGTTATCCTCGTAGAGTCGCCGTTAAACCTTTGCTCTGAGCGTAGTGCTGCGCAAAGGCGAGCAGCTCGGGGGCAGCAAGTGGTTTGTCCGGAGCGGTATAGGGCTGACTGAGTAATTGGTATTTATTCATTCCTAACGTGTGATACGGCAGGAAGTGGATCTCGCCGACCTTTAAGCGGTCAGCCGCAAAATCGGTTATGGCGGTAATATCGTTTTCATTGGCGTTAAAGCCCTGAATCAGCGGCACGCGAATAATGATTTTTTTCCCGGCCTGCGCCACGCGTTGCAGATTATCGAGCACCCGACGGGCGCTGCCGTCCGTCCATTGCTGGAAAATGGCTTCATTGACGTGCTTAAGGTCGGCGAGGAACAGGTCGATAAAGGGTAGAGAAGGCTCGACGTATTTCCATGGTACGTGCAGACAGGTTTCGACAGCGGTATGAATCCCTGCGTTGTGGCTGGCTTCAAACAGCTGACGGGCCAGCTCTGGGTTCATAAACGGCTCGCCGCCGGAGAGCGTGACGCCGCCGCCGCTGCGATCGTAAAACGGTTTATCGCGCAATACCTTCGCCATAATCTCTTCGACGTTTTTCTCTTCGCCGCAGACCGTCAACGCCGTAGTCGGACAGCAGTCGCGCAGCTTGCTGATATGTGCATCGGTGAGCTTTTCACGATGGATAATCAGGCCATCCAGTTTGCGGGTAATAACGTCCGGCGCCGCCTGCTGGCAGAGGTCGCAGCCGTCAAGACACAAGCGCGCGTCATACAGCAGATCCGCCGTGCGGGCGCGGCTTTCCGGGTTCTGACACCAGCGGCAGCCCAATGAACAACCTTTGAGGAATACGACGGTGCGGATCCCTGGGCCGTCATGGGTGGAGTAACGCTGAATGTTGAAGATCATGATTCACCCTCTTATTTGCATATGAAGATTAAATTACTTTCGAATGAAAGTTGCATTGATATAAATCAACAAGCAGAGTGGGGAATAAAAGCAGGTGCTAAAAACTCGTGGATGGTCACAAATAATCCGGCGGCAAGGCCCGCCGGAGAAGGGTTAAAGCGTGCCACACACCTCACACTGTGGATTACGCAGCAGCTTCATTTCGCGAAACTGGCAGCGCATGGCGTCATACATGACGATTTTACCCGTCGCCGGGCTGCCGTAGTGGGCCAGTAGCTTTATCGCTTCCATCGCCTGAAGCGAACCGATGATGCCGACCAGCGGCGCCATCACTCCGGCTTCGACGCAGGTGAGGGCGTTTTCGCCAAACAGACGGCTCAGGCACCGGTAGCAGGGTTCGTCTTCCTGATACGTAAAGACACTGATTTGCCCTTCCATACGAATCGCCGCGCCGGAGACCAGCGGGGTTTTATGCCGGAAACACCCGGTATTCAGCTGGTTACGAATAGTGACGTTGTCGGTACAGTCGAGCACCAGATCGTGGGCGGCGATTTGCGCCCAGAGCGCCTCTTCGTCCAACAGCGCGTTTAGCGGCGTGAGCTGAACGTTAGGGTTAATGCGCGCAAGCGTAGCGTGGGCGGAGTCGACTTTCGGCTGGCCGATGGTGGCATCGCTGTGCAGGGTCTGGCGCTGAAGATTGGAGAGCGATACGGTGTCGAAATCGAGCAGGGTGAGCTGACCGACGCCAGCCGCCGCCAGATACTGCGCGGCGGCGCAGCCGAGACCACCGAGGCCAACCACCAGTACGCGGGAGGCTTTTAGCTGCTCCTGACCGTCAAAATCGAAATCGCGCAGGATGATTTGCCGGTTGTAGCGCAGCATTTCCGCATCGCTCAGCTCCACGCCCATTACAACCCCCCAAACAGATGATTGAAGGGCTCAACTTCCACCCATTCTCCCGCTTCAACGTTGCCGCGCTCGCGCTCCAGCACGATAAAGCAGTTGCCGAGGCTAAATGAGCTAAAGATATGTGAGCCCTGATGGCCGGTGCTGTTAACGACCAGTTCGCCGTCCGGGTTGCGTTGCAGTACGCCGCGTTGAAAATCGAGGCGTCCCGGTGATTTTTTCAGGCGTGATGCTGCACGTACGCGCAGGCGCATCGGCTGAACTTGTCCGACGTTGCCGGAGAGCTTCGCCAGCAGCGGCTGAACCAGCTGGTAGAAGGTCAGCGTTGCGGAAACCGGGTTGCCCGGCAGGCCGCAGAACCAGCTGTGGTTAAGCTTGCCGAAAGCGAAAGGTTTGCCCGGCTTGATTGCCAGCTTCCAGAAGCCGATTTCCCCCAGCTCTCCGAGGATCTCTTTGGTGTAATCTGCTTCGCCGACGGAGACGCCGCCGGAGCTAATCACCACATCGGCCTGCTGGTCAGCCTGAATAAAGACTTCGCGCAGTTTAGCCTGATCGTCGGGAATAATACCGAGGTTAATCACCTCACAGCCCAGCTCTTGCAGCATCAGGTGCACCGCCAGGCGGTTGGTATCGTAAATCTGCCCGTCGGCAAGCGGTTGTCCTGGAAGCTGAAGCTCATCGCCGGTGGAGAACACCGCAACGCGCACTTTACGCACCACGTCGACTTCCGCAATCCCCAGGGAAGCTAGCACCGGCAGTTCGGCGACGGTCAGTCGGGTTCCCGCAGGGAAAACGACCGCCCCGTGGGCGATATCTTCACCAAGGCGACGAATGTTCTGCCCTTTTTTCACAGGGGCGGTAAAGCGCACTCCGCCGTCTGTTTGTTCGGTTTGCTCCTGCATCACCACCGCATCGCAGCCTTCCGGTACCGGCGCGCCGGTCATAATGCGGATACAGGTACCTGCGGGCCAGACGTCGTTGAAAGGTTGGCCTGCGAAGGCCTTGCCTGCCACCGGTAGCACCGCGTCGTCAGTGAGTTCTGCCAGACGTACGGCATAGCCGTCCATCGCCGAATTATCAAAACCGGGAACGTTCAGCGGTGAAACCAGATCATGGGCGGTCACGCGCGAAAAGGCCTGCAACAGCGGTACGGTTTCCGTCGCATTCAGCGGCGTAATACGATTGAGCATCTGGGTCAGGGCTGTGTCGAGCGGCATCAGTCCGGCGGTAAAATCCATGGGTTTCTCCTGCGGGCAAACATCGAAAACGCCTATTATGGCAGAAAAGAGAAGCAGGCTATATCCCACCTGGGTACAAGCTTTACATCACCGCCTGCTCTTTCTATATTCAAAAATTGTATAGGACAGTCAGCACGATAATGATATTTATACACTTTATCGTTAAGGAATGGCGTAATGGGCAAGGCGGTTATAGCAATTCACGGCGGCGCCGGGGCGATTACCCGCGCCCAGTTGACGCCGGAGCGCGAGCGGGAGTACGTGGCGGCGCTGTCGGCGATTGTCGATAGCGGGCAAAAAATGCTGGCGGAAGGCGCCAGCGCGCTGGATACGGTGACCGAAGCGGTGCGGCTGCTGGAGGAGTGTCCGTTATTTAACGCCGGGATGGGTTCCGTGTTTACCCGCGATACCACTCATGAACTCGATGCCTGCGTTATGGATGGTTACAGTTTACAGGCGGGAGCGGTGGCTGGAGTTAAGCATTTACGTAATCCGGTGCTGGCGGCGCGTCTGGTGCTGGAACAAAGCCCGCACGTCCTGCTGATTGGTGAAGGGGCGGAAAACTTTGCCGCGTCCCACGGCATGGAACGGGTGGATAATGATCTGTTTTCTACGCCAGAACGGTTGCTACAACTGCGTCAGGCGCAGCAGGGCGACGATATTGTGCTCGATCACCACGCCTCCCCGCTGGATGAGCGGCATAAAATGGGCACCGTCGGCGCGGTGGCGCTGGATCTGGCGGGTAATCTCGCGGCGGCAACCTCCACCGGCGGGATGACCAATAAGCTGCCGGGACGCGTCGGTGATAGCCCGCTGCCGGGAGCTGGCTGTTATGCCAATAACGCCAGCGTTGCCGTCTCCTGTACCGGTACCGGCGAGGTGTTTATGCACACCCTGGCAGCTTATGATATTTCGGCGCTGATGGAGTACAGCAATCTCAGTTTGCACGACGCGTGCGAGCGGGTGGTGATGGAGAAGCTCCCGGCGCTGGGCGGCTGCGGCGGTTTGATTGCGGTCGACAGAGAAGGCAACGTAGTATTGCCATTTAATAGCGAAGGTATGTACCGTGCCTGGTGCTACGCGGGCGATACGCCCACGATTGGAATTTATCGCGAATAAGAGGAAAGGGCGTTGCCGCATAGTCTGGAAATCGATGCTAATGATGTTCTGCTGGTACGCGATCTGAACGTTTCGTTTACTCAGCAGCAGCAGGCTTTTTCTGCCGTTCGTCACCTCTCGTTCACACTACGGCGCGGCGAGACGCTGGCGATTGTCGGTGAGTCTGGATCGGGTAAATCGGTAACGTCGCTGGCGCTGATGCGTCTGCTTGATTCGGCGACCAGCGAAGTGCGCAGCGATCAGCTGCTGCTACGTCGCCGCAACCGGCAGGTGATTGAGCTTAGCGAACAGTCTGCATCCGATATGCGCAGCGTGCGCGGTGCGGATATGGCGATGATCTTTCAGGAGCCGATGACCTCGCTGAACCCGGTGTTCACTATCGGTGAGCAGATCGCTGAATCAATACGATTGCATCAGGGGTTAAAGCATGATGAGGCGCTGCGTGAGGCCAAAAAGATGCTCGATCAGGTGCGGATCCCGGAAGCGGAAACCATGCTTTCGCGCTATCCGCACCAGCTTTCCGGTGGGATGCGCCAGCGGGTGATGATTGCCATGGCGCTGTCGTGCCGTCCGGCGGTGCTGATTGCTGATGAACCCACTACCGCGCTGGATGTGACTATCCAGGCGCAGATTTTACAGCTGATCGCCGTCCTGCAAAAAGAGATGGCGATGGGCGTTATCTTTATTACCCACGACATGGGCGTGGTGGCCGATATCGCCGACCGCGTACTGGTGATGTATCGCGGTGAAGCGGTGGAAACCGGTAGCGTTGAAGAGATTTTCCGCGCGCCGAAGCATCCGTATACCCAGGCGCTGCTGGCCGCTGTACCTCGCCTTGGCGCGATGCGCGGCAGCGACCTGCCGCGTCGCTTCCCGCTATTAAACCAAAGCGCGCCGGAAGAGGGGCAGAATACCGTTGTTGCTGGAGAACCCATTCTTAAAGTCCGCGATCTGGTGGCGCGCTTTCCGCTGCGCAGCGGTATTCTCAATCGGGTTACCCGCGAGGTACACGCGGTCGAAAAAGTCAGCTTTGATTTATGGCCCGGCGAAACCCTAAGCCTGGTGGGCGAGTCCGGCTGCGGTAAGTCAACGACCGGTCGTGCGCTGCTGCGGCTGGTGGAAACCCAGGGCGGGAGCATTACGTTTAACGGTCAGCGAATTGATACGCTGGCGGGTAGCAAGCTTCAGGCGCTGCGCCGCGACATTCAGTTTATTTTCCAGGATCCTTACGCTTCCCTCGACCCACGGCAAACGGTCGGTTATTCGATTATGGAGCCGCTGCGCGTGCACCGGCTGCTGGAAGGCGATGCCGCACGTGAGCGCGTTGCCTGGCTGCTGGAGCGCGTCGGTCTGGAGCCGGAGCATGCATGGCGCTATCCGCATGAGTTTTCCGGCGGCCAGCGGCAGCGCATCTGTATTGCCCGCGCGCTGGCGCTCAATCCGAAGGTGGTTATCGCTGACGAGTCTGTCTCGGCGCTGGACGTGTCGATTCGCGCGCAAATTATCAACCTGATGCTCGATTTGCAGTGTGAAATGGGCATCGCATTTCTGTTTATTTCCCATGATATGGCGGTGGTTGAACGCATCAGCCACCGCGTGGCGGTGATGTATCGCGGGCGTATTGTCGAGATTGGCCCGCGGCGCGCCGTGTTCGAAAACCCGCAGCACCCCTATACCCGTAAATTGATGGCTGCCGTACCGGTTGCCGACCCGGCGCATCGTCATCCACAGCGTGTGCTGCTCTCTGACGAGTTGCCGGGCAATATATTCAAGCGGGGAGAGGAGGGGCTTAGTACGCCGTTACAGCAGGTGGGACCGGGGCACTTTGTCGCCAGAGAGTCCGCCGCCGACGTGCTGGCACGATAACAACAACATCAATAATGCAGCATCTCAGGAGAACAACATGACTCAACGCGTTTCAGGCAAATGGCTGTTGGCGCTGGGCGTCGCTTCGGCGCTGGCAGCGACTCCGGCCTTTGCCGCAAAAGATGTAGTGGTGGCGGTCGGTTCTAACTTTACGACCCTCGACCCATATGATGCTAACGACACGCTGTCGCAGGCGGTGGCGAAGTCCTTCTATCAAGGGCTGTTCGGCCTCGATAAAGATATGAAGTTGCAAAACGTGCTGGCGGAAGGCTATACCGTTTCCCCGGACGGGCTGGTGTATACCATTAAGCTGCATCCGGGGGTGAAGTTTCAGGACGGTACCGAGTTTAATGCCGAAGCGGTGAAGGCTAACCTCGATCGCGCCAGTAACCCGGAAAATCATCTCAAGCGCTATAACCTGTATAAAAATATCGCCAGCACCGAAGCGGTAGATCCGACAACGGTGAAAATCACGCTTAAACAGCCTTTCTCCGCGTTTATCAATATCCTGGCCCACCCGGCGACGGCAATGATTTCCCCGGCGGCGCTGAAGAAATACGGTAAAGAAATTGGCTTCCATCCGGTAGGTACCGGTCCGTATCAGCTCGACACCTGGAATCAGACCGATTTTGTTAAAGTGACGAAGTTCGCCGGTTACTGGCAGCAGGGGCTGCCGAAGCTGGATTCCATTACCTGGCGTCCGGTGGTGGATAACAACACTCGTGCGGCGATGTTGCAGACCGGCGAAGCGCAGTTTGCTTTCCCGATCCCTTACGAACAGGCTCCGCTGCTGGAGAAAAACAGCAAGCTGGAGCTGGTGGCCAGTCCGTCAATTATGCAGCGCTATATCAGCATGAACGTGACGCAGAAGCCGTTTGATAACCCAAAAGTACGCGAAGCGATTAACTACGCCATTAACCGTCAGGCGCTGGTGAAAGTGGCCTTTGCGGGCTACGCTACCCCGGCGACCGGCGTTGTGCCGCCGTCGATTGCCTATGCTGAAAGCTACACCGCCTGGCCATACGATCCGGCTAAAGCCCGCGAGCTGCTGAAAGAGGCGGGTTATCCGAATGGATTCAATACCACGTTGTGGTCGTCGCACAACCACAGTACCGCGCAGAAAGTGCTGCAGTTTACCCAACAGCAGCTGGCGCAGGTGGGCATTAAGGCTCAGCTGACGGCGATGGATGCGGGCCAGCGCGCAGCGGAAGTGGAAGGCAAAGGGCAGAAAGAGAGCGGCGTACGCATGTTCTATACCGGCTGGACGGCCTCAACCGGTGAAGCCGACTGGGCGCTGTCGCCGCTGTTTGCTTCGCAAAACTGGCCGCCGACCCTGTTCAACACGGCTTTCTACAGCAATCCTCAGGTCGATAAAGACCTCAACGAGGCGTTGAAAACGACCGACGTGAAGGAAAAAACGCGGCTGTATAAAGACGCGCAGGATACTATCTGGAAAGAGTCGCCGTGGGTGCCGCTGGTGGTGGAAAAACTGGTCTCAGCGCACAGTAAAAACCTGACCGGATTCTATATCCAGCCGGATACCGGATTTAGCTTTGAACAGGCGGATCTTAAGTAGACAACTGTATACCCTAAATAATTCGAGTTACAGGAAGGCGGCAAGCTCGTGAGTCCCCAGGAGCATAGATAACTATGTGACTGGGGTGAACGAGTGCAGCCAACGCACCTGAAACTTGAAGTATGACGGGTATATCTCCCCGGGCGCTGGCCGCGGGGACTTCATGCAAGGAGAAGCATGCTCAATTATGTGATTAAACGCCTGCTGGGGCTGATCCCTACGCTGCTGATTGTGGCGGTGTTGGTATTTCTGTTCGTGCATATGCTGCCCGGCGATCCGGCGCGGCTGATTGCCGGACCGGAAGCCGATGCGCAGGTGGTTGGAATGGTCCGCCAGCAGCTAGGGCTCGATCGGCCGCTGCATGTGCAGTTCTGGCACTATATCAGCAATATTTTGCAGGGGGATTTCGGCACCTCGATGGCTTCACGCCGTCCGGTGAGCAGCGAAATCGCCAGCCGGTTTATGCCAACCTTTTGGCTGACGCTCGCCAGCATGAGCTGGGCCGTGGTGTTTGGTATGGCGGCGGGCATCGTGGCGGCAGTGTGGCGTAACCGCTGGCCGGATCGTTTAGGTATGGCGCTGGCGGTGACCGGGATCTCATTTCCGGCGTTCGCGCTCGGTATGTTGCTGATGCAGGTGTTTTCCGTTGAACTGGGCTGGCTGCCGACGGTGGGAGCTGACAGCTGGCGGCACTATATTCTGCCTTCGTTGACGCTCGGCGCGGCGGTGGCGGCGGTGATGGCGCGCTTTACCCGCGCATCGTTCGTCGATGTTCTGCACGAAGACTATATGCGTACCGCAAGGGCGAAAGGCGTTAGCGAAACGCTGGTGGTGCTCAAGCACGGTCTGCGCAATGCGATGATCCCGGTGGTCACGATGATGGGGCTGCAGTTCGGTTTTCTGCTTGGCGGGTCAATCGTCGTGGAGAAGGTCTTTAACTGGCCTGGACTTGGGCGTCTGCTGGTGGACTCGGTAGAGATGCGTGACTATCCGGTGATTCAGGCGGAAGTGTTGCTGTTTTCCCTGGAATTTATTCTTATTAATTTAGTGGTGGACGTGCTGTATGCCGCCATTAATCCGGCTATCAGGTATAAGTAAGGTGCGATTGCTCAACTGGAGAAGACAAGCGGTTATCAACGCGATGCCGGGGATTAAACCCGGGCAAATTCGTACCCCATGGCACGAGTTCTGGCGGCGTTTTCGTCGCCAGCCGGTGGCGATGGGGGCGGGGATATTTGTTCTGCTGCTGATTGCGGTTGCGGTCGTTGCGCCGTGGATTGCGCCGTTCGATGCGGAAAACTACTTTGACTACGACCGGCTTAACGACGGCCCGTCAATGATGCACTGGTTCGGTGTCGATTCATTAGGGCGGGATATCTTTAGTCGGGTGCTGGTAGGGGCGCAGATCTCGCTGGCCGCGGGGGTATTCGCGGTATTAATTGGCGCGGTCATTGGCACCGTTCTCGGGCTATTGGCGGGGTATTACGAAGGTTGGTGGGATCGCATTATTATGCGCATCTGCGACGTGCTGTTTGCGTTCCCCGGTATTCTGCTGGCGATTGCCGTGGTAGCGGTCATGGGCAGCGGGATGTCGAATGTGATTATCGCGGTGGCGATTTTTTCGATCCCGGCGTTTGCGCGTCTGGTACGCGGCAACACGCTGGTACTTAAGCAGCAGACTTTTATCGAGTCGGCGCGCAGTATCGGCGCCAGCGATGCCAACATCCTGTTTAACCACATTTTACCCGGAACGGTATCGTCGATTGTCGTCTATTTTACGATGCGTATCGGGGTGTCGATTATCTCCGCAGCCAGCCTTTCATTCCTGGGACTTGGCGCGCAGCCGCCGACCCCGGAATGGGGCGCGATGCTGAACGAGGCGCGGGCGGATATGGTGATGGCACCGCACGTGGCGCTGTTCCCGGCGATCGCCATTTTCCTGACGGTACTGGCGTTTAATCTGCTAGGGGACGGCCTGCGCGATGCGCTGGATCCGAAGATAAAGGGGTAGGCGTTCGAGGGTTTTGTCGCCCGGATAAGGCGCGTTAGCGCCGCAATCCGGGACACGTTCAGAGGAAGGAATTAAACCCGGCTGCCCCACAGGTCGTATTCGTCGGCATGTTCGACCTTCACCCGCACAACGTCACCTGGTTTAACTTTGCTTTCGCCGTTCAGGTAGACCGCGCCGTCGATCTCCGGTGCATCCGCCATGCTGCGGCCAATCGCGCCTTCTTCATCAACTTCATCGATCAGAACCATGATTTCGCGGCCCACTTTCTCCTGCAGACGCTCAGCAGAGATCTGCTGCTGTAGCTGCATAAAGCGGTTCCAGCGCTCTTCTTTTACTTCTTCCGGCACCTGGTCTGCGAGTTCGTTGGCGGTCGCGCCTTCCACCGGGCTGTATTTGAAGCAGCCGACGCGATCCAGACGAGCCTCTTTCAGGAAGTCGAGCAGCATCTGGAAATCTTCTTCCGTTTCGCCCGGGAAGCCGACGATAAAGGTCGAGCGTAGGGTCAGCTCAGGGCAGACTTCGCGCCACTGTTTGATGCGCGCCAGCTGACGGTCAGCGGAGCCAGGGCGTTTCATCATTTTGAGAATACGCGGGCTGGCGTGCTGCAGCGGGATATCCAGATACGGCAAAATCTTGCCTTCCGCCATCAGCGGGATGACATCATCAACGTGTGGATACGGGTACACGTAGTGCAGCCGAACCCAAATCCCCAGCTTGGCCAGCTCTTCGCACAGGCTTACCATGCTGGTTTTCACCGGCATACCGTTATGGAAGCCGCTGCGATGCTTGACATCAACGCCGTAGGCGGAAGTGTCCTGAGAAATCACCAGCAGCTCTTTGACCCCGGCATCGGCCAGGCGTTTGGCTTCCGCCAGCACTTCACCAATCGGACGACTGACAAGGTCGCCGCGCATCGACGGGATAATGCAAAAGGTGCAGCGATGGTTGCAGCCTTCTGAAATTTTTAAGTAGGCGTAATGACGCGGCGTTAGCTTAACGCCCTGTTCCGGCACCAGGCTCAGGAACGGATTGTGCTTAGGCTTCGGCGCGTAGTGGTGGACGTGTTCCAGCACCTGCTCGTAGCTGTGTGGACCGGTGATTTCCAGCACTTTTGGATGGACTTCGCGGATTTGATCTTCTTTCGCGCCCAGGCAGCCGGTGACAATCACTTTGCCGTTTTCTTTTAACGCTTCGCCAATCGCTTCCAGCGACTCCTGCACGGCGCTATCGATAAAGCCGCAGGTATTAACGATAACCATATCGGCGTTATCGTAGGAAGGAACCACGTCGTAACCTTCGGTGCGCAGTTCAGTCAGGATACGTTCTGAGTCCACGAGATTTTTCGGGCAGCCCAGAGAGACAAAGCCGATTTTCGGCTGATGGGTGACATTGCTCATAGCTTAAAAAGTGTTCAATTATTGGAATGGTCAGGGCAGGGATTTTACAGGTCTTTGCGTAAAATAGTATAGCAACGACATGCTTAATGATGAAAAAGCCCAGGAGTGTATCCTGGGCGTTGAGGAATTACAGCGTTTGCGTCGCGCCTGTACCCGGCGCAGCGCCTGGTGCAGTCGGCTCTCGATTATCACGAAGCGTGAATATCGAGATCAGAGTAAACAGTCCGGCGATACCGCCCAGAATATAATATGTATGCGCGAAGCCGATGGTGTCGTACAAATACCCCGCTAATGGTGAGTAAATGGCGGTAGCGATGGAGGCGACAAACAGTACCAGCAGGTAGACCGTTGATGACAGTTTGTTGTCGAAGTTGGCGGCGATAAATTTAAATACCGAAACCAGAATCAGCGGTTTTTCCAGCGCATGCATCATTTTTACCGCGCCGATCCACACCGGACCAAGCGGGATAGCAGAGCCGACGATACGCACTGACATAATCAGCCCGGCAATGATCAACGCCCACTTCGCGCCAGTACGGTTAACAAACCACGGCATCAGGCATAAAAACAGCGTTTCGCCGCACACCTGAATGGAAGCCAGAATCCCGTACCAACGGTTGCCTTCTTCCGGCGTCGGGAACTGCAGAGAAAAGTATTGAGCGAACTGCTGGTCATAGGTGTCGTAGATTTGCGTGACGAAAAGGGTAAACACCAGCAGCATCCAGAACTGACCGTTTTTCGCCAGCTCCAGGGCATGCGAAACTTTCAGCGCGCTGGTTTTTTGCATTTCCGCTTCGGTCAATTCGACCTTAGTCAGCATAAAACAGATTGCCGCGATAACAATGGCGAAGCTGGCCAGCCAGAAAGCGAGGTTTGGATTGCTGTCGATATATTTGCCGACGATCCATGCCGCAGCCGCCCAGCCTAACGATCCCCACATCCGCACCCGACCATATTCGAACTGATAGCGACGCGAGATTTTATCGATATACGAATCAATCACCCCGCAGCCGGAGTTGAAAATAATCCCCAGGTATACCCCGCCAAGCAGTGCGCCCAGCCAGAAGCTATGAACCAACAACGGTGCATATAAGTAGATAAAGAACGGGCCAACCGGCAGCAGCATGGCGACCAGGATCCAAATCAGTCGCTTTTTCAGGCCGAATTTGTCGGAAATAAAACCGAAGAAGGGCTGCATCAGCAAAGCGATAAAGGCGTTGACCGAATAGAGCAGGCCGGTTTTGGTCGCACTAATCCCGAGGTGTTGAGTGGTCCAGATAACAAAAAACGCCATGGTTGATGACCAGGCGAACAGATAGAGGAAATCGAAAAGACTCAACAAGATATAGTTTCTTTTGCCGGGCGTAATCATTTCTGTTCCTTCAAGCGATAGAGATAAAGGTTGCAAACAGGATCGAGCCGTTTGCTGTTCTTATTAAATGTTATACGTAATACATTTATTTGGATGATATGACACCCGGCAGGATTTTCAGGCAATGAGCATTGCGCTATTTTGTGATCATTACAGCAATAAATGATTGTTCATTGCCAAATTGAAAGCCTCATTTTTGTGAGAGCGTATAACATTTTTTGTGTTTTTTGCTTTGGAGGCTGTCTGAGCGCAGGGAAGGATTTTACTCATCGTTGTAACATTGTAAATGATGTTAATGAACTGGTGTTTATTGATCTCTCTCATCGTTTTGTACGAAAAATGACCATATTATAATTATGGTAAAGGACGACAGAGGAGGACCTGAGATGAGCGTTGACAGACTATATCGTAACCTGATGAATAAGCTGGTTAATGCCAACATTGACCTCGATGCTTATTTACAGCTGCGTAAAGCAAAAGGCTATATGTCAGTCAGCGAAAACGACCATCTGCGTGATAACTTGTTTGAACTGTGTCATGAAATGCGTGAACACGCGCCGCGCTTGCAGCACGCCGTTGCGCCGGAGGAAAAGGAAGCTCTGCGGCTTGCGGGCGAGGCCGTCGCTTCTGCGGCGGTGTGCCTGATGAGCGGACATCATGATTGCCCGTCCTACATTGCTGTCAA
Source organism: Klebsiella spallanzanii (assembly GCF_902158555.1). Taxonomy (GTDB): domain Bacteria; phylum Pseudomonadota; class Gammaproteobacteria; order Enterobacterales; family Enterobacteriaceae; genus Klebsiella; species Klebsiella spallanzanii. Next base: position 259,738 of record NZ_CABGGS010000001.1, on the reverse strand, counting down.
CGTAGATAAGCTGGAAAGCTGTCTGGCGGTATTGACGCTAAATATTCATAAACTGAATAAATCAGCGCCAATGACCCATGCCTGAGATTGGGGGGAGCTTGCTCCCCCTATTTAATGTTATGTAAAAATCCCTTCCCGTTTCCCCCTGCTGGCTACCCTTATCCCATTGCTGACAAAAGGAGTATGCCATGCGCCAGACCGTTACCCTGATAGCCCTTACCGCGTTGTTGTTACCCATGGCAACCTTTGCCGCCCAGGAGCGCGTAGAGGTGTTGCAGGACCAGCTTGAACACCCGTGGGCGCTGGCCTTTCTTCCTGACGACAAAGGAATACTGATTACTCTGCGCGGTGGCGAACTCAAGCTTTGGCAGAAGGGCGAAGGTCTCTCGCCTGCGCTGTCCGGCGTACCGCAGGTATGGGCCAGCGGGCAGGGCGGTTTGTTGGATGTGGTACTGGCGCCGGATTTCACCCAGTCGCGCCGGGTCTGGCTAAGCTACGCCGAAGGCGGCAATGACGGTAAAGCCGGGACTGCTGTGGGCTATGGCCGACTGAGCGAGGACCTCCAGCGGCTGGAAAACTTCCAGGTGGTTTTCCGCCAACTGCCGAAGCTATCAACTGGCAACCATTTTGGCGGACGGATGGTGTTTGACGGCCACGGGTATCTGTTTATCGGACTTGGGGAAAATAACCAGCGTTCGACTGCCCAGGATCTGGATAAGCTACAGGGGAAAGTGGTGCGTCTGACGGCTGACGGTAAAATCCCCGCTGATAATCCTTTCGTCGGCAAGCCGGGCGTCAGGCCAGAAATCTGGTCTTACGGTATTCGCAATCCGCAGGGGATGGCGATGAATCCGTGGAGCGATACGCTGTGGTTGAACGAACATGGCCCACGCGGCGGCGATGAGATTAATATTCCGCAAAAAGGTAAGAACTACGGCTGGCCGCTGGCGACGCACGGTATTAATTATAGCGGCCTGCCGATTCCGGAGGCTAAAGGTAAGACGGCGGCGGGAACCGAAGCGCCGCTGTTTGTCTGGGAAAAATCTCCGGCAGTGAGCGGGATGGCTTTTTATGATGCGGCGACTTTCCCGCAGTGGCAGCAACGGCTGTTTATCGGTGCGTTGAAGGATGAGTCGCTAATTGTGCTGAAGGTCGATGGCGATAAAGTCACGGAACAGGAGCGAATTCTGAGCGATCGCGGTAAACGAATCCGTGATGTGCGCCCTGGACCCGACGGTTATCTGTATGTGTTAACCGACGAATCCAACGGCGAGCTGCTGAGGGTAAGTCCAGCCGGCTAAATCAGGTGACCGGGATCATCACCACATTACGCCAGGCCTGACGCTCGCTAATCTGCTGGTACCAGCGCTGAAGATGCGGGCGCGATTGCCAGGTTTTTACGGTTTCCAGCAGGTTATAAACGAACGGCGCGACGGCAATGTCGCCAAGGCCAAAGGTATCGCCCGAGAGCCACGGATGCCGAGCCAGTTCGTCATCAAGAATGGCAAACAACGCCTCGCAGGCGGCGATACCGGCTTCAATCGCCGCAGGATCGCGTTTTTCTGGTGGCGTCCTGACCAGCCCCATTAGAATCGGCCGATGAGCGGGAGAGAGCGAACCGTTGGACCAGTCCATCCATTTTTCGCCCTCGGCGCGCAGTGCCGGTGACTCTACCCACAGACGGTTCTGGCCATATTGCGCTGCCAGATAGCGAATAATAGTATTCGATTCCCAAAGCACGATGTTGGTGGATGCATCTTTTAACAGCGGCACCAGACCGTTGGGATTCATGGCCAGATATTCGGGGTCGTGATTCAGACCAAACTCAAGTCCCGCCAGAATTTGTTGATACGGAAGGTCGAGTTCTTCCAGTACCCAGCGCACTTTTTTCACATTGGTCGAGTTGTTTCTGCCCCACAGCGTAATCATATCCGCTCCTGCTTTTTATTTAGCCGCCATTGCAGCGTAGTGAGCATTCATGTTGGAATAAAGTTAATATTCCGGCAAGTGATTTTATTCTGCTGAAATTAAACGCTTTTTATACCCACTACCTTGCGTTTGGGGCACCCTTGGGACACAACGTCAGAAAAACTACTGTTCAGCATTTCCACCTGGTTACGGTCCATCTCTCCGATCCACTTCGAGTAAATCTCATAAACCATCTTCGCGTTCTCGTGACCCATCTGTCCGGCGATAAATGACGGGTTAGCACCGGCAGTTAAAAGCCAGCATGCGAACGTGTGGCGCGACTGGTAAGGGCGTCTGTTCCTTATTCCAGCCTTCTTTAATCCCGCCTCCCAACTATACCCCAGAGACTGAGATCCGTAATACTTCGTTTCCCCGCGCCAGTTTTTGGGCGGGATAAACACGAACCGCAGTTTTTGTTGCTCTGTTAACCCATGTTCGCGGTGATGAAAAGTGATTTCTGTTTTGCTTAATGCGCCAGTTAGCTTGAATTGCTCACATAAAGCTTTCAGCGCAGGCTCAAGCAGGGTTACAGTTCTGATACCCGCTTCGGTTTTAGGTGGTACAAACAGGCCCTCATTCGTCTGGTTACGCCTGACGTGAAGCTCACCTTTATCAAGATCTACATCCTCCCAGGCTAAAGCTGTAATCTCGCCATGCCGAAGGCCGGTAAAGATAGCCGTAGTCCAGAGCAAAGCATACCGATGAGAAAGCGCCTTTATAAAACCCTCGTACTCGCTCTGGAGAAGCGGATCAGGGTCTCTCCTGGAGCGTTTAAGCATCTTTATACCTTCGTGAGGGGTATGCTCGATAAAGCCGCTCAGGTTCGCCAGTTTGAGTAACGCAGTCAGATTGTTCATCAGGCCGTTGACCGTGGATACAGCGCGACCTTTTCTTTTAAGCCAGGGCGCGTGATCGCTAAAGGTGTTACCAGTTAATAGCGCGTTCCTGTAATTCAACAGGTCGGTATGCTGAATATCCGCAATATGCGTATTACTTCCAACAATAGCGCAAAGCGTTGCTATACGTGATTCTGCGCCTCTGTATGACGCAGCTGAGACCTCAAGCTTTTTGGCATTAAGATAAACTTTGCACAATTCACCGAAGGTTTTAATTTTTTGTGTTGTGGTGAATTTTTTAAGCGCCTTTGATTCAGGAAAGTGCTCTGCATAGTCAAATTTACCTTGCTGAATCTCACTCATAATTAAAGCACGGAGATTGCCAGCTTTTTTTATATTGCTATTTGATACAGTCCAGCCCCGCAAAACTTCGCGGCAACGTATGCCGCGATATAGAAAGCTAATTCTTATTCCTTTCCCATGCAGCTCTACGCCAGCAGGCATATTCATTATGTTTCCCCGACAAGCCTATTAATCCTGGTGTAGTTGTAGAGAAGCGTTACCCTTCCTTCTGAAGCTTTTGGATCTGGTGGGTGCTTCTTATAATGAATGCCCTCGATCCATCTCCCCTCCCGGTAAGATTTAATTTGCCGGGGAGTCATATACATCTTCGCTACAATTCCCTTTTCCATCACCCATTCATCTTCTTGAGTAATATCGGCCATAAATAACCTCATGGCCGGGAAACTATAATCAGTTCCCCGGTTTAATTTTGATTATTGGAAATCAAATGCTGGATCCATCAAGATGATCAAACAAACTCCAGTATCTCGACCAGTCTGGCTCCATATACTCTTCCGCTTCATCATTCCATTCGCCAGCAAAGGGGTCCTCACAGACCGAGGTGAGCCATAGCCCTATCGCCGGACAGTCAGGATTTCCCTCAAATAGTTCAGCGATAGCAGGCCAATGATTAACTAAGTTTTCATTTGGCGGAAAATCAGCAAGATATAGCCGGATGCATTCCGCAGCGCGTGAATAATGTTCTTTAAGGATGTACATCCTGTCATATGTCATCGCCAGAACTGCGCGGTGATGGAGGGGGATATCTTGTCGGTTAGCAAGAGGCCATAGCTTATCAATGCACATCGAATACGCATGTGGTAGAGCCCCAAGGTAGCGGATTGCCATATCGTTCCAGATTACTGGTCCGCTACCCCATGCATTGCGAAACTCTTCAGCAGTCTCTGACTTTTCGCCAGGCCAGACGCGTATGACAGTTGTATAGCTCATCGTAAAGCCTCCGACTGAAGTACTTTATATGCACGAAGCACGTGAGATGTTTTACCGGATATCTCCGTTTTCAAAATAAAGAATCCGCTGCTGTTATGGCGTACACTCGGAGCCAGAAACAAGGCAGTATCCGCAGCTCGATTGTGGCGGCGGAATTCGAATACGGTACTGATGATGGTGGCGGTTGCTATTGCTCCATGAACATCAAATTCTATTCTCACAATAATTATCTCCTGTCTTTACGTTGGTTATATTTTTCATGGCTCATGACTTCCCAACACTTGCCGTTATCGCGGGACAATAAGCGCCACTTTCTTCCGACCTTTAAACTTAAATTCCCACATTTAATGCGGCAGGGCTTTACTTGCCCGCAGTGATATGAATTAAGGGTCGCGTATGCTTTTTGATTAACGTGTAACGGCGTGCGAGCGGCGTTCGATATCATTTGTTCCATAGTGCAGGCCTTAGTTGAGCAGTTACTGGTCTTGATGGTAACGACTTGCGAACTAACGACTGTGTAGCCTTTAATTGGTTTTTCTTTTTTTCCTTTTCGTTACAGATAGAACAGTAATATGCCACTTTACGATAAGCACCTCTGCCTGAAGGGCGATATTGCAATTCTTCGCGTGCAAAGGAGTCGCCGCAGCTGTAGCAATGGAGTGTTTCGGTTTCCATATATATTCCTGTGTTAAGGTGTGTGGATACCTGCCATTCAAGGCATTAATTAGTTCTATTAATAATTAAAATGAAACTTCGGTATTTATTTTATATTGGGCTGTAAGCAAGTCTGCATCGACGGAAATTAAATCTCCGTACATGTCATAATTCAAAACAATATCTCGAAAGTTTAATCCTGAAAGCGCATCTGTACGACCACAGAACATCCGATCTTCTATGTGCTTTGCCTTTTCATGAATATTCTTCATTGATGACATGGCTTGATCCCACATGTCTCTGTCATCAATACAGTGAGCAATAGCAAGTTTGCTTTGTGCTGCCTGAATATGCGGATCGTGTTTTGGTAAACTAGCCATTGAATACCCCCGCAACATGCATAATTTTGATAATCGTCGCTGACCAGGCAACAAGGCAGATAGCCAAGACAATTACCAGTGTACGAATGCCGTTTCTGCTCATCTCCTTACCCTCGTGTGTATTGAGTACCTAACAGACCTTGCAATGCAGTGCCGGGTGCCTCCCGGTGATACCAGCCAGTTAACAACTGATGCCGACCTGCTTTTTCCCGCAACATGGAAATCGCCCATGCTTACCTTTTTAACTGTGCCACGTGCGCTTAGCCGCATTCACTTGCATTGCAAGGTATGTTGATTTTTTGCCTGTCTTTTCACCACTTCAGGCTCGGTGGTATCCTCTGTTCACCACAAACAAGGAGGAATTCTTATGGCTTCTTTTGACCGCCAGCTTCAATTGCAGATACTTCAAATTGCACTGGAGTTTTATCCAGACGAAATTGGCTGCATACCCAAAGAACTATCGTCACTAGACGAAAAAACGCTCCTGCAGAACATCGCCTATCTTCAGCAGGAAGGACTTATAACCGGTGGAATTGAAGATTCACTCGCCGGTAAGTCACCTGACATCAAATTAATAACCGCAACCCGTGATGCTGTTAACCTGCTAAGCGAGGAGGGCAGTATTTCCGCTTCCCTTAAAATCGTCACCGTTAAATTGCACGATGAAACGCTGTCTGCTCTCAGGGATTTCATTAACCAGAACATTTCTGACCCAGAAGATAAGAAAGCGTATTTGCAGCGCTTAAAAGAGCTTCCCGCTGACGCCACAAAACACATCGTGCTTGAACTACTGACTCAGGGGCTGGGTCAGATCCCGAACGCAGTTCTTTGGCTACAAACAATGCTCCGCCATCAGTAAACTCAGTTTCCAGGCGAAGCTTTTCAAACTTTATCCAGCCGACGCCACCAGGGATTTCCAACCAAAAATCCTCCCGATCATCGGTTGAAAGAGTGATCGCTCTTTTGACAAAAGCCATTGCGTAGATACGTAGTGGCTTTTTTTGTTCGGTTAATTCCTGAGTCATGTCACACCTCATCTAGTTGACCCTTATCGCCGGGTAGCGGATTGTTTACCTATCGCACCTTGATTGGTGTTGATGGATTCAATAATACAACCTGAAGTTATGTTGTCAATAACTTTAAGTTGTATTTTGTGGTGCGGTGAGAGGTGCCGAAGGCTAAAGCAAAGTGGTATGCTCATAAAAACATCAAAGAGGATTGTGGGTATGGACTACGAAGAAGCCGCGCAACTGCGCTATCAGGAGATGTGCCGTATTGTCGGGGATGTCGTTTTTGCTATGGTCGCCGAAGGCCATGAAACCAAGCGGGTAGCCATAGCTGACGTGATAAGAACTGAGATAGCAAAGGGGCTGGATAAGTGGGATTTTGACCAGATTCAGGTCATGGAGTTGGCGGTAAAGCTACTGGAAGAGTAGGGCAGTAGAAACCCGGCGACATGGCCGGGTTTATTGTATAATTACTTGTTAACTTCTTTTTGCTCTGATTTGGCTAAAAGAATTTTAATGTCATTAAGTTGCGAAGACGTGTCCTTAAATCCTTCTGCGGTCTTATCTTCAACTCTGTCTATCTTGGCTGATAGCTCAATTCTACTGGATTTAATTTCATCAGACATATCCTTTCTCAAGCCATTGGTCTTATCATTCATTGAGTTGGAGATTGTCCAAGTAGCGCAAACTCCAGTTCCCAAGACTGTTAAAATTGCCAGGATGATACCGACCCAAAATTGTGTGGTTGTTATGGATTTTTCACTCATTTTTTCGCCGTTATTTGATGAAAATCTAGTATCAACGCCGTTTATGCTGGTAGTTAATGGATGATATGTTGCTAGATTGCCTCGATGGGATACTTTGTATACATCTGCGCCGAGTGTCAAGATCGTCTCAAGGTTTTCTGGCTCCCGGAAGTTATTCATTTTCTGATGAGTCATGCTCTTTGTTCTCTTCAGATTTTAGTTTTTTGTAATCACCAGTCTCGATGTTTTTACTCACTTTTCTGTGACTAAAAAGGTTTATGTACCCACAATTTGAGCACTGCATTATTAAGATATCAAGAGCCTCCGAGCTAACCATTGACGTCTTTTTCTTGTCATTATCTTCGGAGTATGAAACCAAAGGTAAAGATGGAATCACTTTATATACCTTGGCATTCTCAGCATCCTTTGTCAGCTCGTCTGGCGTGTAAAGTGTCCATTCGTCAGTATTACAAATAGGACATACATGATCACCGACTAATGAGTTTAAGTAGTGACCAAATTCCTTGAAGTCGATAAGTTTAGATTTTTTGCTTTCCATAACCTATTGATTACTCTGTTATTTAAATGATAATAAGCAATTATGTTAAAACGTGATATGGGCTATCCCGCTTTTGAGTTGAGTGGGATACTACAAAGCATATGAGTTGATATGGCATTACCCAAACACCTCACCATTGCACCTAACTTATTATTTATTGCCCTTCTGAGCTGCAAGCCACCGGGCAACGGTCTTATCCATTGTCTCTTTACGCTCTTTCATTTCAGACAGCATTTGCTGCTGATCTTCTTCCGGGAACGCATTGAAGGTTTTAAGCAGGTCCAGTTGCATTGGGCCTAACTTCATTGCGTCTGGAGTTACCACCTGATCGCCTTCGTCTGGTGGGAGCATGAACCAGTAGGGTGGATGCCCTGTGATCTCCGATAACTTGTCGACATTATCCATTGAGGGGCTGGCTTTCCCTTTCGCCCATTTTTGAATCGTTTGCTGTGTAACTCCCAATCTCTGTGCGAGATCTGTCTGACTCCAGTTTCTTTCCTTTAGGAGCCTGTTTATGCGGTAAGTGGTGATGTCGATAGTCTTCATTCTCATACCTAAATAATACAACCAAAGGCTGTTGCTTGCGATATGAACCTAAAGTTGTTGCAAGTCACGCCTTGAAGTTGTATTTTGAGGGTGTGAATTACAGGAGATGTTCCATGAAAAAAGAAATTAAAGATTTGGTAGCTCGGCGCTTTACTCAAGCTGAAATTGGTCAGCGCTTAAACGTTAGCCAGCAAACCGTATTTAAATGGTTAAAAAAGCAAGTTCCTTCAGGTCGTGTTATTCCACTTTGCCAATTAATGGGGTGGGAAGTTACACCCCATGAATTACGTCCAGATCTGCACCCAACACCTATTAGTGGAATACCTGAAGGCGTGATTTTGCCCAAGAAACAAGAAGGAGTCTGATTAATGGAAATCAAACACGAGCACGTTGAAATGGTTCTGCTGGCCTGGGCTGCTGAAGTCGGTCAGGCATACGTAGCCAACGCCATCACTGAAGAGTATGTGCGTTCAGGTGGGGCTGAGCTTCGCCTGGTTCCGGGCAAAGCGTGGGCCAACCAGCAGAATATCTTCCACCGCTGGCTGAAAGGTGAAACCGAACAGCAGCGCGAGAAAATCCGTCTGCTGCTTCCGTCAATCCTGCGCGTTCTGCCGCGTGAAATTCGCCATCGTCTGAGCATCTACGACACGATTGAGCGTCGGGCGTTGCTGTCGGCTCAGTATGCCATTGGAACGGCGATTGATGCGCACGACGACGCGATTGAGGCCATCTACAGCAAGGCGTACCAGCATCGCGCTGTTGAAGTAACGAAATACCACTGATTCCGGAGGTGACTATGTGTAACCCGTCTGCTGCTGAATTGATTGCTCGCCTGAAACGAGCGTATCCGGCGTATGAGCCTTTCGAGGTGGATAGAGCCAGTAATGGTATCCCTGAGGTCGGTTCTCGCTTCCAGCACAGGCACAAAGGCCACATGGTGACGGTACTCACAGCGACAGAGAAAGATGTTTCCTACCGCAAAGCCTGCGGGTCTGTGGGCTGGGTGGGATTGAGAGAGTTTTTACGGCTACACAATGAGGTTTCGGAATGAACAATCAGGTGTTTGAAATTGTTCAGGCCATGTCGGGGCAGGGGAACTGCATAACGATCCCCGGACCGTATCTGGATTTCTTTGCAGGAGACAGGCAGCAGCATTTGCTGGCGGCCATTCTCAATCAGCTGGTGTTCTGGTCGGGTAAGTCTAGCCTGGAAAATGGCTGGTTTTACAAAGAGCACGCAGCGCTTGCGAAAGAGGTTCGGGTTTTAGAGGGCGATGTGGTCCGAAGAGCTATCTACAAAATTACTGAGCAATATTTACCCGGCGTTATCCAGGAAGAAATTCGTCAGGTTAACGGTACGCCGAAGAAGCACTACCGCATTGACCAGGAAGAGCTGATGCTCAAGATTTTCCCGTCAATACTGGATTCGGCACAAGTGCCGAATGGAAGCAAAGCATTGAAAGTATTGGATTCGGCACAAACGCCGAATGGAAACGGCACAAACGCCGAATGCATTCGGCATAAACGCCGAATCCAGGAAACGGCACAAACGCCGAATGGAAACGGCACAAACGCCGAATCCTATCTCTATACAGATCTTAAAAGAACAGATCTTATAACAGATCTTAAAAACCAAGGCGGAGAGTATTCCCCTGTGGATAACTTTGCTGAGAAGCATCCTGAGGCGGTGATTTTCAACGCTGAAAAAAGCCTTTGGGGCAGCGCGGAAGACCTGGAGTTTTCGAAGTGGTTTTATGCCCGCGTCGTCGAAGTGCACGAACGAGCCGCTGAATTCGACGGGACGATTTCAAGACCGGCAGAGCCAGACTGGACATTCTGGGCGAATGAAATCCGGTTGCTACGCGAACAGCAGGGCTGCACTCACGAGCACATGTACACCATGGTTGAACGCATTCAGAACAGCTGGTGGGTCAAGGACATTAAAACTGCTGACCGCCTGCGGAGCAAATGGCCTGAGGTGGCTGTGAAGCTTTGTCCGGCAAATCTCACAACCGGTGGCAATCTCGGTTTTAGCGGCAAAGTTCAGGCAGATATTCCGAAAGGTTTCAGGGGGTAAGGATTTTTTTATGAAAACAACCAAATCCAAGAAAACACAATACAGCGGTGAAATCACGATGATCGAATTTCTCAAAGCTAACTCTGATTTGACTACGCGTGAAATCGCCACTGCGCTGGGGCGTGGCATGTCCTCGGTGAATGGCCAGCTTCGCCAGTTGCATGGAGCAGGGCAGATTGTCCAGAGCGGCCTTCGCCATGGCGCTGCCTTGTGGCGCTTTAACGACATGCCGTTTGGCTGCGCGAACCGTCTCCGCATGATGTTTGAAAACCTCCTGAGGGAATGTCGCGGGGTTGCTCAATGAAATTACCTGTGTGCCCTGATTGTGGCGCAGCGCCTGAGTACCACTGGAAAGACTACCGGTTTGGCTCCTGCTCAGGTGCGCTGAAATGCCCAAACGACCATTACCGGGTCCAGCACAGTTACTGGGCTGGTGGAAAGAGCAAAGCCAGGCAAGTACTGGAACAAAAATGGGCTACGGCAGTTAACGAAAACGAGGCAAGCAATGGAAAACCTGACTGATATCCTGAAACTGATGGGCAAAGCCACTACCCGCGAAATAGCGGCGCGAATGAAGATTGAGCCTATTGAAGCGCTTAACCTGCTCCGTGAACTCGAAGAGCTTGAGAAGGTAGCCAGCACCAATGGTTACTGGAATCTGGTGATACCGTTTACGCCTGAAGTTAAACCGAAAGCTGCCGCTACCCCTAAACCAGTTTTACGCGCCAAGAATACCGCTAAGCCAAAAGCACCACGCCACCCGGAGCGTCTGGATCCTGATGCTGAGTTTGAGAAGGTTTCGGAACTACTCCGCAACAATGACCGCATGACCGCCGCAGATATTGGTAAGGCGCTGAGTCGCGACTCTCGCGGAATGATTTCGACGCTGTGCGTGCTGGAGAAACAGGGGCGTATTGTGAAGAACGGCGCGGGGAAAGGCGTTACATGGAGCTTGCCAGAGGCCACTAAAGAGTCAGTGCAGCTGGTTGAGTCTAAGTCAACTCAGGCGCAGGAATTCATTGATACGATCCCGGTGCTTATCAAACCCCAGAATGAAACAGGCATCCCGACACTGGCGCAAGTCGCGAAAGAAATCCGGCAAGCCAAAACGAAATTAAACCGTCTGCAAAAGTTACGCGAAACCATACGTGAGCTTGGCAAGCACAAGAAATTCATTCAGCAGGTAATGGGGGCGTAAGCATGGCAAAGAACTCAATTGACGCATACGGTGCCAGCGGCAAAACCAACGTTCTGATGTTTGAGCCGGAAAAATTGCACCTGGTCACCGATAAGTCCCACCCGCTTTATGACGAACGTATTCACCTGCCGATCGATGAAGGGATGGTTCTGAACATCAAGGAACTGGGTGTTCTGGAGCCGATTACTGTCTGGAAAGACCCTGAAAACGGACTTACCTGTGTGGTTGTCGGACGCCAGCGCGTTCGCCATACCATGAAAGCCAATAAACTCCTGCTGAAAGAAGGCAAAACACCTCTGCTTGTTCCTGGTGTCGTTAAGCGCGGATCGGCAAATCAAATGGCCAAATACATGGTCAGTGAAAACGAAATCCGCCGTCCCGACACGCCATTAGGTCGCGCTAAGAAAATGTCAGACGCGCTTGATCGTGGTCACGACGAGGATGATCTAGCGGTGTTGTTTGGCTGTAGCGTTCAGACCGTCCGTGCAACGTTGTCCCTGCTCGATGCCACCCTGGCTGTTAGGGAAGCGGTAGAGTCCGGTACGGTGACAGTTACTCAGGCACGTCAACTGGCATCACTGAAACCCGAAGAGCAGCGGGAAAAAGTAGCTGAAATCGAAGCGGCGACCGCAGGCACTAAAGGCCATGAAAAAGCGCGTCGTCAGCGTCAGGTACTGGGCGAAGCAAAACCGCGCCTTAAATCCAGAAAAGAAATTACCAAAGCCCTCGAGGCTGCCAGCGGTGAATACGCTGATGCTCTGCGCTGGGTGCTCGGGGAGGCTGTATGAATAACGAATTAACAGCAGCACTGGCGACTATCGAGAAATGCCGGGAGATAACCAACTGCCCGGATGGAGTGGATTTGCAGGACCATCTGCGGCAGCTGGCAGCGGAGAATGTGGGGCTGAAGGATGCAATTAGTGCAGTAAACAGGACAGCGGAAGAGTGTGAGCTTAACGGCGACGAATTGAAATACGTTGTCGAGCCGTCTGAGTTTGAGGCGTTGACTGATTTGCTGGACGAAACCCCCACCACCGACGCTTATCTGGCCGGGATTAAGGCTGAGGGCGCAGAGGCCTGTGTCAGGGCGCTGGTTACCTCGTGTGATGACGACTTCACCGACGCACCAAACATCTGCGCAATGGTGGCATTTCAGCTGCGCGAGGGGGCCAAATGAGCAAGCAGATAGAGCTATCCAATGCCGCCCTGGTTTTTACTGACGCGATGACCGGTCAGGGGTATATCAGAACGCTCAACGAGACCGAAGCAACCCTTATCTCCGCTCAACTCGCTGCGTTTGATGACGGTGAGTTAAAAGCGATTCCTGTCTATCCGGTTGAAATCCGGAAAATGAATAAGGAGCGTGCAGCATGACAACTGATATCACCGAACTGACAGGCAAACTTAAGCACGCAAATCAGCATCGTATCTCAAGACTAATCGTCGAAGCACCTAACGATGAATTGCGCCAATTGGCATCAGAGGTTGAGCAATATACGGATCAACTCATAGAGGCGCTGGAGAGGGCGCAGCAGCACATTGCGCGTCAGGAGCAGATTATCCTGAATCAGGATGAGTCTCTGTCAATTCGTCGCGGTGAACTGGAGAAGGCGCAGAATAGCAACGAGTTTCTGAAAGGCCAATTGTCTGAGCTCGCCAACTTCAACCCTGACTGGGACAAGTTGGAGGCCAGTTACGAAAGCTGGCGTGAAATTGCCGCTGAATTGCTGGTAGCAAAAGACCGCATCGCCGAGTTGCAAATTGTTAGCGATAAATGTTTCTTGAGCGGTTTAAAAACTGGCTGGGAATATGGGACTAACCATGACGGTGAAGGCTACAACCGTGAAATCTCTGATGCACAGGCAGTAATCTACCGCGCCACTGGCATCAAGGTTGAGGTTGAGTAGATGGGAAAATTAACAATCAGCGACCTTAAATTTATTTCACCTGCAGTCCTTTACAACTGGAAAGCTGAGCAATGGACCAATAGAAACGGAAATTCAGTGTGGTATTGGCAGGGCGATCCTTTGTTTCCCGTGAAGGTTGGACCGGTTATGGAAAAACTCGAATCAATGGGTTTCATGGAACGGCTGGATATCGGTATCGGTGTTCCGTGTTACCGGGCAACTCCAAAGGCACAATCGTTAGTATGCAACAACTGCCACAAAGGCCGCCTATTTAGCGATAGCGATGAGGACACTGGACCTTGTCCGGTTTGTCATGGTCTGGGCATCAAGTGGGAGGCTGAGTAGATGGCTAAGCAAGTGTGGAAGCGACCAGGTGAGTGGCGGTGCTGGTCATGCAAAGAATGGGTGTCAAACATTGAACTGAGCAATGCTGATGGGTTTTGTCCTCACTGCGACCAAGAAATTGATACGCAAGACTCGCCATACACCGATGATGACAGACCAGAAGGAGCCAACCAATGACCAGCAAATTAACCAGAGAACGCATCGAATGGCTCAACTATGCCGCAACAGGACTTGCTGCCAACGGAACTGAAATGGCGATGAGTCCGCAGGATGTGATTGCGCTGACTGAGCGTTGCCTGGCCGCAATGGACAGCGAGCCGGTGGCGTACATGTACGATGGCGAAGATGGCCGCGAGTACAACGGGCATAACGAATTCTCCGGTGGCGGGAAAGGTATCCCGCTCTATCGCCACGCGCAGCAGCCGGTAGTGCCGGAGAATCGCGTAACAGCAGAACACCGACGCGTTATTGAAATGCTACTCAGTGTTTGCGGCGCTGCATTTGAACTAGCAGATGATAGTTGCCAGCAAGATGTTGACGGGGAAGATTGCCATGTTGTCCCAAACGATGCATTTCAGAGGCTTAGCAATGCTTTGGACGAAATCGAAAACACTCTCCCGACCGAAGATATCGACAGGCCAGACGTATTTCTTGCATGGTCGGCAATGCCGAGGGCGGCACTGAAATCTATTATCCAGGTTGGCAACTCTCCGGTAATTCCACAAGGTTCGGTGTCCATGCTTAAGCGCTGGTTGGCGTTTGGTCGTGGTATGCAAAATGCAGGAAGCCAGTTACCTCACAATCTGATTGCGGAAACTGAGTCCATGCTCGCAGCCGCCCCGCAGGAGGTGAAGTGATGGAAAATGACAACGTCATCAACCTGGTGCAGCCAAAGCGCGACGAAGAGAAGCTGCTGAATATCACCGTAACCGATAAGAAGGCTCACGAAAAACAGCGCTGTAAGCACCTTTCGATTGAGGTCAGTGAAAAGGAACGCACAGTACACTGCACCCGCTGCGGCTGTGCTGTTGACCCGTTCGACCACATTCTCCAGTGCGCTACCAATGGAGAGCGCGTGGTCACTGAGATAGCGCAACTTCACCGCCGTCGTGACGAGCTACGGGAGTCTGTAGCCAACCTGGAACGAGAAGAGAAAAACGCCAAGGCCCGGTTACGCGCCGCCAGAACGTCGATCCTATTTGCGGAAAACGACCTGAAAAATACTGAGCAGGGGATAAAGCAATAAAACACAAACACCATATTTGTTATCAACAAATCTAAGGTTGGTTATTTATGCAAATGATAACCAGAAAAAAACCAGCCTTTACCGAGCTGTATCAGACGGGAGTTCTGACCCGCATTGTCGCAGTCAGAAACGCAGATAGCGGAGGCTGGTTACTGTTTGGGTTTTGGCGAGATAAGGATATTGGCGTGTACGTAGAGGCTGCGCGTGGTGGTGTCAGGGAATGGTCAGGGCTGGATTACCTGGCTAACTTCTGTGGTAGTTGCGGAATCAGTCGCTGGGAGGTTCATAACAGGGTGGAGCCAAAACCGCCGCAGTAATATATGATTCAGTGTACTTCAGGTAGCTTGAATCAAAAAACATTCGGCGTCGTCATGGTTACATGAGAAAAACAACAATTGGTATTATCTATGAAAAAAACAACATTCCTTGTTTGTACTGTACTTGTATCAACCGTGGCGTTTTCTGCTGAAAGTCCTTTAGAAGAAAAGCCCATACTTATTAGCTGCCCTTTTCCGGTGATGCCCGCTAAAGCCCAGGCATTAAAGATTGATGGCAGTGTAAATTATTCTGTCTGGGTGAATGAAAAAGGAGGTGTTTACTCCGTTGATACCACAGGTGATGAGATATTCTTTCAGGCGACACAGGACGCACTGAGAAACTGCAAATATGAGCCGGGCCATTCCGGTGTTGATCGGGGCACGATGAAATTTCGCTCATCCATACCGTAAAAGTCACTTCCTGCATGCAGCAAGCTGATTTATAATAATCACATCGGCTGATTACCGAACCTATCGCGCCATCACCGGAGTATAGTGATGACGCAAAAATGCAGTAACGCCATTCTACGCCGTGCCTTTGTGCGCGGTGTTTCCGTTTGTCTGTCGCATCCAGGCGGTGCGATATGAGCAAATCAAAAACCAAAGCTGAAAAGCTTCATCTAAGCCGTGTAGCCGCTCTTGGCTGTATCATTTGCCGCAACCTTGATTACGGTGAATCACCAGCTGAAATCCATCATTGCAGCTCTGGTACGGGATTATCTGTCCGCGCTGATAACTTCCATGTAATTCCTCTATGCCATGCCCATCATCGCACTGGTGGTTACGGCGTTGCTATTCATGCCGGCCGTAAGTCATGGGAAGAGAAATTCGGTACTGAAAGCGAGTTGCTGGCGCAGGTTCTTCAGGAATTAGGGGAGACCATCGCATGACTAATCCTTACTGCGAATCTCTCGCGGCCCTACGCAACGCACCATCACATTATTTAAAAGAGGTTGGCGACCAGTGGCGAACGCCGGATCCTCTTTTCTGGGGTATTAACGCGATGTTTGGTCCGTTGATGCTGGACTTGTTCGCTGATGACAGCAACGCAAAATGCCCAGTCTGGTACACCGCAGAAGATAACGCGCTGACACAGGATTGGTCGGAAATGCTGGACTCAATCGGTGGTGCTGCATTTGGTAATCCGCCTTACAGCCGCTCTCAGTACCACGAAAAGAAAGCTATCACCGGCATGACTCACATCATGAACTACGCAGCAGCGCAACGCGAGAAAGGCGGGCGCTATGTGTTCCTGGTTAAATCAGCCACAAGCGAAACATGGTGGCCGGAAGATGCGGATCATGTCTGCTTTATCCGTGGGCGAATTGGTTTCGATCTGCCTGTCTGGTTTAACCCTGCCAACGATAAACAAAGGCCGACCAGCGCGTTTTTTGCTGGGGCCATAGCTGTGTTTGATAAGACCTGGCGAGGCGAGAAATTCAGTTATATCAACCGCACTGAGCTGGAAGCGAAAGGCCACGCATTTATGGCACTGGCGCAGTTTGCCGCCGAGCAACAGAAAATCAAAAATGAGGTGAATAAATGATTAACCCTTCTGAGGTTGGTAAATCAGGTGAAATGGTTCGCCTCCGCACTCTGGAAAGCATCTGGATACAGGGAAAACTGCGCATGTGGGGCCGCTGGTCGTACATCGGCGGCGGTAGCGGCGGCAACATGTTTAACCAGCTGTTGGTATCCGGGAAGATAACGAAGACTGCTATCAATGACGCTCTGCGCCGGATGAAGAAATCAGGCATTACCAAGCCTGAGCTGGAAGCCTTCTTAAAGGAAATCCTCAGTGGTAAAAATAAAAGCGGCCTGGCGTTTTGTACTGACGAGGAGGGGTTGAAAATTGATTCAGTGCTCAGTACTGAGCTTGTGCGCTCCGGGAATAAAGCCCTCTATAAGCTAATCAAAGATCGGTATGTCTATCGCATGAGCAAGAAGGCAATGGCGAAAGAGCTAAACGAAAAGCATCCAGAATGGTGCTTGCGGACTTGCGAGAGCAGGATCGATGTTTGGCTAAATCTTGCAGAATCGATGCTTTACGCACCAATGTGTGACGCATTTGGCACAAATGGCGACAGATTTTACTTGAATAGTTGCGCGGAAAGTGCTTGAATTGTGATAGGCTCGGGACGTTAAAGCGAACTGAGCAGCAAAAATCATTAGAAGCCCGAGGTTAACGCCTTGGGCTTTTTGCTTTCCGGCGATACGACAGGGGTATTCGCGAGATGCATTGCATCAGTACCCCTGTCACATCGTCGTAGAGCATTGAAACGAGTTTCATCAGATGTTAAATTTTTGATGTGGTGAATCCCCCTATGCGGAGGGGCGTCCAGCTAATAGAGCGAAAGCCCTGTGAATGCAGCGCGAGACATGTTTGCTGGGGCATGCTCACCGGGAGGCACCCGGCACCACGTCTAATCGCAAGTAAGTAAACCGAACACCTTGTTGGGTTTACTCATTCTCTTTGGCAGACTATGGTTAATTACAGTAACGACATAAAAGGGAATGTTTTTCTGGTAAATCGGTAGCTCGGACTATCAGGTACCTTTCTTTATCGTTACTCCTCGAAAGCCAACTTTTTCAGCCCGCTCTCATAGCGGGCTTTTTTTATTCCCCTCGTTCATGAGAGGACTCACAGCAATAGAGGGGGCTAAATGTCCGATCCTGTTTCTGGCACTACGGTAGCTGCTGGTGGGCTCATGGGGGCCAGCATGTTTGGTCTGGCAACTGGCATTGATTACGGCGTGGTGTTTGGTGCGTTCGCTGGTGCGGTGTTCTATGTCGCAACGGCGGTGAACATCAGCCGCATAAAGCTGGTGGGTTACTTCATCACCTCATTCATTTTTGGTGTTATTGGCGCACCTCTGCTGGGGTCGTACTTCTCAAAGTGGACGGGATACAGCGACAGGCCGCTTGATGCACTCGGTGCTGTAATCGTTGCAGCCATAGCCATTAAATTGCTGACGTTCGTTAACAGTCAGGACCTGGGTAGCCTGTTTGGGATTCTCTCTCGCTTACGTGGAGGAGGGTCAAGCAATGGTAACAAGTGATCCGAGCGCAATCATCAATGCGGTGATATGCGCTGTAATTGTTGTTGCGCTGATGTTCTACCGACGCGACGGGTCAAGACACCGTCCCATGATATCGCTGATGGCTTACTTCACTGTGCTGGTTTATGCCAGCGTTCCTTTCCGTTATCTGTTCGGTCTCTACCATGAATCACACTGGCTGGTAGTGCTGGCGAACATTCTTATTTGTGGCGCGGTTCTCTGGTTCAGGGGGAATGTGGCGCGTCTGGTTGATGCACTGAGGCACTGATGAACCAATCACAATTTCAAAGGGCGGCTGGTATTAGCGCCGGGTTAGCTGTGTGCTGGTTTCCGCACATTGATGCTGCGATGAAAGAGTTCGGCATCATCACTCCGCAGGACCAGGCAATGTTCATTGCTCAGTGCGGGCATGAAAGCACGTCATTCACCCAACTGGTTGAGGGGTTCAACTATAGCGTTGCCGGTCTGGCTGGTTTTGTGAAGGCAAAGCGCATCACGCAGGACCAGGCAAACTCACTCGGGCGCAAATCGTCTGAGAAGGTGCTACCGCTTGAACGCCAGAAAGCAATCGCAAATCTGGTCTACAGCAATCGCTATGGCAACAAGTCGGCAGGTGATGGCTGGAAATATCGCGGGCGTGGACTGAAGCAAATCACTTTCCTGGATAATTACCTGCGATGCGGTACTGCGCTGAGGCTCGATTTAGTGAGCAACCCTGAGCTTCTGGAGAAGGATATTAACGCAGCCCGCAGCGCCGCATGGTTCTATGCCTCAAGCGGTTGTTTGAAATACCCCGGCGATTTAGTGCGCGTAACACAGATTATCAACGGTGGGCAGAACGGTATTGATGACCGACGCGCCCGATTCCTGAAAGCTAAATCTGTTCTGGTGTGAGGTCCTCATGGGCATTGAAATGATTATTGGTCTGGCAACTGCGTTGCTGGCCATTGTCGCTGGCGCATTTGGGTTAGGCCATTCACGCGGAACCAGCAAGGCAGAAGCCAAAGCCGAACAGCAGCGCACCGAAGAGAACGCCGCCGCTAATGTCGCCGTAGCAGAACGCAGGGCGCAAGCAACGAAAGAGGCCAGCGATGTACAGCAAACAGTTAGCCATATGCCTGATGACGATGTTGATCGGGAGCTGCGCGAACAATTCACCCGTAAAACCTGAAGTCATCGATACCGCCTGCAGCTGGGTGCGGATCATCTACCTGACCGACCACGACATCGACGTGCTGGATATGCAGACCAAGCGCGACATTCTGGCGCATAACAAATCAGTGCAGGCGAACTGTCTGACGAAACCTACTAATAATAGGTAAATTCATGCTTGCTGATTGGCGGTTAACACGCTAGTTGTTCGTGATAAAATTCCTGGGGTGATGTTTTCTTAAAGGAATTCGTGATATGGACGTGCTAATTGACAGTGCCCTCGAAGGCTATTTTTTTCTCTTACTCGATATGTGGCCAGTTTTGATTGTTGCTTTCGCAGGGTTGGCCATCTCATTTTATGGCGTTTTAATGCGTAGAACTGCGGTCACCTTCATTCTACTTGCAGCGATAATAGGAACTGCAGGTTCGATTTATGCTTAATTCAGACTGCAGACAATATGCACCAAGTCAACTGCCAGAAAGGTAAGTGACATTAGTCAAAGTTAAATGAGATTCGTCTTAATTGCTTTAGTGCCTGGGCGTAGATTGAAGATGCTGCAATCAGCGGTATCACTCTGGGACATAACAATGGGACAGTATTATTACGTTAATAAAAATGCGCAGTTTAATGGCGATCACGAAGTACATGTGAGTTCATGCACTCGGTTGCCAGAAGAGAAAAACAGGCTGTATCTGGGGATTTTTGAAACTTGCTCTCCGGCAGTGAGAGAAGCCAAGAAAACCTACTCGCAATCAAATGGCTGTTATTACTGCTGTTATGCGTGTCATACGTCCTGACAACTAGCATGAATCAAACCAAGGTCGCCAGTGGCGGCCTTTTTTATTACCAGAAGCAGGAGAAGAATCATGTTAACAGTAAAAGTGATGTCGCCTGGTGGCGGCGAAGAAATCCATTGTGGCCTGAGCGTTGGGTTCAACCCTGACCAGCAGAGTATTGCCGTATCGGGAATGGACCAGAACGTGTTCCTGAAGCAGGGAGAAGTAGCGTACGTGATGAACGCAAACGGCAAGACCATCTCCCGTTACGAACACACCACACGACAGTAGATGTTACAGAAGCTCTTCAGCGAAGGGTTTCGATAATGCTGATTTAATTCAGGCAAAAAAAAGCCCCAGGAGCGAACTGCGGGGCGAAATCTACAAACAATAATAACAGAGCGCTGAAAGTAACACTTAACCACAATTATTGTGCGTGTTAATTGCAATAGAGGTCACTTTTCAGAAGTTTCACGGACCATTGTTATCAAGCATGAGCCTCGCAATAGCGAGGAAGCAAATAGTAAAGAGAGGAATGTATGACAGTAGTTCTTACAGCTAAACAGATCGAAGACCTTGCCGACTTTGCGAAAAAGGACGGACAACCGCAATACACCATCACTACCGGCACTATCCCTGAGTTTGAAGCTGAAGACGGTAGCACTTTCCCGGAGTATCACGGATTGATTGCCTATTCTGATTCGCTTGAGCATGGGGTTTTGCAACTGGGTGAGTAGGCATTACAGAAGCCCTTCACATCGCGAGGGGCTTCGATAATGCGAATGAATATCATTATTGAGAGCCTGAAGGGAAATTAGTGTTGGTTTGGACGTCTAAATGGCTAAAAGTGGTGATTTTGTCGATTTTAATGCAAATAGTAATTATTATCATTTATGGGTCCTCCCGGAGGGGGAGGCTGCCACGGGGAGACGTGCTCGCGGAAAACGGCTAGTTTTCTAATTTCATAGTCATCATCATCATGTGTGCAGGTTATTGATTTTCCGAGAGTCGGATTTTCAATGATGTCGAATTGTTCAAAAAGTGTTCATCATCATGGACCAGGAAATCGCTTCATTAAAACTCAATATCAACCAGCTCGCTGGTATCACTGGCGTACACCGCCAGACGGTCGCGGCCAGGCTGAAAAACGTTGTTCCGGCACCAGGCAGCAATAGCAAGCTCAAGCTATATCTCGTTACTGATATTTTGAGTGAGCTGATGATTCCGACGGTATCAACGGCAAGCGTTGAAGATATGGACCCCTCAGACAGGCTCGCCCACTGGAAGGCTGAGAATGAGCGGCTGAAATTTGAGGTTGATACAAAGCAACTTATTCCTGCCGAAGACGTTGCCAGAGAATTTTCACTGATGGCGAAAGCCGTTGTCATGGTACTTGAAACACTTCCGGACATTCTTGAACGAGACTGTGCACTTACGCCGGTTGCGGTATCACGCGTGCAAAGCGTGATTGATGACCTGCGTGATCAGGTCGCCCAAAGAGTAATGGACGCCGAACCAGAGGAGGATGAGCCAGAGGAGGACTGATGGCAAAACGGGCATCTGCCAGGGGGATACGCCGCGATGTCTCCGGTATTCTACGTGCCCCGCGTCGTATGCAGGTGGCCGATGCGGTCAGCTCGTATATGCGTGTGCCGATGGGGGCGGGTAACTCCGTACCTTGGGACCCCAATCTGGCCCCTTATATTATTGAACCGATGAATTGCCTGGCATCCCGTGAATATGATGCTGTGGTGTTTGTTGGACCAGCCCGAACCGGGAAAACGATTGGCCTGATTGATGGCTGGATTGTTTATAACATCGTTTGCGATCCAGCTGACATGCTGGTCATTCAGGTGTCAGAAGAGAAAGCGCGTGAACATTCAAAGAAACGTCTTGATCGTACATTCCGGTGTAGCCAGGAAGTAAAATCGCGACTCAGTCCGCGCCGTAATGATAATAACGTTCACGACCGTACCTTTCGGGCCGGGAACTATCTCAAGCTTGGTTGGCCGTCGGTCAACATTATGTCGTCGTCAGACTATAAAAGCGTTGCGCTGACTGACTATGATCGCTTTCCTGAAGATATCGACGGTGAGGGTGATGCATTTTCCCTAGGTTCGAAGCGTACCACCACCTTTATGTCCAGCGGTATGACCCTCGTTGAGAGTTCACCTGGACGCGATATTCGAGACACAAAATGGCGACCAACTACCGCGCATGAAGCGCCGCCGACCACTGGCATTTTATCGTTGTTTAATCGTGGTGACCGCCGCCGTCTTTACTGGCCTTGTCCGCATTGCGGAGAATATTTTCAGCCCGAAGTCGCCAATATGACGGGCTACCGGGATTCCCCTGATCCCGTTCTGGCTAGTGAGTCCGCATATCTCCAGTGCCCGGCATGCAAGGGTAGAATCACGCCGGATATGAAACGTGAGCTGAATATCTGCCATGTTTGGTTGCGCGACGGGGAAAAAATAGATCGTGATGGCAAAAGATATGGTGAGCCGCGCCGTTCACGCATCGCGTCGTTCTGGATGGAAGGACCCGCAGCGGCATACCAGACGTGGGCACAGATGATATACAAATTCCTGACTGCCGAGCAGGAATATGAGTCTACACAGAGTGAAGAGACGCTAAAAACGGTAGTTAATACCGACTTTGGTAGACCTTATCTCCCCCGCGCCAGTCTTGAACAACGTAAAAGCGAACTGCTGGAACAACGCGCCGAAGATGTGCCAAAGCGCTCTGTACCAGATGGTGTGCTGTTTATGACTGCAACCGTTGATGTGCAGGGCGGTAAATCCCGCCGTTTCGTGGTTCAGGTGACTGGCTACGGTGAGCAGGGTGAGCGATGGCTGGTAGATCGCTACAACATCCGACATTCATTACGGGCAAACGAGCACGGTGAGTGTTACCCCATTGATCCGGCCAGTTATCCGGAAGACTGGGATTTACTCCTGTCTGACGTGTTCGAAAAGTCCTGGGTCTTATCGAGTGACCCGTCAAAACGTATGCGGCTCATGGCAATGGCTGTCGATTCAGGTGGTGAGGATGGTGTCACCGATAACGCCTATAAGTTCTGGCGTAAATGTCGACGGGATGGACTGGGTAAAAAGATTTTCCTCTTTAAGGGCGACAGTATCCGACGCTCAAAACTGATTACCCGCACATTTCCTGATAACACTGACAGAACAACCCGCCGGGCAAAAGCTGCTGGCGATGTGCCGCTTTACCTTCTTCAAACCGATGCACTGAAAGACCAGGTTAATAACGCCCTGTGGCGTGAATCACCCGGCCCAAACTATGTGCATTTCCCTAAATGGCTCGGTAGCTGGTTTTACGATGAGCTGACCTATGAGGAGCGTTCACCCGATGGAAAATGGAGCAAACCGGGCAGAGGTCCGAACGAAGCTTTCGACCTGCTCGTTTATGCCGATGCGCTGGTCATATTACACGGGTACGAAAAGATCAAATGGCCGGATGCGCCTGAATGGGCAAAACGGACAACGTGGATCGAAGAAAGCTCGCCCGAAACTGGCGAAGTGTCATCCACGTTACCAGCAAAAACGAACCACAGCAGGAAAAAACGTAAGGCAAATAAGCCCGACGTTGAAAACAATCCCTGGACCACATCATCAGGAGGCTGGGTGTGAAACAAACCGATATTGAATCCATTATCCAGCGTTATACCGAGACAGAAATAGCTGTTCTGGATGGAAAGTCTATAACATTCAACGGGCAGCAGATGACGCTGGAGAACCTGTCTGAAATCCGCAAAGGGCGGCAAGAATGGGAGCGCCGTCTTGCTTCCCTGCTGGCTCAGCGTCACGGGCGACCCGGTTATAAACTCGCGAGGTTTCCATGAGCCTGTTAGATGATGCGATTGGCGTCTTTTCCCCTGGATGGAAAGCTGCGCGGTTACGTTCGAAAGCAATGATCCAGGCATATGAAGCTGTTAAGCCCACCCGAACACACAAGGCGCGCAGGGAAAACCGTTCCGCTAACCAGCTTAGCCAGATGGGTGCTGTATCCCTCCGTGAGCAAGCGCGCTGGTTGGACAATAATCACGATCTCGTTATCGGCGTGTTCGATAAGCTTGAGGAACGGGTGGTAGGTGCAAAAGGAATTATTGTTGAGCCCCACCCGGTACTGAAGAACGGGAAAATAGCGAAAAAGCTGGCAGAACAAATCAGAACAAAGTGGGCCGAATGGTCGGTCAGCCCTGAGGTCACTGGGCAGTTTACCCGCCCGATGCTTGAGCGGTTGATGCTCAGGAGCTGGCTCAGGGACGGGGAAATTTTCGCTCAGATGGTGAATGGCTCAGCGCAGGGACTAGATCCGGTGGCTGGCGTCCCTTTCTGGCTTGAAGCGCTTGAGGCCGATTTTGTACCGATGACCAATGACGAATCCCAGCAACTTTGTCAGGGAGTATATGTAGATAATTGGGGACGCCCGAAAAAGTACCAGGTTTATAAAAGTCTGCCTGTTACCGGCCGTCAATTGGATACGAAAGATATTGATGCCGGGAATATGCTTCATCTCAAATTTACCCGCCGCCTTCATCAAACCCGAGGGACATCTCTCCTTTCTGGTGTACTCATGCGTCTCAGTGCCCTGAAAGAATATGAGGATGCGGAACTGACGGCGGCGCGTATCGCTGCCGCCCTGGGGATGTACATCAAAAAAGGGGACGGGCAAAGCCTGGATGCTGATGTCAGCAAAGACAATCGCGAAGCGATAATTGAACCTGGCATTATCTATGATGATCTGCTCCCCGGTGAAGACATCGGGATGATCAAGTCCGACAGACCAAACCCCAATCTTGAAACATTCCGAAATGGACAGTTGCGCGCTGTCGCTGCTGGGGCGCGTCTCAGCTTCTCCAGTACAGCCAGAAACTATGATGGGACATACAGTGCCCAGCGTCAGGAGCTGGTTGAGTCAACAGATGGTTATTTGATCCTCCAGGACTGGTTCATCGGCGCAATTACCCGGCCAATGTACCGAAACTGGTTAAAAATGGCGGTGGCTTCTGGCGAAATTCAGCTACCCCGCGGGCTGGATATGGCATCGCTTTACACTGCCGTTTATTCAGGTCCGGTCATGCCATGGATTGATCCAGTCAAAGAGGCCAATGCCTGGAAAGCGCAAATCCGTGGTGGTGCTGCGACAGAATCAGACTGGGTGCGAGCCAGCGGACGCAATCCGGATGATGTCAAACGCCGTCGCAAGGCTGAAGTTGATGATAACCGCGAACTGGGACTGGTGTATGACACCGATCCTGCAAACGATAAAGGAGGCACCAGTGCCGAAGTCAAAGAACCAGACGCTCCGTCGCCCGAAAGCCAGCGCAAGAAGTAATTCGTGGTTTCGTATGCAGGCCAGCGCCGACAATCAGGCTGAAATATTCATTTACGACGAAATTGGTTACTGGGGGGTGACAGCCCGACAGTTTGTTAACGACCTGAAGGCGCTGGGCGATGTGACCCATATCAACCTTCATATCAACTCTCCCGGTGGCGACGTCTTTGATGGTATCGCCATTTTTAATGCTCTTAAACATCATGGCGCGTCAATCACCGTTCACATCGACGGTCTGGCCGCGTCTATGGCCTCGGTCATTGCCATGGTAGGTAACCCGGTCATCATGCCGGAAAATACCATGATGATGATCCATAAGCCCTGGGGCTTTGCTGGTGGTGATGCCAACGATATGCGTGACTACGCAGAACTTCTGGACAAGGTTGAGTCCGTTCTTATCCCCGCTTATGCAGAGAAAACCGGAAAATCTTCGGATGAAATAGCGGCAATGCTGGAAGACGAAACCTGGATGGACGGCAAAGAATGCGTCGCGATGGGTTTTGCCGACCAGACCACCCCTTCTCTTCAGGCGATGGCCTGTATCCAGTCTAAACGTATTGAGGACTTCGAAAAGATGCCAAAAAGTATGCGCAACATGTTAACGCCGCCACGAGCAACCACTCAGCGCGATCCGCAGCAACCTCAGGGGCAGCAGCCGACGGTCACTCAACCTTCCGGGGCAGACGAAAATACAATCCGCGCCCAGGTTATCGCAGAGCAAAAAGAGCGCGTTAATTGTATTAACAACCTCTTCGCGATGTTTGGTGGTAAGCATTCCGAACTTCAGGCGCAGTGTGTAGCCGATATGGATTGCTCTGTCGATCTGGCAAAAGACAAACTGCTGGCGCTGCTGGGGAAAGATGCTTCTCCATCGGCGAAAACCACGCCAGCGCACACCCACGCAGGTAACGGTAATTTTGTCGCCGATGGTATTCGCCAGGCATTGATGGCGCGCGCAGGATTTGAAGATCAGGAACGTGATAATGTCTACAACGGGATGACCCTGCGTGAATATGCTCGTATGGCGCTGACTGAGCGCGGTATTGGCGTATCCAGCTATAACCCGATGCAAATGGTAGGGCTGGCGCTGACGCACAGCACCTCTGATTTTGGCAATATCCTGCTTGATGTCGCCAATAAAGCAATTCTGCAAGGCTGGGATGAAGCGGCAGAAACCTTTGAACAGTGGACGAAGAAAGGCCAGCTTTCCGACTTTAAAACAGCGCATCGTGTGGGTATGGGGGGATTCCCTTCTCTGCGACAGGTTCGTGAAGGCGCTGAGTATAAGTATGTGACTACCAGCGATAAAGGTGAAACCATCGCGCTCGCCACCTACGGGGAAATTTTCTCTATCACTCGCCAGGCTATCATTAACGATGATCTGAACCAGCTCACCGATGTTCCGATGAAAATGGGCCGGGCCGCCAAGGCGACTATCGGCGACCTGGTTTACGCTGTTCTGACTAAAAACCCAAAACTCTCCGATGGTAAGGCGTTATTCCATGCCGATCACCGCAACCTTTCTTCCGGTGCGATTTCTGTCGGCAGCCTGGATGATGCGCGTAAGCTGATGCGCCTGCAGAAAGAAGGTGAGCGATCTCTGAACATCCGACCGGCATTTATGCTGGTGCCGGTTGCACTGGAGACGCTGGCCAACCAGACGATCAAGTCAGCGAGCGTCAAAGGGGCGGATATCAATGCCGGAATTATCAACCCGATCCAGAATTTTGCAGATGTGATTGCTGAAGCCCGTCTGGATGATGCTGATGCTAAAGCCTGGTATCTGATGGCAGCCAAAGGGACGGACACTATCGAAGTGGCGTACCTGAACGGCGTTGATACACCTTATATTGATCAGCAGGAAGGGTTTACCACCGACGGCATCGCCACCAAAGTTCGTATTGATGCTGGAGTGGCTCCACTTGACTATCGCGGTCTGGTTAAATCCAGTGGTCAATAGTTCTCAACTCTGAATCACAATATCAATGCCCGTCAGGGCTTTTTTTATAACTGAATTCAGCCCCGAACGGGGCTGAAAGGAGATGTTATGGCTAAGAATTACATTCAGGCAGGCGCAACTATCCCGCTCAAAAACGCCGGGAGTGAAGATGTTCTCAGCGGTGATCCGGTTGTTGTCGGCAGCATGATTGCTGTAGCGATTACCGATATCGCGGTGGGCGATGTGGGGGATGGTTTTGCCGAAGGGGTATTCCTGTTACCCAAGCTGCCTGCTGATGCCGTGACTGCGGGGACGAAAGTTTATCTTAAAGCCGGAAACGTTCAATTGGATGAAACCGATGCGGTACTGGCCGGGGTTGCCTGGGAAGATGCAGCTGCGGGGGCAACTGTTCTGGAAGTCAAAATTAATGTCTAACCCCTTCGAGCGAATAGCAGAGCGTATGGATGCGGCCACCGTCAGAAAAATGGGGAAAGCGGTCACTATCAATGGCGAGGGTTGCATCGCCATTGAAAGCCATCTTCTTGCTGAGATGGGGGCGGTTAATGGTGACGGTATCTCGCTGGTGGTTTTCACTTCAGGGTATACCCCGCGCAGAAATGATGTGGTCGAGTTTGAAGGCCGGGCATATCAGGTCACGCAGCATCGATTATTCAACAGAAAACCACAAATCTGGATTGAATAACGGAGGTGTTAAATGGTTGGCGAATTATCGATTGAGGGTCTTGACGAGTTGAGACGTCAGCTTAATGGCCTTAGCCGGACAGCCGTCCCACGCGCATCAGCTCAGGCGGTTAATCGTGTTGCAAGTCGGGCAGTAAGTCGTAGCACTGCCAGAGTGGCAAGTGCTACAAAAGTTCCGAGACGCCTGGTCCGCGGTCGCGTCAGACTGGTTAAAGCCAGTACGAACATGCCAACAGCAACACTAAAGGTCAGACGAAACAACCTGCCAGCCATCGCCCTTGGTAAAGCCAGTCTGCGAAAACCACGGGGTAAATCCAGTGCCGTGTTGAAGGTCGGCCCATTCACATTCCCGGGCGCATTCATCCAGCAGCTCGCCAACGGGCGCTGGCATGTACTTCGCAGAACAGCGAAAAGCCGTTACCCAATTGAGGTAGTGAAAATCCCGATGGCTATACCGCTGACGGAGGCATACACGGATGAAGTTAACAAACTGATGGAGACCGATATGCCAAAAGAACTCTCTGCGGCCCTGAACAATCAGATGAGGATCCTTTATTCACGATGAAAAATCATATTGAAATCCGTAAGGCTGCTCTGACGGCAATTAAAGAATCGCTTGCAGAGAGCGGCACTGCTGGTGTGGTTTTTTTTGATGGTCGCCCTGGTTTTATTGACGCAAGTGATTTACCCGCTGTTGCTGTGTATATATCCGATGCCGAAGTGGACGGGGAGGGCAGTACGTTCTGTGACGATACTTGGGCGGCGACTCTACATGTCGAAGTCTTTCTCAAGGCAAGCAGCCCGGATACCGATCTGGATAAATGGACTGAGCAGTTGTATCGGGCTGTTTCCGAATCGGAATCGCTTTCAGAACTGGTCATGACCTTCAGCCCGCAGGGCTACGATTATCAGCGCGATGAAGAAATGATGACGTGGGGATCGGCAGACCTTCGGATTGCCATAACCTACAGTATTTAACGTTTTAACTGAATCCCCCAACCCGCCGCTGGCGGGTTTCTTTTTTTGGAGACCGAAATGACAGCGCAAGTCGAACGCACTAAAAAAACGGTGGTAATGATTACCTCCCGACCCGTGACGGCGGAAGAGCTGGGCACGGCAATCTGGTTGAATCTCAGCTGCGCAATCAAACAGGCCAGCTTCACCGCAGGGCAGAAAAACGATATTGACGTGACCACGCTCTGCTCAGAGGAAACGGAGAATATCAACGGACTTTCGGCACCACATGAGATGTCAATGTCCGGTAACTTCTCACGCAATCCCGGACAGGATGCCCTGCGTGAAGCCTATGACAATGATGAAATTTATGGTTTCAAAATTGTATTCCCGTCCGGTAATGGCTTTCTGTTTCGGGCCGAGGTGCGTCAACACACCTGGGATGCGCAGGTCAACAGCGTCGTTGCTGCGACGTTCTCCCTGCGTCTGAAAGGCAAGCCAACCAATATTAATGCCCCGGGGATCCTGTCTTTCGCGGCAGACCTTCCCGCATCGCAGACAGTGGCGGCCGGAGGCACCCTGACCATGGGCGTGGTGGTTCAGGGCGGTACGGAGCCTTATACCTACGTCTGGAAAAAAGACGCAGTGGTTTTCAGTGGGCAAACAGGGGCAACATTCAGTCAGTCCGGAGTGGATTCAGGCGATGCCGGGGTTTATTCCTGCGTCGTCACCGATGCCGATGGCACTGTTATCACCTCTGCTGACCACACCGTCACCATTAATTAACGGAGCGCCGGGAGACCGGCGATACACTTAATGTCAAAACAGAATCTTAAAGCGCTGGCACTGGCCCCGATGGCGGGTTTTCGTAAAAAAGAAGTCACCGTTCCGGAGTGGGAAAACGCCAAAGTTATCATTCGTGAACCATCGGCTGAAGCCTGGATTCGCTGGCAGGGTATTGCCAGCCCGGAACAACCAAAACTACCGGAAGGGCAGGAAGCGGCAGAGGTGCCAGAACTGACCCCTTCAGAACGCGCGTTCCGCACGATGCGGGCAGATGTCACACTCTTCATTGATATTCTGCTGGATACCGACCTGCAGTACGTTTTCACCGTCGATGATACCGAGCAGGTTGAAGCGATTTACGGGCCCATCCATTCCCGGTTGTTGAAACAGTCGCTCGATCTTGTTCGTGACGCGGATGATGCCAAAGCAAAGTAAAAATGCCTGGCATGCAGTTCCTGATGGCGCTGGCGCTCCGGATGGGCCGCACGCTGGGCGAACTGCGACAAACCATGACGGTCGGAGAATTCAGGATGTGGGCTGAATACGACCGTATCAGCCCGATCGGTGATATCCGTGGCGATATTCTCAATGCTCAGCTGGTTTCAGCGATCTACGGGGCGCAGGGCGGTAAAGTCACCATTGAAGACGCACAGCTTCAGTGGAGCGCAGAAGAGGACGAGGCAAGCGACAGCGGCGATCCTTTTGCGGGATTAGAGGCCGCTTTGCTCGCGGCTTCTCAGTGACAATACATGCGTGACGGTTTAGGATATCGCCAAATACATGGGGAGGCGTTATGGAACCGTTATTCGTAGTCTTTGGTGTTTTTGGTTGGCTAATTAATATTATTATTGTTTTTTATTTGATTCGTTTTAGTGTAAGAGCTAATGATCAGGTAGCTGCCTTGCAGGAAATAAATAAAAAGCAAGATGCACAAATTGATTTGTTAATACAAATAGCCCATCAAAATAAAAACACTTAAACTAAAGCCCCGCAAACGCGGGGTGTTTTATTAGGTGATGTATGGCTACTCTCCGTGAGTTAATTATAAAAATATCTGCTAATTCTCAATCGTTTCAGACTGAAATATCTCGCGCCTCTAGAATGGGCAATGATTATTATAAGATAATGCAATCAGGTGGTCGCCAAGCAGCAGCGGCCTCAAGAGAAACAAAAAGAGCTATTTCTGAGTTAACAAATCAAATGAACTCGGCAAAATCATCTGCCATTGGAATGGCTGGGGCTTTTGCGGGCGCATTTGCTACCGGGCATTTGATAAACCTCGCCGATGAATGGAGTTCTGTTAATGCAAGGCTGAAACAAGCCTCGCAATCTACTGATGACTTCAAAGCGTCTCAAAATGCTTTAATGGAAATTAGTCAGAGGACAGGTACAGCTTTCTCTGATAACGCAGCTTTATTTTCGCGCTCAGCTGCATCTATGAGAGAATATGGGTATAGTTCGCAGGAAGTACTGAAAGTTACAGAAGCAATATCAACTGGATTAAAGCTATCTGGAGCAAGCTCATCCGAAGCAAGTTCAGTGATTACTCAATTTAGCCAAGCGCTAGCTCAAGGAGTTCTTCGTGGTGAGGAATTCAATTCTGTAAACGAAAATGGAGATCGAGTCATCCGTGCCTTGGCTTCCGGAATGGGAGTGGCAAGAAAAGACCTAAAGGCGATGGCTGATCAAGGGCTTTTAACTTCAGATAAGGTTGTTCCTGCGTTAGTTAGTCAATTAGGTACGCTCAGGAAAGAATATGAAGCAATGCCTCAAACGGTTTCGGCTGCTACGACTAAAATCGAGAATGCATTCTTGGCTTGGGTTGGCGGAGCTAATGAAGCTACCGGAGCTACAACCACTCTTGTGGGCGTTCTCAATTCTGTGGCGAATAACATTGACACGGTTGCAACAGCTGCTGGAGCATTGGCGGCAATTGGCGGGGCTAAGTATTTTGGGGGGATTGTAGGAAATATTGGCACTCAAACAGGGAATATTCTTGATGCTAGGAAGAATGAAATAGCTTTGGCTGCTGCGCGGTCACAATCGGCTACTCAATCTCAAAGAAAAGCTGTTGCTGATGCTATTGCAGCTGAAAGGGCTTATCAATTAGCACAAAGTGAATTAGAATTAGCCAAAAATACTAATACCGAAGCTACAGCAACTCAGAATGCAATTTCAAAGCGCCGTGCGATGATAACGGCTAATGCTGCTCTAGTACAATCAAATATAACCGTTAGGGCCTCTCAAGAGGCGCTTAATAAAACCACCTCTGCTTTAGGATTAGTAAAAAACGGGGCGGCCGGACTACTTTCTTTAGTCGGCGGTATTCCCGGTGTTTTGATGTTAGGTGCTGGAGCATGGTATACGATTTACCAACGTCAAGAGCAAGCTCGCGCATCGGCTGTGCAATATGCTGATACTTTGGATCAAGTAAGAGACAGTCTTAAATCTATGTCTCAGACACAAATATCAGCTAATTTGGGGCAAGCAAATCTCTCCATTGATGCTCAAGATTATAATATTGATAAACAGAAACAGAAGGTAGCGGAGCTTTCTAATCAACTTTATAACGCCAGACAGGCCGCTAAGGCAGCTACTGAAGGGACCTGGCTATATAACGATGCAACTGAAAAAGCAGGAATTTTTGCTTCTGAATTAGCCGTTGAAGAAGGCAAGCTTGAATTAATGCTCAAAAAACGCCAGCAGACGCAAGATTTAATTATTGATATTACAAATGCCGCAATTAGCAAGACAGTTGAAATGACAGGCGCTGTTAGTTCTCTGGCAGATATGTACGACAGGCTTAATAAAGTTACTCGGCAAGCTGTCTTAGCAACCCAGGCTTATCAAGGCCCTGTCCTGCCCGGACTTGATTCTAAGCAACAATCCGCAATGGATAGAGCAAAGCAGCAGGCAGAACTTGCTGGTTTGAGCGGAGTTGAGCGAGCAAGGCGACAGGCCCAATTTGAAGCTTCAGACTTAAATCTTCCGGCAGGACAATACGAGAAATATATAAATTATGCTGTTGATAGTGAGAGGAAGCTTCAGGAATTACGTGACTCCAATAAGAAAAGTCGAGGTAAAAGCCAGGAAGAAAAAACGGAAGATACATATACCCGCATTGTTAAACAACAAGAAGAACAGATTGCACTCGCCGGACAAAGCAATGAACTGGCAAAAATAAAATATCAGATAGTTCAGGGGGAGTTAGCCTCACTCGATCAAGCTAAAAAAGAAACCCTTCTGCATAACGCTGCGCTAATCGATCAGAAAAACATTGCTGAACAGTTAAAAACCTTCCGTGAGGGGCTGGCTGACAGTAATGCTGCTGCGCGTGACCGGGGGAATATTGATTTTCTTGGTGCGGGGATGGGGGATAAGGCCCGCGACCGCATGAAGGAAATGGCGGATATTCGCACTGACTTCCGTAAGCAACAGGATGAGCTTCAGCGTGACTTTAACAAGAAGCAAATTTCTGAGGACCTGTACAAACAGCAAACGGAAGCGCTTCAGGCGGCGCTTTCTGAGCGGCTCCAGATTCAGGAGGACTACTACAAGAAAACCGATGAACAGCAGTCAGACTGGCGGGCGGGGATCAGCGATTCACTGATGAACTACGCCGATCAGGCTGCTGACCTCAGTTCAATGGCTGCATCAGCGACCAGCGAGATTCTCAATAACACCACGAACTCCATTTCCAATAACCTGACCAGTGTTCTGACGGGTGCGACTTCGTTCAAGGAAGGGATGTCGAATATCTTCAGTTCTCTGGGTGAAACGGTGATTCAGACGTTGATCCAGATGGCAACGCAAGCGTTAATCACCAAAGCGATTATGGCGTCGTTCGGCGGTGGTGCTGGTGGGATGTTCGGTAGTCTTTTTGGTGGAGCAAGTGGAGCTGCAAGTAGTGGAACTGCATTGCAAAGTTTCGGATCGTCTTTTTCCTTCAACGCCCTCGGCGGTGTCTACGATTCCCCGTCGCTTTCTGCCTATAGCGGCGGCGTATACAGCACTCCGCAGTATTTTGCCTTTGCGAAAGGCGCGGGCGTGTTCGGTGAAGCTGGTCCGGAAGCAATTATGCCGCTTACCCGTGGTGCTGATGGTTCGCTGGGGGTTCGTGCGGTTGGACGTGAGTCACCAGCAGTCCAGGACGCAGCAAGGCAGCAGCAGGAAAGAAAATTACTTTCTATGGGAGACACCAACGTCAATTACTACCTGACGGGTAAACCTGATGATGTGATGATGCAGACAATGGATGCCCACGGTCGCCGCCTGGCTAAGCAGATAAAATCTGAACTGACGAGCGACATAAACAATCCCCAAAAGGCTTTCGGTAAAGCACTTTATTCCAACCTTCAGTCCAAAAAACCGCAATAGACCAGCCCGGAGGGAAAGTTAATGGCGGATATTATCTATCCGGATGAGTACCTGCCCATGCCACTTATGGACGGGTACGGTTTTAAGCCCACATCACCTTTACTGCGAACGGAAATGACATCCGGTCGCGCAAGGCAGCGGCGGCGATACACCTCAACACCCACCCAGGCATCAGTGAAATGGATTTTTCAGACTGATGCGCTGGCGCAGGTGTTTGAGGCTTTTTTCCGGGATGCACTGAAAGACGGTCAGTCCTGGTTTTATCTTAAACTCCAGACACCAATCGGAGTAAAGCCCTACAAGGCCAGATTTGTTGATATTTACGAAGGACCGACGCTGGTCGCACCAAAATACTGGCAGTACAGCGCAATGCTGGAATTGTGGGAGCGTCCGTTACCGCCTGCCGGGTGGGGCAATTATCCGGAATGGCTCGCTGGTCAGTCATTACTCGATATCGCACTGAATAAAGAGTGGCCAAAAAATGACGATTCTTGAGCGCCTTTATGCCAGCAGCGGCTCTGAAGTTATCCACGATACGCTGCAAATCACGGCCGGAGATGAGAAATACTGGATAACACGCGGATGGGATGATGTTACCGTCACGCTTGAAAATGGACAGGAGGCGACTTTCGAGGGATGCGCAGTTGAAATCGCATTACCAGCCAGAAATGCGGACGGCACCCAGGACCTGAAGTTTTCCCTCAGCAATATTGACGGCGTGGTATCCGGCGCGATTGACAAAATTCTGGATGAAATGAAATCGGCAACGCTGACTTATCGACGGTACATTTCCTCTGACCTTTCTGCGCCCGCTGCAGCACCCTATACGCTTGATGTGAAGTCGGGAAGCTGGACGGCCAGCGCGGTTCAACTGACAGCAGGGTATATGGATATCCTGAAAACAGCCTGGCCCCGCCTGCGCTTCAACCTGGCTGAGCACCCCGGACTCCGTTACATGTCCTCCTGAGGTTTCTCTATGTTCAATTCTGATAAATACCGTTCAGTCACCTGGCTGAAGGGCGGTCGCGTTTACCCTGAACTTGACTGTTTCGGCATTATTAATGAAATCCGCCGTGACCTTGTACTACCACCATGGCCGGATTTTGCCGGAGTGACAAAAGACGAAGGCGGTCTCGACAGGGAGGCCAGAAAGTTTATGAAATCGCTGAGTCGCTGCGAACCCTGCGTGGGCGCTGGCGTGGCATGTTATTCAGGCTCAACGGTGACACACGTCGGGATCGTCGTTCTGCTAGATGGTCAGTTGCAGGTTGCTGAGTGCAATCCCGGCGCTAACGTTACTTTTCTGCCGCTGGCGCGATTTATACGCCGCTTTAACCGTGTGGAGTTCTGGCAATGACCATCAGAATTTACCCCTCCCGGTTGCCCGGAGAACCGCTTGAAACACACGAACATGGCTATTTAACGATTCATCAATGGATGAAGAAAAACGTACCCAGTTACAGCCAGGATCGGAAACATCCTGTGGTCGTTGAGCTTAACGGGCAACCCGTCCCCCCGGAAGAATGGCCGCTTTGCCGTCTGAAACCCGACAGCGATATCAGAATGTACCCTGTTCCCTATGGTACAGGGCTGGAGATTGCCATGTGGGTGTCGGTTGCGGTATCCGTCGCCTCCGCAGCGTACTCACTGTTTTTCGGTCCTAAACTCGGGGTTAACAGTTTCTCATCCAGTACGGGACGCTCGCTGGACCTGAACCCAGCCAAAGCCAACACCGCGCGACTCGGCGACCCCATCCTGGAGGCTTTCGGAAAAAACCGGATTTACCCGGATTATCTGGTGCAGCCGGTGACCCGTTTCGATCCTGATGACCCGACCAGGATGACCGTCGAAATGTTCCTGTGCGTTGGCCAGGGTAGCTTTTCCTTTACTGGCGGTGATAAGCGCGTGGGCGAAACGCCAGTGTTATCACTCGGGGACGGTTTCAGCGATACCGTATATCCACCCGGAGCTGATGTTTCCGGTGACCGGCGCAGTGAAAACTGGTTCAACTCTACAGAGGTGGGAGGAACATCCAGCGGGGCCGGGTTAGATCTGGGCCAGACCTCCCCTGAGTCGGAAGATATCATCGCAGACAGCATGACAGTTTCCGGTATCGCCGTGACGTTCACAGGTCTCGACAGGGACGATGATGACGATGAGGATGCTGACGAGAATAAACTTCCTGATAGCTGGGTGGAGGGAACGATTGTCGAAATTAAAGCGCCGACAAACTACCTCATGTCCACGTCATCAGGTTACAGCGTATTTTCCAGCCCGATACTGACGGAAATCGCCCCGGACGTGGGTATGCCCGTGACGCTGAGTTTCAACGGGGTTGATTATGATCTGGTGATTGCATCCTACACGCCGGGTCAGGATGCGGTACCAGGTGAGGGTGGCAGTGCCGCCAGAGTTCAGTCCAGTGCAGCGCCGATCACCTACGATTTTTCAATGGACAGCACCACGTTTAAAGTGACCTGGCAGGGAGAGACGTATTCTGTTTCGCTGGTCACAAATTATGTGAACATGTCCGGCCTGCTGGCTGTGATTACTGAAGGGTTAACAGGATCGGGGCTTGTTGCGCAGGATAATGGCGGAACCGTAACGATTACGGAAGCCTCCAGCCCGTTCGTCGGTGGCGCAATTACCTCAACCTCACTTCCTGTCACTGTGTTCGGTGATGCACCGGCTTACACCAGTGGTTCAGCATCAAGTGGTGGCAGTGCTGCCGTAATCGCTAATGTTACGCTGGCTTATAACAGCGCGACGGGTACCGCATTTTCCGGGGTGCCTGATGGCACACAGCGTCTGACGCTGGCGCATCGCGGTAACGAGTATCAGGTTGTGACGACTGACGGTACGACCGCAACCCTTGCCCGTCTCATTAATGGTGTTGTTGATACCACCTGGCCTGGGTTTAACTCCCGCACGATGGTCGATTATGTTGTTACAGGCATAAACGATAACGATCGCTGGATGGGGCCATTCCTTGCGTGTCCGTCAAACGAGAAGATTGACATGTTCGAAGTGAATTTCTCATTCCCTAACGGCCTCTGTTGGTTTACCAAAAGTGGTAGCAAAGGCCCCCGGACGGTTTACTGGGAGATTCAGTATCGGGCATACGATTCAGGTGGATCATGGGTCACGCATAAGGGGAGCTACCGCCTGCTTAATATAAACGGTCTTGGATTCACTGAGCGGATCACGTTATCTGAGCCTTCACTTGTTGAGGTTCGCTGTCGGCGCACAAACGAACAGGGAGAGAATAACTGCCGGGATAATATGTACTGGCAGGCTTTAAGTGGCAGACTTCTGAACCGACCGACATCCTATGCAGGCGTTACCACCTGGGGAGTAACGGTCGAAACAGGTGGAAAACTGGCCGCACAGTCTGATCGCCGGGTGAATGTTGTGGCTACCAGAAACTACGATAGTGGCGGAGACAGAACCATCAGCGGCGCTTTCTTCCACCTTGCCCGCAGCCTTGGCTACAGCGACAGCCAGATCGACACAGACACCATCAACATGCTGGAGTCAACCTGGTGGACGCCGAGAGGGGAATATTTTGATTATCAGGCGGTCAGTGACAGCACCTCCGCGAAGGACATCTTTGACAAGATAACCGAAGCCGGGATGGGGTATTTTCTGCTTTCTGACGGGCTTTTGTCTGCGGGCCGGGAAGGTATCAAAAGCTGGTCTGGCATCATCACTCCACAGGATACCGTGGGGGATATGCAGACGAATTTCAGGGCGCGGACGGACGACGACTATGATGGCGTGGATGTGAAATACATCAACCCCATCAGATGGGCCGAAGAAACGGTGCAATGCCGAACCGATGACAACCCGGTACCCCGAAAAGTCGAATCATACACCCTTGACGCAGCAATGAGCGCGGATCGTGCGTACAGGATAGGAATGCGCAGGCTGATGAAATATCTGCATCAGCGCAAAACCTATGACTGTACAACAGAGTTGCTGGGCTGGTGCTATCAGTTTGGCGATCGCATCATTCTCGCTGACGATATTCTCACCGGGAAGACGATAAGCTGCCTGATTGAGGGAATGATATATGACGATGATGTTATTACGCTGAATGTTACTGAGCCTCTGGACTGGAGCTATGCTAACCCGCGCTGCTGGATTCAGTTTCAGGGAGGGCGGCCGTCAACTCGCTTGTTAACGCCGACACGTATCGATGACTTCACCCTTACTATACCGTACAACGACGATCTGCACCCGGAAGACTGGATAATGGATGATCCGGATGTTGAATTACCGCGCCTGTTGTTTTGTGACAGTGAGAAGGGGGCCCGGCACGGTATTGTTCAGGAAATAGTCCCGTCTGATGACTGCACATGTCAGGTCACCGCCCCGGAATATAAAGAAATTTTCTACAGCTACGACGACGCTATCTACCCCGGCGACGTCGCTTAATTCCCCATAAAAACCCCTTATTAACTTTTTTCGCTCAAACCCTCGTTTGGGCGAAGCCTCTTTTTGGAGCAAAAAACATGGCTGCAGATGAACTGAATCCGCCGCTGGGAACGACGACGCCGGAAATATTCATGGACAACGTTAAGCGCGCTGACGAGCTGGTTAACGGTCCGGCCGGAACGGTTAACGACCGCGGCGGTGAACCACTCGATACCTGGCGTCAGATGATGGCGAAAAACGATGAGGTCAGGCAGAACCTGATCCCACTCAGCAAGCAGTATCAGACGCTTGAGGCGGCTCAGGCAGATATTGCGAATATCCCTGATGGCAGCACTACGTATTACCGCAGCCCTGATGACAGCACGCTCGCTATCGAGATCATGAACGTTGGCGGAACGCTGACCGCTACCGGGCGAGAAATGCCATCCATCAGAACGATTGATGACAAAATTGATTCTCGCCTTGTCCCCGGCGATTACTCTCCAGCGATGATTCCGCTATTTCATGATAATGATGGGAAAGTACCTGTTTATCTTGATAACGGGAGACTGGATGCGGCCGGGTTAGGGCCAGTTCTACAAGAGATAATTGCTGACACGCCAAATAATCTTGTCGAACAGATGATTACGCAGTACACAACCTATAGTCCCGCTTTTTTCCCGTTTGCTCATGACCTGAACGGTAATGTCTATGCATGGTTTGACGGTGGCCTTTTTGATGCAGCGGGTGTTGGGCCTGTTTTAAAGGGGTTTATTAAAAATTTCATAGGCACTTCTGGTGTATCTTCCAGTTCATTTATTGAGGGTGATCAGTATAAATTCACATTCAAACGCGGACGTGTTTTTAATGGTCAGGCCGCCAGTGTCAATGTAGCATTCACTGGTAATTCGTGGACAGAAAGAAAAACTATTCCGCAGTCACTTATTAATGTGCTCGGCGGCAATTACAAAGACCCTGGCTGGATTAGTTGCTCAGACAGGACTGATGGGGTAATGGCGGGAATTTCACCTGTCGTTGCGACGAATTTTACTAAATATGATGGAGGGAGTAATAACACGAACCCACCACCGTATGGATGCGGACCGGATGGGAATGGATATTACAATAATAATACCGTTGGCTCGCTGTCCTGGACCGGCATCACAGCAACCGATCTTTCAGTTTTTTATTATGATGGTTCCGGAACGTTCACCATCACAATTGATGGTGGCAATCCTGTAACTATCACTGGCGCGAACACAGGAACGGCTAAAAAGCACGATATCAGTGGGCTATCCGCAACAGCCCATAGCGTAACGATTCAGAGCCTGGGAAGTGGGGTTGTATCCATTTTGGGGATGTATGGAAAGAACAGCGCTGTGCGTTCCGGCGTAACCGTTTCAAGGATGGGGAATGGCGGCGCTATCGCGAATGATTTTTTCAACTTCTCTGCATGGATTGCGCCTGTTGCGCAGCATCTGGATTTAGACCTGCTATTTGTTATTTTAGATACAAATGATTATAGATTGAGTAGGGGCCTTACAGAATACAGGGCGGGCGTTACAGAGGTTATAGCCCAGTACCGAGCTGCAACTCCAGATATTTGTATTTGCCTTGTCTCCTCAGGGCAATGCAATGCAACGGCTACACCTTCACTTAATGAATATGACCAGGTCGCAAGAGAACTTGCCGTAGAGTATAATGTGAACTTTATTAGTGGTTATCAGCTGTTCCCCAAAACCTACGACAACAGCAACGGCGCATGGGATGATGATCTCCATCTTAGTTCCCTTGGGGCTTATATATTAACAAACAAAATGAAAAACGAATTTTTTCAGGAGTAAATATGTCAATCACTTCAATTAAAATAAATGGTGTTCTGCCCGTAGTGCCGGGAATGAAAACGCTTGATGACTTTGTGGTTACAAACTGGTTCTCTGATTTCCCGGTGGTTACCGGAACGAACAAAGGTGGATATTATTTTAGTGATATTGTAACCGACATAACGCTAAACTCTTTCAATAATGCATTGCCGCTAATCGAATACGGCACATTTGATAATTCACAGGGATATATCAGCGTTAATTCCAGCAACTATCTTGATACCTCTGTTATTGATTCAGGTAATACTAAAATAATTGCTGTAATTCGACGGCCTCCAGTCCACACCGATGGGAGTGTTTATTTCGTTGCGGATTTTTCAACTGCCAGCGGATCCGGGATTGGCGTTGCCCTGGGAATCGGCACCGATGGCAACCTGAGAATGGCGGCGCAAAATGCAGGCGGCTCGCTGGGGCTAGCAACAGTGGCATGGCCTGCATCTATTGCCGTAGGTGATTTGTGTGCTGTGGCAGGGCACGCTTATCAAGGCCAGGTTTACGCTGCCGTTTACAACCCGGCAACGCTAAATTATGTCGGATCGTCAGCATCATTGAGCGGAACAAAATCCGCTGGAACTAAATCCCTGCTAATCGGCAAGCGGCCTGACGGCAACACTTCGACCACTTCAATCGATATCAAATCGGCTGTTCTGATTGATGGTCAGATTACAGGAGCGGAACAGCTTGCGGTAATGCAGTATATGCTGGCCATGAACTGATTTACCGCCAGTCCCATTAATCGATAGCCGCAACTTTCTTGATTTTCCATCCCCTTAAAACAACTGTGTTCATAAACAGTATTCATGGGAGGATAACCATGCTCAGACAGTCGGGTATCAACCAGGCCTTTCGGGAATCAATTCGACGAAACTCGAAAGGCTTTCAGTCCCTGTACAAGAGGGACTTTGTTTTCTCTCTGGTAGCTCTGGGAATTCACATTTCCTTTCCGGAAGCCTATAGATGGATTGAAAGTCGTCAAATATGTTTTGCTGCTAAGACACCAGATTACAGTGAATCCTATGAGCATTATCGGCGCGAACTCGCGAGCTATCATCACTTGAAACGCATTCACTTTAACTAACTCCTGTCAAGCTCCAATAACTTTGCTTTTGTGTAATGTTTTTGTTATTTTAATAACGGTTAATGATATAGCTAAAGTTATGATAATTATCAAAGCCGAATAAATTATATTATTAACTGATGCTAATTTTTTGTTTAACAACAAAATCGGTATTGGGTGAAAAAAATAAATGTAGTTCGGAATGTTTTTGTTTATTTTTATCCCGAATTTCATGTTTTTAAATAACAAAAAAACAGCTGGGCATAGTATTATAAGAGAAAGGTAAATATCGAATGACATTGATTTAGATAGTGGCTGTTGAGATATGAATTTGGTGTGATTTATAAATATTTCAATCCCAAATAATATGATGGCAAACAAACAAATTATTATTGTTGTTCTCTGCGGCATATGTGTCCATTTAGTTCTAAAAAGATATCCGATAAACATAAAAGGTAATCCAATAGTGAAAGCATTTCTGTATATGGAATAACGTTGTGGGAGATCTGGATTTATTGTATGTTGATATGATGTATATATTTGAATGAAGAAGCCGAAAAGAAAAAAACAAACAGATATTATTAATAGTGGTGTGCTGTTCTTCAAATAAAATATTATCAATCCTGCAATTATCATTGCCTGTATATACCAGAGATGTGAGTAACCAGCCAACAATGCATGAGCTATTGTTTTTATTGATGTGGTGAGTGTTGAATAATCTAACCAAAAAAAAGCGTAAAGAGCGGTAAGCGATAAATAAATGCAGGTTGACTTAATTAACCATTTCTTGAATGAATTTTTTGTGGATGGTAAAAAATATCCGTTCATTATAAAAAATACTGGAACAGCTATTCTAAAAAAACCATTTGACGTAAAGGTATCAAGCAGTACGCTGTTATCCAAAAATATTCTTGTATGAATAAAAACGACCATGATGCTGAGTGTTAATTTTAACGAATTAAGGCTGTAAATATTTTTATCTGTATTGGCATGTAAGAATGATTTATTCATGACTGTAACCAAATGTAATTTTAAGCGAAAATACAGGAGAACATCGGAAAAATCAACCTCCTTGCAGGTTGTAGGTGAGCGGCGACCGACTGCCCACATCAAGCGGGCACTTCTGATGTATAGGTCGCTGAAGTGCTCGGAGTTGCAACGCACGTGATCAACGATATGAGGCAGGATGATAGCCCTGTTTGATAACTTGGTGAGAGTAACCTTACTTTAACTACTGTTTCCTGAAATTAACATCTGAGATAATAACTCAACGAAGGATAGAGGAAAGAGTGGTTGAATGTGAGCAGTAAGGAAGCGTTAACGTTCGTACAATTTTTGATAATTAATAGTAACCTTGCCAAAGTCTCAGATACCTGGGCTGATTTGTGGGCATTGATTTTCCACACGAACCTTAGTGCGGGTAGGCTGCTGGCGCTTCGTTATGATGACATAGATGGCAATTCGATACTGATACGAGAGAGGGGGAGGCTGAAAGCGCTGCGCGTTGAAATTCCACCTACGGTGATGGCGATGATAGCCCGGCGACGGGAAAGGCATCCAGAGGATATTTTTGTGTTCCAGAGCCATTCAAATCGTGTGAAGAACGAATGTCGGCCAGTCACTTTAATTGCTTTCAATACTGCGTTGAGGCATGCGTCTAAATCGCTATCAGTAGTCACGGTAAGCAGTAACAGTGCCAGAAATATCACAAATTAAGTGTCCACCCATCAGCCGTATCGCAAATTATTATATAAAGCGGATTGCGCATAAACTCGCCACCAACTCCCGAGGGCCTTCTCTTTGGTGAGCTGTTTTTTGGGGCAGATTTTGGGGCAAAGTGGTGTTTGGGGCACAATTTGGGGCAATCAAATGTCTGTATTTGTCTGCATTTGTCCAGAAGTCAATCACTCTATATCTTTGAAAATGAAGCAGATCATTGAATTTGCTAAACTATTTTTTTGCATGCCATAATAAAGTTAATATTTAGGCAACCGCGATCAAAAAAATTGCTCTGTTTGCAGCAGCAGGCGGGGTTATTGCGTAAACTTTAAAAACTTTACCAACTCGCTGTTTCTTTAAGGTCATTTGTACGCTTTACTCACCGGCTGCTGCGGCGCCGAAAGAGTGTGGCGGCATATTTTTGTTTGGAAAGGATACTTGGGTGGCTCTTATGACGCATGATACTTTTTCCCTTCGCGGCCTCGCGGCAGGCTGCGCGCTTTTATTTCTCGTTGCGCCTGCGGTTCAGGCTGCAGAACAACTCCCCGATGCGCCGTCGATTGATGCGCGAGCCTGGATCCTGATGGACTATGCCAGTGGCAAAGTGCTCAGCGAAGGCAATGCTGATGAGAAACTCGACCCGGCAAGTCTGACCAAGATCATGACCAGCTACGTTGTCGGCCAGGCGTTAAAGGCGGGCAAGATTAAGTCTACCGACATGGTGACCATCGGG
The DNA here is from genome assembly GCF_902158555.1 of Klebsiella spallanzanii. GTDB lineage: Bacteria > Pseudomonadota > Gammaproteobacteria > Enterobacterales > Enterobacteriaceae > Klebsiella > Klebsiella spallanzanii. Next base: position 215,745 of record NZ_CABGGS010000001.1, on the reverse strand, counting down.
CGTGATGCATGGGCAACCGGTAACCCGGCGCTGCGCGGCTCTTCGGTGATGTTCCTCAAGCCGGGGATGCAAGTATCGGTAGAAGATCTTAATAAGGGCGTCATCATTCAGTCCGGCAACGATGCCAGCATTGCGATTGCCGACTACGTGGCTGGGAGCCAGGATGCGTTTGTCAGCCTGATGAACGGCTATGCGCAAAAGATGGGCCTGACCAACACCACCTTTATGACCGTGCACGGTCTGGATGCGCCGGGTCAGTTCAGTACCGCCCGCGATATGGCGCTGCTCACCAAAGCGATGATCCATGACGTGCCGGAAGAGTATGCTATCCACAAAGAAAAAGAGTTCACTTTTAACAAGATTCGTCAGCCGAACCGTAACCGTCTGCTGTGGAGCACAAACCTCAACGCGGATGGCGTAAAAACCGGGACAACCGCCGGGGCTGGCTACAACCTGGTTTCGTCAGCGACGCAAAACGATATGCGCCTGATTGCCGTCGTGCTGGGAACCAAAACTGACCGCATCCGTTTTAATGAGTCAGAAAAGCTGCTGACCTGGGGTTTCCGCTTCTATGAAACCGTGACGCCGATTAAACCTGACGCGACTTTCATTACCCAGCGCGTCTGGTTTGGCGATAGCAGCGAAGCGAAGCTGGGAGCGGGCGAGGCCGGTTCCATCACGCTGCCGAAAGGCCAGCTGAAAAACCTTAAGGCCAGCTACACCCTGAACGATACTCAGTTGACCGCTCCGCTGACCAAAGGGCAGGTTGTTGGCACCATCGACTTTAAACTCAATGATAAAACCATTGAGCAGCGGCCGCTGATTGTCATGGAAGCGGTCAACGAAGGCGGCTTCTTCAGCCGGATGGTTGATTTCGTGCTGATGAAACTGCACGGCTGGTTTGGCGGCTGGTTCTCTTAAGACGCAGGCCGCGCCCTGCGGGGCGCGGTTAGTAAAGAAGTGAAATCTGTTTTTCTTTTGCCAGCGCCAGCAGGTCATCATCCGGGCAAACGTCGCTGGCAATCACGTCAAACTGCGCTAAATCGCCCATTCGCGCCGGTCGAACCTTACCGAATTTACTGTGATCAACGACCAGCACATGGTAGCGAGCGCTTTTCATCGCCCAGTGTTTTACCGGCAGCTCTTCCAGGTTAAAGCAGGTTGCTCCCTGCTCGCAATCAATGCCTGCGGCGGAATAAAACGCGATATCCGGGCAGAGATGGCTCAACGTATCCTGCAGGCTCAGCGGTTTAAAAATGGCGTTGCTGGCGTGAAATTCACCGCCGCATAAAATCGCGCGGCACTGGGGCTTTTCCTGTAAGGAAAGAAAGGTATTGAGCGAATAGCACACGCCAGTAAAGGGCAGGGCGTTGTCGATGGCGTCAATAATCCACGGCGTAGTCGTTCCGCAGTCGAAAAAGGCCATCTGATGGGCCTCAAGCAGTTTCGCCGCATGGCGGGCGGCGCGGCGTTTTTCATCGACCAGCCGCGTTTTCTGGTCGCTCAGCAGGTAGTGCGTCGCGCTGCGTGGTTCCAGCACAATATAGCCGCCCAGCAAAACAACCGGGCCGCTATGGCCGTTGAGGTCGCGACGAATGGTCATCTCTGACACGCCAAGCAGGGTGGCTGCTTCTTTTAGATGGAGTTTATCACTGCGCTTGAGTGCCTGAATAAGCTGGCTAATGCGTTCGTCACGACGAGTTTCCATGTTCCCTCTAAGCTGAAAGCGCCCTGCATTGACAGGGCGTCAGCGGCAATTTTACCTGCCGGAAGAGGGTTAGTCACGTGGTGGAGCTAAGACCATCCGCAACTTTACCGGCTGGTCAGGAATGGGCTATCCGCGCACCCAGCCTTTGCGAATTGGTAGCGAAAAGAACAGGCGGTACAGCCGCTGCAGATGCTGATAAAGGATTTTTCCGCCGCTTTGCCACAGCAGCTGGGCGCTTAGGCAGGCGCTCATCGCGGTGAGTAGTCCGCCCAGCATGTCCATCGGCCAATGAACGCCGAGATAGACTCTGGACCAGGCAATCGCGCAGGCAATACCGATAAGCAATGCTCCCGACCACAGTCGGTGCCAGAACATAAAAGCCAACGCAAAGGTAAAGCAGATAGTGCCGTGATTGCTCGGAAAGGAGTTATTTGGCGAATGGTGCAGGAAGTTATAGCCAACACCGGCGGCAAACGGACGTTCGTGCGGAAAAAAAACACCAAATATCCATGAAAGCGTAAGGCTAACGGCGAGTGCCATCATAACTTTAAATACTAACTGACGTTGGTTAGGCCCCCAAAGCCATAAAGCGAATACCAGTAATGGCACAATAATAATCAGGTCTTTGGCGATAAACGTCGCGATTTCAATCGCCCACCAGGGGGAATCGGGAGTTGCATTGAGCAATGCAAACAGCGCGTAGTTGATATTTTCCAGCATACATCCAGGCTCTTTAGTCCGTTAGCAACAAGCCGCCCACCTTAAAAAATGGTGGCGATAAGGTAAAGCAGTATTGTCTTAATTATCAGTTTGTTATGAATGAAAGCGTGAGTGTGTCTTCGTTAACAGACTGAATAAGGGAGTATATAGCGTGTAATCTAATTGAAACATAAACGAAATATATACAGTTAGATTTTCCTTAGCTGATGGGATTGTTATGCCAGGAGGCGAAAATTTTTTATCGCGGCTCACAATTCGCTATCTCCCCGGCGCGACTTTCATTAAACTTTGCGCGGTTTTATTTAAATAAGAGATTTCATGCAGAATTATTCACTCTCGGGTAAACGCCTCGGACGCCAGGCGCTGCTCTTTCCGCTGTGCCTGGTGCTCTACGAATTCTCCACTTATATCGGCAATGACATGATCCAGCCGGGAATGCTCTCGGTGGTGGAAGAGTTTGGCGTAGGTAATGAGTGGGTGCCGACTTCGATGACCGCCTACCTGGCTGGCGGTATGTTTTTACAGTGGCTGCTGGGGCCGCTATCAGACCGTATCGGCCGCCGTCCGGTGATGCTGACCGGCGTCGTGTGGTTTATCGTGACCTGCCTGGCGACGCTGCTGGCGCAAACTATTGAGCAGTTTACGCTGCTGCGCTTTTTGCAGGGTATCAGCCTCTGCTTTATTGGCGCGGTCGGCTATGCGGCGATACAGGAGTCTTTTGAAGAGGCGGTTTGTATCAAGATTACCGCCCTGATGGCTAACGTTGCGCTGATTGCGCCGCTGCTCGGGCCGCTGGTGGGCGCGGCCTGGGTTCACCTCCTGCCGTGGGAGATGATGTTTGTTCTGTTTGCCGTGCTGGCCGCTATTGCTTTCTTTGGGCTGCAGCGGGCGATGCCGGAAACGGCTACCCGCATCGGTGAGAAGCTATCGGTCAAAGAGCTGGGGCGCGATTATCGCGAAGTGCTGAAGAACCTGCGCTTTGTCGCCGGAGCGCTGGCGACCGGCTTTGTCAGCCTGCCGCTGCTGGCATGGATTGCCCAATCGCCGGTGATTATCATCAGCGGCGAGCAGGCGACCAGCTATGAATATGGCCTGCTGCAGGTGCCGATTTTTGGCGCGTTGATTGCCGGTAACCTGGTGCTGGCGCGCCAGACTTCACGCAAAACGGTGCGCTCGCTGATTATTCTCGGCGGCTGGCCGATTATGATTGGCCTGCTAACCTCTGCGGTGGCGACGGTCGCCTCGACGCATGCTTATCTGTGGATGACCGCCGGGCTGAGCGTTTACGCATTCGGCATTGGTCTGGCGAACGCTGGCCTGGTGCGCCTGACGCTGTTTGCCAGCGAGATGAGCAAGGGGACGGTGTCGGCGGCGATGGGCATGCTGCAAATGCTGATCTTTACCGTTGGTATTGAAGTCAGTAAGCATGCCTATGAATCTGGCAGCAGCGGACTGTTCAGCCTGCTAAATCTGCTGAGCGGAGTGCTCTGGCTGGCGATGACGGTCTACTTCCTGAAGGATAAGAGCGTGGGTAATGCCCACGAGCCGCAGTAATTCTATAATGCCCTGCTGCGAAATCAGGCGTCGCAGCAGGGACCTCGTCAGGCGAACGGCGCTTCACGATTTAGTACTTTATCAATAATATGCAGCACGCCTTCTTCGTTATTGTGCGGCGCATCGTAGCCAGCAACGGCTTTCACCGGGGCGGCAGCATTGGCCATAGCAAACCCGAAACCGGCGTGTTGCAGCATCTCTATATCGTTGCCGCTATCACCAAAAGCCACAACTTCATGGTTCTCAATGCCCCAGCGTTCCTGCAGGATACGCAGGCCGTTGGCTTTATGGACCCCGGGAATTATCAGGTCAATGCTGCCGTAGCCGGTGGCAACCGCTGTCACCATGTCGCCCAGCGCAGCGTGTAGCTTCGGCTGCATCTGCGGGATCAGGTGATCTGGCACGTTGAGACCGAATTTCAGAATCACATCATCAATATGATTGAAGTCGTCGACCAGTTCGAGGCGATGATAGTACTTCGCCGCGACCGCTTTCAGCTCGTCATTATATTGATTGAGGGTATAAGCGCTGCGTTTACCGCAGGCGATAATTTCAATATTGGTCAGCGTCTGGAGATGGTCGATGACGATATTGAAATGCTCTTTCGGCATCTGGCAGTTAAAAACGTCATCTCCGGCGCTCACCACCCAGCCGCCGTTTTCGGCGACAAAGGCTATCTCATTAGCGACTTCAGGGAAGAACGAGATGAGCTGATAATACTGGTTGCCGCTGGCGACCACGAAGCGGATGTCTTGTTCGCGCATCCGCTGATACTGCGCGAGGAAGCGCTGGCGGTTATAGGTTTTGGCATCGCTCAGAAAGGTGCCGTCCATGTCTACCGCAATCAATTTGATGCTCATTAACTGTTCTCCATGACAGGTTCAGGTTGTGGCTTCGCCACCGCGCGGGCGACGATTGCCGCGACCAGTACCAGCGCCAGCACCACCATCATGGCGCTGCGCAGGCCGAAGTGTTCGCCCAGGAATCCCAGCAGCGGCGGCCCGACGAGGAAGGCGAGGTAGCCGGTGATCGCCACCACGCTGACGCGCTTCGGCGCATCGGGGCCGGTGTCGCTGGCGGCGGAAATAGTGAGCGGGAAGCCCAGCGATGCGCCGAGACCCCATAATAGTACGGAGATACCAGCGACCCACGCGTTATCGACAAAAATAATCAGGCCAATACCCAGCGCACCCATCACCGCGCTGGCACGAACCACCGTTACCCGGCTGTAGCGGTCAATAAACCAACCGCCGGTAAAGCGGCCAATGGTCATCCCGAGGGTGAAGCCTGCGTAAATCAGGGAACCGGAGGTTGGGCTAAAGCCGTGACCATCAACCATCAACAGCGGTAGCCAGTCGTTGGCGGAGCCTTCGGCAAAGGCCATTGCCAGGACGATCACGCCAATCAGCAGCAGTTGAGCATCGCGCCATATCGGCAGTCCTTTTCCTTCATGTTGCGCGGCTTCCGCTGCATTTTTACCGGTGCCGTCAGGAATAGCGCGAATGGCGATAGCGATAGGGGCGATAGCCACCAGCGCCGCCAGCAGAATATGCGGTGCGGCGGGTAAGCCGAAGCCGGTCACCGCCATACCAATTCCGGCGCCGATCAGCGTGCCGAAGCTGTAGAAGCCATGCATCATCGGCAGGACGGTTTTATTCATTTCACGCTCAACGGCAGCGCCTTCGACGTTAATGGCTACTTCAGCTGAGCCAAAGCTGGCGCCGAAGATGGCTAATCCAACGGCAAACAGTACGGCTGACGTAAACCACAGCGCAATGCTGAGCACCAACATGCCCACTACCGCGCAGGACATGGTGGCGCGAATGACTTTACGGGTGCCGAATCGATTGACCAGCCACGCAGAGCAGAGGATGCCGCTCATCGAACCTATTGATAGTCCAAATAATACAATCCCCATTTCTGCCGTGGATAGCGTCAGCAAATCGCGAATCGCCGGCGTGCGGGTTGCCCATGATGCCATGAGTAATCCGGGGATAAAAAAGAACATGAAGAGCGCCCACAGCCTTAGCTGAAGGGCTCTGCGGGAGGTTTGCGCTGTCATCCGTAAAGGCCCGTGAGTGAAGAGATGAAGACAACAGTAGCAAGGTTGTGTACATTTGTACATCCAGGTTGCTTGCTGCTGGCTGATTTTTTATTCGCCTCAATGATTCGATTCAGCCTGAGGGATCATGTAAGCCTGGGTCATTAGATTTAGCGTCCATTTGCCTGAAAGAGGAAAACTTATGGCCCGTCGACCAAACGACCCGCGGCGTCGGGAGCGCATACTGCAGGCGACGCTGGACACGATTGCTATACACGGCATCCATGCGGTAACGCACCGGAAAATCGCCACCTGTGCGGGTGTACCGCTGGGCTCGCTGACGTACTATTTTAGCGGTATTGAAGCGCTGGTCGAAGAAGCGTTCAGCCTGTTCACCGGCGAGATGTCGGTGCAGTATCAGCAGTTCTTTGCCGATGTGGGTAATCGCGAAGAGGCCTGTGACGCCATTGCCGAGCTGATTTTTAGCGCCCAGGTTACCACCGCGCGCAATATGGAGCTGATGTACCAGCTTTACGCCTTTTGCAGCAGCCAGCCGAACCTAAAAGCGGTGATGCAGAACTGGATGTTACGCAGCCAGCAAACCCTCGAGCAGTGGTTTGAACCCGCGACCGCCCGCGGGCTGGATGCCTTCATTGAGGGCATGACGCTGCACTTCGTCACCGACAGAGCGCCGCTATCAAGAGAAGCGATTCGGCTGATGGTGGGAAGGTTGGCGGGGGAAATATGAACATTCCACTTTTTCTACCAAAAGCTTCGAAACTTCAGAAGGACTGGCCTGGGCAGCCATTTCAGCTGCGACCTGTGCTGAAACGTTGCGTAGGGTTGTATCGCTAAGAAATGTATTGATGAGTTTAGTGGTCAAACCATTATTGTCAGGGATAATTCCGCAACCCCTTTCCATTACGGCTCTGGCATTAACGGGGCGATCTGCACCTTGCCCAAAAACAATCTGGGGTATTCCACCGCGCAGGGCAGTCAGCGTATTACCTGCGCCACCATGATGAATAAATCCATCGGCACCGTTGAGAAATACTCCCATAGGGATCCAATCAACAAGCCGGACATTTGGTGGTAATTTTCGCAATCCAGTGCGCGCGTTAAGCGATAGCTGTAAAATTATTTCCGCATCTACTTCGCCGGCAGAATCCATAACCCAGGATATTAGATCCAGTCCATCAACCATAGGCTTAACTGTGCCAAGGCTTATCAACAAGCGTTTTCTGTCAGGATGCCTTTCCCACCACGTGTCCCATACGGCTCCTCCGTTGTAAGGTACATATTGCATTGAAATGATAGGTTCGCCGTCATTTTTAAGAATACTCATACTTGGAGGCGTAACATCAATCCAGGCAAGATCTTGTGGGGGAGAGGCAACGCCATGGCGGGTATAAGTATCGGCCAAAGTTTGTGTCATCATTTTTATGTGCAAGGAGGTATGAGCGAATCCTACCGTCTGCATAACTGCGGGAACACCATACTTAGCCGCAATTAACGGGCCTACTGGGCCAAGTGGTGGATAGATTATCAAGTCAGGTTGCCACTTGCCTGCAAATTCAATTAATTGATCGGCCATATCATTACTAAAAAAAGAAAAATTGCCTACTATATTGTTCTGCTTCCGAATTTTTTCTCGACGTTGATAATCAGCTTCTGAATCGAGGTCGGGGGCAGCATTGAATACGACTAAACCAGCTTCAGCCGCTTTTTGCGCAAATTTACCTGCGCTAGCAATCAGTACTTCATGTCCATTTACACGAAAGCCCTGAGCGAGTGAAAGTATTGGATATAATAGGCCATATAAGGGTGGACCAATAAATAGAACACGCACAAGAAATTCTCCTGCTGGAAATTAATGCCGATACTCCACTTTTTGAAGTATCTATCTGTTACAGCCAAATTAGCTAAAGAGTGTTTATCTGAATGTCAAAGTGTTGCTAGCCCATCAAGAAGGGCCCCACGCCACCATGCATAATCGTGACCGCCAGAATAAATAGAAAGAACACTTTCCACTCCGGATGCAAGTAACCCTTGATGTAGCTGCTGGACATGTGAAACGGTGGCCCCTTCTAAGGATCCTACGCATAAATTGATTTGCACTTTTTTCGGAGGCCGGGATAATACGCGTTTACTTACCCAGGATATATCATTTTCAGTAAACCTGAAGGGAGGAGTATCTCTGTCTGGTGACCACCACATTGATGGAGAGTGGCAGATTATGGAGCCAAAAGTTTCTGTCGCGTATAAAGCGGCCATCAATGCGCTAACACCTCCAAGGCTTTGGCCCGCGAAAACGGTTTTTGAACGTCCTGCCCATACTCTGTCGGGATAATTTTCTCGTAATTGGGGAATTAAGTTGTCGACAATATTGAGTATAAATTCACTGTTTCCTCCCAGGATTGTTGAACGATCTGATTCATCAAGATTATCAATTCCTAGTACGGCTATAGGGCTGATACGACCATTTTTAATCGCGATATCTATGGGTTCCAGTACTCCTATGCGGTCAAACCATGTTTCTGCATCTGGTAACACAAGTAATCCCAGTGGGATGGTGTTGGCTACATCAGGAAAATAGGTGCGAATACGGCGTTTACGGCTGGCAATAAGTGAGTAAGAACTGATAAGTTTTCCAGAGTAAGTACCCTGCAGATCAATCCATTCATTTTGTTCGGGCGCGTCTTTTAGCGACAAAATCGACTCTTTAACACCACTTCCTGAGTTGATACTCGGTGCTTTGTTAAGTGGATCTGATTGTCCAGTAAGAGGGGAAAAGCGACCACCAAGAGCAGTCATTTGTTCAGGTGTCGTTCCCTGTGGTATTTCGATTATCGAATATGAACCTCGATATGTTGCTGGTAATCTAAGGGTTAGCGTCCAGATGTCGCTTGATGGGATACGAGTCATCAACCCTCTTGTTACATTGCGTTTATCTGTCACTCGGTTCAAGCGAACATAAACGCTCAATAGAGGCTTCTCTGAGCGCCATAAGAAAGTGACTTCATAGAATTTACCGATTCCATTAGATTCGGCAATCAGGGGCGTGCTCAGGTTTTTTACATCATTCCAGAATTGCGCAATATCCAACGATGTACATGTGGATAACTGGGCACGTATACGCATTTCAGTACTGACATTACGAAGTGCAAAAGAGGATACTATTCTCATTTATGAAGTTCCGTGAAATGAATTTGTGAATTTTGTTTGTTACAGTTCATAACCGCATCCACTGCAGTTATTTTCTCCGCAGCCACAAATATATTCATCGTGTTCTATTTTTTGTGAAGTAACATGAACTATATGAAGGTCGATAGCGAAGGTAGAATTCTCTGCTGTAAGTAAAGGGGATTTTTCATCATTAATCATGTGTTTCTCCATAACTGAAGGTTGTATATATGCATAAAACTATGATGTAGATAAATGCCTATTTATTAATTGGGTGAATGACAATGTCTGTCTCTTATTTATCTATATAACGTAAATTATCATTTGACTTTGTAGTTACACTATGACATTTTTTCGCCATAAGTAAATGACAATCATTCTCTTTTGATGGGGTGGAATGAAAAAATGGAACTTGCAGTAAATCAGAAAAAATCAGATAGCAGTAATCACATTGATACAAAGACGATCATGTCATCTTTAATCATGTTAACAACTCTTCTCGAGTATTCGATGCTGATGTTTTGATAGAAAACTTCAGAGCTATATTGGTAATAGTATCAAACTTAACGTGATGAGTTTGCCATAAGTTGAGCGAAAAATATTTTATCGCGTTCATGAATTTATTCGCCCTTATATATACCCTATGGAGAATTTGACCAGATGAAGTATTCTCTTTCGCTTAGCGACCTGACGGTGAACCTTATTCCTTTTACCGCACGGCGGGTAGATTCTATCTTGATATGGTGTGCTCCTGAAATCTCAGATAGAGAAACTTTGCAAAACAACTGTAGCTATCTGGTTGATCCAGACAGTTCCGCTCATGCAAAGATATTCCAGGCGGAACGTTATGGTGGTAGTGGGCTTCAACGTAACGGCGGAGGTGCTCGTTGCGGTTTTGATGGCCTTAATCAGATAAAAGGAATCGGAGCTAACCTTTTAGTTGGGGAAGGTTCAGACAGACACCATTCCAATGGTGCGCTTGATGTTAACGACGCAATTTATGAGGCTTTATGGGGCGAGGTATTGGCGGATGTCTTGCCTTATGGGGCCGTAAGAGCGCGGGCTGTTTTGCTGACTAACAGCTTCATACAGAATTCACGCATTCCTTTGCGACGCGCATTACTGGTTCGTGAACCTGTAATTCGTCCTGCACATTTTGAGCGAGCACCTTACTTTCGGCCACAATTTGAATATATTGGGCAACTGATGCATGACGCCCGAAGAGTCAAAGCGGTGATCCCCATGCTGCCTGGATGTCTACCGATACCGTTTGAAGGTTTTAGTGTAGAAGCTCAATGCAATCCGCAGCTTTATTGTATTGAAGGTTTATGTGAACTAGCTCGGCGACAGGCTTGGCAAATGGCGTTTTGTCGTACACGTTTTTTACGATTGACTACCTCTCCTTCAAATATAGCGACAGATGGCCGGCTGTTGGATTTCAATGGGCTCAGATGCTTATTTCCTGGTGATTATCGCGATAATTTTGATCACAGACTTCGGGTTGTACAGATGATGAAAGAACCATGGGTTCTTCAGCAAGGATTGTCCGATCTTTGTCTGTATCTTGGTAAATACCTGTTCGACTCCTCTTTCACGCTGATTGCCCGGCAGCATGTTGAGAATACTTTTCGAGACACCTTCCAGGAAGCTTGTTACCGGGGTTATCTGGAATTACTCGGTATACCTACAGAGAATTTGCAAATAGGACGTATACCTGAATTACTGAAGCAACTGGTCAATAGTTTTATCACCTTGCTCGAAAAACGTAGTGAAACTTTGTATTGCCCGCAGAGAATTGAAGGAGAGGAGTCTCAGTTGCAAGTGTTAGTGATGAGTTTAATCCACCTTAGCCAAAGGCAATTTATTCCTGATGATAGCGATATAGAACATGATGTTTATTTTCTTGAAGCATTACGACATTTTACTGACACGATTTATTGGCTAGCAGAAATACAAGGCGATGATATATCTAGAATTATGCAAGGAGTTGAACAGCGAGCCAGAAAAAGGCTCCAGCCCAGAGATATTCTTGGGAAAGTGCGAATGTCTGATGAAATTTCGGGCATACTAGATACTTATGGTAATGATGCCTTATCTTTGCAACAAGCATTCACCGAAATGGGAAGCAGAATGCAACTATTTGCAAGAGAGGCGTTAGGTCGTCAGCTATATATCCCAAGGTGATAAAAATGACGTTGTATATCAGTGAAAAAGTCAATGGTCAGGAAAAGTGGTCGGTTCAGGAGCAGATCGGTTTTGCAGTGAGTTGTATGTTTCATTCTCGTAATTACAGTCTTTATCCTGTTTTAAGTATTCAGCTCTGGACTGAATTTGCTATACAGCATAATCAGATAAAATTCCTCTTCGACAGAAGTGGGCTTCCTTTAGCGTATATTACCTGGGCATATCTGGAAGCGGATACTGAAGCGCGTTTGCTTAACGATCCTGAGTTCAGGCTTCATCCCTCCGAATGGAATGAGGATGGTAAAATCTGGCTTCTTGATTTTTGTTGCAAGCCTGGATTTGGCCGTAAGGCGATTGAACGCTTCATTCAGCTACATCCATGGGGACAAGGGCGACCACATTGGTTAAGCAGGAAAAAAAAGATCATGCGCCTTCGATAGTTAATAATGGCTTTATGCAATACAGTATATTTCTGTATTTTATTGATTGTCATGCTATATAACTTGAATGTTTTGCATCAACATACTGATGAATCATCGATCAACCGGGACGACTCATATCTTAAGGGAAATTAAAAATGGATCGTAATGCTAAATCATTCTGGATTAATAAAATATCAGCTGTTTTGAGTTTCCCTCTTACAGTCATATTTGTTTCATTCTCATCGTTGAAAATTATGGGGGAGGATAATTCTTTTGTTGATATATTATTGGCTTGTATCGTTTATTTAGGTTTTGTAAATTTATTTAATGCATTTAAAAAACTCATGAATTTTTTATAGAAAACTAAAAGGAAATGGTATGCGAGAATTAACTCAATCTCAACTAGAATATGTTTTTGGTGCTGGTGGTGCCCCAGCAACAGTCGCAAATGCTACAGGCATGGGGATTATTATTGGATCTCTGGGGGCTATTGCTACAGGTATTGTTGCTGGAAGCCCTGTTGGACCTGGAGGAATGATACTTGGCGGTATTTTGGGCGGGCTAAGTGTTGCCGTTGGTGCAAACACAGGTAGTTCAGGAGGTGCTACCTCTGGAGCTGGTTGTGGTTATTAATCGATAACAATATAGCAAACCTGGCATAGGTCTGACTTAGTGGAAGGTTCTCCAATCCCTGAGGGCCGATAACAATTGTAGTACTGTTCTGCGCGGCTATTTGTATTTAGTCTATTGCTGAAAATACAGCACATTTATATTAACCATTGAGATGAAAATGAAGCAATTGACGGTTATCTCTGCAGGATTATATGAAAGCGTTGATCGCAATTGCGCGCTTGCCGCAGGAGCTATGATTGTTTCTGTCTTTGGGGGCCAGTTGCGGCTATCGCGGCGGGGATGACGGCTATAGGTGCTTGTACTTCCTCCTCAAGCGCGGCAAGCAGTGGGGCATGGCAAATACGGTGAAAAACATGCTAGATAAATTTATAAATTTTGAAATGAAATTTTTATTTTTCACCAGTGATAAAATTAATATATTAATGGTGAGTGTATTTTCTGCATTTTTAATGTATTTAGCATATCACTTGCCAGATAAAGAGTGGCTGGTCTTTGTCACTGGTATATTGATCATATGGGAGAGAGTTCTCTTGTTAAAAATCAAAAAAATGCAGTCTTCGTTGCCTCCAGTGGATAGCGGTGACTGATGCCCTGTGCCCAGATATGCTGAGCCGTGACATGACCTCATTTGGTCGTGTGCTCTGGTCATCGGTTTATTTGCAAGCCAATTGCGATAAATATTTCATTAAAGGGAGAGAGCTCATATGGGCTCGGATTAGCCGATCCGGGCCCAGCCAGGCACCGAACCGTACTCGATTCCCTCACTACATCAGTTGCCATTTTCATACCGCCTGGCTACAAAATTCAGACAACAAAAAACCCATCAACCTTGAACCTAAGCGGCGGGGTTGATGGGCTCCACAAAATGGGGACATCAAAGAAAAGCAGTGGCACTACTTATGACTGATGCCAGCAAAAAAAGTTCTGCGTATGTGCGTTTTTTTTCTGAAAAACTTACTGTAACCCCGGCCAGATGATGACAATCAGCGTACCAGCCAGGGTTAACAACACGTTAGCGATGGCATAAGTGCCGGCGTATCCCAGCGCCGGAATGTTGCTGCGCGCGGTATCGCTGATGATTTCCATTGCCGGGGCGCAGGTGCGGGCACCCATCATTGCGCCGAAGAGCATCGCGCGGTTCATACGCAGGACGTATGCACCGAACAGGAAGCAGATAACCACCGGCACCAGGCTGACGATGAGACCCGCCGCCAGCATCTGGCCACCGACGGCGCCGAGGCCGTTATTAATGCCCGCTCCTGCGCTGAGCCCTACACCGGCCATAAACACCATTAATCCAAACTCTTTCACCATATTCAGCGCGCCCTGCGGGATATAGCCGAACGTCGGGTGGTTAGCTCGCAGGAAGCCGAGCATGATCCCGGCAAACAGCAGACCGGCGGCGTTACCGATGCCGAAGCTGAACGAACTGAACTGGAAGGTAATCATGCCGATCATCAGGCCAACGATAAAGAAGGCGCAGAAGGCGAGCAGGTCGGTCACCTGGCTGTGAATAGAGATAAAGCCGATGCGGTCCGCAACGGTTTTGACGCGACGCGCATCGCCGCTAACCTGCAGCACGTCGCCTTTGTTGAGGACGACGTTATCGTCGATAGGCATTTCAATCTGGCTGCGGATAACGCGGTTTAAGAAGCAGCCGTGGTCGGTCAGCTTTAACTGCGCCAGGCGGCGGCCAACGGCATTGTGGTTTTTTACCACGATCTCTTCGGTGACAATGCGCATATCCAGCAAATCACGATCGAAGACCTCTTTGCCGTTACGAAAGCTTGGGTCGAGGCGGGCGTGCGCATCCGGATAGCCCACTAGCGCGATATCATCGCCCATTTGCAGAACCGCATCGCCGTCCGGATTCGCCAGAATACCGTTGCGGCGAATGCGCTCGATGTAGCAGCCGGTCTGGCGGTAAATGCCCAGCTCGCGCAGGTTTTTACCATCTGCCCACGCCACCAGCTCCGGACCGATGCGGTAGGCGCGGATCACCGGCAGATAGACCTTACGCCGGGAGTCGGTATCGAGTCCGCGTTCGCGGGCGATTTGCTGGGCGCTGGTTTGCAAATCCTGATGCTGTAGCTTTGGCATATAGCGCGCGCCGACAATCAGGCTCACCAGACCAATCAAATAGGTCAGGGCGTAGCCGAGGCTCAGATGATCGAGCGAGAGGGCTAGCTGGTCGCTGGCCATGCCAAAGTGGCGTAGCGTATCCCCGGCGCCAACCAGCACCGGAGTGGACGTCATTGCTCCGGCGAGCATCCCGGCCGTCAGGCCGATATCCCAGCCGAACAGCTTACCCAGCCCCATGGCGATCAGCATTGCGCTGCCGACCATCACCAGAGCGAGCATTAGGTAATTTTTCCCATCGCGAAAAAAAATAGAAAAAAAGTTGGGGCCCGCTTCTACGCCGACACAAAAAATAAACAGCATAAAGCCGAGATTCAGAGCATCAGTGTTAATACTGAAATGCTGCTGGCCTAATAATAGGGAAACGACTAAAACGCCAATGGAATTACCAAGTTGTACCGACCCAAGACGCAGTTTCCCGAGGCAAAGACCTAATGCAAGTACAACGAACAATAACAGGATGTAATTCCCGTTTAACAAATCTGCGACGTTTATATTCACGAAAGCCAACTTCTCATTTACTAGTAAGTTGTTGAAGGAAATGGTTATTTGGTCTAAGGTTGGACCAGCGTTTGCGTTGTCCAGAACGCTATTCTGGCATCCCGTTATAACCAGCAAAATATAGTCGATAGTTTAATCTTTCCTGCGGGCTGCGGCTAGTAACAATCGTTTTTACCTTGACGGGATCTTTTATTGGCATGGATTGCCAGAATCTTTATCTGACTGGGCGAAGTGGAAGTTGGTTAGAGGCAAAATCAGGAGGATGTCGTGAAATCTGAGCGTGCTTGGGCCGGTATTATCTGTGGGTTCTTTCTATTTATTGTGGTTTGTTTGTCACTGTTGTTACATATGAAAGGTGCCTTTCGGGCTACCGGTAACCCTGAGCTCGGGCTGCTGTTCTTTTTGCTACCCGGTGCGGTGGCAAGCTGCCTCTCTCCCGGTCAACGGGTGCTTCGTCCGCTTATCGGCGCCATGCTGGCTGCTCCCATCTGTCTGGTGGTGATGCGGCTTTTCTTTGTGACTCAGCGTTCTTTCTGGCAGGAGCTGGCGTGGATGTTCAGCGCGGTATTCTGGTGCGCGCTTGGGGCGCTTTGCTTTTTGTTTATTTGCGCCTGGCTTGATACCAGACGCAAGCATACCTCAGAAGATTGAGCTATCTCAGGCAAATAGGCCGAGATTCTCTTTCGCCCAGGCTTCAAAGTCGGTGCAGCCGCCAATGTGTTTCTGGTCGACAAAAATCTGCGGTACGGTCTCAACCGGTTTGCCCACGGTTTTTTCCAGATCGGCTTTGCTGATGCCTTCGGCGTGAATATCAATGTAGCGATAGTTGAAATCATCACGCTCATTGGTCAATTTTTCAGCCAGTTCTTTGGCGCGAACGCAATACGGACAACCTGGACGACCAAAAATTACGGTAAACATCGTTTCTCTCCTTAAATCTCAGCCTGATGGCGAATGGCGCGTATCATGCCGCGTTATGATGCTAAGGAAAAGAAGGTTCTGCCTTTTGCTTTGATGGTTTAAGGCTATGTTTGATAAATATCAGGTTGATGAAACCGCTATACTGGCCCGATACGTGACCAGTTTTGCCTGGTTGCGCGAATGATTTGGATCGGAGGAGCGTGATGCGATCGCCCGCAGCATTACCTAAAAGCGTACTGGTGGTAGAGATTATCGGCATGGTGCTATTGACCCTTGCCTGGCTCTCGCTCAACCAGTACGTCAGCCTGCCCGCGCCGTTTTCCAGCCCGACGGCGGCGCTGTTGATGATTTTCGCGGGGATCCTGCTAATGCTTCCGGCCGCCATAGCGTTGATGTGGCGGGTGGCGAAAGTGCTTGCCCCGCAGCTGACGCAAACCAAAACCCCACCTTCATCATTGCCTGACAGAGAAAAACGAGATGACGCCGACCATTGAGCTGCTGCGTAGCCACCGTTCTATTCGCCATTTTACCGACGCGCCAATAAGCGACGAACAGCGCGCCGCGATTATTGCCAGCGCGCAAGGGGCTTCCAGCTCCAGTTTTCTACAATGTTCCTCTATTATTCGCGTTACCGATCCTGAGATACGTCAACAGCTGGTACCGCTAAGCGGCGGCCAGCAGCACGTGGCGCAGGCCGCTGAGTTTTGGGTATTCTGCGCCGATTTTAACCGCAATCTGCAAATCTGCCCGGACGCTCAATTGGGCCTGGCCGAACAGCTGCTGCTGGGCTGCGTCGACACTGCGATTCTGGCGCAGAATGCGCTAGTGGCGGCGGAATCTCTTGGTTTAGGCAGCGTCTATATCGGCGGTTTGCGTAATAATATTGATGCGGTGACCGAGCTGCTGAAGCTTCCGCAGCACGTGCTGCCGCTGTTTGGCCTGTGCCTTGGCTGGCCTGCCGATAACCCTGATGTGAAACCACGTATGCCGTCGGCGATGCTGGTGCATGAAAATCACTATCAGCCGGTAGACGATGCGGTACTCGCGGAATATGACGAACAGATGGCGCAGTATTATCTCTCTCGCGGCAGCAATACGCGCCGCGATACCTGGAGCGATCATATTCGGCGGACCATCGTCAAAGAGAGTCGTCCGTTTATTCTCGAATATCTGCATAAGCAGGGGTGGGCTACGCGCTGATTGCGTGTAAACTGCACCCGGGCTGACACAAGGAGATTCCGCCAGGTCAGCGCTAATTTTAGATGTTGTTCGCTACCAGAGGCCCGCCAGAGCGGGTCTTTTCGCAGAGGTGCAGGGTGAAAATTGCCATATTATCCCGGGATGGAACGCTTTATTCATGTCGACGCCTGCGTGAAGCCGCGCAAAAACGCGGTCATCAGGTGGAAATCCTCGATCCGCTTTCCTGCTATATGAACGTCAGTCCGGTAGCCTCATCGATTCACTACAAAGGTCGCCAGCTCCCACATTTTGATGCGGTTATCCCGCGTATCGGAACGGCAATCACCTATTACGGTACCGCTGCGCTGCGTCAGTTTGAACTGTTGGGTAGCTATCCGCTAAATGAGTCGGTGGCCATCACGCGCGCGCGCGACAAGCTGCGTTCGCTACAGCTGCTGGCGCGCCAGGGGATCGATCTGCCGCTTACCGGTATTGCCCATTCGCCCGACGATACCAGCGACCTGATTGCGATGGTAGGCGGCGCGCCGCTAGTGGTGAAGCTGGTGGAGGGCACTCAGGGGATCGGCGTCGTGCTGGCTGAAACTCGTCAGGCCGCTGAGAGCGTCATTGATGCTTTTCGCGGCCTGAACGCGCATATCCTCGTGCAGGAATATATCGCCGAGGCGAAAGGGCGAGATGTACGCTGCCTTGTGGTGGGGAATGAAGTGGTGGCGGCGATTGAACGGCGGGCGAAGGAGGGCGATTTTCGCTCCAATCTGCATCGCGGCGGCGTGGCAACGGTAGCGATCATTAGCGAGCAAGAGCGTGAAATGGCGATTAAGGCGGCGCAAACGCTCGGGTTAGACGTCGCAGGCGTTGATATTCTGCGCGCCACGCGCGGTCCCCTGGTGATGGAGGTCAATGCTTCTCCTGGCCTGGAAGGGATTGAAACGACCACAGGTGTCGATATTGCCGGGAAGATGGTCGCCTGGATCGAGCGTCAGGCGACGCCTGAATTTTGTCTGAAAATGGGAGGATAATTCCCTTTCACGACACCGTCATGGTATACGGCGCTTTTTTTGCGTAAGCTATGGCGTCGCATTTTCCACAGTAAGAGGTTACAGGTCATATGGATTCACTGGTCGTTCCGGGTCTTGATACGTTACGTCAATGGCTCGACGAATTAGGCATCAGCTTTTTTGAGTGTGATTCCTGCCAGGCATTGCATTTGCCGCATATGCAAAACTTCGAAGGCATTTTTGATGCCAAACTTGACCTGGTGGATAACGTGGTGCTTTTCTCCGCGCTGGCTGAAGTTAAACCTTCAGCGCTGCTGCCGCTTTCTGCCGATCTTTCGGCCATTAACGCCAGTTCATTGACCGTGAAGGCGTTCCTCGATATTCAGGATGATAATCTACCGAAACTGGTGGTTTGTCAGGCGTTGACCGTCGGCGTTGGCGTAACGCTCGATCAGTTTGCCTGGTTCTTCCGCCAGAGCGAAGAACAGATTTCCATGGTTATCCTCGAAGCCAGCGCCAATCAGGTGCTGTATAAGTCTGAGGAAGAAGAGTCGGTTGCTGAGAATATTCAGTACCATTTTCTTCACTAAGCCTGTCGAAAAATAGCGCAGCCACTGCCATGGCGGCTGCGTATTTCCAACTTTTATTCTGCTATTAACCTTCTCTTAAAGAATTTTTCACCGCTATTCTGCCGCTTTCGGCTTATCACATAGACCCTTATTGCATAAAAAATTGATAAAAGCCGTTTTTTTACCTGGGCTATAGCCTCTTATTCTGGCTACAGTTATTCTGACGATGCTTCCAGTTGCGGGCAACCATTCCGGGAGAGGTCCTCTCTCCTTTTCTTAGGCAATGAAAAAATATGCATGATTATTGCATGCAAACAAGTGCGTATATTCAGCCCGCTTGTTAACGGGCATTGAGAAGGAATAAGAGATATGACCGCCTTTGGTAAAAAATGGTTAACAGGTCTGGTTACGGGTGCGCTGATGGCCGTTTCTGCCGGTTCGCTCGCAGCCGAACAAAAAACCCTGCATGTTTATAACTGGTCTGATTATATTGCGCCGGATACGGTGGCGAATTTTGAAAAAGAGACCGGTATTAAAGTGGTGTATGACGTTTTTGATTCCAATGAAGTGCTGGAAGGAAAATTAATGGCGGGCAGCACCGGTTTTGACCTGGTGGTGCCGTCGGCGAGCTTCCTCGAACGCCAGCTGGCGGCAGGGGTGTTCCAGCCGCTCGATAAGAGCAAACTCCCTAACTGGAAAAATCTCGATCCGGAAGTGTTGAAGCTGGTTGCAAAGCATGATCCGGACAATAAATACGCGATCCCGTACCTGTGGGCGACAACCGGCATCGGCTACAACATCGATAAAGTGAAAGCCGTGCTGGGTAAAGATGCGCCGCTGGATAGCTGGGATCTGGTGATGAAGCCGGAAAATCTGGAGAAACTGAAAAGCTGCGGCGTCTCCTTCCTCGATGCCCCGGAAGAGATATTCGCCACCGTGCTGAACTATCTCGGCAAAGATCCTAATAGCAGTAAAGCCGATGACTACACCGGCCCGGCGACCGAGCTGCTGCTGAAGCTGCGTCCGAATATCCGCTATTTCCACTCATCGCAGTACATAAACGATCTGGCTAACGGCGATATCTGCGTTGCGATCGGCTGGGCAGGCGACGTATGGCAGGCAGCGAATCGGGCGAAAGAAGCCAAGAACGGGGTAAACGTCTCCTATTTTATCCCGAAAGAGGGCGCGCTGGCGTTCTTTGATGTCTTCGCTATGCCTGCGGATGCCAAGAATAAAGATGAGGCTTATCAGTTCCTGAACTATCTGATGCGCCCGGACGTTATCGCCCATATCAGCGATCACGTTTACTACGCCAACGGTAATAAAGCGTCCACGCCGCTGGTGAGCGAGGAGATTCGCAATAACCCGGCAATTTATCCACCGGCTGACGTATTTGCCAAGCTATTCACCCTGAAAGTACAGGATCCAAAAATCGACCGCGTGCGTACTCGCGCATGGACGAAAGTGAAAAGCGGAAAATAACGGCTTTTGATACTGTTGCCCGGTGGCGTTAATGCTACCGGGCCGACAAAAACCGTAGGCCGGGCAAGCGTTAGCATCGCCCGGCGATACGCACCATGACAGTGCGTTTGCACCAGTTTTGATTTCTGCCGGAGAGCACCCCGTGAACGACGTAACCCCCCGCCCGCAGGCGAAAGCCCCCAAAGCGCTGACCCCGCTACTGGAAATCCGTAATTTAAC
This sequence comes from Klebsiella spallanzanii, assembly GCF_902158555.1. Lineage (GTDB taxonomy): Bacteria > Pseudomonadota > Gammaproteobacteria > Enterobacterales > Enterobacteriaceae > Klebsiella > Klebsiella spallanzanii. Next base: position 195,271 of record NZ_CABGGS010000001.1, on the reverse strand, counting down.
CAAGTCGTTTGATGGGCAGCACGCCGTCGATGACGTCAATCTCACCATTTACAAAGGCGAAATCTTTGCCCTGCTGGGCGCATCCGGCTGTGGTAAATCGACCCTGCTGCGCATGCTGGCAGGGTTTGAACAGCCAACAGCCGGGCAGATTGTTCTCGATGGCGTCGACCTGGCGCGGGTGCCACCGTATCAGCGGCCTATCAACATGATGTTTCAGTCCTACGCGTTGTTTCCCCATATGACGGTGGAACAAAATATCGCTTTTGGCCTCAAGCAGGACAAGCTGCCAAAAGCTGAAATCACCAGCCGGGTGCAGGAGATGCTGGCGCTGGTGCATATGCAGGAGTTCGCGAAGCGCAAACCGCATCAGCTTTCTGGTGGCCAGCGCCAGCGCGTGGCGCTGGCCCGCAGCCTGGCGAAAAGGCCAAAGCTGCTGCTGCTTGATGAGCCGATGGGGGCGCTGGATAAGAAGCTGCGCGACAGGATGCAGCTGGAAGTGGTCGATATCCTTGAACGCGTTGGGGTGACCTGCGTCATGGTCACCCACGATCAGGAGGAGGCGATGACCATGGCGGGCCGCATCGCCATTATGAACCGCGGTAAGTTTGTGCAAATCGGTGAGCCGGAAGAGATCTATGAACATCCGACCACCCGCTACAGCGCGGAGTTTATCGGTTCGGTAAACGTCTTCGAAGGACTGGTGAAAGAGCGTCAGGAAGATGGCCTGGTGCTGGATTCGCCGGGGCTGACGCATCCGCTGAAGGTCGATCCGGATGCTTCCGTCGTAGATAACGTCCCGGTGTGGGTAGCCCTGCGTCCGGAAAAAATCATGCTTTGCGAAGAGCCTCCGGCGGACGGCTACAACTTTGCGGTGGGCGAGGTTATCTACATTGCCTATCTCGGCGACCTGTCTATCTACCATGTACGCCTGAAAAGCGGGCAGATGATCAGCGCTCAGCTACAGAATGAACACCGTTACCGTAAGGGGGCACCGACCTGGGGTGACGAAGTTCGTTTGTGCTGGGACGCCGATAGTTGCGTCGTGCTGACGGTGTAAGGAGAGGGCGATGAGTACATTAGAACCTCCGTCAGGCGCGAAAAAGCCGGGCGGTTTTGCGCTGTGGCTGGCGCGCCTGCAGATGGCCCACGGACGCAAGCTGGTCATCGCGCTGCCTTACGTGTGGCTGATCCTGCTGTTTCTGCTGCCGTTCCTGATTGTGTTTAAAATCAGTCTTGCAGAGATGGCGCGGGCAATCCCGCCCTATACTGATCTGCTGGAGTGGGCTGACGGCCAGCTGACGCTAACGCTGAATCTTGGCAATTTCCTGCAGCTCACCGACGATCCGCTCTATTTCGAAGCGTATTTGCAGTCGCTTCAGGTGGCGGGAATTTCGACGTTCTGCTGTCTGCTGATGGGTTATCCGCTGGCGTGGGCGGTGGCGCACAGTAAGCCGTCCACCCGTAATATCTTGCTGTTGCTGGTTATCCTGCCGTCGTGGACATCGTTCCTGATCCGCGTTTATGCCTGGATGGGCTTGTTGAAAAGCAACGGCGTACTGAATAATTTCCTGTTGTGGCTGGGGGTTATCGATCAGCCGCTGGAGATCCTGCACACCAATCTGGCAGTATATATCGGTATTGTTTATGCCTATCTGCCGTTTATGGTGCTGCCGATTTATACCGCTCTCACGCGTATCGATTACTCACTGGTCGAGGCGTCGCTGGATCTGGGCGCCAGGCCGCTGAAAACCTTCTTCCAGGTGATTGTTCCGCTCACCAAAGGCGGCATTATCGCCGGGTCGATGCTGGTGTTTATTCCGGCGGTAGGGGAGTTCGTTATCCCGGAACTGCTGGGCGGCCCGGACAGCATTATGATTGGCCGCGTGCTGTGGCAGGAGTTCTTTAATAACCGTGACTGGCCGGTAGCCTCGGCGGTAGCTATTGTGATGCTGTTGCTGCTGATCGTACCGATCATGTGGTTCCACAAGCATCAGCAAAAACAGGTGGGGGAACACGGATGAATAATTTGCCGGTAGTCCGTTCGCCGTGGCGAATTTTGATTCTGGTGCTCGGCTTTACTTTTTTGTATGCGCCAATGCTGATGCTGGTGATTTACTCGTTCAACAGCTCAAAGCTGGTGACGGTATGGGCTGGATGGTCAACGCGCTGGTATCGTGAGCTTTTTCATGACGATGCGATGATGAGTGCGGTAGGCCTGAGCCTGACCATTGCCGCCTGTGCCGCGACGGCGGCGGTGATCCTCGGCACCATTGCTGCGGTAGTGATGGTGCGTTTTGGTCGCTTTCGCGGTTCAAACGGTTTTGCCTTTATGATCACCGCGCCGCTGGTAATGCCCGATGTGATAACCGGTTTGTCGCTGCTGCTGCTGTTTGTCGCGTTGGGGCACTCTATTGGCTGGCCGTCGGATCGCGGAATGTTGACCATCTGGCTGGCGCACGTCACCTTCTGTACCGCCTACGTCGCGGTGGTCATTTCGTCACGTCTGCGCGAGCTGGACCACTCTATTGAAGAGGCGGCGATGGACCTTGGCGCAGCGCCGCTTAAAGTCTTCTTTGTCATTACGCTGCCGATGATTATGCCGGCGGTCGTTTCGGGCTGGCTGTTGGCGTTCACTTTGTCACTGGATGACCTGGTAATTGCCAGCTTTGTTTCCGGACCAGGTGCGACAACGCTGCCGATGCTGGTCTTCTCCAGCGTGCGTATGGGTGTCAATCCGGAGATCAATGCCCTGGCGACCTTAATCCTCGGCGTGGTCGGGATTGTTGGTTTTATCGCCTGGTATTTAATGGCCCGCGCGGAAAAGCAGCGGGTGCGCGATATCCAGCGTGCAAGAAGGGGCTGAACCGCCTATACCCGTCATACTTCAAGTTGCTTATGTGTTGGCTACGGATTACTCGGCCCATCCATGGGCCTCGCCCTCACGGGCCGTCGCAAGCGACGTTCAAATCTGCTCCCGGCAGATTTGTCGCTCACCCCAGTCACATAGTTATCTATGCTCCTGGGGACTCCCTCCCTTGCCGCCTTTAAGCAACTCGAATTATTTAGGGTATAATATCTGCAATAGAGTTAACATCGGCGCCGCATTTGTGGCGCCGTTTTCATGGAAGACTTTACGTTGGGATTGTTTACAAAAACGCACTCGTCTCATGCTCGTCTTAACGTTCCTGCACTGGTGCAGGTGGCGGCTTTCGCCATTATTTTAATCCGTGGCCTGGATTTGCTGATGATCCTCAATCAGCTTGGCGTTCAGGGTATTGAAGAGTTTGTCCATCGCAGCGTGCAGACGTGGGCGTTAACCCTGGTTTTCCTCTCAAGCCTGGTGCTGGTTTTTGTTGAGATCTGGTGCGCGTTTTCGTTGGTAAAAGGGCGTAACTGGGCGCGCTGGCTGTTCCTGTTGACTCAGATTATCGTGATTGGCTACCTGTGGGCCGCTTCTCTGGGCTACGGTTATCCCGAGCTCTTTAGCATCGCCGGAGAGTCGAAGCGCGAAATATTTCGTTCTCTGGTGCTGCAAAAACTGCCGGATCTGCTGGTGTTGGCCATTCTGTTTGTTCCTGCGCCGTGCCGACGCTTTTTCCGTTTACAGTAACGGTGATACAATCCCCGCCCCTGTTTTTTTGAAGGTCTTGTTATGCACTGCGCACTTTATGACGCGAACCGCTGTCGCTCCTGCCAGTGGCTCGAACTGCCGATATCTCAACAGCTCGCCGGTAAAATGGCCGACCTGCGTACGCTGTTGACGGATGCTCCGGTAGCCAACTGGTGCGCGCCGTTGTGCGGCCCGGAAACCGGGTTTCGCAATAAAGCCAAAATGGTGGTCAGCGGCAGCGTTGAGCGCCCGCTGCTCGGGATGCTGCACCGTGATGGTACGCCGGAAGACCTGACTGATTGCCCGCTTTACCCGCAAAGTTTTGCCCCCGTATTTGCCGCGCTTAAACCGTTTATCGCCCGTGCCGGACTCACGCCCTATAACGTGGCCCGCAAGCGCGGAGAGCTGAAGTATATTCTGCTCACCGAAAGCCAGCAGGATGGCGGTATGATGCTGCGTTTTGTTCTGCGCTCAGAGACCAAGCTTGCCCAACTGCGCGCGGCGCTGCCGGAGTTACAGGTACAGCTTCCGCAACTGAAAGTGATTACCGCCAATATTCAGCCGGTGCATATGGCTATCATGGAGGGAGAGCAGGAAATCTTCCTCACCGATCGGCAGGCGCTGGCGGAAAACTTCAACGGCGTGCCGCTGTGGATCCGCCCGCAGAGTTTCTTTCAGACTAACCCGACGGTTGCCAGCCAGCTGTATGCCACCGCTCGCGACTGGGTGCGCCAACTGCCGGTTAACCATATGTGGGATCTCTTCTGCGGCGTTGGCGGCTTTGGACTGCACTGCGCCACGCCGCAGATGCGCCTGACCGGGATTGAGATCGCCCCGGAAGCCATCGCCTGCGCAAAGCAGTCGGCGGCGGAGTTAGGTTTACACAATCTGCATTTTCAGGCGCTCGACTCTACGCAGTTTGCCACCGGCGAAGGGGAGGTTCCTGAGCTGGTACTGGTGAATCCGCCGCGTCGCGGTATTGGCAACGAGCTGTGCGACTATTTAAGCCGCATGGCGCCTGACTTTATTATCTACTCCAGCTGTAACGCCCGGACGATGGCGAAAGATATCGCTCGTCTGACCGGGTATCGTATCGAACGCGTGCAGCTGTTTGATATGTTCCCCCACACCGCCCACTATGAGGTGCTGACCCTGTTGGTTCGCGAAGTTTAACTAAAATGTGAACTCTTCAGCAGGCAAAGATCGGGTAAGCTTGGCTAATCAGAATGTATGAAAAGCGGAGTGCTGCCGGTGGCTAAGAGAATTCTGTTGGTTGAAGATGATGACGATATCGCCGCGCTGCTGCGCCTGAATCTGCAGGATGAAGGGTATCAGATTGTCCACGAGGCGGACGGTGCGCAGGCGCTACAGCAGCTGGAAAAAGAGGTCTGGGATGCAGTGATTCTCGATCTGATGCTGCCCGGCGTTGACGGTCTGGAGATCTGTCGGCGTATTCGCCAGCAAACTCGTTACCTGCCGGTCATTATTATCAGCGCCCGCGCCAGCGAAACCCAGCGCGTGCAGGGGCTGGAAATGGGGGCCGATGATTACCTGGCCAAACCCTTTTCAATTATCGAACTGATTGCGCGGGTAAAAGCGGTGTTTCGCCGTCAGGAGGCAATGGGCCAGAATCTGTTGATGGATGCCGGACGCATCACCAGTCACGGCCTGAGCATCGACCCGCTGTCCCGTGAGGTCAAGCTGCGCGGCGAGACGGTGGATCTGACGCCGCGCGAGTTTGACCTGCTGTACTACTTTGCCCGCCACCCGGGAGAGGTCTTTTCCCGTCTTGCGCTGCTTGACCAGGTATGGGGCTATCAGCACGATGGCTATGAGCATACGGTCAACACCCATATCAACCGCCTGCGTACCAAAATTGAGCACGACCCGGCTGAACCTGACATCATCCTGACCGTCTGGGGAAAAGGCTATAAGTTCGCCGTGGAGCGCAAAGAGGCGCTGTCATGATCCACCGTCTCAGCCTCAGCCAGCGCCTGGCGTTGGTTTTCACCTCGCTGCTGCTGCTCTGCGCCATCGCCGTGTGCCTGATCCAGCTTTACAGCAGCGCGCAATATGGTAATGCGATGGTGCAGCGCCTCTCTGCCGGACTGGCGCAGCAAATTGCCGCCCGCGAACCACTTCTTGACTCCCAGGGGCAGGTTGACCGCCAGATGCTGAAACCGCTTTTCGACCGGTTGATGACCTTCAACCCCAGCGTCGAGCTGTATCTGGTTTCACCCGACGGCGAGCTGCTGGCCGACGCCGCACCGCCGGGCCATATCAAGCGCCAGCGCATTGATCTTGAGCCAGTACAAACCTTTCTTTCCGGCGGCACCTGGCCGATTTATGGCGACGACCCGCGCAGTATCGGCCAGCAGAAAGTGTTCAGCGTCGCGCCGCTAAGGCAGGATGGCCAGCTGCGCGGCTATCTGTACATCATTCTGCAAGGCGAGACCTTTAATGAACTGGCGGTAAACGCATGGCAGAAAACGTTGGGGAGTCTGTTGTTGTGGACCCTTGTGCTGGTCGTTGGTCTTGGCCTGTTGGCGGGTTGGCTTGCCTGGTACTGGGTCACGCGTCCGGTACGCCAGCTTACCGCGCTGGTAGCGACGGATGAAAAAGACAGCATTCACGCGATTAAGGCGCTGGCGGCGCAAACGCCGGAAGCGAATCCGGGCAATGAAGTCGCCGTGCTATACAACCGCTTTATCGAGCTGGCCCGCCAGATTGCCGGGCAGTGGGATCGCCTGGCTGATAGCGATCGCCAGCGTCGCGAATTCGTCGCCAATATCTCTCACGACCTGCGCACGCCGCTGACCTCGTTGCTGGGCTATCTGGAAACATTGACCCTTAAGGCCGATCGACTCACGGTGGAGGAGAACAAACAGTATCTGAACATCGCGCTACGTCAGGGGAATAAAGTTCGCCATCTTTCTCAGCAGCTGTTTGAGTTGGCCCGCCTGGAGCACGGGGGGATTAAGCCGCAGCCGGAGAAGTTTGCGCTGGCTGAGCTGATGCAGGACGTGGCGCAAAAGTTCGATTTGACGATCGCCACGCGAAAAATTGCTTTGCAGCTGGAGCTGTCGGAGGGTTTGCCGCCGGTTGTCGCGGACCTGTCGATGATCGAAAGGGTGCTGACTAATCTACTTGATAACGCCCTGCGGCACACCCCGGAAGGCGGGACTATTCGCCTGACGGCACGTGAGTCAGAGCAGGAGATTATCGTCGAGGTGGCTGACAGCGGGCCGGGAGTAGCTGGTGAGCTACGGGCAACGTTGTTTGAACGGCCTTCGGTGCTGGAGCCTGGTGCGCAAAGCGCATCGCGAGGGGGGTTAGGGTTGATGATTGTGCGCAGGATGCTACAGCTACACGGCGGCGATATACGCCTTCTGGAAGTACCAGCAGGGGCCTGTTTCCAGTTTACCCTGCCGGTTTAAGGTTCTTGGTTTGTTGACCGGCTCTGTCCAGGTCGTGTGGTTGCACATTATCATCCCGGGGGCGGCGCTTGATGCGCCTTGCCCGGGCTACAGGTTCACAGTCGCCTGCGGGCTGGGTAGCCCGGACAGGCGCACCGCGCCGCCTCCGGGAAGGATTACTCCGGGAACCACTGATTGCTGATTTTGTCGTAGGTGCCGTCGGCTTTAATTGCCTTCAGCGCAGCGTTCAGTTTTTCCAGTAGTGCTTTATTATCCGGGCGTACCGCAATGCCGAGGCCGGTGCCAAAGTATTGCGGGTCGGTGACTTTCGGCGTCGCCGCACCCAGCTGCGGGTTGGTTTTCAGCCATTCGTTAACCACGGCGGTATCGCCAAATACCCCATCAATACGGCCATTTTTCAGGTCGATAAATGCATTCTGGTAGCTATCGTAGGCCACGGTTTTCACTTCCGGGTGTTTATCCTGCAGGTATTTCTGATGCGTGGTGCCATTTTCCATACCGATGCGCTTGCCTTTCAGATCGTCGAAAGAGTGGTAAGCATCTTTCTTCGAAATCACCAGCGCGGAGTTGGCGTAGTACGGGTCGGTAAATGCCACCTGCTTGCTACGTTCTGGAGTAATGTCCATACCGGAAATAACCGCATCATATTTTTTAAATTTGAGCGCCGGGATCAGGCTGTCGAAAGCATGGTTGGTAAAAGTACATTCAGCCTGCATTTGTTTGCACAGCGCGTTTGCCAGGTCGATATCGAAACCGGCGATCTGGTTGTTGGCGTCCATCGATTCAAACGGTGGATAGGTTGCAGAAACGCCAAAGCTGATTTTCTCTGCGGCTGCGGCGCCAAAGGCGAAAGAGGTAAGCAGTGCGGCCAGAACTAACTTTTTCATTGTCAAACTCCCGTCGGTCAATCTTATGTTGTTGTGCCGTGTCTGTGGCTGGGATTAACAATGCCATCAAATGAATTTATATTCAATAAATATGGATAACTATTTTAATCTAAATAAAAAAAGACGGATAATTCAGCGAATTTATCCGTCTTCGTTTGGCTGGTTATGCGTTTTTAATTACGGCGCTCAAAAGCCAGTGCTTTATGTTCAACCAGACGCATCAGCAGCGTCAGCAGACCGTTGACGATGAGATAAACAATCCCGGCGGCGCCGAACACCATCACATCATAGGTACGGCCATAGAGCAGCTGGCTGTGGCCCATCACTTCCATCAAGGTAATGGTGTAGGCCAGAGAAGTACTCTTGAACACCAGCACCACTTCGTTGGAGTAAGAGGAGAGGGCGCGTTTGAAAGCATACGGTAGCAAAATAGCCAGCGTATCTTTCTTGCTCATCCCCAGCGCGCCGCAGGACTGCCACTGGCCATCGGGAATAGCGCGAATAGCACCATAAAACAGCTGGGTGGTATAAGCGGCGCTGTTGAGAGAGAGGGCAATCAGCGCGCAGAGCCAGGGCTCGGAAATGAGATGCCAGAGTACCGGATACTCCTGCAGCGACGGGAACTGACCCGGGCCGTAGTAAATCAGGAAAATCTGCACCAGCAGCGGCGTGCCGGTAAACAACGTGATATAGCCGCGCACGATCCATACCAGCCCCGGCGTTTTTAGCGTCAGGATGATGGTAAAGACGAGCGAGAGAATCAGCGCCACAACGATAGAGGCTGCGGTTAGCGTCAGGCTGGTATGCAGCCCTTTGAGCAGTTCGGGTAAGTAATCAAGCATCAGCCTGGACTCCTTTCGAAGCGCGTCGCACGCTGATCAATACGTTTCAGGATGTACTGACTCAACAGCGTGATGACCAGGTAGATTGCCGCCGCGATGATATACCAGTTAAACGGCTCCTGAGTACGGGTGGCGATACTTTTGGTTTGCAGCATAAGATCGTTGACGCTGATAAGGCTGACTAACGCGGTATCCTTCAGCAACACCAGCCACTGATTCCCGAGTCCCGGCAACGCATGACGCCACATTTGCGGCATCACCAGACGGAAGAAAATGGCGGATTTGGATAACCCCAGCGCCTGACCGGATTCCCACTGTCCCTGAGGGACTGCTTTTAGCGCCCCGCGCAGGGTCTGCGATGCGTAAGCGGCATACAGCAGGGAAAGCGCAATGGCTCCACACAGGAACGGACTGACGTCGAAGTTCTCAATCTGCATCTGGACCGGGATCTGCACAAAGCCGAGATTGATCGTAAAGCCGTCAGAGAGGCTCAGCAGCAGCTGTGAGGAACCAAAATAGATAAACAGAACCACCAAAATTTCCGGTAGTCCACGTAAAAGGGTGACAATGCCGGTTGCGAGCCAGGCGACCGGACGCAGCTTCACCGACTCGAGGACGGCAAACAGCATCGCCAGCACCAGGCCGATGATCAGGGCGCAAACGGCAAGGCCGACGGTCATACCGGCGGCGCTTGCTAATGGAAAAAATTCGTTCATTCAGCGTTACTTCTGGAACCATTTGTTATAGATAGACTGGTAAGTCCCATCGCTCTTCACTTTTTCCAGCGCAGCGTTAAATTTCTGCTGCAGCTCGGTATTGCCCTGGCGCAGCGCAATGCCGAGACCGGTGCCGAAGTAGTCTTTATCGGTGACTTTATCGCCCACAGCCCCCAGCTTCGGATTGCTCTTCAGCCATTCGGTAACGACAGCGGTGTCGCCGAACACGGCGTCAATGCGGCCGTTTTGCAGGTCCAGCTTCGCGTTCTGGTAGCTGTCGTAAGGGACGGTGGTGATTTCCGGGTGCTTATCGGTGATGAATTTCTGGTGAGTCGTGCCGTTCTGGACGCCGACTTTTTTGCCTTTAAGCTGCTCGATGCTGGTGAATTTACCCTGCTGACCGACAAACAGCGCAGAGTTTTCATAGTATGGGGTGGTGAACAGCACCTGCTTTTCACGCTCGGGGGTGATATCCATCCCGGCCATAACCGCGTCGAAACGACGGAATTTCAGGCTTGGGATCAGGCTATCGAACGCCTGGTTAGTAAAGGTACAGGTGGCATCAATCTCTTTACACAGCGCGTTCGCCAGATCGACATCGAAGCCGACAATTTTGTTATTGGCATCAATCGCTTCAAACGGAGGGTAGGAAGCCTCGGTGGCGAAACGAATGGTCTGGGCTGCGGTAGCGGAGAGGCTCATGCCCGCAAGAAGTGCGGCAATCAGTACTTTTTTCATCGTCATTTCCCCGAAAACATCAATGTGAAAGATAGTTTTTAAACGCGTCGGTCTGCGGATGCGCGAAGCAGCCAGCATCCCCTTGTTCGACGATATAGCCATTTTCCATATACACCACGCGGCTCGCGGTTTTACGCGCCACTTCCACTTCGTGGGTGACGATAACCTGCGTGATGCCGGTTTCAGCCAGTTCGCGAATGATACTGACTATCTGAGCGGTGATTTCTGGATCGAGCGCCGCCGTCGGTTCATCAAACAGCAGAACCTGCGGTTCCATCATCAGGGCGCGGGCAATAGCGACGCGCTGCTGCTGACCGCCGGAAAGATGCAGCGGATAGCGATCGCTGTAGGGTTTCAGGCGCAGACGTTCGAGCAGTTTTTCTGCGCGGGCTAAAGCCTGATCCTTGCTTAAACCGAGTACGCGGCAGGGAGCTTCAATCAGATTTTGCTGCACCGTCAGATGCGGCCACAGATTGTACTGCTGGAAAACCATACCGACGTTCTGGCGCAGCTCACGAATGGCTTTGTCAGAGGGCGCTTTGGTAAAGTCGAAATGATTCCCGGCGATATGCAGGGTACCGGAACGCGGCATTTCCAGCAGGTTGAGTACGCGCAGCAGCGAGCTTTTACCGGCACCGCTTGGGCCGAGCAGCACCAGCGTTTCCCCCTGCGGGCAATCCAGCGTGATGTCGAACAGCGCCTGGTGCGCGCCGTAGAAGCAATTAATGCCGTTTAATTTAATGCTCATCTGGGCAGTCTGATACAAATAGCAATTGAGGCCGCAAATAGTACCTTTGGCAGAATAGTTATGCAATATTTATGCGTTAAAAGTTAAATGTAAACCACGTTTACATTTAAAGGTAGCACAAAATATGGGTTCACGAAGGGGAGGGGAGTAAATGTCGGCATTAGCTGGGTAAATGCCGACATTTTACCGGGGTTATCAGTTTGGCCGCATGGCTTCAACGACGCCGGTTAGCGTTTTTCGAGACTCTGACGCAGGGTTCCCGCCGGCGCATGGGAGTTATTGCCGAGATAGCGCACGTCATCCACGGCCCAGCACTGGCCTTCCTGAATCATCAGCACTTCGTCTTTCCAGCTTTGCGTCCCCTGTTTCAGCTCAACGCGCAGCGGAATATTACGCGCATCGCGATTAGGGATCGTGGAGGCGCTGGCGACGCTGGCGCTGTCGGCTGGCGTGGTGCTACTGGAGAACAGGTTAGACTGCAGCAGGGTATGATTTGATGGGTCCTGGCGAGCATCGTTCAGTAGCTTCGCCAGGTCGTCACTCAGATATGGACGCAGCGCGGTTAAATCGCTATTGCGATTCTGTACCTGGTAGTCATAAAACTTTTGCGCCACGTCATCCGGACCGCCTTCGACGCAAGGGCCGCTGCGGGTGCCGTTATCTTTGTAGGCAGGCGTGACGGTAGTACAGGCGCTGAGCGCCAGCGCGCAGGGGAGGACTAATGCAAGAACTTTGTAGCGCATGATGATTTCCTTATAAGCTCACTACGTTAGAATATCTTTACAAGCATAGTGTATCAGATAGGGATTGTGCTTGACCCTTAGAGCTAACGCATTGAACGCTAAAGAAGGAGTCTCACCATGCAATTCTCAACCACCCCGACCCTGGAAGGTCAGCCGATTATCGAATACTGCGGCGTCGTCACGGGGGAAGCAATTCTCGGTGCTAACGTATTCCGCGATTTTTTCGCCAGCATTCGCGATATCGTCGGCGGTCGTTCCGGTGCCTATGAAAAGGAGTTGCGTAAGGCGCGGGAAATCGCTTTCGAAGAGATGAGCGAGCAGGCGAAAGCGCTGGGCGCGGATGCGATAGTCGGTATTGATATTGATTACGAAACCGTCGGTAAAGACAGCAGCATGCTGATGGTGAGCGTCAGCGGCACTGCGGTGAAGACCCGGCGATGAGAATTGGCCGGGCAGGCGTACTGCTTACGCTACTGCTGGCGGGCTGCGCCACGGAAAAAGGGATTATCGATCGCGACGGCTATCAGCTGGATACGCGCCACCCGGCGCAGGCGGCTTATCCGCGCATCAAGGTGCTGGTGATCCACTACACCGCCGATGATTTCGACGTTTCGCTGGCGACGCTGACGGATAATCAGGTGAGTTCTCACTATCTGATCCCGGAGAAACCGCCGCTTTACAACGGTAAACCGCGGATCTGGCAACTGGTGCCGGAAGAGGATCTGGCCTGGCATGCGGGTATCAGCTTCTGGCGCGGCAGCACGCGTATTAACGATACTTCGATTGGTATTGAGCTGGAGAATCGCGGCTGGCAAAAAACGGTGGGGGTAAAAAGCTTCATGCCGTTTAATCCGGCGCAGATTGACGCCCTGATCCCGCTGGCGAAAGATATCATTGCGCGCTACCACATCGCGCCGCAGAACGTGGTTGCTCATGCGGATATCGCCCCGCAGCGTAAAGACGACCCGGGGCCACTCTTCCCGTGGCGCAGGCTGGCGGAGCAGGGGATTGGCGCATGGCCGGATGCGCAGCGCGTGGCGTTTTATTTACAGGGACGTCCGTCATACGAACCGGTCGAAACGGCAGATCTGCTGGACGTGCTGTCCCGCTACGGCTATCAGGTGACGCCGGAAATGACCCAGGCGCAGCAGAAGCGGGTGATTATGGCTTTCCAGATGCACTTTCGCCCCGAGCGCTGGGACGGCGTTGCCGATGCCCAAACGCTGGCGATTGCTGAAGCGCTGCTGGAAAAGTACGGTCGCGGTTAATAGTGCAGTTTACCGTGGTCTTTTAGCCACGCGGCGGTACGGATAATCCCTCCATCCATGGTGACGACCGGCTGGTAGCCTAGCTCCTGCCGGGCACGGGCGATATCAAGGGTGAAATCAAAGTTCAGCTTGGAGACGCCGTAGTGGGTGAACGCGGGCTCTTTAGCTGACTTATTGCCAAAGTGCTCCATGCTGCGGGCGATGATATCCAGCATTGGATAGGGGACCGAACGGATGCGGCACTTAATCCCCAGCTCATCGATAAGCTTTTGCACAATGCTGTGCAGGGTTTGCGGTTCGCCGTTAGTGATGTTGTAAGCGCGAGCCGAAGTCAGACGGTCGCACTGCGGTTGGCTGGCGAGCCACATCGCGTGCACTGCGTTTTCATAATAGGTCATATCCACCAGCGCGCTGCCGCCGCGCGGTAACAGAACGCTGCCGTAGTGCTGCATCATCTGCGCCAGGCGCGGGATAAACACTTTGTCATGCGGGCCAAACAGGCTTTGCGGGCGCAAAATCGTAAAACGGGTATTCGGATTAGCCTGCGCCAGCAGGTTAATCACATCTTCGCTTGCCGCTTTGCTGCGGGCGAACTCGTTGGCGAAACGCTGCGGGCGAAAATCTTCCTGAATATCGCGATGATGGTGGTAATCAAAGTAGAGCGATGGTGAAGAGATATGCACGAAGTTGCGCACGCCCCAGGCCACCGCCCACTCGCCGAGGCGACGGGTGGCGCGGACGTTCGCCAAATCAAAGGCCTGCTGGGTACCCCACGGTGAGGTAAAGCTGGAACAGTGCCACAGGGTGTCGATATCGGCGAGCATCACTTTCGCCTGAGAGGAAACCAGTTCGGTTAAGTTCGCAGGGACAAACTCTGCGCCCATTTTGCTCAGAAGCTTGCCCATGGCCTCGTTGCGCCCGGTCGCTCTGACGCTGATGCCCCTGTTACGCAGATATTCCACCGCGTTGCGGCCCAATCCGCTGGTCGCACCGGTAACCAGTACCTTCATATCGATCCACTGTTTCACAAAAGAATTTCGTGCGCATTTTTCCGTGATTCTGACTACGATGCAATGAGAATCATGAAAGAATTCTACGCATATACTCTATTTGATGGTGGTTTGCTCCGCCAGCCGGGCGATGCGCCGCGCCATGCCGCGAAAAATAAACAGATGCGCCGGGATCATCAGCAGCCAGTAGAAGAGGCCCGGCATACCGTGCGGATGCCACCAGGCACGCACGTCCAGCTCGCGATGGTCGCCTTTATCGCGCAGGGTAAAGCTCAAACGGCCAAGACCGGGGGCTTTCATGCCGAATAATAGGGTGAGCTGCTTTTCCGGCTCGACGATAATCACCTTCCAGCTGTCCACCGCGTCGCCGGTCTGCAGATATTCTTTTTCCGGGCGGCCTTTTGCCAGCCGATGGCCGACCAGCAAATCCATCGCGCCGCGAGTTTTCCACAGGACGTTACCGAAGAAGTAGCCCTCTTTGCCGCCGATTTGATTGACCACTTTCCACAATGCTGCGAGGCTGGCGGAGGTGTTTACGGTGCAGCCAGCTTGCTTCGGGTAGTAGCCATACTCTGGCCGCCAGCGGGCAAAGGCCTGCGCATCGTAACCCCAGTCGCTGGAGTTCACCAGTTGCTCTTCTTCTTTTAGCGTGCGGCGTACCGCTTCATCGAAAGCGATCAGCGGCTGCGGAATTAAGGCCCGCAGGGCGCGATCGTCAGCGATCAGATCGTGTTTAAGCCCCTGGATCAGCGCTTTGGCGATCGTTGGCGGCACGGAGGTAATGACATTGAGAAACCACACCGAAATCCAGCGGGTTGGGAAAGGGATGGGGATCAGCAGGCGCTTTTTGCCGCTGACTGCCATAAAGCGAGTGAACTGCTGCTGATAGCTCAAAACTTCCGGCCCGGCGGCTTCAAAGATGCGATGCTCGCGGGCCGGATAGTTAAGCAGCTGCACCAGATAGTAGAGCAAGTTTTCCAGCGCAATCGGCGTGGTGCGCGAGCGTACCCAACGCGGCGGCGTTAACACTGGCAGGTTGTAGACCATATCGCGCATCACTTCGAACGCAGCAGAACCCGCCCCGACGATAATCCCGGCGCGAATTTCCGTGACCGGGACGCCGGACTCGCGCAGCAGGTCAGCGGTTATCTGGCGGGCGCGCAGGTGATCGGATTGCTCCTGTTCTGCAACCTGTAAGGAACTGAGAAAAATCACTTCGCTGACCGGCGTCTCGCGCAGCGCATCGCGAACGTTTAGCGCAACCTGGCGTTCGTGTTGAATAAAATCGCCGCCTTCACCCATTCCGTGTACCAGGTAGTAAACGATGTCGGCCTGCGTCAGCAGGGCGGGCAGGCCACCTGGCTGGTTTAGGTCAAGCGGGTGACACTCGACGCCAGGGAGATTCTGTTTTTTAAGCCTGTCAACCTGGCGCGCCGCCGCCAGCACTGGAAAACCCTGCTCGCTGAGGCTTTTTACCAGATGCTGACCAATATAACCGCTGGCGCCAAGCACCAGAATTCGTTGCGACACGCCGGACCTCCTTAACGGTTTAAAAATGCCTGCCAGTGGCGAACCACCTCGGCAAGCTGCTGACGGCTGACGTCAATATGCGTGACCAGGCGCACAACAGGCGAAGAATTAATCAACACGTTGCGTTCGCGTAAATATTCGCCCAGCGCGGCAGCCTGTTCTTCGCCGACGCGGACAAATAGCATATTGGTGTCATGACGAGTGACGTCAGCGCCGATAGCGCGCAGCTGCTCCGCCATCCACGCGGCGTTGTCGTGATCCTCTTTTAAGCGCTCAACGTTGTTCTGTAACGCATACAGGCCCGCCGCAGCCAGAATTCCTGCCTGGCGCATCCCGCCGCCGACCATTTTCCGCCAGCGGATAGCGCGGCGAATGTACTCCTGGCTCCCCACCAGCAGTGAACCTATCGGCGCGCCGAGGCCTTTGGAAAGGCAAATGGTGAACGAATCGCAGTACTGGGTGACTTCGCGCAGCTCGCAGCCATAGTCCACTACGGCGTTAAAAATACGCGCGCCGTCAACGTGCAGCCCGAGGCCTCGCTGGCGAGTGAACTCCCACGCATCATGGAGGTATTCGCGCGGCAGTACTTTGCCATTATGAGTATTTTCCAGACATAGCAGCCGGGTTGGGGCGAAATGGATATCGTCCGGTTTGATTTTGGCGGCGACTTTATCCAACGGCAGGGAACCGTCCGCAGCAGCGTCGATTGGCTGCGGTTGGATACTGCCAAGTACTGCTGCGCCACCAGCTTCGTAGAGATAGTTATGTGCGCCCTGGCCGACGATATACTCTTCGCCGCGCTGGCAGTGGCTGAGCAGAGCGACCAGGTTGGCCTGAGTACCGGTCGGCAGGAAGATCGCGGCCTCTTTGCCCGCCAGTTCGGCGGCATAGCGCTGGAGTCCGTTAACGGTTGGGTCATCACCATAAACGTCATCCCCGACCGGGGCGGCCATCATCGCTTCCAGCATGGCGCGGCTCGGGCGGGTGACGGTATCACTGCGTAAATCAATCATATAAATTCCTTCTCAAGAGTTGTCTTCAATTTTTACCGGAAGTTATGGGCTTACGCCACTCTCGAGAAGGAAAAGCGTGTTTAATCGATGTTCTCTCCCAGCCCGGCATTAATCAACGCCTGTAAATTGAACATTTCCACCTCTTTCCCGGCGGGCAGGCGCACAATTATCTCATCGCCGCGGCTGACGCCGAGGCTGAGAAGCTTCATTAAACTGCCCGCATTGACGAAGCGTTCCGGATGCCGCGTATGGGCAATCTCCACCGGGAAATCCAGTGCTTTAACGGTTTTGACTAACTGCGCCGCAGGCCGGGCGTGCAGGCCGCTGGGGTTACGAATGCGAATATATGCTTGTAGATAACTCATGGTATGACTCCTCTATTATCAGGCGCACTTTTCCGCAAGCCGCAGTAAATTCTCCAGGCTTATCGCCAGGCTATCCAGCGGGTTGCCGGGGCATATATCTTGCTCAACGGCGTAATACTGAACGCCATAGCGTTCGCCCCATTGTAGAATGGGCAGAAAATCAATACTCCCACGGCCAATCTCGGCTAGCGACTCCGGGTAGCCGAGAGCCGGGTTGTCATAGATATCCTTTAGATGGAGGACAGGGATGCGATATGGGTATTTTTC
This sequence comes from Klebsiella spallanzanii, assembly GCF_902158555.1. Lineage (GTDB taxonomy): Bacteria > Pseudomonadota > Gammaproteobacteria > Enterobacterales > Enterobacteriaceae > Klebsiella > Klebsiella spallanzanii. The sequence goes on along the minus strand of NZ_CABGGS010000001.1, from coordinate 178,097 downwards.
GATGCAGTTAAGGGGATCGAATCCGGCGTATTTTACCCAGTAGGTGTCTATCTCCGGGTACAAACAGCGGTTATTTTCCGGCGCCATCAGGTAGTCATGGGCGATAATTCCATCAACCTGCGACTGGAACTCAAATTCGTGATTATGGTAGCCGACGCGCCAGCCGAGCGGGGCAAGTTTATCGGCAACGGCCAGTAGCTGCGATTTAATCTCCCGATAGCCAGCTTCATTTTGCCGTTCTGGTTCGAGATAGTGACAAAACATGGTCTTCGTGCCGAACAGCAGCCCCTCATAAACACGGCGTCCAGGTCATTCACCATCCGCTGTGGGCTGATATGCATTCCGGCAACCTTCAGACCGGTTTCATGTAGCGCAGCGCTGACCTCTTCTGCGCTGTGTCCACGCAGCCCATCAATTTGTACCGCTTGCCAGCCCATTTTTTTTACTTCACGCAATGTTCCGGCGAAGTCCTCGGTAAGCGCGTGGCGTAGGGTATAGAGTTGTACGGCAAATTTTCCGCTGTTCATGCTTTTTCTCCTGTTTCCAGCCAGTAAAGTTCTTCTGGCGTTAGCTCTAGCGTTGCCGCGCGCAGGCAGTCCGCTAATTCCGCGGGCGTTTCAGGGCCGACGATAGCAGCGCAGGGGAAGGGTCGGGCCAGTACCCAGGCCAGCGCGATATTAATGGCGTTAACGTTTTTACGCTGCGCCAGCTGCTGAGCGCGGCTTAATCTCTGCCAGTTACCGTCAAAACAGAAGGCATCCACCATCTCCTGCTCTTCAGGAAGCCGGTTCGGCCCGTAAAGCCCGGAGAAAAACCCTCCCGCTTGCGAAGACCAGGCGATGAGCGGGAGCTGCGTTTGCTGGTGCCAGGCCTGCATCTGCGAATCGGCGCTAACGCATCCCGGCCAGCGGGGGACCCGGCTTTGCGCGAGGCTCAACTGCGGACTGTTAAAGCTCAATGGCGTAAGCCGATGGCGCGCAATAAAATTTTGTGCGTCGGTGATTCTCTCCTGAGACCAGTTTGACACGCCAATGGCGCGTATTCTGCCCTTACTGACGTGTTCGTGCAGGCAGGCCATCAACGATGAAACCTCGACGCGGGTATCGTCCCGATGCAGGGCGTACAGGTCGATGTAATCCGTTTGAAGCTGTTCAAGGCTGGTGAAAATATCTTCGTCAATATCGCGTGGGTTAACGCGGGAGCGATCGGGATCTTCGCGCGTAGGGTGGCCGCCTTTGGTGATGATCCGTACCTGCTCGCGCAGGCCGCGCTCGGCAATCCAGACGCCCAGTACCGTTTCGCTGGCGCGGTAGTGGCGTGCGACATCAAAAGTATTGCCGCCAGCGGCAAAAAAGGCGTCCAGAAGAGCAAAGGCTTCCTCCCGGCGATCCTTACATAAGCAGTTCGCCGAGCCGAGTACCAGTTGGCTACAGGAGAAAGAGAACGGTTTGCCATCATGCCAGCCGCGCAGCGCTATCTGTTTCATCACGCTTCCTCCCGATCTTCGGTGATGTGCGGGATAGCTCTATCTGTCCAGAATGTCGTTTGCGGTAGGTCGCGCAGCAGGCTGGCGGGAAAATGTGGGCCAACCGGCGTGCTGATAAACTGTTCAACGATGCCTGCTTTGTGGGCACCGGTTATCATCAGCAAAATCTGTCGCGCCGCTCGCAGCTGCTGAATGCCCAGAGTGATGCCCTGGGTGACCGGCTGCGGGCGATTGAAATACTTCGGGGCGATGGTGCGGGTGACCTCATCAAGCGGTTCGATATGGCTGTTTTGCTCACAGTTGACGCCGGGTTCATTGAATCCGATATGGCCGTTCATGCCCACGCCGAGCACCACCAGATCGAGACCGCCATGCTCGTCGATAGTCGCGTCGATTTTCCGGCACTCGTTTTGTAGATCGGCAGCTTTGCCATCGAAGAAAAAGATCTGTTCCCTTCTCAACGCCAGCGGCTGAAATAGCTCATCGCTCAGCGTTTGCAGACAGCTGCCTGTGTCCTCGCGGCCCAGGCCGATCCATTCGTCAAGGCTGACAAAACGACAGCGGCTAAAATCCGCTTTCCCTGCCTGCTGCGCAGCGACGCAGGCGCGAAACACCGGTAGCGTGGTTTCTCCTCCCGCCAGGCATAACAGGCTATCGGGCCGCTGTTGGAGCTGCTCGATAATGCGCAGGCTGATGGCCTGTGCTAATTGCGACTCCGTTTCTTGGGTATAGATATGCATACTCTAATCCTTAGTTCTCAATCAAAAATCCAGGTCCAGGCTATCGAAGGCTGCCTGGCGGCTATCTTGCTGCTGTGCTTTTTGCAGCAGGCTGCGTTCGTAAAGCCGAAAGAAGGGGTAGTAGAAGAGTGTGGCTATGCCGAGGATGGCAAATCCCAGAATGACCGCCCGCCAGTCCATCGTTGAGAGGTACTGCGCCAGCGGAATGGGCGTTGCGCCGACGTTGGTGACCGGCGGGCGCACCCAACCCCAATGGAAGATGTACCAGCTCATGACGCCAATCGTCGGCGTACCCAGCACAAAGGGGATAAAGAACCAGGGATTCCAGGCGACGGGCAGGCCAAAGACCACCGGTTCGGAGATAGTAAAAATAGCCGGAACGACGGCGGCTTTACCGACGGCTCGTAGCTCCTGAGAGCGGCTGCGCAACGCTAATATCACCAGTGCGCCGGTGATGCCGGAGCCAGAGAAACCGAGAAAATAGTCCCAGAAGTTCGGTGCGAATACGTGTGGGATCGGCGCGCCAGCGGCGAAAGCGGCCGCGTTTTCCGCCAGGTACTGGGTCATAAAGGGCAGCACCACACCGACAATAATGGCGTAGCCGTTCAGGCCGATAAACCAGAAGACCATTTCCAGAAATGAGATCAGAAAGACGGCCTGCGGGGTATCGATGCTGTTGAAGGCCGGCGCCAGGACGTTCATCAATACTTGAGGCAGGATTAGCCCATCGGATAAATGCGTGACGGTCCCCTGTACCAGCGTGGCGGCAACGAGTGAAACCAGCAACGGGATAATTGACTCGAAGGTTTGCGCGATGCCTGCGGGCAGGCCGTTAATACGAATGGTGATACGTTTGCGAATAAAAAATGCCATTAATTCGACGGTGCAGAGCGACGCGATCAGCGCAACGAATAACCCCCGTGAATCGAGATAATCCGTTACCATTTTACCGTCAACGATACTGACGTTCAGCATCAGGGTCGCCATCATTGAACCGGTGATCGCAGGCAGGATTGGAACCTGCATTTGCTGGGCGTGATGCCAGGCGACCGAGGCGGCGCAATACACAGACAGCAGGCCAAAGGTGAACTGGAACGGTAGGCTAATCAGGCTGTTGTAATGCTTGAACCACAGGCTGATGGCGCTACCCTGGGGAAACATACCGCCGATCCCCATCAACATCAGCGAGATGGATCCGACCATTAATACCGCCATCAGCGCGATCATGCCGTTTTTGATAGAGGAGATATGCCGTTGCCTCTCTATGCGGGCGGCAACCGGTGTTAACCAGTGTTCCAGCCACGTGATAAAGGAATTTGCGCGGCTCATGCGTTTGTCTCCCGGCCCAGACGCAGCAGAATGGCGGTTTTCAGTATGTTGCCGCCATTGACGGTACCGTAATCCCGGATGTCGATGACGCCAATAGGGCGCTGATGCTGATGGCAAATCGCCTCCAGCTCAGCCAGGCGGTGTTTGATTTGCGGCCCCAGCAGCACGACGTCAAATTCACTGATTTTCTCGACCAGTAACCCTGCCGGGTGGGCCTCAATTTTTATTTTAATGTTGCGTAGCTTTTCGCTCTCGGCGGCGATGGTGCGCATTTTACTCACCATGACGCCGGTGGATGCGCCAAGGTTGCAAACCAGCAAAATATTAAGATGCGTTAACGTTGAAAGATTCATCGTGGGCTCCGTGTAGTTGCTGATAAATTTCGATAAATTCCTGGAAAAGGGTATGCGCCAGCAGGGCATTCATCAGGGAATCCTGGGCGTGGGCGAGTAGGGTGGAATAGCTTGCGCAGGCACCTTCACTTTCGGCGACCAGTAAGCGCGTATGCGAATTGTGGCCTTCATTCAGGCTTGCGTTGGCCTCCTGCATAAAGCGTGCGGCTTCGGAAAACTGCTTTGCCTTACTGCATGCCAGAGCCTGATGCATTTTGCTCAGCGCATCACCAGCGCAGGCAATTATCTGAAAACTGATCTCTTCGGTATCGATTGTTGGGGTGTTCACGATGCCTCCTGCGGTAGTGTAATCGTTCAAACATTCAAACATCCGAATGTTTGAACAAGATAAAGAATCGAGTATACTGGCGTCCATAGGCTTGATCACATTTTCATCAAAAAATGGGTGTTAATTCAGCATGCGATGAGCATGGATCTCTGGCGTAAAGAAATTCGATCATTAAAAAGTATGGGCGGGAGAGGAACGTGGACGAACTGGAAAGTGCTAACCCATTGTATGTACAAATAGCGTTGGATCTTAAAGGACGTATCGAGCGCGGAGAATTCAAGGTTGGCGATATGTTACCCAGCGAAGGTGAGCTGGTCGCGCAGTATACCGGCGGACGGGCGACGCTGCGTGCGGCTGTAGAGATGCTGGCAGAAAGAGGCTATGTGGTAAAAAAACAGGGTATCGGGACGCGAGTTACCTGCCCACCTATCGAAGCCCGACGCCATCAACCGCTGAGTTTTTCGGAGAATATGGCCCAGCATAGCCTGAAAGCCAGTACCTCTATCCTCACGTTTACGCAGCAGCTGGCGAATACCGAACAGCAGCAAAAGCTGCATCTTTCAGCCAGTGATTTAGTGATATTTATGGTGCGTCTGCGCTTTACTAATAGCCTTCCAGCGCTTTATGAAGAAACCTGTCTGCCGCTGGCGCTATTTCCTGATTTACAGCGCGAGGAAGTTGAAACAAAAGGACTGTATAACGTATTGGGCGAACGCTTCTATTTATTGAGTATCGCGGCGCAGGAGAGCTATTTCCCCTGCTTGCCGGAGGTGGATATGGCGAAGAAGCTGGATATCCCTTCCGGCCTGCCCTGCATGCGCGTTGAGCGTTTAGCATCCCGGCGCAAAGATAACGTCCCGTTCGAATTTACGCGGGGATGGGCCAATAGCGAGCGCTACCCGCTGACGTTTCGTTTTGTCAGTGGATAAACGCCCGCAGCCGCGAGCTAACGCAGCCAGTTGGTTTTCGCCAGTTCGATAACTTCGTCGCCGCGTCCGCTGATAATCGCCCGCAGCATATACAGGCTGAAACCTTTGGCCTGTTCCAGTTTGATTTGCGGCGGCATCGCCAGTTCTTCTCCGGCGACGACCACATCCACCAGCACTGGGCCATCGGTCGCGAAGGCGGTTTGCAGCGCTTCGTCAACGTCCGCCGCGTTTTCTACGCGAATGCCTTTGATACCGCAGGCTTCGGCGATACGGGCAAAATTGGTGTCGTGCAGCTCGGTACCGTCGGTGAGATAACCTCCGGCCTTCATCTCCATCGCCACAAAGCCAAGTACGCTGTTATTGAAGATGATAATTTTCACCGGCAGCTTCATTTGCGCCAGTGAGAGGAAATCCCCCATCAGCATACTGAAACCGCCGTCACCGCACATTGCCACCACCTGACGCTCTGGAGCCGTGGCTTTCGCGCCGATAGCCTGCGGCATAGCGTTGGCCATTGAACCATGATTGAACGATCCCAGCAGACGGCGTTTGCCGTTCATCTTCAGATAGCGCGCGGCCCAGACGGTTGGCGTACCGACATCGCAGGTAAAAATGGCATCGTCGTCGGCAAAGTGGCTGATCTGCTGCGCCAGGTACTGTGGATGGATAGTCTTGTCACTGGGCTTCGCCAGGTCATCAAGCCCCTTACGGGCGTCACGGTAGTGCTCCAGCGCTTTATCGAGGAATTTGCGGTCGGTTTTCTCCTCCAGATGCGGCAGAAGCGCGCTGAGGGTGGATTTGATATCGCCGACCAGCGCCATGTCGACTTTACTGTGCGCGCCAATACTTCCCGGGTTAATGTCGATTTGAATGATTTTGGCGTCCGTCGGATAGAAGGCGCGATAGGGGAACTGGGTGCCGAGCAGCACCAAAGTGTCGGCGTTCATCATGGTATGGAAGCCGGATGAAAAGCCGATCAACCCGGTCATCCCGACATCATAAGGGTTGTCGTATTCAACGTGCTCTTTACCGCGCAGCGCATGGACGATAGGCGCTTTTAGCTTCGCAGCGAACGCCACCAGCTCTTTATGGGCTCCGGCGCAGCCGCTGCCGCACATCAGGGCGATATTGCTCGAATAGCGCAGCAGTTGCGCCAGCTTTTTGAGTTCTTCTTGCGGCGGAGTGACCTCTGGCAGCGGCGCATGGTACCAGTGGCTGCTGGCGCTTTCCGGCGCGGCTTTTAGCGCGACGTCGCCAGGCAGCACCACGACCGAGACGCCGCGGTTAATCACCGCCTTGCGCATCGCGATGGCCAGCACCTGCGGAATTTGTTCCGGGGATGAGACCAGCTCGCAGTAGTGGCTGCATTCGCGGAACAGCTCCTGTGGATGGGTTTCCTGGAAATAGCCGCTGCCGATTTCGCTGGACGGAATATGGGCGGCGATAGCCAGTACCGGAACATGGTTGCGGTGGCAGTCGAAAAGGCCGTTAATCAGATGCAGGTTACCGGGTCCGCAGGAACCCGCGCACACCGCCAGTTCACCGGTAAGCTGGGCTTCCGCCCCGGCGGCGAAGGCGGCAACTTCTTCATGGCGCGTGGGCATCCAGTCAATAGTACCCATGCGGTTCAGGCTGTCGCTTAAGCCGTTTAGAGAGTCCCCGGTGACGCCCCAAATACGTTTAACGCCAGCCTGTTCAAGAGTTTTAGCAATGTATGCCGCCACGGTCTGTTTCATGGTTTTCCATCTCCTTTAGTGATAACGCTTACAAGCTTAGATGAAAATAGCCGCTACGTTTGTCGTTCCCCCTCATTTTCAGCTGGTTTTACTTAGGGAAAATTCCGCATAATCTGTCTACACATTAAGTAGTAAACAGGAATTATTTCAGATGGTTAAAACGCTGTTAAATGCTGTTAATAAGATGCTATCTCATGACGACTTCGGCAAACTCTTGTTACGACTTGCCGTTGGCGGACTGATGCTGTTTCACGGGTTGCATAAGCTATTTGATGGCGTAGGGGGAATCAGCAATATGCTGGTGGCAAAAGGATTGCCAGGTTTTATCGCTTATGGGGTTTTAATTGGCGAGGTCGTTGCGCCTTGCCTGTTGATTCTGGGAATACTGACTCGCCCGGCGGCGCTGGCGCTGGCATTTACGATGGTTGTTGCCTGGTTGATGGTCGGGACAGGGAAAACGTTCGCGCTGGACGCGGTTGGCGCATGGGCGATTGAGAGCCTGGTCTATTTCTTTGTTGGCGCGCTGGCCATTGCCTTCCTGGGCGCTGGGCGTTATGCCGTGGCTGGAAATTCGGTCTGGCGGTAAAAAATTTGCCGGATGACGCAACGTCATCCGGCAATTTAGGGTTAGGCCAGGACTAAATCCCCCTGTGGATGGCAGGAGCAGGCCAGCACGTAACCATCGGCAACTTCCGCATCCGTCAGCGTCATGGTGCTGCTGACCGTATACTCGCCGGAAACCACTTTCGTTTTGCAGCAGCCGCAGACGCCTGCGCGGCAGGCGACGGTGACCGGAACCTTATTGCTTTCCAGCGCATCCAGCAGCGTGGTGCCGACCGGCGCGTAGAACTCTTTCGCTGGTTGAAGCTTGGTGAACTTCAGGCCGCTGGTTGCGGCTTCGGCTACCGGCGTAAAGAATTGCTCTTTAAAGAAGCGCGTTATGCCAAGCGCTTTCACTTCTTTTTCAACCAGGTCCATATACGGTGCCGGGCCGCAGGTCATCACGGTGCGTGATGCCAGATCCGGTACGCTTTGCAACAGCTCTGTGGTTAAACGTCCTGCGACAAAGCCGTGGGTCGCGTTGTTTTCAGCAACCAGAGTCACCGGATACTGACGCCATTCCTCTGCGAAAATGACATCCTTTGGCGAGCGTATGTTAAAGATCACCTGCACATCGGCCTGCGGGCGATATTTTGCCAACCAGCGGCGCATTGACATAATCGGCGTAACGCCGCAGCCGGCGGCCAACATCAGGAACTTGTCGTCCGCTTTATCATCACAGGTGAACTCACCCATGGCATCTGACAGCCAGATGTAGTCGCCGCGTTTCACATCGCGGGTTAGCCACTGAGAACCTGCGCCATCGTCAATACGGCGAACGGTCAACGTAATATATTCGCTGACGCCCGGCGTAGAGGAAATGGTGTAAGCACGCAGCGTTTCCGCCGAGTTGCGCACGCTGATCAGTGCATACTGTCCGGCACGGTACGGATAATAGTCGTGGCACAGCAGCGAAATTGTCCAGACGTCCGGCGTTTCCTGATGGATGTGATGAACTTGCATCCGCCATGGGCACTGATGGGTTGGCATCGTCATTCTTTAACTCCTCACGCGCTCAGTAGCTGCTGCATATCTTGTTCAACGGTGGTCACGGAGCGCAGACCAAATTTCTCATTGAGTACGGCCAGCAGATCCGGCGTGAAGAAGCCGGGTGCGGTTGGGCCAGTGACGATGTTTTTCACGCCCAGAGAGAGCAGGGTCAGCAGAATCACGATCGCTTTCTGTTCGAACCAGGAGAGCACCAGAGACAGCGGCAGGTCATTCACGCCGCAGCCCAGTTTCTCTGCCAGAGTCACCGCCAGAATGATGGCAGAGTAAGCATCGTTACACTGACCAGCATCAACCAGACGCGGCAGCCCTTCGATATCGCCGAAATCCAGTTTGTTGAAACGGTATTTACCGCAGGCCAGGGTCAGGATCAGGCAGTCGTCCGGGACGCTGGTGGCGAAATCGGTGAAGTAGTTACGTTCACCGCGCGCGCCGTCGCAGCCGCCAACCAGGAAGATGTGACGCAGTTTTTCGCGGCTGACCAGATCAATCAGCGTATCCGCCGCGCCGAGCAGCGTCTGACGACCGAAACCTACGGTTATCAGATGCGGGATTTCGCTATACGGGAAGCCCGCCATCTGCTGCGCCTGGGCGATAACCGGTGCGAAATCTTCGCCTTCCAGGTGATTTACGCCCGGCCAGCCAACGATGCTGCGCGTCCAGATACGGTCGTCATACGCCCCAACGGTTGGATCGATGATGCAGTTAGAGGTCATCACGATCGGGCCTGGGAAGCGGGCGAACTCTACCTGCTGGTTCTGCCAGCCGCTGCCGTAGTTACCGATCAGGTGTTTAAACTTACGCAGCTCCGGGTAACCGTGCGCTGGCAGCATCTCACCGTGGGTATAGACGTTAACGCCGGTACCTTCGGTTTGTTCCAGCAGGTTATAGAGGTCCTTCAGGTCGTGACCGGAGATCAGGATACATTTGCCTTCGGTGGCTTTTACGTTGACCTGAGTTGGCGTTGGGTGGCCGTATTTGGTGGTTTCACCGGCGTCCAGAATGCTCATCACTTTGAAGTTCATCTGGCCGATTTCCATTGAGCACTCCAGCAGAGCGTTCATATCGGCAGGCCAGGTACCGAGCCACGCCATGATTTTGTGGTACTGGGCGTAGATGTCGTTGTCGTATTGACCGAGTACGTGAGCGTGCTCCATATAGGCGGCTGCGCCTTTCAGGCCATACAGGCATAGCAGACGCAGACCGAGAATATTCTCGCCAATCGCCGCTTTGTCCTTGTTCGGGGTAAACTCTGCCGCCTGACGCTGCAGATCGCCCAGATCGTCACTCGCCAGCTGCAGGTCGGCCATGGGGTTGTTGACCGTAGCGTGGGCATCGATGTTCAGACACTGCGCTTTCAGCGCTTCACGCATTGCAATCGCCTGGCGTGCATAGCCAACGATACGCGGAGAGTCGAAGTTAACGTTGGTCAGCGTAGAGAAAAAAGCACGCGGCGCAAAGTTATCAACGTCATGGTCGATAATGCCGTATTCACGGGCTTTAAGCGCCCATGCGGAGAGGCCTTGCAGAGAAGCAATTAGCAGATCCTGCAGATCGGATGTTTCGGCTGTTTTTCCGCACATACCCTGCGCGTAAGAGCAGCCGTTCCCTGCCGGGGTACGGATGGTTTGTTCACATTGCACACAAAACATGGTCACACCTTTTTTAAAGTTATATTTAATATACATGTTTAAGACTATGCCCGAGCGCGCAAGGATAAAAGGTATTTCTGGTACAACTTACAGGGAGATTGATTTAGCGCAAAATTGGCGGTAGAGGACTACCGCCTGAGAGGTATTAAGCAGAGAAAAAGGCCATCAAAATGGGGACCAGCAGACTCAAAATAAAGCCATGAACGATAGCCGCCGGGACAATTTCTACGCCGCCTGAGCGTTGCAATACTGGTAGCGTAAAGTCCATTGATGTCGCGCCACACAGTCCTAACGCCGTTGAACGGCTGCGGCGTACCATGCCGGGAATAAGCATAATCGCCAGCAGCTCTCGGGCAAGATCGTTAAAGAACGCGGCGCTGCCAATAACCGGCCCATAGGATTCGGTCAACAGGATCCCGGAAAGCGAATACCAGCCAAACCCGGAGGCCATTGCCAGCCCGGTTTTTAACGGCAGGTCGAGAATAAAGGCATTGATGACGCCGCCCAGTAATGAACTGACCATCACCACCACCGCGACAATCATTCCACGGCGATTAAGGACGATTTGCCGCAGCGTCATTCCGTTATTACGTAGTTGAATACCGATGAGGAACAAAAGGAAAATCAGCGTATATTCGCTGGCCTCGGTGGCATGTTGCAAAAAGGACAAACCGCTCAGGCCAATAAGAAAACCAATAAGCACCACCCCGCATAGCTGGAGGGACTCCAGGGCCATTGCGAGTCGTGATGGTAATTTCTCCTGGCGATGATGATTCTGCCACGGCATTTTCTGCTCAAGCCACATCAGCGCTGCAATATTGCATAGCAGGATAATAACGACGCTGACCGCTGCATAATGAAGGATCGCCAGCAGGTTGCTGGCCAGGTTATCAAGGAAGGCCAGGCTAATTCCCATAAAGAAGAGAATAACATAGACGATCCAGCTCAGAAGTCGCGTGATGAGTTTAAGGGCTGATGGCTGATTAAGAGGAATAAGATAGCCTATGACTAACGGCAGCAGAATGATTAATAGTCCCGAAAACATGAACGACATGGTCCTTGCAGAATGAAAATAGCATTACTGACACTACCCAAATCGCCGGACGGAGTAAAGTCGTCGAAAAAAGAAAGGCCCGGCAAAACCGGGCCTGGAGAAAACTTAAGATGTGATTAATTGCGTTTTTCCAGCAGAGTGCGGTAAAGCACGCCGCCGAGAATACCGCCGATAATCGGCATGACCCAGAATAACCATAGCTGCTGTAGTGCCCATCCGCCCTGGAATATCGCCACCGCAGTACTACGCGCCGGGTTAACTGAAGTGTTGGTAACCGGAATGCTAATCAGGTGAATAAGCGTCAGCGCCAGGCCAATGGCGATAGGAGCAAAGCCAGCCGGCGCGTTTTTATCGGTGGCGCCGTGAATAACCAGCAGGAAGCCGCAGGTCAGGACGATTTCAATGACGATAGCGGAAAGCATTGAGAAACCGCCCGGTGAGTGTTCGCCATAACCGTTAGAAGCGAAGCCGCTAGCGGCGGCGTCAAAACCTGCTTTACCGCTGGCGACGACATACAAAATAGCGGCTGCAATAATACCACCGACAACCTGGGCGATAATATAACCAATAACGTCTTTCGCCGGGAAACGACCGCCGGCCCACAGGCCTAACGTTACCGCCGGGTTAAAATGCCCGCCGGAAATATGACCGACGGCAAATGCCATGGTTAATACCGTTAAGCCGAACGCTAATGCGACGCCGGCAAAACCAATACCCAATTCCGGAAATGCTGCGGCCAAAACGGCGCTACCGCAACCACCAAACACCAGCCAGAATGTACCAAAGCATTCTGCTGCTAATTTTCTAAACATAACCACCTCAATAAAAACGTAAACAAGCACGAATTTTCGTGCCAGCCTTTATTTTCGCCACAAAGAATGACGAGTAAAATAAAGCGTCGTTATTCTATGGACGATGACCATCCTGGGACTAGTTAAATAAATTGATGTAATTTGATTTAGAACAAGGTGATGGTATTCCTTTTGCCATGGCGAATTCTTAAAAATGTAGAACAAAAGCGGCGAAAATAACTATCATTAACTATGAATTATTTTCTGAATTTGGTGATATCAGACGAATCACATTCTTAACCCGCCAAACGGTAGCGATTAGCATACGCCTGGAGTGTCATGTTCATGCCCGGCTCGCTATACTGCTGATAATTGAAGGAGAAAGTAGCCACCGAGCGGAGGGGATATGCATCTTGAGCGCGTCGAAATAGTCGGCTTTCGCGGCATCAACCGTTTATCGTTGATGCTGGAGCAAAATAACGTGCTGATTGGCGAAAATGCATGGGGTAAATCCAGCCTGCTGGATGCCCTGACGCTACTCTTATCGCCTGAGTTCGATCTCTATCATTTTGTTCGGGAAGATTTTTGGTTCCCTCCCGGAGATATTCAGGGGCGTGAGCGTCACCTGCATATCATTTTGACTTTTCGCGAAAATGAACCAGGGCGTCATCGGGTGCGCCGCTACCGTCCCCTGAGCAACTGCTGGGTACCCTGCGAAGATGGCTATCAGCGGGTCTTCTATCGCCTGGAAGGGGAGCTTACTGACGACGATAGCGTTATGACCCTGCGTAGCTTTATTAATGGCGAAGGAGAGGCGCTGGATCTTGATGATATAGATGAACTGGCCCGTCATCTGGTACGGCTGATGCCGGTGCTGCGGCTGCGTGATGCACGCTTTATGCGGCGGATCCATAACGGCACCGTTCCACATTCGCCGCAGATAGAGATTACCGCCCGCCAGCTCGATTTTCTCTCCCGGGAACTGGTGCATCACCCACAAAATTTAACCGATAGTCAGATACGCCAGGGGCTGTCGGCCATGGTGCAACTGCTGGAACACTATTTTGCCGAGCAGAGTAGCGCGCAATCGCGTAACCGCCTGATGCGCCGACATTCACATGATGAACAGCGCAGCTGGCGCTATCTGGATATTATCAATCGCATGATCGACAAGCCCGGCGGGCGCAGTCATCGGGTGATATTACTGGGTCTGTTCTCTACGCTATTGCAGGCGAAAGGTACGGTGCGTCTCGATCGTGATGCACGACCGCTGCTGCTGATTGAGGATCCGGAAACCCGCCTGCACCCTATCATGCTGTCCGTAGCCTGGCATTTGCTTAATCTGCTGCCGTTGCAGAGAGTGACGACTACCAACTCCGGCGAACTGCTGTCGTTGACCCCCGTCGAGCACGTCTGCCGTCTGGTTCGTGAATCCTCTCGGGTATCCGCATGGCGACTGGGACCCGGCGGCATGAATGCGGAAGACAGTCGGCGCATCGCGTTTCATATTCGTTTCAACCGCGCTTCATCGCTATTTGCTCGCTGCTGGCTGCTGGTGGAAGGGGAGACGGAAACCTGGGTTATCAACGAACTGGCCCGCCAGTGCGGGCACCACTTTGATGCGGAAGGCGTGAAGGTGATTGAGTTTGCGCAGTCGGGATTAAAACCGCTTATCAAATTTGCGCGGCGAATGGGCATTGAGTGGCATGTGCTGGTCGATGGCGATGAAGCCGGGAAGAAATATGCCGCTACCGTTCGCGGGCTGTTGAATGACGATAAGATGCTGGAGCGTGACCATCTGACGGTACTGCCAGCGATGGATATGGAGCATTTTATGTATCGTCAGGGCTTTGATGATGTGTATCACCGGGTGGCGCAACTGCCAATAAATATTCCCATGAATATGCGGCGGGTGATAACCAAAGCGATTCATCGTTCGTCAAAACCGGATCTGGCGATTGAAGTCGCGATGGAAGCCGGACGTCGCGGCGTTGATGCTATTCCGACGCTGTTGAAAAAAATGTTTTCTCGCGTGCTATGGCTGGCGCGCGGGCGCGCAGATTAGCTCCCTGCGTCGAGTATCTCTTTTTGCCGGGACGCATCCCGGCATCGCCTCTTAGCAACCCTCAACTTCAATTAAACAAAAATTAAGCACAGCTTAAAATGAACGTTATTCTGTCGCCGCATTTAGATAGAATTGTTGCGGGTTCTGCGGGTTAAAACATCAGGAATTTTTATGAAATTAAATGGAAAGCGCAGGAAAGTTTGGTGGCTGCTGGCGATTGTCGTACTGGCCCTGGCTATCTGGGGATGGCGAGTACTGAATGCGCCGCTACCGCAGTATCAAACGCTGGTGGTGCGTAAAGGGGATCTGCAGCAGAGCGTGCTGGCGACCGGCAAGCTGGATGCATTAAAAAAAGTGGACGTTGGTGCGCAGGTGAGCGGGCAGCTCAAAACGCTGCGCGTCGAGATTGGCGATAAAGTCAAAAAAGACCAACTGCTGGGGATCATCGACCCTGAGCAGGCGGAAAACCAGATTAAAGAAGTTGAGGCGACGCTGATGGAACTGCGGGCGCAGCTAAATCAGGCGCGTGCGGAACGCAAATTATCGGCAGCGACGTTGTCCCGTCAGCAGCAGCTGGCGCAGCGGCAACTGGTTTCTCGTCAGGATCTGGATACCGCCACGGCTGATTTAGCGGTCAAGGAAGCGCAAATCGGGGCGATTGAAGCGCAGGTTAAACGTAATCAGGCTACCCTGGATACGGCTAAAACCAACCTCGACTACACCAAAATTTTGGCGCCTATGTCCGGGGAAGTGACGCAAATCACCACCCTGCAGGGGCAGACAGTGATAGCAGCTCAGCAGGCTCCGAATATTTTGACCCTTGCAGACCTCAGCACCATGCTGGTGAAAGCACAGGTTTCTGAAGCTGATGTGATTCATCTGAAGCCAGGGCAAAAAGCCTGGTTCACCGTACTGGGCGATCCGCTGACGCGTTATGAAGGAACATTAAAGGATATTCTCCCAACCCCGGAGAAGGTCAATGACGCTATTTTTTATTACGCCCGTTTTGAGGTGCCTAATCCGCAGGGTATTCTGCGTCTGGAAATGACCGCCCAGGTGCATATTCAGCTCTCTGAGGTGAAAAACGTCATCACGATCCCATTGAGCGCGCTGGGTGAAGCCATCGGCGATAACCGCTATCACGTGCGGTTGCTGCGTACCGGTGAAGTCAAAGAGCGTGAAATCGTGATTGGCGCGCGTAATGATACCGATGTGGCGGTGCTGAAGGGGCTGGAAGAGGGCGATGAAGTGATCATCGGCGAAGGTGCGGCCGGGGCGACGAAATGACGGCGCTACTGGAACTGCGTGATATTCGCCGCAGCTATCCCTCTGGCGACGGTAGCGTTGATGTGCTGAAGGGGATTACGTTGAGCATTGCCGCCGGTGAGATGGTGGCTATCGTCGGGGCATCCGGGTCTGGTAAATCCACGCTGATGAATATTCTGGGCTGTCTGGATAAGCCCACCAGCGGAACCTATCAGGTGGCGGGAACGGACGTAGCTCGCCTCAACGGTGATGAACTGGCGCGTCTGCGGCGGGAACATTTCGGGTTTATTTTCCAGCGCTACCATCTGCTCTCGCACTTGACCGCGGCGCAGAACGTGGAGGTCCCGGCAGTCTACGCCGGAGCGGAACGTAAAGCGCGTCTTGCCCGTGCTCATGAGCTACTGGTGCGATTGGGGTTGGGAGACAGAGCAGAATATCAACCTTCGCAGCTTTCCGGCGGTCAGCAGCAGCGAGTGAGTATTGCTCGTGCCCTGATGAACGGCGGAGAAGTGATTCTGGCGGATGAGCCAACCGGCGCGCTGGATAGCCGTTCCGGCGAAGAGGTGATGGGGATCCTTCACCAGCTTAAAGCGCAGGGGCATACGGTGATTATTGTCACCCATGACCCGCAGGTGGCGGCCCAGGCGGAGCGGGTCATCGAAATACACGATGGCGAGATTGTCAGTAATCCACCCGCTCTGAGTACCACGCAAGGCGGCGTGCTGCGCCAGCGCACCGTGGCCGAGCCTTCAGCCTGGCGTCAGTTCAGCAGCGGTTTTCGTGAAGCGCTGGTGATGGCCTGGCGTGCGATGGCGGCGAACAAAATGCGCACGTTGCTGACGATGCTCGGGATTATTATTGGCATTGCCTCGGTGGTGTCGATTGTGGTGGTGGGCGATGCCGCCAAGCAGATGGTGCTGGCTGATATTCGTGCTATTGGCACTAACACCATTGATGTCTATCCCGGCAAAGATTTCGGCGATGATGATCCCCGTTATCAGCAGGCGCTGAAATACGATGATCTGCTGGCGATTCAGAAACAGCCCTGGGTTAGCTCGGCAACTCCGGCGGTATCAAAAAGCCTGCGCCTGAGGGCTGATAATATTGACGTTGCCGCCAGCGCAGAGGGCGTAGGGGCGCAGTATTTTAATGTCTACGGCATGACCTTTAGCGAAGGAAATACCTTCAACGAGCTGCAGTTAAATAGCCGTGCGCAGGTAGTCGTGCTCGATAGCAACGCGCGTCGACAGCTGTTCCCGCATAAAACGAAGGTGGTGGGTGAGATAGTTCTGGTCGGTAATATGCCAGCGACGGTGATTGGCGTTGCGGATGAAAAACAGTCGATGTTTGGCAGCAGCAAAATTCTGCGCGTCTGGCTGCCCTATACCACCATGGCTGGTCGGGTGATGGGGCAGTCATGGCTCAACTCCATCACCGTTCGCGTCAATGAAGGCTACGACAGCGCGATTGCCGAACAGCAGTTGTTACGTTTACTGGAACTCCGCCACGGCAAGAAAGATGTTTTCACCTGGAATATGGACAGCATCTTGAAAACGGCGGAACGGACCACACATACATTACAGCTGTTTTTAACCCTGGTAGCGGTGATTGCGCTGGTGGTCGGCGGGATTGGCGTGATGAACATTATGCTGGTCTCAGTGACTGAGCGCACGCGAGAGATTGGTATTCGTATGGCGGTTGGCGCACGGGCCAGCGATGTATTGCAGCAGTTTTTGATTGAAGCAGTACTGGTCTGTCTGGTCGGTGGCGCGCTGGGTGTGACGCTATCGCTGCTGATTGCCTTTGTGCTACAGCTGTTTTTACCCGGCTGGGAAATTGGTTTTTCACCGTTGGCGCTATTGACCGCATTTTTATGTTCAACGCTGACCGGCGTTTTGTTTGGCTGGCTACCGGCGCGCAATGCGGCTCGTCTGGATCCTGTCGACGCGCTGGCTCGCGAGTAGCGATAAAAAAATGCCAGTCAGAAGGACTGGCATTTTGCTGGCGGGATGTACACAATGAAGCAAAAGAGTTATGCGGCTGTTTCTGTTTCTTCTGCTTCAACAGGGACAATCACGCTGGCGTGATTACCTTTTGGCCCCTGGTGAACATCAAACCGAACGGCTTGTCCGGCTTTTAGCGTTCTGTAACCATCCATCTGGATGGTGGAGTAATGGGCGAAAATGTCTTCGCCGCCGCCCTCAGGGCAAATAAAACCGAACCCTTTGGCATTGTTGAACCACTTAACAGTACCCATTTCCATACTTCGACATCCTTCGTAAATCTTATAAGTAAGATGGAATGAACCGGTAGTGGAGTGACGAGTTGTTCAATTGCTCGCCAACTCTCGCCACTACAATTTAGAGAAATCAGGAAATGCGTCAAGCAATTGACGCTGGGGGACGGTGAAAAATGCGTCAAAATTTGAAGCAGTTAACGCTATTGCCGGGGAATGTGACAGACGTCGCGGATGGAAGTAATAGATGATAATTATCTATGATCTATTGTAGATTTGTGATGTGCATAGCCTCTGGTCATCGACAGGCCACCGCCTGTTGGCTACAGCAACCGATGATGAACACTGACGATGAGTAAGAGAGACTGGTTGGACTTCGATCAGCTAATAGAGGACGAAGTTAAGGATGCGCTTAAACCGCCATCTATGTATAAAGTGATATTGGTCAATGATGACTACACTCCAATGGAGTTTGTTATTGACGTGTTACAAAAATTCTTTTCTTATGATGTTGAACGTGCAACGCAACTGATGCTGACGGTTCACTATCAAGGTAAAGCGATTTGCGGGGTCTTTACTGCGGAAGTCGCGGAAACCAAAGTGTCGATGGTGAACCAATACGCGAGGGAGAACGAACATCCGCTGTTGTGCACGCTAGAAAAAGCCTGAATACAGGCCACAAACTTGGGGGAGGTGCCTATGCTCAATCAAGAACTGGAACTCAGTTTAAACATGGCTTTCGCCAGAGCGCGCGAGCACCGTCATGAGTTCATGACCGTCGAGCACTTGTTGCTGGCGCTGCTTAGCAACCCTTCGGCCCGCGAAGCGCTAGAAGCGTGTTCAGTGGACCTGGTTGCGCTGCGTCAGGAACTCGAAGCCTTCATCGAACAGACCACACCCGTCCTGCCTGCCACGGAAGAAGAGCGTGACACTCAGCCGACGCTGAGCTTTCAGCGCGTGCTGCAGCGTGCCGTTTTCCACGTACAGTCTTCCGGGCGCAGCGAAGTTACCGGTGCCAACGTGCTTGTCGCTATTTTTAGCGAACAAGAGTCCCAGGCAGCATACCTGCTACGTAAACATGAAGTCAGCCGACTTGATGTGGTGAACTTCATCTCTCACGGTACGCGTAAAGACGAGCCGAGCCAGTCTTCCGATAACAGCGGAAGCCAGCCTGGCAACAGTGAAGAGCAAGCAGGCGGGGAGGATCGTATGGAAAACTTCACCACCAACCTCAACCAGCTTGCCCGCGTTGGCGGTATTGACCCGCTGATTGGCCGCGAGAAAGAGCTGGAACGTGCAATTCAGGTCCTGTGCCGTCGTCGCAAAAATAACCCGCTGCTGGTGGGAGAATCCGGCGTCGGTAAAACCGCTATTGCTGAAGGTCTCGCCTGGCGTATCGTGCAGGGCGATGTGCCGGAAGTGATGGCCGACTGCACTATCTACTCGCTGGATATCGGCTCGCTGCTGGCAGGCACCAAATATCGCGGCGATTTTGAAAAACGTTTTAAAGCACTGCTTAAGCAGCTGGAACAAGACACCAGCAGTATTCTGTTCATTGATGAAATCCACACCATCATCGGTGCGGGTGCAGCTTCAGGCGGGCAGGTCGATGCCGCTAACCTGATCAAACCGCTGCTCTCCAGCGGCAAAATCCGGGTAATTGGTTCGACGACCTACCAGGAGTTCAGCAACATCTTTGAAAAGGATCGTGCGCTGGCGCGTCGTTTCCAGAAAATTGATATCACCGAACCTTCAGTAGAAGAGACGGTGCAGATTATCAATGGCCTGAAGCCGAAATACGAAGCGCACCACGACGTGCGTTATACCGCCAAAGCGGTGCGTGCGGCAGTTGAGCTGGCGGTGAAATACATCAACGATCGTCATCTGCCGGATAAGGCGATTGACGTGATTGACGAAGCCGGGGCGCGTGCGCGCTTGATGCCGGTAAGCAAACGTAAGAAAACGGTTAACGTCGCGGATATTGAGTCCGTGGTGGCGCGCATCGCGCGTATTCCTGAGAAGAGCGTTTCCCGCAGCGATCGCGATACGCTGAAAAACCTCGGCGATCGCCTGAAAATGCTGGTCTTTGGTCAGGATAAGGCGATTGAGGCATTAACTGAAGCTATTAAGATGGCGCGCGCCGGGCTGGGCCATGAGCACAAACCCGTGGGTTCTTTCCTGTTCGCCGGGCCTACCGGGGTCGGGAAAACCGAGGTCACCGTGCAGTTGGCGAAGTCGCTGGGCATTGAGCTGCTGCGTTTTGATATGTCCGAATATATGGAACGTCATACCGTCAGCCGCTTAATCGGCGCCCCTCCGGGATATGTCGGTTTCGACCAGGGCGGACTGCTGACTGATGCGGTTATCAAGCATCCGCATGCGGTGCTGCTGCTGGATGAAATTGAAAAAGCACATCCGGACGTCTTTAACCTGCTGCTGCAGGTGATGGACAACGGTACGCTGACCGATAATAACGGCCGCAAAGCGGATTTCCGCAACGTGGTGCTGGTGATGACCACCAACGCCGGGGTGCGTGAAACCGAGCGTAAATCCATTGGCCTTATTCATCAGGACAACAGTCCGGATGCGATGGATGAGATCAAGAAGATCTTTACGCCGGAGTTCCGTAACCGTCTCGATAACATTATCTGGTTCGATCACCTGTCTACGACGGTTATTCATCAGGTGGTGGATAAGTTTATCGTCGAGCTGCAGGTTCAACTGGATCAGAAAGGCGTATCTTTGGAAGTCAGCCAGGAAGCTCGCGATTGGCTGGCCGAGAAGGGCTACGACCGGGCCATGGGCGCGCGTCCAATGGCGCGGGTGATTCAGGACAACCTGAAGAAACCGCTGGCCAACGAGCTGCTGTTTGGCTCACTGGTTGACGGCGGCCAGGTGACCGTTGAGCTGGATAAAGAGAAGAACGCGCTGACCTACGACTTCCAGAGTGCTCAGAAGCACAAACCGGAAGCGGCGCACTAAGTTTTTGTTGTCGTCAATGTCAAAACCGGCCTCAGGGCCGGTTTTTTTATGCACAATGAAAAGGCCGGGAAATATCCCGGCCTTCAGCATCTGGCGCTTTAAGCGCAAAAACGATCAGCGACTACGGAAGACAATGCGGCCTTTGCTCAGGTCGTACGGGGTCAGCTCAACAGTCACTTTGTCGCCCGTCAGAATGCGGATGTAGTTTTTACGCATTTTACCGGAAATATGCGCAGTTACCACGTGACCGTTTTCCAGTTCTACGCGGAACATAGTGTTAGGCAACGTATCAAGTACGGTACCCTGCATTTCAATATTGTCTTCTTTGGCCATCTAGTCCTCTGGGGTATCACTACCGTAGTTTTGAACCGGCAAGATAATGCCGAAGTTCAGCAAGTAAGTAAAGTTTTACGTATACCCGTCATACTTCAATTTGCATGTTCGTCAGCTGCGCTCATTCACCCCAGTCACTTACTGATGTAAGCTCCGGGGGATTCATTCTCTTGCCGCCTTCCTGCAATTTGAATTATTTAGGGTAAAAAATCGCCGAAGTAGTTTTGGCGCATTGCCCGGAATTCACACGGATAAACCGGGTGACAGGCGCAAACGTAAAGGGGGGAGTGACAGAACGATGGGCGTTATCTGACTCTTATTATTCCCAAACGGCGGCGGGGCAACGGGCAGAAGCTACTCTACCGCGCAATTATAACATCCCGACAAAAAATGTGCTGAAAACATTTATGCTTCGCCAACAAATAGCACCCGGGGTACCCAGAACCGCTCCGGCAGACGGTAAGTTCGCAGTACTGAAAGATAGTCAAGATAGTCTCTGCGAGGTATTTCTACTGCGCCCAGAGACGCCGTATGCTTATTGAGCACCTGACAGTCGATTAATTTCCCGCCATCCTGCATAAACGTCTGGCTAAATACCAGCAGCGCGGTTTTGGAGGCATTTTCAGCGCGGCTGAACATTGACTCTCCGCAAAACAGCGCTCCTTGCGCCACGCCGTACATTCCGCCGACTAGTTCATCACCCTGCCACACCTCAATAGAGTGAGCATGGCCCAGCTCATGCAGTTGATGATAGGCCTGGACAATGCCTGGCGTTATCCACGTCCCTTCATCGCGATGATCGGCGCAGCCTTCGATAACTTGACCAAAGGCGTGGTTCAACGTGACGCGATAAGGAGAGCGCTGGTGAAAGCGCTTCATACTGCGGCTGAGATGGAATTTTTCCGGCCACAGAACCGCTCGCGGATCGGGAGACCACCATAAAATGGGGTCGCCGGGTGAAAACCACGGAAAAATACCCCGCTGATAGGCCATCAGCAAACGTGCCGGACTAAGATCGCCGCCCAGCGCTAATAAGCCATTAGGTTCGCGCAAAGCGCCTTCCGGGGAGGGGAAGGCGATGGAATGATGGGAGAGCTGAACCAGCCGCATTTTTACCTCAACGCATCAGGCAGTGATTCTATAGTAGCCTACAGGCGCTGCTTAAACCGGTAGTATCGCCCTTGTTCAGCCAGCAGTTCTGCGTGACTACCTTGCTCAATAATCTTCCCGTTGTCCATGACTATTATCTGATTAAATCGCGCAAGTCCGCGTAGACGATGGGTCACCATGAGCACGGTTTTTTCGCGCATCACTTCCGCCAGTAAATCAAGTATTTGGCTTTCAGTCGTTGCATCAAGACCTTCGGTAGGCTCATCAAGCAACATAAGCGGCGCGTCGTGAAGCAGAGCGCGGGCGATCGCCAGCCTGCGAAGCTCGCCGCCGGAGAGCTGGCGGCCGCCTTCTCCCAGCCAGCTATTGAGCCCGCTATCGTCCAGCAGCTTGTCTAAACCGACGCGCTCAAGCGTTTCTGAGAGCTGGGCATCGCTGGCATCAGGGGAGGCCAGCAGCAAGTTATCACGCAGCGTGGCGCTGAACAGATGCACACGCTGCGGCACAACGCTCATCGCCTGGCGCAACGTCGCCTCATTAAGCTGCGTCAGCGGCTGATTATTGAGTGAAATTTCACCCTGGGCCGGATCCCAGGCGCGGGTTAGCAGCTGTAGCAGCGTTGATTTACCACAGCCCGTCCGTCCCAGTATGGCGATATGTTCCCCAGCTTTGACCTGTAAAGAAACTTTCTCCAGCGCCGGAGAGGGCTGCTGCGGATAGCTAAAAGTGACCTGATTTAAGGTTAATGAGACCCGCTCCAGCTTCTGAGCTTCACCCTGAGTGAAGGACACTTCCGGCTCTTGCTCTGTAATTTGCGTGATGCGCTGTGCTGAAGCGATAACCTGACCTAAATGCTGAAATGCGCCGGTTACCGGCGCTAAGGCCTCGAACGCCGCCAGCGCGCAGAAGACAAACAGGGCAATCAATGCTCCCGGCTGAGTATTGCCGCCAACGCCTTCTGAGGCGAGCCACAGCATCACGATAACCGCAATACCGCCAATCAGCAGCATTACGGCCTGGGACAGCGCCGTGAGTTCCGCCTGGCGACGCTGTGCATCCTGCCAACGCACTTCGGTTTTTTCCATCTGCTCCCGATAACGGGAACTGGCGTTAAACAGCATAAGTTCAGCTTGCCCCTGAAGCCATGCGGTGAGCTGCTGGCGATACTGGCCGCGAAGGCGGGTCATGCTTTCGCCTGCGGGTTTACCGGCGCGATAGAACAGCGGTGGCAGAAGCAGCAGGGTGAGCAGCATAATGCCGCCGAGCGTCAGGGCGAGGGTGACATCCAGCACGCTCAGACCGACGGTGACAACAATAATCACCACCAGAGCCCCAATCAGCGGCGATATCACGCGTAAATAGAGATGGTCCAGGGTATCGACATCAGCCACCACCCGGTTAAGCAGCTCTCCCTGACGAAAACGCGCCAGTCCGGCGGGGGAGAGCGGCAGCAGCTTACTGAAGGTAAATACGCGCAGATGCTGCAGGACGCGGAAGGTTGCGTCATGGCTCACAAGGCGTTCAAAGTAGCGACCAGCGGTGCGAATAATTGCCGCCCCGCGGACGCCTGCAGCGGGCAGCATATAGTTAAAGCTGTAAATGCCCGCCACGCCAACAACGGCAGATGCTGACAGGAACCAGCCGGATAGCGTTAATAAACCAATACTGGCCAGTAACGTTACGATTGCCAGCACGATACCGAGCAGCAGCAGCCATTTGTGCCGTTTGTACAGCGCCAGGTAAGGCAGTAATGCGCGCATTTAAATCTCCTCCTGACGATGGGCGAGCAGGGTCGCGAAAGGGCCGCCTGCGGTCGCCAACTGCGAATAACTTCCTTGCTCAACAATCTGACCATTCTGCATCACCCAGACGGCATCCCAGTTCGCAAGACCTTCCAGTTGGTGAGTCACCATTAACGTTGTTTGCTGCGTTGAGGCGTTGGTCAATGCCTGCATCACACGCTGCTCGCTGTGAGCGTCGAGGCTGGCTGCAGGCTCATCCAGCAGCAACAGGCGACAGGGTACCAGCAGCGCCCGAGCAACGGCGATGCGCTGAGCCTGCCCGACCGACAGACGACCAGCCTGATCGCCAACGGGCGTGTTAATGCCCTGCGGTAGAAGAGAGATAAATTCGCTAACCCAGGCTTTATCCAGGGCAAGTTGGAGTTGAGCTTCGGTGGCTTCAGGCCAGGCCAGCAGCACGTTTTCGCGCAGCGTAGCCGCTGGCAGCTGTGGATTTTGCCCAACCCAGCTCAGGAGACGACGCCAGCGATCGGCATCAAGGTTACGTAGTTCGATACCGTTCACCTTGAGAGAGCCATCATAGGGAAGAAAACCGGTTAACGTATTCAATAACGAGCTTTTTCCTGAGCCGCTTTGCCCAACCAGCACCACGCGTTCCCCCGCGCGCAACGAAAAGTTCAATGGCCCGGCCAGCACTTTACCCTCAGGGGACTTAATCAGCAGGTCGCGAGCTTCGAGGCTAACCATTTCATTATCGCTAAGTGTTTTTTCACCACGTTCAGCTTGCGCCAGTGGCGTCTCCATAAAGGTTTTCAGGCTGTCAGCGGCGCCAATTGCCTGCGCTTTAGCATGATAAAAGGTGCCTAAATCGCGCAGCGGCTGGAAAAATTCTGGGGCCAGGATCAGCGCAAGGAACCCGGACATCAAGGTGACGCCAACGCCGTAATGGCCAAAATTGAGCTCTCCCAGATAGGAGAAACCAAAGTAAACGGCGACCAGTGCAATAGAGAGCGAAGTAAAAAACTCAAGTACGCCGGAGGAAAGAAACGCCAGGCGTAGCACTTCCATTGTCCGTTGACGGAAATCCTGAGAGGCTTGACGAATGTTGTTTGTCTCCGCTTCGCCACGATGAAAAATGCGCAGTGTCTCCATGCCGCGCAGGCGATCGAGAAAATGGCCGCTTAGGCGCGCCAGCGCGAGAAAGTTGCGTCGGTTGGCATCCGCCGCTCCCATTCCCACCAGCGCCATAAACAGCGGAATCAGGGGGGCGGTACCCAGCAGAATGAGCGCCGCAGCCCAGTTGGTGGGGAAAATAGTGATGACAATCAGCAAGGGTACGCAGGCCGCCAGCGTCATTTGCGGCAGATAACGTGCATAGTAGTCATGCATATCGTCGATCTGCTCAAGAATTAGCGTCGCCCAGCTACCGGCGGGTTTACCCTGTATCCATGCAGGCCCTGCCTGCTGTAAGCGATCCAGAACCTGACGGCGAATCTCAAGACGGATGTGCTGACCGGCCTGAAAACCCACTCTTTCGCGCAGCCAGACTACCCAGGCGCGAAGCACAAAGACCAGTACCAGTAGCGTAAAGGGTAGTAGCAAAGCCGTTGCGGGGATATTTTCCATAATCATGCGATGGAGGATCCGCGCCAGGAACCAGGCTTGGGCAACGATTAACAGGCCGCTAACGACGCCCAATGCACGGGAAATCATCAACCAGCGACGGGAGATAATGCTTTGATCTTTTAACCAACGGGTTAATTCTTGTTGACGGGTTTTATTCATTGCGCGCTTTGCAGGTGTCGTTATGAGTATTTTTGGGCACGGCAATGTTACAACGAGGCAAAAATAAAGGCGACTTTTCGTCGCCTTCTTTACCTTTGTTACTGACTTGTAAAGATTATTTGCAAGCGTCGGCTAAACCATCGAGATAACGCTCTGCGTCCAGCGCTGCCATACAGCCTGTTCCCGCGGAAGTAATGGCCTGACGATAGATATGGTCCATTACGTCGCCGGCGGCGAAAACGCCCGGAATGCTGGTCTGGGTTGCGTTGCCGTGGATGCCAGACTGGACTTTGATATAGCCATTTTCCAGCTCCAGTTGACCAGCAAAAATTGCCGTATTCGGACTGTGGCCGATAGCCACAAACAGCCCGGCTACTTCCAGAGATTCAACGTTGTCGGCATGCTGCGTATCGCGCAGACGTAAGCCGCTTACGCCCATCTGGTCGCCAGTGACTTCTTCCAGCGTGCGGTTGGTATGCAGCACGATGTTGCCGCTTTCCACTTTGTCCATCAGGCGTTTGATGAGGATTTTTTCCGCACGGAAGCCGTCACGACGGTGGATGAGATGAACTTCTGAAGCGATGTTAGACAGATACAGCGCTTCTTCAACTGCCGTGTTACCTCCGCCAATGACGGCGACTTTCTGGTTACGATAGAAAAAGCCATCGCAGGTGGCGCAAGCGGAAACGCCGCGGCCTTTAAACGCTTCTTCTGAGGGCAGGCCCAGATAACGCGCCGATGCGCCGGTGGCAATGATCAGGGCATCGCAGGTGTATTCGCCGCTGTCGCCGATCAGACGAAACGGACGGTTTTGCAGATCAACGCTGTTGATATGATCGAAAATAATTTCGGTATCAAATTTGGTGGCATGTTCGTGCATGCGCTCCATCAGCAGCGGTCCGGTCAGATCGTTAGGATCGCCTGGCCAGTTTTCCACTTCAGTCGTGGTGGTCAGTTGACCGCCTTTTTCCATCCCGGTAATCAGTACCGGCTGCAGGTTCGCGCGCGCAGCGTAGACCGCAGCGGTATATCCCGCAGGTCCAGAACCAAGAATAAGCAGTTTACTGTGTTTGGCCGTGCCCATGAGATCCTCATAATTTATTGGCATACATGAGCTGGATTGTAGGGAATTTGTTGTCGTAAAAAAAGAGCGCAGCGGTTTTGTTAACGATATGTGCAATAGAAGCTGCCGATGAATTGGCGATTTAACGAACGAAGAATATAACTAATTCTACTGTCAGCAGGACAATTATAAGAGGAAAACATGAGAATCAACGGGGGAGGATAATGAATATCTGGCATCTTGTACTAAAAATCGATGTTTTACTTTGACAATCCCCTGTGCTTTTGCGAAAACATTCATGGAAGAAGAAAAGCAGTGTTTAGCGTGTGGCGAATTTTCATGCACGCAAATGCCATTTTTATCCGGGTTAGCGAAATCTACGCATGGTGTGGACAGACGCCATGCGTGATGTCGGTGACTGCCGTCAGGCAACGGACTTCTCACGTACCCCTGGGTTACCCAATGTCGTACGGGTAATAACAGGATGGACTCTGGCAGTGAAGGCTCAGAGTCGGAACAGGAGTAGGGAAGGAATACAGAGAGACAATAATAATGGTAGATAGCAAGAAGCGCCCTGGCAAAGATCTCGACCGAATTGATCGTAATATTTTGAATGAATTGCAAAAAGACGGGCGTATTTCCAACGTCGAGCTTTCTAAACGGGTGGGACTTTCTCCGACGCCTTGCCTTGAGCGCGTGCGTCGACTGGAAAGACAGGGTTTTATTCAGGGCTATACAGCGCTGCTCAACCCGCATTATCTGGATGCATCACTTCTGGTATTTGTTGAGATTACTCTGAATCGTGGCGCGCCGGATGTGTTTGAGCAATTTAACTCCGCTGTGCAAAAACTTGAAGAAATTCAAGAGTGTCATCTGGTTTCCGGAGATTTCGACTATCTGTTGAAAACCCGCGTACCGGATATGTCAGCGTATCGTAAGTTACTGGGCGAGACCTTGCTGCGCCTGCCGGGCGTAAATGACACCCGTACCTACGTGGTAATGGAAGAAGTCAAGCAAAGTAATCGTCTGGTAATCAAGACGCGCTAACACGGAACAGGTGCAAAATCGACGTAGTTTGATTACACTCCTGTTAATCCATACAGCAACAGTGCCGGGGAGACCCGGCACTGTTGTCCGTTTTAGCTGAAGGCAGGAAACAGCCTGATACCTGGAGAGCCTTTCTTGAGCCAGGAATACACTGAAGACAAAGAAGTCAAATTTACAAAGCTAAGTAGTGGGCGTCGACTCCTTGAGGCGTTACTCATTCTTTGCTCCCTTTTTGCCATCTGGTTGATGGCGGCCTTACTCAGCTTTAATCCCTCGGATCCTAGCTGGTCACAAACGGCGTGGCATGAGCCTATTCACAACATAGGTGGTACGCCGGGAGCCTGGCTTGCCGACACGCTATTTTTTATTTTTGGCGTAATGGCCTATACCATTCCGGTCATCATTATCGGCGGTTGCTGGTTTGCCTGGCGTCATCAGGAAAACGACGAGTACATAGACTATTTTGCCGTCTCGCTGCGTTTGATCGGCGCGCTGGCACTCATTCTTACCTCCTGTGGGCTGGCAGCCATCAATGCTGATGATATCTGGTATTTCGCCTCCGGTGGGGTGATTGGCAGCCTGCTGAGCACCACGCTACAACCGCTGCTGCACAGCAGCGGCGGGACGATCGCGCTGCTCTGTATCTGGGCTGCTGGATTGACGTTGTTTACCGGTTGGTCATGGGTCAGCATCGCTGAAAAACTTGGCGGTGTGATTCTTTCTGTTCTCACTTTTGCCAGTAATCGTACCCGTCGTGACGATACCTGGGTTGATGAAGGGGAATATGAAGATGATGAAGAAGAATATGAAGATGATGAATCTGCGAAACCGCAAGGTTCGCGTCGTGCGCGAATTTTACGTAGCGCTTTAGCACGTCGCCAGCGCCTGGCTGAGAAGTTTTCCAACCCAATGGGGCGTAAAACCGATGCCGCGTTGTTCTCAGGCAAACGGATGGATGATGCGGAGCAAGAGATTCAGTATAGCGCCAGCGGTGCACCTGTCGCCGCTGACGATGTGCTTTTTTCCGGTTCCAGCGCAGCGCGTCCGGCGGATGCTGATGACGTGCTGTTTTCCGGAGCCAGTGCGGCACGCCCTGGTGATTTTGACCCATACGATCCGCTGTTGAACGGCCATAGTATTGCCGATCCTGTGACTTCTGCCGCGCAGAATACTGGAGCACCGCAAGCTTGGTCTGAGCCGCTACCGGGTCATGAGGCCCAGCCAGTATATCAATCTCAGTCGGGATACCCGCCGCAGCACGCGTATCAGCCGGAACAGACTCCGGTACAGCAGCCAGCTTATCAACCCGAGCCTGCATACCCGCCGCAGCACGCGTATCAGCCGGAGCAGGCTCCGGTACAGCAACCGGCTTATCAGCCTGAGCCTGCATACCCGCCGCAGCACGCGTATCAGCCGGAGCAGGCTCCGGCGCAGCAACCGGCTTATCAGCCCGAGCCTTCATACCCGCCGCAGCACGCGTATCAGCCGGAGCAGGCTCCGGTGCAGCAACCGGCTTATCAGCCCGAGCCTGCATACCCGCCGCAGCACGCGTATCAGCCGGAGCAGGCTCCGGTGCAGCAACCGGCTTATCAGCCTGAGCCTGCATACCCGCCGCAGCACGCGTATCAGCCGGAGCAGGAGCCTGATCCGTATGTTCCGGCTCCTGCTGTAGAGCCTGAGGTTCCGCAGGAAGAAGTGAAGCCTCAGCGTCCTCCTATGTACTACTTCGAAGAAGTGGAAGAGAAACGTGCGCGCGAGCGCGAGCAGCTTGCCGCCTGGTATCAACCTATTCCAGAACCTGCCAGCCCGGTTGCGACAAAACCCATCGCGCCTCCGCCTCCATCGCCGGTCGATGCTGCCGCCGTGAGCGCGCTGGCTGCTGGCGTCCATCAGGCGACGAGTGCAGCCCCTGCTAGCGCCGTGGTGGCTTCGGCCGCATCTGCTGCGTCCAGTGCTGCCCCCTTATTCAGCCCGGCATCCGGCGGCCCTCGCGTCCAGGTGAAAGAGGGCATTGGCCCGAAACTGCCGCGTCCAAACCGCGTTCGGGTCCCAACGCGTCGTGAGCTGGCCTCCTATGGCATTAAGCTGCCTTCACAGCGATTGGCCGAGGAGCGTGCGCGTCAGGCTGAACATCAGCATTATGATGATGATTCGCTGACGGATGAGGAAGTTGCAGAGCTTGAGCAGGATGAGCTGGCGCGTCAGTTTGCGGCAGCGCAAAATCAGCGTTATGGCGACAACTACGCTACGCAAGAAGATAGCGCGGATGAGGATTCTGCCGCGGAAGCTGAGCTTGCCCGCCAGTTTGCTGCATCTCAGCAGCAGCGCTACGCCAGCGAGCAGCCGCCTGGATCGCATCCGTTCTCTGCTGCTGATTATGCGTTTTCACCAATGAAAACTCTGGTTGATGATACGCCGAGCGAGCCTGTGTTCACGCCGATGCCGGAAGTACAGCAGCCTGCTCCGCAGTATCAGCAACCGATCCAGCATTCGCAGCCTGTACAACAGCAGCCAATGCCGCCGCATCAGCAGGCACCTCAGCAGCCGCAAAATGCGCAGCATCAGGTTTATCAACCTGTACCGCAGTCGCTTCAACATCAGCAGATGCCTCCGCAGGGGCAGCATGCTGCTGGCGGCTATCCGCATCAACATGCGGCTCAGGGACATGTTACGCAACAGCCAGTTCCACAGCCGCAGGAAAGCCTGATTCATCCGCTGTTGATGCGCAATGGCGACAGTCGTCCGTTGCAGAAACCAACGACGCTGCTGCCGTCTCTTGACCTGCTTACGCCGCCACCGGCTGAAGTTGAGCCGATAGATACCTTTGCGCTTGAGCAGATGGCACGCCTGGTTGAAGCGCGTCTGGCCGATTTCCGCATTAAAGCTGATGTGGTGAACTACTCGCCTGGCCCGGTCATCACCCGTTTTGAGCTGAATCTGGCTCCAGGCGTGAAGGCAGCACGAATTTCTAACCTGTCACGAGACCTGGCGCGTTCCCTGTCCACCGCAGCGGTTCGCGTGGTGGAAGTTATTCCGGGTAAACCTTACGTTGGCCTGGAACTACCTAACAAAAAGCGTCAGACCGTTTACCTGCGTGAAGTGCTGGACTGTGCGAAGTTCCGCGATAATCCGTCGCCGCTTACCGTGGTGTTGGGTAAAGATATCTCTGGCGAACCGGTTACCGCCGATTTGGCGAAGATGCCACACCTGCTGGTAGCGGGTACCACCGGTTCTGGTAAGTCCGTTGGGGTCAATGCCATGATCCTCAGCATGCTCTATAAAGCGCAGCCGGAAGATGTGAAATTCATCATGATCGACCCGAAAATGCTTGAGCTGTCGGTCTATGAAGGAATTCCGCATCTGTTGACGGAAGTTGTGACGGATATGAAAGACGCCGCTAACGCTTTGCGCTGGAGCGTTAACGAGATGGAGCGCCGTTACAAACTGATGTCTGCGCTGGGCGTGCGTAACCTTGCAGGCTATAACGAGAAGATTGCTGAAGCCGCGCGCATGGGGCGACCGATTCCGGATCCGTACTGGAAGCCTGGTGACAGCATGGATGCGACGCATCCGGTGCTGAAAAAAGAGCCTTACATCGTGGTTCTGGTCGACGAATTTGCCGACCTGATGATGACCGTCGGCAAGAAAGTGGAAGAGCTGATTGCGCGTCTGGCGCAGAAAGCCCGTGCCGCAGGGATCCACCTGGTGCTGGCAACCCAGCGACCGTCGGTTGACGTGATTACCGGTCTTATCAAAGCGAACATCCCGACGCGTATCGCTTTTACCGTCTCGAGTAAAATTGACTCGCGTACCATTCTTGATCAGGGCGGTGCGGAATCTCTGCTGGGTATGGGCGACATGCTCTATTCTGCGCCAAACTCGACTATCCCGGTGCGCGTACACGGTGCCTTTGTGCGCGACGAGGAAGTCCATGCCGTGGTTCAGGACTGGAAGGCGCGCGGGCGTCCGCAGTATGTTGACGGTATCACCTCCGATAGCGAAAGCGAAGGTGGTGGCGGTGGTTATGAAGGAGGCGAAGAGCTTGATCCGTTATTCGATCAGGCCGTCAACTTTGTGACGGAGAAACGCAAAGCTTCTATTTCCGGAGTACAGCGTCAGTTCCGTATCGGCTATAACCGCGCTGCGCGTATCATTGAGCAAATGGAAGCTCAGGGTATTGTGAGTGAGCAAGGTCATAATGGTAACCGTGAAGTGCTGGCTCCGCCGCCTTTCGAGTAATGGCAAAGTTGGGTAAATAAGTGAAAATCAGCCTGTTCTGCTGTTACGCCGCCGTTGGTGGTCCTACATTAGGGGCAGAAGAGGCTCCCGCGTCGGGAGTGACGCACATTAAGGAACAACAATGAAAAAACTCGCAATCACCTGTGCATTACTGTCCGGTTTTGTCGTAAGCCAGGTATGGGCGGATGCCGCCAGCGATTTAAAAAGCCGCCTTGATAAAGTGAGCAGTTTCCACTCCAGCTTTACGCAGAAAGTGACCGACGGCAGCGGTAATGCCGTACAGGACGGACAAGGGGATCTGTGGGTCAAGCGCCCCAATCTGTTCAACTGGCATATGACTCAGCCGGACGAAAGCGTACTGGTTTCCGATGGTAAAACCCTGTGGTTTTACAACCCGTTTGTCGAGCAGGCTACCGCCACCTGGCTGAAAGATGCGACCAGCAATACGCCGTTTATGCTGATTGCCCGCAATCAGACCAGCGACTGGCAGAATTACAACATCAAACAGAACGGTGATGATTTTATTCTGACCCCGAAAAGCGGTAGCGGTAATCTGAAGCAGTTCACCATCAACGTGGGTCGTGACGGCACGATTCATCAGTTCAGCGCCGTGGAACAGGACGATCAACGCAGCAGCTATCAGCTGAAATCGCAACAAAATGGTGCCGTCGATGCATCTAAGTTCACCTTTACGCCGCCGCAAGGGGTTACGGTGGACGATCAACGTAAGTAGAGGCGAACGTGAGTAATCTGTCGCTCGATTTTTCCGATAACGCGTTTCAACCACTGGCCGCCCGTATGCGGCCAGAAAATTTAGCACAGTACATCGGCCAGCAGCACCTGCTGGCACCCGGCAAACCTTTGCCGAGGGCGATTGAAGCAGGGCATCTGCACTCCATGATTCTGTGGGGGCCGCCTGGCACGGGGAAAACCACGCTAGCCGAGGTGATTGCGCGCTATGCCAGCGCCGACGTTGAACGTATCTCAGCGGTTACCTCCGGGGTGAAAGAGATCCGCGAGGCTATTGAGCGCGCGCGCCAAAACCGCAATGCGGGTCGCCGAACTATCCTGTTTGTCGACGAAGTTCACCGTTTCAATAAAAGCCAGCAGGATGCTTTTCTGCCGCATATTGAAGACGGGACCATCACCTTTATTGGCGCGACAACGGAAAACCCTTCCTTTGAACTTAACTCTGCGCTGCTATCTCGTGCGCGCGTCTATCTGCTGAAATCACTAACCAGTGACGACATTGAGCAGGTGCTCAATCAGGCAATGAGTGATAAAACCCGAGGCTACGGCGGGCAAAATATTGTGCTGCCAGACGAGACGCGCAAGGCGATTGCCGATTTGGTTAACGGTGATGCGCGCCGGGCGCTGAATACTCTGGAAATGATGGCCGATATGGCCGAGGCCGACGCTTCCGGCAATCGCGTGCTAAAAGTTGAACTGCTGACCGAAATAGCCGGAGAGCGCAGCGCCCGTTTCGATAATAAAGGCGATCGTTTTTACGATTTAATCTCCGCGTTGCATAAATCGGTTCGCGGGAGCGCGCCGGACGCCGCTCTCTACTGGTATGCGCGGATTATTACCGCCGGAGGCGATCCGCTGTATGTGGCGCGGCGCTGCCTGGCGATCGCTTCGGAAGATGTTGGTAATGCTGATCCGAGAGCCATGCAGGTTGCTATCTCCGCCTGGGATTGCTTTACTCGCGTTGGTCCGGCGGAAGGTGAGCGGGCGATTGCGCAGGCTATCGTTTATCTCGCCTGCGCGCCCAAAAGCAACGCTGTTTACACCGCATTTAAAGCGGCGATGGCTGATGCTCGCGAGCGTCCTGATTATGATGTACCGGTGCATTTGCGTAATGCCCCCACTAAGCTGATGAAAGAGATGGGCTACGGGCAGGAGTATCGCTACGCTCACGATGAGCCCAATGCTTATGCTGCTGGAGAGCAGTATTTCCCGCAGGAAATGGCGAAAACGCGCTATTATCAGCCAACAAACCGGGGGCTGGAGGGCAAAATAGGCGAAAAGCTCGCCTGGTTAGCCGAACAGGATCAAAATAGCCCGATAAAACGCTACCGATAATTGAGGCGTTGCGGTAAGGTTGTCACAATATTTCCGTGGTCGCGCTCTGCGGCCATTTTTCTTTATTAATTCGATAAGCACAGGATAAGCATGCTCGATCCCAATCTGCTGCGTACCGAGCCAGACGCAGTCGCAGAAAAACTGGCACGCCGGGGCTTTAAGCTGGATGTAGATAAACTTCGCGCTCTGGAAGAGCGTCGTAAAGTTCTGCAGGTTCAAACTGAAAACCTGCAGGCGGAGCGCAACTCCCGATCGAAATCCATTGGCCAGGCGAAAGCGCGCGGGGAAGATATCGAGCCATTACGCCTGGAAGTGAACCAACTCGGCGAGCAGCTTGATGCTGCGAAAACCGAGCTGGATGCGCTGCTGGCGGAAATCCGCGATATTGCGCTGACTATCCCTAATATTCCACATGACGACGTTCCGGCCGGTCGCGACGAAAACGACAACGTTGAAGTCAGCCGTTGGGGAACGCCGCGCGAATTTGATTTTGACGTTCGCGATCACGTGACGCTGGGCGAGATGCACGGAGGGCTGGATTTTGCCGCCGCCGTGAAGCTGACCGGTTCTCGCTTTGTGGTCATGAAAGGCCAGCTGGCGCGTCTGCATCGCGCGCTGGCGCAGTTTATGCTGGATCTGCATACTGAACAGCACGGTTACAGCGAAAACTATGTTCCGTATCTGGTTAACCAGGACACGCTGTACGGCACCGGCCAACTGCCAAAATTCGCAGGCGATCTGTTCCACACCCGCCCGCTGGAAGAAGAAGCCGATAGCAGCAACTACGCGCTGATCCCGACGGCGGAAGTCCCACTGACCAACCTGGTTCGCGATGAGATCATCGATGAAGACGATCTGCCGATCAAAATGACAGCGCATACCCCTTGCTTCCGCTCTGAAGCGGGTTCTTATGGTCGTGATACTCGCGGTCTGATCCGTATGCACCAGTTCGATAAAGTCGAAATGGTGCAGATTGTGCGCCCGGAAGATTCAATGGCGGCGCTGGAAGAGATGACTGGACATGCGGAAAAAGTTCTGCAGCTGCTGGGTTTGCCATATCGCAAAGTGGCCCTGTGTACTGGCGATATGGGCTTCAGCGCATGCAAAACCTACGATCTGGAAGTGTGGGTACCGGCGCAGAACACCTATCGCGAGATCTCTTCTTGCTCTAACGTCTGGGATTTCCAGGCGCGTCGTATGCAGGCTCGCTGCCGTAGCAAGTCTGACAAGAAAACTCGCCTTGTCCACACGCTGAACGGTTCTGGTCTGGCGGTTGGGCGTACTCTGGTTGCGCTGATGGAAAACTATCAGCAGGCCGATGGTCGCATCGAGATCCCGGAAATTCTGCGTCCGTACATGCGCGGCCTCGAATTTATCGGCTGATTTTTCGACTCTCTTCTCAAAAGCGCCTGCGGGGCGCTTTTTTTTTACCCCCTTCTTGATACCGGGCAATAATCGACTTTGTGAATACGAAGATACTCCCTTTGGATTAACCAGCATAAAAAACTAATAAAGGCTAATTTCGTTATATATGCATCTATATAGCGGTTTTGAGTTAATTGTGAGCAACCAAAGCGAGTATCTATGAAAACCAAAACCCCCAATGCTTTACTGGCTGCCGAGGTGAGCCGGCGTGGTTTAATGAAAACCACGGCGATTGGCGGGCTGGCGATGGCCAGTAGCGCTTTTACCTTACCCTTCACGCGCATTGCCCATGCCGCGGATAGCCTGATCCCCATCAGTGAAACGGTCACCTGGAGCGCCTGTACCGTTAACTGCGGTAGCCGCTGCCCGCTGCGCATGCACGTGGTTGACGGCGAGATAAAATATGTCGAAACCGACAATACTGGCGACGATAACTACGACGGTCTGCATCAGGTTCGTGCCTGCCTGCGCGGCCGTTCGATGCGTCGACGCGTCTATAATCCGGATCGCCTGAAATATCCGATGAAGCGCGTTGGCAAACGCGGCGAGGGTAAATTTGAGCGCATCAGTTGGGAGGAAGCGTTCGACACTATCGCCAGCAATATGCAGCGTCTGATTAAAGATTACGGTAACGAGTCTATCTACCTGAACTACGGTACCGGGACCCTCGGCGGGACGTTGACTCGTTCCTGGCCGCCGGGGAAAACCTTGATTGCCCGTCTGATGAACTGTTGCGGCGGTTATCTCAATCATTACGGCGACTACTCCACTGCGCAAATCGCCGCAGGTCTGAACTACACCTACGGCGGTTGGGCCGATGGTAATAGCCCGTCGGATATTGAAAACAGCAAGCTGGTGGTGCTGTTCGGCAATAACCCGGGGGAGACCCGGATGAGCGGCGGCGGGGTGACCTACTATCTGGAACAGGCGCGGGAGAAATCCAACGCCAGGCTGATCGTTATCGACCCGCGCTATACCGACACTGGAGCTGGACGTGAAGACGAATGGATCCCTATCCGCCCAGGAACCGATGCGGCGCTGGTTTCTGCGCTGGCATGGGTGATGATTAGCGAAAACCTGGTTGATCAATCTTTCCTGGATAAGTACTGCATAGGCTATGACGAGAAAACGCTGCCGGAAGGTGCGCCAGCCAATGGCCACTATAAGGCCTATATTCTTGGTCAGGGCAAAGATGGTATTGCGAAGACGCCTGAGTGGGCATCGACGATTACCGGCATTCCTCAGGCGCGTATCGTACAGCTGGCGCGTGAGATTGCGGGTGCTAAGCCGGCCTACATTTCCCAGGGCTGGGGGCCACAGCGGCATGCCAACGGTGAGCTGGTTTCTCGGGCGATTTCAATGCTGGCGATTTTAACCGGTAACGTCGGGATCAATGGCGGGAATACCGGCGCGCGTGAAGGCTCTTACTCGTTGCCGTTTGAACGTATGCCGACGCTGGAAAACCCAGTCGAAACCAGCATTTCCATGTTTATGTGGACCGATGCGATTGAGCGCGGAACGGAAATGACCGCGCTGCGCGACGGCGTGCGCGGTAAAGATAAGCTTGATGTGCCGATTAAAATGGTCTGGAACTATGCCGGTAACTGTCTGATCAATCAGCATTCAGAAATCAACCGTACCCATGAAATTCTGCAGGATGACAAGAAGTGCGAGATGATTGTGGTGATTGATTGCCATATGACCTCGTCAGCGAAATATGCCGATATTTTGCTACCTGATTGTACGGCCTCAGAGCAGATGGATTTTGCCCTCGACGCCTCCTGCGGCAACATGTCTTATGTGATTTTTGCTGACCAGGCCATCAAACCGCGTTTTGAATGTAAAACCATTTATGAAATGACGACGGAACTGGCGAAGCGTATGGGCGTTGAGCAGCGCTTTACCGAAGGCCGGACTCAGGAAGAGTGGCTGCGTCACCTCTATGAACAATCCCGCAAAGCGATCCCGGATCTATTGCCGTTTGATGAGTTCCGTAAGCAGGGAATATTCAAACAGCGCGATCCGGAAGGTCATCACGTTGCCTATAAGGCGTTCCGCGAAGATCCTGCGGCGAATCCGCTAACCACGCCGTCAGGGAAAATTGAGATTTACTCTGCACAGCTGGCGGAAATTGCGGCCACCTGGGAGCTTAAAGAAGAGGATGTTATCGACCCGCTGCCGATCTACAGTCCAGGGTTCGAAAACTATAACGATCCGCTTGCTGAAAAGTATCCGCTGCAGCTGACCGGTTTTCACTATAAAGCGCGCACTCACTCAACCTACGGTAACGTTGACGTACTAAAAGCAGCCTGCCGTCAGGAGATGTGGATCAACCCGCTTGATGCGAAGAAGCGCGGTATCGCTAATGGCGACAGGATCCGTATCTTCAACGATCGTGGTGAAGTGCATATCGAAGCTAAAGTGACCCCGCGAATGATACCTGGCGTTGTCGCGCTGGGCGAGGGGGCCTGGTATAACCCGGACGCAGGTCGCGTGGATCAGGCGGGCAGCATTAACGTGCTGACGACCCAACGCCCGTCGCCGCTGGCGAAAGGCAATCCATCGCATACCAACCTCGTCCAGGTTGAAAAGCTGTAAGGAGTAACCGATGACAACTCAATATGGATTTTTTATTGATTCCGCCCGTTGCACCGGTTGCAAAACCTGCGAACTGGCTTGTAAAGACTACAAAAACCTCACTCCGGAGGTGAGTTTCCGCCGCATTTACGAATACGCCGGTGGCGACTGGCAGGAAGATAACGGTGTCTGGCAGCAGAACGTGTTTGCCTATTACCTCTCTATCGCCTGTAACCATTGTGAAGATCCGGCTTGTACTAAAGTTTGCCCTAGCGGGGCGATGCACAAGCGTGAAGATGGTTTTGTTGTCGTTGATGAAGATGTGTGTATTGGCTGCCGCTATTGTCATATGGCCTGTCCTTACGGCGCGCCGCAATACAATGCGACAAAAGGGCATATGACCAAGTGTGATGGCTGCCACGAACGCGTAGCAGAAGGTAAAAAACCGATTTGTGTCGAATCCTGCCCGCTGCGCGCGCTTGATTTTGGCCCTATCGAAGAGTTGCGGAAAAAACACGGCCAGTTGGCCGCCGTTGCGCCACTGCCTTCGGCGCACTTTACTAAGCCGAGTATCGTGATTAAACCTAACGCCAACAGCCGTCCGTGTGGAGATACCACCGGCTATCTGGCCAACCCGAAGGAGGTGTGAGATGGGGAGTGGATGGCATGAATGGCCGTTGATGATTTTCACGGTCTTTGGGCAGTGCGTGGTAGGCGGGTTTATTGTACTGGCCCTGGCGCTAATGAAAGGCGACTTAT
Organism: Klebsiella spallanzanii; assembly: GCF_902158555.1. Taxonomy (GTDB): domain Bacteria; phylum Pseudomonadota; class Gammaproteobacteria; order Enterobacterales; family Enterobacteriaceae; genus Klebsiella; species Klebsiella spallanzanii. The sequence continues at coordinate 139,377 of NZ_CABGGS010000001.1, read as the reverse complement.
CGCGTGAACAACAGCAGCGCGTGGTGTGGAGTATGTTTGGCCTGTGGGTGCTGATGGGGATTGGTTTTATTGCCTCCACGATGCATCTCGGATCGCCAATGCGTGCTTTTAATTCGTTGAATCGCGTGGGTGCTTCGTCGTTGAGTAATGAAATCGCCAGCGGGGCGATTTTCTTCGCCATCGGCGGTATTGGCTGGCTGCTGGCGGTGGTCAATAAACTCCCGTTGGGACTGCGTAATGTCTGGCTGGTCGTTACCATGGTGCTGGGCGTTATCTTCGTCTGGATGATGGTGCGTGTGTATAACACCATCGATACGGTACCTACCTGGTACACGATCTGGACGCCGCTTAGCTTCTTCCTGACGATGTTTATCGGCGGCCCGCTGCTGGGATATCTGCTGCTGCGTTTCTCGGGAGTTAGCGGCTGGGCGATGCGTCTGTTGCCTGCGGTGACTCTGCTGGCGCTGGTGGTTAGTGTGACGGTGGTATTGATGCAGGGGAGCGAACTGGCAACAATCCATAGTTCCATACAGCAGGCCTCGGCTCTGGTGCCGGATTACGGTTCGCTGATGGCATGGCGCGTGGTTGCGCTGGTGCTGGCGCTGGTTTGCTGGGTTGCCCCACAACTTAAGGGGTATCAGCCTGCATTACCGCTACTGGGGCTGGCATTTGTGCTGGTACTGGTTGGTGAGATGATTGGTCGCGGCGTCTTCTATGGCCTGCATATGACCGTAGGGATGGCTATCGCCAGCTAAGCGCTCTTTATCGCGCCAGAAGGATGATTTCTGGCGCGATAAAAAGTGCGGTCGATTCATGAAATATTTCTACTGATATTCCCGCCGCTGTTTTCCAATAAATTAATAAAAACAATGGAATAATATAAAGATCTATTCTGTTGCCGATCCGCTGGATAAAAAACTTCTATCGTTCGCCTGCAAACCGCGTCAGGCCTGATTTCAGGTGGATTGACAATGTTTACAGCAGTGGCATGATGCGCACGAAATCTGAACTCCATCACGGTTTAAATCCATGACCATCTACACCCGGCCAGTGCAAATGTTGCTCTGTGGCCTGCTTCTGTTGACCCTGGCGATAGCGGTTTTAAATACGCTCGTCCCGCTTTGGCTCGCCCATGAAAATATGCCGACCTGGCAGGTCGGAATGGTTGGGTCGTCCTATTTTACCGGTAATCTGGTGGGAACCTTGCTGGCCGGATGGGTGATCAAGCGTCTGGGTTTTAACCGCAGCTATTATTTGGCTTCTGTTATTTTTGCCGTGGGCTGCGTCGGTCTTGGCATTACTATTGGTTTCTGGACCTGGTTCAGTTGGCGCTTTATCGCGGGCGTCGGCTGCGCGATGATTTGGGTAGTGGTTGAGAGCGCTCTGGTCTGTAGCGGCACTTCGCGCAGCCGTGGTCGTCTGCTGGCGGCGTACATGATGATTTACTACGTCGGTACGGTACTGGGTCAATTAATGGTCAGCAAGCTGCCGACGGATTTAATGAGCGTTCTGCCGTGGGTAACGGCGTTGGCTCTGGCGGGCATTCTGCCGCTGCTGTTTGCTCGCGTGGTGAATCAGGCCGATGAGCCACACGAACCAGCACGTATCTGGCCGATGTTAAGGCTGCGTCAGGCTCGTCATGGGGTCAATGGCTGTATTATTTCCGGCATTGTTCTCGGCTCGCTGTACGGGCTGATGCCGCTGTGGTTGAACCATCAGGGCGTCAGCGATTCCGGCATCGGCTTCTGGATGGCGGTGATGGTGAGCGCGGGCATCGTTGGGCAGTGGCCGATTGGCCGACTGGCCGATCGTTATGGTCGCCTGTTGATCCTGCGCGTTCAGGTGTTTGTGGTGATCTTGGGCTGTCTGGCAATGCTAAGCCAGGCAGCAATGGCCCCAGCGCTGTTTGTGCTTGGTGCTTCCGGGTTCACGCTCTACCCGGTCGCTATGGCCTGGGCCTGTGAAAAAGTTGAACGTCATCAGCTGGTGGCGATGAACCAGGCGCTGTTAATGAGCTATACCGTGGGCAGCCTGCTTGGTCCGACGCTGACCGCCATGCTGATGCAGAACTTCTCTGATAACTTGCTGTTTATCATGATAGCCAGTGTGTCATTCATCTATCTGCTGACGCTGCTGCGTAAAGCAGGGCACCACCCGACGCCGGTGGCTCACGCCTGATTTGCTTAAAGAATGACCGAGGGAATACCACCCTCGGTTATTAATGAGAAGCAATAAGCGCTTCAAACTGAGTCTGATTTTGAACTGAGGTGAATCTCTGTAGCCTGTCCTCCTCATCCAGCCAGCAGACTAACCGCTGGATTGTCTGAATATGCTGTTCGCTATCAGCCGCCGCCAGTATGACTATCAGCCGCACACCGGGATGACCGGGAAAATCAACGGGTTCACAGCAGCAAAGCAGCGAAAGTGCGCTGTTTTTGCTCAGGACGCCTTCTTCCGGACGGGCGTGCGGTAGTGCAAATGCCGGGCTCAATATGTACCAGGGACCATCCAGCTCCGTGGCGTTAATAATTGCCTGGGCATAACTTTCGGTGATTTTTCCTTGCTGTTCGAGAGGACGGCAGGCGAGGTGAACGGCGCAGTGCCAGTTCAGATGGCTATGTGTGAACTGGCAGGCAGAAAATAACGCATTTTCCATATAGGTTCCTTTATGCGCGAGCCGATCGCCAGAACGACCGGCTCGTATAATGGTTATTGAAGCGCGTTAAACACTGCTTCGCCCGAGATGCCGTACTTCTCTTTTAGTTGCCTGCTATTACCTGATTCAGTAAAGGTGTCCTGTGTTCCCAACCGCGTGAGACGGGCAGGATGCGCCGCTTGCGCCATGGTTTCAGCAATCAGTCCTCCGAGGCCGCCGTTTACCGTGTGATTTTCAAGCGTGGCGATAAGTGGGCAGCCTTCGACCAGTCGATAAAATTCCTGCTGGTTAAACGGTTTGAGTGTGGCAACGTGAATAAGCTTGCCCTTTTTGCCGCTGGCAACCAGCTTTTCGTAGCCGTCTGAGGCCTGCTCCAGTACCGTTCCTTCAAACAGAATCGCAAAATCATTGCCGCTGTCGGCGATAGCGGCGATATCACTGACCCGCGGGATGACGCTTTTATCGCGAACCGGCATCGGCTCGCGCGCGACGCGAATGTAAACGGGTCCCTTTATTTTTGCTGCTTGCTCAAAAGCCTCGGCGATTTCTTCCGCATCTGCCGGGGTCAGAACGGTTAATCCAGGAAGCACGCGGGTCAGAGCTAAGTCTTCCAGAGCATGGTGTGAAGCGCCGTCCGGGCCATCATCCATACCCGGATGGCTACCAACGAGTTTAATATTGGCTTTGGCGTAGCATGCCTGCCGCAGCTGGGTCCAGGCGGTGCCGGTGACGAACATGGCAAAGTTAACATAGAAGGGCATAAAACCTTCCAATGCCTGGCCGACCGCAAAGCTCATAGCGGAACCTTCCGCAATGCCCATTTCGAAAAAGGCTTCCGGGTAGATTGCCTGAAACTGATCAGTACGCGTGGAGCTGGCTAAGTCGCTGTCGATGGCAACCACGGGGTAGCCTTTTTCTTTCAGGGCAATCAGGGCATTACCAATTTCATCGCGGGGTGCTTTCATCACTGTAACTCCTCCATTGCCTGCTGATATTGTTCTTTGCTCGGGGTTTTTGAGTGCCAGTCGCCGTTGTTTTCCATATAGCTGACGCCGGAGCCTTTGGTGGTATGCGCCACGATAGCGACAGGCTTGCCTTTCAGGTGGCGGGATAACATCAGAGTGTCGGCCACCTGATGCATATCATTGCCGTTGTGCAGCTCCAGAACGTGCCAGCCAAAGCAGCGGATTTTGTCCGCCAGCGGTTCGAGGTTAACCACTGCATTGACCGGGTCGTGGGAAGAGAAGCCGTTGTAATCGATGATGGCGACCAGATTATCCATTTTCATATGGCCGGCCTGTTGCAAGGTTTCCCAGATCTGCCCTTCATGCATTTCACCATCGCCAATAATGGCGAATACCCGATGAGGGTCGTTGTGCCGTTTTTTTGCCGCTGCCATGCCGAAAGCAATAGATAACCCCTGACCCAACAAGCCAGTTGTTGCATCTACCTCCGGCAATGATTTGATGCTGGGGTGCCCCTGCAGACGGGAGTTAATCTGCCGGAAGGTATTGAACTCGCTGCGATCGATCTTTCCTTGTTGATATAGCATGGCGTACTGTGCGGCGACGGCGTGGCCTTTACTCATTACAACCCGCGAGCGAGGGGCCGCTGCAAGGTCGATCTCCTGATAGTAGAGCCAGGTAAGAATGTCGATTATCGATAACGCTCCGCCCGGATGACCAATTCCGGACTCGTAAATCATGGTGACTATCTCGCGTCGGGCGGCAAGCGCGTGGGACTTTAGTTCATCAATGTTCATGTTCATTCCTTCTTATGGCAGCATTTTACCGATGTAGTACACGACCAGACCCAGAGCGACGAAGTCGGTTTCCGGGAAGCTGGTGCCTGACAGACCGACGGATTCCATAATCGGATAAATCAGTGCTGGGCCGATACCGATCAGGATCCCGGTGATGAAACTCCCGGCAATTGCACCTTTCCAGCCGCCGGAGGCATTACCAAATACTGCAGCGGTAGCGCCGATAAAGAAGTAGGGAATGGCTACCGGGATAATGACGGTTTGCCCCAAAATCGCGAGAAAACCCATTACCACCAGTCCGCCGACGAACGATGAGATAAACCCCAGCACCGTGGCGGTGGGGGCATAAGGGAAGACTACCGGGCAGTCGAGCGCGGGTTTGGCGTTAGGGATAAATTTCTCCGAGATGCCGAGAAAGGCTGGAACAATTTCCGACAGCAGTAAGCGCACGCCGGTAATGATGATGTACAGTGATGCGGTGAAGGTCAGCGACTGGAAGAGGGGATAAACCAGCCAGTGCATTCCGCCAGCCGCTGCGGTTACCGCTGCCTTTCCAGCGGCAAGCGCGGCGATGTAGTAGAAAATACTCACCGAGATAGATACCGAGACGATGTAATCTTTAAAAATCCCCAGCCAGCCGGGTAGATTCAGCTTTTCCGTTGATTGTTTAGGATCGCCAACCTTTGAGCCGATCCAGCCGGATGCGGCGTAGGCCAGAGTGACGTAGTGCCCCATCGCGATCTCATCGTTACCGGTAATTTTTCGCATCCACGGCTGCGCAATGGCTGGGTAGAGGCAGGCGGCCAGGCCCAATAACACGGAGCCGACGATGATCGTTGTCATATCGCTATAGCCCAGCGCCTTCAGCGTTACGGTAAGCAGAGCGGAGAGATAGAGGTTATGTTGCCCGGTAAGAAAGATGTATTTAAAAGGAGTCACGCGGGCAAAGAACAAGTTCCAGCCAAAACCAATCACCATAATCAGCGAAACGCACATCGCGAATTTGGTTTGCGCCAGCCCGGTTAGCGCTTCTGCCAACGGCATCACCCCCTTCAGGCCAAATCCATCGCTGAATAGCGTCTGAAAATTGCCCAAAGAGGTGACCGCCAGACCAGCGCCACCGGCAAAAACCAGAAAGCCGACGATGGTTTTGAAGGTACCGGAGAGCACCTTTTCAATCGGCTTGCGTTGGATTAACAGGCCGATTAATGCAATAAAGCCAACTAAAAGTGGGGTTACACCCAGAATGTCGAATACAATAAATCTGAGGAAATCCATATTGCCTCCGGGAGAGGTTAGTTGCTTTGAACGATGTCAGTGAGCGCAGATTCCATCTCTTCACTATTCATCAGATCGGTGATGCCAACGGCTCTGAATCCGGCGGCTTCGACTTCATCGGTGAGATCGCGCATAGTGATGACAAAATCAATGTCTCGCCAGGTCCGCAGACCCGAGAGGACATCGTGTTCCAGCTCGATATCCCAGCCGTGTTTGTCGATGATTTTTTGTGCTTTGATTTTGAGCATTAAGGAGCTGCCCATACCGGTACGACAGACTATGAGACCTTTCATTCGATGTTCTCCTGTTTGTAAAAATAATTATTTTTATTTGTTTGTGTGAGATAATAATTATTATCTTTACCGCGGAACGAAAGATGTGACTGTGTTTGCATTTTGAGCAAATAAGGCAAAACATGAGCCAGATAGACAACAACTTGTTGATAAGCATAAGAAATGGAGCTTCGGGGCTAAGCCCGATACTGGAGAAAGTTGGCCGTTTTATTACGGAAAATCCTGACTTTGTGATGCGTCACACGATTTCAGAACTGGCCGACTCCATTGACACCAGTGAAGGGAGTATCACCCGTTTTTGTCGGGCTTTCGGTTTTAAAGGTTTCTCGGATTTCAGGACTGCGCTGGCGATGGAGCAGGGCGCTGCGCGCTCGGAAGACAATAGTACCCATGGTAATGAAGAGATTGCCCCGGTGCTGGCGAGCATCCGCGATAGTAATGCCATTGTTGATAACCAGGAATTAAAAGCGGCGGCTGACTGGCTTAACACTCTGAATAGTATTGCTATCTATGCTGTAGGCACGGCGGTGCCGGTGGCGTTATTCCTGCAGATGAATTTAATTAATATGGGCAAGGCGGCCAGCTTTGTTGATCGCTCCTATCCGGCTGCGATGCCGTTGCTGGCAGATAACCAAAAAACCGGCATCATCGTTGTGCATACCGAGCAGGCATCGGCGGATATGATGCAGGCCCTGTCGCTGGCCAGGCAGCAGGGCGTCAAAATACTATCGCTTACGCGTGGGACCTTTGCACCGCTGGCCCGTTTATCTGACTGGAATCTACAAGCTGCGGTTGCTTTACAGGGGGAAGGGGAATCGGGGTTTGCCGAAATAGCGGGCGCGATGATGGTGGCCGACCGGATCCTGAGCGCGCTGGAAGAGCAGGATGAGCGCTATGCAGAATACCGCAAGGCGCATCAGAAGCGGATTTTCTCGATTGAAAGCGTGGCGAATAAGCTGTCGGAATACTTTATGTCCTGATGCTTATTTCATGCTGAAGAAAAACCCGGTAGCACAAGGTCTACCGGGTGATGGCTTTGTGTTTAGTACATCACCTTGTGACCGTACTGTTCGAGAATACCCTTCACGCGCTCCATCGTTTCTTTCTTCGGCGGATGGACGCCATCCAGCTTGTACTCTTCGCCCATCGCTACCCACTTATGTTTACCTAACTCGTGATACGGCAGTAGTTCGATTTTTTCGACATTGCCCATGTCACGGGTAAACTCGCCCAGACGATGTGCGGAATCATCATCGTCAGACCATCCAGGAACAACAACGTAGCGGATCCAGACGTTAATATTTTTGTTTGACAGGTAACGGGCAAACTCCAGAGTACGATGGTTAGATACGCCGACCAGGTTCTGGTGAATCTCGTCGTTCATCTGCTTGAGATCGAGCATCACCAGGTCGGTGACTTCCAGCAGCTCATCAATAACCGGGTCGTAGCGGCGCACAAAGCCGTTAGTGTCGAGACAGGTGTGAATGCCTTCTTTCTTACAGGCGCGGAACCAGTCACGAACGAATTCGGCCTGCAGAATGGCTTCGCCTCCTGATGCCGTTACGCCGCCGCCGGAAGCATTCATAAAATGGCGATAGGTAACAACCTCTTTCATCAGCTCTTCAACGGTAATCTCTTTGCCACCGTGGGTATCCCAGGTGTCGCGGTTATGGCAATAGAGGCAGCGCATCAGGCAGCCCTGGAAGAAGGTAATAAAGCGGATCCCGGGGCCATCGACGGTGCCACAGGATTCAAAGGAGTGAATGCGACCAATTGTTGACATTGCAGTGATATCTCCAGATTCGGCCCGTTCAGGGCCTGTGGATGCACAGCTCAAACCGGCTGTGTTAAGTCTGTTTTGGCTGTTATCCATAGAGTATAGACGGCAGACAAAAGAGACTGGGGCAGGGTGGTATTGCTAAAAAAGGCCCCACTTGCGTGGAGCCTTTATTGTACGCTTTTTACATCACGATTTCAGTCAAAACCAATTACATGGTCTGAGTGAAGGTACGAGTGATAACGTCCTGCTGTTGTTCTTTAGTCAGGGAGTTAAAACGTACTGCGTAGCCAGATACGCGGATGGTCAGCTGCGGATATTTCTCCGGGTTTTCCATCGCGTCGAGCAGCATTTCGCGGTTCATAACGTTGACGTTCAGGTGCTGACCGCCTTCAACGGAAGCTTCGTGGTGGAAGTAACCGTCCATCAGGCCTGCCAGGTTAGTTTTACGAACTTCGTCGTCTTTGCCCAGTGCGTTCGGAACGATAGAGAAGGTATAAGAGATACCATCTTTCGCGTAAGCAAACGGCAGTTTAGCAACGGAGGTCAGAGAGGCGACAGCACCTTTCTGGTCACGGCCGTGCATCGGGTTAGCACCTGGTCCGAACGGCGCGCCAGCGCGACGACCATCAGGGGTGTTACCGGTTTTCTTACCATACACAACGTTAGAGGTGATGGTCAGAACAGACTGAGTCGGGATAGCGTTGCGGTAGGTGTGCAGTTTCTGAATTTTCTTCATGAAACGTTCAACCAGGTCAACGGCCATATCATCGACGCGAGAGTCGTTGTTACCAAACTGCGGGTATTCGCCTTCGATTTCGAAGTCGACAGCCAGACCGTTTTCATCACGAATCGGTTTAACTTTCGCATATTTGATTGCAGACAGGGAGTCAGCAGCAACGGACAGACCTGCGATACCACATGCCATGGTGCGGATAACATCACGGTCGTGCAGCGCCATCAGAGAAGCTTCGTAGCTGTACTTGTCGTGCATGTAGTGGATGATGTTCAGTGCAGTGACGTACTGTTTAGCCAGCCAGTCCATGAAGTGATCCATGCGGTCCATCACTTCGTCGAAGTTCAGAACGTCGCCTTTAATCGGTTCAGATTTAGGACCAACCTGCATTTTCAGTTTTTCATCAACGCCGCCGTTGATTGCGTACAGCATGGTTTTCGCCAGGTTAGCACGAGCACCGAAGAACTGCATTTGCTTACCAACAACCATCGGGCTTACGCAACAAGCGATTGCATAGTCATCGTTGTTGAAGTCCGGACGCATCAGGTCATCGTTCTCATACTGCAGAGAAGAGGTATCGATAGACACTTTCGCTGCGTATTTTTTGAAGCTCAGCGGCAGTTTTTCAGACCACAGAATGGTGATGTTCGGCTCCGGAGACGGCCCCATGGTGTACAGGGTGTTCAGGAAGCGGAAGCTGTTTTTGGTCACCAGAGTACGGCCGTCAACGCCCATACCGCCGATGGATTCAGTTGCCCAAATCGGGTCACCAGAGAACAGTTCATCATATTCAGGAGTACGCAGGAAACGAACCATACGCAGTTTCATGACCAGGTGGTCAATCATTTCCTGAGCGTCTTGCTCGGTGATTTTGCCAGCTTTCAGGTCACGTTCGATGAAGATATCCAGGAAGCTGGAGGTACGACCGAAGGACATTGCTGCGCCGTTCTGAGATTTAACAGCAGCCAGGTAACCGAAGTAGGTCCACTGGATAGCTTCCTGAGCAGTCGTTGCCGGACCAGAGATATCGCAGCCATATTTTGCTGCCATTTCTTTGATCTGACCCAGAGCGCGGTGCTGTTCAGAGATTTCTTCACGCAGACGGATGGTTGCTTCCAGATCTTCGCCGTTTTCCAGTTTCTCTTGCAGAGAAACGAACTGAGCGTATTTGTCTTTCATCAGGAAGTCGATACCGTACAGCGCAACGCGACGGTAGTCACCAATGATACGACCACGGCCATAAGCATCAGGCAGACCGGTCAGAACGCCGGATTTACGGCAGTTCAGGATGTCTTTGGTGTAAACATCAAAAACGCCCTGGTTGTGAGTTTTGCGGTATTCGGTGAAGATTTTCTTCAGCATCGGATCCAGCTCGCGATCGTACGCTTTGCAAGAACCTTCAACCATTTTGATGCCACCGAACGGGATAATCGCACGTTTCAGCGGGGCTTCAGTCTGCAGACCAACGATTTTCTCGAGAGCTTTCTCGATGTAACCAGCGTCGTGAGAAGTGATGGTGGATGCAAGGGAAGTGTCAAAATCAACAGGCGCGTGAGTGCGGTTTTCCTGTTTTACGCCTTCCATTACGGTGTCCCACAGCTTGGTGGTCGCGTCAGTTGCGCCAGCCAGGAAGGACTCGTCACCTTCGTACGGGGTATAGTTTTTCTGGATAAAGTCGCGGACGTTGACTTCTTTCTGCCAGTCACCTTTCGCAAAACCTTCCCAGGCTGTGGCTAACTTTTCATTAAGCTCGGACATGTAACACCTACCTTCTTAAGTGGATTTTTTATTTACTGCCTGAAACAACCCTTAGTGATGGTCGTCGCCACGCAGGTAAATGACCCAGTATGTCAACCCAACCAACAGACCACCGCCGATGATGTTCCCGATAGTTACCGGAACCAGGTTATCAGTGATGAAGTTCATGACGGTCAGGTGAGAGAAACTTTCCGGAGTTGAACCGACTGCGGTCCAGAATTCCGGGCTTGCAAAGTCGCGGATGATGATACCCATCGGGATCATAAACATGTTCGCGATACTATGCTCAAACCCGCTGGCAACAAACATTGCCACCGGTAAAACCATAATCATGGCTTTATCCATCAGGCTGCGGCCGGAGTAGCTCATCCATACCGCAAGGCAGACCATCAGGTTTGCCAGGATACCCAGGCACACGGCTTCAATAAAAGTATGGTGCATTTTGTGGTCGGCGGTTTGCAGGACGTTAAGTCCCCATTGACCGTTGGCGGTCATATATTCGCCTGAAAGCCACATCAGCAACACAAAGAGTAAGCAACCAATCAGGTTACCAACATAGACGTTGAGCCAGTTTTTCGCCAGTTGGCCCCATGTAATTCGCCCGCTGGCTTTTGCCACGACGATAAGTACAGTCGAGGTAAACAGGTCGGCACCGCAAATGACGCAGAGAATCAAACCCAGTGAGAAGCAGACGCCCCCAATCAGTTTGGCAACACCGAAAGGCATCCCGGCCGCGCCGGTTGTTGCTGTGATATAGAAAACAAAAGCGATAGAGATGAAGACACCTGCGGTGATAGCCAGATAAAACGTCTTTATCGGATGTTTTGTCGCTTTATAGACACCCGCTTCTTCGGCGACTTTCGCCATAGCAGCAGGGAGTAAAAGATCAAAAGGGTTGTCAGCTTTCACACTAACTCTCTCTTTATGTAAGTTGGCGGTGAGATACTAACAAAGCATTATAGAAGGTAATTTGATGTAGATCATATCCTACCGGAACTATAGGCCTTTTTAGTGTATGGATTTGACCTGAAATCAATATAAGCAATTGTTTTGTAATGGAAAAATAAATTTTAAAATTTACAAATAATGTTGATTATTTTCATTTTAGCCCCGTTTTCCGGTTAATTAAAATGGGGTATTTTTATTAAAATTAACAATATTTGCGGCGGCGTTTTATTATTTCTCACCACTAATTAACTTTATGATTACAAATCTGTGTGGCTTGCGGAAAATATAAAAAACGGGGCCGTAGAGACGACCCCGCGATGCTGTCATTGCGGCAGAAAAAGAGGGCTTATTTGAGCCAGAATGCCGCTTTTGCGCGCTGCAGTTTTTCATAGGCCTTCAGTAATGACTGATGGGCCGGGAAAGCGAGCAGATCGTCGTCAACGGCTTGTAAGCCGTAGAACGGCGCTTCACCGCTAAGAGCAGCGCTAGCGGCCTCAACCGCGTCGACGCCGTACATACGTACAAAAGCATTCAGGTATTGCAGCGGCTGACGCTCCTCTTCCTGGCTCAACAGCAGCAAGGTCTGCAGGCAGCGGTAATAATTGGCCCGCTCGGCGCTAAAGATCGAGGCGTTGAACTCCATGGTCCACTCGGTCCAGATCAATGCTTGTTCAAGATCGCCGCCCGCCAGCGCCAGCATTGCTTTAAGCTCACCGATGCGCAATGTATACCAGCCATTGTCTTTACCGGTCGCCAGACCCAGCAGTTCGCGCACGCGGGTGAAATCATCAAGGCCTTCATCGTCCATTTGCTCGATAAGCGCCAGATAATCTTCTTTTTCCCACTCGCTTCCCGGTAGGGAAAGAATGGTTTCCCGCAGGTGAGCGCCCATGCTGTTATTGGCGAGCCAGAGATCTTCCGCCGGGTAGATATCGGACATGCCCGGGACGATGATACGGCAGGCGTAGACGCTCAGGTGTTCGTAATCTGCGATATAAACTTCTTTATCTTCTTCTTTAAAGATAGCCATCAGGGTGGCGAACTCTTCATCCGTGGTACCGGAGAAGCTCCAGTCTACAAACGGATAGTCGGCATCCTGCTTAAACATATCCCAAGAGATCAGGCCGCTTGAATCGATAAAGTGAGTTTCGAGGTTGGCATGCTCAGCCACTTCTTCATCATCAAAGGTTGGCGGTGTGAAAACGTCGAGGTCTTTCAGGCTACGGCCCTGTAGTAACTCAGTGACCGTACGTTCCAGCGCCACGCCGAAATCGGGATGCGCGCCGAAAGAAGCAAAGCAGGTGCCGTTCGCCGGGTTAAATAACACGACGCAGATAACCGGATACTTACCGCCCAACGAGCCATCATAAGCAAAAATCGGAAAACCTTCGGCCTCCAGCTTATTAATCGACTCTACAACGCCCGGATAACGGGCCATGACATCGGCTGGGATCTCCGGCAGGCTGATGCTTTCGGCGATAATGCGGTTTTTAATATGGCGCTCAAACACTTCTGACAAACCCTGAACGCGGGCTTCGTTGCGCGTATTGCCTGCGGACATCCCGTTAGAGACGTACAGGTTGCCGACGATGTTCATTGGAATATAGACCGTCTCACCATCAGACTGACGGGTGAACGGCAGGCCGCAGACGCCGCGATCGTCATTGCCTGATTGCAGATCAACCAGCATGCTGGCAGTTAACTGATCGTCAGGGTCGTAGAAGGCGCGCAGGCGAGCATCCAACAGACCTTCCGGTACTTCGTCATCGTTGGTTAATGGAAACCATTTTTCATTCGGATAATGAACAAAAGAGCCATTAGCGATGGTGTTACCCAGCCAGAAGTCGGCGAAGAAGTAGTTTGTGGAGAGACGTTCAAAGTATTCCCCAAGCGCCGATGCCAACGCAGCTTTTTTGGTGGCGCCCTTACCGTTGGTGAAGCACAAGGAGCACTCTTTATCGCGGATATGCACTGACCAGACGTGCGGTACCGGGTTGAGCCATGAGGCCTCTTCAATGTCAAATCCGAGGTCGAGCAACTTTTGCTGGAAGCGAGCGATGGAATCTTCCAGAGCGGCATCTTTGCCGGGAATAAATGTTTGAGTCATTGCAGTCACTTTTATCGTACGGAAAGCGCGCAATGATACGGGTTTTAGATGACAGGTGCTATCTCCATCGTCTGGCTATGCTTATGTCACTCAATAACTGTTCAGGCGTTAACCATGAAGACATTTGACTGGCATCGTATGGCACTGGATAAAATGCCCGTGGAATTTCTTGCCGAGGTGGCATTACGTAGCCTCTATACCTTCGTACTGGTATTTATTTTTCTCAAAATAACCGGGCGGCGTGGCGTTCGCCAGATGTCTCTTTTCGAAGTACTCATCATTTTGACCCTCGGTTCGGCGGCAGGGGACGTCGCGTTTTATGATGATGTTCCCATGCTGCCGGTACTGGCGGTATTCATTACCCTGGCTCTGCTGTATCGATTGATTATGTGGCTGATGGGGCATAGCGAAAAACTGGAGGATTTGCTTGAAGGTAAGCCGATTATTGTTGTGGAGAACGGCGAACTGGCCTGGGAGAAACTGCAGGCGGAAAATATGACCGAATTCGAGTTTTTTATGGAACTGAGAATCAGCGGGGTTGAGCAACTGGGTCAGGTACGGCTGGCTATTCTGGAAACCAACGGCCAGATCAGCCTTTATTACTACGAGGATGAAGATATTAAAGCCGGGCTTTCCATTCTGCCTTCCCGTTTTACCGATCGTTTTATCACCATACCTCACGATGATGAGTACGCCTGCGTACGCTGTAGCGCAATACTTACGCTACGAGCTGGTGATAAACAATTATGCCCGCGCTGTACAAATGCAGAATGGTCGAAGGTCAGTCGGGCCAAAAGAGTCACCTGACAGCAATTATGTCGGTTTTATGACGTCAAGATGGCAGATTCTTTTGTGTGAGCGAATCCACATTTCTCCGTGACTCAGTTTTAGCCATTGCGGTGTGTGTCACTGAATGATAAAACCGATAGCCACAGGAATAACTTATGCCCGCGACGGTTCGCGGGTAAATAACATAGCAAGTGGTGAGGGGAAATGGCTCAGGTCTATAACTTCAGTTCAGGCCCGGCAATGCTGCCGGCGGAAGTGCTCAAACTGGCGCAAAAGGAGCTTTGCGACTGGAACGGTTTGGGGACGTCGGTGATGGAAATCAGCCACCGTGGTAAAGAGTTCATTAAGGTGGCTGAAGAGGCGGAACAGGATTTTCGCTCCCTGCTCAATATTCCTTCCAATTATAAAGTCTTATTTTGCCACGGCGGCGGTCGCGGACAGTTTGCTGGTATCCCGCTGAACCTGCTGGGGGATAAAACCGTTGCCGACTACGTTGATGCCGGCTACTGGGCGGCCAGTGCGGTTAAAGAAGCCCATAAATACTGTAAACCGAACGTCATCGACGCCAAAATCACCGTTGACGGATTGCGTGCGGTTAAACCGATGAGCGAATGGCAACTGACTCCTGGCGCTGCCTATCTGCACTACTGCCCGAATGAAACCATTGACGGTATTGCTATTGAAGAGGCGCCAAACTTTGGCGACGATGTGATTGTCACTGCGGATTTGTCCTCCACAATTTTATCCCGTGAAATTGACGTTAGTCGTTATGGCGTAATCTACGCGGGCGCGCAGAAAAACATCGGTCCTGCCGGTCTGACGCTGATTATTGTGCGCGAAGATCTACTGGGTAAAGCCAGCGTAGCCTGCCCGTCGATTCTTGATTACTCCATCCTGTCGGCCAATGACTCTATGTTTAACACGCCGCCGACGTTTGCCTGGTACCTCTCAGGCCTGGTGTTTAAGTGGCTGAAAGAGCAGGGCGGCGTTGCCGCTATGGATAAAATCAACCAGCAGAAAGCCGACCTGCTGTATAGCACTATCGATAACAGCGGCTTTTATCGTAACGATGTCGCTGCGGCGAACCGCTCGCGCATGAACGTGCCGTTCCAGTTGGCGGATAGTGAGCTTGATAAACTGTTCCTCGAAGAGTCATTTGCCGCTGGCCTGCATGCGCTGAAAGGCCACCGCGTAGTAGGCGGTATGCGCGCTTCTATCTATAACGCTATGCCGTTGGCGGGCGTGAAGGCGCTGACCGACTTTATGCAGGACTTCGAACGCCGTCACGGTTAATCGCTGTTGTGTTTTCATCCCCGCAGCCGGTCTGCGGGGTTTTTATTCTGTTTGTTTGAGAGTTAAGTTTAATGGAATCCCTGACGTTACAACCCATCGCACGAGTAGATGGCACTATTAACCTACCCGGGTCTAAGAGTGTCTCTAACCGTGCCTTGCTGCTGGCGGCCCTGGCCCGTGGCACTACGGTGCTGACTAATCTGCTGGATAGTGACGATGTACGCCACATGCTGAATGCCCTGAGCGCTCTGGGAGTTCATTATAACCTGTCATCCGATCGTACCCGCTGTGAAGTCATCGGCAACGGTGGCCCTCTGCAGGCGGCTAAAGCATTAGAACTGTTCCTCGGTAATGCCGGAACGGCGATGCGTCCGCTGGCGGCGGCGCTATGTTTGGGCAGTAACGATATTGTGCTGACCGGCGAGCCGCGAATGAAAGAGCGCCCGATTGGTCACCTGATTGACGCCCTGCGTCAGGGCGGGGCGCAAATTGAATACCTGGAGCAGGATAATTATCCGCCTCTGCGCTTGCGCGGCGGTTTCAGCGGCGGCCAGGTTGAGGTCGACGGTAGCGTTTCCAGCCAGTTCCTCACTGCGCTGTTGATGACGGCCCCGCTGGCGCCTCAGGATACCGTTATTGCTATTAAAGGCGATCTGGTTTCCAAACCTTATATTGATATTACGCTGCACCTGATGAAGACGTTTGGCGTTGAGGTTGAAAATCAGTCTTATCAGCGTTTTATCGTTCGTGGCAATCAGCATTATCAGTCTCCGGGCGATTATCTGGTTGAAGGCGATGCTTCCTCGGCATCTTATTTCCTCGCCGCAGGGGCGATTAAGGGTGGTACGGTAAAAGTCACTGGTATTGGTCGCAACAGTGTCCAGGGGGATATCCGTTTTGCCGATGTACTGGAAAAAATGGGCGCAACCGTCACCTGGGGCGATGATTTTATTGCCTGTACGCATGGCGAACTGAACGCTATCGATATGGATATGAACCATATCCCGGATGCAGCGATGACTATCGCAACGGCTGCTTTGTTTGCAAAAGGCACCACGACTTTGCGCAACATCTATAACTGGCGTGTTAAAGAGACCGACCGTCTGTTTGCCATGGCAACGGAACTGCGTAAAGTAGGAGCGGAAGTTGAGGAAGGTGAGGATTACATCCGCATCACTCCGCCTGCCAGGCTGCAGTTTGCTGAAATCGGCACCTATAACGATCACCGTATGGCAATGTGTTTCTCGCTGGTGGCGCTTTCGAACACGCCGGTAACCATTCTTGATCCGAAATGTACGGCGAAAACTTTCCCTGATTACTTTGAACAGTTGGCGCGAATTAGTACGCTGGCCTGAATTTTGCGAATTTAAATAAAAACGCCGACCGGAAAGTCGGCGTTTTTTTATGCATGCTTGTCGGCGAAGAAACTAAGTGTTAGCCTTGATTGCTTGTAAATATAGGATTTATAAGCATTTAATATGCTTATCAATGGATGATTGATATGAAAAATACAAAAGTAATGCTGGCTTTAGCGATTTCTGCCACATTGTTGGCAGGTTGTAAAAATATGCAAGGTATGGATACCAACGCCCTGGTCAGTTCAGGGATGACGGCCTACAAAGCGGCAACGCTATCTGACTCCGAAGTCAAAGCGCTTTCCGACGATGCCTGTAAGCAAATGGATAGTGAAAATAAGCAGGCTGGCGCTTCAAGTAAATACACTAAACGTCTCAATAAAATAGCCAAAGCGTTAGGGAATAATATCAACGGTACGTCAGTAAACTATAAGGTTTACATGACTTCAGATGTGAACGCATGGGCAATGGCTAACGGTTGCGTGCGCGTTTATAGCGGCCTGATGGACATGATGACGGATAATGAAGTCGAAGCGGTTCTGGGTCATGAATTGGGCCACGTCGCGCTGGGTCACTCGCGTAAAGCAATGCAGACTGCTTATGCGACCGTTGCTGCGCGTGATGCGATTTCAGCAACCGGAGGCGCGGCTGCAAGTTTGTCTAAATCCCAGTTGGGCGATATCGGTGAAGGGATGATCAACTCAGCGTTCTCTCGCTCTCAGGAGTCTGATGCTGATGATTTCTCTTACGATCTGCTGAAGAAGCGTAATATCAATACTCAGGGCCTGGTGGGAAGCTTCGACAAACTGGCTAGCCTTGACGCCGGTCATAGTAAATCTCTGTTTGATTCACACCCGCCTTCAGCCGAACGCGCGCAGCATATTCGCGACCGTATCGCTGCAGATAAAAAGTAAAACTGGGTCATCTTCCGGGCTGATGTTCCGTCAGCCCGCTATAATTGCACAATTCTTCCGCATTAGATTTCCTGTTGTCCGTAATTTACAAGCAATGCTCACTTTCCGTCGTATAGATGCGTATAATGCGCGGCGTTTATATATTTATGCGCCTTGCTGAAGGAGAAAAAGATGACGGCAATTGTACCGGTAATCACCATTGATGGGCCTGGCGGTGCGGGCAAAGGCACTTTGTGCAAGGCAATGGCAGAAACGCTGGGCTGGCATCTGCTGGATTCTGGGGCAATTTATCGCGTTCTGGCTCTCGCGGCGCTGCATCATCATGTTGATGTCGAGTCTGAAGAGGCGCTAGTACCGCTGGCTGCGCATCTGGACGTTCGTTTCGTCTCCACTGACGGTAGCCTGGAAGTTATTCTGGAGGGCGAAGATGTCAGTGCAGAAATCCGCACACAGGATGTGGCGAATACGGCGTCTAAAGTGGCGGCTTTTCCACGCGTGCGCGAAGCGCTGCTGCGCCGTCAACGCGCTTTCCGTGATTCGCCCGGCCTGATTGCCGACGGACGCGATATGGGGACCGTCGTTTTCCCGGACGCGCCGGTAAAAATTTTCCTTGACGCTTCCGCGGAAGAACGTGCTCATCGCCGCATGCTTCAGTTGCAGGAGAAGGGCTTTAGTGTTAACTTTGATCGCCTTTTATCCGAGATAAAAGAGCGTGACGACCGCGATCGTAATCGCGCAGTGGCGCCGCTTATCCCGGCCGCCGATGCTTTAGTTCTTGATTCGACGGAACTAAACATTGAGCAAGTAATTGAAAAAGCGCTACAATATGCGCGCGAAAAACTGGCTGCCGCTTAATCTGCTTACCGATTAAGCACCATAGCCTCCGAATTATAGCAGTACCCCCGCAGCAACGGAGTGTTAGCGGGTATGTGAAACAACCCCATCCGGCACGGAGCCAGGTGGACGTTAATATTAACCTGAAGATTAAACATGACTGAATCTTTTGCTCAACTGTTTGAAGAATCCTTAAAAGAAATCGAAACCCGCCCGGGTTCCATCGTTCGTGGTGTTGTTGTTGCTATCGACAAAGACGTAGTACTGGTTGACGCCGGTCTGAAATCTGAGTCCGCCATTCCGGCAGAGCAGTTCAAGAACGCCCAGGGCGAGCTGGAAATCCAGGTTGGTGACGAAGTTGACGTTGCTCTGGATGCAGTAGAAGACGGCTTCGGTGAAACCCTGCTGTCCCGTGAAAAAGCTAAACGTCACGAAGCTTGGATCACGCTGGAAAAAGCTTACGAAGACGCTGAAACTGTAGTCGGTATTATCAACGGCAAAGTTAAAGGTGGCTTCACTGTTGAGCTGAATGGTATTCGTGCGTTCCTGCCGGGTTCCCTGGTAGACGTTCGTCCGGTGCGCGATACGCTGCACCTGGAAGGCAAAGAGCTTGAATTCAAAGTCATCAAGCTGGACCAGAAACGTAACAACGTTGTTGTTTCTCGTCGTGCCGTTATCGAATCCGAAAACAGCGCAGAGCGCGATCAGCTGCTGGAAAACCTGCAGGAAGGCATGGAAGTTAAAGGTATCGTTAAGAACCTCACTGACTACGGTGCATTCGTTGATCTGGGCGGCGTTGACGGCCTGCTGCACATTACCGATATGGCATGGAAACGCGTTAAGCATCCGAGCGAAATCGTAAACGTTGGCGACGAAATCACTGTTAAAGTGCTGAAGTTCGACCGCGAGCGCACTCGTGTATCTCTGGGCCTGAAACAGCTGGGCGAAGATCCGTGGGTAGCTATCGCTAAACGTTATCCGGAAGGTACCAAACTGACCGGTCGCGTGACCAACCTGACCGACTACGGCTGCTTCGTTGAAATCGAAGAAGGCGTTGAAGGCCTGGTTCACGTTTCCGAAATGGATTGGACCAACAAAAATATCCACCCGTCCAAAGTTGTTAACGTTGGCGACGTAGTGGAAGTTATGGTTCTGGATATCGACGAAGAACGCCGTCGTATCTCCCTGGGCCTGAAGCAGTGCAAAAACAACCCGTGGCAGCAGTTCGCGGAAACCCACAACAAGGGCGACCGTGTTGAAGGTAAAATCAAGTCTATCACTGACTTCGGTATCTTCATCGGCCTGGACGGCGGCATCGACGGCCTGGTTCACCTGTCTGACATCTCCTGGAACGTTGCAGGCGAAGAAGCAGTTCGTGAATACAAAAAAGGCGACGAAATCGCAGCAGTTGTTCTGCAGGTTGACGCAGAGCGTGAGCGTATCTCTCTGGGCGTTAAACAGCTCGCAGAAGATCCGTTCAACAACTGGGTTGCACTGAACAAGAAAGGCGCAATCGTAAACGGTAAAGTGACTGCAGTTGACGCTAAAGGCGCAACCGTAGAACTGGCTGACGGCGTTGAAGGTTACCTGCGCGCTTCTGAAGCTTCACGTGACCGCGTTGAAGATGCAACTCTGGTTCTGAGCGTAGGCGATGACGTTGAAGCTAAATTCACCGGCGTTGACCGCAAAAACCGTGCAATCAGCCTGTCTGTTCGTGCTAAAGACGAAGCTGATGAGAAAGATGCAATCGCAACTGTTAACAAACAGGAAGATGCAAACTTCTCTAACAACGCAATGGCTGAAGCTTTCAAAGCAGCTAAAGGCGAGTAATCTTAGTCTTTCGGGTTACAACAACCTGAATTATGACGAGTTTACTTGACAGATTGCAGGATTCGTCCTGTAATCAAGCACAAAGGGCGGCTACGGCCGCCCTTGTTTAAGCTGTTAGCTAATTTTGCCTTGAAGGAAACCGGAGGAATAATGACCAAGTCAGAATTGATAGAAAGACTTGCCAGCCAGCAATCTCACATTCCTGCGAAAGCAGTGGAAGATGCTGTTAAAGAAATGCTGGAGCATATGGCCTCAACGCTTGCTCAAGGTGAGCGCATTGAAATCCGCGGTTTCGGCAGCTTCTCTCTGCATTATCGAGCACCCCGCACCGGGCGTAACCCGAAAACTGGCGATAAAGTTGAACTGGAAGGTAAATATGTTCCGCACTTTAAACCGGGTAAAGAATTACGCGACCGCGCCAATATTTACGAAGAGTAAGTTTCGCTGAGCTGCGACAACATACTGGACGTTAAAAAAGCACCTTCGGGTGCTTTTTTTATGCCCTTAAATCTACCTTTGAACGCACCTCGCAAAATACAGTTTGTTTTTCGGTAATAAAGTCAATTTTCTGGATAGCGCAATACAGTCCACTTTCATCGTCAGAGACCCCCCGCTCTATTAGCGTGATACTCCTTGCAACAGGGAGGTGTTAATGCGTTTACCACAACTTGCCGGCTGCGTGATTATCGGTATTCTGCCGCTACTCTGGTTGCCCGTCTTGCCCGGACGGTTTGTCATCTGGGGAATCATTTTCTTTGCCGTACTTATTGCGCAGTATCGCTGCAGAACTACGCAATATGTGGCGCTGATAGCCCTTTTTTTTGCCTGGGGGATCCTCAGCGGCCAGCAGGCACTATGGCCGATGGAGAAGCTAACCGGCGGGAATCAGCAGGTGGAAATAGAGCTCACAGCAACAGACGGTCAAACAACTCACCAGGGCAGGATTATCCGCCTGGATGGGCGACGCCTGTTTCCCGCGCCAGGAGTTAGTCTTTACGGTAATTATTTGCCTGAAACGCCCTGCGCTGGGCAGGTCTGGTCAATGACGCTACGCACGCGTCCGGTTCATGGCCAGCTTAATGATGGCGGGTTTGATAGCCAACGTTATGCACTATCGCAGCATCGGCCATTAACCGGGCGCTTTATTACCGCGGAAGTGCGAGAACGGAACTGTAGTTTGCGGGCGCGTTATCTGGCATCGCTAAATCAAACGCTGGCTGCATTACCGTGGCAATCGGTCATGTTGGGATTAGGCATGGGCGAACGCTTTGCAGTGCCCCGTGAGATAAAAAATCTGATGCAGGAAACCGGTACATCGCACCTGATGGCGATTTCGGGTTTACATATTGCGTTGGGTGCTTCGCTGGGCTGGTTGTTGCTAAGAGGAGTTCAATTCTTTCTCCCGTGCCGCTGGCTTAGCTGGCGAGCGCCGCTACTTATCGGCCTGGCGTGCGCGATTTTTTATTCCTGGTTAACCGGTATGCAGCCGCCTGCTTTGCGCACATGCGTTGCGTTGGCTGTTGGTTGTGCGCTGCGGTTATCCGGAAAACGCTGGTCGTCGTGGCAAATATGGCTCTGTTGCCTCGGTGCAATATTGTTTGCTGATCCGCTGGCGGTGTTGTCAGAAAGCCTCTGGCTGTCTGCATTTGCTGTTGCGGCACTGATCTTCTGGTATCAGCTAGCGCCAATGCCGCGCCGTAAAATGCACTGGCTCCTGCGACAAAGTCTGGCGTTATGCCACCTGCAGGTTGGATTGATGTTCTTACTTGCCCCTTTACAGATTGTTCTATTTCACGGCATTAGTTTAACTTCTGTGATCGCCAACTTTATTGCCGTGCCCCTGGTGACCTTCGTTGTAGTTCCACTAATTTTGGCAGCCATGTTATTGCATCTCTGTGAACCGTCTATCATTGAGATGGCGATATGGCAATTAGCTGATCGTACGCTGGCCGCGCTATTTTGGTTCTTATATCAATTACCCTCCGGTTGGTTGGGAATAGATGCTCGTTGGTCTGGAATAAGCATACTTCCGTGGCTAGCGTTAGCCGTCTGGCGTTTTCATGCCTGGCGTACCTTGCCAGCGTTCTGTTTAGGCTGCTTCACCCTGTTGAGCTGGCCCTTCTGGCGAAGTACTTCTATCGACGAATGGCGGGTCACAATGCTCGATGTGGGACAAGGGCTAGCTCTGGTAATAGAACGGCAGGGCGCGGCAATTCTTTATGATACCGGACTCGCCTGGCCTGATGGTGACAGCGGCCAGCAGATTATTGTCCCCTGGCTGCGTTGGCATCATTTATCCCTGGAAGGGATTGTTCTCAGTCATGAGCATCTTGATCACCGTGGTGGGCTAAACTCAGTGTTAAAAGCATGGCCTCAAGTATGGGTGCGTAGCCCGTTAGGCTGGGCGGGACATTCAGCGTGTCAGCGCGGGGAGATCTGGCAATGGCGAGGGTTAACCTTTCGTGCGCTCTGGCCGTTGCCTGGGGCGACAAAGCAGGGGAATAATCGCTCTTGCGTCGTGCGAATTGATGACGGTAAACATAGTATTTTGCTGACCGGGGATATCGAAACGTCTGCAGAGCAGGCGATGATTAGCCACTACTGGCAGCATCTTGCGTCTACACTTATCCAGGTTCCACACCATGGTAGCAATACCTCATCGGGCATAGCCTTGCTGCGGAGCGTTGGCGGCAAGGCAGCGCTGGCTTCAGCTTCCCGCTATAACGCATGGCGCATGCCATCAACGAAAGTGGTTCAGCGCTATCTAAAACAAGGCTATCAGTGGTTCGACACCCCGCATCAGGGGCAAATTACGGTTATTTTTTCCACTGATAGTTGGCAAATCCATGGCTTACGCGATCAAGTTTTACCTCGTTGGTATCATCAGTGGTTTGGCGGGAAGGCGTAGAACGGGTAGAATATGCGGCTATTTCAACACAAGCTGGTTTATTGAATGCAGAACGATAAAGATCTCTCCACGTGGCAGACCTTCCGCCGACTCTGGCCGATTATAGCGCCGTTTAAACCCGGGCTAATCGTTGCAGCGGTAGCGTTAGTGCTTAACGCGGCTAGTGATACCTTCATGCTATCGCTTCTTAAACCGTTATTGGATGATGGTTTTGGTAAAACGGATCGCTCAGTGCTGATATGGATGCCGCTGGTGGTGATCGGGTTGATGATTCTGCGCGGCATTACCAGCTACGTTTCGAGCTACTGTATCTCATGGGTTTCCGGCAAAGTCGTGATGACGATGCGTCGTCGTTTATTCAGCCATATGATGGGAATGCCGGTTGCCTTCTTTGACAAACAGTCCACCGGTACGCTGTTATCACGCATTACCTATGATTCCGAACAGGTCGCATCCTCTTCTTCCAGCGCGTTGATTACCGTCGTGCGCGAGGGCGCGTCGATTATTGGCCTGTTCATTATGATGTTTTATTACAGCTGGCAGCTGTCGGTGATTCTGATCGTCCTGGCGCCGATCGTGTCTATTGCTATTCGCGTGGTATCGAAGCGTTTTCGTAATATCAGCAAGAATATGCAGAACACGATGGGTCAGGTGACCACCAGCGCAGAGCAGATGCTGAAAGGGCACAAAGAAGTGCTGATGTTTGGCGGTCAGGCCGTCGAAACCAAACGTTTTGATAAGGTCAGCAACAAGATGCGCCTGCAGGGGATGAAAATGGTTTCCGCATCCTCAATTTCTGACCCGATTATTCAGCTTATTGCCTCTCTGGCCCTGGCTTTCGTGCTCTATGCTGCAAGCTTCCCGAGCGTGATGGAAACGCTGACTGCCGGTACAATCACCGTTGTCTTCTCCTCTATGATTGCTCTGATGCGCCCGCTGAAATCGCTGACTAACGTCAACGCCCAGTTCCAGCGCGGGATGGCGGCTTGCCAGACGCTTTTCGCCATCCTTGACTCTGAGCAGGAGAAAGACGAAGGCACGCGGGTTATTGAACGTGCGAAGGGCAATCTCGAATTTAAAAACGTTACTTTCAGATATCCTGGGCGTGAAGTCGCCGCGCTGCGCAATATCGATCTGAACATCCCGGAAGGGAAAACCGTGGCGCTGGTTGGGCGTTCGGGTTCAGGGAAATCAACTATCGCCAGCCTTATTACGCGTTTCTATGATGTCGATGACGGCCAGATTTTGCTGGACGGTCACGACCTGCGTGAATATACGCTGAGCTCCCTGCGCGATCAGGTCGCTCTGGTATCACAAAACGTCCATCTCTTTAACGATACTGTGGCGAATAACATTGCTTATGCGCGTACTGAAGAGTACAGCCGTGAGCAGATTGAAGAAGCGGCTCGTATGGCTTATGCCATGGACTTTATCAATAAAATGGACAATGGCCTGGATACGATTATCGGTGAAAACGGCGTGATGCTTTCCGGCGGTCAGCGCCAGCGTATCGCCATCGCTCGTGCCTTGCTGCGTAATAGCCCGATTCTGATCCTCGACGAAGCAACATCGGCGCTGGATACTGAATCTGAACGCGCTATTCAGGCCGCGCTGGATGAACTGCAGAAAAACCGCACCTCGCTGGTTATTGCCCACCGTCTGTCGACGATTGAGCAGGCCGACGAAATTGTGGTGGTGGAAGATGGCCAGATCGTTGAACGCGGTAGCCATTCTGACCTGCTGGAGCATAAGGGTGTGTACGCTCAGTTGCATAAGATGCAGTTTGGCGCATGATTGCCCGCATCTGGTCCGGTGAATCACCTTTATGGCGACTGCTGCTGCCGCTCTCCTGGCTGTATGGCCTGGTAAGCGGGTTAATACGGCTTAGCTATAAGCTTGGATGGCGAAAAACCTGGCGAGCGCCGGTGCCGGTGGTGGTGGTTGGCAATCTGACCGCTGGCGGCAATGGCAAAACGCCGGTAGTTATCTGGCTAGTGGAGCAGCTCCAGCAGCGCGGTATTCGCGTTGGCGTTGTTTCACGCGGCTACGGCGGTAAAGCGGCAAGTTATCCGCTGTTGTTGAATGCTGATACTGGTACTGCTGAAGCGGGCGATGAACCGGTACTGATTTACCAGCGTACCGGTGCGCCAGTTGCCGTCTCTCCGGTACGCAGCGAAGCGGTACAGGCTCTGCTCGCCGCCAACGATCTCCAGCTTATCGTCACTGATGATGGCCTGCAGCACTATAAGCTGGCGCGCGATAAAGAAATCGTGGTGATTGACGGTGTGCGCCGTTTTGGCAACGGATGGTGGTTGCCTGCCGGACCTATGCGCGAGCGCGCTTCGCGTTTACGCAGCGTCGATGCGGTTATCGTGAATGGCGGCATCGCCCGTCCGGGAGAGATCCCGATGCAGCTCTGTCCCGGACTGGCGGTGAACCTGTTGACCGGTGAACGGCGCGATGTGGCGGCATTTGAACATGTGGTGGCGATGGCCGGGATCGGCCACCCGCCGCGTTTTTTCGCCACTCTTGAAGGTTGCGGCGTAAGGCCAGTAAAAACCGTAGCCTTAGCCGATCATCAGGCATTGACGCAGAGCGATGTCGCCGGGCTGGCGACCTCATCGCAAACTCTACTGATGACGGAAAAAGACGCGGTGAAGTGCCGCGAGTTTGCGCAAGCAAACTGGTGGTACTTACCGGTCGACGCAATAATGACTGATGAACGGGCACAGCAGTTGCTCACGGACTTAGTTACGCTGGCGCAACGCTAATTTTGGTTCCCAATGCTTGCGTCGGTACCCTTAACGGAGAACCTGCATGCCGGTATTGTCTCTCTCGCTTAAAGAAGCTCGCCATCTTCATCTTGCCGCGCAGGGGTTGTTGAAAAAGCCCCGGCGTCGCGCCAAACCCGAGGATATTCTGCAAACCATTAAGCAGATGTCCCTGCTGCAAATCGATACCATCAATGTTGTTGCCCGCAGCCCTTATCTGGTGCTTTTTAGCCGTTTGGGTAACTATCCGCAGAGCTGGCTGGACGAAGCGCTCCGAGTCGGTGAACTGATGGAATACTGGGCGCACGAAGCCTGCTTTTTACCGCGTAGCGACTTTTCGCTAGTGCGTCATCGCATGCTAACGCCGGATAAAATGGGCTGGAAATATCACAAAGAGTGGATGACCGAGCACGCCGCGAGTATTCAGGAACTGTTGTCCCATATTGCCGAAAATGGCCCGGTTCGCTCGGCTGACTTCGAGCATCCGCGCAAAGGTGCAAGCGGCTGGTGGGAATGGAAACCGCATAAGCGTCATCTTGAAGGTTTATTCACCGCTGGCGAAGTGATGGTTATTGAGCGGCGTAATTTTCAGCGAATTTACGACCTGACGGATCGGGTGATGCCTCACTGGGATGACGAACGGGATGGGCTCCCTCAGGAACAGGCAGAAGCCATTATGTTGCGTAATAGCGCTCGCAGTCTGGGGATTTTTCGCGCCCAATGGTTGGCTGATTATTATCGGCTGCGTCAGCCAGCTTTACCGCTGCTGCTGGCGAGCTGGCAGGAAGAGGGGCTGGTCGTACCGGTAAACGTTGAGACGCTGGGCGATATGTGGCTCCATCGCGATGCGCTGGATTTGCTGGAATCCGCTCCTGGCGGCAGGATCTCAGCCAGCCACAGCGCCGTGCTTTCCCCTTTCGACCCGGTTGTATGGGACCGGAAACGGGCTGAGCAGCTGTTTAGCTTTAGCTATCGTCTGGAGTGCTACACGCCCGCACCCAAGCGCCAGTACGGCTATTTTGTGTTACCACTACTGCATCAGGGGAAGCTGGTTGGCAGAATGGATAGCAAAGTACACCGTAAAACCGGTGTTCTGGAAATTTTTGCGTTATGGCTGGAAGAGGGCGTGAAGGTATCCGCAGGGCTGGAGAAGGGGCTAAAACGGGCGATTGATGACTTTGCCCTCTGGCAGGACGCGACGCAGGTGACCTGTGGGCTGCTACCACCGGATCTTTTTGCCGGGCTGCGACAGGGCTGGGAAATTGACGCCGCCTGAGTCCGCGTGTGGTATGCTGCTGAAGAATCTATTCGGTCCATCTGGAGGAATCATGGATCACCGTTTACTTGAAATTATCGCCTGTCCGGTTTGTAACGGTAAACTGTATTACAGCCAGGATAAGCAAGAACTGATCTGCAAACTTGATAGCCTGGCTTTCCCGCTGCGTGAAGGCATTCCTGTTCTGCTGGAAACTGAGGCCCGCCCGCTTGCCCTTGAAGAGAGCCAGTCATGAGTTTCGTGGTTATCATTCCCGCACGTTTTGCTTCTACTCGCTTACCCGGAAAACCGCTCCAGGATATCAACGGTAAACCGATGATAGTCCACGTCCTGGAACGCGCTCGTGAATCCGGGGCCGATCGTATCATCGTGGCTACGGATCATGAAGACGTGGCCCGCGCGGTGGAGGCTGCTGGTGGTGAAGTGTGCATGACGCGTGAAGATCATCAGTCCGGCACCGAACGTCTTGCCGAGGTGGTCGAGAAATGCG
Organism: Klebsiella spallanzanii; assembly: GCF_902158555.1. GTDB lineage: Bacteria > Pseudomonadota > Gammaproteobacteria > Enterobacterales > Enterobacteriaceae > Klebsiella > Klebsiella spallanzanii. Next base: position 111,602 of record NZ_CABGGS010000001.1, on the reverse strand, counting down.
CCTTCAGCGATGAGACTATCATCGTTAATATTCAGGGCGATGAGCCGATGATCCCGCCCGCTATCGTGCGGCAGGTGGCTGAGAATCTGGCCGCCAGTTCCTGCGGGATGGCGACGCTCGCGGTACCCATCCATGATGCAGAGGAAGCGTTTAATCCGAATGCGGTGAAGGTGGTGATGGACGCTGCGGGCTACGCGCTCTATTTCTCCCGCGCCACTATTCCCTGGGATCGCGATCGTTTCGCCAAATCCCGGGAGGCGATTGGTGATTCGCTGCTGCGTCATATCGGGATTTATGGTTATCGCGCTGGTTTTATCCGCCGCTACGTCAGCTGGACGCCGAGCCCGCTGGAGCAAATTGAAATGCTCGAGCAGCTGCGCGTGCTGTGGTACGGCGAAAAAATCCATGTAGCAGTCGCTGAAGTCGTTCCTGGCACAGGTGTTGATACGCCGGAAGATCTGCAACGCGTCCGCGCGGAACTGCGCTAATCCCCCTATCCCCTCTATCAGGAGGGGATATCCTCAGGTCGTTTTTCCATACTTTTTTGCGGCTATTTTGATCTCACCCGATGACAACCCCGGCGCAGGCGCTCATTATGAAACCGGTAGTATTCATAGGGGTAATCAGAAATGGAACAGTTGCGTACCGAACTGAGCCACCTGCTGGGTGAAAAACTAAGCCGCGTGGAGTGCGTCAGCGAGAAGCCCTCGTCGGCGCTGTGGTCGCTATATGATGCACAAGGAAACCCAATGCCGCTGCTGGCGCGAAGTTTTACAACGCCGGGCGTGGCGCGCCAGCTGGCGTGGAAAATATCGACCCTTGCGCGAAGCGGTACCGTCCGTATGCCGGTTGTCTACGGCGTGATGACGCATGAAGAACACCCTGGCCCCGATGTTCTGCTAATTGAACGGCTGCGAGGCGTCTCAGTTGAAGCGCCAGCCCGTACGCCTGAGCGCTGGGAGCAATTGCAGGAGCAGATAGTGGAAGCGCTGCTGGCATGGCACCGTCAGGATAGCGGCGGCTGCGTCGGGATGGTTGATAGTACTCAGGAAAACCTCTGGCCGCACTGGTATCGTCAGCGCGTAGAGGTTCTATGGAGTACGCTGAATCTTTATCAGGATACCGGCCTGACGATGCAGGACAAACGTATTCTGTTCCGCGCGCGTGAATGCCTTCCAGATTTATTTAAAGAGTTCAATGACAACTGCGTGCTGGTGCACGGTAGCTTCACGCTGCGCAGTATGCTGAAGGATCCGCGTAGCGATCAGCTGCTGGCGATGGTTGGTCCGGGTATGATGCTTTGGGCTCCACGTGAATACGAGCTGTTCCGTTTGGTCGATGGCGGCCAGGAGGAGCAGCTACTGTGGCACTACCTGCGCCGGGCGCCGGTAGCGGAAGCGTTTCTCTGGCGGCGCTGGCTGTATCTGCTATGGGATGAAGTGGATAATCTGGTGAATACCGGGCGCTTTGACCGCGCCCGGTTTGATCTGGCGGCTAAATCAATCCTGCCCTGGCTCGCCTGAAGATCCTTTCAGCCATTGCCAGATGCGGCCTAACGTTTCATAGCCAACCCGATCGCTATGCATCAGCCAGACGGGCGAAGGGATAGCCCGCTCCCATGGGTTAAGCGGTGACTCAATCGCCAGCTGGTTAGCCGGTGCCGGTAAAGGGTTCAGCCCGGCGTGGCGAAAGAAAATCATCGCTCGCGGCAGGTGTGATGCGGAGGTGACCAGTAGGAAAGGTGCCTTGCCAATCGCCTCTTTTACCGCGGCGGCTTCCTCTTCGGTATCTTTGGGTTTATCGAGGACGATAATTTCGCTGCGCGGTATTCCCAGGCTCTCCGCAACTCTGGCCCCGGCTTCAGCGGTACTGACCGGGTTGGTTTTTGCCGCAGCGCCGGTAAAAATGAGTTTTGAACCGGGATTCTCATACCACAGGCGGATACCTTCCGTCAGCCGCGGCAGGCTGTTGTTGATAAGATTTGAACTGGGTGCCCAGTCCGGGTTCCAGGTGTAGCCTCCGCCGAGTACCACCACGTACTGCACACGCTCTTCACCTCGCCACGTTGGGTATTTATCTTCAATGGGTTTTAGCAAACGATCGGCTACCGGTTGCAGGCTCAACAGCAGCAACAGCAACCAGCCGAGGCTGACGCAGAGCTTGCCGGTGCGCTGGAAACGACTAAACCACAGTAGCGCGATTCCGGCCGCAATGAGCAACAGTAACAAGGGAAGCGGCAGCATCATACCGCCTAAAACCTTTTTCAGCGTAAAAAGCATGCCAGATGGTTCCTTTTTTAACCATATAACCAAAGATATACCCGGATCTTACAACAGATCGCTTCATTCTCTGCGCGGGTATGACAAAATAGCGGCTTTGTGTTGGCTTGTGGAGTCACCCGTGCAGGATCGTAATTTCGATGATATTGCTGAAAAGTTTTCGCGCAATATATATGGCACCACCAAAGGCCAGCTGCGGCAGGCGATCCTCTGGCAGGATCTGCAACCGCTGCTGAACCGGATGGGGCCCGGGCCATTGCGAGTGCTTGACGCGGGCGGCGGCGAAGGGCAGACGGCAATCAAAGTGGCGGAAATGGGCCATCACGTCACGTTATGCGATCTCTCTGGTGAAATGGTGGCTCGCGCCCGACAGGCGGCTGCTGATAAAGGTGTGATCGACAACATGCATTTTGTACAATGCGCGGCTCAGGATATTGAGCAGCATTTGGAAAGTCCGGTCGATCTGATACTGTTTCATGCGGTGCTGGAATGGGTTGCTGAGCCGCAGGCGATGTTGCGTACGCTGTGGTCGATGCTGCGACCCGGCGGCGCGTTGTCGCTGATGTTCTACAATGCTAACGGTCTGTTGATGCACAATATGGTCGCCGGAAACCTCGACTATGTGCAAATCGGCATGCCGAAAAAGAAAAAACGCACGCTGTCGCCGGACTATCCGCGCGATCCGCAGCAGGTCTACGGCTGGCTGGAAGAAATTGGCTGGCAGATTACCGGGAAGACCGGCGTGCGGGTGTTTCATGATTATCTGCGTGAAAAACACCAACAGCACGACAAGTTTGCGGCGCTGCTGGAGCTGGAAACGCGCTACTGTCGCCAGGAGCCGTATATTAGCTTAGGCCGTTATATTCATGTCACCGCGCTTAAGCCGCAGATGCAAGGATAAACTATGAGTGAATTTTCCCAGACAGTCCCCGAACTGGTTGCCTGGGCCAGGAAAAATGATTTTTCTATTTCGCTGCCGGTCGACAGACTCTCTTTTCTGCTGGCGATTGCCACGCTGAACGGCGAGCGGATGGAAGGGGAAATGACCGAGGGAGAACTGGTGGATGCGTTCCGCCACGTCAGTGATGCGTTTGAGCAGACCAGCGAAACCATCAGCCAGCGCGCCAATAATGCGATTAACGATATGGTGCGCCAGCGTCTGCTGAACCGCTTTACCAGCGAAATTACCGAAGGTAATGCTATTTATCGCCTGACGCCGTTAGGTATCGGCATTACCGATTACTATATTCGCCAGCGCGAGTTCTCAACCCTGCGCCTGTCGATGCAGCTATCGATCGTTGCCGGTGAGCTCAAGCGTGCCGCTGATTCGGCGGAAGAGGGCGGTGATGAGTTCCACTGGCACCGTAACGTTTTCGCCCCGCTGAAGTACTCGGTAGCGGAAATATTCGACAGTATTGACCTGACTCAGCGAATCATGGACGAGCAGCAGCAGCTGGTGAAAGATGATATTGCCCAGCTGTTGAACAAAGACTGGCGAGCGGCGATCTCCAGCTGTGAACTACTGCTGTCGGAAACCTCCGGCACGCTGCGTGAATTACAAGATACGCTGGATGCAGCGGGCGACAAGCTGCAGGCAAACCTGTTGCGGATTCAGGATTCGACCATCGCGCGCGACGATCTGAATTTTATCGATCGCCTGGTGTTCGATTTGCAAAGCAAGTTGGACCGCATTGTCAGCTGGGGCCAGCAGGCGATTGACCTGTGGATTGGCTACGATCGCCACGTGCATAAATTTATCCGCACCGCCATCGATATGGATAAAAACCGTGTCTTCGCGCAGCGTCTGCGTCAGTCGGTGCAAACCTACTTCGACGCTCCGTGGGCGCTCACTCATGCGAATGCCGATCGTCTGCTTGATATGCGCGATGAAGAGATGGCGCTGCATGATGAAGAGGTGACCGGGGAACTTCCGGCGGATCTGGAGTACGAAGAGTTTAACGAAATTCGCGAGCAGTTGGCGGCGCTGATTGAAGGGCAGCTGGCAGTCTATAAAGAGAAGGGATTACCGCTGGATCTTGGCCTGGTGGTTCGCGAATATCTGTCGCAATATCCGCGCGCACGCCACTTTGATGTCGCGCGAATCGTTGTCGACCAGGCGGTACGTTTGGGCGTAGCGCAAGCAGATTTCACCGGACTGCCAGCCAAATGGCAGCCGATTAATGATTACGGAGCCAAGGTACAGGCGCATGTCATCGACAAATATTGAACAAGTGATGCCGGTTAAACTGGCGCAAGCGTTGGCTAATCCGTTATTTCCGGCGCTGGATAGCGCCCTGCGCGCGGGCCGTCATATCGGTCTCGACGAGCTGGATAATCACGCCTTTTTAATGGATTTTCAGGATTACCTGGAAGAATTTTACGCTCGTTACAACGTCGAGCTGATTCGCGCGCCGGAGGGGTTTTTCTACCTGCGTCCGCGGTCGACTACGCTAATCCCACGCTCGGTGCTTTCCGAGCTGGATATGATGGTCGGCAAAATTCTTTGCTATCTCTACCTCAGCCCGGAGCGCCTGGCAAATGAAGGCATCTTCACCCAGCAGGAACTGTACGACGAGCTGCTGACTCTTGCGGATGAGGCCAAACTGCTGAAGCTGGTCAATAACCGTTCTACCGGTTCTGACCTGGACCGCCAGAAACTACAGGAAAAAATGCGCGCCTCGCTTAACCGCCTGCGCCGTCTCGGTATGGTGTGGTTCATGGGGCATGACAGCAGCAAATTTCGCATCACCGAGTCGGTCTTCCGCTTTGGCGCTGACGTTCGCGCCGGTGACGATCCGCGAGAAGCGCAGCTGCGCATGATCCGCGACGGCGAGGCCATGGCGTTAGAAAATCGCCTGCAGCTCAATGATGAGAATGAAGAGAATCAGCCGGATAGCGGGGAGGAAGAGTAATGATTGAACGCGGTAAATTTCGCTCGCTGACGCTGGTTAACTGGAACGGCTTTTTTGCCCGCACCTTTGATCTTGATGAACTGGTGACCACGCTTTCGGGTGGTAATGGTGCCGGTAAATCAACCACCATGGCGGCTTTCGTCACGGCGCTGATCCCCGACCTGACGCTGCTGCACTTTCGTAATACCACGGAAGCCGGCGCCACCAGCGGTTCGCGCGACAAAGGTTTGCACGGTAAGCTGCGCGCCGGGGTCTGTTATTCAGTGCTGGATGTTATCAACTCTCGCCACCAGCGCGTCGTGGTTGGGGTTCGTCTACAGCAGGTCGCTGGTCGCGATCGTAAAGTCGATATCAAGCCTTTTGCTATCCAGGGGCTGCCGACCTCCATTCAGCCGACTCAGTTGCTAACTGAAACCCTTAACGAACGCCAGGCGCGCGTCGTTACGCTCAACGAGCTGAAAGATAAGCTCGAAGCGATGGAAGGGGTGCAGTTCAAGCAGTTTAACTCTATTACCGAGTATCACTCGCTGATGTTCGATCTGGGCGTGGTGGCCCGCCGCCTGCGTTCAGCTTCCGACCGTAGTAAATATTATCGTTTGATTGAAGCTTCCCTTTACGGCGGTATTTCGAGCACCATCACCCGTTCGCTGCGCGACTACCTGCTGCCGGAAAACAGCGGCGTGCGTAAAGCGTTTCAGGATATGGAAGCGGCGCTGCGTGAAAACCGCATGACGCTGGAAGCGATTCGCGTCACGCAGTCCGACCGCGATCTGTTCAAACATCTGATCAGCGAAGCCACTAACTACGTTGCGGCCGACTATATGCGCCACGCTAACGAGCGGCGCATTCATCTCGACAAAGCGCTGGAATATCGCCGCGATCTGTTCACCTCGCGAGCACAGCTTGCCGCCGAGCAGTATAAGCACGTGGATATGGCGCGCGAACTCCAGGAGCATAACGGCGCCGAAGGCGACCTGGAAGCCGATTATCAGGCCGCCAGCGATCACCTGAACCTGGTGCAGACCGCTCTGCGCCAGCAGGAAAAAATTGAGCGCTATGAAGCCGATCTCGATGAACTGCAGATCCGTCTCGAAGAGCAAAATGAAGTCGTGGCGGAAGCGGTTGACCAACAGGAAGAGAACGAAGCCCGCGCCGAAGCCGCCGAGCTGGAAGTGGATGAGCTGAAAAACCAGCTTGCCGACTACCAGCAGGCGCTGGACGTGCAGCAGACCCGCGCGATTCAGTACAACCAGGCGCTACAGGCGCTGGAGAGGGCAAAAGCTCTCTGTCATCTGCCGGACTTAACTCCGGAAAGCGCCGACGAGTGGCTGGAAACGTTCCAGGCGAAAGAGCAGGAAGCGACGGAAAAAATGCTGTCGCTGGAACAAAAAATGAGCGTGGCGCAAACCGCGCACAGCCAGTTTGAACAGGCATACCAGCTGGTGGCGGAGATCAACGGCCCGCTGGCGCGTAATGAAGCCTGGAACGTGGCCCGCGAGCTGCTGCGTGAAGGCGTTAATCAACGCCATCAGGCTGAACAGGCGCACGGTCTGCGCAGCCGACTGACGGAACTTGAACAGCGTCTGCGTGAACAGCAGGATGCCGAGCGCCAGCTCAATGAGTTCTGTAAGCGTCAGGGCAAACGTTACGATATTGACGAGCTGGAAGCCCTGCATCAGGAGCTGGAAGCCCGCATTGCGTCCCTTTCTGATAGCGTATCCTCCGCGAGCGAGCGGCGAATGACCCTGCGTCAGGAGCTGGAACAGCTGCAATCGCGCACTCAGACCCTGATGCGCCGCGCGCCAATTTGGCTGGCAGCGCAGAACAGCCTCAATCAGCTTTGTGAGCAGAGCGGCGAGCAGTTCGAATCAAGCCAGGACGTTACCGAATATCTCCAGCAACTGCTGGAACGTGAACGCGAAGCCATCGTAGAGCGCGACGAAGTCGGCGCCCGCAAGCGCGCTATCGACGATGAAATTGAGCGTCTTAGTCAGCCTGGCGGCTCGGAAGATCAGCGCCTGAATACGCTGGCGGAACGTTTTGGCGGCGTACTGCTGTCTGAAATCTATGATGACGTGAGCCTCGATGATGCGCCGTATTACTCGGCGCTATACGGTCCGTCGCGCCACGCGATTGTCGTCCCGGATCTGTCGCTCATTGCTGAACAGCTGGAAGGACTAGAAGATTGCCCCGAAGATCTCTACCTGATCGAAGGGGATCCACAGTCGTTTGATGACAGCGTATTTAGCGTCGATGAGCTGGAAAAAGCGGTTGTCGTTAAGATTGCCGATCGTCAGTGGCGTTATTCACGCTTCCCGACGCTGCCGCTGTTTGGCCGAGCTGCTCGCGAAAGCCGCGTTGAAACGCTGCACGCCGAGCGCGAAAGCTTATCTGAGCGTTTTGCGACGCTGTCGTTTGATGTGCAGAAAACTCAGCGTTTGCATCAGGCGTTCAGCCGCTTTATCGGCAACCATCTGGCGGTGGCCTTCGAGGATGATCCGGAAGAAGAAATCCGCAAACTCAATACCCGACGTGGCGAGCTTGAACGCGCGCTGAGCGCGCATGAGAGCGATAACCAGCAGAATCGGGTGCAGTACGAGCAGGCGAAAGAGGGCGTATCCGCGCTGAACCGCCTGCTGCCGCGTCTGAATTTGCTGGCCGATGATTCGCTGGCCGATCGCGTTGATGAAATCCAGGAACGCCTTGACGAAGCGCAGGAAGCCGCGCGTTTTGTACAGCAACATGGTAATCAGCTGGCGAAACTTGAGCCGATCGTCTCTGTTCTTCAGAGCGACCCGGAGCAGTTTGAACAGTTGAAAGAAGATTACGCGTATTCGCAGCAGACTCAGCGCGATGCGCGGCAGCAGGCGTTTGCGCTGACTGAAGTGGTGCAGCGTCGCGCCCACTTTAGCTACTCTGATTCCGCAGAGATGCTGAGCGGGAATAGCGATCTGAACGAGAAGCTGCGCCACCGTCTGGAGCAGGCGGAAGCGGAACGCGCCCGCACTCGTGAAGCGTTACGTACCCACGCCGCGCAGCTTAACCAGTACAACCAGGTACTGGCGTCGTTGAAAAGCTCGTATGACACCAAAAAAGAGCTGCTCAATGACCTGCACAAAGAGCTTCAGGATATCGGCGTACGCGCCGATGCGGGGGCAGAAGAACGTGCCCGCCTGCGTCGTGACGAGCTTCATGCTCAACTGAGCAACAACCGCGCGCGGCGCAATCAGCTTGAGAAAGCATTGACCTTCTGCGAAGCGGAAATGGACAACCTGACCCGCAGGCTGCGTAAGCTGGAGCGCGATTACTGCGAAATGCGCGAACAGGTAGTGAGTGCCAAAGCGGGCTGGTGCGCGGTCATGCGTCTGGTGAAAGACAACGGCGTAGAGCGTCGTCTGCATCGCCGCGAGCTGGCTTACCTGTCTGCAGATGAACTGCGTTCGATGTCGGATAAAGCGCTCGGCGCGCTGCGTCTGGCAGTGGCTGATAACGAGCACCTGCGCGATGTGCTGCGTATCTCTGAAGATCCGAAGCGTCCGGAACGCAAAATCCAGTTCTTTGTCGCCGTTTACCAGCATCTGCGTGAACGTATTCGCCAGGATATCATCCGTACCGACGATCCGGTGGAAGCGATTGAGCAGATGGAGATTGAACTCAGCCGTCTGACGGAAGAACTGACGAACCGTGAGCAGAAGCTGGCCATCAGCTCCCGTAGCGTGGCCAACATCATCCGTAAGACCATTCAGCGCGAGCAGAACCGTATTCGTATGCTCAACCAGGGGCTACAGAGCGTCTCCTTCGGTCAGGTCAACAGCGTGCGTCTGAACGTCAATGTGCGGGAGACCCACTCGACGCTTCTGGACGTGTTGTCTGAGCAACACGAACAGCATCAGGATCTGTTCAACAGTAATCGTCTGACCTTCTCGGAAGCGCTGGCGAAGCTGTATCAGCGCCTGAATCCGCAAATTGATATGGGGCAGCGTACACCGCAAACTATCGGTGAAGAGCTGCTGGACTACCGCAACTATCTGGAGATGGAAGTGGAAGTTAACCGCGGGTCCGACGGCTGGCTGCGAGCAGAATCCGGGGCGTTGTCGACCGGTGAGGCTATCGGTACCGGGATGTCGATTCTGGTGATGGTGGTGCAGAGTTGGGAAGATGAATCCCTGCGCCTGCGCGGGAAGGATATTTCGCCGTGTCGTCTGCTGTTCCTTGATGAAGCTGCGCGTCTGGATGCCCGTTCTATCGCCACGCTGTTCGAGCTGTGCGATCGTCTGGAGATGCAGCTGATTATTGCCGCGCCGGAAAATATCAGCCCGGAAAAAGGCACTACCTATAAACTGGTGCGTAAAGTCGTGAATAATCATGAGCATGTTCACGTGGTGGGGCTTCGTGGTTTTGCGCCACAGCTGCCTGAAACACTACCGGGAACGGCCAGCGCGTCGTAATATTATTCAATGATCAGGCCAAAGGGCGACGCTATGTCGCCCTTTTTGTTATCCGTTCCTGTATTTTAGGATTGTATAATCTTTTAACTTCTTTACATTTGGGAAGGCAAAAGCGTTTTCGTCTTCATATACTGAAAGTAAGCCCCATTTTAGCGGGCAGCAATGTGTTAACAGGGGGCAAGGGATGTTGCTAAAGAAACGGTATGGTCGTCAATTGTCAGCGCTCAGCCTGAGCCTGGCTTTTGCATTTGCTCCACTGTTCAATGTCCAGGCCGAAGAGCCTGAAGTGGTACCAACAGACAGCTCAGCGACGATTGGCGAGATATCTTCTGCGCTGAGCCAGACCGAAAATCAATCTGCGTCGGTGGCCAAAATGGCCGGGGAGCAGGTGCTTTCCGCCGATGCGGCGGCAAAAAGTCGCGCCGATATTCAGGCAGTGCTGCCGTCGGGTTATCAACCTGTATTTATGAATCCGCTGGTATCGCTGTATGCGGCCAGGGATATGAAACCGATGTGGGATAACCGCGAGGCGGTACAGGCGTTTCAACAGCAGCTGGCTGAAGTTGCTATCGCCGGTTTTCAGCCTCAGTTCACCACTTGGGTTGAGCTGTTAACTGACCCGGCGGTGAATGGTCTGGCGAGAGACGTTGTGCTGTCTGATGCCATGATGGGCTATCTGCATTTTATCAGCGGCATTCCAACCCAGGGCAATCGCTGGCTGTATGGTACAAAGCCATATTCTATGTCGACGCCGCCGCTGTCGGTCATCAACCAGTGGCAGCTGGCGCTGGATAACGGCTCGCTGCCGCAGTTTATCGCGGGCCTGGCACCACAGCATCCGCAATATACCCCTATGCACCAGGCGCTGTTGGCTCAGGCCGCTGATTCCCGACCGTGGCCGCAGCTTACTGGCAAGACGTCGCTGCGTCCCGGCGAGTGGAGCAATGATATTGGCGCGCTGCGTGAAATTTTACAGCGTACCGGTATGCTGGATGATTCGGTAAAAATAGCCCTGCCTGGTGATGATGTGGTTAGCCCATCAGCTGAGAGGAAGGCTAAAAATAGCGGTCGCGGTGTTTACGACCGCCAGTTAGTTGAAGGCGTTAAGCGTTTTCAGGCGTGGCAGGGACTGGGCGCTGATGGCGTGATTGGTCAGTCAACCCGCGATTGGCTTAACGTATCACCCGCGCAACGTGCTGGTGTGCTGGCGCTGAACATTCAGCGTTTACGCCTGCTTCCGGGGAATCTCTCGACTGGAATTATGGTGAATATTCCCGCTTTCTCGCTGGTTTATTATCAGGATGGCAATCAGGTTCTGGCGTCGCGAGTGATTGTCGGTCGCCCGGATCGCAAAACGCCAATGATGAGCAGTGCGCTGAACAACGTCGTGGTCAACCCGCCGTGGAACGTACCGCCGACGCTGGCACGCAAAGATATCCTGCCGAAGGTGCGCAATAATCCTGGCTATCTCGAGCAGCATGGCTATACGGTAATGCGCGGCTGGAACAGTAAAGAGGCAATCGACCCTTATCAAGTGGATTGGGAAACGATAACCGCATCAAATCTGCCGTTCCGTTTCCAGCAGGCACCGGGTGCGCGCAATTCTTTGGGGCGGTATAAATTCAATATGCCGAGCTCGGATGCGATTTATCTGCACGATACGCCGAACCATAATTTGTTCCAGAGAGATGGACGAGCTTTAAGTTCTGGATGTGTTCGTGTGAATAAGGCTTCAGAGCTGGCGAATATGCTGCTGCAGGATGCTGGCTGGAACGATGCGCGAATTTCGGATGCGCTTAAACAAGGGAATACCCGTTACGTTAATATTCGTCAGAATATCCCGGTTAATCTCTATTATTTGACCGCATTTGTCGGTACTGATGGACGTACACAATATCGAACAGATATTTACAATTACGATCTCACCGCGCGATCCAGCGCACAAATCCTGCCAAAAGCTGAACAATTAATCAGATAAATGAAGTAATTCAACCGATTCGGCTGTCCTACTTCTGTGTGAAAACGGGCCTTGTTGTCTACAAGGCCCGTGTTTGCTGGGGTTAGGCTACCTTGACGTTGGCAATAATGCTCGGTAAGGTGCCTTCTGTGCGCCAGAAGTGCATATACATATAATCCTGCAAAATGCGTTGTAGCTGAAAGCGGCAGATTCTCTGTGGCTGATATTTCTTAGCCACCAGAAGATAGTCTTGGGCTGGCGGCTAACGGGCAAATTGCGGGAAAAGTATATTACGATTCATTTACCTGTAGACCTGATTATCATGGACAAATTTGACGCTAATCGCCGCAAACTGCTGGCGTTAGGTGGAGCTGCGCTCGGTGCTGCTGCCATTCTGCCTGCGCCGGCATTTGCCACCCTCTCGACCCCCCGACCGCGTATTTTGACGCTGAACAACCTGCATACTGGTGAATCACTCAAGGCGGAGTTTTTCGATGGCAGAGGCTATATTCAGGATGAATTAGCAAGACTTAATCATTTTTTCCGCGACTACCGTGCGAATAAAATTAAGTCGATCGATCCTGGTTTGTTCGATCAACTCTATCGCCTGCAGGGATTACTCGGCACCAATAAGCCCGTCCAACTTATTTCTGGTTATCGCTCTGTTGATACCAATAATGAGCTGCGTGCACGAAGCCGCGGTGTGGCAAAGCATAGCTATCACACCAAAGGCCAGGCCATGGATTTCCACATTGAAGGCATTTCGTTAAGCAATGTTCGCAAAGCGGCGTTATCTATGCGCACAGGTGGTGTAGGATACTACCCACGTAGCAACTTTGTGCATATTGATACCGGGCCGGTACGGCACTGGTAACGAAAGGAGCATCATGAACTATCGTATTATTCCGGTTACCGCGTTCGCGCAGAACTGTTCTTTAATCTGGTGTGAACAAACCAAACTGGCGGCACTGATCGATCCTGGCGGCGACGCTGAGCGAATCAAACAGGAAGTTACGGCGGCGGGCGTCAGCCTGATGCAGATTTTGCTCACTCATGGTCATCTTGATCACGTTGGTGCGGCGGCGGAACTGGCGCAACATTATGGCGTGCCGGTTATTGGTCCGGAAAAAGAAGATGAGTTCTGGCTGGAAGGTTTACCTGCGCAAAGCCGGATGTTTGGTCTGGAAGATTGCCAGCCGCTACAACCTGATCGCTGGCTTAATGAAGGGGATGTGGTCAGCGTAGGGAGCGTTTCCCTGCAGGTGCTGCACTGTCCAGGCCACACGCCAGGGCACGTGGTCTTCTTCGACGATGCCTCCCGGCTGCTGATTTCTGGCGATGTGATTTTTAAAGGCGGAGTAGGGCGCAGCGACTTCCCGCGCGGCGATCATAGTCAGCTGATCGATGCGATTAAACGCAAGCTATTGCCGCTGGGCGATGACGTGACGTTTATCCCCGGTCACGGACCTATCTCTACCCTTGGGTACGAACGCCTGCATAATCCGTTCCTGCAGGATGAAATGCCGGTCTGGTAAAGATACCGGAAAGGATGTTAAAAAGGCCGCAGATGCGGCCTTTGGTTTTACAGAACGCGAGGTTATAGCACGGCAACAATCGCTTCGCACAGCGGCGCCATGTTGTCAGGCGTCATACCGGCAACGTTAATACGTCCGGATGCAACGGCGTAAATTGCAAACTCTTCACGCAGGCGCAGTACCTGCTCTTTTGTCAGACCGCTGAACGAGAACATCCCGTTCTGCTGAATGATGAAGGAGAAGTCGCGGCTCGCGCCTTTCTCCTGCAGGGTATTCACGAACAGCAGACGCATGCGCTGAATACGCTGGCGCATGTCGGTCAGCTCTTGTTCCCAGATGGCGCGCAGCGCGTCGTTACTAAGAATGGTCGCAACTACCGATGCGCCGTGTGCCGGCGGGTTAGAGTAGTTTGCGCGAATCACGGATTTCATCTGGCTGAAAGCACGGTCTACCGTTTCCTGGTCAGCAGCAACCAGCGTACAGGCGCCTACGCGCTCGTTGTAGAGACCGAAGTTCTTGGAGTAGGAGCTGGCAACCAGCAGCTCTTTATGCAGCGCAGCGAACGCGCGCAGGCCTTCGGCATCTTCTTCCAGGCCGCGGGCAAAGCCCTGATAGGCAAAGTCAAACAGCGGCAGCCAACCTTTTTCTACAGAAAGCTGCGCGAGCTGTTGCCACTGCTCAAGCGTCGGGTCGATACCGGTTGGGTTGTGGCAGCAGCCGTGGAACAGAACCACGTCACCCGCCTGCGCTTCATTCAGGCTGGCCAGCAGGCCGTCGAAGTCGAGTTTATGGTTAGCGGCATCGTAGTAAGCGTATTCGCAAACTTCCAGCCCGGCGGAATTGAACACGCTTTTATGGTTCGGCCAGCTTGGGTTGCTCACCCAAATACGTTTAGCATCGGTGTTCTTCGCCAGAAAATCGGCAGCAACGCGCAGGCCACCGGTACCACCTGGGGTCTGTGCAGTACGGGCGCGCTTATCATTAATAATTGCGCTTCCTTTCCCAAACAGCAACTCCTGGGTGCAGCGACCAAATTCTGGAATACCATCAATGCCCAGATAATTTTTGGTGGTTTCATTTTCCAGCAGATATTGCTCTGCTTTTTTCACGCTAGTCAGGACCGGCGTTTTACCCGTTTCATCTTTATAAACACCAATTCCAAGATTAATTTTTGTTGGGCGGTCGTCGGCACGAAATAGATCGGCTAAACCCAGAATCGGGTCGGCAGGGGCGGCGGTAATGTTCTCAAACATGACGAGGTTCCATTGTGATTACTGAAGGGAAATCCGCTATCAGGTTAACGGGAGTTCTGTTAATTGCCAACCGTTTGCGACAAAAAGCGAGAAGGTTTTCAAAAGTTACGATCTTCATCTTAGGAACGCAGAAAAGCAGGACCGAAGTCCTGCTTTTTAGGCATATCACGAAGGGGTGTACTGCTGATTAGAACTGGTAAACGATACCTACTGCCGCCTGGTCGTCGGTAGACAGGCCAAGAGCTTTGGAGTAATCGTTGTCGTCCAACTGGTTGAATTTATATGCAGCGTAGACGTTCATGTTTTTGTTGAAGTAGTACCATGCACCCACTTCAATATATTTCACCAGATCTGCATCGCCGCCAGCGAAACGAGCGTTATTGGCGCTACGTGCAGTCAGGTCTTTACCCTTGGTTTGTACATAGCCGATGGACGGACGCAGACCGAAGTCGAACTGATATTGCACAACGGCTTCAAAGTTCTGCGTTTTGTTGGCGAAACGGTCACCTTCATTTTCCGGAGTCATGTTGTAGGTCTGAGAATACATGACTGCAGCGTAGACATTGTTAGCATCATACTTAGCGGAGGTTGCCCATGCTTCAGCTTTCTCGCCCTGACGGTCCGCTTTCTGATCACCGCTACGGTTAGAGTTAGCATAGCCTGCGGACAGCGCAATACCGTTGTCAAACGCGTAGGTTGCCGCGGTGCTGAAACCGTCGCCGTTCTGTTTCTTAACATCACGAGAAGTGGCGTCGTTTTTACCTTGGTACTGCAGCGCGAAGCTCAGGCCGTCAACCAGACCGAAGAAGTCAGAGTTACGGTAAGTTGCTACGCCGTTGGTACGGCCGGTCATGAAGTTGTCAGTGTAGTTCCAGCCATCGCCGCCCCACTCAACTAACATATCGGTTGCTGCTTCTACGTCGTAGATAGCGCCGTAGTTACGACCATAATCGAATGAACCATATTCACCCGCTTTCAGGCCGGCGAAAGCCAGACGAGTTTTAGTGGTCTGGGAACCTTCAACATTGGAGGCGTCCATGTTGTATTCCCACTGACCGTAACCGGTCAGCTGGTCGTTGATCTGGGTTTCGCCTTTCAGACCGATACGAGCATAGGTGGTGTCTTCACTGCTGGTGTCGCCGTTGGTGGTCCAAACGTGCTCGCCAACCATTTTTCCGTAAAAATCCAATTTGTTGCCGTTTTTGTTATAGATTTCTGCAGCGTTAGCTGCACCGGCTACCAGCAGGGCAGGAATTACCGCTGCCAGAATTTTGCGCTTCATCATTATTTATTACCCTCATTTATATTTTTTTATGAACACTTGCCACTGCCGCCAATAAGTTTCGTCAATAAAAAATTACGGAACTATTGATGATAGTTTGGTGTCTGGAGGCATCTTTCCATCCAGAACAACGTTTCGCTAGCCTGAAAATGCTACCAATGTCGCATATGAGTAACCAAAAGAAAGTGTATGTAACAATATGTGTATTTTAGGGAACTTTGTGAACTCAATCAACATTCCAGCGGTGTTTGTCGACGAAATCGACTATTCATATATATCTATATGAATTAATTATGATTAATTTAGATAAGAGAGGGTTTGTGCATTTTGTGTTGGAATTTTGATTCTTTTTTATTCAATGCGTGTCTTTGCAAGATGTGCTGTCAGTGGTTAAAAAATGAGCAAAATAATCATTGGGTTTGGTAATTTATGAACATAAGGTGCGGTTTTTATCTTTGGGCTGGGATGAAATAGTGCGTAACATAAATGTGAATCTTGAAGGTTGATGTTTAAATTTCCTGAATTTTGTTAACGGAAATTGACATAAAAAAAGGCCAGCTTGCGCTGGCCTTTTGGCTTTATTGTAGAAAAAAATCAGAATGTCGCGTTACGCGGGGTCCGTGGGAACGGAATAACGTCACGCACGTTCTGCACGCCGGTCACGTAAGCGATCAGGCGCTCAAAGCCCAGACCAAAACCGGAGTGCGGTACGGTACCGTAGCGACGCAGGTCGCGATACCACCAGTAGTCTTCTTTATTAAGGCCCATTTCTGCCATACGCGCATCAAGCACGTCCAGGCGTTCTTCACGCTGGGAGCCGCCGATGATTTCGCCGATGCCCGGAGCCAGAACGTCCATAGCGGCAACGGTTTTACCGTCTTCGTTAAGACGCATATAGAACGCCTTAATCTCTTTCGGATAGTTTTTGACAACCACCGGTGCTTTGAAGTGCTCTTCAGCAAGATAGCGCTCATGCTCGGAGGAGAGATCCACACCCCAGTACACCGGGTTTTCAAACTGCTTACCGCAGTTTTCAAGAATGGTGACCGCATCAGTGTAATCAACCTGAGCGAAATCAGCGGACACAAAGCGTTGCAGACGGTCGATAGCGTCTTTATCCACACGTTCAGCAAAGAATTTCATGTCATCCGCTCGTTCTTCCAGAACGGCTTTGAAGACGTACTTCAGCATGGCTTCCGCCAGACCAGCAACATCGTTCAGGTTAGCAAAAGCGACTTCCGGCTCCAGCATCCAGAATTCTGCCAGGTGGCGACTGGTGTTAGAGTTTTCCGCACGGAAGGTTGGACCGAAGGTGTAGATTTTTGACAGCGCGCAGGCATAGGTTTCGCCGTTCAGCTGGCCGGAAACGGTCAGGAATGACTCTTTACCAAAGAAGTCTTTATCGAAATCGACCTTGCCCTGATCGTTGCGCGGCAGGTTTTCCAGATCCAGCGTCGAAACGCGGAACATCTCGCCAGCACCTTCGGTATCCGAAGCGGTAATCAGCGGAGTAGAAACCCAGAAGAAACCCTGCTCATCGAAGAAACGATGCAGCGCCTGCGCCAGCGTATGGCGAACGCGAGCTACTGCGCCAATCAGGTTGGTACGCGGACGCAGGTGGGCCACTTCACGCAGATACTCGATGCTGTGGCGTTTTGCCGCCATTGGGTAAGTATCCGGATCTTCGACCCAGCCGGTGACTTCAACATGACTGGCCTGAATTTCAAAACTCTGACCCTGGCCCTGAGATGCCACGACTTTACCGGTTACGATGACCGAGCAGCCGGTAGTCAGGCGCAGCACTTCCTGATTGTAATTGGGAAGAGAATTACTGATGACGGCCTGTACAGGATCAAAGCAGGAACCGTCATAGACGGCGAGGAAAGAAAAGCCAGCTTTAGAATCTCGGCGGGTACGCACCCATCCGCGCACGGTGACTTCGCTGTCAACGGCAACGCGGCCCTGGAGTACGTCGGCTACAGGCACAACGCTCATAATAGTCTCTCTTATTAGTCCAATAGAAAAATCTGTATCCCCCTTCAGCGGGGGGATATCTATGTTACCTGTCATCTTCTATCAGACAAGTAGATTTCGCATCTGAAAGGGGATAATTCGGCAATAATAATAAAGAAAAAGGAGCCTGAGCGGCTCCTTGAGGAGATTAACTCGCCTTTTTAACCGGCGGCAGGTCAAAAGCTTTGCGCAGGGCGCGCACAAACGCTTTATCGTGGCAAATCGTTTTACCCGGGCTATCGGAAAGTTTCGCCACCGGCTTACCGTTGCACTCCACTAGCTTGATAACAATATTCAGCGGCTTAACCTGAGGAATATCGCAGGTCAGCCGGGTGCCGATGCCGAAGCTCAAATTCACCCGCGACGAGAAGTGGCGATATAAATCGACCGCTTTGGTCAGGTCGAGGTTATCGGAAAACACCAGCACTTTACTCAACGGATTGATGCCCAGTTTTTTATAGTGTGCGATAGCCTTCTCGCCCCATTCCACCGGATCGCCGGAATCGTGACGCAGTCCCTGATAGCGGGTTGCAAACTCCGGGCCGAAATCGCGCAGGAAGGCGTCCATCGTAATGCAGTCGGTCAGGGCGATACCCAACTGATCAGGATACTCCTCCAGCCAGGCCGCGAGAGCCGCGCGCTGGCTGCTGGCCAGGCTTGGGCTGATTTGCTGATGCGCCTGGAACCATTCGTGCGCCTGGGTTCCCATTGGGGTCAGATCCAGACGACGCGCCAGATCGTAGTTGCTGGTGCCGGTGAACCACGGCTCCTGCTGCAGACGCTCAACAATGGCCTGCTGTACTTCACGCGAGAAGCGGCGGCGGGTACCGAAATCCATCAGGCGGAAACCGGACATATCGACGTCAGCAGTGAGGTGATTAAAATCGACCAATTTATGCTCGAGGGTCTTAAGCGCTAAGTCAACGCTGGTTTCTGGTGAACGATAGTGATGAACCAGCTCGCTTATCACCGCCAGCAGCGGAACTTCCCACATAATGACTTCAAGCCACGGGCCGGAAAGGCGAATATTAAGCTTGCCGTTGTCATTGGTGACGGAAACCTGGCGTGGGTCGTAGCGAAAATTGCGCAGCCAGTCGAGATAGTCTTGCGAAAAGAAGGGCAGGCCCGACAGCCAGTGATATTCATCGTCCTGCAGTCTCAGGTCGCGCATCGTCTCAACCTGTTCGCGAATCGCATCGGCATAGATGCCGAGCAAATCGTCCCCACGGCAGCGGAACTCCGCCGCGACCTGTACATCATTGTAGCGGTGGAAGACAGCCTGCTGCATGTGCAGCTTGTAGGCATCCGTATCAAGCAGCGAGTGCAGTACAGGAGAAGTGAATTGGGTCATGGTGCGCAGTAGCATCCTCTCACTGGAGCGTTTCCATCAAAACCAAAGCGGTAAAAAGGAGGCGGAGTATACCTGTAATACCCGACTCTGTCCCGCGGCGACGGCTGATGACGACGCTAACGGTCATTTGCGAGGCCTAGTTTAATATATTGAACACGCATCACACCACAAGCTTTGCGCCTGGTCGAGCGCATTTCGTGCCTCTGGTGTTATCAAAATGTAGCAATTTTCATGTTTGGCATTGAAAAGATGAAGATTCTGCGTAGCGAGATTTGCGCAACAGGAATAGACTGAGTCGACACTTTACAGGACATGCTAAAGGTTTTTTATGACACAACAGCCCCAAGCCAAATACCGCCACGACTATCGTGCGCCGGATTATCTGATTAGCGATATCGATTTGACCTTTGACCTGGACGCCGCGAAAACCGTTGTGACGGCTGAGAGCAAGGTCTCCCGCCATGCGGCTACGTCTGATGTGCCATTGCGTCTGGATGGCGAAGACCTGACGTTGGTCTCTCTGCAGGTTAATGGTCAACCGTGGAGCGACTACAAGGAAGAAAATAACCAGCTGGTAATTTGCGGGTTGCCGGAACATTTCACCCTGACCATCGTCAACGAAATTAGCCCGGCGGCCAATACCGCGCTGGAAGGGCTGTACCAGTCGGGTGAAGCGCTGTGTACCCAGTGCGAAGCGGAAGGTTTCCGCCATATTACCTGGTATCTGGACCGCCCGGACGTTTTGGCGCGCTTCACCACCAAAATCATCGCCGATAAAACAAAATATCCGTTCCTGCTCTCTAACGGTAACCGCGTGGCCCAGGGCGAGCTGGAAAATGGCCGTCACTGGATCCAGTGGCAGGATCCGTTCCCGAAACCTTGCTACCTGTTTGCGCTGGTGGCCGGTGATTTCGACGTCCTGCGTGATACCTTCAAAACCCGCTCCGGGCGTGAAGTCGCGCTTGAGCTGTACGTTGACCGCGGCAACTTGGATCGCGCGCCGTGGGCGATGACCTCGTTGCAAAACTCCATGAAGTGGGACGAAACGCGCTTCGGTCTGGAATACGATCTCGACATCTATATGATTGTCGCCGTCGACTTCTTCAATATGGGGGCGATGGAGAACAAGGGGCTTAACGTCTTTAACTCCAAATACGTGCTGGCGCGTACCGATACCGCGACCGATAAAGATTATCTGGATATCGAACGGGTTATTGGCCACGAATATTTCCATAACTGGACCGGTAACCGCGTAACCTGCCGCGACTGGTTCCAGCTCAGCCTGAAAGAAGGCCTGACCGTTTTCCGCGACCAGGAGTTCAGCTCTGACCTTGGTTCGCGGGCGGTTAATCGCATTAACAATGTGCGCACCATGCGTGGTATGCAGTTTGCCGAAGACGCCAGCCCGATGGCGCATCCGATTCGTCCGGATATGGTTATCGAAATGAACAACTTCTACACCCTGACGGTGTATGAGAAGGGCGCGGAAGTCATTCGCATGCTGCACACTCTGTTGGGTGAAGAGAATTTCCAGAAAGGGATGCAGCTGTACTTTGAACGCCACGACGGCAGCGCCGCCACCTGCGACGATTTTGTTCAGGCGATGGAGGATGCTTCCAATGTTGACCTGTCCCACTTCCGCCGCTGGTATAGCCAGTCCGGGACGCCGATTGTTACCGTCCATGACGATTACAACCCGGAAACGGAGCAGTATACGCTGACCATCAGCCAGCGTACGCCGCCGACGTCTGAACAGGCAGAGAAGCTGCCGCTGCACATTCCGTTCGACATTGAACTTTATGATAACGAAGGAAAAGTGATTCCGTTGCAGAAGGGCGGACACCCGGTACATCACGTGCTGAACGTCACTCAGGCAGAGCAGACTTTTGTTTTTGATAATGTCTACTTCCAGCCGGTACCGGCGCTGCTTTGTGAATTCTCTGCGCCGGTGAAGCTGGAGTACAAATGGAGCGATCAGCAACTGACGTTCCTGATGCGCCACGCGCGCAATGATTTCTCCCGCTGGGATGCGGCGCAAAGCCTGCTGGCAACGTATATCAAGCTCAACGTCAATCGCCATCAGCAGGGTCAGCCGCTGTCGCTGCCTGTTCACGTTGCCGATGCGTTCCGCGCGATTCTGCTGGATGAAAAGATCGATCCGGCGTTGGCGGCGGAGATCCTGACGCTGCCTTCGGCTAATGAAATTGCGGAACTGTTCGCGGTTATCGATCCGATCGCTATCGCCGCAGTGCGTGAAGCGCTCACCCGTACGTTGGCGAAAGAACTGGCAGACGAGTTCCTGGTGATTTACAACGCCAACAAGCTCGACAGCTATCGCGTTGAACATGCCGATATCGGCAAGCGTTCTCTACGTAACACCTGCTTGCGCTACCTGGCGTTTGGCGATGCGGAGCTGGCGGATAAACTGGTCAGTGCGCAGTATCACCATGCCGACAATATGACCGATGCTCTGGCGGCGTTGTCGGCGGCAGTCGCGGCTCAGCTGCCGTGCCGCGATGCCCTGATGCAGGAGTATGACGACAAATGGCACCAGGACGGCCTGGTGATGGACAAATGGTTTATCCTGCAGTCCACCAGCCCGGCGGATAACGTGCTGGAAACGGTACGTAGCTTGCTGAATCATCGTTCATTTAGTCTGAGCAACCCGAACCGCATCCGTTCGCTGATAGGTGCCTTTGCGGGGAGCAACCCGGCGGCATTCCACGCTGAAGACGGTAGCGGCTATCAGTTCCTGGTTGAGATGCTGACTGAACTGAACAGCCGCAATCCGCAGGTTGCCTCACGTCTGATTGAGCCGTTGATTCGCCTGAAACGCTATGATGAGAAGCGTCAGGCGCTGATGCGCGCGGCGCTGAAGCAGTTAAAAGGCCTGGAGAATCTTTCCGGGGATCTGTTTGAGAAAATCAGCAAAGCGCTGGCGTAACGCCAGCGCGAGTCCAAACCTGTAGCCCCGCTAAGCACAGCGCCAGCGGGGAAACGTCGCAGTCGTTAACCGTGACTCACTAAGCGCGGCGAGGATTCACTCTTGCCGCGCTGCATCACCCGATTCAATACTTCCGCTTCCAGTTCGGCCAGCTTCGCTGAGCCTGTGCGTCTGGGCCGTGGAATATCTACCAGCAGATCCAGGCCAATTTTCCCTTCTTCAATTAGCAAAACGCGATCGGCCATGGCCACCGCCTCGCTGACGTCATGGGTCACCAGCAGGACGGTAAATCCATGCTCCTGCCACAGCGAAACGATCAGATCCTGCATTTCCAGACGAGTTAACGCGTCCAGCGCACCCAGCGGCTCATCAAGCAGTAATAATCCAGGGCGATGAATTAGCGCACGGGCCAGCGCCACGCGCTGTTTCTGCCCGCCGGAAAGCGCCGCAGGCCATTCACTGGCGCGATCCTCCAGACCGACGCTCGCCAACGCCTTAAGCGCAGCCTCGCGCCACTGGCCTTTTAGCCCGAGGCCAACATTGTCAATTACCGTTTTCCACGGTAGCAGGCGTGAGTCCTGAAACATCATCCGGGTATCGTCCTGGACTTGCGCCAGCGGCGTTGAACCAGCAAGCAGTTCACCGGCGTTGGGCTTTTCCAGCCCGGCCAGCAACCGCAGCAGGGTGCTTTTACCGCCGCCGCTGCGCCCGACTACCGCGACAAATTGCCCGGTGGGAATATGCAGATCGAGTTCGTTCAGGATCGTCTTGCTACCATAACGCTTGCTTACGCCGTTTAGCAGCAGCGGGATCCCCGGATTAAGACGCGCGGTTGTCATGCGGTGACCTCCTGAAGGTGATAAGCCGGGTTCCAGCGCAGCCAGACGCGTTCCAGAAGCTGGGCGCTGAAGTCGGCCAGTTTGCCGAGAATGGCGTAAAGAATAATGGCGACCACCACGACATCGGTTTGCAGAAATTCGCGGGCATTCATCGCCAGGTAGCCGATACCGGCGTTAGCAGAGATAGTTTCGGCAACAATCAGCGTTAACCACATCAGGCCGAGCGCAAAACGAATACCGACCATAATAGAGGGCAGGGCGCCAGGCAGGATCACGTGACGGAACAGAGCAAAGCCGGATAAACCGTAGCTGCGGGCCATCTCGACCAGTCCTCTGTCGATGTTGCGGATCCCGTGCCAGGTATTGATGTAAATCGGGAACATGGTCCCCAGTGCGACGAGAAAGATTTTGGCGCTTTCATCAATGCCGAACCATAAAATTACCAGCGGGATCAGCGCGAGGTGCGGCACGTTACGCAGCATTTGAATCGACGTATCCAGCAGGCGTTCACCCCAACGTGACAGGCCGCTGATAAGCCCCAGAACCAGGCCAATGGAACCGCCAATGCTGAAGCCGATAAGCGCACGCCATGAGCTGATTGCCAGATGCTGCCACAGTTCACCGCTGGCGGAGAGCGTCCAGAAAGCTTTTAGTACGCCTTCTGGTGAAGGCAAAATGCGGGTGGATAGCCAACCGATGGAGGAGGCGAATTGCCAAACGATCACGCTACCGACCGGCAAAAGCCAGGGGGCCAGACGGATCAGAAATTTTTGCGAAAGGGTCGCCATAGTCTATTCCTTTATTCTCTTAGTCCCGTCGCGATACTGGCGGCGGCTATTAAACATGTTCAACCCGCTGTAAGGTTTTCAATGCTGGCGCGCGACTACTGGGACGGTGCAGCGCTTGCCAGAAGGTTTCCAGCGCCTGGTCGAGCCGGCCCTGCAGGTTGGGCGTAAACTGGGGTTTATGCTGATAATCGGTGACCTGGCTATCGTCAGCGAAGACGCCATGAAGGATCTCCTGGGCTTTCAACGCATTGAGTACCGGTTTTAAGGCGTAATCGACCGCCAGCATATGTGCGATGGTTCCGCCAGTAGCCAGCGGCAGGACGATTTTGCCTTCCAGTGCGCGCTCCGGGAGCAGGTCGAGTAGCGTCTTCAGCGCGCCGGAAAAAGAGGCTTTATAAACCGGGGTGGCGATAATCAGCCCATCTGCATCAGCAAGTTGTTCATTCAGCGCATGCAGAGCGGGGTTATCAAAGCGTGCGTAGAGCAGGTCTTCCGGGGCAAAATTTTGCAGATGCCAGTGGCAGACTTCGATTTCCGCAGCGGAGAGCGTCTCTCTGGCGTATTCCAGAAGCGCGCTGGAGCGGGAAGGGTAACGCGGGCTACCCGCAAGTGTTATGACTCGCATACTCTCTCCTTATAACTAAATATTCAATTTTATCGATAATTGATAACATTTAGCGGCAGTGTGACAGAGCGCTTTTATTTCCCTAAATGATTTATCCAGCGTTGAATTGTCAGAAAGTGCATAAAGAGGGAGACAAAAGTAAACGTTTGCGTCTGAGATGCGATTTTTTGTCGCAGGTCAATTCCCTTTCCGGGGTGGATCGCACATAATACGCCCCCGGTTTGCACACCGGGAATCCAGGAGAGTTCATGTACTACCCCTTCGTTCGTAAAGCCCTTTTTCAGCTCGACCCTGAGCGCGCTCATGAAGTAACCTTTCAACAATTACGCCGTGTTTCAGGCACACCGCTGGAAATGTTGGTTCGCCAGAAGGTGCCGACAAAGCCGGTAACCTGTATGGGGCTCACATTTAAGAACCCGCTGGGTCTGGCCGCCGGATTGGATAAAAATGGCGAGTGTATTGATGCACTCGGGGCAATGGGTTTTGGTTCAATTGAAATTGGTACCGTGACGCCTCGTCCGCAGCCGGGTAACGATAAGCCAAGGATCTTCCGCCTGGTTGATGCCGAAGGTTTGATCAACCGCATGGGCTTTAATAACCACGGTGTGGATAACCTGGTTGAGAACGTAAAAAAGGCGCATTTCGACGGTATCCTGGGGATTAATATCGGCAAGAATAAAGATACCCCGGTAGAGCAAGGTAAAGATGATTATCTGATTTGTATGGAGAAAATCTATGCTTATGCCGGATATATCGCGATTAATATCTCCTCGCCGAATACCCCAGGACTGCGTACTTTACAATACGGCGATGCGCTGGATGATTTACTTTCTGGTATTAAAAATAAGCAACGTGAGCTGCAAGATAAGCATCAGAAATATGTTCCGGTAGCCGTGAAGATCGCGCCGGATCTTTCCGTTGAGGAATTGATCCAGGTAGCGGACAGCCTGGTTCGACATAATATTGATGGGGTCATTGCCACCAATACCACGCTGGATCGATCGCTGGTGCAGGGAATGAAAAATTGCGATGAAACAGGTGGGCTTAGCGGGCGTCCGTTGCAATTAAAAAGTACAGAAATTATCCGCATGCTCTCTGCTGAATTAAATGGCCGTTTGCCCATTATCGGAGTCGGTGGTATTGACTCGGTGATTGCGGCCCGTGAAAAGATAGCCGCAGGTGCGACTCTGGTACAGATTTATTCTGGGTTTATTTTCAAAGGTCCGCCGCTGATTAAAGAAATTGTTACCCATATCTAATCTTTTCCCTTCTTATATCCTACCAGGGCTTTATTTATAGCCCTGGTTGTTTTATATTCTTTCATTGTTGCTTATTTAGTCTTTTCTTAATTTTGGAAATATTCTGTAGCAGTTTACCTGTTTATTACAGATGGAAGTGAAAGAGGGCGGGGGTAGAAATGCGGATTAAACCTGACGATAACTGGCGTTGGTATTACGACGAAGAGCACGATCGTATGATGCTCGACCTGGCTAATGGCATGTTATTTCGTTCGCGTTTTGCTCGCCGGATGTTGACCCCTGATGCGT
Organism: Klebsiella spallanzanii; assembly: GCF_902158555.1. Lineage (GTDB taxonomy): Bacteria > Pseudomonadota > Gammaproteobacteria > Enterobacterales > Enterobacteriaceae > Klebsiella > Klebsiella spallanzanii. Next base: position 85,829 of record NZ_CABGGS010000001.1, on the reverse strand, counting down.
TTGCTCCCTCTGGGTTTTGCGTCGATGATGCCGCGCTTTATTTTTCATTTGAAGAAAAATGCCGCGACCTCGAATTATCAAAAGAGCAGCGCGCTGAATTAGTTCTTAATGCGCTGGTCGCTATTCGCTTTCTTAAGCCGCAAATGCCGAAAAGCTGGCATTTCACTACCCATGAAGCGTGCTGGCAACCCGCCGGTGGCGACGCTGCCAGCGCATGGCTTAGCGATACCGGTCAGCAGGTTAATCTGCTGGTGGTTGAACCCGGCGAAAACGCGGCGCTGTGCCTGCTGGCCCAGCCGGGTCTGACGCTTGCCGGGAGAGTTATGCAGCTTGGCGACGTGATTAAAATAATGAACGACCGGCTGCAGCCAGCGCCGGGCGTCGCCAGCTACAGCCTGGGGCAGGCGGTTTAAGGCGCCAGGCGCAGTGCGGTTTTCGGCACGCAGCTACAGCTCAGAATAGTGCCGTCAGATGCCACCGCGTTTTTCTTAAGCGCGCTGACTTCGCCTTCTTCCAGCCGGATGCGGCAGCTACCGCAAATTCCCGCCCGGCAGGAGTAAGGAATACGAATACCTTGTTGTTCTAACTGCTCCAGCAAGATTTGCTGGTTATTCCCGGTGAAACGTAATCCCTGCCACTCAATTTCCACTGTCGCGTTCTGTTCTGCTTCGGATGCTAACGAATCGTCGCTATCGCCTGCGCCATAGGCCTTCGCCGGGCCGCGGGTCAGCACTTCTAACCGATCGCCGACTCGGATCACGCCGCTATTACGTGCGATTAGATTCTGACCGAAATCGACATCACCGTTATCCAGCGCAGTGCGAAAACCTTGCAGCGTGGTTAAGGGTTCACCAGATGGGTGCTTTTGCCCACGTTCAGGGCTGACGGTAGTAAACACGCAGCGGCTGCACGGCTTGGCGACATCAAAAATGACCTCGCCGATGCGAACCACTTTCCACGTATCCTCCTCCCAGGCCGCTGCCCCGGTCACCACCAGGTTCGGGCGAAATTGTTCTATGCTTACGCTGGCCGGACAGCGATTTTGCAGGTCGCGCAAAGAAGCCTCATTGGCCAGCAGATAGGGAAAACCATCGGCGAAGGAGAGGGGGACGGCATCATGGCGCTTTACCCGGCGACTCAGCTGTGGTCCCAACCAGCGGAGCTGGACGCTGCGGTTAAAGAAACCGCTTAGCCACTGGTTAACCGATGTCGGGGCAATCAGGGCGGTAAAATGGTTACCCCAGACTTCGGTCGGCTCCTGCTGCGGGGCGAAATCGCTGAAGCGAACTATTGCGCTGCTGCCGTCAGGGGCGGTCAAGTGAAGGCCATCATGGAGCGGCGCGGGGATAAACTTAACCATTTGCGGAAACTGGCGGGCCGTAATGAAGGTGCCATCGGTTTCCGTCACCATAAATATGCGATCGAAGGCCAATCCGCTTATGTCCGCATAAGCGTGGCTCAGGCCAATTCCCCGCATTGATTTGACGGGATGAATAAAAAGTCGCGAAAGCGTTACCATACGCTGCCCCTGGGTTCAAAAATAAGCCTTTAACTTTATGACATAGGGCACATATTGGCTATAATGCGCACCAATTTTCTTTAAGTAAAAGTGACGATATGAAATCTCTGTTTGCCAGCACGGCTCGTGGTCTTGAAGAGCTGTTAAAAACTGAACTGGAAGGACTTGGCGCGGTAGAGTGTCAGGTGGTCCAGGGCGGGGTCCATTTTCAGGGAGATACGCGCCTGCTGTATCAAAGCCTGATGTGGAGTCGGCTGGCTTCGCGCATTATGCTGCCGCTGGGTCAGTGCAGCGTATATAGCGACCTGGACCTTTACCTCGGTGTACAGGCCATTTCCTGGACGGAGATGTTTAATCCTGGCGCAACTTTTGCCGTACATTTTAGCGGGCTGAACGATGAAATCCGCAATAGCCAGTACGGCGCGCTGAAGGTAAAAGATGCGATCGTCGATAGCTTTACACGGAAGAATTTACCGCGTCCAAATGTCGATCGCGAGAATCCCGATCTGCGCATTAACGTCTGGCTGAATAAAGAAACCGCGCATATTTCTTTGGATCTCAGCGGCGAGGGCCTGCATCTGCGCGGCTATCGCGATGGTACAGGTATGGCGCCGATCAAAGAAAACCTGGCGGCGGCGATTGTCATGCGTTCAGGTTGGGCTCCGGGTACGCCGCTGCTCGATCCGATGTGCGGTTCCGGTACTCTGTTGATTGAAGCGGCAATGCTGGCGACCGATCGCGCGCCGGGGCTGCATCGCGGTCACTGGGGCTTTGGCGGCTGGGCACAACACGACGATGCTGTCTGGAAAGAGGTGAAAGCCGAAGCGCAGACCCGCGCCCGTCAGGGGCTGGCAGCGTATGAATCACGCTTTTACGGTTCCGACGTTGACGGGCGGGTTATCGAACGCGCGCGCCGCAACGCTCGTCGCGCGGGAATTGGCGAACTGGTGACTTTCGAAGTGAAAGATGTCGCCCAGATGAGCAACCCGCTGCCGAAAGGTCCTTACGGTACGGTTATCAGCAACCCGCCATATGGTGAACGTCTGGAGAGCGAACCGGCGCTGATTGCCCTGCATAGCCTGCTGGGGCGGACGATGAAAAACCAGTTCGGCGGCTGGAACTTGTCGCTATTTAGCGCGTCTCCTGAACTGTTGAGCTGTCTGCAATTACGCGCCGATAAGCAGTTCAAAGCCAAAAACGGCCCGCTCGACTGCGTGCAGAAGAATTATCATCTTGCTGAGAGTGAGGGCGGTAAAACCACCATGCTGGCGGACGATTTTGCCAACCGTCTGCGTAAGAATCTGAAAAAGTACGAAAAATGGGCGCGTCAGGAAGGGATTGAATGCTATCGCCTGTACGATGCCGATCTTCCTGAATACAACGTGGCGATTGACCGCTATGGTGATTGGGTGGTGGTACAGGAGTATGCACCGCCGAAAACCGTTGATGCGCACAAAGCCCGTCAGCGCCTGTTTGATATTATCGCTGCCACCATTGCCGTGCTGGAGATTGCGCCGAATAAGCTGGTGCTGAAAACCCGTGAACGGCAGAAAGGGAAAAACCAGTATCAGAAAATGGGCGAAAAAGGGGAATTCATTGAAGTGCAGGAGTATAACGCACGTCTATGGGTAAACTTGACCGATTATCTGGATACCGGTCTGTTCCTCGATCACCGTATCGCCCGCCGTATGCTGGGTGAGATGAGCAAAGGTAAAGATTTCCTCAATCTGTTCTCTTACACCGGCAGCGCCAGCGTCCATGCTGGCCTTGGGGGAGCGCGCTCTACGACGACGGTTGACATGTCGCGTACCTATCTCGAGTGGGCGGAGCGTAACCTGCGTCTCAATGGTTTAACCGGTCGAGCGCATCGCTTGATGCAGGCCGATGTACTGGGCTGGCTTCGCGAGAGTACCGAGCAGTTTGATCTGATCTTTATCGATCCGCCAACCTTCTCAAACTCTAAACGCATGGAAGATGCGTTCGACGTCCAGCGCGACCATTTGCGCCTGATGACCGATTTAAAACGCCTGCTGCGTAAAGGCGGCACGATTATGTTCTCGAATAACAAACGCGGTTTCCGTATGGATCATGACGGGCTAGAGGCGCTTGGCCTGAAGGCGCAGGAGATCACGCAAAAAACGCTGTCTCAGGATTTTGCCCGCAACCGTCAGATTCACAACTGCTGGCTGATTACTTCAGCCTGAAAGGAATAAAGAATGTCATTGATTAGTATGCACGGTGCCTGGCTCTCCTTCAGCGATGCGCCGTTGCTGGATAATGCTGAACTGCATATCGAAGATAACGAGCGCGTCTGCCTGGTAGGGCGTAACGGTGCGGGTAAATCGACCCTGATGAAGATCCTGAACCGTGAACAGGGCCTTGATGATGGGCGCATTATTTATGAGTTGGATCTGGTTGTTGCGCGGTTGCAGCAGGATCCACCGCGCGATGTGACCGGAACCGTTTATGATTTCGTGGCGGAAGGCATTGCCGAGCAGGCGGCCTACCTTAAAGGCTATCACGATGTTTCGCAACTGGTGATGACCGACCCGAGCGACAAGAACCTGAATGAACTGGCGCGTCTGCAGGAGCAACTGGATAATCTGGGACTGTGGCAGCTCGATAGCCGTATTAATGAAGTGCTGGAGCAGCTTAATCTGGATCCCAATGCTGAGCTCTCCTCGCTCTCCGGCGGCTGGCTGCGTAAAGCGGCCCTGGGGCGCGCGCTGGTCAGCGGGCCGCGCGTACTGCTGCTGGATGAACCGACTAACCACCTCGATATCGAAACGATCGACTGGCTGGAAGGTTTCCTGAAGATGTTTAAAGGCACCATTATTTTCATCTCCCATGACCGCTCCTTTATTCGCAATATGGCGACGCGTATTGTCGATCTCGATCGCGGTAAGCTGGTGACTTATCCAGGGAACTACGATCAGTATCTGCTGGATAAAGAAGAAGCGCTGCGCGTGGAAGAATTACAGAATGCGGAGTTCGATCGCAAACTGGCGCAGGAAGAAGTGTGGATCCGTCAAGGGATTAAAGCCCGTCGTACCCGCAATGAAGGGCGCGTGCGTGCATTGAAAGCGATGCGCCGCGAACGCGGTGAGCGCCGTGAAGTGATGGGTAGCGCGAAAATGCAGGTCGAAGAGGCCGCGCGTTCGGGCAAAATTGTCTTCGAGATGGAGAACGTGAACTACCAGGTTGATGGCAAAGTGCTGGTGAAGGATTTTACCGCCCAGATCCAGCGCGGTGACAAGATTGCGCTGATTGGCCCGAACGGCTGCGGTAAAACCACGCTGCTGAAGCTGATGCTCGGTCAGTTGAAGGCAGATAGCGGGCGTATCCACGTGGGTACTAAGCTGGAAGTTGCCTATTTCGACCAACACCGTGCGGAGCTTGACCCGGACAAGACGGTGATGGACAACCTGGCGGAAGGCAAACAGGAAGTGATGGTAAACGGCAAGCCGCGCCATGTACTGGGCTACCTGCAGGATTTTATGTTCCATCCAAAACGCGCCATGACGCCAGTGCGTGCGCTGTCCGGCGGTGAGCGTAACCGTCTGCTGCTGGCGCGCCTGTTCCTCAAGCCCAGCAACCTGTTGATTCTCGATGAACCGACAAACGATCTGGATGTCGAAACCCTGGAACTGCTAGAGGAGCTTGTCGACGGCTATCAAGGTACCGTGATGTTGGTCAGCCACGACCGTCAGTTTGTCGACAATACCGTAACCGAGTGCTGGATTTTCGAAGGCGGTGGCAGAATTGGCCAGTATGTGGGTGGGTATCACGATGCTCGTGGTCAGCAAGCGCAGTATCTGGCACAAAAGCAGCCGGTTGCCAAAAAAACGGTAGAAGTTGCTCAACCAAAAGCAGAAAGTGTCAAACGTGCCGCCAGCAAACTAAGCTATAACCTGCAGCGCGAGCTTGAACAGCTGCCGCAGAAGCTGGAGGAACTGGAAGCTCAGCTGCAGAATTTGCAGGATCAGGTTGCCGATCCTTCTTTCTTTGGTCAGTCGCATGATCATACGCAGCAGGTGCTGGCGCAGATGAGCGAAGCGGAGCAGGCGCTGGAAACTGCCTTCGAACGCTGGGAATATCTTGAAGGATTAAAAAACGGCGCATAAGCTGAGGAGTTTTCATGTGCGATCATCATCATGCTGCGCGGCATATTCTGTGCCGACAATGTGATCTGCTGGTGGCTTTGCCGCAGCTGGAGCATCGCCAGAAAGCTGCGTGTCCGCGCTGCGGAACGACATTGACGACGTCATGGGACGCGCCTCGGCAGCGTCCCACTGCCTATGCGCTGGTCGCGTTGTTTATGTTGCTGCTGGCGAACCTGTTTCCCTTTATTTATATGAAGGTTGGCGGGATCAGTAGCGAAATTGAGCTGCTGGAAATTCCAAATGTCCTGTTTACCGAGGATTACGCCAGCCTTGGTACCTTCTTTTTGCTCTTCGTGCAGCTGGTGCCGGCTTTCTGCCTTATCACCATTCTGCTGCTGGTCAATCGGGTACGCATGCCTTCCGGGCTAAAAGCCTTTCTCGCGCGGATCCTGTTTCACCTGAAAACCTGGGGAATGGCGGAAATTTTTCTCGCCGGGGTTCTGGTCAGCTTCGTTAAGCTGATGGCCTATGGCGATATTGGTATTGGCCTGAGCTTTGTTCCCTGGTGTATGTTCTGCGTATTACAACTGCGGACATTTCAGTGCGTGGATCGCCGCTGGTTATGGGATGACATTGCGCCAATGCCGCCGATTAAGCAGCCGCTGAAAGTCGGTGTTTCCGGCCTTCGTCAGGGGCTGCGCTCGTGCTCGTGCTGTACGGCCGTTTTGCCTGTAGATGAAGCCGTTTGCCCGCGCTGTCGTACAAAGGGAACCGCTCGACGCAAAAACAGCCTGCAGTGGACGATGGCGTTGTTAATGACGTCAATAATCCTCTATATGCCCGCCAATGTTCTGCCGATCATGATTACCGATCTGCTGGGCGATAAAATGCCCTCTACGATTATGGCGGGGGTGATCCTGTTGTGGAGCGAGGGATCGTATCCGGTGGCGATGGTGATATTTATCGCCAGCATCATGGTGCCGACGTTAAAGATGATCGCTATCGGCTGGCTATGCTGGAACGCCAGCGGTAAGGGCGATCGCGATTCGGAGCGCATGCATCTGATTTATGAAGTTGTTGAGTTTGTTGGCCGCTGGTCAATGATTGATGTGTTTGTCATCGCAGTACTCTCAGCTCTGGTACGGATTGGAGGATTAATGAATATCTATCCGGCGATTGGAGCGGTGATGTTTGCGCTGGTCGTAGTTATGACAATGTTTTCGGCCATGACGTTTGACCCTCGTTTATTGTGGGACCGTGAGGCAGATTCAAGCCATGAGGAAAGACAGCAGCATGGAAAATAAGAGCGGAGAAGCGAAAGTGCAAAGGGTGAAGAACTGGTCACCAGTGTGGATCTTCCCGATAGTCACGGCGCTTATCGGCGCATGGATTCTGTTTTATCACTACAGCCATCAAGGGCCGGAAGTGACTTTAATTACGACGAACGCTGAAGGTATCGAAGGGGGGAAAACCCGGATTAAAAGCCGCAGCGTTGATGTCGGCGTCATTGAAAGCGCAACCCTGACGGACGACCTGAACCATGTGGAAATTAAGGCTCGACTGAATTCAGGTATGGAAAAACTGCTACACCAGGATTCTGTTTTTTGGGTGGTGAAACCTCAGGTTGGTCGTGAAGGAATTAGCGGCCTGGGGACGTTATTATCCGGTGCCTATATTGAACTACAGCCGGGTAATAAAGGCTCTGTCCCTGCCCAGTATCCGCTGCTTGATTCACCGCCGTTGGCTTCTCCCGATGCTAAAGGGATTCGCATTTTGCTGGAAAGTAGCAAAGCAGGCCAATTGTCTCCCGGTGACCCGGTGCTCTTCCGCGGCTATCGCGTAGGTTCAGTTGAAACCAGCACTTTTGATGCGCAAAAACGTAATATCACCTACCAGCTGTTTATTAGTGCGCCCAACGATCGTTTGGTAACGAATAATGTGCGCTTCTGGAAGGATAGCGGTATCGCGGTGGATCTGACCGCTGCGGGTATGCGCGTTGAAATGGGTTCGTTATCGACCCTGTTTGGTGGCGGCGTTAGCTTTGATATTCCTGAAGGGCTGCCGCTAGGAGAGCCGGTGGCGAATAAAACCGAATATCATCTGTTCGACGATCAACGAAGCATTCAGGATTCGGTGTTTACCCAGCATATTGACTACGTGATGTTCTTTAAAGATTCAATTCGCGGGCTTCAGCCTGGTGCGCCTGTTGAGTTCCGTGGTATCCGCCTTGGTACAGTGGGTAAGGTGCCGTTCTTTATTCCTGGCCTGAAGCAAAACTTAAACGATGATTATCGTATTCCGGTTGAAGTGCGGATTGAGCCTGAACGGCTGATCAATCAATTAGGCACCGATCCCGATATCCGTAAGCATATCGACGATCTGATGAATCGCGGACTGCGTGGCTCGCTCAAAACCGGTAACCTGGTGACCGGGGCGCTGTATATCGATCTCGACTTCTATCCGAAAGCGCCTGCGCGCGGCAAGATTCAGGAGTTTGGCGGTTATCCGATTATTCCAACCGTAAGCGGTGGTCTGGCGCAGATCCAGCAGCGCCTGATGGACGCGCTGGATAAGATCAACAATCTGCCGATTAATCCGTTGCTTGAGCAGGCGACCAGTACGCTGGCGCAAAGTGAGAAAACGATGCAGCACGTACAGGCCACGCTGGATAGTCTGAATAAGATCACTTCTAGCCAGTCTATGCAGCAGCTGCCGGGCGATATGCAAAACACGCTGCGTGAACTCAATCGTAGTATGCAGGGCTTCCAGCCTGGGTCTGCGGCATACAATAAGATGGTTGCGGATATGCAGCGGCTGGATCAGGTTCTTCGTGAACTGCAGCCGGTACTCAAAACGCTCAATGATAAGAGCAATGCGCTGGTATTTGAGGCGAAGGATAAAAAAGATCCGCAGCCGAAGGGAGCGAAATAATGAAGAAATGGCTAATAGCGGCGGCGGTTTGTGCGCTGACGGCGTGCAGCAGCGGCGGTGAGAGCAAAACCTACTACCAGCTGCCGGTCGCGCAGGGGGGTGCGCAAAGCGCAGCTCACCAAAGCAAAAACTTGCTCTGGGTCGAGCAGGTTAGCATTCCTGATTATCTGGCTGGTAATGGGGTGGTTTACCAGACTACTGATGTCCAGTACGTGATTGCGAATAATAATCTGTGGGCTAGCCCGCTTGACCAGCAGCTAAGAACGACGCTGGTCGCGAACCTTAGCAACCAATTACCCGGGTGGGTTGTTGCCTCGCAACCGCTGGGCAGCGAGCAGGATACGCTGAACGTGTCCGTTAGCGGGTTTCACGGTCGTTACGATGGTCGGGTGATTGTAAGCGGTGAATGGCTGCTGAAACATCAAGGGCAGTTGATTAAGCGCCCGTTTAATATCGAGCTTAAGCAACAGCAGGATGGCTACGATGCGATGGTGAAAACATTAGCTCAGGCCTGGACTCAGGAAGCGACGGCGATTGCCAGCGAGTTGAATCGCCTGCCATAAGTAAAATTAATGAGAAGACAAAGCCGCTGCGAACATCAAAACCGCAGCGGCTTTTTTATTTGTCTCGTCAGCTTGTTACTTGTGCCACTTCACAGATTTTGTACAAATGAACTTTCATGTAGCTCACAAATATGACAATGGCGTGAATTTTGCGCATTGACGTTGACCCGGATTCGCGGTATTCGTTATCCGTGGTTGTGTATTTAGTGACCACTGTTTTCTTTTCCACCAGATCAAAGAATGAGGGAAACGAGGCATGAAGAGACAAAAACGAGATCGCCTGGAACGGGCACATCAACGTGGATATCAGGCCGGTATTGCCGGGAGATCGAAAGAAATGTGTCCTTATCAGGGCTTAAATCAGAGGTCCTGGTGGCTAGGAGGCTGGCGAGAAGCCATGGAGGACAGGGTGCAAATTGCCTGACTGTCTCTTTAAAAAAGAAGCCTCCGCTGCGCGGGGGCTTCGCCTTTTTAAAGTGTCACTGTTTTATCAGAACGCAGAAGTGTCCTGGAATAAACCCACTTTCAGATCGGTTGCGGTGTAGATCAGACGATCGTCAACCAGCACTTCACCATCCGCCAGTCCCATAATCAAACGGCGGTTTATCACACGTTTGAAATGAATGCGGTAGGTCACTTTTTTTGCCGTTGGCAGCACCTGGCCAGTGAGTTTAACTTCACCTACGCCTAACGCACGCCCTTTACCCTCGCCGCCTAACCAGCCCAGGTAGAAGCCAACCAACTGCCACATGGCGTCCAGACCCAGGCAGCCAGGCATAACCGGATCGCCAATGAAGTGGCAACCGAAGAACCACAGGTCCGGGTTAATATCGAGTTCTGCCTCAACATAACCTTTATCGTAGTTACCACCGGTTTCGGTCATCTTGATGACGCGGTCCATCATCAGCATACTTGGTGCTGGTAACTGCGGGCCCTTTGCGCCAAACAGTTCACCACGGCCAGAGGCAAGAAGGTCTTCTTTTGTATAGGATTCGCGTTTATCTACCATGTTTTCAGTAAGCCTTATTTTGAGTTCGGGACGCAGGATAGCTAACACGTGTACGCTGAACAAGTCCGATCAGTTCGAACCTGAACCGCCTAACCAGCGTAGCGGCCACGGAAAGCGATGGCGACCCTCTTGCTGCGTCGCCTGCGCAATCCGTTCCTGAATGGTTTGCCGTAAAGTTTGTCCTTCGCCGTCCCAGAGTAATTGGGTCAGGATGGGCAGCGCTTCTGTTACGTCATCGACAGCCCAGATAAAGAACTGCTCATCCGCAACGGCCTGCTGTAGCTCCTGCGCCAGGCTCAGATGGCGAACGTTCGCGGAGGGAATAATAACGCCCTGTTTACCGGTCAGCCCACGCTGCTGGCAAATAGCAAAGAAGCCTTCAATTTTTTCGTTGAGTCCACCAACCGGCTGTACGCGACCAAACTGATCGACGGAGCCGGTAATGGCGATGCTCTGATTAATCGGTACATTGGCCAGTGAACTGATTAGAGCGCATAATTCTGCCATAGAGGCGCTATCGCCATCCACTTCACTGTAGGACTGCTCAAAGGTCAGGGAGGCGGTGAACGGGAGCTGTTGTTCAAGTTCCAGCTCTGACATCAGGAATGCCTGCATAATCATCATGCCTTTTGCATGAATGTTGCCCCCCAGTTCAGCCTTGCGCTCAACGTCAATAAATTCGCCATCGCCAATATGTACGACGCAACTGATGCGCGAAGGCTCGCCAAATGCGCGCGGATGACCTGGAAACTCGATGACCGATAGCGCGTTGATTTGTCCTACGCATTCGCCTTCAGTTTCGATCAGGATTTGCTCCTGCAGGATTTCATCCTGGATACGTTCAGCAAGATAACCTTCGCGCCACAGGCGGCGCTCCAGCATGGTTTGCATCTCTTCAGCGCTAATCTCTTCGCTTTCACAGAAAGCAGCGGCTTCACGAAGCTGGCGAGTAATCCAGAGTACGCACAGGGGAAGGGTTTCCTGGTCACCCGTATAGCGTGCACCTTCCTGAATCAGTAGCGGCCAGGTATCAGCGGCTGGCCCTGGGAGTTCTAGCTGTTGAGCATTTTGCCAGACCCACTGACACCACTGCTTCAGGGTATCTGCATCAGCGATTTGCAGATTATCTTCGTATTCGCTGTAGATTGCCTGCGCAGAAAGCTCGGGTTCCATCTCCTGGAAGTCAGCCAGTGATTCCCGCTCGCCAACCAGAATGATTTTCAGACTGAGCGGCATGGAGGGAATGTTTACCGGAAGAGGGCGGGACTCATCAAATGAAAGCCAGTCAAAACGCTGACGAGCCACCATATTTTTCAGCCGCATCCACAACAGCGGCTGAGCCAGCAATGCACGTAGCGAAAGGATCAGTACGCCGCCGTTGGCGCGGTGAACCAGGCCTGGCTCTAACGTGATTTCACTATTGAATTGACGCACACAGCCGAAAAGTTGCTCTGCTTCAATCCAGTCAGCTGATTCAACCGGAGCAATACTGGCGAAGTTATCTTCCGCCGTTTGTGCCGGGGAGAGCGTGATATTTCCACCATTAACCTGGTAACGTACACCATGCAGTACGTCTGATGGCTGATGTAAGGTCCGGGTTTCGTTTGCTAACCACTGCAGGTACTCCGGTTCTTCCGGGGCTTTAACCAGCATAAATGGCGAAATGGCTGGAGTGACCAGAAGCTGCTCCAGGGCATAGAATAAACGGGGTTGCAGTTCGCCACAGAGGGATGCCTCTGTTTGAGATAAGTCGGCTTGTGCAAACAGCGCCTGATAACTTTCCGTATCAGGAGCGAGGTCGTTTCGGGTAAGTTTCGTAATGGTCAAAGTCGCTGTTTTTAGTCAGATGTAAAACGCGCGATTATACATTATGCCGCGTCTGAGCACACTGAGGATTGCGATTGTCGTCGTGATTACGAATATACCCACTTCACGAAAGATGATTTATTCTCAGCATAACGATAAAAAACTGATATCCTGAAATGAGTTACACGGTCACATTGAGATCGCAATGAAATATCAACAACTGGAAAATCTGGAAAGCGGCTGGAAATGGACGTACCTGGTAAAAAAGCACCGGGAAGGTGAACCGATAACCCGCTACATTGAAGCCAGCGCTGCGCAAGCCGCGGTCGATGTCTTGCTGACGCTCGAGAATGAACCTGTTCTGGTGAATACCTGGATTGAGCAGCATATCAATCCGGAGTTAGTGAACCGTATGAAGCAGACTATCCGTGCTCGACGTAAGCGGCATTTTAATGCGGAACATCAGCATACGCGTAAAAAATCTATCGACCTGGAGTTTATGGTCTGGCAACGGCTCGCGGGTTTGGCGCAAAGGCGAGGCAAGACCCTGTCGGAAACAATCGTGCAGTTGATTGAGGATGCCGAGCACAAAGAGAAGTATGCCAGCAAGATGTCCAGCCTGAAGCATGATTTGCAGGTATTGCTAGGCAAAGAGTAGAGGTTAGATGTTGAGTAAGATCCTCTTCGCTCTACAGATTTGTAGTTTTGATAGATAAATACAAAAAACCCCGCATAAGCGGGGTTTTTATCAACGGTAGAACTTAAGCCTGCGGCTGAGTTACTACGTCTTTGTAGCCTTTAACTTCGATCTCTACACGACGATCCGGACCCAGGCAGTCAATCAGAGCTGCACGAGCTTTCACGTTGTCACAGGTGCTGCCAGTGACCGGGTTGGATTTACCCATACCACGAGCGGAGATTTTGCTAGCCGGGATACCTTTAGATACCAGGTAATCAACAACGGACTGAGCACGTTTCTCAGACAGCTGCTGGTTGTAGGCATCAGAACCGATACGGTCGGTGTAGCCCAGTACAACTGCGGAACCGTCTTTCGGATCCATGTTGCTCAGCTGAGTATACAGCTGATCCAGAGCCTGCTGACCTTCCGGTTTCAGAGTTGCTTTGTTGAAGTTGAACAGAACGTCAGACTTCAGGGTAAAGTGCTTGGTAGTCACTTCTGGAGCCGGGGCCGGAGCCGGTGCTACAACCGGAGCAACATCGTCCTGACCGAAACGGTAGGAAACACCCAGGCTCAGCATGCCGTTATCAGGACGGGCGCCAACGGTACCAGCGTCGCCGATGTTGTTAACCCACTGGTATTCCAGACGAGTTGCGATGTCACGAGTAACAGCCCACTCTACGCCACCTGCGAATACAGGGGAAACGCCAGTGTCATGTTCGCTGCGAGAAACGCCGGTAGAAGCGTAGTTGCCTTTAGCGTCAGCACGCCAAACCATACCACCCAGACGGGTGTAGATGTCCAGATCGTCAGTGATCGGGTAACCCAGTTTAGCAGTCAACTGAACGCCCTGAGCTTTGAAAGCACCGTTATCAACGCTGCCTTTATATGCCATGCGGCCCAGCCAGTCATAACCCATTTCGAAACCGAGGTACGGGTTAACCTGGTAACCACCAAACGCACCAGCACCCAGCTGATCGTTACGAACCGGGCCATTGTTGCCTTTAAAACCGTTACCGTAGAAACCGGTGTCGTGATACTGGGACCAGCCCAGTTTAGCACCTGCGTACCAGGTGTTATCTTTCGGAGCGGCCTGCGCTACGGTAGCGAAGCCAGCCAGTGCCACTGCAATTGCGATAGCTGTCTTTTTCATTTTTTGCGCCTCATTATCATCCAAAATTCGCCATGAAGGTTCAGAAGACCTCACGGTTAAATCCTTCACCCGGGGCGTGACTTGTTGTTAACTATGCTGATACATGCAGCGTAAGCCGATCACCCCTGGCGATGTAAAGTCTACAACTTAGTTAGAAACTTACAAGTGTGAACTCCGTCAGGCATATGAAAAAAAAGGGTTGTGTATGCAATGTTTAACAAATAGGGTTGAAATTCATGCAGCAAAAAAAGTCGCGAAACCGCATCAGACAGGCATTTTAACAAAAATAGTCATTGGAAAAGCTCCTCTCTGCTCATCTCAAAAAAAATTCCAGGATTTATCCTAAATTCACTTAATGATACAGGTTTGAATGAATTTTCAGGCCGGAAAGTTGTCTGCCTGGCTGACGTGTATTTCTCACCGGCCGCATAATGAAGCCTATTGCATGACCTTCTTCTGCAGCGGCAACCAGTCGTTCATGCTCTTCAGCCGTAAGTTCATCTGATAGCCAACCAATAACTACACTATAATTGCCAGTACGCAGTGCACGAATCATCGACTCCAAAGTGTTACAGGGGGTCATTTGACTGATCTGCATGACCTTGGTGAGTGGTAAACCGGATGACTGTACCCATTCGCGGCTTAGTTTCTGCTGTGGTGTGAGCCAAAGCTGCCAGCGTGATTGCTGACCGAGCTGTTGTAGTAAAGGAAGTAGTAACATCTGAGTCATCATAGGTTGATCTTCACGATAGACAATTTCACTGATCAGCCCGCTGGTTGGCTGTTCGGTTGCGTCATGAGAGTGACGGCGTACTGGAGTAGAGGTCAGTGTTGAACGATTTGCGTGAGCTGAAGTGAACATAGTCTATCCCGCCTGTGAGTTACTGTATGTATGTACAGTATATGCGGCAGGCGAAAAGATCAACCACATTTTCTCTCTTGTTGAGTGAAATTTGTACTCTCTCTTGAGGGAATAAGTGCTGATAGCCCCTAATGTGAGCATGTGCATAATGTGAATTCATCGTTGCCGCAATTCTTTTGTAGGTGAATTGTTCTCCTTGATTGGGGTGTGAGCGGTTGAGAGCGATTACAGAGTCAGGTCTTCTGTATCTTATTGTGATTAATATTAATTAAGCATTTTACCTTTCCTGGTTTTGATCTCATCGAGGGGCTATTTTCTGAAAGCTGCTCGCAAAAAAGCAAACTGATTAAAATAAAGAAATAATTCATGTTGCTGCATAAAGGGAAGTCACTTATTTTCTTTATCAGCGGATCCGTTAATAAACTTTTATCTTATTTACATGATTAACAAAGGAATAATCATGAAGAAATTTGTATACCTTAGGATTCATCAGTTTCGCGCATGTTTGTCTCCATTAGGGAGAATAAGCTGTCGGCCCTTATTTGGTGGTTATAGCCTGGCGATAGATAATACCGTTTTTGCCATGATGGCTGAGGGCGAAATCTATCTTCGGGTTTGCGAACAGAGTGCGACATATCGTGTAACACACAAACCTCCGCTTCTACGGATGCAGAAAAATGGTCGTCTGGTTGCAATGAAATATTATCATATAGATGAAGGGCTTTGGCGTGATAGTAAAATGCTTTTTCATTTATCATCCCTTTCGTTGCAGACCGCCCGTAGTGAAAAGCATCGGCAGCGGTATTCAGGGAGATTGAAAAACTTGCCAAATATTAGTTTTCACATGGAACTGCAGTTGATTAATGTCGGTATTACAGATGAGAACATGTTACGCAGGGTTGGAACGAAAGAAACCTGGTTGAGACTGCGGAAAATAAATAAAGCGCTAACGGTCAATGTACTTTATTCGTTAGAAGGAGCTATTGAGGGCGTACATGCCGCCACGCTCCCGACGCAACGGCGTCAGGAGCTTGAGGAGTGGGCAGCAGCGCAGGTGCAGGAAATAGAAACCTAGTCAGGCTGAACTCCCACCTGCCGCTGAAGCCGACAAATCTCTGGCAGCAGCGCCAATAGCAGACCTATTTGTTGAAGTACTAAAGGTTCTTTGCTATCGGAGCGAGGATCGAGATGCTGGATCCGGGTCTGCAGGCTTGCTAAAGCTTGCTGTACCCGCTGTTCATCGGCTGGTGTGTGGTGAAGTGCGTCATCAACATAACAAACGGCATCGTCCAGCAGCGCCAGGATATCTGGCGTTGTCAGTTTTTCACGATGGGCACCCAGGGCTGATATATAGCTGGTTAAGGTATGGTTCAGACACAGTAAGCGGAACGCGATTTCGCGCATTGTTGAATCTGCCTTCGGTTCCGTTGATAAATTTGATACTACCGATGCCAGCTCTCCATCTCTGTTATGAGCCGCGCGCCGGGCGATACGATAGGCAAGGCGGTTATCTCGACCCTGGTGATACTGTTCAAGGATCGCATCTAAATACCGACAGTTAGCGTTGATTGCTTGCTCAAGCACTCTTGGTAAATTACGGAATTTCCAGTCTGGCCAAATAAAACTGACGGCCGCCCAGGCGATGGCGCAACCGATAAGCGTGTCAAATATGCGTGGTAGGGCAACCTCAAAACCCTCGCCCAGTAAGTTAAAGCACAGCAAAACGAGCAGGGTAATAAACATTGTCGCATGGGCGTATTGTACGTTACGAAAGGCAAAGAAAAGTACGCCGGTCAGGACAATTAAGAGCAGTTGGCCTTCGATGGATGGTACGAGAAGGAGCACGGGTAAACCTATCGCTACCCCTATCAGGGTTCCGACTATCCTTAATGCCAGGCGGTGACGAGTCGCGTTATAGTTTGGCTGGCAAACAAACAGGCTGGTGAGCAATATCCAGTAACCATGATTTAGCCCAGTGAACTGAATAAAGGCATAGCCAGCGCACAGAACGAGTGACATACGAACCGCATGGCGAAACAAAGCTGATTCCGGAGTCATATTATTGCGTAAGCGCAGCCAGATATCGCTAAAACCGTTAGGCTGGTCGTCAGCTAGCAGGTTTTCAGTGCTGTTATTGGGCTGTATGGTCGTCTGGACTGACTCAATTGTTGCCAACTGAGCGTCAATAGCTCGTAAGTTATTAAGCAAAAATCCCAGAGCTTTTATCTGCTCTGTCGGAGCGCCGCTGGCTTTTACGCGATCGAGTGCGGCGTCAAGATGCATAAAAGCACGCTCAAAGTGAGCGTCATGTTGATAGGGCTCACGCAGCAGGATGGCTCGCGATAGTTTCTGGCACGCCTGCGCCTGCATTGACAGCATGCGCTGAAAGCGGAACATCACGTCACTGTAACGAAAATGATCGCGCAGCGTCTGGTATTGGATATGCGAAGAACTGGCGCGTTCATGAATATCCTGCGCCACAAAGTAATACTGTAAAGTGCGGCGAGTACCGCGCTGACCACGATCGCCGCGCAGACGAGTCAGCAGAGAGACTTTGGTCTGATTCAGCGTGGTGACTAGCTGGCCGTTGGCTATTGCCAGGTCGTACAGTGGAGCCTGGCTTTCATCTTCGATGTCTGGATCAAAGAGCCGAGATTTAAGCTCCAGGTAGTGCGCCAGCTGCTCGTAGCTGCGGGCCAGATTGTCCTGAAGAGGGCGGATAGGGAAGATGAGATGCCCGGCGAGCGTAAGCAAGTTGTACCAGACCGCACCGGCCAGCAAGAATAGCGGCTGAAGGTACCAATGGCTGTAAAGCGTGACGCCCAGCATGGTATAGATGGCGATTAATAAAGCACCAAAGGCAATTGTTGCATAGCGTTGCCCCAGCCCACCGAGCAAAATAAAACCGATGGTTGAAAGGGTCAGGCCGATCGCGAATAGCCAGGGCCAGGGAAAGAGAAGCTCAACTGAAGCTGAAGCAATAAAGAAGCAGACCAGAGTGATGGCCAGATTCCGCAGTCTTCCCGTCAAGCGATCGTCGAGATCGGTCAACGCGGCGGCCACCACCCCAAGCGTTAAGGGGATGGTTAGTTTTACTTCACCAATCCACCAGGGAAATGCGGTCGTACCGCTGAGTGCGACAAATATCCTGACATTATATAACCAGGCGCTGTTCCAGGTGTAGCGGCGTAGCAGGGGGCTAAGCATTTCGGTGTTCCATTCAATTACTGAAATCTGCGACGGGCATTGGCTTCACGTGCGGCACGGGCTGTTTCTACAGAGACTACCCGGCGACCTACCGGCCAGAGAGCGATCGCTGCGATTTTAAAGTTGGCGATCCCGACCGGGATTCCGATGATTGTCAGACACTGTGCGATACCACAAAAGATATGCATCAGGCACAGCCACCAGCCAAAGAAAATAAACCATAAAATATTCAGTAGCGTCCCGCCCGCGTTTAACAGGCTATTTTTCCCCTGAGGATCGAGTTCATCAACATGAATAGCTTCATTACCATAAGGAAGAAGAGAGAGCTTGGTTATCTCCCAGCAGGAGCGAGTGAGAGGCAGCGTAAAGATCAACACGATGCTGACCAGCGTTGCCAGCAACCAGCCGAGCGTGGTAGCGAATCCGCCAAGGATAAAATTTAAAATATTCAGAATGGTACGCATAAACCCTCTGTTGAGTCCTGTGGATAATAAGACCTGACCATTGTAGCGTTTTTTTACGCTGGAGCACCCGGTCGCTGGCGGTTAAACTTAAAAACATCCAACCTGATTGAAATTCGACATTATATGGAACTTAAAGCGACAACATTGGGCAAACGCATGGCACAGCATCCCTATGATAGGGTGCAACTTCTCAACGCTGGAGTAAAAGTCTCCGGTGATAGCCATGAGTATCTTATACCTTTCAATCAGTTATTGTCAGTTCATTGCAAACGGGGGCTGGTTTGGGGCGAACTGGAGTTTGTTCTGCCAAACGATAAAGTTGTGCGTTTGCATGGTACTGAATGGAACGAAACTCAGCGTTTTTATCATCATCTGAACACTCTCTGGCAGCAGTGGAGTGCAGAGATGAGCGATATTTCTGCTGATGTACTCCGCCAGCAATTGGCTGAAGTGGCTCGTTCCAGCGCGGAGGGTAAATGGTTAACTCGACAGCAGGTTGCGGATATTCAGAGTAAAATTCGTCGTGCATTAAGTGGATTACCTATGCCGACGAGTCGTCTTGATGCTTTCGATAACTGCCGAGAGCTTTGGCGACAATGCCAGAGTTGGTTGAGTGATACGGAAAAAGCGAGGCTTGCTCATAACCACGCATTTACTGAATCAATGCTGGAACAATATCGCGGATTTTTTGCCGGAGTTGAGTCATCGCCACTGAACCCGGCTCAGGCTCGTGCGGTGGTAAATGGTGAGCGTTCATTGTTAGTTCTGGCCGGTGCCGGAAGCGGTAAAACCTCGGTTCTGGTGGCGCGCGCGGGTTGGTTATTGACGAGAGGTGAAGCGGCTGCCGAGCAGATCCTGCTTTTAGCATTTGGGCGCCAGGCTGCTCAGGAGATGGATGAGCGTATTCGTGAGCGCCTGGGGACAGAAGAGATCTCCGCGCGTACTTTTCATGCTCTGGCGCTACACATTATTCAACAGGGTAGTAAAAAAGCACCGACGATTAGTCAACTGGAGAACGACAGCTCTGCGCGCCAAAAATTATTAGTACAGTGCTGGCAACAGCAGTGCCAGGAGAAAAAAGCGCAGGCGAAAGGCTGGCGGCTATGGCTGGAAGAGGAGATGGGCTGGCAGGTCCCTGAAGAGGATTTTTGGCAGGATAAAAAGCTGCAGCGCCGGATGGCCAGTCGACTCGACCGCTGGGTTAGCCTGATGCGGATGCACGGTGGTTCACAGGCAGAGATGATTGCACAAGCGCCGGAAGAGGTGCGCGATCTTTTTAGTAAACGCGTTAAGCTAATGGCCCCTTTGCTCAAAGCGTGGAAAACAGCGTTAAAAGATGAGAATGCTGTCGATTTCTCCGGTCTGATTCATCAGGCGATAAATATTCTTGATAAGGGTCGGTTTGTCAGCCCGTGGAAGCATATTTTGGTCGATGAGTTTCAGGACATCTCCCCACAGCGTGCCTCTCTACTGGCAGCATTACGTCGGCAAAATACGCAAACTACATTGTTCGCTGTCGGTGATGACTGGCAGGCTATCTATCGTTTTAGCGGGGCTCAACTTTCGTTAACGACGGCTTTTAATCACTATTTTGGCGAAGGCGATTGCTGTGCACTGGATACGACTTATCGCTTCAATAGCCGAATAGGTGAGGTGGCCAATGGATTTATTCAGCAGAACCCGCATCAATTAACGAAACCATTAAATAGTCTGTCCGCAGGTGATAAAAAGGCGGTGACGCTGTTGGCGGAAGATAAGCTTGATGATTTGCTGGATAAAATGAGCGGTTATGTAAAACGAGAGCAGCGGATTTTACTGTTAGCTCGCTACCATCACCTGAAACCCACGGCGTTGGAAAAAGCCGCGACGCGCTGGCCGCATCTGCAACTCGATTTTATGACCATTCATGCCAGCAAAGGACAGCAGGCGGATTACGTCATTGTTCTGGGTCTTCAGGATGGCGATGATGCATTTCCCGCCCCGTCGCGTGAGTCAATCATGGAGCATGCGTTGCTGCCACAGCCGGAGGATTTTCCCGATGCAGAAGAAAGGCGTTTGCTGTATGTCGCCATCACTCGAGCACGCCTTCGCGTATGGTTATTGTTTAATAAAGAACACCCTTCGCCGTTTGTTGAAATGTTAGAAGCGCTGGACGTTCCGGTAGCGAGAAAACCATAAAGACTGGCGGCACGGCCGCCAGCCTGGCTTATTTCAGGCGCTCAGAGAGGTAGCGTTGATAATCAGGGATCAGAATATCAACTGGGTCACTGAAGTGAGGTGACTGGATAATAAAGTCAGCGGTAGAAGCATTGGTGGCGACCGGAATATTCCATACCGTTGCCAGGCGCAATAGCGCTTTTACATCCGGGTCGTGCGGCACCGCATTCAGCGGATCCCAAAAGAAAATCAGTACGTCTATTTTACCTTCGGAAATCAGTGCACCCACTTGCTGGTCGCCACCCATTGGGCCGCTCAGCATTGCGTGAACCTCAAGCCCGGTTGCTCGGGCAACAAGGTTCCCGGTAGTGCCGGTTGCCGATAACGTGTGTTGGGCCAGCAACTGCTGGTGGCGTTCAACCCATTTCATCAGCATATCTTTACAGTGATCGTGAGCAACCAGCGCAATATGTTTGCGTGCTGGCAATGTACGTGTTGTTAGTTCCATTATTGCATTCCACATTTTAGCCTGTAGACAGATTACTGGAAGTGGTTAACGCTGCAAGCTCCAGGATGAAAAATTTTGATGTATCTGCAGGTTAGGATAGATGGTTGGTTCGTCTGTATTAGCATACACTTGGGTTAAATAGCTGGAGGATGAAGATGAAAGAGAACGATATCGCAAGCATTTTGACCTCAACACGGACGATTGCGCTGGTGGGCGCTAGCGACAAGCCAGACCGCCCAAGCTATCGGGTAATGAAGTACCTCCTGGAGCAGGGCTACCATGTTATTCCTGTTTCTCCGAAGGTTGCAGGAACGACTCTGCTAGGGCAAAAGGGTTATGCTTCGCTTGCTGATGTGCCAGAAAAGGTCGATATGGTTGACGTTTTCCGCAATTCGGAAGCGGCCTTGGGCGTTGCGCAGGAGGCAGTGGCTATTGGAGCCAAAACGCTGTGGCTACAGCTGGGAGTAATCAATGAACAGGCGGCAGTACTTGCCCGAGACGCTGGTCTGAACGTGGTGATGGATCGCTGCCCGGCGATTGAGATCCCGCGATTAGGATTGGCCAGGTGAACCAAAGCCTCGTCTAATGAGCGGCCCCCAAAAGTTGGACGTCCAGCGAGTAAGGGGCCGTTTTTTATACAGGCTCATTGTTAAGTTATTTAAGGTGATTGTTTTAATTAAATCTACATCGAAACGTTTTTTTATTTTTATTACAAGATGAACCAAATGCTTATTTTGTTTTTATAGCGCGCGTTCCCCGCATTTGAAATGCTTTTTTTTTTGCTTTTCTTCCTCCTTTATAGATAAAAAAACGAATGGAAAATCGTTTTTTTATCAGCGAAATTCATCCTGGATATAGGGGGGAATATTTCAATATTTTTTAAAATTTAAAAAAAATGTAATGTTTTTCTTATGCGATTTGTATGAACAATATCACAGATTTTTTTACGATAGTTAATCAATGAATGATTAAAGATATGAAGAATGAATGATTCATAATTTTATCTTTATTGTAATCACCGTGAGTAACAAAATTCATCATGGATGCGCATAGTATCTCTAAATGTAAGCTTATTATTATATATCATTGTAAGATAAGTGCTTTCCGTTATTTCTGAATATTAATGGTTTGTTTTGCCGGGATACTTACACTCAGGCACGCCGTAAGTCCCGCTGCGGATTTGCCGGTGGGTAAACACAATTATCTCCTGCGCCCGCAGGGGAGAATCATTGAGGATTATCTCGATAGCGCCGGAAATATTCTTCTGCGCAAAAGCTTTGACGAGAAAAAGGGCAATGTGCAGCTCAGCCATCTTGAAATCGCCCTGGCGGATGGTGAAATAAAACGCTTTACCCAGGAAGAGGCGTTTTTTGCGTGGATGCTGGAAACGATGCTCAGCGGAAGAGGGCGCTGGCACTTTATCGTCGATAAAAATAAAACGTGGAAAAATTTTGTCTGCTCGCGGCCAGCCCAGCGTATGACGTGCTCGCTGAGCGCTATCATCCACTCTCATCACCAGTTGTCCAACGGTGAGCTGAAAAGTTCGTACCGGCATATTTTGCAACAACCGGACCTTGTGGATACGCTGATTGTCCTGACCGATGAGCAGTGGCAGGATTTGCAGCAGGAGGGATTCCCACACAAGCAAATGGTGGTGATTCCAAACCACCTGGATAACAGCAATATCCCGGCGGCCCCACAGAAAATTCCTTCACGAACGGTGATTTACCTGGCGCGCTATTCAGCGGAGAAACAGCATACCTTGCTGCTGAACGCGTTTCGCAACGTCTTGGCTGTAATCCCTGATGCGCAGCTACATACCTACGGCGTCGGCCCGCTACGGCGCAATCTCAGCGCGCAGGTAGCGGAATGGGGAATGGAGGGGGTTATCCATATTAATGGCTTTACCTCGGATATTGAGCAAGCGCATAAAACGGCCTGCTGCACGGTGCTCTGTTCGACCCAGGAGGGGCAGTCTATCTCCGCCGTAGAGGCGATGGCCTACGGCACGCCGCTGATAAGCTTTGCGATTAAGTACGGTCCGCGCGATATCCTGCAGGATAGGCAGGCCGGGATTCTGGTGCCCTGCGATGATGAAGACGCTTTGGCGGCGGCGTTGATCAAAGTCATCTCCGACAAAGCGTTGCAGCAAAGTATGCAGCAAGCCGCGCTGAGTAACGCTCAGCGCTATTACGCCAGCGCCATTGCCAGGCGCTGGGCGGCATGGCAGCAGGCAAGCGAGCGTTTGATATATGCAGAACCGGTGGTGGATATTGGGGAAGCAAAGAAGGGGCATCCGACGGCTAACGTTAGGTAACGACAGGATGCGTTTGAGTATGGGCAGGGGGCAATGAAACGAATCGCCGTAATACTGCTGGCATCCTGCTGCTGTTCGCCGCTTCAGGCCCACGACGTGCTGCTGGTCTCCCACTGCGTCCCCGGTTCTCTGCTCCATGAGCATCGGCTGGAAAAGACGCATATGGTGGATGATTTTCATATTTATTACAGCCTGCAGGGTAAGGACGCCCTGCAATATCCGCAGGATAGCACCGGCGATGGAGTGCCGGACGTCATTAAAGATATTGCCAGCCAACTGCAGGCTGCAGAATATCTCTACACGTCGCTGCTGGGCCTGCGAACGCCGCTACGGCAGAAGATCTACGCTCAGGCGCGGCAGATTAATATCTACCTGCTGACTCTTCCCAAGGGTAACGGTCTGGCCTTTGACCGCGTAGCGGCGGAAACCATGAGCGACAGAACGGCGCTCCCCTGCGGCTTAAAAATTGTACTTAACGCCGCGTTGCAACCGGCGCGCAACGTTACGCCCGCGCATGAGCTTTTCCATTTGTACCAGTACGGCTATGCGGTGTTTAAACAAAAATGGTATCTGGAAGGGATGGCGCGCTGGATGGAAAATGTGTTCAGGCCTGCGGAGAAAAGAGTCTTGCCGCCGGCCGAGCCTTCCACCTGTGAGCGTAATTTCTCGCGCGGCTACGGTGCCGCGAGCTTCTGGGCCGGCTACGCTCAACATGGTTTCCCGGCGATAACTTTGCCAGATAAGGCGATGGCCTGGCGTTACGCTGATGGCAGCCCGGTATTTAAAACCCGAGAGTTGCCGGGAGGGAAGATGTTGCAACCGTTTTTTCAGCAGCTTGCGCTTAGCAGCGAAAGTATTTCCCGTGAAATGAATTTGGCCAATACTCGCTGGAGCGAAAAACAGCAGCGCGCCGGGCAGTTCAACAGTCTGATTTGCCAGGCGCTGGCAGATACCGCGATAAGGTAACAGGCAATAAAAAACCCGCAGCGCGGGTTTTTCGATTTTAGATTAGTTACGTAGTCGCGGCGCCTGCAGCTGCCGACGAATCGTTCGCGCCAGCTCGTCCATTGACGGTTGCTCAGGATGTTCGTCGCTGGGTTCGCTGCTTAGCTGCGCTTCCGCAAGGTAAGTGTGAATTGGCTGGCCATCATCATCTTCCATCACCACATGGTACCAGGGGGCCATGCGCAGTTCGTCGTTAGCGGCGATTTCGTCCTCTTCCGGCTCCGTGAGCGAGTACTCTGGATCGACATCAACGATCACGCCCAGGTAGCCCAGAAGCGTGTGGCGAACTTGTTGGCCGATACCGAATTTGCTGGCTATCATAAGCACCTCCTGGGATACGTGATTACCTGCTATATGCGGGCCGATTCTCCACTTTTCAAGTTACATGAGGCGACAGGCAAACCCTTTCAGATACAGCCCTTCCGGGTAGGTTGCTATCACCGGGTGATCGGCAGCCTGACGGAACTGTTCTATAAATTGTACATCACGCCCGGCATCGAGTGCGGCATCGGCGATGATTTTCTGAAATAAATCGGTGGTCATCAGGCCGGAGCAGGAGAAGGTCAGCAGCACGCCGCCGGGGTTCAACAACTGGATTGCCAGCATGTTGATATCCTTATAGCCGCGGCAGGCCCCCATCAGTTGGCTTTTGTTTTCAACAAACTTTGGCGGATCCATCACGATAACGTCGAACGTCTCACCGGAATCGCGATATTTGCGCAGCAGTTTGAAAACGTCATCACGGACAAATTCGGCTTTCGACAGATCCAGCTTATTCAGCTCAACGTTCTGTTTTGCAACGTCCAGCGCCTCCTGAGACGTATCAACGCTAACCACCTGACGGCAGCCGCCCATCAACGCGGAGATAGCAAAGCCGCCGGTATAGGAGAAGCAGTTCAGCACGCGTTTGTCCGTCACGTAGCGACGGGTCGCCAGGCGGCTGTCGCGCTGGTCGAGGTAGTAGCCGGTTTTGTGACCCCCCTGAATGTCTACCAATAGCTGCATACCATGCTCGGTAATTGGCAGCAGAGCTGGCGGCAGTTCACCGACGACCAGCCCTTGCGCCAGCTCCAGCCCCTCTTTTTTACGCACCGCGACGTCGCTACGGTCGTAGATAGAGCCGTTCGGGAACAGCGTTTGTAGGGCGCTGACAATCGGCGCGCGCTGGTATTCCGCACCGGCGCTCAGCAGTTGCAGAACAAAAAAGTCGCCAAAACGGTCGATGGTGACGCCCGGCAGGCCGTCGGATTCACCGGCAATCAGGCGATAGCTATCAAGGCTGTCGCGGGCTGCCAGCCATTCGCGCCAGGTCAGCGCCTGCTGCAGGCGACGCTCAAAAAAGGCGTTATCAATGGCTTCATCGCGATCAAAACTCCAGACGCGGGCGCGGATCTGTGAAGAAGGAGAATACGCGCCGCGGGCCAGCCATTTTCCCTGCGAATCCACGATATCGATGGTCTCACCGGAACGGGCTTTACCTTCCATCCTGGCGACGGCGCCGGAGAAAATCCACGGATGGCGACGCAGCAGGGATTTCTCGCGTCCTTTGGTTAACACTAAGCGGGGGAAAATGGAGTCTGTCATGGGGCTACCTTTAAGCAACGGGAATGTCGGCACCGAAAAAATGGCGCGTAGGTTAGCACAAGTGGCTGAGGCAAGCACCATTCCACCAGTATTGACAGGTGAGCGTTTCGGCACAAAACGCAGGCGCTTTGGCACATTAAAAATCACGCCGGGATCTTACAGTATTTCCTCACCCATAAGGAGGAAAATACAATGAAAACAGGATTGAAATTCGTCGCCGCGATGATGGTAATAATGAGCGGGGCAGCGATTGCCGCGCCGTTCAGCGTTAGCAGCGAGGATATGCGCGAAGGCGAACCTTTGGCGCAGACGCACTGGTTTGGCGGCTTTGGCTGCACCGGCGGCAATATCTCACCGCAAATTGTCTGGAAAAATGCCCCAGCGGGTACCCGTAGTTTCGCGGTGACCGCTTATGACCCGGATGCGCCGACCGGGAGCGGCTGGTGGCACTGGACGGTGGTGAATATTGCCCAACAGGTGACTGGCTTAGCCGCTGGCGCCGGAGACAAAAATAACGCTAAACTGCCCGCCGGGGCGATACAGGGGCGCAATGACTTTGGCTATGCGGGTTTTGGCGGCGCGTGTCCGCCCGCCGGAGATAAACCGCATCGCTACCGCTTTACGGTATGGGCGCTTGATACGCCGACACTGCCTGTTGATGCTCAGGCCAGCGGAGCATTAGTCGGTTTTATGTTACATAGCCACGCTATCGCCAACGCGCAGTTAACCGCGGTGGCAGGGCGATAAAAAAGGGCAGCCTGATGCGGAATGTTCAATTTCATCATAATGCGTTAACGGCGGCAGAAATTACGACCCGACGTTTATGCAAACTGCACCGCGTCACGCTGTTTTCGCCCGCGCTCTGTCGGGTAAATCGCGGCAGTAAGGTGATTGTGCAGGGAGCCAGCCAGATGCTGGCAACGCCGCAGCAGCTCATTATTTTACCCGCTGAAGTTGAGCTGGAGGTTATTAACCAGCCGGAAAACGGGCTGTTTTGCTCCGATCTGCTCTCATTAACGCCTGAGCTTCTGGCGGATTTTAAGGGGCGTTATATGAGCGATCCGCAGACGGGCCGTCTGACGTCGCTCTGCGCGCCGCTGGCGCCGGAACTCTCGTTTATGTGGCAGAGCGTTCTGCAGGCGGTGCGGGAAGGGCTTTCGGCGGAGTTACAGCATCATCAGGCGATGGGGTTGCTGCTGGCGTTGTATCAGGCCGGATACGCTGGACCGCTGCTTAACGAACGGCGCGACGACATAACCGGTCAGGTCAGGCAGATTATTATGCTGTCGCCTGCCGAAGCGTGGAGCGTGGCGAAAGTCGCAAAAATGCTGTTTCTTGGCGAATCGACGCTGCGCCGCCGTTTGCAGCAGGAATCCCGGAGCTTTCGCCAGATCGTAGAAGAGGTGCGGATGGCCTACGCGCTGGGGCAATTGCAGTCGACGTCGCGGCCCATTGGTGAAATTGCGCAAAGCAGCGGCTATCTGTCAGGCTCGCGCTTTACCGCCCGTTTTCGTCAGCACTTTGGGTTATTACCAAAGCATGTACGCTGAAAGAATTTGCTATCCTCAGTATTGAGTCATTGGCCGGAAAGGAGAGAGAACATGGCAACGGTTTGCACGATGGCGTGGGTATACGGTTCCGTTCAGGGCGTCGGGTTTCGCTATTCGACCCAGCGTGAGGCGCTGCGGCTTGGGTTAACCGGGTATGCGCGTAATCTTGATGACGGCGGCGTAGAGGTGCTTGCCTGCGGAGATGCGGGGCAGGTGGAGACGCTGATTGCCTGGCTGAAGGCCGGTGGGCCACGCAGCGCGCGGGTTGACAGGGTGCTGACCGAGCCCCATCAACCCACCAGAGAGTGGCAGAAGTTCGCCATTCTGTATTAGATGCATTTGACCGGTTTAGGCAGGCCGGCAATTTTTGTCGCTTGCTTAGCCGGGCCTTTCGGGAACAGGCGGTAGAGATAGCGGCTGTTGCCTTTCTCTTCGCCAAACTTGTTCGCCATGGCCTTCACCAGCATACGAATCGCCGGTGAGGTGTTAAATTCCAGATAAAAGTCGCGCACAAAGCGCACCACTTCCCAGTGCTCAACGGACAGGCTAATGCCTTCCTGTTCGGCGATAACTACCGCCATCGCCTCGCTCCACAGGGTGGTATCCTTCAGATAGCCTTCGCTATCGGTCTCAATTTCATTGCCTTCAAAGATAAACATGATTCTTCACATACCGCTGAAAATGGCGGCAGTGTAGCAAAAAATAAGGCCCCGCATAAGCGGGGCCTGAGTACAGACGGGGAGAGGATTAGTCTCTGCTGGCGAAGCCAAGGATGCTCAGCAGGCTGACGAAGATGTTGTACAGCGAGACGTACAGGCTAACGGTCGCGCGGATGTAGTTGGTTTCGCCGCCGCGGATGATGTTGCTGGTTTCAAACAGGATGGCGCCTGAAGAAATCAGGATAAACACCGCGCTGATGGCCAGATGCAGAGCCGGCAACTGCAGGAAAATGTTGGCGACCATACCGATAAGCACCACCACCACGCCGGCCATCAGCATGCCGCCGAGGAAGGACATATCTTTACGGGTGGTCAGCACGTAGGCCGAACAGCAGAAGAACACCAGCGCGGTACCGCCCAGCGCCAGACCAATCAAATCGCCCATGCCCGCAGACAGGTAAGCGTTAAGCATCGGCCCCAGAATATAGCCCAGGAAGCCGGTGAAGGCGAACGCGGACAGAATACCGACCGGCTTATTCGCTGTTTTATAGGTCAGGAACATCAGGCCATACATACCGACCAGCGTCAGAATCAGACCTGGAGAAGGCAGCATTAGCACCGTGCTGGCCGTCGCCGTGATGGCGGAAAATGCCAGCGTCAGGCTAAGCAGGAAATAAGTGTTCCGCAGAACTTTATGCGTGCTGAGCAGCGATGAACGGTCACGCGACGATGTAATTATACGATCCATGAGTCACTCTCTTATGACAGATGTAATTAATAACGAAGCATAAAAAAACCACGGCTGAAGCCATAGTGCTTTTACCCATCTTTACTCAAAGCCAGATGGCTGCCTCGCAGAATATTATTTCAGAATTTAGAGAATAAATAGCATGTTTATGTGTTCACCATCTGAAGCTAGATCAAAATCTGATAACTAACTGAAAAATATTGCGTTATAGCCGTTCTGTGACTAAGTCTGGAGAGGGTACAAACGAAGCGCAATAAAGGCAAGGGATATGAAACCACAAAAATATAATCACATAACACGCATGCTGCTGGCCGTCGGCCTGTTCTCAATGACCGTTCCGGCGCTGGCCGCTCAGGTGCCACCGGGAACGGTGCTGGCAGAGAAGCAGGAGTTAGTCCGAAATAACGGCAGCGAGCCATCGTCGCTGGATCCGCATAAAGTGGAAAGCGACGTTGAGTTCAATATTCTCAGCGATCTTTTCGAAGGGCTGGTCAGCGTTTCTCCCGCAGGCGAGATTCAGCCCCGGCTGGCCGAAAAATGGGAAAATAGGGATAACACCGTCTGGACATTTCATTTACGCCCAGGTGTAACCTGGTCCGACGGTTCGGCAATCACCGCACAAGATGTTGTCTGGAGCTGGCAGCGGCTGGTCTCACCGCTAACCGCTTCCCCCTATGCGAGCTATCCTGGCAATATGCATATCGTCAACGCTGCGGAGATCGCGCGAGGGCAAAAAGCGCCCGAAACGCTGGGAGTGAAAGCGATAGATGATGCCACCCTCGAGGTGACACTCACTCAGCCAAATGCGGCGTTTCTGGCGATGCTGGCGCACCCGTCTCTGGTTCCACTCGATAAAGTGCTGATATCTCGCTACGGCGATAAGTGGACTAAACCGGAGCATATGGTCACCAGCGGGCCCTATAAGCTGTCACAGTGGGTCGTCAATGAGCGCATTGCGGCCGAACGTAATCCTCGGTACTGGGATAATGCCCATACCATTATTAATAAGGTGACGTATTTGCCGATAAGTTCTGAAGCCGCAGACGTTAACCGCTATAAGGCCGGGGAGATTGATATTGTCTATACCGTACCAATTAATCAGTTCGCCCAGCTTAAGAAAACTATTGGCGATCAGTTGGATGTTTCGCCGCAGCTGGCAACCTATTATTACGAATTTAACACCACCCGACCGCCGTTTAACGACCCGCGCGTACGGCGGGCGCTGAATATGGCGCTTGATAAAGACATTATTGCCGAGAAGGTGCTGGGACAGGGGCAGCGTCCGGCCTGGCTTATCAGCCAGCCTGATATCGGCGGCGTGAAGCTACAGAATCCGGATTACGCAAGCTGGCCGCGCGATAAGCGTATCACCGAGGCGAAAAAGCTGCTGAGCGAAGCGGGATATAACGAGGCTCATCCACTGGTGTTTAATCTGCTTTATAACACCTCGGAATCGCACCAGCGAATTGCTATCGCCGCCAGCTCAATGTGGAAAAAGAATCTTGGCGTTGAGGCAAAGCTGCAAAATCAGGAATGGAAGACCATGCTGGATACCATGCATACGCATAATTTTGACGCCGTGCGCTACGCGTGGATTGCCGATTATGACGACGCCGCCACCTTCCTGAATAACTTCCGCACCGGCGATAGTGAAAATACCACCCAGTACAGCAATCCGGCCTACGATGAGGCGCTGCACAATGCGGCTAAAGCAGCCGATGCGGCAGCGAGGGGCAAGTTTTATCAGCAGGCGGAAGATATGTTAGGGCAGGATGTGCCTGCTATCCCGGTCTATCACTATGTGCGGACG
Organism: Klebsiella spallanzanii; assembly: GCF_902158555.1. Taxonomy (GTDB): domain Bacteria; phylum Pseudomonadota; class Gammaproteobacteria; order Enterobacterales; family Enterobacteriaceae; genus Klebsiella; species Klebsiella spallanzanii. The sequence continues at coordinate 55,195 of NZ_CABGGS010000001.1, read as the reverse complement.
CATCTGGTAAAGCCATGGGTCGGAGGATTCACGCCGGATAAGCTGGGGTATTACTACACCAAAGATATGTACATCAAAAAACATTAACGTAGAGAGGACAGTTTGCGCTTGAATTCTGCGCAAACTGCCTGAATTTCAGGCGAATAACACGTTTTTGTTTGTTTTTAAGGCAGTTGAACAAAATCATGCTTTACAGCCTGAACGGAGGTGTTTATAGTGCGCCTCATTGGAAGCGTGGCCGAGCGGTTGAAGGCACCGGTCTTGAAAACCGGCGACCCGAAAGGGTTCTAGAGTTCGAATCTCTACGCTTCCGCCAAATAAAACAAGGGGTTACCGAAAGGTAACCCCTTGTTGCTTTGGGCGATTAGAATACAGTTAGAATATTCCTTGAGTTGCGAACCGAACAAAACATACCGGAGCGTAATATATTTCACTGAGCAAATGACCTGTATACTCGCCTGAATCTGGTTGAGGTATAAGAGGCGCTAACTTGCTTAGGTTACTAACCGAAGATATGTCACTTGGCTTCTTGTTCAACGCCAAACAGCCGTAAAGCCATCAATCCATGCCCCATCGTTGCCCCGGCGCGTACAGCGGCAGCAATCGATATCAATTCAGCAAGTTCTTCTCGGGTCGCCCCTGCTTGTTTGGCTCTTTTGCTGTGGACATCCAGGCAATATGCGCATTGCGTAGTTAGCGCTACGGCAAGTGCGATGAATTCACGCGTCTTTGGCGGGATATGCCCATCTTCACGCCTGGTTGCGTGGTCGAAACGCATAAAAGCACTGCCTTCCTGCGGAGCAAGCTCAAGCAGTGACGCTGTTTGTTGAAAATCGCCGGGTGATTGGTAACGGCTCATTGCGGATTTTCCTTGAATGATTTCAGAGGTGAGGTTTTTTTTATCTTTTTGAACAACTCGATTGCCCAACAAAGAGGGCAGCCTCGTAGCAATAGCATGGAACCTATCAGCGCGGGGACGATAAAGATGGGCATAATTGATGCCATAAAAAATCCGCAAGCAAGTAGCATAATGGCAACAATGCCCCGCAGGAGATGCAGGGCTATGGGAGCGAAGCAATACATATCAGTCTCCTGAGCGATTAATGGCTTGAGAGGTAGTTTCGGATGGACAATACCCACCAGAAGTCAGGTTGTCCCTCACCATCACGCGCGCACGGTGCAGTCGGCTTTTTACGGCCTCTGATGTGAGTCCAGGTCGCTCTGCAACCTCTGGTGTGCTCCATCCCTCAATATCACGCATAACGAAAACAATGCGATAAGCCTGCGGCAACGTAGCAATCGATCTTGCTAAATCAATGCATAACCCGTCATTCGCCAATGGTGCAACGACATCATTGCACACTTCAGAAAGTGACTCAGCGCGCTCCCCGCGGAATAATCGATAGCATTCGCGTTCGACAATACGAAACAGCCAACTGGCAAATGCCGCAACGGTTTTGAGCGTGCCTATCTTTTTATGCAACTGCCAGAGCGCGATTTGTACAGCATCCTCCGCGTCTTCGCTGGTTGAACAGGTTCTGCGAGCAAACCTTTTTAGATCTGGCTGGCAGATGGTCAATAATTGCGATAGTGCTTGCTCATTGCCCGAACAGGCAGCCTCGATCAATGCTGCGCTTGTCTTAATCATTACAAACGACCTCCCTGGTTTTTATTTACTATAAGCTTAGCGGGACAAAATCCAATGCAAGCCGTTATCGCCAGCGTTGCTGCAACGCCAGATGCCAGAATTTGTAATAGTCTATGCTCCAGAAAATAGAATGTCCCTGCACCAGCCAAAATGGCAAAACATAGACGGAGTACCTGTTCTTTGAGGCACAAATTACGTTTAAAACTTAACATGATGTTCCTTTTTTTGACGGTTTTGTCTCGATATCTTTAACTAAGAGGAAAGAAAACAGTAAAAGGATTCACACCACGGTTTTTTTAATTAATTACGCTAGCATAAGAGGGTTTTTGTACCGGTATCCGCTTTATTCGAATGTATATTCATGTTGCATTCGAAGTGCATGATGCGCAGGAAGAGGGGTTGGCAATTGATATATGATATTCAGGTAGTCAATGGTTATAGCCCTCGAAAGATAAAAAGCATGGTAGGATTGCTGCCTGTTTCCTCTCAAAGAAGGATGTCAAAATGAGCAAGGTGCTACGGAAGAATTATCCTGAGTTGGGTGAGGTCAAGGCCCCCTATGTCCACTCGGTAAAACACGGTAACACGCTTTATATTTCAGGATTGACCGCATTTGGTACCGCTGCGCAGCACGCAGGCATTGCTGAACAGGCTGAGGAGATATTCAGGCAGATTAAGCAGATTGCCAGTGCGGAGGGTATTGATTTTTCATCACTGATAAAAGTGACTATCTTTATCACTTCATTTGATGAGGTTGGCGAGTTGCGTAAAGTGCTCTACCAAAACTACGGCGATTGCCTGCCCGCCAGCTCTCTTGTTGAAGTTAGCCGTCTTTTTTCACCCGAACTTAAGATAGAAATCGAATCCGTTTTTGCCCTCTGATACCTTGCATAAGGCCGGGCGGCGCCCGCTCGGCTTTATGGCTATTTTTCAGCGTCTACCCGAGCTGTTCTGAAAATAAACATCCACAGCAGAAACCGAGTGACCAGGGAAAATAAGATAATGATGGATAAATAGTTCGCATAAAAAGCGACGGCAGATTCATCGTAATCGAAAAAGGAAAAATCAACCTGCATCAGTAAATAGGAAATATAGTCTCCACTCAGGAAACAGTACGCACCGCATAGCGCAATAATGGTAAAAATAGTTGGCATGATGATATTCGCGAAAACAGCATTTTCAGGAATATGCATGATCCGACAGAAAAACGTTGCCAGCATTTTCCAGTGGATCCCGATATGTACGGCCAGAATGAGCATACCCCAGTGTACTGCCGTCATATGCATTTTTCTGACCCACGTTTGCGGGTTGTGAAAAGGTAAGTCAGGAAGCAGGTGACGTGAGAGCATTATTCCGGAAACCAGCGCCGTCAGGATAATTATCAACGTCACAATGTTAATGGTTCTGTTAATCAACACCATTGCCGAAGGGAGCCTCAGCGACAGCGACCATAATCGATGTTTGTTGAGATACAAATGCAGAAGAATCATCAGAGTAAAGAGAATGCCTGCCCATTCATGCAATATTTCACCGTATAAATGAAATGCCATTAGCACAAGCAGTAATAACGCCATCAGCGTATCCAGCATGACCTGAAACAGATAGATGCTTTTCATCTTGATTAACGCTGGGGTTGTACTTGCTGAACCCATTGTTCGACTTGTTCCGGTATGTCGGGGCGTGCAATATCACTGCGCGATATTGCGAGGGCGCGAGTGATTATTTTTGCCTGCGGTTGCATACGTGCGATTTCGCGCAGGGAATCCGCTAACCGACTCCCTCCATGGGTGGTAAAGAGAATGACATTTTTACCGGCAAAATCATTTTGCTCGAACAGGGTATATATCACCATGGGCATGGTGTACCACCAGATAGGATAACCGACGTAAATCGTGTCGTAATTATTGAGGTCAGGAAGCGGTGTTTTTAGCGACGGTCTGGCTTTGGCTTGCTGTTCTCTTTCGGCAACACGCAGCAGCGCATCGTGCTGGCGAGGGTAGGGCTCTGCCGTTTCAATGCGGAACAGGTCACCCTGAGTTTGCTTCTCGATGAGCTGCGCAACGTACTGAGTACTGCCGGTCTCCGGCGTCAGCTTTTGCAATACGCTGGCACCGGAAAATCCATCTACCGCGTCAGCGGCCATCTCCTCCGGCTGAGAGAAATAAACAATCAACGTCCGGGACGGCACGGCAATATTCTCCGATGCGAGAGCGGCCGACCCCATCAACCCGATGACCATTATCGTCAGAAATATGCTAATTACTGTTCTCACTGTATTTATTCCCTCAATCAGCAAACGCCAGATACTTCACGCTATTCTGGCGGAAGCCACCTGTCGTCAGGCTGACGTTCGTCTGACAATTTCGTCAGCTGTTGCTTACTGAGGGGGCATTTTTATGGGCTGAGAGACCCAGCCCATGTTTTGTTAATTCCAATCAGCCGCGCCCAACGAACGGCATGGTGGTCGCCATCACGGTGATAAACTGCACGTTGGTGTCCAGCGGGACGCCTGCCATATAAACCACGCTGTTGGCGACCTGCGAGACATCCATCATCGCTTCAATAGCCACTTCGCCATTCGCCTGTTTAACCCCTTTTGACATGCGCTGCGACAGTTCGGTATGCGCATTGCCAATGTCAATCTGACCGCAGGCAATGCCATATTTTCTCCCGTCGAGGGAGATGCTCTTCGTCAGGCCAGTTACGCCGTGCTTTGTCGCCGTGTAGGCCGCTGAGTCAGGGCGCGGGGCGTGGGCGGAAATCGAACCGTTGTTGATGATTCGCCCGCCCTGAGGGCTTTGCTCTTTCATCAGACGGAAAGCGCCCTGCGCGCAAAGGAACATTCCCGTCAGGTTGACGTCCACAACCGCCGTCCACTTCTCATAGCTCAGCTCCTCGAAGGGGATCCCGGGAAAGTTGGTACCTGCATTGTTGAACAGCACGTCAAGATGACCGCATTTTTCATGGATCCGGGCGTACAGAGCCGTCACGGATTCCGGACTGGTGACGTCGGTTGGTACCACCATTGACTGTTCGCTGCCGCCAAACGCTGCAACGGTTTCCAGTAAGGGTTCCAGGCGACGTCCGGCGAGGACCACAAAATAACCTGCATTCGACAGCGCGATGGCCGTCGCTCTGCCAATCCCGGTGCCTGCGCCGGTGACCAGGGCGATTTTACTTGAAGTGAACATAGCTACATCCTTCTGCTTCATTAACGTTACTGGAATGGTTGGCTAAAATGTTGACTCTCAGGCCGTCAGGCTGCATTCAGGACGCTGGCCGCTCAACGCCTGAGCAAGGCTTGCCAGCACCATTTCGCCCATGGCTGTTCGGGTTTCAATCGTGGCGCTTGCACGGTGAGCCTGCAGAACAACGTTATCCATCCCTAAAAGCGGGGCGGGAACATTCGGCTCATCAACGAAAACATCCAGCCCCGCCCCCTGAATACGTCCGGCAACCAGGGCATCCACAAGGTCAGGTTCATTGACCAGCTTCCCGCGGGCGATATTCACGAGAAAACCGTTCTCACCGAGCGCTTCAAGTACGGCGGCATTGACGATACCTTCCGCTTTGTCTGCCGAGGCCGCGAGGATCAGCGCATCGCTCTGACGGGCCAGCTCCTGCAGGCTGGCGACAAACGGATAGTCGAGGTCGGTCATCTGGTGAAGGTCGGTATAGGCAATCGGGCAGCCAAAGGCTGAGGCGCGCGTAGCGATGGCGCGCCCAACCCGGCCCATGCCAACGATTCCTACGCGCATACCGCTGAAGCGGCGGGAGAGGGGAATCGCTCCGGGATGCGGATTTTTCGCCCATTCGCCGTTGCGCACCACGCGGTCGCCTGAGCAAATACCTCGGCAGGTGGCAATCAGCAGGCCAATGGCCAGGTCGGCAACGTCTTCAGTCAGCGCGCCGAGGGTAGCGGTGACGTGAATCTTACGTTTACGTGCATAGTCCAGGTCGACAGCATCAACGCCGACGCCGTTGATAGCGACGACTTCCAGCGCGGGCAGTTGCGCCATCAATGCATTGCTGATGCCGGTGTGACCACCAGAAATGACACCGCGAATAGTGTTACCATATTCTTTGATAAACGCTTCTTTATCTTCCAGCTCAAAGAAACGATGTACGGTATAAAGCGCGTTTAATTTTTCGCTAATCGCGGGGATAAGGATAGGGTTTAACTGCAGGATGCTGGGTTTCATTATGCTATATCCATAGTTGCGGCCAATAAATGACAGGCTAAATTTTTATGCTTACGTATGCCGGAGGCGATTAACTCAAGCGCCGCTCAAGTATTTCAATCGAGATGTTTTGCGGTCCGCGAATAAAACAGCCGCGTACGCCAGGGCGAATAGCGATCGGTTCCTGGGTGAATTCCACACCTTTGCTTTTTAACTCGGCGGCGGTTTCATCCAGGTTGTCGACCGTCAGGCCAAAATGGTCGAGACCCTGGTAGGGCGGCAGCGGCGGTGGCGCCACGCCGTCTCCTTCGCTCACCGGGGCGATAAAGATATTGATTCCGGCTAAGCGGATATCCACCTTGCCGGGCTTGCGAACGATCTCTGCGTTCAGGCAGCGCTCGAACCAGGCAGCGGTCAGTTCAGGGTCAGGACTGCGCAATTGCAAATGATCCCAGGTGTATTTTGACACGTTCACTCCTCTGTCTATAAAACCGGTTTGAGCCACAGACGAACGCGGATAGCGGCTCAAACCCGGTGAATCAGCGTTGACTTATTAGTCCATTTCGATGCGGGATAATGGCCCCAGCAGGAATGAATAAGCGAATGCACCAATTAAACACATAATCCCCATCATATTGAGCGCCCAAAAGAATTGGCCAGTCGCATGGAGGATATAACCAATCATTATCGGGGTAGTGACGCCAGCAATATTAGCCGCGAGGCTGGTGATACTGCTGGTTAATCCAATATATTGCCTTGGCGCTATTTCAGATACCGCTGCCCATGATGATGAACCCACGCCCTGAGCAAAGAAAGATATGGTTAAAATAACAATAATCATCTCGTTAGAGGTGACAAAGTTAACGAGTAGTATTGATGAACCCAGCAGCGTACCGATAATTAACGGTGCTTTTCTGGCGGCGGACATCGAATAGCCGCGGCGAATAAAGAAATCTGAGAAGAAACCCGCCAGTAATATCCCTGCGGTTGCGCCGATAAACGGTAAAGCCTGGAAAATACCGACTTTAATCATAGTCATCTGGCGCTCTTCAACCAGGTACGTCATAAACCAGGTGGTAAAGAAAACCAGAATGGCGTTATTGCAAAACTTGCCCAGGCAAATAGCCAGAATCTGACGATGCTTGAGCAGGCGGAGCGCATTTTTCCAGTCAAAACGATCCCGTGTTTTTTTACCAACAAGACCACCGCCCTCTTGAATATGTTTCAATTCGGCTGCATTGACGGCTTTATGATTTAACGGATCGCGATACCAGAGATACCACAGAATACCGAATATTACGCCTGCGCCGCCGGTCAAATAAAAGGCGGATCGCCAGCCAAAGCCGTTGGCAATCCACAGCAGCAGGCCGGTGAATAATGGCGTGCCGATATATTGGCCCATAACGTAAACGCTGGTGGCAAAGCCGCGCTCACCGGTTGGAAACCACATGGTGACGGCGCGGGCGTTTGATGGGAAGGCCGGGGCTTCAAGTGCGCCAATTGCCAGGCGAGAACCAAACAGCATATTAAAGCCGCTGGCGACCCCTTGCGTCATGGTGGCCAGCGACCAGGTTATCAGGGAAAAGGCGTAGGCAATACGTGAACCTAAGACATCCGCAATAATTCCTCCGGGAACGAGCGCAAACGCGTAGGTAAGACCAAATGCGGCGAAAATTTGCCCCATCTGAACTTTATCCAGTTGGAGGTCTTTGCTGATAAATGGCGCCAGAATACCCAGACTCGATCTGTCGACAAAATTGATAATTGTCGCAAAGAGAATCAGGGCCAGCATGTAATACCTGATGCGCGTCGCCTTCTGTTGGGGAACCGCTCTGGCATCTATTGATGCCTCGGTCAGTTCTTGCTGTTGCATATTACTCATATTTTTCGTCCTTCATGGATTTGTAGGTATACGTTTTATTCTTTTAACCCTTGTTGATTGCGGGTTAATCATTATTTCGTAAGGTGTCAATCCAACCCAAATGCCCATCGATTTTCATGAGCAACGGTTCTACAAATAAAAAATTGATACGTCTTCTTGTCGGGAGATTAAACCCGCGTAAACGCTTTTTTCTGTCGATTCCGTCGCTTGCTGTGTTTGTGGTTTTTCAGGGCATCAATTTGTCAGGCTTCACTGCATATGACCATTGATTGGGCTGACGTTAAAATAACGCCTTGCCGGGATCAATCTTGATTAAAAAAATCAATGCAAATATTTTTGCCGATAGTCCCGGAGTGTGACGCGGTAGCGATAGATTGAAATTGTTTGTTGACACCACAGGCTAAAAGGGAGTTGAAAAAATAGTTTTCGGCATTTAGTGCTTATTTTGTAATGGCTCATGGCTAATATTCTTGCTCTGAAACGTATTCAGCCATTTTGCGATCTATCTATCAGTTGATTTAATTAATCAATCTTGATTGGGCGAAAATGGAAACGTACAGTTTTCTCATTCGATTCGATTTATCGCACGCCCGCAACGGCATATGGGAGAGAACAGAAATGGTATTTTCGACAGCAGAACGCAGTGAAAAGCGCCGCTTTAGCATCGGTTTTGAAGGCTCGATGGCAAGCTCGCAGGGCGTTGGCATTCAGGAAATGGTTCGTGTTGCCGGGCAATTATCGCAAGGAGAAATGGCGTTCGAACTTTATCCCGACGCGAAGCTTGGCAATGGCCCGAAAATGGTCGATATGGCCCAGCAGGGAGAACTGGATATCTTTCTCGGCGGTGCGGGTTATTTTGCGGCGCTAGACGGGCGGATCAATGTCTTTGATATTCCTTATCTGTTTGAAAACGTTGAACAGGCCTACAGGATAATGGACAGTGACTTCGGGCGTGAAATGCTGGATGTACTGGATCAGAAAAAACTAAAAGGGCTGAGTTTTTGGGAAAACGGTATCCGTTCATTTACCAACAATGTCAAACCGGTCACTCATCCTGATGATTTCAGCGGCCTGAAGATTCGCACCATGCCGGGCAATCAGGTGCATGAAGCACTATGGCAAAGCGTGGATATCGATACGCTGCCCTTACCGTCCGGTGCTATCTATGCGGCTATTCAGGAAGACACTATCAATAGCCAGGAGCACCCGATTTCTGTCATCTATGCGCGCAAGCTTTTTGAGGTGCAACGCTATCTCTCGCTGACCCGCCACATGTATGGTCCGCTTATCCAGGTGATGAATAGCGTCACCTTTACCTCCCTGAGTAAGCCGCAGCAGGATATTTTGCTTAGCGCATCCTACGCCGGTGCGGTGGCGACACGGAACTTCTCCAATGAGAATGAAGCGATATTTCTTGCCCAAATGAAACGCGCGGGATTGCAGGTTAATGACGTTGATCCCAAACCCTTCAGAGAGATGATGAAACCGGCGATAGAGCATGAATTCATCGATAAAAATGGTGATGACTGGCTGAAGAAGATTAATGCCATGCTGGCCGATGACGGCAAATAATGAGGTCGGTTTTTTTACCTTCAGACTTCACATTACTGCCCCTTACGGCGGGACAGAAGACGATATCTATCTAAAATTGACATGTTCATCTTGATAAAGATTATCAATATAAAATAAGCGGTTATTATCAGGACTGGATTTTATCTACTCATTTTTGTACAGGACGACAGCATCCCGCTTACTCGATCTCTCATTTGATAGGTATTTGAGCTAAACCATGCAACCAAAGATGAAGTTAGCACCCTGGCTCACGCTGGATGAGGTTCAGGAATTTCTCGGCGTTCGTCCCCAGACTATCTATGCGTATGTCAGCCGTGGGTTAATCGCATCGCATCCCGACCCTCAGAATACGCGGCGCAGTCTGTATAGCGCGGAAAATATTCAGAACCTGAAGCAGAAAAAGCAGCAGGGAAGAAAACGCGAAACGCTTGCTGTTAACACGCTGTTTGGTACCGAGCCGAGCATTCCAACCGCTATTTCCACCTTTGCTAAAGGTCATTTGTATTACCGGGGAAAAGATGTCATTGCGTTCTCTGAAAACGCGACGCTTGAAGAGACGGCGCGTTTGCTCTGGAACGCTGAAATCACGTCCGGTTTTTCGGTCCCAACCCGGGATTATCCTCCCTCACCGCCGGAACGATCCCATGCGTTTATTGCTCTGGCTGCGGCAACCGCCTCGGGACATTCGACGCATGGGCGAACGCTTAAGGTTCTGCATGCCGAAGCCGCGACGCTGGTGGGACACCTGGCTTCGACGTTTGGCGCACTCAATCAACCCGAAATGTCGGTTCACCAGCGTCTTGCTTTGGGATGGGGCATGGAGAAAGAGGTGGCCAATATCCTGCGCAGGGCAATGGTGCTGTTGGCTGACCATGAATTGACAAGCTCCGCGTTTGCCTCCCGAATTGCCGCGTCTAACGGCGCATCGTTATCTGCCTGTCTGCTCACCGGGCTGGCGACGTTTACCGGGCCGCTACACGGCGATGCAACCCAGCGGGTTAAAGCGCTTTTTGATGAAGTTGAGCATTCGAATGCCGATCGGGTGGTTAACCGCTATCTCTCTTCTGCGCTCCCGATCCCGGGGTTCGGCCATCATCTTTATCCCGATGGCGATCCGCGCGCCATCGCGCTACTGGCAGAGTTTGCGCCGCCGCAGGAGATTGCGAAATTTATTGAAAAAGTGATAACGCTGACCGGCCTTCAGCCCAATATTGATGTGGTACTGGCCGCGCTGGTGGCCCGTTATCGTCTGCAGGGCGATGCAGCATTTGCGCTGTTTTCCATTGCTCGCAGCGTGGGGCTGCTGGCCCACGCCATGGAGCAAATCAATACCGGTAAGGTGATTCGTCCGCGCGGGCGATATATAGGACCAGAGTTAGAGGCATCGACCGAGACCTCTTTTTCAGACAACGCTGGCAGGCCGTGCCGCTTTACTCGCCAGTAAACTGAATCAGTCAATTTATTTGATGTATTCGGTTAAACAAAGGATATTTATTCTCACCTGGTAATGCGTAGAGTAGGGGGGATAACTCGACAGGAACGGGCTTTTCACGCGCGATAATCCGCCGCCTGTTGACGATTCCCCTGCAAACCAGGATACCCACGTCATGAAAAAGATTGGCTTTTTATCATTTGGTCACTGGACGCCGTCGCCGCAGTCCGGTACGCGTTCAGCCGCCGATGCGCTGCTGCAATCCATCGACCTGGCCGTTGCCGCCGAAGAGCTGGGCGCGGATGGCGCTTACTTCAGGGTGCATCATTTCGCTCGCCAGCTCAGCTCGCCGTTTCCTCTACTGGCAGCAGTCGGTGCGAAAACCAAAAGTATTGAAATTGGCACCGGCGTTATCGATATGCGCTATGAAAATCCGCTGTATATGGCAGAGGATGCAGGCGCTGCGGATCTCATTTCCGGCGGTCGTTTACAGCTGGGCATCAGCCGCGGCTCTCCGGAGCAGGTAATTGATGGCTGGCGCTATTTTGGTTACGTCCCCGCTGAAGGTGAAAACGAGTCGGACATGGCCCGCCGTCACACTGAAGTGTTGCTGGACGCGCTGCGGGGCGAAGGTTTTGCGAAGCCTAATCCGCAGCCGATGTTCCCCAACCCGCCTGGCCTGCTGCGCCTTGAGCCTCATTCCGAAGGCCTGCGCGATCGAATCTGGTGGGGGGCGGGGTCAAATGCGACGGCGATGTGGGCGGCAAAGCTTGGGATGAATCTGCAAAGTTCGACCTTGAAAGACGATGAAACCGGTGAGCCGTTCCATATTCAGCAGGCTAAACAGATCCGCGCCTATCGCGAGGCGTGGGCCGAGGCCGGTCATACGCGTACACCGCGGGTTTCGGTCAGCCGCAGCATTTTTGCCCTGATGGACGAGCGCGACCGGATGTATTTTGGCTCAGGTCGTGATGAGCGCGATTCGATAGGTTTTCTTGATGAGAAGACACGGGCGATTTTCGGGCGCAGCTACGCCGCAGAGCCGGACAAGCTGATAGAACAGCTGAAACAGGATGAAGCAATTGCTGAAGCGGATACGCTATTATTGACGGTACCGAACCAGCTGGGCGTGGATTATAACGCGCATGTGATTGAGTCTATTCTGAAACACGTTGCTCCGGCGCTGGGCTGGCGCGACGCATAAATGTGAAGTGTGTTACGCCCTGCAGACGTTCGGTATGCAGGGCGTAATTGTCTTACGAGGTCATCTTTGGCTGTAGCTGATAGATCCACGCGGCCACGCGTTGACCATCCTCCGTGGTAACTTCAACAGCAACGCGGTCGTAGCCATCTTCGAATTCGTCCAGCATTGACCAGTGAGCGTGAAGATTCGCGGACACGAAAAGGTAACCGTGGACGCGAGGGCCGCTTTTATCAAGCACGATCCCCGGAAAATCCGCCGCCGCTCCCCAGCCTCGTTCATAAAATGTGCCTGTCACGTAGCCTGGCAACCATTCTCCGCCGATGCTTTCCATAATATGGGCATTTGAGTGGCCCGGACGCAGCGTGCCGTAGACAAATAAGCGTTCCATTATTCCTCGTTAACTCAAGCAATGAATTCTGTATAAATGGGCAGAGCAAGACCCAAAGTACGAGGTAATGATGGGGTAAGCAAGGCGTTTTCGATGGCCAACAAAGCGCCCGGAAAGCGCTATGTTGGTCATCGGTTTAGTCAGGGTTTTGGCCCGAACATCTCTGTCAGCTGTTTCTCATCGGGCATGCCGATGACCTGCTGAAGTTCATTCTGTTCATTCATGTAATAGATTGCCGGCGTGGCGCTGGCCCCTAAATCATCCATCAGTTTTTGATGATGCTGAAGAAGATTAAAGGTTTCTCGCGGCGTAACCCCGTCAAAGCGCGGCAGTTTTTTGCCACCGGATAGCTCATACTCTTGCCACGCGGCGACCGGATCTTTGGCATTCAGAATAGCCGTTGCGTATCTGCCGCTTTTCGGGTTGAGAAAAGCAACCAGCAGGGTATTCAACTGGACCTTGCCCGCTTTTACCCACGGCTGGGCTGCAGACCAGAATTCTTTGCAATAGGGGCAAAAAGGATCGGCGAAGACAATGACTTTTCGGGCCGCCGAATCAGCACCTTCTTTGAGCGGCTGGGCATTATTTAGCGTTTTCCACATTTCGCGGCCTAAAGGGGTATAAATCGCCTCTTTGAACCAGGCTTCGCTAAGATTTTTACCTTTATCGTCATAAAGATATCCTGAAATGACGTGTTTCTCGTCCGGCGTCAAAAACATTGTCACCCCCATATCCTGGTACTGACCGACCCAGCCCTTAACGCCTCCGGTCGAATCTATCTCCTTGATAATTTTTATTCCCTGCTGCTCAGCAAAATTTTTAACTACCTGAGGGATAGCCTCTTCGGCAAAAGCCAGGCCCGACATCATCCAGGCCGCCAGGAGTAGAATATATTTCATCGTATTGCCTCTAAATTCTGGGGGCGCGCGTCCCCCAGACGTGGGTTATTGTTTCTTCAGCGCATCGCTGACCATAGCGTCAAATTGCTCATATGGGATCCAGCCTGACAGCATGTCATCGCCAATCAACGTGGCTGGCGTTCCCTGAATGCCAAGCTTTTCGGCGACAGAAAAGCTTTTCTTAATCGTTTCCAGACTTTGCTCATCCGGTGTGTCCACAATGACGCCCGCTTTCTTTTTCGCCTCCTCAATGCTGGCGGTATCGTGATACCCCTTTTTCGCCATCAGGATATGGTTAAATTTCATAAACTGTTGAGGATGCGTGCGCCAAAGGGTTAACGCATCCCTTGCCGAGGTGACTGAACTTTCCGAACGCCAGGGCAGAAACTTAAATATCACGGCAACTTCTGGATATTTTTCAACAATCTTTTCCAGATACGGATCAAACTTTTTGCAGTACGGACAGTTGTAATCGGTAAACACGACCAACGTCAGCTTCGGATTTTGTGCACCGATACGCGGTGAATTGGGGTCATGAAAAATAAAATCATTGTACTGCGAAATCACGTGTTTCAACTGTTCTTGCCCGGCCTCGGCATTTTGCCGATCGAGCTTATCGGCTGCGGCGACCAGGATCTCTGGATGGCTAAGCAGCGTCTCCTTAACCAGCTCTTGTACGCGGGCTTCTTGCGCCGGGGTAAGCGGCGAAGACGCCGATGCCTGCAAAGATGCCGAAAGGAGAATGAGAGTGAGCAGCGTTTTTTTCATAGCAAATTAACCTTTGGCATGATTGAGAGCATCGAGGACAGTCTGTTGATCGAGCAGCGGCGGGAGCATGACTCCCTGCGGGCTGCCTGGGCCATAAACTTCGTTAAAGGGAATGGCATAGCTATTTCTTTTCTGCAGGAAGCGGGTAATCAGGTCAGACGGTTTACTCCAGTCGCCGCGCAGCGCGACCACGTCAGGTTGACTCAGCGCGCTGATGATGGCGGGCTGATTTAATACCCGGTGTTCATTCACCTTACAGGTGACGCACCAGTCGGCCGATATATCGACAAAAACCCGTTTGCCATCGGCCAGCGCGCTCAGGATGGCGTCCTCGCTAAGGGGCTGCCAGCGGATGTGCTGCGCGGTCGTATCCTGCGAAGAGAGAGCGGCTTCATTAGCAAGCAGGCCGCGCACCTGATAGCCACCCAACGCCGCCAGCGCGATAACCACCAACCAGAAAGTTGGCGTCGTTCGCTTGCCGGTCACTAACAAGGCGAGCAGGGCCGCCAGGATAAGCGCCAGCGTAATCATGGCGCTGGACGTTTCGCCAAGATGGAGACTCAACAGCGTCGCCAGCCAGAAGCTGGAGGCCAGCATCATGGCACCGAGCACCATTTTTAACGTGTTCATCCAGCGGCCGGGGCGAGGGAGCAGCGTGGCCGTCTTAGGAATAATGGCGACGAACAGCCACGGCAGGGCCATGCCCAGTCCGAGCACCAGGAAAATCAGCCATAGCTCCTGAAGGGGGGCACCCAGCGCAAAAGCCACGGCCGTGCCCAGGAAGGGCGCGGAACAGGGGGTTGCCAACAGGGTAGCAAAAACACCTTCACAGAAACTGCCTGCTATCCCGGCGCCACCGGCGGTCGCCATTCGGCCAATGGCTGATGACGGCAATAACATCTCGAATACCCCGAAGAGGTTCAGCGAGAAGATAAATGTGACCGCGACCATTAGGCCGATAAACCAGGGATTCTGGAACTGTATCCCCCAGCCCAGCGATGAGCCGGTAAGTTTCAGAATGGTCACCATCAGCGCCAGCAAGGCAAACGAGGTCAAAATGCCGGCGCTGGTGGCCAGAAAACGCAACCTTACCTTGCCCTTATTTGACCCTGAATTCAGCACGGCGCTGAGCTTCATACCGAGCACCGGCAATACGCAGGGCATCAGGTTAAGGATTAACCCACCAAGTAGCGCGAAAAGCAGCATTTGTCCGAGATTAACCGCCGTTGTTCCCTGAGCTGCTGTCGTCGACGCTTGATCTGCCCCCACCGTGAGGCTGGTCTGCTGCGCTTTGCCACCATTTGTCAGAACAAACGACAGATTCTTCCCCGACAGCGTTGCGGGCTTCTCCCCCCATTCATCGGTAACCGGCACCGTAACCCGGAGGTTTGCCCCCTCGGTGCTAATGTGCGGATCGCCAGCAAGGATCCCCCCTTCTAACAGGTCAAAATAGATGCCAGGCTTTTTCCACTCACCGGATGTAGTACCCGTTATCACAAGGTGAGTACCGACCAGATGCGCGGAAAGATCGTCCGAAACCCCTTTATCCGCTGGGATACTCCGCATTGCTTGTTCGAAAGCGCTCTGAAAGCCGCTATCAACGGGCTGGTTGAAGTCCAGATGAAGCTTGTAGTCGGTCAACAGACAGACGTTGCTACAGGTGGATAGCGTGAGCGTACCCTCGAGTACATCGCCAGGATTGCCGGTGATAATCATCGGGATGACGACCTGTTGGTGATAACCCTGGGTTGTCAGGCCGGAAATCTCGAATCGCGATGGAACTGGCCAATACCACTGCGCCTGTTCATTGCCCTTCCAGACTATTTGCGGGGCGACGCCGCCTTCTCCCGGCGAGCGCCAATAGGTTTTCCAGCCGGAAGCAAGCTCAACCGAAAGCAGCCCGTAGATCCGGTCTTTCCCTTGTTCAGCCTGGAAGCGTATCCGGGCATGGTCGTTTTGTGGGGATGTCAGCCATCCTGTGTCCGCCGCATGAGCAACGCCCATACAGACCAGCAACAGGAAGACGATGCCCCTGAAGATATTCAGCATTTTTTTCTCCGTGAATGAAAAAGTTAATCGTGTGAAAAACGATTTTTCATTCGCGGAAAACGCAGTTTTTGAGATGAATTCGCAGCGTGGGTGGCCAGACGGGATCGTCTCTGAAAATGAAGATACGAACCGCGGCGAACAGCTGAAGCAGAGCAAGGAATATAATGACGGCAGGTAAAGCGCCATCAAAGAAAAGTGGCTGTGCGCAGAGCAAGGATTTGGCGCTCAGCTGGCAGGGAGAAGGCCCTTGCTCAGCGCCCTCTGACGGTTGCGGTGACAGCAGGCTGATGGTCGGCCCTTGAGCCTGGCGACTGGCGTCCTCCAAAAAATGGTGCAGATAGACCGCCCGCTGAACAAGGCAGATAGCCATGACCAGGCAAGTCAATATCAAAAACCATTTACCAGGGAGCTGACGATTGTGCATAGGATACCGGGTCATTTCAGAACCCGCAGATCATAAACAATACTTATCAATGTTCAAGAGGCTATCGTGTAAGGTTTTGTCTGTATCCAGTATTGGTGATTTTTCCTTGAGCGGAAAGATCTTTGCGAGACCCGCTTTCCCGCGTTGATTCTGGGTTCATCGTTAGCCTAATCATGTATGGATTCGGATATTTCATGCATTTATATTATTTACATAGTTAATTAATCTGGTTACTATGCGCGCCGCTAATCAGTATCGGCAAGCCACTACTGTAGGATTTACTGATTAGTACCTGACCGCCATTAGCTCATCTGGAAGAGCGAACGACGTACGTTGTAGGGAACGGGGTTCGAGGCCTCGATGGCGGCCCAATGCCGACTTAGCTCAGTAGGTAGAGCAACTGACTTGTAATCAGTAGGTCACCAGTTCGATTCCGGTAGTCGGCACCATTTTTCCCCTGGGTTTTAGCTGATAATGAGCGAAATAATCCGCAACCTCCCGCTTGTATCGATATTTCCGTCTTTCTTCTGCACGATTATTGCCACGCTCTTAAACCTCTCAATTGTTATTCCGTCATAGGCATTGCAATTGCCTGTATAACGATTTCAGCCACGCCCATCAACGCGGCGATATGCGAATTAACTGTTAAATCGACTGGTTTGCTGACAGCAACATAGTTGCATTTTAAACACTCACACGTAAGTGCTATTTGATAGTTTCAATGAGAATTTACTTATTAGGATTAAGTCGCGTATTTTTCAGAAATTTCACTAGTTTTTATATGGTATTGTTCCTTGTTCAAGGAGTGAACGAAGGGAAAAATAATGCTGTATCGCTACGCCGTTTTCTCCAGAAAACACAACACGTTTCATATTCTTTTGCTGTTTACCATCTTGATAATAAGTTTCATACATTTGAGCGTGCTGCTGGAAACGGATAACACATGGCTGCTGTTGCCAATGATGATTTATCTTCCCATCTTTTTTCTTTGGCGAAAGATCTCAGTGTTACGAAGCAGAATCGCTAATTAATGTGCTGGTGGAGTTCCCAACATGAGTGAAAATACAACGTCTAAACCAACCTCTGAACCAAAAATCATGCAACCTGCATTGCGCAGAGTGGATCTTAATTTGCTGACCATTTTTGATACCGTGATGCAGGAAAAAAGTTTAACCAGAGCAGCGCAAACTTTGGGGATGTCGCAACCTGCCGTCAGTAGCGCAGTATCTCGCCTGAAGGTGCTGTTTAAGGACGAACTGTTTGTTCGCAACGGTCGCGGGATTAAACCGACAGATCGCGCCTTCCAGCTATTTAGTTCGGTTCGACGGGCGCTGCAGTTGGTGCAAAATGAGCTACCGGATACGCTCTTCGACCCGCTTGACTGCGAACGCGTTTACAATCTTTGCGTCTGTAGCCCTCTGGATAACTACCTGACACCGCTGATTTTTAACAAAATAAGTGAGATTGCGCCGAGGGTCAGTCTCTCCTTTAAATCCTCGCTGAGTCAGCAGGTCATCAATCAGCTTCGCTACCAGGAGGTTGAATTTGTTCTCGATTACAACAAATTCAATCATCCGGAGTTTACCAGCATCCCATTGTTCAATGATGAAATGGTGTTGGTTGCCAGGCGAGGCCATCCACGCATTACAGCCTCGCTGGACGAGCAGGAGATTTATCAGGAGCAGCATGCAACCGTCGCCCTCGATCGCTATGCGTCATTCAGCCATCCCTGGTATAGCTCCGAAGAGCAGCAGGCCTGTATTGCTTTTCACGGTAATGCGCTGGTCAGCGTATTGAGCGTGGTGTCGCAAACCAATATGGTGGCTATCGCGCCCGAGTGGTTGGCCAGAGAGTTTGAAGAACAATTTGCGCTACAGCTGCTGCCGCTGCCTTTAGATATGAACAGTCGAACCTGCTATCTCTCGTGGCATGAAACGGCAGGTCAGGAGAGAAGCCACCGCTGGATGGCTGAGCTGTTGACCAAAATTTGCCAGCGTTAAATATATTTCAATAAATACCTGGTCAGACGCCGGGTATTTATTGCCGTTTATCGGATCCAGTCTTGAGAGTAAATTTAATAGTATTAAATTTATCTGTCCTTTTACCGGTTAAATAACAGCTGACGTTATTATTTGATATAATTTGCAGACATAAAATTCATTGCAATATCAAGTTGCAGAAAATCAGCCATTTGTACAGCAGACCTGCGCGGCGGTTTCTATACTCTCAATATCCAGTGGGGCTGATGCCTGAACCAAGAGATGATGTTGATGTACAGAAAAATGAAGTGCGCGATGGCGTCTGCCGCCATGTTTGCCTCGACGACGTTCGTGCAGGCTGATGAAATCAATCTCTATTCGGTAAATACCGGTTCATGGATTTATCATTTATCGAACAACCACGGGCAGTACACTGAAGGTTTTGATAACCAGTTTGCCTCCGTCGAGCGCAAGTTCTCTGAGGACTCAAAGTACAGCCTGCTGGCCGGGACGATGAAAAACAGCTTTGATGACCGCTGCATTGCGCTTGGCGTGCGCCGCGATTGGGTATCCTTCGGCAACGGTTGGGTATTTAAGGGGATTTACGGCTACGTGGGTGAATTCTTCTTCGATGCTTTTGAGCACTGCGGGGATCATGGCTCTTATAAAGATTTTAAAGATGCCACCGGGATCGGCTTTTCTCCCTACATTTATCATGGTTTTCAGTACAACTTTACCGATTACTTTGGCATTGAAACCGGGATTATTATCCCGACCGTTTTTGTCGTCAGCATTCAGTGGAGTTTTCGCTAGTTACGGATGTATTCTGTATCACGCTAATGCGATGCCGATCATGTTTTTAATTAATGGCTGTAAAAAGTTAAATCGTCTTAAGGTTATTTTAATGTTCATTATTCCCATCCTTTTTTAAAAGAATTTTCCCGCCCCCAAATACCCGCGCTCAGTATATTTCACTCTTTTCATTAGATGGTAATTGTTTTCATTATCATTCACATTTCACTGTGTTTTAATCCTTTCCGCCGGCTGGTTGGTTTAGTTTGCCCACATATACTAAGAGCCTACCCCATTAGGCTACTTTATTTGCCATTTTGGCCCTGGGCAGTGCTCACAACCCTCACGTACTACGTGTACGCTCCGGTTGTTCCGCGCTGTCCGTGTCCAAACTGACTACAACAATTACGCCTACTGGGATAGGCTCTAAGGATTAGCTTATGCGTTTTCGCTTATCGTTTTATTGCACCGCTGCGTTGCTTGCTTCTTCTGCATTTCTTGCCCCGCAGGTTATGGCTGCTGACAGCAGCGAGGGAATTGTCGTCTATAACGCGCAGCATGAAAATCTGGTTAAGTCATGGGTGGATGGCTTTACCAAAGAGACAGGAATTAAAGTGACGCTGCGTAACGGCGGCGATAGCGAGCTGGGGAATCAACTGGTGCAGGAGGGGTCTGCCTCCCCGGCGGATGTCTTCCTGACGGAAAACTCTCCGGCGATGGTGCTGGTGGATAACGCGAAGCTGTTTGCACCGCTGGCGTCTGAAACTCTCAAGCAGGTTGCGCCGCAATACCGCCCTGAACACGGACGCTGGATTGGCATTGCCGCCCGCAGTACCGTATTCGTCTATAACCCGGCAAAAATCAGCGAAGCGCAGCTGCCAAAATCGCTGATGGATCTGGCGCAGCCGGAGTGGAAAGGCCGCTGGGGCGCTTCGCCATCGGGCGCGGATTTCCAGGCCATCGTCAGCGCTATGCTGGCGCTGAAGGGGGAGCAGGCTACGCTCGAATGGCTCAAAGCGATGAAAACTAATTTCGTGGCCTACAAAGGCAACAGTACGGTGATGAAGGCGGTGAATGCCGGTCAGATTGATGGCGGCGTTATCTACCATTACTACCGCTTTGTCGATCAGGCGAAAACCGGCGAGAACAGCAACAACACCCGTCTCTACTACTTTAAAAACCAGGACCCGGGCGCTTTTGTCAGCATTTCCGGCGGTGGCGTTCTGGCTTCCAGCAAACATCAGGAACAGGCGCAGGCCTTTATCAAGTGGATAACCGGCAAGCAGGGCCAGGAAGAGCTGCGTACCAACAACGCCTTTGAATATGCCGTGGGCGTTAACGCCGCCTCCAACCCGAAATTGACACCGCTGAAAGACCTGGATGCGCCGAAGGTTGAGCCGTCTTCACTGAACAGCAAAAAAGTGGTCGATTTGATGACCCAGGCTGGCCTGCTGTAATCGCCAGATAAAGTGAATACGCCATGTCTTCTCTGAGTTTCGCGCTCGGGAAAAAAGCACAACGCCTGCCCGAGCGCAGGCGTCCTGCCTTCCCGATGATCGCTTTAGCTATTCTGTTTTCCCTGATGGCGCTGCTGCCGCTGGGATTTGTTGTTGCCGTAGGCATTGAAACCGGTTGGCAGACAATCAAAACGCTGGTATTTCGCCCGCGCGTCGGTGAGCTGCTGAGTAATACCCTGTGGCTTATTGCGCTGACGGTACCGCTTTGCATTGCGCTGGGCGTTGCTCTGGCCTGGCTCACGGAGCGGACCTTGCTGGCCGGACGGCGAGTCTGGTCGGTGCTGGCGGTTGCGCCGCTGGCGATCCCGGCCTTCGTGCAAAGCTACGCCTGGGTCAGCGCGGTGCCCTCATTGCACGGTCTTTCCGCCGGGGTA
Organism: Klebsiella spallanzanii; assembly: GCF_902158555.1. Lineage (GTDB taxonomy): Bacteria > Pseudomonadota > Gammaproteobacteria > Enterobacterales > Enterobacteriaceae > Klebsiella > Klebsiella spallanzanii. The sequence continues at coordinate 34,086 of NZ_CABGGS010000001.1, read as the reverse complement.
TTCCTTTCGCTGCTGGCCTATTACCCGTTTATCTATATGCCGGTTGCCGCGGTATTGCGGCGTCTGGATCCCACGCTGGAAGATGTCGCCGCCTCATTAGGCACGCCGCCGTGGCGCGTCTTTTTGCGCGTGGTTTTACCGCAGCTCAGACTGGCGCTATGCGGCGGCGCGCTGCTGGTGGCGCTACACCTGCTGGCGGAGTACGGCCTGTTTGCGATGGTCCGTTTTGATACCTTTACGACCGCTATTTACGACCAGTTCCAGTCGACTTTCAGCGGCCCGGCGGCGAATATGCTGGCCGGGGTGCTGGCGCTCTGCTGTCTGGCCATTCTACTGCTGGAAGGGGCATCGCGGGGAAAAACGCGCTATGCCAGAATTGGGTCTGGAGCGGCACGCGAACAAAAACGCTGGCGGCTGAGCCTGCGGGCAGCGATCCCGCTACAGCTCGCGCTGCTGACGCTGGTCATCCTGGCGCTGGGGGTTCCGCTGATGGTGCTCTGCCGCTGGCTATGGCTGGGCGGAATGGCGAGCTGGATGAACGCCGACCTTTGGCACTCTCTGCGGCAAACGCTATTTCTTGGCGCAGTGGGCGCTCTCCTCACCACCGCCTGCGCGGTCCCTATCGCCTGGCTGGGCGTTCGCTACCCGCAGCGTCTTTTTCGCCTGCTGGAGGGGTGTAACTACGTGACCAGCTCTCTGCCCGGCATTGTCACGGCGCTGGCGCTGGTGACGGTCACCATTCACTACGCGCGCCCCATCTATCAAACTGAAGTCACGCTGTTCCTGGCTTACCTGCTGATGTTTATGCCCAGAGCGCTTATCAACCTGCGCGCCGGGATCGCTCAGGCCCCGGTCGAGCTGGAAAACGTCGCCCGCAGTTTAGGCCGCAGCCCCGCTCGGGCGCTGTGGAGCGTGACGATGCGCCTGGCAGCGCCGGGCGCGGCGGCGGGGGCGGCGCTGGTATTCCTCGGTGTGACTAATGAACTGACCGCCACGCTGCTGCTCTCTCCGCTCGGTACCCGCACGCTCTCAACCGGCTTCTGGGCCTTAACCAGCGAGATTGATTATGTCGCCGCTGCGCCTTACGCGATGCTGATGGTTCTGCTGTCGCTGCCGCTGACCGGTATTCTCTATGTACAGTCGAAAAAAATTGCAGGCCTGTAAAATGCTCGAACTCTCCTCAATCTCAAAATCTTTTGCCGGTACGCGCGTGCTCGATGACCTGAATCTGACGGTGGCCGCAGGCAGTCGGACGGCGATTGTCGGCCCCTCCGGCTCCGGTAAAACGACGCTGCTGCGGATCCTTGCGGGCTTCGAAACGCCGGACAGCGGGCGCATCGTGTTGCAGGGGCGAACGCTGTTTACACAGGGGACATTTATCCCGGCCCACCTGCGTGGGGTGGGCTTTGTTCCGCAGGAAGGCGCGCTGTTCCCCCATCTTAACGTTGCGGACAATATTGCCTGGGGTCTGGACGGCAGTCGTCAGGAGAAATACCTGCGGGTGGCGGCGCTAATGGAGATGGTGTCGCTGGACAGCCAGCTTTCGAACCACTGGCCGCATGAAATCTCCGGCGGTCAGCAGCAGCGCGTCGCTCTGGCACGCGCGCTGGCGCAGCGGCCTGCGCTGATGCTGCTGGATGAACCTTTCTCGGCCCTCGATACCGGGTTGCGTGCGACCACGCGTAAAGCCACGGCGGATCTCCTGGAACAGGCTGGAGTCGCGTCGATCCTGGTGACCCACGATCAGAACGAAGCGCTCTCCTTTGCCAGCCAGGTTGCGGTAATGCGTCAGGGGCGTTTTGCCCAGGTTGGTACGCCGTTTGAGGTCTATAGCCATCCCGTTGATGAAGAGACCGCGCTATTTCTCGGCGATGCGCTGATGCTGCCTGCCAAGCTTCGCGGCGGACGCGCGAGCTGCGCGATTGGCGAAGTATTCACCGACAATCCTGATGCCGTCGGACAGGGGCGGGTGATGCTGCGCCCGGAGCAACTGATTATTTCTGCCTGTCCGGCAGAGGAAAACCCTCTGACCATTCGCGATGTCGATTTTACCGGCCACCTGTCAACGTTAACCCTGGCGATGCCCGGTCAGCACCCGCCGCTAATCGTTAAAACCGTCAGCCAGCAGAACTGGAGAGTGGGGGCGGCGGTGCGAATTGACGTCGTGGGCAAGGCGCGAGTCTTTGTTAGTTAACGTCGCAAAGTCATAAATCAATGCACAGATTTGCCGACCGACTGCGCGAGCAGCACAGGGCAATCTGCTGCGCGCTGGCGGATTTCTCCGCCTCCGACTGCACGGTGTCGCGATGATCGACAACCCCGTCGATGACCGGCGTCAGGCAGGCGCCGCAAATCCCCATCTCGCAGGAGAGCGGGACGGCGACGCCGTTCTCCTGGAGTACCTGAGCAATGGTTTTATCCGGGGGCACCGGCCACTGCTCGCCCGATGACGCCAGCGTCACGTTAAAGGTTTCTCCCTCCTGGCCACCGGCTGGCGTTACGATGGGCTGAAAGGCTTCGCTATGGATCAGCGCTTCGGTCCAGCCTTTTTCCTGCGCCACCCGACGCGCGGTGGCCATAAAACCCTCCGGTCCGCAGAGATATATCGGATGCCTGGTATGCGCATCCTTCAGCGCTGCGGCCAAATTATGTCGGGCGCTGTGCCCTTCGCAAGAGCTGTGAATCACCACGCTTTCAGCGCTGAACTGCTGCTGCAGTTCGCGTACAAACGCCCCCTGTTGGCGGTTTTTCAGGTAATAGTGCAGCGTAAACGGCACACCCTCTGCGTCCAGTCTCAGCGCCATCGCATACAGCGGCGTGATCCCGATCCCGGCGGCCAGCAGCGTCACCCGTTCCGCCGCGCGTAAAGGAAACAGGTTCCGCGGATGGGAAATCAGCAGCGTCTGGCCAGCGCGCAACTGCTGATGAATATAGCGCGAGCCGCCGCGGGACGTTTTCTCCAGCGCGACGCAAATCAGGTATCCGTCATCGGGACTTTCAGGGCCGGTAAGCGAATACTGGCGGATAATCCCGCAGGGCAGATGCACATCAATATGCGCGCCGGGCTGCCAGCCGGGGAGCGGTTGACCGTTCTGCGCTACCAGCCTGACGGCGAGGCTTTGACTCCCCTGACGCCAGAGACCGTCAACGATAACCTCTATTATATCGCTCATGATGATTCTCCACTCAGACGAGGAAAAAGTCGCCGAAGCCCATTTTCTTCAGCCCGCGCCGATAGGCAATTGAGCTGCGATCGGCGGGGATATGCGCTTCGAGGGTTAAATCCAGCGGTAATCTTTCCGGGCGCTGGGTCTCCACCATCAGGCGGTCTTCCTCAAAGACGCGCAGGTTAAACGCGTGGACATCTTCCACCGGCACGTGCAGGTCGAAATTGCGCGCGATAGGCGCAAACATCCGGGTTATTCGCGAGGAAACGGGTGAGGCGGCGTTCATAATCACCAGCCTGGCATCACCGGGGAAATGGATCGTCAGGGTGGCGGTAAACGGCAGATGCATCTCGAAATGACGCAGCCACTGGAAACCTTCCGGCGCGCGAAATTCGGAGCTGGCGGGATAGTTGCCGACCGAACTCCAGTAATCGGCGATAAAACCAAACGCCGTTTCCTGCGGGTTGTAGTTCGGTACCACCTGATTATCCGGGTCGGCGAAGGTATCGGTATGGATCCACGCAAAATGAGCGACATCCAGAAAGCCCTCAACCTGGCGGCCCGCAAAGCCGTTGACTTCAAAGGCCGGGCAGTTAATTTGCTGAAAGCCGTCGTCGTGCCAGTGCGGCATCACCGGCAGCGGCAGAGGATTTTCCGGGTCGAAGGCCAGGCAGGTCCAGATCAGACCATAGCGCTCCTCCGCCGCAAAAGAGGTGAGGTTAAGCTTTGCCGGTACCGGTTGGTCAGGACTGGAAGGGATGCGGTTGCAGCGGCCATCTTCGCCGAAGCGCAGGCCGTGGTAGGGGCAGACGATCCCTTCCTCATCATGAAAACCGAGCGTCAGCGGCACGCCGCGATGGGGGCAGACGTCGCGAGCGACCACCACCTGTCCCTTAATTCGATAGATAACCAGCTGCTCATCAAGCAGGACGGCTTTCACCGGCGCGGGGCCGATATCGCAGGCGCGGGCGACAGGGTGCCAGCATTTTGCCAGGCGCAGCCAGTCTTCAGGCTCAAAGGTGCAATGGGCGGGTGGGGTGGGTTGTTGTCTGTTCATGGCTTCTCTTCCTGCTCACAAAAACATTTGTTTAATTGTTGTGAGTTTATTGTTGCCATATTAGGGTGTTGACATCCATCGTCATTAATTCAGTTAGCTGTTGCAAAAAAGAGAACAGGTACCCATGAGCCCATTTTCGCGTTTTGCTCTCTATTTTGCCGAGGTGGCCCGCAGCGGCAGCCTGCGGCGGGCGGCGGAAAAACTGCATATTTCCGCTTCGGCCATTAACCGGCAAATTTTGCAGGCGGAAGAGGATTTCGGCACGCCGCTGTTTGAGCGCCTGCCGGAAGGTCTGCGCATGACCACCGCCGGAGAGTTGTTGTACGACAACCTGCTGCGCTGGCAAAAGGAGTTTCATCTGACGCGGCAGAAGTTTGATGAGCTGCAGGGGCTGAAGCGCGGTACCGTTAGCGTTGGTATGGTGCAGGCACTGGCGGAAGGGAGCTTTGCCGCCGCGCTGGCGGAGATCATCGGCAACTGGCAGTGGCTGGAGCTGAATTTGCAGGTAGCGGACAGCCACACCGTCAGTCAGAAGGTGCGGCAAGCGGATCTCGATTTTGGCCTGATTCTGGACCCCGAAGGCCAGGCCGGGCTAAGCGTGCTGGCCTTTGCAGAGCTGGAGATGGGCGTGGTGATGCGCCCGGATCGTCCCCAGGCGCATGCTGCGATGCTCTCATTGGGTGAACTAAGCGAGGAGCGGCATATTCTTCCCGGCGCGCCGCTGATCGTCCATGAGCGGGTGGCGATGCTCTATCGACATTATGATTTTTCCCCGGCGAACAGCGTCAGCTGCAACGATATCCGGCTGATTAAGTCGCTGGTGCTCAAAGGCAGCGGCGTGACTATCCTCAGCCGCCTGGACGTGCTGGATGAGGTAAAAAGCGGGCAACTGGCGTTTGTCCCGTTGCGCAACAAGCTGCTACGACCTCTCACCCTGGCCCTGTGTACCGCTCCCTCGCGCCAGCTTTCCCGCCCGGCGCAAATGGCGATTCAGAAACTCACCGCGGTGATGGAGGAGATGCAGACACCGTCCTCTGCGAGCGAGTAGCCCGGCCTGAAATCCTCTGCGCTTTGCCTCCCCGGTGGTGCTGCGCTTACCGGGGCTACGGGTTCACCGCCGTCTGCGGGCTGGTAGCCCGGACAGGCGCAACGCGCCGCCTCCGGGAATGTGCCTAACCTGAAATTTCCTGCAACCTGTTTCCCCGGTGGCGCTGCGGCTTCCCGGGCTACGGGTTTATTGCCGTCTGCAACCCGGGAAGGGAGCTGATGCCAATATCTTTACCCTAACGGGCCGCCCTGAATGGTTTCGCACAGGCCGTTGATAATCCGCTCACCGGTCTCGGTTTTCAGCTCCTGGTACCAGGCTTGCGTCTGCGCCATATCTTTGCCATGGGTCACATCACAACGTTTACGCGCTTTCAGCACCAGGTCGCGAACCCGGTCGCGGCGCAGTGCTTCATACTGCTGCAATACCCCGGCAATATCGTGGCTCTGGCGGAACAGATCTCCCAGCACCACCGCATCTTCCATCGCCGCGCAGCCGCCCTGGCCGATATCCGGGGTGGTGCTGTGCCCGGCGTCGCCCAGCAGAGCGACCTTACCGCGGATCAGCTTATCAAACGGCTCAATATCATGGATTTCAATCCGGTTGGTGGTCTGCGGATCGAGAGCGGAAATCAGCTTCTGCACCTGCGGCGCCCAACCGCTGAAATAACGGCTGAGATCCGCCCGCAACGTGTTGCGATCCTCAGCAAGCCCGGTCGGGAGCGGAACATCAAAGAAAAAGTAAAACCGTCCATCAGAGACCGGCATCAGCGACACGCGTTTGCCCTCGCCGACAAAGGTCGTCCACTGATTACCCGGCGCAATCGCCTCATCGATTTCTACCAGACCATTCCAGTTAACGTAGCCCGCGTAGCGCCGCTCCGGGCTAAAGCCGAGGACGTAAGGGCGCAGCGCTGAATGGCTACCGTCGGCGGCAATTAAACAATCCCCCTCAGCAGTCGACCCGTCGGTAAACCAGACGCGAACGCCGTCGGCGTGTTCTTCGCAGCGGGTGACCCGTTTACCAAACTGCACGGCATCGCGCCCCCAGAAGTCGAGCATTTCTCGCTGCAGCTCGGCGCGGGACACCGGGCAGGGACGACCTCCGGTGCGCTCCACCAGCGGAGCAAGGCTGAACTGGGTAAGGTTCTCTCCCTGCAGGTAATCCTTGTAAGCCAGAAAATGCATCGGGCCGCCGTAGTTCTCGATAATCTCGCCCATGCCCAAATGCTGCATACACTTCACGCCGTTGGGCCAGATAGAGATAGCCGCGCCCACCGGCTTAATTTCTTTAACTGCTTCAAACACTTCGCAGTCTATGCCTGCATTTTTCAGCGCCACCGCCGCGCTCAGGCCGCCAATTCCGCCGCCGATAACTAATGCTTTCATTTACTTCTCCTTTGCCTGGGTCGTTATTGGCTTGAGCAATTTGCGTACCACCCTGTTGAACGGCGATATTTACGGCAAAGGGCGGCGTAAATGCGCCAAAGTAGTGCGTTTTGCCACCACGAGTGCCTTTTTATGAATCAAAAATTGCTAATTGAGTTATGGGGAATCTATTGTTTCATGCAGGGGAGGTTTGGCGTGGTTTATGCAAGGTTCAGGTTGTGAGTGAGGCTAAAGGAGCCACGATGATTTCTCTGGAACGCTTTAATCAGCTCAGTCAAGACGATGCTCGCGCTGTACTTCAGCCCTGCGTAGCGCTTCCAATCTGGTCAGCGTCGCTGATACAGGCACGACCATTTGCGAATTTTGCCGTGCTGCTCAGCACCGCGCAGCAGCTGATGCAGGAGTGGGGAGAGGCGGAATTGAACGAGGCGCTGAGCGCCCATCCGCGTATCGGCGAGAAGCCCTCAGGGCAAGAGGCGCATGCGGCGCTCTCACGTCAGGAACAAGGAAGCGTTAACGATCGCGATGCCCGGCTGAGCCAGGCGCTGAAAGAGGGCAATGCCCGCTACGAAGCGCGGTTTGGTCGGGTCTTTTTGATTCGCGCCAAAGGGCGCAACGGGGATGAGATCTTAGCGATGCTGTCGCGTCGTTTGCGTAATAGCGATAGCGAAGAAGTACAGGACGCGTTAGCGCAGCTGCGCGAAATCACCTTATTAAGACTGGAAGGAGTTATTGGCGAATGAGCACGTTAAGTACCCATATTCTGGATATCTCAACCGGCCGCCCGGCGCAGGGCGTTAAGGTTGTGCTGGAGCGAGAAGGGGCGCGGATTGCCAGCGGCGTGACCGATAGTCATGGCCGCATTGGCGAACTGGGGGCCGGGCCGCTGGCGGTGGGGTGTTACCGGCTGGTTGCCGAGATTGGCGAATGGTTTGCCGCCAGCGGGCGCGAGACACTGTATCTGAACGCGCAGATTGATTTTGTCATCCGCGAGGCGGCGGACGACCATTTTCATCTGCCTTTTTTAATTGCTCCCGGCGGCTGGTCGACCTATCGCGGCAGCTAAATTCCCCCGGCGGCGGCGCTGTAGTTTGGTAGCCCGGGTAAGGCGCTTGCGCCGCGATCCGGGATGGTCTCTGAATGAAAATCCTCTGCGGCTGGTTTTCCCGGCGGCGCTACGCTTGACCGGGCTACAGGCCCAAAGTCGTCTATGGTCTTGTAGCCCGGGAAAAGAACTATACCGCAGCCGCATCACCCCATACGCGCTCGCCGTTCACCCACGTCTCGCTGATATTACGCTCATCGCCCAGGGTCATCAGGACGAACAACTGCTCATAGATATCTTTGCAACGCCCGTTGCGTAAGCGCTGAAGAGGCGTGACCGCCGGATCGATAACCACAAAATCGGCTTCTTTTCCAGGCTGGAAATTACCAATCTTCTCATCGAGACGCAGGGCGCGCGCGCCGCCAAGGGTCGCATGGTAGAACGCTTCGCTGGCGCGCAGGCGATAGCTTTGCAACTGGCTCACTTTATACGCCTCACCGAGGGTGCGCAGCATACTGAACGTCGTGCCTGCGCCAACATCGCTACCGATACCCATCCGCACCTTTTTCTGCCAGCAGGTCGGCAAACGAAACAGCCCGCTGCCGAGAAACAGGTTTGAGGTCGGGCAAAAGGCCAGCGCCGAACCGGTATCGTGCAGGCACTGCCATTCTGCATCCGCCAGATGAATACCGTGGGCGAATACGCTGCGCTCGCCGGTCAACCGATAGTGATGGTAAACATCAAGATAGTGCTCATGTTCCGGCCACAGGCTTTTCACCCATGCGACTTCGTTGAGGTTTTCGCTCAGATGCGTTTGTAGCCAGGTATCGGGAAACTCCTCCCGGAGCTGCTGCACCGCTGCCAGCAGCTCCGGCGTCGAGGTTGGCGCGAAGCGTGGCGTAATGGCGTAGCCGAGGCGGCCGCGCTGGTGCCAGCGCTGGATCAGCTCGCGAGTTTGTCGGTAGCTTTGCTCTGCGCTTTCGCTCAGATAATCCGGCGCGTGGCGGTCCATCATCACTTTCCCGGCGAGCAGGCGCATATTCAGCCGTAGCGCTTCGCTAAACAGCGCATCGACCGATTGCGGATGCAAAGTGCAAAATACCAGCGCGGTGGTGGTGCCGTGGCTCAGCAACTGGTTAACGAAAAATTGCGCGATCTCCGCGGCGTAGTCGGCGTCGGCAAACTGGCTCTCCACCGGAAACGTGTAGGTAGTGAGCCACTCCAGTAGCTGCTCGCCGAATGCGCCAATCATTTCGGTCTGCGGATAATGTACGTGGGCATCGACAAAGCCGGGGAGCAGCAGCCTACCGCGCAGGTCGCGATAGCCCTTCAGCGGATGCAGATACTGTTCGCCTTCCTGCCAGGGCAGCAGCGCCTGAATGCACCCGTCCCGGAGAAACAAAATACCATCCTCCAGATAGCGCGCGTGGCGGGCGATATCGTCAGCGCTATCGGCAACGGCGGCGATATCGAAAAATGCGCCGCGAACTGCGGCATGGTAGTCCATCATCTTGGCTGCCTTGTGGATTAGCGAAAGGATAGGTTAATTGAGCAAGATTGATGCCAGTTTGCGCAGGAGGAGAACCGCCGCGACAGGACGCCGCGGCGGGAGAAGGAGAATCACTCTTTCTGGGCGAGGGCGCTAAAACCGGCAGTCGCGCCGACCCGTTCGTCGCGGGCAATCCAGCGATAGGCCACGCCGCTCAGGAATACGCCGATAAACCAGCTAAAGTTAGCCACTTCGTGCAGGGCTGGAATAAAGCTGATAATCAGACCAATGGCCACGGAGGGCACCAGCGCGGCGATCGCTTTTGGATTAAAGCCGTTGCGGTACCAGTACTGGCCTTTTGGCGTGTCGTCAAACAGATCGTTGACCGAAACCTGCCCGCGCTTAATGATGTAGAAATCGACGATCAGGATACCGAACAGCGGGCCGATAAACGCCCCCAGCACGTCGAGGGTATAGTGGATAAGCTCCGGTGAGTTAAACAGGTTCCACGGCGTCAGCAGAATTGACCCGACGGCGGCAATCATCCCTCCGGTACGGAAGCTGATTTTCTGCGGCGAACAGTTCGAGAAATCGAACGCTGGAGAGACAAAGTTAGCCACGATATTAATCCCGATGGTGGCGGTGATCATGGTCAGCAGGCCAATGGCGACCGCCAGATCGTTGCCCACGCGGCTCACGGTCTCAATCGGGTCGGTGATCATGTGGCCAAACAGCGACTGGGTGCCGGAAACAATCACTACGGTCACGATAGAGAACAGCAGGAAGTTGAATGGCAGGCCCCAGCGGTTGCCGCGGCGGATCTCGCCCATGCTTTTACCGTAGCGCGAGAAATCGCCAAAGTTGAGCAGCGGACCGGAGAAGTAGGAGACCACCAGCGCGGTGGCAGTGATCATCTGCCAGGTTTGCTCCCCGGCGTTCAGCGATTTGCTGGCGAGGGTAAAGGAGATCCCGTCAAAACCGGTTTTGTATACAATCCATCCCGCTAACGCCAGCATCACTACGTAGACCGCCGGACCGGCAATATCGATAAAGCGCTTAATGGCGCTCATCCCGTGCCAGAACACCATTGCCTGCAGTAGCCACATGGTGGCGAAGCACAGCCAGCCCAGATGCGACAGGCCAAGGAAGCTGGCTTCGGTGAGCGTCGACAGCGAAGGAAAGAACTTCAGCAGCACCAGCATCAGCGCGTTGGCGGCCAGATAGGTTTGAATACCGTACCACGCGAAGGCGATAAGCCCGCGGATCACCGCCGGAATATTGGCCCCGAAGACGCCAAACGCCTGACGACAAATCACCGCGTAGGGGACGCCCGCCATCTGGCTGGGCTTCGCCACCAGATTCGCGCACAGCTGAACGATACAAATCCCCACCAGCAGGCACAGCAACACCTGCCAGCTCGCGAGGCCAAGAGTAAAGAAGCTCGCGGCAACCACATAACCCCCCATGCTGTGCACATCCGACATCCAGAAAGAAAAGATGTTGTACCAGCTCCAGTTCTGGTCGCGCGTCGGCGCCAGATCCTCATTGCAAAGTCGTGGGCTGTATCCAGCGTGGGGATCAGCGGCCTTAACCTGGTGCGTATTTTGTGTATTTGGCATGAAACCTGCTCCTGTAAATGAAAACCCGTTTAAATGGATTGCAGAGGCTGTTGCAGGATTCAGGCCAAAACAGTTAATTTTGTATGCAAGAATTTATTTTTATGTATACGATTTGACATCAGAAAGTAAAAACCGGAGTGGTTAATGAACAACCAACATCGCCTGCAGGCCGCGCCAGAGCTGCATGACAAAGACGAATCAATCTATCAGGCGCTGATGACCGCTATCGTTGAGCATCAGCTGCCGCCGGGAAGCAAACTGCCGGAAGAAGCCCTGGCAGAGGTGTTTGGCGTGAGCCGCACAGGGATCAGAAAAGTGCTGCAACGACTCGCCACTGTGCAAATGGTCACTTTGACGCCCAAACGTGGTGCACAGGTCGCCAGTCCGACGGTAGAAGAAGCGCAGGCGATCTTTCGCACCCGCGCGTTGCTGGAGGTGGCGAATTTGCCAGATGTGCTGGCGCGCTGCCAGCCGCCGCATCTGGCGGCGCTGGAAGCCATTACCCGTCAGGAGCAGCTGGCGCACGAAAGCTATAACGGCCCCGCGGCGATCCGCTACTCCGCCGAGTTTCATATCCAGCTACAGGCGATTTCCGGCAATCAGGTGCTCACCGAGATGGTGACCCGCCTGAGCCAGCGCTCTTCATTAGTTATCGCGGCGTGGGGATCGCCGTGGCGTCAGGGCTGCCGCTGTGACGATCATGAACAGCTTATCCAGCTATTGCGCGACAAAGCGCTGCAGCCCCTGAGCGATGCGCTAACGCACCATTTTGAACATATCGTCGCCAGCCTCTGCTTTGAGCGTTCTGGCGTGACCTTACCTGATTTTGCCCGGCTGTTTGCCGATTATAAGGAGCCGTAATGGCCGCTATTTGTATACAAGTGATAAATCCCAATACCAGCCCCGGGATGACGGAAACCATTGGTGCCGCCGCGCGGGCGGTTGCCGCGCCGGGAACAGACATTCTGGCGGTCTGCCCCAGCGAGGGCGTGCCGTCAATAGAGGGCCATTTTGATGAAGCCATTGCCGCCGTCGGCGTGCTCGAGCAGATTAAAGCCGGTCGTCAACAGGGGGTGGATGGTCACGTGATTGCCTGCTTCGGCGACCCGGGTCTGCTGGCCGCGCGTGAACTGGCACAGGGGCCGGTGGTGGGGATTGCGGAAGCGGCGATGCATATGGCGACGCTGGTCGCCACTCGTTTCTCTATCGTGACCACGCTGCCGCGCACCTTAATTATCGCTCGTCATCTCCTGCATCAGTATGGTTTTCACGAGCACTGCGCAGCGCTGCACGCGATTGATTTACCGGTGCTGGCGCTGGAGGACGGCAGCGGCCTGGCCCAGGAGAAGGTGCGCGCACGCTGTATTCAGGCGCTAAAAGAGGATGGCTGCGGGGCTATCGTGCTGGGCTGCGGTGGGATGGCGACTTTGGCTCAGGAGCTGACTCGCGAGCTGCGCGTGCCGGTAATTGATGGCGTCAGCGCGGCGGTCAAAATGGTTGAGTCGCTGGTGGCGTTGGGGCTGTCGACCAGCAAGCACGGCGATCTGGCCTTTCCCGAAGCTAAGGCATTGAGTGGCAAATTTCAGGCATTAAATCCATTTTAAATTGAAGAGGTGGCAGATGGCATTTTGGGCAGACGATTATCCGCGCGACCTGCGCGGCTACGGCGGGCAGCCGCCGCACGCGCGGTGGCCGAACAACGCGCGGGTTGCCGTGCAGTTTGTTTTGAACTACGAAGAAGGTTCGGAAAACCATGTGCTGCACGGTGACGCCGGTTCCGAACAGTTTCTCTCCGATATCATCGGTGCCGCCAGCTATCCTGACCGCCATATGTCGATGGATTCATTATATGAGTACGGCAGCCGCGCGGGTTTCTGGCGCATCCATAATGAGTTCAGCAAGCGTGGACTGCCGCTGACCGTGTTCGGCGTCGCCATGGCGCTGGCGCGTCATCCTGAGGTGGTCGAGGCGATTAAAGCGGCGAACTATGACGTGGTTAGCCACGGCTGGCGCTGGATCCATTACCAGAATATGCCCATTGAGCAGGAGCGGGAGCATCTGAATAAAGCGGTGCAGGTGTTAACCGATCTGTTTGGCAAACCGCCCACCGGCTGGTACACCGGGCGCGATAGCCCCAATACCCGCCAATTGGTGGTTGAACACGGCGGTTTTGATTATGACAGCGATTATTACGGCGACGATTTGCCGTTCTGGAGCGAAGTGGCGTGCAGCGACGGTACGCGTAAGCCGCATCTGATCGTACCTTATACCCTCGATGCTAACGATATGCGCTTCGCCACCGCCCAAGGGTTCAATACCGCCGAGCAGTTTTACACCTATCTGAAAGACAGCTTCGATGTGCTGTATGAAGAGGGGGCCAGCGCGCCGAAGATGATGTCCATCGGCATGCACTGCCGCCTGCTTGGGCGTCCGGGCCGCTTCCGTGCCCTGCAGCGTTTCCTTGATTATGTTCAGCAGCACGACCAGGTTTGGGTCTGTACCCGTCAGCAGATTGCCGACCACTGGCGCGAATTTCATCCGTTTGGTGGGTAACGTTGTTCCCCGGGTCGCAGACGGCGGTGGACCCGTAGCCCGGGCAAGGCGCATCGCGCCGCCCCCGGGGTAAGGCCGCAGAGTGTTGCAGGGTTTCCCGGAGGCGATGCTGCGCATCTGTCCGGGCTACCGGCCTGAGCGCCGCCATCGGGAAATACACAAGGACTTAACTCATCAAACTGACTTGGGCGGCGACGATGCGCCAGCCAAAGGGGAAACGCACCCAGGTTTGCTGCTGGCGGCCAATGCGCTCGCTGCCTGCTCGAGTGAATTCCGTGCTGCACACCGCGTAATCTTCACCGAAAGTGGTGATGGTGGTGTGCCGCAGTTCGCGCTGCAAACCGGCCGCAGGACGGGCGGCGCGGAAGGCGCGAATTTCGTCGATACCGTATAAATTTTCCCCAGCTCCCAGCCGTACCGTGCGCTTATCGTGCCAGAACAACTCATCCAGCACCGCAATATCGTTGCTCACCAGCGCCTCCTCATAGCGGTAAAATGCCGCCGTTACTTCGGCGAGGACGAGCGGGCGATTAATATGCTCTTGCGTCATCATGCTGCTATCTCCGCAGGTCGGGCATCGGTCATGCCCATCTCTTCCAGCGCCCGCGCCACGCGCAGGCAGGCTTGTTCGTTAAACGGCGCGGCAATTAATTGCAGGCCAATCGGCTGCCCGCTCGCCGTGCGCAGCGGTACCGTGACCACCGGTAACCCCAGGAAAGAGATAGGCTGGGTCAACATTCCCATACTGGCGCGAATGGGCAGCGGCTGACCGTTGATCTCCATCGTCTGCGCGCCGATAAGCGTGGCGCTGCAAGGCGTCGCCGGGGCGATCAGCACATCGGCATGGGCGAACAGGGCTTTAAACGCCTGCTGAGCATGGCGGCGGAAGCGCTGGGCCTGGAGATACCAGGATGCTGGAATCATCGCCCCTGCCAGCAGGCGCTCGCGGGAGTTTGGCTCAAAACGTTCAGGTTCGCGGCGCAGGGCGGGCAGGTACTGATTTCCCCCCTCGGAGGCACTCATAATAAACGCCGCCGACCGGGCCAGTTCGGCCTCCGGGAAGATCAGCTCTTCATGCGCCCCAAGCGCCTGGGCTACGCGAGCGACGGCGGTACGCGCATCACTATCGCACCAGGTTGAAAAATAGCCGCCGAGGGTGGCGCAGCGCAGCCCTTCCAGGCCCCGCGGCAGCAGATTCGCCGTGCGCTCGCTGGCCTTGTCAGCCTGAAAACCATCGGCGGGATCGCGGCCCTGTAGCGCGTCATAAACCGCTGAAAGGTCGCAAACGCTGCGGGCAAACGGGCCGATGTGGTCAAGACTGGCGACGAACGGATGGCTACCGGAGCGCGACAAGCGGCCAAGGGTCGGCTTCAGGCCAAATATCCCGCACAGCGAGGCCGGGACGCGAATAGAGCCGTTGGTATCGCTCCCCAGCGAAAAATGGACCAGCCCGGCGGCCACCGCTGCCGCCGATCCGCCTGAAGAACCTCCGGCGATCCGCGAAAGATCGTGCGGGTTATGCGTCGCCCCGTAGTGGCTATTTTCAGTGGTAAAACCGTAGGCGTAGGCATCCATATTCAACATGCCGGATAGCAGCGCGCCCGCGCTATGCAGCTGGCGTACCGCCCAGCTATCGGCAGTCGCCGCAGGACGGTCGCTCAGCAGCTGCGCTCCGGCAAGGGTCGTGTGTCCGGCGACATCAAACAGATTTTTCACCGCATAGGGAACGCCAGCCAGCGCGGGCAGAGGCTTTTTTTCCCGCCGCAGGGTGTCGATATTCTCCGCTTCAGCCAGCATTCGCTTTTCGCTGACGTGGGTCCAGGCGTTGATTTGCGGGTTAACGCGCGCGATGTTCTCCAGCGTATGGCGGGCAATCTCTTTGGCGCTGAGTTCACCGCTGTTCAGCGCGCGCTGTATGTCGTGAATCGTCATTTCATTGAGCTTCATGCTTTATACACTCCGGCAATTTCGATGCGCTCGTCGAGGGGAAAGGCCAGCAGCGGCCCGGCCATCGCCGCAATGCGGCTGAACTGCACTCTGAGCTCTGCGCGGCGTTCTTCGTCCAGCTCCAGCGCCAGCAACTGTTCCATTTGTGTGAGATAAGCGTCCCATTCATTGTGCGGTGTGTTCATTATCTGCTCCTAATATCCGGCGGCGGAGCCGTTGCTGCGCGGATCGCTGGCCCCCTCAAACAGGCCATTGGGGTGGCGAACAATCGCCCCGGCGTGGCCCATGGCTTCGCTAAAATCGGCCAGAACTTCAACGTCGTGCCCCAGCTCGCGCAGTTGGGCGATGCTTTCAGCGCTGAAGCGGCCCTCCAGCTTGAGTGAGTCCGAAGTCTGCCCCCAGGTGCGCCCCAGCAGCCAGCGCGGCCGGGTGATGCTCTCCTGCAGTGGCGCATTTTGCATTACGTAGCGGGTGAAGATGGCGGCCTGGGTTTGCGGCTGGCCGTCGCCGCCCATCGAGCCATAAACCATCACCCGACCATCGTTTAGCCGTGCGGCGGCGGGATTCAGGGTATGGAACGGTTGCTTACCGGGGGCCAGCGCCAGCAGGTGGCTCGGGTCAAGGCTGAACGACGCTCCACGGTTCTGCCAGACGATCCCGCTATCGGGCAGCACCACGCCGCTACCGAACTCGTGATAGAGGCTCTGAATAAAGGAAACCGCAAGGCCGTTTTTATCGATCACGCCCATCCACACCGTATCGCCCGGACCTTTGCCTGCGCCCCACGGAGCGGCCTGCTGGTCGTTGATTTTATCCGCCAGCGGCTGTAGCGCGGTGGGTTCCAGCAGGCTTTGAATATCGACATCCAGGTGGCGCGGGTCGGTGATATGCGCGTCGCGCAGACCGAAGGCCAGCTTGGTGGCCTCAACAATGCGGTGGACGGTCATCGCCTCGTCAGCCTCGGCCATCGCCAGCCGGTCGGTGATGCCGAGGATCGCCAGCGAAACCAGCCCCTGAGTCGGCGGCGCGAGGTTCCACAGTTCGCCGTGCTGATGATCGAGCCGGAGCGGCAGCGGACGGCGGGCGCGATGCTGCTGCAGATCGCTGAGGGTCACCGGCAGCCCGTATTTTTCCATGTCGCGAGCCAGATGCTCCGCCAGCGGTCCGCGATAGAAGCTGTCTAATCCTTCCTCTGTTAAACGACGCAAAGTGTTCGCCAGTGCTGGTTGTAAAAAGCGGCTGCCGGCTTTCGGCGGCTGGCCGTCGACCAGATACGTTTCGGCAAAGCCGGGCTGGTCGCGCAGCTCGCTGAATTTGCCGGCGGTTGCGCTGGCCTGCGAGGCGGTGACCGGGATGCCGTTTTCCGCGTAGCCGATGGCGTCCTCCAGCAGGCGCGTCAGCGGCAGCTCACTTGCGGTTAAATCGCGCGAAATCTTCAGCGCTTCATCCCAGCCGCTAACGGTACCCGCCACGGTCAGCGCTGCCTGCGGGCCACGATGGGGAATGTGCGCCAGCCCGGCATAGGCCTGCGGCGTTGCTCGCGAACCCGCCGCGCCGCTGGCGTCGATAGCAATGGGGTCGCCCTCGGGCGGGACGATAAGCCAGAAACCATCGCCACCGAGTCCGTTCATATGTGGGTAAACCACGGCAATCGTCGCGGCGGCGGCGACCATGGCTTCGATCGCGCTTCCCCCTTCGCGCAGAACCGCCAGCGCGCTTTGGCTGGCCAGATGATGGGGGGCGACCGCCATCCCGTGGGCGGCAACATGACTTTGCATGGAGTGTCCTCAATTAACAGAATCGTTTGCTGAGGGTTGCAAAAGCTGTTCCATGTCTGAACGTAAAGTTTCAACCGCTGCCGACACCGCGCATTTTTTGCGGAACTGGCATGCATTATGAAAGCGGATATGGTTATGATGCGGTGAAACGAAAGTTACAGAGGTCTTATGCAACAGCTTGATGAACGACTAAAAGAGCAATACGCGTCTTTATCGCCCCAGGAGCAGCGGGTGGCGGATTTTATTTTCGATCATTTTGATGACCTGATTAGTTACAACAGCGCAGAGCTGGCACAGCTTAGCGGCGTATCGAAGGCCACGGTCAGCCGTCTGTTC
Source organism: Klebsiella spallanzanii (assembly GCF_902158555.1). GTDB lineage: Bacteria > Pseudomonadota > Gammaproteobacteria > Enterobacterales > Enterobacteriaceae > Klebsiella > Klebsiella spallanzanii. The sequence goes on along the minus strand of NZ_CABGGS010000001.1, from coordinate 16,662 downwards.
AAGCGTCTGGGCTATGAGAAATATAAAGATATGCGCGATGAGCTGCGCACGCTGCGCCAGAGCGGCATGCCGCTGACCGACAACCGCGATGCTGTTCAGGGCAACACGCTGTTGGCGCGCCATTATAAACAGGAGATGGCGAACCTGACCCAGTGGGTCAACGCGCTGGATGTGCAGCAGTTCGCCGAGGCGATTCAGGCGCTGGTTGCCGCCCGGCGTATTGTTATTGTCGGCATGCGCAATGCTTATCCTGCGGCGCTGCACCTGCGCCAGCAGCTATTACAGGCGCGCGGGCAGGTGCTGGTGCTGCCGCAGCCGGGGCAAAGCTTAAGCGAAGAGCTGGTGGATTTAACTGCCGAAGATCTGGTGGTGGTGATGGCGTTCCGCCGCCGCCCGCGAATTATTCGCCCGCTGTTGCAGCAGCTACAGAGCAGCGGGATCCCGGTTTTGCTGATGTGCGAGCCGCAGGCCCACGGCCTGTTTCCGCTGGCGCGCTGGCAGCTCTGTGCGCCGCTGGATAGCGTATCGGCCTACGACAGCTACGCCTCGGTCAATAGCCTGATCAATCTGCTGTCGAACGCTTTCCTGCATGAAATCCTCGATAAAGGGCGTCCGCGCATTCACGACATAGCGACCCTTTACCAGCAACTGGACGAACTGGAACAACGATAATGGGGCGCCAGCGTGGTGCTTTGCATAGTTTTGGTGCGCTAAAATAACGAGGAGACGCACCTCCGTTTCCTCTTAATTCCTCTCTTTTTCTTTTATTCCCTGCGGTTAACGGAATTTCGGTTAATGGCTTAACGCTGAGATTTATCTGGCACATTAGTTGCAAAAGTGACTTTAAAGAATCTTTTGTTTCATGCTAACGTAACGGGTAAACATCATGAAGAAACTGTTGATCGCACTGGCCGGGGCCGCTTGTCTGTTAACCAACCTGTCGGCGGCGAAGGCTGACCAGCTCCAGGATATTGAAAAACGCGGCGTTATCCGCATTGCGGTGCCGCAGGACTTCCCGCCGTTTGGCTCGGTGGGCACCGACCTTCAGCCGCAGGGCTACGACATCGACATGGCGCGATACCTCGCCAAAGAGATGAAGCTCAAATTGCAGCTGGTGCCGGTCACCAGCGCCAACCGCGTACCTTATCTGCAAACCGATAAGGTGGATCTGGTGATTTCCAGCCTCGGGAAAAACGCCGAGCGCGAGAAGGTGATTGATTTCAGCCGCGCCTATGCGCCGTTTTTCCTCGGCGTATTTGGCCCGAAAGGCGCTGAGCTGAAAGACCCGGCGGCGCTGAGCGGGAAAAGCGTTGGTGTGACCCGCGGCGCGGTGGAAGACATGGTGCTGACCAGCGTAGCGCCGAAAGAAGCGCAGATTAAGCGCTACGAAGATAACAACACCACGCTGTCGGCGTATCTTTCCGGCCAGGTGCAGTATGTGGCGACCGGCAACCTGGTGGTGGCGGCTATCTCGCGGCAGAATGCGGATAAAGCCCCGGTACCGAGCTTTATGCTGAAAGATTCGCCGTGCTTTATCGGGCTGAAAAAGAATGAACCGGCACTGAAAGCGAAAGTGGATGCGCTGATTGAGCAAGGCGTCAAAGACGGCACGCTGAACGATTTGTCTCAAAAGTGGCTGAAAGCGCCGCTGCCTGCCAACCTTGGCGCGTAAGGCCCGGGCATGACGGAGCAACTTCATTTTTCTGAGCTCTGGCCGCACTGGCCGGAGCTGCTGGCGGGACTGTGGGTGACCGTTCAACTGACGGTGCTGGCGACCATCGGCGGCCTGACGATAGGCATTTTGGGCGCGGCTATCCGCAGCGGGCGCACCTCGTGGTTCAGCCGAATTTGGGGCGGGTATGTCGAACTGATTCGCAACACGCCGTTTGTGGTTCAGCTATTTTTTATCGTCTTCGGCTTACCGAATCTGGGGCTAAAGATGACGGCGGGCGAGGCCGCGCTGCTGGCGATGGTGGTGAACCTCGGGGCCTACAGTACCGAGATCGTGCGTGCCGGAATTCAGGTGACGCCGAAAGGGCAGTGGGAGGCAGGGCGCGTGCTGGGATTGACCCGAACGCAGACCTTTATTCAGGTGATTTTGCCGCCCGCGCTACAGCGTATTTATCCGGCGCTGGTTAGCCAGTGCATTATCGTGATGCTCGGTTCATCGGTGGTGTCGCAGGTCTCTTATGAAGAGCTGACCTTCGCCGCCAACCTGATTCAGTCGCGCACCTTCCTCAGCTTTGAGGTGTATCTGGTGACGACGGGCATTTATTTAGTGCTGTCGATAACGATGCGCCAGCTGCTGATGGCGGCAGGGCGTAAATGGCTGGGGGTGCAGGCATGATGACCACCTTTACCGATTGGGACATTGTCCGCAATCTGCTGCTCGCCGGGCGCTGGACGGTGCTGCTGTCGCTGGTGGCGTTTATCGGTGGTGCGCTGGTCACTCTGCCGTTATTGCTGCTGCGTATGACCGGTGGACGCCAGGTAAAACGTCTGATCCGCGGCTATATCGAACTGTTTCAGGGAACGCCGCTTCTGATGCAGCTGTTTCTGGCCTTTTTCGGCGTGGCGCTGTTCGGCATTGACGTTTCGGCATGGACGGCGGCGTCGCTGGCGCTAACGTTTTATACCAGCGCCTTTTTGCTCGATATCTGGTTCGGCAGCATTCGTGCTCTACCAAAAGGGCAGTGGGAAGCCTCGCGCTGCCTGGGGTTGAGCTTTGGTCAGACTCTATTTCGGGTAGTGGCCCCGCAGGCGCTGCGGATCGCTATCGCCCCGACGGTGGGTTTTGCCGTCCAGGTGATTAAGGGCACGGCGCTGGCGTCGATTATCGGCTTCGTCGAGCTGACGAAAGCGGGAACGATGCTGACCAACGTGACGTATCAGCCGTTTAAAGTCTTTGCGCTGGTGGCGCTGGGCTACTTCATTCTGTGTTACCCGCTGTCCCGCTACAGCCGTTATCTGGAGAACAAATTCAATGCCTCTCATCACCATTAATCAGATGCAGAAGTATTACGGCGATAACCACGTGCTCAAGGGTGTCGATCTGGATATCGATATGGGCGAAGTTATCTCGATTATCGGCCGCAGCGGGTCCGGCAAAAGCACGCTGCTGCGTTGCATTAATGGTCTTGAAGGCTATCAGGATGGCAGCATTAAGCTCGGCGGGATGACCATTACCGACCGCGATTCCCAGGCGCGGGAAATCAGCCGTTCTATCGGCATGGTGTTCCAGAACTTTAACCTGTTCCCGCATATGACGGCGCTGGAAAACGTCATGCTGGCACCGCGCCGGGTACTGAAAAAGAGCGCCGCCGAGTGCCGCGAACTGGCCCAACGGATGCTGGAAAAAGTGGGGCTTGGCGACCGACTTGATTACTACCCGTCCAGTCTTTCCGGCGGCCAGCAGCAGCGCGTGGCGATTGCCCGGGCGCTGGCGATGTCGCCAAAAGTTTTACTCTGTGACGAGATAACCTCGGCGCTGGACCCGGAGCTGGTTGGCGAAGTGCTCAAAGTGCTGGAGCAGCTGGCAGCGGAGGGAATGACGCTGATTCTCGTGACCCATGAAATGAATTTTGCCCGCGAAGTGGGCGACCGCGTAGTGTTTATGCATCAGGGACGGGTCTGGGAGCAGGGCGACAGCAAAACGCTGTTTGCCAACCCGCAGACCAGCGAGCTGAAGCAGTTTATTTCATCCGTGCGCGGCCTCAATCAATAAGGACTTAAAGATGGATATCACTCAGTTTTCGCAAATCAACCCGCCGTCGCGCCTGCTGATGGGGCCTGGCCCGATTAACGCCGACCCGCGCGTGCTGCGCGCCATGTCGAGCCAGCTTATTGGCCAGTATGACCCGGCGATGACCCACTATATGAATGAGGTCATGGCGCTGTACCGTGGCGTATTTCGGACCGAAAACCGCTGGACGATGCTGGTGGACGGAACCTCTCGGGCGGGGATTGAGGCGATTCTGATTTCGGCTATTCGTCCCGGCGACCAGGTACTGGTGCCGGTATTTGGTCGCTTTGGTCATCTGCTGTGTGAAATCGCCCGCCGCTGCCGGGCGGAAGTACACACCATTGAAGTGCCGTGGGGTGAGGTGTTTACCCCGGATCAGGTTGAAGATGCCATCAAACGCGTGCGCCCGCGTCTGCTGCTAACGGTACAGGGCGATACCTCCACCACCATGCTGCAGCCGCTGGCGGAGCTGGGGGAAATCTGCCGCCGCTATGACGTGCTGTTTTACACCGACGCCACCGCCTCGCTGGGCGGAAACCCGCTGGAAACCGATGCCTGGCAGCTGGATGCGGTGTCGGCGGGGATGCAAAAATGCCTCGGCGGCCCGTCCGGGACCTCGCCGGTGACGCTCAGCGCGCGCATGGAAGAGGCCATTCGCCGCCGTAAATGCGTGGAAGAGGGGATCCGTACCGATGCCCATCGCGACGGCGACGAAGAGATGATCTACTCCAACTACTTCGACCTTGGCATGGTTATGGATTACTGGGGGCCGGAGCGCCTGAACCACCATACCGAAGCCACTTCGGCGCTGTTTGCTGCCCGCGAATGCGCGCGTCTGATCCTGCAGGAAGGTCTGGATAACGGTATCGCCCGCCATAAATTGCACGGTGACGCGCTGGTAAAAGGCATCCAGGCGATGGGGCTGGAGACCTTCGGCGATCTGAAACACAAGATGAACAACGTGCTGGGCGTGGTGATCCCGCAGGGGATCAACGGCGACCAGGCGCGCAAGCTGATGCTGGAAGATTTCGGCATTGAAATCGGTACCTCGTTTGGCCCGCTGCACGGCAAAGTGTGGCGTATCGGCACCATGGGCTACAACGCGCGTAAGGATTGCGTGATGACCACCCTCAGCGCGCTGGAGTCGGTGCTCAACTATCTCAAATTCTCGACCACTCAGGGCGCAGCGATGCAGGCGGCGTGGGATCACTATCGCAGCGAGAGCGCGCAATGAGTCAAACAACACGCCAGCAGGCGGAGATGCAGCAGGCCGCAGCGCGGGTCATGGCCCGCGCCGATGAGCTGGCCGCGATCAGCGAAACGCCGGAGGGATTGACCCGGGTTTATTTGTCACCCCAGCATCTGCAGGCCAACCAGCAGGCGGCGCTGTGGATGACCCAGGCCGGTATGACCGTCTGGCAGGACAGCGTCGGCAATATTTGCGGGCGCTACGAAGGGGAACAGGAAGGCGCACCGGCTATCCTGCTGGGGTCGCACCTTGATACCGTGCGCAACGCCGGGCGCTACGATGGCATGCTCGGCGTACTGACGGCGATTGAGGTGGTGCACAGCCTGCACCGACAGGGGCGGAGGCTGAAAAAGGCTATCGAGATTGTCGGTTTTTGCGATGAAGAGGGGACGCGTTTCGGCATTACGCTGCTTGGCAGCCGCGGGCTGACCGGTACCTGGCCTGAGAGCTGGCTGGCGCAGACCGATGCCGATGGCGTCAGCGTGGCGCAGGCGATGGTGCTGGCCGGGCTGGATCCGGCGCGTATTCACCTTGCTGCCCGCAGCCAGGAGGAAATTGCCGCCTATCTGGAGTTGCATATCGAGCAGGGGCCGTGTCTGGAGCAGGAAGGGCTGGCGCTGGGCGTGGTGGAGGCTATCAACGGCGCACGCCGCCTGAACTGCTGCTTTACCGGCGAGGCCGGGCACGCCGGGACGGTGCCGATGAGTCATCGCAAAGATGCGCTGGCCGCCGCTGCCGAGTGGATGGTGCTGGTCGAAAACCTGACCCGCGAGCAGGGCGGGAATCTGGTTGCTACGGTAGGGACGCTGCGCTGCGCTCCCGGCGCGGTTAACGTGATCCCCGGCGAAGTGACGCTGACCCTCGATATTCGCGGGCCGAACGACCAGCCGCTCGATGCGCTGTTGAACAGGCTGCTGACGCGAGCGCAGGACATTGCCGCCCGTCGCCAGCTGCAGTTCAGCGCCGAAGAGTTTTACCGCATTGCCGCCACCGCCTGCGATAGCGAATTGCAGCGGGTATTAAGCGAGGCGGTGCAGGAGGTGCAGGGGCGTTCAGTTAGCCTGCCGAGCGGCGCCGGGCATGATGCCATCGCTATCGCCGAACGCTGGCCGTCAGCGATGCTGTTTGTGCGCTGCAAGGGCGGCATCAGCCATCACCCCGCCGAGTCGGTTACCGCCGACGATGTGGCGCTGGCGATAGACGCATACTCGCGCGCGGTGTTGAAGCTGTAAACGGATCCCGGAGGCGATGCTGCGCATCTGTCCGGGCTACTCGTCCGCAGACGGCGGTGAACCCGTAGCCCGGGCAAGGAAGACCAGCATCAGCATCAACATCCCCCGGGTTGCGGCTGACGCCTTACCCGGGCTACCCAACCCTCAGACCGCACGAACCTGTAGCCCGGGCAAGGCGCTTTGCGCCGCCCCCGGGAAAAGCAGACCAGCATCAACATCCCTTAGGCCCCTTGTAATTAAGACACTCGCAGCCATTCGACCGATCACTATTCCTAAAATGACCATTTTCCAGCCTCAATTGTGGAGAAATTATGGATTAATCAGCGCTGTTAATGATAACTATTTGCACTAAGTCACGAAAATGGAGTTTCGATGCCTGTGCAATCCGCTTTCCCCTGCGCGCTTTTCAGCGCCGCTATTCTGCTGGTTTTCCCTGTTTCTCTGGCGGCTGCACCGCTAAGCCCGGCTGACCACAATACTATTGAGCAGCAGCAAAAAGCGCTGCTGGAACAGGCCCAACAGCAGCGTGACTCGCTGCAGGGTACTTCGCCACCCCCGCGTCTGCCTGATGCGCCAGCATTGACCGAAGACAGCCGTTGTTATGCGCTTCAGCGCGTGGAGGTCTCCGGCGTGACGGTGCTCTCTCGTTCGGCGCAAACGCGCTTCGCCTCAGTTCCGGCTCGTGGTTGTATGACGTTTCAGGATATTCGCCAGCGCGTGCGGGACATCACCCAGGCCTATCTCGAAAAAGGCTACATCACCTCCAGCGCCTGGCTACCGGAACAGGATATCTCCGCAGGAAGGCTGAACATTGCCGTGACCGAAGGGCGAGTGGAATCGGTCCGCGTCGACGGCGAAAAAGAAGCATCGTTGCGGATGGCTTTTCCCGGCGTGGAAGGGCAGGTGCTTAATCTGCGCGATCTGGAGCAGGGGCTTGAGCGCCTCAACCGGCTGGCTTCCCGCCAGTTAACCATCGATATCCTGCCGGGAAGCACTGCCGGATATTCGCAGGTTCAGTTGATACCGACCAGCACCCGCTTTCCCGTCAGCCTGACGCTTGGGGCGGACAATAGCGGGCAAAAAAGCACTGGTCGTGGGCAGATGAACGCCGGGCTGGTGGCAGACAACCTGCTGCGGCTGGCTGACCAGTGGTCGTTCTCTGCCGCCCGCGACAGCGAGTTTCACCACGATCGCCGCAGCCGCAGCCTGCAGGCGGGCGTCACCCTGCCTTATGGCTACTGGCTTTTCAGTGCGCAGTACGGCTGGTCCGACTTTTATCAGCCTGTTTCGACAGGGCAGTCATCCGCCAGCTGGCGTTATGACGGCAGCGTGCAGACTCAGCGGGCGACGGTGAACCGTACCCTGTGGCGCGACGGCAAACAGCGCCTGGCGCTGGATGTCGATTTCGCCCGCCGCAAAACCGAAAACAGCCTCGGCGGCGTGCGTCTGAACGTCAGCAGTCCAACGCTCACTAGTCTGACTACCGGCCTTAACTACAGTCGCTCGCTGGCGGGCGGCTGGCTGACGGTCGGTCCCGCTTTCGCTCATGGCCTGGGCATCGCCGGAGCGACGGAAGACGACCCGGCGCATCCGTCGCTCCCGCGCAGTGAATATCGCCGTTTTAGCCTCAACGGCAGCTGGTTTTATCCCGTGACATCTTCTCTGTACTGGCTGACCTCCGCATACGGCCAGACCACCCCCGATACCCTGTATGCCAGCGAGCGCATCTCCGTTGGCGGTCAGTATTCGGTCAGAGGATTTAAGGAGCAGTATCTGACCGGCAACCGCGGCGGCTACTGGCGTAATGAGCTGACCTGGCAGTGGCTAACCCTGCCGCGATTGGGAACGCTGTCGCTGACTGGCGCGCTGGATGCGGGTCATGTGATGAGCGAGAACGGAAAAATTGCCGGCGGCAACGTAGTCGGATCTGCTCTGGGACTGGAGCTGAGCGGGCGCTGGTTTACGCAGTCGCTCTCCGTGGGCTTCCCGCTCGCCTGGCCCGACTCGCTGAGCCCGGATAAACCGGTGGTTTACTGGCAGGCCACCCTCACGCTTTAACTGCCGGCACAACAAATAAGGATATTTATCACAATGGAAAAACTACTCCACCCGTTAGCGCGGGCGGCAGGCTGGCTGTTGATTTATCTGACCGCCGTGCAGCCCATGCACCCCGCCATCGCCGCCGGTATCACGGCGGCGAACGGCAACAGCAAAGTGGTGATGAAGCCGGGCAACGTCCCGGTGGTCAATATCGCCACCCCCAATTCTGCGGGTATTTCGCATAACCGCTACACCGATTTCAGCATTAACGCCCCCGGCGCGGTACTGAATAACGCCACCGCTGCGGCGAAATCGCAGCTGGCTGGACAGCTCGGGGCAAACCCGAATCTCAAAGGCAAGGCGGCGGAGCTGATTATCAATGAAGTGACGAGCGGCACCCGTTCGACGCTGAACGGCAAGCTGGAGGTGGCCGGGAAGAAGGCTAACGTGATGATTGCCAACCCGAACGGCATTACCTGCGACGGGTGCAGTTTTATCAATACCCCTGGCGTGACGCTGACCACCGGTAAGCCGCAACTGGATAAGCAGGGGGCGCTGAGCGCGCTGGAGGTGAAAAAAGGCAGCGTGATTATCGGCAGCAAGGGTCTTGACGGCGGTTCGGCGGAGTATGTCGATGTGATCAGCCGGGCGACGGAGCTGAACGGTAAAATTCGCGGTCGCACGGTGAGCCTGACCCAGGGGGCGAACAAGGTTAATTTTCAGGATGGCAGCATTAAGCCCATTGCCGGGGAGGGCGCGAAACCTCAACTGGCAGTAGACACCAAAGCGCTGGGCGGGATGTACGCCAATAAAATACGCCTGGTGGCGACGGAAGCTGGCGTTGGCGTCAATCTTAATGACATCACCTCGACCCAGCGGGACATTTCGCTGACTACGGCGGGGAAAATCACCCTCGGCAACGTGAAAGCGCAGACCGACCTGAACGTCAGCGCCCGTAGCTTATCCACCACGGCGGGTGCCAGCGTCAGGGCCGAACGCGATATGACCCTGGCTGCCACGACGCTGGAAAACCGCAGCGCCACCACCGCCCACGGCGATATGCGTATTTTCGCTGAGACGGTGCGCAATACCAACGGCGCTGCACTGCACAGCAACAAGAGTATGTGGATCCAGAAGGACGCGAAGGGGAATAAGGCGAAGCTGGTGGAGAACCGCTCGGCGCGTATTCAGACCAACAGCGGCGATTTGGTGATACGGACGGACCGGCTTGAGAATGTGATTAATAAAGCTGAGGCGGTGGTACGAACGGAGAAGCCGGGAAGTGCGCAGGTGTCGAATAACCGGCTGGGTTGGTACTGGACACATTTAGGGCCGCACGGCGGTCTTATGGCTCCTGTTCGGGTGACTGGTGCTATGGATACCGGTGAGCCTGAACGTTGGTTCGGTTCGGTTGATTTTGCAAACCTGACCTGGTTGAATACTGAAAAAACACGCTATACCGTGCAAATTCAGGGGGCCAGACCGGTTATCAGCGCGGGGCAAAATCTCTATATCCATTCCACTAGCCTGGTTAACAGGCTGGGAGATATTAGCGCTGCTCGTGATGCAATACTGACCGGACGTTCACTTATCAACGAAAACCGTTATGAAGGTGTTTTGCAAAAATATTTCTTCTACGGAAATAATCCAGTCTCCCGAGCCCTCGCCCCGGAGAAAGAAAAAGGGGTTTCTAAACTATATGGCATTCCACAAGAGCATAAATTTCGACATTCAAGTGAAACAACCGACTGGGTGCAGAGTAAATTACATGTTTCCCGTCTGAAAGCAGGCGGCAACCTGGTTGCCGACTTCTCCGAACGCATTGAAAGCAGCGAACCGCATCCCGGCGGTGCTAAATACGCCAGCGTCATTGCACGTCCCGACACTATCACCGCCAATAATATCCTCCTGCGCTCCGGCACGATTATTACCAGCGATGTGATGAAGGCGACCGGCGACATCACGCTGCTGGCGGATAAAACCACCCGCATGACGCAGGCGCTGCTGACGGCGGGGAAAGATATCTCCGTACTCTCCGGCGGCGGGCTTGAAGTCAAGCAGAGTGAAGTGAAAGGGCGCAATATTACCCTCGTCAGCCGCAGCGGCAACGTCACCTCGCACACCAGCGAAGCGCCGCACTACTTTCATGCCGACGGTACCCGCTGGCTGGGAAGCCTCGAAGCCACTGGCGATCTCTTCATTAACGCGGGCGGCAATATTCTGCTCAAAAACACCCGCCTGCCGGTACAGAGCAAAAACATCGCCATGACGGCGGGCGGTGATATCACCGTCGATAAAAATGAAGCGATGCTGGACCATCAGCGCCCCGGCGTTCAGCTTTCTGCAGAGCGGAAACAGGAACTGTTAAACCGCATGTTGCCGGGCGATCCGCTGCGTGCATCGGGTGATATTACCCTCAGCAGCGGTAAAAACCTGACCTTAAAAGGCATTCGTGCGGAGGCTGGCGGGAACATCAGCATGACTTCAAGGGCGCAGGCTGATTTCAGTATGCGTACACTCAGCGAGCGCTTCAGCCCGTATTTCCCCGCCAGCCGTACGCCGGAGCTGCGCAGCGTGCTGAAGGCAGGCAAAAACCTGCTGATCAGCGCGGCGGCGGATATCTCGCTGCCCGGCGCCAGCGTGGTCGCCGGAGATAAAGCCACCCTGCAGGCCGGCAGGCATATCCTGTTGCCCGCCAAAGGTTACAGCGTCACCGACGGTAAAAATGACAATAACCATGATGAACTCAACGTATTCAGCAGTCTACGCGGTGCAAACCAGCTGACGCTGGCGGCCAGTGGAACGATTCAGGCGGCGGGCAGCAGTCTGACCTCCAATGGCAATATCTTCCTGACCTCTGGCGGCAATATGCGCCTGGAGGCGGTGAAGGGGACGCAATATCGGGAAAAGGGCAGCAGCTGGAGCGAAGCGGTCACCCAGACCGGCGTCACGCTGAACTCAGGCGCGGCGCTGACGGTGATTTCCGGCGGCAGCATTCTGTTCCAGGCGACCCGGCTGATTGCAAAAGGCACGATGGACGTGGCGGCGAAAGGCGGCTGGTTGTATGCCCAGGCGATGGAGGAATCGAGCCACTACGAGAAGAAAACCGTCAAGCGCAAGTGGTGGGGTAAGAAAACCACCATTAAAAAGACGAAGCACGAGACGATAAAAAGGGTCACCGAGTTTACCGCCGGGGGCGATATCAACCTGCTGAGCCGCGACGACAGCACCTATGAGGCGAGTAAAATCGCGGCAGGGAAAAACGCTCGCCTCACCAGCACCAACGGAAAGGTCAACTTCCGGGCGGTGAAAAATACCACTTTCGAGCAGACGGTAACTAACTCGAAAGGTTTTTACATCAAGCAGAGCAACCGGGGCTACAGCGAAGATAAGTGGGTCCTGCCGTCAATTCATGCGGGTGGCAAGCTGACCATCGATGCGGCTAGCGGCATCAGCGCTGATGTGCGGACCAAAAATGCGCAGACGCTGCAGGGTGCCGTGACCGCGCTGGGTGAGCTGCCCGGCACCGCGTGGCTGAAGGGACTGAATACCCGCAGCGATGTGCAGTGGAATACGGTTAAGAACGCTTACGACAGCTGGAACTATAAAAGCCAGAGCCTGAACCCGGTGGTGGCGGCAGTGATTGCTGTTGCGGTGGCGGCCGCCACGGCGGGAACCGGACTGGCGGCGGCAGCAGCGACCAGCGCGGTATCGGCCACCGGAGCGGCAGGCACGACCGCGACGATGGTCTATGGCTCGGCCTATGCCGGGATGTCATCGCTGATGTCGCAGGCCGCGGTGGCGCTGGTTGAACACAAGGGTAACCTGTCGAAAACCCTGAAAACGATGGGCAGCAGCAGTTCGGTGAAATCGCTGGCGACGTCGATGGCGATTGGCGGCGCGCTGGCCGGGTTCGACAAAATGATGGGGCTGGATGTCCCGGCGGATAAAGCCCGCCTGCCCGTGCTGATTAAGAATGAGGGCTGGGCCAAAATCGCCCAGCGGATTGCCGGGCAGTCGGTTATCAGCTCCAGCCTGAACACCGCCATCAACGGCGGTAGCTTCCGGGATAATCTGAGCACGGCCCTGCTGGCGAACGTCGCCGGTCAGATCAACGCCGAAGGGGCGGGGCTGATTGGCGACAACGGTCAGGTGCTGGGGCCGCATGGCAGAATGCTCAGCCACGCGGTGCTGTCGGGCATCAGCGCCGAGATTGCCGGCGGCGATGGTAAGGGGGCTGCGGCAGGGGCGCTGGCTGCGGAACTGGCCGGAGTGCTTTTGGGGGAAAACACCGTTAAACCTGAACAGTGGCGGGTTAAGTCCGAGCAGCAGGCGCAGATGGCAAGAGTTCTGGGCGCAACTGCAGGTGCCGTCTTTACCGGGAAAGCAAATGGGGTATACAGCGGTGCCAATGCAGCAGAGACGACGTTCCGGTATAACTATCTAAGCCATAAGCAAAAAGAGCTGATGGACAAGGATTTGGCTGCCGCTAAAACGCCGATGGAAAAAGCGTTTGTGAAAGCCCGGTGGGGAGTAACGAGTCAGACGCAGAACGGTGCGTTTCTGGCTGGTATGGTCTCAGGTGTTCCGGTTGAATTCGTTGAGACCGCCCAGAGCGCGATTGCTTTGATGGAAAATCCCTCGCAGGCGATTGACGCGTTTAAAGCTTTGATGCGTGAAGATGACGTCTGGTCTGCAATCACTAACAGCGTCAAGCAGAGTTATGTAGCCCGTCTTGATGCCATGAAAGCCAGCTATCAAAAAGCGGGCGTGAATGGAGCCTACAGCGCAGGCCTGGAATTTGGTCAGTTGATGACGGAGGCTGTAACGTCGGTGCTGGGTGTTGCGGGGGCTGCCAAGTATGGCGCGAAGCTCACGGTTAATGGGGTTAAGGCGCTTGAGAAGGTTGTAGCAAAAAATTCTCGCAGTCTTGTTGATATTCGGGATATATATAAAATTGAGAAGGATGGAAGCCGAACTCCGATGAGCTGGGTCGAGGGAAATTACAAACAGGGATTTACGTTTGAGGACTATATGGCCAGACAGTTACCGCCAGCAAGCAGGCTTCCAGAAAACTTTAAAACATTTGATTTCTTTGATGCGAGGAAAGGTATTGCCATAAGTGTTAAAACTCTTAACACGCAAACCGCAGCAAAAATTAGAACACCTAAAGAAATTTATTATTCTTTAAAACGTGATATTGATAAGGCTGCAAACTATGTATCTGCAACAAAAAGTGGTTTCACTCTTAAAACATCAGATATAGTAAGGAAGGATGTATTGGTTGCTGTGCCTAAAGCCACAACAAATCAGCAGTGGGAGCATATTAATAATGCTATTGCTTATGGAAAAACCAAGAACGTTAATGTTTTAATTACGGTGGTTAAATGAAAAATATACACTTAACACAGGGTGATAATGCCAGTGTCAGCTTTAATGGTGATTTGTATAGTATCGTGACGTTATCAGGCTGCCGTATATTGATAAACGACTACGAAAGCTATTGTTCGATTCTGAATGCAGATAGCTCAGACTTTGATTTGGGTAGCGCGGTCTGTGTTGCTCTGGATAATAGTAAAATAGTTAACCCTGAGGAAAACTGTTTTTTTGATCGAGATATAGTTGGGATTCATTATAAGAAATGGGTTGCTAACATAATGCAAAAATATAGTTATAAGACAAAAAAAGTAATGTTTAAAAAAATGAATCTTTGTAATATCCGCAGGGTTAATGGGGTAATAACTATTGAGCCAATGTGCCATGATAAACTGGAAAGTTGGTCTGGAGATAGAATAAGTGAATCTGATTATGTCATCATTCCTGACACTGTTTCTTATGAGGATGTAGGTGCCGCTCTACGTTTGGCTTTTGCCAGATGTAAGAGTCGAGTGTAATTATTTTCAGACTATTTTGATATCTCCCTTCTGTATGAGGGGAGTATCTTACTTAGCAGGCTACATCTGTACAGAAAATATCTATACGAGTCCATTAGGGCCTAATTAAAAAAACTATCGTTCAATCCATAACTAATGTCTTGGTAAAAGGCTGGAAACATGTTGTTAAACGGTACTTTTCAGATAAAAATGCTAGCCAATTTACAGTCAGTCAATCGGACTTAAAGGGGATTCTCCAAATCCGAGATATTGAAAATGTTCCAATTAGTCGTGTAGTCGATAGTAAAGATGGTCACCGCTATGGGCGCGTTGTTGTATTGGATAAAAATATTAGCATCGATAAATTTGGTGGTAATCCAACAAAAACGATGACAATATTTACAGGTGAAATGGGTAATTTAGTGACAACAACACTAGGTTCTTGTAAGTTTATTACAACAATACCGAAAAATGGAGCGACCCAATAATGTTTATAGAAAATTTTCCTGATGAGATTGAATTGTTGGCTTTTTTTGAAAGTGAACCGGTTTACTTTGAGCGGGAGAATGTAAGTTTTATTTATCATGTTAAGGATGACCATGGATTCAGCATCGATTTTTCATTTAGTATTGTTGAAGGATGGGTTCATTATGTGATAAAGCATGGAGAAGTCAATGTTGTTGATAATTCTATTGATGGGGTTGGTTCGCTTTTACTAGGGAAAGATACAAAAGGTGAGTATTTATATGTCGAACTGAATTCGAATTCTTTTGTTAGTAGAACTGAGGTGAGAGTCGCACCTTATATATCAATAAGTGGTAATGTTTTCTCTAAATAAGATATTCTTGTTTCCAGGGAAGGGGTGTGATTTAATTGGGCTTGAAAATCTAATAAAATATACTGTTGATATTTGTCTATTATTAATCTTGTATATGAAGGATTATATAAAGGTTGGCAAAAATGATGTTGAAGATTAAATTTCCAGATAACTTAATTACCGGAATGCTCTCAAAGCAAAAAAATATACCATGTAGAGTTCAGGTTTCTGATAAATTTGAGATCATGTTTTTTACAGTTATCCCAGATACACTTGGTGTTGTCTATGATTGGGACCGAGAATTATTTGAGGAACGAGCCATGGCAGGAGCGGGAGGTTTGTATACCCATTACGAACCTGCACTAATAACTTTAAACCAGGAAAGTGATGACATATATGAGATTGTTGAACTGTCTTTATTTTATAATGATTTTGGATGGTGTCCTGTAATACATAATGGAGCATATGCCCCTCCAGTTAATTTTTGGGATTCTGATGACGAGGATCCTGACTACGTTCCCGGATCTAAGCTAGATTGAATACATTAATCGCCTGAACAGTGGTGAACGGTCGATTGTTAGATGCCCCTTTTATTTTTAAAGGGGCCATTTGTATGTGTGCCGTGACTGGTGCTGTGAAGTGCCGGGATGGGGCGGCAGAAGTCAGCCGAGGCCGTAGTAGTGCTGCGAAACCGGCAGCATGAAGGGCTGAACCTGTCACGAACGGTAAGTCACGCGTGTGCCCAGATTACTGAAACACAAGGCAATGGGACAGTTACCGCCAGCAAGCAGGCTTCCAGAAAACTTTAAAACATTTGATTTTTTTGATGAGAAAAGTAGGGTCGCAACTAGTGTGAAAACGCTGGATACTAACACACGTTCCCGTATTGAAAATCCTGGTAGGATTTATACAAAGCTTAAAGGGGATATCGACTCTACTCTAACATTCAAAGAGTATGAGTTGAAGGGGAAAGTTGTATATGCAAAGAATATAACCAAACGGGAAGTTATTGTTGCCGTTCCTAAGGTCACAACAACCCAGCAATGGGAGTAGATAAATAAAGCAATTGTTTACGGTACAGATAAGGGCGTAAATGTGAAAATAACGGTGGTGAAATAATGAATAGCGATTT
Organism: Klebsiella spallanzanii; assembly: GCF_902158555.1. Classification (GTDB taxonomy): domain Bacteria; phylum Pseudomonadota; class Gammaproteobacteria; order Enterobacterales; family Enterobacteriaceae; genus Klebsiella; species Klebsiella spallanzanii. Next base: position 577 of record NZ_CABGGS010000001.1, on the reverse strand, counting down.
TAAAAGAATGAGACACTCTAGTGCTAAGTTTAATCAAGATATTTATATAATAGAAACCTATTCGGGCTATAGATCACAATTAAAAGATCCTGAGGGCGAATGTATTATACTGAATTTAGATTGCACCGATGCAAAAATGGGGAGTGCAATAATGCTTGCATTATCAGCAAGTCGGTTGGTTGATCCTGACGATCAGGATTTTTTTTCGTTGGAGAAGTCCAATGAGAGATATCTTGGGTGGGTAAAAGATATAATGGATAAGTTTGGTTATAAAACTAAAAAATCACTATTCAAAAAAATGAATAGTTGTTCTATTACCCAATTAGACGGCATGATTACTTTTAGGCCAACAATTCATGAAAAGCTAGAGGGATGGTCTGGCGATAGAATCGATGAAAAAGACTATGTAGTAATTTCTGATACCAGTTCTTCTGAGGATATTGGGGCTGCATTGTAAGCACCCCTGCTTCAGTTCCATGCACTTTTTGAGAGTTCCGGTTTTTCAGCCATCAGCCGGTACTCTTCCGGTGTCAGGTTATTCAGGGATTCATGAGGCCGCTCGTTGTTATATTCCATC